>NZ_JACVAC010000010.1 GCF_014851685.1 Pseudomonas sp. PDM05
TCAACTTCCTCAGCGCTTCGATGAACTGAAGCAACCTGCTGCCGAAAACTGCGTAACTCATTGTTTACCAAAGAGTTTTCCGTTTCGACTGCGCCGGAAGTGGGGCGAATTATAGACAGTTACAATTCGCCGTCAACACTTAATTACAGGTTTATTCGGATTTGAGCGTAATACGCGCAAATGCCTTCTTCCCAGCCTGGCAGACATGGGTAGCGCCCAGCTCGTATATAAAGGTGCGATCAACAACTTCACCATCTATACGCACGCCGCCCGAACCCAACAGATCACGCGCAACCGCCGAGTTCTTCACCAAGCCCGCCTTATTAAGTACGGCCGCAATCGGCATGGCCTGCGCAGCAGACAGCTCAACTTCCGGCAGATCATCCGGCAGCTCGCCATCCTTCATGCGGTTGCCAGCGCCACGATGAGCGCTGGCCGCAGCCTCCTCACCATGGAAGCGCGCAACAATCTCTTCCGCCAGCTTGATCTTCACATCACGCGGGTTGGCACCTGCCTCGACATCAGCACGCAACGCATTGATCTCATCCATCGAACGGAAGCTCAACAGCTCGAAGTAACGCCACATCAGGGCATCCGGAATCGAAACAAGCTTGCCGTACATCACGCCCGGCGCTTCCTGGATACCGACATAGTTACCCAGCGACTTGGACATCTTCTTGACGCCATCCAAGCCCTCCAGCAACGGCATGGTCAGAATGCACTGAGCTTCCTGCCCATAGGCACGCTGCAGCTCACGCCCCATCAGCAGGTTGAACTTCTGATCCGTGCCACCCAACTCAACGTCCGCACGCAACGCCACCGAGTCATAGCCCTGAACCAGCGGATAGAGGAACTCATGAATAGCGATTGGCTGATTGGTTGAATAGCGCTTATCGAAGTCGTCACGCTCAAGCATGCGTGCCACGGTGTACTGGGAAGTCAGGCGAATAAAATCCGCCGGCCCCATTTGATCCATCCACGTGGAGTTGAACGCCACTTCAGTCTTGGCCGGATCAAGAATCTTGAACACCTGAGTCTTGTAGGTCTCGGCATTGTCGAGCACTTGCTCGCGAGTCAACGGTGGACGCGTCGCGCTCTTGCCGCTCGGATCACCGATCATCCCGGTGAAGTCACCTATAAGGAAGATCACCTGGTGCCCCAGCTCCTGGAACTGGCGCAGCTTATTAATAAGCACGGTGTGACCCAGGTGCAGATCCGGCGCAGTCGGATCAAAGCCGGCTTTAATACGCAGGGGCTGGCCACGCTTGAGCTTTTCAATCAGCTCAGCCTCAACCAACAGTTCTTCCGCACCACGTTTTATCAGCGCTAGCTGCTCTTCAACCGACTTCATAACAGACCCGCAAGGCTCAGATTCAAAAGGGAACCAACCATACAAGATCAGGGACTAATTACAAGTTTTGCCCTGCGCACGGACACCGTTCAGCAAGCCCAGCGTTCGCGAGCTTGCGCCACAGATGATTTGGTTATATTTTATACAGTTATTTCATCTTCATCATGTCATTCATCTTTTCCATTTCATCTTCAAAGTCAAAATTACTTATGACCACTGAACCGTCTAAAGCGCCTCCGCTTTACCCGAAGACCCACCTGCTCGCAGCAAGTGGTATCGCCGCCCTTCTCAGCCTGGCACTCCTGGTATTCCCTTCCAGTGACGTAGAAGCCAAACGAACATCCCTGAGCCTTGACCTGGAAAGCCCAGTTGAACAACTGACACAAGATCAAGACGCTTCCGACGCACAACAAGCCACAAATGCGCCAAGCGAATCGCCGTTCGCCCAGATAGAAAGCGCTCCAGAAGACACCCAGCAAGCCGCCCAGGGTCAACCCGCGCCTGCTGCAGCCACCGCCAAGAACCCTCAGCACCGCGAAGTGATCGTGGCCAAGGGCGACACGCTATCTACGCTGTTCGAGAAGGTCGGCCTGCCTGCTGCCACGGTAAATGACGTGCTCGCCAGCGATAAGCAAGCCAAGCAGTTCACCCAACTCAAGCACGGACAAAAACTGGAGTTCGAACTCACGCCCGACGGCCAGTTGAACAACCTGCACAGCAGCGTCAGCGACCTCGAAAGCATTACCCTGACCAAGGGCGCCAAAGGCTTCGCCTTCAACCGCATCACGACCAAACCGATAATGCGTTCGGCCTACGCACACGGCGTGATCAACAGTTCCTTGTCGCAATCGGCCGCCCGCGCCGGTCTGTCCCACAGCATGACCATGGACATGGCCAGCGTGTTTGGCTATGACATTGACTTCGCACAGGACATCCGCCAAGGCGACGAATTCGACGTCATTTACGAACAAAAGGTCGCCAACGGCAAAGTGGTAGGCACCGGCAGCATCCTCTCCGCACGCTTCACCAACCGCGGCAAGACTTACACCGCCGTGCGCTACACCAACAAACAAGGCAACAGCAGCTACTACACCGCCGACGGCAACAGCATGCGCAAGGCCTTCATCCGCACACCCGTGGACTTCGCTCGCATTAGCTCGCGTTTCTCCATGGGCCGCAAGCATCCAATTCTGAACAAAATCCGCGCCCACAAAGGCGTCGACTACGCCGCCCCTCGCGGCACACCGATCAAGGCAGCGGGTGACGGCAAAGTGCTGCTGGCCGGGCGTCGTGGCGGTTATGGCAACACCGTGATCATTCAGCACGGCAACACCTACCGTACGCTCTACGGTCACATGCAGGGCTTTGCCAAAGGCGTGCAGACCGGCGGCACCGTGAAACAAGGCCAGGTCATTGGCTACATCGGCACCACTGGCCTGTCTACCGGCCCGCACTTGCACTATGAATTCCAGGTCAACGGCGTACACGTCGACCCGCTGGGCCAGAAGCTGCCGATGGCCGATCCGATCGCCAAGGCTGAGCGCGCGCGCTTCATGCAGCAAAGCCAGCCGCTGATGGCGCGCATGGACCAGGAGCGCTCCACGCTACTGGCTTCGGCGAAGCGCTAAGGTATGTCGCTCTATATAGGAGTGATGTCCGGAACCAGCCTCGACGGCCTGGACATAGCCCTCATCAAACAAGACTCGGCGATCGCACTGGTCGCCAGCCACTACATCCCCATGCCCGACGCCCTGCGCACCGAGCTGCTCGGACTGTGCGCCAGCGGCCCGGACGAGATCGCACGCTCGGCCATTGCCCAGCAACACTGGGTTACGCTTGCCGCTCAAGGCATTCACGCCTTGCTCGACCAGCAAAACCTCAAGCCCCAGGATATTCGCGCGATTGGCAGCCACGGCCAGACCATCCGCCACGAGCCTGCACGGGGCTTTACGGTGCAGATCGGCAACCCTGCCCTGCTCACCGAGCTGACAGGTATTACCGTGGTCAGCGACTTCCGTAGCCGCGACGTCGCCGCCGGCGGCCAAGGCGCACCGCTGGTTCCAGCCTTTCACGAAGCACTGTTTGGTGAACGCACCGGCAATAACGCGGTGTTGAATGTGGGAGGTTTCAGCAACCTCAGCCTGATCGAAACCGGCAAGCCGGTAGCCGGCTTCGACTGCGGCCCAGGCAATGTGCTGCTCGATGCGTGGATTCATCAACAACGCGGCAAACACTTCGACCTTGATGGCCAATGGGCAGCCAGCGGCAGTATCGTGCCCCAGCTCCTCAACGCCTTGCTCAGCGACCCCTTCTTCTTGACCAAGGGCCCTAAAAGCACCGGCCGCGAAGTGTTCAACCTGGGATGGCTGCAACAACACCTCTCCCGCTTGCCTGTATTCGAGCAGCAGGACGTTCAGGCCACCCTACTGGAACTGACCGCCCTGACCATCGTGGAGTCTCTGCAAACCGCCCAACCCCAGACCGAAACCTTGCTGGTCTGTGGCGGTGGCGCACATAACTCGACATTGATGAATCGTCTGGCGACGCTACTGCCCTCCACTCAGGTCAGCAGTACAGCCACCCACGGCGTAGACCCTGACTGGGTAGAAGCGATGGCCTTCGCCTGGCTGGCCCACTGCTGCCTGGAGGGAATCGCCGCCAACCGCCCCAGCGTTACCGGAGCACGCGGGCTTCGCGTATTGGGCGCGATCTATCCAGCCTGAACCCCGCACAGCAAAACGCCGCTTGGCCGATTAAAGCCAAGCGGCGTTTTTGTATCCGCTATCGATCAGATCGAGAACGAAGACCCGCAACCACAGGTAGTCGTGGCATTAGGGTTCTTGATCACAAAACGCGAACCCTCCAGACCTTCCTGATAATCCACCTCGGCGCCTGCCAGGTACTGGAAGCTCATCGGGTCCACGACCAGGCTCACGCCCTCGCGTTCGACGATGGTGTCGTCATCGGCTACATCTTCATCGAAGGTAAAACCGTACTGAAACCCTGAACAACCGCCGCCCGTAACAAACACGCGCAGCTTCAAGCGATCATTACCCTCTTCATCGACCAGGCTCTTCACCTTGTGCGCAGCACCGTGGGTGAATTGCAAAGCCGTGGGGGTGAAGGATTCGACGCTCATGCTGATAATCTCCCGGCGTACCGCCGCCATATGCGTAATGGCGGGCATTATCCGCTTCTCCTAGAAAAGCGGTCAACTATTGTTACGGTATATCAATCTGCGCTGGCGCCATTAAAAACACAAAAGGCCCGATCAACGGGCCTTTTGCACATCCAGTCAGCGGCCTTAAGGCAGCATGCCTGCGTGGGACAAGCCCAACTTCTCATCCAGGCCGAAGAGGATGTTCATGTTCTGCACCGCCTGGCCCGACGCGCCCTTGACCAGGTTATCGATCACCGACAGCACCACGACCAGGTCGCCATCCTGCGGACGATGCACGGCGATACGGCACACGTTGGCGCCACGCACACTGCGGGTTTCCGGGTGGCTGCCGGCAGGCATCACATCGACGAACGGTTCGTTGGCATAACGTATTTCAAACAGTGCCTGCAGATCTACCGAACGATCGACCACGGTCGCGTACAACGTGGAGTGAATGCCACGGATCATCGGCGTCAGGTGCGGCACAAACGTCAGGCCCACCTCCTTGCCGGCGGCGCGACGCAGCCCCTGGCGGATTTCCGGCAAGTGACGATGCCCTTTTACCGCATAGGCCTTCATGCTTTCCGACGTCTCGGAGTACAGCGAGCCTACGGCAGCACCACGACCGGCACCGCTGACGCCCGACTTGCAGTCCGCGATCAAACGCGATGCATCCGCCAGCCCGGCTTCCAGCAATGGCAGGAAACCCAGTTGTGTCGCGGTCGGATAGCAACCGGGCACGGCAATCAGGCGGGCTTGCTTGATCTGCTCACGATTGACTTCCGGCAGACCGTAGACAGCCTCCTCAAGCAACTCCGGCGCACCGTGCGGCTGGCCGTACCACTTGGCCCACTCATCGGCATCTTGCAGGCGGAAGTCCGCAGACAGGTCGATCACCTTGGTGCCGGCCGCCAGCAGCTCACCGGCCAGCGCATGAGCAACACCGTGCGGGGTCGCGAAGAACACCACATCGCAGGCGCCCAGGGTCTTGATGTCCGGCACGCTGAACGCCAGGCCATCGTAGTGGCCTCGCAGGTTCGGGTACATATCGGCCACGGCCAGCCCAGCCTCGGATCGGGAAGTGATGACCACCACCTCTGCTTGCGGATGCTGAGCCAACAGACGCAGCAATTCGACACCGGTGTAACCCGTGCCGCCGACGATACCGACCTTGACCATAAACCTGCCCTCAACGAACCCACTGGAAAGCCGACGATAATAGGGGCCGTATCGTCCTGCGACAACCGCCAACGTGACGTACGGGCGCATCAGCCACTACTATCTTCGCTACCGTGAACCTGGGAATAACTAAAAATGCTTTATCTATGGGTCAAAGCCTTCCACATCATCAGCATCGTCTGCTGGTTTGCCGGGCTGTTCTACCTGCCACGCCTGTTCGTGTACCACGCCCAAAGCGAAGACACCGTCAGCCAGGAACGCTTCAGCCTCATGGAGCGCAAGCTGTATCGCGGCATCATGGGCCCGGCGATGCTTGCCGCGCTGATTTTCGGCGGCTGGCTGATCTACCTGAACCCGAGCATCTTTCACTCGGGCGGCTGGATCCACGCCAAGCTGACCCTTGTCGTGCTGCTTATCGGCTACCACCACATGTGCGGCGCGCAGGTGAAACGCTTTGCCCGTGGCGAAAACACCCGCAGCCATGTCTTTTATCGCTGGTTCAATGAAGTCCCGGTTCTGCTATTGCTGGCTATCGTAATTTTGGTCGTGGTCAAACCGTTCTAACTTCAATCACACGGGGTCAATCCAATGTCGCTGCCCGCTCTGCTTGAACAACGTCTGCGCCTGCCGGTGGTGGTCGCGCCGATGTTTCTGATTTCCAACCCGCAACTGGTGCTGGCCTGCTGCCGTAATGGTGTCGTCGGGAGTTTCCCGGCACTCAACCAGCGCGAAAGCAGTGGTTTCAAAGCCTGGCTGGAAGAAATCGAAGCGGGCCTGGCGCAGTTGGACAACCCCGCGCCATATGCCGTGAACCTGATCGTGCACAACAGCAACCCGCGACTGGAGGCCGACCTGGCGATCTGCGTCGAGCACAAGGTGCCAATCGTCATCACCAGCCTTGGCGCGGTGAAGGAACTGGTCGACGCCGTGCACAGCTATGGCGGCCTGGTGTTCCACGACGTCACCACCCGGCGCCATGCCGAGAAAGCCGCTGAAGCCGGTGTGGATGGCCTGATCGCCGTGGCCGCAGGCGCCGGCGGCCATGCCGGTACCTGGAGCCCGTTCGCGCTGATCGCCGAGATTCGTCAGTTCTTCGACAAGACCCTGCTGCTGGCCGGCTGCCTCAACCACGGGCACGAGATCCTCGCGGCCCAGTTACTGGGGGCTGACCTGGCGTATTTCGGCACCCGCTTTATCGGCACCACCGAAAGCCACGCCCCGGATGCTTATAAAGAGATGCTGCTCACATCGCGCGCCGCCGACATCGTGCACACTCCTGCAGTCTCCGGCGTGCCCGCCAGCTTTATGCGCCAGAGCCTGGAAAACGCCGGTTTCGACCTCGCTGCGCTGCAAGGCAAGGGTGAAGTCAACTTCGGCTCCAAGCTCAAGCCGTTGAGCGACGAAGCCAAGGCCTGGAAGACCGTATGGTCGGCCGGCCAAGGCGTTGGTGAGATCAAAGATTTACCCAGCGTCGATGAACTGGTTGCGCGCCTGGATGCCGAATACCGCAAGGCGCACGAACAGGCGGTACAATTGCGCTGGCCACGCTGAACCAACCGCAAGGCCTGCCGCTTGGGCAGGCCTGCATTACCTCACAGATAAAGTGACAAGGAAGCCCGCATGAGCGACAACCGTTTCAAGATTGTGTTTGATGGAGCCTTGCTCCCGGGGGTCGAAAGCGCCACTGCCAAACTCAACCTGGCCGAGCTGTTCAAGAGTGAAGTCGACGCCATCGAAAAACTCTTCACCGGCCGCCCGGTCGCGCTGAAACGCGACCTGTCCCGCCCCGATGCCGAAACCTACCTCAATGCGCTGAAAAACGCCGGGGTCGACGCACGCATCGAAACCGAGCAACCCATAGCGTTCAACCTTGCCGAAACACACGAAACCGGTTCCGGCCCCTCCGCCGCCGCATCCCCTTACGCGCCGCCCCGCGCCGCTGTGGGTGACGACTTGCCGGAATTCTCCACCCTGAAGGTGTTCACCATCCACGGGCGTATCGGTCGCCTGCGCTACCTGGCATGGACGCTGGTGTTGACCGTCGCGATGCTGGTCGCCTCGGGCATCATCGCCACTGCCGGCTTTGCCGTGGCAACCGCCTCGCCGACGGCAGGCATGATTCTCGGCATCCTGCTGGGTTTTGCGTTGTTCGTCGCACTGCTGTGGGTCAGCGTGCAAATCGCCGTGCAGCGCCTGCATGACCTGGGCTGGTCCGGTTGGTTGTGGTTCCTCAACCTGGTGCCGCTGGTGAACAGCGTCTTCCCGATCCTGCTGCTGGTATTGCCAGGCAATGCAGGCGCCAACCAATACGGCGCGCCACCACCGCGCAACTCCACCGCGGTAAAGGTCCTGGCCACCCTATGGCTGGCGTTTATCCCGGTAATGCTGGCGATTGTGGTGACCCTGGGTATGAACGGTTACCTGAACCAACTTGAAGCCAACGTCGACAGCAGCTACGAAAACAGCTCCATCACCTCCGATGCCGACACCGACCAGAGCGTGATCGTTGATGAAGACGAAGCGCAAAGTGCTGACGAAGCGGCCGAACCTGTAGACTCTCCAGAACAGTGAAGAAACGCCCGCCGCCTGTGATGCCTCTGTCACAGGCTCGGCGGCGTTGCGATGGAGAAAGGCATGACCCGTTACGCTCTGATCACCGGTGCTTCCAGCGGCATCGGCCTGGCTTTGGCCGAAGCCTTGGCCCGTCGCGGCCGCAGCTTGATTCTGGTGGCCCGCCAGCGTGATCAGTTGGAAAGCATTGCACTGGAATTGACCCAACGTTTCGGTGTGGAGGTGCTGTTTCGAGCCTGCGACCTGGGCGAACCGCTGCGTTTGTCCGGGTTCCTGCTGGAGCTGGAAGAAGGCGAACGGCAGATCGACCTGCTGGTCAACTGCGCCGGCATCGGTACCAGCGGCCCCTTCCTGGCCCAGGACTGGATGACCGAACAGGACCTGATCGAAGTCAACATCCTCGCCCTCACCCGTATGTGTCACGCCCTTGGCAACGCCATGGCGCTGCACGGCGGCGGGCAGATTCTCAACGTTGCCTCGGTGGCCGCGTTTCAGCCCGGCCCATGGATGAGCAGCTACTACGCCAGCAAGGCCTACGTGCTGCACTTCTCAGAAGGTTTGCGTGAAGAGTTGAAGACCTGCGGCATCAAGGTCTCGGTACTCTGCCCCGGCCCGACGCGCACCGCGTTCTTCGGCACTGCGCAAATGGATACCGCCAAGCTCGACCGCAGCGAAAAACTGATGAGCCCGGAAGAAGTGGCACTCTTCACCGTACGTGCCCTCGACAAGAACAAAGCCATCATCATTCCCGGCCGACGCAACCGCTGGCTCGCCTTCAGCCCGCGTTTCAGCCCACGCTGGCTGACTCGCAAGATTGCCGGCGCGATCAACAAGGCCTATTGCCCGCGTTGATTGCCTGAGTACACTCACCCTGCCTACTCATAATGGAGAAACAGCTGTGGATACTCTGTTCACCAAGATCATCAACAGAGAAATACCGGCCGACATCATCTACGAAGATGACCAGGTCCTGGCCTTCAAGGACATCCACCCGGCAGCACCCGTGCACTTCCTGGTCATCCCGAAGAAGCACATCGCGACCCTCAACGACCTGACCGAAGAAGACAAGGCCCTGGCCGGCCATATCTTGTTCACCGCCCAGCGCCTGGCACTGGAGCAGGGCTGCGAGGAAGGTTTCCGCGTGGTGATGAACTGCAACCCGAAAGGCGGGCAGACCGTTTATCACATCCATATGCATGTGCTCGGTCAACGCCAGATGAACTGGCCGCCGGGCTGATCAGCCCCTCAGCAACGGTCGTGCGCCCCAGGCCGCGACCCCATGGGCTTGACGCAGCGCAAACGCTTCCCCCTCTCTTGCGGTAAACTGGCCGCCGAGATTCTTCCCGGAGGTCAGCATGACTACCCAACGTCACTACTCGCCGATTGACCGTCTGTTGTTGCAAGCCGACATGGCCATGCGCACGCTGTTGCCGTTCAGCGGCCAGCCGTATCGCCCCTCGCCTGCCATCGTGCAGCCCGACGCACAGATGAGCGAGACCGACACCCGCCACGTCGCGGGCCTGATGCGCATCAATCATACCGGCGAAGTCTGTGCCCAAGCGCTGTACCAGGGCCAGGCGCTGACCGCCAAGCTGCCGCAAGTACGCGCGGCCATGGAACATGCGGCCGAGGAAGAAATCGACCACCTGGCCTGGTGCGAGCAGCGCATTCGGCAGTTGGGCAGCCACCCGAGCGTGCTCAACCCGCTGTTCTACGGTTTGTCATTCGGCATCGGCGCCGCCGCCGGCCTGATCAGCGACAAGGTAAGCCTGGGTTTTGTCGCCGCCACCGAACATCAAGTGTGCAAACACCTGGACGAGCACCTTGAGCAATTGCCGGCCGAGGACGAAAAGTCCCGGGCGATTCTCGAGCAAATGCGCATCGACGAGGAACACCACGCAGAAAGCGCACTGGACGCCGGCGGTTTCCGCTTCCCGGCGCCGGTACGATTTGGCATGAGCCTACTGGCCAAGGTCATGACCAAAAGCACGTACCGAATCTGAATACATCAAATCCAATCCACAAAAAAGGGCGCTTTCTAAGCGCCCTTTCTTTTTGCCGGAACGTGCGATCAACCCAGCTCGATAATCTCGTAGTCATGGGTGATGGCCACACCGGCCGCGCCGAGCATGATCGACGCCGAGCAGTACTTCTCGGCCGACAGCTCGATGGCACGCTTGACCTGGGCTTCCTTCAACGCCCGCCCCTTCACCACAAAATGCATGTGGATCTTGGTAAACACCTTGGGATCTTCAGTGGCGCGCTCGGCTTCCAGGAAGGCTTCGCAGCTTTCCACGGCCTGCCGGGACTTCTTCAGGATGCTGACCACGTCGAAATTACTGCAACCGCCTACACCAAGCAGGAGCATTTCCATCGGGCGTACGCCCAGGTTACGGCCACCGGCTTCCGGCGGGCCGTCCATGACCACGACATGGCCACTGCCCGACTCACCGAGGAACATGGCTTCGCCCGCCCATTGGATGCGTGCCTTCATCGCCCAGACTCCACTGCTAAAAAAGGGTCGCCAGCTTAGCACAGGGCCCGCCGCCGACTGCGTTTCGCATCAAAGCGATCAATAGCAGGGTTTGCCGAGAAAATTGGCTAATCGAGTCAGAATGTGTCTGGTAAGCTGGCGCCAAATGGATGGCGTATTGCTAGTATTTATACAACGTGTATCAATGCCGATACCCACACAAATACAAAAACTCCGACCCCTTGCGCTGTCTTTTCGGGATACAAACATGGTTGCTCTTACGCCCATACCCAAGATCAAGAATCTCGACAAGCTACTGATGCACTGCCAACGTCGGCGTTATCCGGCCAAACACAACATTATCTGCGCCGGCGAACGTTCCGAGACACTGTTCTTCATCATCAAGGGCTCGGTCACCATCCTGATCGAAGACGAAGACGGCCGCGAGATGATCATCGCCTACCTCAACACCGGCGATTTCTTTGGTGAGCTGGGGCTGTTCGAGCAAGCAGGCAAGGAACAGGAACGCAGTGCGTGGGTGCGCGCCAAGGTCGAGTGCGAAGTGGCCGAGATCAGCTACGCCAAGTTTCGCGAGTTGGCCCAGCAAGACCCGGACATTCTCTACGCCCTGAGTGGCCAGATCGCCCAGCGCCTGCGGGACACGACACGCAAGGTCGGCGACCTCGCCTTCTTTGATGTGACCGGCCGCGTAGCCCGCTGCCTGCTGGAGTTGTGCAAGCAGCCCGACGCCATGACCCACCCCGATGGCATGCAGATCAAGATCACACGCCAGGAAATCGGGCGCATTGTCGGTTGTTCACGGGAGATGGTCGGCCGCGTGCTCAAGGATCTCGAAGAACGCAACCTGGTGCACGTCAAAGGCAAGACGATGGTGGTGTTCGGTACACGTTAAAGCGCCAGGAAGCCTGCCAGCATCTGACGATACAACGTGTCCAGGCGGCTGATTGCATCCGGCGCAGGGAAAGCTTCGTGCAAGGCGATATGACTCTCGGCGCGAACCCGCTGTTCCAGCCCGCATGCCGCATTGAAGCGGTTGACCGCCGCGATCAGCTCTTCGCGATCGCCGTCCAGCAACAACGCACCGTGCACCAACCCCACCGGGCGCCCACCGCTTTGGCGCCAGCGTTGGGCCGTGCCGACCATTTTGCGGCCGTTGAGATTGACGTTGTAGCGACCGTCGCAGAACGCGCCATCGATTTCGCCGACAGACGCATCGCCACCCAGCTCGATCAGCAAATCGCAGATTGGCTGGCACAACCGCAAATAGCCGGTTTCGATGCGATTCTGATCGCCTTCACTGCGCGGTGGCGCATAGACCAGGGCGATGTTGACCGTGGCGCTCGACTGCGGCACCGGCTCGCCACCGGTTTCGCGCAGCAACACCGGCCAATCGGCGGCGGCCGAGACCTGGCTGGCGGTTTCGAATGCAGGCAAACGACTCAGCCGACGCGGCATTACCAAGGCTTGATCGCTGGGCTGCCAGAACAGCAGGCCGTATTCCTGGTCGCCTGCGCAAACAGCCGCCAAAAGGTCCTGCTCGGCGGCAAGGCCAGCCTCAACAGTCATCGAAACTGGCTTAACCATCAAACACCTATCTTTCTGAACAAACACAAAACCCAATGTGGGAGCGGGCTTGCCCGCGAAGACGGTGTGTCAGTCACCTATCCATCGACTGACCAATCGCTATCGCAGGCAAGCCCGCTCCCACACAAGCCCGCTGCCACAGTTTGATCGCATTTCAAATCAGTCGAGGGTCGAACCACTGACCGCCACGCCACGCTCCGGGAAGAACAGGCGCTGCAACTCCGCGCCCGGGTTCTCGGCACGCATGAACGTCTCGCCGACCAGGAACGAATACACCCCACTGATTTCCATCAGTTCCACATCGGCACGGTTGACGATGCCACTCTCGGTAATCACCAGGCGGTCACGCGGGATCCGCGGCAACAGGTCGAGGGTGTTTTCCAGGCTCACTTCGAAGGTGTGCAGGTTGCGGTTGTTGACGCCAACCAGCGGTGTATCCAGGGTTTTCAGTGCGCGCTCCAGCTCATCGCCGTCGTGCACTTCCACCAGCACATCCAGGCCGACACTTTTGGCCACGGCCGCCAACTCGGCCATCTTCACGTCATCCAGGGCGGAGACGATCAGCAGCACACAATCGGCGCCCAGGGCACGGGCTTCAACGATCTGGTACGGGTCGACCATGAAATCCTTGCGGATCACCGGCAACTTGCACGCGGCGCGGGCTTGTTGCAAGAACAGGTCGGAACCCTGGAAATAGTCGATATCAGTCAGGACGGACAGGCACGTCGCGCCGCCCTTCTCATAACTGACGGCAATTTCCGACGGCACAAAATTCTCGCGGATCACGCCTTTGCTTGGCGAGGCTTTCTTGACCTCGGCGATCACCGCCGGCTGCTTGAGCTTGGCCTGGGCGATCAAGGCGTTGGCGAAACCACGCGGGGCATCGGCAAGCCTGGCCTGGCTTTCCAGCTCGGCAAGGCTGACGCGGGCGCGGCGCTCGGCGACTTCTTCGGCTTTGCGGGCGAGGATCTTTTCCAGAACGGTTGGCACACTCATCCTTCATTCTCCATCTTGAATACCGCGGTGAATGCTCCCAGCTCTTCGAGCTTTTCGCGAGCCAGACCGGTGTGCAGCGCATCGTGGGCCAAGGCGACACCTTCCTTAAGACTATAGGCGTGGTCGGCTGCATAAAGTGCCGCGCCAGCATTCAGAACAATCATCTCCGCAGCTTTTTGCCCGTTCTCGGTCTTGCGCCGCCCCAGGGCATCACGAATCAATTCCAGGGACGCCGCCGGGCTTTCCACCGCCAGGCCGTGCAGGCTCTGGCTCTTCATGCCCAGGTCTTCAGGTTCGACCCAATACTCCGTGATCTGGTCGTTCTTCAGCTCCGCGACAAAGGTCGGTGCCGCCAGGCTGAATTCGTCCAGGCCATCCTTGGAGTGCACCACCAGCACATGTTTGCTGCCCAGGCGCTGCAACACTTCGGCCAAAGGCCGGCACAGCGCCTGGCTGAACACGCCAACCACCTGGTGTTTCACACCGGCCGGATTCGTAAGCGGGCCGAGCATGTTGAACAGGGTACGCAGGCCGAGGTCTTTGCGCGGGCCGGCGGCGTGTTTCATTGCGCTGTGGTGGGTCTGGGCAAACATGAAGCCGATGCCGACGTTATCGATGCAACGCGCCACTTGCACCGGCGTCAGGTTCAGGTAGATCCCGGCCGCTTCCAGCAGATCGGCGCTGCCGCTCTTGCCGGACACCGCACGGTTACCGTGTTTGGCCACTGTGCAACCCGCCGCGGCGACCACAAAAGAAGATGCCGTCGACACGTTGAAGATGTTCGCACCGTCACCGCCAGTGCCGACCACATCCACCACGCCATCCAGGGTCTTGAGCTCAACCTTGTCCGCCAGCTCGCGCATCACCGACACGGCGCCGACGATCTCGTCGATGCTCTCGCTCTTCATGCGCATCGCCATCATGAACGCGCCGATCTGCGCATCGGTGCATTGACCGGTCATGATCTCGCGCATCACATCGCTCATTTCAGCGGTGCTCAGGTCCAGGTGGCCGACGATACGGCTCAGGGCAGTCTTGATATCCATGGAAAGTCCTTAGCGCGTGCCGCCGCTCTGCTTGAGAAAATTGGCGAACAGCTCGTAGCCCTGCTCGGTCAGGATCGATTCAGGGTGAAATTGCACCCCTTCGACATTCAGTGTCTTGTGACGCAGGCCCATGATCTCGTCGACCGAGCCGTCTTCCAACTGGGTCCAGGCGGTCAGTTCCAGGCATTCGGGCAAGGTTTCGCGCTTGACCACCAGGGAGTGGTAACGGGTCACCGTCACCGGCAGATTCAGGCCGTGGAACACGCCCACATTGTTGTGGAACACCGGGCTGGTCTTGCCGTGCATGACCTGGCGCGCGCGCACCACGTCACCGCCAAAGGCCTGGCCGATGGACTGGTGGCCCAGGCACACGCCCAGGATCGGCAATTTACCGGCGAAGTACTTGATCGCTTCGAGGGAGATGCCCGCTTCGGTCGGCGTGCACGGCCCTGGCGAGACCACAATGCGCTCTGGGTTCAGCGCGGCGATTTCGGCCACAGTCATTTCATCGTTGCGCACCACCTTGACCTCGGCACCGAGTTCGCCCAGGTACTGCACAACGTTGTAGGTAAAGGAGTCGTAGTTATCAATCATCAGCAACATGGGGGAAACCTCAGGAATTGGGGGTCTGTTCAGCCAGCGCAACGGCGCGGAACATCGCGCGGCGCTTGTTCAGGGTTTCTTCCCATTCGAGGGCCGGCACCGAGTCGGCGACAATCCCGCCACCGGCCTGCACGTGCAGCTCCCCGTCCTTGATCACCGCAGTGCGGATTGCAATCGCAGTGTCCATGTTACCGTTCCAGGCGAAATAACCCACGGCACCGCCGTAGACACCACGCTTGACCGGCTCCAGCTCGTCGATGATTTCCATCGCACGGATCTTCGGCGCGCCCGACAAGGTGCCCGCCGGCAGAATCGCACGCAGTGCGTCCATCGCGGTCAGGCCGGCCTTCAGCTCGCCGGTGACGTTGGACACGATGTGCATCACGTTGGAATACCGCTCGATGACCATCTTCTCGGTGAGCTTCACCGAACCGATTTCCGAGACGCGCCCGGTATCGTTGCGGCCCAGGTCGATCAGCATCAGGTGCTCGGCGATTTCCTTGTCGTCGCTGAGCAGGTCTTGTTCCAGCGCCACATCCTCTTCTTCGGTCGCGCCACGTGGGCGGGTGCCGGCAATCGGGCGCACGGTGATCAGGTTGTCTTCGACGCGCACCAGCACTTCCGGCGAGCTGCCCACCACGTGGAAGTCGCCAAAATTGAAGAAGTACATGTACGGCGTCGGGTTGAAGCAGCGCAGCGCGCGGTACAGATCGATCGGCGCGGCCTTGAAGTCGATGGACATGCGCTGCGACGGCACAACCTGCATGCAGTCACCGGCGAGGATGTATTCCTTGATGGTATCGACGGCGCGCTCGTAGTCATCCTGGGTAAAGCTGGAGCGGAACACCGGGTCGGCCGCCGGCGGACGGCTGAGGTCCAGGCCGCGACGCGGAGTGATCGGCTGGCGCAGTTTTTCCAGCAAGGCTTCGAGGCTGGCCTGGCCTTGTTCGAATGCGTCCGCCTGGGACGGATCGGCGAGCACGATTGCGTGCATCTTGCCGGCCAGGTTGTCGAACACGACGACCGCGTCGGAAACCATCAGCAGAATGTCCGGCACGCCCAGCGGGTCCGGGTTCGGGCATTTGCCCAAGCGCTTTTCCACATAACGCACGCAGTCATAACCGAAGTAACCCACCAGGCCGCCGTTGAAACGCGGCAGCCCCGGGATGGTCGGCACGTTGTAGCGCGCCTTGAAGGTTTCGACGAAGGCCAACGGGTCTTCTACGTCGTGGCTTTCGATCTCGACGCCATCATGGGTGATGCTCACGTGATGATCGTGAACACGCATGACGGTGCGGCACGGCAGGCCGATGATCGAATAACGGCCCCATTTCTCGCCGCCCTGCACCGATTCCAGCAGATAGGAATTGGGCTCGTCGGCCAGTTTCAGGTAGATCGACAGCGGCGTGTCGAAGTCGGCCAGGGTTTCGCAGGCCAGGGGGATACGGTTATAGCCGGCAGCGGCCAAACGCAGGAATTCTTCGCGGATCATGTGTGCCTCGTGGCGTGAGGGTCTAACGGTCAGGTATGCAAACGTGCCGCGTAGCGCGGCCGGGATCAGTCAGGCGCGCCAACGCCAGCGGGCCAGGGCCTTGATGACTTTCATCCAGAGTTTGCGAGTGACCACCACGATGGGATTTCCAGAAGGGGACGGATCGGTGTCGGGCAACGTTATCTCAGCGCCCGCTCCCAAGCAACCGGGGATTAGCAGTCGCAGGTCATCAATCACCAGCGACGGCGACTCTTCGGCGATGGGGCGGCCGTGGTTATAGCCGTAGCTCAAGGCCACGCACTGCACGCCAGCGGCCTTTGCGGCCAGCACGTCACTGCGCGAGTCACCGACAAACAGCGACTGCGAGGCAGGAATATTGGCCATTTTCATCACGAAAAACAGCGCCGCCGGGTCGGGTTTCTTCTGCGGCAAGGTATCGCCGCCGATGATCCAGCGGAAATAGCGGCCGATTTTCATCTGGTCCAACAGCGGCGCGACGAACCGCTCCGGTTTGTTGGTGATCAGGGCCATTTCCACGCCCTGCTTGCTCAACCACTTGAGGGTGTCACGTACGCCGGGGTAGACCACGGTCAGTTCGTGGCCGTCTTCATAGGCGGTGTTGAACAGTTCCAGCGCGTGCTCGGCCTCGACCTCATCGACCCCCTCGGCATCGATGTTATTGGCCAAGGCCCGGCGTACCAGCATCTGCACGCCGTTACCGACCCACATGCGTACCGCCTCGATCCCCGCCGGCTTGCGCCCCAGTTTGAGCAGCATGTTGTCCACCGCCGCCGCCAGGTCTGGCACCGAGTCGATCAGGGTGCCGTCCAGATCAAACATCACCAGCCGGGGCAGTTTGCCGGGAAACAGCTGCTCAAAGCCGCTCATGGACGCGCCAGCGCCAGTTCGGCGCGCATCTTGTCGATGACGTCCTGATAGTTCGGCGCGTTGAAGATCGCCGAGCCGGCCACAAAGGTGTCGGCGCCGGCGGCGGCGATTTCGCGGATGTTGTTGACGTTGACCCCACCGTCGATTTCCAGGCGGATGTCACGGCCGGACGCGTCGATCAGCGCGCGGGCTTCGCGCAGCTTGTCGAGGGTGCCGGGGATGAACTTCTGCCCGCCGAAGCCTGGGTTGACGCTCATCAGCAAGACCATGTCGACCTTGTCCATCACGTACTTGAGCACGTCCAGCGGCGTCGCCGGGTTGAACACCAGGCCCGCCTTGCAGCCGCCCTCGCGGATCAGCTGCAGGCTGCGGTCGACGTGTTGCGTGGCTTCCGGGTGGAAGGTGATGTAGGTCGCACCGGCTTCGATGAAGTCGCCGACGATGCGGTCCACCGGGCTGACCATCAGGTGCGCGTCGATCGGCGCAGTGACGCCGTACTTGCGCAGCGCCGCGCAGACCATCGGACCGATGGTCAGGTTGGGCACGTAGTGGTTGTCCATGACATCGAAGTGCACGAAGTCGGCACCGGCGGCCAGCACGTTGTCCACTTCCTCACCCAGGCGGGCGAAATCGGCGGAGAGAATCGATGGAGCAATTACGAAGGGCTGCATGACGCACCTTTTCTGAGCTAAATCACGATGGCGCGCATTGTATACCGCATGCTTTGCCACGCGCACCGTGACCTGTCTCAACGGCTAGTAGGCAGCCCGGTAGATTTTCTCGATGTCGGCCGCGCTGAGCTTGCGCGGATTGTTGCGCATCAGCCGCTCAATGCCCGCCGCTTCGGTGGCCATGGCCGGGATGGCGTCCTCGGGCACCCCGAAGCTGCGCAGGCCCGCCGGGATCTCGACTGCGGCACACAGTCGCGTCATCGCCTCGACAGCGCTATCGGCCGCATCGACGGCGCTCAGCCCCGTGACATTCACGCCCATGGCCTGGGCAATCTCCTGCATGCGCTCCACGCATGCCAGCTTGTTCCAGTGCATCACATACGGCAGCAACAGCGCATTGCTCACCCCATGGGCAATATTGAACCGCCCGCCCAACGGGTACGCCAGCGCATGCACCGCGCCCACGCCGGCATTACCAAAGGCCATGCCGGCCATCAGGCTGGCGGTGGCCATGTCATCCCGGGCCTGCAAGTTGGCCGGGTTGGCGTAAGCCTTGGGCAACGCGTTGGCGATCAGCTTGATTGCGCCAATCGCCAGCGCATCGGTGATCGGCGAGGCATTCAGCGACAGGTACGACTCGATGGCATGCACCAGCGCATCCACGCCACTGGCGGCAGTCACGCTACGCGGGCAGGTGAGGGTCATTTGCGGGCTGATCAGCGCGACATCCGGCAACAGATAGTCGCTGACGATGCCTTTTTTCAGTTGCGCGACCTTGTCGGAAAGGATCGCCACGTTGGTCACTTCCGAACCAGTGCCGGCCGTGGTCGGAATCGCGATCAGCGGCGGCCCCTTGCGCGGCACCTGGTCGACACCGAACAAATCCGCCAGCGCGCCGTGGTAACCGGCATAGGCGGCTACGCTTTTGGCAATGTCGATGGCACTGCCGCCGCCCAGGCCGATCAGCCCGTCATGCCCGCCTTCGCGGTAGGCGCGCATGCAGTCTTCGACGATGGCGATTTCCGGGTCGGGCAGTACGCGGTCGAATATTTCGTAACTGCGCTCGCCCAGGTGTTCGAGCGCCAGCGCCACGGTGCCGGACTTGACCAACGCAGCGTCGGTGACAATCAGCGGGTTATCCACATCCAGGCGCGTGAGTTCAAACGCCAGTTGTTCGATGGCGCCAGCGCCGGTGAGCAGTTTGTGGGCGATCTTGAATGAGGAAGTACTCATGTGCGCGGCCTCTTATTCGGAAATGGGCTGGCACAAGCGTAGCTGAGGGAAATAGGTTGTCAGCCATTCAGCAACTGAATGCAGAGGTAATTCAAAGTGGGCACGGTCGATGTGGGAGCTGGCTTGCCTGCGATAGCGGTGTGTCAGCAGCAGATAAGCAAGCTGGCCCACCGCTATCGCAGGCAAGCCAGCTCCCACAGTTGATCCGGTTTCGGTAAGTTAGACCTGTGCGGTACGCAGTTTTTCGCTGCGGCCGCGCAGCCATTCCAATGTCAGCAACAGCAGTACCGAGAAGGCAATCAACAACGTCGCGGCAGCAGCAATCGTCGGGCTGAGGTTCTCGCGGATACCGCTGAACATCTGGCGCGGCAACGTCGCCTGCTCAGGCCCGGCCAGAAACAGCGTCACCACCACCTCATCAAACGACGTCGCAAAGGCAAACAACGCCCCGGAAATCACCCCCGGTGCAATCAGCGGCAAGGTCACCCGACGGAACGCGGTCAAAGGCGAAGCGCCCAGGCTCGCCGCCGCCCGCACCAGGTTATGGTTGAAGCCCTGCAACGTCGCCGACACGGTGATGATCACAAACGGCACGCCCAGTACCGCATGCACCACGATCAGCGAGAAAAAGCTGTTACCCAGGCCCAGCGGCGCAAAGAACAGGTAACTGGCCACGCCGATGATCACCACTGGCACCACCATCGGCGAAATCACCAGGGCCATCACCAGCGCCTTGCCGGGGAAATTGCCACGGGTCAGGCCAATCGCAGCCAGGGTACCGAACACCATCGCCAACACCGTGGCCGCTGGGGCGACGATGATGCTGTTTTTCAGCGCACGCATCCATTCGGCCGAGCCGAAGAAGTCCTGATACCAATGCAGCGAAAACCCCTGCAACGGATACACCAGGAAACTGCCGCTGTTGAACGACAGCGGGATGATCACCAATACCGGCAATATCAGGAACAACAGGATCAAGCCGCAGAGGATCCGCAAGCTGTAGAACCAAACCCGCTCAACGGGCGACATATAAGGGCTCAGCATCACAAGGTCTCCTTAGCTCAGGCGCAGGCGGCTGGCGCCCACCAGCCGGTTGTAGATCAGGTACAGCAACACGGTGGCCAGCAGCAGCAAGCCGCCCAGTGCCGTGGCCATGCCCCAGTTGATGCTGGTGTTGGTGTAGAAGGCCACGAAGTAGCTGACCATCTGGTCGTTCGGGCTGCCCAGCAGTGCCGGGGTGATGTAGTAACCAATCGCCAGGATGAACACCAACAGGCAACCGGCGCCCACACCGGCGTAGGTCTGCGGGAAGTACACGCGCCAGAAACTGGTGAACGGGTGGCAGCCCAGGGAGATCGCCGCACGCATGTAGGTGGGCGAGATGCCCTTCATCACGCTGTAGATCGGCAGGATCATGAACGGCAGCAGGATGTGCACCATGGAGATGTAGACCCCGGTGCGGTTGAAGACCAGCTCCAGCGGTTTATCGATCAGGCCCATGCTCATCAGTGCGCTGTTGATCAGGCCACCGGATTGCAGCAACACGATCCACGCCGCCACCCGCACCAGGATCGAGGTCCAGAACGGCAGCAGCACCAGGATCATCAACAGGTTGCTTTTACGCGCCGGCAGGTTGGCCAGCAGGTAGGCCAGGGGATAGGCCAGCAGCAGGCAGATGGCGGTGATCACCAGGCCCATCCAGAAGGTACGGGCGAAGATGTCCAGGTAGATCGCCTGGTCCGGTGTGGCCGGGGCGATTTCACCGAGGTCGTCGATACGGTGATCGACGGCCGCCAGCAGGTAGAACGGCGTCAGGCTGCTGGTGTTGCGCCGGATCGCCTGCCAGTACGCCGGGTCGCCCCAGCGTTCATCGAGGCTTTCCAGCGCTTGCTTATAAGAGGCCGGCGCTTCGGTAAACGGCAGCGCACGGGCGGTTTTGGTCAGCAGGCTGCGATAGCCGGCCAGTTCCATGTTCAAGCGCTTGGACAGGTCGCCCAAGGTCTGGTTTTTGCGGGCTTCGCCCAGGTCCTCACTGAGGGCCTGATACACCGGCTCGCCCGGCAGGCCACGCCCGTCCCAGGCCGTCACAGCCACCACGGTACGCGGCAAGCCGCCCACCACTTCCGGGTTGCCGACGCTCTTGAACAGCAGCGCAACGATTGGCACCAGGAACACCAGCAGCAAAAACAGCACCAGCGGCGCAATCAAGGCCTGGGCCTTCCAGCGATTGACCCGCTCGGCATGCGCCAGACGCTGCTTGAGGGTGGGGCTGTTGACCTCGTTAGAGGGAACGGCGATGGCCATGGCTAACTCCGGAAAATCTGAAAATGAATGCAATCTACTGAACACAGCAGATCCCATGTGGGAGCGGGCTTGCTCGCGAAGGCGGTGGATCAGCTTGCACATGTGGCGGCTGATCTACCGCCTTCGCGAGCAAGCCCGCTCCCACACAAGCCCACTACACATGGATTTAGCGGTGTTGCTGATTACTTGGCAGCCCACGAGTTGAAACGCTGCTCCAACTGCTCGCCGTTATCCGCCCAGAAGCTCACATCGATCTGCACCTGGTTGGCGATGTTTTCCGGGGTGGTCGGCATGTCCTTGAGGATGTCCTTGGCCAGCAACGGTACGGCTTGGGTGTTGGCGGGGCCGTAGGCGATGTTTTCCGAGTAGGTCTTCTGCTGCTGCGGCTGTACCGAGAAGGCGATGAATTTCTTCGCCGCTTCGGCACGGTCCTTGGCCAGGCCTTTAGGAATGGCCCATGCGTCGAAATCGTAGATACCGCCGTTCCATACCACTTTCAGGTTGCTTTCTTTCTGCACGGCGGCGATGCGGCCGTTGTAGGCCGAGCTCATCACCACGTCACCCGAGGCGAGGTACTGCGGCGGTTGCGCGCCAGCTTCCCACCACTGGATCGACGGCTTGAGTTCGTCGAGTTTCTTGAACGCGCGGTCCTGGCCATCTTTGCCGGCCAGTACTTTGTAGACGTCCTTCGGCGCAACGCCATCGGCCATCAGCGCGAATTCCAGGGTGTACTTGGCGCCCTTGCGCAGGCCGCGCTTGCCCGGGAATTTCTTCACGTCCCAGAAATCCGCCCAGCTGGTAGGCGCGCTGGCCAGTTTGTCGGCGTTGTAGGCCAACACCGTGGACCACACGAAGAAGCCCACTCCGCATGGCTGGATCGCGCCTTTAACGTAATCGGCAGTGTTGCCGAACAGTTTCTGGTCCAACGGCTCGAACATGTCTTCGTCACAGCCACGGGACAGCTCCGGCGACTCCACTTCCACCAGGTCCCAGGACACGCTCTTGGTGTCGACCATGGCCTTGACCTTGGCCATTTCACCGTTGTACTCGCCAGCGACGATCTTGCCGTTGCCCGCGCTTTCCCACGGGGCATAGAAGGCCTTGACCTGGGCGGCCTTGTTCGCGCCACCGAAGGACACGACAGTCAGGTCCGGGCCGGCCATGGCCTGGGTCGCACCGATCAGGCCCAGGGCCAGGGCGGAAAATTTCAGGGTTCTCAACATTGTTGTTCTCTCCACGTGCAGGGTTGGTGAAGCCATGGGGGCGATTAATTCGCCTCTAGAAGTGGGTCGAGTGCGCGAACGTGCTCGACTTGCCAGCCAATCGGAACCACGTCGCCGACTGCCAGGGCCGGGTCCAGCTCGGCAATCGGTTGTTTCACAAAAAAATCGGCCTTGCCGCAGACTTCCAGGCGCACACGCACGTGGTCGCCCAGGTAGATGAATTCCGCCACCCGCCCCGAGAAGCGGTTGACGCAACTTTCGCTGGAACCATTGAGGCTGACGCGCTCCGGGCGCACCGACAGGGTCACCGGGCCACCGACCTGGCCGACGTTGACCGCCAGTGCCTCGACCTTCTCACCGCGCGCCAGCTCGACCACGCAGCGCTCGCCGGAGTGGCTGTGCAGGCGGCCATTGAGGCGGTTGTTTTCGCCGATGAAGTTGGCGACGAAGGTGTTCTTCGGCTCTTCATAAAGTGTGCGCGGTGGGGCGATCTGCTGGATCTCGCCCTGGTGGAACACCGCCACACGGTCGGACATGGTCAAGGCTTCGCCCTGGTCATGGGTCACGTACACCACGGTCACGCCGAGGCGCTGGTGCAGGTGCTTGATCTCCATCTGCATGTGTTCGCGCAGTTGCTTGTCGAGGGCGCCGAGGGGTTCATCCATCAGCACCAATTGCGGTTCGAACACCAAGGCGCGGGCCAGGGCCACACGCTGCTGCTGGCCGCCGGACAATTGCGCCGGGTAGCGCTGGGCGAAGGCGTCGAGCTGGACCATGCTCAGCACACGTTTGACCCGCTCGCTGATGTCGGTCTTGCTCAGGCCGCGCACCGACAGCGGGAACGCCAGGTTCTCGGCGACGGTCATGTGCGGGAACAGCGCGTAGTTCTGGAACACCATGCCGATGTCGCGCTTGTGCGGCGGCACATTGTTGATGGCGCGCCCGGCCAGCTGGATTTCGCCGGCGGTCGGCGTTTCAAAGCCGGCAAGCATCATCAGGCTGGTGGTCTTGCCCGAACCGGAAGGCCCGAGCAGGGTGAGGAACTCGCCCTTGCGAATCTCCAGGTTGAGGTCTTTGACGATCAGGTTCTCGCCGTCGTAGCTCTTCTGCACGCCACGAAAGCTGACCAGGACCTCATTTGAATCCACCTCGCTCATACCCGCACCTTTGTATTTTGGACTGCTGTGGCACAAGCGTAGTCCAGGCGCGAGGCCCCGGAAATCGGGGGCCGGGAGAGAATTGCATCAGCCGGATGGAAGGTTGGGGGTAGGGATTGCCCTACACGGATGGCGCGCACGGGACAGTGCCGGCGCAAGGGGTGAGCCGCAAGCGGCAAGAATAGGTGCGCCGAGATTTTTGGGGTGTCGTTATTGGGTATGTCGTCAGAGGAGCTTGTGTTCCATGGCGTACTTCACCAGTTCGGCCAGGGAGGTGATATTGAGTTTTTGCATCAAGCGCGCCTTGTGGGTGCTGATGGTCTTGCTGCTCAACGCCAGTTGCTGGGCGATGTCGTTGACGTTGGCGCCCTGGGCCAGGCGTTCGAACACCGAGAACTCGCGCTCCGACAGCAACGAATGCAGCGGCCGCGCATCGGTCAGGCCGACCTCGAAGACCATGCGGTCGGCCAGGTCCGGGTCGATATAACGCCCGCCTGCCGCGACCTTGCGAATTGCCGTGAGCAACAGCGCCGGATCGCTGTCCTTGGTGGCGTAACCGGCGGCACCGACCTTCAACGCACGGGCGGCCATTTGCGCCTCATCGTGCATCGACAACACCAGGATCGCCGGCGGGTTGTTCAATGCACGGATCCGCGCAATCGCCTCCAGGCCGTTGACGCCGGGCATCGAGATGTCCAAGAGCACTACCTCGCACGCCACATGGCGCAAGGTCTCCAGCAACTGCTCGCCATTGCTCGCCTCGCCGACCACCAGCAGGTCTTTGGCCAGGCCGATCAATTGCTTGATGCCTTCTCGAACGATGGTGTGGTCTTCGGCTACCAGTACGCGGATCACAGGGACTTCCTCTTGGTGTTATGCATCCAACGGCACCGTGACACTCAGGGTGGTGCCCTCCCCCAACTCGCTGTCCAGGCTCAACTGCCCGCCCATGATCAACACGCGCTCGCGCATGCCGACCAGGCCAAACGATACCGGGCGGCCCTGGGCCTGGACAAAACCGACGCCGTCATCGCTGATGGTCAGCCGCAAGTCCGAATCCTCCACAGCCAGGGTCAGTTCGACAGTATGCGCCTGGGCATGGCGCATCACATTGGTCAGCGCCTCCTGCAGGATGCGGAACAGGCCGATGGCCTTGGCATCGCTCAAGGCGGGCAGATTATCCGGGACCTGCACCAGGCAGGGAATCTGCGTACGCGCTTCGAAGCGCCGCGCCTGCCATTCGATGGCCGAGGCGATCCCGGCGTCGAGAATCGGCGGGCGCAACGCGGTGGCCACATCGCGCACCAATTGGAACAGTTGGGCGATCAGGCGCTTCATGCTGTTCAGGCGCTCCTGCAGGCCGGGGTCGAGTTGCGCGTAGGCCAACTCGCACATGGAGGTTTCCAGCTTGAGCACGGTGAGCATCTGTCCCAGTTCGTCGTGCACTTCGCGGGCGATGCGCGCTTTTTCTTCTTCACGCACGGTTTCCAAGTGCGCGGACAGTTCGCGCAGTTGCGCCTCGCTCTGCAGCAACGCGGCCACGTAGCGACGGCGTTCGGTGACGTCATTGAGGTAGACCACCAGGTATTCGCCGTCGGCAAAGCGCAGGAAGCTCAACGACACATCGGCCGGCAGGATGCTGCCATCGGCGCGCAGGCAGTCGGTGGCGAAGTTCTGCGGGGCGTCGTCGCTGGCGCGGGCGCGTTTCCACAGGTTGAGCCAACGGTCCATGTCCAGGGTCGGATCAAAATCGATCAGCGGCCGCTCGATCAAGGCTCCGGGCGCGTAGCCAAGCATGCTTTCCGCCGCACGGTTGGCGTAGCGCACATGGCTGTCCCAGTTGACCCACAGAATGCCGACGGTGCTTTGATCGATGGAAAACTGCGTCAACCGCAACGCCTCAGCGCCCGCCGCACGCGCGGCGCTTTCTTCCCGCGCGCCGAGCAAGCTGTGCTCCAGGCCGCGCAACTGGCGCCGCTGCCAGAACAGCGCCGCCAGGCCGGCCAGCAGCAACAGGCCGAGCAGCAGGCTGAGGTTTTGCCACAGCCCTGGCGACTCCGACAACCGCGGGTATTTGGGTTGCAGCCAGCGGGTGTGTAGTTGGTCCAGATCCCGGGCGGGGATCGCACGCAGCGCACTTTGCATGATCCCGGCCAGTTCCGGCCATTCGCGACGCGTGGCCACCCGCAGCAATTGCGGCAGGCCGATGTCCCCCACCACCGCCAGCCCGGCGAATTCCGCCTCACCCGACAGCCGGCTCAATTGCGCCTCATCCACCACGGCATAGCGCGCTTGCTGGCTGAGCAGCAATTGCAAGGCCTGGCGCTCCATGGGCACGCCTTGCAGGTTCAGTTTGGGATAGGTACTGCGCAGGTAGTCGGCCACGGCACTGGGCATACGCACGGCGATGCGTGAGAGTTCGTCGAGTTTTTCCAACTCGACGGCGCCGCCACCTTCGCGGGTCCCGACGATATGTTGGGGCACCCGCATATACGGATCGGTGAACAACCACAGGCGCAAACCGGCCGGGGTTTGTTGCAGGCCGGGGGCGATGTCGACCTCACCGTCGCGCAACGCCTCTTCCAGTTGCTCCTGGGTGGGAAAGTTGCGCCAGCTCAGTTCGATGTTCAACGCCTTGGCCAGCCACTGCATCAACTCGACATTGGCCCCCGACAAGCGCTGCAAGCGCCGGTCGTACTGCGCGTAGGGCGCCTGCAGCACCAGGCCGACGCGCAGCTGCGGGTGCGCGGCCAACCATTCCCGTTGCCCGGCGTCCAGCTGCGCTTGCGGCGCCGCAGAGACAGGCGTGGCTCCCGCCATCAAGGGAAACCACAAACAGCCGATAACCAGCAGACAGCGAAAACCCATGATCCACGTCTCACATCACTGACAAATACTGACCAACCCATTAGGCTGCTGGAATCACTTACGGCCGGAAACCAACGATGCCACCTCGAAACCGCTCGGCACTGCCAGCATTGTGCCTGTCGCTGCTCTTTACCAGCGGCTTTTCTGCGCAGGCCGCCGATGCGCCTGCCCCCGCCGCCGAAACACCTGCCGTGCGCCAACCCCTGCCGGAGCGTAGCCAGGAAGATGCCAGCGCCCTGGAACGCCAGGTTCCGCGTGAGGAACAGCAACAACTGCAGGCCGCCAGCGATACCTTCCTGGCCTTGTGGAAACCGGCCAACAGCGCCGAACCCGAAGGCGTGGTGATTATCGTACCGGGCGCCGGCGAAAGTGCTGACTGGCCGCAAGCAATTGCACCGCTGCGGCGCAAACTGCCCAATGCCAATTGGGGCACCCTCAGCCTCTCGCTGCCCGACATCAACATCGACACCTTGCCACCTCGGGTGATCGAAGCGCCGAAGGCAGCGGTCGACACCAGCAGCAAAGACGGCAGCACCGCCGCCAAGCCCATCGAACAAGCGGCCAGCGCCGAAGCCGAAGGCACCGATCCGGCGGTGGTGCCAGGTGCGGACGAGAGCGACAAAACCGACGCCAAGCGCATCTTCGAGCGCATCGACGCCGCCGTCGCCTTCGCCCAGACCCAGGGTGCGCGCAGTGTGGTGCTGCTCGGCCACGGCACCGGCGCCTGGTGGGCGGCGCGTTATCTCAGCGAGAAACAACCGGCCCAGGTGCAGAAACTGGTGATGGTCGCCGGCAAAACGCCCGCAGGTCGCCAGCCGAATTTGCAACAACTGGCTCCGGAGCTGAAGGTGCCCACGGCGGATGTGTTCTATCAAGACGCCGCCCAGGATCGCAAGGCAGCTCTGGAGCGCGTCCAGGCCGCCAAGCGATCGAAAAATGACGGTTATAAGCAGGTGTCACTTAAAACCGTGCCGGGCAATAGCGCCGCGGAGCAGGAGCAGCTGTATCGGCGGATTCGTGGCTGGCTGAGCCCGCAGGCAACTGCCGACTGACCGCAGACTCAAAGAACACCGCCGATCCCCTTGTGGGAGCGGGCTTGCTCGCGAAGACGGAGTATCAGTCACAGATGTTGTGACTGAACCACCGCATTCGCGAGCAAGCCCGCTCCCACATTGGAATGGGTTATCAAATCAAGACTGGCGACGACTAGCGGAAATCCCGGCGCTCGCGAATCAATGCAAACGCGCTGTGCAGCTCGCGGGTACGCTCGGTGGCCTCAAGCACTTGCGCGGGGCTTGCGCCAGTGCCAGCAATCTTGTCCGGATGGTGGCGGCTGAGCAGGCGCCGATAGGCACGTTTGATCACCGCAGGTTCAGTGGTGGCCGTCACGGCGAGCAGGCGCAACGCGTCCTGATAGGACATCCCCCGGCTCACCAGCGGCTTGCGTTCCGGCTTGTAGTCAGTCGCCAATGCCTGCAACTGTTGCGGCGTCCAGCCCAGCCATTTACCCCATTGCTCGATCAGATCGCGCTCGGCGTCATCCGCCTTGCCGTCCGCCCAGACCATGCGCCAACAGGCACGCAGCACACCTTCCGCGGCATGGGGCTGGGCCTTGAGCACGCGCAAGTAGCTGCGCACGCGGTCGGTGCCGGACTTGCCGCGGTTGAACGCGGCAATCGCCCGGCGCTGGGCAGGCTCGGACATATCCAGCGCGCGCATTTCCTGGCGCGCCTGCTGGATATGCCCGTCGACGATCCGGCCATTGCTTTTGGCCAGGCGACCCAGCAGCACAAACAACAACTCGTCGTTGCGCAACGCCGGCCGCCCGCCGAGGCGCTCGCGCAGTTGCGCCCAGTTTTGCAGGTGCAACCGCCGATCCAGCGCCTGCCCCAACAGCGCACCCAACATGGCCCCCGGAATACTGGCAATGGCAAAGCCAGCCCCGGCGCCGATCAGCGTCCCTGGCCACAGCATGTTACTGCCCCGCTGTCAGCAGGGTTTCGACTTGCGCCAGGCGCTCCAGCGTACCGACATCAATCCAGCGTCCCGCCATGTGCTCCCCCGTTACCAAATCCTTGGCCATCGCCGCCCGCAACAGCGGCGCCAGCTTGAAGGCACCGGCGCTGCAACCCGCGAACAGCTGCGGGTCGAGCACAGAAATGCCACTGAAGGTCAGGTTATCGGCACCGGGCGCAGCATCATGAAGCAAACCTTGATCGAGGTAGAAATCACCGCCCGAGGGGTGATGTGCCGGGTTATCGACCATCACCAGATGGGCCAGGCCCTGGAGCGGCTGGCGCAGTCGGCTGAAATCGTAGTCGGTCCAGATGTCGCCGTTGACTACCAGAAATGGCTCATCCCCCAGCAACGGCAAGGCCTGGAAGATCCCGCCGCCAGTCTCCAGCGGCTCGCCCTCCGGCGAGTACTGGATACGCAAGCCGAACTGCGCGCCGTCGCCCAGGTAACTTTCGATCTGCTGGCCGAGCCAGGCATGGTTGATCACGATTTCAGTGAAACCGGCCTTGGCCAGCGCCTCCAGGTGATACTCGATAAGGCGCTTGCCGCCGGCCTGCACCAGCGGCTTGGGCGTGTGCAGGGTAAGCGGACGCATCCGCTCACCTTTGCCGGCGGCCAGGATCATGGCCTTCATACCGTCGCCTCGGCGGGCTGGCGCAGGCTGGTCAGCAGTTCGGCCAACTCGCCCAGCTCAGGGCGATCCGCCAGCACCGCTTCTATATAAGCAAAGAAGCGCGGTACATCGGCCAGGTAGCGGGGTTTGCCGTCGCGATGGCAGATCCGCGCAAAAATGCCGATGACCTTGAGGTGACGCTGCACGCCCATCAGGTCGCTGGCGCGCAGGAAGTCATCAAATTGCGCCTGCACAGGAATTCCGGCCTGCACAGCGCACTCCCAGTAGCCGCGCTGCCATTCACGCACACGAGCCTGGGGCCAGCTGAGGAACGCATCCTTGAACAGGCAGGTGATGTCATAGGTCACCGGGCCGTAGACCGCGTCCTGGAAGTCCAGTACGCCGGGGTTAGGCGTACTGATCATCAGGTTGCGCGGCATGTAGTCGCGGTGCACCAGCACTTTCGGCTGGGCCAGGGCGCTGTCGATCAGCAGGTCGCTGGCGCGTTGCCACAGCGCTTGCTGGTGGGTATCCAGTTCACGACCCAGGTGGCGACGCACGTACCACTCGGGAAACAATTCCAGCTCGCGGCGCAGCAAAGCCACGTCATAGCTGGGCAGTGGCGCGTCCATCGGCAATTGCTGGAAGGCCAGCAGGGCGTTGATGGCATCGGCGAACAATGGGTCGGCGTTTTGCTCGTCGATCACGTCCAGATAGGTTTTTGTGCCCAGGTCATTGAGCAAAAGAAAGCCGCGCGGCAAATCTTCTGCATAAATTTTTGGCACATTTATTCCCGATTTCGCCAGCAGATGCGCGATATCGACGAAAGGTTTGCAGTTTTCCTGGGGGGGTGGGGCGTCCATCACGACGAACGTGCGACCACCGCCTTCCCAGCGGAAGTAACGCCTGAAACTCGCGTCGCTGCTGGCTGCGGTCAATGTTGCCGGGGGTACGGCACCCCAGCCTTGAGCATTGAAAAGGATCGGTAACTGCTCTTCCAGCCAGACTTCCAGCTGTTGTAAACGTAGATCTTGGTCGGGCATTACAAGGGTCTCCGACGGCCCTAGCCGTCAAGCGGGTCATGCTTTATTATCACGCATCTTTTTCAGACCATCGAGAGTCGTGCGGCCCACACCGCGGGCAGATGGCACGCAGGAAGCCCGGACTAATAAGATGGCATTGAAATCCCCCGCGTTTCGTAGAAAATTTCCGTTGCTGGTAACCGGCAGTCTGCTGGCCATGCAACCTTTCGCCACCTCATTCGTGGTCGCCGCGGAACAGTATGACTGCTCAGTCTCTGCTTCGGGTGCCTGGGATTGCGCGCCGAAAACCGCCGCAGCCCCATTGCCACCGCGTCCGGTGCACGACGGTGCCGCCGCTGGCTCGACCGCCGTTGCGTCGCAAGGCGAAACCGGCGGCAGCGCCGACGCCGCGCCGCAGACCGCACTGGTCACCGAATCCAAGGGCCGTGGCCTGCGTTCGCGCAGCGCCGACTACAGCCACCTGGACTGGGTACCCCGCGAGAAGCTGACCGCTGCCCAACTGGCCGAAACCGGCCCGTATTGCGGCGGTGCGTATATCGAGCCGACTCGTCCTGGCATGAACGACAAGACGAAACAGAGCGATGCGCCGACCTTCATCGGTGCCAAGGCCTCTCGTTACGAGCAGGAACAACAGGTCGCGACCCTGGCCGGTGACGTCGTCATGCGTCAGGGCAGCATGCAGATGGAATCCGATGAGGCCAGCCTGTATCAGGCCGAGAACCGTGGCGAGCTGAACGGCAAGGTCCGTCTGCGCGACAACGGCGCGCTGATCGTCGGCGACCATGCCGAAGTCCAGCTGGATACCGGTGCGGCACAGATCGACAACGCCGAATACGTGATGCACAAGTCGCGTATCCGCGGCAGCGCGCTGTACGCCAAGCGTGCCGAAAACGCGATCATCCGTCTCAAGGACGGTACGTACACCACCTGCGAGCCGGACAGCAACGCCTGGCAGCTCAAGGGCAACAACATCACGTTGAACCCGGCGACCGGTTTCGGTACGGCCACCAACGCGACGTTGCGGATCAAGAACATTCCGATCCTGTACACCCCTTACATCTATTTCCCGATCGACGACCGTCGTCAGTCCGGCTTCCTGCCGCCGAGCTTCAGCACCGGCAGCGAAACCGGCTTTACCCTGGTCACGCCGTACTACTTCAACCTGGCGCCCAACTACGACGCCACGTTGTACCCGCAATACATGACCAAGCGCGGCATGTTGATGGAAGGCGAATTCCGCTACCTCACCAAGTCCAGCGAAGGTCAGTTCGGTGGGGCGTACCTGAATGACGATAGCGACGAGCGTAAGAAGCAGACCGATTACGAAAAAACCCGCTATATGCTCAATTGGCAGCACAGGGGTGGGCTGGATTCGCGCCTGACGACTCAGGTCGACTACACCAAGATCAGCGATCCGTACTACTTCCAGGACCTCAAGGCCTACCAGGAAGGTGTGGAAAGCCGCGACTTCCTGAACCAGCAAGGTTCGGTGGCTTACCGTGGCGACTCCTATCAGGCGCGCCTGAATGTGCAGGCTTACCAGCTGGCGACGATTTCCCAGATCACGCCGTATGACCGTTTGCCGCAGATCACCTTTAACGGTGCACTGCCTTACCATCCGGGCGGCCTGGATTTCACTTACGAGACCGAAGCAGTTCGGTTTGAGCGAAATCTTCTAAGTGGCGACTTTGTTTCTCAGGACGGGGTAACAGTCACCCCTCGACTGGACACCAATGTCAGAGGCCTGACCCGTGCAAACGGTACTCGCCTGAACGCTGCCCCGGCTGTCTCGTACCCGATGGAGTCGACCTACGGTTTCATTACGCCGAAGCTCAAGTACGTCTACACCAAGTACGATCTGGACCTGGACAATGTAGGCAAGACCTACATGGCCGCAAATGGCCAGAAGTTCAAGAGTTCACAAGACCGTGCCGTGCCAGTCGCCAGTGTCGACAGCGGCCTGTACTTCGACCGCGACACCAACTGGTTCGGCAAAGACTATCGCCAGACTCTTGAACCGCGCGCCTTCTACTTGTACGTACCGAACAAGGACCAGAGCGACATCCCGGTATTCGACACCAGTGAGTACTCGTTCAACTACGCCTCGCTGTTCCGTGACAACCGCTTCAGCGGCTCCGACCGGATCGGCGACGAGAACAAGCTCTCCCTGGGTGTGACCAGCCGCTGGATCGAAGAGAACGGCTTCGAACGTCAGCGCGTCGCCGTCGGCCAGGCGGTGTATTTCAAGGATCGCGAAGTCCAACTGCCAGGTGTACTCGCCGCAGACCGTGCCGACGCACAGTCCAACGTATCGCCAATCGCCCTGGACTACGAGTTCCGCTTCAACCGCGACTGGCGCGCCACGGCCGACTACAACTGGGACACCGAGAACCACAGTCCTCGTTCCGGCAGCGCGATGTTCCACTACCAGCCGGAAGACAACCCGAACAAGGTCGTCAACCTTGGCTACCGCTATCGCAACGATCAGGTGGTGTACAACCAGCTGACCGGCAAATGGCAGTTCGGTGGTGACTATGGCAAGGAAGGCGACGCGAACTTCGTGAAGGATTACTACAAAATCCAGCAACACGACTTCTCGATGATGTGGCCGATTGTTCCACAATGGAACCTGATCACCCGCTGGCAGTATGACTATGCCCGCAACCGTACCCTGGAAGCCTTCGGTGGTTTCGAGTACGACAACTGCTGCTGGAAACTGCGTGTCATCAACCGTTACTGGGTTGCCAACGACGAATACAGCCAGATCGCCCCTCTTAACGAAAAGGGTGACCACGGGCTCTTCCTGCAGATCGTCCTCAAAGGACTCGGCGGCCTGACCGGCGCCAAGGTAGAGAGCTTCCTCGACAAAGGCATTGAAGGTTATCGTGAACGTGAAGACCAAGCTTTCTGATTGTCTGCGCCCGCTCGTACTGGGCGCGCTGTTCCTGGGTACCGCATCGGCACACGCTGCGGTTCAACAGCTGGATAAAGTGGTGGCCATCGTCGATAACGACGTGATCATGCAGAGCCAGCTGGACCAACGCGTCAAGGAAGTCCAGCAAACCATCGCCAAGCGTGGCGGTGGCGTGCCACCGACCAGCGTGCTGGACCAACAGGTGCTGGAACGCCTGATCGTCGAGAACCTGCAACTGCAGATCGGCGAGCGTTCCGGTATCCGTATTTCGGACGAAGAACTGAACCAGGCGGTTGGCACCATCGCTCAACGCAACAACATGAGCATCGACCAGTTCCGTGCCGCCCTGGCCCACGACGGCTTGTCCTATGAGGACGCCCGTGACCAGATCCGTCGCGAGATGATCATCAGCCGTGTACGTCAGCGTCGCGTAGCTGAGCGGGTTCAGGTGTCGGAACAGGAAGTGAAGAACTTCCTGGCTTCCGATCTGGGCAAGATGCAGCTCTCCGAAGAGTTGCACCTGGCCAACATCCTGATCGCTACACCCGACAGCGCCAACTCCGAGCAGCTCAATGCCGCCGCCGCCAAGACCCAGGCGGTGTATAACCGCCTGAAAGCCGGTGCCGACTTTGCCCAGACGGCGATTGCCGTATCCAACAGCGACAACGCCTTGGACGGCGGTGACATGGGCTGGCGTAAAGCCGCTCAATTGCCACCTCCATTCGATCGTGAGCTGAGCGCCATGCAGCCGGGTGAAATCACTCAGCCCGCACGTACGCCGGGCGGCTTCATCATCCTGAAGTTGCTGGAGAAACGCGGCGGCGAGACCTCGCTGAAAGACGAAGTGCACGTTCGTCATATCCTGGTCAAACCTAGCGAAATCCGCACCGAAGCCCAGACCAAGGAACTGGCCCAGAAGATCTATGACCGTATCGAAAACGGTGAAGACTTCGCCACCCTGGCCAAGAGCTTCTCGGAAGACCCGGGTTCCGCCCTCAACGGCGGCGACCTGAACTGGATCGACCCGAAAGCCCTGGTGCCAGAGTTCCAGGACGTCATGGCCAAGACCCCGCAAGGCGTATTGTCCAAGCCGTTCAAGACCCAATATGGCTGGCACGTGCTGGAAGTCCTTGGCCGTCGCGCCACCGACAACACCAGCCAGGCCCGCGAGCAACAAGCCCTGTCCGTACTGCGTAACCGCAAATACGACGAAGAGCTGCAAACCTGGTTGCGTCAGATCCGTGACGAAGCCTACGTAGAAAACAAGCTGCCAGGCGCCGAGCAAACAGGCACCGACCAGGCAACCCAGTGAAACCCCAGCGTTTCGCGGTAACACCCGGCGAGCCGGCCGGCATTGGTCCAGACCTGTGCCTGCTGCTCGCCTCGCACCCCCAGCCACACCCCCTGATTGCCATTACCAGCCGTGACCTGCTCCTTGAGCGGGCCGCGCAGCTGGGTGTGGTTGTCAGTTTGCTGGACGTGGCGCCAGGCAACTGGCCCGACCTGCCCGCCCCCGCCGGCAGCCTGTATGTGTGGGACACCCCGCTGCAGGCCAAGGTAATTGCCGGCCAACTGGACAAAGCCAACGCCGCGTTTGTGCTGCAAACCCTCACCCGTGCCGGCCAAGGCTGCATCGACGGCGACTTCGCCGGGATGATCACCGCCCCGGTGCACAAGGGCGTGATCAACGAATCCGGGATCGCCTTTTCCGGGCATACCGAATTCCTTGCCGAACTGACCCACACCGAACAAGTCGTGATGATGCTGGCCACCCGCGGCCTGCGCGTCGCCCTGGTGACCACGCACCTGCCGCTGCGTGAAATTGCCGACGCCATCACCGTCGAGCGGGTTGAGCGCGTCACGCGCATCCTGCACGCCGACCTGCAACAGAAATTCGGCATCGCCCAACCGCGCATCCTGGTCTGTGGGCTCAACCCCCACGCCGGTGAAGGCGGCCACTTGGGCCATGAAGAAATTGACATCATCGAACCCACCCTGGAGCGTCTGCGCCAAGAAGGCATGGACCTGCGCGGCCCACTGCCTGCAGACACTCTGTTTACCCCCAAATATCTGGAGCACTGCGACGCAGTGCTGGCGATGTACCATGACCAGGGGCTGCCGGTGCTTAAATACAAAGGCTTCGGCGCCGCCGTCAACGTGACACTGGGCCTGCCGATCATCCGCACCTCCGTCGACCATGGCACTGCCCTGGACCTGGCGGGCAGCGGCAAGATCGATACCGGCAGCCTGCACGTGGCCCTGGAAACCGCCTATCAGATGGCCGAGACCCGTATATGACCGAGCATTACCAACACCGGGCGCGCAAGCGCTTCGGGCAAAACTTCCTGCACGACGCTGGCGTGATCGACCGCATCCTGCGCTCCATCCATGCCAAACCCGAAGACCGTCTGCTGGAAATCGGCCCGGGCCAGGGCGCACTGACCCAAGGCCTGCTGGCCAGCGGTGGGCAGCTGGACGTAGTGGAACTGGACAAGGACTTGATCCCGATCCTCAACCAGCAGTTTGCCAACAAGCCCAACTTCAACCTGCACCAGGGCGATGCGCTGAAGTTCGACTTCAACAGCCTCAACGCCGCGCCGAACAGCCTGCGCGTGGTGGGCAACCTGCCGTACAACATCTCTACGCCGCTGATTTTCCACTTGCTGAATAACGCAGGGATCATCCGTGACATGCACTTCATGCTGCAAAAGGAAGTGGTAGAGCGCCTAGCCGCAGGGCCTGGCGGCGGTGATTGGGGCCGCTTGTCGATCATGGTCCAGTACCACTGCCGCGTCGAACACCTGTTCAATGTCGGCCCGGGCGCATTCAACCCGCCGCCGAAGGTCGATTCGGCCATCGTGCGCCTGGTGCCACACGCTGTGCTGCCGCATCCGGCCAAGGATCACAAGCTGCTCGAACGCGTGGTACGCGAGGCCTTCAACCAGCGTCGCAAGACCCTGCGCAACACGCTCAAGGCTTTGCTGAGCAATGCTGAAATCGAAGCCGCTGGCGTCGACGGCAGCTTGCGCCCCGAGCAGCTGGACCTGGCTGCATTCGTGCGCCTGGCCGACCAGCTTGCCATCCAGCCAGCGCCCGCCGCGGACTGAAGCCTGCCGAGCACAGGCCAGACGGCATGTCTGGCCTAGTGCCCGCCTCTTGGCCTAGACTGATCCGCATCTGCTGTCCTCCGCTTTTGCTTTTAAGGCCTTTCGCATGTCCGATCCTCGCTATCAGATCGACGTCAGCGTCGTCACCCGCTTCCTCGCGGACCAATCGCAACCTGAACAGAACCGCTTCGCCTTTGCCTACACCATCACGGTGAAAAACAACGGGCTGGTGCCGGCCAAGTTGCTATCACGCCACTGGGTGATCACCGATGGTGACGGTCAGGTCGAGGAAGTACGCGGTGCCGGCGTCGTCGGCCAGCAACCGTTGATCGACTGCGGCGCCAGCCACACCTACAGCAGCGGCACGGTGATGACCTCCAAGGTCGGTACCATGCAAGGTTCCTATCAGATGAAAGCAACGGACGGCCAGCTGTTCGACGCCGTCATCGCACCCTTCCGCCTCGCCGTGCCAGGAGCCCTGCACTGATGGCGACGTACGCGGTCGGCGACCTGCAAGGCTGCCTGGAACCCCTCAAATGCTTACTTGAGCGCGTGGCCTTCGACCCGAAAAGCGACCGCCTGTGGCTGGTCGGTGATCTGGTCAACCGCGGCCCCGAATCCCTGGAGACCCTGCGCTACTTATATAGCCTGCGCGATTCCCTGGTCTGCGTGCTGGGCAACCACGACCTGCACTTGCTGGCGGCGGATAAAAACGTCGAACGCCTGAAAAAAAGCGACACCCTGCGGGAGATCCTCGACGCACCCGACCGGGCCGATTTGCTCGATTGGCTGCGCCGACAAAAGCTCATGCACTATGACGAGGCCCGCAACATGGCCCTCGTGCATGCCGGCATCCCGCCGCAATGGACGCTGAAGAAAGCCCTCAAGTGCGCTGCCGAAGTCGAGGCGGCCCTGGCCGATGACAACCTGTACACCGCCTACCTCGACGGCATGTACGGCAACGATCCGGTGAAATGGGACAACGACCTGACCGGCGTTGCCCGCCTGCGGGTGATCACCAACTACTTCACGCGCATGCGTTTCTGCACCGCCGAAGGCAAGCTGGACCTCAAGAGCAAGGAAGGCGCCGACACCGCGCTGCCCGGCTACAAACCCTGGTTCGCCCACAAGGACCGCAAGGCCGCCGGCACAAAGATCATCTTTGGCCACTGGGCAGCCCTCGAAGGCAAGTGCACCGAGCCCGGTATATTTGCCCTCGACACCGGCTGCGTGTGGGGCGGTGCCATGACCCTGATGAACATCGACACCGGCGAGCGCCACAGCTGCCAGTGCGAATCGCCCCTTTCCGTTACACTGCCGGCCGCCAAGCCCTAGGAGCCCCCATGAGCGAATTCAAACGCATCTCTCCCGAACAAGCCCAGGCCCTGCGCGAGAAAGGCGCAGTGGTTGTCGACATCCGCGACCAACCGACTTTTGCCGCTGCACACATCAGCGGCGCCCAGCACCTGGACAACCACAACATCGCCGACTTCATCCGCGCCGCCGACCTCGACGCACCGGTGATCGTGGGTTGCTACCACGGCAATTCCAGCCAGAGCGCAGCGGCCTACCTGATCAGCCAGGGCTTCTCCGACGTCTACAGCCTGGACGGTGGCTTTGAGCTGTGGCGTACGACCTTTCCTGCGGAAATTTCCTCAGGCGACTCGCAATAATTTTTTTCACACCCCGCTACCCCGCGTGACGCTTGGGCTCGCGCCGTTTCTGACGAACGGCGCAGCCAAACTAATTACGCATCGCGCCTTGACCTCCCTGATTCCGAACTATCCTTAAGCGCAGGCCATCCGAATCAGGGGAGAGCCGGTACACCGGCGTGCGGGTCATCGGTAGCGTTTCAGGGTGTTCTGGGGGGAAAACGGCCATTGGCGTCTGCCAATGACTGCCAGCATCGACTGATTGATCCGGCGTCGGCTCCACGTATCGAGCGAGGTGACGACGTCATGAGTATTTTTAGCCACTTCAAAAACCGCTTCGAATCCACACAGCAGGAGGAACTCACGCTGCAAGAGTACCTCGAGCTGTGCAAACAGGATCGCAGCACCTACGCGTCTGCCGCCGAACGTCTGCTGCTGGCGATAGGCGAGCCGCAATTGATAGACACCTCGAACAATTCGCGGCTGTCGCGAATATTCTCCAACAAGGTGATCCGTCGCTATCCGGCCTTTGAAGACTTCCATGGCATGGAAGAATGCATCGACCAGATCGTCTCCTACTTCCGCCACGCGGCCCAGGGCCTGGAAGAGAAGAAACAGATCCTCTACCTGCTCGGCCCCGTCGGTGGCGGTAAATCGTCCCTGGCCGAAAAACTCAAACAACTGATCGAAAAAGTGCCCTTCTACGCCATCAAGGGCTCGCCGGTGTTCGAGTCGCCCCTGGGCCTGTTCAACGCCACCGAAGATGGCGCGATCCTCGAAGAGGATTTCGGCATTCCACGCCGCTACCTCAACACCATCATGTCGCCCTGGGCCACCAAGCGCCTGGCCGAGTTCGGCGGTGACATCAGCCAGTTCCGCGTGGTCAAGCTCTACCCCTCGATCCTTAACCAGATCGGCGTGGCCAAGACCGAACCGGGCGACGAGAACAACCAGGACATCTCGGCGCTGGTGGGCAAAGTCGATATTCGCAAACTGGAAGAGTTCCCACAGAACGACGCCGACGCCTACAGCTACTCGGGCGCGCTGTGCCGGGCCAACCAGGGCCTGATGGAGTTCGTGGAGATGTTCAAGGCACCGATCAAGGTGCTGCACCCACTGCTCACCGCCACCCAGGAAGGCAACTACAACAGTACCGAAGGCCTCGGCGCGATTCCGTTCACCGGCATCCTGCTGGCCCACTCCAACGAATCGGAGTGGCACACCTTCCGCAACAACAAGAACAACGAAGCCTTCATCGACCGGATCTATATCGTCAAGGTGCCGTACTGCCTGCGGGTCAGCGATGAGATCAAGATCTACGACAAACTGCTGTTCAACAGCTCCCTGGCCAAGGCCCATTGCGCGCCCGACACCCTGAAGATGCTCGCCCAGTTCACCGTGCTGTCGCGCCTCAAGGAGCCGGAGAACTCGAATATCTACTCGAAGATGCGCGTGTACGACGGCGAGAACCTCAAGGACACCGATCCAAAGGCCAAATCGATCCAGGAATACCGCGACACCGCGGGTGTGGACGAGGGCATGAACGGCCTGTCGACACGCTTTGCGTTCAAGATCCTGTCCAAGGTCTTCAACTTCGACCCCCACGAGATCGCCGCCAACCCGGTGCACCTGCTCTACGTGCTGGAACAGCAGATCGAACAGGAACAATTCCAGGCCGAAACCCGCGAGCGCTACCTGCGGTTCCTCAAGGAATACCTGGCACCGCGCTACATCGAGTTCATCGGCAAGGAAATCCAGACCGCGTACCTGGAGTCCTACAGCGAGTACGGCCAGAACATCTTCGACCGCTACGTGCTGTACGCCGATTTCTGGATCCAGGACCAGGAATACCGCGACCCGGAAACCGGCGAGATCCTCAACCGCGTAGCCCTCAACGAGGAACTGGAAAAGATCGAAAAACCGGCCGGCATCAGCAACCCGAAAGATTTCCGCAACGAAATCGTCAACTTCGTGCTGCGTGCCCGGGCCAACAACAACGGCAAGAACCCCACCTGGCTCAGCTACGAGAAGCTGCGGGTGGTCATCGAGAAGAAAATGTTCTCCAACACCGAGGACCTGCTGCCGGTCATCAGCTTCAATGCCAAGGCCAGCAAGGAGGATCAGCAAAAACACAACGACTTCGTCACACGCATGGTCGAACGTGGCTACACCGACAAACAGGTACGGCTTCTGTCGGAATGGTACCTACGGGTCCGGAAATCGCAGTAAGAGAAGCAGCTGCAAGCTTCTAGCTACAAGCTGCAAGTAAAAGCCGATCCGCTTTTACTTGTCGCTTGCAGCTTACGACTTGAAGCTCCCGGAGGGCCCCATGAGCTATGTGATCGACCGACGCCTCAATGGCAAGAACAAGAGCACGGTAAACCGCCAGCGTTTCCTGCGGCGTTACCGTGACCATATCAAAAAGGCCGTTGAAGAGGCCGTGAGCCGCCGCTCCATCACCGACATGGAGCATGGCGAACAAATCAGCATTCCCGGCCGGGACATCGACGAACCGGTGCTGCACCACGGCCGGGGCGGCAAACAGACTGTCGTGCACCCCGGCAACAAGGAGTTCACCACCGGCGAACACATCCAGCGCCCCCAAGGCGGTGGCGGTGGCAAAGGCCCGGGCAAGGCCGGCAACTCCGGCGAGGGCATGGACGAGTTCGTGTTCCAGATCACCCAGGAAGAGTTCCTCGAATTCATGTTCGAAGACCTGGAACTGCCCAACCTGGTCAAGCGCAACCTGACCGGCACCGATACCTTCAAGACTGTGCGTGCCGGGATCAGCAACGAGGGCAATCCGTCTCGCATCAATATCATCCGCACCCTGCGCTCGGCCCATGCGCGGCGTATCGCCCTGTCCGGCAGCAGCCGCGCCAAGCTCAAGGAAGCCAAGGAAGAGTTGGCGCGTCTAAAACGCGAAGAGCCGGACAACTTCGGCGATATTCAGGAAATCGAGGCAGAAATCGAGAAACTCAGCGCGCGCATTCACCGCGTGCCGTTCCTCGACACCTTCGACCTGAAGTACAACCTGCTGGTCAAGCAGCCCAACCCCAGTTCCAAGGCCGTGATGTTCTGCCTGATGGACGTCTCCGGCTCCATGACTCAAGCCACCAAGGACATCGCCAAGCGCTTCTTCATCCTGCTGTACCTGTTCCTGAAACGGAACTACGACAAGATCGACGTGGTGTTTATCCGCCATCACACCAGCGCCCGGGAAGTGGACGAAGAAGAGTTCTTCTACTCACGGGAAACCGGCGGCACCATCGTCTCCAGCGCACTGAAGCTGATGCAGGAGATCATGGCCGAACGTTACCCGGCCAACGAATGGAACATCTACGCCGCCCAGGCCTCGGACGGCGACAACTGGAACGACGATTCGCCCATCTGCCGCGACATCCTGATCAACCAGATCATGCCGTTCGTGCAGTACTACACTTATGTTGAGATTACCCCCCGTGAGCACCAGGCCCTGTGGTTCGAATACGAGCGCATCGGCGAAGCCTTTGCCGACACGTTCGCCCAGCAGCAACTGGTCTCGGCCGGCGACATCTACCCGGTCTTCCGTGAACTCTTCCAGCGCAGGTTAGTGACATGACCGCCAAAAAAGAGCAAAAGCGCCAACCGATTTCCACGGGGTCCGAGTGGACCTTTGAACTGATCCAGGCCTACGACCGGGAAATCAGCCGTATTGCGGCGGGTTATGCCCTGGACACCTACCCCAACCAGATCGAAGTGATCACTGCCGAACAGATGATGGACGCCTATGCCTCCGTGGGCATGCCCTTGGGTTATCACCATTGGTCCTACGGCAAGCACTTCCTCAGCACCGAGAAGTCCTACAGCCGCGGCCAGATGGGCCTGGCCTACGAGATCGTGATCAACTCCGACCCGTGCATCGCCTATTTGATGGAAGAAAACACCATCTGCATGCAGGCATTGGTAGTGGCGCATGCCTGCTACGGTCACAACAGCTTCTTCAAGGGCAATTACCTGTTTCGTACCTGGACCGACGCCAGCTCGATCATCGACTATCTGGTATTCGCCAAGCAGTACATCATGCAGTGCGAGGAGCGCCACGGCATCGATGCGGTGGAAGACCTGCTCGACTCCTGCCATGCGCTGATGAACTACGGCGTCGATCGCTACAAACGCCCGTACCCGATTTCCGCCGAGGAAGAACGCCTGCGCCAGAAGGAGCGCGAGGAGCATCTGCAGAAACAGATCAACGACCTATGGCGCACCATTCCGAAAAAGACCGGCAAAAACAGCGACAAGGACAATGCGCGCTTCCCCGCCGAACCCCAGGAAAACATCCTGTACTTCCTGGAAAAACACGCGCCGCTGCTGGAGCCGTGGCAACGGGAAATCGTGCGCATCGTGCGCAAGATCGCCCAGTACTTTTATCCACAGCGCCAGACCCAGGTGATGAACGAAGGCTGGGCGACGTTCTGGCACTACACGCTGATGAACGACCTGTACGACGAAGGCCTGGTCACCGACGGTTTCATGATGGAGTTCCTCACATCCCACACCAGCGTGGTATTCCAGCCCGGCTTCGACAGCCCGTATTACAGCGGCATCAACCCCTATGCGCTGGGCTTTGCCATGTACCGCGACATCCGGCGCATGTGCGAACACCCCACCGAGGAGGACCGCCGCTGGTTCCCGGAAATCGCCGGCAGCGATTGGTTGTCGACCATCAAGTTCGCCATGAGCAGCTTCAAGGATGAGAGTTTCATCCTGCAATACCTGTCCCCCCAGGTGATTCGCGACCTCAAGCTATTCAGCATCCTCGACGACGATCTCAAGGACGACCTGGTGGTACCGGCCATCCACGACGAACCCGGCTACCGCATCATCCGTGAAACCCTGGCGGCGCAGTACAACCTGGGCAACCGCGAACCCAACGTGCAGATCTACAGCATCGACGTGCGCGGCGACCGTTCGCTGACCCTGCGCCACCAGCAACACGACCGCAAACCCTTGGGCGAGTCCACCGAGGAAGTGCTCAAGCACCTGCATCGGCTCTGGGGCTTCGACATCCACCTGGAAACCCTGCAGGGCGATCAGGTGATGAAAACCCACCACGTGCCCCCGCGCACCGATCACAACGACAACGACTACGGCCGCCTGGACCTTGCCGTCGTCCACCTCTGAAGCGGCAAAGCCTCCATTGGCAGGGCACAGGCGGTATCCTGTGCGGCTAATGGAGGCTTTTTCATGAAAATCTACAAAGTCGGCGGTGCGGTACGGGATCGCCTGCTGGGCATCCCGGTCACCGACATCGACCGCGTTGTCGTGGGTGCCACGGCAGAAGAGATGCTCGCCAAGGGCTACAAGCCGGTGGGCTCGGACTTCCCAGTGTTCCTCGACCCGAAAAACGGTGACGAATACGCCCTCGCCCGCACCGAGCGCAAGAGCGGCCGGGGTTACGGTGGCTTTGTGTTCCACGCCAGCCCTGACGTCACGCTGGAAGAAGACCTGGTCCGCCGCGACCTGACCATCAATGCCATGGCAGAGGATGACGACGGCAACCTGACCGATCCTTATAACGGGCAGCGCGATCTCAAAGCGCGCATTTTACGTCACGTTTCCCCCGCATTTGCCGAAGATCCCCTTCGAGTCCTGCGTGTTGCCCGCTTCGCCGCGCGCTACGCGCCCTTGGGTTTTCGCGTCGCACCGGAAACCCTGGAGCTGATGCGTCAACTCAGTGCATCCGGCGAACTGGAAGCCCTGACCCCGGAGCGCAGCTGGAAGGAAATCTCCCGCGCACTGATGGAAGATCAGCCACAGGTATTTATCCAAGTGCTGCGCGACTGCGCCGCCCTGAAAACCTTGATGCCAGAAGTGGATGCCCTCTTCGGCGTGCCGCAACCCGCCGCGCACCACCCCGAGATCGACACGGGCGTGCATACCTTGAGCGTGCTGGAACAGGCCGCCCTACACACACAGCCACTGACTGTGCGCTGGGCCTGCCTGCTGCATGACCTGGGCAAGGGCCTGACGCCTGTGGATAAGTTGCCACAGCACATTGCGCACGAATACACCGGCCTCAAACTGATCAAGGCGGTCAACGAACGCTTCAAGGTGCCGCGAGATTGCCAGGAACTGGCACTGTTGGTGGGCCAATATCACACCCACGGCCACCGGGCACTGGAGCTGAAGGCCTCGACTTTACTGGAGTTACTGCAGAGTTTTGACGTGTACCGTCGACCACAGCGCTTCGAAGAGTTTGTGGTCGCCTGCGAAATGGATGCCCGAGGCCGCAAGGGTTTCGAGCAGCGTAGTTATCCACAGGCGGATTATCTACGCGGCGCTGCCAAGGCCGCGCGGGAGGTGGCGGTGGCGCCATTGCTGGAGAAGGGCTTCAAAGGCCCGGAACTGGGCGAGGCGCTAAAGCGCGAACGGCTCAAGGCGCTGAAAACCTACAAAGAGCAACACAACCTGTAGACGCCAATCCACCGTGGCGCGGGGGCGCCGCGCACCCCAGCGCTCGCCACAGGCCTACAGAAGCTCATCGGGCGTGAGTTGCTGGCCTTGCCATTCAAACCCGACAGGCGCCAGCACCTGGTCGATCTGCGCATCGCGCCACAGGTCGCCAAGGGTCCTGCCCACCTCAGGATGCACACGCTGCGGCGCCATCAGTGACAGCGGCCACAGCACGAAGGCGTTCTTGAGGATCTCTGCTCGCGGCAGGATCAAACCATCGAAATCGCCCACCAGGTCACCATACAGCAGTACGTCGATGTCCAGCGGCAAGCCTTTGCGGTCCGGCGCATAGCGACCGTTATCGGCCTCGATGGATTTCAAGCGACGATCCAGTTCCATCAATGACAGGTCGGTATAGGCCGACACCACCAGATTAAAGAACGGACCGCTCTTGATGCCCACTGGCTGGCTTTCGAACACAGCCGAGCAACGTATTTGCGTCAGAAAGCTCGCCAATGCATCAAGACCGGCGCGCAGGTGGGTCTCGCGATCAATATTGCTGCCAAGGCCAAGGTAAATCTGAGTTAGCGACATCCGCGCTCGATCTCCACGCCCACGCCCTTGGCGGCCGGCACAGCCCCAGGCTTGGTCAACTTGAGGTGCAGCCAGGGAATCTGGAACTCGCTCATCAACACTTCGGCCAGACGCTCGGCGAAGGTTTCCACAAGCTGGTACTGGGATTGCTCGGCAAACGCCTGGATGCGCGCGCTAACGCTGGCGTAATCCAGGGCCAGGGTCAGGTCGTCACCGGCCGCAGCCGGACGGTTGTCCCAGGCGAAGCTCAGGTCCAGGCGCAGGCATTGGCGGATTCCGCGCTCCCAGTCGTAGGCCCCGATCACGGTGTCGACTTCCAGGCCTTCGATAAACACTCTGTCCAAGCACTCTTCTCCGCAGCACGACAAGGGCGCGATGCCCCGTTAGAATCAGGGCGTCCTCGCCCGGAATAGTTAGCATGTTTTGGTCACTGGCGATTTTCGCCTACCTGCTCGGCTCGCTGTCCTTCGCCATTTTGCTCAGCCGCCTGACGGGAAATCCCGATCCGCGAATGAGTGGTTCAGGCAATGCCGGCGCCACCAATATGTTGCGCCTGGCGGGCAAGAAGCTCGCCGTGCTGACGCTGCTGGGCGATCTGTGCAAGGGCCTGTTGCCCGTGCTGATCGCCAGCCTCGCCGGTCTTACCCTGCAACAGCAGGCCTGGGTCGGCGTGTGTGCCGTCCTCGGCCATCTGTTCCCACTGTACTTCCGCTTTCGCGGTGGCAAAGGTGTCGCCACGGCGGCCGGCATGTTGCTGGGGATCTACCCGCCAGCAGCGTTGCTGGCCGTTATCGCCTGGCTGCTGACGTTCTACCTGACCCGCACCAGCTCACTCGCCGCACTGATCGCCACCCCGCTGACCCTGCCGCTGCTGGCCTGGCAGGAGCCGGCGGCACTGTTGCCGATGAGCGTGCTGACATTGCTGATCGTCTGGCGCCACCGCGGCAATTTACGCGACCTGTTTGCCGGGCGCGAACGGCATTTTTAAATACCCGCTCACGTTGCCCCATGCAAAGGCTTACAACGCAGACAACTGCTCCATCGGCCAGCGCGCCTGCACGCTGATCGCCAGACTCTCATGCTGCCCGGCCTGCAGGCGCTGGCAGCCGGCGTAGGCGATCATCGCGCCATTGTCGGTGCAGAACTCGGGGCGCGCGTAGAACACGTCGCCCTTCATGTCGCCGAGCATTTTTTCCAACGACGTGCGCAAGGCCTTGTTGGCGCTGACGCCACCGGCAATCACCAGGCGCTTCATGCCCGCCTGTTTCAGCGCACGCTTGCACTTGATGGTCAAAGTCTCCACCACGGCCTGCTGGAACGCCAGCGCGATGTCGCAACGGGCTTGCTGGCTGTCGTCTCCGGCGCTGACGCTGTGCTGCCAGGTATTCAACGCGGAGGTCTTCAAGCCGCTGAAGCTGAACATCAAACCCGGGCGATCGCACATCGGACGCGGGAAGGTGTAGCGACCGGCGACGCCTTTTTCGGCAAGCCGTGCGATTTCCGGACCGCCTGGATAGTTGAGGCCCATCATCTTCGCGGTTTTATCGAAGGCTTCGCCGGCGGCGTCGTCCAGGGATTCACCCAGCAGCGTGTATTGGCCGATGCCATCCACCTGAACCAGCTGCGTATGGCCGCCGGAAACCAACAAAGCGACGAACGGGAACTCTGGCGGCGTTTTTTCCAGCATTGGAGCCAATAAATGGCCTTCCATATGGTGCACGCCAAGGGCCGGAATGCCCCAGGCGAAGGCCAGTGCCTGGGCGCAAGAGGCCCCAACCAGCAGGGCTCCGACCAATCCTGGACCAGCCGTGTAGGCAATCGCATCGATCTCGGTCGGCACGCAACCGGCCTCGTCCAGCACCTGGCGAATCAACGGCAGCATGCGTTTGACGTGATCTCGGCTGGCAAGCTCCGGCACCACGCCGCCATAGGCGCGGTGCAGGTCGATCTGACTGAACAGTGCATCGGCCAAAAGCCCGCGTTCACTGTCGTAAAGTGCGACACCGGTTTCGTCGCAGGAGGTTTCAAGTCCCAGTACTAGCATGGGTTTGCGCCTTGTAGAGGCTGAATTCGAAGGCGCGCATAATAGTCGCCACTCCCCCTCCCGACTAGCGGTTTTCGATCAGAGGCTTTGCATTCCGGCCAATGAGGGGTTAACATCCGCAACCCTTAAAAACCGACGACCTCAGCCGCGAATTGTTTGCGACGAGAACGTTGATCCCGGTAATGAAAGAAGGTAGCTCTGGATGCCAGCCGTCAAAGTTAAAGAGAACGAACCCTTCGACGTAGCTCTGCGTCGTTTCAAGCGCTCCTGCGAAAAAGCCGGTGTACTGGCTGAAGTTCGTAGCCGCGAATTTTACGAGAAGCCAACTTCTGAGCGTAAGCGCAAAGCAGCAGCCGCTGTTAAGCGTCACGCCAAGAAAGTTCAGCGCGAACAGCGCCGCGCCGTTCGTCTGTACTAATACACAGACGTTCGTAGCAAGCTTCTGCCAAGCCCGGCCCTCAGCCGGGCTAATGGCATTTGCGGACAACGCTTGATGCTTCACTGTTGACGCCGCACATGCGACTGAAACAACTGCTTCACACGTCAGGACTGGCTCTTCTGCCAGCGGTGCACGTCTCTTCTGACGAGTCTAACAAGGCTACTGACGAGCACACTTATTCTGTAAACAGACGATCAACAGGTCGGCTGTGCCCAACAAAGCGATTCCGAGGCCCATTAACGGCCAAGACCGGACGCCCGGGCAACATTTCCACGCCAAAGACTGATCAGAAATTAACGTCAGTGAATGTTCGGCAGATACACTTCCATGCAGCCCCAGCACACAATCGATGAACGAGCCACGCCTTACGTGCGCTTGAGCACATCATGGGCCCTCATTTACACGCAGTGATGACGAGAACGCCATGGCCGGGCTAATTCCCCAGAGCTTTATTGACGACCTTCTGAACCGCACCGACATCGTCGATGTCGTCAGCTCGCGCGTGCAACTGAAAAAAGCCGGCAAGAACTACACCGCCTGCTGCCCGTTCCACAAAGAGAAAACCCCGTCATTTAGCGTCAGCCCCGACAAGCAGTTCTACTACTGTTTCGGCTGCGGCGCTGGCGGCAATGCCCTCGGCTTCCTCATGGACCACGACAACCTGGACTTCCCCCAGGCCATCGAGGACCTGGCGAAAGCCGCCGGCATGGAAGTCCCTCGCGAAGAAAGTGGTCGCCCACACAAACCGCGCCAGCCCACCGACTCGCCGCTGTACCCACTGCTGACGGCCGCTGCCGACTTTTATCGTCAGGCGCTTAAAAGCCACCCGCAGCGCAAGGCCGCCATCGACTACCTGAAAGGTCGTGGCCTCACCGGCGAAATCGCCCGTGACTTCGGCCTGGGTTTCGCTCCGCCTGGCTGGGACAACCTGTACAAGCACCTGAGCAGCGACACCCTGCAGCAAAAAGCCATGATCGACGCCGGCCTACTGGTGGAAAACGCCGAGACCGGCAAACGTTACGACCGCTTCCGCGACCGCGTGATGTTTCCGATCCGCGACAGCCGCGGCCGCATCATCGCCTTCGGTGGCCGCGTGCTGGGGGACGACAAGCCCAAGTACCTGAACTCCCCGGAAACCCCGGTATTCCACAAGGGCCAGGAACTCTACGGCCTGTTTGAAGCGCGCAAGAACAACCGCAACCTCGATGAAATCATCGTGGTCGAAGGCTATATGGACGTGATCGCCCTCGCCCAGCAAGGCCTGCGCAATGCCGTGGCGACCCTGGGTACGGCGACCAGCGAAGAACATTTGAAGCGCCTGTTTCGCGTAGTGCCCAGTGTGCTTTTCTGCTTCGACGGCGACCAGGCCGGCCGCAATGCCGCCTGGCGCGCCCTCGAAGCCACGCTGTCGAGCCTGCAGGATGGGCGCCGCGCGCGCTTTTTGTTCCTGCCCGAAGGCGAAGACCCGGACACCCTGGTCCGCTCCGAAGGCACCGACGCATTCCGCGCCCGCATCAACCAACACGCGCAACCGCTGGCAGATTACTTCTTCCAGCAACTGACCGAAGAAGCCGACCCGCGCTCACTCGAAGGCAAGGCCCACATGGCCACCCTCGCGGCGCCGCTGATCGACAAGGTGCCGGGCGCCAACCTGCGCACGCTTATGCGCCAACGCCTACAAGAGATCACCGGCCTGAGCGGCGAAGCCGTCAGCCAGCTGGCGCACAGCGCGCCGCAGGATGCACCGCCACCGGCCTACGACCCAGGCATGGACTACGACGCCATGCCGGATTACGCCGACTTCCACCAGCCGCAGGAGGCCTACGCGCCCCAGCAGGAGTGGACACCGAAAAAGCCCGGCGCCGGCGGCAAGAAATGGGACAAGAAGCCTTGGAGCAAGAACGGCAAGCGCGGTGACCGCGATGAAGCCTATGCCCCGCGCACCCCGGTCGCCGTAGAAGCGCCGACGCTGATTGCCCTGCGCACGCTCATCCACCACCCGCAACTGGCGGGCAAGGTTGAAAGTGCCGATCATTTTGCCAACGCGAGCAACACTTACGCCCAGGTGCTGATTGCCCTGATCGAAGCCGTGCAGAAAAATCCTAAGCTAAACTCTATTCAGCTGATGGCTCGCTGGCATGGCACCGAACAAGGCCGATTACTCAAGGCGCTCGCGGAAAAGGAGTGGCTAATTGACGGCGATAACCTTGAACAACAGTTTTTAGACACCATTACTAGGTTATCCGCGGGCCAGCACACGCAGACCCTCGATGAACTGATCAAGAGAGCAAGACAGCCGGGATTGTCGGCTGAAGAGCAAATTCAGATAGCAAAACAGATGCGCGACCTCTTAAAACAGAATGTTTCCGCATCAAACCCGACCTCAGCTGGCGTGTGAGGTCATAGCTCGGGTATAATCCTCGGCTTGTTTTTTGCCCGCCAAGACCTTCAGTGGATAGGGTGTTATGTCCGGAAAAGCGCAACAGCAGTCTCGTATCAAAGAGTTGATCACCCTTGGTCGTGAGCAGAAGTATCTGACTTACGCAGAGGTCAACGACCACCTGCCTGAGGATATTTCAGATCCTGAGCAGGTGGAAGACATCATCCGCATGATTAACGACATGGGGATCCCCGTACACGAGAGTGCTCCGGATGCGGACGCCCTTATGTTGGCCGACGCCGATACCGACGAGGCAGCCGCTGAAGAAGCCGCTGCCGCGCTGGCTGCGGTGGAGACCGACATCGGTCGCACGACTGACCCTGTGCGCATGTATATGCGTGAAATGGGTACCGTCGAGTTGCTGACACGCGAAGGCGAAATCGAAATCGCCAAGCGTATTGAAGAGGGTATCCGTGAAGTGATGGGCGCAATCGCGCACTTCCCTGGCACGGTTGACCACATTCTCTCCGAGTACACTCGCGTCACCACCGAAGGTGGTCGCCTGTCCGACGTCTTGAGCGGTTACATCGACCCGGACGACGGCATTGCGCCGCCTGCCGCCGAAATACCGCCGCCTGTCGATGCAAAAGCGGCGAAAGCTGACGACGATTCCGAAGACGACGATGCTGAAGCCAGCAGCGACGACGAAGAAGAAGTCGAAAGCGGCCCGGACCCGATCGTCGCTGCCCAGCGTTTCGGGGCGGTTTCCGATCAAATGGAAATCACCCGCAAGGCATTGAAGAAGCACGGTCGCACCAACAAGCAGGCCATTGCCGAACTGTTGGCCCTGGCCGAGCTGTTCATGCCGATCAAGCTGGTGCCGAAGCAATTCGAAGGCCTGGTTGAACGCGTTCGTAGCGCCCTTGAGCGTCTGCGTGCACAAGAGCGTGCGATCATGCAGCTCTGTGTCCGTGATGCGCGCATGCCGCGTACCGACTTCCTGCGCCAGTTCCCGGGCAACGAAGTTGACGAAAGCTGGTCCGACGCACTGGCCAAAGGCAAGGCGAAGTACGCTGAAGCCATTGGTCGCCTGCAACCGGACATCATCCGCTGCCAGCAGAAGCTGACCGCGCTTGAAACCGAGACCGGCCTGACAATTGCCGAGATCAAGGACATCAACCGTCGCATGTCGATCGGTGAGGCCAAGGCCCGCCGCGCGAAGAAAGAGATGGTTGAAGCGAACTTGCGTCTGGTGATCTCCATCGCCAAGAAGTACACCAACCGTGGCTTGCAATTCCTCGACCTGATCCAGGAAGGCAACATCGGCTTGATGAAGGCTGTGGACAAGTTCGAATACCGTCGCGGCTACAAGTTCTCGACTTATGCCACCTGGTGGATCCGTCAGGCGATCACTCGCTCGATCGCCGACCAGGCCCGCACCATCCGTATTCCGGTGCACATGATCGAGACCATCAACAAGCTCAACCGCATTTCCCGGCAGATGTTGCAGGAAATGGGTCGCGAACCGACCCCGGAAGAGTTGGGCGAACGCATGGAAATGCCTGAGGATAAAATCCGCAAGGTATTGAAGATCGCTAAAGAGCCGATCTCCATGGAAACCCCGATCGGTGATGACGAAGACTCCCATCTGGGTGACTTCATCGAAGACTCGACCATGCAGTCGCCAATCGATGTCGCCACCGTTGAGAGCCTCAAGGAAGCGACTCGCGACGTACTGTCCGGCCTCACTGCCCGTGAAGCCAAGGTACTGCGCATGCGTTTCGGCATCGACATGAATACCGACCACACCCTTGAGGAAGTCGGTAAGCAGTTTGACGTGACCCGCGAGCGGATCCGTCAGATCGAAGCCAAGGCGTTGCGCAAGTTGCGCCACCCGACGCGAAGCGAGCACCTGCGCTCCTTCCTCGACGAGTGATACCAGAACCCCCGGCCCAGGCCGGGGGTTTTGTTTTCTACAGCAAAAAATCCCGCGCAACCCCCCTCCCCCGCAATGCCCGTCTACACTCGAACCATTCCCCGTGCCATAACGAGACCGTTATGCCCAGATTGCCGACCGTGTTACTGCTGTCGCTGCTGACCTGGACCGCAACGGCTGGCGCGTTGACTCTTAGCGATGATGAGCGTGGCTGGCTAGCGGACCATCAGGAACTGCGGCTGGGGGTGGATGCGTCATGGCCACCCTTCGAATACCGTGATGAAAATAGCCACTACCAGGGCCTGGCCGCCGACTATGTGCGCCTGATCCAGGACCGCCTGGGCGTCAGGATCAAATTGATCGAACCCGCAAGCTGGAGCGCGGTGCTCGAGCAGGCCCGAAACAACCAGCTCGACCTGCTGCCCGGTGTCATGTCCACGCCTGAACGCCAGAGCTACATGGCCTTCACGCGCCCGTACCTGGACTTCCCCATCGTGATCCTGGCCCATGAGGGTGGCGCCCAGCCGCGCAACCTCAAGGATCTCTACGGGCTGAAGATTGCCGTGGTGGAAAATTACGCCCCCCACGAACTGCTCCGCACCCACCACCCCGACCTGAATCTGGTGGCCATGCCCAACGTCAGCTCGACGCTACAAGCGCTGGCCACCGACGAAGTGGATGCCGTGGTCGGCGACCTCGCATCCAGCGTCTGGAGCCTGCGCCAGCTGAAACTCGACGGTCTGTACGTCAGCGGCGAAACGCCCTACCGCTACCAACTGGCGATGGGCGTGCCGCGTGACAACAAGATGCTGGTCGGCATCCTCGATAAAGTCCTGGCCGACCTCAGCCCGGACGAAACCGATGCCATCCAGCAACACTGGGTCGGCAGCATTACCGATCACCGCGCATTCTGGACTGACCTGCTGACCTACGGCCTGCCCGCAGTGCTGCTGCTGAGCACCGTTTTGGCCATCGTGATTCGGATCAATCGCCGGCTCAGTTCGGAAATTTCCCGCCGCGTGGCGCTCGAACAAGAACTGCGCAGCAGCGAATACCACTACCGCGGCCTGGTAGAGAGCCTGTCGGCTATCGCCTGGGAAGCCAGCATCATCGATTTCACCTACAGCTACGTCTCCCCCCACGCCGAAGAACTGCTGGGGTACCCGCGTGCCCATTGGCTGATCCCGGGCTTCTGGCGCAACATCATCCACCCTGCCGACCTGACACGCGCCGAAACCTATTGCCATCGCGAAACCAGCGCCAACCGCGACCACAGCGTCGATTACCGCGTCATCACCGCCGACGGCCGCTGCCTGTGGGTGCGCGACATCGTCAGCCTCATAGAGCATGGCCACGAGCCCGTGTTGCGCGGCCTGATGATCGACATCAGCGAAGCCAAACGCACTGAAGAAGCGCTGCAACTGTCCGAGCAAAAGTTTGCCTCGGTGTTCCAGCAATGCCCGGACATACTCGTGATCGCCCGTCTGTCCGACGGCTGCCTGCTGGAGGTGAACAAGGCCTTCGAGGATCAGGTCGGCCTGAGCGCCGAGGAAGTAGTGGGTAAAACCGGCACGGCGTTGAACATCTGGGGCTACGAGGGCGCCGGCCCGGATCTGCTGAAACGGGTGCAGACCTCCAGCATCCGCAACCTGGAGATGCCCTTTCGGCGCAGCAACGGCCAAGTCTTCACCGGCCTGATTTCCGCCGAGCCGTTCCAGCTCGACACCATCGAAGCCATCGTCGTGGTCGTGCGCGATATTTCCCAGCTCAAGGAAACCCAGCAGCAGTTGCAAACCTCGGAAGAGAAGTTCGCCAAGGCATTCCATGCCTCCCCCGACGGTTTGCTGCTGAGCCGTCAACGCGATGGCCTGCTGATCGAAGTGAACGATGGTTTCAGCCGCATTACCGGCTTCGCCAGCGCCACCTCCATCGATAAGTCCGCCTTGGACCTGGGCATCTGGGTCGACCTCAACGAACGCAAAAACATGCTGGAGATGATGCAGCGCGACGGCTTTGTCCGCGATTTCATCTGCCATATCCGCCGCAGTGATGGGCAAGTCCGCCTCTGTGAATTGTCCAGCCGCCCACTGCCAATCGGCGACGACGACTGCATGCTCACCATTGCCCGCGACATTACCGAACGCCAGCTGATGCAGGAAAAACTGCAACAAGCCGCAACGGTCTTCGAAAGCACTGCCGAGGGCGTGCTGATCACCGACACGCAGCAGAACATCAGCGCCGTCAACCGCGCCTTCAGCGAGATCACCGGTTACAGCGAAGCCGAAGCCTTGGGCCAGACACCACGCATGCTCGCCTCGGGCCTGCACGACAGCGCCTTCTATGCCGCGATGTGGCATCAGTTGACCGCCCACGGGCATTGGCAAGGCGAGATCTCCAACCGCCGCAAGAATGGCGAGCCGTACCCCAGCTGGCTGACCATCAGCGCCGTACGCAACCGCGACCAGTTGATCACGCACTTCGTCGCCGTGTTTGCCGACATTTCCAGCCTCAAACTGGCCCAGGCCCGCCTCGACTACCAGGCACACCACGACCCGCTGACCGGCCTGCCAAACCGCACGCTGTTTGAAAACCGACTGCAGGCCGCCCTCAACGGCCATCAGGAAACCGGCAAACAGGGCGCCGTGCTGTTTCTCGACCTGGACCGTTTCAAGCACATCAACGACAGCCTCGGCCACCCCGTTGGCGACCTGCTGCTCAAGGACATTGCCGTACGCCTCAAGGAACAACTGCGTGACATCGACACCGTCGCCCGCCTCGGTGGCGATGAATTCATCATCCTGCTGCCGGGCCTGCAACATGCCAGCGACGCCGAACACCTCGCAAACAAGCTGCTGGCGTGCTTCACCCTACCGTTCCAGGCCGGCGAACATGAGTTCTTCATCAGCGCCAGCATCGGCACCAGCCTGTATCCCCAGGACGGCACCGACGTCGCCACTCTGGTCAAGAACGCCGACGCCGCGATGTACCGCTCCAAGGCCAAGGGCCGCAACCGGGTAGAGAGCTACACCCGCGACCTCACCGCCCAGGCCAACGAGCGCGTGGCCCTGGAACACGAACTGCGCCGCGCCATCGAACGCGACGAACTGAGCCTGTGCTACCAACCCAAGCGCAGCCTGGCGACACAAGAACTGATCGGCGCCGAAGCACTGATCCGCTGGCGTCACCCGACCTTCGGCGAAGTGCCGCCCGAACACTTCATCGCCCTCGCCGAAGAGAACGGCATGATCCTGCAGATCGGCGACTGGGTACTGGAACAGGCCTGCCGCCAAATGCACGCCTGGCAAGGCACCTTCGATGACTTCGGTACACTCTCGGTCAACCTCGCCGGCGCGCAACTGCGTCACCCCAACCTGCTGTCACGCATCGAACAACTGTTGCACGACTACCACCTCACACCCGGCTGCCTGCAACTGGAGATCACCGAAAACTTCATCATGAGCCAGGCTGAAGAAGCGCTGGAGGTCCTGCACCAACTCAAGCACCTGGGCGTGCAGCTGGCGATCGACGACTTCGGCACAGGTTATTCATCCCTCAGCTACCTCAAGCGGCTGCCGCTGGACTTCCTGAAAATCGACCAATCCTTCGTCCGCGGCCTGCCCGACGACCCCCACGACGCTGCAATCGTGCGCGCCATCATCGCCCTGGGCCACAGCATGCAATTCACCATCATCGCCGAGGGCGTGGAAAACTCCGCGCAACAGGCATTCCTTGCCGCCGAGGGCTGCGAACAGATGCAAGGCTACATCGTCAGCCTGCCCCTGCCGCCCGAACTGTTCGCAGCTACATTCCTTCGTATGAGGGCTGAGGATTTTTCGGATAGCACAGTGGAGAAACCGTCGTTATAATCCGCGACCTGTTTAGGGCCTATAGCTCAGTTGGTCAGAGCAGAGGACTCATAATCCTTTGGTCCACGGTTCAAGTCCGTGTGGGCCCACCAACTCCAAAGCCGCGCATTGCGCGGCTTTTGTGTGTCTGGCCGAGTGGTTTGCCAGCCAGCCCAGGCGAATAAATCGACGAAAGTGTGTAAAAAGCGTCCACACTCCATCGCTCACCTACTGGAGCCTCCCCTTGCCTGCCCTAGACGAAATCGACCGCCAACTGATCGCCGCCCTGCAAATCAACGCGCGCGAAAGCGTGGCCATGCTGGCCCGCCAGTTGGGGATCGCGCGCACCACGGTGACGTCGCGCCTGGCGCGCCTGGAAAAGACCCAGGTGATCACAGGTTACGGTGTACGCCTCGGCCAACGGGTGGCGGGCGGTGGTTTGCAGGCTTATGTGGGGATCACCGTCCAGCCGCGCTCCGGCAAGGAAGTGCTGCGCCGACTGAGTGCGATGGCCCAGGTCCAGCAGTTGTGCGCCGTGAGCGGCGAGTTCGATTACGTGGCCTGGCTGCGCACCGACTCGCCGGAGCAGCTCGACCAGTTGCTCGACCAGATCGGCAGCGTCGATGGCGTCGAGAAGACCACTACTTCGATCATCCTCAGTAACAAATTGGATCGCGGCCAGCCAGTCTGACCACCCGCTTCGTCACTCTGACTAAAAACAATTCATTCCGACGACACTTTGCGTCTTATTAACGAACGCTACGCTCCCTAAACTGGCTGCCATCTTTTCCTATACTCAGCGGGACGTGCCCCGCCGAGTCGCCAGCCAGGTCAGCCATGAACACATTCAACAAAAACAATCGCCACCCTGCAGACGGTAAAAAACCCATCACCATCTTTGGCCCGGACTTTCCGTTCGCCTTCGATGACTGGATCGAACACCCCGCCGGCCTGGGCAGCATTCCCGCCGCCAACCATGGCGCCGAAGTAGCGATTGTCGGCGCGGGCATCGCCGGTCTGGTGGCCGCTTACGAACTGATGAAGCTGGGCCTCAAGCCGGTGGTGTACGAAGCCTCGAAAATGGGCGGGCGCTTGCGCTCCCAGGCGTTTGAAGGCGCCGAAGGCATCATCGCCGAGCTGGGCGGCATGCGCTTCCCGGTGTCGTCCACCGCGTTCTACCACTACGTCGACAAGCTCGGCCTGGAAACCAAACCCTTCCCCAACCCGTTGACGCCAGCGTCCGGCAGCACGGTGATCGACCTCGAAGGCCAGACCCATTACGCACAAAAGCTGTCGGACTTGCCGGCGTTGTTCCAGGAAGTTGCCGACGCCTGGGCCGATGCCCTGGAGGCCGGCTCGCAGTTCGGTGACATCCAGCAAGCCATCCGCGACCGTGACGTACCACGCCTCAAGGCGCTGTGGAACAAGCTCGTACCGTTGTGGGACGACCGCACGTTCTACGACTTCGTCGCCACCTCCAAGGCGTTCGCCAAGTTGTCGTTCCTGCACCGTGAAGTCTTCGGCCAGGTCGGTTTCGGCACAGGTGGCTGGGACTCGGACTTCCCCAACTCGATGCTGGAAATCTTCCGCGTGGTGATGACTAACTGCGATGACCACCAGCACCTCGTGGTCGGTGGCGTGGCCCAAGTGCCCATGGGCATCTGGCGCCATGTACCGGAGCGCTGCGCCCATTGGCCGGCGGGCACCAGCCTCAGTTCGCTGCACCGCGGCGCGCCACGGGCCGGGGTCAAGCGCATTGCCCACGCCGACGGTGGCCGCTTCGCCGTCACCGACAACTACGGCGACACCCGCGAATACGCCGCCGTCCTGACCACCTGCCAGAGCTGGCTGCTGACCACCCAGATCGAATGTGACGAAAGCCTGTTCTCACAAAAAATGTGGATGGCCCTCGACCGCACGCGCTACATGCAGTCCTCGAAAACCTTCGTGATGGTCGACCGCCCCTTCTGGAAAGACAAAGACCCGGAAACCGGTCGCGACCTGATGAGCATGACCCTCACCGATCGCCTGACCCGTGGCACCTACCTGTTCGACAACGGTGACGACAAGCCGGGGGTGATCTGCCTGTCCTACGCGTGGATGAGCGACGCGCTGAAAATGCTCCCGCAACCCATCGACAAACGCGTGAAGCTGGCCCTCGACGCCCTGAAGAAGATCTACCCGAAAGTCGACATCAAGGCGCGCATCATCGGCGACCCGATCACCGTATCCTGGGAAGCCGACCCGCATTTCCTCGGGGCCTTCAAAGGCGCGCTGCCCGGTCACTATCGCTACAACCAGCGTATGTATGCGCACTTCATGCAGAAGGACATGCCCGCCGAACAGCGTGGGATCTTTATCGCCGGTGACGACGTTTCCTGGACACCGGCATGGGTAGAAGGCGCCGTGCAAACCTCGCTGAATGCTGTATGGGGCATCATGACCCACTTCGGCGGCAGCACTCACCCCGAGAACCCGGGGCCAGGCGATGTGTTCGATGAAATCGGCCCGATTGCCCTGCCTGAGTAAGGAGTTGACCATGCGTGTCGCCTTGTACCAATGCCCGCCGCTGCCACTGGATGTGGCCGGCAACCTGGCACGCCTGCACCAGCTGGCGCATGAAGCGTCCGGTGCGGATGTGCTGGTGTTGCCGGAAATGTTCCTCAGCGGCTACAACATCGGCGCCGAGGCGGTGGGGGCCTTGGCCGAGGCCCAGGATGGTCCGTCCGCGCAGAGAATTGCCGCGCTGGCGCAAAGTGCCGGGCTGGCAATTGTCTACGGCTACCCGGAGCGGGCCGACGACGGGCAGATCTACAACGCCGTGCAACTGATAGACGCCCACGGCCAGCGCCTGTGCAACTACCGCAAGACGCATCTGTTTGGCGATCTGGATCACGGGATGTTCAGTGCCGGGGGCGATGACTTCCCGGTAGTGGAACTCAACGGTTGGAAGCTGGGCATGCTGATCTGCTACGACCTGGAATTCCCGGAAAACACCCGCCGCCTGGCCCTGGCCGGTGCCGAGCTGATCCTGGTGCCCACCGCGAACATGGTGCCGTTCGACTTTGTCGCCGATGTCACCGTGCGAGCGCGGGCCTTCGAGAACCAATGCTACGTGGCCTACGCCAATTACTGCGGGCATGAAGGCGACATCCACTACTGCGGGCAAAGCAGTATTGCCGCGCCGGACGGCCAGCGCATTGCCCAGGCCGGACTGGATGAAGCGCTGATCATCGGCACGCTGGATCATCAATCGATCCTCACCGCCCGCGCCGCCAACCACTACCTGCACGACCGCCGTCCCGAGCTGTACAGCGCGCTGCACAAGCCCTGACCTTGTGGGTTTGTTAGCATAGGCACTTCCTACGTTTCGGAAGTGCCCATGCCTGCGCCGGCCCACCCTCTTCACCGTCAACTGACCCTGGCCAATGGCCTGCGGGTTTCCCTGCGCCATGCGCCGCGCTTGAAGCGCAGCGCGGCGGTTTTACGGGTCGCCGCCGGCAGCCACGATGTGCCCCTGGCCTGGCCGGGGTTGGCGCACTTTCTTGAGCATCTGCTGTTCCTCGCAACCGAGCGTTTTCCCACAGACGAAGGGCTGATGGCCTACGTGCAACGTCACGGCGGCCAGGTCAACGCCAGCACCCGCGAGCGCACCACGGACTTCTTCTTTGAACTGCCGGTGTCGGCCTTCGCCGATGGCCTGGAGCGCTTGGCCGACATGCTGGCCCAGCCGCGTCTGGCGCTGGAAGATCAACTGCGCGAACGCGAAGTGCTGCACGCGGAGTTTGTCGCCTGGTCCCAGGATGCCAAGGCCCAGCAGCAGGTGGCGTTGTTCGCAGGGCTGGCGGCGGATCATCCACTGCGCGGTTTTCATGCGGGCAACCGCGACAGCTTGCCGGTGGAAAGTCAGGCATTTCAGCAGGCATTGCGGGAATTTCATCAGCAGTTCTACCAGAGCGGACAAATGACCTTAAGCCTTGCAGGCCCACAGTCGCTGGACGCACTGGAAACTCTCGCGCAGCGATTCAGCACTGTGTTGAATTCGAGCCCTCAACGCCCACAACTCGCACCACCGCCGTTGATGCCCGGTGACGTCCAGGGCTACCAGCACAAAGCTGACAATCACCTGCACCAAGTCATCACTTGCAACGCGCCCCGCGCAGCCCTGGAGTTCCTCTGCACCTGGCTCAACGCTTCGGCTCCAGGCGGATTGTTGGCCGAACTGCAAACACGAAAACTGGCCACCGACCTGCAAGCGAGGGTGCTGTATCACTTTGCCGGGCAAGCACTGTTGGACGTCGATTTCACCCTCGACACTCAAGATGAACCGGCGACAGCGATTGAAGCATTGCTGCACGACTGGCTGAGCTTTTTCGCACACAGCGATTGGACGGCACTGCAAGAAGAATTCGCCCTGCTGGCCTCTCGCCAGCAACAAACCGGCGGCGCCCTCGCCTTGGCTCGACACGACAGCGAAGACCTGTCGGAGCAGGCCCTCACGGCCCTCAAAACCCTGCTCGCCGCCCTGCACCTGCCACCGGCGCAGCACACGTGGCAACTGCCACCGAACAATCCATTCCTGCGCCCGCCGGCCAAGGAAGAGCGTGCGGGCCTGATTCGTGGCCAGACCAGCGCCCACCGCGGTTTGCGCACCTTCGCCCAGGACCGTTCACGGGGCCGCCGGGAAGTGTCGGCGCTGTCCTTCAGCCAAGCGTGGGCGAATGACACCGATGAAGCCGCGCTGTACCTGCGCTGGCGCTCTGCTCCCAGCGACCTGCAAGGCGCATTGCAGCCACTGCGTGAGAATGCTCGCCAGGCGGGCGTTGAATTGTCGTTTGAAACCATCGGCAACGACTGGCTGGTGAAAATGGTCGGGCTGCACGAACCCATGCCGGCGGTGTTGGATGCCTTGGCGCACAGCCTGAACCAGGCACAACAGAAACCCTGCGCCCCGACGCCGACGATCGCCATTCGCGAATTGCTCAAGGCACTGCCCGCTTACTGCGCCACCCCGCCCGAGCACCGCGAAACCTCCTGGGTCAACGCCCGCTGGCAGGGCCTGGGGCTGGGTTTTCCGGCCGCGTCCGAAGCGGCGATCAAGGCAGCCGCAGCGCACCTGCCCGGGCAACCCGCACCGACCGAGCAGTTCCTGCCAACCCTAGGCGGCCAGCGCATCTGGCACGAGGTGAAGACCGATTCCAGCGAGGCCGCCTTGCTGCTGTTTTGCCCGGCACCCAGCCAATCCCTGGAGGATGAAGCCGCTTGGCGCCTGCTTGGGCATCTGCTCCAGGGTCCGTTTTACCAACGCCTGCGGGTAGAGCTGCAAATCGGCTACGCCGTGTTCAGCGGCGTCCGACAGATCAACGGGCAAACGGGCCTGCTGTTTGGCGTGCAATCGCCCAATGTGTCCCGGGAAGCAATCGTTGAGCAGTTACATATCTTCCTGACGCAATTGCCGACGCTGATCAACAACGCTGACGACATGGCCAACACGGCACTGGCGGGCCAGTTCTCGGCAAGCACGCTACCGCTTGCCCAAGCCGCCGAACTGCTCTGGCATGCGCGTTTGGCCGGGCACCCGGCGGATTATCTGGAGCGCGTTCAACAGTCGATCCAACGCCTGACCCGCGAAGATCTGCTACACGCCGCCGAACAGTTGAACAACGCCACAGGCGGCTGGCGCTATGTCGCCAACGGCCCGCGCATCACAACAGGCTGATACCGGCGGGCTGATCATTGCCAACCTTGCAACAGGCTTTTTCCAGCGAGACAGCGCTAACTTGAGCAGATCTGAGTATTATTCCTACTCACGCTGCTGAACATCTCCGATCGGAGATGGACTATATGTATTACTTGGTAGTGAAAGTCCCATCCCTTGGTAGGAGTAAGAATATGACCTGGTCCAAACCTGCTTACACTGATCTGCGTATCGGTTTCGAAGTCACCATGTACTTCGCCAGCCGTTAATCCGCTGGGTACTACAACGCCTCGGCCCGCCCGGGGCGTTTTTGTTTTGAGCTTTGCTTGGGAGCTACCATGTTTGTCCAGATTCTAGGTTCCGCCGCCGGCGGTGGTTTCCCACAGTGGAACTGCAACTGCGCCAACTGCGCAGGTTTTCGTGATGGCAGCTTGCGGGCCCAGGCACGTACCCAGTCGTCCATCGCAATCTCCGACGATGGCGTGAATTGGGTGCTGTGCAACGCCTCGCCGGATATTCGCGCGCAACTGCAAGGCTTTGCGCCGATGCAGCCCGGCCGTGCGCTACGCGACACCGGCATCAGCGCCATCATCCTGATGGACAGCCAGATCGACCACACCACCGGCCTGCTGAGCCTGCGCGAAGGCTGCCCGCACCAGGTGTGGTGCACCGACATGGTCCACGAAGATCTCAGCACCGGCTTCCCGCTGTTCCCCATGCTTACCCACTGGAACGGCGGCCTGGCCTGGAACCGCATCGAGCTGGACACCAGCTTCAGCATCCCGGCCTGCCCCAACCTGCGGTTCACCCCACTGCCACTGCGCAGCGCTGCACCGCCCTACTCACCGCACCGCTTCGACCCGCACCCGGGCGACAATATCGGCCTGATCGTCGAAGACCTGCGCACCGGCGGCAAGCTGTTCTATGCCCCCGGCCTGGGCAAGGTCGACGCACCACTGCTGGAGATCATGGCCGGCAGCGACTGCCTGCTGGTGGACGGCACAATGTGGGACGACGATGAAATGCAGCGCCGTGGCGTCGGCACCCGCACCGGCCGCGAAATGGGTCATCTGGCGCAGAACGGCCCCGGCGGCATGCTGCAAGTGCTGGAACAACTGCCCGAGCAGCGCAAAGTGCTTATCCACATCAACAACACCAACCCGATCCTCGATGAAGACTCCCCCGAGCGAGCCGAGCTGGTGCGGCGCAATGTCGAAGTGGCTTACGACGGCATGAGCATTGAACTGTAGGAGCGATCGAAATGACTGATACGCCGTTGACCACCGCCGAATTCGAAGCCGCCCTGCGTGCCAAGGGCGCCTTCTACCATATCCATCACCCGTACCACGTGGCGATGTACGAAGGCCGCGCGAGCCGCGAGCAGATCCAGGGCTGGGTCGCCAACCGTTTCTACTATCAAGTGAATATTCCGCTCAAAGACGCGGCGATCCTGGCCAACTGCCCTGACCGCGAGATCCGCCGCGAATGGATCCAGCGCCTGCTCGACCACGACGGCGCCCCCGGTGAAGACGGCGGCATCGAGGCCTGGCTGCGCCTGGGGCAGGCCGTCGGTCTCGATCCCGACCAACTGCGCTCGCAGGAATTGGTACTGCCCGGCGTACGCTTTGCGGTCGATGCCTACGTCAACTTCGCCCGTCGCGCCAGCTGGCAGGAAGCCGCCAGCAGTTCGCTGACCGAGCTGTTCGCGCCGCAGATCCACCAGTCGCGCCTCGACAGCTGGCCGCAGCATTACCCGTGGATCGACCCGACCGGCTACGAATATTTCCGCACCCGCCTGGGCCAGGCCCGCCGGGATGTGGAACACGGTTTGGCGATCACCTTGCAGCACTACACCACCCGCGAAGGCCAGGAGCGCATGCTGGAAATTCTCCAGTTCAAACTGGATATTTTGTGGAGCATGCTGGACGCCATGAGCATGGCCTACGAACTCAAACGCCCGCCGTATCACAGCGTGACCGACCAGCGGGTGTGGCATAAAGGGATCGCCCTATGAGCTTTGATCGCAGCAAGAAACCGACCTGGCGCCAGGGCTATCGCTACCAGTACGAACCCGCGCAAAAAGGCCATGTGTTGCTCTACCCCGAAGGCATGATCAAGCTCAACGACAGCGCTGCGCTGATCGGCGGCTTGATCGACGGCGAGCGCGACGTGGCGGCGATCATCGCCGAGCTGGATAAGCAGTTCCCCGGCGTACCTGAGCTGGGTGACGACATCGAGCAATTCATGGAGGTCGCCCGTGCAGAACACTGGATCACCCTTGCCTGAAAAACCGCCGATCGGCCTGCCGCTGTGGCTGCTCGCCGAGTTGACCTACCGCTGCCCGCTGCAATGCCCGTATTGCTCCAACCCGTTGGATTTCGCCGAGCAGGGCAAGGAACTGAGCACCGAGCAGTGGTTCAAGGTGTTTCGCGAGGCGCGGGAAATGGGCGCAGCACAGCTGGGGTTTTCCGGCGGTGAACCGCTGGTGCGCCAGGACCTCGCCGAGCTGATCGCCGAAGCGCGCAAGCTGGGGTTCTACACCAACCTGATCACCTCCGGCATCGGCCTGACCGAGCAGAAGATCAGCGACTTCAAGAAGGCTGGCCTGGACCATATCCAGATCAGCTTCCAGGCCAGCGACGAGCAGGTGAACAACCTGCTGGCCGGCTCGAAAAAAGCCTTCGCGCAAAAACTGGAGATGGCCCGGGCGGTGAAAGCCCACGGCTACCCGATGGTGCTGAACTTCGTTACCCACCGGCACAATATCGACAAGATCGACCGCATCATCGAGCTGTGTATCGCGCTGGAGGCAGACTTCGTTGAGCTCGCCACCTGCCAGTTCTACGGCTGGGCGCAGCTCAATCGTGTGGGTTTGTTGCCGACCAAGGAACAATTGGTGCGCGCCGAACGCATCACCAATGAATACCGCGCCAAGCTCGAAGCCGAAGGCCACCCGTGCAAGCTGATCTTCGTTACCCCGGATTACTACGAAGAACGCCCGAAAGCCTGCATGAACGGCTGGGGCAGTATTTTTCTGACAGTGACGCCAGACGGCACCGCCCTGCCCTGCCACGGCGCCCGACAGATGCCGGTGCAATTTCCGAATGTACGCGACCACAGCATGCAACACATCTGGTACGACTCGTTCGGCTTCAACCGCTTTCGCGGCTACGACTGGATGCCCGAGCCGTGCCGTTCATGCGATGAAAAAGAAAAGGACTTCGGTGGCTGCCGCTGCCAGGCATTCATGCTCACCGGCGACGCCAGCAACGCCGACCCGGTGTGCAGCAAATCCGAGCAGCACGGCATCATCCTTCAAGCGCGCGAAGATGCCGAACACGCCACCCAGACCATCGAACAGCTGGCCTTTCGCAACGAGCGCAACTCACGCCTCATCGCCAAAAGCTGACGGCCTCAGCGCTTGGCGATGATGTATACCGCGTGAATGATGCCGGGGAAGTAGCCGCACAGGGTCAGCAGAATATTCAGCCAGAACGCGCCGGCGAAGCCCACTTGCAGGAACACGCCCAGTGGCGGCAGCAGGATGGCGATGAGGATACGAATGAAATCCATGGGTCAGCTCCAGAAAATCGGCTCGTGTGAGCCGTGTAGCTAATCGACCTTGGGGGTTCGTGAGGGTTCAGTGGGATCTGGCTTAGAGCCATCTATACCGACGTACACAAAAAAACGCCCCCAGCCAAAAGAATCAGGCTGGAGGCGCCGCGTATACCGCGAGACGGTTCAGGAAATTGGGGTTAAACGGCGATGCCCTTGCGGCATTGCAACTGCGCAGTACGCACGCGGGAGAAAGCGCGCGCCAGGCGTAGGAGCATTTCGTCGATGTTGCCTTTGCTGACGGTCAACGCCGGGGTAAAGCGCAGGCAATTGGGTTGCGGGGCGTTGAGGATCAGGCCTTCGTGCAGCGCCGCTTTTACCACTGCATCTGCAGAATCATCCGACAAGGTCAGGCCCCACATCAGGCCGTGGCCGCGCAGTTGGCCGTGGTCGTAGCGGTAGGCCAGGCGGGCAAGGCCTTCGCCCAGATGCAAGCCGGCTTCACGTACATGTTCAAGGAAGCCGTGCTCCAGCACCGTATCAAGCACCGCCATGCCGGCTGAGGCCATCAACGCGTTGCCGTGATGGGTGCCGTCCAGCTCGCCCAACTCGAAGCAACAGGCTTTGCCCCGGGCCAACAGCGCCGCCAGGGGTACGCCGCCGCCCAGGCCTTTACCCAGGGTGATGATGTCGGCGCGTACGCCGTATTGCTGTTCGGCAAGCAGGGTGCCGCAACGGCCAAGGCCGGTTTGTACTTCGTCCAGGATCAGCAGGATGCCCAGTTCACGACACAGGCGCTCAACACCCTTGAGGTAGTGCTCGGTGGCCGGGATCACGCCGGCTTCGCCCTGGATGGGTTCGAGCAGGATGGCCACGGTTTGCGCATCGACTGCGGCGTGCAGGGCCGGCAGGTCGTTGAAAGGCACATGGCTGAAGCCTGGCAGTTGCGGTTCAAAACGATTGTCCGGACCACCGGCCGAAGCCGACATCGCCGCGAAGCTGCGCCCATGGCAACCGCCGCTGGCACTGATGATGCGGTAGGCGCCACCGCGATGCAGTTGGCCCCATTTGCGCGCCAGCTTGATCGCCGCCTCACAGGCTTCCGCGCCACTGTTGAGTAGGTAGGCCTGGTCGCTGCCGGTACGATGGCAGAGCCGTTCGGCGAGGTTGAGTTGAGCACGGTTATGCAGGCCGTTGCCCGGGTTGATCAGCGCCTGGGTCTGGTCGGCCAAGGCCTTGATCAACACCTGTGGGCTGTGGCCGAGGCTGTTGGCAGCATTGCCTTGGCTGAAATCCAGGTAGGCACGCTCGTCGCTGTCCCACAGCCAGGAGCCCTGGCCGCGTACGAACACTTGCGGTGGACGCGCCACAGTGGGCATCAGGGATTCGCTCGACGCATCATCACGCGACTCGTCCAAAATCAGGTCATCCAGGCTGGGCGTCGGGCGGCGCATATTGAACAGGTTCACAGCTCCCCCCCAATAGCAACCGGACCTTGGTCGGTGCGACCGAGCATCAGTGCCTTGAGGTTTTTTGCCTTGCCTATGTAAACGCTATCTAAATAAACGCTATTCATTGCCCGATCTGGCCCTGTAAGCCCTGCGAATAGGCGCTAGACTAGGCGCCCCGGGGGCCAACGGCCATTTCGATTTTCCAGCTTTTTCGATAAGCAAATCTTATGGATTTCAAGCAACTGCGTTATTTCGTCGCGGTGTATGAGGAAGGCCACGTCGGCCGTGCCGCGGAGCGTCTGTCGATCTCCCAGCCGGCGTTGTCCCAGCAGATCCGCCAGTTGGAACAAAACCTCGACGTGAGCCTGTTCGAGCGCAGCAGCAAACGCCTGCTGCCGACCCTCGCCGCACACACCCTGTACAACCACGCGTTGCCGTTGATCGATGGCATGCAGCAAGCCGTCGAAGCCCTGCGCAACTTCAAGGGCCAGGCCATGCGCACCTTGGCCATCGGTGTGCTGCAAACCGTGCATACCAGCCTGGTCCCGCAAATGCTCGAACGGGTGCGCAAGGCCCAGCCACACCTGGTGGTGCAGATCTACGAGTTGACCGGGCTGGAGATTGAACGGCGACTGCTCAATGGCTCGCTAGACATCGGCATCAGCTACCTGCCGCCACGCCAGCCGGGCCTGCACGGCGCACTGTTGTATGAAGATGAGTTGAAGGTGGTCATCCCCGAGGATCACCCGTTGCGGGAATTCAAGAAAGTCTCGCTGAAACAGGCGGCCGAGTTGCCGATGTTGCTGCTGGGGGAAGAGTTTCAGGTCAGACAAATCTGGCAGGGCCAGTTGGCCAACCTCGGACGGCGCCCGCAGGTGCAGGCCGAGCTGAACACCATGGTGGGGATTCTCGACAGCCTGCCCCATTCCAAACTGGCGACGGTACTGCCGGGCCGCTCCCAAGACGAACACAACAGCAAGGCACTGCTGTGGAAACCCTTGAGCGAACCCAGGGTGCCGTTGAAAGTCGGTTTGGTGTGCCGTGATGCGCAACGCCAGCAGGCGACGGTAGCGCTGTTGCGCACGTTGCTGGAAGACGTGATGAATGCGCCGCAGGCAAGCGCCTGACTTTTTCGCGGGCAAAAGAAAACCCCGCCGAAGCGGGGCTTTGCAGACTGTTTCCCTGACATCCATTTCACTCCGCCATCCTGGCAGAATCCTACGTGTCCGTGTTGTTGCTTTGCGCTTCCTGCGCGACGTCCATGTGAAGTAGATTAACTGTGGATCCAATTTGGCGATAGAGGACGAATAGCAGCACGTCATGTAAGAGAATACTTACACGCCCTCTCCCCTTAAAACAGCGCCTCATCCAACAGGAACAGCGATTCACTACCGGCCTTTACCGACGCGTTCAGCGACTGGATACGCGGCAGCAGGCGGGCAAAGTAGAAGCGCGCAGTCCCCAGCTTGCTGGCGTAGAAGGCCTCCTCAGCCTCTTTGCCCAACGCCGCCTTTGCCATGCGCGCCCACATATAGGCGTAGGCCATGTATCCAAATGCATGCAAATACTCCACCGACGCCGCACCGATTTCATTCGGGTTGGTTTTCGCGCGATCCAGCACCCACGCCGTCAGTTCGTCCAGGGTGTCGACCGCCGCACTCAGCGGCTTGGTGAACTCCGCCAACTCGCCAGCGGCCGAGGCAATAAATGCGCGGATCTCGTCAGCGAACAAGGTGTAGAACGCCCCACCACTGCCAACAATTTTGCGCCCCATCAGGTCCAGCGCCTGGATGCCGTTGGTGCCTTCGTAGATCTGGGTGATGCGCACGTCACGCACCAGTTGCTCCTGGCCCCACTCGCGGATATAGCCGTGGCCGCCGAACACTTGCTGGCCGAGCACGGTGGTTTCCAGGCCAAGGTCGCTCAAGAACGCCTTGGCCACCGGGGTCAGCAAGGCCACCAGGTTATCCGCACGCTCGCGGGCAGCCGGGTCTTCGCTGAACTTGGCGATGTCCAACTGCGTCGCCACGTAGGTGGAGAACGCGCGACCGCCTTCGTTCGCGGCCTTCATGGTCAGCAGCATGCGACGCACGTCCGGGTGGACGATGATCGGATCGGCCACCTTGTCCTTGGCCTGGGCACCGGTCGGCGCACGGCTTTGCAGGCGGTCACGCGCATATTCAATCGCGTTCTGATACGAGCGCTCACCGGACGCCAGGCCCTGGATACCCACCCCCAGACGCTCGTAGTTCATCATGGTGAACATCGCCGCCAGGCCACGGTTCGGCTCGCCCACCAGATAACCCACGGCCTGGTCGAAGTTCATCACGCAGGTCGCGGACGCCTGGATGCCCATCTTGTGCTCGATCGAGCCACAGCTCACCAGGTTGCGCGCGCCCAGGCTGCCATCGGCATTCACCATGAACTTCGGCACCAGGAACAAAGAGATGCCCTTGGGACCGGCCGGCGCGTCCGGCAGCTTGGCCAGCACCAGGTGGATGATGTTTTCGGTCAGGTCGTGTTCGCCACCGGTGATAAAGATCTTGGTGCCGCTGATCGTGTAGGAACCGTCCGCTTGCGGCTCGGCTTTCGTGCGAATAATCCCCAGGTCCGTACCGGCATGGGCTTCGGTCAGGCACATGGAACCGGCCCACTCACCGGAGTACATCTTCGGCAGGTAGGTGGCCTTGAGTTCTTCACTGGCGTGGGTATTGATGGAGACACAGGCGCCGGACGTCAGCATCGGGTACAGGCCAAACGCCAGGCTCGACGAGTTGATCATCTCTTCAACCTGGGCCGAGACCGCCTTGGGCATGCCCATGCCACCGAACGCCGGATCACCGCCTACACCCACCCAGCCACCTTCAGCGTAGGTTTTATAAGCCTGCGGATAACCATCCGGGGTAAACACCGCTGTGTCTTGCCAACGGCAACCCTGCTCATCGCCACCACGGCTAAGCGGGGCGATGGATTTGGCAGTGACTTTGCCGGCTTCTTCGAGGATTGCCTCTACGGTTTCGGCATCAACGGTGTCTGCCAATGCCGGCAACTGAGCCCAAATGTCGGCGACCTCAAAGACTTCGTTGAGGACGAAGCGCATATCACGCAGCGGCGCTTTGTAATCAGCCATGGCAAACCTCGTGAGAACGTGAAAAGTAATTCGGTAAGGGTCGGTTTTACAGGCTCCGAGTGTACCCGAACAACTTTTCAGACACATAGGGTCCACTTGTGACTGGCCGGTATTTTTAAGTCATCACAACGCAAATGCCTCCGCAGGCAGACTCATCAGGCATTCGCTGCCCGCTTCCACGGCGGCGCGGTGGGTGGCGGTGCGGGGCAGCAGGCGCTTGAAGTAGAAGTCGCAGGTGGCCAGTTTGGCTTGGGCGAACGCGGCATCCTCGACCTGCGCTTGGGCGGCAACCGCCATGCGCAGCCACAGATAGGCGAGCACGATGTACCCGCTGTACATCAAGTAATCCACTGCCGCCGCGCCGACTTCGTCGGGATTCTTCATGGCCGCCATGCCCACTTTGGTCGTCAGCTCGCCCCATTCCCCATTGAGTTGATTGAGTTGCGCCACATAGGCCTTGAGCTGCGCATGCTCGGCATTCGCCGCGCAAAACTTATGCACAATCCTGGTAAACCCGCGCAGCAACTTGCCCTGGCTACCCAACACTTTACGCCCCAGCAAATCGAGGGCCTGGATGCCGTTGGTGCCTTCATAGATCGGCGCAATCCGCGCATCCCGCGCCAGTTGCTCCATGCCCCATTCGCGAATGTAGCCATGGCCGCCAAAGATCTGCATGCCGTGGTTGGTCACTTCAAGGCCGGTGTCGGTCATAAAGGCTTTGCAGATCGGCGTGAGGAACGCCAACAGGTCTTCGGCCTCCTGACGTTGCGCGGCGTCGCTGCTCAGGTGCGCGGTGTCGAGCAATTGCGCAGTGAAGTAGGTCAGCGCCCGGTTGCCTTCGTTGAAGGCCTTCATGGTCAGCAACATGCGCCGCACGTCGGGGTGCACGATGATCGGGTCGGCGGCTTTGTCCGGGGCCTTGGCGCCGGTCAAAGAGCGCATCTGCAGGCGGTCGTTGGCGTATTTGATCGCGCCCTGGTAACTCGCCTCGCCGTTGCACAACCCCTGCATGCCGGTGCCCAGGCGCGCATGGTTCATCATGGTGAACATGCAGTTGAGGCCCTTGTTCGCCTCGCCGATCAGGAAGCCCTTGGCCCCGTCGAAATTCAGCACGCAGGTGGCCGAGCCCTTGATACCCATCTTGTGTTCGATAGAGCCGCAATGCACCGCGTTGCGCTCGCCGGAATCGGCATGGAACTTGGGCACGATAAACAACGAGATGCCCTTGGTGCCCGCCGGCGCATCCGGCAGCTTGGCCAGCACCAAGTGGATGATATTGGCGCTCATGTCGTGCTCGCCGGCCGAGATGAAGATCTTGCTGCCGGTCAGCGCATAGCTGCCGTCCGCCTGGGGCACGGCGCGGGTCTTGATCAGGCCCAGGTCGGTGCCGCAATGGGCTTCGGTGAGGCACATGGTGCCGGTCCATTCGCCGGCGGTGAGCTTAGTCAGGAAGGTGTCTTTCTGTTGCGCAGTGCCATGGGCGTGGATCGCTGACATCGCGCCATGCGTCAGCCCCGGGTACATGCCCCACGAGGTATTGCTGGAGCCGATCATCTCACTGAGCACCAGGCCCAGGGACTGCGGCAAGCCTTGGCCGCCGTAGGCCGGGTCCGCCGCCACGCCGTGCCAGCCGCCTTCGACATACTGGGCGAACGCTTCCTTGAAACCCTTGGGTGTGGTGACGACGCCGTTGTCGAAATGACAGCCTTCTTCATCACCGCTGCGGTTGAGCGGCGCGAGCACGTTTTCGCAGAATCTGGCGCCTTCTTCGAGGATCGCACTGACCATGTCGGGGCTGGCATCCGTCGCGCCCAACGCGGCGTAGTGGCCGTGGAAATCAAACACGTTGTCGATCAGAAAGCGCATGTCGCGCAGGGGAGCTTTGTAGTCAGGCATGGCAATGTCTCCGGCAGCAGATCGCTTCAACCTACTGCCGGCCAAGCCCTCGGACAATCACTGTAGCGCTGCTGAATACAGCGCCATTACTCAACCGGCAGCGCTTTGCGTGCGCACGGCGCCACGCCGGGTCTGCCCGGCCGCGATCACGCAATTGCGCCCCGCGCCCTTGGCGGCGTACAGCGCCTGGTCGGCAGACTTGAGCACTTCTTCGCTGGTACGTTGCTCAGCCTGACGCTCGGCCACGCCGATGCTGACGGTTACCGACACACTGCTGGCGCCATTGCCCACCCGCCGTTGGCGCCCTTGCTGATCGTCCTGGGGACGATCCGGGTTGCGCAGCTTGATGTCGTAGTTGGCGATGATCTCGCGGATTTCTTCCAGATGCGGCATGCACTCATCCAGGCTCTTGCCGGCAAACACCACAGCGAACTCTTCACCACCATACCGGTAGGCGCGACCGCCACCGTTGACCTTGGCCAGCTTGCTCGCCACCAGGCGCAGCACCTGATCACCCACGTCGTGGCCGTGGGTGTCGTTGAAGCGCTTGAAGTGATCAACGTCGGTCATCGCCAGCACGTAGTTGCGCCCCAGGCGCTGCATGCGTTCGTTCAGCGCACGCCGTCCGGGCAGGCCGGTCAGTTCGTCGCGGAAGGCCATTTGATAGGCCTCGTGGGCCACACCCGCGGCGATCATCAGCATCACCTGGCTGCACATGATGTTGAGGGTGAACGGCAGGATAAAGGTTTGCGGCAGCATCCAGAACAAACCGATAAACCCCACCAGTTGCGCGGCGTGCAGCGGGCGTGGCTGATACCAGTATTGCGCCACCAGGGTCAGGAAGCCGATCAGGAACATCGGGTACGACAACTGGATCAGGCTCATCCAGGCCCCATGCAACGCCGGCCAGCGGATCTCTGCCAGCCAGTTCAACAGCGCCTGGGGATAACTTTGCTCCAACGCCAACGCAACACTGCCTACGGCAAGCAACACAGCACAGCGTGCGACCAGGTCGCGGAACAGGTGGGTTTTTTCCTGCCATAACGCATAGATGCTGAACAACAGCGGCAAGAGCAGGCAACACAAATGGAACACCACGGCGGCGTCTTCACGCACGCGGCCATTGTCGCGGTAGTAGTCGGTCTGGGTATCGAGCAGGAAGTAGGCGATATACACCGTGATCATCAGAAACAGTTCGCGCTGGCGTCGATACACCGCGCAATACGAACCGCCGAGCAACAGCACCAGGGTCGGCAGCACGTTGAACAGCGAGGTGAAGAAGACGTTGAGGTCCTTGACGTACGCAGCCGAGAGCCCGGCCAGCAACAGCAGCAACGAAGGTAGGAAATGACTGAACCGTACAGCGGACACGCGTGACAAGGGTAAAACTCCGACCCGCAAAAGAATGATGGCACTGTGCCTCTGCGCGAACAGTTAAGCATAACCTGGCACGCATGTATCACATTGCCATCACTTTAACGGCAGCCAACGGCAATCCCTGAGCGCTGTACTGTGGTTTTTTATTGCCCAAAAAAAAGCCGCCGCTTCCGATAGGAAGCGGCGGCTCAGGAAGTGACCCGGTAAGGCTTAGTAAGCCAGGCCGAAGTCTTCTTCTTTCATGTCCATCAGGTTGTTGGCGCCCGACAGCATGGTGGCCACGTGGGTACGGGTACGCGGCAGGATGCGCTGGAAGTAGAAGCGCGCCGTCTGCAGCTTGGCCGTGTAGAACGCTTCTTCGGTGGTGCCGGCCGCCAGTTTCTCAGCCGCCAGGCGCGCCATGTCGGCCCAGAAGTAAGCCAGGCACGCGTAACCGGAGTACATCAGGTAGTCCACCGAGGCGGCGCCGACTTCTTCGCGGTCTTTCATCGCGGCCATGCCGACCTTCATGGTCAACTCGCCCCACTCTTTGTTCAGTGCAGCCAGCGGTGCGACGAACTCTTTGACCGCTTCGTTGCCCTCGTTGGCCTGGCAGAACTTGTGCACGATCTTGGTGAAGCCCTTGAGCGCTTCGCCTTGGGTCATCAGCACTTTACGGCCCAGCAGGTCGAGAGCCTGGATACCCGTGGTGCCTTCGTACAGCATCGAAATGCGGCTGTCGCGCACGTTCTGCTCCATGCCCCACTCGGCAATGAAGCCGTGGCCGCCGTAGATCTGCACGCCGTGGTTGGCGGACTCGAAACCGACTTCGGTCATGAACGCCTTGGCGATAGGAGTCATGAAGGCCAGCAGGCCGTCGGCCTGTTTCTTGGCTTCGTCGTCGGTGCCGTACTTGACGATGTCCACTTGCTTGGCGGTGAAGTACACCATCGCACGGTTGCCTTCGGCGAAGGCTTTCATGGTCAGCAGCATGCGACGCACGTCAGGGTGCACGATGATCGGGTCAGCAGCTTTGTCCGGTGCTTTCGGGCCGGTCAGGGAGCGCATTTGCAGGCGATCACGGGCATATTTCAGGCCACCCTGGAAGCCAATCTCGGCGTGGGACAGGCCTTGCAGCGCGGTCCCCAGGCGAGCGGTGTTCATAAAGGTGAACATGCAGTTCAGGCCTTTGTTCGCCGGGCCGATCAGGAAACCGGTGGCCTGGTCGAAGTTCATCACACAGGTGGCGTTGCCGTGGATGCCCATCTTGTGTTCCAGCGAGCCACAGCTCACCGCGTTGCGCGTGCCGATCGAGCCGTCGGCGTTGGGCAGGAACTTCGGCACGATAAACAGCGAGATGCCTTTGGTGCCAGCCGGAGCGTCCGGCAGGCGGGCCAGTACGATGTGGACGATGTTGTCGGCCATGTCGTGCTCACCGGCCGAGATGAAGATCTTGGTGCCGGAGACCTTGTAGGAACCGTCCGCCTGAGGCTCGGCCTTGGTGCGCAGCATGCCCAGGTCGGTACCGCAGTGAGGCTCGGTCAGGCACATGGTGCCGGTCCATTCACCCGACACCAGTTTGGTCAGGTAAGCCTCTTGCTGCTCGGGGGTGCCGTGCTCGGAAATGGTGTTCATCGCACCGTGGGACAGGCCTGGGTACATGCCCCACGACCAGTTGGCGGTACCAACCATTTCGCTCACGGCCAGGCCCAGGGATTCCGGCAGGCCTTGGCCACCGTGCTCTACGTCGTGGGCCAGGCTTGGCCAGCCGCCTTCGACGAATTGTTTATAGGCTTCTTTGAAACCAGTAGGGGTTTTAACGCCAGACTCACTCCAGGTGCACCCTTCGATGTCACCCACGCGGTTCAACGGGGCCAGCACTTGCTCACAAAACTTGGCGCCTTCCTCAAGGATGGCGTCAACCATGTCCGGGGTAGCGTCCTGGCAAGCCGGCAGGCTCTGATAGTGCGCTTCATAGCCAAGCAGTTCGTCACGAACGAAGCGAATATCACGCAAGGGGGCCTTGTAGTCAGGCATAGCGATAAACCTCTGCTGATGTATCTGGAATGAACAACCGCGTGGAATTGTTGTGGCGGTCAAACAGGTGTTTGAAACATACGTTTACGACTTGGGGATGTCAAGACGCCGTTTGTCATGCGGCAAATCAATGGCGCGCACGACAGCGCCGTGGCGAGATGCCACTGCACAGGAAAGTGTAGAAGTTCAGAGGGTTGGCGCAGAACAAATGTGGGAGCTGGCTTGCCTGCGATACAGGCGCCGCGGTGCATCAGGAAGAAAAAGTAGAAGCTATCGCAGGCAAGCCAGCTCCCCCAGAAGAGCCAGCACGCCTGGGCGCAGAGGGGTCAAGCGAAGGTATCGATCAAGGTGCCGAGCATTTCATCCGAAGCCTTGGCGACTTTGGCGCCCAGCTCCACCTGAAACTTGCCTTCAGCCATCTCGACCATATTGCTCGCCGAATTCGACGGCTGGGCCCGGTCGTTGGCGCGCAGACGATCAAGCTGTGCATCCGATGGCTGGGTCGTCGCCGCGCTGGCGATCTTGCCGGCGGCCTGGTCGACACGGTTCTGCCCGGCCTGAATGGTGCTCAGTCCCGAATAAAACGCGCTGCTTCCAGAGATGTCCATGGCGTAAACCTGCCTTTATAGAATCGTGAGCCCTGATTGAAGCAGAGAAACCGGCAAAACACCCGTCAAAAACACTAATGGCACAATGCCTTAGTGATAGCCAAAATCAGTCAAGCAGGTCCAATTGCAAGTACTCGGCCACCGCTTCAGCCCCGGCGTGCTTGAGCTTCGGCACACGCCCCAGGCACGGCGCAGGCAATCGCTCGGCCAGGGTGGCGAGGTTCTCTTCCAGACGGGAGGTCTTGGGATCGATGATATTCGCCACCCAGCCCGCCAGCGACAAACCGTCCCGGGCGATGGCCTCGGCAGTCAGCAATGCATGACTGATGCACCCCAGGCGCACGCCCACCACCAGGATCACCGGCAGCTTCAGCGCAATGGCCAGGTCCGACAGGTTCGCCTGATCCGCCAGCGGCACGCGCCAACCGCCCGCGCCCTCGATCAGGGTGAAATCCGCATCCCGCGCCAGGATCTGCTGCATCGGCTTGAGCAACGCTTGCACCGTGAGCGCAACCCCCGCTTCGCGCGCCGCCAGATGGGGCGCGATGGCCGGCTCGAACGCCAGCGGGTTGACCTCGGCATAACTCAGCGGCAGCGAGCATTCGGCCAACAGCGCCAGTGCGTCGGCGTTGCGCAAGCCTTTGGGCGTGACCTGGCAACCAGAGGCCACCGGCTTACCGGCGGCAGTACTTTTTCCGGCTTGCCGGGCGGCGTGCAACAGGCCGGCGGCGATGGTGGTCTTGCCGACATCCGTATCGGTACCGGTGACAAAATAGGCGCTCATAGCGGTTTCTCCAGTACGGCGTACACCACTTGATACGTGGCGGGCAGGCCCTGGGCCTGACGGAACTGCTCGTAAGCGTCCACCAGTGCAACAATCCGCGCGCGCCCCGTCAACCCTCCCGGCCGGCCGGGGTTGAGGTTATGGGCGCCCAACGCCTTCAATTCATGGGTCAGGCTACGCACATCCGGGTAGTGCAGCACATGGGGCTGGCGCTCCAGGCTCACCACCCGCAGGCCGCTGGCCGCGCACAATTGCTGATACATCTCGAAGGTGCGGAAACGGTTGACGTGAACCATACCGTCCGCCGCCCGCCAGCTTTCGCGCAGCTCATCCAGGGTGCCCACGCACAGGCTGGCGAACGCCAACACGCCACCGGGTTGCAGCACGCGATAAGCCTCGCTGAGCACCGCGCCGAAATTCGCACACCATTGCACCGCGAGGGAGGTGAAGAGCAGCCCCACGCTTTCAGCTTTAAGCGGCAAGCGCTCGGCATCACCTGCGATGAAGTGCTGTGCGCCACCCAGGGGCCGCGCGTGGTTGAGCATGCCTTCGGCAATGTCCAACGCAATGCCCTGGCTGGCGGGCAGGCGCGCGCCCAGCACACGGCTGAAATACCCGGTGCCGCACCCCATATCCAACCAGCGTTGCGGTGCAATACCGGCCGGCACACGTGCCAGCAATTCAGCGCCGACAGCCCGCTGCAACTCGGCAACGCTGTCATAGCTGGCCGCCGCACGGGAAAACGACGCCGCCACCTGGCGCTTGTCCGGCAGGGCACCCGGCAACGGGGCGTGGGATAAATCAGTCATCAGCGCACTCATGCAAAAAAGCCTGGATGGCCCCCGCTACACCGTGGGGGTCCTCCAGAAGAAAAGCGTGACCAGCCTGTTCAATCAGGCCGATTTCAACATCGGGCAGCAAGCTCAGCAGGTCGCTCGCGGCTTCGGCGGGCACCAGTTCGTCGCCCCCGGCAAACAGGTGCATCTGCGGGCCCCGATAGGCCAGCAAGGCGTCGCGGGTGTCGAGTCGGGCAAGCAATTCAAGGCCGCTCATCAACGCCCGGGGTGGAGTGTTCGGCGCCCCGCCCACCAGCAAACGCGCCAGCCCACGCGGGTCGGCGGCGCCCTTGGCACACAACAGGCCGAAGCGTTTCAGGGTGACTTGGGAATCGGCATGACAACCGGCGAGGAAGGCGTCGAAGGTCTCGGCAGGCATCGCACTCGGCCAACCGTCATGGGCGACAAAACAGGGGTTGCTCGCCAGGGTCAGCAAGCCGCAGCAGCGTTCGCCACGTCGTGCCGCCAGTTCCGCAGCGAGCATGCCGCCGAGGGACCAGCCGCCCAGCCAGGCGTTGTCCGGCAGCGTCGCGTCGAGTTCATCGAGCCATTCATCCAGGTCGCTGGCGTCCAGCGTCGGCAACGGTTCGATCTGCACCCGCAGGTGTTCGTCCAGACCGTGCAAGGCAGCGGCCAACGGCTCCAGCGGCGATACGCCGAGCCCCCAGCCAGGCAACAAAATCAGTCGATCACGCATGGTCGGGCTCCGTGGCGCCTAACAAGCGGAAACACTCTTCCAATCCGTTCAACAATAGCTGCACCTGCGCCTCGGTGTGGGCCGCCGTTAACGTCACGCGCAAACGTGCGCTGCCAGCGGGTACGGTGGGCGGGCGGATCGCCGTGACCATCAGGCCACGCTCGCGCAGCATTTGCGACAGGCGCACGGCCTTGGCGCTGCTACCGACCAGGATCGGCTGGATCGGCGTAAAACTCGCCATCAAATCCAGGCCAAGCTGCTCGGCGCCCCGGCGGAACTGGCGGATCAGGCCGTCGAGGTGCTCGCGCCGCCAATGCTCGGTGCGCAGCAACTCCAGGCTTTTCAAGGTCGCACAGGCCAGCGCCGGGGGCTGGCTGGTGGTGTAGATATACGGCCGCGCGAACTGGATCAGGCTTTCGATCAGCTCTTCGCTGCCCGCCACAAAGGCGCCCGCCGTACCGAAGGCTTTACCGAGGGTGCCGACCAGTACCGGCACGTCCTCCTGGCTCAAGCCGAAATGCTCGACGATCCCACCGCCATTGGCGCCCAACGGGCCAAAACCGTGGGCATCATCCACCATCAGCCAGGCGCCTTTTGCGCGGGCTTCACGGGCCAGCGCGGGCAAGTCGGCCAGGTCGCCGTCCATGCTGAACACGCCGTCGGTGACCACCAGCGTGTTGCCAGTGGCCTTTTCCAGACGCTTGGCCAGGCTTTCGGCGTCGTTATGCAGGTAGCGATTGAAACGCGCACCGGACAGCAAGCCGGCATCCAGCAGCGAGGCGTGGTTGAGCCGGTCTTCCAGCACCGTATCGCCCTGCCCCACCAACGCCGTGACTGCGCCGAGGTTGGCCATGTAGCCGGTGGTAAACAGCAATGCGCGCGGGCGCCCGGTGAAGTCGGCCAGGGCCTCTTCCAGCTCGTGGTGCGGCGTGGCATGCCCGACCACCAGGTGCGACGCGCCGCCGCCGACACCCCAACGGGACGCACCGGCGCGCCAGGCTTCAATCACTTGCGGGTGATTGGCCAGGCCCAGGTAATCGTTGTTACAGAACGCCAGCAGCGGTTGGCCGTCGACCACCACTTGCGGGCCTTGGGGGCTTTCCAGCAGCGGGCGTTGGCGATATAGGTGCTCGGCACGGCGGGCAGCGAGGCGCGCGGAGAGATCGAAAGACATGCAGGCCTCGATTAAACAGACTGAACACAGTCTCAATGTGGGAGCTGGCTTGCCTGCGATGACGGTGGCACATTCAGCATCAATGTGTCTGAAAGGCCGCTATCGCAGGCAAGCCAGCTTCCACAATGGATTGCATTCCAATAGAGAGATGGGCGTCAAACCACCGCGTTGTAGAACTGCTCGCTGCTTTTTTGCTCAACCAGTGCCTGTTCGATTGCCGCCTGATGCACTTCATCGGCGTGCTCTTCGCGGGCTTCGGGCAGGATCCCCAGGCGCGCGAACAGTTGCATGTCCTTGTCCGCCTGCGGGTTGGCAGTGGTCAGCAATTTGTCGCCATAGAAGATCGAGTTGGCGCCGGCAAAAAACGCCAGGGCCTGCATCTGCTCGTTCATCGCTTCACGGCCGGCCGACAGGCGCACGTGGGACTGCGGCATCAGGATGCGCGCCACGGCCAGCATGCGGATGAAGTCGAACGGGTCGATGTCCTCGGCATTCTCCAGCGGCGTACCGGCCACCTTCACCAGCATGTTGATCGGCACCGACTCCGGATGCTCCGGCAGGTTGGCCAGCTGGATCAGCAGGTTGGCTCGGTCATCCAGCGACTCGCCCATGCCAAGGATGCCGCCAGAGCAGATCTTCATCCCTGATTCACGCACATAGGCCAGGGTTTGCAGGCGCTCGCTGTAGGTGCGGGTGGTGATGATCGAACCGTAGAACTCCGGCGACGTATCCAGGTTGTGGTTGTAGTAATCGAGACCGGCCTGGGCCAGGGCTGCGGTCTGGTCCTGGTCGAGGCGGCCGAGGGTCATGCAGGTTTCCAGGCCCATGGCCTTCACGCCTTTGACCATCTGCAGCACGTAGGGCATGTCTTTGGCCGACGGGTGCTTCCACGCGGCGCCCATGCAGAAGCGGGTCGAACCGATGGCCTTGGCGCGGGCGGCCTCTTCGAGGACCTTCTGCACTTCCATCAGCTTTTCTTTTTCCAGGCCGGTGTTGTAGTGGCCCGACTGCGGACAATATTTGCAATCTTCCGGGCAAGCACCGGTCTTGATCGACAGCAAGGTCGACACCTGCACACGGTTCGCGTCGAAATGCGCGCGATGCACGGTCTGCGCCTGGAACAACAGGTCATTGAACGGCTGCACGAACAGCGCTTTGACTTCGGCGAGGGACCAATCGTGACGCAAGGTGGCGGTGGTGCTGGCGCTCATGGGCGATTCCTTGATTATGCTTGGGCAAGCGCTGTGGGAAGGGCAATACCCACAGACACGACACGGATGCTCGGCATATTTAAGGAAGATTCATGCACTGTCAACCGGACTACAAACGCCAGGTTTACATCTGGTTAAAAAACGAACACACCTGTTTGATCTGCGATGAAGCGACGGAATCCGCCCATTGTGTGTGCAACGTCTGCGAAACCGAGCTGCCCTGGCTGTTGGAGCAGTGCGAGATTTGCGCCGTGCCCCTGCCGATGGACGGCCTGGTTTGCGCACAATGTTTCAAACAGCCACCGGCGTTTAAACATGTGATCGCGCCCTGGACCTTCAGCTTTCCGGTCGACAGCCTGATCAGCCGCTTCAAGCACCAGGCACGCTGGCCGTTCGGCCACCTGCTCGCGCGCTTGCTCGCCCAGCACCTGCAACACCGCTTCGACAACGCCGAACTCCCGCGCCCCGACTGCCTGCTGCCGGTGCCCATGGCGCGCAAACGCCAGCGTGAACGCGGCTTTAACCAGGCACTGATGCTGGCGCGGTGGCTGAGCCACGACCTCGACATCGCACTGGATGAACACGTGCTGCTGCGGCCCCAGGAAACCGTCGCGCAGCAAGCCCTTGACGCCAAACAGCGCAAACGCAACTTGCTCAAGGCCTTCGCCGTGGCCGCCAACGCCGAGGTGACGGGGCGCCACTTCGCCCTGGTCGACGACGTACTCACCACCGGCGCCACCGCCCACAGCCTTGCGCGCCTGTTGATCAACGCCGGTGCGCGGCAAGTCGATGTGTATTGCCTGGCCCGCACGCCCAAACCGGGGGCCTGACTTGACGCAAGCGCGCCTTGCCCGCAACGTTCTGTTTATCTCATCCAAGCGTATCGCCATGTCTTTGCCAGCCTCCCTCAGCCAACACATCATCCGCCGCCCCCAGCGCATTGCCTTGCTGGGACATATCGCCGAACAGGGTTCGATTACCCGCGCAGCGAAAAGCGCCGGTTTGAGCTACAAAGCCGCCTGGGACGCCATCGACGAACTGAACAACCTCGCGCAAAAACCGCTGGTGGAGCGCAGCGTCGGCGGCAAGGGCGGCGGCGGTGCCAGGCTGACGGCAGAGGGTGAGCGGGTCCTGCGCCTCTACCAGCGCCTGCAAGTGCTGCAAGCCGAACTGCTCGGTTCGGATGAAGCCGCCAGTGACTTCAACCTGCTTGGCCGCTTGATGCTGCGCACCAGCGCGCGCAACCAGTTGCACGGCCAGGTCATGGCGATTGAGAGCCATGGGCGCAACGACCTGATCCGCCTGCAACTCGCTGGCGGCCTGACGCTGCAAGCGCAGATCACCCACGACAGCACGCAACGGCTGGAACTGGAAAGCGGTGTGGAAGTGGTCGCACTGATCAAGGCCGGCTGGCTGGAATTGCTGGCCCCCGGGTCCTCTGCAACACCTGGACACAATTGTATGAGCGGCAGGATCGAGGCGATTCTCGACGCTGAAGACGGCCCCAGCGAAGTGCGTATCACCCTGCCCAACGGCCAGGTTTTATGCGCCCTGGCGCCGCCCGGCACGCTCACGGCCCTGGGCGCCGCCGAAGGCCAGACGATCCGTGTGCAATTCGCCCCGAGCAATGTGCTGCTGGGCACACCGGTATAGGCGACGGCCATCCTCAAACTGCAACAATTTCGTCACGCGCGCTCCTTAAGGTGTCTGCAAAAACCGCAGGGAGCCTGACGATGAGCCTATTAAAAGAAAACCAAGCCACCGACCTCGAACAGATGGTCGGCCTCACCCGCCGCCGCTTTATCGGCGCCGGTGCCCTGTGCGGTGCCGCGATGTTCCTCGGTGGCAACCTGTTGAGCCGCAGCGCGATGGCCGTCAACGCCGCAAGCGCCAGCCCGTTGCTGGGTTTCGCCAGCATCGCCGCCGCCACCAGCGACGCCATTACCTTGCCGCCGGGCTACAGCGCCTCGGTGCTGATCAGTTGGGGCCAGCCGCTGAGCAAGAGCGCACCGGCGTTCGACCCGTCCGGCAACGGCACGGCCCTGGCCCAGGAGCAGCAGTTCGGCGACCACAACGACGGCATGAGCCTGTTCGCCTTCCCCGGCGACGACAACCGTGCGCTCATGGCGATCAACAACGAATACACCAACTACCGCTACCTCTTCGCCCACGGCGGTGCGCCGCAATCGGCCGAGGACGTGCGCAAGGCCCAGGCCAGCGAAGGCGTGTCGGTGATCGAAGTGCGGCGCCAGGGCGATACCTGGCAGTTCGTGCAGGACTCGCGCTACAACCGGCGCATCCACGGCAACTCGCCGATCCGCCTGAGCGGCCCCGCCGCCGGCCACGCCTGGCTGAAAACCGGCGCCGACAAGAGCGGCACAAAGGCCCTTGGCACGTTCCAGAACTGCGCCAACGGCAAAACGCCATGGGGTACTTATCTGACCTGTGAAGAGAACTTCACCGACTGCTTCGGCAGCACCAACCCACAACAAACCTTCGATGCCGGGCAAAAGCGCTACGGCGCCGTGGCCGCCAGCAAAGACATCAACTGGCACCAGCACGACCCGCGCTTTGACCTCGCCAAGAACCCCAACGAACTCAATCGCCACGGCTGGGTAGTGGAAATCGACCCGTTCGATCCCAAGTCCACCCCGGTCAAGCGCACTGCCCTGGGCCGCTTCAAACACGAAAATGCCGCGCTGGCCGAAACCCGCGACGGGCGCGCCGTGGTGTACATGGGCGACGACGAGCGTGGCGAGTTCATCTACAAATTCGTCAGCCGCGACAAGATCAACCACAAGAACCCCAAGGCCAACAAAGACCTGCTCGACCACGGCACCTTGTACGTGGCGATTTTCGACGCCGGCGACGGCAACGCCGACCATCCCAAGGGCAAAGGCCAATGGGTCGAGCTGACTTTCGGGAAGAACGGCATCGACGCCAGCACAGGTTTCACCAGCCAGGCCGAGGTGCTGATCCACGCACGCCTCGCCGCCAGCGTGGTGAAAGCCACACGCATGGACCGCCCGGAATGGATCGTGGTCAGCCCCACCGATGGCCAGGTGTATTGCACCCTGACCAACAACGCCAAGCGCGGCGAAGACGGCCAGCCGGTGGGCGGGCCCAACCCGCGCGAGAAAAACGTCTACGGCCAGATCCTGCGCTGGAAGGCCGACGCCGATAACCACGGCGCCGCGACGTTCAGTTGGGACTTGTTTGTGGTGGCCGGCAACCCGGGTGTCCACGCCGGCACACCTAAGGGCGGCTCGTCCAATATCAACCCGCAGAACATGTTCAACAGTCCTGATGGCTTGGGTTTCGACAAGGCTGGGCGCCTGTGGATTCTTACCGACGGCGACTACAGCAACACGGGCGACTTCGCGGGCATGGGCAATAACCAGATGCTGTGTGCCGACCCGGCCACTGGGGAAATCCGCCGCTTCATGGTAGGACCGGTGGCATGTGAGGTGACAGGCATCAGCTTCTCGCCGGATCAGAAAACGTTGTTTGTGGGGATTCAGCATCCGGGGGAAACCGGCGGTTCGACCTGGCCGGAGCATGTGCCGAACGGCAAGCCAAGGTCGTCGGTCGTGGCGATTCGTAGGGATGATGGTGGAATAGTCGGCGCCTGATAAGCCCGCTCCCACATTCGACCGCATTCTCATATTGGAACTCGGTCAACTGTGGGAGCGGCGGTGCGACGATTCGACTTGTCCGCGAAGGCGTCCGCACAGCCACCGCCTATCTATGCTGTTACCATACCCGGCCGGACGCGGCGCCCTGCTGCGCGCAGGAGTTCGCATGGCCCATCCGTTTGAAACACTCACCCCTGATCTGGTCCTCGACGCCGTCGAAAGCATCGGTTTCCTCAGCGATGCCCGCGTACTGGCGCTCAACAGCTACGAAAACCGCGTGTATCAAGTCGGCATCGAAGATTCCGAGCCGCTGATCGCCAAGTTCTACCGCCCACAGCGCTGGACCAACGAAGCGATCCTCGAAGAACACCGCTTCACCTTCGAACTGGCCGAGTGTGACGTGCCAGTGGTTGCACCACTTATCCACAACGGCGAAAGCCTGTTCGAACACGAAGGTTTCCGCTTCACCCTGTTTCCCCGCCGTGGCGGCCGTGCGCCGGAGCCGGGCAACCTCGACCAGCTGTATCGTCTTGGGCAACTGCTGGGCCGTTTGCATGCGGTGGGTTCCACCCGCCCGTTCGAACACCGTGAAGCCTTGGGTGTGAAGAATTTCGGCCACGATTCCCTCACCACCTTGCTCGAGGGAAACTTCATCCCCAAGAGCCTGCTGCCGGCCTACGAGTCCGTGGCCCGCGACCTGCTCAAGCGCGTGGAAGAGGTGTACAAGGCCACGCCGCACAAAAACATCCGTATGCACGGCGATTGCCACCCCGGCAACATGATGTGCCGTGACGAGATGTTCCACATCGTCGACCTGGATGACTGCCGCATGGGCCCCGCAGTGCAGGACCTGTGGATGATGCTTGCCGGTGATCGTCAGGAATGCCTGGGACAGTTGTCGGAATTGATGGACGGCTACCAGGAATTCCACGACTTCGACCCGCGCGAACTGGCGCTGATCGAACCGCTGCGCGCCTTGCGCCTGATGCATTACAGCGCCTGGCTGGCGCGGCGCTGGGATGACCCGGCGTTTCCCCACAGCTTCCCGTGGTTTGGCACTGAGCGGTATTGGGGGGACCAGGTGTTGGCATTGCGTGAGCAGCTGTCAGCGTTGAACGAAGAACCCCTGAAACTCTTCTGACCCAACCCCTCTCCTTGTGGGAGCTGGCTTGTCGGCTCCCACAGAAAAGCGCCGCCCATTGCCTGGCAAATGTACTTACAATCGCGCCTTTGTTAGCTGCCTAAGCAAGGATTCTGCAATGCACGCCGCCAACCCCCGCAAGGGGTACATCCTGGGCCTGAGCGCCTATGTCATCTGGGGTCTGTTCCCGCTCTATTTCAAAGCTATCGCCAGCGTCCCGGCCGCCGAAATCATCGTGCATCGCGTGTTGTGGTCGGCGCTGTTCGGCGGCTTGCTGCTGATGGTATGGAAGCACCCCGGCTGGTTCCGTGAACTGCGTGACAACCCCAAGCGCCTGGCGATCCTGGCCCTCAGCGGTTCGTTGATTGCGGGCAACTGGCTGACCTATGTGTGGTCGGTGAACAGCGGGCGCATGCTGGAAGCGAGCCTCGGTTACTACATCAACCCGCTGGTGAATGTGTTGCTGGGCATGCTGATCCTCGGCGAACGCCTGCGACGCTTGCAGTGGGCGGCGGTCGGGCTGGCGGCAGTGGGTGTGGCACAGCAGGTGTGGCAGGTCGGCAGTTTGCCGTGGGTGTCGCTGGTGCTGGCACTGACCTTCGGCTTCTATGGGCTGATCCGCAAACAGGCGCCGGTCAAGGCGCTGCCGGGGCTGGTGGTGGAAACCTGGATGCTGGTGCCGATTGCCGTGGCGTGGTTGCTGTTCAACCCGACCGCCCACAGTGCACAGCTGGCGTTCTGGAGCACGTCCGAAGCCTGGTGGCTGGTGGCCGCAGGCCCGGTGACGCTGATCCCGCTGGTCTGTTTCAACGCCGCCGCACGGCACCTGCCCTACACAGCCCTGGGCTTTTTGCAGTACGTCGCGCCGACCCTGGTGCTGCTGGAAGCGGTGCTGTTGTTCGGTGAACACCTGGCACCGAGCACCCTGATCGCCTTCGCGTTTATCTGGGCGGGCCTGGTGGTTTACAGCGTGGATGCGTGGATGAGCGTGCGCAAACGCTGATCAAATAACGTACAAAACTCTGCAAGCCACAGCGGGCGTGGCTTGCAGACATCCACCCCAAGGTTATCCACAACCTGATCCCCGCCATCTGTGCACAAGCTTTTGAAATTGCTCGTTTTTTGCTCAAGCAGCGCAGAAGCCCGGCCGGCGTGGCCTGGCGCCGGGTCTCTACAGGTTATCCACAGGCCCATGCAAGATTTCCATGCATAACCCTGTGGGCAGATTATTCCTCGTGGTGCAGCTCCACCATCAAGTCGTCGGCCAGGGTTTCCAGGGAGAGCTGCAAGGTGTCCAGGGATAACGCTGCCGGCACCCGCAACAGCGCCTCGGCGGTAAACAGTGGATCACCGCTCATCGGAGCCGGCCGCACATCGGTGCTCAGGCTCTCCAGGTTCACCCCCTGTTTGCTCAACAACGCCGTGATCTCCCGCACGATGCCCGAGCGGTCATTGCCCACCAGCGTCATCAGGATGGATTTGGACGCCGACGCCTGCCCACTGCTGCCCTCACCCACCAGCACACGGATGCCATGTGTGGATAAGTCCTCCAGCGCGCCTACCAGGGCCTGACGGTTTTCTGCAGGAACGCTGACCCGCAGGATCCCCGCAAACTGCCCGGCCATGTGCGCCATGCGGCTTTCCAGCCAGTTGCCGCCGTGGGCGGCGATGTTCTGTGCAATGCGTTCCACCAGGCCGGGTTTGTCGGCGGCGATGATTGTGAGTACAAGATGGTCCATGGCGATGCCCTCTGGAATTCAATCTACAAGGTGGACCCGGAAGCCCTTGATAACAAATCGTGTACCATTTTTATATTTATCTGGAACAATCCAATAGTTTTTTGAGAACATCCGGTTCTCCGCTGTGACCGTACGACCAAAGTGGGTCGCTAAACGACGTATTTAGTCTAATTTTCACAACCGCAAGTCATCATGTAGTATGCCCAACCGTGCACTACATAATGAAAATCTGAAAAAGCGCATAAGCTCCGTAGAGTGAGGCAAGCAATGACTGAACACGTTCAAGTCGGTGGCCTGCAGGTCGCCAAAGTCCTGTTCGACTTCGTGAACAACGAAGCCATTCCCGGCACCGGCATTACTGCCGAGCAGTTCTGGGCCGGTGCCGACAAGGTCATCCATGACCTGGCACCGAAGAACAAAGCCCTACTCGCCAAACGCGACGATTTCCAGGCGCGGATCGACACCTGGCACCAGACCCACGCGGGCCAGGCTCATGACGCGGTGGCCTACAAGGCCTTCCTGCAAGACATCGGATACCTGCTGCCAGAAGCCGCAGATTTCCAGGCCACGACCCAAAACGTCGACGACGAGATCGCCCGCATGGCCGGCCCGCAGCTGGTGGTGCCGGTGATGAACGCGCGTTTTGCCCTCAACGCATCGAATGCGCGTTGGGGCTCGCTGTATGACGCGTTGTATGGCACCGACGCCATCAGCGAAGCCGACGGCGCCGAAAAGGGCCAGGGCTACAACAAAGTGCGCGGCGACAAGGTGATTGCCTTCGCCCGCGCCTTCCTCGACGAAGCCGCACCGCTCAGCGCCGGCAGCCACGTCGACTCCACCGCTTACAAGATCGTTGATGGCAAGCTGATCGTCGGCCTCAAGGGCGGCAGCAACAGCGGCCTGCGCGACGATGCGCAACTGATCGGTTTCCACGGCGACGCGGCACAACCGACTGCCGTACTGTTGAAACACAACGGCCTGCACTTCGAAATCCAGATCGACGCCAGCACCCCGGTCGGCCAGACCGACGCCGCCGGTGTCAAAGACGTGCTGATGGAAGCTGCGCTGACCACCATCATGGACTGCGAAGACTCCGTCGCCGCCGTCGATGCCGATGACAAAGTCGTGATCTATCGCAACTGGCTCGGCCTGATGAAGGGCGACCTGGCCGAAGAAGTGGCCAAGGGCGGCAAGACCTTCACCCGCACCATGAATGCCGACCGCGTCTACACCGGCGTGAATGGCCAGGACGTAACCCTGCACGGCCGTTCGCTGTTGTTTGTGCGCAACGTGGGTCATCTGATGACCATCGACGCGATCCTCGACAAAGACGGCAACGAAGTACCGGAAGGCATCCTCGACGGGCTGATCACCAGCCTGGCCGCGATCCACAGCCTCAACGGCAACAGCACTCGCAAAAACAGCCGCACCGGCTCCGTGTACATCGTCAAACCGAAGATGCACGGCCCGGAAGAAGCCGCATTCACCAACGAGCTGTTCGGTCGCATCGAAGAGGTGCTGAACCTGCCGCGCAACACCCTCAAAGTCGGGATCATGGACGAGGAGCGCCGTACCACGGTCAACCTCAAGGCCTGCATCAAGGCGGCCAGCGAGCGCGTGGTGTTTATCAACACCGGCTTCCTCGACCGTACCGGCGACGAAATCCACACCTCCATGGAAGCCGGCGCGATGGTGCGCAAGGCGGCGATGAAGGCGGAAAAATGGATTGGCGCGTACGAAAACTGGAACGTCGACATCGGCTTGAGCACCGGCCTGCAAGGCCGTGCGCAAATCGGTAAAGGTATGTGGGCAATGCCCGACCTGATGGCTTTGATGCTCGAACAGAAAATCGCCCACCCGCTGGCCGGCGCCAACACCGCTTGGGTGCCGTCGCCAACGGCGGCTGCGCTGCACGCGTTGCACTACCACAAGGTCGACGTATTCGCCCGCCAGACCGAACTGGCCAAGCGCGAACGCGCTTCGGTGGACGACATCCTGAGCATTCCTCTGGCAACCAATACCAATTGGTCTGACGAAGAAATCCGCAACGAACTGGACAACAACGCCCAGGGCATCCTCGGTTACGTGGTGCGCTGGATCGACCAGGGCGTCGGTTGCTCGAAAGTGCCGGACATCAACGATGTGGGCCTGATGGAAGACCGCGCCACCCTGCGCATTTCCAGCCAGCACATCGCCAACTGGCTGCGCCACGGCATCGTCAACCAGGATCAGGTGCTGGAAAGCCTCAAGCGCATGGCGCCGGTGGTGGACCGTCAGAACGCTGGGGATAAGTTGTATCGCCCACTGGCCCCGGATTTCGACAGCAACATCGCGTTCCAGGCAGCGGTGGAGTTGGTGATTGAAGGGACCAAGCAGCCCAATGGCTATACCGAGCCGGTGTTGCATCGTCGGCGTCGGGAGTTCAAGGCTAAAAACGGCCTGTAATTAACGTCGATACAAAAAAACCCTGGTCCAGCGATCAGGGTTTTTTATTGAGATGGAAAAACTCAGGGAAAGAACTTCTTGAACTCACCGTTCACCACCACTTGATCAGCGCCGTTACTCAATACTGCCTGCCTAATTGTTCCTGTGATCTCGGCAACTTCCTCATCCCCCTCGCCGATGATGTTAACTTGAACATCTAGCGTCCCTGCCAGAACCTGTGTGTAAGCATCAAATGCTGAGCTATAGAAGACAGCACTTAGAAGCTGAGTGAAAGGGAAATGGTTGTGCCCTGGCTGCAATCCTCCAGGGTATTTCCAGCCAAGGGCCACGCCCGAGCCCTCAGCTATCAACGTTTGGCTAAGCCCTCCTGACACTCCAGCGGTAGTGAAGGAGTGGTTCTGGTTATTTAATGTGTAGTGGATTTCAGCATGGTTCAGCCCTGCTTTGGCGTCTGCGTGGGCGTCTTGAAACTCTTGATAAGTAAAGTGGGGGGCAGATGCATTCATTACTATTAACTCCTGTTTTCCGGTAATAAGGCTATGCGCAAGGCCTTTACAACCAGTTAACAAGCACTCTGCTTCCCCGGATACTGTGAAAGCTGACAGTTATTGAACGCCGCCGACCGACGGTTGTAACCAGGCAACGCGACTTGATACCCAACATGAAAAAAGCCCTGGTCGAGAGACCGGGGCTTTTTCCTTGAGTTGTGGTGACTGGGGCGGCCTCATCGCAGGCAAGCCAGCTCCCACATTTGACTGAGTTCCTACAGGATGTACGCGATCAAAAGTGGGAGCTGGCTTGCCTGCGATAGGGCCCGCCCAGTCAGCACAACAATCAGGCAGCCATCCCCAACTCCCGCTTCACCAGTTTCGCCAACTTCACGCTATCAATCGGCTTGAGCAAAAAGTCCACCACGCTCAAATGCATTGCATCGATCACATCCAGCGCTTCAGCGTCCCCCGACATGATGATGATCGGCAACGCCGCCCGTGTGGACTCGCGCACCCGACGAATCAACTCCAGGCCATTGCTCGGCGCCATGCGCAGGTCGGTGATCAGCAAACCAATGGAACTGTTGGACTGCAACAATGCCCAGGCGGCTTCGCCATTCTCGGCGGTCATGCAGCGAATGCCGTCCAACCCAAGTATCTCCGCGAGCAGTTCACGGGCGTCCTTGTCGTCATCGACGATCAACACCCGTTGCGGCGGTAAATCAGGCTCCAGCATCACGGCGCTCAGCGCCTCGCGCTCGGCATCACTTAAAATATCGTGGTCGGACATACGGTTCTCAGCAGTTCTCATCCAGCTCCCGGCACATTCGTCAGACATCGGCGCACGGACGAACAATGTGCACTTCGTCGGAAAGTTTGCCTAGTGGGCGTTCTACGGGTTTTGCACGATCCTCATCTAAGGTTTTGCCCTAGGTTTACGCCGCTTGTATCGACCTAGACTTACGTCCAATGGGCACCCGCAGCGCAGGAGTCGACCATGCAGACCGATAACGACAAAAAAATGCGGTCACTGTCATGAGTAAAGCTGATGCCTTCGCCCAGGCGGGGAAAACTGCCGTACTACAGAATATCCACGGCACCTTGCAGTTCCTGCAGCGCTTCCCGCCATTCAACCAGATGGAAAACGCCCACCTGGCGTTCCTGGTGGAGCAATGCCAACTGCGCTTCTTCGGCCCCGGCGAGAGCATCCTCAAGCCGTCGGGTGGGCCCGTCGAACACTTTTACATCGTCAAGCAAGGCCGCGTGGTCGGCGAACGCCCGGACTCGACCGAAACCACCTTCGAAATCACCACCGGCGAATGCTTCCCCCTCGCTGCCCTACTGGGTGAACGGGCTACCCGCACCGAGCATAAAGCCGCCGAAGACACCTTCTGCCTACAGCTGAACAAACCGGCGTTCATCAAACTGTTCGCCCTTTCCAGCCCGTTTCGCGACTTTGCCCTACGCGGCGTGAGCAGTCTGCTGGATCAGGTCAACCAGCAAGTCCAGCAAAAAGCCGTGGAAACCCTCGGCACCCAATACTCCCTGAACACCCGCCTCGGCGAGTTGGCCATGCGCCATCCGGTAACGTGCAGCCCCACCACGCCGCTACGCGAAGCCGTGACGCTGATGCATGAGCAACAGGTCGGCAGCATCGTGATCGTCGACGAGCACAAGGCGCCGCTGGGGATTTTCACCCTGCGCGACCTGCGTCAGGTGGTGGCCGACGGCACCAGTGATTTCAACCAGGCCATCGAACGCCATATGACCCAGGCGCCGTTCTATCTGACGCCAGACCACAGTGCATTCGACGCCGCCATCGCCATGACCGAGCGACATATCGCCCACGTCTGCCTGGTCAAGGAGCAACGCCTGTGTGGCGTGGTATCCGAGCGCGACCTGTTTTCCCTGCAACGGGTAGACCTGGTGCACCTGGCCCGCACCATCCGCAACGCGCCCCGGGTCGACAACCTGGTGGCGATTCGCGGCGAGATCGGCCAGTTGGTCGAGCGCATGCTGGCCCATGGCGCGTCGTCCACCCAGATCACCCACATCATTACCCTGCTCAACGATCACACCGTGTGCCGGGTGATCGAACTGACTCTGGCCGAAAGAGGCGACCCCGGCGTGCCCTTCAGTTGGCTGTGTTTTGGCAGCGAAGGCCGCCGCGAACAGACGCTGTATACCGACCAGGACAACGGCATCCTGTTCGAGGCCAAGGACGCCGCCGAAGCCGCACAGATCCGCGCCCAACTGTTGCCGTTGGCGCAGCAGATCAACCAGAGCCTGGCGCTGTGCGGCTTCAGCCTGTGCAAGGGCAATATCATGGCCGGCAACCCCGAGCTGTGCCTGTCGCGGGCCGAATGGGCGCGGCGTTTCGCGGCGTTTATCCGCGAGGCGACCCCGGAGAACCTGCTCGGCTCCAGTATTTACTTCGACCTGCGCGTGGTGTGGGGCGATGAACGCGGCTGTGAACAACTGCGCCAGGGCATTCTCGATCAGGTTGGGGATAACCGGCTGTTCCAACGCATGCTGGCCGAGAACGCCTTGCGCCAGCGTCCGCCCGTAGGACGTTTCCGCGATTTTGTGCTCACACGCAAAGGTGGCGAAAAGGCCATGCTGGATCTCAAGGTGCAGGGCCTCACGCCTTTCGTCGATGGTGCGCGCCTGCTGGCCCTGGCCAATGGCATCCACGCCAACAACACCCTGGAGCGCCTGCGCCAACTGGTGCTCAAGGAAATCATCGAGCCGCTGGACGGCGCCGCCTATGAAGAGGCGTATCACTTCATCCAGCAAACCCGCATGCAGCAGCACCAGTTGCAGACCCGGGAAAACCAGGCGTATTCCAATCGCGTCGACCCCGACAGCCTCAACCACCTGGACCGACGCATCCTGCGCGAATCCCTGCGCCAGGCCCAACGCCTGCAAAGCAGCCTGACGTTGCGGTATCAGCTGTGAGTTTGTTCAGTTGGCTGCGTGCGAAAAAGCCTGGCCTCGACAGCACGCAACTACAACGCCTGGCGCAACTGCCGGAGCCCGCGGCGCTGGGCAATAACGCCTTGCGCACGCAACGCTGGGTGGTCGTCGACCTGGAAACCAGCGGCCTGAACCTCAACCGCGATCAGGTGCTGTCCATCGGCGCAGTGGTGATCGAAGACGGCGCGGTGGATTTCTCACAGATGTTTGAACGCACCCTGCAACGGGCCGAGACCAAACTCAGCCCCAGCGTGTTGATCCACGGCCTCGGTCCCAGTGCAATTGCCGCCGGCAGTGATCCGGTGGAAGCGCTGTTGGAGTTCATGGCGTTTGTCGGCGACAGCCCGTTGCTCGCGTTCCACGCGCCATTCGATCAACACATGCTGTGCCGGGCGCTCAAGGACAGCCTGGGTTACCGCCTGACCCACCCGTTCCTCGACGTGGCCGACATCGCCCCGCTGCTGTGCCCTGGAGCGCATATCCGCGAGGCCGGGCTGGACGACTGGATCAGCCACTTCAATTTGCAGGTCGGCGAACGCCACCACGCCAGCGCCGATGCCCTGGCCACGGCCGAGTTGATGCTCATCTTGTTCAGCCGCGCGCGCCAGCAGTTCATCGACACGCCCCACGCCCTGCAAGAGCGTTTAAGCCAATGGAAACGGCGTAAACAAGCGCCATCGTTTTAATAGCACCGCCCGACAGACGCCAATTGCGTCCACCCTACGGCTCTGACACAATCGCGAATAATTCTCGTTAGTTTAAACGTTTTGTTTGCCAGGTGATCCTTGTCGTCGATCCAGACCCCACGCAGTGAGCTTGTTGGCGCGTTGTATCGCGACCATCGCGGCTGGCTGCTGGCCTGGCTGCGACGCAACGTGGCCTGCCCGAGCCGTGCCGAAGACCTGAGCCAGGACACGTTCATGCGCCTGCTCGGCCGTGACGAACTGCGCGAACCGCGCGAGCCACGGGCGTTCCTGGTGGCCATCGCCAAGGGCCTGCTGTTCGACTACTTCCGCCGCGCCGCACTGGAACAGGCCTATCTCACCGAACTGATGCTGATCCCGGAAAGCGAACACCCCTCGCCGGAAGAACAGCAACTGATCCTCGAAGACCTCAAGGCCATCGACCGCCTGCTCGGCAAGCTGTCGAGCAAGGCCCGCGCCGCCTTCCTCTATAACCGCCTCGACGGCCTCGGCCACGCCGAAATCGCCCAGCGCCTCGGCGTGTCGGTGCCGCGCGTGCGCCAGTACCTGGCCCAGGGCATTCGCCAGTGCTACGTCGCGCTGTACGGCGAGCCGCAGTGAACACGATCAGTTCCAAACCGGTGTCGTCCCGCGTGCTGGACGCGGCGATTGCCTGGCAACTGTCCCTCGATTCCGGCGACGGCAGCCCGGTTGAGCGCGAAGAGTTCGATAAATGGCTGGCCAGCGACGAAGAACACGCCCGCGCCTGGCGCCAGTTGGGCATGCTCGACCAGCGTTTCAGTGCCGCCTCGGGCCCGGCGCGGGTGGCGTTGTTGCAGTCCCGCGAGGGCATTCGCCAGCGGGTGCGCAAGCTCGGCAGCGGGCTGGCAAGCATCGCGCTGGTCATCGGCCTGGCGTTGTTCGCCGGCGAACGCTACGTACCGATCCACTATTGGCTGGCCGACCAACGCACCGCCACTGGCGAGCAGCGCACGCTGAAGTTGCCGGACGGCACGCTGATCAACCTCAACACCCACAGCGCCATCGACGTACGCTTCGATGAAAAGCGCCGGCTGATTGTGTTGCAGGACGGCGAAATCCTCGTCGAAACCGGCCACAACGACGCGCGGCCGTTCTATGTGCAGACCCGCGACGGCAGCCTGCGGGCGCTGGGCACGCGGTTTATCGTCAAGCGCGAAGACCACGCCACGCGCTTGAGCGTGCTGCAATCGGCCGTCGGCGCCCAGCCCGAAACCTCGCCGCACGAACAGGTGTTCAAGGAAGGCCAGCAAGTGCTGATGCGCAGCGACGGGCTGGGCCCTACGTTGGCCGTCACCCCGGCTACCGACGCCTGGACGCGCGGCATGCTGGTGGTCGACAACGCTCGCCTGGGGGATGTGATCGAGGAACTCAGCCGTTATCGCACCGGGCACCTGGGCGTGGATAACAATGTGGCCGACCTGCGGATCACCGGCAGCTTCCCGCTGCATGACACAACCCTGGCGTTGAATGCGCTGCTGCCGACTTTGCCGGTTCAGATCGAGCAGCTTACGCCGTGGTGGCTGACGGTCAGCGCCAAGCCTTAGGTTCTGCGGTGCCTGGGCGATTGCCATCGCAGGCAAGCCAGCTCCCACATTTGATTTGTGAACACAGTCAAAGGTGGGAGCTGGCTTGCCTGCGATGGGGCCCTCAAGAACGCCCCAAAAAATATTTTTCCCCAGCCCTATCACTTTTCGATTCTCGTTCGGCACCTAGGCAATTGAGAAATATTTCCATTCAGGAGCCACCCCATGTCCCGCACGCTAGACACCCTGCTGCGCCCCAGCCTGTTAGCCGTGGCCATCGCCCTCGGTACCCCGCTGGCCAGCCCCTTGCTGATCGCCGCCGAACAGGCCTCCAGCGTGCGTGCCTACAACCTGCCGGCGGCGCCCCTGGCGGCCACCCTGAACCAGATCGCCAGCCAAGCGGGCCTGGCCCTGACCCTCAACCCGGCACTCGCCGCCGGCAAGACCTCGGCCCCGGTCCAAGGCCAGTTCGATGCACCGGGCGCACTGCGCGAAGCCCTGCGCGGCACGGGCTTGCAGTTGGAACAGAGCAGCGCCGGCACGTACACGCTGGTGGCAATCCCGGAGGGTGTAGTGGCGTTGCCGCAGACCAATATCATTGGCCAAGGCAGCTATGAAAGCGCCTGGGGCCCGGTGGACGGGTATGTCGCAACGCGCACCGCTGCCGGGACCAAGACCGATACCGCCCTGGTCGAGGCGCCGCGCTCGATTTCCGTCGCCACCCGCCAGCAGATGCAAGACCGCAACGTGCAGAACCTGGATGACGCGGTCAAATACATGCCCGGTATCGTTTCCGCGAGCTACGGCAGCGACACCCGCTACGACTGGATGCGTGTACGCGGCTTCGAACCGACCCAGTTCCTCGACGGCCTGCCACTGCCGCGCGGCGTCTACGCCAACCCGAAGGCCGAGACCTGGAACCTCGACCGCCTCGCCCTGCTGCGCGGCCCCGCGTCGTCGGTGTACGGCCAGACGCCACCGGGAGGCCTCCTGGACATGGTCAGCCGCCGTCCCAGCGAAGAATCGAGCCATGCCGTCCAAGTGCAATACGGCAGCGACAACTACCGCCAGATCAACTTCGCCAGCACCGGCAAGATCGACGATGAAGGCCAGTTCCTCTACGGCCTCAGCGGCGTGGTACGCGATGCCGGCACTCAGGTCGATCATATCGATAACAAGCGCTACAACATCGCCCCCAGCCTGACCTGGAACGTCGACCCCGACACCAAGCTGACCTTGCTCTCGCAGTTCACCCGCGACGATACCGGCACCACCAGCCAGTTCATGCCGATCCAGGGCACCAAGATCAAATCGCCGCTGGGCGAAGTGTCCCATCACAAGAACCTGGGCGACCCGGACTACGAGTTCTACGACCGTACCTACTACGCGCTGGGTTATGCCTTCGAACACCGTTTCAACGATACGTGGCAGTTCAAGCAGAACCTGCGCTACACCAAGTCGGAATTATCGTTCCAGCAGCTGACTGTGGGCTCCTATGCCTATTCGCCGGCGGATGCCGCGGGCAATATCAGCCGTTCGACCACCAATGTGGACGAGAACATCGGCCAGTTTGCGGTGGACAACAACTTCCAGGCCGACTTCGCCACTGGCGACGTGATCCACACCTTGCTGCTGGGCCTGGACCACCAGCGTACCGATACGTCCTACCGCGCGATTTACGGCACCGCTTCGGGTATCAACATCTTCAACCCGGTCAATACCACGCCGACGGTACGCCCGACCGACGTCCGGCCGTTCTACGACTACAACCAGAAAACCGTGCAGACCGGCCTCTACGTACAGGACCAGATGGCCCTGGACAAATGGCGCCTGACCCTGGGCGGGCGTGAAGACTGGGTGCATCAGGCCACCACTTACTTCAACGGCAGCGATGCGACCAACACCGACCGCATCAAACACTTCAGCGGCAACGCAGCGCTGAGCTATGTGTTCGATTCGGGCTTCGTACCGTACTTGTCCTACGCCGAATCGTTCCAACCGGCAAGCAACGCCGATACCAGTGCGGCCAAGACCTTCAAACCGACCGAAGGCAAACAGTGGGAAATGGGCGTCAAGTATCAGCCGCCCGGTTCCAACACGCTGCTGACGGCGGCGGTCTACGATCTGACCCAGAAGAACGTGCAAGTGACCACCCTTGGCGCTGGCAACCAGCAGATCAACAGCCAGACCGGCGAAGTGAAGGTCAAGGGCCTGGAGCTGGAAGCCGTGTCTGACGTGACCGAGAACCTCAAGGTCATCGCCGCTTACACCCTGGCCAAGTCCGAGGTGCAAAAAGGCATCTACAAAGGCAACCGCCTGACCTTGATGCCCAACCAGCAAGCCTCGCTGTGGACTGACTACACGTGGCACACAGGCCCACTCGATGGTTTCGGCGTCGGCTTTGGTGCGCGTTACACCGGCAACACCTATGGCGACCAGGCCAACACCTGGCTGGGCAAGGCCAACGCCTACACCGTGTTCGACGGTTCGGTGCATTACGACCTCGGCCGCCTGGACAACGCCCTCAAGGGCGCATCGGTGAAGCTCAACGCCACCAACCTGTTCAACAAGGACTACCTGTCGACCTGTGACGCCAACTATTGCTACTTCGGCGACCAACGCAGCGTCGTTGCCAGCGCCACCTACCAGTGGTGATCGGCTGAGTTAACAGCCGGGCCGCCCCCCAGTGGGCGGCCTCGGCATGTCTGAAGGTTGGAAAATGAAAAGCACCACTATCCGCCGCTGGTCCTTCGTCCACACCTGGACCAGCCTGATCTGCACCGTATTCCTGCTGCTGCTTGCCCTCACCGGCCTGCCGCTGGTGTTCCACCACGAGATCGACCACCTGCTGGGCAACGAGCCGGCACTGGCGCAGATGCCCGCCGATACGCCGCGGCTCAACCTCGAACAGCTGGTGGCCAAGGCCCAGGCCCATCGCCCCGGCGAGGCCATGCAGTACCTGGCCTGGGACGAGGACGACCCGAACGGTGTGATCGCGATCATGGCCGCCACTGCCGGTACCGAACCCAATTCGTCGCACACCTTCATGCTGGATGCGCGTACGGGTGATGCGGTGCAGATGCCGTCGGCAAATGGCGGCTTCACCCTGTTCCTGCTGCGTCTGCATGTGGATATGTTCGCCGGGCTGCCGGGCAAGTTGTTGCTGGCGTTCATGGGCATTCTGTTTGTGCTGGCGATCATCTCGGGCACGGTGTTGTACCTGCCGTTCATGCGCCGCCTGAGGTTCGCCACGGTGCGCCACGACAAATCCACACGCCTGCGCTGGCTCGACCTGCATAACCTGATCGGCGTGGTGACCCTGACCTGGGCCCTGGTGGTCGGCGTCACCGGCGTGATCAGCGCCTGCGCCGACCTGATCATCGCCGCCTGGCGCCAGGACAGCCTCGGCGCCATGATCGAACCCTACAAAAACGCCCCGCCCTTGACCCAGCGCGCCCCGGCAACGGACTTGCTGACCATCGCCGCCAAGGCCGCACCGGGCATGCAGCCAGACTTTATCGCCTTCCCCGGCACGCGCTTTTCCAGCGAGCACCACTACGCGGTGTTCATGAAGGGCAGCACGCACCTGACCTCGCACCTGCTCACGCCGGTGCTGATCGACGCCAGTACCCTGGCTGTCACCGCCATCGCCGAGCGGCCGTGGTACATGGACGCCATGGGCATGTCCCAGCCGCTGCACTTTGGCGACTACGGCGGCATGCCGATGAAGATTTTGTGGGCTGTGCTGGATGTGCTGACCATCATCGTGTTGCTCAGCGGTATTTACCTGTGGATCGTCAGGCGCAAGACATGAAGCCAAGACAGTCGAGTTTCTGGAAGGTGTTTGGCATTCCCTTGGGGATTGGCGTGCTGAGTGCAGCCGGGTTGTTTGCGGCGTTGCTGGGGGATGGGTGGTGGGATTCGTTGAGTTGGGTGGGGTTGGGGGTGCCGGCGGCGCTTGGCACTTGGGGGTTGTTTAAGCGGCGTAGCTGATGGCGCTTTCGCGAGCAAGCCCGCTCCCACATTCGACCGCGATCCGCCTGACAAAATGGGGTCAAATGTGGGAGCGGGCTTGCTCGCGAAGAGGCCTTCAAAAACACCACAAATGCCTCTAGGCTAGCCGCTGCCATCTTGAGGAATACCCATGTCCACCATGACCCTGTTCCACAACCCCGCCTCGCCCTTCGTGCGCAAGGTCCGCGTGCTGCTGATCGAAACCGGCCAACAGGACCGCGTGGCGCTGCAAGCCACCCTGCCGACGCCGGTCCAGCCCGACCTGCAAGTGGTGCAAGGCAACCCCGTGGGCAAGATCCCGGCCCTGCGCCTGGCCGACGGTTCGATGCTGCACGACAGCCGGGTGATCCTCGATTACCTCGACCACCAGCACGTCGGCAACCCGCTGATCCCCCGCGACGGCTCCGCCCGCTGGCGCCGCCTGACCCTGGCCTCAATGGCCGACGGCATCATGGATGCCGCCGTGCTGGTGCGCTACGAGACCGCGATGCGCCCGGTGCAGAAGCATTGGGACCAGTGGCTGGATGAGCAGCGCAACAAGATCCGGCGCAGCGTGGCCGAGTTGGAAGCGGATGCGATTGCGGAGCTGGCCAGCCATTTCGATATCGCGGCGATCAGTGTGGCGTGTGCCCTGGGTTACCTGGACTTCCGCCACCCGGACCTGCAATGGCGCCTCGACAACCCGAAGCTCGCCGCCTGGTACGCCGAGGTCAGCCAGCGTCCCTCGATGCTTGAAACCCAACCTCCCGCCTAACCCCCACCGACATTCCCCTGTAGGAGCGGCGGTGCGACGATTCGACTTGCTCGCGAATGCGGTCTATCAGTAACGGATTCATTGACTGACCCACCGCTTTCGCGAGCAAGCCCGCTCCCACATTGTCCAGTGGTGTGGTTGAGGAAGTTGACTAGCCTCGCCTTCATCTGCTGATCTTCCCTTAACCCAATCATTGCACCGCCTCCAGATCGAACTGCAACGGCTCCACCGCCTTGCGCTTGCCCACGCCATACCAATCCAGTTTGCGCGTCAGCACCATCACCGTGCCCAGCAACCCAAACAGCAACAGCGAGCCCATCAGCAGCGCGTAATCCTCGGCACTCAACAGCCCGTAGAGCAAGGCATACAACGCCGCCAACCCCGCCGAAAACCCCAGCCCGTGGCTGACGCTGCGCAGCACATGGCACACGTAGAAACCGATCAACAACACGCAGGCACTCGCCGAGATCAGGTAAGCCAGGGCAAAGCCGATGTGCTCGGACAACGACAACAGCAGCAGGTAGAAAAACGCCAGCGCAAAGCCCACCAACGCGTACTGCACCGGGTGCACTGCCAGGCTCTTGAGCACTTCAAACAGAAAGAAGCCGGCAAAAGTCAGGGCGATAAACAGCAGCGCATATTTGATCGCGCGGTCGCTCTTGAGGTACTGGTCCACCGGGTCGATGAAGTTGACGCCGAAGCTGCGGTTGTTGAAGTCCTTGCAGCCCTGCCCGTCCAGGCAACTTTGCAGCGCCTGCTCAAGGTTGGTGGAAAAGAATGAGGTCTGCCAGTTGGCGCTGAAGCCCTGATCGGTGACGTCACGCTGGGCCGGCAGGAAGTTGCCGATAAAGCTCGGATGCGGCCAGTTGGAGGCGAGCGACACTTGGCTGACCTTGCCCACCGGCACCACTTGCAGTTGTTCGGTGCCTTGCAGGCGCAGGTCGAAAGCGAAGGTCACGACATAAGGTTTTTTACTGTCCTGCTCCGGCAGCGCCACGTGCACGCCCTCGCCCAGCCAGTCGACTTGGGAGCCCGGTTCGAAGTCCAGGCGCTGGCTGCCCAGTTCCAGTTTCAGCGAGTTCTCGATGCCACGAATATCGCTGATACCCACCGCCAGGAACGCCGGTTCAAAGCGGTAGTCGGCAAAGTCTTCGGTGATGCCCAGTTGTGCCGGCAGTTCAAAATGCCCGCTGATACGGTTGTCGGCATGGAACAGCCGCGCCTGGTAGATGCCACGGGCGCGCAGTTCGGTCTGCACCTTGCCGTCGAGTTCGAAGCGGTCCGGCAGGAAGTACAAACGGCCGCGCTCTTCACGGGTGACTTCGTAGCGTTTGTTGAGTTTTTCATTGAGCTTCCACTCGCGCACAGTCTTGCGGTACGGCACCACCATTAACGGGCCAGTCAGACGCTGGCTGTAGCTGGAGCTGCGGGCGATGTCATCCAGCACGGCATCGCGAGTGTTTTGGCGATCACCGATGATGCCGTTGATCATCAGCAGTGGAATCAGCAACACCAGCATCAGCAGCGCAATCGCGCCAAGTTTGAAAAGCAGACTGCGGTTCATGGGACTCTCCCTGTTTTGATGGGGAGAGTCTGGGCAGCCTGTGTGGGAGATTTATGTGGGCACTGTGGAGACTGTGTGGAGATGCAGCACCACGTTCACCCCACCTTGCACATTGCCGATCTGCAACGCGCCGCCGTGCAGCTTCATCACTTCTTCGACAAAGTTGAGGCCCAGGCCGGTGCTTTTGCGCCCGCTGGCCGGGCGTGGCAGCGAGTAGAAACGCTCGCTCAGGCGCGGCAGGGCATAGTCGGGAATCGGTGCGGCCTGGTTGAACAGGCTGACGTGCACAGCGTTGTGCTGCACCTGCGCGCTGAACCGCAACACCCCACCGGGCGGGGTGAAGTCCAAGGCGTTGTCCAGCAGGTTGCCGAGGGCCTGGCGCAGCAGGAAGGGTTCGCCATACACCTTCACATCCGCCGTTATCCGTTGCTCGACATGCAGGCCCGCGCCTTCGATCCGCGCACATTGGGCCTTGAGCACGTCCTCGACCATAGTCGCCAGCGGAATCTGCGCCTGCTCTTCCAGCCCCTGGCGTTGCTCGACTTGCGCCAGGTTCAGCAGGCGTTCGATCAACTGCTGCAAGCGCGCGCTTTCGCTGTCGATATTGCCGACAAAGCGCTGCTGCTGCTCGCGGCTCATGTCGCCCTGCAACAGCTCCGCCGCGCCGCGAATCGCCGCCAGCGGGCTTTTCAGTTCGTGGGTCAGGGTGTGCACGTAATGTTCGACGTAGGCCTTGCCCTCCAACTGCGTGCGCATGTGCTCCACGGCGGTGGACAGCTGCTTGAGCTCGCCGCCCCGGTAATGCGGCAACTCGGCCCGCCGACCTTCGCTGACCGCCTCTGCGTAGGCCGTGAGCCGACGCAGGGCCACGCTCAGCCACCACGACAGCAACGCCCCGAGCAACAGGCCCAGCACCACCAGGCCGGCGCCGTACCACAGCAAGCGCCGCTCGGTGCGGTCCACATAGGGCTGCAACGAACTGTTGGGCTTGGCCACGGTGACCACGCCGATGATCTGGCCGTTGTCGCGGATCGGCGCACCGACGTGCATCACCGACGACGCGGCGTCATCCGCTGCGCTGCGGGTGGAGCGGGCGCCGTACTCGCCGCGCAGGGTCAGGTACACGTCGTTCCATTTGGAGTAATCCTGGCCCACCGCTTCGCCCGTGGAGTCGAGCAGCACGGTGCCCTTGGCATCGGTCACGTAGATGCGGTGGTTGACCTGGTTTTTCGGCAGCCCCCAGATGGTCGCCCCTGGCTGGCGGTTGCCATAGGCCTTGAGCAATTCGGGCCAGTGGCTTTGGCCAAGGGTGCCGTTTTTCACGTCATCGCGCAGGATCTCGGCGAGCAGGTTGGCGGTGTCCACCAGGGTTTCCTCGGTGGACTGACGCACGCCGGGGCGGATTTCCTTCATCACCGTGCTGAGCACGAAATAACCGGTCAGGCCGATAAACAGCGCGTATACCAAGAAAATCCGTAGCCCCAGGCGCATCAGCTGTGGCTCGGGCTGTAGCTGTAGCCGAGGCCGCGATGGGTCTGGATCGGCTCGGCCTCGGCGGCGACGCTGCGCAACTTGCTGCGCAGGCTTTTGATATGGCTGTCGATATTGCGTTCGTAACCGGCATCCGCGGCCACGCCGACCGCGTCCAACAATTGCTCGCGGCTGAACACACGCTCGGGCTGTTCCAGCAGGCTTTGCAACAAACGGAATTCGTGCCGCGTCAGGCTCAGGGGCTGACCGCGATAGTTGATCTGCATGCGTTCCAGGTCCACCTGAAACACCGCCGGCGCGACAGCGGGCCCTACACGCTTGAGGATCGCCCGCACTCGCGCCGCCACTTCCCGCGGGCTGAACGGCTTGACCACATAATCATCGGCGCCGATTTCCAGGCCCACCACCCGATCGATCTCGCCGTCACGGGCACTGAGGAACATCACCGGCACTTCGCTGAAGCGGCGCAATTGCTTGCAGGTTTCAAAGCCGGTGATGTCCGGCAGGCCGATGTCGAGGATGATCAGGTCAGCCGGGGTCTGGCGCTGATAGGCCAGCGCCTCCTGGCCGAGGCTCAGCCAGGTGGTGGTGAAACCCTCGCCTTGCAGGGCAAACAGCAGCGTATCGGCTATCGCCGCTTCGTCTTCGACAATCAGGATGTGGGGCATGGGGCTCTGTCAGCAGTCCGGTTTGTCGGCAGTGTAACGACGGGCCGGGTTTACCGCAGCGCCGAATTCACGCAGGGCCTTGGCACCGATCAGCAGCGGGTAGTTGAAGCTACTGCGGTCGGTGAGGTTGACCTCGACGGTGCGCTTGACGTTGCCCAGGCACATTTCCAGGTCGATCACCGGGCGCTTGGCCACGGCGGGTTCGTCCTTCTCGTCATCTTCGTCGGCGCGGCTCTTGATCTTGCTGATCCGCGCGACCTTGTGCTCGTAGACTTTGTCCGACGCATCCTTGCCGCCGAGGCGGAAACGTACCCAGTCATCGCCATCGCGCTGGAAGGTTTCGATGTCACGGGCCGACAGCGAAGCGGTGAGCGCGCCAGTGTCCATCTTGGCCTTGAAGGTTTGGCCGATCTCCGGCAACTGGATGTATTCGTAGCGACCGTAAAGGGTCGGTTCAGCAGCCATGACCGGCAAGGCAACCAGGGCAAGCGAGGCAAATAGAAGTTTCACGAAGGCATGTCCTCGGAAAGAAGTAGGCGGATTCTAGACCGCACGCGCGGCACTTAGTTAGCTCACCGGAACCATACCCGGCACATTGTGAAACATTCGTCCGATACTTTGCGATTTGGTCTCTAGACTCAGCTCTCTTATCATGGCCCGCCCACAAGATCCCAAGAGTTGCTTATGCGCCGCCTGCTCACCGGCTGTCTGGTCACACTGCTGCTATTGCTCAACACCCTGGTCCTGATCGGTCCGTTGATGGTGTTTGCCTTGCTCAAGCTGGTCGCCCCTGGCCGTTCTCGCGACTCTATGTCCTGGGCGGTGATGTGGATCGCCGAGACCTGGGCCGAGATCGACAAACTGATCTTCGCGCGCTGCATCCCCACCCGCTGGGATATTCGCGGCGGCGACGACCTGCGTCGCGACACCTCCTACCTGGTGATCAGCAACCACCAATCCTGGGTGGACATCCCGGCGCTGATCCAGGCCCTCAACCGGCGCACGCCGTTCTTCAAATTCTTCCTGAAAAAAGAGCTGATCTGGGTGCCGTTCCTCGGCCTGGCCTGGTGGGCGCTGGATTACCCGTTCATGAAGCGCTACAGCAAGGCGTTCCTGGCCAAGCATCCGGAACTGGCCGGGCAGGATCTGCAAATCACCAAACAGGCCTGTGAATTGTTCAAGCGCCAGCCGGTGACGGTGGTCAATTACCTGGAAGGCACGCGCTTCAACGAGGCCAAGCGCCAGCAGCAGGACTCACCGTTCAGGCGCCTGCTCAAGCCCAAGGCGGGCGGCGTGGCCTTTGTGCTGGCGGCGATGGGCGAACAGCTGGACGCGATCCTCGATGTGACCGTGGTGTATCCACAGCAAGAGATTCCGGGATTCTGGGATTTGATCAGCGGCGCGGTGCCAGAAGTGATCATCGACATCCGTACCCGTGAGTTGGACCCGGCGTTGTGGCAGGGGGATTACGAGAACGATCCGGCGTTTCGCCAGACCGTCCAGAACTGGGTGAACCAGCTCTGGAACGAGAAAGATGCGCGCATCGAACAACTGCGCGCAGAGCGTTCTTAGCTGCCGGTGCCCCACGCCTGGGCCAATTTGCCCAGCAACGATTCGTTGGCACCCTGGCCGCCCAGGAACTGCAGGATCACCGGGGCAAACTGGCCGATCATGCCGCTGTCCATACCCAGGGCGCCGAACGCGGTGTTCAGGTCGTTGGTGCTCTTCACGTTACCCAGCAGGCCGTCCAGGCCGCTGGTCTTGCTGCCACCGGCCTGGCCGAGCATCCCGCTCAAGGCGCCGAGGCTGCCCAGGGCATTGTTGCCCGACAGCTGATCCAGGCCCGGCACGCTGTTGCCCAGTTGCGAGTAGTCATTGCCACTCAGCTTGTTCTTGGCCAAGCCGAGCATCGCGCCGGTGCCGCCGATGGCTTGCTCGGGGGTGATGTTCAGTTGCGAGGTCAGTGTGCTCAGCAAATCGGCCGTCTCGGACGACGGTGCGGCAGCGGCAGCCTTGTTGTTGCCACCTTGCATGCCGGAAATCGCATTGGCTGCATCGCCAAGGCTGAAGCCTGCGGCAAACACCGGGCCGGCTGCCAGGGTCATCAGGCAGGAAAGGGCGAAACCGCGTGAAATCTTCATTGAAACAACCTCTGGATGTAAGAGCTGAAAGCATGGGTTTGACTGACTGTCCCGAAGGATTGTTCCCACATGGAGGTTAGTTCAGAAAAGGCTGCATCCGAATCCCCTGCCCTCGCGTATATCCACCATGCGCCGCCGCGAGTGAAATGGAATGAACGCACAAGCTGAACTACCCTTTGCCTACCGTGCGCATTGCCGTCGCCCTCGTTCGCGAGCCTGGAGATGCCTTATTTCGATCAACGACGCTGATCCGTTGTGCGCCTTGCTGGCCCGATGTGCCGAGGGCAATCGCCAGGCGTTCGAAACCCTTTACCGCAGTGTTTCGCCGCGCTTGCACGGCGTTGCCTTGCGGTTCATGGGGCGCCCGGACCTGGCCGAAGAGGTGCTGCAGGAAGCCTTCGTGCGTATCTGGTACAACGCCTCGCGCTACGAGGCCCACCTGGCGGCGCCGATGACGTGGATGGTCAACATCACCCGCAACCTGGCCATCGACCAACTGCGCAAACACCGCGAGCAACCCCTGGTCGACGGCCAGCAGGACGCCCTGCTCGATGACAGCCCCAGCGCCCACGAGCAACTCGACCGCGAACGCGATACCCATGCGCTGAACCGCTGCCTCGACAGCCTTGACGGCATGCAGCGTCAATCGATCAGCGTGGCCTACTTCAAGGGCCTGTCATGCGCAGAGTTGGCCGCGCACATGGCGGCGCCGCTGGGCTCGGTCAAATCCTGGATCCGTCGCGGCATGGAGCGCCTACGCAGGTGCCTTGAATCATGAACTACCAAACCACGACCCTGCGCCGCGCTCTCGCGGCCGACTACGCCATCGGTCTGATGCCCGCGACCGCGCGTCGGCGCTTTGATGGGTTGCTGCTGGAAGATCCCGCGCTGCGGGTCGAGCTCGGCCATTGGCAGGACGCCCTCGCCACGCTGACCGGCGAGCTGCCGGAACACCCGGTGCCGGATCACGTTTGGGCGGGCATCCAGGCGCGCATCGAACCGCAGGTGCTGCATATGCCGGCGAAGAAAGCGTTCAGGATCAGTTGGCGCTTGCTCGCGGCCGCTTGCGTGCTGGGCACGGCGCTGCTGGTGGGCGTGCTGTACCCCCGCGATCCAGGCGTGACGTACAACGCCACCCTGGTCAACGCCAGCCAGCAGCCGGCATTGCGGGTGCAGGCGGTGGGTGACCGACTGCAGGTCGAGCCGCTGGCCCTGGCCGCCGTGGAACCGGCGCGTGCCCTGCAACTGTGGGCGATCCCCGCCGGTGGCAAACCGATTTCACTGGGCTTGGTACCCACAGCGGGTAAAGGTCAAATCCAGCTGAACAACGCACAAAAAGCCCTGCTCTCCACGCCACTGACCTTGGCCGTGAGCCTGGAGCCACAAGGCGGCTCACCGACCGGCCAGCCCACTGGCCCAGTGCTATATCAAGGCAAATTGGCATCACTTTAGCGAAGATCACGGGCGATGGGTTCAGGAACCCATCGTCCTGCACAAGGTCCATGAGTTGACTACAAAATTTGTCAGGAAGAGACCTATGACTACGATCGACCCCCAAATGATTGAGCACAAACCCTCATTCTGGAACGGCCCGCGTCTGTTCGTGGGCGCCTGCCTTGTGGTGCTCGCGGGTATCGGCGGTGCCCTTTACACCCAAGACTCGGTCAAATCCGCCGCGACCCTGGTGACCACGACCCAGCAGCCCGCTGCGCAGATCATGGCCCACAAGGACTACCTGGAAGTGCAACCGATTGCCGCCGCCACCCCTGCGCCAGACCAGAGCCTGGAACTGTGGGCAATCCCCGAAGACGGCGTGCCAGTGTCCCTTGGCCTGTTGCCGGAAGACGGCAAAGGCATCATCGGCCTCAACCCGCGCCAGCAGGAGTCGATCAAGAAGCCGGTCACGCTGATGGTGAGTTCGGAAACCAAAGGCGGCTCGGTGAGCAAACAGCCGACAGGCCCGACGGTGTACCAAGGGGCGTTGGCCAATCGCTGATCCTTCCCACACTGCCATTGTAGGCACGAGCGGACACTTGAGTAGTCCGCTTCTGAAACGTTAACCATGCTCCAGTTAGCGTCTTACTCCATCTGTGGCGCCTTCTTATAGTCGTGCGCCACAGTCTTGGAGGTGTACGCGATGCAAGGACCCTACGCATTCATCAACGAAAGGCCTCAGCCTTATCCACTGCTCAAACTAAGCCTGTCACTCAACCTGCACACGCACACAAAGTTCGATCTCCTCAATCAGCACATCCGCAACACCGTGGTGTTGCCTGGGCAGTTGGTCATTATCGGAGATAACCGAACAGCGTCCTGCACGGCAGAAGAAGCGCGATTGATGCGCTCAGCCGAAAACATCAAACACTCGTTATTGGCGCACTCTGCCGTCGATCAATTCTTGGTCAAAAACTACGATCAACTACAAGTAATCATGTCCCTGGCCTCTCTTGGCATTGGCAGCACCAGTGGTGCCTGGAGCAATCACCTGGCAAAGATCGAGAAAACGCTCAAGGACATCGATGATTTGCATAAGCAGTACTTGAGAAAGGGCACCCTGGCTGCAAGAGATGAGTTCTTGTTTAAACGCAGGGAACTGTTTGCGAAGCTTGATATTCAACTCTCAGGATTTGCGCACTGGGGCACAGGGTTGAAACGCGAAGGTTCGATTAAAAAGATGCTAGGGATTTCCAGTAAGAGCTATTGGCACCATGGGGAAATCCAGGGGTACGAGCAGTCGGTCAAGCGTATAGCCAAGGCCTCGCAAATGCTGAAGAAGGGGCAACGGCGTTGGAGATAACGGAGGCTTGCTCTACCGGACGTGAGCAAGACTGCACCCAGGCAAAGTACGTTGAAGGAGGCAAGCTAGTACTTGGCATCGGTGGTGCTGCTGCGGGAGGTACATTCGGGGCCCCTATCGGTATTGCGGCATGCATGATTGTTTTTGGCATACCGACGGCAGGCGCCGGCGCCTTGGCATGCGCAGTTGTATGTGGTGCAGCAGGCGGACTGGTCGGTGGCAAGGTGGGGAGCGAGTTGGGGGAAAGTACTGGAAGATTTCTCTTCAAGACTGTGAGGGATTAGATGTTCATTGAATACATCGGCATCTGCTCGGGGGCCATCATGCTACTTAGCTTCCCGCTGATCTTTTACGCCATGTTCAAAAAACTCGATGCTGCAGAGCGCTATGTGGACTGCAGCGCCTATATCATCGTGCACAAGAGTGCACTTCGTAATGCTCCCTTTGAAGGGCGGCCCTCTCGTCTCGTCGCCATGGCGCTCATCATTCTAGTTCCCACACTATTTCAATGGAGGCATTTGGTACGTGTTGAGGATGTCGAAAAAATACCTGCGCATCTCAAGTACTGGATGGTCATCCCCACCCTGATCAGCTTCATCTCTTTCATCAGTATGTGTATCAGCTGGTTGTTTATAAAAAACTGACCCATGAGATAAGGGCGACCCTGAGTCGCCCTTATCTGTCGATTACGCGGCGCTGAACAGCTTGTGCGGATCGATCACAAACTTCTTCGGCACGCCTGCGTCAAACTCGCCGTAGCCTTTTGGCGCGTCGTCCAGGCTGATGACCTGCACACCGACGATCTCGGCGATGTTGATACGGTCCCACATGATCGCTTGCATCAGCGCGCGGTTGTACTTCATCACCGGGGTCTGGCCGGTGTGGAAGCTGTGGGATTTGGCCCAGCCCAGGCCGAAGCGGATGCTCAGGCTGCCCATTTTCGCGGCGGCGTCGACGGCACCCGGATCTTCGGTGACGTACAGGCCCGGAATGCCGATCTTGCCCGCCACGCGCACCACGCCCATCAGCGAGTTGAGCACGGTGGCCGGGGCTTCCGCCTTGACGCCGTCGTGCCCATGACCACGGGCTTCGAAGCCCACGCAGTCAACTGCGCAATCCACTTCAGGCTCGCCCAGCAACGCGGCGATCTGTTCATGCAACGGCGTGTCCTGGGACAGGTCGACAATTTCAAAACCCTGGGCCTTGGCGTGGGCCAGGCGGATGGTGTTGACGTCACCGATGATCACCACCGCCGCACCGAGCAGGCGAGCAGACGCGGCAGCGGCCAGGCCGACCGGGCCGGCACCGGCGATGTACACAGTGCTGCCAGGGCCAACGCCGGCCGTGACGGCGCCGTGGTAGCCGGTTGGCAGGATGTCGGAGAGGCAGGTCAGGTCACGGATTTTTTCCATGGCCTTGTCGCGGTCCGGCAGCTTGAGCAGGTTGAAGTCGGCGTACGGCACCAGCACGTATTCGGCCTGGCCGCCGGTCCAGTCGCCCATGTCGACGTAGCCGTAGGCCCCCCCGGCACGCGCCGGGTTGACGGTCAGGCACACGCCGGTGTGTTGCTCTTTGCACGAGCGGCAGCGGCCGCAGGCGACGTTGAAAGGGACGGAAACCAGGTCGCCGATCTTCAGGTTCTCGACGTCGCTGCCCTTCTCGATCACTTCACCAGTGATCTCGTGACCGAGCACCAGGCCGGTCTGGGCGGTGGTACGGCCGCGCACCATGTGCTGGTCGGAGCCGCAGATGTTGGTGGAGACCACGCGCAGGATGACGCCATGCTCGATCTTCCTGCCACGGGGGTCCTGCATTTTGGGATAGTCGATTTTCTGTACTTCGACCTTGCCGTTGCCGAGATACACGACACCACGATTACCAGACATGCTTTCACCTCGCTGTTGTTTTTATGGAACTGCGTTGCCCTTGGGTGGGCAGCGCGTTAAATGCTCGGGTACAGATGCTGTTTTTGCGTTGTTAGTGAAGGCCTCTTCGCGAGCAAGCCCGCTCCCACATTCGACTGCATTCCAAGGTTGGAACCCAGTCGAATGTGGGAGCGGGCTTGCTCGCGAAGGCGTCCATCAGAGCACCACAGTCCTATTGGCGTTCAAGAAAACCCGCCGCTCAATGTGATACCCAACGGCCCGGGCCAACGTCAGCCCTTCAATATCACGCCCCTTGGCGATCAAATCCTCGGGATAGTGGCTGTGATCCACCACCTCCACGCCCTGGGCGATGATCGGGCCTTCGTCCAGATCGTTGTTGATGTAATGCGCCGTGGCGCCCACCAACTTCACGCCCTTGTTGTACGCCTGATGATACGGCTTGGCGCCCTTGAACCCCGGCAACAACGAGTGGTGAATGTTGATGGCCTTTCCATCAAGTTTGCGGCACAGCTCCGGCGACAGCACTTGCATGTAGCGCGCAAGGATCACCAGTTCGGCACCGGTGTCTTCCACCACCTGCCACACCTGACGCTCCTGGGACGGTTTGTCATTGGGGTCGAGGGGGAAATGGTAGTAGGGAATCTGGTGCCAGTCGGCCAACGGCTTCAGATCAGGGTGGTTGGACACCACCGCAACCACGTCCATCGACAGTTGGCCGATGCGCTGGCGGTACAGCAGGTCGTTGAGACAGTGATCGGCCTTGGAGACCATGATCACCACTTTTGGCCGGTAGTTCGGCGCCGTCAGCTCGAAGATCATCCCAAAGGCTCCGCCGCGAGTGGCCAGGCCATCGCGGAAACCTTGCTCGTCAAAACCGTCGGGCTGGCGGAACTCCACGCGGATGAAAAACCGGCCCGAAAGCCGGTCATCGAACGAGTGGTGCTCGGTAACGTAGCAGCCCTGCTCGAACAGGTAGCGGGTGACCGCGTCCACCGTGCCGAGCACGCTGGGGCAGTCGGCGGTCAAAATCCATGTATCAGGTGCGCGGCTCATGGCTGATTCCTCAGGCTTGGACGTTGAGGCCGAATTCCGCCGAGGCGTCCTGCAACCACAACCACCAGTAGTCCGAGAAGCTGCGACGAATCAGCAGTTCCCAGGTGTTTTCGGCCGTGTGGCGGATCACCAGTTGCGACTTGGCGAACACCGTGCCTACCGCCTTGCCTACCGGGAAGTTGTCGGGGTGCACGTCGTAGCTGGTGGACTTCATCAACACGTCGCGCACGTTCGGGCCGCTCAGTTCAAGGATCTGCTGGCCGCCGCTGACGTTGACCACCTGGATATGCAAATCACCCAGGGCCTCGCGCAGGTTTTTCTCGGCGGCGAATTCTTCACCGCTTGGCACGATGAGCAACCACTCATCCGGGCCGAGCCATTGCAGGCTGGTTTCGCCTTTGACGATCACGGTCAGGGCGCTGGGCAGTTCGATGCCGAGGGCCTTGTGCACGCCGGCGGCGAAGGCTGCATCGTGCCCATCGCCCCGGATGGTCAGGTGGCCCAGGAGTTTCTTTTCACGCACGGTCACACCGGCGTTCTTGCGGCCCTTGCCAACCAGGCTGGCGAGGTCGGCATGGTGCAGCGACGACTCGGCCTTGGCCCCGGTGGTTGGGCGTTGTTGGTACACATTGGCTGCTGTCATAAAGCACCTATCCAAATTCTGTTGTGAGGCTACTGGCGTCTTCGCGAGCAAGCCCGCTCCCACAGGGGTTACGCATTCCAAATGTGGGAGCGGGCTTGCTCGCGAAGGCCGCTACTCGGTCCGTCAGATATTTTGACGATCGCCCTTGGGATCGAAGAACACCGAAGACACAATCTCCGCCTCGATCACACTGCCATCGGCCTGTGGCGAGAACACCCGTTCACCTATGCGCTTCAAGCCGCCCTTGACCACGCCCATGGCAAACGAATAACCAAGGGAGTTGTGCGCATAACTTGAAGTGACGTGACCGACCATCTTCATCGGGATCGACTGCTTCGGATCAAACACCAGTTGCGCACCTTCGGGCAGCCACACTTTCGGATCGACCGGCTTGAGGCCCACCAGTTGCTTGCGCTCTTCACGCACACAGTCTTCACGGTTCATGCCGCGCCAGCCGATCCACGAGAACGGCTTGGTGCGACCAACACACCAGCCCATGTTCAGGTCGTCCGGGGTCATCGAGCCGTCGGTATCCTGGCCGACGATGATGAAGCCCTTCTCGGCCCGCAGCACGTGCATGGTTTCGGTGCCGTACGGGGTCAGGTTGTACTTCTTGCCCGCCGCGACGATCTGTTCGAGCACGCCCATGGCGTAGTCGGCCTGCACGTTGACTTCGTACGACAGCTCGCCGGTAAACGAGATCCGGAACACCCGCGCCGGTACGCCGCCCACCAGGCCTTCTTTCCAGGTCATGAACGGGAAGCCGTCCTTGTCCAGGTCGATGTCGGTGACTTCGGCCAGCAGCTTGCGGCTGTTGGGGCCGGACAGGGTCATGGTGGCCCAGTGGTCGGTGACCGAGGTGAAGTACACCTTGAGGTCTGGCCATTCGGTCTGTTGGTAGATTTCCAGCCACTGCAGCACGCGAGCAGCGCCGCCGGTGGTGGTGGTCATCAGGAAGTGGTTGTCGGCGAGGCAGGCCGTTACGCCGTCGTCGAAGACCATGCCGTCTTCCTTGCACATCAGGCCGTAGCGCGCCTTGCCCACATCGAGCTTGGTCCAGGCGTTGGTGTAGATGCGGTTGAGGAACTCACGGGCATCCGGGCCCTGAATGTCGATCTTGCCGAGTGTGGACGCATCCAGCAGGCCCACGCTGTCGCGCACGGCCAGGCATTCGCGTTTCACCGCGGCGTGCAGGTCTTCACCGTTGCGTGGGAAATACCATGGGCGTTTCCACTGGCCGACGTCTTCAAACTCGGCGCCGTTCTTCACGTGCCAGGCTTGCAGTGCGGTGTAGCGCACAGGTTCGAAGATGTGCCCACAGTGACGGCCCGCCACCGCGCCGAACGTCACCGGCGTGTAGTTCGGACGGAACATGGTGGTGCCCATCTGCGGGATGGTCACGTTCAACGAACGGGCGGCAATCGCCAGGCCGTTGACGTTGCCCAGCTTGCCCTGGTCGGTGCCGAAGCCCAGCGCGGTGTAGCGCTTGACGTGCTCGACCGACTCGAAACCTTCGCGGGTCGCCAGTTCGATGGCGGCGGCGGTGACGTCGTTCTGCAGGTCGACGAATTGCTTCGGCGCCCGTGCGGTCGGCTTGTCGTGGGGCACCTGGTATACCGCCAGCGTTGGCTCTTCCAAGCGGCTCAGGGCTTTTGGCAGGGTGCCTTCCACCGGCGCAAAACCGGCTTCGCTGGCCGCGCGCACGCCGCCTTCAAAACCATCGGCCAGGGAATCGCCGAGGCCGTAGACGCCGTTGATGCCACCGACGCACACGCGTTTCTGCGGCGCTTCGCCCGGGACAAAACCGAGGATGTCTTCACGCCAGGTCGGCTTGCCGCCCAGGTGCGACGCCAGGTGAACCACCGGGCTGTAGCCGCCGGAACTGGCCACCAGGTCACAGTCCAGCCATTCGCCTGGGCTGGTGACTTTGTGCGCTTTCACATCGATCGCGGCCACACGGGCAGCGGTGACGTGCTTGCTGCCACGGGCTTCGATCACGGCGCTGCCGGTGAGGATGCGAATACCTTTGGCGCGGGCTTCTTCCACCAGCGCACCACGTGGGTTGTGGCGCACATCGGCGACGGCGACCACTTGCAGGCCGGCGTCGAGCCAGTCCAGCGCAACGCGGTAGGCGTGGTCGTTGTTGGTCGACAGCACCAGTTTTTTACCCGGCGCCACGCCGTAGCGACGCACGTAGGTAGAGACCGCACCGGCGAGCATGTTGCCCGGCACGTCGTTGTTGCCGTACACCAGTGGACGCTCGCACGCGCCCGTCGCCAGCACCACGCGCTTGGCACGCACACGGTGGATACGCTGACGCACCACGCCAATCGGCGCACGGTCACCGAGGTGATCGGTGAGGCGCTCGTGAATGGTCAGGAAGTTATGGTCGTGGTAGCCGTTGACGGTGGCGCGCGGCAGCAGCACCACGTCCGGCAGGGCCTTGAGTTCAGCGATGACGCTGGCGACCCATTCGGTAGCCGGCTTGCCGTCGAGGCTTTCGCGGGAATCGAGCAGCGAACCGCCGAACTCCTCCTGCTCGTCGGCAATGATCACGCGCGCGCCGCTGCGTGCGGCAGCCAGTGCGGCGGCCAGGCCGGCAGGGCCTGCACCGACCACCAGCACGTCGCAGTGACGGTTGAAGTTGTCGTAGGTGTCCGGATCGTTCTCGGTCGGCGAGCGGCCCAGACCGGCAGCCTTACGAATGTACTTCTCGTAGGTCATCCAGAACGATTGTGGGTACATGAAGGTTTTGTAGTAGAAACCCGGCGGCATCAGCTTGCCGCCGACCTTGCCGAGAATGCCCATCACGTCATTGTTGACGTTCGGCCAGCCGTTGGTGCTGGTGGCGACCAGGCCTTGGTACAGCGCCTGTTGCGTGGCGCGCACGTTGGGAATCTGGGTGGCTTCGGTCGCACCGATCTGCAACACCGCGTTCGGCTCTTCGGCGCCGGCGGCGAAGATGCCGCGAGGACGCGAGTACTTGAAGCTGCGGCCGATGATGTCGACGCCGTTGGCCAACAGGGCGGCGGCCAGGGTGTCGCCTTCAAAGCCCTTGTAGGTCTGGCCGTTGAAGGTAAACGTCAGGACTTTATTACGGTCGATCCGGCCACCGTTGGACAGGCGATTGGTCTGGCTCATACCTTCTCTCCAGAGGCCTTGGCGGTGAATTGTGGCTTCTCACCGATCTTGTAGGTTTCAAGAATTTCGTAGGTCAGGGTGTCGCGGGTCGCGTTGAAATACTGGCGGCAACCGGCGGCGTGAATCCACAACTCGTGGTGCAGGCCACGGGGGTTGTCGCGGAAGAACATGTAGTCGCCCCACTGCTCATCGGTGCAGGCATTCGGGTCCAGCGGGCGCGGGATATGCGCTTGGCCGGACGCGTGGAATTCCTCTTCGGAGCGCAGTTCGCCACAGTGAGGACAGAAGATATGCAACATAGGAATTTCTCCTGTTAGTGGGCGACGGCCGCAGCGCCGTGTTCGTCGATCAACGCACCGTTGTGGAAACGGTCGATGGAGAAAGGTGCGGCCAACGGGTGCATTTCACCCTTGGCGAGGCTGGCGGCAAACACGTTGCCTGAGCCTGGAGTGGCCTTGAAGCCACCGGTGCCCCAACCGCAGTTGAAGAACATGTTCGGCACTGGCGTCTTGGAGATGATCGGGCAGGCGTCCGGCGTGGTGTCGACGATGCCGCCCCACTGGCGGTTCATGCGTACGCGCGACAGCACCGGGAACATCTCGACGATGGCCTGGATGGTGTGCTCGATCACCGGGTACGAACCACGCTGGCCGTAGCCGTTGTAGCCGTCGATACCGGCGCCGATCACCAGGTCGCCCTTGTCGGACTGGCTGATGTAACCGTGCACGGCGTTGGACATGATCACGCTGTCGATAATCGGCTTGATCGGCTCCGACACCAACGCTTGCAGCGGATGGGATTCGATCGGCAGGCGGAACCCGGCCAGCGAAGCCATGTGCCCGGAGTTACCGGCCGTGACCACACCGACGCGCTTGGCGCCGATAAAGCCCTTGGTGGTTTCCACGCCGATGCACACGCCGTTTTCCTTGCGGAAACCGATCACTTCGGTCTGCTGGATCAGGTCCACGCCAAGGGCGTCGGCAGCACGGGCAAAGCCCCACGCCACGGCATCGTGACGGGCCACGCCGCCGCGCCGTTGCACGGTGGCACCGAGTACCGGGTAGCGGGTGTTTTTCGAGCAATCGAGGTACGGGATCTCGTCGGCCACTTGCTTGGCGTTGAGCAGCTCGCCGTCCACGCCGTTGAGGCGGTTGGCGCTCACACGCCGCTCGGAGTCACGGATGTCTTGCAGGGTGTGGCACAGGTTGTACACGCCGCGCTGGGAGAACATCACGTTGTAGTTCAGGTCCTGGGACAGGCCTTCCCACAGTTTCATCGCATGTTCGTACAGGTGCGCCGACTCGTCCCACAGGTAGTTGGAACGCACGATGGTGGTGTTGCGCGCGGTGTTACCGCCGCCCAGCCAGCCTTTCTCGACCACGGCCACGTTGGTGATGCCGTGTTCTTTTGCCAGGTAGTAGGCGGTCGCCAGACCATGCCCGCCGCCGCCGACGATGACCACGTCATAGACCTTTTTAGGGGTGGGCGTGCGCCACATCTTCTGCCAGTTTTCGTGGTGGCTGAGGGAGTGCTTGAAGAGGCCGAAGCCCGAGTAGCGTTGCATAGTCATTACTCCAAAACCGCGCTCAGCGATAAACCGGGAAATCAGCGCACAGGGCAGACACGTGCTTGGCCACGTTGGCCTCGACATCGGCGTCGCCGAGGTTGTCGAGGATGTCGCAGATCCAGCCGGCCAGTTCGATGCACTGCGCCACTTTGAAACCACGCGTGGTCACCGCCGGGGTGCCGATGCGCAGGCCCGAGGTCACGAACGGCGACTGCGGGTCATTCGGCACGGCGTTTTTGTTGACGGTGATGTGGGCGCGACCGAGGGCGGCATCCGCCTCTTTGCCGGTGAGGCCCTGACGGATCAGGCTGACCAGGAACAGGTGGTTATCGGTGCCGCCGGACACTACATCGTAGCCGCGTTTGATAAACACGCTGGCCATCGCCTGGGCGTTATCGATCACTTGTTGCTGGTAGGCCTTGAAGCCTGGCTCCAGCGCTTCCTTGAAGCACACGGCCTTGCCGGCGATGACGTGCATCAGCGGGCCGCCCTGGGCGCCGGGGAATACGGCGGCGTTGAGTTTCTTTTCGATCTCTTCGTTGGACTTGGCCAGGATCAAACCACCACGTGGACCGCGCAGGGTCTTGTGGGTGGTGGTGGTGACCACATCGGCGTACGGCAGCGGGTTCGGGTACAGGCCGGCGGCAACCAGGCCGGCGACGTGGGCCATGTCAACGAACAACAGCGCGCCAACCTTGTCGGCGATCTGACGGAAGCGTGGGAAATCCAGAGTCTTGGAGTAGGCAGAGAAACCGGCCACGACCATTTTCGGCTTGTGCTCGACCGCCAGGCGCTCGACTTCGTCGTAGTCGATCAGGCCGGTGTCGGTGTTGATGCCGTATTGCACCGCGTTGTACAGCTTGCCCGAGGACGACACTTTGGCGCCGTGGGTCAAGTGACCGCCGTGGGCCAGGCTCATGCCCAGGATGGTGTCGCCGGCGTTCAGCAGGGCCAGGTACACGGCGCTGTTGGCGGACGAACCGGAGTGTGGCTGCACGTTGGCGTAATCGGCGCCGAACAGCTGCTTGGCGCGTTCGATGGCCAGGGCTTCCACTTTATCCACATGCTCGCAGCCACCGTAGTAACGCTTGCCTGGGTAGCCTTCGGCATATTTGTTGGTGAGGCCGCTGCCTTGAGCTTCCATCACGCGCTTGCTGGTGTAGTTCTCTGACGCGATCAGCTCGATATGATCTTCCTGGCGCTGCTCCTCGGCATTCATCGCCGCCAGCAGTGCATCGTCATATCCCTGGATCTGGTCTTGTTTGCTGAACATCGCGTCTCTCCCAGCCTTTCGTATTGTTGAGGCCCGGTGCAGGGCCCTTTGATGCGATGGTAGGGCTGGCGCCTGTAGATCAAATGCCTACGCACGCCACGCAAAGGTGCGTTTACGACATTCATTGAGCGCCGCAGAAAAAATGTGGGAGCGGGCTTGCTCGCGAATGCGGTGGGCCAGCCAATACATGTGTTGACTGACCCACCGCATTCGCGAGCAAGCCCGCTCCCACAGGGGGTTACGCAATGATTTTGCGGACGATTAACAGCAGCAGAAAATGCAGAGGATAGAGGGTGTAGGCCCAGCGCCGCATCGCCGGCGGCGAGGCGTTTTTGGCATGTCGCAACAAGACCAGACCGGCCAATGGCGCGATCAGGCATGTGGCCAATCCCGACATCGCCATCAGCGTGCCGCTATCGAGCAACACCTGCCATTGATTGGCGGCCACGCAGACCAACCCCGGCAATACGCTGAAATACCAGGCACGGCTAAACACCAGCAGCATCGCCAACGGCAGCAGCACGCCAAAAAATCCGAACATCAGGTACGGGGAAAACACGCCGGCTATCGTGAGGGCAATCAGCGCCAATCCTCGATCAAAAAGCGTCTTCTGCTGCCATCCTCGCGCAACCAGCATTCCCAGCGCCAAGGTCGGCAACACATTCAACGTATCGGCATCCTCGATAAACAACCGGTACGGTACCTCGCTGATCACACTGAACAACAGCAGCCAGCCCAGGTAGCGCACGCTGACCGGGGCCCCTTTCACCCGGTGCAGATTCGCCGCAATCGCCAGGCAAAACCATGGGAACGCCAGGCGCCCCGGCACATACAAACCGTCCAGGCTCAACCCGACATAGCGCAGGTGATCGAGCACCATGCACAGCAGCGCCAGCCACTTGAGCAAGTCCAAAGCGCCATCTCGGACAGGTCCGACAGGCAAGGTGTGAGTGCCGTGCATAATTCCCCAGTGACTTTGCATTTACAGAGCGTGCGCACCCGCGACAATCTTGGTTACAGTGCGCACCAACATCGACCACAGGAATGGGCCATGACTGACAAGAGCCAACAATTCGCCAGCGACAACTATTCCGGCATTTGCCCGGAAGCCTGGGCCGCCATGGAACAAGCCAACCACGGCCATCAACGTGCCTACGGCGATGATGAATGGACCCACCGCGCCGCCGACGGTTTCCGCAACCTGTTCGAAACCGATTGTGAAGTGTTCTTCGCCTTCAACGGCACCGCCGCCAACTCCCTGGCGCTGTCCTCGCTGTGCCAGAGCTACCATAGCGTGATTTGCTCGGAAACCGCCCACGTCGAGACCGACGAATGCGGCGCGCCGGAGTTTTTCTCCAACGGCTCCAAGCTGCTCACCGCCCGTACCGAAAACGGCAAGCTGACCCCGGAATCGATCCGCGAGATCGCCCTCAAGCGCCAGGACATCCACTACCCCAAGCCCCGCGTGGTCACCCTGACCCAGGCCACCGAAGTCGGCAGCGTGTACACCCCGGACGAAATCCGCGCCATCAGCGCCACCTGCAAGGAACTCGGGCTGAACCTGCATATGGACGGCGCACGCTTCTCCAACGCTTGCGCATTCCTGGGCTGCTCGCCGGCCGACCTGACCTGGAAGGCCGGCGTCGACGTGCTGTGCTTTGGCGGCACCAAAAACGGCATGGCCGTGGGTGAAGCGATCCTGTTCTTCAACCACAAGCTGGCCGAAGACTTCGACTACCGCTGCAAACAGGCCGGCCAGTTGGCGTCGAAAATGCGCTTCCTGTCTGCCCCTTGGGTAGGCCTGCTGGAAAACGACGCCTGGCTCAAACACGCACGCCACGCCAACCATTGCGCGCAACTGTTGAGCCGCCTGGTGGCGGATATTCCCGGCGTGGAGTTGATGTTCCCGGTGCAGGCCAACGGCGTGTTCCTGCAACTCTCGGAACCGGCGATTGCGGCGCTGACAGCCAAGGGCTGGCGCTTCTACACCTTCATCGGCAAAGGCGGCGCGCGCTTCATGTGTGCGTGGGACACAGAAGAGGAACGTGTAAGGGAATTGGCCGATGATATTCGGAAAGTGATGGGCGCCTGATCCCGGCGGATACTGGCGCTATGCCGAGTCTGTTATTTGATATTTCTGACAGCAGCACACTGTATTTTCATTGACTAGCCTCTTGGAACCCGCAAGGAAAAGGCCGCTGCAGCGGCCACCTTTCGGGTACAACTGCCTGCCGAATCATCGGCCGGAAATGGAAATCCAGCAGAGAGCCAAACCATGGAATATCAAAGTAACGGTACCACCCTGCAAAACGACGACGGCGTCAACACCACAGTCATCGACTGGGATGAGTTCAGGAAATCCGCCAGAGTCGGCGACACCATCCGCGAGCCATCAAGGACGTTGAGGATCTACGATAAAGTCTATGAATTGACAGCATCAGGTCAGCACTTCGTCGTGCATATCTACGCCCAGTAACCACTGATGTGGGAGCGGGCTTGTGTGGGAGCGGGCTTGCTCGCGAATACGCAGTATCAGTCACCAGATCAGTGATCTGACACACCGCTTTCGCGAGCAAGCCCGCTCCCACACAAGCCCGCTCCTACTCTGAACTGCGCCCGCTGTCAGAACTCGATGCGCACGTCACCCTTCGGTACGCTGCAGCACGACAGAATGTAACCCTCGGCCTCGTCTTCCTCGGTGATCCCGCCGTTGTGCTCCATCTCCACCTCGCCACCCAGCTTCATCACCTTGCACGTGCCGCAGATCCCCATGCCACAGGCTTTCGGGATCAACAGGCCGAGCTTGGCCGCTGCCGCGTGCACGGTTTCGCCCGGCGCCACGCGGATGCTTTTGCCCGAGGCAATGAACTCCACTTGATGCAGGTCCGCCAGGTCGATCTCCGGCGCATCCGCCGCTTGTTCAGCTTGCTCTACCGCATCGGCACGCGCTTCCGCCGGCGTGGCACCGAAGGATTCCTCGTGATAACGCGCCATATCGAACCCGGCGACTTCCAGCAGGCGTTTCACCGCGTTCATGTACGGCGTCGGGCCGCAGCAGAACACTTCGCGCTCAAGGAAGTCCGGCACCATCAGCTCGAGCATCTTGTGATTGAGGTAGCCGCGATAACCCGCCCATGGTTCGCCCAGGCCGTGCTTTTCGCAGATCAGGTGCAGGCTGAAGTTGTCGATCCGCGACGCCATGTGTTCCAGCTCGCGGTGGTAGATGATGTCTTTGGGCGAGCGGGCGCTGTGGATAAACGTCATGTCGACGTTGGCGTTGGTGTCGTAGAACCAGCGCGCCATGGACATTACCGGGGTGATCCCGACACCACCGCTGAGGTACAGCACTTTCGGGCTGGGGAAATCGATGGCGTTGAACAGGCCGACCGGCCCGTGCACCGCCAGCTCCTGGCCTTCGTGCAAGGTATCGTGCAGCCAGTTGGACACCTTGCCGCCCGGCACGCGCTTGATCGTCACCGAGAAGCTGTACGGCACCGACGGCGAGCTGGAAATGGTGTAGGAGCGCATGATCGGCTGCCCTTCGATTTCCAGCTCCAGGGTGACGAACTGCCCCGGCTTGAAAAAGAACAGGATCGGCTGGTCGGCCATGAAACAGAAGGTGCGCACGTCCCAGGTTTCCTGGATGACTTTGACGCAACGGACAATGTGTCGACCATTGGCCCAGGTCTGGGTGGTTACCGGATTCAGGAAGCTGTTGGACATGCTGATTCTCCACTGCCGATGTTCGGCTTTATGGTGGCGATTCTGCGTAACGTCGCAACCGCCCATTTACCTATCTGCGACATTCACATACTTATCGCGACCAGCCCCCAACTACCTAGGCTTGCGCGTCGGGAACAGATTGGGCCATGTCGCCCATGGATAAGGTTCAACCCATCGGCGGCCCCACACTCGCTCCCAACAACGACGCTTTCTTTACGCCTTGCACTGCACCAACCGTAGCCACTATTCGCCGGCCACACAGAATGGCCATGAGGACACACACGATGGACGTCACCGCAACCTTAAGCTTGGGCGATCCGCTGGAACCCGCACGCAAGGCCACCGCGCAAATGCTGCAAGAGCGCGAGCGCACTTTCTCGCTGCCACAGCCGTTCTACTCTGATGAGCGACTGTTTGATATCGACATGCAGGAAATCTTCCAGAAAGAATGGTTGATCGCCGGCATGACCTGCGAGATCCCCGCCAAGGGCAACTACCTGACCCTGCAAGTGGGCAAGAACCCGATCATCGTGATCCGCGGCGCCGAAGGCGTGGTGCATGCGTTCCACAACGTGTGCCGTCACCGTGGCTCGCGCTTGTGCACCAGCGACAAGGGCAAGGTCGCCAAGCTGGTCTGCCACTACCACCAGTGGACCTACGAGCTGGACGGCCGCCTGCTGTTCGCCGGCACCGAGATGGGTGCCGACTTCGACATGAAGCAGTATGGCTTGAAGCCGGTGAACGTGAAGACCGCTGGCGGCTACATCTTTATCAGCCTGGCCGAGAACCCGCCAGCCATTGATGACTTCCTGTCGACGCTGAACCATTACATGGAACCGTACGACATGGAAAACACCAAGGTGGCGGTGCAAACCACCTTGATGGAGAAGGCCAACTGGAAGCTGGTGCTGGAAAACAACCGCGAGTGCTACCACTGCAACGCGTCGCACCCGGAACTGTTGAAGACCCTGCTGGAATGGGACGACGTCACCGACCCTCGCGCCGACCAGGCCTTCAAGGATCACGTCGCCGCATCGGCCGCCGCCTGGGACGCCGAGAAGATCCCGTACGCCCACGCCAGCTTCGGCCTGCGTAACCGCATCGTGCGCATGCCGCTGCTCAAGGGCACCGTGTCGATGACCCTGGACGGCAAGCAGGGCTGCGCCAAGCTGATGGGCCGCATCAAGAACCCGGACCTGGGCTCGATGCGCATCCTGCACCTGCCGCACTCGTGGAACCACTGCATGGGCGACCACATCATCGTGTTCACCGTGTGGCCGATCAGCGCCCAGGAAACCATGGTCACCACCAAGTGGCTGGTGCACAAAGACGCCGTCGAAGGCGTGGACTACGACGTGGAGCGCATGCGCCAGGTGTGGGACGCCACCAACGACCAGGACCGTCGCCTGGCCGAAGAAAACCAGCGCGGCATCAACTCCACCGCCTACCAACCGGGCCCGTACTCCAAGACCTACGAGTTCGGCGTGGTGAACTTCGTGGATTGGTACAGCGAGCGCATGCTCAACAACCTGGGTGCGGCACCGGCGCCTTACCTCAAGGGCGTGGCCGCACACGAATAAACAAACATGCGGGCTTGATGTGGGAGCGGGCTTGCTCGCGAAGGCGCAGTGTCAGTCACGGATGAAGTTGACTGATACACCGCTTTCGCGGGCAAGCCCGCTCCCACAGTTGATCGGCGCCGCTGGCAGATAGGCTGCCCCTCAACCATGGAATCTCCCACAGTTTGATCCGCACACTGTTCAAAATTTAGCCATACAGCCTACAGGCCGCTAGCAATAGGCCCTCCAGCCTTTGCCCAACAACTTATCCACAAAGCCACCCACAGCAATTGTGGGCAACTGTGTCTTCCAGCCAAAAATAACCGAAGAAAATCCGTGACTTATTCAGTCAGACGGTTTTGAGTACGCGCTGATCATTTTTTGACCATAACTCTACAAGCCACGTAATCCGTGGCATGCAGCAGTACGCAAACACCTTATCCACAGAAGCGCCAACAGACTTTGGGTGTAACTTTGAAAGCGCTGTGGAAAACCACCTTAAAGCTTCATAAATCGAGGCTTCGAGGGAGTTGGGCGCACAATTACCGGAAATTGATCAAAATATGATCACATGCGTGAAGCGCCCTATCCACCTGGCCTGTAGCCGATAGCAAACATCTTATCCACAGAAGCGCCAACAGACTTTGGGGGCAACTCCAGAACCCGCAGGTGCCTTATCCACACGAAAACTGCCTTAAAAACCGTGACTTAGCCTGGTCAGTTTTCATACAAGGGCCTGGAGCCGTTGATTGGCGTGGCCTGTGGACAAGCACCAACACCTTATCCACAGCTACGCTCACAGCGATTGTGGGTAACCCGCGCAACTGTACAAAAAACATACGGCATCTACACTGACTGTTGCATCCAACTTCACAAGCCTGGGTTAACGCGGACGTCCTTGGCGCAACAACAGGAGAGACCACGGTGATCTGGCAGGGTCAAACCAGCCATCACTGCGCCAAAGGTTTTACGCTGATTGAGTTACTACTGACGCTGGCCCTGCTGGCCACGCTTGCGACAGTGGCATATCCGCTGACAGCACTGATGGGAAAACGTGATCGTGAACTCGACTTGCAGCGCTCGTTGCGGGAGATCCGGCGCGCCATCGATTCCTACAAGGAAGCCAGCGACGACGGACGCATTGAAAAGAGCGTCACCGACAGCGGCTACCCGCCCACCTTGCACGCACTGGTGGAAGGCGTGACGGACAAAACCAACCTGCAAGGCCAAAAACTCTATTTCCTGCGGCGCATTCCTCGCGATCCCGTCTGCGAGTGTCCGGAACTTGCGCCTGAAAAAACCTGGCAGCTGCGCAGTTACAAGAGCAGCGCCGACAGCCCGCAAGAGGGGGAAGATGTCTTCGACGTTTCATCGCGCAACACTCGGGAGAGTTTGAATGGAACGCCCTACAACACCTGGTAATCGGGGTTTTACCCTGATCGAGTTGCTGGTGGTCATGGCCATCATCGCGACCCTCATGACCCTCGTGACACCCCAGTATTTCCGCCAGCACGCCAAGGCCCAGGAAACCGTGCTGCGCCACAACCTGTCGTCGATCCGCCAGGCCCTGGACCAATACCGCGAAGACCACGGCGCCAACCCCGACAGCCTGCAAGCCTTGGTGGATAAGCGCTACTTGCGTGAGATCCCCCGGGACCCGGTGACCGGCAGCCGCGACACCTGGCAACTGCAACCCTCCGACGAACAAGGCCTGGGCGACGTGCGCAGCGGCGCACCCGGCACTGCCAGCGACGGGAGCGCCTATGCCGACTGGTAAACCACGCCAACACGGCTCGGTGTTCATGGGCATGTTGGTGACGGTGGCCGTGGTGGCCGTCATGTTGATGCAGGTGGGCACGCTGTGGTCCAGCGTGTTGCAGCGCGAGCGTGAGTTGGAATTGCTCGCGCGGGGCAACGAGATTCGTCGGGCGATCGGCCTGTATTACCGCGAGGGCAACACCTTTCCCAAGTCCCTCGAAGACTTGGTCCAAGACCGCCGCCAACCCACCGTCAAACGCTACCTGCGCAAGCTCTACAACGACCCCCTGAGCGGCACCACAGACTGGGGCGTAGTCGCCGGGCCGGGTGACACCATCATGGGCGTATTCAGCAAAGCCCACGGCACACCGTTCAAGCAAGGCAACTTTGCAGTGATCAATCAGAGTTTTACAGGGCAAGGCAGTTATCAAGGGTGGGTGTTTCTGTATGGCTCTGTACAGAGTAGCCCTCCAACCCGCACCGCTCCCATGGGAGATCAGCTGAACCGATGACGTGAATGCATTTACACAACTGGTCGTTCCAGCAGTTCGGAACTTGTTTATCTGAATTGAAGGTGGAATAGAGCATGAACAACTTATTTCGATATATGAGTGTGCTTCAAAAGTACGTGCTGGCAGCCTGTATGTTGATGCCCATACAGACCGTTTTTGCCCATGGCGATGTGGACGGTTCACGCGCTGACAAGTGCAGCAAGGGACAGAACATTAACTGTGGCGGCGCACAATGGGAGCGACAAAGCACAGGCGAAACATACAAGGGCTTTCCCAATGGCAAAGGCGGCGCACCCGGGCAAGGCCCGGTTGATGGCGAAATTGCCAGCGGCAGCAATCAGCGCTTCGCGGCCCTGGACGCCCAGACAGCCACTCGATGGAATAAAACGGATATTTCAGATTCGAATGTCTCGTTCAGATGGACCTTTACCGCGCCACACCCGGCCACCATGTATGAGTACTTCATTACAAAAAACGGTTGGAATCAGAACCAACCTCTCACACGTGCGTCATTCGACCCCGCACCGTTCTGTAGCATCAACGCGGGCAACGTGGTGCCTGCCACGGGGCTCACTCACAACTGTGTGATTCCCCCTGGCAAGAGTGGTTACCACGTTATTCTCGCGAAGTGGACCGTTGGTGACACCCCGATGGCATTTCACAAACCCATTGACGTGAACATCGAGATCGGGCCGGGCGTACCGGGCATGCAAAAGATCGGCAGTATTTTGCCCGTAGACACCTTACTGCCCGGAGATTCGGTCAAGGCACGTGCGTTCAGTAGTTCTGGGGAAAGCCAGACTTATTCCGTTTCGACCACGATCGGAACGCCAGAAGAAGGGATGCCGGATGCTTGGCCTCGTGTTCTCGCGAAAAAATTCAATGACACTCAAACATTGGTCAAAGCAGGCAAGCCTCAAGCCGATGGAACGATTGTTCCCGAAAGTGGTGAAAATGATATTTACGCCGCCCCGGCAAGTTTGATAACGCATTACGAGATAGAGAAAGACATCAAGGAAAATCCTAATGCGCGCATGACCATATCCGCCCTCCCTGCTGAAAACCAACTGACGGATGGCAAATATGATCTGAAGTTCACCGTCATTGCCGACCCGACAATGAACGTGGAAACCACGTTATTTGATGCTGCCAACAAAGCAGTAGGGACCGCCAAAGGCGTTGTAGGCAACACGGGCGCCTGGCTGGACATGGCTGTCCGTTCTCAGCCTGGGCTGCATACGCTCATTGCAACAGGAACAACCGAAGATGGCCGCACGTCACGCCAGTCTTCAGCCCCTCTCACACTGACCGGCACGGGTGAATCGCAAAAATATGACTTCGTATTCCCTGAGCAATTGAAGTCATACAAAGCGGGAACCCTCGTACTTCAACCCAAAAATGGCAAGGTTTACGAATGCAAACCGGGAAGCGTCGCCGGGTGGTGCACGATATGGACGCCGAGTGCGACCCAGTACGAGCCAGGATCCGGATCTAATTGGGAGGATGCCTGGATCGCCAAATAAGCACACCGACAACGCCATTCAGAACCTAGCGTAAACATTGAAGCGCCGCGAGAACCTCGCGGCGCTTTTCCAAAAAGGTTTGTTATTCACAATAACGATATAGAAAAGTGCCAATCGTTATAGGGTGCCCTTCGGCGCCGCATAACGACCGACGCTACAGTTGAAATAAGTACTGGTTCTAACGCAGTCCTACCGGCGGTGCCCGCTCCCCCTGCGGGCCGGAAGAGTTACACACAACCGTCGGGTATCGCCATGCGCACACGCACGCTTATCCACAGCCCCCAACACGGCTTCACCCTGCTGGAGCTGCTCGTCGTCCTGCTGATCATCGCGCTCCTCGCCGGCTACGTTGGTCCCAAAATGTTCGACCGGCTCGAGCTGGCCAAAGTCCAAACCGCCCAGGGCCAGATGAAGTCCATCGCGGATGCCTTGAACCAGTACCGCCTGGACAACGGCAACTACCCCGACGAAACCCTCGGCCTCAACGCCCTCACTACCCGCCCCGCCAACGCAGCGAACTGGCAGGGGCCGTATCTGAAAACGCTGCCGCCAGACCCCTGGGGCAACCCGTACATTTTCAAGAACCCCGGCACCCCGCCCAACGATGCCGAGATCATCTCGCTGGGCCGCGATGGCAAGGCCGGCGGTGTAAACACCTACGCCGACATCGTCTACGGACTCTGACATGCACACGCTGCGGATCGCCCTGACCTTGCTGTGCCTCGTGGGCACCGCCCAGGCCGACTGCTGGCAGTTGGCGGCCAGCCGTTATCACGTCGATCCGCTGTTGCTGTACGCCATCGCCAAGGTCGAATCCAACCTCAACCCCAACGCACGCAATCTCAACGGCGACGGCAGCCAGGACCTGGGCCTGATGCAGATCAACAGCCGCCACTTGCCCGCCCTCGCCCGCTTTGGCATCACCGAACAGCAATTGATCAGCCAGCCCTGTACCAGCGTGATGGTCGGCGCGTGGATCCTCGCCGGGTTTATTCAACAGACGGGTTATGGCTGGCAGGCGGTCGGCGCGTATAACGCGGGCGCCCGGCCGGATCGTGCGACGCGGCGCTCAAGCTATGCACTGGCGGTATGGCGCTACTACGGCGCGTTGCTGCAACAGCGCGAGCAACTGGCGAGGCCGGCACCATGATCGACATCGACGCCCGCATCATCCGTGACGGCCATTTGCAGACCCTGCGCCTGCAAGCCAGCGACCTCGCCCAGGCGCGCCAGCAACTGCAAGCCGATGGCGCCCAGGTTGTCTCACTGAAAACCCGTCGCCAGCTCAAGTTGCCCAGCCGCCGCGCCAAGTTCGCCCTGGGCCTGTTTATCCAGGAGTTGGTGGTGTTGCTCGACGCAGGCCTGGTGCTGGTGGAAGCCGTGGAGACCCTGCGCGACAAGGCGCCGCCGGGGATCAACCGCCAGGTGATGAGCGACTTGCTGGCCTCGATGTACGAGGGCAACTCACTGTCCAAGGCCATGCAGCTCAAGCCACAGACCTTTCCCGAGTTGTTGATCGCCACCGTGGCGTCCTCCGAACACAGCGGCCAACTGGCGGTGGCCCTGCGCCGTTATCACCACTTCGAGGCACACCTGGAGAGCGTGAAAAAACGCGTCAGCGGTGCGCTGATGTATCCCTTGGTGGTGCTCAGCGTCGGCGCGCTGATCCTGTTGTTCCTGCTGTTTTTCGTGATCCCGCGGTTCGCCTCGGTGTTCGACTCGGTCAGCGACCTGCCCGCCACCGCACGTTTCATGGTGTGGTGGGGCGCGCTGGTGGAGACCCGTGGCCGCGAATTGTTGAGCGCCGTGGTGCTGGCGACTGTCGGCCTGGTGCTGCTGTTGCGCAGCGCCGCGTTCAAGCGTCGCGTCGCCGACCTGTTCTGGAAGATCCCCAGCCTCGGCGCCCAGCGCACGCTGTTTGTCCTTGCGCGTTTCTACCGCACCGCCGGCATGTTGCTGATGGGCGGGATGCCGGTGGTCACGGCGGTGCACATGTCCGGCGCACTACTGCCCGCCGAGCGTCAGGGCGCGCTGCGCCAGGCCATGACCGACATCCAGGCCGGGCAGCCGCTGTCCACGTCCCTGGCCCGCCATCAACTGACCACCGCCGTCGCCGAACGCCTGTTGCGGGTCGGTGAACAGAGCGGTGAACTGGCGGCGATGTGCGAGCGCATCGCGCAATTTCACGATGAAGCGCTGGAGCGCGCCATCGAACTCTTCAGCAAAGTTTTCGAGCCTCTGTTGATGCTGGTGGTGGGCGGCTTGATCGGCCTGATCGTGTTCATGTTGTACATGCCGATCTTCGAACTGGCAGGTTCCATTCAGGGGTAGCGCCATGAGCGAACAGACACGGCAATGGCAAGCATTGGCGCAACAACGCTCGATGTCCTTGGCCAACTACCTGCTGGAAGTGCTGGACAAGGCACCCGATCAACTCGCAACCATCGCCACCCCCCTGGGCCTGACGCCGATCAAACCCAAGCACCTGACGGAAAGCCATTGGCGTTTCGACCTGCTGCCACTGCCCCAATCGCTGATGCACAACGTGCTGCCCCTGGACTACCAGGGCCACCCCTGCCTGGTGCTCGGCGACCCGTTCACCCTGGCCAATCGGCACTGGATCCAGTCCACCCCCAACCTGCATTCACTGCCCCTGGCGATGAGCCTGCCGGGCGCGGTCAAGGCCCAGTTGGCGCTCGCCGAAACCAGCCAGCGCGTGATGCAGCCGTTTGGCGAGGACAATGAAGACGCCCGCGTCGGCCAGGCCGCCCAGGAAATCTCCCTGAGCAGCATTGCCCGCGACGACAACCCCGTGGTGCGCCTGATCAACTCCATGTTGTTTGATGCGCTGCAAAGCCGCGCCAGCGACATCCACCTGGAGACCAACCCCGAAGGCCTGGACATCAAATACCGCATCGACGGTGTGCTGCAAGCGATGGGCAAGGCCAACGGCCTGGACATGGCCGAGCAGGCGCTGTCGCGGATCAAGGTCCTGTCGGAGCTGGACATCGGCGAGCGCCGGGTGCCCCAGGACGGGCGATTCAAGATGAAGATCCAAGGCCGTGAGGTGGATTTTCGTGCGTCGATCATGCCCAGCATCCATGGCGAAGGCGCGGTGCTGCGGATTCTCGACAAGTCCCAGCGCGGTGAATCCCTGAGCCTGGAAAGCCTCGGCCTCGCCGCCGACACCATCGCCCGCATCCGCCTGCTGGCCAGCGAGCCCTACGGCATGCTGCTGGTGACCGGGCCCACCGGCAGCGGCAAATCCACCACGCTGTACGCGACCCTGTCGGAGATCAACACCGGCGAGAAAAAAATCATCACCATCGAAGATCCGGTGGAATACGAACTACCCGGTGTGCTGCAGATTCCAGTGAATGACAAAAAGGGGCTGACCTTCGCCCGTGGTCTGCGCTCTATCCTGCGCCATGACCCCGACACCATTCTGGTCGGGGAAATCCGCGATAGTGAAACCGCCGGCATCGCGGTGCAAGCCGCACTCACCGGGCATCTGGTGATGTCCTCGGTGCACGCCAACAGCGCGTTCAGCGTGCTTGAACGCTTTACCTACATGGACGTGGACCCAGCCAGCTTCGTCGAAGCCCTCAACGGTGTGGTCGCGCAGCGTCTGGTGCGGCGGGTGTGTCCGGATTGTGCGGTGAATGCCGAACCCGACGCCGACAGCGCCCGCCTCGTCCAGCTTGCCGATGACCAACTCAAACACGGCCACTACCGCGCGGGCAAAGGCTGCGACGCCTGTCGTCACACGGGTTATCGCGGACGGCTCGCCCTGGCGGAAGTGCTCACGCTGAACGACAGCATCAAGGAGGGCCTGCTCAACCGCAGCTCGGCAGCCACCTTGCGCGAGCTGGCACGTGAGACCGGCCATGTGTTCATGCGCGACATCGGCCTGGCCCATGCCGCCCAGGGCCACACCACGATCAAGGAGATCCTCCGTGTCCTTCCCTTTCATTGAGCATGTGGTGTGGCTGCACAGCAGCGGCGCCGTCTGGGCTGCGCGCCCGCGCTGGCGCGGTGCAACGGTATGGCGCGCGGAACAGGCCGGCGAACCCTTGGCCGCCTGCGCCGAACTGCTCGCACAGGCGCCGCGCGGTCGCGTGCGCTTTCTGGACCGGGCCAGCGTGCTGCTGGGGTTTCCCCACGTGCATTACCTGATGCTGCCGTGGCAAGCCGACCTGCATCGCCACACTGACTGGCAGGGCTTCGCCGAAGCCACGTTCAGCCAACAGGCCGGTATCGACAGCGAACATTGGCAGGTCCAGGTCGCCAACAGTAGCTTCGGCCGCGATCGCCTGGCGGTGGCCCTGCCACGGGACCTGCTGCAAGACATCCGCGAGCTGTTCAAGCTGGCGCACCTGCCCCTGGTGAGTTGCACACCGCTGCTCACGGCCGTGGCCCAGCGTTACTGGCGATACCTGCCCGAAGACTGCGTGCTGGCCGTCCCCGAATCCAGCGGCCTCAGTTGCCTGTATCGACACAGCGGTGCGCCGTCCCAGGTGTGCGTGCTACCCACCCGCCCCGACAGCCACTTGAGCGACAACCTGTTCACCGCCGACCTGCTGGCACAGCAACAGGCGACGACCACGCTGATCGTCGCCAATCGCCCTGTCTCGCCCTGGCTGGGGCCCTTGCATCCGTGGCTGGAGGAATCGTCCACATGAAATCCCGGCTCGCCAGCGCCTGGCACACCCTGCGCACGCCCCAGGCGCCAGCGGTGGACTTGCAACGCCCCGACGGCGTCCATCGGCCGCTGGTCGCCGTGCTGTGGCTGCTCACGCTGGGAGTGCTGCTCAACACCTGGTTGCACTGGCAGCGCATGGACCAGCAGCAACGCCAGACCGATGCACGGGAGCAGCAGTTCATCGAGCTGACGCGACGCCAGGAGCAATTGATCCAGGCTGCGAGTCGTCTGTCGCCCCGGCAGAAACAACAGCTGGCAGCGTTATCCAAGCAAGCGGCGACACCCTTCGCGCTGATCGACGCTGTGGCGCAAGCCTGGTCCGCCGACGTGGCCCTGACCCGGGTCGAGGTCAACACCCAGACCCAGCTGTTGCACATGGAGCTGGAGGCCAGGCGGCTGGGCGATGCGTTCCGATTTGTCGAACGGCTCAAGGCCCAGCCGCGGCTGCACGTGAACCTGCAACAAAGCACCCTCAAGACCAATGACCCGCAACACCCGGTGCAGGTCAAGATCGCCGTGGGCGCGGGGTAATCGCCCATGGACGCGTTGACTCGTCACCTGCCGCGCGTGCGCTGGCACCTCATGCAATGGCAACGGCGCCTGGGCTCCTGGGGGCTGCTGGCATTGGCCGTGATGGCGACTGCACTGGTGGTCGAAGTCGCGGTGATTCAACCGGCGGGCATCGTCGACCGCCAGCGCCGCCAGGAACTGGAGGCCGGCATCGCCGAACGGCCCCAGGAGGTGCAAGTCACGGAACCGGCGGCCGTCGAAAAAATGCCCAGTGCCGACGACTTTGCGCTGCGTCTGGAACAGCTGCTGGGCTCCCTCACCCAACGCGGCTTCGTGATCGAGCAAACCACCCTGGCCTACTCCGCCCCCGGCGACACCGGGCTGCAACGCCTGGACGTGGAAATCCCGTTGGTCGGGCCCTACAGCCTGCTGCGCGAGGCGTTGGTGGACATCGCGCAACAGCCGGCAGTGCGCATTGAAAACCTCATGCTGGAACGCAAGGAGATCATCAGCAGCCGGCTGAACATCAACCTCAAGATCAGCCTGCTGGGGGTGACGCAATGAAGCTGCCCCTCTATCTACGCGTGTTGTTGCTGCTCACCGTCATCGGCTGCGCCTGGCTGTTCTGGCAGGACACGCCGGACAGCCCGGTCAGCGCCCCCACGGCAGTGGCCGCCAAGCCGGTGGCCGCCGCACCGGCACCCCAGCCCGTGAACGCACCGGCGGCCATGGTCGAGCTGTTCCCCGCGCAAACCTGGACACCCCCGCCGCCACCGCCGATACCTGTGGATAACTCGCCGCCCAAACCGCCGCCGCTGCCATTCACTGTCAGTGCGCAATGGCGCTACGAGAACCAAGCGAAAATCGTCGTGCTGCAAGGCAACGGCAGCCAATACACCCTGTGCAACCGCTGCTCCGTACCGGGACGTATCGTGCCCGGCAAGATGCTCGACGCGCACTACCGGCTGGACAAACTCACCGACACGCTCGTGGTGCTGACCTACATGCCGCTCAAGCATGTCAGCACCTTGCGCCTGGATACTCACTGATGAAGGGGAATGATCATGTGGATGCGTACATCGATTCCCCTGGGCCTGGTGCTGATATTGCTTACCGGCTGCGAGACCGATCGAGCGATCAAGCACAGTGACGAACTGCGCCAGCAAGGCGACATCGTGCGCTCGGTCGAAGTGCTGCAAGCCGAAGCCAAACAGGCGCCCGACGATGTGAAATTGCGCACCGCCCAATTCAGTAAGCTGGAGTTGCTGGTCGCCCAATACAGCCGCGAAGCCAGCGCCGCACTGATGCGCGGTGACGACGCGGCCGCCATTCGCGCGCTGCAAATCATCCTCAAGTACGACCCCAGCAACCTCGGCGCCCGCCAGGAAATCCAGAACATCGAGGCGATGAAACAACTGCGCCCGCAACTGGCGCGGGCCTATGAAATGAAACGCGCCAACCCGGTCGAAGCGCTCAACCTGGTGCGCCAGATCATTGCGCAAAAACCCAACTACCGAGAGGCCCTGGATTTTCGCAACGCCCTGACCCGCGAATTGGTGAGTGCCGACTACCTGAGCGCCGACCTGTCCGAAGCCATGCGCAAACCCCTGAGCCTGGAGTTCAGCGCCCAGAGCCTGAGCACGATCTTCGAGACGATAGCGCGGCTGTCGGGGGTCAATTTCGTCATCGACAAAGACGTCAATCCCAGCGCCTCGGCGAGCATGAGCGCCAGCCGCACCACCGCCGAAGATGCGCTGAACCTGCTGCTCGCGACCCAGGGCCTGGACAAGAAAATCCTCAACAACAATACGATCCTCGTGTACCCCAAGCGCCCCGACAAAGAGCGTGAATACCGTGAGCTGGCCGTGCGCACCTTTTACCTCAGCCATGGTGACGCAAAGATCGTCGCCGCCGAGATCAAGCAAGTGCTCAAACCCAAGGAAGTGCTGGTGGACGAGCGCCTGAATGCGGTGATTGTGCGCGATGGGCTGGATACGTTGAGTGCGGTGGAGAAGATGGTCGAGGCCATCGACATTGCGCAATCGGAGGTCACTATCGACATTCAGGTGCTGGAGGTCAGCCTGACGGATGAACTGAATCTGGGCATCCAGTACCCGGAGAGTCTCGGCTTGTCGGTGGGCAACCTGGCCAACGTACCCGCGGGGCTCGCGGGTGTGCCGCTGAGTGCACTGCGCGGGATCAATGGCGACAACATCCTGCTGGACTCAGGCAGCACCTCGGCCCGCATCAATATGCTGCAACGCAGCGGCAACACCGTGACCCTGGCCAACCCGAGGGTGCGGGTGCGCAATCGCGAAGAGGCCCAGGTCAATATCGGCGACAAGATCCCCGTGGTCACCACCACGACGGCCAACCTGGTCACCACCTCATCCGTGGCGTACCAGGACGTGGGGCTACAGATCAGGGTCAAGCCCAATATCAGCCTCAGCGATGAGGTGAACCTGGAAGTGGATGTGGAGATGAGCCATATCACCAAACGCATTGCCGGCTCGGAAAATGTGCCTGCCACTTTTGAATTGGGTTCGCGCTCGACCAGAACCTTGCTCACGGCGCGCAACAATGAAACCCAGGTGGTCTCAGGGCTGATTCGCACCGCCGACGTCGAGGACGGCTCGGGCTTGCCGTGGTTGAGCCAGATCCCATGGATCGGCAAAAAGCTGTTTGGCACCAATCAGAGTACCCAGCAGAAAACCGAGATCATCCTGCTGCTGACCCCCAGGATCGAACGCAACCTCGACCTGCCGATTTCCCAGATCAGCACCTTCCACAGCGGCACCGAGGCGCGCAGTTCGACGGAGGGCATGATCCTGCGTGATACCACCGAGAAGATGACGCTCAAGCCCACCGGCGGCGATCCAACGCCCTCGATACCGCCACCGATGCAGCAACCGAATGCCAACTGGGCACCGCTGCCGCCGCCGTTGCCGGACTTGCTGCCCCAGCCAGCGCCGGTGCCGACACCTCAAGCCCCACAGGCACAATGAAGATCAATTGTGGGAGCTGGCTTGCCTGCGATGGAGGCGGGTCAGCTTGCACGGCCTTAGCTGATGGACCGCTATCGCTGGCAAGCCAGCTCCCACATGGTTTTGCATGGGTTCCCTAGTTAGCGGACTACACCCTCTTCCACCAACAACTTGAGGATCGCCTGGGCGCCCTCCTCCGCGCTCACACCCTTGAGCACTTGCCCACCACCGCCACTGGCCTTGGCCGTCGCGGCTTTCATCCGGTCGGCACCGCTCTTGGCCTTGATCACCTTCAAACGCTTGGGCCGTGGCTTGGCCGGTTGCAGCACTGCGGCGTTGAACAGTTCATCTTCTGCCACCTCAACCTCATGCGCCGCCAACTCACCACGTTGCGCCGGGCCGTAGGCACTTTGCCTGGGCTTGGGCGCGGCGTTGTCCACCGTGGCCAAAAACGGCAGGCGCACCTTCAAGCGCCGCCGCTGGCCGCGAGGCAAGGCTTGCAGCACATGGGCCACGCCGCCGTCGATGGACTCCACTTGCGCCAACCCGACAATCAACGGCCAGCCCAGTTGCTCGGCGAGCAGGAACGGCAACATGCCCGAACCTTCGCCGGTTTCCGCCTGGCTGCCGGCGAGCACCACGTGGGCACCGGCATCGCGCAGGTATTCACTGAGCACCGGCAAGGCATCGCTGCCCGCCGGTTGTTCCAGCACATGCAGTTGCGGCAGGCCCATGCCCAAATAACTGCGCAAGGTCGGCTCGGCGATGTTGCCGGCATGCAGCACCTGCAATGTATCCCCAGCCAATTGCAGGCCCAGCTCCACCGCGCGCGCGTCCTGCTCGGCGCGGCGCGGGCGCCCGGAGGTAGGGTGGGCGCCGATGGACACCAGGCTGATTACATTCGTGGTCATGGTCATGTCCTTAAGCGGCATCGCGCTTGGCGCCGTTGCGGTAGGTCTCGACTGCAGCGATCAAGGCTTGCAGGATCGCGGCACTTTCGCCGATCACCGACAGGTCGGCACGCTTGATCATGTCGCAGCTCGGATCGAGGTTGATCGCCACCACCTTGTCGCAGGCGCCGATGCCTTGCAGGTGCTGGATCGCCCCGGAAATCCCCACGGCCACATAGACACGGGCGGTGACCCAGGTGCCGCTGGCGCCGACCTGGCGATCACGGCCCATGAAGCCATCGTCCACTGCCACCCGCGAAGCGCCTTCGGTGGCACCCAGTGCGGCGGCAGTCTGGTGGAACAGCGCCCAGTCCTTCACGCCGTTGCCGCCAGAGAAAATGAACTCCGCCTCGGCCATCGGAATCGCTGCCGGGTCCACGGCCACCGCGCCGAGGTCCTCGATACGCGGCAGGCTGCGCGCCAGGGTTGTGGATAACTCCACGGGCAGCACTTCGTGCCGGGTTTCGCTGACGGGTTCAGCGCATTCCACGGCAGCCAGGATCAGGCGCGGCAGTGGCCGGGCCAAGTCTTCCTGGCCCGCGCCGGCACGGCCGATGCACTCGTCGCCCTTGATCTGCCACACCCGCGTGGCCGGACGCTCCTTGAGGCTGGCGGCAAACCGTCGTCCCAGTTCCCCACCGCCACTGCGGCTGTCCGGCAGCAGCCAGTGACGCGGGTTGAACTGGTTATCCACAGCCCGCAAACCTTGCACGCGTTGCTCCGGTGAATAACCGTCGAACTCGTGGCCTTCCAGCACCAGCAGGCGATCCACGCCCGCAGTGGCAAACGTGTTTTCCTTATGCTCGCCAAACACCACCGCCAGCACTGCGCCGTCGCTGCCGGCAAGTTGCCGGGCGAGGCCGAGCAGGTCGCGGTCGTGGCTGCTCAGGCGGCCACCGACCATGTCCGGCACCACGTTGATGTAGAACGCCGGCGCCGCCACCTGATGCAGCGGCAACTGCACTTGCACTGCCGCCGTGCGTTTGGCCGCGCCGCCCTGCTGGGCGCCGCTGCGGTCGATGCGCTTGATGCCGTTGGGGCCGATAAAACCGACGCCATGCACGTTCTTGCGGACGATGCCGTTAGGCCCCATCCAGCTATGTTGTACGGGCTGCATCGCTGCGTGCAGCGGGTGCAGACGGTTGCGGGCGATCCATTCGGCACGGGGGTCGCGGCGGATAATGTCGCTCATCAGTGCACCTCCGCAGGTTCACGCTTTAAAGGGGCTTTGCTCGGTGCGGCGTCTTCAAGCAATGCGTCGGCCACCAGCTCGGCGATGTCCTTGATCAACGGCCGCGGTTCAACCACGCCTTCGAGCATCGCCGTGCACTGTGGACAACCCACGGCCACCAGTTCGGCGCCGGTTTCGCGGATGTCTTCCATGCGCATATCGGGGATACGTTGCTTGCCGGGAATGTCGGTGATCGGCGCGCCGCCACCACCGCCGCAGCAGCGGGAACGGAAGCCCGAGCGTTGCATCTCCTTGACCTCGATACCCAGCGCACGCAGCACTTGGCGCGGTGCCTCGTACTCGCCGTTGTAGCGGCCCAGGTAGCACGGGTCGTGATAGGTCACGCTGTTGCCTTTGTGCTGGCCCAGGTTCAGCGCGCCTTCGCCGATCAGCTCGGCCATGAAGGTGCTGTGGTGCTGCACGAGGTAGTGGCCGTTGAAGGAGCCGTACTCGTTTTTCAGCACGTGGAAACTGTGCGGATCGCAAGTGACGATGCGCTTGAAGCTGTACTTGGCCAGGGTCTGGATATTGCGCGAGGCCAGCAGTTGGAAGGTGGCTTCATCGCCCAGGCGTCGGGCCACATCACCGCTGTCGCGCTCTTCGAGGCCCAGTACGGCGAAGTCGACATTGGCGGACTTGAGCACTTTGACGAACGCACGCAGGGTGCGTTGGTTGCGCATGTCGAAGGCGCCGTCGCCGACCCAGAACAGCACGTCGGCACTGCCTTTGTCGCTGAGCAACGGCAGGTTCAGATCCGCCGCCCAATTCAAGCGCCCCCCCGGTGCGAAGCCGCCAGGGTTGTCGGTGGCGATCAGGTTTTCGAGGACTTCGGCGCCCTTGTTCGGCGTGGCGCCCTTTTCCAGGGTGAGGTGGCGGCGCATGTCGACGATGGCGTCCACGTGCTCGATCATCATCGGGCACTCTTCCACGCAGGCGCGGCAGGTGGTGCACGACCACAGGGTCTCGGCGTCCACCAGGCCATTGACGATCGGCTGATGTGGGTTGCCGCTGTGTTCACCGATGGCTTTGCCTGGGTACGGGCTCCCGGCGAACTTGGCATCGGTGCCACCGGCCAGGCCGACCACCATGTCCTGGATCAGCTTTTTCGGGTTCAGCGGCTGCCCGGCGGCGAATGCCGGGCACGCGGCTTCGCACTTGCCGCACTGCACGCAGGCGTCGAAACCGAGCAGTTGGTTCCAGGTGAAATCATTGGGTTTCTCCACCCCCAGGGGCGCGGTTTTGTCGCTCAGGTCCAGCGGCTTCAGGCCGGTGGAACGGCCGCCGCCGAAACGTTCGGCGCGACGGTGCCAGGCCAGGTGCAGGGCACCGGCGAAGGCGTGTTTCATCGGGCCGCCCCAGGTCATGCCGAAGAACATTTCGGACACGCCCCACAACACACCTACGCTGAGCAGCGCGGCGAGCAGCCAGCCGCCGAAGTCCGCCGGCAGAATCCCGGCCACTGGCAGGGTCACCAGGAAAAAGCTCACCGAGAACGCCATCAGGCTTTTCGGCAGGCGCATCCACGGGCCTTTCGACAGGCGTGCCGGCGGGTTGCGCCGACGCAGGTAGACAAAGGTGGCGCCGACAAACATCAGTACCGAGGCGAGCAGCAAGGCATAGCCCAGGATGCGGTTGTGCAGGCCGAAACCGTGCACCAGGATCGCCAGCAACGCCGACAGCACAAAGCCCAGCGCCGTGGCGACGTGGGTGTTGGCGATGTATTTGTCGCGAGCGACCACGTGGTGCAAATCGACCATGTAGCGCTTGGGCATGGCCAGCAAGCCGCCCAGCAGGTCGACTTTGGACGCGCGGCCACGGCGCCACATCATGACGCGCCGCAGCGCGCCGAGGACGGCGAGGCCCAGGGCGGCAAACAATAAAATGGGAAGCAGGGTGTTCAACATGGTGAAGCTCCCAAAGACCACACAGGTCTACTGTGAAACTGGCCCCAAATGTGGGAGCGGGCTTGCTCGCGAATGCGGTGTGTCAGCTGACGCATTCGGTGGCTGATTCACCGCATTCGCGAGCAAGCCCGCTCCCACATTTTTGACCGAGTACACATTGGTTCAAGGCTGGGTCAGAAATCCTTGCACAAGCGCAGGGCGTCATAGATCGCGGCGTGGGTATTGCGCTGCGCCACACAGTCACCGATGCGGAACAGCAAGTACCCATCGCCCGTCTCGCTCAGGCACGGTTGCGGTTTGATCGCGAACAGCGCTTCGACGTCGATCTGGCCCTTGTTGCGCGAGCCTTCCTTGAGGGCGTAGTAGATGGCTTCATCCGGACGCACGCCGTTCTCGACGACGACCTGATCGACCACCCGCTCCTCTTTGGCGCCGGTGTATTCGTTCTCCAGCACCGCCACCAGCTTGTCGCCCTCGCGGTAGACCTTTTCCAGCATCATGTCGCCGGTCATGATCACTTCCTTGGGGTACATGCTGCGGTAGTAGGTCGGGAACGACGTACCGCCGATGGCCACGCCTGGCTTGATGTCGTCGGTGACGATCTCGACCTGGCTGCCTTTGTCCGCGAGGAAGTCCGCCACCGACATGCCGGTGAACTCGCAAATAGTGTCGTAGACCAGCACGTTCTTGCCCGGTGCAACCTTGCCGTCGAGCACGTCCCAGCTGCTGACCACCAGGCCTTCAGCCGCGCCCCAGTGTTCGTTCTGTTCCACGTTCGGATGGCCACCGACCGCCAGCACTACCACGTCTGGACGCAGGTCCATGATGGTGTCGGCGTCGGCCGCGACGCCCAGGCGCAGGTCGACTTTCAAGCGCGCCAGCTCCAGCTGATACCAGCGGGTGATGCCGGCGATCTGGTCGCGTTGCGGGGCTTTCGACGCGGTGGTGATTTGCCCGCCGATGAATTCTTTCTTTTCCAGCAGGGTCACGTCGTGGCCACGTTCGGCCGCCACACGCGCGGCTTCCATCCCGGCAGGACCGGCACCGACCACCACGACCTTGCGTTTGACGCCGGTGGTTTTTTCGATGATGTGCGGCACGCCCATGTATTCACGGGACGTCGCGGCGTTCTGGATGCACAGCACGTCCAGCCCCTGATACTGGCGGTCGATGCAGTAGTTGGCGCCCACACACTGCTTGATCTGGTCGATCTGGCCCATCTTGATCTTGGCGATCAAGTGCGGGTCGGCGATGTGTGCACGGGTCATGCCGACCATGTCCACATAACCGCCTTCCAGGATGCGTGTGGCCTGGTTCGGGTCCTTGATGTTCTGCGCGTGCAGCACCGGGACCTTCACCACTTCCTTGATCCCGGCCGCCAGGTGCAGGAACGGCTCCGGCGGGTAGCTCATGTTGGGGATCACGTTGGCCAGGGTGTTGTGGGTGTCGCAGCCCGAACCCACCACGCCGATGAAATCGAGCATGCCGGTGTCGTCGTAATACTTGGCGATCTGCTTCATGTCCTCGTGGGACAAGCCGTCCGGGTGGAACTCGTCACCGCACAGGCGCATGCCTACGCAGAAGTCGTCACCGACCTCGGCGCGCACGGCCTTCAGCACTTCCAGGCCGAACTTCATGCGGCCTTCAAAGGTGCCGCCCCATTCGTCGGTACGCTTGTTGACGCGCGGGCTCCAGAACTGGTCGATCATGTGCTGGTGCACGGCGGACAGTTCCACACCGTCCAGGCCACCGGCCTTGGCGCGGCGTGCGGCCTGGGCGTAGTTGCCGATCACGCGCCAGATTTCTTCCGGTTCGATGGTCTTGCAGGTGGCACGGTGCACCGGCTCACGTACGCCGGACGGCGACATCAGGGTCGGCCAGTTGAAGCCGTCCCAACGCGAGCGACGGCCCATGTGGGTAATCTGGATCATGATCTTGGCGCCATGCTTGTGCATGGCGTCAGCCAGGTTCTGGAAGTGCGGGATGATACGGTCGGTGGACAGGTTCACCGAGCTCCACCATTCCTGGGGGCTGTCGATCGCCACCACGGAGGAGCCGCCGCAGATCGCCAGGCCGATACCGCCCTTGGCTTTCTCTTCGTAATACTTCACATAGCGGTCGGTGGTCATCCCGCCGTCGGTGGCATACACCTCGGCGTGGGCGGTACTGAGCACGCGGTTGCGGATGGTCAGTTTGCCGATCTGGATCGGCGCAAACATTGCTTCGAAAGCCATGGCACGGTCCTCGGCTTACAACGGCTTGACGGTGAACAAGCCATCATCGTGGCCCTCTTCGGAGCCTCCGTAGACTTGTTCGGCGACGGTGCGGATCTTGCTGCCACGCGCTTGCAGGATCTGGTCCATGGCACCGGCAAACCAGCCGGTGAACATGTAGTCGACTTTGCGCCCGACCTTGCCGTACACGTAGACGAAGGCCGAGTGTTCCAGCTTGACGCTGGCGGTGCCTTTGTCGAGGTCGATGTCCTGGATCTTGAACAGGCCCCAGCCGCGTTGCGACAGGCGCTTCATGTAGTGCTCGAACACCGCGACGCCTTCCAGGCCGTGGCATTCGGCTTCTTTTTCACACCAGTGCCAGGCGGATTTGTAGCCGGCTTTGTAGAGGATCTCGGCGTAGGCCTCGGCGCCCAGCACTTCTTCGATACCGATGTGGTTGTTGACGAAGAAATGGCGCGGCACGTACAGCATTGGCAGGGCGTCGGAGGTCCAGACACCGGTCTCGCTGTCGACTTCGATTGGCAATTGCGGGGCGATCTTGGCCATGGAAACTTAACTCCAGAAAAATTCTTGTTAATGCCCCCGGGCGCGGACGGCCGGGGGAGAAGATGTGTTGGCGGTGGCTTATTCGCCCCAGACGTCCTTGAGGACGTTGACCCAGTTTTCGCCCATGATCTTGCGGACCACGCGCTCGGGGTGGCCGCGCTTGAGCAGGGTTTCGGTGAGGTTGGGGAACTCGCCCACGGTGCGGATGCCCAGCGGGTTGATGATCTTGCCGAAGCTGGTCAGGCGGCGGGCGTAGCCCTTGTCATGGGTCAGCATTTCAAAGAAATCCTGGCCATGGCCCTGGGTGAAGTCGGTGCCGATGCCGATGGCGTCTTCGCCGACGATGTTCATGGTGTATTCGATGGCTTCGGCGTAGTCGTCGATGGTCGAATCGATGCCCTTGGCCAGGAACGGCGCAAACATGGTCACGCCGACAAACCCGCCGTGGTCGGCAATGAACTTGAGTTCTTCATCGGACTTGTTGCGCGGGTGCTCTTTGAGCCCGGACGGCAGGCAGTGGGAGTAGCACACCGGTTTTTTCGATTCGAGGATGACTTCTTCGCTGGTCTTGGAGCCGACGTGGGACAGGTCGCACATGATGCCGACACGGTTCATCTCGGCGACGATCTCACGACCAAAACCCGACAGGCCGCCATCACGCTCGTAGCAGCCGGTGCCGACGAGGTTCTGGGTGTTGTAACACATCTGCACCACGCCAACGCCGAGCTGCTTGAAGATCTCGACGTAGCCGAGCTGGTCTTCAAACGCGTGGGCATTCTGGAAGCCGAAGATAATGCCGGTCTTGCCCTGCTCCTTGGCGCGGCGGATGTCGGCGGTGGTTTTCACCGGGATCACCAGGTCGCTGTTTTCACGGATCAGGGTCTGGCTGGCCACGATGTTATTGATGGTGGCCTGGAACCCTTCCCACACCGACACGGTGCAGTTGGCGGCGGTGAGGCCGCCTTTGCGCATGTCCTCGAACAGGTCGCGGTTCCACTTGGCAATAATCAGCCCGTCGATAACGATGCTGTCGGCGTGCAATTCGGCTGGGCTCATCAGGCGTCCCCTTATTGGCGATTCATGCGCCGAATCGTCTGCCGGCGCTTTGGGGCCAGCATATGCCCAGGGGCCGACAGAGCCGGGTGCAAAAACGACAGGGGAATTGCCGAAAGCGTCAATCCACGACAAAGGCTAAGAACAGAGGCCTGACTGGCGACTGTTCTTTGTCCTACTCTTGGGCCAGAATTCCCGCATCACCTGATATGAGACGGCGCAATGAAATCGATCTTCCTGGCTTTGGCACTCATCGCAACCGGCGTCCACGCGGCCGAAGACACCGACAGCACGCCGTGCGATGGCATCGAAAACGACAAACAAACCCTGGAATGCGCTACCTACAACAAAACCACCGCCGAGCAACTGCTCAAGGATAACTACCAGGGCCTGCTGGAACGCATGGCGGCGACCTACGGCAGCGACAAAACCAAGCTGGCAGACATTACCGCTCGTCTGAAGGATGCCCAGCAGAAGTGGGAAAAACTGCGAGATGCCGATTGCGCCGTGGACACCTTCCCGGCGGTAACGGGCACCAAGGCCTATGCGATTGCAGTGAATGACTGCCTGGCGCGCATGAGTGACGAGCGGTCGGAGTTTTTGGAGTCGATTGGCCAGGAATAAGCGACAATCCCCGGCACTTTCCGTTTGAAACAAGGCTATTCATGAAGACTTGCGGCATCGAAATCAAAGGCAGCGAAGCCATCATCGCCGTCGCCTCCCTGGACAACCAAGTGCTGAGCCACGTCGCCCTGGCCACCAAGAAGATCGCCCTGGAAGACGACGACGAAGCCGCCAACGTCAAAGCCTTCGCCGCGCAAGTGAAGGCGTTTGTGCAGGCCAACGGCGTCGAGCGCATCGCGATCAAGAAGCGCAGCAAGAAGGGTGAATTTGCCGGTGGGCCGACCACGTTCAAGATTGAAGGGGTGTTTCAGTTGCTCGACGGTGTGGAGGTGACGTTGTTGTCGCCGCAGACCATCAATGCGCAGAACAAGAAGCACAATTTTGATCTGCCCGCGACGCTCAACAAGTACCAGCACGAAGCCTACAAAGCCGCCTGCTCGGCCCTGCTGAAGAAATAAGCCACACTGATACTCGGTGCAGCTCTGAAATTGAGTTTTATACCCAATGATGGCGGCAACTATAATTTATAGTCGCCACTGTAATTGGCTAAAAAATGATCAAACCACCTCCCGTCGCCGATCCTCCCGTGGGCACTTGGCAAACCGCGCCCGATAGCTACGGGTGAAATACGACGGCGACTCAAACCCGCACGCAATACTCACTTCCAGCACGCTCATGTCGCTCTGGCGCAGCAGTTGCCGGGCCTTTTCCAGGCGCAGGCCGAGGTAGAAATTGCTCGGGGTGTCATTGAGGTGCAAACGAAACAGGCGCTCCAGCTGGCGCCGAGTGACCTTGATCGCCTCGGCCAGGGCCAATGTGCTCAGCGGTGGCTCGGTGTGCTGTTCCATCTCGCCGATCACTTGCACCAGTTTCTTGTTGTTGATGCCGTAGCGCGTGGCGATTTGCATGCGCTGGTGGTCTTTGCGTGGGCGGATGCGGCCCAGCACGAATTGCTCGGAAACCTGGATCGCCAGGTCGGGGCCATGGGCCTGGGCAATCAGGTCGAGCATCAGGTCGATGGACGCGGTGCCGCCGGCGCAGGTGATGCGACGACGGTCGATCTCGAACAGCTCCTGGGTCACGGTCAGGTGCGGATACGATTCCTTGAAAGCGTCGATGGCTTCCCAGTGCAGGGTCAGGCGGTGCCCATCGAGCAGGCCCGCCTCAGCCAGCACACAAGCGCCGGTGTCGATGGCGCCGAGGGTTACGCCCTCGTGGTCGAGACGGCGCAACCAGTGCTCCAGCGCGGGCGTGGCGAACTGCAAAGGTTCGAAGCCAGCGACAACCAATAATGTCGCGCCTTTCTTCAGCGGCTCGAGCGCCGCGTCGGCGTTGACCGACATGCCATTGCTCGCCAACACCGCGCCGCCGTCGGCGCTCAGCACGTGCCAGCGGTACAGCTCGCCACGAAAGCGATTGGCCACCCGCAGCGGTTCCAGCGCGGAGATAAAGCCGATGGCCGAGAAGCCCGGCATCAGCAAAAAATAGACATCCTGGGACATGGTGGCGCTCTCGTCGGACGGCCAGCGTGGCACTGTGATACTCCCGTTCGCGGGTGGTTTCAAGGGGGCAGGTCGCTGCAGTGCAAGAGTCGGTCGCCGCCGTGCGTTTTACCGCCGCGCAAGCTGCGTACCTTGGCTGCACGGTGCACAAAGACACCGGCCCCCACAATAACGACCTGCCGAGGGAACCACCATGAAACGACTGATGCTCGCACTCAGCGCCTGCGCACTCTTGAGTACCAACGCGATGGCGGCCGACGCGGCGTCCTGCCAGAACGTGCGCATGGGCGTGGTGAACTGGACCGACGTCATCGCCACCAGCGCCATGACCCAAGTGTTGCTCGACGGCCTCGGCTACAAGACCAAACAGACCAGCGCCTCCCAGCAAATCATCTTCGCCGGCATCCGCGACCAGCGCCTGGACCTGTTCCTCGGCTACTGGAACCCGCTGATGACCCAGACCATCACGCCGTTCGTCGACGCCAAGCAAGTCAAGGTCCTCGACAAGCCGAGCCTGGAAGATGCGCGTGCCACCCTCGCCGTGCCGACTTACCTGGCGGACAAGGGCCTGAAAACCTTCGCCGACATCGCCAGGTTCGAGAAAGAACTGGGCGGCAAGATCTACGGCATTGAGCCAGGCTCGGGCGCCAATACCCAGATCAAGGCAATGATCGCCAAGAACCAGTTCGGCCTGGGCAAGTTCCAGCTGGTCGAATCCAGCGAGGCCGGCATGCTCGCCGCCGTCGACCGTGCGGTGCGCCGCAAGGAAGCCGTGGTGTTCTTCGGCTGGGCGCCGCACCCCATGAACGTCAACGTCGCCATGACCTACCTCACCGGCAGCGACGACGCCCTGGGCCCGAACGAAGGCATGGCCACGGTATGGACCGTCACCGCGCCAACCTACGCCGAACAGTGCCCCAACGTGCACAAGTTGCTGACCAACCTGACCTTCACCGCTGCCGACGAGAGCCGGATGATGCAGCCCCTGCTGGATCACAAGGACGCCATCGAGTCCGCCAGGCAGTGGCTCAAGGATCACCCCCAGGACCAGGCGCGCTGGCTCGAAGGCGTGACCACCTTCGACGGCAAGCCGGCTGCGGCCAACCTGCAACTGTCCAGCAAATAAGCCATTTCCAACCACCGTTTCGCGGTCACTCCCGACCGCGAACGGCATCACCACGCCTGTAAGGAACCGCCTCATGAACCACGACGTCATCATCACCTGCGCACTCACCGGTGCTGGCGACACGACCAGCCGCAGCCCCCACGTGCCGGTCACTCCCAAACAGATCGCCGCCGCCGCCGTGGAAGCCGCCAAGGCCGGCGCCACCGTTGTGCACTGCCATGTGCGCGACCCCGAGACCGGCAAGTTCAGCCGCGACGTCGCCTTGTACCGCGAAGTGATGGAGCGCATCCGCGAGGCTGACATCGACATCATCGTCAACCTCACCGCCGGCATGGGCGGCGACCTGGAGATCGGGGCGGGCGAGAACCCGATGGCGTTCGGCCCCAATACCGACCTGGTCGGCCCGTTGACCCGCCTGGCGCATGTGGAGGAACTGCTGCCGGAAATCTGCACCCTGGACTGCGGCACGCTGAACTTTGGGGATGGCGACACCATTTACGTATCCACCCCGGCGCAACTGCGCGCAGGCGCCAAGCGTATCCAGGAGCTGGGGGTCAAGGCCGAGCTGGAGATTTTCGACACCGGCCACCTGTGGTTCGCCAAGCAGATGATCAAGGAAGGCCTGCTCGACAACCCGTTGTTCCAACTGTGCCTGGGCATCCCGTGGGGCGCACCGGCCGACACCACCACCATGAAAGCCATGGTCGACAACCTGCCCGCCGACGCCGTGTGGGCCGGCTTCGGCATCGGCCGCATGCAAATGCCGATGGCGGCGCAAGCGGTGCTGCTGGGCGGCAATGTGCGGGTGGGGTTGGAAGACAACCTGTGGCTGGACAAGGGCGTGCTCGCCACTAACGGCCAGTTGGTGGAGCGGGCGAGTGAAATTCTCAGCCGGCTTGGTGCACGGGTTCTGACGCCGGCGGAAGGTCGCGTGAAGATGGGCCTGACCCGACGCGGCTAACCCCCTGCCCGAAACCGAATCAAAAATGTGGGAGCGGGCTTGCTCGCGAATGCGGTGGCTCAGTACCGGATAGAGCGACTGACACTGCGCATTCGCGAGCAAGCCCGCTCCTACAATGGATCACCGAACTCTTCAGGAATGTCGCCAATGAGCTTTATCACCGAAATCAAAACCTTCGCCGCCCTGGGCAGCGGTGTCATCGGCAGCGGCTGGGTGTCCCGCGCCCTCGCCCATGGCCTGGATGTGGTCGCCTGGGACCCCGCGCCCGGCGCTGAAGCCGCCCTGCGCAAACGCGTCGCCAACGCCTGGGGTGCCCTGGAGAAACAAGGCCTGGCACCCGGTGCATCACAGGATCGCCTGCGCTTTGTCGACACCATCGAAGCCTGCGTAAAAGACGCCGATTTCATCCAGGAGAGCGCCCCCGAACGCCTGGAGTTGAAGCTCGAATTGCACAGCAAGATCAGCGCCGCCGCCAAGCCCAATGCGCTGATCGGTTCGAGCACGTCCGGTCTGTTGCCGAGTGAGTTCTACGAGAGCGCCACACACCCGCAACGCTGCGTGGTCGGCCATCCGTTCAACCCGGTGTATCTGCTGCCGCTGGTGGAAGTGGTCGGTGGCAAAAACACCGCGCCGCAAGCGATCCAGGCCGCGATCAAGGTGTATGAATCCCTCGGCATGCGCCCGTTGCATGTGCGCAAGGAAGTCCCTGGTTTTATTGCCGACCGCCTGCTTGAAGCGCTCTGGCGTGAGGCGCTGCACCTGGTCAACGACGGCGTGGCGACCACTGGCGAGATCGACGATGCGATCCGTTTTGGCGCGGGGCTGCGTTGGTCGTTCATGGGCACGTTCCTCACCTACACCCTCGCGGGTGGCGACGCCGGCATGCGGCATTTCATGGCGCAGTTCGGACCGGCGCTGCAGCTGCCGTGGACCTACCTGCCGGCACCGGAGCTGACCGACAAGTTGATCGACGATGTGGTGGAGGGCACCCGCGATCAGTTGGGCACACACAGCATTTCGGCGCTGGAGCGCTATCGTGATGATTGCCTGTTGGCGGTGCTGGAAGCGGTAAAAACCACCAAGGCCAAACACGGCATGAGCTTCGCTGAATAACCCCCGTGGGAGCGGGCTTGCTCGCGAAAGCGGAGTGTCAGTCACTTAAATTTTTCTGACTCACCGCATTCGCGAGCAAGCCCGCTCCCACATTTTTTGACCGAGTACATGCCATGCCTGCATTAACCACTTATACGACGCAAATCCACCCCGACTGGGTGGACTACAACGGCCACCTGCGCGACGCGTTCTACCTGCTGATCTTCAGCTACGCCACCGACGCGCTGATGGACAGCCTCGGCCTGGACAGCACCCACCGCGAAGCCAGCGGCCACTCGCTGTTCACCCTGGAGTTGCACCTGAACTACCTGCACGAAGTGAAACTCGGCGCCGACGTCGAGGTGCATACCCAACTCATCGCCCATGACGCCAAGCGCCTGCATCTCTACCACAGCCTGCATCCGGTCGGCGGCGATAAGGAACTGGCGGGCAACGAACAGATGCTGCTGCACGTCGACCTCAAAGGGCCCCATGCGACAGCGTTTAGCGAGGCCACCCTGCAACGCCTTTCGGCGATCTGCCTGGAGCAGGCCGACTTGCCGCGCCCTGCCCTGCTCGGCCGGGTCATCGGCATAAAAAAAGCCCCGATCAAGCCGTGACGAGATCGAGGCATAAGGTTTTGTGTGAGCTGTACATCCCGAGGGTGACCAAACCGTCAAGCTGCTTGCTTGAACCCAGTGTGCCCATTAGTGCCGTCGGCAAATGGCCCGAAAACGACATGCTCATAGCCATCTGAGCCATTCGTGCAATCTGCCCTTGCCGCCCCCTTGAGTGGCTACCAGAATCGAGGTCAAACCCGTTCCCTTCACCAGGATAAACGTCATGATGCATGCGGATTTGATTGACCAGGATGACCTGCTGGGCCAGTTGCGCTCACTGGGTTTCGAAGTCTCCAGCGGCTCTACCGCCGAGCAGGCCTGCGAGTGTGCGGTGCGTGGCTTGAGCGAGGCGCGGGCCAAGGCACTGAAGGGGATGGTGGAGCAGATGTACACCGGCAGCGCGACGATCTTGCCGGCGGTGCGCCAGGCCATCGATAAGCAGTTGCTCCCGGCCCTGATGCAGTTCAAGCAGAACTCCGGGGCCTGATGAAGCGCATTCGCGAGCAAGCCCGCTCCCACATTCGACTGCATTCCAGGGTTGGAACTCGGTCGAATGTGGGAGCGGGCTTGCTCGCGAATGCAGGCGCCTGGGTCTAGAGCCTTACGCTGGCAAACGTCGACTCATTGCGCGCCTGGCTCAACGCCGACATCGGTCCCGACAACGGTGACAGCACCAAGGCCGGCGGAATCGGCATCATCGCCACCTGTTGGGTCGTGTTGGAGCCCACACGTTCATCCCGTGGTGGAATGCCGAAGTATTCGCGGTAGCACTTGGAGAAGTGCGGCGTGGAGACAAACCCACACACCGACGCCACTTCGATGATCGACATCGGCGTTTGCTTGAGCAGCTGCCGCGCACGGATCAAACGCAACTTCAGGTAGTAACGCGACGGCGAGCAGTGCAGGTACTTCTGGAACAGCCGCTCCAGCTGGCGCCGCGATACGGCGACGTACACCGCCAACTCATCCAGGTCGATCGGCTCTTCCAGATTGGCCTCCATCAACGCGACGATTTCCTGCAGCTTCGGCTGGTTGGTGCCGAGCATGTGCTTGAGCGGCACGCGCTGGTGATCCTGCTCGTTGCGGATGCGTTCGTACACAAACATCTCGGAGATCGCGGCCGACAGTTCACGCCCGTGATCGCGGCTGATCAGGTGCAGCATCATGTCCAGCGGCGCGGTGCCGCCGGAGCTGGTGAAGCGGTTGCGGTCGAGGGTGAACAGGCGTGTGCTCATGGCCACGCGGGGAAAGGCTTCCTGCATCGAGGCCAGGCATTCCCAGTGCACGCTGCAATCGAAACCATCGAGCAGACCCGCGCAGGCCAGGGCCCAGCTGCCGGTGCACACGGCGCCCAGGCGACGCGACTGGCGCGCCTGGCTCTGCAGCCACGACACGTGTTCACGGGTGACGGTACGTTGGATACCCACGCCGCCGCACACGATCACAGTGTCCAGGGCCGGGGCTTTGTGCATGGAGGCATCGGGAGTGATTTGCAGCCCGTCGCTGGCCCACACTTGGTTGCCGTCGACACTCAGGGTTGTCCAGCGATACAACTCGCGACCGGACAGCTGGTTGGCCATGCGCAGGGGTTCGACTGCGGATGCCAGGGAAATCAGCGTGAAATTGTCCAGCAGCAAAAAGCCGATGGATTGAGGCGTACGGTTCTGGGGTTGAGCCCCGGAGTTGAACGACGTCATCACAGTATCTCCTCACACAAAGCGGGTGATGGCCTCAGGCGAGGCTCTTGTTATTGCGCTCTTCATCCTTCACGGAGAGAGGCTTTGAATTGACAGAGCAAATGCCATGCCTAAATTTGAATGGCCGTCCAATAACTCCTAAAAACGACGTTTTGACGCGTCTATATAAGCCCGCGCGAGACGCATGGTTAAGCCCTGAAATGGGCGTAGGAACGGGCCCTCACAGACCGGGTGAGCAGAACGGTAGCACTTGTGGGAAGGCGCTTTGCGGGCGTAGGAGAAGTCTGTCACCCATGGCACGGGGGACGGGTGGTCGAGGGGTAAATCGTTCGTGAGCTACTTATCTGTTTGCGACGCGCTAAAAGGTGGCGCTTTTGCTTTGGGTGTGCACTTTGTGAGCAGTGTTGTCTGGACCTCCGCTATCGCAGGCAAGCCAGCTCCCACATTCGACCGCATCCTCATGCTGGAACTCGGTCAACTGTGGGAGCTGGCTTGCCTGCGATGGCGGTGTCACTGACTCAACACTCGACAGCACTCACCGCCAACCCACCCCGCGACGTCTCTTTGTACTTGTCGTGCATGTCCGCCCCGGTATCGCGCATGGTGCGGATCACCCGGTCCAGCGAGATAAAGTGCTGGCCATCGCCACGCAACGCCATCTGCGCCGCGTTGATCGCCTTCACCGCCGCAATCGCATTGCGCTCGATGCACGGCACCTGCACCAGCCCGCCCACCGGGTCGCAGGTCAGGCCGAGGTTGTGTTCCAGGCCGATCTCGGCGGCGTTGCACAGTTGCTCCGGCGTGGCGCCGAGGATTTCCGCCAAGCCGGCGGCAGCCATCGCGCAGGCTGAACCCACCTCGCCCTGGCAGCCGACTTCGGCACCGGAGATCGAGGCGTTTTTCTTGCACAGGATGCCCACCGCCGCGGCGCCGAGCAGGTAGTCGACCACATTGGCTTCGGTGACTTCTTCGCTGAACTTCATGAAGTAGTGCAGCACCGCCGGGATGATCCCCGCCGCGCCGTTGGTGGGTGCGGTGACCATGCGCCCGCCAGCGGCGTTTTCTTCGTTGACCGCGAGGGCGAACAGGTTGACCCACTCCATCGCGCTCAACGTCGAGCCGATTACATTGGGCTTGTTCAATTCCTGCAGGCTGCGGTGCAACTTGGCGGCGCGGCGGCGCACGTTCAGGCCGCCGGGCAAGATGCCTTCGTGCTTGAGGCCTTGCTCCACGCAATCTTGCATGGCGTGCCAGAGCTTGAGCAGGCCACTGCGGATTTCTTCTTCGGAGCGCCAGACCTTTTCATTGGCCAGCATCAGTTCGGCGACGCGCAGGTTGTGGGTCTTGCACAGCTGCAACAGCTCCACCGCGCTGGAAAAATCGTAGGGCAGTTCGGTGCGATCCATGTCGGCCACGCCGCTTTGTGCCTGGGCTTCATCCACCACAAAACCGCCGCCCACCGAATAGTAAGTGTCGCGATGCAACTCGCCGCTGTCGCCGTACACCACAAGGGTCATGGCATTGGGGTGAAACGGCAGGTTTTCGTCGAGCAGGCGCATGTCGCGGGCCCACACGAAGGGCACCGCCAGGTGTCCGTCCAGCAGCAGGGTGTCGGTTTCGCGCAGGGTGTGAATGCGCTGGCCGATTTGCGACGGGTCGATTGCGTCCGGCCACTCGCCCATCAACCCCATGATGGTGGCGGTGTCGCTGCCGTGGCCGATGCCGGTGGCGGACAGGGAGCCATAAAGCTGAACTTCGACGCGCCGCACTTGTTCCAACAACTCACGTCCACGCAGGCCCTGGACGAACAACGCCGCGGCGCGCATGGGGCCGACGGTGTGAGAACTCGAAGGCCCGATGCCGATCTTGAACAGGTCGAAAACACTGATAGCCATTGCGGTAGAACTCCTCGATAAGCACGGCCAGGCTTGAACGAGGTGCTACGCTCAGATCGCCCAGATGGCGGCATCATCAAGCTTTTATCCGCCGTCACGGCGTCTCACACCGACGCACCCATGCTCACTAGCGTCGCTGGCGTGTGATCACCTGTTTTGGGCGTTTTTTGCGGTGCAGATGGGCAAAAACTGCAGTTTTGCCTTGGGAAAAACCTGTAAGCGACGTCACCGACACTGGATACGACCCTCCCTGTACTGGATACGACGCCCCCTGTAGGCGTCAGATTTTCACTGGTACATGATCAGTCTCGACTCGTTTGCAAGGCGCCGTGCCAGAGCAGTTGTCACACGCTCTAAACGCAACACTTATAAAGCGCGGCGAAGGCCGCCAGAAAAAACACAGGAGTCTAGCCCCATGAAAGGTTCACCCCAGTTGTTATTGGCCGCCATGCTGAGTCTGCCAGTCCTGGCGCACGCGGCAGAGCCGGCACAATGTCAGACCGTCAACTTCTCCGATGTCGGCTGGACCGACATCACCGTCACCACGGCGACCACCAGCGAAATCCTCAAGGGCCTGGGCTACAAGCCGCGCACCACGATGATTTCCGTACCAGTGACCTACAAGTCCCTGGCCGACGGCAAGAACATGGACATCTTCCTCGGCAACTGGATGCCGACCATGGAAAACGACATCAAGCAGTACCGTGATGCCGGCACCGTGGAAACCGTGCGCGCCAACCTGGAGAACGCCAAGTACACCCTGGCGGTCCCCGAAGCGCTGTACAACAAAGGCCTGAAGGACTTCGCCGACATCGCCAAATTCAAGGACGAGCTGGGCGGCAAGATCTACGGCATCGAGCCGGGCAACGACGGCAACCGCACCATCCAGACACTGATCGACAAAGACGCCTTCGGCCTGAAAACCGCCGGTTTCAAAGTGGTCGAATCCAGCGAAGCCGGGATGCTCTCCCAGGTTGAGCGCGCCTCCAAGCGTGACCAGGCCATCGTGTTCCTCGGCTGGGAACCGCACCCGATGAACACCCGCTTCAAGATGAAGTACCTGACCGGCGGGGATGATTCCTTCGGCCCCAACTACGGCCAGGCCACCATCTACACCAACGTGCGCAAGGGCTACACCCAGGAATGCAGCAACGTTGGCCAGCTCCTGAAAAACCTGTCGTTCACCTTGAACATGGAAAGCACCCTGATGGGTAACGTGCTGGACGACAAGATGAAGCCCGACGCCGCGGCGAAAGCCTGGCTGCAGAAAAACCCGCAAGTGCTCGACACCTGGCTCGCGGGGGTCACCACCGTTGATGGCAAACCTGGACTGGACGCCGTGAAAGCCTATCTCGCCAAGTAATTCACCGTTGTCCCCGGGGCGGTGCGCTGCCCCGGGATGTTTTCCCTCTTCGCATGTGGACATTCACTACCATGCTGACTGAACAGAAAATCCCACTAGGCCAGTACATCGCTGCCTTCGTTGAATGGTTGACCCAACACGGTGCCAACTACTTCGACGCAATCGCATCGACGCTGGAAACGATGATCCACGGCGTGACGTTCGCGCTGACCTGGTTCAATCCGCTGGCATTGATCGGTCTGATTGCGCTGCTGGCTCATTTTATTCAACGCAAATGGGGCCTGACCGTCTTTGTCATTGCCTCCTTCCTGCTGATCCTCAACCTGGGGTACTGGCAGGAAACCATGGAGACCCTGGCGCAGGTGCTGTTCGCCACCCTGGTCTGCGTGGTCATCGGTGTGCCGCTGGGCATTGTTGCCGCGCACAAACCGATGTTCTACACCATGATGCGGCCGGTACTCGATCTGATGCAGACCGTACCGACCTTCGTCTACCTCATCCCTACCCTGACCCTCTTCGGGCTGGGTGTGGTGCCTGGGCTGATTTCCACGGTGGTGTTCGCGATTGCCGCGCCGATCCGCCTGACTTACCTGGGTATCCGTGATGTACCGCAAGAGTTGATGGACGCCGGCAAGGCCTTTGGCTGCTCGCGCCGTCAGTTGCTCTCGCGCATTGAACTGCCCCACGCCATGCCGAGCATCGCTGCCGGCATTACCCAATGCATCATGCTGTCGTTGTCGATGGTGGTGATCGCCGCCCTGGTGGGCGCCGATGGCCTCGGCAAACCGGTGGTCAACGCACTCAACACCGCTGACATCGCCCTGGGCTTTGAAGCCGGCCTGGCAATCGTATTGCTGGCCATCATGCTCGACCGCATCTGCAAACAACCCGACGCCAAAGTAGGGGGTGATGCATGAGCATTATCCGATTCGACAATGTCGACGTGATCTTCTCCAAAGACCCACGCGAAGCGCTCAAGCTGCTGGACCAGGGCATGAGCCGTAACGAGATCCTGAAAAAGACCGGGCAGATTGTCGGCGTTGAAAAAGCCAGCCTGGACATCGAGAAAGGCGAGATCTGCGTGCTGATGGGCCTGTCGGGCTCGGGCAAATCCAGCTTGCTGCGCTGCATCAACGGCCTCAACACCGTGAGCCGCGGCCAACTGTTCGTGGAGCATGAGGGTCGCCAGATCGACATCGCTTCCTGCACCCCCGCCGAGCTGAAAATGATGCGTACCAAGCGCATCGCCATGGTGTTCCAGAAGTTCGCCCTGATGCCGTGGCTGACCGTGCGCGAAAACATCAGCTTCGGCCTGGAGATGCAGGGCCGTCCGGAAAAAGACCGGCGCAAGCTGGTGGACGAAAAGCTCGAACTGGTGGGCCTGACCCAATGGCGCAACAAGAAGCCGGATGAACTCTCCGGCGGCATGCAACAGCGCGTCGGCCTGGCCCGCGCGTTGGCGATGGACGCCGACATCCTGCTGATGGACGAACCCTTCTCCGCCCTCGACCCGCTGATCCGCCAGGGCTTGCAGGACGAGTTGCTGGAACTGCAACGCAAGCTGAGCAAGACCATCGTGTTCGTGAGCCACGACCTCGACGAAGCGCTCAAATTGGGCAGCCGTATCGCGATCATGAAAGACGGCAAGATCATCCAGTACAGCGTGCCGGAAGAGATCGTGCTGAACCCGGCGGATGACTATGTGCGCACCTTCGTCGCGCATACCAACCCACTGAACGTCCTGTGCGGCCGCAGCCTGATGCGCACCCTGGACAACTGCAAGCGCGTCAACGGTTCGGTGTGCCTGGACCCGGGCGGCGACTCGTGGCTGGACCTGGCCGAAGGCAACACCATCAAGGGTGCTCGCCAGAATGGCGCGGTGATGAATTTGCAGAACTGGGCACCGGGGCAAGCGGTGGAAGGTTTGAGTCGGTTGCCAACGCTGGTGGATTCGAATATCGGCATGCGTGATGCATTGCAGATTCGGTATCACACGGGGAACAAGCTGGTGTTGCATGACAACAACCAGGTGGTGGGGATCTTGGGGGACAGCGAGCTGTACCACGCCCTGCTAGGCAAGAACCTGGGGTAAGCCACACCGCAAAGCAAATGTGGGAGCGGGCTTGCTCGCGAATGCGGTGTGTCAGACAGCACATCTGCCACTGATACACCGCATTCGCGAGCAAGCCCGCTCCCACATTTTGATCTACGTACAACATAAAAAAAACGGCGCCAGTGACGGCGCCGTTCGTTTCAACTATCAGCTATAGACCCGGCCAAGGAGCTGCCGATGGCTTTCAAACTGATCGAGCACGTCCCGGGTGATCTGTTCCTGAGCAAAGCCCATCAGGTCGTACTCCTGAGGCCCGTTGTGCAGGTACACCTCAGCGCGGTAGTAGCGGGTGCGCTCTTCTTCAGGCAAGTCGGTCGAGGCCGACGAGTAAGCATCCAGGCTCACTTCGTAGACAAACGGGTTGCCCTCTTCCATCTCGATGCGCACACCAATGCAGCGCTTGGATTTGCCAAGCAAGGTCTGCACTTGCAAGCCCTGCTCACGCAATGCCACGGCGGCTTCTTCCAACGCCGGCGTTACGTGCTTGTCCATGAAACGCTGCACCGTGCCCTGGCTCGGTTGCAGGTCCAGCGCGGTCAACCGCTCGCTGAAACCACGACGGCCACGCTCGGCCAATTGCGCCTGCTCCTGTTCGATGGCCACGTCCTGGCGCATGGCCTTGTGCAGACCGAACATAAAGAACACCAGCACCACCGAGAACGGCAGCCCCGCCAGCACCACCATGGTTTGCATGGCTTCGAAGTTACCCGCGAACAACAGGCCGATGGTCACCAGAGTGATCACCGCCGACCAGAAGATCCGCAGCCAGTGCGGCGCATCTTCATCCACATTACCGCCTTTGCACGACAGGTTGGCCATCATCACCGCGCCGGAATCCGCCGGGGTCAGGAACAGCACAAAGCCCACAAAGATCGACACACCGATGACGATTTTCGACGCCGGGTAATGCTCCAGCAGTTGGTAGATGGCCATCGACGGTTGTTCCAGCGCCGTCTTGCCCAACTCCACCGCACCGTGGTTCAGCACCAGGTCCAGCGCCGAGTTGCCAAAGATCGACAGCCACGCCAGGGTGAAGCCCAGCGGGATCAACAGCACGCCCGCCACCAGTTCACGCACCGAGCGACCACGGGAAATGCGCGCGATGAACATGCCTACGAACGGCGCCCAGGAAATCCACCAGGCCCAGTAGAACAGGGTCCACAGCCCCATCCAGCGTTCGGTCTTGTCGGCGTCGCCTTCGTACACGTAGAGGTCGAAGGTTTTCAGCACCAGGCCGTTCATGTAGTCGCCGATGTTCTGCACGAAGCCGTTGAGCAGGTGCAGGGTCGGGCCGAACAGCAGCACAAAGATCAGCAAGCCGCTGAACAGCACGATATTGAGGTTGGACAAGCGGCGAATGCCGTTCTCCACACCCGACACGGCAGCGATGGTCGCCACGGTGCTCATCACGATGATCACGATCAGCAGGTTGGTGTTGTTGTGCGCCATGCCGAACAGGTTTTCCAAACCGGACGACACTTGCATCGCACCAATCCCCAGGTTGGTCACCAGGCCCAGCAGCGTCACGAACATGCCGAAACCGTCCACCGCGTGACCGGCCGCGCCCTTCACCCAACGCTCGCCGACCAGCGGGTACAGCGCCGAACGCAAGGCCAGCGGCTGGTTATGGCGATACGCGAAGTACGCCACGGCCAGGCCGACCAAGGCGTAGATCGCCCAACCGTGCAAGCCCCAGTGCAGGAAGGTCAATTGCAGCGCCTGGCGTGCAGCCATGTTGCTGGCGGCCGCGCCTTCAGGCGGGTTGAAGTAGTGGTCCAGCGGCTCCGAGGCGCCGAAGTACAGCAGCGAGATGCCGATACCCGACGAGAACAGCATGCCGGCCCAGGCGCCGTAGCTGAAGTCCGGGGTGTCGTCCTTACTGCCCAGTTTCAATTTGCCGTAGGAAGAAAACGCCAGGCCCACCACAAACACCAGGTAGGCGGCGATGACCACCATGTAATACCAGCCGAAGCTTTTCGACAGCCAGGCTTGTGCGACGCCGAGCATGCGCCCGGCCTCCTGCGGGGCGATGATCAGGATGGCAGTCAACAACAGAATCAACGCGGTGGAGGTGTAGAACACCCAACCGTTGACCCGCACCTTTTCCGGCGGGGTCTTTATAAGAGAGGCAGAACTCATGGCGCAGATGCTCCGGGCAGTGCGAAAGAGAAACACAAGGCAGCGGTTATCCCGGGACATCGCTTTATGGGCAGGCGACGGACGGGTGTTATAAAGACACCCCGAAAACCCTTGGCCCCCTACCGGACAGGTAGACAGGGCGTTTCAAGGGTTTTTGCAGGTGTCATTTGTCGCGGCTCTCAGGCAGGAAACTTCTGTAGGCAGCGACCATTTGTCGCAGATCTTATTCTTTGTTGATTGAACGTTCAATCAAAACAAAATAGACTGGCCATCAAGCCGACGGACGTTTATCGCCAGTCGGCAGGCCTAAGGAGAGGTGCTACATGCCCAAGGTCGGTATGCAACCCATACGCCGCCAGCAATTGATCGAAGCCACCTTGACGGCCATCGATCAGGTCGGGATGGGAGATGCCAGCATTGCGCTGATCGCCCGTTTGGCCGGCGTCTCGAACGGCATCATCAGTCACTACTTCAAGGACAAGAACGGCCTTATTGCAGCGACGATGCGCTACTTGATGAACGCGCTGATCGACAACGTCCACGAACGCAGGCTCGCGCTGACGGACGACAGCCCACGGGCACACCTTCAGGTGATCATCGAGGGCAACTTCGACGCCAGCCAGGTCAACGGCCCGGCAATGAAAACCTGGTTGGCCTTCTGGGCCACCAGCATGCATCACCCGTCATTGCACAGGTTGCAGCGGATCAACGATCAACGTCTGTATTCCAACCTGTGCTGCCAGTTCCGCCGAGTGCTGCCGCTGCCGCACGCACGCAAAGCAGCCCGAGGCCTGGCGGCCCTGATCGACGGTTTGTGGTTGCGCGGCGCCCTGTCGGGAGACGCTTTCGACACGGCGCAGGCGCAACGGATCGCTTACGAATACATGGATTTCCAATTGGCCAAGCAGGTGAGTTAGAGCACACATAGACGCTCAACCCCTGAACGCTGCCGCACCGGCCTACGGTGCGGTGGTCAACGCCAACCACTTATGCACTTGCGAGGACTTTATGGCCCGTTTCGAACTGCAAAAACTCTACATTGACGGCGGCTACAGCGACGCTGGCAGCGATGCCACCTTCGAAGCCATCAACCCGGCTAACGGTGAAGTTCTCGCCCAAGTGCAACGCGCGACGAAAGACGACGTTGAACGTGCCGTGGTCAGCGCCGAAAAAGGCCAGAAAATCTGGGCCGCGATGACCGCCATGGAGCGTTCGCGCATCCTGCGTCGTGCCGTCGACATCCTGCGCGAGCGCAACGACGAACTGGCGGCCCTGGAAACCCTGGACACTGGTAAAGCGTTCTCCGAAACCAAGTACGTCGACATCGTCACCGGCGCCGACGTGCTGGAATACTACGCAGGCCTGGTGCCCGCCATCGAAGGCGAGCAGATCCCGCTGCGCGACACTTCCTTCGTCTACACCCGCCGCGAGCCGCTGGGCGTGGTGGCGGGTATCGGCGCGTGGAACTACCCGATCCAGATCGCCCTGTGGAAATCCGCACCGGCCCTGGCCGCCGGTAACGCGATGATCTTCAAGCCAAGCGAAGTCACCTCGCTGACCACCCTGAAACTGGCCGAGATCTACACCGAAGCCGGCGTTCCAGCGGGCGTGTTCAACGTATTGACCGGCAGCGGCCGTGAAGTCGGCACCTGGCTGACCGAGCACCCGCGCATCGAAAAAATCTCGTTCACCGGCGGCACCGACACCGGCAAGAAAGTCATGGCCAGCGCGTCGAGCTCCTCGCTCAAAGACGTGACCATGGAACTGGGCGGCAAGTCCCCGCTGATCATCTTTGACGACGCCGACCTCGACCGCGCCGCCGACACCGCGATGATGGCCAACTTCTACAGCTCCGGTCAGGTGTGCACCAACGGCACCCGCGTGTTCGTGCCCAAGCACCTGCAAGCGGCGTTCGAAGCCAAGATCGTCGAGCGTGTCGCGCGCATTCGCGTCGGCAACCCGGAAGACGAAAACACCAACTTCGGCCCACTGGTCAGCTTTGCCCACATGGAAAGCGTGCTGGGCTACATCGCCAAGGGCAAAGAGCAAGGCGCACGCCTGCTGTGCGGCGGCGAGCGCCTGACCGACGGCGACTTCGCCAAAGGCGCCTTCGTGGCCCCGACCGTGTTCACCGACTGCACCGACGAAATGACCATCGTCCGTGAAGAAATCTTCGGCCCAGTGATGAGCATCCTCACCTACGAGACCGAAGAAGAAGTGATCCGCCGCGCCAACGACACCGACTTCGGCCTGGCCGCCGGCCTGGTGACCAAGGACCTGAACCGCGCCCACCGCGTGATTCATCAGCTGGAAGCGGGTATCTGCTGGATCAACGCCTGGGGCGAGTCCGACGCGAAGATGCCGGTTGGCGGCTACAAGCAATCCGGTGTGGGCCGTGAGAACGGCATCAGCTCGCTGAACAACTTCACCCGCATCAAATCGGTACAGGTCGAGCTGGGCGATTACGCATCAGTGTTCTGATGAGCCTCAAGCGGCAAGCTTCAAGCTGCAAGTAAAAGCAGTTTGGCTTGCCGTACCTCCCCGATACACCGCTCGCTGCCCTTTCTTGCAGCTTGAAGCTAAGAGCTTGCAGCTCTCAAGGAGCCCCCCATGACTCAAGAATACGACTACATCATTGTTGGCGCAGGTTCTGCGGGCAACACACTAGCGACCCGTCTGACCGAAGACGAAGGCGTCACCGTCCTGCTGCTGGAAGCCGGCGGCCCGGACTACCGTTTCGATTTCCGTACGCAGATGCCAGCCGCGCTGGCGTTCCCACTGCAAGGCCGCCGCTACAACTGGGCCTACGAAACCGATCCAGAGCCACACATGGATGGCCGCCGCATGGAATGTGGTCGCGGCAAGGGCCTGGGCGGTTCTTCCCTGATCAACGGCATGTGCTACATCCGTGGCAACGCCATGGACTACGACAACTGGGCGAAGCTGCCGGGCCTGGAAGACTGGACCTACCTCGACTGCCTGCCGTATTTCCGCAAGGCCGAAACCCGCGACATCGGTCCTAACGACTGGCACGGCGGCGATGGCCCGGTCAGCGTGACCACGCCAAAGGCCGGCAACAACCCGCTGTTCCACGCCATGGTCGAAGCCGGCGTGCAGGCCGGTTACCCGCGTACCGAAGACTTGAACGGCTACCAGCAAGAAGGCTTTGGCCCGATGGACCGTACCGTCACGCCTAAAGGCCGTCGCGCCAGCACCGCACGCGGTTACCTGGACACCGCCAAGAAGCGTTCGACGCTGACCATCGTCACCCACGCCCTCACCGACAAAGTGTTGTTCGAAGGCAAGCGTGCGGTCGGCGTGCGTTACCTGATCGGTGCCGCCGAAGAGCGCGTCGAAGCCCGCGCCCGTAAGGAAGTGCTGGTGTGCAGCGGTGCAATCGCTTCGCCGCAACTGCTGCAACGCTCCGGTGTCGGCCCGGCCAAACTGCTGGAAAGCCTCGACATCCCGGTGGTCCACGACCTGCCCGGCGTCGGCGAGAACCTGCAGGACCACCTTGAGCTGTACCTGCAATACGCGTGCACCCAACCCGTGTCGCTGTACCCGTCGCTGCTCTGGTACAACCAGCCGGCGATCGGTGCCGAGTGGCTGTTCAACGGCACCGGCATCGGCGCCAGCAACCAGTTCGAAGCAGGCGGGTTTATCCGTACCCGTGAAGAATTCGAGTGGCCGAACATCCAGTACCACTTCCTGCCGGTGGCGATTAACTACAACGGCAGCAACGGTGTGAAAGAGCACGGTTTCCAGGCGCACATGGGGTCCATGCGTTCGCCGAGCCGTGGGCGCATCCAGCTGAAGTCGAAGAACCCGCGCGACTACCCGAGCATCCTCTTCAACTACATGGCCACCGAACAGGACTGGCAGGAATTCCGCGACGGCATTCGCCTGACCCGTGAAATCATGCAACAGCCGGCCCTGGACCCGTACCGTGGCCGCGAAATCAGCCCGGGTATCGACGTGCAAACCGATGAACAGCTCGACAAGTTCATCCGCGAGCACGCCGAGACTGCGTTCCACCCGTCCTGCTCGTGCAAGATGGGCACCGACGAGATGGCAGTCGTGGACGGCGAAGGCCGTGTACACGGCATGCAAGGTCTGCGTGTGGTGGATGCGTCGATCATGCCGATCATCACCACTGGCAACCTGAACGCGCCGACGATCATGATCGCCGAGAAAATCGCCGACAAGATCCGTGGCCGCCAGCCGCTGCCACGCAGCACTGCCGACTACTACGTGGCCGGCGATGCCCCAGTGCGTGGCAAGCCGCTGCGTGAAGTGGGCCCTACCGCGCAGTAACTGAGACACCGCGTCGCCTGTATCGCAGGCAAGCCAGCTCCCACAGTTGACCGAGTTCGTCTAAATAACTCGATCACCTGTGGGAGCCGGGCTTGCCCGCGATGAGGCCCGACCAGACACCACAAAACCACCCGCCTACACTTTCCTTGATCAGCTCCCAGCCCAGGCCTACTCTGTCCGCCTGCCCGCGACGAGCCGCCCACAAGGAAGGCCCCATGTTCGATAAACACTCCCTCCTCAAACAGCACTTCAGTGCCCTGCGCTCCTGCGCCGAATTCTTCTCCCTGCGCTACGTGCGCGAATCCGGCCACTACCTGGCCGTGCGCAAGAACGTCGCCGAACCGCCGCACCTGAACCACGACGAGGGCGCCATGCTCACCGTGCGCGTCAACGGTGTGGAAGCCTACGCCGCGACCCACGACATTTCCCTCGCCGGCCTGCAAGCCGCCCTTGAGCGCGCCGAACAGCAAGCCCGGCAGATCGCTGCCCACGCCCTGCTCGACCTGCGCGACCAGCCGGTGTCCAGCGACGTGGCCGACTACCTGTCGCCCGATCTCGAGCAAGCCTTCCCGTCCTTGAGCGACTGCTACCAACTGCTCGGCGATGAATCCGCTGCGGTGCCCAAAGACGAGCGCCTGGTGAACTGGGAAGTCAGCCTGGGCCTGACCCACGTCGAGCAGATCTACCTCAACACTGCCGGTGCCGAACTGCGCCAGGCCCAACGCTTCGTGTTCCCCGGCGTCAACGTCACCGCCTACGACGGCCACGACAGCCAGACCCGCACCCTGGGCGGCAGCAACTTCGGCCAGCAAGGCGGCTTTGGCGTGATCAGCCGCTTCGGCCTGGTCGGCGCCGCGCCGCGCGTTGCCGATGAAGCCCTGCAACTGCTGCTCGCGCCAAATACGCCCAATGGCCTGCGCGACCTGCTGTTGATGCCCGACCAGATGATTTTGCAAATCCACGAATCCATCGGCCACCCACTGGAACTGGACCGCATCCTTGGCGACGAGCGCAATTACGCCGGCACCAGTTTTGTGAAGGCCAGCGACTTCGGCCATCTGCAATACGGCTCACCGCTGCTCAACGTGACCTTCGACCCGCAGATCCCCGAGCAACTCGCCAGCTACGGCCATGACGACGACGGCACCGCCGCCAGCAAGCAATTCCTGATCCGCGAAGGGTTGTTGCTCAAGCCGCTGGGCGGTGCGTTGTCGCAATTCCGTGCGGGCATGCAAGGCGTGGCCAACAGCCGCGCCAGCAGCTGGAACCGCGCGCCCATCGACCGCATGGCCAACCTGAATATCGAGGCGGGTGACAAGAGCCTGTCGCAGATGATTGGCGGCATCGAAAACGGCATCCTGATGTCGACCAACCGTTCATGGTCCATCGACGATGCGCGCAACAAATTCCAGTTCGGCTGCGAATGGGGCCAACTGATCGAAAACGGCGAGCTCAAGGGCGTGGTGAAAAACCCCAACTACCGGGCAATTTCCGCGCAGTTTTGGCGCAACCTCAGCGCCGTCGGCGATGCCAGCACCTTCAAGGTGTTGGGTACGCCGAACTGCGGCAAAGGCGAACCCAACCAGGTGATCCGCGTCGGCCATGCGTCGCCGGCCTGTGTGTTCAGTGATGTCGATGTATTTGGGGGAGATGCCTGATGAACGACTTCAAGGCACTGGTGCAATGGCTCAAGCAGGCCATCACCGACAACGAACAGTTTCATTTGGGCTACGCCGCCGAAGCGTCCGAGTTCGTACGTTTCAACCACGCCAAGGTGCGCCAGGCCGGGCAGGTGCAGCAGGCCAGCGTCACGCTCAAGCTGATCAACGCTGACCGCCACGCCGACCTGAACATCACCCTCGCCGGTGCACCCCAACTGGACCGCCAGCGCCTCGCCGATGGCTTGCAACAGTTGCGCGAAACCCTGCCGCTGCTGCCGCCAGACCCGTACCTGCTGCTGAACCACAACGCCTGGCAAAGCCGCAACGAACAGGTACAGCCATTGCCAGCGCTGGCCCAGGTGCTGGACGACATCAGCCGCGCCGCCGACGGCGTGGACCTGGTTGGCTTCTACGCCGCCGGCCCGATCAGCCGTGGTTTTGCCAGCTCTTCGGGGGCGTTCGGCTGGCACAAGGCCAATAGCTTCAACTTCGACTTCAGCCTGTTTCACGCCAATGGCGAAGCGGTGAAAGCCAGCTACGCCGGGCACACCTGGGACAGCAAAGCGTTTGCCGCACGCTTGCAACAGGCCCGCGAGCAACTCGAGTTCCTTGGCCGCCCACTGCACAAGCTGGCACCGGGGCAGTACCGCGCCTACCTCGCTCCGGCGGCCATGGAAGAAATCATCAGCATCATCACTTGGGGCGGTTTTTCCGCCCAGGCCATTGCCAGCAAAAGCAGTTCGCTGCAAAAACTGTATGCCGGGGAACAATCCCTGAGCCCGCTGGTGACGGTGGATGAGCGCATCAGCGGCTCCCTGAGCGAAGCGTTTTCCAGCGAAGGCTATCCGCGGGGCGATGTCACGCTGATCAACGCGGGCCAGGCCGCAGGCGAGCTGATCAACTCGCGCAGCGCCGCCGAGTACGGCCTGAGCACCAACGGCGCAAGCCGTGACGAAGCGCCGAGCGCCTTGCAGATGGCGGCGGGCAACCTAGCCCAGGCCGACATCCTCAAGAGGTTGGGCACCGGTTTGTACATCAGCAACCTGTGGTACTTGAACTACTCCGACCTGCCGGCGGCGCGCCTGACCGGCATGACGCGCTTTGCGACGTTCTGGGTAGAGGACGGCGAGATCAAGGCGCCGGTGAGCACCATGCGCTTTGATGACAGTGTGTACAGCTTGCTCGGTTCGCAGTTGGAAGCGCTGACGGCGGAGCGGGAGTTGCTGCTGTCGGCCAGTACTTATGGGCAACGCAATACCTCGTCCAACCTGCTCCCGGGCGCCTTGGTCAAACGCCTGACCTTGACCCTCTAAACACAACACCCCCCCCTGTGGGGTGCGGGCTTGTGTGGGAGCGGGCTTGCTCGCGAATACGGTGGGTCAGTCAACTCATTCAGTGACTGACACACTGCTTTCGCGAGCAAGCCCGCTCCCACACCAACCCACTCTCACATTGCACTGTGCAGGTTTCTGATACCTCGCTTCGCACCTTCCTACCGCAAAATCCCATCTCGCACTTGTTCCCCCGTGCTCTGTTGTCCCCTGCAAAAAACCTCGCTATAACGGTTAGTGGCATACCGCCACCCACAGGAAGTGAGCGTTGACATGGACCACGGAAGTTTCGTCATCAACAAGCTGTTCAAGCACTACAACGTTCACGTTGAGCAACTGGGCAACGACCCGCAGAAAGACACCGTATTGATGGTCAATGGCGCGCTGTCCACCACCCGCTCGTTCGCCCGCACCAGCAAGTGCCTGGCCGAGCATTTCAATGTGTTGTTGTTCGACCTGCCCTTCTCGGGCTACTCGCGCGAGCACAACACCGACCTGGATCTGGTGACCAAGGACGATGAAGTCCAGATGCTGCGCGCCCTGGTGGAGCGCTTCGAGGTCAACCATCTGGTGTCGGCTTCGTGGGGTGGCATCTCCACGCTGCTGACCCTGGCGCACAACCCGCCATCGATCAAAAGCTCGGTGGTGATGGCCCTGGCCCCAGACCTCAACAGGGCGATGCTCGATTACGTGGAGCGCGTGCGCGTGCTGATCGAGGCGGATGACAAGTCCGCCGTCGGCCATTTGCTCAACGAGACGGTGGGCAAATACCTGTCGCCCCGGCTCAAGCGCAATAACCATCGGCACCTGTCGACCATGGCCACCACCGAATACCGCCAGGCGCGCTTTCATATTCATCAGGTGCTGGCGCTGGGCGATGGCAATTACCTGCCAGAGCTCAAGAAGATTGAAACGCCGGTGCACTTCATCAACGGTGCGCTGGATGAATACACGCCGGCCGCCGAGGCGCAGGTATTCAAGCAGTATGTGGGGCGCAGCAGCTTTGCTGTGGCCGAACATACCGGGCACTTGCTCGACCTCGAATCCAGTGAGGCCGCCGCGGCGGTGCACCGTGAACTGCTGGATTTCCTGGTGGGAAAACGCACGACGGATGGCGCATAATCGCCGACACATAGCCTGCTAACAAAAAGGGTTTTCTATGCCGAATCGCGTCCCGCTCGATGCCAAGACCGCCCGCTGGCTCCCCTGGGTGGTGGCGATTGCCTTCTTCATGCAGTCGCTGGACGGGACGATTCTGAACACGGCACTGCCGGCCATGGCCCGGGACCTGGCGGAAAACCCACTGCGCATGCAAGGCGTGGTGATCGCCTACATGCTCACCGTCGCCTTGCTGATCCCGGCCTCGGGCTGGATCGCCGACCGCTTCGGCACCAAGAAAATCTTCTTTGGCGCGATCATGCTGTTCAGCATCGGTTCGCTGCTGTGCGCGCTGTCCAGCAGCCTGACCATGCTGGTGGGCGCGCGGGTCATCCAGGGCTTGGGCGGTGCGTTGATGCTGCCGGTCGGGCGACTGGTGGTGCTGCGCGCCTACCCGCGTTCCGAACTGGTGCGGATCATGGGCTTTATCACCATCCCCGGCCTGCTTGGCCCGCTGCTCGGCCCGACCATGGGCGGCTGGATGGTGCAATACCTGACGTGGCACTGGATCTTTTTGATCAACCTGCCGGTGGGCATGATCGGTTGCTACGCCGTGTGGAAATTCATCCCCGACCTGCGCGGCAGCGAGCGCACACGCTTTGATAGCCTGGGTTTCTTGCTGTTTGGCGCGGCAATGGTGCTGATCACCATCGCCATGGAAGGCCTGGGCGAACTGCACCTGCCGCACCTGCGGGTGATGTTGCTGCTGTTCAGCGGGCTGGCGTGCCTGGCGGCGTACTGGCTGCGCGCCGGGCATATCGATAACCCGTTGTTCTCGCCGGTGCTGTTCAAGACGCGCACCTTTGCGGTGGGCATCCTCGGCAACTTGTTTGCGCGCCTGGGCAGCGGCGCGCTGCCGTTCCTGGTGCCGCTGCTGTTGCAGGTGGCGCTGGGCTATTCGCCGTCGGAAGCCGGGATGAGCATGTTGCCGCTGGCGGCGGCGGCGATGTTTGCCAAGTCCATCGCGCGGCCGTTGATCGAGCGACTGGGCTACCGCATCGTGCTGACCGGCAACACCCTGGCGCTGGGCATCATGCTGGCGAGCATGGGGCTGGTCACGGAACACACGCCCTACCCTTTGTTGCTGGGCATGCTGGCGGTGCTGGGGGCAATCAACTCGCTGCAATTCACCGCGATGAACACCGTCACCCTGATCGACCTCGACGACGCCCAGGCCAGCAGCGGCAACAGTTTGCTGTCGGTCGTGGCGCAATTGTCCCTCAGCCTTGGCGTGGCCTGCGCCGGTGCATTGCTCGGCGGGTTCACCGCAGAAACCGGCAACGATGGCGTGGAAAGCGTGCTCGGCGCGTTCCAGCTGACTTTCCTCACCGTAGGCATCATGGCGATGCTGGCGGCGGCGATCTTCCTGCAATTGTCGCCTAAAGGCAGCGGCAAGCCGCAAGTTTGAAGCTGCAAGAAAAAGCGCTAACTTGCAGCTTGAAGCTCATAACTTGCCGCTGGCCCCCCCCTACTCCTCGTCGAGAACATACAAACAGCGGCAAGCCGCAAGTTTGAAGCTGCAAGAAAAAGCGCTAACTTGCAGCTTGCAGCTCATAACTTGCCGCTGGCCCCCTACTCCTCGTCGAGAACATACAAATAAACCCGAGGGGGCCTGCTACACTGCGCGACATTTTGTTTTGCAGAGCCAGTCCCGTGACTACCATCGCCACCGCTTTTAATACTTTGCCGCTGTCCGCCGCCATGCTGGCTAACCTCGACTCGCTGGGTTATGTCGAGATGACGCAGATCCAGGCGCAAAGCTTGCCGGTGATCCTCAAGGGGCTGGACCTGATCGCACAGGCCAAGACCGGCAGCGGCAAGACTGCCGCCTTCGGCATCGGCCTGTTGAACCCGATCAACCCGCGTTACTTCGGCTGCCAGGCGCTGGTGATGTGCCCGACCCGTGAGCTGGCCGACCAGGTCGCCAAGGAAATCCGTCGCCTGGCCCGTGCCGAAGACAACATCAAGGTCCTGACCCTGTGCGGTGGCGTGTCCCTCGGCCCGCAGATCGCCTCCCTGGAACACGGCGCCCACGTTATCGTCGGCACTCCGGGCCGGATCCAGCAGCACCTGCGCAAGGGTTCGCTGGTGCTGGATGGCTTGAATACGCTGATCCTCGACGAAGCCGACCGCATGCTCGACATGGGCTTCTACGATGCCATCGAAGACATCATCAGCAAGACCCCGGCACGCCGCCAGACCCTGCTGTTCTCGGCCACCTACCCGGTAAGCATCAAGCAGTTGGCCTCCAAGTTCATGCGCGCGCCGCAGCAAGTGAAGGCCGAGGCGTTCCACTCCGACGATCAGATCGAACAGCGTTTCTTCGAAATCTCGCCGGAAGAGCGCATGGATGCCGTGACCAAAGTCCTGGCGCACTTCCGCCCGGCCTCTTGCGTGGCGTTCTGCTTTACCAAGCAGCAAGTGCAGGAAACCGTCGACCACCTGACGTCCAAGGGCATCTCCGCCGTTGGCCTGCATGGCGACCTGGAACAGCGCGACCGCGACCAGGTACTGGCGATGTTCGCCAACCGCAGCACCTCGGTGCTGGTAGCGACCGACGTCGCCGCCCGTGGCCTGGACATCGACTCGCTGGACATGGTGATCAACGTCGAACTGGCCCGTGACTCGGAAATCCACATCCACCGCGTCGGCCGTACCGGCCGTGCCGGTGAGACCGGGATTGCGATCAGCCTGGTGGCGCCGTCCGAAGCGCACCGCGCCCAGGCTATCGAGCAGTTGCAGAAGTCGCCGTTGAACTGGGACCAACTGGACAACCTCAAGCCGCAAAGTGGTGGGCCGTTGCTGCCGGTCATGAGCACCCTGTGCATCGCCGCTGGCCGTAAAGACAAAGTGCGTCCGGGTGACATCCTCGGTGCACTGACGGGTGAAGCCGGGATTCCGGGGGCCCAGGTCGGCAAGATCGCGATTTTCGACTTCCAGGCCTTTGTGGCCGTGGAACGCGGCATCGCCAAGCAGGCGTTGCAGCGTTTGAATGACGGCAAGATCAAGGGCCGTTCGTTGCGCGTGCGGATCCTGTAACACGATCTCCCACCCAATGGAGATCCAAATGTGGGAGCGGGCTTGCTCGCGAATGCGGTGTATCAGTCAGACATATAACGACTGACACTCCCCATTCGCGAGCAAGCCCGCTCCCACACTTTTGACTGTATTCCAATTCAGAATTTGTATGAGGACGTGGCTGTGCGCTCGACCGAAGTAGTGATCATTGGCGCCGGCGCCGCAGGCTTGATGTGCGCACTGACCGCCGCCGGGCGCGGGCGCAAGGTGATGCTGATCGACCATGCCAACAAGGCCGGCAAGAAGATCCTGATGTCCGGCGGTGGCCGCTGCAATTTCACCAACCTGTACACCGAGCCGGCCAACTTCCTCTCGCACAATGCGCACTTCTGCAAATCCGCCCTGGCGCGCTACACCCAGTGGGATTTCATCGGGCTGGTGGCCAAGCACGGCGTGCCGTACCACGAGAAGAAACTCGGCCAGCTGTTCTGCGATAACAAGTCCAGCGACATCCTCGGCATGCTGCTCGACGAATGCATCCAGACCGGCGTCAGCCTGCACCTGGACACCTCCATCCAGGAGATCGCCAAAGTCGACAGCGGCTACCAATTGCAGACCACCCTCGGCGAACTGCGCTGCGAGTCCCTGGTGATCGCCACCGGCGGCCTGTCGATTCCAACCTTGGGCGCCACCGGCTTTGGCTATCAGGTGGCCAGGCAATTCGGCCACGAACTGCTGCCGACCCGCGCCGGGCTGGTGCCATTCACCATCACCGACCAGCTCAAGGACTTGTGCGGCGAGTTGTCCGGCACCTCGGTGGATTGCCTGGTCAGCTGCAACGACCAGAGCTTTCGCGAGAACATCCTGTTTACCCACCGCGGCCTGAGCGGCCCGGCGATCTTGCAGATTTCCTCGTATTGGGAACCCGGCGACACCGTGGAGATCAACCTGCTGCCCGACCACGACGCCCACACCTGGCTGCAACAGCAACAGGCCGAGCGTGCGAACAGCGAGCTGAAAACCCTGCTGGGCGAGATCTTCACCAAGAAGATGGCCAACCTGCTGGCGGAAACCTGGTTTGTGTCCAAGCCGATGAAGCAGTACACCCATGCGGAGATTGCCGATATTGCGCAAAAACTCGGCAGTTGGCAGCTAGTGCCGGCGGGCACCGAGGGCTATCGCACGGCCGAGGTAACGCTGGGCGGGGTGGATACGCGGGAGGTGTCGTCTAAGACCATGGAATCCCTGAAAAGCCCTGGGCTGTACTTTATCGGTGAAGTGCTGGATGTGACCGGTCACTTGGGCGGGTTCAACTTCCAGTGGGCGTGGGCTTCGGGCTACGCTGCCGCACAATACGCCTGACATCACGGTTTCAACCTTTGAAATGCAATCCCCTGTGGGAGCTGGCTTGCCTGCTCCTACAGGGTTATGGGGTGTTGCTGAAATAATTGCGAGTAGATGTGATCACGACCCTTGCCGTGGCGTCACTGATGCGCCAACTTAACGGCATCGTCCCGGAAGACTCCAGCCTTCATGTCATCGACCTCGTTCAAGCAGTCCCTGCGCCGCCTGTGGGCGCTGGATAAATTCAGCTACAGCATCCGGGTGTTCATCGCCCTCACCGGCAGTATGGCGCTGTGCTGGTATCAGGATGAGATGACCCTGCTGATCCCGCTGTTCCTGGGGATTATCGCCAGTGCCCTGGCCGAGACCGACGACAGCTGGCAAGGCCGCCTCAACGCCCTGGCCGTGACACTGGTGTGTTTCAGCATTGCCGCGCTATCCGTGGAGTTGCTGTTCCCCTACCCGTGGATTTTCGCGATTTCCCTGGCCCTGGCCACCTTCTGCCTGACCATGCTCGGCGCCTTGGGCGAACGCTACGGGGCGATTGCCTCGGCGACGCTGATCCTGTCGGTGTACACCATGATCGGCGTGGACCAGCGCGGTGGCGCGGTCTCGGACTTCTGGCATGAACCACTGCTGCTGGTGGCCGGTGCGGCCTGGTACGGCGCGTTGTCGGTGCTGTGGCAGGCGCTGTTTTCCAACCAGCCGGTGCAACAGAGCCTGGCGCGGTTGTTCCGCGAACTGGGGCGCTACCTCAAGCTCAAATCGTCGCTTTTCGAACCGATCCGCCAGCTGGATGTGGAAGCGCGCCGCCTGGAACTGGCCCAGCAAAACGGCCGGGTGGTCGCCGCACTGAATGCCGCGAAGGAAATCATCCTGCACCGCGTGGGCAATGGCCGACCGGGTTCGAAGGTCAGTCGCTACCTCAAGCTGTACTTCCTCGCCCAGGACATCCACGAACGCGCCAGCTCGTCGCACTACCCCTACAACGCCCTGGCCGAAGCCTTTTTCCACAGTGACGTGCTGTTCCGCTGCCAGCGCCTGCTGCGCCAGCAAGGCAAGGCCTGCCAGGCCTTGGCCGAGTCGATCCAACTGCGCCAGCCATTCATCTATGACGCCAGCTTCGCCGAAGCCCTGGGTGACCTGAACGCATCCCTGGAACACCTGCGCATCCAGAGCAACCCGGCCTGGCGCGGCCTGCTGCGTTCGTTGCGTGCACTGGCGGCCAACCTGTCCACACTGGACCGCCTGCTCGGCGACGCGAGCAACCCCGATAGCCTGGCCGACGCCACCGACAGCAACCTGCTCGACCGTGCCCCGCGCAACCTCAAGGAAATGTGGACGCGCCTGCGCACGCAGATGACGCCGACCTCGTTGCTGTTCCGCCATGCGCTGCGCCTGTCCCTGGCGCTGACCGTCGGCTACGGCATGCTGCATGCGATCCACGCCTCGCAAGGCTACTGGATCATCCTCACTACACTGTTCGTGTGCCAGCCGAACTACGGCGCCACGCGGCGCAAGCTCGGCCAGCGGATCATCGGCACCGCCATCGGCCTGACCGTGGCCTGGGCGCTGTTTGATCTGTTCCCCAGCCCGCTGGTGCAGTCGATGTTCGCCATCGCCGCCGGCCTGGTGTTCTTTATCAACCGCACCACCCGCTACACCCTGGCCACGGCGGCGATCACCCTGATGGTGCTGTTCTGCTTCAACCAGGTGGGCGACGGCTACGGGCTGTTCCTGCCGCGCCTGTTCGATACCTTGCTTGGCAGCCTGATCGCCGGCCTGGCGGTGTTCCTGTTCCTGCCGGACTGGCAAGGTCGACGCCTGAACAAGGTGCTGGCCAACACCCTGACCTGCAACAGCATCTACCTGCGCCAGATCATGCAGCAGTACGCCGCCGGCAAGAGCGACGACCTCGCCTATCGCCTGGCCCGGCGCAACGCGCACAACGCCGATGCGGCGTTGTCCACCACCCTGGCGAACATGCTGATGGAGCCGGGGCACTTCCGCAAGGAAGCCGATGTGGGCTTTCGCTTCCTGGTGCTGTCACACACCTTGCTCAGCTACTTGTCGGGGCTGGGGGCGCACCGCGAAACGCAGTTGCCGGCCGAGGTGCGCGAGCATCTGATCGACGGCGCCGGCAAGACATTGGCGGCGAGCATCGATGAGATCGCCACGGGGCTGGCGAACAAGCAGCCGATTGCGATTCAGAGTGATGCCGAGGAAGCGTTGGCGGCGGAGTTGGAGCAGATGCCGGATGAGATTGATGAGGGGCAGCGATTGGTGCAGACGCAGTTGGCGTTGATTTGTCGGCAGCTGGGGCCGTTGCGGACTCTGGCGGCGCATCTGATCAAAGAAACCGGCGAGGCTTAGATCGATATCGCGGGCAAGCCCGCTCCCACAGGGGAATGCATTCCTACAGATAAATGCATTTCAAATGTGGGAGCGGGCTTGCCCGCGATGAGGCCCTTCCAGGCACTACATCCCATGCGCCTTCATCAACCGCGCATAACTGCCATCATCCTTCATCCGGGCAATCTCCCGATCAAAACTGGCAACGATCTGTGCATGCTCGGGGTTCTTCAGGCTCACCAGGATATGCAGGCTGTTTTCACTCAACGGTGTGGGTAGAAACTCCACCGCATTGCGCACCTTGGGCGACTCCCGTGCCAGGTAATAGCGCGCCACATACTCATCCTCCACCGTCAGCCGTACCCGTTGCGCCGCCAGCATGCGCACGGCCATGGCGAAGCTGTGCACCGGGACTTTCTGCAACTGCGCATCGCCGTCGAACGCTGCGGAGTAGGCATAGCCGCGCACCACCGCGATGGGGTACGCGTGCAATTGCTCAAGGTTGTTGAACTCGATAGGGTCGTCGCGTCGCTTGATGATACGCACGCGGTTGAGCAGGTACTCGCCGGAAAACTGGCCCAGCCGGGTACGGGCATCGTCGTACCAGGCATTGACCAGCACGTCGTAGCGCCCGTCACCCACGCCCATCAGCGCACGGGCCCAGGGCACCTGCTCGAAATCACTGGCGTAGCCGGCACGGGCCAAGGCTGTGCTGACGATGTCGGTGGCCAAGCCGCCATTGATCAAGGTGGCATCGGTAAAGGGAGGCCAGGCATCCGCCACCAAGCGTAAACGCTGTGCGAACGCCGGCTGGGCCAGCAACAACACTCCAATCAAAGCAACGGCACGAAACAATCGCGGCATGCTCAACATCCTTGGCGGGCCCAGAGGTTCTAACAGTAGCTCAAGATTACACAAAGAAACGGGCGGCGAATGCACCCAATGATGGCAAATTGATTTCACTCACAAAAAATAGCTGATTTAGACACAATCGCTCGTCGCGCTTACTATCCAGAACACCTACTGATAAGAGATTTCGCCATGACAGTCGATTGGGTCTGCAAACATCACACCGACCTGGGCAAGGAGCAGCTGTACGAGATCCTGCGCCTGCGTGGCGAGGTGTTCGTCGTCGAGCAAAAGTGCGTCTACCAAGACATCGACGGGCAGGATCTGGAAGGCGACACCCACCACCTGATGGCCTGGCAGGATGACCAGTTGGTGGCCTACCTGCGCCTGCTGGACCCGGAGTCCCAGGGCGGCGATGTGGTCATCGGCCGGGTGATCGTGGCGCCGGTGGCGCGGGGCACCGGCTTGGGCCACCAGATGATGGAAGAGACGCTCAAGCGGATTGCCGACATCTGGCCCGAGACGCCGATCTTTCTGTCGGCCCAGGCCCATTTGCAGGGGTATTACGGGCGGTATGGGTTTGTGGTGGCGGGGGAGGAATATCTGGAGGATGACATTCCGCATATTGGGATGCGGCGCTCCTGAGGGCCCCATCGCAGGCAAGCCAGCTCCCACATTTTGACCGCATTCTCATGCCAGAACTCGGTCAAGTGTGGGAGCGGGCTTGCTCGCGAAGGCGTCAGCCCCTTCACCACCAAACCTCAGGGATACCCCAACACCTGCTTCACCGAAGCCAGATTCCCCGCAATCCACCCCCGATCAATCGCCCCCCAACTGCGGATCCGATACTGCCCCGCATGATTGCGCGCCCCGTCTTCCTGCTCGAACTCACACACGATGTCCAAGTCGGCCAACGCCGCAATCGTGTCCTGCGCCGTGCGCCGGGGCATGCCGGTGACGTCGGTCAATGCCGGCACATTGCTCGCCAGCCCGCTGTCGATCAGGTACGCCACGTACAGACGGCGGTAGAAGCTGCTCTTGGTCTTGCTCACATCCATGGTCGGTCGCCTTATGCGGTCAGGGCTTGCCTTGCAGGTCGCGATACGTGAGGTACACCCGCAGGTCGAATTCCACCTGATGGTAGCCCGGCATCATGTAGTCGCAGAGTTTGTAGAATGCCTTGTTGTGGTCCGATTCCTTGAAGTGCGCCAGTTCGTGAACGACGATCATGCGCAGGAACTCCGGCGCCGCGTCCTTGAACAGCGCCGCGATGCGGATTTCTTTCTTGGATTTGAGATTGCCGCCCTGCACCCGTGAAATCGTCGTATGCAGGCCGAGGGCGCGGTGGGTCAGGTCCAGGCGGTTGTCGAACAGCACTTTGTCGATGGCCGGCGCGTTGCGCAGGTGCTCCTGCTTCAAGGCCAGGGCGTAGGCGTACAGGGCCTTGTCGCTCTGCACGGCGTGACGTTCAGGGTAGCGCTGCTCAAGGTAGGCGCCCAACTGGTCCTTGGCGATCAGTTGGCGCACTTGCTCCTGGAGCGCAGCGGGATAGGCCTGGAGGTATTTCAGCGCGGTCATGGGGTCTGCAACAGGGTTCGAATGGCCGCCAGTGTAACGAATTCAGACCTGCCGAGGGTGCGGCCAGCTGGCGACTTCGTCGGCCATCAGCGGTTGCGCAATCAGCGGGCCCTGGGCAAACGCGCAACCACTGGCCTTGAGCCAATCCGCCTGCGCCTGGGTGGCCACCCCTTCGGCAACCACCAGCACATCAAAGTGTCCGCACAGTTCGATGATGCTGCGCGCCATCGCCGCATCCCGGGTCGATCCCGGCAAACGGGCGACCAGTTGCGGGTCGAGCTTGAGGGTGTCGAACTCAAGGTCACGCAGATGGGCCAGGGAACAATGGCCGCAACCAAAGTCATCCAGTGCGATGCGCACCCCAATCTGGCGCAGCAGCTTGAGTTGCTTGGCCGACTCTTCCAGGTTGCTGGTCAGGCAGTCTTCGCTGATCTCCACTTCCAGCTGGCGTCCCTGCAACCCATGGCGCTCTACCACCTGCTGCAACTGGGCGGCGAGGTTGGGCATATTGAACTGGTTGCCGCTCAGGCTGACGCTCAGCACCAACTCCGGGTCAAACGTTTGCCAGGCCTGGCGCTGGGCGGCGACTTGCTGGTAGATCCAGGCGCTCAACTGGCTGATCAACCGCGCCTCTTCCAGCAGCGGCAAAAACAGCCCTGGCGGCACATCACCGACACTGGGGTGCTGCCAGCGCAACAACGCCTCGACGCCACGTAAACGCCCGTCCAGCAGCGACACCTGGGGTTGGTACACCAGTGTGAAATCTCTGTTCTCGATGGCCATGCGCACGCTGTCTTCCAGCATCAGGCGTGAGCGGGCGCGGCCGTTCATGTCTTGATCGTAATAGCGATACTGCTGACGCCCGGCGCGCTTGGCTTCGTACATGGCGATGTCGGCTGCACGCAACAGGCCGCTCAAGTCCGCGCCGCAGTCGGGGAACGTCGCGATGCCGATGCTCACGCCAAGCATCACATCCAGGCCGTCAACCTGCTGGCAGATCGACACGCGCTCGATGAGTTTTTCTGCAATCTTCGCCGCTTGCTCGGGGAATTCCAGCTCCAGCAGCGCGGTGAATTCGTCGCCCCCCATGCGCCCCAGGATGTCGTAGGAGCGCAGGCATGCCTGCATCTGTTCCGAGACCCAACGCAACACACGATCCCCCGCATCATGGCCGAGGGAGTCGTTGACCCGCTTGAAACCATCGAGGTCCAGGTACAGCAGCACCAGTGCGTTCTCGTTGCGTTCGCTGCGCAGCAACGTGCTTTCCACCGCCTGGTAGAAGCCGCGCCGGTTCAGCAGGCCGGTCAACGGGTCGGTCACCGCCTGAAACTCCAGTTGCTGATGCAGGTGGCGCACTTCGGACATGTCCAGCACCGTCACCACCATGGCCTTCTGCTCGGCGGGCAATGGCGCGCTGGACAAGGCCACCGCCACCTGCTGGCCGCGACTGGTGCGCAAAATGGCGTCGTGCAGGCGCCACGTCTCACCTTTGCAGTACGCCTCATACATGGGGAAGCTCAGCCAGGCGGGCACGTGGGGCTTTTGCAGGAAGCTCAGGAAGCTCTCGCCCTGCAACTCGAGCATCGTGGCGTTCAACAACCGCGAAATCGCCGGGTTGGCGTACTGGATCACACTGCCCTCGCCCACCACCAGAATGCCCTCGGCGGCGTTGTCCAACACCGAGGCATTAAAGGCGCGGGCGGACTCCAGGTCATGACTCAGGCGCTGCAAGGCCCGGCGGTTGCGCTGGTGTTCCAGCAATGCCTGAACCTTGGGCTTGAGGATATGCGGGTCAAACGGCTTGAACAGGTAGTCGATCGCCCCGCTGGCATAACCTTCCTGCACGGCGGCGGGCGACTGCGCATTGGCGGTGAGAAAAATAATCGGGGTCATGCGCGTGCGCTGGCTGCCACGCATCAGCCGCGCCACTTCAAAACCGTCCATGCCGGGCATGCGCACGTCCAGCAGGACCAGGTCGACTTCGTGGGCCAACAGTAATTCCAGCGCTTCCATGCCGGACGCGGCGGTCATCACCCGCCAATCTTCACGCTGCAAAAGCGCACGCATGCTGATGAGGTTTTCCGGGTAGTCGTCGACCACCAAAAGAACCGAACTGCCATCGCCGTTGTGTGGAGCGCAATCCATGCTGCTTCTCTTCCTTAAGGTGCAATTCCGGTCATTTTTGAGAGAAAACCCGGACAAACCCTGAGGCTTCACTCTAGACCCGGTTCCTGAAAATCAGAAGTGACGTGGATGCCATGATAGACGCAAAGTTCAGTCAGCCGACTAACGGTCAACCGCTACAGCCCGCGGTTCATGGGAAACATGGCTTTTTGACATTTCGCTGACGCCAATAAGTTGCCAACCAGTGTTTAACAACCGGACAAGCACCGCCTATAAAGAACTTGTCTGGCCTCCGGGCCAAAGCTTTCACCCCTCTGTAAAAAGGCCTACGCCATGATCGACCTCTCTACCTGGAACCTGAGCATCCCTGTCGGCTCCCCGCCTGCGACCATCGATACGCCAAAGCTGATGAGCGGCTTTAACGATCAATACTTCCAGGCCGAAGGCAGCAACGTGCAGTTCTGGACCCCGGTGACCGGCACCCGCACCGAAAACGCCATCTACCCACGCAGCGAACTGCGCGAAACCTACGCCGATGGGCGTTTGCGCAACTGGACCTACCCGGATGCGGACAACTTCCTGCGCGCGACCCTGGCGGTCAATCAAGTGCCATCCTCGGGCAAGATCGTGATCGGGCAGATTCACGCCTACGACAGCCAGAAACCGCTGATCAAGCTGGAGTATCAATTCAAGGAGAAGACCCAGACCGGCAACATCGTCGCCAAAGTGCGCATGCGCCCGGATGAGGATGAAGGGCGGGTAGTGATCGTCGCTTCGAATGTGCCGCTGCAGAAGAGCTTCACCTATGTGATCAATCTGAATAAGGCAGGGTTGCTCAGCGTGTATGCCGCGGATGGCGAGTGGAACGAACGCATTGGTGCGGCGTGGGGGGCGAAGCCGTTGTATTTCAAGGCGGGGGCGTATGTGCAGGACAACAGTGGAGATAGCAAGGAAGGCGCGAAGGTGACCTTTGCAAAGTTGGATATTGATCACGACTGAACACCGACACGCTGTCAGCACGGTTTTTTTCATTCTTCAACACACTGGGGAATGGAAAAAACCGTCGATATAGCCAACACCTATAAAACACTGTCAAGTTTCACAGGTGGAGGGCACATCAACTCCCTTTAGACTTGGCACACGGCACCGCACTCAGATCACAACGTCGGACGCAGTTGAGTGACTGAGCCAGAGATTGTCCTGCCGATAGCCACGTTACCCCGGAGTAGTTGATGCCCAGCTTAATTTCTATTGCTCAAGCTCCTGTCTCCGGATTTTCATCGGGCAACCAACCCAAGATATATAACGCGGTGCCACCGGGGGGGTTTTCAACCGGCCCTCAGACTTTGCCGGTAGTCAGTATCAACATCAGGTACCTCGTCCTCTATCACCTGCTCGACGTAGACACCCGGATCAATGACACGGTGACCTATTATTTGTACCCGGTTCCCTCTGCCGGTTTCCCGAGGGTGACTGTTATCACCACGCTGCTGACCGCTGCCCGCTTGCAGGCATTCATTACCAACAAGCAAGAGCACTACGAGGCGGAGGCACCATTCAAATTCAATTCACCTGGCACCTACGACATTTATTTCGAACAGACCAATGCATCCGGAACTTACACCGTTATCTCGCAGAATCTACGGTTTACCGTTATTTGAACCAGCAGGCACAAAAAAGCCCGCATCGCTGCGGGCTTCTTTTTAAACGCTTGGGGCTTAGTTGACCTTGGCGTTCAACTCACCTTTCAAATACCGCTGGTACATCGCTTCCAACGAGATCGGCTTGATCTTCGAAGCATTACCGGCAGTACCAAACGCTTCATAACGCGCGATACACACATCACGCATCGCAGTCACAGTGGCGCCGAAGAACTTACGCGGGTCGAATTCGCTCGGGTTGGTAGCCATCAGGCGACGCATCGCACCCGTGGACGCCAGGCGCAGGTCGGTGTCGATGTTGACCTTGCGCACGCCGTGCTTGATACCTTCGACGATTTCTTCAACCGGTACGCCGTAGGTTTCTTTGATGTCGCCGCCGTACTGGTTGATGATCGCCAGCCATTCTTGCGGCACCGAGGAAGAACCGTGCATCACCAGGTGGGTGTTGGGGATGCGCTTGTGGATTTCCTTGATGCGGTCGATGGCCAGCACGTCGCCGGTAGGTGGCTTGGTGAACTTGTAGGCGCCGTGGCTGGTGCCGATGGCGATGGCCAGGGCGTCGACCTGGGTCTTCTTGACGAAGTCAGCGGCTTCTTCCGGGTCGGTCAGCATCTGGCTGTGATCCAGCACGCCTTCGGCGCCGATGCCGTCTTCTTCGCCGGCCATGCCGGTTTCCAGGGACCCCAGGCAGCCCAACTCGCCTTCAACCGACACGCCGCAGGCGTGGGCCATGGCGACGGTTTGTTGGGTAACGCGTACGTTGTACTCGTAGTCGGTCGGGGTCTTGCCGTCTTCGCCGAGGGAGCCGTCCATCATCACCGAGCTGAAGCCCAGTTGGATGGAGCGCTGGCACACGTCAGGGCTGGTGCCGTGGTCCTGGTGCATGCACACCGGGATGTGCGGGAATTCTTCGATCGCGGCAAGGATCAGGTGACGCAGGAACGGCGCGCCAGCGTATTTGCGGGCACCGGCCGAAGCCTGGACGATCACTGGGGAGTCGGTCTTGTCAGCGGCTTCCATGATGGCGCGCATCTGCTCAAGGTTGTTGACGTTAAAGGCTGGGACGCCGTAGCCGTATTCGGCTGCGTGGTCCAGCATTTGACGCATGCTGATAAGTGCCATTGTGTTGTCTCTCCCGGTCGAGGGTCGTTAATCGTGCAAGCCTGCCGTAGCGGCGACTGCTATTCAAGTTATTGCCGGTCAGGTTTGCTTGCCTGGCCTGCTGAATCGTTATTGCTGATTGGATTTAACCAATCTGAAGTTGAAACGGGGTCAATGTGGGAGCTGGCTTGCCTGCGATGGCGGTGTACCAGATGCCGAATTCGCTAACTGACCCACCGCTTTCGCGGGCAAGCCCGCTCCCACATTTGAACTCTATTGATCCAACTATTGAGCTTTGCAGCCACGGCCGATCAAATCGTCGGTGGCGACCCAGTAAACCAGGCCTTCCTCACCTTTTGTGTGAAACGCCAATTGGTCGTTGGCGTACAGCGCACCCGAGGCGGCGACGTCTTGCTTGAGGCGGTAGACCTGGTCAGAACCGCCGAGGCGTACGTCCACCTCACTGCGGGCTGCATTGGCAAAGCGCCAGTTGACCTCGGCCTTGCTGTCGCAGGTCCAGGTGGTCCACTTGTCGGCAGGCTCTGCCTTGTTGAACATGTTCATGCTGCTGCAGCCGGCCAACAGGGCCAGGGCTGCCAGGGCGAAAACGCCTTTCATTGCCAATCCTCGTGAGGCGACCAACGGCCGCCAATTGATCAGACCCGTCAAGGACAACCCTGTTCCTGACCGTTGGGCGCAGCGTCGTATTTCTCCAGCCGTTCATTGCCGATACGCTTGTTGATCACCGGCATGGTCTCGGCTTGCCAGTCAGCCTGGTAGCAGCTTTTTTTCGGCTGTGCCCCAGGCGTTCCGGCCTCGGACGCCGCGTTCGGCGTGCTGCCGCAGCCGGCCAACAGGCCCGCTGCGATCACCAATGCCAACGTCTTGATCATGGGAATGCTCCTTTTCCGGATCACGCGCCTTAGCCTTTGGCCCGTGTTTCCAGCACTTCAACCGCCGGCAGGACCTTGCCTTCGACGAACTCGAGGAACGCGCCACCCCCGGTAGAAATGTAGGAGATCTGATCAGCAACGCCATATTTATCGATGGCCGCCAGGGTGTCGCCACCGCCGGCAATCGAGAATGCCGAGCTCTCAGCGATGGCCTTGGCCAGCACCTTGGTGCCGTTGCCGAACTGGTCGAACTCGAATACGCCGACCGGGCCGTTCCACAGGATGGTCTGGGAGGCTTTCAGCAGTTCGGCAAAGTTGGCCGCGGTTTGCGGACCAATGTCCAGGATCATGTCGTCGGCAGCCACGTCTGCGATCAGCTTGACGGTGGCTTCGGCGCTCTCGGCGAATTCCTTGGCGACGACCACGTCTACCGGCAATGGCACGCTGACTTTAGCGGCGATGGCGCGGGCGGTGTCGAGCAGGTCCGGCTCGTACAGCGACTTGCCCACCGGGTGGCCGGCGGCGGCCAGGAAGGTGTTGGCGATACCGCCGCCAACGATCAGCTGGTTGCAGATCTGGCTCAGGCTGTTGAGCACGTCCAGCTTGGTGGAGACTTTGGAACCGGCAACAATGGCCGCCATCGGTTGCGCCGGCGCGCCCAGGGCCTTGCCCAGTGCGTCCAGTTCAGCGGCCAGCAAAGGGCCCGCAGCGGCGACTTTGGCGAACTTGGCCACGCCGTGGGTCGAACCTTCGGCACGGTGAGCGGTGCCGAATGCATCCATCACGAACACGTCGCACAGCGCTGCGTATTGCTGGGCCAGTTCGTCGCTGTTCTTTTTCTCGCCCTTGTTGAAGCGCACGTTTTCGAACAGCACGATGTCGCCGGCTTTAACGTCGACGCCAGCCAGGTAGTCAGCCACCAGCGGCACCTCGCGGCCCAGGGCCTTGCTCAGGTAATCGGCTACAGGCTTGAGGCTGTTTTCGGCGGAGAACTCACCTTCGGTCGGACGACCCAGGTGGGAGCAGACCATCACGGCCGCACCTTTTTCCAGGGCCAGCTTGATGGTCGGCAGCGAGGCCAGGATTCGCGCATCGCTGGTGACAACACCGTCCTTGACTGGGACGTTGAGGTCTTCGCGGATCAGTACGCGCTTACCTTGCAGATCGAGGTCGGTCATCTTCAACACGGTCATGGGTCGCAGTTCCTGAATTACTGTTGAGGTTGTTTGGAGGCGATGTGCAGATAGTGTCCTGCAACATCCAGCATGCGGTTGGCAAACCCCCATTCGTTGTCGAACCAGGCCAGGATGTTCACCAGCCTCGGGCCGGAAACGCGGGTCTGGCTGGCATCGACAATCGCCGAATGCGGGTCATGGTTGAAATCACAACTGGCGTGGGGCAACTCGGTGTAGGCCAAAAGGCCTTTGAGCGGGCCGCTGGTGGCGGCGTCGCGCAGGATCCGGTTGACCTCCGTCGCATCGGTGTCGCTCACGGTCTGCATGGTGATGTCCAGGCAAGACACGTTCACCGTCGGCACCCGTACGGCTTTGGCCTGGATTCGCCCGGCAAGTTCCGGCAGCAGTCGTTCGATGCCGCGCGCCAGGCCCGTGGACACCGGAATCACCGATTGGAACGCCGAACGCGTACGACGCAGGTCTTCATGGTGGTAGGCGTCGATCACCGGCTGGTCGTTCATCGCCGAGTGAATCGTGGTGATCGACACGTAGTCCACACCAATCGCCTGATCCAGCAGGCGCAACAGCGGCACGCTGCAGTTGGTGGTGCAGGAGGCGTTGGACACCAACAGCTCCGCGCCGGTCAGGCAATCCTGGTTGATGCCGTAGACGATGGTGGCGTCGACATCCGCCTCGCTGGCCATCGGCTGGGAAAACAGCACACGCGGCGCGCCGGCGTCGAGGAAACGCTGGCCATCGGCACGGGTGTGATAGACACCGGAACACTCCAGCACCAGGTCGACGCCCAGTGCTTTCCAGTCGATGCCTTCGGGGGTGGCACTGCGCAGGACCTGCACGCAGTTGCCATTAATATGCAGACAATCGCCCTCGACCCGCACTTCGCCTGGGAAACGGCCGTGGGTGGAGTCAAAGCGTGTCAGGTATTCGACGCTGGCCATGTCGGCCAGATCGTTGATCGCAACAATTTCAAACCCGGCAGCCGCCCCTCGCTCGAACAGAGCACGCAAGACGCAACGACCAATGCGGCCGTAGCCGTTGAGTGCAACTTTGTAGGGACGCGGTTGAGGCATGGGGTTCTCGATTACCTTGGGTAAAGGGGTGACTGTCAGACCGCTTTCGCGAGCAAGCCCGCTCCCACATTTAGACCGCGATCTAATGTGGGAGCGGGCTTGCTCGCGAAGGCGTCGGTACAGCCACCCCAATTTACAGCCTTAGTCTTCCAGCAGCTCTTCAGCCTGACCCAGGATGTTGTCCAGGGTGAAACCGAACTCTTCGAACAACGCTGGCGCCGGCGCCGACTCACCGTAGGTGGTCATGCCGATCACACGGCCTTCCAGGCCCACGTACTTGTACCAGTAGTCGGCGTGAGCCGCTTCGATGGCGATACGCGCGCTGACCTGCAACGGCAGGACCGATTGCTTGTAGCTGGCGTCCTGGGCATCGAACACGCTGGTGCACGGGATCGAAACCACACGCACCTTGCGGCCTTGCTCAGTCAGCTTGTCGTAAGCCTGAACGGTCAGGCCCACTTCGGAACCCGTGGAGATCAGGATCAGCTCCGGCTCGCCAGCACAGTCCTTGAGCACATAACCGCCACGGGCGATGTCGGCGATCTGCGCGTCGGTACGCACTTGGTGTTGCAGGTTCTGACGCGAGAAGATCAGCGCCGAAGGGCCGTCCTTGCGCTCGATGGCGTGCTTCCAGGCCACGGCGGATTCCACCGCGTCGGCTGGACGCCAGGTGTCCAGGTTCGGCGTGGTACGCAAGCTGGTCAGCTGCTCGACCGGCTGGTGCGTCGGGCCGTCTTCGCCCAGACCGATGGAGTCGTGGGTGTAAACGTGGATCACGCGCTTCTTCATCAGCGCAGCCATACGCACAGCGTTGCGTGCGTATTCCATGAACATCAGGAAGGTCGCGCCGTAAGGCACCAGACCGCCGTGCAGGGACACGCCGTTCATGATGGCGCTCATGCCGAACTCACGTACGCCGTAGTACATGTAGTTGCCGCTGGCGTCTTCCGCCGTCACGCCCTTGCAGCCTTTCCACAGGGTCAGGTTGGAACCGGCCAGGTCGGCCGAACCGCCGAGGATCTCCGGCAGCAGCGGGCCAAAGGCGTTCAGGGTGTTCTGGCTGGCTTTACGGCTGGCGATGGTCTCGCCCTTGGCCGCGACTTCGGCGATGTAGGCCGAGGCTTTTTCCGAGAAGTCGGCAGGCAGGTCACCGGCCAGACGACGTACCAGCTCGTTGGCAAGCTCCGGGAACTCGGCGGAGTAGGCCGCGAAACGCTGGTCCCACTCGGCTTCGGTCGCCAGGCCTTTTTCCTTGGCATCCCATTCGGCGTAGATGTCGGCCGGGATTTCGAACGGGCCGTGGTTCCACTTCAGCGCAGCACGGGTCAGGGCGATTTCCGCGTCACCCAGTGGGGCGCCGTGGCAGTCTTCTTTACCTTGCTTGTTCGGCGAACCGAAGCCGATGGTGGTCTTGCAGCAGATCAGGGTCGGCTGTGCGCTCTTGCGAGCGGTGTCGATGGCGGTCTTGATCTCTTCCGGATCGTGGCCGTCGACGTTGCGGATCACCTGCCAGTTGTAGGCTTCGAAACGCTTCGGGGTGTCATCGGTGAACCAGCCTTCGACTTCGCCGTCGATGGAGATGCCGTTGTCATCGTAGAAGGCGATCAGCTTGCCCAGGCCCAGGGTGCCGGCCAGGGATGCGACTTCGTGGGAAATGCCTTCCATCATGCAGCCATCACCCAGGAACACGTAGGTGTGGTGGTCGACGATGTCGTGGCCAGGGCGGTTGAATTGTGCGCCCAGGACTTTTTCAGCCAGCGCGAAGCCAACGGCGTTGGCCAGGCCTTGGCCCAGGGGACCGGTGGTGGTCTCGACGCCTGGGGTGTAGCCGAATTCCGGGTGACCCGGGGTGCGGCTGTGCAGCTGGCGGAAGCTCTTGAGGTCATCGATGGTGACGTCGTAGCCGGTCAGGTGCAGCAGCGAGTAAATCAGCATCGAGCCGTGGCCGTTGGACAGCACAAAGCGGTCACGGTCGGCGAACGATGGATTGCTCGGGTTGTGTTTCAGGTAGTCACGCCAAAGTACCTCGGCGATATCCGCCATGCCCATCGGGGCACCGGGATGGCCGCTGTTGGCTTTTTGCACGGCATCCATGCTGAGGGCACGAATGGCGTTGGCACGCTCACGACGGCTGGGCATCGCTGATCTCCTGGGGTTTGAATAAAAAGAAACGGAAAAAAGGACCGGCATTTTCCCTCAGCCACCGCCTGCGGGCAATGACAGATAGTCACTTGAGCGGTTTTTCCTGCCCTTTGTGCGCCAATCCCTTGCAGAAATCGGCCACCCGTTCGTCTAAAGGCTGGAGTGCTTGCTTATGACCGCCACTTATCGATCAATATCAAAACTTTTTGATATTGACCTTGCGATGCCTTGCACCCGTCACTAGACTGCTGGCCTTATGAATCTACCCGTGCCCTCCCTGCGTCCCGATGACGGCGATGAACTGGCAGCCTTGTGCAAGGCCGCCGGCGATCCGTTGCGTTTGAACGTACTGCGCGCACTGGCCAACGACTCGTTTGGCGTATTGGAACTGGCGCAGATCTTCGCCATCGGTCAATCCGGCATGAGCCACCACCTGAAGGTGCTGGCCCAGGCCGAACTGGTGGCCACCCGCCGCGAAGGCAACGCGATCTTCTACCGTCGCGCCCTGCCCCACACCGACCTGCTCGGTGGCAAGCTGCACGCCGCCCTGCTTGAAGAAGTCGATGGCCTGAACCTGCCGGGCGACGTGCAAGCGCGCATCGCCCAGGTCCACGGGCAGCGTGCTGCGGCCAGCCAGGACTTTTTCTCACGGGTGGCCGAGAAGTTTCGCGCCCAACAGGACCTGATTGCCGGTCTGCCCCAATACCGCGAAAGCGTACTGGCGCTACTGGACAAGCTGAGCTTCAGTGATGAAGCCAGCGCGCTGGAGGTCGGCCCTGGGGATGGTGGTTTCCTGCCAGACCTGGCATGCCGTTTCAAGCACGTCAGTGCGCTGGACAACAGCCCGGCGATGCTCGAACTGGCGCGCCAGCTCTGCGAGCGCGAGGCTTTGGGCAACGTTACGCTGCAACTGGCTGACGCGCTCAATGGCACAACCCTGCAGGCCGACTGCGTGGTGCTGAACATGGTCTTGCACCATTTCGCCGCCCCCGCCGACGCCCTCAAGCAAATGGCCGGGCTCCTGCACCCCGGCGGTAGCCTGTTGGTTACGGATTTATGCAGCCACAACCAGAATTGGGCCAAGGAGGCCTGCGGTGATCTCTGGTTGGGTTTTGAACAGGACGATCTGGCCCGTTGGGCCACCGCTGCGGGACTCGTTCCCGGGGAAAGCCTCTATGTAGGTTTACGTAATGGTTTCCAGATCCAGGTCCGCCATTTTCAGCGACCGGCTGGCGACACTCACCATCGGTAAATATCAGGAAAACATCGAGATGAGCGAATACTCCCTTTTCACCTCCGAGTCCGTGTCTGAAGGGCATCCGGACAAAATCGCCGACCAGATTTCTGACGCGGTGCTGGACGCCATCATTGCTGAAGACAAGCACGCCCGTGTGGCCTGCGAGACTCTGGTGAAAACCGGTGTAGCGATCATCGCTGGCGAAGTGACTACCACGGCCTGGGTTGACCTGGAGCAGATCGTCCGTGATGTGATCACCGACATCGGCTACAACAGCTCCGACGTCGGCTTCGACGGCGCGACCTGCGGCGTGATGAACATCATCGGCAAGCAATCCCCCGACATCAACCAGGGTGTCGACCGCGCCAAGCCTGAAGATCAGGGCGCCGGCGACCAGGGCCTGATGTTCGGCTATGCCAGCAACGAAACCGACGTGCTGATGCCAGCCCCGATCACCTTCTCGCACCAACTGGTGCAGCGTCAGGCTGAAGCGCGCAAGTCCGGCCTGCTGCCATGGCTGCGTCCGGACGCCAAGTCCCAGGTGACCTGCCGTTACGAAGGCGGCAAAGTCGTCGGTATCGACGCTGTCGTACTGTCGACCCAGCACAACCCGGACGTGTCCTACGCCGACCTGCGCGAAGGCGTGATGGAGCTGATCGTCAAGCATGTGCTGCCAGCCGAACTGCTGAGCAAAGACACCCAGTTCCACATCAACCCGACTGGCCAGTTCATCATCGGTGGCCCAGTGGGCGACTGCGGCCTGACCGGCCGCAAGATCATCGTCGACAGCTACGGCGGCATGGCCCGTCACGGCGGCGGCGCGTTCTCCGGCAAAGACCCATCCAAGGTTGACCGTTCGGCGGCCTATGCTGGTCGTTACGTGGCCAAGAACATCGTCGCGGCCGGCCTGGCCGAGCGTTGCGAGATTCAGGTTTCCTACGCTATCGGTGTGGCCCAGCCTACGTCGATCTCGCTGAATACCTTCGGTACCGGCAAGATCAGCGATGACAAGATCGTCAAGCTGGTGCGTGAGGTCTTCGACCTGCGTCCGTACGCCATCACCACCATGCTCGACCTGCTGCACCCGATGTACCAGGAAACCGCAGCCTACGGCCACTTCGGCCGCACCCCTGCACAGAAGACGGTTGGCGACGACACCTTCACCACGTTTACCTGGGAAAAAACCGACCGCGCCAACGACCTGCGCGTCGCTGCCGGCCTGTAATCGCCCGCAGTACCCAAAGCCCTGCCGGGTTCGCCCGGCGGGGCTTTTTATTGCCGGATGATTCGCGGTGATGTTCACATTTTTTGGATCCAAACCTTGCAGGCCAAATAATGGCCCACTAGAATCCGCGCCCTCTCGGGCCTTCACCTTATTTGGATATTGCCTTGCGCCAGCCCGGGATTCATCCGCGCGCGAGCAATCGAACATTGAGGTTTTTCATGCGCATCTCCACGCTCGCCCCTGCTGCCCTTCTGCTCAGCCTGTTCGCCCTGCCTGCTCACGCCGGCACCGACTTGAGCGCACTGAGCGGCGCCCTGAGTTCCCAACTGGGCGGCAACTCCGGCGACTGCCAGCAACACGCCAAAGACCTGCAAACCAAGATCGATGCCGCCGAAGCCAAGAACGACACGCTGTCCGTGAAGGCCTTCAAAGCAGCGCAGGACCAAGTCAACAAAGGTTGTGACAAACTCGCCGAAACCCAGGCCAAGGCCGACGCCAAGCAGCAAACGACCGAAGCCAAGGCCGACAAGAACGACGCCGTGAAAGCACTGGGCGGCCTGTTCAAGTAAGCAGAAACACCCCGTAAAAAGCCCCGCACCGTCGGGGCTTTTTTGTGGGCGTGTGGATCATTTAGGCTGGGTTCCCCTTCCGAGCAAGGATGCTCATGATGCGTTCAGTGATGGCTCTTTTACTCAGCATGTGCGCTTTTTGGGCGTGGGCCGAGGATTGCCCCGATGACGCCCGGACACAGATCAACAGCCTGTCCGCGCAGATCCGCCAGTGGGACGACAGTTACCACCGGCTCGGGCAGTCCCCCATCAGCGACGAGCTTTACGACCAGGCCCGCCAGCGCCTGGCCCGCTGGCGCGAGTGCGCGCCCCAACCCACGGCGCCGGCAGACAACCCCCTGGCCAGTTCCCGGGGCACCCACCCCCACCCTGTCGCCCATACCGGCCTGGAAAAACTCCTGGATGAACACGCTGTCGAGGCCTGGCTGAGCAGCCGCCAGGATGTCTGGATTCAGCCCAAGATCGATGGCGTGGCTGTGACCCTGGTGTATCGCAAGGGCCGCCTGAGCCGGTTGATCAGCCGCGGCGACGGTCTCCAGGGCCAGGACTGGTCAGCCGCCGCACGCAGGATTCCCGGCATTGTCCAGCACCTGCCGGAGCCCATCGACCTGGTCCTGCAAGGTGAACTCTATTGGCGCCTCACCGACCATGTGCAATCGGTACACGGCGGGCTCAATGCCCGCAGCAAGGTGGCCGGGCTGATGAACCGCCAACAGCTGAGCGACGCCGACGCCGCCGGTATCGGCCTGTTTGTCTGGGCCTGGCCCGACGGCCCGGCCTCATTCAGCGAACGCCTGAATACCCTCGCACACCTGGGTTTCACCGACAGCCAGCGCTACAGCCAGCCGGTCCGGAGCATCAGCGAAGCCGCGCACTGGCGCACTTATTGGTACACCCACCCGTTGCCCTTCGCCAGCGATGGGGTGGTACTGCACCAGGCATTGCGCGCACCGGCCGAGCGCTGGAAAGTCAGCGCGCCTTACTGGGTGGTCGCGTGGAAGTACCCGGTCACCAAGGCCCTGGCACTGGTGCGCAAGGTGCAGTTCAAGATCGGCCGCACCGGGCGCATCACGCCGATCCTGGAACTGGAACCGGTGCGCCTGGATGACCGGCAGATCAGTCGCGTCAGCGCCGGCTCATTGAAACGCTGGCAAGCGCTGGACATACGCCCCGGCGATCAGGTGTCCATCAGCCTCGCCGGCCAGGTGATCCCGCGGTTGGACGAGGTGATTTTGCGCAACACCGAGCGTGTCGAGGTGCACGCCCCCGACGCCGGCGCCTTTCACGCCCTCAGTTGCTGGCAACTGGACCCCGGTTGCGAAGAGCAATTGCTCGCCCGCCTCACCTGGCTCAGCAGTAGTCAGGGCCTGGCGCTGCCCCATGTGGGCCGCGAGACGTGGAACGTATTGATCCAGGCCGGTCTAATCGCAGGCTTTCTCGATTGGTTGACCCTGGATGCGGCAGAGCTTGCTAACATTGACGGCCTCGGTGATCGCAGTCGCGCGCGAGTGCTCGACAGCCTGCGCAGCGCGCGACAACGGCCCTTTGCACAATGGCTCAAAGCCCTCGGCGTACCGCCTACGGCACGCAACAACCTGGAAGGCGGCTGGCACACCCTGGCTGCCAAAGACACCCAAGCCTGGCTGGCAACCGACGGCATCGGCCCCGGTCGCGCGGCGCAATTGAGCGCCTTTTTTCGCGACCCGCAGGTGCTGGCCATGGCTGAAACATTACGCGCGGCCGGGATCGACGGGTTTTGAACCCGCCCGGCCATCAGATTGCGACCTTGGAGCTCCACATGAAATTTCTCGCACCGTTTGCCCTGCTGACCGTCGCAAGCTTCATGGCCACGCCGTTGCTGGCCGCCGAAGACGCCCCGCAACTCACCGGCTGCGCCGCCAAGCGCCAGGCCATCAGCGCCCAGATCGAACAAGCCAAGGCCCACGGCAACAGCGCCCAGCAAGCCGGCCTGGAAAAAGCCCTGAGCGAAGTCACCGCCAATTGCACCGACGCGTCCTTGAAAAAGGAACGGGAAAACAAGGTGCTCGACGCCAAGCACGAAGTCAGCCGCCGTCAGGCCGACCTCGACAAGGCCATGAAAAAAGGCGACGCGGACAAGATCAACAAGCGTAAGGACAAGCTTGCCGAGTCGCGTAAAGAGCTGCAGGACGCTGTGGAAGAGCTCGACCAGTAAAATCGCTTAGTGGTCGCGGAACTGCTTATGGCACGCGCTGCAGGCATCTTCGACTTTCTGCACCGCAGGCCCCAGGTTGCTGGCCTTGTAAGGCTGCACCTGGCTGGCGGTCACCAATTCACCGGTGGCCGTTTCAAGGTTGCGGGCCAGTTCCTGGAATTGCGCCTGTTTCTGCCAGACATCATCTTTGGCGCTGCTATGGTCTTCTTCGCGCACGCTCGGAAAGTGCTTCCATGGCTCATGGGACAACGCGTCCAGCTTGACCGCACCTTCAGCGAATTTGGCGCCGTCGAACGGGATGCGCCCACGCAGCATGCCACCCAGGTCTTCGCCGGTCTTGAGCATCTGTTTGAAGATCGCCTTGCGCTGGCCCAAGGGCGAATTCGGATCAACGCCGCCGCAGGCGGACAGTGTCATGCAGGCCAGCAATACAACGGTCAATCGTTTAAAAGTCATGGTGGCTTCAGGGTCACGGGAAACGGCGGCCAGTATCCTCGCCCAGCCCACAAAGACCAATAGCCCTATTAATAATAAGGGTTGCCCAGCAGGCGCTACGGCGCGGGCAATCGCTTCAGGAAATACGTGTATGAATGTCACCCTCAACCCTTGGAGCCGCCGCCTGGCGTGGGCTCTACCGCTGATCGCGCTGCTTGCCGGTTGCGATGCGGGGAAAGAAACAGCCAAAGATGAAACTTCCAAACCCCACGCCGTGGCCACCTATGTGAGCGCCCCCTGGGAAGCCTTGCCGGCGGTATCCGACAGCGACCTGCTGGCCGGTTTTGAATCCTGGCGCAGTGCCTGCCAACGCCTCAAGGCCGACCCGATCTGGGGCGCGACCTGCGCCGCAGCGGCTACGGTGCCGGGCAATGCCGAGGCGGTACGCGGGTTTCTCAAAGAGCGCCTGGATGTCTTCGGCCTGCGTTCGGCCGACAACACGCCTAACGGCCTGATCACCGGCTACTACGAACCGGTCTACCCCGGCAGCCTGACCAAGACCGCCAAAGCCGACGTGCCGGTGTACGGCGTGCCGGATGACCTGATCATCGTCAACCTCGAAAGCATCTACCCCGAACTCAAGGGCAAGCGCCTGCGCGGCCGCCTCGAAGGCCGGGTGCTCAAGCCTTACGACGACGCCAGTGCGATCAATGGCCAGGGCTCCACCGCCAAGCCGATTGCCTGGCTGACCGACCCGATGGACCTGCAATTCCTGCAGATCCAGGGCTCGGGCCGTATCCAACTGGCCGGCGGACGCCAACTGCGCATCGGTTATGGCGACCAGAACGGCTACCCCTACCGCCCTATCGGGCGTTGGCTGGTGGAGCAAGGCGAGTTGAAGAAAGAAGACGTGACCATGGGCACCATCAGTGCCTGGGCCAAGGCCCACCCGCAGCGCATCCCGGAACTGCTGGCGAGCAACCCCAGCTACGTGTTCTTCAGCGTGCGCCCCGACAGCAACGAAGGCCCGCGCGGTTCGCTGAACGTACCCTTGACTGCCGGCTACAGCGTGGCGGTGGATCGCAAGGTGATTCCGTTGGGCAGTCTGTTGTGGCTGTCCACCACCAAGCCGGATGGCTCGCCCATCGCGCGACCTGTAGCCGCGCAAGACACGGGCGGTGCAATCACCGGCGAAGTGCGTGCGGACTTGTTCTGGGGCACTGGCGCAGCAGCGGGTGAGCTGGCGGGGAATATGAAGCAGCAGGGGCAGATCTGGATGTTGTGGCCTAAAGGCGCAGCATTGCCACAAGTGCCGCAAGTCACTACCGGGAGCTGACAGGCGCTGAAGATCGAAAATGTGGGAGCGGGCTTGCCCGCGAATACGCAGTGTCAGCCAGCAAATTCGCTACTGATACGCCGCATTCGCGGGCAAGCCCGCTCCCACAGGGGATTGTTATCAGGCTTTAGATCGAGATGAAGAAGAAACTCGCAATCAACGCCATGCCCACGAACCACACCAGTGAACGCAACATCGCCCAGTCCGCCAGGTAACAAATGATGTACAGCAGGCGACTGGTGATAAACAACACCGCCAGCACATTGATCGTCACCAACTCAGCCGTGCCGGCCAGGTGCGCGACAATCACCGCCGCCGCAAATGCCGGGGTGACTTCAAAACTGTTGAGCTGCGCGTTGTGCGCACGTTTGGCGACCCCATCAAGCGTTTCCAGGAACGCACGCGGATCATGGTTCTGCCGGGGCCCGAACTTACCGCCGCTGAACTTGGCCACACCCGTGCACAGGTAAGGCAGGAAAATCGCGATCAACACACACCAGAAGGCCACCGTCATCACTGCTTCCTTTTTTGGTTTTTAAACAGAAATTAGAGTTTTAGCACTAAATTTGACACGCCGCACTCACCGCTATGAACCGCCGCCGCGCGAAAGGTTCTATCGTCGACTTGCCGCTTGCCCTGCAACCTCCCGCCGCTGCTGCGGTCCATCCCCCCACCAATGATCCGTCACCCAACTTCCAAGGACCCCGGATGCTTGAACTTGTCGCCGCGTTTATTTGCCTCACCACCCTGCTCACCTACGTGAACTTCCGCTTTATCGGCCTGCCGCCCACCATCGGTGTGATGGTCACGGCCCTGGTGTTTTCCCTGATCCTGCAAGGCCTGAGTGTCCTCGGCTACCCGGGCCTGGAGGAACGCATCCAGCAATTGATCGGCCAGATCGACTTCGGCGACCTGCTGATGAACTGGATGCTTTCGTTCCTGCTGTTTGCCGGCGCCCTGCACGTCAACCTCAATGACCTGCGCAGCTACCGCTGGCCCATCGGCCTGCTCGCGACCTTTGGCGTGTTGATCGCCACTGTGGTGATCGGCAGCCTGGCGTACTACATTTTTGCCCTGTTCGGCTGGCACGTCAGTTTCCTGTACTGCCTGCTGTTCGGCGCGCTGATCTCGCCCACCGACCCGATTGCGGTATTGGGCGTATTGCGTACCGCCAATGCCTCGAAACCCTTGAAGACCACCATCGTCGGCGAGTCGCTGTTCAACGACGGCACGGCAGTGGTGGTGTTTACCGTCTTGCTCGGCATCGCACAGCTGGGCGAAACCCCCACCGTCGGCGCCACAGCGATGCTGTTCGCCCATGAAGCGATTGGCGGCGTGGTGTTCGGCGGCCTGATCGGCTACCTCGTGTACCTGATGATCAAGAGCATCGAGCAACACCAGATCGAAGTGATGCTGACCCTCGCCCTGGTGATCGGCGGCTCGGCGATGGCCACCGAACTGCACGTCTCGGCACCGATTGCGATGGTGGTGGCGGGCCTGATCATCGGCAACCTGGGCCGCAAGCTGGCGATGAACGACATGACCCGTCGCTACCTCGATGGTTTCTGGGAGTTGCTCGACGACATGCTCAACGCCCTGCTGTTCGCGCTGATCGGCATGGAGCTGCTGCTGTTGCCGTTCAACTGGCTGCACGTGTTCGCCGCCAGCCTGCTGGCCGTGGCGATCCTGCTTTCGCGCCTGCTCACCGTGGCACCCGCGATCCTGTTGCTGAGGCGTTGGCGCACGGTGCCCCGCGGCACCATCCGCATCCTCACCTGGGGCGGTTTGCGCGGCGGGGTTTCGGTGGCGCTGGCACTGGCGCTGCCGTTGGGCCCGGAGCGTGACCTGTTACTGAGCATCACCTACATCGTGGTGCTGTCGTCGATCCTGTTGCAGGGATTGAGCATCGGCAAGCTGGTCAAGCGCGTGACCCGTGACGAACCCCAGGCCGCGCCAGAGCATCACTGATCCTTGGGAACCGACTGCGGATGCCTCGGGTCCGCAGTCTTTTTGGCCGGCAGGCTGCTTTCACTGCGGATCTGCGCATGGCTGATCAACGCAAAGATAAAGCTGCCGCCAATGATATTGCCGGCCAGGGTCGGCCCGGCGAATACCAGCCAGAAGTCCTTCCACGCCAGCTCGCCGGCAAACACCAGGTAGGACACTTCCGCCGAGCCGACAACAATGTGGGTGAAGTCGCCAAGGGCCATCAGATAAGTAATCAGGATAATGATCCACAGCTTGGCGCTCTCCATCGACGGGATCATCCACACCATGGTGGCGATCATCCAGCCGGAGACAATGCCCTTGGCGAACATCTGGCCTGGGGCGTTTTCCATGACCTTGCGCCCGATTTCCAGGAAGGCCAGGTCGGTCTTGGTGTCGAAGATCGGCAGGTGCAACATCACGTACGCCACCAGCAAGGTGCCGCACAGGTTGCCCACCAGCACCACCGTCCACAGCCGCAACAGGCGTCCGGCATTGGCCAGGGTCGGCTTGCTCATTACTGGCAACACGGCGGTGAGGGTGTTTTCGGTGAACAGTTGCTGACGCGCGAGGATCACCGCCAGAAACCCCGCGCAGTAGCCGAAGCTGGCGATGACCTTGAACGCCTCGCCGTCCGGCAGGCGCGAGTTGAGCAGGCCCATGCCCATCAACGACAAGCCCATGGTCAGGCCGGCGGCCAACGCCGACCACCACAAGGCCGCGACATTGCGCTCCAGCTCCTGGTCGCCCTGGGTGCGGATGATTTCATGCAGAACCGCCGCGCGTGGCGGCTGGTTCTCGTCTACATCCTGTTGTTCTTCCCGCGACAGGTTGGGGGTCTTGCCGTCGTCTCGAGTGGCCATGATCGTGTGCGTCCAAGGGGTGCCTGAAGATACGACATGCCGCGAGCGTGGCTGTTCATTTAAACCGGAAGGCGCCAGGTCTTGGCCATTTCCACGGTGGTTGAGCTAAAGGGTTTGCCCCAGGGTTTGTTACGCGCCTGATAGTTGTTAATGATGTTATCCAGCACCTGGTTCACTTCGGCTGGCGTCGTCGCACGCTCCAGATCACGCACGGCGTCGCGCAACAGCGTCGCGTTGGCATCCGACTGACCGTAGCGGAACAAGGATGGATAAATCACTTCGCGCACCAGGTTATCGGCCGCCGCGGCCACATCGCGCCGCTTCATCTCAGCCATGCCACTTCGCAGTACCTTGGACATATGCCCGTGTGTCGATTGCAGCAATTGCTGGAAGTTGGCGTTGCCCGGGGCATTGAGTTGCGTCGCCAGCCAGTCCAGCGACTCCGGCCGATCAGCCAGGCCGTCCAGGTTGCGCAAGGCACTGGCCAGCGCTGCGCTCAGTTCCAGCCGATCACCCTGATTGGACGCGCTGATGGCACTGTCCAGAGCCGCTAACACCTGGCGCGCCTCATGCCGAAAACGCAGCACCGGCTTGCAGGCTTCGTCCTTGGCGAGATCCGGTGCGGCACTGGCCAGCGTTTCGTCGTCCAGGGCCAGAATGGCGCTGTGGACGGAGTCAAACATGTACTGCTCACGTACGTTTTCGCGCTTGTCCAAGTGCTCGCTCACCGCATCAAAGGCGCGCTTTTGCAGATGATTTTTTACATCCTGCGACATGCTGAAGTTGAGTGTGCCCTTGAGCGCGCTGCGGAAATCGCCCAATTCGGTATTGAAAGGCAGGCTCACCGTCTGATCGGCAAAGGGCTTCAACCGAGCGTGCATCAGTTCGCCGTTGGCGGTGTGTGCGGTTCCCGTGACGGCGTCCGCGACCGCATCCATCAGGCCCGCACCCGGCTTGGGCACCGTGACGTCGTCCAATCGCAGGATCAACCGCTCGACATCGGTCACTGTGTTGCCGTGGGGCTGGCGCTGATACAGGTCCGCCACCGGCGTGTTGAGCAATACGCCGCCGTCCTGGAAAGCCGTTTTTTCACCTTGCTCCTGGAAGCCATGCCCCCGCTCTTGCGGTGACTTGAACAGGATCGGCAGGGCTGCGGAAATGTGGGCGGCGCGGGCAATGTCCATATCCGGCGTAAGGCTGGCGTTGAACACGACAAGTTGCGGTCTGCCGGCAAACATCGCCGTGCCGGTGATATTGAGCGGCTTGATTGCAGGAATCTGCCGGCTCAAGGCCTCCAGGTCGGCAAACGTAGTGGCCCCGCCGGCACTGAGCCGGTCGGCGATGGCCATGATGCTGGTCGAACGCGCATCCCTGGGCAACTCGGCGATGCGTTCCAGCACCGCCTGGCGCGACTCGTCACGGATCAAGCGTTCCAGGGGCTGCGCGTTGGATTGCAGGCGTGGCAGCAGCGTGTAGAGCGCTTGCAGGACATCGCCTACAGGCGCCGGTAAGCGACCCACCATCCGTCCCACGTCGGTGTAGGCATTCTGCAACGCCCGGACCCAGGTCTTGTCGCTATTGAGCAGCGTCGGAAGCTCCAAGTTGTCCGACAGCAGGTCAAACCGCTCGGCCCCCATGCCACTGGCCAGTAGCGCGCCGTAAATCGCCCCGGCCGACGAGCCGGAAACCGTCTGAATGTCACGCAGAGCGTTCCTCTCCTCCAGAGCCTGCACCACTCCGGAATAGGCAACGCCCTTGGCCCCACCGCCGCTGGCCACCAACTGCGTCGCGGGCGGCCGCGACAGCAGCACTTCTACCTGGCCATTTCGATACCGGTTGAGGGTCAAGGCACGCTTGCCACTGTTCGCCACCAATACGGTTTTGTCAGCGGCAGTCTCGGATTGAGGTGCGGGGTAGGATACAAGCAGGGGAGTAGGTGAGACTTTCATGGTGGCGCTCTCTGCAGGATGTAATCCTGAGTAACGCGAGCGCCGATGAAAGATCCCTCTCGTGGCATCTGGAAATATTTATCCCGAGCAGCCCCCTACTTGCTGATGCTTTCGTCCTGAAACTGATCCTTCACGTACTTGATCTCGGTACGCCCGTGTGGCGCCGGCAAGCCATCTTCGCCGAGGTTGACGAAGACCATTTTTTCCACGGTGAGGATGCTTTTGCGGGTGATCTTGTTACGCACTTCACAGGTCAGGGTGATGGAGGTACGGCCGAACTCGGTGGCGGTGATGCCCAGTTCGATGATGTCGCCCTGGCGCGAGGCACTGACGAAGTTGATTTCGGAGATGTACTTGGTAACGACGCGCTGGTTGCCCAGTTGGACAATCGCGTATATCGCCGCTTCTTCGTCGATCCAGCGCAGCAGGCTGCCGCCGAACAGGGTGCCGTTGGGGTTGAGGTCTTCAGGTTTTACCCATTTGCGGGTGTGGAAGTTCATGGGGGCTCCGGGTTCGAGGGGGGGTAATCAATAAGGTTGCGCCCCCAGCTTCAAGTTTCAAGCGACAAGCTGCAAGTAAAAGCCGATTCGCTCTTAACTTGCCGCTTGTAGCTTGTCACTTGCCACTAGCCAGCCAAAGAAAGCTATAATCGCCGCCGATTTACAACGGCTAATGCCGTTTTCCCGCCACCTGTCCGAGGGGCGCTGCAGCAGGTTCAACCTGTCAGGCTCGGATGGGGCGTTGTCCGGCCTGGTTCATCGGGCTTGATACTAAACGCACAACGGCGCCCATTCGCACACTACGAATGGAGGCTCTCTATGAGCGCTGTCAACACGCCTGCAGATTTCACCGACTACAAAGTCGCCGACATGTCCCTCGCTGCCTGGGGCCGTCGCGAAACCTTTATCGCCGAATCCGAAATGCCAGCCCTGATGGGTCTGCGCCGCAAATACGCCAGCGAGCAACCGCTCAAGGGCGCGAAGATTCTCGGCTGCATCCACATGACCATCCAGACTGCCGTGCTGATCGAAACCCTGGTTGCCCTGGGTGCCGAAGTGCGTTGGTCGTCCTGCAACATCTTCTCGACTCAAGACCAGGCCGCCGCCGCCATCGCTGCTGCCGGTATCCCGGTATTCGCCTGGAAAGGCGAGACCGAAGAAGAGTACGAGTGGTGCCTGGAGCAAACCATCCTGAAAGATGGCGCGCCTTGGGATGCCAACATGATCCTCGACGACGGCGGCGACCTGACCGAGCTGCTGCACAAGAAATACCCGGCCATCCTGGACCGCGTCCACGGCGTGACCGAAGAAACCACCACCGGCGTACACCGCCTGCTGGACATGCTGGCCAAGGGCGAGCTGAAAATCCCGGCCATCAACGTCAACGACTCGGTGACCAAGAGCAAGAACGACAACAAATACGGCTGCCGTCACAGCCTGAACGACGCCATCAAGCGCGGCACCGACCACCTGCTGTCGGGCAAGCAAGCCCTGGTGATCGGCTACGGTGACGTGGGCAAGGGTTCGTCCCAGTCCCTGCGTCAGGAAGGCATGATCGTCAAGGTTTCCGAAGTTGACCCGATCTGCGCCATGCAAGCCTGCATGGACGGCTTCGAAGTGGTTTCGCCGTTCATCGATGGCATCAATGACGGCACCGAAGCGAGCATCGACAAGGCCCTGCTGGGCAAGATCGACCTGATCGTGACCACCACCGGCAACGTCAATGTTTGCGACTCGAACATGCTCAAGGCCCTGAAGAAGCGCGCCGTGGTCTGCAACATCGGTCACTTCGACAACGAAATCGACACCGCTTTCATGCGCAAGAACTGGGCATGGGAAGAAGTGAAGCCGCAGGTGCACAAGGTTCACCGCACCGGCGCTGGCGATTTCGACCCGCAGAACGACGACTACCTGATCCTGCTGGCCGAAGGCCGCCTGGTTAACCTGGGCAACGCCACTGGCCACCCAAGCCGCATCATGGACGGCTCGTTCGCCAACCAGGTACTGGCGCAGATCTTCCTGTTCGAGCAGAAATACGCCGACCTGTCGCCAGCCCAGAAAGCCGAGCGCCTGACCGTGGAAGTACTGCCGAAGAAACTCGACGAAGAAGTGGCCCTGGAAATGGTCCGCGGCTTCGGCGGCGTCGTGACTCAACTGACCAAGACCCAGGCCGACTACATCGGCGTGACCGTTGAAGGTCCGTTCAAGCCGCACGCTTACCGCTACTGATTTGCCTGCGGCCCGCCGCCCTCGTGGGCGCGGGCTTGTGTGGGAGCGGGCTTGCCCGCGAATGCGCTATGTCAGTCGATGCATCCGGTGACTGACACACCGCTTTCGCGAGCAAGCCCGCTCCCACATTAAATCGGTGCATGACTTCCGGTATCTGAGTTTCATAGGGTTATTACCATGTCCCAAGACCGTCGCTACAGCTTCGAGTTCTTCCCGACCAAGACCGATGCTGGGCATGAAAAACTGATGGCGACTGCCAAGCAGTTGGCCAGCTACAACCCCGACTTCTTCTCCTGCACCTACGGCGCCGGCGGTTCGACCCGTGATCGCACGATCAACACCGTGTTGCAGCTGGAAAGCGAAGTCAAAGTTCCTGCCGCTCCGCACTTGTCCTGCGTGGGCGACAGCAAGGCCGACCTGCGCGGCCTGCTGACCCAATACAAGCAAGCCGGCATCAAACGTATCGTTGCCCTGCGTGGCGACCTGCCATCCGGCATGGGTATCGCCAGCGGTGAGCTGCGCTACGCCAACGACCTGGTGAGTTTCATCCGTGAAGAAAGCGGCGATCACTTCCATATCGAAGTGGCGGCTTACCCGGAGATGCACCCCCAGGCACGCAATTTCGAAGATGACCTGCAGAACTTCGTGCGCAAGGCCAACGCCGGCGCCAACAGTGCGATCACCCAGTACTTCTTCAACGCTGACAGCTACTTCTACTTCGTCGAGCGTGTACGGGCCATGGGTGTGAACATCCCGATCGTGCCGGGCATCATGCCGATCACCAACTACAGCAAGCTCGCACGCTTCTCCGACGCGTGCGGTGCCGAGATCCCACGCTGGGTGCGCAAACAACTGGAAGCCTACGGCGACGACGTCAAGAGCATCCAGGCGTTCGGCGAGCAGGTCATCAGCGAAATGTGTGAACGTTTGTTACAAGGTGGTGCACCCGGCCTGCACTTCTATACCCTCAACCAGGCTGACCCTAGCCTGGCGATCTGGAACAACCTCAAGCTGCCACGCTAAGGCCCGTTCGGTCGCACCCGGGCCCTCGTTGATACGGGGGCTTTTTTTGTTCATACCTCCCGGAATGGAAGCCTGCAGTACATGAATACAGCATCCCCGACTCCCCGCCCGCAGCTGGTTTATCTGGTATTCGGCGCCGAGACCTATCATCAGGAAGCGGTATTCAGCATCGCCAGTGCCCTGTCCCACCTGGGCGGCCCCCAGGACATGCCCCTGGACATCCAGGTATTCAGCGACAACCCCGAGCCCTATCGCGACCTGCCGGTGCACGTCCACACCCTGGACGACGCCACCCGCAAACGCTGGAGCGAGCCCCACGGCTACCACTTCCGCACCAAGCACGTGCTGTTGCGCCAGGTCCTGGAGACCGCGGAGCGCGCCCTGCTGATCGACACCGACACGTTTTTCCACGATTCGCCCATGGCCCTGTTCGAGCGCGTCGCCCCCGGCACCGTGCTGTGCAACGCGTTCCACGCCAAGTACGGCGATAACCGCGAAAGCGTGCTGTACGAGGCCCTCGCCCAGCTCCTGGCCGACAAAGGCCTGGCCGATGACGACATGCCACTGCTCAACTCCGGCGTGATGGGCATGGCTCGCGAGGATGCGCACCTGCTGGACCGCTCCATCGAACTGATGGACGAACTGTTCCCCCTGGCCCAGGGCGCCTACACCCTGGAAGAGTTCTGCCTGTCGGTGGTCGCCTACCGCAGCGTCAACGTGCGCCAGTGCCCGGACCTGATCCACCACTACTGGAGCCGCAAGCAGCTGTTCCGGGCCAAGGTCAGGGCGTGGATCGCCAAGCACGGTGCCGCACCGACCTGCGCGCACGCCCTGGCCGACACTCGCCAGGTCTCCGCCCACCTGCCGCGCCCACCACGCCTGCAACGCCTGATGTACAAGCTGATCACCCTGGCCCTGCCCAAGCGCAAGCAGCAGTTTATCCGCGAAATCCTCTACGGCTGCTACGAGCACGAAAACGAGTTCGACCAGGCGTGCGGCCCGGTTTGGTGGGACAAGGCCCGGCAAAATCAGGCAGAGCGGCAGAAATCCCCCGTGGATGCTCATCAACTGGAGCGCTGGTTCGCCAATCCCCTGGTGCGCCTGATTCTGGGCGAGCGCCGTGCGGCGATCCATGCCCACCTGATGACCTCGGAGACAAAATAGCGCAGCCCGCAGATGCTTGTGCCAGAGCTTTTCTTTAGGGCCCGAGCGACGTAACCTCAGGGCATGCCCGTGATTCTGAAGCTTGCGACCGCTGCCCTTTTGACTTGCTTGAGCCTGGCGGCTTACGGCGAGAAATTGCGCATTGTCACCGAGCCCTGGGCGCCCTACGTCTACGACGACCAGGGCACCATGCGCGGGCTGGACTACGAAACCACGGTGATCGTGTTCCAGCGCCTTGGGGTCGACGTGGAGTGGCAGTTCCTGCCCTGGAAGCGCTGCCTGGCGATGCTCGAACAAGGCCATGCCGACGGCGCGCTGGATATTTTCCACAGCTACGAGCGCGACACCCTACTGCTTTACCCCAGCGAGCCGCTGTCGGAAGTCCAGTTCGTGCTGTACTACGCCAACGACCGCCCCCACCCTGCCGACACCCTTGACGACCTGCGCGGCCTGACCGTCGGCACCTCGCCGGGCTACCTCTACGGCGATGCCTTCAGCGCTTCCAGCTTGTTCAACCGCGAACCGGCGCCCAGCCACGAAGCCAACTTCGGCAAATTGCTGCTGGGCCGCATCGATCTGGTGATCACCGACCGCCGCGTCGGCCAGCATGTGATCAAGGCCCTGGGCCTGGAGGGCAAAGTCAGCCAGGCGCCAGTGGTGGTCAGCCGCCAACAGCAATTTCTGGCCGTACGCCGGGGCGCGGGCATGGACCTGCTGGTGCAGCGCTTTGCCGCCGAACTCAAGCGTTTCAAGCAGGAGCCCGCGTACATCGCCCTGAGCGCCCAATACGGTGGATTTCAAGCCAGTACGGCCTTGGAACACGCCGTTGAGCAGCAGGAAAGCAGCGCGCCGTGATTGCTCTGTTATACTCCGGCCTTTCCGCCAGGCTTACGCCCGGCCGCTGAGGTCTTGAAAAAGGCACCCAACCCCGCTACAGCGCAGCTTTCAGCCCCGCGCGAGCCGGTGGAGTGCCCGCCAGACGCAGCAGGACCGGACGGGATTGCGCTCCCCTAAGCGCCATTCACGCCCGGCAAGATTATCCCTTTGGGCCAAGCCCTAACTAGAACAGGATTACTCATGTCCTTTGCTTCCCTCGGTCTCTCCGAGGCTTTAGTCCGCGCCATCGAGGCAGCGGGCTATACCGAGCCTACTCCGGTGCAACAGCGGGCCATTCCCGCCGTGTTGCAAGGTCGCGACCTGATGGTTGCGGCTCAGACAGGTACTGGTAAAACCGGCGGCTTCGCCCTCCCGATCCTGGAGCGGTTGTTCCCCAACGGTCACCCGGACAAATCCCAGCGTCACGGCCCGCGCCAACCCCGCGTACTGGTCCTGACCCCAACCCGCGAACTCGCCGCCCAAGTGCACGACAGCTTCAAGCTGTATGCCCGCGACCTGAAGTTCGTCAGCGCCTGCATCTTCGGCGGCGTCGGCATGAACCCACAGGTTCAGGCCATGTCCCGTGGTGTGGACGTGCTGGTCGCCTGCCCGGGTCGTTTGCTCGACCTGTGCGGCCAAGGCAGCGTCGACTTGTCCCACGTGGAAATCCTCGTACTGGACGAAGCCGACCGCATGCTCGACATGGGCTTTGTCCATGACGTGAAAAAAGTCCTCGCGCGCCTGCCGGCCAAACGCCAGAACCTGCTGTTCTCGGCCACGTTCTCCAACGACATCACCGCCCTGGCCGGCAAACTGCTGCACAACCCGGAACGCATCGAAGTCACGCCGCCGAACACCACGGTCGAGCGTATCGAGCAACGCGTGTTCCGCCTGGCCGCCAGCCACAAGCGTGCGCTGCTGGCGCACCTGATCACTGCCGGCGCGTGGGAACAGGTGCTGGTATTCACCCGCACCAAGCACGGCGCCAACCGCCTGGCCGAATACCTGGACAAGCACGGCCTCACCGCCGTCGCCATCCACGGCAACAAGAGCCAGAACGCACGTACCAAGGCCCTGGCCGACTTCAAGGCCGGCAGCGTGCGTATCCTGGTGGCGACCGATATTGCTGCCCGTGGCCTGGACATCGACCAGTTGCCACACGTGGTCAACTTCGAGCTGCCGAACGTCGACGAAGACTACGTGCACCGCATCGGCCGTACCGGCCGTGCCGGTCGTTCGGGTGAAGCCATCTCCCTGGTTGCACCGGACGAAGAAAAACTGCTGAAAAGCATCGAGCGCATGACCAAGCAGAAAATCGCCGACGGCGACCTGATGGGCTTCGATGCCAGCGCCGTAGAGGCCGAGAAGCCAGAAGTGCGCGAGCGTCCGGACGTGCGCAACCCACGCAACCCACGCGGTCCGAAGGGTGATGGCCCGAACGGCGGCGGAGGTGGCGGCGGTCGTCGCGACAAGGGCAAGGACAAGGGCGGCAAGGAAAAAGCGCCGACCAACGGCCGTGGCGAACGCCCGGCCCGCGAGCAGAAGCCCCGCGAAGGCACCCCGGCCCGCGAACAGCGCCAGCCGAGCCAGCCGCCACGCGCCGCTGCCGACCGCGCCCCGGACGAGTTCCTCGACGACGACGTGGACAACTTCGGTAACCGCGTTGACTACGTGCCCCAAGCCAAACCGGCCCAAGGCCGTGGCCGTCGTCCAGGTGCCCCGGCACCAGGCGCCGGTGCAGGTGCACCGCGCAATGGTCAACCGCAAGGCGGCCGCCAGAACGGCCCACGCAACAGCAGCGGCGGCACCACCGGTACGCCACCGGCCAAGCGCAGCGGCCCACGCAGTGGTGCACCCCGTGACGGCCAGGCGCGTCGCGAAGACTCGCGCAGCAACAACCGCCGCCCGTCCCGTGACGACCAGCCACGTTCGTCCGAACCAGCCGTGCAAAACCCGCGTGGCGGGCCGGCGCCGAAGATCATCCACAAGGAGTCGAAAGCGGATCGCTTCCCGACACCCGAGCAGTTGGATCAACTGCCAGGCCGTCCTCGTGGTGAGAAGCCAGCGCTGCTGACTCGCAACCGCTGAGTTTCAACGCGATATAAAAATGCCCCGCCTCTTTTGAGACGGGGCATTTTTTATGGGCTCGACGCCGATCAAACCTGGGCCAGGGTTTGTGTGGGAGCGGGCTTGCTCGCGAGAGCAGTCTGTCAGTTAAAGATGTGCCGCCTGACCCGCCGCTTTCGCGGGCAAGCCCGCTCCCACAGTTGATTGGTGTTGCTGGGCTGTCAGCGCTCGGCTGGAGATCGCCCAGACACGGCTAGTCCTCTGAGCTTTAGCGAGCCTGCGAAGGCGGCGGCACTGCTGGTAGAGAGTTTTCCCCTCAACCATAGAATCTCCCACAGGGGTCCCATTTCAGCTCAATGATTGTATGGAACTCGCAGGCATAAAAAAACCGGGTCTTTCGACCCGGTTTTATGTGCGAGCAGAAATTACTTCTGCTTTACACCTTCCAGCGAGATGTCCAGGTCAACGGTCTGCGAAGAAGGACCTGGGCCTTTGATGCCGAAGTCGTTCAGGTTGACCGTGGTTTTGGCGTTGAAGCCAGCACGCTCACCGCCCCATGGGTCCTTGCCTTCGCCGTTGAACGTGGCCTTGAAGGTCACTGGCTTGGTCACGCCGTGGAAGGTCAGGTCGCCGGTCACGTCAGCAGTGTCTTTACCAGTCGGTTTAACCGCGGTGGAAACAAACTTGGCATCGGCGAACTTGGCAACGTCCAGGAAGTCTTTGCTGGCGATATGCTTGTCACGCTCAGCGTGGTTGGACCACAGGCTGGCGGTTTTCACATCGACGGCGATCTTGCTGGCTTCAGGCTTGGCGGCATCCCAGCTGAACGAACCATCCCAATCCTTGAAGGTACCGTGAATGTAGCTGTAGCCCAGGTGGCTGATTTTCCAATCGATGAAGGCATGCTGGCCTTCTTTGTCGATCTTGTAGTCAGCGGCCATCGCGGAACCGGCGGACAACAGCGCAGAACCGAGTGCCAGTGCGGCGAGAGTCTTTTTCAACATGCTTTTTATTCCTTGTGAGTCGAGGTTGAACATCAGGCTTTGCGCCCCAGCATTCGCATGAGGGTCGCATCACGGTCAATGAAGTGGTGTTTCAACGCAGCCACGCCATGCAAGCCGGCGAAGACCACCAACACCCAGGCCAGGTACAGGTGCACCAGGCCGGCGTTATCTGCCTGGTCCGGTAGCCCGGAAACCACGGCGGGAATGTCGAACAGGCCAAACACCGGGATCCCGACACCGTCTGCGGTGGAAATCAGGTAACCGGCAATCATCACGGCAAACAGCCCGAGATACAGGAACGCGTGGCCAAACGCGGCACCCATGCGGGTCATGCGGCTGTAGCTGGCCAACGGTGGTGGCGGCGGGCTGACCAGGCGCCAGACGATACGCACCAGCATGATGGCGAACAGCGTGATGCCGATGCTCTTGTGCAGGTCCGGTGCGTCTTTGCGCCAGGCGCTGTAGTAGTCGAGGCCGACCATCCACAACCCCAGCGCAAACAAGCCAAACACCACCAGGGCCACGCCCCAGTGCAAAACCATGCTGACCCAGCCGTAGCGGGCCGGTGAATTGCGTAACTGCATGTACTTAATCCCGTAAGAGCTGCGCTCAAGACTAGCGATTTACCTATCGAATTAAAGCCGAAAATTTCGCTTTGAAATATCGAGAAATACGATCAAGAGACTATGCATAATAAATTAACAAGGAATTAAGACTATTCCTAAGAAACGTGACAGACCGTCCTGCGTTTACCGCGAATTAATTCTTATAGGGTTGTGACACGGCCGCCCATTGCATAGGCTTGCGCGATTGTTGCTTGAGGAGATGCAAGATGGGCTTGAATAACCAGTGGATGCAACGCGACCTCGCCGTGCTGTGGCATCCCTGCACCCAGATGAAAGACCATCAGCAACTACCGCTGATCCCGATCAAGCGCGGCGAAGGCGTGTGGCTGGAAGACTTCGAAGGCAAGCGCTACCTCGACGCCGTCAGTTCCTGGTGGGTCAACGTGTTTGGCCACGCCAACCCGCGCATCAACCAGCGCATCAAGGACCAGGTCGACCAGCTGGAACACGTGATCCTCGCCGGTTTCAGCCACCAGCCGGTGATCGAGTTGTCCGAGCGCCTGGTCAAGATGACACCCGCAGGCCTGACCCGGTGTTTCTACGCCGATAACGGTTCATCGTGCATCGAAGTCGCGCTGAAAATGAGCTTTCACTACTGGCTCAACCGCGGCCAGCCCGACAAGAAGCGCTTCGTCACCCTGACCAACAGCTACCACGGCGAAACCATCGCCGCGATGTCGGTGGGCGACGTGCCGCTGTTTACCGAGACCTACAAGGCGCTGCTGCTCGACACCCTCAAGGTGCCCAGCCCGGATTGCTACCTGCGCCCCGAAGGCATGAGCTGGGAAGAGCACTCGCGCAACATGTTCCTGGTCATGGAACAGACCCTGGCGGAAAACCACGCCACCGTCGCCGCCGTCATCGTCGAGCCGCTGATCCAGGGCGCTGGCGGCATGCGCATGTACCACCCGGTGTACCTCAAGCTGCTGCGCGAAGCCTGCGACCGCTATGGCGTACACCTGATCCACGATGAAATCGCCGTGGGCTTCGGCCGCACCGGCAGCATGTTCGCTTGCGAACAGGCCGGCATCCGCCCGGACTTCCTGTGCCTGTCCAAGGCCCTCACCGGCGGTTACCTGCCGCTGGCTGCCGTGCTCACCACCGATGACGTGTACAACGCCTTCTACGACGACTACTCGACCCTGCGCGCCTTCCTGCATTCCCACAGCTACACCGGCAACCCGCTGGCGTGCGCGGCGGCGTTGGCGACGCTGGATATTTTCGAAACAGACAACGTCATCGAAAACAACAAGGCCCTGGCCCAGCGCATGGCCAGCGCCACCGCGCATCTGGTCGACCACCCGCACGTCTCGGAAGTGCGCCAGACCGGCATGGTACTGGCCATTGAGATGGTTCAGGACAAGGCCACCAAGACCGCCTACCCGTGGCAGGAACGCCGAGGCCTCAAGGTGTTCGAACACGCCCTGGAACGCGGCGCACTGTTGCGGCCGTTGGGCAGCGTGGTGTACTTCCTGCCGCCATATGTGATCACGCCGGAGCAGATCGACTTCCTCGCCGAAGTGGCCAGTGAAGGCATCGACATCGCCACCAACAGCAGCGTCAGCGTCGCGGTGCCACAGGACTTCCACCCAGGCTTTCGCGATCCGGGTTGATTCCCACCTTTTTAGGCACCCTCGCCACCGTAATCTTGCTCCTGCACAGAATTTTCCAGAGAACAGAAATGAGATTGTCCCGCTTTTTCACCGACACCCCGCTGAGCCTCGGCGACGTAGAACTGCCCGAGGCCCAGGCGCATTACATCAGCCGCGTGTTGCGCATGGTCGAAGGCGACGCCGTGCAATTGTTCGACGGCTCCGGCCAGGAATTCCTCGGCAGCTTGCTGGAAGTCGGCAAGAAGCGCGTCACCGTGCAACTGAGCGAAAGCTTCGCGGGCCAGGCCGAATCCCCGCTGCACATCCACCTCGGCCAGGGCCTGTCCCGGGGCGAGCGGATGGATTGGGCGATCCAGAAAGCCACCGAGCTTGGGGTCAACGCGATCACGCCGATTTTCAGCGAACGCTGCGAAGTGCGCCTCAAGGACGAACGCGCCGACAAGCGCCTGCTGCACTGGCGCCAGGTGGCGATCAGCGCGTGCGAGCAATGCGGGCGTTCGACGGTGCCGGTGATTCACCCGCCGCTGCTGCTGGCCGATTGGTTGAAGCAAACCGCGGCGGACCTGAAGCTGGTGCTGCACCCGGTGGCTGAACCGATGATCAGCCATGCCAAGCCGTCGAGCCTGGCGTTTTTGATCGGGCCGGAAGGTGGGCTGACCGACAATGAAGTCGAAACAGCCCAAGCCGCCGGCTACCACGCCGCCCGCCTTGGGCCGCGGGTGTTGCGTACTGAAACTGCGCCAGTGGTGGCATTGGCTGTCGCTCAACAGCTATGGGGTGATTTCTAACCCTCTGCCTTTGCAAACCCAATCAAAAATGTGGGAGCGGGCTTGCTCGCGAATGCGGTGAGTCAGTCAGCTTAACCGTGGCTGACACACCGCATTCGCGAGCAAGCCCGCTCCCACATTTGGATTGGATTGCCAGGCAACTACTCCACCGGATCGCTGACCGGCTTGGCAATGATCGCCTTCAGCTCGCTGGTCATCGGGAACTCAAGGTTCAAGCCCTTGGGCGGAATCGGCTGTTCAAACCAGCGCTGGTAAATCCCGTTGATTTCCCCGCTGCGGTACAGGTCACCGAGGGTCTCGTTGACCACCGCCAGAAACTGAGGGTCATCCTTGCGCACCATGCAGCTGTAGATCTCCCGCGACTGCTCCTCGCCTACCACCACCCAGTTATGCGGGTCCCGGGCCTTGGCACGTTCGCCGTAAAGCAACGCATCATCCATGTAGAACGCCGCCGCGCGGCCGGTCTCCAGCATCTTGAACGCTTCGCCATGGTCCTTGGCGCTGATCACAAACATATTGGCCTTGTGCTCGGCGTTGTAGCTCTTGAGAAAGCGCTCGTTGGTGGTACCCGCAGTGGTCACCACGTTCTTGCCGGAAAGGTCACCGAAGCCTTTGATGCCGCTGTCCTTGGCGGTCAGCAACTGGCCCTTCACATAGATAAACCCGTAGGAAAACGCCACCTGTTTCTGCCGCTCGGCGGTCACCCCGGTGGAACCGCATTCCAGGTCGACGGTGCCGTTCTGCACCAGCGGGATACGGGTTTGCGATGTCACCAGGTTGTACTTCACATTCAGGTTGGCCACCCCGGTTTTCTGCTGGATGCGCTCGACGATCTTGTTCGCCAGCTCCACCGAATAGCCCATGGGTTTGCCACTGTGATCCCCCACGTAGGAAAACGGCACCGACGCATCGCGATAACCCAGGGTGATTGACTTGGCGCTGGCGATCTTGGCCAGTGTGCCGTCCAGCGGGGCCGTGCTCGCTTGGGCCTGTGCGGCCAATAACAGCCCGAGGGTGCAGCCGGTCAACAGGATCTTTTTCATTGTTATTCTCCGTTGGTCTTTGAGTTATTTACGTACAGCAATCACGCTGATTTCCACCAGCACACTGGGTCGAGCCAGTTCCGCTTGCAGGGTGGTGCGGGTCGGCGCCATGCCTGGCGAAAGCCACGCAGACCACTGCGCGTTCATCGGTGCAAAACCGCTGCTGATGTCCTTCAGATAAATCGTTGCATTGAGCAGATGATCCTTGTCGCTGCCTGCCTGGGCCAACAGCCCATCGATCTTGGCGAGGACTTCGCGGGTTTGCGTCGCCACGTCCTCACCGTCGCCTGGCACCTGGCCGGAGAGGAACACCAAGTCCTTGAACGTCACGGCGCCGCTCAGGCGTTCATTGCTGCTGATTCGGTTGATGGTCATGGGGGCATCCTTATGCCGCGCGGGGCGCCAGGCCCTGCATATCAATGGAAGTGACCTGTTGGTCGATGAGCTCGGCAAGCAGTTGGCCGCTGCCACAGGCCAGGGTAAAACCCAGCGCGCCGTGGCCCAGGTTCAGCCACAGGTTGCGATATTGACCGGCGCCAATCAGCGGCACGCCGGTCGGGGTGGCCGGACGCATGCCGGCCCATTCCACCGCATGGGCATAGTCGCCAGCCAGGGGAAAAGTCTCCAGGGCCTGGCGTTTCATCAGCGCCAGGCGTTTGGGGTCGAGGCTCGCATCGAAACCGACGATGTCCACCATCGCCGCCACCCGCAGTTGCTCGCCGATGCGCGCGTAAACGATCTTGCGGTCGTAGTCGGTGATGCTCACGTTCGGCGCCCGATGCTGCGCGCCAATCGGCACGCTGAGGCTGTAGCCCTTGAGCGGGTACAGCGCCAGCGAGGCCCCCAGTTCAGCGCTGCGATAACCGGCGGCCAGCACCAGGTTTTCGACCGGCATCACCTCATCGCCCAGCTCGATTGCCTGCACCGCGCCGTCGGCATGACGAATGCCAGTGACCTTGCGCCCCAGCACAAAGCGGCAACGCCCCGACGCTTGCAGCCGCGCCGCCAAACGCTGGCAGAAGGCATGACAATCGGCCACTTCTTCGTTCGGTGTGTAGATCCCACCGACAAAACCACCGCCCTCCAGCGCCGGTTCCAAGCGTGCACAATCGGCGGCGGATAGCACTTGCTGTTGCAGGATGTCGGTGATTTTATTGCGTGCCGATTCAAAGCTTGCCGCAGTGCGAAAGGTCACCAGCTTGCCGTTGCGCCGCCAGTCGAAACCGTCCAGGCGATCATCCTCGCGCCATTGCTGCAACGTCGCTTGGCTCAAGGCCGCCAGGCGCAGCAGGTGCGCGGCATTGCGCTGGTTCACCGAGCCACGGCAAGCGCCGAGGAACGCCGCCATCCAGCGCCACTGCCGAGGGTCGAGGCGCGGGCGCAGCTTGAGCGGCGAGTCACCACGCAGCAACCAACCGATGGCTTGCAGTGGCACACCGGCATCCGCCAGCGGGGCGACGTAGCGGTAGGACAATTGCCCGCCGTTGGCGAAGCTGGTCTCGCTGCCCAGGGTGTCGCGCGCATCGATCACCGTCACTTCATGGCCCGCACGCACCAGCGCATAGGCACTGGCCAGACCGATCACCCCACCGCCGATGATGCACACCATCCCCGCCACCTGCCGTTGCATTAAGAGGGTTCCAGCCTAGGGGCAGGTGACAGGCCAGCGACAATGAATAAAGATGGTTCACCTATAAACAAAGGTTATGGACTTGCCATGCGCCTGCGTCATATCGAAATCTTCCAGGCTATCCGCCAGACCGGCTCCGTCAGCGCTGCCGCGCAGTTGTTGCACGTGTCACAACCGGCAGTGACCAAGGTGCTGCAGCACGCCGAGTTGCAGTTGGGTTTCCCGTTGTTTCTGCGGGTGCGCGGCAAGTTGCAGCCCACGCCGGAAGCGCTGGCGCTGGAGCGCGAAGTCGATAAAGTCACCGACAGCCTGCAAGCCGTGCGGCGCCTGGCCAAGAGCTTGCGCCGCGCGCCGGGCCAGAGCGTGCGCATCGGGGCGATCCCGGCGCTGGCCCTGTCGCTGCTGCCGCCGGCAATCCTGGAATGGACCCGCGATTACCCGGACATGGCCTGCGAGCTGTCCAGCGACCACAGCCGTGAGCTGGTGCAGAAACTGCTGATGCGCGAGATTGATCTGGCGCTGACCCTCAACTTCTCCGGGCACCCGGGGTTGACCACCCAAGTGCTGGCCAACGGTGTGCTGGTGGCGTTGGCGTCCAAAGGCTACTGGAGCGAAGCCGAACTGAGCACGCCATTGCCCTTGGCGGACCTGGCGGGTGCGCCGTTGATCGGCCTTTCCAGCGCCGATCCGCTGGCCGCCAAACTCGACAGCTACCTGGAAAACGTCGACCCCGCGCCCCGGGTGACAATCTCGGTGCAAACCTATTCCCTGGCCCGCGCCATGGTCGAATCCGGCGCTGGCCTGACGGTCATCGACCCCTTCACCGCCCTCGGCGCCTCGACCGCCACCACCTGCATCCGCCCGCTCACACCACCGTTGCCGATCACCTTGTACGCCCTGACCCGCGCAGATGAGCCGCCGCCGCATATGTTGGCCAAGTTGTTGGGGATTGTTGGGCAGCGTGCCTGGGAACTGCTGCAACGTCTGTAGGAACACAGAAGATCCAATGTGGGAGGGGCAAGCCCTACTCCATATGTTTATCTCAGTTAAAGCACTTACTTAATGCATGAATTGGAATCTGAGTATCGATTGCAGAAACAGCTCAGAGGACTGTTTTTAAGACCAAGAGATAGGAATCGGATTACATCCGCACGATATAACGGCTTAAAAAGTCTTGAAATTTCGAAAATAGAGCTTTGCTGTAACGAGTCAGCCGTTAATCCATAATTGCAAAAAAATAAACAAGCACACAACAAACGATTCGATTGCCTCCATGACCTCTTCATCCTACATACTCGTAGGAGCCATCCTTCAAAGCGGGACCTTTCTTACAAGCAAACAGTAATCTTAGGAAATTTCTGAAATTTCATTTTTTATTTGACTTAAAGAATCGCTGGGACTTTTATATAAGAGCAGCCACGATTCTTGCTGGCATGCAAGACACTTAATCCGACTGCAAATACGCTGAAAATACGCTGAAATCAAAAACAAAAAGGAGCAATATCATGGCAGACGAAAATGACGATGACTATCTGGATGAACTGGCCTCTGATGTCGAGACCTTAACTCCGGTACCCGATGGAAGTTACGACATGGTTGCTGGAAAAACGGCACCCGAATTCTAATGAAGTACTACTAGCTACTAATTGGACACTGTAAAGCGGTGTCCAATTACTGAGAGCGGATGGATCAACACCGCATGAGAATAAAAACGAAGATCGGAGTAGTCTGCCTAACAGAACTAGGATATTGCTTCTTCCATAACGGGACGCACCTTCTAAAAATATCGAAAAAGAAATTTATTGATGCACTAGATTCTGACGAGAAATCTGCGCTCATAGCGGAGCGCTATCCAGATTTTTTTTGCCTGGCTAAAGCCAGTGAAGCGAGGAGTTCTTATGAAAAAAGCTCCCAACTTTTCCGCGCCTTGCACGAGTGAGCCTGTCGAACTCTGTCGACTCGCATTAGTCGCTCTACCCTACGGCGAAGGCCCACAAAAAGTGATGCCGCTTGGCCTACAGAACATTTCAGCTTATGTAAGAAAAAATTCCGAGCATACAACGTGTAAAATCTTTGACTATTCCGACCTATACACATCAGATATTGACGAGCTAGCTGATTTAATCAACTGGGCACCACACTTTATAGGGATCTCAATATATAGCAGTCATGTGCAGGCAGCGATAACATGGGGGAAAACAATAAAAAATGCCTTGCCCGGAACATTCATTTTCTGTGGCGGCCCACATATAAGCCTAGCAGCGGAAGATTTTCTGCGTGCGAGTAACAGGACCTTTGAGTTAGCGATACGTGGCGAGGGCGAGCATTCAACTGCTAAACTCATAGACGTATTTAATAATACTCACACTCAGTTCCCACGCAAAACAAAATCAAAAAAACACATTTATAAAAATCACTTCAATAGAATACCAAACGCAGTGTGGCTTACGACATCTGGAAAGCTGAAAGAGTCCTATATAGAAAAGATACAACTCCCCACAGCGGACTGGGAGAACCCGCTCCTTGAATACTCTTCGGAACGCTTACAAAAACTTTATTTCACGGATAGGAAAGACGCTAAACAGAGAAAAGCCATAGCATTGACAAGCAGTCGAGGTTGCCCATTAGCATGCTCTTTTTGCGCTATTGTCGCAGCAGACAAGGAGGGGCCAAAATGGCGCGCCATCGACGCCACGACACTTGTTAGCTGGATAGCGGAAGCCTATACGCACTACTCGTTCGAACACATATACATGATGGATGCGAATTTTTTCGTTCGTAAAGATAGGGTGCTGGAATTTTCAGAGAAACTGTACAACTTATTTAACGGCCGGGTTACATGGAGCAGTTCCTCCACGGTAGGCTACCTTCTAAAGTTACAATCCGAACTACCAAAACTAGTAAGTCAGGGACTAAGGCTTGTCGAGATGGGCATCGAGTCTGGCTCACAGTCGCAACTAGACTACATGAACAAAAGGGTCACCGTGCAAAACAATATTGATGCCGTAAGAGCCCTACAAAACAACAAGATCGATGTCGGACTTGACTTTATAATGTTTTATCACGACCAACAAAAAAGAGAAATCGTTGAAAACTTAGTTTTTTTGGTAAAATCCGGGCTGACAGAACACGAATCCTTAGATCACTATTTCAATATTATGATGTTGTATCCAGGAACCCCCGTAAGAAAAAATCTGGAGAGAAAGACAGGCACAAAGCTTGACCTGACACAGCTACCAAACAGCAGAGCATTTATTGACAATCACGAAGTATATAACATATATACCGCCTATATAGACAACTTTGCAATCCCACTACTAAATCAACTCGAACAAGCAATCGCATCAAACATTGAAAAAATCGGGACACATACGTCGCTTATAGAGACAGCCTACCTCTCCTTGCTGAATATTCACTTAAAGCATATGCCATTCAAAGTTTTATGGTGGCTTTGCCACAACACAGATAAAACAACTGAAATTAACCGCGAGCCATTCTTTACCAACTATGTGGCAACAATCAACAAAGCTATCGCCGATGACAAACCGGTCAACGCGCCCAAACTCAAAATCCTAGAAACACCGACAACTGGTTCAGGAGGTAGGAGAGGTGAACTTATAGTTAGATCCTTATAACCAACATTCAAACGGGTGATTTATGGACAACCGCTCAATTCGCATAGGCATCAGCGGCGACGTAGAGAAACTAAAACAATTCGTTCAGCATCGCACTGACAACAACCATATATATAACCAAACACCGATTCGCCACTTTAGTTTGGGTATACGCCCTTGGGATAAAATAGAAAGCTCATTAACTGATATATGCCTATCCGCAGACTTTACGATGTCCGCACACCCCGTAGACATCAATTTCTCAGGGGTTACTGACTTGGCAGACTTAAAAAACCTGAAGGAGGCGCTAGCCACACTTCCTATAATTTATATCGAGGAAGACATCGGAATTTGGAGGAATGGTAATTTATTTTTGGGCGCTCACCAAACCAATCCGCCTATGAATAAAGAAACATTAAAAACCACTGCTGACAATGCCAGATTCATAAATGACTACTTTGAAATACCTGTAGTCTTGGAAAACCCACCAATCTATAGCGAATTTGGAAACATAGAATTTTGGGAGTTTTACCTAGAACTGTGCAGGCGCTCTGAATGCATGATGGCGTTTGATATTGGGCACTATCTTGGCTACTGTAAAACTAAAGGTCTAGCGTTCGATTTGCCCTGCGCTGCCCACGAAATCTGGAATCTAATTAAGACGCTACACATCTCAGGAGTGAAGTCTTGGCTATGGAATGGCATTCCCGTCTGGCTTGACCAACATTCAGACCACTTCAACAACGAACTAACCGAAACATTTAAAAGCGCGGTAATAAAAAGTCTAAAAACGCACAACATTTTGTTGGAAATGGAGGGAGCATCGCTAGACGTTGAAAACAGCAACATACTTCTCATAAAAAAGGCGTTCATAGAAGCGAATAAAAAATGAAGAAATCCTGCCACATCTCAACAACTATATTTTTCTCAAAAATATATGATTCTAATAACTTGCTATCAACTCCAACATCCTCGGAAGAAAAACACTTCTCGTTTGAAAGCATCAGAAGGTATTTAGACATCTCTAGGCACATCAGTAGAAGATGGCCCTATACGATCAGGTATCTAGAATCAATTCACGGAGAGGAAGTTTTAATCGCCGTATTCGATCGCTTTGATAAAACCTCGAAAATTTACAAAAATTTAAACGCCGCGGCGTGTGAAATTTTTCTACAGAAGATAAAAACTCAATCCCCCCCTATCGATTACGAACTACTGCTTTACGAAGATTTTCGAAATAGGAGAGACACACAATACAAATATGTCTCTACCCCGCCCGCAGGACGTTCTCGCACTTTAGTTCCTTTCGACTTGGACTCCATTTACACGACACTAATGTTTTATGGTAGAGCTCATGCCCCGTCGATCTTTTATAAAAATCTAGTACTTGAACCCGGCAAAACTTTCAGGGTCAGGCTATGAATAGCGCCACCAATATTGTCTCCCGCTCAGACGCACTATATGGTGGCATCGCGATGGGTGTAACGATACTAGAACTGGCGCTGATAGCAACCAACCCTAAGCTTGGGAGTTTTTCCTTAGAGTTCTCGCTCATTACACAGCTGCTAATTTCTCTGGTTATTGAGTTTTACGTTGGGCATTCGTTTGCAAACCGTTTTGGCACGGCATACACAACAATTTACGGTTTCATATTCAAGCTTGCATGCGCTATTTTTTTAACCACCGGATTTTATTTAGCACTACTCGACTACTGGCATATTAGTTGGTGTTTGATACTTATTTCATTCACCTTCGACTCAATAGGCACTGGCTGCCTGCGATCATCTTTCAGGCCGGCCTACAACGACCTCCACCTGCACCTTACTGGACATAGTGCAGATTACGTGGGGGCTTTTAAAAAATACCTGCACATACGCATAGGGACTCCATTAACTTTATTACTGATAGCATCACTCATGATGAGTAGCGGATACTACCTGTACGCCATGCTAGTGACGATGTTGCCAATATTATTGTGCCGAGTCATTCAGACTTACGTCTCCTACCATGATCTCAAGCCAGTCCTTACTAAAAAGAACAGCTCAAAGCACCGAACCCGCCTTTATTATATTCAGCACTTTAAAGTCATCTCTAAATACCCTAGCCAGTTTTTGGGATACGTAGCAGGCAATACTTTTGAGATGTTGATCCTCATGTACGCAATTGGCTTATTATATCGACACAAACCCTCGACAGACATACCTGAAGGTTTATCTTGGCTAGGAAGCTCACTAACAGCCTTTGTAGTTTTTTTGGCGTCTACGGTTCTCGGAGTCGTCGGACTATCCCAGACCACACTGAAAAAATCCGGCTCAACATTTTCATTTTTTTGCTTTTTCATAACCGTTGCCATATCCCTGCCAACGGCCATTGACAACACGAACACTTCATACTTCCTGATTCTTTCCGCCTTCTGTTTTTTTGGGGCTGGGATTGGAATCATAATGACCAGAGTCACATCAAATGAAGTTCTAGATCGTGCATGTAGGCAGGAAATATTCTCTTTCTTTCTAATCACCGAACTCGTAACGACAATTGCGGTTATATTTACAGTTATGGTAAGCAGCCTTTTCTTTTCTCCAGAGAAAATAATGAATGGGCTAAGCTATGGTTTAATAATGCTCATGGGAGCTTACTGCTTTTCTACTACTTACAAACAGCTGAAAGAAAAGTAAATTTTCAATGTAAACCAGCGTCAGCCAACCTATTTGTCACTGGCCCAACTCCATCGGGGTGGGACGGTGCGACAAGCACCCTCCCACTTTTTGATCGAGTCGTCTGTCAGAGTACGTAGCGCATGATCGCCACAAAGTGCAGCAAACTCCCGCCAATCACAAACAAATGCCAGATCCCATGGGAATGCCGCAGGCGGTCCTCCAGGGCAAAGAAGATGATGCCGACGGTGTACAACACCCCGCCCGCCGCCAGCCAGGTAAAACCCGCCGTACCCAGCGCAGCGATCAGCGGCTTGACTGCCACCAGCACGATCCAGCCCATCACCGCATAGATCACGATCGACAAGATCCGCGCTTCGGAACGGGGCTTGATCTCTTGCAGGATGCCGATCACCGCCAACCCCCACACGATGCCGAACAGCGTCCAGCCCCACGGGCCCCTTAACGACACCAGGCAAAACGGCGTGTAGCTGCCGGCGATCAACAGGTAGATCGAAAAGTGATCGACCTTCTGCATGATCTCCTTACGTCGCCCGCGCACGCTGTGGTACACGGTCGACGCGCTGTACAACACCAGCAGCGTGACGCCATAGATCGCCACGCTGACGATCTTCCAGGGGCTGCCATCCAGGCTCGCCACCACCAACATCCACACCGCGCCGGCAAAAGCTGCCACAGCCCCGAGCAAGTGGCTCCAGGCGTTGAATCGTTCACCGTGATACATGCGCCACTGACCTCCGATTCACGTTAGCGATTGAGGGGCTAGGGTCCAGCGTTGTGGGGGAGAGTGCAAGGGGGTTGTGAGCGGCTCACGTCCATTCATGACCTGCGAGCAAGTCATCCGCAAGACTTCACATCGCCGTGGCGCCTTCCATGAGTTGGCCCAGCAGCGCTTCATCTTCGTCCATATAGCCTTCATACTCCGCGAGGTTCCGGCGCTCATGGCACAGCGCCAATAACCGCACCTGAACCTTGCTCGCACCGAGGGTGTGGATCAGACACTGAAAGACCAGATAACGTTTGTCAGAACGATAACCTTGCAGACGCAAGGCCGTCAGGGCGATGGCGTGGGCAGCGTTGTAAGCCAGGTCGAAACGACCGGCAAACGATAGCTGTGGCGTGCCCGCGTCTTTCAAACGGTCCCGGGCCGAGCGCATCAGCCCATCGCACTCCTTGCGGTCCGGCGGTTCAGCTTTCAAGCTGCCACTACGTTGCAGATTCTCCAGGTTTGCCTTGCTGTCCATCCGTGGACTCCAGGGGGTTGCCCCCCATCAGACTGATCTTGTCCTGCTGCACGACCCGCTGCACAAAACTGTTCCCGGCCTTCCATTTGCCGATCCAGTCTTCAGGGGTGTAAAGCGTTGGGTTGATGGTGCGGCCCAGTTGCTCTTCCAGCGGCATGAGTTGCTCCATGACGTCACTGTAGTTGAGGCCTTCACCTATCAGCATCAGATCTATGTCACTGGATGAGTGCGCCTCGCCCTTGGCGATAGAGCCATAGATGAAAGCCCACGTCAGTTGCTCAGTGAACGGCGCCAGTGCAGTGCGCAGTGGCTCGTCCAGACTCAGCGTTTTACGCACGATGGCCAGCAGCTCCGAATAGATCGGGCACTGGGGGTTGGCTTGGTAGTGGGTCTGGTTTCCTTGTCGCGTCATGCTCAGGATGCCCGCCAACTGCAAGCGCTCCAGCTCGCGGGTGAGGCTGCCCTTGCCCACCTGGGCCCACCGTGCGATTTCATTGGTGAAGAAGCTTTGGTCGGGCTTACCGAAAAGCAGCCCCAATACTTTTTGCTGGGTGACGGTGAAAAGTGCAGCGCTAAGCGACAAGGTTTGCATGGCGAGGCCAATCAGTCCCAAAAAGGGAACGATAGGTCCCTTTTTGGGAACGATCAAGTTTTAAGCCCCAGATGAGGGAGCGATCTGTTCAAGAGCTCGATCCACCAACAACTGCCCAAGCTCTGCCATTTGCTGGATCCCGAGCATGATTGCGCGCTGGGAGGTGTCCAGGTCGAAGGCCAGGTTGCAGGTCATGGCGTTGAGGGACGACAGGGTTTCGCTGGCGTTGACCAGCAGCGCTTCGGTGTCTTGGTGAGGGTTGACGGTGAAGAGGTGCCTGGGGGGATTGGGGGTGGGTTTGATCATGATGAAGCTCCTAAACAGTGAGTAAGGAGCGCCACCGTTCGCTTGCACGCGAATGAGGGTGGCGACCGTGCGCAGGTGTGCAAGACCGGGCCTGTTTAGGACACCCAGCAGGTCCGAAGACCTCCTGCGCGCAGCCGCCATAAAGCAGCGAGCACAAAAAACGCCCGTTGGATGGCTGGGCGTTTGTACGCCTAAACAGTTTCGTCGGACTTGCACGTCCGTGTCACCGTTTTTTGCGATGACGGGACGAAGACTAGGCGCGCTGGCTGCACGCGACAAGTTCACGCCTGGCCCAAAATCTTGCAGGAAAAATCCTAGAGCCCTCCTCACACTGACCGCCCTGACAAACTGCAGGGAATGCTCCGACAGGACTTTCAGGTTGTTGCTAGGAATCCGTCTCTCTAGCCTTTTCGGTCCGAATCGTGCCATGGAAATCCATCATGAAACCGACCGATCAAACCGATACGCGGCAATTGCAGAGCGTGATGTACCACATCACAATCGCGCCATGATCGTCAGTTGGAGGCATAAAGGCCTCAAAGACTTTTATCAGACCGGCTCAACCAGCGGCATCAACGCAAATCATGCCAAGCGCTTGCGCCGAGTTCTGTTCATTCTGGACAAAGCCGAGCACCCCGTTGCGCTGAACTTGCCGGGATGGCGCTTCCATCGGTTGAAAGGCGACTTGATCGATTATTGGTCCGTCAGCATTAGTGGTAACTGGCGCATCATTTTTCGGATGTTCGACGACCAAGTCGAACTGGTTGATTATCTTGATTACCACTGAGGAGAGGTATCTATATGGGCATCCACAACCCCCCTCACCCAGGCGAAATCCTGCTTGAAGACGTGATCCCTGCCCTAGGCATCACCATCACCGAAATGGCCCGGCGTCTGGGGTTTGCTCGTGAGACGTTTTCAAGGATTTTGCACGGGCGTGCGCCGGTAAGCCCGGATTTGGCGGTGCGGCTGGAACGGGCAGGCGTGAGCACTGGGCAGCTGTGGCTGTCGATGCAGAGTGCCTATGATTTGTGGCAGGCCGAGCATCGGGAACAGCCGGTGATTGAGCGGTTTGCGCGGATTGAGTAACGGGCACAGCGCTCAAGGCACAGAAGATCCACTGTGGGAGCTGGCTTGCCTGCGATTGCAGTGTGTCAGTCACAGCATCAACATCTGACACACCGCTATCGCAGGCAAGCCAGCTCCCACATTCGATCTTCACAGGGTTTGAAATCAGGCCAATCCGGACGCCACCAACAACGCTTCCAACCCCAGCAAATCCGGCACCTTCGCCAAATGCTCCCCCACCTGCACCGCCGCCAGCTCCCTCGCCACAATAGAGTTCGGCAGGCAGATTCATGCATTGTTTGAGGCTGTTGCTCGGGCAGGTCTGGCCGCAGTTACAACTGCATGTCTATTTTCACCGCTCCCAAACCTTCAAGCGGATAGCTTCGGTACTCGTGGACTTCTCCATGAACAATCAGGTGGATAACTCCGTCCACCCGGTTCACTTGGACGTCAGGCTCTTTGGTTTTCATAAAGGGATGGGCAGAAACCAGCGCTGCCAATATCTCCTGATCACTGCCCAAGTCCTTATGCACATAGTACCTGTAGGAAAAACCCACGGTCGCCCCACCCTGCCCGTCCCGAACCCCATAGATCGACCTACCGTTATCCAACGCATACTTGAACACCACTTGATCCAATTCCGGCGTGCCAGGGCTCATCAACCAGCCAACCCCCAGGTAGCCGAGACACACCACTAGCAGCCCATTGAGCAGGCCCTGTACCAGCCGATTAGTAGCCTTGGGACCTGGCATATTCGATACCCTCCTTGATCCAATACTGATCACTATGGTCATCGCCGTATGGCGCATCGCCCCACCAATCGCCAAATTCCGCTCGGGAGGTGCCAGCTGCCTTTTGCGCGGCGCCTGCGGCCCTTAGCAAGACACCTTCAGGAATGCCCAGCACCGTTCCGGTGACGCCATAGTTGAAGTTGCCGAATGCCTCGTATTCCCGACTTTTCTGTTTGTAATCCCAGGGGCCACGCCCTCGGACCTGTGAGTAAAACCACGAATAGGTAAACGCCGAACCCGGTTTCAGATGCAACCGTCGGTTATTGGCCAAGGCGATATTGTCTTGCAGCGAAACGCCCGGAGGCGTAGGAGGGACAGCCATTTGCGAGTCCTTGCGGATGGGGATGAGTGCTGAAAACTAGCACTCAAAAATCGGCAAAAACTCGGCAAACCAACTTACAGATATTTCAGACAGTGTTTGATAACTGGACCTACACAGAAGACCAAACGTGGGAGGGGCTCAGGCCAAGCCTGATTCCACCAGCAAGGCTTCCAGCCCCAGCAAATCCGGCACCTTCGCCACATGCTCGCCCACCTGCACCGCCGCCAGCTCCAGCGGGCACAGCGGCACGTCCACATAACTCAACTGGCTATCGAGCTTGTACGAGCGCGGAATCCCCTGGATCACCAGCGCAATGAACTTCAACGTCGGCCGCCCACCCAGGGCGTTCAGCACCACGATCCGCGAGCGCTCGGCGGTCACGACCGCTTCGCCGCACGCGGCTTCAAAGCTGATCAGCGGCAGTTGTTGATCACGCCAGGTCACTTGGCGCAGATACCACGGTGGCGCATCGCTGGCCGGTTCGCCGCGCTGGAAGTCGATCAGCTCGGCGATGGCGACGTTGGGTAGCACCAGGTGGCGGTCGGCCAGGGGCAACAACAGGCCGGTGAGTTGGCTGGTGCGGTTGTCAAGCATGGGACTTGCTCCAGTAGGCGATGCTTTCCAGCAGCACCGACTCTTGGTACGGCTTGCCGAGGTAGTCGTTGACGCCAATGGCCATGGCGCGGTCGCGGTGTTTCTGGCCGGTGCGCGAGGTGATCATGATGATCGGCAGGCGCATCAGGCGCGGGTCGTTGCGCACCTGGATCGCCACTTCGAAGCCGTCCATGCGCGGCATTTCGATGTCGAGCAGCATCAGGTCCGGGGTGTGTTCTTCAAGCACGGCGATGGCGTCGATGCCGTCTTTGGCGGTCAGGACGTTCATGCCATTGCGCTCCAGCAGGCGGCTGGTGACTTTGCGTACGGTGACCGAATCGTCCACCACCAGCACCAGCAGCGGGCGCTTTTTCAGCGGGTCGTTGAGGACCAGCGGCGCATCGGCCACCTGGGCCGGCAGCGCCGGTTGACGCGCGCGGATGTGTGCGAGCAAATCGATGATCAGCACCACGCGGCCATCGCCGAGGATGGTCGCCCCGGACACCCCCTGCACCCCGGCAAACTGCGGGCCCAGGCCCTTGACCACAATCTCCCGCGTGCCGGCCATGGCATCCACATGCACCGCCACCCGCCGTTCATTGCATTGCACCAACAGCACCGGCACCGGCTGGTATTGGCCAAGCAGCTTGGGACGGCTGACGGTGTGCAGCAGGTCGCCCAGGTAAAACAGTTCGTAGCGCTGGCCGGCGTATTCATAACGCGGCGGATCTTGCTGATAGTGCCCGGCCAGCTCGTGGGGCAGCACACGCACCAGGCCCTCGATGGTGTTGAGCGGGATCGCGTATTGATCGTCCGCACACTGCACCATCAGCGCCCGGTTGACCGACACGGTAAACGGCAGGCGAATGCGAAAGTGCACACCGACACCCGGCGTCGACTCAATAAACATCGAGCCACCGAGCTGGCGCACTTCTTCATGCACCACGTCCATGCCCACGCCGCGCCCGGAAATCTGGGTGATCTTTTCCGCCGTGGAAAAACCCGGTTGCAGGATGAACTGCAACACGTCGCGGTCGCTGATCTCCTGGTTGGGGTCGAGCAGGCCACGCTTGATCGCCTTGCGCCGCACCGCTTCGAGCGGCACACCGGCGCCGTCGTCGCGCATGTCGAAAACGATGTCACCGCCTTCGTGGGTCAGGTCCAGGGTAATGCGGCCCTTCTCCGGCTTGCCCGCCAGCAGGCGCGCATCACGGGACTCCAGGCCGTGGTCGACGGCGTTGCGCAGCATGTGTTCCAGCGGCGCCGCCATGCGTTCCAGCACGTTGCGATCCATCTCGCCTTCGGCGTTGCCGACGATGAATTCGACGTCCTTGCCCAGCTCGCCCGCCACCTGGCGCACGATGCGCTTGAGCCGCGGCAACATGCGCTCGAACGGCACCATGCGCGTGCGCATCAGGCCTTCTTGCAACTCGGTGTTGATGCGCGCCTGTTGCTGCAACAGGTCGTGGGCATCGCTGTTGCGCCGCTCGAGGGTGTCCTTGAGGTCGAGCAGGTCGGAGGCCGATTCAGACAAGGCGCGGGACAGTTGCTGCAACTGCGAATGGCGGTCCATTTCCAGCGGATCGAACTCTTCATAACCCAGGCGCTCGGCCTCGGCCTGCTGGCGGCTGAGGATACGGCCCTGGGTTTCGGTGTCGAGGCGCCGCAGTTGGTCGCGCATGCGCTCGATGGTGGTTTCCACCTCGCTCAGGGCAATGCGCGCATCGTTGACCTGCTGCTCGATACGCCCACGGAAGATCGAGGTTTCACCGGCCAGGTTGACCAGGTCATCCAGCAAGTCGGCGGAAATCTTCACCATGTCGGCAGCGGGATCAACCACCGTCTCGGCCTTGCCTGCCGGCAACGCCACCGGCAGCACCGGCTCGTTGCTCGGGTGCACCAGGCTTTTGATGCGTTCGATGAGTTTGTCCACCGAGCCCACCGGCAAGCCGTCCGCGACCGCATCGATCATCTGCGCCAAACGGTCGTGACAACCTTGCAGCAGCGCGAACAGTTCCGCCGACGGCGCGAGCAAACCGGCCGACAGGCCTTCGTAAAGAAACTCCAGCTCGTGGGCCAAATCGCCAATCGGGCCGATCTCGACCATGCGCGCGCCGCCCTTGAGGGTATGCAGGTCGCGCAGCAGGGTTTCGACTTCCTGGCGGTTGCCCGGCTCGGCCTGCCAGCGCAGCAAGGCACTGCCGGAACTGTCGAGAATATCGGCGGCTTCTTCGAGGAAAATATCCAGCAGCTCAGGGTCGGCGCCGGGGTTTTCCAGCGCCTGGGGCGCAGCGGGCGGCGGCGCGCTCTGGCGCAAGGCACGCACCTTGGCCACCAGTTCGGCGCTGTCGCTCAGGGGCTGCTGGTGTTGCAGTTCTTCGAGTTGCAAGGCCAGCCGTTCATGGCTGGCCATCAGCACCTGGGCCAACTCGGCGGAGTAACTGTAGCGGCGGTCTACCAAGCCTTCGTAGAGACCTTCCAACTCATGGGCCAGCTCGGCCACCGGGCCGATTTCGGCCATGCGCGCACCGCCCTTGAGGGTGTGCAGGTCACGTTGCAGTGACGACAACGGTGCGCTGCTCTCGGGCTCCAGCAGCCAGCGCTTGAGGGACTGCCCGGCGCTGTCGAGGATGTCCACGGCTTCTTCGAGGAAGATCTCGACGATCTCGTCGTCCACTGCCGTCTCGTGTTCCAGTTTCGCCGTGGCGGCGCCCAGTTCGGCGATGCTCAGCGCGTGGCTGCCGTCGCTCTTGACCAGGCCAGTGGCGGACGGGTCGAGGGCTTCGTCCAGCAGTTCGCGCAGGGCTTGCAGGCGGGTCGGCACCGGGCTGATTTCCTGGCCGGCGGCCAGTTGGTCGAGCATGTTGATCAGCGCGTCATGGGCCAGTTCGGCTTCGTGGAAGAAGCGCTCGCTGACCGCCAGGCTGCTCTCTTCCACGGCGCCGTATAGATCAAGCAGCGCTTCGCAGAGTTCGTCAATGGCGTGCAGGTCGGCGATGTGCGCGCCTTCCCCCAGCGTGGTCAGCTCGTCAAGCAGCGCAGTGAGTTCCTGGCGTTCGCCGGGGTGCTGTTGCCAGCGGCGCAGCAGGGTTTCGGCATCGAGCAGGATGTCCATGCCCTGGGCCAGGAAGTTGGCGATCAATTGTGGGTCGCGCTTGATGCGCAGGCCGGTGTTCGGCGCATCGAGCAGCGCGGCCAACTGATGATCGAGCAGGGCCTGGATGCGCTTGATCAGGTCCGGCGCGCCTTTGATCGGTGCCAGCGGGTCGCGGTCCAGGTGGCGCAAGCCGCGCTGGAACAGGCCCTCGGCTTCCAGCAGCAACTCCACTTCATCCAGGTCCAGCGGCAGGCGATGGGCCTTGTACTCGCGGGTCAGGTGATCCAGCGGGCGCGCCAGTTCGGCGATGGGCAACACGCCGGCCATATAGGCGCTGCCCTTGAGGGTATGCAGGGCGCGTTGCAGTTCATCGCTGACTTGCAGCGGCACATGCTCGGCGGCCTGGTGCAGGAAGTGGTTGAGGCTTTCCAGGTGGCTTTGGACCTCGTTGCGGAAGATCTCCAGCAGCATCGGGTCGTGGGGTTCGGCGGCAGGTGCCGGCGCGCCGCTGGCCAGGGCGTGGGCGCGGGCGGCCAGGGCGTCGACTTCATCGCGTTGGTGCTGGTCGTCAGTGGCGAAGTCGGCGATCAATTCCGGCAGCAGGGCGACGGCGTCGTCCAGCACCTGTTGCACGTCGGGCCCCAGCGCCACGCTGCGTTCCAGCACACGGTTGAGCAGGTTTTCCACGGCCCAGGCCAGCTCCGCCAATACCAGCGCACGCACCATGCGCCCGCTGCCCTTGAGCGTGTGGAAGGCGCGGCGCATTTCGCCCAAAGCCGCCTTGTCGGCGCCGTTGGACAGGTGGCGGTGCAGCACGTCGAGGACTTCATCGGTTTCTTCGAGGAACACTTCGCGCAGTTCATCGTCGATCGGTTCTTCGTCGGCCGGTGGCGGCAGCAGGCTGCCGGGGCGTTGCAGCGCCGGCGGGTTAAGCCGCGACGTGGGGTTGGCCAGGGCATCGAACTGCGATTGGCTCGGCGTGGCGTCCACCGTCAACGCGCCGTCCGGCGCCGCCAGCGCCTGGCGCCAGGGTTTCTCCGCCGGCAGGTAACCCAGCGCCGCCAGGCCCTGGGTGGCAGTTTCCAGGACCCGTTCGCCATCGGCGTCGGGGTCCTGGAGCATGCGTTCGAGGTAATACTCCAGGCTGCTGATCACATCGGCAAAATGCCCCAGTTCGGTTTCGGACGGCGGCACCTCGTTGACCATCAACTGTTCGTCGACGTAATGGGTGCAACCGCGCATCAGGCTCGCCGCCCGTGGCAGCGGGATCATCGCCAGCGCGCCGCGCACCTGGCTGAGCAGTTCCGGCAAAGACTCCAGGCGCTGGCTGTCCCAGTCGGCTTCGACGCAATCGATCACCAGTTCCTTGGCCTGGCGCAGGCACTGGCAGGACTCGCGGATCACCAACTGATGGATCTGGGTCAGGTCGGTGGTGGGCAGGCGGCTGTCTTCGCGGCTTTCCGGCTCGACCGTGCCGACCATTCCCGCCAGCGTGGCTTCGACGTAGAGCAAGGCACCGGCGACGTCCATCAACACGGCGTCGTTGGGTTCGCGCTGGCCCTGGGCCAGGCTCAGCACCACGGCGAGTTGGTCGATGATCACTTTGCGCGGCTGGCCAAAGCCCAGCACTGCCAGGGTATCGGCGATCTGCCGCAGTGGTGCGAGTAGCGCATCGAGGTCGCTGGTGTGCTGGCGGTCGCTGCGCACGAACAGGTCGAGGCGCTCCTTGACCCGCACCAGTTCTTCGCACAAGGCACCGAGCACCGAGCCCATGGCGTTGCGATCCGGCCCGGCCAGCCGTGCGCGTTCGGCGTCCACCACGGCACTGTCGGGCAAGGCTTCGTCGAGACCGTAACGTTCCTTCAGGCTTTGCATGCGCGGTGTCGGCCGGGTGACCTTGGCCACGTAGAACAGCAGGCTCTTGAGCAGGTCATCCGGCGCCGGCTGGTTGATCCCGCCGATGCCCTGGGCCAACAGGCGCTTGAGTTGCTTGTCACTGGCCTTGAGCAGGCTGCGCAGCGCCGGGCTGTTGGCGATCACGCCGGTGAGCATGCCTTCGACCAGCGCCGAGGTGACTTGCCACAGCGGCAACAACGGCGCGCCCTGGCACAGCGTTTCGAGGCGGGCGAAAACCCGTGCCATGTCTTCCAGGTTGCTGGGCCCATGGTCTTCACGCAGCAGCCCGGCAAGGGCTTGTTGCAGCAGTTGGTGCCACTGGCGCAGTTGTTCCTGCAGGTCGGGTGGCGCACGTTGGGCCAGCACGTCGTCGGGCAGCGGCGCAATCGACAGCAGTTGCGGGCTGAACAGGCTGGTTTCCGACAGCAGGCTTTCACCCCGCGCACTGCGCAGGTCGTTGAGCAACGGCAACACCACCAGCGGCAGGTCGCGGCGGGCGCTGTGCACGCGGTCAAGGTACAGCGGCAGTTGGCCGAGGGCTTGTTGCAGCAGGCGCACGCTTTCGTCGCGCTGGCTGACCTGGCCGGCCTGGAAGGCCAGGGCCAGGTGTTCGATCTCTTCGGCCAGCAGCGCCGCGCCGTAGAACTCGACCATTTGCAGCGCGCCATGCACCTGGTGGATACCGGCCAGGCACTGGTCGATGACGGCGCTGTCGTTGGTTTCGACAAACGCATCCAGCGCCGAACGGGCCTGTTTCAGGGTTTCGGCAATGTCGCCCTTGACCCATTCGAGGGCCACGTAGTCGTGCCGATCAACCATAACTGCTCCGCTTAGAATTCGTGGGTTGCTGGTAGTGCATCGCTCTCCAGACCAGAGGAGATCAACTGTGGGAGCGGGCTTGCTCGCGAATGCGGTGGGTCAGCCGGCATCTGTATTGGCTGACCCACCGC
>NZ_JACVAC010000011.1 GCF_014851685.1 Pseudomonas sp. PDM05
GTAGTTTGAAGTTTGAGTTGCCACTGGGGAAAAACCTGGTTGAGCAGCAGCTCTTGCTGGAGCATTTTCGACATGAATTCAATTACATACGACCTCACGAGGCGCTGGGCATGAAGCGCCCGGGTGAAGTATATGTGCCGTCTACTCGACCTTATCCAGGATGTCTGCCGGATGTGGAGTATGCCGCGGAAATGAAAGTACGAAGCGTCAGACAGAACGGCTCAATCATGTGGAAAGGAAAGTTGTTGTTTGTAAGCGAAGCGCTATCAGGAGAGCGGATTGCGCTCAAAGAAGTTGAAGATGATGTTTGGGATCTGTACCTGTGTGACTATCCCCTAGGGAGGCTTGGACGAGGCATGGGCCGCGTCCAAGCCTAAAATGTGTAAACGATGTCCCCGGTTTCAGATGTAAAGGATGTCTACGGTTCTACACCCGCGCTGGGTGGCGAAGCCGCCCCAAACGGGACGCCGCGGTGTGTCTGAAAGACCGAGGTGCCCGGATTCAGGGCGGCTTCGCCCCCCAGCGCGGGGCAAGCCCGCTCACTACAGTTTGTTGACCGTGCGTATTGGTATTGTTGACCGTGCCGTATTGGCTACAGGCTGATCGCCGCGCGTGATTGCGCATCGCAACAACACCCGCCCGATTTCGAACTGCGCATCGCAATGCAACGATTGGCGCGCAGCCCCCTCATATGTCTACAAGCAACATTTCACCACGACAGGGACTGAGCTTATGACGGCGCCGGACAACGATCATGTGAACTGGCTGGTTGAACAGTCGATGCTGCACGCGGCACGCCAGCGTGCGCGGCTCTATTCCGGGCACGGGCGCCTGTGGCAACAGCCCTACGCACAAACCCGGCCACGGGATGCATCAGCGTTGTCGTCGGTGTGGTTCACCGCGTACCCGGCGTCGATCGTGACGCGCGAGGGCGGCACGGTGCTGGAGGCGCTGGGCGATGAAAGCCTGTGGCAGGCGCTGTCGAAGATCGGCATCCAGGGCATCCATAACGGCCCGCTGAAGATGTCCGGCGGCTTGAGCGGCACACGGCACACGCCGACCATCGACGGCAATTTCGATCGCATCAGTTTCCAGATCGACCCGCAACTGGGCAGCGAGGCGCAGTTGCAGGCGCTGACGCGCATGGCGGCTGCGCACAATGCGGTGATCATCGATGACGTGATCCCGTCCCACACCGGCAAAGGCGCCGACTTCCGCCTGGCCGAGATGGCCTACGAGGACTATCCCGGGCTGTACCACATGGTGGAGATCCGCGAAGAAGACTGGCCACTGCTGCCCGAGGTCGTCGACGGCCAGGATGCGCACAACCTCAGCCCGCTGCAGGTGGATGCACTCCGCGACAAGCACTACATCGTCGGCCAGTTGCAGCGGGTGATTTTCTTCGAGCCTGGGGTCAAGGAAACCGACTGGAGCGCCACGCCCGTGGTCATCGGCGTGGACGGCAAACCGCGCCGCTGGGTGTACCTGCATTACTTCAAGGCAGGCCAGCCGTCGTTGAACTGGCTGGACCCCAGTTTCGCCGCGCAGCAGATGATCATCGGCGACGCCTTGCATGCCATCGACGTAATGGGCGCGAAGATCCTGCGCCTCGACGCCAACGGTTTCCTTGGCGTGGAGCGCAAGGCCGACGGCACGGCCTGGTCGGAAAGCCATCCGCTGTCGATCACCGGCAACCAATTGCTCGGCGGCGCGATCCGCAAGGCCGGAGGTTTCAGTTTCCAGGAGCTGAACCTGACCGTGGACGACATTGCAGCGATGTCCCATGGCGGTGCGGACCTGTCCTACGATTTCATTACCCGGCCTGCCTACCAGCACGCCTTGCTGATGGGGGACACCGAGTTCCTGCGCCTGATGCTGCGCCAGATGCACAGCCTGGGCATCGACCCCGGTTCGTTGATCCATGCGCTGCAAAACCACGATGAACTGACCCTGGAACTGGTGCACTTCTGGACGTTGCATGCCCACGACAGCTTCGTTTACCAGGGCCAGACCTTTCCCGGCAACAGCCTGCGCGAGCACATCCGCGAGCAGATGTATGAACGCCTGACGGGTGAACAGGCGCCGTACAACCTCAAGTTCGTCACCAATGGCGTGGCCTGCACCACGGCCAGCATCATCACGGCGGCGTTGGGGATTCGCGATTTGGCGGCGATCACGCCGGAGGATGTGGGGCAAATCCGACAGATCCATCTGCTGCTGGTGATGTACAACGCCATGCAGCCGGGGGTATTTGCCTTGTCCGGCTGGGATCTGGTGGGGGCGTTGCCGTTGCCGGCGGATGAGGTGGCGCATTTGATGGGCGATGGCGATACGCGCTGGATTCACCGTGGCGCCTACGACCTGGTGGACTTGAACCCCGCCGCCGAACAGTCGGCCGGGCACATGCCCCGTGCGCACAGCTTGTACGGCAGCCTGAACAGCCAATTGCAGGACCCTGAATCGTTTGCCTCGCAGTTGCAAAAAATCCTCGCGGTGCGCCGCGCGTACGACATTGCCGCGAGCCGCCAGATCCTGGTGCCGGATGTGCAGCACCCGGGGTTGCTGATCATGGTCCACGAACTGCCGGCGGGCAAAGGCACCCAGATCACCGCGCTCAACTTCGGCGCCACACCGCTTACCGAAACCCTGCGCCTGCCCGGCATTGCGCCAGGGCCGGTGGTGGACATTATCAATGAACGGGTCGAGGGGGATCTGACGCAGGAGGGTGAATTCACCATTACCCTGGATGCATACGAAGGCTTGGCCTTACGAATCGTCAGCACTACCCCCATGTAGTGAGCGGGCTTGCCCGCGCTGGGGGGCGAAGCCGCCCCAAACGGTACGCCGCAGTGGGTCAGGAAGAACGAGGTGCCTGGATTTGGGGCGGCTGCGCCCCCCAGCGCGGGGCAAGCCCGCTCACTACAGGTTTAGGGCCAGGGGGTTGGGGCGGGTTTGGGTTGTTTCCTGAAGTAGGCAGTGCGCAAGTAGCGCGCCAATCGCCAGATGCCGTAGGCAACCACCGCAGCCAACAGGCTACCGGCCACATAGCCAATCGTCAGGCCGATCTCGTACGAACTCAGGTAGCCCCGGCGCCATAGCCGGATGGCATCAAGGATAGACCTGGGGGTTTGGACCCACACCAAGATGGATAAGCCATAAACCGGGATGGAGGCCAATAAACGTAGCCAGTAAACGGTCGTGCTCATCAGTGATTTCTTCCTTGGGGTGTGTAGCCGAACGCCGCATGTTAAGGCTTTTTTATGCCAAGTTCACCCCAGCGGCGCTGGCGTATTGTTCCCTGAGCGGCGTAGGGGCGGCTTACGCGTTGATCGGAATCGACAGTGTCGCCCGCAGGCCGCCTTCTGCTCGGTTAGCCAGCTCGATTCGCCCACCCAATCGGGTTGCGATGGTGTTGACGATGGTCAGCCCCAACCCCGCGCCCTTAGGGTTGCCGCGGTTGTAGAAGCGTTCGAACAACCGCGCCCGGTCCGCCTCATGGATACCTGGGCCTTGATCGTCGACGCTCAAGTGGTAAAACCCGTCAGCCTGGGTCAGTTGCACAGTGATCACGCCATGTTCCGGGGAGAAGTTGGCAGCGTTGCTGATCAGGTTGTTCAGGGCGATGTCGATGGCAATGGGATCGGAGAGGGTGTTGAAGGGGTGGTCGCTGACGTCAAAAGCCAGTTCCAGGTGCCTGCTCAGCAGCCATGGCGTGAGCTGCACCAGGCTGTTGCGGACGGTTTCGCCGAGGTCGATGGGTTTGTAGGCGGGCGCGGTGGCCTGGGGTTCGAGTCGGGCCATGGTCAGCAATTGACTGACCAGGCGGCTGGTACGATCGACGCCGGCGATGAGAAATTCGAGTGACTCGTGGCGCTCCTGTTCGGTGCCGGCCTCCAGCAGGTTTTGCGCGTGAACCCGCAGTACCGCCAGGGGCGTGCGCATTTCGTGGGCGGCATCGGCAATGAAGCGCCGTTCACGCCCCAGCACCTCCTGGATCTGCGCGAGCATGCGGTTGAGCGCGGTCTGCATCGGCTCCAGCTCGCTGGGCAGCGGCGTCAGTTGCAGCGGTTCAAGGGCGCCACTGTGCCGCGCGCGCAGGGTCGCGGCCATGTTGGCCAGGGGTTTGAGGCCCCAGCCGATGGCGAACCAGATCATTGTGGCAAGCACCAGACTGCCGATCAGGTTCAGCCACAACGTATGGCGGACGATGCGACTGACCAGTTCCGCACGCACGTCATAGCGTTCGCCGGCCCAGATGCGCAAACCGTTCTGTTTATCCTCCAGGAGGAAGGACCGCCAGTGGTGCTTGTTCAGGTCTTGCGTATCACTGAAGCCGGGCTGGGTGGGTGGCGTGGAAAAGGAAGGCGCGCTGGCGGTGCGCACCAGGACTTCGCCTTGGGGGTTCCACACCTCAAAGGCGATCTTTCTTTCGTAGCGATGGCCATCACCCCGAGGCACGGCTTCAGCCAGCGCCGAGTTGAAGGCTTGATACAGGTTGGCGCGTTCCTGCCCGGCCAACGGCATGCGCATGACGCCTTGCAGCAGGCGCGCGTTCTGCGCCAATTGCGCGTCGTAGACCTCGGCGATTTCGTGGTTGCTGTCGTGCAGGCTGAAAAGGCTGAGCACTGCCAGGCCGGCCAGCATCAGGCCGATGACCAGGGTCAGGCTACGGCGGCGGATCGAGCTCATGGGCGCTCCTCCACCAGGTAGCCTACGCCGCGAATGGTGCGGATCAGGTCGGCGCAGAATTTCTTGCGCAGGTGGTAGATGTGCACCTCCAGGGTGTTGCTTTCGGCTTCCTCGTTCCAGCCGTAGAGCAGCTGTGTCAGTTGATCGCGGGTCATGACCCGGCCCGGTGGCGACAGCAGCTCGTGCAGCAGTTGATACTCCTTGGGCGTGAGCACCACCGGCTGGCCGAGATAGCTGACCTGCTGGGTGCCGGGGTTGAGGCTGATACCGGCGTGTTCGATCAGCATTTGCGCGCGCCCTGCACTGCGTCGCAGCAAGGCGCGCAGGCGGGCCTTGAGTTCGGCGAGGTCGAAGGGCTTGATCAGGTAGTCGTCGGCGCCGGCGTCCAGCCCTGCGATGCGGTCTTCGGTGGCATCACGGGCGGTGAGGATCAGCACCGGCAGGTTTGAACCGCTGTCACGCAGGCGGCGTAATACGTCGAGACCGTCCATGCGCGGCAGGCCGAGGTCGAGTACCGCCAGGTCAAAGGTTTCACTGAGCAAGGCGTGCAGCGCGCTGGCGCCATCCTTGAGCCAGTCGACGGTATAGCCTTCGCGCCCCAGCGCCTGCTGAACGCCCTCGCCGAGGGCCACATCATCCTCGATCAGTAATAGACGCACACGGACTCCTTTGAGTCGGGATTGTTGTTCACGCCCACCGGCCATGGGCGCAACGCCGCTCCCAAGGGGGGTGGCGAGTGGAGTATCCGGGCCATTTCTTAACCAAGGCTGAAGGTAAAAAAAACCGACGTAACCGTCGATCTTCAGATTGTCTTAAGACTATCAGAGCAGGGTGGCAACCGACTCGAGACTGCCGAACGAATCGGCCGTCGCTTACGATCATCACGAGGCTATTATGACCCGCGACACCGCTGTCACCCGTTATGGAAAACTGTCGATCACTTTGCACTGGCTGATGCTGGTGCTGTTCGTCGGTGTCTATGCCTGCGTTGAAATCAAGGGCTTGCTGCCCCGAGGCAGCGAGGCGCGAAGCCTGTTCATGGGATTGCATGGGGTGTTTGGCGCGAGCATCTTCGTCCTGGTGTGGGTTCGCCTGCTCGCACGCCTGTCGCCGCGCCCGCCGATCACGCCGACACCGCCGGCATGGCAGACCGCACTCGCGCACCTGATGCACCTGGCCCTGTATGTGTTGATGATCGTCACCCCGGTGCTGGCCTGGCTGATGCTCGCCGCCGGCGACAAAGCCTTTCCGTACTTCGGCTTTCATCTGCCGGCGCTGGTGGCGGTCGACCCCGACCTGGCCAAGCAGCTCAAGGGGTGGCACGAATGGCTTGGCAGTGCGGGCTATTGGCTGATCGGCCTGCATGCGGCGGCAGGGTTGCTGCATCACTATTGGGTGCGGGACAACACCCTGGACCGCATGCTGGGCGGGCGTGAGCGCTCCTAGTAGGCCTGGATGTTCAGTCCGACAGGGGTTGCGGTGAAACTACCCATACGCTGCACGGCATTTTGTACAACACCCGTTCCACCGTGCTGCCGATCAACTGGCTGATACCCCGGTGACCGACGCGACCCATGACCACCATGTCGATGTCGTAGCTGGCGGCGTAGTTGCAGAGCACCTTGGCCGGGTTGCCCATGACCAGGTGCCGGCGTTCTTCTGGAATCCCGTTGCGTTCGGCCAGCGCGCGGAAAGCATCGGCCTGGGCATCCAACAGTGACTTGGCGGCACCTGAGGAGAAAAACGCCATGGCCTTATCGATGCCAAGTTCATTGGCGCTGCTCGATGACAGGTCATGGGCGTAGAGCACATCCAGCTCAGCATTGCAGGCGCTGGCCAGTTTCACCGCTTCGCGCAGGATTCTGTCGTTGAGGTCGGCGTATTGGCCGTCGCGGTGAAACGGGTCCACAGCGGCGAGGATCTTGCGCGGCAGGGCATGCTTGGCGTGGCTGACAAAATGCAGCGGCACCGGGCATTCGCGTAACAAGTGGATGTCCAGCGGCGTAAACATCAGGCGCGACATGAACGACTCCTGGACCAAGGCCTTGATCAGCACCGCCATGGGCTGCTCCCTCAGATGAGTGAGAATTTCCTGCAGCGCTCGTTCCACCCAGACCACCTCGGTGGTGACGGCTATACCGATGTTGCGCAGTGGCCGTGCCTGGTCTTCCAACCATTGGCGATGACGTTCGACGTAGCCGATGCGCATCTGTTCCAGTGCCTGCTCGTTGACCATGCCGGCTGTCGCCAGCCCGTCAAGGTAGTCGAAGGCCACGATATGCAGGGCCGCATCCGACGCCTTGGCGAGTGCCGCGGCCCGGTCCAAGGCGGGGCTGTGTTCCATCAACGGTGAGATGATCAGCATGAAACGCGGTTGTCCGGACATGGCGAAGCTCCCTTGGCAAGGTGTGTCGAGTCGATGCCAACAGGCTGCGCCTGGCGCGATCCGGGTGGTTGATCTTTGTCAAACAACGCATACCCGCATCCGGTTGCCTGACAGGTGGTCCACCCGGCGGTACGTCACGCTTTATTGATCATTATCAAACCCGGGCCAGGCAGTCCGGTGCAGCCTGGGCCAAGCGTCGAACCCACCAGGAGAAGATAATGGCCACTATGAAAGCGGCGATATTCGTCGAAAACAATCGCATCGTGCTCGAAGACAAGCCGATTCCGGAGGTCGGCCCGCTGGACGCATTGATTCGAATAACCACCACCACCATTTGCGGTACGGATGTGCACATCCTGCGAGGCGAATACCCGGTGGCCAAGGGCCTGACGGTGGGTCACGAGCCGGTGGGCATCATCGAGCGGCTGGGGTCTCAGGTGCGTGGGTTTGTGGAAGGGCAGCGCGTGATTGCCGGCGCCATCACCCCCAGCGGCCAGAGTTACGCCTGCCTGTGTGGCTGTGGTTCCCAGGACGGCCCGGATACTCGCCATGGTTTTCGGGCTATCGGCGGCTGGAAGTTCGGCAACACCATCGACGGCTGCCAGGCTGAATATGTGCTGGTGCCTGATGCGTTGGCCAACCTGTGCCCGATTCCCGACGGCCTGAGTGATGAACAGGTGCTTATGTGCCCGGACATCATGTCCACCGGCTTTTCCGGCGCCGAGCGCGGTGAAGTGAAGATCGGCGATACCGTAGCCGTCTTTGCCCTGGGGCCGATTGGCTTGTGTGCAATTGCCGGTGCCCGGCTCAAAGGCGCCAGCACCATCATAGGGGTGGATGCCGTGGCCGAGCGCATGACGGTGGCGCGTGGATTGGGGGCTACCCATGTGGTCAATTTCAAGGACGGCGATGTGGTCGAACAGATCATGGCCCTGACCGACGGGCGCGGGGTGGATGTGTCGATCGAAGCGCTCGGTACCCAGGGCACCTTTGAATCGGCGTTGCGCGTATTGCGTCCCGGTGGTCGCCTGTCGAGCCTGGGCGTGTATTCCAAAGACCTGCACATACCGCTCAATGCCTTTGCGGCAGGGCTGGGCGATTACAGCATCGTTACGACGCTGTGCCCTGGCGGCAAGGAACGTATGCGCCGCTTGATGGCCGTCGTGCGTAGCGGGTTGGTGGATCTGTCGCCGCTGGTCACTCACCGATTCCGTCTCGACGACATTGAAGCGGCCTACGACCTGTTTGCACACCAGCGGGACGGGGTCATGAAAGTTGCAATCACGCCGTGAACCGGGGGCGTGGCATTGGCCTGCGGTTCACTCGATTGCATCGTTGAGTGAGCCGCATCGGCTGTCAGCGCAGGCGATGGCAGCCTGTGATCAGTCGTCTGAGCCCCTCCATATTCTGGATATTGACCTCGCGCCCGCTTATTTCCACCAGTTCCAGTTCACGCAGGTGAGCGATGCTCCGGCAGATGGTTTCGAGGCGCAGGCCCAGGTAGGAACCGATGTCCTCCCGATACATTTTCAGCACAAAATGGCTGGACGAGTACCCGCGCATACTCAAGCGTTGCGACAGGTTCAGCAGAAAAGCGCCGAGGCGTTCATCTGAATTCATGTTGCCCAGCATCATCAGCACCTCGTGATCGCGAACGATTTCGCGGCTGAAGATCTTGTTCAGGTTGTGTTGCAGCGAAGGCAGGTCCCGCGCGAGTCGCTCCAGATGCCGGTAATGAATAGGGCAGACCTCACTGTCCTCCAAGGCAAAGGCATTTCCAGCGTGTGCACCACTGCTGATGGCATCCAGGCCGAGCATCTCGCCGCAAATCTGGAAGCCCGTGACCTGCTCGCGACCATCAATCGTGAGTGCAGTGGTTTTGAAGGAGCCGATGCGCACTGCGTACAGCGCACTGAATGGGTCGCCGGTGCGATACAGTGCATTGCCTTTTTTGACCTTGATGCGCTGCAAGATCATTTGGTCCAGGCGTTCGACCTCTTGCCCTGTAAGCCCGAGCGGTAGGCACAACTCCAGCACGCCGCAATTGGCGCAGGCCGCCTTGACGGAGCGGCGCTGATAGTTGACTTCAGACATGGCTGACCTTGCGCCCCCCCTGTAAAAGTCAGCTAAGAGTAGCGGCGCAAAAGTTCATACGTTCGTTTGGTTCAATTTAATTCAATAAAAGGCGTCGAACGGTCATGCGGTGATGGCGTGAACCCTGTGATCAAAGAAAACCCCTGTCGTTATCCTGGCAGGGGCAAGTGGGGCAAGCCTCAGTCGGCCTTGATGGGCACGACCTTGTCCGCCTTCATGGCTTCGGGCTTCTTGGGCAATGAGATGTTCAGTACGCCGTTGCTGAAGCTGGCTTCGATCTTCTCGGCATCCACGCCTTTGGGCAGGCTGAATACCCGTTCAAAGGAGCCGTAGTGACGCTCGCTGAGGTGGTAGCCTTTGTTTTTTTCAACCTTCTCCGCTTTCTTTTCCCCCTTGATGATCAGGTTGCCGTTGGACAGCTTGAGCTCGATGCTCTTCTGATCCATGCCGGGCAGTTCTGCGCTGATTTCAAAGCTTTTGTCCTTCTCGGTGATGTCCACGGCGGGCAGGCGCTGGCCGATCCGTTCGTGCCGCCACAGTGGTTCGAGATCAAACAAGCCGCGACTGAAGGGCGACAGCCCTGAACCGCGATTGAAATCGGCAAACAGGTGATCGACCTGTTGCCGGAGTTTTTCAAAGGGCTGCCACAGGTCTGACGACAACGGATGCTGATTGGACTTGGCCTCGGTCTGGATCGGCATTTTTTTCTCGGAATTGCTCATCTTGACGACTCCTCTTGGGTGAAGGGCAGGCGGCACACTCCCGGTACGCCAGGCCGCCCTGAAAAAAACACGCTGTGAGCGCGCTCCTCACAAGGTCAGTGCCCCCGTCCACAACATTCGGCCGGCAAAGGCCGCGGCGGCCCAGATGATGATCAACAGGCCCGTTTCGGCGCCGTTGAGGGGTTGGCCCTGACGGGCTTTCATGCTGGCCAGATAAATCAACGAGCCTGGCGCGTACAGCAAGGCACTGAGCAGCATGTATTTGGGGCCGGCGGCATACAGCAGCCACACGCAATACACCGTGGCTACCAAGGCAATGCCCGCGTCACGGGCTCGCAGGCCAGAATGGCCCTCGTAAGTCAGGCCTTGCCAGGCCAGTTTCAGGGCATAGAGGCCGCTGAACAGGTACGGCAGCAGAATCATTGAGGTCGCCAGGGAAATCAGCGCGAGATAGCTGGCGCTTGAGTAAAGCGTGAGCAACAGAAACAGCTGAATGCAGCCGTTGGTGATCCACAGCGCATGGCTGGGCACACCGTGCACGTTTTCCGTTGCCAGCATCCCAGGCATGACGTTCTCTTTGGCCGGCGTGAAGACCGACTCGGCGGCCAACAGCGTCCAGGCGAGCAGGGCGCCTCCCACCGAGATGATCAAGCCGATGCTGATCAGCACCGCGCCCCAAGGGCCGGTCGCAGCCTCAAGCACACCGGCCATGGACGGGTTCTTCAAGGTCGCCAGCTCGGGTTGCTTGAGGATGCCCAGTGACAACAGGGACACCGCAATCAACAGCAACAAGGTGATGACGAACCCGATCACGGTGGCACGCCCGACATTTTTGCGTTCGGCCGCACGCGCCGAGAAAACGTTGGCCCCTTCGATCCCGATGAACACCCAAACGGTCACCAGCATGGTGCTTTTGACTTGATCGAGGGTGCTGCCCAAATCAGGCGAGCCCCAGAAGCCGACAGCGAAGGTTTCGCGCCGGAAGGCCACGATCACCAGGCCGATGAACAGCAACAAGGGCACGATTTTGGCCACCGTCGTCAGTGCATTGGCGCGGGCCGCGGTGCGCATGCCTCGTAAAATCATCCAATGCAGCGACCACAGCAGTATCGAGGCGCCGGCAACGGCGACGGCGTTATTGCCTTCGCCGAACATCGGGAAGAAGTAACTCAAGGCTGCAAACAGAATCACCAGGTAGCTGACGTTGCCGATCCAGGCACTGATCCAGTAGCCCCAGGCGGAATTGAACCCGAGGAACTCGCCCCCCAAGACCCGGGCGTAGGCGAATACGCCGTTGTCCAGCGCCGGCTGGCGGTTGGACAAGGTTTGATAAACCAGCGCCAACGAAAGCATGCCGATGCCGGTGATCACCCAACCTATCAGGATCGCTCCGGCACCCGCATGGGCGGCCATGTTCTGCGGCAGGCTGAAAATGCCGCTGCCAATCATCGAACCGATCACAAGGGCCACCAGCAGGCTCAGGGAGAGCCGCCGGGAGTCGGCTCTTTGCAAACTGCCTGCGATGGGTTGCCCTGCGGGAGGAACGGTTGAGTGGGTGTCTTGCAGGTGCGTAGTCATAGAAGCCTCCACGAAACGAGGGTTTCTACACTCACCGCGTAGGGTGGTGTGAATGCTGGCTCAAATGTCCCCGTGAATCCTCAGTGGTCGTTTGATTTAAGTCAGAAAGTGTAAACACACCGTGTTTTCGGGCAGCCGCGACGCACGTCGTCATCCAGGGCGTGAGGGTGTCCCACCCGGATTGTTGATCATGATCAACTCCCGGCAACGTCGCCCGGCGCAGTCTGGGTCAGCGGGAGAGCCTTGCAGCAAACGTCTTGGGCGCCCTGAATATGGGCCAGACACGACCATCAGCCGGAGGTGAATGTTGATAACCAGGACGCCGCGCAGACGGTTTTCGGCCAATGCCAGGCCCGGCCCGACGCAACCGCCGGGGTTGCGCCGCCATGCATGAAACACCGGGGCTGGCGGGCGCCGCCGCGGCGCTGGGGATCGGGCTGTTGATCGGTCTTGAGCGCGAACGGCATAAAGGTCGGGGCGACAGCCGTGCCTGTGCCGGGTTGCGCACGTTTGCGATCACAGCGTTGCTGGGTTACGTGGCGATGCAGGTTGGCGGAGCGCTATTGCTGGGGATCGTGGGCGGCTGCCTGGCATTGCTGGTCAGTGTGGCCTATTGGCGCAGCCTGGGCAGCGATCCGGGCGTGACCAGCGAAGTGGCCTTGCTCACGGTGTTGTTGCTTGGTGCACTGTGCGGTACAGCACCGGAACAGGCGATTGCCATTGGCGTGGTGATGGCGGGGTTGCTGGCTTACCGAGAGAAACTCCATCACTTTGCCCGTAGCCAGTTGACCGAAGCCGAGATGCGCGACGGCCTGGTGTTGCTGATCGCTGCGCTGGTGGTGTTGCCGCTGACCCCTGATCGCTTCATCGGTCCCTACTCGGCGCTCAACTTGCGCACCTTGTGCACATTGACCGTGATGCTGATGGCGGTGGGGGCCATTGGCCATATCGCCGTGCGCACGTTGGGTGTTCGTTACGGCTATGTCGTCAGCGCCATCGCCTCCGGTTTTGCCTCCAGCACCATGACCATCGCGGCGATGGGGCACATTGCGCGCAAAGAGCCGGATAACCTCAAGGTATTGAGTGCGGCGGCCATTCTGTCGAATCTGGCCACGGTGGCCCAGGTTGCACTGATCCTCGGCGCGGTCGATACCGCCTTGTTGCCGTACATGTGGGGGCCGCTGCTGGCCGGGCTTGGCGTCACGCTGCTGTTCAGCGCTTGCCTGCTCTTCCCGAAAACCGCGGGTATCGCCAGCCGGCCGATCAAGGTCGGCGGGGCGTTCAACCTCAAACTTGCGCTGGCGGTCACTTTGACCATGGCCGGGATGACGTTTTTATCGTCACTGATGCTTGATCGTTTTGGTCAGACGGGCGTGATGCTCACGGCCATCTTCAGCGGCTTGGCCGACGCCCATTCGTCCACGGCCTCGATTGCCTCGCTTGCCAAAGGCGGGCACCTGGCCTATAGCGCCGTTGCCCCGCCCGTGCTGTTGGCGGTCAGCAGCAATGCGCTGAGCAAATGCCTGTTGGCCTGGATCAGCGGTGGGCGACGCTTTGCCACGTATGTCATCCCCGGGCAGATTCTGCTGACCTCGGCCATGTGGGTCGCGCTGCTGGTGCATTGAACGATGATTTGCCCGATGACTGACAAAGATCAAGTGGGTCGTCGGGCGAGGGGATCAGCCTTGGAGTATTCCCAGCCATCGCTCAAGTGCCGAGGTGCACCATGTCACAGATACCGCGTTTACTCTTGATCGCCCCGTCAGCCATGACCCATACGCCGGCCTTCGAACGTGCAGCGGCGTTGGCGCAAGCCTTGCGACAGCCCCTGCATATCGTGGCGTTTGACTATTTACAGGCGCTGGCGGTGGCCGACCTGTTCGCGCCCGAACAGATCGCCGCGGTCCGCGATGCGTATCTGGAAAAGCACCGCCACTGGCTTGAAGAACAGGCGAGCCGGATGCGCGAATACGGTGTCACGGTCACCAGCGAGGTGGTGTGGGTGCGCGATCCGTATGCGGAGATCCTGCACTTCATCAAAGAAATGCCGCTGACGATGATCATCAAGGATGCCCGCGAGGAGTCGGTGGTGAAACGGGTGTTCTACACCCCACTGGACTGGCAACTGTTGCGGGATTGCCCGGTCCCGGTGCACCTGGTGACCAACGCCCAGAACCCGCACCCCCGTCGTATCCTGGCGATCATTGATGTGTTGCGCAGCGAAGACCAGGACCTGGTATTCAACGATCAGATTCTCGCCGCCGCGTCGAAACTGGCCGAGGTCTGCAATGCTCAGGTTGAAGTGCTGCATGCGTACGACTGGACGGCTGCGTACACGCTGGACATGGGCTTCGGCGCCTTGCCCCTGGCCACCGGCATTTACGAAGCCGAGGACGTGGCACAGCGTGAAGCGTTCGCGGCGATAGCCGAGCGCCATGGCGTTGCGGCCGACTGCCGTCACTTCATCGAGGGTGTACCGGTGTCGGTCATTTGCCAATTCGTCGAACAACACCAAGTCGATGTAATTGTGGCGGGTACGGTGCAACACAAAGGGCTGAGCAAACTGTTGGGCACCACTGCCGAACAGCTCCTGCACCGTGCGCCTTGTAGCCTGTTGGCGATCAAGCCGGGCCGGGGGCTATAGCGGCCGCAGCCGGCGAGCGCCCCGACGCTCGTCGGGGCCAGACGTTACAAGCGTAGGCTGTGAATCACCTGGTGGGGGTCTGCAGGATCAGCCTGCCGCGCAAAGCCCAGCGCCTGGGCCAGGTCGCGCATGGGCGCATTGCTGGCGGCATCGACTGAATACATCCGGCGCATACCATTGTTGTGCGCCGCCTTGATCAGGTGCTTCATCAGCAACGTCCCCAACCCCAGATGCGTCCATTCATCCGCGACCGTCACGGCACATTCACATTCATGCTCGCCGGTGGCGGCATAGCGGCTTACACCGATCTCGATCAGTTGACCATTGTCATGCACCAACGCCACGTAGGCCATGCGCAGCCGGTTATCGGTGTCCATCAATTGATTAAGCAAGGTCCCGGACGGCTCGCTGATCTGCCCCAGAAAACGCATGTGCCGCGATTCGGGCGACAAGTGTTTGATGAAAGCGTATTCACGCTCCCGATCCTTTTCGCTCAAGGGCCTGATCAGCACGTGGCGGCCGTCCGTGAGCGCTTCAATCCAGTGTTGGCCGGTGCTCGTGGCATAAATCGCGGCGGCCCGTTCATTGTGCTCTTTGACGCTAAGCATGAGTAAACCCTCTGTTCGGTTTAAAACACGGGCGCGCACAGCACACCCCGCAGACGCTTCTTTTGTACGCCACCGGCGGGGCAAGAATCTGATCTGAATCAGAGATACGGCCTTCTTACGCTAAGTTCAGCCCAACAGGGCTGGCGTGATGATGGCAGTGCGGCGTATAAAGTTGCCCTGCAGGGCCCAGAAACAAATTGAAATATCCGCAGCAGCTCTTCCAGTCGCAACCGAGTACTCAGCATGATCGTCAATGTCGCCACTGTTCCAAGCGCAGTTCCTACCACGCCAGCGGCCACCAGTCCCGCGAGCGCAGACACGACTGCCGAGTCGTCGAGCAGCACCACCGCGACTACCGCCACCAGTGCCAGCAAACGCGCAACTGCTGCCGGTGGCGGGGCTTCCGGCAGTTCATCGACGCAAACGTCCGACACTGTCAAACAACTGAAAAAACAGATTGAACAGTTGCAAAAGCAACTTCAGGCCCAGCAGCAGGCGCTGCAAAAAGCCCAGTCCGGCAAGCTAAGTGAAGAGGCCAAGGCGGCTGCGGTTGCCGCGGCCCAGGTGCAGATTGCTGCGACGACGGCGGCATTGCAGACCGCTACGGCAGCGTTGTTGCAGGCAGTGACCGCTGAGGGTAGCGACACGTCGGGTACGTTGGTCAGTACCACCGCCTGAGGCTGGATTTCATCAGAGTGCTCGGCCCAGCGGTCTTAACGCACGCCGTAAAAGTGGTTCAGCACTAACAACTCAACCACCGCCACCATCGTGCAGACCACCAGGAAGCCCGGGGTGAACACCCGCTTGCGATTGGACGTGTAGCCGTCCGGCCAGATCGCCCCCGTGAAGCAGGTAAACAGGAGCAAGCAGGCCAGGAGTGCATAGGTCCACGCCTTGCTCGATGTGCCTTGTGTTCGCCATTGTGTCATCCGGGGGCTCCGTCGCTCGGGGGGGCGTAGCTTAACGCCTTCGGGGTAACAACAGCGGGTTATCGTCACCGGCTGCCTCGCAACCTAGACTTCGTGCACGTTCTCCACTCCTCAAATGAGAGCGCCTGCGTACGCGGATCTGGAGCAAGGTCAAAAGTGGGACGTAAGGTTGATCACCTGGGAACAGACGCAACGGCAGAAGCGCGATGACCGGAGTTCTTGGCGGGAAGAGCAGTGTTGCGCAGGTAGCGTGCTGGAGAGGTGCCCAGGGTTTTACGAAACATGGAGATAAACGAGCTGACTGACTCGTAGCCGAGGGCTTCGGCCGTCCTCTGTACCGACAACCCCTCGGCCAGGCTTTGCAGCGCGACAATGATCTGCCATTGCTTGCGCCACTGGCCGAAGGTCAGGCCCGTTTCGCCTTTTACCAGGCGCGACAGCGAGCGTTCACTCATGGCCACATGGTGCGCCCAGCTCGCCATGGTGGCGCGATTGGCTGGATCTTGCGCCAGCGCCCGAGCGATTGTGCGAAGCGCGGTTGATGCCGGCAACGGCAGGTACAGCTGTTCGGTGGGGGCCAGCTCAAGCTCTTCCAGCAACACGTTGGCCAGCCGCGCAGTGCGCGAGTGTGGAGGGTAATTCTGGGCCTGGTCACTGAGGTGGAGGATCAGCTCGAGGATCAGGGGCGACAGCGCCAGCGTACAGCAGTGGTCTGGCAGTAACGCAACGCCGGGCTCTACGAACAGAAAGCACACCTGCCCGTTGGCCGTCACACGGTTGCTGTGGGCCACGCCCCCTGGTATCCACACGCCAAAACCCGACGGGACCATCCACACGCCGTCCTCGCCCGTACACACAATGCCACCGCCATACGCCACGACCAGTTGCCCCTTGCGGTGCTTGTGTACCGCGGACTCACTGTCGTTGCGTTGTGTTTCCAGCCTCAGTGCGACGGCAGGTTGAACAAGCGTGTCGTACTCGAACTGATCGACGTGTAAAGGTTGGATTTCGGCCATGGCATGCAATCGAGAGGTTGTCTGGATTTGATTATATTCTGGCAGTCTACTCAATATCGGCAGTGGTGGTAATTGCTTAGCATCATCAACAAGCCCCCTGCAGGAAGGGGAGATGCTACAGCCCCTTGAACCCGGTATTTGCCATGTTTAGCGAAGTCTCCATCGCCAACCTGTATTTCCCACCTTTGTTGATCTACCTGGGCGTGTCGGTCCTGGCCTACACGCTTATCGAGAACCTGACCCGCCGTTGGCTGGATTGGGCCTGGCACCCGGCACTGGCGCGTTTTTTTGTCTCGCTCATCGTCCTGTCGACGATGGTCGTCAATTGTTGAGTGGGGCAGGTCATGTCTATCGTCAAAATTCTCAAACCGGCGCTCACCCTGTTGCTTGGTGTGCTGGCCCTGGTGTTCTGTTTGCAACTATGGCGGGCGTACGTCCTGGCCCCGTGGACGCGTGACGGGAGGGTCAGTGCGCAGGTTATCCGTATCGCTCCGGAGGTGTCCGGCCAAGTCGATCGGTTGCCAGCCAGGGACAATCAATGGGTGGCAAAGGGCGATTTGCTCTATTGCATCGATGCGCGCGCTTATCAATTGGCCCTACAGCAGCGCACGGCGCAGTTTGCCGAGGCGCGCAGTGTGTTCGAGCAACGCAGCGCCCAACTCAAGCGGCGAGCCCAGTTGGCCGGGGCCATTGCCCAGGAAGAGATTGATAACGCCGCCCGCGACCTGGCCGTTGCCCGAGCGCGCCTGGACGCAGCTGCCCACCAGGTCGCCCAAGCGCAGCTCGACGTGGAGCGCACGACCATTCGTTCGCCGGTAGACGGCTACGTCACTCAACTGCGCCTGCAACCCGGTGACTACGCACAGGCTGGCATTACCAACCTGTTCGTCGTCGATGGCCATAGTTTCTGGGTCACGGCCTATTTTGAGGAGACCAAGCTGCCGGCCGTGCGGGTCGGCTCCCCGGTCTCCATCAAGCTGATGGGGTTTGCCCCGCTATTGGAAGGGCACGTGGCAAGCATGGGCAGGGGGATCGCCGATGTTAATGAAGTGCGTAATGCCAACGGCTTGCCCGAGGTGAGCCCGACCTTCAGCTGGATTCGGTTGGCCCAGCGCGTACCCGTGCGCATTGAGTTGGATCAGGTGCCGGAGGGCGTGGAGTTGGTGGCGGGCATGACCGCCAGTGTCGAAGTCAAGGAGTCGAACGCTGCGCCACGCTGGCGGCTCACCCAATGGCTGCAGGCGTTCCTGTGATGACGAGCCGGCTGACACACCTTTTCGCGAGCATTGCGCGGCCCTGGACGTCCGTCACGTTCTTCTACGTGTTGCGCAGTATCTTGGCCGCAGGTCTGGCGCTGTGGCTTGGCTTTGAACTGCATCTGGACGCCCCGTTCGCGGGCGCATCCACCGTGTTGTTGTTGCTACAGCCCATCCAGGGGGCGGTTCGTGGCAAGGGTGTCTATCGGATGCTGGGTACCCTGGTCGGCCTGGTCGCGGCGGTAGTGCTGACAGGTCTGTTCGCACAACAGATGCTGTTGTTCCTGCTCGGTATCGCTCTGTGGCTGGGCCTGTGCGTCAGTGCAATGACCGTTTTGCGCCATTATCAGGCCACGGCGGCGGTGGTGGCGGGCTATACCGTCTGCCTGGCGCTGGGCCCTGCCATCGTTGCGCCGCAACTGGGGTTTGAGCACATCATCACCCGTGGTACGGCGGTCGCATTGGGGGTGCTGAGCTTGAGCCTGGTGGTCACGCTGTTCAGTGCCAAGACCATGGAGGACAAGGTGCGCAGCGCGCTGGTCGGCATCTGTGCCCGCAGTGCCCGACTGCTCGCCGCGCGACTCACCAGCGAGCCTATCGCAGCGTTGACAGCACAACGTCACCAGCTCGCGATGGACATCGGCAAGGTGGACGATCAACTGGGACTCGCCCGTGGGGAGTCGGCGCTGATTCGCTCCCGGCAACTGGCGATTCAAGCAGGCCTGGCGCATTTGCAATCGGCGGTGCTGGACGTGCACCTGGACGATGCCGCCCGTGGCGTCGATCCCGTGCTGCTGGCGGACAATGCCAGCGCGCTACTGCAACTGGGTGAGCGCCTGGCGGGTAGCCGCTGCACCTTCCAGGTGGCGGCCGATACGGTAGGGCAACTGCGTCGCTTGGCGGATGAGCATGCAGACTCAACTCAAGGCTCGCGGTTGTTCAGCGAACGCTTGCACGAGCAATTGACGGATTTGACTGAGGCCTTGCTGAACTTCTCCAGCCTCGATCAGCGACGCCCGGCGCAGGTCCGCGCCGTGGGCTACCACCGCCATTACGCGGACGCGGCACGAAACGGCATCCGGGCCGTGCTCGCAACCCTGGCCACGGGGGCGGTCTGGTACTTCAGCGGCTGGAATCAAGGGCCGACGCTGCTGGCAGTCTTGGGCCCAGGTTGCACGCTGCTGGCCACGGCCGCGGCGCCGGCGCAGGGTATGGCCAGTTTTATACGTGGCACGCTCTACGCCATTGTGGCGGCTGCGCTGTGCAAGTTCCTGTTGATGCCACAGATCAACGGTTTCCCGCTGTTATTTATGCTGTTGGCGGCGTTCTGGTCGTTCGGGGTCCATGCGACGAGCCAACCGCGTCACGCCTTGCAAGGCATCGCCTACCTGATCGGGTTCAACACCCTGGTGAGCACGGGTGCCATCGCCTCCTATGATTTCGCCGACTTTGCGAACCAGGCGCTGGCGTGGATTGTTGCAATGCTGATCTGCTTATTGGCGTTCCAGATCTTGCCCAGAGATCCGGTCAAACATATTCGGGCGTTGAAACGTTCACTGCATAAGCACACACGCCAGCTACTTCGTCTTGCAAGCACGATCGACCACGCTAAATGGCAGGCCAGGCAGCAATCTCGAATCGTCGCGTTGATCAATTTGCTCGGCGCCGATAACCGGCACGATTACCGGGCGGGCTACTTGTCCCTGCAATTGAGTAAGCAATTGCGCCGGTTACAGGCTAAGGCGAAGCGTGTTGAGCCGGGCTCGCCCGTCGCCCATTGCGCACAAAGCGGCGCCCGGCGGATAGCTCGTTGGGCGGGTGACCCGACGATCTGTGCGGCGCAGGCTCGCCGCACATCAAGGTCGATGAGAAGGCTTGGCGCGCACGCTTTAGCGACCAGTTACCAAGACTTGGCCTGGCTGCTGGAGCAATACGCGCAGCTCGCGCGTTCCACGCCCTGAGTCATACACCCAGGCATGACCGCATGGCACCACACGGGCGCCGTAGGCTTCTGCGCGCCGACTATTTGGATTTCAACCAACCCAGGTGATACGCAATGAAAAAACTGACACTCGCAATGGCAACCGCGTGGATAGCCTGCGCGCCACTCTCGGCCCTGGCTTCTGACGGCGCTGAAGCACTGATGCGGTGGCATGAGGCATTCCATAAAGAACAACACCGGCAACAGACAGCTCCCCGGCAAGACGCTGCTTCCAAGCGCAACGACTCACCCACCCAGCCCATCGAGAAGCCTGGGCGTCGTTGAGCTGCCAGTTTCCGGTGCACCCCTGTCACGGCAGGGCGGCGACGGTTAGAGTGAATTCAGCGCCTTTATGAGCTAGCGTTCATGCAAGCGTCTTTCTGATATTTCGCCGGATACCGCCCCTATGAGAGATTTGCCGCCCACCGCGACATTGCGTGCGTTCGAAGTTGCCACTCGCCACCCGACATTCACCGCAGCCGCGCAGGAGCTGCATGTGACCCAGAGCGCCGTCAGCCACCAGCTCAAGCATCTTGAGGCGCTTTGGGGGCTGCAGTTGTTCGAACGTGGCAAGGCGTTACGCCTGACGGCCGCGGGGGCAACGCTGGCGCCCATCGTGCGCGAATTCTTCATCAGCCTGGAGGCGACTTTGGGCGACCTGCGCGAGCAAAAAGGCCGGGTTCGACTGCGCGTCAGCACCACCTATTCCTTCGCGCTCAAATGGCTGCTGCCACGCTTGCCGCTGCTCTCTCGCCAGCACCCCGAGCTGTTGGTCTCGCTGGATACCACGGACAAAATCATCCACTTCTCTCACGGCCAGGCGGATGTTGCGATCAGGCTCGGCAAGGGTGCTTACCCAGGTCTGTATTCGGAGTTTTTGTTTGGGGAGCAGGTATTTCCTGTGGCCAGCCCTGAACTGCTGCGACGCGTCGGGACACCGCAGAGCCCTGCACAGTTGCTGGATTTGCCACTGCTGACGCGTGATGGTGCCGAGCTGGTACCTAAATGGGAGGCGTGGTTTCAAGCCGTCGGGCTGGCCTATTTGCCGCTCAAGGAAAGCGTCAGATTTGGCGACACCAACATGACGGTCGAGGCGGCCTTGCTCGGCCAAGGCGTGGCATTGGTGCGCAGCGGGCATGTCGAGAACGAAATCGCCGATGGCCGTTTGGTTCGGCTGTTCGACGTGCCGCTTCCATCGCCGCTTGCGTACTACTTCGTCTGCCCCAAGGGCATCGAATCGCAACCGCATGTCGCCAGTTTTCGCCAATGGCTCGTCAGTGAGGCGCTGAAAGTACAACGAGTGCAAGCGTAATGCATGAGTATCCGTTCATGCTGCAATGAGGATACTTCGCTTTTGTCTCGGTAACGGACTGCCTAGAGTGGCGCATGCCTATTCATATCGTCTTGCTGGTTCTTTTCGCCGCGCTCCTGCATGCAAGCTGGAATGCGCTGCTGCGCAGCGGTAACGATCGCCTGTGGTCCATGACGGTGATGTGCATTGCCATTGCAATAGTCTGTGCTGTCGCCGCCGCCTTCATGGTCCCACCGGCCATGGAAAGCTGGAGCTACGCGCTGCTTTCGGGGTTACTGCATGTGGGCTACAACTTGTTCCTGGTGCGCAGTTACCGAGTTGGCGACCTGGGGCAGATCTATCCGATTTCACGCGGATCGTCGCCGGTGCTGATCACCTTGGGGGCCGCGGTTTTTGCCGGAGAAAGCATCAGCCCTGGCGAGTTGCTCGGCGTGGCGCTGGTGTCAGGCGGGATTGTTTCGCTGGCCTTCAAAGGGCGCAGTCTGTCGGTTCCCAGCTTGCCCTATGCGCTGGGAACAGGCTGCTTCATTGCGGCCTACAGCGTTGTCGACGGCATAGGCGCCAGACTATCCGGTGCACCGTTGTCCTACGCCGTGTGGATGTGCGCCCTGTGGGGCGTGCTGATGCCGGTGGTTTACATCGGTCTGCGTGGTCCGCGCAGCTTGTTCTCGGTTCGGCCAGGAATGCTTACCGCCATGGGCGGCGGTCTGGTCTCTTTGCTTGCGTATGCAATGGTCATCTACGCCATGAACGAAGCGCCCCTGGGCGCGGTCTCCGCATTGCGCGAAACCAGCGTGTTGTTTGCGTTGTTGATCGGTTATGTGTTCCTCGGCGAGACGCTTACAGCGCGCCGGATACTGGCGTGCGTCGTGATCGCCAGCGGTACCCTCATTATCGGCTGATACGGCCGACTGGCCAGGAGGTAGGTTCAATGATCAACGTCTCAAAGGCACCGCTGATTCTGATCACCGGAGGAAGTCGTGGAGTGGGGGCGGCCACCGCCCGGTTGGCTGCCGCACGCGGTTATGACGTCGCCATCAGCTACGTCGCCCACGAGGCCGCCGCGCTGGCAGTGGTTGCGGATGTCGAAGCACTGGGGCGCAGGGCGTTGGCGGTGCGCGCCGACAGTGCGGACCCGCAACAGGTGGCCGATTTGTTCGCGGCCATCGACCGCTCGTTCGGACGTATTGACGTACTGGTCAATAACGCCGGGATGCTGGCGCCTCAGTCACGCCTGGAAGGCCTTGGCTTCGAGCGGATGCAGCGCATTTTTGCGGTCAATTCCATTGGGCCGATACTCTGTGCCCAGCAGGCGGTGAAGCGCATGTCTTACCGTCACAACGGCCCGGGCGGCGTGGTGATCAATGTCTCTTCGGCCTCGGCGCGTCTCGGCAGCCCCAATGAATACATCGACTATGCGGCCTCAAAGGGCGCCCTGGAGACGTTTACCATTGGGTTTGCAAAGGAAGTGGCCCGGGAAGGCATACGCGTCAACGGTATTCGCCCCGGGCATATTTACACCGACATGCATGCCAGTGGTGGTGAGCCGGGCCGGGTCGATCGGGTCAAGGACTCGATCCCCATGGGGCGGGGTGGCCAGCCGGAGGAAGTGGCACAGGCAATTCTATGGCTCGCCAGCGAGCAGGCATCATTCGTCACCGGCACATTTCTCGACGTGACGGGTGGTAAATAAGCCAGCGCCACGGATCAGCGACTGGGTGCGCTCGGCTTCAACGGGCAGTCGCCTACCTGACCTTGCGACTCAAGCCAGGTGTGTTGCCCGTAATGCGTTTGAAGGCGCGACTGAACGCGGCCTGGGAGGTGTAGCCCAAACGCTGCGCTACCTCTTCAATCGGCAGCCGTTCGAGGGTCAGCCACTGGCTTGCAAGGCGCATTCGCAGTTCGGTGACATAGCGCAGCGGGCTCATGCCAATCGTTACCTGGAAGCGGTCCGCGAAGACCGAGCGTGAGGTATTGCATTGCTCTGCCAACTGCGCAACGGTCCAGTCACGGCCCGGTTGTTGGTGCAGTGCAAGCAGGGCGCCGGCCAAGCGTGGATCGCGCAAGGCGGCGACCAAGCCAGAGGCATTCCCGCAGGCGCACTCCACCCAGCCGCGCACGACCATGGCCGCCACCACGTCGGCCAAGCGCGCGAGGATACCGGCGAAGCCGATACGTGCAGCGCTGACCTCGCGTTCCATGGTGGCCAGGATAGGCACCAGTCCGGGGTAACGCTGGCCGCCGGCATCGATCAACATCAGGCCCGGCATCAGCCGGCCAAGGCCGTGGAGACTGCCCAGTTCAAACTCCATGCAGCCACTGAACACAAGAGTGCTCGGCGTGGGGCTGCCATCGGTTCCGGTATCCACCGCGCTGACGGCTTCGCCGAGGGGGGCGCCGTCTAGAAGGTCGATGTCTTGAACAGGCACGTGCGGATCGGAAAACAGTTGATGGGCCGCGCCATGGGAAATGAACACGGCGTTGCCCGCACCCAGCGCGTAGGTGGTTCCGTCCTCCATCCGCAGCACCGCATTGCCGACGGCCATGAAGTGGAACCAGGCATGCCCAGGTTTTTCAGCAAAGCCCAAACCGAAGGTGGGTCCCGCTTGAATACGCCGGTATTCGACGCCGCGCAGGCGCATGCCGCGTAACAGTTCGGTGATGAGGTCCGAGGAGAGCGCAAACTGATCTGTAGGCATTGTTCAGGTGTTTTGGTCAAAAAGTAGAGACTTTAGATCATAGATCATCCGGATTCCCGCGCCTAGACTGCGGATCGCCATGAAGATTGGGAGATCCGTGCAATGACTGACTGTGTGTGTAATTCCGTATCCGACCGCCATCCCGGCGTCGTCCCGGACGTGGAGCCTGCCACCCCCGCGTGGATGGCCGTGTTTTCGCTGGCAATGGGCGTGTTCGGATTACTGACCGCCGAGTACCTTCCGGCCAGCTTGTTGACGCTGATGGCGAACGACCTGGGAGTGTCCGAAGCGCTGGCGGGCCAAGCGGTCACAGTGACTGCGGTGGTGGCGCTGTTCGCGGGCTTATTGGTCCCGGGCCTGACCCGCGGCATCGACCGCCGTTGGGTGTTGCTGGGGTTTTCCACCTTGATGGTTGCCTCCAATCTGTTGGTCGCCGTTTCCTCCAGCTTCGCGGTGCTGTTGTTGATGCGTATCTTGCTGGGCATTGCCCTTGGCGGGTTCTGGAGCATGGCGGCGGCGGTCGCGATGCGCTTGGTACCGAGTGCGTTGTTGCCACGGGCGCTTTCGATCATTTTCAGCGGCATTGCCATCGGCACCGTCGTTGCAGTGCCGCTGGGCAGCTATCTGGGCGGGCTGTATGGCTGGCGCAGCGCATTCTTTGCGGCGGCAGCGGTCGGCATGGCCACTCTGGCGTTCCAGTCGTTCACTTTGCCGCGCCTGGCGCCGCGCCGGCCGGCACGTCTGCGCACCATCCTCGAAGTGCTGCAGCGCCCGGGCATCGCCATGGGGATGTTCGGTTGCGTGTTGGTGCACAGCGGGCACTTCGCGATGTTCACCTATGTTCGGCCATTTCTTGAGGGGACGACTGGCATCGGTACGCAGGGTCTGTCGCTGATGCTGTTGGGGTTTGGTGTGGCGAACTTCGTTGGCACGCTGTTGGCCGGAAAGCTGCTGGAGCGCTACCCGCTGGCCACGCTGGTGTTGATGCCCGCGCTGGTCGGCGTTGCAGCACTGGCGTTGGTGCTGTTGCCGGCCTCGATTGCGGGGCAAGCAGTACTGCTGAGCATCTGGGGCTTGGCCTTTGGTGGTGTGCCGGTGGCGTGGTCGAACTGGGTTGCCAGTGCAGTCCCTGATCAGGCCGAAAGCGCCGGGGGCATGGTGGTGGCTTCTGTGCAGTCAGCTATCGCAACCGGCGCCGCCGCTGGCGGTGTCGTGTTCAACCTCGGTGGCAGCGCAGGCGTATTCATCGCGGCGGCCGTGCTCATGCTGCTGGCGGCATTGCTGATTGCGCTGCGTGTCCGCGTCCCGGTTGCCCAGGGTTTAGGCCAGCCCAAGCCCGCGTTGCACCTTTGATCCGGTTTGCCAAACCGCGATCCCTTCCGTAACCAGGAGATACTCCATGAACAATACGACGTCTCACCAAGGACGCCTCAAATCGTTGCGCGCGGCAAGTATCGGCAATGCGCTGGAATGGTTTGACTGGACCCTGTACGCAACCTTTTCGGTGTACCTGGCAAGCAATCTGTTCGACAAGACCGATGCGCGCTCAGCGATGCTCGCGACCCTTGCTGTGTTTGCGGTTGGCTTTGTCGCACGCCCGGTCGGCGGCTGGTTGTTTGGCCGGCTGAGCGACCGACTGGGGCGTCGGACCATCATGGTGATCACCATGCTGCTGCTTGCGATCAGCAGCCTGGGCATCGCGCTGATTCCCAGCTACCAGAGCATTGGCCTGTACGCCTCGGTCGCGCTGCTGTTTTTTCGCCTGATGCAGGGGCTCGCCCATGGTGGCGAGACCGGGGTGTCCTACACCTATGTCGCCGAAATCGCCCCGAGCAAACACCGTGGCTTATGGTCGAGTTCCGTCTATGTGGGCGTGACGCTAGGGGTCATGGCAGCGACGGCGGTGGCGGCGGCGCTGACCTGGCTGCTGGGCGCGCAGGCCATGGGTGAGTATGGCTGGCGTATCGGTTTTGCCATGGGGGGAGTGCTTGGTTTTTACGCACTGTTCTTGCGCCGCGGTGCGCAGGAATCTCATGTGTTTGTAGCGCAGCAGGGGCAGGCGCGGCCGCCGCGCAAGCTGTCCACGGGGGAGATGCTGCGCGTTGCGCGTAACATCGTCATGCTGGCCGCGGCCGCCAATGTCACTTACTACGCCTGGGTCACGTTCGGCGCTTCGACCGCGATCGCCCAGGGTATGGACGCCACGGGTGCCTACATGGCCAGTCTTCTCGCGCAGGTCCTCTGTGTGTGCTGGTTGCCGGTCTGCGGAATGTTGTCCGATCGGGTAGGGCGCCGGCCCATGGTCATTGCCTGGGGCCTGGGTGTGATCCTGCTGACCTATCCCATCTCGATAATGGTGACCACTGAGCCCTACACGCTGTTTTTGGCCCAGGTTCTGGGGCTTGGCGCCTGGTCGCTGATCGCGGCGATTTTCCCTGCGGTGCTGTCCGAACAAGTGCCGACCCAGGCACGGGCGCAGGGCGTCGGCCTGGTGTCTTCGATCTCGGTGGCGATCTTTGGCGGCACCGCCCCCTATCTACATAACTATCTCAGCGGCGCCGACCTTGGCTACCTGTATGTCAGCTATGTCATTGGCTTGGGCGTTGTCACCGTCCTGGCTGGGTTTCTTATCGAAGAAACGGCGGGCATTGACCTTGCGCATATCGGGGCGCCTGGCGCGCGAGTCCGCGTAAATGCATTGGCTGCTCGATCCGCAGCATCCGCCGAACCAAGGAGTATGACGCAATGAATTCAGCCGCCCCCCAAAACACCGCTGCCCGAGGTGAACGCCCGGGCGCCAACGTGACCGTCAGCCAGGCTTCGGGCCCACGTCAGGCCGCACGCGAGACCTGGGTGGAAGTTCCTTGCGAGTCGGGCCCGGCTGCCGCTTGGTGCTACTCGGACCGCCGTGCCTACAGCCCGGGTGATACGGTTTGCCTGTATCTGTCGTCGAACTGCGCGCAAGTGAGACTGCGGATTTATCGTGATGGAGCCAACACCTGTACGGTGCATACCACCGACAGCCTGGATGCTTGCTTTCACCCCATACCCGAACGTGCCTATGAGCATGGCTGCCAGTGGCCCGTCTTCATGCGATGGACAATCCCGGTGGAGGCCGAGCCGGGTGGCTATATGGTCGAAGTACGGGATGGCGCTGACAGCGTGCTGGGGCATCATCTGTTTATCCTCAAGGCGGTGCTCAAGCGCGCCGATGCCTTGGTGCTCGTTGCAGCCACATCGACCTGGGCCGCTTATAACGACTGGGGCGGTGCCAATCATTACTTTGGCCTTCACCCCGGCACGCCGCGTGGCCGCTCACCGTTACTCTCGGCACAACGGCCCTGGGCGCGCGGGCAGGTCTGGCTGCCGGAGGGTGCGCCCCGTTGCATCAACACGACCCGGCCCCGCAAGCCAGGCCCGGCGCGTTATGAGTTCATCGAATGGGCGGCTCTTAACGGCTATGCCAAGTACTACGCCTTGGCGGGTTGGGCTTCGTTCGAGAGGCCTTTTGTGGTCTGGGCCGAACAGCAGGGGTATAGGGTCCATATCCTGACCCAGGACGATTTGCATCACGACCCGCACGCGCTGGAGGGCTACGCCTGCGCCGTCTTTGCCGGGCACGACGAGTATTGGACGCGAGAAATGCGCGACCACGTCGACGCCTTTGTCGAGGAGGGCGGCAAGGTCGCGCGCTTCGCTGGCAATTTCATGTGGCAGATTCGCCTGGAGGAGCAGGGCCGGCGGCAGGTGGCCTACAAGTACGATGCCGGAGCACTCGATCCTGTGGCGGCTACCGAGCCTCATCGGCTAACGGGGGCCTGGGAAGATCCGAGGGTCAATCACCCGGGGGCATCGACGTTCGGGGTGAATGCTCTGCGTGGGATATACGCTAGCTTTGGCGCAATGGCACCGCGCAACCCGCGCGGATACACGGTCTTCAGGCCTCAGCACTGGGCGTTTGTGGGAACAGGCCTCGGCTACGCGGACATGTTCGGAGATGAAGCCAACATCTTTGGCTATGAAGTCGATGGCCTCGAATACACGTTCGTCGACGGCCTCCCAGAACCGCTCGGCACAGACGGTGCGCCTTGCCGATTGCAAATCCTTGCAATGGGCTGGGCGACCAATGCCGAGCATGGCCGCAGCGAAGATGCCTATTCATTCATGCTCGGCGATGGCGATGCCCGGTTTCGGGTTTCCATCCTGGCGCCTGACCTTAGTGACGCCAACATCGCTTTACACAGCCGTGGGGCCGGTATGGTGGTGCACTTCCACAAAGGCCGAGGTGAGGTCTTTACCGCCGCCACGTGCGAATGGGTACATGGGCTCATGCAAGCTGACACTTACACCGTGATGATCACAAAAAATGTGCTCGATCGTTTCTTGCTCACTCATCGGGAGGTGCGCTGAACGGGCCGGTGAATAACCGGTTGTTATTCATCAGAGGTGGTCAGATTGGCCCGGGCCCATTGCTCAGCGGTCGTGACCTGAATCGACTGTTGCGCGTTGAAGGTATCTGCTTTAGGCCAGGCCACACCTCTGCCCTGAGCGAACACAGCGCGGTACTTCTTGATGTGATGGGTTGGGTCTTTGTGCAATTCTTCGAGCAAGTACGGCACCGTCCAGACATTCCGTTTGAATGGGCGGCCCAGTACACGTTCGAGGAGGCTCGCAACCTCTGCGTACGTCACAGTGTCTCCCGAGAGGTACACAATCTGATTGCGCAAGCGAGGCTCGAAGAAAACGATTTGCGCTGTCAACGTACCAATGTCGTCTGGAGTCGTCAGCGTCACGCTGGTCTCAAGACTGCCCAGCGCGTTCACGGTATCGTTTTCGAAGTCCACCACCTCGAATACAGGCTCGAAAAGGAAGCTGGTGAACATACCCGTCGAGATGATGACCCATTCAGTTTTATCCTGGGCTCGAAGCAATTCGCGCACATCAAGCTGGGCATCGAACAGATCCTGAGGACTGCCCCGGCCGATGACTTCGAAGTCGACGCCAAACTGCCACGGGAAGTAGCGCTTCACCCCGGACTTCAGTGCAGCGGTAGCCAGCTTCATCGGGGTTTCCCGACCTGCCACCATACCTGCACAACCGATTACGGTATCAAAACGTGCGAATACTGCAGCCAACTGATCGATTGAGTCATTCACAAGGTCTGCGGCCACCATCTGGATGCCGAGGCCCCGAAGCTCATCGATTTCGCGCTTTTTCTCGGGCACCTGAGTATTGATGGCCGAGTCCCTGAGCAGCACGCTGATGGTGGAACCGGGAGCGCGCTTTGCCACTCGCGCAAGATTGCGCAAAACCGGTAGCCCAAGCTCACCGGCGCCTAGAACGAGAATGGATTGGGGGGCGGACTGGGTCACTTCGGTCATGATTTCTCCTGAGATCTGTTGCCTGTAAGATGACCAAATGCTTGCACGATTCAGCACCGCTCGTAAGAAGGCACACCTGTGATACCAGAGATAGAAATGACCGCTCAGGAGGCTCTCCGCCAGGCAGAGACAATCTGTCGAACGCTTAGGGAAGACGATGATGGCGTCAGGCGGGAAGTACTTGCTCACGCAGGCAGCCGCTGGTCGTTGGGTATCCTGCATGCCCTGGGGGTGTACGGCACCATGCGTCATGCCGAAATAAAAAGGCAGATGACCGGGGTGACTCAACGGATGTTGACCAAGACCTTACGCTCCATGGAGCGCGATGGCCTCGTGGCTCGGCGCGAGTTCGGGGAAGTTCCACCACGGGTCGAGTATGAGCTGACGCCACTGGGGATGGGCCTGTTGACCCGAATGTCGCCTATCTGGACTTGGGTTGTCGAGAACGTTGAGGATTTTCGCGAAGCGCGGCGTATTTTCGACAGTCAGGATCACACAAAGCCCGCATGGCAAATACCTACACCGATACCCTTGGATTCAGAGGCGTCTGATTAGGGGTTGCTCAGCGCTTGTTCTTGTTAAAGCCGCATCAGTAAGGGGGGCAGGGGTAGAGCCTTCTGTCGAACTGACTTGCACCCTCAAAGCGTACCCTTATAACCGTTGGACTCAACTGGAATCCCATAAACGAAAAAAACCGCCAAGTAGCGGTTTTTTGTTTGATGGCTGATTACGGAACTGGAGAGGGGCAGTCCTTAGGGGCGCGGACTAACTAGTTGGGCATCTGAGGTGTGGGTATCATGCTCACTATTCAGCGCTAGCTATCGAAAATGGAATCCAAGATATAACTATGAAAAGATCTGTGGTTTTTGGTTATGCCACTGCTGTGTTGGTCGGTCTTTCAGCGATCGCACTGCATGGCCTGGGTAAGATCGACGTGTGGCCGATGTATTCGTTAAGTTTGGGCCCGATCCTGCTTGCGCTCGGGTACCACACGAGGACCCCAAAGACTTCGTGAGTCAGTTCACCACCTTGTAGATAGACACTCAGGCGAACCAGAGGGGGGGCTATCATGGTTTCACCCACTGGCCGAGCCCGTCCATCACCGCCTGGCTCGGTGCGGTGGAAGTGGTACGCCAGGGTGTTGTAGTCGTTGCCGGCCGCTAGGTTTATCAGCGCCACGTTTTCCAATGTGCCAAATCGTGTTGAACGAGGGCTAGCGTCAGTGGCTTTTCCCCTCTCTATTTTTGAACAGTGCTTTGAGATTGGAAGGGTCTAGGCAGTCAGGTGCTATCGTCTGCGACTGCTTGAAATAGGCCTGAACTTTCGGGTTCGCGAAATCGCCCTTGAGCGCTAACAGGTAATACCCGTCGGCGCGAAACTGTTCCAGGCTCAGAGAAACCGGCTTGAGGAAGTCCCTCATAGTGGTCAACGGTAGTTCGCGATTGGCTTCGACTTGCAGTGAATCTTTGAAGCAGTACGAGCGTACTGCCGGCAGTGGATAATGGTCAGCGTACAGATCCGGCTGCTCTAGAGCACTGGCTAGCTGGCTATACTTGCGAAGAGACTCGGGGTCATCGAGCTTGAATCGCAGGAATGCCTCGTCACAGTCGCGCAACACCATTATCGCTCCGGCAACCAAGCCTTGATCCGCGGCGTTCTGGTAAAGCGCGCAAGCCTCTACATGCATAGCCTTATAGCCACTTAAAAAGGTTGCCGCTTTACTCTCTTGCATATTCGCCAACATGAAAGTCGCTACACCGTGCCCTCCGGCGCTAGCTTTACGCAGCTCGTCCTCATAAGTCTCAAGTCCTTTGGTTGCCTCCTGTATTGACTGGCTCAGTGTGACCTTGTCAATTTTACCCTGCTGTTCTCTTTCAACCAGCTGAGCAGCTCGTTGTTGTATGGCATCACCTAACAGCATTGCGTGTTCAAAGACAGCTTCGGTTTCGGGGCTTGGCACAGCCTGCACCTCAGCACACAGAGCGATGCTGAAAAGGAGGACTGAAAGACGAAGTTTCAAAGGCGGTTCTTCCGTGATTGCAGTTGTCTGAGTCTCCATTGCTGTAATGGATTCAATCAGAGTGGGGTAGTTCACGTGCTCGACCATTCAAGCAACCCGACTGGGAGACAATCGAACGAACCTACCTGGCCGGGATTTGCTCTGCAGAGCGCCTCGCAAGCGCCACTGCAGCGGTGATGGCCGCTCTGGCTTGAGGGCTGTTCTTCCAGCAGGTCGAGCCTAATGCTGCTGATGCTTGAGCCAGGATGTCACCAACATCTGATTTTCGGAGTTCTGCGAGCGATTCGATACCCATTTGCTCAAGCCGTGTAATGACGGTTGGTCCTACGCCTTTGAGCGCGAGCAAAGCGGTCCTTTCATCTGATGAAAACGGCATCGTAAATTCCTTTTTTGGCGATGAGTCCACGCAAGTGTGCCCGACGCTAGAAGGTGCCTCAATAGCTCGACGTGCTCGTTTTGAGAATCTTCAAGGAGGGCGTACCGCCAGCATCCAGCCGATCAGGCAGTGATTCGCGCCGGCGGTTGGCAGAAAGATCGGGACGCCGGGGAAGGGGAATTGCGGAGCAGCTTAAGAAATTGCGCAACAGAAACACTAAGGGTCTGCATGAAGTATCTCATGCAAGCCCTTGATATATATGGTGCCCGAACCCGGAATCGAACCGGGACGCCCTTACGAGCGGGGGATTTTAAGTCCCATGCGTCTACCAGTTTCGCCATTCGGGCGGTAGCGCGTTGCAGCAGGGTTGGGAATATATAGCCCCGGACGCTTCGGTGCAAGTTCGAATAGCAGGTTTGTTACACCCGAGAGGCCAGAAAAAACCCCGGTAGATCAGTGATCTACAGAGGATTTTTGGCGTGACTCCAAGGTCGCTCGATACGCGCGGGTAGGCCTGTTCAACCCTTGGGCATGGGGTTAATCTGCCACGCCCCCAATCATAAAAAGGAAGCAATGATGAGCGTCGAAACCCTGCCGCAAGAGGGCGGCTGTCGCTGTGGCCGCGTGCGTTTCAGCCTGGGCCTGGAACCGGTGATTACCATGGCGTGCCACTGCACCGGTTGCCAGAAAATGTCCTCCAGCGCGTTCTCCCTGAGTGCCTTGGTTCCCGCCAGCGGCTTCACCGTGACCCAGGGCTGCCCGGTCATTGGTGGGTTGCACGGGGTCGATCGCCACTACTTTTGCTCCCATTGCATGAGCTGGCTGTTTACGCGCCCCCATGGCATCGACGAGTTCGTCAACGTGCGCGCGACCTTGTTGGATAACACCACTGCCTACGCGCCCTTCATGGAGACCTGGACCTGCGAAAAACTGGCCTGGGCAACGACCCCGGCCGTCGAAAGTTTTGCGCAATTGCCCGAGCCCCAGGACTTCCCGCGATTGTTGCAAGCCTACGCGGTGTTCAAGGCGCGCTGACGCTAGTCAATCAACGCCAACAGGTCGGTGTCGCCCACATCCACGCCGGCCTGGGACAGCAAGGTGGTGGCCTGGCCGCGATGGTGGGTCTGGTGATTGAAAAAGTGCAGCAGCAGGCTGAAGAAATCCTTGTCCGCTGCCACGCCGCGCATGTTGTGGTAATGCAGGCGGTGATCGAGATCGGGCTCACGCACGGTGTGCGCCCAATCGATGATCATCTGATCCAGCCAGCGACGTCGAGCAGTGAGTTCGCGCAGATCAGCAAAGGCCAGTTGTTTCAGGTCGCCTGGTGTGGCTACCCCGTCCAGCGCAGCCAAGGTTGTGTAGCGTGCGGGGTGCCGGGCAAAGCGCTTGAGCCACACCGTGTCGCCCAGGGCCAAGTGGTTGAGGGTGCCGAGGATTGAGCCGAAAAACGCCTGGCGATCCACGGCCAGCTGCGCAGCACTCAGTGTGCCAGCGGCATCGTAGAGCTTGCGGTTCATCCACTGGTTGTAGCGGGCCATCAGCGCGATGTGCTCGATCCGGTTCACGTGGGTTTTCTCCTGAAGGCGCGGTGGCGCCATCATAAGCTGCGCCCGCCCGGCGGTCATGGTGTTCCGGCAGGCGCGGGCTATGGTTGTTAGACGCCAATACTGCGCCCTCGGAGGGTGACACCATGAACACCAGCGATCTACTCGAACAACTGTTGCGCGCCGGGCAAGCGGGCGGTGCCTCCTCGGGCGGTGGCCTGGGCGGACTGCTCGGCGGCTTACTGAAAGGCACCCGCACCGGCAATGCCTCGGCCGGCGGCGGTCTGGGGGATTTGCTGGGCGGCCTCGGCGGCATGCTGGGTGGCGCTACGGCGCGTCCGGCACAGGGACGTGCCGGCGGGATGAATTACGCGGCGCTGGCATCCCTGGGCATGATGGCCTTCCAGGCGTATCAGGCGTGGCAGAGCCAGCAAGCGAGCAAACCGCAGGCAGCCTTCCAGACGGCCGACCAACTCGCCGGCCCTGAAGCCGAAGCCCACAGCAATGCGGTGTTGCGCGCGTTGATTGCGGCGGCCAAGGCCGATGGGCGCATCGATGAAAAGGAGCAGCAGATGATTTCCAATGAGCTGCGCCAGCATACGGACGACACGCAGCTGCAACAGTGGCTCGACACTGAAGTCGCCAAACCCCTGGATGCGGCGGACTTTGCCGAATTTGCCGGCGACCCGGCAGTGGCCGCCGAGGTGTACCTGGCCAGTGTGATGCTGGTGGACGATCAGCAGGACGCTGAACGCAATTATCTGGATGACCTCGCGGCGCAGCTGCAACTCGACCCACAACTGCAACTGCATTTGGAGCGCCAGGCCAAAGCCTAGAAGCGCAACGTGGCGCCGGTGGTCAACCATTGGTCGCGCTCACCGATCAGGCTGCGCCCGACCACCAGGTCCACATCAAGCAACTCGCCGAGGTGCACGCGCGGCCCGGCCTGCCAAGCCTGATCGCCGCCTTGCTGACCGTAGCGTTCGGCGATCAGCGTCAGCCACTGCGCCGTCTGGTACTCCACCCCCGTGCCCCAGGTCAGGCGGTGGTTTTGCTTACCGTCGTCGTAGGCATGCGTCCAGCCCGCGTTGAGGTTCAGGCGCAGCGCCTGCACGGGTTGCCAGGTCAGCGGCACGTTCAGGTCCGCGCCATCAAACGCGTGCCGACGGTCAAGGGCGAGGTGCGCCCCGGCCGATACGGCGATCTGCACGCTACTGCGCGACAGCACCTGCGCCTTGAGCTGCGGGTTGGCCTGAGTTTCACCGTCGGCCCGTGACAGCGCCGTGCCCCACTGCACTGACGGCAAGCCGCTGAAGGTGCAGGCGGGCGATAGGGTTTCACTGTGCGTGCTGCCGTCGTGGCGGTTGGCAGTGAACCAGGCGTCGACGTTGCATTCCCCCGGCGCATTGATCGCGCCATCGTCGACGACATAAGCCCCGCCGGCGGCATGGGCCTTGGACAGCAGCGCAATGATCAGCAGCAAGGCCAGGGTCAAACCGATGAAAATCAGGTTGCGTTGAAGCGCGCGGCGCTTTGCGGGCGGCAACAGCAACAAGCTGTGACGCACGTCGCGAGCATGACGCGCGCGGTATTTGGCGAAGCCGTCCCGGCGCTTCGGGGTGTGTTTGTTGTGCATGATGCACCTCCCTTGAATTCAGCTTTCTACGGTCAGCACCGAAATGCCGCTGGCTTTGGCCTGGCACACCAGCTCCGAGGTGTCGTCACCACCCGGCAGGGCGATGACCACGTTGGGGCGGCTGTCGGTCAGCATGAAATGGTTGCGCTGGCGTTCCGCCTGCTTGCCGTGGCGCTGCCAGTTGGGCGGGTAGCGCACCACGTCGATGCCGAGTTCGCGCGCCCATTCCTCGACGTCACTGCCAAGGAATTGGTTGCCGCCGTGGATCAATACCTGCACCGGGTACAGGCGGTGGTAAGCGTCCAGCACTTGGCGGGACTTTCGGGTGTCGGCGTAATGACGACCTGCACAGATCAACACGCGCATATTCGAATCCTTGTGATGCACGGTGACGGCCGGGCGACCGCCACCGTTTGAACGGCGGGGATCAGTACCACTGCTTGAAGCGGCGGATGTAGATCGTTTTCATCAGTTGGGCCACACAGCAGTAGCTGAGCAGGGTGCCCACCAGCCATGGGAAGTACGCCAGCGGCAGCGGTTGCAGGCCGACCAGGGTGCCCAGGGGCGAGAACGGTACGTAGATCCCCAGCGCGATCACCACGCAGGTCATCATCAACACCGGCCAGGCGGCGGTGCTTTGGAAGAACGGGATCTTGCGGGTGCGCAACATGTGCACCACCAGGGTTTGCGAGAGCAGGCCCTCGATAAACCAGCCGGACTGGAACAGGGTCTGCATTTCCACGCTGTTGGCGCTGAACACGTACCACATCAGGGCAAAGGTGGTGATGTCGAAGATCGACGAGGTCGGCCCGATCCAGATCATGAAGCGGCCGATGTTTTTCGCATCCCACTTGCGTGGCTTGGCCAGGTATTCCTTGTCCATCTTGTCCCACGGCAGGGCCAACTGGGAGATGTCGTACATCAGGTTTTGCAGGAGCAAATGGATCGCCAACATTGGCATGAACGGGATAAATGCACTGGCCACCAGTACCGAGAACACGTTGCCGAAGTTGGAGCTGGCGGTCATGTTCAGGTACTTCATGATGTTGCCGAAGGTTTCGCGGCCCTTGAGCACGCCTTCTTCGAGCACCATCAGGCTCTTTTCCAACAGGATGATGTCGGCTGATTCCTTGGCGATGTCGGTACCGCTGTCCACCGAGATACCCACGTCGGCGTCGCGCAGTGCCGGTGCATCGTTGATGCCGTCACCGAGGAAACCCACGGTATGGCCGTTGGCTTGCAGGGCCTTGAGCACACGGGATTTTTGCAGCGGGGTCAGCTTGGCAAACACCGTGCGTTCTTCGACGCGGCGCAACAGGGTGGCGTCGTCCATCGCTTCGATTTCCGCGCCGAGCAGCGGCTGGCCAGGTTCAAGGCCGACCTGACGACAGATCTTGCTGGTGACCACGGCGTTGTCGCCGGTCAGCACTTTTACCGCTACGCCGATTTGTTGCAGCGCGGCAATTGCCGGGCCGGCGGTTTCCTTTGGTGGGTCAAGGAAGGTCAGGAAGCCCTGGATCACCAGGTTGCGCTCATCGGCGGTGGTGTATTGCTGGCGGGCCAACGCCTTGGGAATATTGCGCGTGGCCACCACCAATACGCGGAAGCCGTCTTCGTTGTAGTCGTTGGCCAGCGCCAGCAATTCGGTGCGGCGGCGCTCATCCAGCGGTATGGCGTCACCGCCCTCCATGACGTGGGTGGAAATGCTCAACATCTCCTCAACCGCGCCCTTGCACACCAGCAACTGATCATCGGCGGCGTCCTTGACCACAATGGACAGGCGACGGCGCACAAAATCGAACGGCAATTCATCGACCTTGCTGTAGGCAAACGGCACCTGAAACTTCGGGTTCTGCTCCGAGAACTGCACGACGGCCTGATCCATCAGGTTTTTCATGCCGCTTTGGTGATGGCTGTTGAGCCACGCCAGGGACAGCACCGCATCATCACGTTGGCCGAAGGCGTTGACGTGGTGTTCGAGGATGATCTTGTCCTGGGTCAGGGTGCCGGTCTTGTCAGTGCACAGCACGTCCATCGACCCGAAGTTCTGGATCGCGTTGAGGCGCTTGACCACCACCTTGCGCTTGGCCATCGCCGTGGCGCCTTTGGCCAGGTTGGCGCTGACGATCATCGGCAGCATTTCCGGGGTCAGGCCCACGGCAACCGCCAGGGCGAACAGGAACGCATCGCCCCAGTCACCCTTGGAGAGGCCGTTGAGCAGGAACACGATCGGCACCATCACCAGCATGAAGCGGATCAGCAGCCAACTGACGCTGTTGACCCCACGGTCGAACGCGGTCTGCACCCGTGAGCCCACAATCGCCTTGGCCAGGGAGCCAAAGTACGTGCGCGAGCCGGTGGCGACCACCACGGCGGTGGCGCGACCGCTGACCACGTTGGTGCCCATGAAGCAGATGTTCGGCAGGTCCAGCAGGTTGCCTTGGTCGGCGGCCAGGGGCGCGGCGGACTTTTGTGTGACGTCGCCGAGGGTGTCGTATTTTTCCACCGGCAAGGCTTCGCCGGTGAGGACCGCCTGGCTGATAAACAAGTCGCGGGACTCGATCAGGCGGATGTCGGCCGGGATCATGTCGCCGGCCGACAGCTGCACGATGTCGCCGGCCACCAGATCGCGCATCGGCACTTCACGCAGGGTCGGTTGGGCGCCGACCTGTTCGCGGCGCAGTACGGTGGCGGTGGTGCGCACCATGGCTTTCAAGGCTTCGGCGGATTTCGCCGAGCGGTGCTCCTGCCAGAAACGCAGCAGGCTGCTGAGCATGACCATAGTCATGATAATGATGACTTTGGTCAGGTCGACCTCTTCACCGGCTTGCAACGGCAGCCAATAGTCGGTGACGAAGCTGATGCCGCCCAGGGTCAGTAACACGTAGATGAACGGGTTGTTCAGTGCTTGCAGGAACTGGACGATGGCGTGTGGCGGCTTGTCATGGGCCACTTCGTTGTAGCCCTCGCGTTGCAGGCGCGCTTGGGCATCCAGTTCGGTCAGGCCATCCCGGGTGGCGCGTACGTTGGCGAGTGTGGCCGACAGACCGTTGTGGGCTTCGCGGGCGGCGCGCATCGACAGTCTGGTGTCGGCGTCGCTGGTTTTTTTGTTGTGCAGTGGCGTGTTTTTTACGGCGCTCATTTGCTGTACTCCTGTCGCCAATTCTCGACAAAACATACCCGGTACTTACCTGCTGACAGGCGAGCGAAAGCATGCCGAGCCGCGGACTTCGCGATCGGTTTAAATAAAGTGTCTGGACAACGGTTGTTGCGGCGTTAATTAATTAGCGCGCAGCGAGTTACAACTGGAATAGTTCATAAAGAACTCCAGGATCATAATCAGTTAGTTGCTGTTTCCAGCGGGTTTAAGCGGCGCGTGCGCTCACGTAAAGACCCAGGCTGGAAACCTTCGGTCTCTGTGGATCTTGAGGGTCGGCGTGATCCCAGTGCTGCACCAGTTGGCCGCTGTGTGGGCAGATACGCCAATGCGCCAGCGGATGCGCCGGACGCACTTTGGGGGAGGGTGTGGCAAAGGCCGAGCGGCCCGCGGAAAAACCGCCAGGCGTGCGGCACAGCTTGGCGCGCAGGGCTGCGGCCAAGGTGCGAACATCATGTAAAACAAAGGCTTGGAAGGTCATAACACACCTCGGGACCGGACGGGCGACCGGCGAGGCAGTTACGGTGGAGCATCGAGCTCTAGCGCAGCTTACCGGACCGGGGAGGCGAGTCCTGTCATATTCTGGGTTTGGCGCCCGATGCCCGCAAACGCGGTGCTCGGACAGCGACTAGATACTGTGTCCATTGGCTTCTTTTGTGAGGTTTAAAAAAGGCCCCAGTTGCGGGCAGGGGCAATCTACTCAGGCAGTTACAAAATGTCAACGCATGATTAATTAAAATGCCCGGCGTTCAGAGTTCATTCAGACAAGAGGCACTTGGAAGTTAGTCGATATATAACTTCAAATGCCTTGTGCCGCGAGAATGGCCAAGTAGATCAACACCACGCCACAGGCGCCATAACTGACGCGTTGCCAAGTGGGCGATGCATTCTGGCGCAGCAGGTTCACCAGTGCGGCAATCAGGAAACACGACAGCACTGAAGCCAGCATGAAGCCGGCAAAGAACATCAACGTCTGCCCGTGGCTCGGCGTCGCGCCGACAATGCCCGACAGCGCACTGCCCAAGGCGCCCCAATAGACGATGTTTTTCGGGTTGGCCAAGGAAATCGTCGCGCCGACGGCCAGTGCATTTTTCGCCGAACTGGCTGGCGCGCTGTCGGCGTCCGGCAAATTCCAGGCGTCGAGCAGGCTGCGCACGCCGAGCCAGGCCAGGTACAGCGCACAGGCCACGGTCAGCGGCACGCGCACGGCGTCATGCTGGATCAGCAGTGCAATCCCCGTAAGGCCAATCACCGCCCATACCGCGTCGCCCACCAGCGATCCGATTTGTACCAGCAGCGCCGGGGTAAAACCTTGGAGCAAGCCACGACGCAGGGTCTCCGCCAGCACGGCACCGGGAGATAGGCAAAACACAAAACCAAAAACCAGCGCGTAAAAGAAGATCGTCAGCATGCCCGCGTCCTTTCAGGAAAGTGCGGGAGCATACGCTGCAGATTTCCGTTACAGCAATCCAATGCGCTCAAGTTCCGCCTTCAATTCGGCCGCGCCGAGGCGCGCAAAGGGCAGGGCAAAAAACGCCCGGCAGCGGCACTCGATGGTTTCCAGCGTGGCCTGGAAAGCGGCATTGAGCATGGCTTCGTCGCCTTGCACATCCGAAGGGTCTTCAAGCCCCCAGTGGGCCTTGAGTGCTGGCCCGAAATACACCGGGCAGGCTTCACCGGCGGCCTTGTCGCAGACGGTGATCACCAGATCCGGCGGGCAGCCTTCAAACGCGTCATTGCCTTTACTGTACAGACCCGCGGTGCGGATGCCGGCGGCTTCCAGCGTGCTCAAGCTGCGCGGGAGCACCTGGCCCTTGGGGAAGCTGCCTGAACTGATGGCCTCGAAACCCTGCGGCGCCAAGTGGTTGAACACGGCTTCGGACAAGATGCTGCGGCAGCTGTTGGCGGTACACATGAACAGGACTTTCATTTCAGATACTCAAACGCAAGGCCAGGGCGGCAAGGGTGATCAACAGTACCGGCAAGGTCAGCACGATGCCGACCTTGAAATAGTAGCCCCAGGTGATGGTGATGCCTTTGCGCGCGAGGATATGCAGCCACAGCAACGTGGCCAGGCTGCCAATCGGGGTGATTTTCGGACCAAGGTCGCTGCCGATCACGTTGGCGTAGATCATCGCGTCCTTGACCACGCCCACGGCATGGCTGGACTCGATCGACAGTGCGCCGATCAACACCGTCGGCAGGTTGTTCATCGCCGAAGACAGCAACGCCGTCAGAACCCCGGTGCCCATCGCGGCGCCCCATACGCCGTAGGTGGCGAAGGTGTCGAGCCAGGTCGCGAGGTACGCGGTGAGGCCGGCGTTGCGCAAGCCGTAGACCACCAGATACATGCCCAGGGAAAAAACCACGATCTGCCACGGGGCTTCCTTGAGCACTTTGCGTGTGGAGATCTTATGACCCTTGGCGGCAATGACCAGCAGGAGCAGGGCGCAAGCGGCAGAAATCGCGCTGATGGGAATGCCCAGCGGCTCAAGGGCAAAACAGCCGATCAGCAGGATGCCCAACACCCACCAGCCAGCGCGGAACGTGGCGCGGTCATGAATGGCATGGGCCGGTTCTTCGAGGTCGGCCGGGTCGTAGGCCTGCGGAATATCGCGGCGGAAAAACCACAACAATACGGCCAGGGTGGCAGCGACGCTGACGAAGTTCACCGGCACCATTACCGCTGCGTATTCGTTGAAGCCGATCTTGAAGTAATCCGCCGAGACGATATTCACCAGGTTCGACACCACCAACGGCAGGCTCGCAGTATCGGCGATAAACCCCGCGCCCATGACAAAGGCCAGGGTCGCCGCCGGCGAGAAACGCAGCGCCAGCAGCATCGACATAACAATAGGCGTGAGGATCAGCGCCGCACCGTCATTGGCAAACAGTGCCGAGACCAGTGCGCCGAGCAGCACCATATAGGCGAACAATCGTCGCCCGCGCCCACGTCCCCAGCGCGCCACATGTAACGCGGTCCAGGCGAAGAAGCCGGCCTCGTCGAGCAGCAGGCTGATGATGATCAGGGCGACAAACGTGCCGGTGGCGTTCCAGATGATGTGCCACACCACCGGAATATCCCCCAGGCTGATCACGCCGCAGGCAAGGGCCAGGATCGCGCCCATCGTCGCGCTCCAGCCGACCCCGAGGCCCTTGGGCTGCCAGATGACCAATACGATGGTGAAAATAAAGATGCCAATGGCGACAAGCATGAATAAAAACTCCGATGGCTCAGCAGCAACTGCTGGCCCGTTGTGGTCGGTCGCCCATTGCATCCAGACGCTCGGCGTCGGTCTGCAACCACGGCAGGTTGGCTTGCAAGGTGATCTCCAGCACTTGGGTGACCCAGGAGGGCAGTGCGGGATTGATGCGGTAGTAGATCCATTGACCCTGGCGACGATCCAGCATCAACCCGCAACTGCGCAATTGCGCCAGGTGACGAGAAATTTTCGGCTGGCTGTCATCCAAGGCATGGATCAGTTCGCACACGCAAAGTTCGCCTTCACGCAGGATCAATAACGTCATGCGTGCGCGGGTGGCATCGGCCAGGCATTTGAACAGCGTGGGAGGGGAGATGAGCTCGGACATGGCCTTGGCCCTATACATATGGAAATTCGAATATACGTATTTCCATATGTGTCGGTCAAATCCGGTTACGATTGATATGGATCAACGCTCCTCAAATCAGCCACAAGTGTTTGAAATTAAAATGAAACACGAATGTCCTAAAGTGCCTGCCCATTGCTGATGAAGGAAGCCCCCGCGTGACCCGTGCCACTCGCAACCTGCGCAAGACCCTCGATTCCGTCGCGGAAAATAACGAAACCGCGGCGTTCGACCTGATGCGCGCCGTCGAAAAACTCGGCGATGAAGTGCTGCGCCAGCGCTTGCTCAATACTATTCATCGCTTGAATCAAGACGCCCACGAGTTGCGCGAAGCGCGGGACTCGGTGGAACAGGTGTCTGTGCGGCTCGCCTGAGCAAGATCGTTCAAGACAAGCCCCTTGTTGCGCTGGCATGCTTGTCGACTGTCTGTCGATGAGCTGTTTCCATGCCTACCGCCTTGCCTCATTACGCCTTCGCACGCGGCGCAATCGCCGTCATTCCATTGTCCCTGGCCTGTGCGCCGTGGGGGCTGCTGGCCGGCTCCATGGCCATCGATGCGCAATTCACCCCGCTGGAAGCTCAAGGGTTGTCGGCCATCGTGTTCGCCGGTGCCGCGCAGTTGGTGGCCATTGGCATGGTCAAGAGCGGCGCGAGCCTGATTTCCATCCTGCTGACCACTGTGCTGCTGACCTCCCAGCATCTGCTCTATGGCATGCACATGCGTCCCACGCTGTCGGCGCTCAACACGCGCTGGCGCATGAGCCTGGGCTTTTTGCTCACCGACGAATTCTTCGCCCTGGTCAGCCACTATGATCGCGACACCTTCAACCGCTGGTACGCACTGGGGGTCGGCCTGACGTTCTACATCGTCTGGAATCTGTTCACCCTGGCCGGCATCGTGCTTGGCAAGAGCATTCCCGGCCTGGATCAACTGGGCCTGGAGTTTTCCATCGCCGCCACCTTTATCGCGCTGATCACCCCGGTGGTGCGCGATGTGCCGACCGTGGTCTGCGTGGCCGTGGCGTTGCTGTTTTCGGTCTGGCTGAGCTTCCTGCACTGGGAGTCGGCGGTGGTGGTCTCTGGTGTACTGGGGATGAGCGCAGGCTATGCGTGCAAGCGATTGGGGGTAGGGCAGCAATGATCTTCATCATGATTGTGGCGATGGGCCTGGCAGTATTTCTCAACCGCTATCTGTTTATCGAGCCGCGCCTGCCGGTGCGCCTCAACCGTGGCGCGCGGGAGTTTCTTGGGTTTGCGGTGCCGGGCATGCTCACGGCGATCTGCGGGCCGATCATTTTTCTCGCCGACCACCAACTCAACCTGAGCCCGGCCAACCCGTACTTGCTCGCGGGCATCAGCGCGGTGGCGTTGATGTACTGGACGCGCAACGTGTTGCTCACTGTGCTGCTGAGCATGGCGTTGTTCTATCTGTTGCGCTGGCTGCTCTGACCTCCAGGCGAAAAAAAGCCCGCGGGAGGGCGGGCAGAAGGGAGGCTTCTAAAAATGAGCCCGGCCACTATAGGTGGCGCGTTCTCCCTTCACAGTGAAACTAAATTCATCCCGCCGACAGCAAGGCAGCCCCGTATGGGGCTGCCGTGTCATATCAGCTCTTGGCGTTGAGCTTGCGCAGTTCTTCATACGTGGCCGACTGGACGAACCAGAAGCCGGAGATGATGCACCACGTCAACGTACCGCCGACCAGGACCGCCAGGCCCGACAGAAAGCTCGCACTGAACATCGACACCAGGCCAATCAGCCAAACAAAGGCCAAGGCGATGTAGAGAACGGTGTTGTTGACGCTGATGACGAAATCTTTCATGACGCTTCCTTGTAGAGAATATCCCGTTGACCTCCTCAGTGAGATCAACCGCGGCATCATAATGCCATGTGCCAGACCGCGCCAGCTTTGGCCCCGCCGTCGCGCGCAAATGGTAGAGTCGCGTTTTTTCCTGGGGAGCAATGGCATGCACAAAGTGGTAATGGGCGCATTGGTACTGGCAGCGCTGGCCGGTTGCGCAGGTTCGAAGATGAAAGAGGCGCGCTCCGGTACGCCCTACAAAACCCTGGCTTCGGACAAAGCCACGTTGGTGGTTGCGCAGTGCATCCAGTTCGGCTGGCAGGATGAGAGCGTATTTGGCGTGGACGCCGGCGGCTTCAAGGAGCCGAACGGGGCGGGTGGTTTTACTGTGTACACCACCGGCGGCGACTACTTTGTCGACGTGCAAAGCGCGGGCGCGGGTGCCAGCGTCAAGTACTACGCCATTGAAGACAACATGCCTGCCAAGCGTCGCCTGGCAGCACTCGCGACTTGCCTGTAATCCATTGCCTTAGCGGATTTAGGAATTGCCCGGCGGGACAGCCGCCGGACATTGGCTTATCATTCCCCCCGCTCGTTCGGCGTGATGGCTCTTTACCAGTACACGGACGTCGAGGCCGAAGCGTCGGACGAGCATCTTTTTCCTCTAGCGGGGCATATAACCCAAGTGCCAGCGCCGGGGAATCTTCAGCGACAAGACCCCCAACGCCGCCGCCAATCCGCCGCTGACCAGCAGCGCCTTGAGGCCCATCTGCTGCTCAAGCACCGCCCCGATCACCGCGCCGACAAACATTCCAGTCCACGGAATCAGTTGCACACGCCAGCCATTGCGGCGTTCTCCCAGCAACCAGCGCCCCAGGCCGCGGCCAAAGCGCGACAGCGCGCCCGTCACGTACGTCAGCCCCACCGGCAAACCGTTGACCTCTTCGACCGCCGCATTGAGCATGCCCATCGCCAGGATTGCCGCCAGCAAGGCGGGTAGCGCATCGACCATCGGCAACCAGGCGCCAACGCACAACAAGGCGGCAATACACAGCAGCAGCGGCAGGGCATGCCGACGGCTGAAGCGGCTGACCACCACGCCCAACGCGTTGCCGATGACAAAGGTAGCGACGAGCAACAGCAAGCGTCCCGTCAAGCCCAGATCTCCCGCACTGATCGCCACCGCCAGGCGCGTGGTGTTGCCGCTCATGAACGAAACAAAATCACCACTGGCCATAAAGCCAATCGCATCGGTCATGCCCGCCAACACCGAAAGGCTGGCCACCAGCATCATCCCGACCCGGCCGCGCCAGCGCTGGCGGTGGGCAAGTGCAGCATTCACGTATGGCTTGGGGGACGAAGGCAGCATGGGGCCGGGCTCCTGGGTGAAATTATTCGGCCACTACGGTAGGACGCTTTGACACCCCGCGCAATGACCTCAGACACACTCCAGGCGCCAGCCCTCGTTTTCCCAGGTCAAACAGTGCGTCGGCCGGATTGCACGCATGAACGCTTGATCGTGGGACGCCACCAACAGCGCGCCGGTAAAACCGTGTAACGCCTGTTCAAACGCGAGTATCGACTCCAGATCCAAATGGTTGGTCGGCTCGTCCAACAGCAGCAACTGTGCCGGCGTTGCGCGCCATAAGGCAATCGCCATCGCCGCCTTTATGCGTTCGCCGCCACTGAGCTGCCCAAGCGGTTGAGTCACCCGCAAGGCGTCCAGTTGCAACAGCGCCAAACGTGTACGCAGTTCGGCTTCGGCCATCGGTGTGCCGAGTAGCTGGAGCTGCTCGATGACGGAGCGTTGATCGTCGAGTAACGCGAGGTGTTGATCAATATAGGCGCAGGGCACATGTACGCTGCAGACCCCACTGACCGCCCGCCATTGGCCCGCCAGCACCGCGAGCAACGTGGACTTGCCGCAGCCGTTCGGCCCGCGCACGGCGACGCGAACGGCGCCCGCAAGATGAAGGTTGAGGCGGGTGTGCGGTAGCCACGGCAGTTGAACATCCACCAGGCCCAGCACCTGTCGCCGCTTGGGCACGGTCGAGGCGGGCAGCGCCAGCAAGGTCGGCGTTTCATCTTGCACCCGCTCGTAGGCCTGACGCACCTGGGCGTCGAGTTCGTGCTTGTGGGCCGAGTGCGCGCTGCGCACAGTGCTGACGATTTCGCTGGCGGTACTTTTCCAGCGTGCCTTGGTGAAGCGGTCCACGTTAGCCGTTTCGGCTTGTTTGCGCGCGCGCGCGGCATGGCGTTGCAGGCTGTCATGCTCGGTTTGCAGGCGCCGTCTTTCGCGGCTGCGGGCCAGGCGGGCATGTTCCAGGGCCGCGACCGCAGCCTGCTGTTCGGCGTCGCGTTGCAGGCGGTAGGCATCGTAGTTGCCGCCATAGACCTGGGCGCCAAGGGGCGAGAGTTCGATGATGCGCCCCAGGCTGTTGAGCAGTTGCCGGTCGTGGCTGACCACCACCAGGCCGCCGCGCCAACCCGCCAACTGTTGCAGCAGCCAGTCGCGGCCGCGGCTGTCGAGGTGGTTGGTGGGTTCATCGAGCACTAATAGTTGTGGGGCCGCCAGCAACGCGCCGATCAGCGCGACCCGTGCCAATTGGCCACCGCTGAGCTGAGCGGCCGGGCTTTGCGGCGCGAGGTGCGCCAACCCTGCGCTATCCAGCGCGCTGCACAGGCGTTCGCGCAGGTCCCAGCGATCATCGATCAGCTCTAGATCGTGCAGCTGCGCAGTGCCCTCGGCCATGCGTTCAAGTGCAGCCAAGGTCAGTGCTGTGCCTGTCAGATGGGCGATGGTGTCGCCTTGGGCGACATCCAGGCTTTGCGGCACGTAAGCCACGCTGGCGGTACGATTCAGTGTGCCAGTGGAGGGCTGCAGCCGCCCGGCAATCAATTGGGCGAGGATACTTTTGCCCCGTCCGTTGCGCCCGACGATGCCGGTCGGCGTGTGGTCGATGGACAGGGTCAGGTCTTGCAGCAATGTTTCGCCATTGGCGAACTGAAAGCACAGGTGTTGCAGGGAAACCAATGCGGGCAGGCGTTTGACGTCAGTCATCAGCACCTCCAGAAAAATGTCGAACAGGCCAACAAGCGCGCCGGGCGGCTTGTTGCAGATACATTTTGGAAGGCTTAGCTGTTCACGTCGGCGGTCGTCCCGGGAGTCAGAAGGGATGCAAAGCCTAACCCGGCTGGGCTTTTTTCGGCAAGTCTGCGGCTAGCTGCTCCAGAAACATCGCCAGCGCCACCTCTTCCGCCTTGAGCCCTTTGCGTCCCCGTGGCTTGGGCAGCCTGGACAGTTCACCCAGGCTGAAATGCTCCAGCACAGCCGGGTGGATATAACATTTGCGGCACACCGCCGGGGTGTTGCCCAGTTGCTTGGCGACGTCCTTGACCGTCGCCACCACGTGGCGCTTGGCGTCGGATTCCGGCTGCCACTCCAACTCACGCAATACCGCGAGTGCCAGTGCGGTGCCGGCCCAGGTGCGGTAGTCCTTGGCGGTGAAGTCGGCGCCGGTGAGGCTGTGCAGATACGCGTTCACATCCTGGGAACTGACGGTATGGCGCTCGCCGTCTTCGTCCAGGTACTGGAACAGGTTCTGTCCCGGCAACTCCAGGCAGCGCTTGACCACCGTGGCCAGGCGCCGGTCCTTGACGCTGACCTGATGTTCGACGCCACTTTTGCCACGGAACTGGAAGCGGATCTCGCTGCCCTTGATACCCACATGGCGGTTGCGCAGGGTCGTCAGTCCGTAGGATTTGTTGTCCCGTGCGTATTGGGTGTTGCCGACGCGAATCAGTGTGGCGTCGAGCAGCATCACCACCGTGGCCAGGACCTTTTCGCGGGTGAATCCCGGCGCGGCGATTTGCGCTTGCAGTTGCTTGCGCAGCTTGGGCAGGGCCTTGCCGAATGCCTGCAGACGCGAATATTTGTCGCTGTCGCGCACTTCGCGCCAGCGTGCGTGGTAGCGATACTGCTTGCGCCCGCGGGCATCCCGGCCGGTGGCCTGGAGATGTCCACGCGGGTCGGCGCAGATCCATACGTCGGTATAGGCGGGCGGCACGGCCAGGGCGTTCAGGCGCTGGATCTCATCGGCGTCGCGGATGCGTACCCCGCGGGTATCGAAGTACTGGAACTTGCCCCGCAGCGTCTTGCGGCGGATGCCGGGCTGGGTGTCGTCGACGTAATGCAGGTCATGGGGGAGGTCGGTGTCAGGCATGGTGCGGTTCCTTGGCAACAATCAGGCCGGTATGCCTGATTGACCGCAGCCGTGTGCAGTCGTGCCAAAAGCTTGCTCAGGCGAGGACCGCCACCGCCTTGATCTGCGCCCACAGCGTCTGGCCGGGATGCAGTTGCAACTGGTCGCGGGAAAAACGCGTGATGCGCGCCAGCAGCGGTGTGCCTGCGGCATCCAGGCGTACCAGCACGTGGGCGTTATTGTCGGCGCCGATTTCCTGGGTGACCGTCACTGGCAGGCGATTGAGGATGCTGCTGTGTTCTTCCGCCTGCAGGCTGAGGCTTACGTCACGCGTCTGCACCTTGATCCGCAGCGCCTTGCCCACCGCCAGCGGCGCATGGGCCACGCGCATGTGCAAGGCACTGGCGGGCAGTTGCAGGGTCAGCAGTTGGTAATGTGTGTCATAGGCGCTGACCGTGCCATTGATCACCACGCCGGCGTCGTCGCCCGAGGCCATGGGCAGATCGAGCCGTGCCAGGGTTTCACCGATGGGGCCACTGGCCAGGGCCTTGCCGTCACTGAGCAAGACAAGGTGATCGGCCAGGCGGGCGACTTCATCCTGGGCATGGCTGACGTACAGCACCGGGATGTCCAGCTCATCGTGCAGGCGTTCGAGATACGGCAGGATTTCGCCTTTGCGCTTGCTGTCGAGGGCCGCCAGGGGTTCATCCATCAACAGCAACCGGGGGCTGGTGAGCAGGGCTCGGGCGATGCCGACGCGTTGGCGCTCGCCGCCGGACAAGTGCTGGGGGTGGCGCTCGAGCAAGTGGCCGATGCCCAGCAGTGCGGTGGCGTGGCCCATGTCTACGCGACGTTGCTGACGTGCAATGCGCTTGAGGCCGAATTCCAGGTTGGCGCGCACCGACAAATGCGGGAACAGACTCGCCTCTTGAAACACATAACCCAGCGCGCGTTTGTGCGGCGGTACGAACAGGCCCTTGGCGCTGTCTTGCCAGACTTCGTCGTTGATCTTCACAAAACCGTGTTCGGCCCGTTCCAGCCCGGCGATGGCACGCAGGCAGGTGGTCTTGCCGGAGCCGGAATGGCCGAACAACGCCGTCACGCCACGACCGGGCAGTTGCAGGTTCACGTCGAGGGCAAAGCCCGAGTAGTTCAATTGCAGGCGTGCATCAATCATCGTGGTCAGCTCCAACCCATCTTGGTTTTACGGCTTGAGTAGAGCGCCAGCAACACGAGGAACGCGAACACCACCATGGAGCCCGCCAGCCAATGGGCCTGGGCATATTCCATGGCTTCGACATGGTCGTAGATCTGCACCGAGACCACGCGGGTCTTGTCCGGGATATTGCCACCGATCATCAGTACCACGCCGAACTCACCCACGGTGTGGGCAAAGCCGAGGATCGCAGCGGTGATAAAGCCAGGGCGAGCCAGGGGCAGGATTACGCTGAAGAAGGTGTCCCAAGGATTGGCGCGCAATGTCGCGGCGACTTCCAAAGGACGTGTGCCGATAGCGCAGAACGCGTTTTGCAGCGGCTGCACCACGAATGGCATGGAATAGATCACCGAGCCGATCACCAGCCCGGAGAAACTGAAAGTCAGGGTACCCAGGCCCAGCCATTGGGTGAACTGGCCGAAGTAACCGTTGGGGCCCATGGTCAGCAGCAGGTAGAAGCCGATGACCGTCGGTGGCAACACCAATGGCAAGGCGACGATTGCACCGATGGGGCCGCGCCACCAGGAACGGGTGCGCGACAGCCACAGGGCAATCGGAGTGCCGATGACCAGTAGGATCACTGTGGTCAGTGACGCCAGCTTGATGGTCAACCAGATGGCGGAAAAATCGGCACTCGTTAGCGGCATTTAGAGCTCGTAACCGTAGGACTTGATAACGGCCGCGGCCTTCGGCCCTTTCAGGTATTCAACCAAGGCCTTGGCAGCCACGCTGTCCTTGCCCTTGTTGAGGATCACCGCGTCCTGTTTGATCGGGTCATGCAGGGACGAAGGGACAATCCACGCCGAACCGCTGGTGACTTTGCCGTCTTTATAGATCTGCGACAAGGCCACGAAGCCCACTTCGGCATTCCCGGTGGAGACGAACTGATAGGCCTGGGTGATGTTCTGGCCTTCGACGAGCTTGTCCTTGACCTTGTCGGTCAGGCCTTCTTTGGCCAGCACTTGGGTCGCTGCCAGGCCGTATGGCGCAGCTTTCGGGTTGGCGATGGACAGGTGCTTGAATTCGTTCTTCTTCAAGACCTCACCCTTGGCGTCTACATAACCGTCTTTGGCCGACCACAGCGCCAGGGTGCCGACGGCGTAAGTGAAGCGCGAGCCTTTGACGGTGTCGCCTTCGGTTTCCAGCTTTTGCGGGGTGGTGTCATCGGCGGCAAGGAACACTTCGAATGGCGCGCCGTTCTTGATCTGGGTGTAGAACTGGCCGGTGGCGCCGTAGGCCGCGACCAGTTTGTGGCCGGTGTCTTTTTCGAAATCGGCGGCAATTGCGTGGATCGGTGCGGTGAAGTTGGCGGCGACGGCGACTTGCACTTCGTCGGCGTGGGCCGCACCAAAGGCGAGGGCGGCGACCAACGCGGCCAGGCGTGAGGCACGAATCTTCATAGAGCAGCTCCTTAAAGGGTGTACGGCTTGTTATAGGGAGAAGGCTTTACCGCTATCTACGGGAATATATAGCGGTTGGCCATTGCCGGTACAGTGCCAAGTTGCCCCAGGTGTCAGTTCTTCTTGAGTTTGGCCAGGGTCTGTTCGGCCAATTGGCGCGTCAGGTCATAGGTGGACAGCTCTTTGCCCAGGCGCAACGCCTGGCCTGACCACAGGTTGCTGAAACCCGCTTCATCCTTGGCCTTGAGCGGCATCAGCGCGCCCCCGGACCTTGGAAATGCCGGCGCCAGGATATTGATCGGGCCCAACTCGCGCATGACCCGGTTGAGGATGCCGCGTGCCGGCCGGCCGGTGAACAGGTTGGTCAGCGCGGTTTCACTCGCCTGGGCATGGCGCAGTGCATAGTGGTGGGCTGCGCTGACGCTGGCTTGGGGCGTAAATAGATACGCCGTTCCTACCTGCACGGCCGAAGCGCCCAAGGCGAACGCCGCCACAATCCCACGCGCGTCGGCAATACCTCCGGCGGCAATCACCGGTACATTCACGGCGTCGACGATCTGCGGCAGCAGCGCGAACAAACCGATTTGAGTGTTGAGGTCGTCACTCAGGAACATCCCACGATGCCCGCCAGCTTCAATGCCCATGGCAATGATCGCGTCGCAGCCGTGTTGTTCCAGCCAGATTGCTTCTTCGACAGTCGTGGCCGATGACAGTACCTTCGCCCCGGTAGCTTTCACACGCTCCAGCAAGCCTTTTTCCGGCAGGCCGAAGTGGAAACTGACGACTTCGGGGCGGAACTCTTCAACCACTTGGCAGGCGGCGTCGTTGAACGGCGCACGATTGGATACCGGCGTAGGCGCCTCGAAGTCAGCGCCCAGTTCGCGGTAGTAGGGTTCCAGCAATGCTTTCCAGCGCTGATCGCCGGCTTCATCCGGTTCGGGCGGCTGGTGGCAGAAGAAGTTGACGTTGATCGGGCGCGTGCTGCCTTGGCGGATAGTGGTCAAGGCTTCACGCAGTTGCTCGATGCTCAGGGTTGCCGCCGGCAGCGAGCCGAGCGCGCCGGCCGCATTGGCGTCGATGACCATGGCAGCGGTCGTCGCCCCGGCCATCGGCGCTTGAATGATCGGCACTTCAATGCCCAGCAGGTCAAGAAGGCGGGTGTCTGGCCAGGTGCTCATGGGGTGCGTCTCCAGCTTTAGTAGGATTTTTCGCTGTTTTAGCAGGGCCCTTGGCGGTCGGCCAGTCTGTTTTATTCACTGGACGCAGGTACATTTTCGTGTTGCTCAAGGCTGGCCTTCGCGCTCCAGCAAGCGCCGCTTGCGTTCCACCCCCCAGCGGTAACCCGATAGCTCGCCGTTGCTGCGCACAACGCGGTGACAGGGAATGGCCACCGCCAGGTTGTTTGCCCCACAGGCCTGGGCCACTGCGCGGTACGACTTGGGCGCGCCGATACGCTCGGCGATCTGCGCATAGCTGGCGGTGCTACCCAGCGGGATGTCCCGCAAAGCTTGCCATACCCGTTGCTGAAAGGCCGTGCCACGCAGGTCCAGCGGCAAGTCCAGGCCCAGGGCGGGGGTTTCGATAAAACCCACGACTTGCGCGATCAACTGTTCAAAGCCGCGGTCAGCGCCCACCAGTTCGGCCTTGGGGAACTGATCCTGTAGATCACGCACCAGCGCATCCGGGTCATCGCCCAGTAGGATCGCGCAGACGCCACGGCGACTTTGTGCGACCAGAATCGCCCCCAACGAGCATTGGCCGACGGCAAACAACATTGCGCTGTTGGTGCCGCCGGCCTTGTAGTCGCTGGGCGTCATGCCGAGCAGTTGGTCGGCAGATTCATAAAAGCGGCTGTTGGAGTTGAAGCCGGCGTCATACAGCGCATCTGTGACCGAATGCCGGCCCTTGAGCGCCTCGCGCACTTTGCGTGAGCGCCGGGCGTTGGCGTACGCCTTGGGCGTCAGGCCGGTGACGGCTTTGAACACGCGATGAAAATGGTAGGGGCTGAGCCCGGCGTGCGCGGCCAGCGTGCTGAGGCTGGGCGGGGCGTCGGCCTGCTCAATCTGGCGGCACGCCTCGGCCACCAGGTGCGCGTGGTGTTCCGCCAATTGGGTCTGATCCCCGGCCGCGCGTTTACTCGCGCGATAGCCTGCGGCCTCGGCTTGCGCCGCAGTGTCGAAGAACTGGATGTTTTCCGGGCGTGGCAGCCGCGAGGCGCTGCTGGGGCGGCAATACACACCAGTGGTTTTGACCGCATAGACGAACAGCGTATCGGCCTTGGGGTCGCGGGCGACGACGGCGGCCCAGCGCGGGTCTTGTTCGGTTTTCATGGCCTCTGCACTCTGAATGGAGATGCGTAGGTTAAACGCAGCGCACCGGCCTGACACTCTGAAGCTTGCGCTCGAATTATCCTGCCGTGCGAAACGTCAGGTTGATGCGTTGCGGGCCCATGATCGGGTGCAGGCCTTCCTTGATTGGCATCACGCCGTGAAAACGCAGGCGGTCAACGCCGCCCCACACCACCACGTCACCATGAAACAGCGAAATTTTTTGCGTCTTGTCACTGCGTTCATGGCCACCAAACAGGAAAATCGCCGGCAAACCGAGGGACACCGATACCACGGGCGCGTCGAAGCGCCGTTCATTCTTGTCCTGGTGCAGGGACATTTTCGCACCCGCAACGTAGCGGTTGATCAGGCAGGCGTCGGGGTTGAAGTCGATGAAACCGGCATCTGCCGCGGCCAGCACGGCCAGTTCACGCAGCTCATCGGGCATCGCTGGCCAAGGCTGCTGGCTGCGCGGGTCCAGCGAGGTGTAGCGGTAGCCGTGGTGCGCGCTGGTCCAGCCCAGCGCACCACAACTGCTCAGTGCTGCCGACATGGTAAAGCCGCCCGGGGTCACCATTTGCCGAAACGGGGATTGCGCCAGAATGCCGCGTAGCGCAGGCAGAAGGCGATCGATCCAGGGCAGGGCATAGCCCCTTAGCACGTAGGACTCATCGCCGATTTGTTCACGCCCCGCGGGTTGTTGCAGGGCGTCATCGGCAAACAGGTCAGCAGTGGGGCCGGGCATCGGCTTACAGCGCCTTGCTCACAGTGATGTCGGTAATTTCATCACTGGCATCGTGAATCTTGGCCAGGGCTTGCTTGGCTTCTTCCACGCTGTTGCTGTGCAGTTGGGCGAACTCGAAACGGCGCTCGCCGTTGAGTTTGTACTTGATGACGTATTTGGTGGTGGTCACTGCTTGTTTCCTGTGAAGGGCCCGGGTCAGCTCAGTTTGGTGCTGGTACGACGGACGATACGGATCTTGTGGGACAGCGCTGGTTTGCGGGTCACGCTGATGGCGCGGCGGGTGACCACATCCAGCGTGATGTTCCAGAAACCGGTGCTCGGTGCGGTGATCTTGGCTGGGAACTTGTCGAACGCGCCGCCGTGGTAGGTGTGGCGGCCGCCATTCTTGAAGCTGCGGAAATTTGCGTCGCTCATCAGACGGATATTACAAGTCTGTGAGCATTCGATGACGACAATGTCTCCCTCATTGAGGTGCTCGCGCTGGTGGATGAATTTCATGGGGGGCGTCTCCAGAAGGACTTTTTCTGAAAAATCAGAACGATACGTAGGTTAAGATAGAGTTTATCAGCCCCAGCGCTTTTATTATCGGGCCGTTGTCGGTGACATCGACAATTTAAAACAGTTTTTTCTCGAGTTATCAGGGATAAATCCTACGTTGGCGGGAGAAAATTACCATCCCCGCTGTCGTAGGGTCTTTATCGGAGGTTTTATATGAAGTGGAGTGTGTTGGTTCTGGCCCTGGCGATAGGTGGCTGTGCTTCGGTTGCCGATATCAAGCAGACCCCGCCCACCCTTGCGGTCATTTCCGGCAAGAAGCCGCAGGAATATGCCGCTTGTGTGGTGCGCAAACTATCGACCACCCGTCGTCCGCCGCAGATCGAGCCGCACAAGGATGGTGTACGGGTGATCGTGCCGCAGAAGTTTTCCGCCGACCCTTCCGCGATTTTTGAAATTGAAGAACGCTCCAGCGGCAGTAGCATCAAGCTCTACGAGAGCATGTCCAATGTGCCGATCCGTCCGGGTGATGTGAAAAAGGCTGGGGAAGATTGCATTTCTGGCTGATGCCGTTACGGAATATCCGATATGAAACGTGAACACGTCACCGCCCGTCACGCCGAGGGTCAGATCTCGGCCACCCATGTCATCCAGAATCCCGCCGACCTTGGCGAGTGGATCGTCTTCTTCAAGAAAAGCGGCGGGCGCAGTTTTTTTCTGGTGGACGAACACGATGAAGTCGAGTCCTTTGCCAGCCTCGATGACCTGACCGAAACCCTGCGCGGGCTAGGTATCAAGTTCGCCGAGATTCACCTGTAGCCTATTTGCACACCACCACGACGCTGCGGCTTTTATAGTTGCCGACGTCTTTGCCCAGGGTTTTGTCGTCTTCACTCAAGGCCGGCGTGCCCTCGGTGCCGACGATGCGGTAGCCGGTGCCTGCACACGAGGCGTCGGCCTTTTCGTAGCAACTGGCCCAGGAATTGGCCTCGCCCGAGCAGTCGACGGTCAGGCCTTGTTCGCCGTTTTTCAGGTAGACGTCAGATGTAGTGGTGCACCCGGCAAGCGCCAGTACCGCAGTCAGTGCCAGTATCTTATTCATGGATAGGTCGTCGTAGAAGGTGTTGGAGGACGCGCGGACCCGGTTGTGGGGCGTCTGCGCAAGACTATAGCGAACTGCCATCTGGGTACAGACAAACACAAAAAAGCCCCGTTCAACGGGGCTTTTTACGCGGCGCGCCAGGGCTTATTTGCCTTTTGGGCGCTTGCTCGATGCGTGGCCGGCTTCATCCACAAACACCTCGGCAACCGCAATCGCCTGGCTTTCGCTGGCGAAAGCCCCGGCGACGCTGTCACCGTGGAAGTTGATCAGGTGCCAGCCATCAGCACGCTTGGTGATCAGGTAGCCGTTTACGCCTTTTGGTTCTGACATCTATCGAGAATCTCGTGGTCTGGATCAAGGGGGTAATGATAGCGCCAAATGTCGCACCGCCGCCCAAGTTATTACGGGTCAATGTGCAGTGCCGAAAAGCGTGCTACAAAGGTTGCAGCCCTTTAAATCGTGAGGTGCAGGCATTTTTTGCCGTGCCGGTGGTGACGCTGTTCGTAAGATTAGTGGAACTTACGCCGACATTTTTTCTCTATGTTGACATCGCAACGCCAGCAGGACCCATTGTAAGGTGACTGCGGCCTGATTAGACTGCGCCGAATTCCGTACGCACAGCCCTTTGTAAGGACTTATATGATCAAGAAATGCTTGTTCCCAGCAGCCGGTTACGGCACTCGCTTCCTGCCAGCGACCAAAGCCATGCCTAAAGAGATGCTGCCGGTGGTGAACAAGCCACTGATTCAGTACGGCGTCGAAGAGGCACTGGATGCCGGCCTGAACGAAATCTCCATCGTGACCGGTCGCGGCAAGCGCGCACTGGAAGACCACTTCGACATCAGCTACGAGCTGGAAAACCAGATCAAAGGCACCGACAAGGAAAAATACCTGGTTGGTATCCGTAAGCTGCTGGACGAGTGCTCGTTCTCCTACACCCGTCAGACCCAGATGAAAGGCCTCGGCCACGCCATCCTGACCGGCCGCCCGCTGATCGGTGACGAACCGTTCGCCGTGGTCCTGGCGGATGACCTGTGCGTCAACCTGGAAGGTGATGGCGTGCTGACCCAGATGGTCAAGCTGTATCAGAAATACCGCTGCACCATCGTTGCCGTTCAAGAAGTTGATCCTCAAGAAACCAACAAGTACGGTGTAATTGCCGGCGACGACATTGGTGATGGCCTGATCCGCGTACGCGACATGGTTGAAAAACCAGCGCCGGAAGATGCCCCGTCGAACCTGGCGATCATCGGCCGTTACATCCTGACCCCGGATATCTTCAAGCTGATCGAAGAGACCGAGCCAGGTAAGGGCGGCGAAATCCAGATCACCGACGCCTTGCTCAAGCAAGCCAAAGACGGTTGCGTGATTGCCTACAAGTTCAAAGGTCGTCGTTTCGACTGCGGTGGCGCTGAAGGCTACATCGAAGCAACCAACTTCTGCTACGAGCACTTCTACAAGACTGGCAAGGCTTACTGATCCACGGTTGCCAAACCTGTTTCAAGAGAAAGCCACCTTAGGGTGGCTTTTTCGTTTTTCAGTCCCATGTAAGTCGGTATGCTGATTGCCTGCCGAGGAGAGTGAAATGGCCTACGATTTTGATCTGTATGTAATTGGTGCCGGTTCCGGCGGTGTTCGCGCTGCGCGTTTTGCTGCGGGGTTTGGCGCCAAAGTGGCCGTTGCGGAAAGCCGCTACCTGGGTGGCACCTGCGTAAACGTGGGCTGCGTGCCGAAAAAACTGTTGGTGTACGGCGCGCATTTTTCCGAGGAATTCGAGCAGGCCAGTGGTTTTGGCTGGTCGTTGGGCGAAGCAAATTTTGATTGGGCGACACTGATCGCGAATAAGGATCGCGAGATCAATCGCCTCAATGGCATCTACCGCAACCTGCTGGTCAACAGTGGCGTGACCTTGCATGAAGGGCATGCGCGACTGATTGATCCGCATCAGGTGCAAATCAATGGCGAGCGCTTCACCGCCAAGCACATCCTGATCGCCACGGGCGGCTGGCCGCAGATCCCGGAAATCCCGGGGCGCGAGCATGCCATTGGCTCCAATGAAGCGTTCTTCCTCAAAGAGCTGCCCAAGCGTGTGTTGGTCGTTGGCGGTGGTTATATCGCCGTTGAGTTCGCTGGCATTTTCCACGGTCTGGGTGCGAAAACTTCGCTGCTGTATCGCGGCGATCTGTTCTTGCGCGGCTTTGACGGCGCAGTTCGTACGCACCTGAAAGAAGAACTGACCAAGCGCGGCCTGGATCTGCAATTCAATGCCGACATCGAGCGCATCGACAAGCAAGCCGATGGCAGCCTCAAGGCCACCCTGAAAGACGGGCGCGTACTGGAAGCCGATTGCGTGTTCTATGCCACTGGTCGTCGCCCGATGCTGGACAACCTGGGCCTGGAAAACACCGGCGTCAAACTCGACAAGCGTGGCTTCGTCGAAGTGGATGACCTGTACCAGACCGCCGACCCTTCAATCCTGGCTATTGGCGATGTGATCGGCCGTGTGCAACTGACGCCGGTTGCCCTGGCTGAAGGCATGGCAGTCGCACGGCGCTTGTTCAAGCCGGAGCAGTACCGTGCGGTGGATTACGCAATGATTCCGACGGCAGTGTTCAGCCTGCCGAACATTGGCACCGTAGGGTTGACGGAAGAAGAGGCGAAGCAAAACGGCCACAAGGTGCAAGTCTTCGAAAGCCGCTTCCGGCCGATGAAATTGACCTTGACCGAGTGCCAGGAGAAAACCTTGATGAAACTGGTGGTCGACGCCGACACCGACAAGGTGCTGGGCTGCCATATGGTCGGCCCGGATGCCGGCGAGATCGTGCAAGGCTTGGCGATCGCGCTCAAGGCCGGCGCGACCAAGCGGCATTTCGATGAGACCATCGGCGTGCATCCTACGGCGGCGGAAGAATTCGTCACCATGCGCACGCCTGTGGCGGACTGATCAGGCGTTTGGCGTTGCCTCTGGGGTCGTTGCAACGGCGGCCGCCAGGCGCAATGCCTCGATACTGGCCTGGGCCTTGATAAGGTCCAGTTCCAGGGCCTTATTGGCGTGCTGGTACCCGGTCAGGGCCTCCTGGCGGGACTGGCTATCCAGCACGGCAACGCGCAGGCGCTCCTGAAGCAGGGTGCGCTCACTCTCTATCACGCTCACCTGCTCGCTCAGTTTTAGTTGCTGAGCCTGGTCTTTGCGCGCTTGCTCCTGCAGTGCCGCCAGTTCCTTTGTTATGACGCGCTGCTCAATCAACAGGCGCTCATTGTCCCGATGCAGTTGAGTGATTTCATCCTGGCGCACCATGGCGCTCTGCTGGGCCTGGCGCAATTCAGCCTGGACCTGTTGAAGTTGACCTTCGTGGCGCCGCTGTTCCTGTTCGCGCTGATCCTTGACCGCATTGCGGTAATGCTCCAACGCATCGCGCGCGTGCAGGTGCTTGTCTTCCAGTGAGCGGATCTGCTCGTCCTTGTCGTTAATGCGCAACTCGTAATCGCTGCACGCCTGGCTCAGGCCGGCATTGCGGGTCTGCTCAGTCTGCAGGCTGCTACTGGCGGTTTGCAGCGCGGCGCTTTCTTCGGCCAGGGCGGCGGCTTGGATGTCGAATTGTTGCTTGAGCTGGCTGTGGGCCTCCTCCAGTGCTTCCAGCTGGGCGAGCAGGGCGGTTTTCTCCTGCTCGAACTGGGCCTGGGCCAGGTCGATGGGCTCCTGGGCTTTTTCTTTCAGGCGCTGAGCCAGGCGTGCCACCAGTTCGCCCAGCTCATCGTCGATAGGGGCCTGGGTGATGGTCTGGCGGCTTTCGCTTTCGTCCAGCTCCTTCAAATAACGATGAATCGTGGTTTTCGAGCCGGTATTGCCCATCTCGATGCGCACAGCGTCGATGCTGGGGTTCTCGCCGCGAGCCAGAATCGCCAAGCGTGCCGTTTGAACTACTGCCTTATTAATGCCGCCGCGCGCCATGGGGTCTCCGTCGATTTAGTACTGTGGTACGTAGTATGTAGATACATACCTTATCACGAATAAAAACCCGTTGAAATTCATCAATTAACAGATGGGATATTGGCGTATTATCCCGTGTCATCGACGTTTTAGCCGCGCGTACATACGCAAGCGGTACGAATAGGCTTCCCATGAGCGATCTGGACCGTTATCTAAATGCCGCCACCCGCGACAACACGCGGCGCAGCTATCGCGCAGCCATCGAGCATTTCGAAGTGAGCTGGGGCGGATTCCTGCCAGCCACCAGTGACAGCGTGGCGCGCTACCTGGTCGCGCATGCCGGTGTGCTGGCGATCAACACCTTGAAGCTGCGCCTCTCGGCATTGGCGCAGTGGCATACGAGCCAGGGCTTTCCTGACCCGACAAAAGCGCCGGTGGTTCGCAAGGTGCTCAAGGGGATTCGTGCCGTGCATCCGGCACAAGAGAAACAGGCCAAGCCACTGCAACTAATGCACCTGGAACAGGTAGTGGCGTTTCTGGCGACTCAAGCGCAAGCCGCCGCTCAAGACCACGATCAACCACGCCTGTTACGCGCCAAACGCGACACTGCGCTGATTCTGTTGGGCTTCTGGCGTGGCTTTCGCAGTGATGAACTCTGCCGCCTGGCGATCGAACACGTGCAGGCCACCCCTGGCGCCGGCATCAGCCTGTATCTGCCACGCAGCAAAAGTGATCGCGACAACCTTGGCAAGACCTATCAGACCCCAGCGTTGCTGCGCCTATGCCCGGTGCAGGCCTACAGCGAGTGGCTCAGCGTTTCGGCGCTGGTGCGTGGCCCGGTGTTTCGCGGGATTGATCGCTGGGGCAACCTGAGCGAGGAGGGGTTGCACCCCAACAGCGTAATTCCATTGTTGCGCCAGGCGTTGGAGCGTGCGGGTATTGCAGCCGACGCGTACACCAGCCACTCATTGCGCCGTGGCTTTGCGACCTGGGCCCATCGCAGCGGCTGGGATTTGAAGTCGTTGATGAGTTACGTCGGCTGGAGCGACATGAAATCCGCCATGCGCTATGTTGAAGCGACACCCTTTCTCGGGATGACCCTGGCAACGCAGCCGCTGCTTTAAGATTTCTTCTATTAATACGGTCAGCTGATAGAGAAAGCCAATCGCGAGCATCAGGTTTGCCAATGAGCCATCGGCCCCGAGACTGGGTAGGATTCACTTCATCAACTTCTTAACCCCTGACGGAGAGTCAACGATGCCTATCATCAACAGCCAAGTAAAACCGTTCAAAGCTACCGCATACAAAAACGGCAACTTCGTAGATGTGTCTGACGCTGACCTGAAAGGCAAGTGGTCCGTCGTGTTCTTCTACCCAGCCGACTTCACCTTCGTTTGCCCAACCGAGCTGGAAGACCTGGCGGACAACTACGCCGAATTCCAGAAACTGGGCGTCGAAATCTACAGCGTTTCCACCGACACCCACTTTGCCCACGCTGCGTGGCACAACACCTCGCCAGCCATCGGCAAGATCCAGTACACCATGATCGGCGACCCGACCCTGACCATCTCCCGCAACTTCGACGTGCTGATCGAAGAGGCAGGCCTGGCTGACCGCGGTACTTTCGTGATCAACCCAGAAGGTCAGATCAAGATCGTTGAGCTGAACGACGGCGGTGTTGGCCGTGACGCTTCCGAGCTGTTGCGCAAAATCAAGGCTGCCCAGTATGTCGCTGCCCACCCGGGCGAAGTGTGCCCAGCCAAGTGGAAAGAAGGCGAGGCTACCCTGGCTCCGTCCCTGGACCTGGTCGGCAAGATCTAAGTCAATGAAGTATCCAGGGCGGGTATCCGCACCTTAAGTCAGCTGCAACCGCCCTCAAAAACGCCCGGGCGAGATTCGCTCGGGCGTTTTTTTACCCAGAATTAAAGGAAATCGCCCGTATGTTGGACGCCAATCTTAAAGCTCAGTTGAAGTCATACCTGGAACGGGTCACCCAGCCGATTGAGATCGTCGCCTCCCTCGATGACGGCGCGAAATCCCAGGAAATGCTGGCCCTGTTGCAGGACGTTACCAGCCTCACCACGCTGATCACCCTGAAAACCGATGGCAATGATGCGCGCAAACCGTCGTTTTCGATCAATCGCCCGGGTGCCGAAATCAGCCTGCGTTTTGCCGGCATCCCGATGGGCCATGAATTCACTTCGCTGGTGCTGGCCCTGCTGCAAGTCGGTGGCCACCCGTCGAAGGCCAGTGTCGAGGTGATTGAACAGATCCGCGCCCTGAAAGGCGAGTTCAACTTCGAGACGTACTTCTCGCTGTCCTGCCAGAACTGCCCGGATGTGGTCCAGGCGCTGAACCTGATGGCCGTGCTCAACCCGAATATCCGCCACGTCGCCATCGACGGCGCGCTGTTCCAGGCAGAAGTGGACGAGCGCCAGATCATGGCGGTGCCAAGCGTTTACCTCAACGGTGTGAACTTCGGTCAGGGCCGCATGGGCCTGGAAGAAATCCTCGCCAAGCTCGATACCAGCGGCCTCGAAAAAGCCGCCGAGAAGATCAGCGCCAAAGACGCATTTGATGTGCTCGTCGTGGGTGGCGGTCCGGCCGGTTCGTCCGCTGCGATCTACGCTGCGCGTAAAGGCATCCGCACGGGTGTCGCCGCCGAGCGGTTTGGTGGCCAAGTGCTGGACACCATGTCCATCGAGAACTTTATCTCTGTACAGGAAACCGAAGGGCCGAAACTGGCCAGTGCCCTTGAGGCGCATGTGCGCCAGTACGACGTAGACATCATGAACTTGCAGCGCGCCAGTGCCCTGATCCCGGCGAAGAACCCCGGTGAACTGCACGAAATCCGCTTCGAAAGCGGTGCGACCCTCAAGTCCAAGACCGTGATCCTGGCCACCGGCGCCCGTTGGCGTGAAATGGGTGTGCCGGGCGAGCAGGAATACAAAGCCAAGGGCGTGTGCTTCTGCCCGCACTGTGATGGTCCGCTGTTCAAGGGCAAACGCGTGGCGGTGATTGGCGGCGGTAACTCTGGCGTGGAAGCGGCCATCGACCTGGCCGGTATCGTCAGCCACGTAACCTTGCTGGAGTTCGACAGCAAGCTGCGCGCCGACGCGGTGTTGCAACGCAAGCTGCACAGCCTGCCCAACGTGGATGTGATTACCAGCGCGCTGACCAGCGAAGTCAAAGGCGATGGCCAGAAAGTTACCGGCCTGGCCTACAAGGATCGCGACAGCGGCGAGTTCAAGACGGTCGACCTGGAAGGCATTTTCGTACAGATCGGTTTGCTGCCCAACACCGACTGGCTCAAAGGCACTGTCGAACTGTCGCCCCGTGGCGAGATCATCGTCGATGCCCGTGGCGAGACGTCACTGCCAGGGGTGTTCGCCGCCGGTGATGTAACGACTGTGCCGTACAAGCAGATCGTGATTGCCGTAGGCGAGGGCGCCAAGGCTTCCCTGAGTGCTTTTGATCACTTGATCCGTACGTCGTAAGTTGCCTGGCTGAAATGAAAAACCCCATGAGTGATCATGGGGTTTTTTGTTTACAGCGGTGCTGGCTGAATAATTTCGACCCAGTACGCATCCGGGTCCTTGATGAACGCCAGGCTCTTCATGCGGCCATCGCTCAGGCGTTTCTGGAAATCACAGCCCAGGGCCTCGAAACGTTCGCAGGCGGCAACAATATCCGGCACCGAGATGCAGATGTGGCCAAAGCCGCGCGGGTCGGTATTGCCGTTGTGGTAGGCGAAGTCGGCGTCGTTTTCGGTGCCGTGGTTGTGGGTCAGTTCCAGGATGCCCGGGATCGACTTCATCCACTGCGTGCGCTCAGCCGCGTCGGCTGGAATCTGGGACTTGTCCACCAGGGCCAGGAAGTACAGGCTGAATTCGGCTTCCGGGAAGTCACGCTTCTCAACCAGCGAGAAACCCAGGACGCGCGTATAGAAATCCAGCGATTTGGTGATGTCTTTGACCCGCAACATGGTGTGATTGAACACGAAGTTCGCGGTCGCGGTATCAGGTTGGGCGGTGACGCCCGGGAAGGTGTTCAGTTCGTGCAGGCTCATGGGCCCTCCAGAAAAAAATGGGGCAAACGCAACTCCTATAAGGAGCGGTTCCTTGGCTTGCGGCCGGCATCCGTGCAGCCGGGCCATGATACGCAAGCCACGACCCCTGCGCCAAATGAAAAAGCCCACGCAGGCCTTGCGACCAGCAGGGGCGGGGCTCAAACTTTAACGCTTGGCCCTCTGGTGTTTTTTGCAATGATCGAATTACGTAAAGCGTTGTTGAGCGCTGTGTGTTTACTGCTGGTCAGCCCCTTTGCATTGGCGATCGAGCCGCAAATCCATTGGCCCAGTGGCTGGCAAGTCGAGGAAGTCACACCCGACGGCGAGGCGCCCGTTCCTCCTCAGGCAGTGTCGCGCCAGCGCGCGATCAAGAATGATGAAAATGGCTTGACGCTGATGGTCATGGAGTTGACCGGCACACCGATTGAAGAGGGGCACAAAGTTAATCTTGAGGGCGTATTGATGGAAATGCGTAAATCCATCCAGAAAGATTTCGCCCGCAGCGGCTATCAAAGCGTGTGCAGCAAGATGCACGCGACGACCTTGAGCCGTCTCGACGCCCTGGAAACTACTTGTGTGATTACCGAGAATGGCCGGCGCGTGATTTCGCAAACATTGGTGGGCGCGATTGATGCGGATAAGGCGTATGTTTTTTCATACGCAGGCCAAGCCCAAGCGTACGACGCCAGTAAGGACGAAGTCAGTTCGGTACGTGACAGCTTGGAACTTTGAGCGCGATACACCGAACGGGTTTGAACAATATGAAATGTTAGTTAAGTTCGTTTTCGAACCCTGAAGCAAAAAAAGCCCCGCAAGTGCGGGGCTCTTTGTTAGTGCGTGTTGATCAGCCGCGAAGCCAGGAATCTACAGTGGCGGCGCCGTACTGTTCTTTCCAGGCTTTCAGGCCGCGGTGGTTGCCGCCTTTGGTCTCGATCAGTTCGCCGGTGTGCGGGTTCTGGTAGACCTTGACCACACGTGCGCGGCGCTGTTTCGGGGCGCTGGCGGTTGCAGCGCTGGCCTTGCCCGGGTTCGGGTCAAGGATGGAGATGATGTCGCGCAGGCCTTTGCCGTAGCTTTTCATCAGCGCTTGAAGCTTTTCTTCGAATTCGATTTCTTTCTTCAGGCCAGCGTCGTTCTTCAGCGACTCCAGCTGGGCCAGCTGCTCTTGAAGGGCTTTTTCTGCTGCGCGAAATTCGGCGAGTCTGGACAAAATCTGTACTCCAATAGTGTAGTTGGCGGATACAACTGCAGACAAAGCTATGAGCCAACGGCTTTAAGGTGACTTAAAGAAAGTGGCGCTTTTTGCGAGTTCTGCACAGGCATGAAAAATTGTAGTAGTTAATCCGCCACGAGTAAATCACGTCTTTTGTGTAAACAACATTATTTCAGCTTGTTAGTGGCCGGCTATTCAATGGCTGCCCAGCGATTTAATGAATTCATCACAGGGTAACGGCCGCCCGAACAGGTAACCTTGCAGGAAATCCACACCTTGTGCCGCCAGGTATTCGCATTGCTCGACTGTTTCCACGCCTTCGGCAACGATGCCCAGGTCGAGCTTGCCGGACAGTTCTATGATGCTGTCGAGAATATGCCGCGAGAGCGCATCCGCACCGATCATGGCGACAAAGCTTTGATCAATCTTCAAGTAGTCGACATTGAAGTTACGCAAGTAACCCAAGCTGGAATGCCCAGTACCGAAGTCATCAATGGCGATCATCACCCCTAATCCATGCAGGGCGTCGAACAAGCGTCGGGTTGTATCGGTCGGCTTGATCAGCTCGCGTTCGGTCAATTCGAGTACCAGCGTGACCTGGCCAGGCGCGAAGGCGCCGAGGAATTCGCGACAGTCCTCAACCAACGCCAGGTCTTCGCAATGGCGCGCGGTGATGTTCACGCCGATATGGAAGCCCGGGCTGAAGCGCTCGGCGTGCGGTGCCAACTGCGCAGCGGTCTGGCGCAGCAGGGCGCGGGTCATCGGCACGATCAGGCCTGAGTGCTCGGCCAGGGGAATGAACAAGTCCGGGCGCACCAGGCCTTCCTTCGGATGCTGCCAACGCATCAGCACTTCACAACCGGCCCATGCACGGGTATCGCCGCGCACCACAGGTTGGAAATACGGTATGAACTCGTTGGCGCCCAACGCCCGTTGCAGCTCATGGGTCGGCGCGCAGGAGCGCTTTTGCAGCCAATGCGCGAGGACGCCGGCCAGTATCCCGAAAAACACCAGCAGGCTGAACAGCACCGGGTAGCGGGCTTCCATGTAGCGCCACACCTCACCGGACGGCATGCCGGCATCGACGCTGTAGTGATAGCGCGTGGAGGCCAAATGATGATGCGCCACGGCAAATTCCGGCACGGCGCTGTCATGCACCTTGCCGCTGGCGTCCAGCCAGTTGGGCCCCACTTGCAGGACCAGCAGCGCGTAGCGGCTGATCAGGCGCAGGGCGTTGGTCAGGTGGTAGCCGTCAATCGAGGCAAACGCGGCTTTGTCGCCATCGACCAGGCGATACACCAAGAGCGCCGTATCGGGGGTAACCGGGTTGCCGTTCATCAACCACAGATTGCCCTCTACGTAGTCATCCGGGTTCACCGGCGACGCGTACTCACTGCCAAACAGTGAGCTGCAATAGATGTTTCTCTGCCAGGACAACGTCGTGGCACGCACAAACGGGCGGCGCGTGACTTGTTCACGCAACGCCAATTGCGCGGCGTTATCACAGGGCTGTCCGGCCAATGGAATCAGGGCCTGGGCGGCGAGGGCGGTGTTGTCGAGCATCAGGTCGAATTGACGCACCGCTTCAAGGGCGGTTTGAGCAGTACTCTGCTGTAGGGTGCGTTCGGCTTGCCAGTACAGAATGACCACGCCTAAAACCATCGGTAATAGCCCGCTGAGCACGGTGATCATAGAGCGGGTGGCGCGTTTTCGCGGGCCGTTGAGGGTCAGGGGCATGGAAGAAACGGCCTGTTGCAAGGTGGGAAAAGCGCCGAATGGCAATTCAGATTAAATCGATGATAGATGGCGCGGCGCAATTAAGCTCGCTGTACCTGGCCGTTCGGCCAGTAGGCGCCTACCCATAAATCCGTTGTGCAATCTGAATGAACGCCAGGGTCGCCGGGCTCGCCTGGCGTTGATCCAGCACCCCCAGGCCGATTTCGCGTACGACCGGTGGGGACAGGGCGCGCACGACATAACGCGGGTCCGGCGTTGGCGGCAATGAAGCCTCGGCGACCACGCTCAGGCCATCACCGCGACTGACCGCCTCCAGCGTACTGAGCAATTGCGCGCAGCGGTAGCGTACTTTGGGTGTCAGTCGCGCAGTGCTGAATAGCCGTGAGACCAACTCCAATGAACCGGCCTCAGTCAGTATGAACGGGTCGTTGCACAGCGCCTTCAACGCCACGCTAGGCTGCGCGGTCAGCGGGTGTGCCGCCGGCAGCAAGGCGACCATCTGGTCTTTGAACAACGCATAGGTATCGAGGCGCTCCTGTTCGAGCACCACGAAACCCACATCGACCCGCCGCTCGTCCAGCCATTGCAGCACCTGGCGGTCCGGCCCTTCATCCACGTGCACTTCAATCCCGGGATGTTCGTGGCGAAACTGCGTGAGGATGGGCGGTAGCAAGCGGTTGGACGCAGTGGGGCCGAAAGAGCCGATGCGCAACGTGCCACGTTTCATACCGCGGGCATCGGAGGCTTCCTGTTGTAGGGTGTTGGCCACGCCCAACAGCGTGCGGGCCCGCATGACCAGTTGCTGGCCGATATCGCTGAGTTCGATCTGGGCCTGATGCCGCCGAAACAATTCGACGCCCAGTTCCTGCTCAAGGGCCTTGATGGCATGGGATACCGCCGATTGGCTGATACCCAGCCGATGCGCTGCGCTGGTGAAGCTGTGCAGCTCCGCCACCCGCGAGAATATTTCCAGTTGCGTGAGCGTCATGAGTATTTACTCATTTTACGATGATCGATCATTACCCGGAGGATACGCCAATATCCTCCGTAAAGAGCCTCGTTGATGACTGACCGCCTGACCTACCTGAAGCTTTGCGCCGTGACCATGATCTGGGGCGCCACTTTCGTTGCCGGACGTTACCTGGCTACCGGCGTCGACCCGCTGCTGGCGGCGACCCTGCGGTTTATGTTGGCCAGCGCCGCGCTGCTGGGCTTCATGGGCGCTACCCGCGTGCGCCTGGTGCGGCCGCGCGGTGGGCAACTGTTGCAGCTGGCCGTGCTGGGGTTCTTCGGGATTTTTTTCTACAACCTGTGTTTTTTCTATGGCCTGCACTACATCAATGCGTCGCGGGCATCCTTGATCGTTGCACTGAACCCGGCGGTTATCGGCTTGGCCGCGTGGCTGCTGTTCAAAGAACGCTTGGGCGCCGGCAAATGCCTGGGGATTGCCTTGTGCCTGGGCGGGGCGGGTGTGGTCATCATCAGCCGTAATCCACAGCTACTCATCAGTACCGACCAGGCCTGGCTGGGCGACGTGCTGGTGTTCGGCTGCGTGGTGGGGTGGGGCGTGTACTCGCTGTGTTCACGAACCCTCAACCAAAGCCTGGGGCCGTTGCAAACAGTAACGTGGTCCATCCTGCTGGGTACCGCCATGCTCGCGAGCGTCACGGCCGTCAGCGGCAAACTCACGCTGGCCGCGGTGGCCGCGATCCATCTGCCGCAGTGGCTCAGCCTGCTGTACCTCGGCGTATTGGGCTCGGCACTGGCCTACATCGCCTGGTACGACGGTATCCGCCGCATCGGTGCAACCCGCGCCGGGGTCTTTATTGCACTCAACCCACTGACCGCGGTGATCTGCGGCGCACTAATGCTCGGCGAGCAACTGACGGCGCCCATGCTGCTGGGCGGTGCACTGATCCTGCTGGGCATCTACCTGTGCAACAAACCCCTTGCGCAGCCCAGGGCAATGGGGATTTGATAAGAGTACGGACAAATACTGTTACGCTGTGTAGAATCGATTTACGCATACAAGAATATGGACTTGCGCTCACGCAAGCCTCGGCCGTCAGAGACTGATGTAACCATGAAGCTACTCGGCTCCCCCCTCATCTTTGGTGACTTCCTCGCCCGCAGTGTGCGAGGCCTTTCCTGCGCGCCACCGTCAGACCTCATCCTTGCTCGCACATAACTCGATGGCTAATGACAAGAAATGATGAGGCGCCAAATCATGGCAGATCTATACGAAAACCCAATGGGCCTGATGGGCTTTGAATTCATCGAATTCGCATCGCCAACGCCGGGCGTCCTGGAGCCGATCTTCGAGATCATGGGCTTCAGCAAAGTGGCGACCCACCGTTCGAAGAACGTGCACCTGTATCGCCAGGGCGAAATCAACCTGATCCTCAACAACGAACCCCACAGCATCGCGTCCTACTTCGCGGCCGAACACGGCCCGTCGGTATGCGGCATGGCGTTTCGCGTCAAGGACTCGCAACAAGCCTATAACCGCGCCCTTGAGCTGGGCGCGCAGCCGATCCATATCGAGACCGGCCCGATGGAACTGAACCTGCCGGCCATCAAAGGCATCGGCGGTGCGCCGCTGTATCTGATCGACCGTTTCGGCGAAGGCAGCTCGATCTACGACATCGACTTCGTTTTCCTCGATGGCGTGGACCGCAACCCCCAAGGCGCCGGCCTCAAGGTCATCGACCACCTGACCCACAACGTCTACCGTGGGCGCATGGCCTATTGGGCGAACTTCTACGAAAAACTGTTCAATTTCCGCGAAGCGCGCTACTTCGACATCAAGGGCGAGTACACCGGCCTGACGTCCAAGGCCATGAGCGCCCCGGACGGCATGATCCGCATCCCGCTGAACGAGGAGTCCTCCAAGGGCGCCGGGCAGATCGAAGAGTTCCTGATGCAGTTCAACGGCGAGGGCATCCAGCACGTGGCATTCCTCACCGACGACCTGGTCAAGACCTGGGACAAGCTGAAGAATATCGGCATGCGCTTCATGACGGCACCGCCGGACACCTACTACGAAATGCTCGAAGGCCGCCTGCCGAACCACGGCGAGCCGGTAGACCAACTGCAAGCCCGTGGCATTCTGCTGGACGGTTCGTCCATCGAAGGCGACAAGCGCCTGCTGCTGCAGATCTTCTCGGAAACCCTGATGGGCCCGGTGTTCTTCGAGTTCATCCAGCGCAAGGGCGACGATGGATTCGGCGAAGGCAACTTCAAGGCATTGTTCGAGTCGATTGAGCGGGATCAGGTGCGTCGTGGCGTGTTGGCCACCGACTGACGTCCTCGAAAAATAAAAAACCCGGTATTCACCGGGTTTTTTCAGGCCTGTCATTCATGCCTTGCGCTGGCGTACCAGATGCTTGAAGCCCTCGTACACCAGCACCATCACCGCCAGCCAGATGGGGATATAGGTCAGCCATTCGCCACCCTTGATCCCTTCACCCAGGATCAGCGCCACGCCCAGCAGTAGCACAGGTTCCACATAACTGAGCAGCCCGAACAAACTGAATGCCAGCAAACGGCTGGCAATGATGTAACTCACCAGCGCTGATGCACTGATCACCCCAAGCATGGGAATCAACCCATACAACTTGGGATGGCTGTCCATCACCGCAAAACCTTGCTCGCCGTGCTGCACGAACCACCATGCCACGGGCAGCATCAACGCCATATCCAGCCACAGCCCGCCCAAGTGGTCGGTGGTCAGGTACTTGCGCACGATGAAATAGACGGGGTAACCGATGATCACCACCAAGGTCGCCCAGGAAAAACCACCGGCCTGATACAGCTCGTTCAACACCCCGAGCCCGGCAAAAAACACTGCGATCTGCTGCAGGCGCGACAAGCGCTCGCCATACACCAGGCGTCCGGTCAGCACCATGGTCAGCGGCAACAGGAAATACCCCACCGATACATCCAGGCTGCGCCCATTGAGCGGCGCCCACATGAACAGCCACAACTGCACGCCCAGCAACGCCGAAGACAGCAGCACACCACCGATCAGCCGCGGCTTGTGTGCAAGCATCTGCAGCAATTCCCACACCCGTCGCCATTCGCCGCTGATGATCATGAACACCGTCATGCACGGCACAGTCAGCAGCATGCGCCAGCCGAAAATCTCCAGGCCGCTCAATGGCGTGAGCAGTGACGTGAAGTAATACATCACGGCAAACAACACCGAGGCCAACACCGATAACACCACACCTTTAGACACGCAGTCCTCGCGAAAACCGATTGAGACAAGAGAGGAGGGGATTATGGTGCTTTTGGCGTGAAAGAGGTGCGCTGTTTTGGGGCGTTTTCCAGGAAAATCTCCCGCCCGTCCAATCTGTCCCAAGGGCGCTCGCCACAGCAAGCGCCCTGGTCACGACAGTGCGGTTACGTCCGTGCGACTCGGCCCGACACAAAATGCCCGACATCATTGAACCCCGGCGTAGACGAATGCCCCGGCGTCACCAGCGAATCAATAAACGCCTCATCCGCTGCCGTGACCTTCACCTCCAGCGCCCCAATGTAGGCATCCCACTGTGCTTCGGTACGCGGTCCGACAATCGCCGAGCTCACCGCGGCGTTGTTCAACACCCACGCAATCGCAAATTCGACGATCCCCACGCCACGTCCCAGGGTGTATTGCTGGATCTGCTGGGCGATGCGCAGCGACTCCACGCGCCATTCGGTCTCGAGGATGCGCTTGTCCTGGCGCGCGGCGCGGCTGCCGGCTTCGGGCGTGACATCCGGCGCGTACTTGCCGCTGAGCACACCCCGCGCCAGTGGGCTGTAAGGCACCACGCCCAAGCCATAGGCCGCCGCTGCCGTGAGTTGCTCGACCTCGGCCTGACGGTTGACGATGTTGTACAGCGGCTGGCTGATCACCGGCTTGTCGACACCCAGGCGCTCGGCCACCCGGATCACTTCGGCAATGCGCCAGCCACGGTAGTTGGACAGCCCCCAGTAACGGATCTTGCCCTGGCGGATCAGGTCGCCAATCGCCGAGATGGTCACTTCCAGCGGCGTGTCATGGTCTTCGCGGTGCAGGTAATAGATGTCCAGGTAGTCGGTATCGAGGCGGGTCAGGCTGGCTTCCAGGGCATTGAAAATGCGCTTGCGGCTCAGGCCGCTGCGGTTGGGCAGGCCATCGGTGGGGCCGATCGCGACTTTGGAGGCGACGATCCAATCGTCACGATGACGGGCGATGGCCTCGCCGACGATTTCCTCGGAGCGCCCACCGGTATAGACGTCAGCGGTGTCGATAAAATTGATGCCCTGGTCCCAGGCCTTGTCGATGATGCGCAGCGAGTCCTCGGTGTTGGTCTGCTCGCCAAACATCATGGTGCCCAGGGTCAAGGCGCTGACCTTCAAGCCGGACTGGCCCAATGAGCGGTAGATCATGGATAGCTCCTTTCTGGCGGTGAAACGTGGGTTATGCAATACCAGACTCGCAGGCTCTGGAACAAGCCCCGCACGCGTTTCTTCATGTGCTCAGCAAGGCCTGGCAACGCTCCTGGAGAAATCGATGCAGCACCTTCACCCGCTCCGACACTTGCAGCCGATGTGGGCACATCAGGTTCAAGGGGGCGGGCTCTCCCTGCCAATCCTCGAACAGCGCCAGCAGCCGGCCAGCGCGAATATCGCCGATGACATCCAGCCTGGCCTTGTAGGCAATACCGTGCCCGGCCAATGCCCAGCGGCGTACGATTTCGCCGTCATCACTGAGGAAATCTCCGCTCACGTCGACGTCTTGCAACTCGTTGGCGCGGCGAAAACGCCAGGTTTTGCTGATCTGGCCTTGGCGCATGTACCGCAGCGCGCTGTGCTGCGACAGCTCCAGGGGCGCCTGGGGCGTACCGTGGCGTGCCAGGTACGCAGGGCTGGCGACGGCGACGCGGCAATGCTCGGGGGCGATCGGCAGCGCCACCAGGCTGGAGTCCTGGGGCACGCCAAAGCGCAGGGCGATGTCGATGGTTTCGCGGAACAGGTCGGCATTGCTGTCGTTGAGCATCAGTTGCAGGCGGATATTGGGGTGTTGGGCCTTGAACTCATCCAGCCAACCGAGCACCACATTGCGCCCGAAGTCCGATGGCGCGGCCACTTGCAGCAGGCCGCTCAGGCCTTGGTTTTGCTGCTTCAGCGCCTGCTCGCCCTCCGACAAGGCGGCCAGCGCCACGCGCACGCTGTCGAGGTAGCGCCGGCCTTCTTCGGTCAGGCGCATGCTGCGTGTAGAACGGGCCAGCAGGCGAAAACCCAGGCGCGTCTCCAGGCGCTTGAGGGCGATGCTCGCGGCCGCAGGCGTCAGGTTCAGGCCTCGCGCAGCCGCCGAAAGGCTGCCGGTGTCGGCGGTGCGCACGAAGACTTCCAGATCAAGGATCGAGCTCATTTATAAAAATCCTTTAAAGATCTTGTCGTTTTACCGGGATTTTTCGCCGATTACCAAGCTGAGAAGATGAACGCTCACTTTCTCAACCAGGACAGTTCTTCATGACTTCTCCCCTGAACGGCAAAACCGTGATCGTCATTGGTGGCAGCAGCGGTATAGGTGCGGCCGTGGCCAAGGCCGCCGCCGCCCGAGGCGCCCACGTGGTATTGGCTGGCCGCCGCCTGACGTCGGGCGCCGAACACGGGCTGCGCAGCGAGCCGGTGGATGTCACCGACGCAGCCTCCCTACAGCGCCTGTTCGAAAGCGTCGGGCATTTTGATCATCTGGTCTACACCTCGGGACCGAACGTACGCGCCAAGGCTCTGATAGACACCGATCTGAACGAGGCCCAGGACAACTTCAACGTCAAACTCTGGGGCTCGTTGCGTGCGATCCAACTGGCGCTGCCATTCCTTGATGCGCATGGCAGCATCAGCCTGACTTCCGGGCAGTTGGGCCGCAAAGTGGTGCCGGGGCAGTTCATCAAGATCGGCATCAATGCCGCGACCGAAGCACTGGGCAAACAATTGGCCAAGGAGCTGGCGCCGCGTCGGGTCAATGTGATCAGCCCGGGGGTGATTGATACGCCCGCGTATGCAGGCTTGGCCGAAGAGCAGCGACTGGCGATGTTCGCCAAGGCGGGCAGCGCGTTGCCGGTTGGTCGGGTAGGGCAGGCGGAAGAAGTGGCGGCAGGTTACGTGCTGGCCATGGAAAACGGCTACGTCACCGGCAGTGTCATCGACATCGACGGCGGCGGCCTGTTGTAACAGCGCAATAGGCCTGTGGGAGATGACGTGTGTGGGAGTGGGCAAGCCCACTCCCACACACGCCATCTCCTACAGGGGCCGCGTTAAACCTTGAGGCTGCGGGTCATGCGCAGCGCCAGCACGCTACCGGCCACAATCACCGCCGCCAGCAGGTACAACGCCATGTCCGTCGACCCGGTGGCATCCTTCACAAAGCCGACGATATAGGGGCTGAGGAACCCGGCCATCTGCCCCATGGAGTTGATCAACGCCAAGCCACCTGCCGCCGCGCCTGCGCTGAGCAGGGCGGTCGGGACTGGCCAGAACATCGGCAGGCCAGTGAGGGCGCCCATCGTTGCGATCGTCAGGCCAAGAATCGCAATGGCTGGCGTCGTGGCAAAGTTCACCGCAATCACCAGACCTATCGCCCCCATCAACATCGGCACCACCAGGTGCCAACGACGCTCCTTGCGCAAGTCGGCGGAGCGCCCCACCAGCAGCATGAAGACCGCCGCCAACAGATACGGGATTGCACTGAGCCAGCCGATTACCAGGTTATCGCTGAAGCCCAGGTTCTTGATGATCGACGGCAGCCAGAAGTTGATCGCGTAGACGCCGCTCTGAATGCAGAAGTAAATCAAGCCAAACGCCCAGATCGCCGGGTTCTTGAACACTTCGGCGAGGGAGTCGGTGGTGGTCTTGGGCTTGTTGGCCAGGTCAGTCGCCTGATCGGCCTCCAGTACCGCACGCTCGTGGGGCTTGAGCCACTTGGCGTTGGCGAAACTGTCACTGAGCAGGAAGTAAGCCAGGCCACCAAGGATCACGGTCGGGATGCCTTGCAGCAGGAACATCCATTGCCAGCCGGCGAGGCCACCCTGGCCGGCGGCGAAGTGATTGAGGATCCAGCCGGAGAACGGGCTGCCCAGCAAGCCCGAGACCGGAATCGCCGACATGAACAGCGCCATGATCCGCCCACGTCGGAACGTCGGGAACCACTGCGAGAGATACAGCACCACCCCCGGAAAGAACCCGGCCTCGGCAGCCCCGGTAAACAGACGCAGGGTGTAGAAGTGCGTTGGCGTGGTGACGAACAGCAGGCACGTAGACAAGGTGCCCCACACGATCATCATCAGCGCAATCCAGCGCCGCGGCCCGAACCTGGTCAGTGCCAGGTTGCTCGGCACGCCGCACAGCACGTAACCGATAAAGAAGATCCCGGCACCCAGGCCGTACACGGTTTCGCTGAACTTCAAGGCATCGAGCATCTGCAACTTGGCAAAGCCAACGTTTACCCGGTCGAGGTAATTGAACAGATAGCAGATGAAAATGAAGGGGATCAGGCGCAGGGTGATGCGCTTGTAGATGGCGTTTTTATCGTCATCGGTAGCCAGTGCGGCAGTGGCGCTCTGTGACATGGCAGTCTCTCTTTATTATGATTTTTCGCGATGCGAGGGTAACGTTGATCGCCTAAACAGTCTCGGTGACGTGACGGGGTACTGTCTTTGTGCTCGCGCACAGTGAACCTCCCTTTGCGCTGTGCCGGTGAACAACCCGCTTTTTCAGGAAAATAGCCCCATGTTCGAGCTGGATCATGACTTGGCGCAGGATATTGTCGATCGCACCATGGCCATCCTGCCCTACAACGTCAACGTCATGGACAGTCAGGGGCTGATTCTCGGCAGCGGCGAGCCGGAGCGCATCAATACCCGTCATGAAGGGGCGCAACTGGTGCTGGCCAATGGGCGTGTGGTGGAAATCGATGGGCAGACCGCCAAGCACCTCAAGGGCGTGCAGCCGGGGATCAACCTGCCGCTGCTGCATGACCAGCGCCTGATCGGCGTACTCGGCATCACCGGCGAACCGGAAGGCTTGCGCACCTACGCCGAGCTGGTGCGCATGACCGCTGAAATGCTGGTCAGCCATCGCCATCAGCAGGCCGAGCAACAATGGCGGCGCCAGCGTTGCGACGACCTGCTGGCGTTGCTGCTGGCCGAAACCGGCGACTCCCCCCGTCTGGTGGACGAAGCCCAGCAACTGGGGCTCAAGCCGCAACTGGCACGCACGCCGTACCTGTTTGAACTGGGTCCGGGCCAATCGGCAGAAGCCTTGAATGCCTGGCTGACCTCGCGCTACCCCGACAGCTGGTGTGTCAGCTCGGCGCAGTTTTCCCTGCTCTGGTGCCGCCCGGCAGCCCTGCCGGTGGATAACCCACGGTTGCTGGAAAAGCTCGAAGGCCAGGGCTGGAATATCCTGCGCGTCGCCGTCGGCGGGCAAGCCGACGGTTTGCCCGGGCTGCGCCGTTGCTACCGCCGTGTCGGCGATTTGCTCGCCTATGGCCGCGATGTCCTGCCGCACACACGGCTGCTGACCCTCAACCGCTTTCGCCTGCCGGTCATGCTCTGGCGCCACCGCAACGATGATGCCCTCGACGAGTTGCTCAACCCCCTGCGCAAGGTGCTGGCCAAGGACGCCAACGGCCAATTGCAGGCAACCCTGCGCAGTTGGTGCGAGCACGACGGGCAGAGTCAGGCCTGCGCCGATGCCCTGGGCATCCATCGCAACAGTTTGCGTTACCGCATGGAGCGCATCGCCGAACTCAGTGGCGTCGACCCACTGACCCTGGACGGCATGCTCGCGCTCTACCTCGGTGTTCAGCTGTTGCCCCAGGCTTTGTCGGAATGAACAACAAAGCCCAGCCGTACTTGTGCATCGGACCGGCGTCATCGGCGCTGCCAACTGGCAGCATGGGCGTTATAAAAACCGGAGAAAGCCCATGAAGATCATCATCGCCCCCGACTCGTTCAAGGACAGCCTGAGTGCCGAAGGCGTCGCCCAGGCTATTGCCCAAGGCTTGGCCGACGTCTGGCCGGATGCGCAGTTGGTCCAGTGCCCAATGGCGGATGGGGGTGAAGGCACGGTTGAATCGGTACTCGCCGCCTGTAACGGCGAACTGCGTAGCCAAACAGTGCAGGGGCCACTGCGCGGTACGGTTGACGCGCGTTGGGGCTGGCTGGCCGACAGCCACACGGCGATCATCGAAATGGCCGAAGCCAGCGGCCTGCAACGGGTACCACCGGGGCAGCGCGACGCCTGTTGCAGCACCACATTCGGCACCGGCGAACTGATTCGCGCCGCACTCGACCTGGGTGCACAGCGCATCATCCTGGCGATTGGCGGCAGCGCCACCAATGACGGTGGCGCCGGCGCGATGCAGGCGCTTGGCGTGCAGTTGTTCGACGCCCAGGACCAGCCATTGCCACCGGGTGGCTTGGCCTTGTCGCGCCTGGCGCGGATCAATCTCGAGCGGCTTGACCCACGCCTGGCCGAGGTGCGCTTTGAAATCGCCGCCGACGTCAATAACCCACTGTGTGGCCCTCACGGCGCCTCGACCATCTTTGGCCCGCAAAAAGGTGCCGATCCCACGCAAGTGCAACAACTGGATGCCGCCCTCAGTCACTACGCCGACCACTGCGCCCAAGTCCTGCGCAAAGACGTGCGCGACGAACCCGGCAGTGGTGCGGCCGGTGGCCTCGGTTTCGCCGCCAAAGCCTTCCTCGGCGCACAGTTTCGCGCCGGTGTGGAAGTCGTCGCCGACCTGGTCGGCCTCGACGCCGCCGTACGCGGTGCCGACCTGGTGATCACCGGCGAAGGCCGCTTCGACGCCCAGACCCTGCGCGGCAAAACTCCGTTTGGCGTGGCGCGTATCGCCCAGCGGCACAATGTGCCGGTGATCGTCATCGCGGGCACCCTTGGCGACGGTTATGCGCAAATGTATGCCCACGGTGTCGACGCCGCGTTCGCCTTGCCGTCCGGTCCGATGAGCCTGGAGCAGGCGTGCAGCGAAGCACCACGGTTGTTGCGCGAACGGGCCGCGGATATTGCGCGGGTGTGGCGCACTGCCGCTCGACGCTGACGCAACGCCCCAGACATGGGACAATCCGCGCCTTTTTCGACACGGAGAGTCCCCATGCTGCGCCGCTCACTCCCGGCCCTGTTGCTGGCCGCTATCACCCCTCAAGCCTTGGCTCAACCGCCTGTGGAAACCGTGCCATTGCTGCGGGAAATCAAGCAATGGGTCATCGGTTGCGACAACCTGCGCAATTGCCACGCCCTCAGTGCGCCCAGCGGCGTCGACGAAGAGGACTACAGCTCGCTGACCTTGCATCTCTGGCATCAGGCCGGGCCTGAAGGCTATCTGCGTTTGCGCTTTGACCATCGCGGCCAGGCCGTGGACCTTTCCACCCTGCGGCTGGATGGTCAGCCACTGGGGCCGGACCTGACCCGCGACTTGCACGTAGAACTGGACGATCAGGGCGGCGATCCCGACATGCAGTCCTACGGCGTGATCGAAGAGGCCGCGGCGCGGCGTCTGTTGCAGCGTTTGCGCAATGGCCAGCGCTTGCAGTTGCCGGGCGAGGACGAGGCCCACGTATCGCTGAGCGGGCTGAGTGCAGCGTTGCTGTTGATGGATGCGGTACAAGGGCGGGTGGATAACGTCACCGCACTCGCACGGCCGGGCAAGGGGGCCGCGAGTGAAGTGCCGCCGCGCTTGCCGACCCCCGTGCTGCGTCGGTTCGAAGCCGCGCCACCGCTGAGCGCGACAGAACAAGCCGGGCTGGTCGCCGCCGCATTGCAGGCGGTCACGCCGGAGGAGGGTGAAGCCGAAGCCAACGTGGGCGCGCTGTCAGAGAAGGAAGCGATGACTGTCACGCGTTATGACTGCGCAGCCTACAACTGCGAGTTCGATGTCAGCCGCCGTGAACGACAAGCGCCCTACAAACAAACTCAGCTGAAACTGCAGCCATTGCCGCTGGACGCGGCGGAACTGCAAGGCTCGGTCGGCTACGACGAAAGCACCGGCACCCTCAGTTACTTCTACAAGCAGCGTGGGATCGGAGACTGCGGTGGCGGTGGCGTCTGGGTGTTTGACGGCAAGACGTTCCAACTCAGCGAGTTTCATGTAATGCCGCGCTGCACCGGCGTGGCTTATGGCGATTGGCCGTCGTTGTGGACGACTCAGCCGGCACCCTAGCCAGCGGGCGGGCGTGGCCTCTACACTGGGCGGCCACTTGTCTTTCAAAGGACGAAACACAATGCACACGCCTGAACCCCATATCGTCATCCAGCGTTTTACCGAGGCCCACCTGGAGGGCGTCGCCGCGCTCTATAACGAACCGGCCGTGTGCCGTCAGGTGCTGCAAATGCCTTTCCAATCGATTGAGGCGTGGCGCAACAAGCTGGAAATGGACAACGAGCGACGCCTACAGCTGGTGGCGGTGCATGGTGGGGAAGTGATCGGCCAACTCGGCCTGGAACAAGTGCTGCGTGTGCGCCGCAGCCATGTCGGATCGTTCGGCATGGGCGTGGCCCCGGCCTGGCAGGGCAAGGGCGTGGGCTCGCGCCTGCTGGCGGCCGCGCTGGACGTGGCCGACAACTGGATGAACCTGCGCCGGGTAGAGCTGACGGTGTACGCCGACAACGAAGCCGCGCAGCAGTTGTACCGCAAGTTCGGTTTCGAGGTGGAAGGGCGCATGCGCGATTACGCCGTGCGTGACGGCGCGTTCGTCGACACCGTGAGCATGGCGCGCCTGCGCCAATCCGCCTAGTCCTGCAACGCGAACGCCACCGCAGCCTGCGCATGCAGCTCGGTGGTGTCCAACAGCGGCAACTTGCTGTGCTGCGGCTTGATCAGCAAGCCGATTTCCGTACATCCGAGAATGATTGCCTGGGCGCCGCGCGCGGCCAGGGACTCGATCACCCGTTGGTAGACCTGGCGCGAGGCTTCGCTGATCACGCCGACACACAACTCCTCGTAAATGATCCGGTGCACCGCTTGGCGCTCGTCCGCGTCGGGCACCAGCACGCTCAAACCGTGGTCGGCCAGGCGCGACTTGAGAAAGTCCTGTTCCATGGTGAACGCCGTGCCCAGCAAACCAACGGTCAAGGTGCCTGCTGCAACAGCGGCCAACCCCGCCGCATCGGCGATGTGCAGAAACGGAATCGACACTGCCGCCTCGATACGCGGCGCCACCAGATGCATGGTGTTGGTACACAGCACGACGCAGTCGGCCCCGCCGGCTTGCAGGCGCCGCGCAGCCTCTTCGAGGATCAGCGCGGCGTCGTCCCAACGCCCGGCGTGTTGTGCCTGCGCCACCGGGCCGAAGTCCACGCTGTACATCAACAGTGGCGCCGAGCGCAGCGGGCCCAGTTGCTCACGCACCTGCTGGTTGATGAGGCGGTAGTACTCGGCGCTGGACTCCCAGCTCATGCCGCCGATAAGGCCGATGGTGCGCATGCGATGCTCCTGACAGGGGTAGTCGGCCCACCTTACCCATCGACCACGGATTAGTCATACGCAGTTGCCCGCCAAATCGCCGGTGCAGTTTCACATGTCGAGGTTGATCCAGCCCGGTTTGGCATGTTCCGGTGCAACCGCGTTGACCTGTTTGCCGGTGGCCTGCTCCACCCGTTGTGCCACCTCGGGATCGTCGGCGAAGGGGAGCAGGCTGGCGTCATCCAGACTCTGCTCCGATTGCCCGCGCAAGCAGTACTCCACGGCGCCATACAGGCACATCAACAGCAACCAGCCCCACATCAGGCGATTCGCGCATCTAACTGGGCCATGCGCACGTCGGCGCTGCGCACCGTCCGCCAGGTGTTGTAGGCCATCAGCAGCATGCCCGTCAGGAAAAACACGCCACCGGCGAAACGTACGACAAACCCCGGATGGCTGGCCTGCAAGGCTTCGACAAACGAGTAGGTGAGGGTGCCGTCATCGTTCACCGCCCGCCACATCAGGCCCTGGGTAATACCGTTGACCCACATCGAGGCGATGTACAGCACCGTGCCGATGGTCGCCAGCCAGAAGTGCAGGTTGATCAGCGGCACACTGTGCATCTGTTCGCGGCCGAACACCTTGGGGACCATGTGGTACAGCGAGCCGAACGTGATCATCGCCACCCAGCCGAGGGCGCCGGCGTGCACGTGGCCGATGGTCCAGTCGGTGTAGTGGGACAGGGCGTTGACGGTCTTGATCGCCATCATCGGGCCCTCGAACGTGGACATGCCGTAGAACGCCAGCGACAGCACCAAAAAACGCAGGATCGGGTCGGTGCGCAACTGATGCCAACCGCCGGACAAGGTCATCATGCCGTTGATCATCCCGCCCCAACTCGGCGCCAGCAGGATCAGCGACATTGCCATGCCCAGTGACTGCGCCCAGTCCGGCAGCGCGGTGTAGTGCAAATGGTGGGGCCCTGCCCAGATATACAGGGTGATCAATGCCCAGAAGTGCACGATGGACAGGCGATAGGAATACACCGGCCGCCCGACTTGTTTCGGCACGAAGTAGTACATCATCCCGAGGAAGCCCGTCGTCAGGAAAAACCCTACGGCGTTATGTCCGTACCACCACTGCACCATCGCATCGGTCGCCCCGGAATACACCGGGTAGGACTTGAACCAATCCACCGGGATCGCCAGGTGATTGACCACGTGCAACATGGCGATCACCAGGATAAACGCGCCGAAAAACCAGTTGCCCACGTAGATATGCCGGGTTTTGCGCCGTACCACGGTGGTGAAAAACACCACTGCGTAGGCTACCCACACCACCGCCATCCACACCGCACCGGAGAACTCGATTTCGGCGTACTCCTTGGTGGTGGTGTAGCCCAGCGGCAGGCTGACCAGCATGATCACGATGACCGCCTGCCAGCCCCAAAAGGTAAACGCGGCCAAGCGGTCGGAAAACAGCCGCACCTGGCAAGTGCGCTGCACCGCGTAATAGCTGGCGGCAAACTGTGCGCTGCCGGCGAAGCCAAAAATCACCAGGCTGGTGTGCAAGGGCCGCAGGCGGCCAAAGGTGGTCCAGGGCAGATCAAGGTTCATTTGCGGCCAGACCAGCTGCGAAGCGATCCACACGCCCATGGCCATGCCGACAACACCCCAGACGATGGTGGCAATGACGAATTGACGGACGACTTTATAGTTATAGGCCTGCCCGATTGTTGCTGTGCTCATGCTCAGTCCTCCCACGGTTCCAAGTGGCGGGCACTGTAGGAAGAGTGACAAAAACAAAACAGCCTCAGTAAAAGCTCATTAATGCGGATCAGTTTGTTTGCTATGAAAACAAGGCCACTGGCGGCGCTGATCCGCTGTTTATCGCGGGACCTGCGCTTTTATCGTACTGCACCGCAATGGCCCCGGGCTTTAATCGTACGGTGTGTGACGGCATCTGCCATGATCAGCCCTCGCGACCTGGCTCACCCAAGGAGTTCCGCAATGGACGATGTACAGCAACTGGGCGAGATGCTTCGTCATTACGCCGACACCGAAGCGTACAAAAAACAGCAATTCGATGTGCAGTCGGCCCGTTGGGCGCAAAAGCTTGGCGAGTTGTTCGGGCAGATTGAGCAGTGGCTGGAGCCGGTCAAGGCAGTCGGGTTGCTTGAAGTCCACCGAGAAGCTTATGTGGCGAGCGGCCCGAGCGTCCCGGTGGAGACCTCGACCTTCAAGACCGAGAAGCTGAACGTGCAGATCACCGGCAAGACCGTGGAGTTTGTACCGGATGTCATGGGCGCGGGCGGCTTGATCTCGGTGGCGGTAATGGGCCTGACGGCCGCGCGTCACGGCAGTGTCTCGCTGGTGTTGCCAGCGGATAAAAACGACTGGTTATGGAAGAAAACCAACGGCCTCAAAGACCCGGACACCTTTGGCTTTGATGCGAATTTCCTGGCCTCGCAGTTACAGGGCCTGATTCCACGTGAACGCAACTGAGCCGGCTATTTCTCCAGAGTTGGCTATACCTACAGCTCGATGTTTCAGTGATGATCGCCAAGGAGTGCCGTGATGAAACCAAGACTAATGCTCAGCGCGCTGTGCGTTGCCTCCATCGCAATGGCAGGCTGCGCCAGCAAAATCACGCAACCGGATGAATATTCCGGGTTTCTTTCCGACTACAGCCAGCTCAAGGAGGCCAAGTCGCCGTCGGGCGCCGACGTGATGCGCTGGGTCGATCCCAAGCTCGACCTGAGCCGCTACCACGCGGTGTTTATCGAGCCGACCCAGTTCTACCCCAAGCCCCAAGCCACCGCAAAAATTCCCGACAGCACCCTCAACGGCATCAACGCCTACTACAACCAGGCGCTCAAGCGTGAACTGGAGAAATCCCTGCCGCTGGCCAAGGCCCCAGGCCCCGGGGTGGTCGTGGTGCGCGCAGCGATTACCGCCGTCAGCAGCAAGACCGAAGCGCTCAAGCCTTACGAGTACATTCCGGTGGCGCTGGCCGTGGCGGCGGTAAGTACCGGCGCGGGTATCCGTGACCAGGAAACCACGCTGGGCACTGAGGCACAGTTTCTCGACGGGGCCAGCGGCAAGGTGCTTGCCCAAGTGGTGCGCAAAGGCACCGGCAAGCCGTTGGCCAACGATGCGCAGGTAATGAAGGCCGATGACGTCAAAAGTGTGATCGATGGCTGGGCATCAGACCTGCATCAGTCTTATGTAAAGCTGAAAAGACCCTAGAACGTGTTGCGCGCCTGGCGATTGTAGTAGCTGAGCAGGCTGTCATAGCGGCGGGCGACGACGTAATAGTCGTCGCTCAGTTGCTGCGGCGACGCGTGATCAAGCCAATCGTTGAGCAACGCATGCATCGCCTCAAGGTAGGCGTCGACGCTCGGTTTGACGCTGTACCAGAGGTAGGCTGCGTCCTCGTCGCGGGCGGTGCGCGGGACACCCTTGGTGAAGCGTTCAGTGTTCTCGCCAGCCACTTGTACGGCGGCCGCCAGCGTCGCCAGCGCTTGGGGCGTGAGGCTGGCGTTGCGCATGCCCTGGTCGACCTGGTTGATTGCCTGGCGCGCCGTGATCATGTAATTGAGCACGTGCCAGTGCAGGTCCTCGCCGAAACGAGCTTTTAGCAGGGTCAGTTGCGCGGGTCGCAAGCGCTGTTCCTCGCGTTCCAGCGCGCGGCGCAGCTCGGCAGAGATCGACGTGTAGGCCGCGCCTTCTTTGAGCATGTTCTCCCTGAGCAGCGCCAACATGTTGTCGTTGAACAATCGTTCGTAGGCCGCCGACTGTGGCTGGGACGACTTGGACACGTAGATCAACCCGGTGATGGCATTCAGGCTTGGCACGAACCGCTCGGCTACGCCGATCAAGCGGCTCCCGGGTTGCTGGCTCTTGAGTTTGAGCGTGATGTTTTCACCGCAGGCATCTTTCTGGATCGTCCGCGCGTCGGGCTCGGTGGTATCGCCGAATTCGCTGCGGTTGTGCGGATAGCCGGCGGGGTGCAGTGTTGACTGCCCATCGCTGAGGTTCGGGTTGGCGCGGCGGTAGTACACCAGCCGCGTATCGCGGTCGACGCGGTTGACGCAATCGATGAGCGGTGCCAGCGCGCTGGCCATTGCCGTGTCGGCGCCATCGCGTTGGTCCCACCACAACCCGACCAGTTGCACTTGCTTGGCGGCACCGGCGAGGCCAAACAGCCCCATGACCAGCGCAATGCCGAGGGCAATAAACCAATTGGAATTCATTGTGCAGCCTCCTGGCCATACCACTGCTCCTGCGTCGCAGGGGCCTGACAGTGTTCGGCGGTGCGCGGCATGCGGCTGCACAAACGCTCGGTCCACTGTTGCAGGCCTTGATTGCGGGTGACCAGGTAGTGGTTGTCGAGCATCTTCAAGCCGCCGTACAGCGCGATGCCGCCGACGACGCACAGCGCAATAGCGAGGTTGGTCCTGCGCGGGTTGCGCACGGACCACGGCGTGTGTTGGTTCATGAACGGCCGCTTGACTGCGCCGATCAGCGCCAGTGCCAGCACCAGGGTCAGGCTGGCGAGGGGGCCGAACCAGTAACCGAGGACGGCGACGAGCACCCCACCGGGCAGCAGATCACGAAGCGGCAGCAAGGGCAGGTGAGTGGGGCTGAGCCAGCGCGGCAGGCGCTGGCTCAAGCGCTCGTCGTGCAAGCGATATTGATGCGCCAGCGGCCGCCAGACCTGCCATGCCACACCCGCGCCTATTGCAAAGGCCAGCGACCACAGCAGCCCTTGGCCGACAGTCGGGACGACGTTGCCGTGCAAGGTGTCGGCCTGCCCGAAGGTACCGACCACACACGCCAACAGCAGCGCCACCAACCATGGCCAGGTGTCCAGGCCCTTGTCCCAACCTTGCCAGAAATACACGGTGCCACCGGGCATCGCTTCGGCCACGGCGACGTGTTCGGCGTAGATGTCCGCGCTGAGTGCCTGACAAGCCTGCCAGTCGTCTTCATCCAAGCGCTGGGCAAATGCGCGACGCTGACCGAGTGTCATCGGCGCCAACAGCAAGCGGGCGGCGCGTTGCTGAGGGCTGTAGGGCGGCTGTTCGGCCAGTGCACGCTGCTGGGCCAGGAACAGCGGTGCCTGCTGGCGGCGCAGCAGCAACGCCCACTCATCGGCAGGGCAGCTGTGGTCCGCGCCACCGTGCCAGCCCTGGCCGACGCAGACCGCGTCAAACACCGCGCTCGACCAATAACGGTTGTTTGCCAGCAGCCTGGCCAGCCATTCATTGAACCAGTCGGCGTGGGGGTATTTGCTCACCCACGTGCGCTCGTTCCGTGCGGCATAGGCGGCGAGGAATGCCTCGTCGTGTTGCTGCTCAAGGGCTTCGTACAGAGGTTTTTGCAATGCGGTGCGTTGTTGGTATTCCAGGGTTTGCATCAATGCAACGGGCAGTTCCAGGCGCTGCCAGGCCGTCATCCAATTGAACGTTTCGAACGCCCACCGGGTGTCGGCGGCGTCGAGTTCGCCGTCGACACTGCGTTGCAACAGGTGAATCTCGAAGAGCAGCAGCGTGCCGTCGGCCATCGCGGCTTGATAGCGCTGGTCGAGGCTGGTGCCCGTTTCCTCGACCAGCACCTCGGGGGCCTCGTCGTACGCTTGCGCACTCCACGCCAACGCCGCTTCATAGGCTTCGCGCAAGCGCTGGAAGCCCTCGGGGTCGTCATCCGGACGGGTCTTTTTCAGTAACGCCGCGTATTGACGCTTGATTGCGCGGCTATCGGCGTCCGGGGTGAGGCCGAGGACATTCCAGCAAGTCATATGCAGTACAACTCCATAAACAGCAGGGTGTTACTTGAGCGGTGTCAGCGGCGGCAGTTTCCACTGGCCGCTCCCTACTTCAGGCTTGGGCAGATAGATGCGCAGCACTGCGTAGAACGGCCCGGTCGGGGCGGGCAGCCAGTTGCTTTGCTCGGCTTTCGGCGGCTCGTGGTGCTGCAACGCCAGCGTCAGGCCGCCATCGGCGTCAGGCTTGAGGTCTGCCAACATGCGTGAATTGATCACGTAGCGTTTCTTGTGGTTGGGCACCAGCTGCTTGGTCTTGGCGTCGTACATGGTCAGCGACCAGAACGCATCGGTCGGCGGCAGTTGGTCCTTGGCGAAGTGTACGGTGTAGCTGTGGCGCGCGCCGTTGGCCGGTTTGCCGTCACTGTCGAGGACGTACTTCAGGTGCGCGATTTCATCGCTGGAACTGCCGAAAAGCCCTTGGTCGGCGCCGGCGTAGCGGTAGAGGTAATTGTTCTTGAGGCGGTCGCGGCTACCGTAGAGATCGGCCCTGGTCACCTGGTTGGTGTCGAGCTTGTCCTTCTTGAAGGCGGCGAACTCGGCCCGGGCATCGCTGATTCCGTCCTCAAGGGCTTTACGCTGTTCTGCGCTCAACTGGTTGACCTTGAATGGCGCACCTGCGGCGATGCCGATCTTGGCGAAGCGGGCCAACAGGTCTTTTTCGCTGTCCTGGGGCGCAGCAAACGCCAGCATGAAGTTCAGGTAGCGGAACAGCTGCGGGCCTTCGGTCATGGTGGCCATGGGCTTGGGCCATTCGATCCTGGGCGCGGCGGCCGGGGCCGGCTGTTTCACGTAGCTGCTCAGGGGCTGCACTTTGTAGCCGCCCTGGATCTGCTTGACCTTGCCCAGGTCTTTTTCATCGAACAGCTGCGTGCGGTACAGGGCGTAGGCAATATTGCTTTCGCTGTAGAGCACGCGGTCGATGTCCACCGGCTGCTGACCTTTCCAGCCCGGGCCTGCGACCATGTAGTGGCCGCCATTGTTGCCTGTGCTGCGGGTACCCAGGTAGGCGAAGTTCTGCGTATACAGGTCGATCAACTGCACCGAGTAGTAACGGTTGTCGTCGATCTTGGGCAGGGTCAGTACCTGGGGTTCCTTGCGCAGGTCCATCCAGACGAAGGAGTAGGGCGTGTCCACGTTGGGGGAGGAGACGGCGGAGTCCTTGGGAGTGAGCACCTGGGCGGAATTGGCGATGCGATTGAACGGCGCCTTGAAGTTGGCACCGCCTTTATCAACGGCCTGGGTGTAGAGCGTCTTGTACATCGCCACCACCGGGTAGCCGTACAGATAGGCTTCCTTGGCAATGGCGCGGGCTTCGGCGGGGCTGGCGGTGAAGTCGGCCAGGGCGCCGGTACTCATGAGTATCGAGAGGCTCGCCAACAGCAGGCGCGTCGGTTTTCCAATCATGTTGTTGCGTCCTTCCAGAGAGCTTATTTAGAGGGCGGGGAATCAGAGCGCCGAGTTTCCAATTTTATTGGCCCAACGTCACGTTAATCCCTGACCGGCCCATGCAAAAATGCCGCCCGGGCAGGCGGCACTGGTACGGCGTTGGCGTCAGGCGGTGCGCAGGATCGACTGGACCTTGTCACGTAACTGGTCGATGGAGAACGGCTTGCCGATCACCTGCATGCCAGGGGGTACATCAATGTTTTCCGCATAGCCGCTGGCAAACAGGATCGGCAGCGCGGGGCGTAGCTCACGTACCTTGGCCGCCAGTTGCTTGCCGTCCATGTCTGGCAGGCCGACGTCGGTCATCATCAGGTCGATCGGTTGATCCAGATTGTTGACCAACGCCAGCGCTTCTTCGGCATCCGCGGCCTCAAGCACACTGAACTCCAGTTCTTCGAGCACGTCGACGATCAGCATGCGCACGATGGCGTCATCTTCGACTACAAGGATGGTGGAGGCGAGCGGGGGCATAGTGAAAATTCCTGAAAAGTGAAGGTGCCGGTCTTGGTCAGTTGACAGACGATTCTCTAGTGAGTCGTATCAAGCCCGGCAAGTTCCCGAAACAGGCACGGCATTGTGCCGGTATCCCCAACGAATGTCCCGCCCGTCATATCGCCGTGCTAAACAAGCCATGCAGGCTGGTGATACTGCCCGTACTCTGCATCAACTCCAACTCGTTGAACTCGGCATATTTGTACTCAGGGCGGGCTCTGTCTGCGCCATAAGGCTGCATCAGCACATTCGAGCGGCCGCTGCTCAGCGCGCTTTCCAGGCCCTTCCTCATTGCCTCTTCAGTCGGGAACTTGACCAGGCCGAAGTTGGGGTCGTAGTAAAACCATTGCTTTGTGTTGTTCTGCATACTCATCCCGGCCAGTACTACATGGCCACGGTCGCGAATCAGCAGCTTTGTCGGTGCCGCTGCGTTGGCCAAATCGTCAATGATCGTCTGATGGCCAGCCTGCGTGGGTGTTTGCAGACCATGAACGCGGTTTTCCAGGATGCCTTGGAAACGGGTCAGGTCCTGGCGAAATTTGATCGATTTGGGATTGTCCAGATCGGCAATCGAGGTAAAGAAATTCCCGATCAATGTATCTGACTTGTTATTTTCAATCGCCAGCGCCATGGCATTGGCGAGCACGGCGCATTCGCCCTCGGAGAGGACGTCTGCCTGGCTCAAATAAAAGCCTTGGGGCATGGGGGTCAACGTTCCACCCGCCGCGCGCATTTCGTCACTGAATATCTTCGAGTTACTAAGGCTGATTTCGATGCGTTTCTTTTCTAAGGCCCTGTACAAAGTTCCCACCTGCTCAGGCGTTCGATGCTTGTCGACAGCCAACTCTTTGAGTTGCTCCAGGTTCATGGATGGAAAATACCCTGGGATGTCGTCCGGCCTGCCTGAAGTGTATCCACGCAAATAAGACACCTCATCGATCGCCTTCGCCTGGCTGACGACCCTCTGAAATACCAATGGAAGATCCTGGGTGGGTGGGTTCGGGGCAACCACCGTGGCCAACCAATTGAGCAGATGCTTATCAAGCGCCTTGACTGCACCGTCCTGCGCAACGGCAGTCGGCACAAAGCCCTGCAAGGCCCCCCCATAAGGCTGCATCTTGTCGACATCAAAGGCATGCCACTTGCCATCCTTGAGCACGGCGCCGCTTGCTACGCTTTGGCCGTCCACAGGGAGGGTGCCATATGCCGCCAAGGTGTGCTGTTTGCTGGCGGCTTTGAGCACGTCATAGCTACCGGTTGCCCCCCGCAGCTCATTGATGCCTTGCAGCATTCTGGCGCCAATTCGCTTGAGACCGTTGCTGGCGAGCCGGGCGGTGCCCAGCGCCAAGTCACCCGCGCCACTGAGGGGGTTCAACGTGCTGATTGCGGCCGCACCGATGACTTTGCTGACCTTGTAGGCTTTGGTCGCCGTAGAGAGTGTCGAATTGCCAATCTTGACGGCCTTGCCGACTGTGCCTGCACCAGCGGTGAGAAAACCGAAAATATCCAAGGCCAGATCAAATGCACCATCGCCGAAATTGCCCTTTTGGAAGTTGACAATAGCCGAGCGAAAGGGGATCACGTCCAGCATGACATCGACGATGCTGGCAATCTGCCTATTGCGCAGGTCTTCGGTGGTAGAGCCTTTGGCATGGTCTTTGATGTCTTGACTGTCAAGGTCAAGATGTTTGACAAATGTGTCGGCAATCGCCTGGGTACGCGGCGAAGCAAAGCTGTCCGGGATAGCCTCCAACGACCTTGGCGCTGCGCGGGCCAGGAGGGTATCGCCGAACGTTTCGGTTTTGCTGACTCTACTGCCATCTCGCTTCTCGCGGACCTCTGCCTGCCAAGGCAAGGCATGGGTGATGCTGCCTTTGTCAAAGTCGATTGAGTACGCGGTGGTCTTGCCATTGTGCTTGACGCTGACCATCAGCGCCTTGTCGGTTGGAAGTGGGGTTTGATCAGAAAAACCGGTGCCTAACTGGTAGGCCTTGTTTTGAAAGAACCGGACTTCGCCATATTCGAAGTTCTGTCGGTCTTCCAGAGGTAGTTGAGCTATCAGGTGCTGGATGCTGGTGCTGACGGCTTTTTTCTTGTCTTCGATCCCCTTGGCAAATTCGGCTTCAAACGCGTCGAGGACCCTGAACCGTTTATTGGCGTTCAGCTCGGCCATCGGAAGCCGGCTGTCCTTCGAGCGAAAAACCAGGTTTTTGTCCTTCAGGCTCATCATGGCGACATCAAGCATCGAGTGCTCGCCGGCTAAAATAACGGTTTCTCTCGCAGGTGATCCGTTATCGGGAAAGTAACGTTGCAGCACCTTGATGGCTTTGACTTCGAATAACGCTTCTTTGCCGGGGAAGCGCCTGCTCAGCTCCGCCAGTGCCATCTCCCTGCGCGATGGCAACGCTTTATCCAAGGTTTCTGTGGCGCCACGCATCTGCGCAATACGGGCATTGAACGTATCGAACAATGTCTTCATATCTTCAGGGGTGTAGAGGTGATCGGCTTTCCTGGCTACCACGCCGTGGGCGCTGCCCCAGTCCAACAGGGCGGCTTTTTGTGCACTTTCGGTAACGGCTGGATTGGACTGCGCGGCCAATTCGGCTGCTTGCATAACTTGGAGAAAGGTCATGTTGGGGACCTTTCCGGGCGTCTGGGCGTCAACGGTTGTCGCTGCAACGGCCAGGTTGAGCCAGGCCGGGCTGCCGTAGGTGATGTTGCTGGGAATGTCTTTGATCAAGAATGCAGGCGCTCGGCTCGCCAGTAGCAGACGGGCATCGGCCCCAGCCGTGGCGAGGCTGGACCGGCCTTGAGCGACCAGGTGCTGTTGCAAGCGCTCAACCACCACCGACGCAGGCTGACCGATATGCGCTTGGGCCGCCAGGTCGAAACCGGCCACTTTGTTCCGGTCAAGCGCTGTGGCTAGGTCCGGGTCTAGCTGAAGGTTGATGGCGGCGAGCAGGTAATCGGTATCGCTGCGTTCTGTTGCAATGCCTTGCATATGTTCCCGCAGCGCCTTTCCCATCAATTTGGCTGCTGGGCTGTTGAGCAGAGCGTCCAGCAGCTTGGCCGGACTGTTCAAGGTCTGTGGCGAGAGCGGTAGCTGATAGCGCAGGAACTCCAGTATCCCCCCCGGTGTGCTCGCAACCGATGGTTGGGTTCCAAGGTGATGGGTATGACGTTGAGCGAACGCTGTCAGGCGCGCCTGCTCGTCGTTACTCAACGGTATTGGCCAGGACAGAGCGCCACTCAAGTCGCCCAGTGGATGGGGGTTAACCGTGTTCCTCGCCGAATTGGCAAGCGCTACCAAGGGGGGAGGAGTGACAGGTTGTGAATGCTGAGCGTTGGGCAACGCGTCGGCGTCCGGGGGATCTTGCCCTTCGGTCACGGTGACGGGCGCGGAATGGAAACGGTCGTAAGCGCTGGAAATTCCGTACGGGAGCATGCCTGTTATCATTTGGGCGTACCTGCGAAGGGAGGAGAGGTGCCGGCGGGGCACACTTTTATCGTGTCGGTGTGCCATGGGTTGCCCGAAATGAGGTGAGCGTTCCTGCAAGAGGAGCGAAATTTCGTTTAAGACTGTGTGGCTCCCCGTAAGCGCGTGGTAAGGCATTCGAGTAAAAACGACGGGCAAACATGGCCTCTGGCCCACCTTTGGGGCAAACTCCCGGTTTTTCCCCACTCGGCCAAGGCATGCCTATGACTCCCGCGACGTCTGTCGATGAAAAGAGCTTCCGTACTCTCCTGAGCCGAAATGTGGCACTGCCATTGGGTGTGGGCGTGCTCAGTGCGGTGTTTTTCGTGTGCTTGATTACCTATCTGTTGTCGGTAATCCAGTGGGTTGAACACACCGATCGGGTGATCAACAACCTCAATGAATCGTCAAAACTCACGGTTGACCTGGAAACCGGCATGCGCGGTTTCTTGATCACGGGTGACGAGCATTTCCTCGACCCTTATGAGGTCGCCAAGCCGCGCATCATTGCCGACTTGCGCAACTTGCAGGAGCTGGTGGCGGACAACCCGCAGCAACTCGACCGCCTCAAGCGCCTCGAAGCCCTGCAAAACGAGTGGAACAATTACGCTCAATCGATGATTGATATGCAGCGCCACTCCGGTGACTACCGCAGCGCGGTCAAGGCCGGTCGGGGCAAGCGCCTGACCGATGAGATCCGCAAGGAATACGACGACGCGGTGGCAATGGAGCAGCAGTTCCGGCTCTCGCGCAACGAACAAGTCACCCGCGCCACGGTGATCAGCGTCACGCTGTACCTGGCGTTCGTACTCGGCTTGAGCGGGTTTCTAGCCTACGTTGGCAGGAAGAATTTACTATCTTTGTCAACCAGTTATGCCGCAAACCTCGCGTCTCAACAGAAGATCGCACGGCGTCTGGAGCAGCAAGCGTGGCTGCGTAACGGCCAGACCGAGCTGGCAGAGCAAGTGCTCGGCCAACTGACGCTGAACATGCTGGGCCGCAATATCCTGCAATTTTTTGCCCAGTACATGGGCTCGGTTGTCGCCGCGCTGTATGTCCGCGAAGAACACGGCGGCCTCAGGCGTGTGGCCACCTATGGTTTTTCCCGCGAGCAGGAGCAACTGGAACAGGCGATCTACAGCGACGAAGGCATCGTTGGGCAAGCCGTCCAGCTTGATCGCCTGATTCGCTTGGACGATGTGCCGGTGGATTACTTCAAGGTCAGCTCCGGCCTGGGCGAAGGCCCGACCCGTAGCGTTCTGGTCATGCCCACCAGCGACGACGACCGTGTCAATGGCGTGGTCGAGCTGGGTTTCCTGCGCCCGCTGGAAGAACGTGACGTCGAGCTGCTGGAACTGATCGCCGGCAACATCGGTACGTCCATCGAAGCCGCACGTTATCGCCAACGTTTGCAGGAAGTGCTGGCCGAGACCCAGCAGCTCAACGAAGAGCTGCAAGTGCAGCAGGAAGAGCTCAAGACCGCCAACGAAGAGCTCGAAGAACAGTCGCGCATCCTCAAGGAGTCCCAGACCCACCTGGAAATCCAGCAGGCCGAGCTGGAACAGACCAACGAGCAACTGGCCGAGCAGACCCAGGTGCTTGCAGACCAGCGCGATGCGTTGGATCGCAAGAACGCCGAGTTGAGCCAGGCCCAACTCGAACTGGAAGACCGCGCCGACGAGTTGACGCGCTCGAGCAAGTACAAGTCCGAATTCCTCGCCAATATGTCCCACGAGCTGCGCACACCGCTGAACAGCTCGTTGATCCTGGCCAAACTGCTCGCGGAAAACCCGCAGGAGAACCTCAGCGCCGAGCAGGTCAAGTTCGCCGAATCGATCTATTCCGCCGGCAATGACCTGCTCAACCTGATCAACGACATCCTTGATATTTCCAAGGTCGAGGCCGGCAAACTGGAAGTGCGTCCGGAGACTTCCAGCGTCGCCCGCCTGGTCGACGGCCTGCGCGGCATGTTCGAGCCCCTGGCGGCGGACCGCAAGCTGGGCTTCCAGGTCGATATACAGGACGATGCCCCCGCGATGCTGTTCACCGACCGCCAGCGTCTGGAACAGATCCTCAAGAACCTGCTATCCAACGCGGTCAAGTTCACCGAACAGGGCGAGGTGAGTCTGTCGGTGTCCGGCGCGTCAGGGGAGGGCATCGCCTTTACCGTGCGCGATTCGGGGATCGGGATTGCGCCGGACCAACAGGAAAGCATCTTCGAAGCCTTCCGCCAGGCCGACGGCACCACCAACCGCCGTTACGGCGGCACCGGGCTGGGCCTGTCGATTTCCCGCGACCTGGCGACCCTGCTCGGTGGCTACATCAGCGTCACCAGCGTGCCGGGCGAGGGCAGCGTGTTCACCCTGGTGCTGCCGGAGCAATATGTGGAGCGCGGGGAAGACGCCGCCCCCATCGAAGCTCCGCGCCAAGTCGTGGTAGTGCCGGCACCGGCGCCGGTGAAGGTCTCGCCGCTGCCGGTGGCCGATGCCACATTGATCCCACGCTTCGCCGACGACCGTGACAAAGCGCCGTTCGCTACACGCTGCATCCTGGTGGTGGAAGACGAGCCGAACTTTGCGCGCATCCTGTTCGATCTGGCCCACGAGCTCGGTTATCAGTGCCTGGTGGCCCATGGTGCGGACGAGGGCTACAACCTCGCCGAAGAGTATCTGCCTGACGCAATCCTGCTGGACATGCGCCTACCGGACCATTCCGGGCTCACCGTGCTGCAACGCCTCAAGGAACACGCCAACACACGCCACATCCCGGTGCACGTGATTTCCGTGGAAGACCGCGTCGAAGCCGCCATGCACATGGGAGCCATCGGCTACGCGGTCAAACCCACCACCCGCGAAGAGCTCAAGGACGTGTTTGCGCGCCTGGAAGCCAAGTTGACCCAGAAGGTCAAGCGCGTGCTGCTGGTGGAGGACGATGACCTGCAACGTGACAGCATTGCCCGCCTGATCGGCGACGATGACATCGAGATCACCGACGTCGGCTTCGCCCAGGCCGCCCTCGACCTGCTGCGCACCAACGTCTACGACTGCATGATCATTGACCTCAAGCTGCCGGACATGCTTGGCAACGAACTGCTCAAGCGCATGGCCACCGAGGACATCTGCTCGTTCCCGCCGGTCATTGTCTATACCGGGCGCAACCTGACCCGCGATGAAGAGGCCGAACTGCGCAAGTATTCGCGCTCGATCATCATCAAGGGCGCCCGCTCGCCGGAACGCCTGCTCGACGAAGTCACACTCTTTCTGCACAAAGTCGAATCCCAGTTGTCCCATGACCGCCAGAAGATGCTCAAGACCGCCCGCAGTCGCGACAAGGTCTTCGAGGGGCGCAAAATCCTGCTGGTGGATGACGATGTGCGCAATATCTTCGCCCTGACCAGCGCCCTGGAGCACAAAGGCGCGGTGGTGGTGATCGGGCGTAACGGCTACGAAGCCATCGACAAACTCAATGAAGTCGAGGACATCGACCTGGTGCTGATGGACGTGATGATGCCGGAGATGGACGGTTACGAGGCCACGGCCTTGATCCGCCAGGACCCGCGCTGGAAAAAGCTGCCGATCATTGCCGTAACGGCCAAGGCCATGAAGGACGATCAGGAGCGTTGCCTCGCGGCGGGTTCCAATGACTACCTGGCCAAGCCGATTGATCTGGACCGCCTGTTCTCATTGATCCGCGTCTGGCTACCGAAGATGGAACGCATTTAAGTGGAGCGAAGTTTTTTGGAAAAAAGCAGCGATATTGAGCTGCGCCTGCTGATCGAGGCGATTTACCTCAAGTACAGCTACGACTTTCGCGACTACTCCGGTGCGTCGGTAAAACGCCGTGTGGCCCACGCCCTGCGTCAGTTCGATTGCGCGACGATCTCCGCCTTGCAGGAGCGAGTGCTGCACGACCCGGCCGCGTTCATGCAGTTGCTGCAATTCCTGACGATCCCGGTGAGCGAGATGTTTCGCGACCCCTCGCACTTTCTGGCGATCCGCCAGGAAGTCGTGCCGCTGCTCAAGACCTACCCGTCGATCAAGATCTGGATCGCCGGCTGCAGCACGGGGGAGGAGGTGTACTCCATGGCCATCCTGCTGCGCGAGGAGGGTTTGCTCGAACGCACGATCATCTACGCCACGGACATCAACCCGGCGTCCCTGGACAAAGCCAAGCAGGGGATCTTCTCCCTGGAAAACGTGCGGGCCTACACCGCCAATTATCAGCAGGCCGGTGGGCAACGTTCATTTGCCGACTACTACACCGCGGCTTACGATTACGCGATCTTCGACAAGACATTGCGCGAGAACGTGACCTTCGCCGACCACAGCTTGGCAACCGATAGCGTATTCTCGGAAACTCAATTAATTTCGTGTCGTAACGTATTGATTTATTTCAATAAAAAATTGCAGGATCGTGCGTTTGGATTATTCCATGAGTCGCTGTGCCATCGCGGCTTCCTGGTGCTGGGCAGCAAGGAAACCCTGGATTTCTCCGCCTACAGCAAGCAATTCGAACCGCTGGTCAAGCAAGAACGGATCTACCGAAAATCATGAACGACGCTGCAGCCAACCCGATTCACGGGATTGAAGCCATCGTTGTCGGCGCCTCCGCCGGCGGCGTCGAGGCGTTGCTGGGTATTTTTGCTGAGCTGCCCGCAGGCTTTGGCTTGCCGATCATTGCCGTACTGCACCTGCCGGACGAGCGCCGCAGCCAGTTGGCCGAGGTCTTTGCCCGACGCCTGCGCATCCCGGTGCGCGAAGCACGGGACAAGGAATTGATCGAGGCCGGTACGTTGTTTTTTGCCGGGCCTGGTTATCACCTGTCGGTAGAAAACGACCGCAGCCTGTCCCTGAGCCAGGAAGACCGCGTGCATCATTCCCGCCCGGCCATCGACTACCTGTTCGCCTCGGCCGCCGATGCCTATGGCGCCGGCCTGCTGGCGATCCTGCTGACCGGCGCCAACCAGGATGGCGCGCGCGGCCTGGCCCACGTCAAGCAATCGGGTGGTACCACCATCGTGCAAGACCCCAAGGAGGCACGCATTGCCGTGATGCCCCTGGCGGCCCTGGCGCTGCACGCACCTGACCACATTCTTACTTTGAGCCGCATCGGTTCATTGCTGGCTTCCCTGGAATATTCCCCATGTTAAGTACTGTCCAGGCCAAATTGCTGATCGTCGACGATCTGCCGGAAAACCTGCTGGCCCTTGAAGCGCTGATCAAGCGCGAGGATCGCCAGGTCTACAAGGCATTGAGCGCCGACGAGGCCTTGTCGCTGTTGCTGGAACACGAGTTCGCCATGGCGATCCTCGATGTCCAGATGCCCGGCATGAACGGCTTCGAGCTCGCCGAGTTGATGCGCGGCACCGAAAAGACCAAAAACATCCCTATCGTGTTTGTCAGCGCTGCCGGGCGTGAGCTGAACTACGCGTTCAAGGGCTATGAAAGCGGGGCCGTCGACTTCCTGCACAAGCCGCTGGATATTCACGCGGTCAAGAGCAAGGTCAATGTGTTCGTCGACCTGTATCGCCAGAGCAAGGCGATGAAGCAGCAGGTCGAAGCCCTGGAACGCAGCCGCCGTGAGCAGGAGCTGCTGCTGACGCGCTTGCAGGCCACCCAGGCCGAGCTGGAGCAGGCCGTGCGCATGCGTGACGACTTCATGTCGATTGTCGCCCACGAAGTGCGCACGCCTCTCAACGGGCTGATCCTCGAAACCCAGCTGCGCAAGATGCACCTGGCCCGGGACAACGCAGCGGCGTTCACCCTGGACAAGATGCACGCCATGGTCGACCGCGATGAGCGCCAGATCCAGAGCTTGATCCGCCTGATCGAAGACATGCTCGACGTGTCGCGTATCCGCACCGGCAAGCTGTCGATCCGCCCGGCACGGTTTGACCTGACGCAACTGGTGCGCAATCTGGTCGAGAACTTCGCCCCACAAGTGGCGGCGGCCAACTCCTCGATGCACCTGGTCGCCGAGGCGCCGGTCGAGGGCCTGTGGGATGAGTTCCGCATCGAGCAGGTGGTCACCAACCTGCTGACCAACGCGTTGCGCTACGGGGCTAAAAGCCCGGTGGATGTGCGCGTGTACAGCGAGCACGGCGAAGCGCGGGTGGAAGTACGTGACCGAGGCATCGGCATCAGTGCCGACAACCAGAAGCGGATTTTCCAGCAATTCGAGCGCGTCTCGGCCAGCCATGTCGCGGCGGGCCTGGGCCTGGGCTTGTTTATTTCCGAGCAGATCGTTGCGGCCCATGGCGGCACCATCGAGGTCGAGAGCCAGATAGGCGAGGGCGCCCTGTTCCGGGTGTGCCTGCCCCTCGAGGCGTCGGCATGAAATCAATCGTCACCTCGACGCAACCTTCTGCGTGACCCCATGGTCGTAACAGCAGCAATTGACCGGACAAAGGCTTCCCATGAGTGAAGATGCACAAGATGTTGTACTGATCGTCGAAGACGACGAGTCGATTATGTTCGTGCTGGGCGAATATCTGGCCGGCCTCGGCTATCGAGTGTTGAAGGCGATCGATGGGGAGCAGGCGTTCGAGATCCTTGCGAGCAAACCACACTTGGACCTGATGGTGACTGACTATCGTCTGCCCGGCGGGATTTCCGGGGTGCAGATCGCCGAGCCGGCGATCAGGTTGCGCCCGGAATTGAAGGTCATCTTTATCAGCGGTTACCCGCAGGAAATTCTCGACTGCAACAGCCCGATTACGCGCAACGCACCGATCCTGGCCAAGCCGTTTGACCTGGATACGCTGCACGAGCATATCCAACGGCTGTTGGCCTGACAGGTTCGCAAGGCGGGTTTGCCAGCGTTAGCGCATCCTTGCGCTGGCGTTGATCCGTCGCGGCAAATCGGCTTCAGTCGATGAAGTCAAACACCTCTTTTTTCTGGCGTTCGGTAAAGGTTTTCGTCGGTTCGATACCTTCAATCAAGTTGAAGGTACCGTCAGGTTTGATGTCGACGCCGCTGGCGGTAGTGATCGTAATTGAGTTCGGGCGGGTGGTTACCCAGTCACGCAGCAGCGTTTCCCCATTGTGTTCCTGGCGCAGCGTAACGGCTATGGCGTATGGGCTTTTGGCTCGCTCGCCGCCCACCACAATGAGTTTTGCGCTGCCATCGGCAAGTGATGTTTGTGCTTGTCTCAGTGCGCTGGATTGCAACGGGTTCAGAGAGCTGCCGCGAAGGTGCATCAGGGTTCGCTTAGCATAAACACCGTCTGTCAAATCCGAGAGGAGAACGATCGCCGTGCAATCGCTGATGCCCCGAGTTTGGAGAATGGTGCTGCGGTCGGAGATCGTTATAGAGTCGTTCTCGGGAACAAACGCGATTTCGGGGGATGGTGGCTTATCAGCCAGCACAGGCTTTTTGACGACCGGTGTGTTTCCAGCGTTGGAAAGCGGAGCGTCATACAACTCGGTCACTCGTTTTTTGTGAAGGCTGGCAGCGTTCGTCCACTTGTCATCATAAACGCTGACCTGAAACTTTAGAGTGTTGGGGTCGCCATACGTTTTGTACTGAACCGGCAGCTTTTTGTTATTAACAATTTTTTGCATGCCGCGACTCATTTGGTCGGCGTTAGAGAAGGTTGCGAGACCAAAGTTAGGGTCATAGAAAAAGAACTTTCTGGTCGCCCCCTCACCTATTACACCGGCTGTCATTGAATGATCGGGTGTACTGATCATCAGGGTTTTCGAAGTGCTGGAGTCGGACAGTTCTTGAACAATATCCTGTGGCGTCATCGCTCGAGGCTGTTTGCCAGCGTGAAACACGGTAGGGGTGTGCACCTGCTTTTGAACATCACTGAGTGAAGAAATGAATTTACGGCTAGCTGCAGACGCCGGGTTTGCAGCCGCTTCAAAAATATTGCCGATCAGTACCAGCTCCTTGCCTTGCGCAATAGCGTCTGCCATGACGCGTGACATCGCCGCGCACTGACCACGGCTCAGCGGGTTGACTTGGCTGAAGTACAACACCTGCGGTACAGGAATCAGCGTTCCGCCTACCGAGCTTACATCTTCGGAAAATATGCTGGCGCCATTGAATGAATGCTTGACTGCAATTCGTTCCTGCTGTCGAGCCAACGCGCCCAATTGCTCTGGGGTACGCGGCTTCTCCAGCGCCAACTTCATCACATCTTCGGATTTCATCGTTGGCCGGAAACCGGCGACGCCTTCTGGAGAAATGTTGTTAAAGCCGTTATCGAATAATGCCTTGTTCGGTCCGTTACGGGTTTGCGTAATCAGATCGCTCCACTGTTTACGAACCAATTCGGATTCTGCCGATAACGGGGTGACAATATTTTCCCAGCTGCCAAGCTCACCTTCGTTGACGCGAATACTCGGCTGGAAATCCGAGAGTGGCTTGCCGTAATGTTTCCGGGACGCGGCGTCAAAGAGATACCACTGCCCATCGACCAAGACCCCGCTACTCTCGACGAGTTTACCTTCGTGCTTAAACGTACCCAGCGCCGAAGTCGGGTACTGTTTGCTCGGTTTGATCAAGTCGTAAACGCTGTCGGTGTTTGCCAGCTTTATACCGCTGGACAAGTCCGTAGCACTGTTCAGCGTTTTCCTCACCGCCCCTGCTGCGCTGCCAAATACACCGCTTAGCGGATTGATAACGTCAAACGCTGTACGCCCCACGGCTTTTGCGAAGATACCCACTTTGCCGAGGGTGCGGGCAGCTTTAAAGGCTTTCGCCGCTTTCCCCCCTACAGCCGCACCCGCTGTCAAAAACCCAAATACGTCAAAGCTGAGGTCAACTAGCCCACCTGAAATATCGCCTTTGGCGAAATTGACAATTGCGGATCGTAAAGGAATCAAGTTAAGGAAAAACTCCTGAATTTTTTTATAGTTCGGGACCTCCGTATCAAGTGTCGTTACGCCTCTGGCAGCTGCCACCATTATGTCCCGCTGGCCATCGATCACATTACTGTGGACCGCGTTGACAATAGAGGCAGTTCGTGCACTGGCGTATGTATTGGGCGTGCCCTTGTCCGGGGTCGCGTTGAAATGTAGCAAATGCGTAATGAACCTGGCCCCTGGTGCAAGGTTCGAGTACTTGGCGACTGCTATTGGTTGATCACTAGGGTATCGTTCATACACATGAAGGTTGGTAAGTTTGCCCACGACAAAGTTGCCTTGCAGGTCATCCCGTTTGAAAATCTCACCTCTTTGTGGGTTTACTTCGTAAAAGACTGTCTTGTCACCTGATTTTGCGCGAAGCAAGAGAGGCTTGTTATTGTCGGGCTGCGCTTTGTGCAAGATGCCCACATCAATCTGCTCCTTATAAATAAGTTCTTCGCGGTAAATATCAATCTCGCCGTATTCAATGAGCCGTTTATCTTCATCCGGCAGCCTCGTTAACATATATCTGGTGAGGACCGGGATACTTTCAATAAAGTCATCCACGTAACGTTTTATCTGGGTGTCGAACTGCGCTGAAAAATCAGGAATTTTAGACGCTCGCGCAGCATTCAGGACGTCCTGTAAAGGGAAGTCAACATTACGTTTAACGTACCATCGATTGGGTGGATGGTTTAAGCCTTTAAGGTTTTGCGGAGGATCAAGTAATAGATTTTTTGCTACCAAATCATAGATTGAGTAAGGCCCGGGAAAGTCCGGATGATAGCCAGATAAAAGCAAGCATTTCTTCTCGTAGTCGATCGTCTCGCCGCAATGTTGCTTCAACCATGTGAGCACGCTTTGTTTAAGATTAGGTATCGGCTCATCAAAGTGTTGTGAGGCTTTGGAGAACTCCCGAATCTGGTTGTTGTACTGGGTGTATACCTCGCTTATTTGCGTTTGGGTATAGCGACCGGAAGCCGATGGCTTAAGTAAACCGTTGGCCAACGCCCAGTCCCTGAGGGCGGCACCTTGTGCATCTTGCTCAATGATTCGTTCTTGTTTGCTGATCGGCCCGATGTCGGCATAAGCCATGATTTGCGCATACGTCGACTGGGCCGTGGAGCCAGCCGCCTTGGAATCTCGCAGCGCCGAGGCGGTTTCAAAAGAAACCCAGCTATGGGAGCCGTACGTCAGCTTATCGGGAATGTCTTTGGCCAGCAGTGGGGGAGCATGACGGGCCAGTAGCAGGTGTGCCGCAACGGGGGCGGTTTCGGTCGTGGCTCGTTTGGTTTGAACCAGATGATTGATGAAAGCGGTGACAATCTCAGTGGCATGCATTCCTGCCAGTTTAGGGCTTGCCAAGTCGAAACCGGCGACCATCCTGGCCGCTTGCTCCGAGGGATTGTGGGCGCGAACCGTAGACGCGGGCTCCAACTGCTCTCCTAGCACGGCGAGCAACAAATCACTGCTGGTGGCATAACCGCCGTACCGCACTCGCAGTACCTCACCGAGCGCTTTTGCCTTCGGCGATTCGAGCATATTTTCTATGATTTGTTGAGGCGTCGAGGTCTGTGCCGAGTCGGTGATCCTGTGTCGCATCAAATAGTCAAGGAGCGGCTCAGGATGTTCGGCGTTTTCCATAAGGCCGGTATTCAACCGGCTTAACTCTGAGTGCTCAATGGGGACTGGCCATGACAACGCGCCGCCTAAGTTTCCAAGGGGCGCTTGTACAGGCGCCGGTGTCGACAGGGACCGTTCAAGGTTGTTGAGTTGCTCCAGGTTTGCGGGCATGTCCCAGCCGTTAAGGAGGATAAAATCCGCGAGGCTGACCTTCCCCTCAGCGTTCGGCATACCGGCCCATGAGTTCGGATGCACGTCCATTCTGGCCGCTCTCAGAAGATCATCCAATGCAGGGCTCGCGCCTGTGTTACCGGCCATCTGCGCTGCCACGGACTTGAGTGCGCTGGCCGCGCTGTGCTTGTTTTGGATGGCCCCCAGCTCACGCTTCTGATGGTCAAGTGCGTCCTTGGCAGCGTCAGTCAATTGAGGAAAGACTTGCTGTTCCTTGAGGCTGGAGGCGCGTGAAGCCAGCCCTTCTTGAGTGTCGGGTAGGGTTTCTCCATAGAATGCGGCGATCTGCGAAAGGTTCGCGGCGTTTTGCGTCGGCACATGCAGGCGTACCTGTCCGGCCGCCAGCTTGGTAGCGGCCTCCATCAGCAGGTACCAGGACGCAGGCAACATTTGATCGCGCCGGGCATCACCACCAAACTGTTTAACATCTCCTTTCACGCTGGCAACCATGAATCCGGGCTTCCACCGCGGAGGGGTGTAAAAAGTGGTGCGTTGTGACAAGTCGACATCGTTTCTTTTCGCCCATTGCGTCAAGTCAGGGCTTTTGAGCAGCGTGCTCAAGTGCTCTTGCCATTGCCCGTAAGTTGAGTTGGCTGGAATGTTAGTAATGAACTCATCGGGTATTCCAGCGTGGTAGCGACCGCTGGAGGCCTTGAGCAATGAGTTGGCATATAACTGGGTCAGTGCCTGGTCGCCAGAAACCGCTGCGCTAGCAGCGGCTGTAGGGGAAGCCTCAGGTGCTCTGGAGTGGGACGCGTGTGACGGCCCGCTGTTTTGAAGGGGTGGGGTGGAACTGAGGTTTGCAGTAATGGTCATCAAGATTTCTCACGTTCAGCGGATACATTTCTGGCAATGCACCGCTTACTAGTGGGGAATCAGTAAGTGTAGTTTCTAAGACAATTCTGAAAGTGGTTTCCAGCGCTGATGAAGTACCCGCTTTAATGGCTGATCATTTCCCGGACTTTTGCCATCAACAAATCGAAGGTGAACGGTTTGGTGATCAACTGCATGCCCGGGTCCAGGAATCCGCCGCGTACCGCGGCGTGTTCGGCATACCCCGTGATAAACAGCACCTTTAGCTCTGGCCGGATCTGCCGGCCGATTTCCGCCAGTTGCCGCCCGTTCATGCCGGGCAAGCCGACGTCGCTGATCAGCAGGTCGATACGCTGCTCCGACTCGATGATCGGCACTGCCGTATCGGCATCGCCGGCCTCGACGAAGGCATACCCCAACTCCTTGAGCACAGCGCTGACCAGCAGCCTGACCGCCGGGTCGTCCTCGACGATCAGCACCGTCTCGCCGACGTTGGCAAAGGGCAGCAATGCCGGGTCAGCCACTTCATTGGCGACGATTTCGCCCACGAAACGCGGTAGGAACAGGCTTACCGTCGTTCCTTTGCCAACCTCGCTATGAATCGTCACGTGGCCGTGGGACTGGCGGGCAAACCCATAGATCATCGACAACCCGAGCCCCGTGCCTTGCCCGATGGGCTTGGTGGTGAAAAACGGATCGAAGACCCGCCCCATGACGCTTTCCGGAATCCCGCAGCCGGTATCGCTGACACTCAGCTCTACGTAGTCACCGGGTTGCAAGGTGCCATAAGCGGCAGTGAACACGTTGTCCAGGTGGCGGTTACAGGTTTCAACCGTGAGTTTGCCGCCATTGGGCATGGCGTCGCGCGCGTTGATCACCAGGTTGAGCAGGGCGCTTTCCAGTTGATTGGGGTCGGCCTCAGCGGTCCACAGTGCGTCGGTGAGGCGCATGTCCAGGGCGATGCTTTCGTTGATGCTGCGTTGCAGCAACTCGCCCATGGAGCTCACCAACTGGTTGATCTCCACAGGCTTGGAATCAAGGGACTGGCGCCGAGAGAACGCCAATAATCGGTGCGTAAGCCCGGCGGCGCGGTTGGCGGAGGTCACGCCCAGGTCGATCAGGCTGTCCAGGTCGTCCAGCTTGCCCCGCGAGACCCGCCGGCGCAGCAGCTCCAGGCTGCCGATGATGCCGGTGAGCATGTTGTTGAAGTCGTGGGCGATGCCGCCCGTCAGTTGGCCGACCGCTTCCATTTTCTGCGACTGGCGTAACGCATCTTCGTTGTGGCGCAGTTGCGCGGTGCGTTCTTCCACCTGTTGTTCGAGGGTTTCCAAGGTGCGTTGCAGGCGTGACTCGCTTTCGCTCAGGTCGACCAGGCGATCGCGGGCTTCATATTGCCGGCGGCGGCCGCGCAAGGCAGTACTCACCAGGCTGATCAGGGTCACCGGGTGAAATGGTCGCTCCAGGAACGTCACGTTGCCGAGCAAGCCGCTCAGTTGCGTGGTGCCGATTTGCTCTTTGCCGCCGTGGTGCGTCAGCAACACGATGGGCAAGTCCGACCAGGCCGGTTGGTGTTGCAGGTACTCCAACAATGGCTCCAACGCCACACCGCGCAGCGCTTCGGCGGCGATGATCAGCAGGCCGGCGCCTTGCTCCAGCGCCGCGCTCAGCGCGCCCAGGTCGCTGGCCACCATGCCGCCGTAGCCGGCTTCGTTGAGCATCATCAACGCCAACGAGCCGTCACGGCCCATTGGCGCAAGGATGATTGCGCGCTCGGAGAGGGGTGACAGGCCCGGCACTACCCCAGGTCCTTGAGCAGTGGCGAACCGGCGCCCATGTACGTCGGAATGCCCCGCAGCACGCCTTGGAAGTTGTTCAGCGGTTCGCCCACGGTCATGCCGCGACTGCCGATGCGGTATTCGCGGATCGTGGATTCATGGGCGCCGGTGCGTTTTTTGATGATCGAGATGGCGCGGCGTACTTCACCGATGGCTTCGAAGTAGCGCAACAAAATCACGGTGTCGGCCAGGTAGGTGATGTCCACCGGCGCCTGCATGTCGCCCACCAGCCCGTGTTGCGCAACGGTCATGAAGGTCGCCGCGCCACGGCGGTTGAGGTACAGCAGCAGCTCGTGCATGTGCAGGATCAGCGCGTTCTCTTCCGGCATCGCGGCCTGGTAGCCGTTGATGCTGTCGATCACCACGGTCTTGATTCCGCTGTCGTCGACGGCGCGGCGCACCCGGTGGGAGAACTCGCCCGGGGACAGTTCGGCGGCGTCGACCTGTTCAATCAGCAGGTTGCCAGTGGCTTGCAGCGCTTGGAGGTCGATGCCCATGTTTTTCATGCGCTCGAACAACAACCCCAGTTCTTCATCGAAGATAAACAGTGCGGCTTTCTCGCCACGGGCTACCGCAGCGGCCGCGAAGATCATCGAGATCAGTGACTTGCCCGTACCCGCCGGGCCGAGGATCAGGCTGCTGGAGCCGGTCTCGATACCGCCGCCGAGCAACGAATCCAGCTCCTTGATGCCGCTGGTCAGGGTCTGGCGGTTGTAGCCGCCACGGTGTTCGGCCGCGACCAGGCGCGGAAACACATGCACGCCGTCCTGCAGGATGGTGAAGTCGTGGAAGCCGCCGCGGTATTTCTGCCCCCGGTACTTCACCACCCGTACCCGGCGCCGTTCCGCGCCGTAGTTGGGCGTCAGTTCTTCCAGGCGGATCACGCCGTGGGCGACGCTGTGCACGGTCTTGTCGAGGGATTCGGTGGTCAGGTCGTCCAGCAGCAGCACCGTGGCGTCATAGCGCACGAAGTAATGCTTGATCGCCAGGATCTGCCGGCGATAGCGCAGCGAGCTTTGCGCGAGCAGGCGGATCTCCGACAGGCTGTCGATGACCACGCGGGACGGCTTGACCCGTTCGACCGCCTCGAAAATCTGCCGGGTGGCCTCGCCCAGCTCCAGGTCGGAGGAGTACAGCAGGCTTTGCTGGTGGTCAGCGTTGAGCAGGCTTTCGGGTGGAGTCAATTCGAAGATATGGATGTTGTCATCCAGGTCCCAACCGTGGGACTTGGCGCCCTGGCGCAACTCGCGCTCGGTTTCGGACAGGGTGATGTACAGAGACGTTTCGCCGTTTTTCGCACCGGCCTGCAAAAAATGTAGGGCGACGGTGGTTTTACCAGTGCCGGGTTCACCTTCCAGCAGGAACAGATGGCTACGCGAGAGCCCACCGCAAAGAATGTCGTCAAGACCTTCGATGCCGATGGCCGCCTTTTCACTGAACAGCTCGTTGGATGTAGACAAGAATTGCCCTCGGATCACATACAAATAGAGGAGCGCACCGCCTTGGGCGCGCCATATTTACTTGACCGTAGTGGCCTGTGACCGTTCAACGAATTCTGATATTTGTACAAGTTGCGTAGGTTTTTACAAGTTTTTGCAGTGCGGCTACAAGCCTTGTTGCAAGGCCGGATCGTCCGGGTTTTGTTGTTCGAGCTGGGCGAGCAACACCTGTACGTTCTGCAGTTGGCCGCTTTCCTTCCAATAGTTGACCAGCAGCACACGGGCCTTGCGATTGGCAGGGTGACGCTGGACGATCTCCTCCAACTGACGTTGCGCGGCTTCCAGTTCGTTCTGGGCGTGCAGGGTAGTGGCCAGGTCGTAGCGGTAATCCTGATTGTCCGGCTCCAGCTCTACCGCCTTGGACAGGCCGAGCAGGGCATAGGCACGCTCACCATGGTGCAGCAGCCACAGGCCGAGGGCGTGTTGCAGGTAGGCAGATTCCGGGTGCGCCGCCAGTTGCCGTGCCAGCAATTGGCGCGACTCTTCACTTTTGCCCTGTTTATCCAGCAATTCGATCTGTGCGACCACGGCTTGCAGGTTGTCGGGCTGCAAGCGCATGGCTTGCTCCAGGGCATTTTGCGCGTCCGGCAGCAGGGCGCTGTGGATGTACAGGCGCGCCAGTTGAATCCAGCCCTCGGCAGATTCGGGCTGGGCCTTGAGGTATTTGACGAATTCGTCCAGCACTTGCTGCAACGGGCCGAAGTACAGGCCCAGAGTGTCGGGCGACAGGCCGAGCAGAGCATTGGCGGCGGCAAAGCGCACGCTTTGCTCCGGGTCGTCCAGCGCCGGGCCAAGCAGCAGCGTGCGCTGGCCACTGGGCACCAGGCCGACGATGCTGTGGATCGCGGCCTCGCGTACCAGCGGGGAATCGCTGGCCAGGTCCTTGTCGGCCAGTTTCAAGGCTTGCGGGCTGGGGTAATTGGGCAGTTCGGCGTGCAGCGCGGCACGCCGTTCAGGCGACAGGTCCGGCCGCGCCAATTGCTGGTAAAGCACGCGGGCCGCGCCAGGCTCGCCGTTATGCGCCTGTTTAAGGGCTTTTGAATAACCATGGGCAATCGCCGGCGGCACGGCCACCTGGGTGGAGCGGGAGAAATACCAGGCGAGCAATACAAAAAACAGCAGGGCGCACAGGCCGACGATGGCGTAACGGCGTGACTTAGACATGCAGGCGTCCGAAAAGTATTACAAAGCCGTCAGCTTCGGTCAGACCAACGCGAGTGTCAAACCGGCATCAGGTCAGCACGTACTCCACAGGTTCCAGGGCGGGCGGCAGGTCGCTTTCGCCGAGGGCGGCGCGCAGTTCGCGCTCCAGGTTGCGCACGATGGCATTGCACGGCAGGTCGTTTTCGTCGAAGCCGAACGGGTCTTCGAGGTCATCGCCAATTTCGTCGAGGCCAAAGAAGGTGTAGCTGACGATGGCGGTGAACACTGGCGTCAACCAGCCCAGCGGCTCGGCCATGGCGAACGGCAGCAAAATGCAGAACAGGTAGATGGTGCGGTGCAGCAACAACGTGTAGGGGAAGGGCAGCGGCGTACTCTTGATCCGTTCGCACGACGCCTGCACCTGGCTCAGGCTGACCAGTCGGGTTTCCAGTTGGGTGTAGCGCCACTCGCTGATCACGCCTTGCTCGCACAGTCGGGAAAAGCGCGCGCCGAGTTGCTGCAGCACGTTGTCGGGCAGGTTCGGGTGCGCTGCGTCTACGCCGATCCAGGGCGTGATCGCCCGGGCTTCGTCTTCGTGGCGCAAACGCGCGATCAAACCATGGGCAAACCCGCACAAACCGCGCAACAGCATGGTGCGCTCTGGCGAATCGCCGAGTACTTGGGTTTCGCGGATCAGCGAGCGCACATCAATGATCATCTGCCCCAATTGCTTGCGACCTTCCCACCAACGGTCGTAGCAGGCGTTGTTGCGAAAACTCATGAAGATCGACAACGACAACCCCAGCAACGTGAAGGGCGTGGCGTTGACCTTGGAGAAATATGCCGGGTGCCACGTCTCGACCAGCACGATCACCGACGCGAGCAGCGTCACCAGCAGGCTGCGCAAGGCAATGCGCTTGGCAATCGAACCCTTGAGGGAGAACAGGATACCCAGCAAGTTGGGCTTGGGACGGACGATCATCGGCAGGGGGGCTTCTTTGGTGGCGCAGGCCCTCAGGTTAGAAGCTTGCGCCAGGGCCGTCCAATCGCTTGGGCTGACCGGTCGATCAGCGCGATCGATGATTGGCCAAAGCAGTCAGCCAACTTGAAAGCTTTGACCATTGCTGCTGCAGCGCTCTGGAGCGACTATTTCCACGGTTTACGTCCTTAAAATAAAAATGCAGAAGGATTTGAAGCGATGCGTGACTATTTGGCTGCCACCACCGGGTTTGACTACCAGCACACCGTTGACGCCGCACTCGCCGGCAACCTGCAAGGCCTCAATGCCTGCGTCGAATGTTGCGACCGCCACGCACTGCCGGGGCGCATCGCGTTGTTCTGGGAAGGCAAGGACGGGTGCAGCGCTACGTCGACCTTCACCGACTTGCAGGACCAGGCCGCACGCTTCGCCAACTTTTTGCTGGCCCAGGGCGTCAAGCGTGGCGACAAGGTGGCGGGGCTGTTGCCGCGCACGGCGGAACTGCTGGTGGTGGTGTTCGCGACGTGGCGCATCGGTGCGGTCTATCAGCCGCTGTTCACTGCCTTCGGGCCCAAGGCCATCGAGCACCGCCTGAACAGCTCCGGCGCCGCCTTGGTGGTCACCGATGCGGTAAACCGGCCCAAGCTGACGGAAGTCGACGGCTGCCCGACCATCGTTACGGTCAGCGGCGCCAAGGGCGAAGGCCTGGTGCGCGGCGACTTCAGTTTCTGGGCCGAATTGCCCAACTACTCCAATGTGTGCGAACCGGTGTTACTGGGCGCGGACGACCCCTTCCTGCTGATGTTCACCTCCGGCACGACCGGCCCATCCAAAGCGTTGTCTGTGCCACTCAAGGCCATCGTGGCATTCCAGAGCTACACCCGCGACGCCGTGGACCTGCGCCCCGAAGACGCGTTCTGGAACGTCGCCGACCCGGGCTGGGCCTACGGCATCTATTTCGGCGTGACCGGGCCGCTGTCCATGGGCCACCCGATTACCTTCTACGATGGCCCCTTCACCCTGGAAAGCACCTGCCGGGTGATCAACAAATACGGGATTACCAACCTGACCGGCTCGCCCACCGCCTACCGCCTGTTGATCGCCGGCGGTGAGCAGTTCGCGCGCGCGATCAAGGGCAAGCTGCGCATCGTCAGCAGCGCCGGCGAGCCGCTCAACCCGGAAGTGATCCGCTGGTTTGCCGACCAGCTCGGCGTGACCATCCACGACCACTATGGCCAGACCGAACTGGGCATGGTGCTGTGCAATCATCATGGCCTGGAACACCCGGTGCATGTCGGCTCGGCCGGATTTGCCTCGCCGGGCCACCGTATCGTGGTGCTGGACGATGATTATCAGGAGTTGCCCGCCGGCCAGCCCGGCATCCTCGCCATCGACCGCGAACAGTCGCCGATGTGCTGGTTCGGCGGCTATGACGGCGTGAAGACCAAGGCGTTTGTCGGCAAGTACTACCTGAGCGGCGACACCGTGGAATTGAACCCTAATGGCAGCATCAGCTTTGTCGGGCGCAGTGACGACGTGATCACCACCTCCGGTTACCGCGTTGGCCCGTTCGATGTGGAAAGCGCGTTGGTCGAGCACCCGGCTGTGATCGAAGCGGCGGTGGTCGGCAAGCCGGACCCGGAGCGCACCGAACTGGTCAAGGCCTTCGTGGTGATCAACAGCCAATACCGCGCCACCCCGGAGCTCGCCGAAGAACTGCGCCAGCATGTGCGCAAGCGCCTGGCCGCACATGCCTATCCACGGGAAATCGAATTTGTCAGCGACCTGCCCAAGACCCCGAGCGGCAAGTTGCAGCGTTTTATCTTGCGTAACCAGGAGATCGCCAAAGCGGCGGTTGCCTGATCCACTTTTAAGGACACGATGATGCAGATTGAAAACAAGGTATTCCTGATCAGCGGCGGTGCTTCGGGCCTTGGCGCGGCCACGGCCGAGATGCTGGTTGCCGCTGGCGCCAAAGTCATGCTGGTGGACCTCAACGCCGAGGCCGTCGCGGCCAAGGCCAAGCAACTGGGGGACAACGCCCGCGCCGCCGTGGCGGACATCAGCCAGGAAGCGGCCGCCGAGGCCGCGGTGCAGGCTGCCGTGACCGCGTTTGGTGGCTTACACGGCCTGGTCAACTGCGCCGGTGTGGTGCGTGGCGAGAAAATCCTCGGCAAGAACGGCCCCCATGCCCTGGCCAGCTTTGCCCAGGTGATCAATGTCAACCTGATCGGCAGCTTCAACCTGTTGCGCCTGGCGGCAGCGGCCATCGCCGAGACCGAAGCGAATGCCGACGGCGAGCGCGGCGTGATCATCAACACCGCATCGGTGGCCGCGTTCGACGGGCAGATCGGCCAGGCGGCGTATTCTGCCTCCAAAGGCGCCATCGCCAGCCTGACGCTGCCCGCCGCCCGCGAACTGGCGCGCTTTGGCATCCGTGTGATGACCATCGCACCGGGCATCTTCGAAACGCCGATGATGGCCGGCATGACCCCGGAAGTACGCGACTCCCTGGCCGCTGGCGTGCCATTCCCGCCACGCCTGGGCAAACCGGCCGAATACGCCGCGTTGGTGCGGCACATCATTGAAAACAGCATGCTCAATGGCGAGGTGATCCGTCTCGACGGTGCCTTGCGCATGGCGGCCAAGTAAGGAGCGAATGACCATGACTGATCCCATCGTAATTGTCAGCGCCGTGCGCACGCCCATGGGCGGCTTCCAGGGCGAACTCAAGAACCTGACCGCGCCGCAACTGGGCGCGGCGGCAATTCGTGCGGCAGTTGAGCGCGCAGGCATTGCCAGTGACGCCGTCGATGAAGTGCTGTTCGGCTGCGTGCTCCCGGCGGGCCTCGGCCAGGCGCCGGCGCGCCAGGCGGCGTTGGGCGCAGGCCTGGACAAGTCGACGCGCTGCACCACCCTCAACAAGATGTGCGGCTCGGGCATGGAAGCGGCGATTCTCGCCCATGACTCGTTGCTGGCCGGCAGCATTGCGGTGGCGATCGCCGGGGGCATGGAAAGCATGTCCAACGCGCCGTACCTGCTCGATCGTGCGCGCAGCGGCTACCGCATGGGCCACGGCCGCGTACTCGACCATATGTTCCTCGACGGCTTGGAAGACGCCTACGACAAGGGCCGCCTGATGGGCACCTTCGCCGAGGACTGTGCGATGCACAACGGTTTCAGCCGTGAAGCCCAGGACGCGTTCGCGATTGCCTCCCTGACCCGTGCGCAGGAAGCCATCGCCCATGGCAAATTTGCCGCCGAGATCGTCCCGGTGCAGGTCACCGTCGGCAAGGAACAAGTGACGGTGTTGCATGACGAGCAACCGCCGAAAGCCAAGCCTGACAAGATCGCCAGCCTTAAACCGGCGTTCCGTGAGGGGGGCACTGTAACGGCGGCCAACTCCAGCTCGATTTCCGATGGGGCGGCGGCGTTGCTGCTGATGCGCCAGTCCGAGGCCCAAAAACGCGGATTGAAGCCGCTGGCGGTGATCCACGGCCACGCGGCGTTTGCCGATGAGCCAGGGCTGTTTCCGGTGGCACCAGTGGGCGCTATCCGTACGTTGATGAGCAAAACCGGCTGGAACCTGGCTGACGTCGATCTGTTCGAGATCAACGAAGCCTTCGCCGTGGTCAGCCTGGTGACCATGAGCAAGCTGGAAATCCCCCACGCCAAGGTCAATATCCATGGCGGCGCCTGCGCCCTGGGCCATCCGATTGGCGCGTCCGGTGCGCGCATCCTGGTGACGCTGCTGTCGGCGCTGCGCCAGAACAACCTCAAGCGTGGCGTTGCCGCGATCTGCATCGGCGGTGGTGAAGCCACGGCCATGGCCGTCGAATGCCTGTATTAAGGACTCACCATGTTGCCAGATGACGAACAACTGCAAATCAGCGAAGCTGCCCGGCAATTTGCCCAGGAGCGCCTGAAACCCTTCGCCGCCGAATGGGACCGCGACCACCGTTTCCCCAAGGAAGCCATCGGTGAAATGGCCGAGCTGGGTTTTTTCGGCATGTTGGTGCCGGAGCAGTGGGGCGGTTGCGACACCGGCTACCTGGCCTACGCCATGGCCCTGGAAGAGATCGCCGCCGGCGACGGTGCCTGCTCGACCATCATGAGCGTGCACAACTCGGTCGGTTGCGTGCCGATCCTCAAGTTCGGCAACGATCAGCAGAAAGAGCAATTCCTCAAGCCCCTGGCCAGCGGTGCCATGCTCGGCGCGTTCGCGTTGACCGAACCCCAGGCCGGCTCCGATGCCAGCAGCTTGAAAACCCGTGCGCGCCTGGAAGGCGACCACTATGTACTGAACGGCTGCAAACAGTTCATCACCTCCGGGAAAAACGCCGGGATCGTGATTGTGTTTGCAGTCACCGACCCCGCGGCGGGCAAACGTGGCATCAGTGCGTTTATCGTGCCGACGGATTCGCCCGGCTACACCGTGGCGCGGGTCGAGGACAAGCTCGGCCAGCACGCGTCGGACACCTGTCAGATCCTGTTTGAAGACGTGAAGGTACCGGTCGCGAACCGTCTGGGCGAGGAGGGCGAGGGCTACAAGATCGCCCTGGCCAACCTGGAAGGCGGGCGCGTCGGCATCGCTTCGCAATCGGTGGGCATGGCCCGCGCGGCCTTTGAAGCGGCACGTGACTATGCGCGTGAGCGCGAAAGCTTCGGCAAGGCGCTGATCGAGCACCAGGCCGTGGCGTTTCGCCTGGCGGATATGGCCACGCAAATTGCGGTGGCGCGGCAAATGGTGCGTTACGCCGCCGCCCTGCGTGACAGCGGCAAGCCCGCGTTGGTAGAGGCCTCGATGGCCAAGTTGTTCGCTTCGGAAATGGCCGAGAAAGTCTGCTCCGCCGCCTTGCAAACGCTCGGCGGTTACGGTTACCTGAGCGACTTTCCCCTGGAGCGGATCTACCGCGATGTGCGGGTCTGCCAGATCTACGAAGGCACCAGCGATATTCAACGCATGGTCATCTCACGCAATCTCTAAGGAGCCGCCACATGAGTTACGAAACCATTTTGCTTGACGTCCAGGGCTGCGTCGGGCTGATCACCCTCAATCGCCCCCAAGCCCTGAACGCGCTGAATGCACAACTGGTCAGCGAATTGAATCAGGCGCTCGATGGCCTGGAAGCCAACCCTGACATCGGCTGCATCGTGCTGACCGGCTCGAAAAAAGCCTTCGCCGCCGGCGCCGACATCAAGGAAATGGCCGAGCTGACCTACCCGCAGATCTATCTCGACGATTTGTTCAGCGACAGCGATCGCGTGGCCAACCGCCGCAAGCCGATCATCGCGGCGGTCAACGGCTTTGCCCTGGGCGGCGGCTGCGAGCTGGCGCTGATGTGTGACTTTATCCTGGCCGGCGATGGCGCCAAGTTCGGCCAGCCGGAAATCAACCTCGGTGTGCTGCCGGGCATGGGCGGTACCCAGCGCCTGACCCGCGCGGTGGGCAAGGCCAAGGCCATGGAAATGTGCCTGACCGGGCGTTTTATCGATGCGGTGGAAGCCGAGCGCTGCGGGATCGTGGCGCGGATCGTACCGGCTGATGAATTGCTGGAAGAAGCGCTGAAAGTCGCCACGCTGATTGCCGGCAAGTCGGTGCCGATCAGCATGATGGTCAAGGAAAGTGTGAACCGCGCGTTTGAAGTGAGCCTGTCCGAAGGCGTGCGCTTTGAGCGCCGGGTGTTCCATGCCGCGTTTGCGACCCTGGATCAGAAAGAAGGCATGGCCGCGTTCGTGGCCAAGCGTGCCCCGCAGTTCAAAGACAGGTAATTCGATCTCCCAACAGGTGGAAGCGGCTTATGTGGTGCGGGCTTGCTCGCGAAAGCGGTGGATCAGTTGAAATACCTGTGACTGACACACCGCATTCGCGAGCAAGCCCGCTCCCACACTGTTTTGCAGTGTGTCAGTCAGAGTTGGTAGTGCCTGAGTTCACGGGCAATCACCATCCGCTGGATCTCGCTGGTCCCCTCGTAAATCTGCGTGATCCGCGCATCCCGGTAGTAACGCTCCACCGGGTAATCCTCCAGATACCCATACCCACCATGGATCTGCATCGCTGACGAGCAGACTTTCTCCGCCATTTCCGAAGCAAACAGCTTGGCCTGGGACGCTTCGGACAGGCATGGCTTGCCGGCACTGCGCAACCGTGCGGCGTGCAGGATCAGCAGGCGCGCGGCATTCAGGCGGGTTTGCATATCCGCCAGCAGGTTGGCCACGCTCTGGTGCTCGATGATCGCCTTGTCGAACTGCACACGATCCCGGGCATAAGCCAGCGCCGCTTCAAACGCCGCGCGGGCGATGCCCAGGGCCTGGGCGGCGATGCCGATGCGGCCACCTTCGAGGTTGGACAGGGCGATGGCCAGGCCTTTGCCGCGCTCGCCCAGCAGGTTGGCCGCAGGCACCGTGCATTGGTTCAGGGTGACGGCGCAGGTGTCCGAGGCACGAATGCCCATCTTGTGTTCAGTGCGGTCGACCACAAAACCGGGGGTATCGGTGGGGACCAGGAACGCCGAGATGCCCTTTTTGCCGAGGTCGGGATCGGTCACGGCAAACACGATGGCCAGCTTGGCGCGCTTGCCGTTGCTGACGAATTGCTTGGCACCACTGATTACCCACTGATCGTCACGCAGTTCGGCACGGGTGCGCAGGTTATGTGCTTCGGAGCCGGCCTGGGGCTCGGTCAGGCAGAAGCAACCAATCGCCTGGCCGCTGGCGAGGTCGGCCAGCCAGGTTTGTTTCTGTTCATCTGTGCCGTAGTTGAGGATCGGCCCGCAACCCACTGAATTATGGATACTCATCAGTGCGCCAGTGGCGCCGTCACCGGCGGAAATCTCTTCGACAGCCAGGGCGTAAGCCACGTAATCCACATAGGTGCCCCCCCATTCCTCGGGGACCACCATGCCCAACAGGCCCAGCTCACCCATCTTGGCGACCAGTGCATCGTCAATCCAGCCGGCTTTTTCCCAGGCCTGGGCATGGGGGGCGATTTCACCCCGGGCGAAATCGCGAGCCATGTCGCGAATCATCACTTGTTCTTCTGTGTATTCAATGTCTTGCATGACTTATCTCGCAACCTGCTTGAAGTGTTGGAAGAAGCTATCGACGTAGCTGGCGTCCAATGCCTGAAGCGTCGGCGGGTTCCAGCGTGGGGCTTTGTCTTTATCGATGATCAACGCACGCACGCCTTCAATCAGGTCGCCGCGCTCAAACCATTGCCGGTCCAGGTGCAGCTCCAGGGCGAAGCATTGCTCCAGCGGCAGGCGCCGGCCACGGCGCAACATCTCGAGGGTCACGGCCATGGCCAGTGGCGAACGGGTTTGCATCAGGCCGACGGTGGCCAGCGCCCACTCATGGCTATCGGCTACGGTGACTTGCTGCAGTTGTTCGACGATGCTCGGGACGTCCGGCAAAGCGAAGAAGTGGTCGATGGCCGGGCGCAAGCGTGCCAGCGGGGCGTCGGGCAATTGCTGTACGCCGAGCTTGGCCAGTACGCCTTGCAGATCCTTGAGGGCCGACTCGTGCCACTGCAGGTGATCGAGCTTGTGATCCAGCTCGGTCAGCCTGGCACTGTCCAGGTACCAGTCCGCCAAACCACAGTACAACGCATCGGCGGCACGAATCTGCACGCCGGTAACCCCCAGGTAAATCCCCAGCTCGCCGGGAATGCGTGGCAGGAAGTAGCTGCCGCCAACGTCCGGGAAGTAACCGATGGCCACTTCCGGCATCGCCAGGCGGCTGCGCTCGGTGACCACGCGCAGGTCGGCGCCTTGCACCAGGCCCATGCCGCCGCCCAGGACAAAGCCGTCCATCAGCGCGAGGACCGGTTTACGGTAGTGGTGAATAGCGAGGTCGAGGGCGTATTCCTCGACGAAGAAGTCTTCGTGCAAGGTATCGCCTTGCTTGAAGCTGTCATACAGGGAACGGATGTCACCGCCGGCGCAGAAGGCTTTGTCACCCGCTCCGCGCAGGACCACGGCGTAGACTGCGGGGTCATCCGCCCAGGCGTGCAACTGGTGGGTCAGGCTACGGACCATGTCCAGGGTGATGGCATTCAACCCGGCGGGGCGGTTGAGGGTGAGGTGGCCGATATGGTTGCGGACTTCGACCAGTACGTCTTGCGGATGAATTGCTGCGTGGCTGGCTTGCGATGAAACCTGAGCAGTCATCTCTAACTCCCTGCTTTTATTGTCTTTATCAAGATGTTCGCGGGCGAACCTTCTCGCGATCCTACCAGTGCAAATTTGCCCAGTACAACGTGGAATCATGCAGGTCGTTGTTGCATTTATGCAGGTTCACGCACGGCCTGCGGGCTGCGCCTGAAAATATCCGGCCAGGGCCTCAACGCACAGCTGTATGGCTTTGCGCGCTGCGGCGTGCTGGGCCGGGTAATTGATAAACCCGTGCTGCATGTCAGGGTAGTTAACGTGACGCACCGCCGCACCGGCTTTTTTCAGGTGGCGTGCATAGGCACGCCCCTCATCGCGCAGCAGATCGCAACCGGCCGTCACGATCAGCGCATTGGGCAGGTTACGCAATGAAGCATGTCGTGCGGGTGACAACCACGGGTGCGCGAGTGACACCCCCTCGGGCACATACAGGCTCAGATACCAGCGCAGCAGCTCGGCTGTCAGCCCATATCCCGAGGCATACGCCGCTCGCGAACGGTTGCGGGCCAGGCAGTCGAGCAGGGGGTAGAGCAGCAACTGGAAGCCGATCGAGGGGCCGCCCTGGTCGCGGGCAAGCTGGCAGATCACCGCCGCCAGGCCTGCGCCTGATCCGCCACCGGCGACCGCGATCCGATTGACGTCGATGCCCATCGACGGGCCTTGGCGCGCCAACCACTGCGTGACGCCGTAACAATCCTCGACAGCGGCCGGGAAGCGCTGCTCAGGCGGCCTGGCGTAGTCCGTGGCCACCACCGCACAACCGGCCCACTCGCACAGGACCCGGCAGAAGCTGTCGTGGGTGTCCAGGTCCCCCGCGACCCAACCACCGCCGTGGAAATACAGCAATGCAGGCGCAGGCGTCGGGCTCGCCGGGCGATAGACGCGCACCCGGACCGCGCGGTGCGGGCCTGGAACGTCAAGGTCCCGGACCGACATGACCACCGCGGCACGTACCGCCGCGCGCATGCTCTCGGGGGTGATCAGTGGCCGGTCCATGCCTGTGCCTCGATTTCAATCACGTAGGCGGGCGCAATCAGCGCCTTGACCTCCAGCAACAGGGTGGTCGGCGGGCAAGCCTGAAAGAACTCCTGATGCGCCCTGGCAATGTGCGGCCAGTGGCGCATGTCAGTGGTGTACATGCGCGTGGCGACCACGAGGGTTCTGTCCACTTCCAATTGCTTGAGGGCGGTTTCGATGATCTCCAGGCAGCGCCGGGTCTGATGGTAGGCATCGCCGGGCGCGTAGGGGTTGCCGTGGTCGTCAAACGCCACCGTACCGCTGGTGATGACCAGGTTGCCGGCCCGCAGTGCGCGGCAATACCCGGCTTTTTGCTCCCACGGCGCGGCGGAGAAACAGCGGGTAATCTCGCTGGCCGCAGGGGCCAGGCGCACCTGGATCTGGCTCAGACCCCGGAACTGCAAACTGTTGGTACGCCATGTCGGTGGTGCTTGCTCAAGCAGGCCAATGTGCGCAAACCGCGCCAGCAAGCGGGTGAAGACAATCTTCGCCTCCCGCTTGAACAGCATCGAACCCATGCAGAAATGCGGCCCACGGCCAAACGCCAAGTGATCCTGCTGCTGGCGATGGATGTCGAACTGGTCGGGGTCGCTGAAGTGGCGGGGATCGCGATTGGCCGCTGCCCGGATCAGGAACACCACGTCACCTGTGTGGATGGTCTGACCATGCAAGGTGACGTCCTGCGTTGCCACGCGATGGCTGAGCTGACCCGCCGGGCAGATGCGCAAGGCTTCTTCGATAGCGCCGGGGAGCAGCCTCGGGTCGGCCCTGACTTCGGCCAGGCTGGCGGGATGGGTAAGCAGATAGAACAAGATGATGCCGAGTTGGTCCGCGCTGGTCGTCGTCGCCGCGACCAGCACAAACGCCAGCTGCGCCAACAGGTCCTCGTGGCTCATTGCAAGCTGGTCGCCGCTGGCAATAGCCTGGCTGACCAGGTCGTCTCCCGGCGCCAGGCGCCGCGCTTCGACGAGTCGGGAGAAGAAGGCGTACATCTGCTCCATGGCCTGCAACGCCTCGCGCGGCCCAAACGCGGGGTCGGTGCTGCCCACCATGAACACGATAATGGCATCCGTCCAATGCCGGATTTTCAGCGCGTCCTCGGCCGCAATGCCAAACATCTGCGCCAGGATCAGCGCCGGGACCTTGTTGAACAGCTTGCTCATCAACTCGGGCTGCGGGCCCAGTTGCGTCAGCAGGTGGTCAACGATGCGCTCTATGTCGCCCGCCAGCGCATCAATGGCCCGGGGCGTGAAGGCCTTGGCCAGCACTTTGCGCCCGCGCTCATGGTCCTTGCCGTCCTGGGAATACATCCACCGCGAGGCCTTTTCGATAAAGGGCTCCAGCGCTGCACGCTGCTTGGCGGGCAGCTGTGCGTTGACCAATGCACGCATGCGGTTGGACGAAAAGCGTCGTGTATCGGTCAACGCGGCGGAAACGTCGTCAAACCGTGTCAAAAACCAGGCCTTGTGGTGTGCGCACCAGTACAGTGGATGGTGATGGCGCAGGTAGGCAAAGGCCTCGTAAGGCTCGCCAATGGTCGCAGGGTTGGAAAAATCCGGGAGGGCCATGTCACTGCTCCTCGTAGAGTTTATGGGTGAATTGCCGGGCGTAATCCGGCGCGTCGATATATGCGCTGATCAAGCACTGGGGCGGTTTAAGCCAGGCTGCCAGCATTTCGACCTGTGCCTGGGTGGCATGCCGGGCAAGCCCTTCGCGGCTGAACATCGCCCAGGGATGCAGCGGCGCGGCGAAACTATTGATCAGGTCGTCGAGTGTCGGGCTGTCCAGCAGATGCTGGGCCTCGGCTTCTTCAATCACCAGGTCCAAGGCCCTGGCGTATGCCAGGCCCAACGCCTGTTCGTGGGTGAACGTTGCGTCCGTGGCGCACCGCGCGACGAGGGTTGCCTCGACTTGCTGGCCAAGGTTAGTGGGGGCATCGAGAATAAACCGCGGGCGCGCCATCGCATCCTTGATCACCTGATACGCCATCATCGTGCTGTCCCCGGCGAAGGTGCAGCCAACCTCGCAGTCGATGACTTGCGTGGCGATCTGGTTGAACTGATGAAAGCCCTGGGACCCGCACAGTTCGCGGCAGAGACGAATCACGTCAAGGCCCATCCATGCGCCTACGGCCTTGCTCAGCGCGGCCAGCACGTGCAGTTCCTGACGTCGCGGCACCTGCGCCCAGTGCGCCTCGAAACGCCGGATTACCGCCTGCTCCAGCAGGCGCAACGCGAGTGCCTTGAGTTGGACCGCATAGAGACGCTGGCGAAACAACGGCTGGCTCAGCAGCGCCACGGTGCCGCCGTCACGGTGGAGTTGACGGTGGCAGGCGAAACGGTAACTCAGGTGCGCCGCAAGCCCCGCATTTTGGCGAATCCCGGTAAGAAACAGCACACGCTCCTGCAGAAAGGTTTTCAGCGCCGCGATAAAGCGTCGATCTCGCGGCAAATCGCTGACGAACGTCCCCTCGTCGTTGAAATGTGCGTGGCGTTGCAACAGCGCGTCTACCGACAGTTCCAACTGGCAGAACCGGATCGCCGCGACTTGATTGGCGTGAATGCCGCCCTTGGGGTCGCAGGCCATGATCTTCACGCCCTTGCGCAGGCGGCCATTTTCACGCTGGCGGATCACCACACGGAACCAGTGGAGGCCTTGATCCTCGTCATCGACGATCAGGCGCCCGAGCACCATCACCACCTGGGCCGCATACAGCGCGTTGCCAATCCAGCATTTACAGGCCTCGGGGGAGGGGGAATCGAGTATCAGGCGATGGGTTTGCCGGTGGTAGGTCACGGTCGTCTGCGTATTGCGCACGTCGGAACCGCCACCGACCTCAGTGCAGCCAAAGGAGTAGACCTTGTGCATGCCGATCGCTTCGTCGCGGTAGTGCGCGATTTGCGTCGGGCTGGCGTGGTTCAGGAGTGCATCGACGGCAATCATGTGATCGACCAGCGATGAGTGCAGCGCATAGTCGAAGGCGCCGAAGTAGCCCATCCACTCGCAGAGCCTGGAGAACTCCGATTGCTGCGCTTGCCCCAGCCACTGTTCATTGCTGACGATTTGCCCGGCAAAAATCGCGTGCATGCGCTGGATCGTCAGGTCCATGTAGGCCTTGAGGGTCAGCCGATGGCGCAGACGCGGCTCGAACAGCGGCGAGCGCAACAGAGTTTGCAGGGTAACGCCCATGGATTGTCTCCTGTTCCGAGTGGATCTTTCGATACACCTGAACAGGAGAACCGGCGGGAAGATGGCGACAGGCACACGTCGGGGCTCGCGTTATACCGTCCCAAAGCCAGGTAGTCCTTGTCTTCGTTACTGGTACAGCGGTGCCCAGACAGCGTGGTGAACAGCAGACAACTTCAAGTGCTGTAATGACTCTAGCCGCTGCCAGGTCAGGTGCAATACGCCGCTCGTCGCGCGAACGACGCCGCTCAGGCCACGCGACTGGCGAGCACATCGCCAATACTACGGCGCCGCGCATGGCCTTCCGCCGCGTGGATCAGTTGTTCCAGCTCGGTCGGCTGCACATCGTAGAACTGCTCCATTTCCGCCAGGGCCAGCTTGAGGTCGGCAGCGGTGATTGCCGGGTCGGTCACCACGGGTGTGTTGCCCAGCACTGCAGCAGGTGGTGCCACTTGCCCCTTGGGGTAACGCATGCGGGTGGCATTGTTGTAGGCCAGTGCGCAGGCGAGCAGCGCTGCGGCGCCGAGCATGACCGGGGCCAGTTCCTGCCAGCCAAGGGCGATGGATGCTGGGTCCGCCAGCACCAGGGTCATCGCCAGCCCGCCGGCCGGTGGATGCAGGCAGCGCAGCCAGCAGATCAGGATGACGGTCATGCCCGCCGCCAGGCAGGCACTGCCCAACGTCCGGCCCAGTACCCGCGCGACCAACAAGGCGACCACCCCGGCGCACAGGTAACTGCCGATGATTGACCACGGTTGCGCCAGCGCGCCGGACGACACTGCAAACAGCAAGACCGCCGACGCGCCCAGGGGGCCGAGCAAATGCAGGGCGACGTCCATACCGAATACTTGGCCGCACACCCACACACTGAGCAGCGTGCCCAAGGCCATGCCGATGGCGGCACGACTCCATTCGGCGGGACGGGTATTGATGGCAGTGGGTAACCAGCGAGCGAGCATTAAAAAGGTCCTGAAACAGCGGGCAAAAAAAAAGGCCTGCCGGGCATTCCCGTTAAGCCTTTGGAAAGTTCCAACATTGGGGGAAGGAACGTACATAGTGTGCCGACCTGGATTGCCGCACGCCAATGCAGATTAATGCAGGTTAAATGCAAAAAAACTGAATTCAAGCGCTAGGGGTGAACCGACGGTTGCGGGCTCGCGCTGCCGAGTATGCGTTTGGAATGCTCTTCGCTTAACAGCCGGCGTTGCAGGCTCTCGCGCACCCTGGGGTCGTTGGACAGCGGACCTTTCAGCGCGACGAGGGCATCACGCAGGCCCATCAGCCGGTCCAGGCTCGGCATCGGCACATAGCTGACATGGACCTGCTCACGCGCAGGCGTTGAGGGGGTATCGGGGAATGATTCAGTGGGCACGGCAGAGTCCTTTCATGGATGTAACGGCGATGTAGGTCGCGGGTTACAACGTCCTTGTCCTGTCCCCTTCAACCAAGGGGTAGTAAATAGTTACCGTAACTGGCAAGCGAGTTTACATTTTGAATTCAGGAGCGGGAAAGGGAATCGGCACCAGCCTTTACGCATAGCTGCGTAGGAGCTTTCGCGGGAATACCGGCCGAAGCCGGCAGGATCACGGTTGTAGGGGTTTGCTCAGGTGCAGCAGCACGTAGGGGTTCTTGTCGAATTCGCCGCTGACGGTCGGCGTGAGTGCGCGCAAGCGTGGCTCTTGCAAACCTTCAAAATCCGCCGCACTCATCACCAGCCACGCCGGAGCCTGTAAAGGTGTGAGGTCGCTGCTCGACTGGGTGAACAGCGGCACCCGGTCGCAATCGAGGTTGACCATCAGCTTGATTGCCTTGGCGTCTTTCCCCAGCCCGTGCAGCACCACAGGTGCCGGGTCCTGGGAAATCCGCGCCTTGACCGCCAGGCTGAAGGTACGCGTGTCGTACAGGCTGCGTTCCAGCGGTTCGACCACCACGATGTAGGTTGTCCATAACGCCAATACCGCGGCCAGTGCCGGACCGCCTGTGCGCAGGTGCGGCTTCAACCACGCCAGCAGCGCCAGGACCTGAAGCGCACCGAGCACGCCAAACATCACGCCCAGGTTGCCGACAGCATCCGGGTAACGGCGGCGTAACACTACCAAACCGACCACCAGCAGCGCCGGCAACACAGTCCAGAGGCCCAGCATCAGGCTGCGCAACAGCGCAAACAAACGCCCTTGGGTGACCTGGAACGGGTACGCCGCAATGATCGCCGCCATCGGCAACATCGGCAGCACATAACGGGCTTTTTTCGCCTGGGGAATCGACAGACCGAGCATCACCAGCAAACCCGCCGCCGCGCAATACAGCACCAGTCGCAACGCCGGGTCCGGTGTGCGTTTGCCGCCGACGGCCACCGCCAGCAGTACCAGCAGCGCCACCGGGTAGGCCAGGGCGTAATTGCCCATGGAACTGGTGAAGTAATACAGCACGCCGCTGGAGCCTTCGCTGCCGTCCATGCGCCCCAGGAACTGCATGCGGATCACGTCCAGCATGAATACTTCGCCGCCACTGAGCTTGGCCAACAGCAACAGCAGGCCGACGCACGCCACCAGCAATGCCAGGGCCAATGGGCCGAAGCTGAACAACTGGCGCCATTGGCGGTTGAGCAGGTAGTAACTGCAGAGCACGCCCGTGGGGACCACCAGGCCAATCGGCCCGCGGATCGAAAAACCGACAATCAGCAACAGATACACAAGGTGCAGGCGTTTGCTCGCGCCGAAGTGATCGTGGGCGTAGCCCAGGTAGAACACCGCCAGGGCCACGGCGGCGAGCATCTGGTCCAGGGACACGGCGCGGGTTTCGCTGATGAAGGTGCTGCTGAGCGCCAACATCGCCACGCTCAACAGGCCCCAGCGTGTGGAGTAGGGCGCCGTAAGGCGGTACACCAGGATCACAATCAACGCCGAGGCGATGGCCGTCGGCAACCACGCGGTAAAGCTGGTGACCTGGCCCAAGGGCAGGGACAACAGCCAGGTCAACAACGTCGAGGTGGCCAGGTAATCGGCGTACGGCTGGCCATAGGTCGTCGGGAAAAAGCTCGGCCCATGGCGCAGCATTTCCTGGGCAAATAGCACGAAGCGCGAGTCAAACCCGATGATCGCCTGGTGCCAGTTGCCGGCGATAAACAACAGCAGCGCCAACAGCCCAAGCACCAGGGACTGTCGGCGGATCAGGGCACTCATCAAGGGCGGTTGGGCTTTGTTCACGTATCAGGCTTCCACAACCTGCGGCACCCACTGTTGCTGGGGAATCGGCAATTGGCAGGAGTCGCCACGGCCGATCGGGAAGTATTGGAAGCCTTTGCGTGCAAGGCGCTCGCTGTCGTAGAGGTTACGGCCGTCGAAGATCACCGGGGTTTTCAGGCGCTGGAGGATCAAATCAAAGTCCGGCGCCTTGAATTGCTGCCATTCGGTGCAGACGATCAACGCGTCGGCGCCGCTGAGGGTGGACTCCGGTGTGCCCATCAGCATCAAGCGCGGGTCGTCGCCGTAGATGCGCTGGGTTTCCTGCATGGCTTCCGGGTCGAATGCACGCACGTTGGCACCGGCGGCCCACAGGGCTTCCATCAGCACACGGCTGGGCGCGTCTCGCATGTCGTCGGTGTTGGGTTTGAACGCCAGGCCCCAGATGGCAAAGGTCTTGCCCTTGAGGTTGCCTTTGAAGAATGCATTGACGCGTTCGAACAGCTTGCTCTTCTGGCGCTGGTTGATCGCTTCCACGGCTTCCAACAGGTCGCTGGAGCAATTGGCTTCCTTGGCGCTGTGGATCAGGGCGCGCATGTCTTTGGGGAAGCACGAACCGCCGTAGCCGCAGCCCGGGTAGATGAAGTGGTAGCCGATGCGCGAGTCGGCGCCGATGCCCAGGCGCACGGCTTCGATGTCGGCCCCCAGGTGTTCGGCCAGTTCGGCGATCTGGTTGATAAAGCTGATCTTGGTGGCCAGCATGCAGTTGGCGGCGTACTTGGTCAGCTCGGCGCTGCGCAGGTCCATGAAGATGATGCGGTCATGGTTGCGGTTGAACGGCGCGTACAGGTCGCGCATGACCTCGCGCACTTCTTCGCGCTCGCAGCCGATGACGATGCGGTCCGGGCGGCGGCAGTCGGACACTGCCGAGCCTTCCTTGAGGAATTCCGGGTTGGAGACAATATCGAACTCCAGGTGCCGGCCAGCGAGGTGCAGGGCTTTTTCAATGTGCGCACGCAGGGTGTCGCCGGTGCCGACGGGCACAGTGGATTTTTCCACCAGGATCACTGGGTCGACACGGTGACGGGCCACGGCATCGCCCACCGACAGCACGTATTTCAAGTCCGCCGAGCCGTCTTCGTCCGAGGGCGTACCCACGGCGATAAACAACACTTCGCCGTGTTCGACCGCGAGTTTTTCGTCATGGGTAAAGTGCAGCCGCCCGCTTTCCAGGTTTTCCTTGACCATCGCCGCCAGCCCCGGCTCAAAGATGGTCACATGGCCCTTTTGCAGCGACTCGACCTTGTTCTTGTCGACGTCCATGCAGATGACATCGTGACCGACTTCGGCCAATACGGTGGCCTGCACCAGACCGACGTAACCACTACCAAATACACTGATTTTCATGGGGCATTCCTGGAGCTTGCGGGGCTAGCACGGTGGGAGTTGATAACCAGAACTCCGAGGATGACCAGCGCCACCCCCAGGGTTTTTGAAAGCGAAAAATGTTCGTTGAACACCGGCAGGCTGGCCGCCAGCAGGTACACCAGGGCGTAGCTGATGCTCAGCAATGAATAGGCACGGCCCAGGGGCAGGTGCTTGAGCGCGCCGAGCCAGCAGAGCATCGACAGCGCATAGGCGAAGATCGCCAGGATCACCACGCCCAGGGCACCGAGATCGATCGGCGTGCTCAGCCATTCGTGGGGCAGCGGCAGGCGCGTCATGCTCCAGCGCATGCCCAACTGGGCCGCGCTGACCAGGCCGACGCTGGCCAAGGCCAGGGCAAAACCACGCACGCGGCTCATACCTGACGCCCCAGCAGCACAACACCAGCAATCACCAGCGCCACGCCGAACCAATGGCGGCCATCGATGGGTTCATGAAAGACAAAACGTGCCACCAGCGTGACCAGCACAAAGTTCAGGCTGAGCATCGGGTAGGCGATACCGACTTCCAGGCGCTGCAACACCAGCAACCACACCAGCAGGCCCAGACCCAGACACACCAATGCGGCCCACAGCCACGGCGAGCGTAGTTTCAGCGCCCAACCGTCCGGCAGGTCGCGCCAGCTTTCCACGGCGAATTTTTGCGAGACCTGGCCCATGCACGTGAGCAGGCAGGCGGTCAATAACAGAAGCAGGGTGATCATGGAGCAACCTGTGGGAAGATCAGAATCACGATGTTGCCTTGTTCAAAGCGCTGGCCGTCGTCTGGCAGCAGTGCAACTTCGGCGATTTCGTCGTCACCTTTAACGCGCATCACCACGCCGACCGGACCTTGTTTGCGCGCATCGCTCATCCATGCCTGGACCTGCGTGGTGTCGACCTTATGACGAGTCGCATCCGGGTAGGTGAGGCCGTATTTGACTTCGCCGACGGTGTTGTAGAGCGTCACGTCCGGCCGCGCCAGGCGCCAGGACAGGGCCGATGCCGCACCCAGGTCATTGCTCAGCAGTGCCGTGGCCGGCCGCAGGGCTTGCAGGTGATCGATGATGAATTGGTCCGGGGTCTTGTTGTAGACCACCGAATGGGGCAGTGCGGCGGGCACCAGTGCCACCAGCAACCAACTGCCGAGCACCGGTGCGGCCCACAGTTTCAGCGGGCGCGCTGCCTGCAACAGGTTGGCAATGATCCAGCCGAACAGGAACACGAACACCAGCACCAGGCTAAGGGTTTCCTGGCCCGGTTCGTACACCGGCTTCTTCAATTGGAACCACGTGAGTGCCAGCAACGCGACGATGCCCACCACCAGGTTCAACCAACCGTTGATGCGCAGTGCGCGGCCGCGGCCCTCGGCGAGTTTGTCGGCCAGGGTCGAGCCCATCAACAAGGCCAGCGGCAACAGGCACGGCATGATGTAAGAAGGCAGCTTGCCCTTGGCCAGGCTGAAGAACGCCAGAGGCATCAGTAGCCACAACAGCAGGAACGCGGTTTTCGGCAGGCGTTTTTGCAACCAAGCCTGTTTCAGGGTGGATGGCAGCAGCGCAACCCACGGCAGCGAGAACGCCACCAGCAGCGGCAAGTAGTACCAGAACGGCTCGGCATGCTGGGCATCTTCACCGGCAAAGCGTTGGATATGCTCGTGCCAGAAGAAGAAGTTCCAGTAGTCAGGCTCTTGCAGGTGCACCGCCAACGCCCACGGCAGGCTGACCACAACCGCTACCACCACGGCCACCAGGCCGTAGCCCAGCAGTTCACGCAAACGTTTCTGCCAGATGGCATAGGGCAGGGCGATCAGCACGGGTAGCAGCCAGGCCAGGAAGCCCTTGGTCATGAAGCCCATGCCACAGGCCAAACCCAACAACGCCCAGGAGGCCAAGCGGCCATTGCGCGTGGTGCTGTCGAAGCAGTACCACAAGGCCACGCCGGTCAGGTTGACCCAGAAGGTGAACTGCGGATCGAGGTTGGCATAACCGCCGAGGGCCGCGACGCTGACAAAACTCATGTACAGCACGCTGCTGACCAGGCTTTTCTGCGGATCATTCCACAGCCGGCGCGACACCAGGTACACCAGCAGGATGCTCAGGCCGGTGCTCAACGCCGAGGCGAAACGCACGCCGAACAGGTTCTGCCCGAAGATCGCCTGGCCCAGCGCGATCATCCAGTAGCCCGCCGCCGGTTTTTCAAAGTAGCGGATGCCCATGAAGTGCGGCGATGCCCACTTGCCGGTCAGCAGCATTTCCTGGCTGATCTGGGCGTAGCGGGTTTCGTCCGGGATCCACAGGCCATGGGTAGCCAGCGGCAACAGGTAGAACACACCAAAGGCCAACAGCAACAGAGGCAATGCCAGACGCCGGATCATGCCTGCTGCACTCCGAGCCAACCCTCACGGCCGGGCAAGGCGCCGCGCACCAGCTGTTGCTGGGGCAGGGTGGTCAGGTCCGCAGGCAACAAATCGCCCAAGGGTTTGAAGTCGATGCCGCGCTGCCCTGCCTGGGCGAGCAATTGGCGAAAATCGTTGGCCATCAGAATCCCTTCTACTTCTGCGTGGATCGTGTAGACGTTCAGCTTCGACTCGGCAAAGCGGTCAAGGATGAACCCATTGAAATCCTTGGCAGCCACCACCGGCCCGACGACTTCGTCGAAGGTCGGCAGGTCTACCGGAATTTGTGGAGTGCCCGCGCTGCCATCGGCCAGTGTCGGCCTGAACAGGCTGGTGCCCCGGCAATCGCTGTTGTAGCGAAAGTTGAAACCTTGCTTGGCTTGCACCACACGTTCATCGGCGCGCCAACCGGCGGCGGCGGAACAGTCGATGCGCTCCCCGAGGATGTCGCTGAGGGTGTCGACGCCCCGGCGGATCTGCTCCACCAACTGCGCCTCGCTCCAGCGCCCGGTATTGGCCTGCCAGCCGTGGTGATCCCAGGCGTGCAGGCCGACTTCATGCCCGGCGGCCTTGGCCTGGCGCATCAAATGCCCCAGGTCGCGGCCAATCGGCTTGCCCGGCCAGGCGGTGCCGGCCAGCAAGATGTCCAGGCCATACAGGCCGACCGCATTGGAACGCAGCATTTTCCACAGGAACTGCGGGCGGATCAGGCGCCACAAGTGGCGCCCCATGTTGTCCGGCCCAACGCTGAAGAAGAACGTCGCCTTTACCCCCGCTTCATCCAGGGATTCGAGCAACCGCGGCACACCTTCACGGGTGCCACGGTAGGTGTCGACGTCAATGCGAAGACCTGCCTGCATCAGCGCTTGTCCGCGATTTCGAGCATGGCTTCCTTGAGGAAGAAGTCCAGGGTGTTGCCGATGGTTTCGCTCATCTCAACGGTTGGCTCCCAGTTCAGCAGGCGCTTGGCGTTTTCGATGCTTGGCTTGCGGTGCGCCACGTCCTGGTAGCCAGTGCCGTAGAACGCCTTGCTTTCCACGTCGCGGAAACCGGCGAACGGCGGGAAGTTGCCGCGCAGTGGGTGGGCTTCGAACTGGCGCAACAGCTCTTCGCCCAGTTGACGGATGCTGGCTTCGTTTTCCGGGTTGCCGATGTTGATCACCTGGCCGTCGCACACGCCGTTGTCGTTGTCGATGATGCGTGCCAGTGCTTCGATGCCGTCGGCGATGTCAGTGAAGCAACGTTTCTGCTCGCCACCGTCGAACAGACGGATTGGCGTGCCTTCCACCAGGTTGAGGATCAACTGGGTGATGGCGCGGGAGCTGCCGATACGGGCCGAGTCCAGGCGGTCGAGGCGTGGGCCCATCCAGTTGAATGGACGGAACAGGGTGAATTTCAGGCCCTTGTCGCCGTAGGCCCAGATCACGCGGTCCAGCAGTTGCTTGGAGACCGAGTAGATCCAGCGTTGCTTGTTGACCGGGCCGACCACCAGGTTGGAGGTGTCTTCGTCGAAGTACTGGTCCTGGCACATGCCGTAGACCTCGGAGGTCGACGGGAAGATCACGCGCTTGTTGTACTTGACGCAGTAGCGCACCAGCTTGAGGTTTTCCTCGAAGTCCAGTTCAAACACGCGCAGCGGGTTGCGGGTGTATTCGATTGGGGTGGCGATGGCCACCAGCGGCAGGACCACGTCGCATTTCTTGATGTGGTACTCGATCCACTCGGTGTGGATGCTGATGTCGCCTTCCACATAGTGGAAGTTCGGGTGGCTGCGCAGGCGCTCGATGGCGTCGGAGCCGATGTCCAGGCCGTAGATCTCGTAGCGATCGTCACGCAGCAGGCGCTCGGACAGGTGGTTACCGATGAAACCGTTCACACCCAGGATCAGTACCCGGGTACGACGCGGCTTGCGGCCGGACTCGGCGCCGCGCAGTACAGAGCCATCGACCAGGCCCAGTTCGTCGGCCAGGGATGGGCCGGCCAGGTACAGGCCGTTCTCGTTGCGCTGGCCGAACTTGACCACCAGGGAGTCTTCACCGCAGGCGATGCGCAGCGGGTTGACGCTGATCACGCGACCTGGGGCGAGGCCTTCATTGCCCTTGACCACCTCGGCTTGCCACACGATCAGCTTGTGCTCGCCCACGGCGCAGAAGGCGCCTGGGTAAGGTTGGGTCACGGCACGGACCAGGTTGAACAGTTGTTCAGCGGGTTTTTTCCAGTCCAGCTTGCCATCGGCGGCGGTGCGGCGGCCGAAGTAGGTGGCCTGGCTTTCGTCCTGGGCGGTTTCGCTCAGTTTGCCGGCGGCCAGTTGCGGCAGGGCGTCGCGCAGCAGGTTGGTGGCGGCATCACGCAGTTTGGCGTGCAGGCTCAGGCCGGTGTCGGTGCGCTCGATGAGCACTTTTTGCTGGGCCAGGATTGCGCCGGCATCGGCACGCTTGACCATGCGGTGCAGGGTCACGCCGGTTTCGGTTTCGCCGTTGACCAGGACCCAGTTGGCCGGTGCGCGGCCACGATATTTCGGCAGCAGCGAGCCGTGCAGGTTGAACGCGCCTTTGCTGGCAGTGGCCAACAGCGGCTCGCTCAGCAGGTTGCGGTAATAGAAGGAGAAGATGTACTCCGGGTTCAGCTTGGCGATGCGCTCGATCCACAACGGGTGGTTGGCGTCTTCCGGTGCGTGTACCGGGATGCCGTTGCGGGCGCAGAGTTGGGCGACGGAACCGTAGAAATTGTTTTCCTTGGGATCATCGGCGTGGGTGAACACCGCCGCAATGTCGTAGCCGGCAGTCAGCAGGGCTTCAATACCTGCACAGCCAATATCGTGGTATGCGAAGACAACGGCTTTTGAATTCATGACGAAACCTGATCGGAAGGAGAAGTAGAAGTGGTATGGGAGGACACCAGGCCGTCAACGACGACGACGGGGGCCGGTGCTGCCGGGGTGTTGCGCAGCACTTTTTCGATAAAGAAGCGTGGGCGGGCGCGCACATCGCTGTACATGCGGCCCAGGTATTCACCCAAGAGCCCCATGCCGATGAACTGGCCACCGGTGAACATGAACAGCACCGCGAACAATACGAACATGCCATCGCCGGCCCATTGGGCGCCGAAGGCCAGGCGCAGCACGATCAACGCGAGGGCGAACAGCAGGCCAAGGCCGGCCAGGCTGAAACCGACGATCGACAGCAGGCGCAGCGGGGTGGTGGTCATGCAGGTCAGCAGGTCGAACATCAGGCTGATCAGGCGCATGGCGCTGTATTTGGATTCGCCGTGTTCACGCTCGGCGTGGTGCACCAGGATTTCCGTGGTGTGCCGGGCAAAGCCGTTGGCCAGGATCGGGATAAAGGTGCTGCGTTCACGGCAGGCGAGCATGGCGTCGACAATCGTGCGGCGGTAGGCGCGCAGCATGCAGCCGTAGTCGCTCATGGCCACGCCGGTAGAGCGCTGTACCGCGAGGTTGATCAGGCGCGACGGCCAGCGGCGGAAGGCCGAGTCCTGACGATTGTTGCGCACGGTGGCAACCACGTCGTAACCCAGGGCGGCTTGCTCCACCAGGCGCGGGATCTCTTCAGGCGGGTTTTGCAGGTCGGCGTCGAGGGTGATCACCACCTCGCCCCGGCACTGCTCGAAACCGGCCATGATCGCCGCGTGCTGGCCGTAGTTGCGATTGAGGATTACCGCAACCACGTTGCTGCCATCTTCGGCGGCTGCGTCTTCGAGCATTTGGGCGGATTTGTCGCGGCTACCGTCATCCACCAGGATGATTTCGTATTCGTAAGCCAGTTGCTTGCACGCAGCGGTCGTGCGACGCAGCAACTCAGGCAGGCTCTCTTGTTCGTTGTAGACCGGGATAACGATCGACACACAATGAATAGGGTAGGGTTTCAAAGATTCATGACCTCGGGGCTAGAGCAACTTGGAACGTGAAAACAGCAGTCATCAGTGGCGGGCAGCGCCGTGCCTGACTTGACACTAGGTGGAGTGGCGTATTCATTCGACTTTCCTGAGACGGCGTGGGGTCTTCCATGGAGGCGGTTAAAGTAAAGCTCATAAAACGCAAAGGTAAAGGGGAATCAACAGGTTAGTCGGGGAAGTCGCGGTTCGCTCTCAAGTCCTGAAGCCAAGATTAAGCGCAAAAATGTGCAACGAATATGAAAGGCATATGAAAAACTCGTTTATTTGACAGGTAGACAGCCCGTGTTCAGCTAGAAGATCCACACACCGCGCCAAGCGCTCGCGTGTGGGGGCCCGTAACCGATTTTATTCAACAATCTTCTCTGCAATACCCCCCAAGTGCCGGTAAAGTAAGCGCTCTCTTGCCAGGGTAATCGGATGAATAGCGTGCAGCTTTTACGGCCAGTGTTGATGGGGTTGTTGATGACCGTGGCGTGTGTCACGACGGTGCGGGCCGATGCTGGGGTAGCGCTGACCAGCATTGAGCAACTGCCGGATGGAGTCGAAGTGCGCGGCAAGCAGATCGCCGCGTACACATGGGACGATCGCCAGGGCAAAAACCTGCTGGTACTCGCCGAGCAACTCAGCGAGCGCGACGACGATGGCACCCAATCGGCATTTGTCTATGCCGCGCAATATTTGCTCGATGGCAACCGGCCCAAGCGCGTGTGGATGCTCTACGACGATGTGCAGCATTGCGAATTCGACGCGGCGCTACGCTTCGACCGGGACGCCACCAAGGTCACCGACCTGGCCGGTGATGGCATCACCCAGGCCACCGTGGGTTATTCGCGTACCTGCACCAGTGACGTGAGCCCCAACGAATTCAAGCTGATCATGCACGTGGGCAAATCCCAGAAATACCGCCTGCGCGGCGTCGACCGCTATGGCGCCAGTTGGTGGGACGAGGAGGCCGGCGCACTGCGCGGCATGCCGCTGCCCAAGGATTGCAGTGTGGCCGCCCAGCAGGCGCTGGTCAGCCAGTACAAGGAGCAGGGCACCGAATTGCCGCTGCCGGGTTGCTACAGCGAAGAAAAAGACTTCGCCAAGGCCCCCGAGGCGTACCTGACCTTCATGCGCCAACACTGGTTTGCCCTGATGCAGAAACAGGACACCGAATGGAACCAGACCCAAACCCAGACCCAGCCGCAAGATTCTGTCGAGGGTGACGACGTCGCGCCGTGACTTTGTGCGAGGGCCGTTGCTGGGTTAGACTCGGCCCTCGCCAATTCACTAAATACCTCGATTAAACAATGGCTTGTTCGAGGTATTTAATCCAAAGGCTGATCTATTTTGACTGAGTCCATTCGCAATCCTCTGACCCTCTACCTCACCCGCCTGGCCCCCTCCAGCCAACTGACCATGCGCTACGTGCTGCAGGACGCCGCCGACCGCCTGGGTTTCGAGGACATCAACCTCGAAGACATCGACTGGCACCTGTTGCAACCTGAACATGTGATCGCCCTGGTCGCCGCCTTGCGCGAGGACGGCTATGCGCCGAACACCTCTTCGCTGTACGTGAACGCAGTGCGCGGCGTGATGAATGAAGCCTGGCGCCTCAGCCTGATCAGCCAGGAACACCTGTTGCGCATGCGCACGGTCAAGGCCACGCCGGGTACGCGCCTGAGCCAGGGCCGCAACCTGCGGCGCACGCTGATCCGCGAGATGATGGACGTCTGCGCCGCCGACCCACGCCCCCAAGGGCTGCGCGATGCGGCGCTGATCGGGATTTTGTACGGTTCGGGCATGCGCAAGTCGGAGTCGGTCAACCTCGACCTGGCGCAGATCAACTTCGAAGAGCGCAGCCTGCGGGTGATCGGCAAGGGCAACAAGGAACTGATCAAGTACGCGCCGGCCTGGGCTTTTGCCAAATTGCAGGCGTGGCTGGATTTTCGGCGTGAACAGCTTAAAGAAGGCGAGAGCGACGACACGTTTCTGTTCAACCGCATCCGCCGGGGCAGCCACATCACCCGCGAACGCATCACCAAGCACGCGATCTACTACATTGCCCGCCAGCGCGGTGAGCAAGTCGGCGTGAAGATCATGCCCCATGATTTCCGCCGCTCATTTATCACGCGGGTGATCGAGGAGCATGACCTGTCGATTGCGCAGAAACTGGCGCACCACACCAATATCCAGACCACCGCCAGCTATGACGTGCGCGAGGACAACGAGCGGCGCCGGGCGGTGGATCGGTTTGATTTGTGATGGGCCTTGCCCGGGATCAGGAGGAGGGTGGGGCACTGCTAAAGTGAGCGGGCAAGCGGCGTAACGTCCACAGGGTCACCAGCAGCGCCGCGACGGCACACAGTGCAATGCCGATCAACATTGGCGCCGGCGTATGGTCAGCAAACACGCCGACCACGGTCATGGACACCGCTGCAGTGATCATCTGAATCGCCCCCAGCAGTGCAGAGGCAGAACCCGCCACCGCGCCGTGGTCCTCCAGGGACAAAACGCCCGCCGCCGGCAGCAACAGGCCGAGAAAACCGAAACCGATGAACAGTAGCGTCATCATCAACGGCAGGCTATCGACCCACAGTGTGGTCACGGCCAGCGTGCCCAATACGCTTGCCACTGCCACCACTGACCAACGAATCACCGATGCGAGGCCAAAGCGCGCACTGAGGCGTGCGGTCAGTTGGCTCATGGCAAAGAACGACGCCGCATTCAGCGCAAAACACAGGCTGAATTGGGCGGGGGTCAGGCCGAAGTATTCGATATACACGAACGGCGCGCTGCCGATGAATACAAAGAACGTGGCCAGGCCGAAACCGCTGACGACCGAAAGCCCGGTGAAGAGCGGATCACGCAGCAGCGCCCCGTAACTGCCAAACGCGTTGCCCAGGTTTTTGCCCAGGCGCCGTTCGGCGGGATGGGTTTCGGGCAACTGCACGACCGTCATCACCAGGCACGCCACGGCTACCGCGGCGAGCAGTGCAAACACTTCGCGCCAACTCCAGATCGAAATCACTACGCTGCCGGCCAGCGGCGCAAGAATCGGCGAAACACTCATCACCAGCATCAGCAAGGCCATCAGGCGTGCGGCTTCGTGGCCGGTGTACAGATCGCGCACAATCGCCCGGGGAATCACCATCCCTGCACAGGCGCCAAACGCCTGCAGCGCACGAAAGCCGATCAGCACTTCAATGCTCGGGGCCAGCGCACAACCGACACTGCCCACCGCAAAAATCACCAGCCCGGCGTAAATCGGCGGTTTGCGCCCGAATACATCACTGATCGGCCCATAGAACAGCTGGCACACGCCGATGATCATGAAGAACACGGTCAGGCTCATCTGCACCGCAGCCGGCGAGGCGTGCAGGCTGGCGCCGAGGGTGGGGAGCGCGGGCAGGTAGCTGTCGATGGCGAACGGGCCGACGGCGGTGATCAAGCCCAGGAGCAGGGCGAGGCGAGCAATACTTCGAGACATGGGCTATTCCAGGCCAAGCAAAGGGCGGCCAGCTTAAGGTATCCGCGCAAATCCGCAAACTTAGGCTTCAATAACAAGCAATTGATGCCGATAACAGTTCAGGCGAAGCCTAACTGGCGGCCAGGCACGGGGATACCAGCATGACGATTAAACTACGCTTGATGCTGTTGATTGCGACAGGTTTGATTACCGCCTTGATCATGAGCCTGGCCAGCTACGTAGGTAACAGCCGGATGAGCAGCGCCGTGCAGGACAATGAGCAGAGCATGACGGTGCTGCGCAATCATATGGAGGCCGACATGATGCACGACGCGCTGCGGGCGGACGTGTTGTCGGCGATGTTGGTGGGGTTGGGCAAAAGCACCAGTACCGAGGCCGAGGTCAACAGCTCGCTGAAGGAACACGCCGAACACTTTCGCCAGGTCCTGGCGGACAACCTCAAGCTGCCGCTGGATGATTCACTCAGGGCCAGCCTGGAAAAAATCAAACCCAGCCTCGACACCTATATCAGTGCCGGCGAGCGCATCGTCACCCTGGCCCTGGCCAATCCGGAAGCGGCACGCGAGCAACTGGGCACCTTTAATAGCGCCTTCACTCAGCTTGAAGAGCAAATGGCAGGCCTGAGCGAACTGATCGAATCCAACACCCAACAAACCAGCGTCGGCACGCGGCAGACGATCAGCAACGCCAACTTGACCTTGGGCGCCGTGCTGATTGCCAGCCTGTTGTTGCTGCTGGCGCAAGGCCGCTGGGTCATGTTGAGCATTATGGGGCCGCTGCAGGCCGCCAGCCGCATTGCCGCCAGCATCGCCCGAGGCATCTTGAGCGAGCCGATTGTCGAACCGGCGCGCAAGGATGAAGCCAGCACATTGATCCGCAGCCTCGCCACCATGCAGCGCGACTTGCGCGGCATGATCGAAGTGGTGCGCAGCAACGCCCATGGCGTCAACGGCATGAGTGAAAAACTCAGCCACGGCTGCCATGAAGTGGCCGGCAGCAGCCAGCAACAAAGCGCGGCGGCCAGCACCATGGCGGCAGCGGCGAGTGAAATGACCGCCAGCATCGAGGAAATCACCCGGCACGCCGGTCGAGCGTTGAATATGGCGCATCAGGCCGAGTCCCTGGCCAAGGACGGCGGCCGGGTGATTCATCAAGTCGTCAGTGACATGGACGGTATCGCCCGCTCGGCGCAGCAATCGGCCCAGGTTATCCGTACGCTGGATAAGGAGTCCGAGGCGATTTTCAGCATTATCCAAGTGATCAAGGGCATCGCCGACCAAACCAACCTGCTGGCGTTGAATGCCGCGATCGAAGCAGCCCGCGCCGGCGAACAGGGACGGGGTTTCGCGGTGGTCGCCGATGAAGTGCGCAGCCTGGCAGGCCGCACCAGCACGTCCACCCAGGAAATTGCCAGCATGGTCGCACGCATCCAGCAAAACACCCGGGAAGCAGTGACCAGCATGGAGGAGGGCGTCGCACAGGTGGATAAAGGCATGGCGGTGACGGCGGAAGTCGAACGCGCTATCCGCGAGATTTTGCAGGCCACGTTGAGCACCACGGAGTTGGTCAACGACATCTCCCGCACCATCGGCGAACAAAGCCTGGCCAGCAATGAAATCGCCCATCAAGTGGAGATGATTGCGGGCATGTCGGAGAATAATAGCCGAGTGATTGCCACGACTGCGTCGACGACAGATGAATTGTCATCGTTGGCGGGGGAGCTTTCGCAGTCGGTGGATCGTTTCAGATTGTAGGTTGGTTATAACTAAACTAAATGACTATTTAGTTTAGTTATATATTATTTGAATAGTGCCAGGCGGGTCAGGGCGCCTTTTTGTCAGTAGCGCCGAGCCCCAAACATTGCTATGTCGTTGAAAGGCCACGAAATTACAAATAAAGATCATTGCGCAGGGAAATTTTTCCGAACGCCCTTGAATTTTTGTCTTCTGTTCCTACCTAGGGTTTTACGTGATGCCGAATGAGGGTCACGTCTCAAATCACTTGGAGAAAACTCAGGAGATTTAGCAATGGCTACTACTCTTTCGTTGGCCCCACTTTTCCGCCATTCGGTCGGCTTTGACCGTTTCAATGACCTTTTCGAATCGGCGCTTCGCAGTGAGGCCGGAACTTCCTATCCTCCCCACAACGTCGAAAAGCACGGCGATGACCATTATCGAATTGTCATCGCGGTGGCAGGCCTTGCTGAGGCGGATTTAGACATCCAGGTTGAAAAAGGCGTTTTGACGGTCGCTGGTGATAAGCGAGAAAGCAACGAAGATGTCACCTACCTGCATCAAGGTATCGCTCAGCGGGCGTTCCGGCTGTCGTTCCGCTTGATGGATCACATTGAGGTGCAGGGCGCGAAGCTCGCCAACGGCTTGCTGAATATTGACTTGCTCCGAGTTGTACCGGAGGAGGCGAAGCCTAAGCGCATCATGATCGGAGGGGCTGAGTCTACTGACTCTAAGCCGGTCAGTGAGCAGTAAGGTGAACAATGAGGCGCTCTTCGGAGCGCCTTTTTTTGAGTATCACTACATCAGTTATCACCTGATGCATCGGTACGACTGGATTCGACCGCACCAGTTCAACGATGGGCTGGCCCCGGCTCAGGCCGAGAAAAAACTTAACGTCGTGTCCGGGATTAGTTGACCACTACACACAGTCCTTGAAGCGAGAAGAGTTGAGGGTTGAGAGGATTGCCATTGGCCAGGGAGTAACCCTTGGTTTGAGATTTGCAATCTGGCCTGTAACGCCCCTGTTGGGTGTGCATGGTATTACGCATAATGTATATTATGTTAAATCGTGTACTGCGTATCACATGTTCATAAGCTGTGAATGAGATGGTGAGGCAATCGCGAAATAAAGAGACTCTGATGGGCCGCGGCGTTCCCTCGCTGTGTATCTTCATTCGGGATCTCACGCGGCCTGCTCTTCAGGAAATGTCTGGGATGTCGACTGGATCTACGGGTACCAAGTGCTGAGCCAGTATCCGCAGCTTACCAAGCAGCTCGTCAAATGTGACGACCTTGACGTCCTTACAGGCGTTGCGAAAGATCTCGAAGCTGCGCCGGCGGCCCTCTTCGGTTGGTAACGTCGAGATCGCCGAATGGTTTCCTGATGACGAACAGACAGACGACGACTGCTCACTCTCTGAATCGCCCCGGATTCTCTAGACACCTTGCAAGCTCATTGCGTAACGCTTTTCAAACTCTACCGGTGACAGCTGATTGTTGAGTGGCAGTTGAAACCAACGCTCACAAAATAGCGGTAACTGCTCCTTCCTACTAGCCGACCATCAAGTTCACTGGCGCTTTTACTTCCTTAACGACAAAAGCGGTACAAACATCCTTGACGCTCGGAAAACCATTTATATTTTTTCTAGCGAACTCGCTAAACGCTGCCAAATCTGTTGCCAAGACCGTCAACTGATAATCATAAACACCAGAGACACAGTGACAGGCTATTACTTGCTCAAATGACGTTATAGATTCCTCAAAAGACTTCATATGACTGGTGTCCTTTTGATCTAAGGCCACCTGCACGAAGGCAGTTATAGCGTATCCAAGCATCTCGGTATTTATGCTTGCATGGTAACCACGTATTAGACCTACTTCCTCAAGCCTTTTGACCCGGCGCCAGCATGGAGAGGCGCTTAAAGACACCAACTCCGCAAGCTCTGCACTAGAAAGCCTTGCATCTCGCTGGAGCGCCCCCAGAATACGGCGATCGGTACCGTCTATTTTAACTTTTGGAATGATCATTTCAAAAACCCCACAAATACAGAATTTTCATTCTGTATCTACTTAATAGAATTAGTGATTTTAGCATATCTTTTTTCTGGAAGAATGTAGTATCTTTCCGCCGGTTCGCTTGCTGCTTTGGGTTGAGATCCTGATATCTTGAAGCGACCCCACAAGGGACAATTGAGGTGAGAATCGCCATATCGGAAACTAAACGACTAGCGTTGTTTGGCGGCGATAGGGGTTCACCCGAAAGCAGTAGCAACCGGCCTCCCTTTTCTTATTTCTACTTAGTTACCAAGCCTAAGAAAAAATAACATCCAAGTCGACTTTTGAACCCAATTTCATTGCGAACACATTGGCTGGATTGAAAGCTAGAATTGCGTCATCACTCTCGCAATCGTACAATACAAATTAATACAATCAACAACAGCGGTGGATTTAATAGCACCTTTAATGAGACTGCTCGAAAGTCTGCCACACTTAGCGAATTCAGCTTATTTGCCATCATCGCTATGCGACACTTAGGAGTTTTCATCTGCAACACCACAAATCTCTGAGTTTTTGACTTGTTCTTAGGGAATGGGGAGCAGTGAGCCTGGGCAATCTCCCTGCTATATCCACATCCCCTTCTATATCAAGAAGTCACACCATCGCTTAGTGCTATCACATTATCAAAAATGTTTTACTGCTCACTCCCCTCCCCCCGCTGCATTTATTTGCTCAATTGCAGTCAAAGCACCAGCGGATACCATATTTCCATATTGCGCAACTGGCCCACTCATCGGCCCCGCGATTGCAGTTTTAATCGTTCCAGCGTGCGCCGCCCCAACTGCACGGATACTTACTCACGCTCAACCGTCAGACGTAAGTCAACCAATGGGCATACTTTTCATTAGTGCCACGTACAGCGGAGAAGTAGATCTCTTGAATCTGCTGTGTAATAGGGCCTCGCGAGCCAGCGCCAATTGTCCTGCCATCAAGTTCACGAATAGGAGTGACCTCAGCAGCGGTACCTGTGAAAAAGGCCTCATCACAGCAATACAGCTCATCACGGGTGATTCGTTTCTCCCTGATTTCCAAACCTAAATCCCTGGCGATAACCATAACTGAGTCACGGGTTATGCCATCAAGACACGACGCCAAGTCCGGGGTGTAAATGACCCCACCGCGAACCATGAAGATATTCTCGCCAGCACCTTCACTTACGTAGCCTTCAGTATCTAGCAGCAGAGCCTCATCAAAGCCAAGAGAAGTGACTTCACGGTTTGCCAGGATTGAGTTGATGTAATAACCGCAAGCTTTTGCACGAACCATAGAAACATTGACGTGATGACGGGTAAAAGAGGAGGTTTTTACTCGAATGCCTTTTTCCATCCCTTCTTCCCCTAGGTAAGAGCCCATGGGCCACGCAGCTGTTGCAACGTGAATTTTATTGTTCTTTGCCGCGATGCTCAGAAAGTCTGAGCCGATCCATACTAATGGTCGCAGATAGCATGAGTCGTACTCATTTGCGCGAATGACTTCTACACAAGAATTACTTACAGCTTTTTCATCAAATGGAATTTCCAATTGAAAAATTTTAGCTGAGTTGAAGAGACGACGAATATGCTCCTTCAGACGAAAAATTGCCGGGCCGCGCGCCGTTTCGTATGCGCGTATTCCCTCGAACACGCCCATGCCATAGTGAAGTGTATGGGTCAAAATGTGAGTATTGGCATCACGCCACTCAACCAACTCACCATCTTTCCAGATTTTCCCATCACGATCCGACATCGACATTTACTATATCCAATAATAAATCAAACAACAGTACTCAACGAGATTGCTCAATGATCAATTAGAAATTAACTTCTCAAATTGAGAGCATCCAAGGCGTCTGTCGCCCCTTTGGTCAACCATCCAGTATCAGAATGAAGCGCGATAAAGGTCACGCCCTTTTCCCTGTATTGGCGAGCCTCTTCCACCGAAGTTGCAAAGATTCCTACTGCTTTTGAGTGCTTGCGTGCTGCGGTCAACACTTTCTCGACGGCGGCCTTGACGTCATCGTGCCTGGTCTGCCCGAGATAACCCATACTTGCAGACAAGTCAGCTGTACCGATGAACAAGCAATCCACGCCCTCGACTTCAGCTATAGACTCAACGTTCGCTACCCCATCCACTGACTCAATCAGGACAATGGCGCAAGCCTGGTTGTTTGCGGCTTTGACGTAGTTGACGTCTAAACCATAGCTCCCTGCTCTTACCATCCCTGCGACGCCCCTGACCCCACATTGTTCGGGTAGAGGGAATAGCATCGATGCCACTGCAGCTTTTGCATCAGTCGCACTATTTATGTTGGGAAAAACAATAGTTTGCGTTCCGCAATCCATTGCACGCTTGACCAATGAAGGATCGTTGGCAGTGACTCGCACTGCACCTACGGCTTTTGCCCCGTTAAAGGCGGCGGCATCAATTGCTCTGAGTTGAGCAGCAAGATCCTGAGTGTCGCTAGGACCGTGTTCAGCATCGATGACCACCCAATCAAAACCGCAATGAGCGATCAGTTCAGCGACGGCAGGACTCGCAAGCGTCAGCCAGCAGCCAACGGTCGGTTTGCCGCTCTTTAAACTATGCTTGATGGGATTTACAAAGTGCACGGTAGGTCTCCTAGCTTCGTGATGGGTCGATAGTCGATCGACTCATGTTAGGCAGATGCTAGGGGTTTTTTTTGCGCATTTTCATTAACAAAAACGACATGCAATAGAGCATTCATTTCGCTTTTTTAGCATCCGCGAAATACTCATTCTGATTTTGGTGAATTTTAGTGAAATTCCGACGCGGGGATTGCGCGCTTGGAGGTGCTCCCCCAATGCCACGCCAGAGCAGTTAAGGAACGGAGAAAAATAAATCGTGAGCCGGTCGTTAGGTGCTCTCCCGCGACTCACTAGCCGAAGACAGCGGCAATGACGCAATTATCTCGGCACGACAAGTCTCCAGTATTTCATCCGCGAGAGACGAGTCATCCGGACACGCCCGTGACAGCATAACTGCGCCGATTGCATGGGCTAGCAGGTCTATCATTTTCGCTCGAGCTCCTTGCTTCGTCACATCCAAACCCGCTGTGTACTTTTCCTCGAGTGCTGCAAGCGTGTTTTCAACTCCACTGGCAAAGGTCGCCTTCAAATCGTCTGACTGACGGGCGGCGTCACCACACAGCGCTGCCATGGTGCATCCGGCTCCCCTGCCGTCTCTGTGATCCCTCGACACGTACAGATTTACAAATCCAGGAACGTCGAGATTGCAGGTACTCGAAAGGGATTTCGAAAGGCTATTTTCCGCTGCTTCGGCCATCAAATCTGCCTTGGAGCCGAAGTGCTTGTAGAAACCTCCCTGGGTAAAACCGGCAGTAGCCATGAGTTCTGCCACACCCACACCATCGTAGCCACGCTCACGAAACAGCTCTGAAGCCGTCTCCACAATATGGGCCCGGTTGGCGAGTGATTGCGTCTTGGTGATCTTCATTGCGCGCTCCTATGCCTCTTAAACAATGGCCTGACTATACTCTGATGTCGATCACAATCAAAACTGTTGACAGCTTTGATTATGATCGACATCATAAATCCAGTGCCACATGTCTTTGCCACCACGGCGCAGATTGCCGTCATTGATCAACGAGTATGGAATCGATATGAACGACAAGACCTTGTTTGAGCCCTACACGCTCGGCTCGCTGACGCTTTCCAACAGAATCGTAATGGCGCCACTGACGCGAAATCGCGCTGGGGCAGGCTGTGTTCCGAGCGAGCACTCTGCAACCTATTACAGCCAGAGAGCGTCGGCAGGTCTGCTGATTTCCGAGGCGTCCCAGATCTCGCAACAAGGTCAGGGCTATCAAGATACGCCCGGTATCTATACACAGGCGCAGATAGATGGCTGGCGCAAAGTTACCGACGCAGTTCATGCCAAAGGCGGACGCATTTTCTTGCAGTTGTGGCATGTTGGTCGCGTATCCCACGTCGACCTTCAGGAGAACGGTGCAGCTCCGGTAGCGCCTTCTGCTTTGCAAGCCGCGACGAAGGTATTCGTCAACAACACCTTCGCAGATGCTTCAGTTCCCCGAGCTCTTGATATCGAAGAGTTGCCCGGGATCGTTAATGACTTTCGCCAAGCGGCGATAAACGCCATCACTGCGGGCTTTGACGGCGTAGAGATCCACGGCGCAAACGGCTACTTGCTGGATCAGTTCCTCAAGGACGGCGCCAATATTCGCACTGACGCCTACGGTGGCTCAGTTGAAAACCGTGCTCGCTTGCTGCTCGAAGTCACGGCTGCGGTGGTGGACGCGATCGGTGCCGAGCGAACGGGAATCCGTATTTCTCCAGTGTCACCTGCCAACGGCGTTTCCAGCAGTGACCCGCAGCAGCAATTCAATTACGTCGTCGACCAGTTGGATGCCTTGGGCCTGGTTTACCTGCATGTGGTTGAAGGTGCAACAGGTGGGCCGCGCGACGTCGCCCCTTTCGATTTTGGCGCCCTGCGCCAGCGCTTCAAAAATACCTACATTGCCAACAACGGCTATGACCTGAATCTGGCGGCTTCGCGACTCAACGACAACAAGGCTGATTTGATCGCCTTCGGACGTCCGTTCATTGGCAACCCTGATTTGGTCGAGCGGCTCAAGAACCACACACCTTTGTCCGCATTCGACCCTACAACTTTGTATGGCGGCGGTGCAGCGGGCTATATCGACTACCCGACACTTGCCGAGTCCCGCTCCGCGCAGGGCTGAACAGCCCTGGAAACAAAATCGCTGATATACATCCACTCAAGAGCATCTATTTATGAGCACACCTGAAACCGTACTGATTACCGGCGCCTCAACAGGCATTGGCGCGATCTACGCTGAGCGTTTTGCCCAACGTGGGCACGACCTGGTACTGGTTGCCCGCGACAAAAACCGGCTGGACGCACTCTCTTCCCAGCTGCGTGAGAAATACGCGGTTTCCATTGACGTGATCCAGGCCGACCTGACTCAACTCAGTGATCTGACCACCGTGGAAGCTCGCCTGCGTGATGACGCCAGTATCGGCATCCTTGTGAATAATGCGGGAGCCGCCCAATCTGGCAGCTTCATTGAGCAATCTACCGACAGCGTTGCCAACCTGGTCGCGCTTAACACCACCGCCCTGGTACGACTCGCCAGCGCAATCGCTCCACGCCTGGCACAAGCCGGTAATGGCGCAATTATCAATATTGGCTCGGTCGTGGGGCTGGCACCGGAATTCGGAATGAGCGTCTACGGTGCGACCAAGGCGTTTGTCCTATTTCTATCGCAAGGCCTGAGCCTTGAGCTCTCGCCTAAAGGCGTCTACGTACAAGCTGTTCTCCCTGCGGCCACCCGCACGGAGATCTGGGAACGTGCGGGCATCGACATCAACACCTTGAGCGAAATTATGGATGTGAGCGATCTGGTCGATGCTGCGCTGGTCGGTTTTGATCGTCGCGAGCCTGTGACCATTCCACCGTTACAAGACGCCGCTCGTTGGGATGCTCTGCAGGCTGCCCGCCAAGGTTTGCTTTCTGAGATTCGCCAATCTGTAGTCGCCGAGCGCTATCAAGCCAAGGCGTGATTATCAGGCTGCAGGCGCTGATACGCATTCCTTGATGTAAAGGCGCTTGCTGCAGATTTTCTTACATTCACTCAGCCGCCCCTCATCAGGGCACGGTGTGCACATGATCGTTGAAGCCACAAATCGTGACCTTGGATTGCCAGCGCAGTTCGTCTGCGCCGCGAACCAGCAGGTGACTGTCGAAGGAACAGCATTTGCCTATCGAGACTTGGGGCCTAGAGACGGATTACCGCTCGTTCTGTTGAATCATTGGGGCGCCGTTCTGGATAACTTCGACCCACGCATCCTCGATGGACTGGCCCGCACCCGACGAATCATTGCCACTGACTATCGGGGAATTGGCGCATCGGGTGGAACCGCCCCTTTGACCGTCAGTGAGATGGCAGACGATGCCATCGCCGTGATCCGTGCTCTGGGATTCAAAAAAGTCGACCTGCTGGGGTTTTCGTTGGGTGGGTTCGTCGCACAGGACATTGCGCTGAGAGCCCCTGAACGGGTGCGCAAACTTATTTTGACCGGTACCGGGCCGGCGGGCGGCGAAGGTATAGATAAGGTGTGGTCTGTGTCGTGGCCGTTGATGCTTAAGGGGCTCCTGACAGTGCGCGACCCGAAGTTTTACCTTTTCTTCACCGCTACGGCCAATGGGCGAAAAGCTGCCAAGGATTTTTTAGAACGCCTGAAGGAGCGCAAGACATATCGAGACAAAAACCCAACGCCTGCTGCCTTCATGCGGCAACTGAAGGCGATTCAAACCTGGGGCCGGCAACAGCCACAGGATCTCAGCCGCATCCAGATACCCACGCTGATCGTAAACGGTGATAGCGACATCATGGTTCCTACTGTGAACTCTGCCGAGTTGGCGAACCGAATTCCAAATTCACAACTGATCATTTACCCCGACGCGGGTCATGGCGGAATCTTCCAATACCACACTGATTTCGTGACGAGAGCGACCGCATTTTTGAATGCCTGAACACCTTCGGCTCGCCTTACAGCAGCACGCTGGCTTGGGCATGCTGCCATCCCATTGAACCATGAGAACCGAATCATGAAAGCCTTCCTGATCGACCGTTACGGCAAAAATCATGGACGTATTGGCGAGGTACCGGAACCGGAACCGGGAATCAACGACGTCCTTGTCAAGGTGCATGCCAGCAGCGTCAACCTGCTGGACTCGAAGATCAGCAAAGGTGAATTCAAACTGATCCTGCCGTATACATTCCCGCTGATTATGGGTAACGACTTAGCCGGCGTCGTCGTCCGCGTGGGGTCAGGGGTGCGCGACTTCAAGCCCGGAGATGAGGTCTATGCCCGCCCTCCTCAATCACGCATTGGCGCCTTTGCCGAGCTGATTGCGGTGGATGAAAGTGCTCTTGCGCTGAAACCCAAAAATATCTCCATGGAAGAAGCTGCTTCTCTTCCCTTGGTTGCGCTGACCGCCTGGCAGGTGTTGGTTGATACAGCCCGGTTGAAAAAGGGGCAAAAAGTCTTTATCCACGCGGGTTCCGGTGGTGTCGGCACAATTGCCATCCAGCTTGCAAAGCATCTGGGTGCTTTCGTTGCCACTACGACCAGCACAAGTAACGTGGATTGGGTCAAGGCATTAGGGGCGGACGTTGTCATCGATTACAAGCAGCAAAACTTCGAAAACGTCTTGCGCGACTACGATGTCGTATTAAACAGCCTAGGCCCTGTCGACCTGGAAAAATCACTCAGCATTCTCAAGCCTGGTGGTCAGCTTATCTCCATCTCAGGGCCGCCGACGGCAGAGTTCGCACGGGAGCAAAAGCTGTTCTGGGGACTGGGCTGGGTCATGCGTCTGTTAAGCAGCGGCATACGCAGAAAAGCCCGCAAGCAAGGCATCAACTATGCGTTCGTGTTCATGCGTGCGAGCGGCGCCCAGTTGGAAAATATCACTGCGCTTGTCGAGTCCGGCGCTATCACACCAGTGATCGACCGCGCCTTCCCTTTCGAAGCAACGGCTGAGGCATTGAGCTATGTCGAACGTGGCAGAGCCAAAGGCAAGGTGGTCATCAAGATCATATGACCAAGCAGGCAATCAATAACCAAAACCCTGGACGAGGGTTTATGTTTATCGCATTTCGATGCGTGCGAGCAGGTCAGGAAACAAGCGAATGACTGTCGATAATCTGAAGACACGCAAATCCGTGCCACCCCATGAATCAGATCAAGGTCAGGCAGGTAGCGTTGTCTCACTGGTCTGTGACTCGACCCTTCTGCCAGACGAGAGTTCTGGTACAGCGATACGTGAAGCTCACTTATCAGAAGTGTCCTGTAGTAACCCTGTTTCACCGCCAGGAAAATTTGAGCCGCCGTCCAAACCCGCTCCGCCAACGCCTCCAACCATAGCCTGGCGCACGTTAATGCTGGAGCAATAATGCTGAACCACCTTGCTATCTGGAAATTCACCTGACCCGTCCAGCAGCGCCACTCAGCCCAACTGCCGAAGAATTCTGGGCCAGGGTGGGCAGCGACTGATAATGCATCCAATAAAAAAGGCCCCGAAGGGCCCCTTGTACTCAAACCAAACTCACTTTGTCAGCCAGGACTCAACTGTGGCGGAGCCGTGTTCTGCTTTCCATTCTTTCAAGGTCTTGTGATTGCCGCCGTTGGTTTCGACGACTTCGCCGGTGTGCGGTTTTTTGTAGACCTTCAACCACCCGTGGTCACGTCCGGATACGGGATCGCGACAACCTTCCAACCCATTGCCGGCAGTCATCAACCAATCTCCAGGGCGTTTATCTTTCCATCATGAACACTGAAGGTGTATGTCACTACCGCAGGACTGCCGGGAAAATTACCGGAGAGCCGCACGCTGATCACCGCCTTTGCCTCATCCTCCTGACTGTCCACGGGTTCGGCCGTGTATTGGTACTTCGCTTTCGCTGCCGCTCTCCATGCGGTGATGGCATCAATACCCACGATGGTTTTTCCTTCATCCAGGACTGTCGCATCCTGCGTAAATACTGTGTTTAAGGTGCCGACGTCGGTGCCGGTCTCACTTGTAAAATAGGCTTCAATGGCTGGATGCCGACTAATACTCATCGAGTTATTCTCCTGATAGACAAGTGCTACTCATGATCGGCGCCTCAGCCAAACTCGACAAGAACGCACGAAAAAGTAAGTGACTACCAATGAGCCATAACAAGGTCTACACGCCTGATTCAGCTGCCGAAGATGTCAATGCCGTACTTGCACTACTGCGCGGCAGATGGAAACTGGTCATTTTGTTTCATCTCTTCGATGGCAAGGTTCAGCGCTTTTCAGATCTCGAACGCGTGGTCAGTGGCATATCTCAAAAAATGCTGGCTCAACAACTGCGGGGGCTGGAGCAAGATGGGCTGGTGATACGTACCGTCTACGACGAAAAACCACCTCGAGTGGACTACCGCCTGACGGCTTGGGGACAAAAGCTTTGTCCGGTGCTTGATGGCATGTTGAAGTGGGCCGAGGCCGACCACGAACAGGTATCACCCTCCTCCTCTCTTCCGGCCTAGGTGTTCGAGGGCCGGGCTCTCGTTACGACGGCGGTATAGCAAGGCGCCCGGTTGCGTGGCTGTACGCTAGGCGCTCGATCGCTCGGGCTTGAGCGCGCCTGGTGATTACGATCTACGCTAAGACACTGGCGCCTTTAATCGCCAAGAATACCTTTGTGGAGCAAGCTGTCCCTGCTGGTGTCGTTGGTTTGGCTCATGCGAGATTTGGATGCGGTGAGTACACCCGAGAAACAGTCGCCTGCTGGTCATAAATCAGACAGATGGCACTTAGGTTGTCTAAAGTTGTGACGCACGGCGCAGATAAGTCGTATGTCATCTCCACGCGCAACACAGTTCAAGGATCGAACTCATGACCCAGCGTCAATCCAGCCGCACTCCCCCTCTCGCTCATCCGCGTTTTCGCTGGTTCGCTTTGATCCCGGTGGTACCTGCCGTGATTTGGACACTGGTGCAATCAACCTCTGCGGCCAACCTGGCGGCTTGCGCGGTACTGGTGCTGATCGGCCTCGGTGCCTGCGCCTGGAGTGCGAGTTCGCAGCGTAACGCCGTGCAGCTAGGCATCGCGCAGGTGCAGGCGGCTCAGGCCGACGCGGGCGTGGCGCGCAACGGTATGGCCTCGCGGGCACAGCTGGATGAGGTGTTGCTGGGCGCCATGCCGATCTGGGCCAAGCAGGTGGAAAGCTCGCGCCATCAGACCGAAGAAGCGATTGTGAGCCTGGCTAACCGGTTTACCGGGATCGCCACGCGCTTGCAGGAAACGGTACACGCCTCGCAGCACGCTGCCGGAGAACTGGATGGGCACGCCGCCGATGGGCCGCTTGAGGCGCTGGCACGCAGCGACAGTGAACTGAGCCAGGTGATCAATTCGCTCAAGGCCACGCAAAGCAGCCGTGATCAAACCCTGGCCCAGGTCCGCAGCCTGACCGCCTACACCGGCGAACTGCGCACCATGGCCGCTGATGTGGCGGCGATTGCTGCACAAACCAACCTACTGGCCCTCAACGCAGCCATCGAGGCGGCGCGGGCCGGTGAGGCCGGTCGTGGCTTCGCGGTGGTGGCCGATGCGGTGCGCAGCCTGTCGAGCAAATCCAGTGAAACCGGCCAGCAGATGTCGGCCAAGGTCGACATCATCAATAACGCCATTACGCAATTGGTGCACGCTGCGTCCAGCAACGCCGACCAGGACAGCCATTCGGTGGCCGAATCCGAAAACAGTATTCAAGTGGTGCTTGAGCGCTTCCAGAACATCACCGGGCGTCTGGCCGACTCCGCCGACCTGCTCAAGCAGGAAAGCTACGGCATCCGCGATGAGATGACCGAGGTGCTGGTCAACCTGCAATTCCAGGATCGGGTCAGCCAGATCCTCAGTCACGTGCGCGACAACATGCACGCTTTGCATGAACACCTCCTGCAAGCCAGCCTGGCCCCCGACCAGGCGGTCGCCGTCGACGCCCGGCAGTGGCTGGCGCGCATGGAAGCCACCTATGCCACCGACGAGCAACGGCGCATCCACCATGGCGATGCGGCCGCGCAGCACAATTCTCAAGACATTACTTTCTTTTAGGAGTACCTCATGGCGAAGAATGTATTAGTGGTCGACGACTCCAGCAGTGTGCGGCAGGTGGTCGGTATTGCCTTGAAAAGTGCCGGTTACGACGTGATCGAAGCCTGCGACGGCCGGGATGCCCTGGGCAAGCTCACCGGGCAGAAGGTGCACCTGATCATCAGCGATGTGAACATGCCCCACATGGACGGCATCACCTTCATCAAGGAGGTCAAGAAGCTGGCCAATTACAAGTTCACGCCTATCATCATGCTGACCACTGAGTCCCAGGAGTCGAAGAAGGCCGAGGGTCAGGCCGCTGGCGCCAAGGCCTGGGTGGTCAAGCCGTTCCAGCCGGCGCAGATGCTGGCAGCGGTGTCCAAACTGATACTGCCCTGAACCCCGGCGCCAGGGAGGCTCCCATGCCGATCACCATCGAAACCTTCGACGACACTGCCCGCGTGCGCATTGACGGTGAGCTGACGATTTACACCGTCGCGGAACTGGCAGGTGCGCTGCTGCCGCAGATCGGCGCGTCGCCATGCCTTGAGCTGGACCTGTCCCAGGTCACGGAAATGGATGGCGCCGGCTTGCAGTTGCTTGCGGTCATCCGGCGTGAGGCCGGCATCAGCGGTACAGGCTTGAGCGTGACCGGCCAGAGCCAGGTGGTCATCCAGGCGCTCCAACTGTGTCGGAGTGAGGCCTCATAGTCAGCGCTTCCCACGTTTTTTGATCGACAAGGAAAGGTCCGGTGAGCATCAATCTCGATCAGGCACAGCAGACATTCATCGTTGAGGCACGCGAGCTGTTGCAGGACATGGAGCAATCCCTGCTGCAATTGGAAAGCGAGCCCGACGACCAGGATGCCATTGGCGCGATTTTCCGCGCCGCCCACACCATCAAGGGTTCGGCGGGCCTATTCGGTCTGGCGTCGATCGTGGGGTTCACGCATATCGTCGAAAACGTGCTCGACCACCTGCGCGAAGGCAGTGTGGCGGTGGACGCCGCTTTGATCGCACTGCTGCTCAAGTGCGGTGACCACATGCTCGAATTGATCGAAGTGGTCGCCGACCGCGGTGAGACGCCGACGCCCGCCGCGCTGGAGCGCGGTGAGGCATTGCGCGAGGCACTGAGTGCCTATTCGCCGCTGCCAACCACCGCTGTCAGCGTCGACACCGCTGAGGTGGGCGACGACGCGGCGGTGGAAGTGCTTTGGCATATTGACCTGCGCTTCGGCGTGGATGTCTTCCGCAACGGCATGGACCCGTTGTCGTTCCTGCGTTACCTCGACACCCTGGGCACGCTGTTGCAGGTCACCACCTTGACTCAGCACATTCCGCCCGCCGCCAGCTGGGACCCGGAAAGCTGCTATCTGGGCTTCGAGATTGACCTGCGCTCGACGGCCAGCCACGCCACCCTCAAGGAGGTATTCGACTTTGTGCGTGATGACTGTGAAGTGCAGATCAGCGCCGTAGATGAAGCGCCTGAGCGCACGGCGGCCATCGCTCGCGACCTGGTCACCCAGGCCGAGCCCGCCTTTATGCCAGCAGCATCGCCGCGTCCGGCGCCCAGTGAGGTGAAGACCCGCGATGGCAATTACGTGCGCGTCAACGCCGACAAACTCGACGAGTTGATCAATCTGGTCGGCGAGTTGGTGATCGCCAGCGCCGGCGCTAACCTGCTGGCCCGCTCCTCTAACAATGACCCGCTGCAAGAGGCGGCTTCGACGGTCTCGGGGCTGGTGGAAGAGATCCTCGATGGCGCCCTGCACTTGCGCATGATCCCCATCGGCGACACGTTCAACCGCTTCCGCCGCGTGGTGCGCGATATCAGCCAGGAGCTGGGCAAGGACATCGAACTGATCATCAGCGGTGCGGAAACCGAACTGGACAAGACCGTGGTCGAGAAGATCGGCGACCCGCTGATGCATCTACTGCGCAATGCCATGGACCACGGTATCGAAAGCGCCGATGCGCGGCGTGCGGCCGGCAAGTCGGCGAAGGGCCATCTGAGCCTCAATGCTTACCATGACTCGGGGAGCATCGTCATTGAGATCGCCGACGACGGCGCCGGGCTCAACCGCGAGCGCATCCTGCAGAAGGCCCAGGAACGCGGGCTGGTGGCCAGTGGTGCGCTGCTCACCGACCAGGAGATCTACAACCTGATCTTCGAAGCGGGTTTCTCCACCGCCGAGGCCGTGACCAACCTGTCCGGGCGCGGCGTTGGCATGGACGTGGTCAAGCGCAATATCACCTTGTTGCGCGGCACCGTCGACCTCGACAGTCGCCCCGGCAAGGGCACCGTGGTGCGCATTCGCTTGCCGCTGACCCTGGCGATCATCAATGGGTTCATGGTCGGCATCGACCAATCCACCTATGTGATTCCGCTGGACATGGTCCAGGAGTGTATCGAGCTGGATGAAGACCTGCGCCAGTCCAGCCGTGACACGGGATATCTGGACCTGCGTGGCGAAGTGTTGCCACTGGTGCACCTGCGCGATCACTTCAATCACGAAGGCCCGGCCGCCCGACGTCAGAATGTAGTGGTAGTGCGCAATGCCGAGCATAAGGCCGGGCTGGTGGTCGATGACCTGCTCGGCGAGTTCCAGACCGTGATCAAACCCCTGGGCAAGTTGTTCGGCGCACTGCGCGGCATCAGCGGCTCGACCATATTGGGCAGCGGCGCGGTGGCCTTGATTCTGGATGTACCGGTACTGCTCAACCAAATCGTACAACTGGAAGCCCGCACAACCCAGGCGCCTCAGTCGCCAACGGTCGTTGCCCGCTGACGCATTTGCAATTCCATGGAGGTTCCCCGATGAAATGGTTCTACGATCTTAAGATTTCCACCAAGTTGATCAGCTCGTTCCTGCTGGTCCTGGTGCTCACCGGGGCGATGGGCGGCTTCGCCATCCACCAGCTCGGTGCGGTCAACCATGCGGCCCAGGACATCAAGGGCAACTGGATGCCCTCCATGCGCGCAGCCGCCGGCATGCGTTTTTTTGCCGCCAACTACCGTTTGAAAGAAAACCGCCACATCGCTACCGAAATTCCCGAGGAAAAGGCCCAGGCCGAACACGAAGCCACCGAAGCGCGCCAGCAGTTCGAAACCCGCATGGGCACCTACGAGCAATTGCTGTCCAACGATGAAGACCGTCAACTCCTGGCCAGCGTCAAAAGCGCTTGGGACGCCTACCTTGCAAGCAGCAAGCAGGTGCTTGAGTTTTCTCGCCAGAACCAGAACGCCCAGGCGAGCGGTTTGCTCAGGGGAGAATCCAGGGGGTATTTCGATGAGGTGACCGCTCGGCTGCAGAAAATGGTCGAGTTCAACGACGCCGGCGCGAGCGCCGCCGGCGACAAAGGCTCGGCGCTGTATGAAAGCGCACGTGTGTCAATCATCGCGGTACTGGTCGCGGCCCTGCTGATCGGCCTGGGCCTGGCGGTATTCATCGCACGGATCATTTCCCGCCCGTTGCGCCAGGCCGCGAGCGCCGCCGAGCAATTGGCCGAAGGCAACCTCAACGCCCATATCGAGCCCGGTGGCAAAGATGAAACCGGCATGGTGCTCAACGCCATGCGCAACATGGTCGGCAAGCTGGCACATATCATCGGTGAAGTGCGCAATGCCGCCGATAACCTGGCCAGCGCCTCCGAGGAGGTCAGCGCCACCGCGCAATCGATGAGCCAGGCCACCAGTGAACAGGCCGCCAGCGTCGAGGAAACCAGTGCGTCGGTGGAGCAGATGAGCGCCAGCATCAACCAGAACACCGAAAACGCCAAGGTCACCGATGGCATGGCCAGCAAGGCCGCCAAGGAAGCCACCGAGGGCGGCGAATCGGTACAGCAGACCGTGGTGGCGATGAAGAAAATCGCCCAGCGCATCAGCATCATTGATGACATCGCCTACCAGACCAATCTCCTTGCACTCAATGCCGCCATCGAGGCCGCACGGGCCGGCGAGCATGGCAAGGGTTTCGCAGTGGTCGCCGCCGAAGTGCGCAAGCTGGCTGAACGCAGCCAGGTAGCCGCCCAGGAAATCGGTGAGCTGTCCTCCAGCAGCGTGGACATGGCCGAAAAAGCCGGCAAGTTGCTCGACGAAATGGTGCCTTCCATCAACAAGACGTCCGACCTTGTGCAGGAAATCAGCGCCGCGTCCGAGGAACAGGCGGCCGGAGTCGCGCAGATCAACACAGCGATGACCCAGCTCAACCAGGTGACCCAGCAAAATGCCTCGAGCAGCGAGGAACTGGCGGCCACGGCCGAAGAAATGAGCAGCCAGGCCGAGCAACTGCAACAGGCCATGAGCTTCTTCGTGCTGGATTCGGCGCCCAAGGCCGCGGTTCAAAGCAGCAGCGTGGACAGCCCCGGCAGCAAGCCTAACCGCCAGCAGCCACAGCCCAAACCACAGGCACCGCGCAAGGCATTCGCCTACACCATGGCCAGTGCCCCGGACGAAGCGGATTTCACCCGCTTCTGATCGCACGATCAAGGTGGGCCTACTAGGGAGAGTGATATGGGCGCAGTAATGACGACTCGGCAGACCGCTGTGGCGGTAGATGAGGATGCGCAGTACCTGACCTTCATGCTTGGCGGCGAAATGTTCGCCATCGGCATTCTGGGGATCAAGGAAATTATCGAATACGGCAGCCTGACGGTGGTGCCGATGATGCCGGCTTTCGTGCGCGGGGTAATCAACCTGCGCGGCGCGGTGGTGCCGGTGGTGGATTTATCCGCTCGCTTTGGGCGGGCCAACTCGGCGATCACCCGACGCTCCTGCGTGATCATCATCGAAGCGAGTACCGACGATGGCCAGCCCCAGGATATCGGGCTGCTGGTCGATACGGTGTCTGCGGTGCGGGAGATCCCGGTCACGCAGATCGAGCCGCCACCCAACTTCGGCGCGCGAATTCGTGCCGATTTCATCAGTGGCATGGCCAAAGTCGATGGCAAGTTCGTGATCGTGCTGGAGGTGAACAAGGTGTTGTCCATCGATGAGATGTCCAGCCTCGCCGAGGCCGGCCAGGCGCCGACCCTCGACCTCGACCCGCGTTGAGGCCCCGACCATGCCAGATAACGCTTGCATCGATGATCGTGAATTCGGTCAGTTCCAGAGCTGGCTGTACCGCGCGGCCGGGATCAACCTTTCGCCAACCAAGAAAGCGTTGGTGGCCGGGCGCCTGTTCAAGCGCCTCAAGCACTATGAGCTGCAGAGCTATAGTGAGTATTTCAAGCTGATCATGAATGACCAGCGCAAGGGCGAACTGCAGGTTGCGCTGGATTTATTGACCACCAACGAAACGTATTTTTTTCGCGAGCCCAAGCACTTCGAATTCCTGCGTCAGCAGGTACTGCCCCACGCCGCGCCGAGCAAAGTGTTTCGCGTGTGGAGCGCGGCCAGTTCCTCGGGCGAAGAGCCCTACAGCCTGGCGATGACCCTGGCCGAAAGCCTCGGCACCACGCCTTGGGAAGTGACCGGCTCGGACATCAGCACCCAAGTGCTGGCCAAGGCGCGCACGGGCCATTACTCCATGGAACGCACCGAGACATTGCCCCAGCCGCTGCTGGCCAAGTATTGCCTCAAGGGCATTGGCCGCCAGGCGGGCACCTTCCTGATCGACAAGGCTTTGCGTAGCCGCGTCAATTTTGTCCAGGTCAACCTTAACGAGGCGTTGCCTGCCCTGGGGGAGTTCGAGGTGATCTTCCTACGCAACGTGATGATTTATTTCGATCAGCAGACCAAGCGCCAAGTGGTCGCACGCCTGCTGCCGCTGCTCAAACCCGGCGGTTATTTGATCATCAGTCACTCGGAAAGCCTCCACGGTGTGAATGACACCTTGAAGCTGGTGGCACCGTCGATTTACCGCAAGCCATGAAAAAGCCTATCGGTGTAGCCGAAGTAGTATTGGCACCTGGCCAGGTGTGTTTTTCGACGCGGCCGACGCGCCTGCGGACCTTGCTCGGTTCCTGCGTGGCGATCACCTTTTGGCACCCGCAACGACTGATTGGCGGCATGTGCCACTTCATGCTGCCGGGGCGCTTGCGCAATCATCAGTGCCTGGACGGCAGATATGCCGACGAAGCTCTGGAACTGCTGCTGCGCCACGCCCAGGCGAATGGCACCCAGGCACTCGATTACCAAGTCAAGTTGTTCGGCGGCGGCGAGATGTTTCCCAACCTGCGGCGCCAACTGCCGGCGCAGAACGTGGCCAGCCAGAATATCCGCGCAGCGCTGGCCCTGGCCGAGCGTCATCACCTGCACCTGACGGCCCAGGACATGGGCAGTACCGGTTACCGCACGATCATGTTCGACCTATGGAACGGCAACGTCTGGGTTCGGCACCAACCAATGGGAACACTTCAAGAAGATGCCTACCAAAAAAATCAGTGTACTGCTGGTCGATGACTCGGCCGTGGTGCGCCAGGTACTGCAGGCGATTCTCAGCGATACGCCGGATATTCACGTGATGGGCGCTGCCTCCGACCCGATTTTTGCCATGGATAAACTCTCGCGGGAATGGCCGGACGTGATCGTGCTGGACGTAGAAATGCCGCGCATGGACGGCATCACTTTTCTCAAGAAAATCATGAGTGAGCGGCCGACGCCGGTGGTGATCTGTTCCTCGCTGACGCAGAAAGGCGCGGAAACCTCGCTGCAGGCGCTGTCGGCGGGCGCTGTGGAAATCATCACCAAGCCGAGTACGGGGTTGAAGAGTTTCCTGATCGAATCGGCAGCCGAGTTGGTGGCCGCCATCCGTGCTGCCGCGAACTCCAACGTCAGGAACCTGGGCAAGCGCAGCGCCAGGCCGGCGCCATCACCGCCTCCGGCCAGCAAACTCAGTGCGGATGCGATCCTGCCCGCCGGCAATGGCCATGCGATGGCTCAGACCACCGAGCGTATCGTCGCCATCGGCACCTCCACCGGCGGCACCCAAGCGCTGGAAGCGGTGCTGACCGCACTGCCCCGGGTGTGCCCGGGTATAGTGATCGTGCAGCACATGCCTGAGAAGTTCACCGCTTCGTTCGCCGAGCGTCTCAACAGCATCTGCGAGCTCGAGGTGCGCGAGGCGCGCAACAACGACCGCATCCTGCCGGGCCTGGCCCTCATCGCGCCTGGCGGCAAGCACCTGATGGTCACCCGCAGTGGTGCCTATTATCACGCCCAGGTTATCGACGGACCGCTGGTTAACAGGCATCGCCCTTCGGTGGATGTGCTGTTTCGCTCGGTGGCCCGGTTTGCGGGCAGGAACGCCACCGGCATCATCATGACGGGCATGGGCGACGACGGCGCGCGCGGACTCAAAGAAATGCTCGACGCCGGCGCCGCGACAGTCGCCCAGGACGAAGCCAGTTGCGTGGTGTTCGGCATGCCCAAGGAAGCCATCAAACTCAACGCCGCTCAACGCATCATGGCACTGGAGGATATTCATCAAGCGATTTTGTATAAGTGAACGCGAGCCGCCCATGACATTGCCTGATTGGCCTCAGGTTACCGTTTGAAAGCTGCCATTCGTAGAATGTCTGAACAGCCTCCTGTGGCCATCGATAGGCATCCCAACCATCATTTGACGTGGAGCGGCAACGTTTGGAATTAAGACAACTGCGCTATTTCGTAAAAATCCTCGAACACGGCAGCTTGGGACGCGCAGCCCTTGAACTGGACGTCGGCGTATCAGCCCTTAGCCAACAGATCGCGAAACTTGAAAGTGAGCTGTCAACCCGCCTCCTTAATCGCACCACTACGGGTGTCACGCCGACCAGCTCTGGCATGGCGTTCCTGCACCATGCCCAGCTGTGTTTGCGGCAAGCCGAAAATGCGATCCTGGCCGCTCACCGTGGGCGAATGAGTGGCTATGTCACCGTCGGAATGGCGCCCACGACTGCCACTGTGCTTGCCCTGCCATTGATCAACGCAATGCGAGAGCGCTACCCGGATATTCAATTGCACCTGGTCGAGATGCTGTCCGGGCATTTGGCCACGCAACTCAATGCTCGCCAGATCGACCTGGCCATTGTGTTTCAACTCGAAGGGGGCAAGCGCTGGAGCGTGACACCGCTGCTCGACGAAAAACTATTTGTCATCAGTTCACCGCACCTGCCCCATGCACCACAAGGAACGCGCATGCAACTGGCGGATCTGGGCCAACTTCCACTGGTGATGCCGAGCGCGCAACACGGTTTGCGTTCTACGCTGATGGTTGCGTTTGAACGTTCGGGGTTGGCGCCCAACATCATCATGGAAGTGGATGGTCTTGCCGTATTGATGAACGCCGTACGCGCAGGTCATGCTGCGACCATCCAGCCCGGTGCGGCAGCGGCGCTCAAAGGTGAGTCGGGACTTTCAGTGGTGGAAATATCCGATGCTCACGTAGGTCGACGAAACCTGTTGGCGACACTGCCGGATGATGAGCTTGCTCCCGCTGCGCTGGCGGCGCGGGTAGTTATTACGGATGTCGCTCGACAGTTGGTCATTGATCAACAATGGCCGGGGGCCTCGTGGATCGAGGGCGTCGCCCCATGATCCCGGCGCCCTCCTCCTCTCGGCTGCCAAGAATGGTGTGATCCGCAGCAAAGCCTTTATAAAAACTAAACACCTCGACTGGTTTTGCGCCTTTCGACAACACGCTGACCGCCCTACCTTCTCCCCACTCGCGAGGAGCACTTCGTTCATGCCTCCTTGCGATTGAGGAGTGATGATGATCGACGTATTAGTAATTGGCGGCGGCAATGCCGCCTTGTGTGCGGCGTTGATGGCGCGAGAGGCCGGCGCTAGCGTGATGCTGCTGGAGGGCGCACCGAAAATCTGGCGCGGCGGCAACTCGCAACACACCCGAAACCTGCGATGCATGCACGAAGCACCGCAAGATGTATTGGTCGATGCCTATCCCGAAGAAGAATACTGGCAGGATCTGCTGAAGGTCACCGGCGGGATTACCAACGAAAAGCTTGCTCGTATTGTGATCCGCGCCTCGTCGAACTGCCGTGACTGGATGCGCTCCCACGGTGTGCATTTTCAGCCGTCGTTGTCCGGTGCTCTGCATGTTGCGCGTACCAATGCGTTTTTCATGGGCGGCGGCAAAGCCTTGGTCAACGCGTACTTCCGCAGCGCCGAGCGGCTGGGCGTGAAAATCCGCTACAACGCTCAAGTCACCGACATCGAGTTGAAGGACGGAGCATTCGTCGCGGCCCATCTCGGTGAGCGTGAGGTCGACGGACAGCGTTTGCCTGCCGAGCGAATCCAGGCCAGGACCTGTGTTCTGGCGGCTGGCGGTTTCGAGTCGAACCGCGAGTGGCTGCGCGAGGCCTGGGGCCAGAACGAGCGCGGAGAATGGCCTTCTGACAACTTTCTGATTCGTGGGACGCGCTTCAATACCGGCGTGCTGCTGCAACGCATGCAGAACCTGGGCGCCGACTTTATCGGCGATCCCACCCAAGCGCATATGGTGGCCATCGACGCGCGTGCGCCCCTGTATGACGGCGGTATCTGTACCCGTATCGATTGCGTATCGCTGGGCGTAGTGGTCAATCGCGACGGCGAACGCTTCTATGACGAAGGCGAGGATTTCTGGCCCAAGCGCTATGCGATCTGGGGCCGCCTGGTGGCGGGTCAACCCGGTCAACAGGCCTACTCAATCATCGATCAACAAGCCCTCGGCCGCTTCATGCCTCCGGTGTTTCCGGGCACTAAAGCCAACTCCCTGCAAGACCTGGCGCGCCAGTTGAAGCTTCCCGTGACGCAATTTGTCAAAACCATCGAGGCATACAACGCCGCCTGCCGCGTCGGCACGTTCGACCACACCGCGCTGGACAACTGCCACACCGAAGGTTTGACACCCGCCAAAACCCATTGGGCCCGCCCATTGGTAAAGCCCCCCTTCTGCGCCTACCCACTCAAGCCAGGCGTGACCTTCACCTATCTGGGGCTGGCTACCGACGATACCGCCGCCGTTCATTTCAACGGCAAGCCCAGCCCCAACCTGTTTGTCGCAGGAGAAATGATGGCGGGCAACGTATTGGGAAAGGGCTATACCGCCGGCATCGGCATGGCCATTGGTACCGCATTCGGTCGTATCGCCGGTGTGCAAGCCGCGGCTGCGGCCGGCTTCCTGACCCCTTCCTCCACGGAGCCCCAACATGCAGCTGTTTGACCCCAAGGCACCGGGCAATTTGATTCCCGTACTCAACCTTGACGAAAGCGAAGTTCAGCGACAAATGACCGTTTGCAACGCCTGCCGTTACTGCGAGGGCTTCTGCGCTGTATTCCCAGCCATGACAAGGCGTCTGGAGTTTTCTCAGGCGGATATCCACTACCTGGCGAACCTTTGCCATAACTGCGGTGCGTGCCTGCATGCCTGTCAGTACGCTGCCCCTCACGAATTCGAAATCAATGTGCCCAAGGCCATGGCCAAAGTCCGTCTCGACACTTATGCCGAGTACGCCTGGCCACAGGTGATGGGCAAGTTGTACCGGCGCAACGGGTTGGCTCTGGCGCTGGCATCCGGTGCAGGGCTGGCACTGTTCCTGTGCCTCACGTTGTTGGCGATGGGCAATCTGTTTACCGCAATGCCCGGGGGGAATTTCTACGGGATCTTTCCGCATAACACGCTGGCGCTGATGTTCGGTGCGGTCTTCGGTTTCGCGGTACTTGCCTTGACGATTGGCGTGCGGCGCTTCTGGCGCAACGTTTCACCGGCGGATGCGTCCCCGCAGGAAAAGACCGCCGCTGCATTGGAGGCCACAGCCAACGTCGCGCGCCTCAAATACCTGGACGGAGGTCATGGCGAGGGCTGCAATAACGCCGACGATCAGTTCACCCTGTGGCGGCGGCGTTTCCACCACTTCACCTTCTACGGCTTCATGTTGTGCTTCGCCGCCACCAGTGTCGCCACGCTTTACCATTTCCTGCTGGACTGGTCGGCGCCCTACCCCGTCCTGAGTTTGCCGGTGATGCTGGGCATCGCAGGTGGAGTTGGCCTGCTGATAGGCCCCGCAGGCCTGTTGTGGTTGAACCTGCGTCGCAATCCTGAGCACGGCGACGAACACCAGAAGCCCATGGATCGTGGCTTTATCGCGCTGCTGTTTCTAGTCAGCGCCAGCGGCCTGGCACTCCTGGCGTTTCGCGAAAGCGCTGCCCTGGGCTTGATGCTGGCGATCCATCTCGGCCTGGTCATGGCGTTTTTCCTGACCATGCCCTACAGCAAATTCGCCCATGGCATTTTCCGCAGCGCCGCGCTGCTCAAGTACTCCATCGAAAAACGCCAACCCAACCCGATTAACGCCACAAGCGATTGATCGCAGCACCACTCATTCCAAAAACAATATTGATCACCACGGTAGCCATGATGAAAACAACAACTCAAGACACTCGATCCAAAGGGTCGAAACTGGGCGCCATCCTGCGGGTCACGAGCGGCAATTTTCTCGAACAGTTCGACTTCTTCCTGTTCGGGTTCTATGCAACTTACATCTCCCAGACATTCTTTCCGACTACCAGCGAGTTCGCCTCGTTAATGATGACCTTCGCCGTATTCGGCTCGGGATTTCTGATGCGACCGCTGGGCGCTATCGTGCTGGGCGCTTACATCGACAAGGTGGGCCGGCGCAAGGGGCTGATCGTGACGCTGTCGATCATGGCCGCGGGCACTGTCTTGATCGCCTTGGTTCCAGGCTACGCCAGCATAGGCATCGCAGCGCCGATATTGGTGTTGCTCGGGCGCCTGTTGCAGGGATTCTCCGCGGGTGCGGAAATGGGTGGTGTTTCCGTGTACCTGGCTGAAATTGCCACGCCCGGACGCCGGGGCTTCTTTACCAGTTGGCAGTCGGCCAGCCAACAAGTGGCCATCATTCTTGCGGCTGCGTTGGGCTATACAATTAACGCCTCCATGGAGGCTGCCGACGTTGCCGCCTGGGGCTGGCGTATCCCATTTTTCATTGGTTGCCTGATTATCCCGTTCATCTTCATTATTCGCCGCTCGCTACAGGAAACCGATGCATTCAAAGCGCGCAGCCATCACCCAAGCGCCAGTGAAGTCTTTCGCTCAATGCGGGACAACTGGCGCACGGTACTGGCTGGTGGTCTGTTAGCGTCGATGACCACCACCACGTTCTATCTCATTACCGTCTACACCCCGACTTTCGGCCGGTCGGTACTCAACCTGAGTACCAGTGACAGTCTGGTGGTCACGCTCTTCGTCGGCCTTAGCAAGTTCATCTGGCTGCCCATCGGCGGTACGATTTCTGATCGCATTGGCCGTCGCCCCTTGCTATTGGCGGTCTCCTTGCTGTGCATCTTCACCGCCTATCCCGCCATGCATTGGCTGGCCGCGGCGGCAAGTTTCGAACGACTGCTCGCTGTGCTGCTGTACTTCTCTTTCTTCTTTGGCATTTACAACGGCGCGATGGTTGCGGCATTGACCGAGGTGATGCCTCAGAACGTACGAGTCGTAGGGTTTTCCCTGGCATTCAGTTTGGCGACGGCTGTGTTCGGCGGCTTTACCCCCGCCGTATCAACAATCCTGGTGCAGACAACAGGTGACAAGGCGTCGCCCGCCTACTGGCTGATGTTTGCAGCGTTGTGCGGATTCACAGCGACAACGATCCTGTATCGCAGGCCAAAAGCACTGCCCGTCAACGCTTGATGAAAGCGAGGGCTGGGCGGAAATCAGGACGTTGCGCTGAATAAATATCTGGCCTTGGCCTGCATTGACTCGTCTACGTATCAATGCGGGCCGACAACGCACCTATCCCGTCCAACGCCCTGCCCCTCCATCGACCTGACTGGCGCCGTACAGCACGGCATCAGATTTTGAATTGTCCCAGCAAGCTTTGCAGGCGATTACCGATCATATACAACTCATCGACTGTCTTGACCCCGAGCTGAGTCTGGCCGGCCACGCTGTCAATGGCGCGTGCGATCTGATGCACCCCGCGGTTGATCTCTTCAGCCACCGAGGTCTGCTCCTCTGCAGCGCTCGCGATTTGTGCGTTCATCGCATTGATAGTGGCGATCAGTTCAACCGTGTTACCCAGAAACTCCCCCGCCTGATCGGCCTGAGCATTAGCGCCTTGAGCGGCTTGGGTGGATTGGTGCATGGCACTGACTACGCCACCCGTGGTGCCCTTGAGACGCTCAACCATTGCCTGGATTTCCTCGGTACTGCGCTGAGTACGACTGGCCAGGGCTCGCACTTCATCAGCCACCACCGCAAACCCGCGCCCGGCAGCACCGGCACGGGCAGCTTCAATGGCTGCATTGAGTGCCAGAAGATTGGTCTGTTCCGCAATCGAGCGAATGACATCCAGCACGGTGACGATTGCGGTCACATCGTCTTGAAGACTCTTCATGGCGACGCCGCTCTCATCAAGCTCCACGGTCAGCGCCTGAATTCGAGTCATGCTGCCATTGACTATTTGCCTGGCGTGGCGGGACTGTCTGTCGGTCTCGACGGCTGCATCTGCAGCACTTTGTGCACTGACCGACACTTCTTGTGCCGCCGATGACATCTCGTTTATCGCCGCAGCCACCTGGTCGGTTTCCTGGCGCTGCTGATCCATAGCGCGGTCGATTTGCCTGCTCTGCTCGGCCACATGGCTCACCGATCCATTCAAGTGCTCGCTCATGGCAACGATCTGGCTGACGAGGCTGTGAATCTTTTCGATAAACGCATTGAACGAACCGGCAAGTTGTCCCAGCTCATCTCGACTGACACGCGGCAGACGCCGCGTCAGATCACCCTCACCCGCCGCGATTTCGTCAAGATGGGTTCGGATCAGGGTCAGGGGCCGCAAACTGCGCCTGACCAGCAGTAGCGTCAGAGCCCCAATAATGCCAATCAGTGCGGTAGCGGTGATGGCAATGCTGTACATCAAATGGCGTACCCGTAGATCAACGTCGGCCCGCACCTTGGCGACCTGAACCTCAATGCTGTCCAGGTTGATCGCGGTGACCACGATCATGTCCCACTTGGGCAAATAAAAGCTGTATGCGAGCTTCGGCACGACTTTATCGGTGTTGACCACTCCACCTGAATAGTTGACGAAGTGAGTGTCATTTTTTGCCGCTGCAACCATTTCACGGTTCAAGAAAATCCCGTTGATGTCTTTGCGGTCACTCATGTTAATGCCCACGCCTTCGCTGCTGTCACCGCGAAACAGGCGCACAACCTGGCTGTCATACCCGATGAAATAGCCGTCATCACCATACTTCACTTTCGACAAGCGGCTGATTGCCAAGGCTCGGCTGGAGGAATCCCCGGGAGCAGCTCGATCATAAAGCTCGGCTATAGAAGTGCGCGCAATGCTCGCGTAATCCTTGAGCCGTATGCGGCTCTCCTCAAGCAGTCGCTCGCGGGTCTGAGTGACTTCCTGCTCGGCCTGGGACTGCAAAGTGCCGCGGGCGCTCAAACCTAAAACCAGAGCAAACAACATCACTGGTAATAAGGTCAGCAACAGTATTTTGGTTTTGAACGACATCGTTGAAATCCTTTACCCAATCCTATGAAGCCGCCGCAGAAGAGGCGGCCTGCGACAATCGCAAGGCCGCGTTCAGGAGATCACCAGAGGGCGATGTCGTAGGTAAAGTAGATCCGGTTGCTGTCACGGCCACGGGAATAATCAGAGCGATAAACGTAGTTACGCAACCGCACACCCAGACCCTTGAAGGTGCCTTGTTGCACGACGTACGCCAGTTCGGCATCACGCTCCCACTCTTTTACCGCGGTGTTGGACTTACCGTCGTTACCACTCAGATACCGGGTGGAGAACGTCAGGCCCGGCACGCCGACGGCAGCAAAGTTATAGCCGTAGTTGAGCATCCAGGTTTTTTCATCCTCCTCGACGAACTTACCTATGCCGGCGTTGCTGAAGGAATAGATCGTTGCACCGCTGATAAAAGGCAATCCGGCATCACCCCTGAGGGTCTGGTAGCCGCCACCGAAGGTATGGCCGGAAATGGCGTAGGACAGTTGCCCGCTGAGCATGTCGTTGTCGATCTTGCCCCCGTAGGCAGAGCCCGTATCGATACTGTTGAAGTAGCGTAAATCACTGGTCAGCACGCCGCCGCCCAAGGGTAGATCGTGCTGGATACCTGCAAAATTCTGACGATAAAAGTTTTCCAGTTCGCCGTAGAAGTAACTCAAACGAACGCTTTTCCCCAACTTGTATTCGGCCCCGGCATAGCTGAAGTCCCCTGATTTATCTCCGCGATAACCGTCGGGCACGATCGGCATGCTGTCGGTGGAGTCACGCAGCTTGAATCGATCCAGGTAACCCCCGGTGAGAGTGAGGTTCTCGATGTCGACGCTACTGATCTGTGTGCCTTGATACGTTTGCGGCAATAGTCGCGCATCGTTGTAGATCAGCACTGGAGTCTTGGGTAACAAGGTGCCGTATTTGACCGTGGTCTTGGCCAGCCGGACCTTGGCAGTCATACCCAGGCTTGCGAATTCGTCAGCCGCGCGACCGTCATCATGGACGGGCAACAAGCCAGTGCCGCTGCGGCCACGGCCGGAATCGAGCTTGACCCCGAGCAGGCCAAGGGCATCCACCCCAAACCCGATGGTGCCGGGGGTAAACCCTGACTGGTAATCCAACAGAAATCCTTGGGCCCACTCGGTTCGCTCGCTCTTGGCCGTGCTTGCCGATTTCGCACTCAAACCATGCTCGTCGCGGAAATTTTCATTGAAATAGACGTTGCGCAATTGCAGCTTGAGCTTGCTGTCATCGATAAATCCTTCTGCATTGGCACTGGTCAGCGGCAACAAACCAAGAAGTGAAAACAGCGCCCGTCGGGTGTGCAAAGTGGTCATGGCAAACTACTCATTGTTGTTTTTAGAGTGCAGGACAGTGCGCGCCTCGCTTGCGAGGCGCGTCAGGAAAAAACAGGTGGTGTAGGCTGATTCAGGTGAAGAGACTGATCGCCCCGGTCAGCAGGGCTAGCGCGGTAATCACCAGGGAAGTGAGTACCGCCCATTTGACGGTGGCTCTCTGGAAGTCGCCGATGTCGCGATCAACCATGCCCACCAGCAACAGGGTTGAAGCTACCAACGGACTCATCAGGTGTACCGGCTGGCCGAGAATCGATGCGCGGGCGATCTCCACCGGGTCAATGCCATACGCCGCAGCGGCATTCGCCAGGATGGGCACCACGCCGAAGTAGTAAGCATCGTTGGACAGCACGAAGGTCAGCGGCATGCTGGTAATTGCCACTACCAGTGGGAACAGATGCCCCCAAGACGGCGGAATCCAGTCAACCAGGGTTTGCGCCAGAGAGTCGACCATCTTGGTGCCCGAAAAAATCCCGGCAAAGATACCGGCGGCAAATACCAGAAGTACGACGGTCATCGCGTTGCCCGAATGGGCAAGGATGCGCTCCTTCTGAATATCCAGTTGCGGATAGTTGATCATCAGCGCCAGTACGAACCCGATCAGGAACAGGATCGCGGAATGCATGATCCCCATCACCAGTGCGATCATCACCGCGATCACCAACAGCAGGTTGACGTAGGCCAGCTTCGGGCGCTTGTGCGGAGTGTCTTCAAGAATCGCCTTGATGTAGCAGTCGCCGCCGCCGCTTTCCAATTGGATATTACCGATACGCTTGCGCTCGGCACGACCCAGCAGGAAGGCGGTGAAGACCACCCACATCGCACCGCCGATCATGGTCGGCAGCAAGGGCACGAAATAGGCACCGGCATCCAGGCCCAGCGCCGCGATCGCCCGGGTCGCTGGCCCTCCCCAAGGGGTCATGCCACTCATGATGCTCAGAGAAAGCATGGCAATGGTCGCCAGAATCATTGGATTCATCCCGATACGTTTGTATAGGGGAAGCATTGCCGCACAGGTAATCATGTAGGTGGTGGTGCCATCACCGTCCAGGGCCACCACCAGCGACAGCAACGCTGTGCCAACAGCGATTTTCATCGGGTCGCCGTTGACGCGTTTGAGGATCTTGCGAATCAGCGGGTCAAACAGGCCAGCGTCGATCATCAAGCCAAAAAACAAGATCGCGAACAGCAGAAGCGCAGCCGAAGGCGCGACCATTTTCAAGCCATCGAGCATCATCTTGCCGGTAGTGCCACCGAAACCGCCAATGACGGCAAACACAATCGGCACCACTGTCAGGGCGACAATCGGCGACAACCGTTTGGTCATTATCAGGACGGTGAAGACCACCACCATGGCCAAGCCAAGCAATGCGAGCATAGGTAAGTTCTCTTGTTCTTATGAGTAGCGTGGCCGACGCGCAGGCGTACGACCCCGTGCCCGCCAGATGGCCCGATCAACGTTACCTGGCGGGGGGTTGTTCTTGAGGTAATTAAAGGGTCTTGAGTCAGCCGCGGCCGGTTAGACGTGTTCCGTGACCCTCAGGCCATCCCAGTCCGCGTTCTGAACCGGGGTTGGGTTCACAGCGGGCGAAGGTTTACCGTCCAGCGTCCGCAGCAGTGTTTCGCGATCGCAGGCGTTCTCCGAGATGGCCATCACCACGGTAGCCACGGCGTTGCTGGCCAGGCTGGTCAGCGCCCGGGCTTCCGACATGAAGCGGTCGATCCCGATCAGCAGGGCAAGGCCAGCCAGGGGAATGTCATGGATCACCGTCAGCGTCGACGCCAGTGCGACGAAACCGGCGCCGGTGACACCTGCTGCACCCTTCGAGGACAACAGCATGATGGCCAGCATGGTTACGGTCTGCATCAGGCTCAGTTCAATGTTGCAGGCCTGAGCAATGAACACCGCTGCCAGCGAGAGGTAGATCGCCGTGCCGTCGAGGTTGAACGAGTAACCCGTTGGCAGCACCAGCCCCACCACACCTTTTTTGCAGCCTAAGGCCTGCAGCTTTTCCAACATCCGCGGCATCACCGGCTCGGTGGAGGAAGTCCCTAGCACCACCAGGAATTCTTCGCGCAAGTAGCGCAGCAACTTCCAGAGACTGAAGCCATTCGCCCGGCAAATGCTGCCCAGCACCACGAAGACGAAGAAGGCACAGGCGATGTACAACGTCATGATCAGCTTGGCCAGCGAACCCAACGAGGTAATACCGTACTGGCCCACAGTGAACGCCAAAGCGCCAAAGGCACCGATCGGAGCAACGCGCATCAGGTAGGAGAAGATCTTGAACACCATGTGCGAGGCGGATTCCAGTACATCCAGTACCGGCTTGCCACGCTCGCCTATGGCTGAAAGAGCAAAACCACACAGCACCGCGATGAACAACACCGGCAGCACTTCACCTTTATTGAAAGCACCGATGAAAGTATCGGGGATGATGTGCATGAAAAACTCGACCACTCCCAACTTCGCGGCGGAATCGGTGTACTGCGTCAGGCCCTTGGTGCTCAACTGGGTGGGGTCAATGTTCATGCCCACACCGGGTTTGAACAGGTAGACCGCCACCAGGCCGATAATCAAACTGATCACGGTCAACGCCAGGAACAGCAACATGGTCTTGCTCAACAGACGACCGAGCGCACGTTTGTCGCTCATGCCGGCGATACCGGTGACGATGGTGCAGAACACCACCGGAGCGATCATCATCTTGATCAGTTTGATGAAGGCATCACCCAGCGGTTTCAAGGCAATGGCCTGTTGCGACCAGAAGTGCCCGACCAGCACGCCCAACAACACGGCGAAGAGAATCTGGAAGTAGAGCGATTTTACAACTTTCATGGCATCACCCATTTTTAGAATTGTGCTGATGCAAAGACGGCAATGACTAGAGGAAATTATCCGGCGAGTCGTTGGGAAGCCGTGGCGTAGACAAAACCGGAGAACAGCCTGCGTGATGTACGCACCACCGAGGCACGAATTGTCTCACCCTGAGCACCGGTGTAGGACAATACGACATCTATCCCGCCGCTTGGATGTTCAATGCGTACTTGCTTCAAGCGCGGCTCGCTAGCCCCGCCGAGCAATTGTGCGACAACACTGCCTGGCGTGACACACGCGGTGGCCAGGCCGATGGAGCCGGTGATCGCCAAGGCGCGGTGGCAGTTGTGTGGCATGAAGTAGCGCACCTGGATGGTGCCGCCAGCCTTGGCCGGAGACACCAGTACAGGCTTGGGAATCACTTTGTCACTGACATCACCCAGGCCCATTGCCAACCCGGCTTGCAGTCGCAAGGCTTCCAGGCGGCGCAAGAACTCTTTGTCGGCATCCAATTCAGCAGGACTTTCATCACCGCGCTTACCCAGTTGGCCGGCTTCGATGATCATCATCGGCATTGCCATATCGATGCAGGTCACTGGAATGCCATCGATCAAATCCTGCGTTTGCCCAGTCGGGAAGAGTTTGCCGGTCTTGCTGCCCGCAGCATCCAGGAAGGTCAGTTGCACAGGAGCGGCGGTACCCGGCACACCGTCGATGGCGGTGTCGCCTTCATAGCTGACCTGCCCATCGGGGGTCTGTACCTCGGCGTTCACAAAAGTCCCCGTGTTGAGGTTGCGAATCCGCACGCGAGTCAGATCTTTGCAGGCTTTTACCAGCCCATGCTCAATAGCGAATGGGCCAACGGCGCAAAGCATGTTGCCGCAATTGGGTGCGGTGTCGACTCGACGCTGGGAGACCATGACTTGCACAAACAGATAATCGACATCCGCCTCAGGATGCAGCGATGGGCTGACGATCGCCACCTTGCTGGTTTGTGGGCTACCACCACCGATGCCGTCAATTTCCAGCTCATGGCCAGAACCCATCAGGTTGAGCAGCAGCTCATCACGCTCGTCGATCGCAACAGGTAGATCCCAGGCGAGAAACACCGGGCCTTTGGAAGTACCACCGCGCATTAGCACACAGGGAATTCGTTGCATGAATACTGACTCTTGTTGATCAATCGGGGTAATTGTTGCCTTGTGAGCAAGAGTCGCAGGCTTTAAAATTTGTTTCCAATGCAAATATCAGCCTGATTATTGCGTTTGACGAATGATGATTTTAGGATGAGCGGACTGAACAACTCTCGTCTGCTGAGATAAAAAACGTGAATTATGAGCTGAACGACATCCGATCTTTCGTGAAAATCGCAGAACTTGGCAGCTTCCACGAGGCTGCCGATGCACTGCATCTCTCCCAGCCAGCCCTAAGTCGGAGAATGAAGAAGCTCGAAGAGGGATTAGGAACAGCCCTCCTCGATCGCACGACAAGGAGGGTAAGTCTTACTAGCGTTGGGCGAGACTTCCTACCCAAGGCACGACGCTTACTGGATGACTTCGACGACTCGATCCTTAACATCCGGGAACTGGCGGAGCGGCAGAGCGGCCGTGTAACCCTGGCCTGTATCCCCACCGCCGCTTTCTACTTCCTCCCGACGGTGATCCGCCTCTACAACGAGCGCTATCCACAAATCCGCATTCGCTTGCTCGATCTCAGTGCAAACGAAGGCCTGGAGGCCGTTCTGCGTGGCGAAGCCGACTTTGGCATCAACATGATGAGCGGCCAGCACCCCGACATAGAGTTCGTGCCGTTGGTCAACGAGCCTTTTGTTTTAGCGTGTCGACGCGACCATGAGCTGGCTGAGCGCAGCGCAGTCACCTGGTCGGAACTCAGCAATTACCGCCTTATCGGGGTCGGTCGCCTGAGCGGCAACCGCATGCTGCTTGACCACGCGTTGTCGGGCTTGAGCTGGCGTCCACAGTGGTTCTATGAGGTGCAACACCTGTCTACATCGCTGGGTCTGGTAGAAGCTGGATTAGGCGTCTCGGCAATGCCGAGCCTGGCAATGCCTGCTGAGGATCATCCAACATTGGTGAGCGTCCCGTTGATAGAGCCCATCGTCAACCGATCGTTGGGACTGGTGTACCGAAGAGGCGCCTCACTCTCTCCGGCAGCGGAAAAATTCGTCTCGATACTGCTGGAGCAGTGGGAGCAATGACCTCTTTCTTCCCCTTAGCCTGGGTTGAGATAACCGCCGAGCGGCGTTGAGCAATGCCGACTATGTGGACGATTGCAACCGAGTGAATGGGTTGGCCGCGAACCTCGGGTGGCGAATTTAGCCACAAAATCGGCAAGTCACTTACGACAGGAATAATAGGATGTTCGTACCGAAAGCGTTGGGCGGGATTGAAATCTACAGGGCGAGCAAACGTCATGAAGACCTTATCTTCCAACGAATCAAAAGAGGCGTATTCGAACAATTCGAACCCGGGATCTACACCGACAGGGCCGAAATAAAAAACATCGTGAATCACATGTTCGAACTGTATCGGAAAATCCTTGCCGAACACCTACGCATAATAAATTCCAGGGGGTTCGCTTCATTCTTAGTGCAGCAATATGAACGCTACGGACAAATTTCCAATAAATACAAACTCGGCCTGCTTCCTAAAGAGGAAGAAATATTCTGGCAGGGCTACGCAGTGTCAGCCCGTAGAGGGATAAAATATCTACTTGAACTGATCTGCCTGGCAGACATGAAAGACAACGCTTCGAACCATAGTCTCCCTGAACAACAAGATGCGATAGCTATGGTGTTTGTCGCCGCCGAAGAACTGGTCAGTCTTTATATGCGTAGCGACAACTATGTATATTTGATGGAGAACGTCACACTCATCCTCGACCCTCTGGAAGAAACCTATTTTAATGTGCCTCAAGACGCCGATACAATTTTTGACCCGCGTGAGGCTTATCGTGATGAAGAACTCTATATTCCCAGCCCAGACTTTCTGTGCGATCACGCCGCGCACAGTGAGCTTACTGAAGAAAGTTTCATTCGCCACCTAGGGATTACGTATACAACAGCTTTAGGTATTTTTCAGTGGATCATCACTACCTATAGCGACGCCGAACATCCAGAGCGTATTTGTTTTTTCTATCGCGACGAAGTACTTGCGAAAATTATTCAGACTTGCGCGGTATCAGCAGAGCAGGCTCGATTATTTTTAGATGGGCTATCTCTCTCGCCTGAAAAAATGCGCGAGGAGCGCAGAGAGCTATTTAGTCCGAAACAAGAGTATAGAGCCTATAAGCGTCCGTTTTTTTACGATTACCATAACGGCGACGAACTGATGTTCTTCTCTCAGCTTATGGCAACAGAATGTTTAACATGTCTGGTCCGAGAATTCGCTTTCAAAAAAATCCCGACTGAATGGTACGCCAAACAGGTGGGTGCAGAGTTGGCAGATGTTTCCTTAAAGTCGGGTCGCTGGTTTGAAAGCGTGGTTACAAGCAACTTCGAGCGCGTTGGACTGCGCGGCCTGTCATCCGTAAAAAACCTGCGCTTCAAAAAGGGTCAAAAAATTGAAGTTCCAGCCGATGTCGGCGAAATCGACCATCTCGTTTTCTGCCCTGATCAACAATTACTCATCATTATTGAAGACAAACAAGTTATTCAATCTACCGAGCCTAGAACGCACCGGGATGATCTCACAAAATTTATAACCAGCAAAAATAGTTACAGCGAGAAATTCTCCAAAAAGTACACATGGGCCGCTGACAATCTCAACGATCTGGAAGCCTATTTTCAAGAGGTATTTGATCCCGGCATCCAGTTTGGTGCTATTTGCCGCGTAATGATAACGCGGTACCCAACATTCGTCGCAAATCAGATCAAAGACTTTACGTGTATCTCCCTCGTTGAGTTCATGAATATCTATTCTTCTTCGGGCAAACGCTGGATATTCAATAAAAACGAAGTGGTAAAGCTGGCACCGCACAGTCTTGAGCGCGATGAATCGCACTAATACGGTGCAATATGCCTACCCCGCATACCCCATTCTCAAACGTCATAATCCTCCCTTTTCCTACATGGTAATCTGCCACCTCCCTCATCGGCTTTGATCCCATGCAGTCAAAGGCCCCAACCAGGAAAGATCATGCCGAAAAAGTCTCACACCGCCCTGCGCCGTAATTTTCGTGAATTGCTTGCAACGCCTACCTGCGTAGAAACCGCTTCCGTCTTTGACCCGATGTCCGCGCGTATCGCCGCCGACCTGGGTTTTGAAGTGGGCATCCTGGGCGGCTCCGTCGCCTCGTTGCAGGTGCTTGCCGCCCCCGATTTTGCCTTGATCACCCTGAGTGAGTTTGTCGAGCAGGCCACCCGCATCGGCCGCGTCGCCCAACTGCCGTTTATTGCCGATGCCGACCACGGTTACGGCAATGCCCTGAACGTGATGCGCACCGTCGAAGAACTTGAGCGTGCCGGTGTGGCCGCGTTGACCATTGAAGACACGCTGCTGCCCGCACAATTCGGGCGTAAATCCACGGATCTGATTTCCATCGACGAAGGTATCGGCAAGGTCCGCGCCGCGCTGGAAGCACGGGTCGATCCGGAACTGTCGATCATTGCGCGGACCAACGCCGGTGTATTGCCCACCGAAGCGGTGATAGAGCGCACCCTGGCCTATCAAAAAGCCGGTGCGGATGGGATTTGCATGGTCGGTGTCAGTGACTTCGAGCACCTGGAGAAGATCGCAGAAAACCTCACGGTGCCGTTGATGCTGGTGACCTACGGCAACCCGAAACTCCATGACGCCCAACGTCTGGCCAGCCTCGGCGTTCGTGTGGTGGTTGCCGGTCACGGTGCATATTTCGCCGCGATCAAGGCCACCTACGACAGCCTGCGCGCCCAGCGCCAGTTGACTCAGAGCACCTCGAACCTCAGCGCTACCGAACTGACGCACACCTACACGTTGCCCGAGAGTTACGTGGCGTGGGCGCAAGAGTTCATGGATGTAAAAGAGTAGTCCTTACCTGCCAGGTAAGCGGTGAATGCCCTCCTCCTGCCATGGGCTCACCGCCACCGTTGGCGGCGTCACGCCAGCGCCACCCCATCGCATGCCCCGCCCTGAGCGCCCTGCTCACCAATGCCACTAACCGCAACTAAGCAGCCAACTAAAAACTCGCGCGCACGAAAAAAATCCGCCGCAGAGTCTGCGGCGGCAACCAAAGGATTTTGTCGAAGCAGAGCGGCTAAGACAGTTCCACGCTACACCCGATAGCAAATAAATACCGTGAAGTTTAATTAATCGAGTTTCATCCTTCCCCTGGCTGCAGGCCACGCAGACTCTGCTTAGAATCAGCTTCGGCAGCCACGTCGAAGATAATAAAAACGGTAATGCCTCACCTGAAAACATCTGCCAAAACAATGTTATGCGCTATCCAACAAGTGCGGTGTTTGCGCGCGCGTTCAATATTCTTGGGGATTAAATAAATGTTTAAACACAGCAGTCTGCTGGCACTGGCGGTGTGCGCCAGTATCAGTCAAATGGCATTGGCCGAGTCGGTCAGCGACCAGGCCGAATCGAAAGGCTTTATCGACGGCAGCAGCATCACCGGGCTGTTGCGCAACTACTACATGGACCGCGACCGCGCGAGCGGCAAGGCCGACAATCGTGACTGGACCCAGGGCGCGATGCTCAACTACGCCTCGGGCTTCACCCAGGGCACCATCGGCTTCGGAGTCGATGCCTATGCCTACGGCGGGCTGAAACTCGACGCCACCCACAGCGACGCCGGCACTGGCAACTTGCCGACCGACCGCAACGGCGATCCAGAAAATGCCTACGGCTCAGTGGGCGCGGCGGTGAAGGTAAAAATCTCCAAGACCCAGCTCAAGTTCGGCGACATGCAGCCCACCGCCCCGGTCTTCGCTACCGGCGGCACCCGCCTGTTGCCGCAGACGGCCACCGGTTTCGACCTGACCAGCAGCGAAATCGCCGGCCTCGACCTGGAAGCCGGGCACTTCACCAGCACCAACAGCGGCATGACCAGCAACCACGACCACGACATCTACGCGACCTACGCCAACATCGCCGCCAACAGTGCGAGCTTTGTCGGCGGCAAATACACCTTCAGCCCGTCACTGAGCGCGACGCTGTATGCCGGCGAACTGGAGGACATCTGGCGCCAGTACTACACCAACCTCAACTACGTGATCCCCTTGGGCCACGACCAGTCACTGGCCCTGGACGGCAACCTGTACCGCACCCTCGACACCGGCAGCGCCAAGGCCGGGGCGATCAACAACACCACTTATTCGGTGGCGGCGGCCTATTCGTTCTGGCAGGCACACACGCTGACGTTGTCGTTCCAGAAAGTGCATGGCGATACACCGTTTGACTACATCGGCACCGGCAACAACGGTGCGGGCGAAGGCGGCGATTCAGTGTTCCTCGCCAACTCGGTGCAGTGGGGCGATTTCAACGGGCCCGGCGAGCAGTCCTGGGGCATCCGTTATGACCTCAACATGGCCAGCTATGGCGTGCCTGGGCTGAGTTTCATGGGCCGTTACATCAACGGCTCGGACATCGACGGCAGCCACACACCGGCTCACAGCGCCTACGCCAACGACTATGGCTCGGACGGCGCGCATCACGAGACCGATGTGGAAGCCAAATACGTGATCCAGAGCGGCCCGGCGAAGAACCTGTCGCTACGGGTGCGTGATGCCATCGTGTCGTCGAACGCCGACCAGGGCGATGGCAAGTTGAACGAGCTGCGGCTGATTGTCGACTATCCGTTTACCTTGCTGTAGGCGACCACACTGAGCCGGCCGACAGGGCGCCGGCCGGCTCATGACCGTGCTACCCCACCCAGCCTACTGCGGTCTTGGGAATGACTTCCGACTCATCCAGCTTCGACGCAAACATGCTCACCGCTTGCACCGCATCGCTGGTGCTGGTGCGGATCTGCAGGATCACCGAACCGGCCTGATCGGCCAGATTCACACCCCGTTGCGCGCCTTCCTGGGTGGCGTTCATGCTGGTCACCGCGTCACGCGTTTCCGAGAGGATCATGCCGATCATCTCGGCAATTTCCGCCGTCGAGCGGCTGGTGCGCCCGGCCAGTTGTCGGACCTCATCGGCCACCACCGCAAACCCGCGCCCCTGGTCGCCCGCGCGCGCCGCCTCGATCGCTGCGTTGAGCGCCAACAAGTTGGTCTGGTCGGCAATACCGCGAATGGTGTTGACGATGGCCGTGATCTGCTCGGAACGGTCGCCCAACTGCCCCACCAGTCGTGCGGATGCACCGATGTTGTCGGCGATGCGGCGCATCTCGCTGGCAGTTTCCTGGATCACCTGGGTGCCATGCTCGGCAAAGCGCTCGGTCTCGGAGGAGATGTGATAGGCCCGCGACGCGCCACGGGAGTCTTCCTCGAATTTCTCTACCCGCTCGGTGATGTCGCTGGCGAACTTGACGATCTTGAGCAGTTTGCCATCGCCGTCATACACCGGGTTGTAGCTGGCCTCCAACCACGCGACGCGACCATGCTTGCCGATGCGCTTGAATTGCCCGGTGAAAAACTCACCGTTGTTCAGGCGTCGCCAGAAGTCACTGTACTCACTGCTGTTGACCAATGCGGGTTCGCAAAACATGCGGTGATGTTTGCCTTTGAGTTCAGCCAGGGAATAGCCCATGACGTTCAGGAAGTTTTCGTTGGCGTCGAGCACCTGACCATTCAAGTCGAACTCGATCACGGCCATTGCCCGGTCCAGCGCCGCGAGTTTGCTGCGGGTCGCCGCTTCCTGTTCGACTTTCTGCGTCACATCCAGCGCGTACTTGACCACTTTCAACACATGGCCTTGGGTATCCAGCACCGGGTTGTAGCTGGCCTCCAACCACACAGTTTTTCCGTTGGAAGCCACTCGTTTGAAGGTGCCCGACACGAACTTGCCAGCACGAAGGTCGTTCCAGAATTCCGTGTAAGCCGGGCTGCCGGTCAGTTCCGGCAAGCAGAAGTCGCGGTGGGACTTGCCCATCAATTGCGCGGCGCTGTAACCCAGGGTGTTCTGGAAAACTTCGTTGGCGCGCAAGACCTTGCCGGTCAGATCGAATTCGACCACCGCCATGGAGCGCTCGAGCGCGGCGATCAGCCCCTTATATTCAGTGACGTCGGCCGTCCTGGCCGCCAGTTCTGTTTTTAAGACTTTATTGAACATGACGTACCTCTCGCTCAAGCGTGATCCTGTAGTGCCTGAGTCTAGTATCGGCGTAAAAAAAACGGACTTGACACGGAAAAAATATTTATTAATTGACGTCAATATTTACACGCCGCGCATCGCCACCGTGACCCACCCTGCCCCTGTGTTTAAACTGGCAACCCTTTGACCTGAGCGGAGCCCCCATGGCCAACCACGACCTGCACTACACCCCCGACCCCGATGCAGATTCGATTTCCTCCGACGTGATCGGCTTCAACGGCATCCTGGTCTCCACCCAGATTCCCACCCGTGCCGACGGCAGCCTGGAGCTGGGCGACATCACCTTGCAGAGCGAATGCACCCTGCAAGCGCTGAAAGTCGCCCTGGAAAAGGCCGGCAGTTCCATGGACCGGGTCATGCACCTGACGATCTACTTGACGGATATGGCCGATCGCGCCGCGTTCAATGACGTCTACAAGCGCTTCTTCGCCAAGCCGTGGCCGGTGCGGGCAGCCGTTGGCGTGGCCGCGTTGGCCGTCGATGGCATGCGCGTCGAAGTCACCGCAATGGCCGCAAAAGCCTAAGCCAGGCGCAGCCAAAAAATGTGGGAGCGGGCTTGTGTGGGAGCGGGCTTGCTCGCGAATACGGTGTGTCAGTCAATAGATGTTTGACTGATCCAGCGCCTTCGCGGGCAAGCCCGCTCCCACATTTGATTGGGTTTGCAATCCCAAGGCTCAGGAAACACCCGTCAGCCTTGTGGTAGGTGCCCCCCCAGCGTTTCACAGCTACAATGCGCGCCTCAACCGTGACAAGCCTGACTAAAAAAACTATGTCCTTGCCCAAGCACCACCTTGAATTGCTCAGCCCTGCCCGCGATGTCGCCATCGCACGCGAGGCCATCCTGCATGGCGCCGACGCCATCTACATCGGCGGCCCAAGCTTTGGCGCCCGTCACAACGCGTGCAACGAGGTGAGCGATATCGCCTCACTGGTGGAATTCGCCCGCCGTTACCACGCCCGCGTCTTCACCACGATCAACACCATCTTGCATGACAACGAACTGGAACCCGCGCGCAAGCTGATCCATCAGCTCTACGACGCCGGCGTCGACGCGTTGATCGTGCAAGACCTGGGCGTGATGGAGCTGGATATTCCGCCCATCGAGCTGCACGCCAGCACCCAGACCGACATCCGTACCCTGGGCCGCGCCAAGTTTCTCGACCAGGCCGGTTTCTCGCAGTTGGTCCTCGCCCGCGAGCTGAACCTGCAGGAAATCCGCGCCATCGCTGATGAAACCGATGCCGCCATCGAGTTCTTCATCCACGGCGCCCTGTGCGTGGCGTTCTCCGGGCAGTGCAACATCTCCCACGCGCAGAACGGCCGCAGCGCCAACCGTGGCGACTGCTCCCAGGCCTGCCGCCTGCCGTACACCTTGAAAGACGACCAGGGCCGCGTCGTGGCCTTTGAAAAGCACCTGCTGTCGATGAAAGACAACAACCAGAGCGCCAACATCCGCGCGCTGGTCGAAGCGGGTGTGCGTTCGTTCAAGATCGAAGGCCGCTACAAGGACATGGGCTATGTGAAAAACATCACTGCCTATTACCGCCAGCGCCTCGATGAAGTGCTCGAAGACCGCCCGGACCTGGCCCGTGCGTCCAGCGGCCGTACTGCGCATTTCTTCCTGCCCGACCCGGAAAAAACCTTCCACCGGGGCAGCACCGACTATTTCGTCACCGACCGCAAGATCGACATCGGCGCCTTCGATACCCCGACCTTCACCGGCCTGCCGGTGGGTGTGGTGGAAAAAACCGGCAAGCGCGACTTGCAGGTGGTGACCCATGAGCCGCTGTCCAACGGCGACGGTCTCAATGTACTGGTCAAGCGTGAGGTCGTGGGTTTCCGCGCCAACATTGCCGAGCCCAAGGGCGAGTTCGAGGAAGATGGCGAGAAGCGTTACCGCTACCGCGTCGAGCCGAATGAAATGCCGGCCGGTTTGTATCAATTGCGCCCCAACCACCCGCTGAACCGCAACCTGGACCACAACTGGCAACAGGCGCTGCTCAAGACTTCGTCCGAACGCCGTATCGGTCTGACCTGGGCTGCACGCCTGCGTGAAGCGCAGTTGGAAGTCACCGCGACCAGCGAAGAAGGCATCAGCGCCAGCGTCACCCTGCCCGGCCCGTTCGGCGTGGCCAACAAGCCGGAACAGGCCCTGGACACCCTGCGCGACCTGCTCGGCCAACTGGGCACCACCGAATACCACGCCACCGACATCCAGCTGGATGCGCCGCAAGCGTTCTTCATCCCCAACTCGCAGCTCAAGGCCCTGCGCCGCGAAGTGATTGAAGCGCTGACCGCCGCCCGCGTTGCCGCGCACCCGCGTGGTGGGCGCAAAGCCGAAACCACCCCGCCGCCGGTGTACCCGGACGCGCATCTGTCGTTCCTGGCCAACGTCTACAACCAGAAAGCCCGCGACTTCTATCACCGTCACGGGGTGAAGTTGATCGACGCCGCCTTCGAAGCCCACGAAGAAACCGGCGAAGTGCCGGTGATGATCACCAAGCACTGCCTGCGTTTCTCGTTCAACCTGTGCCCGAAACAGGCCAAGGGCGTGACGGGCGTGAAGACCAAGGTCGCGCCCATGCAATTGATCCACGGCGACGAAGTGCTGACCCTCAAGTTCGACTGCAAACCCTGCGAGATGCACGTGGTGGGCAAGATCAAGGGGCATATCCTCGGTCTGCCGCAACCGGGCAGCGCAGTGGAGCATTTCAACCCGGAAAACATTATTTTCCAGGGTACGCACTAACCCTCTGGGAGCGGGGCCACCACCAGCCCCGCTGCAACCCCGCCGCCGCCAGCAGAATCGCCGCCACTCCCAGCCATTGCAGCCAACCCAGGCGATGCCCGAAGGCGATCCAGTCGACGAAGATCGCCGCAATCGGGTAGATGAACGACAGTGCGCCGGTCAACGCGGTCGGCAGTTTCTGGATCGCACCGTACAGCAATACATACATCACACCTGTGTGCACCACGCCCAGCGTCGCCAACGCCGCCCAGGCGGTGGGCGCTACCGGCAGGTTGCTCCACGTCACCAGTGGCGCCAGCAACAATGCGCCGGTGGCGACCTGGATCAACGCCATCAAATGCGCTGGCACTTGCTTCAAGCGCTTGATGATCAAGGCGGCAATCGCATACAAAAACGCCGCGCCAGAGGCCAACGCAACCCCAGCCAGATAGTCCCCGCCACCGGCTTGCTGCTCGCCATGGGCAGTGACAATCGCCAACATCCCAAGGAACGCTACGCTGAGCCACGCGAGCTTCTGCACAGTAATCTTTTCCCCCAGAAACAGCGCCGCCAACAGCACCAACATGAACGGCTGCACGTTGTACACCGCTGTACTGATGGCGATGGACGCACGTGAATAGGATTCGAACAACAGCAACCAATTGCCAACGATCGCCACGCCGCTGAGCATCGCCAGCCCGAGCCTGGCCCACGTCAGCAGCGACAGGCGCAGGTAGCCGAGCACGGCACAGACCAGCAACAGTGTCAGCGCACCGATGACACAGCGCCAGAACACCACTTCGATCACCGACACGCCCGACACCAGTACAAACCAACCAATGGTGCCCGAGATGAGCATGGCGGCGACCATTTCCCACGAACCGCGACGGATGGATGTGTCCATGTTTGCTGCTCCTCAAATGAGGCTCAATTATGGCAATCTGCTGGGTAACGGCTCCAGCGCCTAAAAAAGGCCAAAGCCCTGGATCACCTTTACTAATTAGGCAAAAACCATGATCGACACCATCGACCAGCAACTGATCGCCGCCTTGATGGACGACTCACGCCTGTCCCTCAAGGCGCTGGCGGGCATCACCGGGCTGTCGTCGCCCAGCGTTGGCGAGCGCTTGCGGCGCTTGGAAGAACGCGGTGTTCTGACCCACTACACGGTGGACATTGACGCCAAACACTTCGGCTACCTGCTGCAAGCCATCGTGCGCATCCGTCCTCTGCCCGGCAAATTGCAGGAAGTCGAACGCCAGATTCAGGCGATTCCCGAGTTCACCGAGTGCGACAAGGTCACGGGCGACGACTGCTTCATCGCACGCCTGCATGTGCGCACCATGGAACAGCTGGACAGCCTGCTCGACCGGCTCAACGTGTATGCCGAGACCAACACCGCCATCGTCAAGAAAACCCCGGTCAAACGCCGCTTGCCGCCGCTTGATAGGTAACGCTGCTTTCCCCGCGCTTGAAATGTACTGCGCTCGCCTGTAGTGAGCGGGCTTGCCCCGCGCCGGGTGGCGAAGCCGCCCCAAATTCAGACACCTCGGTCTTCCTGACCCACCGCAGCGTACCGTTGGGGCGGCTTTGCCCCCGGCGCGGGGCAAGCCCGCTCACTACAGGCCGTGCAGTGTCTTGGCCGCCGCCAATAAACCTTTGAACTTGCGATAGCGCGCCTCCAGCAGCGGCTGTTGCCCGACATCCGGCTGGTAACGCGCCTTGACCGGCATCCCCGCCTGCAGCAACTCGGCGCCCTGCCCGATCGCCATGAGCCCCAGCTTCGCCGCCCCCACGCACGCGCTCAACTCACTGCCATGCAACGTGAAGATCTCCCGCTGCAGGATGTTGGCCAACAGCTGCGCCCAGTACTCACTGCGCGCCCCGCCGCCGACCAAGGCACACGCGCCGACGCGGGCCCCCGCCGATTGCACCGCGTGCAACGCATCGAGCAAACCAAAGCCCACCCCCTCCATCACCGCATACCCGAGCAGCGCCGGGGTGCAGTCGTGGCCCAGGTTCATGAATCCACCGCGCAGCAACGGGTCGTTATGCGGCGTGCGTTCTCCAGCCAGGTAAGGCAGAAACAGCGGCGCCGACAGTGGCACCGCCTGTGCGATCGGCAGTTGCGCCTGCACCTGCTCCAGCAGCGCCTGCTCATCCCGCGTGCCGGTCAGCCGCGTGACCCAGCGCAGGCAACTGGCACCCGCCAGCATCGCGCCCATGGTGTACCAGCGCCCGGGCAGCGCATGACAGAAGCTGTGCACGGCGCTGGCCGGATTGCCGGCGGCGTGATCGGTGATTGCCACAATCGCAGCGCTGGTGCCCAGAGTGATGAACCCGTCCCCCGCATTGATCGCGCCGATGCCTACGGCGGCCACCGGGTTGTCGCCTCCGCCACCGGCGATCACCACCCCGGCAGGCAAGCCCAGGCCGGTCGCGGTCAGCACGGCGCTGGCCGCGCCGCCTTCCACCAACCTCGGCAACCGCTGCAGCGCCAGGCCGCTGGCGCGAACCATCGGGCCGTACCATTCACGGTTCGCCACATCCAGCCACAGCGTACCGGCGGCATCCGACATCTCGCTGACGCGCTCGCCACTCAAGCGCAAACGCAGGTAATCCTTGGGCGACAACACACAGTCAATTGCCTGGAACACCTCAGGCTCGTGGCGTTGCAGCCACAGCAGCTTAGGCGCGGTCAACCCGGCCATCGGCAGGCTGCCGGTGACGTCTGCAAAGCCCGCGCCCAGCTCTTGAGCCTCAGCGATGGCACGGGAGTCGTCCCACAGGATCGCCGGATACAACACCTGGTCGTCCCGCCCCAACAGCACCGCACCATGCATCTGCCCGGACAAGCCGATACACGCCACCCGGGCAAAGGCCGGGTGCGCCCGCAGTTGCGCCAACGCCTGCACACACGCCTGCCACCAGTCCTGCGGCGCCTGCTCGGACCAGCCACTGTGGCGCCGCGACACACTCAATCGCACGCCGGCGTGGGCCAATACCGTGCCGTCAAGGTCCATCAGGATCGCCTTGAGTTCTGAAGTGCCGAGGTCTATGCCGAGGGAAACAGGACTGCTCATACGCGTGTCATTCCAATCAGATACAGCCACATGAATTGCGCAGTTGCAGGCTCGGCGCCAGGCGCACGCTGTGCGGCGTTGCCTCGGGTGTCGCCATGCGCTGCAGCAGCAGGTGCACCGCACGCGCGCCCAGCTCGTTGACCGGCTGGGCAATCAACGTCAGGCGCGGCACGAAAAAATCGGCCCAGTCAAAATCATCAAACCCCACCAAGGCCATCTGTCCTGGCACTTCAATCTGCGCGTCACGCAGGGCGTGCATCGCGCCAAGGGTCATCAGGTTGTTTCCGGCCATGATTGCCGTAGGCGGTGCATCCAGCCCGAGCAACTGCACCGTGGCCTGGCGTGCCGGCTCGGTGTTGGAGCCGCCGTTGACCAGCAACTGCGGATCAAACGCCAACCCCGCCGCCTGCAAAGCAGCCTTATAGCCGGCAACCCGCTCGTCCGTGGTGCTGAACCCCGTACGCCCGGCGATAAAACCGATGCGGCGGTGCCCGTGGCCAATCAAATGGGTGATCAGGGCCTGGGTGGCCTGGGTATTCTCCACCCCGACCTGATCGAATTGCGCGCTCATCATGCGGTCCACCAGTACTGCCGGGATCTGGTTGGTGCGCAGGTACTCCAGCGCCTTCGAGTCGTTCGACGGCGCAAGGATCACCCCGTCGACACGCCGGTGATGCAGCGCCGTGACCACCCGCAGCTCCTGCTCCGGGTCGTCGTGGGTGTCGACAAACAGCATCATGTAGCCGTGCTTGGCGCACTCGCTTTCAATGGCATGCACGGTTTCGCTGAAGTAGTGGTTGGACAGCGCCGAGATCGCCACGCCAATCGTGCTGGTGCTCGACCGCGCCAGCGCGCGCGCCAGGGTGTTGGGAATGTACCCCAACGCCTGGATCGCCTGCTGCACCGCCTGCACCGAGGCCGGGCTGACCTTGCGGGTGCCGTTCAACACGTGGGACACGGTTGACGTCGACACCCCTGCCCGGCTGGCCACGTCATCCATGGTCACCACGTTGCTGTTCCCCTTAATCGATCAATGTTTGCTCGACCAACCGCTGTACGTACCGACGTTGTCGCGGGTGATCAGTTTTGGCGTGAGCAGGGTAACCGCTTCGCCAGGGGCTTTGTCATTCAGAATGTCGTTGCCCGCATCCACCGCCGTCTGCGCCATGGCCCAGGGGTCCTGGCTGGCCGAGGCCTGGATCTGCGTGTCGGTCTTCAGCGCGTTCTCAATGTCCGGCGCACCGTCCACCGAGGTGATGACGATGCCGCTGCGCTTGAGTTGCTTGGCGGCCAGGTCGCTGCCGATGGCTTGCGGGTCGTTGATCGCGAACAAACCGTCGATTTTCGGGAAGCGTGTGAGGTAGCCCTGCATCACATTCAGGCCGCCTTCACGCGAGCCTTTGCCGTCCTGGTCGTCGGACAGCACCTTGATCTGCGGCGCACCGGCCAGCGCCGCCTTGCAGCCTTTGACGCGGTCGGTCACGGCCGTGACCTGCGGGCCGTTCTGGATGATCACATTGCCCTTGCCGCCCAGCTTGTCCACCAGGTACTGGCAGGCCAGCTTGCCGGCTTCGACATTGTCGGTCTGCACCGTGGCGTTGACCCCTTTGGCATCCACATCCACGGCGACCACGACAATCCCGGCGTCACGGGCTTTCTTGATCGCCGAGGCCATGGCCGACGGGTCGACGGCGTTGATCAGGATCAGGTCGACCTTGGACGAAATGAAGTTATCGATCTGCGAAAACTGCTTGCTCAAGTCATAGTCGGCTGACACCGAGGTGACCTTGACGTTGGGGTTCAGCGCCTTGGCCCGCGCCGTGGCGCCATCGGCCAGGGTCACGAAGTACGGGTTGCCGAGCGAGCCCATGCTGATGCCAAGGGCTTTCAACTCACGCGCCTCGACGGCTTGGGACATCAGGGCCGCCAGGGCAATAACGGGAAATACGCGTTTGAAGTTCATACGGGTCTCTCTTGTGATTGTTGTTGTACGAGTGAAATCAGGTGCGTGCACCGGATTGGCGATAACGATCCAGCGCCACCGCGCCAATGATCACGATGCCCTTGATGATGTATTGCCAGATGTCCGACACCCCCAGCAGCACCAGGCCGTTGGTGAGCACCGCAATGATCAGGGCCCCGATCAGCGTGCCGCCGATGGTGCCGACGCCGCCGGTAAAACTGGTGCCGCCGAGGATCACTGCGGCAATCGCATCCAGCTCATAGGATTGGCCCAGTTGCAGGCCGTTGGCCGCGAACAGCCGCGAAGCACTCATCACCGCCCCGAGCCCGGCCAATGCGCCGGACATGGCGTAGACGAACAGCAACACCTTCCACACCTTGATCCCCGACAGCCGCGCCGCTTCCGGATTGCCGCCCACCGAATAGATCTGCACGCCCATCACGGTGCGGCGCAGGATGAACCACGACAAGCCCACCACCGCCACGGCAATCACCACCAGCCACGGCACGCCGAGGATCGAGTCGTTGCCGATAAAGGCAAACGGCAGGTCCGGGTTGAACACGGTCTTGTCGTCCGCCAGCAAGCGCGCCAAACCGCGCATGGCAGTCAGCGCACCGAGGGTGACGATAAACGGCGGCAGGCGCATGAACGCGATCAAGCCGCCGTTGACCAAGCCCAGCAACAGACCAAAACCGATGCCCGCCGCGATCCCGAACATGCCGAACTGCGGCGACATCGACGCCTGCAACGCCACTACCGCCGACGCCGCCAGGATCGCGCCCACCGACAGGTCGATGCCCGCCGTGAGGATCACAAAGGTCATGCCCGCCGCCAGCACCACATTGACCGAGGCCTGCTGGGTGATGATCGACAGGTTCTGCATAGTCAGGAAGTTTTCGCTGGCCAGGGCAAAGCCCACCAGCAACAGCACCAGCACCGGCAACATGCCCACCGTGCGCATCAACTCACGTGCACGTTCTGCCTTGCCCATTGTTGTCGTCATCTGCAATTCAGCCATTGGCCACCACCTGATCGCCACCCGTGGCGAGGTCAATAATGCGTTCCTGGGAAATAACCTGACCGGATGCGCCGCCGACCTCGGCGACCAACTGGCCTTCGCGCATGATCAGCACACGGTCGCAAGTGCCGATGATCTCCGGCAGTTCGCTGGAGATAACCACGATGCCCACGCCGGCCTGCGCCAGTTGATTGATGATGCGGTAGATCTCGGATTTGGAGCCGATGTCCACGCCCCGCGTCGGCTCGTCGAGGATCAGCACATGCGGCTTGACCTCCAGCAACCGCGCCAGCAGCACTTTTTGCTGGTTGCCGCCGGACAACGCGCCGACATTGACCTTGCCCGACGCCACCCGGATCGACAGCGCCTTGATCGCTTCACTGGCACGCTGCGCACCGTGGCCGCGATCCAGCACGCCACCGGCGTGGGCGTCCGGCACGCAGGCGCAGACGTTGATGTTGTCGGCCACGCTCATGTCGAGGAACAGGCCCTGGGCCTTGCGGTCCTCGGTGAGGTACACCACGCCGGCGCGGATCGCGTCCGCCGGAGTGCGCAGTTGGGTGACGGTCTTGCCGACCACTTCAAGGGTGCCGTGGGTGCGTGGGTCGGCACCGAAGATCAGCCGCGCCAGCTCGGTGCGCCCTGCCCCCACCAACCCGGCGATGCCCAGCACTTCACCGGCATGCAGGTCGAAGCTGCAATTGCGCACGCGCTTGCCGTCGGCCATGTCGCGCACGCGCATCACCACGTCTCCGGGGTTATAGGCAGCGTGCTCCTTCTTGTAGAAGCCGGACAGGTCACGACCCACCATCATTTTCACCAGCACCTCGGCCGACAGCGCGTCGCGGGTCAGTTCGCCGATGTACTGGCCGTCACGCAGCACCGAGACCCGGTCCGACAGCTCATAGATCTCGGCCATGCGGTGGCTGATATAGATGATCGCCAGGCCCTGGCTGCGCAGTTGCTTGATCAACGCAAACAGGCGGTCGGTCTCGCGGGAGGACAGCGGCGTGGTCGGTTCGTCCATCACCAGGATCTTGGCGTGGGCATGCAGGGCGCGGGCGATTTCCACCAGTTGGCGCTCGGCAATCGACAGGCTGCTGACCCGCGTCGCCGCCGTGAACTCGGCGCCCAGGCGCTGCAGCACCTCGCGGCAACCGTCCTGCATGCCCTTGCGGTCGATGGTCCAGCCGCGCCGCAGTTCACGCCCCAGGTAGATGTTCTCGGCCACGCTGAGGTTGGGGCACAGGCTCAGTTCCTGATAGATCACGGCAATGCCGAGGGTTTTGGCGGTGGCAGGGTCGAAGCTGGCGACGGGTTGGCCGGCAATGCGGATTTCACCGCCGGGATCGGCCTGGTAGGCGCCGGAGAGGATTTTCATCAAGGTGGATTTGCCGGCGCCGTTCTCCCCCATCAAGGCGTGGATTTCGCCGGGGTAGACCTTCAGGCCGACATTCTTGAGCACACGCAAACCGTTGAAGGTTTTGCTGATGCCCTGCATCTCAAGCAAGGGTTCAAGGCTCATGGCTGAGCTCCTGGTTTTATTATTTTTGTGGTCGAGCGGGGCCGACTCTAAAACAGAAGCTTTTGCTTGCGCAAGCGCTTGCTTAGCTGTTTTTGTGCTTGAAGAAACGTTTCACCAACGACTTTTGTGCAAAAGTCCGGTTAGTACGCACGCACAGTCCATCGCGCGCAGTGGTAGCCACAGCGCCGCCATTGGCCTTGGGAAAGGAGGTTGGGTGCGACCAGCTTGCAGGGTGCGGGGCAGCCATGGCTGTTGGAGCGGTGCGCTAAGGCTCCTGCTCTTCGATGAGCGGCACCTGCGCATCATCCATCAGCGAACCGGGGTCTTCATTGCCGGGGTCGTTGAGTTCCTCTTGCGGTTCCTGCTCACGTTCATCCGACATGATCCACACCTCTATGAACCCGGGTTGTCCACCTGGATATAAAACGCATAGGCGCCCAGCAACAACCAGAACACCATAAACAGCCACGGCGCACGCATTGAGAATAGCAGCGACTTGCGGTAGCCCTTGTGGGACGACTCGGTCTCGCAGAACAGCGGTGAATCGTCGTACGCAAGGCCCATCACCGGTTCACTGCGCAACAGCTCGCTTTGCTTGTAGTGCCAGTGGTCAATGATTTCATACGCCGCGCGAATCCCCGGCCAGGCGTTCAGCGAGCTGAGAATGCCGAGCAAGACCAGGAACGCCGGCACCACCAGGGTGAACAGCTTGCCCCACTCGGGGTTGAGGTTGCCCATGCCGGAGACGAAGGCGATGACCAGGAAGGATTGCGCCGTGAGGTAGGCGTCTGTGCGGTTGGCCAGGATCGTGGTTTCGTACTGGATCTCACGGCGGTAGAAGTCCAGGCGATCCTTGGGCGAGCCGAAGATCTTGGCGTTGTGTTCGCTGTGGTCGGTCAGGGCCGTTTCCGGGGAATGCGGCGAGATGATTCTGGGCACGGCGGTGCTCCGTGGGAGGTCGAGTCCTGTTAGAAGAAGGGGCACCGGATGAAGTTCAAGTTTGTTCGCGCACCAAATCAGCGCAAAGCGCACCCTCCCCCTGTGCGAGCTGTCGCCGTTGTAGTGAGCGGGCTTGCCCCGCGCTGGGGGGCGAAGCCGCCCCAAACCCAGACACCGCGGTCTTCCTGAAATACCGCGGCGGTCTTGTTGGGGCGGCTGCGCCCCCCAGCGCGGGGCAAGCCCGCTCACTAGGGGTTGCGCGGGTTCGCAGTTTAGGGATTTAGAGGTTCCGGCACAGGCATTGCTTTAGTCATTGAACACCGCCCGCACACAGGAGCTTTCGTTACAACCCGACCCAGAGCCGACCCCATAAGAAAGTAAGGACCAGGCCCATTGGCACCTTCAGCCATGGGCTCATAAAAACATGCGTTTTTTTAAACGGCAGTGCCCCCCAAGCCCCACTCGGCACTGACAAGGTACTGGAATGGCTCGATCTTTCTTCGATGAAATGAATGACGCAAACGGCGCCTGCCGCGCGCACTATCAGGAATTCTCCCGCTGGTTGGCCAATACGCCACCGGAACTGCTGGCCCAGCGTCGCCGCGAAGCCGACTTGCTGTTCCACCGCGCCGGCATCACCTTCACCTTGTATGGCGACGAGCAAGACACCGAGCGCCTGATCCCCTTCGACATCATCCCGCGCAGCATCCCCGCCAGTGAGTGGCGCGTGATCGAACGTGGCTGCATCCAGCGCGTCACGGCACTGAACATGTTCCTCGCCGACATCTACCACGACCGGCGCATCATCAAGGCCGGGATCATTCCCGCCGACCAGGTGCTGGGCAACGAGGGTTACCAGCAGGCCATGGTCGGCCTCGACCTGCACCGCGACATCTACTCGCACATCTCCGGCGTCGACCTGGTGCGCGATGGCGACGGTACCTACTACGTGCTCGAAGACAACCTGCGTACCCCCAGCGGCGTGAGCTACATGCTCGAAGACCGCAAGATGATGATGCGCCTGTTCCCCGAGGTGTTCGCCAAGCAACGCATCGCGCCGGTGGACCACTACCCCAACCTGCTGCTCAAGACCCTCAAAAGCTCAAGCCGCCTGGACAACCCCAACGTCGTGGTACTCACCCCCGGCCGCTTCAACAGCGCGTTTTTCGAGCACGCCTTCCTTGCCCGGGAAATGGGCGTGGAACTGGTGGAGGGCGCCGACCTGTTCGTGCACGACCTCAAGGTGTTCATGCGCACCACCGACGGCCCCAAAGCCGTGGATGTGATCTACCGCCGCATCGACGACGCGTTCCTCGACCCCCAGGCCTTCAACCCCGAGTCGATGCTCGGCGTGCCCGGCCTGGTCGCCGCCTACTGCGCCGGCAACGTGGTGCTGGCCAACGCCATCGGCACCGGAGTGGCCGATGACAAGTCGATCTACCCCTACGTGCCGGAGATGATCCGCTTCTACCTCGACGAAGAGCCGGTGCTGCAAAACGTGCCGACCTTCCAATGCCGCAAACCCGACGAGTTGTCCCATGTGCTGGCGCACCTGCCGGAACTGGTGGTCAAGGAAACCCAGGGCTCCGGCGGCTACGGCATGCTGGTCGGCCCGGCCTCCAGCGCGGCCGAGATCGAGGACTTCCGTCAACGCATCAAGGCGCGCCCCCACGCCTACATCGCCCAACCCACACTGAGCCTGTCCACCTGCCCGACCTTTGTCGAAAACGGCATTGCGCCCAGGCACATCGATCTGCGCCCGTTCGTGCTGTCGGGTAAGGAAACCCGCCTGGTGCCCGGCGGCCTCACGCGTGTGGCACTGCGTGAAGGTTCGTTGATCGTCAACTCGTCGCAAGGCGGCGGAACCAAGGACACCTGGGTGGTGGAGGGCTGAGTATGTTGAGTAGAACCGCCGCAGATCTGTATTGGATGTCCCGTTACCTGGAGCGTGCCGAGAACCTGGCGCGCATGCTGGAAGTCAGTTACTCGTTGTCGTTGATGCCCCAGGCCGGACGCAGCGACGGTCTGGACGAACTGGCCATGTCGTTGCTCAGCAGCGGCACCCTGGAAAGCTACCTTGAGCGCCACAAGCAACTGGACGCCGAGCGCATGCTGCACTTCTTCGCCCTCGACGAAGAAAATCCCGCCAGCATCTACAACTGCCTGCGCGCCGCCCGGGGCAACGCCCATGCAGTGCGCGGGCGCATCACCGCCGACATGTGGGAAAACCTCAACGCGACCTGGCTGGAAATGCGCAGCATCGCCGCCGGCGGCCTGGCGCGCCACGGCATCAGCCACTTCTGTGATTGGGTCAAGCAGCGTTCGCACCTGTTCCGTGGCGCGACGTCGGGGACCATCATGCGCAACGATGCCTACCGGTTTATTCGCCTGGGCACCTTTGTCGAACGTGCCGACAACACCTTGCGCCTGCTGGATGCGCGCTACGAGATGTTTGGCGAAGAGTCGGAGGAAGTCAGCGACCTGTCCGCACGCGGCTACTACCAGTGGAGCGCCCTGCTCCGGGCGTTGTCGTCGTTCGAGGCGTACACCGAGCTGTACCCGAATGCGCTGAATGCGCGCTCGGTGTCGGAGCTGCTGCTGTTGCGCAGTGACGTGCCGAGGTCGCTGCATGCGTGTATCGAGGAGTTGAGTCATATCCTTGCGGACTTGCCTGGCAGTTATGGGCGTACGGCCCAGCGTCTGGCGGCGGAGTTCGAGGCGCGGCTGCGCTATACCGGGATTGATGAAATTCTTGAGGATGGCCTGCACAGCCGCCTGACGGACTTTATCGACACCGTGCGCGAACTGGCCCGGGCCATACACGCGTCTTACCTGGAAGTGGTCTAAACCACACTGAGGAACAACGACGTGGGAGCGGGCTATTGGGTTTTTACCAGCACCGGCTCAGCGCGGTACTGCTCGGGAAACAGCTTTTTCAACTGCGCCACCTTCGGCAGATCATTGATCACGATGTACGGGTAAGACGGGTTCTCGCTGAGAAAGTCCTGGTGATAGGCCTCCGCCGGGTAGAACGTCTTGCCCCTCTCGATTGTGGTCACGATGGGCTTATCAAACGCCTTCGCCGCATCCAGCTGCGTGATATACGCCTGGGCGACGTTCTGCTGCTCGGCATCCTGCGCAAAGATCGCCGAGCGGTACTGCGTGCCTGTATCCGGGCCCTGGCGGTTGAGTTCGGTGGGGTTGTGGGCCACCGAAAAATAGATCTGCAGCAGCTTGCCGTAGCTGATCTTGCTCGGGTCAAACGTGACGGAGACCGCCTCGGCATGGCCAGTGTTGCCTGCGCTGACAGACTCGTACTGCGCCGTGCCCGCCGCGCCGCCGTCATACCCGGAGACCGCGTTTTTTACACCCTGCACATGCTGGAAAACCCCTTGCACGCCCCAGAAGCAACCACCGGCGAAGACCGCCGTTTGCAGATCACCCGATGCCGGCAAGTCCAGGGCGGGCGGTGGGATGACGACAGCATCGTCAGAAGAACCGAAGGAGAACGCCTGGGCCTGGCTGATAAAGGCAGCCAAGGCCAATGCAGGTAGCCATCTGAGAACTTTCATAAAACTCACTCCAGAATACGGTCAACGGTGGGAGCCGGCTTGCTCGCTCCCCCATTGATTGGGTTATCAGTTCATCAATCAGTTAGCCGAAGGTGAAGGCGTAGGCCGCTACGTTCGGGTCCAGAAACTCAATGCTGAAGGTGCGGTCCTGCACCGCCCCCGGCTGGCGCACCAGTTGGTACAGGCGCTGCTCGGTCACCACGCCGCTGCCATCCGGGGCGACATCCGTGCCGTGGGCGTCACCTGGGGCCTTGCCGTCGATCGTGACCTTGAAGCGCACAGGCTTGCCATCTGCGCCGGGGGCCAGCACCAAATGCAAGTCACGGGCGTGGAAGCGGTAGACGATGCGCCCACCGGCCTGGTCCAGGGTGACTTGCTGGCCGCCTACGTTCCATTGGCCGTCCAGGGTCCAGTTGTTCAACGCCAGGGGGCCGGACTTGACGAAGTGCTCGGCACGCTGCGCGCCCAGGTAGGTTTCCGGCGACTGCACGGTGTTCAGGTCCGGCGCCTGTTGCACGCCCTTGGCATCCACGTCGATCAAGCCGCCCGCGACGTTTTTTGCCCCGGCTTCGCGCAACAACTGCTGGATCACCCGCTCCGATTCGGCGTAGTCGCCCTCGCCAAAGTGGTGGTAACGGATCTGGCCGTTGGCGTCGGCAAAGTAATGTGCCGGCCAGTACTGGTTGTTGAACGCACGCCAGATCTTGTAGTTGTTGTCGATCGCCACCGGGTAGTTGATCCCCAGGTCCTTCATCGCCTGGGTAACGTTGTTCACGTCGCGCTCAAAGGCGAACTCCGGAGCATGTACACCGATCACCACCAGGCCCTGCTCGCGGTACTTGTCGGCCCAGGCTTTGACGTAGGGCAAGGTGCGCAGGCAGTTGATGCAGGAGTAGGTCCAGAAATCCACCAGCACCACTTTGCCCTTGAGCGCCTCGGCGCTCAGTGGCGGGCTGTTGAGCCATTGCACGGCGCCGTCCAGGGAGGGTAGCGCGCCCTCTATCGGCAGCGTGTCGCTGTGGTTGGCCGCCATCATCATCGCCCCGCCCTGGGGTTTGGCGCTCAGGCGATCCACCAGGTGTTGCTCCAAGCCGCCGGTGGAGGCCGTCGACAACCGCGCCAACACGCCGGTATCCAGGCCCAGGGCAATGGCTGCCACCCCGACGAGCATCAACGCGCCAAGGCCGCGGCGCAGCCATTGACCGGCACCGAGGGATTTTTTCATCAAGCCAAACACCTTACCGCCGACCAGCAGCGCCAACGCCAGGGACGTGGCGGCACCGGCAGCGTAAGCCAGCAACAGCAAGGTAGTACCGATACTGGCGCCTTGCAGGGCGGCGCCGGTCAGCACCAGCCCGAGGATCGGCCCGGCGCACGGCGCCCAAAGCAGCCCGGTGGCCACGCCGATCAGGAACGACGCCCCCGGCCGTGGCCTGGCATCGGCCCCGGCCGCCTCGGATAAACGGCTGCCGGCGGCGACCAGCGGGCGCGTCAGGCGCTCCGACAGCCGTGGCAGCAACAGCGTGAGCCCAAACAGCGCCACGCAGAGCAACGCGAGCCAGCGCCCGTATTGATTGACTTGCACCACCCAACCGCCGCCCACCGCCGCCAGCGAGGCCACCAGGGCGAACGTCACCGCCATCCCCGCCAACAGCGGCAAGCCACTGCGCAAAAACGGCTGCCCGGTGCGAGCGAAGACAAAAGGCAGAACCGGCAGGATGCACGGGCTGACGATTGTCAGCACGCCGCCCAGATATGCGAGAACCAGAAGCCACATTGATTGCCCCTTAACAGAATGAACAAGTAGCCCCATCCTGCGCCCAGGCCGGTCGCGCAATCCTCACGCAGAGTTAAACAATTCGTGATAACTACACTGTGGCAAAAGCCGCACAATGCGCCGACTACAAGCCAAGGTTTCGCTTACATGGATCAGCCCAAACGTGTCCTGGTGGTTGAGGACGATGCCCATATCGCCGACTTGATCCTCCTGCACCTGCGCGATGAACAGTTCGAAGTGGTGCACAGTGCCGATGGCAACGAAGGCCTGCGCCTGCTGGAGCAAGGCGGCTGGGATGCGCTGATCCTCGACCTGATGCTGCCCGGCGTCGACGGCCTGGAGATCTGCCGCCGCGCCCGCGCCATGACGCGCTACACCCCGATCATCATCACCAGCGCGCGCTCCAGCGAGCTGCACCGCATCCTCGGCCTGGAGCTGGGTGCCGACGATTACCTGGCCAAGCCGTTCTCGCTGCCCGAGCTGGTTGCCCGGGTCAAGGCGCTGCTGCGCCGGGTCGACGCCATGGCGCGCAACCTGAAAATGGATGCCGGCAGCCTCGACCTTGGGCCACTGTTCATCAACCCGCTGAGTCGCGAGGCCACTTTGCACGGCCAGCCCCTGGAGCTCACGCCCCGGGAATTTGACCTGCTGTATTTCTTTGCCCGCCAGCCGGGCAAGGTGTTCTCGCGCATGGACCTGCTCAACGCCGTGTGGGGCTACAACCATGAAGGTTACGAGCACACGGTAAACACCCATATCAACCGCCTGCGCGCCAAGGTCGAGGCCGACCCGGCCAACCCGGCGCGCATCCTCACGGTGTGGGGCCGTGGCTACAAGTTCGCCGAGAACGGCCCATGAAACTGACCCTGACCCAGCGCCTGTCGGTGGTGTTTGCCGTGTTGCTGCTGATCTGCAGCAGCACCTCGGCGTGGTTGCAGGTGCGCTCCAACCGCATGCACGAGCTGGAAGTGGTGCAAGGCGTGTCCCGCGACCTGGCAGCGCATATCGCCCGTGACACGCAGTTGATGGATGCCGACGGCCTCAAGCCCGATGCGGTGCGCAACCTGTTCGGCCAACTGATGCTGGTGAACCCGAGTGTCGAGGTGTATTTGCTCGACATCGAGGGGCGCGTGGTCGGCAATGCGGCGCCGAGCGGGCACCTGCTGCGCGACCGGGTCGACCTCGCGCCGATCCGCCGTTTCCTCAGTGGCGCCATGTTGCCGATCCTCGGCGACGACCCGCGCAGCGTCGACGCGCGCAAGGTGTTCAGCGCCGCGCCGCTCAAGGCCAACGGCACGCAAACCGGCTTTCTGTATGTGGTACTTCTCGGCGAGGCCCACGATGTGTTCGATGCCAAGGACGCCACCGGCATGGCGCTGAAGATTGCGCTGTGGTGCATCGGCCTGGTCGCGCTGCTGTGTCTGTTGGCGGGCCTGCTGGCGTTTGCCTGGATCACCCGGCCATTGCGCCAGCTCACCGACAAGGTTGGCCGATTCGACATCAATGGTGCCCCCAAACCAGCGGAAAACATCGCGCCCACCTCTGACAGCGGCGATGAAATCGCCGTGCTCGACCACGCCTTCATGCAGATGGAAAACCGCCTCGGCGAACAGTGGCGCGCCCTCACCCGCCAGGAACAGGAACGCCGGGAGATGGTTGCGAACATCTCCCACGACCTGCGCACGCCCCTGGCTTCGTTGCACGGCTACCTGGAAACCCTGTCCCTCAAGGACGCGACCTTGAGCGCCGAGGAACGCCGGCGCTACCTCGGGATTGCCCTGGACCAGAGCCGCAAAGTCGGCGGCCTGGCCCAATCGCTGCTGGAACTGGTGCGCCTGGAACATGGTTTTGTCCAGCCGGTGCTCGAAGGCTTTTCGCTGCCGGACCTGGTGCAGGACGTCTTCCAGAAGTTCGAATTGAGCGCCGAAGCGCGCGGTATCAGCCTCAGCGCCAGCCTGCCGGCGCAGGTGCCGGCAGTCATGGCCGACCTCGGCTTGATCGAGCGCGTACTGACCAACCTGCTGGACAACGCCTTGCGGCACACCCCGGTCAATGGCGACGTCGAAGTGCTGTTGGCTGTCGAGGCCGACAGCGTCAGCGTGACCGTCAGCGACAGCGGCCCGGGCATCGATGCCGAGCTGCATGAAGGCTTGTTCCTGCGCGCCTTCACCATTGGCGGCGCACGGCGCGATGGCGGCCTGGGCTTGCGCATCGTGCACCGCATCCTGCAATTGCACGGGCGCAGCATTCGCCTGGTGGAGCGGCCCGGCCGCGGGGCGACGTTTACTTTTTCCCTAGAAAGGCGAGCATCAGTTCGTTGACCTGTTGGCCCTGCTCGTTCTGGATCCAGTGGCCGCAGTTGGGCAGCACGTGCTGCTCAAGGTCCGGCACACAATCGGGCATGCGCTTGAGGGTGTGCGCTTCAAACACGCCGACCGGGTCGCGGTCGCCGATCAGGAACAGTGTGGGCTGGAGCACCTGGCGGCCGGCGAGGCATTCGGTGCGCTGCCAGTTGCGCGTGAAGTTGCGATACCAGTTCAGCGGGCCGCGAAAGCCGTGTTCGGCGAAGGTTTGCACGTACACGTCAAGATCCTCGCGGGAACACCATGACGGCAAGGCGCCAGGCATACCGACGCCTTCAAGCAAGCGCGCAGTGGCCGGTTTGTGTTGCAGGAACACGTCCTGGTCCTGCATGAACAGGCGCAGCGTGCGTTCGATGTCGGCGTTCAGTTCCTGCTCGGCCACGCCGGGTTCCTGGAAATACAGGATGTAATTGAAACGCTCGGCATACAGCTCAGCCATGATGTCAATCACCGGCCGGCGCGCTCGCCCGGCGAACGGCACCGACAGCGTGATCAGCCGCGTGACGCGTTCGGGCTCCAGCAACGCCAGGTGCCAGGCCACCACCGCGCCCCAGTCGTGGCCGACCATCACCACCTCGGTGTGGCCGAAATGATCCATGGCCTGCTGGATGTCGGCGCACAGGGTCAGCAGGTCGTAGTCGGCCACCTCGGCGGGCGCGCCGGATTGGCCGTAGCCGCGCATCTCAGGCGCAAACACCCGATAACCCGCCGCCGCCAGCGCCGGGATCTGCGCGCGCCAGGAATGCCAGCATTCCGGGAAACCGTGCAGCAGCCAGATCGGCTGGCCGTGTTCGGGACCGCTGATGTGCACGCTTAACTCAATAGCGTTGACGCAGAGGATTTGCTGGCGCATGGGCAGGGCCTGGCTGAAGGTTTGGCCTAGCCTGGGGGATTGGCGGCGACAGTGCCAGCATCATTGACGACGGGAATAACTCACTCCACCGCCCACCAGCGCGGCAACAACTGGCGCACCCGCGCCTCGCCGAAGCGGTCGTCGATCAACATCACCACGCCCTCGTCCTGCTGGCCACGAATCACCCGCCCGGCGGCCTGCACCACCTTTTGTAGCCCAGGGTACAAATACGTGTAGTCGTAACCGGCACCAAAGATCGTGGCCATGCGCTGCTTGATCTGTTCGTTGACCGGGTTCAGTTGCGGCAGGCCCAGGGTGGCGATAAACGCACCGATCAGGCGCGCACCGGGCAAGTCGATACCCTCGCCAAACGCACCGCCAAGCACGGCAAAGCCGATGCCCTGGCTGTGTTCGGTGAACTGCTCGAGAAATGCCTGGCGCTCGGCCTCGGCCATGCCGCGCGATTGCAGCCACAGCGGGATCTGCGGGTGGCGTTCGGCGAGCAATTGCGCGACCTGTTGCAGGTAGTCAAAGCTGGAAAAAAACGCCAGGTAGTTGCCCGGCCGCTGCGCGAACTGCGTGGCGATCAACGCGACGATGGGTTCCAGCGAGGCCTGGCGGTGCACGAAGCGCGTGGAGATCTGATCGACGATGCGCACCTTGAGCTGCGCGGCCTTGAACGGCGACTCCACGTCGATCCACGCGGTGTCCGCCGGCAGCCCCAGCAGGTCGGCGTAGTAGTGACGCGGACTCAGGGTCGCGGAAAACAGCACACTGCTGCGCGCCGCGGTGAGCCGTGGGCGAATGAACTCGGCAGGTACCACGTTGCGCAGGCACAGGGTCGAGCTGCTGCGCTTGCCGCTGTGTTGGCGTTTGCTGATGTCAAAAATGAACTGTTCATTGAACAGCTCGGCGACCTTGGCAAATTGCAATGCGTCGAAGTAGAAGGTTTGCAACTCGCCGCTGAGGGCTTGCGGGTGGTCGTTGAAATAGTCACCCATGGCGCTGGTACACAGGCCCAGGGCGTGCAGAAATTTGTCTGGACGGCTCGCGTAGGCCTGGTAGGGCGCGAGCTGGTCCTTGTGCAGCGCATTCCATTCGCGGTTCAGGCGTTGCAGGGGTTTGTTCAGCGGCTCGGGCGCACTGTCGCGCAGGGTCTTGAGGTGGTATTGGTCAAGGCTGGCGCTGTACATCGAGCGGGCGCGCTCCACCAGGTTGTGCGCTTCGTCCACCAGCACCGCCGCCCGCCACTGGTTGAGCTGGGCCAGGCCGAACAGCATGGCGCCAAAGTCGAAATAGTAGTTGTAGTCGGCGACGATCAGGTCGGCCCAGCGCGCCATTTCCTGGCTCAGGTAATACGGGCACACGTCGTGGGCCAGGGCCACCTCGCGCAAGTTGCGCTGATCGAGCTGGCGCACCTGCGAAGCGGCACTGCGGGCAGCGGGCAGGCGGTCGTAGAAGCCTTTGGCCAATGGGCACGAATCGCCGTGGCAGGCTTTGTCCGGGTGTTCGCAGGCCTTGTCGCGGGCGACCAGTTCCAGCACGCGCAAGGGCAAGTCCGGGTGGCTGCGGTGCAGCACATCGGCGGCGTCGAGGGCGAGCTTGCGCCCCGGAGTCTTGGCGGTGAGGAAGAACAGCTTGTCCAGTTGCTGCGGCGCCAGGGCCTTGAGCAGCGGGAAGATCGTGCCGATGGTCTTGCCGATGCCCGTGGGAGCCTGGGCCATCAGGCAGCGGCCGGTGGTGACGGCCTTAAAGACCGTCTCCGCAAGCGAGCGTTGGCCCGTGCGAAACCCGGCGTGCGGAAACCCCAGGGTTTGCGCGGCGCTGTTGCGGGCGGCGCGGTGCTGCATTTCCTGCTGGGCCCAGCCGAGGAACTGCGCGCACTGGGCGTTGAAGAAGGTCTCCAGTTCGGCGGCGCTATAACGCTGGTGCAGTAGCGTTTCGCCCTCGCCGACAATGTCGAAGTACACCAGCGCCAGGTCGATGTCCGTCAACCCAAGCTTCTGGCACATCAGCCAGCCATACACCTTGACCTGGGCCCAGTGCAGTTGCCGGTGGTTGGCAGGCTGGGCATCGAGGTCGCCGCGATAGGTCTTCACTTCCTCCAGGCGGTTGGCGTCCGGGTCGTAGCCGTCCGCCCTGCCCCGCACCGTGAGCTGCTGGTACTCGCCCTCCAGGGCGACTTCATGCTGGTAATGCGCGTTGCGCCGCGAGGCGACGGTGCGATGGCCGACGATACCTTCCTGGGCGCTGGGCGACGGCGTGAAGCGTAGGTCGAGGTCGCCGACCTTGGCCGTGAACTCACACAGCGCGCGCACTGCCACGTTGTAGCTCAAACCGACGACTCCGCCCAGCGCACGTAGCAGACGGTGACCGGCATCTGGTGTTCGGCGCAGAACTCCAGCCAGCGCAACTGGTTGTCCTGCAGGCGGTCGCCGGGGCCTTTGACTTCGATCATGCGATAGGTGTTTTGCGCGGGCCAGAACTGGATCAGGTCCGGCATCCCGGCGCGGTTGGCGCGGATGTCCAGCAGCAGGCGCTCGAACCAGTGGCGCAAATGCACGGCGGGAAAGCACGCCAAGGCCTGTTCCAGCAGTTCTTCGTTGAGCAGGTTCCAGAACACGAACGGTGACTGGATGCCCCACTTTTCCTGGTAGCGCTGGCGGATCGTGGCCTTGTAGCGCTCGTCCTGCAGTTGCGCGAAACAGGCTGCGAACAAGTCGGCACGGCGCTGATGGAAGTCTTCGCTGTGCAGGTCCGCCGGCCCGCGTTGGAACGGGTGGAAAAACGAGCCCGGCAGCGGCGCGAAGATCGCGTCCCAGCACAGCAGGCCAAACAGCGAGTTGATCAGACCGTTCTCGACGTAATGCACCGGCGCGTCGGGCTCGTTCAGGTGTGCCTGTACGCTGGCTTCCACCGACTCCAGAGCCTGCGGCAGTGCCAGGTCCAGGCGCGTGACCTCGCGTGGCTTGAGCCTGGGCAGCGCCGGTTCGCCCAACTTGCGCCGCAGACGTGGCAGCACGCGCAGCAGGTGCTGTTGCTCGGCGGCACTTTCCGGGGTTTGTTGCGCGGCACTCGCCAGGGCCATGGCCTGGGCGTAGTCCTCCTGGCGTTCCAGCACGCGGATCAGCCGCGCACGCGCGCCAGGGTAGGCGCAGGTGCGGTAGATCTGTGCCGCCAGCGCCAGCTCAGCCAGGCGTTCACAATGCTGCCCGAGCAGAAACAACAGCTTGGCCCGACGCCGTTCCAACCAGGGGTTGTCGGTATTGAGGGCGGTGATGCGCGTGCGTATGTCCTCGATCGGCTCACCGGCCTCGAAGGCTTGCTGGCAGCCATGCAGGAACAGGAAACCCTGCACGTCATCACGGCTGCGCAAACCGCGGGATTCGGCGCAGATCTCGACTTTTTCATAGGTGTAGATGCCCAGGTCCGCCAGCACGAATTCGGACCAGTCCTGATACAGGTTGCCGAAGAACATCAGGCGCAGGCGGTCACACATGTCCATCACCGTGAGGCTGTACAGCGTGTCGGGCAGCGCGGGGCACCACTGGGCAAAGCTGAGGCTCTCGGGGAACTGCGCCGCCAGGCCTGCCAGCCACTCGACTTTGTTGGCCTTGGGCTGGTCGATCCACGGTTTGAAGGCATTGAGGATCTCGCCTTTTTGCAGCAAGGCGAACAGCTCTTCAAACGCCAGCGGTTGCTGGTCGTTTACCCACCCCAACTGCAACAGCGGCTGCGCGGCGGCGTGGGTGCAACCGATTTCCAGATAATTGAGCTTGCCCGCACGAAAATGCACGCCCTTGCGCATGACCATGCGCACCAGCAAGGCCTGGGACGCCTGGGGCAAGCTGTCAAATTGCTGAATGAACTGCGTTTCGTCAGGGTCGAGCAGGTCGGCATAGCGTTGCCCCAGCCATTGCAGGACCTGACGGAAGTTTTGCAGGTAATAGAGCGGGTCTTCGAGGGGGTTGGCCATGGCACGTAGAGGTCAAATACTGGTTATGCATACAGAGTGCCGTCGCAAACGGCTTGTTGCAATCGGTAATAGATAAATGGCTCACGCAACTTTTTGTATAAAAGTGATCTGATGGGGAAGTCGATGGCGTAAAATTTGTCGCCCGCAGCCTCTGGCGTGGGACTTTTCAAGGTTAAAGGTAAGGGTTATGAACATGAAGAATTTGGGTCTTCCCCTGGTTGCACTCACTTTTCTGGTATTGGCCGGTTGCGCGACGCAAACCGTAGTGACGCTGCAAAACGGCACGCAGTATTTGACCCAGGACCTTCCAAAAACCAACACCGCCGACGGTTTCTATGAGTTCACTGACATCGCCGGCAAGCGTGTGCGGGTCAAGGCTGCGGATGTGGCAACAGTCATCAAGGAAAAGTAATTCTCCGGAGCCGACCGCGAATATTTGGGGAGCGGGCTTGTGTGGGAGCGGGCTTGCTCGCGAAGGCAGTCGGTCAGTTGGTATATATGGCGACTGACACGCCGCCTTCGCGAGCAAGCCCGCTCCCACAGTTTCAAGGCATTCCAGCTTTAGCTGATCACCATCCCCTCTCCCGTCCAGCCGCTCACGCCGACCAGCGTGACCGAATCCGCACCCACACTGATCAGCGTGTCCCCACCCTGCTCCCGGTATTGCACACTGCCCTGCACATCCTTGAACAGCAGCGTGTCCGTCGCCTGATAGCCGATCACCCGGTCCTGGCCAAACTGCCCGCTGAACAGAAAGGTATTGTGCCCACTGCTGTCGCGAATCGTGTCATTGCCCTTGCCACCCTCGATAAAGTCCACGCCCTTGCCGCCCTGGATCAGGTCGTTGCCGTCGCTGCCAATGATGAAGGTATTGCCCTTGTGCGGTTCGGCGTTGCGGTTGAGGTCCTGCACCCAGGTGGTGGCGCGTGCCGGGTCGGACAGGTTGGCGACGATGACCGTGGAATCGCGGGTCATCTGCTCGTAGAAACCCGATTCAACGACCCGTGTCAGCCCGTCGCCATACCCGGTGGGCAGATGGGAGATCCAGGTCGGCAGGTTGGTGATGGAAAACGGCAGCACATTCCACAGGGTCGAGGCGTAGTGGTCGTTGAAGCTGACGATATTGTCGGTGCTCGACTCATGGGGCTTGTCATGCACGCCGAGGGACGACAGGTTGAACGATGAGCCGTCCAGCGCGCGGAACACCGGGTCATTTTCGTAGCCGATATTGAGCACCTTGTCGCCGCTGCTTTGGGTCGGCGAGGCGTAGGCTACGTAGTTGGCGTTCTTGTAGAACCCTGACCACCGACTGCCGCTCAAGTCGGCCATGCTGTTGACCGCCAGGCCGCCCAGGCTATGACCGCTGACCAGCACATCGGCGCCGTGCAGGCCATGGGCACTGGCGTAGTCGGCAACATTTTTCAGCAGCCCGCCAAATGCCTCACCGGCGTAGTTCTTCGCATAATCCTTGGGCCCCAGCGCGGCCAGCAGGTCACTGACCAAATCGCCGATGGAGTCGCTGATCAGGCTTTCCCGTGGCCCGGACGTACCGCGAAAGCCGATGCCGATTTCGAGCAATTTGCCCGCGTCATCGTACTTGCCCAGCACCTCGACTTGCGCCGTGGTGTAGCCGGCCTTTTCCCCAAAGAATGTGCCCCGCGCATCAACCTTGCCGGCGTAGCCCAGGGCGCTGGCGCTGATGGGCGTCCAGCCGGCCTTTTGCACGGCATCCAGGGCGGCCTTTTCCGAATCCGGGTTCCACGGGATACCTGGAATCACCCCTTGGGAATCGCTGCCACCGAGCACCGCGCCGACCAAAGTGGCGGGCAAACCCCAGCCCAGGCCGTTGTGCTGGTAACCCACGGCAAAGCCGTTATCCAGGTTGTGATAGCTGTACAAGGTGATTGCCATGGCGTCGGCGAACAACGCCTTGGAACCCTCGGGTCCGAAGTTTTTGTAATCGAAGATACCCATGCTGATGCCTCTTTTTGTTGTTGGAATGCGCGAGATCGGCGGTCACCGTTGCGCCGGCCCAAACGCCTCATCCACCTTGGCCAGGTCGGTGTCACGCAGGTTGCCGGCGTAGTAATGCAATTTGGTCCAGGCCATCAGGTAGTCGTAGCGCGCCTGGGCGAGGTCGCGGCGGGTGCTGTAGAGCTGCTGCTCGGCGTTGAGCGCGTCGAGGTTGACCCGCTCGCCACCGAGGATGCTTTGCTTTGTCGACACCACCAGCGCTTCGGCCGAGACCAGGGCCTTCTGGTACGCACGCAATTTGCTCACCCCCGACAGGCACGCGCTGAACTGGCGCCGCAGCTCGATCAGGGTTTCGCGGGTCTTGCCCTCCAGTTCGTACTCGGCCTGCTCCATGGCGCGGCTGGCCTGGCGGGTGGAGGCGGCAATACCGCCACCGGCATACAGCGGCAGGCTGACTTCAATGCCGATGGTGTTGGTGTCGTAGCGCTGGTTGTAGGTATTGCCGCTGTCGGACTCCTGCTGGCGCGAACTGGCATACGCCGTGACTTTGGGCAAATGCCCGGCGCGGTTGCGTTCCACTTCATAACGCGCCACTTCCAGGGCCTGGCGCTGGGAGGCCAGCGTCGGGTTGTTGCTGATCGCCAGCGCATGCCAGGTGTCGTAGTTGGCCGGGCTCAGGGTGAACGCGGCGAAGCCTTGGTTCAGCGGCGCCAGGTCGTTGATGTTGACGCTTGGTACGCCGATCAACGCGCCCAGTTCGCGCAAGGACGCGTCCTGCTCATCCAGCGCCTGGATCTCTTCGGCGCTGGCCAACTCGTAACGGGACTCGGCTTCGAGAATGTCCGTGCGCGTGCCCTCACCCCGCTCGAACAAGTGACGGTTTTGCTGGAACTGCTGCTCGAAGGCCTTCTTCTTGGCCCGGGCAATGTCGATCTGGTCCTGTGCGAACAACGCCTGGGTGTAGTAGGACAACACCCGCACCAGCAACGCCTGGCTCTTGTCGCGAAAACTCTCGTCGGCAAACAGTGCCTGGGCCACGCCCTTGCGGTAGTTGGCATAGGCTTCGTAGTCGAACAGCGGCTGTTGCAGGCTGAACGTGGAGCCGTAGCTGTTGTAGTTGCGGTCATCGTGATAGTTGCCACCACGGCCGTCGGGCAAGGTGGCCTGGGAGTTGTTGCGCCCCTTGTTGTAGTTGTACGACAGCTTGGGCAGCAGGCCGGCACGGCCGATGGTGCGATTCTCCAGGCCGGCGTCGCGCTCCTTGATGGCGCCGAGGAACACCGGGTCGTTGCGCAGGGCCTGCTCGTACACGTCGAACGGGCCCATGGCGGCGTGGGCAGTGGTACAACTGAGCAGCAAGGCGATAAACACCGCTTTCATGTTTATTCCTCGGTCAATGCGGAGCCGGCGCGATCCAGCAGCGGCTTGAACAGGTAATTGAGCAGCGAACGCTCGCCGGTACGCACGAACATTTCGGCGGGCATGCCGGGCTTGATCACCAGGCCGTGGAGTTTCTCCAGCGCCAGCTCGCTGACCGTGGTGCGCAGCACGTAGTACGGCGCGCCGGTCTTTTCATCGAGCATCTGGTCGGCCGAAATCAGGCTGACCTGCCCGGGCACCCGTGGCGTGCGGCTCTGGTTGAAGGCGGTGAACAGAATGTCGACCGGCAGTTGCGTGCCGACCTTGTCCACCAGGTGCACCGGCAAGCGCCCTTCGACTTCCAGGCGTGTGCCCTGGGGCACGATCTCCAGTAGGGTTTCACCGGCGCGCACCACTGCGCCGACGGTGTGCACGCTGAGGTTGACTGCAATCCCATCGGCCGGCGCGTTGATCTGGCTGTGTTGCAGGTCGAACCCGGCGGACGTCAACTGCTGCTCCAGGGTCAGGCTGCGCAATTGCGCGTCGGCCAGTTGGCTACGTACCTCTTTCTGGTATTCCTCGCCGTGCTGCTGCAATTTCAGACGCGATTCAAGGATGCCCTGCTCGACCCGGCCGCTTTCGCCGCTGTTTTGCGCCAGGTCCTGTTGCACCTGGGACAGTTGGCGCTGGTACTCCAACAAGCGGTTGCGCGGGATGTAGCCGTTGTCGGCCAGGGGTTGCAGGTTGGCCAACTGATCGCGCAGGGATTGGGCCTGGGCCGTCAGGTCACTGCGCGCACGGCGCATGCCGCCCAGTTGCGCGGTGGCACCCTCGATGTTGGCGCGAATCCCGGCCTGCTCGCGGGCAAAGGCTTCGCGGCGGCTGCTGAACAGTTGGCGCTGGCCTTCCAGGACCAAGGCCAGGGCCGGGTCGGGATTGCTGCTCAGTTCGGCCGGAAAAACGATGCCGGGGCGGTTATCGCGCTCGCTCTGCCATCGCGCCACGCTGGCCCAGGCCATGCGGTATTGGGCTTGCAGCGATTGCACGTCAGCCTGGTGTTGGGTCTGGTCGAGACGAAACAGCGGCTGGCCTTGTTTGACCGCCTCGCCCTCACGCACCAGAATCGCGCTGACCACGCCGGGGCTGAGGGTTTGCACAGCCTTGCGCTTGCCCGACACCACCACCGTGCCTTGCACCGGAATGCCCTGGTCCAGCGGCGCCAGGCTGGCCCAAAGGAAAAAACCGCCGGCGCCGAGCACTGTCAGCAACCAGCCCATGCGCACAAAAAAGCCGGCGTCGTGTTGTTCGTGGATCATGCTGGCATCCTCTCTTGAGGCGGTTGTTCACGCTGCCCGGACAACGCCCGCAGCACTTCCTGGCTGGGTCCGAACACTTGCAGCTGGCCGTCGTTGAGCACCAGCAGCTTGTCGGCCTGGGCCAATGCCGCCGAGCGATGGGTGACCAGTACCACGCTGCTGCCCTGGGCTTTCATCTGCACGATGGCGCTGGCCAGAGCAGCTTCGCCCTGGGTGTCGAGGTTGGAGTTGGGCTCATCCAGCACAATCAGCCGCGGCCCGCCGTACAACGCGCGGGCCAGGGCCACCCGTTGCTTCTGGCCGCCGGACAGCCCGCAGCCGTTGTCGCCCAGTACGGTGTCGTAGCCTTGGGGCAGGCGCAGGATCAGTTCATGTACCCCGGCTTGTTGCGCGGCTTTGACCACGAGCTGCGGGTCGGCCTGGCGAAAACGCGCGATGTTGTCGGCAATGCTGCCGCTGAACAGCTCGATGTCCTGGGGCAGGTAGCCGATGTGCGGGCCGAGGTCGTCGCGGTCCCAGCGGTGGATGTCGGCGCCATCCAGGCGCACCGTGCCCGCCAGGGTCGGCCACACGCCCACCAGCACCCGGGCCAGGGTGGATTTGCCGGAGCCCGAGGCGCCGAGCACACCCAGCACCTCCCCGGCGCCAAGGTTGAAACTGACGTGGTGCAGCGTCGCCACACGCCGCCCCGGCGGGCCCGCGCTGACCTGTTCGAAACTGACCTGGCCGTTGGGCGCCGGCAACTTCATCGGCTCGACGGCCTCCGGGCTCTCGCGCAGCAACGCATCCAGGCGCTGGTAGGCCAACTTGGCCGAACTCCACTGTTTCCACACCGCAATCAACTGGTCGATGGGACTGAGCACCCGGCCCATCAGGATGGAACCGGCGATCATCATCCCGGCGGTCATGTCGCCCTTGATCACCAGCCAAGCGCCAAGCCCCAGCACTAACGATTGCAGGCACAGGCGCAGGGATTTGCTCAGGGAAGTGATTACCGCACCGGTGTCACTGGCCCGATTCTGCAGGCCGAGAAATTGCGTATGCACGGCAAACCAGCGCTGACGCAACGCGCCGAGCATGCCCATGGCCTGGATAGTCTCGGCATTGTGCAAATGGCTGGTGGCCAGTTGCGTGGATTGCTGCGAGTAACCGCTGGCCTCGCCCAACGGCTTTTTGGTCAGGTATTCGTTGAGGCACGCCAAGCCGATCAACAACAGCGCACCGGCCGTGGCCAACACGCCAAGCCAGACGTTGAACAGGAAAATCACCAGCAGATAGATGGGAAACCACGGCGCATCAAAAAACGCGAACAACGCAGGGCCGGTGATGAATTGGCGGATATGGGTCAAGTCGCCAAGGGACTGCCCGGCGTGCCCCTGGCCGCAGTGCAGGTTGCGTTCAAACGCGGCCTTGTAGACGCGCAAGTTGAAACGCCGCTCCAATTGGCTGCCGATGCGGATCACGATAAAACTGCGGATCGCCTCCAGTGTGCCAATAAACACAAAGAAGCCCACGACCATCAGTGTCAACATCACCAGGGTGGTTTCATTCTGGGAGGACAGCACGCGGTCATACACTTGCAGCATGTAAATCGACGGCACCAGCATCAACAGGTTAATCAATGCCGTGAAACAGCCAACGCTGATCAAGAGGTTCTTGTATTCACCCAGCGCTTTGAATAAAGGCGGTGTGGCCATGTCTTCCGATCTCACTTGAACCAAACAATAAGCAATAGTTGCCCGCACCCCGAATAACGGAGCGGCCAACTAATAAAATCAAGTTATAGGCTTATAACCAACAACTAAGGGATGCGCTGCAACAGCACTTCGGTGCCTTGGGCGGTGCGACCTTTATATTCACCCTCTTTCTGCCGGTTCAAATGGGTAATCCCGGTGCCGTCGGCATTCATCAGCCAGATACCGTCCGGGGTCGGCAGCCAGGTCTTCGGATGGTCGCCCAGCCACTGCGCGGCGCATTCAACGTCGCCAGCCACGGCATTGGCGGCGACCACCAGGTCCAACGCACACACCTGGTCCTGCTGGTGCAACTGCCAGTGTCCGGCCAATTGGGCGCTGCTGGGTAAAACAAGACTGCTCGCCATCACGTGGGCTCCTGCCGATACGAACATCGCCAGCAATACGCGGGCGATAAAGGGGGTAAAACGCTGCATCTTGCTTATGCTCCATGGGCAAAGCGCGGCGCCGAAACGCCGCGCTCCTGCATCACGCCACGATGTCGCTGACGGCCGCCTGGCCAACGGTGGTGACGAGGAAATCCGCCACGCCGTGCCCGGAGAAGTCTACCGCCAAGGTGCCCAGGTTGCTGCCAGAAGCGTAGGACAGCACCGCGTCGCCGGCATGCCCGGTAAACGCGTTGACGAAGGTCAGGCCTGCGCCTTTGGTGATACCGGACAGGTCGATCTTGTCCGAACCCGAGGTGAAGTCAAAGATCTTGTCCGCCGCCCCCGGCCTGGAGTCGGAGCTGGCGCCGAACACAAAGGTGTCGTTGCCCGCGCCGCCCCACAGTTGGTCGGCACCGCCGCCACCGTAGATGATGTCGTTGCCGGCACCGCCCTTGATCACGTTGGCCGCGTTGTTGCCGATGATCAGATCGTTGCCGGCGCCACCGAAGGCATTCTCCACGGTCACGCCCTTGGCGATGGAGACGTTGCCTACCAGGCCGCCAACATCGGAGAACGAGGCTTCATTGAGGTTGATCTTCTGGTTCTGGGTGAAACCGGAGAAGTCCAGGGTGTCGTTGCCGCCACCGTCCCATACCGAGAACACCAGCTTGTCGGCGTTGGAAGTGGCGCTGAGGAAGTCACGCCCGGTGTTGGAGTTGAAGCCGTAGGTGGTGTCGCCGGCGCGCGTGTTGTAGTTGGCGCCGTAGAGCTTCTGGATCGCGGCGATGTCGTCGATCAGCGGGCCGGAAGCGTAGGCTTCGACGCCGCCTTTGCTGAAGTTCTGGTTGGTGTTGCTCTCGCTCCAGTAACTCATGACGCTGTAGCCGCGCGTGTCCTGTCCGTAGGACGCGTCGTTGTAGGTCGGTGCGCCTTCGCCGGCGTTGTAGTCGCCGGGATGCGCCAGGCCCAGGGTGTGGCCGATTTCGTGGGTCAGGGTCTGCCGGCCATAGTTGTTCAGGTCCGGGGTCTTGTTTGGCGTGTAGCTGCTGTTGGTCAAGTACCACGAGGTGCCGTCGTAGCCCGCGCCGGTGCCGGGCAGGTAGGCGAACGCCGCCGCGCCGTCCTGGCCGCCGCTGTAGTTGCCGAAGGTCATGTGGGCGTCGCCGCCGCTGGCCTTCTCGGTGAACGTGACGTTGGCCACATCCGCCCAGGACTGCATGGCCAGGGCGGCCTGTGCTTTCTGCTGGGCGCTGAACTGGCTGAAGCCGGAGATGCCATGTTTGTTCATGGTGCTCGACGACGCCGAGGTCAGGAAGGTGTAGGTCAGGTCGATCTTGCCGTTGCCGTCAACGTCCCGGTACGCCGCACCGTCGCGCAGCAGCTGGGTGGCGGCCTGGTCGACGGAGTAGGACGGTTTGCCATTGACCGTGAGGTTGCCGCCACGGTCATACAGATGGCTGAAGCTATCGATTTGCGAGTAAGCGGTGCTGGCTTGCGCCGCCGACACGATAGCCTTGTCTTTTACTTTTGACATAAACGTACTTCCTTGTTTGCAAGTGCATCAGTCTTTGATCGATAGGAACCCCGCGGGCGAGATCGTCCTATCACTCGCCTCTTTTGAAGGCGTAAGAAAACTGACACAACTTGAAATCTTTCGTCTACATCTATTTCCGGGGCAACAAAGTACCCGGTAATTAGCGCCAGTAAGTTGCACTCCGTATTTGCTGGTCGGCGCGGATTTTGTCCGACAAAAAACACGCCGCACTTATTTAAATATTAAATAGGGCTAAAGCCGCCAACGTTTGGCGGCCGCTTAGTTAATGGATCCAATATATTGGCACGGTGTCATTAACGACATTAAACAGCCACTACTTGAACTAAAAGTTGCAGTTGTCCCGGATTACCGGGGCATACTCCAGCCGGTTTTATCCAATGCCGCCAATAGGGTTTCAGCGTGCAGGCCCGGCACCAGCACGCCATCGTCGGTGTGCATGTCTTCGCCGGCCAGGATCGCGTTGATGATCGCCTCCTCCACGGCCTCTGCCGCCGCGCTGAACAGCGGCGAAATGTGATCGTTGTTGAGCATCTGCAACGACGTGCTCAGCGGCAGATCCTGGCGGCCGTAGTCAGCGGGCGGCAGGTCAGCGTTGCCAGTGGCAAACGCCAGGAACAGGTCGCCGCTGGAATCCTCGGTGCCGCCGCCGGTGCGCGCGATGCCGATGGACGCACGTTGCGCCAGGCGCTGGCATTGGTGCGGCAGCAACGGCGCATCGGTGGCAATGATCACCACGATCGAGCCCATGCCTGGCGTGCCGCGCTCGGCGAAGGGCGACGGGATTTGCAGCAACTGGCGGCCCACTGGGTAGCCATCGACCCGCAGTTCCTGGCGCTTGCCGTGGTTGGCCTGGACCAGCACGCCGACGGTCCAACCGCCCTGCTCTGCCGACAAGCGCCGCGACGCGGTACCGATGCCGCCCTTGAACTCATGGCAGATCATCCCGGTGCCGCCGCCCACCGCCCCCTCTTGCACCGGGCCGGTTTCAGCACACTCCAGCGCCTGGCGCACATGCTCGGGCCCGACGTGCTGGCCCCAGATGTCGTTGAGCAAGCCGTCGTAGGTCTCCATCACCACCGGCATGCACCAATACACTGCCGGGTCCGCCAGGCGCTCGCGCTCCAGGGCGATCAGGCTGTCGCGCACTACGCCAATACTGTGGGTGTTGGTGATCGCCAGCGGCGTAGTCAGCAGCCCCGCTTCACGAATCCATTCCAGGCCCGTGGCATCACCGTTGCCGTTGAGCACGTGATACCCGGCAAAGCACGGCTGCTGGCGGGCCTCGCCGGCGCGTGGCTGCACCACCGTCACGCCGGTGCGCACCTGTTTGCCGTCGACGCGGGTCTTGAGCGTACTGTGGCCAACCCGCACCCCCGGTACATCGGTGATGGCATTCAATGCGCCGGGCGTGCCCAGCCCCAACGTAATGCCCAATTGACGTGCACGCATAACCACTCCTTACAATTTCTGGAACGCCGGACTCAACCGGCCACTGATGCAATACAGAATCACCGACACGGCCAGCAAGCCGGCGATGATCATCACGTCGCGCACCGATGCCGCCGCGACCAGGGTCGCCAGCAGATACCCGGCGCCCAGCACGGCGAGCAATGCCGGCAAAGGCCAGAGCGGCATGCGGTAAGGGTGTTCGCGATCACGCAGCAACACCCGGCTCATCAACGCGCTCAACGCGACCACCAGGTACACCAGCATGATCAGCAGCACGCTGAACGAAGTGAGGTCGGCGAGGTTCGAGCTGAAACTCAGCAGTGCCGACGGAATCGCCAGGAACAGCGTAGCCAGCCACGGCGAATCCCAGCGCGGGTGAATGCGCGTAAACAATGTGTTGATCCGCGGCGTCCACAGCGCATCGCGCCCGCTGCTGAAGACCACGCGGCCGATCTGGATCACGATGGCGACAATGGCGTTGAACACCGACAGGAAAATCCCCGCACTGACCAGCCGCGACAAGGTTTCATTGCCATGACTGGTCAGCAGGTAGCCGATGGGGTCCGGGCTGCTGATCATCGCACTCAGGGACGGCGCGCCGATCAGCAACGCGGTGATCGGCACCAGCTCGATCACGACCACCAGGCCCAGCGACCACAACACCGCCTTGTGCACGCCCTTGCCGCCGCATTTCATGTCTTCGGCCAGCAGCACCGCCGGGCCGTAGCCATTGAATGAGAACAGGCCGATGCCCACCGCGCCGATCACCAAGGCCCAGGGCGCCAGGTGCAGCACGCCGTTTTCGACGATCTGCGGCTGGAACAGCACGCTGGCCGGCTGCATCGGGTTGCCGAAGCCGATAAACACGATCACCAGCAACGCGGCGACTTCCAGCAACAGGCAGGTGCCGGTGATCCAGGCGTTGAGCTTGATATTGAGGATGCCCAGGGCGTAACTGCACACCACGATGACCAGGGCGACGGTTTGTGAGTCGAATTTGGTACCCAGGGCGTTGTTCAAGTACGTCGCCGCGCCGGTGGCCAGCACCGGCGGGATAAACAGCAGCATTACCAATACCGTCAGGAACGTCGCGTAGCCCGCCATGCCGCCGAACACCCGCTTGGCATACACGTATTCGCCACCGGCGCTGTTGTGGGCACGGCCCAGTTCGGCGTAGCAGAAGGCAAACATCAGGGCGAGCAAAGCGGCCATCACGAATGCAAGGAACACGCCGCTACCCGCTTGCTGGATGGCAAACGGGGCGATCACAAACACGGAGCTGGCGGGCGTGACCGCCGAGACGGTAATGGCGACTACATCGAACACACTCAGCGTGGGCTTGAGCACGCCGTCTGGCGCGGGGGAAGCACTCATATCGTTATCCTCTGTGGTTGTTTTTGGTGTGAGGCAGAAACGAAAAATGGTGATTTATCGGGATATGTTTCCCGTTCAATGATGCCGACGTTATCGCCTGGGCCGTTGTCGGCCAATTCCCCTATTGGCGTACTCCCCTTGACGACACCCGGCAAAAGCCGAACCCTTGGCCGATCTTCTGCCCGTGGGAACCTGTGATATGAGCCTGTTCAGGGAAGTCGGCATGCACGCCGCACTGGGCCGCACGGTCGCGCACATCGGCACCGAGCGTTTCTGGAAACAGCTGGTGCTGTTGCTGCACCAATGCCTGCCATTCGATAACGCCCTGGCGATTTTCTACCCCAACGATGGCGCACCCCAGGCCCTGGAGGAATACGACGCGCAGCCGAGCAGCAAGCCGGCGTCGATGCTGGTGTACCTCAATGGCTTGTATTTGCTCGACCCGTTTTTCCAGGCCTGTCGCGAGGGATTCAGCAGCGGCGTGTACCGCCTGGAAGAAGTCGCGCCGGATCATTTCCGCCAGAGTGAGTACTTCCTCAACTACTTCCACGACAACGTGCTGGAGGATGAGGTGCAGTTCATCCTGCAAGTGCCGGGCGCAGGGACGTTGTCCCTGTCATTGGGCATGCAGCGCCGATTCAGCGTTGAAGAAACCGGGCTGATGACCCTGCTGGCGGCGTGGGTGTTGCCGTTGATGCAGCAACATTGGCAGCAGAGCACACAGCGCGCGGCACCGGCCATGGATAGCCAGATCCGCGATGCGTTGAGTCATTTTGGCAGCGGCGTGCTGTCGGAGCGCGAACTGGAAATCGCGCGCCTGGTACTGCGTGGGTTTTCGTCCAAGGCCATGGCCGAGCGCCTGAATATCTCGCCGGATACGGTAAAGGTGCACCGGCGACACTTGTACGCGAAGCTGGATATTTCGTCACAGCCGGAGCTGTTTTCGTTGTTTATCCAGTCGTTGGGGCATGATCTGGAAAACCCCTGAATCCGCGACTGCACAGAATCCAAGTGTGGGGTTTGTGTGGGGAATTCCATGGTTGAGGCGCAACCTCTCTGCCAGCAGTGCCACCGCCTTCGCAGCCTCGCTAAAGCTCGACAGCTCCCACAGGGGATTGGCAGTGCCTGGGCTATCTCCAGCCGAACACTGACATCCCAGCAACCCCAATCACCTGTGGGAGCGGGCTTGCCCGCGAAAGCGGTGATTCAGCCAACATCTCCACCAACAGTGCCACCGCCTTCGCAGTCTCGCTAAAGCTCGACAGCTCCCACAGAGGATTGGCAGTGCCTGGGCTATCTCCAGCCGAACACTGACATCCCAGCAACACAGCTCAAATGTGGGAGCGGGCTTGCCCGCGAAAGCGGTGGTTCAGC
>NZ_JACVAC010000012.1 GCF_014851685.1 Pseudomonas sp. PDM05
ATTATTTTCAGAAGCTTTCGAAGATTTCTTCAACAACTTCAACCACTTGCGCTTACGATCTCTCGTTAGCGGGAGGCGAATTCTACAGCGTTACACGCTGCTGTCAACACCTCTTTTTCAACTTCCTGAGCGCTTCGATGAACTGAAGCAACCTGCTGCCGAAAACCGCGTAACTCATTGTTTACCAAGGAGTTTTCCGTTTCGACTGCGCCGGAAGTGGGGCGAATTATAGACATCCAGAATCTGCCGTCAATGCCTTTCTTCATATTTCTGTCATATAAGTCAGAAAAGCCCCAAAAACGCAAAAGCCGGCCCCAAGTGCCGGCTTTTGCCTCAAGCGTTACAAGCTAGGGAAAGCAAACTGCGACGCTTCATGGCTGGCCCGTTGCGGCCAACGCTGGGTAATCGCCTTGCGACGGGTATAGAAACGCACACCATCCGGCCCATACGCATGCAAGTCACCAAACAGCGAGCGCTTCCAGCCACCAAAGCTGTGATACGCCACCGGCACCGGCAACGGCACGTTAACCCCGACCATGCCCACTTCAATCTCGTCACAGAACAAACGCGCCGCTTCACCATCACGGGTGAAGATACACGTACCGTTGCCGTACTCGTGGTCGTTGATCAGTTGCATCGCCGCTTCCAGGCTATCGACCCGCACCACGCACAGCACTGGCCCAAAGATCTCTTCTTTGTAGATACGCATCTCAGGCGTCACATGATCAAACAGGCTGCCCCCCAGGAAGAACCCCTCTTCGTGACCGGCAACGCTCAGACCGCGACCATCAACCACCAACTTGGCACCCGAAGAAACTCCGTCTTCTATATAGCCACTGACCTTATCCCGCGCCTGCCCCGTCACCAACGGCCCCATATCCAGGCCGCAGGAGGTGCCCGCACCGATCTTCAGCGCCTTGACCTGCGGCACCAACTTGGCGATCAACGCATCCGCGACCTGGTCGCCCACGCACACGGCCACCGAGATTGCCATGCAACGCTCACCGCACGAACCATACGCCGCGCCCATCAACGCGCTGACGGCGTTATCCAGATCCGCATCCGGCATCAATACCGCGTGGTTCTTCGCCCCACCCAGCGCCTGCACGCGTTTACCGCGCTTGGTCGCCTCGGCATAGATGTACTCGGCAATCGGCGTCGAGCCCACAAAACTCAGCGCCTTCACTTCCGGCGCTTCGATCAGCGCATCCACTGCGCCCTTGTCACCGTGCACCACGCTCAGCACACCTTTGGGCAAACCGGCTTCCTGCAACAGTTGTGCGATCAACAGCGTCGAGCTTGGATCACGCTCCGACGGCTTGAGGATGAAACAGTTACCGCAAACAATCGCCAGCGGATACATCCACAACGGCACCATTGCCGGGAAGTTGAACGGAGTAATACCCGCTACCACGCCCAACGGCTGGAAATCCGACCAGGCATCAATATTCGGTCCTACGTTACGGCTGTATTCGCCCTTCAGAATCTCCGGCGCGGAACAGGCGTATTCAACGTTCTCGATGCCACGCTTCAATTCACCGGCAGCATCTTCCAGCGTCTTGCCATGCTCTTCGCTGATCAACTGCGAAATGCGCGCTTCGTTCTGCTCCAGCAATTGCTTGAAACGAAACATCACCTGGGCACGCTTGGCCGGCGGGGTATTACGCCAGGCCGGGAACGCCGCCTTGGCCGAGTCGATCGCCTGTTGAATGGTTTCACGACTGGCCAACGGCACCTGGTGGATCACTTGGCCGGTCGACGGGTTGTAGACGTCGGCACTACGACCGCTGTCATTGACCAATTCACCGTTGATCAAATGCTGGATAAGGCTCATGCAGGGCTCCTGAAAAATTGTTCTATATAGAAGGAGAAATCAGTCGATCTTGTTCAGCACTTCGCCGACCGCATCGAACAGGCGATCCAGGTCCTGCGGCTTGCTGTTGAAGGTTGGCCCGAACTGCAGGGTGTCACCGCCAAAACGTACGTAGAAACCGGCTTTCCACAAGGCCATGCCGGCCTCGAATGGACGCACGATCGCATCACCGTCACGCGGGGCAATCTGAATCGCACCGGCCAGACCGTAGTTGCGGATGTCGATCACGTTCTTGCTGCCCTTCAACCCGTGCAGCGCATTCTCAAAGTGTGGAGCGACTTCGGCTACGCTCTGCACCAGATTCTCCTTCTGCAGCAGGTCCAAAGCCGCCAGGCCTGCAGCACATGCAACCGGGTGCGCCGAGTACGTATAGCCGTGTGGGAATTCCACCGCATACTCCGGCGTCGCCTGGTTCATGAACGTCTGATAAATCTCGCTGCTGGCAATCACCGCACCCATCGGGATGGCACCGTTGGTGACTTGCTTGGCGATGCACATCAGGTCTGGCGTCACGCCAAAGCTGTCGGCGCCAAACATCGAACCCGTACGGCCAAAACCGGTGATCACTTCGTCGAACACCAGCAGGATATTGTGCTGATCGCAAATTTCACGCAGACGCTTGAGGTAACCCTGCGGTGGCACTAGTACGCCAGCAGAGCCGGCCATCGGCTCGACAAACACCGCGGCGATGTTCGACGCGTCGTGCAGTTCGATCAACTTGAGCAACTCATCGGCCAAGGCGATGCCGCCCTGCTCCGGCATGCCACGGGAGAACGCATTGCTCGCCAACAGGGTGTGCGGCAGATGGTCAACATCCATCATCGCCTGACCAAAAATCTTACGGTTGCCGTTCACACCGCCCAAGCTGGTACCGGCAATGTTCACACCGTGATAACCACGGGCACGGCCGATCATCTTGGTCTTGGTCGACTGCCCCTTCAGGCGCCAGTAGGCACGCACCATCTTCACCGCGGTATCGGCGCACTCGGAGCCGGAGTCGGTGAAGAACACGTGGTTCAAGTTGCCTGGAGTCAGGTCGGTAATCTTTTCCGCCAACTGGAAGGACAACGGATGACCATATTGGAAGCCCGGCGAGTAGTCCAAAGTCCCCAGTTGCTTGGCCACCGCTTCCTGGATTTCCTTGCGCGTATGCCCGGCGCCGCACGTCCACAAACCCGACAACGAGTCGTAGACCTTGCGCCCCTTGTCATCGATCAACCAGCTACCTTCCGCGCCCACGATCAAACGCGGGTCACGCTGGAAGTTACGGTTGGCGGTGTAAGGCATCCAGTGCGCGTCCAACTTCAGTTGGCTGGCCAGGGACGATGGGGCGTTTTCGGGCATGTTCATCAGCAAAACCTCGCAGGGCAAAAGGCAGCGTCGGGATTGAAAAGCGTTGTTGCAGCTAAATTGCCACGGCGATAAAGTCGGTGAAATTCAACTCTTCTAACCTTCAGTCAGGCCTTCACTAAACTATGAGCAGCCGTCGACCCGATCCCCTCGCCCAAGTCAGCGACTTCGATATACGCTTGTTGCGCATCTTTCGCAGCGTGGTCGAATGCGGCGGCTTCTCGGCAGCGGAAACCGTGCTCGGCATCGGCCGCTCCGCCATCAGCCAGCAAATGAGCGACCTGGAGCAGCGCCTCGGACTGCGACTCTGCCAGCGCGGCCGCGCCGGTTTCTCCCTGACCGAAGAAGGCCGCGAGGTCTACCAGTCCGCGTTGCAACTGTTGAGCGCCCTGGAAAGCTTCCGCACCGAGGTCAACGGCCTGCACCAGCATCTGCGCGGCGAGTTGATCATTGGCCTCACCGACAACCTCGTCACCCTGCCCCACATGCGCATCACCCACGCCCTCGCGCAGTTGAAGGAACGCGGCCCGGACGTGCAGATCCAGATCCGCATGATCGCCCCCAACGAAGTCGAGCAAGGCGTACTCGACGGCCGCCTGCACGTCGGCGTGGTGCCCCAGGCCAGCGCCCTCTCTGGATTGGAATACCAGCCGCTGTACAGCGAGCGCTCGCTGCTCTACTGCGCAGTCGGCCACCCGCTGTTCTACGCCGACGACAAGCAACTGGACGACGCACGTATTGATAGCCAGGACGCCATCGCCCCCACCTTCCGCCTGCCCGCCGATATCCAGGCCCACTATCAGGCGCTCAACTGCACCGCCAGCGCCTCGGACCGCGAAGGCATGGCGTTCCTGATCCTCACCGGCCGCTACATCGGCTACCTGCCCGACCATTACGCCAGTCTATGGGTGCAACAAGGCCGACTGCGCGCGCTGAAACCGGCTACACGTTTTTACGATTTGAGCCTGGCATCGGTCACACGCAAGGGGCGTCGCCCTCATTTGGTGCTGGAAAGCTTCCTGGAAAGCCTGGCCGCCACCCGTTAATTCGGGCGCAAACGAAAAGCTGAGCAGTTGGACAGCTTTTTGCAAGAACCCAAGGACATAGACCTTGAGTTTGCCCGCCATGCCACCAGAATCCTCCAGCAGCAGCGACCTGATCTACGGCCTCAACGACCGCCCGAAACCCGCCCCGGCCCTGCTCGCCGCACTGCAACATGTGCTGGCCGCGTTCGTCGGCATCATCACCCCGCCGCTGATCATCGGCTCCACCCTGGGCCTTACCGCGCACTTGCCCTACCTGATCAGCATGGCGTTGATGGTCTCCGGCGTCGGCACCTTCATCCAGGCACGTAGGCCGTATGGCATCGGCGCCGGCATGATCTGCCTGCAGGGCACCAGCTTTGCGTTTCTCGGCGCGGTGTTGTCGGCGGGTTTCCTGGTCAAGCAACGCGGCGGCAGCCCGGAAGACATCATGGCAATGATCTTTGGCGTGTGCTTTTTTGGCGCCGTGGTGCAGATCGTGCTGAGTCGCTTCATCGGTCAACTGCGCCGGGTTATCACACCGTTGGTGACGGGGATTGTCATTACCCTGATCGGCATCAGCCTGATCAAGGTCGGTATTACCGATCTGGGCGGTGGCTTCAATGCCCCCGACTTCGGCGCCCCCATCAATCTGGCACTGGGCGTGTTCGTCGTATTGACGATCATCCTGCTCAACCGCTCGAACACCCCATGGGTGCGCCTCTCGGCCATCATCATCGGCCTGGCGCTGGGCAGCCTCGCGGCCTGGTTCAGCGGCAAGCTGGTGCCCCAAGCCTTGCCCGACCTGCCCCTGGTCAGCCTGCCGATCCCATTCCGCTACGGCTTCAACTTCGACTGGAGCGCTTTCCTGCCCATCGCGCTGATTTATCTGATCAGCAGCATCGAAACCGTCGGCGACCTCACCGCCAACTGCATGATCGCCCGCCAGCCCATCAGCGGCCCTTCTTATATAAGCCGACTCAAGGGCGGCGTACTCGGTGACGGCGTCAGCTGCATGATCGCCGCCACCTTCAGCGCCTTCCCCAACACCACGTTTGCCCAGAACAACGGCGTGATCCAACTCACCGGCGTGGCCAGCCGTTACGTCGGCTTATACATCGGCGTGCTGTTGTTTTGCCTCGGCTTGTTTCCGTTGATTGGCGCGGTACTCCAGCAAATCCCCAAACCGGTGTTGGGCGGCGCAACCCTGGTGATGTTCGGCAGCGTGGCCGCCGCCGGGGTGCGCATCCTCGCCCAGGCGCCACTGGATCGGCGCAGCATGTTGATCATCGCCACCTCGTTCGGCGTCGGCCTGGGCATCGCCGCCCAACCGAACCTGCTGCACCTGATGCCGACGCTGGTGCAGAGCCTGTTCGACTCGGCGATCACCAGCGGCGGCTTGACCGCCATCGTGCTGTGCCTGCTATTACCGGAAGCCAAGGCCACCGGGAATGCCGCAAACCACGCGTCGGAAAGCGACACGGTGGAATCGCTCTGACGGTTTTATTGCATCAGGACTTGTCTGAGGCTTGAGGGTGGGTTATCTGTGCACACGTCGTCTCTATCGATCTGCACGGAAACCTCCATGAGCCTCGAAGTTCCTGCCCACAGCAACCCCACCGGAAAACCCGCCAGCCGCATTCGGCAAAAGAACGAACAAGCGATTCTCCAGGCTGCTGAAGACGAATTCGCGCGCCATGGCTACAAAGGCACCAGCATGAACACCATTGCTGCCAGTGCCGGGCTGCCCAAGGCCAACTTGCACTACTACTTCACCAACAAGCTGGGCCTCTATATCGCGGTGCTCAGCAATATCCTCGAACTGTGGGACAGCACCTTCAACACGCTGACCGCCGAGGACGACCCCGCGGTAGCCCTGGCTCGCTACATCCGCACCAAGATGGAGTTTTCGCGACGCCAGCCCCAGGCCTCGCGGATCTTCGCCATGGAGATCATCAGTGGCGGCGAATGCCTCACCGAATATTTCAGCCAGGACTACCGCGCCTGGTTCAGTGGCCGGGCCGCCGTGTTCCAGGCCTGGATCGATGCGGGCAAGATGGACCCCGTCGACCCCGTACACCTGATCTTCCTGCTGTGGGGCAGCACCCAACACTATGCCGACTTCGCCACCCAGATCTGCCGCGTCACCGGTCGCACCAAGCTGACCAAGCAGGATATGGAAGACGCCGGCACCAACCTGATCCACATCATTCTCAAGGGCTGCGGCGTCAAGCCGGCTCTATAAACGAAGCGACTTATGCCTTTCACGCTCACCGGCCTTTGCGAGTTTCACGAAGAAATCCGCAAAAGCCGCTTTATCACCCTCGCCGCCCCGATCACCAGCCCGCAGGACGCCCAGGCGTTTTTCGCGCAACACAGCGACTTGAACGCCACGCACAACTGCTGGGCCTGGAAATTGGCTGATCAATACCGCAGCAACGACGATGGCGAACCCGGCGGCACCGCCGGGCGGCCGATCCTGGCGGCCATCGAGGCGCAAGGTTTCGATCAAGTCGCGGTGCTGGTGATCCGCTGGTACGGCGGCATCCAGCTCGGTACCGGCGGCCTCGCCCGTGCTTATGGCGGCGGTGCGAACAAATGCCTGCAGAACGCCGAGCGCATCGAACTGATCAGCCGCGTCCCGCTGAGTTGCGCTTGCAGCTTCTCCGAGTTGAACCTGGTGAAACTGCGTGTCGCCGACCTGGGCGGGCTGGTGGTGGAAGAAACCTTCACTGCCAATGGCGTCGAACTACAACTCGCTGTCGGCCAAGCGCATATCGATACCCTGCAAATTCAACTCGCCGACCTCAGCCGCGGGCGTATCCTGCTACAACGCTGAACTCCCTGAACCGCGACTCCAAAGGAAGCTTTTCATGTCTACGCCAAAAACCGCACTGATCATCGGCGCCTCCCGCGGGCTGGGCCTTGGCCTGGTCAAGCAACTGCTCCAGGACGGCTGGGACGTGACCGCCACCGTGCGTGACCCGAGCAAGGCCGACGCCCTCAAAGCGCTCGGCCCGGTGCAGATCGAGAAACTCGACATGGACGATCAGCAAGCCGTGATCGCCCTGAGCCAGCGCCTCAAGGCGCGCACCTTTGACCTGCTGTTCGTCAACGCCGGCGTCAAAGGCCCGGCCAACCAGGAGCCTGGCCACGCCACCCTGGCGGAAGTCGGCCAACTGTTTTTCACCAACGCCGTGGCGCCGATCAACCTGGCCCAGCGCTTTGTCGGGCAGATCCGCAAGGACAGCGGCGTGTTGGCCTTCATGAGTTCGGTGCTGGGCAGCGTGACCATCCCCGACGGTTCCGACCTGGCGCTGTACAAGGCCAGCAAGGCTGCACTCAATTCCATGACCAACAGTTTCATCACCCAACTGGGCGATCACAAACCCACCGTGCTATCGCTGCACCCGGGCTGGGTGAAGACCGACATGGGCGGCGAAAACGCCCACATCGATGTCGACACCAGCGTGCGTGGCCTGGTGGATCAGGTAAATGCCTACACCGGCAAAGGCGGCCATCACTTCATCGACTACAAAGGCGACACCATCGCCTGGTAAATGTCGGCAGTCAGAATGTGGGAGGGGGGACTTTCCCTTTCCCACACTGACTGAGCCTACTTTCCTACAGATGGACGAGACCCCGAACTACACGTAATCTAGCCCCTCGCCTTCACCGGCGACCCTGGATCAGCAGACAGGGCAACACTGAGCTGGCAAACCTGAACCCATCATTCAGAGGAGCCGGCCAATGCCTGCGACCCGTATCTGGTTAAAAAACCCCCTCGCGATTTTCACTGCCAACGGCCTCGACGCCCGTGGCGGCCTGGTGCTGCAAGACGGTGTCATCACCCAAGTGCTGGCCCTGGGACAAACACCCGCACAGCCCTGCGCACAAACTTTCGATGCCCGTGAGCATGTGGTCCTGCCGGGCCTGATCAATACCCATCACCACTTCTACCAAACCCTGACCCGCGCCTGGGCGCCGGTGGTCAACCAGCCGTTGTTCCCCTGGTTGAAAACCCTGTACCCGGTCTGGGCACGCCTCACCCCGGAAAAACTCGCCCTGGCCACCAAAGTCGCGCTGGCCGAACTGCTGCTCTCGGGCTGCACCACGGCGGCCGACCACCATTACCTGTTCCCCGACGGCCTGGAAAACGCCATCGACGTGCAAGTGCAAAGCGTGCGCGAACTGGGCATGCGCGCCATGCTCACCCGCGGTTCCATGAGCCTGGGCGAAGCCGATGGCGGCCTGCCACCACAACAAACCGTGCAACAAGGCCAGGTGATCCTCGACGACAGCCAGCGCCTGATCCGCGCATACCACGAGCGTGACGAAGGCGCGCAGGTCCAGATCGCCCTGGCGCCGTGCTCGCCGTTCTCCGTCACGCCAGAAATCATGCGCGCCAGCGCCGAATTGGCTGACAGTCTCGACGTACGCCTACACACACACTTGGCGGAAACCCTCGACGAAGAAGATTTTTGCCTACAGCGCTTCGGCCTGCGCACCGTGGACTACCTCGACAGCGTCGGCTGGCTTGGCCCGCGCACCTGGCTGGCCCACGGCATTCACTTCAACCCGGATGAAATCGAACGCCTCGGCGCGGCCGGCACCGGCATCTGCCATTGCCCAAGCTCGAATATGCGTTTGGCCTCGGGCATCTGCCCGACCCTGGACCTGCTCGCCGCTGGCGCGCCCATCGGTCTTGGCGTGGACGGTTCAGCCTCCAACGATGCGTCAAATATGATCCTTGAAGCGCGCCAGGCCCTGTACATCCAGCGCTTGCGCTACGGCGCGGAAAAGATCACCCCCGAAGGCGTGCTGGGCTGGGCGACCAAAGGTTCTGCGCAGTTGCTGGGGCGCACGGATATTGGTGAATTGGCTGTGGGAAAACAGGCCGACCTCGCGCTGTTCAAACTGGATGAACTGCGCTTCTCCGGCAGTCACGACCCGATCTCGGCACTGCTGTTGTGCGGCGCCGACCGGGCGGACCGGGTGATGGTGGCGGGTAAGTGGCGGGTGATTGATGGCCAAGTGGAAGGCCTGGACCTGAAAGGTTTGATCGCCGATCACAGCCAAGCGGCTCGAGCATTGATCGCCGGAACCTAAGTCATACGCAAATCAAAATGTGGGAGCGGGCTTGCCCGCGAAGACGGCGGGTCAGTCAATGCATGTGCTGACTGATACACCGCTTTCGCGGGCAAGCCCGCTCCCACAGCTGATTGGCGGCGGCTATAGACCCAGTAACGACAACATAATGAAGGTCGCAAACAACACAAAATGCGTCATCCCCTCAATGGCATTGGTTTCCCCGTCATTGAGGTTGATCGCACTGACAATCAACGTGATCAACACCATCACCGTCTGCACTGGCGTCATCGCCATCTGGAACGGCTGGCCAGTGTAGAGCGCCATCGCCTCCATCACCGGCACGGTCAGGATCACCGTCGACAACGAGGCCCCCAACGCGATATTGACCACCGACTGCATGCGGTTGGCCAACGCCGCACGCAACGCCGTCAGAATCTCCGGCGCCGCCGAAATGGCCGCGACCACAATTGCCGTGATCACCGGCGGTGCGCCCGTGCCCTCCAGGCCCAGGTCGAGGGTCTTGGACATCACCTCGGCCAACGCGCCAATCACAATCACGCCAAACACCAACGTACCGATAGAAAACGCCAGATTGATCGAATGCGCCTCTTCCGACGGCTTCTTACCGCGTTTCTCCGGGTAGCTGTAGCTGAAGAAATAACTGTGCGGCCCCACCTGCATGCGCAGGAACAGGGTGTAGAGCACCACCATCGCGCCGATGGTGAATGCCGAGTAAATTTTCCAGTCGGCCTCTGGGATAAATTCCGGCACCACCATCGACACGCCCATGGCCGTCAGAATCATCACGCTGTAGCTGCGCGCCGAATCGTCGTTGTAGGACTGTTCGCCATGCTTGATGCCGCCCATCAGCGCCGCCAGGCCGAGGATGCCGTTGATGTCGAGCATCACCGCCGAATAAATCGTGTCGCGCACCAAGGTCGGCGAAGGCTCGTTACTCATCATGATCGCCAGGATCACCACTTCCACCAGCACGGCGGCCAGGGTCAGGATCATGGTGCCGTAGGGGTCACCGACTTTTTCCGCGAGCTGCTCGGCGTGATGGGCCACGCGCATCGAGGCGATCACGATGAACACGATCAGCACCACCCCGCCAAGCAGTGCTACGCCCTGCCCGCTGTTGAGCATCCAGTGTTCCAGGGGGTATGCGGCGATGGCGGCAAGCAGCGCCAGCAGCATGAATTTTTCTTGCTTGAGGGATGTGAGCATTCCGGGCCTTATCAAACAGCGAATCAGTCATTGATGGAGTACAGACTACGGCAGGCTGCTAACGTTTCGTTACACCTTAGTTCACGCGGCCCTTGCGCGAATCCAACGAAAACGATCCTGCTGGTCAGGTTTTACCGATTATTTCAGCCATGCCCTGTAGAATGCCGCCATTGCACCTGATGAGAATTTAGAAAATGTACGATTGGCTCAACGCCCTGCCCAAGGCTGAACTGCACCTGCACCTGGAGGGTTCGCTGGAGCCTGAGCTGCTGTTCGCCCTGGCCGAGCGCAACAAGATTGCGCTGCCGTGGAACGATGTCGAAACCTTGCGCAAGGCTTACGCCTTCAACAACCTGCAAGAGTTTCTCGACCTGTACTACAAGGGTGCCGATGTGCTGCGCACCTCCCAGGATTTCTACGACCTGACCTGGGCCTATCTGCTGCGCTGCAAAGCGCAGAACGTGATCCACACCGAACCGTTCTTCGACCCGCAGACCCACACCGACCGTGGCATCCCGTTTGAAGTAGTGCTCAACGGTATCGCCGCTGCACTCAAAGATGGCGAGCAGCAACTGGGCATCACCAGCGGCTTGATCCTCAGTTTCCTGCGCCACCTGAGCGAAGCCGAAGCCGAGAAAACCCTGGATCAGGCCCTGCTATTCCGTGACGCGTTCGTGGCCGTGGGCCTGGACAGCTCGGAAATGGGCCACCCGCCGAGCAAGTTCCAGCGCGTGTTCGACCGTGCCCGTCACGAAGGCTTCCTCACCGTGGCCCACGCCGGCGAAGAAGGCCCGCCCGAGTACATCTGGGAAGCCATCGACCTGCTGAAAATCCAGCGCATCGACCATGGTGTACGCGCCATCGAAGACGAGCGTTTGATGCAGCGCATCATCGACGAGCAGATCCCGCTGACCGTGTGCCCGCTGTCCAACACCAAGCTCTGCGTGTTCGATGACATGTCCCAGCACAACATCCTCGACATGCTCGAACGCGGCGTGAAGGTCACCGTGAACTCGGATGACCCGGCGTACTTCGGCGGTTATGTCACCGAGAACTTCCACGCGCTGCACACCGCGCTGGGCATGACCCAGGACCAGGCCAAACGCCTGGCGCAGAACAGCCTGGATGCACGCTTGGTCAAGCCATAACCCGCACTCACTGGATGAGTGCAGGCTAAATGTGGGAGCGGGCTTGCTCGCGAAAGCGGTGGATCAGTCCATATAGCACTGACTGAAAGACCGCCTTCGCGAGCAAGCCCGCTCCCACATTAGAGGTGTATCGTCGATCAGATTTCGCTCAGCTCTTCCAGCGTCTTGCCCTTCGTCTCCATCCCAAACACCCACACCACCAGCGCCGCCACCGCAAAACACAGCGCGCCCAGGGCAAACACCCCACCCTGCCCGGTCATCGGAAATACCAACCCGGTCACCAACGGCCCCAGCAACGAACCGACCCGGCCGATCGCCGAGGCAAACCCGGACCCGGTCGCACGCGCCGAGGTGGGATAGAGTTCAGGCGTATAGGTGTACAACACCGCCCACATGCCAAACAGAAAGAACTGCATCAACAAGCCCGAGGTGATCAGCAAGCCCACATTGCCGCCAAACACCGCGCTTTGCCCATACACAAACGCCATCACCCCGCCACCGAGCAGCGTCACCACACACACCGGTTTACGTCCCCAGCGCTCCACCAGCCAGGCCGCCATCAGGAAACCGGGAATCCCGCCCAGGGAAATGATCACCGTGTAATACACCGACTGCGTCACCGCAAAACCCGACTGCTGCAACAGCGCACTCAACCACGACGTCAGCCCGTAGAAGCCGAGCAGGGCAAAAAACCACACACTCCAGATCATCATCGTGCGTTGGCGATACTGCACCGACCACAGTTGCTGGAACGCCGAGAAAAATGTGCCCGGCGTGCTCTCCCCCCGTGGCAGGCGAATTGGCTCCGGCAACTGTGCGCCGCCCAGGGAGTTGCGCACTTTCTGCTCGATGCCCTGCAACACTTTGTCCGCCGCGTCATGCCGCCCGGCCTGTTCCAGCCAGCGCGGCGACTCAGGGATAAAAAACCGGATCGCCAGCACAAACACCGCCGGCACCGCCAACACCAGGAAAATGTCGCGCCAGCCGATCACCGGCAGCAAGAAGTACGACAGCACACCCGCAGCCACAAAACCCAACGGCCAGAAACCATCCATCAAGGCGATGTAACGCCCGCGCCGCTTGGCTGGAATCAACTCCGACAGCATCGACTGCGCGATGGGAAACTCCATGCCCATGCCGATGCCCAGCAAGATGCGAAACAGCGTCAGCGTCTCTACCGTCTGCGCGGTGGAACACAGGTAACTGGCGATGCCCCATAACACGATGCTCCACTGGAACACCGGCTTGCGCCCGAAGCGGTCGGCGAGCATCCCGGACAACGATGCGCCCACCACCATGCCGAAAAAACTCGAACTGGCCAGCAATCCGGCCTGGGCCGTACTCAGCCCGAACTCGGTTTTGATCGAGCCCAACAGGAAGGTCATCATCGCCAGGTCCATGGAGTCGAAGAAAAACGCCAGGGCGATGATGATGAAAATGACTCGGTGGTAGCCGCTGATGGGCAACCGTTCCAACCGTTCCGCTGCGCTGTAGCCTCTCATACCCATGCCGCACCCCCAGTGTAAAAGTCCTCTCGGCGAGTGTGCGGCATGCTTTTTCCAGATTATTGCTGGATGCGACCTGATTGAAACTCTGAACGACGCCCGTATGGCCAAGGTTGCCGGGGCACAGGTATCTGCACAACTTTTGGCGAGCGCAAACACTATGACAACCGTGTTGTAGTGAGCGGGTTCGCCCGCGCCGGATGGCGAAGCCGCCCCAAACGGGACGCCGCCGTGTATCAGTAAGACCGCGGCGCCTGGATTTGGGGCGGCTTCGCCACCCGGCGCGGGGCGAGCCCGCTCACTACAGGGATGAGGTTCACGGTTTAGAGATTCTCGGGCGCAGCCAAACGATTGATTTCCACCAGCCCGCTGTCGTTGACCTGCAAGGCGTGTGACTCCTTGATCAGGCTGACCCAGTTCGATTGCAGAAACAGTTGCAGCAAGCCCGCGCCCAACGCACCGCCCAGATGCGGTTGCTGCTGGCTCCAGTCGAAACAATCACACACCACGGGCAATGCCAGCGCCTGGGTAAAAATCCCCAGGTCTGCCAAATGCCGAGCGCCCTTGAGGGTCACGCCCAGACGCTGCTCATGCCGCGCAATCCAGCCGGCCGCCAACATCCGTTGATACAACCCTGCCGCCAGTTCGCCGCCAAGGTGGCCGTGGCACATCCTGGCGTGACGCAGCAGCGATGGCACCACCAACGGCGGCGGTGGCGCACCCGGGCGACTGCGTGCGGCGCTGGCCATGGTGGTACTGGCCAAGGCATCGATGGCCGCACTGACATCCGGTGCCGCCACACGAAACAAGCGCTGGCCACGACGGGTCTCGACCCGCAGCAAGCCGCCACCTGTCAATCGCGCCAAATGCGCAATGGCCGAGGCCGGTGACAGCCCTGCATGCGCCGCCAGATCCTGCGACGACTTTGCCGAGCCGTCCATCAAGGCCCAGAGCATCGCCGTGCGCTTGGGCTCGGCGAGCAAGCTGGCAACTTGACTGATGCAAGGTGCTTCTTCCATGGTTTCACTCCCTGTTAAATCATTTTTCTGCTGTGGTTGGCGCCAAAGTATAGGGGCGCAAGCAACCCGTTCCGCGCCGTCCGATAGCGCGGATAAGGACAGAATCTGAGTGAAATTTCCTCGCTTGCTGGAGGCTACTGCCCAGCGGTCAATCGCTCCGGCCACTGCGCGGTCAAAGTCGCACAACGCGACACAAGCATTTCGCGCAGCAGGTTGACCGGTTTGCTCAATTGCGCACGGTGGGCACACAGCAGATTCAGCGGCGTACGCTCACCACGCAGCTCCGGCAGGATCACGCGCAAGCGCCCGGCGAGCACGTCAGCGCTGACATCCAGCCAGGACTTGTAGGCAATCCCCACCCCCGCCACTGCCCAGCGGCGCACCACGTCGGCATCGTCACTGAAGCGGTCGCCACTCACCGTCAGGCTGACCTCGCGTTTGCCGTCGTGAAAGCTCCAGCGGTCATGCACGCGGCTGCCGAGCATGTACAGCAGGCAATTGTGCTGGGCCAATTGCTCCAGGTGCCGGGGTTCGCCGTGCCGTGCGAGGTAGCCGGGCGCCGCGCACAACACGCGCACATTGTCCGGGGCCACCGGCAATGCGATCAGGCTGGAGTCCTCGGGCTCGCCGTAGCGCAGGGCGATGTCCACCGGCTGGCGAAACAGATCGGCAATCCGGTCGCCCAACAACAGACGCACGGTCAGTTGCGGATGCTCACGCTGGAAGTCATCCAACCACGGCAGCAACAGGTTGCGCCCCAGGTCCGAGGGTGCGGACAACTGCAGCACACCGCTGACCTGATCCTGGCCACTGGCCAATAGGCGCCGCCCCTCGTCCAGCGAACTCAGCGCAGCGCGGGCATATTCCAGGAACCCCTCACCTTCAGCCGTCAGGCGCAGGCTGCGGGTGGAGCGCGCCAGCAAGCGTGCGCCCAGTTGCTGTTCGATGCGCTTGAGCGCTGCACTGGCCACGGCGGGCGACAGGTCCATCACCCGCGCTGCCGCCGACAGGCTGCCCAAATCCGCCGAACGTACAAACAACTGCAAATCGTCAAAACGCAGCATGCCGCCCATCCATTATCAAAATTTTATTGAAACAGACCTCTGTTTTAGCCGCTTTTATCTATACGGGAAATAGCCAATCATCTGTCCATCCCGTTTATTCGCCCATTCCCCGGAGCCCCCCCATGAAAGCCATCGCGTACTACAACTCGCTACCGATCAACGATCCCCAATCCCTGCAAGACATCGAACTGCCAGCGCCGATCGCCGGCCCGCGTGACCTGCTGGTGGAAGTCAAAGCCATCTCGGTCAACCCGGTGGACACCAAAGTGCGCCAGAACGTCGCCCCGGAAAACGGCGCCGCCAAGGTGCTGGGCTGGGACGTGGCCGGGGTGGTCAAGGCGGTCGGCAGCGACGTGACGCTGTTCAAGGCCGGCGATAAGGTGTTCTACGCCGGCTCCCTGGTACGCCCCGGCGGCAACAGCGAACTGCACACCGTGGACGAACGCATCGTTGGCCACATGCCCAAGAGCCTGGGTTTTGCCGAAGCCGCCGCGCTGCCGCTGACGGCGATCACCGCCTGGGAATTGCTCTTCGAGCGCCTGCAAGTATCAGAGGGCAAAGAAGACAGGGGCCAGAGCCTGCTGATCGTCGGTGCCGCCGGTGGCGTGGGGTCGATCCTGACCCAACTGGCCAGCCAGCTCACCGCGCTGAAGGTGATCGGCAGCGCCTCGCGCCCGCAAACCCAGGCCTGGGCCAAGGCACTGGGCGCAGACCTGGTGATCGACCACAGCCAACCGCTGAGCGAAGAACTCAAACGCGCCGGTGTCGGCCAGGTCACCCACGTCGCCAGCCTGACGCAAACCGACCAACACCTCGATCAACTGGTCGAAGCCCTGCAACCCCAGGGCAAGCTGGCGTTGATCGACGACCCGAAGGCGCTGGACGTCAGCAAGCTCAAGCGCAAGAGCCTGTCGCTGCATTGGGAGTTCATGTACACGCGTTCGATGTTCGAGACGGCGGACATGATCGAGCAGCACCACCTGCTCAACCGCGTCGCCGAGCTGATCGACGCTGGCACCCTGCAAACCACGGTGGGCGAACACTTCGGCGTGATCAACGCGGCGAACCTGCGCCGCGCCCATGCCCTGCTGGAAAGCGGCACGGCCAAGGGCAAGATCGTGCTGGAAGGATTCTGAAAAGGGTCTGTAGGCGTCGTCCGTTATTCATGTGAGTGATGGACGACACCATTAGTCAGAGAGTTGATCTTTGTCATATTTGCGCGGGTATTCGGGTTTATATTGGCCGCCTTTGCCACGATTCTTTTACGCGAGGAAGTCAGTAATGAAGATCCTGATAAAAGCGTTAGCAAAATCCCAGTGGGAAGTGCGCCTGGACCAGAAGGCCATCACCTTCCACAGTGAAGCCGAGGCCCGCGCCTTTGCCGATACCCTGCAAGCCCGAATCCAGGCCCCTCACCGTCTTCCCGTCAACCAGCAACACTCCACCGCTGGCTGACCGCCACCTCAGACCTGCGCTTGCGCGGCCCGAGCCCGCTGCAGGCGCTGGGTCGACACGGCCACCGTCACTGCCAACACACCGCACAGGCTGATGACCATGGCCATCGGCATCGCCGTGCCATCGTGCAACAGGCCGACCAACGACGCCGCCCCCGCCGCCACACCAAACTGAATGCAACCGAGCAGCGCCGACGCACTGCCCGCCCGCGCCCCTTGCCCACTCATGGCGCAGGCCGAGGTATTGGGCAAAATGCAGCCCAGGCTGGCGATGCAGATAAACAGCGGCACCAGCAGCGGCCACAGGGCATCGGTGTGCAAAGCGCTGATCGCCAGCAATGACAACGCCGCCGCCAGGTACACCCACACGCTGCGCGACAGCAAGAACGCCGGGCCGCGCTTGGCCAGCAAGCGCGCGTTTACTTGGGCGATCAGGATGAAACCGGCCGCGTTGGAACCGAACACCCAGCCGTAATGCTCGGCAGGCACGCCATAGAGTTTGATGAATACGAAAGGTGAACCGGCGATGTAGGCAAACATCCCGCCAATCGCAATACCGCCAGTGAGGGCGTAGCCGAGGTAGACCCGGTCCGACAGCAACGACAGGTAGCGCCGCAGCGAGCCGGACAATGGCTGGCGCGGCTGATGGGCCGGGAAGGTTTCCGGCAGGCCGACGGCCACCGCAATCGCCGCCAATACACTGAACGCGGTCAGCGCGAGGAAGATCGACTGCCAGCCCCACAACCCGACCATCACCCCACCCGCCAACGGTGCGAGGATCGGCGCCAACCCCGTGACCAGCATCAGTTGGGAAAACACCTTGGCCGACCCCACCGCATCACATTTGTCGCTGACCACGGCGCGGGAAATCACCATGCCCGCACAACCACCCAGGGCCTGGACGAAACGTGCGGCGATCAGCCATTCCAACGACGGCGCATAGGCACAGGCAAAGGACGCGAGGGTAAACAGGGTCACACCGCTGAGCAGCGGCACGCGCCGGCCAAAGCGATCGGCCAGCGGGCCGTAGATCAATTGGCCGATGGCCAGGCCGGTGAAATACACCGCCAGGGTGGTCTGGATATGTTTTTCGTCAGTGCCGAACGCGATAGCCATGGCGGGGAAGCCCGGCAGGTAAAAGTCGATCGCCAACGGTGCGAAGGCGCTCAAGGCGCCCAGAATCAGAATTATGCGCAGGTTCATCAGACACCCAAGTGAGTCGGCAGCTCGACAGTCTAGCCGCGCTTGGGTGCCTTGAACATTACGTTAGCTCGCTAACTATTAAAAATCAGACGACGCTGTAGCCTTCTTCCCGAATCGCGTCGGCGATTTGCTGCGCGCTCAGTTGGCTTTGCACGCTGACTTGCTTCGCGGCGAGGTCCACCTTCACTTCGGCGCTCGGGTCCTGGTTGTGCACTGCCTGGGTCACCGATTTGACGCAATGGCCGCAGGTCATTCCTTCAACGCTGAATACTTGCATGACATGACTCCTGTATTGAGGGTGGAGGCAGTCTCGACCTTGCCATCATGGCAAGGTCAAGCTCAGAAAATATCCGCCGGGCTGGTATTCGCCCGCGCTGTCGGCCAAGCTTCACCCATCTTTGATTCAACCCACGGAGCATTCGCCATGCGCTGGTCGTTTTTTGCCCTTGCCGGCCTGATGAGCTTGTCTGCCGCTGCGCCGCTGGCCAGTGCCGCAGAAGACTATGCGGTGTTGATCATTTCCCGGGAACGCCTGGAAGTGTCGACCAACTGCGAGATCGGCCTGTACCTGAATGATCAGTTGGCCGGGCGGCTGTTCCAGGAACAGTCCACCTCGTTCAACCTGCCGGCGGGCAACCTGTCGTTGCGCCTCAAGTTGCTGCCGGGCCAGGCACCGGGCTGCCAGCCGGGCCTGCTCGCGCCGCCAGCACAGAACATCACGTTGAAGGTTGGCGACGTGCGCAAACTGCGCATTGCCCAGGGTCCGGACGGCATGTATCTCAAAGCCGCTGCGCTGGACTATTAAACGGCCTTGACCTTCCCCACAGGTCAAGGTTGATGCTAGGGGCCACTTCTCCTGGAGGACTGCCCCATGAATGGAACCACCACCTTTGACCTGCCGATCAGCGGCATGACCTGCGCCAGCTGTGCCGGCCGCGTCGAGCGCGCGCTGGGCAAGGTGCCGGGGGTGCAAAGCGTCAGCGTCAACCTGGCCAACGAGCGTGCCCACGTCGTAGTGGCGGGCCAGATGGACCCTGGTGTGTTGATTGCCGCCGTCGACAAGGCCGGCTACACCGCCACCCTGCCGCAGAGTGAAACCGCTACCGAAGTCGATCAGGCCCAGCGCCTGCAGCGCGAACGCCTGTCGCTGCTGCTGGCGATTGCCCTGGCGCTGCCGCTGGTACTGCCGATGCTGGTGGAACCCTTCGGCCTGCACTGGATGCTGCCCGCCTGGGTGCAGTTCGCCCTGGCCACCCCGGTGCAATTCATCTTTGGCGCACGCTTCTATATCGCTGCGTGGAAAGCCGTGCGCGCCGGTGCTGGCAATATGGATTTGCTCGTGGCCATCGGCACCAGCGCCGGTTACGGCCTGAGCATCTATGAATGGCTCAGCGCCCACCCCGGCATGGCGCCGCACCTGTATTTCGAAGCCTCGGCGGTGGTGATCGCCCTGGTGCTGCTGGGCAAATACCTCGAAAGCCGCGCCAAGCGTCAGACCGCCAGCGCCATCCGCGCCCTTGAAGCCTTGCGCCCGGAGCGGGCGATTCGGGTCAATGGCGGGCGTGAAGAAGACGTCGCCATCAACGCGCTGGCGCTCAATGACCTGGTGTTGGTCAAGCCCGGCGAACGCTTCCCGGTGGACGGTGAAGTGGTGGAAGGCCAGAGCCATGCCGACGAAGCGCTGATCAGCGGCGAAAGCCTGCCGGTGCCGAAGCAGCCAGGGGACAGCGTTACCGGCGGCGCCATCAACGGCGAAGGCCGCCTGCTGGTGCGCACCACCGCCCTGGGCGCCGAAAGCGTGTTGGCGCGGATCATCCGCCTGGTGGAAGACGCCCAGGCCGCCAAGGCGCCGATCCAGAAACTGGTGGATAAAGTCAGCCAAGTGTTCGTGCCCGCCGTGCTGGTGCTGGCGTTGGTCACGTTGGTGGGCTGGTGGCTGTACGGCGCATCGCTGGAAACCGCGATCATCAACGCGGTCGCCGTGCTGGTGATTGCCTGCCCGTGCGCCCTGGGCCTGGCTACACCCACCGCAATCATGGCCGGCACCGGCGTGGCTGCGCGCCATGGCATCCTGATCAAGGACGCCGAAGCCCTGGAGCGCGCCCATGCAGTCAGCGCCGTGGTCTTCGACAAGACCGGCACCCTCACCTCCGGCACGCCAAAAATCGCGCATCTGAGCGCCGTGGATGGCAACGAAGCCCTGCTGCTGCAACAGGCCGGGGCGCTGCAACGTGGCAGTGAACACCCGCTGGCCAAGGCCGTGCTGGACGCCTGCAACGAACAAGGCCTGGTGGTGGCCGACGTGAGCGCCAGCCAATCCCTGACCGGGCGCGGCATCGCCGGTACCCTCGATGGTCGGCAGTTGGCCCTGGGCAACCGCCGCCTGCTCGAAGAAAGCGGCTTGAACGCCGGTGACCTGGCCGAGTCCGCCAAGGCCTGGGAGGCCGAAGGCCGCACCCTGTCCTGGCTTATCGAGCAAGGCGCGCAACCGCGGGTGCTGGGGCTGTTCGCCTTTGGCGACACGCTCAAGCCCGGCGCACTGGAAGCAGTCCACCAACTCAAGGCGCAACACATCAGCAGCCACCTGCTCACCGGCGACAACCGCGGCAGTGCGCGCGTGGTGGCCGAGGCGCTGGGCATCGACGACGTGCACGCCGAGGTGCTGCCCGCCGACAAAGCCGCCACCGTCACCGAATTGAAAAAAACCGGCGTGGTGGCCATGGTCGGCGACGGCATCAACGACGCCCCGGCCCTCGCCGCCGCCGATATCGGCATCGCTATGGGGGGCGGCACCGACGTGGCCATGCACGCGGCCGGCATTACCTTGATGCGCGGTGATCCACGCCTGGTGCCGGCCGCGCTGGAGATCAGCCGCAAGACCTACGCAAAAATCCGCCAGAACCTGTTCTGGGCCTTTGTGTATAACTTGATCGGCATTCCACTGGCAGCATTCGGCCTGCTCAACCCGGTGTTGGCCGGTGCGGCGATGGCGCTGTCGAGTGTCAGCGTGGTCAGTAATGCCCTGCTGCTGAAAACCTGGAAACCCAAGGACCTGGAGGATCACCGCCCATGAACATCGGCCAAGCCGCACGCCAGAGCGGGCTCAGCGCGAAGATGATTCGCTACTACGAATCCATCGGCTTGCTCAAGGCCGCCCACCGCACCGACAGCGGCTACCGTGTGTACGGTGCCGACGACCTGCACACCCTGGCGTTTATCAAACGCTCGCGGGACTTGGGGTTTTCTTTGGAGGAGGTCGGCAAACTGCTGACCCTGTGGCAGGACCGGCATCGGGCCAGCGCCGACGTAAAAGCCCTGGCGCGCCAGCACATTGATGAGTTGAATCAGAAGATCATGGAACTGGGGCAGTTGCGCGATACGTTGCAGGACCTGGTGGAGCACTGCCATGGCGATCATCGGCCGGACTGTCCGATTCTCAAGGAGTTGGCTTCGGGCAGTTGCTGCACCTGATGGAATCTACCTGACTACATACAAAACCAAATGTGGGAGCGGGCTTGTGTGGGAGCGGGCTTGCTCGCGAAGACGGTGTGTCAGTCAACGATATATTCACTGATCCACCGCATTCGCGAGCAAGCCCGCTCCCACATTTTTAGATCTACGCAGGCCTTGAGATCACTGCATCCAAGGCGGCGGCGGTGGCTCGTCCGGCACTTTGCTCGGTGGTGCATCGTCCGCCGCGCGGATCGCCTGCCGACGCTCTTCATCCAGCCGCGCCGCTTCGATCTCGCGGATTACACCGCCCACGTCCGCCAGCTCTTCCGGCTCATCGAACTCGCCGGTCAACACACTGGCCGGGTGCAACGTGCCGGCTTCGTAAAGCGCCCACATTTCCTTGGCGTATTTGGTCTTTTTCAACTCCGGGGCAAAACGCCCGAAGTACGACGCCATGTTGCCCACATCCCGCTCCAGCATGCTGAACGCGTGGTTGTTGCCCGCCGCATCCACCGCCTGGGGCAGGTCGATGATCACCGGGCCGGTCGGCGTGAGCAGTACGTTGAACTCGGACAAGTCACCGTGCACCAGGCCGGTACACAGCATCAGCACGATCTGCGAGATCAGGAAGGCATGGTATTCACGCGCCTGGTCCGGCTCCAGCACCACGTCATTCAGGCGCGGCGCCGCATCGCCGTACTCGTCGGCCACCAGTTCCATCAACAGCACGCCTTCCAGGAAGTCGAACGGCTGGGGCACGCGAACGCCCGCACCGGCCAGGCGGAACAACGCCGCCACTTCAGCGTTCTGCCAGGCATCTTCGGTTTCTTTCTTGCCGAATTTGGAGCCCTTGGCCATGGCCCGGGCCTGACGACTGTTGCGGACCTTGCGGCCTTCCTGGTATTCGGACGCCTGACGAAAACTTCGTTTGTTCGCCTCCTTGTAAACCTTGGCGCAACGCAATTCATTGCCGCAGCGCACCACATAAACAGCTGCTTCTTTACCACTCATGAGTGGGCGCAGCACTTCGTCGACCAGACCGTCTTCGATCAGGGGTTCAATGCGTTTAGGAGTCTTCATCAGCTTTTATTGTGGGTCCTTTATTACCAAATACGCGTATGGCACTCGTTATACGGCAATCGGCCCGCCGGTGGGAGAGGCGACTGACCGTTGATCACTTAAGAATGCATCAGATATGCCAGTTTCAGCGCTCAATGATCGCCGTAACCCCCTGCCCGCCTGCCGCACAGATTGAAATCAGCCCACGCCCCTTGCCCGCCGCGTCCAACAGTTTGGCCAGGTTGGCGACGATACGCCCACCCGTGGCAGCAAACGGGTGCCCGGCCGCCAATGAACTGCCCTTGACGTTGAGCCGGCTGCGGTCGATCGCGCCGAGGGGGGCATCAAGCCCGAGGCGCGTCTTGCAGTAGTGCGCATCCTCCCACGCCTTGAGCGTGCACAACACCTGGGCAGCGAAGGCTTCGTGGATCTCGTAGTAATCGAAGTCTTGCAGCGTCAGGCCATTCCTCGCCAGCAAACGCGGCACCGCATACACCGGCGCCATCAACAGGCCTTCGGCACCGTTGACGAAATCCACCGCCGCCGCTTCACCATCGCGCAAATACGCGAGGATCGGCAGGCCACGCTCTTTAGCCCAGGCCTCGCTGCCCAACAATACCAATGAGGCACCATCTGTCAGAGGCGTGGAGTTGCCCGCCGTGAGCGTGGCTTTTTCGCCGCGTTCGAACGCCGGCTTGAGCGCGGCAAGTTTCTCCAGGGTCAGATCCGGGCGCAGGTTGTTATCGCGGGTCAGGCCGAGGAACGGCGTGAGCAAATCGTTGTGCCAGCCTTCGGCGTAGGCGGCCGCCATGTTCCGGTGACTCTCCAGCGCCAGCTGATCTTGCTCGGCGCGGGGGATCTGCCAGGTCTGCGCCATCAGTTCGCAATGCTGGCCCATGGACAACCCTGTGCGTGGCTCACCGTTGCGCGGCAGTTCCGGCTTGAGGTGATGGGGGCGCAGTTGCAACAGCACTTTAAGCCTGTCCGCCAGGGATTTGCTGCGGTTGGCTTGCAGCAGAATCTTGCGCAGCCCTTCGTTGACGCCGATGGGCGCGTCGGACGTGGTGTCGACCCCACCCGCAATCGCGCACTCGATCTGGCCCAGGGCGATTTTGTTGGCCACCAGCAACGCCGCCTCAAGCCCGGTGCCGCATGCTTGTTGAATGTCATAGGCCGGGGTTTGCGGCGACAGGCGCGAGCCGAGCACGCATTCGCGGGTCAGGTTGAAGTCCCGCGAATGCTTGAGCACCGCGCCGGCGGCCACCTCGCCGATACGCAAACCGTGCAGGTTGTAACGCTCGATCAGGCCTTCCAGCGCAGCGGTCAGCATCGCCTGATTGCTCGCCGTGGCGTAGGGACCATTGGAGCGGGCAAAAGGGATACGGTTACCGCCAATGATCGCTACACGGCGCAATTGAGTCATGAAAATCTCCCTGCTGGAAATGGGTGTAATCCGTCAGCCTAGCCTAGGCTGATCGAACGACTAGCGCGTTTTGATGGTCAACTCTTCTTTGAACCACAGTTTCTGGAGAGCGTTCCATGCCTGACCGTTATATCGACTTCGCCAATTCAGGCCTCGGCCATCGTCTGGTCGCCGCCCTTGGCCTGCCGTCACCGGTACGCCTGGAACGCTGGCAGGCCGGGCGTCTGCGCCCGGTCGAAGGCGCCTTGTTACTCGGCGGTGGCGGGTTGGTGGACAAGGTGCAGGCATTCGCGCACAAACTCACCGACGCCATTTACACCTACGGCACCGAAACCTCGACATGGATCCCCGGACATGGCCCGAAGATCAAGGCCGTGGTATTCGACGCCAGTGAGTTGCAGCACACCGAGCAACTCAAGCAACTGCGCGAATTCTTCCAGCCACTGCTGAAAAACCTCGATAACAGCGCACACCTGGTGATCCTCGGTCGTGCGCCAGAGAGCTTTCTCAACCCATTCGCGGCCAGTGCCCAACGCGCCCTTGAAGGCTTCAGCCGGTCCCTGGCCAAAGAGTTGCGCAACGGTGGCGTGCTGCAATTGCTTTACGTCGGTGACGGCGCCGAAGACCAACTGGAAGGCGCGCTGCGATTCTTCCTCTCACCCAAAAGCGCATACATCTCGGGCCAGGTGATCCGCCTGGAAGCCTGCGCCACGCCGGTCGAGGACTGGACCCGCCCGCTGGCCGGGCGCACGGCGCTGGTCACCGGAGCCGCCCGAGGCATTGGCGCGGCCATCGCCGAGACCCTCGCCCGCGACGGCGCCGAGGTGGTCCTGCTCGATGTGCCCCAGGCCAAGACCGACCTCGACGCTCTGGCCGCACGCCTGGGTGCGCGTAGCGTCGCGCTGGACATCTGCGCCGACGCCGCCGCCGACCAGTTGGTCGAGCAACTGCCCACCGGCCTCGACATTCTGGTGCACAACGCCGGTATCACCCGCGACAAGACCTTGGCCAACATGACCCCGGACTTTTGGGACGCGGTGGTGGCGGTCAACCTGAATGCCCCGCAAGTGCTGACCAAGGCGCTGATTGACAGCGGCACCCTGCAAGACCACGCCCGCGTGGTGCTGTTCGCCTCCATCAGTGGCATCGCCGGCAACCGTGGGCAAACCAACTACGCCGCGAGCAAGGCCGGCTTGATTGGCCTCGCGCAGGCCTGGGCGCCGCTGCTCAAGGGCCGTGGCATCAGCATCAATGCCGTGGCGCCGGGCTTCATTGAAACCCAGATGACCGCGCATATCCCGTTCGGCCTGCGTGAGGCCGGGCGTCGCATGAATTCGCTGGGCCAGGGCGGCCTGCCGCAAGACGTCGCCGAGGCCGTGGCCTGGCTTGGCCAACCGGGGTCCGGCGCGGTCAGCGGCCAGGCGCTGCGGGTGTGCGGGCAAAGTCTTCTGGGAGCGTAGCCATGGATTGGCAAACCTTAGGCAGCACTCCGTTTCTGCCACCGCTGTACTGGCGTGCGGCGCTCAAGCGCCAAATCAGCGGCGACACCTTGCCCGCCCTGGGGCTGCGCTGCCGGGTCAGCGTCGACCCTACGCACGTGGCGGCCTATCGCAGGGTCTGCGGCTTTGCCGACAGCCCGATCCTGCCGGCGACGTACCCCCATGTCCTGGCGTTCGGCCTGCAGATGCAGTTGCTCACCGACACAAGGTTCCCCTTCCCGTTGCTGGGCCTGATTCACCTGGGCAACTGCATCCGTATCCACAGGCCCTTGGGCGGCATCAGCGAGCTGACCCTCAGCGTACACACGCAAAACCTCAAGCCTCACCCCAAGGGTGCGACCTTTGACGTGGTGACCACCGTCGAAGATGCCCTGGGCCTGCTGTGGGAAGCCGAAAGCCGCATGCTCTGCCGAGGCGTGAAGACTGACGGCAACGCGGCGGACGACGCCCTGCCCACGCCCCCCCCCGTCAGCGAACTGACACGCTGGCCCGCCCCTGCCGACGTCGGTCGGCGTTATGCCAGGGTGTCCGGCGACTACAACCCGATCCACCTCAGCGCCCTGACCGCCAGGCTGTTCGGGTTCCCCCAGGCCATTGCCCACGGTCTATGGAACAAGGCGCACGCCCTCGCCGCCCTCGGTGAGCATCTGCCCGCGGCCAATATCGAAATACACGTCGAGTTCAAAAAACCGGTGCGCTTGCCCAGTGAAGTGCGGTTATTCACCAGCGCAGCCGGTTCCAGTGGTGAATGGGTGTTGAAAGGCAGCGAAGAGATTGAGCATATGCTCGGCAAGTGGCAACCCATTGCCTGAAACAAACCGATAAATTGTATATATACACCTTAAGTGATAGCGGACTTCATAAAGTCCGCCCATTTATTCAACCCCATGTTTTTTAATATATATACATCCTCCCCCTACACCCTTCGTATTAATCGCCAAGTACAGACTTGCCCTCCCTATATAAATCGTTAATACCAAGTTGAGCATTGCGCGAAAGTTGCCCCAGGCCTGTGATGATTCCACGGACAAACCCATCGCTATCCAAAGAAATAGCGAGTGTTTGAAGACAACTCAGGTTGTACAGGTGCAAGGAACTCAATCATGAAAACTCAAGTAGTGTTTTGGAAAGCAAGTACCGCACTCGCCCTCGCCGTAGCACTGACACTCGGCGGTTGCAGCAGCGGCGGTGGTGGGCATCACAGCGGCGGCTCGTCCTCCACCGACGATACGACTGCCGGCACAGGTGGCACCGGCGGTGGTACTGGCGGCGGCACTGGAGGTGGAACAGGTGGCGGCACTGGTGGCGGCACTGGAGGAGGTACTGGAGGAGGCACAGGTGGCGGCACCACCGGTCCTGGCACTGGCACCGGCGGCACGACCACGCCATTGGTCACCGCCACCGTCGTCGACACCGTGGGCACTACCGTGACCGGTGCCGGCACCGCGGTCGAAAGCCTAGGCACCCAACTGGGCAACCTGCCGATTGTCGGCGCTACCGCCGGCGGCCTGGTGACTGCCACTGGCACCGCAGTGGGCAGCATCGGCACCGGTTTGTCGGACGGCTTGGGCACGCTCGGCACTGACAGCAACGCACTGGGCACGACCCTCGCCGGGGTCGGCAACGGTGTCTCGGACCTGGGTGATGGCGTGAGCACGACCGGCACCAACGTTGCCACCTTGCTCGGGCGCGTGCCCGTGGTCAGCGGTGTCGCGCCGGCGGTCGGCGGCGCAGTCGACAATGTCGGCAACGTCGTGACCATGCTCGGCGACACCCTGAGTACCGCCAGCACCACCGGCCCACTGGGTTCGGTCACCAACGCCGTCGGCGCCAGAGTGCTGGTGCCCGTGGTCTCGCTGGTGGAAAAAACCACCGGCCAAGTCGGCACCGCGACCGGCCTGAACAGCCCTGTCAGCGGCCTGCTGAATAAAGTCGGGAGTACCGTCGACGGTCTCGGCAATCAAGTCGCCAGTGCGGGCGGCACTGGCAACCCAGTCACCGGCGCGGTGGGCAGCGTGCTCAATGGCGCAGGTACCGTGGTCACCAGCGCCGGGGGCTACGTCAACCCAACCGGCGGCACGGGTGGCGGCACGGGGACAACCAACCTCGGCCTGCCGGAACTCATCGGCGGCGTGATCGCCGGCGCCGGCAACGGCCTCAATGCCGGCAACACCAATGGCCTGGTCAGTGCGGCGGGCATCACGGGCGGCAACGCAGGCGGCAGCGTGGCATCCCTGGGCACGCTGCTCGGCGGCAGTGGCGTGCCGAACAGCGCAGCGGGTGCGCCGGTGGCGGCACTCACCACCAGCGTGGGTGGCGCGCTCAACCCGGTCACCAGCGGCGTCACCAGCCTCACGCAGAACGTCGGTAGCGCCACTGGGCTCGGCGCTCCGGTCAATGGCCTGGTCACCAACGTCGGCGGGGCTGTGAGCAACCTGGGCGGCGCCATCGTCGGCACCAATGCCAACCCGGTCACCAATGCCTTGGGCGGCACTGTGAACGCCGTCGGCAACACCGTGGCCTCGGTGGGTGGCGTGGTCACAGGTGGCACCAGCGGCGGTGGGTTGCTCGGTGGCGGCCTGAACCTGGGCGGCAGCGCATCTGCCAGCGCCAGCGCCGGTACGAGCAGCAACGGCGGCCTGCTCGGAGGCCTGATTGGCAAGAAATAGAATTGCACCTGGCCGATTAGACGGCCTCCCCTACAGCGCCTACGCTTGGTTGAGACGAGAGACCCAGTAAGTCTCTCGTCTTTTTTAGCGCCAATGAAAGGCACCCGAACCGCGCCCCCAGAGCCCGGCGGGAATCTGCGAAACGCTGCAGCAGTTTTGACCATGGAGTGTCCTATGCGCGCTTTCACGCCGTTGTTGTTGCTCACCCTCAGTGCCTACGCCCACGCCGATACCCTGCCCAGCTTCCTTAATAGCAACGACACCATCCGCAACCTGCCCGTGCCCAACCTGCCCGCCGATGCCTATCGACCGAACACCCCGCAGACCCAGTTGCCGACGCCCGCAGCCAGCGAAGCAAAACCCTTATTGATGGACACCAAAGTGACCATCCGCAAACTGCAGATCGACGGTGGCACGGTCTACCCGCTCAAGGAACTGGCCCAGGCGTTCGAGCCGCTGATTGGCCACGAAACAGACCTGGCCCACCTGATCGAAGCCACCCGCAGCATCACCCGGCGCTACCAGGCGGATGGCTACTTGCTGTCCTACGCGTTCCTGCCGGAACAACATTTCGAAGGCGGCCTGGTGCACGTCGTGCTGGTGGAGGGCTATATCCGCGATTACCACGTGCAGGGCGACATCGGCTCGGTGTCGGCCTACGTCGCCAAACTCGCGGACAAACTCAAGGCCGAACGCCCCCTCACACGCAAGACGTTCGAGCGTTACACCACGCTGATGGGCGCGATACCAGGCGTGACGCTCCAGGCGCAAGTGCCGCCACCGGGCACCACCGACGGCGGCACCCGCATGCAGATCACCGCCAGCCGCAAGCCGTTCACCACCAGCATGAGCCTCAACCAGGCCAGCCGTGGCGGCCTGCAAGCGCTGCTCAGCGCTACCAGCAACTCCCAGACGTCCATGGGCGAGCAGTTGACCGTCAGTGGCCTGTTCCCGCCGGGCGACGACAAGGAACACTACTACCGCGCCGCCTACAGCCAATTCATCAACGCCGAGGGCACCCAACTGGCACTTTCGGGGGAACGCTACCGCGCCGACCCAGGCACCCATTTGCAACTGGGCGGCGGTTTCGAGCTCAAGCCGCACCAGGCCATCGACCGATTTTCCATTGGTTTGAGCCACCCGCTGATCGCCTCGCCGACCGAGTCGTTGAGCCTGGGTACACGCTTGTACGGCGTCGACCAGAAAACCCGCTATCAACTGGTGGGTTTCCCCAATCGCTTCGATGTCGAAACAGACCTGCGCGCCCTGGCCTTCGAAGGCGACTGGCGCAAGGCCGACAGCGACCAACTGCGCATCCTCAGCGCCGGTTTGTACCAAGGCATCAACGGCATGGGCGCCAAGACCCGCAGCGATCTGCAAGGGCTAAAACCCGACCTCGACTTCTTCCGCCTGCGCCTGTCCGGCGTGCAAAGCAACAAGCTGTTCGCCAGCAACTTCCAGGGCGTGCTGTCGGGGGCGTTCTACTGGAGCGACGACACCCTGCCCGACAGCGAACGCGCCACGTTCGGCGGGCAGAATTTCGGCCGAGGCTACCCGGATGACCAGGGTTCCGGCGACAAGGGCTGGGGCGTGGCCTACGAGGTCAACTACAGCTACAACCGCGCCGGCGACTGGGTGCGCATCCTGCAACCCTACGTGGTGTTCGACCGCGCCAAGACGTGGTTCAACGAAGTGCCGGTCAAGGGCAATAACCTGTCCTCGGCGGCCGTCGGCCTGCGCTTTGGCGACAGCAAGTACTACAACATTGCGCTGGAAGCGGCCAAGCCGATGTCGGACGTCGCGCTGGACAGCTTTGATCGGCGGCCGCGCTATACCTTGAGCTTCAGCTATCAACTCTGAACGGCAGGGTTGCAAACCTGTGGCGAGGGCGCTTGTTGCCTCGCCATTGAGGTCAGAGATGGCGTTTCTGGAGAGGAAACAGATTGTTGAGGGTATCGATCAAGCGCACCAGATAGATCGGCTTGCGAAACAGATCCAGCACTTGCAGGCGCAGCATGTCGCTGACGTCATCCATCTCGGCATGACCCGACATCACGATCACCGGCAGGTGCTGGCGGTCGGTGTGTTCGCGCAGGCGCTTGATCAGAGAGATGCCACTTTCCTCGGGCATGCGCAGGTCGGTGATGATCAGCGCGATGTCGGGGTTGAGGGTCAATTCCTGTAGCGCGAAGGTCACGGAGGTGGCGGTGAAACAGACAAATCCCTCATTTGCGAGGGATTCGGCGAGTTCGATCAGGGCGTCTTCTTCGTCGTCCACCAAGAGGATTTGTTGCCGGGAAGACGAGGCAGGGAGGCTCATGGAAAAAGATTCTGACACTAAGAATGTACTCAGGTTAGTCGCGTCAATAAAATGATCAAGTCGACAGCAGGCTCGTTTCGATCAGGTTGAACAATACCTTCACACGGTCGCTGATCGGGGTCATGAAAATACCGATCACCGCCGCGCACATCGCCGCCACAATGGCGTACTCGATGCCGGAGGCGCCGTCCCTGGCGCTCACCATTACTTGCACTTTCACGTACGCGCTGCGAATGCTGTCTTCGATGTGCATATAGAGCTCCGTCAAACTAAAGAGGAGAACGCAACGCATTAAAACATCAAGTACCGATCCCGGTTTGTATGGAAGTAAAGATAGCCTTCACCTTGGTGCTGATCGGCGACATGAACGCCCCGATGACCGCCGCACACATCGCTGCAACAATCGCATATTCAATACCGGAAGCCCCTTCCCTGCCATACGACAGGATCTGGATTTTGATGAACACCTTGCGAATACCGTCAAGGAACATATTGAACATATGACTTCTCCTTTGCGCAGGAAGCGCGATGTAGCGGGCTTGCAACATGATCTTGCTATGCCACAAGAGCATTGTCGGCAAATCCACTCCCAACAACTGTAACAAGCGACTAATCACAAAGTATTAGTCAGTTTCATGGCGCCAACCCCCCTGTATTTGTGTGGCGACGCATAATATTCAGACGGATTAATGGCGTTTTGTCCTAGCTCTACTACCTTCAAATAGCGAAATAGTCAGAAGCCCAGAATGCACTGATTGCGTAGTCGCTGGACGGACCCGATGGCAGGCCCGGCAGCAGGAAAGGGAGAGCCTTTATGAGCAGTCGTATCAGCATGATTCTGGCCGTGATATTGCTGCTCGGCGCGCTGATCGCCGGGTATTGGGGCCTCGTCCTGAGCCGGCCGGAGCCCATCACCGCCGTCGCGCCACCTGTCATTAACAACGCCCCCGTGGCTCCCGTCGAAGACCCGACCCGCCTACCCGTGGTCGTACTGATCCATGACGTGCCGCCCTTCGTCGCGCTGACCGCCGCCGACCTGAGCGTGGAAAAACTCAAGACCGTGCCCGCCGGCAGCCTGACCCGCCTGGACCAAGCCGTCGGCCGCGCCCCATGGCGCGCCCTGGAAGCCGGCACCTGGCTGACCGAAGAGAGCTTCAGCGCCGGCGGCAACCTGTCCCGCATGATCCGCCCCGATGAGCGCGCACTGGCGGTCGCCGTGGATGAAGTGACCGGCGCCGGCGGCCAACTCAACCCGGGTGACTACGTTGACGTGATGCTCTATCTGCGCCAGGAAAACGGCAACCCGCAACCCTCCGCACAAACCATCATCCCGGCCCTGCGCCTGCTGGGCGTGGGTGATCAGCTGGGGCTGACCAACGACGGCAAACCCGGCTCCCCGGTACCCGTCACCCAGGAAGACAAGGCCAGGCAACAACAAAACCGCGCCAGTGCGCGCACGGTGTTGCTGGCGGTGCCTGAACAGTTGATGACCCGCCTGGTCCTGGCCATACAAGCCGGCAACCTGCGCCTGGCCGTACGCAGCGCCGACGAGCAGCGCCTGAGCCACTACTGGAGCGGCGGCACCGACGCCATGGCCAACCTCGACAGCGCCAAGCGCGATCTCTACCAATTCAACCAACTGGCGCTCACCACGCCGCCCCTCGGCAACTTCAACCGGCCCGCCACCACGGGCGCCCCGCGGCGCTCTGGGGTCGAAGTCATACGCGGCAACCAGATCACTCAACAAACGCCCTGATAGCGCTAAGGATGTCTTGAATGAGCAGTCGTTCCATGCCGAAGTTTTCGCGAGTGTTCTGGGCCGTCATCACCCTCAGCCTGCCCGTCGCGGCCGCCCAGGCGGCTTCCGCCAACTGCGCCAGCCTGGGACAGTTGCCCGCCACGCTGGAGGTGGGTGAAGGGCTGCAACAGGCCATACAGTCGCCGGTCGCCATTACCCGGCTGGCCGTCGGCGATCCGAAAATCGCCGACGTACACGTCAACGGCAACCAGGCCTTCCTGCTCACCGGCGTCGCACCCGGCGCCACCACCCTGATGATCTGGACCGCCTGCTCGCCCAACCCGCGCCAGACCATGGTGTTCGTCAAAGGCAAGGCCACTTCGGCGTTGACCAGCCTGTCGCTGTCGCCATCGGATGACCCTTCGCTGCCCAGCCAGGTGCAGACCGACATCCGCTTCGTTGAAGTCAGCCGCACCAAGCTCAAGGAGGCGAGCACCAAGTTCCTGGGGATCGGCACCAACTTCTTCGTCAGCAGCCCGAGCATCGTCTCGCCCTCGGAGAGCGTGTTCAAACTGCCGGTGAGTACCGACAATTTCAACGTCGGCTTCGGCGGGGGTCGAGTCAAGGCGATGATCAATGCCCTGGAAAGCAGCGGCTTCGCCTACACCCTCGCACGCCCCAGCCTGGTGGCCCTGAGCGGCCAGAGCGCGACCTTCCTGGCCGGCGGCGAAGTGCCGATTCCGGTACCCAGTTCCGGCAGCGACAGCATCTCCATCGAGTACAAGGAATTCGGCATCCGCTTGACCCTCACCCCCACGGTGATCGACCGCAACCGCATCACCCTCAAGGTGGCGCCAGAAGTCAGCGAACTGGACTACAGCAACGCCATCGCGATCCAGGGCATCCAGGTGCCCGCGCTTACCGTGCGCCGCACCGACACCAGCGTGTCCTTGGCCGATGGCGAAAGCTTCGTGATCAGCGGGCTGATCAGCACCAACAACCGTTCGACCATCGCCAAGTTTCCCGGCCTGGGTGACATCCCGATCCTGGGTGCATTTTTCCGTGACTCCAACATCAGCCGCGAAGAAAAAGAGCTGCTGATGATTGTCACCCCGCACCTGGTCCAACCCCTGGCCGCCAACGCGCAACTGCCTTCGCTGCCTGGGGAAAAACTGCGCAGCTATGACCCGAACTGGTATCGCCTGTTCTTCCTCGAAAACGGTAATTTCGACCGACGCACGGGACTGTCCCAATGAGTGAAAGCCTGAGCCAGACCTTCCTTGCAATCACCCGCAACAGCACCGACCTGGAATGGCTGCAGGGTGCCCTCGCGCCCCTCGGCCAAGTGGTCAGCGCCGGCAGCGGCAGCCTCGACGAATTGCTGGCGTTGGTAGACGTGACCTTCGCCAACCTGGTGTTCATCGGCCTGGACCGGGAAAACGTCAGCAACCAGTGCGCTTTGATCGAAGGCGCCCTGGAGGCCAAGCCCATGCTGGCCATCGTGGCCCTGGGCGACGGCATGGACAACCAACTGGTGCTGAACGCCATGCGCGCCGGGGCCCGGGACTTTGTCGCCTACGGCTCGCGCTCCAGCGAAGTGGCGGGGCTGGTCCGGCGCCTGGGCAAACGCCTGCCCGCCGTGGCCCACACCAGCCACCTGGGCGGCCTGACCGTGCTGTACGGCACCCAGTGCGGCACCGACGGCGCCATGCTGGCCGACCACCTGGCCCACGTGGTGCAGAAAAGTGGCCAGCAAACCCTGGTGCTCGACCTGGGCCTGCCACGGGGCGACAGCCTGGCGTTGCTCGGCCTGGAAAGCTCGTTCCACTTTGGCGATGCCCTGCGCCACCTGCGCCGCCTCGACGCCACGCTGATCAACAGCGCCTTTACCCAGGCCGAGGATGGGTTGCGGATCCTCGCCTACACCGACGGCGACGATCCCTTGGAACAAACCAGTGCCGCCGAGTTGTACATGCTGCTCAGCGCCCTGCGCCAACACTTCCAGCACATCGTGGTGAACCTCACTGGGCAGCCGGACAGCGACGCCCTGCGCACCGTTGTCAGCCACTGCGACAAGCTCTTGTGGTGCACCGACCAGAGTGTGCTCGACTGCCGTCGCAACCTGGCGGTGCTCAATCGCTGGCGCGAAAAGGGCATGAAACTCGAACACGGGCGGCTGCTGATCGACCGCTACATCAAAGGCGCCGCGCCCGAGGCCGAAGCCTTGGGCAAAACCTTCGGCCTGGAGGTGATGGCCATATTGCCGCTGAGTGCAGACATCCGCCTCAACGCCAAGAATCAGGGCCAAAGCCTGTTCACCCTGGCCCCGCGCGAACCGTTGACCCAAGGCTTGCGCAACCTCGGCGAGCGCTTGGCCAAGCGCTCCGAAGGCCTTGAGAAACCCACCGCCAACTGGCTGACCCGTCTTTGGAGCACCAAATGAGCGGCGACAAACTGTTCGGCGGGCCGGGCGGGCGCAGCGCCGTCGGCAACACCGACCATGACGGCCTCAAGCTGGTACTGCACCGCTACATCATCGATGCCATCGAGGAGTCGGGGCGCAACCTGCTGGAAGGCACACGCCAGTCCCTCGCGCAGTTTGTGATCGACAAGGTCAGCGAATACATCACCCGCATGCACCTGGCGATTTCCCGCTACGAGATGGAACGCCTGGCCGAAGAGATCGTCGACGAACTCACCGGCTTCGGCCCCCTGGAAGTGCTGCTGCGCGATGCCTCTGTCACTGAAATCCTGGTCAACGGCCCCCATCGGGTGTTCGTTGAGCGCGAGGGGTTGCTGCACCAGAGTGACCTGCGGTTTATCGATGACCATCACGTGGAACGCGTCATGCAGCGCATCCTCGCGCCGTTGGGGCGGCGCCTGGATGAGTCCTCGCCGATGGTCGATGCGCGGCTGCCCGACGGCAGCCGGGTCAACGCGATCATCCCGCCGATTGCCCTGGATGGGCCGTGCCTGTCGATCCGGAAATTCCGCAAGGACATGCTCAAAAGCAGCGACCTGGTGGCGATGCAAACCATCGACCAGCCGATTTTCGAGTTCTTCCAGGGCGCGGTGGGCAAGCGCTGCAACATCCTGATCAGTGGCGGTACCGGCACCGGCAAGACCACCTTGCTGAACATCCTCAGCCAACTGATCAACCCCCATGAACGGCTGGTCACCATCGAAGACGTGGCTGAACTGCAACTGGGCCACCCCCACGTGGTACGCCTGGAAACCCGCCCGCCGAATGCCGAAGGCCACGGCGAAGTAAAGGCCAGCGACCTGATCCGCAACGCCCTGCGGATGCGCCCGGACCGCATCATCCTTGGCGAGATCCGTGGCGTCGAAGTGCTCGATGTGCTCACCGCAATGAACACCGGCCACGACGGCTCGATGAGCACCGTGCACGCCAACAATGCCCAGGACGCGCTGCTGCGCCTGGAGACGCTGGTGGGCCTGACCGGGCGCCTGATCGCGGAAAAAACCCTGCGCCAGATGATCTGCGCGGCACTCGACGTGATCATCCAATTGTCACGCCTGCCCGACGGCCGCCGCTGCGTCACCGAAGTGGTGGAAGTGGTCGGCGTGCGCGATGACATCTACGTCACCAATACCTTGTTCCGCCTCGACAAGCGCACCGGCTACGGATTCTTGCGCGAGGCCATCCACCCCGCCGGCGACAAGCTGCGCCGCGAGAGCCACCTGCCGCACTAGGAGGCGTGCCCCATGCTTGGTCCGATACTGCTCGCGCTGACCTCCCTGGCCATGTTGTTGCTCGGTGTGCAGTTGATGCGCCGCGGGGTACGTCAGGCCCAGACCGACCGCGTATTGGAGCGCCTGGCCCACGGGCAGCCGCAAGCCCAGGAAAGCAACCCACTGCTCAACAGCCTGGAGCGCGCCTTTATGCGTGCCGGCCTGGGCAAGCCGACCGAACGCCTGGGGCTGTGGCTGAGCCTGTGGGCGCTGGGCGTAGTGCTGGGCTTGCTCGCCTTCGAATGGCTGGGATTGCTGGTGATGCTACTGGGGCCGCCGCTGATCCTGCGCTTCTACATCTCACTGCGCTATCAACGGCGCTTGCAGCGCATGATCGAACAACTGCCGCAGTTGCTCGATCACGCGGTGCGCAGTCTCAAATCCGGGCGCACCCTGGCCGATGCGGTGCTCAACGCTATCGACGCCAGCGACGACCCACTGCGCACCGCCATGGGCCGCATCAAGCGCAATGTGCTGCTGGGCGTCAGCCTGCCGGAGGCCACCCACGATTTCGCCGAGCTGTATGAACAGGATGAATTGCGCCTGTTTGCCCTCGGTTTGAAGGTCAACCATCGGTATGGCGGCAACGCCAGCGAGCTGCTGGAAAACCTGATCAAGATGATCCGCGAGCGCGACCAGGGTGCGCGCCAACTGCGCGCAATGACCGGCGAAACCCGGGTCACCGCGGTGGTCCTGGCGTTGTTGCCGGTCAGCGTGGCGAGCTATTTCCTGCTGACCAACCCGACGTATCTGGTGGGCATGTGGGCCGATGACAGCGGCCAATGGTTGCTGATCGGCGCCTTCAGCATGCAGGTCATCGGGTGCGTGGCGCTGTGGCGCATGCTGAGGAGCGTCTGAGATGGCCGTGATGATCAGCATCGCCCTGTTTTTCGCGGCACTCGCGCTGCTGGTCATCAACCTGCTCGCCCATCGTCGCCAGCAGCGGCTGGTCAGCCAGCGGCTACAGGGCAACACCGTACGCGATGACAAGATGGGCCAGTTGCTGCGTCAGTTGGGCAATACGCGCATCGGCCAGCGCACCATCAGCCTGGACAACGAAACCCAGACCCTGCTCAACCGCATCGGCTGGAGAAAGGCCAGCCAGCGCTCGATGTTCGCCGCCTGCCAGGTGGGCGCGCCGATTCTGTTGCTGGGCCTGACGATCCTGGTGCAAAGCCTGTTTTTCCCGGACGTCGCCCATGTCTGGCCGGTGCCGTTTCTCGGGTTTGCCGTCGGTTACCTGCTGCCCAAACGTGTGCTGGCCTCCGTCGCCAAACGGCGCCAGGAGCAGATCGCCCAGGAGATTTCGACCTTTATCCCACTGCTGCGCATCCTGTTCGAGTCCGGCATGGCGGTGGAGCAAACCTTGCGGGTCATGTCCAACGACTCCCAGACGTTGATGCCGGTGCTGACCGCCGAGTTGCGCCTGGTGCTGGCACGGGTGGACTCGGGCCTGGAGCTGGGCGAAGAACTGAGCAAAACCAGTCTGATGCTCAGCGTGGATGAGTTCACCGACACCTGCACCATCCTGCAACAGCTGCTGTATCAGGGCGGCGGTGCGATGAAATCGTTGCAGGCCCTCAAGCAACTGCTCGATGACCGGCGCCTGACGCGCATGCAGGAATTCATTTCCAAGATGTCGGCCAAGATGTCGGTGGTGATGATGGTTTTTCTGTTTCCCGCGCTGCTGATCGTACTGGCCGGCCCGGGGTTTATTGCCATATCCAAGGCCATCGGCACTTGAGAGGACGCACCATGAAATTACTGTTTGCCGCCTGCAGCCTGCTACTGATCAGTGGTTGCGCGAACATGGGCCAGGCTCCCTGGGCCGGGTTCGCCGGCACCGGCAGTTGCACCAAGCCCAACGCCGACCAGGAGCTGTCGCTGAACCTCGCCGACGACATGGCCAACGACGGCAAGCTACACGCCAGCCTGGCCAATCTGCAGAACCTGTCGGACAACCTGCCGCAGGTGCGCCTGCGCAAAGCCAAGGTCTACCGCTTGCTGGGACGCAGCGAGGCCGAAGGGTTATATCGCGGCCTGCTCGGCACGTGCCTGGCGGCCGAGGGCGAGCACGGGCTGGGCCAACTGGCGGTGGCCAAGGGGGATAACGGCCAGGCCATGGAGCATTTGCAGCGGGCAGCCAGGTTGTCGCCCATCGACGAGAAAATCCGCAATGACCTCGGCGTGGTCTACCTCAACCAGTTGCGCCTGGAGGACGCGCGCTTCGAATTCCTCACCGCCATGGAACTCAACCAGAGCAGCTCACTGGCGGCGGTCAATCTGGTCACCCTGCTGATCTATCAGGACAACTGGACGCAGGCGTCGCAGTTGGTCAGCCGCTTTGGCTTGAGCCCCGAGCAATTCACCCAGGCCCAGCTCCGCGCCGAACAACTCAAGCGCTCGGCGCCCCGCGCCAGGGAGCAAGTGGCAACCGTCAGCGACGCACGGCAAGTGCCCGTCAAATAAGTATCCGAGGGAGTATTCAGATGACACTCAAACCGTTCGCCCACCTGCTGCTGGCCACCCTGCCCCTGAGCGCACTGGCCATCGAGCCCGGCCCGTCATCGCCTTATCAACAGCAGACCGAAGGCTGGCTGCAGATGCAGGTCACCGGGCAATTGGCTTCGTCCACAGCGCAAAAAGCCTCCCCGGCGGAACGCGAGCAGGCCATGCAACGCTTGATCGAAAGCTACAAGCACCCCATTCCCGAGTACTACGACCAGAAGCAGGGTGGCGCCGCGAAGAGTGGCAGCAGTAACTAGTGGGCGCTCACGCGCTGGCGGATCGACGCGCTGGCGGGTGACAGCGCGAGCGCCAGTTGCGTGCGGTTGTGCATGTGGGTCAGGCGCAGCACCTGGGACACGTAGAGCTTCACCGTGTTTTCGGTGATGCCCAGTTCGCAGGCGATCTGGTAGTTGGTCTGGCCCTTGCCGACCAGGCGCGCCACATCCAATTGGCGCGGCGACAGTTGCTTGAAGATCACCGGCATTTCGGCGCCTTCGACGTCGTCGCCCAGGGCGTCATCAGTAGCAGGTTGCGGGCCGCTGCGCACCTTGTCGAGGTCGTGGTAAAGGTCGTCGATCGACGCGGACAGGAACTGCAATTTCTGATTCAACTGCCCCAGTTCCAGATCCTTCTGGCGCTCATGCAACGCGGCCTCCTGGCGTTGCAGGCCTTCAAGCAGTTCTTCGAGGTTGATCGGCTTCTGATAGTAATCGGCGATGCCCGCCCGCAGCGCCTTGATCACGTCCTGTTTGTCGGCACGCCCGGTCAGCATGATCGCCTCGAAGGCGCGGCGTTTGCCGGCAAGGCGTTGCAGCTCCTGGACCAGCTCGATGCCATCCATTTCCGGCATGTGCAGGTCGCACAGCACCAGGGCGATTTCAGCGTCTTCACGGAACCGCGCGATGGCCTGCCGGCTTGAATCGCAAGGCACGCAACGGTAACCGCTGCTTTCGAGGTATTCGCACAACTCTTCCACGATCAAGGGCTGATCGTCGACCACGAGGACTTTCATCTGAGAGATAAGCTTGTTCACGCTCTACTCCATGCCTGGCCAAGCAAAAATCGGTTCAAAACGGTACAACCGCGTCTATTTCGCACATCCTGGCTATAAACGTAGACGCACTTTCCGACTATGTACATAGAGCTACGCTACGTTGCGATCAGTGGGTTCCAAAGCCAGGCGAGGGTAAATCCGACCAACAAAAACGGCGCGAATGGCTGTTTTTTTGACTGGTGCGGGCCGAGGTACTCAAGGGCATTTCTAAGCCCTTGATTCATCAGCGGCCACAATTTTGGCGCCAGCAGCAGCCACACCGCGCTGGCCAGGCCGGCACCGACAAACGTGCCGAGCAAGTACGTGCAATTGCTCGCCAGGCCCAGGGCCGCCAGCAGTTTTACATCCGCAGCGCCAAGACGCCCCAGGGCATAACCGGGCAAGGTGAACACCACGGCAAGGGCAAATGCCCAGGCGCCCTCGGCCGGCGTCGCGCCCAGCCAGGTGGAACCGCTCCACACCAGGTAAACCAGTGCCAGCACGAAACCGCCGAGGGTCAGGCGGTTGGCGATCTGGCGTTGACGGGTATCTTGCACGGCGCACAGCGCCAGCCAAGCAAACACGATGAGGCTGTGAATCACGTAAAAAAAATCCCTTTTTACTGAATGACTCTATGCTGATATCAAGTAGTCGTTGTCAGGGTAGACGCGGTCATGAGAAAGGGCCTCCCCAGAAAACAGAAAGGTGCCGCCGCGCTTGAGTTCGCGATGGTGTTCATAATCTTTTTTGCCGTGTTTTACGGTTTGGTCAGCTACAGCCTGCCGTTGCTGTTGCTGCAATCGTTCAACCAGGCCACGGCCGAGGGTGTCAGGCGCAGCGTTGCGCTGGACCCCACCACCCCCGGTTACTCCAGCGCCGTCACCGCACGTGCCGTGGCGACCGCCCAGGCTCAATTGCAGTGGCTGCCTGCCGCGTTCAAATTCGTCCCGGGCTATGTCACCGCCACCTACTCGGCCGGCAACCTGTTGACCGTGCAAATCAACTACCCCTCCGACAACCTCAAAAGCGTCCTGCCATTCCTGGTGCTGCCGGGCTTCGGCACCGTGCCCAACCTGCCCACCACGCTGTCGGCCCAAGCGAGCCTGCAATTTTGACCTCGGGGGAAAAGTTCTTCGACCGCCTGCTCGGCCGCCCGCCCGAGTCACACCTGCCCGCGGCGCACGTCCCCGTCAACGCCGGTTTGCAGATTGACCTGGACAACCTCGGCCGCGTCCTGCAAACCCACGGTCCGCTGCGTCATCGCCTGGTCAAACACACCGCCGAGCAACATCCCGAACCGCTGGTGGACTACCTGTGTGCCCACAGCGCCGTGGTGATCGAGGGCAGCCCCGCCGATTGGCAGGGCCAAAACCTCGACCTGGATTTCAATGGCTTCGCCGGGCGCCCCCTGCAAACCCGTGGCTGGATCCAGCCCAGCGGCGACGGCTGGGTTTTGCAACTGTTGGACATCGGCGACTTGATCGGCCACCGCGAGCACGCCGAAGCCCGCGAGCAACACCAGTTGCTCAGCGCCCAGGTCAGCGAACGCTTGCGCGTGTGCAGCCTGACCCGGCTGCCGGAAGTGGTGCAGGACAACCTGCAAAGCATCGCCCAACACTTTCAGATTCCCTGTGTCGCCATCGCCCTGCTCGACGAACAGGACCTGGGCTGGCGGGTCCACAGCCAATACCGCACGTTTGACGCCCCGGTGCTGTGGCACGATGGCCAGGCACTCGGCGCGGCCCTGGACAGTTTGGGCGGCACCGCGCCCTTGAGCCTGACCCTCACCCACGGCCACAGCGAGCATCCGCGCCTGCAAGGCATCTTTGCGAATGCCGAGGGGTTCCTGGTGCCCTATCGCGATGACCATGGCGTCGCCGCCTGGCTGCTGTGCGGTTTCTACCACGCCCAAGACACCTTCGAGCGCGACTGGCTGCAACTCACCGCAGCCCTCGCCGCGCCCCTGCTCAGCCGCCTGCGCGAACAGCGCCACCAACAGCAACTGGATCGCCTCGAAGCCCTGCAAGGCCTGCTCGGCACAGGTTGGTGGGAACTGCCCAACCTCAGCGACGACATCCAACTGGCGCCCCAGCTGCAACAGCACCTGAACCCCGACGAAGCCACCACACGCCACACCTTGAGCGACTGGCTGCGGCTGTTTCACCCCGCCGACCGCGAGGAACTCGCCAGCCGCCTGCACGACTTGCAGACCCTGAGCAAACCGCTGTCGACCAGCGTGCGCCTGCACCGTCTCGACGCCGCGCAAAACCCCATCTGGTATCGCGTCCAGGGCCAGGCCCTGGGCGTCGGCAACCATCGGCGCCTGGTCGGCTTCATGCTCGACATCAGCGACATCAAAAACCAGCAACAGCAAGCCGCTGCCGCCCACGCCCGGCTGGACAACCTGATCGCCAGCTCACCGGCAATCATCTATGTGCAGCGCTACGTCGAAGGCACCCTGCAACCGCTGTTTTTCAGCGACAGCCTGCTGCCGTTGCTCGGCCGTACGCTCGCCGAATGCACGGCCGCCAGCCTGATCGAATGGCTGCACCCCGACGACCGCGACCTGTATTTCGAACGCACCCGCCAACTGCTGCGCGAAGGCAATGTGCGCAGCCGCTATCGCGTGCAGGACAAGCAAGGCAACTATCACTGGCTGCTCGACGAAGCCAGGCTGCTGCGCGACGACCTGGGCCTGCCGGTCGAAGCCGTGGGCCTGTGGTTGGATGTGACCGAGGCCACCCTGGCGGCGGAGCACGTCAAGCAAAGCGAGGAACGCTACCGCATCCTGGTAGAGGACTCACCGGCGATGATCTGCCGCTACCGCCCCGACCTGACCCTGACGTTCGGCAACACCCCGCTGGCCAACTATCTGGAGTGCCGCCCGGAACAATTGCCGGGGCTGAACCTGGCGGATTGGCTGTCGGCCGAACAACGCGACAGCTTTGTGCAGCGCATTGGCCGACTGACGCCGGAGTTCCCGGTCAGCACCGCCGAAATCAGCCTGCAACTGCCGGGGCGCGAACATGCCTGGTGGGTATGGTCGGACCGCGGCGTGTTCGATGAGCAGGGCGCGCTGGTGGAAGTGCAGGCTGTGGGCCGCGACAACACCGAAGTGCGCCGCTCCCAGCAACAACTGACCCAGAGTGCCAAAATGGCCACCCTCGGCGAAATGGCCACGGGCCTGGCCCACGAGATCAACCAACCGTTGAACGTGATGCGCATGGCCATCGTCAACGTGCTCAAGCGCGTGCGCGATGGCGATGCACAAATCGACTACCTGACCGAAAAACTGCAACGCATCGACACCCAGGTGCAGCGCGCGGCGCGGGTGGTCGACCATATGCGCGTGTTCGGCCGCCGCTCGGAAGTCGAGCAGCACCCCTTCGACCCGGCACAAGCGGTGGAAGGCACGCTGTCGCTGCTCAGCGAAGGCTTGCGCGGCAAGGGTGTGGAGTTGCGCCTGACACCGCCGGACTTCACGGCGCAGGTCAAGGGCCACGTCGACCAGTTGGAACAGGTGCTGATCAACCTGATCGTCAACGCCCGCGACGCGTTGCTCGGCCAGCGCGAAAAACAGCCGCAGCTGCGCCCCTGGATCGCCATGCACAGCGAGCATGACGGCCGCCACGTGCGCATCTGGGTCGAGGACAACGGCGGCGGCATCGACCCGCGCCTGCTGGAGCGGATCTTCGAACCCTTCTTCACCACCAAGCCGATTGGCGTAGGCACCGGCCTCGGGTTGTCGGTGAGCTACGGGATTGTGGAAAACATGGGCGGACGCCTGAGCGTCAGCAACGGCGAGCACGGCGCCCGGTTTTGCGTGGAGTTGCCGCTGGCCTAGTTCACCAGCGCCGCCTGGCCATGGGGGCGGCAACTGAGGTTGGCACCGACTTCGACCTGGTTGAGGTTGATGCCGAGGGTGTTCAGCAGGCCGTTGACCAGTGGGTCGACGACTGGGCTGAGTACGTTGCCGATCAGCCCTCCCAGCGTGGTATTCAAATCATTGAGCAACGTTGCGCTGGTCACCAGCAAGCCGCCCAGCAGGTTGAAGCCGGTGGGTTTGTAAACCTGGAACTGAATGCCCGCCAATGTCGTCTTGAGCGAGCCCACCAGCCCGGTGGTCGAGAATGCGTAGTAGAGCGCCGGCTGTTTGATTTCCGGCGGTTGATTGTAGGTGTGAGCACCAAGGGCCGCAGTGGTCGTCCCGACAGGACTGTTGATACTCAGCCCGATCCCGCCGCCATAAAACGCCTTGCGTGTCGCGGGGTCGCACGTGGTCGGCCCGAGCCCCAGCAGCGGTTTGAAGCAGGTGATCGCGCCGATGTCGACCACCGGTAACGGCGGCACAGGACTCAACGGCGGGCTGGAGGCCAGCGAGTTGATCAACGTGGGAGTCTGGCCGATCTTGACGGTGACTACCGAGGCGTTGGATTGGGTGGTCAAGGTTTTGGTCGCGTCGCTCACGCAGGTGAACCCGGTGACATAACTTTCAGCACTGCCCAATTCCAGAATCACATCCACGCCGGTGATAGGGGGGCTGGAGGCCGAGGTCAGCACTTTCAGGTCTGTACGCTCGCAGTAACCGCCCAATACACACAACAACGATGACACGGTCCCGCCCAGGTTCAGGCTCAACAAATTATTCAAAACGTCAGAAAGCGGACCGAGCAACCCGTTCAAGACCAGGTTCACTGGCGCCGTGTCGAGGAGTGGCAGCCCCACCGTCAACCCAACGCTGACTTGCGCCGTGCGCACATAAATCCGCGTCGTCGCATCGGTTTTGTTCTTGGCGTACGTGGGATCGCCAATCGCCGACAACTGCGGCGGCTGGATCACTTTGATCTTGAGATTCGCCGTGACCCCGGGCAGCGTCACCGGCACGTCGGCAACCACGGCACTTGTCTTGTTGGCCAACTGCACAAACGCCTCGATCAACTGGAAGGCATTCACCGTGGTATTGAGCCCCGCGGACACCGCGCCGGTCTGCACTTGCATCAAGCTGCCCAACGTCACGTCCAGGTTGCCCACCAGCGCACTGATCTTCGCCGCCCCCGCTGCAGCCGCCACCGAGGCGGTGCTGCCTCCGGCCTGCAACACCGTGACCGCTGCATCCACCAACTGACCGAGCTTGAGGTTCTTGGCCAACAACTCATCGTAATTGCCTGCCTGCACCCCCACGTTCAGCGCCAGTTGGTTCAGGTAACTGAGCAGGTTTATATCGGTGCCCACCAACCCTTGCCAGCCCGCCAGGCCCACCGACAGGTTGCCGCCCAGCAGCTTGCCGAACAGCAGGTCCAGGGCGTCCGACTTGCTGGAGTCGACCGTCAGCACCGTCGACTTGATCGTCAACTGCGCCTGCGGCGGCAGAATCTTCGGCGCGGCGACGGCCCTGGCGGTCAATTGAGTCATCACGTTGTAGGCGTTGCCATTGACCAGCGTCCAGACGCCACCCGCAACGCTGGTCAATACCGGACGTGAGGCGGTCACCTGGATGGCATCGGTCTTGGTGGAGTCCTGGCTGAACACGCGCAGGTTGCTGGCATTGGTGCTCAGCACGCCGCAGCGCACGTCCAGTGCACTGCCGGGGGGAATGACATAGCCGTTGCGCGTGGCGCTGGCGCCGGCAAAGGTCGGCGCGGTGTTGGTGGCCGGTATGCAATTGCCGTTGCGCTGCACCGCTTCCAGCGCGGCCATGTCGGCGATGCCTTGCAGCTTGCGCTTCTCCAGGTACAGCCGCCCGCTATCGACGACCAGCAACAGAAAGACCAGCGCCAGCCCCAGGGTCAGGGCCGCCATCAAGCCAATCGCACCACGCTGCCTGGAACGAAGCCGGGGAGACATCGAGCACTCCTTTAGCGCTTACTCTCCGTAGTGCAGTGGAGTGTAGACAAGGCGTTGCGGCCGCGCCGGCCAGTCGCCACATTGGCGACTGACGGAGATTGTGGGGCGTGCACAAAGCTAGAGGTGGGAGCGGGCTTGCTCCCACAGGGGGATTGCGGTGTTGGTTAGTGCGGCGGGTAGTTGGAGAGAATTTTAGTCACCGTCGCGCGGATGGCATTGCTGCGATCCTGGGGATTCGGCGTGCTGCTCATCATCTGCTCGTCGCTGCCGCGCCACACCAGCTTGCCGTCCTTGCCGTCGAGCAGGTCGATCTGAAGGGTCGCCACTTTGTAAGTGATGTTGCGCGTTTCGTTGTACATCGGCGCGCCCCAGTAGCCGTTCCACGGGCCGCCCCAGGCGCCGCCGTAGTTGGTGGTGACTTGTTGCTGGCGGTCTTCGACGATCAGGTAGGCCTGCACCTTCAAGTCCGCCTTGGCGCCAGCCGCCGCCGGACGCAGGCCGCGCTGGTCGAGTTGTTCGCCGACGGCCTGGCGGATGCGTTGTTCGGTGAGGTCGCTCTTGATCCGCGGGTCATCCGGGCGGTATTGCAGCGCCGGGTCTTTCCAGGCCCAACTGCGGTACGCGCCGAAATCACGGCTGGCGTCAAAATCGTGGTTGACCTGGCTGGTCTGGCAACCGCCCAGCAGCACTACAAAAGCGAGCGTTGCGATACGACGAAACATGAGTGTTCTCCAAAATAGACCGGGGCCTGTCATTGAGCTTAGCGCTTAACGCGGCGGATAAGCGCTCATCGCCTTCTGCACTGCCTTGCGCAGCCCATCGGCGCGTTCGCTGAGGCTACCCTGGCTGGCGGTTTCCGCGCTGGTGCTCCACACCGGCTGGCCGCTGCGGGCGTCGAACAGGTTGACGCGCACCACCGCCACCGTCACTTCATAGGTGCGCACGATCGGTGCCGAGTTGTACATGCCGTAGCCATTGCCATAGCGGTTGTAGCCACCATAGCCGTAGCCATAGTCATCCTGGACTTGCTTGAGGCGCTTCTCCAGGCGCACGTCGGCGCTGACCAGCAGGTCCGGCGGGCGATTGTCGTGCAGGGGGCGCAAGCCGCGCTGGTCGAGGGCGCCGCTGACCGCTTCGGCAATCTGCGCCGAATCGGCCCAGGCCGTGCCCGCCGGCAGCTGGCCGTTGCGCCAGGCCCAGTTGCGGTAGGCGCCATAGTCGCGCACCGGCGCCGGGTAGGCACTGGCATCAAAGGTATTGGCCGCCTGGGCCGGGGCCGGCGGCATCGGGGCCGAGGCGGCCACGTAGGGATTGGGGCTGGAACAGGCGCCCAGCCCCAAAGACAACAGGATCAAACAGAGACGACGCATTTCGACCTCCGCAGACTGGGCCGCTTAAACCGGACGGCAGATCCAGTGCAAATAACGCCCAAGTCCGGCAAAGCTTGGGTGACGACGGTGAGCGAGTTCCATCTCCAACAAGTCCTGCAGATTCGCGCGGGCCTGGAATTCCACCGGCATGTAGTCGTGGAACACCCGCACGCCACTTTGGCTTTCGACCTGCCAAAGGCCTTCGAGTTGCGCCGCCAGTTCACGCGGGTCCAGTGGCTGTTGCGGGGTGAGGCTTTGCTTTTCCCCGGCCATATCGTTCTTGCGCATCTTGCGGAAGTGGCCTTTGAGCAGATTGCGGTAAATCAGCGCATCACGGTTGTAGAACGCCAGGGACAACCAACCGCCGGGCACCGTGAGTTGGTGCAGCACCGGCAGGATCGCGTGGGGCTCGGCCAGCCATTCCAGCACGGCGTGGCACAGCACCAGGTCATAGGGTTCGGTGAGTTGGCCAAGCAAATCCTGCCACGGCGCGTGAATGAACGTTGCGCTCTGCCCGGCCTCGGCGAAGCGTTGGCGCGCGCCTTCGAGCATCGGTTCGGCGGGTTCGGCCAGGGTCACTTGATGGCCCTGCTCGGCCAGCCACAACGACATATGGCCCAGGCCCGCGCCGATGTCCAGCACGCGCAATGGGCGCTGGGGCAGCGCTTCGGTCAGGTCGGCCTGGAGCACCGCCAGACGGATCGCCCCCTTGGCGCCGCCGTAGATTTTCTCGGCAAACCGCGTGGCCAATTGGTCGAAATGTCGGTCACTCATGGGCAAACCGCCGTTCGCTGTCGGCCAGTTTGGCGCGCACCACCTCGTTCATGTCCAGGCCCAACTCGCTGCACAGCAACAGCAGGTACAACACGATATCGCCGACTTCCTGCCCGGCATGGGCGAGTTTGTCGGCAGGCAGCTGGCGGGATTGGTCTTCGCTCAGCCATTGGAAGATCTCCACCAGCTCGGCCATTTCCACGCTGGCGGCCATGGCCAGGTTTTTCGGGCTGTGGAACTGCTTCCAGTCGTTGGTATCGCGGATGCGGTGCAGGCGTTCGGTGAGGTGTTCGAGGTTCATGCGTGAGGCTCCTGAAGGTGAGTAGCTTCGGGGGGATTGGCCTTGAAGGCAAGTGAATCTCCGGGTGTTCTTGAGGACGCCTTCGCGAGCAAGCCCGCTCCCACGCTTGAAGGTATTCACAGATCAAAATGTGGAAGCGGGCTTGCTCGCGAAGGCGATTTAGTCGACGACACTGAACTCAAGCCGGGCAGTCTGCCCCGCCTCATCCAGCACACTCAACTGATACCGCCCCAACCGCTCAAAGCTGGCATTGATAAAGTCCTGGTTGGCACTGTCCCCCAACGGCTCGCCATTGAGAAACCACCAACGCCGCCCACTGCCACCCAGCGCCGAGATTTTCAGACGCAGCGCCTGCTGGCTGGCAGCCGGCAAGCGCAGTTGATCACCCTCGCGCACTCCTACAATCGACAACGGCGACGACGCGGCCAATACCGGCGGCGGGCAATCGGGATCGGCGGCCGGGATGCGTGCTTCGCGGCGCTCGACCCGCGGCAACCATGGCTCCAGCGGCGCCGGCCACAAGGCGATGCTTTTCGCCTCGGCGCCAGGGCAATGGGCGTCGACCCGCAGACCCTTGGCGTTGACCCACACGCTCTCCATCAACCCCACGCTCAACGGTTGATCCAACGCCTGCAAGGTCGGCGGTGTGGTGTTGTCCAACGTCCAGGCAAAACGCTGGCGCCGGCAATTGGGATCGCTGCGGCCCAGCGGCTGGCCCAGCGGCCAACAGATCGCAGCCACGCCAACATTCGCCGGCACCGGTTTGACGGGCGCACTGATGCCGCGCTGGCTGTCGCGGTTGGTCAGCACATCGTGCACCTGCAGCATCAACGGCGCCGCCGAGGCCAGGCCGAACTGCCCCGGCACCGGCGTGCCGTCCGGTCGGCCGATCCACACGCCGATCAAGTAACGCGGCCCCACACCAATCGCCCAGGCATCGCGAAAGCCATAGCTGGTGCCGGTTTTCCAGGCCAGCACCGGGCGCTGCACCAGTTCGGCACGCGGGTCGCGGTCGGGGCGTGCCTGGCCACTGAGGATACGTCGCACAATCCACGCCGCACCGGGGGACAACATCGGCCGCTCCCTGAGAACGTCGTCTGGCTGCAAGCGGATGGTCGCGCTCTTGCCATCCCGGGCGAAGGCGCTGTAACCGCTGACCAGATCCTCCAGACGACTGCCCGCGCCGCCAAGAATCAATGCCAGATTGGGCTCGGCCAGCGCCGGCAACGCCAAGGGCACGCCGCCGATGCGCATTTGGGCGGCGAAGCGCTTGGGCCCATAGGCTTCCAGCAACTGCACCGCCGGCAGGTTCAGCGAACTGGACAACGCCGTACTCGCAGGCACCGCGCCGGTAAAGCCCATGGAGAAATTGCCCGGCCGGTAATCGCCGTAACGGCGGGGGACGTCTTGCAACAGCGACTCGGAGTGGATCAAGCCGTCATCCAACGCCATGCCATACAGAAACGGTTTCAACGTGGAGCCTGGCGAACGCAACGCGCTGATCATGTCCACATGGCCAAAGCGCTTGGCATCGTTGATGTCCACCGAGCCGACGTAGGCGCGCACGGCCATGCTTTCTTCTTCCACCACCAGGATCGCGGCGGAGGTGTACTCCGGCAAACGGGCGCGCCAGCCCAGCAGCAGGTCTTCGAGACGGCGTTGCAAGGTGGCATCCACAGTAGTGCGGATCAGCGGCGGGCTGTCCGGACGGTTCAGGCGGCGCGCGAGCAAGGGAGCCAGGCTCGGCTCCAGGCGCGGGGCGAGCAGCAGCGGTTCCTCCAGGGCTTCGTCGACAGCGGTTTGCGGCCACACCTGGAACTCGGCGAGGCGGCGCAGCACCTTGTCGCGGGCTTGCTGGGCGCGTTGCGGGTGACGGTCCGGGCGCAAGCGGCTGGGGGCCTGGGGCAGTACGGCGAGCAAGGCCGCTTCGGCATGGGTCAAGTGCGCCGGGGATTTTCCGAGGTAGGCCCAACTGGCCGCCGCCACGCCTTGCAACGTCCCGCCAAACGGGGCGCGGTTCAGGTAGAGGTTGAGGATTTCGTCCTTGGACAGGTGCCACTCCAACTGCGCCGTGCGCCACAACTGGCGCAACTTGCCGTGGAAGGTGCGCGAATGCGGGTCGAGCAGGCGTGCGACCTGCATCGACAAGGTGCTGCCGCCGGACACTACCCGTGTGCCGCTGAGGTTCTGCCAGGAGGCCCGCACCAGCGCCAGCGGGTTGACGCCGGGGTGTCGGTAGAACCAGCGGTCTTCATAGGTGAGCAGTGCGTCGAGGTAATACGGCGAGACTTCGCCGGTTTGCACCGGGTAGCGCCACACGCCGTTGGCATCGGCGAAGCGCCACAAGGGCGTACCGTCTTCGGCGAGGACCACGCGTGCCAGGTCGTCCTGAGGGAGCGGCAAGGGCCAGATACGGTCGGCCAGCCACAACAGCGCGATCACCAACACCACAACCCCCAAGCTCCAGCGCAGTAACCGTGGGAGCGGGCTTGCCTGCGATAGCGGTGGGGCCGTTGGTAAATTTTTCACTGACCCACCGCGATCGCAGGCAAGCCAGCTCCCACATGGGATTGTGGGTATCCGATACTAAGCAAACCCATTATTTAACCTGCAAACCTCTATGCTTATAGGGAACTAGCCTGGCGCAATCACAACCAAAGGCACAGATACGCCCACCTTCTCATCAGGACACACACATGCAGGTAGAAAGCTTCTTCGAATGGCTGGGCCAAGCGCTCGGTTCGGTCATCCGCTTTATCGTCGATGGGCTCAGCGGATTGTTCGGGGCCTTGACCAACGCTGGCGGCAACTTTGTCGAGGGCCTCTCACGTACGCTGGGCATGGACACTTCGATCATCAGCATCCTCACGCTGATCATTGGCCTGCTGTTCCTGTATTCGGCGGTGCGGGCGTTTATGCGTGCGTCGATCATCTTCGGGATTATCTGGTTGCTGCTGGGGCTGTGGCTGCTCAGCTGGGTCGTGCACTGATCCCCAAACAACCAGCCCCCTCCTGTGGGAGCGGGCTTGCTCGCGAATGCGGTATGTCAGTATCAGATGTACTGGCTGACACGCCGTCTTCGCGAGCAAGCCCGCTCCCACATTCAGGCCCCATTTCAAGTTGAGATCTCAGCGGCCCTTGATCACCAAGTCCGCCGGGGTCTCGCCCACCGCCTGCCAATTCGGCCGGTACATCGACTCCACTTGCGGCGGCGGGACGCGGTACGTGCCCGGCGTCACCGCTCGTGCCAGATACAGCAAGTGCGTGGTGCCGGAACCGTCCAGGTTCAGCGCGGCCACATAACGGTCATCGCGGAACTCCTGATGCTTGAGCGACGCGTTCTGCATCGACTCACGCCATTCCTTCACCTGGCTGCTGGCGTTTTCCAGGCTGGCAGCGCTCTGTGCCAGGTTCTGGTTTTCCAGTTCCAGGCCGGCGGGCAGCAGGTCCACCACCAGGGCGTCCGGCACACGTTGCTTGGCGCTGACGGCCAAGTGCACCAGCACCAGGTCGCCGCTGTTGAGGCTGTGCAGGTTCAGCGGCTGGCCGTTCATGCCCAGGTATTCACGGCGGATGCTCAAGTTGTCGCCACCTGGCGCCGGTGGCACCTGTGGGTAACCTGAAATCGTCAGTTGCTGGTAAACCGGCACATCGCCCTGATTGGTCAGGCTCAGGTTGCTGGAAAGCAGCTTGCCCTCCAGATCCAGGGTCGACTGCTGGTTATTCAACTCGTGGCTTCCAGCGCTGCCATCCAGTAGCACTTTCCAGTCCGATTCAGGCTTGGCAAACCCCAGGCGCCCGGCGAGGAACAGCGAATTACGCTCCTGGGTCGACAAGTACGGGCTCGCTGCCAACTGATCCGACAGCGTGAACAAGCGCTCCTCACGCTTGCCCTTGGCCAGGTCGTTCTCCTCCAGCAGCGCCAGGATCATCGCTTGATCACGCAACGGGCTGCCGTAGTCGGCCAGCCATTCATTGGCATTGCGCTGCGCCGCCAGACCGGCCAGCAACGCCTGGTCCGCCCGTGGCTGGTCGCCCATTTTCTGCAACGCAATCGCCAGTTGCACCAGCGGCAACCCGGAGCGCGCATCGCTGCGACGCTCGAAGATGCTGCGCAACGCGCCCAACGGCGCCTGCAGGCTGCGCGCCAGGACCATGCCGGCGTAGGCCTGCACGGCGAAGCGGGTGTGGTCGGCGTTGTCGCTGTAATCGACGTCGATCAGGTTGCGTTCCTGCACATAACGCAGCAGTCGCTCGCTGGCCTTTTTCAAGGCCTCCTGCGGCACCGCGAAACCCTGATCGCGGGCGCGCAGGAGGAAGTCGGTGACGTAGGCTGTCAGCCAATATTCTTCTTCGCCGTCAGCCCCCCACAATCCGAAGCTGCCGTTATAGCGCTGCATGCCCAGCAAGCGCTCGATGCCGATTTCGATCTTGCGCTTGCGCTCGGCATCCGGCTCGCCCTTGATCGCCAGGCGCTTGAGCAACGTATCGTCGGCGTACAGCGACGGGTACAGGCCGCTGGCGGTCTGCTCCAGGCAGCCATAAGGGTAGGCCTTGAGCGCACTGATCTGCGCGCCAAGGTTCAACGGCGGCCGGCTCGACAGGCTCAACAGCGCCTCGCGCCCCGACGCATCGAACTGATCCAGGGTGCCCGCTGGCAGGCTCCACGGCTGATCCTTGAGTACCGCGCGGTACTGCTTGAGCAATGCCGGATACGCCGGACGCACGCCCAGGGTCCATTCGCGAGTGAACGGCGGTAGATTTTCACCCGGCAGGTCGAGGCCATTCACGGTGACCTTGACCTTGCCCTGCCCCAAGCCGCCCCAGGCTTTTACCGGGATGCGCAGGGTGGTGCGCTGGCCTTGTTTGAGTTCGAGGTTTTGTGCGCCAGGGCTGACCAATTCCAGCTGCCCCTCGACGCTCAATTGCACATCGAGCTTTTGCGCCCGGCCCGACAGGTTGGACAGGTCCAGCGCCAAGGTGGTCTGGTCGCCCCCGGCAAGGAAACGCGGCGCCGACAGCTCGGCGATCAGCGGCGCGGCAATCACTGTCTTGGCTTCGGCCATGCCATAGCGATCATCGCTCCAGGCCTGGGCCATCAGGCGCAGTTCGCCGTTGAAGTCGGGGATGTTGACGCTGACTTCGCCCTCGCCCCGCTCATTCAAGGTCACGGGCGCGCTTTGCAGGGCGACGATGGTGAGGCTGGTGTCCGGGCGCTTGCCGCCTTTGGCCAGCGCAGCGTCACCACCAAATGCCAGGCTGGCCAGGCGGCCCTGGCCAGCCTCGATCAACTGGCCGTAGATGTCGAACTGGTCCACGCCGTAAGCCTTGCGACCGAACAGGCTGGCGTACGGGTCCGGCGTCGGGTATTCGGTGATATTGAGGATGCCCACGTCCACCGCCGCGACCAGCACGTGCACCTGTTTCGGCACGCTGCCATCGGCATTTTTGGCGGCGACTTTCACCGTCAGCGCTTGCTTGGGACGCATTTTTTCCGGCGCGCTGAGGGTCACGCCGAGTTTGCGCTGGGTGCGATCCAGCGGCAGGTGCAGCAGGCCCACGGCCCGTTTGGGGGTGATATTGGCTTTGCGCTCGCCGGGACGAATCACCAGGGCACTGACGTACAAATCATGGCGCGACCATTTCGGGTCGAGCTTCACGGCGAAGCTTTTGCCTTCGGCCGGCACGTCGATTTCCTGCCACCACAACGGCCCTTCGGCGGACTCCACCAGCAGGTAGCCCTTGCCGGCGGCAGGCGGGGTCACGGTGACGTTGGCGGTATCGCCGTCGCCATACGCCGGTTTATCCAGCGCCAGCTTGACCTGATCGGGGCGTACGGCGCCGCCTTCGGTGTTGTCCTGGGCCTGGTAGCCGGCCCAGAAGCGCAGGCTGCTGACCAGCCCGGTCTGCGGGTCTTCGACCTCGACGCGGTAAGGGCCCCACTCGACCTGGAAGCTGACCTTGGCGGTGTCGCCCGCCTTGATGTTCAAGGTCTGTTCGTCGAGGTTGAGGAATTTTTCGTTGAAGTGGTAACTCCAGCCATCGTTGTCGGAGTAGTTCCAGTAGTAATCGCGACGCTCACGCACCAGGCGCACTTTGAGGTTTTGCGCGGCGAGCTTCTGCCCTTGCGGGTTGGCCAGCAGTACTTCGAATTCTGCCGGGCCATCGCCGTTGGTTTCCTTGCCGTCAAACAACCCGCGCAGGCCCGGCAGTTGTTCGGCCGGCCAGATCGGCTGCACCAGGCGCCGGGTGATGGGGCGCCCGCCGGACTCGTGCAGGCTGGCTTGCACGATCAGTTGCAGCGGCGACTTGGCGTCGGCCCATTTGCTTTCCAGGGTCAGTTCTTCCTGGCCCTTGGCGTCGAGCACGCTTTCGTCGAGTTCGAAATCCTGGCTCAGTTCTTCTTCGGTGACAGAGCCGAACTGATAGCCCGGCAGCGCCTTGACCGCTTCGCGCAACGGCCGCACATAGATTTGCCCGCTGACGCGGTTGCCCGATGCCGGGGCGCCGTAGAGGTAGCGGCCACTGACCTGGATGACTGGGTTATCGGCCGGGCTCAACGCCGTGTCGCTGCCCTTGAGTTCCAGCGCCAGGCGCTCGGGCAGGAAGTCTTCGACGAGGAATTCATACAGCTGAGGCTTGCCGTCACCCAGGTCGAACACCAGCTGCCAGCGCCCGGTCGGCGCTTCGCCAGCCAGTTGCAGTGGGTATTGATAGAGGCCGGACGCGTCGGCATCCCACACGAACTTACGGCTGACCTGCTCATCCGGGCGACGGACCTCGACGCTCACGGGTTGCGGCTTGACCGCGTTGCCATCCTTGTCGCGCAACAGGGCGTTGAGCAGCACGGTTTCGCCGGGGCGATACAGGTCACGCGGGCCGAACACAAAGAACTGCAACGGATGGGACGGCTGGCCGCCGATGTCGAACTCGGCCAGGTCCAGCGCCGCGCTGTCGAGGCGCAACAGGCTGGTTTGCTCGCCCTGCTTGGCCAGCAACACCTGGGCTTTTTTCGGCAACGGCAGCTCGGCGTGGCCGCCCTTCTCGGTCTTGCCCTGGCCCAGCACGCGGCCGTCGGCATCGAGCACTTCGAGGTCGACGCCATCCAGCGCCTTGCCGCCTTCGAGGGCCTGGGTAAACACGTCCAGGCGATTGGCGTAGCGGTGCACCGACAAGCCGATGTCACTCAAGGTAAACAGCGTCGCCGGCTGGGAATAGTTGTAGGTGCCGGAAGCGCGCATCACCGCCAGGTACACACCTGGCTGCTGCAATTGCTTGAGGCCGGCAATCGGCAGCAGCAGGGTTTCGCGGGTGTTGCGTGCCGGGTTCAGATCGAAACGGCCGCCGTAGACCAGGTCGGCCATCGGCAGCAGTTCGCGGGCCTCATAACTTTGCAGGCTGCTATTGCGGCCCCATTGCGCGAGGAAGGTGGGCAGGGATTCGGGCTTGATGCGAAAGAATTCGACGTCGATCTTGTCGACGTTCAACGCAATCACCGGCAGGCCTTCGGCCAGGCGCGTCGGCAGCAAGGTGCCACGGCTGGCGAAACCGACGGTGGCTTGCAGGTCGCGGGTTTCCAGGCGGGCGCTGTATTCGGCGGCGAGCTTGGCGTCGTTGACCGCTTTCACGCCGGCGTCGATGGTCAGCACCAGCTTGCGCTGTGGCTCCAGATGGCGCAGGCGCAGCTCCATCAGGTTGTCGGAAATTTCCCAGGCACCATCGACCTTGCCGGACTTGCTGTCCACCAGGTGAAGTTTGTCGGCGAATTTCTGATCGGGGTCCAGGGGAATGGAAAAGCTCACGGAGAGCGTGCTGGCCCCATCGAGCTGCACCTCGGACACATCCACCACGCTCAACTCACGCCCGGCGTAGCGCTGCTTCAGCGCCGCCACGTCCACCGCGGCCTTGGCAGGCTTGGGCGCAACCGTCGCCGCGGCGGGGGCAGTCGGAGCCGCCGGCTTATCGGAGGAATCGCAGGCGCTCAGCAGGGCCAGCGCACAGGCCAGGAACAATCCTTTGTTAAGCACGCTTTTATTAAGCATGTGAGCACTCGTTGTGAGGGGGTCCAAGGGGATGAACTATATATCAGCCCGCGCGGGGCCGATGTGGTGCTGGTCACATTGACCGACGGAGGGTGGTTTGGTTCTTGATGAGGCGTGATGCCAAGCCAAATCCCACAAACACTGAAGACCAAAATGTGGAAGCGGACTTGCTCGCGAAAGCGGTGGATCAGTAATACCTGTGCAGGCTGAACCACCGCTTTCGCGGGCAAGCCCGCTCCCACAGGTGATTGGTGTTGATGGATAGTGAGTGTTTGGCTGCACGGCTGTCGGAGCTGGAGCTTTAGCGAGGCCGCGAAGGCGGCGGCACTGTTGCAACCATGGAATCTCCCACATTGGTCCTGCTGTGGCAGGGAGGGGCGGTTACAATGCCGTTCTCCCAAGGAGCCTGCATGCCCACCTTATTGACCGACTGGCGCGACCGCTTTACTCATCGACGTGTATGGGCCCTGGCCGCGCCGATGATCCTGTCGAATATCTCGGTGCCACTGGTGGCCCTGGTCGACAGCATGGTCATCGGCCACCTGCCCCACGCCCATCAACTGGGCGCCGTGGCCGTCGGCGCCAGCCTGTACACCTTCCTCGCCTGGGCCATGGGTTTCCTGCGCATGGGCTCCACCGGGTTCGCCGCCCAGGCCGCCGGGCGCAATGACGGCGCGGCGCTACGGCAAATTCTCCTGCAAGGCTTGTTGCTGGCGCTGGGGCTGGCCATGCTGCTGGGCAGCGTGGGCATTCCATTGAGCCATCTGGCCCTGGAATGGATGCAGCCCTCCCCCGAACTCAATCAGTTGACCCAGGATTTTTTCCACACCCGCCTGTTCGGCTTGCCCGCCGCCCTCGCCAGTTATGCGCTGGTCGGCTGGTTCCTCGGCACGCAAAACGCCCGCGCGCCGTTGGCGATTCTGCTGACGACCAACCTGGTAAACATCGCCCTGAACCTGTGGTTTGTGCTTGGCCTGGATTGGGGGGTGATCGGTTCGGCGCGCGCCTCGGTAATCGCCGAATGGACGGGGGCCCTGCTCGGTCTGGCCCTCACGCAAAAAGCCCTGCGGGCCTATCCCGGGCAGATCTTCTGGGCTGCGTTGAAACGCTGGGAGAGCTGGCGCCCGTTGCTGGCGGTAAATCGTGACATCTTTATCCGCAGCCTGGCGCTGCAGTCGGTGTTTTTCATGATCACCGTACAAGGTGCACGCCTGGGCGATGCCACCGTGGCGGCCAACGCGTTGCTGCTCAACGGCCTGTTGCTGACCGCCCACGCACTGGACGGATTGGCCCACGCGGTCGAAGCCCTGTGCGGCCATGCCATCGGTGCCCACGACCGTCAGGCGCTAAGGCGTTCACTGGTGGTCGCCGGCGGTTGGTCGCTGATCGCCAGCGTCGGTTTTGCCTTGCTGTTCACGGTCGGCGGGCACTTGTTTATCGCCATGCAGACCGACATCCCCAGCGTGCGCGAAACGGCTGACCGTTACCTGCCGTATCTGGCGGTATTGCCGTTGATTGCGGTGTGGAGTTATTTGCTCGATGGCCTGTTTATCGGCGCTACCCGTGCGCGGGAGATGCGCAATGGCATGTTGCTGACGGTGCTGTTGACGCTGCCGTTCGCCTGGCTGTTGCAGGGGTTGGGCAACCACGGGCTGTGGCTGACCTTCCTGCTGTTCATGGCGCTGCGCAGCCTGACCTTGTGGGCGATTGCGTGGCGACTGAACCGGCAGGACCAGTGGCTTGGATAAAAAAATGTGGGAGGGGGCAAGCCCCTTCCCACATCTTGGATCGCCGTCGACTGTGCTTATGAGGACAGGTACGACGAACGCGTCAGGCCCAGGCGCAAGGCGTCGAGGAACTGGGTACGCTCAGACGCAGAGATCTTCGCGCTCGCACACTTGTCGCGGTAGTGGGTCATCAACTCCTCCGGCGACAAGTGCACATAACGCAGCATGTCTTCGATGGTGTCGTGGGTCTCGATCCCGGCGCTGTACACCGAACCGTCTTCACGCTGGTAGATGTTCACCGAATCGGTGTCACCGAACAGGTTGTGCATGTCGCCCAGGATCTCTTGGTAAGCACCGACCAGGAAGATGCCCAGCAAGTAATCCTCACCTTCGTTCAACGCATGCACCGGCAGGCTGGTCTCGATGGACTGCTCGTCGACGTACTGCTTGATCTTGCCGTCGGAGTCGCAGGTCAGGTCCTGCAACACCGCACGGCGCAACGGCTCTTCGTCGAGACGGTGCAGCGGCAGGATCGGCAGGACCTGGCCGATGGCCCAGGTGTCCGGCAGGCTCTGGAATACCGAGAAGTTGCAGATGTACTTGTCGGCCAGCTTGTCGTTGAGTTCGTCCAGCACCTGGCGGTGCGAGCGCTGGCGGGCCTTGAGCGAGTTATGCAGGCGGCGGCACACGGCGAAGTAGCACTGTTCGGCCAGAGCCTTTTCCGCCAGGGTCAGTTTGCCGTCGGCGTACTGGGCGGCCACGTCGCTCATGTAGTGGGTGGCGCGCCAGTAGGTTTCGGTGACCATTTCAATGTCGGTCGGACCGAGCAGGTCCACCAGCCACTGCACGGTTTCCGGCAGGCTTTCCTTGTTTTCGATCAGCGGGATTTCGTCGTTGTGTTTCTCGACGTCGGTAACCTGCACCACCAGCATGGCGTGGTGGGCAGTCAGGGAGCGGCCGCTTTCGGAGAAGATATGCGGGTGCGGCAGGCTCTGGGCATCGCAGAACTCCTTGAGCATGCCCACCACCACGCCGGCGTAGTCGTCCATGTCGTAGTTGATCGAACTGGCGTTACGCGAGTGGGTACCGTCGTAGTCCACGCCCAGGCCACCGCCGACGTCGATGTGATCCACCGGCAGGCCGAGGTTGCGCAGTTCGCCGTAGTAACGAATGGCTTCCTTGAACCCGTGCTGGTAATCCGCCAGGTTGGCGATCTGCGAGCCCATGTGGAAGTGCAGCAGGCGGATGCCCTGGTCCAGGCCGGCGGCGCGGAAGCGCTCGACCACCGACAGCAGCTGCGCCGCCGACAGACCGAACTTGGATTTCTCGCCGCCGGTGTCCGCCCACTTGCTCGACGCCAGGGACGACAGGCGTACGCGCAGGCCGACCTGTGGCTTGACCTTGAGGCTGGCGGCCTCTTCGATCACCAGGCCGACTTCGGATTCTTTCTCGATCACGATGAACACGTTGTGGCCGAGTTTCTGCCCCATCAGCGCGAGGCGGATGAACTCACGGTCCTTGTAACCGTTGCAGACGATGGTGCCGCCCTTCGGCGCCAGGGCCAGCACGGCCAGCAGCTCAGGCTTGGAACCGGCTTCGAGGCCGATGGACACGTTCTGGGTGGCGATGATGTTCTCGATCACCGCTTCCTGCTGGTTCACCTTGATCGGGTACAGCGCGGTGTACTTGCTCTGGTACTCCAGGCGCTCGATGTTCGCATCGAAGGCGCCGGTCAGCTGGCGTACACGGTCTTGCAGGATGTCGGGAAAGCGCACCAGCAGCGGCAAGGACAGGCCGCTCTTGCGCAGCTCGTCGACTTGCTCGTAAAGGTCGACAGGCGTGCTGTTCGGGCCGTTCGGACGGACTTCAACGCGACCGGCATCATTGATCGCGAAATACCCGGCCCCCCAATGGCGAATCCCGTAAACACTGCGGCTGTCCGCAACTGTCCATTGGCTGCCATCGTCTTTGCGTGTGCGTCGTACGGACATCGAAGTCCCCTATAAATGAAGTCGAAGGCGCAGCCCCCTATCAGAGGCTGGCGCAGTCTAAAGAATGAAAATGACGATTTGCCTGCGCGAGAGGTAGGACCCCACTTGCAGGACAGAGTTTAGACACAGGTCGGGAAGAGGCTTTCAGCCGCCGGACTTCTTGGCCTTGTACCCGAGCTTGATCAGCTCGGCCAACAGCAACTCGACGTGATCGCCCTGGATCTCGATGACGCCGTCTTTCAACGCGCCACCGGTGCCACAACGCTTTTTCAGCGTGGTGGCGAGTTCTTTCAGGGCATCCTCGGCCAACGGCACGCCGGTGATGGTGGTCACCGTCTTGCCGCCACGGCCCTTGCTCTCGCGTCGCACGCGGGCAATACCGTCGCCTTCGGGGATCAGGGTCTGTTTGCAGGTGCACGAATCCACGGGCTGACGACAGTCCGGGCAGTGTCGACCTGCGTCGGTGGAAAATACCAGGCCACCAAGGGCGGCGAAGGATGCGGCTTTTTTGGCCACCGGCAATCCTCTTGGGAGGACAAAGACAGATCGGTGCCCGCAACGGGACTACCGACCGCGAAGCCCCACTCAGGCAGGGGCAGCGCTACCGAACCGCCCCACTCCTAATAGCAGGAAGGCTCGGGTGAAAAGTCGCGCAGTGTAACGGCAAAAAGCCGACTTGCTAAGGGCCAAATCGCGCCAATTTATGCAAGTTTAGCGACGCAGGGCCAGATAGCGACGCAGGCCCTCCTGGGCGTCCGGGCAATAGGGCTTTTGTTCAGCTTCCCGAAGGATAACGTCGAGGGGCAGAAAGTGCGCTTCCATGACCTCTTCGGGCTGCAAACGCAGCGACCCGTCCCACACGGCAGAGTAGGACTTGCACCAGAGCCGGCTGTCGCCGTCGGCGAAATAGAAGTGATCATGCTCGACCAGTGCTACCCCGGCCACACCGAGTTCTTCTTCCAGCTCGCGGGCCGCCGAATCGGCGTAGCTCTCCCCCGCCGCGACCATCCCACCCGCTGCCGTATCCCAGAAACCGGGGTACAAGGCTTTGCTCAGTGTGCGTCGATGCACACACAGCTCGCCCTTGGAATTGAACAGGAAAATGAAGGTGCAACGGCCGATAAGACCGCGCTGGCGCAGGTCGGACCTGACCAGGTGACCGAGGAGCCTGTCCTCTTCGTCAACCCAGCAGATCAGTTCAGCATCAGAGGCCGCACGGTGTGCGGCCTCGTTTTGAGTAGCGTCCATCATCAACCCTGGTTGAGGAGCTGACGCAAGTCGATCACTGCAGCGTTGGCCCGGGAAATGTAGTTGGCCATCACCAGCGAATGGTTCGCCAGTACGCCGAAGCCACTGCCGTTAAGAATCATAGGACTCCAGACCGGTTCCTGCGAGGCTTCCAGCTCACGGATGATCTGGCGCACGCTGACCGTGGCGTTTTTCTTGGCCAGTACATCGGCAAAGTCGACCTCGATGGCGCGCAGCAGGTGGGACAGCGCCCAGGCCTGGCCACGGGCTTCATAGAACACGTTGTCGATCTGCATCCATGGGGTTTCCACCACTTCTTCATCGACCTGCGGCACTTCACCCGGCGCCAGGGCTTCGGTTTTCAGCGCGGTGTTCAGTTTCACCCGGCCGACGCTGGCCGACAGGCGCTGCGACAGCGAACCCAGGCGGGTCGCCACGTCACCCAGCCAGTTGTTCAGGTTGTCGGCACGTGCATAGAACAAGGCGCCGCGCTGGTTCGGGTCGGACAGGCGCGCTTCATAGCGGCTCAGGGAGTTGATGCCTTCCTGGTATTCGGACTCGCTGGAAGGCAGCACCCAGCTCTTGTTGTCGAAGTTGAAGCGCGGTTCGGCCTTGGCCAGGTCCGCGTCTTCGGCCGACTGCGACTGGGAACGCGCGAAATCTTTACGCAGGGCGCGGGTCAGGTCACGCACCTGGACCAGCACGCCGTATTCCCAGCTGGGCATGTTGTCCATCCACAGGCCAGGCGGGAAACGGTCGTTGGAGATATAGCCACCGGGTTTGTCCAGCAAAGTGCCGACCACGGTCTTGAGGGTTTCGACGGTGGTATAGCCCACCACCATCTGCTTGCCTTCCTTCTCGGCGGCAATCTGCGCATTTTGCTGGACCGGGAACAGCGCCGGCTCTGCGCTCCAATACCACCCCAGGGCACCCGTGACCAACAGGTACAAGCCCAGCAGGCTGAGCACGGCGCGGCTCATCAGCAGGCTGCGAAAGTAGCTGCGGTTGGCCGACTTGGGTTCGGGGGCGGGGCCTTTGGTACTGTCTGCGCGGTTTTTCCAGTCCAGCATGGCGGGATCCTTTCAATCACTTGAGTTCATGCACGTCTATTGTCCGGGTGCGTTCAAACACTCCGACCACAACCCTACCCCATCGTGCCCGTCAGCGCGGGGCTTTTAAACGAAAGTGGCGCATACGGGGCGTTCGACTATAAAGGATGCACACTTTTTACGCTGCGCGACCGATGAGTCGAAAATTGAATGCGTAAGTCTCGCAGTTAATTGACGTATGACACTCATGCAACAGAAAAGAGGTGCTAGCATAGAGCCATCAGTTCGACCTCAGCATGCAGCCTTACTAGTAGTCAGGATATGACCGAGCCAGAAGACCCCAGCCGTGAGCGTCTCAAGCACCATTTTGCCCAGCGGGTAATTCATCAGGCACGTCAAATTCTTGAGATCTGGCAGCGCCTGCAACGCAGTGAATGGTCCAACGCTGACCTCTCCGAACTCAGCGAAGCCAACCTGCGCCTGCAGCGTTTTGCCGAGCGTTTCGAGCAGCCGGAGCACGGCCAGTTGGCGCGGCATATCGGCGAATCGCTCAAGCAGGTCGACGAAAACCGTGGCCGCCTCAGCAGCCACCTGATCACCGAACTCAATCGCCTGATGCAGCGCCTGTCGCGCACCGGGCTGCGCCAGGGCGACCAGCTCGAACAAACCTTCCTGCCACCGATGCGCAAGCCGATCTACGTGATGCTCGCCGATCACGACCGCGCCGAGCGCCTGGCCAAGCAGCTGGAATTTTTTGGCATGAGCGCGCAGTCCCTGGACAGCGTGCCGGCGTTCCGAGCGTCGATGGCCGAGCGCTTGCCGTCGGCCATCGTCATGGACGTGGACTTTTGCGGCGCCGGCCTGGGCCTCAAGCTGGCCGCCGAAGCCCAGGAAGGCCTGGAGCAAAAACTGCCACTGCTGTTTTTCAGCCTGCACGAAACCGACACCCCGACCCGTCTCGCCGCCGTGCGCGCCGGTGGCCAGGAGTTCCTCACCGGCACCCTGGAAGCCTCCAGCCTGCTGGAGAAGATCGAAGTGCTCACCTGCGTCGCCCAGTACGAGCCGTATAAAGTGCTGATCATCGACGACTCGCGCGCCCAGGCCCTGCACACCGAACGCCTGCTCAACAGTGCCGGCATCGTCACCCGCACCTTGATCGAGCCGATCCAGGCCATGGCCGAGCTGGCGGACTTCCAGCCCGACCTGATCATCCTCGACATGTACATGCCCGCCTGCACCGGCACCGAACTGGCCAAGGTGATCCGCCATAACGACCGCTATGTCAGCGTGCCGATCATCTACCTGTCGGCTGAAGATGACCTGGACAAACAGCTGGACGCGATGAGCGAGGGCGGCGACGACTTCCTGACCAAGCCGATCAAGCCGCGCCACCTGATCACCACCGTGCGCAACCGCGCCGCCCGCGCCCGCCACCTCAAGGCGCGCATGGTGCGCGACAGCCTGACCGGCCTGTACAACCACACCCACATCCTGCAGTTGCTCGAAGACTGCAGCTTCCGTGCACGCCGCGAGAACAAGCCGCTGAGCTTTGCCATGCTCGACATTGACCACTTCAAGCGGGTCAACGACAGCCACGGCCACCCCATGGGCGACCGCGTGATCAAGAGCCTGGCGCTGTTTCTCAAGCAGCGCCTGCGCAAGACCGACTACATCGGGCGCTACGGCGGCGAGGAATTCGCCATCGTGATGCCCGACACCGACCTGGAATCGGCCTGCAAGGTGCTGGACGAAATCCGTGGGCGCTTTGCCGAAATTCACTACCCGGCCCAGCCGCAGGACTTGTGGTGCACCTTCAGCGCAGGGGTTGTGGAGCTGTGCGACGGTTCCGACAGCCTGATGATGGCGGCCCAGGCCGACGAGGCGCTGTACCGCGCGAAGAACGCCGGACGCAATCGAGTACAAGCGGCGCGCACATCAAAGCAAAGTGCCACCTTTTCACCGGAATCCACTGATTCCGTCATAACCTTGTAATGAAAGCGCAATAACTTCAGGCACTTACCTTTTGCTGTCGGTTGAAATCCCGCATGCGCCTGAAGCTGCTGACCAATCTCAATACCCTTCTGCTCGTGGCCGTGTGCCTGGCGCTCGGGGCGACACTCTGGTGGTCGCAGCGGGCACTGGAGCGTCCGTATTTGCTGATGGAACGCTACCTGGGCCTGTCCCAGACCTTCCAGAACCAGGCCGCGCGCAATATCGACGACTACCTCGCCAGCGGCGACGCCCTGCGTTTGAGCAGCGCCAGCCAGAGCCTGGAAAACCTGCTGCAACATCTGGATGAACTGCCTGCCGACCTCGCGCAAAACCTGCGCCCGAGCCTTGTGGATCTGGACGCCTTCAGCAAGACCGACCTGCTCGCTGCCGGCAAGCTGGCCGGCGACCCGCAAGCCCTGCTGCTGCAAGCCGAGCGCGAATTGGGCGCGAACCTGGAGCAACTGAGCCAATACGCCATCGGCGTGAATTCCCCCCAGGCCGCGCGCTACCTGCCGCCGCTGCTGGCCGCGTCGCAACACCTGGGCAAACTGTCCCTGGCCCGCGACAAGCTGGTGAGCAGCGGCCGTGCGGAACTCGCCGCTGATGTGGAGCGCGAAGTCGGCAACATCCGCAGCCAGGCGGACCTGCTGGAGCAACTGCCGCTGCTGGGCGTGACGGCCAGCGCCGAATCCAGCGCCGACGACTTCTCCGCCCTGATGGGCCTGGAAAACAGCGAAAAAACCGAAGCCCAGGACACCGGCGTCGACCTCAAGCGCGAACTCAACAGCCTGCTGACCCGCTACCCCGCCGAACTCAAGCGCACTCGCGAGCAGATCCAGCAGCGGGCCGACCTGGCCAACGCCACTCACCTGAAAATCAACGCCGTGCAACAAGCCATCGCCAGCCTGGAGCCGGTGGTGCGCGCGCAGCACGGCAAGATCCAGGGCGAAGTGCGGGTGATGCAAGGCGTGATGATCGGTCTGATCCTGCTGATCGCATTGCTGATCGACACCCTGCAACGCCGCTTGGCACGAGTCCTGACCAACCTGGCACCGGCCCTGTCGACCTGGGCCGAAGGCGACTTCAGCCAGTCGATTGCCTTGGGCAAGACCAACCGCGAACTGCACGACATTGAAGCGTCGCTGAACCGCCTGCGCGCCTATTTGGTGGCGTTGGTCGGCACCATTCGCGGCAATGCCGAGGAAGTCGCCGGCAGCAGCCGTGCATTGGCCGAACTGAGCAGCGGCCTGCATGACGGCGCCGAGCGCCAGGCCGGCGACACCGCGCAGATCCGCGACTCCCTGGGCGAACTCGAAGCGACCATTCAACAAGTCGCCGGCGACGCCAGCCAGGCTGCCGGGGCCAGCCGCAGCGCCGGTGACGCGGTGGAACAGGGCCAACGGGTGATCGGCCTGAGCCTGACCGGGCTACATGCGCTGGTGGGTGAAGTGCAGCAAAATGCGCAGATGATCGAGAAACTCGCTGAAGAGTCCGCGACCATCGGCGGCGTGCTGACGGTGATCCGCTCGATTGCCGACCAGACCAACCTGCTCGCGCTCAACGCGGCAATTGAGGCCGCCCGGGCCGGTGAAGCCGGACGCGGGTTTGCCGTGGTCGCCGACGAAGTGCGCTCCCTGGCGCAGCGCACCGCCGGCGCCACCGCCGAAATCCAGACCCTGATCGCCGGCCTGCAAGCGGCTGCACACCAATCGGTGCAAGGCATGCGCGCCCAGGTCGAACACGCCGAAGCCACCGCCCAGCAGGCCCAGGCGGCCGACGGCGCGCTGGATGAAATCGTCGGGGCGATCCAGACCATTTCCGCCACAGCAGTGCGCATTGCCGATGTGACCGCGCAGCAGAGCAGCGCGGTCAGCGAAATCCGTGATAACAGCGAGCGGATTCACCAATTGGGTGAGGACAATTTGCTGCGCATCGGCCAGGGCCGCAGCCAGGGCGAGCATCTGCTGGTGCTCGGCGGGCAGCTCAACACCGCTGTCCAGGCTTTCCGCGTTTAACCCGGTCTGAGCCTGGATGCCGCTCCCACACTGACCGGATCCAGCCTCGCAGTCACAAATTTTGCGCTATCCTCGCTAATCGTGCTGCCTACTGCATAGAACTGGACAGTCACAAAGGCTTTGCGGCATAGTCGCCGGGTTCTGCCGTACCCACATCAATAACAAGGAACAGCCGATGGCGACCTTTCTGGTTCTACACGGACCCAACCTGAACCTGCTCGGCACCCGCGAACCGGGCGTCTACGGGGCAGTCACCCTGGAACAGATCAACCTCGATCTGGAACGCAGGGCCCGTGAAGCCGGCCACCATCTGCTCTACCTGCAAAGCAATGCCGAGTATGAATTGATTGATCGCATCCATGCCGCGCGCGGCGAAGGCGTGGACTTTATCCTGATCAATCCCGCCGCTTTTACGCATACAAGTGTTGCATTACGTGACGCGCTGCTGGCGGTGAGCATCCCATTCATCGAAGTGCATTTGTCCAACGTGCACAAACGCGAAGCTTTCCGCCATCACTCTTACTTCTCCGACGTAGCGGTAGGAGTGATCTGCGGCCTTGGCGCCAGCGGTTACCGACTGGCCCTGGAGGCCGCCCTGGAACACATTGAACAACCGGCCAAGCGCCCCTGACCGACCCTTGGGAGTTGATGATTCATGGATATCCGTAAAGTTAAGAAACTGATCGAGCTGCTGGAAGAGTCCGGCATCGACGAGCTGGAAATCAAGGAAGGCGAAGAGTCCGTACGGATCAGCCGCCACAGCAAGACCCCGGCCCAACAGTTCTACGCACCGCAAATGCAAGCACCGGCTCCAGCCGCCGCTCCTGCTGCTGCGCCAGCCGCTGCCGCCGCCGCTCCTGCAGCGCCAGCCGCTCCAGTGCTGAACGGTTTCGTGGTCAAGTCGCCAATGGTCGGTACTTTCTACCGCACCCCGGCGCCAACCTCGCCAGCCTTCGTTGAAGTGGGCCAGACCGTGAAAGTGGGCGACACCATCTGCATCGTTGAAGCGATGAAGATGATGAACCACATCACCGCTGAAAAAGCCGGCGTCATCGAATCCATCCTGGTAGAAAACGGTCAGCCGGTTGAGTACGACCAGCCGCTGTTCACCATCGTTTGAACCGCGGAGCGCCTTCGATGTTGAAACCTGCGAAGAAACTGCAAAAAGTCCTGATCGCCAACCGCGGCGAGATCGCGCTGCGTATCCTGCGCGCCTGTAAGGAAGAGGGCATCAAGACCGTCGCTGTTTACTCGACGGCTGACACCGAATTGATGCACGTGAAACTGGCGGACGAAAGCATCTGCATCGGCCCGCCACTGGCCACGAACTCGTACCTGAAGGTCTCGAACATCATCGCTGCCGCGGAAGTGACCGGCGCTGATGGCATCCACCCAGGCTACGGCTTCCTCGCGGAAAACGCCGATTTCGCCGAACAGGTGGAAAAATCCGGCTTCGCCTTCATCGGCCCGAAAGCCGAAACCATTCGCCTGATGGGTGACAAGGTTTCTGCCAAGGACGCCATGATCGCAGCCGGCGTGCCAACCGTTCCCGGTTCCGACGGCCCGCTGCCGGAAGACGAAGAAACCGCGCTGCGCATTGGTCGCGAAGTCGGCTACCCGGTGATCATCAAGGCCGCCGGTGGCGGTGGTGGTCGCGGCATGCGCGTGGTGCACAAGGAAGAAGACCTGATCGAAGCGGCCAAGCAGACGCGCTCCGAAGCGGGTGCCTGGTTTGGCAACCCGATGGTCTACCTGGAAAAGTACCTGACCAACCCACGTCACGTGGAAGTGCAAGTACTCTCCGACGGCCAAGGCCACGCCATCCACCTGGGCGACCGCGATTGCTCGCTGCAACGTCGTCACCAGAAGGTACTGGAAGAAGCACCGGCACCGGGCCTGGACGAAAAAGCGCGTCAGGAAGTACTGGCTCGTTGCGTCAAGGCGTGCATCGACATCAACTACCGTGGCGCGGGTACCTTTGAGTTCCTCTACGAGAACGGCCGTTTCTACTTCATCGAGATGAACACTCGCGTGCAAGTAGAGCACCCGGTTTCGGAGATGGTCACCGGTATCGACATCGTCAAGGAGATGCTGAGCATCGCCGCCGGCAACCCGCTGTCCTTCACCCAGGACGACGTGAAGATGCACGGCCACTCCCTGGAGTGCCGCATCAACGCCGAAGACCCGAAAACCTTTATCCCAAGCCCTGGCCTGGTCAAGCATTTCCACGCGCCCGGCGGCAACGGCGTACGTGTGGATTCGCACCTGTACAGCGGCTACAAGGTTCCGTCCAACTACGACTCGCTGATCGGCAAGCTGATCACCTGGGGCGCGACCCGCGACGAGGCCATGGCCCGCATGCGCAACGCCCTGGACGAGATCGTGGTCGACGGCATCAAGACCAACATCCCGTTGCACCGGGACCTGGTCCGCGATGAAGGCTTCTGCGAAGGTGGTGTGAACATTCACTACCTGGAACACAAGCTGGCCAACCAGTAAGCGCTCCACCCGACAAAGCCGCCTTCGGGCGGTTTTGTTGTTTATGGCCCCCGGACTTTACTGGCGAGATACATTCCCCCTGTGGAAGCGGGCTTGCTCGCGAATGCGGTGCATCAGCCAAGATATTATCCACTGACCCACCGCATTCGCGAGCAAGCCCGCTCCCACATTTGTTATGTGTACACCCCTCCCGCCGCTCGCGTAAACTTGCGCCCTTTCGCGACCCACCCGTCGCACATTCAATTTTTTCAAAGGTGCCCGCCATGCCTTGGCTGCAAGTCCGTCTCGCCATCAGCCCAGAACAAGCCGAAACCTATGAAGACGCGTTCCTCGAAGTCGGCGCCGTTTCGGTCACCTTCATGGACGCCGAAGACCAGCCGATCTTCGAACCCGAACTCAACACCACCCCGCTGTGGTCGCACACCCATCTGCTCGCCCTGTTCGAAGACGGCACCGATGCCGCCAGCGTGCTGGCCCATATGGAACTGCTCACCGGCGCACCGCTGCCGGAGCATCACAGCGAAGTCATCGAAGACCAGGACTGGGAACGCAGCTGGATGGACAACTTCCAGCCGATGCGTTTCGGCCAGCGCCTGTGGATCGTACCGAGCTGGCACGCCGCGCCAGAACCTGACGCCGTGAACCTGCTGCTGGACCCGGGCCTCGCATTCGGCACCGGCACCCACCCCACCACCGCACTGTGCCTGGAATGGCTGGACGGCCAGGACCTGCACGACTGCAATGTGCTGGACTTCGGCTGCGGCTCGGGGATTCTGGCGATCGCTGCCCTGTTGCTGGGCGCCAAGGAAGCCGTCGGCACCGATATCGACGTGCAAGCCCTGGAAGCCTCCCGCGACAACGCCGGGCGCAACAACATCGCTGAAGGCAAATTCCCCCTCTACCTGCCGGAGCAATTGCCCCAGGTGCAGGCCGACGTACTGGTCGCCAATATCCTTGCCGGGCCGCTGGTGTCGCTGGCGCCGCAGCTGTCGAGCCTGGTCAAGCCCGGTGGCCGCCTGGCCCTGTCGGGCATCCTGGCCGAGCAAGGTGAAGATGTTGCCGCCGCCTATGCCCAGGATTTCGAGCTGGACCCCATCGCCAACCGTGATGGCTGGGTACGCATCAGCGGCCGTCGGCGCTAGAATGAGCGCTTGCCTGAATCGGATGGCCGCATGACCGACAGTTTCGTCACCCAGTGCCCGCATTGCCAATCGCGTTTTCGCGTCAACCACGCTCAATTGAGTGTGGCCCGCGGCGTGGTGCGTTGCGGCTCGTGCCTGCAAGTGTTCAACGCGGTGCGCCAGTTGCTGGAGCAGCGCGCAGCCGCGGCCGCCTCGCAAGCCGAGCAACCGGCCAGCGTCGAGCCGGCCCCCGCGGCCCCGCGCGCCATCAGCCAGAAGCAATGGAGCGCCGAAGAGCTGGACCTGGACAACCTGGACCTGGACCAGGAACTGGCCAAGCTGGAACGCCGCGAGATTCAGCACACCCAGCCGCTGGGCGCGGATCGCCGCCAACCCGGCAGCGATCGTCGGCAAAAAGACGAACCCCTCAGCGCCAGCCGCGACACCATCAAGGCCGAGGAAGAAAAGTGGGCCGCCAGCCTGTTCAGCGAACCGCCGCAAGAACGCCTGCCGGCTGAAGAAGACGACGCCGAACCGACGAACGCACCTGCGACCAAGCAGCGCACCGAACCGTCGATGTCGTTCCACACCGACGACCTGGATGACGAGCCGCCACTGCACGCGCCGCCGGACGAGGACGACATCGACCCGCCGTTCACGCCGCTGACCCATGCCGCCGGCCAGGCGGAAGCCGAAGAACGTCTCGGCACCCGCCGCAAGCGCCCGCGCACCGAAGCCGGCGTGCACGACGACGTGCTTCAGGACCTGGAAGACGACCCGCTGCACCTCTACGCGCAAAAACGCCCGGCCAGCCTGGGCAGCCGCCTGATCTGGATCTTGCTGGTGCTGATCGCCGCCGGCGGCCTCGCCGCTCAGTACATCGCCTACCAGTTCGACGACCTGGCCCGCCAGGACGCCTACCGCCCGTGGTTCCAGCAACTGTGCCCGACACTCGGCTGCACCGTGCCATCACGGGTCGACATCGCCCACATCAAGAGCAGCAACCTAGTGGTGCGCAGCCACCCAGAGTTCGCCGGGGCGCTGGTGGTCGATGCCATCATCTATAACCGCGCGACCTTCTCCCAGCCCTTCCCCTTGCTGGAACTGCGCTTTGCCGACCTCAACGGCAACCTGATCGCCAGTCGTCGCTTCAAACCCGCCGAATACCTCAGCGGCGAATTGGCCGGTGTCAGCGAAATGCCTTCGCAGACGCCGATCCACATCTCCCTGGACATCCTCGACCCGGGCAACAAAGCCGTGAATTACAGCCTGAGCTTCCACTCGCCCGAGTGAATCGGCCTATGCATGGAGGTTTGACGGCGGATTCTTGACTGGACCCCGCACATCCAAACCGGCGGCGATAAACAAATAACTGTTCAGATTTTATCCAATTCAGCCTTTATCCAGTCATCGAGAGCGGGTATCATGCCAACCCTTTTTCGAACTCTAATGATCCGGCCCCACAACAGGGAAGTCCTATGTCGGCGGTACGCATCGGCCCATATACATTGCACAACGGTTTGATTCTCGCCCCGATGGCGGGCGTCACCGACCAGCCCTTTCGTCAGCTGTGCAAGCGTTTGGGCGCGGGTCTAGTAGTCTCGGAAATGGTCACCAGCGACATGAGCTTGTGGAACACCCGCAAATCGCGGATGCGCATGATCCACGAAGGTGATCCCGAGCCCCGCTCGGTACAGATCGCCGGTGGGGATGCACAGATGCTGGCGGATGCGGCCCGGGCCAACGTGGAGTTGGGGGCGCAGATCATCGACATCAACATGGGCTGCCCGGCCAAGAAGGTCTGCAACAAGGCCGCCGGTTCCGCGCTGTTGAAAGATGAGCAATTGGTTGCCGAGATCCTGCAGGCCGTTGTCGCCGCAGTCGAGGTGCCGGTGACGCTGAAGATCCGTACCGGTTGGGACCGGGAGAACAAGAACGGCCTGACGGTGGCGAAAATCGCCGAACAGGCAGGAATTACAGCGCTGGCGGTGCATGGCCGCACCCGCGCCGACCTTTACACAGGTGAAGCCGAGTACGACACCATTGCCGCGATCAAGCAGGCGGTGTCGATACCGGTATTTGCCAATGGCGACATCGATTCAGCCGAGAAAGCCCGGCGCGTGTTGCACGCCACTGGCGCCGACGGCTTGTTGATTGGCCGGGCCGCCCAGGGGCGGCCCTGGATTTTCCGTGAGATCGACCATTTTCTGCGTACCGGCGAAGTCTTGCCGGCACCGGAGCTGATCGAGGTGGAACGTATTCTGCTAGAGCATCTGGCCGCCCTGCACGCCTTCTACGGAGACGTGATGGGAGTACGCATTGCTCGCAAGCATGTCGGCTGGTATCTCGCAACCCTGCCGGGCGCCAGGGAGTTTCGCGCCCACTTCAATCGTTTGGATGATACGGAAGCACAGTGCGCCAACGTTCGTGAGTTCTTCGGCGAGCGTTACAAGAGCCTGGGGACAGGGGACGGAGAGGGGGTGGCCGCATGACGATGATGACCGAGACTTTAGTGAGTGGAACGACACCCGTGAGCGACAACGTCAATTTGAAACAGCACCTGAACACGCCGAGCGAAGAAGGCCAGACCCTTCGCGGTAGTGTCGAGAAGGCGCTGCACAATTATTTCGCCCACCTTGAGGGCGCATCCGTCACGGACGTGTACAACCTGGTGCTCTCCGAAGTCGAAGCGCCCTTGCTCGAAAGCGTGATGAACTACGTCAAGGGCAACCAGACCAAAGCCAGTGAGCTGCTCGGCCTCAACCGTGGCACCTTGCGCAAAAAGCTCAAGCAGTACGATTTGTTGTAAGCATTCAATCAAACCAGAAAGGCGCCCGCGTAAAAAACGGCCGCCTTTTTTGCTGACTCCTTTGCTTTTGATGGAAATTGAAATGACCGACCAGACTACCCGCCTGCCGATCCGCCGCGCCTTGATCAGCGTTTCCGACAAGACCGGCATCCTCGAATTTGCCCGGGAGCTGGAAGCCCTGGGCGTGGAAATCCTCTCCACGGGCGGGACCTTCAAACTGCTGCAGGACAACGGCGTGGCCGCAGTAGAAGTTGCGGACTACACCGGTTTCGCAGAAATGATGGACGGTCGGGTCAAGACCCTGCACCCGAAAATCCACGGCGGCATCCTTGGCCGTCGCGGCACCGACGACGCCATCATGGCCGAGCACGGCATCAAGCCGATCGACCTGGTAGCCGTCAACCTGTACCCGTTCGAAGCCACCATCAACAAGCCAGGCTGCGACCTGCCGACCGCCATCGAAAACATCGATATCGGCGGCCCGACCATGGTGCGTTCGGCGGCCAAGAACCACAAAGACGTGGCCATCGTGGTCAACGCCAGCGACTACAGCCAAGTGCTCGAAAGCCTGAAAGCCGGTGGCCTGACCTACGCCCAGCGTTTCGACCTGATGCTCAAGGCGTTCGAACACACGGCAGCCTACGACGGCATGATCGCCAACTACATGGGCACGGTTGACCAGGCCGCTGAAACCCTGTCGACCGAAGGCCGCAGCCAATTCCCGCGCACCTTCAACAGCCAGTTCATCAAGGCCCAGGAAATGCGCTACGGCGAGAACCCGCACCAGAGCGCGGCGTTCTACGTGGAAGCCAAACCTGCCGAAGTCGGCATCGCCACCGCGACCCAGCTGCAAGGCAAGGAACTGTCCTACAACAACGTGGCCGATACCGACGCCGCGCTGGAATGTGTGAAGAGCTTCGTCAAGCCCGCCTGCGTGATCGTCAAGCACGCCAACCCGTGCGGCGTGGCCGTGAGCCCGGACGCTGAAGGCGGTATCCGCCAGGCCTACGAACTGGCCTACGCCACCGACACCGAATCGGCATTTGGCGGCATCATCGCCTTCAACCGTGAACTGGATGCCGAGACCGCCAAGGCGATCGTCGAGCGTCAGTTCGTGGAAGTGATCATCGCCCCAAGCGTCAGCGATGAGGCCCGCGCCATCGTGGCGGCCAAAGCCAACGTGCGCCTGCTGGCCTGCGGCGAGTGGTCGGCTGACCGCGCTGCGGCCTGGGACTACAAGCGCGTCAACGGCGGCCTGCTGGTACAGAGCCGCGACATCGGCATGATCGGCAGCGACGACCTGAAAGTCGTGACCAAGCGCGCGCCAACCGAGCAAGAGATCAACGACCTGATCTTCGCCTGGAAAGTGGCCAAGTACGTCAAGTCCAACGCCATCGTCTACGCCAAGAACCGCCAGACCATCGGTGTCGGCGCCGGCCAGATGAGCCGCGTGAACTCGGCGCGTATCGCTGCGATCAAGGCTGAACACGCTGGTTTGCAGGTGGTCGGTTCGGTGATGGCATCCGACGCGTTCTTCCCGTTCCGTGACGGCCTGGACAACGCCGCGAAAGCGGGCGTCACCGCCGTGATTCAACCGGGTGGCTCGATGCGCGATGCCGAAGTGATCGCTGCGGCTGATGAAGCCGGCATCGCCATGGTCTTTACCGGCATGCGCCACTTCCGTCACTGATCCAACTCGATAGAGATGTGAGAGCGGGCTTGTGTGGGAGCGGGCTTGCTCGCGAATGCGGTGTATCAGCTACATATCCTGCGACTGACACACTGCCTTCGCGAGCAAGCCCGCTCCCACATTTAAAGGCGCTTCTGCAGCGTCCACAGAATTTGAGGTTTTTGAAATGAATGTTTTGATCATTGGCAGCGGTGGCCGTGAACACGCCCTGGCCTGGAAAGTAGCCCAGGACCCACGCGTCCAGAAGGTTTTCGTCGCACCCGGCAACGCCGGCACCGCCATTGAAGCCAAGTGCGAAAACGTCGCTATCGACGTGCTGGCCCTTGAGCAACTGGCCGATTTTGCTGAAAAGAACGTGTCCCTGACCATCGTCGGTCCGGAAGTCCCCCTGGTTGCCGGCGTCGTGGACCTGTTCCGCAGCCGTGGCCTGGACTGCTTCGGCCCTACCGCCGGTGCAGCCCAGCTGGAAGGCTCCAAGGCGTTCACCAAGGACTTCCTGGCACGCCACAAGATCCCGACCGCCGACTACCAGAACTTCACCGAGATCGAGCCGGCCCTGGCTTACCTGCGTGAAAAAGGCGCACCGATCGTGATCAAGGCCGACGGCCTGGCCGCCGGTAAAGGCGTGATCGTCGCCATGACCCTGCAAGAAGCCGAAGACGCCGTGCGCGACATGCTCGCCGGCAACGCGTTCGGCGACGCCGGTTCCCGCGTGGTGATCGAAGAGTTCCTCGACGGCGAAGAAGCCAGCTTCATCGTGATGGTCGACGGCAAGAACGTGCTGCCGATGGCCACCAGCCAGGACCACAAGCGCGTCGGCGACGGCGACAGCGGCCCGAACACCGGCGGCATGGGTGCTTACTCCCCGGCCCCGGTAGTGACCGCCGACGTGCACCAGCGCGTGATGGACCTGGTCATCTGGCCAACCGTGCGCGGCATGGCCGCCGAAGGCAACGTGTACACCGGCTTCCTGTATGCCGGCCTGATGATCGACAAGGCCGGCAACCCGAAAGTCATCGAGTTCAACTGCCGCTTTGGCGACCCGGAAACCCAACCAGTGATGCTGCGCCTGCAGTCGAGCCTGGTGTTGTTGGTAGAAGCCGCCCTCGCCCAGGCCCTGGACAAGGTTGAAGCACAGTGGGACCCACGCCCAAGCGTCGGTGTCGTACTGGCCGCCGGCGGTTACCCTGCCGACTACGCCAAGGGCGATGTGATTGAAGGCCTGGACGCAGCTGCTACGCTGGAGGGCAAGGTGTTTCATGCGGGCACCGCGCTCAAGGATGGCAAGGTTGTAACCGCAGGTGGCCGCGTGCTGTGTGCCACCGCAATGGGTGCCAGTGTCGACGCCGCGCAACAACAGGCGTACAAGCTGGCCGCGAAGATCGACTGGAAAGGCTGCTTCTACCGCACGGACATCGGCTATCGCGCGATTGCCCGTGAACGTGGCGAGAGCAACTGAGTCGTAGCTATCCGTTCGGTTAGGCAAGGGCCCGCGGCCCTTGCCGTACACATGTCGCCCCGCGCATAGTTAACCCGTGCATCAACCTACGAAGGGATTTCGCCGTGCGCTGGCTCAGGATCGCCATAGGTTTCACAGTCAGTCTGCTGACACTGCTCTGCTTGTTCCCGGCCCAGGCCGCGGCGCAAGGCAGTGGTTGGGCAGTATTGCTTGATGAACAGGCCGACCTGCAACTGAGCGACATCCGTTCAGCCCGCTACACCAATCAATTCAGCCCCATCGAACTCGACCGGATCACGGCTGCGCCGCCCGACGGTGCGTTGTGGGTACGCTTCAAGCTGCAACCCGGCGCGCACGAACAAGTGCTGCGGGTGTTTGCCCCGGACCTGTCCCACCTGAGCCTCTACGTACTGGACGGCGACACCCTGGTGGAACAACAGAGCACCGGCACGCGCCAGCCCCAGGCCGAGCGCCCACTGCCCAGCAGCGATTTCATGCTGGCGATGCCCCAGAGCCAGAAAACCCTCGATGTGTACCTGCGCATGGTCTCGGAACACGAGCTGCGCCCGTACATCACCCTGGAGCCGGCCGTCCTCGTCGCCGCCAACCAGACCCAGACGCTGATCTACGGCCTGTTGTTCGGCTGCCTGCTGATGCTGATCCTGCACAACCTCACGCGCTTTGCCTACCACCGCTCGCGCAGCAGCCTATGGCTGGCCGCCTGCGAAGTGCTGTTGATGCTGAGCCTGGCGTTGCTGCTCAATGTGGTCGGCCCCTGGCTGCCAAACTGGCACGCGATCCAGACACCTGGCGCCTACCTCGCCCTGCTGCTCACCGCGCCGTGCGGGCTGATGTTTGCCTACCGCTTCTTCATGCCGCTGGGCCCGCACCCTCTGAACAAGCTGCTGATGGCCGACATCCTGTTTATCGTGCTGTGCGGCCTGCTGCTGTTATTCGTCAACACCCTGCCACTGAACATCATCACCTACGCCCTGGTCGCCCTCGCCGGGCTGAGCATGCTGTTTGTCTCGGCCTATCACTGGCAGAAAGGCTACCGCCCGGCGCGCCTGTTCGTGGCGGCGATGGTGGTATTCAACACGGGTACGCTGATCATCCTGCCCGCCCTGCTCGGCCTCACGCTGCTGGCGCCGCAAGGCTTGATCATCACCCTGCTCGCCTTTATCTGCATCAGCGGCTTGTTGATGAGCCTTGCGCTGGGTGAACGCCAGCGCGCCATTGTCGAAACCCGCTTCAGCCTCAGCCGCGACCTTGCTGCGAGCAACGCCGAAATCGCGGCCAAGGCCGAGTTCCTGGCGAAGATCAGCCACGAAATCCGTACCCCCATGAACGGCGTGCTGGGCATGACCGAGCTGTTGCTGGGCACGCCGTTGTCGGTGAAACAGCGGGACTACGTACAGACCATCCACAGCGCCGGCAACGAACTGCTCACGCTGATCAACGAGATCCTCGACATCTCCAAGCTCGAATCCGGGCAGATCGAACTGGACGACGTGCAGTTCGACCTCAACGCATTGATCGACGACTGCCTGAGCATCTTCCGCGCCAAGGCCGAACAACAGAACGTCGAGCTGATCAGCTTTATCCAGCCTCAGGTGCCACGCGTCATCAGTGGCGACCCGACCCGCCTGCGCCAGGCGCTGTTGAGCCTGCTGGAAAACGCCCTGCAAAAGACCGATGAAGGCGAAGTGCTGATCGTCGTCGCCCTCGATGAACGCAGCACCAAGCCGCGCCTGCGCATCGCCGTGCAAGACAGCGGCCTACCGATGGAAGCGGCCGAACGCGACGCGCTGCTGCACAGCGAACTGCACAGCAAGAATTTCCTCTCGGCCACCCGCTTGAGCGGCCACCTGGGCCTGGTCATCGCCCGCCAACTGATCCTGTTGATGAACGGCGAGTTCGGCATCAAGAGCGGCAGCCACCAGGGCAGCACCCTGTGGCTGACCCTGCCGCTGGACCCGGAACGCCTGGAACACCCGACGTCCGACCTAGACGGCCCGCTCAAGGGCGCGCGCGTTCTGGTGGTGGACGACAACGACACCTGCCGCAAAGTGTTGGTGCAGCAATGCACGGCCTGGGGCCTCAACGTCAGTGCCGTGCCTTCGGGCAAGGAAGCCCTGGCGCTGCTGCGCACCAAAGCGCACCTGCGCGACTACTTCGACGTGGTTCTGCTGGACCAGAACATGCCCGGCATGACCGGCATGCAACTGGCGGCGAAGATCAAGGAAGACCCGAGCCTGAACCACGACATCCTGCTGATCATGCTCACCGGCATCAGTAATGCGCCGAGCAAAATCATCGCGCGCAACTGCGGGATCAAGCGCATCCTCGCCAAGCCAGTGGCGGGCTACACCCTCAAGACCACCCTGGCCGACGAACTGACCCAACGCAGCAAAGGCACCGTGCAATCACGCCCGACGCCAAGTGCACCGGCCGCCGTGACCGTGCCCGCCGACTTCCGCATCCTGGTGGCCGAAGACAACAGCATCTCCACCAAAGTGATCCGCGGCATGCTCGGCAAACTCAACCTCAACCCGGACACCGCCAGCAACGGCGAAGAAGCCCTGGAAGCGATGAAAGCTCAGCGTTATGACTTGGTGTTGATGGACTGCGAAATGCCGATCCTCGATGGCTTCTCGGCGACCCAGCAACTGCGCGCGTGGGAAGTCAGCCACCAGCGCATCCGCACGCCGGTGGTAGCGCTGACCGCACACATCCTCTCCGAACACAAAGAGCGCGCGCGCCAGGCAGGGATGGACGGGCACATGGCCAAGCCGGTGGAACTGTCGCAGTTGCGCGAGCTGGTGGAGTACTGGGTTGCACAGCGCCAGCAACGCCCGGAACACGCCCCCTCCTGACCTGCAATGCAGTTCCCCTGTGGGAGATTCCATGGTGGAGGGACAACATCTTCACCAGCAGTACCGCCGCCTTCGCAGCCTCGCTAAAGCTCGACAACTCCAACAGGGGATTGGCAGTGCCTGGGCAATCTCCAGCCAAACACTCACTCCCCAGCAACCCCAATCACCTGTGGGAGCGGGCTTGCCCGCGAATGCGGTGGTTCAGCCAACACCTCTGCCAACAGTACCGCCGCCTTCGCAGCCTCGCTAAAGCTCGACAACTCCCACAAGGGATTGGCAGTGCCTGGGCGATCTCCAGCCGAACACTGACAGCCCAGCAACCCCAATCAACTGTGGGAGCGGGCTTGCCCGCGAAAGCGGTGGCTCAGGCAACCTCTCTACCAGCAGTGCCGCCGCCTTCGCAGCCTCGCTAAAGCTCGACAGCTCCCACAAGGGATTGGCAGTGCCTGGATAATCTCCAGCCGAACACTGACAGCCCAGCAACCCCAATCAACTGTGGGAGCGGGCTTGCCCGCGAATGCGGTGGTTCAGCCAACACCTCTGCCAACAGTACCGCCGCCTTCGCAGCCTCGCTAAAGCTCGACAGCTCCCACAGGGGATTGGCAGTGCCTGGGCAATCTCCAGCCGAACACTGACAGCCCAGCAACCCCAATCACCTGTGGGAGCGGGCTTGCCCGCGAAAGCGGTAGTTCAGCCAACTCCTCTACCAGCAGTACCGCCGCCTTCGCAGCCTCGCTAAAGCTCGACAACTCCCACAAGGGATTGGCAGTGCCTGGGCAATCTCCAGCCGAACACTCACTCCCCAGCAACCCCAATCAACTGTGGGAGCGGGCTTGCCCGCGAATGCGGTGGTTCAGCCAACACCTCTGCCAACAGTACCGCCGCCTTCGCAGCCTCGCTAAAGCTCGACAACTCCCACAGGGAGTTGGCAGTGCCTGGGCAATCTCCAGCCGAACACTCACCATCCATCAACACCAATCAACTGTGGGAGCGGGCTTGCCCGCGAAAGCGGTGGCTCAGGCAACCTCTCTACCAGCAGTACCACCGCCTTCGCAGCCTCGCTAAAGCTCGACAGCTCCCACAGGGGATTGGCAGTGCCTGGGCGATCTCCAGCCGAACACTCACCATCCATCAACACCAATCACCTGTGGGAGCGGGCTTGCCCGCGAAAGCGGTGGCTCAGGCAACCTCTCTACCAGCAGTACCACCGCCTTCGCAGCCTCGCTAAAGCTCGACAACTCCCACAGGGAGTTGGCAGTGTCTGGGCGATCTCCAGCCGAGCGCTGACAGCCCAGCAAGCCCGCTCCCACATTTGATCTCTGGCGCCTGATAGACTCGACACACTTCTCTCATCGCGAGCCACTCACATGCTCCACGTGTTATTCAGCGTCTACCTGAAAATGCTGGTGCTCTACAGCCCGTTCTTCGTGCTGTCCTGCTTTATCAGCCTGACCCGTGGTTACTCCAGCAAGGAGCGCCGACGCCTGGCGTGGAAGGTCGCGCTGGCGACCCTGGTGTCGAGCGTGTTGCTCTACCTGTTCGGCCGCGTGATTTTCAGTGTGTTCGGGATCACCGTGGATGCGTTCCGCATCGGCGCCGGCAGTGTGCTGTTCATCTCGGCCCTGGGCATGGCCCAAGGCAAGTCGGCGGTGCAGACCGACAACGTGCAGCAGGACGTCACCATCGTGCCGCTGACCATTCCCCTGACCGTCGGCCCCGGCACCATCGGTGCGCTGCTGGTGATGGGCGTCAGCCAGCCGCACTGGGACGACAAACTCACCGCCATCCTCAGCATCGCCCTGGCCAGCCTCACGGTGGGCGTGGTGCTCTACCTGTCCAACCGCATCGAGCGGATTCTTGGCGACCAGGGTTTGCAGATTGTCAGCCGCTTGATGGGCCTGTTCGTCTGCGCCCTGGCCGCGCAAATCATCTTTACCGGGGTACGCGGCTACCTGGTGCCTTAGATCCGGTACTTGGCGATTGCCAGCTGCACCTTGTCACCCGCGCTCTCGCGCATCAGTTGAATGGTTTTTTCGTTGACCACCGAGGTATTCAGCACCAGACACGTCTGCCCGCTGAAGGCCTCGGACGAGGAACTGTCCCACTCCAGGAACGGCAGGCCGACCTGCTTGCTCACGCCGAGGGTGCTGTAGGTCACCAGCACCATCGTCACTTCGCCATCGGTTTGCGCACAGGACGCCAGGCCGAAATCCCCCCCTTGCTGCATGGTGCTGTTGCGCTTGAACAGCTCGAACGACGCTGGCGCCTGTTTCAAGGCCTCCAGCGCATCCGCCGCCAACTTAGGCAACGCCGCGAACGCCGGCCCGACCAGTGACGTCGAGGCCAGCATCGCCGCGATCATATTCAATGCCGCCAGTTGCACCGTCAGGCCCTTGCCGCTGCTGGAAACCCGCTCAAAGCTGCTACGCAACGGCAGCCAGCCCAAGCTGATCATCACCTTGATAAATTCGTCGTACCAGCCCTCGGTGCCGCGCTGGACCTTCAACACATCGCTGACGTAACTGCTGGCCAGCAAATAGCTTTTGCGGATGTACTCACGATTCAACGCCGACATGCCCTCGACGAACGAAATCACGCCGTTGTTCACCACCGCCGCATTGCAGTCATCCGCCGTATCCACCGGCAGCGCGGCATTCAATCCCGAAGCCCCCGGCAGCTTGTAGGCGGCGATCAATTTACGCCTCTTGGTACTGTTGATCCTTCTTTGATGTCGCTCCATTTCCAGTTCTCCACAAACACCCCACATGGGGCTTACCTGCACACTAGTCCAGCGGCTGGCGGGCTTGCCAGGCGACAAACATGCCTTGGCCGGGCGCGTTAGCCCCCAGCGTCCAGCAACCGCGCGGGCCTTGCGGATTTCAGCGCGCAAAAAAAGAAAAAGCCCCGGACAACCGCAGGTAAATCCCTGGGTCATTCGGAGCTTTCGGGCAGCCACGAGGCTGTTTTCAGGACAGGGGTTTTTCGCCGTACCAGCGTGGCGTGTACACCCACTCACCACCACCGGCGCGCGGGAACGCGCAGGTGGTGGACGAGCCGATCAACACCATGGTGCGCATGTCCACTTGCTCGGGCGTGAGCTGCCCCAGGGTGGTGACGCGCAAGGTCTGGCCCGGCCGACCGATGTCGCGGCCCAGCACCACCGGGGTTTGCGGCGTGCGGTGCAGCGCGACGATTTGCAGGGCACGCCCCAGTTGCCACGGCCGCGAGCGCGAGATCGGGTTGTAGAACGCCAGGGCAAGATCGGCCTGGGACGCGAGGTCCAGGCGCTTTTCGATGATTGCCCAAGGCTTGAGGTTGTCCGACAGCGACATCACGCAGAAGTCGTGCCCCAACGGCGCACCCGCCTGGGCGGCGGTGGCCAGCGAAGCCGAGACGCCCGGCAGGATCTGCAGGTCGACCTGATGCCACGCCGGATCGCTGGACTCGTGCAGCGCCTCGATCACCGCCGCTGCCATGGCGAACACGCCCGGGTCGCCGGACGACACCACCACCACCGAACGGCCTTGCGCGGCCAGCTCGAATGCGTGGCGCGCGCGCTGCATTTCTTCGCGGTTATCGGTGCAGTGCTGCACCTGGTCGTCACGGAACGGCCCGGCCATGCGCACGTAGGTTTCGTAACCCAGCACATCGGTGCAGCGTGCCAATTCGGCCTTCACCGCCGGCACCATCAATTCAGCCGCGCCAGGCCCCAGGCCGATCACGGCCAGACGCCCGCGCACACGCCCTACCTGGGACAGGTCCAACGGTTGCTCGGCAACGGTGATCACGATGTCGGCGTCCTGGCTGACGCAGGCAAAACGCAGCGGCACCCCCAGTGCCGCCGCGGCTTCATGCAACGACGCCTCGGCCATCTGCGTATCACTGGCCAACAGGCACGCCAGGGATTGCACGGCGATGCCCGCCTCACACAACGCCGTGCGCACACGCTCGGCCAGTTGCGCGCCGGGCTTGCAGGTCACGCTGACGTTCTTCGGATAGATCAGCAGTTCGTTGGCCGCAGGCGTGCGCTCGGCACTGCCCACGTGAATCGCCAACTGCGCCTGCTGGTCCTGGCGCAGGTTGGCTTGATCCAACCACGGCGCCGCGCCTTCGATGCGCACGCTTGCGCCCGCCAACAGGTCCGAGACAAAGCGCTTGCCCAGCTCCAGGTCGGCCAGCTCATAACCACTGGGAGGATTGAGCAGGCAGGTGCCGAAACGCAACTCGCCGCTGGTGGTGATCGCCGCAGCCACGTTCAACGCTGCCGCGATGTCCCGCGCCATGACGTTCACACCGCCCAGGCCACCGAGCAGCGGCACCACGGCGCTGCCGTCTTCGGCCACGGCCAGCACGGCGGGCTCTTCGCCTTTCTCCAGCAGCAGCGGCGCCAGGGTGCGGATCACGATACCGGCGGCACACAGCGCAATCAGCGGCGTGCCTTGTTGGTACAAGTGCCGCAGGGTCGTGCCGAACTCGCTGTAGGTCTGGTCCGCGCCTTCAACCCGTGCGGCCAAGCCGTGGATCAATGCGCCCGGGTAAACCTGCTGAATCTTGCGCGCAGTGGCCAGGCTGCCCTGGCCCAGAATGACAATCGCCGGCGTCATCAACCTTGCCACCGTTCACCGGGCACGATGATCAGCGAAAAGTACGGCGACGACGACGGATCCACCTGATCCAGCGCCACGATCTTCTGATTCGCCATGGTGGCGCGTTCCACATACAACGCGCGCCCGGCCAGGCCGAGTTCTTCCAGCACCTGGCGTACCTTGGGGAAGTTGCGGCCCAGCTTCATGATCACCGCCGCGTCGGCATCGGCCAGGCGGCGCTTGAGATCGTCATGGGGCAACACGCCGGAAAGCACCGACAGGCTCTGGTTGCGATACACCAGCGGCGCGCCCAGCACCGAGGCGCCGCCGAGCATCGAGCACACGCCGGGAATCACTTGCGCTTCATAACGTTCGGCCAGGCGGTCGTGCAGGTACATGTAGGAGCCATAGAAGAACGGATCGCCTTCACAGATCACCGCCACATCGCGGCCGGCGTCCAGGTGCGCGGCCACATCGACACTGGCCGCGTCGTAGAAATCGCTGATCACTTGCTCGTATGACATCGGCGCCGGCAAGGCTTCGGTGGTCACCGGGTACACCAGCGGCATCAGGGTCTGCTGCGGCACCAAGTGATCCTCGATGATGCCGAACGCGTTGCCCTTCTTGCCCTTGGCCACGAAGTACGCCACCACCGGCGACTCACGCAGCAGGCGCAGGGCCTTGAGGGTGATCAGTTCCGGGTCGCCGGGGCCTACGCCCAGGCCGATCAACCGTCCGCGAGCCTGCATTATTCGACCTCCGTGGCCAGGGCATTCACCGCGGCGGCTGCCATGGCACTGCCGCCCAGGCGGCCCTGCATGATCACGAACGGCACGCCACGGCTATCGGCGGCGAGCATCGCCTTGGATTCGGCGGCGCCGACAAAGCCCACCGGGAAGCCGAGGATCAGTGCCGGTTTCGGTGCGCCGGCATCCAGCATTTCCAGCAGATAGAACAACGCGGTCGGCGCGTTGCCGATCACCACCACGCTGCCTTCCAGGTGTGGGCGCCACAGTTCCAGCGCCGCAGCGGAACGCGTGTTGCCCAGCTCCCGCGCCAGCTCCGGCACACTGTCGTCGCGCAAGGTGCAGATCACCGCGTTGTTGGCCGGCAGGCGCGTACGGGTCACGCCTTCGGAAACCATCCGCGCATCGCACAGAATCGGCGCGCCGGCCGCCAGCGCATCGCGCCCGGCCTTGCCCGCGCCTTCGGAGAATTGCAGGCCGTCGACGGCGTCGACCATGCCGCAGGCATGAATCACCCGCACCGCGAGTTTTTCCAGGTCGGCCGGGATGCGCTCCAACTTGGCTTCCGCGCGAATAATGGCGAAGGAGTTGCGATAGATCTCCTGACCGTCGCGGATGTAATCAATCATCGGTGTTGCTCCGTGGGCGGGCGCGCAGCAAGGCACCCGTCGCTTCAATAGAAAGGGCGTGCGCGTGCAGCCGGCCGAAACCCGGGTGGGCTGCATCGCGAAAATAGAGGTCGTAGTGGCCGGGGCTTACCGCCAGCAAGGTCACCGGCGCGATGTGCGCGGCGGCGCAGGAACGCGGGCAGCCGGACAAGTGCACGCCGTGCCCTGGGTGCAGGGCGGCGAGTTGCACGGCGTCGGCCTTGGTATCGGCCAGGGCCTTGGCGCAACCGCTGGAGCCGGTGCAGGCGGTCATGTGCGCCAGGGTCTGGTCGACTGAGCAGAGGAAGCCCAGTTGCGCCAGGCGTTCGGTCACGGCATGGGGTTTTTCGGCGCCGGGCAGCAGCACGCCTTGCCAAGGGGTGAAGCGCAAGGTGCCGTCGCCGTGCTCGCTGGCCAGTTGCGCGGCGCCTTTGAGCATCGTCGAATCCAGGCGCCCCAAGGGCGCGATGGCGGCGACATAGAATTGATTTTTTTGCACCTGTGGATAAGTCCCCAGGTGCAATAACGCGCCGCTGGGCGGGCGTTTGAAGCCATCCGCTGGCAGCAGCGGCAGGCCGAGGTGGCTCAATAACTTATCCACAGCCAGATGGCGCATGCGGGTTTGCGCCGGGGTCGCCAGGTCGAGAAAGGCTTCCAGCACCGCCACCACCAGCGCATGACCCTGCTCCAACGGCACGGCGGCCACCGGCGCATCGAGCCCCGGGCAACCGGCCAGGCCGAACGCGAGGAGAGTCTGACCATCGCGCACGAACGCCGACAGCCACAGGTCATGATGATGTTCGAGCATCGCCAGGTCCTCGCCGCCATCCAGTTGCACGGCGAACTTGGCCGACAACTCGTGGAAACGCGGGTGGCTTTGCAGGGTGTTCAGGATCTGCCCGGCCAGCGGGCGCGTGTCGAACAGCATCTGCGGGTCGATCCCGGCGCTGGGGCTGAGCATCAGGTTGCGCACGTCGTCGCCAGCGGCGTTGTTGGGGCCGAGGTCGGCGGCCAACAGCATCGCGATCAAGGCCCCCTCTTCGGTGCCGATCCCGCGGATCTGCAGGTTGGCGCGATTGGTCGCCTCGATCACCCCGCCTGCATAGGTCTGGGCGGCGTCCGCCACCGCATGGGCCTGGGCGGTGGTGATCGAACCGCCGACCAGTTTGATCCGGCAAATACCGCCATCCAACGCCTGGACAATACGCAGCAACCCCGGACAAGCCGAGGGGCGCAAGGTATTCACAGCGGGCGTTGGTTTCACGGGGCTTCCGGTTGACGGGTAAAGGCGCGGTATTATGCCTGCTTTGTCCGGCAGCATGAAAAGCCTGCCCGTCGGATGTCGCTCAAGGAATTTTTATGTCGCCCTGGCTGACGGTTGTAGGCATCGGTGAAGACGGCTTCAAGGGGCTGGGCAGGAATGCCCGGCATGCCCTGTTGCACGCTTCGCGGATTATAGGCGGCCAACGCCAGTTGGACCTGTTGCCGGTGTGTATTCGTGGTGCGCGCGAGGTGTGGCCCAGCCCGTTTTCCCTGGAGCCGGTACTGGCCCGGCGCGGTACGCCGGTGTGCGTGCTGGCCAGCGGTGATCCGATGCTCTATGGCGTTGGCGCGAGCCTGGCGCGGCAGGTGGCGGCGGATGAACTGCTGGTCCTGCCGGCACCGTCGTCGGTGTCCCTGGCCGCAGCGCGGTTGGGCTGGCCGTTGCAAGAGGTGGTGACGCTGTCCGTGGTGGCCCGGCCGTTGGCGGCACTGCATGCACATCTGGCCAGTGGCATGCGGTTGTTGGTGTTGAGCAATGACGGCAGTAGCCCGGCGTTGATCGCCGCGTTATTGGCCGAGTCGGGATTCGGACCGAGCCGTGTGAGCGTGTTTGAACACTTGGGCGGCGCGGGTGAGCGGCGTCTCGATGGGTTGGCTGCGGATTGGCAACATACTGGAATCGCCGATTTGAACCTGGTTGCCATCGAGTGCCTGGCCTCTGGCGAAACACCCCGCCTGTCACGCTTGGCAGGCCTGCCGGATTCGGCGTTCAAACACGACGGCCAACTGACCAAGCGCGATGTGCGTGCCATGACCCTGGCCCGCCTCGCACCGATGCCCGGCGAATTGCTGTGGGACGTGGGCGCGGGCAGCGGTTCCATCGGGATTGAATGGATGCGCACCCATCCCAGCTGCCGAGCCCTGGCGATTGAAGCCGACGAGGGCCGCCAAGGCCTGATCGAACACAACCGCGACGCCCTCGGCGTGCCCGGCCTGCAACTGATCCGCGGCAAGGCCCCGGACGCGCTGCACGGCCTGCAAGCGCCGGATGCAATCTTCATCGGCGGTGGCGTCACCCGCGACGGCGTGCTCGACACCTGCTGGCAATACCTGCGGCCGGGCGGGCGCTTGGTCGCCAACGCCGTGACCCTGCAAAGCGAAATGACCTTGATGGACTGGCGCGCCCGGCATGGCGGCGAACTGACGCGCATCCACGTGGCCCAGGCGCAGCCGCTGGGGGACTTTGATACGTGGCGGCAGGCGTTGCCGATTACGTTGTTGGAAGTGGTCAAGCCGCTATGAAGCGCATCCTGCTACTGGGCGGCGTGACGGAAGCCCTGGCCATCGCCCGCACATTGGGCCCGGAACATATCTACAGCCTGGCCGGCGTTGGGCGCGTGCCGACCGATCTGACCTGCCAAGTGCGGGTCGGCGGTTATGGTGGCGCCGAGGGCTTGGCGCGGTTTGTCCGGGATGAGGGCATTAGCCTGATTCTCGACGCAACCCACCCGTATGCGGCACAGATCAGCCGCAATGCTGCCGAGGCCGCGCAGTTGAGCGGCGTGCCATGCTGGGCACTGCGCCGCCCGGCGTGGCAGCCGCAGGCGGGGGATGATTGGCGGGAGGTCAGTGATTGGGCCGCCTTGATAGAAGCGTTGAAACCATTCAAGCGCCCGCTGTTCACCTTGGGACGCGAGCCGTTACAGCACCTTGATGAAATCCCGCCGGAGCAGTTCTGGACGCTGCGGGCACTGGACGTGTACCCGGGGAATGAACGCTGTGAAGTGATCGGCGCACGCGGGCCGTTCTTGATCGAGGATGAGCGGTTGTTGTTTGAGCGGCGTGGGATTGATGTGCTGATCAGCAAGAACAGCGGCAGCATGGCGACGGAACCGAAGCTGGAAGTGGCGCGGGCGCTTGGGGTGCCGGTGTTGGTGTTGAAGCGGCCGGTGTTGGCGGCGGTGGATCGAGAATTCACCACCGTGCCTGCGCTACTACAGGCAATCACCACTCTCTAAACACCACAAATCCCCTGTGGGAGCGGGCTTGCTCGCGAAGGCTGTGTATCAGTCACCACATGTATTGGCTGACACTCCGCTTTCGCGAGCAAGCCCGCTCCCACATTTGGACGGTGTTGTCAGGCGCCTTAATGCTTGCGGGCCGCGACGCCCGACCGCTGCGCTTGCAGCGGTGTACGGAGACTAGGGATTGAGTTTCCTAGGGGCAACCTTAAAGGCTTGTCGGAGATTTCTGTCGAATGACTCCATATTCGAGCCGAACACAATCCAAAATGTGGGAGCGGGCTTGCTCGCGAAGGCTGTGTGTCAGTCACCCCATGTATTGGCTGACACTCCGCATTCGCGAGCAAGCCCGCTCCCACATTCAGACCGCGTTGCCCTTGATATCGGCAACCTATCAGTTCCCGTCTATCCTCAACCACTGGTACTGCGACACCAAACCACACCACCCTTTTTTACTTATCCCCTACGATCAGGCTAAATACCCGCCTGATCGTTTAACCCTACGGATTGTCCGCCATGGCCCGTCAACGCTTTGCAATCGTCTGGATCGCCTGCTTTGCAGTGCTGTTCAACGCCTTTGCCATGCCGCTGGCCAGCGCGATGCAACAGTCCAAGGACCCGGCGCAGCAATTGCTGTGGGGCAGTTTCTGTTCCTCCAATGGCGCCAGTCTCAAGACCATCGCCCTGGGCAAGCTGGAGATTCCGGCGCCGCAGCAGGACGATCATTCCACCATGCAGCATTGCTGGTGCTGTTCGGGCTCGGCGCCATTGGTGGCGTTGCCGGGGCATGTGCCGCAGTTGTATCTCGCGCAATTCAACACCTCACAAAGCTTGCCGCCGCCCCGGCTGCAAGGCCCGACCCCGCGCCAGCAATGGCCGAGCCTCAACCCGCGCGCCTCTCCAACGGTCTGATGTCTTCGCAAGTGAACTGCGTTTAGAACCGTTCTGGAGAACTGCCATGCTCAAATCTTCCCTGCTTCTGGCCGCGTTGTTGCTGCCGGTGTTTAGTGCTGCCAATGCCGATGACTACAAAACCGGCGACCTCGTGGTCAGCGAACCCTGGTCCCAGGAGTTGCCGCCGAATGCGCCCACCGTCGCGGCGTACTTTGTGATTCATAACACCGGGGAAACGCCGGACCGCCTGCTCAGTGTCGAGACGCCGGTAGCCGACAAAGCCGAGCTGCACGAGCACGTCATGCAGGGCGACCTGATGAAGATGCAGCAAGTGCCTACCGTCGCCGTCCCGGCCAAGGGCGACCTGACCTTCGCGCCCATGGCGTATCACGTGATGCTGCTGGGCCTCAAAGACCGCAGCCTGCTGGCCAACGGCAAGCACTTCCCGCTGACCCTGACCTTCGAAAAAGCCGGCAAGGTCGAGGTGCAAGTGTCGGTGCAGAAGATGCCGCCGATGGCCGGCCACGAGCATAAACACGCCCAATAGGCCAACACTCGATGGGCGCCCCCCGCGCCAGGTTGTCCCCACCGTCGCGTGTGAAACGCGGCAGTTGGATCAGCCTGTTCGCCATGCTGATGATCTTTATCGGTCCGCTGATTTCCCAAGCGATGCCGATGGATCATCACGCCGGTATGTCGATGGACATGCCGATGGACCACGGCGCCGCCCATCACCCCAAGGCGCCTGACGAACACCACGCCCTCTGGTCCAAGTGCGGCTACTGCGACCTGCTCTACAGTTGCCCCGCCCTGCCCGGTGGCGTTTCCACGCTCACCCTCGGCGCCCCCACGCCGGCCAACGCCCTCACCCCCGCCACGCGCCTGGGCCATGCCCGGCAGAGCATCTTCCCCGGCGCCCGTAGCCGTGCGCCGCCCATCGTCTCGTAAGCACTTCACAGCGTTACTTCACCCCGGCCGACTCTAGACAGACAGCCGCAGGCTGCTGGCCGTGTTGTTTACGATTGATTGATGGAATTTGTCATGTCCAGGTTTACTGCTGACTCCCGTTTGGGATGTACCCCCGTGCTCGCTGCCCTGTGCGGCGCGCTGCTCGCCCCCCATGCCCTGGCCGATGAACATGCCGAGCATGAACTGAGCCCCACGGTGATCACCGCAATCGCCCCCAGCTCACCGCTGACCGTAATCACCAACCCCAAGGACCCGCGCCAACCAGTGCCCGCCAGCGATGGCGGCGACTACCTCAAGACCATCCCCGGCTTCGCCCTGGTGCGCAACGGCGGCACCAACGGCGACCCGGTGCTGCGCGGCATGTTCGGCTCGCGCCTGAACATCCTCACCAACGGCAGCATGATGCTCGGCGCCTGCCCCGGCCGCATGGACGCGCCGACCTCGTACATTTCGCCGGAAACCTACGACAAGCTCACCGTGATCAAAGGCCCGCAAACCGTGCTTTGGGGCCCGGGCGCGTCCGCCGGCACGATCCTGTTCGAACGAGAGCCTGAGCAGTTCGGCGAACTGGGCACGCGCCTCAACGCCAGCGTGTTGGCCGGTTCCAACGGGCGCTTCGACAAGGTCATCGATGCCGCCGCCGGTGGCCCACTGGGCTACGTGCGCGTGATCGGCAACCAGGCCCACGCCGACGACTACAACGACGGCAACAACGACACCGTGGCCTCGCGCTACGACAAGTGGAACGGCGACGTCGCCGTCGGCTTCACCCCCGACGCCGATACCCTGCTGGAACTCACTGCCGGGCGCGGCGATGGCGAAGCACGCTACGCCGGACGCGGCATGGACGGCTCGCAATTCCTACGCGAAAGCCTCGGGCTGCGCTTTGAAAAATCCAACCTCGGCGAGGTGCTGGACAAGGTCGAGGCCCAGGTCTACTACAACTACGCCGACCATGTGATGGACAACTACAGCCTGCGCACACCGTCAGGCACCGGCATGATGGCCGGGCCGATGGCGTCCAACGTCGACCGCCGCACCCTCGGCGCACGCATCAAGGCCACCTGGCGCTGGGCCGATGTGCAGTTGATCAGCGGCCTGGATGCGCAGACCAACGAACACCGCCAGCGCAGCAGCATGGGCGTCGACACCTACAAGGAGCTGCCGCGAAACAAGGACGCCAACTTCCATAACTACGGCGTGTTCGGCGAACTGACCTGGTACGCCGCCGACCGCGAACGCCTGATCAGCGGCGCGCGCCTGGATCGCGCCTCGGCCAAGGATTTCCGCCAGCGCACCGGCTCCGGCATGAGCGCCCGCCCCAACCCGACCGCCGACGACACCCGTGCCGACACCCTGCCCTCCGGTTTCGTGCGCTACGAGCATGATCTGGCCGACAGCCCCACCACCCTCTACGCGGGCCTGGGCCATTCGGAGCGTTTCCCGGATTACTGGGAGCTGTTCTCGCCGAACACCGGCGCGGTCGGCTCGGTGAACGCCTTCGACGGCGTGAAGCCAGAGAAGACCACTCAACTCGACTTCGGCGCACAGTACAAATCCACCGACCTCGAAGCCTGGGCCTCGGGTTACATCGGCCGTGTACAGGACTTCATCCTGTTCGACTACAAGCCCGGGATGATGGGCACCACCTCCCAGGCGCGGAACGTCGACGCGCGCATCATGGGTGGCGAACTGGGCGCCGCGTACAAGCTGACGCGTAACTGGAAAACCGACGCCACCCTAGCCTACGCCTGGGGCAAGAACAGCAGCGACGGCAAGGCGCTGCCGCAAATGCCGCCGCTGGACGCCCGCCTGGGCCTCACCTACAGCGAAGACGACTGGAGCGCCGGTGCCTTGTGGCGCGTGGTCGCGGCGCAAAACCGCATCGACCAGAACAAGGGCAACGTGGTCGGCAAGGACTACGACAAGAGCGGCGGTTTTGGCGTGTTCTCGCTGAACGCGGCGTACCGCATCAACAAAAACTTCAAGGTCAGCACCGGCGTCGACAACCTGTTCGGCAAGGCTTATGCCGAGCATCTGAACCTGGCCGGCAACGCCGGGTTCGGCTACCCGGCCAATGATCCGCAGGCCATCAAGGAGCCCGGTCGCACCCTGTGGACCAAGGTCGACATGAGCTTCTAAAAGCATCGCGGGCAAGCCCGCTCCCACAGCTTGGAATGTGTTCACACATCTGAATGTGGGAGCTGGCTTGCCTGCGATGGCGGCCTAACCAACAAAAAAATTCCAAGCCTTTGCGGAGCATCCCTGATGAGCACCCCCAAAATCTCTTTCTACAACCTGGCCTGGCGCTGGCACTTCTACGCCGGCCTGTTTGTCGCGCCGTTCATGGTGCTGCTGGCCCTGACCGGCATCATCTACCTGTTCAAGCCCCAGCTCGACCCGCTGATGTACGGCCACTTGCTTACGGTCCCGGTCGCCGAACACCGCCTGAGCGCCGACGAACAACTGCAACGCGCCAAGGCTGCCTACCCCAAGGCCGCCATCAGCAAATACCTGCCCCCGGCCGACGCCACCAGCAGCGCACAATTCGTGATGCACAACGACGGCCGTGAAGTGACGGTGTTTGTCGACCCGTATCGCGGCACCGTCCTCGGCGAGCAAGACGCCAAATACAACCTGCAAGCCATCGCCCGTGCCCTGCACGGCGAACTGATGATCGGCACCGTCGGCGACCGCCTGGTGGAGCTCGCCGCCGGTTGGGGGGTGATGCTGGTGGTGTCCGGCGTGTACCTGTGGTGGCCGCGCGGCAAGTCGTCGGCCGGCGTGTTGTGGCCGCGTTTCAACACGCGCGGTCGCGTATTTTGGCGCGACCTGCACGCCGTCACCGGTTTCTGGGGCGCGTCACTGTTGCTGGTGATGCTGCTCAGCGGCATGACCTGGACCGGCTTCTGGGGCAAGCAATACGCCGACCTGTGGAACACCTTCCCGGCGGCGATGTGGAACGCCGTGCCGCAGTCCGACCAGCAGGCCCGCGTGCTCAATACCGCGACGCAACAGACCGTGCCATGGGCCCTGGAAAACACGCCGATGCCGATCTCCGGCGACCACGCCGAACACATGAACCACGGCGCCATGCACGCCGCTCCTGCCGCCCCCACGTTGCGCCTGCAGCAGGTGGTGGACCTTGCCACCGCACGCAAAGTCGAACCCGGCTACAGCATCACCTTCCCCACCACCGCCGAAGGCGTGTTTACCGTCGCGGTGTTCGCCAACGACCCGCGCAACGACGCCACCCTGCACGTGGACCAGTACACCGGCAAGGTCCTCGCCGATGTGCGCTGGGAGCACTACAGCACGGTCGCGCGCGCCACCGAGACCGGCGTGATGCTGCACGAAGGCAAGATGTTCGGCTGGGTCAACCAACTGATCGTGCTGCTGATCTGCCTGATGATCCTGCTCAGCGCCGTCAGTGGCGTGGTGATCTGGTGGAAGCGCAAACCCCAGGGCAAGCTCGGTGTGCCGCCACTGCGTCACGACCTGCCAAAGTGGAAAACCGCGATGGTGATCATGCTCGGCCTGGCGATCATTTTTCCCCTGGTGGGCGCGTCGCTGATCGCCGTGTGGGTCCTGGATCGCCTGATCCTCTCACGCTTTTTTGGCCAACATGAGCCCGTCTCAGGTTCGTCATGAGCCCGGTGAGATGCCCGTTGCAGAGCACTTCTGTAGCCTTGCGCGACTTTTGCCGCGCAGCGAATAAGTGTTAACTTATAACACTTGTTGCGTTATCGTTGCTCGCCGCCACACGCGGCGAGCATCCCTCGAAGAAGACTGAACACCCCATGAACAAGTACCTAGCGTCCGGCCTGTGCCTGCTCGCCCTGCACACCCATGCCCAGGCCCTGACCCTGCCCGCCAGCGCTGTCAACGCACCCGCCGTGGACGACGAACATGTCGACCTCAAGACCCCGACCACCGCCGGCTCGCACCTGAACCTCAGCGCCCTGCAAACCCCCGGCAGCGTCGAAAGCCAGACCGGCGCGCAGATCCGCGCGCGCGGCGACGCCAGCGTGCAAGATGCGATTTCCCGCGCCACCGGCATCAGCCGCACCGGCACGCCGGGTGACGGCGGCACCTCGTTGGCGGCCCGAGGCTTCAGCGGCCAGGGGTCGGTGATGCAGCTCTATGACGGCAACCGCATGTACATGGGCATGGGCACCTCGACCTTCCCGGTGGATACCTGGGCAGTGGAACGCGTCGACGTGCTGCGCGGCCCGGCCTCGGTGCTGTATGGCGAAGGCGCCACGGGTGCGGTGATCAACACCGTGCCGAAAAAGCCGTTTGAAGGCGCGATCGAAAACCACATCCGCCTCGGCTACGGTTCCTATGACCGCCAGCAACAAGCCCTCGACAGCGGCGGTTCGCTGAGCGACACCCTGAGCTATCGCCTCAACCTCAATCGCCTGCGCAGCAACGGTTTCATCGATCGTGGCGATTCCTCAAGCGACTTCATCAGCGGCGCCCTGCGCTGGCAGGCGGCCGACAACCTGAGCTTCACATTGGCCAGCGACTACGGCGACCAACGCCCGCAAAACTACTTCGGCACGCCGCTGATCAACGGCCAGTTGCACAAGGGCCTGCGCGACAAGAACTACAACGTGCGCAACGACGAGCAGCACTACAACGACCAGTGGACGCGCCTGACCAGCGAGTGGCAGATCAACGACAGCGTCAGCGCCACCAACGAATTGTTCTACCTGAAAAACCAGCGCCGCTGGCAGAACGCCGAGAACTACAACTTCACTAACGGCCAGCTCACCCGCAGCGGCAACTACGGCATCAAGCACAACCAGGAACAGGTCGGTGACCGCCAGACCTTCACCTTCAAGCACACCCTGTTCGGCCTCGACAGCCAGACCGTGACCGGTATCGAATACAACCGCATCCGCTTCCGCCTGGCCAGCAATTCGCCGTTCACCGACAGTTTCGCCGATGGCCAGCCCATCGATGTGAACCACCCGCCAGCCGGTCAGTTTGCCAGCAACGACCCGTTCAAGCCGCTGTTCGCCAGCACCACCAAAACCGTGGCCGGCTTCGCCGAAAACCGCCTGCAACTCACCGACAAGCTGGCGCTGGTCACCGGTATCCGCCGCGACTACGCCCACGTCGACCGCGATGATCTGCGCGATGGCAGCCAGGCCGACAAAACCCTCACCGGCAACAACTGGAAGGCCGGCCTGGTCTACGCGATCACCCCGGACACCTCGGTCTACGGCCAGCAAGCCACCAGCACCGACGGCGTCGGCGGGCTGATTTCCCTGAGCCCCGGCCAGCAACAATTCGACCTGTCCAGCGCACGGCAGACCGAGATCGGCATCAAGCAAGCCTTCTGGGACCAGCGCGGTGAATGGACCCTGGCCGCGTATCACATCGTCAAAAAGAAACTGCTCACCGACGTGCCCGGCAACCCGGACCTCAAGCAGCAAGTCGGCCAGCAATCCTCCCGTGGCCTGGAGGCCAGCCTCGACCTGCAACTGCCGGACGCCTGGCAGCTGCAAGCCAACGCGGCCATCGTCCGCGCGCAGTACGACGACTTCAAACAGGCCGTCGACGGTGTGCAAGTCTCCCGGGACGGCAACCGTCCGGTAGACGTGCCACGCCGCACCGCCAACCTCTGGCTGAGCAAGGCCGTGACCGACGACATCCGCGCCGGCGCCGGCGTGCGTTATGTGGATGCGCGGTATGCCGACATGGCCAACCAAAATGAGCTACCGAGCTATACCGTGGTGGATGCGACGGTTTCGTGGAAGGCCATGCGCAATACCACGTTGGGGCTGCAGTTGAATAACCTGTTTGATCGCACCTATGCGGTCAGCCAATACAATGACGGGCAACAGTGGATCCTCGGTGAACCGCGCTCGTTCTTCGTCACGGCGGACTACACCTTTTAACTGACACAACACAGGTCAAAAATGTGGGAGCGGGCTTGCCCGCGAATGCGGTGGATCAGTAAAGAATATAGCGACTGACACACCGCTTTCGCGGGCAAGCCCGCTCCCACATTTGGACCTGGTTTGACCTGAGAGTATTGATGACTTCACTTACCGTCACCGACCTTACCTGGTCCCCCGCAGGCCACTGCCATCACCAGTTCCACCTGCGTGACGTCAGCCTGCAGGTCGGTGCGGGGGAATTTGTCGGCCTGATCGGCCCCAACGGCAGCGGCAAGACCAGCCTGTTGCGCTGCGCCTATCGTTTCACCAGGCCCGCACGCGGCGATGTGCTGCTCGACCACCAGAACGTGTGGAAGCAAAGCGCCAAATGGTGCGCCCAGCGCATCGCCGTGGTGCTGCAGGAGTTCCCCGACGCCTTCGGCTTGCGCGTGGATGAAGTGGTCGCCATGGGCCGCACGCCCCACAAAGGCCTGTTCGATGGCGACACGTTACGCGACCGGCAACTTGTTCGCAGCGCGCTGGAGTCGGTGGGCATGCTCGGCTTCGAAGACCACGGGTTCGCCACCCTCTCCGGCGGCGAAAAACAACGTGTGATCCTGGCCCGCGCCCTGGCTCAGCAGCCGCAACTGCTGATCCTCGACGAGCCCACCAATCACCTCGACCCACGCTATCAGCTGGAGTTGCTGCGTCGGGTCAAGCGCTTGAACATCGGCACCCTGGCGAGCATCCACGACCTGAACCTGGCCGCCGCGTTCTGTGATCGCCTGTACGTGATCCACCACGGACGTATCGTCGCCAGCGGCACACCTCACCAAGTACTGAGCGTCCAATTGCTGCGCGAAGTGTTCGGCGTCGAAGCACTGATTGACACCCACCCCCTGTCCGGCTACCCCCGAATCACCTGGATAACCCAACCATGATCCTGCGCGCGCTCCTAGCCTTCGCCTTGTCTCTCGCGGCAGCCCCCGCGTTCGCCGACGCCACCCACTACCCGGTCACCGTGAAAAGCTGCAACCGCGACGTGACCTTCCAGCAAGCCCCGCAACACGCGGTCAGCCACGACATCAACATGACCCAGATGATGCTCGCCCTCGGCCTCAAGCCGCGCATGGCCGGCTACAGCGGCGTGACCGGCTGGAAGTCGGTCACCCCCGAAATGGCCTCGCTCCTCGACGGCCTGCCAGAGCTGGCGAGCAAATACCCGTCGGTAGAAACCCTGCTCAACGCCAACGTGGACTTCTTCTTTGCCGGCTGGGACTACGGCATGCGCGTGGGCGGCGACCTCACGCCGAGCAGCCTGCAACCCCTGGGCATCAACGTCTACGAACTGACCGAATCCTGCGCCTTCGTGATGAAGCGCCCGGCCGCGACCCTCGACGACACCTATAACGACCTGCGCAACCTGGGCCGGATCTTCGACGTGCAGGACCGCGCCAACACCCTGATCGCGCAGATGCAGGCCCAGGTCGATGAGGTGCAACAAGACCTGCCCGAAGACAAGCCGCGGGTGTTCCTCTACGACAGCGGCGAAGACCGCGCCATGACCTCCGGGCGCCTGGGTATGCCCCAGGCGCTGATCGACGCGGCCGGCGGGCGCAACATCCTCGATGACGTCGACGCCAGCTGGACCCGCGTCAACTGGGAGACCGTGGTGGAACGCAACCCGCAGGTGATCGTGATCGTCGACTACAGCGAAACCACCGCCGCGCAGAAGCAGCAGTTCCTGCTGGACAACCCGGCGCTGCAAGCGGTGGACGCGATCAGGAACCAGCGCTTTATCGTGATCCCGTACGTGCAGGCCACGCCGGGGATCGACAACGTGCTGGCGGTGGAAACCCTGGCCAAGGGGTTCCACGGCGAATGATCTCCTGTCGCTACGCCTGGCTGTTGGTCGCCCTCGCGGCGCTGTTGCTGGTCTCGTGCGTGATCTCCCTGGGCTTTGGTCCGGCGCGGGTGCCGGTGGACGTGGTGTGGCGGATCATGCTCTACAAGTCTTTGGGCATCGGCGAGGTGAATTGGCCGGCGGGGCAGGAACATATCGTCTGGCTGATCCGCGTACCGCGCATGCTCCTGGGTGCGTTGGTCGGCGCCGGTCTGGCGTTGATCGGCGCGGTGTTGCAGGCGGTCACACGCAACCCGCTGGCCGACCCGCACTTGCTCGGTGTGACCTCCGGCGCGACGTTGGGCGCGGTGATTGTGGTGCTGCACGTGGGCGAAATCATCGGCCTGCTGACCCTGCCCATTGCCGCGTTTATCGGCGCCATGCTGAGCATGCTGGTGGTGCTGGCGGTGGCCAGCCGCAATGGGCGGTTGGAGAGTGATCGCCTGCTGCTGTGCGGGGTGGCGGTGTCGTTCGTGATGATGGCGGCGGCCAACCTGCTGCTGTTCATGGGCGACCACCGCGCGGCCTCGGCGGTGATGTTCTGGATGCTCGGCGGCCTCGGCCTGGCGCGCTGGGAGCTGTTGGCGATCCCGTGCGCCACGGTGCTACTGGGTCTGCTGGTATTGCTGGGCATGGCCCGCCCGCTGAACGCATTGATGGCCGGCGAACAGACCGCCGTGACCCTGGGCCTGAACGCCCGCACGGTGCGCTTGAAGGTGTTCCTGGTAGCCTCGCTGATGACCGGTGTACTGGTGTCCATCAGCGGCTCCATCGGCTTTGTCGGGCTGATGGTGCCGCATATCGCAAGGCGCCTGGTGGGTGCCGAGCATCGTCGCTTATTGCCAGCCTGCGCCCTGCTTGGCAGCCTATTCCTGGTGTGGGTCGATGTGGCGGCACGCACCCTGATCGCCCCCGAAGACCTGCCCATCGGCGTAGCCACGGCGGCGATTGGCGGGGTGTTTTTTATTGGCTTGATGCGCAAACGCTGAACCCTGGGTGTTTGAGCATCCCGTTCACCTTCACCACACCTTTGCGTGTCCAGTGGTCATCTGTACACCCGGCGACTCAGTTCAAAGCTCGTCTTTTTCGGGCGTGCCCGGCGGCGCGCCGTTCTGAGGTTGCCCCCCCTGCCCCAGTACTCCGCGCCTTGTCCAGAAGCGGCCGGCGTGCACAACCCGCAACTCGCCGATGCGGGCCAATTCAGCGATCACCCATGACGGTTCAGGCGCAAAATCTGTGTACCCACTCCCTTCGGACCATTTGCCGGTACTGGCCAGCAGGTTGTATTCCGCGTCGCTGAAACGCGGGGTGTAGCGCAGCAGTGCGCCATCGCGGGCACTCAGGTAGAACACGTCGATGGACAGGCCATCGCGAGTCAATTGATGGATGTAGTACGCCAGTTCGCGCCATGACACGAAGTACTCGCGGTACGGGTCCTCAGCCACGGAATGTGGCTGGTCGAGGCCGGCATGAAACACCAGGTGCGCCGCACATAGCCGATAGCCCTCGGGCCATTGCGACCCGGTAAACAGCCGTGGTGCCATCGCGCAAGGAAAGCCCGTATCCGCCACCGGCATCACCGCAACCCAACTGCTCGCCGCAGGATTTTCCAGCAGCGCTCCCAGGTATTGCGTACCGCTGAAGCGTCCGATGCGCCCATGCACGTAGCCCACCGCGTCATCCGCATGCGCATGGATCGGCCCCAACCCCCCTTGCGTCGCCCCACCCTGGGGCCAGTTCACGCTGGACACCAACACCGTCAACACGCCGGCCGCCCGCATGCGCTGGATAAAGTCGGCCGGACGGAGCAACCGCAAACGCAGTTTCAACTCGTCGCCGTACCCGACAAACCGGGGGTCACGCACCACAAACCGCAGCAGTGCGCCGTCTGCGCAGGACAGGTACAGCGGCAGGCTCTGGCGTGTACTCGTGGCATGCACTTGAAACATCGCCTCGATCAGGTCGGAGGGTGAAAACAACCCCTGATAAACCCCGTCGCCGCTTTGCTCACGGCCCTCGGGATAAAACCCCGCCGGCCGCGAAACGCGCAGATACAGGCCCGCCAACTGGTAGCCATAGGGATAGCCGGCATCGCTGAATACACGGCGGCGCGCCAGCCTGGACCCCGCATCGCTGACCGGCAGGGTCGCGGTGTATTGGCCGTTGTGCCGGGCCTTGAGCACGTAGCCAAAGCGTAATTCGGTGCGCGCCATCGGCAGGCCATGCACGTACCGCGCAGCGTCGTCGACCTGGCTGAACAGCGGGGTGCACGCCGGATCATGGCGCGCCATGGGGTAACCACGCGCCGTCGCCACCTCCGACACCAGCGGGTGCCACCCCGCCACCACGCCCTGCGGGCCCCATAACGGGCTGCCGATCACCACCTGTAAATCAAAGCTGTCGGCCACGCGGTTGACGTAATCAATCGGCATCAGTTCGGCGTTGCGCAGTTGGCGCTCCAGCGGGCTGTCCAGCCAATCATGACGGTGGCGTGGCTTGAGCTTGAGCTGAGCCGCGCTGATCACCGGGTTGTCGACCCGGGGCGCGCCGAACAGACGCAAGAGTGCTCCATCACTGGCCAGCAAATAGTGATATTGCCTGGCGGACGCATCTTCCATCGCCTGGGCCAGCTGCCGAGTGGAAAACATCGTGCCGTATACCTTGGCCTGGACCGGCGACAGAAACAGCGGCCCCCCCCTGGCAGGCCGTGATACGTAGCGCGCCACCACCGAGGTACGTACCGGGTACAGTCCGCGAGTCACCAGTTCATCGGGAAACACCCACGCGATGTCGAACACTTCGTCCCGCACCTGCAGCGGTTCGGTGGCGACAAACCAGCCATCGTCGCGGCGCAGGATCACGCCACCGTAGTGCAGCGCCAAGTCGGTGGGTACCCGTTGCCGCACATACCGAGCCGCGTCGTCCATCGACACAAAGGCCGGGCTCAGGCGACGCCGCTCAAGAAAGTGGTAGGGGCTCCACAACCCGGAGACCGGCCCCTCGCGATCCCAGCACGGGCTCGTGCGGATCACCCGCAACGCCCCGGACATCGCGAAACGCCGCACCACCTGCACCGGCAGCAAGGTCCCGGCATTCAGCTTGGCCTGCATCACCTCGGCCGAATCCCCCTCGCTTTGCGCCTCGAACAGGCCACGGGTAGACGGCGACTGGTAGCGCAGCAAGGCGCCTTCCGGCGTGGCGATGTACACCAACGCGCCATGGGGCGGCAGCGGTGCATTGAGCCGGGCCTGGGTGATGGCCGTGTCCAAGTCTTGCATGCCGATGAAAAAACGCTCCAGCCACGCAGTCGACGCATTGCTTGCCCACGGCTGGGCATAGAACAAAGCATGGCAGTTGAACCCCGCCGGCAGGGTGTCGCCGTACAGGCTCGACAGTGACAACAGCGGTGACGCGCGGGTAACGGGGATCGGCTCGCTGGCCAGATACTCGTCCTTGAGATCGGCCTTGAGAATAAAGGCGAAATAACGGCTGACGTGCTGTTCACCAAAGTCCTGCAAGTCGCGCTCTTGCAGGTCGAGGGCGGCGGCGTCGGCACTCGCGAACAGCGCGCCGTGGCTCACTGGCTGCGGTCGTTGATAGGCGAGCAGCCGGGTGAAGGGTGCCCAATCCGCATCAAGCGTGCCGGCGGGGCCCCACAGCGCGTTGCCCTGCAGTACCCGCAGCGTGCCGCCTTCGGTCAGCTTGCGCACCACATCCACAGGTTTGAGCGCGCCGAGGGCAAGGTTGCGGGCGATCAGGCTGTCACCGGTCTTGGAGTCGCTTATCCATTGCGCCCGCCACTGCGCCGTGGACTCACCCAGTTGATAGGCCAGCAGCCCGTCCTGGGCGCATGACAGATACGCCATCAGGCGATGCTGCAACAACGCTTCGATGTCGCGGTCCTGGAACATCTGCGCATCCAACTGCATATCCTCGCGCCGCCAGGCGGACTGCGCCGAAGCGCTGGGCTCAGAGACCGAAAGCGCCGGGCGCGAGCCATACACGGCGTGCAATTGGTAGCCGGCGTGCAACACGATCGGTTGGCCTTGGCGGTCCTTGGGATAGGGCCCGCCCTCGGTAAACGGGTGCGTACCGACGGACACTGGCGCGGTGATCACGAAACGGCCGTCCTGCCGCTTGAGCACCAAGCCGCCATACGCGTGCCCACGCAGTGCGTCGATGCGTTCGTGGCCATGGCGTGCGGCATCGTCGGCCGTCAGGAACGCACCACTGAGGGCCGGCAACGAAAAATCCGCATAGGGTTGCCACTGCGGGTCGACCACTCCGGGGCGGTCCCACAGGGCACTGGTTTTTTCCACACTCAGCTCACCCGCTGCAGCGACTTGCCGCACATAGTCACGGGTCAGCCGTTGCCCACTCGACAAGGCCGTCTGAATGCCGTGGTCGATGACCTCACCGTGCTCATCCCGGGTGAATAACTCGGATTCAGCCGCCGAGCCTGAAAAACGGTAGCGCAATACGGCCTCATCGCGCATGCGCAGGTACAGCGAGGCGCCCAACGTGGGCTGCCCGCTCAGGCTGTACTGGCGAAATCGTGCGATGTGGCCGGCCAACTCGGGCGGGCTGACAAAGTTCTTGTAGAGCCAGCCCTCCAGTGCCGGGTAGTGCCCGGGCAAAGGCCGGGAATGGACGTAGATGCCGTGCAGGTGCCAGCCCGCCGGCAGCAATGGCAGTGCATCGGGCGTCTGCGGTTCGCTGGCCACATAACCTTCGCCCGCCGTCTGTTGCAGGATCAACACCTGTTGTCGCGCCGCAGGTGTGCGCTGGATCAGCGACCAGGCATAGGAGAACACCTCAAGCTTGTCGTTGAACACCGGTCCGCAGGCGACTGGCAGCGCGGCCGCACTGAACGCCCGGTAAGGCTGCCAGTCGGCCGGCACCGCACCGACCGAACCACCCCAGGCAGCACTGGAGAGCACAAAGGTCAGTTGCCCCACCGACGCGAGCTTTTTGTAGACCCCCTCCAATGTTCCATCGTGAGCGTGCACCGACTCCCACGGGCCATTGGTGTCGAGCCAATGCACAAACCCGGCCTCGGCCACCGAGCCGCTGGGCTGGTACTTGAGCAACGCGCCATCCGGCCCGGACAGGTACGCCGCGGTAAAGCGTGCACGGTCCTGATAGTTGAAGCTGATGTCCGGGACCGAATAGAAGCTCATGAACGCCCTGGCCTGTTGCTGCGTCCAACGCGGGTTCTGGTGCTGGGTCGTCGCCAACGTATCGGGATGGGAGTGCAGGCTGGCGACAATGCGATAGCCGACCGGGTGGATGAACTCCCCGGACGCACGGTCGCGGTCCAGCAGCCGGTTCCAGTCGAAAGACGTCGCCTTGCCCATCACCGGCTCGCTGGCGACAAACCATCGATCCGACAGGCGCTGCATGATGACGCTCGCGTATTCAACGCTACGCCGCGCGCCAATGCGCTGGTGGGCCCAGCGCGCAGCATCATCGCTGCTGAGAAACGCGGGGCTCAGTCGGCCCGGCTTGGGGAGGTTTTTTTCGTCCATGAATGCACCTGAAACCTGAAAATGAAAGGTGCCCACCATCCTGATCCCATGCCTGCGACGCTGGCGCTACATAGTTAAATCGTGCACGCACCATGACGGTGCCCATCGCGCACCAACGCCGCCGTCCGGCGCCTATTCAGTGCGCGAGCCACGTACCGCCATCTGCCCGCAGGCCCCAGCCACGCCCTTTTCGAAAGCAGGCACAGCCTTTGCAATCGCCCCTGTATCTGTCCAACAACAACACTTGGGTTCTCGGAGATCGCACCATGAAGCGTCGCAGCTTGATCAAGGCTTTCACTCTTTCGGCATCCATCGCCGCCATGGGCATGACCTGGACCCTCCAGGCCGCCGAGACCATCAAGGTCGGCATCCTGCACTCGTTGTCCGGCACCATGGCCATCTCCGAAACGTCGCTTAAAGACATGGCGCTGATGACGATCGACGAGATCAACGCCAAGGGCGGCGTGAACGGCAAGATGCTCGAACCCGTCGTCGTGGACCCCGCCTCCAACTGGCCGCTGTTCGCTGAAAAAGGCCGGCAGTTGCTGACCCAGGACAAGGTCGCCGTGGTGTTCGGCTGCTGGACCTCGGTGTCGCGCAAATCCGTATTGCCGGTGTTTGAAGAACTCAACGGCCTGCTGTTCTACCCGGTGCAATACGAAGGCGAAGAGATGTCGCCGAACGTGTTCTACACCGGCGCAGCGCCGAACCAGCAGGCGATCCCGGCGGTGGAATACCTGATGAGCGAAGAAGGCGGCAGCGCCAAGCGCTTCTTCCTGCTGGGCACCGACTACGTGTACCCGCGCACTACCAACAAGATCCTGCGTTCGTTCCTGCATTCCAAAGGCGTGGCAGACAAAGACATCGAAGAGGTCTACACCCCGTTCGGCCACGCCGACTACCAGACCATCGTCGCCAACATCAAGAAGTTCTCCGCCGGCGGCAAGACTGCGGTGATCTCCACCGTGAACGGCGACTCCAACGTGCCGTTCTACAAAGAGCTGGCCAACCAGGGCCTGAAGGCCACCGACGTGCCCGTGGTGGCGTTCTCGGTGGGCGAAGAAGAACTGCGCGGCATCGACACCAAGCCGCTGGTGGGCAACCTCGCGGCGTGGAACTACTTCCAGTCGGTGGAAAACCCGGTGAACCAGAAATTCGTCGCCGACTGGAAAGCCTACGCGAAGAAACACAACCTGCCGGGGGCCGACAAAGCCGTGACCAACGACCCGATGGAAGCCACCTACGTGGGCATCCACATGTGGGCGCAGGCGGCGGAGAAAGCCAAGTCCACCGACGTCGACAAAGTGCGTGAAGCCCTCGGCGGGCAGACGTTTGCCGCGCCGTCGGGCTTCACCCTGACCATGGACAAGACCAACCACCACCTGCACAAGCCAGTGATGATCGGCGAGATCCAGGCCGACGGGCAGTTCGCGGTGGTATGGCAGACCCAGGAGCCGATTCGTGCCCAGCCGTGGAGCCCGTACATCCCAGGCAACGACAAAAAGCCGGACTATGCGGTGAAAAGCAACTAAGCCCTACCTCGGTTCAACTGTGGGAAGGAGCTTGTGTGGGAGCGGGCTTGCTCGCGAAGAGGGAGTGTCATCCAGTACATCTGATACTGACACACCGCATTCGCGAGCAAGCCCGCTCCCACATAAAGCCAGTCCGCGCATGATCAGGACACTTTGTTATGCCTACTGCCCTGTACCGTTTCATTATCACGGCGCTGCTGTTGCTGCCTCTGGCCGCACACGCCAGCGACGCCGAAGATTTCATCAACGCCAACCCGGCCCAGCAAGCCAAGCTCCTTCAGGACTGGGCTGCCCAGCCCGACCCGGCGCGCATCGAATTGGTCGACGCTCTTGAACAAGGCCAACTCAACCTCAACGGCGAAACCAAAACCGTACGCTTGAACAACCGCCTGCGCGGCTTGATCGACAACGTGCAAGCCAGCCAGCAACTGCTCGCCGCCGACCCCAAGGTGCGCCTGGCCGCGGCCCAGACCCTGCAAAAAAGCGCGCAACCTGCGCAGCTCAAATTCCTCGACCAGCGGGTCGCCGCCGAAACCGACGAAGACGTGCATACCGCGCTGAGCCTCGCGCTGGCCAACCTGCAACTGGTCGACGCCGACCCCGTGGTGCGCCTCGCCGCCGTGCGCCTGCTCGGCAGCACCGGCGACCCGCTGGCGCGCACGCGCCTTGAAGCGCTGCTCGCTCCTGGCGTGGAAACCGATGCCGCCGTGCACACCGCCGCCGAGACCAGCCTGGCCCAGGTCAAACGCAAGCTGATGTTTGGCGAGATCCTCGGCCAGGCCTTCAGCGGCATGTCCCTCGGCTCGATCCTGCTGCTCGCCGCCCTCGGCCTGGCGATCACCTTCGGCCTGCTCGGCGTGATCAACATGGCTCACGGCGAGATGCTGATGCTCGGCGCCTACTCGACCTACGTGGTGCAAATGCTGATGCAGCGCTACGTGCCGCAGGCCATCGAGTTCTACCCGCTGATTGCGCTGCCCGTGGCGTTTTTCGTCACCGCCGCCATCGGCATGGCGCTGGAGCGCACGGTGATTCGTCACCTGTACGGCCGCCCCCTGGAAACCCTGCTCGCCACCTGGGGCATCAGCCTGATGCTGATCCAGTTGGTGCGCCTGGTGTTCGGTGCGCAGAACGTCGAAGTCTCCAACCCCGTGTGGTTGTCCGGTGGCATCCAGGTGCTGCCCAACCTGGTGCTGCCATACAACCGCATCGTGATCATCGCCTTCGCCCTGTGCGTGGTGGTGCTGACCTGGCTGCTGCTGAACAAGACGCGCCTGGGCCTCAACGTGCGCGCCGTCACCCAGAACCGCAACATGGCGGCGTGCTGCGGCGTGCCGACCGGGCGCGTGGACATGCTCGCGTTCGGCCTCGGTTCCGGCATTGCCGGCCTGGGCGGCGTGGCGCTGAGCCAGATCGGCAACGTCGGCCCGGACCTGGGCCAGAGCTACATCATCGATTCGTTCCTGGTGGTGGTATTGGGCGGCGTCGGCCAGTTGGCCGGTAGCGTGATGGCCGCGTTTGGCCTGGGGATAGCCAACAAGATTCTCGAACCACAGATCGGTGCCGTGCTTGGCAAGATCCTGATCCTCGCGCTGATCATTCTGTTTATCCAGAAACGCCCGCAGGGACTCTTCGCACTGAAAGGACGGGTGATCGACTGATGAACCAACCATTGATGCTCACGGCCACGCAAAAGGCCGGCCCCAAGGTGACGATTGCAGTGGGCGCGGTGATCCTCGCGCTGCTGCTGGCACTGCCGTTGCTCTCACTGTTGGCGCCGGACAACCCGCTGCATGTGTCGGCCTACACCCTGACGCTGGTGGGCAAGATTCTCTGCTACGCCATCGTCGCCCTCGCCCTGGATTTGGTGTGGGGTTACGCCGGCATGCTGTCCCTCGGCCACGGCCTGTTCTTTGCCCTGGGCGGCTACGCAATGGGCATGTACCTGATGCGCCAGGCGTCCGGCGATGAGTTGCCGGCGTTCATGACGTTTTTGTCGTGGACCGAACTGCCGTGGTATTGGGCTGGCACCGACCACTTCCTCTGGGCCCTGTGCCTGGTGGTGCTGGCCCCCGGCTTGCTGGCGCTGGTGTTCGGTTTCTTCGCCTTCCGCTCGCGGATCAAGGGCGTGTACTTCTCGATCATGACCCAGGCGCTGACCTTTGCCGGGATGCTGTTGTTCTTTCGCAACGAGACCGGGTTTGGCGGCAACAACGGCTTCACCAACTTTCGCAGCATCCTTGGTTTCGGCATTACCGAGCCGGGCACGCGGGCGGTGTTGTTCGTGGCCACGGTGCTGTTGCTCGTGACGAGCCTGTACATCGGCTGGCGCCTGGCCCAGAGCAAGTTCGGCCGGGTGCTGACCGCGCTGCGTGACGCCGAGAACCGCCTGATGTTCTGCGGCTACGACCCGCGGGGCTTCAAGTTGTTCGTGTGGGTGTTGAGCGCGGTGCTGTGTGGCCTGGCCGGGGCGCTGTATGTGCCGCAGGTGGGCATCATCAACCCCAGTGAAATGTCGCCGACCAACTCCATCGAAGCGGCCGTGTGGGTCGCCCTCGGCGGGCGCGGCACGCTGATCGGCCCGCTGCTCGGCGCCGGGGTGGTGAACGGCATGAAGAGCTGGTTCACCGTGGCATTCCCGGAGTACTGGCTGTTCTTCCTCGGGGCGCTATTCATCATCGTCACCCTGTACCTGCCCAAGGGCGTTATCGGTCTGCTGAAGAAATGAGGAACGTCATGCTGGAACCTATTTTCGACGCAGGCAGTGGCCGCGAGGCCATCGGCCTTGGCCAGGCGGCAGGCCCGGGCCTGAATACGCGCCACGGCACCATCCTGACCCTGGAAGACATCAGCGTCAGCTTTGATGGTTTCAAGGCGCTCAACAACCTGAACCTGTACATCGGCGTTGGCGAATTGCGTTGCATCATCGGCCCCAACGGCGCGGGCAAGACCACCCTGATGGATGTGATCACCGGCAAGACCCGGCCCAGCCACGGCACCGCCTGGTTCGGCGAAAACCTCGACCTCACGGGCATGAGCGAAGTGCAGATCGCCCAGGCCGGTATCGGCCGCAAGTTCCAGAAACCCACGGTGTTCGAAGCCTTGAGCGTGTTCGAAAACCTGGAGCTGGCTCAGAAGACCGACAAATCCGTATGGGCCAGCCTGCGTGCGCGCCTGAGTGGTGCGCAGAAAGACCGCATCGATGAAGTGCTCGACACCATCCGCCTGAGCGCCTCGGCACAGCGCCCGGCGGGGCTGTTGTCCCACGGGCAAAAGCAGTTCCTGGAAATCGGCATGCTGCTGGTGCAGGACCCGCAACTGTTGCTGCTCGACGAACCTGTGGCGGGCATGACCGACGCCGAAACCGAGTTCACCGCCGAACTGTTCAAGCGCCTGGCGGGCAAGCATTCGCTGATGGTGGTGGAGCACGACATGGGGTTTGTCGGCTCGATTGCCGACCATGTGACCGTGTTGCACCAGGGCAGCGTGCTGGCCGAGGGGTCGTTGGAACAGGTACAGGAAAACGAGCGCGTCATTGAGGTGTACCTCGGTCGCTAACCCAGACAAGCACTTGCTTTATGTGGGAGCGGGCTTGCTCGCGAATGCGGTGTATCAGTCACTACACCTTTCACTGACACACCGCATTCGCGAGCAAGCCCGCTCCCACAAGGGATTTGAGGAGAGTTGGAAGATGTTGCAAGTCGAAAAATTGCACCAGTACTACGGCGGTAGCCACATCCTGCGTGGGCTTTCATTTGATGTGAAAGTCGGTGAAGTCACCTGCCTGCTCGGGCGTAACGGCGTGGGCAAGACCACCTTGCTCAAATGCCTGATGGGCCTGCTGCCCGCCAAGGAAGGCGTGGTGAACTGGGAAGGCAAGGCCATCACCACGTTCAAGCCGCACCAGCGCGTGTATGCCGGGATCGCCTATGTGCCCCAGGGCCGGGAGATTTTCGGGCGGCTGACGGTGGAAGAAAACCTGCTGATGGGCCTGGCGCGCTTCCCCGGTGCCGAAGCCAAGGAAGTCCCGGCCTTCATCTACGAGCTGTTCCCGGTGCTGCTGCAAATGAAACACCGGCGTGGCGGCGACCTGTCCGGCGGCCAGCAGCAACAGTTGGCCATCGGCCGCGCGCTGGCCAGCCGTCCACGCCTGCTGATCCTCGATGAGCCCACCGAAGGCATCCAGCCCTCGGTGATCAAGGAGATCGGCGCGGTGATCAAGAAACTCGCCGAGCGTGGCGACATGGCGATCCTGCTGGTGGAGCAGTTCTACGACTTTGCCGCCGAACTGGCCGACCAGTACCTGGTGATGTCCCGTGGCGAAATCGTGCAGCAGGGCCGTGGCGAAAATATGGAAAGCGAAGGTGTACGCGGCCTGGTTACGATCTAATCTGTAGCGTCCTAACGATAAGCACAACGACATGAACCTGCCCTCTGCCCTGTTCACCCCCAGCTGGCACGCCGAGCTCAACCTCGGCTACGCCCGCTTCGGCGACACGACGCGCCCGGTGATGCGCCGCCACCTCGGCCCGCTGCGTGTGCAAAAACACCTGTACGCCGAAGGCCCCGAGGTGTGCCAGCACATCATCGTGCACCCGCCCGGCGGGATTGCCGGCGGTGACCGCCTGGACATCAGCGCCCACGTCGGCAGCGGCGCCTGGGCGCAATTGACCAGCCCCGGCGCGGCCAAGTGGTATCGCGCCAGCGGCCCGGCGTTTCAACAACTCGAGCTCACGGTTGAAACCGGCGCGACCCTGGAATGGCTGCCCCAGGAAACCATCGTATTCAGCGCGGCCCAGGCCGAACTCACCACGCGCATCGCGCTGCAGGGCGATGCACGCCTGTTCTACTGGGACGTGATCGCCCTCGGCCGCCCGGCCAGCGGCGAGCGTTTTGACCTGGGGCACTTCCAATCGCACCTGGACATCCGCCGCGACGGCCAGTTGCTTTGGCATGAGCGCCAGCGCATTGTCGGCGCCGACGCTTTGCTCGACTCGCCGATCGGGCTGGACGGACAACCGGTGTTTGCCACGTTGCTGCTCACGGGTGACATCGACCCTGAACTGCTCGAACAATGCCGCGCCTTGCCCCATGCGGTGCGCGGCGACCTGACGCAATTGCCCGGCTTGCTGGTGGCCCGCTGCCTGGCCGCTGAGGCGCTGGTGGCAAGGGCATGGCTGATTGATTTATGGAAATTGCTGCGCCCTGCCGTACTGGGTCGCGAAGCGGTCGCCCCACGAATCTGGAGCACATGAAGATCCAAAGATGGGAATCGGCTTGTGTGGGAGCGGGCTTGCTCGCGAATGCGGTGGATCAGCAACAGATGCATTGACTGACACACTGCATTCGCGAGCAAGCCCGCTCCCACACAAGCTCTCTCAACATGTGATCTCTGGTGTATTTGAGAATGTATTGATTAAGGACCTTGAACCATGGACCTGACCCCACGGGAAAAAGACAAACTGCTGATCTTCACCGCCGGCCTGGTCGCCGAGCGTCGCCTCGCGCGTGGCGTGAAGCTCAACTACCCGGAGACCATCGCCTACATCTCCGCCGCGCTGCTGGAAGGCGCCCGCGATGGCCGCACGGTGGCCGACCTGATGCACTTGGGCACCACCCTGCTCAGCCGCGAACAAGTGATGGAAGGCATCCCGGAAATGATCCCGGACATCCAGGTGGAAGCCACCTTTCCCGACGGCACCAAGCTCGTCACCGTCCACCAGCCCATCGCGTGAGGCACGGCCATGATTCGTGATGCACTTGAAAGCGACCTGCCGGCGATCCGCGACATCTACAACGATGCGGTGCTGAATACGACGGCGATCTGGAACGAGCAACCCGTGGACCTGGCTAACCGCCAAGCCTGGTTCAACGCCCGCCAGGCGCAGCGCTATCCGATCCTGGTGTCGGTGGAAAACGGTGAAGTCACCGGCTACGCCTCGTTCGGTGACTGGCGGCCCTTCGAAGGCTTCCGCTACAGCGTCGAACACTCGGTGTACGTGCGCAACGACCAGCGCGGCAAGGGCCTTGGCCCGCTGTTGATGCAAGCCCTGATCGCGCGCGCGCGCAGCGCTGGCAAACACGTGATGGTCGCCGCCATCGAAAGCGGCAACCAGGCCTCGATCCGCCTGCACGAGCGCCTGGGCTTCGTCACCACCGGGCAGATGCCGCAGGTGGGCATCAAGTTCGGCCGCTGGCTGGACCTGACCTTCATGCAACTGGCGTTGAACCCGGGTGCCGAGCCGCCCAAGGAGTGAGATCGATGAGCGCTACACAACTGCGTCGAGTCAATGCTGAAAGTTTTGCCCACTACCGCCTGGGCTTGATCGAGCTGTTGCTGGACGCGGTCAGGCACGGCGCGTCGGTCGGGTTCATGGCCGACTTCGACGAGGCTCAGGCCCGCACCTATTTGAGCGGCGTGCAGGCGAGCATCGAAGACGCCAGCCTGTTGCTGTGGGTGGTGGTACGCGATGAACACGTGATCGCCAGCGTGCAATTGGCGCTGTGCCAGAAGGCCAACGGCTTGAACCGCGCCGAGGTGCAAAAACTGCTGGTGCACAGCAGCGCACGGCGCCACGGCCTCGGCCAACAGTTGATGAACACCCTGGAACTCGCCGCACGCCAGTACAAGCGCGGCCTGCTGTACCTGGACACCGAGGCCGGCTCACCGGCCGAAGCGTTCTACCAGTCGTTGCGCTACACCAAGATCGGTGAGTTGCCCGACTACTGCCAAAGCCCGGACGGGCGCTACAGCCCGACCGCCATCTACTTCAAGACCCTGGGGCAACCCTCATGATTCCTGGTGAATATCAGATCCAGCCTGGCGACATCGAACTCAACGTCGGCCGCCGTACGATCAGCCTGAGCGTGGCCAACAGTGGCGACCGGCCGATCCAGGTGGGTTCGCATTACCATTTTTTCGAGACCAATGACGCGCTGACGTTTGACCGCGCGGCGAGCCGTGGCATGCGCTTGAACATTCCGGCGGGGACGGCGGTGCGGTTTGAGCCGGGGCAGAGTCGCGAGGTGGAGTTGGTGGACTTGAGTGGGGGTCGGCGGGTGTTTGGGTTTGCCGGGCGGATCATGGGTGATCTTTAGGGCCTCTTCGCGAGCAAGCCCGCTCCCACATTTTGACCGCGTTCGCTTGAACAACACCGACTCCATGTGGGAGCGGGCTTGCTCGCGAAAGCAGTCTCACATTCAACACAAATATTTCAGGGCAACCACATGAAAATCAGCCGCCAAGCCTACGCCGACATGTACGGCCCCACCGTCGGTGACAAGGTCCGCCTGGCCGACACCGAACTGTTCGTCGAAGTCGAACAGGACTTCACCGTCTACGGCGAAGAAGTCAAATTCGGCGGTGGCAAAGTCATCCGCGACGGCCAGGGCCAGAGCCAATTGCTCGCCAGTGAAGTGGTCGACACCCTGATCACCAACGCGCTGATCATCGACCACTGGGGCATCGTCAAGGCTGACGTCGGCCTCAAGAACGGGCGCATCCATGCGATCGGCAAGGCCGGCAACCCGGACATCCAGCCCGGCGTGACCATGGCCATCGGCGCCAGCACCGAGGTGATCGCGGGCGAAGGCATGATCCTCACCGCCGGCGGCATCGACAGCCATGTGCATTTCATCTGCCCGCAGCAGATCGAAGAAGCGCTGACCAGCGGCGTCACCACCATGATCGGCGGCGGCACGGGACCGGCCACCGGCACCAATGCGACCACCTGCACCTCGGGCCCATGGCACCTGGCGCGCATGCTCCAGGCCAGTGATTCGTTCCCGATGAACATCGGCTTCACCGGCAAGGGCAACGCCAGCCTGCCGGACCCGTTGATCGAACAGGTCAAGGCCGGCGCCATCGGTTTGAAGCTGCATGAAGACTGGGGCACCACCCCCGCAAGCATCGACAACTGCCTGAGCGTGGCCGACGACTACGACGTGCAGGTGGCGATCCACAGCGACACCCTCAACGAGTCGGGCTTCGTCGAAACCACCCTCGCCGCGCTCAAGGGCCGCACCATCCACACCTATCACACCGAAGGTGCCGGCGGCGGTCACGCGCCAGACATCATCAAGGCCTGCGGCTTCGCCAACGTGCTGCCCAGCTCGACCAACCCGACACGCCCGTTCACCCGCAACACCATCGACGAACACCTCGACATGCTGATGGTCTGCCACCACCTCGACCCAAGCATTGCCGAAGACGTGGCCTTCGCCGAAAGCCGCATCCGCCGCGAAACCATCGCCGCCGAAGACATCCTGCACGACCTCGGCGCGTTCTCCATGATCAGTTCCGACAGCCAGGCCATGGGCCGCGTCGGCGAGGTGATCACACGCACCTGGCAGACTGCCGACAAGATGAAAAAGCAGCGCGGCCCGCTGCCCGGCGACGGCCCCGGCAATGACAACTTCCGCGCCAAGCGCTACATCGCCAAGTACACCATCAACCCGGCGATCACCCATGGCGTAAGCCACATTGTCGGCTCCATCGAAGTGGGCAAGTGGGCCGACCTGGTGCTGTGGCGCCCGGCGTTTTTCGGCATCAAGCCGACCCTGATCCTCAAGGGCGGTGCGATCGCCTCAAGCCTGATGGGCGACGCCAACGCCTCGATCCCCACGCCGCAGCCGGTGCACTACCGCCCGATGTTCGCCAGCTTCGGCGCCTCGCTGCACGCCACCAGCCTGACCTTTATCAGCCAGGCCGCCCATGACGCCGGACTGCCCGCGGCCCTGGGGCTGAAGAAGCAGATTGCCGTGGTAAAGGGCTGCCGCGACGTGCAGAAAACCGACCTGATCCACAACGATTACCTGCCGGACATCGACGTGGACCCACAGACCTACCAGGTCAAGGCCGACGGCGTGTTGCTATGGTGCGAACCGGCCGAGGTACTGCCAATGGCGCAGCGCTATTTCCTGTTCTGAGACGATCGCCCCATGACCCGGTCTGTCACGCTGCGCAGCACGTTCTTGTGCTCCTCGCCCAGGCTGGCCATGTCGGCGAAATACTCGTCGTCGCTCATCACCTGCTCCGGGGTGGCCTGCGACGACGATTTGCCCAATATCTGCGCCGATGTGTCGATAGTCGCGCGCAGGTCGGCCTTTTCCAGCGCAGTCAAACCACCGTCACCCGCCAGCTCTTGTTGAGCGGAGTAGAGGTTGATCAGGGCTTCATTCTTTGCACTCACGGCATCGAACTCCCTGGGGAAATTCACCTGCACATAGTCAGCCCAGAACGGTTGCTCAATGATGCCTTCACGCAGCAGGTTGCCCCGCTCCAGCGCAATAACGCGGGTGTAGGCGGCATCCAGCATTTTCGAGGTTACATCGGGTTCCTCGAACCTCATGCTTTTGGACTGCCAGGGCAGGTCCAGGCGGTCCGCCAGCCCGGTCGCGTACGCCAAATGAACCTCCACCTCATCAATGCTGCGCACAGCGTTTCCTTGGTCGTCATACTGCTGCACCAAGTCTCCCATCGCGTCGTACTGGGGAAACCTGCGCCCCTGGGCCAGCAATTCGCCCACCCGGGCGTGGGCGATACGGCCCAATTCATCCAGCCGCGCCTTGCCCTTGGCCAGTTCGAGCATCTCAAGGGCGATCAGGCCGGCATCCGGCAAGTCCTGCGCTTCGCGCAGCATGACTTCGATCCCCATCGCATTGAACAACTGCGCGCCCGCATCCACACAGGTGGTGGGCGCGGTGGCCATCTCAAAGAGCCGCTCGCGCAGCGCCGTGTCGCTGGCCATCGCTTCGAGCATGCGCCAGACCTTGGCGGTCAAATCGATCTTGTAATCGGGGTGAAACATGTCCGATGACACACTCAGTTTGCGGATCTCGTCAAAAAACGCTTCGCTGCCAATGGCCTCTTCAAGGTCATTCCAGATGGGTTGTTTGCTCAACCATTGCTGTTGCGTCATGCCGCTCATCCAATGCGCGCTATCTTGCACGCCGCGTGGCGGAAAGCGCCGGGCGGGGTCCAGGCCTACTGATTCAACATAGAGACTGAGGGTGCTGCGCACCTGGGGTGTGAGCCAGTCACGCGTCACGACGGTTCTGGCGAGAATTCGTGCCCGATCGGAACCTGGGGCGACATCGGGAATGCTGCTCAGGTGATTGCCACTCAGATCAAGCAGAAACTGCCGGGGTCGATGGAAGGCAAACAGGCCCACCGGCCAATCGCGCAAACCACTGCCCGACAAGTACAACCACGTCAGGCGGGGCATGCGACTGATGTCGATGTTCCTGGACAGTGGATTTCCCTGCAGGGCCAGCCCTTCAATCCGGTGCATGGCACGGATGTGCAGTGCCGTCTCGCTCGTCAATACAATCGCGTTATCCGACAGTTCCAGGCCTTCAATGCGCGGCATGTTCGCGCACACATCCGGCAAGCGCGTCAGGGCATTGTTTTCCAGGTTGAGCGTGCGCAGTGCCCGAAAGCTCGACAGGAAGGCGATGCTCTGGTCAGTCAGGCCGCAGCCTGGCAGGTAGACGCTGGAGACATGATCGAAGTTGCCCGGCAAGGCAGGCAGCGTCGCCAGCTGCGCGCCAAGTGCCGGGTCTTCCAGACGGATGCGCTGGCCGCGGTAGTTGCCGCTGATGTCGGTGTCCCATTCCGCACTTTTGCGCCAAACGTCGCGCAAGGTGTCGTAGATCCTGCGGCGCACACGCAAGGTGGCGCGGTCCCTCGGCCCCTCCACCAACCAGCGGCTCAAGGTGCTTTCCAGTTGCTTGTACTCGGTTTCCAGGGCCTTGAGCCAACGGTCGTCCTCAAGGTTGCGACCTTGCAGGTACTCGCTCAACTGCGCCGGGTTCATGCTCGGGTACAACGAGCGCACACGCTCCTCGATAAGGCGCCGCCACGTCACGGTGCCACGCCCACTCAGCGGGTAGCCCAAGCGGTTGTCGGATAAACGCCAAGGCCACCTGAAGAAGGGCTTACGCTCCGGCTGCATGCCCAGCACGCGACGCAGGTTCTGGCGAGGCAACGCCTTTTCGAGGATCAGCCCTTTCAACTGCTCGCCCTGCCCCACATGGGGCAGGCCAATGGCATTACGGTGCGCGTCCGGCAGCGCGTGCTGCAAGGCACCAAACAGTCCGTTGACGCCGTGCAGCGCCTGCCCGCGCCCATCAAATGCCTGGTAACGCCCCGGTGCCTTGTGCACCAGCACTTTGCGCTCGGCCGCATCTTGCGCACCATAGCTGGCGCGCAAGGCACCCTCGAATTCGCCCTCACGCACTTCCAGGCGCAGAGGCTCTGTCCAGCCGGGAAGGTTCTCCAGACTGTTGAGCACCAACGCTTCGGTGTCGGGATTGGCCAACCCTTCGAGATACAAACCTTCGTAGGCGTGGACCAGTCGCACTCGCTGTTGCAGCACCCGCGCGCGCTCGGCAAGGTGCAGCGGCACCCGCGCAGCGCTGGTGAGGGCTTCGCGCTGCGCGGGCGCAACCTCGGCCAACAACTCGCGCACCATCAGGGTGGGCAGGCTCTTGAAGTTGCGTTGTATAAGCGCCACCGCCGTATCGGTCAGGGGTTGTTGTTCGGTGTACAGGCTACGCATCAGGCGCTCACGCGCCAAAATCGCACGTTCTTGCAAGGCTTTTTGCACCGCGCCGATACGTGCACCCGCCTCACGAGATGTGTAGCGCCCCACCAGCCGATCCATTTGCGCCTCATCCAGAAAGCCATGGATGCGCTCCGGCAGTTTCCCGGCCATCAGCTCGGCGCGCCGGATCTGCAGGGTGTCCCGGACGGAGGCGTCCAGGCTTCCATATTTGGCCGACGGTCCACTCAGCGTCTCGTCGGCAAACACCTCGATTGCCTTGCCGTCGGGCCAGCCCGGCAACTCCACCGCCAACACCGCGGCGTAACCACACAGCGTTTCGGGCAACGCCCCGTCACCAATGCCCTGCGCCACTTTGACCGCACCGTCGTAGGCCCGGAACTGCCGAATCGTATCGAGCAGGATGGCCGGCACCGGCTCCCCCTCCACATGCACCCGGCGCAATTTTGCCTCGCTGATGTCGCTGACCTGGCGGATCTGTTCCAGCGTGGCATCACTGAACCCCTCGACCACCGGCCCGAGGCGGCGCATCAGTGTGGCGCCTTGCCAAGTCAACGGCTGCTCCAACTCATGGTTCCAGGCACCGCTGCCATTCGCTACCAGTCGCGGTCGATAGGCGTCCGGACGAGTCGGGTGCTCAAGGTGATAACGCTGCGTAACCGGGTCCTGGCCCACGGCGTAACGCCGATCGTCCAGGGTCAGATAGCGCTTGCTGCCCACCCGGACAAGCCCTTGCTCATCCAACACCGACACCACAGGTAGCGGGCCGACGTGCTCATAGGCAGACAGGTCGGGCTTCCATAGGCGCGTCTTGCCACTGGGCAACTGCACCGACTTGAGGTTCTCGATAAAAGGCGATGCGGCCACGTGAAAAACCGCCGCGCCCACCGCCACCTGCGCCAGGCTCTCCAGCACATCGCTGATATGCGCCCACCCGGCTTCGCGGTCACCGGCACTGAGCTCGACCACTCCTTCGAGCACCTCATAAAGCATCTGCCCGACCATGACCACCGACATCACCGCCCCCAAGGGAGGCACCGCCATTGCCACCAGGTTGACCGCAAACAGGCCGATATTCAGGTAGTGCGCCAGGCGCAGGCTGCGGCTGGCGGCATCAGCATCGGCGGTGGGGATCGCCTGGGCCAGGCCATCATCGAGCATCCGTTTGCGCAGGCTCTCAAAGCGCTGTGGCCACAAGTCGACTTCGTCCCATGGGCCATTGATGGCATCGGCGTTGATGTTGAACCGAGGGTCCTTGAGCGGGTCTCGCCGGTACGGTTGCGGCTCGCCGAGAATCGACTCGATCGGCGACAGCCGTGGTGCGACCAGGCTCAGCGCCACCCGGCCCCATTCCGAACGCAGCCATTGCATGGCGAAGGGCTGTGGCGGTGCGTCCAGCACCAGTTCGGTCAGGCGTCGGAAGTAATAGGGCCGATCCTTGTAGGCCACGAACCGGCTGAAGAAATGCGCATAGTCAGTGCCTGAGGTGTCACGGGGGCTGCCAGCCATCAACCGCCGGGTCATGGCCCGTTCGAACTCATCGAAGGAGGCATAGCGCTTGATGGGGTGGTCAGGGTCATCGGGGATGTAGGCGATAAACCAATCCGAATAGTGGTATTTGACGCAGGGATCGATGATCAGGCAATCGTTCAGGTGCAGGTTCATCAGGCACGGCGTGCGGTACCAGATCTGTTTGTCACCCACCCTGATCGGTGATTGGCCGGCCGCCACTTTCAGCAACAGCCCATGGTCGCTGTCGCCGATATCGCCCTTGAGTAGCGCCAGGTAGGCGGCTGCCAGGAAGGCATCTTTCTGGTAACGCAGGTAGCGCTCGCGAAGCACGCCCTCGGCCACGACCTGGTCGGGATACAACGTGCTCTTGAGGTGGGCCTGGTAGCGCGCGCCCAGGTCCAGGTCGCGACACAGTTTTACGAAGACCTCGATCTTGAGCGTCGTGGCGTGGCGCTCGAAATGCCCGAGCGTGTCGGGCTCATTGATAAACCCGGAGGCGGCGTTGAAAAAGCCACTCTCGGCCTCCTGCGCCGAGAAATTATTCAGCGCCCCTTGCAACAGGGAAAACGTCTTGACCTTGAAGCCCTCCGTGCTGACCCCAAACCCATCCTCGGCCGGGCTGTAGAGGCGCAACCAGGTGCGATTGACGTCCAGTGGGTAACCGGCCTCTTGCAGCGCTTTTTCCAGCAGGGGCTGGCAAAAAGCGTGCACCGTTTGCAGCTTGCCAAGGGTTTTCTCCAGTGCATTGAGCGACTCACAGCGCGCTTGCATCAGTGCCTTGAGCCGGTCCTTCTGAGCATCGGTAGCGGCTGCATACCACGCGGGTATCTGCACGGGCGTTTGTTTGAGGGCGCTGCGGCGTTGCGGCGAAGACTGGACCAGGCATGGCGCGATGGCCTGACGGATAAACGCGTAGTGCTGCCCCTGTTCCCCTGGCATGAGCAGGGATGAGGAGCTAGGGGCTTGGGAATCGGGCATGGGATGACCCACCTTCAGGAGTGAAAGAAGGTCATCCTAGGTCGCGTGTTCGGGCCGGCGGCGCTAACTATCTACCCGTCGGTTGCGCCTGCGAGGTGCTGCTCAGGGGCCTGGACGGGCGGGAGCGGCAAGCGCGCGCTCCTCCAGGCGCGAGAGTTCCAACAGCTTCTGGTTGCGCGCCAGGGCCCCATCGACTTCGAGGCTTTGCAGGGCCTGGATATAGGCTTCGCTGGAGTAGCCTGGATATTGCTCCTCGATTTTCTCCTGTTCAGCCTCCGACTGACGTTGCAGTTCACGCAAGGGCTGCGGGTATTTTTCCTCCAGGTAACGCACCCAATACTCCCGTGAGATCAGTTCTTCATAGAACTGCTCCGTGGTCTCGGCCTGTTCCACTTCGCGCAGCGCATTTGCCCGAACCTCCCCTTCGACCGGCCTGGCAAACGCCATGTAGCGCGGCTGCCCCGGCAAAGGCAAGCCGTCGCGCCAGCCGTTGGTCAAACCGATCCGGTAACTCAGGCGCACCTCGGCCGCATCGGCCCCGCGCGTCAACGACGCATCGGCCAGGCGCTCTACCTGGCCGAGGCGGAACAACTGTCGCGACAGGTTCAACAACGCACGCCCACGTTGTGCCAGGCCCGGCGGGATCTCGCGCAGGGCCTGGTACTCGAAGGCCTTGACCTCCAGGTTGCTGAACGCCAGCGTACGCCCGTCAATACAGGTGTCGTGGGTGGCGGACAGGCTGAACAGTGTCTGGCGCAATTCGGTATCGCCCTCGGCGGCTTCCAGCAAGCGCCATACACGGCGGGTCAAGTCGGCACGGAACTGGGTGAACTCCCGCGTATCCTGCATGCGCAATAGCAGGTGGAAAAACTCCGCGTTATCCGGTTCGTCTGCCAGGCGCTGCCAGCGTGCACGGTGGCCCGGCACCTCGGCAGCGGGCACGGACTCCAGCCAGGGCGCCAGTTGCTCGGGGATCGCCGCGGTTTCGTCCTCGGAGATCACTTCGTCGGGTTGGTCCAGTTCCGGTTCATCGTCGCTGTCCCCTTCGAGTTCCTCAGGGGTCATGCCCAGCACATGATCAAGCCCGCGCCTATCGCCGTAGTCCCGCAAACGCTGGAGGCTGGCAGCCGACAGGTAGCGGTTATCACTGATGTCGGTACCGGCCATCAACGCGTCATGCGCGCCTTCCAGGGCTTGTGCAGGAATATCGTTGATTTCGTTGCCGCTCAAGTTGAGGCGACGCAGACGCGGCGCTTGCAGCGCCCCCGCCGGCCAGCGCTCCAGAAGGTTCTGGCTCAGGTTCAGCTCTTCCAGGTGGTCAAACTGTTCAACGCTGAAGGCGTGCAGGTTGTTGTAGCCCAGGTCCAGCACGCGAAGGTGTTGCAGTTGGCGCAGGGTCGGGTAGAGAGGGGCAGGATCGCTAAGTTCGATACTCGCCAGGCTGAGTCGATCCAACTGCGTCATCTCGGCGACCGCCTCGGGCAACGTCGCCAGGTGTTGGCCGTCGAGGGTGAGGTAACGCACATTGCTGAACGCCCGCAGAAAAGCGTTGGAGCCCTGCGCCGAAAGCCGCACACCTGTGAGGTCCAGGCGCGCCACATGGGAGAAATCGCCCGCCAGCGCTGGCAAGTCCCCGACTTGCAAACCTTTAAGGTCGAGGCTGTACGGCGCAAGGCCGAGCCCATCCAGTGCACCCAGGCGCCAGCAGTCAATGATTCTCGCCGCCGCCAGGGCGCGACTTTCGGATGATATCTGCCAGCCCAGACCGCTGGAGCGATGGCTGAACAGCCAGCCGTTAAGCGTTTGGGTCATGGTGTCGAGGGCCTGGTTTGCCTGGATGAGCCGAGCGTCAATGGCTGCGTCCGACTGCAGCGCAAGACGCAGTTGAGCCAAGCCAGCACGCACCTGCCCGATGGAAAACTGCGGCTGGATACGCTGCAGGCTTTGCTCACGCCACGCTGCCCCTTCGCCCAGGGCCGGCGGCGCCATCGGCAACAGGTCGCGCGAGACGCTAAGGGCCGTTTCAAGGGGTGGAAAGTAAGGCGTCTCTTCGGCTTCGCCGGCAAATCGGGCCAGTGTGCCTTCTGGCAACCCCCGCACGCGTTCGACGCGTGACATCGCCTGGGTCAATTCGCGCAGAGTCGGTGCATCCAATGCCAAGCCATGCACATTCAGCACGAGCAGCATCCGATCCTGCGCCAGCACCTCGGCGGGCAACGCGGTGATCGCGCTGTCGCGCAGGTCCAGATAGCCCAACTGCGCCAGTTGCTCGGCCCCCTTGGGCCAACTGCGCACGCCGCTGCCGCTGAGGTCCAGTGCCTTGAGACGGTGCATGCCGCTGACGTCCAGGGCGACCAGCGGGTTCTTGCCGAGGTCGAGGTTTTCCAGCATCGGCAGGTCGGCGGCCTCAAAGGGCAGTTCCGTCAGTGCGCTGTCATTCAGATCAAGGCTGCGTACCTGGCCAAAGCTACGGACAAATTCGCGCACCTGCGCCAGCGGGGCACGCAAACCGCGCAGGTTCACCGAGCGAATATGCGTGAAGCCGTCCTCAGGCAGGATGGGCAGATCAGCGACAGACAGGTCAGTCAACTCAAGGGCGGTGGAACCCCGTGCGCCGAAGCGTGGCAGCAACCCTTCCCACCAGCGGGTACGCAACTCTTCTACCACACGTTCATGGGACGGATTCCTGCGCCTCCAGTCCTCCAGGCTGGCATTGAGCGCAGCCTGTTCCTGGCGCAGCGCCTCAACCGCCTGGAACCGGGCGCGGGCCCCGGTAAAATGATTGAAAAACGCAGAGCGAAAGGCTGATTGCCGATCGAACTCCAACGCCAAGCTCACGAACGGACGGGTTTGCGCACTGATCCGATCCAGCTCGGCGTGGCAGTACTCCCTGATCATTTCCTCCTCGTCGACCAGATGCTCGGGCTGAGCCCTGAGAAACTCATAGGCGGCACGCAAGCTGTCGCGTTCCACCAACGACCAGTTGAGGGAAAGCCCGCGCCATACGCGCTCATGGCCCGGTTTCAGCAGTTCATCCGGCAAGCGGCGGATGACCATGTCCTTGAGGTCCAGGCGTCCCAGATGAGGCAGCCCGAGCACGCCTTTGGGCAAGGTTCCGAGGAACCCTTTGGAGATCTTCAACCGCTGCAACTGGGTCATTGCACTCACGTCGAACTCGCGCGCAGACCCCAAAACACGGTACAGGGACAGCGACTTCAATTGCGTCAGCCGCTCCAGTTTTGCCACTTCACTGTCAGCAAGGGGGGCCGCCGCATCGCCGGTTGAAATGCTCAGGTCGGTCAGTTTGGACAGCGTGCCGAGAGCGTCGGGGACTCGTTTGAACGGGGCACTGACGGCCTTGAGTTCAAGACGCTGCACGCCAGGAAAAGTGCGCAGCAACGACTCGAGGTTGGCATCTGTCACATTGGGGCCGGCGATGGTCAGATCACGCACATGGGAAAAATCTGCCGTCAGCGCCGGCAGCACATCGTTGCAACGCAGTTCCAGGGTGGCAAAGCCTGGCAATTCAGCCAAGGGGGCGTTTTGCCAACTATGCTTGATGTCTTCGGCCACGTACGACCGGCCCCAAATGCTGCGACTGAAGAGGGTGTCCGGTTCAGCGGCGACCCACTGATCCAGCGTGGCCTCCAGGGCCTGCCACTCACGCTGGCGTTCATTGAGCAGGTGCACGATCTCACGATCGGTCTTGTTGGCGATCATCTGCTTCAAAATAAAGCCGTCGGCCTGGTCGTTGGTCAACTGCGGATACACGGCCCGGACCCGCGCCGTCAGATCGGGAGCCTCGCCCACCCCGCGCCCGCTCGCCGGGTAACCCAGCAGGTTTGCGGCGATTCGCTGCGGCGGCCTGAACCAGGGTTGCTCACGCATGCGCCCGGAAACAATCCGCGCCGACTCCTGGGCGTGATTCACCGCGAACTCGCTGATCGTGCGCTGCAACGCGGCATGCTGGTTCACTTCGGGTACGCCAAGGGCGCCGCGCGCGCTGTCCGGCAGGGCATGCATGACTGACGCAAAGAAATTGTCGCCCTGGGCCGTGACGCTGTTGAGGGCTTCGCCCCGCTCGTCGAACGCCTGATAGCCTGGCCCGCGCTTGACCAGGTATTTGCGGCTGGCGGCACCTTCATCGCCGATGGCATCGAGTAGAGCGCCGGCCACGTTGCCCTCGCGCACCTCCAGGCGCAGCCCCTGCGGCCAGCCAGGCAACTTGGCCAGGGTGTGCAGGGCCAGGTGGCGGCTATCGGCCGAGGCCATATGTTCAGAGTGCAAACCGCTGAGCGCCCGGGTCAGTTGACCTTGCTGCGCGTACCAGCGCCCTTGCTCCAACAGGCGAAGCGGCACTTTGTTACTCGCCTGCATCCGCGTGATCTCTGCCCCATCAGCCTGGGCCAGCACGGTTTTCGCCGCCGTGTCGCTGAGGCCGGGGCATTCGCGTTGCAACCGGGCGACCCAGGGCGAGCGCGGCTCAGTGCCGTTGTACAGGCTGTCAAAGATCGCCGAGGTGCGGGTGCGGGCGAAGTCGACCAGTTGCTTGCTGAACTCCCTGGGCCTGGCGCTGACCACCCGCGCCGCTTCGCCGCCGAGCAGATGGGTGACTTCCGACTCGTCCAACTGCGCCAGGATGCGCTGGGGCAATTCACCGCCGAGCACTTCGGCGCGGCTCACGCGGATCGGTGCCTTGCGCAGGCGTACGGGCACCCGGTGCTCGGAGCCATACTTGACGGATGGCCCGCTCAACTGCGGGCCCTCGAACACCTCCAACATCCGGCCCAGCGGCCAGCGGGGCATTTGCGTCACCAGCGGCAGGCTGTAGAAATAACGGCCATTGATCGGCCGTGCGCCGCCCAGTTGTTCCAGCACCTGGGCCACATCACGGTCTGCTTCCAGTAGCCGCAAGGCATCACTCAGTGCCGGCGGCGGCAAGGCGTTGTCCAGGTGCATCTTGCGCAATGCGTTGTCATCGATACCGCTGAGGTCGGCGGCCTTGAGCAGGGTTTCATCGCTGGCCCCCTCAGTGATCGGGCCCATGCGCCGCAAGAGGGTGAGACGGTCCCAGCTCAAAGGGCGCTCCAGGGTATGGCGCCAGGCACCGGCGCCGTTGTGGCTGAGCAACGGTTGGTAGGCGCTGGCGTCGCTGGGATGGCGAATGCGCCAGCGTCGCTGGGCGGGGTCCCAGGCCTGTTCATAGGCCTTGCCATCGATGCGGATGAAGGTTTTGCCATCGACCCGATATTGCCCCTGCGCATTGGCATGGTCAGGCAGGCTGACGGTTTGTTCATAGCCACTGAGGTCCGGCTTCCACAACCGGGTCTGGCCGTCGGGCAGGGTTACCGGTTCGAGGTTTTCGATCACCGGCGTGGCCTTGGCGGCCACCAGCTTGGCCAGGCCCTTACCCGCACCGGCGGTCACGGCGAGCAACGCAAGGTTTTGTGCGACATCCAGCAGGTGGGCCTTGGCGGCCTGGCGGTCGCCCTCGCTCCACTCCAGCACGCCTTCAAAACTTTCGTACAGCAACTGCCCCGCCATCACCGTGAGCATCAGTTCGCCCAGCCCGGGCACGAACATCGATACCCCCGTGAACAGCAACATGCCGATGTTGAGCAGGCTCGCGAACTTCTGCGAGCGGGCCCGGGCGTCCACATCTGCCGTCGGGACCGCATGGGCGCGGGCATCAGCGATGGCCTTGGCGCGATGCTGATCGTACAGGTAGGTCCACAGGTCAATATTGTCGGCCCACAGGCCATGGCCTGCGCGAGGCAAATCCACGGGCGCCAGGAACGGATCAGGGTTGGCTTCGCGGGCACCCGGCGCTTGTGGCGGTAGATCGCGAATGCCGGTGAACACGGCAAACGGATTGAAGCCCTTGGCGATCTCGTTGAACACCGGTGCATAGCTCGCCGCCTTGTGGGCAAACGAAGGGTCGGGGGTGGCCTGGGTCAGTTGGCTGAAATAATCGGGGAGGTCGGCATAGCCCACGAAGCGGCTGAAAAACCTTTGGTACAGCGTTGGGCTGCCGTCGTTCGGCGCCTTGGCATCGCGTTCGGTAAAGCGCTGCTTGAACGCATGCTTCATGGCGTCGCCACTGTAGCGCTTGAGTGGGGCCTGCGGGTCGTTGGGAATGTAGAGCAGCCACTCGTCGGTGTACTTGTACTTGTCGCTGATCACAAACAGCACGCAGCCGGTCATGCGGTGCTTCATAAGGCCCAGGTCACGGAACCAGACGGGTTTGCCATTTACGTTCGGCAACCGCTCGCCGCCTGTCACCGACAGGATCATGCGGTAGTCGCGAGGTTCGATGTCTTGCTTGAGTAACGCGATTTCGGCGGCCACGCGCAAGGCCGCTTTTTGCGCGGCGATGAATTTGTCGCGCAGCACGTAATCGGCCACGCCATCCTTGGGGTACAGGTAGTCCTTGAGGTAGGCCTGGTACTGCGAGCCGATGTCGAGGCGGCGACACAAGCGGGTGAATTGCGTCACGGTCAACGGGGTGGTGACGGCCTTGAATGTGCCGTCGGCGGCGTCCTGTTCGATGAACCCCGAGCTTTCATGGAAGGTATCGGCCTCACACTCTGACGCTTCGAAGTTATGCAGCGCCGCCTGCAGCAGCGGCAGCTTGAGCACGTCGTAGCTGGCGACATCGATGCCGAGAATGCCCAGTTCTACCGCTTTGCGCAGTTGCAAAAATGTCGAGTCAACGTCCAGTTCGACGCTGAACTGATCCTTCAAGGCCTTGACCAGCAATGGCCTGGCAAACGCGTCGACGCTCTGCAGGCCCGCCATGGCCTGGTCCAGCCGGGTCTGTGCGGTGAAGCTGGCGAGGGTTTGCGTGTGCAAGGCCTGGCGCTGCGCCAACGTGGCCTGCCGGTACCACGGCGGTGGTTCGGCGGGGGCGTCCTTGAAAGCGGCAAGGCGTTCGGGTGTGGCGTTGATCAGCCAGTCGGGAATGGACTGTTCGATGAAGTCGCCGTGCAGGCTGCGGGAGATCGGCGGGTGTGGCTGCGCCGTGGAAGGGGTGGTTTCGGGCATGGTGTCGCTCCTCTGATTGGGAGCGTCAGCACACCATGCCCGGATGAGCGAGCCGCGCTAGATAGTTAGCGCGGTGGCCGATACCTCAGAAGTTTTCCCGAGGGTTGAACGCGGCCTTTTTCGCCAACTCCTGCCACAGGGCGACGGTTTCGTCGTCTGCCGCCTTAGGCATCACGGCCTTGAGCTGGATATACAGATAGCCGCGTTGCCCACTCTTGTTCAACAGGCCATGGCCCTTGGCGCGCATGCGCTGGCCGTTCTGGCTGCCGGCAGGCACCTTGAGGTTGATCTTGCCGGTCAGGGTCGGCACCGCCACTTCTGCACCCAGCGCCAGTTCCCACGGCGCCAGCGGCAGGGTAATCACCAGGTTTTCGCCTTCGACCTCGAACTTGGGGTGTGGCGCAAACTTGACGATCAGGTACAGATCACCGTTGGCCCCCCCGCCAATACCCGGTGCACCCTGGCCCTTGAGCCGGATGCGCTCACCGTCGGCGACGCCGGCGGGGATCTTCACGTTCAGGCTCTTGGTGGTGTTGCTCACATGTCGGCCCGAGGCGTCGTATTGCGGCACCTGGAAGCTGATTTGCTTGGACTCGGTAGAAAGCGTCTCTTCCAGGAACACCGACAGCTGCATCTCCACGTCCTGGCCCTTGCGCCCGGCAGGACGGCGCTGACCGCCGCCGAAACCGTCGCCGCGCGAACCGAAGATCGAGCTGAAGAAGTCCGAGAAGTCCTCGCCGCCGCCACCGCCGCCAAAGCCGCCACGGCTCTGCCAGCCCGGTGGCCCCTGGAACGGTTGGCCATGCTGGCCGTATTTGCGCAGCTCGTCGTATTCGGCGCGCTTGTCGGCGCTCTTGAGCGCCTCATAGGCTTCGGACGCGTCCTTGAACTTGGCTTCGGCGTCTTTTTCCTTGCTTACGTCGGGGTGATATTTACGCGCGAGCTTGCGGTAGGCCGCCTTGATTTCCTTGTCGTCGGCCGTCGGCTCTACGCCCAATATCTTGTAGTAGTCTTTGAAATCCATCGGCGGTTCACCTTCCTTAATCGAGATCGCACAGCCGGGGCACAACGTGCGCTGGTTTGCACCTGTTGAGTCTTGTGGCCAGGGGGTGCGTCAAAGTGTTATCGGCATTCGCCGTATGCAGCAGATGTGGGGGCGAATCCTGAACTTTCAAGGCGTATTTACAGATAGCCGGCCTACGCATCCGCCGCCGACTGGCATACACTGCGCGGCCGTTTTTCGACCGGAACCCGATAGACATGAACAACCCATCCCCGGCCCGTGCCTGCGGCATCGACTTTGGCACGTCCAACTCCACCGTCGGCTGGATTCGCCCCGGCGAGGAGACGCTCATCGCGCTGGAGGACGACAAGATCACCCTGCCGTCGGTGGTGTTCTTCAACTTCGAGGAGCGTCGCCCGGTGTACGGTCGCCTGGCACTGCACGAATACCTGGAAAACTACGAAGGCCGCCTGATGCGCTCGCTCAAGAGCCTGTTGGGTTCCAAGCTGATCAAGCACGACACCAGCGTGCTCGGCACGGCGATGCCGTTCACCGACCTGCTGGCGCTGTTTATCGGCCAGCTCAAGAGCCGCGCCGAAGCCAACGCCGGCCGTGAGTTCGAAGAAGTGGTGCTGGGCCGCCCGGTGTTTTTCGTCGATGACGACCCGATGGCCGACCAGGAAGCCGAAAACACCCTGGTCGACGTGGCGCGCAAGATCGGCTTCAAGGACATCTCGTTCCAGTACGAGCCGATTGCGGCCGCGTTCGACTACGAGTCGACCATCGCCAAAGAAGAGTTGGTACTGATCGTCGACATCGGCGGCGGTACGTCCGACTTCTCCCTGGTACGCCTGTCGCCGGACCGTCGCCACAACGACAACCGCCAGAGCGACATCCTCGCCACCGGCGGTGTGCACATCGGCGGGACCGACTTCGACAAGCAGCTCTCGCTCAACGGCATGATGCCGCTGTTCGGCTACGGCAGCCGCATGAAGAGCGGCGCCTACATGCCCACCAGCCACCACATGAACCTGGCGACCTGGCACACCATCAACTCGGTGTACTCGCAAAAGTCCCAGTTGGCCCTGGGCAGCATGCGCTACGACATCGAAGACACCGGCGGCATCGACCGCCTGTTCAAACTGATCGAAGAACGTGCCGGGCACTGGCTGGCCATGGAAGTGGAAGAAACCAAGATCCAGCTGACCCACGAAGACAGCCGCCACGTTGCGCTGGACCGCATCGAAGCGGGCCTGAGCGTGGACCTGAGCCGGGCGCTGTTCGAGTCGTCCATCGACACCTTGCTGGAGCGTGTGCGCGGCAGCGTGACGCAGTTGCTCAACGACGCCTCGGTGAGCGTGGAGCAGGTGGATACGGTGTTCTTTACCGGCGGTTCCAGCGGGATTCCGGCACTGCGCCACAGCATCTCGGCGATGTTGCCGAAGGCGCGGCATGTGGAAGGCAATATCTTTGGCAGTATCGGCAGTGGTCTGGCGATTGAGGCGAGCAAGCGGTACGGCTACTGAGTTTTAGCTGAAAGACTGCGGCGCGCCCTTCGCGAGCAAGCCCGCTCCCACATTTACGGTGTTTACACATTTAGACTTGTGAACACAGTACATGTGGGAGCGGGCTTGCCCGCGAAGAGGCCAGCCCAGGCAACACAAGCCTTAAACCATCCCTCCAAGCTTCAACTCACTCTTGAGATACGCATAATAAATCGGCCCCGCCACCACCCCCGGCAGGCCGAACGCCGCCTCGAACACCAGCATCGCCAACAACAGCTCCCACGACTTGGCGCTGATCTGCCCGCCGACGATCCGCGCGTTGAGGAAGTACTCGACCTTGTGGATCACAATCAAATACCCCAGCGCCGCCACCGCCACCCAGATCGACAGGGACAGCGCGACGATGGTGATCAGCGTGTTGGACATCAGGTTGCCGATCACCGGCAGCAGGCCGAGCAGGAAGGTCAGCACGATCAGGGTCTTGGTCAGCGGCAGGTGAATCCCGCACAACGGCAGCACCACGGCGAGGAAGACCGCCGTGAAGGCGGTGTTGAGCGCAGCGATCTTGATCTGGGCGAAGACGATGTTGCGAAAGGCCTGGACCAACAGGTGCAGGCGGTCGAACAGCGCGGCGGCCAGGGGTTTGCGTTTGGTCAGGTCGGGCACGCGCTGTAGGGCGATGATCGCGCCGAGCACCATGCCGATCAGCAGAGTGACGAACATGTGGGCGGCATCCTTACCCACAAGCTGCAGTTCGCTCAGGTGCTTGCTCATCCAGTCGCCGATGGCCACGCGGAACTCGGCGGCACTGGCGGGCAGGTAGGCGTCGATAAACGGCGGCAACTGCCCGCGCGCGCGGTCGACCACGCCCATGAATTTGTCGAGGGAGGCCCCGGGGTTTTCCGCTTCGTGAAGCAGGAAGCTGATGGCCCCGGCAAAAATCAGGGTCAACACGCTGACGATCAAAGTGCCGAGCAAGGCCACCGCCAACCAGCGCGCACGCCGGCCTTCGATCAGCCGTTGCAGTTGGGGGGTGAGCATGTTGACCAGTTCATACACCAACAGGCCGGCCAACAGGCTGGGCAGCAGCTTGAGTGGCAGCACCAGCAGCAAACCGCCGAAAATGATGATGTAGCTGGCCAGCAACAACACAGGACGCTGAGAAAACGTTGGCATACAGCCTCAAAACAAACGGCGTGAAAGGATGGGCAGTCTGCCAGCCTTGAGGGAATCAAGCGAGAGTTCTGAAAATTGTGAACACCGTCAATGTGGGAGCGGGCTTGCTCGCGAAAGCGGTGTATCAGTCGCCAGATTTGTTGACTGACCCACCGCTTTCGCGAGCAAGCCCGCTCCCACAGGGTATGTGCGCTGTCAGCTGCCTTTGAGGCAAGTGCTCATGAAGGTCTTGCGCGCATCGCCAGTCAGCGTCTTGGTCTTCGCCGAGGCATTGCAGTCTTTCATCTTCTGCTGCTGCGGCGTCAGGGTCTTGGCGTCATTGGCCGCCGGGGCCGACAGGCAGGTTTTCATGAACGCCTTGCGCTCGTCACCCTTGAGGGTCTTGGTGGTGGCTTCGGCGTTGCAAGTGGTCATCTTGTTTTGCTGGGCCGTGGCGGCAAAGCCCTGGGAACACAGCAGCAGGCCCATCATCAACAACGGAATTCGCAGCATCTTCATGGAGTTTTCTCCCTGTTACCGTACCGAGGGGCACGGCCTACCCTGCAGTGTAGTCAAACCCTGTTACATCTTCACCCACCACGAATCGTGGTCCGCCGGTACTGCTCCGGGGTGCAACCGGCGTGGCGTTGGAACATCGCAATAAAGGCCGAGGCAGTGCTGTAGCCCAGGTCGAAGGCCACGTGTTGCACGCTGTGTTCGCTGTTTAGCGCCTCGATAGCCGCAAGGTAGCGCAGACGCTGGCGCCATTCGCCAAAGCTCATGCCCAACTCGCGCACGAACTGGCGCGCCAGGGTGCGTTCGCTGACGTGCACTTGCGCCGCCCAGTGGGCCAGCGGGCGGTTGTCGCCGGGGTCGGCCTGCATGCCTTCGAGCACACCGAGCAGGCCGGGATGGCGGGCGTAGGGCAAGAAACAATTGTGGATCGGCGCCTGCTTGAGTTGGTCCACCAGCACCTGGGCCAGGCGGGTGTCGGCTTCGCTCTGCGGGATGTTCACGTCGCGCCGGGCGAAGTCGCTGAGGATCGCCTTGAGGATGTCGCTGATCGCCAGGGTGCAGGGTTGCTGCGGCAGTTGCGCGCAGAGCGCCGGAGCCAGCCCCACCGAGTGGTAGACAATCGCCTCGGCGTTGTAAGAACTGTGCTCGGTGTGCGGCGGCACCCACACCGCGTACTGCGGTGGCGACATAAAGCGATTGCCGGCCACCTCCATGCGCATCACGCCGCTGGCGGAGTAATCCAGCGAGCCCCAGCCGTGCCGGTGCGGGGTGCATTCGGTATCGGGGGCAAAATCCGAATAGCGGAAGTACACCGGGCTCGGCAGTTGGGGGAAATCCGGGAGGCGTACGTTGTGCTTGGCCATGTTGTCTGGATACATCAGTCATTTGTCCGGATCGCAGTATAGGCTGCGATCCAGACAAGGGATAATCGCCCCTCATCAACACACCTGGTTTCTTTCAATGCAATACGCGTATCCCCTGCTGGCCATCTTCATTTGGGCCGGCAACACCGTGGTCAACAAGTTGGCCGTGGGTTCGATCTTTCCCTCGGAGATCGGCTTTTACCGCTGGCTGCTGGCGGCGCTGCTGTTTACCCCCTTCATGCTCAAGCCGGTGCTCGCCCACTGGGCGCAGATCCGCCCGAGCCTGGGCAAGATCGGCATCCTTGGCGTGCTGGGCATGGCGGTGTACCAAAGCCTGGCGTACTACGCCGCGTCGCTGACCACGGCGACCAACATGGGCATCATCCTGTCGCTGATGCCACTGATGGCGCTCACCGCGGCGATCATCAGCCTCGGCCAGCGCCTGACCTACGGCGCGCTCACGGGAGCCGTGCTGTCGTTTGCCGGGGTGGTCGTGGTGGTGTCGTCCGGCAGTCTCGGTGCGTTGCTGCAGCATGGGGTCAACCTGGGCGATGCGATGATGCTGGTCGCTACCCTGGCCTACGCGGTCTACAGCACCTTGCTGAAAAAATGGCAACTGCGCCTGCCGCCACTGGTGTTGCTGTACTTGCAGGTGCTGGTGGCGGTGGTGGTGCTGTTTCCGCTGTTCGTGTTCTCGGAAAAGGCCGGGCTGGGCTGGGCGAATATTCCGCTGGTGTTGTACGCCTGCCTACTGGCTTCGATGCTGGCGCCGCTGGCGTGGATGCACTCGGTGAAGACCCTGGGGCCAAGCCGAACCACGCTGTTTTTCAATTTGCTGCCGTTGATCACGGCGCTGATTGCGGCGGTGGTGCTGAAGGAAGAGTTGGCGCTGTATCACTTGGTGGGGGGCTTGCTGACACTGGGCGGGGTGGTTTTGTCGGAGCGCTGGACCACGCCGGTCAGAGCGGCCTGAACGCGATCAACATGTGGAGCGGGCTTGTGTGGGAGCGGGCTTGCTCGCGAATACGGTGTAACAGTCGCCAGATTTGCTGCCGACCCGCCGCTTTCGCGAGCAAGCCCACAATTGGACCGAGTCAACTGTTTAGACTCCGGCGGCCTTGAGCCTTTGGGCATGTTCGGTAAACAACCGGATCGGCTCGGCCCCCTTGCCCACCAGGCCCAGGGACTGGTTGACGATGTCAAAGTGGTCCAACGGAAAGTCATCACCGATCACCAGCCCCAGGTGTGAACTGTAGCGCCCGACCATGCCGTCGCACTGGCCCTTCTCACGGACAAAGCTGCGGGCGAACAGGCGACAGCTGCGGTTCGTGCCATCGAGCAGGTTGCGGCCGCGGTCGGTGATACCCGGCTGCAAGGTGCCGGACCACGAGTAATAACGCACCCCGTTGACCACCTCATCACCCTGCCCGCCCCAGGTCTGGGGCAACCCTTGCGGGTACTGACGATTGAACAGCGCCACCCCCGCGCTGGTCAGGGAATGGTGGGAGGCCTGTAAATCCGCCTTGAAGCGCGGCCCGCGATAGCCGGTTTCCAGCACACCCATTACCCACGCCGCCAGATGAAACAGGGCGCTGATGATCCGCCCTTTCACGCCGTCGATGGGGTAATGAACCTGGATATGGTCGGCCAGTTCCGAGCCATGGTTCGGCCCGGCCACCGAGGTCACCGAGGCCACCCATTCCGGACGCTGGGCCGCGGCATAACGGGCGGTCAACGAGCCCTGGCTATGACCGATCAGGTTGACCTTGTCGGCGCCGGTCTCCCGGCGGATACGCTCGATCTGCACCAGCAACTGCTCGCCGCGCACCTCGCTGGAGTCCAGCGGCGCCACTTGCACCGCAAACACCTGCGCGCCACCCGCGCGCAATGCCGGGACGATGCCGTACCAGTACGGGAACCAGCCCAAACGCACAAACCCAAGCATGCCGGGCACCAGGACCATGGGGTAACGCGTGGCTAACGACTGCGGCATGGTGCGAACGTCCTCGAACCTGATCACTTGAGCGCCAGCCTAACCCGGCCTCAAGTCGGGCTGATGACGCACGGGGTAAATCCGATAAAACTTTTTGCTTGGTCCGGGACTCACAACTTCGAGCGATCACGCCGACAGAGCGTGGCGCAAAACCGGATTAGCACCAGGAGATTGAGATGACTGAAGCACACCTGACAGACGTTGCAACCCTGCGCAGCCGCGCGCGCCAAAACGTCGAAAATGGCGCCGTGACCGAAGGGTACGACGCCGACCGCGAAGAAATCATCCGCCTGCTCAACGCGTCGCTGGCCACGGAGCTGGTCTGCGTGCTGCGCTACAAGCGTCATTACTTCATGGCCAGCGGCCTCAAGGCCTCCGTCGCCGCCGATGAGTTCCTCGAACACGCCACCCAGGAAGCCGAACACGCCGACAAACTCGCCGAGCGCATTGTGCAGTTGGGCGGTGAGCCGGAGTTCAACCCGGACCTGCTGTCGAAGAACTCCCACGCGCAGTACGTGGCCGGCAAGGACCTGAAGGAAATGGTCTACGAAGATCTGGTAGCAGAACGGATTGCGGTGGACAGCTACCGCGAGATCATTCAGTACATCGGTGATAAAGACCCGACCACACGCCGGATCTTCGAAGACATCCTGGCCCAGGAAGAAGAACACGCCGATGACATGGCGGATATTCTGCAAGGTCTCTAACAGGCAATACCTAACAGTGTGGGAGCGGGCTTGCCCGCGAATGCGGTGTATCAGTCAACTTACATGTGGCTGGCACACTGCATTCGCGAGCAAGCCCGCTCCCACATTTTTTGACTCGGTTTGTTCGTTAGCCCTTCACCGTTTTCGGTGCCTTGCCCTCTTTCATCTGCTGCAACAACGGCGCGCACTGGTTCGGCACATCGCCGCTGGGTGCCACCAGCGCCAGCAAGCCGGCCGCCGGGGCAACGATCACGCCCAAAGCCACCATGCCCGCGCCGCGCAGCATCAGTGGGACCGCCTTCACGCCAGCGTTGGGCTTGATGAACGGCCCGTTGACGTACAGCGGTGAGCGCAGGGAGAACAGGCGAAAGCCCTTGGATTCCGGGGTGATGATCAGGTCCAGTTGCTCGGTGGCCATGTTGGCGGTGCCATCGATGTAGATGATCGCGTTCTCGGTATCGAACACAAACAAGCGCGTGGTCGCCAGGCCGTTCTTGACACCGAAGTCCGCCGCGGCGCAGTTGATCTTCACTTCCTTGTCGCCGAACAGGCGGCCGACCACGTAGTTACCGACGTTGAGTCCGGCAATTTCCATCAGGCCACGGCTGATCGCGCCGTCGTTGATCAGCATCTTCAGGTCACCGTTGGAACTGCCCAGCAGCGCCGCTACGGAGTTGCCGCGCCCGGCGATATCGGCGTCGCCGTTGAGTTCGCCGAAGCTGGTTTTCATCGGTTCGAAGGTCGGGAACAGTTGCTTGAGCTTGAAGTTGCGTGCCGTGAGTTTGGCGCGGCCTTCCATGGGCGTGATGCGCCCGTTCAGGCGGATCTGCGCGTCGAGCTTGCCGCCAGCCACGCCGAAGCGCAGGGGTTCGAGGCTGAGTTGGCCGTCGTTGAGCAACACGTGGGTGTAGAGGTCGGTGAAGGGCAATTCGGCGCTGTGCACGATGCGTTTGCCGGTGAATTCCACGTCGGCATCCATGTCGCGCCAGCGTTCGGTGCGGAACTCTTCCACCGGCAGCACTTTGGTCGCCGGCTGTTTGCTTTCGCCGCCACGGGCCTTTTGCTTGGCGTTGGAGTCGGCGCCGATCAGCGGTGCGAGGTCGGTCATCAGCAGTTGGTTGGACACCAGCGCGCCACTGAGCTTGGGGCGTGGCTGGCTGGCGACGTAGGCGAGGTTGCCGTGGATGTCGCTGTTGCCGATCTTGCCGTTGAAGTTGTCGTAGCTGAATGATGCGCCGCTGGCCTCGTGCAGCTTGGCGATCAGGCGGCCGTCGGTGGAGTAGGCCGGCGAATCCGGCAGGGTCACGCCGGTCAGCGGGTAGAGGTTGCCGAGGCTGGCGCCGGCGAGTTTAAGACGCAGGTCAAGGGCGCCGAGGTTGAGCGGGTCGGTCAGGGTGCCGGCCAGGGCGATGCTGGTGTCAGCGATCTTGACCTGGGCTTGCAGCGGGAATGGCTTGGCCGCGTCCTGCAAGGCGAGCAGGCCGCCGATCTTGCCGGTGCCGTCGAGTTTCTGGCCGTGGTACTGGCCTTTGACCTTGAGCGCGAACGCGTAGTCCTGGGGCGCCGAGCCTTTTTCCAGGGCCTTCTTCGCATCGGCGTCGCCGACGATTTCGCCGAAGGGGATGGGTTTGCCCAGGGGATCGATGATCACGTCGAGTTGGGTCTTGAGGGTTTGGTCGTCGAGGGTCACGTGGCCCTTGTCGAAGCCGATGGCGCCGATGTCGACCACCCAGTTGGAGGGCTCGGCGTTGGGGTCTTTAGGGTCGAACTTGAAAGTCCAGTTGGCGCGGCCGTCGGCCAGGCGCTGCAACTCGGCGCTCGGCTCGGTGAGATCGATACGCGGGATCACCACGCGCTGCACCAGCAAGGCCAGGGGCGAGATGCGCAGCTCGACCTTTTTGAGGCTGACCATCTGCGGTTTTTTTGACCAGTCGGGGTTGCCGAGGCTCAGGTCTTCGGCGATCAGGTGCGGCCACGGCACCCAGGCGCGCCAGCCGCCTTCATCGGGTTCACGCGCCCACACCACTGCCAGGTTGCCGTTGATGGCGAACGGGCGGTGCAGTTCTTCGGAGACCTTGGCGTTGATCTGCGGCTTGATGCGGTTCCAGTCGAAGAACACCAGCATCAACACCGCCACGGCGATTAATAGAACGAAGCTGGTACAGCTCCAAGCGACGATTTTGCGCGTGCGCGTCATTGCACAGGACTCCTGAATACGACCGGCTGGGTGACAGCCGTTTAAGACAGCTTATAGGACTACGACTGGCAAACCGCGCGGGGGTTTAACCGGATCGACCATTTGCCAGGAAAAAGGCGTTTTTCTGACCATCTCGACAGATTTATCCCTACGTCGGCGCACCATTGTTACCCGTGCACGTGTCGAAAATACCCACCCCGGTGCAAAACCGCGGGCTTGAGAGGTGCGGTCTAGAGCCATCCCTTGGAACAATCAATTCTGTTGATTATTACCATTGTGTTTATGAACTTTTATATCGAGTTATCAAGAGTAGCATTAGCCCTGTACCCACTTTATCGCCCTCCCAAGGAGCAACCCATCATGAAACGCCAAGTACTCGCTACCGTCCTGTTGTCCGTCCTGGCTTCCAGCGCTTTCGCCCTGCCAGCTGCCGAACAGGCCATCCCACAGAACAAAGCACAAGCCGTCCAGTCCAGCCAGACCCTGGCTCGCAGCGGCTCGCAAGAAGAAGAAAACCGTGACTACGCCAAAGGCATTGCTGAAGGCGGTGCTGAACAAGCCAACGACCGTGCTTACACCCAAGGTGTTGCCGAAGGTGGTGCTGAACAAGCCAACGACCGTGCCTACACCCAAGGCGTCGCTGAAGGTGGTGCTGAACAAGCCAACGATCGCGCTTACGCCCAAGGTCTTGCCGAAGGTGGTGCTGATCGCCTGAAAGAACTGCACGAAGCCCAGAGCTAAGCCCGTGGTGGCCGAGAAAAAAGCCCGATCTGTCGATCGGGCTTTTGCTTTCCTGTAGACCGCATCACGCAGTACCCCGCCAAGTTCGACGCCAACAGAGCTGGTTTGCTAGAGTGCGTCGCTGTACTTGCCGACTAAGCCCGCCCGCCATGCTGCCCCGCGCCGAACAGAAGCAACAGACCCGCCTCGCCCTGATGGACGCTGCTCGCCATCTGATGGAGTGTGGCCGTGGGTTCGGCAGCCTGAGCCTGCGTGAAGTGGCCAAGACCGCCGGCATCGTCCCCACAGGTTTCTATCGCCACTTTGCCGACATGGACCAGCTTGGACTCGTGTTGGTCAGTGAAGTCGGCCAGACCTTTCGCGCCACCATTCGCCTGGTGCGCCACAACGAATTCGTGATGGGCGGCATTATCGATGCTTCGGTGCGCATCTTCCTGGATGTGGTCGCCGCCAACCGTTCGCAATTTTTGTTTCTCGCCCGCGAGCAATACGGCGGCTGCCTGGCCGTGCGCCAGGCCATTGGCGCCTTGCGTGAAGACATCACCCGCGACCTGGCCGCCGACCTGACATTGATGCCCAAGCTGCAACACCTGGACGGCGAAGGCTTGCATGTGATGGCCGACCTGATCGTCAAAAGTGTGTTCGCCACCCTCCCCGACATCATCGACCCGCCCGCCCAGGCCCTGCCTGCGCACCTCACGCCCCAGGCGAAAATCACCCAACAGCTGCGCTTTATCTTTATCGGCCTCAAGCATTGGCAAGGGCTGGGCAGCACCGAGTAACGCGGTCACCCCGCCGAGTGGAAACGCTTGGCAGTCGTGTAGTTCCTGTTCCAGTAGTTGTTGCTCAGCGAGTCGATGCGCACGGTCTTGCCGGTGCGCGGCGAATGGATGAACTTGCCCTCACCGATATACAGACCCACATGGCTGACCTGGCCACGCCCGTTGCCGCTGAAGAACACCGCATCGCCGGGCTTCAAGGCATTGCGCGGGATAGTCGCGGCCGTCGAACGGTGCATCGCCGCCGTGGTGCGCGGCAGCTGGATATTCGCTTCGGTCTTGAACAGGTAGACCAGGAAACTGCTGCAGTCGAAGCCCTGCGTCACTGAGTTTCCGCCGTATTTATAGGGCGTTCCCAACAGCGCGTGGGCACGGTCGACCACATTGTTGATGTCAGCCTTGCTGAACACAGGGCGGGGCTGGAAATTGGCTGACGCGGTGGAGACGGAAAAAGACAGGCCGATAAAAACCAGACACAAAAATGACTTGATCATGATGAACGTCGCAGTGGATTAAACACGGCGCGAAGCCTAATCAATCACCCTGCAACACCCTGAACGGCGAATCCCCAAGCCATGTAGGAAAAATCCCAAAACGCCCGCAACAAGTGCGCTAGAGCAATCCATGCACCACATCGGCGCACACCAAAAATCCCACCGCGCCCTGTTTCGTGGCGCCATCGTGCCTGCCTACAGGCAATTCCTACTCGCTACCGGGGTTGGCAAGCCCCTTGCTCTAGCACTGTCATCGCTCATTGCTGGAAGCCTTCTGATGCTGGTGATCCACCGCCGAATCGCCCCCCAAGCCCTCTGGGCCGCCGAGTTGCTGCTGAATTTCGAAGCCCGCAGCAAAAGTCGCCTGCGCTGTTTCAGTGCCGACGGTGAAGACGTCGGCCTTTTTCTGGAGCGCGGTCAGCCACCGCTGCACGACGGCGAATTCCTACAGGCTGAAGACGGACGCGTCGTACGCGTCTGCGCCCGTCCTGAACAACTGCTGCATGTCACCTGCAGCAGTGCCTTTGAACTGACCCGCGCCGCCTATCACCTGGGCAACCGCCATGTGGCACTGCAAGTCGGCGATGGCTGGTTGCGCTTGCTTGATGACTACGTACTCAAGGCCATGCTCGAACAACTGGGGGCCAGCACCGCGACCATCGAAGCGCCGTTCCAACCGGAACATGGCGCCTACGGCGGCGGCCATCACCACTCACGGCATGGCGACGAAGATTTCAACTACCCGCCCAAGCTGCACCAGTTCGGCGTGCGGCTATGAACCCAGCCTGGGCGCTGCTGCGTCTGGCCAGCCCGCAATTGCCGATTGGTGGCTACAGCTATTCCCAGGGCCTGGAGATGGCCGTGGACAACGGCCGGGTGCATGACGCGGGCAGCGCCAGGCGCTGGATCAGTGACCAGTTGCTGCTCAACCTGGCACGCTTCGAAGCACCGCTGCTGCTCGCCCATTGCCACGCCGCGGCACAGGAGAATTGGCCAATGCTGGCAACCCTGTGTGAAGAGCACCGCGCCAGCCGTGAGACCCGCGAGTTGCATCAAGAAAGCCGGCAGATGGGTTATTCGCTGCAACAACTGCTCAACGGCTTGCCTGAACTGGACGACAGCGCGCGCGCCTTCCTTGAACAACGTGCCGAACCCCATCTCGCCCTGGGCTGGGCCCTCGCCGCCCGCGCCTGGGCCATCAGCCCCGCCGACGCCCTCGCCGCCTGGCTGTGGAGCTGGCTGGAAAACCAGTTGGCCGTGCTGATGAAGACCCTCCCCCTGGGTCAACAAGCCGCCCAACGCCTGACCAGCGAACTGCTGCCGTTGCTGCAACAAGCCCAGCAGGACGCCACCCACATCGACCCCAACCATATCGGCAGCGCCGCGTTCGGCCTGTCCCTGGCGTGCATGGCTCACGAGCGCCAGTACAGCCGCCTGTTCCGTTCCTAGGAGAAGCACACCATGAACACACAACCTCTGCGCGTCGGCATCGGCGGCCCGGTAGGTTCCGGCAAGACCGCCCTGACCCTCGCCCTGTGCCTGGCGCTGCGCGATCGCTACAACCTGGCCGTGGTCACCAACGACATCTATACCCGCGAAGACGCCGATTTCCTGGTGCGCAACCAGGCCCTCGCGCCCGAGCGCATCATTGGTGTGGAAACCGGCGGCTGCCCGCACACCGCAATCCGCGAAGATGCATCGATCAACCTCGAAGCGGTCGACCAACTCAACCGCCGCTTTCCCGGCCTGGACCTGATCCTGGTGGAGTCCGGCGGCGACAACCTGTCGGCCACCTTCAGCCCGGAGCTGTCGGACCTGACCATCTACGTGATCGATGTGTCCGCCGGCGACAAGCTGCCGCGCAAGGGTGGGCCGGGTATTTGCAAGTCCGACCTGCTGGTGATCAACAAGATCGACCTGGCGCCGCTGGTCGGCGCGTCGCTGGAGTTGATGAACAGCGACACCACGCGCATGCGCAACGGCAAACCCTTTGTGTTCAGCAACCAGAAAACCGGTGTGGGCCTGGAAGAAATCGTCGCCTTCATCGAACGCCAAGGCTTGCTGACCGCTGCCTGATAAACCACAAGGAGCCTGTTTATGAGCCTCAAGAAACTCTTCACCGCCGCCGCATTGCTGCTGGCCCCCGCCCTCGCCTTCGCCCATCCGGGGCATGGTGACAACGGCTTGATCGCCGGGATCAGCCACCCGCTGGGCGGCCTCGATCATTTGCTGGCGATGGTGGCGGTCGGTCTGTGGGCCGCGCAACAGCAAGGCGCGGCCCGCTGGGCACTGCCGTGCACCTTTGTCGGCACCATGTTGCTCGGTGGCGTGCTGGGCTTTGAAGGCATGCAATTGCCAGCGATGGAAAGCGGGATTGCCGCTTCGGTGCTGGCCCTGGGCCTGGCGGTAGCGTTGGCGGTGCGGCCGCCGTTGTTCATGGCCGTCGGTGCAACAGCCTTGTTCGCCTTGTTTCATGGCGTAGCGCACGGTTTGGAGCTGCCGGACATGTCCAGCCCGTGGGCGTATGCGGCCGGGTTTGTCGGGGCGACGGCAGTGTTGCATGCGGCCGGGTATTGCGTGGTGCGCTTCCTGCCGGCGGCGGCTGCGCCGTTGGTGCGGATTGCCGGTGCGGCTTCGGCGGCGACGGGGGCCTGGTTGTTGGCGGGCTGATTCGCGGCGTTGATTCGGGCCTCTTCGCGAGCAAGCCCGCTCCCACATTTAACTGCGTTCTACCTTTGAAATGCGCTCGAATGTGGGGGCGGGCTTGCTCGCGAAGGCGGCGGCACAAACAACAGATAACCCAAGCCTGCTACCATGCGCGCCTACACCCCTGCCGTGACGACGCCAGCCAATGCCCACCGCTCCAAGCTCCGCCCTGAATGCCGTGCTCAATCACTTCCACACCTTGATCGTGCCGCTCTGGCAAGGCCCAGGCTGGAATGCCGACCTCGCGCTGCCCTATGAAGCGCTGGACGCCCATCACCAGCCGCTGCCTCCGCAGCGCTACCGGGCCATGGCGTGCGCCCGGCAGTTGTACCTGTTTGCCAGCCTGATCGGCGAACCCGGCGCAGCATTTGCCGAAGAGCGCGCGGCGGCGTTGTTCCGCTCTCTGCAACGGCATTTCCACGACGCCGAGCACGGCGGTTGGTTCTACAGCATCGACCCGGCCGGGCAGCCACTGGACAAGCGCAAAGACCTCTACACCCACGCCTTCATTATTTTTGCCTGCGCCCACTACTGGGCCAAGGTGCGCGAGCCGTTGGTGGAATCGGTGCTCAACGCCGCCCTGGCAGTGGTAGCCCAGCGCTTTTCCAGCGGCGACGGCCTCTACGAAGCGGTACTGGAGCGCAACTGGTCGTCCCTCAAATCCGGCCCGCTGCAAAACCCGTTGATGCACCTGGCCGAAGGTTTCCTCGCCACCCTCGCGGTGCGTGAAGACGCCGATGTGCAAGCCGCATTGCTGGGGTTGGCGACGGCCATGCAGCAGCGCTTCATCGACCGCCAGCATGGCGTGATGCTGGAGAAACCGCTGGGTGCTGTGGATAACTGGTTTGAACCGGGCCACCAGTTCGAGTGGTTCTTCTTGCTGGAATCGTCGGACGTCCTGCGCGGTACGCCGTTGCATGCCTCGTTGACGCGGGCATTTGCCTACGCCGAGCTCAAGGGTGTGGATAACTTGAGTGGTGCTGTCAGCGGCATGCTGGCCCTCGATGGCAGCGTGCGTGACGGGACCCAGCGCATCTGGGCCCAGGCGGAATACCTGCGGGCACTGACATTACGGCCGGGTAGCGAGGCGGTGTTGCAGCGGCAATTGCTGGCGCTGCAACAGCACTTTTTGCATAGCAATGGCTGGAATGAATGCCTGGATGCCCAGGGTGTGGTGAGTCGGCGGGATATGCCGTCGACTACGCCGTATCACTTGGCGACTTGCTATCAGGGCCTGATCCAGCATCTGGGCTGATCTTCAGGGCCTCTTTGCGAGCAAGCCCGCGCCCACATTTAACTGCGCTCTAGCGTTGAAATGCAGTCGAATGTGCGAGCGGGCTTGCTCGCGAAAGCTTCATCCCGGTCTACCTGCCCCTCACGCAATCCACTTGCGATCCCCGGTAAAACTGATGGTCAACCAGCGCGCCGCATCCGGTTTGCCGAGCCCTGTGGATATTTCTTCGCGCAGCCCATCCAGGGTCGCCACGTTATCCACCGGGTAATCCGCCGGCAACACCACATGAATCTCGATAAACCGTGCCCGCCCGTGCTTTTGCACGTAGGACACGTAATCGGCGAAACCATGCTTGGCCTGCGCCGTGTTCATCACTTCGCGCACCTTGTCGTCCAACTGGTCCGGGGCGATCCCCAGCACCTCGCGCAATGCCGGGCGCAGGATCTTGAACGCCGGCGCCAGCATGCTCAGGGCCAGCAGGATCAGGATCAGCGGGTCGACATACATCGCCCACTCATCGTAACCCTGGGACTTGAGCAACAACGCCACCAGGAAGCTGATCAGCAAGCCGATCGAGAGCATGGCGTCCACTAGCCAACTGATGTTGTCAAACTGGATCAGCGACGATTTCAGCGTGCGATTGCGATACCGCACATAGAAGAAGTAGGCGAATTCCAGCACGGTAAATACCGCCGCGTAGATGATTACCAGCCCCAACTCGATCTCGCGCCCGCCATTGATAATGCCGAACACACCGTTGAGGAACGCGTAGATGGCGATCAGCAACAGGAAGCTGCCTTCGATCAACAGCACCATAGGCTCCAGGTGCCAATAGCCGAACTGGAAGCGTTCGTTGCTTTTCTTGGCGATCAGCTTGGCCGTGATCAGCATCAGCACCTTGATGGCGGTGGCGATCAGCGAGAAAAAGCCGTCGAACAGAATGGACTGGGCGCCGGATACTACACCCGTGACAATCCCGGCGATCGCGACTGCGAACATCAGGATAGTCGATTGTTTGAGCAGTGCCTGCTCACCTCGGTTACTCACATTTCCTCCCGTCAAAACCTTGAATCCACAGAGTGCGGAGGGGTTTTACCGGGTGGAGTGTACCTTATGTCGCATTTTGGCCGATTTGACGCCTTCGCGAGCAAGCCCGCTCCCACACTTGACCGCATTTCAAGGATGTACTCGGTCAACCTGTGGGAGCGGGCTTGCTCGCGAAGCAGGCGGCGCGGTTTAAAGCCTTACTTGGCCCCACGCTCAATGGCAAACCCAGCCCAGGTCTGGCTCACTGGCATCAGTTCCAGGCGGTTGATGTTCACATGCGCTGGAGTGTTCATCACCCAGAAGATGGTGTCGGCAATATCCTGCGGCTGGATCGGCTCGGCACCCGCGTACGTCGCGTCATACCGCGCCTGATCGCCACCAAAGCGCACCAGCGAAAACTCGCTTTCACACAGGCCTGGCTCGATGTTGGTCACACGCACGCCGGTGCCTTGCAGGTCGCATCGCAGGTTCAGCGAGAACTGCTTCACGAACGCCTTGGAGCCGCCATACACATGGCTGCCCGGGTACGGGTAGTTGCCGGCGATGGAACCGAGGTTGATGATCCCGGCACCACGGCCGTGGGCGATCAGACGCGGCAGCAGCAGGTTGGTGGTGGTCAGCAGGCCCTTGATGTTGGTGTCGACCATGGTCTCCCAATCGTCGAGGTCGCACTTGGGCGCAGGGTCGGTGCCCACGGCCAGCCCGGCGTTGTTGATCAGCCCGCGCAGCTTGGCGAACGACGGCGGCAGGTTGGCGATCGCCTCTTCCATGCCCTTGCGGTCACGCACATCCACTACCAGGCCGTGCACTTCGGTCTGCTCTGACAGCTCTTGCACCAATGCATTCAAGCGGTCGGCGCGACGGCCGGTGAGCACCAGTTTCCAGCCGGCTTGGGCAAAACGACGGGCACAGGCCTCGCCGAAACCTGAGGTTGCGCCAGTAATAAACAGCGTGTCGGACATGGTGTTCTCCTTGCGGGCATCGGGAAAAAAGTTGCCAGCAGAATGCCCGTACGCCGCCGCGGCGGCAACCGTTAAGCACACAACTCGATACACGCCTGATCAATTTTTAACCATGTCTAGCAAAGCCTTTTAAACCGTGGCTTACAGCCATATGCGCGCAGGTTATCCACAGCTGCGCCCACAGTCTCTGGGGGCAAGTCCAAAACAGCCCAAGCCGCTGTATGCGTGGCTTTCAGAGGGTTTTAGAAAGTTTTTTGCTTGACCTCTGCGAGGGCGTATGTAGGCCCACTGCCAGCGGGGAAATTCGAACGATGGCTCCAGGCCAGTCATTCCGGCCTCTGCGGCGGTCTTTCCAGAGTTTAGTCACAGACTTATCCACAGGCCTGACGGACATAAATCAGTCATATACCTGTGTCTATAAACAGGTTGACAAAGCCCTCGACAGGCCGCGAAAAAGTCCTTGATCAAAAAACGACCATCGCGCTACAAGCCACGGTTTTAAAGGCCTTCAGCAGAGTACTACCACGTTACCCACAGCCGGTTCCACAGTAGGTGGGGACAAGTCAAAACTGTGACAAAACAGGGATTTGCGGCGGCTATATGTCGCGCTTTGGAGGGGAGCCAGATTTGTTTTCCACAATTTGGTATCGGCCTTATGAACACCGTAAAACAAATGTGGGAGCGGGCTTGCTCGCGAAGGCGGTGGATCAGTTTCAGATGTTCTGACTGACACACCGCTTTCGCGAGCAAGCCCGCTCCCACAGGGGCCTGCGTCAAACTTCAGGTCAGTGCCCGCCGAGATAGGCGTTGCGCACTTCCTCGTTCACCAGCAGCTCTTTACCCGTGCCTGTCAGGCGAATCTCGCCGTTGACCATCACATACGCCCGATCCGACAAGCGCAGCGCATGGTTGGCGTTCTGCTCCACCAGGAAGATGGTCATCCCGGTAGACGCCAGCTCGCGCAACGTCGAGAAGATCTGCTTCACCACAATCGGCGCCAGGCCCAGACTCGGCTCGTCCAGCAGCAACAGCTTGGGCCGGCTCATCAGCGCGCGGGCGATGGCGAGCATTTGCTGCTCGCCGCCGGACATGGTCATGGCCCGCTGGTTACGCCGTTCCTTGAGCCGTGGGAACAACTCGAACATGCGCTGCATGTCTTCCTGGGCGTATTTGTCGCCAATCGGGATGGTGCCCATCAGCAGGTTTTCCTCGACGGTCATGTCGGGGAACACCCGCCGCCCTTCCGGCGACTGCGCGATGCCGTTGGAGGCGATGTAGTGGGACGACTTGTGGGTAATATCGACGCCGTTGTACAGAATCTGCCCCGACTCGGCCCTTGGTTGGCCGAAGATCGACATCAGCAGCGTGGATTTACCCGCGCCGTTGGAGCCGATCAGGCTGACGGTTTCGCCTTCGTTGATGTGCAGCGAGACTTTTTTCAAGGCCTGGATCGGGCCATAGAACACGTCCAGGTCCTTCATTTCGAGGATAGGTCCGCTCATACCAACTCCTCTTCGTCGGCGCCCAGGTAGGCGGCAATCACTTTCGGGTCGTTGCGGATCGCATCCGGGCCGCCTTCGGCGATCACGTTGCCGTGGTCAAGCACCACGATGTGGTCGGAAATACTCATCACCATGCCCATGTCGTGTTCGATCAGCACCACCGTAAGGTCGTGTTCGTCGCGCAACAGGCGAATCATCGCGCTGAGGGCTTCGGTTTCCTGGGGGTTGAGGCCAGCAGCCGGTTCGTCGAGACAGATGATCTGCGGCCGCGTGCACATGGCGCGGGCGATTTCCAGGCGCCGTTGTTGGCCGTAGGAAAGTTCGCCAGCGAGGCGGTTGGCGCAGTCCACCAGGTCCACCACCTCCAGCCAGTAGAAGGCGTGGTCGAGGGCGTCGCTTTCGGCCTTGCGGTAGCCTTTGGTGTTGAGGATGCCCGCGAGCATATTGCGGTTGACCCACATGTGCTGGGCCACCAGCAGGTTTTCCACCACCGACATTTCCTTGAACAGGCGAATGTTCTGGAAGGTCCGCGCCAGGCCAGCGCGGTTCACCAGATGGGTGCCGCCGAACATCTTGTAGAACACCCGGCTGAAAAAGCTTTTGGGCGACACGAAGTCGGTGGGCTGGAAGCGCTCGCCGAGCAGTTGGATCACGTTGGTGCGCTTGCCGCGCACGTTGAGTTCGATCTTGCCGCCGCTGGCTTTGTAAAAGCCGGTGAGGCAGTTGAACACCGTGGTCTTGCCCGCTCCGTTGGGGCCGATCAGGGCGAAGATCGAGTTGCGTTCGACCTTGAGGCTCACATCGCTCAAAGCCTTGATGCCACCGAAGTGCATCATCAAATGTTCCACAGAGAGGACGACTTCCTTGCTCATGGCGCTACCCCCTTGCGTGGTGTCACACCGGTCCGGCTGATGCGGATCAACCCGCGCGGTCGCCAGATCATCATCACCACCATCAACACACCAAACAGCAGCACGCGGTATTCGGAGAAGCTGCGCAGCAGTTCCGGCGCAACCGTCAGCACGAACGCGGCGATCACCACGCCCACCGTCGAGCCCATGCCACCCAACACCACGATGGCCAGGATCAGCGCCGACTCGAAGAAGGTGAACGACGACGGGTTGACGAAGCCTTGGTAACTGGCGAAGAACACCCCGGCAAGACCTGCGGTGGAGGCACCGATGGTGAACGCCGAGAGCTTGACCAGCACGTGGTTCAGGCCCATGGAACGGCAGGCGATTTCATCTTCGCGCAGGGCTTCCCAGGCACGCCCGACCGGCATGCGGGTCAGGCGGTGCTTGATGTACAGCACGGCCAGCACCACCAGGAACAGCACGATGTAGATGAACATGAACTTGATGTTGGGGTTGTAATCGATGCCGAAGAACTCGTGGAACGGAATCCCGCCGTCCTTCGCCTTGCGCCCGAACTCCAGGCCAAGGAAGGTCGGCGACGGCACCGGCATGCCGTTCGGGCCGCCAGTGAACGACAGCCAGTTGTTCAGCACCAACCGGATGATTTCACCAAAGCCCAGGGTCACGATGGCGAGGTAGTCGCCGTGCATTCGCAACACCGGGAAGCCGAGTATGCAGCCGGCCAAAGCCGCCGCGATGGCCGCCAGTGGCAGTACCGTCCAGAAACCCAGGCCGAGGTATTGATACCCCAGGGCCAGGCCGTAGGCGCCAATGGCGTAGAACGCCACGTAACCCAGGTCAAGCAGGCCGGCCAGGCCAACCACGATGTTCAGCCCAAGGCCGAGCAATACGTAGATCAGCCCGAGGATCACCACGGTCAGCAGGTATTTGTTGGCGAAGATCGGGAACACGATGGCAATCACGATCAGTGCCGGGATGATCCAGCGCAACCGCGACTTGTAGTCCGGCGCCAGCACATGCACACCCGAACCGCTGCTCTCGAAACCTTGCAGGACCTTGAGGCCCTTGGGCGTTTGCAGGAACAGGCTCAGGGCAAACCGGCCGACCATCACGATGGCGACCAACGTGGCCACGCGGGCCGGTTCCAGGTTGAAGCTATAGCCGTCGAGGACTACGCCGACGATCGGGCCGAACACGACCAGGGAAATAAGCCCGGCAAGGATCGTATCGACCACACTTTTCTTGATATCGATGGGTTTGGCAGCAGACATGTTTACACCTTAGCCACGAGTGGGCGACCCAGCAGGCCCTGGGGACGGAAAATCAGAATCACCACCAGCAGGGAGAAACTGAACACGTCTTTGTAGTCAGAGTTGATCAACCCCGAGAACAGCGACTCGGAGATGCCGAGGATGATCCCGCCGAGCATCGCCCCAGGCAGGGAGCCGATGCCGCCGAGAACCGCAGCGGTGAACGCCTTGATGCCGATGATGAAGCCGGCATAGAAGTCGAAGGTGCCGTAGTTGAGGGTAATGAGCACACCGGCGAGGGCGGCCATGGCGGCCCCGATGACAAACACGTAGGAAATCACGCGGTCGGTGTTGATGCCGAGGATCGAAGCCATCTTGCGGTCTTGCTGGGTGGCGCGGCACATGCGGCCGAGCTTGGTGTACTTGATCACGTAGGTCAGCAGGGCCATGCCCGCGAAGGCGGCGACCAGGATGAAGACCTTGGTGTACGTCAACTGCACGAAACCGGTGCCGATGTCGACACGCCAGGCCCCGGCCAGCAAGGTGGGAATCCCTTGTTGCTTGGCGCCCTGGGCGATCTGTGCGTAGTTCTGCAGGATCAGGGAGATACCGATGGCGCTGATCAGCGGGGCCAAGCGGGTGGAGTTGCGCAGCGGTTTGTAGGCGACACGCTCGATGACCCAACCGTACACGCCGGTGACGACCACGGTGAAGATCAAGGTGCCGAGAATGAGCAGCGGGAAGGATTCAATGCCGAAGTAGGCCAGCAGGGCCAGAGTGATCGCCGCGAGGTAAGCGGAAATCATATAAACCTCGCCGTGGGCGAAGTTGATCATGCCGATGATGCCGTAGACCATTGTGTAGCCGATGGCGATCAGGCCGTAGACCGACCCGAGGGTCAGGCCGTTGACCAGTTGCTGCAGGAAAATACCATCCATAACGCAATCTCACGCGGTGAGCACCTGCACACCTGTGGGTGTGCGGCGCTTCTGGAGGAAAAGACAGATCTTGATCACAACACAGTCCCCCTGTGGGAGCGGGCTTGCTCGCGAAGGCGGGGTGTCAGAAACACATTCAGAGACTGACACGCCGCATTCGCGAGCAAGCCCGCTCCCACATTAGGTCCGCGGTGTTTGTACTTACTTCTGTTTTTCCAGCTGATGGTATTTACCGTCTTTATCCCACTGGTAAACCACGTAGTCGGAGATTTTCAGGTCGCCCTTGCCGTCCCATTCCTTTTTGCCCATGACGGTCTGGACCGGGTTGGCCTTGAGCCATTTGGCCGCGTCTTCGCCCTTGTTGGACTTGGCGCCGTTGAAGCCGGCAGCCAGGGCCTGGACCGAGGCGTAGGCGTACAGGGTGTAGCCTTCAGGCTCGGTGCCGTTTTTGCGGAACTCTTCCACCACGGCCTTGCTGTCCGGCAGCAGGCGCGGGTCGGCGCCGAAGGTCATGTAGACGCCGTCGACGTATTGCTTGCCGCCAGCGGTGGCGACCAGTTCGTCGGTGACGATGCCGTCATCGGACATGAACTTGACGTCTTTCAGGCCGGCTTCACGGATCTGGCGAACCAGTGGACCGGCTTCCGGGTGCAGGCCGCCGAAGTACACGACGTCGGCGCCCAGGGAACGGATCTTGGTGACCAGGGCGCTGAAGTCTTTCTCGCCACGGGTCAGGCCTTCTTCCAGCACCGGCTTGACGCCACGCTTGGTCAACTGGGCAGCGGTGGCATCGGCCAGGCCTTTGCCATAGGTGTCCTTGTCGTTGATCACCGCGACTTTCTTGCCCTTGAGTACGTCGACGATGTAGTCGCCGGCGACGATGCCTTGCTGGTCGTCACGCCCGCACATACGGAACATGGCACCCAGGCCGCGCTCGGTGACTTGCGGGTTGGTGGAGCCAGGGGTGATGGCGATGATGCCCGCTTCGTCGTAGACCTCGGACGCCGGGATGGTGTTGGACGAGCAGAAGTGCCCGACCACGCCGATGACTTTGTCCTGATCGGCCAGGCGGTTGGCCACGGCTACGGCCTGCTTGGGCTCGCAAGCGTCGTCGCCGGCCACCAGGACGATTTTCTCGCCATTGATGCCACCAGCCTTGTTGATGGTATCGGCCGCCGCCTGGGCACCCTTCATGTACTGCTCACCGAAAGCGGCGTTGGCACCCGTCATGGGCCCCGCTACGCCAATCTTCACATCAGCTTGAACAAACGTAGAAACACCCAGGGCCGCTGCAACGGCGAGGGCAAGAAAACCTTTCTTGTAAAACGTCTGGGACATGAGTGGTGCTCCGATATTTTTGATTTTTGGCACTACAACTTGCGTTCAAACTTTCCACTGAAAGCCCAGAGCAAAGCGCGTGCCAGTAGGTTTTTATTCTTCAAAAAGACACGGTGTCATTGGAATTACAGGCGTTTCGGCTCCGTTCGTCAGGACGTGCAACCCTCTAGGATCAATAGGTGCAACCAATGAGCGAAAAAAGTACAACCCTGGCAGGTCGCACCTGCAACCAGGCCTATAAACGACAGTACCTACAGCTGTAACAGGCTGCGTAACGGAACTGCACATTTACAGTGCGCGACTGCTACGACTTGCACCAATACAGATTAGTAGCCTGCTAAGAAAATGCGGGCTTCTGAGCGGTATTTCGCTGATCAGATCACGATCCGCAGACATTGCCCGGCGTGATACAGCGAGAATCCAGCCTCATACAAGCAACTGCGCAGGCCCACCCCGGCCAGCGGCTGCATGGGTGCAAACGGGATCGGTAAGGCCTGGGGATTCTGGTGACATAGATAGTCGGCGAACGCTTTGCCGACCACACTGCCGGTGGTCACGCCACGCCCGTTATAGCCGGTAACGGCCACCAGCCCCGGCGCCGGTTCGAACAGGCGCATCAAGTGGTCGGGAGTGAAGGCGATGCAGCCGGTCCAGGTGTACTCCCACTGCACCGATTTGAGGTACGGGAAGTAATGCTGCTGCACCCGATCGGCCCACGCCTTGAGAAACCAGGCGGGTTTCTGGTTGCCATTGCCCAGGCTGCCAAGGAGCAGGCGGCCATCGGCGTCACGGCGGATGCTGCTCAGTACTTGGCGAGTGTCCCACGAGCCCTGGCCACCGGGAAGGATCTGTTGGGCAGCGGCATCCGTCAGTGGCGCCGAAGCGACCTGATAGTAGTAGCCGGGGAAGAAATTGCGCCGCAGTTCGGTCCATTCGCCTTCGGTGTAGGCGTTGGAGGCGATCACCACTTGGCTGGCCTGCACCGAGCCCTGGACGGTCTGCACCGACCAGTGCGCACCCTGGCGTTCCAGCTGCGTGACCGGTGAATGATCGAACAACTGCCCGCCCAAGCCGACGGCAGCATTCGCCAGACCACAGGTGTAGGCCATCGGGTTCAAGGTGCCGGCGCGCCGGTCGAGCAAGGCAGCGGCGATTTTCTGCGTGCCGGTGGCCTGCTCACAGGCCTGGCCGGTGAGCAGCTCCACCGGCGCACCACGGCGCTTCCATTGTTCTTCGCGGCTGCGCAAATCCGCCTCGCCCCGGGCGTTGTGCGCCATGTGCAAGGTGCCCTCGCGGCGCAATTGGCAATCGATGTTGTACTTGTCGATCAGGCTGAACACCAGTGCCGGCGCCGCACCCAGCATGCGATTGAGCTGGCTGCCGACCGCTTCGCCAAAACCGGCTTCGATGTCATCCGGCGGGATCCACAGCCCGGCGTTGACCAGCCCGACATTGCGCCCCGAACCACCGTGGCCGGTGCGATGGGCCTCCAGCACGGCGACGCTTTTACCTTGTTCCAGCAAGTGAATGGCCGCTGACAAACCGGTGATCCCGGCGCCGATCACGCACACATCCACCTTGACCTCGCCCTTGAGCGCGGCGCGGTCTGGCCGGCTGGGGGTGAGGTGTTCCCACAAACATGTTTCGCGTAATGCCATTGCCAGACTCCGATGAGACCCAACAAACCACTCAATTCAGTTTCGACTTGGTAATCCAATCAAATGTGGGAGCGGCGGTGCGACGATTCGACTTGCTCGCGAATGCGGTGGATCAGCTGTAAATCTATTGACTGACACGCTGCATTCGCGAGCAAGCCCGCTCCCACATTTTCAACCGCGTTCCGACAGTGTTTTAGTCGAAGGTAATGCCCTGGGCCAGCGGCAGTTCCAGCGAGTAGTTCACGGTATTGGTCTGGCGACGCATATACCCGCGCCATGCATCCGAACCCGACTCACGCCCGCCGCCCGTCTCTTTCTCCCCGCCAAACGCGCCGCCGATCTCCGCGCCGCTCGGGCCGATGTTGACGTTGGCGATGCCACAGTCACTGCCCACCGCCGACATGAACTGCTCGGCCTCGCGCACGTCCGTGGTGAAGATGCACGACGACAAGCCTTGCGGCACCGCATTGTTCAGGCGCAAGGCTTCGGCGAAATCGGTGTAGCCGACCACGTACAGGATCGGCGCGAAGGTTTCGGTGCACACCACGTCGCTTTGCTCGGGCATTTCCACGATGGCCGGCGACACGTAGTAGGCATTCGGGAAGGTGTCTTCCAACTGCCGCTTGCCGCCGAACACCTTGCCGCCTTCGCTCAAGGCTTGCGCCAGGGCATCCTGCATATTGTCGAAGCCGTGCTTGTCGATCAGCGGGCCGATCAGGTTGCCTTCCAGCGGGTGGCCGATGCGCACCTTGGAATAGGCGGCCTTGAGGCGGGTGACGATTTCTTCCTTGACCGATTCGTGAGCAATCAACCGGCGCAAGGTGGTGCAGCGCTGGCCGGCAGTGCCGACAGCGCTGAACAGGATCGCGCGCACGGCCATGTCGAGGTCGGCGCTGGGGCCGAGGATCATCGCGTTGTTGCCGCCCAACTCAAGGATGCTGCGGGCAAAGCGCGCGGCGACTTTGGGCGCCACTTCGCGGCCCATGCGCGTGCTGCCGGTGGCGCTGATCAGGGCGACACGCGGGTCATCCACCAACGCGGCGCCGGCATCGCGACCGCCGATGATCACTTGGCTGAGGTACGGCGGCGCATCGTTGAAGTTCTTCACCACGCGCTCGAACAACGCCTGGCAGGCCAGGGCGGTGAGCGGGGTCTTTTCCGACGGTTTCCAGATCACCGCGTTGCCGCACACCAGCGCCAGGGCGGTGTTCCACGCCCACACCGCGACCGGGAAGTTGAAGGCACTGATCACGCCGACCACACCCAGCGGGTGCCAGGTTTCGCGCATATGGTGGCCAGGACGCTCAGAGGCGATGGTCAAGCCGTAGAGCTGGCGGGACAGGCCGACGGCGAAGTCGCAGATGTCGATCATCTCCTGCACTTCACCCAAGCCTTCCTGGGTGATCTTGCCGGCTTCCCAGGAGACCAACTCGCCGAGGTCGGCCTTGTATTCGCGCAGCACCTCGCCAAATTGGCGCACCAGCTCACCGCGACGCGGCGCCGGCACTTTGCGCCAGGCCTCGAATGCATGCTCGGCGCGACTGACCTGTTGCTCCACCTCGGCGGCACCTTCCCAGTGCACACTGCCGATACGGCTGCCATCAATCGGCGAATGCACGGGTTGTTTCCCCGCCTGGTACAGCGCCGGGTTTACCCCGAGACGATCAAGCAATGCGGCAACCATGGGTCACTCCTTCAGTCTGCAGACCTAAAAATTCGCGCCGCGAGGAACACGACGATCCAGAGCTTATTTGTAGCTGGCGCAAGACTTGCCAACAAACGACGATTAGGCGAGATATCATTCCATTAATTCATGCAAAACATAAAAAGAGGCACAGCGTGCTGAACAAAAGACATTTGCCCTCGATCACCGCCCTGCAGTGCTTCGAAGCCGCCACCCGCCACCTGAGCTTTACCCGCGCCGCCGAGGAGCTGAACCTCACGCAAAGTGCGGTGAGCAAGCAGGTGGCGCAATTGGAAGAACTGCTCCAGCACCTGCTGTTTCGCCGCGTGCGCCGACGTTTACAGATGACCCCGGCGGGCGACCTGTACCTGGTGGAAGTGAGAAAAATCCTCACGCAAGTGGAGATGTCCACCCACTACCTGCGTTCCTACGGTGGCGAGACCGAAGTGCTACGGGTGTCCACGCCCTACACCTTCGGCGCCCGCTGGCTGGTGCCGCGCCTCAAGGGCTGGCGGCTGCGTCACCCGCAGATCCATCTGGACCTGTGCAACGAACAAGACCCGGACGAGCTGCTGCAAGGCAAGGCCGACATGGCCTTCTACTTCGGCCAAGGCTCACGCCCGGGCACCGAGAGCCTGAAATTGTTCAGCGAAGAGCTGGTGCCCGTCTGCGCCCCGGACAGCCTGCCCGCGCAGCCATTCACCGACCCGACGCAACTGAGCGACTTGGTGCTGCTGCAAAACGCCTCGCGCCCCCAGGGCTGGCACGACTGGTTCGCCAGCCAGGGCTACCAGACCGAACACAGCTACCACGGACCGCGTTTCGACACCTTTTACATGTGCATCCGCGCGGCGCAGGTGGGCTGCGGCGTGGCGCTATTGCCACGGTTCCTGGTGGAGGAGGAATTGGCCGACGGCAAACTGGTAATCCCCTGGCAGCATGCGATGCCGAGCCAGGACGCGTACTACCTGGCGTACCCGGAGCATTCGGCGGAGGTGCCGAAGGTGCGGGAGTTTGTGAGGTGGATGATGGAGCAGGTTTAAGTGGGGGCCCGTGACATGGTTGTGCAAACGCTTGCGGGCCACCCTCACATCTTTCGCCAAGCCCACTCAAATTTAAGTAACGACAATAACTCTTCATCGGCGAGATGAAAGGCCCATTCATTCGGCAGGCGAGGTTCAAACTCAGGAAGCTCACTGAGACTATAAAAAGTACTCTCCTGATAGAACTTCTTTATTCGCACCAGCTCTGGCATAGACTCTTCAAGTGGCTTGTTTGGAGAGTCGTTTCTGACGCGCGCTACGCCCATCAGGCGCGGGATGCATTTTTCGCAACCTTCGTTGACCCCCTTCTCCCACGAGCGATAAGCGTCCAGACGTCGGCCCTCCATATCGGCCAGTACTCCAAGACCTTCGTACGCATGGGCATAGCCCTGGCTCGCTGCGCACTCAAGCAGCGCCCTGCCTAGTGGTCGCAACGCCTTGGACTGCACAACGATCGTCGTCCCGATCCAGGTCATCGCATGTGGACTTCCTCGGTCGATAGCGGCGTCAAGCAGGTAATACATGCTTTTACCGTCCCGACCGAACAGGTAGGTCGCATATTTGTACGCAACTATCGGCACGCCTTTCTCGACCAGTTCAATCAGCTTGGCTTGGGCATTTTGTTTCGCAACGGCATCTCGCGAGCGGCGTAGAGTCCATGTGCTATCAACGAATTCAGCCTTCCAACTTTCAGCCTTGAGAGCAGCACTTAACAGGGCCTCCCGTTTCTGCCTATGGACATTGTCCATCCAGAAGTCCTCAACCTTGTCTCCAGTTACGCTGTATTCAACAAATTCACCGAACGCCCGTACCGCGGCATCACTTTCTTTCGGCTCGAATTGTTTGCTATCCCGACAAACGAATTCCTTCTTGTTGAACTGAGCGATCAAGTCTGGATCATCACTGACCTCGGCAGAGGTTCCATCCCAGGGAGGAGCATGATTGAAGCCTTCCAATGTGACAGGCGCGTCCTGCGCCGAAGCCATGTAGGAGAACATCAGAAAAATAAGAACTGTCATCTTGATCACGAAAACACCTCGTCTTGAAAATAGTCATACAAGATCAAACTAACCCTTAGTTCTGGGCCGGGATTGACTCCACTGCACTGGCGACGGCGAAATCAGGTCACGCGCAAAAACGCGACGGTCATGAAAGCAGGCACCATTCCACCACTTGCTCACTGCGCGTGATCTTGTCGGAGAAGGGCCAACTACGTACCTGGTAGCGTTCGATCAACATTTTCGGCAGGACCTCGCCCGTCTCGAAATGCCGAACCCCATCTCCACTCGCGACGTAATAGCTATCTGGGAGCCGGCCCACCGTCCAATACCCACTGACCGGACAGGCTTGGCCGCTGTAGCAGTTGGGTGAAAACAAGTGGGCCTGGGTGAATGCCGGTGAGCCCGGCAACCCTTTCCCGGTGGCAGGATCGAGCAGTTTGGCGTTGGCCAGTTGATGGATCAGTGCTTCGCTGGGCTTGGGGGGCGGGACGTTGGCCAGGCGCGCTTCCAGCCATTGCAATTTGCCGTCCCAGGCAGGGAGCTTGGCTGGAGGCAGGGGGACAATCTGGTTGATTTCGGGGACTTTGGGGTCAGCGTAGGAGTATCTCGCTAATATTCTCCAGATTGTTTTATAGCGCTCGGCGCGTTCAAGGTCTTCTTTCTGGTCGAGGTAGTACAAACGGTCTTCCGGCAGTGGGCCTCGAAAACCTTTGCCCAAGCGTGAGGCCGAGCTTTCTTCTCCTGCGGCCACTCCCAGTTGAAGCACCTCCAAAGCAGCTTGGTACTCGCCCTCATTTTTGAGATCGATGCCCAACGCCACTGCAGCTGCTCCATTCCCTTGCTCAGCTGCACAGCGGCGCATCTGTCTGGCGATCGCTGGCGCGACGCTGATCGGCGCCAATATGTCCCCGACAATCGTTTGAGCTTGTGCACTGCCTTGGTCAGCGGCCTTGCGGTAATAACGCAGGGCCATTTCCTCGTCCAGCGCCAAACCAGCGGAACCCTGCTGCAGGAAGACCCCAATGAAGTAATAGCCGGTCGCGACACCAGCATTGATCAGTTGCTGACTTAGTCGCAGATATTCTTCGCCATGAAGCTTGAAGCGGCCGCGCATGCTGCCGGTTTGTAGATTGATATTGGCTTTGTAGTGACCGTTTTCAGCAGCGATGCGGTAAAGCCGCTCGATCGCAACGTCGACGGCCTTGTCTGGTATGAGCTGGTTATTTTTTTGCAGCCAGCGAGCGTACTGGAACAACATGTCAGCTTCGGCAGCCGGCTGAGGAATGGTTTCATGCCTACAGATAAAGGTAAGTTTTTGTTTAGCCTCGGTAATCGGATTCATCGGAATGCCCTTGTTCAGTTGAATAGGCCCAGCACCGTTGATACAAGCGGCCAGCAGCAGGCTTGAGAGCAGAAAAAATCGGCGCATCAGTCGAGGTCCTTCAGGGTTCTTTTGCCGTAATAAAACTCGACGAGGGGTGTGCTGGGCGTCGAAGCTTTGGACTCGCGCTCTTTGTTTTCATTGATGATCTCCGTCCAAACTACAAATGCTTCCTCCGGATCATCCTGAGCCCCCCTCCCATCCGTATGCAGCCCCCATAACCTGCGCCGCAACCCCTGCGTCACACTCCCCCACTCATGCGCAATATTCAGCTCGCTATCCACCTGCATGCTGCGGGTGTTGATGTTCGCTGAGCCCAAGGTGGTAAACACGTCATCCACAATCATCAACTTCGAGTGGATATACACCGGCATCCACTGCCGGCCGGCGGGTGAGTCAGGCGCCACTAGCGAACACACGTGAATTTTCAACCCTGGCAGCTCTTGCGGGACAACCATGCTGTCCTCGATCGCCTTGGTTTTTTGATCGAGTTCGGCCTGCCATTTAGTCAATTCCCTTTGCCCTACATGATCCCGTGGATCAGGTGATGGCCGAGGAGGAGCGGCCGCTTTCATCCGCTCGATACGCCGAAGCTTGGTCACGCCGGGAATCGTGTCGGCACGTCCCAGGCTCTCAAGCATGCGCTGGGTATTGAGCGTGCCCGCACCTATGCCGTCCTCGGTCGCATTGGTGATCACAAACAGGTGCAACGAGCCGTGTACACCAGGATCACGCCCTCCACCAGTCTGATCCGCCGCCGTCTTCTTGATCGCTTCGGCCAGCGGTGGCCAGCGAAAATACTGGTTCTCGATATAGATAAACTGCGTCGCGTTGTTGACCGCATTCAAGTAGGCCTTCTCGATCTCACGCTTGCCCGCTTGCGCCTGGGTGCGCAGCACTTGGGCCAGCTGGCGCGTGACGCCGGGCATGCATTGCAGGTGCGGCCCGACCTGCTTGGCTTGGCGAAGGTCGAGCAGGTTCTCCCCGGTTTCCTTGAGCCAGGCACTGGCGAAGTTATGGTGCAGGTGCTCCAGGATCGGCCCGCTCAGTTGAGTGGAAATATCCTGGCGCGGAGTGTCACCACGTGGCCCGCGATTGGGTGCGGGTTTGCTCTGTTCAGAGCGGCCCAAAGCCGAGTGTTTGTCGGTATCCCAATACGCATCGAGCATGTTGTGGCCCATGACAAAACCTACAGCGCAGTCCGGCAGTTCGTAGTCGACCAGCACGCTCTTCTGGTGATGGCTGGCGGTCCATCGCAATGCGTGACGCATCTGGAGGCTGATCTCGGGGTCGAGGCTTTCCTCTTTCAGGCTGCGGGCGATCTCGGCCCGCTCATTCAGGTCGAAACCACGACTGATAAAGACCGGGAGCCCGCGCGCTGCCTGCCCGGCGGCCTTGCTGTCCGACACCGAGCATTCGGCGAACCATCGACGGTCCTCGTCGTATTGCGCCTGGGTAGACGTCTGTAGCGCCCGATCGCTGATGCGTACCGAGCCTTTACCGGGCAAGTTCGCCTCACCTGCAACACCGGCAGAGTTAAGCGGCATTTCCCACGTCAATACGCGAACCCTGACTCCCTCGCGAGCCTTTGCCTTGAGCAGTTCGCCAATGCTCGGGCTCTTGCCGTCGCGGATGAAATACATCGACGGCTGGAACCCCCAACAGATGATGTCGACGGTTTTGCTGGCCCTGGCAATCGCCAAATGCACGGCCTTGAAGGCTTCTTCGCCATTGATCAGCGGTTGATAAGTGGCTTCCACAGGATGGTATTCACTGCCCTGCACGTACCAGGGCGCGTTACAAGTGACGGTCTGCGTATGCTGCAAGGCGACGGGCGCGACAATGGCAGGGCGATTCATTCCTCTACTCCCTCGGCTAGGTGAAAGCCCAGAGCGTAAAGAGTTGCTATCCGTGACGAATGTCAGAAGGTTCGTCTTTCAAAGCGGGACGCTTCTCGATCACGCAAAAAAACACTGGCAAACCACCCCCCGCCTATGCGCCACTAGCCCCCATCCTTAACTGTGCGTAAAGGTCGGCGCCCATCGCCGATCCGTCTGGAGAGTCCCGTTATGAGCGAGAGTGTGTTTGCCGATCGCATCGTGCAGAACCTGCTCGACACCGACTTCTACAAGCTGACCATGATGCAGGCGGTGCTGCACAACTACCCGAATGTGGAAGTTGAATGGGAGTTTCGTTGCCGCAACAGTGAGGATCTGCGCCCGTACCTGGCGGAAATCCGCTACCAGATCGAGCGCCTCGCCGAGTTGAGCCTGAGCCCCGACCAACTGGGTTTCCTGGAGCGCATCAGCTTTATGAAGCCGGATTTTTTGCGCTTCCTCGGGCTGTTCCGCTTCAACTTGCGCTATGTGCAGACCGGGATCGAGAACGGTGAGTTGTTTATCCGCCTGCGCGGGCCGTGGCTGCATGTGATCCTGTTTGAAGTGCCGATGCTGGCCATCGTCAGCGAAGTACGTAACCGCTATCGCTACCAGAGCGTGATCCTCGAACAGGCCCGCGAGCAGTTGTACCGCAAGTTCGATTGGCTGACGGCCAACGCCAGCAGCGATGAATTATCCGAACTGCAAGTCGCCGATTTCGGCACGCGCCGGCGTTTTTCGTACCGGGTGCAGGAGGAAGTGGTCAACGTGCTCAAGCATGACTTCCCCGGCCGTTTCGTCGGCACCAGCAACGTGCACCTGGCCCGCGAGCTGGACATGAAACCGCTCGGCACCATGGCCCACGAATGGATCATGGCCCACCAGCAACTCGGCCCGCGCCTGATCGACAGCCAGATCGCCGCCCTCGATTGCTGGGTCCGCGAATACCGTGGCCTGCTGGGCATCGCCCTGACAGATTGCATTACCACCGATGCGTTCCTCGGCGATTTCGATCTGTACTTCGCCAAGCTGTTCGACGGCTTGCGCCACGACTCCGGTGATCCCGTGCAGTGGGCCGAAAAAGCCATCGCCCACTACCACAAGCTGGGCATCGAGCCGATGAGCAAGACCCTGGTGTTCTCCGACAGCCTGTCGCTGCCCAAGGCGCTGGAGATCTTCCGGGCGCTGCGTGGACGGATCAATGTGAGCTTTGGCATCGGCACCAACCTGACTTGCGATATTCCAGGGGTGGAACCGATGAGCATCGTGCTTAAAATGACCGCCTGCAATGGCCAGCCCGTCGCGAAAATTTCCGACGAAGCGGGCAAGACCCACTGCACCGATCCGAACTTTGTCGCCTATTTGCGTCACGTTTTCAAAGTACCTGCCATCTCTAGCAAGGAGTGAATCATGCAAGCCGTACAGCGTGAGATTGCTGAACAACTCAAGGTCCAAGCGCCGTTCAACGACCAGGCGGCCCTGGAGGCCGAGGTGGCCCGCCGCGTGGCCTTTATCCAGGATTGCCTGCGCAATTCCGGGCTGAAGACGTTGGTGCTGGGCATCAGCGGCGGCGTCGACTCCCTGACCGCCGGCCTCTTGGCCCAGCGCGCGGTAAAAGAACTGCGCGAAAACAGCGGTGATGCGGCCTACCGCTTTATCGCGGTGCGCCTGCCGTACGAAGTCCAGTTCGATGAAATCGACGCCACGGCCTCGGTGGACTTTATCGAGCCGGACGAGCGCCATACCGTCAACATCGGCCCCGCGGTGAAAGCCCTGGCGGCTGAAGTGGCGGCGTTTGAAGGCAAAGCCGCAGTTTCCCGCGACTTCGTGCTGGGCAACACCAAGGCGCGCATGCGCATGGTGGCGCAGTACACCGTCGCCGGCGCGGCCGGTGGCTTGGTGATCGGTACTGACCATGCGGCGGAAGCGGTGATGGGCTTTTTCACCAAGTTCGGCGATGGTGCGTGCGACCTGGCACCGTTGAGCGGGCTGGTGAAAAACCAGGTGCGTTCGATTGCACGCTACTTTGGCGCGCCGGAATCGTTGGTGGAGAAGGTGCCGACGGCGGACCTGGAAGACTTGTCGCCGGGCAAGCCGGACGAGGCGTCACATGGCGTGACGTATGCGGAGATTGATGCGTTCCTGCACGGTGAGCCGGTGCGTGAGGAAGCGTTCCGGATTATCTGCGAGACCTACCGCAAGACTGCCCACAAGCGGGTTATGCCGTTCGCGCCGTGAGGTGGGCCTGGCAAGTTCTGTATTGATTGTTAAGTCGCCTTCGCGGGCAAGCCCGCTCCCACACTTGACCGCGCTCCAACAGGGGAATGCGGTCGAATGTGGGAGCGGGCTTGCCCGCGAAGAACGATAACGCGGTCTTACTTGACGACCACCGTGCCTTTCATCATAGAGATGTGGCCCGGGAACGAGCAGAAGAACGCGTAGTCAGTCCCGGCGGCCAGTTTCGACACGTCGAAGGTCACCGAATCTTTCTCGCCGGCACCGATGATCTTGGTGTGGGCGATGATGCGTGCATCACCTTCCTTCAGGTAGTTCTTGTCGATGCCAGCGGCCATGCCGTCAGTGGCTACCGGTTGCATGTCGGCCGCGCTGGTCAGTACCCAGTTATGGCCCATGACGTTTTTCGGCAAGCTGCCCGAGTGTTCCAGGTTCACGGTGAACGTCTTGCAGCTCTTGTCGATCGTGATTTCCTTGGTGTTGAAGGACATCTGGTCAGTGGAGTCGACGGTGACCTTGCACTCTGCAGCAAGCAACTGGCCGCTAGCCAGAGTCAGCAGGGAAACAGCAACGAGTTTGGCGAACATGTGAATCTCCAAGGCAGGGTTTAAAAAACGCGGATTGCGACAAGGGTGCCTCAAGCAGGCATGAGTTCTTATGATCTGAGTCAACAGATTGTATACAACTTTAGGCTATCAGACTTATCAACACAATCTAACGGCCAAAGTACTACGACCGCCCTATGATCGGCCCACCAACCACTGGAGCCCGCATCATGCACCTCGACCAACTGTTCAACGGCCTGCTGGCCGCTTACGCCTGCGGTAAGTGAAGGCCAAGCGCGCTGCTAAGCTGCTACCATGGCAGCCCAAGGCAGCTGCGCGCCGCCACCCTCACCTTCGACCCTAGAGGATCGCCCATGGCCAAACCTAATTACTCCTTCGCCAAACGTCAGAGAGACTTGGCCAAGGAGCAGAAGAAAGAGGAAAAGCTGCAACGCAAGAAAGCCGCTGCAGAAGACGAAGCCAATGGGCTGAGCACCGATGTCGATGCTGAAGAAACGAACGACGAGAGCGAAACGCCAAAAGATCCGGCGCAATAATTGAGCGCTCCCACCTTGTGGTGAGCAGGCCCTGGGTATCTACACATCTTCTGAATCCCTAGGCGAATCCTGTAGTGAGCGGGCTTGCCCGCGCTGGGTGGCGCAGCCACCCTAAATCCAGGCGCCTCGGTCTTTCTGAAACAGCGCGGCGGCCCTATCGGGGCGGCTGCGCCGTCCAGCGCGGGGCAAGCCCGCTCACGCCGCCAATCATTCCAGCGGCATCACCGTCACCCGCACCTCCGGGTCATGGCTACCGCCCCCCAGAATCACTCCCCGCAACGGCGACACATCGGAGAAATCCCGGCCCCAGGCCAGGGTGATGTGCTCCAGGGCCGGCTGCACATTGTTGGTCGGATCAAAATCCACCCAGCCCGATATCGGGCAATACACCGAAACCCATGCGTGGGACGCATCGGCGCCGATCAGCCGTGGCTGGCCGGGCGGAGGCTGGGTGAGCAGGTAGCCGCTGATATAACGCGCCGCCAGGCCACGCGAACGCAGGCAAGCGAGCATCAGGTGCGCAAAGTCCTGGCACACGCCACGGCGGCGCTCCAGCACTTCCACCAGCGGCGTGGCGACTTGGGTGGCTTCGGCATCGAAGGTGAATTCGCTGAAGATTTTTTCCATCAGCGCCTGCACACCGAGCAACAGCGGACGCCCCGGTGGGAAACAGCTGGCGGAGAACTCGACGAAGTTTTTCTTCAGGTGCACGTAGGGCGATTCGAAGCGGTAACGGATGGCTTCGATCAACTCATCGGACAGCGGCTGGCTGCTGTAGGTCAGGCTGTCGCGGGCCTGGTCCCAGGCGGGCGATTGCTGGAAGTCCAGCATCGGACGCGCCAGCACCTCCACGGTCAGCCCGGCGTTCACCAGCAGTTCGTCGTGGGGGCGCTCGAAGGCCAGGCGGGTGATCGGGTTGCCGAACACGTCTAGCTCATCGCGCCGCGACGAGGGCTGCGGGCTGATTTCCAGTTGCTGCTGGGTGCAGCGCTGCCACGCACACGGCCGGGGCCACAGGTGCGCCAACTGCTGGGCCAGGGACACCGGGCTGTCGTAGTGGTAATGGGTATCGTGGAAAATCTGGTAGTGCGCACTCATCACACCGACACCGTTTGCTGGCTGACATCATCCACGTGGGCAAAATGGCGCAGCGCGAGGCGATCCGACACTTGCCCACTCTCATCGGCGACCGCTTGCAGCAGGTCGGCCAGGCCGTCCAGCGCGGCACGTACGCTGGTTTCGCCGAACAGCGGGTTCTCCAGGCAACCCAGGTCGAAATGCGCAAGGCGCTCGACCAGCGGGCCAAGCCCGGTTTCCCGGGGCACGCCAAAATCATCGTTCAAGCGCCGCAGGGTGCGGCTCACCAGTTTCAATTGGAACAGCACTGCATGGGGGTTCTGCTCGTCCAACAGCAACAAGTCGAGCACCGGGATCAACTGCGGCACCGCCAGGTAGCGTGAGCGGTAGGTGATGCTGCTGTTGCCCAGTTCGAGCAACCACTCCAGCCCCGCCTGATCAAACACCGCCACACCCCGCAGAAACGCCGCCAGGCTGCTGCTCAGAAATTGCAGGCGCTCGATGCGTCGGCCCATCATCAAAAAGCGCCAACCTTCGTCACGGGTCATGTCGTCCAGGGCAAATCCGGACAGCGCCGCCAGGGACATCACCAGGCGGTTGAGGAAATCCAGCAATTCGCCGAAATCCGGCGCTTGGCTTTCCAACTCCAGGGCTTCGCGCTGCAACTCCACCAGCGCCTGCCAGTTCTCCCGGGACAACTTGCCCCGCACCTGGGACGCGGCCCACTGCAAGCGCTGCAGATTGGCGCGCAGGCTCGACGGCCAGTCGTCACCGAGCATGGCACCCAGCAGGCGTTCGGGTAGCTCGCCCTCCTCCGGCAGCAACCGCAGGTTCTCGCCCAACTCCACCGCCGCTTGCAAGGCCAGCGGATCGTCGCCATCGACATAACGCGCCAGCACGATGCGCAGCCAGCGCGCACTGTCATCGCAGCGCTCGCAATAACGACCGAACCAGAACAGGTTTTCCACCACGCGGGACGGCAGGTAAGGATCGCGGCGCACCAGGTCATGGGCGCCGATGGTGCGCTGCGCACGCCATTGCTCGCCACCCGGCGCGCGTTCGCCGAGCACCCAGGTGTCCTTGCTCGCGCCGCCTCGTTGCATGGACACCACTTCGGCATCGGCTTGCGCCGCTACACGTGTCAGGCCGCCGGGCAACACGCGATAACCGTCATCGCTGGCCACGGCGTACACTCGCATGCCGATGGCGCGGTGTTGCAGATGGTCCTCCACGGTGTGCCACACCGGCGCCTGGGACAGCTGCGCCAGCTCTTGGGCGACGTAGGCGTAAGGGCGCGCGCGCATGCGTTCGGCCAGGGCCTGGCGTTGTTTGTCGTCCAGATCGCGCCCGAACACCGGAGCAAAACTTTGCGACGCAAACGCCGGCTTGATCAGCAGCTCGGGCAGTTTCTCAAGCGCTTCGGCCAGTACCGGCGCTTCACCGCACCACCAGGTGGCGATGGAGGGCAGGATCAACGCCTCGCCGAACAGGAACTCATTGATCTTCGGCAGGAAACCAAGCAACCCCGGCGACTCCAGCACGCCGCTGCCCAAGGCATTGGCCACCAGCACATTGCCTTGGCGCACGGCATCGAGCAAGCCGGGCACGCCCAACGCCGAGTCGGTGCGCAGTTCCAGCGGGTCGCAGAAATCGTCGTCGAGACGGCGCATGATCGCGTGCACCCGGCGCAGGCCGCTGAGGGTCTTGAGGAACACACTGCTGTCGCGCACGGTGAGGTCGCCGCCCTCCACCAGCGGGTAGCCGAGCTGGCGCGCGAGGTATAGGTGTTCGAAGTAGCTTTCGTTGAAGCGCCCCGGCGTGAGTAGCACGATCAGCGGCGGCTGGTCATCGCCGGGTGCCTGGCGGGCCAGGGTTTCCTGCAGGGTGCGGAAGAAACCGGTGAGGTGCTGCACCTGCAAGTCGCGGTACAGGTCCGGAAAGGCGCGGGACACGATGGTGCGGTTTTCCAGTGCATAACCGGCGCCCGACGGCGCCTGGGTACGGTCGGCAGTGACCCACCAGCGGCCGTCGGGTGTGCGCGCCAGGTCCACGGCGTAGAGATGCAGAAACGCGCCGTCCGGCGGTTGGATGCCCTGGCACGGCCACAGGAAGTTGTTGTGTCCAAATACCAGCTCGGCCGGCAGCAGGCCTTCCTTGATCAGGCGCTGCGGGCCGTATAGGTCGGCGAGCACAGCGTTGAGCAGGCGCGCGCGCTGGGCGATCCCCGCTGCCAGGTGCTGCCACTCTTCGGCGGCGAGCACATGGGGCAGCAAGTCCAGTTCCCAGGGACGGTCGGCGCCCTTGGGGTCGGCGTAGACGTTGTAGGTCACGCCGTTTTCCTGGATCTGCCGGGTCAGCAGCGCCTGGCGCTGGGCCAGTTGCGCGGGGGTGCTGCGTTGCAGGTGGTCGAGCAGGCGCTGCCAATGGGCACGCACCGCACCGCTGTCGTCCAGCAGTTCGTGATAAGTGCCCGCGGTCAGCGGGTAACGGTCGAGCAAGTCGGACATGGAACGCTCGGCAGAGGCAAAGAAGGTCGGATTCACCACAGTCTAATGTGGGAGCTGGCTTGCCTGCGATAGCAGTGGGTCAGTCACCAGAAGTATCGACTGGTACACCGCTATCGCAGCGATGCGGCGACCCGACAAGCCAGCTCCCACATTTTGAACTGCGTTCAGTCATTTTTATTGGGGAAGCGTCGTAGATCCAGGGTCATTGGCAATTCATCATTGATCACCAGGGACGGCACCGGAAGCTTCCCTGGGCTATGCCCAAGGCGGAAAAACCGCGCCATCCGCCGACTCTCCGCCTCGTTGGCATTCACCGGCAAACTGTCGTAATTGCGCCCGCCCGGATGGGCGACGTGGTACTGGCAGCCGCCCAGTGAACGTTGCATCCAGGTATCCAGCAAATCAAACACCAGCGGCGCATGCACCGGGATGGTCGGTTGCAGGCAGTTGGCCGGTTGCCAGGCGCGGTAACGCACGCCGGCGACAAACTCGCCCACGCGGCCGGTGGCCTGCAATGGCACGGGGATGCCGTTGCAGGTCAGCAGGTAGCGTTGCGGCGCCAGGCCGGTCAACTTGACTTGCAGGCGCTCCAGGGACGAATCCACATAGCGCACCGTGCCGCCCACCGCGCCCTCCTCGCCCAGTACGTGCCAAGGTTCGAGGGCCTGGCGCAGTTCCAGTTCGATACCGCTGACGGCGTAGTCGCCGACCTTGGGGAAGCGGAACTCCAGGTGCGCGGCAAACCATTCGGCGCGCAGCGGGTAGCCGGCGGCGTTGAGTTCGACGATCACGTCAGCGAAGTCCTGCTCGATAAAGTGCGGCAGCAGGAAGCGGTCATGCAACTCGGTGCCCCAGCGCGCCAGCTTTGGCGGCGCGTAGGGTTCGCGCCAGAACCGTGCGACCAGGGCACGCAACAGCAATTGTTGGGTCAGGCTCATGCGCGCATGGGGCGGCATTTCAAACGCGCGTAGCTCCAGCAAGCCCAGGCGGCCGGTGGCGCCGTCTGGCGAATAGAGTTTGTCGATGCAGAATTCGGCGCGATGGGTGTTGCCGGTCACGTCGATCAACAGGTTGCGCAGCAGGCGATCGACCAACCACGGCGGACACTCTTCACCCGGTTCAGGCATTTGCGCGAAGGCGATTTCCAGTTCATACAACGCGTCGTTACGTGCTTCATCCACCCGTGGTGCCTGGGACGTCGGGCCGATAAACAGCCCGGAAAACAGGTAGGACAACGAAGGATGGTTATGCCAGTAGCTGATCAGGCTGCGCAGCAGATCAGGTCGGCGCAGGAACGGTGAGTCCTTGGGCGTCGCGCCGCCGAGTACAAAATGGTTACCGCCGCCGGTGCCGGTGTGGCGCCCGTCGATCATGAATTTTTCCGTGGTCAGGCGGGTTTGCCGCGCCTCTTCGTAGAGAAATTCGGTGCGTTCGACCAGCTCGTCCCAACTGGCGGACGGCTGCACGTTGACCTCGATCACACCCGGGTCCGGCGTCACGCGGAAGTTGCTCAGGCGTGCATCGGCAGGCGGTTCGTACCCCTCCAGCAGCACCGGGCAATGCAACTCTTCGGCGGTGGCCTCGATGGCGGCGACCAGTTCCAGATAATCCTCGACACGCTCCAGCGGCGGCATGAACAGGTAGAGGCGCCCTTCCCGCGCTTCGGCGCACAACGCGGTGCGGGTCAGCCAGTCGGCGGATTCGTCCACGCTGGGCGTACGCTCATCGCTCGGCGCAGGTTCGCCGTGGCTGTTCAACTGGGCGGTCGTGGGCAGCTCCGGCTGATCCTGGTTCGGGTCCGTCGGGTGCACAAACGGATACTCCGCCGCCGTCACCCAGGGCTGCGACGCCAATGGCAGGCGATAGCCCAAGGGCGAATCCCCCGGCACCAGGCGGCAGTGGTTATCGCGCAAGTACCAGCGCCCGCTCTGCCAGCGGTCGTTGGCAGCCGTACGCGCCAGCGGCAGGACCTGGCCGATGACTTTGCCCAAGCCCTGGCTGAACACTTTGCGCAGGCGTTCGCGCTCCAGGTCGTCGCTTAGACGCGGGTCTTGGGCGGTGACGTTTTGCGGCAACGCGCCTTCGCGCCACAGGTAGTAGAAGTTGTCTTCAAACGCCGGGAATACAAAACGCGCCGGCAGTTTGAGGCGCTCGGCGACGCTGGCGAGGAAACGCCCGGCCATGGCGCCGTCCGCGCCGTAGTCTTGTTGTTCATCGGCGATCAGCGCGCTGTTGTGCCAGATCGGTACGCCGTCGCGACGCCAGTAGCAATTGAGCGACCAGCGCGGCAATTGCTCGCCGGGGTACCACTTGCCCTGGCCGAAGTGCACCAGGCCCTTGGGCGCGTAGTGCTTGCGCAGGCGCTGGAACAACTCGGCAGACAGCCGGCGCTTGTCCGGGCCGAGGGCCGCGGTGTTCCATTCGGCGCCGTCGGGGTCGTCGATGGAAACGAAGGTCGGCTCGCCGCCCATGGTCAGGCGCACATCGCCCTTGAGCAGGTCGCCATCGATCTGCCGGCCGAGGGCCTGGATCGCCAGCCATTGTTCTTCGGTGTAGGGCTTGGTGACGCGCGGCGCCTCCCAAATCCGCTCAACCGACATTTCGTGGGTGAATTCACACTCGCACGGTTCCACCAAACCACTGATCGGGGCGGCAGACGATGGATCGGGACTACAGGCCAACGGGATATGGCCTTCACCAGCAAACAGACCGGAGGTGGCATCCAGGCCGATCCAGCCCGCGCCGGGCAAATACACTTCGCACCAGGCGTGCAAGTCGGTGAAGTCCACCTCGGTGCCGGACGGCCCGTCGAGGGCTTTGACGTCGGCGGTGAGCTGGATCAGATAGCCAGACACAAACCGCGCCGCCAACCCCAGGTTGCGCAGCAATTGCACCAGCAGCCACGCCGAGTCACGGCAGGAACCGGAGGCGTTTTCCAGGGTGAACTCCGGGGTCTGCACGCCCGGCTCCATGCGGATCAGGTAGCTGATATCGGCAGCCAGGCGTTGGTTGAGGCCCACCAGGAAATCCACCGCCGGCAATGGTGTGCGGTCGATACCGGCCAGGTAGGCGGCGAACTTCGGCGTCAACGGCAAGGTTTCCAGGTACGGCGCCAGCTCGCGCTGCTCATCGGCGGCATAGCTGAAAGGGATTCTTTCGGCGTAGGGCTCGAGGAAAAAGTCGAACGGATTGAACACCGCCATCTCGGCGACCAGATCGACTTCGATACGCAGCTCGGCAGTCTTTTCCGGGAACACCAGACGCGCCAGGTAATTGCCCTGGGGATCTTGCTGCCAATTGATGAAATGCTGCTCGGGCAGCACTTTCAGCGCGTAGGACAAAATCCGCGTGCGGCTGTGGGCCGCCGGGCGCAAACGCACGATCTGCGGGCCGAGTTCGACAGCGCGGTCGTAGCGGTAATGCGTAACGTGGTGCAACGCGACATGAATCGACACGGCGGCCTCCTGCGAGCCAGAGCATGGGGTTTGACGCGCGCAAGACTTATGCCAGCGCGGCAGTCATTGCACTTTGTCGTACGGCCCGGTGCAGTACAGCACCAAAACGGCGCCAACGTAGGTGCCCTGGTGCAACAGTTGCACATATTTGTGGCGGGTGTGGGGGATTACCTCGGTTTCTTTATTCTTATGATTGCGCGCTCGTGTTTGCGTCGTTTCTCGATGGCCACCGTGACTTTGCGGCGCATATGGCGAAGTTCTACGTATTTGGCACGCATTTCATGGTGGCGTTTGCTGCTTAGTAGCAGTAGGCCAAGTACCGAGGAAAAAATGCAATCCACATAAAAGACGGGGATCGGCAAAAAAATAAAACCTGGCACAGCAACCAATAGGCAAGTGATGAAAAGGCTATACATGCCCCAGGCGCCCCTTGGAAATCCATAGGCAATCATGACATTGCAGAGTGTGATAAAGAGGGCTAGCACCACGCCGGCTTGTTCAGCAGCAGCGTTCGATAGCGACGGCAAATAATAGTTCTCCACCATCACCACGACGACAGCACTGCTGTAGATGCCCGAAAAAATCACGCCAACGAATACGGGGAAATACCGAATTAGAAAAGGGCCTCGCGGTATGAGTGATTTCCTTTCGATAAGTCTCATTCTGAGGTTTCCTCATGCAGCCCAACCGCAATGATCCCAGAACGTACGCTGCCGGCAACACTCGATGCACCGCCAAGGGCATCAAGCATCTGCATGAGGGTCCCTCGCTTGACCTGTGCCGAGGTGTAGCGCTTTGGCATCTCGCCTGCCATTTGCTTCAACTTGATCATTCTCCGGCTCATTTGCGGATGGTTGATGCTCAGTAGCTCCCTGGTGAGCTTTACCCGCTCCTGACGATTCAGCCCTTTGAGTACCTGCTGCGTGTTTTTCCCCGTTGCCTTTTTAAGCATGCTGACGAATCGAATCGTCGACATCGCCGCATTACCAGCCCCCAATAACGAAGCCGCATCCAAGCCGGCCGTTACGGCCTGATACCACGGATCGCTATCCAAAGCGTCGTTGAGTGCTGGGTCATCCCTTTCATTTGCAGTCCGGCGAATGCCCATCCAACATTGAATACTGCTGGCCGACGCTCCCACAACGCTGATCGCCGCCGCTACGCCAGTAGCCCCAAAAGTAAATGGGCTCAGCGCAGAACCACCCGCGATCAATAACCAACTAATCAGCGCCGACGTACACGCAAACCCCGCATTCAACGCCTCAAACGCCACCTGCGCCTCTCGCGGCTCATTCGCCAACCGCCGTGCAAACTCCACCCGCCCGACATAACTGGGCGCCTCCCGCAAAATCACCTTCTTGGGCACAACGCTGCAAATCGGCTGGAACTCGCGCAACACGATCACCCGCAACTGCGCATCGAGGTACACCACGCCAGCACCGACAACCGCCGGATCAGCATCAATGGCGGCAAACAACTTACGCAGATCAATCGTGCTTTCCACCCACTGCCGCGTCGTCAAGTGCGCACTGGGGAATCCGTCTTTCAACACACTGGAAGTCATCCCTTTACTCCGGTTTTTCACAAGAGCGCAGAGGGTAAAGACTGGGCATCGCGTAAAAATGTCAGAAGCTTCGCTTTATCGGGACAGGCACTTCCTGATCACGGTGTAGCGTCTTGTAGGCCATGTCCCGAATAAGAAAAAGTACGCCCCGCGCCACTACCGGCGCACACCAGTACAGGGAACGACAATGGCAACTGATATGTTTTTGAAGTTGGGCGACATCAAGGGCGAATCCAGGGATCAGGCCCATCGCGATGAAATCGAGATCAGCCGCTGGGGCTGGGGCATGTCGCAGACAGGCTCGATGCATAGCGGCAGCGGCGGTGGTGCGGGCAAGGTCAATATCGAGAACCTGTCCATCTCGAAAGTGATGGATAAGTCCTCACCCAACCTGATGATGGCCTGCTCCACCGGCAAGCATTACCCGCAAGCGCGGCTGGTGGTGCGCAAGGCCGGTGGCAGCAGTGCGGTGGAGTATCTGGTGATCACCTTGAAGGAGGTGATGGTGACGTCCTACCAAACCGACGCGGTGAAAAACAGCGACGAACTGACAGAGGTCATCGGCTTGAATTTCGCCAGCGTCGAAGTCAGCTACCAACCGCAGAAAGCCGACGGCGGCAAGGACGGCGGTGCGGTGAAATACGGTTGGAACATTCGTCAGAACGTGAAAATCTGACCACGCGAGCCAAGGCTACAGGCCCGCCTTGGCCGCCTCACGCAAGCGGCGCACATCCACCAGCTTGCCCACCATCGCCCGATAGCCCTTGCCGTTGATCAGCAACAACCCCAACAGTGGCCAGAACAGACATTCGCTGTAGATAAACCAGTGGGGGCCATAGGCCAGTGTCGGCAGGGTCACCAGCAGACACACCACGAAAAACCCGACCATACCCCACACCGCCCAGGCGTGCCCGCGCACGACCAGGATGTTGCTGAGGGTCACGAACAGCGCGGCAAACAGCACCACGAACCACGACACCGTCGCGTTGGTAGCCATCGGCACGTCGGCGAAGTAGGTGCTGGCAGCCAGGGAAATAGCGCCAGAGCCGCCCAGGCAGCCTGCGAGAATCACACCGATGAACGATGGGAAATGTTCCAGCAGGAATGGTTTCAACGACGGCACGCCACGCATTATTCGGACTCCTCGTACAAGCCAATCGCCAGGGTTTTCTTGACGTTATCCGAACGAGCCAGCCCCCAGCTGCCGAGCCCGGCGCCGAAGGCGTCGCCGATCTGCACGATGGTGGCGTGCTTGAGCTGGGTCGGGGTGAACCGCTTGGTCAACTCGCCACGCAGTTGCAGGAGCTTGCGCATCTTGGTCGACATCTGCGGGTCGGCGAGTTTCAGCAGTTCCTTGGTCAGCTTCTCCCGCTCCTGGCCGTTGAGGCCCTTGAGTACCTGGCGCAAGGTTTTGCCGGTGGAGGCGCGGGTGACGTTGATCAGTTTGACCGTGGTCAGCGTCGACGCGCCCACGCCGACCAAGGCCGCGCCGTCCATGATTTTTGTCGCGGTCTGATACCACTCTTCGTTATCCAGGTAGTCGTTCATGCCTGGGTTGACGATTTCATTGCGCGTGCGATACGCGCCGAAGAAGCACGAAGCGGTACTGGCCGTGGCGCTGGCATAGCCGATCACGGTCATCACCGAACTGGCGCCGGCGGTGAACGGCACGGCGATAGTACCGCTCAGGACAACGAGCCAACCGATGATCGCCCCGCCACAGGACAATGTGGTGTTGATGGCTTCGCCGATCAGCCGTCCTTCGCGCGGGTTGTTGACGACCTGGTCGGCGAACTGTGCCGGCGCGATGTATTTCTGTGCCTCGCGCACAATGATGCGCTTGGGCAGGATGCTGCAGATCGGCTTGAATTCGCGCAGGGTGACAACGTTGAAGTCGGCGTCGATATACACCACGCCGGCGCCGACGATAGCGGGGTCGGCGTCGATGGCGGCGAATAGCCGGGGTACGTTGATCTCACTTTCGATGCGCTGGCGCGCCATGAACTGGGAGCGGTTGGAGTCCATGCCGATGCCGGCCAGGGGGTTGCCCATGGGGGTGTTCTTCCTTGAATGGGGTGGTGACTGAGCTGACGCTTTCGCGAGCAAGCCCGCTCCCACACTTGACCGAGTTCCCACATGAGAATGCGGTCGAATGTGGGAGCGGGCTTGCTCGCGAAGGCGGCCTGATGGGCGCCACCTTAACAAACCGGCGCGCCACCGAATAGAAAGCAAAACGCCAGCACTCGGCTGGCGTTTTGCATATTCACGCGTCGATCAACGCGGCACCACTGGCTTGCGCGCAGGCTTGCCGCCCTTGCCCTTCGCCGCATCGCTACGTTCCTTGGCGGCCTGCTTGTTGCGGGCCTGGGCCGCGGCCTTGGCTTGCTCACGCTTGTCCCACGGGTTGCTGCCGTCACTGCCGCGTGGTGGCAGGCCGGTGTGCTGCGTGAGGATCCTGGTGGTGGTTTCCTTGGCGACCTTATGGCTGCCGGCCGGCGTCGAGTTCTTGCGACGGGCGCTCTGGTAGCTGTCAGTGCTCGGCTGGTGCAGCGGGATCAACTGCTCCTTGCCCGGGCCGATCAGGTCGGCGCGGCCCATGCGGGTCAGTGCCTCACGCAGCATCGGCCAGCCTTTGGGGTCGTGATAACGCAGGAACGCCTTGTGCAGACGGCGCTGCTCTTCGCTCTTGACGATGGTCACCGCGTCGCTCTTGTAGGTGACCTTGCGCAGCGGGTTCTTGCCCGAGTGGTACATGGCCGTGGCGGTAGCCATTGGCGACGGGTAGAACGCCTGCACCTGGTCGGCACGGAAGCCGTTGCCCTTGAGCCACAGGGCCAGGTTCATCATGTCTTCATCGGTGGTGCCCGGGTGGGCGGCGATGAAGTACGGGATCAGGTACTGCTCCTTGCCCGCTTCCTTGGTGTACTTCTCGAACATGCGCTTGAACTTGTCATAGCTGCCAATGCCCGGCTTCATCATCTGGTTGAGCGGACCTTCCTCGGTGTGTTCCGGGGCGATCTTGAGGTAACCACCCACGTGGTGGGTTACCAGTTCCTTGACGTATTCCGGCGACTCGACCGCAAGGTCGTAGCGCAGGCCGGACGCGATCAGGATCTTCTTCACACCCGGCAACGCACGGGCGCTGCGGTACAGCTGGATCAGGGAAGAGTGGTCGGTGTTCAGGTTCGGGCAGATGCCGGGGAACACGCACGACGGCTTGCGGCACGCGGATTCGATTTCCGGGCTCTTGCAGGCGATGCGGTACATGTTCGCGGTCGGACCGCCGAGGTCGGAGATCACCCCGGTAAAGCCCGGGACCTTGTCGCGGATCTCTTCGATCTCGCGAATGATCGACTCTTCGGAACGGTTCTGGATGATGCGGCCTTCGTGCTCGGTGATCGAGCAGAAGGTGCAGCCGCCGAAGCAGCCACGCATGATGTTCACCGAGAAGCGGATCATGTCGTAGGCCGGGATCTTCTCCTTGCCATACGCCGGGTGCGGGACGCGGGCGTAAGGCATGCCGAACACGTAGTCCATTTCTTCGGTGGTCATCGGGATGGGCGGCGGGTTGAACCACACATCCACTTCACCATGCTTCTGCACCAGGGCGCGGGCGTTGCCTGGGTTGGTCTCCAGGTGCAACACGCGGTTGGCGTGGGCGTAGAGCACCGCATCGCCGCGGACTTTTTCCACGGAAGGCAGGCGAATCACCGTCTTGTCGCGGGTCATGCGCGGGCTGGCCAGGATCTGTACGACCTTGGCTTCTTCCGGGTCATCCACCGGCCCCTTTTCCTGCTCGATGGCGCAGGCCTGGGTGTCCTGGGTGTTGACGTACGGGTTGATGATCTTGTCGATCTTGCCCGGGCGGTCGATACGCGTGGAGTCCACTTCGTACCAGCCTGCCGGCGTGTCACGACGAATGAACGCGGTGCCGCGCACGTCGGTGATGTCTTCGATCTTGTGGCCCCACGACAGGCGCTGGGCGACTTCGACAATCGCCCGCTCGGCGTTGCCGTACAGCAGGATGTCGGCGCAGGCGTCGATCAGGATCGAGTTGCGCACGCGGTCCTGCCAGTAGTCGTAGTGGGCGATGCGGCGCAGGGAGGCTTCGATGCCACCGAGCACGATCGGCACATGCTTGTAGGCTTCCTTGCAGCGCTGGCTGTACACCAGGCTGGCGCGGTCCGGGCGTTTGCCGGCCATGCCGCCGGGGGTGTAGGCGTCGTCGGAGCGGATTTTCTTGTCGGCGGTGTAGCGGTTGATCATGGAGTCCATGTTGCCGGCCGCGACGCCGAAGAACAGGTTCGGCTCGCCGAGCTTCATGAAGTCGTCTTTGGACTGCCAGTTCGGTTGGGCAATGATCCCGACGCGGAAGCCCTGGGACTCCAGCAGCCGGCCGATGATCGCCATGCCGAACGACGGATGGTCAACGTAGGCATCACCAGTGACGATGATGATGTCGCAGGAATCCCAGCCAAGCTGATCCATCTCCTCCCTGCTCATCGGCAGGAATGGCGCTGGACCGAAGCATTCGGCCCAATACTTGGGATAGTCAAATAACGGCTTGGCTGTTTGCATGACGGTGACCGGTGTTGAGATGAAAAATCGCGGGCGCGGAATATAGCACAAATTTTGACCAATTCCGACGGCAATGGTCGGCTTTTACCCAGGTATCACTTTTGCGCGCACACATAGCCGGATTTGCAGGGGGCGAGGGCCTAATCCGCTAGCCCCGCCCCCGGAAACACCCTGGATAGGCTGTCGGGATCCGACTCGCTTTTTCATGGAAACCCACATGAGCAGTAATCCTGCGACCCCACCGGCAATACCCGACGCCCACGCCGCCTTCATTCAGACCCAACTCCCCACCTGGCTCACCGACTCCCCCGCAGACACCCGCGCCGCCCTGCGCGCCAACCTGCTCAAGAGCAATCTATCCAGGCACAAGATCCAGGAACTGCTCAAGCAACTGCAAAGTCCCGAGGCGTTCGCTCTTGCGCTACTCGAGCAGGCGCTGCGCCGTGAATACCTGACGCTGCTGAATGCGAAGACTTCGGTCCTGGTGCGCGAATGGAGAAATCATCACCTGTTCGGGCTGCTAAGCACCCATGCACGCACCACCGAACAATCCCTTTTGGAGGCGGCCCTGCAGAACTTCGAGGCTTCGGAAGCAGAGGACGGCGGCATGGAGACCGGGACCGAGCTTTTCAACGTCACCCAGGGTTCACGATTTCCTTCGTTGATCTCCGCAACGCAGTTCGCCGGTTTTTGCCGCGAACTGGACCTGGGCGGGCAGTACCTCAAGCACATTCGCGCAGTCATCAGCACCAATCTGTCGGTGCGCCCGCTCTTTCGCGAGCACGAACAGCAGCGGTTCAACGTTGCCTTGCACCTGGCCTACCTCAAGAACGAGATAGCGCAAACCCTGTACGAAGAATTGCTCGAGCTCTCCGAGCGCGGACACCACGTGTCCTTCGACTGCTTTCACCTGACGCTTGATGGGGTGGTGCTGCCTGACGTCCTGGTCATCACTGACACCCGGGCAGAAACCGGACCGCTCCTCTACACCCCCGAAGACCCGATCGCCGCTCTTCGCCAGCACCCCTCGATGGTGGACCTGGAAACTCAACTGGTCGAACGCCTGATGCAACCGGACTACCTGGCCTTCTTCAAGCGGCTGGCCCCAGTGCATCAGCGAGAATCGCTGCTGCTGGTAAAGCCCATGTGGATTGATTGGCTGCCCATCGGCTCCCCCGGGAAAATCAAGCCAGCGCACCTGGACAAACCGCTGAGCCTGACCAGAATCACCGGCCACCTGTTCCAAGCCATCACCCTGCGACGGTTTTCCCAGATAGAAAGCGACGCTTGCGAAGTCGCGGTCCCGACGGCACAGGTCGATGCCATCAGCCGACAAAAACGCCTGCAGTTCTATGCCGACCTGGGTAAAACCCTGCTGTTCTTTGCCGCATCCTTCGTGCCAATCGTCGGCGAAGTGCTGCTGGTCGTTACCGGCGCTCAATTGATCGGCACGGTCTATAACGGCTTTGCCGCCTGGAGCCGGGGCGATAGCCAACAGGCGCTCGATGACCTGCTGGACGTAGTGGATAACATTGCCATGGCCGTAGCGACCGCCGGCGTGATCAAGGCCGGACGTTTTACGGCGGGCCTCGTGAAAGTTCAGGTACGCAATCAGGGCTGGCGCCTCTGGCACTCTGACCTGGAACCCTACCAACACCCCGCGACATTGCCTGAACACGTGGTTGCCGATAAACAAGGTATCTATCAATACCAACAGCAGCCGTATCTGAAGCTGGATGATCACCCCCATGCCATTCAGCGCTCACCCGATGGCACACAATGGGAGTTGTCACACCCCAGCGATGCGCACGCGTATTCACCTCCCTTGCTGAACAACGAAACCGGCGGCTGGCGCCATGTACACGAAACGCCAGATGAGTGGGACACACTCAAACTGATCAAGCGCCTGGGTCCCGATGCGGCCAACATAACCCAGCCGTGCGTGGAGCCCATCCTGCTGATCAGCGGACTGGACAGCGCCACATTGCGCCAGGCCCATCAAGAGATGGTGCGCCCTGCGCCCTTGCTGTGCGATACGGTTACACACTTCAACCTGGACCAGGAAATCAGTGATTTCAACCTGAGCCGCGCCGAGGGCAGCTCCGTGACGGCTCACTCGCCGCTGATTCAAGCCCACCTGCTCACCTCGCTGCCCGAATGGCCCGCCACTTACGGGCTGAAGGTGGTCGACCAGCAGCAACAGACCGTGATGCAGTTCGGCCAGGGCAGCGTCGAAATCAAGGTCAGCGAAGCCCGTTTCCGAAAGGGCGAGTTGTTGCATGCCGTAGAGGCGCAAATGCCTCAGACCGCGTTCAACAATCTGCTGCCCTCCCCGCCTATCGACTACTTCAGTAAAACCGAAAACCTGGCCATCAGATTGAGAGAGCAGGCCGCACAGAAAAAACAATGGCTGTTTTCCCAACTCAACGCGGCCAATGAAGCAGCGGTCACCCCCACCGAAAAAAGTCTGCGCACACTGATGCCGCAACTGTCCAAACGACATCTTGAAGAGATAGAGCGCACACTCCCGGCAAGCAAACGCCAACGCTTGCAAGCGGGAGGCGGCCTGGACCCCGTATCGCTCGAAGAAGCAGGCCACTACACCAAGATGGCAAAGGTCGCCCAGCTGCAAGCGAGTATTTTCCTGGATGCCTTGCGCAGCCGGGAAAGCGTGCAATTGATGCTCTACACACTGGAGCAGATACCCGGTTGGCCTGGGTCGCGCCGCATTGATGTGTATGACGACAGTACCGATGGGCCGCTTCTGGGGAGTATCGGTAACGCGGATGCCCCTTCGAGCCATACGCTGATCCGCAAGGGCGAGCTATACGCGCTTCACGCCTCACCAGGCACGCTCACGCCCCCGCTGACCGATCTGCCCGACGCCATCGCGCAAACACTTTCCCCCCTGGAGCAGCGTGCACTGCTGCGCCAATCGGGTGCGGATTCGTTTGAGCAGGCGCTGCACAAGTCCGGCGAGTCACTGATGGCCAGCAGCCTTGCACGTCTGCGCGGCAAGCCCCTTCCCCTCGAAACCCGGCCCCCGGCAGGGTTGCCACTCGACCCCTTGTTCGCCGAACCAACCCCGCCGGCCGGGCTGACAAGGCTGGTTGACCACAGCTTTCAAGCGCCGCCACTGCCTGACGGTAGTTTTCGCTATTACGTACAGGACAAGCAGAACTACTACCAGATCAAAAAAGACCCGCAGGGATGGCGACTGATCGATGCGCGCAGCCGTTTCCGGGCCTACTCGCCCTATCTGCGCAAAAACGCCGACGGGGGCTGGGAAATCGACCCCGCCAAGGGTGGATTACCGGGCGGAGGGGGCTCGCCTGCGCCATCACTCGAAAGCGTCGACTCCATTGACGGGTTTGAGTCGGCACACTCGTCCAGCCCTTACGGATCAGCCGAGGAAGGTCCTGTAAACGCGCTCTACACCCCGCAGGAATTGGCCCACATGCGCACCGAGCGCAGCTACCAGTACAGCCAGAACTATCGGCGTATTTATGACCGCGCCAACTGTGGCCGCTACCCCCTGCGCGATGAAAATGGCCAGCCCATGCGGATCCGGCTCATGCAAGCCCAAGGGAAGTCGTTAACGTCCGGCACGGTATTCAGCAAAGACCAACTGCTGCCGTACATTCGCTGGGAAGGTTATGAAAACGTCGCGCGCCTGTATGAAGACAAGCTTGAGGTTTTACCCTTCACCGCCGCTCATCAAAAATTCCCCCAGGAGGCCGCAATGATCGGCGAAGCCACGGTCATCACGCGGCGCCCGCTGAGAAAGGGCGAAGCGCTGGGCGTGTATGGAGGGGACATCCTGCCGTTTTTCGTGGCGAACGCGCGCCGAGATCCTTATCTGATGGCCGTCAAGGATGTGAGGCCTGTGTCGCCCCACGCGCTCAACACGCAGCCGGTACTGTCCGGCGACAACGCGTTGTCGAGGATCAATACCATTTTTGAATATGAGGCCGATGTTCCGGTGCGACAGGCCGCCTCGGGCTACAACGTTGAGGCGGCACAATTCAGGGTCCAGACCCAGGTCGGCAACCGACAGGATCAAATGATACTCACCGGATTATTTGCCAGCGAATCCATTCCCGCCGGCACTGAGTTGCGCTGGAACTACCAATACGACGAAGCCACCATCCGTGCGCTGTTTGCCCGGCCGTAAGGCGCGTTATTCGTCGTCGTCGAAGTTGTAGCTGCCCGGGGCGAGGTTTTCGAAGCGAGTGTACTTGCCGATGAACGCCAGGCGGATAAAGCCGATGGGGCCGTTCCGCTGTTTGCCGATGATGATTTCGGCAATGCCTTTGTGCTCGGTCTCGGGGTGATACACCTCGTCGCGATACACAAACATGATGACGTCGGCGTCCTGCTCGATCGCTCCGGATTCCCGCAAGTCGGAGTTCACCGGACGCTTGTTGGGACGCTGTTCCAGGGAGCGGTTGAGCTGGGACAACGCCACCACCGGGCAGTTGAATTCCTTGGCCAGGGCCTTGAGGGACCGGGAAATCTCGGAAATCTCGTTGGTGCGGTTGTCGCCGCTGGAGCCGGGAATCTGCATCAATTGCAGGTAGTCGATCATGATCAGCGCGATGTCGCCGTGCTCACGCACCAGGCGGCGGGTACGTGCGCGCATCTCCGACGGGCTGATGCCCGCGGTGTCATCGATGAACAACTTGCGATCGTTGAGCAGGTTGACCGCCGAGGTCAGGCGCGGCCAGTCGTCGTCTTCCAGGCGACCGGCACGGACCTTGGTCTGGTCGATACGGCCCAGGGACGAGAGCATCCGCATGATCAGCGATTCACCTGGCATCTCCAGGGAGTAAACCAATACGGTCTTGTCGCTGCGCAACACGGCGTTTTCCACCAGGTTCATCGCAAAGGTGGTTTTACCCATGGATGGACGGCCGGCGACGATGATCAGGTCGGCCGGTTGCAGGCCGCTGGTCTTCTCGTCGAGGTCGGTGTAGCCGGTGGAAATACCGGTGATGGCGTTGTCGGTGTTGAACAGCGTGTCGATACGGTCGATGGCCTTGGTCAACAGCTCGTTGACGCCCACCGGGCCGCCAGTCTTCGGGCGTGCTTCGGCGATCTGGAAGATCTGGCGTTCGGCTTCGTCGAGGATCTCGGCGGCGGTGCGGCCTTCGGGGTTGAAGGCGCTGTCGGCGATTTCGGTGCTGATGCCGATCAACTGGCGCAGGGTGGCGCGCTCGCGGACGATCTGCGCATACGCCTTGATGTTGGCGACGGACGGCGTATTTTTTGCCAGCTCACCGAGGTAGCCCAGACCGCCGACTTGGGAGGTCTGGCCTTCCTTGTCCAGCTGTTCGGCCAGGGTCACCACGTCGATCGGCGAGTTCTGGTCGGCCAGCTTGGCGATGGCACGGAAGATCAGGCGGTGGTCATGGCGATAGAAATCACCGTCCGAGACTTGATCCAGCACGCGCTCCCAGGCGTTGTTGTCCAGCATCAAGCCACCGAGCACGGCCTGTTCGGCCTCGATGGAATGCGGCGGCACCTTCAGGGCAGCGGTTTGCAGATCGTATTGCTCAGGAGCTGAAATATCGTTCATGGCCACTTGGAATTTGGGGTGTGTAGAAAAACAAAAGGCACGACCTGTAAACAGGATCGTGCCCGATGTTAACCGGCTGACACCGTAGGTGCCAGTCAGTTAGGTGCGACTTAAGCTGCTACCACGACAACGCGTACGGTGGCTTCAACTTCGGCGTGCAGGTGCACGGCTACGTCGAATTCGCCTACGTTGCGGATGGTGCCGTTCGGCAGACGAACTTCGCTCTTCTGCACTTCAACGCCGGAGGCGGTCAGTGCATCAGCGATGTCGTGGGTGCCGATCGAACCGAACAGCTTGCCTTCGTCACCGGCGGTGGCAGTGATAGTCACTTCCAGCTCAGCCAGTTGGGCAGCGCGAGTTTCGGCCGAAGCTTTCTTGTCTGCTGCTGCTTTTTCCAGCTCAGCACGACGCTCTTCAAACGCAGCCAGGTTGGCAGCGGTTGCAGCGGTGGCTTTGCCGTATGGCAGCAGGTAGTTACGACCGTAGCCGGCCTTAACGTTCACTTTGTCGCCCAGGTTGCCCAGGTTGGCGACTTTTTCCAGAAGGATCAGTTGCATGTGAAAATCCTCTAACTTTTAACCTTCACCGTTCGCGTTGTCGGCGTCTTTCGGCGCCAGACGACCGCGAAAATCAATCAGGCCGTCGACAATGGCCAAGACCACGAGTAACGGATAGATCAGCTGCATGAACAGCAACAGCGTGACGTACAACCCCACCAGCCAGAATTTGGCCAGGCGCTTTCGCGCAACCAGCCCATGAATCAGGGCCAATCCGGCAAACACCAGCGGTACGCTGCAAATCGGCGCCAACACGGCCATCTGTGGACCGAAATTCGGCCCGACAACCATGCACGCCAGCAGCAACATCGCCGGCCCCGCTGGGATTCTGATACTGCGAAATTCGCGACCAAAACCACCCGGGTTGTACAACAACGCCTGCCAATAGCGCCCAACAATCAGGCTCAGCACGCTGACGACCTGCAACAATGCCGCAATCAGGCCGGTCAGGACCGGGGCAATCAGTGACGCAAACCGCGCTCGCTCATCTACCGACAATTGCTGGTAGAGATCCCCGAGGGCCATCGGCAGGATCTTGACGATCTCTTGCGACAGCGCTTCGATTTGCGGGCGGAAAGCCGCGCCAAGCATCACTGAGTACACCAACCCCAATGCCACGCTGACCAGCAGCGTGCGGACCCAGGACTCACTTGCGCGCAGAACCAACGCAAGGCTCGATGACCCCAGCAGTACCAGAAGTACCCGTGGATCACCCAATTGCACCCACCAGATCAAGGCAGGCAACAATCCCAGGGCAAGAACGCCAAGGGCGTCCTTCAAACCGCGCCGCAGCAGCACAAGGCAACCAGCGGCAGCACCCAACCAATAAAGCAACGGCAATGCCGCACATCCAGCCACTACCAGAGTGGCCTGCACACGACCGCGCATGATGAACTCAGCTAAGGCGCGCATGCATTCAATCCCTTACTACTTGTCGACTGCCCGGTCTCAGCGGCCGTGGCTGTCGGTGTAGGCCAGCAGGGCCAGGAAGCGGGCGCGCTTGATAGCGGTGGCCAGCTGACGCTGATAACGAGCTTTGGTACCGGTGATACGGCTTGGAACGATTTTGCCGGTCTCGGATACGTAGGCTTTCAGAGTGTTGAGATCTTTGTAATCGATCTCCTTCACTTCTTCAGCGGTGAAGCGGCAGAATTTACGACGACGGAAGAAACGTGCCATTTGATAGGCTCCTTAAAAGGTCCGTGGATTACTCGTCAGCGTTGTCGCTGTTGTCGCTGTCATCACTATCAGCGCTTTCAGCGCCTTCGTGCTCAGGACGGTCGCGACGCTCACGGCGCTCACTGCGGTTTTCTTCAGCCTTGAGCATCTCGGATTGGCCGGTAACGGCTTCTTCGCGACGGATGACCAGGTTACGGATCACTGCATCGTTGTAGCGGAAGTTGTCTTCCAGCTCGGCCAGGGCCTTGCCAGTGCACTCAACGTTCAGCATCACGTAGTGAGCCTTGTGAACATTGTTGATTGCGTAGGCCAGTTGACGACGGCCCCAATCTTCCAGACGGTGGATTTTGCCGCCGTCTTCTTCGATCAGCTTGGTGTAACGCTCAACCATGCCGCCGACTTGCTCGCTTTGATCCGGGTGGACCAAAAAGATGATTTCGTAATGACGCATGAATGCTCCTTACGGGTTGTAGCCTGCCGCTCAAAAACGGTCAGACAAGGAGTGAATGACACTTATGGATCTTGCCGAAGGGGGACACATCGGTGCCCGCCAGGAAGGCAAGGGGCGCAATTGTAGAGAAGGGGGATCAAGGGTGCAAGGTGATTGGTGATTATTTGAACAATCACTCTCCCATGCTAAACACAAAACCAATGTGGGAGCGGGCTTGCTCGCGAAAGCGGTGTATCAGTCACCAAAAATGTTGACTGAAGTACCGTATTCGCGAGCAAGCCCGCTCCCACATTTTGACTTGCGCCAGACCCGATTACTTCTTCGGCTTGGCCTTGGCCTTGGCGCCGCGCTGGCGCTGGGCCTCGAACAGGCACACCCCGGTCGCAACCGAGACGTTCAAGCTGCTGACGCTACCGGCCATCGGCAGGTGCACCAGATAATCGCAGTGCTCACGGGTCAGGCGACGCATGCCCTTGCCTTCGGCGCCCATGATCAGGATGGTCGGGCCGGTGAGGTCCTGGTCATAAATGCTGACCTCCGCCTCCCCTGCCGTGCCCACGACCCACAAGCCGCGCTGCTGGAGTTTCTCCAGAGTGCGCGCCAGGTTGGTCACGGCCACCAGCGGAATCACTTCCGCTGCACCGCAGGCAACCTTGCGCACAACCGGCGTCAGGGTGGCCGACTTGTCTTTGGGCACGATCACCGCGAGTGCGCCGGCAGCATCTGCCGAACGCAGGCAGGCGCCGAGGTTGTGCGGGTCGGTCACGCCGTCCAGCACCAGCAACAGCGGCGCACCTTCGGTACGGTCGAGCAGCTCGTCGAGCATCGCCTCGCCCCAGACCTGGCTCGGGCTTACGTCTGCAACCACGCCCTGGTGAACGCCTTCGACCCACACGTCCATTTCACGACGCTCGGCTTGACCGATGGCAACCTTGTTTTGGTTCGCCAGCTCAACCAGCGCCTGAACGCGCGGCTCGCTGCGACCTTCTGCCAACCACACTTGCTTGACGCGCTTCGGGTGGTGACGCAGCAGTGCTTCCACGGCGTGTACGCCGTAGATTTTTTCCAGACTCATGACTTGGCCTTAGGTTTGCGCGACCCGCTGCTTTTGGCAGGGGCCGAGCCCGCTTTCGGCGGGCCTTTACGGTGTTTACTCGGCTTGCTCGACGGTTTTTCCGCCCCGTGGGACTTTCCCCCAGACGCCGCTTTACCACCGCTTTTGGCTTCGTTGAGCAACTGCTGCTTCAACTCACGACTCTTGCGCAGCTCGGCATTTTTCGCCGCGGCGTCGCTTGGGCGGTAAGCCTCGGGGGCTTTTTCCTTGGCCGCAGAGCGACGACCAGCCTTGGCCGGCTCAGGCTCAGGCGCTGCTTTGGCAGGGGCACCCTTGCCTTTGCTTGCCGGAGCAGTGGGTGTGCTGCCACGCTTCTTACGGCTACCCGGCGACTCGGCTGGCTTGTCGGACATACCAAAGTCGATCTTGCGCTCGTCGAGATCGACGCGCATGACCTGCACTTCCACGGTGTCGCCCAGACGGAAGCTGCGACCGGTGCGCTCGCCCGCCAGGCGGTGATGCACAGGATCGAAGTGGTAGTAGTCACCCGGCAAGGCGGTAACGTGTACCAGGCCTTCGACGTAGATGTCGGTCAGCTCCACAAACAGGCCAAAGCCGGTGACGGCGGTGATCACACCTGGGAACGACTCGCCTACGCGATCCTTCATGAACTCGCACTTGAGCCAGTTCACCACGTCACGGGTGGCTTCGTCGGCGCGGCGCTCGCTCATGGAGCACTGCTCGCCCAACTGTTCCAGGGCCGCTTCGTCGTACGGATAGATCCGTGCCTTCGGAATGGTCATGGCACCGGCGCGCTTGACGTGCGGGGTGTTCTGCTTGGAATGGATCACGCTGCGGATCGCGCGGTGCGTGAGCAAGTCCGGGTAACGACGGATCGGCGAAGTGAAGTGCGTGTACGCTTCGTAATTCAGGCCGAAGTGGCCCTGGTTATCGGCGCTGTACACCGCCTGGCTCAGGGAGCGCAGCATGACGGTCTGGATCACGTGGTAATCCGGACGATCCTTGATGCTCGCCAGCAGAGCCTGGTAGTCCTTCGGCGTCGGGCCGTCCTTGCCTTTGTGCAGGGACAGGCCGAGCTCGCCGAGGAACGCGCGCAGCTTCTCCAGACGCTCCGGCGGCGGGCCGTCGTGCACGCGATACAGCGCAGGAATTTCGTGCTTCTGCAGGAATTCGGCAGTGGCCACGTTGGCCGCCAGCATGCATTCCTCGATCAGCTTGTGGGCATCGTTACGCGTGGTCGGGGTAATCGCGGCGATCTTGCGTTCGGAACCGAAGACAATCCGGGTTTCCTGGGTTTCAAAATCGATCGCGCCACGGGTATGACGGGCGCCCAGCAACACTTTGTACAGCGAATAAAGCTGCTTGAGGTGCGGCACTACGCCAGCGTATTCAGTACGCAGGGCCTTGGCTTCGCTGGTCTTCGGCGTTTCCAGGATGGTGCTGACCTTGTTGTAGGTCAGACGCGCCTGGGAGTGGATGACCGCTTCATAGAACTGGTAGTCGGTCATTTCGCCGGTTTTCGAGATAGTCATCTCGCACACCATGGCCAAACGGTCGACTTTCGGGTTCAGGGAGCACAGGCCGTTGGACAGCTGCTCAGGCAGCATCGGAATCACGCGCTCAGGGAAATACACCGAGTTGCCGCGCACCTGGGCTTCGTTGTCCAGGGCCGAACCGATCTTCACATAGCTGGACACGTCGGCAATCGCGACGAACAACTTCCAGCCGCCGGAAAACAGACGCAGCTTGCCCGGCTTGGCTTCGCAGTAGACCGCATCGTCGAAGTCGCGGGCATCTTCGCCGTCGATGGTGACGAACGGCAGATGGCGCAGGTCGATGCGTTTTTCTTTGTCTTTTTCTTCCACTTCCGGCTTGAGCTTGGCGGCTTCTTTCAGCACAGCCTCAGGCCAGACGTGAGGAATATCGTAGGTGCGCAGCGCAACGTCGATTTCCATGCCCGGCGCCATGTAGTTGCCGACCACTTCAACAATATCGCCCTGTGGCTGGAACCGTGCGGTTGGCCAGTGGGTGATCTTCACCTCGACGAACTGACCGACCTTGGCGGCGCCATTGCGACCCGGGGTGATCAGCACTTCCTGCTGGACCTTCGGGTTATCCGGCACGACAAAGCCGATGCCGCCTTCTTCGAAGTAACGGCCAACGATGGACTCGTGGGCACGGGACACCACTTCGACGATCACGCCTTCACGGCGACCACGACGATCGAGGCCAGACACGCGCGCCAGCGCACGGTCGCCATCGAACACCAGACGCATTTGCGCCGGGCTCATGAACAGGTCGTCGCTGCCGTCGTCCGGGATCAGGAAGCCGAAGCCGTCACGGTGGCCGGCGATGCGGCCCAGGATCAGGTCAAGCTTATCCACAGGTGCATAAGTGCCACGGCGGGTGTAGATCAGTTGTGCGTCGCGCTCCATGGCACGCAAGCGGCGGCGCAGGGCTTCGAGCTGGTCTTCGGTGGTCAGACCGAATTCTTCAACCAACTGCTCGCGGCTAGCAGGCGAACCCCGATCGGCGAGATGCGCCAGGATCAGTTCGCGGCTAGGAATAGGGTTTTCATATTTTTCCGCTTCACGAGCGGCCTCGGGATCGAGGGACTGCCAATCGGCCATTAGAGAGTTTTCACCTTGTCTATATGCGGGTTAGTTTGGCATACGCGTATTGAAACGGGAAATTTCAGGCATCAACAAGCGTTTAAAAGCCTTTTGATGCCCTTTCCAGGCACCTTGCACGACCACTGGAGAAATATTCCAGGTTTTTTTCATGGCAGGGGTTTACAGCTCAAAAGCCCCTCCGTATAGTGCGCGCCATCGACGACGGCAACGTTGCTTGATAATGCCCAGGTGGTGAAATTGGTAGACACGCCAGCTTCAGGTGCTGGTGACCTTACGGTCGTGGAAGTTCGAGTCTTCTCCTGGGCACCAAATTCAGATCAAACCCGCGAAAGCGGGTTTTTTCGTTTCAGGCCTTTGATTTTTAACGCAAATCCCGATTTATTTTTTTGAATCAGGGGTTTACAGATCTAAAAGCCCGCCGTATAGTTCGCCCCATCAACAGCGGCAACGTTGCTTGATAATGCCCAGGTGGTGAAATTGGTAGACACGCCAGCTTCAGGTGCTGGTGATCGCAAGGTCGTGGAAGTTCGAGTCTTCTCCTGGGCACCAAATTCAGATCAAACCCGCGAAAGCGGGTTTTTTCGTTTCCGGGGTTTGAAAACCCCAGCTTGAAAAGTTGCATACCGATTCCCCCCTCGCCCGCACTTGAGAAGTTTTATCGTTTATCCTTGCAATGATTTGTTGCACTCAAGCGAGGAAACCTCCGGATGATGATCCGCGATACCCGTCTCAAGACATCCCTTCTGCGTGGCCTGACCATCACTCTGCTCGGCCTGACCCTGCTCTCGCCCGCCGCTTATTCTGCCGACAAGGTCTCCCTGACCCTGTACAACGGTCAGCACAAGGAAGTCGGCGATGAACTCGCCAAGGCCTTCGAAGCCAAGACCGGCATTCACGTCAACGTGCGCAAAGGCAGCAGCAACCAGCTGGCCAGCCAGGTCGTCGAAGAAGGCGCGCGCTCCCCGGCCGATGTGATCTACACCGAAGAGTCGCCGCCGCTGAACAAACTCGGCGAGCAAGGCATGCTGGCCAAGATCGACGCCGCCACCCTCGATGTCTTGCCCAAGGACTATGTCGGCGCCAATGGCGACTGGATGGGCGTGACCGCGCGCACCCGCGTCGTGGCCTTCAACCCGAAACTGATCGCCGAAAAAGACCTGCCCAAGTCGGTGCTGGATTTCGCCGGCCCCGAGTGGCAAGGCAAGGTCGGCTTCGTGCCCACCAGCGGCGCGTTCCAGGAACAGGCCGTGGCGATCATCAAGCTGCACGGACGTGACGCCGCCGAAGAATGGCTGACCGGCCTGCGCGCATTCGGCAAGGTCTACAGCAACAACATGGTCGCCCTCAAAGCCGTGGAGAATGGCGAAGTGGCCACCGTGCTGGTGAACAACTACTACTGGTTTGCCCTGAAAAAGGAAAAAACCAACCTGGATTCTCAACTGCATTACTTCACTGATGGCGACGTTGGCGGGCTGATCACCGTGTCGTCCGCTGCCGCGCTGAAATCCAGCAAGCATCCCAAGGAAGCCCAGCAACTGCTGGCGTTCATGGCCAGTGAAGAAGGCCAGCGCGTGATCACCAACACCTCGGCCGAATACCCGCTGCGCAAGGGCATGGAATCCAGCCGCGGCCTCAAGCCTTTCAGCGAGTTGCAACCGCCGAAAGTCACCCCCGCCGACCTGGGCAACGCCGAAGAAGCCCTGGACCTGGAACGTGACGTTGGCTTGAACTGATGAACCCATCGCTCTGCGCCCCCGCCCTACGCGGGGGGTTAAGCCCGCGGCGCAAGCGGCCGTCGATCTGGCTGCTGTTGCCCGTGCTGTTTCTGGTGGGCTTGAGCCTGCTGCCGCTGGTGTATGTCGGGCTCAAGGCCTGGCAGGCGGGCTGGGCCGAGGCCGTACACCTGCTGTGGCGCCCGTATGTATTCGGCCTGCTGCGCAACACCCTCGCGCTGATGGTCGGCGTGACGGTGACGTGCGCCGTGGTCGGGCTGTCCCTGGCGTGGCTGCTGGAACGCAGCAACCTGAGCGGTCGGCGTATCTGGGGCGTGATCCTGTGCCTGCCGTTTGCGGTGCCGGCGTTCGTCAGCAGCTTTACCTGGGTGTCGCTGAGTGCCAACTTCGAAGGCCTCGGCGGCGCGATCCTGGTGATGAGCCTGTCGAAATACCCGCTGGTCTTCCTGCCGGTGGCGGCGACCCTGCGAAACCTCGACCCGTCCCTGGAAGAGTCCGCACGCACCCTGGGGCTGAACCGTTGGGGCGTGTTCTGGCGCGTCACCCTGCCCTTGCTGTGGCCGTCGCTGCTGGCCGGGGCGTTGTTGATCGCGCTGCATATGCTGGTGGAATTCGGCGCGTTGTCGATCATCGGCCTGCAAACATTCACCACAGCGATCTACCAGCAGTTCGAACTGGAATTCAGTAACGCCAACGCCGCGATGCTCTCGGCGGTATTGCTGGTGATGTGCCTGACATTGCTGTGGCTGGAGCTGCGTGTACGCGGCAAGGGCCGACACGTGCGCATCGGCCAGGGCGCGGCGCGACATGCCGGGCAGGTGCGATTGGGCAAGTGGGCACCGCTGGGGCAACTCTATTGCCTGGCACTGGCGATCATCGGCAGCGGCATTCCGTTGGGCATGCTTGGTTACTGGCTAGCGGTAGGTTCATCGGCAGCGTTTCCGGTGGCCGCGATCAGTGAGGCGCTGCTGTCCTCGCTGGCGCTGTCCCTCGGCGGCGCAGCGTTGTGCCTGGTGCTGGCGGTGCCGGTAGGCTTGCTGGTGGTGCGTTATAAAGGCCAGTTGGCGATCTGGGCCGAGCGCTTGCCCTACCTGCTGCACGCCCTGCCCGGCCTGGTGATTGCGTTGACGCTGGTGTATTTCGCACTGCATTACGTGCCGGCGCTGTATCAGACGTCGGCGCTGTTGCTGATTGCGTATGCGTTGCTGTTTTTGCCTTTGGCTCAAGCACCGATCCGTACGGCGTTGAACAAGGCCGCTCCGCAATTGGAAGAGGCTGCACGCACCTTGGGCGCGTCGTCGTTCAGCGCGTTTTGCCGGGTGACCTTGCCGATCATCTTTCCTGCATTGGGTGCGGCGTTCGCACTGGTATTTCTGGATGCCATGAAGGAATTGACGGCGACCTTGCTGCTCAGCCCGACCGGGTTGAATACCCTGGCGACGGCGGTGTGGGCGCACACTTCGAATGTGGAATTTGCAGCGGCGGCGCCGTATGCGGCGCTGCTGATTCTGGTGTCGGGGTTGCCGGTTTATCTGCTGACGACTCGGATGTATCTGAGCCGCTGATACCGCTATCGCAGGCAAGCCAGCCTCCCACATTTGACGGTATTCACAAATCAAAATGTGGGAGCTGGCTTGCCTGCGATGAGGCCGGAGCTGACGACCTTCAAGCCCGAAACTGCCCCAGGCTGGCCTTCAACTGCGCCGCCAACCCATCCAGCACCTTGCCACTGGCGGTCGTCTCCACCACCGCCTGCGCCGCCCGCTCGGCCTGGGCATGGATCACCTCGACCCGCCCACGCACCGCCTGCGCGCCTTGCGCCTGATGCTCCGCCGCACGCGTCGCCAAACCAATAGCCGCATGCACTTGCTCCACCGAAGCCTGTACGGTCTGCTGCAAGCGCACGCTGTCGCGCAGCACCAGCAAGCCTTCATTGGCCTGACGCCCGGCCTTGCCGATGGTTTCCACCGCTTCACGCGCGCCCTGCTGCAACGCGACGATATGCGCCTGAATGTCGCCGGTAGAGCTCTGGGTCTTGCTGGCCAATGCCCGCACTTCGTCCGCCACCACCGCAAAGCCGCGCCCGGTTTCGCCGGCACGTGCCGCCTCGATGGCGGCGTTGAGCGCCAACAGGTTGGTTTGCTCGGCAATGCCATGGATCACCGTCAACACCACCTCAATCTGCTCACTCTGCTGGGCCAGGCGCTCGATCACCTTGGAACCGGCCTGCACCTGCCCCGCCAGCGCTTCGATCAGGCTGCCGACTTCCGTCGAGGTGCGTGAGTTTTCATCCGTGGCCTGGCGAATGTCCACCACCTGCTGCAAGGCGGCCTGCATGGCATGGCTTTCGGCCTGGGCCTCGTCAGCCATTTGTGACAGCGCCCGCAGGCTCTCGGCCACCTCATCGCGTTGCAAACCGGCAGCGGCGTCGGCGCCAGCGTTGCGCAGGGTCATCGCGCCGATTTCCACGCCGGTGCGTTGGGCCACATCGCCGGCTTCACGCACGATGGGTTGCAACTTATCCACAAAGCGATTGACCGCCGAAGCCATGTCGCCGATTTCATCCTTGCTGCTGATTTGCACACGTTTGGTGAGGTCGCCCTCGCCCGCGGCCAGGTCATCCATTGCGGCAATCAACAGCTTCAGGCGATTGACCACACGGCGCCCGAGCACGATGGCGATCAGCAGCAGGACACCCAGACCGACCAGCGCGAGCCCCATGCCGATGCGCCAGCGCAGCGTGCCGGCGGCCGCCTGTACGGCGCTGGTGGTGTTGGCGGTCATCTGGGTGGCGGTGGCTTGTGCCGATTGCAGGCGTGCGCCCATGGCGGCAGCGCTGTCAGCGGCGGCGCCTTTGAGGCTGTCACCAACCAGTTGATCACCGCTGGCAATCAAGGTGGCGAAACGCTTGTCCAGGGCTTGCAGGTCGGCCTCGACCGAAGCCGTCGAAACGCCCATCAGAACCTTGCCGATTTCCACGCCGTTGGGGCTTATGGAGGCCTCGACGTAGTACACCGACGGATCGTTCTTCGCCGCATTCAACACTTTGTCGAGTGCACGGTCACCCTGGCCTTTTTCCAGCAACGCCTTGTTGATCGGGTTTTCCCGGTTCAAGTAGCGCGTCAGGTGCTCACCCGCCGCGTCGTCGTAGACCACGAACAGCACGTTGGGATTGCGCTGGGCGCGCCGGGCGAACTCGGACAAGGTCGGCACATCGCTGTCCCACATGGCGCGTGGCGCCACCGAAGCCAGTAGTTGCGCCATGTCGTTGGCGGAGTCTTTCAGGTCTTTTTCCAGGGTCGCACGCAGTTGCTTCTGTTCTTCCTGCAAGCGCGTCGAAAGTCCGGCGGTCAGACGCTGACGGGTACTGGTCGACAAGCTGTCGAGGCTGGACGTGACTTCCTTGCCGGCTTGCGCCAACTCGCCAGACAGTTTCTGGCTGTCGATCCCCAGGCGATTACCCAAATCCGCTTCCAATGCAGTCACCGTGCTCCGCGTCAGAGCGACGGCCACCAGCACTTGCACCAAAAGGGCGATACCTAGGGTAACGAACACGGGCCGCAACAGACGACTTTGTAACAATGAGAGAACGGCAGACATCGGGAATCCCTCCACCACGGGTGCCATTAAATTGATAGCACCGCGAAAGAAGGATTCAAAGCAAGGGTCGTGCCGCTTGGTCGCCAGAAACGACAAAGGGCTCCCGAAGGAGCCCTTTGCTTTTTACATCAACAGCTTATTAAGCGAACGGGTGACGCAGAACGATGGTTTCGTTGCGGTCCGGCCCCGTCGAAATAATGTCGATCGGTGCGCCGATCAGCGCTTCAACGCGCTTGATGTAGGCACGGGCGTTGGCCGGCAGTTCTTCCAGGGTTTTGGCGCCCACGGTCGATTCGGTCCAGCCCGGCACTTCTTCGTACACAGGCAGCAGGCCCACGTAGCTGTCAGCGTCGGTCGGGGCAACATCATTACCGTTTGCGTCTTTGTAGCCGACGCAAATGTTGATGGTTTCCAGGCCGTCGAGTACGTCCAGCTTGGTCAGGCAGATGCCCGAGATGCTGTTCACATCGATAGCGCGACGCAGGATAACGGCGTCGAACCAGCCGCAACGACGGGCACGGCCGGTGGTGGCACCGAACTCGTGGCCTTGCTTGGCCAGGTGAGCGCCGACTTCGTCGAACAGCTCAGTCGGGAACGGACCCGAACCTACACGGGTGGTGTAGGCCTTGGTGATGCCCAGGATGTAGTCCAGGAACATCGGGCCAACACCGGAACCGGTCGCAACGCCACCAGCGGTGGTGTTGGAGCTGGTCACGTACGGGTAGGTGCCGTGGTCGATGTCCAGCAGGGAGCCTTGGGCGCCTTCGAACATGATGTCTTTGCCGGCGCGACGCAGGTCGTGCAGCTCGGCGGTCACGTCCAGCATCAGCGGCTTGAGCAGCTCAGCGTATTCCTTGCACTCAGCCAGGGTCTTGTCGAATTCGATAGCCGGTTCTTTGTAGTAACCGACCAGCATGAAGTTGTGGTAATCCACCAGTTCACGCAGTTTGTCTTCGAAACGCGGCATGTTGAGCAGGTCGCCCACACGCAGGCCACGACGTGCGACCTTGTCTTCGTAGGCCGGGCCGATGCCGCGACCGGTCGTACCGATCTTCAGCTCGCCACGCGCCTTTTCACGGGCCTGGTCCAGCGCGACGTGGAAGGACAGGATCAGCGGGCAGGACGGGCTGATACGCAGGCGCTCGCGCACTGGTACGCCTTTCTCTTCCAACTTGATGATCTCGCGCAGCAGGGCGTCAGGTGCAACCACCACGCCGTTGCCGATCAGGCACTGCACGCCTTCGCGCAGCACGCCCGACGGGATCAGGTGCAAGACGGTTTTTTCGCCATCGATGACCAGGGTGTGGCCAGCGTTGTGGCCACCTTGGTAGCGCACTACGGCGGCAGCATGTTCGGTCAGCAGATCAACGATCTTGCCTTTGCCCTCATCACCCCATTGGGTGCCCAGGACTACGACATTCTTACCCATAACACTTGTCCTCATTCGCGCAAACTTGGTGCCGGCGATGGCCGGCAGGAAAACTCAAGAAGCCAGTGGCGATACTTGCCAAAGCCCGTTCTGCTGAATCAATTGCCGGTCGCAGTCCGCTTCACGGGCGGCGGCCAATGGCTGCCCAGGCAAAGCCTGGACGACACGCTGACCCTCACTGCGCAACTGGCAAACCTGCTGCCAGAGTGCCGCGTCCGTACTGTCGGGCATCCAGATGCCACCAGACGGCAGCTCGACCTCAGCACGCCCCAGGGTCACCAGGGTTTTCAAATCGGTAGAGAAGCCGGTCGCCGGACGGGCACGACCGAAGTCGGCGCCGATGTCGTCATAGCGACCGCCTTGGGCGATGGCCTGGCCAACACCCGGTACAAACACCGCGAACACCACACCAGTGTGGTAGTGGTAACCGCGCAATTCACCCAGGTCAAAGTACAGCGGTAACTGCGGGAAGCGCGCCGACAGTTGCTCGGCGATAGCCAGCACATCGTCCAGTGCAGCCAGTACCGGCGCCGGCGCCTTGGCCAGACGTTCGCGCGCAGCCACCAGCACTTCACGACCACCGCACAGGTTGACCAGTGCACGCAGCATCTCGGCCAACTGCGCAGGCACGCCTTCGGTCAAGGCAATCACTTCATCGATCGCCTTGCGTTGCAGGGCGTCGAACAGCTGTTGCTCCACTTCACCGGACAAACCGGCCGCACGGGCCAGGCCGCGGTAGATACCGACGTGGCCCAGGTCCATGTGGACATCAGGTACGTCAGCCAGTTGCAGCATGGCCAGCATCAAGCTGATCACTTCAACGTCGCTGCTCGGGCTGGCATCGCCATACAACTCGGCGCCCAGCTGGATCGGGCTACGGGAAGACGACAAGGCACGTGGCTGCGCATGCAGCACACTGCCGGCGTAGCACAGGCGGCTCGGGCCTTCGCGACGCAGGGTGTGCGCGTCAATGCGCGCCACTTGCGGCGTGATGTCGGCACGGAAGCCCATTTGCCGGCCCGATTGCGGGTCGATGACCTTGAAGGTGCGCAGATCCAGGTCCTGGCCCGCGCCGGTCAGCAGGGATTCCAGGTACTCGATATGGGGGGTCACGACAAACTCGTAACCCCAGCTCTGGAACAGATCCAACACCTGGCGACGCGCTACTTCAATGCGCGCAGCTTCCGGTGGCAGTACTTCTTCGATGCCATCTGGCAGCAGCCAGCGGTCTACCGTTGCCATTACGCCATTCCCCTTTGATCCGGGCGGCCAGCCCTAGGCCGAGCCTTGAGTGAAGCAGAAAATGCCCGCCGCCTGCATAAACCACGCGCAAGAGCGACGTGACGAATGGCCTGCAATCGGCCTCGTCGGGCACTTTCCTCGAAAAACCTGTCACGCCTGCCGAATCAAACATGCAGACGCAAAAAAGCCGGGAATTTCCCGGCTGCCGCATCATACACCCGTTTTCTGAAAGGATCACCCCGCCAGGCGTTTTAGCCGCCCGACGGAGTGCGTCCTACACAGTGACGAGCTGATTACTTGGCTTTTTCCAGGTAGCGGAAGAAATCGCTACTTGGGTCCAGCACCATGACGTCGGTTTTGTTCGCGAAGCTTTCACGGTAGGCGCGCAGGCTACGGTAGAACGCGTAGAACTCCTGGTCCTGGCCGTAGGCCTTGGCGTAGATCGCTGCGGCTTGAGCATCACCATCACCACGGGCCACTTCGGACTCGCGATAGGCTTCTGCCAGCAGTACACGGCGCTGACGGTCGGCATCCGCACGGATACCTTCAGCCAACTCGTTACCCTTGGCGCGGTGCTCACGAGCCTCACGCTCACGCTCGGTGCTCATACGCTCGAACACGCTGCGGTTCACTTCCTTCGGCAGGTCAATGGCCTTGACCCGGACATCAACCACTTCAATGCCCAGCTCTTTTTCCGCCATCGCGTTCAACGAACGCGTGATGTCAGCCATCAGCGCGTCACGTTCACCGGACACCACCTCGTGCAGCGTGCGTTTACCGAACTGGTCACGCAGGCCCGACTCAAGACGACGCGACAAACGATCGTCGGCGAGTTGCTTGATACCAGAAGTTGCCGTGTAGAAACGCTCGGCATCCTTGACGCGCCACTTGGCGTAGGCGTCAACCATCACGGCTTTCTTTTCCAGGGTCAGGAAGCGCTGCGTCGGTGCATCCAGGGTCATCAGGCGAGCATCGAACTTGCGCACCTGGTTGACGAAGGGGACTTTCACATGCAGGCCTGGCTGGACATCCGCCTGGACCACGCGACCGAATTGCAGCATCACCGCGCGCTCGGTCTGAGACACGATGTAGAAGCAGTTCCAGGCCGCGATGACCACGACGACGCCCACAATCAGGGCGGTCAGCGATTTATTGCTCATCAACGACTCTCCCTGCTACGTGTTTGCTGTTGCAGCAAGTCAGCGGCCGCACGGGCGCTCGCTTCATTGGCAGCGGCTGTCGAACCTGTGGCCGGTGCGCTGGTGCTGCTACGACCACCTTCGATCATCTTGTCCAGAGGCAGGTACAACAGGTTGTTCTGCCCACCTTTGTTGCCGGTCACGAGAACCTTGCTGGTGTTGCTGAAGACTTCCTGCATGGTGTCCAGGTACAGACGCTCGCGGGTGACTTCCGGAGCCTTGCGGTACTCGGCGACCAGCTTGGTAAAGCGATCCGCCTCACCCTTGGCGCGGGAGACCACTTCGTCACGGTAACCGTTGGCATCCTCAAGGATACGCTGGGCCTGACCACGGGCTTCCGGCACGACGCCGTTGGCGTAGGTTTCAGCCTGGTTGCGCGAACGCTGCTCGTCTTCACGGGCGCGGATCACGTCATCGAAGGCTTCCTGAACTTCACGCGGTGCGGCTGCGCTCTGTACGTTCACCTGGGTCACGGTGATACCGGTGCGATAGGTATCGAGGAACCGCTGCAGGCGCTCCTTGATCTCGCTGGCCATCAGTTCACGGCCTTCGGTCAGTACCTGGTCCATGGCGGTGGAACCCACCACGTGGCGCAGGGCACTTTCGGTCGCGTGTTGCAGGCTGATTTCCGGCTGGTCGACGTTCAGCACGAAGTCCTGCAGGTTGCTGATCTTGTACTGCACGGTCAGCGGCACTTCGACGATGTTCTCGTCTTCGGTCAGCATCTGGCCCTGCTTGGTGTAGGCACGCTCACGCGTGACGTTTTCCATGTACTTCTTGTCGATCGGCGGGAAGTAGATGTTCAGGCCCGGGCCGACAGTCTCGTAGTACTTGCCGAAGCGCAGCACCACGGCCTGCTCCTGCTCGTCCACGACGTAGACAGCGCTGTACAGCCAGACGGCTGCCAGCACGACAAGGCCCAGGCCCAGCAGGCCGTAGCCGCCGCCCTTGCTTGTGCGACCACTGTCGTCACCACCACGTTTTTTTCCACCACCGAACAACCCATTCAGGCTTTCCTGCAGCTTTCGGAAGGCCTCGTCGAGATCTGGTGGCCCCTTGCGGTCGCCATTATTGCGGCGTTTACCACCCCAAGGATCCTGATTATTCGAGTTGCCACCCGGCTCATTCCAAGCCATAGCGCTCTCCATCTGATAAAGCAAAGGCGCACCCACGGCGCGCCGACCAATGCTACAGAATGCCTGCTACTGCGGCACAACCGCTTTCGGAGGCTTTTATTGCAAAGTGTGTTGTTCGATGAACTCTGTCGGTACTACGCCTTCACGACTGACCAGCCGATTAAGCTCCGTGCGCGGCAATCGAACAGCCAGCAAGCTGACACCTTCTTCGTCGTATTCTTCTTTCTGTACTGCGCCCAACTCGAAAAACTGTGCACGCAGTCGAGCAAAACGCTGGGGCAAGCGCAAGGTGCCGACGAACAAATCGCTGCCGAGCAATTCGGCAATGGCTTGTTCAAGCAGCTCCAGGCCACTGCCGTCGCGCGCCGACAGCCATACCCGCTGGGGCTTGCCGTTCTCATCGCGCTGGATCTGTGGCTCAACGCCTTCAAGCAAATCGAGTTTGTTATAGACCTCGAGGATCGGCAAGTCCTGGGCGCCAATCTCGCCCAATACCAGCATCACCTGCTCGATCTGCAACATGCGATCCGGTTCGGCCGCATCGATCACGTGCAACAGCAAATCGGAATTGCTCGACTCTTCGAGCGTAGACCGAAATGCCTCGACCAGCTTGTGGGGCAAGTGACGAATGAAGCCCACGGTGTCCGCCAGGACAATCGGCCCCAGGTCGTCGAGATCCAGACGGCGCAAGGTCGGGTCGAGAGTGGCGAACAGTTGGTCGGCCGCGTACACGTCGGATTTGGTCACGTTGTTGAACAGCGTGGACTTGCCGGCGTTTGTGTAGCCCACCAGGGACACGGTAGGTATGTCCGCACGCGAACGCCCACGGCGCGATTGCTCGCGCTGGCTGCGCACTTTTTCCAGCCGGCCCTTGATCTGGCGCAGGCGCACCCGCAGCAGACGCCGGTCGGTTTCCAGTTGGGTTTCACCCGGGCCACGCATGCCGATACCGCCACCCTGACGTTCAAGGTGAGTCCAGCCGCGAACCAGCCGCGTGCTCATGTGGTCAAGCTGGGCCAGTTCAACCTGGAGCTTGCCTTCATGGGTACGGGCGCGTTGGGCGAAAATATCGAGAATCAGGCCGGTGCGGTCGATCACGCGACACTCGAAGACACGTTCGAGGTTGCGTTCCTGACTGGGCGTGAGGACGTGATTGAAGATCACCAGATCGGCTTCTTCGGCGTGGACCAGGTCGCGCAGTTCCTCGACCTTGCCGCTGCCAATCAGGAATTTGGCGGTTGGCCGATGACGCGGCACGTTAAAAAACGCAACGGTCTCGGCGCCGGCCGAATTTGCCAACTCCTGAAACTCCTGCGGATCTTCGCGCGCCTCAGGGTCCTGTCCATCCAAGTGAACGAGGATTACCCGCTCACCACCACCGTGGCGCTCAAAGAACAAAGGAGACTCCTATCAGGCGTTACCTGGCTCAGCGTCAGCTGCGTCATCACCGGTCGCGCTAGGCAGACGGATTGGACGAACTGGAACCACTGTAGAGATAGCGTGCTTGTAAACCATCTGGCTGACGGTGTTTTTCAGCAGGATGACGAACTGGTCGAACGATTCGATAGTGCCTTGCAGCTTGATACCGTTCACCAGGTAGATGGAAACCCCCACTTTCTCTTTACGTAAAGTATTCAAGTAAGGGTCTTGTAGCGAATGCCCTTTTGACATGTGCCGCACTCCTTTAAGGATCAATAATAAAAAAATCGGAAAATAGATAACTCATGGCCGTCACACCCCCAAGGATAGACGGCAATTGCAAGGACTCAGCTCAATATGGAGACCGTTCCCAAGTATTTCAAGGCGCGTGACAGATTGTCGCTGTCCAGGCTGTCCAGCCAGTGCAAATCGCTCCAGCTGCGCAACCAGGTGAACTGGCGTTTCGCCAATTGGCGCGTGGCGATGATGCCGCGCTCCTGCATTTCGGCTGACGTCAGCTTGCCATCCAGATGATCCCAGACTTGGCGGTAGCCTACAGCACGTATCGAAGGCAACCCTGGATGCAGGTCACCTCTGGAACGCAGTGCTACGACCTCGTCTATAAACCCCTGTTCCAACATAATTGTGAATCTTTGTGCAATTCGTTCATGCAGCACCTGGCGATTTGCCGGAGCGATGGCCAGATTCGCCACAGTATAGGGCAATTGTGACTGTCCAGATGCGCCTGCATCAGCACTTTGCGCAGATTGTCGCTGCCGATGCCAGGTCATGGTCTGGCCGCTGACACGCCAGACTTCCAGGGCGCGACTGAGCCGTTGGGGATCATTGGGGTGAATACGCGCGGCGGACACCGGGTCTACAGCCGCCAACTGGTCGTGCAAGGCTTGCCACCCAAGGCGTGCAGCCTCTTCTTCCAGCTCGGCGCGCACCTGGGGATCGGCCGGTGGCATCTGCGCCAGGCCTTCCTGCAAAGCCTTGTAGTAGAGCATCGTGCCCCCGACCAGCAGCGGAATATTGCCGCGCGCGGTGATCTCGGCCATGGCGGCCAGGGCATCGGTACGGAAATCCGCCGCCGAATAGCTCTGGGACGGGTCAATAATGTCGATCAGCTTGTGCGGATACTGCGCCAGCAGCTCTTTGGAAGGTTTAGCCGTGCCGATGTCCATGTCCCGGTAAACCAGGGCAGAGTCGACGCTGATCAGCTCGCACGGCAGCACCTTGGTCAGCTCGATGGCCAGGTCAGTCTTGCCGGCAGCCGTGGGGCCCATCAGGAAGATCGCGGGGGGCAGGGCACTCATCAGCGACCGCGCAAGAACAGTTTGTCCAGATCGTCCAGGCCCATCTGGGTCCAGGTCGGTCGGCCATGGTTGCACTGCCCGCTGCGCTCGGTGTTTTCCATGTCACGCAGCAGGCCGTTCATTTCCGGCAGCGCCAGGCGGCGGTTGGCGCGGATCGCACCGTGGCAGGCCATGGTGCCGAGCAGTTCGTTGATATGCGCCTGGACGCGGTCGCTGGTGCCGTATTCCATCAGGTCGGCAAGCACGTCGGCGACCAGGCGGTTGGCTTCGGCCTGCTTGAGCAGCGCGGGAATCTGGCGGATGGCCAGGGTTTCCGGGCCCAGGCGCTGCAACTCAAAGCCGAGCTTCTGGAACACCCCGGCATGCTCTTCGGCACAGTCGGCTTCGCGCTGGCTGACCGCCAGGGATTCCGGCACCAGCAGCGGCTGGCCGCTGAGACCCTCGCTGGCCATGGCGATCTTGAGGCGCTCGTACATGATCCGCTCGTGGGCGGCGTGCATGTCCACCAGCACCAGGCCGTGGGCGTTTTCCGCGAGGATATAGATGCCCTTGAGCTGCGCCAACGCGTAACCCAACGGCGGAATATCACCGCCACCTTCCGGCAGAGCCACGGCACCGGGCTCGGCGCCCGGCAGCGGCGCGAAGAACTCGCGATACGCCGCCTGCGCTTCGGCTACCGGCACTGCCGATTGCGGACGCGGAGTGTATTGATACTGATAGCCGGCACCTGCGCCGGAACCCGGTGCAGCAAAGGACGGCTGTGGCGGCGTCGATTGCAGCAGGTTGCCCGCCAGGCTCATTTCGCCCTGAGGCCCGAACTCACCGGCCTGCGGACCGCTCGGGCGTACCACCGCGGTCACGATCGGCGCGGACAGCTGATCATCCGGACGCACATCGCCCAAGGTGCGGTGCAAAGTGCCATAAAGGAAGTCGTGCACCATGCGCCCATCACGGAAACGGACTTCGTGCTTGGTCGGGTGCACGTTGACGTCCACCACCGACGGGTCGACCTCAAAAAAAAGCACAAACGTCGGATGCCGCCCGTTGAACAGCACATCGCGGTAGGCCTGGCGCACCGCGTGGGCCACCAGTTTGTCGCGCACGGCGCGACCGTTTACAAAGAAGTACTGCAAGTCCGCCTGACTGCGGGAAAAGGTCGGCAAACCGACCCAGCCCCACAGGCGCAAGCCGTTGCGTTCGATTTCAATCGGCAGCGCCTGCTCCAGAAAGCCCGCACCACAAATCGCCGAGACACGGCGCGCACGCGCTGCCTCGTCATGGGCCTCGTGCAGGCTGAGGATGGTCTTGCCGTTGTGGCGCAGGTGAAACGCCACGTCGAACCGCGCCAGGGCCAGGCGCTTGATGACTTCTTGCAGGTGATCGAATTCGGTTTTCTCGGCCTTGAGGAATTTGCGCCGCGCCGGGGTATTGAAGAACAGGTCGCGCACTTCCACCGAAGTGCCCACCGGATGCGCCGCCGGCTGGACCCGGGGCGCCATGTCGCGGCCCTCGGTTTCCACTTGCCAGGCCTGTTCGGCGGCGCGGGTGCGCGAGGTCAGGGTCAGGCGCGCCACGGAGCTGATGGACGCCAGCGCCTCACCCCGAAAGCCCAGGCTCATCACCCGCTCAAGGTCTTCCAGGTCGCGGATCTTGCTGGTGGCGTGACGGGCCAGGGCCAGCGGCAGGTCATCGGAGGAGATGCCGCTGCCGTCATCCCGCACCCGCAGCAGTTTGACGCCGCCCTGCTCCACGTCCACGTCGATGCGCTTGGCGCCGGAGTCGATGCTGTTTTCCAGCAGCTCCTTGATCACCGATGCCGGGCGCTCAACCACCTCACCGGCGGCAATCTGGTTGGCCAGGCGCGGGCTGAGCAGCTCGATACGCGAGCCGTTGTTCAACGCTGATTCACTCATTACTGTGCCGCCAATTCGGTGCCAGGGATGGTCAACACCTGGCCGACTTTCAATTCATCGGTCTTCAGGCTATTGGCGCTGCGCAACGTCGCGGCCGAGACCTGGAAACGCACGGCCAGCATGGCCAGGGTGTCGCCCGGCTGCACGCGATGGTCACGCGGGCCCTGGGCGATTTTGCCGGAGTCGCGCAGCCAGGCGATATAGGTGCCCGGCGGAGGATTCTGCTGGAAGAACTGACGAATACCGGCACTGATCGAACGCGCCAAGGCCTGCTGGTGACTGGCGCTGGCCAGCTTCGAGGCTTCGTTGGCGTTGGAGATAAACCCGGTTTCCACCAGGATCGACGGGATGTCCGGCGACTTCAGCACCATGAACCCGGCCTGCTCCACGCGTTGTTTGTGCAGCGACGTGACCCGGCCGATATTGCTCAGGACTTTCTGGCCGACGTTCAGGCTGGAGGTGAGCGAGGCGGTCATCGACAGGTCGAGCAACACGCCAGCGAGCATTTTGTCCTTGTCATCGAGGGACACGTTGCCGGCCCCACCGATCAAGTCGGAACGGTTTTCGCTGTCGGCCAGCCAACGGGCGGTCTCGGACGTGGCGCCGCGATCCGACAAGGCAAACACCGAAGCACCGAATGCGGCAGTGGACGGCGCGGCGTCGGCGTGGATCGAGACGAACAGGTCGGCGCCTTTCTTGCGCGCGATCTCGGTACGCCCGCGCAACGGGATGAAGTAGTCGCCAGTACGCGTCAGCTCGGCGCGGTAGCCTTTCATGGCATTGACCTGACGCTGCAGTTCGCGGGCGATGGCCAGCACCACGTCTTTTTCATGCTGCCCACGGGAACCCGAGGCACCCGGGTCTTCGCCACCGTGACCGGCGTCGATCACCACGATAATGTCGCGCTTGCCCGCCGGGGCCGGTGGCAACGGTGGCAACTTGACCTGCGGTTGCGCCGGGCTGACCGGTACGGCGGGCACGGTCGCCACGCTCGGGGTAGGTGCCGGTGGCGGGTTGGCGTCGGCGGCGTTGTCGAACAGGTCGACCACCAGCCGGTTGCCGTACTGGGCGTTGGGCGCCAGCACAAAGCTCTTCGGGGTCACGGCTTTTTTCAGGTCGATGACCACGCGCAAGTCAGTCGGCGTACGTTGGGCCGAACGCATGGACGTAATCGGGGTGTTGGCGGTGGAGACTTTCAGCGGCGCAGCCAAGGTCGCACCGTTGATGTCGATCACCAGTCGATCCGGCGCCGACAAGGTAAAGACACTGTGCTGGACCGGGCCAGACAGGTCGAACACCAGTCGCGTGTTATCCGGCGCTCGCCACAGGCGCACACTTTTCACCTGTGAAGCAGCCAGAACATTGACAGTCATTGCCGCAAGCAACACCCCTACGACAGCAACCAACGCGCGAAAGCGCATACCTAACCCCACCAATTATTTGAATTCCAATGCCAAAGCGGCGCACCACGACTGGCCGCGCGCGCTCTGGGGCAACAACTTCAACTGACGTCCTGTTTCATGCGGCGTAATGGTAATGGTCAGGTCCGGCTTTGGCAAAAAGCCTGTGCCTTTATCTGGCCACTCGATCAGGCACAACGCATCTTCATCGAAGTAATCCCGGATCCCCATGTACTCCAGCTCCTCGGGGTCGACCAAACGGTAGAGGTCGAAGTGAAAGGCACGCACGGCGCCAATCTCGTAAGGCTCTACCAGGGTGAACGTCGGGCTTTTTACCGCGCCCGCATGGCCCAAGCCGCGAATGATTCCCCGGGACAACGTGGTCTTGCCCGCCCCCAGGTCGCCCTCGAGAAAGATCAGCCCCGCACCGGCCGTGACCTGCGCGATGCGCTGACCGAACGCGACCATGGCGTCTTCATCGGCCAGGAATAGGATTACTTCAGACACGGTGACTGTTCCTCCAGCAATTGACGAATGGCAGGTATCAGGTCACTGGCCGCCAGGCCGCGACCAAAGCTGCCCTGGCGATCCCCCGCCGTGGCGTGCAACCACACAGCCAGGCAGCTGGCGTCATAGGCTGGCATGCCCTGGACCAGCAATGCTCCGACGAGACCGGCCAATACATCACCCAAGCCTGCCGTGGCCATTGCCGGATGGCCTTGGTCACAACGCGAAACACGTCCATCCGGGCTGGCAATCAAACTGCCAGCCCCCTTGAGAATAGCCACTGCATTGAATTTCCGGCTCAACGCGCGCGCCACCTTAAGACGATCAGCCTGAACCTCGGCTGTCGACAGGCCCAACAACCGCGCAGCCTCACCCGGATGCGGGGTGATGACACTGTTGGCCGGCAAGTTGACGCTGCCCGTGGCCAGTTGGTTCAAGGCGTCGGCGTCCCAGACCTGTGGCTGGTGCGCATTGGCAGCGACGGACAACAGGCTTTTGCCCCAGGCGGCATCGCCAAGGCCTGGACCAACCACGATGACCGAAATTTTCTCCAGCAAGCCCATCAACTGGTTGGCCGAGCTCACGCCGACCGTCATCACTTCCGGCAAACGGGCCAAGGCGGCAGGCACGTGCTCCGGGCGCGTCGCCAGGGAGACCAGGCCTGCGCCACTGCGCAAGGCACTTTCCGCGCTGAGCAGCGCAGCCCCGCCCAAGCCACGGTCACCGCCAATCACCAGCAGGTGGCCGAACCGGCCTTTGTGGGCGTCCGGGGAACGCGCAGCCAGTTGCGGTAAATCGCCAGGCAACAGGGGCTGAACGTCGTTAATTGAGTGTTTTGTCTGCGGCATGCGTCTTCGGGCTCCGATGTCTGGCAGAATTATACGCATCTAACCTGTGGTTTCCCCTGTCTCATGCCCGCGATTACCTCCGATCTGCCCGCCCTCGCCCAATCGATCAAAGACTGGGGTCGCGAACTGGGCTTTCAACAAGTCGGCATCAGCGGCCTGGACCTCGCCGAGCATGAACAGCACCTGCAACGCTGGCTCGACGCCGGCTACCACGGCGAGATGGACTACATGGGCGCCCACGGCAGCAAACGCTCCCATCCCGATGAACTGGTGCCCGGCACGCTGCGCGTGGTCTCGCTGCGCATGGACTACCTGCCCGGCGACACCCAAATGGCGCAACTACTGGCCAAGCCGGAAAAAGCCTACATCTCGCGCTACGCCCTCGGCCGCGACTACCACAAGCTGATCCGCAAGCGCGTGCAACAACTGGCCGACCGCATCCAGGCGCAGATCGGGCCGTTCGGTTTCCGCGCCTTCGTCGACAGCGCGCCGGTGCTGGAAAAAGCCATCGCCGAACAGGCCGGCCTGGGCTGGATCGGCAAGAACACCCTGGTGCTCAACCGCAAGGCCGGCAGTTACTTCTTCCTCAGCGAGCTGTTTGTCGACCTGCCGCTGCCGGTGGACGAGCCCCATGGCACCGAACACTGCGGGCGTTGCACGGCGTGCCTGGACATCTGTCCCACCAATGCCTTCGTCGGCCCCTATGTGCTGGATGCCCGGCGCTGCATTTCCTACCTGACCATCGAACTGAAGAACGCGATCCCGGAAGAGCTGCGCCCGCTGATCGGCAACCGGGTATTTGGCTGCGATGACTGTCAGATCGTGTGCCCGTGGAATCGTTTCGCCCGAGCCACCGACGAAAGCGATTTCAAGCCTCGCCACAACCTGGACAATGCCGAGTTGGCCGAGCTGTTTATGTGGGACGAGGACAAATTCCTCAGCAGCACCGAAGGTTCACCCCTGCGTCGCGCCGGGTACGAGCGCTGGCTGCGCAACCTGGCGGTGGGCCTGGGCAATGCGCCATCGAGCATCCCCGTGCTGGAAGCCTTGAAGGCACGGCGGGACTCCCCCTCAGAGCTGGTGCGCGAGCATGTGGAATGGGCGCTGAAGCAGCACGCCACGCGCGGCTAGTGGACGTCGTCGTTATAGACGAACTTGGGCATTTCCCAGTGAAAACGGATCGCCAGCAGGCGTAAGAGAAAGCCGCTGAACAAAGTCAGCAGAATCGCCTGTTCGCTGGGCAGCTCCAGATACAGACACAGCAGGTAGAACCAGGCGGCGAGGAACGACACGCTGGCGTACAGCTCACGTCGAAAGATCAGCGGGATGTCGTTGCAGAAAATGTCCCGCAGGATGCCGCCGAACACGCCGGTGATCACGCCACTGACCGACGCCACCAGCATGCCATGCCCCATTTCCAGGGCGGTCATGCAACCGATCAAGGTGAACGCCACCAACCCCACGGCATCCAGCGCCAGGAACAGCGAGCGCAGATGGCGCATCAACGGCGCGATAAAGATCGTCACCAGCGCCGCCACCGAGGTCAGCACCAGGTATTCCGGGTGTTTGACCCAGGTCAGCGGGTAATGCCCCAGCAGCACGTCACGCACCGAACCGCCGCCCAGCGCCGTCACGCAAGCGATCAGCACCACACCAAACCAGTCCATACCGCGCCGCCCGGCGGACAGGGCGCCAGTCATGGCTTCGGCGGTGATGGCGATGAGGTAGAGCATCAGCAGCATGGTGGCGATCCTTGCGATGTTGTAGTGAGCGGGCTTGCCCCGCGCTGGGGCGCGCAGCGGCCCCAAAGCAGGCAATGATACCTGCTTGGACGAGTATGTAGGCTGCATTCGGGGCGCTTCGCGCCCCAGCGCGGGTGTAGAACCGTAGACATCCTTTACATCTGAAACCGGGGACATCGTTTACACATTTTAGGCTTGGACGCGGCCCATGCCTCGTCCAAGCCTCCCTAGGGGATAGTCACACAGGTACA
>NZ_JACVAC010000013.1 GCF_014851685.1 Pseudomonas sp. PDM05
AGTGAAACGATGCATCGCCGATGGTAGTGTGGGGTTTCCCCATGTGAGAGTAGGTCATCGTCAAGATTAAATTCCGAAACCCCATTTGCGAAAGCAGATGGGGTTTTGTTTTGGGCGGTCGAAAAGTGCGAAGAAACAATCTCGCCTCCCCGGGTGCCAAATAACATGCCGTTGGGGAAATCGATGCAAAGTGTTTCCGCATTTTTGGTATGGTGCAGCACATTTTCACAAGGACTGATCTTTCACCCGCAGGACGCGGCGTCGACCTTCTTCAACGAGATGCTGTAGAAATGCCTGAACCGATACCCATCAAAGATCACGAAAACGAGAACCGCTTGGTCAACAAGCGCCTGCTTGCCTGCGCGCTGTTGGTGATTGGCATCACGTGCGCCCTGGTGGGCCGCATGTACTTCTTGCAAGTCGTGCAGTTCGACTACCACTCCACGATTTCTGAAAACAACCGCGTTCACGTCCTGCCGATCACTCCGACCCGTGGCTTGATCTATGACCGCAACGGCGTGGTACTGGCCGACAACCGGCCCAGCTATAACCTGACGATCACCCGCGAACGCACCGCTGATCTCAAGGGTGAGTTGGACGCGATCGTGAACCTGCTGCACCTGCCTGCCGAAGACCGTGCCGTGTTCGATAAGGCGCTCAAGCAAGCCCGCCACCCGTTCGTTCCCGTGACATTGTTCTACGAGTTGACCGAAGAGCAAATCGCCGTGCTGGCCGTAAACGAGTTCCGCCTGCCTGGCGTGGATGTCGAGCCACAGTTCGTGCGTCACTACCCGTTGGGTGCACACTTCGCCCATTCCATTGGCTACGTCGGTCGGATCAACGAAAAGGAGTCCAAGGCCCTCGATTCGGTTGAGTACCGCGGCACCCAGTCTATTGGCAAGACCGGCATCGAGCGCTTCTATGAATCCGAATTGCATGGTCACGTAGGTTACGAAGAGGTCGAGACCAACGCTCAAGGCCGCGTACTGCGCGTGCTCAAGCATACCGATCCGGTCCCCGGCAAAAACATCGTACTCAGCCTCGACGTCCACCTCCAGGAAGCTGCCGAGGAAGCCCTGGGCGACCGTCGCGGTTCGGTGGTGGCCCTCGACCCGCAGACCGGCGAGGTGTTGGCCATGGTCAGCAAGCCGAGCTTTGACCCGAACATGTTCGTCACCGGCATCAGCTTCAAGGAATACGCGGCGCTGCACGACTCCATCGACCGTCCGCTGTTCAACCGCGTACTGCGCGGCCTCTACGCGCCAGGCTCGACCATCAAGCCCGAAGTCGCCATCGCCGGTCTCGACAGCGGCGTAGTTACCGCCCAGACCCGCGTGTTTGACCCCGGCTACTACCAACTGCCCGACTTCGACCACAAATACCGCAACTGGAACCACAGCGGCGATGGCTGGGTAGACATGGACGCGGCCATCATGCGTTCCAACGACACCTACTTCTATGACCTGGCCCACAAGCTCGGCATCGACCGGCTGCATGACTACCTGGCCGAGTTCGGCCTCGGCCAGAAAGTCTCCCTCGACATGTTTGAAGAGTCAGCCGGGCTGATGCCATCCCAGGCCTGGAAGCGCGCAACACGCCGCCAACCCTGGTTCCCCGGCGAGACCGTGATCCTCGGCATCGGCCAGGGCTACATGCAGGTCACCCCGCTGCAACTGGCCCAAGCCACCGCGTTGATCGCCAACAAAGGTGTGTGGAACCGTCCACACCTGGCCAAAACCATCAACGGCGTGCCGCCGGTGGACGAAAATCCTATGCCTAATGTGGTGCTCAAGGACCCGCGTGACTGGGAACAAGTCAACCACGGCATGCAATTGGTGATGCACGACCCGCGCGGCATCGCTCGCGCCGCAGCGCAAGGCGCGCAATACCGGATTGCTGGCAAGAGTGGTACGGCGCAGGTGGTCGCGATCAAGCAGGGCGAACGCTACGACCGCAACAAGACCTTGGAGCGTCACCGCGACAACGCCTTGTTCGTCGGCTTTGCGCCGGCCGAACACCCGAAAATCGTGATCTCGGTGATGATCGAAAACGGTGAGGCCGGCGGACGGGTTGCCGGTCCTGTGGTGCGCCAGATCATGGATGCCTGGTTACTCGACCAGGAAGGCCACCTCAAGCCGCAATATGCGACGCCGGCCAAAGCCCCAGGTGACCCGCACGTTTAAATCACGCCTTCCATTCGGCCCACTGCTCGACGCCCTCATGTGCCAGCCACGGCACATCGTGGGCGGTCCAGATGTGTGAGCTCGGCGTGACCCCCGGATCATCATCCAGCGTTGCCACACGCACAATCACATGGGGTTGATGCGGACGTTCTGCGATCAGATGTGAGCCGCAGCGCGAGCAGAAATGCCTGAGTTTCCCCGGCGAAGATTCATACGACGATAACAGCGCCTCGCCCTGGGTCCAACGAAAGTGCTCGCGCATCACGCCCGCTGTCGAAACGAACGCCGCAGCGTGGACCTTGCGACAGCTTTGGCAATGGCAGTGGCTGATGGGCATATCCAGGCTGTCCAGTTCATACCGCACGGCCTTGCAGAAACAACTTCCATGGAGTTGTTGAGTCATAGAGCGTCACCTCAGGGAGAAGAGGGACAATCTACCGTTCACCGCTACCCGGCGCATCACGTAGATACACATCATTGCCCTTAGGCCTGGATCTGTTTTGCTCCGTTCACCTTGCGAACCCGTTGGGCAGTTATCTGGTGGACGAGTATCCATCTGTGGGACTGGCGCCACGGGAGCCGCACCATGGGACGGTCAATGCCAAATGGAAATCCTGAGATAAGTAGCAACACCACTACGCGACCGAAAGGGTTGCGCATTGGTTGATGTCGCCTACTGTCAATGCAGGAGGTGACTTATGCACGTGTTAGATCGAATTGAACGAAAAGTCCTGCTCAACGCATCACGCAAACAGGTCTGGGACGCATTGACCGACGCCGAGCAATTCGGCAGCTGGTTTGGCATCGCCCTCAAGGGCAAAACCTTTGTGGCCGGGCAAACCATCGAAGCACCGATTACCTACCCCGGTTATGAACACGTGGTTTGGAAGGCCAGGATCGAACGCATCCTGCCGCAAACCCTGTTCTCGTTCCGGTGGCATCCATTCGCGGTAGAGGAGGGGGTCGACTATGACCAGGAAACCCCAACCCTCGTGGAGTTCACCCTCGAAGACCGCGCCCCCGGCATCTTGCTGCGGGTAGTTGAATCCGGTTTCGACGCTATTCCCGAATCCCGCCGCCAGAAAGCCTTCAAGATGAACTCCCGTGGCTGGGACGAACAAATGGCCAACATCGAAACCTACACCACTGCTCTGTAGTGAGCGGGCTTGCCCGCGCTGGGTGGCGAAGCCACCCCAAACGGTACGCCGCAGTGTTTCAGGTAAACCGAGGTGTCCGGATTTGGGGCGGCTTCGCCCCCCCCGGCGCGGGGCAAGCCCGCTCACTACACAAATGAACTAGAAATCCACCGAAGCAGATAACTTGGCCACACGCGGATCGCCCTGACTCAGGAAACCACCCTGCGCCGACTCCCAGTACTTCGCGTTGGCAACGTTCTCCACGGTCGCACCGAGCGTCACATCACGTTGCGCCACCTTGAAGTTGTAGCGCGCGCCCACATCAAAGCGATTCCACGCCGGCAGGCTCAAGGTGTTGGCCGCGTCGGCGTACTGCCCGCCAGTACGCAGCATGCGCCCGTTGAGGCTCACGCCTTGCAGGCCCGGTACGTCCCAGTCCACCCCGGCGTTGAATTGGAACGAAGGCACGCCGATCGCACGGTTGCCATCGTTGGCGCCTTTTTCCGTGTCCTTGAGCTCGGTCTTCATCAGCGTCACGCCGCCGAGCAGACGCAAGCCGCTGAGCGGTTCGCCGAACACATTGAGTTCCACGCCCTTGTTGATTTGCAGACCCTCGCGCACGTAGCGCGCAGTGTCGGCATCGACGATTTCGGAGTAACCGGCCCCAGGTTGTTCGATACGGTACACACCCAGCGTCGCACCATAGCTGCCCATGTCCACCTTGACGCCCGCTTCGATCTGCTTGGAACGCGCCGGCGCATAGGCCTGCCCGCCGCCGATGACCGTCCGGGGGCCTACCTTGAGCGGTGACGTCGGGCCCTGTGCGAGGCCCTCAATGCGGTTGGCGTACACCGACACATGCTCCCACGGTTTGAACACCAGGCCGTAGACCGGCGTGGTGATCGACTCGTCATAGTTGGCCGTGCGGCTACCGCTCATGTAGTTGTAGCCCTGCACCACCATCTGCTGGCGACGTGCGCCGACGGTCACCAGCAGGCGGTCATCGAAGAAGCCAACAGTGTCGGAAACGGCCGCGCTGCGCACGAAGGTCTTGGCGGTGATTTGCGGGTCGCTGAAGTCGGTGCCTGGCGTGTTGCGTGGGTTGTTCAGGGCCGGTGGTGCGCCGGTCACCGGGTTGTAGATATTGGTCGTGGTCTTGCCGCTGGCGAACACATAGGCGTTGCGCACCTGGGTCCAGATCCCGGCCAGGCCGAAGTTGAGGCGATGGCTGACCGCGCCGGTCTGGAACTTGCCGTTCAGGCCGCTCATCAGGCTACTGTTGTCTTCTTCGTGGGCGATGGTCGAACCGCTGGCGGTGGCATTGCCGAGGTTGTCGGTCAGGGTCACCGATGAGTAGCGCCCCATTTCACGACTGTGCTTGACCCCGCCCGCCGCGTACGCGGTCCAGTTGTCGTTCAGGTCGTACTCGGCGCGCAGCATGCCCAGGGTGTCTTCAAGGTTGGTACTGCTCCAGCTCGGCGCGTAATTGGTGTGTGCCGAAGGCGCATCCGGGATGTGGGTGGCGGTGCCCGTGAAGACCGAATTGCGACCACCGTTGATGTGCTGTTTCTGATACACAAAGTCACCGGACAACCGCAATGCATCGCCACGGTAGTCCAGGCCGACCGCAAACAGTTTCGAGCGCTGGTTTTCATCATCGATGCCGGTGTCGCCTTCACGCTGGGACAGGTTCACCCGTGCGCCAAACTGATGGTCTTCACCAAAGCGCTGGCCAATATCCAAGTGCTCGCCCACCCGGCCGTCGCTGCTGACATCGGTGCTGAAACGACGCAACGGCAGATCATCGGCGCGTTTGGGTTGCAGGTTCACGCCGCCACCGATCCCCGAGCCGGTGGGGCTCACACCGTTGATGAAGGCATTCGGGCCCTTGAACACTTCAACCCGTTCCAGGGCGTCGGTGGAGATGATCTGGCGTGGCAGGATGCCGTAGAGGCCGTTATAGGAAATATCGTCACCGTTCAGGGGCAGGCCACGAATCATGAACGTCTGCGCCTGGTTGGCATAGCCCGACGCCTGGCGCACGGACGAGTCGTTGAGCAACACATCGCCGACGGTTTCGGCCTGCTGGTCGCGGATCAGTTTCTCGGTGTAAGAGGACATGCTGAACGGCACATCCATGATGTCCTGGTTGCCCAGCACCCCCAACTGGCCGCCACGCGCCACTTGGCCGCCGGCATACACCGGGGGCAGGGCGCCTGGCGTCGGCGCGTCAGCGTTGATGTTGGTGGCGCCCAATTCCAGCGTGTCGCCGTCCTGACGGTTGTTTGCATCCTGCGGGGGGATGGGGGTGGCAGCGTGAGCGGTGACGCCCAGGGAACAGCACAGGGCGAGCAGGGTCGGGCGAAACGGAATAGGGAAGGGCATGGTCGATCCAGTGAGGAAAAGGGCAACAAACGTTGCGCGTCCTCACTGCGCGGATACGACTCCGATGCAAATGATAGTAATTGGTATTAGCGTCACGCAACAAATATTTACTTCTGCGGTCTGCGTGCGCGAGATGCCGAGTAGAATCACGCCCTGAAAGCGATTCCTGAGGTGCGGTACGGTGGACTTACAGCAGGGTTTTGTCCTGACCCGGCATTGGCGCGACACCCCGGCGGGTACGGAGGTCAGCTTCTGGCTGGCCACCGACCAGGGCCCCAGGTTCGTCCGCCTCCCTGTGCAGACCTCGGTGATGTTCATCCCCGAAGCCCATCGCAAGCCGCTCGACTGGCTTCTCAAGGGCGAGCGCGAGATCGAACTGCGCCCACTGCAACTGTGCGATTTCCATCACCGCCCGGTGCTGGGCCTCTACACCCGCCAGCACCGCCAGGCGATGGACCTGGAAAAACGCCTGCGCGCCGCCGGTGTCGACGTCTACGAAGGCGATGTTCGCCCGCCCGAGCGCTACATGATGGAGCGTTTCATCACCGCGCCGGTGTGGTTCGGCGGTACGCCCGACGCCGCCGGCGTGCTATCCGATGCGCAGATGAAACCTGCGCCCGACTACCGACCGCCGCTGAAACTGGTGTCCCTCGACATCGAGACCACCGCCAAGGGCGATCTCTACTCCATCGCCCTCGAAGGTTGCGGCGAGCGCCAGGTGTACATGCTCGGCCCGCCGAACAAAACCACCGCGGTGGACTTCAAGCTCGACTACTGCGACACCCGCGCCCAACTGCTCGAACGCCTCAACCAATGGATCGCCATCCATGACCCCGACGCGATCATCGGCTGGAATGTGGTGCAGTTCGACCTGCGCGTGCTCCACGAACACGCCCAGCGCCTCAACGTACCGCTGCTGCTCGGTCGTGGCGGCGAAGCCATGACCTGGCGCGAACACGGCAGCCGCAATCACTACTTCGCCGCAGCGGCAGGGCGCTTGATCATTGACGGTATCGAAGGCTTGCGTTCGGCCACTTGGAGCTTCGAATCCTTCAGCCTGGAAAACGTCGCGCAAACCCTGCTCGGCGAAGGCAAGGACATCTCCACGCCGTACCAGCGCATGGACGAAATCAACCGCATGTTCGCCGAGGACAAGCCCGCCCTGGCGCGCTACAACCTCAAGGACTGCGAGTTGGTCACGCGGATCTTCGCCAAGACCGAACTGCTCACGTTCCTGCTCGAACGCGCCAGCGTCACCGGCCTGCCGGCGGATCGCAACGGCGGCTCGGTCGCCGCGTTCACCCACCTGTACATGCCACTGATGCACCGCCAGGGCTTTGTCGCGCCGAACCTGGGCGACAAACCGCCCCAGGCCAGCCCCGGCGGTTTCGTGATGGACTCGCGTCCCGGTCTTTACGAATCGGTGCTGGTGCTCGACTACAAAAGCCTCTACCCATCAATCATCCGCAGCTTCCTGATCGACCCGGTGGGCCTGATCGAAGGCCTCAAGTACCCCGACGACAGCCTGTCCGTGGAAGGCTTTCGCGGCGCCCGTTTCTCGCGTACCCGGCACTGCTTGCCGGCCATCGTCGCGCGGGTGTCCGAGGGCCGCGAAGAGGCCAAGCGCGAACACAACGCGCCGCTGTCCCAGGCCCTGAAAATCATCATGAACGCCTTCTACGGCGTGCTCGGCTCCAGTGGTTGCCGCTTCTTCGACACACGGCTGGCGTCCTCCATCACGATGCGCGGCCACCAGATCATGCGCCAGACCCGCGCCCTGGTCGAAGCCCAGGGTTATGAGGTGATCTACGGCGACACCGACTCCACCTTCGTCTGGCTCGGCAGCGCCCATTCCCAGGACGACGCCAGCCGCATCGGCCAGGCGTTGGTGCAGCACGTCAACGACTGGTGGCGCGAGCATCTGCGCAGCGAATTCGGTCTGCAAAGTGCGCTGGAACTGCAGTACGAAACCCACTTCAGCCGCTTCCTCATGCCGACCATTCGCGGTGCGGAGGAGGGCAGCAAAAAACGTTACGCCGGCCTGGTGACGCGCAGCGACGGCAGCGAGGAAATGGTCTACAAAGGCCTGGAAACCGTGCGCAGCGACTGGTCGCCCCTGGCCCGCCAGTTCCAGCAGGAACTCTATCAGCGCATCTTCCACCGCCTGCCGCACCAGGATTACATCCGCGACTACGTGCAGCGCACCCTCAGCGGCGAATTCGACGAGCTGCTGATCTACCGCAAGCGCCTGCGTCGCCCGCTCGACGACTACGAACGCAACGTGCCACCCCACGTACGCGCTGCGCGCCTGGCTGACGACTACAACGACCGCCTCGGCCGCCCGCGCCAGTACCAGCGCGGTGGCTGGATCAGCTACGTAATCAGCGTCAACGGTCCGCAGCCTTTGGAAGTCAGCCAGGCGCCCATCGACTACGACCACTACGTCACCCGTCAATTGCAGCCGGTGGCCGATGCGATCCTGCCGTTCGTCAACGACGATTTCAGCACCCTGGTCGGTGGGCAGATGGGCCTGTTTTAAACGCTTGATTCGATACGGCGAAGGCCCGCAATCTTGGGCTCAGTTTGGCAATAGGAAGCAAGCCCATGTACACGCTCTACGGCATCGACGAGTCCGGCTCCTGCATGATCGAAATCGCCCTGCAGCGGTGCGCGGTGCCGTGGCGACGGATCGATGCGGCCTCATGGGCCATCGGTGAGGGCAGCGATGAGCTGGCGCGCATCAACCCGCTCAAGCAGGTGCCCACGTTGCTCACCCCCGATGGCCAGGTGCTGACCGAAAGCGCGGCGATCCTGATCCACCTCGGCCTGGAATTTCCCGCGTCCGAACTGTTGGCCGGCAACCGCGCGCAGATCATCCGCGGGCTGGTGTACATCGCCGCCAACTGCTACTCGGCCATCGGCATCATCGACTACCCGCAACGCTGGCTCGGCAATGTCAACGAAACCGTGCAGGCGCAGTTGGTCACCGGCACCCGGCGCTACCTGCATCAGGCCTGGGTGGTGTTTGCCGATCAGTTTGCCGGGCAGTTGTTTGCCCCCAACGACACGCCGAATGCACTGGGCCTGATGGCGGCGGCGGTGTCGCGCTGGGATGAGTCGCGGGAGGCATTGCACGGCCTGGCCCCGGGTTTTGCCCAAAGCCTGGTGCAGGTGGACGCCGACCCTATCGTCGCCCCCGTATTTGCGCGGCATTGGCCGGATTGGAAGGTCTCATGATGTTTCTGCAATCAGTCGAAACAATCACCGCAAAAGCGTCTCAACCCCTTGCGTAGCGGGCGTGCTGACCTACGCTTTCTTGCAGCGGTGTAGGAATCATCCTTGAATTTGACTGTCGCAGACATGAAACTCAAGAACCCTGCATGGAACTAGAAGGAGGTGCGCATGCTCATCCGGTCGCTGACCCTGGCTACCTTGATGGCTTTTACGGGGCCGCTGTTGGCCGCTGATGATACCAACCCACTCAAGCAGGATTTGGGCAAAGCCCGCCCGCTGGTGGTGGTGGAGCTGGATTCGGGTAATGCCACCTTGGCGATCCTCAAGAAACAACTCGACGAAGCGGCCACCAAGCAGGCGTTTGAAGAGCGCAGCATGGTGCTCTACACCGTGAAATTCGGCAGCATCGGCGCCGAAGGGGAAAAGTTCGCCAAGGACGCCAAAGACAACAAGAAGCTCACGCCACCGGAAACCAACGCATTGATCCGTGCCCTCAAGCTCGGCGCTGGCAGCGGCACCAAGGTGATCCTGGTGGGCAAGGACGGCGAGAAGAAACTCGAGAAGACCGTGCCACCGGATACCCTCGACCTCAAGGAATTCTTCAGCACCATCGACCAGATGCCCATGGCCGAAAAAGAAGCCGCCGCCGCCGCAGAACCCGAACCGGCTGCACCGGCCCCGGCCAAGGGCGCCAAACCGACCAAAGCCGGCAGCAAGCCCGCCCCGCAACAACTGGACGATTGACCCACGCCAGGAGCCGGACCCACCGGCTCCCACACAAGCCCGCTCCCACATTTGGGTTCAACTGCGTGCTGGAGTTGGCGTTTCAATTTTCTTGCGCACTGGAAACGGAAAGTAGAAAAACCGCAGAAACGCCACCCGCTTGATCACTTCCCCGATCAACAACGGCGCCACCACCGCCACCACCAACCCGACACTCGCCGCCACAAACGCATGCAGCCCCAGGCGTTCCATCAAGTCGACGGTCTTGTGCTGGATCTCGCCATGGAAGATCAACAGGATCAACGTGGACTGGCCAATGTAGGTCATCGCCCGCGTCAACACGCTCGACACCATGAGCACTCGCGCCAGCGCCCAGCACAGGTAAACCCCGATCACTGCCAGCAGGCTGGTCCACAACCAGTGGTCATAGCGCCGTTGCGCCAGGTCCATGGTGTCGCCGCGCCAGAGAAACACCGCCGCAAACAGCACCGCCGATATCACCAGGGTCAGCAGTGACCCCTCATGGCGGCGCAGCCAGTCCCGCAGCAGGTAGCCGAGGATGAAACACGCGCTGCTGATCAGCGTGACGTCCAGGCTGAAGGGCAAACCCGGCAGCACCCAGGTGTGTCCGCCGACGGTCACCGGCAGTTGCCAGAACCACGGCAGTATCCAGGTGCCCACCACCAAAATCAGTCCGGTCAGCACGCAACTCAGTGCCAACGGCAGGCGTTGGATCAAACGCAGCACGCACCAACTGAACAGAATCGCCACCCAGAAATGCGGCAAAAACCACAGCGCCTGCCACGGGATGGTGTCCACCGAGGCATACAGCACGCCGCCGACATCCGCCAGTAGCGGTTGCCCGCGCAGCACATCGCGCACGACCACGTACACCAGCATGGTGAAAAAAAACGGCTTGAGCAGGCCGTCGGCCTTGCGCACGGCCATCTCGCCAAAGGGCTGTTCCGGCTTGAACAGCACGCCAGACAAAAAGAAGAACAGCGGCAGAATGAACGACGCCAGAATCGGGTACATCAGGTCCAGGGACGTGGCCACAAACCAGCTGTGGGCATACACGATCACCAGGATGCCGATGCCTTTGGCAATATCCATTTGAATCCAGCGATGTTTCACCTGATCACTCCCGAACAATCGTTCATGCCTTGCGCCACGGCTTCAGCCACAGCCCCATTCCCAGCAACACCAGCGCGCCGGCCAGGGTGCTCAGCGCCAGTTGCCGCCAGACGCCTTCAATGCCAAACAGCCACAGCGCCGCCAGCCCCATCAACAGCGCGCTCAACAGCCATTGCCGTGCCCAGGGCAGGGCAGTGAGCAAGGACTGGCGTTGCATCAGCAGCAACGCAGTGCAGATCACTCCGGCCAGTGCGGCCAGCGCAATGCCCGCCAGGCCGAAGACAAACGGCAGCGCGCCGAGCAACAGTACGTTGACCAGGCTGCCGAGCAACTCGCAACGCAACGGCTGGCGCGTGTCACCGGCGGCGTAGGCGTAACGCGCCAGCAAGGCGTTCCAGGCGCCGAACACCAAGGGCACGGCAAACCAGGCCAACAACAACGGCAACGGCGAATCCGCCGATTGCTTGGGCAGCAGCAACGCCACCAGGCTCGGCGCGGCGGCCACCAGCCCGACACCGGCGGGCAGGGTCAGCACGCTGGCGGTTTCCAGGCCGCGCTTGAGCAGCGCCAGGCGCGCATCGCCCTGACGGCGGCTCATCATGCCCAACAGCACCTGGTTGAGGCTCATCAGCGCAATCAGCGGCAGGTTCATCAGCTTGCGTGCGAGGTTGACCCAGGTCACCGCGCCTTCGCCCAGCAGCGACGCCACCAACCGTTCGATCAACGCCAAGCCCTGGCTGGCAGCATTGCTCAACAGCAGCGGGCCGATGCGCTGGCCCAACTCGCGCAACGGCGCCAGCGCCAGCTGCCAGCGCCACGGCCGCCAGCCCTGGCGCCAGATCGAAGGCAGCAGCGCCAGCGGCATCAACAGGCTGCCGGCGAGGCACGCCAGGGCCAGGGTGTGCGGTTGCGTGGCGTTGCCGGCCAGGGCGAGGTAGGTCACCGGCGGCAGGTTGAACAGCAGCGAGCCCAGGCCCGCCAGCACAAAGCGCTCGCCCGCCTGCAATGGAATGCTGAACAGCGCATGCAGCAGTAAACCCGGCACGCACCACGCGACGACCTGCAGGTTGCTGCCCGCCAACGCCGTGGCACTTGCCGCCAACCCGGGGCCGAGCAGTTGCACCAGCCACGGCGCCAACAAGGCCAGCAACAGGCTGGTCACCAGTGCGATCAGCAGCAAGGCTGCAAACATCACTGCCAGCCAGTCCAGCCGCCCGCGCTCGTCTCGTTGCAAGTACAGCGGCAGCGCGGCGGCGCTCAGCACGCCACCGGCCAGCGACATGCGCAAGGCTTCGGGCAAGAACAACGCAATCAGGAACGCATCACTGCGCTCGCCCGCGCCCCAGGCCGCCACCAGCAGCCATTCGCGCGCAAAGCCCAGGCACAAGCCGAGCAACGTCGCCACGGTCAGCCAGGCGGCGGAGCCGAACATCAGGGACGTACGCCGTTGAGCAAAGGCGCGTGTGCCGCCACGCGTTTGACCTGCGGCAGCCGCGCCGGAAACAGCCGCCGCGCCTCCAGCACGTTGATCCCCACCATCAGCCAGAACAACGCCACCATCACCACCGCAAAGCTGAAGTAGTGGTCAAACAAGCCGCTGACCAGCGCCGACAGAATCCCCGCCGTGGTGCCCAGCCACAGGGCGTTGTCCTTGGTCAGGCGGATCGGGCCTTTTTCCGGGCGCGCTTCACGCCACCAGCGCACGGTCACCGCGACAAACAGCAGCATGCCGACAATGCCGACCTTGTAGATGTAGTTCAGCCACAGGTTGGAGATCCCCAGCAGATGTGTGCCCGGCACCGGCGGGTCGACCTTGAAGCCAATGCCCAGGGGGTACGCGGCCACCGCCTGCGGGAACAGGCGATACTCATCCACGCGTACTTCGGTACTGGCGTTGCTCGACGAGAAAATCGTCGCCAGGCGGTCCTGCAACGGTGGGTACGCGATCACCAGCGCCACGGTCAAGGCCGCGCCGATCATCAGCAAACGCCCGGTGTATGGCACGCGACGCGTGGCCATCCACAGCAGCACCAGCGCCAGGCTGACCATCGCGCCACGGCTACTGGCCAACAACAGCGCTGCCGCGCCCAGGCACGCCACGCTCAGGCCCAGGCCGCGCTTCCAGCCTTGTTCGGTCATGCCGTAGCAGAACGCCAGCGGCAGCAGCAGCGCCATGATCCCACCGATGGCATTCGGGTGCGTCCACGGCGAACCCATGCGCGAGGACATGGCCTCCAGGCCGAACTTCAGCGTGTCGAAGTTGGCGTAGTTGAACAGCCCCAGGATCGGCGCAATTCCGGCCCCCGAGCGGGTGCGCACAAATACCCCGATCGACAGCAACAGCATCGCCAAGGTGCCCAGCAGCAGGGCGATCACCAGGGATTCGCGGTGCTTTTGTTCCACCAGCAACTTGGCCGCGAGAAACACCCCCGACAGGTTCAGCAACCAGCGCAGCCAGTTGGCCAGACCGCTGCTCTCGGCGTGGGTGATGACCTGGCCGACGATAAACGGCAATACGCTGAACAGCATCAGCCACAGCAGCATCTGGTCGGTGGGGCGCTGCGAGAAACGCGGCGAGTCGGGCAGCCGCGACAGAAAGCGTTGCCACAGCACCGCGCCCCAGGTCAGCGCCAGGATCGCTTCGCTGACGGTGGTGCGGATGCCCAGGTTGACCGTTGAGTACGGCATGAACGTCGCCGCCACCGCAAACAGCAACAGACCCCAGAGCGGAAAGCGCAGGATCGTCAATGCGCCCGCCAGGCCCAGCACCGCGACAAATGCCTTGGCCGGGGACAGCAACAACGCCAGGGCGCCGAACAGCGCACCAAAGAACACCGGGACGAGGCTTGGCAGGCTTACTCTCATTGAAGCTCCTCGATCAATTCAGCCAGGCGCCGACGGTAGGCGCCGGGGTTATAGCGTTCGGCCCATTGGCGGCATTGCTCCGGCGCGTCTTCGGCGGGGCGCTGCGCCAGGTCCAGCATCAACTGCACCAACGCCGGGCCATCGGTGGGCGAAAAACGCGGCGCCGACGGCGGGGTGATTTCATCCAGCGACGTACCGCTGGCCACGGCCACCGGCGTGCCGACGCTCAGGGCCTCGATCACCGGCAAGCCGAAGCCTTCGGCATACGACGGTTGCCACAAGCGCGAGGCCTGGCGGTACAGCGCGTGCAATTCGGCATCCGACACGCCACTCAGTGCGCGAATCCCCGGCAAGCTGCGTTGGGCCTCGGGCAAATGCTCAAGGCTGCCGACCAGCACCAACTCCGGCACGGCTGGGGATTGGCGCCGCGCCCGTTGCCAGGCGTCGACCCAAAACGGCACGTTTTTGCGCAACTCCCGAGTGCCTACCAGCAACCAGTAATCCTTGGGCAGTTGGCGTGCGCTGAGGTCTGCGGGCAGCCCGGCGAACCCATCGACCTGATTGGGCAGCACACGAATCTTGGCCTTTGCCTCGGGAAACAAACGCGCGGTCTCATCGGCGCTGTACTGCGACGGTGTCCACACCCGGTCGGCACTGCGCACTGCCCAGGCAATCGACAACCGGTCGCTGGTCTTGTAGATCAGCGCCTTCAGGCGGTTGGCGTGGTAGTTGTCCAAAGTGATCTGGAACAAGTCGTGCAACAGCACCACCGTGCGCAGGCCCTTGGGTTTGGGCGGCAGCGGCAGGCCCATGTTGAAGGTGCTGATGTACAGGTCGACGTGTTGCTCGCGCAGTGCACGCGGCAAAAAACCGGCCTCGAAGCGCAGGCGATTGTGCGGTTGGTGCATCGCGGTTTTCGCGCAGCCCCAGCTTGGGCAGTGGGCCTGCAAGCGGCTGGCGTCACCCAGGGGCGCCACGGTGAAGCGCTCCAGTTCGACCTGCGGCAAGGCGCGCAGGGCGGTTTCCAGGGCATACACCTGGCGGCTGATCCCCGATTGCGGCGAGGTGCCGACGGTGCGGTAGTCCAGGCCTATACGCATGTGGGCTCCTTGCGTTTGAGCGGCACGAGGCTGGCGTACACCTGCTCCAATTGGCTGGCGGCGACGCTCCAGTCATGGGCCCGGCGCACATACGCACGTCCGGACTCCCCCATGGGCGCGGCCGCTTCGGGAAATTGCAGCAGACGCACCACGGCATCCGCCAGGGCGGACGCGCTTTGGCCGCCGAGGTAGTCCAGGCCCTCCACCAGGTCCAGGCCCGACACACCTTGCGCAGTGCTCGCCAACGGCAGGCCGGCGGCCAGGGCTTCGAGCACCTTGAGCTTGGAACCGCCGCCATGGCGCAACGGCGCCAGGAACACCGAACTGCTCGATTGCAACGCCAGCAGGTCCGGCACGAAGCCTTGCCATTCGATGCGCGGGTCCGGCCAGCGCGTGCGCCAACTGCCGGGCATGCCAAAGCCGCACACGCTCATGCGCGCATCGGGGCAACGCGCCCAGACCTTGGGCAGGATTTCATCCAGGGCCCACTCGATGGCGTCCACATTCGGTGCGTATTCATAGTTGCCGAGGAACAGCACACGGCGCGCCGACGGGTCGGGATGGGCCCGGGCGAAGTGGTCGCAATCCACGCCGTTGACCACCACCGGCACCGCTTTGCCGGCGATGGCTTCGAGGACTTGGGCATCGCTGTCGGTCACGGCTATCACTTGAGTGGCCTGGCGCATCACCCGGCGTTCCCAGCGCGCATAGCGCCACTGATCATAGCGAATGAACGGCAGCGCCCAACGCGGCAGGCGGTCGTAGGTGGCGGCGCCAAGGGCGGATTCGACGTTGTGCTCGGTCAGCACGAACGGCTGGGCCTTGCGCGCCAGTGCGCTTTCGTAGGGCTGCAAGGTGTAGCTGTGTTCGATCTGCACCACGTCCCACTGTTCGCCCAGCAGCCACTCGAAAGTGTCCTGCAATTGCCCCGACAGACCATTCACGCTGGCCAGCAGCGGATAGGGCGCGATCAACCCGGCGACCAGGGTCTTGACGCTGCGCAGCGGGCGACGCGGCAGCACGATCAGCTGTTCCAGGAAGGCTTCGAGCACCGCGCGATCGGCCGCTGCCACCGGGTGCTTGTCATGCAGCAACAGCGTGATCTGGTGCCCACGCGCCGCGAGGCTGCGCAGCAGGTGGAACTGGCGCGTCTTGCCGCCGCTGGTGGCCGGCCAGGGTGAGTAGGGCAGGATCCATAAAATACGCATGGTCACTTAATCCCATAACAGAATTTGCAGGTTCGGCTTGACCGTCACGGTCAGGCCGTTGGTGCCGCTTACCGGGGTTTGCGTGCCGCGTAGCGGGTCGTACAGGGTCGCACGGGTCAGCCCGGGCAAGTGTGCGTTGCCGCCCTCGGCCGCCCAGAAGAACCATAGCTTGTGGCCGTCGGCGCGGGTCCAGCCGATGCTGAACAGGCCGTCGGGCAATTGGTCGGCGGCCGGTGGGTCGGCCGGGCTCAGGCTGGGGCCGCTGACATCCAGGAAATACTTCAGCGCGGTGTAGACCGGCTTGGGGTTGGCGTTGATGTCGAGCAAGCCGTAGAACCTGTCGCGCACGCTGGCGCGTTGGTCCAGGTCGCTGAGGGTGAACAGGAAGATCCTGTCGAAATCCATCGCGCTCATCAGCGCCACGCGCCGCACCACGTAATCGGCCTGTTGTTGCGGGGTGATCAGGTCTTGCGCGTCTTTCGGCCCCGGGTAGGTCGACCAGCCCCACTCGGTGCTCCACAGCGACTGCACGCCGCCGTTGCGCAGGGCCTGGTTGAGCGCGCTGGTCTTGGCAATCAAATCCAGGTTGGACGGGTCGTTGCCTTCGGGCAACTGGGTGTAGGGGTGATAGGACACCACCGTGTTCAGGCTGGCCACGCCGAGGGCGCCGAGGGCGTTGAACATGGTCTGGCCGTTGGGCATTTCGCTGAAAAACGCCATGCCGGCGGCCACCACGGGTTTCGCCGGATTCACCCCGCGCAAGGCGCTCGCCGTGGCGGTCAACAGGCTGGCATAACCCGCCGGGTCGGCCGCCGGACGCCAGAAGCCGAGCAGGTTGGGCTCGTTCCACACCTGCCAGGCATCAACGCTGGGGTAGCGCTGGGACAGCAGCGCCATGCGTGTGGCGAACATGTTCGGATCGGCCGGCGGGTACTGGTCCTGATACGGCGCGCCAGCGGGCGCAGTGGTGGCGAAAGGGGCCGAACCGACCAGGTAGAACAGCGACTTGAGCTGGTTGTCTTGCAGCTTGCCGACCAACTGATCGAGGGTCGCGATCTGGTACTGGTTTTCCACGGGTTCCAGTTGATCCCAGTGCAAATCCAGGCGCACCCATTGCAGGCCCAGGGCCTTGAGGCGGTCGATCTGCAGCTGGTAGCGCGCGGGGCTGAACCACAGGAACTGCGCGTTCACCCCCAGGAAATCCTTCCACACCACCTCCTTGTTGCCCTTGAGCACATGGTTCTCGGCGTCGGCTGGGCGCCCCCACATAAACGCGCCGAGGCCAAGGGCGGCGATCAGCGCAAGGCTCGCCAGGTAGGTGTATCTACGTGCCATACGGGGCCCCCGCAATCGCCTGTTCAAACAGCTGCTTGAAGCGCTGCGCGGTCAGCGGCCACAGGCGTTCGCGGCCGATTTCCCCGGCACGTTCGGCCCAGTCCCGGACCAACGACGGCGTGCGTGCCAGGCGCAGCAATTGCGCGGTGAGCGCCGCCACGTCACCTTGTGGATAGATCGCGCCGTTGCCGCTGGCGACCTCTTCGGCAAACGCCCGCGCATCCGAGGTGATCGCCCCGCGCCCGCACGCGGCGGCCCAGGACAGGGCGCCACTGGTGCCGCGTTGGCGCCCGAGCAGGCCGAGTTTTTTCGATTCGCGATACGGCAACACCATCACATGGTGCGCCTGGATCGTCTGCGCGATCTCGGCCGCCGGCAGGTTCAGCCGCCAGTCGAGGGTGTCGGTGAGGCCCAGTGCGGCGATCTGGCTGTTCAACTGCTCCAGGTAATTGCCGCCTGCGCCGAACGCCATCTCAGCGGCGGTGCCACCGGCCAGGGTCAGGCGCACGCGGCCGCGTAATTCGGGGGCTTGCTTGAACATGTCGGCCAGGGCTTGCAGCAGGTCTTCAATGCCTTTGCCGCGGTAGATAAAGCCGAAGTACAACAGGTGCAAGGTATCCAACGCCGGCAGCGGTGCGGTTGGGATCGCCAGGTTGGCGTGGTTGATCACCGCGACTTTGCCGGGTGGCAATTGCATGCGCTGGGTCAGGCAGTCGGCGCCGAGGCGGGTGAGGGTGATCAGTCGGGTCAGGCCTCTGGCGACTTGGCGTTCTTCGCGCAAGGTCAGTGGGTCGGCCAGCACCACCGCCGCTTGCGGCAACGGGCTGGGCAGGCGTTCCAGCAGGTTCAGCGGGAAGGGCAGCCGCTCGCGCCGCCAGACGATGCGCTCGGGGTCATGCACCGTGGCGGTCAGCGCTAGGGTCGGGTGAGCCTTGCGCAATTCGCGCAGGGCCAGGAACTCGCCGAGCCGCCCGCCGCCCAATTCGGCGTGGACCAGGTCGACGCTCTGCCAATTGAACGCGGCGATGGCCTGCTGGATCGCCTGGGTACTTCCCTGCGCGCCGCTCAACGGTGTCGCCACCGTCACGCCCAACTGCTCCAGCGCCGTCTTGAAATGGTTCGCATAGTCGGCGATGCCGTTTTTTTCCGGCGGCAAAGGAGCCAGCAGGGCAATGCGCATCAGAACGCCCCCCGGTACTTGGCGATGGTTCGCAGGACCTTGGCCGGTACTTCGAATTTACGCCGGTTGATGATGATGCCATCGACCTTGCCGAACGCGGTGTTGAGGATCGACAACGCGTGCTCCACCACCGGCACCGTGCTTTTATGCGCTTCCACCACCAGTGCGATGAGGTCGGCGCGGCGCAGGGTGACAAACGCGTCGCGGTTATCCAGCAGGCCCGAGGCATCCAGCAGCACCACTTCGCCAGGCTCCGCCGGGGCGAGGCCGCCGACCCGTACGTTCACGCCGTTTTCCAGCAGCAGATGGCGCAGTTGCTCGACCACAAAGGTCACGCCTTCGCCGTGCCGCGCCGAGGTCAGCCCCAGGGTCAGGCCGTTCTGCGCGATGCGATCGGGCTTGAGCTGGCTGTACAGCCGGTAGATGCTGGCGTGGAATGCGTTGGTGCTTTGCACAGTGCTGGTATCCAGCTCCGGCAAGGTGGTCCACAGCCGCAGGCCGAACTTGCGCTCCACCAGGCCGCCATCGTGGATACGCTGGTCAAGCAGGTAGCACAGGTAGATCACCAGCAGGCCGACGACGATGGCAAACGGAACCGCCAACACCAGCATCACCAGGGTTTTGGGGAAGATCCGCCCAGGGTTCAGAGTGGCTTCTTCGATCACCGCGATGTTGCTGATCTGGCTGTTGTCCAGCTCTCGGTCGATGCGCGATTTTTCCAGGTTGTCCACGTACAGCGCGTAGTTGCGCTCGGTGGCGTTCAGCTCGCGGGACAGGCGCGCCAGCTCCGGTTCAACCTCCAGGGCTTGGGTGCGTTGCGTCTCCAGGTTCAGCAATTGCTTCTGCTGTTGCACCAGTTGCGTGCGCAGTGCCTTGTTGTTGCTGGTTTCATCCAGCAGCACGCGCTGCAAGTGGATTTCCAAGGTGTTCGGCGCGCGGTTTTCCGAGGCTTGCACCGTGTTGCTTTCGCTGGCGACCTGGACCCGCATCGCCTGGATCGAGGCGTCCAGGGCTTTGACCGGCGGCGCGTTGTCGGTGTAGGTGCGCATCATGTCGGCCTTCTCCAGCAGCTTCTGGTTGAGCAGGCGACGCAAGTCCTGCTGCTGCGGGTTCAGGGCGATCTGGCGAACGGTGGTGACTTCCTTGGGCTGGCTCTTGAGCTGGGTGCGCGTGCTCTCGATGGCGCTGTCGGAAGAGGCGATCAAGCGCGTGGTGTTGAAGGTCTCGCCGCGCAATACGTTGATGCGCTCGGACAAGTCTTCAAGGCGGTCGGTGATGCTCGCCGCACCGATTTCGTTGAGGTGCTTGAGGATCTGCTCCTTGTAGCTCTTGATCTCGCTGGCGCTGTTACTCACCTGGCCTTCGTAGAACACGTAGAGACTCTTGCGGCCCAAGGCCTCGGTGCGTTCGTTGATGTAGGTTTCGACCCAGTCCTTGACCACCGCCTGGGCGATCTGCGGATCACCCCAGGTAAAGCTGATGTCCATCACCGTGGAGCCGGCGGCGTGGCTGACATCGAAGCTCTTTTCCAGGCTGGCGGCCAGGCGTTCCACCGGGGTGGTTTTTTCGATGATGCCGATGGTTTCCAGCACCACGCGGATGCCGTCGAACACTGCGCCGATGCCTTTCTTGACGTAGTGCTTGGTAACTTTCAAGAAGCCTTCCGGCGGCGGCGCGTTGTCGATCACTTCCAGGTAGTGCTCGGCGACTGCGCGCACGATGGGCCGCCCGGTGAGCAGGCGCTCTTCGTCGACAATCGGGTCGCGCTGGGTGCTGGGCATCACCAGCGCCTGACGGTTGCTGATCTCGATCGGCAAGGTTGAATCGCGCCCCGGCTTGACCAGCAGGCGCGCGGTGGATTCGTACTTGGCCGGCAACAGGAACGCGCCGAGCAGGATGATCACCAGCGCGGCAATCGCCGCCAGCTTGAACTCGCGACGGAAGATGAAGAACAGGCGCAGAAGATCACGAAAAGAACGGATCTCGATCATGGGATGTCGCTCCTTTAGTTATTGCCGCCGCTGGTTCGGGTGTAGTTGTAGCCAACCCCGATCGACTTGGTGAACGGGATCAGTTGGTTCATGTAGGTATCCACCCCTTGGATGCGCTCGCCCACGTTGGATTTGGGCACGAACACCACATCACCGCGTTGCAGGTGCACGGGTTTGCGCCCGTTGGGGCCGGTGTTGAGCAACTGGCTGAAGTCCAGGAAGTACGCGCGATAGGCGCCCTGGGCGTCTTCGCGCAGCAACGCGACCATGCTCGCATTGCCCGCCGGGCTGACCCCGCCGGCGCCGAGGATGGCCTGTTCGAGGGTGTTGGCCGTGGCGATCTGCACCGCCGTCGGGTTGTTCACCGCACCGCCGACGATCACCGAGTTGCCCGGTGCCTGGTTGATGTTCACCGTCACCCGTGGCTCGCGGTAGGTCTGCGCGAGCTTGCCGGTCAGTTCGGTGGCGAGTTCCGAAGGCTGGCGCCCGGCGACATGGATCGGCCCCAGGAACGGGTAGTTGATCTTGCCGTCGGTCTGCACCGTGTACAGCGTCAGCTCATAGATGGTGCTGACGTTGAACGCCGACAGCGTCGGCATCTCGCCGGCATCGCGGACGATGCGCAACTGATCGCCGACGCGGATGCGCTCCACCGCCGGCGGTAGTTGCGCAAGCTGTTCGAGGGCGCGTTTGCCGTCCTCGACCGCCTTGCTGTCTGGCGCGACGATGCGTGCCGGTGTATTGCAGGCGGCCAGGGCCAGCATGGCCAGGGCGAGCACGGTTCGTTTCATCACGGGGGACTTCCTCTGGGTCATGCTGCTCACCTCCAATAACCGGGAAACATGCTGATGCGCCGCTTGAGGGCGAGGGGCAGACGGCGTTCCAGGTGGCCCAGGCGGTAGCCGAGCAACTTGAAGGCGCTGCGCACCAGAACTTCGGGGACGCGGTGCAAGGCGCCTGCCTTGCGCAACGCGGCAAGCTCGGCGAGCACGTAGCGCTTGCCTTCGCCCCCGGCGTCGCCAAAGGCTTGCTTGATCCACGGCTCGCGGCCGTAGAACACACCAATGTCGAAGTAGCGATGAAACTCATCCATGAGTTTGTAATCGTGGGAGTGATGCACCAGCGCCGTGGCGGCGTAGCGCACCTTGTAGCCGTCGAGCAGCATGCGTGCGGCGACGAAGGCATCTTCGCTGCCGATCACGTCCCTGGGAAAACCACCCACCGCCTCCAGCGCACTGCGCCGGTACACGGAAAACGAGTCGGAGCTGAAGCAGGTCTTGATCCCCAACTCCGGCGCGTCGGCCAGGCTTTTGCTGCGGCTCTGCGCGGGGTAGTTGAAGTGCCGTGACTGTGCGCCCAGCACCCCGGCGTCGGGGTGTGGCAACTGGCGACCGTAGGCCACGCCGTTGAGCGGGTCTTGTTGCAGCTCGTCGAGCAGGTTGGCGAAGGTTTCAGGGGTGGCGGGGATGGCGTCCTGGGTCATCACGATCAAGGCGTCGCCGTCCACTTGCGCGCTGGCCCAGCGCCGCGTGCCGCCGTGGTTGAAGTCGCGGGCGTCGATCACTTCGACCCGTGCGCCGAACGCGCGAAAGCGTGCCACGGTGTCATCGCTGGAGGCGCTGTCCACCACCAGCATCTCGTCTGGTTGCAGGGTTTGCATGGCCAGCGCCGGCAGCAGCCGCGTCAGGTGGCTGGAGGCGTTGCGGGTCGGGATGATCAGTGCCGTGCGCATATCATTTTTTCACCTCGGCCGGTGCGCGCCCGTAGATGTCGTCGAAGCGCACGATGTCGTCCTCGCCCAGGTACTCGCCGCTCTGCACCTCGATCATCACCAGGTCGATGATGCCGGGGTTGGTCAGTCGGTGTTTGTGCCCGGCAGGGATGTAGGTGGACTCGTTGGCGTTGATCAGGAATTCACGCTCGCCATTGGTGATCTGCGCCGCGCCGCTGACCACCACCCAGTGTTCGCTGCGGTGGTGGTGCATCTGCAACGACAGCGACGCCTGGGGCTTGACCACGATGCGCTTGATCTTGAAGCGGCTGCTTTCCTCCAGCACGGTGTAGGTGCCCCACGGCCGGGTGACGGTGCGGTGCAGGCTGTATGCCGGATGGTTCTGGCGCTTGAGCTCGGCGACGATGTAGCGCACGTCCTGGCTGCGGTGGGCGTCGGCGATCAGCAACGCATCGGGGGTGTCGACGATGATCAGGTCACGCACGCCGACCGCGCCGAGCACGCGCTTGGGCGAGTCGATGTAGCAGTTATGCACGTCGTGCAAGATCGCTTCGCCATTGACCTGGTTGCCATGGGCATCGCTGGGGGTGAGCTGGCGCAGGGCTTCCCACGAGCCGATGTCGCTCCAGCCGATGTCGCAGGGCACCACCGCGACTTTGCGGGATTTCTCCATCAGGGCCACGTCGATGGAAATGTCCGGCGCGCTGCCGAATGCCTGTGCCTCCAGTTCGCGTTGGCGCGAAGTTTTGTTTTGCAGGCTCTGGCTGTGTTCCAGTGCAGCGCTGGCGGCGCTGAGCACGTCCGGCGCGTGGGTGCTGAGTTCGTCCACCAGGGTGCTGGCCTTGAAGCAGAACATGCCGGCGTTCCACAGGTGCTTGCCGCCGTCGAGGTAGCCTTGGGCGGTGGCCAGGTCGGGCTTTTCGACGAAGCGCTTGACCCGGAAGCCGGTGTCCAGCGCGTCGCCTTGTTCGATGTAGCCGAAGCCGGTTTCCGGGTGGTCGGGCTGGATGCCGAAGGTCACCAGGTAGCCGGCTTCGGCCAGGTCGCGGGCCTGGGTCACGGCAGCGGCAAACGCCACTTCGTTGAGGATCAAGTGGTCGGCGGGCATTACCAGCAACTGCGCGGCATCGCCAAAATGCTCCTGCACATGCAGCGCCGCCACCGCGATGGCCGCAGCCGTATTGCGCCCGAACGGCTCAAGCAACAGGTCCAGGGGCAGGTGGGCCTTGTTCACCCCACGGTAGTCGTCGAGGGTGCGAAACAGCAGGTCGCGGTTGGTCACCGTCAATACGCTTTCCACGCCGGGCAGTTTGGCGGCGCGCTGGAAGGTCTTTTGCAACAGGCTCTGGCCGTCACGCATGCGCATGAAGGGCTTGGGCATGTTCTGCCGCGACACTGGCCACAGCCGCGTACCCGAACCACCGGAAATGATGCAGGGGATTAATCCGTTGAGGGCATTCATCAATAGACTTCCTTGGTGGAAAGAACGGCCGGGACCGTCATGAAGACGATGTACAGGTCAAACCACACCGACCATTTGGAGATGTACTCCAGGTCATATTCGACACGTTTCTGGATCTTGAAGAGGGTATCGGTTTCACCCCGGTAGCCGTTGATCTGCGCCCAGCCGGTGATCCCCGGCTTGACCCGGTGGCGTGAACTGTATTCGCTCACCGCCACTTCGAACGGCACCCCGGCGGCTTTGGTGGCGGTGGCGTGGGGACGCGGGCCGACCATCGACATGTTGCCCAGCAGCACGTTGAACAGCTGCGGCAGCTCGTCGATGCTGGTCTTGCGGATGATCCGGCCGACGCGCGTGATGCGCGGGTCTTCGCGGGTGGTCTGGCGTTCGGCGGTGAAGTCGCTCTGGTCGGTGAACATCGAGCGAAACTTGAACACGCGGATCTCGTTGTCGTTGTAGCCATAGCGGTTCTGGCGGAACAGCACCGGGCCCTTGGAGTCGAGCTTGATTGCAATCGCCGTCGCGACCATCACCGGCGACAGGCACACCAGCGCCAGGCTGGCCAGCAGCAGGTCTTCCAGGCGCTTGATGACAGGCGACCAGCCGCGCAGTGGCAACTGCGAGGTGTTGAACATCAGGATGCCGCCCACGTCGGTAATCTTGCTGTGCCCGTAGCGCAGGGCGGCCATGTCCGGCACCAGCATCACGTTCACCGACATCTGCCGCAAGCGGTTGACCAGCCCGTGGATACGCTGCTCGGCGGCCCACGGCAGGCAGATCATGACTTGGTTGACCTGCTCGGCACGGATCAGGTTTTCCAGGTCACGGGTGTTGCCCAGCAAAGGCAGGTTGCTCAGCTCCTTGGGGATGCGCTCGGTGCGGTCGTCGATAAAACCGATCAAGCCAGATCGGATGTCGCCGTTGCGTTGCAGGTGGTCGGCGACGTGCACGGCAGTGTCGGTAAAGCCCAGGATCACCGTGCGTTGCAGGTATTTGCCCTTGCGCATCAGGTTGCGATACAGGCGCAGCATCATCAGGCGTTCCAGGCAGAACAGGCCCAGGCTGATGATGTACCACGCCAGCAGATTGCGCGGGGTCAACTGGGGGAACATCTGCAGGATCTGGTACATGAACAGCAGGATGCAGAACGCGGCCGACCAGGCTTTGATCTTGGTTTTCAGGCGCAGGCGGTTGCTGAACAATTCTTCGGAATAGATGCCCAGGGCCTGGAACAGGATGATCGTCAGGACCGCGAAAAATACCAGCAGGCCGATGAAGTGTGGGCGCAATTGGGGGTCCATCGGGTCGAGGAACAGCACCAGGACCAACGGCGGAAGGATGGCACTCAAGCCATGGATGAATTTGACGAAAACAACAAAAAATTCAACAAAACCTGCACGTGTTAAAAACAAACTGTCGACGCGCGACTTCTCTCGCATAAAACATCCCTCATTGCACTCCAGACTTTCTGCTCGGTTGTTGGATCAATAAGGCAGCATGCTGCTTATAGAGCCAAGTCGAACGACGGCTACTCTGGGTAATACGCAACTGTTCAATTCAAACAGCACTATCCGTTTGAATGGAACTTGCAGGGTCGTAATTAAAGGAGTGTTTCCTTGGTAAGCCTTGTCAACGAATTGACGATGGTGCGGGTTGGCTTTTTAGGCGGTCTTAATGGTTTTTTTAGCGGCATTTTGTTGACAGTCCTTGTCCGTGCACTCGGTTTGGGTGTGTGATTTTGAGTGTAGGAACAAATGCAGGAATTTTCCTGCCAGCCGGTAAAACCTTTTTCGAATAGACGTGGGAAAGGGGGGGGCAAGGCAGGGGCAGGGCACGTTAAGTGCCCTGCCACCGGGACTTTCGCGGAATCAGAAGTTACCTTTCAAACTAACGGTGAAATTACGTGGTTCACCGTAGAAGTTGCCCCAGGACGCGGTACCGACGGTGTTGTAATAAGTTTTATCAAATAGGTTCTTGCCGTTGAGTGCCACGGTCCAGGTGTCGTCGATGCGGTACGCCACGCGGGCGTCCCAGGTCGCGTAACCGGCCTGTTCCAGCTTGATGGTCTGCATGCGGTAGTTGCTGCTCTGGGCATTGACGCCGCTGCCCACGCTCCATTTCGACAGCGCGCCGTCGAGCTGGTAGTCGCCCCAGACCCGCAGCATATGCCTGGGCACGTAGGTGTTGGATGAGCCGCCTTCGAGAGCGCTGTCGATGTTTTTCAGGGACTTGGTCTGGGTGTAGGTGTAACCGCCAGATACCTGCAAGCGCTCGAGCAATTCACCGCTGACTTCGGCCTCCACGCCCTGGGCACGCACCCTGGCGGTGTCGGTGTAGCAAAGGCCATCGGCAGAGGTTGCACAGAAGCTGGCGTAATCGGTTTCGGCGCCGTTTTTCTCGATGGCGCGGAACAGTGCCAGGGAACTGTTGAGGCGGCCGTCGAACCATTCGCCCTTGATGCCCAGCTCATAGTTATCGCCGATCTTCGGCTTGAGCGCGGCGCCATCGGCGGTGGCATAGGCGCTTTGCGGCTGGAAGATGTCTGCGTAGCTGGCGTACACCGACAGGTGCTCGTTGAGGTCATAGATCAGCGCGGCGAACGGCGTGACTTCGCCGGTTTCCCTGGAGCGCGCATCCTGCAGCGACCACTCGCCCCAGCCCAGGCTGTAGGACTGGCGACGGTTGTCGTACCAGCTCACGCGGCTACCGGCAATGAACATCAACGGTTCGGCCAGGCGCAGGCGCAAGGTCGCGTAGGCGCCGTATTGGGTGGCAGTTTCCTTGATCGTGCTGCCGCGGTACATGTTCGGCCAGAAGGTGTTGTCGGCCGGCTCCGGCAAGTGGTGGTTGGGCGTGTAGATGCCCTGGCGCGTGGGCAGGTTCTGGATCGCGTACACATCGTCCTGGGTGCCACGGCTGCCGTTGGCGCCGAGGATCAGTTCGTGTTCCAGCCCGAAGGCTTCGAACTTGCCGTCCAGGTAGGCGTCGAGGCCGTAGTCGCGGTGATCGTAGTCCATCAGCGCGGCGTAGGAGAGGGCAGTGGGCGCTGGGTCGCCGTAGTTGATGGTGCCTTCGCTGGCAGCGTACTTGGTGTCTTGCAGGTTGCGACTGTGCACGGCCGCGACCTTGAGTTTCCAGTCATCGTTGAGCGCGTGGGTGAGGTCGACAAAGTACGTGGCGCGCCGGCTTTGCCAGTCGTTCCAGGATTGGCCCAGGCACGTCGAACGGCTGAGGTTGGCGCTCTTGCCGTCGGCGTAGCGCGGCAGGCCGCCCCAGCATGGCGTGGCGTCGACATCTTCGTAGCTGGCGCCGATGCCCAGGGTGGTGTCGGGGCTGAGGTCAACGTCGAGTGCGCCGTAGAACGCCTGGTCCTTGCGCTTGGCAATGTCCATGTAGGAACCGCGATCCTGCTGGCTGATCGCTGCACGGCCACGCACGGTGCCGCTGTCATTGAGCGGGCCACCGGCGTCGACGTCGGCGCGATAGTTGTCCCACGTGCCGGCGGACAGCGACAGGCTGGTAGTGGGCTTGGCCTGGGGCCGCTTGCGTACGAAGTTCACCGCGCCGCTGGCGGTGCCGGCGCCCTTGAGCATGCCGGCGGCACCTTTGAGCACTTCCACGCGGTCATAAATCGCCATGTTGGCGCTGAAACTGTCGGCCTGGGCGTAGTCCTTGCCCATGTCCAGCGGTACGCCGTCGTACTGGTACTGGCCGAGCATCTTGAAACCACGGGAATAGAAATACTTGCCGCCCATGGGCGATTCGTAGCTGGTGATGCCGGGTGTGCGTTCCATTACGTCGTCGATGGTGGTGACGTTCTGGTCGTCCATCAGTTGGCGGGTCATCACGCTGACCGACTGTGGTGTTTCCCGCAGGCTGTGTTGGCCTTTACCGATGGTCACCGCGCCGGTGGTGTAGGAACCGGTGCCCTCGGTGGTGGCGCCCAGGCGATCGCCCGTGATCGTGGTTGCACCCAGGTTCAGCGCGCCGCTGTCGGCCACTTGCGGCAGTAGCAGCCAGGTGCTGTTGCCCTGGCGCTGGGCTTGCAGGCCCTGGCCACTGAGCAATTGGCCGAGCGCCTGCTCGCGGTCGAAACGGCCACTCAGGCCCGGGCTGGTCTTGCCGGCGACGCCTGTCGCGTCATACGACAGGCTGATACCGCCCTGGCGGGCGAACTGGTCAAGGGCGTGGGCCAGGGGGCCGGCGGCGATGTTCCAGTCCTGGGCCTGGCTGTCACTGGCCGGCGTATCGGCCAGCACGGCCAGGGGCAGGGCGCCGCCGCTCAGGCAGACGCCGAGCAAGGCGGCCTGCACTGCGCGCTTGAGAGGGGAACGGGGGGAGGGGAACGCTTGCATGACCGCGGGATGCTCCTGAAGGAAGTGAAAAGTACTGGCCTGTTGATCGGCCTTTCCTTACAGGTCGAGCGGCAATGGGAATTCACCTCATTTATTTTTTCGGACGATTAAACCCGGGGCGTTACCGTCACCCAATAGCGGCTGCGGTAGGTGACATCGACGTTGAGTGATTGCGCGACCAGCGCCAGCACTTGATCGGTATCGCTCAACTGATAAGTCCCTGACACCCGCAGTCCGGCCACCGCTTCGCTGCAACGCAGCAGCCCGTGGCGGTAGCGGGCCAGCTCGCTGAGGAAGGCGTCGAGGCGCATGTTGTGGGCGCTGATCACGCCGTCGCTCCAGGCCCACGGGTCGAGGCCGTTGGCGATGGGCGTGCGGATGCCTGTGCGGTCGATCAACACCGACGCGCCGGGCTGGATCACCTGCCGGGCGCTGGGGTCATGGCGGTCGGCAAATATCGCCACCGTGCCCTGTTGCACCGCAAGAGAGGTGCCTTGGGCCTCTTCGCGAACCAGCAAGCGCGAGCCTTCGACGCGCAAGTCGCCGTGGCGGGTCAGCACCCAGAAGGGGCGGGTATCGACACTGGGATTCACCAGTATCTCGCCCTGGCGCAGTTGGACCTTGCGTCGCTCTGGGGTGAACGTCGCATCAATCGCCGTGGCGCTGTTGAGTTGCAGCTTGCTGCCATCGCTCAGCGCGACCCAGCGCCGCTCGCCGGTGGCGGTGCGGTAGTCGGCCATCATCGCTGGCAGTGGTGTGTAGTCGCGACCGAACCAGCTCAAGCCGGCCGCACCGGCCACCAGGCCCAGCAGCTTGAGGCTTTCGCGGCGGCTGATGCGTTGCCGCGCACCGCTGAGGGTGCGGCGCCCGACCTGGGCGGGCAGATGGTTGAAGTCGTCATTCATTGTCGCGACCCGGTGCCACACCCGCAGGTGTTCGGGGCTGCTGTGCAGCCAGCGTTCAAACGCGGCGGTGCTGGCGTCGTCGGCGACGTTGAAGCGCAGGGTGATCATCCATTGGATGGCCTGGTCTACCAGGCGCTGGTCAGCGTTCGGCATAACGTAACCGATAGCAGGCGTGCAGCGCCTTGGACAGGTCGCGTTCCACGGTGGCCTTGGATACGTCCAGGCGTTGGGCGATCTGCGCGCAGGTCAGGCCGTCCAGTTGCGCGAGCAGGAAGGCTTCGCGTACGCGGGGTTTGAGTTGATCAAGCAAGCGATCGATGCGTTCCAGGCTGTCGAGGATCAGCAGGCGGGTTTCTTCCGACGGCACCTCGACCTGTGGGAAGTGCGCGAGGCTTTCGAGGTAGGCACGTTCCAGCTCGCGGCGGCGGTACCCGTCGATCATCAGGCTGCGGGCGATGCTGCTCAGGTACGCACGCGGTTGCAGCAAGGTTTGCTGCTTGCGCGCGTTGAGCAGGCGCACAAAGGTTTCTTGCGCCAGGTCGGCGGCATGCTCGCGGCAGCCGGTGCGCCGCTTCAACCAGCCGTTCAGCCAGGAATGATGCGCCTGGTAAAGCTGGCCGATGGCGGCAGGGTCCAGTGGGTGATCGCTCGACATGGGCATCCCGGCGCAACAGTCTTAATTGATAATGTTTCGCATTCTAGACGTTGGCTATGGCAATGAGCAATCACCGCTGGGCAATGTATCCAGCACAATTTTTTGTCGGCATGCGGTGGGCGGATTAGTCTGCAGGCTTTTCCCGGTGGAGGGCTTGAGCATGATCGACCTGGCGACCCTGGCGGTTTTTTGCGGTGCGGTGTTGTTGTTGCTGTTATCGCCGGGGCCGAACATGGCGTTTGTCATCAGCCACGGCGTGACCCACGGCTGGCGCGGTGGCATGGCCTCGGCCCTGGGCATCGGTGTGGCCGACCTGCTGCTGACCGCGTTGACCGCCACCGGGGTGACGGCGGTGGTAGCCAGTTGGCCGCCGTCCTTCGACCTGATCCGCTATGCCGGGGTGGTGTACCTGCTGTGGCTGGTGTTCAAGACCTTGCAGAAAAGCCCGGAGCTGGAGGCGGCCCCGGCCAACCGCGTGCCCCTGGGACGGGTGTTTCTGCAAGCGATGTTCAATAGTTTGCTCAATCCCAAGGCGTTGCTGTTTTTTGTGGTGTTCTTGCCGCAGTTCGTCCGGCCCGAAGCAGGCTCGATTGCCGTGCAGTTGATGCTGCTGGGCGGCGTGTTGACGTTGATCGCCGCAGTGTTTCACGGCTTGCTGGGGGCGTTTGGCGGGGTGTTGAGCCGGTTCTTTGCCAAACGCTCGAAAAGCGCCTGGCTGCAGAAATGGGGACTGGCGACGGTGCTCACGCTGCTGGCCGTGCGCCTGGCAGTGATGTCGCGCCCCACCTGACTCGCCCTTGTAGTGAGCGGGCTTGCCCCGCGCTGGGTGGCGAAGCCGCCCTAAACCCCGGCTACTCGGTGTTTCAGGAAGACCGATGTGCCTGGTTTTGGGGCGGCTTCGCCACCCAGCGCGGGGCAAGCCCGCTCACTACAAGTTGGTGGGGGCAAGGGAGAGTCAGCCGAGTCGTGCGGCGGCGCGTGCGACGATTTCGCCGCGCACCCGGCGCGATTGCGCCGTGCGTTTGTGTGCTTCTTCCAGCACATGCCTGGGCGCGGTGTCCGGGCTGCCTGAGTGGTAGGGCGGCGCCGGCGCGTATTCGATCTGCAACTGCACCAGTTGCGCCGCCGCTTCGCTGTACAACTCCGCCGCCAATGTCAGCGCAAAGTCGATGCCGGCGGTGATGCCGCCACCCGTCAGCAGGTTGCCGTCACGCACCACACGATCCTGCACCGGGATCGCGCCGAGCGGGGCGAGCATGTCGTGGTAGGCCCAGTGGGTGGTGGCCTTGCGCCCGCGCAGCAGGCCCGCCGCCCCGAGCACCAGCGCGCCGGTACACACCGAGGTCACGTAGCGCGCGGTCTGCGCCTGGGTGCTGAGGAAGTCCAGGGTCTGTGGGTCTTCCATCAACGCGCCCACCCCGGAACCGCCGGGCACGCAGATCACATCCAGCGTTGGGCAATCGGCGTAGGTCACGGTCGGGGTGAACACCAGACCGGTGCTGGAGGTGACCGGCGCGAGGTCTTTCCACACCAGGTGCAACTTCACGTCCGGCAGCGAACCGAGAACGTCATAGGGGCCGGTCAGGTCCAGTTGCTGGATGCCGGGGAACAACACAAAGCCGATTTGCAAGGTCATGGACAGCGCTCCGAGAAAGGGGTGGACGACTCCACTCTAGGGGCCTAGGCTTTGGCGGATACGCCATTAAGCCCACAGATCACGCCAATCATGCCTCGAATCGTCCATGTCCTCGCTTTTGACAACGCCCAGGTGCTCGACGTGACCGGGCCGTTGCAGGTGTTCGCTTCCACCAATGACCTGGCGCGCCAGCGCGGTCTGCCGTTGCCCTACGCGGTTTCGGTAGTCGCTGCGCAGGCGGACCCGGTGATGACCTCCGCGGGCCTGGCGCTGGTGGCCGAGCCGTTGCCGGCCATCGACGCGCCGTGCGACACCCTGGTGATCGCCGGTGGCTGGGGCGTCTACGGTGCCGCCGAAGACCCGGCGCTAGTGGACTGGGTGCGCGAAAAGGCCAGGCATACGCGGCGCATGACCTCGGTGTGCACCGGCGCGTTTTTGCTGGCCGCCAGCGGCATGCTCGATGGCTGCCGCGTGGCCACCCACTGGACGCGTTGCGAAGAACTGGCGCGCAAATTTCCTTCGTTGACGGTGGAGTCCAACCCGATCTTCATCCGCCAGGGCGCGGTGTGGACCTCCGCCGGCGTCACCGCCGGCATCGACCTGTGCCTGGCGCTGGTGGAAGAAGACCTGGGAAGCGAAGTAGCCCTGGAAGTGGCGCGCCACCTGGTGGTGTTCCTCAAGCGCCCGGGCGGGCAATCGCAATTCAGTGTGACCCTGTCCCTGCAAAAGGCCGACAGCCGCTTCACCGAACTCCATGCCTGGATGGCGGAAAACCTCACCCTCGACCTGAACATTCCGACCCTCGCCGCCCAGGCCGGCATGAGCGAACGCAGCTTCGTGCGCCACTACCGCAACGAAACCGGCCAGACCCCGGCGCGCGCCGTGGAACTGATCCGCGTCGAAACCGCACGCAGGCAGTTGGCCGAGAGCACGGCATCAATCAAACGCATCGCCGTGCAATGTGGTTTTGGCTGTGAAGAAACCTTGCGCCGCAGTTTTCTGCGCGTCTTGTCGGTGACGCCCCAGGCCTACCGCGAGCGGTTTTCGCCGAGCAATTCCAGCAGTCACCCCGTCGTCTGCACCGCACAGCGCCCATAGCAACTGGCACGGCTCACCAGATCAGGTCGTTTGATTGCGAGCTCTCGACCAACTTCCCGGTACTTGATCAAACCTTGGTCGTGAGTCTCCCATGTCTCACTCCAGCTCAACGGCGGGCGAGGGGGGCTGATGTCTTGTAGGAGGCGTGAGGTCATATTCTCACCTGGAATATCTGGCGCAATGTGTAAGGTAGGGTTGGTTAAATACCTGTGGTTTTCCTGTTCAGCCACTCATGGCTCAACAACCCCAATACATCCAGATCGTGTCGTTGGCCATTCCAGAACCCCGCGTCGCGCAACGTTCCTTCGGCTTTGAAACCCAGTCGCTCCAACAGCTTGAGCGACGCGGTATTTTGCGGATGCACCCAGGCTTCCACTCGATGCAATTGCATCTGTTCAAAGCCCCAGTCGAGCATTGCCTGCATAGCTTCACTCATCAATCCCTGGCCACGCGCGTCGGGCGCCAGCTCACAGGCGAGTGCGCAACTGTTCCACTTCTGGTTCCACTTGAACAGACCACAACTGCCGATCAGTTCACCCTCCCATTCGATTCCCCAGCGTGTGCCGGGGTTGGGCTGGGTGCGCCAGTGCCCGAAGGTTTCGATCAGGGCTTGGGCCTGGGCAAGCTCGGTCATCGCGTCGGCGCCGAACCAGCGCATGCTGTCGGCATCGCTGTGGATGTCGAACAGCGCCGGTGCGTCGTTCGCTACAAGCTCGCGCAGGCACAGGCGTTGGGTGTGTAGGGTAGGGAAAGGGCTCATGGCGCGGTTGCCGCAAAAATCTGCTCCCGATCCAGCACCTTGCCAAAGTGATGCCGCCACAAATCCACCCCCAGCTGCCCTGACCGATCCAGCGACGAGCCCACGGTCAAATCGCTGATCAACGTCGGCTGCAACCCTGCATCAAACAGGGCAAACCCCGCCGCCAGGACGCAGGTGTCGGTTTGTATGCCACACACCAACACACGCTGCGGTTCCAGGCTTTTGAGGTAGGCAATCGTCTCGGGCGTGGGCGCATAACCGTGCTTGACGAAGATGCGATCCGCCGCCACCAGGCTGTCGTCATCCGGCGCCGGTTGCCAGCCGAGTTGGCGGGTGAAGGGGGTGATGCTTTCGTCGTGGCGCTCGACGGTGGCGACGCTGGGCAGGCGGCCGAGCAGGGCATGGATGCCGTCCACAAGCCATGCCGGCGGGTTGAAGCAGGGTTGCACGTCGATGATCAGCAGTACCTGGCGCATGGGGTTGCAGTCCGTAGCCGGGGTGGGGCGGTCATTGTGCCTCAGGGCTGCCAGGTCGTCTTCTCCCCGCTGAGCTTGCGGTCCAGGAACGACGCCGCGCTGATCAACGCCAGGTGGCTCAAGGCCTGGGGCGTGTTGCCCAGGTGGCGGGCCTGGTTGTCGAACTCTTCGGCGTACAGACCCAGTGGGTTGGCATAGCGCAGCAGTTGTTCGAACTCCAGGTGGGCCTTTTCCACTTGCCCGGCGCGGGCCAGGCATTCGACGTACCAGAACGAGCACGCGGTAAATGCACCTTCGGTGCCTTGCAGGCCGTCGATTGGGTTGTCGTCGTTGCGATAGCGATAGACCATGACGTCGCGTACCAGGCTTTTCTGGATCGCTTCCAGCGTCGACAGCCAGCGTGGGTCGGTGGCCGCGACGAAACGCACCAGCGGCATCAGCAGCATCGAGCCGTCGAGCGCCGTGCTGCCGATATGCTGCACAAAATGCCCACGCTCCTCGTTCCAGAAGTTGCTCCAGATGTCGGCGTAGATCGCCTGGCGTGTCTGGTCCCAACGGGCGAACGGTGCTGGCAGCGAGCGCTTGGAGGCGAGACGGATTGCGCGGTCCAGCGCCACCCAGCACATCAGCCGCGAGTGCAGGAAGTGATGCTGCTCGCCGCGCATTTCCCAGATGCCCACGTCTTTGGTGTTCCAGATATCGCAGACCTGGTCGGCGACTTCCACCGTGTGTTTCCAGCCGTCATGGGAGATGGCTTCGCCGTATTTGTTGACCAGGTACACCGCGTCCATCAGTTCGCCATAGATGTCCAACTGGATCTGCCCGACCGCGCCGTTGCCGATGCGCACCGGCGTGGCGCCGCCGTGGCCTTTGAAGTGGGGTAGCGCGGTTTCCGGCAGCTCCTGGCGGCCGTCGATGCCGTAGAGGATGTTGAGTTTGGTTGGCTGCCCGCAGCAGTCACTGACCCGCCCCTTGAGCCAGCGCATGTAGGCGTTGGCTTCCTCGACAAAACCCAGGCGTATGAAGGCATAGACGGTGAATGAAGCGTCGCGGATCCAGGTGTAGCGATAGTCCCAGTTGCGCTCGCCGCCGGGGCTTTCCGGCAGGCCGAAGGTGGCGGCGGCGATGATCGCGCCGTGTTTGCGCGAGGTCAGAAGCTTCAAGGCCAGGGCCGAGCGATTGACCATTTCACGCCAGCGTCCACGGTAGTTCGATTGGGCGATCCAGCTGCGCCAGAACGTCAGGGTGTGGGCGAGGGCGAGGTCGGTGCAAGCGCTGTCCACCCGCTCATCATCCTGGCCACCGAGGACGAATTCGGCGCCTTCGTCCTGGTTCAGGGTGAAGCGCGCAACCGCCGCGCCATCCTTGATGTGCAAGGCTTGGCTGCTGGACAAACGCAGGCCGGGCTGGCCATCGGCGTTGAAGTACACACTGTGGTTGTCGAGGCTGGCGCGGGTCGGCGCGCGCGCGTAGTCGTGGCGCACTGCGCAGCGCAGGTGGATGTCGGCCGTGCCGCTGATCACCCGCACCCGGCGGATCAGCAGCGGCAGGTCATCGAGGTCATCACTGATCGCCAGCAGGTCGGTGATCTCCACCACGGCTTCGTCGCTGAGCCAGCGGGTTTGCAGCACGTTGGTGTCGGGCAGGTAGATCTGTTCGCGGCGCGCGTCTGGCAGGTCCGGGGTGAGCTGGAAAATGCCCGCTTCGGGGCTGTCGAGCAGGGCGCAGAAGATCGACGGGCTGTCGAATTCCGGCCAACAGAAGAAGTCGACGCTGCCTGTGTCGTTGACCAGTGCCGCGCTGCGCATGTCGCCAATGATGCCGTGGGCGTCGATGGCGCTTTGGGGTTCGTTCTTTAGCTCAACCATTGCCACGAAACTCCGGATAAAGGCTCATGCCGCCGTCGATGAACAGGGTGCTGCCGACGACATAGTCGGAGGCATCGCTGGCCAGCCAGACCACGGCGTTGGCCACGTCTTCGACGTCGCCGACCCGGCCGTAGGGAATCAGTTTCAGCAGTTCCTTTTCTGCCGCGCCTTCGGTGGCCGCCCGGTTGATCGGCGTGCGGATCGCCCCCGGCGCAATGCCGTTGATACGGATGCGCTGCGCGCTGACTTCCTGGGCGAGGGTGCGCATCAACATCTCGACACCGCCTTTGGAGGCGGCGTAATTCACATGGCCGGCCCAAGGGATCAACTGGTGTACCGAGCTCATATGAATGATTTTTCCCGCCGCCCGCGACACGCCTTCGCGCACGCCCTGGCGATTGAAGATACGCACGGCCGCGCGGGCACAGAGGAACTGGCCGGTGAGGTTGACGCCGATCACTGTGTTCCAGGCGTCGAGGCTCATATCGACCAGGTTGGCGTCTTTTTGCAGGCCGGAGTTGGCGACAAGAATGTCCAAGTGGCCGAAGGCGTCGAGCGTCTGAGCGAACAGGCGTTCCACATCGGCCTCTTTTGACACGTCCCCGCCGATGGCAAGCGCCCGGCCGCCGTTGGCGTTGATCTGTGCGGCGAGCGCTTCAGCAGGGGCGGCCTGGGCGTTGTAATTGAGCACCACGGCCGCGCCGGCGTCGGCCAGGGCCTTGGCGGCGCCTGCGCCGATGCCGGAACTGGCGCCAGTGATGAGGGCGACTTGTTGCTGGAGCGAGAGGTGCATGGACCAACCACCACTGTCAGAGGGTTCAGTCAGCTGACTGGCGGGGCCGCGTGTAAGTTCAGCGTGGGATTCGACGGGGCGCAGCGCCGCAGGCGCAAGGAACTGTCATTTCTGACAGTAGACGTCTTTCGCTCCCGAGGTGAGGCTACCGGCTTGCAAGGGGTCAGGGGATGAGCGCGTGAACATGCACTGGGTTGTCGGGTTGCTGGCGAGTCTTGGTAGCGCGGTTGCTGTGGCGCAGGCACCCTTGGATAAAGCCGCGTTCATCAATCAGCTGATGAGCAAAATGACGGTTGCCGAGAAAGTCGGGCAACTCGACATCGTCTATCTCGACCCTGTGGCGCCGGATGCGCGCGTCCGGGAACACCTGGCCGGCGGACTGATTGGCGGGGTGGCCGTAGTTCCGCCTGCGCCCTATGGGCACGCGTTGCAGCAAATGGCCGTTGAGCGCAGCCGATTGAAAATCCCGCTGTTTTTCAGCACGGATGTTATCCATGGCTTGCACACCGTGTTTCCGGTCAGCCTGGCGTTGGCGGCCAGTTGGGACATGCAGGCATTGGCGCTGATGGGGCGGATCAGCGCGCAGGAAGCGAGCGCCGATGGTGTACACCTGACCTACGGCCCAATGCTGGACATCTCCCGCGATCCTCGCTGGGGCAGGGTGTCGGAGGGGTACGGCGAGGACCCCTATTTGGTGTCGCGCATTGCTCGGGTCCTGATCAACGCGTATCAGGGCGGCAACGTTCGCGCGGCGGGCAGCATCATGGCCGGCGTCAAGCATGTGGCCCTGTATGGGGCTGTGGAGGGCGGCAAGGACTACAACAGTGTCGATATGAGCCGGGCACAGATGTATCAGTACTATTTCCCGCCATACCGCGCGGCTGTCGAGGCCGGCGCGCAGGTCGCGATGCTTGCGTTCAACACAATCAACGGCGTTCCTTCAACCGCCAACCCCTGGCTTATCAGGGATGTGCTGCGCCATGAGTGGGGGTTTGCCGGCGTCACCCTGAGTGACTCCAATGCCGTGACTGGCCTGATTACGCACGGTGTGGCGATTGATCAGCGCCACGCGGCTTCATTGGCGATTCTCTCGGGCCTCGACATGGAGTTGAGTGACGAGGCCTATGTTCGCCAGTTGCCCGCCCTCGTCAAATCGGGAGCAGTGAGTGTTGCGGTCCTGGACGAGGCGGTTCGTCGCGTGCTCGGGATGAAGTACGAGATGGGGCTGTTCGAAGACCCCTATCGCAACCTCTCCCGATTGCCTCCGGAACCCATCGAGCGCCGGTTGCAAAGGGCGGCGGCGCGGGATGTGGCGCGCAGGACCCTGGTGTTGTTGAAGAATCGCCAGCACACCCTGCCGTTGAGCAAGCACGGTCGTATCGCGCTGGTAGGCCCACTCGCCAACAGCCGCCGTGATTTGCTCGGGAGCTATTGTGGCGATTGCGCAGCACAAAGAGTTGTGAGCATCCGTGAGGGCATGATGCGTGCGGTGGAAGGCAAGGCCACGCTGCTGTATGCCAAGGGCGCCAATGTCACAGACGACAGGGCGTTGTCTGATCGCTTGGCACGTTATAGCTCGCCCTTGGACCTTGATCCCCGATCGCCTGAAGCGCTGCTGGAAGAGGCGATGGCGGTGGCACGCCAAGCCGATGTCATCGTGGCAGTGGTGGGGGAGGCGTGGAATTTCAGCGATGAGGCCATCAGCCGAACGCGCCTTGACCTTGAAGATAGCCAGCAGCGCCTGCTCACTGCATTGAGAGCCTTGGGTAAAACGCTGGTGGTGGTGTTGGTGAACGGTCGGCCTTTGACATTGACCCAAGTGCAAGGGCAGGCCGATGCGCTGCTGGAAACCTGGTTCAGCGGGATGGAAGGCGGTAACGCTATCGCTGATGTCTTGTTTGGCGGTTACAACCCTTCGGGAAAGCTGCCCATGACGTTTCCCCGTTCGGTGGGCCAGGTCCCGGTTTACTACAACCACCTCAACACGGGCCACCCCTTCATCCCCGATCAGCCGAACAAGTACATGAGCCAATATATTGATGAGCAGGAGGGGCCGCTGTTTCCCTTCGGCTTCGGCTTGAGCTACACCCGTTTCGCACTGTCAGACTTGCAGTTGTCCAGCGCAGTGTTGCACCGAGGTCAGTCTCTGCGGGTGGGGGTCACGCTGGCCAATGCGGGTGAGCGCGATGGCGAAACCGTGGTCCAGTTGTATATCCGTGATCCGGTGGCATCCGTCAGCCGTCCGGTCAAGGAGCTCAAGGGTTTCCAGAAGGTCATGCTCAAGGCCGGTGAGCGTCGACGAATCGAGTTCACCGTGGGTGAAGATGACCTGAAGTTCTACGACGTTCACTTGCGACACGTCGCCGAGCCTGGCGAGTTCAGGCTGCAGATAGGCTTGGATTCTCGGGAGGTCATTGAACTACGCTTCGAACTGCGCTGACACGACGGGAAGCAATTGCCCGACTTAATAGGAAGCATTACTATTCACGCCCCGCCTCCCCAGTGCCTCCGCGATGATGCCCCAGCCGCCCCGCAGAACAGGCTTTTTCGAGTATTACGAAGAGTTGATCGGCACCTGGACGCGCCGCCTGAGAAACCGCCAGCAGGCCGAAGACCTGGCCCATGACACGTTTGTGCGGGTGCTTGAGGCACGGTCCACCGAGGTTGAGCAGCCGCGCGCCTATCTGCACCAAACCGCACGCAACATTGCGGTGGACGCCCATCGTCGTGAAGACCGGCGCGAGGCGCTGGCGCTGGAGACCTTCGACCTGCGTTCGCCGCACAGTGGCGACCCGGAGCACGTCATGCACGCGATCCAGTTGGCGGATTCCATCGAGCGGGCGCTGGCCGAGTTGCCGCTCAACTGTCGCAGGATTTTCATCTGGCAGAAAATCGAAGGCCTCACCCAGCAGGAAATCGCCGAACGCCTGGGGTTGTCCAAGAACATGGTGGAAAAGTATATGATCCGCACCCTGCGGCATCTGCGTGACCGCTTGGACGCGCTGGCCCCATGAACCAAGGATCTTCCATGATGGATAACCGTGCCCGAGACGAGGCTGCGCAATGGTTTGTGCGCCTGCAAGACGCCGAACTGGGGGCCGCCGAGCGCCAGCAGTTCGAGGCGTGGCGCCATGAGCATCCCGACCACCAATACGAATTCGATGTGCTGCAAGGCCTGTGGAGCGCCACCGACCTGTTGCCGGCGGCGCGTTTGCGCGCGTTGTGCGATGCACCGGCTGAGCGCCCCAAGCGGCGCGCCGTGTTGCGTTACGCGGTCGCGGCCAGTGTGGTGGCGGTTGCCGTTGGCCTGGGCGTGTTCAGCATCCTTCAACCAAAACCCTACAGCGCTGAATTCAGCACGCGGCTCGGTGAACAGCGCCAGGTGACGCTGCCCGACGGTTCGGTGATGGAGTTGAACAGCCGCAGCGTGGTCGCGGTGCAGTTCGAAAAGGGCAGGCGCGGCGTGGTGCTCAAGCGGGGCGAGGCGATGTTCAATGTCGAGCACGACACCACTCGCCCGTTTGTGGTCGCCGCCGGGGCCGGGCAGGTCACGGTGACCGGCACGCGCTTTGATGTGCGCCGCGATGACGACAGCACCCGCGTGGCGGTCGAGGCCGGGACGGTCAAGGTGCAAGGGCGGGCGGCGGATGCAAGCGTCACGCTGACGGCGGGCCGTGGCACGCACATCGACAGCCAGGGCAATGTGGTGCCGGCCTACGCGGTGAACGCCGCAGAACTGACCGCATGGCGCCGCGGCAAACTGGTGTTCAACAACGCCACCTTGGGTGACGTGGCACGGGAAGTGTCGCGTTATCGCCAGCAGCCAGTGCGGGTCGGTTCGGCGGCGGTGAGCGACCTGCGCCTGACCAGCGTGTTCAACGCCAACGACACCGACGCCTTGCTCAAGGCCCTGCCGCACATTCTGCCGGTGGCCGTGCGCGCCTTGCCGGACGGCAGCCAGGAAATTATTTCGCGCTGACAGTCAGGTTTTTTTCGCGTTCGTCGTCTCCTCCTGCAACTGCAACTGGTTTGCATTAACGGCCGCACTCGCTTGCGATCACAGGACCCGATTCGACGTGAAAAAACTTGCCCGCCACCACAATAAAATCTCCCGCTGGGCGCCACTGGCCCTGGCCATGGCTGTCAGCACCTCGGCGTATGCTGCCGACACCCTCCATATCCAGGCCCAACCGCTGGGTGCAGCGCTGAGCCAGTTGGGCCAGCAGACCTCCCTGCAAGTGTTCTTCAGCCCCGACATGGTCGCCGGCAAGCAAGCCCCGGCGGTGGATGGCAACCTTTCGCCGGAACAAGCCCTGCGTCGATTGCTGCAAGGCAGTGGCCTGGACTATCAGATCGACGCCGGTTCCGTGACCTTGCGTCCGCTGGGCAGCGGTGCCGGTGAAGCCGGTTCGCCCCTGGAACTGGGTACCACCGACATCAAGGTGGTCGGCGACTGGCTGGGCGATGCCAACGCCGAAGTGGTGCAGAACCACCCCGGCGCACGCACCGTGATTCGCCGCGAGGCCATGGTGGAGCAGGGCGCGATGAACGTCGGTGACGTGTTGCGCCGGGTCCCGGGCGTGCAGGTGCAGGAGTCCAACGGCACCGGCGGCAGCGATATTTCCCTCAACGTCGGCGTACGGGGTCTGACTTCGCGCCTGTCGCCACGCTCCACGGTGTTGATCGACGGCGTACCGGCCGCCTTCGCCCCGTATGGCCAGCCGCAACTGTCGATGGCGCCGATCTCCGCCGGCAACCTGGACAGCATCGACGTGGTGCGCGGCGCCGGTTCCGTGCGTTATGGGCCGCAAAACGTCGGTGGCGTGATCAACTTTGTCACCCGTGCCATTCCGGAGAAGTTCTCCGGTGAAGTCGGCACCACCCTGCAAACCTCGGCCCACGGCGGCTGGAAACACCTGGAAAACGCCTTTGTCGGCGGCACCGCAGACAACGGCATCGGTGCGGCGCTGCTGTATTCCGGGGTCAAGGGGGACGGCTATCGCAGCAGCAACAACGCCAATGACATCAACGACGTGATCCTCAAGACCCACTGGGCGCCGACCGATAGCGACGACTTCTCACTCAACTTCCACTACTACGACGCCACGGCCGACATGCCCGGCGGCTTGACCCAGAAGCAATTCGACGCCAACCCGTATCAGTCGGTACGCGACTGGGACAATTTCACCGGGCGTCGCAAGGATGTGTCCTTCAAGTACATCCGACAGATCGACGACCGCACCCAGGCTGAAGTGCTGACCTACTACTCCGACAGCTTCCGTGGCAGCAACATCGCCAACCGCGACTTGCTCACCCTCGGCTCGTACCCGCGCACCTATTACACCTTTGGCATCGAGCCCCGTGTGAGCCATGTGTTTGACGTGGGCCCGAGCACCCAGGAAGTCAGCGTCGGCTATCGCTACCTCAAGGAAGGCATGCACGAGCAGGCCACCAGCCTCAATCTGGTCAACAACGTGCCCACCCCCGGCGGGCGCAGCGACGGTCACGTCTACCAGGACCGCACTGGCGGCACCGAGGCCAACGCCTTCTACGTCGATAACAAGATCGACATCGGCAAGTGGACCATTACCCCCGGTATCCGCTTCGAAGACATCCGCACCGAATGGCACGACCGCCCGGTGATCCCGTTGACCGGCGCGCGTACCCTGGAAAAACGCCGTGAGGTCCACAACAACGAACCGTTGCCGGCGTTGAGCGTGATGTACCACGTGTCCGATGCGTGGAAACTGTTCGCCAACTACGAAACGTCCTTCGGCAGCCTGCAGTATTTCCAGCTGGGGCAGGGCGGTACGGGCGATCAGACCGCCAGTGGCCTGAACCCGGAGAAGGCCAAGACCTACGAAGTGGGCACGCGCTACAACGACAGTGTGTGGGGCGGCGAAGTGACGCTGTTCTACATCGATTTCTCGGATGAGCTGCAATACGTCAGCAATGCCGTGGGCTGGACCAACCTCGGCGCAACCAAACACAGCGGCATCGAAGCTTCGGCCCACTACGACCTGTCGAACCTGGATGCGCGTCTGGATGGCCTGACCGCCAACGCCGGCTTCACCTACACCAAGGCTACAGCGCAAGGCGACGTTGCCTTCAAAGGCCGTGACCTGCCGTTGTACTCCCGTGAAGTGGCGACCCTGGGCCTGCGTTATGACGTCAACCACTGGACCCACAATCTGGACGTCTACGCCCAGTCCGGCCAACGTGCGCCGGGCACCGGCACCACCTACATCACCCAGGGCACTGCCGACGGCCAGTACGGCGAGATTCCCGGCTATGTCTCGGTCAACGTGCGCAGTGGTTATGACTTCGGCGCGCAACTGTCGAACCTGAAACTGGGCGTGGGTGTGAAAAACCTCTTCGACCAGTTGCACTACACGCGCTCCAGCGACAACAACGCCGGGCTGTACCTGGGCGAACCGCGTACGTTTTTTGTGCAGGCCAGCGTTGGATTCTGATCCGGTATAACGACCACTGTCGCCGTGTTTCCTATCTGGGGAGGCACGGCGATTTACGTTTCATGTTGTATTTTCCCGTTTCCCCCAGAGGATCTTCCTACCAGTAGCGAGCAGTTTTCGGTGTCTAGGCGGAACTGACCTCAGGTGTCCAGCCACATAGGTGAGGCTTGCTCGCGCTGATTCCACTATTGAGCCTGGCGCAGTCAGGCGAGCCGCTTGAAAACGAACTGGAGATCCCAATGTCAACATCCGCGTCCACCTCGACCACCGGGCACATCTTGCCGAGTCCCACCCAGGCTGACCCACAGGCGGCATTCCCTGCCCGGTCGCTACCTCCACAATACTCGGCGCGTGTGGGCTTTGCGCAACCGCAATATCTGTCCGGCCCGATGTTTGGTGATACGCCACAGGGAAAAGTTGCTGGCTACTATCACCGTCCTCCCTACCGGCCAATTGCGCAACCTGGCCCGCCTCCGCGTCCAAACCCGACGCTACCGGACCCTCACTATTCCAGGCGTAGCGATGAACAACTGGCGCAGATGCTTCTGGATAACTTCAATGCGTTCAAGGGCCCCTGGCCTTCACGTGAAGTCACGCGCCAGAGCCTGGGGGAAATTGCCAGGCAGGAGCTGACCGGCAATCCCCGGACCGACGCCAATATCAAACTGGCCAGGGAGTTGCAGCGTCGTCCTGGACTGATGGAAGCCCTGGATCGGGACCGCTCCACCGGGGCGACAAACGATAGCTTTTCCAAGGCCGACGTCAGAAATTTCGTGCATTCCGATAACCCGTTGAAGCGGTTGGACAACAAACAACTCGTTGAGGAGGTGCTCCGCAATTTCGATGCGTTGAAAGGTGGCTGGTGGAACCGCGACATCAATCTCAACCACCTGCAGGCACTCGCCAATAAACCCCTGACGGGCATCCCCCAAAAGGACTATCCCATCCAGTTGGCCAAGGCCGTGATGGGCCGTTCGGACGTCAAGGACTTGATGGACAACGTGTTTGGCTCGCAGCGCGATAACAAGATTTCGCGCGAAGAACTGCGAAGACTGTTGGCTTTGCTCGGTTAAATCCGGCACTGCATATGGGGAACCGTTTACGCAGATTTGCCACGAAGAAGACACCCACTGGTGGTTGACGGCCTGTGGGAGTCTTTATCTACTGGATCAGGATCGGACCCATGAACTCGACATCCTCTGCCTCTCGTCACTGCCCAAGCTCAGTCACCGCGCTGATGACTGCGTTGCCTGAGGCACCCTGCCAAAGCGCGCAGCAGCCGAGTCTCAACCTTACCTCTTCACCCAAATGCAGCTTCAAGGCGCCGACGGCTGCGGACTTTGACAGAGGCGCTCACATGCTCAGCGATACGCCGGTCGGCGATCCATTGTTTTCAAGACTTTCGAGCTTCTGGAGCAAGTTGTCCCTTCGAGGGTAATCATCGCTTCAGGAGGACTGAAGCCCAGGCGGTTACAAATGTTCAAGGTTGTCCGGGTGCAGAGTTGCGCTTTGCCGGAACCATCGGTTTTGCAACGCCACACAACTTGCGCCAGACCTGCATCCTCAATCGGAGCATTTTGCTGATTGAGGATTCGGGGAGCGGGCGACGTCGTCCAAATCATGTGGAGTGAAATATGAGTAACGGGATCAATCAACCTGGCTTCAGGCTGCTACCTTCGTTAGACCAGCTGAATTCGGGGGCTGCGCGGGCCAACACGCCGGGTGCGAACGCACAGGCGTCAGCCTCGGGTTACGCTCCTCAGGGCGTGGGGCAGCGTCCGGTAATGTCGGGTTTTACCGGTAGTCCGCTGATGCAATTAAACAACCCGCATTTCGATGCTCAGAATCTTTACGGCGGCATGAAGGCGGGTAACCCGTATGTCAGTTCAGATGACCACCTGCTGGCCACGGCGTTGAGCAACAGCTTTTCATTGCTCGACAAATTCACCAAGGACGGGAGCTTGGACCAGGCGGGACTGAAGAAAATCGCTGATGAGGACCCGAACCTAAGCACCGTTTCCGAACGCACGATCATGCTGGCCAACGAGATCATCAACCGCCCGCGCCTGAACGATGCGATCCTGGGCAAAGGCGGAAAAATCACGCCTTCAAGCCTCTCCAAGGCGGCCAGCACCCTGCTTGGCAACACCAACCCCAACAATACGAAAAGTGCCGACCCGTTCCATGCGAAAACCGATGCGCAGGTGGTCGAGGCGTTCAGGGGCATGTTTGACGAGCTGCGCGATCGCTCGGAAGACCGCAGTTTCTTCTTCGAAAAACACCGCTACGTGAAGACCGACAAAATCATTGAAATGAGCAAGGACCCCAACTTGACCGACGAGAAAGGCGCATTGGTGCGGGATCCGGACACCGGGTTTGCGATGAAAAAATACAGTCCGCCGCAGGTGTACATGGCCAAGAACCTGGTCGAGCGGCCAGGCTTGCTGGCGTCCCTGGACAGCAATAAAGCCAACGGCACCAGCATTTTCGGCAGCCATAACAGTGACGGTTGGCTGAAAAACTACAGCCTTGATCGCTGGCTGGAAAACGACAAGAAAGAGAAGGGCAAATGATGCCCTGACGGGCTCATGAGCTCTTTGTCTGGCACAAAAAGCTCATGGCTACACCCGCAATATCTTGCCGCTGGCCGCGACTGCTGCCAGCAACCCGCCGATCAGCAGGAAGGCGATGGCCAGGCTGCTGCCATGGGCGATGAAGCCAATCACAGCAGGCCCGGCGAGTATCCCGGCATACCCCAGCGTGGTAATGGCGGGCACGGCAATGTGTTCGGGCATCACCTTTTGTTTACCCACCGCGGTGTAGAGGACCGGCACGATGTTGGAACAGCCTGCGCCGATAAGGGCATAACCCAGCAGCGACACTTCCCAGGCCGTCGATAAGGTGGCGAGGAACATACCGGCGGCCGCTAGCGAACCACCGGCCACGATCACCTGGGTAGGCCCAAGTCGACGCACGATCGCATCACCGGTCAAACGCCCGGCCGTCATGGTCAGGGCAAATGCCGCGTAACCAAGACCCGCATAGGCTTCGTCGAGGCCGCGTTCGCCGCTCAGGAACACAGCGCTCCAGTCCAGCACCGCGCCCTCGGCAAGAAACACGACAAAACACAGGCAGCCGATAAACAGCACCACGCCATGGGGAATCGCAAACGCCGGGCCTGAACTTTCACTGCCGTAAGGCAGCAAGTGCGGGGCGGCCTTGAGCAGCGCCGCCAACGTGATCACGACCACCACCAGGATTGCCTGCAACGGCGACAAGCCCAGCCCGAGCAACCCCGAAACACCTGCCGCACCGACAATCCCACCCAGACTGAACAAGCCGTGAAATCCCGACATCATGGTTTTGCCGCTGGCGCGCTCAACGATCACCGCTTGCAGGTTGACCGTGGAGTCCACCGTGCCCAACCCGGCACCGAACAGAAACAGCGCGGCGATCAACAAGGGAATCGAACTGACCGTCGCCAGCATCGGCAGGGCCAGGCAGATCAGCAGCGTGCCGGCGCAGAGCACGCGCCGACAGCCGAAACGCGAGGCGAGCAGGCCGGCCACTGGCATGGCGATGATCGAGCCCACCCCCAGGCACAACAGCAACAGGCCGAGCGTGCCTTCATCGAGTCCGGCGCGGGCCTTGGCATACGGCACCAGCGGTGCCCAGGCGGCGATGCCGAAACCGGCGATGAAAAACGCGATGCGGGTCGACATTTGCTCCAGTCGCCCGGGAACCACGGGTGCTGAGGTGGGGATGGCAGTCATGAAAAATCCTTGGTTTTGCGTTCAACGAACGGTGTCCGGCGCGACATCCTCCCACAGATGGAAGGTTCTGTAATACGCTGCCGACCCTGTGTGTGGGCAAGTGGATGGATGAGCCAATGAAACAATCCTGGCGGACGTGGGTATGACTCAGTTCTACGATGCGCGGGGCAATATTTATGGGGTGGTCAGCCCGGCTGCCTTGCGCCGCCAGGGGATAGCGGTTCCCGACACTGCCGTCGTGGCGGCGCATCACCGCCAGGCCTGGGCGCTGGCGGCGGTCGCGGCCGAATGCGGCTGGGGATCAACCCCGCGCCCGCCGCAGGCCAAGGCCCACCGCTGCGATGGCCTGTTGGTGGGGCCGTTCCAGGCTGCGCCGCCGTTTGACCTATTGATCGTCAACACCGACGGCACCCTGGCCGAGCGCAGCGGCAACGGGCTGACCATCTTTGCCCAGGCCCTGACGGACCAAGGCATGATGACCGAGGCCAGCGAGTTACGTGTGCATCACGACCAACCGGCTGGCGCCTCGCCGTTGAGCACCTGGGTGGAACCGGCGGTGTATGCCCAGGTGAGCGGGTTCTGGCTCGCATTGGGCCAGCCTGCGTTCGGGCCGTCGGCCGTGGGGGCGACGGGCGTCGGCGCTGCTGAACCCAGCCACGTGAGCGCACTGGCGGCGATCAACCCGCAGTGGGCGCACAGTCAGTTTGTGCGGGTGGGCAACCCCCATTGCGTGACGCTGGTCGAACACCTTTCGGCGTTGCCCGACAACGCACAGATGCAGCAGCCCGGGTTGTTCGAAGCGCTGCAGGCAATTGCCTTTGCGCCGCCGGTTGGCCGCGGCCAGCCCTGTGCGGCCGGAGTCAATTTGCAATGGGCTGCGCGGGACTGCGCCAACCGTGTGTTCGCGCGGGTGTTTGAACGTGGAGAGGGCCCTACGGCGTCGTCCGGCACCAGCGCCAGCGCAGTGGCCTGCGCGGCGTGGCGGGCGGGTTGGGTCGCGGCGGGGGAGGTCGCGGTGGTGATGCCGGGCGGTACGGCGCCGGTGCGCTTGCAGGTGCAGGCCGAGACGCTGCGCAGTGTCAGCCTGTTCGGCACCGCCCGGCGGCAAATCAGCTGAGCAAAAACTCCACCTGCGCCGGCTGACGTTTCATCAACACCTTGCCGTGGCGGATTGAATACAGCGGCAGTCCCTGGCTGCGAATCACTTCATAGTCGCTGTCCGCCGAGAGCACCAGCAGGTTGGCCGGGCGACCCGGCTCCAGACCGTAGCGGTCGCCCAGGGCCATGGCCTTGGCGCTGTTATCGGTCACCAGGTCGAGGGCGCTTTGCAGGTTGCTGTAGCCGAGCATGTGGCAGATATGCAACCCGGCCTCCAGCACGCGCAGGATGTTGCCGTTGCCCAGCGGATACCAGGGGTCGACGATGGAGTCCTGGCCGAAACACACGTTCATGCCGGCTTCGAGCAACTCGTTGACGCGGGTGACGCCCCGGCGTTTGGGGAAACTGTCGAAGCGGCCTTGCAAGTGGATGCTCTCGGTCGGACAGGAGACGAAGTTGATCCCGGAGTGCCCCAGCAAGCGAAACAGCTTGGCGCAGTAGGCGTTGTCGTAGGAGCCCATGGCGGTGGTGTGGCTGGCCGTGACGCGAGCGCCCATGCCACGGCTGCGGGCCTCTTCGGCGAGCACTTCGAGAAAACGCGAGTGCGGGTCGTCGGTTTCGTCGCAATGCACGTCCACCAGGCAACCGCTGCGCTCGGCCAGGTCCATCAGGAATTTGACCGAGCTCACGCCCTGGTCGCGGGTGTATTCAAAGTGCGGGATGCCGCCAACCACATCGGCGCCCAGGCGGATGGCTTCTTCCATCAGTTCGCGGCCGTTGCGGTAGGACTCGATGCCTTCCTGGGGAAACGCGACGATTTGCAGGTCGATCAGGTGCGCACTTTGCGCGCGTACTTCGAGCATGGCCTTAAGCGCGGTGAGGTCCGGGTCGGTGACGTCGACGTGGGTACGCACATGCTGGATGCCGTGGGCGGCGAGGGCCTGGATGGTTTGCTTGGCGCGGGTCTTGGTGTCTTCAAAGGTGATGCTGGCTTTGCGCTCGCCCCAGCACTCGATGCCCTCGAACAGCGTGCCGCTCATGTTCCAGCGCGGTTCGCCGGCGGTGAGGGTGGCGTCGAGGTGGATGTGCGGCTCGACGAAGGGCGGGATCACCAGGTTGCCGGCGGCATCCAGGTCGTCGGCCTGCAACGGCGGTGGCGTGGTCTGTGGGGTGATGCTGGCAATCCGGCCCTGTTCCAGGTGCAGATCATGCAGGCCTTCACGGTTGCGCAGGCGGGCGTTGATGATGTGCATGGGCAAGTTCCTTTTGAGCGGCGGGAAGCCATGACTGTAAGGGAGCCAGGCATAAAAAAACCACCGCTGGGGTGGTTTTTCGTACGGGCGGTTTATTCGCCGCGATAGATGCAACCGCTGGTGCACGTCTCATGGATGCGAATTGCACTGAGTTCCGGCAGCAGGGGTTTGAGCTCGTTCCAGATCCACTTGGCCAGCACTTCGCTGGTCGGGTTTTCCAGGCCGGGGATGTCGTTGAGGTAGTTGTGGTCGAGGCGTTCGTAGAGCGGCTTGAAAATCGCCTTGATCTCCGAGAAGTCGCGAATCCAGCCGGTATGGGGGTCCAGGTCGCCGCTCAGGTGGATCGCCACCTTGAACGAATGCCCGTGCAGGCGCCCGCATTTGTGGCCGTCCGGTACGTGCGGCAGGCGGTGGGCGGATTCGAAGGTAAACTCTTTGAAGATTTCCACAGTATTTTCAGCTCGGTCAGGTATCTGGCAGGCGGCGAGTTTAACAGCTTGACCCACCGCCGCGCATACCGCTGGGTCAAAGGGCCTGCAGGTGCTCGCCCAATTGGTCGTTATCGGCCAGCGTCAGAAATTCATCCCCCAACCGCCGGCTCTCGCTCATCGCGGTTTGCCAGTATTTGTTGCGGCTCGCGTCATCGCCCATGAAGCGCTTGAAGTCGCTGCGGTCCGGCAGCTTGCCGTGGGGCAGGCGGGCCAGGTAGTCCCTGGACGGGGCGAGCAGCAACACGTCCTGCAAGCCGGCTGGGTTGCTGCGCCGCCATGGCAGGCCTTTGTCGAACCAGCCGGGGATGACCCGGTCGGTGAAGTGCGGGTACAGCACGATGTCGTCGCCGTGGTAGGGCAGGTCGAGGTGGTAGTCCAGCAGGCCGCCGTCGCGGTAGGTGCCGGCGCCGGCACCGGGCAGGTCGCGCACGCCTTGCATGACCATGGGGATCGAGCCGGAGGCAAGCAGGGCCTGGCGCAGGTTGCCGAGTTCCAGGGCCAGGAAGCGCGACGGGAAATCCTGCAGCGGATGCACGGGGGGCGCCTGGCGCGGGTCATGGATGATCAACCGCTCGAAATGCCGCGACAACCGCGCACGGCCGCGCAGGTTATCGGCGATCACCGACGACAGGCCCAGCCCGAGGCGCCCGCGGTGGTCATCGGCGAGCAGGCCGTGGCTCTTGACCACCATGATGTTCAGGCGGTAGTCCGGGTTGTCCAGCACCCGTGCATCGCGCCCGGCCAGCAGGTCGTCGAGCATGCGCTGGCAGCTCTGGCTGACTTCGGCCATGGTCACGCCCTTGGCGAAACGCTGCTCGTTGTACAAGCGGCCGAGGTCGAGCAGGCCTTGCACCGGGTCGGGCAGGCAGGCGCTGGCAAACCGCCAGGAGCCGATCGACGCGCCGATCAGCGCTCGTTCGCGGGGCGCCCGCGCCAGCCAATCGCCAAACAGCGCCAGGTCCAGGCCCTGGATACCCAGCGCCTTGGGCCCACCGGCTGCGCCAGGCAGGATGCCGACGTCAGCCGGCTTGAGGCCTTGTTCACGAATACGCGTAAAGGCCCGCTTACCGGCCTTGAGGGTCAGGGCGGGAAACTTGATGTGGATGGCTGTCATACCGGTCTCTGTTGAAGCGAGCGGGGCAGTATAGGAAATCTCGCACGATGATGGGTAAAGAGGCTTGTCGGCAATTGCCATGGTGGCAATTCAGTTTCAGTTAAGTTGCTGCAGGTAGGGTGGCCGGCGTAGGAAAACACCTTGAAACGGAGACTCCCTATGAAGCGCCTTACAGTGCTGGTCGCCGCTATCACCGCCGTCGTGGCGGCACAGGCGGGTGCAGTGGACCCCGACAAACCGCTGAAATTGCCCGGCACTGTTACTATTGTCGCCTTCGACCAGTTGGAGGCCACGGCCTTGGCGCTGCATCCCGGTTCAACCGTGCTCGACACCGACCTGGACGAGGAATACGGCAGGTACCTCTACCAGGTCGAGCTGCAAGACCCCAACGGCATTGAATGGGACGTTGAATTGGACGCGCTGACCGGGCATGTCCTCAAGAATCATCAGGAAACGTAATGAAGGTATATCGACGCGCCGGCAGTGCAGTTGCGCTGGCCCTGCTGGTTTTTTGCTCAAGCCTGACGGCCCGCGACCTGGATCAGGACGAAGCCTTGGCACTGCGCCAGCAAGGGGTGATCCTGCCGCTGGAGCAGTTGCTGCAACAAGCCATGGCGCGTCACCCCGGCTCGCGTTTGCTGGAGGCCGAGCTTGAGAAAAAGCACGGCCAGTACGCCTATGAAGTGGAACTGGTCACCGCGGCGGGCGTGGTGCGCGAGATCAAGCTGGACGCCAGCACGGGTGTGCTGATCAAAGACGAGGAAGACTGATGCGCCTGCTTCTGGTGGAAGACAACGTCCCGCTGGCCGACGAGTTACTGGCTGGCCTGCAGCGCCAGGGGTATGCCGTCGACTGGCTGGCTGATGGCCGCGACGCAGCGTATCAAGGCCGCAGCGAGCCCTATGACCTGATTATCCTCGACCTCGGTCTGCCTGGCCTGCCGGGGCTCGAGGTGCTGGCACAATGGCGTGCAGCCGCCCTGTCCATCCCGGTGCTGATCCTTACCGCCCGCGATTCCTGGGCCGAGCGCATCGAAGGGCTCAAGGCCGGTGCCGACGACTACCTGAGTAAACCCTTTCACCCGGAAGAACTGTACTTGCGCATCCAGGCGCTGTTGCGCCGCGCCCACGGCCACGCCAACCAACCCACCTTGCAAGCCGCCGGCCTGCACCTGGACGAAGGGCGCCAGTGCGTGCTGCGCGATGGCGCGGAGATTCAACTGACCGCCGCCGAATTCCGCCTGCTGCGCTACTTCATGTTGCACCCCGAACAGATCCTGTCGAAAAGCCACCTGGCCGAGCATCTCTATGACGGCGAAACCGAGCGCGACTCGAACGTGCTCGAAGTCCACGTCAACCACCTGCGCCGCAAGTTGGGCCGCAGCGTGATCGAAACCCGGCGCGGCCAGGGTTACCGCTTTGGCGCCACCCCTGCATGAGGTCGATCCAGCGGCGCCTGAGCCTGGGGTTGGTCAGTGTGATGGTGATCGTCGGCATCGCGTTGGCGCAAACCAGTCTGTGGCTGTTCGAAGCGGGTCTGCAGCGCTACCTGGAATCGGGGCTGCGTAATGACAGTGAAAGCCTGCTGGTCGCGCTGGTACGTGGCCCGGACGGTTTGGAGTTGCATGAGAAGCGCGTGTCGCCGGCCTATCAGCGGCCGTTTTCCGGGCACTATTTCCGCATTGATTTTGCCGACAAACACTGGCGCTCGCGCTCTTTGTGGGACCAGGACCTGCCGCACCTGCCCGAGGCCGGGCTCAAGGGCAACCTGCAACTGGGACCGGAAGGCCAGCAACTGCTGGTGTTGCGTGAGGACTACAAGCGCTTCGGCCAGTCGATTTCCATCAGCGTGGCTCAGGACTACACGCCGGTGCGCGAAAGCTTTCGCCTGATGCGTCAGATCGGTCTGGTACTGGGCCTGGCCGCCTTGCTGTTGGTGCTGATCCTGCAACGGGTCACGGTGCGTCGCGCCTTGCGCCCGCTGGAAACCGCGCGCAACCAGATCGCCCAGTTGCAACAGGGCCAGCGCTCGCAGCTCGACACCCAGGTGCCACAGGAGCTGGAGCCGCTGGTGGCGCAGATCAACCACTTGCTGGCGCACACCGAGGACAGTCTCAAACGTTCGCGCAATGCCCTGGGCAACCTTGGTCATGCCCTGAAAACCCCGCTGGCGGTGTTGCTGAGTGCGGCTTCCAGCGAGGCGCTCAAGGATCACCCTGAACTCGGCAAACTCCTGCGCGAGCAGTTGGAACAGGTGCAGCAGCGCCTCAACCGCGAACTCAATCGTGCCCGCCTGGCCGGTGAAACCCTGCCTGGCGCTTTGTTCGACTGTGATCAGGAATTGCCGAACCTGCTGGCCACCTTGACCATGATCCACGGCGACCACCTGGACCTGAGCTACCACGCAGCGCCCGGCCTGCACCTGCCGTGGGACCGTGCCGACTTGCTGGAGCTGTTGGGCAACCTGCTGGACAACGCCTGCAAATGGGCAGATGCCGATGTGCGTTTGACCGTCAGCGAAACAGCGCACAGTTTCTGGCTGGCGGTGGACGATGATGGCCCCGGCATCCCCGAAATCCAGCGTGACCAGGTGTTCAGCCGTGGCGCGCGCCTGGACGAACAAATCGATGGACATGGCCTTGGGTTGGGGATCGTGCGGGATATCGTCGAGGTCTGGGGGGGGGTGTTGCAGTTGCAGGAAAGCGAGTTGGGCGGGCTCAAAGTGTTGATCGAACTGCCCAAGCGCTGACGCGGTTAAAAATGGGGGAGCTGGCAAGCCAGCTCCCGCAGTGGTGTTGCTCCAGTCTTCAGACCCGGAACTGATCCATCAAGCCCTGCTGCTGATTCGCCAGGCTGTTCAATGCCTGGCTGACCCGCGCCGATTCGTTGGCCTGTTCCGACAGCGACTCGGTCACATCGCGAATCGTCGCGACGTTGTTGTTGATCTCTTCAGCCACCGCGCTTTGCTCTTCGGCGGCGCTGGCGATTTGCAGGTTCATGTCGCTGATCACCGTGACCGCCTCGCCGATCTGGCGCAGGGCGGTGACGGCCTGGCCGACCTGTTCGACGCTGCCCTGGGCCTGGCGATAGCTGTTGCCCATGGACCCCACCACTTCCTCGGTGCCGCTTTGCAGGTGTTCGATCACCAGGCGGGTTTCTTCCACCGATTCCTGGGTACGGCGTGCCAGGTTGCGCACTTCGTCGGCCACCACCGCAAAACCACGGCCGGCCTCACCGGCGCGGGCGGCTTCAATCGCGGCGTTGAGTGCGAGCAGGTTGGTCTGCTCGGCAATACCGCGAATCACTTCGAGCACCGAACCGATTTTCTCGCTGTTGGCGGCCAAGCCTTCGACCTGGGCCATGGCGGTGCTCATGTCGGCCGCCAGGTTGCCAATGTTGGTGGTGGTGCGGTCGATCACGGTCAGGCCGTCACGGGTGGCCTGGTCGGCGTCGCGTGCCGCCTGCGCCGCTTGGGCCGCGCTGCGGGCGACGTCCTGGGCGGTGGCGCTCATTTCGTGGGAAGCGGTGGCCACTTGGTCGACCTGGCGATACTGCTGCTCCATGCCGGCGCTGGTTTGCGTTGCAATCGCGGCGGATTGGTCAGCGGTGCCACGGGCGTCCTGCACCGAGCGTTTCACTTCGGCAATGATCGGTTGCAGTTTGTCGAGGAAACGGTTGAACCAGCCAGCCAGTTGGCCGAGTTCGTCCTGTTTGTCGTAGGCCAGGCGACGGGTCAGGTCGCCTTCGCCGCTGGCGATGTCTTCAAGCATGTGCGCCACGCCGAGGATCGGCCGGGTCACGCTGCGGGCCATCAGCCACACCAGGATCAGGCCGACGACCGCTGCCAACAAGCCCAGGCCCAGCTCCAGCAAGGTGCCCCTGGCATTGTCGGCATCCAGCTGCGTTTTCAACGCTTCGGCGGGAGCGACCAGGACTTTTTCCGGCACATCCAGCAACACCCCCCACGATTTGCCATCGGGGATCGGCGCGAAGGGTGCCAGCACCTTGAGTTGGTGGTCGGTGCGCAGGCTGCGGATCTGCGTGCCGCTGGCCAAGAAACCGATCAGTTGCGCGCCGCTGGCGTTATCGACCTGATCCAGGCGCTGGCTGAGCTTGCTCGCATCCGGGCTGTAGCCGGCGAGCAGGCCGGTGGCGCTGAGGATGCTGACCTGGGTCTGGCCGTCATACAGCTTGCGGCTGGCCTGCTGGCTCACGGCCTGCAGGCTGTTGAGGTTGATGTCCACCGACAGTGAGGCGACGACTTTACCGTTGACCATCAGCGGGAACACGATGCTGGTCATCAGCACGTTTTGTCCGTTGATCACATAGAAGTAGGGCTCGATCACACACGGCTTGAGGGTGGTGCGCGGGCAGGTGAACCAGGCGTTGGCTTTTTCACCGCTGGGGCCGATGCTGGTGTCGGCCATATCGCTTTCCGGCAGGGCCATCGACTCCAGTTTGCCGGGGGTTGGCTGCGACCAGTACAAGGCGAAGCGGCCCTTGTCGTTACTGCCCAGCTCGGCCTGGTTGGCGAACAGCTCGTCCTTGCCATCCAGCGCGTTGGCTTCGAACACCAGGGACAGGCCGAGCAGGTCCGGGTTGGCCTGCAATGCGGCCTTGACCTGGCGGGTCAGGTCTTCGCGGGTGTCGAAGGCGTCGAGGAAGCGCTTTTCTGCCTGTTCACGCAAGAACAGCACCTGGCGCGAAAAGCCGTGGCCGTATTGATAGGCGTCCATGAACTGGCGACGGATGCCCAGTGCCTGCCCTTCACCCTGGGCCTCGATGCGCGCCTGGGCCGCTTCGTCGAGCATCTGCATGCTGGACGCCTTGACCTGCTGCGAACTCTGCTCCATGCGATACAGCGACAGACCCACCAGCAGGGTCACGATTCCCAGCAGGCAAAGGCCGGCGAGCAGGGTGATTTTCCATTGAATGGACAGCTGTCTGAGGGACATCGAGGAGCATCCTTAACCTTAAAACACAGTGAATCAGGCTATCGGCCGATCTTTCTCGATCTTTATTATTTAAACGTTCAATTGAATTTTGCCCTGTAGTGAGCGAGCTTGCTCGCGCCGGCTGCGTAGCAGCCCCAAAAAGGTGGGAGCGCCACGCACTCCAGCGCGAGCAAACTCGCTCGCTACAAAGCTGGTTTTTTGACATGCAGCCCCACCTGCGGCAAAGTGCGCGCCCTCTAATAAGACCTCCTTCAAGCCTGCACGCTGGCAGCCACCCTTGGCCTGTCTTGGCGCGGGCATGCCTGTTTTTTATGTTTCTGCTTGAGGTATCCATGATTAACGCAGTCATTGCCGCGGTCGGCACCATGCTGGTGCTCAGCCTGTCCCGCGTGCATGTGGTCATCGCCATCATCGTCGGCGCGCTGGTCGGTGGTCTCACCGGCGGGTTGGGCATCGACGCCACGCTCAAGGCCTTCAATGGCGGGTTGGGCGGCGGCGCCACCGTGGCGTTGTCCTACGCCTTGCTCGGCGCGTTCGCCGTGGCCATTGCCAAATCCGGGTTGGCCCACGCCTTGGCCGACAAGGCGCTGATGCTGGTGGACCGCCAGGAAGCCAGCGGCGGCAGCCACGTCAAATGGCTGCTGATCGGCCTGCTGTGGGTGGTGGCAATTGCTTCGCAGAACATCCTGCCGATTCACATCGCGTTTATCCCGTTGCTGGTGCCGCCGCTGCTGTACGTGCTGACCAAGCTGCAACTGGACCGCCGCCTGATCGCCTGTGTGATGACGTTCGGCCTGATCACGCCGTACATGTTTCTGCCGGTGGGTTTTGGCAACATCTTCCTCAACCAGATCCTGCTGGCCAACGTGGCCAAGAGCGGCGTGGACATCAGCCAGGTCAACGTCACCCACGCCATGGGCCTGCCTGCACTGGGCATGGTTGTAGGCCTGCTGGTGGCGGTGTTTGTCAGTTATCGCAAAAAGCGCGTGTACGACCTGGAGAAAATCGAACGGGTCGAACAAGTGGCGGTGCAGTACAACCCGCTGACCCTGCTGGTGGCCGGCCTGGCGATCGCCTCGGCGTTCATCATCCAGCTGTGGCTGGACTCGATGATCATCGGCGCGCTGGCGGGTTTCCTGATCTTTTCGGTGTCGGGCATCGTGCGCTGGAGCGACACCGACGACCTGTTCACCGAAGGCATGAAGATGATGGCGATGATCGGCTTCATCATGATCGCCGCCTCGGGCTTTGCCGAAGTGCTCAAGGCCACCGGCGATGTGCGCTCGTTGGTGCAAGCCTCGGCGGCGTTCATCGGCCATAGTCGTGGCGTGGGTGCGTTGTTGATGCTGTTGGTGGGGTTGTTGGTGACCATGGGCATCGGTTCGTCGTTCTCCACGGTGCCGATCCTGGCGGCGATTTTTGTGCCGTTGTGTGTGCAGTTGGGCTTCAGCCCGATGGCCATCGTCTGCATCGTCGGCACCGCTGGCGCGCTGGGCGATGCCGGTTCGCCCGCGTCGGACTCAACTCTGGGCCCGACCTCCGGCCTGAACATCGACGGCCAACACCACCACATCTGGGACACGGTGGTGCCGACCTTCCTGCACTACAACATTCCGCTGCTGGCCTTCGGCTGGTTGGCCGCAATGACCCTCTGACACCGCTGATTGTAGTGAGCGAGCTTGCTCGCGCCGGGCTGCGAAGCCGCCCCAACCAGTCCGCCTCGGTGTTTCAGGAGGACCGCGGTGGCTGGATTTAGGGCGGCTTCGCCCCCCCGGCGCGGGCAAGCCCGCTCACTACAGTTATTTCCTGCGCAGCCGTTAACCTCTCAAGTCGCCCCTAATAAGAGAGAAAAACCATGCGTCTGAGCCTGAAGGCCAAAGTCTTGTCCCTGGCTGTCGTGCCGGTGTTGCTGTTTGCCGTGGTCATCAGCCTGACCACCGTGTGGATTCTCCAGGGCCAGGCGCGCAACGAGGTGGATGAAACCCGCCAGCGCCTGCTCAACGACGCCAAGGCCACCCTGCAAAGCTATGTCGAAGTGGCCATGACCACCATCAAGCCGCTCTACGACGCAGCCGCCCCCGGTGATACCGGCGCACGCGCCGAGGTGGTCAAGCTGTTGTCCAACACCAGCTATGGCAAGGACGGCTACTTCTTCGGCTACGACTCCGAGACCATCCGCCTGTTCAAGGGCAACAGCCCCGACGGCGTGGGCAAGAGCTTCAAGGACAACCGCGACCCCAACGGCGTGTACGTCAACCGTGACCTGGTCAAGGTCGGCAAGGACGGCACCCATTACCTGCAATACAGCTCGACCCAGCCGGGGCAAACCGAACTGGTGCCCAAAATGGGCTACACCGAATACCTGCCCAAATGGGACATGGTCATCGGTACATCGGTGAACCTGGACGGCATCGAAGCCCAGGTGGCGGTGGTCGAAGCCAAGGTGAAGACGCGCATGGAAGGCGTGTTGTTGAGCATCCTCGGCGTGGCGGTGGTGGTGCTGCTGGTCATTGCCGCCGTGGGCCTGGTGGTGGCCAATACCATCCTGCGGCCGTTGCACCTGATGAAAGCCAACCTCGATGACATCGCCGCCGGCGAAGGCGATTTGACCCGCCGCCTGGCCATCACCAGCCAGGACGAATTGGGCGATCTGGCCGGGGCGTTCAACCGTTTTGTCGACAAGATCCATGGCCTGGTGCGCCAGATCACTGAAATGACGGCGCAGCTCACCGGGCTGGTCAGCCAGGTTTCCGACCAGGCCCAGCGTTCCGAGCAGGCCATGGAGCGCCAACGCCACGAAACCGATCAGGTGGCGACGGCGATCAATCAGATGTCGTCGGCCGCCCATGAAGTGGCGCGCAGTGCCCAGGGCGCTGCCGTCGCCGCGCAACAGACTGACGCCGAAGGCCAGGCTGCCAAGCGCGTGGTGGACGGCAGCATCGCGCAGATCCACGCGCTGGTCAGCGATATTCGCAGCAGTGGCGTGTCCCTCGACAGCCTGCAACAGGACGTGTCATCGATTGTCAGCGTGCTTGGCGTGATCCGCTCTATCGCCGAACAGACCAACCTGCTGGCACTCAACGCCGCGATTGAAGCCGCACGGGCGGGGGAGGCCGGGCGTGGTTTTGCGGTGGTCGCCGACGAAGTACGCGCCCTGGCCAGCCGCACCCAGACCAGCACCCAGGAAATCCAGGGCATGATCGACCGCCTGCAAAAGGGCACGGAAGCCGCCGTGGATGCGATGCGCCGCTCCAGCGATGCCGGCGACGGCACCTCGGCACAGGCCAACCAGGCCGGCGCGTCCCTGGACACCATGGCGCAGTTGATCGGTACCATCAATTCGATGAACGCGCAGATCGCCAGCGCCGCTGAAGAACAGACGGCCGTAGCCGAAGAGATCAACCGCAGCGTGCATCAGATCGCCGTGGCGGTGGACAGCGTTGCCGACGAGACCCAACTGGGCGCCCAGACCTCGCGCAGCCTGGCGGACCTGGGCCAGCGCTTGGGGCAGTTGGTCGGGCAGTTCCGGATCTGAGCCCGACAAGCACACAGCCTAGGCGTGTTCAGACATCGCGCATCAACAGACCAAAACGCAGATCCATCTGCGCCGGGACCGGCACATACACCGTGTGCCCGTCCCCCGGCGCCACCTCGACGGCTTCGCCTTTGGCGTTGTGCATCATCTCCAGGTCGAAGTGGAAATTGCCCGCAGGCGTCATCAATTCCAAATGATTGCCTACGGCAAAACGGTTCTTTACCTTCACCTCGGCCAGTTCGCCCCGACGCTCGCCGGTGAATTCCCCGACAAACTGCTGGCGCTCCGAAACTGAACTGCCGTTCTGGTAATTCTGGTATTCGTCGTGCACATGCCGACGCAGGAAGCCTTCGGTGTAGCCGCGCTGCGCCAGGGACTCCAGGTCGGTCATCAGGTTGCGGTCAAATTCACGCCCGGCCACCGCGTCGTCTATCGCCCGGCGGTACACCTGGGTGGTGCGTGCGCAGTAGAAGTGGGACTTGGTGCGGCCTTCGATTTTCAGCGAGTGCACGCCCATGTGGGTCAGGCGCTCCACGTGCTGCACAGCGCGCAGGTCCTTGGCGTTCATGATGTAGGTGCCGTGTTCGTCTTCAAAGGCGGGCATCTGCTCGTCGGGACGGTTGGCTTCCTGGAGCAGGAACACCTGGTCGGTCGGTGCGCCGATCCCCAGGGTCGGCTGGAATTGCTGGACGATGTCCCCCGTGGCGTTTTCCACCGCCGGCGTGGCCTGGTATTTCCAGCGGCAGGCATTGGTGCAGGTGCCTTGGTTGGCGTCGCGCTTGTTCATATAGCCTGAGAGCAGGCAGCGCCCGGAATAGGCCATGCACAACGCCCCGTGCACAAACACTTCCAGTTCCATGGCTGGCACCTGTTGGCGGATTTCGCCGATCTCTTCCAGGGACAATTCCCGCGACAGGATCACCCGGCAGATCCCTTGTTGTTGCCAGAACTCCACGCTGGCCCAGTTCACCGTATTGGCCTGCACCGACAGGTGGATCGGCATTTGTGGGAAATGTCGGCGTACCAGCATGATCAGCCCGGGATCGGACATGATCAGCGCGTCCGGGCCCATGGCGATCACGGGGGCCAAGTCCTTGAGGAAGGTCTTGAGCTTGGCGTTGTGCGGCGCGATGTTGACCACCACGTAGAAGCGCTTGCCCAGCGCATGGGCTTCGTCGATGCCGAGGGCCAGGTTGGCATGGTCGAACTCGTTGTTGCGCACCCGCAGGCTGTAGCGCGGCTGGCCGGCGTAGACCGCATCGGCCCCGTAGGCGAAGGCGTAGCGCATGTTCTTCAGGGTGCCGGCAGGGGCGAGCAATTCGGGGGCGATAACAGGGGGCATGGTGAGCACTTGAGTCAAAAAAGTGCGGCAGGGTAGAGCAAGTCGGTCTGTGGTTTATTGATCTGGGTCTAGCCTTGCAACAAAGAGGGCACTCGTGGCACTGGGCGTGGACTAAGCAGCAGGGGCCTACACAGGTCCTCTGTTTTTCTGACATGGACCGGACATGAATCAAACCAACCTGCAATTCAAGACCTTGCTGCTACTGCTGGGCCTGGTGACCATCGCGTTTATCTGGATCTTGCTGCCGTTCTACGGCGCGGTGTTCTGGGCAGTGATCCTCGGCATCATCTTTGCGCCGATGCAGCGCCGCCTGCAGCAGCGCTTTGGCTGGAACCGCAATCTGACGTCCCTGAGTACCTTGACGGTGTGCCTGGTGATCGCGATCTTGCCGGTGATCATCACCAGTGCCTTGCTGGTGCAAGAGGGGGCGACGCTCTATAAAAATATCGAAAGCGGCAAGCTGGACGTGGCCGGGTATATCGAGCAGTTCAAGAACTTCCTGCCGCCGTACTTCCAGCACCTGCTGGACCGCTTCGGCATGGGCAACCTGGAAGGGCTGCGCGAGAAGATCGTCAAGAGCGCGATGCAGGGCAGTCAGTTTTTTGCGACCCAGGCGTTCAGCTTTGGCCAGGGCACGTTTGATTTCCTGGTGAGCTTTTTCATCATGCTGTATCTGTTGTTTTTCCTGTTGCGCGACGGCCCTGATCTGGTGCGCAAAGTGCGCACGGCGGTGCCGTTGGCCGAGCCGCAGAAGCGTCGGTTGCAGCTCAAGTTCAATCGGGTGGTGCGTGCCACGGTCAAGGGCAACGTGTTGGTGGCCGTGACCCAAGGTGCGCTGGGCGGGTTGATCTTCTGGTTCCTGGACATTCCCAGCGCTTTGCTGTGGGCGGTGTTGATGGCGTTTCTGTCGCTGTTGCCAGCGGTGGGCGCGGGGATAGTGTGGGGGCCGGTGGCCGCCTACTTCCTGTTGAGCGGTTCGATCTGGCAGGGCGTGGTGCTGGGGTTGTTCGGTGTGTTTGTCATTGGGCTGGTGGACAACGTGCTGCGCCCGATTCTGGTGGGCAAGGACACCAAGATGCCGGACTACCTGATCCTGATCTCGACCCTCGGCGGCCTGTCGGTGTTCGGCCTGAACGGGTTCGTGATCGGGCCGCTGGTGGCGGCGTTGTTCATGTCCAGCTGGGCACTGTTCGTGGAGAGCAAGCCGCGGGTCAAGTTGCCGTTGCCATGAGGCTCAGGCGTGCAGCTTGAAGTTTGACGCATGTTGCAGCTGCGTTTCGGCGGCGGACAATGAAGTGAGCGGGCCGCTGATAGGCTCGCCATCGCGCACCAGATACCAGCAGGCCAGCAACCCCAGCTCACGCAGAGGGGCGGGGACGGCGCTGCCGATGACGGACATGATTTGAACAGTGGGCATAAGAACCTCCAATCGCTATGGACGTCACCTTACGCGGCGCAGGGATCGGGGAAAAATCACCTGTCTCGATAGTGGACATTGACGGGACGCGTCAGTCCACCACTTGATCGAGCATCACCACCACTTCCTGCTCGCTGAGCAAGCCCTTGCGCACCAGGCTTTCTGCGAGCAACGCAAGGAATTTGGCACTGCGGTGGCCTTCCAGGTGCTTGAGTTCGGTAAGCGCGCTATAGACCTTGCTGGACGTACAGAGGCCAGCGGTATGGTGCGGGTTTTGTGTGGGCATGGTCAGTCGTCCTTGTTGTTATTGGGTGGACAGGCTCGATAGTGAGAGTGTGTCGTGACACAAACATGACAGCGCGAGCCCCGTTCGAGCAAGTAGACAATGGTGTTGATGATGTGCGATTGCGCCTCGACCATTGTCCTCACAGCGACCTTGGCGCGATGAATCCAGACTTTCCATGCAAAAAAAAGGCCTCGCAGGGTGGGCGAGGCCTGTTTCAGACAATTGGCGCTTACCAGCCGCGACCGTAGTAGCCGTGCGGAGGGCCGTAGTAGCCACGCGGAGGGCCGTAATAGACCGGCGCCGGGCGGTAGTAGACCTGTTGTTGCACGTACACCGGCGGTGGCGGTGCGTAGTAGACCGGCGGCGGAGCTGCATACACCGGCTGTGGCTGGACGTACACCGGTTGCTGCTGCACATAGACTTCACGCGGCTGGCTGGCAACCACGGAGCCTACGACGGCGGCGCCGACTAAAGCACCCAATACGGCCGGGCCACCCCATCCACCACCACCGTGGGCGGAGGCTTGGCCTGCCATCGCGAGTGCGCCAACCAGCAAGGCGATCTTGGGGATTGTACGAATCATGGTCATTCCTCGGTTAGCCCCTGCGCTTGTGGTCTGCAATCAATAGACTCAAGGATTGTCGCGGGGATGCTTTTAAGACAACGTATTTCAAGAAAACAGCACGGCCGCTAGGTAAAGGTTGTGTAAGGTCTGTACCGATTTGCTTACTCAGAGGAGTTTTCCATGCAAATGCACCCCAACAAGGACACCCAACTGTGTATGTCGCTGTCGGCGCGTCCCGGGAATTTTGGCCTGCGTTTTCATAACCACCTGTACGAACAGCTGGGTCTGAACTTCTACTATAAAGCCTTCAGCAGCCGGGATTTGCCCGGCGCGATCGGTGGTATCCGGGCGCTGGGCATTCGCGGTTGCGGGGTGTCGATGCCGTTCAAGGAGGCCGCCATTGCCTTAGTGGATGAACTCGACGATTCGGTTCAAGCCATCGACTCGCTCAACACCATCGTCAACACCGATGGCCATCTCAAGGCCTACAACACCGACTACATCGCCATCGAACAACTGCTGAAAAAGCATGCGGTACCCACAGACTCGACCTTCGCCCTGCGCGGCAGCGGCGGCATGGCCAAGGCCGTGGCCAGCGCCCTGCGTGACGGTGGCTACGGCAATGGCCTGATCGTGGCGCGCAACGAAGCGGCGGGCCGGGCGTTGGCACGCAACCTCGGGTACGAATGGCAGGCGGACCTGGGCGACGCGCGCCCGCAGATGCTGATCAACGTGACACCCATCGGCATGACCGGCGGGGCGCAGGCGAATGCGTTGGCGTTTGACGCCGAGGCAATCGATGTGGCGGACACTGTGTTCGATGTGGTGGCGATCCCCGCCGAAACGCCGTTGATCGTGCGTGGACAGGCGCAAGGCAAGCGCGTGATTACCGGGCTGGAAGTGATTGCGATCCAGGCGTTGGAGCAGTTTGTGCTGTACACCGGGGTGCGGCCTACAGACGAGCAGTTCCAGGCGGCGGTTGCCTTCGCCCGAACCTAAGGCCCCCCGAAGCTCTAATGTTGGAGTGGGCTTGTGTGGGAGCGGGCTTGCTCGCGAAGGCGGTGGTTCAGCCACCATCTCCGGTGACTGACACACTGCATTCGCGAGCAAGCCCGCTCCCACATTTAGGGGGGTGTTATGCCTGTTCCAGCTGGGTCAGGCGTTCTTCCAGTGCGGCAATCCGTGCTTCCAGCTCTTCAATGCGATCGGCTGAAACCGTGCTCCCACGCTCCACCGGATTGCCTCGCGCCGCGATAATCACCTCGATATCCGCCGGGTCCCCCAGCGCATGGGTGTATCGATCCTCCCGCTGCCCCGCCTGACGCGGCACCAACAGTGCCAGCCCCCGGGCAATCAAGCGTTCCAGCTGATGCACCACTTGCTCGGCATCTTCAAAGTCGTGCATGCGCCCGCTGCGGGTCAGCAGTTCATTGACGGTTTGCGGGCCACGCAAAAACAGCAGCCCGGTCAGGATCACCTGGGCCGGCACCAGTTCCAGCGCCTTGTCCACGCGGTGTTCCCAGCGGTCGGCGCGGCTGCCCATCACCAGGCGGGTAAAACCCTGGCCTTCCAGTGCGCGCAGGCTTTGGCCGACCTGGCCTTGGCTGAGGTTCATCACCGGCTCGCGGCTGGTCTTCTGGTTGCAGGCCAGCACCAGGGCGTTGAGGGTCAGGGGGTAGGTTTCCGGGTTGGTCGCCTGTTTTTCGATCAGGCAGCCCAGGATGCGGATTTCCGTGCTGTTCAGGCGCGGCTCAGGGGTGTCGGTGTCGTGCTCGGCGGTCATCGCGCTTTCCCTATGCAGTGAAGTGCCTAGCGTAAGCCGGAAAAAATAAAAGACAAGCGACCGGCCGGTCTATAATCGTCGCCTGTTCAAACCGCATCATCACCCATGAGACTGCCATGACTATTTCCCTGTACGCCGCTTCCATCCCAGTCTTCAAGCAAATGCTCACCGCCCTGAGCGGTGTGTTGACCAAGGCCGAAGCCCACGCCACCGCCAAGAACATCGAGCCGAACGCTCTGCTGCAAGCGCGTCTGTTCCCGGACATGTTCCCACTGGTGCGCCAGGTGCAGATCGCCGTTGACTTCGCCAAGGGCGTTTCCGCACGCCTGGCCGAGGTCGAAGTGCCGAAATACGAAGACAGCGAAGTGACTTTCGCCGACCTGCAAGCCCTGATCGCCAAGGTGCTGGCCTTCGTCGACACCCTCAAGCCTGAGCAAATCGACGGCAAGGAAGGCATCGAGATCATCACCCGCCCTGGCACGCCGAAAGAGAAGCGCTTCAGCGGCCAGTCCTACCTGCTGACCTACGGCCTGCCGCAGTTCTTCTTCCACGTCACCACCGCATACGCGCTGCTGCGTCACAACGGTGTGGAAGTGGGCAAGCGCGATTACATGGGCGCGTTCTAAGCGGCCAAAAAAAAGCCGGGGCGGTTCACTCAAGAACCGCCCCGGCTTTTTTGTGCGCGCAGGTCAGGCCGGTTGTTCTTCCTTGCCCAGGCACGCCGCAGCGGTAAACAGTACATCGGTGGACGAATTCAGCGCGGTCTCCGCCGAATCCTGCAACACGCCGATGATGAAACCGACCGCAACCACCTGCATCGCGATCTCGCTGGGGATGCCAAACAGGCTGCACGCCAGCGGGATCAGCAGCAGCGAACCACCGGCTACGCCCGAAGCACCGCAGGCGCAGATCGCGGCGACCACGCTGAGCAGCACGGCGGTGGGCAGGTCGACGGCAATACCCAGGGTGTGCACGGCGGCCAGGGTCAGCACGGTGATGGTGATGGCGGCGCCAGCCATGTTGATGGTGGCGCCGAGTGGGATCGACACCGAGTAGGTGTCTTCATGCAGGCCCAGGCGCTTGCTCAACGCCAGGTTGACCGGGATGTTTGCCGCCGAACTGCGGGTGAAGAAGGCGGTGATGCCGCTTTCGCGCAGGCACATCAACACCAGCGGGTAGGGGTTGCGGCGCAGTTTCCAGAACACGATGGCCGGGTTGATCACCAGTGCCACGAACAGCATGCAACCGATGAGCACCACCAGCAGGTGCGCATAGCCGAGCAGGGCGCCGAAACCGGAGGTGGCCAGGGTCGAGGCGACCAGGCCGAAAATGCCCAGGGGCGCGAAGCGGATCACTACCCGCACGATCAACGTCACGCCGTTGGACAGGTCATCCAGTACGGTACGGGTGGTTTGGCCAGCATGGCGAATGGCGATGCCCATGCCGATGGCCCAGGCCAGGATGCCGATAAAGTTGGCGTTCATCAGCGCGCTGACCGGGTTGTCCACCACGCTCAACAGCAGGCTTTGCAACACTTCGCCGATACCGCCGGGGGCGCTGACGGAGGTGTCATGGGTGATCAGCACCAGGGGTGACGGGAACCACATGCTGGCAATCACCGCCACCACGGCGGCGGCGAAGGTGCCAAGCAGGTACAGGAACAGAATCGGTTTGATATGGGTTTCCTGGCCGTGTTTATGGTTGGCGATCGACGCCATTACCAGCACAAACACCAGGATTGGCGCCACGGCCTTGAGCGCGGTGACAAACACTTTGCCGATAAACCCGGTGGCTTGGGCCGCCTGGGGCGCCAACAGCGCGAGCAGAATGCCGGCGATCAAACCGATGACAATTTGTGTAACCAGGCTGACGCGTGTCAGGCGCTGGAGCAGGGAGGGGGCAGCAGTCATAAACAGTTGTCTCTGATTTTTTTAGTAGGGCGCAGCATTGCAGGCAGAAAGGGCTGTAGGAAGCAGCCGCGGAGTCTAGCATGTCGTAGGAAATGTCCTCGCTGATGCGGCATTCCGTCACCCACGCCGGCGGCGCTTCGGCAAAGCCGGACATACTCTGTTAAGATTCTCGCCTCTCACCTTTCCCATCTGTCAGCGGGCCCTTCGGGCTGTCGTTGCTGTCGTCGTTTCTGGAGTTTTCATGTTGTTCCCCATCCTGCTGCTGTCGGCCGCCGGTTTTACCGTGCTGACCACGGAATTCGTCATCGTCGGCCTGCTGCCGTCCATCGCCCGGGACCTGCATGTCAGCGTGTCCCAGGCCGGGCTGCTGGTGACCTTGTTTGCTTTTACCGTGGCGGCATTCGGGCCGTTTCTCACGGCCTACTGCGCGCGTTTCCCGCGCAAGCGCCTGTTTATCAGCATCCTGATCCTGTTCGGGGTGGCCAATACCGTGGCTGCGCTGGCGTCAAACATCTGGGTGATGGCCGTGGCACGCTTGATCCCTGCGCTGGGCTTGCCGGTGTTCTGGGCCCTGGCCAGTGAAACCGCAGTGGACATCGTCGGCCCGGAGTACGCCGGGCGTGCCATCGAGAAGATCGGCTTCGGCATTGTCTGCGCCACCGTGTTCGGCATCCCGGTGGGCACGCTGATTTCCGATATGTTCGGCTGGCGCAGCGCGTTTGCCATCCTCGCGGTGGTGGCGTTGGCCAAGGCGCTGCTGTTGTTTATCTACCTGCCGGTGACTGCACCGAAAAACGCCGAAGTGACGCTGCGCTCGCAGTTCAAGATCCTGCGCAACCCGCTGATGCAGGGGCATATCCTGCTGTCGATCCTGGTGTTTTGCGGCATGTTCACCGCTTATACCTACCTGGCGGACATCCTTGAACGCCTGGCCGGGTTCGACGGCACGCTGGTGGGCTGGTGCTTGATGGGCTTCGGCGCGGTCGGGTTGATCGGCAACTCGTTGGGCGGGCGTGCGGTGGATCGTCACCCGCTGATTGCGTCCATGGTGTTCTGCGGTTTCATGATCGCTGGCATGGTTGCGTTGGTGCCGGCGATTCATTCCACCATCGGCCTGGCGGCCGCGATGGCGGTGTGGGGCGTGACCCAGGCGGCAATGTTCCTGGTCAGCCATGTGCGCTTGATGAAGGCCGCACCCCATGCGCCGGCGTTCGCCGCTTCGCTGAACATCGCCGGGGCCAACCTGGGCATCGGCTTGGGCGCGCTGGTTGGCGGGCATGTGATCGACACCCTGGGCCTTGGCAGCCTGGGCTTTGCTGCGTCCGGGTTTATCCTCGTGTCGATCCTGCTGGCCCTGTGGCTGATGAGTGTCAAATCGGCGCCGAACTATGCCTGATTCATGGTTGTTGGCCTGCTGTGGCGAGGGCGCAAGCTCCCTCGCCACATAGGCATCAGGGCAGGGCGGTGAACAACTCCCGCCTGGCACCTTCGGTAATCGCGACGATGCCGGGGTGCTTGACCTTGCGCTCGACCGAGATCGCGTAGAACGACTCGGTGACCGCCGTGGTCTGGCCAATCAACGCCACGCCGTATTGGCGCACCACTTCATCGGCAATCACGCTGGGGGCGATGAAAATCCCGCTGCCGGATTGGCCGAAGGCCTGCATCAAGGCGCTGTCGTCGAACTCGCCGATGATCCTGGGTTGGATCTGCTGTTCGGCGAACCAACGCTGCAAACGGCTGCGTACGACCGTCTCTGCACCCGGAATCAACAGCGGCGCCCCCTGCAAGCACTGTGGGAAGGTGCCGCTGTAGGCGTCAGCCAACGCCTGGGTGGCGAAAAAGCTGATCCCGCACTCGCCCAATTTCTGGCTGTAGCCCTTGATGTCCAGGTGCGTTGGCATCGGGCTGTCGGAAATCACCAGGTCCAGGCGCTGGATCGCCAGGTCAGCCAATAACCGTTCGAGTTTGTCTTCGCGGCAGGTGATGCGGATCGGTTCGCTCAACTCCATGGTCGGCGCAATCAGGCGGTAGACGATGGATTTGGGCACCACATCCGCTACGCCGACGCGGAACAGGATCTGCTGCTCATTCGGCTGCGCGCGCAGCATCGCCTCCAATTCATTGCCGGTCTGGAACATCTGCTCGGCGTAGGGCAGGGCCTGGCGCCCGGCTTCGGTCAGCTCCAGCTGGCGGCCGACCCGCTGAAACAACGCGATGCCAAAGGTTTGCTCAAGCAGGCTGATCTGCCCGCTGATGGTCTGGGGCGTGAGGTTCAGTTGCTCGCAGGCGCGCACGATGCTGCCCGTCTTGGCCACGACCCAGAAGTAATGCAATTGGCGGTAATTGAGCATGCTGGCTATCACTTCGTGAAAACCGAAGTATACGTGAGAAAAATACGAATTTTTCTGAACTGTTCACCTGCATAGAATGCCTCGCTATCGCGGGGCCACTATTTGGACCCAATGGTTCTAACGAGGAATACATCATGAAACTCAATTCCCTGGGCGCAGCATCGTTGCTTGCGCTTTCATTGGTGGTGATCAGCGGCTGCGATCAGGTCGAAAAAAGCGCCCAGCAGGTGTTGGGCAAGGCCACCGAGTCGGCCAAGCAAGCGATCGATGACACCCACAAGGCCGCCGAGCAGGCGTTGAGTGAAGCGACACAAGGCTTGATCAAGCCTGAGAAGCAGGAAAAAGAAGCTGAAGACGCTTCCGACACCCAAGAAACCTAATTCCCCGGCACAACCTCAGGACTGACCTATGGATTACCTTTTACAGCTGGCCGCCAGCCCCACCGCCTGGGTGGCATTGGCGACGTTGATCGTCATGGAAATCGTGCTGGGCATCGATAACCTGATCTTTATCTCGATCCTCACCAACAAACTGCCTGAGCAGCACCGGGCCAAGGCGCGACGCATCGGCATCAGCATGGCGCTGGTATTGCGCCTGGGCCTGTTGAGTACCATCGCGTTCATCGTGCAACTGACGGCGCCAGTGTTCGAAGTGTTCGGCCAGGCGTTCTCGTGGAAGGACATGATCCTGATCGCCGGCGGCCTGTTCCTGGTGTGGAAGGCTACCACCGAGATCCATCACAGCATGGACCCGGAGCCCGAGGAGAAGGTCAGCGTCGGCAATACGGTGACCATCGGTTTCGCGGCGGCCATCGGCCAGATCCTGTTGCTGGACCTGGTGTTCTCCATCGACAGCATCATTACCGCCGTGGGCATGACCGAGCACTTGCCGATCATGATCATCGCCGTGGTGACCTCGGTGATCGTGATGCTGGTGGCGGCTGAACCGCTGGCCAAGTTCATCAACGACAACCCGACCGTGGTGATGCTGGCCCTGGGCTTCCTGATCATGATCGGCATGACGCTGATCGCCGAAGGCTTCGGCGCCCATGTGCCAAAAGGCTACGTGTACGCAGCGATGGCGTTCTCGGCAGTGATCGAGTGCCTGAACATCGCTCGACGCAATCGGCATAAGCGTTTGCTGGCTGCCCGCCAATAACCACTGACCTCAAAAGGCCGGCTGCGCTCACAAGAGCCCAGCCGGCCTTTTGCTGTCTGTTAGAATTCGTGCACTTGATAGCTTGAGGTCCTACATGAACGAGCCGATTCGTCTTACCCAGTACAGCCATGGCGCGGGTTGTGGCTGCAAGATTTCCCCCCAGGTCCTGGAGGTGATCCTCGCCGGCAGCGGCGCACAGAACCTCGATCCCAAGCTGTGGGTGGGCAACGCCTCGCGGGACGATGCGGCGGTGTACGCCATTGACGATGAACGCGGCGTAGTTTCCACCACTGACTTCTTCATGCCGATTGTCGATGACCCGTTCGATTTCGGTCGGATCGCGGCCACCAACGCCATCAGCGACATCTACGCGATGGGCGGCGACCCGTTGATGGCCATCGCCATCCTCGGCTGGCCCGTCAACGTGCTGGCGCCGGAGATTGCCCGCGAGGTGATTCGCGGCGGTCGTGCGGTGTGCGACGACGCGGGTATTGCGCTGGCGGGTGGTCACTCCATTGACGCGCCGGAACCGATCTTCGGGCTAGCCGTAACCGGCATCGTGCAAAAGCGCCATATGAAGCGCAACGACACAGCCACCGTCGGCTGTCGCTTGTACCTCACCAAGCCCCTGGGCATCGGCATCCTGACCACCGCCGAAAAGAAGGGCAAGTTGCGTGAAGCGGATGTGGGCCTGGCCCGCGACTGGATGTGCACCCTCAACAAGCCTGGCAGCCGGTTTGGCAAGCTGGCAGGGGTCATGGCAATGACCGACGTCACTGGTTTCGGTCTTCTGGGGCACTTGGTGGAAATGGCGGACGGCAGTGGGGTAACGGCGCGTATTGAATACAGCAAAGTCCCACGCCTTGCCGGGATCGAGGACTACCTGGATCAGGGCTGCATGCCAGGTGGCACCCTGCGTAACTTTGACAGTTACTCAAGCAAGCTCGGACGCCTGCAAGAGTTGCACAAGCGTGTGCTGTGCGACCCGCAGACCAGCGGCGGCCTGTTGATTGCCGTGACCCCTGACGGCGACGCCGACTTCCACGCGGTGGCCTGCGAACTGGGCCTGACCCTCGAGCCAATCGGCGTACTGGTCGAGCGACAGATCCACGCGGTAGAGGTGATGTGATGACAGGCGACATCACCGACTACCGCGACATCTTCCTCAGCGACCGACCGATGATGGACACCCGCGCGCCGGTCGAGTTTGCCAAAGGCGCCTTCCCCGGCGTGGTCAACCTGCCGCTGATGAGCGACGACGAGCGCGAGCGGGTGGGCACTTGCTACAAGCAGCGTGGCCAGCAGGCCGCCATTGTGCTGGGGCATGAGCTGGTATCCGGCGCGATCAAGGCGCAACGCATCGAGCGCTGGGCACAATTCGCCCAGGCTCACCCGGACGGCTACCTGTATTGCTTTCGTGGGGGCTTGCGTTCGCAGATTGTGCAGCAGTGGCTCAAGACCGAGGCAGGCATCGAGTACCCGCGTGTCGGCGGCGGCTACAAGGCGATGCGCACCTTCCTGTTTGAAACCGTCGAGCAGGCTGCGGCCCAGTGTGATTTCGTGTTGCTGGGCGGCATGACCGGTACAGGCAAGACCGAGGTCCTTGGCCAATTGCATAACGCCCTGGACCTGGAAGGCCACGCCAACCATCGCGGTTCCAGTTTCGGCAAGCGTGCCACGGTGCAGCCCTCCAACATCGACTTCGAAAACCGCCTGGCCGTGGACCTGCTAAAAAAGCGCGCCGCCGGGATCGAGCAGTTCGTGGTCGAGGACGAAAGCCGCATGATCGGCAGTTGCGCCTTGCCGCTGGCGCTGCACAAGGGCATGCAGGCGTTTCCAATGGTGTGGTTGCAAGACAGTGTGCAAGGCCGGGTCGAACGCATCCTGCGTGACTACGTGGTAGAGCTGTGTGCCGAATTTATCGCGGTGTTTGGCGACGCGGGCCAGGCGCTGTTCGCCGAGCGCCTGACCCAGAGCCTGGGCAATATCCACAAGCGCCTGGGCGGTGAGCGCTTCCAGCGTTTGCACGGGATCTTGCAGGCGGCCCTGGCAGAACAGGCCCGCAGTGGTGCGGTGGACCTGCACCGCGCCTGGATCGAAGGGCTTTTGCGGGAATATTACGACCCGATGTACGCCTTCCAGCGTGAAAGCAAAGGCACCCGCATCGAGTTCATCGGGGAGCAGGGCGCCGTGGTCGAGTATTTGCGCGAGCGCGCGCGCGTCAGAGGATAAGTGCGCCGATCAAACCACATACGACGCCCATCAGCATCGTCAGCCCGGCCACCGTCACCAGCACCCGTGTGTCGAAATCCTTACGCAGCATCAGCAGTGACGGCAGGCTGACGCTGGGCAGCGTCATCAGCAGCGCCACGGCCGGCCCGGTGCCCATGCCCAGGGTCATCATGGTTTGTACGATCGGGATCTCCGCGGCGGTAGGAATCACGAACAACGTGCCGACAATCGCCAGGGGAACCAGCCACACCAGGCTGTCAGCCATCGCGCCGTCCACATGGGGAAACAGCCATACCCGCGCTGCGCCGAGGATCAATACCGCCAGGATGTACACCGGGATGGTGCTCCAGAACAGCTGCCACAGGGTCCGCAGCCAGCGGCCCAGGAACGGCTGCGACTCGATCACGCTGGCTTCGGCCACGGCGTCCAGTGCCGCTGGCGGCACTTGTTCCGCACGGGCGATACGTTGCGCCACCAACGACACACCCACCACCAGTACGATACCCGCCACCAGTCGCAGCGCAGTAAATCCCCAGCCCAGCACAAAGCCCATGAACACCAGGGTGGCCGGGTTCAGCACCGGGTTGGCGATCCAGAACGCCAGCGCCGCGCCCACCGAGACCTGTTGGCGACGCATGCCGGCGGCCACCGGTGCCGCGCAGCAACTGCACATCATGCCCGGCAGGGCGAACAACCCACCACGCAGGGTCGAACCCAGCCCGGCTTTGCCAAACAGGCGCAGCAGCCAATCGCGGGGGATCAGGACTTGCAACAGGGAACCCAGGATCACCGCCAGCAAGGCCGCCTTCCAGATGGCCAGGAAGTACACCTGGGCGTAGGCCAGTGCCGCCGCCCATGGCGCACTGTGCTGATCGTTGAGAATCGAGGCGCCGATGCTGTGGTTGTCGGCGGCCACGAAGGCCTTGAGGTAGTAGGGCGACCACTTCACATAATAAAGGCCGACGCAGGCAACCAGCACAAACAGCGCCGGCTTGCACCAGAAAGACCAGCCCCGTTGGGGCTGGGTGGATGTGGGATTGGGCATGGGGAGGATCCGCAGGTGATTCGATAGCGGCGCATCATACGCTGTCAGCTATCGGCGCTCACCTGCGTCGGTTCCGGGCAGGATTCTTCGCCGTTGTTCAAGCCTTGCTTGTAGTTGCGGCTCAGCAGCGACGCCTTGCCGTTGTGCCAGGTCAAGGTCAGCACGTACAGGGTGTCGTAGTCGCTGCCGGACCAGTCGTCGGTGATGGTGTGTTTTTCGCCCGACGCTTCACTCGCCACCTTGTTGATCAACTCCGGTAGGTAGCCGTGGGACCAGGCGGTGTAGATGGTGGCGTTGTGGTACTTGTCTTCCACCAGTTCATCGGCGAGGGCACTGGTGTCGTTTGCCGAAAACTTGATGTTCACCGGCAGGCCGAGTTTGATGGCGCTGGGACTGATGGTCATCAGTGGGCGAATGTAGCTGTAGGAATTGTCGAACTCGCCTTCCTCGACATTGCGCGTCGGGTTGGCGGCGAACACAAAGTTGGCCTTGCCGAATTTTTCCGGCAATACCGTGGCGAGGTTCATCGCCCGGTTCAGGCCCTGGCAATTGAGCTGGCCCAGGCCGCCAGCGGGTTTTTCGCCGTGGCGCAGGAAGACCAGGGTTTGCACGCCGTCTACCTGCTCGGCACGGCTGGTGCGCGATTCCAGGGTCAGGCCGATGGCGCCACCGACCAGCAACAGCGGCAACATGATGTATGAATAGCGTTTCAGGCGTAACGCAAGGCACGGAGGCTTGATTGTCATTGGTCTGGAGTCTTCAGTGCATCGAGTGAGGGCGGACAAGCCCGGCCCCAGTGACGCCAAGGGCGTCCTGCGGTATTTCCTGTCGTTACAGCAAGGTGCCTCCATTCACCGTTCAAGCGCAGGTAAGAGTGCGCAAGGGCGCATTGGTTCGCCTGCGCGGGATAATAGCCAGCGCATGTTGCGCATTGATGACCCAAGCAGGACACCGGGAAGATGACTATCATGGGGGCTTTGCGCCCAGGGGATTTCCCGATGAACTCGCTTGCCAGCTTCCCGATTAATAGCAAATGGCCCGCTCAACACCCCGAACGCCTGCAACTGTACTCGCTGCCTACGCCCAACGGGGTAAAAGTCTCGATCATGCTTGAGGAGTTGGGCCTGCCCTATGAGGCGCACAAGGTCAGCTTCGAGACCCAGGACCAGTTGTCCCCCGAGTTCATGTCCCTGAACCCCAACAACAAGATCCCTGCGATCATCGACCCCGACGGCCCCGGCGGCCAGCCATTGGCGCTGTTCGAGTCCGGCGCGATCCTGATCTACCTGGCGGAAAAAACCAGCCAGTTGCTCTCCGAGGACCCGGCCACCCGCTATGAAACCCTGCAATGGCTGATGTTCCAGATGGGCGGCATCGGGCCGATGTTTGGCCAGTTGGGCTTCTTCAACAAGTTTGCCGGCAAGGCCTACGAGGACAAACGCCCGCGCGACCGCTACGCCGCCGAGTCCCGACGCTTGCTGGCGGTGCTGGAGCAGCGCCTGCTGGGCCGCACCTGGATCATGGGCGACGACTACAGCATCGCCGACATCGCGACCTTCCCATGGATCCGCAACCTGATCGGCTTCTACGAATCAGGCGACCTGGTGGGTATCGCCGACTTCCCTAACGTACTGCGCGCGCTGGACGGCTTTGTGGCCCGCCCGGCGGTGATCCGTGGCCTGAATATTCCGAGCTGAAGCATGCCGATTTTCGATTTCAAACAACTGGATGTATTCAGCCACGTGCCCCTCAAGGGCAACCCGCTGGCTGTGGTGCTTGGCGCTGACAGCCTGACGGACCAGCAGATGGCCGATTTCGCCAATTGGACCAACCTCAGTGAAACCACGTTTTTGCTGACACCGCGTGATCCTCTCGCCGACTACCGGGTGCGAATTTTCACCACCGTGCAGGAACTACCGTTCGCCGGCCACCCGACGTTGGGCACGTGCCATGCGTGGTTGCAAGCGGGCGGTGTACCCAAGGGCGAGGACATCGTCCAGGAGTGCGAGATCGGCTTGGTGCGTGTGCGTCGCCAAGGTGATGAGCTGGCGTTTATTGCTCCGCCGTTATTGCGTTGCGGTCCAGTGCAAGCGCCTGTGCTGCAGCGAGTGTGCCTGGGGTTGGGCTTGAGTCCCGAAGCCGTTGTGCGCAGTCAGTGGGTCGACAATGGTGCAGGGTGGCTGGCGTTGATGTTGGCCGATCGCGATCAAGTGCTGAGTTTGCAGCCGGACTATTCGCAGTTGCTCGGTCTGGCGGTGGGGGTGATCGCCCCCTGCGACCCGGTGCGCGACGACGTGGACACGCAGTTTGAAGTGCGCGGCTTTATCGCTGGAGACGGCGCCCCGGAAGACCCGGCCACCGGCAGCTTGAACGCCGGTATCGCCCAATGGCTGCTGGGCGAAGGCTTGGCGCCAGAGCGTTATGTGGTCAGTCAGGGCACGGCCCTCGGGCGTGCAGGGCGGATTCGCGTCGAACGCCAGGGCGATGACATCTGGGTCGGCGGTGCGGTCGCAGTGTGTATCGAGGGGCGTCTACAGCTCTAGATCAATAAACTGTTACTGCCCGTGCAATACACTATTGGGTCGTCGGCGTTTGTGTTGCCCATGCCGGTGGGCATAAGCTTTCGCCCCAAAGTCTTTAGCCATTTTTCAGGACCGCCATGACCAGCCAGTTCCCCCAAGCTCGCCCACGCCGCCTGCGCCGCTCCCCGGAGCTGCGTGGCTTGTTCCAGGAAACCGAGTTCACCCTCAACGATCTGGTGCTGCCGATTTTCGTCGAAGAAGAAATCGACGACTTCGTGCCGATCACCAGCATGCCCGGCGTGCAGCGTATCCCTGAGAAGAAACTGGCCGCCGAGATCGAGCGCTACGCCCGCGCCGGCATCAAGTCGGTGATGACCTTTGGCGTGTCCCACCACCTGGACGCCAGCGGCAGCGATACGTGGAAGGAACGTGGCCTGGTCTCGCGTATGTCCTCGATCATCAAGGACGCCGTGCCGGAAATGATCGTGATGTCCGACACCTGTTTCTGCGAATACACCGACCACGGCCACTGCGGCGTGATGCACGGTGCCCACGTCGATAACGACGCGACCCTGGTCAACCTCGGCAAACAAGCCGTCGCTGCCGCCCGTGCTGGCGCCGATGTGATCGCACCGTCGGCAGCGATGGACGGGCAGGTCCAGGCGATCCGTCGTGCCCTGGATGACGCCGGTTTCACCCACATCCCGATCATGGCCTACTCGACCAAATTCGCCTCGGCCCTCTACGGCCCGTTCCGCGAAGCCGGCGGCAGTGCGCTCAAGGGCGACCGCAAAAGCTACCAGATGAACCCGATGAACCGCCGCGAAGCCGTGCGTGAGTCGCTGCTGGATGAACAGGAAGGCGCCGATGCGCTGATGGTCAAGCCGGCGGGGGCCTACCTCGACATCATCCGCGACATCCGCGAAGCCTCGCGCTTGCCGGTGGCGGCGTATCAGGTCAGTGGCGAGTACGCGATGATCAAGTTCGGTGCCCAGGCGGGGGCGATTGATGAAGCTCGCGTGGTGCGCGAAACCCTCGGTTCGATCAAGCGGGCCGGTGCGGATTTGATCTTCACCTACTTTGCGATGGACCTGGCCCTGGCCGGGATCTAAAAATGTGGGAGCGGGCTTGCTCGCGAAAGCAGTGGTTCAGTAAAAGATCTAGTGACTGACACTCCGCTTTCGCGAGCAAGCCCGCTCCCACATTGTTTTGTGTTGCCTATCAGCGCTGCGCAAACGCCAGATTCAACCCCAACCCCGCAAAGGCCGCCGCAAAACTGCGACGCAGCCAGTTCTGCACCCGTGGCGATTCGATCACCGCGCGCCGAAAGACATTGGCCAGCAGGCCATACGCCACGAACACCGCAAATGTCATCGCCATGAACACGCCGCTCAGTACCAGCAGTTGCACGCTAGGCGAAGTGCTGCCCGGCGCGACGAACTGCGGCAAAAAGGCCAGGAAGAAAATGGTCAGCTTCGGATTCAGAATGTTCATCAAGAAGGCGCGCAGCATCAGGCTGCGCGCACTCGCGACCGTGGGCGTGTCACTGACGGCAAACGCCGAGCGATCCCGCCAGGTGGCATAGGCCACATACAGCAGGTAGGCGACGCCGGCATACTTGAGCATGTCGAACGCCAGGGCACTGGTGTGCAGCAGGGCGGACAGGCCGAGAATCGAGGCCAGCAGGTGCGGGATGATCCCGGCGGTGCAGCCCAGCGCTGCGAACATGCTGGCGCGTTTGCCGGCGGTGAGGCCGGTGGATACGGTAAAAATCACCCCGGTGCCGGGAATCAGCACCACAATCAGGCACGTGACGAGGAAGTTCAGGCTGAGCATGGCATTCAAACTCCTTGTAGGAATGGTCGATGACAGATCCTGTCACGATAGGCGCCGGTTGGCGAGCGCGTCCGTTTCGCGAACCCTGGTTACACTTGCCGGTCGATATACCCGGTCCCGCCGTTATTCAAGGAAGCGCCCATGTCCCTAAGCCGCCTGATCCTGTGCCTCATCCCGTTGCTGGTGCTGGCCGGTTGTTCCACCTCGCGCGGCCCGCAACAGCCGGCGCGTAGCGAAGCCGAGGTGAAGGCGCAGATTGTGCGCTTGTTGCCTGCACAACTCGCGGACCGCAACGGTTGGGCCCAGGACATCTACACCGCCTTCGACACCCAGAAGATCTACCCGAGCACCGAGAACATCTGCGCCGTACTGGCAGTGACCGAGCAGGAGTCCACCTATCAGGTCGACCCGCCTGTGCCGAACATGGGCAAGATCGCTGGGGATGAAATCCTGCGGCGTGCCGGAAAAGTCCATGTGCCGGCCTTTGTGGTACGCAGCGCCTTGCAGTTGCGCTCGCCCACCGGCAAGTCCTACGCCGACCGCCTGAATGCCGCACGCACAGAGAAGGACCTCAGCGGCATCTTTGACGATTTCATCAGCATGGTGCCCCTTGGCAACACCTTGTTTGGTGGCTTCAACCCGGTGCATACCGCCGGTCCCATGCAAGTCAGCATCGACTTTGCACAGAAACAGGCGCGGGGTTATCCCTACACGGTTGACGGCACGATCCGACGCGAAGTCTTCACCAGGCGCGGTGGCATGTACTTTGGCATTGCCCATCTGCTCGGCTACCCGGTGAACTACGACCAGCCGCTGTACCGCTTCGCCGACTTCAACGCGGGGTGGTACGCCAGCCGCAACGCGGCATTCCAGGCGGCGCTCAGCCGCGTCTCTGGCACCGAACTGGCGTTGGATGGGGATTTGATCCGCTACGGTTCATTGCTGCCCGGCACCACCGAGCTGGCGGTGCGTTCACTGGGCGCGAAGCTGGACATGCGTAACCCGAGCATCCGCAGCCAGTTGGAGCAGGGTGAGCAGTTGGACTTTGAAGACACCACCCTCTACAAGCGCGTTTTCGCGCTGGCAGACAAGGCTGCCGGCAAGCCGATGCCACGGGCGATCCTGCCGGGCATCGTGCTCAAGAGTCCGAAGATCACCCGCAACCTGACCACCGCGTGGTTCGCCAAGCGCGTGGATGAGCGCTATCAGCGTTGCATGCAGCGCTGATCAGCTGCGGCGCTTGATAAACCGGCGCCACAACCACACCCACAACCACACCACCGGGAACGCCAGGATCACAAACGGCAGCACATAGCTTGCGCGTTCCAGGGCGTCGGCGGTGCCGTTCACCAGGTTGTCGCCGAGGTTGCTGAACATGCGACTGAAGCGTGACGGCTGGTTCGCGCCGTCGGCGGAGCGGAAGTTCAGGGTCACACGGTTGGTGTCGAGACGGCGTTGCTGGTTGGCGCCGATCTGCGCCAGCTGCTGCAGCTCGTTTTCGATGGAGGCCTGTTCCTTGCTCAAGGCGATCAAGTCACTGACGGTGATGTCCTTGCGCTTGGCCAACTCGTCGAGACGTTGTTGCTGGGCTTGCAGGCGGTCCTGGCGGCGGCGTACATCGGCGACGGCGTCGGCCAGGTCTTCGGCGGTGGTGATGCGTTGGCCGAGCTTGCCGCCTTCGGCAGCCATGGCGACGATCGGCTCCACGCCGGTGGGCGCGATGCGCAGGATGATCTCGCCGCCGTTACCGTCCTCGGTGATGCCGAGGATATTGCAGGCACCAAAACGTGCCGTCTCGCAGGCCTCGCGCGTGGCCTGCATGCGCGGCGCGAGCAGGGCGCCGGGCAGGGCCAGGGTCAGCTCGTGTTCATAGGCTAGTTGTGCACCGGCCTGGCTTTGTTCACCGTTGATCGCCCTGGCGCTGGAGTGGTCCTTGGGCGAGCAACCGGCGAGGGTCAAGCCTGCGAACAAGATCAAGAAAAACGGTGTGGCTTTGCCGTCCGGATGGCGCATTGCGGTTCCTTGGGAGGTACGGGGAAATTTGGACGGCGATTAAAGCGGGTCTGGGGGATTAACGCAAAGCATCGTGGAGGATTTGTACCGTTGATGGTGCTGGCCGTCCCCAGGAGTCTGGCGTACACCTCAAGCCTGACTCCAAGGAAGAATCGCCATGATCGCCCACGCCGTGCCCGAAGGTTTTGTCTCGCTGCCCCGCAGCAGTCCGCTGCTCGATCTGTTGGGGCCTGCGTATTGCCGGGGCGAAGGCCTGCAACTGGAGATCGGCCTGCGCGCCGATAATCGCCACGCCAATGGCCGTGGCACCGTGCATGGCGGCGTGCTGGCGACTCTGGCGGATGTCGGTATGGGTTATGCGATGGCGTTTTCCAGCGAGCCGCCGTTACCGTTGATCACGGCAAGCATGACCTTGGATTACCTGGGCGCGGTGCAGGTGGGGGAGTGGATTGTGGTGAAGCTGGAGCATCACAAGCGTGGGCGGCAGATGGCGTTTGCCACGGTGAGCCTGCAGGTGGGGGACAAGGTTGTGGCGCGGGCGAATGCGGTGTTTGCGGTGCCCCAATCCGACAGGCAATAAAGATCAAATGTGGGAGATTCTATGGGGGCGGCGCAACACCGCTACCAACAGTGCCACCGCCTTCGCAGCCTCGCTAAAGCTCGACAGCTCCCACAGGGGACTAGCAGTGCCTGGGCGATCTCCAGCCAACACTCACTCCCCAGCAACACCAATCACCTGTGGGAGCGGGCTTGCCCGCGAAAGCGGTGGTTCAGCCAACACCTCCACCAACAGTGCCACCGCCTTCGCAGCCTCGCTAAAGCTCGACAGCTCCCACAGGGGACTAGCAGTGCCTGGGCGATCTCCAGCCAACACTCACTCCCCAGCAACACCAATCACCTGTGGGAGCGGGCTTGCCCGCGAAAGCGGTGGTTCAGCCAACACCTCCACCAACAGTGCCACCGCCTTCGCAGCCTCGCTAAAGCTCGACAGCTCCCACAGGGGACTAGCAGTGCCTGGGCGATCTCCAGCCGGACACTCACTATCCATCAACACCAATCCCCTGTGGGAGCGGGCTTGCCCGCGAAAGCGGTGGTTCAGCCAACACCTCTACCAGCCATGCCACCGCCTTCGCAGCCTCGCTAAAGCTCAACAGCTTCCACCCTGGGACTGTGTTTATTCAGATTGAGCGGGTAAAGAAAAGGCCCGGTTTTCGTGGAACCGGGCCTTGTCCATGTTGCTCTTGCCAATCAGCTGCGTTCGAGGGCCAAGGCCACACCTTGGCCACCACCGATGCACAGCGTCGCCAGACCTTTCTTGGCATCGCGCTTGATCATTTCATGCAGCAGGGTCACCAGCACACGGCAACCTGAAGCGCCAATCGGGTGACCGATGGCAATCGCGCCACCGTTGACGTTGACCTTGTCCGCATCCCACTCCAGCTCTTTGCCCACCGCCAGCGCTTGCGCAGCGAAGGCTTCGTTGGCTTCGATCAGGTCCAGGTCGCCCAGGCTCCAGCCGGCTTTGTCCAGGCAGCGGCGGGTGGCCGAGACCGGGCCGATACCCATGATCGCCGGATCGACGCCGGCATTGGCGTAGCTGGCGATGCGAGCCAACACCGGCAGGCCGAGGGCCTTGGCCTTGTCGGCACTCATCAGCAGTACCGCGGCAGCGCCGTCGTTGAGGCTCGAAGCGTTGCCGGCGGTGACGCTGCCGTCTTTCTTGAACGCGGGTTTGAGCTTGCCCAGGGACTCGGCGGTGGTGCCGGCGCGTGGCTGTTCATCCACGGCGAAGGCCACCGGGTCGCCCTTGCGCTGGGGGATCAGGATCGGCGTGATTTCGTCGGCAAAACGTCCGGCCTCGATGGCTGCCGCGGCTTTTTGCTGGGAGGCTGCGGCGAAGGCGTCCTGGGCTTCACGGCTGATGCCGTACTTGTCCACCAGGTTCTCGGCGGTGATGCCCATGTGGTAATCGTTGAACGCATCCCACAGGCCGTCGCTGATCATGCTGTCGACCATTTTCGCGTGGCCCATGCGCAAGCCGGTGCGCGCGGCGGGTAATACGTAGGGGGCCAGGCTCATGTTCTCCATGCCGCCGGCGATGATCACTTCGGCGTCGCCGCAGCGAATGGCTTGCGCGCCCAGGTGCAGGGCCTTGAGGCCGGAGCCGCAAACCTTGTTCAGGGTCAGGCTCGGCACCGCATGGGGCAGGCCGGCGAGGATCGACGCCTGGCGCGCCGGGTTTTGGCCTGAGCCTGCGGTCAGCACCTGGCCAAGGATCACTTCATCCACCTGGGCCGGGTCGAGGCCGGTTTGCTCCAGCAGGCGACGGATCACGGCGGCGCCCAGTTCCGGTGCCGGAATATTCGCCAGCGAACCCTGGAAGCTGCCCACGGCGGTGCGGGTGGCAGCAACAATCACGACGTCTTGCATGAGATCTGTCCTCACTGGAATTGCATTTCTGGAACGTGGTCCGGGACGATCAGTTTACCGGCGGTCTTGCTCACAATCTCTTCAACGCTGACGCCAGGTGCGCGTTCCTTGAGGACAAAAGCGCCATTTTCGATTTCCAGGTACGCCAGGTCCGTGAGTACGCGCTTGATGCAGTTCGCGCCGGTCAGCGGCAGGCTGCAGCGGCTGAGCAGCTTGGACTCACCGTCCTTGGACGCATGGGTCATGATCACGATGATGTTTTCTGCGCCGGCCACCAGGTCCATGGCGCCGCCCATGCCCTTGACCAGCTTGCCGGGGATCATCCACGAGGCGATGTTGCCCTCTACGTCCACTTCAAACGCGCCAAGCACGGTGAGGTCGACGTGGCCGCCGCGGATCATCGCGAAGGATTCGGCGGAGGAGAAAATCGACGCGCCGATGCGTGCGGTGACGGTCTGTTTGCCGGCGTTGATCATGTCGGCATCGATGGTGTCTTCGGTAGGAAACGGTCCCATGCCGAGCAGGCCGTTTTCCGATTGCAGCATCACTTCCATGCCTTCGGGGATGTAGTTGGCCACCAGGGTCGGGATGCCGATGCCGAGGTTGACGTAGAAGCCGTCCTGCATTTCGCGGGCGACGCGTTGAGCCATTTGTTCGCGGGTAAGAGCCATTTTATGAGTCCTTATTGTTCGGGCTGGAGGCAGATTATTTGCGTACGGTGCGCTGTTCGATGCGCTTCTCGAACGTGCCGCAGATGATCCGGTCGACGTAGATGCCAGGGGTGTGGATCTGCGCCGGGTCCAGCTCGCCCGGTTCGACGATTTCTTCGACTTCGACCACGGTGATCTTGCCGGCGGTGGCGGCCAGCGGGTTGAAGTTCTGGGCGGTGTGGCGATAGATGACGTTGCCGAAGTGGTCGGCTTTCCAGCCCTTGACGATGGCGAAGTCGCCGGTGATGGACTCTTCCATCAGGTACGGGCGGCCGTTGAATTCGCGGGTTTCCTTGCCTTCGGCAACTGGAGTGCCCACGCCGGTGGCGGTGAAGAAGGCCGGGATGCCGGCGCCGCCTGCGCGCATTTTTTCCGCCAGGGTGCCTTGGGGAGTCAGCACTACTTCGATTTCGCCGCTGAGCAGCTGCTTTTCGAACAGGGCGTTTTCACCGACGTAGGATGCGATCACTTTGCGGATCTGTTTTTGTTCCAGCAGTACGCCCAGGCCAAAACCGTCGACGCCGCAGTTGTTGGAAACCACAGTCAGGTCGCGGGTGCCTTTGCGCTTGATTTCGGCGATGAGGTTTTCCGGAATGCCACACAGGCCAAAACCACCGGCAAGTACGGTCATGCCGTCTTCCAAGCCTGCCAGCGCTTCTTCATAGGACGCCACGCGTTTATCGAAACCTGCCATATGCACCTCTTTTATTGTTTGTGGGCCAGCCAATGAACCGAGTGTTGCGCTGCTGGATTGATTTGTTAAGTTGTTTTTTAAGGTTGATTGGTTTGAAAAACAGCATAATCAGCTTCAAGCCGTAAGCTACAAGCGGTAACACGCGGCGTTCACTTGCAGCTTTCAACTTGCAGCTTGGAGCTTCCCATGACCGTTAAACAGATGCGGGCCTTTCTCGCCGTGGCCCAGAGCCTGAGTTTTGCCGCCGCCTGCGAGCGCCTGCACCTTTCCCAATCGGCGCTGAGCCTGACCATCAAGGGCCTCGAAGAAGGGCTGGGTGGGCGCTTGTTCAGCCGCAATACCCGCAACGTCGCGCTGACCCCTGAAGGTGAATCCCTATTGCCCCTGGCTCGCCGGTTGATTGCCGACTGGGACAACGCCGAAGACGAACTGCGCCAGCGCTTTACCCTGCAGCGCGGGCGCGTGACAGTCGCCGCGATGCCTTCGTTCGCCGGCAACCTGTTGCCGCCGATCCTGAAGATATTCCGCGCGCGTTACCCTCAGGTGAATGTGACGGTGCATGATTTGATCAACGAACAGGTCCTGGAGATGGTGCGCGAACGCCAGGTGGAACTGGGTGTGGCGTTCGAGCCCGCTGAAGGCTCGTCACTGGCGTTTACCCCGCTGTATCTGGATCGCTTCATTGCGGTGGTGCCGGGCGATTCGCCGTTGGCCAAGCGCAGCGAAATTGACTGGAAAACCTTGCTGGATCAGCCGTTCATCACATTGCAGCGGCCATCAACGGTTCGGGTAATGCTGGAAGAACATCTGGGCGACTTGCAGATGAAGTTGCCGGTAGCACTGGAAAGCCATCAATTGGCGACGGTGGGCAAGATGGTGGCGAGCGGTTTGGGCGTCAGCGCCGTGCCTGCATTGTGTGCGCGGCAAATGGAGGAGGCGGGCGCCCATTGCATCACCTTGAACGATCCGGTGATTGAACGGCCGATTGGTGTGCTGACCAAGCCGGGGCATGAACTGTCGGCGGCGGCTCAAGTGCTGTTTGATATTTTTCGCGATGAAGCGGCGAAGGGGCGGTTTCCGACTTTTTGAATACACCGCTAACAAGTGTGGGAGCTGGCTTGCCTGCGACAGCTATTTAACATTCAACAACAGTGTTGAAGTTTAAACCGTTATCGCAGGCAAACCAGCTCCCACAGTAGTGCGCGAGTTACTTTCTAGTAGTAGCGATCAATCACTTTAACTTGCGAGCTGTCCTTGACGGCCGCCCAAGCATTATTAAGTGTGTCGAATACTTGCTCGATAAAGTTGCGATCAGCCGCAGCCTTCTTGCCGACATAACCCTGGCCGCGGCGGTACACCTTCAAGCGCGCTGCCAACTCACGGTTATTACGGTCAAACTCGGCTTCTTGGGTATTGGGCGCCAGGCAGTCAAGTTGCACTTCGCCCGACTTGCCAATCCACAGGACATGGTCGTCGAGAGTGTCTTTCTGCGCTGCGAACATCTCAGCCAATTCATCGATAGTTGGTTGGTTGTTCAGATTCATGTGTAAGCCCCTTGACCAGTTGGCGATCTATCAATTGATACGTCGTTAGTTGTCTCCGGTTCCGAAAACCGGGCGTCAGCGTCTGTCTGCCGAATACGGGCAGGGTCTTGAACCTGATGCATGTAGTTTTGCTGATGAACTGCTACGCAATGGTTTCATAACGAAGACAAGCAGCGTTTGAGCTCCTTGTACCGATCCTTGCGGGCCGGTCAGCTTCATCAATCTGCCTTGTGGGCAGTGCACATCCGGAAAAAACAGCTCGGCGGTCAGACGAGCTCTTTCAAAACACCTGTTGCCAACGCTCCCGATCCGGGAGACGTCTCGATAATGCAAGGACAAAAAGGTTACGTCAACGGTTATGTAGTGATTATTTTTGATCACTACATAAATCGTCGTGGACACGGGGAGATGCGTGGAAATGTGACTTGGGCGTCATTTTTTGGTGTGGGTGGTCTTGGATCCAGGATGGTCCACTCGACACAAACCCCCTGTGGGAGATTCTAGGGTTGCGGCGCAACACCTCTACCAACAGTGTCGCCGCCTTCGCAGCCTCGCTAAAGCTCGACAGCTCCAGCCGAGCACTCACTATCCATCAACACCAATCACCTGTGGGAGCGGGCTTGCCCGCGAAACCGATCAGCCAGTTGATACATCTGTAACTGAAATACCGCTATCCCAGGCAAGCCAGCTCCATAGTTGAAACGAGTGGTAGTGTTGCTATCTCAAGCGCTCAACAAGCAACGGCAACAACCGCTCGCACGATGCCTCGATCTTTACCTGCAACAACTCATCCCCACGCGTCTTGCCCAGGTTGATCGCTATCACCGGCTTGCCTTGCTCCACCATCGCCTTGCACAGACGAAACGCCGAGTACGCCATCAGCGATGAGCCCACCACCAGCAACCCCTCGGCATCCGCCACGGCCGCCATTGCCTTGGCGGCCGTGGTTTGGGCGACGTTCTCGCCGAAGAACACCACATCCGGTTTCAAGCGTTGACCGGTGCAATGGGGGCAGCGGGGTACCTGGAAGCGCTCCTCGAACGCCGGATCAAGCAGCGTGTCACCATCGGGGGCTTGCACAGCGTCGACGCCGGCCAGGTAGGGGTTCTCGGTCTCCATCAATTGCTGGATCACGTCGCGCTCGCTGCGCTGTTGGCAGTCCAGGCATAACACGCGGTGCAGGCTGCCGTGCAGTTCGATCACGTCATGACTACCGGCCTGGTCATGCAGGGTGTCGACGTTTTGTGTGACCAACCCGCTGATGCGCTGGCGTTGTTGCAGAGTTGCCAGCGCCCGATGGGCCGCGTTCGGCTGGGCGATTCGCACCTTCGGCCAACCCAGCATCGCCCGTGCCCAATAACGGCGGCGGGCTTGCGTGGTGGCGAGGAACTCCTGGTACATCATCGGCGCCCTGCCTCGGCGCACACCCTCGCTGTCGCGATAATCGGGAATTCCCGAAGACGTGCTGATCCCTGCACCGGTCAGTACCAGAAAGCGCCGTTGCGCCATGGCCCGGTGCAGGGTCTCGAGGTGGTCTTCCTGATGTGCAAGGCTATCGAGCATGGGGTCGCCTATTCGCCGCGGATGTATTGCTCCAGCTGCTTGATCAGATCAGCCTGGTCGGCAATGGCTTCTTTCACCAGGTCGCCGATGGACAGCAGCCCAAGCAGTTTGCCGTCTTCGACCACGGGCAGGTGGCGCAGGTGACTGTCGGTCATGATATTCATGCACTCATCGACCTTTTTATGGGTGTCGACGGTGATCACCGGCGAGCTCATCACCTCGTGGACCTTCGTGGTGACCGACGACAGGCCCTTGAGCATGATTTTGCGCGCGTAGTCCCGTTCGCTGATGATGCCTACCACTACGCCATCCTTGACGACCGGCAAGGCCCCGACGTTTTTCTCCGACATGCGGACCAGCGCTTCAAACACGGTGTGGTCGTGTTTGATGACATGGACTTCCTGGTTTTTCTGGTCCTTGGCTTTGAGCACTTGTGCAACGGTTTTCATGGCGGCCACTCCGGTGTTGTTGTTTGGAAGTCAGCGGGTCCCCTACAGAATCCTAGACGGCTCACGCTGGAGCAAGGTCCAAAGCGGCGTTAAACCCGTCGAAAAACGTCATTCACCGGTTTTTTTCCCGTTTTACCCGGCATTTGTCGGTTTTTTGCCGCGCTTGGGGCCCGCCGCGGTCTTGCGTGGAGCGCTCTTTCGCTTCTTTTTCCAGGGGGCAGCCCCTCGGCCTGCCGGGCTCGCCGGGCCGCTGATGGTCATGCGCAGGCCGTTGCAACGTGCCACCTGCTTGCTCATCCAGGCCGCTTGTTTGGCGACGAATTCTTCCAGGCTCATCTCGCCGCTTTGCACCATGTCCAGGGCCTGCTCCCAGATCGCGGTGGTGCCGGGGTCGGCGATGGCGCGGGGCACGGCGTCGATCAGGCTGAATGCCGCCGGGGTGGCCGAGAGGGCCTTGCCGTTTTTCACCAGGTAACCACGGTCCAGCAAGCCCTGGATAATCCCGGCACGGGTCGCTTCGGTGCCGATGCCGGTGGTGTCCTTGAGCTTTTGCTTGAGGAGCGGGTCTTGCACCAGCTTGGCGACGTTTTTCATCGCCTTGATCAGGTCGCCTTCGGTAAAGGGTTTGGGGGGCTGGGTCCACAGGTCCTTGAGGTTGACCTTGTCCACCGCGTAATCCTGGCCCTGAACCAATGGCGGCAAGGCTTGGGGCGTCGCAACGTCACGTCCCTTTGCCGGCGCCAGGGCTTCCGGCAGGGCGCGCTTCCAGCCCGGTTCGATCACAACCTTGCCCACCGCCCGCAACGCTTGCCCTGCACAGTCGAAGTCGGCCTGGGTGCGATCGTATTCATGGATGGGCAGGAACTGCGCCAGGTAACGTGCGCGAATCAAGGTGTACACCGCGCGGTGCTTGCCGGTGAGTTGCCCGACATCCTTGCCCGCGCCGGTGGGAATGATGCCGTGGTGGGCGCTGACCTTGGCGTCGTTCCACGCTCGGGAGCGGCGTTGCGGGTCGAGATGGGGCATCAGTTCATTCACTGCCGCATCTGCACGGCCCAGCGCCGCGAGAATTTTCGGTGCATCGCCGTGCTGGCTCAGCGGCAGGTAGCCGCAGTCGCTACGGGGGTAGGTGATGACCTTGTGGGTTTCGTACAGCGACTGGGCGATGTCCAGGGTTTCCTGGGCGCCGAGGCCGAGTTTTTTCGAACAGATTTCCTGCAGGGTACCCAGATCGAAGGGCAGGGGCGCCACGTCGCGCATGCGCTCGGTGCGCAACTTGACCAGTCGTGCGCTGGCGGCGTTGCGCATGCCAGCGGCGGCCTCCTGCGCCAATGGCAGGTTGAGGCAGCGGCCCTGGTCATCACAGGCATCTTCGGCGGCGCGCCATTGGGCGGTGAAGGTCATGTGCGCGTGTCGCAGGTCGACATCGATGGCCCAGTACGCCACCGGCACGAAGTCGGCGATGCTGCGGTCGCGGTCCACCACCAGGCGCAAGGTCGGAGTCTGCACGCGGCCCACGGGCAATACGCCTTGATAGCCGGACTGACGCCCGAGCAGGGTAAACAAGCGACTCATGTTCATGCCGATCAGCCAGTCGGCGCGGGAACGGCCAAGGGCCGAGTGATAGAGGCTGAAGGTCTCGGCACCGGGCTTGAGTGCGGCGAGGGCCTTGCGGATGGATGCGTCATCCAACGCCGACAGCCACAGGCGCTGGATCGGCCCGCGATAGCGGCAGTGCTCCACCAGTTCGCGGGCGATCATCTCGCCTTCACGGTCGGCGTCGGTGGCGATCACCAGTTCCTGGGCTTCCCCCAGCAGGCGCTTGACCGCCTTGAACTGGCTGGCGGTCTTGGGCTTGACCCGCATCTTCCATTTTTCCGGAACGATCGGCAGATCGGCCAGCACCCAGCGCTTGTACTTTTCGTCGTAGGCATCGGGTGGGGCGGTTTCCAGCAGGTGGCCGATGCACCAGGTGACCGTGACCCCATTGCCCAGCCAGCAACCGTCGCCGCGACGACTGGCGCCGAGCACGGCCGCGATGTCCTTGGCCTGGGAGGGTTTTTCACAGAGGTACAGCCGCATGGTCATCACATCAGATCGGGTTGATGCTGTGCAGGATGCTCAGTCAGCGGGCATTGATCAACCATTATCTGTATGGATGTACAGCAATTTGTGTGGCCGCCGCAAAACAAATGTGAGAGCGGGCTTGCTCGCGAAGGCGGCGTGTCAGCCAATACATGGTTGACTGATCCACTGCTTTCGCGGGCAAGCCCGCTCCCACACAAGCCCGCTCCCACGGGGAATCTCCCGTGTTCAGGGGGCCCTCAGTTATTGTCGATGTCCACGTGCCGGGTTTCCTTGAGGCAGATCATCCCCACCACCAGGCTCACCCCGGTCACCACCACCGGATACCACAGGCCGTAGAAAATATCCCCGGTGTACACCACCAACGCAAACGACACGGTCGGCAGGAACCCGCCAAACCAACCGTTGCCGATGTGGTAGGGGAGGGACATCGAGGTGTAGCGGATGCGCGTCGGGAACAGTTCCACCATCAACGCCGCCAGCGGGCCGTAGCACATGGCCGCGATCAGGATCAGCGCGACGATCAGCACCACCACCATGGTTTTGTTGACCTGGGCCACGTCCGCCGAACTCGGGTAGCCCGCCAGGGTCACCGCGCCACGCAGGGCCGCTTCGTCAAAACCGTCGATGCGCACTTCGCCGATGCTGACCTGCACCGGGCTGCCGGCTGGGGCGGCGGCGCTGCTGTAGGGCAGGCCCTGCTTGACGAGGAAGGTCTTGACCTTGTCGCATGGGCTGTCGAATTTGGCCTTGCCCACCGGGTCGAACTGGAAGGTGCAGGTGGCCGGGTCGGCCAGCACGGTGATTGGTGCCTGTTGGCTGGCCTGGTCCATGGCCGGGTTGGTGTAGTGCGCCAGGCTCTTGAAGATCGGGAAGTACAGCGCGGTCGCCAGCAGCAGGCCGAGCATCAGCACGGGCTTGCGCCCGACCTTGTCCGACAGCCAGCCGAAGAAGATAAAGAACGGTGCGCCAATCACCACGCTGATGATCAACAACATGTTGGCCAGGGCCGGGTCCATTTTCAGGAACTGGGTGAGGAAGAACAGCACATAGAACTGCGCCGCGTAGAAGGTCACTGCCTGGCCGCCGTTGATACTGAACAGCGCGATCAGCACCACCTTGAGGTTTTCCCACTTGCCGAACGACTCACGGATCGGCGATTTGCTCGCCTTGCCTTCCTCTTTCATTTTCAGAAACGCTGGCGACTCGTGCAGGCTCATGCGAATCCAGGTGGAAATGCCCAGCAGTACGATGGAAAACAGGAACGGAATACGCCAGCCCCACACTTCGAACTGGTCGCCGGTGAAGTAACGGCAGGCCAGTACCACCAGCAGCGACAGCAACAGGCCGACGGTCGCGGTGGATTGAATCCAGCTGGTATGAAAGCCGCGCTTGCCCGCTGGGGCATGCTCGGCCACATAGGTCGCCGCGCCGCCGTATTCGCCGCCCAGTGCCAGGCCTTGCAGCATGCGCAGCACGATCAGGATGATCGGCGCCGCAATGCCGATGCTCGCATAGGTCGGCAACAACCCCACGCAGAACGTCGCCACGCCCATCAAGATGATGGTCACCAGGAACGTGTATTTGCGCCCGATCATGTCGCCCAGGCGCCCGAACACCAGTGCGCCGAACGGCCGCACCACAAAGCCGGCCGCAAAGGCCATCAAGGCAAAGATGAAGGCCGTGGTGTCGTTGACCCCGGCAAAGAACTGCTTGCTGATCACCGCCGCAAGGGCGCCGTAAAGGAAAAAGTCATACCACTCGAACACCGTCCCCAGGGACGAGGCGAAGATGACCTTCTTGGATTCGTTACCGGTGCTCGCGTCTGCCGCCGAGCCCAGGGTTTGAACATGTTCTGACATCGGGTAGCCCTCACAGTGATTATTTATTGTTGTTCCACTGTCGGCGCCAGGTGTGGCGCCGCTATTCAGATTGCATGGACCAGTTCTCTCTCCGGGGCAAGGCTCCTTGTATTCGGCGAAAGGATCAGCTGTGCGGCTTTTTCCGCGATCATCAGCGTGGGTGAACAGGTATTGCCGGACGTGATGCGCGGCATGATCGAGGCATCGGCGATGCGCAGGCCGGGTACGCCATGCACGCGCAGTTGGGCGTCGACCACGGCATCCGGATCGTTGCCCATGCGGCAGGTGCCCACCGGATGGAAGATGGTGGTGCCGATCCGCGCGGCGGCTTCGTGCAGTTCGTCCTCGGTTTGCAGCGCGTCGCCGGGCAGGTATTCCACCGGCTTGAACGGGCGCAGGGCCGGCGCGGCGACGATGCGGCGGGTCAGGCGGATCGCATCGGCAGCCACCCGCAGGTCTTGCGGATGGCTGAGGTAATTGGGCCGGATCAGCGGCGCATCTGCCGGGTTGGCCGAGCGGATGTCCACACGGCCACGGCTTTGCGGACGCAGGTCGCAGACCGAGGCGGTAAACGCCGGGAACCCGTGCAACGGTTCGCCAAAGCGCTCCAGGGACAGCGGTTGCACATGGTATTCAAGGTTGGCCGAGGTCTGCTCCGGGCTCGAGCGGGCAAACGCGCCGAGTTGGCTGGGGGCCATCGACAGTGGGCCGCTGCGGTCATACAGGTAGCGCAGGCCCATGCCCAGCTTGCCCCACACGGAACCGGCGATCTGGTTGAGGGTGCGGGCGTTTTCCAGTTTGTAGATCAGGCGCAGTTGCAGGTGATCCTGCAGGTTGCCGCCGACGCCGGGCAATTCATGCAGCAGGTTGATGCCCAGCGGCTTGAGCACGTTGGAAGGGCCAATCCCCGAACGCTGCAAAATGCCTGGCGAACCGACTGAGCCGGCGCACAACACGATTTCCTTGCGCGCCTTCCAGTTCAACGACTGGCCCAGCTGGCGGCCGACCACTTGCGAGGCGCGGCCGTTTTCCAGGAGCACGCGATCGACTTCCACGCCGGTCAGCACTGTGAGATTGGGCCGCTGGCGGATCGGCTTGAGAAACGCCTTGGCCGCATTCCAGCGCACACCGGCCTTCTGGTTGACCTGGAAGTAGCCGCAACCTTCGTTGTCACCCGTGTTGAAATCGTTGGTGTTGGCGATGCCGCTTTGCGCCGCTGCATCGCGGAACGCATCGAGGATCGGCCAGTGCAAGCGCTGTTGTTCGACACGCCATTCACCGCCATCGCTGTGAAATGGCGAGCTGCCGGCAAAATGGTTTTCGCTTTTCTTGAACAGCGGCAACACCTCGTCCCACGCCCAGCCCGGGTTGCCTGCCGCCGCCCAACCGTCGTAATCCTGGGCCTGGCCACGCATGTAGATCATGCCGTTGATCGACGAGCAGCCACCCAACACCTTGCCCCGTGGATAACTCAATGCACGGCCTTGCAGGCCTTCCTGGGCTTCGGTCTTGAAACACCAGTCGGTGCGCGGGTTGCCGATGCAGAACAGGTAGCCGACGGGGATGTGGATCCAGGGATAGTTGTCGCGGCCACCGGCTTCGAGCAACAGCACGCGGTGGGCGGGGTTGGCGGACAGACGATTGGCCAGCAGGCAGCCAGCGGGGCCGGCGCCGACGACGATGTAGTCGAATTCAGCAGTTGCAGTGGGCATCTGAAGGGCTCGCTTGTTTTTCTTATTGCCCCCATCCTAGTTGTTAGTTTTCGTCTTAAAAATGTTAGTTTTTACCCAGCTGCTGTGCGTTTTTAAACAGCGCCGCCCAGGCTGATGCAATGGAGGTGTCATGTTCGACTGGAATGACCTGCGCTATTTTCTCGAGTTGCAACGCAGCGGCCGCCTGATCACCGCCGCACAGCGCCTGAAAACCACCCACGCCACCGTCGCCCGGCATATCGAGGCCATCGAGAAGAGCCTCGGCACCGCGTTGTTCGTGCAACACGCCCAGGGCTACGAGCTGACGCCAGCCGGCGAAGCGCTGCTCAAGCACGCCGAAGCCATGGAGAACGTCGCGCTGCTGGCCGAAGACGAACTCACCCATAGTGCTGCGCCGTTGGGCAAGATCCGCTTGGGCGTCGCCGAAGGCCTGGGGGTGATGTTCCTCGCCAGTCGCATGGGAGGGTTGTTTGATCGCTACCCTGGATTGGAAGTGGAGCTGGTGGCCGTGCCGCGCTTTGTCAGCATCCTCAACCGTGAAGCGGAGATCAGCATCCACCTGGAACGCCCCAGTGTCGATCAGCTGGTCACGCGCAAACTCACCGACTATCGCCTGGCCCTCTACGCCAGTCGCGCGTACCTGGACCGCAGTCCGCCGATTGAAAAGCGTGAAGATCTCGCGGCGCACGCGTGGATCGACTATGTGGACGACTTGCTGTTCAGTCAGGAGCTGAAATTCCTCAGCAGCTTCTGCCGCAACCCCAAGGTGGTGTTTCACAGCACCAGTGTGATCGCCCAGCACCAGGCGGCGCGTTCGGGGCTGGGGATTGCCGTGTTGCCGTGTTTCATGGCGGCTGGCGACCCGGACCTGGTGCCGTTGTTGCCGGCAGAGAACATCCAGCGCAGCTACTGGATCAGTTCGCGCCGGGAGCTGCACAAGTCGGTGCGTCTGCGGGTGTTGTGGGATTACGTGGTGGGGTTGTGTGCGCGGGAGCAAGGGTTGCTGCTCGGCGAAACCAACTGACTGAAACCGGATTAAACCTGTGGGGGCGGGTTTGCTTGCGAATGCGGTGAATCAGTCACACATCTACTGACTGACACTCGGCTTTCGCGGGCAAGCCCGCTCCCACAGGTGATCGGTGTTGCTGGGCTGTCAGCGCTCGGCTGGAGATCGCCCAGACACTGCCAATCCCCTGTGTCGAGCTTTAGCGAGGCTGCGAAGGCGGCACTGTTGGCGGATATGCTGCCCCTCAACCATAGAATCTCCCACAGTTTGATTTTGGTGTGTCAGGACGGTTTAGAGTTTCACCACCTGATGCACCTGCTCCGCACAGGCCCGTGCATCGTCGACCATCTTCCCAAACGCCGCGCTGACAATTTCATCGTGGGTCAGCCAGCGCATTTTCTGGCTCAGGCGATAGTGATAGCGCAAGACGCCATCCTCGCGCTTGCCTTCCAGGTCCAGGTCGTACCACGGCGAGCGTACCTGGCAGCCGGGAATGGTCTTTTCCATCTGCCCGCCGCTCAGGGTAATGGTGTAGTCATTCGTTTGCGGATTGCCCTGGTCCAGGTCGGCTTGCTGCCCCTGGCGGCGGTAGTCGATGAAGGTATCCCAGCGGCCTTTGAGCGACTCATCGGAGTAGACGTAGTCGTTCCCCAGTTTTTCCAGGGCACGCTGGTCGCTCATGTTGGCCGTGATGCTATACCCGTCGTGTACGACAAAACCTGTGGCTGCGCGGGAGACGCGGCAGTCGCTGATCTCGTGGCCGAAGTTGGCGCAGATGTTCTGGTCGGTGGCGGTGGCGCCTTGCTGGCGGTCGGCGACACTCAGTTGCATCAGCGGCAGGCGACTGAAGGCGAGGGTTGCTTGAATCGTGGCATTGCCCTGCTGGTCGTAGTGCACCTGTTTATTCAGGCGCAGGGTGGTTTCGGCACGTTCCAACGGGATATGTTCCTCGCGCACCTGGCCCTGGGCGTCGTTGACCAGCACCCAGCGGTCCTGGAGGTCAGGCATGGTCTGGCCTGGGGCAAACACCGGGTTGGTCGGGTCCAGCCACCAGACCTGGCCGTCCACCTGGGCGCGCACGATGGCGTGGTTTGGCGCGTGGGTGCCGGGGATCAGCAACGACTCGGCCAGATCACCGCGGCTGACCCAGGCGGTTTCGGCGTGAATGCCGCTGGCCTTGAGCAGGGCGGTCAACAGGATCGCCAGGTCTTTACAGTCGCCATACCCATGCTGCTCGATTTCTGCCAGGTTGAACGGCACATAACCGCGTTCCGTGGCGCGCCAGTCGCCGAGGTAACGATAGTGATCGTTGATGTGCTGCATCAACCGGGCAACCTGCTCGGCCGGCGCCAGGTTGCGCACGGCGACGACGGCAGCGGCGCTTTGCGGCGGCAGGTTGGCTCCGAGGATCTGGTTGTAGCGCTGGCCCAGATCGCCGAAATACGCCTGACGTTCCAGGGCGCTGCCCACCTCGATGCGCGGGATGTGCAGCAGCGCAGCGTTGGAGGATTCGTTGATGTAGTTCAGAAAAGTCGGGGCTTTTTGCACCACGTCCAGGGTCTTGCCGTTGGCTGATGGCGTCACCTGGAAACCGTCGAACCCTTCACTGCGCCACTGGATCGGCCGCTCGGCAGTAAAGCGTGCCTTGAAGTGGTCGCGCCGGGCTGCGCTGGGGCCGAACTTGAGGGCGTAATGAAACTGCGTCATCAGCGGCTTGGCGGGGTGATGCTCGCGCACGGTGTAGCGAATCCGAGTGCCAACGCGCAGGTTGGGGAAGGCCAGGGAGGTCTGCTTGTCGCGACTGAAACCCTGGTCCGGGTTGGGCGCGGTACGCGTATCGATCTGCGTGTCCGCCAGGGCGACCGGCTTGGCACCGGGCTGGGTGGATTGCGCGCCGAGTACTTCGAAGGTATCGCCTTCGGAGTAATCGAAGTCGATCCGCGAGAGCATCTCGCGGCCGCTGGGCTTGAGAATGGTGTACTGGTAAGTGGTGGTGCAGTCGGTGCTGGCGTCACGATTGAAGTGGCAATGCAGCTCGGTGTCGCTGGCCAGCGGGGCTTCGGCCAAGGGTTGCAATGCGGCAAAAACGGCTGGGGTAACAAGCCCCAGACTGATGGCAATCAAAGGGCGGTGAAACAAAAAACGGTACATGGGCGCCTCGGGTGACACATTGAAACAGCTACCTGGCAGGTAGCGAGAAGGCGCCGGATGATAATGGATCGCAACGGGGAAGGCCAGGATCGTTCGACAATCAATGTTGTTGAAAGGCCCGTTCTAGAGCCTTCTTTTGAGCATTCCTACGTCTGGTATTTCGAAATCGACTAGGGAATCGCAATCCCCAGTGCATTCAGCGTCGGCGTGTCCATTCGGCCATGATTCTGCAAGTTCGAGTCCGCCTGGAAAGCCATCAAAGCTCCGCGGGTACTATTGCCTAAAACACCATCGATGCTGCCGCTGTAATACCGCTTGACCATCAATGCCGTCTGCACGCGCATGACCAACTGGTTTCGATCAGGTGTAGCAGATGTTCTGGCTGGCGCTGCTGAAGGTGCTGTAGACGCAGCACGGCCGCTTGATCCGCTGAAACGATTGGTTGTCGTAGAGGGGGCGCTGTAGGCGGAAGCCGGTGGCGTGTAGCTGCGTGGGGCGCTGTAACCACCCGAGCCACTGTAGTGCGAGCTGTGGGAACTATGTGACCTGTGGGAGCTGTGGGAGCGATGTGCCGCGTAGATATTGACGGCGTCGGGGGCGTTGAGTGTGTTGTTGAAGACAGGGGATTTATCTGTCGTCGTCCATTCAGGCTGGGTCAATGCGACTTGATTGGCATAAGCCAAGGGGCTCAATGCGACGGGAACCAGCGCGACGCCTTGGCTGATCAGCATTTTCCAACGGTCCATCAGTGTCATGAAGCGCTCCTTGCGTAGTTGATGCCTTCGTTCAGATTGAGCGGGCGAATGCCTCGGCTCTGCCAGCGAAGGGAGTGAGATTTGAAGAAACCGGCACAGTAGTGTTTGGCTGTGCAGGATTGGCAGGTGTCGATAAACAGATTCTTCCAATCGGAAATGCTTTGCCGGTAGAACCGTTTCAGCGATGGATCAAGTACACACAACGGCAAGTTATAGACCGACACACTCAGCCCCCGGATATCGAGGAAATGGCAGGCGCTGGCGAGTGTGTCTTGATAGTCCAACGGGTCGATCCATAAGACGTCGTAATTCTTCTTTGCAAGCCCCGTATTCTCGATTCCCATCATTGCGATGTGCTGCACGAACGGCAGGTTGCGGAAAATGAAATGCGCCAGCTCAGGTAGCCGTGATGTCGTCAAATGACTGAGTACAATCCTGATTTCGATGTTTTGACCGGCACGAGCAAGGTTGTACAGCCCCTTCATGGTCTCGCTGAACGCCCCGGGCGCTTGCACGACATGATCGTGGTCTGCCGCATTGTCGGCATACAGCGGGATACCCCACGTGAGGCGTGGGTGTTGGATTTCGTTGAGACAGGCCAGCCAGCCTGCCTGCGCCAACAGGCGTCCGTTACTTAAAATGTGCAGCGATTTCTCCGGCAAGACCTCACTGGCTTTTTTGATCAGTGCCAGGAGGCCGTCGGCGTACAACGTCGGTTCGCCGCCGCTGATACCTATTTGTTCATCGCCTTTATCCATCAGATCAATCAGCCGCAGGTTTTCTTCGACATGCCAGTAGTCGTCGATGTCCTTGGGGGGTTGCGAGCACATCAGGCACAGGCTGTTGCATCTGTCGGTGATGAACAGCAGGTTGCTGTTGGCGTTGCGTCTATAAAGCACCCTGACGACATTCGAAGCCGGTGACAGCGCAATCACATCCCCTGGTTGAACCACTCGGTTGTCTTTGGGGGCCGTGAGGATGATTCCTGGGTAATCGGTCGCAAGCGCGCCGTCGACGAGCAAGATGCCAGCGACTGGCAGTGTCAGCAGTGTGGGTTGCTCAAGCACTTCTTCGAGTGTCAGCCATAGCAGCAGGTCGTTGAAGCTGGCTTCGCCGGCGCAGCCGTTTGTGCCTTTTTCGATCAACTCGTTAACGCTGATGACTTTGAGCAGGCGTGCCCTGTCGAGGTGTTGAATCTCAAATTGCGTATCCAGTCTGAGCATCTCAGCCTCCGTATCCTGGCTGCGCTAGATCATTGAATGAGCGGCGTGCCAGCCACGACATCAGTACTCGTTGGGTCGAGTGATCCCCATTGCGTAATAACCCGAACAGGTGGGTAAGCAGTGCCGTATTTTTTTGACAGAACGTACTGAAGGATCGATGCCCTATCGGGTCCCCCTGGCGGGCGAAGTGTTCGATAGGGTCTGCGCCGCAATAAGGCACCAATGCGCAATCGGAACAGCCCGGCAATGCCTCCGCTATTCCGGCGTCCAAGAGTTGCCTCACAACCGGCGAGTGCAACAGTTCACTCAACGGCTGGCGGACAGTACCCAGCTTCAATCCGCTTTCGCCCATCTCTAGCAGCATACGTGCCTCATCAGAGGGGTATACGTCACCGTCGTAGTTGTAGACCAATGCTCCCACCGCGGCGCCCAATGGTGAGCGCAAATCGACATAGCCACTTGAGAACGGCGTGAGCATGTTGCCGAGCAATAACGAGGCATAGCCCTCGCTCAAGTAGGTTCCTTCGCTGTTGAGTTGAATCAGGTAACTCAGCGCCTCGGTATAAAAACTCAAGTATTGGTCAATCGAATAGTCCAAGCGCTCGCTGGACTTCTTGGCAAAGCCGTAGGGGCTCAGCGGCCTGAGGGAGATGCTCTTGAACCCTTGCTTGACGTATTCGTCGATGATTGCCTTCGGGTGCTCCAGACTTCTTGAGGTCAGTGTGGTGAGTGCTGACACGGCGTCATGGCCTAGGACATCGCGTATGCGATGGATACCCTCAAGTGTGCGCTCATAGGCATTTTTTTCCGGGGTGGGGCGGTTGGCGTTGTGCAAAAAAGCCGGGCCGTCCAGGGACGTTGAAAATTGCACGGCGTACTGTTTGGCAAACGCCAGGATCGGGTCTGTGAGGTGATGCAACGTGCTGCTGATAATGAACTGAATACTGCGGTGTTCGGTTTCATTGCGAGCACTCACGGCCTCGATGATCTGTTTGACCCGGTCAAATGCCAGAAGGGGCTCGCCGCCCTGAAACTCTACGGTGAGCACCGGCGAGGGAGACTCGAATAATCGGTCGACTGCGTGCATGGCATCTTCGGCAGACATGTCATGTGCATGGTCGCCTAGCGGGGCGCGGGATACTTGGCAGTACTGGCAGGTGTGATTGCATCGCAAAGTGACCACAAACAAATGCAGTGCCGGGCCTCCGAAGAGGAAGTTCTTGCGGCTGCGAATCTGCGCGGCCATTTCTGGAAAGGGCGTGTGTATTTCCGGCTCGTAAATGAAATGACGTGCGAGTAGGTCTTTATACAAGGCTGACTGACGATCGAGACGTTTATGTACGATCCCAGGCAGGTCACTGTCTTTCACAAACAGGTACTCTCCCGTGTCTGCCGTGATCAGTACTTGTGAGTCGCCGACTTCAGGCATTCGCATAAAACGAAACGGGAGCAATCGGTAATCGGTTTGCTTGGCAATCAGGGCGACAGACATATCAGTAGCCGCACTCTTTCAAGGCGACACTGGCGAGAAGCTCCCTTAAACCGCGGGTTTCCAGTGCAATCTGGTCGCGGAGTGCGAAATCATTCAGATGGCGAAGGATCATGGCTCTGGCCGTGTCAGCAGCGTAGCCCAGCAGATTGGATGAATCATTCGGCGTGACTTCAAGCACCCATTGCGTATGCTCATGGCGCACCAAAAAGGAGAAATCCTTGGCGAGGCTATAGACCACGCGCTGCACGATCCTGAGCGGGTAGACCTGCTCATCCAAATTGAGTGCCAGCGACCAGGCCATAACAGAACTCCCTTCCAATAACCCTATATATGGTTGGGATAATGCCTCAGATTAAAGGCTAAATGCCATTACTGATGATACAAACTTGAACGTTTTCTGCGCCTTGTCTGGATGTTCGTCGCTGGTGCTGTCTGGAACGCCTGTTTCAGAGGCATTTCTCTAAGCAACTTGTTCAGGCACGTAATTCAAATTCGGCACTGCCGAGCCTTTCCCCATTCACCAACACGTGCACGACATGCCGTCCGGGATAGTGCTTACGAGTGGTCAGCTCACGGATATGTTGCTCGCGCCGAATGCTGTGCTGTTCACCCGCGCCCAAGGTGAACGCCTTGAGCTTGAACACTTTTTTTGCGCTGTGCCCCGCGCTTTTCACGTAGTCGATGGCGTAGTCCACCACCAGCTTCTGCGCGGTGTCGGCGGTGGATTCCAGGCTGAACGACAGGTTGATCCGCTCACCCAGGTTGATCACCGCGGGGGTCACGCTCAGTTGGTGCAGTTTTACCTCGGCTTTCGCCCCGGCGCCCATGAGCGTCAGCGCACGGGTGTTGCCTTGTTTGATCAGGCTGCGCAGGGCGTGGCGGGCGATCCAGGCGGTGTGGGGGTTGTCCAGCGACCAGCCTTCGATCAGCGTGAGTACCCAGTCGGGGTGGTCTTTGGTGATGTCGTTGAGGTGGTTGGCCACCGATTTGCGTACGTACAGGCTGGGGTCGGCCTTGAGGTTGTCGAGGATCGACGCGCAGCATTCAGGGTTGGCCTGGACTTCGGCCAGGCGGAACGACCAGGGCAGGCGCGGGCGCGAGCCTTCGCTGGCGAGGCGGCGTACGTGCTCGTTGGTGTCCTGCGACCAGGTTTGCATCACTGCAAGGGTGCGCGGGAAGTCGCGCAGCAGGAAGTGGCGGATGCCGAATTCGGAGGAGCCAAAGGTAGTGAAATACTTGAGTGCGGCCATGGAGCGCTTGAAGTCATCCTGCCCGTAGCTGGCCACGAAGTGCGGCAGGAACAGGCTGACGAAACTGCTGTTCAGGCGCGGTGCCAGGGCGTAGAGCAGTTCAAGGGTTTGCGGGTACGCCAGTGGGATTACCGCATGCAGGCTTTCGCTGACCCGCGCCATGCGTTGCAACACCGACAACTCGGCCAGCCCGGCCGTGGCGTGCGTGAGGAAACCCTTGGCGTCGAATGCCGGGTACACCGCCGTCATTTCGCTGGCGATGTGTTGCAGGCGCTCGACGTTGAAGATTTCCTTGAGGGCTGGGGCGCTTTGCTCGGTCATCGGTGATTCCATCAGAGGGGTTAGAGAAACCAGCGATATTCCCGCGCATGGATCTCTTGCTGAAAAGCCAAGTGGTCCTGGCGTTTGTTCTCGCAGTACACGTCGACAAATTCGGCGCCCAGCTTATCGCGCAATACCGGTTGGTGCCTCATGGCGCGTACGGCATCGAGCATTTCCAGGGGGAAGTCGGCGCCGCTGTTGCGGTCTTCGTTGAGTGGGGCGAAGGGCTCGCGCTGGGTTTCAAGGCCATGTTCCAAACCTGCCAGGATCGCCGCGAGTACCAGATACGGGTTGGCGTCGGCGCTGGCCAGTCGGTGTTCGATGCGCAGGTTGCGTGGATCGGAGTCGGGGATGCGCACGCACGCGTCGCGGTCTTCGAAACCCCAGCTGGCACGGGTCGCCGCGTTGACTGTGCCGCCCAGGCGGCGGAAGGCGTTGTGGTTGGGCGAGAAGATCGGCATGCAGTGCGGCAGCAACTCCAGGCAGCCAGCCACCGCGTGGCGCAGCGGTTGTTGCTGGTGCGCCGCCAGCAGGTTATTGCCGGCGCTGTCATACAGGCTGACGTGCACATGCATGCCGCTGCCGGGGTATTGCAGGTATGGCTTGGCCATGAAGCTGGCGCGGTACCCGTGTTTGAGCGCCACCCCGCGGGTGCTGCGGCTGAACAGGGCGGCCCAGTCAGCGGCGCGCAGGCCGTCGTCGAGGTGGCCGAAGTTGATCTCGAACTGGCCGGGGCCCAGCTCGGCGGTAATCACGGTGATGTCGATGCCCTGATCCTTGGCGGTTTGCGCCATGTCGTCGAGCACCTCGCTGAAACGCGACAGCCGTTCGATATGCAGGTTGGGCTGGTCGTCGGCGTCATCGCTCAGCGGGTCGCGGGCGAATTGCGGCAGGCCGCCGGCGAGTTTTTTATCGAACAGGTAGAACTCCAATTCGAACGCCACCACCGGGTGAATGCCCTTGTGATGCAGACGCTCCAATACCTTGGCCAGTACCTCGCGGGGTTCGAATTCGATGGGCGCTTCGGTGCCATCCGAGGTGATCAGCATCTGCCCCAGGGGCTGTGATTCCCAGCTCACCGGCTTGAGCGTGCCGGGCACCAGGCGCCGGTTGGCGTCCGGGTCGCCGTCGTTGAAGCAGTAGTCGCCAATCTTGAACAGCCCACCCTGGACCCCCAGCAGCACAGCGTTCTGCGGCAGCTTCAATGGGCTGCCGGCGGCAACTTTTTCCAGCATCTCCACCGGGTAGCGCTTGCCGTAGAAATGCCCGGGAATGTCCAGGGCAATCAGGTCGACGTAGCGCACATCGGGATGGTTCTGACGAAAGCTCCGTACTTCGGCCAGCAACGCAGAGGAATGGCTTTTCACGGGTGCAGCTCCTAGTTGTAAACCCACAGCACGCGGGCGGGCAGGTCGGTCAGGTTGGCGTAGCGGCAATGGGCGAAACTGGCCAGGTGGAAGCTGTCGCCGGGGCCGAGAGTGACGCAGTCGTTTTCACCTTCGACCCACAACGTAAGCTCGCCTTCCAGTACAAAACCGGCCTGTTCGGCGCGGTCGCTCATGGTTTGTTCGCCGCTGTTGGCACCGGGTGCCAGTAGACTGTCGAGCATCGAAAAGGCACCGTTCATGCTCGGCGAAACGAGGATGTCGGTGATGCCATTGGCGTAATACACCGTGCGCCGCTCGTTGGGGCGAGTGATCCAGTCCACCGCCTTGGGTTTTGGCTGGCTGTAGAAGTAGGTGGTGGGCACGTCGAGGGCGTGGCTGATGGCCGTCAAGTCGGCCACGGTGGGGCGCGACAGGCCGCGTTCGACCTGGGACAGGAAACCCACAGAGCGCTCGATTTTTTGTGCGAGCTGGGCGAGGGTGAGTTTCTTGTGCTTGCGCAGGTCGTGGATCAGCGCGGCGAGGGTGGCAAGTTCTTCTTGTGGGGTCATGAAATTTATTTCTATAAATTTCATGAAAAATTACAGGATTTATTTCACCAGGGCAATGGCCGGATGGGACGAAGGTGAGGAGCTTGCTCCCGCTGGACTGCGCAGCAGCCCCAAGACACCCACCGAGCACCCTCTGCAAAAGATGCATGCGGGCTATAAAGGCAAACCACAGGTATGAAATATGGGTTGAATGATCCTGCGTGGCAGCGGTCGGAATCTGGGTACGCATCATTCATTGAAGGAGCACCCATGAAAGCCAAATGCCTAGCCGCCTGCCTGTTTGTTGCGACCAGCCTGTCAGGCGCGAGCTTCGTCGTGCAAGCCGCAGACACCCCCCAGGAAACCGTGCAACCTTCGAATATCAACACCCGTGATCTGAAAGAAGGCGATCGAGCCCCAGACATCCTGATGCGCAAGGAATCCGCTGTCAGCGATTGGAAAAAGCGCGGCCTCAAGCAGCCTGAAGCCGACAGCCAATGGGCGCGGGTGAACGATAAATTCGTGCTGCTCAAGACCACCAACGGCACCATCCTTGAGATCACGCCCGTCAAAAAATGACCTGCCTGTTGTTCCGATTCTTGCGTTAAGGTAGGCGGCTGAAAAGGCCGCGTTACCTTCAAGGAAAGAGAGCAGGATGCTTGCCACAATAAGAAACTACCCCCGCACCGTGAACCTGTTGTTGTCCGCCACATTGATGCTGACGCTGGCCAAGGCAATTACCTTTCCCTACCTTGTGATTTACCTTACTAGCCATTTCTCCCTGGACATCACCCAGGTCGGCCTGGTGATCGGCAGTTCATTGATCGTCGGTTCATTGCTCAGCGTGTACGGTGGTTTTCTCGTCGACCGCATCAACAGTTACCGGCTGTTGCTCTGCCTGAGCGTACTGTTTGTGCTGGGCTTTATCGGCACGGTCCTCGCGCAGAATATCTGGGTGTTCTACAGCTGCCTGATCCTGATCAACCTCGCTTACGCGGTCATCGACATCGCCGTGAAGGCCGGTTTCGCCAGCCTGTTGCCTGAAGACGCGCGCAGCGAGGTGTTCTCGATCAAGTACACCCTGACCAACATCGGCTATGCCGTCGGGCCGGCGTTCGGTGCGGTGGTGGCCAAGCTGGACATCAGCCTGCCGTTCATCCTGTCGGCGCTGCTGGGGGCGGGGTTCTTCCTGCTGTACTGGCGCTGGGGCGACCGCACGTTGACCACCACCGACGCGACACACAAGCCCGTGTCATTCCTTGCCGTCGGGCGTGTGCTGTTGAGGGATCATCGCCTGGTGTGCTTTACCGTCGGCGGTTTGCTCAGCGCGGTGGTGTTTGGACAATTCACGGCCTACTTGTCGCAATACCTGGTGACCACGACCTCGGCCGAATACACCTACACCGTGATCAGCGCCGTCCTCACTACCAACGCCGTGCTGGTGATTGCCTTGCAGTACGTGATTGGTCGGCGCATTTCCCACCGCCACCTGAGCCAGTGGCTGATTTTCGGCTTGAGCATGTTCATGCTGGGGCTGATCGGCTTTGCGCTGTCCACCAGCGTGCTGTGGTGGGTGTTGGCGATGGCGGTGTTCACGGTGGGGGAGATCATCGTGTTTCCGGCCGAATATATGTTTATCGACCGCATCGCCCCGGACCACCTGCGCGGCATGTACTACGGCGCGCAGAACCTGTCCAACCTGGGCGCCGCCCTGGGGCCGGTGTTGTGTGGGCTGGTGCTGGCCAGTCTGCCGGCCCACTCCATGTTCTACATGCTCGGGGCGTTTATCGTCGCAGGTGGGGTGTTCTATTTCATTGGTTCGTCGTTGAGGGCCAGTCCTTCAGCGTGAGCTTGCCGACATTGTTGCTTTGCAATTCGTAGCGCAACTCTTCGACCATCTTTTCCACGTCGTGCGGGGTCTGCACCCGGTTGGTGCTGATCCCTGTCACCACCAGGTCCACCCGGCCGGTATCAGCGTCAAATACCTTGAGGGTCAAGGAGGCATCCCGGCACAGGGTGAACTCGCATGTCAGCGGCGACAGGCCTTCTTCGATGCAGTTGCGCAGTTGGGCGAGGGTAAACATGCAGGTTCCTTCAAGACATAAGTTCGATGTCTTGAAGGTTATGGCTTGCCTGGCGCCGCAATAAGGCGAATTCGCACTAGCTGCACTAGTGCATTTGCACTTGGTCGGGCTATTTTTTCAGGCGCAGTTCACCGGCAAACAGCCCGCGTTCACGGGCCCAAACGATGGCTGCGCTGCGGCTGTGCACCCCCAGCTTGGAATACACCGTGGCCACATGGTTGCGTACGGTGTTGGGCGCCAGTTTCAGGCGCGCGGCGATTTCCTTGTCGGCCAAGCCTTCGCAGATAAGTCCCAGTACATCGCGTTCACGGGCCGTGAGGTCGGTGAAGGCAATGGCAGGCTGGTTGGGGCTGTTGACGCTCTTGGCGTTGGCCAGTTTTTCGATCAGTGTCTGGCTGAACCAAGATGCGTCCTGCATCACCTCCTCGATGGCCGCCACCAGCTCCAGCTCCGAGCGCTTGCGTTCGGTGATGTTCATCATCACCAGCAGGTAGCAGGGCACGTCATCGATGATCACGGTGTCGGCGGACACCACGCAATCGATCACCTCGTTGCCTTTCTTACGCACCTTGAGGTCCTGGCCGTCGAGGTTGCCGGACTTTTCCAGGGTGGCAAACAACTGTGTGCCCGCCTGGGGGCTGTCGATGAAATCGATGTCTTCGATGGCCTTGCCGACCAGCTCCTCACTGATATAACCGGTAATGCTCATGAAGGCTTCGTTGACATCCACCACCTGGCGGTTGCCGGCGTTGCACACCAATGTCGGCACCGGCGTCAGGCGGAACGACTTGGCGAAGCGCTCTTCACTCTGGCGCAGGGCGGTTTCCGCCTTGCGTCGCGGCTCCAGGTCGGTGAAGGAAAACAACATGCAGTCTTCCTCGTTCATGTCCAGCGGTTGCCCGGCGACGATCACCAGCTTGCTGCCGCCCCCGGGCAATCTCAGCTCGGCCTGCATCTGCGGGATCGTCGCGCCTTCGCCCAGGCGCGCAATCGCCAGGTCTTTGCGTTCGGCCTGTTCCAGCACATCCAACTCGTACACGGATTTGCCGATGACCTGATCGCGGTTGTAGCCGGTCATCTCCAGAAACCCCTGGTTGACCTTGATGTAACGCAGGTCGCTCAAGCGGCAGATCACGGCGGGTGCCGGGTTGGCGTTGAAGGTTTTTTCGAAGCGTTGCTCGGCGCTGGCCCACTCGCTGGCATCGCTGAGGATCAGCACCAGCAGCTCCGGTGCGCCGTGGGAATCGCTGATCACCAGGCTGCGCAGGCGGTGGACCCATGTTCTGTCCGGATCGGCAGTGGGGGTGACTTCCACCACCACGTCGCTGAACTCCTCGCCTGCCGCCACACGGGCCAGTGGGTAGTTGTCCAGCAGCACGGGGTGGTTGTTGCGATAGCGCAGGGTGAAGCGCTCGGCGTATTCCTGGGTATTGGCGCCCAATGCCATCACGTCGTCCACGCCATGCATGTTCAGCGCCGCCTCATTGGCCCAGAGGAGGGTCTGGTCGACTTCGGCAAGGATGATCCCGTCGGACAGGCCGGAGATGATCTGCTGGAGTTGGCGGCGGTTGGTTTCTTTGGCGAGGACATCCTGGGTCATGGGGGCTCCGAGGGGGCGAGGGGGGCATGAGATTAGGACAGTTGTGGTTCGCGATAGTGCAAGGTACGCGGTCAAACCACTGGCAGGGGGCTTGCCTGTGCCAGCGTGAAGCGCTTGCCAAACCCAACCAATTCTGGGAAAACCCCAGCCTTTGCGCATTCAACGGGATTTGCCATGAACAACGACCAACTCCAGATCACTGACATCCGCCTGGGCGATGGCAAAACCGTGGTCAAAGGTGCACTGATCACTACCCAGTACACGGGCACCCTGGAAGACGGCACCGTGTTCGACTCCTCGTGGGCGCGTGGCAAACCGTTCCAGTGCGTGATCGGCACGGGCCGTGTGATCAAGGGCTGGGACCAAGGCCTGATGGGCATGCAAGTCGGTGGTGTGCGCACGCTGTTCGTGCCGGCGCACCTGGCCTACGGCGAGCGCTCGATGGGCGCGCATATCCAGCCCAACAGCAACCTGCGTTTTGAGATTGAATTGCTCGAAGTGCTGACGCGGGATGATTGAAGTGTCCTGACGCAAGCAGGCTGAACCGCTCCTGAAGAAGCGTCTTATTCGTCATGTAGTAACTTTCCTACGGTTTACTCGTCTGTAGTCGGGGCGTAACCTTGGCGCGGTTTTATCAATAGCGGAGACCCTCAGTGGGTACTTGTTCGAGCGACAGTCGTCGGCCGGTTCTGGTTACCGGCACATACTCGGCAAGGTAACGCGCATTCTTTCGATGCCGTTGTCTCGCCAATACACGCGAGAAGCGGCATCCCGGCAGCAGCCAGTCCTGGCGCCTGCCGGACTCCCTCTCATCGACGCTGACCAGCACCCGAGCCATTTCGGGATGCTACGGACGCGCCTGCCTTTTACGGCGGGCGGGCCAAGCTGACTGCGCCTACCCGATGGGCGCGGCGCAGCGGGTCGTACCTGCATGACGGTGTTCTCGCGCAGCAGCCACATCCATCAATGTGGCTGGCAATGAACTGAGGAGATTTCTTATGCAGGCAATCAACAACATCAACCTCGACTCGCTGGTCGACACCCTGGTCAGCCTCAGTGCGGCGTTTATCCTCGGCGGCTTGATCGGCTTCGAGCGCCAGTATCGCCAGCGCACGGCCGGTTTGCGCACCAACGTGCTGGTGGCGGTGGGGGCGGCGATTTTTGTCGACATGGCCAACCGCCTGGGCGGCGCGGAAGGGGCGGTGCGGGTGGTGGCGTACGTGGTCTCGGGCATCGGTTTCCTGGGGGCCGGCGTGATCATGCGCGAAGAGGGCAATGTGCGCGGGCTGAATACTGCGGCCACCCTGTGGGCGTCGGCGGCAGTCGGCGCTTGCGCCGGTGCCGACCTGATCCTCGAAGCGCTGCTGGGCACGTTGTTTGTGCTGGCAGCGAACACGTTGCTGCGGCCGATCGTCAATAACATCAACCGCCAGCCGCTGGATGTGGTGTCGGCGGAGGTCACCAACATTCTGTATGTGATCGCGCAGCGCAGTCAGCAGCAGGCGGTAATGGTGTTGCTGGAAGCCGAGCTCGCACGGTGCAACTACCCGGCCAGCGACGTGGATGTGCGGCCGTTCGGCAGTGAAGAGGTGGAGATCGAGGCCACTTTGGTTGCGACGTCGGTCGATGGCGATGAGCTGGATGCACTGGTGACACGCATATCCAACTCCAGCCTGGTGGTGCAGGCGTTCTGGAGTCCGAGTACGACCGACTGATTTCCTACGGATAAATCCTACACGCAGTCAGGACTATCCCTTCAATTCAAGCACCACTTCATTGTTAAGGTTGCGCGCTTGCTGCTACCTAAAAGGCTGCGCAGAACTTCAGGCATCAATGGTGTTGTTCAATTGGAGGGACCAGGCACTGCCTGGCTGGCATCTGGAAAAGTGCGGAACCGCTCGTCGGAACTGTCAATTCTCACAGGTAGCTGGGTCCCGTGTGATGTGTCAGATTAATTTGTCCTTCAGGGGAGTCTTAATGAGCAAAGCTTTAATTGTGGATGACCACCCGTTCATTCGTGCCACGGTTCGCTTTCTGCTAAAGCAGGAAGGCTTCAATGAAATCTTCGAGGCGGGCAATGGCGCCGATGCTATGCAGATAGCTCGCGAACAGTGCCCCGACCTGATTATCCTCGACTTGGCGATGCCCAAACTGGGCGGTTTGGAAGTGATCAGCCGAATCAAGGCGCTGGGCTTGCCATGCAAGATCCTAGTGTTGACGTCGTACCTCGCAGTGTTTTTTTCCACCCGCTGCATGCGCGCTGGAGCCATGGGTTTTGTTGCCAAGACGGGTGAGCTGCACGAGTTGCAAAAAGCAATCAAGGCGGTGATGTCCAACTACAGCTGTTTCCCCAGCCTGCCTACCAGTTCAGTGCGCCGTGATGATTTGCAAGCGTCCGAGATTGAATTGGTGGAAGCACTGTCTGATCGCGAATTGACGGTATTGCAGAAGTTGGCCCTGGGCCTGGGTAATAAGGAAATCGCCGAGGACATGCTGCTGAGCCACAAGACCATCAGCACCTACAAGACGCGACTCAAGGAGAAATTGCACATGTCGTCGGTGGTGCACTTGTCCAAGTTCGCGCAACGTAATCAGCTGATCTGAAATGAACGCCCGCGCGCTGCGAGGGTTGGTCGCGCTGCTCTGGGTGAGCCTGTTGCCCCTGGCGGCGCAAGCCCTTGACGAACCTTACTCGCTGCAGTTGCTGGGCCACTCTCGCCTCGAAAACCCCAATGTCGTGCTGGACGAAGCCGACTGGCGCTGGCTGCGCGAACGGCGGGTGTTATCGATGGGCGTATCGGCCCCCGACTACGCGCCCTTCGACATGAGCAACAGTGAGGATTTCGAAGGCATCACCGCCGATTACGCGGCGCTGGTGGCGCAGGCGTTGAATATCCGGGTAGAGGTCCGTCGCTACGACACCCGCGATGAAGTCATCGAGGCACTCAAGCTGGGCGCGGTGGATTTTCTCGGCTCCGCCAACGGTTTTGAAGCGGTGGACCCGCAACTGGCGCTGTCGCGCTCCTATGCCAATGACCAGCCGGTGCTGGCGACCCGCAGCGCAGACACCCAGGGTTTGAGTGCCGACCTGGCCGGCAAGCGCGTGGCCATGCTGTATCACTATATGCAGCCCGAGGCGGTACAGAAATTTTACCCCCGCGCCCATTTGCTGCTCTACGCCTCGTCCTTTGAGGCGCTGGGGGCAGTCGCGTTCGAGCAGGCGGATGTGTACCTGGGCGACGCGATCAGCACGCGTTACCTGATCAATAAAAACCACCTGAATAACGTGCGCATGGCGGATTTTTCCGCCCTGGAAGTCAACCCTTTCGCGTTTGCGGTCACCCGGGGTGATGATCGATTGCTACGTATCCTCAATGCCGCGTTGGCGGCCGTGCCGGTGACCACGCAGATGGAAATCCTGCGGCGTTGGAGCGCCGGTGGCGGCGGGGCCATGGAAGTTGACCGGCTGCGCCTGAGTGAACGCGAGCAACGTTGGCTGGAGAAACACCCGCGGGTGAAAGTGGCCGCTCTGGATAAGTTTCTGCCACTGTCATTTTTCAACGAGCAGGGGCAGCTCGAGGGTTTGAGTGCCGAGGTACTGTCGCGGATCAGCTTGCGTACGGGGCTGAAATTCGACGTGGTAAAGGGCAACTCACTGCCTCGCCAAATCGACGAAGCCAGTGCGGGCAGTGTCGATATGCTCGCGGTCGTCACCCCCAGCAATGAACGCGCTGACAAGATCCGTTTTACCCGGCCCTACCTGAGCAGTCCCTATGTGCTCGTCAGCCGCATTGAGGGCAATAGCCCGATCACGCTGGAAGATATGCACGGCAAGCGCCTGGCCTTTATCGGTGGCAACAGCCTGGGCGAGCGAATTGCCCGCGACTATCCCGGCATCGTCTTTGTTGATACCGAAAGCCCTGAGCAAGCCATGGCGATGGTGGCCAGTGGCAACGTCGACGCGACCGTGCTGTCGCTCCTCAGTGCGCGCTACATGATTGCCCGCTATTACCGCGATCGTTTGAGGGTGACCAGCACTGTCGGCACGGAACCGGCACGTGTGACGTTTGGCGTCAACCGCAGCCAGTTGGAGTTGTACTCGATCCTGGACAAGGCACTGTTGAGCATCACGCCCGAAGAAATGGACGAACTGAGCAACCACTGGCGCAATGAGGTGATCATCCAGGACAGCTATTGGCTGCGGCATCGCAACGCAATTCTGCAAGGGTTCGGCCTCGCGGCGCTGTTGTTGCTGATTACCCTGGGCTGGGCGATCTACCTGCGTAACCTGATTCGCCGAAGGGCCCAGGCGGAGCGGGCGCTGAGTGATCAGATGCGCTTTATGAGTGTGCTGATCGACGGCACGCCGCACCCGATTTATGTGCGTGATCGCCAGGGCCGCTTGATGGCCTGCAACAACGCCTACCTCGATGTGTTCGGCTTCAAGCTCGAGGATGTGATCGGCAAGACTGTCGTGGAAACCGACACCGGCAACCCGCCGCAAGCCCAGTCGTTTCATGAGGACTACCTGCAGTTGATGGCCCGGGGCGAGCCGCAGATTCATGACCGGATACTTCGGTTGCCCTCGGGGGATGTCCTGACGATCTACCAGTGGATGCTGCCGTACCGCGATGGCAACGATAAGGTCGTGGGCATGATCGCTGGCTGGGTGGATGTGAGCGAGCGCCAGCGCCTGTTGGGCCAATTGCAGGACGCCAAGGACGAGGCCGACGCCGCCAACCGCGCCAAGACGACTTTTCTGGCGACCATGAGCCATGAGATCCGCACGCCAATGAACGCCGTGATCGGCATGATCGAGTTGGCGTTGAAAAACGCCGAGCAGGGCCGGGCTGATCGTGATGCGCTGGAGGTTGCCTCGGTGGCGTCCCACGGCATGTTGGAGTTGATCGGCGATATTCTCGACATTGCCCGGATTGAATCCGGGCATCTTTCTCTGGCGTTGGAACCGGCCAACCTGCGCGACCTGTTGATGTCCGTGGCGCGGGTATTCGAGGGCTTGGCGCGGGCCAAGGGCCTGGCGCTGCAGGTTGAACTGGACCCATCGATTGATCGCCCGGTGCTGATCGATCCCCTGCGTTTCAAGCAGGTGGTGTCCAACCTGCTGAGTAATGCCATCAAGTTCACCGCCAGCGGCCAGGTGTTGCTCGGTGCGCAAGGGGAGGTGACGGCTGACCAACTGATATTGCGGCTGTGGGTGCTGGACACCGGGGTCGGTATCAGCGCTGAAGATCAGCAGCGGCTATTCAACCCGTTTATCCAGGGCAGCAACAACGAGCAATCGGTGCGCAGCGGTTCCGGCCTGGGTTTGGTGATCAGCCGCAACTTGTGCGAAATGCTGGGGGGGCAGTTGCAGTTGAGCAGTGTGCTGGGGCAGGGCACGCGGATTGATGTGCGAATGCAACTGGACCTGGCAGCGGCGTCAGCGCTCGAGACGGGAGCAGCGGTTGCACACACTCCACCCGCCCGGGCATTGAACATCCTGGTAGTGGATGACTATCCGGCCAACCGCTTGTTGTTGGCGCGACAGTTGAGCTTCCTGGGGCACCGAATCACCACCGCCGAAGACGGTGTTCAGGGGCTGGCGCTTTGGCAGTCGGGGGATTTTGATGGTGTCATCACCGATTGCAATATGCCGCTCAAAAACGGCTACCAGCTGGCGCAGGATATTCGTGCTCAAGAGCAGGCACGGGGGCTGGTGCCGTGTTTACTCCTGGGGTTTACGGCCAATGCGCAGCCGGAAGAAACCGAGCGCTGCCGGCAAGCGGGAATGGATGGCTGCCTGTTCAAACCCACCGGGCTGGATGACTTGCGAGCGGCGTTGGCCTCGCGGGTGGCGAGCGTCGCTGCGGCGAATGCCGTCGAGGCGTATGACTTGAGCGCGCTGATCGCATTGACGGAAAATGATCGCGGCGCTCTCAAGGAATTGTTGACGCCGCTGCTCGACAGCCTGGAAGCGGATCGCGCGTTATTGCCGACGCTGCGACAAGAGGCCGACTTTGCCAGGTTGCACGACGTTGCGCATCGGGCCAAGGGCGGAGCGCGCATGGTCAAGGCGCAGGCGCTGATCAGCTGTTGTGAAACGCTGGAAGCGGTGTGTGAAGCCAAGGACAAGACGGCCCTGGGGGCGGCGGTTGACGCGGTGAGTGACGCTTGCGCTGATCTGCAGCAGAGATTGAGCGTTTATTGCAATCAACCTTGAGTACCGTTCGGTGGGTTTGGGAGAACTCCTACGCGAAGGGGGAACAAGCCTGATTTTGTCTTCGGAAGATGTCTGGAAAATGGGCGGCGCTCACTGACGAGCGCTGCCTGCCCAGGGGTTTGCCATGCCGAACAAAGCACTAACCATCCTGATTGCCGATGAACAGCACCTGCAGCGGCTGCACATCGAAAAAATGCTCAACCAACTGGGGTATCACCGGATAGTGCCGGTGCAGACCTTCGATGAAGTCCAGATCCTCACTGCCATCCCGGCGAAGCCGTTTGATGTGCTGATCATCAACGCGGGGCTCGCGGCCCAGGCCAGCGGGCCGCAGCTTCAGGTACGTCATGTGCTGGTCTACGACCACCTGGACCTTGGCCAACCTGCTGGTATTGCCCCAGCGGTGCTCGTGCGTTTGCCGGGGGTGCCGGACCACGTCAACCTTGAACACTTCATGGACATCATCGACCCCCCGACGGCGGCCCGTGGCTTGCGCGTGTTGCCATGGCTGCGTGAATTATCCCGTACGCCGGCGACCGGGGTTTAATCCCATTTCGGCGCGATACCCTTGGGGCTGGTCAAGCGATGGCCACGCTCCAGGCCGGCAATCTGTGCCATGTCGGCGGCGCTCAAGGTCAGCTCCAGGGCCTTGAGGTTGCTTTCCAGGTTGGCGCGCTTGGTTGACGACGGGATCACTGCGTAACCCAATTGCATGGCCCAGGCCAGGGTGACCTGGGCTGCCGTGGCCTGATGGCGTTCGGCGATCTGTTGGATGACCGGGTCTTTCAGTACTTCACCATAGGCCAGGGTCATGTACGAAGTGATCTGAATGCCGTTGGCGCTGGCGAAATCCACCACTTTGCGGTTTTGCAGGTAGGGGTGAAGCTCGATCTGGTTGGTGGCGATGTGTTCGGCGCCAACCGCGGCAATCGCCTGTTTCATCAGCTCGACAGTGAAGTTGGAAATGCCGATATGGCGCGTCAGCCCCAGGCGCTTGGCCTCCAGCAACTGGCCCATGAATTCGGCGACGGGTACTTGGTCTTCCGGCGACGGCCAGTGGATCAGGGTCAGGTCCAGGTGGTCGGTCTGCAGTTTGCGCAGGCTTTCGCGCAGGCTTGGAATCAGTTGGCCTTCAGCGAAATTGGCAATCCAGATCTTGCTGGTGATGAACAGTTCATCACGCGGGATACCGCTGTCGGCAATCGCCTGGCCGACGTCGGCTTCGTTTTCGTAGATCTGCGCGGTGTCGATCACGCGGTAGCCCAGCTCCAGGCCGGTGCTCACGGAGTCGATCACCACCTTGCCTTGCAGGCGGAAGGTGCCAAGGCCGAAGGCCGGAACGGTTTGGGTAGGGACAGACATCAGTAACTCCTGAAGGGGGTGAACAGTAGCGTCGAGTATCTGCTGCTCACGCCTTCGGAAAAACCGTCGAATCTGAAAAGGAGTCTTTACCGCAGGTCACGAATCCGACCGTGGGAGGGGGCGCCCTCCCATCGGTTGGCCGTCGTCTCTCAGTCGGTTCTGTTTTGCATGCGCAAACGCTCGGCCGCACTGCGCAACAGTTGCTCGGTGCCGTCCCAACCCAGGCAACCATCGGTCACCGATACGCCGTACTTCATCGACGCGCTCAGCGGCTGGCAGCCTTCGAACAGATGGCTTTCGAGCATCATGCCCACCAGCGAGGTATCGCCCTGCAGGCGTTGTTCCAGCACCTCATTGAACACCGCCGGCTGGCGTAGCGGGTCTTTGCCGCTGTTGGCGTGGCTGCAATCGACCATGATCCGCGCCGCCACCTTGGACTTGGCCAGGTCGTGCTTCACCTGCGCGACGCTTTGCACATCGTAGTTCGGCCCACGGTGACCGCCGCGCAGCACCAGATGGGTATCGGGGTTGCCTGGGGTCTGGATGATCGCCGGGTGGCCCTGGCTGTCGACGCCGAAATGGCGGTGCGGGTGGGACGCCGAGCGCATCGCATCACAGGCAATCGCGACGCCGCCGTCGGTGCCGTTCTTGAAGCCCACGGGCATGCCCAGGCCGCTGGCCATTTCACGGTGGATCTGCGACTCGGTGGTGCGCGCACCAATCGCGACCCAACTGAGCAGGTCATCAAAGTAGCCGGCGGCCATGGGTTGCAGCAGCTCGGTGGCCACCGGCAGGCCCAGGCGCAACATTTCGCGCATCAGCTGGCGGGACAGGGTGAGGCCAGCGGCCATGTCATCGCTGCCATCCAGGTGCGGGTCGTAGGCCAGGCCTTTCCAGCCGATGGTGGTGCGCGGTTTTTCGACGTAGGCACGGATCACCAGCAGCATCTGGTCGCTGACATCCAAGGCCAGTTTCTTCAGGTTGCGAGCGTATTCCATGGCCGATTCAGGGTCGTGGATCGAGCACGGGCCGACAATCACCAACAAGCGTGAGTCTTCGCCATTGAGGATGGCGCGCACGGCTTGGCGATGGTTGTGGACTTGTTCGTTGAGGAACGGACTGAGGGGCAACTGATGCTTGAGCTCAAGGGAGCTGGGCAGGCGCAGGGTCAGGGCTTCATTGGCGCTGGAAAGATCGGTGACAGGCAAAGCGGCGGTGGCAGAGTTCATATTCAAGGCTTCCTGGGCAAGCGGCGGGTTATTCCCGCACGCTTGGCCCTACTGGGGTGTTCGACAATTGGCCGTATCGGCTACGTGTGTTGGCTTGCCACCAATAGGTGACCGATCGGAGGCGGCAGGCTGTCCCGAACGGAGCTTGCTAAATCGCCATGCAGTGGAAGTGTCGTAGCGGTAATAGGTGGCGTAGTTCATGTCGTGTGTCCTTTAAGTGTTCTTGCTGAATTTATAAGGGCCTGAAAAACAAAACCCCCGATCGGGGAGCCGACCGGGGGTTAGATTTCTCTGGTAGGCGACCCCTTGAGTAGTGGGCGCCGATTTCAGGTATCAGGCGCGCCAGTGGCTAAACCAATACCCAAAATAAAAGCTGACAGGTGCGCTCGAACCGTTCACGCGGGTAGCCGACACCAGGCGCGGGGCGCTGGCAGCAAGGCAAACCTGAGTGTGGGTGAGTTGCAACATGGTGTGTCTCCAAATGATGGGGGGAGCTTACTCGAGGCACGCAGGAGGATTCAATCAGTAATTTCTATGGCGCGGGGCTACCCACGGCTATTGGTCGAGATATGCTTGTCATACTTTGACAATGATTGCCGGGACGCGACCGTGACTGCCTTAACCCTTGCTGCTGCTCAATCCCTCTCTATCGCGGGCGACGTGCGGGCCAATCTGCAGCGGCACCTGACCTTTATGCGTGTGGCGGCGGAGCACGCCGTGCAGCTGTTGGTGTTTCCGGAGTTGTCGTTGACTGGCTATGAGCCGTGCTTGGCTGCCGAGCTGGCGATAACACCCGAGGACAAGTTGCTCGCACCGTTGCGTGAGATGGCGCGGGAGCTGCGATTGACCGCCGTGGTGGGGATGCCAATCCGCTTGGCACCTGAAGCGGGGGTGATGATCGGCGCATTGGTACTGGGGGCGGACGGCTCCCTGGCGGTGTACACCAAACAGCATCTGCACCCAGGCGAAGAAACCGCGTTTATTGCGGGGCAGGGCGGTGCGGTTTTGGAGTGGGCGGACGACGGGATTGCGTTGGCAGTTTGTGCAGACTTCTCCCACGCCAGTCATCCGCATGCTGCCGCTGAAGCGGGGGCGACGGTTTACGCCGCCGGTGTATTGATCAGCGAAGCAGGCTACGCAACGGACAGCACGTTGTTGCAAGGTTATGCCGCCAAACATGGCTTGCTGGTGTTGATGGCCAATCATGGCGGCCCGTCCGGTGGCTATGTGTGTGCCGGTCGCAGTGCGATCTGGGCCGCTGGTGGTCGTTTGCTTGCTGCTGCGCCGGGCGTCGGTGACGCGCTGGTGCTTGCCCGGCGTGAGGGCGGGGAATGGGCTGGCCAAGTGGTGGTCGTGTAAATGGCATTCCACCTGCGCGCAGCCACAGACCGCGACCTGCCGTTCGCACGAACGCTGACCCATGAGGCCATGGGCCGCTATTACACGCAGTACGGTTTGCTGTGGTCCAACGAGGGGTTTGATACGGCTTGGGCCGGCCGGGAAAACTGGCTGATCTGCCGTGACGACAGTGTCCTGGGTTTTATCAGCCTGAGCCGAGACAGCCGGGCACTGTATATCCGCGAACTGCATTTGCTCGAAGATTGTCGCCGGCAGGGTGCAGGGAGTTGGGTGCTGGAGCAGATGGCTCTCAAGGCATGCGGGCAGGGTTTGTTGCGTTTGACTGTGTTCAAGACCAACCCGGCAAGAGGGCTGTATCAGCGCATGGGGCTGAGTATCGTCGGTGAGGAAGACTGCTTTTGGCGCATGGAGCGCACCTGTCGATCAAGCTAACCCTGCACTGAATCCTAATAAGCGCATACTGGCTTCAGGAGACGATTTCCTGATCGTTGTTTTGGCCATCAGCCTCAGAAAGGATGATCCCTTCTTTCATGCCCAGAAGGACCGCTACCTTGTGGGCTTCTCCACGTCGTCCCTTTTTGCGCCCAGCGAGCACTTGATAGGTGGTTGCCGGATCAACGCCATGTTCTCGGGCGAACGCTTGCACTGACTTTCCTTGGTGTTCTAGCCAGGCCTTGGCTTGTGCAGCAGTACGGATTCCGGGCATAGTTCAAAACCGTTCAAGTTTGTTTAATAAAGAGATGATGTGTCACCTCTTGAGGTGTGCAAAATAGGATCATACATCCAAATGAGTGGAATCGGTTCGCGTTTGAGGCAAGAAAGAGAGCGACTTGGCCTGTCGCAAAAAGTTTTTGGTGAAATAGGAGGCGTTGAAGCCAACGCACAAGGCAAGTATGAAAGTGGCGGGCGGGCGCCCAAAGCCGACTACCTCTCCAGGGTTGCCGAGCGAGGTGTGGATATTCTGTTCGTGTTGACAGGCAGTCCCACGCCGATTCAATTGGACCAATTGAGTCAAGTTGAAGAGAAAGTGTTGGTCGATTACCGCTCAATGCTCAAGGAAGACCAGGATGCAATCCGCCGCCTGACGTCGACCCTGGCTGAGCATTCAGCCTCGCTGAATGGCAAGGCCAAGCCGCAGCACCGGGATTCCTGAGCCTTTCCCCCGCAAACCCGGGCGTTCGCTGTTTGGCGGACGACTGCCGTGTACCCAAACTCTATATATATGACGCGTGTAGCTAGGTCTGCGCCTTGGTTTTTTGCTAAGGTGTTCAGCAACCTATAAGACCATATCGCGAGGTGTCTGCTTGATTAGGGTGCTAGTAGTCGATGACCATGATCTCGTTCGTACAGGCATTACACGAATGCTGGCTGACATCGATGGCCTGCAAGTAGTCGGCCAGGCCGAGTCCGGGGAAGAGTCCCTGATCAAGGCTCGGGAGTTGAAACCCGATGTGGTGTTGATGGACGTCAAGATGCCTGGCATCGGCGGTCTTGGCGCCACGACCAAATTGTTGCGCAGCCATCCGGACATCAAGGTCGTGGTGGTGACGGTGTGTGAGGAAGATCCGTTTCCGACCCGTTTGCTACAGGCGGGGGCGGCGGGTTACCTGACCAAGGGCGCCGGCCTGGCCGAGATGGTGCAAGCCATTCGCCTGGTGTTTGCCGGCCAGCGTTACATCAGCCCGCAGATCGCCCAGCAGTTGGCGATCAAATCCTTCCAGCCGGTCAGCGATTCGCCGTTCGATGCGCTGTCTGAGCGGGAAATCCAGATCGCCTTGATGATCGTCGGTTGCCAGAAGGTGCAGACGATTTCCGACAAGCTGTGCCTGTCGCCCAAGACCGTCAACACCTACCGCTATCGCATTTTCGAGAAGCTCGCCATCAGCAGTGATGTTGAACTGACCCTGCTCGCAGTGCGCCACGGCATGGTGGACGCCAGCGCCTGACATGACCACGCCGTTCGATCCGAGTGCCTTTCTCTCAACCTGCAGTGGTCGCCCCGGCGTGTACCGCATGTTCGACAGCGAGGCGCGCCTGCTTTACGTCGGTAAAGCCAAGAACCTGAAAAACCGTCTGGCGAGCTACTTTCGCAAGAGCGGCCTTGCGCCCAAGACAGCAGCGTTGGTCGCCCGCATCGCCCAGGTCGAAACCACCATCACCGCCAATGAAACCGAAGCGCTGTTGCTTGAGCAGACGCTGATCAAGGAATGGCGGCCGCCCTACAACATCCTGCTGCGTGACGACAAATCCTACCCCTACGTATTTTTGTCCGACGGCAACTTCCCACGCCTGAGCATTCACCGCGGTGCGAAAAAGCAGAAGGGCAAGTATTTCGGGCCGTACCCCAGCGCCGGGGCGATTCGTGAAAGCCTGAGCTTGCTGCAAAAGACCTTTTTTGTGCGCCAGTGCGAAGACAGCTTCTACAAGAACCGCACCCGGCCGTGCCTGCAATACCAGATCAAGCGCTGCAAGGCGCCTTGCGTGGGGTTGGTGGAGCCGGCCGAGTACGCCGAAGATGTACGCCATTCGGTGATGTTCCTTGAAGGACGCAGCAATGCGCTCACCGACGAGCTGTCCGCCGCCATGGAGCAGGCCGCCAGCACCCTGGATTTTGAGCGCGCCGCCGAGTTGCGTGACCAGATCTCCCTGCTGCGTCGCGTGCAGGACCAGCAAAGCATGGAAGGCGGCACTGGTGACGTCGACGTGATCGCTGCCTTCGTCAACCCCGGTGGCGCCTGTGTGCACCTGATCAGCGTGCGCGGTGGGCGTGTGCTGGGCAGCAAGAATTTCTTCCCGCAGACCGGTATCGATGAGGAAGTGGCCGAAGTCATGGCCGCGTTCCTTGGCCAGTACTACGTCAGTAGCCCCGAACGCGACTTGCCGTCCGAGCTGATCGTCAACGTGGTGCACGAAGACTTCCCGACACTGATCGAGGCGATCCACGAACTGCGCGGCCGTGAGCTCGACATCAGCCACCGTGTACGCGGTACCCGCGCGCGCTGGCAGCAGTTGGCGGTGACCAATGCCGAACAGGCCCTGGGCGCGCGCCTGGCCAATCGACAGCACGTCGCCGCACGTTTCGATGCGCTGGCCGAAGTCCTCAACCTGGACGAGCCACCACAGCGCCTGGAGTGCTACGACATCAGCCACTCCAGCGGCGAGGCCACCGTGGCGTCCTGCGTGGTGTTCGGGCCGGAAGGGCCGATCAAGTCCGACTACCGGCGCTACAACATCGAAGGCGTCACCGCCGGTGATGACTACGCCGCCATGCACCAGGCCCTGACGCGGCGCTTCAGCAAATTGAAGGACGGCGAGGGCAAACTGCCGGACATCCTGCTGGTGGACGGTGGCAAGGGCCAGTTGTCCATGGCCCGTGACGTGCTCAACGAGTTGGCGGTGCCTGACCTGATCCTGCTCGGCGTGGCCAAGGGCGCCACACGCAAGGCCGGTTTCGAAACGTTGTACTTGAATGATGCCGCCCATGAGTTCACTTTGAAGGGCGACTCACCCGCGTTGCACCTGATCCAGCAAATCCGCGACGAAGCCCACCGTTTCGCCATTACCGGGCACCGTGCCCGCCGTGGTAAAACCCGGCGAACCTCAACCCTGGAAGGGGTTGCGGGGGTCGGCCCGACGCGACGTCGCGACTTGCTTAAACATTTTGGTGGCTTGCAGGAGCTATCCCGTGCCAGCATTGACGAAATAGCCAAAGCTCCCGGTATCAGTAAAAAGCTCGCTGAGTTGATTTATGCGAATCTGCATAGCGAATAGAATGCCTTTCCACCTCGTAGCCAGTTGTGCCGATGAATATCCCTAATCTGATCACCGTTCTACGCGTCCTGCTTATTCCGATTTTCATTCTGTTGTTCTATTTGCCGTACGAATGGAGCTATGCCGCATCCAGTTCGGTATTCGCCTTTGCGGCCGCCACCGACTGGCTCGACGGCTACCTGGCGCGCCGCCTGGAGCAAAGCACGCCATTCGGTGCCTTCCTCGATCCGGTGGCCGACAAACTGATGGTGGCGGTGGCGCTGGTCTTGCTGGTGCAGGAACATGGCAACCTGTGGCTGACCCTGCCGGCCGCCGTGATCATCGGCCGCGAGATCGTCGTCTCGGCCCTGCGCGAATGGATGGCCGAAATCGGCGCCCGCGCCCACGTCGCGGTGTCCAACATGGGCAAGTGGAAAACCGCCGCGCAGATGCTCGCGCTGGTCATCCTGCTGGCCAACCCATCGGACTTCTCCTTCTGGGTGCTGACTGGCTACGCCCTGCTGCTGATCGCGGCGGGCCTGACGTTGTGGTCCATGCTCCAGTATTTACGCGCCGCCTGGCCTCATCTGCGCACCACTGTTGAAAAGAAATAAAACTTTTTTGAATCAAGAGGTTGACGGGCTTCAAGAATTCTATAGAATGCGCATCACCAAGCGGGAATAGCTCAGTTGGTAGAGCACGACCTTGCCAAGGTCGGGGTCGCGAGTTCGAGTCTCGTTTCCCGCTCCAAGCATTATGAAGAAGCCACTCAAACGAGTGGCTTTTTTTTGCCTGCGATTTACCGAGTGGGCGGTTCGACCTCTTTTTTCTTCACTTCGAATTCCATCGAAGTCCACGGCATAGGGGCTGATTCAGATCCAGAATCCTGTCCGCCAATCGGCCAGCCTCGATTGCCGATGGTCTGCGGAACTCAGCGGTTCTGCGCGCAAGCAACCGTTGAAAGGTTTCGGCGGGGGCAGGCGAATGTGATGGGAAATATTGACCGGGAAATACCGTTCTGACTGGCGCCCATCACTTGGATGGCACGCACTGTGCTCTAGCGCTGTATTCTTCAAGGCTGACTGTGTTTTGCCTCGCGCAACTGCGCCGGCGACGCGCCGAACCAGCGTAGGCAGGCTTTATGAAAGCTGCTGAGCTCGCGAAAGCCGACGGTGAGGGCTATGTATTTGAGGCTGCGCGAAGAGTCGAGCAGTAACGTACGGGCTAATAGGCGGCGACACTCGTCCTGGAGATAAGTGAAGTTTGTGCCTTCCTTTTCCAGCGCGTTCTGAAGGCTTCTTGCACTTTTACCGAGATGAGCGGCCGCCATTTCCAAGGTACATGGCTCTCCACGGGGCATGGCGTCTGATAAGTATCGACGTATCTGCAACTCGGGTGAGCCATTGATCGCCCTCAACTGTGCATCGGCGTAATGGCAATGGATGAGTTCCAGTGCGGGGTCTGCGGTGATCAAGGGCAGATCGAAAATTTCACTGCTGAAGATGAGCATTATGTGAGGGGCGTTGAAGCTCAGATCGGAGCCGAACATCTGCTCGAGTCGTTGAGTGTCTGCAGGCTTTGGATACGGAAAGTGCGCTGCCAAGGGCAGTGGTTTTACGTGGGGCACCAACCAGTGCATCAAGCCTATAAACAGTGCTGCACCGGCATCCAGGAATGATCGAGGGGCCGGAAGATGAGGCATTCCCTCCTCGAAACCGCTCACGCGTATCACGCCCGTGTGTCGTTCTACGGTGATCCTGGAACCGTCGGTGGCAAGAGGGTGATAGCTGGCCACTCTTTCTATAGCTATTCCCAGAGTGGGGCTGGACATGATTGCGTACCCGGCAGCACCCAGGCTGCCGAGATGGCTATAACTATACGCGTCAAGTCCAATTTCCGGGTTTCCGGTGAGTTCGACAGCGAGATCAAGAATGTTATAAACAGCTGCCAACTCAATGCGATGCGCTGTTGAAACATCGAGTTCAACCAGATCATTGAGGCGGCGGAATATGAGGTCTTCCTGAATGCCGTTCTGAGCGAGTGCTTGTACGAAAGGTGCAAAAATAGCTGTTGAAATGCTGCGCATCTTTGACGTCCGCCACTCACGTGAGCCGATAATGAACACGTCAGAGTAAATACTCTATTTATGTCGGTGTGTGCGGACATGATAATGGTATCTGGGAACACTGTCCAAATTGAAACTTTGATGTGAGTATTCTGCTGGGTGATGGATGCACCTTACAGCCAAGCGGCTGTAATAATTGATGCAGGGGAGGTTGTTGCCAATATTTGGATCGGGCAGAGCGCTCAAGTTAGTGGGGTTTCATGAGCTCGGAATTGGACTTTTGTAGTCTGTCGCAAAATAAAGAGGCTGAATTCGTACGCTGGTTCTATAAGCAACTTTCGCGTAAACATTTCAGGCTTGCCTTTCAGCCTGTTATGGCTGTGGGCGCGGCCGGTATTTTGTACCATGAAGGTTTGCTGCGGCATGTCAGTGGTCGGATGAATATCAACCCTTTTCCTATACTTGAGGCGCAACGCTCCATTCGTTTGCTTGATTGTTATGTCGTGATGAGTCTCATAAAAACGCTGCGGGCCCATCCAGAAATCAGCTTGGGGTGCAATATTTCTGCGCAGAGTGCGACGCTGGACGCTCTATGGGAGCCCATTCTTGATGCCCTGCGAGGCGAGCCTGATATTGCACGGCGCTTGATTATCGAAATCACCGAAAGTTCGTCGATCTCTTCTTGCGACACATCGGTTGATTTCGTCCTGCGTATGCGTCGCTTGGGCGGTCGAATAGCAATCGACGATTTTGGCGCAGGTTTCAGTACGCTGTCGTTTGTGCGTGATGCTGAACCGGACATTATAAAAATTGACATGGGGTACTTGCACCGTGCACGGGAAAGTACGCGTGCCAGTGACACGTTTGAACACCTTGTAAAACTATGCAAGACATTGGCGCCTTGCGTGATTGTAGAGGGTGTCGAACGCTCAGCTGATCGCCAAAGACTTCTGGCGGCAAGTGCTGATTGGGCGCAGGGATTTTACTTGGGTAAACCAGCACTTTTTCCCGGAAGTATTAAGGCGCCTTGTTGGGTTGAAAATAAAATATAAGTGTTTTGTCGTGTGCGTAAGATTTTTGATTTTTGAATAGTTGGGGCTTTTGTTGAGGTGCCTGAGAAAGTTGAAAACCTCGGAAGAACAGGACGAGGTCATACGCTAGCCTGGTGCGGCAATGAACGTTTCCAGCAGTGTTGTTTGACCACTGTCTAACCGGCCGGCACGGTAGATGTACTTCTGACCCGTGCAAACCCAATTGTGCGCCTTGGATGAAAACAGTCAGTTTCGGACATATCCGAGTGCCTCGCATTGCTCTAGAGTTTTTTGCTCATTCAGACATCCGGGCGCATATGAATCTCTGGTTTCGGCTTTTATTCCTGCTTTTTCGTAGACCTTGGCGTAGACCTGTCGACGGGTTGGCAACCACCGTAACCCGCCTGCGGGTCTGGCCTCTGGATCTGGACTTCAATCGCCACGTTACCAACGGTCGATACTTCACGTTGGCCGATGTGGCCCGAATGGACTATGTGCTGCGCACCGGTGCATTTCGGGTCGCGTTGCGTGCCAAGGCGTTGCCTATCGTTGGAGACACCTGGGGTAAGTTTCGCCGTGAACTGAAGCTTTTCGAGTCTTTCGAAATCCATACGAGGATGCTTGGCTGGGACGCGAAGTGGAGCTACCTCGAGCATCGATTTATCAGTCGCAAACGCGTGGTTGCCGTTGTCGTGATGCGCGGTCTGTTTCGCGCGGCAGAAGGCACCATTTCACCTTCTGTCTTCTGCCGCGAATTGGGGTTGTCAGAGGATTCGCCAGGCATGCCGCAATGGCTTACGGATTGGTCGAAAGCCTGTGATGACATGAGCCAACAACTGCGAAACGAAGAGGCATTGTGACGTTTGTAAAACGCTTTTCGCCTTTCATGCGCCCGTGTCGGCAGTCACCGGGTGAAGGGCAGGTAACAACTCCATGACTTCACAGAACAGATTGCGCTGTTGCCAGTCGCTGCGGTCGCCAATCACATACAGGCGGCGCTTGGCTCGGGTCACGGCAACGTTGAGCAGGTTGGGTTGTGAGACGGCCCAATTGCGTGCGCCGCCGTTTTCACTGTTACCGCCCAGTACCAGGATGACCACCGCAGCTTCCTTGCCTTGCATGGTGTGAATGGTGCCGTGCACGCGCTTGCCGAGATCGCGGTCCTTGAGTTGATTACGGACATCCTGGAAAGGGGTGATGACTGCAATGCTGCCGGACGGCACGCCGTCGGCCTCGAGCACGCTGAGCAGGCGATCCAGGGCGTGGCCTTCGTTATCGACCCAGTTGCCTGAAGACGGGCCGCTGGCATGCACCCAGCCGGTGAGCAGGCGAGCGGGGGTTTCCTTGGCCGCAGACGGGGCAATGGTGCCGTAGACCATGGCGCCGTCGTAGGCAATACGGTTCGCCAGGTCGAACATCGGACGATCGCAACGACGGTGTACCACCAGTGGCAGGCCGACCCAGCATTTCTGGCCCTGAGGGCCGGCCATTCGGCCCCAGGGTGTGGCGTGGTCGGCCAGGGTCTGTGCGGACTGTCGGTTAGGCAGCCAATGCGCGTCGATGTGATAGCGGGTGCGCATATGTTCGAGCACCGCGTCGGAGACGGTGATGATAGGTTCCAATTGCAGCGGATCGCCGACCAGTACCGCCCGCCGTGCGCGCCACAGGGCGCCGACCGCGGCCTGCGGGGTTGCCTGGCCGGCCTCATCCACCAGCAGCCAGCCAATCTCACTGCAACCCAGGCTGCCGAACGAGCGCGCGAACGACGCGAAGGTACTGCTGAGGACCGGCACCACCATGAACAGCGAAGCCCAAGCCGAGCGTATCACGGCCTGGGATACACCACGGTAACGGCCGCCGGTCAGCAGGCTGGTGATGAAGCTCAGGTTATAGCCCAGGCGTGAGGCTTCAATCTGCAAGAATGTGCGGTGTAGCTTCAGCGCTTCGATGAAGACGTTTGCCCGTGCTTGACGCCATCCTTCGAGAATCCAGGGTTCGCGCAGCTCGATGTGTGTGCCCCTGCCCAGTTGGCCTTGCTCCAGCCAGGTCAGCAGATGCTCGGCTTGACCCGCCTGTGCAACGCTGCGGGCCTTGTCTATCTGCAAGGAGGCGTGGCGTATGGCTTCGCCAATAGCCTGTTCGTCGGCCGCCAACTGCTGATTGAGCTGGCCAAGTTGCAGGCGCAGTCGTTCCAGCTGGCGTTGCACGCTGTCGAAGGCATCCTTCGCCAGCATATGGGTGCCAACGAGCACGCGTTGGTGGGCGGTCCAGGTACGGTGTGCCCCCCACAGGCTGAGCAGGTTGGCGAGCAGCCCGGGTTTTTTTGCCAGGTGCGCTTCGAGCGCCAGGAGGGCACGTTGCAGGTGTTCGCGGGTGGGGGGGAGCTGCTGTGATTCCAGCGCGGCGTGTTCGCCATCGAGGCTACGCCGTTGAGCCAGTCGTGCCTGGCGCTCATGTTCCTGCTGTTTGACGCGCGCCTTGGCACTGATAACGCCTTGGATTCGCTCCAGAATGTCGTCTGCTTGAGCGCGCAATGAGCGCTCTGCGTCTTTGGCGTCCTGGTACTGTTTGACGGCCGCACGCCAGTGGCTGGCCTTGTCGGCGGGTGTGAGCAGCTTCATCTGCTGTGCCTGTTCACTCAACCACTCGCGCATGCCCTTGGGCGGTGGTACGTCCTCTGGGCTGGGGGTGTCGGGTGTGGACCCGCCGTTGCCATAGAAAAAACGGTCGACGAACTGGGAACGTTTGGATTTGCTGCCCAGCGCTGCCGAGATCAAGCCCCAGGCCGGCTTGCCGCTGATCAGCTCGCCCAGTTCGCTGAAGTACTCGGCGTCGGGCAGCCAGGAAGGGTCGACTTTGTCGCGCTGAGGCAGTTCGAGGGTGACGTTCTCGACAGCGCCATTGTTGGACGAGGCCACCACCATTTCGAAGCCGAACAAGCGCGGGTCCAGCACGTAAGCGAAGCGCTCCCGACCGCCATCATTGGCGGATTCCCGGCCATTCTTGACGAAGGCGTCCGATGCCTTGTCCAGCGAGGCCAGGACATCGGCGCGCTGGGTCACCACGGCGGCGATCAAGTCGCGCAACAAGGTGGTCTTTCCGGTGCCTGGCGGACCATTGACGCCCATCACGCCGCTGCCGCTGCTCAGGTTTTGCAGCAAGCTGTTGACCGCCAGTTGCTGGGAGTGCACCAGGCCCAGATGGCGCTCGGCCGGCCAGCAGCCGGCGGCATAACGTGACGGGGCCAAGCGGTCGATCAGCGCCAGGTCCGCGCCAGGCTGATCCAGATGCAGTCGTTGGCTGGCGTCATGCTGGTTCAGATAGCGGGCGAGTGGCTGGCTGTTTTCGCCGCGCGCCAGGGCGTCGGCGACGTCGGCCAGGTCGCTGAGCAGGAAACTGTTGAGCGGATCGTCTTCCTGCTCGGGTTTTTCCGGGTTGATTGGCGCCGAGCGAAAGCGGTGGGTACGTGGTTTATCCCCGAAAAATGCATCGAGGCCCAAGGCTTGGCGCACGCAGGTGGTCAGGCGCTCCAGGTCCGCGGCCAGGACCACGCCGCCGAGCAAACGGCTGGCCTGTTCGCGAAGGGATTGCTGGGCTTCGTCGAAACCGCGGGTCCAATCCTTGCGATGGATAGCGCAGCCGACGAACCAGGCCTCGCTCGATAGCACCAGGCTGTCGGCCAGCATCATGCCTCGGTCGTTGAACTTCAATGCGAACAGCGCCGAAGTGCGCCGTTGTGGCTCCTTGTAGCCCTGGTCAGCACCGAATAGCCGCTCCAGTTGGCGAGCCACATCCAGGTTGTCGTAAAGGTGGGCGTAGAGGGTGTGGCTCCAGGTGCGTTTGGGCGGCAGCCGTTGCCGGTTCAGCGCGTTGGCTGGCATCCACGGCAGGATCTGGGCGCTGGAGGGCACATCCTGGAAATACGGCTGGTAGTCGCTGTCGCGCTTTTTCAGCTTGGGTGCGGCCTGGGGTTGCAGCAACTCGACGGCGTGCCAATAGCGCACGGTGTTTTGCGCAGTCATTTACGTCCTTGAAAGCACTCTGGCTTGGAATCCTGATGCGTAGGATAACAGGCACGGTGCGCCGCGAGTGCTTTGCACTAAACCGGCTGCCCTTCCTCATCCGAAGCACTGCAGCAGCGGTCGCGGCCGTTCTGCTTGGCCGCGTAAAGCATCTTGTCCGCCGCCGTGATCAGGCTGGCCGGCGTGACGTGTTGCCCGGTGGGCTGAACGCTGGCGATCCCGGCGCTGGCCGTGACATGGCCGAGTGGATGGGCGCTGTGCTCGATGCCCATTGCGCGAATGGCCTCGAGGATGTCGCGGGCAACGGTCGCGGCGCCTGGGTTATCGGTGTTCGGCAGCAGCACGGCAAATTCTTCCCCGCCATACCTGACCGCCAGGTCCCCGGGTCGCTTGACCGCTTGCAAGATTGCGGTAGCCACCGCACTCAGGCAATCGTCGCCAGCCGCGTGGCCATAGGTATCGTTGTAGCGCTTGAAGTAATCGACATCGAGCATGATCAACGAGAGCGTCGAGCGCTGCCGGATGGCCTGGCGAATCTCGTCCAGCAGCGCGCTGTCCAGGCGTCGACGGTTGCCCAGCCCGGTCAGGCTGTCGGTCAAGGCCATGTCGCGCATGGACTGATGGGCCAGGCGCAGCTCGCCCTCCATCACCATGCGCCGGCGCAGTTGGTTCAACACCACCCGCCCGAACACGGTGAACGCGCCAATCAGGAAGAACAGCACAAAGCCGGTCTTGAACAGATCCCAACGCCACGGCGCGATGATGGACTCGCGGGAAAGCCCCGCTTCAACCACCAACGGATACGCGGCAAGGGCCCTGTAGCCATACAAGCGCTCAGTGTCGTCGACCACCGCCCTGGCCTCGGCGACACCCTCGTTGGACATCGGCAGGTAACGCTTGAAAATCTCGCTCGCGGTCAGGCTCTTGCCCACCACGGCGGCGATGAACGGGCGTCGCACCAGGATGGTCCCGTCACGCAAGGCCAGCACCAGCGCGCCCTTGTCATCGATTTTGAAATCGCCGTAGTAATCGACGAAATAACTGACCTTGATCGTCCCCAGCAATACCCCCGCGAATGAGCCGTCAGGGTTATTCAACCGACGCGAAACCGGGATGATCAAATCCCCCGTGGACTTGCTGTTTACCACCGCGCCGATGCGCACATTGGGATCGGTGTGGGTACGGTGATATTGGAAGTAATCACGGTCGGCATTGTTCGCAGGCTCGGGCAGGACCTCCTTGTCCGTCGCGATCCAGTCACCCTCCGGGCCGTAGATAAACAAGCCATGCAATTGCGGCATCAGCTTGGCCTGCTGCACCAGCAAGTTGTGGATGCGCGGCACATCGATATTGTGCAACCCGTCGCCTTCCACCCGTTCACTGAGCGCAGCGGTCAACACATCCACCTGGCGGATGGCATCCTCGGCATGCTGCGCAGTGGCCCGCGCGAGGTTGGTGACGGAGTCGCGTGCCGAGGCGAACGCTGCATGGTAGTCCCGCCAGGTGCGCCAGCCTTCCACGGCCAGGAACGCAAGGATCACCGCGAGCATGAAACTCACCGTGAGGTGGAATGCGGCCCCGGCGCTGATGGGCGTGGGGCTTGTGGGGCCAGCCAGCTTGGCATCTGGCTGTTTGCGTCCGAGCATGTGCGTGTCCTTGTGGTGCTGCTCTGCAATAACGCAAGACAACAGCTTCAATGGCTAAGCGGTTCAACAATGAGGTGGGGAATACGGGGGGTAACCGTTTGCGGCGTGGATGATGATACGTACGCGCATGGCTGGCAACGGTAGCTGCAATCGTGCAACGGGGTTCCGCAATGTGAGACTCGCGCCCTGAAAGGTGGCGCCGATTATCCTGGCGTTGCCCAACTCGTGATAGATCTGGATGAAACGGGCAGATGAGATGGTTATGACGCAATGGCGGTGGCATTAGGGGAGGTGTTGTGGTGCGGTTACATGTGGGAGGGAGGGAGTCCCTCGCCACAGTTCAGAGCAACGCCACAAAGTTGTACAGCTACCAGTGCGGCAATGGCGATGATCTATTGATGTAACTATTTCTCCGGCTTATGGACCGGAAGCGTCGGATGTTTTGGCTTGTTTTCGGGGTTTACGTGGCGCCTTCTGTCGTCTCCTCCGTCGTCGCGCTTAGGTTTAGGGCCTGGTTTGATGTGGTTTGACATGGTCTTCTCTATATTCAAATGGATGTATTTTTTTAGGTGGCTGGCGCTCGACGCGGCGATTTTTGTATCGGCAGGCTCTAACGCGCAGTTACAAAGTAGAACCAATTTGTACAACGTCAAGGGAGGCGGGAAAAAGTAGCGACATAAGATTTTCTGGCCGCTTTTTAAACAAAAAATCGGGTAGCCGGGTTGTCTGATGGGCGTTTTTTTAAGCACTTTTAGTATGCATTTGAGTGGGTGTCAGCAGCTGGCACGGGCTAGGCCTTGGGCTACAGAGTGGCGACCAAAGGCGTATTACTGTTACTGATGGAAAGGCTATCATCGTGCCATTAGCTCAAGCGGGGCCCCAATTGATCGGGTGTTCACCTGTACTCCATTGAGCATCACGACAAGGAAGGCTGCGCATGGACGATCTTATTCAACCCGTAACGTCCCCCGAAGAATCCCCGCCTAAAGAACTTAAAGTACTCGCGACTTTGGTTTCTAAACTAAATCTTGCGGATTACCAGAATGCAATTCCGGTTATACGTGAGCTTCGAGTATCAAACGAAACCAGTGATAGATTCGTCGATGTAACGTTAACGCTGACGTCCTCTCCCGAGGTATTCAAACCCAAAATTTGGCATATCGACGAGATCGCGGCAGATACGTTCAGAGTGATACCTGGTCTCGATCTGGTCTTGGATGGTCCCTTGCTGAACAGGTTGACTGAAGCCGAGTTGACCACGTTTATTTTCGTCCTTGAGGCTGATGACAAGGATGCTGGTGCTGCGCGTAAGGAAGTTGCTCGGCTGGAACAGGTTGTTGACCTACTGCCGCGTAACCAATGGGGTGGTCTTAGACACATTCCGGATATGACGGCGGCATTTGTTCAGCCAAACGACGCCGCTGTTGAGCGTCTATTGAAGCAAGCCGCTGAATTGCTTCGACTGAGCGAAAAATCATCCGCGCTTAATGGCTACGAGGGAGGTTCCAAGCGTGCGTGGCAACTTGCCTCAGCGGTCTGGGGTGCAGTCGCAAGGATGAAGCTTGATTACGCTTTGCCTCCAGCCAGCTTCGAGCAAACGGGGCAAAAGGTTCGCAGTCCTAGTCAAATCGCTGACTCTGGTTTAGCCACCTGCTTCGATCTGACACTCTTTTTCTGCGCAGCCCTGGAGCAAATTGGCCTCAACCCCGTCATCGTGTTTACTCGAGGGCATTCTTTTGCAGGGCTCTGGCTCAAGCCGGAAGAATTCACGACTACGGTCATTGACGATGTCAGTGCTGTGCGTAAGCGAGTAAAACTCAAGGAGTTGGTGCTGTTTGAAACCACGCTCATCACTCAGCAGCCGATACCTCCTTTTTCATATGCCGTTGAGCAAGGATTCAAGCAGATCAGTGAAGACGTTGAACACGACTTCGAAATGCTTCTGGATATACGTCGTGCTCGTATGCAACGTATCAAGCCTTTGGCTAGCTCGGAAGTTCAAGTCACACGAGCAGCGACCTCTGAGCCAAATGAAGCGCCTCCTCTGCTGATCGATGAAGGGGATGATATTCCGGACGACCTGCTTGAGGTTGAAGTCGAGGATTTGTCCAAGCTCAATCCTGCTGATCGACTCGGTCGCTGGCAGCGCAAGCTCTTGGACCTCTCACTCAAAAACAACTTGCTCAATTTCAAAATGGGGAAGCGAGCTCTCAAGCTCGAGGCTCCCAACCCAGGGGAACTTGAGGATGTCTTGTCCAGCGGTCAGATGCTCAAGTTGCTCACCAGGCCAGATCTTATGGATGGGGCCGACCCTCGTGAACGTGCGCTATATGAGCAACGTGAACGAGAGGACGTGCGTTTGCGCCATGCTGAAGATGCACTGAGACGTAAAGAAGTATTCGTGGCGTTATCTGCCAAAGAGATGGATACCCGCCTCACTGAACTTTATCGGAGCGCCAGAACTGCCTTACAGGAAGGTGGTTCCAACACGCTATTCTTGGCCATCGGTTTTCTGAGCTGGACTCGTGAGGACAGGGCGGGGCAAAAGTATCGTGCACCATTGGTATTGGTTCCCGTGACACTGGAACGCAAGAGTGCTCGCTCCGGTTTCTCTATGGTGCTGCATGACGACGAACCACGTTTCAATCCAACCCTGATTGAGATGTTGAGACAAGACTATGAACTCGGTCTTGGGTCCTTGGAGCAAGAGCTTCCCCGGGATGATTCAGGGCTGGATATAGCAAGTATTTGGAATAAGGTCGGACACGCCATCAAGGATATACCGGGGTGGGAGCTGAGCGAGGACGTTGTATTGTCGATGTTCTCCTTTGCCAAATATCTCATGTGGAAGGATCTCGCAGAGAACGCTGAACACTTACGGCAAAGCCCGGTTGTTCAGCATTTACTTGATACTCCTCGTGAATCTTTTGTATCAGCAACGCCATTTCCAGACGCTGCATCGCTTGATCGAGATTACAGTCCGACCGACGTATTCTGCCCCCTACCTTCTGATTCATCTCAACTTGCTGCGGTGATGGCGGCGGCTAAAGGGAAGGATTTCGTTCTCATCGGCCCTCCGGGGACGGGCAAGAGCCAGACGATTTCCAACATGATTGCTCAGTCGATTGCGCAGGGTCGACGCGTATTATTCGTTTCAGAAAAAATTGCAGCGTTGGATGTCGTGTATAGGCGACTGCGTGAGATTGGCCTCGGCGAGTTCTGCCTCGAGCTTCACTCCAGCAAGGCCCGGAAAGCGGATGTGCTTGCCCAGCTTCAATCGGCGTGGGAAGCAAAGGGGCAGGTTGACTCGGCTGCTTGGGAGCTGGAAGCACAGCGACTTGCGTCTCTTCGTGACAGTCTAAATATCTATGTTGAACGTTTGCACCGTCGGCATCGCAATGGATACTCCATCTATGATGCGATTGGCGTTGTCACATCCGGCGCGGATGATCCTCTCGCCTCTTTAGCCTGGGTATCACCGGACGTTCACGATCAGAAAGCGATTCTGGATCTTCGCCAACTCGGCGATCGCCTTGAAGTCAACGCGCAGGCGGTGGGGTACGAGAAGCTTTCGGGGCAGGCTTTATCTGCGGTCGGGCAAGCAGAGTGGTCTCCCCATTGGCAGGAGCAATTCATACAGGCGGCCCGTGACCTCCTCCCTGCCATTCTGGAAGCGGAGACAGCGGTTACTCGGTATTTGGAATTGGCCGGGTTACCGGTTACCGCATATACGCCTAGAGTTCTTGAGGGGCTTTCAATCCTATCTCAAGCACTCCCAACAGCCGCGGGACAGGACTGGCGGTTTGTTCTGCGTCCTGATGCGCGATCCATAAGCCAGCGTTTGAGTGAAGGCTGCGAATGGATCGAGCAGCACCGTAGCATCAACAGCGACTTATCACAGATATGGCCTGCTCGCGTTGTTAGCGAAGCCAAACGTGGATTGGAGTTACTTCAACAAAGACGAACTGCTTTGTCGGGTTTTGGTCCGGTATGGCCACGAACTGCTATCGAAGCGATTCAGCAAGCAATCGTTATGCTGGATCAAGTTGATGCGCTCACTCAGCAGTTGTCGGTGAGCTATGACGACCGTATCGAAGCACTTGATATAGAGCTACTGCACAATGAGTGGAAAGAAGCCGTTGGTTCGTTTTGGCCTAAATCCTGGATAGGGAAACGCCGTATTTCTGGGCTTCTCATATCGACGCAATCCGTGCAGGAGGAGGCTGATGTTGAGCGAGATCTATCCACGTGGGTTGAGATTCGCAATGCGCGTAAAGCTATTGATGAGCTAGAACCAGGCGAGGCTTGTTTCGGTATTTGGCTCGGCGCGAAATCCAATCGCTCACATCTTGTGGCAGCGCTCGGGTTGCAGGAGGCGATCAGGCTTCAGCAAGAAGACGCACATTGGAACGATGACGGCTTTGGTGTCGTCGAACAAGGCCACTTGGGTGAAGCGTTAAAGTCAGAGCTCGTGCGTTTGCGTACCATCACTCGGCTCGACAGTGAGCTTACTGAGTTGGCGGATTTTGGCGGGCAGACGGAACAGCTGTGGAACGGTTTACACACTGACTGTGAGCTATTGACGGCGGCTCTGAGGTTTCAATCAGAGCGACGGGATATTGAAGATCGTGGCCGTTTGTCTGATGACCATGCACTTGTGGAAGAAGGGCGGTGCGGCACGGCTTTAAAAGCTGACTTTGTGTTACTCAAGCGACGGGCTGGCATTGAGCGCGACTTGTCAGAGCTGAATGATTTTCGAGAAACCGTTCCGCTTTGGCAGGATCTGAAGACAAAAGTCGAGAACGCTCGTGCGGCCATTGAATTCCAAGGGAAGCTATCCGCTGCAATCGCCAGGCTCGCTATAAGCCCTGAGCAAATCGTTGAATACAAGGCTCCGCTTCATACCTTGTTGGGTGATGGTAATACCTTGCTAGAGCCTGACGGTGCGGTAGCGATCAGTGGCGTGATTCTGCGCGAGAAACTCGAACAACTACATTTGCGGTCTACCTCATTTACTTCTGTGGGGGCGTTCACCGAGCAGGGGATGGACGAGGTATCGGATCTGGCATTGGCTGATCTTAAGTTCAACTGTGATCAGGTTGTCTCATCGGCACCACGCTTGAAAGCATGGTGTTCATGGCGAAAGGTGCGAGACGAGGCTTATAGCGTTGGTCTTGCGAATATTGTCCAGGCGATGGAGAACGGCACGATTGCGTCGGGCAGAGTCCGCAAGGTTTTTGAGGTGAATTACGCGCGTTGGTGGCTGAACGCGACAGTGGACAATGAGGCCGTCATCCGAACATTTGTGAGTGTTGAACACGAGCAACGCATACGTGACTTCCGAGCCTTGGATGACAAGTTTACTGCCTTGACCCGTGACTGGCTGCGAGCTCGATTGTGTTCGGACCTTCCTAGCCAGGAAAGTGTAAGTCGCTCGTCGGAGTGGGGTTTGCTCCGACATGAGATGAGTAAAAAGACCAAGCACATTCCTCTGCGAGATTTGATGGGGCGTGCTCCTGAGGCGTTGACCAAACTTACGCCTTGCCTGTTGATGAGCCCACTTTCCATTGCTCAGTACCTGCCTGCTGCTTCTGCTCCTTTTGACTTGGTGATCTTCGATGAGGCTTCTCAAATCCCTGTCTGGGATGCGATTGGTGCAATGGCTCGCGGCCGACAAGTTGTGATGGTCGGTGATCCTAAGCAGCTTCCACCGACGTCGTTTTTTGATAGGGCCGGTTCGACCGACGAAGACGAAGATGTCGAGGCTGACCTGGAAAGTATTCTTGATGAGTGCATCAGCGCCAATTTGCCCATGCGCAACCTCAATTGGCACTACCGTAGTCGCCACGAGAGCTTGATTGCGTTTTCGAACCAGCGCTATTACCAGTCCAAGCTTGTCACGTTTCCGTCTCCATTCACTGCCGACAAGGCCGTGAAACTTATCCCTGTAGCGGGCGCTTACGATAAGGGGGCTTCAAGGACGAATGTGATCGAGGCTCGGGCGCTTGTTGCTGATCTGGTTGCTCGTCTTAAATCTCCAACGTTCCGTGAAAGCAAGCGGACTGTTGGTGTCGTGACGTTTAACGGTGAGCAGCAGAAGCTCATCATGGATTTGCTTGATGATGCGTGCCGTAAGGATCCTTCACTCGATTCTTATTTTTCAGAATCAGAACTTGAACCTGTATTCGTCAAGAACCTTGAGAGCGTACAAGGTGATGAGCGAGATATTATTTATTTCTCAATCACCTTCGGGAAGGACGCCAGCGGGGCGATTTCGATGAATTTTGGCCCGATGAACCGACCTGGTGGCGAGCGGCGTTTAAACGTGGCTGTAACCCGGGCGCGTCAAGAGTTGGTGGTCTTTTCGACGTTGCGTCCAGAGCACATAGATCTCGCACGCATTAAAGGTGAGGGCGTGCGGGACCTGAAGCACTTCCTGGAGTTTGCCGAGCGCGGTCCTCGTGCGCTTGTAGAGGCGGATTTTGGCAGCGTTGGTGGATTCGACAGTCCATTTGAGGAAGCTGTCGCCGCGGCCCTCGCGAAGAAAGGATGGCGAGTTCATACCCAAATTGGTGTGTCTTCCTTCCGGATTGATCTCGGGATTGTCCATCCGGATACCCCAGGTCGTTTTCTCGCAGGCATTGAGTGCGATGGCGCGACCTATCACCGTAGTGCTACTGCTCGAGATCGCGACAAACTTCGCGAGAGTGTACTTCGTGGCCTTGGCTGGGAGATTGTGCGGATCTGGTCGACTGACTGGTGGGTGGATGCAGTTGGCACCGCAGAGAAAGTTCATCAACGGCTGAATGAGCTCCTTGCGGACTCTCGCGCCAAGCAAGCGGTAATTGATGCCGAGGAAGAGGCTGAGCGAATCAAGGCAGATGCTGTTGTGGCCGAGGCTCTAGAAATTATAGATCAGGCTGGTACAGTCGTTGTCGCGGAGGGCGTTGCAGTCGTTGCTAACGATCCAAATGGTGCTTTGCCAGAGCTGAAATACGCTAAGGCAGCAGTAGTCCGGACTTCTGCAGCAGCAGTCTCTCCTTTGGTCACTACTGATCACTTACTGTACCGAGCAGCTGAGCCCGCCCGGGCAGTTGACGGTGTTGATGCTGATCAGTTCTTTGATACGAGCTATGCCCCAATCCTGATGCAAATGATCACCCATGTGATCAATGAAGAAGGACCTGTTCTGGATGTGGTCATTGCGCGGCGAATAGCACGTGCTCATGGATGGGTTCGGACAGGCTCGCGTATTCGCGACCGTGTCGACCAGCTCGTACGCGCACAGTTTAGATCACATGAAGAGGAGCAGGTCGGTACGTTCTACTGGCCGGCTCACGCTGACGAGCATTCAACGACTGTGTTTCGACGGCCAGCGGATGATGAGTCTATGAGGGGGCTTGCAGAGATCTGTCTTCCAGAGCTTTCGGCGCTAGTTGATGAGATGGTTGGTTGCGGCCATACCGCGGAGGCCTTGATTTACGCCGTCGCCAAGGAGGCGGGCGTCAGCAAGCTGGCACAAGCTGGGCGACTGAGGATCGAAAAGGCTATTCGATTCTCTGCAGAAGAACTCTAGATGGGAGTTTCACGACGCTAGCCTCGAGCAGTTCGTATGATTCACCGAGTTTTCCAGGGGGCTTGCTCTCACAGTTGCCCGACTGGGGGCCTTGTTACGCCGGCGCCTGCGTCTACTGCTCGGCCAACCGTCACACGCCGATGGCGTTGCGCTTGTTTGTGGCGGCGGTCCGGGAGTGGGCGAGTGTGCAGCAGGGTAAACACAGTTGAGCTGGTTTATTCCAAATTAGGTCAAGTCGGCAACCAGACACTCACACACAACCCCCGCTGTTGCACCTCATCGCTAAACGACAACGCCACCCGCGCGCCGGTACGGTCGGCGATGGCCTTGACGATCGACAAGCCGAGCCCGGAACCTGCTTCGTCGGTGCCCAGGCTGCGATAGAACGGGTCGAACACCCGCGTGCGTTCCTCTACGGCAATACCCGGCCCGGTGTCTTTGACTTGCAGCAGCACAGCGTCCGGCAACTGTTCTACCGACAGATCAATGCGCCCGCCCGGTGGGGTGTAGCGGATGGCGTTGTCCACCAGGTTTTTGACCAGGGTCAGCAGGTCCATCCCATTGAACTGCACCTGTACGTCCGTGGGGCTTTCAACGCCGATGTCGATCTGCTTGCGCTCGGCCAGGGGCAGCAGGTCTTCGAGGACCTGGCGATACAGTTCATGCACCGACAACGTGGTTTGCACCCGCGCCGAGGTGGATTGGGCCGCCGCCAGGCTCAGTAACTGGTCGATCAGTTTGCGACCGCGCTCGATGCCACGGGACAGCGGCACAAAACGCTCGCGGCTGGTTGGCGAGAGGTCGGTGGCCGCCAGGCGGTCGGCTTGCAGCGACAAGGCGGTCATCGGCGAGCGCAGTTCGTGGGCGGCGTCGGCGACAAAGCGTCGCTGGCTGTCCATGGACTGCGCGACCCGCGCCAGCAGGCGATTGATCGCGACCACAAACGGCCGCACTTCGGTGGGCAGGTGCTGCTCCTCGATGGGATGCAGTTCCTGTTCGGCGCGCTGGTCGATCTCGGCGGCGAGCACGCCAATCGGACGGAACAGCTTGCGCACCAGGTCGCCGACCACCAGCAGCAGCACCGGAAACAGGATCAGGAACGGCAGCAGGCTGCGCCAGGCGCTCTCGCGGGCGTCCTTGTCGCGGGCGTCGGATTCCTGAGCCACCGCAATCCGCTCGCCGCGTGCGGTGGTGTGCACCAGTACGCGAAAGGCTTCACCCGCGACATCCACGGTAGCCAGCCCATCAGCGAGGGTCGTGGGAAAGGGCAGGGGCAACGCCTCATCGGTGGTGCCCGTCGCATGCTGGCCGTCGCCCAGGTGTTGGATGATCACCCGCGACTCTTCGTCATCGCCCTCGATGCGCGTGGCTTGGGGGTATTGCAGGGTCATCTGCTGGCGGTCGAACAGCATGGCCACCTGGCGCAAGGTGTCGTCCTGCTGTTCGTGGGCTTCGTCAAACGCCGAGACAAACGCAAACACGCTGGCCAGCACCGCCACCAGCAAAATCGCCAGCGACAGCGTCACCGACAGGCGCAGTTGCACCGACTCACTCAAACGCTTTTTGAAACCATCCATCCCATGCCCCTGACGTTCTTGATCACATGACTGCCCAACTTGCGCCGCAAGGCGTGGATCAGGAACTCGATGGCGTTGCTCTCGACTTCGTTGCCCCAGCCATATAGGCGGTCTTCCAGTTCACTGCGGGACAGGATCGCCCCCGGGCGGATCAGCAGCGCTTGCAGCAACGCAAACTCACGGCTCGATAACGCCACGCCGGTGAGCTCGTCGGTGCTGGCTTGCTTGGACACCAGGTCCAGCGAGACCACACCATTGCCCAGCAACGACAACGCGCTGCCGCCCTTACGGCGCAGCACCGCGCGCATGCGCGCGAGCAGTTCGGGGATGTCGAATGGTTTGAGCAAATAGTCATCGGCGCCGCCATCCAGGCCGCGCAGGCGGTCGTCGAGGCTGTCACGGGCGGTGATGATCAGCAGGGGCACGGAGTTGTTGCGCGCGCGGATGCAGCCCAGCACCTCAAGGCCGTCCTTGCCCGGCAGGCCGAGGTCGAGCAGCACCATGTCGTAGGGATGGGTGTCGAGTGCGGCCAGGGCGGTCATGCCGTTCTTGACCCAGTCGGCGGCATAGCTTGCATCGCTGAGCGCACGCTGGATCGCATCGCCAATCATCGGGTCGTCTTCGACCAGCAGTATCCGCATGTCGCGCACATCCTCAGTAAAACCACACGCGGCGAAGTGATCGCCGCGTGTGTATTGAAGCACCCGTGCGGGCATTTGTCCGGTATCAGCCTTTCATCACGTCGAAGGCCTTGAGCAGGTCATCCATCGAGGCCTTGCAGTCCGCCTGGTTCGGGTTGCCGTCGCGCAACGCCGAGAGGGCGCGGTCGATGGCTTTGTCGAGCACATGCCAGTCGTTGGCGGCGCGCGGCTTGATGCCGGCTTCGGCGGAGTCCCAGGTGGTTTCCAGGTCCTTGATGCGAGCTTTGGCGCCCGCCAGGTCGTTCTTGGCGACGAGGGCCGAGACGTCCACCGCAATGTTGCGGAACTCCGATAGATCGCCCAGTTTCGAGGCCTGGCGTTGGCTGGTCGCCGAACCTGCGGCTTCGTTGGGTTTATCGGCCGGTTTGGAGCAGCCGGTAGCGATGCCCAGCATCAGAATGGCGGAGGCGATAGCGACGCGGCGAATCAGGTCTTGAACAGGGCGCATGAGGCTTTCCTTGGTGTGAGTATTCATGGGGTAATGGCTTTGCGGTTGCCGACGCTGAGTTGCGCAACGGCCACCAACAGCACGATGACGCAGAGGAACAGCGCGCTGGTCCAACTGGCGCCCATGCCCAGGCCGCCGTAGGTCTTGGCTTGGGTCAGCAGGTCGCCGAGGGAGGCGCCGAACGGGCGGGTGAGGATGTAGGCGACCCAGAACGTCAGCACTGAGTTGACGCCCAGCCGCCAGGCCACCAGTGCCGCCGCGATCAAGCCGGCGAAAATGAAGGCGCCAAGGGTGAAGCCCAGGCCCAGCGCTTCGGTGGCCAGGTCACCGGCGGCGGTGCCGAGTGCGAAGGTGCAGAGCACAGTGGTCCAGTAGAACCACTCGCGGCGCGGGGTCACGATGTCGCGGATCGACAGGCTGTGTTCGGTGCGATACCAGACCATAAAGTTGAGGCCGAGCAACACCGAGAAAATCGCCGTACTGGCGTACAGGCTGACGTCGAGCTTGTCGGTGAGGATGTCGGTGATCTGCGTGCCGACGATGCTCACCAGCACCACGGTCAACCAGTAGATCCACGGCGTGTAGGCCTTGGTGCGCATCTGCCAGAACAGCGCCACGGCCAGCAGCGCGGCCATACCGATGCTGGTCCAGCCGGCGCCGAAACCGGCATCGACGGCGAGGTAATCCGCGCCGGTTTCGCCCACGGTGGTGGACAAGATCTTGATCACCCAGAAGGACAGCGTCACCTCGGGTACTTTGTTCAGCCAACGGGCTGCTGTGGCATTCATCGGGCTTACCTCTCCTTGACTGCGCGGTGGTTGGCGCAGGGGAGAAGGTACGGCACGAAACTTAGCTGGGACTGAGGGCCGCGGTTTTTTTCAGGACATGGGCCAAGCCCACGGTGGTGAGGTGCACCACGCTGCCGTTGGGCGGTGCCTGCAGGCCGGAGCTGCGCACCAGGATTGACTGGCCGGGCGCGAACTCATTGGCGGGCAGCGTCACGGTCAGCGTGCAGGTATTGCCGCCGAATTCGCGTTCAGTCACCACGCCGCGGCAGCCGCTATCGTGACTGGCGCTCAGTTGCAGTTGTTCCGGGCGCAGCATGATCCGCGAGGTTTCGTGGTCGAGCTTGCTGTCGACTGGCACGCGGCCCAGGCCGCAGTGGGCCCAGCCGGCTTCGATCCTTGCGGGCATGACGACGGCTTCGCCGAGAAACAACGCGGTCTGCTCGTCGACGGGGTATTGGTACAGGTCCATCGGATGGCCCGATTGCACCAGGCGGCCCTGGCGCATCACTGCCAGTTGATCGGCGAACGATAGCGCCTCGCTTTGATCGTGGGTCACCAGGATCGTGGTGATACCCGCGTCGCTCAGCAGCCGCGCGACCATCTTGCGCATCGCCGAGCGCAGCCCGGTGTCCAGGGCCGAGAACGGTTCATCCAGCAACATCAGCCGGGGTTGTTGCGCCAGGGCGCGGGCCAGCGCCACGCGCTGTTGTTGGCCGCCGGACAGTTCGTGGGGCCAGCGCCGCGCCATGTTGGCGTCGAGGGCCACGCTGTCCATCAATTCGGCGATGCGTGTGTGGCGCGCTTGGCCCTGGGTGGCCAGGCCGAAGCCGATGTTGTCGGCTACCGTCATGTGCGGGAACAGCGCGCCGTCCTGCGGTACATAGCCGATCTGGCGCTGATGGGCCGGCACGGCGTGGGTGCCGTCGACCAGCGGTTGGCCGTCGAGGGTGAGGCTGCCGGAGTCGGGAAATTCAAAGCCGGCGATCATGCGCAACAAGGTGGTCTTGCCCGAGCCGGACGGCCCGACAATCACGGTGCGGCTGCCGGTGGGCACCGACAGGCTGACATCCGCCAGGGCACGCTGGGTGCCAAAGGATTTGCAGAGTGCGTTCAGTTCGAGAGCGTTCATCGGCCTGCCGTGCGTTTGGATTGGTGGTAGAGAAGGCCGGTCAACGGCAGTGACAACAGGATCATGATCAGCGCGTAAGGGGCTGCCGCTGCGTAGTCGATTTCACTGGTCATCGCCCAGAAACCGGTGGCCAGGGTGCGGGTGCCGTTGGGCGCCAGCAGCAGGGTGGCGGTCAGCTCGTTGGTGATCGCCAGGAACACCAGCGCCGCACCCGCCGCAGCGGACGGTGCGGCCAGGCGCATGGTGATCAGCCACAACGCGCGGCCCGGCGAACGGCCGAGGCTGCGCGCCATGTTTTCCAGCTCCACCGGCGCCTGGGCGATACCGGCACGCAGGCTCACCAGGGCCCGTGGCAGGAACATCAACAAGTAGGCGAGCAGCACCGTAATGGTGGTCTGGTAGATCGGCCGGGCGAAGTGGATGGTCACCGTGACCAGCGCCAGCGCAACGACGATGCCGGGCAGCGAACTGGTGATGTAGTTGCAGCCTTCCAGGAGGCGTTGCAAGCGCCCCGGTGCGCGAATCGACAGCCAGGCGATCGGCACCGCCGCGCAGGTGGTCAACAGTGCGCCAGCAACGCCCAGTTGCACGGTTTGCAGGAGCGCCGGCAGCAGCTCGTCGAACTGCCAGACCTGCGCGCCACCGGCGACCAGCCACTGGCCCAGGGTGATCAGCGGCACGCCAAGGGCCAACGCGCAGGTCATGCCTTGCAGGGTCAGGGCGAGCAGGGTGGTGCTCGTGCTCAGTTGCACGGTGCGTTGTTCGCGGGCGCTGCCGGAGCCGACCCGCGCATACCGTGCATGGCCGCGCGCGGCGGATTCGGCGGTGAGCATCGCCAGGCAACACAGGGCCAGCACCGCCGCGAGCATATTGGCGGCCGGGCCATTAAAGGTGGATTTGAATTGATCGAAAATCGCCGTGGTGAAGGTATCAAAGCGAATCATCGCGTACAGGCCGTATTCGGCCAGCAGGTGCAGGCCCACCAGCAGCGCACCGCCGCAGATCGCCAGGCGCAGCTGTGGCAAGACCACGCGCCAGAACACCGCCCAGGGCTTGAGGCCCAGGGATTCGGCCACGTCTTCGATGGCCGGGTCCAACCGGCGCAGGGTCGCCGCCACCGGCAGGTACAGAAATGGAAAATAGGCAATCACCGACACCAGCACACCGGCAGGCAAGCCGTGGATCGACGGCACCAGGCTGACCCACGCGTAACTGTGCACAAACGCCGGCACCGCCAGCGGCGCAACCGCCAGCAGCGACCAGACGCGGCGGCCGGGCAGGTTGGTGCGTTCGGTCAACCAGGCCAGGGCCACGCCGAGCGCAATGCACAGGGGCAGGGTGAACATCACCAGCAGCACGGTGTTGACCAGCAACTCGCCGACCCGTGGCCGCCACACCAACGCCTCGATCTGCGCCCAGCCGATCTGCCAGGACACCCCGATCACAAACGCAATCGGCAACAGCGCCAGCAGCGAAACCAGCACCGACAGGCCGGTGACCCACGTACCCCCACGGCCTCTGAACAGGCCGCGGGTGCGTTTGTGTGGCATCGCGTGGGCAATGCCGGGGAGGGACGTTTCAGGCAACAATCAGAGCAGTCCGGCTTGGGTCATCAGTTCAACCGCTTTTTTGCTGTTGAGCTTGGAGGCGTCGACCTTCGGCGCGTCCAGTTGCGCCAGCGGCACCAGCTTGGGGTTGGATTGCGCGTTCTGGCCAACGGCGTATTCGAACGAGTTGCCGTCTTTCAAGATCGCCTGGCCATCTTTGCCAGTGATCCACTTCACGAAGGCCTGGGCCTGTTCCTGGTGTTTGCTGGAGGCCAATACACCGGCGCCGGAAATGCTCACGAATGCGCCCGGGTCTTGGTGCTTGAAGTAGTGCAACTGGGTGTTCTTGCTGTTTTCGCCGGTCTTGGATTGGTCGACGAAGCTGTAGTAGTGATAAATCACGCCGCTGTCGACCTGGCCTGCGTTGACGGCCTTGAGCACCGCGCTGTTGCCACGGTAGATGGCCGCGTTGGCTTTCATCGCCTTGAGCCAATCGAGGGTCGCGGCTTCGCCCTTGAGTTCCAGCACAGCGGCGACGATGGCCTGGAAGTCGGCCCCGGCCGGGGACGCGGCCCAGCGGCCTTTCCAGCTTGGCGACGCGAGGTCCAGCAGGGACTTTGGCAAGTCGCCGGCGTTGAGCTTGCTTGGGTTGTACACAAACACCGTCGAACGCGCGGCAATGCCAATCCACTTGCCGTGGGCCGGACGGTAAGCGGCGTCTACCTGTTCCAGGGTGGTCGGTGCCACCGGCGCGAACAGCCCGGCGTTGTCTACCAGCACCATGGCTGGCGAGTTCTCGGTGAGAAACACATCGGCCGGAGAGGCGGCGCCTTCCTGCACGATCTGGTTGCCCATCTCGGTGTCATCGCCGTTGCGGATAGTCACCGGGATACCGGTCTCCTGGGTAAACCCTTCGACCCAAGCCTTGGTCAGGCTTTCGTGCTGGGCGTTGTACACCACGATGCCCACCGAATCAGCGGCATACACATGCCCCGCGCTGACCAATGCAGTGGCGAGCAGGGCTTTTTTGATAAAGGAAGGAAGACGGCTGGTCATGCGGTGAGCGCTCCGGTTTTTATAACTGCACGGGAAGTCCGCTAGTGGTCGATTGAGCCTAGACCAATAGGAATCATTTGCATGTTTGGGCGCGGCGAATGTAGAGCGGCAGATGAGAAAAAAACGTCAAAGAAACGGTTAACAATTGTGATGAGGACTATCAGACGGTGGAGATCCCCTGTTGGGGCTGGCTTGCCTGAGGACGCGGTGGTTCGGCTGGCATTTTTGGCGACAGGCATACCGCCTTCGCGGGCGAGCCCGCTCCCACAGGGGATACCTGGTGAGCCTGTTTTTTGAGCCAGGCGCAAATTTAAATGTGGGAGCTGGCTTGCCTGCGAAAGGGTGGGTCAGCTGGCATTTTTGGCGGCTGGCATACCGCCTTCGCGGGCAAGCCCGCTCCCACAGGGGATACCTGGTGAGCCTGTTTTTTGAGCCAGGCGCAAATTCAAATGTGGGAGCTGGCTTGCCTGCGAAAGGGTGGGTCAGCTGGCATTTTTGGCGACTGGCACGGCGCTATCGCAATCAAGCTAAGTCCCAGATTTTTTAGTTATATTTCAGGCAGTTAATAGAGCGATCCACCGTAGTCTTGGCAATTTCCAGCAAATGCCACACTGCCAGGATCTTTGCCCGCTCGGGGCTTGTCAGTTGCTCACCACAATCAAGTGCGGTGGCCGACGCGCTGTCGAGCAGGCTGGCGGTATAGAGCAGGGCGTCTTCGAAGCTCAGGTCTTCGTTGACCGAGTGGAAACCTCTGGTGGGCAGGTAGTGATCGATGACGCGGTTGAAGGCGGCGCGGTCTTTGGCGGGGTCGAAGGGGGGATCTGGCACAACCTTATTCATCGTGTATCTCCAACTGGTAGGTGAGGAGCCGATCCCTCGCGACTAAACGAGGGTGGCGGCTGTACGCAGGTTAGTCGACCGGCCAGTTGGATCCGGCGCACCCGAAGGTGCCCTGCGCACAGCCACCATGAACACGGTGACAGCTTGCGCACAACTGGAGGTCAGGCGACTAAACCCGGTCACTGATAAGCAGTGACGGACCGCAGACTAGCCACCGATTCCAGCAGGCACAAGGCGGCAGAGATTGTCTAGGAAACGTCCTGCAATTTAAAGCGACACGGCTTGCTGGCCCTTTACAAACCATGACAAAACGCCAGTAACCCAGCGAAGTCCCCTGATGCATGGAGATCAAAATGTGGGAGCTGGCTTGCCTGCGAAAGCGGCAGGTCAGCCAATGCAATTACTGGCTGACACGCCGTTATCGCAACGACGAAGCAAGCTGGAAAAAACCTGAAGCCTGTCGATGCCTCGCATTGGTATGCCCGTAGAACTTTTTTGTTCGTGTAGCTTATTAGCACTGACGAAGATACTTAATAGGTGATGTTTATCTATAAGTAGAAGGGGCGTTTCAGGGTGGGAAGTGCTTACAGTAAAAGCCTACAGTGTTGTATGTAGGATAGTAGTTGAGTGAAGAGTTTGTTGTTGGTGATTTGTTTTTTTGGTAAATGACTCAAACTCCCATGCTTAAAAACAATAAGGAAAAAGTACGCCAGTGAATACGGAATGGTTGATGAAGATGATCCAGTATTGGCTTTTTTTGCTATCCGATGTTTAGAGAGGTTGTGAGTTAGATGCAGGACTTCTTGGGCGCCATGCTGTTCTCGATACTGCTTTCGATAAGTTTCGGTCCGGTAGCCTTGACTATTCTGGGACAATCCATCACCCACGGCTTTCGTAGTGCGTTACCCGGAGCTCTCGGTGCGGCAGTTGCCGACGCGTTGTTTGCAGCTGTCGCTTTTATTGGTTTGAAGTCGATTGAAGCATTTTGGCTCGCCAATAGTCAGTGGTTGGCGTGGGCTGCGATTGTCTACCTCTTTTATCTAGGTGTGCTCACTTTCAAAAAAACTGCGCGTGCGGCGGTAACCAGGCGAGCCGCAGGGTTTGTCGCGGTTTTTTTATTGACGTTGACGAGTCCACTCACCATCGCGGCAATTTCCTCCTATGTCGTCGCCAGCGGCGGCCAGCTTGATGGGTCTGGTCTGTACTTGAATTTGCTGGGAGTTCTAACAGGGTCGCTTTTAGGGCAAATGCTTTATGTGGTTGCAGGGGCGATGATCAAGAGGACGCTCGCGGGGAGAGCCCATTTTGGCTGGCTGAACCGAGTTAGCGGGGTATGCCTGATTGGGTTTGCAGCTTGGCAGATGGGTCGTGCTTTAGTGCTTTGATGTTTGTCCTGATGCCAGCCAGTCAAGGGCGGTTCGGCTTGTTCTTCGCGCATTCACGCCGCAGCTTTTGTGGGCTTCAGGCACTCGATAGAGCGATCCACCGTAGTCTTGGCAATTTCCAGCAAATGCCACACTGCCAGGATCTTCGCCCGCTCGGGGCTTGCCAGTGGCTCGCCACAATCTAGCCCGGTTAAAGGCGGCGCGGTCTTTGGTGGGGTAGAAGGGAGGATCGGGGACGACCTTGTTTATCGTGTATCTCCAACTGGTAGATAAGGAGCCGACCCCTTCGCGACTAAACGGGGAGTGGCGGCTGTACGCGGGTTGGCCGACCGGCCAGTTGGTCTGGCACACCCGCAGGTGCCCAGCGCACAGTCACGCGGCAGACACTGCCAATCCCCTGTGGGAGCTGTCGAGCCCCAGCGAGGCTGCGAAGGGATCACCGCTATAGTTGCGGTGAACCGCAGCATCAGCATCGCTGAAGCCCGACCTCAGCGCATATGCAAAATAATCGGGCTGCTGCTCGCCGGATCGGTATGCCCGCGCAGCTTGCCCACCGCCTGCGCATCCACCGGGCCGCCGTGATTGCCCCAGGTGCTGCGCATGTAGCTGAGCACTTCGGCGATTTCCTGATCCGACAGTTGCTCGCGCAAGGCCGGCATGCGGTAGGCGTCCGGCACCCCGGCGGCGACGACGCGTTGCGAGCCGTTGAGGGTGATGTTGATCGCCGAGGCGCTTTCCTTGGCGAGTGCCGAGGTGGCGCCGGCCAGGGGCGGCATCCATTCGGGCTGGCCCTTGCCGTCCAGGCCGTGGCAGGACGCGCAGCGGGTCGCATAGGTGTGGGCGCCGGGCGCGTTGCTGGCGGCCGCCGCCTGGTATTGCCACGGCGTGCCGTCACGCTGCGGGTCGCCGGGCAGCGACTTGAGGTAACGGGCGATGGCGGCCAGGTCGGCGTCTTGCATGAACTGCGTGGAGTTGTTGAACGCCTCGGTCATCGAGCCGTAGACCACCGCATGGGCGTTGCGCCCGGTCTTGAGGAATTGCACGATCTGCGGCTCGCTCCAGCGTCCCAACCCGCTGTTGGGGTCCTGGCGCAGGCTGGGGGCGTACCAGCCGTCGAGCAGGGCGCCGGCGAGGAAGGGCGCGCCGGACTCGTCCAGGGCCTTCTCGTTGAACGCCAGCCCACGGGGGGTGTGGCAACTGCCGCAGTGGCCGGGGCCTTGCACGATATACGCGCCACGGTTCCACAGCTCATCCTGCGCCGATTTGGCCGCGTAGGGCGTGCTGGGGGCGAACACGCCGTTCCACAACGCAATGGGCCAGCGCAGGTTCAGCGGCCAGGGAATGTCGCTGGGGATGTTCGGCAGGTTGGCCGGTTGCACACCTGCCATGAAAAACGCGTACAGCGCCCGGATGTCGTCGTCGCTGAGCTTCACATAGGACGGGTAGGGCATCGCCGGGTAGAGCCGGCGCCCGTCCGGCGTCACGCCATGGCGCACCGCGCGGTCGAAGTCGGCCAGGGAGTAGTTGCCGATGCCGTTGTCGCGGTCCGGCGTGATGTTGGTGGCGTGGATCGTGCCCAGCGGCGTGGCCATCTCCAGGCCGCCGGCGAACGGCGCCTTGCCTGGCAGGCTGTGGCAGGCCACGCAGTCACTGAGGCGGGCGACGTACTCGCCGCGACTGACCAATGCGGCATCCACACTTTGTGTTTGCTCAAAGGGCGAAGCGGGCTGGCGGGTGACATACCAGGCCAGCACGGCGGCGGCGACCAGGCAGGGCAGCGCCAGCCAGCCTGCGGTTCTAGCCAATCGTCGGTTGTTCATGGGCGGTTCCTGGCGTTAGCTGAAGGTGTGGCGGCTCAGGGGCAGGCTGCGGATGCGCTGGCCGGTCAACTGCGCCACCGCATTGGCCACGGCCGGCGCGACGGCGGGCAGCGGCGGTTCGCCGATGCCGCCCATCTTTTCGCCACTCTCGACAATCCGCACATGCACCCGCGCCATCCGCGACGGTGGCAGGATCGGGTACAGGTCGTAATTGCGCGCCCGCGGCTTGCCGTCGACGAACACTGCTTCCTCCAGCAGCGTCTGGGACAAGCCCAACGCCACCGCGCCATTCACCTGGGCTTCGACAATCGCCGGGTTGACGATGCTGCCCGGGTCAATCGCTTCCCAGATGTCATGCACCTTGACCTGGCCGTGTTCAATCGACACCTCGGCGATCACCGCCGCATGGGAGCCGAACGGCGAGGCCATGGCCACGCCCCGCGCACGGCGGCTGCCGTCCTCGGCGGTGAACGGCCCGCGTTTCCAACCGCCGGACAACTCGCCCACCGCTTGCAGCAGGGTGGTCAGCCGTGGGTTGTCACGCAGCAGGTGCAGGCGCAACTCGTAAGGATCGTGGCCGCCCTTGTCCGCCAACTCGTCGAGGAACGCTTCGTAGAAAAAGTCATTCAGCGAATTGCCCACCGAACGCCAGTAACCCAGCATCGCCGGGCCTTTGACGTAGATCTGCGCGATGCGTTTATTGGGGATCGCATAGGATTTTCCCGACAATCCTTCCAGGGCCGTGGGGTCGAGTTTGGCCCCCTGTTTACCGGCGATCGCTTCCGTTGGGCCTTCGGTGGCGCTGACCGCCTCGATGGCCACGGGAAAGCCTTTGTCATCCAGCGCGGCACGGAACTTGACCACCGCCACCGGGCGCAGCACGTCGCGCAGGAACTCTTCCTCGCGGCTCCAGATCAGCTTGATCGGGCGGCCGACCGCCTTGGCCAGCGCGATGGCCTGGGGATACGGGCTGGCCGAGTCATACAAGAAATGCCGGCCAAAAAAACCGCCCAGCAACGGCGAGTGCAGGTTGACCTGCGCCGGGTCGAGACCCGCGCGCTTGGCGATGTCGGCGCGGAACATGTCCGGTGCCTGGTTGGGCAGCCAGATATCCAGGGTGCCGTCGGGGTTGAAGCGGGCGAGGGCAGAGGGCGGTTCCAGCTGGGCGTGGTTGACGTACTGGTTGTGGTAGGTGGCTTCGAGGCTGGTTTTGGCGCCTTTCAGGGCGGCGGCGACATCGCCTTCGTTTTCATCGTCACGCCCCGGGCCTTGCTGGGCCGCAAGCACATCGCGCCAGCCATCGCTGGAAAAGTCCGCGGGCATCACCCGAACGGTCGCGTCTGCACCAGCCTCTTGCCAGTCAACCTGGAGCGCCTCCACCGCACGCTTGGCATGCCACCAACGTTCGGCCACCACGGCGACGGCGCCGGGCAGTTGATGCACCGAGTGCACGCCTTTCATTCCTTCGACCTGCGCCTGATTGCGCAGGCTGCCCACCGTCATGCCCAGGCGCGGTGCGTGTTGCACCGCGGCGTGGAGCATGCCGTCGACCTTGAGGTCGATGCTGTATTGCGCCTTGCCGGTGGATTTTTCGTAGGCATCGACGCGACGTACCGGCTTGCCGATCCAACGGAACTGGCTCGGGTCGCGTAGCTTGATGCCTGCCGGGTCGGGCACCGGCATGTCCAGGGCGCGTCCGGCCAACTCGCCGTAGCCCAGGGAGCGCCCGGACGCCGCGTGTACCACGCGACCGGGTTGGGTGCTCAGTTCGGTCAGGGGCACGCCCAACTGCTCGGCGCCGGCCTGCAACAACATGGCCCGGGCCAGCGCGCCCAGGCGGCGCATGGTGGGGTAGCTCATACGCACCGACATGCTGCCGCCGGTGATACGCATGCCGTTTTCCATCACCACGTAGGCCTCGCCCGGCGGTGCGGCCTCGACGATGAAGGTCGCGGGGTCAGCGTCCAGTTCCTCGCCGACAATCTGCGCCATCGCCGTGTGCGTGCCTTGCCCGCCTTCCATGAAGGGGCTGAGCAATCGCACGCTACCGTCCGGGCGAATCTCCAGGAACGCCGGCACCTGGGTGCCGCGTTCCGCCGTGGCGGCCTGCACGCGGGCCGAACCCAGGGGCAAGCCGAAACCGATCACCAGCGCACCCACCGCCGTACTCGCCAGAAAGCGCCGGCGCGACAGGTTCACCGGGCCATCGAATAGTTCGTCGCGGGTATTCATCAGGCGTGCTCCTGCTTGGCCAGGTCGTCGACCGCCGCATGAATCGCGTTGTAGGTGCCGCACCGGCACAGGTTGACCATCGCCGCGTCGATCTGCGCAGTGCTCGGCTTGGGCGTGTGCTTGAGCAGCGCGGTGGCCGCCATCACCTGCCCGGACTGGCAATACCCGCACTGCGCCACCTGATGCTCGACCCAGGCCGCGACCACGCGCTTGCCCACGGCATCGGTTTCAATCGCCTCGATGGTAGTGATGTCACGCCCGACCACCCCGGCCACCGGGGTCACGCAACTGCGCACCACGTTGCCGTCCACCAGCACCGAACAGGCGCCGCACTGGGCCAGGCCGCAGCCGTACTTGGTGCCGGTCAGGCCGAGGTCATCGCGGATTACCCACAGCAACGGGGTATCGGCATCCGCATCGACCTGATAGGTCGTCTGGTTGATTCGTAATTCCATGGCTCACCTGCACGTCTACGGTAGGTGCGGCCTTTATAGGATCGGGAATGCACTGGCCGCTTAGTGTCGAACTCTAGACCACCACGCAAGGGCCATGTGCCCGGCCGTCGTCAAATCCAGAGGATCAGGCAAGCATTCGCGAGGATTGTGCCAGTTAGACGATGTCGTCGATCAGGATATGGTGCTGCCCCCGGCTACAGCGTTCGATGCGCGCCTGAACCTTGTACACCGTGCGTAGCATGGCTTCATTGATCACCTCATGACTCGGCCCGCTGGCCTGGGCCGTGCCGTCGGCGATCACCAGCACCTGGTCGGCGAAGCGCAGCGCCTGGTTGAGGTCGTGCAGGGCGATAAACACGATCACCTGGCGCTGGCGGGCGAGGGCGCGCATAAACCCCAGCACCTGCACTTGGCGGTGCATGTCGAGGGCGCTAGTGGGCTCGTCCATCAGCAGCACTTCGGGTTCGCGCACCAGGGTCTGGGCAATGGAGACCAGTTGCTGTTGGCCGCCGCTGAGTTCACCGAGGTTGCGAAAGGCCAGGTCGCGGATGCCCAGGGCGTCAAGCATCTCATCCACGAGCCGCAGTTCGTCATCGTGCACCGTCCAGCCCGGCGCGAGTTGCTTGCGCGCCAGCAGCACCGATTCGTACACCGTCAACCGGGCGCTGGCATTGAGGCCCTGGGGCATGTAGCTGATGCCCTGCACACCCTTTGTCGAACCTTGCAGGATCACCTCACCCGGCCCGTCGAGCAGCCCGGCGATGCGCTTGAACAGGGTGGATTTACCGGCAGCGTTGGGGCCGACCACGGCGACCACCTGGCCGCCGACAAAGCGTGCGGTACTGACGCCGCTGATGATGGTGCGTGGTCCGTAGCAAGCGCCCAAGTCGTCCAGCTGAATACTTACCATGAGTTTTTCTTCCCGCCGAGGATCAGGGAGATAAAGAACGGCACGCCGATCAACGAGGTGACCACGCCAATCGGGAAAATCGCGCCGGGGATCAGGGTCTTGCTCACCACCGAGCTGGCCGACAGGATCAGTGCGCCGGTCAGCAGCGAGGCGGGCAGGAAGAAGCGCTGGTCTTCGCCGATCAGCATGCGCGCGATGTGCGGACCGACCAGCCCGATAAAGCCGATGGTGCCGACAAACGCCACCGGGAACGCGGCGAGCAGGCTGACCATGATCAGCGTCTGCAAGCGCAGGCTGCGCACGTTGATGCCGAAGCTGGCGGCCTTGTCGTCGCCCAGGCGCAACGCGGTGAGGGCCCAGGCGCGCTTGGCGAAAATCGGCAGGGTGATCAGGATCACCAGGCAGATCACCCCCAACTTGGGCCAGGTGGCCTTGGTCAGGCTGCCCATGGTCCAGAACACCACGGCGGCCACCGCTTGTTCGGTGGCAAAAAACTGCACCAGCGCCAGCAGCGCATTGAACGTGAACACCAGCGCAATGCCCAGCAGCACGATGGTTTCGGCGCTCACGCCACGGCGCAGGCTGAGGAAGTGGATCAGCAGCGCGCAGAGCATGGCCATGATGAAGGCATTGAGCGGCACCATGTACTGCGCCGCGAGCGGGAACAGCGCCACACCAAACGCCAGGCCCATGGCGGCGCCGAAACTGGCGGCGGCGGACAGGCCCAGGGTGAACGGGCTGGCCAGCGGGTTGTTGAGGATGGTCTGCATCTGCGCGCCGGCCAGGGACAGCGCGGCGCCCACGGCCACCGCCATCAGCGCGACGGGCAGGCGGATGTCCCACATCACCACGCGCACTTGCGGCGCGGCGGTGTCCGGGGCAAACAGTGCGCCGAGTACTTCACTGAGGCTGTAGCGCGCCGGCCCCAGGGCCAGGTCGAGCAACACACTGCCCAACAACAGCACGGCCAGGGCGCAGAGGACCAGGCGTTTGCGCAGCACCAGCTGGCGGTAGGCGCTCATGGCTTGAGGCTCACGAAGTAGCCCGGCTCGTAGGGCACCGGCAGGAAGCGCTCGTGCAACTCGCGAAAGGCGGCCTCGGGATCGAGGTCGGCAAACAGCGTCGGGTGAAACCACTTGGCCAACTGCTGGATCGCCACGAACTGGTACGGGCTGTTGTAGAACTGGTGCCAGATCGCGTGGAACGCTTGCTGCTCCTGGGCCTTGATCCCGGCATAGGCCGGGCGGCCGGTGTACCACGCCAGTTTGCGCCGGGCCTCGGCCATGTCGGCTGCGGGGCCGACGCCGACCCAGTGCCCACCCGGCGCGAACGCCTCCCAGTTGGCGCTGGTGACGACCACCTGGGCCGGGTTGGCGACGATCACCTGCTCGGGGTTCAACTGGCCGAAGGTGCTGGGAATAATGCCTTTGGCGATGTTGTTGCCGCCGGCCAGCTCGACGAACAGGCCGAAGTTTTCATTGCCGAAACTCAGGCAGCAATCCTCGGTGTAGCCGCCGATACGCTCGATAAATACCGCAGGGCGCGTGGGCTGCTGCGCGGCTATCACGTCGGTGACACGGCGGATCTGCTTGTTGCGAAACGCGATAAACGCTTCGGCCTGCTGCTCTTTGCCGAACAACTGGCCAAACAGGCGCATGGTCGGCTCGGTGTTGGTCATGGGCTGGTTGCGAAAGTCCACGTACACCACCGGGATGCCCAGGGCGTCGAGTTTCTCGATGTAGCGCGCATCCTCGGTGGCGTGCTGCGCCTCGATGTTGAGGATGATCACGTCGGGGCGCTGGGAGATGGCTTGTTCGATGTCGAAAGTACCGTCTTCAAAGCCGCCGAAGGTGGGGATCTTGGCGATGGCGGGGAATTTGCGCAGGTAGGCGTTGTAGGTGTCCGGGTCGGACTGGATCAGGTCCTTGCGCCAGCCGACGATGCGTTCGATGGGGTTTTGCGTGTCCAGTGCGGCCACCAGGTACAGCTGGCGGCCTTCGCCGAGAATCACCCGCTGCACCGGCAGGTTGACCTTGACCTGGCGGCCGAGCAGATCGGTGACCGTGGTGGGGGTGGCAAACGCCGGCATGCCCAGCAACCCGGTGAACAACAGCGCCGCCAGGACGTGGCCGCATCGCACAATCGAAAGCATCATGTAAGCCCTTGCTGGTATCAGAAATCGACCGTGGCCGACAGGAGGAGGGTGCGTGGCGAGGCCTGGGAGAACGCGCCGTAGGAGGCCACGCCGGACCAGTACTGGCGGTCGAACAGGTTCTGCAGCGTGGCGCGGAATGTGGTCGGTCGCTCGGCGATGCGCGTGCTGTAGCGTGCGCCGACATCGATGCGGGTCCAGGGATCGAGGCGCTGGGTGTTGGCCTGATCGACGTACTGGCTGGCGGTGTAGATCGCGCCGCCGGTCAACGTCAGCCCCTCGACTGTCGGCGTGTCCCATTCGGCCCACAGGTTGGCCTGCACCTCGGGCACGCCGACCGGGGTATTGCCACGGTTGGCGGCGATGCCGCTGCGGGTCAATTGCGCGTCCATCAAGGTCACGCCACCGAGCAGGCGCGTGCCCTGGGCGACTTCGCCAAACACGCTCAATTCCAGGCCACGGTTGCGCTGTTCGCCCTGCACCGAAAAGCGCCCGTCGGCCAGTTCGCCGCTGGGTTTGTCGATCTGGAACAGCGCCAGGGTCGACATGAAGGTGCCGTAGTCGAGCTTGACCCCGACCTCATGCTGCGTGGACACGTAAGGCGCAAAGATCTCACCGGCGTTCGCCGCGTTGGACGGCGCCACATCGCCCTTGCTCAGGCCTTCGAGGTAGTTGTAGTAGAACGCCACGTACTCCCACGGCTTGAGCACTGCGCCGAACAGCGGCGTGGTCTTGCCATCGTCGTAGGCGCTGGTGACTGCGCCCGCGGTGTTGTAGTTGTTCGATTGGATGCGCTGTTGGCGCAGGCCGACGGTGACCTGCACGCGCTGGTCCAATACCGACAAGGTGTCGGCGATGGCCACGCCGGTCAGCTCGGTGGCCGAGACTTTCGGCGCGTCCGGCTTGGGGATCGACGGCTTGGGGCGGTCGGTGGGGTGATAGATATTCGACAGCACCGAGGCGCCGGAAATGATCCCGCGTGACAGCTCGTCGCGATAACGGCTGGCCTGCAGCACGCTGGTGTGGCTGACCGGCCCGGTGTCGAAGCGTACGCGGGCACCGGCGTCCACGGTGTAGCGCTGGACTTCGAAGCGGTAGTAACCGGGTGTGGAATCGGTGTCGCCGGCGGCGTTGATGATCTTCGGCGTCTGGTCGGACATACGCGCCACGGCGGATTTGCCGCCGCCGGCGTGGGCGAACAGAGTGAGGGCATCGCTGAGGTCATATTCGCCGCTGAGCAACGCGGATTTGTCGCGGGTGCGTGACCAGCCCCAGTCCTGGCTGACATTGGTGCGGCCGTTGGCCGCGTTGGGAATGTTCACGCCGGGGGTGATCAGGAACGGTCGGGAAGCGGCGTCGAACTCTTCTTCCTGGGAGATCAGGTCCAGGCTGCCGCGCAGGCGCTCGCCCTGGTAATCCAGGGATAGCGCACCGATGCCGACGTCGCGTGATTGCGCGTCGATCACTGTGTTGCCCTGCTGCAGGCCGCCGTTCAGGCGCAGGCCGAAGCGGCGCTCGTCACCGAAGCGGCAGCTGATGTCGATGCGGTTGCCGATGTGGGCATCCTGTGTGTAGCTGGCGGTGTAGCGGGTCAGGTCTTCGTCGAGGGAGCGCTTGGGCACCACATTGATCACGCCGCCCACCGCACTGTTGGGCGACATGCCGTAGAGCAGGGCGCCGGGGCCCTTGACCACTTCGATGCGCTCGGCGTACTCGGTAAACACGCGATAGTTGGAGGCCACGCCGTAGACGCCGTCGAAGGCCAGTTCGCCGAGGTTGCCTTCGCCCACCGGGAAGCCGCGGATGAAAAACGAATCGACAATGCCGCCGGTCTGCCCGGTGGAGCGCACCGAAGAGTCGCGTTCCAGCAGATCGCCGACGGTGGTGGCCTGCTGGTCCTTGATCAGCGACGCGGTGTAGGTGCTGACGCTGAAGGGCGCGTCCATCACGTCGCGGTTGCCGAGCATGCCCAGGCGCCCGCCGACCGCGACCTGGCCGCCGGAATAGGCTGGCGGCAGGCTGTCGCTGCGTTGTGCCGTGCCGCTGACGGTGGTTTCCGACAGGGTGACCCGGCGTAGTGCCAGGGTGTAGCTGCCGTCTGCGCGCAAGACCATTTCCAGGCCGCTGCCGGCGAGCAGGCGGGTAACGGCCTCCTCGGTCGAATAGGTGCCGGACAGGCCGGGGCTGGTCAGGCCGTCGGTGAGCGCCGGCAGGAACGACAGCGCGATGCCGGCGTCCACGGCGAAGTTCGACAGCGTGGCGCCGAGGGGGCCGGGGGTGATCTGGTAGGCACGCATTGTCACCCCATCCAACTGCGCGGCCATGGCGGCGCTGGTGAGGGCCAGGCTGAGCAGTGCGCTGCGGATCACGAGCATGGATGGGGGGCCTGTGGGTTGGAGTGGGGGTTGATGTGTTTGCCAGTTGAGATTGGGAAAAGTATCAGGGTGGCAGGGGTTTATTTTTGGTGTACGTATCCATTCGGGCGGGTTGAACGGGGTCAAAACTGTGGGAGCGGGCTTGCTCGCGAATGCGCTGGATCAGCCGATGAATGAGTTGGCTGACACGCCCTAAGCCGCCGACAACGTGAGCCAATACCCACTCAAATGCCCACTGACAACCACCGGATATGTCTGCACCAGCATGTTCAACGTGCGCTGTGTATCACTGATGGGAAACGCCCCAGAGATACGCAAATCAGCAATCGCGGGATCACAACGCACAAAACCACGCCGATAACGCGCCAGTTCGGCAACGAAATCCGCCAGGCGCATCCTGTCAGCCATCAACATGCCCTGGGTCCAGGCCCCCACGTTACGGTCGGTAGCCGCCACCCCACCAAAGGTCTGCGCAGAAAAGTTCATGCGCTGCCCGGCGTTGACGATCAGCGGTGTGCTCTGGTTGTTCTCGGCCAGCATCACCTTGACCGCGCCTTCGAGCACCGCCAGGTGGGTGAGCGGGCTCAGTTCGCGCACGGTGAAGCGCGTACCCAGGGCCTGCATGCGGCCCTGGCGGGTGCTGACCAGGAATGGGCGCGAGGTATCCGCGGCCGTCTGCACCAGCATCTCACCTTCGCGCAAGTGCACCAGACGCTGCTGGCTGTCAAAACGCACATCGATGGCCGTATCGGTGTTGAGCGTGATACGCGAGCCATCGGCCAGCACCAGTTCACGGCGTTCGCCGACGTGGGTGCGGTAGTCGGCGGTCCATTGCTGGGATTGCGCAAGTTTCCAACTGCCCCAGCCGACCGGCATCACCGCCAGCAGCAAGGCCAGCTTGCCCAGGACGGCGCGGCGTTCCGGGTGGCTTGGACGATCCAGCGCCGACATCGCCAGGGCCGGCGGCAGCCCGCCGAGCTTGCTTTGCAGCAACTGCGCCCGGGCCCAGGCGCGATCACGTTCGGGGCTGCTGGTTTTCCAGCGTTCCCACTCGGCGCGTTCGCTGGCGCTGAGGTCGTTTTCGCTCAGGCGCATCAGCCATTCGGCGGCCTCTTCGAGGACATCGGCGGCGAGCGGTGGCTGTTTGCGCAGGCTGAGCATGGGCTTATTCCACCAGCATCAGGCACTGCACAAACGCCTGTTTCATGTAGCGTTTGACGGTGATCAGCGACACGCCCAGTTGCTCGGCAATCGCGTCGTACTTGAGGCCGCTGAGCTGCGACAGCAGGAACGCGCGTTTGACCAGTGGCGGCAGCGCGTCGAGCATCGCGTCGATTTCGTGCAGGGTTTCCAGCACCATGAAGTGGGTTTCCGCCGACGGTGCTTGCTGTAGCGGCGCGCTGGCGAGGGCTTCCAGATAAGCCCGTTCCAACGCCTTGCGCTGATACCAATTGACCAGGATGCCCCTGGCCACGCAGGTCAGGTAGGCACGTGGCTGGTCGATCACCGTGACCTGGGAGGCGAGGATCCGGGTGAAGGTGTCCTGGGCCAGGTCGGCCGCATCCATGGCGTTGCCGAGTTTGCGTTTGAGCGTGGCGTACAGCCAGCCGTGATGCCCGCTGTACAGCGCCTCGATTGCGCGCAGGTGGTGGTTGTGATCGGCGTCGAGGATTTCGCTCATGGCGCACATCCGTGCAATTGAGAAGTATTCCCAATGCTAAGGGACAACCCGGCGTGAACGCAACGCGAGAATCGCAAGCAGTGCCAGCCCATACGCCGCGCAGACGAACAGGTAGGTATACGCCAGGCCATACACCTGGCTGAGCAGGCCACCGATGGCGATACCGGCAATCGAGGCGAATTGCGCAGTGCCCTGGGCGATCCCCAGCACGTGGCCCTGGCTTGAGCTGTCGGCGCTCTTTGAAATCAACGCCATCAGCACCGGCGTGGTCGCCCCGAGCAACACGCCCCACACCAGGTAACCGAGGGCGAACACCAGCGGGTTGCGGGTGATGCCGGCGATGCCGGTGAGCGCAATGCACGCGAGTACCACCCAGGCGATGCGCCGCAGGGAATCGCCTGGGTCACGCCCTTCGAAATGCCGCGCCCATGTCGTTGCGCACAGGATGAAACCCAATGCCAGCAGGCCGTAGCACAGGCCGACCCAGGCGTTGCTGACGTTGAATGTGCTGCTCACATACAGCGCGAACGAGGTCTGCGGCAGCATCCGCGCCAGCAGCAGAATGCCCATCACCACCAGCAGCGGCAGCAGCGCCGAACCGCGCCATACCACGGCGCTCGACGCGCTCACGGGTTTCTTCTGCGGCGGCACGTCCGGCAGGCTCAGCGCCGCAACCAGCGTGCACACCGCGCAGAGTGCCGAGGCGCTGAGGTTGATCCAGAAAAACGTCGCGTGATCGAGGATCAAGCCGCCGACCACCGCACCGAGCAGCGAGCCGACGTTGGTGGAAATCTGCAACAGCGCAAACAACCGCGCGCGCCGGGCCGGCGCCTCGATACTTACGCCATACGCCTGGGCCGGGGCGATATACCCGGCGCACGCGCCCTGCACAAAGCGCAACAGCAGGATCGCCCAGATGTCGCTGATCAAGGCCAGCGCCAGTTGGGTCAGGGTCAGGCCGATCAGGGCGCGGATCATCATCAGCTTGTGGCCATGACGATCACCGACGCGCCCCCAGAACGCGCTGGTCAGCAGGATGCCGAGCATCGGCCCGACGTACACGGCGATGCTGGCGAAGCTGAACAACGCATCGGAGTCGGTCAGCCCGCGCAAGTGCACCGGCCAGAACGGGCCGCTCATTTCCATCGCGCCCATCGACACGAGCTGGATGGCGAACAGCTGGGAAATCAGGATGCGGGTCGGTGGCATGGATCAATCTCGGTGTGCAAAAAAATGTGCGGGGTGCTGATACTTTTTCGTCGGTTGGCTGGCATCAGGAGTAATTCTCATCTTCTCTCGATGCAAGGACCCCACCGTCATGCCCGTTGCCAGCCGGTTAACATTCGCCATTCGTACCGCCCTGTTGTTGGCCGCCGCCAGCAGCAACGCCTGGGCCGCCACCGCCGAGCCGAGCGACGACAGCGCGCAGAGCCTGACCCTTGACGCGACGAACGTCAACGCCGTGTACAACGGCCCCAGCGCCTTGCCCGAGGTGCTCGCCGGCGGCCAGGTGGCGCGGGGCGCGCGCCTGGGCATGCTGGGTAACAAGGACGTGATGGACGCCCCGTTCAGCGTCACCAGCTACACCGCCAAGACCCTTGCCGACCTGCAAACCGTGACCGTTGCCGACGCACTGGAGCGCGACCCTTCGGTGCGTTCCACCGGGCAGAACGGCGGCATCGTCGACTCGTTTTTCATCCGTGGTTTCGCGATTGGCGAGGGCAACCTCGGCGAGCTGGCCTATGACGGCGTCTACGGCGTAGCGCCCAACTACCGCGCATTTACCGAGTACGCCGAGCGCATCGAAGTGCTCAAGGGGCCGGGGGCGCTGGTGTACGGCATCTCGCCCAACAGCGGCGTCGGCGGGGTGATCAATATCGTGCCCAAACGTCCGCTGGACGAGGACCTGACGCGCTTTACCGGCAGCTATGCGTCGGACAGCCAGGTTGGCGGCCACCTCGACCTGAGCCGCCGTTTCGGCGCTGAAAACCAGTTTGGCGTGCGCTTCAACGGCAGCCTGCAAGGCGGCGACACGGCCGTGGACAACCAGCATCGCGACGTTGGCATCGGCGCGATTGCCTTGGATTATCGCGGCGAGCGCCTGCGCCTGAACCTCGACTACCTGAGCCAGAAGGAAAGCTGGGAGGGCGCCTCGCGTCCGTTCACCATTCAACCGGGCGTGCAGGTGCCGTCCGCGCCGAATGGCCGCACCAGCCTGCCGCAGAAGTGGGGCTGGTCGGACACCAAGGAGCAATCGTTGCTGCTCGGCGGCGAATATGACCTGAACGACAACCTGACGGTGTTCGCCCACGCCGGTGGCGGGCGTTCGGATGTGAAGCGCCTGTCCGACCAGGTGCCGCGCATCCTCAATGACGCCGGTGACACCAAAAACACGCCGGGCTACTACAAATTCAACGTCGACCGTTCGACGGCCGACATCGGCCTGCGCAGCCTCTTTGCCACCGGCCCGGTGACGCATACCACCACACTGATGGCGAGCCGTTATAGGGATGAGCTGTCGCGGGGCATCATCAACGGCAAGGACATTTACTCCAACATCTATCACCCAGTGGACACGCCCCAGCAGTACATCAACACGCCGAAGGTGCTGCGCATTTCCGAAACCGAGCTGTCCGGCGTGGCGTTGACCGACACCCTGGGCCTGTTCGAAGACCGCCTCCAACTGACCCTGGGCATGCGGCACCAAGCCATCGAATCGCGCAACTACAACAGCACCGGCGGTGTCAGTGCGCGGTATGACGCCAGTGCCAATACGCCGCTGCTCGGCGTGGTGGTCAAGCCCTGGGATGACGTGTCGCTCTACTACAACTATGTCGAAGGCCTGAGCAAAGGCGATGCCGCACCCGGTACGGCGAGCAATGCCGGGGAGACCTTTGCGCCCTACGAGTCCAAGCAACACGAACTGGGCGTGAAGTATGAACACGGCAGCTTCATGACCAGCGTGGCGTTGTTCCAGATTGAAAAGCCCAGCGGCGAAGTCGGTGCCGGCAATGTGTTTTCGGTACAGGCCGAGCAGCGCAACCGTGGTGTCGAGCTGAGCCTGTATGGCGAAGTGGCGCCCGGCACGCGCCTGATGGGCGGTGTGACCTTCCTCGATGGCGAGCTGACCAAATCCGCCACCGCCGCCAACCGTGGCAACAAACCCGTGGGCGTGCCGGACATCCAGGCCAACCTCTGGGCCGAGTGGGACACGCCGGGGCTGGAAGGTTTCACCCTTACCGGCGGCGCGATCTACACCGACCGCCAGTACGTCGACCAGGCCAATACCCAGCAGTTGGATGCGTGGACGCGCATCGACATGGGCGCGCGCTACGCGACCAAGATCGAAGGGCGGCCTACCACCTTCCGCGCCACGGTGCAGAACGTGTTTGATCGGGAATACTGGTCGGGGGTGGCGTCGTACGGCGCGTTCTCGCCGGGTTATCCGCGCACGTTGCAGCTGTCGGCCAGCGTGGATTTTTGAGGCCAGCGTCAAGCACGAATGTCGATATCAGGCACATTCGTGCCGCCCTCAGGCTATTTTCGCGCAAGCCGGCCCGCGTAAGGTGACTCATCATTAAGAGATGATGATCGCCTGACTGATCAGTCAGTACGCCTCAACGTCGATCACCGAGAATAAAAACAACGATGAATAGCCTGAGTTCCAAGGATTTGAACGGTCAATTGGCGCAAGGCTTCAAGCCGCGCCATGTCACCATGTTGTCTATCGCAGGGATTATCGGCGCAGGGCTGTTTGTCGGCTCCGGGCACGCGATTGCAGCGGCGGGCCCGGCCGTGATGCTGGCCTATCTGTTTTCCGGGTTGCTGGTGGTGCTGGTCATGCGCATGCTTGGCGAGATGGCGGTGGCCAACCCGGACACCGGTTCGTTCTCGACCTATGCGGACCAGGCCATCGGGCGCTGGGCCGGTTTCACCATCGGCTGGCTGTACTGGTGGTTCTGGGTGCTGGTGATCCCCATCGAAGCCCTGGCCGCCGGGCATATCCTCAACCAATGGTTCCCGCAGATCGACGCTTGGCTCTTTGCCTTGCTGTCGATCTTTTTGTTGGTGGTCACCAATCTGTTCAGCGTCTCCAAGTACGGCGAATTCGAGTTCTGGTTCGCCATGGCCAAGGTGGTGGCGATCATCGGCTTTATTGGCCTGGGGTTTGCCGTGCTGATGGGCTGGATCCCCGAGCGCGAGGCCAGCGGGCTCGGCCGCTTGATGGAGGAACACGGTGGGTTCGCGCCGAATGGACTGTCGGCGGTGGTCGGCGCGTTCATTACCATCATGTTCAGCTTCATCGGCACCGAAGCGGTGACCATCGCGGCCGCGGAGTCCAGCAACCCGGCGCAGAACATCGCCCGCGCGACCCGTTCGGTGATGTGGCGTATCGGTGTGTTCTATGTGTTATCGATTTTTGTGGTGATCTCCGTGGTGCCCTGGGATGACCCGTTGCTGGCGTCGGTCGGCTCCTACCAGCGCGCGCTGGAACTGATGAACATTCCCCACGCCAAGCTGCTGGTGGATGTGGTGGTACTGATCGCCGTGGCCAGTTGCATGAACTCATCGATCTACATTGCGTCGCGCATGCTGTTTTCCCTGGGCAAGCGCGGCGATGCTCCCGCGCTGATGAAAAAGACCTCGGCGGCCAGCGTGCCTCGGGCCGCGGTGCTGGCCAGTACTGTGCTGGGCGCGGGGGTGACGCTGCTCAGTTATTTCATGCCGGCCGGGCTGTTCCAGTTTTTGCTGGCGAGTTCGGGCGCCATTGCCTTGCTGGTGTACTTGGTGATCGCGATTTCGCAACTGCGCATGCGCAAGATTCTGCAGCGGCGTAACGTGCCGCTGACGTTCAAGATGTGGCTGTTTCCCTGGCTGACATGGCTGGTGATTGCGTTCATTTGCGGCGCGTTGACGGTGATGCTGGTGACGCCGGAGCACCGCTTCGAGGTGTCGTCGACCCTCGGCCTGGCGTTGTTGATTTCATTCATCGGCCTGATCACCGCACGACATCCCGGACCCGCGCAATTGCCCGTAGCCGCAGCCACCCAACCATGACCAACCGGGCGGTCAACAGCATCGTGTTCTTGCTGCTGGACCAGTTCACGCTGATCTCGCTGGCGTCCGCCCTGGAACCGTTGCGCATGGCCAACCAATTGGCGGGCCAGGAGCTGTACCGCTGGCACACCGCGAGCCTCGACGGCCACCCGGTCTGGGCCAGCGACGGCGTGCCCGTCACCCCGGACGGCTCGATTGTCAGCGTGCCGTCCGCCGACAGCGTGATCGTGTGCGGCGGCATTGGTATCCAGGGCACCGTGACCGGCGAACTGCTCAAATGGCTGCGCGGCCAGGCACGCTATTCCAAGCGCCTGGGCGGCATTTGCACCGGCAGTTGGGTGCTGGCGCGGGCGGGCTTGCTCGATGGGCACGAATGCAGCGTGCACTGGGAATGGTTGGCGGCCATGCAGGAAGCGTTTCCACGGGTGAGCGTCAGTTCCAGCCTGTTCACCCTCGACCGTGAGCGTCTCACCAGCTCGGGGGGGACGGCCCCCCTGGACATGATGTTGCACCTGATCGGCCGCGATCACGGGCATGAGTTGTCGGCGGCGATTTCGGACATGTTCGTGTACGAACGCATCCGCAACGAGCAGGACCACCAGCGCGTGCCACTCAAGCACATGCTCGGCACCCAGCAACCGAAGTTGCAGGAAATTGTCGCGCTGATGGAAGCCAACCTCGAAGAGCCGATCAACCTCGATGAACTGGCCGCCTACGTCGCGCTGTCGCGTCGCCAGCTTGAGCGGATGTTCCAGAAGTACCTGCATTGTTCGCCGTCGCGCTATTACCTGCGGCTGCGGCTGATCCGTGCGCGGCAGTTGCTCAAGCAGACGCCCATTTCCATTGTCGAGTTGGCGGTGCTCTGTGGCTTTGTGTCCACCCCGCACTTCTCCAAATGCTACCGCGAGTACTTTGGCGTGCCGCCCAGTGATGAGCGCTCGGTCACCGACGGTGAGCGCTCGCAGGTGTTGAAACCGATGATTCAACTGCGCCCCGCACCGGCACCGATGAATGTGTTGGAGCAGGCGCGAGGGGAGTCGACGTTTGCCAGTGTCAAAAATCTGAAGTGACGCCGATGCTGGCGTAGCGGGCCTATGAAAAGTGCAACAGTCCCCGCGAAACGTCCATTTCGCCCCACGCCCGCGCTCGCAATACTGGCCACCAACTCCAATAAAAACAGGTGTCCCGATGCAACCCTCCAACTCCCTGCTGGAAGACCTCAAGGCGATCCTGCCGAGCATTGCCGCGAATGCCGCCCAGGCCGAAACCGAACGGAAAGTGCCAGCGGCCAATATCGCCTTGCTTAAAAGCCTTGGCCTGCACCGTGCGTTTCAACCCAAGGCCTACGGTGGCCTGGAAATGTCATTGCCGGCGTTCTGCGACTGCATTGCGCTGTTGGCCGGCGCGTGTGCGAGCACGGCGTGGGCGATGAGTCTGCTGTGCACCCATAGTCATCAACTGGCGATGTTTTCCAAGCAGTTGCAGGACGAACTGTGGCGGGAGAACCCCGATGCGACGGCCAGCAGCAGTATTGCACCGTTCGGCCAGGTCGAGGAGGTCGACGGTGGTGTGCTCTTCAGTGGGCAGATGGGCTGGAGCAGCGGCAGTGATCACGCCGAGTGGGCGATCCTGGGCTGTCGCCGACACAACCCTGAGGGTGGCCAGGATTATTGCTTTGCGGTGTTGCCGCGCAGTGATTACCGGATCCTCGACGACTGGTTTGCCGTGGGCATGCGCGGCAGCGGCACCAAGACCTTGAGTGTCGATAAGGTGTTTGTGCCCAACTACCGCATCCAGAAAGCCAAGGACATGATGGAAGGCAAATCCGCCGGGTTTGGCTTGTACCCCGACAGCGAGATTTACTTCACACCCTATCGGCCGTATTTCGCCAGTGGTTTCTCGACGGTGAGCCTTGGCGTTGCCGAGCGGATGCTCGAAGCCTTTCGCGACAAGACGCGCCACCGCGTGCGCGCCTACACCGGCGCCCAGGTCGGCGCGGCCACCCCGGCGCTGATGCGCCTGGCCGAGTCGACCCACCAGGTCGCCGCCGCCCGCGCATTCCTGGAAAAAACCTGGCAGGAACACGCCGAGCATGGCGCCCGCCATGTGTACCCGTCGAAACAAACCCTGGCGTTCTGGCGCACCAACCAGGCGTACGCCGTGAAGATGTGCATCCAGGCCGTGGACCGCTTGTTTGAAGCCGCCGGCGGCGGGGCGTGGATGGAGAGCAACGAGCTGCAACGGTTGTGGCGCGACGCCCATATGACCGGGGCGCATGCCTACACCGACTACGACGTGTGCGCGCAGATTCTCGGGCGCGAGCTGATGGGGCTTGAGCCCGATCCCACGATGGTCTGAGCCGGCTTTCAACCCTAATAATCAGCGCTGCAGCCCGGCTGCGGCGCGAGGAGTCTTGCATGTCTATTGAATTCGATTCACGCGCCTTTCGCCGTGCCCTGGGCAACTTTGCCACGGGTGTCACGGTGGTCACCGCCGCGACTGAGAACGGCCAGCAGGTCGGGGTCACGGCCAACAGTTTCAACTCGGTATCGCTGGACCCGCCGCTGGTGTTGTGGAGTATCGACAAACGTTCCAGCAGCCACGCGGTGTTCGAGCAGGCGAGCCATTTTGCGGTGAACATCCTGGCGGCCAACCAGATCGACCTGTCGAACAATTTTGCGCGGCCCCGGGAAGACCGGTTTGCCGGGGTTGACCATGAACGCGGTGAAGGAGGGGCGCCGGTGTTCGCCGACTGTGCCGCGCACTTTCATTGTGAGAAGTACCAGCAGGTGGACGGCGGGGACCACTGGATCATGATCGGCAAGGTCGTGCGCTTCGACGACTTTGGCCGGGCGCCGCTGCTGTATCACCAGGGCGTGTATTCGATGGTGTTGCCGCATCCGCAACTGGCGAAGGCGGCCTGTTAGTCGACACAAATGCTGACTGACCCACCGCTATCACAGGCAAGCCAGGTCCCACACTTGGATGTGCGCCCAACTCGGCAACCGAGGACGCCGCCAATCCCCTGTGGGAGCGGGCTTGCCCGCGAAGGCGGCGTGTCAGTCAATACAAATGTTGACTGACCCACCGCTATCGCAGGCAAGCCAGCTCCCACAGTTGGACGTGCGCCAAACTCGGCAAACCAGGACACCGCCAATCCCCTGTGGGAGCGGGCTTGCCCGCGAAGGCGGCGTGTCAGCCGACACAAATGCTGGCTGACCCACCACTATCGCAGGCAAGCCAGCTCCCACACTTGGATGTGCACCAACCCCCTGTGGGAGCGGGCTTGCCCGCGAAGGCGGCGTGTCAGTCAATACAAATGCTGATTGACCCACCGCTATCGCAGGCAAGCCAGCTCCCACAGTTGGACGTGCGCCAAACTCGGCAACCGAGGACACCACCAATCCCCTGTGGGAGCGGGCTTGCCCGCGAAGGCGGCGTGTCAGTCGACACAAATGCTGGCTGACCCACCGCTATCGCAGGCAAGCCAGCTCCCACACTTGGATGTGCACCCAACTCGGCAAACGAGGACACCACCGATCCCCTGTGGGAGCGGGCTTGCCCGCGAAGGCGGCGTGTCAGTCGACACAAATGCTGGCTGACCCACCACTATCGCAGGCAAGCCAGCTCCCACACTTGGACGTGCGCCCAACTCGGCAAACGAGGACACCACCAATCCCCTGTGGGAGCGGGCTTGCCCGCGAAGGCGGCCTGTTAGTCGACACAAATGCTGGCTGACCCACCGCTATCGCAGGCAAGCCAGCTCCCACACTTGGATGTGCGCCCAACTCGGCAACCGAGGACACCGCCGACCCCCTGTGGGAGCGGGCTTGCCCGCGAAGGCGGCGTGTCAATCAATACAAATGCTGGCTGACCCACCACTATCACAGGCAATCCAGCTCCCACACTTGGATGTGTGCCAGGCTCGGGAACCGAGGACACCGCCGATCCCTGTGTTCTGGGATCAATACACCCCACCTGCTGCGGGTCCAGGGGGTTCAATTTGCTTGAAGCGACCCGCTAGGGTTTGCAGCCCGCGCATCAATACGGTGGTATCCACGCCGACGGCGACAAAAGTAGCGCCCAATTCCAGGTAGCGGCGCGCCAGTTTTTCATCGGCACTCAGAATGCCAACCGCCTTGCCTGCTTTGCACACCCGCGCAATCGCTTCTTCGATCGCCGCTTGTACGTCCGGGTGGCCAGGGTTGCCCCGATGGCCCATGGCTGCCGACAAGTCCGCTGGGCCGATGAACACGCCGTCTACGCCGTCGACCGCGGCGATGGCATCGAGGTTGGCCAGGCCCTCGGTGTTTTCGATCTGCACCAGCAGGCACATTTCTGCGTCGGCCTTGTCCAGATAATCCGGCACGCTGTTCCAGCGCGACGCCCGCGCCAACGCGCTGCCGACGCCCCGAATACCGTGGGGCGGGTAGGTGATGGCGCGCACCAGCTCGCGCGCCTGGGCGGCGCTTTCGACCATTGGCACCAGCAGGGTCTGCACACCAATATCCAGCACTTGTTTGATCAACGCCGTGTCGCCCTGCACCGGGCGGATGATCGGCTGCGACGGGTAGGGCGCAATTGCCTGCAACTGGCCGAGCAGGCTGCGCAGGTCGTTGGGCGCGTGTTCGCCGTCGATCAGCAGCCAGTCGAACCCGGCGTTGGCGGCCAGTTCCGCGCAATACGCATCCGCCAGGCCCAGCCACAGGCCGATCTGCGGCTCACCCGCCTTGAGGCGGGCCTTGAACGTGTTTTTCAGCATCACTACACCCTCAGACAAAGCGGCAGGCAATGCTGCCCAGTTGGTCGTAGTCGACATGGAAGGTGTCGCCCGGACTGGCCGTCACCGGCCGCGTGAACGAGCCGCCGAGGATGATCTGCCCCGGTTCCAGGCTCACGTCGTAGGCCGCGAGCTTGTTGGCCAGCCATGCCACGCCCTTGGCCGGGTGATTGAGTACGGCGGCGCTGACCCCGGATTCCTCGATCACGCCGTTGCGGTACAGCACCGCCGGAATCCGCCGCAGGTCCACGTCGGTGGGGCGTACCGGGCGGCCGCCCATCACCACGCCGGCGTTGGCGGCGTTATCGGAAATGGTGTCGAACACCTTGCGGGTGGCGCCGGTCTGCGGATCGACCTGCTGGATGCGCGCGTCGATGATTTCCAGCGCCGGGATCACCCATTCGGTGGCGTCGAGTACTTCGAATACCGTGACGTTCGGGCCCTTGAGGGGTTTGCCGAGGATGAACGCCAGCTCGACTTCCACCCGCGGCACGATAAAGCGTTCGAAAGGGATGTCGGTGCCTTCGTCGAAGAGCATGTCGTCGAGCAGGGCGCCGAAGTCGGGTTCGGTGATGTTCGACGAGACCTGCATGGCGCGGGAGGTCAGGCCGATCTTGTGGCCGACCAGCTTGCGCCCGTCCCTGATCTTGCGTGCTACCCATGCGCGTTGGATGGCGTAGGCGTCGTCGAGGGTGATGTCGGGGTAGCTGAGGGAAAACTGCGCGACTTGCTGGCGCGTGCGTTCGGCCGTGTCGAGGCGCTCGGCCGCCAGTTGGATCAAGGTTGAATCGAGCATGACGGGTCTCTCTGCAAAAAAGGATTCAGCGGTTGAACAGCGGGTGCAGGCTGCTGTGTTTGCCGTCGTAGACCTGGCCCAGGCTTTCGTCGATCTGCAGGGTGATGCCGATCGGTCGCTGCAGCAGCAGGTGGCCCAGGTGTGCGTTCAACACCGCCAGCAATTGGTCACCGACCTGTTGGTGCACCGCTGCGCTGCGCCCGGCGCCCATGCGCAGGTTGGCGTAGAGAAAGCCGTAGTCGCCGTTGCCGTCGGCCACGGCGCTGTGGGCGGCGGGGTAGGCCAGCACGCGGGTGCCGCCCTTGGGGAAGACCGCTTTGCCGCTTGCGTCGTGTTGCTCGAGCATGGTGTCGGCAAGTGCCCGGCACAGGCCCGGGATGTCGGCGCAGGGCTCCAGGTCGGCGGTGTAGAGCAGGACTAAGTGGGGCATGTCAGGTCTCTCTGTCAGAGGCGGCTGGTGGAGGCCACGGCAGTGGGGTTGGACGCGCTGGCCGGCGGCGTGGCCGAGCCGTCCTGTGGCGTCACCGGGAAAATCGCGTTGATCTGGCCGGTACCGGAGGCGGCGAAGTAAGGCGTCAGTACTTCGACTTTGGCGTCGTAGTTCGACCAGCCCATGGCCCCCAACAGCATCGCGGTGTCATGCATGAAACCTTCGCCGTGCCCCTTGGCCGCGTACTCCGGGAGCATGCCGCAGAACTCCGGCCACTCGGCGTCCTGCCACATCTGCACCACACGCTGGTCGAGGGTTTCGAGGAACGGGCTCCAGATCCGGGTGGCGAATTCCGGGGCCTGGCCGTTCTGGGCAAAACGGTGTGACAGTGAACCGCTGGCAAGGAACGCCACGGTACCGTCGTAGTGCTCTTGCACCGCCTTGCGCATGGCCCAGCCGAGGCGGGCGCTGTCGTTGAGGTAGTGCGAGGTGCACAGCGCCGACACCGAGATCACCTTGAAATGCTGGTCTTCGTTCATGTAGCGCATCGGCACCAGCGTGCCGTATTCCGGTGCCAGGGTGGTGGCGTGGTGGGCCATGGTTTCCACGCCAAGGCGGTTGCATTCATCGGCGAGGATTTTGCCCAGCTCCGGGTTGCCGGGGAACTCGTACTCCATGTTGCTGATGAAGTGCGGCAGTTCGTTGCTGGTGTACAGGCCCTTGAAATGCGGCCCGCAATTGATGTGGTAGTTGGCGTTGACCAGCCAGTGGGTGTCGAACACCACCAGCGTATCGACTCCCAGTTCCCGGCAGCGTCGGCCGATTTCGCGATGCCCGTCGATGGCGGCCTGGCGAAAGCCCTGGCGTGGGCCGGGCAGTTCCGACAGGTACATCGACGGCACGTGAGTGATCTTGGCGGCTAGAGCAAGCTTGCCCATGACGGTTCTCCTGGCGGGGCCCTCGAGGGCCCGGATTCTTGTGATTGGTCTGCGCGAAGGTAGCCGGTGACCCTTGCCGTTTTATAAACCCGGCAGGCTCACGATAGCGAGTCGATCCTCACACCCCCCAGCGCGGAATGTGATGGCTGCCCATGGAGATGCAGATGTTCTTGGCTTCGGTAAACACCTCGAAGCTGTACTCGCCGCCTTCACGCCCGGTGCCCGAACCCTTGACGCCGCCGAACGGCTGGCGCAAATCGCGCACGTTCTGGCTGTTGATGAACACCATGCCGGCTTCGATGCCGTAGGCCAGGCGATGGGCCTTGCCGATGTCCTGGGTCCAGATGTAGGAGGCCAGGCCGTACTCGGTGTCGTTGGCCAGGCGCAGGGCTTCGGCCTCGTCCTTGAACTTGATCAGGCACACCACCGGGCCGAAGATTTCTTCCTGGGCGATGCGCATGCGGTTGTCCACGTCGGCAAACACGGTGGGCTGGATGAACTGGCCCTTGGACAAGTGCGCCGGCAGATTGGCCGGGCGTTCCAGGCCGCCGGCCAGCAGGTTGGCGCCTTCTTCGATGCCGATCTTGATATAGCCGGTGACCTTGTCGTAATGGGCCTGGGTGATCATCGAGCCGACCTGGGTCTTCGGGTCTTGCGGGTCGCCGACGATCAAGCGCTTGGCGCGTGCGGCGAACTCGGCGACGAAGCTGTCGTAGACGGTTTCCTGGATAAAGATGCGGCTGCCGGCGGTGCAGCGTTCACCGTTCAGCGAGAAGATAGTGAACAGCGCTGCGTCCAAGGCGCGATCAAGGTCGGCATCGTCAAAAACCAGCACCGGGCTCTTGCCGCCCAGTTCCATCGAGTACTTTTTCAAGCCTGCGGTCTGCATGATCCGCCGCCCGGTGGCAGTGCCGCCGGTGAAGGAAATCGCGCGCACATCGGGGTGGCGTACCAACGCATCGCCGGCCGTTGCGCCGTAACCCTGAACGACGTTGAGCACGCCGGGCGGGATGCCGGCTTCCAGTGCCAGGCGCCCGAGTTCATTGGCGGTCAGCGGCGACAGTTCGCTCATCTTCAGCACCGCCGTGTTACCCAGGGCCAGCGCGGGCGCGGTCTTCCAGGTGGCGGTCATGAACGGTACGTTCCACGGCGACACCAGCGCGCAGACTCCCACCGGCTGGCGCAGGGTGTAGTTGAGCATCTGATCGTCGACCGGGTAGCTGTGGCCGTCCATGCGCGTGCAGACTTCGGCGAAGAAATCGAAGTTATGCGAGGCACGCGGGATCAGCACGTTCCTGGTCTGGTGGATCGGCAGGCCGGTGTCGAGGGTTTCCAGTTCGGCCAGGTTCGGCACGTTCTGCTCGATCAACTCGCCGAGCTTGCGCATCAGCCGCGCGCGCTCCTTGGCCGGGGTGTTGGCCCACTTGGGGAAGGCCTGCCTGGCCGCCGCGACGGCCAGGTTGACCTCCTCGGCACCGCCGCTGGCGACTTCACCCAGGGCTTCGCCGGTGGCCGGGTTGTAGTTGGTGAAGGTGTCGCGGCTCTCGACTTCGCGGCCGTTGATCCAGTGCTTGATCATGCTGTGCTCTCTGTTGTTGTGTTCAGCCGCGCGCGGCAAAGAATTCGGATTCGCTGACGATGCGGTTGACCAGGCGGCCAACGCCTTCGACTTCCACCACCACTTCATCCCCCGGCACCACATCGGCCAGGCCTTCGGGCGTGCCGGTGGCGATCATGTCGCCGGGTTGCAGGGTCATGAAGCTGGAGAAGTATTCGATCAGGTAGGGGATGTCGAAGATCATGTCGGCAGTGCTGCCTTGCTGCTTCAACTCGCCATTGATCCAGGTGCGCAGGGTCAGTCGCGACGGATCGGGCACGTCGGCGGCGTCGACGATCCACGGGCCGACCGGGGTGGTGCAGTCGCGGTTCTTCACGCGCAGGTTGGGGCGGTAGTAGTTTTCCAGGTAGTCGCGGATCGCATAGTCGTTGCACACCGTGTAGCCGGCCAAATAGTCCAGCGCGTCCGCCCGCTTGACGTTGCGTGCCGGCTTGCCGATCACCGCCACCAACTCGCACTCGTAGTGCATGTACTTGACGTTGTCGGGGCGCCAGGTCACTTGGTTGTGGCCGGTGTAAGTGCCCGGCGACTTGATGAATGCCAGCGGTTCGGTGGGCGCGTTGAAGGCCAGTTCGGCGGCATGGTCGGCGTAGTTCAGGCCCAGGGCGAACATGCTGCCTTCGGCCGGCGGCAGCCATTGCACCTGATGTTCGGCGAGCAGGCGGCCATCGGCGAGGCGCACGGCGTTGTCGGCTTCTACGGTGACGGTGTGGATCTGGTTCTGATAACGGATGCGTGCGTGTTTCATCGGTGATTCCTCACTCGGCCACGATTGAGTTGCGCAGGCGACCGAGGCCGCTGATTTCCACCACGACGTCATCGCCGGGCACCACATCGACGCGGCCTTCCGGGGTGCCGGTGATCAGCACATCACCTTCGTGCAGGGTCATGAATTCGCTGAGTTCGGCAATCAGCCGGGGAATGCTGCGCACGAAATTGGCGGTGGTGTTTTCCTGGCGCACTTCGCCGTTGACCAGCAGCTTGAGTATCAGGTTGTGGGCGTGCGGAACATCGCGGGTGGGGATCACCTCGCTGCTGAGTGCACAGAAGCCATCGCGGCACTTGGCTTTGACGGCGGGGCGGTAGTAGCTGTCTTCGGGCAGGCTGAATTCGTTGACGATCAGGTAGCCAGCGACGTGGGCCAGGGCGTCCTGTTCGGCGACGCGGCTGGCGGTCTTGCCGATCACCACGCCCAGCGCCGGGCCGGGTTGCAGGCGCTCGCCGGCGGGGGCGGTCACGGCTTGGCCGTCGGTGGTGCGGGTGTTGGGGGTCTTGATGAACAGGACCGGTTTTTGCGGTGGCTGCTGGTAGGGCGGTTGGTTGAATTCGGCCAGTCGGCTTTGCAGCAGACCGGTGTAGTTCAAGGCAACGCCGAACAAGGTGCCTGTGGCGATTTCGCTGGCGGCGCGGGGCATGCGGATCTCCTGAGTCTGGCTGGGTTGGTTAACATGTTAATCTTATGGTTAAGATGTTAACAATGCCTGGGTGGGATTTTTTTTCAGCAGGTCAAGTCAGCGGCGAAAAGATCAATCGCAGCCTGGAGCAGACCCAGTCCAGCGTAGTGGTGGTGACCGAGCAGCAACTGCGCGACAAGGCCTATCACAGCCTGGTCGACGTGTTTGCCCGCACGCCCGGTGTGTATAGCCAGGCTGGTAACGAAAACTGGGGCATCCGCGGGGTGCCGGTGTCTGGTTTAGACGACCAAGGCCCGGCGACCCTCTGTGGGAGCTGTCGAGCTTTAGCGAGGCTGCGAAGGCGGCGGCACTGTTGGTAGAGAAGTTGCCTGAACCACCGCTTTCGCAGGCAAGCCAGCTCCCACATTTGAGCGGTGTCGTTCGGTAGAACGCGTCCGGCTGCAGGTCTCCAAAACAACGCCAATCCTCTGTGGGAGCTGTCGAGCTTTAGCGAGGCTGCGAAGGCGGCGGCACTGTTGGTAGAAGTGTTGGCTGAACCACCGCTTTCGCAGGCAAGCCAGCTCCCACATTTGAGCGGTGTCGTTCGGTAGAACGCGTCCGGCT
>NZ_JACVAC010000014.1 GCF_014851685.1 Pseudomonas sp. PDM05
GAGACTCTTGGTTCCAGGGCATGATCAGTTACCTCCTGATCATGCGTATTAACCTGTAAACCATGTCCCCGGTTAGATATGTAAACGATGTCCCCGGTTTGTACCGGGGCAAGCCCGCTCACTACAAGCCGTCGCGGTACTGCCGAGGGGTGAATCCGGTGGATGCCTTGAACTGGCGGGTGAACGCGCTGTGGTCGGTGTAGCCGCACTGCAAGGCCACTTCGGTAATCGGCAGGTCGGTGTGCAACAAGCGGTGGGCGTGTTCTAGGCGCACTTTCTGGATCATCTGGCGGGGCGTGAGGTGGAACACGCGCTTGCAGTAGCGCTCCAGTTGCGCCACGGAAATCCCGGCGATCTGCGTCAGCTCACCCAGGGTTACGCGGCGGTTGAAGTGCGTGCGGATGTATTCGTCCACCGCAGCCAGGCGCTGATACGCCGGGTGGGTTTCACTCGCCGATTGCAGGTCCACCGAGATACCGCCGAGGCCGATGATCGCCCCCTCGTGGTTGTACAGCGGCCATTTGTGGGTCAGGCACCAACCCGGTTCGCGAGTGCCGTACAGGTGCAGTTCCAACTGGTCTTCGAGGACAAATCCCTGCTCCAGCACGCGCCGGTCCTGTTCGGTGTAGCCCGGCCCCAGTTGCGCGGGAAACACTTCGGCGCTGGTCTTGCCGAGCAGCGGTTGCAACTGCTTGAGGCCGCAACGTTGCACCAATGTACGGTTGGCGAGCACGTAGCGGGCCCTGGTGTCCTTGATGAAAATCGCCGCATTGGGGATCACATCCAGCATCGGCAACAGTTGCACCATGCCGGCCAATAACTGCTCGATGGTGTGGGGACGATTCACCTCACTGCCTTGGCAAAGGGTCGCAAACGCGGTCGGCATCATCTGTGTTTATCCCCTCGTTGAACCCCTCGACGCGTAGCAGATTGCACCATGCCTGGAGCGCTGTCGAGCGACGCCAACTGTGCCGATTTCGTCATTCATGCACGCAAAAAACATCAATCGCGCCGCCCCTCGTGAGTTCACGCTATGGCCACTGCATGCCTATCCAATAACTCACAAGAAGGCGACGCTATGTCAGGTCAAGGCAAGTTCAAGAAGCAACTTTCACTGATGGATCTCACCTTTATCGGCCTGGGTGCCATCTTCGGTTCCGGCTGGTTGTTTGCGGCCAGCCACGTGTCGGCCATCGCCGGCCCCGCGGGGATCATCTCCTGGCTGATCGGCGGTTTCGCGGTGCTGCTGTTGGGCATTGTGTACTGCGAACTCGGCGCCGCCCTGCCCCGCGCCGGTGGCGTGGTGCGTTACCCGGTGTATTCCCACGGCCCGTTGCTGGGCTACCTGATGGGCTTTATCACGCTGATCGCGTTTTCCAGCCTGGTGGCGATTGAAGTGGTCGCTTCGCGTCAATATGCGGCGGCGTGGTTTCCCGAGCTGACCAAAGCCGGTTCCAGCGACCCGACCACCCTCGGCTGGCTGGTGCAATTGGCCCTGCTGTGCGTGTTTTTCATCCTCAATTACCGCAGCGTGAAGACCTTCGCCATCGCCAACAACCTGGTCAGCGTATTCAAGTTCATCGTGCCGCTGTTGGTGATTGGCGTGCTGTTCACCTTCTTCAAGCCGGCGAATTTCCAGGCCCATGGCTTCGCGCCGTTTGGCCTGTCGGGTATCGAGATGGCCGTGTCGGCCGGTGGGGTGATTTTCGCTTACCTGGGGCTGACGCCGATCATTTCGGTGGCCAGCGAAGTGAAGAACCCGCAACGCACGATTCCCATCGCGTTGATTCTCTCGGTGCTGCTGTCGACGGCGATCTACGTGCTGCTGCAAACCGCGTTCCTCGGCGGCGTGCCTACCGAGATGCTCGCCGATGGCTGGGCCGGGATCAGCAAGCAATTGGCCCTGCCGTACCGCGATATCGCCCTGGCCCTGGGTGTCGGTTGGCTGGCGTACCTGGTGGTGGCCGACGCGGTGATCTCCCCCAGCGGCTGCGGCAATATCTACATGAACGCCACGCCGCGGGTGGTCTACGGCTGGGCGCAGACCGGCACGTTTTTCAAGATCTTCACGCGTATCGATGAAAAGTCCGGTATCCCGCGCCCGGCGCTGTGGCTGACGTTCGGCTTGTCGGTGTTCTGGACCCTGCCGTTCCCCTCCTGGGAAGCGTTGATCAATGTGGTCTCCGCCGCGCTGATCCTCAGTTACGCAGTCGCCCCGGTGACCGTCGCCGCGCTGCGCCGCAATGCTCCCGATATGGCGCGTCCGTTCCGGGTCAAGGGCATGGCAGTGCTGGGCCCGCTGTCGTTCATCATCGCTGCGTTGATTGTGTACTGGTCCGGCTGGAGCACAGTGTCCTGGCTGCTGGGCCTGCAAATCCTGATGTTCGTGGTGTACCTGCTGTGCGCCCGCTGGGTGCCGACCGCGCACCTCAATCTCAAACAGCAAGTGCGTTCTTCTGCGTGGCTGATCGGCTTCTACGCGGCCATGATCCTGCTCTCCAAACTCGGCAGTTTTGGCGGCATCGGCGCCATCGGTCACCCCCTCGACACCGTTGTGGTCGCCGTCTGCGCCCTGGGCATTTACTACTGGGGCGCGGCGACCGGCGTACCGGCGCATCTGGTACACCTGGAGTCCGACGACGCTGAAAGCGAAACCGTCGGCGACGCTCACTACGCCACCCCGCTGGCCCCGGCCACTCACTGAATGGAGGCTTTTATGAAGCGCTTGCACGTCATCGACTCCCACACCGGCGGCGAACCCACGCGCCTGATCCTGGACGGCTTCCCGGCCCTGAGCGGCAGCTCCATCGCCGCGCAGTTGGACAACCTGCGCAGCGAGCACGATCAATGGCGTCGCGCCTGCCTGCTGGAACCGCGCGGCAATGATGTGCTGGTCGGCGCGCTGTATTGCGCGCCGGTCACACCCGGCGCGACCTGTGGCGTGATCTTCTTCAACAACGCCGGTTATCTGGGCATGTGCGGCCACGGCACCATCGGGCTGGTGGCGTCGTTGCATCACCTGGGGCGCATCGCCCCCGGCGTGCACACCATCGACACGCCGGTCGGCCCGGTCGCCGCCACGTTGCACGCGGACGGCGCCGTCACCCTGCGCAACGTACCGGCGTATCGGCATCGTCAGCAGGTGGCGGTCGATGTGCCGGGCCATGGCCGGGTCCTGGGCGACGTCGCCTGGGGCGGCAACTGGTTTTTCCTGGTCTCGGAACATGGCCAACGCTTGCAGATGGACAACGTCGACGCCCTCACCGACTACACCTGGGCGATGCTCAAGGCCCTCGAAGCCCAGGGCATCCACGGCGCCGACGGGGCGCTGATCGACCATATAGAACTGTTCGCCGATGACGCCACGGCCGACAGCCGCAATTTCGTGATGTGCCCCGGCAAGGCTTACGACCGCTCGCCCTGCGGCACCGGCACCAGCGCCAAGCTGGCATGCCTGGCCGCCGATGGAAAACTCGCACCCGGTGAAACCTGGCTGCAAGCGAGCATCACCGGCAGCCAATTCGAAGGCCGCTACGAATGGGACGGCGAACGCGTGCGCCCATTCATCACCGGCCGCGCCTACATGACCGCCGACAGCACCTTGCTGATCGACGCGCAGGACCCTTTCGCCTGGGGCATCTAAGGCCCCATCCACTTGAACGTTCCAAGGAGTTAGAACAATGAGCGACAACATCTTCACCGGCTGCATTCCCGCGCTGATGACCCCGTGCACCGCTGCGCGCAAGCCGAACTTCGACGCGCTGGTCGCCAAGGGCCGCGAGTTGATCGACGCGGGCATGAGCGCGGTGGTGTATTGCGGCTCGATGGGCGACTGGCCGCTGCTGACCGAGGCCGAGCGCCAGGAAGGCGTGGCGCGCCTGGTGGCCGCGGGCGTGCCGACCATCGTTGGCACAGGTGCGGTGAACAGCCGTGAGGCAGTGGCCCATGCGGCCCACGCGGCCAAGGTCGGCGCCCACGGCTTGATGGTGATCCCCCGAGTGTTGTCCCGCGGTGCGTCCGCCACGGCGCAAAAAGCGCACTTCTCGGCGATCCTCAAGGCCGCGCCCAACCTGCCGGCAGTGATCTACAACAGCCCGTACTACGGTTTTGCGACCCGCGCCGAGCTGTTCTTCGAACTGCGTCGTGAACACCCGAACCTGATCGGCTTCAAGGAGTTCGGCGGTGGCGCGGACCTGCGCTACGCGGCGGAACACATCACCTCCCAGGATGACAGCGTGACCTTGATGGTCGGCGTCGACACCCAGGTGGTGCATGGTTTCGTCAACTGCAACGCCACCGGCGCCATCACCGGCATCGGCAACGCCCTGCCCCGCGAAGTCCTGCAACTGGTGGCCCTGAGCAAACAGGCGGCCAAGGGCGATGCCAAGGCCCGGCGCCTGGCCCGCGAGCTGGAGGCCGCACTGGCGGTGTTGTCATCCTTCGATGAAGGTTGCGACCTGGTGCTGTACTACAAGCACCTGATGGTGCTCAACGGTGACCAGGGCTACGCGCTGCACTTCAACGAGACGGACGTGTTGAGCGACGCCCAGCGCCGTTATGCCGAGAACCAGTACGCACTGTTCCGCCAGTGGTACGCCAACTGGTCGGCTGAGCAGAACTTCGACTGAAGCCTTGTGCGCCGCTGTGCTTTGCGCAGCGGCCAACCCTCTTTTTTCCAGGACGACCCCATGACTCTGACGGGCACGATGCTGATCGGTCAGCACTCCCTTTGCGGCAATCGCGATGCGATCCGGGCGATCAACCCCGCCACCGACACCCCCTTGGAACCGGCCTATGCCGGTGGCAATGCTGAACAGGTGGCCCAGGCCTGCGCGTTGGCGTGGGCCGCCTTTGATGGTTATCGCGAAACTTCACTGGAGGCGCGCGCCCGTTTTCTGGAAGCCATCGCCGCGCAAATCGAAGCGCTGGGCGATGCCTTGATCGAGCGCGCGATGGCCGAAACCGGCCTGCCGCAAGCGCGTATCAGCGGCGAACGCGGGCGCACTTGCGCGCAGCTGCGTACCTTCGCCCGCACCGTGCGTGCCGGGGAATGGCTGGATGTGCGGGTCGATAGCGCCCAGCCGCAACGCCAACCCCTGCCGCGCCCGGACCTGCGTCAGCGGCATATCGCGCTGGGCCCGGTGGCGGTGTTTGGCGCAAGCAATTTCCCCTTGGCCTTTTCGGTGGCGGGCGGCGATACCGCCTCGGCATTGGCCGCCGGTTGCCCGGTGATCGTCAAGGCCCACGGCGCCCACCCTGGCACCAGTGAGCTGGTGGGACGTGCCGTGGCCCAGGCGGTCAAGGACTGCGGTTTGCCTGAGGGCGTGTTTTCGCTGCTGTACGGGGCCGGGCGCGAAGTGGGAATTGCGCTGGTCACCGACCCACGTATCAAGGCGGTGGGTTTTACCGGCTCGCGCAGCGGCGGCGTGGCGCTGACCCAGGCGGCCCAGGCGCGGCCCGAGCCGATTCCGGTGTATGCCGAGATGAGTTCGATCAACCCGGTGTACCTGTTTGCTGCGGCCCTTGAGGCACGGGCAGAGAGCTTGGCCAAAGGGTTTGTGGCGTCGCTGACCCAGGGCGCCGGGCAGTTTTGTACCAATCCCGGCCTGGTGATGGCCGTCCAGGGCCCGGCGCTGGAGCGCTTCCTCAGCACCGCGCGGGCACTGCTCCCGCAATGCCCGGCGCAGACCATGCTCACGCCCGGTATTTTCCAGGCTTACGAGGCAGGTGTCGGCGCCCTGGCTGAACACGCCGAGGTGGTTGCCAGAGGTCTGGGGGCGACTGGGCCGAACCAAGGCCAGGCGCACCTGTTTGTGACCCAGGCGAGCGAGTTTTTGAGCAATGCGCAGTTGCAGGCCGAAGTGTTCGGTGCGGCGTCGCTGGTGGTGGTGTGTGCCGACGATGAGCAGGTGCGCCAGGTCAGCGAACACCTGGAAGGCCAGCTCAGCGCGACCTTGCACCTGGATGAGGCCGACCTGACACGTGCCAAGGCCCTGCTGCCGGTACTTGAACGCAAGGCCGGGCGCCTGCTGGTCAATGGCTGGCCGACCGGCGTGGAGGTGTGCGACGCCATGGTCCACGGCGGGCCCTTCCCGGCTACGTCGGATTCGCGCAGCACGTCAGTGGGCACCGCGGCGATCCAACGGTTCCTGCGCCCGGTGTGCTACCAGGATTTTCCCGACGAGTTGCTGCCCAGCGCGCTCCAGGCAGGCAACCCGCTGCTGTTGCGCCGCCTGCTCGACGGTTCGAGGGAGGTCTAGGCCATGCCCGAACCCGACATCATAGTGGTCGGCGCCGGTATCGTCGGCGTCGCCTGTGCCCTGCAACTGGCGCGTCAGGGCCCGCGTGTGGTGGTGGTCGACCAGCAGGCACCGGGCATGGGCGCCTCGTGGGGCAACGCCGGCCACTTGGCAACCGAGCAAGTCTTCCCGATTGCCGACGTGTCGATCCTCAAGCGCCTGCCCGCGATGCTGCTGGACCCCATGGGCCCGCTGCGCCTGGACTGGAAATACCTGCCCCGCGCGCTGCCGTGGTTTATCCGCCTGCTGCTCAACCTGCGTCCGGCCAGTTACCGGCGCACCGTGGCGGGCATCCGCGCGCTGAACGAAGGCAGCCTGGGCGCCTGGCAGCGTTTGTTGCAGAGCATCGAACGCCCAGGGTTGTTGCATGAAAATGGCTCGTTGCTGGTATTTGAACGCGCCGAATCCCAAGCCGCCCTCGACGCGCTGCAACAGCGTATGCAACAGCAAGGCGTGCCTGTGCAGGCGTGGACCGGCAGTGCCATACGCGAGGCTGCGCCGCAGTTGAGCGAGGGTATACGCGGCGGGTTGTTTTTCCCGGCGACCGGGCACTTTGTAGACCCTTATCGGGTGGTGTGCGAGTTGGTGGAGGCGGCCAGGGCCAGCGGCGTGACGTTTCTCCAGCAGCGTGTAATGGATGCCTGCCTTGAAGGCGCAGGCGTCGCGTTGCTGACCGACCAGGGCAAGCTGACGGCGCGCCAGGTGCTGATCGCCTGCGGTGCGCATTCGGCCAAACTGACCGCGGCCTTGACCGGTAAACAGGTCCCGCTGGACACCGAGCGTGGCTATCACCTGATGCTGCCCCAGGAAGCGCAGCGCCTGCCGTTTGCGGTCACCTCGCTGGAACGCAAATTCATCATGACGCCGATGGCGGGCGGCTTGCGCCTGGCCGGCACGGTGGAATTCGCCGGGCTTGATCGCCCCGCGAACATGCAGCGCGCCTGGCAGTTGCACCGGTTGAGTGACGGGTTGTTCCGCCAGCCACTGAGCGTGACGGATGCCACGCCGTGGATGGGTTTCCGGCCTTCGCTGCCGGACTCTCTACCGATTATTGATCGGGTGTGTGAGGGCAAAGTGCTGCTTGCGTTTGGGCATCAGCATTTGGGGCTGACGCAGGCGGCGGTGACGGCGGAGTGGATGGTGAAGCTGTGGAAAGGTGACTCAGCGCAGTGTGGGGCTTACCGATTGGGGCGGTTCTGAGGGGGATGTATTGCCTGATACACCGCTTTCGCGGGCAAGCCCGCTCCCACAGTTGATTGGTGTTGCCGGGCTGTCAGCGCTCGGCTGGAGATCGCCCAGACACTGCTAGTCCTCTGTGGTGTCGAGCTTTAGCGAGGCTGCGAAGGCGGCGGTACTGTTGGTAGAGACATTTCCCCTCAACCATGGAACCTGCAACATCTGCTCTACTTGACCAGCCGCTTCTCCTTGGACGGGCGGTAGCCAAAGTAGGAGCTGTAGCACTTGCTGAAGTGGCTCGGCGATACAAACCCGCACGCCACCAACACTTCCACCTGGGACAACTCCGTGTGCTGCAGCAACCGCCGCGCCTCGGTGACGCGCAGTTCCATGTAGTAGCGCTGCGGCGTGGTGCCCAGTTGTTCCTTGAACAGGCGCTCCAGCTGGCGTCGCGAACGACCGGCGTAGACCGCCAGCTGGTCGAGTTCCAGGGGCTCTTCGAGGTTGGCGTCCATCAGCTTGACCACCTCGCGCAACGGTGCGCTGACGCTGATGTTTTCAGTCGGCTTGATGCGCCGGTAGCGTGACTCTTCAAACGCCAGGATGTCCTCGATACCTTCGACCAGCGCTTTGCCGTGCAGGCTTTTGATCCAGTCCAGGGCCATGTGGAAGGCCCCCGAAGGGCTGGACGCAGTGAGTCGGTCGCGATCGATCACAAAGGGTTCGCTGGTGACCTGCGCCGCTTTCGACACTTCCGCCAACGCGGGACGGTGCTCGGGGTGGATGGCGCAGTGATAGCCCTGCAACAATCCCGCGCGGCCAAGGAACCACGAGCCATTCCACAGTCCCGCCAGACCCACCCCATGTTCGGCAGCCGTGCGCAACACGTGGATGAAGTCTTCGCCAGCCTTGAGTTCGGTGCGAAAGCCACCGCAGATAACCAACAATTCCAGGTCGTGCAACGCCGCCACATCCAGGCGCGCATCCGGGCGGATCACCAGGCCCAGGTCGCTGATCACTTCGCCGTCGCCCCAGCCAAAGGTGCGCGAGGCAAACAGATCGGGGCGCAGCAGGTTGGCGGTGACCAGGGTGTCGAGGGTCTGGGTGAAGGCCGGCAGGGAAAAATGTTCGAGCAGCAAAAAACCGACGCGGGTGACCGGCGACGGCTGTTGGGAGGGGTCATTCAGGTAGCGCAGGTTCTTGCCTTTCATGCCACCGCTGAACTGGCGTCTTTCCATCGAGGGTTAGCCCACTTTTATTGTTGATGCAGTGGGCGCCATCTTAGAGGATTGGCGCACCAAAACGGCGAAATCGTGGCTTCCGGTGATCCAGGATCGGCGCGGACGCCAGGATAGGCTGCGCGCGGCCGATCAGCAATCGGCGCGGTACATACAACGATTTAAACAGCCGGTTTATGCCTGATCTTGAGAAAACCGCCTGCCGGCAAAACCCGTGGCCGAGCGCTTGCAAGTGCATCTGATACGGTTTTTTCTTTGCTATCTGCCTCTGTATCGAAAGCGCCTGCAAAGAGACAATGGCGCCACTCCCGACACCCTTGTCGAGCGCGGCAGGACTCTTCCTGACGCCCCCTTCCCTTCGGAGGCCTTATGACCAAGATGGCAATTTTCCTGTTCGGCTTTTTAGTGCTGACCATCGGCATCGGCCTGTTGGCGACTATATCGCCGGTCTAATGCGCTCAGCTGGCAAACAGCATCGGGTACAACGACAGCACCAGCAGCCCGGCCATTGACCCGTTGAACACGCGCAACAGGCGCGGCTCGCGCAACACATTGCGCAGCCCGCTGCCGCAGACGACCCAGACGCACACACTGGGCAGGTTGACCACGGCAAACACCAGGGCAATCACCAGCACGTTGGTGACATAGCCCTCCGCTGGCGTGTAGGTGGTGATCGCGCCCAGCGCCATGATCCACGCCTTGGGATTGACCCACTGAAACGCCGCGGCACCGAGAAAAGTCATAGGTTTGCCGTGCTCGTCATTGCTCTCGGACATGCCGCCGGACGTCGCAATCTTCCACGCCAGGTACAACAGGTACGCCGCGCCCACATAGCGCAGCAACGTGTACGCCCACGGCAACACCTTGAACACCTCTCCCAGCCCCAGGCCGACCGCAATCACCAGCAACATGAAGCCGATACTGATCCCCAGCGCGTGGGGCATCGAGCGACGGAAGCCGAAGTTCACCCCCGACGCCAACAACATGGTGTTGTTGGGACCGGGTGTAATCGAAGACACAAAGGCGAACAGCACAAAGGCTGACAGCAGGCTGGTAGACATGAACATGACAGAGCATCCAGGCGCGGGGTGACAGGCCTGTGACAGTAGAGGTTTGCAGCGCCGACCGCCCCGTACAGCTGGGGGTGGATCGGGGAATACACTTTGGCCACATGAAAAAGGGAGCAAGCCATGACAGCTTGCTCCCTTGACTGGCTACTTAACGCGGACCACCGCCACCCCCAAAGCCTGGGCCACCATGCCCACCACCTTGACCGTGCCCACCACCACCACCACCACCACCACCACCACCTGGTGGTGGCATGAACATCCAGCAACCCGATAACGTGGACAACAAGGCGACCACGACGGCGGCCTTGGTCAGGTAATTCAACTTCATGACAACACTCTCACTTGGCAATATTTGTTTCGCGAGTGTTATGACAACCGCAAGTCGAGGGAGTCACGGCTATCGTGTAACGCGTTGGTAGGGTTTGTATTTGAATGAATACAGGTGGTTCAGGGCTCCCTGTTCGGGGGTGGCTATGTTGCGGCGATAGAGCTTTATCCAAGGCAATAAAAAACCCCGTAGACGCTAATCTACGGGGTTTTCAAGAGTGGAGGCCGAGGTCGGAATCGAACCGGCGTAGGTGGATTTGCAATCCACTGCATAACCATTTTGCTACTCGGCCTCAAACGATCAATGCCCTGAACACTGGCACTCACCGCATGCAAACTTGAGTGGGCTAATGAAGCCTGCCTCTACTCTAACTCATTGAATACATTGAAGTTTTTAATGCTTCATTGCGTTCGATGGGCGCCATTATGTACGCATTTACCAAAGCGTGCAACCCCTTGATTTCAAAAATATTTCGCAGCGCTATCAAGGGGTTGCGCGCCTGCCCTACTCCTGGATCAGTTGTTGCCGGTACTGCGGGTCGGCCTTGATCTGAGCGTCGGTGAACGGCAGCGGGCTGAGTTTTTTCTGCGAGAAAGCCTGGGTCTGGTCCTTGGCGTGCGTGGATGCAGGGTCGCTGGACAGGGAGAACGCGAGCAAGCCCTGGGCATGGGGGCCAGTGTCGTCGAAGGTGACGATTTGCAGGTAGCTGCTGCCACTGACCACTTCCCGTTTGCCATCGGCGCGCGGCACGGTTTGCATGGCGTTGTAGATGCCCAGCTCCTGGGGGCCGCCGTGGATCGGGGTCTGCCCGCTGACTTGCACATCGCCCCAGCGGCTGTTGGCCGTCAAACCGAGCTTGGCCACGTCGGCGGTGGACGCCAGCATCGCTTCGCGCAGCGCCGTGGCGACGGGTGCGCGCTCGATGGCCACGCCGCGGGGCGTGGTCAACGGCTGCGTCGGGTCAAAGGCGACGCGCCAGGCGTCGGGGATCTGCTGCAGGTATTCCATCAGGTTGATGAAGTGCACCAGGCCCACGCCGCTGTCGAGGTTGGCGTGCTGGTCCCAGTTTTTCAGGCTGGTGCACAGCGGCTGCAAGGCCACGGCATCGGCGCCCAGGTGTTTGGCGCAAAATGCCATCAGGTCGGGCATCACCTGGCCGGCCAGGTACACCTCGTTGTCCATCACCATATGTTGCAGATCAGCAACGCCGATGGGCTTGCTCTCCAGCGATTGCAGGCGTTGCACGGCGAAACGCGCACGCGGGCCGAGGCCGATGTGGTCCTGGCTGATCACTGGCGAAAAGCCGCTCAACGGCGCCTTGGGGTTGGCCAGCCAGGCCGAGTCATTGGAGTGCTGCACATAGTCGCTGCGTTCCAGTTGCGGCAGTTGATCAGCGGCGAAGATCCCGGCCTGGGCTGCACGCGGGTCGATGTCCCAGGCGCAGGCGCTGTGGGCGCCGTCGAGCACGATCAGTTGCAGGCCGGCACGCGGATCGCTGCATTGGGCGAGCTTGGCCTGGCTGACGTTGGGCACTACCGACAGGTTCATGTACAGGCTCTGACCCTGGTCGTCCGCCGCCACCGTGTTGACCCACGGGATACCCTGCAAGGTATGCACCGAGGTTTGCAGTTCCTTGAGATTGGCGGCGCGGTTCATCGCGTACCACTGTTGCAGCACGCGATCATTGCCGAGGTTGGCATCACGCAGGCTAAAGGCGTGGTGCTGGTCCCAATCAAGCTTGCCGGGCCATTGCACCACCGGGCCGAACTGGGAACTGTAAAGCGTCTGGGACACGGCTTTAAGGCTGCCATCGGCCTGCCTGGCTTGCACCGTTACCGCGGTTTTATCCAGCGCGATCGATTTGCCATCCAGCAGATAGCGCGTGGAATCCTTGGGGTCCAGGGTCAGGCGATACAGGGTGAAGTGCTTGGACGTGTCGACCGTATGGGTCCAGGCCAGGTGCTGGTTGAAACCGATATTGATCAACGGCAGGCCGGGCAATGCTGCGCCCATCACGTCCAGTTGTCCGGGGATGGTCAGGTGCATCTCATAAAAACGCATGCCACCCACCCACGGAAAGTGCGGGTTGGCCAACAACATGCCGCGGCCATTGAACGAACGGTCACGGCCGACCGCTACCGCGTTGCTGCCACGGTCCAGGGCAAAGCGCTGTTGATTGGCGGCAACCCGCTCAAAGCCCAGGGCACGGGTCTGTACCCCGGCGGTCACGGCAGGCGGCGTGGCACCCGCCAACGCTTCGGCAAACTGCCCCACCCCACCTTCGACCAGCAAACGCCGGGTGAGCTTCACCACGTCTTGCGCGGTGATCGCCCGTACCCACGCCGCCTGGCACTGAGCTGGCGCGCCGTGTTCTTTCAGATAACGGTTGTAGCCCGCCACGTACCCCTCGACCCGCTGCCGGATCTGCGGGGTTTGTGCGTTCCAGAAGGCCGCGACGGCCTGTGGCGTGTTCAGCCAGGTGAAAAACACATCGCTGGCCAGGTTGTTGCGTTCCTCCAGCGTCGCCTGGTCCGGGCCGAAGAAGCGCGACCGCTGCCCGTTCACCGTGACCACTTCGTTGGCCAGCAGGCACAGATTGTCCTGGGCATACGCATAACCGATGCCGTAGCCCAGGCCACGTTCATCATTGGCACGGATATGGGGCACGCCGTACCCGGTACGCCGGATCTCTGCCGACGCCGGCGTCACCGCCTCCCGTGCCGATGCCGCCAGGCTCAACCCCAGCAACACCCCTGCCACACATACCCTGGACAACCCGTTGGACATAATCACGCCGACTCCACAGTCAAATTGAACACCCTCGCAAGGGGTAGTTACCCCACCGTAAGGACGCAAAAAACCCGGAAAAATTTAGGCGACAACGGGGTTTATCGAAGAGGGCCGCAATGTGACAAAAGCGATACCGACAAAATTTCTACATCTGGAACTTCATGATTTCTGTCGCTCGTACGTCTTATTAACCAAGAGCGCTCATTTTCCTGATCAGGCTCTGATAAGGAGTTTTATTGCATGTACAACTCGCAACTGCCCACGGATGGACACTCACCCGCCGCCGATGCCTCGTTCGGCCGCGGCGGCCAAGCGTTCGGCAAGGCGCCCGAGCAGCACGGCAACCAGCGTATCCGCCACTTGCTCAAGTATTTTGGCCTGCGTACCAGCCTGATCCGGCTGAAGGTCATCGACGCCCTGCTCACCGCTGCCGACAACCAGCGCACCCTCGGGGTACGCGGCGTGCACAGCCATTTGCTGGAGTTGGGCATTCCGCTGTCGTTTCTCAGCGTGCGTGAAGTGCTCAAGCGCCTATGCAGCGAGGGCGTGATCACCCTCAATGCGGACAAAAGCTACAGCCTCCATGAAGAGGCTGCCAAAGTACTCGAAGGCCGCGCCTGACTCAGAAGTTGGGCTTGACCTTGCGGCGCATGATGCCGTTGATCACCACCACGGTGACGGCCACGCCGATCGCGATGTACTGGAACGTCTTCTCGCTGATCACCCCAGTGTTCTGCAAGTAGGACAGGCCAAACATCGTCCCCAGCACCACCAGGGAAATCAGAATCGAATATTTCAAGCGTTGCTTTTGAGTCATGACAGTTCCTGAATCTTGAGAATGTATCAGCGGTGTATCACCACACATGCCCACTCGCGGGCATAGGCCGCAGTCAGCAGGCCACCATGTTACAGGCGATGACAGGCTTTGGCATATCGGCTGCCTGATTGATGAACCCGCGAGCCCTTCAGCCTGCGCGCCCGCATCAAACATTCGAAACGCCTTCTGACCGTTTGCGCGGAACCGTCCTCCCTCCTGCACTCACCTAGCTAGAGCCCATCACGGAAAGAAGCTACACACTCCAATCCCACGGATGTTTGGGCACTACGCCATTGAGTCACCCACATGATCCTCTTTCCCCTCTCTCCGTACATTCCGGGTGTTATGACGAACGCCGCAGCGTCAGCCCACCAACCGAACCGTGCACAGTCTCCCGTCCGCCACGCCGATACACCGACCCACATTCCGCCCGCAGAAGGCTTTAAAATCGCAGCCGCCGACCAGGAGAACCTGCGCCAACTGGCCAACCACATCCGTGGTATTGCGCTGCTGTGGACCGATTCGACCTCCGCGCAAACCATATCCAGTGCGTTGCACAATTGGACGATGCCGATTGCCCCCGACTCGTCCTACCCCGATAAACCGCTTTCCAACCCCAGCGTGGCGCAAGTCATCACCCGCCTGGGCTTCCAACTCCCGACCAGTCTGGCGCAGGCCATTGCCCTGCGGGACAGGTTGGATCAAAAAGCGCTGGCCCCCTTGGTAGGCAATGCCGGCGGTGGCCTGTCCTGGCCCGTGCCGCTGGATGCCGCCCAACAACAGGCGATCAGCGACACGATAGACCGCAACAGCGCCGGGCTTGCGGGCCTGCCCCTTGCCGACCGACGCAAAGGGGCACTGGATTACTTGCTGGAGCAGACGCCGCTCTCCAGCCAGGAGCTGCAGGACCCGCACAACGCCATCGAAAAACTGCTCAAGTCACCAAGGGCCGAGGCGCTGGGCCTCGCGATCCAGACAAAGTTGGGGGGTATTGCCACCCCTGACAGCCTGTCCGAATACGTGCTGAGCGCTATCCAACTGGGGCTCGATCGCGAGTCAGTCCGCCAGCCCGGCAGGACCCGCGTGGCCGGTTTCGACTGGGCACAAGAGCAACACTGGGGCAAGCCGGTCTCGAGCGTGCTTGAAGGCCTGAAAAACCACCTCGTTGCCACCGGCAAAGCCACCCCTGCCACGGCACCGTTGGCCGCACACCTGTTGCTCAGCCGCGTTGCGCCGGCTTTTCTGGTCAAGGACATCCCCGATCAGATCGTATACGGCAGCCAAGCCCACACCACGTTCTGCATGGCGGTGGCAAAGGTGGAGCAAGAAGCGCTTGGCGCGTCGGCAAAGATGACCTACGCGCAGGTCATGCAGCGCGCCGATCAAATCCCCGAACCCGCCCCCGAGCATGCGCTGCAAGCGAACTTGATCGAGTGGGGAATAGTCAGTGGCGTGTTGCAAAAATCAGTTGATGGCGTTTACACCCCGCAACAACTGGAGAGGGTCAGGGCCGCCTTCGATGACCAGCAAAACCAGCGCCTGGCCGCCAGTGAGTCAATCAATACCGACCTCCCCACGCGCAAAGGGGTCGCGCTGGCAAAGCTCAAGCAAGCGTTTCCCGAAATGGACCCGGCACTGTTTGAAAAACCGCTCCTGCAGCTGGACGAAGCGTACAAGCAGGGCCCACAGCCACTCTATGACCCCAACCTGCGGCCCGTAGGCCTGTATTTTTCAATGCTCGATGTGGCTATGGGGCAAAGCCCCCTGGGCAAATGGAAGACCTCCGATAAGCGCATCCCGCTCGACAAGTTCAACAATAGCCCGGCACGCAGTTCGTTCCAGGCGTTCGACAGCGAGTTCACCAAGGCCATCGACACGCGCAAAAGTGCGATTGCCACCACGGTACGCCACCTGATTTCACAACTGCCACTGGAAGACCGCAAGCGGCTGGAGACGGGAAACATCAGGTTTTTCCACGAGTCCACCTACGACGGCAACAAGGTGACGGCAAAAAACCTGGTGCTGAGTTTCAAGGTCGAGCAAGAGGGCCAACGCTCGATTTACCAGTTGGATATCCAGAACCTCAAGATCACGCGCAAAGACAACTACATCGACTTGAAAGACGTGACATGGCAAGACGGCAACCGGCAAATCCGGCAAACCGAGTTCAAACCCAAAGCCGGCGGTGACGCCGCGCAAGCTGAACGCCCGTCGACAGGGCCTGCACTGCCTGACAGTTTTTCCAGCGCCCGCAGCCACCTCATCGCCAATGCCTTTGTCGAGCACCTTGACTACGACAACCCCGCAATCAAACAGGAAGCGATGGGCACAACCCCCCACGAGCGGCAACTACAGGCACAAGACAACGCGCGCGAGTTCTTTCTGAACCTGATCCCGTTCAGGTCCGCGATCGTCAACTTTTCCCAGGGCAATATCGCCGACGGCGCATTGGATCTGGGCCTGGACCTCTTCAGTTTCTTGACCGCCGGTGCGGGCACTGTGGGCAAGTTAGGCAAGTTGGGGTCCGCCGCCGTGTCTGCCGGTACGAAATATATCAAGGGCGCGAAGGTGATCGGGGCCGCGGCCATCGGCGCCCTCAACCCGCTGGATGGCATGGGCGACCTGCTGATAGGTGCCGCGCGAATAACAGGTAAAACCGGCAAGCAGTTGTTCAAGGGCGCGCAAGCGCTGGGCAATGCCACCGGAGCATTAGCCGAAAAAACCATGAGCACACTCAAAGGCGCAAACGGCAGTTACGATTTGATCAAGGCCAGCCAGGCCCATGGCGCGGCCTCAATCGGCACGTTCAAGTCGGCCGACCAAACCATTGAAACCGTCGCGATTCACCACAACGACAACTGGTACGCCTATGACCCAGTAAAAAACCAACCCTACGGCGGGCCGATCCAGGACTTCCAGCCCTCCTACACACTGGCGCCGTCGCCCGTCGCCTCTTCCCCGTCGCGCAAACACCGCGTCACGCCGTACAGCGTCAGCCAACGCCCGCCGCGTACCAGAAAGCCGTTACCCGAAGGGGAATATGCCACCGCCATGAAAGGCAAGCTGGAACCTGATCACTTCAAGCCCGATACCAAGTTCGAAACAATGAAAAAGTTCGTCGAGGAGCTGTTTGACCATTACGCCAAGATCGGCACCAACATGCCCCCGCGCCCGCCTATTCCAACGGTCACCAAGCCGATACCGCCGGCTGAGCTGCTCTCGCAAGCACTCAAGACCTCGAACGGCGTGGTACTGGGCGAACTGCATCACGAAATGGCCAGCTTCAAGACCCTGTTCGATAATGCGCAAACGTTGAAAAAAGAGGGCGTCAAGCGCGTGTATATGGAAGGGCTGCTGTCTCGGCCGGATTTACCCGACGGCCTTCAGGATGACGGTATCAGCATGCTCGGACGCACAGGCAAGCCGCGCACATCGCCAAGCTTCACGGAACTCAAGGCCAAGTTGGAAGCCAACGGCATCGAGATCGTGCCACTCGACCACTATTACCTCACCCGGCACAAGGATGTTAAGGCACTTTACGGCCCCACCAAGACCGGCTTCGGCTCTGAACAACGGCTTCGAGAGTTCAACTATTACGCGACCAAAACCATCGAAGCCACTTCCAACGGCGAAAAATGGGTGGCCCTGGTAGGCATGTCGCACATGAAGACATCCGAAGCGGTGCCGGGGCTGGCCGAAATGACGGGCAGTACGGCGATCGGCGTGTTCAATAACGTCAAACCCATGCCAAGCATGGGCTACGCCGCGAAGGTTCCAGCCCCTGACCCGAGCAAGCCGTTGGGCCACAAGGACTATCCAGGCGACTTGCGCATATTCGTGTAGCCGCCAGCGGCGTCGCAGTCATCGCCTCAGTCCAAGGCCTGGAGTGGCGCATAGCTCCACCAGCCAATCCACAAACACGCGTACCCGCAGGGACAGCTGGCGGTGCGGCGGATACAGCGCCGTCAGTGCCATTGCGGGTACCGTCAACCGGGGCAACACCTCGACCAGCCGCCCCTCGGCCAACTGGCGCAGGGCATGGTAATGCGGGGCCTGGATCAAGCCATACCCTGCCTCACATGCCGCAAAGTAACCGTCGGCGCTGTTAACCGCGACGCTCTTGGCCAGGTTGATCGGGCGCAACTCGGTCCCCACTTCAAATTCCAGGCCATAGCGCTTGCCAGTGGTGCTCGATACGTACTCGACCATCTGGTGATGCACCAGGTCTTCAAAGCACTCGGGCACGCCCATGCGCGCCAGGTAAGCGGGGCTGGCCAGGGTTACCTGCTCAAGCATCGCCAAGGGGCGCGCCACCAGCGACTCATCCAGCGCCGGGCCACCACGCAGCACACAGTCCACACCTTCGCGGATCAGATCCACCGGGCGATCATTCAGGCCGATTTCCAGTTCGATATGCGGGTAGCGCGCCGTGAACGTCGGCAATGCGGGAATCACGATGCAGCGCCCAATGCCCGACGGCATGTCCACGCTCAAGGTGCCGCGCGGGTCTTGCCGACGGGTGGAAAATACCGCCTCGGTCTCCTCCAGGTCGGCCAGCAAACGCACGCAACGCTGGTAATACGCAGCGCCGTCCAGCGTGGGGCTGACCTGGCGCGTGGTGCGTTGCAACAGTTGCACCCCCAGATACGCCTCCAATTGCTTGATCAGCACCGTCACCGAAGCGCGCGGCATTTGCAGGCTGTCTGCGGCCTTGGCGAAGCCGCCCAGTTCGACAATCCGGGTAAACACGCGCATTGCATTAAAACGGTCCAAAACCCGGGCCCCTCGCTGATGATTATTTAGATAATCCGAATAGTGATAACTGTTTTAGCCGGTTTATCCCAATTCTGTCGAGGATAACAATGGAGCCCTTCCCACCCCAGGCGTTTAACACATGCACACACGTCAACTCGGTAAAAACGGCCCCCACGTCTCTGCCATCGGCCTCGGCTGCATGGGCATGACCGATTTCTACACCCCCGGCACCGACACCACGGAGGCCACCGCGACCCTGCATCGCGCCCTGGAGCTGGGGGTGAACTTCCTCGACACCGCCGACATGTACGGCCCGCACACCAACGAAGCGCTGATCGGCAAAGCCATCGTCGGCAAGCGCGACCAGGTGTTCCTGGCCAGCAAGTTCGGCATCGTGCGCGACCCGGCCAACCCGACGCTGCGCGGTGTCGACGGGCGCCCCGAGTACATCCGCAACGCCATCGACGGCACCTTGCGCCGCCTCGGCGTGGAGACCCTCGACCTCTACTACCAACACCGCATCGACCCCGAAGTGGCCATCGAAGAAACCGTCGGGGCCATGGCTGAACTGGTCAAGCAAGGCAAGGTGCGTTACCTGGGCCTGAGCGAAGCGTCGGCGGCCACCCTGGAGCGGGCGCACAAGGTCCACCCCATCAGCGCCCTGCAAAGCGAATATTCGCTGTGGAGCCGCGACCAGGAAGACAACGGCTGCCTCGCCGCCTGCCAGCGCCTGGGCGTTGCGTTTGTGCCCTACAGCCCGTTGGGCCGCGGCTTTCTCACCGGCGCACTGCAAAGCCCGGACGATTTCGACGCCGACGACTATCGCCGCCAAAGCCCGCGCTTCCAAGGCGAGAATTTCGCGAAGAACCTGCAACTGGTGACACAGGTGCAGGCCCTGGCGCGGGACAAGGGGGTCAGCGCCGGGCAACTGGCGCTGGCCTGGGTGTTGGCGCAAGGCGACTACATCATCCCCATTCCGGGGACCAAGCGACGCAAGTACCTGGAAGAGAACGTCGCGGCGCTGGAGGTGCGCCTCAGCCCGAGTGAATTGGCGGCGCTGGAGGCGGTGTTTGCGGCCGATGCCACGGTCGGCCTGCGTTATCCCGAAACGGTGATGGCGATGCTGAACATCTGAACACCCCGGAGCGCCCTGAAGCGGCGCTCCAACTTTCTTGTACGATCGTACCTAAAGCTCTGGCTCGCCAAGCCGATAGCCCGACGAAGCTCTAATAAAGCCGCGTGAATAACAAACGCTTCGTAAGGACGATCCCATGCCCCCACTGCGCTCTATCCAAGCCCGCTATACCGTGTTTCTGGTGCTGTTCGTCCTGGTGTTGTTTGTGTTGACCATCGTCGGCATCGGCCAACTGGTCGCACCCACGCTGCGCCATACCGAAGAACAAGTGGTGCTCAACCGCATCAGCGAAGTCGCCGAACAGATCCAGGGCGAGCTGAACAAGGTTCAGGCCCAACAACGCACTATCACCCAAACCATTCCCCTGCTCGACAGCGATGCCATCGACAAGGTCCTGCCTGGCCTGGTCGACCAGTACGGCGAGCTGAAAGTCTTCGGTGGTGGCATCTGGCCGCTTCCCAACCAGCGCACCCCCGGGCGCAACAAACACAGTACGTTCTGGCACCGTGATGCTTCGGGCAAGCTGACGGTCAATACCTTCTGGAACAGCGACCCGGCCCCCAATTACTACGACCAGAGTTGGTACAAAGGCGGGCTCGCTTCACCTCGCGGCCAATGCGCCTGGGCGGCGGCCTACAAGGACGACGCCAGCCAGGAGCCACGCACCAACTGCGCCATGGCGATCCAGCGCGACGGTGCCGCCTATGGCGTGGCGACCATCGATGTGACCCTGGGCTTCTTCAATGAGTTGGTGGCCAGCAAGGAAAAAGACATCGGTGGGCAAATGCTGATCGTTGAAGGCGACGGCAAGATCATCAGCAACAGCTCGCGCATCAGCAGCCCGGTGGTGTTGAAAAACATCAGCGAGCTGACTGGCACATCGGCCTTCGCCGCCCAGGTCAGCAAAGCCCTGGCCCAGCGCAACCAAGCGTTGCAGCGCAGTGAGTTCGACAACGGCGGCGTCGCCAGCACCTTTTACATGCGCCCGATTGAAGGCACCCCGTGGTTCCTCGCCACCGCCCTGCCCACCTCGCTGATCACTGCCCAGCGCGATGATGTACTGGGTACCCTGGCCCTGCTGCAAATCCCTATGGTGTTGCTGCTGGTGCTGCTCGCGGTGTACGCGATCCGCCAATTGGTGCAGCGCATGACCACGCTGAAAAGCAATATCGAGGCGCTGTCTGCCGGCGACGCCGACCTGACCCGACGCATCACCATCCGCGCCGAAGACGAACTGGGCGCCATCGGCCACTCGGTCAACCGGTTTATTGTCTACCTGCAAAACATGATCGGCGAAGTCACCCAGGCCACGGGTGCCATGTCCTCGAGCCTGGAGCAATTGCAACAGACCTCGGCGCAGACCAACCAGATCCTGCTGCGACATGCCTCGGAGACCGACCAGACCGTCACCGCCATCACCGAAATGAGTTCCACCGCCGACACCGTCGCGCAAAACGCCGCCGAAACCGCGGCCTTTACCCAGCGTGCCAACGAACACGCCGACCGTTCCCGTGTGGTGGTGGGTGAGGCGTCCAACAGCGTCAGCGCGTTGATCGGCGAAGTTTCCAGTGCCACCCAGAGCGTGGAAAACATGCGCCAGGACGCCGCGCGTATCACCGAGACCCTGGGGGTGATCGGCGCGATTGCCGGCCAGACCAACCTGTTGGCGCTCAACGCCGCCATCGAGGCGGCGCGGGCTGGCGAGCAAGGCCGTGGGTTCGCGGTGGTCGCCGACGAAGTGCGCGCACTGGCGGCACGTACCCAGGCCAGCACGTCGCAGATCAACGAGATGCTGGTGCGCCTGACCACGGGGGTCAGCACGTCCGTCGCGGCCATGGAAAACACCCAGGCCAGTTGCCAGTCGGCCGCCGACGCCACGGCGCGGGTGAACACCGGCCTGGACGAAATGGCGGGCTCGGTCAGCCACATCAACAACCTCAGCACCCAGATCGCCACGGCCGCCGAGCAGCAAAGCGCAGTGACCGAGGAGATCAACCGCAGCATGGTGCACATTCGCCATATGGTCGAAGAGTTGGTGCAAAGTGGTCACGCCACCGAAGCCAATACCCAAAGCCTGCTCGACGCCAATGGCCGGGTTATTGCACTGATGAGTCGCTTCAAAGTCCGTTGATCAACTCGCCAAGGTCTCCCGTGCAAAGCGCGGGAGTCGGACTATTCTGACAGCTCAAGGTGTTTAGCCACGCCACACAGGAGGTGTGTCATGCGCGCTGTCGAGCAGTCGGTCCGGTTGGAGCGGATCAGTCAGGAACGCTTTATCCAGGCCCCGACCGAGGCCGTCTACGACTACGTGACCCAACCGGACCGCTGGCACGAATGGCACCCCACTTCCCTCGGCGCCGAGACCGGCACCTCTGGTTCCCTCCCCGTCGGCGCCCGCTTCACCGAATTCATCGACCTGTTGGGCATCCGCGTCCCCATGAGCTATCGCGTGCAGATCGCCCGACGTCCCGACGAATTCAAGACCGTGTTCACCTCCCTGGCCGTCGACGGCTCGATTCACTATTTCTTGCAGGCCCACCGCGATGGCACGCTGTTCAAGCGTGTGCTGATCTACGAGACCGAGTTGCAGCTGGCCAGCCTGCATGAACGCATGATCGAGCTGTCGTCCGTTGCCCTGGACCAGCTCAAGCAACGGCTGGAAAACCCACCCTCTGTATAATTTAGAAACATTACCGCCGCGTACCCTTGCAAAAAGCGGGGAAAATGCCGGGCTTACTGCTCGGAACCGGATGACAACCCATGAAGACCCCATTGCGCTTGGCCCTGCTTTCGGCCCTGTTCACCACCACCCTGGCCCAGGCGGCCGACCTGATCCCTATCGACGTGCACCGCGACGCCAATTGCGGCTGCTGCAAGAAGTGGATCAGCCACCTGGAAAGCAACGTTTTCAAGGTCAATGACCATGTGGAAACCGATATGAGCGCGGTCAAGCAACGCCTTGGCGTCGCCCCACGCCTGGGTTCGTGCCACACCGCCGTGATCGATGGCAAGTTCGTCGAAGGCCACGTGCCCGCCGAGCAGGTACTGGCCTTGCGCGCACGCGACGACCTGCTCGGCGTCGCCGCACCGGGTATGCCCATGGGCTCCCCTGGCATGGAAGTCGAGGGTCGCAGCGAAGCCTTTGAAGTAATCGGTCTGACCCGTGATGGCAAGGACGTCGTGGTGGCTGAATACCCGGCGCGATGATCGCGGGTTACCTGGGACTGTTCGTCGCGGCGTTTGGCGCCGCGACCTTGTTACCCCTGCAATCGGAAGCGGTGCTGGTCGGCCTGCTGCTCAGTGGGCATTACAGCCTGTGGCTGCTGCTGGGCGTCGCCACCCTCGGCAACGTGCTCGGTTCAGTGGTGAACTGGTGGCTGGGGCGCTGGGTGGAGCACTTCAAGGGGCGACGCTGGTTTCCGGTCAATGACCGGCAACTGGACAAGGCCCGGCGGCATTACCAGCGCTGGGGGCATTGGACGCTGTTGCTCAGTTGGCTGCCGGTCATCGGTGACCCGCTGACCCTGGTCGCCGGCGTGATGCGCGAACCCCTGTGGCGTTTCTTGCTGTGGGTGACCGTGGCCAAAAGCCTGCGCTACGCCGTGCTCGCCGCACTGACCTTGCACTGGGTGTGAATCCCTGTTTAATTTCTCGCCAACATTGAACGCCGTTTAATCCAACCTTTTTCGGGGCACTCGTTGATGTCGGTACAGATCGCAGTGATTGATGATTGGCAGAACGTGGCCAGTGGCGTGGTGGACTGGTCGCCGCTTGCAAGCGTCGGCCAGGTGCACTTCCTGCACGACTACCCGGCGGACACCGCCACCATGATCCAGCGCTTGCAGGGCTTCGAGGTCATTTGCGTGATGCGCGAACGCTCGACCTTCGACAAGGCCCTGCTCCAGGGCTTGCCCAGGCTCAAGCTGCTGGTGACCGGCGGCATGCGCAACGCGGCCATCGACATTCCCGCCGCCAAGGCACTGGGGGTTCAGGTGTGTGGGACTGACAGCTATAAACAGGCAGCACCGGAATTGACCTGGGCATTGATCATGGCGTCTAGCCGCAACCTGCTGGCCGAAGCCAACTCGCTGCGCGCCGGGGGCTGGCAGGTTGGCCTGGGGGGCGACCTGCATGGCAAGACCCTGGGGATTCTCGGGCTCGGCAGCATCGGTCAAAAGGTCGCCCAGTTCGCCCAGGTGTTCGGCATGCGCGTGATCGCCTGGAGTGAAAACCTCACGCCGGAGCGCGCGGCCGAGTCGGGGGTGATGTGGGTCAGCAAGCAGGCGCTGTTCGAACAGTCCGACATTCTCAGCGTGCACTTGGTGCTCAGCGAGCGCAGCCGAGGCCTGGTGGATGCCGAGGCGCTGGGCTGGATGAAACCGTCTGCGCGCCTGGTGAACACTGCTCGCGGGCCGATCGTGGATGAGACCGCGCTGGTGCAAGCGCTGGAAAGCGGGCGTCTGGCCGGGGCGGCACTGGATGTGTTCGCCGAGGAACCCTTGCCGCACGACCACGCGTTCCGGCGCCTGCCCAATGTATTGGCTACTCCGCACGTGGGTTATGTGAGCGAGCAGAATTACCGCCAGTTCTATCAGCAGATGATCGAAAACATCCTCGCGTGGGCCAACGACACGCCCATTCGCGGGCTCGCCTGACGCACTTGTAGTGAGCGGGCTTGCCCGCGCTGGGGGGGCGAAGCCGCCCCAAAACGGCGCGCCGCGGTGTATCAGGAAGACCGCGGTGTGCGGATTTGGGGCGGCTTGCCCCCCCAGCGCGGGGCAAGCCCGCTCACTACAAATACCTATCCGCGAACTTTCTGGGCATGTTTTCAAAGCTGCATAAGGTTACAAGTTTTTTGTCCTACAAAAATTCCTCACAAACCCTACGGGCTCTGGGATCTGTCCTAGACTGATGACCGATGGGTCCGTTTCAAAACAAAAACCCCGCAAAAAATCGAAACTTTCCAACTCTGCCGTAGGTCCAGTTTTAAGGTGAGGCGAGCACGTGGAGTTCATCCCCAATGCCCGTCCATCCAATCTTTTCGAGCCAAATGTGCATCTGGCATACGCCTTGCCAGTTTGTACAGTGCTTGTGCGCCTGATCGCAGGAAGCGGTCATCGGAGCTGATGGCAGCGGGCCATTAGCCAGCCAACATGTGGGAGTGAATTATGATCAATGCCGCTGTAGTTGTTCAGGGAGAGCGTGTCAGTCAGCCGGTAGGGGGGCCATCATTGGTCGACCTGCCCACCACTGTGCGGCAGGTCGTGAACGAAAATCCCAACCGCAAGAAAGTCTTGTTTGTCACCTCTGAATTCGCCGACCTGGTCAAGACCGGCGGCCTCGGCGACGTGTCCGCCGCCCTGCCCCGCGCCATGGCCCATCTGCACGATGTACGCGTGTTGATCCCTGGGTACCCACAGGTGATGGAAAGCGATAACCCGATTCATATCGTCGGCGAGCTGGGCGGCCACGCTGCGCTGCCGCCGTGCAAGATCGGGCGCATGGACCTCAAGGACGGCCTGGTCATCTATGTGCTGATCTGCCCCGAACTGTACGAACGTGAAGGCACGCCCTACGGCGCCAACAACGGTCGCGACTGGCCGGACAACCATATCCGCTTCGCCCGCCTCGGCCTGGCCGCCGCCGACATGGCCGCCAACCTTGCGCAGATCCACTGGTGCCCCGACCTGGTGCACGCCCACGACTGGCCCGCTGGCCTGGCCCCGGCCTATATGCACTGGCGTGGGTCACGCACGCCGACGCTGTTCACCATCCATAACCTGGCCTATCAAGGCGTGGTCAGCCTGGCCTCCACGCCGGAGTTGGGCATTCCGCCCCACGCCCTGCAACAGGAAGGCATGGAGTTCTACGGCAAGATGTCGTTCCTCAAGGCTGGCATGGCGTATTCCAGCCATATCACCACGGTGAGTGCAACGTACGCCCAGGAGATCACCACCCCCGAATTCGGCTGCGGCCTCGATGGTTTCCTGGCCAGCAAGACCCAGCAAGGCCTGCTCAGTGGCATCCCGAACGGCATCGATGAAAGTTGGGAAACCTCCACCGATACGCACCTGCAACATAATTTCAATATTGGCGACTGGGACGGCAAGGCCATCAACGCCGGCCACGTGCGTCGACTGTTCGGCCTGCACGACTCCAAAGGCCCGCTGTTCGCGGTGGTCTCGCGCCTGGTCTACCAGAAAGGCCTGGACCTCACCGAAGCCGTAGCCGGCTTTATCGTCGAAAACGGCGGCCAGATCGCGATCATCGGCCGTGGCGAGCCGGAAGAAGAACAGGCCATGCGCGAACTGGCGCTGCGCTTTCCCGGCCAGGTCGGCGTGCGCATCGGCTTCAACGAAACCGACGCCCGGCGCATGTTTGCCGGCAGCGATTTCCTGTTGATGCCTTCGCGCTATGAGCCGTGCGGCCTGAGCCAGATGTACGCGCAACGTTTCGGCTCGTTGCCGGTGGCGCGCAATACCGGCGGGCTCGCAGACACCATTGAAGATGGCGTCACCGGCTTCCTGTTCAATGAATCCAGCGTAGAAAGTTACCGCGAAGCCCTGAGCCGAGCGTTCAGGGTCTTCGCCTTCCCGGGCCTGCTCAACGCCATGCGTTCGCGCGCCATGACCCAACCCTTCAACTGGTGCCAGGCGGTGGAACCCTACGCCGAACTGTACGAACAGCTTGTGGCCAAGGCCCTGGGGAAATCCGCCAATAAATAGACATGGGAGGTCTCTGTAGATGCCGTCACGGACTCTGGAAACCTGGCCCCACGGCGCAATCATGCTGGACGCGCAACACACGCGTTTTGCCTTGTGGGCGCCAGACGCGTATTACGTCAGCGTTGAATTGGAACACGGTAAGTCCGTCGCCATGCTGCCCCAGGCAGATGGCTGGTTTGAAACTGAAATAGCCTGCCCGGCAGGCACGCGCTACCGCTTCAATATCGATGGGGAAAAGGATGTCCCCGACCCGGCGTCCCGGGCCCAGGCCACGGACGTGCATGGCTGGAGCCGGGTCGTCGACCCCCTCGCCTATCAATGGCGACACAGCCAGTGGCACGGCCGTCCGTGGCACGAAGCGGTGATCTATGAACTGCACGTCGGTGCGCTGGGCGGTTACGCCGCCGTAGAGCAACACCTGCCGCGCCTGGCCGAGCTGGGCGTGACTGCGATCGAGCTGATGCCATTGGCGCAGTTCCCCGGCGAACGCAACTGGGGCTACGACGGGGTTTTGCCCTATGCGCCCCACGCCAGCTACGGCACGCCCGAGCAGCTCAAGCACCTGATTGACAGCGCCCATGAACACGGCCTGTCGGTGATCCTCGACGTGGTCTACAACCACTTCGGCCCCGACGGCAATTACCTGGGCCAATACGCCCAGGGTTTCTTTCGCGAAGAGGTGCACACGCCTTGGGGCGCCGGCATCGACTTCGAACGCCGTGAAGTGCGCAACTTCTTCCTCGACAACGCGCTGATGTGGCTACTTGAATACCGCTTCGACGGCCTGCGCCTGGACGCCGTGCACGCCATCGACAACCCGGGGTTTCTCAAGGAGCTGGCGCAACGGGTGCGCCAGCAAGTCGATACCGGCCGCCACGTATGGTTGGTGCTGGAGAACGAGTTCAACCAGGCCAACCTGCTCGAGCACGATTTCGACGCGCAGTGGAATGACGACGGCCACAACGCCCTGCACGTGTTGCTCACCGGCGAGACCGACGCCTATTACCGTGACTTCGCCACCGACACCACGGCCAAGCTCGCCCGCTGCCTGGGCGAAGGCTTCATCTACCAGGGCGATACCACCCGCCACGGCCACACACGCGGCGAACCCAGCGGCCATCTGCCGCCGACCGCGTTTGTGCTGTTCTTGCAGAACCATGACCAGATCGGCAACCGCGCCCTCGGTGAACGCTTGCATCAACTCTGCTCACCCCAGGCACTTCAGGCGGCAACCACGTTGCTGCTGCTGTCACCGATGATCCCGCTGCTGTTTATGGGCGATGAAGTCAACGCCAGCGAACCGTTTCTGTTTTTCACCGACCACCACGGCGAACTGGCCGAAGCGGTGCGCGAAGGCCGACGCAATGAATTTGCCGACTTCGCCGCATTCAACGAGCCGGCGCTGCGCAAGCGCATTCCCGACCCGAACGCCCTGCGCACCTTTGAACACTCGACACCGACCTTCACCGACCACCCCCAGGCCCGGCTCTATCGCCAATTGCTCAGCCTGCGCCACCGCCACCTGGTGCCGCACCTGCCCGGCAGCGTCGCATTGGGCGCACAGGTGCTGGCCGAGGGCGCCGTCAGTGCACGTTGGCGCCTGGGCAACGGCAGCCTGCTGCAGATCGACCTCAACCTGAGCGCCACCGCACTCGCGTATCACCGCGCCGAACACCTGCTATTCGAAACGCCTGCCGACCAAGGCGCACAACTGCCGCCGTACAGCGCACGCGTCACCCTATCCCCTGTTGGAGAGCACTCTTGAGCGAAGCGAACCTGGAAATCCTCGCCAGCCGCGCGGGCCTGGCCGTCGATTGGATCGACGCCAACGGCCGCCCACAACGTGTCAAACCCGAGGCCCTGCGCGCCGTGCTCAAGGGCCTGGGCCACCCCGCCGACAGCGACGCCGAGGTCGACGCCAGCCTGCTGCAACTGGAGCGCGCTCAACAGGACAGGCAACTGCCGCCCTTGATGACGGTCGACAGCGGCGACAGCCTCAACCTGGCGCATTACTTCGAACCCGACACGCTGTGCCGGGTCAGCCTTGAAGGCGGCGACACCCTGGAGCTACGCCTCGACGGCAATGCGCTACTGCCCGGCGTCATCGCCCTCGGCTATCACCACGTGCACATCGCTGGCCAGACCTTCACCCTCGCCGTCGCGCCTACCCACTGCTACAGCGTGGCCGAAGCGGTGCATAGCCAACCCGCGCGTGCCTGGGGCATCAGCGCCCAACTCTATGCCCTGCGTCGCTTGGGCGACGGCGGCTTTGGCGACACCCTGGCCCTGGAACACCTGGCGCGCGCGGCCGCCGAACGCGGGGCCGATGCCTTGGCGATCAGCCCGATGCACGCGATGTTCAGCGCCGACACCGGGCGCTACAGCCCGTATTCGCCGTCCAGCCGCTTGTTCCTCAACAGCCTGTACGCCTCGCCCGCCTGCATCCTCGGCGAACGCGAAGTGCGCAACGCCATCGAGGCCCTCGGCCTGACGGAAGAACTGCACGACCTGGAACAACACAGCCTGATCGACTGGCCCAGCGCAGCCAAAGCCAAGCAACGTCTGCTGCGCGCGCTATATGAAGACTTCCGCCACGGCCATCACCCGCAACACGCCGACTTCCTCAGCTTCCGCCAGGCTGGCGGCGAAGCCCTCGAAAACCACTGCCGCTTCGAAGCCGTACAAGCCGCGCGCGCCGCAGCCGGTGAGGATCTCGACTGGCGCCACTGGCCCCAGGATTGGCGCGACCCACAAAGCCCGGCACTGGCACAATTCGCCGCAGAGCACGCCAGCGAGATCGGTTATTTCGCCTTCAGCCAATGGCTGATCGCCCGTTGCCTGGAACGCGCACAACAAGCCGCGCGGGGCAGTGGCATGGGCGTCGGCCTGATCGCTGACCTCGCCGTGGGCGCCGACGGCGGTGGCAGCCAGGCCTGGAGCCGTCAGGATGAACTGCTCGCCGACCTCACCGTCGGGGCACCACCGGACATCCTCAATCGTGCCGGCCAGGGCTGGGGGATTTCCGCGTTTTCTCCGGAGGGTCTGCAACGCAACGGCTTTCGCGCCTTCATCGAGATGCTGCGCGCCAACTTCGCCCACGCCGGCGGCTTGCGCATCGACCATGTGATGGGCCTGCAACGCCTGTGGGTGATCCCCATGGATGCCTCGCCACGGGACGGCGCTTACCTGTATTACCCGGTGGACGACCTGCTGCGCTTGCTCGCCCTCGAATCCCACCGCCACCAAGCCATTGTCCTCGGCGAAGACCTCGGCACCGTGCCCGATGGCCTGCGCGACAAACTCATCGGCCGCTCGATCCTGGGCATGCGCGTGTTGCTGTTCGAACAGGGTCACGACGGCCAGTTCAAGCCGATCCTCGACTGGCCCGACAACGCCCTGGCCACCACCAGCACCCACGACCTGCCAACCCTCAACGGCTGGTGGCACAGCCGCGACATCGAGTGGAATATCCAGCTCGGCCTGATCGACGCGCCTACTGTCGAGCAATGGAGCGAACACCGCCTGCGCGAACGCCAGGCGCTGCGTCAGGCCTTGAGCCAGGACCCGCAGAATTTCGTCGATGAGATTCGCAACGAAACCGACCACGTGATCGACGCCAGCGTGCGTTACCTGGGCCACACTCGTGCGCCGCTGGTGCTGCTGCCGCTGGAAGATGCCCTGGCCGTGGACGAGCAAGCCAACCTGCCGGGCACCATCGACACCCACCCCAATTGGCGCCGACGCCTGCCGGGCGAAGCCTCCAGCCTGCTCGACAACGCCGGTGCCGCACGCCGCCTGGAACTGCTGGCCGTGGCGCGCAACCAGGCCTACGAGCGTGACCGATGAAAACACTGCCGCTACGCGCGACCCAACGCCTGCAATTTCATCGCGGCTTTACCCTGGATGATGCGGTGCCGCTGGTGCCGTACTTCGCCGCGCTGGGAATCAGTCATCTGTATGCTTCGCCGCTGCTCAGCGCCCGCGCCGGCTCCATGCATGGCTACGATGTGGTCGACCCCACGCGTGTCAATCCCGAGCTGGGCGGTGAATCGGCATTGCGGCGCCTGGTGGCCGCTTTGCGCGAACACGACATGGGGCTGATCCTCGATATTGTCTCCAACCACATGGCCGTCGGCGGCGCCGATAACCCCTGGTGGCTGGACCTGCTGGAGTGGGGGCGCTTGAGCCCCTACAGCGAGTTTTTCGACATCCAGTGGCACTCGCCAGACCCGTTGCTCAAGGGCCAATTGCTTATGCCGTTCCTCGGCAGCGATTACGGCGAAGCGTTGCAGAGCGGCACTGTGACCCTGCAATTTGATGCGGCCCACGGCGCGTTTTACGTCGCCCATTACGAACACCACTTCCCGATCTGCCCACGGGATTACCCCGCGATCCTCGGCACCGACCCATTGCTCCAGCCGCTGGCCGAGCGCTTCGGCGCCCTCGCCTATCAAGACGACGCCTACCACGAGGCCGCACGGCTCAAACAGTTACTGGCCGAACGCGCCAGCGAGGACCAGGTCCTGCGCGCCATCGAGCAACAGTTGGCCAGGTTCGACTTCGACCGCCTGCATCATCTGCTGGAACAACAAGCCTACCGCCTGGCCAGCTGGCGTACGGCGGCGGACGACATCAACTGGCGGCGCTTCTTCGACGTCAACGAGCTCGGCGGCCTGCGTGTCGAACGCAGTGCGGTGTTCGAAGCCACCCACGGCAAGATCTTCGAACTGATCAGCGAAGGCCTGGTGGACGGCCTGCGCATCGACCATATCGACGGCCTGGCCGACCCACGCGGCTACTGCCGCAAGCTGCGCCGACGCGTGGACTCGCTGGCGCCCGGACGGCACTTGCCGATCTTTGTCGAGAAGATCCTCGGCGACGGTGAAACCCTGCGTGAAGACTGGCAGGTGGACGGCACCACCGGCTACGAATTCATGAACCAGCTGTCGTTGCTGCAACATCACCCGGACGGCTTCGCCCCACTGGCCGAGCTGTGGACGCGCCACAGCGAGCGCCCGTCGGCGTTCATCGAGGAAGCGCGCCTGGCCCGCCAGCAAATCCTCAACGGCTCCCTCGGCGGCGACTTTGAAAGCGTGGCCCAGGCCCTGCTGCAAGTGGCCCGCGACGACGTGATGACCCGCGACCTGACCCTTGGCGCAATCCGCCGTGCCTTGCAGGAATTGATCGTGCATTTCCCGGTGTACCGCACCTACATCAGCGCCCGTGGCCGCAGTGCCGCCGATGAGCGTGTGTTCCAGCAGGCCATGGACGGCGCCCGCAGCACCTTGGGCGAAGGCGACTGGCCGGTGCTTGACCACCTGGCCAACTGGCTAGGCGGCCAACCCTGGCGCGATCGCCCGCTGGGGCGTGAGCGCAAGATCCTCAAGCATGCCTGCGTACGGTTCCAGCAACTGACCTCGCCGGCGGCGGCCAAGGCGGTGGAAGACACCGCGTTCTATCGTTCGGCGGTGCTGTTGTCGCGCAACGATGTGGGCTTCAGCACCGAGCAGTTCAGTGCGCCGCTGGCCGAGTTTCATGCGGTCAACCGGCAGCGCTTGCAGAGCTTCCCCGATAACCTGCTGGCCACCGCCACCCACGACCACAAGCGCGGCGAAGACAGCCGCGCGCGCCTGGCGGTGCTGAGTGAATGCGCACCGTGGTTTGTCGAGCAAGTGGAACACTGGCGCAGCCTTGCCGCGCCGTTGCGCAGTGACACCAGCCCCGCCGCGGGCGATGAACTGATCCTCTATCAAGTGCTGCTGGGCAGTTGGCCACTGGACCTCGGTGCAGACCTCGAGGGTTACCAACAACGCCTCTGGCAGTGGCAACAAAAAGCCTTGCGCGAGGCCAAGTTGCACAGCAGTTGGAGCGCGCCCAACGAGGCCTACGAGCGCGGCGTCGAAACCTTTCTGTCGCGCTTGCTGTTGAGCGCTGAAGGCCACGCCTTGCGCAGCGCCATCGGCAACGCCGCCCAGGTCATCGCCCCGGCTGGCGCGATCAATGGGCTGGCGCAATCCTTGCTTCGCATCACCGTGCCGGGGGTGCCGGACCTGTACCAGGGCGCCGAGTTCTGGGACTTCAGCCTGGTGGACCCGGACAACCGTCGCCCGGTGGATTTCAACGCACGGCAACAGGCGTTGCGCACCCCACCGGACATCGGCGAACTGTTGTTCCACTGGCGCGACGGGCGTATCAAACAGGCGGTGATCGCCCAGGCCTTGGCCCTGCGCAAGGCCTACCCCGAACTGTTCCACAGTGGCCGCTACACGCCGCTGCAAGTGCTGGGCAAACACGCCGCGCACGTTGTCGCGTTCGCCCGCGAGCACCAGGGCAAATACCTCGTGGTGGTGGTGCCACGCTGGTCCCATTGCCTGCTTGAAAACGGTGTGTTCCCCCAGATCAATGCGCAGGTTTGGGGCGATACACGGGTCACACTACCGTTCGCCGCCACGACACAAAAATGGAAGGGACTTTTCCACACAGGCGCAGTCACACCAAACAAGGAGCTGCCGCTGAGCACTGCCCTGGGGGATTTCCCGGTCAACGTCTTTATTAATCCTGATGATCAAGAGAGCTGAACATTTTCTGTGAGGAGCATTGCGATGAGTACTGAAGACAAACGCATACGGGAACTGGCACACCAGATCTGGGAGTCGGAGGGCAAACCCCACGGCCAGGACACGCGCCATTGGGAGATGGCACGCAAGCTGGCGGAAGCCGAAGCGTTGACGCCGAGCAAGCCTAAGCCGGCGGCCAAACCGAAAGCGGCCGCCAAGCCCAAGCCAGCCGCCAAGCCGCCCGCCGAGAAAAAACCCAAGGCCCCGCGCAAACCGGCCAGTTGACCACACTTCCCTGTGGGAGCGGGCTTGCCCGCGAAGGCGCTGGGTCAGCACCGATGCACTGACTGACACTCGGCATTCGCGGGCAAGCCCGCTCCCACTGGGGCGCATTTCACTCTGAATTCAATGCTCACCTGACCACCGTCAGCACGGCCGCGTTCGTCCCGAAAAAATTCTGCAGGAGCAACTCAATGAGCAAACCCGACAACACCCCATCGACGCCTAAAACCGAGCCGTCGCGGATTCGTGAAGGTTTGCCCTTCCCCCTCGGCGCTACCTGGGACGGTCTGGGCGTCAACTTTGCGCTGTTCTCGGCCAACGCGACCAAGGTCGAGCTGTGCCTGTTCGACGACAGCGGCGAGGTGGAGCTGGAGCGCATCGAGCTGCCCGAATACACCGATGAAACCTTCCACGGCTACCTGCCTGACGCTCACCCCGGGCTTGTCTACGGCTACCGCGTGTACGGCCCGTATGACCCGGCCAACGGTCACCGTTTCAACCATCACAAATTGCTGATCGACCCTTATGCCAAGCAATTGGTCGGGGCGCTCAAATGGTCCGAGGCGCTGTTCGGCTACACCATCGGCCACCCGGACGACGACCTCAGTTTCGACGAACGCGACAGCGCGCCCTTCGTGCCCAAGTGCAAGGTCATCGACCCGGCGCACACCTGGGGCAACGACCAGCCGGTGCGGGTACCGTGGGACCGCACGATCATCTACGAAACCCACCTGCGCGGCATCAGCATGCGCCACCCCAGCGTCGGCGAATCCGTGCGTGGCACCTGCGCGGGGTTGATGGAAGATGATGTGCTCAAGCACATCCGCCAGCTCGGCGTGTCCTCCGTCGAACTGCTGCCAGTGCACGCGTTCGTCAACGACCAGCACCTGCTGCAAAAAGGCATGACCAACTATTGGGGCTACAACAGCATCGCGTTTTTTGCCCCCGACCCGCGTTACCTGGCCAGCGGCAAGATCGCCGAGTTCAAGGAAATGGTCGCGCACCTGCACGAGCAGAAGCTCGAAGTGATCCTCGACGTGGTCTACAACCACACCGCCGAGGGCAACGAGCGCGGCCCGACCCTGTCCATGCGTGGTATCGACAACGCCTCGTACTACCGCCTGATGCCGGATGACAAGCGCTTCTATATCAACGATTCCGGCACCGGCAACACCCTCGACCTGAGCCACCCGTGCGTGCTGCAAATGGTCACCGACTCGCTGCGCTACTGGGCCAACGAGATGCACATCGACGGCTTCCGCTTCGACCTGGCGACGATCCTCGGGCGCTACCGCGAAGGGTTCGACGAGCGCCACAGTTTCCTCGTCGCCTGCCGCCAGGACCCGGTGTTGCGCCAGCTCAAGCTTATCGCCGAACCCTGGGACTGCGGCCCCGGCGGTTATCAAGTCGGCAACTTCCCGCCGGGCTGGGTGGAATGGAACGACCGTTTCCGCGACACCGTGCGCGCCTTCTGGAAAGGCGATGACGGCCAACTCGCCGACTTCGCCGCACGCATGACCGCCTCCGGCGAGATGTTCAACCATCGTGGCCGCCGGCCCTATGCCTCGGTGAACTTCATCACCGCCCACGACGGTTTCACCCTGCACGACCTGGTGTCGTACAACGACAAACACAACGAGGCCAACGACGAGAACAATCAGGACGGCAGCAACAACAACCTGTCCTGGAACCACGGCGTCGAAGGTCCCACCGACGACCCGGAAATCAACGCGCTGCGCCTGCGCCAGATGCGCAACTTCTTCGCCACGCTGCTGCTGGCCCAGGGCACGCCGATGATCGTCGCGGGTGACGAGTTCGCGCGTACGCAACACGGCAACAACAACGCTTATTGCCAGGACAGCGAAATCGGCTGGGTCAACTGGGACCTGGACGAAGACGGCAAGGCCCTGCTCAAGTTCGTCAAACGCCTGATCAAGCTGCGCCTGGCGTACCCGATCCTGCGCCGTGGGCGTTTCCTGGTGGGCGACTACAACGAAGACATCGGCGTCAAGGACGTCACCTGGCTCGCGCCGGATGGCAATGAGATGACCACCGAGCAGTGGCAGGACAGCCATGGCCGCTGCCTGGGCATGCTGATGGACGGCCGTGCCCAGGAAACCGGCATTCGTCGGCCAGGTGCCGATGCCACCTTGCTGCTGGTGGTGAATGCGCACCACGACATGGTCAACTTCCGCCTGCCGCCGGTGCCTGAAGGCGGCTTCTGGACGTGCATGGTCGACACCAACCAGACCGCCGTGCGCGGCCAGGAACGCTTCGAGTTCGATCACGAGTACGCGGCCACTGGGCGTTCGCTGTTATTGTTCGAACTCCAATACGACGACGAAGCGTGACCTGTAGTGAGCGGGCTTGCCCGCGCTGGGTGGCGCAGCCGCCCCAAACGGTACGCCGCGTTGCATCAGCGAGACCGCGGTGTATGGATTTAGGGCGGCTTCGCCCCCCAGCGCGGGGCAAGCCCGCTCACTACAGTTAAAAAAACGACTTTACGAGATGTGAAAGCGACCAATCGTTGACTATGCTCAAGTCGCCTTGCCGGCACTCCAGGGTTGGAGTGCCGTGCAGTCACGCCAGCGGAGCCTGGAGTGAATAAAAGAGTGTCGTCCCGTCAACGGGGTACGACCCGCATCAATCGACAAGGATGTGACACCCATGAAGCCTGCCTCCTTAAGCGACGGCCGCCGCGGCCCGGCGCAAATCTGGAACAGCGCCCCGCAACTGGCGCAAATCCCCGTAATCAATCCGACTTCGCTGGTACCACGGGACACCCGCGTGGTGGTGGTCGCCCCGCATCCGGGCGATGAAGTGCTGGCTTGCGGCGGTCTGCTGCAACTGCTGAGCACCCTGGATCATCCGCTGCAACTGATCTCTGTGACCGACGGCAGCGCCAGCCACCCCGGCTCCAGCGTGTGGCCGGCAAGCCGCCTGAGCGTGGTGCGGCCCCAGGAAAGCGTCGAGGCGCTGCGCCGCCTGGGCATGCCATTGCATAGCCTGAAGTGGATTCGCGGCGGCTTTTGCGACAAAGCCCTGGCCGCCCGCGAGCAACCGTTGGGCCAGTTCATTGCCCGCTACCTGCAGCCGGGGGATGTGGTCTTCACCACTTGGCGCAACGACGGCAACGACGACCATGATGCAGTCGGTCGCGCCACCGCCCATGCATGCAACCTGGTGGGGGCGCGCCTGTACGAGCTACCGATCTGGGCGTGGCACTGGCCAACGCGGGAGGCGTCGGTGATCCCCTGGCAACGGGCGCGCAAGGTACGCCTGGATACCTGGAGCGTGGCGCGCAAGCTGCACGCCGCCCACGCCTACGCCAGCCAGTTGGTGGGCGACCCCGAGATCGGCTTGGCGCCCATGCTTGCGCAGGTGTTGCTGGAACGCATGCGCGACCCGTATGAGATCGTGTTTGTCTAGGCACTTACTCGTCTATACCTGTCAATTCTCACAGTGGCGGGCGCTGGAATCTGCTACTAAGGTGGCAACAGCGCTGCACAGGTTGAGGTGCAGTCGAGAAAGCCATGCCAACCCCTTGCATTGGCCGGTGTTTTTGAGCAGGTACCCCGTATTCCCTGATCCATATCGCGCATCACGTTGTCATGGTTTGAGCCGCATTGCTCATTCATGAGGACGGATTATGCGTATACGCACTTGCCCCCCGCTGTACTTCGGCCTCGCCACGTCGGCGATCCTCGCGGCGTGGCCGCTGCTGTCCCAGGGCGCCTGTGTCGTCAGCGGCAGCCCTGCCACCGGCCAGGTGTTTACCTGTACCAGTGGCACCGACCCCGGCATCAACGCAGCGACCGGCGACAACCAAGTGTTGTTCCCCAGTGGCAACAGCGTGATCAATGGCAATGTGACCCTGGGCCCAGGCAACGATCTGGTGCAACTGGACGCACCGGACACGCAGATCAACGGCGCGGTGAACATGGGGGATGGCGCGAATATCTTTCGCTTGAACAAGGGCACGATCACCGGGGCTGTGAACCAGGGCTCGGGGACCGATGTTGCGCAGGTCAGCGGTGGCCAGGCAGGCGCGATCAACCAGGGGGCCGGCGTTGACGATTTCTCCATGAGTGGCGGCACGATTGCCTCATTGGCCCAGGGCGACGGGCACGACAAGTTCTCCATGAGTGGCGGCACGATTACCGGTGCGTTCGAGGACGGTGATGATGCCAAGATGACCGGCGGCACGATCGGTCGGGTGGACATGAAGCTCGACAAAAACCTGTTCGACATGAGTGGCGGGACCATCATCAACAACCTGGTGACCGGCTTTGATGACGACACCATTTTGATCTCGGGCACCGCCTACATCGGCGGCAATGTCAGCACCAGCGGTGGCTTGGACACGATCACCGTCACTGGCGGCACCATCAACGGGCAAATCCTCGCCAGTACCGGCAACGATCGTTTCAGTTGGATCGGTGGCGGCAAAATCAACGGCTTCATTCTGCTCGGCCCCGACAACGATACGGCGCTGCTACAGAACTTGAATGAAACCCTTGTGTCGTCTACCCCACTGATTGACGGCGGTACGGGCACCGACACGCTGACATTCGACAATACCCAGGCCACCACTCCCGGACGCTATACCAACTGGGAACAGGTGACGCTGGACAACAACGCCACCTTCACCCTTGGAGGCACCTTTGTACTGGGCGATGCCGGTACGGGAACCGGCGCCATGACGCTCAACGGCAGCAGCAGGCTGCTGGTCAACACCGGAGCCATCAGCGCATTTGACAGCAACCAGTTGGCAACCCTGAATAACCGCGGAACGATCGACATGACCACCGGCAGTACCACTGCCACGGACGTCCTGACCGTCAACGGCAATTACAACGGGACCGGCGGCACGCTCGCCCTGCAGACCGTATTGGGGCCGGATAACTCAGCCAGCGACAAGCTGGTGGTCAGCAAAGGCACGATCCAGGGCTCCAGCAAGATCGACATCACCAACCTCGGCGGCGCGGGCGCAGGCTCGTTGCAAGACGGAATACAGGTAGTGCAAGCCACCAACGGTGCGACCAGTAGCGCCGGTGCCTTTAGCCTGGCCCATTCCGTTTCCGCAGGGGCATTTAACTACTACCTGTTCAAGGGTGGCGTCACCGACGGCACCGCAGAAAACTACTACCTGCGCTCCACCGTTCCGGTTATCCCACCACCGGACCCGGTGATCGTCACGCCGCTCCCGGAACCGGTGCCCGGTACACCGCCGCTGCCGCCCAACCCGGTCATCACCCCGATTCCAATCTACCGCCCCGAAGCATCGATCTACGCCGCACTGTTTCCGGCCGCCCAGCAAATTGTCCAGGGCATGCTTGGCACTTACCACGAACGCATGGGTGACCAGAACCAGCAACAGACCGACCTACGTCACGCGGGATGGGGCCGGGTCTACGGCAGCAGCAGCCGGCAAAGCTTCGCCGGCACGGTAAACCCCACGCTGGACAGTTCCACAACCGGGTTTCAAGTGGGCACCGACCTCTTTACCCTGGCTACCGACGACGGCCAGGTGCACCACGCCGGGTTCTTCGTCGGTCATAGCCGTTTGAAGGGCGACATCAAGGGTTTCAACGACGGCTGGCAGGACAAGGACGCCGGCAGCACCACCCTGCGCAGCGACAGCCTCGGTGTGTATTGGACACTGATCGGCGCCAACCGGGCTTATCTGGACCTGGTGTTGATGGGCTCGCGCCTCGACGGCCACAACGAGTCGGACCGTGGCGTGAAGATGAAAACCCGTGGGCATAACGTGTCTGCTTCGGCGGAAGTAGGTTGGTCTTTCCCGGTGGTAGCCAACTGGGTCGTCGAACCCCAGGCCCAACTGATCATCGGCAAGACCAAACTGGACAGCCAAAACGACGGTATCTCCGACGTTGCGTATAAAGCCGACACCACCGTCACCAGCCGCCTCGGCGCACGTTTGCGCGGTGATTACCAAGTCAGTGGCATGCCATTGCAACCCTATGCCCGTGCCAACATCTGGCACACCCGTGGAGGTAAAAACACGGTGACCTTTGCCGATGTCACCGACATCGATACCGAACAGAAATCCACTACGATGGGCGTCAGCCTTGGCGCCGACCTCACGGTGGCGCCGGGCATCAGCCTGTACAGCGAAGTGGGCTTCAACCGCAACCTGGACAGCAATGCCTTCAACGGTCGGCAAGGTACGCTGGGACTGAGAATGGCGTTCTGAGGTGCTGTGTTGTATCGCAGCGGATACGTGCGGCGCTGCGATACCCCCCGCTTGAAATGCACGTTCGCAGTGCCCCGCCAAATGTGAAAATTTTATTAACTATCTCTCTGCAAAGGCTTTTATTACAGGACGTAAGCTGCCAACCTAATGCGAATAATTATCAACCGTTTTATTATTTGCCAGGGACGGCATTTCGGGGAGAGCAACCTGCATGTCCATACAACCCTCCGTCAGCGGCCGTTTTTCACCCTGCCTGCTGACCCTGGCCATTTGTATCGCCAGCCCTCAAGCCGCGTTCGCGGCCGCCGCAGACACCCACGCAGCACCGCTGGAACTCGGCGCCACCGAAATCTCCGGGCAACAACTGGGTGAAACTACCGAAGGCACCCAGTCCTACACCACCGGCGAAATGGCCACTGCCACCAAGCTGAAGCTCACCCCGCGTGAAACCCCGCAAGCCAGCACCGTCATCACCCGCCAACGCATGGACGACCAAGCCATGACCAGCGTCAACGATGTGGTCAAGAACACCCCCGGCCTGTTCCTCAGCCAGGCCAGCGGCCCGGGCCGCCAGACCTACAGCTCGCGCGGCTTCGACATCGACAACATGATGTTCGACGGACTGCCCAGCGCCTACTCCGGCTACAGCAACAGTGTGCAGCCCAACCTGGCAATGTTTGACCGCGTGGAAGTGATTCGCGGCGCCACCGGCCTGGTCACCGGCGCTGGCAACCCGTCGGCGGCGATCAACTTCGTGCGCAAGCGCCCCACCGCCACGCCGCAAGTGTCGATCACCGGGGCCGCCGGCAGCTGGGATGATTATCGCGGTGAACTCGATGCCTCCGGCCCGCTGAACGACAGCGGCACCTTGCGCGGGCGTATGGTCGGTTCGTACCGCGACGCCAACAGCTTCCGCGACGGTGAAGAGAGCAACCACGGTCTGTTCTACGGCATCACCGAAGCCGACCTGAGCGAAAACACCACCCTGACCCTCGGCCTGTCGCGCCAGGAAGACCAGACCAACCTCTTCTGGGGCGGCCTGCCCATCGGTACCGACGGCCATCACCTGAACCTGCCCCGCTCCACCAACCCCGGCACCGATTGGGAAAACAAGAAACTCACCATCGACACGGTATTCGGCGACGTCGAACAGCGCTTCGAAAACGGCTGGAAACTCAAGGTCGCCGGCTCCGCCTCGCAACTCGACGGTGTGTTCAGCGGCAGCTATCAGTCGCGCTACCAGACCACCCTGGCGCGCACCGTCTACCAATCGCACCAGGACGACCAGCAATACGCTTTCGACACCTTCGCCAGCGGCCCGGTCGAAGCGTTCGGCCGCACTCACGAAGTAGTGGTCGGCACCAGCAAGCGCATCTACGACGCCACTTCCAAGGAATACAGCCCGTATGACACCAACTACCCGCTCAATGGTGCCAAGCCCGACTTCGTCCGTGACGGCAAGACCCACGCCATCACTACCCAGGACGGCGTCTACCTGACCACCCGCCTCAACCTTGCCGACCCACTCAAGGTGATCCTCGGCGCGCGCGTCGACTGGTATGACTACGACGACCGCCAGGGCGACGGCGACTACAAGGTCACCCGCAACCTCACGCGGTATGCCGGTGTGATCTACGACCTCGACGACCACCACTCGGTCTACGCCAGCTACACCGACATCTTCACCCCGCAAAGCAACAAGGATTTTTCCGGTAAGGTGCTGGAACCCATCGTTGGTGAAAACTACGAGATGGGCATCAAGGGCGAGTACTTCAACGGTGCGCTGAACGCCAGCCTGGCGGTGTTCCAGATCGACCAGAAAAACCGTGCGACCGATCCTGCGACCCAGGCAGGCTGCCCGCAACAGAGCTGCTCCGAAGCCTCCGGCCTGGTGCGCAGCCAAGGTATCGACCTGGAACTGCAAGGCGCCCTCACCGAAAACTGGCAAGTCGGCGGCGGCTTTACCTACACCCGTGCGCACTACGTCAAAGACAGCGCGAGCAACAAAAACCAGCGCTTCGACACCGATACCCCGGAACGCCTGTTCAAGCTGACCACCTCGTACCGCTTCCAGGGCCCCCTGGAAAAACTGCGCGTCGGCGGCAACCTCTACTGGCAGAGCCGCATGTACAACGATGTCGCCCTCGCAAACGGCAGCACCTATCGCCTGGAACAAGGCAGCTACGCCGTGGCCGACGTGATGGCTGCTTACCAGCTCAACAAGCACCTGGACCTGCAACTGAACGTGAACAACATCTTCGACCGCACCTACTATTCGGCCATTGGCACCAGCCCGACCTGGGGTTCCACCGACACCTACGGCAACCCGCGCAGCTTCGGCGTCACCGCCAAATACACCTTCTGACCGCGCTCCGACCTACGGCTACCCGCCTGGAAACGCATGCGTTGGAGCCATCGCAGTCCCAACGCACGCGTTTCTGAATAGCCCCTATACTGGCCACCCCAGGATGGAACCTCGCGTGCAACTATGCCTATCACCCCCAATCCCCCTGCCCTGTTAGTCCCTGCACAACAAAGCGACCTGGACGATCTCGTTGCCATTCGAATTGAAGCCATGCGCGACAGCCTGGAGCAGGTCGGACGCTTCGATCCGGTGCGTGCCCGCGAGCGGTTTGTTGGCAGTTTTGAAGCCCGCGACACGCGCTATATCGAAGTGTCGGGAGAAAAGGTCGGCTTTGTAGTGGTCCGACAGCGTCCAAGCGAATGGTTGCTCGACCACTTGTATGTGCGACCCAACGCACAAGGGTCGGGCATCGGCTCTGCGGTACTTGCCCAGCTATTCAACGAAGCGGATGCCGTTGCACTACCGATTAAAGTCGGCGCGCTGAAACAGAGTGCCTCGAATCGTTTTTACACCCGCCACGGTTTCCAGTTCGTCGAAAGCGGCGAGTTCGATAATTATTATGTTCGTCTGCATGCGCCAGCGGGCTAGTTGGGTGCGAGCGCACAAGGACACTTGCATGTTGACCGGCCACCGCTTTGTGCTGCCAAGGAAGAGGAACGATTCATGAGTCTTGATCTGTGCCTGGAAGCTGACAGTACGCTCACCATTTCGACGCTGAGCACAGCACTTGCGCAGGCTGGTGCTCTGGAAATCGAGGTCACAGAAAATGGGCTATACGCTGAATTTACCTCGGGACTCAAATTGAGCACCCATGGCGTACGCGATGACCCAACGATTTATGCCGAGCATAAAATGGGGATCGACTTCCCTGTCGCTGTGCGTTGCACCATTAGAATCAAAGGCCCCGAACCAGAGGGGGAATCGGCTATGGAAGATTTGGATAAACTCGCTCAATCCATATTCCAGTCGTGTTCGGCACTCTTTCTCATTAGCTTTCAGTTCGAGCAAACCTTGTACTGGCGGGATGCGACAGGGTTGTATCGTCCTTGAGGTGGGTGCCTGCGCGCCCTCTTTCAGACATTTATGAATGGCGTTTTTTTCCGGACGAAAACGCCGCGGTATTGAGGGGTGGCTTTCGGCCAGAAGCGTACCGCCAGCGCGGTTCCGGTTCAGCCCGATAGTCAAGGCTCACAGCATGCGACTGCATATCTAAAGTCATTCTGGCTTATTGCTTACACCTATATCCCTATAGGCCCCCTCTCAAATTTATAAGACTTGTATTGGCCGCTGGGTAATTGGCATAGTGCTACCACTCCCCAACTGACCCGGCGCCAAGGACTAAGTCAGCCAGAAGCTGACGGAAGTTCAGGGCCTTGCCAGGTTGCTTGTTCCAAGGATCTGGACATTTAGCCCATGAAAACTTACGCAGCGCTGGCCCTTGCGCTCACCACCCTGTGCAGCCCCGTCCACGCGGCGAGCTGGCAGGTTTGCCGGCTGGACGTACAGATCGTCAACGTCTTGAAACAACCGTACCCACAGCTGCAGGGGCGGATCCTCAAGGTCGCCCCGACCTCCCCCACCACGCAATGTCCCCAGCAAGGCTCGATGGTCACCTTCACCCCGGAAACCACCGATTACCAGAACACCCTCCCGCGTCGGCAATGGCCTCGAAAAGGCCAGTCGGTGCAGATTGACTACCGGTATCTGGATGGGATTTGCAAGGGCGACGGCCACCCGCATCCGTGTCGCATCGGGCACTACCTACTCATGGGGCGCTAATCGGGCGTCACTCGCTCACGCAACCTTCGCAGCAACCTATCGCATGGATATGCCCAGCACTCCTTCGCGCGGAATGAGTCGTTGAATGGCATTCGCACAGTGGATCCGGATTTTATTAAAAAGCTCGAGCATGAGTTGAAAATATCACTTCGAGATAGCTTCAAACTGGTTGGGGAATTTTTCGATGGAAGTGGTATTTATGTTTTACCGCTGCACCAGATCGGTTGGGAATCCCCAACTAACGTTCTTGATGAAACGAAGCGTTTGAGAAGCAGTGGCCGACTTTTATCAAACTATCTTGTGTTGGGGGAGCCTGCTGAAGGTTTGATCGTGATGGATTGCAATTCCCGATCGGGGCAAGTGCTCTGGTGTGATGCGATTGATGTTGATCGTATTGGTAAAGAAGCACTGATGACAGCACCTGAAGTATGGGGCTCCTACTTGGATTTTGTTGAGTATTTGGTTTCGGAGGAAGAGTCTGATCGACTGTGAGCAGCGCGTTAAGGCGTGCTCGACGTCGACCCATCTTCTGCTCGGGAGAAACCAGGTTCTTGATCAATTCACAGGATGCATCGGAGTCGTAACTCTATACCGTGCGGGCCTTCAGTCAATCATGTCGGCGATTCTAACCGTCCCGAAACTTCGTACAAAACCTAAACCGAGGTCCGTCAGGGAATGAATACCACTGTTCTGATAGACACCATTGAGGGGCCGCTTCTGGCCGATTGTTGCCGTCTCTGAAAGGCAGCTTTGGGTCCAGGCTGTGTTAAAACGCAGACGTCACATCAGAGTTTTGCTGTTTATAAAAAAGCGGCGGAAATTTGAAGTCGGCTTTGACTATAAACTCCGTGACATAAGGTATTGCTCTTTCCCCCAAGCCTCAAAGCGCTCCAACACTTTCCAGCCAAGCTTGGAGTAATAATTGCTCTGGCTGTGGGTGTGCAAGTACAAGGTAGTGAACCCAGCGTCTCTTGCATGGACACAGATGCCTTCGATTAACTGCGCTGCGAGCCCTCTCCTTCGAGCTTCAGGTGTGATGAACACACACGCAAGCCACGGGCCTAGATCCGGCCGGTCAGATAGGTCGTTATTGGCAAGCGTTGCGCCACCTAGCAACTGGTCTCGTTCCATTGCGATCAGACACTTCCAACTGCCATCACGCTGTCCATCAGAGAACTCGTGTTTCCAACTCGAAAGAGATTGCTGCGTAAACTCATAACTGAATTCCCGATAAAGCCATTCGGCCATAACGCCGCACTTGTCCATTTGTTTATCGAGCCAATCCACTCGCAGCATCTGAAACGCTCCTTATGTATTTGTCACGCTGGTAGGGTTCGGGACAATCGTACAGCCGTCTGCCTGCGGTACAGACTATGTCAAAGTCAGGAGGATCGTCTAACCTTTCGACCACCGAGATAGCGGAGGCGATGATGAAGCGATTCATAGAAGGCGAGGCTCGGACTCAAGTTACCTTACTGCCGGAGTGTTTGGACGATTACGTGACGGAAGAAAATCCGGTGCATGTGGTTGATGTCTTCGTCGATGAACTCGACTTGGGTGCACTTGGATTTGAGGGTGTCGATGCTGCTGCAACGGGTCGTCCTGCCTATCACCCAGCGGTCTTGCTGAAGATCTACATCTACGGCTATCTCAATCGGATTCAGTCCAGTCGCCGGCTTGACCGTGAGGCCAAGCGCAATGTCGAGTTGATGTGGCTGACGGGGCGTTTGTCTCCAGATTTCAAAACCATTGCCGACTTTCGCAAGGACAACGGCAAAGCCATTCGCAGTGTATGCCGCCAGTTCGTAGTGCTTTGTCGCAACCTAAATCTCTTCTCTCAGTCGATCATCGCCATCGACGGCAGCAAATTCAAAGCCGTGAACAACCGCGACCGTAACTTCACCCAGGGCAAAGTGAAGGCACGCATGCAACAGATCGAGCAAAGTATTGATCGCTATCTGTCAGCGATGGATTCGGCGGATCGAGCAACGCCCGAAGTGGCCGAGGCCAAAGCAGAGCGACTTAAAGAAAAGATAGAAACACTGAAAAAGCAGATGCAGAAACTCAAGGAAATGAAGGTGCAGCTCCACGAAAGTCCAGACCAGCAGATCTCCCTCACAGACCCAGATCCACGCTCAATGGCCCCGAGCGGCCGAGGCACCGGAACGGTTGGTTACAACGTACAAACAGCGGTCGACGACAAACACCATCTGATCGTTGCCCATGAGGTGACCAACATTGGTAATGATCGTGGGCAACTGAGCAATATGGCGAACCAGGCGCGTGAAGAAATCGAGGCTGAATCGCTAACGGTGGTGGCCGACCGAGGCTATTACAAAGGCCTGGAAATCCTTGCTTGCGAGCAAGCCGGCATCACTACCTTCGTACCGAAACCCCTGACATCTGGCAGCAAAGCCGAAGGCAGATTCGGCAAGCAGGATTTCATCTATCTTATTGCGTCGGACGAGAATCGATGCCCTGCGGGGCAGTTACTAACCAGGCGGTATTCGTCGATGGAAGACGGCATGTTATCGCATTGTTACGACTATTCGGCTGCCAGTCCTGCGCAATGCAAAAGCAATGTACGACGGGTAAGGAGCGCCGCGTAAAGCGCTGGGAACATGAGGCTGTAGTCGACGCGATGCAGGTTCGTCTAGAACATGATCCAGCGATGATGAGGGTTCGTCGACAGACCGTTGAACATCCTTTTGGAACGCTCAAGTACTGGATGGGAAGTACCCACTTCCTGACCAAAACCCTGCCGAGGGTGAGCACTGAGATGAGCCTTCATGTGCTCGCCTACAACCTCAAACGAATGATGAGCATCTTCGGTATCGCAGGACTGCTTGAGGCGATCAGGGCGTGATCCAGCCGCTTGGCCCGCCCGTTAGTAGCCGTTTTGGTCGCTGACGCGGCCCAAACGGCATTACGCACGTCTATGTAGCTGACTAAGGTAATTCTCGCTTCCGCCTGCTTATTCCACAGGCAATCCTCGTGACTCTCAGTTTTCGACGTGCTTAGCGCGTTTTCACACATCCTGGACCCATAGCGGCCATACACGAAGGCTCAGCTACAACACGTGTAAATGCGGTTTAGTGGATGAGATTCAGTGTATTTTTGGCCCGCTCACCACAGCAATGCTTCAACTTCATCATATTTCTCAGCGACCTTAAGGAAGGGTTCCGCCCAACCACTGCTGAGACTGACTTCTTGCAGGGGACCGGTTGGAGCAAACAGAACTGCAAATTTTAGCCTTTCGGGCAACACGCCAGACTTCAGCGTACTGACCAACCCTAGCAGTTCTCTTTTTGCCTGTGCTTCGTCCTCCCAACTTGACCAGCAGAAGTCATTGTCCGGAAGAGAAATAAGCTCAATGGCTGCTTCAAGAACATGGATGAGACTTTCAGTAGGGAAGTGGTGATTTAACTCGCCATGAATCAGCTGCCTTGCACGATCCAAATTCATAGGGTGACTGCCTTCTTCCTGTTTGTGGCGGTTAAAACAGCATTGAGGCTAGCGCGTACAGGGATGGAGAAACAAGGGAGAAGCCCCCTATTTCCGAACGTCTGCTTCTGGCCGATTCTGTTGAAAAAGTCGGATTTTCAGCTCGCCTGAACTCGGGCACGACCACAACCGGAGAACCTACTCACCACGTTGCGTGGTTTTTCGGCCCTTCGTTGACCTTTGCTGCTCTGTTATTGGGTTGGTTTGAGGTTTTTTGCTTCGTGCAGACGCACCTATCCCGTGACCGGTGGCCCTTGAGAGGTAAATTTGGCCAGCCGTCGCAGGTTCTGTACCGCAGCGGCCAGCGTGAACTCATCAGTCGCGCCACTCATGCCACGTAGTCTCAGGCGATCCAGTTTCAGGATGCGTTTGAGGTGGGCAAACAACATTTCGACCTTCTTACGTTCGTGGCGAGAGCGCACGTACGCAGGTGTCGTTGCGATTCGCCGAGCCACATCGCGCGCGGCTTCATGGACGCTGCGGGCGATCTTGCGGAACGCGGTGTTCGGGCAGCACTTGGCTTTCATCGGGCAAGCAGCGCAGTCGGTCTGCCGGGATCGGAAGAGGATGGTGTTGGCTTTGGTGACGTGCGAACGCTCGTTCTTGAAGGCTCGCCATTCGCTGCGCAACGCGTTGCCGGCCGGGCAGCGGTATTCCTCCGCCTCTTCATTCCATTGGAAATCGTTGTTCGAGAAACTGTCGTTCTTGCGCTCGGTTTTGTCCCACACCGGCACGTGAGGTTCGATGTCTTTTTCCTCAACCATCCAAGCCAACATCGGGGCAGTACCGTACGCGGTATCGCCGATGAGGCGTTCCGGCTTGATGTCGAATTGCGCTTCGACGCGTTCGATCATCGTCTTGGTGCTCTCGACTTCTGCAGTTCGATGAGCCGGTGTGGGTTCCACATCCATGATCACGCCGTGCTCGGTATCGATCAGATAATTCGTCGAGTAAGCGTAAAACGCTGGGCCGCCTGGAGCTGCCGTCCAGCGAGCGTGGGGATCCGTCAGCGACAGGCGCTTGGGTAGCGTTTCCGCCAGAGCCTCTTCATCCAGGGCTTCAAGATATTCACGCACGGCGCGGGTACTCAGGGCCGGATCGCTCCAGTTGACCGGTTCATCACCTGGTACACCGCGCTGCCGACTCGCATCCGCTTTGATGATGCTGGCGTCCACGGCAAAGCCTTCGCCCTTGACCAAGCCGGCGTCCATGCAGCGACGCAGCACTTCATTGAACAACCAGCGAAACAGATCACTGTCCCGAAATCGGCCGTGTCGGTTCTTTGAAAAGCTCGAGTGGTTGGGGACTTCGTCTTCAAGGCTCAACCGGCAAAACCAACGATACGCCAGGTTCAAATGAGCCTCTTCGCACAACCGCCGCTCGGAGCGAATGCCATAGCAATAGCCCACGATCAGCATGCGGATCATAAGCTCTGGGTCAATCGAAGGACGCCCAATCGGGCTGTAGAAGTCGGCGAGGTAATGGCGCAGGTCGCTTAGATCGAGACACTGATCAATGCTGCGCAGAAGGTGATTGGCTGGGATGTGATCTTCAAGGTTGAACGAGTAAAACAGTCGCTCCTGCCCACTCGATAACTGTCCCATCATGCTGTGTGATCCCCCACCGGCCAATGCAGAGATTTTGCAGCAGGCCAGGCAGGGGAGCTACTTTTTCAACAGAATCGGCCGATTGCAGACTGTCATGAACGACTGCAATCGACCCACAGTGTGTAAAAACGCTTTATTGCCAATGAGCGTTGTAGCCCTGGCGACTCGGCTTGCGCCTACGCATGGGTGAGCCCGGTCAACGTATCCGCAATGGTTTTAGTGCGTTGCGCCGTACCCTCGGTCGCGCGGCTCGACGCCTCCAGTGCATCGAGCATTTCGCGCAACGCGCCGACGCCGGTGGATTGGTCTTCGATCTGTTGGGCAACGCGCTGGATCTCACTGGACAGCAGGTCAATATCCACGCCGATTTCCGCCGCATTCTTACGGGTGATTTCCGCCAGTTTGCGCACTTCATCCGCCACCACCGCAAAACCCCGGCCCAGGTCGCCCGCGCGCGCCGCTTCAATGGCGGCGTTAAGCGCCAGCAGGTTGGTCTGCCCGGCGATCTGCTGGATCACCTGCACAATCGACTGGATACGCAAACTCGACCCGGCCAGCGTGCGCGCACCTTCTACCGCCACATCCGCCTGGCTGGAAAGCCCTTCCACCGTTGTCCCGGCCTGGGCAGACACGGCGTTCTGCTGGTCGATCGTACCCACCAGTTCGTCCATCGACGCGTGCAACTCACCCGAGTAATGCTTGAGCTGCGCGGCGATGTCCTCCTGCTGACGCTCGGCATGGGCCAACACCATGCCTAAGTCTGCCAAGCCTTCGAACACCGGCAGGATATTGCGGTCCAGCCCACGGGTATTGAGGGTATTGCTGAAGTCATTGTTCTTGAACGCGGTAATCTGCTTGACCACCACATGGTTCAACCCCGCCAACTTCTTCACCTGGCGCCGTAGGAAAAATGCCTTGAACTCGCCGTAATGGGCGATGAAATTGTCCACGTACTCATCACTGAAACTCGCACCCTTGGCCACCCGAAAGAAGAAAATCGCCGTCAACGTCTGATTCAGGTTCAAGCCCAAAATCTCCCCAAAGGTCGAAAAACCCGCCAACGGTACATCACCAAAAATGCCGGCCATGCTGCCCAGCTCGGCGCCGTTGTTCAGCCGGCGCAAAATGCAGTCATTCAAAATTCCCGCCACCGGCTGGCCACCCTTGCCGCGCAGGAACTGCTCATAGTCCAGGCGCGTCGCCTCGCGCAACGGCGTACGCCGCACCATCACCAATTCCTCGCCCGGCGCCACGTCGCAAAACAACTGCACGATCTGCTGCTCATAATCGATACGCGCGATGGACCGTACAAACAACTCACTGCCCACCCGAATCGCAAACGAATAGTCCGCCAGCTTCGACTCCAGCGCCTGGGGCGCGCAACTGAAAGCATCACACAGTGCTTGCACCATGCTCTTGATATTGCCGTTGCTGTCGATCACCTGGTCAATCGTGCGGTCCTCAACCGACGCGGTCAGCACACTGAAGGTCAAATCCGCCGGTTTAAAGTTCTGGCTCTTGAACACCCCAAATCGCACATGCGCCGCCGTCTTCAGGAACACAATCTGTGCATGGTTCTGATAGCTGCGCTGACCGTCATGAATCAGCGTCTTCTGGAAATCCGACTTACCCCCGGCCGATCCCCCTACAAACAAACACGGAAACCGCCCCGACTCATAAAGCGCCTCCATAAAAAACGACTCCGACGCCGACAACCCGTCGAACACCACATACGCCAACGTATCGCGATGATCAATCGACGTGCGCACCTGTACTCGCTTGATATTGGACACCAACTTGGCAATTCGCTCCTGCATTCCCAACCGCTTACCGCCACCGCGAATGTCCTCACACTCCAACGGCACCATCGCCACCTCGGCCGAGGCGATCAGACTGTCGTCGAACAACTGCAACACGATCCGATCCCAGCGATCGCCGGTGGCGCAATACAACGAATTGGGCGCATTGCAGAGTTCGCCGGAGGTGGTGCATAGGCTGATGGTGGATTGGGGGAAGCGGCGTTTGAGCTTGGCGGCGATTACGTCGATGTCCAGATGCGGCGAGATAAAGCCGGTGATCAGGGTGGGGGTGATGCGTAAGGCGGTGAGTGCGGCGTCCAGGTCGTTGGCAGTACTGGTGAGCGTGGCGGTGCCTTGACGATCGGCCCGGGCTTTTTTTAGAAGGGAAAGTGGGTTCATGTGGTGGACTCGATCAAGGATGGCCAGTGATAGACATGCGATTAGTAGGGTTATCGGCAGGTTGGGTGGAGGCTGGAGGTGGGATGTGACGGATGGATGCGATTTTAGGGAGTTTCCCCGTTATTGACAGGCTGCTTTCAGCCGAGAGTGAACGGCCCCGGCTTTCGTAGACGCTGTTGGTGTCCGCTTTTGACCGATTCTCGCCCGCCATGAGAGCCAGAACGCAACCCAAAACGAACCCGTTCAACGGACCCCATCATCAACCAACATCCGTTAAAATCCGCAGCCTATTTCGACAACGCTTGCGGCAACCGAGGAAAATTCATGACAAGGGTGGCCGCTGTTTTCACTGTTGTGAGTTGCATGGCGTCGGCCTCTGCATGGGCGGCGTCTGATTGTCCGTTTCCGCAGGGAATGCAGGCCTCGATCGGTGCGTCGAAACAAGCTATTGAGGCCAGGCAAGCGGGCGTCGCCAAGGATGAGCTGCTCTCCAGGATTTCCCCTGCGGCCAACGGGCCGATGTCCCAGATGCTGAAGAGTATCGTCGACGAGGTTTACGACTACCCGGCCTTGCTGCCCGAGGTGTATGCCGCCTTCCGGTTCGAGCACTGTTTTGTTTCGCAGCAGCACCCCGAACAGGTGGCGGCTATGAAGTTTGCCGATGCCTATCCGTTGCTGAAGCAATGCGAGCAGGTCGAACCGCAAGGGGCGCGACCTCCTTGTGCAATGCGCGTAGTGCATACGGTGAGCGGAATTCCCGAGTAAGCGATCCGTCAATTCAATCGCGACCTGAGCAAACACGGCTAGGCACGGGCACGCCGATCTCGTCGACTCTACTGCCTACCGTATCTTCCGGAGCCTGCATCCAGTGCCTGACTTGCCGAGCAACGCCGCCTACACAAAACGCTTCGACCGGGTGCTCGCCTACATCGACGCCAATCTTGAAGGCGACTTGTCGGTGAACACGTTAAGCCAGGTCGCGAATTTTTCGGCGTTTCACTTCCACCGACAATTCACCGCGTTCGTAGGCGTGCCTGTTTCGCGTTATGTGCAACTGATGCGACTACGACGCGCGGCGCACTGCTTGTCTTGCGGCGCGGACTACTCGGTGCTGGACGCCGCGTTCGGTGCGGGTTTCGAAAGCCCCGAAGCGTTTTCCAGGGCGTTCAGGCGCGCGTTCGGTACGACGCCGAGTGCCTTCAGGAAACAACCGAATTGGCAGGTCTGGAGCGCGGTGTTCACCATCCCTCATTTTTCCAGGAACATCATCATGCAGATACGAATCGTCGAGTTTTGCGCAGTCCGGGTTGCAGCCTTGGAGCATCGCGGAGCGCCCGCGCTCGTGGGAGAGAGCGTGCGTAAATTTATCGAGTGGCGCATGCGGAGCGGGCAATCGCCGGTGGCCTCCAGTCGCAGCTTTGGTATTCCGTTCGGCAACCCCGATACGACCCCGGCCGAAGAGTTCCGGTTTGCAATCTGCGGCGAGATTCACGAGGCGGTAGCAGCGAATGAGTTCGGCGTAACCGAGCGGGTTATCCCTGGCGGGCGTTGCGTGGTGGTGCGTCACGTGGGCTCGCCGGATCATATCGGCGAATCGATCTATCCGATCTATCGCGACTGGCTGCCTTCCAGCGGCGAGGAGCTGCGGGACCAGCCGCTGTTCTTCGAGTATCTGAGCATTTTCCCCGAGACACCGCAGGATCAATGGCAGACCGATATTTATGTGCCTTTGCAGTAATGCACACGGCCTCTCGCCAAGGGGCCGTCACATCACACGCCTCTGAATATGCTGGATGCGCTGCGCAGGTTTGCCCCACTCCTGGGTCAACCCCACGCCCGACATCACCACCAAACGCTGCCCCGCCGGATGCGTATGCCACGCCGAGCGGGCGCCCAATAGGTCTCGATGGGCGTGGCACCCTCGATCTTGAACAACTACTTGTCCTGGGTACCGGTGGCCTTGGCATGCGCCCTGCCCCGCGCTCGTCGATGGTTTGCCCGCCATCGTCGGTCGGCGCCAGTGGCCCGTCCGTGATCAAGTGCTCCAATGTCGCCATGTCAGTCGGCTTGATGCTCAGCACCGTGGCCAGTTGGCTGGCGGATTGGCGCGTGAGGATGGCGATCTGTTGCAACTGCTGGCTGATCCTGCTGGTTGTAGGCGTTACCTTCGAAATTGACCGTATAGGTGTTGGTTCCGGTTTTTTCGTCGCTGTACCCACCCTGGTACATCGTCGAGCCTTTGGGTGCATACGGAACGCCGGAACAAGCCGAAATCAACGCGCAAGTACCGATCAAGATAAATTTACATACTTTCAACATGGATAAGCCTGAAGGCTGGCTGAGGGACGGGCTTTAGTTTTGTTCAGGAACAAACGCACTATGGAGGGACCCGTGCGCCCTGGAACGTCAAGCAATAGGCAAAATGCTACTGTTTTGACATCATTCTGTCTAATACCCGGCTCAGCATTGAAAAGTCGCGCTTGCGGACCGGCAGGCATGGCACGCGGGGGGGTGCGGCAATCACCGGCTAAACTCAATTCACCACCGACTCTGTGGAGATCCGAGATGCCCAACAAAACCACCCTCTGCCTCTGGTACAACGGCACCGCCCTGGAAGCTGCGACCTTCTACGCCAAGACCTTCCCCGACAGCGCCGTGCAAGCGGTACACCTCGCCCCCGGCGACTACCCGGCAGGTAGGCAAGGCGATGTGCTGACCGTCGAGTTCACCGTCATGGGCATCCCCTGCCTGGGCCTCAACGGCGGACCGGCCTTCCCCCACAGCGAAGCGTTCTCGTTTCAGGTGGCCACCGATGACCAGGCCGAAACAGATCGCTACTGGCACGCCATCATCGATAACGGCGGCCAGGCCAGCGCTTGTGGGTGGTGCAAGGACAAGTGGGGGCTGTCGTGGCAGATCACGCCACGGGCACTGACCGCAGCGGTCACCCACCCCAACCCGGCCACCGCCAAGCGCGCTTTTGACGCGATGATGGGCATGACCAAGATCGACATTGCCGCGATTGAAGCCGCCGTCGCCGGGGCTTGACACATTCGTTCACATCCCCTGAAGATGAGCGCCTCATTCAGGGTGTGACAATTCATGTCTGCTAAGTCGCTGGTTAACCTTTCCGTCATTGGCTCCGTGGCCAAGGCGCAAGGTTGCGTGGCGCACGCCCTCAAATCGAAGAAACAGTCGCTCATGTGACCGGGGCGCGCTGTCCCGTCAGATGAGCTGACAGGACATTGAGCGCGACGGTCTCCCCCCTCTGCACAATTGCCTCTGCCCTTCTGACGGTGACTTGATCGGTCAATCATCAGGAGAAAGTGCATGTCAGCGTTTCAAGGTATCTGGGTTCCCGTGGTCACGCCGTTCCAGGACGGCGCCATCGACTTTATCGGCCTGCGCCGCCTGGTCAGCCATCTGCTGGCAAAGCATGTAGCCGGGATCATGGTGTGCACCACCACCGGCGAAGCCGCCGCGCTGAGCCGCCAGGAACAATTGGCGGTGCTGGATGCGGTGTTGCAGTTGGTGCCCGCGCAGCGTGTGGTGATGGGGTTGTCGGGCAACAACCAGATTGAATTGCTGCAGTTCCAGCAGGCCATCCTCCAGCGTCCGGTCGCGGGTTTGCTGGTGCCGGCACCCAGTTATATCCGCCCGTCCCAGCCTGGGTTGGAGGCGTTTTTCCGCACGGTGGCGGATGCGTCCAGTGTGCCGATCATCTTGTACGACATTCCCTACCGCACCGGCGCGACCTTCGAACAAGCCACGTTGCTGAATATCGTCGCGCACGAGCGCATCGTCGCGATCAAGGATTGTGGCGGCAACCTGGCCAATACCCTGGCATTGCTGGCGAGCGGTCAGGTGGACGTGTTGTGCGGCGAAGACCTGCATATCTTCAACGCGCTGTGCCTGGGCGCCAGCGGCGCGATTGCGGCGTCGGCCCATGTGCACACCGAGCAATTCGTCGCGCTGTGGCAACAGGTGCGGGATAACCAGTTGGCCGAAGCCCGTGCGAGCTTCTTCCAACTGCTGCCGCTGATCAACACGATGTTTATCGAGCCGAACCCGGCGCCGGTCAAGGCTGCGCTGGCCCTGGAAGGCTTGATCAGCCGCGAGCTGCGCGCGCCGATGCAAGCGGCCAGTGACGCGGTGGTCAGGCGCTTGCAGCAGGTGTGCAAGCTACCCGGCTGATGCGCCAAAAACAGACATGCGGCGGGCCGCCCGGTTGCGACCGGTGCGATCCCGGCCTATGGTCCAAGGCACGCTTTGCACTTTGTTGTCCCACCTACGTCAACCCGTAACAGGTGACACCATGCCCAGCCTCCCTCGCCCCGCCGTGCTCGAACTGATCGGCAACACGCCGCTGGTTCGGGTCAGCCGTTTCGATACCGGCCCCTGCACGCTGTTTCTCAAACTGGAGTCGCAAAACCCCGGCGGTTCGATCAAGGACCGCATCGGCCTGGCTATGATCGACGCCGCAGAGCGCGACGGCCGTCTGCGCCCCGGCGGCACCATCATCGAAGCCACCGCCGGCAATACCGGCCTGGGCCTGGCGCTGGTCGGCCGGGCCAAGGGCTACCGCGTGGTGCTGGTGGTGCCCGACAAGATGTCCACGGAAAAAGTGCTGCACCTCAAGGCCATGGGCGCCGAGGTGCATATCACCCGCTCCGACGTGGGCAAGGGCCACCCCGAGTATTACCAGGATGTCGCTGCGCGCCTGGCAGCGGACATCCCGGATTCGTTTTTCGCCGACCAGTTCAACAACCCGGCCAACCCGCTGGCCCACGAGACAGGCACCGCGCCGGAGATCTGGGCGCAAACCCAGCACGACGTCGACGCAATTGTGGTGGGCGTCGGCTCGGCCGGCACCCTCACCGGCCTGAGCCGTTTTTTCCAGCGCGTGCAACCTGCGCTTGAGATGGTGCTGGCCGATCCGGTGGGTTCGGTGATGGCTGAATATAGCCGCAGTGGCACGCTGCAGCCGCCGGGGTCGTGGGCGGTGGAAGGCATCGGTGAAGACTTCATCCCGTCGATTGCCGACCTCTCCAGCGTGCGCCACGCCTACTCCATCAGCGATGAAGAGAGCTTCGACCACGCCCGCCAGTTGCTCAAGGCCGAGGGCATTCTTGGCGGCTCATCCACTGGCACACTGTTCGCTGCCGCGCTGCGTTACTGTCGCGAACAGACCTCGCCCAAGCGTGTGGTCAGCTTTGTCTGCGACACCGGCACGCGCTACCTGTCGAAGGTCTACAACGACCAGTGGATGAAGGATGCGGGACTGCTGCACTACACCCATTACGGCGACCTGCGCGACGTGATTGCCCGGCGCTTTGAAGACGGCCGCGTGATCAGCGTAGGCCCCGACGACACCCTGCTGACGGCCTTCCAGCGCATGCGCCTGGCGGATGTGTCGCAACTGCCGGTGCTGGTGGATGGCAAGCAACTGGTGGGTGTGATCGATGAGTCCGACATTCTGCTGGGCCTGCACCACGATGCGGCTGATTTCAACATGCTCGTCGCCAGCGCCATGACCGAAGCCCTCGAAACCCTGCCTCCCAGCGCCAGCCTCGCCGAACTCCAGGAAGAACTGGACCGCGGCCTGGTCGCGATCATCGCCGACGCCTCGGGCTTCCATGGCCTGATCACCCGCGTCGATCTGCTCAACCATTTGCGGAGATCCCTTGCATGAGCCTGTCCGATAAAAGCGCGTTCGCCACCCGTGTCATCCACGCCGGGCAAGCCCCCGACCCGACCACCGGCGCGCTGATGCCGCCGATCTACGCCAACTCCACCTACCTGCAAGCCAGCCCCGGCGTGCACAAAGGCTTCGACTACGGGCGCTCGCACAACCCGACCCGCTTTGCCCTGGAACGTTGCGTGGCAGACCTGGAGGGCGGCACCCAGGCGTTCGCGTTCGCCTCGGGGCTGGCGGCGATCTCGACGGTGCTGGAACTGCTGGATGCGGGCGCGCACGTGGTCTGCGGCAATGACCTGTATGGCGGCACCTTCCGGCTGTTCGACAAGGTGCGCCAACGCAGCGCCGGGCACCGTTTCAGCTTTGTCGACCTGAGTGATGTGCGGGCGTTTGAAGCAAGCTTGCAGGACGACACGCTCATGGTCTGGGTCGAAACGCCGAGCAACCCGCTGCTGAGCCTCACCGACCTTGGCGCCATCGCGCGCATCTGCCGGGCGCGCGGGATTCTCTGCGTGGCCGACAACACCTTTGCCAGCCCCTGGGTCCAGCGACCGCTGGAACTGGGTTTTGATGTGGTGGTGCACTCCACCACCAAGTACCTCAATGGCCATTCGGATGTGATCGGCGGCATCGCGATTGTCGGTGATAACCCTGAACTGGCGCAGCGCCTGGGTTTCCTGCAGAACTCGGTGGGCGCCATCGCCGGCCCGTTCGACGCCTTCCTCACCCTGCGCGGCGTGAAAACCCTGGCGTTGCGCATGGAGCGTCATTGCAGCAACGCGCTGGAGTTGGCCACCTGGCTGGAACAGCAACCGCAAGTCTCACGGGTTTACTACCCAGGCCTCGCGTCCCACCCACAGCACGAACTGGCACGTCGGCAGATGCGCGGCTTTGGCGGGATGATTTCAGTGGACTTGAACAGTGACCTGGCCGGCGCCACACGCTTTCTGGAAAACGTGACGATCTTCGCCCTGGCCGAAAGCCTGGGAGGCGTGGAAAGCCTGATCGAACACCCGGCGATCATGACCCACGCCAGCATCCCCGCCGCCACACGGGCGCAATTGGGCATTGGTGATGGGTTGGTGCGGCTGTCGGTGGGCGTCGAGGACGTGGAGGATTTGCGTGCGGACCTGGCGCGAGCCTTGGCCCACATCTAAGGCCTGCCTGGGAACTGGCTTGCGTGGGAGCTGCTTTTTGTGGCCGCTGGCTTGCCTGCGATGCAGGCACCTCGGTGTATCAGGTCAACCGAAGTGATGCTATCGCAGGCAAGCCAGCTCCCACAGAAAAGCCAGCGCCTACACGTGTCGGGATCAGCTTGAGGTGATGTTGGCCCGCGCCGTGTGCAACTTCTTGTAGCTTTCGATCAGGCGCTGATGGCGATCCAGTCCTTCGAGCTTCATGCTGGTCGGCGTCAAACCGTAGAAACGCACACTGCCATTGACCGAACCAATCACCGCATCCATCCGCTCATCGCCAAACATGCGGCGGAAGTTGGCTTCGTAGTCCGCCAACTCCAGGTCGTCGTCCAGTTGCATCTCCAGCACCGCATTCATCGCCTGGTAGAACAAGCCACGATCGGCGGTGTTGTCGTTGTACTGCAGGAACATCTCCACGCACTCCTTGGCTTCCTCGTGCTGCTGCAAGGCGAGGAAGATCAGCAGTTTCAACTCCAGGATGGTCAACTGGCCCCAGGCCGTGTTGTCGTCGAACTCGATGCCGATCAAGGTGGTGATATCGGTGTAGTCGTCCAGCTCGCTTTCGATAAGACGCTCGACCAGGGCGTTGAGCTCGGCATCATCCAGGCTGTGCAGGTTGAGGATGTCGGCGCGGAAAAACAGCGCCTTGTTGGTGTTGTCCCAGATCAGGTCGTCCACCGGGTAGATTTCCGAGTAGTCCGGCACCAGGATGCGGCAGGCGGTTGCGCCGAGGTGTTCGTACACCGCCATGTAGGACTCTTTGCCCATGCCTTCAAGAATGCCGAACAGCGTCGCGGCTTCCTCGGCGTTGGAATCTGCGCCTTCACCTGTGAAGTCCCACTCGACAAATTCGTAGTCCGACTGTGCGCTGAAGAAGCGCCACGACACCACACCGCTGGAGTCGATGAAGTGCTCGACGAAGTTGTTCGGCTCTGTCACCGCCTGGCCTTCGAAGGTCGGCGCCGGCAGGTCGTTCAAGCCTTCAAAACTGCGGCCTTGCAGCAGCTCGGTGAGGCTGCGTTCCAGCGCCACTTCCAGGCTCGGGTGGGCGCCGAACGAAGCGAACACGCCGCCGGTGCGCGGGTTCATCAGGGTCACGCACATCACCGGGAATTCACCGCCCAGGGACGCGTCCTTGACCAGCACCGGAAAGCCCTGGGCTTCCAGGCCCTGGATACCGGCAAGAATCCCCGGGTACTTGGCCAGCACCTCGGCCGGCACATCCGGCAGGGCGAATTCGCCTTCGATGATTTCCCGCTTCACCGCCCGCTCGAAAATCTCCGACAGGCACTGCACCTGGGCTTCGGCCAAGGTGTTGCCCGCGCTCATGCCGTTGCTCAGGTAAAGGTTTTCGATCAGGTTGGATGGGAAGTACACCACCTCACCGTCGGACTGGCGCACAAACGGCAGCGAAACAATTCCGCGCGCTTCATTGCCCGAGTTGGTGTCGAACAGGTGCGAGCCACGCAACTCGCCGTCGCGGTTGTAGACCTTGAGGCAGTGGGCGTCGAGGATCTCAGGCGGCAGCTCATCGTTGGGCCCGGGCTGGAACCAGCGCTCATCCGGGTAATGCACGAACGGCGCGTTGGCCAGTTCTTCACCCCAGAATTGATCGTTATAGAAGAAGTTGCAGTTGAGCCGTTCGATGAACTCGCCCAACGCCGACGCCAGTGCGCCTTCCTTGGTGGCGCCCTTGCCGTTGGTAAAGCACATCGGCGAGTGGGCATCGCGGATATGCAGCGACCACACGTTGGGCACGATATTGCGCCACGACGCGATCTCGATCTTCATGCCCAGCCCGGCCAGAATTCCGGACATATTGGCGATGGTCTGCTCCAGCGGCAGGTCTTTGCCGGCGATGTAGGTGCCCGCCGCTGACGTCGAGTTGGGCATCAGCAAGGCCTGGGCGTCGGCATCGAGATTTTCGACTTCTTCGATGACGAACTCAGGGCCGGCCTGTACCACTTTCTTGACCGTGCAACGGTCGATGGAACGCAAGATGCCTTGGCGGTCTTTATCGGAAATATCCGCCGGCAACTCGACCTGGATCTTGAAGATCTGGTTGTAGCGGTTCTCCGGGTCAACGATGTTGTTCTGTGACAAACGGATATTGTCCGTGGGGATATTGCGGGTTGCGCAATACAACTTCACGAAGTACGCCGCACACAACGCCGACGAAGCCAGGAAGTAATCGAACGGCCCCGGCGCCGAGCCATCGCCTTTATAGCGGATGGGCTGGTCGGCAATGACCGTGAAGTCGTCGAACTTGGCTTCAAGTCGAAGGTTGTCGAGAAAGTTGACCTTGATTTCCATGCGGGCACACCAGAATAACGGGCTAAACAAAAATGGCCGCCATTATGAAGTCTTTCACCGGGAAGTTTCAGGCTTTTGACCAGCGGATGGCGAAATATCAAATGTGCATTAATCTTTTTGCTGCTGTGGCCGATTGGCTAAGTGCAACCAGGGAGTAGTCGGAATGCGCAATAACCAGCCTGTTACACAGCGTGAGATTTCACTCGCGCCGCAGCAAAAACTTATTTCCGCCACCGACGTTCAAGGTGTGATCACCTACTGCAACGACGCCTTTGTCGACATCAGCGGTTTCGAGCGGGCCGATCTGATCGGCGCACCGCAAAATATCGTGCGTCACCCCGATGTCCCACCTGCGGTCTTTGCCCATATGTGGAGCGCCCTCAAGCAGGGCCTGCCGTGGATGGGCATCGTCAAGAACCGCTCAAAGAACGGCGATCACTATTGGGTCAACGCTTACGTCACGCCGATCTTCGACGGCAGTACGGTGGTCGGCTTCGAGTCGGTACGGGTCAAGCCCAGTGCCGATGAAATCCGCCGCGCCCAGGCGCTGTACCGACGCATCAGCGCAGGCAAGCCCGGCGTGCCGCGTCAGGATGTGTGGCTGCCGGCCGTAGTAAGCAGCGTGCCGTATATGGCCACCGCCGTGATCGGCGGCGTGGCGGGGCTGTTCTTCAGTGCTCCGCTCGCCATCGCCGTGGCCGTCGCCGTTGCCTTGCCGGTGGGCGTGCTCTGCGCGCGCATGCGCCAGGGCAGCACGTTGGGTCTGTTGCAGGGGGTTGACCCGTCGACATCGGATGCCTTGATCGCGCAGATGTACAGCGACGCACGCGGCCCCCAAGGGCGCCTGGAAACGGCGTTCCTCAGCCAGGATGCGCGCCTCAAGACCTGCCTCACGCGCCTGCAGGACAGCGCCGAACAGCTCAGCGCCCTCGCCAGCCAATCCGACCAGCTGGCCAGCGCCAGCGCCCAGGGCCTGGACCGCCAGCGTGTGGAAACCGAACAAGTCTCCGCCGCCGTCAACCAGATGGCCGCCACCACTCAGGAAGTCGCCAGCCACGTACAGCGGACGGCCGATGCCACCCAGCAAGCCAATGCCCTTACCGGGCGCGGCCGTGAGGTGGCGCGCGATACCCGCGAAGCCATCGAGCGCCTGTCGGCGGTGGTCGGCGAAACCGGCGTGACCGTGGCGCAATTGGCCCGCGACAGCGACGAAATCGGCAGCGTGGTGGATGTGATCAAAGGCATCGCCGATCAAACCAACCTGCTGGCCCTCAACGCCGCCATCGAAGCCGCCCGCGCTGGCGAGCAAGGCCGAGGGTTCGCGGTGGTCGCCGACGAAGTGCGGCAACTGGCCCAGCGGACCTCGCAGTCGACCACCCAGATCCACGCGCTGATCACCCAGTTGCAAGCGTCGTCCAACAACGCCGTGCACAGCATGGAAAACGGCCAGCGCCAGGCCCAGGAAGGCGTGGCATGGGTACTGGAAGCCGACCAGGCCTTGGTCGGCATCAGCGAAGCGGTGTCCCATATCACCGAGATGACCACCCAGATCGCCGCCGCAACCGAGGAACAAAGCGCGGTCGCCGAAGAAATCAGCCGCAACATCACCACCATCGCCGGGCTCGCGGACCAAACCTCGATCCAGGCCCATCAGTCCACTGACCTGAGCAAAGAACTGACCAACACCGCCGCTACCCAATACGCGTTGGTTGAACGCTTCAACCGCTGACCCACCCTTCTCACGCGCCCTTTTACAGGGCGCCTCTGCTTGCGCTAACGTCCACCTTCGCATCAAGACGAGGGAATGTGATGGGATTTTTTGCTCGCTTGTTCGGGGGGCGCTTCACCATGCCACCGCCCGACGAAACCGACGCCAGCCACGCGGCGATCATGCGCGAGATGCGTTCGCCGCAATACGCCGCGCAGAAGCAGGCCCTCAAGCTGTTCACGCAAACCCTGCTGGCCCGTACGCCGGAAGAAGAAAGCGCGCGGCTCGTGCGCCGCGTCATGCGTAAATATGCCGCCGACCAGGACCCCGCCAGCGCGTTGACCCATGGGCTACTGGACAGCTCAAGAGGCCAGAAGCTCGCTGACCTGGCGCTGCTCGGTGTCGATTGGCGCGGCTTCGACGTATTCGAATACCACGCGCCTTACCTGGTGGCCGCGAGCGGCGTGCAAGCGCCCTATACCTATGAGCACACGGGCACCCGGCCGATGCAGGAGGTGCTGGAGAGCTTCGACCAATGGCTGGCCGGGTTCGGCAAGCGCTACCTGCATCTGGATTCTGGCGATGACGACTACGTGGGGTTTATCGTCGACACGCACAGCGTCGAATCGACCCTGGAGCTTGCGCAACAGGCAGGCTTGCACGTCACTGTGCAGAGCGCTGCTTGCGATACATCCCCGTGAAGTACTCCATGTTGTCCGGCGCCGAGTTGTGGCTGATCACCGCAAAGTCCCTGACCAGTTGGATGTGATATGGCCCGTTGCCCTTGGGCGCCAGGGGTTCACGCACGATGATCAGGTTGTCGGTTTCCATCGGCACGCGGTGATGTGCGCTGAGGATCTGCTTGCCGGTCTTGGCGTCTTTGAGTGTCACGGTGAATTCCGCGACCTCCCTGCCCTCGGCGTCACGTTCGGGTAGCACGTTCACGTCCAGGTCGCCATCGCGGCCGAGGAAGTCGTCTCGCATCTGGTAATGGCCGCTGCGCTGCTCGCGCGGGACGTCGCCGAGTTTGTCCAGGTCCGGCTCGCGGTCTGAGCGCCCCAGCTGAATCGCCAGTTCAGGGGTATTACCCTTGGCGCCGCTGACCCAGGTGCCGGAGAAGTTGTAGGGTTCGACACTTTCCCGGGTCATGCGCCAGATGCCGGTCTGGCGCCCATCGTCGGCATATTCATGCAGGTAAGTGAAGGGTTTGTCGTCGTAGTCGCTCTGGTCACCCACCAGCTTGATCGGCTTGCCGCTGCCACTTTTGCTGTAGCGCACTTCGCCGATCAACACCGCGCCCTGCTGCTGATACCAGATTTGCACCGGGATCTTGCCGTCGAGGGTGCCGTGGAGCATCTCCGGGTCTTCGGTAACCGGCCCTTCCAGACGTGGGGTTTCCTGCCATTTGCCGTCCTTCCATTCGCCGGTGGTGCGCAGCATATAGCCGCTGGGCATGCTGGAGTTTTCGCCGTCTTCGGTCGGTGGCACTTCTGCCTGGGTGTAGGAACCCAGCCGCACCAGCTCTGCGTCGCGCATTTGCCATTGCGACGAGCGCGTCCAGCAACAGCCACGATCGGTTTGCGAATGGATCACGCCGTCCCTGGGGTTGACCGAAAACATCCCGCCGCTGGATTCATTGGCCAGGTCGGTCAATGGGCGATTGAGCACCCACTGGGGCTTCTGCGGGTCTTGCAGGTAGACGTCGTAGCTGGACTGGAAATTTGCATCGGCGCCATTGCCGTTGCGGATCGCCAGGTCGATACGGCCGTCGCGGTCGATATCGGCGAAGTACAGCACGCCGTACTCGCCCACCAGGCGCCAATCGAGGGTTTTGCCGTCTGCGTTGAGCGGCACCTGCGCGGCGGGGGTTTGCAGTTGCTGGAGGATTTCCAGGGTGTGTTTGTCACGGATCGTGACCAGTGCCCGGGTCAATTCCTCAAGGTCTTGCGGCACCTGCGGGAACAACACTTCGACCAGATAGTGACCACTGGGCTCATCGACCGAAAACGAGCGGGGTTCGGCCATGACCGGGGTGGCCAGGGCCAGGGAGATGAGCACACCGTTGAGGAGCGAACGCATCCAGCGCTTCCTTGCTGCAAATGGGGGCGCGCAGTGTATTCGAACAAATCGCTGTTTTGCCAACGGCAATGGCTGGTATGTTGCGCGGCTGCAACCGGCCACACCGCCAAGGACCATCACCCATCATGGAAGAAGCCGCCACACCGAAAGCCCGTCGCAACTATTTTATTCGCCACTGGCGAGGGGAGTTCCCGCTGGCGCACGCATTCTGGATCAATGAAGTATTGATCAGCCTGCTGTGCCTGCTCGCCACGACGCCGTTGTACGTGCTGTTGGTGCGTGACCCTCCGAGCCCCGCCACCCTGCTGCTGGCAGGCGTGCCGTTCATGCTTATCGCGCTCGCCGTCACAGTTTGGCAAGGCGTTGGCGTTTGGCGCTCGGCCAGGCATCACCGCCAACGCGGTGGCAAACACCGCTGGGTCATGGTGGTTCGTGTGCTGGTGGTGGTCGGGGCGGTGCAGACCGTTTACTCGGTGCTCGACGTGGTGCCGGCGTTCAAGTCTGCTCTGCGCCTGGCCATGAACCCCAACGCGATGCCGCCCTACCGGATCACTGCGCTCAGCGATACTGAGCTCCAATTCAATGGCGGCATCGGCTCCGGCAGTTTCTCTGCCTTCGAGCAAGCATTGGCCGCTCACCCCGCTGTCACCACGCTCCAGCTCGACAGCCCGGGCGGCCTGTTCGGCGAGGCCCGGGCCATCGCGCGGCTGATCGAAGAAAAGGCGTTGACCACCTACACCAACAGCGCATGCATGAGTGCCTGCGCGCTGGTGTTCATGTCGGGCAAACAACGGTTGCTAGGCGTGGAAGGCAAGCTGGGGTTCCACGCCGCGACGTTATTCGATTCGGACAATCAATCAACGCTAGTCGTCGCACAGTATCGCGAGGCACTGCTCAAGCACGGCGCGTCCAGACAATTCGTCGATAAAGTGCTGGCGACCGGACGCGAAGACATGTGGTTTCCGGACATCGCTGAACTCAAGCGTGAGCACATCGTGTCGGCCACCGTAGACGCCCGGGGCTTCACCGATGCACGCCTTGCGCGGCTACGGGAAGCGGGGCAACTGGATGTCTACTTGCGCACGTTTTTCCAGTTCAGAACGCTGGCCGAAGAGGTGCCTGCGCAGTACGAAGTGCACAAGGCCAAGGCACAAAAAGCCTTGGATGAGGCCACAGCCTACAGCGCGTTCGATAAGCTCACGCGCGAGCACGACGCTTGGCTGATCCAGGACGCTCTGCGCAAGGCCCCGGCCCCGCAACTGTTGCGGTTCTGGCAAGCCCAGGCGTCGCTCGTGGACGCCGCGGTGCAAGGCGGCGAACAGGCCTGCGCGTTCTACCTTACAGGCGTTTATCCCGGGGGTTACAGCGCTATGCCAGACGTCTTGCAGGCGCTGTTCACCAACGCACGCGACAGCCGGCGCGAACTGGTCAAAGCAGCCGCCGAGGTCAACCAGAACATTGCCCCGACCGCCCAGGCCCGGGCCGACTTGAACCGTGTGTTCACGCACGTTCAGCCCGGCACCTACGAGCGCTATCGGTCCCCGAGCAAACACGCACCCGCACAGGTGTGCACTGCCCACCAGGAGTTGTATCGACGTGTGCTCGCATTGCCCAACCCAACGCGCGTCGCCGAGGCGTTTCGGCTGTTGCCGGGCTACACGCGCTGAGGGGCGTCAAACACCGGCGTCTAGCAGCATCTGGATCAGCGCTTCAGGCCAAACCGTATCGGCAGTGGTTTTCAGCTCGTTGACAGACCACCAATGGTGGTCAGCCATGACCTGGGTTTCTGCCAGGGTCCACTCGGCTTTGGAAAGCGCCTTGCTGTGCGCGTGAACGACAAAATACTGCTCGATGGCCATCACCGTTTCGCCGCTGGGCAGCATCAAGGCAAAGCGCCGATCCGCCACGCAGGCGCCAACGCTATCGCGTACAACGCCGGTCTCCTCGCGCAGTTCGCGTATCACCAGGCAGGCATCCGCAGCTTGTCATCCGGTTCCGAGGCATAGCGCGGAAAGATATGGCAATGCAGTTCCGGCTCAGAGTTGCCGAGGCGGGCCATGTCCAGCAGATAGGTGGCGCGGGCTTCAGCATCCAGGTCGTTAAGGCTGGCAACCACTGGATCGGCCCACACCTACACCGCGAACCAAGAGCAGATACCAGACAATCCATCTTTTCTGTTGTACACAAAAAAGCCCTAAAGATTCTCGACACCCGCGCCGACATAGCGGTGATAGCAAATCGCCGCGTCACACACAGCAGCGACGATTTGGCCGCCCTCCCCGCTGATGGTTGTCTCGATGAAAATAAAAAATAAGCTGGTCCTTGCTTTCGTTTCCGTCGCTTTTATCCCGGTCAGCCTGGTCGCGGTGATCTCCGTCATGAACACGCGGAGCCAGGCAGTCGAACAGTTTATCGACGGCAGCACCCGTGAAATCCGCCAGATCGATGGCAACATCCGCCAGTTTTTCGATGGCACGACGCAGAACGTCGATCAAATGTCCGCCGATCCTGTATACACTTCTGTGAACACGCTCAAGGATTATCAGCCCGCCAATGCCGCCAGCCAGCCGATGCCGGCGCAGGCACAAGAGGTCATCGAGCACTTTGCGCGTTATGGCGCGACCCACCCCGCCGCTGCGATTCTGTCCATCGGCCTCGAAGATGGCACCTACGCCAAATGGCCGGATGACCCGCAACTGGCCAAATACGACCCGCGCGCGCGCCCATGGTACAAGGCCGCGATGGCGAGCCCCGGCAAGACCGTGCGCACCCCTGCGTATTACTACGACAAGGACGACGTGGCCCTGGTGGGCACTGCGCGCGCCTTGCTGGACAATGCCGGCAAACCCAAAGGCGTGTTCGTGGTCAGCGTCTCGCTGAAAAACCTCACCGAGCTGGTCAAGAGCATCAAACTGGGCGCCAGTGGCTACGTGATGTTGATCGAAGATGGCGTGGTGCTGGTTGACCCGCGTGACAATGCGCACAACTTCAAGCCGCTCAAAGACCTCGGCGAACCCTACGCACAGCTGGCGAACACCGCCCAGGGCTCGACCGATGTGGTAATCAATGGCGTGCGCTACATGGCCAATATCTGGACCTCCCCCGGCCTCGGCTGGCGTTATGTCGGCCTGATCGAATACAACGAAGTGATGGCCGAAGCCACGCGCATGACCTATCTCACCAGTGCGATCGTCGCGGTGCTGGTGCTGATCTTCGGGTTGGTCGCGGCGGCGTTCTCCAAGGTCATCGTCAAACCCATCTGCCAGGTCAGTACCGGCTTGCAATCCATCGCCCAGGGCGAAGGCGACTTGCGCCACGAACTGCACGTGCAGGGCAAGGACGAAACTGCCGAACTGGCCGGCTGGTTCAACAAGTTTCTCGCGGCGATCCGCCAGTTGATCCAACACATCGGCGCGGCCTCGGCCAATTTGCAGAACGCCTCGCGGGTCAACAGTGAAGTGGCCAACAACATGAACGAAGCCGCCGGGCGCCAGCGTGAGGCGGTGGAGCTGGTCTCCACCGCCTTCAACGAGATGGTCGCCACCGCCAACGAAGTCGCGCGCTCGTGCAGCGGTGCGGCGGAGTCGGCCGAGAACGGCCACCGCCGGGTCGCCGAGGGCAAGCAGCAAATCGAAGTGACCACCGACAACGTCAACCGCCTCGGCCGCCGCCTCACGGAATCGTCACAAGCCATGGTCGAACTGGAAGCCGGCAGCCGCAGCATCAACCAGATCCTCGGCACCATCCGCGCGATTGCCGAGCAGACCAACCTGCTGGCGCTCAACGCCGCCATCGAAGCCGCCCGCGCCGGCGATCAAGGCCGGGGTTTTGCCGTGGTAGCCGACGAAGTCCGGGCCTTGGCCAAACGCACCTCGGACTCCACCGGCGAGATCGAACACCTGCTCGGCACCCTGGAAAACAAGACCCAGGAAGTCACCCAGAAAATGGGCAGCTGCCTCGACCTGTCACGGGCCAGCGTGTCGTCCATTGAAAGCGCGCGGGACAGCTTTGAAGGCATCCAGTTGTCGGTGAACGAGATCCGCGACCAGAACCTGCAGATCTCTGCGGCTGCTGAGGAACAGCACAGCGTTGCGGAAGAGATCAACCGGCATATCCAGCAGATCTACGACGAGGCACGGCTGGTGGAAAGCCTGGCGAACTCCGCGCAGGATGACTCGGGACGGTTGTCGAACCTGTCGGATGAGTTGAATGGGTTGGTGGGACGGTTCAAGTCATAGGGCAACGAATGGGAAAGTGGTACCTGCTTTCGTTTCATGAAAGCAGGCACCATTCAACCGCTTGTTCACGCTGCGTGACTTTGTCGGAGAACGGCCACAGGCGGGAGTGATAGCGTTCGATCCATACCGTGGGAAATACATCGCCTTGCTTGAAATACCGTGCGCCGTTTCCGTCTCTCAACGAATCACCCCAGCAGAGCAAACCGACCTCCCAATAGCCGCTCAATGGGCAAATTTGACCGCTATAGCCGTTGGGCGCGGACAGATGGGATTGGCTGAATGCCGGCGAACCTGGCAGCCCCTGGCCCGTGGCGGGGTCTAGAAGTTTGGCCTTGGCCAGTTGGGTGATCAGGGCTTCGCTGGGCTTGGGGGGTGGAACGTTGGCCAAGTGAGCTTCCAACCATTGAAGTTTGCCGTCCCAGGCGGGCAGTTTGGCTGGGGGCAAGGGGAGGATTTCGTTGATTTCGGGGACTTTGGGGTTGGCGTAGGAGTATCCAGCAAGCATTCGCCATATTGTTTTATAGCGATCAGCGCGTTCCAAATCCTTCTGTTGACCCAGGTGGTACATCCGATTGGAGGCCGGTGGGCCGCGAAAGGCCTCATCCAGACGACCAGCAGCACTTTCATCCCCCCCCATAACGCCCATTTGAAAAGCCTCCAGCGCCTCTGGGTAGCGCCCCTCGTTTTTGAGGTCGACTCCTAAAGCTACTGCTGCCTCGCCATTTCCCTGCTCAGCCGCGCAGCGGCGCATTTGCCGGGCTATATCGGGTGCAATTCTGATCGGCGCCAGCTTATCCCCTACGACGTATTGAGCCTGGGCGCTGCCTTGGTCAGCGGCCATACGGTAATAGCGCAGCGACATTTCCTGATCCTGCTTCAAACCCGCAGCCCCCTGTTGCAGGAAAACGCCAACAAAGTAATAGCCTGTCGCCACTCCCACCTCGATCAGTTGCTGACTGAGACGAAGATGTTCATCTCCGCGAAGTTTGAAGTGGCCCCGCATGCCGCCGTTTTGCAGGTTGATATTTGCTCTGTAATGACCATTTTCCGCAGCAACGCGATACAGACGTTCAATCTCCAGGTCCACTACTTTGTTCTGCTTGAGCAAATTGCTCTTCTGTAACCAGCGCGCGTACTGGAACAACTCTTCGGTCTCGGCAGAGGCCCCTGGAATTTGCTCGTGTACACAGCTAAAAGCTAACTTGGTTTTGATTTCAGATAATGGATTCATAGAAGCGCCCTCAATTGGGTTACTGGGGATTGCACCGATGCCAAAAACAACCAGCAGCAAACAACGCAACAAAAAAGACTGGCGCATTAGTCGAGGTCCTTAGGGAGCTTTCCAGCGTAATGAAACTCGACAAGCGAAGTGTCAGGCCCCAACTCCTTCAATTGACGATCTTGATTTTCTTTCATCACGTCCCCCCAAGCCTTAAACGCCTGCGCCGCATCATCCTGATCCCCCCTCCCATCCGTATGCAGCCCCCACAACCGCCGCCTCAACCCCTGCGTCACACTCCCCCACTCATGCGCAATATTCAGTTCACTATCCACCTGCATACTCCGTGTATTGATATTCGCCGAGCCGTGCGTAGTGAACACGTCATCAACAATCATCAGCTTCGAATGGATATACACCGGCATCCACGGCTTGCCCGCCGGCGAGTCCTTGGCCACCAGCGAACACACATGCACCTTCAGCCCCGGCCTTGGTTCCGGGGCCAGCGTGCTATTCTCGATGGCCTTGATCTGTTGTTCGAGCGCGGCTTCGCGTAGCTCATTGCGCAGTTTGGCGTCGCGCTGCGCGTCCTCGGCTTTTTCGCTGATTGCGCCACCGCTCAGCGCATCGGTCAGGCGCGTCAAGGTGATCAATGCTCGGCGTTCGAGCAGTTCACTCAAGGTCGGTGCCTGTGCACTCGTGTGGGCCTTGGCCTGTTCGATGCGCTGCAGCTTGGTGATCTGCGGGATGGCATCACCGCGCCCAAGGCTTTCGAGCATGCGGTAGGTGTTCAAGGCCCCAGGGCCTACGCCATCTTCGCTGGCGTTGGTGATCACGAACAGGTGCAGGCTGCCATGCAACCCCGGATCGCGCCCCGCGCGGGTCTGGACGGCGGCGGCCTTGTTGATCGCTTCGGCGAGGGGCGGCCAGCGGAAATACTGGTTCTCGATGTAAATGAACTGGGTCGCGTTGTTGACCGCTTTCAGGTAAAGCTTTTCGATGTCGCGCTTGCCGTCTTGCGCCTGGGTGCGCACCAGTTGGGCCAGTTGGCGCGTCGCGCCGGGGGTGCATTGCAGAGTGGGGCCGATCTGCTTGGCCTGGCGCAAGGCGAACGGGTCTTCAGCGGTCTCCCTAAGCCAGGCGGTCGCGAAGTTGTGGTGCAAGTGCTCAAGGATCGGCCCGCTGACCTGGCTGGAAATATCCTGACGCGGTGTATCACCACGCGGGCCGCGATTGGGTGCAGGTTTACTGCCTTCGGCGCGGTTCTGCGCCGTATGCTCGTCCGTGTCCCAGTACTCATCGAGCATGTTGTGCCCCATCACAAAACCGACGGCATCCTCGGCCCGTTCATAGTCGACCAGTACGGTTTTTTGATGGTGGGTCACAGCCACTGCCAGCGCGCCCAGGGTGCCGACGCTGAGCTGTGGGTCGAGGCTTTTATATTTGGCTTGATGGGCGATTTCCGCGCGTTCAAACAGGCTGAAACCACGGCTGACAAACACCGGCACATTGCGCGCTACGCGCATGGCAGGCGCCAGATGATCGGCAAAGGCACAACGGGAAAACCACTGCCGGTCGTAGGCATATTGATCATCCGTGGCCGGTTGCAGCGCCCGGTCCTGGATCCGGTACGGTCCTTTGCCAGGCAGATTGGCCTCGCCGGCCGCGCCAGCGCTATTGAACGGTGACTCCCAACCCAATATCCGGACCTCAACACCTTCTCTTGCTTTTGCCATGAGCAATTCGCCGATACTTGGGCTCTCGCCGTCGCGAATGAAATACATCGACGGCTGGAAGCCCCAGCAAATGATGTCGATGGTTCTCGTGGCGTTGGCGATTGCCAAATGCACGGCCTTGAACGCTTCTTCACCGTTGATCAGCGGCTGGTAGGTGGCCTCGACCGGGTGATACTCAGTGCACTGCAGGTACCAGGGCGCAGTGCAGGTTGCCTGTTGGGTGTGTCGCAGGGCGACGGGCACGACGGTGCAAAGGTCATTCATGGGGTTTTCCCTTCCTGGTCGTTGGACGTGCGGATCACCGCAGCGTATTTGGCGCGGTGGTCGGTATGCGAGGTGGGCTGGCTCAGCTCGCTGCAAGGCAGCAGGTGATGGTTGTGCAGACCGCCATTGGCCAGCACCGCTTGCTCGGCGTTGCGATATTCACTGGGCACCGGTATCTCGTAGCTCACGCCATTGGCCATTTCGATTCGGTAGTGCTGGGTCACGACTTGATGATCGATGCGCACATGCCCGCTCTTGTCGAACACACCCTGCTCGATTGCAGCGTTGTCGGCGTAGAGGGTGTATGGCATGCCTGCCCAGCCCTTGCCGACGGTGTTGGGGGTTTGCGCTACCGTGAAGCGCAGCGGTTGCCTGTAGAGACTGCGCGGATACTCCGGGTGCGCGGCTTTCAGGCTGCCGGGGCCCAGGTAATCAAAGTTTGCCGATTTGATGTTGTGGTTACCTAGGGTGCCGGACTCGATGCAACTTGGATCAAGGGTGATGTAACTACCACCTGCATTCAGGCTGATTTTCTTTTTCGCAACGATGCGGATTTCATCTTCAGCACTGATGATTTCCAAGCCATTGCGCGCCATCAGTTCCAACGTGTCGTTCTGTGCCTGAATACGCACAGGGCCGGCGTTGGCGATCAACTTGATCCCCAGCTTGCGCACAAACAGACTGACGCCCTGCCCCACACCGATAAACAAGCGCTTGACCACACTGACATCCGCCTCAGCCCCGGCGTTGATCATCACGTTGCCCTGCGCAGCCAGTTGCAGGTGCTCCCCGCTGCTCAGGGCAACGCCCTGGGGAGCGCTGAGTAGAAGCACGGACGACTTGAGTCGTTCCAGGTCTTGCTTGAGTAAATTCAACTGCGCCTGCACGTCCGCCGGATCGGCATTCGCCGCCAGAGCGTCAGTGGAGAGCGCGTCCAACTGCTCACTCGCTTGCTCCAAGCGGGCCATCGCCGCGCCCATTTCAAGCTGCTGCCCCTGCGCCTTACCCTGCTCATCCGCACTGATAAACACCCCCTTCCCACCCCGGATCGCGCCCCACCCATCCGTGCGCAACTCAAACCCTTCACCGCGCTGTTGCCTGTGCGCATCCACCAGATGCCCCAGGTTCAACTGGCTCTTGCCGCTGTGTTCCGTGCTCAGCTTGATGTGCTCCTGCCCCCGCGTGTCGTCCATGCGCAGTTTGTTATTGGCCGGAGTGCGCAGCACGTTGCGTTTGTAGTTGCGCAGGGTCACGTGGTCGACGTGCTGGCTGTCGTGCAGGGCGTGGGCGATGTAGGGGCGGTCCGGGTCGCCTTGTTCGAAGGCGATGGCCACTTCGGTGCCGGGGATCAGTGGCAGGTGCAGGCCGTGGGTGTCGCCTGCATAGGGCCGGGCCAGGCGCAGCCACAGGCTTTCTTCGCCAGGTTTCCAGGTGTCGCGGTCGAACAGGAAGTTGACGCGGTAGCGGCCTTCCATGTCGATGTGGCCGTAAGGGTCGTGGGCCTGGGGGCTGGTGACGCGGGCCGGGACGGTGCCGGCGATTTGCGGTTTGGCGTGTGGGGCCGGGCGAAAGCACAGGGTTTCTGAATAGGGCATCGCCTCGAAGGTGGCTTCGAAGCTGCGGTCGCGCGCGGCCTGGGTGGTCAGGCGGGTGATGACTGCACCGGCTTGGAACGCCTGGGGTGCGCCGCCGCTGATCCTGAGGACCTGGCCCGGCGCCAGGGTGGCGCTGCTGCTGAGGCCGCTCAGGCGGGTCTGCTGGTTCAGGTACTGCTCGTGGCGCAGGCGTGCGAAGAAGTAGCCACTTTCGCATGGCAGGTCTTCGTCTTGATCGAGGCGGTTGCCGAGGACGCTGTAGGGTTCGGCGTAGTGGTAGGCATCGCCGTAGGCCCCGCCGCGGCTCTGCTCGATCCCGCCGTTCAGGTGGGCGCTGGCGTCGCGGTGGTGGTAGGCGCGTACGCTGACCTGTTGCTCGACGACCTGGTGGTTCGATTGCAACGCCCATACGCCGTCCTGCCCGCTGCTGCCGAGCCCGGACTGCGGGCGGTATGGCAGTTCGACGTCGAACTGGTAACCGCGCTGGCTATCGAAAAACTCGACGACCTCTAGGCGCAGGCGTTCGTCGCTGGTGAAGCGATACCAGATGCCCACTTCGGCGAGCAGCCGGCTGATAAAGGCCAGGTCGCTTTCGCCGTATTGCATGACCTGTTCGCGCCGGGGGTAGTCGCGCTTGAGGGTGAACAGGAAGTCCTGGCCTTCGAAAGCGTGGCGGCTGCGCAGGATGTGTTCGACGATCTCGGGCACGGATTGGTGCTGGTAGATACGCAGCTGTCGGCCACGTTCAAGCAGGGCCAGACGCGGTTGCAGGGTGATTGCATAGGTGGCCTGGTCATTGGAGCCGGACCGGCGGGCGAAGGCGGTGACGACGCCGTGCAGGGTGCGCAGGGGTTTGATCTTGGGGGGCGCCAGGCTCAGCAGCGGCAGTTTTTGTGGTGGGGCGTGCAGGCTGAAACTGGCTTGATGGCCGAGGATGGAGTCGGCGGCGAGGTCGAGGTCGGGGCTGGTGAATTCGATGCGGTACTGGAAAGGCTGGCTGAGCTGCTCTTCGCCTTCGAAGGCCAGCACATCAAGCATGGCACCGACATTGCGAACCCACAGCACGTGCCGGCTGTGATCGAAAAATGGGGTCGGTAGTACGCTGGAAGTCATCCCTTTACTCCTGAACGCGTGAGAGTCCAGAGAGTAAAGTTTTGTTATCCCAGATTAATGTCGGAAGATTCGACTTTAAGAGAAGGGTGCTTCCTGATCTCCTCTTGCGCGATGCACCTCAATCACCAACCCCTCCTCCTCACTCGGCACACTGAAGTGACGGGTGATCAGGTCGAACTCGGCATCGGTTGCCGCGAAGTCATGCTCGCCCCGCGCATTTCGGGCATGCAGCCGGGCGCGGCAAGTGGCGTCATCCAGCTCGAGATAATGCAGGCAGTGCGGCACCTGGGCCGTCTGCGCCAGGCCGCGCAGCCATTCGCGGTTGGCCAGGGTGTTGGCCGGAAAATCCAGCACCACGTTGACGCCCGATTGCAGCAGGTTGACCACCAGCGGCCCCAGCACACCGCGAATACGTTGGGCGCTGCGCAGGTAATCCGCGATGGACAGGATTTCACCCGGGTACAGCTGCGCCAGCCAGTGATCTTCGCTGAGCACTAGTGCGGCATGCGCAGTGGCCAGGGTGTTGGCAAGGGTGGACTTGCCGGAGGCGATCTTACCGCAGAGCAGATGCAGGGTTGGCATGGGGACGTTTCCTTGTGTCGGTTTGCCCAGCATGCCCGGCATCAGCGATACCCCGCAACTCAGGTGGTATGCCGCTGCCAATGTTCGTAGAACGCCAGGGACGCAACGTTCTTGTCCTTGGCTTCGAGCATGATGTCGAAACGGTCGAGAAACTGCAGCGCGTAGTCGTTGGTCCAGCGGTTCCACATCTGCGCGCTGTGGCCGTACAGGTCGCGCTTGGACACCACCTGCATCAGCGCATCCATCTCCAGCTTGTGTTCGGCGTCGAAGCCCAGCTCCTGCAGGCTCTCCTGGGGCTGGGAGTAGTGCATGGTCGGGCGCACACCGCGCCAGCTGTCGATGACGCGAGCCACCCGTTCCGAGTGGGGATCGATGTACTCATTCTCGTTGATCCAGCAGTGATGAATATCCAGCACCACCGGCGCCAGGTCGGCGACTTGCAGGCAGTGATCCAGCCCGTAGGTTTTCTCGTCGTTCTCGAAGGTGATGCAGTTGCGCGCCACTTGCGACAAGCGCGTCCAGACGGCGCGGGTGCCTTCCACCCCAAGGCGGCCGGCGATGTGCACGTTGCACTTGAGGTCCTGGAACTGTCGACCGTAGCCCATCATGCGGATCATATCGGCGTGGTATTCAAATTCGGCCAGGCTGTTTTCCACCACGCCGGGATTCTCCGAGCCCAGCACGCAGTATTGGCCGGGATGGAAAGACAGGCGGATGTCCGACGCCCGTGCCAGCTCGCCGATGGCGGCAAACCCCTCGACCAGTTGGTGTTCGATGGCCGGGTCCTTGTACACCGCCGCCACCTTGGGGTGACTGTAGAACGGCAACAGGTCGCTGCTCAGACGCAGCATGCGCAAGGTCGGCGGCAGCCCGGCGACGTAAGTGAGCAGGCGCAATTGCGCGGCAAGGTTATGGGTGACCACTTCGACCAGCTTGGCGCGGGCCTCCTGCGGTGTCACACCGTCCATCCAGCGCAAGGTGGTGGTACGCGGGTTGAACGGGCCTTCGATCAGCTTCATGGCACTGGCCGAGAGCAACCGTTCAGGGTGCTTGTATTGGCATGCGAAGCCGATGCGGGGATGGGTCATGGGAATGCCTGGCGGAAATTGAGGGCGGGATGATACGGGGTTAGGCGCTGGTCTACGCAGGAGGTTCAGTAGATTTTGCGCGAGCAAAGGGTTTGACATATTTGCTCAAGGCAACAATATAATTGCCAAAGGCAACCATCTGGACACCATCATGTCTATCTCCCCCCTGGTCGAACGCGCCGGCATCATCCGTGGCTTCAACCGCTTCTACACGCACCAGATTGGTGTGCTGCAGGAGCATCTGCTGCAAAGCGAGTTTTCACTCACCGAAATCCGCGTGATGTATGAGTTGTCGTCCCGAGGCGACCTGACCAGCGCCGACCTGTGCCAGATGCTCAGCCTGGATGCGGGTTACCTGAGCCGGCTGATCAGTGGGCTGGAAAAGAAAGGCCTGATCCAGAAAGTCCGCTCTGTCACCGATGCCCGCGCGGTGCAACTGCACCTCAGCGACCTCGGTCGCAGCGTGTTGACGCCATTGGAACAACAGACCCAGGACGAAGTGATCGCCCTGCTCCAGGCCCTGCCTGAACGGCAACAGCAGCAACTGACAGGCGCGATGAAACGCATTCAGGCCCTGCTGCAAGGCACCGCGCCGAGCTACCTGCTGCGCGACCCGCAACCCGGCGACATGGGGCTGGTGGTGCAACAACAATCGGCACTGTATGCCCGCGAGTACGGCTGGAATTGGGAGTTCGAGGCGCTGGTGGCGGAGATTGTCGCCAAATACTTGAGGAACCTTGACCGCAGCTGCGAGCGCTGCTGGATCGCGGAAAAAGACGGCGAAGTGGTGGGTTCGGTGTTCGTGGTGCGCCATGACGACAACACCGCCAAACTGCGCATGCTCTATGTGGACGCCAGTGCGCGCGGCATGGGGATTGGCCAGCGCCTGGTGGATGAGTGCCTGCGTTTTGCCCGGCAGGCCGGCTACAAAAGCATGCTGCTGTGGACCGTGAACATCCTCACCGATGCCCGCAAGCTCTATCAGAAAGCCGGCTTCGAGTTGGTCGAGGAAGAACCCACCGAGAGTTTCGGCAAATCGTTGATCAGCGAAACCTGGACCCGTGAGCTGTAAAGCCTTCCCGCGCCGCCACCAGCGCGGGAAGTCGTCACTTAAAGGTCGGTGATTTCCTTGTGGCGTGGTACCAGCGTCTTCATCACACTCCAAGCCACCAGGTACGCCAGCGCACAGATCGCGAACATGATCATGTAGCCGGTGTGAATATCGTTGATCGACTTGTAGTAGTCGAACACCCAGCCGCCGACCTTGGTCATCACCACACCGCCCAGGCCGCCGGCCATGCCGCCGATACCGACCACCGAGGCCACGGTTTTCTGCGGGAACATGTCGGACACGGTGGTGAAGATGTTGCAGGACCACGCCTGGTGCGCTGACGCACCCACGCCGATCAGCAATACCGGCACCCAGAAGCTGATATAGCCCAACGGCTGTGCCAGCAACACCACCAACGGGAACAGCGCGATCACCAGCATGGCTTTCATGCGCCCGTCATACGGCGCGTCGCCGCGTGCCATGAAGTAGCTTGGGAACCAGCCGCCGCCGATGCTGCCGACCATGGTCATGCTGTAGAGCACGGCCAGCGGCATCACGATGTCAGCGCCTTTCATGCCGTATTGCGCCGACAGATAAGTCGGCAGCCAGAACAGGAAGAACCACCACACGCCGTCAGTCATGAACTTGCCAAAGGCAAACGCCCAGGTCTGGCGGTAGGTGAGCAGTTTGAACCACGAGACTTTTTTCTCTACCGCACCCGCTGGCGCCGGGTTGAAGGGCTGCACGGTCTGGTCGCTGCGGATATACGCCAGTTCTGCGGCCGACAGGCGCTTTTGCTGCTCGGGCGGCTGGTAGAAGGCGATCCACACCGCTACCCACACAAAACCCAACGCACCGATCACGATAAAGGCCGCCTCCCAGCCCCACAGCCCCGCGATCAGCGGCACGCAGATCGGCGCCAGGATCGCGCCGACGTTGGCCCCGGAGTTGAAAATGCCAGTGGCAAATGAGCGCTCTTTCTTCGGGAAGTACTCGGCGGTGGCCTTGATCGCAATCGGGAAGTTACCCGCCTCGCCAACCGCCAGCACCGCGCGGGACAACATGAAACCGGCAATCGACACCGGGATCACCGCCAGGCCAATCGCGCCACTGACCGCAGCGATGCCCTCGCCCATCGGCACGGCAAACGCATGCATGATCGCGCCGGTAGACCAGATGCCAATCGCGACGATATAAGCGGCCTTGGTGCCGATCTTGTCGACAAAACGCCCGGCGAACAGCATTGAGATGGCGTAGACAAACTGGAACACCGCCGCAATGTTCGCGTAGTCGGTGTTGCTCCAGCCAAATTGCGTAGACAGCTGTGGCGCCAGGAGGCTGAGCACCTGGCGGTCGAGGTAGTTGACGGTGGTGGCGAAGAACAGCATCGCGCAGATGGTCCAGCGATAGCTGCCTACCGCTTGGCCAACGCGCTGGGCGTTGATGGGCTCGTTCAAATTCATGGCATCACTTTTTTATTTTTGTTAGGTAGGACATACGTAACGTCATATGTCGTCGTACAACTGTGACTTTTATAGCGGGCGATCTAGGGGCTGTCAATCTGAAACACTACGCCAAACCAAAACAAGTCGTAGGACAACATCCCCCCGATCACGACAAAAACGCAGGCCTCAGCAAAAAAACGCAATTAGTGGTGAATTATTTCGTATCCGCCTGTATCTGACCTTTCAGAGCGGTGCCATCGCCACGATGGCACCTCCCCTGTTCAGATTTAGAGTGGTGCCCATGAAATCTCGCAAGAAAAGCGTCAGCCCCATCGGGTTGAAAGACATCACCATTGTCGACGACACCAAGATGCGCAAGGCGATCACCGCCGCCGCACTGGGCAATGCCATGGAGTGGTTCGACTTTGGCGTCTACGGGTTTGTCGCCTATGTACTCGGCAAAGTGTTCTTCCCCGACGCGTCCCCCAGCGTGCAGATGATTGCCGCACTGGGCACCTTCTCCGTGCCGTTTCTGATCCGCCCCCTGGGTGGCCTGTTCTTTGGTGCACTGGGCGATAAATACGGGCGGCAAAAAGTCCTCGCCGCGACCATCGTGATCATGTCCCTGAGCACCTTTGCCATCGGTCTGATCCCCGGATACGCCTCGATTGGCATCTGGGCACCGATCCTGTTGCTGCTGTGCAAAATGGCCCAGGGCTTTTCCGTGGGCGGTGAGTACACCGGCGCCTCGATCTTCGTCGCCGAGTACGCGCCGGACCGCAAGCGCGGCTTCCTCGGCAGTTGGCTGGACTTCGGCTCCATCGCCGGTTTCGTGCTGGGTGCGGGCGTCGTGGTGTTGATTTCCAGCGTATTGGGCGAGGCCGATTTCGAATCATGGGGCTGGCGCCTGCCGTTCTTCCTTGCCCTGCCCCTGGGCATCATCGGCCTTTACCTGCGCCACGCCCTGGAAGAAACCCCGGCGTTCCAGCAGCACATGGACAAGCTCGAACAAGGCGACCGCGAAGGCTTGAGCCACGGCCCCAAGGTCTCCTTCAAGGAAGTCGCGACCAAGCACTGGCGCAGCCTGCTGACCTGCATCGGTATCGTCGCGGCAACCAACGTGACCTACTACATGCTGCTCACGTACATGCCGAGCTACCTGTCCCACAACCTGCACTACAAAGAAAACAGCGGTGTGCTGATCATCATCGCGATCATGGTCGGCATGCTGTTCGTGCAGCCATTCATTGGTTTTGTCAGCGACAAGATCGGCCGCAAGCCCTTCATCATTGCCGGCAGCATCGGCTTGTTGGTGCTGTCGATCCCGGCGTTCATGCTGATCACCAGCGGCAAGATCGGCCTGATCTTCGCCGGCTTGCTGATCCTCGCGGTGGTGCTTAACTTCTTCATCGGTGTGATGGCATCGACGCTGCCCGCGATGTTTCCCACCCACCTGCGCTACAGCGCGCTGGCCAGCGCCTTCAATGTCTCGGTGTTGATCGCCGGTCTTACCCCGACGGCCGTGGCCTGGCTGGTGGAAAGCACCAACGACCTGTACATGCCCGCCTACTACCTGATGGTGTTCGCGGTGGTCGGCCTGATCACCGGCCTGACCATGAAGGAAACCGCCAACAAACCCCTGCGCGGCGCGGCACCGGCGGCGTCGGACATGGAAGAGGCCAAGGAGTTGTTGCAGGAACATCACGACAATATCGAGCAGAAGATCGAAGACATCGACGCCGAGATTGCCGAGTTGGAAGCCAAACGCAAAAACTTGGTGCAGCAGCATCCGCGCATAAATTGAAGCAAGTCTGCGCCGCCAATAGCCTTGCCATGTTATCCGACGTGGCAAGGCTGGGCCGAGCAGAGGCCTGCTTTTATCCATCTGATGACTGAAGCGTGTTTAGCCTTCCCCCCTCATTATTTCGCCAAGGGCGCCGATAGCCTGTCATCGAACTGACTTGCAGAAGTGTCCTGCGGGAAATAATGCCGAACTCCCACGCACCAATTGTCCGCACGCTGTCCAATCGCACCAGCCTATCACTGACTCGCACATCACTATTCAAGCTGATGGCCCTGTTGGCGGGTGTCTTTGCAGCGGTCGTCTATTCGTTGGTCTACCTCGCCTACGACATGGATCGCACCGAACAGGCTGAAAGCGCTTTTCACGCTCGCAAGGCCATGCAGTCCCTGGACAAATCCTTGCGTTTGACCGTCAAAGACTATGCGTTCTGGAGCGACGCGTACAAACACCTGCACGTTCAAGTGGACACCGACTGGGCCTACGTGCGCGAAAATGTCGGCCCGACACTGTTCCAGGATTTCGGGTTTCAAGGGCTTTTTGTCGTCAGCGACGTGAATCGCACGGTGTATGCAGTGGTCGAGGGCAAACTACAGCCGCTGGAGTTGAGCAGTTGGCTTGGCCAATCCATTGACCCCATTATTGAACAGGCGCGTGCCGGGGCCGCCTCCGAAACCCCGGTGACGAGCTTTATCAACGTGCGCGGCAGCCCTGCCCTGGTGGCGGCTGCCGCGATCACCCCCGGCACCGACCCCACGGTATTGCCGGACGGCAGGCGGCCCTCCGTGTTGATCTTCGTCGACATTCTGGACAGCGCCAAACTGGATGCTATCGGTAATGACTTTGGCGTCGCCAACCTCCACATCGCCAGCTCCGAAGAAATCGGCAAGTCACTTCTACCCCTCGGCGACAACGGCGCCGCCGGCAGCCTGTACTGGGAGCCGGAGCGCCCCGGTCTGAAGTTGGTGGGCGTAGGCCTGCCCCTGCTGGGCCTGGCGGCACTGCTGGTGTGCGCGATGACCTGGATGATCCTGCGTCGATCCACTGCCAGCGCCCTGGCTCTTGATGCCAGCCACGCTTCATTGCAAAGCAGCCAGGCGGCCCTGGCCACCAGCGAAGCACGTTTTCGCGACGTGGTAGAGGCCAGTTCCGACTGGGTTTGGGAAATTGACGCCACCTGGCATTTCACCTACTTATCGGAACGTTTCGAAAGCGTCACCGGTCTCGCCAGACAGGCCTGGATGGGCGCAGCGATGAACGACCTGCTCGACACGGACGTCGGGCGCTTGTCGCAATGGCTCTCCACACCCGGCAGACGCCCAGACCTGAGCGTGCAGTGCCGCTACGTCGATGCCCAAGGCCAGGCGCGTAGCACCCGGCTCTCGGCCCGGGAAATGCCTTGTGGCGGGTTTCGCGGTACGGCCACCGATGTCACCGATGAAGTCGAGGCGCGACGCAGAATCGAGTACCTGTCCCAGCACGACGCCCTCACCGGGCTGCCCAACCGTACACGTCTGCAAGCTTTCCTCAACAGCAAGCTCCAGGCCGCGTCGCCTCTGGCGCAGCCGTTGGTCATGCTCACCCTGGACCTTGATCGCTTCAAGCCAGTCAACGACCTGCTCGGCCATGCCGCTGGCGACCGCGTGCTCAATGTCGTGTCCAACCGTCTCGTCGACTGCGTGCGCCATGGCGACCTGGTAGCTCGAGTGGGCGGCGACGAATTTGTGCTGATCCTCACTGATACAGGCATTCAGGATGACGTCGAAAAACTCTGCCAACGCCTGATTGCGTCCATCGAGGGCGCCATCGGGATCGATGAGCAGGAGGTGTTCATCAGCGCCAGCATCGGCATCGCCCTGGCACCCAACGATGCCAGCGACGCGGCCGAACTGCTGCGCTATGCCGACATCGCGCTGTACGAAGCCAAATCCGCCGGCCGCAACACCTGGCGCTTCTATTCCGCGGACATGAATGCACGGATCATTGAGCGGCGCCGCCTGGAAAGCGACTTACGGTTCGCGATCAAGCATGGAGAATTACGCCTGCACTTCCAGCCCCGCTACCGTATCGCTGACGGCGAGATGGTGGGGGCCGAAGCGCTGGTGCGCTGGCAACACCCGGTGCGCGGCCTGATTGCACCGGACACCTTCATCCCGATTGCCGAAGAGTCGGGGCTGATCCTGTCGCTCAGCGACTGGGTAATGGAGACGGCGTGCGCCTGTGCCGCCCAGTGGCCGGCCCCCCTGTTCGTGTCGGTCAACCTTTCTCCCTCTGAGTTCAAGCGCGGGAACATGGTGGCGCGTGTCAGTCAAGCGCTGGGCACTTCCGGTATCGACCCGTCGCGGCTGGAACTGGAAATTACTGAGGGCGTCATGCTTGAAGACGCCGAAGGCGCCCTGGCGATCATGCACACCCTCAAAGCACTGGGAATACGCATCGCTATGGATGACTTTGGCACAGGCTATTCCTCCCTGAGTTACTTGCGCGCATTTCCATTCGATGGGCTCAAGATCGACCGCAGCTTCTTGAGCCGGCTCGAAGACAGCGACGATGACAAAGCCATCATCCAGGCCATTGTCGGCCTGGGCCGTGCCCTGTCCCTGACCGTGACCGCCGAAGGCATAGAAACCGCTGAACACCTGGACTTGCTCAAGGCCGTGGCATGCGACGAAGGCCAGGGTTACTTCCTCAGTCGGCCGCTGGACCGGGACACCTTCAATCAGTTGCTGGTCCGCTGACCAGCCCTACCTGAAAAACTGACTCGGCGTCTTGCCAAACTGTTTCTTGAACATGCTGGTAAAGGCGCTGGGGCTTTCATAGCCCAGTTCCAGGGCCACGTCGATAATCTTCTCCCCCACCGCAATGCGCTCCAGCGCCAGCAGCAAGCGCGCTTGCTGGCGCCATTGGCCGAACGTCATCGCGGTTTCCTTGCGGAACAGGCGCTGGATGGTTTTCTGGTCCAGGTCCAGGCGCTCGCTCCAGTCGGCCACGGTGGAGGCGTCGCCCGGATCGTCCTGCCATGCCTGGCAGATCTGCTGGATACGCGGGTCGGCCGGTTGCGGCAGCGAGAGCGGCAAGGCCGGCAGCAGCGCAAGCTCGTCAAGGATCAGGTGCATGATCCGCGCGTCCCGCGAATCCTCGGCATACGGCGGCTTCAAGCTCACCGAGGCCTTGATCAGTTCGCTCAACAACGGCGACACACTCACCGCCTTGGTCTCGGTGGGCAGGTTCGGGAACGCGTCGGGGCGCACAAACACGCTGCGCATTTTCAACGGGCCCACGCAACGCAGTGAATGCACATGCCCGCAGGGCATCCAGAAGCCGCGATTGGACGGCACCGTCCACTGATTTTGCGCCGAGTGCACCACCATCACGCCTTCGATGGCATAGAGCAGTTGGTGCTTCTCGTGGCTGTGGTCAGGGATCACCCAGTTTTCGGGATAATCGGTGGCCGAACTGATCACCGCCCAGTCGCCTTCGTCGATCTCCTGCAGAAATTTATCCAGTGATTTGATCATTTCGCCCTTTTTGCGATGATTACTGCCCGAATTTCGCGAGACAGGCATTTTTTGCAAATCTAGCATGAACGCCGAATCATTTTGAAATAAGTGGCGGGCTCAAGTACTCGCCACCCCTGTATGGAATGCCTGCATGTCGACCCTGACCGCGTCACCCACTGCTGCCCCCACTACGTCCCAAACCAGCCCCTTGGTCATGCGCATCCTTGGCGCCTGCGCCCTGGCGCATTTGATCAATGACCTGATCCAGGCCGTGCTGCCGTCGATCTATCCGATGCTCAAGGCCAACTACGGCCTGAGCTTTGCCCAGGTCGGCCTGATCACCCTGACCTTCCAACTGACCGCTTCGCTGCTGCAACCGTGGATCGGCTATCACACCGACCGCCACCCCAAGCCGTGGCTGCTGCCGGCGGGCATGGTGTGCACCTTGGTCGGCATCCTGATGCTGGCGTTTGTCGGCACGTTCCCGGCGATCCTGCTCGCCGCCGGCCTGGTCGGCGTGGGCTCCTCGACCTTCCATCCAGAGACCTCGCGCGTCGCCCGCCTGGCTTCCGGCGGTCGCTACGGCCTGGCGCAATCGACCTTCCAGGTCGGCGGCAACACCGGCAGCGCCCTCGGCCCATTGCTCGCGGCGGCGATCATCATTCCCTACGGCCAGGGCCACATCGCCTGGTTCGGTCTGTTTGCAGTGTTCGCGATCCTGGTGCTGTACGGCCTGAGCCGCTGGTATCGCCACCACCTCAATCTGTTCAAGCTCAAGCAGGGCGGTAAAGCCACCCATGGCTTGTCCAAGGGCCGTGTGACCTTTGCCCTGGTGGTGCTGGCTGTGCTGGTGTTTTCCAAGTACTTCTACATGTCCAGCCTTACCAGCTACTTCACCTTCTACCTGATCGAGAAGTTCCAGCTGTCGGTCGCCAGTTCGCAGATGTACCTGTTCCTGTTTCTGGGGGCCGTTGCCGTCGGTACGTTTGCCGGCGGGCCGATTGGCGACAAGATCGGCCGCAAGAAAGTCATCTGGTTCTCGATCCTCGGCGCCGCGCCGTTCACGCTCGCCCTGCCCTACGTCGACCTGTTCTGGACCGCAGTGCTCAGCGTGGTGATCGGCTTTATCCTCGCGTCGGCCTTCTCGGCCATCGTGGTGTTCGCCCAGGAACTGGTGCCGGGCAACGTAGGCATGATCGCCGGGATCTTCTTCGGCCTGATGTTCGGTTTCAGTGGGATTGGCGCAGCGCTGCTCGGTCTGCTCGCGGATAACCACGGCATCGAGTATGTCTACAAGCTGTGTTCGTTCCTGCCGCTGGTGGGCATCCTGACGATCTTGCTGCCCTCGACCAAAGGCGTCTGATCGGCCGCGCGTCGTCTGGCCGTATGCCAGTACGAAGTGTGTTCTGAAAACCTGCGTGTGCGCTTACAATTCCGGTTTAAACGCACACCAGGCAGACCCGGCAAGACATGACGCTCGACCCTCCTACGATTCTGGCCCTCACCGTGGCCCTCGCCGCCGCTGCCGCCCTGTACCTGGCGATTGAATGGCGCAGCGTGCGCGAACCTTCGCTGCTGTTCTGGAGCGCCGGTTTCGCCACCATCACCGTCGGCTCCACCCTGGCCCTGCTGCGCACCAACGGCTTGCTGATGATCGGCATCTGGTTCGCCAATGGCTTGCTGGTCATCGCGCATTTCCTGTTCCTGCTTGGCGTCGCGCGCTTCACCCAGGTGCGGCTGTCGCGACGCTGGCTACTGATGCCGCTCATCTGGCTGGGGATGCTGATGTTGCCGAGCGACCTGCCGTGGTCCAAAGCCATGCTGGCGGTGCAATCCTTGCTGGTGGCAGCGCCGACCCTGCGGGCGAGCTTCATGCTGCGGCCCCATGGCAAATCCTTGAGCATCGGCGCGGTGCAACTGCGTTATGTGCTGCTGTTCCACGGTTCGTTCTACGTGGCCAAGGCGTTGTCGGTGCTGATCCCGGGCACCTTGATCGAGCTGGCCTCGTTCAAGGGCGAGATCATCCAGATTTCCCTGGTGGAGGGCGCGATGGCAATCATGCTGATCGCCCTGTCGATGACCGGCTCTGAACGCTACCGCCGCGAACAACAGATCGCCCGCCTCGCCGCCCGCGACCCGCTCACCGCCCTGTACAACCGCCGCGCCCTGGATTTGCGCGCGCCGCGCCTGTTGGCGCAGATCTCCCCGGCCCGTCCTGGCGCACTGCTGCTGATCGACATCGACAACTTCAAACCGGTCAATGACCTGTATGGCCATATCGCCGGCGACCGCCTGCTGATCGCCCTCAGCGAGATGATCCGCACGGTGATCCCCCGTGGCGCACTGGCCGCGCGCCTGGGCGGTGATGAGTTTGTGATCCTGCTGCACCCGGCCTCGACCGAACAGATCGTCGACCTCGGCAGCCGCCTGCGCGGGGATTTTTTTCAGTTCGCTTCGCAAACCTTTGCGACCCCAACCCCAGTGACACTGAGCATCGGCGCCAACCTGTTAGACCAACCGCCCGCGAACCTCACGGAGTTGATCGAACAGGGTGACACCGCGCTCTATGAAACCAAGCGCGGTGGACGTGACAGCATTCGGTTGGTGGATCGCACCGGCGCCCGCAGCTAGAGGTCGTAGCTGACCACCACACTGCGCCCAGTCTGCACCGACTCCAGCGCACAATCCGCCAGGTGCAACGCATACAAACCGTCGCGCATGTTGGTGGGCAACGGCAGGTCGTCGTTCAGCGCATCGATGAACTGGGTCAGCTCATTGCGATAGGCGTCGGCATACCGTTCCAGGAAGAAATGCTGCAACGGCTCCAGCGCTTCGGTGTGCGCGGCGCTCCAGTGGCGCAGGGTGCTGGGGCGATGGTTGTCGGTGAGCAGCACGCCGCTGGCGCCGGACACTTCGACCCGCTGGTCATAGCCGTATACCGCCTGGCGGCAGCAGTTGATATGGCATTGCTTGCCCGAGGCGGTGCGCAGCAACACCATTACGCTGTCGTAGTCGTCGATTTCGGCAAGGCTGGGGTCCACCAGGCGGCTGGCGATGGCGCTGACTTGCACCGGTTCTTCGCCGAGCAGATGGCGGGCGGTGTCGAAGTCGTGAATGGTCATGTCGCGCAGGATGCCGCCGGAATGGGCCAGGTAATCACGCGGGGCCAGGCCGGGGTCGCGACTGGTGATGATGACCTGGCGCACCGCACCGATCTGGCCGGCATCGAGGGCCTGACGCAGGCGCAGCATGTCGGGGTCGAAGCGCCGGTTGAAACCGAGCATCACCTTGCCGCCCTGGCGTTCCACCGCTTGGGCCGCCGTGCGTGCCTTGCCGATGTCCAGATCGATGGGTTTTTCGCACAACACCGCCTTCCCTGCGGCGACTGCCGCCAATAGCAAGTCGATGTGGGTGTCGGTGGGCGTACCGATCACCACCGCGTCGATGTCTTCACGACGCAGTACAGCCGCGCAATCGTAGGCGGCTTCGCAGCCCAGTTGCGTGCTCAGCGCATCGACGCCTTCGCGCCAGGGGTCGGCCACCAGCACCAGCGTGGCATTGGGATGGGCGGCGACGTTGCCGGCGTGGATCTTGGCGATACGCCCGGCACCGAGGACGGCAATTCGTAGCATGGTGAAAACTCCTGGTTTTGTTGTTGGGGGAGATTCAGTCCGGCAGGTTGAACGGTGTGACGATCTGCACCTGTGACGGCGCTATCGGCCCGGCCTTCCACAGCCGATGGAATTGCAGGATGTGCAGGAACACGCTGCGCGCATCGATCTGCAGGTTGTGATCGATGATCGCGGCGACTTTTTCTTCACGCAGCAACTGGCGGTTTTCTTCGTCGAGGTCGTGACCGATAAACACCTCCAGTGGGCGGCCAAGGGCGGCGAACGCATCGACAATCGCCCGATTGCCGCCGCCGACGCTGTACACCGCCTTGAGTTCGGGGTGCTGTTTGAGCGCCAGGGTCACGCGCTCGAACGTGCGGTCGTACACCCCGTAGCCACCGCTGACGTCCAACACCCGCAAGTGCGGCGAGCGCCCCCGCAGCCAGGCGCGAAAGCCCATTTCGCGTTCTTCTTCGCCACGGAACAGCTCACTGCCGATCACCACCGCGACGTCCTGGGGCACCGCCGGCAGCCAGCGCGACATCAGGTACGCGGCGGTCTGCCCGGCGGTACGGTTGTCCATGCCGACGTAGCCAATGCGCTCGCTCTGCGGCAGGTCGGTCACCAGGGTCACCACCGGGATGCCCGCCGCGATCAGTTGCTTGACCGCCAGGTTCACCGCCGGCTCGTCGGCCGCCTTGAGCACCACGCCCTGACTGCCGGTGTCGAGGCAGCGCAGCAGTTGATCGTGCATGGCCTTGGGGGCGATCTCTTCGAACAGGTGAAACCGCGGGGCAATCCGAAACGGCGCGAGGCTGGCCAGTTGCGCGACGATCGCTGCCTGCACCGCCGCGCTGAAGCGCTGGGGCGTGTGCATGATCACGTCGACGTGGAACGTACGCCCCATCGCCAAGCCATTTTTCTCCTGGGACTCCAATTCCTCCAGCGCCTGTTCGATGCGCCGCCGGGTTTGCGCATGCACGCTGCCGCGCTGGTGCAACACACGGTCGACCGTGGCGTTGCTCACACCCGCCTGGGTCGCGAGTTGCTTGATGGAAAAGTGTTTTGCGCGTTCGAGCATGCGGTTCGCCTGAGGTGTTTTTGAGGTCTTATTTGGGTATTTCTGAGGTTTCGCAATGCTAGTCTCAGTTTCGTCCGGCGTCGAGCCGGGCGACTCACAACTACAAAAACTCCGGAGAACCCCATGCCTAACGCCGATCTCGCCATGCCGTTCAGCGGCCAATACTTTGTCGTCACCGGCAGCACCCAGGGCCTCGGCGCGGCGGTGGCGCATACCTTGGCCCAACGTGGCGCCGCCGGGCTGATCATCTGCGGGCGCCGTCGCACCCAAGGCGAAGAACAGGTACGGCAACTGGCGCAACTCGATTGCCAGGCGTTTTTTGTCGAGGCGGATCTGGAAAATATCGAGGATTGCCGGGCGATCATCGCTGCCGCACATACCCACTTCGGCACCTTGCACGGCTTGGTCAACTGCGCCGGCATGTCGGATCGCGGCACCATCCTCGACACCTCGCCGGAGCTGTTCGACAAGCTGTTTGCGGTGAATGTGCGGGCGCCGTTTTTCCTGATGCAGGAAGCGCTGAAGCTGATGATCAGCAAAGGTGTGGCAGGCGCCGTGGTGAATATCCAGAGCGTCACCGGGCATGGTGGGCAGTCGTTCCTCAGCGCCTATGCGGCGTCCAAGGGCGCGCTGGCGATCCTGACCAAGAACGTCGCGTTCAGTGCGTTGCGCAACCGTATCCGGGTCAACGGCTTGAACATCGGCTGGATGGACACGCCCCACGAAGATCAGATCCAGCGCCAGTACCACGGCGCCAGGGACGGCTGGTTGCAGCAGGCCGAAAGCGCGCAGCCGTTCGGGCGTCTGCTCAAGCCCGAGGAAGTGGCGCGCAGCGTGGCGTTTCTGTTGTCCAGTGAATCGGGAATGATGACCGGCGCGGTGATCGACCTGGAGCAAGGCGTGGTGGGCTGCACCGACGGCGGCAGCCCGCAACCGCACCAGGCCCTGAGCCTGCCGGGAGGTGTGTGATGTCGGCGTTCGTGAGCGCGAATGCCGTGCGCCTGGCGGACTTCAGCCGGATCTGCGCGCAACGGGCCACGGCTGAAGAGTACCCGCTGTGCCAGCACGTGCTGGACAACGTGCCGATCTATCAGGCACGTGCACTGCGCAACAGCGACAGACTTACGGTCATGAATGAGCTGCACCGACTGTTCCGTGATGGCCCGGGCGTGATGGTCGTGCGCCGCGCCTACGAAGACCTGGAAGTGGTCGACCGTCACAGCCAGGTGTTCGAAAAAATCTTCGCCAACGAAGCCGCCCAAGGCGTGGCCGCCGACCACTTTGCCAAGGCCGGCAGCAACGGGCGGATCTGGAACTCACTGCAGAAAGCCGCACTGCAGTCGCCCGAGTCGTTTGTCGAGTACTACGCCAACCCGCTGTTGGGGCTGATTGCCGAAGCGTGGCTGGGGCCCAATTTCCAGGTGACGGCGCAGGTCAATGTGGTGCACCCCGGCGGCCAGGCGCAGCAACCGCACCGTGACTATCACCTGGGGTTCCAGACCGACGATGTGGTCGAGCGCTTCCCCCTGCCCTTGCACGTGTTGTCCCAGTACCTGACCTTGCAAGGTGCAGTGGCCCATTCGGACATGCCGCTGGAAACCGGCCCGACCCAGCTGCTGCCGTTCTCCCAGCAATACGCCCTGGGCTACCTGGCGTGGCGCCGTGAGGAATTTATCGACTACTTCCAGCAACACGCCGTGCAACTGCCGCTGGACAAGGGCGACCTACTGTTCTTCAACCCGGCGCTGTTCCATGCGGCCGGCACCAACCGCACGCCGGATCGCCAGCGCATAGCCAATCTGCTGCAAATCTCCTCGGCGTTCGGCAAACCCATGGAGGCCCTCGACCGCGACCGCATGATGCTGGCGGTGTATCCGGCCCTGCTGGCCAACCCGGCCCTGGATGCCGAGGCGGTGATCGCCTGCACGGCCGACGGCTATTCGTTTCCCACCAACCTCGATACCGACCCGCCGCTGAAGGGCCTGGCCCCGCAAACCGGGCAGCAACTGATGCAGCAGGCGTTGCGCGAACGCTGGCCGCCAGCGGACTTCGCAGCAGCCGTGGCGCAGATGCGAGCCAAGCGCCAGGCGTAAATCCCCCGTGTTTTAACAACAACAAAAACAACGGAGCAAAACCATGAAGAAGCAAATCCTTGCGACACTGTTTACCCTGGCTGTCACGCCCTGGGCGCTGGCCGATATCCGTATCGGCGTGAGCATCGCCCAGGTCGACGATGTGTTCCTCGCCCAAATGCGCGACTACATGGCCGCCCACGCCAAGGAATTGCCCGGTGTGACCCTGCAATTCGAAGACGCCCAGGGCGATGTGGTGCGCCAGCTCAATCAGGTGCAGAACTTCACTGCCCAGGGCATGGACGCCATCATCGTCAACCCGGTGGACACCGCCGCCACCGCCAAGATGAGCACCAATGCCCAGCAGGCCAAGACCCCGCTGGTCTACGTCAACCGTCGCCCGGACGCGCCGCAACTGCCGCCGGGCGTGGGTTACGTGGGTTCCGATGAGGTCAAGGCCGGTGAGATCCAGATGCGCTACCTGGCCGAGAAAATGGGCGGCAAGGGCAACCTGGCGATCATGCTCGGGCTGTTGTCCAACAACGCCACCCACAACCGTACGCTGGGGGTCAAGAGCGTGCTCAAGGAGTACCCGAATATCAAGATCGTCGAGGAACAGAGCGCAGAGTGGCAGCGCAACAAAGCGATTGACCTGATGAACAACTGGATCGTATCCGGCCGCAAGATCGACGCGGTGGCGGCAAACGCGGACGAGATGGCGATAGGCGCGGCCATGGCCATCAGCCAGGCGGGCATGCAGCCGGGCAAGGACATCCTGGTGGCCGGCAGCGACGGCGGCCCTGCCGGGTTGGACGCGGTGAAAAAAGGCCAACTGCTGGTGACGGTGTACCAGGACAACAAGGGCCAGGCAGTGGGCTCGATTGACCTGGCGGTGAAGATGGTCAAGAAGCAACCCTATACCGCTGAACTGACCATCCCCTATCAGCAGATCACCAAGGACAACTACCAAGCCTTCCTCAACCCATAACCCCGAACGCTCCCACGTCTTGATTTGTGAACACGGTCAACGGTGGGAGCTGGCTTGCCTGCGAAGACGCCAGCACAGGCAACCTGTCTATTGGCCTTGCCGCCACCTTCGCAGCCTCGCTAAAGCTCTACCCACCGTTGATCGACGGCACTACCAATAATCCCGGCGCCGAGGCCGAACAGGCACACCACACCCACGCCATAGGCCAGCGTGCGCCAGGGTTGCCAGCCCATCAGATACATCACCGTGTGCAGCACCCGCGCCAGGGTAAAGGCCACAAGCAACCATAGGGCCGCGGCGCTGTGACTCTGCTGCGCGACACACAACCCGCCCAACACAAAAAACAGCGGGATATTTTCCAGGTCATTGGCCCACGCCCTGGCCGCGCGGGCCACTTGCGGCAACTCCATAGGCTGCGCTCTGCGATTAAAAAAGGCCGCGTCTTCACGATTGGTAAACGCCCGTGCGTGTATACGGAAATATCCCTGATAACAGGAAATGGCGAACATCTTCAGGCACAGCACCAACACGCATACCGCATAGACAGGTAAAAGATCATTCATCCCTGAACCCCTTCACCACGATGTAAAGCAACGGCCCCACCGACACAAACACCGCCGTCAGCAAAAAATACGGCAGCACCGAACGCAGCGGCCGCCCTCGCCTGCGCGCATCCCGGTACATCCACACACACGCCAGCACGGCCATCAGGTACAGGTCGATGACCACCTGCGCCGTGTCCGGTCGCGACAGCAACTGCGCTGCAAACGCCAGCAGCGACTGCTCGGCCGTCAGCATCGTGAACCCCGTATACAGGGTAAATCCGAGCAAGCCGGCCAGGGCGAAATAGGGTCTTGGCATGGTCTGTTCCTCCACGTGATGAAGGCTCACGTTAGTGATAAGGTTCTGCCCCTCGCAATGACCTCGGAGGTCATGAAGCTGCCATGGACACCCCCTCTACCGCCGGCGAACACCTGCGCCAACTGCGCCGCCAGGCCAAGCTGAGCCAGCTCGACCTGGCCTTGATCACTGGTGTTTCCCAACGCCACCTCAGTTGCCTCGAAACCGGCCGCGCCAACCCCAGCCCCGCGACGTTGCATAACCTGTTGACGGCATTGGAGACCCCTCTGGAGCAGTGCAACCGCGTGTTCCTCGCCGCCGGTTTCGCCCCGCGCTACAACGCCACCCCGCTCGCTGCACCCGGCATGACGGCAATTCGCGAAGCCGTCAGCCATGTGCTGCACGCCAACAATCCTGCCCCGGCGATTCTGCTCGACAGCCAGTGGCAAGTGCTGGCGGCGAATGCCAGTACTGCGGTGTTGTTTGGCCTGGTCGGCATCGCGCCGGACGCCGCCGATGGCTTGAACCTGCTGACCACCCTGTTGCAACCCGGCGGCCTCGGTGATCACCTGCTCAATGCCGACGAGATCCGCACCCTGGCCTGGCAGCGCGCGAGCCGAGAGGCATTGGGTAATCCGCCGCTGGCGCAATTGCTCGCCGGTTTGCCGACGCCAAGCCCCACCGAGCCGCCCCAGGAACTGCCGCCACTGGTACTCACCCGCATCCGCTCAACCCAGGGCGAGCTGAACTTTCTGTCAACCTTCACCACCTTCGGCATGCCCCAGGACATCACACTCACCTCCCTGCGTATCGAGCATCTGATTCCGGCCGACGCCCACACCTGGCAGATAATGCGCGCCGCCTATGCAGAATATTCGGCGCTGGTTTTGTGAAATATCTGTACGTAGACTGCCGCGATACCCCCACGTGAAGGCGGCGAAAAAACGTGATGCAAGTAACCGAAGTCTCCATTGCCCAATTGCGCGCTGCGCTTGAAACCGGCCAGACCACTGCCGTTGAATTGGTCCAGGCTTACCTGGCGCGGATCGAGGCCTATGACGGCCCGCACACCGCTACCGCGCTGAACGCCGTGGTCGTGCGCAACCCGCAAGCCCTTGCAGAAGCCGAGGCGTCCGATGCACGTCGGGCCAAGGGCGCAACCCTGGGGCCACTGGATGGCATTCCTTACACCGCCAAAGACAGCTACCTGGTCAAAGGCCTGACCGCGGCATCCGGCAGCCCGGCCTTTGCCAAGCTCGTCGCCCAGCGCGATGCGTTCACCATCGAGCGCCTGCGCGCCGGCGGGGCGATCTGCCTGGGCAAGACCAATATGCCGCCAATGGCCAACGGCGGCATGCAGCGCGGTGTGTATGGCCGCGCGGAAAGCCCCTACAACGCCAACTACCTGACCGCCCCCTTTGCCTCCGGCTCCTCCAACGGCGCCGGCACCGCAACGGCGGCGAGTTTTGCCGCGTTCGGCATGGCGGAAGAAACCTGGTCCAGCGGGCGCGGCCCGGCGTCCAACAATGGCCTGTGCGCCTACACCCCGTCCCGTGGACTGATTTCGGTACGTGGCAACTGGCCACTGACACCGACCATGGATGTAGTCGTGCCCTACGCACGCACCATGGCCGATCTGCTGGAAGTGCTCGACGTGATCGTCGCCGAAGACCCCGACACCCGTGGCGACCTGTGGCGCCTGCAACCCTGGGTGGCGATTCCCAGCGTCGCCTCGGTGCGTCCGGCGTCCTACGCTGAACTGGCGGTGGATTGCGCGTCCCTGGCCGGCAAACGCTTCGGCGTGCCGCGCATGTACATCAACGCCGACCCGGAAGCCGGCACCAGCGAAAAACCTGGGATCGGCGGCCCGACCGGGCAAAAGATCAACACCCGCGCGACGGTGATCGAGCTGTGGCAAGCCGCACGCCAAGCCCTGGAAGCGGCGGGCGCCGAAGTGGTCGAAGTGGATTTCCCGCTGGTGTCCAACTGCGAAGGCGACCGCCCCGACGCGCCAACGGTGTTTACCCGTGGCCTGGTCTCCAAGGAATTTCTCCACGATGAGTTGTGGGAATTGTCCGCATGGGCTTTCGACGATTTCCTGCGCGCCAACGCCGACCCGAGCCTCAACCGCCTGGCGGATGTGGATGGGGCGAAGATCTTCCCCCATGACCCTGGCACCTTGCCGAACCGCGAAGACGACCTCGCCGCCGGCATGGACGAGTACGTGCGCATGGCCGAACGCGGCATCACCCCATGGAACGAGATCAGCACCGTCCCTGACGGCCTGCGCGGCCTGGAACAAACCCGCCGGCTGGACCTGGAAGACTGGATGGACAACCTCGGCCTCAACGCCGTGCTGTTTCCCACCGTGGCCGATGTAGGCCCGGCAGACGCAGACGTGAACGAAGCATCGGCAGATATTGCCTGGAGCAACGGCGTGTGGGTGGCCAACGGCAATCTGGCGATCCGCCACCTGGGCGTACCGACGGTCACCGTGCCAATGGGCGTAATGGCAGACATCGGCATGCCGGTCGGGCTGACGTTTGCCGGGCGTGCGTATGATGACTCCGCGTTGCTGCGGTTTGCCGCGGCGTTCGAGTCGATGGGCAACAAACGCCAGGTTCCACCGCGTACACCTGCACTGCAATCTGACTGAACGCGCCAAGCCTTATGAACGCGGGCCTGTGTGGGAGCAGGCCCCGTTCCATATTGTCTTGAGCCTGTATGCCGCATCAGGCTATGTAGGGCACCGCCACCAGCAAGATCGCCGTCCCATGGGTGACCGTCGCCGCCAGCACGCCATAGCGCATGCGCACCAACCCACACGCCACACCTTCGATCAAGGTAAACACCAACACCGGCCAACCCAATTGGGTCACGCTCAACGCCAGGAAGGCATGGCACGCCGCAAACGCCACGCCACTGGTCAACGCCGCACGCAATGGCGTCAGCTGTTGTTCCAGATAACCCTGCAAAAACCCGCGAAACAACACCTCTTCCAGGGCATTGGCGCCATAGGCCAGCACCACCATGGCCGGCAGCCAGACCCAGTAACCGTAAAACGCAGACGCCTCAATGCCTTGGTAAACCCGCAGCGGTACACCGATCAAACATCCGACCAGCAACCCGACGGCCAAGCCAACGCACGGGCTGCCGATGGTCCAGCGCACCAGCCGCCACAGGTCCGGGGCGATGTAGGCGAGCAGCAGGATCAACAGCACCGACAACCCGCCCAGCGCCGCCAGTACAAAGGCATTCGCCGTGAACCCGATCTGCACCCCACTGCCCAGCGTCCACAGGCCCAAGGGTGTCATCACGTCGCGCATCAACACGAACGCCGCCAACAGAATCAGGATGCGCATCGCCGGCATTGCCTTGGGCGTGAGCGCAAACCACAGACCGAACAGCAGCACGCCGGGACTCAGATAAGTGGTGTAGTGGATCAGCACCGCCAGGCCTTCGGCGATCACTGCCCGGGCTCCTGGTCTGGATGACGGCGTTGCCACTCATCCACTACGTCGCCCAGGGTTTTGGCCGCGCCGTCGCAAATCCAGGCCATGAATGCCCGATCAAACTTAAACCCCGGGCCGCAGTGTTCCAGCATGAAGCGGCGGACGTTCTGGGTGTTTTTGTAGTGGGAAGTCACGGGGGTGGCGCGAGTGATGGGGTCGCTGTGCCAGTCAAAATCCATTTTGTCCCTCAGGTGCATTGTTGTTTAGGAAACAGCATAGCGATGTGCCACTTCACTAGGAAGAAACCCGATGGTCCTCCCAATGAGTTAGGACGTCACACAAGATTAACGATCACTCAATGACTAATATTTTATGAATATTTCAAAATTTCCCTTTGCTTGGGCGCCCTGATTATTGCAATGTTGTACGACGACTAAAGTGTCGTATTCACCCAAAAACAATAAGGAAACACCCATGCCCAACGTCAAAGTACTGATCGGTTTTCTGTGCCTGTTCAGCGGCTACGTCGCTGCCGCCCCTGCCCCGGCAGAAAAGGACGTGGCCCAGGCGGTCGACCAACTGACCCAAGCCATGCTGCACCTGGACCTCAAGCAACTCCACGCGCTGACCGCCGACACCCTCACCTACGGCCATTCCAGCGGCAAAGTGCAGAACAAGGCGCAATTCATCGCCGACCTGGAAACCCATACCAGCGCCTTCAAGACCCTGGAAATGCAAAACCAGACCATCACCCTCGATGGGGACACGGCGCTGGTGCGCAACCACTTTCACGCGTTGGCCGTGAACAGCGGCGTCGAAGTGCCCACCGACATCGACAACTTCCAGGTTTGGCAGAAGCAGCATGGCAAATGGCTGTTGATCGGACGTCAGGCCTACAAGTACTGAAACGCCCCGGCGAGCCGCCTAACCCCGGCTCACCACGCCACCACCGCTCGTACCTTGACCAGCGCTTCGCGCAGCATCGGCATGGCTACCGAGCCCAGCGCCAGGCGTAACGCATGGGGCACATGAGCACCGACCGCAAACGGCTCCGCGGTGGAGACAGAGACGTTCTCGCGCTGCAAGGCCATGGCGACCTGATCGGCGCGGGCCTCCTCCGGTAGCGGCAACCACAAGAAATACGAGGACGGGTGACTGAGGTAATCCAGCCCCGTCAGCACTTGCGCCGCCAAGGCCTGACGCGCCCGGGCATCCTCGCGTTTTTGCGCTTCCAGTTGGGCGACGGTGCCGTCCTCGATCCAACCCACGGCAATGGCGCTCATCACCCCCGGAACGTTCCAGGTGGTGGCCATGATCGTGCGCTCCACCGCCTTCACCCACGGCACAGGTGCCGCGACAAACCCCACCCGCAGCCCCGTCGCGACACTTTTCGACAGCCCGGCCACGTAGACCGTGCGCTCCGGCGCCAATGTCGCCAGCGGTGGTGGTGCATCTTCGGCCAGAAAGGCGTAGGCCGCGTCCTCGATGATCATCAGGTTGTGCTGGCGAGCAATCGCTACCAACTGCTCTCGCAGCGCCAGGCCCATGACCCAGCCGAGCGGGTTGTGCAGGGTCGGCATGCTGTACACCGCACGCACCGGGCGCTTGCGGCAGAGGCTGTGCAGGTATTCCAGATCCGGGCCGGTGGGTGTGACCGGGATTGCGACGATCTCCAGGTGCAAGGTCTCGGCCAGCACCTTGAAACCCGAATAGGTCAATGCATCGACGGCGATCACATCCCCCGGCTTGAGCAGCGCCATCATCGTCACCGCCAGGCCATGCTGGGCGCCACTGACCAGCAACACCTGCTCGGAGGCGACCGCCAACCCACGGCTCAGCAGATGACGCGCCGCCGCCGCGCGCTCATGCACACGGCCGGCATGGGGTTGATAGCGCAGCAGCGCTTCCAGATCGCCGGACAGCGCCAGTTGGCGCAGCGCCGTACGCAACAAGTCCGCCTGGCCCGGCAGTGACGGGTAGTTGAAGTTCAGGTCCAACATCCCCGCGGCAACATTCATCTGCCCACTGCCCTGCCCTGGCGGCAGCGAAATCTCGCGCACAAAGGTGCCGCGCCCGGTTTCGCCGCTGACCAGGCCCATGGCCTCCAGCTCGGTATACACCCGGCTCGCGGTGACCAGCGCCAGGCCATGCTCGGCGGCCAACTGGCGGTGAGTTGGCAAGCGTGTGCCGGGCGGCATGTCGCCGCTGCGGATGGCTTGGGCAAAGGTGTCGACCAGCGATTTGTAGCGGGCGCGGGGCATCGGGATGTATCCATGACAATTTTTTGATTGTCCTAATCTTCAACTTTAGGATGACCGGCACGCAATCATTCTTTTTCAGGCCCCTGCCCATGCAACGTACTTTCTCCCTCAGCACCCCGGACAGCAGCACCCAGGGCTGGATCAACGGCTTTATCGGCGTGGTGATTTTCAGCGGTTCGTTGCCCGCCACCCGTTTGGCGGTGATGGAGTTCGACCCGGTGTTCCTCACCATGCTCCGCGCAACCATCGCTGCCGTGCTGGGGCTGCTGTTGCTGGGGTGGTTCAAGGAACAGCGTCCCGCACGCAACCAGTGGGGGCCGTTGCTGATTGTCGCGCTGGGCGTGGTGATCGGTTTTCCGCTGCTGACAGCACTGGCGCTGCAATACGTGACCTCCGCCCACTCCATCGTATTTATCGGCCTGCTGCCGTTGGCTACCGCCGTGTTTGGCGTATTGCGCGGTGGCGAACGGCCGCGTGCGGTGTTCTGGTTGTTCTCGATCCTCGGCAGCGCGCTGGTGATGGGTTATGCATTCGCCCAGGGCCTCAGCGCTGCACCGGCCGGTGACCTGCTGATGTTGCTGGCAGTGCTGGTGTGCGGCCTGGGGTATGCCGAGGGCGCCAAGTTGTCGCGCAGCCTCGGAGGCTGGCAGGTGATCTGCTGGGCGCTGGTGGTGTCGTTGCCGGTGGTGGTGCCGTTGAGTGTGATCCTGGCGCCGCCGAGTGTGCGCGGCATCAGCCTGCCGGCGTGGCTGAGCCTGGGTTATGTGGCGTTGTTCAGCATGTTGATCGGCTTTGTGTTCTGGTATCGCGGCCTGGCCCAGGGTGGCATCGCCGCCGTTGGCCAATTGCAACTGCTGCAGCCGTTCTTCGGCCTGGCACTGGCGGCGGGCCTGCTGCATGAGCAGGTCAGCCTGGGCATGGTGCTGGTCACCGTCGCGGTGATCGGATGCGTGGCCGGGGCGAAGAGGTTTGCCCGCTAGCGTTGCGGTGAAACCATCTTGAATTTGATGTGGATGTCGTTGGACACCACGCTGTTGCCAGCCCACTCACCCTCGCCGATCTTGAAATCGGCACGGTTGAGGATGAATTCACCGTCGAACACGCCAATCCCGCCCAACTCCTTGAGCACCACATCGACCGTCACCGGCCGTGTAATCCCTTTGAGCGTCAGGTTGCCGCTGATCTTGAAGCGATTGTTGCCCAGCGCCGTGGCGCCGGTGGATTGGTAGACCGCCACCGGGTACGTCGCCGTGTCGAACCATGACGGGCGCTGCAGTTCGTCGTTGGCATCCGCGCTGCCGGCGTCGATGCTGGCGAGCTGGATCTTGAGCAACGCGTGCGCCGCCCCAGGCGCTTGGGTATCGAACGCCAGCGTCCCTTCAAACTCGTTGAACGTGCCATACACCCGCTGCCCGAACTGCTGGAAGGTAAAGCTGATCTGGCTGGCGGCGCGATTGACATCACGGTATTCCACGGCCCGGGCATTGGAAAACACACCAAGCACCAGTGCCAGCAACACGACTGGGGATAATCGACGGTTCATGCACGCTCCGGGGGAAGTAAGGCCATCGGGTTCCCATCCTGCCCGTGTCCTGCTAAACAGAGTAGCCCCCATAACAAAAAGGACTTGGCATGCACCCCGCTTCCCTCCAGGACATCACCGCCCCCGAAGGTATCTGCTATGGCTGCGGCGCCAGCAACCCCCACGGCCTGCACATCAAAAGCCGCTGGGACGCCGACGGCATCCACCTGGTCGCCGAGCATGTGCCCGAAGCCAAATACAGTGGCTGGCCAGACCTGGTCTACGGTGGCCTGATCGCCATGCTGGTGGACTGTCACTCCAACTGGACCGCCATGGCCTACCACTACCGCGCCGAACAGCGCGAGCCCGGCAGCCTGCCGCGCATCGAGTGCGTCACTGGCAACCTCGGCATCAAGTTCATCAAGCCAACGCCCATGGGTGTCACCCTGACCTTGCGCGCCCGGGTCGAGGGCGACGTCGGACGCAAAAGCCGCGTGGTCTGCGAGGTGTACGCCGGTGATGTGCTGACCGCCATTGGCGATTCATTGTTCGTGCGCGTCGACACCGGGCAGTTGGCCGCTGCCGCCCATGGCCGCGACGATTGAACGTGGTCTACATTGACTGCTACCGCTAATCGAGGATGGCCCCGATGACTCGTCTCACCGCGCAGGACTTTGCCCCCGAACTGCTGGAACTCTACGACGGCTACGCCCACGGCAAGATCAACCGCCGCGAGTTTCTCGACCGCGCCGCGCTGTTCACCTTCGGCGGGCTCACCGCCTCGGCGCTGCTGGCGGCGCTGAGCCCCAACTACGCGTTGGCCGAACAGGTGAAATTCACCGACCCGGACATCGTCGCCGACTACATCACCTACCCGTCGCCCAACGGCAACGGCAGCGTGCGCGGTTACCTCGTGCGCCCGGCCAAGACGTCAGGAAAGTTGCCAGCCGTGGTGGTGGTCCACGAAAACCGCGGCCTCAACCCGTACATCGAAGACGTCGCTCGCCGCCTGGCCAAGGCTGGTTTTATCGCCCTGGCGCCCGACGGCCTGACCTCGGTGGGCGGCTATCCCGGCAACGATGAAAAAGGCGTGGCCCTGCAACAGACCGTCGACCCGACCAAGCTGATGAACGACTTTTTCGCCGCCATCGAATGGCTGATGCACCACGACAGCAGTACCGGCAAAGTCGGTATCACCGGCTTCTGCTACGGCGGCGGCGTGACCAACGCGGCGGCGGTGGCTTACCCGGAGTTGGGCGCGGCGGTGTCGTTTTACGGGCGCCAGCCGCAGGCCAAGGACGTGCCGCGCATCAAGGCGCCGATCATGCTGCATTACGGCGAGCTGGATACGCGGATCAACGAGGGCTGGCCGGCGTATGAACAGGCGTTGAAGGCAGCAGGCACGACGTATGAGGCGTTTATCTACAAGGGCGCCAACCATGGTTTCCATAACGACTCGACGCCACGCTATGACGAGGCGGCGGCGAATCTGGCGTGGGAGCGGACGCTGGGCTGGTTCCGCAAATACCTGGCCTAGTGGCCACCCAGATCCGGGAGCAAGCCCGCTCCCACAGTTGATCGGTGCTGCTGGGCTGTCAGCGCTCGGCTGGAGATCGCCCGGACACTGCCAATCCCCTGTGGGAGCTGTCGAGCTTTAGCGAGGCTGCGAAGGCGGCGGCACTGTTGGTAGAAGTGTTGCCCTCGACCATAGATCTCCCACATTTGATTTTCAGTATTTGCAGGTCAGTGCTCCAGCGCATACCGACGGCAATGGCTGAGGTAGCCCTGCTCATGGCTGCCTACCAATTGCACCACGCTGGTCCATAACCAGGACGGCGCATCCAGCTGCCTGGAGCGGTTTTCTTGCAGCGTGGCCATCCAGGCCTTGCGCGTGTCCCGGTCCATCTGGCGGGCATGGGCGATACCGACAACCCGGGCGAGATACCCGGCGGCATGCATCGCGTCGGTCTCGCTGAGTTCGTCCAACTCCAGCTTCATGTCCTGCGGCAGCAATTCACGGATGAAAAAACCGTGATCCAGAAAGCGCGTCGCCAGCATGCGCTCACCCAGGCCAGGGGACAGCTGGCGAGCGCCCTCGACGACCCGGCGGCCATTGTCCCGTGGCATCTTCGCCCGTGCGGCACGGGGTGCCGCAGCGCCCACCGCCTGCTTGATGTCGATCAGGCAGTATTCGCGATCGTCCTTGTCTCCCACCCCCAGCAACGCCGCGTAACGCAGCAAGCCAAGGGAGCTGCAGCCCTTGACCCAATAGGCCGAATCCAGCAACTCGACCTTGGCGTCCTTGGGCCGCCCCTTGAGGGACGTGACCAACTGGTGGAGGTCGTCCGATGCGCAAACGTCAGCCAACGCGCTTTTTTCCGCCCGCGACAACGACCAAAAGTGCTTGCCCAGGGGAATGCTCGGCCGCGCATTCTCGATGCGTTCACGTGCCAGGTGCTTCCAGGTGCGCTCCACGGCACTGCGCATGCCGGCCTTGACCTGGGACGGGCGCGGCGGCGCTTCATCCGGCTTGTCCTTGAACGCCTGTTCGTAGCCCACCATCATTTCTTCGAGCATGCGTGCGGTGGTCACGCCAGGTAGGTCAGAGCCACGTGCCGCGGTGGCCAGGGACAGGGCCAGGCGCACCAGGTCGTGGGCCGGGTTGCCGATCACGGTCTGGTCGAGGTCGCGGATGTGCATATCGATGCGCCCCTTGCTGTCGCCGGTCGGCCCCAGGTTGCCCGCATGGCAATCGCCGCAGATCCAGATCGCCGGGCCGTGGGGCAACCGGCGGCCAGGCAGGCTGTGCAGCCAATCGTAGAACTGCACGGTGCTGCCGCGCACATAGGCGTGGGCGGAACGCGCCATCTTCAGGTTGCGCAGTTGGATCAGGCGGGGCATGCGGGCGGAGGGACGCGGACTGTTCATATAGGCACTCGGCTGGGGCTACGGTAGAGGTTAGGCCGGCGCAAATGTTTCATTTTGTTTCGCGAATAAACCTTCAGCCGCGCCCCGCTACTGCCATCAACCAGCCCTTGAACGCCAGCATCGCCGAAGTTTCGGCACGCGACTGCAGGCGGGTCAGCCAGTAACTGCCGGTGGTGATGCCCACGTCGAACGGCTGGCGAATCACATCATTTTCCAATTGCCGCGAAAACATCATCGCCGGCGCCAGCGCCACCCCCGCGCCCTGCAATGCCGCCTCCATCATCCCCAGGGATGAGTCGAACACAATGCTGCGCGGCACCAGAGTGTCGGCCGGTAGACCTGCGGCCTGAAACCACTGGGTCCATTCATCCGCCCGATAAGAGCGCAGCAAGGTGAACTTGAGCAGGTCGGCCGGGGTTTGCAGTTGCTCGGCGATGTGCGGCACGCAAAGCACGCTCAGCGGCGCTTCAAACAAGGGGCTTGCGTCGGTGCCATGCCAGGCACCCGCGCCAAAGCGGATCGCGTAATCCAAGCCTTCGGCGGCGACGTCGACGCGGTTGTTGTGGGTCGACAGCCGCAAGTCGATAAACGGATAACGTGCGTGAAACTCCGGCAAGCGCGGCAGTAGCCATCCCACGGCAAACGTGCCGACTGCGCCCACCGTCAGCACTTCACGGTAATGTCCGCCTTCGAACCGACTGAGGGTCTGGGCAATCCGGTCAAACGATTCACGCACTACCGGCAGCAAGGTTTCGCCCTCGCTCGTGAGCATCAGCCCCCGTGGCAGGCGCTTGAACAAGGTGACATTGAGCTGTGCCTCCAGGCTTTTAACCTGATGGCTTACCGCCGCCTGAGTAACGCACAGCTCGATGGCCGCGCGGGTAAAGCTCAAATGCCGTGCAGAGGCTTCGAATGCACGCAGGGCATTGAGGGGTAGATGGGAGCGCAACATGCTTGACCCTAGTTATTCTAATGGCTGGTGCGAGATATGATCGTTTGTCGACGCGCGCAAATCTACCTAGATTTATCCGCCTGCGCAGGCCTCGGTTGGCAGTGCGCCCTTGATATGGAAGCAAGTCAGCATGAACCATCACGTAAGAAATTTCCTTATTTCAGCCGCAATTGTTGGATCTGGAACCTGCATGGCCGCCACCGACCTGCGCCAGGTTGTGGACAGCACCGTTGCGCCGTTGATGCAGCAACACGGGATCGCCGGCCTGGCGGTAGCCACGATCAAAAATGGCCAGGTGCAATACTTTAACTACGGCGTAATGTCCAAGACCACCCAGCGCCCCGTCACCGAAGACACCCTGTTCGAACTTGGCTCCGTCAGCAAAACCTTCACCGCCACGCTGGGCGGTTATGCCCAGGCCACCGGCGCACTCAAGCTGACAGACAAGGCCAGCCAGCACCTGCCAGCCCTGAAAGGCAGCGCCTTCGACCGCATCAGCCTGTTGCAACTGGCGACCTACTCGGCGGGTGGTTTGCCCCTGCAATTTCCGGAAGCCGCCGACAGCGCCAAGACCATGCTCGGCTATTTCCAACACTGGAAACCTACCTACGCCCCCGGTGTGCAACGCCTCTACTCAAACCCTAGCATCGGCCTGTTCGGCTACCTGAGCGCGCAAAGCCTGGGGCAACCCTTCAATGTGGCGATGGAGAAAACCCTGCTGCCGCAGTTGGGGCTCAAGCACACCTACATCACTGTGCCCGCCGACAAGGCAGACCAATACGCCCAAGGTTATGACAAGCAGCAAAACCCGGTACGGGTCGGCCCCGGCGCACTGGACGGCGAGGCCTACGGCGTCAAGTCCAGCACCCAGGACATGGCGCGTTTTGTCATCGCGAACATGCACCCACAAACCCTGAGCGCGCCGCTGCAACAGGCAATTGCCACGACACACACCGGCTACTACACCGTCAACGGCATGACCCAAGGCCTGGGCTGGGAATACTACCCCTACCCGGTGAAGTTGCAGGCATTGCTTGACGGCAACTCCACGCTTATCGCGCTGCAACCCAATAAAGCCCATTGGCTGCAACCGGCGCAGACACAACCGGGCAACGTCATGTTCAACAAAACCGGCTCTACCGGCGGCTTTGGAGCGTACGTGGCGTATGTGCCTGGCAAGGATATAGGCGTGGTGATCCTGGCCAACAAGAACTACCCGATTGCCGACAGAGTGACGGCGGCCCATGGCATCTTGAGCGCGATGGATCAGTAGCAAGCATCACGGCCCACAATGTGTTGCGCGCTTAACAGTCTTTGACAGTTTTCCGACAAAGCTGTCAAAGACCCCCGCCCTCCCTCAGACCTAGCATTCGAGCTTCCAAACCTCCAATCGGGTGCTCTACATGCTTCGCACGATGCGATCAAAAAACCTCTGTTTATCCATCTCCACCCTGTGTCTGTTGGCCGGTGCCCATCAGGTTTTGGCCGACGACTGGGACTATCGATTGAAAGCCGGCGTGGCCAACCTGCCGCGCTACAGCGGCAGCGACGAGCGTACGACCACGCCGCTGCTGGGCGGCGCCATCGTCAGCCCATCGGGGATTTTCCTTGATACCGACAAAGGGCTGGGCTGGGGCTACGAAGGCAACGCCTTGAGTTTCAGCGCCTATATCGGCGCCAGTGCCTCACGCAAAGATAAAAACAAAACCGGCCGCCTGGGCTCGGACCGCCTCAAAGGCATGGGTGAAATCAAATCACGCCCGCAACTGGGCGTAAGCGCCAGCTATAACCTCGGCGCAGCGATTGTGGGGGCAACCCTGGAACATGCGCTCAAGGACGACGACCACAAAGACAGCGCCAAAGCCTTCACCTCGCTGGAGTTGAGCATCGGCACCAAGCTGTACGACGGCGACTACGGCAGCCTCGACGCCAGCCTCAACAGCCGCTTTGGCGACGCCAATTACCTGCGCACATGGTATGGCGTGACGCCCGACCAAGCCGCGCGCAGCCGTTTTCAGGCATATGACGCCAAAGGCGGGCTATTCAGCCGTGGTCTGAACCTGACGTGGAGTTTGCCGGTCAGCGAGCACACCACATTCAGCACACTGCTGGACATGCAGTACCTGTCGGGGGACGCGGGCAAAAGCCCTATCGTCGAGCGGCGCCTGCAAAGCTCGCTCATAGGTGCGCTGGAATACACCTTCTGATCCAACCAGTGTGAAGCGCAGAGCTCAGCGCGGGGCCTGATCATTCGGCATAGGCCCACGTCATCCGAAACGACGCCCCGCCCCACTGAGAATCCAGCACTTCTACCTGCCCGCCATGCCACTGCGACACCCGCTGCACCAGCGCCAGGCCCAGGCCGAAGCCGCCGGTGCGGCGGTCACGGCTGGCATCCAGGCGCATAAACGGCTGGAAGATTTTCGCCCGGCCATCCTCGGGCACGCCGGGGCCGTCGTCACACACCCGCACTTCGTAGCCGCTGCCAAACTTAACCAACGAAACCTCCACACGCCGCTCGGCATAACGAATGGCATTGCGCAGCAAGTTGATCACCGCCCGCGCCATAAAGCGCGGTTCGATCTGGATGGTGTCCACCTCACAACTGCGCAACGTCAGTCGGACCCCTGCCGCCTCGGCCTCCAGGGCCACGCTGCCGATCACGCTGTCGAGCCAGCTGTGAGCCTCGATATTTTCCCGGGTGACCTGGGTCGCGCCGCGCTCCAGGCTGGCGTAGGTCAGCAACTCGGAGACCATTTCCTCCAGCTCACCGAGGTCGGCGTACATGTCGGCGATCAGTTCGCTACGCAGACGCGGGTCGACCTGCTGCTTGAGTTGATCGAGTTCAAACGACAAGCGCGCAATCGGCGTACGCAATTCATGGGAAACCGCGTTGGTCAGTTCACGCTGGTTGGCGATCAGGTTCTCGATGCGTTCAGCCATCTGGTTGAAGTGCCCGGCCAGTTCGCGCACGGTAGAGCGGCGTGGCAGCAGGATGCGCGAGGCCAGGTGATTGTCGCCAAAACGCTGTGCGGCCAGGCGGATATGCTCCAGATCACGCCAATGGGGACGCACCCAGAAATACAGCACGACGGCCAGGCACAGGCCGAGGAGCACATAAGCCCACAGGTAAAGCCACTTGGGCTCTTCCGGCAGCTTGATTTCCAGCAATTGCGGGCCGTCATCGATACGGGCGAGGAACTCCATAAAGTGCCCACGCACGACCAGCAGCCCGTCCGCCAGCAGTTGCTGCTCACGCTCGTTCAGCCTCAGGGAATCACGCGACAGCAGTTTCAGATGCAACCCGTAATGGGGTTGCAGCTCGGCGAGGCGGGCAGCCCGCGCTTCGCTCGTCAACGGCCGCAACTGCTCGACCAGGGCGTAGGCCGGTCCACGCAACGCCTCGCGGTTGTAAGTTTCGTTGGCTTCCGGCAGCCACTCGTCGAAGGTGTAGTTGACCAGCCAGATCGCCCCCGCCAGGCCCAGAGCAAGGATCAGGTAAAGGCGTAGATAAAGCCGTAGCATTCATACCTCCCAGGCAAACGGATTGAACAGGTAGCCCTTGCCCCAGATGGTCTTGATGCACACCGGTTCACGAGGGTTATCGTTGAGTTTGCCGCGCAGCTTGCTGATGTAAACGTCGACGCTGCGATTGAGGCCGTCGAACGCGATGCCGCGCATGCGGTTGAGGATGTCATCGCGGGACAGGATGGTGCCGGAGTGGCTGGCCAACAGCCACAGCAGTTCGAACTCCATGGTCGTCAGTTCGATCGTTTCGTCTCCCAGGCGCACCACCCGGCAGCTACGGTCAATCGCCAAGCGGCCAAAACTCAGGGCCCCACGCACGGTGGGCTCTGGCGCCTGGCGACGTTGCAACGCGCGCAAGCGGGCGAGCAGTACCGGCGGCTTGATCGGTTTGATCACGTAGTCGTCAGCGCCGGATTCCAGGCCGAGGATGTGGTCCAGGTCGTCCTCCTTGGCCGTGAGGATCACGATCGGCGTGTCGGACACATTGCGGATTTCGCGGCACACGTGCAGGCCGCTCTGGCCGGGCAGCATCAGGTCGAGAACAACGATCTTGGGACGAAAATCGAGAAAGGCCGCCAAGGCCGCGTTGCCCCGGTGCACCACGCGCACCTCGAAACCATGCTGCGACAAAAAATGCGCGATCAGCCCTGCCAGCTTCTCATCGTCTTCAACGAGCAAGACCTTGCCCAGCCCCAGGTTTTCCATAAGTTCTCAGTGTGCGACGCAGATTGAAGAGCGGGCATTATAGGTGGCAAGCTGGGCAACTTGAGCAACTGGCCAGCAGCGGCCGACGAAGCTTCATGCTTTTAAGACTTTTTAACAAATAGCCTGCAATTTTTAACGCCATCTACAGGGAGTTGTATGCGCAAGGATTACCTGGCGTTCTTCGTTTCGCTGTTCCTGTCGCGCCTGGCCGACCAGATTCTGTTGTTTATCGTGCCCTTGATAGTGTTTCAGAGCACAGGGAGCGTGTCCTGGGCCGGGCTGGCGTTTTTTGTCGAGTCGTTGCCGCGTTTCCTCGCGTTTCCGCTGTGCGGGGCGCTGTGCGACAAGTACCCGCCGGTGCACATCCTGCATATCAGCCAGGTCTATCGCGCGCTGACGTGCGTCGTTGCGGTGGCGCTGTACGGGATGTTCGACGGCATCTATTGGCTGGTGTTGCTTTCGGCCGTGTGCGGGGTGCTGACCACCCAGGGCATCATGGCCCGCGAAGTGCTGATGCCGCATATCTTTGCGCAATACAGTTATGCCAAGACCCTCTCCTACTCGCAGATTGCCGACCAGAGCGGACTGGTGCTCGGGCCGCTGGTGGCAGCGCTGATGCTCGAAGTGTGGGCGTGGCATTGGGTGGTACTGGGGATTGCCGGGTTGTTTGTGCTGGCGGACGTGGCCATGGGGGTGTGGCAGCGCTCCAGCTCGGTCGACCTGGCGGTCTTTGAACAGCATCGTGATATTTGGCTGCAACCACTGCGGATTGCATTCGGGCATATCCGCCAGCTTGCCGGGCTCAAACGCCTGATTGCGCTGACGGTGGGGGTCAACCTGATCATCGGGGTCACGCTGGCCACGTCGGCCGCAATGGTCACCGGGCTCTACGCCGCCGACAAGGACGCCTATGCGGTACTGCAAGCCGCAGGCGCAGGGGTGACCATCGCGATTCTGTTCTACCTGGCGCGCGCCACCCTGTCGCTGAAAATCCTCGGTGGCCTGTCATACGCACTGATTGCCGCCGGCGCGCTGATCACCGCGATCAGCCCCAATCTGTGGGCTTACTCGCTGGGGTTCCTGCTGGTGATCGGCTTCGACAAGATGTACAGCGTGTACATGCGCAGCGTGCGGCAAAAGGTGATTCCAGTGCAGGACTTTGGCAAAACCGTGGGGGTGATTACCTTGCTCAACAACCTGCCGCAACCCCTGGCCGGGTTGGCGGTTGCACTGCTGGCGGCGCCGCTGGGTACGCAAACGGTGATCCTGCTGCTGACCGGGATCACCGCGTTGATCGGAGTGGTCGTGGCCTCAGGCCGGCACGCCGCTGTGAAAGCGGAACTCGACGTCGGGTGACTCGATCAGTTCCTGCTCGGCCGCCCTCACCCGCTCGATGACTTGGGCGATGTCCTTGGCGTCGCCGTATTGGTAGGCCAATTTCAGATAGCCCTGGAAGTGCCGCGCCTCGCTTTTCAGCAGGCCGAAGTAGAACTTGCCGAGTTCTTCATCCAAATGCGGCACCAGCGCTTCGAAACGCTCGCAACTGCGGGCTTCGATAAAGGCGCCGACCACCAGCGTATCCACCAGTTTGACCGGCTCATGACTGCGCACCACTTTGCGCAACGCCGAGGCGTAGCGACCGGCATGCAGCTGGCGCAGCTCGATCTTGCGCTTTTTCATCAGGCGCATGACCTGTTCGTGGTGCACCAACTCTTCGCGGGCCAGGCGCGACATCATATTGATCAGGTCGACATGGCCGTGATACTTGGCCATCAGGCTCAGGGCGGTGCTGGCGGCTTTGAATTCGCAGTTCTTGTGGTCGATCAGCAGGGTTTCCTGATCGGCCAGCGCGGCCTGGACCCAGGCGTCGGGGGTGCGGCAACCGAGGAATTCGTGGATTTCGGGCAGGTTCATCGGGCTCACGGGCAAAGGATCACAAAAGGGCGCCGATTATACCGACCACGCCGCAGACCACCAGCCACCGGCCTTGATGTGCATCAACATGACGTGCGCCGGGCAGCAACTATAGTTGTCTCATGCCCACCACTTCCCGGAGTTACCGACCATGCAAGCCATCCGCAGCATCCTGGTGCTCATCGAGCCCGAACATTCGGAAAGCCTGGCCCTCAAACGCGCCAAGTTGATCGCCGGGGTCACCGGTGCGCACTTGCATTTGCTGGTGTGCGACAGGAAACATGAGCATTCGGCGCTGCTGAGCCTGCTCAAGGCGGGCTTGCAGGAGGATGGCTACAGCGTGACCACCGAGCAGGCGTGGAACGAGAGCCTGCATGCAACCATTATTGATGTGCAGCAGGCCGAAGGCTGTGGACTGGTGATCAAGCAGCACTTTCCCGACAGCCCATTGAAAAAGGCTCTGCTGACCCCGGCGGATTGGAAACTGTTGCGTTATTGCCCGACGGCGGTGTTGTTGGTCAAGACGTCTACGCCGTGGGCTGAAGGTGTGATCCTGGCGGCAATCGATGTGGGTAATACCGACGCCGAACACCGTGAACTGCACGCCGAGATAGTCGGTCATGGCTTCGACATCGCCAGCCTGGCCAAGGCCCAACTGCATGTGATCAGCGCCCACCCTTCGCCGATGCTATCGGCGGCGGACCCGACGTTCCAGCTCAAAGAAACGATTGAGGCGCGCTACCGCGAACAGTGCCGGGCATTCCAAGCCGAGTTTGATATCGACAACCCAAGGCTGCACATCGAGGAAGGCCCTGCCGACGTGCTGATTCCCTTTGCGGCGCACAAGTACCATGCGGTCGTCACCATCATCGGCACGGTGGCGCGTACCGGCATTTCCGGCGCGTTAATCGGCAATACGGCGGAGGTCGTGCTCGACAAGCTGGAAAGTGATGTGCTGGTGCTCAAGCCTGCGAGCCTTATGGATCACCTGGAAGAGCTGGCGGCTAAGTCCTGAGGGCGACGAGGATCAAACTGTGGGAGCCCGCTCCCACACAAGCCCATTTACATTGGGTCGGGTGTTGTCAGTCAGCAAACACATCCCGCAGAAACCCCGGTGCGATATAGCGGTGGTAATGCGCTTCGGACAGGATAAAAAACTCCCGGTCGATCGCATCGCGCAAATCCGGCAAGGCCCAGTCGCGAAATTCCGGCAACAGCACCATGCCATAGGCCTCCAGATTGGAGATTACCCGTGCGCCCCGGGCAATCAACTGGTACGCCCAGCAATACTCCGACTGGTGCGGTACGAAGCGAATCTTGCGCTGTTCCAGTTGAACGCGCAGGGTCTTGGGGTCGAAAACCTCGACCTTGCCGCCCATCACCTGCACCAGCAGTTGCTCCAGGCGCAGCCAAACCGCACGCTTTTCTTCTTCGTTATAGCCATTCCACTGGATCACTTCGTGGTGGAAGCGCTTGCAGCCACGGCACACGAGATCGCCGTAGACCGTGGAGCACAGGCCTACGCAGGGGGTTTTGATGGCTTGGTTGGACATGGGCAACGACACACAAATCAGCGAAACAATGCGCCATGTTAGCCCTTTGTCTAACCTCTATCACCCTGCAAACTTGGCGAGGCAACTTACCTTTAGTTTTTTTTTGCCGTAGAATCATCCGGCCTTGTAAGGCGCCAACAATCCGCTGGAAGCTGTTTTCAAAGCGTCACGAGCACAGTCGTTCCTTCAGAACGGTGTTGGCGATGGTGTTTGACCCGGTAGGTCAGTCACCAGCGCCAACCCTCATCAGCTCCGTTCTGCAGGCGTAAAACTTTGAAAGCAGCTTCTGTGAGGAATGCCGGCAGCGCTGGCTTTGCGGCCCAAAAAGCCCCCGAGCGCATGCGTGCCGTTCATTTCTGGATGAGCGTCCCGTGGGACCACTGATGAGGGTAATAACTGTGCTTGAAGCCTACCGCAAACATATCGAAGAGCGTGCAGCCCTGGGTATTGTTCCCCAGCCGCTTAACGCCGAACAAACTGCAGGCCTGGTTGAGCTGCTGAAAAATCCTCCGGCTGGCGAAGAAGAATTCCTCGTTGACCTGATCACCAACCGCATTCCACCAGGTGTTGACGAAGCTGCCTACGTCAAGGCCGGTTTCCTGTCTGCCCTGGCCAAGGGCGAAGTCACTTCCCCCCTGATCGACAAGAAGCGCGCTGTTGAACTGCTTGGCACCATGCAAGGCGGCTACAACATCGTGACCCTGGTCGAGCTGCTGGACGATGCCGAGCTGGCAGCTGTCGCAGCCGCCCAACTCAAGCACACCCTGCTGATGTTCGATGCGTTCCACGACGTCGCCGAAAAAGCCAAGAACGGCAACGAGCACGCCAAGAGCGTGATCCAGTCCTGGGCTGACGGCGAATGGTTCCGCAACCGCCCTACCCTGGCCGACAAGATCAGCCTGCGCGTATTCAAGGTCACTGGCGAAACCAACACCGACGACCTGTCCCCTGCTCCAGATGCCTGGTCCCGCCCGGACATCCCGCTGCACGCCCTGGCCATGCTGAAAATGGCCCGTGAAGGCATCGTGCCGGACGAGCAAGGCAAAACCGGCCCGATGAAGCAGATCGAAGAGATGCGCGGCCAAGGCTTCCCGATCGCCTACGTCGGTGACGTGGTCGGCACCGGCTCGTCCCGCAAGTCGGCGACCAACTCCGTACTGTGGTTCTTCGGCGACGACGTACCTTACGTGCCGAACAAGCGCGCCGGCGGCTTCTGCTTCGGCAGCAAGATCGCTCCAATCTTCTACAACACCATGGAAGATGCTGGCGCACTGCCTATCGAGTTCGACGTTTCCAACATGAACATGGGCGACGTGATCGACCTGTACCCACATGCTGGCAAAGTCTGCAAACACGGCACCGACGAAGTCATCACCACCTTCGAAATGAAGACCCCGGTGCTGTTGGACGAAGTCCGCGCCGGCGGCCGTATCCCGCTGATCATCGGCCGTGGCCTGACCGACAAGGCACGTGCCGAGCTGGGCCTGGGCCCAACCGACCTGTTCAAGCTGCCTGAAGCACCTGTCGACACCGGCAAGGGTTTCACCCTGGCCCAGAAAATGGTCGGCAAGGCGTGCGGCCTGCCAGCAGGCAAAGGCGTTCGCCCTGGCACCTACTGCGAACCGAAGATGACCACCGTGGGTTCCCAGGACACCACCGGTCCGATGACCCGTGACGAACTGAAAGACCTGGCGTGCCTGGGCTTCTCGACCGATCTGGTAATGCAGTCCTTCTGCCACACCGCGGCCTATCCAAAGCCGATCGACGTGACCACCCACCACACCCTGCCTGACTTCATCATGACCCGTGGCGGCGTATCGCTGCGTCCAGGCGACGGCATCATCCACAGCTGGCTGAACCGCATGCTGCTGCCGGACACCGTCGGTACTGGTGGTGACTCCCACACCCGTTTCCCGATGGGCATCTCGTTCCCGGCCGGTTCTGGCTTGGTCGCGTTTGCCGCAGCCACTGGCGTAATGCCACTGGATATGCCGGAATCGATCCTGGTGCGCTTCAAAGGCAAAATGAAACCTGGCATCACACTGCGTGACCTGGTTCATGCCATTCCTTACTACGCGATCCAATCGGGTCTGCTGACTGTAGAGAAGAAAGGCAAGAAAAACGCCTTCTCCGGCCGCATCCTGGAGATCGAAGGCCTGAACGACCTGACGCTGGAACAGGCTTTCGAGCTGTCCGACGCCTCGGCTGAACGTTCGGCTGCCGGTTGCACCATCAAGCTGTCGAAAGAGTCCGTCACCGAGTACCTGAACTCCAACATCACCCTGCTGCGCTGGATGATCGGCGAAGGCTACGGCGATGCACGTACCCTGGAACGTCGCGCCCAAGCGATGGAAGCCTGGGTCAAGAACCCTGAGCTGATGGAAGCCGATGCCGACGCGGAATACGCCGAAATCATCGAGATCGACCTGTCGGAAATCAACGAGCCGATCCTCTGCGCACCGAACGACCCGGACGATGCCCGTCTGCTGTCGAGCGTTGCCGGTGAGAAGATCGACGAAGTGTTCATCGGTTCGTGCATGACCAACATCGGTCACTTCCGCGCTGCCGGTAAACTGCTGGAACAGGTCAAGGGCCAGCTGCCAACCCGTCTGTGGCTGTCGCCGCCGACCAAGATGGACGCACACCAACTGACCGAAGAAGGCTACTACGGCATCTACGGCAAAGCTGGCGCGCGCATGGAAATGCCGGGCTGCTCGCTGTGCATGGGTAACCAGGCACGTGTAGAGCCGAACTCGACTGTTGTGTCGACTTCGACCCGTAACTTCCCGAACCGTCTGGGTGATGGCGCGAACGTCTACCTGGCGTCGGCTGAGCTGGCGGCAGTTGCCTCCACCCTGGGTCGCCTGCCGACCGTCGAAGAGTACATGGGTTACGCAGCGAAACTGGACACCATGGCCAGTGACGTTTACCGCTACCTGAACTTCGACCAGATCGCCGAGTTCCGCAAAATCGCAGCAAGCGCCAACATCCCGGTGATTCAAGCCTAAGGTGTGTTGACGTAGAAGGCGCCGCGTATCGCAAGATACGCGGCGTTTTTTTTATGCCCGGGATTTGGCCAGTTGCACCGCGCCATCCACACTCAAATCGCTGAGCAGCACCTGCGGCGCCATTGCCTCAGGCAGTGCCTGCAACACCTCAAGGGCGTCGTGCCGTACCCGCGCGAGCACCAGGCGCTTACCCTCCCCGCGCACCTGCGCAAAAAACGCGGCCAGCGCTTCAATGCTGGTGCCATCCAGGTTCGGCGATTCCTCCAGGCTCAACACCACGGCTTCCACTGGCGATTGGCGCATCAGGCGCAAGGCCGCGCCCAGGATGCGTTCGGTATTCGCGAAAAACAGCGCCTCGCTGGGACGCACGATCAGCACACTCGGCACCTCCCGTGCGTCGGCATGATGCTGACGGTCAACAAAGTCGTGGCTATCGCCCAGGCGACCAAGCACCTGGATGTCAGCGGAGGACATCTGGCGCAGCATCAACACGACACTGATCGCCACCGCCAGCAACAAGCCATCCAGCACGCCGAGCACCAGCACCGCCGCGACCGCGCAGATCACCAGCAGGCGATCACGCCGCCAGATGAAATAGCGCCCCAGCGGTTGCACGCTCAAGCCATGCCCCAGTGCATAGATGACAATCGCTGCGAGCACCGGCTCCGGTGTCAGGGCGACGTAGGGCAGCACCGTCAACACAATCACCAACACCACCAGCGCCGCGACGATGCCGGCCAGCCGTGAACCCGCACCGGCGGCTTCATTCGCCGAGGTTGCCGAATACCCGGCGCCGACGGGCATCCCATGAAACAACCCGGACACCAGGTTGGCCGCCCCCAGCGCCAACAAATCACGATTGGATGACACGCGGTCGCCATGTTTAAGGGCGAACGAGCTGATAGAGCCGTAGGACTCCGCATAAAGGATCATGACCAACGCAAACGCCAACTCCCCCAGGCGCAACCAATCGGCGAACGGCAGCACCGGCAAGCGCCCCAGTTCCAGGCGCAGGTCGATCATGCCAATCAACCCCACACCGTGGGCCTGTAGGTCCAGGAGTTGCCCGCCGGCAATTCCCAGCACGACCACCAGCAACCCGCCCGGCAGGCGCGGAATCCGCGCGCACAGCCACAACACGCACAAGGCCACGGCCGCGACCAGCGCCGCCGGCCAGTTCCAGCTTGGCCACTGCTCGATTAATTGCGGCAGGAAGCGGATCAGGTTGTTGTCGCTCAGGTGTACGCCCACCACAGCTGCCAGTTGCTTGAGGATAATGGTCAGCGCCAGGCCGAACGCGAAACCGCGCAACACCGGCTTGGCAATAAACGAAGTGACGCCACCCAGCTTGAGCAACCCGGCCAGCAAGAAAAATCCACCCGTGACCAACACCAGCCCAAACGCCAGGGAAAGCCGCAACGCCGGGTCATCACCGGCAAGGCTGGCGGTCGCTGCGGCCAGTACCGCCGCCGAAGACGACGTAGCCGACACAATCGCAAAGCGGCTGGTGCCCAACAGGCCGTAGCACAACAGCCCGGCAAACAAGGCAATCACACCCGCCTGGGGCGGGAGCGCGGCAATGCTCGAATAGGCCACTGCCTCCGGCAGCAATAAACCGGCGATGGAGAGCCCGGCGAGGATGTCCTGGATGCGCCTGGAAGACGCAGCAACAGCGGGAGGGGTTTGAGTATTCAATCGAGCCAACCTTGGGGGTCTCCAAATCAGAAACCAATAAGCCGACAAGCTTAGCCTTCATTACCCGGCGCTGGGTTGATCCGGGTGCAGGTTTTGCGCAGCCACAAAAAAGGCCGATTCGCGGTGTGCGCGAATCGGCCTCTTCAGGTGCAGCCGGCTATCAGGACAACAGCGAGTAGATCAGCGCCGTAATCGCTACCAGGCCAACAGCCGTGACAAACACGTTGGACGCCTGCCCGCGGTACTTGGCCATGGCCGGTACTTTGCGGATCGCGTACATCGGCATCAGGAACAGGATCGAAGCAATCACCGGCCCACCCAATGTCTCGATCATGCGCAGGATGCTCGGGTTGAGCGTGGCGACGATCCAGCACACCACCAGCATGAAGGCGGCGGTCATGCGGTCCAGGGTCTTCGGTGCCGGACGGCGCCCCGTCTTGACCACCAGGCCCTTGAGGCCTTCACTGGCGCCGATGTAGTGGCCCAGGAACGATTTGGCAATCGCCACGAATGCAATCAATGGCGCGGCGAACGCGATGGTGGGGTTGTCGAAGTGGTTGGCCAGGTACGACAGGATCGACAGGTTCTGCGCTTTCGCCTCGGCCAACTGCGCCGGCGACAGGGTCAGCACGCAGCTGAACACAAAGAACAGCACCATCGCTACCATCAGCAGGTGCGCGCGGGACAGGATCTGCGAGCTGCGCTCATCGGCATGGGCGCCGTACTGACGCTTCTGATCAACCGCAAAGGCCGAGATGATCGGCGAGTGGTTGAACGAGAAAACCATCACCGGAATCGCCAGCCATAGGGTACTGAGCAAGGCCGATGGTTCCGGCACCACGCTGGCGGTGCTGAGGATGCCGCCGTTCCAGTGCGGGACCAGGTATACCGCCAGGAACAGCAAGGCGACGATGAACGGATACACCATCAGGCTCATGGCCTTGACGATCACCTGCTCGCCGCAACGCACCACGGCCAGCAGGCCGAGGATCAGCACAAACGCCAGGATTGCCCGAGGCGGCGGCATGATGTGCAGCTGGTGCTCCATGAAGCTGCTGACCGTGTTGGTCAACGCCACGCTGTAGATCAGCAGGATCGGGAAGATCGCAAAGAAGTACAGCAACGTGATCACTGCACCGGCCTTGATGCCGAAGTGTTCTTCCACCACATCGGTGATGTCGGAGCCATCACGACCGGAGAGTACGAAGCGGGTCAGGCCACGGTGGGCAAAGAACGTCATCGGAAACGCCAGCAGCGCCAGGATCAGCAACGGCCAGAAGCCGCCCAGGCCAGCGTTGATAGGCAGAAACAAAGTGCCGGCGCCAATCGCCGTGCCGAACAGGCCAAGCATCCAGGTGGTGTCCTGGCGGCTCCAGCTTGTGAGGGTTGCAGGTGTCGATGCATAGCGTTCGTCAACGCTATTGGCCTGATCATTCATCCGGTCGGATCTCCGCATTTACACAGCCGGGACGAGTCAGAAAAACCTGACAGGCAGCGCCCCGACCATAGAAGGGCCGCGATTGTCCGGGATTCTTGTGAATAAGCAAAGACTTAGCTGAGGAACGGTGGCGTGGTATATCGACACGCCGCACCCAACCCAGACACATTTGTTGACAATCCAGCGCCCACGCCAGCATGATCCGGCGATGAACGTTATGCCGTTGCACCTCACCCGCATCACCACCACGACCGCTTTCGGCGGGTCGCGCGGTGGCTGTGGGTGGTCGAGCTAAATACCCCACAGATTCAACCCAAGGCCCCGCCAGCAATGGACGGGGCCTTTTTGTTGCCCCGCCCACCAGGCAATCACAAGGAGCAACACCATGGCTGACGCCCTGTTGATCATCGATATGCAAGCCGGCCTATACGATGGCCCGCAAAGACCTTTCGAGCGTGAACGCCTGCTCGACACCATCAACCAGTTGATCAAGCGCGCCCGCGCCGCCAACAAGCCGATCTTCGTGGCGCGCCACACCGGCCCGGAAGGTTCGCCGATTGCGGCGGGCAGCCCGCTTTGGCAGGTATGGCACGGCCTGGAAGTGGACGAACACCGTGACCATCTATTCAACAAAACCCGCCCAAGCTGTTTTCTGGGCACGGACCTGGCCCGACAACTGCGCGCAGCCCAGGTCGACGAACTGGTGATTGTGGGCATGAAAACCCAGTTTTGCATCGACACGACTTGCCGTGTAGCGGTTGAACTGGGGTTTTCGGTGGTATTGCCCGAGGATGGCCACACCTGCATGGACACTCCGGCGCTGAAGGCCGAAGCGATCATCGAGCATCACAATGGGACATTGGCCGGGGCGTTTGTGAAGCGTATCAGCGCAAGGGACCTCTGGTGCTCAAGCAACCACGCGACCCACTAAACCGCGGAGGCCCTCAGGGGCCTATTGCGCAGTTCACCGTTGAGGGTGTTCTGCGCAATATCCAACTGTTAGAACAGCCTTACGCAAGAAGAAAATTTTCTTACTCAGTAAAACGAACCGCCCTACAAATCCCGCATACTCATCCTCTCAAACCCTTCAGGAAGAGCCTTCCGATGACCGCAACAGTTCTGGTCCTGGTTGAAACCATCAACGCCTACCTGCCCATCATCGAAAGCAATGACTTTCATGTGATCCTGGCTCCCACACCCGCCGAACGCGCCCAGGCCATCAAGACCCACGGCGCCCAGATCAAGGCCGTGCTGACTCGTGGTCCGCTGGGCTTGTACGCCGCGGAAATCGACGCCCTGCCCTTGCTGGAAATCATATGCGTGATCGGCGCAGGCTATGAACATGTCGACCTGCAAGCGGCCAGCAATCGCGGGATCGTGGTCACCAACGGCGCCGGGGTCAACGCGCCATCGGTGGCCGACCACGCCATGGCCTTGTTGTTGTCGCTGGTGCGCGGCATTCCGCAGACCGACGCCGCCGTGCGGCGCAATGAATGGCCCAAAGTGATGCGGCCGTCCCTGGGCGGCAAGCAGTTGGGCATTCTCGGGCTGGGTGCGGTGGGCCTGGAGATCGCCAAGCGCGCGGCCCTCGGCTTCGGTATGGAAATCAGCTACCACAACCGCCAGCCGCGCGATGATGTGGACTACACCTACTGTTCGTCCGCGGTGGAACTGGCGCGCACCTCGGACTTCCTGATCCTGGCCACGCCCGGCGGCGACGGCACCCGCCACTTGATCGATCGCCACGCCCTCGACGCCCTCGGCCCCAATGGTTACCTGGTCAACATCGGACGCGGCAGCGTGGTGGTCACCGCCGACCTGGTGGCTGCCCTGGAGCAGCGGCGCATTGGCGGTGCCGCCCTGGACGTGTTCGACGACGAGCCCCAAGTGCCCGACGCCCTCAAGCGCTTGAGCAACACCGTGCTCACCTCCCATGTCGCCGGCCTGTCACCGGAGGCCGCCCATGATACGGTGCAGCGCGTGGCCGATAACCTGGTGGAGTTTTTCGCCGGTCGCCCGGTGCTCACGCCGGTCACGCTGCCCCCGCCTGCAAAGTGACCCATCAGGCACGCTGATCACCCTCCAACACGCTAACCTATTAAACCGCCCCGACCTTGTCGCTGGGCGGTTGTGCGCATTAGATTAGGAAATAGTCCGAGGCCTTTAGAATAAGCAGAAGGGATAAGCATGGCGCTGAACGACCAATCGACCCAGATCCGGGCAGGCGAAGAACTTGACGCCAGCCTGATCGATCCCTACCTCAAGGCCCATATCCCCGGCCTGAGCGGCACGCCCACCATCAGCCAGTTTCCTGGCGGTGCGTCCAACCTGACTTACCTGCTGGAGTACCCCGGCCAGGAATTTGTCCTGCGCCGCCCGCCCTTTGGCCACAAGGCCAAGTCCGCCCACGACATGGGCCGGGAATACCGCATTCTCAACAGCCTCAAGGACGGCTTTCCGTACTGCCCCAAAGCCTACGTGCACTGCACCGATGAATCGGTGATCGGCGCCGAGTTCTATGTGATGGAGCGGGTCAACGGCATCATCCTGCGCTCCGACCTGCCGGCCGAACTGGGCCTGGACGCGGCCAAGACCGAAGCCTTGTGCAAAAGCTTTATCGACAAGTTCGTCGAACTGCATCAAGTCGACTACACCGCATGCGGCCTGGCCGACCTGGGCAAGCCCGAAGGCTACGTGGCGCGGCAGATCCGCGGCTGGAGCGATCGCTACGAAAAAGCCCTGACCCCCGACGCCCCGCGCTGGGAAGCAGTGCGCGCGTGGCTCGACGACAAGATGCCGGCCGACCACCCGACGTCCAGCATCGTGCACAACGACTACCGCTTCGACAACGTGATCCTCGACGCACACAACCCGATGCAGATCATCGGTGTGCTCGACTGGGAACTGACCACCCTCGGCGACCCGTTGATGGACCTTGGCAACACCCTCGCTTACTGGATCGAAGCCGCCGACCCGGCCCCGGTGCAACTGATGCGCCGCCAGCCGAGCAACGCCCCCGGCATGCTCACCCGCCGCCAGTTCGTGGACTACTACGCCGAACGTGCCGGCATCCAGATCGACAATTTCGACTTCTACTACACCTACGGCCTGTTCCGCCTGGCCGGCATCGTGCAGCAGATCTACTACCGCTTCTTCCATGGCCAGACCCAGGACAAACGCTTCGCGCAGTTCATCCAGATGAACAAGCTGCTGGAGCAGATGAGCCTGAACGTGATCGGTAAATCAGCCCTCTAAGGAACCTCCATGTCCAAGACCAACCTGTTCGACCTCGACGGCAAGATCGCCTTCGTTTCCGGCGCCAGCCGTGGCATCGGTGAGGCCATCGCCAAGTTACTGGCCCAGCAAGGCGCCCATGTGATCGTCTCCAGTCGCAAGCTGGACGGCTGCCAGCATGTGGCGGACGCGATCATCGCCGCCGGCGGCAAAGCCACGGCGATTGCCTGCCATATCGGCGAAATGGAGCAGATCACCCAGGTGTTCGCCGGTATTCGCGAACAGTTCGGCCGCCTGGACATCCTGGTCAACAACGCCGCAACCAACCCGCAATTCTGCAACGTGCTGGACACCGACCTCGGCGCCTTCCAGAAGACTGTCGACGTGAATATCCGCGGCTACTTCTTCATGTCGGTGGAAGCCGGCAAGCTGATGCGTGAGAACGGTGGCGGCAGCATCATCAACGTGGCCTCGATCAACGGCATCTCCCCTGGCGTGTTCCAGGGCATCTACTCGGTGACCAAGGCCGCCGTGATCAACATGACCAAGGTGTTCGCCAAGGAATGCGCAGCGTTTGGCATTCGTTGCAACGCCCTGCTACCGGGGCTGACCGACACCAAGTTCGCCTCGGCGCTGGTGAAAAACGATGCGATCCTGAAAACCGCACTGGCGCAGATCCCGCTCAAACGCGTGGCCGACCCGAGCGAAATGGCCGGCGCGGTGCTGTACCTGGCGAGCGATGCGTCCAGCTACACCACCGGCGTATCGCTGAACGTGGACGGCGGCTTCCTCTCCTGAACCCAGGCTTCAGGGCCGCTTGAACTGCCGGCGCAGGTCTTCGATCTGTGCCCGGCAGTGGCAGCCTTCCAGGTGATCGTTGACCATGCCCATCGCCTGCATCAGCGCATACATCGTGGTCGGGCCGACGTAGGTCCAGCCACGCTTCTTCAAGGCCTTCGACAACCGCACCGAGGCCGGGGACGTGGGGTTGCCCGCCCAATAAGCCAGATCGACCACCGCCGGGCGCTCTTGTGCAGTGGGCTCGAACGCCCACAGCCAGGCTGCCAGTGAACCCGTTTCATCCACCAGCTCACAGGCACGCCGTGCATTGTTGATGGTCGACACGATCTTCGCCCGATTACGCACAATCCCGGCATCGTTCATCAAGCGCGCTATATCGGCCTCGCCATACGTGGCGACCTTGCGAAAATCAAAGCCCTCGAACGCCACCCTGAACTGCTCGCGCCTGCGCAGGATGGTGATCCACGCCATGCCCGCCTGAAAGCCTTCCAGGCAGATCTTCTCGTACAACTGGGTGTCGTCGGCCACCGGCACGCCCCACTCGTGATCGTGGTAACGCGGGTATTCCGGCGCGGACGTGCGCCAGGCGCAATAGGTCTGCCCACAGGCGTCGGTCGTCAGTCCTGGTCTGTCCATCCATTACCTCAAGTGCCAAGCACCGGATCATAAGCGAAAATTTTTATCACCCGCCAACCGCTCAAGCATCACCGTCACCGACCAACTGGTCAGACCGGGACCGGACAACCGGCGAATTTTTACTTGTGATTTCAAAAAACCCCAGCGTAGACTGGCCCGGCACTGGACTTACCGGTAAGACCACAACAATTAAGCCCTGGAACCACCAGGGCACCGAATAGAGATCCCTCCCATGCTCAGATGGTGCTCGCGTTCGATTTTCCTGCAAGTCGTGATTGGCCTGATGCTTGGCGTCATATGCGGCTTGGCCCTTCCCGAATTCTCCACACAACTCAAACCCCTGGGTGACGGCTTTATCAAGCTGATCAAAATGCTGATTGGCCTGATCGTGTTCTGCGTGGTGGTCAGCGGTATTTCCGGTGCAGGCGACTTGAAGAAAGTCGGGCGCATCGGCCTCAAGTCGGTGATCTACTTTGAAATCCTGACCACCGTCGCCCTGGTGATCGGCCTGGTCATGGCCTTCAGTACCGGGATCGGCACCGGCGCCAATATCCACCTTGAGCAGTTGTCCTCCGCTGGCCTCAATGAACTGGCCGACAAAGGCCAGCACATCAAAGGCACCAGCCAGTTCCTGATGGACCTGATCCCCAACTCGGTAATCGGCGCCTTCGCCGACAACAACGTTCTGCAAGTGCTGCTGTTCTCGGTGCTGTTCGGCAGCGCGCTGAACCTGGTGGGTGAGGCGGCTTCCGGCATCTCGCGCCTGATCAACGAACTGAGCCATGTGATCTTCCGCATCATGGGCATGATCGTGCGCCTGGCGCCAATCGGTGTATTTGGCGCGATCGCCTTCACCACCAGCACCTACGGCCTCGATTCGCTGCAACACCTGGGCAGCCTGGTTGGCCTGTTCTACCTGACCTGCTTCGCCTTTGTCGGGCTGATCCTCGGCCTGGTAATGCGCCTGTCCGGCCTGCGTATGTTGCCGCTGCTCAAGTACCTGCGCGAAGAACTGCTGATCGTGATGGGTACCGCTTCGTCCGACGCGGTGCTGCCACAGATCATGCGCAAACTCGAGCACCTGGGCATCGGCAGCTCGACCGTAGGCCTGGTGATTCCGACGGGGTATTCGTTCAACCTCGACGGTTTCTCGATCTACCTGACCCTGGCCATCGTGTTTATCGCCAACGCCACCGGCACGCCGCTGTCGATGACCGACTTGCTGACCATCCTGCTGGTGTCGCTGATCACCTCCAAGGGCGCCCACGGCATCCCGGGCTCGGCCCTGGTGATCCTGGCGGCGACACTCACGGCGATCCCGGCGATTCCGGTGGTGGGCTTGGTGCTGGTGCTGGCGGTGGATTGGTTCATGGGCATCGGTCGCGCATTGACCAACCTGATCGGCAACTGCGTCGCTACCGTGGCCATCGCCCGCTGGGAAAAAGACATCGACCTGCAGCGCGCCAACAAGGTGCTTGAAGGCCAGCACGGCTATACCTTCCAGGCCAAGAAGCCGGTACTGCCGGCGCATCAGGAGTTCTGATGCACTCCTGAGAACAACACAGACCAATGTGGGAGCTGGCTTGCCTGCGATAGCGGTGTATCAGTAAAGAATGATTTGACTGACACACCGCTATCGCAGGCAAGCCAGCTCCCACACTAGATCTTCACTGGATTCATTACCGTATTTGCAACATAAAGGAGAGGTAGACGTGATCAGCACCTCAACCGTCGTCAATTCAGTGGTAGAAAAACTCCGCGCCGCCCTGGCGCGGGGTCAGTGGCGCCGGGGCGAAATGCTGCCCGGCCAACGCGAACTGGCGGAACAGATGGGCATCAGCCGCCCGAGCCTGCGCGAAGCGGTGATCGTGCTGGAAACCCTTGGCCTGGTGCGCTCGATGCCCGGAAAGGGCGTGGTCGTACTCGAAACCGATGTCAGCGAACCCCAGACCAACGACGCGGTGGCCGACGCCAGCCTCGAAGACATCCTGCAACTGCGCTACACCCTGGAGCCCTTCGTCGTGGGCCTGGTCGCCCAGTCCATCAGCAGTAAGGAAGTCGGCCAACTGCGCCTGACCCTGATGGACATGCGCGAAGCCCTCGACGCCGAAGATGCCGAGGCCGGCATGAATGCCTATATCGGCTTTCACGAAGAACTGTTCGCCCTGACCTCCAACCCGATCTTCCAGAACGTCGTGCAACAGACCCGCAACGCCCTCAAGCTAAGCGCGCAGGTACTGCGCAACTCGCCGGAACACCTGGCCGAACGCCTGCGCGAAAACGAAGCCGTGGTGCGCGCCATCCGCAACAAGAACAGCGCCCTGGCCAGTGCCGAAATGCGTCGGCACATCCTTCAGGAAGGCCTGCGCATGGGCATTCGCTTGAACATCCCGGATGACCATCTGGGCAGCTGATTTTTTGGAGACCGGCCATGACCGCTTATGCGTTGCAACGCGACCCTATCTTCCCTGCCCTGCGCTTGATCGCCGGTAAAAAACCCTCGGTGGACGACATCTACCCGCGCCTGTTCGACGCCATCCTCGAACAGCGCATCGCGCCGGCCAGCCGTTTCACCGAAGAGAGCCTGGGCGAGACCTTTGGCGTGAGCCGCAGCGTGATTCGTCGGGTCCTGGCGAAACTGTCCCATCAACAAGTGATCATCCTGCGCCCCAACCAGCGTGCCCAGGTGGCCGCACCGGATGCGCAGCAAACCCGGCAGATCCTCGAAGCCCGGCGCCTGACGGAAATCACCGTGGTGCAACTGGCCTGCGTGCATGCGACACCCACACAAGTGCGCCAGTTACGCGAACTGATCGCCCGCGAGCGCGAATGCATCGAGCGCGATCAACGTGGCCCGGCGATTCGTTTGTCCGGGGAGTTTCATCTGCAACTGGCGGCGATGGCGCGTAATGCCCCGCTGGCGCAGTTTCTCAACAGCCTGGTGCCGCTGACGTCGCTGGTCATTGCCCAATATGAAGCGAAAGCCTGTACCTACTGTGCATGGCAAGAACATGTGGCGATTGTGGATGCACTGGAGCAACGCGACGCCACCGCCGCCGTGAGCCTGATGACCCAGCACCTGGACCACCTTGAATCCAAATTACTCAAACACCACTGATCCCCCTGACAAATGGAGATCAAAATGTGGGAGCTGGCTTGCCTGCGATAGCGGAGGGTCAGCCAACACATCTGCAACTGATACACCGCTATCGCAGGCAAGCCAGCGCCCACAGTGATCGCATTCCAATTCAAGTAAAAAAGCCCCCGTATCTTGCGATACGGGGGCTTTTGTTTTCAGCGCTTGATCAAGCCGGTTACAACACCGACTGACCACTCAACGCCAGGTCCAGCAACTCGCGGTTGGCCACTGCATACATGGCGTAGTCCGTGCCAACGGCAGCACGAATCTCCACCATCATCGCCACCCAACGCTCAGCCATGTCCTTGTGCTGCTCAAGCCACAGGGCCACGCGGGCTTCCATGTCTTGTGGCGCGTCGGCCATTTGCAGTACCGAAATGGTGATCGCCCGTTGCTGCCAGTCCACATCGTCGCGGAACGCTTCGCGGGCCTGTGCCTGCCAGTTGTTGGCCACCGGCAGGTCGCTGATCTGCTGCAGGTACCACGGCAAGTCCAGGGCGCTGCCAACGGCGAAGTAGGCCTTGGCCACTTCGGCGGCGTCATGCCCGGTCACGTCGGCGGCTTCGATGATCGGCAGCAAGGTGTACAGGTGGGTAGTGCCTGCAACCATGCGCGCCAACAACTCAGGCACGCCAGCTTCGGTGTAAGCCTGGTAGCGGGTCTGCCAGCCTTCGCGGGTCGGGCCTTCCAGCAGTTCGTCGAGCTTGAGGCCCAACGCCGCCAGATGCGGACCGAAGTGCGCGGTGTCACGACCAGCGTCCTGTTCGTTGCGACGGCTGCGCAGGAACCAGCGCGTGGCGCGGCGCCCCAGACGCATCAGCTCGTCCATCAGCTCCAGTTGCACGTCAGCGGAAACCTGATGATCCAGGGCTTCAATCTGGCGGAACCAGTGCGGGAGGTGGAAGATGTCGCGCACGATCACATAAGCGCCGGCCACGTTCGCCGGGCTCATGCCGGTCGACTCTTTGAGTCGTTGAACGAAGGTGATGCCCATGTGGTTGACCAGGTCGTTGGCGATCTGGGTGCTGACGATCTCGCGCTTGAGGCGGTGACGACGCATCGCCTCGCCGAACTTGGCCACCAGGCTCGGCGGGAACGCGGTCTCCATGTCACGGGTCAGGTACTCGTCATCCGGCACCTGGGATTTGAGCAACGCTTCCTTGAGGTCGATCTTGCTGTACGAGATCAGTACCGACAGCTCTGGGCGGGTCAAGCCCTTGCCGTTGGCCGCGCGCTCGACGAGCTGCTCCTCGGTCGGCAGGTACTCGATGGCGCGGTCCAGCTTGCCACGGCCTTCCAGGTCGCTCATCAGGCGCTTGTACTCGGCAGCACGCTCGTAGGCACGGCGCGCGGCCAGGGACAGGGCCTGGGTCTGCTTGTAGTTGTTGCCCAACACCAGGTTGCCGACTTCGTCGGTCATGCTCGCCAGCAACTGGTTGCGTTGCTTGTCGGTCATGTCACCGGCCTGCACCACTTCGTTGAGCAGGATCTTGATGTTCACTTCGTGGTCGGAGCAGTCCACACCACCGGCGTTGTCGATGAAATCGGTGTTGGAACCGCCGCCATTGAGGCCGAATTCCACACGACCCAGCTGGGTCATGCCGAGGTTGCCGCCCTCGCCCACCACCTTGCAGCGCAGCTCGTTGCCGTTGACGCGCAATGCGTCGTTGGCCTTGTCGCCCACATCGGCATGGCTTTCGCTGCTGGCCTTGACGTAGGTGCCGATACCGCCGTTCCACAACAGGTCCACCGGCGCCTTGAGCAAGGCGTTCAGCAGTTCGGTCGGGGTCAGCTTGTCGGCCGAGATGTCGAAGCGTTCTTTCATCTGTGGCGAGATGGCAATGCTCTTGGCGCTGCGCGAGAAGATACCGCCGCCTTCGGACATGATGCTGGTGTCGTAGTCGGTCCACGCCGAACGCGGCAGCTCGAACATGCGCTGGCGCTCGACAAAGCTGGTGGCCGGGTTCGGATTTGGATCGATGAAAATGTGCAGGTGGTTGAACGCTGCGACCAGTTGCAGCTTGTCGGACATCAACAGGCCATTACCGAATACGTCACCGGCCATGTCGCCGATACCCACCACGGTGATGCTGTCTTCCTGCACGTTGATGCCGCGCTCACGGAAGTGACGCTGCACACCGACCCACGCGCCCTTGGCGGTGATGCCCATTTTCTTGTGGTCGTAACCGGCGGAACCACCGGAGGCGAACGCATCGCCCAGCCAGAAGCCGTAGTCGATGGCAATGCCGTTGGCGATGTCGGAGAAGGTCGCGGTGCCCTTGTCCGCGGCAACCACCAGGTACGGGTCATCGTCGTCATGACGCACGACGTTGGCCGGTGGCACCAGGGCGCCATCCTTGAGGTTGTCGGTGATGTCCAACAGACCGGAAATGAAGATGCGGTAGCACGCGATACCCTCGGCCGCGATCTCGTCGCGACTGCCGCCCAGTGGCAGGCGACGCGGCAGGAAGCCGCCCTTCGCACCCACCGGCACGATGACCGAGTTCTTCACTTGCTGGGCTTTTACCAGGCCAAGCACTTCGGTACGGAAGTCTTCTTCACGGTCGGACCAGCGCAGGCCACCGCGGGCAACGTTGCCGAAACGCAGGTGCACGCCTTCGACACGCGGCGAGTAGACGAAGATTTCAAACTTCGGCACCGGCTTTGGCAGCTCGGGAATCGCGCGCGGGTCGAACTTGAAGCTGAAGTACGACTTGTTCTGGCCGTTGGCGTCGGTCTGGTAGAAGTTGGTACGCAGCGTGGCTTTGATCAGGTCCAGGTAGCGACGCAGGATGCGGTCTTCGTTGAGCACCTGAACGTCGTCCAGCGCGCTGAGAATCGCTTGCTCCAGGCGTTGCTGCTTGTCTTCCAGGTCGTCGGCGGTGAGTTTGCGCGCCAGGTAGAAGCGGGTCTTGAACAACCGGGTCAACTCGCGGGCGATGTCGGTGTGGTTGTTCAGGGTGCTGGCGATGTAACCCAGGTCGAAGCCCAGGCGAATCTGCTTGAGGTAACGCGCGTAGGCACGCAGCAGCGCCACATCGCGCCAAGGCAAGCCGGCGGTCAGTACCAGGCGGTTGAACGCATCGTTCTCGGCATCGCCGTGGACGATGTGCACGAAGGCGTCCTGCAGGGTGTCGTTGAGCTGCTGGATGTCCAGGTTCACGCCTTCGGCGGCGATGAACGCAAAATCATGGATCCAGAATTCACGGCCATTGGCGTGACGCAGGCGATACGGGAACTCGCCCAGCACACGCAGGCCGAGGTTTTCCAGGATCGGCAGTACGTCGGACAGCGCCAGCGGGGTATCGGCGTGATAGAGCTTGCAATGCAGCTCGCGCTGGCCGGAGACCTGCCCCAGCGGCTGATAGAAGCTCATCACCAGCGGATTGGTTTCGGTCAGGCTGTTGAGATGCTGCATGTCGACCACGGCCGAATGCGCAGCGAAACGCTCGCGGTAACCAGCCGGGAAGCCTTTCGGGAAGTCGGCCAGCACGTTGGTGCCCTGGGCTTCGCCGAAGCTTTCGATCACCAGGCTCGAGTAGTCGTCCTGCCAGCTGCGGCAAGCCTGCACCACTTCTTTTTCCAGTTGCAGCGGGTCGATGTCGAGGCGGTTCTTTGGATCGACCCGCAGAATCAGTTGCACACGGGCCAGCACGGATTCGGAGAAGAAGGTCCAGAACTCGCAATCCGATGCTTTCAGGCGATCCATCAGCACTTGCTGGATCTTCTGGCGCACTTCGGTGGAATAGATGTCGCGCGGCACGTAGGCCAGGCAGTAGCAGAAACGACCGTACGGGTCTTTGCGCAGGAACACGCGGATCTTGTTGCGTTCCTGGATCTGCACGATGGACATCACGGTGCTGAACAGCTCGTCGACCGGGGTCTGGAACAGGTCGTCACGGGGCAGCACTTCTACGACTTGCGCCAGCTCCTTGCCCAGGTGCGCCTTGGCCTGGAAGCCTGAGCGGCGCTCGATCTCGGCGACCTTGCGGCGGATGTACGGGATGACGCGCACGCTTTCGCCGTACACCGAAGAGGTGTAGAGGCCCATGAAGCGGTGTTCCTTGATGACCTTGCCGTCGGCGCTGATCTCGCGGATCGACACATAGTCCGGGTAGGCCGGACGGTGCACACGGCTTGGGTGGGCCGCCTTGGCGAACGACAGTACCGTCGGTTCGCGCAGGTAGTTCACCGCGTAGTCTTCGATGCGCAGGTCGTCGGCGGTGAGGCCGGCACGCAGCAACTTGGTCAGACCGAGGAAGGAATCGGCGTCATATTCGATATGACCGCCGTCCGCCTCGTCACGTACCACGAACTCTTCATAGCCGAGGAAGGTGAAGTGGTTGCCCACCAGCCATTCCAGGAAGTTCTTGATCTCGGCCTTTTCTTCGCCGTCGATGGCGAACTGGCTCGCGTCGATACCGGCCAGCAGGTCCTGGACCTTGGCTTTCATCGGCTCGAAATCGGCCACGGCCACGCGCACTTCGCCCAGCACCTGCTCAAGCTCTTTGCTCAGCACGCTCAGTTCGGCGGTATTGGCGCAACGGTCGATTTCCAGGTACATCAGCGATTCTTGCTGGATGCCTTCGCCCTGGGTGCCTTTTGGCAGGATTTCCAGCAACTCGCCCTTGGCGCCACGGCGCACGCTGAGCACGGTGGTTTGCAGGGTGTGGATGCTGTAGCCGCGGCGGTTCAGCTCGGTACGGACCGAGTCCACCAGGAACGGCAGGTCATGGTGCAGCACTTCGACCGCAGTGTGGGTCGATTGCCAGCCATGACGTTCGTAATCGGGGTTGTACACACGCACTTGCGGTTGGGTGTGGTCAAAGCGCTCAAGCAGGCGCCACGCAGAGAGGGTGCAGCCGGCCAGGTCGGAAAGGCGACGTTGGGTCAGTTCATCCAGGGAAATGATGCCGAAGAATTGTTCAGCGAACAGCGCCACTTGTGGCAGTGCCTGTTCACTGATGTGCTGCGCCAGTGCCGCTTGCAGTTGATGCTGGAAGTCGGCCTTGCTGGCTGCGGTGAAGAACGCCATCTGTGGTACTCCGCTTGGGCTTGTTATTGATGAAAGCGTCGCGTGTTGTCCCCTTGCGGGGAGACCGTCAGCGCCGTTCGCAGGTTAACCATAGCGAATTCGGCGTGACAGGTGGGTGAAGCTGGACAAGACCACCGGGTCACATACAACTTTCACAAGATACACACCTTGCCGGGTGACGGTACGACGGGCAGGTCAGGCGCCTGGCAGGTGCACATCCGTTGCGCAGCTTAACGAGTGTAGGAAGACGGCTGCTTGCGATGCTGCGACATATTCGGTCATCGGTAAGCAGGCTGCGGGTTGCAACTTGGGCAACCCGGAATTCGCGGCGAAAAAATCGGCTATTATCACGCCTGTGAGTGCCAGAAATGACCGATTCGGCCCGCAAGGTCATGCACTGGGCCAGACGTAGAATGCAGCACAAAATTCGCCGCAATGGCACAATCGCCGGCATTGCGCCCTAGCCCTGACAGGATTCCCCATGCTGCAACTTAAAACCGACGCCCTGATGGTCACCCCGTGCGACGACGAAGAAGACAACATGGCCATGCTCTGCTGCCACGGCAAGAACGGTGAGATGTTCATGCTCACCCGCTACCCGGATGAAGACGAAGTGGAACTGACCTGGGACTACGAGCCATCGACGCTTGACGGGCTTAAAGTCACCCTGGGCGACACCACGCTGCTGGTAGAACTGGCAGCAGGCGATGCCGACGCGCTGGGCGGCAAGGATCAGTTGCAGATCACCCACGCCACCGCCGCAGCGGACCTGGCCGAAGTCGAAGAAACCCTGCATAACATCCTCAAGGGCACCGGCACCTTCATCCGAATCTAAGTCCACCCAGAGTCAAATGAGGTTGAAGCTTGTGTGGGAGCGGGCTTGCTCGCTCACACATTCACAGTGTTTCAACACAAAAATCCTACAAGATTTGCCAAAAATACCCGTCACGCCGTTAGTCGCCACACCCCTCGATGCATTAAAGTAGACGCCCCAGCCCGGCGCTCGTGTCATGACGCCCAGGGCGCACCTCTCCAGGAACCGTCATCGATGGAACATCGTGAAGCGCTGCTCGCGCTGCGAACCTTTCTTTCTACGCAGATTCTCGGCCAGGAAAAACTCATCGATCGTCTGTTGATCGCCCTGCTCGCCGACGGCCACATGCTGGTCGAAGGCGCGCCGGGACTGGCCAAGACCAAGGCCATCAAAGAGCTGGCTGAAGGCATCGAGGCGCAGTTCCATCGCATCCAGTTCACCCCTGACCTGTTGCCCGCCGACATCACCGGCACCGAGATCTATCGCCCGGAAACCGGCAGCTTCGTGTTCCAGCAAGGCCCGATCTTCCACAACCTGGTGCTGGCGGACGAAATCAACCGGGCCCCGGCCAAGGTGCAATCGGCCTTGCTCGAGGCCATGGCCGAGCGCCAGGTCAGCGTCGGGCGCAGCACCTACGAACTGTCGCCACTGTTCCTGGTGATGGCCACGCAAAACCCCATCGAGCAGGAAGGCACCTACCCATTGCCCGAAGCCCAGCTCGACCGCTTCCTGATGCATGTGAAAATCGGTTTCCCGGACGCCACCGTGGAACGGCGCATCCTGCAACAGGCCCGTGGCGAAGCGCTCAATGGCGAAACCAAACCCGAGCGTCGCGTCAGCCAGCAAGCCATCTTCGCCGCCCGCAAGGAAATCCTCGGCCTGTACATGGCCGATGCGGTGGAGGAATACCTGGTGCAACTGGTCATGGCCACGCGCACCCCGGCCAAGTTCGACCCGGAGATGGCCGAGTGGATCGCCTACGGCGCCAGCCCGCGGGGCTCCATTGCCCTCGACCGCTGCGCCCGCGCCCATGCGTGGCTGGCCGGTCGCGACTTTGTCAGCCCGGAGGATATTCAGGCGGTGCTGTTCGACGTGCTGCGCCATCGCATCATTCTGTCGTTCGAAGCCGAAGCCGCCGGCATTGACCAGGACCGCGTGGTGCAACGCATTCTCGACGTCGTTGCCGTCGCTTGAGCCCCATGAACGCAGGCGATGGCATCCGCGTCACCCTCAGCGAATTGATCGAGATGCGCCATCGCGTGCGCGAAGTGCAGCTGTTTTCCACGCCGAGCCAGCGCAGCCCGCTGATCGGCCTGCATCACTCCAAGTTGCGCGGGCGCGGTGTCGACTTCGACCAGGTGCGCGTGTACCAGGCCGGCGATGACGTACGCACCATCGACTGGCGCGTGACTGCACGCACCCAGGAGCCGCACACCAAGCTGTTCCATGAAGAACGCGAACGGCCGATCTTCATCATGGTCGAGCAAAGCTGCCGGCTGTTTTTCGGTTCGGGGCAGATGTTCAAGTCGGTGCTCGCGGCCCAGGCGGCGAGCCTGATCGGCTGGGCGGCGCTGGGCCACAACGACCGTGTCGGCGGGTTGGTATTCGGTGACAACGAGCACTACGAAATCAAGCCGCGGCGCAGCAAGCAAAGCCTGCTGCAACTGCTCAACCGCCTGGTGCGGGTCAACCAGAGCCTGAACACCGAAAGCCACCCGGAAGCCGATGCACTCGGCATGGCCCTGCGTCGTGGCCGCGAAGTACTGCGCCCGGGCAGCCTGGTGATCGTGATCTGCGATGAGCGCGCCCTGACCGAAGGCGCCGAGCAACAGCTGAGCCTTTTGTCGCGCCATTGCGACCTGCTGCTATTGCCGATTTCCGACCCGCTCGACCACGCCCTGCCCGCCGCCGGGCTGCTGCGTTTCGCCCAACGCGGCGCGCTGCTGGAACTCGACACGCTCAACTACGACCTGCGCCAGGCCTACAAAGCCCAGGCCGAAGTGCGCATTGCACGCTGGGAACTGCTCGCGCAAAAACTGCGGGTGCTGCTGATGCCGTTGAGCACCCAGAGCGAAATGGTCGAGCAACTGCGTGAATACCTCAACCCGCAACGCCCGGTTAAAAAACAATGAGCAGCCTTGACCAACTGCAACCGCTGATCGCCCCACCGGCCATCGGTTTCTGGCCGCCGGCCCCGGGCTGGTGGCTGTTACTGCTGCTCATCCCGTTGCTCGGCTGGGGCCTGTGGTCACTGCGCCGCTTCCTGCCGACACGACGCCCGGTGGCCCGCGCCGAACAACCACTGGACCCACTGCGCATCGCCGCGCTGGCGGAACTCGCGCTGATGCCCAAGCCCTACGACGGCGCCCCTGCCGGCGCCTGGCTGCAACAACTCAACGGTCTGCTCAAGCGCCTGTGTCGCAACGACTACCCCTACAGCCAGAGCCACACCCTCAACGGCCGCAAATGGCTGGCATTCCTCGACAACCGCTGCCCCGCCGCCGGCCTGACGCGCTGGATGGTGCTGGTGGAAGGCGCCTACAAGCCCGAATGCAAACTCGACGACAAGGCCATCGCCGGCCTGACCCAAGCCGTCGACACCTGGATTCGCAAACATGTTTGAGTTCGCCTGGCCGTGGATCTTCGCCCTGTTGCCATTACCCTGGCTGATGCGCCTGGTGCTGCCGGTCGCCGACAGCGGTGAGCCGGCCTTGAAGGTCAGCTACCTCAACGACCTCGAAAGCCTCGCCCGCCGCCGCGCCCGCTCAAACCTGCCGGGCTGGCGCCAGCAAGCACCATTCGTTTTCCTGTGGCTGTTGCTGCTCAGTGCCGCCGCGCGCCCGGAATGGCTCGGCGAACCGCTGCCGATTGCCGCCAGTGGCCGCGACTTGCTGGTGGCGGTAGACGTGTCCGGCTCCATGGATTTCCCCGACATGCACTGGCAGGACGACGACATCAGTCGCCTGAGCCTGGTCAAGCACCTGCTCGGCGATTTCCTCGAGGCGCGCGAAGGCGACCGTGTCGGCCTGATCCTGTTCGGCAGCCAGGCCTACCTGCAAGCGCCGCTGACCTTCGACCGCCGCACCGTGCGCACCTGGCTGGATGAAGCGCGCATCGGCATCGCCGGCAAGAACACCGCGATTGGCGACGCCATCGGCCTGGCCCTCAAGCGCCTGCGCCAACGCCCGGCGCAAAGCCGCGTGCTGATCCTGGTCACCGACGGCGCCAACAACGCCGGGCAGATCGACCCGCTGACCGCCGCGCGCCTGGCCGCCGAGGAAGGGGTGAAAATCTACCCGATCGGCATCGGTGCCGACCCTGAGCAGACCGGTTCCCTGGGTATCCTTGGCGTCAACCCGAGCCTGGACCTTGACGAGCCCGCGCTCAAAGCGATTGCCGAGGCCACGGGTGGCCAGTATTTCCGCGCGCGCGATGGCGAAGAGCTGCAAGCCATCAAGCAGACCCTCGACAAACTCGAACCCGTCGAACAGCAACCGACCCAGGCCCGCCCGGCCCTGGCGCTGTACAGCGCGCCCCTCGGCCTGGCCCTGGTGCTGAGCATGCTGCTGGTGATCCAGGAACGCTGGCCGAACAACGCGCTGCAACGGCTGTTCGACAAACTGTCGAGCAAGGGCCGCTTCCTGCAACAGCACCCTGAATGGCGCCAACGCCTCAAACGCCTGCGTTTACGGAGGCGTCGATGATCGACCTGTGGCCGCACTGGTTCCGTCCCTGGTGGCTGTTGCTGCTGCCGTTGCTCGGCTGGCTGCTGTGGCAACTGTGGCACCGGCAAAAACGCGCCGGGCGCTGGCAGATGATCTTGCCGCCGGCCTTCCATGCCGTGTTGCTCAGCGGCGGCAACGGCCGCGAAAGCAAAGCGCCGTGGGTGGTGCTCGGCATCGCCTGGCTGCTGGCCGTGCTGGCGTTGCTGGGCCCGAGTTGGCAGCGGGTTGAACAGTCCAGCCAGAAGCCATCCGACCCGTTGGTGGTATTGCTGGAACTCACTCCGGAAATGCTCGCCACCGACAGCCCGCCCAACCGCCTGGAGCAGGCACGGCGCAAGCTCTACGATTTGTTGCAGGCACGCACCGACGCACAGACCGCCATCGTCGTCTACGCCGGTAGCGCCCACACCCTAGTGCCGCTGTCGGACGACCTCGCCACCAGCCGCAACCTGCTGGAAGCGCTGCGCCCCTCGATCATGCCCGAGCCCGGCCACCGCGCCGACCTGGCGGTCGAGAAAGCCCTGTTCCTGCTCAAACAAGGCGGGCTGGGCCAGGGACGCCTGCTGTTGATCGGCTCGTCGCTGTCCAAACAGGAACGCCAGGGCATTCGCCTGCTGCTGCAAGGTGCCCAGACCCCGAGCCTGTCGATCCTCGGCATCGGCAGCCGTGAAGGCACGCCCGTGACCCAGGAAAGCGGCGAGTTTCTCAAGGACGAACAAGGTGCGATTCTGGTACCACGTCTCGACAGCCCCACACTCAAGGCCTTTGCCAGTGAGATGGGCGGCCGCTACCGTGCCGCGCGCCTGGATGACAAGGACCTGCGCCAACTCGGCGTGCTCGACCCGCCCCAGGCCCTGCGCGACGACGGCCAGCGCCTGCACCTCGACACCTGGGCCGACCAGGGTTACTGGCTGCTCCTGCCGCTGTTGCTGCTGGCGGCCTGCGCCGGGCGCCGCGGCTGGCTGTTCTGCCTGCCGTTGCTGCTGTTGACCGCGCCCCAGCCCAGCTATGCCTTTGAATTACAGGACCTGTGGCTGCGCCCCGACCAGCAAGGCCAATACCTGCTGAAGAAAAAGCGCCCGGCCGAAGCCGCCGAGCACTTCCAGGACTCGCAATGGCAGGGTGTGGCGCTGTATGAAGCGGGCAACTACGCCGAGGCCATCAAGCGTTTCGCCGAAGGCAATGACGCCTACTCCCACTACAATCGTGGTAATGCCCTGGCCAAGTCCGGCGCACTGGAAGCCGCCATCGATGCCTATGAACAGGCGCTGGAAGCCCAGCCCGACCTGCAACCGGCGTTGAAAAACAAAGCCCTGGTGGAAGCCTTGATGCAGGAACAGGCCGAGCCCGAGCCGGAGAAACCGGCAGAAAACCAGGATGACGAAACCCGCCAACCCGGCCAAACTGCGCAGCCGGGTGCCAGCGGGCAAAATGCCACAGGTGACGAACAGACGTCCCAGGGCCAGGGCGAGGCCGGCACCGGCGAGACCCAGGCCGGGGCCACACCCCCCACCGGCGGCAACGAAGTGCCGGGCAGCGAACTGGGGGATGAACAAACCACCACCCCGCCGCTGCGCCCCAACGACGCCAGCCTTGACGGAGAACACCGCCAGGCCCTGGAACAATGGCTGCGGGAGATCCCGGACAACCCCGGTGAACTGCTGCGCCGCAAATTCTGGTACGAACAGCAACAACATCAGGACAAGACTCGATGAGCCGCCGCACCACCCTACTGCTTCTGCTCACGTTATCGGCAGGCCACACCCAGGCGGCGAACCTGGTCGCCAGCGTCGACCGCAGCCGCCTCAACTCCGGGGAAACGGTCGAGCTGACGGTGGAATCGAGCGACGTCACCCAGTTCGGCAAGCCCGACCTGTCGCCGCTGGAGGCACAGTTCGAAGTCAGCGGCACGCGCCAGCTCAACCAACTCACTACCCTCGGCGGCGACAACCACGCGACCACGCGCTGGATCATCACCCTGCTGCCCAAGGAAAACGGCACGGTGATCATCCCGCCGCTGCAAGTGGGCGAATACTCGACCCAACCCATCAGCCTGCAAGTGGTGGAGACCGCCAGCCAGAACACCAGCGCCGAGCTGGCGCCAGTGTTCATCGAAGCCAGCCTCGACCAGACCGCCGTGTACGTACAGGCCCAGGCGCTGTTGACGGTGCGGGTGTACCACTCGGTGTCGCTGTATGACGACAGCAGCCTCACGCCATTGCAGATCGCCGACGCCCGCGTCGAGCAACTGGGCGAGTCGCGCACCTACGAAAAGGTCATCAACAGCATCCGCCACGGCGTGATCGAAACCCGCTACGCGATCTACCCGCAGCACAGCGGCACGCTGGACATTCCGGCGCAGACCTTCAGTGCGACGCTGGTGGAGTCGCGCCCGCCCCAGGAAAACACCCTGCAAGGCACCAAGCCCGGCAAGCTGATCCATGTCAGCTCGGCGCCGCTGCCATTGACGGTCAAGCCCAAGCCCGAACTCTACCCCGCCGACGCGCCCTGGCTGCCCGCGCGCAGCCTGACCCTGAGCGAAAGCTGGAACCCCGAGCCTGAGCATGTGCAGGTTGGCGATTCCCTGACCCGCAGTCTCATCGTCAAGGCCGAAGGCCTCTCCAGCGCGCAACTGCCGGCGCTGCCCAGCACCGACATCAACGGCCTGCGCCGTTACCCGGACCAACCGGTGCTCGGCAACCAGACCAGCGACCGCGGCCTGATCGGCAGCCGCGAAGACCGCGAAGCCCTGGTGCCCAACCGCGTCGGCCCGTTGGAACTGCCGGCGGTAGACGTGGTGTGGTGGAACACCCACGAAGACCACCTTGAACATACCAGCCTGCCGGCGCGCACCCTGCAAGTGGCCAACAACCCAAGCCTGGTGGTGGACACCCCCGCTACGCCGACCATCATCACCGCACCGGACGACAGTCGCTTGTGGCTATGGCAACTGAGTACGCTGATCCTGGCCTGCACCACCCTGCTCGGCTTTGGCCTGTGGTGGCGTGCACGTCGCCAGCCCGCCGTGCTGCGCGCCGCGCAAACCGGCCCGAGCCCACGTACGCTGCTCGACGACCTCAAACGCGCCACCCAGGCCAACGACCCCCAGGCCACCCGCCAGGCCCTCGACGCCTGGGCGCGCCAGCAACCGGAAACCCTGGCCGAGATGGCCGCCCGGTTTGTACCACTGTCCGACGCCCTCGACGGCCTCAACGGCGCGCTCTACAGCGAAAGCGGCCAATACTGGCTGGGCGAAGAACTGTGGCGCGCGGTCAAGGCCATCCCCATGGCCGAACGCGAGCTGGACCCTGCGACGGACACCACCAGCTTGCCGCCGCTCTACCCCAAATAACCAGGGCCGGCCTGACACCACACAATCAACCTGTGGGAGATTCTATGGCTGAGGGCAACCCCTCCACCAACAGTCCCGCCGCCTTCGCAGCCTCGCTAAAGCTCGACAGCTCCCACAGAGGATGGGCAGTGCCTGGGCAATCTCCAGCCGAGCGCCTACTGCCCAGCAACACCAATCCCCTGTGGGAGCGGGCTTGCCCGCGAAAGCGGTGGTTCAGCCAACACCTCTACCAGCCATGCCACCGCCTTCGCAGCCTCGCTAAAGCTCGACAACTCCCACAGTGGATTGGCAGTGCCTGGGCGATCTCCAGCCGAACACTCACTCCCCAGCAACACCAATCCCCTGTGGGAGCGGGCTTGCCCGCGAAAGCGATGGTTCAGCCAACACCTCTACCAGCCATGCCACCACCTTCGCAGCCTCGCTAAAGCTCGACAGCTCCCACAGAGGATTGGCAGTGCCTGGGTAATCTCCAGCCAAACACTCACTCCCCAGCAACACCAATCCCCTGTGGGAGCGGGCTTGCCCGCGAAAGCGGTGGTTCAGCCAACACCTCTACCAGCCATGCCACCGCCTTCGCAGCCTCGCTAAAGCTCGACAGCTCCCACAAGGGATTGGCAGTGCCTGGGCGATCTCCAGCCGAGCGCCTACTGCCCAGCAACACCAATCACCTGTGGGAGCGGGCTTGCCCGCGAAAGCGGTGGTTCAGCCAACACCTCTACCAGCCATGCCACCGCCTTCGCAGCCTCGCTAAAGCTCGACAGCTCCCACAGAGGATTGGCAGTGCCTGGGCAATCTCCAGCCGAGCGCCTACTGCCCAGCAACACCAATCCCCTGTGGGAGCGGGCTTGCCCGCGAAAGCGGTGGTTCAGCCAACACCTCTACCAGCCATGCCACCGCCTTCGCAGCCTCGCTAAAGCTCGACAGCTCCCACAGAGGATTGGCAGTGCCTGGGCAATCTCCAGCCGAGCGCCTACTGCCCAGCAACACCAATCCCCTGTGGGAGCGGGCTTGCCCGCGAAAGCGCTGGTTCAGCCAACACCTCTACCAGCCATGCCACCGCCTTCGCAGCCTCGCTAAAGCTCGACAGCTCCCACAGAGGATTGGCAGTGCCTGGGCAATCTCCAGCCAAACACTCACTCCCCAGCAACACCAATCACCTGTGGGAGCGGGCTTGCCCGCGAAAGCGGTGGTTCAGCCAACACCTCAACCAGCCATGCCACCGCCTTCGCAGCCTCGCTAAAGCTCGACAGCTCCCACAAGGGATTGGCAGTGCCAGGGCGATCTCCAGCCGAACACTCACTCCCCAGCAACACCAATCACCTGTGGGAGCGGGCTTGCCCGCGAAAGCGGTGGTTCAGCCAACACCTCTACCAGCAATGCCACCGCCTTCGCAGCCTCGCTAAAGCTCGACAGCTCCCACAGAGGATGGGCAGTGCCTGGGCGATCTCCAGCCAAACACTCACTCCCCAGCAACTTCCACATTGGATCTTGGCTAGCCACCGGCACCGTGCGTGCTTTTACAGGTAAACTCCCCTCCTTTTCATCTTCTCCAGGGAGTTTGCCTTGCGTCTGTTCCACACCTCCGACTGGCACCTTGGGCAAAACCTGCACGGCCAGGAGCGCGACTTCGAGCACGCCTGCTTCCTCAAATGGCTGCTCGAGCAATTAAAGGCCCAGCGCCCGGATGTGCTGTTGATCGCCGGCGACATCTTCGACACGGTCAACCCGCCGCTCAAAGCCCAGGAGCAGCTGTACGATTTCATCATCAGTGCCCACGAACAAAACCCCGACCTCACCATCGTGATGATCGCCGGCAACCATGACTCCGGTTCGCGTATCGAACTGCCCGCGCCGTTGATGCGCCGCTTGCGCACCCACGCCCTGGGTCGCGTGCTGTGGCTGGATGACGGCCAACTGGATGCCGAACGCCTGCTGATCCCCCTGCCGAATGCCAAAGGCAAGATTGTCGGCTGGTGCCTGGCGTTGCCGTTTTTGCGCCCCGCGGAAGTCACGGGCGCGCACCTGGGTGACGATTACCTGCGCGGTATCGGCCAGGTGCATGAGGCGCTCATCGCTGCTGCCAACGCCAAGCGTAAAAAAGGCCAGGCGCTGGTTGCCATCAGCCACGCGCACATGGCCGGGGGCTCGGTATCGGAAGACTCCGAACGCAGCCTGATCATCGGCAATGCCGAGGCGCTGCCGGCCAAGCTGTTTGATAGAAGCGTCGCTTATGTTGCCCTCGGCCATTTGCACAAGCCGCAAAAGGTCAATGGTGAAGAGCGTATTCGCTACAGCGGCTCGCCGATCCCACTGTCGTTTTCCGAAATTGGCTACAAGCACCAGATTCTCGACGTGTTGTTCCAAGGCGAGCGACTGGTCAGCGTCGAACCGTTGCTGATTCCGCGGTCGGTCAACCTGCAACGCCTGGAAGCCGCGCCCCTGGCCGACATTCTCACGGCCTTGAGCGAGTTGCCCGACGTCGACCTGCTCGCCGAAACCCAGCACCACCCCTGGCTGGAAGTGCGCGTGCGCCTCGACGAACCCCAACCCGACCTGCGCCAGCAGATCGAAGCCGCGCTGCAAGGCAAGGCCGTGCGCCTGGTGCGTATCGCCGCCGAGTACGCAGGCACCGGCCCGCGGGAGGAGGAAGGCGAAGCGCGGTTGATCGAACTCGACCAGCTCACCCCCCAGGAACTGTTCAGCCGCGCCTGGCAGGACAGCTATGGCAGCGAAGTGGATGAACAGACCTTGAAGGATTTCGCCGTGCTGCTCCAGGACGTGCAACAGGAGGATGAACAGCCATGAAGATCCTCGCCATCCGCCTGAAAAACCTGGCTTCCCTGGCCGGCCCGTTTGAAATCGACTTCACCGCCGAACCCCTGGCTAGCGCCGGGTTGTTTGCAATCACCGGCCCCACCGGCGCCGGTAAAAGCACCCTGCTCGACGCACTGTGCCTGGCGCTGTTCGGCGCCGTGCCCCGACTGGGCGACACCGGCCAGGCCAAGATGCCCGATGCCGACAGCGACATCTCCATCGGCGATCCGCGCACCTTGCTGCGCCGTGGCACGGGCGGCGGCTATGCCGAGGTGGATTTTGTCGGCGTCAGTGGCCGTCGCTACCGTGCGCGCTGGGAAGCCAACCGCGCCCGCGACAAGGCCAGCGGCAAATTGCAGAACAGCCGCCAGAGCCTGATCGACCTGGACAGCGAACAACTGCTGGCCAGCCAGAAAACCGAATACAAGACCCAGTTGGAACTGGCCCTGGGCCTGAACTTCGAACAGTTCACCCGCGCCGTATTGCTGGCCCAGAGCGAATTCAGTGCGTTCCTCAAGGCCAACGACAACGAGCGCAGCGAGCTGCTGGAGAAACTCACCGACACCGCGCTGTACACCCGCCTAGGCCGCCGTGCGTTCGACAAGGCCAAGGAGGCCAAGGACGCCCACAAACACTTGCAAGACCAGGCCACCGGCGTGGTGCCCCTGGCCCCTGAAGCCCGCGCCGAGCTGGATGAGCAGTTCATCCAGGCCCAGCAACAGCTCAAGGTCCAGCAGGCCCAGCTCAAGCAGCTGGAGTTGCAGCACACCTGGCTCAAGGAGCTGCGTGAATGGCAACAACGCCAACTCGACGCCACCGAACAGCTCCAGCGCGCGCAAGCGGACTGGGATAGCCAGCGCCAACAACGCCAGGACCTGAGCCGCCTCGAACAATTGGCACCGCAGCGCCACCAGTTCACACGCCAAGCCGAGCTGCTCGGCGTGCTGACGCCTTTGGCCGCGCAGATTCAGGCGTCCAACACCCAACAGACCGAGCTGCTTACCCGGCAGGCCCAGGCCCAGCAGCAACAAGCCGCCGCCCAGGCCGCATTGGCCGACGCGGTCAAACAGCAAATCGACGCAGGGCCGCTGCTGCAACAGGCCTTCGCCGAACAGAACACCCTCGCTCACCTGGCCAAAGACCTGGCCAAGCGCAACGACGACAAACAGCAACAGCAAAGCGCCTGCACCGAAGGCCAGAACCTGCTCAAGGCCTTGCAGGAAAAGCAGGCCGCCGTCACTGAGCGCCTGCAACGCCTCGCCGCCGGGCTGGAGCGCAGCGCCGCACTCGCGCCGCTGGGCGATGCCTGGACCGTTTACCGTGAGCGCCTGCAACAGTTGATGCTGATCGGCAATCGCCTGAACAAGGGCCAGGCCGAACTGCCGCAGTTGGAACAGCGCGCCACTGCCGCCGCCGAACGGTTCACCCAGCAACGCGAAGCCCTGGACCTGTTGTACCAGGAGGCCGGCGCCGAACCCCACGCCGTGGCCGAGCAAATCCAGCTGCTCGCCAGCCTGCTGCAAGACAATCGCAAGCAACAGCGTGCCTTCGAAGACCTCACGCGCCTGTGGGACAGCCAGCAGCAACTGGATCAACAGTCCGGCGCGCTGACACAAAAGCTTGCCGACGCCCAGCAGCAACGCGAACAGCTGAACCAGATCGGCCTGCAAACCAAGGCCGAGTTGACGGTCGCCGAGCAGACGCTGACGGTGACCAAACAGCTGCTGGAACGCCAACGCCTGGCGCGCAGTGCCAGCGTCGAGGAACTGCGCGAGCAGTTGCAGGACGATCAACCGTGCCCGGTGTGCGGCAGCCACGAACACCCGTATCACCAGCCCGAAGCGCTGCTGCAAAGTCTCGGTCGGCATGACGAGAATGAAGAGGCCACGGCGCAAAAAGCCGTCGACACCCTCAAAGAAAAACTCACCGAACTGCGGGGTGAAGTGGGCGGCCTGATTGCCCAGCAAAAGGAATTCCTGCAACAGCAGGAACAACTCGCTGCGCAACAAAGCGCCCTGGCGCCCAGCCTGGACGCACACCCGCTGTCAGCCCTGCTGTTCAATCAGGACGCGGCCAAGCGCAGCGCATGGCTGGCCCAGCAGCTCAGCCAACTGACACAAAGCATCAGCCAGGACGAACAACGCCAAGGCGCCCTGCTCAACCTGCAACAAAATGCCGGGCGCTTGCAGCAACAACTGCAAGCCGCCCAGGACGCCAGCCAGCAAGCCCGCCAATTGCTGGTGGACCAGCAGCGCGAACTGTCCAGCGACCGCGAACGTCTTGACGAAGAACTCAATGGGTTCGCCAGCCTGTTGCCCACCGAGACACTGGAAGGCTTGCGCAGCGAACCGGCGGCGACCTTCATGCAGTTGGACCAGCAGGTCAGCCAGCGCCTTGAACAGTTGGGCCAGCAAAAAGATGAACTGGCCGAACAACAAGAACGCCAGCACGCCATCGAGAAAGAACAGACCCACCAGCAACATCGTCAGCAACAGCTCGACGCACTGCTGCAACAACTGCGCGACGTGACCGCACAGCATCAGGCCGCGCAGCACGCGCTGAGCAACTTGTTGGGCGAGCATCCGAGCGCCGAACACTGGCAACAGCAGTTGGAACAGGCCGTGACCCAGTCACGCCAAAGCGAAGCCGATGCCAACACGCAACTGCACGAGTTGCACAACGCCTTGATCCAGTTGGCTGCCGACCTCAAGGCCCAGCAGGAACGCCAGCAGGCGCTGCTGACCGAACAGCACACGCTCGACAGCCGCATCAGCGAATGGCGCGCGCTGCATCCCGAGCTGGATGACAGTGGCCTCGCACGCCTGCTGGCCTTCGATGAGGCGCAGGTCAGTGCGCTGCGCCAGCAGGTGCAGCACAGTGAAAAAGCCGTCGAACAAGCCAAGGTGCTGCTGCAAGAGCGCGAGCAGCGCCTCGCCGAGCACCTGGCCTTGCACAACGGCAACCTGGATGCCGAGCAACTGGACAGCACCCTGGTGGCGCTCAACCAAAAATTGGCCGACGGCGAAAAACACCTCGCCGAACTGCGTGCGCGCCAGTCCGAAGACCAGCGCCGCCAAGATGCCAATCACAGCCTCGCGCTCACCACCGCCAAAGCCTATGAAGAATGGCAGCGCTGGGCCCGTCTGGAAGCATTGATCGGCTCGGCCAACGGCGACAAATTCCGCAAGATCGCCCAGGCCTACAACCTCGACCTGCTGGTGCACCACGCCAACGTGCAACTGCGCCAACTGGTGCGCCGCTACCGCCTCAAGCGCGGTGGCAGCATGCTCGGCCTGTTGGTACTGGACACCGAAATGGGCGATGAACTGCGCTCGGTGCATTCGCTGTCCGGTGGCGAGACGTTCCTGGTGTCGTTGGCGCTGGCGTTGGGCCTGGCGTCGATGGCGTCGAGCACGTTGAGGATCGAATCGCTGTTTATCGACGAAGGTTTCGGCAGCCTCGACCCCGAGTCCCTGCAATTGGCAATGGATGCGCTGGACGGTTTGCAAGCCCAGGGGCGTAAGGTGGCAGTGATCTCCCACGTGCAGGAAATGCACGAGCGCATCCCGGTGCAGATCCAGGTCAAGCGTCAGGGCAATGGCTTGAGCACCCTGGAGGTCAAGTGAGCGAGGTGCTGCTGTACTCGTTCCGACGCTGCCCGTACGCGATGCGTGCGCGGTTGGCGTTGCGCTACTCAGGCGTGGCGGTGCGTATCGTCGAGGTCAGCCTGAAGGCCAAGCCGGCCGAGATGCTGGCGCTGTCGCCCAAGGGCACGGTGCCCGTGTTGAGCGTTGATGGCCGCGTGATTGAAGAGAGCCTGGAAATCATGCAGTGGGCGCTGGCGCAGAACGATCCGCAGGATTGGCTGCTCGGCGGCAACCCGGCGGTGCTGGCGTTGATTGCCGAGAATGACCAGGTCTTCAAGCAACACTTGAACCGCTACAAGTACGCCGAACGCTACCCGGAGCAGCCAATGGAGCACTATCGGGCCGAGGGCGAGGTGTTTTTGCACAAGCTGGAGGGGTTATTGGCCGAGCGGAATTACCTGCTGGCAGACCACCTGACCCTGGCGGATGCTGCACTGGCGCCGTTTGTGCGTCAGTTTGCCCATGTGGATCGAGTGTGGTTTGCCGGTACATCGTATAAACGGTTGCAGGTATGGCTACAGCGGTTTCTGGATTCACCGCTCTTTGTCGCAGTAATGGCTAAACCCTGAGAGCTCCCACATTAGATTGAGATGCTCTTGAATTCAGTGCTGAGTCTTGTGATCCAGTGCGGCATAGAAGTTGGCGCTCTGTTGCAGGTATTTCTGGGTGTAGGCGCTGGTGCTGGATTTCTTGCCGGTGAGTTCCACGCTGGCGGCCGCTGGCAGGGCCACAGTTGCGGAAACGGCGGAAGCGGCGATGATGGAGAAGAGGTTCAAGTTCATGTCGGTTACCCTTGTGTTCGTTTGGTTTGAGTGGCCGGGAAGGCCTTGGAACCCAACTTACGCCCGAGGGTTGAACCTTAGAAATGCTTTGAAACAGTAGCCGTTATCACTCGAATTAATAGAAAGGCTCAGGCCCCGAAGTGCGGGGCCTGTGGCTTATTGACGCACCAGGAACTTGAGGTCGCTGGGCGCATCTATCGGCAATTTCTGCACGGTTTTACCCAGCAGGCCGGTCTTGGGGTCACGCTCGACCACCACAATTTCATTGCTTTTCTGGTTGGCGATCAGCAGGAACTTGCCGCTCGGGTCCAGGCTGAACTCGCGCGGATGATCGCCTTCGACGGAACGGCGTTGCAGTTCCGTGAGGTGTGCGGTCGCCGGGTCAATGCCGAACACCAGCAACTGATTGGCCGTGCCACGGTTGCTCACGTACAGGAACTTGCCATCGGCGGACGCATGCAGTGCCGCACCGGCCTTGTCCGCAGCCGGTTGCCCGGCAGCGAAGTCCACCAGCTGAGTCTGGCTGAGCTTGCCATCCTGGTAGTCGAACACCGCGACCTGGGCACTCATCTCGGTGGTCAGCCACGCATGCTTGCCATCGGCGCTGAACAGCAGATGACGTGGACCGCTGCCCGGCGGCAACTGCACCGAGGCGGGCTCGGCCGGAGTCAACGGCAGTTCATGATTGGCCTTGGGGTCGTAACGATAGGCAAACACCTTGTCTGCTCCCAGGTCCTGCACAAACACGTACTTGCCATCCGGCGACGACACCACCGAATGCACATGGTTGGAGGCCTGGCGCTCAGGGTTCACACGGCTGGCCGGGTGCCCGCTCAACTGCACGGGTGCCGACAGCTTGCCGGCGGCGTCCACGGGCAGGATCGCCAGGCTGCCGCCCGGATCTTCCAATACCGAATAGTTGGCAACGAACAGATAACGCCCGTCAGCAGCCACGCTGGAATGAGTCGGCTCGTTGCCCAGGCTCTGCACCTGATTGATCAGGGTCAGTTGATGACTTTGTGGGTCGATGCGGTAACTGCTCACACGACCGACCGGATCTTTCTGACCCGGGCCGTTCTCATTGACCACAAACAAATGTTTCTGGTCCTTGGAAACGGTCAGCCACGACGGGTTGGCAGCCTTGGCCGCCAGCACCGGCTGGCCCTGGAACTTGCCCGTACGGCTGTCGAATTGCAGGTGGTAGATGCCTTCGCTGGTGCCGGCGGTATAGCTGCCGACCAACAGTTCATAGGTCTCGGCCGGTGCGGCCTGCACCGACATCGCGCCAACACTGCCCGCCATCAGCAGGGGCCAGAATTTACGCATCAGCATCGGCTTCGTCCTCGTCGTTATTGTTGCCGGTGAACGCGCTCAAACAAACCAGGCGGTGCTCACCCTCTTCATTGATCAGCAACCAGCTTTGCAGGCTTTCATCGAAGGTGGCGGCGGCCAGTTGTTCGGGGCTGAACTTCCAACGCTTGAGGTCCCGACCGTCCATGCTTTCGATCAGCAAATGCTGGTCAAAGATGAACTCGAAGGCGTGCAGCCCGTTGATGATCAGCATGTCGCTGTCGTTCAGGGCGCTGCTCAGGTTTGGTGTTGCGTCGGTCATGATGTGAAGTCACTGCGGGGGAAAAGACACATGATAGGTCAATTCCCCCGCCGTGCCTTGCGGCATTGGTCTAATCGATCAATGGGCGAAGAGTGAGTTGCCCTTCTGCCCCGCCAATTTCTCGGGTTTGATCAGGAACCGCGCCAGTGCCGGCAGCAGCCACAGCGCACCGAACATGTTCCACAGCAACATGAAGGTCAGCATCAGGCCCATGTCGGCCTGGAACTTGATCGCCGAGAAGATCCAGGTGCACACGCCGATCGCCAGGCACAGGCCGGTGAACAGCACGGCTTTACCGGTGGACTTGAGCGTCTGGTAGTACGCCTCTTGCAACGGCAGGCCCGCACGCAGGAAGCTTTCCAGGCGACTGTAGATGTAGATGCCGTAGTCCACGCCGATCCCGACGCCCAGCGCCACCACCGGCAAGGTGGCGACCTTGACGCCAATACCCATGAACGCCATCAGCGCGTTACCCAGCACCGAGGTCAGCACCAGCGGCAGCACGATGCACAGGGTCGCCGCCCAGGAGCGGAAGGTGATCATGCACATGGTCGCGACGCACAGGTACACCAGGATCAGGATGGTCAGCTCGGATTCCTTGATCACCTCGTTGGTGGCCGCTTCGATCCCGGCGTTACCGGCGGCGAGGATGAATTCCAGGCCGTCCCCGTTGTTCTCCTTGGCAAACTCCTGCACCGCATGCACCGCCCGGTCGAGGGTCTCGGCCTTGTGGTCATTGAGGAACACCAGCACCGGCGCCAGGGAGCAGTTGTTGTTGTACAGGCCATCGGCCCGGGCGATGGAGTTGTTCAACACATCCGGGTTACGCGACAGGGTTTCCCACTTCAGGTTGCCCTCGTTCATGCCCTTGATCATCTGCTTGGACACGGTCACCAGCGAGATCGCCGACTGCACGCCCTCGGTGTTCTGCATCTTCCACATCAACTGGTCGATGGGCGCCATGGCTTCGTAGCGCGAGCATCCTTCGGCGTTGGTCTTGACCATCACCACCAACACGTCGGAGCTGGTGGAGTAGTTGCTGATGATGAAGTTGTTGTCTTTGTTGTAGCGCGAGTCCGGACGCAGTTCCGGCGCGCCCTGATCGAGGTCGCCGATCTTCAGGTTCTGGCTGTACCAGAGGCCGCCGCCAAAGGCCACCAGGGCCAGGGCGATGGAGATCGGCGCGACTTTCGGGCTGGCAAAGTTCGACAGCAGGCGCCAGAACGAATGCTCGCGGTTCGCGTCTTTCTTGCTCTTGGCGATGGCGCGCTTGCTGATGCCGACGTAGGAAATCGCCACTGGCAGCAGGATCAGGTTGGTGAACACAATCACCGCCACGCCGATGGAGGCACCGATGGCCAGCTCACGGATCACGCCGATGTCGATGATCAACAACGTAATGAAACCCACCGCATCCGCCAGGATCGCAATCATCCCCGGCAGGAACAGTTGGCGGAACGTGCGCCGCGCGGCCGTCAGCGCGTTGTCGGCCTCGCTGGATTGCAGGGCGATGCCGTTGATCTTCTGCACGCCGTGGGAAATACCGATGGCGAAAATCAGGAACGGCACCAGCATCGAATACGGGTCCAGCCCGAAGCCGAAAAAGTGCATCAGCCCCAATTGCCAGATCACCGCCACCAGCGTGGTGCTCAACACGGCGATGGTGCTGCGCAGGCAGTTGGTGAACCACAACAGCAGGATCAGGGTGATGACAAACGCGATGCCGAAGAACATCACCACCATCACCAGGCCATCGATCAGGTCGCCGACCTTCTTGGCGAAGCCGACGATGTGGATCTTGACGTTGGGGTTCTGCGCTTCGAACTTGTCACGGATCTTGTCTTCAAGTTCATGGGAGAACTTGCGGTAGTCCAGGGCCAGCAACTTGCCCTGGTCCTGCGGGTCCGGGTAGGACTCCAGCAGCGGGATGTCGACGATGCTCGATTTGAAATCGTTGGACACCAACCGCCCGACCTGGCCGGACTTGAGCACGTTGTTGCGCAGTTGATCGAGACTTTCCGCCGAGCCGTTGTAGCTTTGCGGGATCACTTCACCGCCGGCAAAGCCTTCTTCGGTCACTTCGGTCCAGCGCACGCTGGGGCTCCACAGCGACTTGAGGCCCGAACGGTCGACGCCGGAGATGTAGAACACCTCGTCGTTGATCTGCCGCAGGGTCTCCATGTACTCCTTGGTGAAAATGTCGCCGTCCTTGGCCTCCACCGAAATCCGCACCGTGTTGCCCAGGTTCGCCAGGTCGTTACGGTGCTCCATCATCTTCTCGATGAAGGGGTGCTTGAGGGGGATCATTTTTTCAAAGCTGGTGGACGGGCGAATCAACGTCGCCTGCCAGAACAGGAAAACACTCACCAGCAGGCAGATCACGATGACTGCCGGACGGTTGTTGAAGATCAGACGCTCAAGAAAGGTCGCTTTATCGTTGTGATGACTGCTCATTGAATCCCCGCCTTCTTATTATTTTGAGAGCTCTGCGCCGGCAACGGTGGCGACACGCACGCCACCCTGCCCCGCGAGGATCAAATTGCCATTACCTGCCGCCGTCACCGAGGAGAGGGAAATCCGGTCCGGGCGATTGAAGACGCTGAAGGTCAGCCCGTCGTCATGGCTGACGACCACGCTGCCACCATTGCCGACCACCACGATGGCGCCGTCGTCCAGCAAGGTCGCGCCGGACAAGCCGAACTCCAGCGCGCCCCGTGCGGCATTCAGTTCGACCTGCTCCCAGGTGCTGCCGAAATCCGTGGAGCGGTACAGGTTGCCGCGCAAGCCAAAGGCCAGCAAGGTCTGTGGCTGGGCGGTGCCGATCACGCCAAACAACGAGCCCTCGTAGGGGCCTTGGAGCTTTTCCCAGGTCTGGCCGTCGTCGCTGGAGCGGAACATGCTGCCCTGCTCGCCGACGATAAACAGGCCGGCATCCTTGATATGGGCGATGGCGTTGAGGTGGAACTGGTCTTCGTTGTCGAGACGCTCGCTGACGTCGTTCCAGGTCTTGCCGCCGTCGGTGGTTTCGATCAGCGCGCCGTAGGCGCCAACGGCCAGGCCGTGGTTGGCGTCGTTGAACCACACGTCGAGCAAGGGGGCTTCGCGCTTGAGGTCTTGAAATTGCTGGGTCCAGGTGGCGCCCCCGTCGGCGGTGGCGAGGATCTGTGCATCATGGCCCACCGCCCAACCTTGTTTGTCATCGACGAAATACACCGCCGTGAGCAATTGCCGGGTGGGGACCTTGGCCTGGGCCCACGTGGCGCCCTGATCGTCGGAATAGAGAATGTGCCCGCGATCACCGACCGCCACCAGGCGCTTGCCGGCGTGGACCACGTCGATCATCAGGCCTTTGGCGGCCTTGGGGGATTCAATCGCAAACACCGCTGCGGCGGGGGTATCGCTGGCGGCCTGGACGGCCGTCGGCAACGCGACGGCCCCAAACAGCGAGAGCGCTGTGGCCAGCAACGCAACCCTGCGTGCGGCATGTGGGCGGCAAACAACCCAACCCATGACAGGCTCACTCATAGACCTTTCTCCCATTTATTATTGTTATCGCCTGCCTTCCGGGGCCTTGAAACCTGCAATCTAGAGCGCCTGGAGGAAGCAGGGGCCATCCTATCGGGCTTTCGAATCGTCTGACAATCGGCGCTACGTTATGTTTTGTTAACTGGCGGCATTTGGCCACGCGCTGAATATAGCTGCATTCGCCGGAGTGATTGTCGACACGCAATGAATTTTTATTCCATCTATTGAATTTGAGGAATTTTTATTCCATTAATAGCGCCTCTGAAAACAATAATTCAAAGGACCACGGCTATGCGTGAACTCGGAATCGGCTTGATCGGCACAGGCTTCATGGGCCGCGCCCATGCCTTGGCGTTCAACAACGCCCGCGCGGTATTCGAACTGCCGGTCACTCTCAAACTGGCCGCCCTGGCCGACGCCGACACCGAGCGCGCCCAACGCTGCGCCAACGCCTGGGGATTCGCCCAGGCCCACGGTGACTGGCAGGCGTTGATCAATGACCCCAACGTCGACGTCGTGGCCATCACCACACCCAACCACCTGCACTACCCCATGGCCATGGCCGCCATCGCCGCCGGCAAAGCGGTTTACTGCGAAAAACCCCTGGCCGTCAGCCTGGAGCAAGCCGACGCCATGCGCCGCGCCGCCAGCACCGCCGGGGTGGTGACGCGGGTCGGCTATAACTACCAGCACAACCCGATGATCACGCTGGCCAGGCAGATGATTGCCAATGGCGATTTGGGCGACATCATCAGCTTCCAGGGTGAGTTCAGCGAAGACTTCATGGCCGACCCGACCTCGCCTTGGTCATGGCGCTGCGAAGTCGGACATGCCGGCGGCGCCCTGGCCGACCTGGGCAGCCATTTGCTGTCGATGGCGCGCTTTTTGGTGGGCGACGTGGCCAGCGTCTGCGCCGACACCCACACCGTGCACACCGAGCGACCGGCGGTCAAAGGCAGCAGCGAACTGAAAACCATCGCCGTCGACGACCAGGTGCATGCCCTGCTGCGCTTCGCCAACGGCGCGCGCGGCACGGTGAGCAGCAGTTGGCTCAAGCATGGCTACAAGAACCACCTGAGCTTCGAGATCAGCGGGACGAAAGGCACGCTGGCCTTCGACCAGGAGCGCCTGAATGAACTGCGTCTGTGCCGTGTCGGCCAGGACGGCTTCCAGCGCCTGCTCGCGGGGCCAGCCCTGCCCGGCTACGCGGCATTCAGCCCGGCGGCGGGGCATCAGTTGGGTTACAACGAATTGAAAACGCTGGAGGTGCAGGAGTTGATCATGGCCGTGGCCGGTCAAGGTGCGGATGGCACTGACTTCGAGGCGGCATGGGCGGTGGAGCAACTGGCAACAGCCATTCGCGTGGCCGCCAGCGAAGAACGCTGGGTCAAAGTGAGCAGCGTCTAGTCCTCAACATTGCAGTGGATTTATGTGGGGACGGGCTTGCTCGCGAACGCGGTGGGTCAGCCAATGAATGAGCTGACTGACACACTGCTTTCGCGGGCAAGCCCGCTCCCACATTTGAGCTGTGTTGCTGGGATGTCAGTGTTGGGCTGGAGATCGCCCAGGCACTGCCAATCCCCTGTGGGAGCTGCCGAGCTTTAGCGAGGCTGCGAAGGCGGCGGTACTGTTGGTAGAGATGTTGGCTGAACCACCGCTTTCGCGGGCAAGCCCGCTCCCACATTTGAGCTGTGTTGCTGGGATGTCAGCGCTCGGCTGGAGATCCCTCTCACACCGCCAATCCCCTGTGGGAGCTGCCGAGCTTTAGCGAGGCTGCGAAGGCGGCGGTACTGTTGGTAGAGGTGTTGGCTGAACCACCGCTTTCGCGGGCAAGCCCGCTCCCACAGGTGATGGGTGTTGCTGGGATGTCAGTGTTCGGCTGGAGATCCCCCGGGCACTGCCAATCCCCTGTGGGAGCTGTCGAGCTTTAGCGAGGCTGCGAAGGCGGTGGCACTGCTGGTGGAGATGTTGGCTGAACCACCGCTTTCGCGGGCAAGCCCGCTCCCACATTTGAGCTGTG
>NZ_JACVAC010000015.1 GCF_014851685.1 Pseudomonas sp. PDM05
TGTCAAGTGATTATTTTCAGAAGCTTTCGAAGATTTCTTCAACAACTTCAACCACTTGCGCTTACGATCTCTCGTTAGCGGGAGGCGAATTCTACAGCGTTACACGCTGCTGTCAACACCTCTTTTTTCAACTTCCTCAGCGCCTCGATGAACTGAAGCAACCTGCTGCCGAAAACTGCGTAACCCATTGTTTACCAAGGAGTTTTCCGCTTCGACTGCGCCGGAAGTGGGGCGAATTATAGACATCCAGAATCTGCCGTCAACCGTTTATTTGGTTTTTCTATCAAACAACCCAAAACAGGCCTTCCCTCTCTATATAGAAGGAATCGCCCGCGCCGGTAGCGTGGAGGACTACCTGCAAGCCAACGGCATACAGCCAAGGCGCCTAGCAGCCACTGGTTATGTCGAGACCCCGACCGCTGGCGGACAACAACAGCGCCGAGGGCCGCCCCCGCAATCGTCGCGCGGAGTTGATAGTGGAGTGCTGAGGCGCGGGGTTGTTTTTGGCGCGCAAGAACAGTGATCATCGCCCTCCCCCGTATGTGAAGGAGCTGAGACCATGGAATTGACGCTGGAAGCTGTGGCGCTTTTTGCACTGAAACTGGTGCATGAGGAAGACGGCGGCAGTCCGGTTTTGCGCGACGACCCGGTGATGGTTGGCTATGACAGGGAGGTATTTGGATTGTTGCTGCGCCAGGGGGATTTGGCGGGGATTTTGCTGAAGGTGGATGTATGTGTGGGGCAGGCGCTGGTTGCGGTGGGTGGGGCTGAGACAGTGTTGGGGCGGGAGCTGAAAAGATTAGCGACTGACGTGCAAAGCGTTCATCAGCTCGAGGAACTACCCCCGCCCCTATCCACCCTCAAGGATTACCTTAAAGACATCCAGTGAATCGGTGATCAACATACCGGCCAGATACACCATCAACACCGCCACACCGGCGTCCAGCCAGCGCCACACCACAGGAGTGCGAAACAGGTTGGTCAAACGCTGACATCCCAACGCCAAGAATACGAACCACAGCAGTGATGCAGTCATGGCACCGGTCGCGAAGAGTGCTTGTTGGTTCAAGGGCTTTGCAGCGCCGATGGAGCCGATAAGCACGACGGTATCGAGCCAGGCGTAGGGGTTGGCGAATCCCAGCACAACTGCCGTCCGTAACAGCCCTCGTTGCGATTTACCGCTTAGGGTGTCCGGCATGGAGTGGTCACGCAGGCAGGCCAACAGGCGCTGAGTAGCAAACCACAGCAGGTAGGCCGCGCCGGAAATCAGCAACAGCGCGACCAGTACTGGCCGGCTTTCCAATAGCTTGCCCAGACCGGCTATGCCCAGGGCGATCAGCAGAACATCGGCGAACACGCAGATGGCAACCACCCCCCAGATAGGGCCGCGACCGACACCTTGGCGGATGACCAAGGTGTCTTTGGGGCCAGGGGCGGCGAATAGGCCGATACCTAAGAGCAAGCCTTCAAGGAAAAGGGCATTGAAGTAGGGAGCCATGAAGTATTCGTGCCCATGAGGAAATTAAGGAAGCTGAATAGGCTGATTACCAAACCCGGTGTGTCGGGCGTTTACGGCGCTATTCAAGTCAATTGGCTGCTTGCGGAAAAAGCTGGTTAGCACTTGCTCTGGATTCGGGTTGGCAAAGTAGATTAGCGAGCTTCTGGAGACCGGCCTTTGAGGCGCAAGGACCGCGTGATAAGCAGCAGGAATTGCGTAATCAGAGAGTTCAGTAAGTAGTGATCCTGCCAGAACCGCAACTTCGTTCTCCAATAGACGCACCGACTCCAGCGAGCCGCCCTTCACCAAGACAAGCCCTTCGCGAGTAGGTTTGATAAACGACAACATATGCCCATCTTCATGAGGGTCTTGGGCAAATCGGCGTTCGATGTTTGCCGTCTGAACACCGTAGACACACAACTGCACGTAGGACGCCAAGCGAAACGGAGCGAGTGGTGGGACCCCAAACTCACCACAGATGCCGTCCATCAACTCTTGAGCCAACTCGCTGATCTGTCGTTCAAAGGTATCCACAGCCGCGAAAAAGTCGCTCCGTGTGAACTCAAAACCGATTCGCTTCGAAACATGGACAGGCCAATAACACAAGCGCTCACAAAGATCGGGATGGTCCTCAGAGCCTGAATATTCGGCACCAAATGGGAAAAAACCATCGGTATCCTGACCGAATGAAAATGATGCTTTGGTAGCAGGAGATATTGCTGAGTACCCATCAACGATCTTTCTGTAGTCCTGCAACATGGAATCCGGTATTTGCAGAGTGCCGAAGCCTGATCGAGCAATGGAATCAGAGCAGGTTTTTATTTGAGTCATGGTTATATCCAATGATAGATGTAAAGGAATGCAACAAACACTAGGTTCGCAAGCATGCGAGAAACTACGACACTGGATATAGCTAACCAAAAAGGGACCAATCCATGTCCTTCACAACATCGCCAGCAGGTCACAAGTTTGCATTACGCGTTACTCGCCGCGGCGAGCAGGTTGTCTTTTTTGGCGAACAAGGTAACAACCGCTGCCAAGTACTGGGGATCAACAATCGAATATGAGTATACGAACGCGCAACACTCTCCGAGCTCTGGTTGTGCGACGCAGTCGTGAGCTTGGCAAATCCATAACCACATTAGCCAGAGAATCCGGCATTTCCCGAACCTACCTCTACGGCCTGGCCGGAGGCGCCTCCCAAGATCCCTCTGTACGCACCCTGATCAAACTCGCGAAAGCACTCCAGGTTTCGCCACTGCTGCTGTTCCGCTACTTCGCCGACCTGGCAGGCGCCCCGCTTGATACCCATTCAACGGCAGCCACCAACCGAGCCACCGGCCTACACGACCCCGGTGACGTTGCTGTCTTCAACGCCGACGTCACTACCCCCGACCAAACCGTGGTGCTACCCGGCGAAACCTTCCAAAAAACCTGGGAAATCCAAAACCTCGGCACCCACCCCTGGCGCGGGCGGAGGCTGGTACGAGTAGACGGCGAGTACGTCATCGCCCGCCGCACCGACACAGGCGCCCCACTGGAAGTGGTGATGGACAGCCACCTGCGCAGTCTTACCAACGAAATTCCGATTGCCGTTACCCTTCCTGGCCAGCCGGTACACCTCACCGTCACATTCGCCGCGCCCAAAGAAACCTGCACGGTTACTTCCATCTGGCGCATAGAAGATGAACAAGGCCAGCCCTGTTATGGACCCGCGTTTATCCTGCATGTCATCGTCAACGTCATGGCGCGCTGAGCGCCGCCCCATAAAAGGAACGCCCAGTGATCGACTTCAACAACAAAGGCTTCTTCAAACTCAAACAAAACAACGAATACGCCGAACGCGTATCCGCCCTGCTGCTGGACGGCGAAACAGTGATCGACGCGTACAAGTCCATGCGCGACGGCGTGGTCTTCACCAACAAACGCATCATCGCCGTGAATGTGCAGGGAATTACCGGCAGCAAGAAGGACTTCACGTCGCTGCCGTATAAAAATATCGTCGCCTACTCGGTGGAAACATCCGGGACGTTTGATCTGGATTCGGAGTTGGAGATTTACTTTTCTTCGTTGGGGAAAGTGAAGTTTGAATTCACGGGGAAGACTTCGATGGTTGAAATTTCCCGGTTGATTTCCAGGCATCTGCTGGCTTGATCGGTGGGTAAAAAAAGACCTCGGCGCTCCAAGGTCTTTTTGCTGCCTACATCGTTCAACGGCTGTACCGGATCAAAATGTGGGAGCAACTTGGTGATCATGATGCAGCTCCAATGTTGCGTAATTCAGTTGAGGCCAACGCCAGACGAAATAAACGAAAATCGCAGTATTCGAAACAAAGCTAACTATTTCCGCCCCGTTCTACTCTCCCGAGACTCCGCGCCCCTCTTTAAACAACTGCAATACCAGACCGCCCCGCCCACCACCGCTCCCACAACCCCCCCCCCATTCCCCACCAACCAAAGCCCAAAATTCCGACTCTGATCCGCATCACTTTCATAAAACGACCCAAAATACGCAGATACCGCCACCACTAACCCGTTAAACACCACAAGCGCTACAGCAACCACCAACACCACAAACCCAATCCCCTTAACCACCGTCATAAAACCCTGCAAAAGCAAATCTCCCTGGAATCGTGATAACTCGAAAAAGTCCCCTCAACCGAAAAACCCATCTGAATACGCGGGTAGCTCAGCCAATCCGTCAACCGTCGCCCATTCCACAGGTCGATATGGTCACCACTACGATTGCCAAACGTCTCGCTCCCTCGCCGCCAAAAGTCTTTGAAGAAGATAGCGCCCTGCTGCCCGGCTAGCACTTCCTCAAAATCTTCGGGCTTCAACTTAATAACAGCCCTCAAACCAGGGATGCTGGCACGGCTTAATGCTCTGGCCATTTCCTCCGCTGCCAATACATGGCCTTCGCTCTTGGGGTGCTGCCAACAATAGCGCACGCCGACTAAGCGGCTCAGATCGACGCAGCGCCACGCCTAAATTGATCGCGCATTGATCGCTGAAATTTTTGGTGCCGTTGGTTCTGCACGGGGCTGCATCGCCGAAAATTTCGGGGTGGTTTTTCCATAGGGTGTTGAACGTCAGCATTTGGTATTTCCATCGCGTTTTTTCGCGCGACCGTAACAAACACCTTGCATTCAAAGAGGGACGCAGACGGAAAACAGATCGGTCCTACTCGTGTGCAAGTTTTGCCTGAAGTCCAAAGCACACAGCCCCACCCACCCGCAGATGAGAGAACTCAAATACGTACTTTCAACGTCGCGACAAGCCAGCTGACTTTTCCCACGAAAACCATCGAACAACGCTTATTTCAGCCCCTCGCTTCCCCCCCGTAGCCTCACTCCCCCACACAAGGAAGTGAGCCCGCCATGTCAGAACGCGCCTACCCCATCACCGAAGAAGAACAACTCAAACGCCGCATCCTGACCCCGCAGCCGAAACGGATTCCCTATTCGCCGCCCATCGACTTGCTCGCCCCTCTCCCTCCTGCAAACCCTGCGCCCACCAAACCTCCCGGCTGCGTATTCCTCAAGCCCTGCCAACTGCCCGACGGGCTCATTCACTACAACGATCCATCCGGTTACGTCCCCCTTGAGCTGATTGAGGAATAAGGCAGCGCTGATTTTGGTGAACCCTGTTTATCCGCCGCAGTATCGGGATTTTATTCTGGTGTTCCCGGTGGAGTCGGGGGTTGGGCCGTTGTATGTGGTGGTTAATCAGCCTCGGAAGGGGATGAAAAACCCGGATTATGATTACTTTCCTGCACCAAAAACCGAGGACATCACTGGATTCCCTGGCTTGATAGAACAAAAAAGAAAGACACGAAAACGTAATGGCGGCGGCCTGCGAGAGCGTTGGAAGGACGCCAAAGGAAGGAGGATTTTTGAGTGGGACTCAGAACAAGGTGAACTGGAAGTATATCGATAGAGCGACTTGGAGCATCTAGGCTCATTTGACCCCTACACCGGCGAACGACGGGGTCCAGCAAAAGACGAAAGACGCATAGAAAAATAACTGGAGACGTTGTTATGACAATGAAAATACGCCTGCAATGGTTCAACAAAACAACCGACAACTTGGAAGCAAGCGAACACTCAGCAGACTTTGAGGAAGAGGACAGCATCCTCAACGCGCTCGATTTAAACGAGGAGCCCCAGATATATGCAGGAGGGTTCGACGTACTACCAAGTTGGATAACGATTCTCCAGCCGTACTTCCAACACGTAATAGCGCCTGGCCTTTTCAACTACCAAATCTCCTTCCGCTACCAAGGTGCCTGGCCACCACCCCCCAAGCAGCCCAAGACCCCATGAGGCCGACCATGAAAAAGCCCCTCCTCTACCGTTCAGTCAACACCCGCACCCATTGAGTACGTCACGGCAGTTATTGCGCTTATCGGTACGAGCGAAACACCAAAAGCGAAAAGGCCGCACAGTCCAACCGCAGCTCAATGCACAGCCACCATCGACACGGTTTCGACTACACGCCGCTCTATCGGTTTCTACTGTCCAAAGTCGGCCACCCATGGGACCAGGTCTTCAGCGAAGCCAACGCCCGCCTGGATCGCCCCGATCCAATCTTCTGGATGGTCGCGCTCCATGAAAGCGACAAGCAGGACTATGTGAGAACGGATGAAAATAGTTACTACAGCGGGTTATGGGTTGACGATGCGGGCCTGTTGCAAAAAGTTGATCCCCAACTGACACCTGAGCGCATGCCAACCTTTTATGACTGCAGAACCCATACCTTCAACAGTGTGGTCTATGCGCACGCTCTTGCGACGAAGCCCCAAAGCCAAACACCAAAGTCGATCAATCCGCTATCGCCCACTTCGCCGGGCCTCGAAAGCTCCCACAGATGATTGGCGGTGCAGTCATTTCCCGAGCCTGGCACAGGTCAAAGTGTGGGAGCTGGCTTGCCTGCGAAAGCGGGGGATCAGCCAGCACTTATATCAGCTGACACGCCGTCTTCGCAGGCAAGCCAGCTCCCACTGGGGATTAATGCTGGGTCAGAATTCCAGGCGGGCACACAACCCACCCTGCTCCAAATTCCGCAACGCCAAGCGACTGCCGATCTTGCCAACGATCATCTCCACAATCGCCAACCCCAACCCAGCGCCGTTGGCGTTCCCGCGGCTGTAGAACCGCTCGAACAATCGCCCTAATTCCGCCTCATCGATCCCCGGCCCCTGGTCTTCGACGCTCAGGCAATTGGCGCCAATCACCACCTTCACTTCGCTGCCAGCAGGCGAAAAATTCAGCGCATTGGTGACCAGGTTTTGCAATGCAATCGCCAGCGCGACAGGCTCGGTTTCCAGCCAAACCTCTTCCTCGCCTTCCAGCACCAGTTCCACGCCTTTTTCCATGGCCAACGGCGTCAGTTCGGCCAGTTCTTCGCGCACCAACTCGGTCAGTTGCACACGGCTGCGCACCGGGTTGTTCAGTTGCGGTTCGATGCGCGCCATGGTCAGCAGTTGGCTGCCGATGCGGGTGGCGCGGTCGACGCCATTGACCAGAAACTCCAGGGCTTCACGGCGTTGCTCCGGGGTTTCGGCGCTTTGCGCGTTTTGTGCGTGGATGCGCAGGATCGCCAGGGGCGTGCGCAGTTCGTGGGCGGCGTCGGCGATGAAGCGGCGCTCGCGCTCCAATAGCTCGTCCACCTGGACCAGTAGCCGGTTCAGCGCGGTTTGCATGGGTTCCAGGTCGCTGGGCAGTGGCGCTAAATGCAGCGGTTGCAAGGTGTCGGTATTGCGTCCGCGAATCGACAGGGCCATGGCGCGCAGCGGTTTGAAGCCCCAACCGATAACCAGCCAGATCAACACCGCCAGCAGTGGTACACCGATCAACGTAGGCCAGAGGGTGTGGCGCATGATGCGCTGGATCACGTCCTGGCGAATGTCGTCACGCTCGCCCACCCAGATCAACAGCCCTTGCTGCGGGTCGGCGAGAAGGAAGGCGCACCAGTCGTTGCCGTTGTCCATCAGGTCGTGGGAGCCGAGGGTCGCAGGCGGTGTGGCCAGCACCGGCGCTTCGGCGGAGCGCACCAGCAGTTGGCCGTCGGTGCGCCAGATCTGGAAGGTCAGGCGGGTTTCATAGGGATGGGCCACGCCCTCCTCACCCACGCGGCTCATGGCCTGGTCAAACGCCTCGTACAAGCGCTGCCAGTCGGCTTCGCCGGGGTCGCGCTGGCGCAACACGCCTTGCAGCAGGCGCGCGCTTTGGGCGAGTTGGGCGTCGTAGACTTCTTCGATTTCGTGGTGGCTGTCGCGCAGCACCAGCCAGCTGATCAACGCGTCGCCGAGCAGGATCAGCACCAACACGGGGATGAGGATGCGCGCACGAACCGAGGTCATGGTTTAAGCGCCAGCACATAACCGACACCGCGCACGGTGCGGATCAGCTCTGTGGATAACTTCTTGCGCAGATTATGGATCAGCACTTCCAGGGTATTGCTCTCGACCCGGTCCTGCCAGCCGTACAGCGCGCGGGACAGGCGCTCGCGCGTCACCACTTTGCCGGGGCGCACCATCAGTTGGTGCAGCAGTTGGTATTCCATCGGCGTCACGATGACCTCCCCATCTTGATAGCGCACTTGCTGGGTGGCCGGGTCGAGGCTGACGCCGGCGTGTTCCAGCAACGGCTGCGCGCGCCCCTGGCTGCGGCGCAACAGGGCGCGTACGCGGGCCTTGAGTTCTTCGACGTCGAAAGGTTTGACCAGGTAGTCGTCGGCGCCGGCGTCCAGGCCGGCGATGCGTTCGGCGGTGCCGTCGCGGGCGGTGAGGATCAGCACCGGCAAGTCGTGTTGCTCGGCGCGCAGTTGCTGCAACAGATCAAGGCCGTCGAGGCGCGGCAGGCCGAGGTCGAGCAGCAATAGATCAAACGACTCCGTACGCAGCGCATGTAGGGCCGCGACGCCATCTTGCAGCCAATCGAGGGTATAGCCTTCGGCCCCCAAGGCCACGCGAATCCCCTGGCCGAGGGCACGATCATCTTCGACAAGGAGTAGACGCATTACTAATTCTCTGTAGGAAACGGCGAAATCATGCCGGGTTTTCCAGGCACACCCCTGGCAAAGATGTTACGGCTCGTTGCCAACTAAGGTTGCACTAAGGTTCGTTTTGCACTGTGAAATCTCCCACCTCTGCTGAGAGCTTTTCCATGCGCAAAATTCTGCTGTTGTCCCTGATTCTCACCAGCCCCCTGGCCCTCGCCGGCCCGCAATGCACCACCGCCGAACGCTCGCAATGGCAAGACCAGCAAGCCTTCCAGGACAAGCTCAAGGCCGACGGCTACCAGATCAGCAAATTCAAAGTCACCGACGGCAATTGCTACGAGATCTACGGTTTCGACAAAGACAAGCGCAAGGTCGAGATCTACCACGACCCGGTGACCGGCAAGGCCGTGAAGACTGAGATCAAAGGCTGATGCCAGGCGAATCCCTGCGCCTGTGGGACCCGTTGGTGCGGCTGTTTCACCTGTCGATCGCCGGGGTCTTTGTCGCCAATTACTTCTTTAACGAAGCGGGCGACGACTGGCATGTCTGGCTGGGCTACTACGCCATGGCCTGGCTGCTGGTGCGTTTGGTGTGGGGCTTCGTCGGGCCGCGCAGCGCACGCTGGACGGACTTTTGGCCGACACCCAAACGGCTGAATGCCCACCTGCGTTCGCTGCTCAACCGCCGGCCGCAACATCGCCTGGGTCATTCACCGATTGGCGCGCTGGTGATGCTGTTGATGTTGCTTGCTTTGCTCACCCTTGGCGTCAGCGGCTTCTTGATGCAGGAAGTCGATGCGCTGTGGGGCGCCGACTGGCCGCAACAAATCCACGAGACCGCGGCGAATGGGCTGCTGGGCCTGGTGTGTATGCATGTGTTGGCCGCGCTGTTTGAAAGTGCCCTGGTACGCGACAACTTACCGTTATCCATGCTCACCGGTCGCAGGAAGCGCCTGCCGGATGAACGTGCGCAGTAATCCTTTTATCCACAGGTCTCCTATGCGCTCCGTCTTAATGATTTGCGGCCTGCTCGCGGTGTTTCTCGCCGCCTGGCAAAGCCATCCGCCCCATGTGCTGGCGCCGTTTGCCCAGGCCAGCCCGACGACCGCGAAAGTCGCGGCGGCCCCGCAGTACACCAGCCGGTTTGTGTCGACGCAGTTGACGGATTTTGTGCACTCCTCCTCCGTCACTGCCCTGCCCGGCGGCGACTTGATGGCGGTGTGGTTCGCCGGTTCCCGCGAAGGCGCCGCCGATGTGCAAGTGCGCACCGCGCGCTTCGATGCCAGCAGCGGCGAATGGGGCGCCGAGCAGGTACTGGCCACGCGGGAAAGCACCCGCGACGGCACACAGCGCTATATCCGCAAACTCGGCAACCCGGTGATCGCCCTCGCGCCGGACAATCGCCTGTGGATGTTTTACGTGTCGGTGTCAGTCGGTGGCTGGGCCGCCAGTGCGATCAATGTAATGGTCTCGGATGACCTCGGCGCCAGCTGGTCGGCACCGAGGCAACTGGTGACCTCGCCGTTTTTCAATATCAGCACCTTGGTGCGTGCCGCGCCGGTGTTCCACGCCGACGGTTCCATTGGCCTGCCGGTGTACCACGAGTTCATGGGCAAGTTCGCCGAGTACCTGTACTTGAGCGCCGACGGCGCCGTGATCGACAAATTCCGCATCAGCCGGGGCAAGCACTCGCTGCAACCGACCATCGTGCCGCTGGACGGCCAGCGCGCCGTGGCGATGTTGCGTTACGCCGGCGACACTCACCATCGTGTGCTGGCCAGCCGCACCACCGACGCCGGGCAGACCTGGAGCGAGCCATACCCGCTGGAGCCGGCCAACCCGAATTCCTCGCTGGCGGCGGTGGGCACCGAAGATGATGGTTTGCTAGTGGCACTCAACGACCTGAAGGACGGCCGCTTCAAGCTCAGCCTCTACGGCACCGACGCCCAGCTCAGTCAGTGGCGCACCGTGGTGCAACTGGACCAGTCGCCGGACCCGCTGGGCCAGCCGTTCTCCCCCGACGCCTACAAAGAAATCATCGGCGAAGGCTTCCGCGCCTCCAGCGGCGCAAAACGCCTGCCCCTGGAACAACGTTTCCTGAGCAGCCTGGATTACCGCGTGTGCAAACCCCGTGGCTGCGATTTCGAATACGAGTACCCGTATTTCAGCCGCAGCCCGGACGGCACCTACCACTTGGTGTACTCGTGGAATAACACCTTTATCAAACACGTCAGCTTCAACGAAGCCTGGCTGGCGGAGCGTCTGTGATGGTTTCCCTGTGGCAGGCCCATCTGAGTTTTGTGTTGCTGGGGTTTGTGGCGCTGTGCGCGCCGCGCTTCACCCAGCCGTGGCGGCCGTGGTTGCTGCCAGTGTTGGTGGCGTTGAGTTTTATCCCGGTCAATGAACTGCCGTTGGCGGCGTATGTGCGCAGTTTTACCGATGACCTGGCGATCAGCACGCTGGTGTTGCTGGCGTGGGTTGCCTTGAGCCGATTGGGCTTGGTGCAGCCGCTTGCTCGCCCGCACCGGGTGCAGATGTTGCTGGTGTTCTGTGTGTTGAGCTTGGTGCTGTACCCGGCGACGCTGGGGCTGACGTATGTCGATCCGTACCGTTGGGGGTTCAACCCGCGGCCGATGATTGTGCTGGTGGCCGTGGCGGCGCTGTTGATGTTGTGGCTGCGTAATACGTTGGCCGTGTGGATGCTGGTGCTGGGCACTTTAGCGTTTGCACTGCGGCTGAAGGCGTCGGAGAACTACTGGGATTATCTGGTGGACCCACTCCTGGCGACCTACTGCGTCATCGCCGGGTTAATGCAATTCAAACTGTGGGAGCGGGCTTGCTCGCGAATGCGCAGTGTCAGTCACAGCAGCTCTAACTGACCCACCGCTTTCGCGAGCAAGCCCGCTCCCACATTTGTCTTGTGGTGTTTATTAGATTGAGTAGAGAGAGATGATGAGTGCGTTGCAATCACGCCGCCTGCGCTACGGCGTAGGCGCGATCGGCTTGGTGTTTGTGTTGCTGGCGGCGTTGCGGCTGGTGTTTGTGCTGGGTTTTTCCGGCCTGCCGTTAAACACTGCGCAGTTACTGGAAACCCTCGGCATCGGCCTGCGTTTCGACCTGCGCCTGGCGGTGTTGCTGCTACTGCCGCTGGCGGTGCTGGCGTGGTTGCCGCGCTGGAACCTCATTACCCTGCCCGCCCTGCGCTGGCTGGCGCGCGGTTATCTGGTGATGGCCCTGGCCGTGGTCGGCCTGGTCTACATCATCGACTTTGGCCACTACGCCTACCTGGGTGTACGTATCAACGCGACCGTGTTGCGCTACCTGCAAGACGCGCAGATTTCACAACAGATGGTGTGGGAAACCTACCCCGTGCTGTGGATAACTGCCTGCTGGCTGGCCGCCGTGGCGCTGTGGGTATGGGCGTTGGTGTGCCTGGAACGCCTGACCCTGGAGCGTCCAGCCCAGCCGATGGGCAAATGGGCAGTGGCGTCAGTCTCGGTGATCGGCGTGGTCGCCGTACTCTTGGCCCTGCTTGGTCGCGTCACCAATCTCAACCTGGAAAACCCGGTGCCCCTGCGCTGGAGCGATGCGTTCTTTTCCGGCAACAGCCAAGTCGCCGCCGTGGGCCTGAACCCGGTGCTGTTTTTGTACGACACTTTCAAGGTCGGGCAGTCGCAATTCGATGAAAAAAAGGTGCGCGACCACTATCCGCAAATCGCCGACTACCTGGGGGTCGATCAGCCCGACACCCAGCAACTGAATTTCATCCGCGAACAAGGCGTGCAGCCCTATCGACTGGCCGGCAAGCGCCCGCCCAATGTAGTGTTCGTGATGCTTGAATCCCTCGGCACCAGTGCTGTCGGCGCCTACGGCAACCCGCTGAACCCCACGCCGAACCTCGACAAGCTGGCCACGCAGAGCTGGTTCTTCAAACACTTCTACGTACCTGTCACCGGCACCGCCAAGACCGTGTGGGCCAGCATCAGCGGCGTGCCGGACGTGACCCGCCAGGAGACCGCCACACGCAACCCGCTGATCACCCGGCAACACACGTTGATCAATGCGTTCGCGGGTTACCAGAAGTTCTACATGATCGGCGGCAATGCCGGCTGGGCGAACATCAACGCCCTGATCCGCCAAAGCATCGACGGCGTGCAGCTCTATGACGAAAGCCACTGGCGCTCGCCACGGGTGGATGTGTGGGGCATTTCCGACCTGGACCTGTTCAAGGAAAGCGACCAACTGCTGCGCGCCGTACCGGAGGCACAACCGTTCTTCGCCTACCTGCAAACCTCCGGCAACCATCGGCCATTCACCATCCCCAAACACAACGATGGGTTCCAGGTCGCCGAGGTGACTCTGGAGCAAGTCCAGGCCGCCGGGTCGCGCAGCGTCGAGCAATACAACGCGGTGCGCCTGCTGGACTACAACATCGGCCGCCTGATGGAGATCGCCAAGGCCGGCGGCTGGTACGACAACAGCATCTTTGTGTTCTTCGGCGACCACAACACGCGCATCAGCCAGATCCCACACATGGCGCCGGCCTTCGAACAGCTCGGCTTGGAGAGCAATAACGTGCCGCTGCTGATCCACGCCCCTGGCCTGGCGCCACAGGTGATCGAAGAAGCGGTGGGGCTGGCGGACCTGTTGCCGACCGTGGCGGGTATGGCGGGCATGCCGTTTCGCAATGGTGCCCTGGGCCGCGATATCCAGCAGCCGGCGCCCGAAGGCGAACGCGTGGTGCCGCTGGTGTTGCGTGAAGGCAGCTTCCCGATTATCGGCGGCGTAACCCAACATTTCCTGTTGCAGATGCAGCACGACGGCAGCTCGCCGACCCTGCATGACCTGGCCTCACACACCCCGCGAGACGACGTGGCCGCGCAGCATCCGCAGGAATTCCAGCGCTTGCAGGGGCTCACGCGCGGGCTGCATGAGAGTGCGCGGTGGATGCTGTTCCGGAATGTGCGCGAGTGATTATCGGGGCTGGAAGGTTTCGAGGTAGGCCAGGATGTTGTCGATCTTCTCCTGGTCGCTGATGCCCCAGAAGATCATCCGTGTGCCGCTCACCACCTTCTTCGGCGCCTCGATATAGGCGGCGAGTTTGTCGCGGGTCCAGACCACGCCGGAGTTTTTCATCGCGTCGGAGTACTGGTAGTCGTCCGTGGTACCGGCGGGACGGCCAATGATGCCATTGAGCTGCGGCCCAAACCCGCCCCGCGCGCCTTCGCCAACGCTGTGGCAACCGCCGCAAGTCTTGGTGAACAGCTTGCCGCCCGCCTCGGCATCGCCGGCCGCAAAGGCGGGGCTGGCGCTGAGGGTCAGGGCGAGGGTGATCAAGGCGTACTTCATGGCAGGCTCCATCAGGTGTAGCGGGCGATTATGCCTGTTTGTCAGGAACGCATGCCCATCCAGATCACGGCTTCGGTCCACGCCGTGACCACCGGCGTCAACCCACGGAACCACGGGTCACGCTGATCAATCTGCGCCGCCGAGTGATCGTGGTGGTGCTGTTCTTCCTCGACAATCGAGGCAATCGCCGCTACGGCCTGCGGGTCGATGTCGTGCAAGCTCTGCAGTTGATGGGCCAGGTGGCGCAGCACCACGCTTTCCACGGCAACGGTGGTGGCAACGATCGCCTTGCGCCCGCACAGGCCAGTGATCAATCCCAGCACCAGGCCACCCAGCCCGCACAACCAATAGCTGCGGCAGCGGCGGTAACCGCGGCGTTGCAGTTCAGCCCTGAACACCTCGCGATGACGCCGTTCGTGGGAGAGGAACTCTTGCAACTCGGCCACCATGCCCGGGACCAACAACCGGGCCATGAACAGTTGGCCGCTGTAGATGCAAATCGCGCCATGCTCACCGGCATGGTCGACTTTGATCATGCGGTTGCCCAGATCCGGATCATTCACGGTTGACTGCCTTGCGCGAGTGGCCTTGAGGTGCGCGAGTATCCTGCAACGGCATTCTCATGACCACCCATCACTTCGAACACATCCGATCGAACCTATCCAGTCGTGCTCTACTCCACGTTAATGAACCCTGATGGTGGAGTAAGGATCATGGCTCAGCCATCGATTTTAGTGTTGGAAGACGACGAGATCATTCGCTCGTTAATGGTGGATGTGCTGGAGGAATTCGGGGCGCTGGTGACATCGTTTCCTTCGGCGGATGAAGGAATGATTTACCTGGAACGAGGCGACGAACCAGTGGACCTGATTGTCAGTGATGTTCAGATGCCGGGGTTGCTCAATGGCTATGACTTGAGCCGGGTGGTGGCCCATCGCTGGCCGAGCGTGCCGGTGCTACTGACGTCCGGTAATGCCAAACTGGCGACGCAATTGGGGGGCTCGGTGCGCTTTCTGCCCAAACCGTGGAGCACTGAACACCTGCTGGAGTCGGTGCAAACCGCACTGAGCGGGCACGGATCGTCCGTGCACTGATAGCATCACAACATCACTTAAACCGAACTTCGCGGCAAATAGTGCGGTCATTAATGAGGCATGGAGCGACTTTTCTGATCCGCTGGTCAGCCTATTCGCCTTGTGCGGACAGTTATCGGCTCTGAGGTGTGTAGAATCGTCGCCCATTTCCACGCGTCATTCATGGCCGACAGGCCCACAGTTCGAGCTAGCTGAATGCACTCAAAGGCCCATGACGTTGGTCCGCCCACCTTGCTGGAAGCGTTACGCACAGGCACTGCCCTGCTGCACGTAGCGCTGGAACAGCGCTTGCCGTTTTTCTCTGAACGGCTGGATGCCCATTGGTATGGGCGCCTGCTCCAGGCGTACTACGGCTTTTATCGGCCCATAGAAGCCTCACTGTATGACAACGCCTTGATTCCTGAAGGCTTCGACTCGGCAATGCGTCTGAAAACACCGACGCTGGTGGACGACCTGCACGCGCTGGGTCTGGACAACCTCGCCATCGACGCCCTGCCCCGCTGCGCCGAACTCCCGGTCTCCGACACCGCCGCCGCCTGTCTAGGCGCCTTGTATGTGCTCGAAGGCGCAACCTTGGGCGGCCAGGTACTGCGCCGGGAAATGGCCCAGCGCCTGGGCCTGGATGCCGACAACGGTGGCGCGTTTCTCAATGTGTACGGCGCCGAGACCGGTCGACGCTGGAAGGATTTCCTCGATTACCTGGGCCGCCTGCCGCTGGACGCTGACGCCAAACAGCGCGCGGTGGATGCAGCCTGTTCGACATTCAGCTGCTTTGAGCAATGGCTCGACAGCCAGGAGGTACTGCTATGAAACCCGACGATTTTGAAAAGCTGCTTGCCAACTGTGCCGACGAGCCCATTCGCTTCCCGGGAGCGATCCAGCCCCACGGCGTGCTGCTGACCTTGTCCGAACCGGGCCTGGAAATCATCCAGGTCAGCGCCAACATCGGCACGTTGTTCGGCCATGCGCCCGAGGCGCTGCTGGGTCAGCCGCTGCACACGCTGATTGGCAGCGAGCAAGCCCAGGCTGTTGCAGCCATGGCCGCAAACAACACGTTTTTTGACGCGCCACCGCTGCACGTCACGTTCAACGGTGCGGAATTCGAGGGCTTGTTGCATCGCCATCAGAACGTGTTGGTGCTGGAGTTCGAACCGCTGCTCAGGGATTTCCACCCACGGGCGCTGAACGGTCGCACCAGTGACCTGGGCAAGATGCTGCAGCGTTTGCAGTCGGCGAAAACCCTGCAGGCGCTGTACGAAATCAGCGTGAATGAAATCCAGGCCATGACCGGTTACGACCGTGTGCTGATCTACCGTTTCGAAGAGGAAGGCCATGGCCAGGTCATCGCCGAAGCATCAGCACCGTCCATGGAGCTTTTCAACGGGTTGTTCTTCCCCGCGTCCGACATCCCGGAGCAGGCCCGTGAGCTGTATCGCACCAACTGGCTACGCATCATCCCGAACGCAGCCTACGAACCCGTGCCACTGCTGCCCAAGCTGCGCCCGGACACCGGCCAACCGCTGGACCTGAGCTTCGCCACCCTGCGCAGCGTGTCGCCGATTCACTGCCAATACATGCAGAACATGGGTGTGTTGTCGTCCATGAGCATCTCGCTGATGAAGGGCGACAAGCTCTGGGGCCTGATCAGTTGCGGCAACCGCGCGCCGCTGCTGGTGCCGAACGACCTGCGCACCGCTTGCCAGACCATCGGCCAGGTGCTGTCGTTGCAGATCAGCGCCATGGAAGCCCTCGACCTGAACCGCCAACGCGAAGAAAAGGTCGAGGCCCTGGCCCTGCTGGATCAAGCGATGAAGGCGTCCCAAGAAAACGTCTTCGACGGCCTGGCCCAGCAAGCCCAGGTGCTGATGAACCTGACCCTGTCCGGCGGCGTGGCGATCATCGAAGACAAGCAACTGCACCGCTACGGCAATTGCCCGGAACCGGGGCAGATCCGTGCGCTGCACAAGTGGCTGCAACAAGGCGGCGAGCCGGTGTTTTCCAGCCACAACCTGGCCTCGGTGTATCCACCGGCCGTCGACTTCCAACAAGTCGCCAGCGGCGTGTTGGCCATGAGCCTGCCCAAGCCGGTGGACAACGGCGTGCTGTGGTTCCGCCCGGAAGTGAAAGAGAACATCAATTGGAGTGGCGACCCGAAAAAGCCGCTGGCCCTGGAAAACTCCGACGCAGGCCTGCGTCTTCGCCCACGCACCTCGTTTGAAATCTGGAAAGTGGAAATGGCTGGCATCTCCACCAAATGGAGCCATGGCGACCGCTTCGCCGCCAACGACCTGCGCCGGTCCGCCCTGGAAAACGACCTGGCGCGCCAGGTGCTGCGCGAGCAACAAGCGGTGCGCGCACGTGATGAGCTGGTGGCGGTGGTATCCCACGACCTGCGCAACCCGATGACTGTCATCTCGATGCTCTGCGGCATGATGCAAAAGGCCTTCAGCTCCGATGGCCCACACACCTCGCGGCGGATTTCCTCGGCCATCGACACCATGCAACAGGCCGCCGGGCGCATGAACGTGTTGCTGGAGGACCTGCTCGACACCTCGAAAATCGAGGCCGGGCGTTATGTGGTCAAGCCGGTGTCGCTGGATGTCAGCCAGATCTTTGAGGAGGCCTACTCGCTGCTGGCGCCGCTGGCGATGGAGAAAGGCATCGACCTGTCGTTCAATGCCGAGCCCGGCCTGCAGATCAATGCGGACCCGGAGCGCCTGTTCCAGGTGCTGTCGAACCTGATCGGCAATGCCATCAAGTTCACCCCGCGCCAGGGCAATATCGGTATCAGCGCCATGAGCAACGGTGAAGAGATCGTGTTTTCGGTACGTGACAGCGGTGAAGGCATTGCGCCGGAGCAACTGCCCCACGTGTTTGATCGCTATTGGACACAGACTGAAAACAATCCCACCGGCAGCGGGCTGGGGCTGTACATCACCCAAGGCATCATCCAGGCCCACGGCGGCAAAATTGTTGCTGAAAGCGAGGTGGGGCGTGGCAGCGAGTTCCGCTTTACGGTGCCCAAGGTGCTTGGCGATTCGCATACCTGAATCTCGCAACGTTTTGAGATGAGGCGCTTATAGGTTTCCCGTCACACGCTCTGTAAGGTCGGCTCGCGTCGCTGTGTCCATGATGCAGCGCGGCGTACCCCAACCATTCAGAGGAAAACGCCATGGATATTTTTTTCGGTTCTACCGCAACGTTCATACACAACATTCTGCCGGCCACTTCCACGCCGGCAAAAATCACAGTCCCCCGACAACCGCCGCCCACTCCGGACGCAAGCGTTGATTTCAGCGGTAGCAGAAACCGGCAAGACAAGCGGCGCTCTGGCAGCATCGACAGCCTGGGCGGCGGAAGAATCATCTGACGCGTTGAGTCAGGGGGCGGTTTAAATACCGTCCTCTGGGTCGCTTCGACAAAATGCTGACATCCACTGCGTTAATCTGAATATCGTCCTTGAACAGAGCCGTCATACCCATGCGTCAACCTGCTGTCCTCGCTGGCCCGCTTCTACGGCGGCTGGAACCCCACCGCCTGGTGTTCTGGCTGGTGGGCAGTCGCGAACTGGCGCCGACCCTCAAACTGCACGTTGCCGGGCAGGCCCGTCTGGTCACCCTGGACCAGGGCCAGTGCCAGGTCGTGCCGGTCGGGCGCCACGCGTTCATCCACCTGATCGACGTACCGCTGGATGACGCGCTGCCCGAGGATGTAGAGATTGGCTATGACCTGCTGATCGACGGCCACGGCATCGCCGATTGGGCGCCGCACCTGCTCTATGCCAATGCCCACGGCCCGACGTTCGTGTTGCACAGTCGCATCCAGCAACTGGTGCACGGCTCCTGCCGCAAACCCCATCACCGTGCCGACGAAGGCTTGTTGTGTGTCGACCGCCTGCTGGCGGGTGCACCCACCCCGACAGAACGTCCGGCCTTGCTGATGATGAGCGGCGACCAGATCTACGCCGACGATGTCGCCGGGCCGATGCTGCGGGCGATTCATGCCTTGGTCGAGCGCCTGGGCCTGTTCGACGAATCCCTTGAAGGTGCGGTGGTGGACGACAGCGCCAGCCTCTATGGGCATCGCGCCAGCTATTACCATCGTGCCGACCTGCTGCCCGCGCTGGAGAGCAACGAAACCCTGCGCGAACGCTTTTTTGGTGGGGCGAAGAAACCGATTTTCACCAGCAGCACCGCCGACAATCACTTGGTGACCTTTGCCGAAGTGATCGCGATGTACCTGCTGGTATGGTCGCCCACGCCGTGGACACTGATCGCGCCGCATCCGCCGCAGTTGAGTGCGGACGAACAACGGCGGTACGCCCGGGAACAGGTGCAGATCGAACGGTTCCGCGATGGCCTGCCGGGTGTCGCACGGGTGTTTGCGCACCTGTCGACGCTGATGATCTTTGACGACCATGACATCACCGACGACTGGAACCTCAGCGCCCAATGGGAAGAAACCGCCTACGGCCACCCGTTTTCCAAACGCATCATCGGCAACGCGCTGCTCGCCTATCTGCTCTGTCAGGGATGGGGTAACCAGCCGCAGGTGTTCAGCGATCTGCTGAGCCAGACCCAAACGCTCACCGCCCACGCACTGGACAATTGTCTCGATGCGACCAGACAGGATGAATTGCTCGAAACCCTGCTGACATTCCAGCACTGGCACTACGTGCTGCCCACCACTCCGGCCCTGGTGGTGCTCGACACCCGCACCCGGCGCTGGCGCAGCGAGTTCACCCTCAAGCAACCCTCCGGTCTGCTGGACTGGGAAGCCTTGAGCGAACTGCAACAGGCACTGCTCGACCACCCCTCGGCCATCATCGTCTCACCCGCACCGATCTTCGGCGTCAAGCTGATCGAAACCGTGCAAAAGGTCTTCAGCTGGTGCGGTTACCCGCTGCTGGTGGACGCGGAAAACTGGATGGCCCATCGCGGCGCCGCCCAGGTGATCCTCAATATCTTCCGTCACTCCCGCACGCCGGGTAACTACGTGATCCTCTCCGGCGACGTGCATTACTCGTTCGTCTACGAAGTGCTGATCCGCCACCGCAACGCCGGCCCGAAAATCTGGCAGATCACCAGCAGCGGCATCAAGAACGAATTCCCGCCGCGCCTGCTGGAATGGTTCGACCGCCTCAACCGCTGGCTCTACTCACCGCGCTCCCCGCTCAACTGGTTTACCCGTCGACGCACCATGCAAGTGGTGCCGCACATCCCCGAACACGCCGAAGCGGGCGAACGGCTATGGAATTCGGCAGGGATCGGCCAGGTGTTTTTCAACGAACAGGGCCAGCCTGAAGCGATCTACCAGCACAACGCCGATGGGACGCCGCGCACGCGCATGGTGGCGCCGCAGTAAGTTTTCTCACCTATGTAAAACCATGCTCTCACTCGCTCATCAGAATGTTCACAACCCTCTGTTTTTAAAGAAATTTTCTGAAAATATTCAAGCCTCGTCGTTCACCTAAACAGTGCCAGGCTCTTACCGGTCTTTGCGAAAAGCCCCATCAATCGCCGATTGCCATATGAACCTATTTTGGTGCACTCTCAGTGAACGACATACATCTCGTATTGAACGTCGCTTTTTTCCGAACGGAGGCTGGCAAGGAGCCCGTACGTGAATGGCTGATGGAACTGCCCAGGGAATCAAGAAAACTCATAGGCACTGACATCAAGTCGGTCCAGTTCGCGTGGCCGCAGGGAATGCCGCTGGTTCGAAAACTGGAACATCGACTCTGGGAGGTGCGAACTGACCTCGGTGAAAACATTGCACGAGTCATCTTCACGCTGGTTGATAGCGAAATGGTCCTGTTGCACGGTTTCATCAAAAAGACTCAGAAAACTCCGCTGATCGAGTTAGCTACCGCCAGACGTCGCAAAAACAAGCTATGAGGAACCCCCATGAACAAACATATCGGCTCCAGCTTCGATGATTTTCTCAACGACGATGGGCTCATAGAGGAAGTCTCTGCTGGCGCGTTGAAGCGTGTTATCGCCTGGCAATTGGCAGAAGCGATGAAAGCGCAGAAGGTCAGTAAAAAAGCACTGGCAGAACGTATGCATACCAGCCGCACAGCCGTAGACCGTGCACTCGACGGGAATGATGCGGGCATGACGCTGGCTACTCTGGCGAGCGCAGCCAGGGCATTGGGTCAGCGTGTAGAGGTGCGCCTGGTACCGAACTCCGATGCAAATGCCGCAGCCTGCGATGTCCAGTAACCCCCTGGGGGCGGTGGATCAGCCGGCCAATTTTTACCTGACCCACCGCCTGTGGCGAGGGAGCTTGCTCCCGCTGGGGCGCGAAGCGGCCCCAAAACATGGGGCTGCTGCGCAGTCCAGTGGGAGCAAGCGCCCTCGCCACAGGTTACTGCTCACCCTCTCTTGCGCTTACCTGACTGGCGGCGCGTATTGAATCCCGCCGTTGTTCCACAACGCATTCAACCCACGCTTGATCTTCAGCACGCTGCCCTGGCCAATGTTGCGCTCAAACACTTCGCCGTAGTTGCCCACCTGCTTGACGATCTGCACCACCCAATCCTTGCGCAGTTTCAGGTCCTTGCCGTACTCACCGTCTACGCCGAGCAAACGCGCCACATCCGGGTTCTTGGTGGTCTTGGCCTGCTCTTCGACGTTCTGCGAGGTGATGCCCATTTCCTCGGCATTGAGCATGGCAAACAGGGTCCACTTGACGATGCTGAACCACTCGTCATCGCCCTTGCGCACCAGCGGGCCCAGGGGTTCCTTGGAGATGATTTCCGGCAGCACCACAAATTCGTCCGGGTGGGCCATCTTGATGCGCTGGGCGTACAGGCCCGACTGGTCGGTGGTCAGCACGTCGCAACGGCCGGCTTCCAGGCCCTTGGCGCTTTCATCGGCGGTGTCGAAGGTGATCGGCGTGTACTTCAGGCCGTGGGTGCGAAAGTAGTCGGAGACATTGAGTTCGGTGGTGGTGCCGGCCTGGATACACACCGTCGCGCCGTCCAGTTGCTTGGCGCTGGTGACGCCCAGCTTGTTGTTCACCAGAAAGCCGATGCCGTCGTAGTAGGTCACGCCGGTGAACACCAGGCCCATGCCCGAATCCCGCGAACTGGTCCAGGTGGTGTTGCGCGAGATCAGGTCGATTTCGCCGGACTGCAACGCAGTGAAACGCTCCTTGGCGGTCAACTGGCTGAACTTCACTTTCGACGCATCACCAAACACCGCCGCCGCGACGGCGTGGCACACGTCCACATCGATGCCGGTCATCTTGCCGTTGCTGTCCGGCACACCAAAGCCTGGCAAACCGTCGCTGACACCGCACTGGATAAAGCCTTTCTTCTGGATCGCATCAAGGGTCACGCCCGCCTGGGCGGTGCCGGCCAGGCCCAGTACAGCGCCGGCAACAAGTGCGGCCAAGGTGGTTTTGAATGGGGTCATGCAAGGCTCTCCCTGTCGTTCTTTTTATTCGGCGCCGCATATCCCGCGCCGGTTTATAGTGCTGGCGGGCAGTATCAACGGCTTTGCGCCGCTGCCACAAACGACCTTTAGGCAAAGGCTCCTTCCGATTTGGAATGAACTGCATGATTTCAAAACGCTTGACCCCCTCGATGACCGCCCTGCAGTGCTTCGAAGCCGCTGCCCGCCACCTGAGTTTCACCCGCGCCGCCGAAGAGCTGCACCTGACCCAGAGTGCCGTGAGCAAGCAAGTGGCGCAGTTGGAGGAAATGCTCTGCCACAACCTCTTCGAACGGGTGCGCCAGCGCTTGTACCTGTCGCCGGCGGGGTCGCTGTACCTGGCCGAAGTGCGCAAGATCCTCACGCAGGTGGACATTTCCAGCCGCTACATCCTCACCTACGGTGGCGAGACCGAAGTGCTGCGCATCGCCACCCAACCGACCTTCGGTGACCGCTGGCTGGTGCCCAAGCTCAAGGACTTCGCGGCGCGCCACCCCAATATCCACCTCGACGTGCGCAACGAACTGGAACCCTTCGATGTGCTGCAGGCCAAGGCCGACATCGCGTTTTTCTTCGGCCAGGGCTCGTGGCCGGGGGCGACCTGCATCGAGTTGTTTCGTGAAGCGGTGGTACCGGTGTGTGCACCGGGGTTCGTCGCCGAGGGTAGCGACGCCTCGTCGCGCCATACCTTGCTGCAATGCACCTCGCGCCCGGAAGCCTGGCACGAATGGTTCCTGGAACAGGGCCTGCACTCGCAGAACAGCTACCACGGGCCGCGTTTCGACACCTTCTACATGTGCATCCGTGCCGCGCAGTCGGGCTACGGCGTAGCGCTGGTGCCACAGTATCTGGTGGCCGAAGAGCTGGCCAATGGCAGTTTGATGATTGCGTGGCAGTACGCGATGCCCAGCGCTGGCGCGCACTTTGTCGCCCACGCCGAACATGCCGGGGAGATTCCCAAGGTAAAGGCCTTTCTCAGCTGGATCGTCGAGGTAGCAAAGCAACGTGCTCCAACTGGATAGGCACCGCTGCACGCCCCGCGGCAGCAAGCGCCCTCGCCACGGCACATCCCGAATTTTAATAATGACCCGGCGACTTTATTTCGTTTGCGACAAGGCCCGGCGCACGGCTTAGATAAAAAGGTGCCCTCCATTGCCGAGTCCCCGATTCATGAGCCGCGAAACCATCAGCCAGTCGATTTCCATCGTTCACCCCATCAGCCTCAGCCACGGCAGGAACGCCGAGGTCTGGGACACCACGGGCAAACGGTATATCGATTTTGTCGGCGGCATCGGCGTACTCAACCTCGGCCATTGCCACCCCGGTGTGGTCGCAGCGATTCGCGAACAGGCGACAAAGTTGACCCACTACGCGTTCAACGCCGCGCCCCACGCGCCCTACATTGAACTGATGACGCGTCTGAGCGCGTTTATCCCAGTGGATTACCCGGTCAGCGGCATGCTCACCAACAGTGGCGCGGAAGCTGCGGAAAACGCCTTGAAGATCGTGCGCGGCGCCACTGGCCGCACGGCGGTGATCGCGTTTGACGGCGCGTTCCACGGCCGTACCCTGGCCACACTCAACCTCAATGGCAAGGTAGCGCCCTACAAGCAAAAGGTCGGCGTACTACCCGGCCCTGTGTACCACTTGCCTTATCCAAGCCCCGATAACGACGTGTCCTGCGCCGAGGCCTTGAAGGCCATGGACCGCCTGTTCAGCGTGGAAATCGACGTCAACGACGTGGCCTGCTTCATCATCGAGCCGGTGCAGGGCGAAGGCGGTTTCCTGGCCCTGGACAGTGGGTTCGCCCAAGCCCTGCGGCACTTTTGCGATGAAAAGAACATCCTGCTGATCGCCGATGAAATCCAGTCCGGCTTCGGCCGCACCGGCCAGCGCTTCGCCTTTTCGCGCCTGGGCATTGAGCCGGACCTGATCCTGCTGGGCAAAAGCATCGCCGGTGGCGTACCACTGGGTGCGGTGGTCGGGCGCAAGGCGCTGCTCGACAACCTGCCCAAAGGCGGATTGGGCGGCACCTATTCCGGCAACCCGATTGCCTGCGCAGCAGCGTTGGCCACGCTGGATGCGATGAGCGATGCGCACTTGAACACGTGGGGCGCGCAGCAGGAAGAAGCCATCGTCAGCCGCTACAACGCCTGGCGTGCACAAGGCCTGTCGCCCTACCTCGGCCGCCTGACCGGCGTCGGCGCCATGCGCGGCATCGAGTTGGCCCACGCCGACGGCACGCCGGCGCCCCAGCAACTCACGCAATTGCTCGGCCTGGCGCGGGATTCAGGCTTGCTGCTGATGCCCAGCGGCAAGTCGCGGCACATCATCCGCTTGCTCGCACCGCTGACGATCGAGCCTGCGGTGCTGGAGGAAGGCCTGGATATTTTGCAGCGCTGCCTGGCGCAGTTGGTCTGATTGCGTCACCTCTGAGCGGGTCGCCCCTCCGAACTGCTGTCAAAGTGCTATACCGTTGTTCTCAGCAGAGAACTCCAGGGTCACATTTTGCGCAGTCATCCCCATATGGAACCGGAGCGGGCCTTGAATACGGGTGCCCTGACGGCCCGCGAACAAGCGGTATTGCGATTGATCAGCATGGGCATGGATTGCCAGGCGGTAGCCCTGCACCTGGCCATCAGCCCACTGACCGCGCGTAAACACCGCAGCAATATCCTGGCGAAAACCGGGCTCAAGTCTGCGGTTCAACTCGCCACCTTTGCCGTCGAATGGGAATTCCACCCCGGCCGTCGGCGGCTGGCCCTTGCACCACCGTTGACACGCCGTGAACGGGAAATTGCCGAATACATCGCCGCCGGGCAAACCAGCAAGCAAATTGCAAAAAACCTGGGCATCAGTGACCTCACCGTGCGCAAACACCGGGAAAACCTCTACCGTAAACTCGGCATCCAGCGCATGGCGCAACTGGTCCTCTACTGCCTGCAACACCCGCTCTAGACCGCCATGCCCGCGTAAAACCTACGCCATCGGCAGTATTGCGCTGCACGCGGCTGGGCTCCAATGTTGTGATTCATCCCCTTTGCAAGGAACATCGGGCAAGCGACACAGCAACCTTCAGCACCGCCCTTTTTGTGACGCACTATCCCGATCTATCACGGAGACAAGGAATGTCACGTCAAAAAACCCTGCGTGCCGGGCCACAGACCTTTGCCCCGCACGCCTCGCCAGCAACGCCTGTGCTTGAACTGTCGCCGCTTGAACAAGAGCGCCGACGCATTTCCCACGAGCTGCACGACCAACCGCTGCAAACCCTGGCATGGGCGCAACTGCGCCTGGCGGAGTTGAATCGCCACGAGGGCAGCGCCCATATCCGACCGATGATCGAGGACATACGGCGCCTGATTCGTGACGTGAGCCAACAACTGCGCCACGTGATCGACGGCCTCGTGCGCCCCCCCGCCGGCGGCTTGCGCCTGGATGATGCGCTGCGTACCAGCGTGCGCGAAATGCACCAGCGCTTCACTGGTTCGCCATCGATTCTGCTCAACCTTCAGGGGCCACGCCTGCCGCTTGCGCCACCGCTGATGGCCGCCGTGTTGCGTGCCGTCCATGAGTTGCTGGCCAACCTGCGCAAACACAGCGAGGCGAGCCAGGCGTTCCTGAGTTCTTCGTGCCTTCAGCGCTGCGTTGAAGTGGTGCTGGCCGATTGTGGCCGTGGCTTTGACCCGACGCTGATAGACCCCTCCCGCGGCTTGGCGAGCATCCGCCAGCGCCTGGAAGCGGTCGGTGCCAGGCTAATGATCGACTCGCGCCCTGGCTTTGGCACATGTGCCCGTGTGGTGATCCCAATGGCCCCTGCACACCACCGGCGTTTCAGGGTACCTGCGCCGTGAGCGGCGCCCCATTGCGGGTGCTGCTGGTTGACGATCACCAACTGTTTCGCCAGGGCCTGGCCGCCTTGCTCGCCGCCGAGGCGGACATGCACGTCGTCGGCCAGGCAGAAAATGGCCTGCAGGCGTTGTCGCAGATTGACCTGCTGCGCCCCGAGTTGGTGGTGCTGGATATGGAGATGCCGCTGCTCAACGGTATCGACACGTTGCTTCGCGCCCGCCAGGCCTACCCCGCCGTGCGTTGTCTGTGCGTTTCCGCCCATGGTGAACTGCGCAAGATTGCCCTGGCGCTGGAGTCGGGGGCCTGCGGTTACCTGCTCAAGGACTGCGCCGCCGAAGAACTGCTCAAGGCCTTGCGCAGTGTGGCCGGCGGGCGCATCTACCTGTCACCGGAGGTGGCCACCGAGATGGTCGCCCATCAACACCCCAGCCAACGCACCGGGGTCGCCGGAGCCCCCTTGAGCCCGCGCGAAAAACAGATCCTGCAGTTGCTGGTGGAAGGCTGCACCACGCGGGCGATTGCCGAACGCATGCACATCAGCAGCAAGACCGTGAGCACCCACCGCGAGCACATCATGAGCAAGCTCAACGTCAAAGGCATCGCCCAATTGACCCGTTATGCGCTGCGCGAAGGCCTGGTCTGACGGCGGGCATCGGTACTTGTACCGATCCGAAAATCAGCATTGCGGAACACGTAAATCAGCATCCGGCACAGTGCCTCGAACGCCCGCGATGACGAATATGGCCTCCGGCTATCAGTGCCCTTCACCTTTTGCATTGATGGCCTTCGGAGACCGCGGCGGTTGCCCGGTGCTCGGTTTACTCAACCGATTTGGAGCTTAATGTCATGGCTAACGTTGATACGCTGGACCTGTGGGCAAAATGGATGGGGGCTGTACAAAATCAAGCACTGAGCGGTGGGCTGGGCGGCGGTCAGCGCTTCAGCGCGGGTTCCACCACGCTGAACGTCGACCTGGGCAACGTCGACCCGACGATCGTCAATTACTACATCCACGGCCTGGGCGATGTGGTGCCCGCCAACAGCCCGTCGTACTCGCCGGCCGGCGGCCTGCTGACCAGCTACGCGGTGTTTCTGGACTGCATCGACCTGGGCGCGATCCCCAACCCGAACCTGGCCAGCCAGGTGAACCTTGCTACGTCGGCGTTGAACACCGCGCAAACCGCGTTCAACAACGTCACCACCCAGGCGATCCAGCAGTACGTCAACTACAAAGCCATCAACTCTCCACCGTTTGTGCCGTTCTCGACGTGGGTCGTACAAAGCTACCCAAGCTACGTCACCGCCAACAACAATCTGCTTGGCGCCGCCAACGCCCTCGATTCGTTGATGGTGCAGGCGTATGGCGCCGGGTATGTGCCGTTGCAGCAAGCACGCAGCAAGGTCGGGATCAACGGTGCGCAGAGCCTCACCGCGCAAAACCCGTTCAACATGGCCGTGACCTCCGGGTCGATCGCAGCGCCGGGTTCACAGCCGGTGGTCGTCGGTGGCACCACTCCACCACCGGCCAGTGCGTTGGTATCGTCCTTTGCTCCGTCCTACACCCTGCAAGGATTTGCCACCGCGTATGCCGCCTGGCAAGCCGCCAGCGTCGCCGGGCAGGTCGGGGCCTCGATCTCGGTCAGCTCCAGCACCGCCAGTTACAGTTTCAGCCAATCCGGCTGGAGTGCTTCGGCGAATGCCAGCCTGTTCGGTGATTTTTTCAACTTCACCGCCAGCGGTTCCGCCAGTGGCCAGAAAACCAGCATCGACACCTCAAGCAGCGACTTCTCGCTGACCGTCGACTTCACTGGTCTGGGCAGCTTTATCATCGCTCCGGGCGCCTGGTGGGATAACGGTTCGCTGGTGAACACCTTCCAGAACAAACTCAAACCGGGCTCGCCGGCCTTCTTCGGCGAAAACGGCTCCCTGGCGGCCGTGCCGACGCAACTGGTGGTCGGCTTTGAGCCAACGGTGAAACTGAAAATGAAGGCCAGCGACTACAGCAACGTGAAAAGCAGCTGGCAATCCCAGGCCACCGCGTCCATCGGCATCGGCCCGTTCCGCATCGGGTCGGCGACTACGTCCGCCTATGGCAGCAAACAAGACATCCGTTGGGATGACGCCTCGGCCACCGTGACCATCGGTCCGATCCACAGCAGCCTGCCGATTCTGTTGGGTGTGGTCAGCCAACAACTGGGCCAGTGACAGCCCGGCCGGGAGCCTTCGCGGCTCCCGGCCTCATGGCACAGGAGTATCGCGCGTGGCAGACCCAACGCTTTGGCAGCTATACGACCAAACCTTGGCCAACCTGGCCCAAGTAGCACCCGGCGAAGTGTTTTCGATTACCGCGCTCAACACCTACACCGACCTGGGTAGCCCGATTCCGGCCATATGCAACGCCAGCATCTACCAGTTGGGCAATGGCATTCCCGTGCCCACGGGGACTTATTCGATCCACAGCGGGGTGTTCACCGCTTACTGGATTTACCTCAGCTACTTGCTGGAAGCCGCACAACCGGTATCTCTGGCGAACGTAAACGCCAGCCCGGTCGACTTTGATCGGTATCGGCAACTGGTGAGCACCTCGACGCCGCCCAATCCCTTGCAGGCCCAACAACTGAACAGCACACCGCTGTCCCAGACCCATCAACACCTGATGGCGACGCTGGGGCCGAGCGTCCCCGAGATTTGCGCGGCACTCAATCAATGCTGGTTGGCCATGCAGCCGGAGAAGGTCGCGACCAACATGTGGGTGCAACTGGCGGCGGGCGCTCCTCAGTACCTGTATCCCGGCTATGCCCTGGAAAACTGGAGCGCCACGTTTGCACAGTGGCAAGCACGCGTTGCCCCCGTGGCAGTGCTCGATGCCGTCAGCGTCAACGTGCCGGAAAGCGCGCCTGCCTTTATCCAAGTGGATACCGCCAGCCTCGCCGCCCTGGAAGACACCACGACGCTGAGCCTGAGCGTGTCGATGCAGGCCTTCGGCACCTTCAGCCTGAGCCCCGCCGCGTGGCTCGACCCGAGCTTCTTCGACGCCACCCGTTACCCACTGCCCGCTGGCGCACCGCCCTTTCTGGCGCTCGACGGCCCGCTTGGCCTGCTGCCGCTCAAGGCAGTGCTGGGCTTTCGCCCGTGCCTGAAACTGCGCGCCAGCACCCTGCAATCGGCCCAGCAATTGGCCAGCAATGTGAGCCGTATCGGCCCGTTCTCGGTGCAGGCCGGCGCGGTGACGAGTGCGGGCTCGGACCAGTTCGATATTGAGCTTGATTCCACCGACATCGACATACCGGTGTTGCTCGGGGTGATCAGCATCCCAAGCGCCACGGGTCATTAAGCGCTGTACCGCCATCCACTCAGGGAGAACCCAACCATGGCCAGCTATTGCCAGGAAAAATTCACGCAAGACGGAACCATGACCGAACTGAAAGTCTGCTGGCGCCAGGACAAGCACGTCCATGACGCGACGCTGATCACCACCATCGCCATCTGGCTGGGCACCACCCAGGGCGGCACGTGGACGGTGCGGGCCAACAGTTATGAAAGCAACAAGCAAAGCTGCTCGGTGGGAGCGGTCACCTACCCCTAGGCCGCTGCGCGGGGAGCCCGGCGGCTCCCCGTTTTCAGCCCATCAATAACGTGCATCGGCGGGCTTGCCGCCATTGGGCCAATCCTTGACCTTGTCCGGGAAGTCCGGGCGCGGTTGCCCCGAGAAATACGCCGCGACATCCACCGCGTCCTGGTCGGACAAACCACCCTGCCCCAGCGGAAATTTCTCGTGAAAGCCTATCGGCATGTTGCGTTTGACGAATGCCGCCGCCGTATAGGTGCGGGCCATGCCGGCGCCGATATTGAACGATTGCTCGCCCCACAGCGGCGGGTAGATCAGTTCGCCGCCGGCGCGCGCCAGGCCCTGGCCGTTGTCGCCATGGCACACCGCACATTGCTTGGCGTAGACCGCTTGACCATTGACCAGGTCCGGCTTGATCGCCGGGTCGACCTTGCCCACGCCGCGCCCGGCGACTTTGTCTGCGGGGCGGGTGTTGTTTTTCATCCAGTCGAAGTAGGCGACCATCGCTTGCATATCCGCCGATTGCGGCGGCAATGGCTTGCCGTTCATCGAGCGACGGAAACAGCCGTTGATGCGTTCTTCCAGGCTCACCACCTTGCCCGCACGCGGTGCGTAGCTGGGGAAGAATGCCGACACGCCGACAAAGGGCGAACCGTCCGCCACGGTACCGGCGTTGAGATGACAACTGGTGCAATTGAGCGCGTTGCCGACGTTGTCCGGCAACAATGCCTTGGTTTGCAGATGCAGGCGCATGCCACGCACCACTTGGTCGGCGTTGGGCGCGGCGAGCAGGTCGGCCAGGCGCGGGGTTTCGAATGCCGTTGAATCGGCGGTCGCCGGGTTGAGCTGGTCACGCAGCGTTTTGACCTGCGCCGCGCTGACGGGCGTGCCCCCATTGCCCCAGCTCGTGCGCACAAAGCTGAGGATCTCGGCGATTTCCTGATCGGCCAGGCGGGCGAAGCCGGGCATGGTGTAGACCCGTGGGTGAGCGGCCGTTTGCGCGGTTTCCCAACCCGTCAGGGTGATGTGCAGCAATGACGTCGGGTTGCTGGAGGCAATGCCCGGATTGCCCGCCAGCGGCGGGAACAGGCCTTTGACACCGGCGCCGTCGCTGCGATGGCAGTCGCTGCAGAACTGCATGTAACCCAGGCCGCCACGGCTGGTGAACAGGTCCGCCGGCGGCGCAGCAGGTGCCTGGGCCACGGACGGCATTGGCAAATCGTCTTTGCCCGGTGGCAGGGACTTGAGGTAGCGGGCGATGGCCGTGAGGTCGTCATCGCTGAAATGCTGGGTGCTGTGGTGGATCACATCGGCCATGTTGCCGGCGACCGTGGCGAAGCGGTTTTGCCCGGTCTTGAGCAATTGCACGGTGTCTTCCACGGTCCACAGGTTGCGCAGGCTCAGGGCGCGCCAATGCTCTACGGTTTCGCCAGCCAGGTAATGCTGGCCACTGCGGCCTTCATCACTCAGGGCTTTTTCCTGGAAGGCGATGCCACGCGGCGTGTGGCACGAACCGCAATGGCCCAGGCCCTGGACGAGGTAGGCGCCGCGGTTGAGCTGTGCATCCCGCGCCGGGTCCGGCTGGAAGGGCCGCTTGTCGAGAAAGGCGAAATTCCACAGCGCCAGGCCCCAGCGCTGGTTGAACGGGAAACCCATGTCGGCTTCACGGTTGGCTTGCTGCACAGGCGCTACGTCTTGCATCAGGTAGGCGTACAAGGCGCGCATATCGTCTTCGCTCATCTTGGCGTAGGACGGATATGGCATCGCCGGGTACAGGTTCATACCGCTGGGCGTGACACCTTCGCGCATGACCCGGTCGAATTGCTCGTAGGTGTAGTTGCCGATGCCGGTTTCACGGTCGGGCGTGATATTGCTGGAAAAGATCGTGCCCATCGGCGTGCTCAGCTCCAGCCCGCCCGCCATCACTTGGCCTTGCTTGGCGGTGTGGCAAGCGATGCAGTCGCCCAGTTGCGCGACGTACTTGCCGTGCTCGATCAGTGGGGTATCGGGGGCGCTGGCGTGCAGGGGAAGCGCCACGCTCAGCGTCGCCCCCAGCATGGCCAGGCGTGCAAGAGAAAGCGCCATCGTGTTAGTCCTTTAATCACCTGGCGTGGGGAGGTCCCCTTGGCGCAGGTCAGTGGTCGTTTTTATAGGTTCATCAGGCAGGGTTGTTGTAACGGATATGCGGGCAGGGGGTTTTGATATGGGTCAGGGGCAATGTGCTGCCTTGACCTGATCCCCCCACGCCTTGAAAATGCGCGACGCTTTTTTGTCTCCCGTTTACTGAAGTAGTGAAATTTCAATGTCTGATTCCCACCACGAAGAATCCGTAGTCGCCTTGCAATCCAAAGCGGAATACGAAAACGCCATCAATCTTTCACAGCATGTGCCAGCGGCCAAGATCATCAGCGAAATGGTGCTGGACGCGTTTCACACCTCCAAGGAAAGCGATCAGATCCGCGAACTGCGCGTGGCGATCCGCCAGGCCCACGACGCTTTCGACGATGACAAGGCCTACGACCTGATGGGCCAGCTCAAGCAACTCAAGGACGCCGAGGCCGCCGATAACATCGCCCTGGAAGACCTGAGCAGCAAGTTCTCCATCAGCCGCATCCTGTCCAGCTTCAAGGACGACCCCGAGTTCCAGGAGCTGGTCTACGGCCTGGCGTTGAAGGTGCTGAACCAGAGCCACCAGGCCATCAGCAACCCAAGCGCCGGCAAGAGCAAGGCCTCGCGCCCGAAGAAAGAAGCCGAAGTGTTTGTGATCAGCAAGGATGGGATCAGCGTCACCCTGCCATTGCGCACACCGCGCTCGAAGCTGAACGTTGACCGCGAGGCGTTTGAATTCCTGGGCTTCAGCTTTGTGGGTGAAGGGGATGAGGCTGAGCTGGAAGTGGAAAGCTTCGTGGACAACACCGGCGCTGAGCAACCGCTGAGCCGCAAGAGTGTGATCACCGCGTTGCAGCAGCAGCGTGCGTTTGACGGTTACAGCATCGTCCAGCAATAACACCTCGCCAGCGACACCGCCGAACTGAATGTGGGAGCAGGCCCGCTCCCACATCTGTTTCATACGGGGTCAGACAGCCCGCACATCCTGCGCCGCAAACGCCTCACGAAAGCGCTGCATATCCTGCTTGTTCCCCACCGTCACCCGCACCCACTGCGGCCAGTTCTTCCACACCCGCCCGATCAACACACCCTGCTCTGCCAGACGCTCGATAACCTGCTCGGCCGGCTGCTTCACGTCGATCATGAAGCAGTTGCTCTGGGACACCGTGCAGGTAAACCCACGCCCCTTCAACCATGCCACGGTCTCGTCGCGCAGTTGTGCGTTGAGCGCCTTGCGCTGGGGCAGTAGCTTGATGTCTTCCAGGCTGGCCTTGGCGCCGAGCAACGCCGAACCGGCCGGGACGTTGTCGCCGCCGAACACCGCCAGTTGTCCCAGCAACTTCGGGTGACCCACCGCCAGGCCGACGCGGGCACCGGCCATGCCGTAGATTTTCGAGAAGGTGCGCAGCACCAGCAGGTCATCGTGTTCCTTGACCCAACTGATCACGCTGGGAGCGTCGGAAAAGTCGATGTAAGCCTCGTCCACCACCAGCACGCTGCCCTTGGGTTTGTTCGCCAGTGCGTGGCGGATCGCCTCGGTGGGGGTCATGGTGCCGGTGGGGTTGTTGGGGTTGCACAGGTAGAGCATGCCGGCCTGGGGGTCGGCGGCGAGCATGGCGGGCACGTCGTGGGCGTGTTCGGCGTTGAGGTCGACCTCTTTCACCGGCGCCTTGCGCGATTCGGCCGCCTGGCGCGGGACTTCATAGGACGGCGTGGCCATCACCAGCCCGCGGGTTTCACTGGTAAACGCCAGGACCGCAAACCGCAGCGCGGCCATGGAGCCGGAAAACACCGCCACCTGGTCCTCGGCAAGCCCTTGCTGCTGGGCGAACAGCCCGGCCAGTGCGTACATGTGGCCGTAGGGGTACAACCCGGCGCTGGCGATGCCGCGCTGCATCGCCTCACGCGCAACGCCCGAGGGGCCGTAGGGGCTTTCGTTGTAGTTGAGCCGCACCTTGTCAGACTTTGCCGGCTTCGGGGCCGCTACCGCCCAGTCCAGACGCCCCAACAGCGGCAGGGCTGCGCCCACGGCGAGAAGGGACCGACGACTAACGCTGACCATGTGACAACTCCTTGTAAGGCGGGGGATGGATTCGCACAGCTCGTACTTGAGGGTAAGACGAGAAAAGCCTGGTCCGATTTAACCGCCCGCCCAAGAAAAAGCCCCGCGCTTCTCTCGAAGGCGGGGCTCTTTCACTGCGCGACCACTCAGTGAGCGTAGGTCAGCAGAAGCTCTTTCGGCACTTGGAAATCCAGGGACATCATCACGCTGAGCGCGGTGATGGTGAAGATCGAGAACACGAACAACTTGCGCGCCCAGACGGTGTCATCCACCGCCTTGTAGCCGGTCCAGGCCATGTACAACCAGTACATGCCCATGGCGGCGGCGACGGCAAGGTAGCTCATGCCGGCATAGCCACTGAAGGTCAACATCAAGGTCGCCACGAGGAAGGCCAGGATGTAGAGCAGGATGTGTTTCTTGGCCACCTGGATGCCACGCTTGACCGGCAGAACCGGAATCGACGCAGCCAGGTAGTCATTGAAGCGGAAAATCGCAATGGCGTAGGAGTGCGGCATCTGCCACAGGCTGAACATCACCAGTAGCGTCAGCGCGGCCATGTCGAAGCTATTGGTCACAGCCACATAACCAATCACCGGCGGCATCGCCCCCGACAGACTGCCCACCAGCGTGCCGTGCACCGACTTGCGCTTGAGGTACAGGCTGTAGAGGCCGACGTAGATGACAAACCCGATCACGGCAAACAGCGCCGCCAGCGGGTTGGCCACCTTGTACAACAACGCCACACCGGCAACACCGAGGACGGTCGCATAGACCAGTGCCAGCTTCAGGGAGATGAGGCCCTGGACCAGCACGCGATTCTTGGTGCGCTCCATCTTGATGTCGATGTCACGGTCGATGCAGTTGTTGAACACGCAACCGGAAGCCACCACCAGGGACGTACCGATCATCGCAGCCAGGAAGATGGCCAGATCGACATGTCCCTTGGAGGCCAGGAAGAAACCGCCCGCCACAGAAAGCACGTTACCGAAAATGATCCCCGGTTTGGTGATTTGGATAAAGTGCTTAAGCGACATCGGGTCTTACCTCACTTCGCCATCATGTAGGTGTGGATGCTGAACATGATCCACAGCGACAGACCAACCAGCAGAACGATCACCAGGCCTGCGAACACGAACGCAATCACGTTCTCACGCTGGGCCTCGGAACGGTCCAGGTGCAGGAAGTACACCAGGTGAACCAGAACCTGGATTACCGCGAATGCCAACACGATCATCAAGGTGATCGATTTCGGCAGGGTCGGGTACATCACCAGGCCGAATGGGATCAGGGTCAGGATGACCGACAGGATGAAGCCGATAGCGTACGACTTGACGCTGCCGTGGCTTGCATCGTGGCTGTCATGGGAGTGTGCATTAGCCATTACAGAGTCCCCATCAGGTAGACAACGGTGAATACGCAGATCCAGACCACGTCCAGGAAGTGCCAGAACAGGCTCAGGCAGCTCAGGCGAGTCTTGTTGGTGTTGGTCAGGCCGTGTTTATTGACCTGATACATCATCACCGCCATCCACAGCAGGCCGGCGGATACGTGCAGACCGTGGGTGCCTACCAGCGTGAAGAACGCGGACAGGAAGCCGGAACGGTGCGGGCCGTAACCTTCGGAGATCAGCAGGTGGAACTCGTTGATCTCCATGCCGATGAAGCCCAGGCCGAACAGGAAGGTCAGTGCCAACCAGCTCAGTACGCCTTTCTTGTTGCCCTTGTAGAAGGCCAACATGGCGAAGCCGTAGGTGATCGAACTGAACAACAGCAAGGCGGTTTCGCCGAGCACGTAGGGCAGTTCGAAGATGTCGTGGCCCGACGGGCCACCGGCAGTGTTGTTTACCAGTACCGCGTACACCGCGAAGATCGACGCAAACAAGATGCAGTCGGTCATCAGGTAGAGCCAGAAACCGAAAACGGTCATCGGCCCCGAGTCGTGGTGATGGTCATCGTGCCCATGGTCATCGACATGGGCGTGTCCAGCATTGGTCACTAAGTTCGACATGGTTTAAGCCTGTTCCAACGAGGTTTCAACACGGTTGGCCGGGATCTTCTTCTCGGCTACCAGGCGAGCGTGCTGCTCGGCTTCGATGCGTTCGATCTCTTCGACCGGCACCATGTAGCCTTGATCGTCACGGGCTGCGTGAACGATGAAGTAACCGATAGTGCCAACCAGGCTCACGATTGCCAGCCACCAGATGTGCCAGATCATCGCGAAACCGAACACGGTCAACAGCGCCCCCATCACCACGCCAGTGGCGGTGTTGCTTGGCATGTGGATCGGTTCATATTTGGCCGGTTTCTGGTACGCAGTACCGTCTTCCTTGGCTTCGGTGAACGCATCAATGGTGTTCGCAGTCGGGATCACGGCGAAGTTGTAGAACGGTGGTGGCGACGAAGTCGACCATTCCAGGGTGTGGCCATTCCATGGGTCGCCGGACTCGCACATGTTCTGCTTGCGATCACGGATACTCACGTACAGCTGGATCAGCTGGCAGGCGATGCCCACAGCGATCATCACCGCACCGAACATGGCGACGTACAGGTACGGCACCCACTCAGGGTTGGTAGTGGCGTTCAGACGACGGGTCATGCCCATGAAGCCCAGCGCGTAGAGCGGCATGAACGCGACGAAGAAGCCCGAGATCCAGAACCAGAATGCAGCCTTGCCCCAGCCTTCGTGCAGCTTGAAGCCGAACGCTTTCGGGAAGTAGAAGCTGAAGCCAGCGATGTAACCGAATACCGCACCACCGATGATCACGTTATGGAAGTGCGCGATCACGAACAGGCTGTTGTGCAGGACGAAGTCAGCACCCGGGATGGCCAGCAGTACGCCAGTCATGCCGCCGATGGCGAAGGTCACCATGAAGCCCAGGGTCCACAGGACCTGGCTGGTCATGCGCAGACGACCGTGGTAGATGGTGAACAGCCAGTTGAATAGCTTCACCCCCGTCGGGATGGAAATCAGCATCGTCGCCAGGCCGAAGAAGGCGTTGACGCTGGCCCCCGAACCCATGGTGAAGAAGTGGTGCAGCCAAACCATGAAGCCCAGTACAGAGATTGCGCCCGATGCGTAAACCATCGAGTGGTGACCGAACAGGCGCTTGCCGGTAAAGGTCGAGATCACTTCGGAGAAGATACCGAACGCTGGCAGGATCAGGATGTACACCTCAGGGTGACCCCATGCCCAGAACAGGTTCACGTACATCATTGGATTGCCACCAAGTTCATTGGTGAAAATGTGGAAATCCAGGTAACGGTCAAGCGACAGCAGCGCCATGGTGGCGGCCAGGATCGGGAACGAAGCCACGATCAGGACGTTGGCCCAGGTGCAGGTCCAGGTGAAGATCGGCATGTCCATCAGTTTCATGCCAGGGGCGCGCATTTTCAGCACGGTGGCCAGGAAGTTGACCCCCGTCAGCGTCGTCCCGAGTCCTGATAACTGTAGGGCCCAGATGTAGTAGTCCACACCCACGCCAGGGCTGTACTGAATGCCCGACAGCGGCGGATACGCAACCCAACCGGTCTTGGCGAATTCGCCGACGCCCAGGGATACGTTGATCAGCACCACGCCGGAAACCAGCAGCCAGAAGCTCAGGGAGTTCAGGAACGGGTAGGCAACGTCACGCGCGCCGATCTGCAGCGGCACTGCAAGGTTCATCAGGCCGGTGAAGAATGGCATCGCCATGAAGATGATCATGATCACACCGTGGGCGGTGAAGATCTGGTCATAGTGTTCAGGTGGCAGGTAGCCAGGCGAACCCTCGGTGGCCATGGCCAACTGGGTACGCATCATGATGGCGTCGGCAAAACCACGCAGCAGCATGACCATGGCCACGATGATGTACATGACGCCGATTTTCTTGTGGTCAACCGAAGTCAGCCACTCGGTCCACAGGTAGGTCCACTTCTTGAAATAAGTGATTGCCGCGAACAGCGCCAGACCACCCAGCGCGATCATGGCGATGGTAATCATCACAATCGGCTCGTGGAACGGGATCGCATCCCAACTTAATTTACCAAACATCGTTTACTCCTCTGCCCCAGCAGTTGAATGCGAGCCCGTGTCAGAACCTTCAACCGCGGCCACTTCTTTCTTCTCGTGCTTGACCGGCTTGCCTGGCTTCATACCTTCGTACTTGTCGACGATTTTCTGAAACAGGTTCGGCTCGTACGTGGAGTACAGGGCGACTGGGTTGTTCTGGCTTGGTTTGGCCAGGGCGTCGTATTCAGCTTGATCAAGCTGTTTAGGTGCGGCCTTGACTTCGGCTACCCAGGCGTCGAATTCTTCCTGGCTTGTCGAGATCGCTTTGAATTTCATGCCGGTGAAGCCAGCGCCGCTGTAGTTGGCGGAGATGCCTTCCATTTCAGCTTTCTGGTTGGCGATCAGGTGCAGCTTGGTCTGCATGCCTGCCATCGCGTAGATCTGGCCGCCCAGGGCTGGGATGAAGAACGAGTTCATCACGGCGTCGGAGGTGATCTTGAAGTTCAGCGGAGTGTGTTCCGGGAAGCGGATCTGGTTAACAGTGGCGATACCCAGGTCTGGGTAGATGAACAGCCACTTCCAGTCCAGCGCGACGACTTCGATGTTGATCGGCTTGACGTCGGATTCCAGCGGACGGTACGGGTCCAGAGCGTGGGTGGACTTGTAGGTCACATAACCCAGGGCAATGATGATGAGGATCGGGACCAGCCACACCGCGATTTCGATCTTGGTGGAGTGCGACCACTTCGGCGCGTAGGTCGCGCTGGTGTTCGACGCGCGATATTTCCAGGCGAACGCGAAGGTCATGATGATCACAGGGACCACGACCAGCAGCATCAGCAGGGTGGCGGTGATGATCAGGTTTCGTTCATCCAGGCCGACCTGTCCTTTCGGGTCGAGCAAGGTCCACTTGCAGCCTCCCAGCATTAACATCATGCCAAGCAGCGGCAAAAAGCCTAGTAATCGGGGGTACCTGTTTTTACTCATCTCACGACCTCTAAAGCAGCTTGCGCAATGCAGTTGGGTTTTGATCGCCAACACTTCACCCTGCCAAGGGTTGGCATTTCTCTTCGATTGAATAAGAGCCTGCCCATCACGCCATTTAACGGCGCGTTTCGCGGACCTGCGGTGAGTTCTTATTCGATTTCGTGGTTAAAGGCCTTGTTACAGACCAATTCCATTTGGTGCGGATAGTTGAAAGGCTGCCGGAACCTTGGGGTCGCACAGAGCCATCCATCTGCCCCTCGACCGCTCCAGTGCTCAAATATTGAACAGCACCGGACATTCAGTGCGGGCGATTGTAGTTAGCTAGCGATGTATAAACCATGTCTTATAAAGAAATAATTTTTATCGATTACAGCAACAATCCTTCACCAAAACCGCAAAGGTTCGCGATCTTATCGTGTTCGATTCTCAACAAAAACCACAAAAATTGCCGTGTTATTGCACAAAACGTCACAGCCCTTACCCAGTGTAAGGGCACGCTAAACGTACCCAACCCCCCAGAAAACAAGGCATTCGGACATCACTCAAAGGCACGGGCGGCGTGAGCTGCGCCGCCTCGTCCAAACCACGAACTGACAGCACAATTTGCGCGTTTTAGGCAAATTTAACGAGACAATGAGCGAGTCGGAAATGTCCTGCGGCAGCTTCCGTGTGACAACATGTCGCACGCTGCGCGCACCCGGAATTGTCCCGTGTCACGCTCTGTTCACAAAACCCTACAAACAAAAACGCCCCGGACTTCCCTCAAGGAGGACCGGGGCGTTTCAGTCAACACTCAGGTGCGGCGTTGGCGGTTACGGTAAATACCCAGCGGCACCAGGATCACCGTCAGCACGAACGCCACCAGCGCCCATTGCGCCAGGGACAGGCCCAGTATCGGCGGATACGGCGTGCTGCAGAAACCGTCGACCTGGAAGCCCAGGGGGAACACCTTGGCCAGGGGCAGGTCGTCGACGATCGGTTGCAGCACATCGATGCCGCAACTGACCTGGGGGAAGAACTGGGTGTACACATGATGGCCGGCTGCTGCCACGCCGCCGAGGGCGCTGAGCACCACCAGGCCTTCGAACAGTGTCACCGCGCCTTTGCGGCGCATGGCCGCGCCGAGGAAGGCGAAGACCGCAATCAGCAGCAGCGCATAGCGTTGCAGGATGCACAGCGGGCACGGCGCCTCGCCCAGCACGACCTGCATATAAAGTGCACCACCGATCAGCGCCAGGCAGATGATGCCCAGCAACACCAGAAAGCGCCGCTCCCTGCCTAAACGCAATTCGTCACTCATCTCTGTTTCCCTTTGTCTGGTCATGCCAATGGCCGCAAGTTTACACACAGAGAGAGGTTTAAACAGAAAGGGGTTAACAGGAGATTAATCAGTCGCAATAGCGACCCCATGTGGGAGCAGGCTTGCCCGCTCCCACAATTCGGACAGCGTGTTACTCCAATGCCGCAGCCGGACCGAAGAACTCATACCGGCTTTGTTGCTCTGGAACCCCCAACGCCTTGAGGTGACGCTTGACCGCCGCCATGAAGCCCTTGGGCCCGAGGAAATACGCATCCACATCACGCTGCTCGGGCAACCACGCCGCCAGTTGCGCCTGGCTCAACAAGCCCACCTTGTCTGCCGCCGGGCTCACCCCGTCATCCTCGGCGTAGCAATAGAAGCGCTTGAGTTGCGGGTGCTTGGCCGCCAGGGCATCCACCCAATCGCGGAACGCATGCACCCCGCCATTGCGCGCGCAGTGGATAAAGTGCACCGGGCGCTCGGTCGCCAGCGCGGCTTCGAGCATTGGCAGGGTCGGTGTGATACCCACCCCGCCGCTGATCAGCACCAGCGGTTTATCACTGGCCGCCAAGGTGAACTCGCCCGCCGGCGGGAACAGATCGATGGTCGCGCCAACCTGCAGTTGATCATGCAGGTAGTTGGACACCCGCCCACCGGCTTCGCGCTTGACGCTGATGCGGTACTGGCCGGCATCGCTCAGGGCCGACAGGGAATAGTTGCGGCGCACTTCTTCGCCGTCCAGCACCAGCTTCATGCCGATGTACTGGCCGGGCGCAGCCGCGAGGATCGGGCCGTTATCCACAGGTGCAAAGTAGAAGGACGTGATCTCGGCGCTTTCTTCCACACGCTTGACCAGCGTGAACGCCCGCGCACCGCGCCAACCGCCTGGGGCCTGGGCCTTTTCAGCGTAGATGGCGCTTTCGGCACCGATCAGAATATCCGCCAGTTGGCCGTAGGCCGCGCCCCAGGCATTCATCACTTCAGGGGTGGCGATCTCGCTGCCCAGCACTTCGGAAATCGCCCGCAGCAGGCAGGCCCCCACGATCGGGTAATGCTCCGGCAGGATCTGCAAGGCCACGTGCTTGTTGATGATCTTCGCCACCAGGTCACCCAGTTGGTCCAACTGGTCAATGTGCCGCGCATACATCAGCACGCCGTTGGCCAGGGCGCGCGGCTGGTCGCCACTGGCTTGGTGAGCCTGGTTGAACAGCGGGCGCACCTCAGGGTACTCGGAGAGCATCATGCGGTAGAAATGGGTGATCAGCGCTTCGCCACCGCTTTCCAGCAGGGGCACAGTGGATTTGACGATGGCACGGTCTTGGGCACTAAGCATGGCAGACTCCTGGGTCTTTTTACTGATTGCCTTTACCTACTCAGTATTCGTGCCAACTTATAAATCCTTATATTTCAATGTCTTGAATAATATGTAGTCAGTATGACTTCCTACACCTTATAGTCATAAGGACTACAAGGAGTCATTATGACTGCACAATCGCTGCTCACCACCCTGCTGCCCCTGGTCGCCGACCTGTCCCGTGAACTGCCCGAAGGCGAGCGCTACCGCCGCCTGTTGCAAGCCATGCGTGCCCTGCTGCCGTGTGATGCCGCCGCGTTGTTGCGCCTGGACGGTGAATGGCTGGTACCACTGGCGGTGGATGGCTTGAGCCCCGATACCCTCGGGCGGCGCTTCAAGGTCAGCGAACACCCGCGCTTCGCCGTATTGCTCGCCAGCCCCGGCCCCACGCGCTTTGACAGCGACAGCGAATTGCCCGACCCCTACGACGGTCTCGTCGCTGGCATACACGGGCAGCTGGAAGTCCACGACTGCATGGGCTGCCCGCTGTTTGTCGACGACAGGCCATGGGGCCTGCTGACCCTGGACGCCCTCGACACCGAGCGTTTCGAACGGGTCGAACTCGACGCCCTGCAAGCCTTCGCCAGCCTCGCGGCCGCGACCGTCAACGTCGCCGAACGTATCGAACGCCTGACCCTGCGCGCCGAAATCTATCGCGAGGCCAGCGGCCAGCAGCACAAGGAAATGATCGGCCAGAGCAAACCCCACAAGCGCCTGGTGGAAGAGATCAAGCTGGTGGGCGGCAGCGACCTCACCGTTCTGATCACCGGCGAAACCGGGGTGGGCAAGGAGTTGGTGGCCCAGGCGATCCACGCCGCGTCAGCCCGTGCCGACAAACCGCTGATCAGCCTCAACTGCGCCGCCCTGCCGGAAACCCTGGTGGAAAGCGAGCTGTTCGGCCATGTGCGCGGCGCCTTTACCGGCGCGCTGAATGAGCGACGCGGCAAGTTCGAACTGGCCAATGGCGGCACGCTGTTCCTCGATGAAGTCGGCGAACTGTCCCTGAGCGTGCAGGCCAAACTGCTGCGCGTGCTGCAAAGCGGCCAGTTGCAGCGACTGGGCTCGGACAAGGAACATCAGGTCGACGTGCGCCTGATCGCCGCCACCAACCGCGACCTCGCCGAAGAAGTGCGCAACGGCCGCTACCGCGCCGACTTCTACCACCGCCTCAGCGTGTACCCGCTGCAAGTCCCGGCCCTGCGCGAGCGCGGGCGCGATGTGTTGCTGCTGGCGGGTTTCTTCCTGGAGCAGAACCGCTCGCGCATGGGCCTGGGCAGCCTGCGCCTGAGCAGCGATGCCCAGGCGGCGCTGCTGGCCTATAACTGGCCGGGCAATGTGCGAGAGTTGGAACACTTGATCGGCCGCAGCGCGCTCAAAGCCCTGGGCAACTGCCGCGAGCGGCCGAAGATTCTCAGCCTGAGCGCCCAGGACCTGGACTTGCCTGACGTCAGCGCGCCGGCCATCGAAGCCCCAGACGACGCGATCCCCATGGTCACGGGCGACCTGCGCCAGGCCACCGAGCACTTTCAACGCCAGATCATCAGCGCCTGCCTGGAGCGTCACGATCACAATTGGGCCAGTGCGGCCCGTGAGCTGGGGTTGGACCGCGCCAACCTGGGGCGCATGGCCAAGCGCCTCGGTCTCAAATAACCCGGTCAACTCGGTCAAATGTGGGAGCGGGCTTGCTCGCCAAGGCGGAGTGTCAGTCGCTAAATCCGTTGACTGACCCACCGCCTTCGCGAGCAAGCCCGCTCCCACACAAGCCCCCACATTAGATTTGCTGCGCCTTGAGGATGGGGGTAACGGGCTTGGGTTTTCTGAACACCAACACATTCCCCAACATCACCAGCACCAACCCCACCAGCGCCGCCCCGGTCCATTGATAGCCCTCGGCAAACGCCGACACATTCAACGCCACCACCGGGAACAGCACCGTGCAGTACGCCGCCCGCTCCGGCCCCATGCGTCCGACCAGGGTCAGGTACGCGGTAAACCCGATCACCGAGCCCGGGATCACCAGGTACCACAATGCGCCGATATACCGCGCGCTCCAGTCCATCTCGAACGCAATCCCGCGCACCGCGCAATAGGTCGCCAACATCGCCGAACCATAGGCCATGCCCCAGGCATTGGTGGTCAGCGGCTTGAGCCCGGCTTTCTGTTGCAGGCTCGACAGCATGTTGCCCGCCGAGAAACACATCGTCCCGAGCAGCGCCAAGCCCAGGCCAAGCAGGGTCTGCGGGCTGGCGGTGTGCCCGACCAGCTCCGGCCAGAACAGAAAGCCCAACCCCAGCAGACCCAGGCCGCCGCCCATCAACACATTGCGCGCCACGCGTTGGCCGAAAAACACCCGGGCGTTCAGCGCGTTCCACAAGGTCGCCGTGGAAAACACCACGGCCACCAGCCCGCTGGGAATCCACTGGCTGGCCGTCAGGAAGCACATGAAGTTCACGCAGAACAGGCACAAGCCCTGGGCCAGGCAGATCAGATGCCCGCGCCGGTTCATCACCTGCAACCGGCGGCTGAGCAGCAACAACGCAAACAGCACCAGCGCCGCGAGACCGAAGCGATAGACGATGGACACCGGGATCGCCACCACGCCCAGCTGCCATTTAAGGGCGATCCAGGTGGTGCCCCAGATCAGCACGGTGAGTAAGTACAGGAAAAGGTTCATGACAGGCTCCATCGATTGAGCCCCAGTGTCGCCCCCGCCCCGAACAAACCGCTTGCAGATTCTTGCGCTTTTGTCGGGCGGTGGGATCACAGCGTCATCAGCGCAGAGTAGGATGCAAGGCGTCCACAGAGTGCTCGCCATGCCTGATCTGCAATCCCTGCAAGTCTTCCAAGCCCTTAACCGCTCGCCCAACGCACGCCTCGAAGCCTGCGCCGAGCTCGGTGACGGCTTGTCTGCGGCCTTGTGGAGCAACCATCACGATTCCCAGGATTATCAGGCGCCGAGCCATCACACCTTGTCCTGCTACGTCGGTGGCGGCACCGGCACGTTTCGCCGCGATCAGCCGGGCACCAAGGGCGGGCCCGACAAGCTGTGCATCCTGCCGGCCGAGCATCAGTCGGCCTGGGTGATCAACGGCGAGATCCGCCTGGCCCACGTGTATTTCAGCCCGGAGCAATTTGCCCTCGGCTGCGTCACCCTGCTCGACCGCGAACCGCGCGCGTTGCAACTGCGCGAAAGCACCTTCCTGGAAGATGCCAGCCAGGCCCGGCGCTTCCACCAGTTGATCGCCCTTAACTGGCACGAACCGGCCGAACGCCTGCTGACCAGCAGCCTGGCCCACGAAATGCTCAGCCACACCCTGCTCAGCCAGGTCGGCGCACGCGATGGGTTGCGCTTGAAAGGCGGGCTGGCGGCGTACCAGCGCAGGCTATTGGTGGACTACATCGATCAGCACCTGGAAGACCCCATCAGCCTCGGGCAACTCGCCGGGCTGTGCGCGCTGTCGGAATACCACTTCGCGCGGATGTTCCGCCAAAGCTTCGGCCTGCCGCCGCACCAATACCTGCTGGCGCGGCGCCTGACCCGCGCCCAGGCACTGCTGCGCAGCAGCACCCTGCCCCTGGGTGAGATCGCCCTGATGTGCGGTTTTTCCAGCGCCAGCCACTTCACCCACCGCTTCCGCCAGGCCATGGGCGCCACGCCCGGCGAATACCGCCAGGCGTTCAGCGCCTAGACCATCAGGCCCAACGTCTTCGCCTTGGCCACCGCTTGCGTGCGCCGCTCCACGCCAAGCTTGCTGTGGATGCGCCGTGCATGGGTCTTGACCGTGTGCAGGGAAATAAACAAACGGTCGGCGATTTCCAGGTTGGAGCTGCCCAGGGCGATTAATTGCAGCACTTCCAGTTCGCGCTGGCTCAGGGGATTGTCCGCCGCACCGGCGGGCGACACCTGCGCTTCAAGCCCCACCTCACTCAACAACCCGGGCGAGCGCAAACGCAGCTCACGAATGGCCTGCTGCACCTGGCAACGTGCGGCCAGCTCCAACCCGGCCTGCAACGAACGCCGCGCCAGGGTCGAGTCGCCGAGTTGCCAGGCCACCTCGCCGAGCACCAGGTGCAGTTCGGTTTCCAGGCACAACATGCCGCGTTGCTGGATAGTCGCCAGCAAGGCGTGCAAGCGCTCCAACGGTTGCTCGGCACAGCCCAGTTTCACTTCGGCCAGCACCAGCAGGTATTCCAGGCGCGGTATCAACTCCAACGTCGCCGGCGGAGCCTGCTTGGCCTGTGGCCCGCGGAAGTGACGCAGCACCCGCCGCACCGCTTCCAGCGTCAACTCGGCACGGCCCTGTTGCAACCAGAAGTGCCCACTGACCAACAGCAACACCGCGCGATACACCGAATCCGGCACCTGACGCTGCTGCATCAGCCGCTCGGCCTCGCGCAGTTGCACAAAGGCCTGGGCGTAATCGCCACGGTTGGCCGCCAGCAACGCCAGGCCGAGAAAACCATAGAGCACGCGCTTGTCCTGGCTGTGCAGGCACATATTCAAGCCGGCATCGAAACACTCGGCGGCCAGCGCATCCTGGCCTTGGCGCAAGGCCAGGTGCCCACGGCGCAAGGCGATGCGCCCGACCAGCGGCCCGGCCTTGAGACGCTGCTTGAGCAACATCGCCTGGACATTTTCCAACAGGCTCTGCGCCCGGTACGGTGCGCCGCGCTGTTCCAGCAATTGAGCGTGGTCCAACTCCAGCAACGCCTCCAACACCAATGACCCGTGGGCACGGGCCAGGCACAACGCTTCGCGGCTCAAGGCTTGCGCCACTTCCAGTTCGCCGCGCAGCAAGGCTTGCTGGGTCAGCCCCGACAAGCACATCAGGCGCGAGGTCCAGGCGCTGTCGGGCAAAGCTTGCAGCGCTTCAAGAAAATGTTCGCGGGAACGCTCGGCATCCCCACGCAAATGCAGCAACCAGCCCCATTGCGCCTGCCAGCGCGCCAGCAGATAGCACTGTTGCGCCGCGCTGGGTTGCGGCGCGAAACGCGCCAGTTGATCGATGCACAACGCCGCCTGTTCGAAGCGCCCGGCGAACAACAAGGCCGCCGTGACCAACCCCACCAGTTGCGCCGAGCCGAGCATCAGCTCATCGCCATGCTGCTCGTGCAGGCGCAACAGCAGCACGGCGTTTTGCTGGCGGAACAGGTCCTCGAAACTGAAGTGCTGCAACAGGCTGACCGCGATCTCATATTCCTCCGCCAGCAACGCCTGCTCGAACGCCGCCTGCCAATCCCCCTCGGCGGTGAACCATTGGCAGGCACGCCGATGCCAGGAGCGCTTGGCCGGCCAGGGCTCGTCGCGCAGCAGTTGCGCGAGCGGCGGGAACACCTGCAGCCAGTCGGCGGCATCTTCCCACGGCTGGATAAAGGCGCCGAGGGCCTGCAAGTCGCGCAGGTACTGATCGCCGTCGCCGGCGCCGAACAGGTGCTCGCACAAGCCGGGGTTGAAACGCGGCAGATGGGCAAGCACGCGCCAGGCCTCGGCCAGTTCCGGCGGCAAGCTGCTGAACAGTTCGTGTTGCAGGTAGTCGAGCAGGGTTTTGTCCGGGTGCCCGTCGCCGAGCAGGGCGATCCGCACGCCCGCGCACCAGCCGCCGCTGAACTGCAGGATGCGGTCGACCTCGTGCCCCGGCGCCAGCGCCTGGATGTCTGCAGCGCTGAAGGCCAGTTCGCTGCCGCTGCATTCCAGCAGTTCGTCATCGAGCAACAGGCGCGGCCAGTTGCAGAGGGGCCGGCGGCGAGCGCCCAGCCACCAGGTCAACGCCGGGCTGGCGGCGCTGAGCAGGCGGTCGAGCAGTGCGTCCAGTGCGGGCGCAGGCTGGCGGCAGAAATCATCGAGAAACAGCCACGCCGGGGCCTGCCAGCGACCAAGGTCGAGCAGCAACGTGGCTTCATCGGTAAACGGCAGGCCCAGGTTCAGGGCCAGGCGCTGGCACAACTCCAGCGGGCTGAGGGTGACGCCATTGAGCGGCAGCCAATACACCTGGCAAGCGGCCGGTGCCTGCAACGCGCACTCGGCGAGCAAGGCGCTCTTGCCACTGCCACCGGGGGCGCAGAGCAACCTGACCCGTGCCTGCGCCGCCAGCAAAGGCTCGGCCAGGCGCGGGCGCAGCAGATGGTGGGCGGACAGCCGGGGCATGAATCCAGGACGGTCCAGGCAGCGTGTCATGGCGGTCATTGCTGCATCCTGCTTTTTTATTGTTATGCAACCTGATGCGTACCCTAGTCCTGTGGTTGGCGGTTGTTGAAGAAGTATTCAGCGGGGTGATTGGTGGCCATAAAACCCAAGGTGTACACAAACGAATGTGGGAGCAGGGCTTGTGTGGGAGCGGGCTTGCTCGCGAAGGCGGTGGATCAGTCGAAGCATCTTTGACTGACACACTGCATTCGCGAGCAAGCCCGCTCCCACACAAGCCTGCTCCCACAGTTGGATTGCATTTCACCTCTGAAGTCAGCGTACGCCTTCGGCTCGCAGCGCAGCGGGGGTGTAGTCCGCGGCCTTGGCGTTGAAGCCGAATACGAAGCTGCTCTTCTCCTCGTTCTTCATGCCCAGGGCGATGTAGCGCCCGGCGATGATGTCGTACAGGGTTTCCACGGTGTAGGCCGGGGTCTGGTGGTTGTAGTAGAACTGCGCATGCCCTTCGGCGACACGCCACAGTTGGCCACGACCGTCATAGTGATCCACCAGCGCCACCTGCCAGCTGTCTTCGTCGATGTACATGTGGCGCTTGGCGTAGATGTGCCGCTCGCTGGGCTTGACCGTGCCGACCACTTCCCACACCCGGTGCAGTTCGTAGCGGGTCAGGTCCTGGTTGATGTGGCCGGCCTTGATGATGTCGTCGTACTTGAGTGTCGGCTGGTCCAGCTTGTAGCTGTTATAGGGGATGTACATCTCCTTCTTGCCCACCAGCTTCCAGTCGTAGCGGTCGGGCGCACCGGAGAACATGTCGAAGTTGTCGGAGGTGCGCAGGCCGTCGGACGCGGTGCCCGGCCCGTCATACGCCACTTGCGGGGCACGGCGTACGCGGCGTTGGCCGGCGTTGTAGATCCACGCCAGGCGCGGCTCTTTCACCTGGTCGAGGGTTTCGTGCACCAGCAGCACGTTGCCCGCCAGGCGTGCCGGCGCGGTCACCGACTGCTTGAAGAAGGTCAGCACGTTGGCGGCCTTGGCCGGGTCCATGTCGGGGATCAGTTGCGGCACCGCCACCTCTTCTTCGAAGCGGATCGGCGTGTAGCTGCCATTGGTCTGCGGTGTGGCCTGGGTGATGATGCGGCGCAGGTTGCCGCCGTGGTAGCGGGTGATGTGGTTCCACAGCACTTCCACGCCGTTCTTGGGAATCGGGAACGCGTAGTAGCGGTTGCCGGTGAAGTTCTCCAGGCCGTTGCCGTCGTTGATTGGCTTGACGTTGAGCGCGCTGCGCTTGATCGACTCGTAGATCTCCGGCGGCAGGTTGACCGTGCGGTGGCTCGGGTACACCGGGATCTTGTAGGTCTCGGGGTAGCGCTTGAACATCGCCACCTGGCCTTCGGAGAGTTTGTCCTTGTACTTGTCGACGGTGGCCGCGGTGATCACGAACAGCGGTTTTTCACTGGAGAACGGGTCGGCGAGGAAGCCTTTGCTGTCCACCGCGCCGGCGTTTTTCGGGATGCCGCCGGTCCAGGCCGGGATCGAGCCGTCGGCGTTGCCGGCTTTTTCGGCGCCGATCGGGGTCAGGCTGGTGCCGAGTTTGTCGGCTTCCTGCGGCGATACGGCAGCCATGACATTGGCAGCCAGCAAACTCAGAGCCAATACAGCAAGTGTCTTACGCATGGATTCTTGTCCTTCTTTAAGCCAGATCAGAAGTTCACGCCAAAGCTGAGGGCGAGGAAGTCACGGTCGGTGAGGGTGTTGTAGTCGCCACCAAAAAAGTCGGTGTAGCTCAGGCTGGCGGTGTAGGTGCTGCGGTAGTCCGCATCCACGCCGACGCTGATGGCCTTGGCGCCTTTGTTGAACAGGCCGTTGGGGCCGTAGCCGGCGACGTCGTGGGACCACGACAGGTTGGGCTTGAGGTTCACCCCGAACAGCGCGTTGTTGTAGTCAAGGATCGCCCGGGCGCGGTAGCCCCAGGAGTTGGCCGTGACAAAACCGTCGGTGTCGCCCTGGAAACCGTAGGCGCCGTAGACCGAGTCACGGCCGTAACGCAGCTTGGATTTGTCTTCCAGCCCGGCGACGTGCACGAAGGCCGCCTCGCCCACCAGGGTCAGGCGTTCGGCGCCCAGCACCTGGTCGAAGAACTGGGTCATGGTGCTTTGGATCTGGGTGATTTCCTTGCGGCGGTAGCCTTTGTTGTCGTCGCCGAAGTTGCTGCGGATCGGTGAGGCCGCCTGGCCGGCCACCGGGTTGATCAGGGCCAGGGTCAGGTCGGTGGTGTTGAGTTGCACCGGGGCATTCGGGCGGTAGCTGATTTCGCCGGTCCACGCCGTGCCGGTCGGCAAGGTGGTGGAGAAACTGGCGCCGAACAGACGGATGTCCTCGGGGTAGTCGAGGTAGTACTGGCCACGGCCGAGCATCAGGCTCTGGACCAGGCCCGAGCCAGTGCCGGGCGCGATACCGTTGGCGGCGCCAGCGATGGCGCCGAGCCGGGCCAGCGTGGTGTTGTTGGTGATGGTGCCGACGGTCGGGGTACGGCTGTGATAGTTCATGAAATACAGGCCGTACTCGGTGTCATCCCCCAGCCAGCGCAGGGCCGCACCGAACTGGCCGCCATCACGCGCATCCCGGTCCCGTGCGCGCTGCACGATCACGCCCTCGCGCGTCACTTCAAAACCCTGCCCGAAGGCTGCGGCCACCGGCTGCAACGGCGCAATCGCCGGGTTGCCCACGGTGTAGTTGCCATTACAGCCATGGGCCGCAACGTCGCCACCAAAAAACGTACCGCAGTTATCCAGCACGGTGTTCTGCCAGTTCAACTGGTAGAAGCCTTCCACCGTCAGCTGGTTGGTCAGGCTCTGGGAGGCGAACAGCATGTTCACCGGGATCAGCCCTTCCTTGATCTCCGCGCCAGGGCGACGGAAGGCGGAAACGTCGATGGGGTTGATGCTGTTGATGGAGTTGCCGATGAAGGTGCTTTCGCCCCAGCTGACCACCTGCTTGCCCAGGCGCACGTTGCCCGGCTGATCGCCAATCGAATAGTTGTGATAGACGAAGGCATCGAGCAGCTCGTAGCCGGACGAGCGCGCGCCTTCATCGCGGTGGTGGTTGCTGATCTGTTTGAATTCGCGGTCTTCGTCCTGCAACTCGAAGTCGTACCAGTACTTGCCGCGCACAAACATGCCGCTGTCACCGTACTTGAGTTCCAGGTCATGCAGGCCCTTGAAGATCTTGGAGAAGGTTTCGCCCTTCTTGAAGTTCAGCCGTCCGTCATCGCCGGTAGATGCCTGCCCGGTGCCGCCATTGACGGTGCCCACCAGTTTCTTATCGGCATCGCGCATGCCCCAGCTCGCGCCGACCGACAGCGAGGAGTCGAATTGCCCTTCGATCTCGCCAATGTTGAACGAAACAGCCTGCGCCTGCGCACAGCAACCCAGTGCAACCGCAGCGGCCAGCGCCTGTGGCGTGAAGATGGCGCGCATTGTTGTTTTTGTCATGCGTCTTCCCCGGTGAGTGACAGAAGGCCCCACCCTACTGCCGCGCAACAGGAGCGATAAGCGCACCAAGGAGGGATTCGTGTTGTCGCTCGAAAGGATTAGCGGCCGCCCAGGCCGCGGGTTTGGAGGCAGGTATGGATCGAATGGATGGCGGCTTATCAGGCCAATGGATAGCGCCCCGGCAACTGTTGCGGTATCGGTAACAGTCCTTGTCCTGAAGCGCTATTACTCATTCTGTTACAACCGACTATTCTTACCGGGCTTGCAGGGCACAACGCCCGCTCCCGCTACCGGGAGAAAAGCCAGATTCAATGGGATTGATGCCTTTTATCAATCTGTTACCGGTGTTCACTGACGTGGATTTGTAGCTCCTTGATCCAACGTCTTACTTCGGCCGCTGCCTATGCAGCGGCCTTTTTTATGCGCGCAATAAAACGGGGCGCCCTTGGCGCCCCGCACGATTCACTGCCGTACGAGCAATGATCAGAGGCTGTACTTCTGCAAGTTGGCCATCATCTCCTTCAGCGCCTCGATATTGTCCTTGGGGTGGGCGGCGCCCTCGAAGTCGCAGATCTGCTGCCAGTGCGCGGCGACGTCATCCGGGGAAAAACCGGCTTCAGGATCGAACCCCACGCCAAGGCTGCGCTCCCAGCGGGTCTTGCCGATCCAGCCGCCGCCCACTTCAAACAGGCCGGCCGTTTCCTCGCACGCGGCACTGCCCAGGTACACCACCAGCGGGCTGACCAACTCCGGCTTGAGCCGCTCGAACACCTGCGGCGGAATCAGGCCTTCGGTCATGCGTGTGCCGCCGGTGGGCGCGATGGCGTTGACCAGGATGTTGTTCTTGCGCCCTTCCAGCGCCAGGGTGCGGGTCAAGCCATACAGGCCGAGCTTGGCCATGCCGTAGTTGGACTGGCCGAAGTTGCCGTAGATGCCCGAGGTGGACGCGGTGAAGATCACCCGTCCATACCCTTGCTCACGCATATGCGGCCAGGCAGCGCGGGTGACTTTGTAGGCGCCTTCGACATGCACCCGGTAAACCAGGTCCCAGTCGCTGTCGTCCATTTTGTGGAAGGTCTTGTCGCGCAGGATGCCGGCGTTGTTGACCACCACATCGATGCGGCCAAACACCTCCAGCGCGTGCTGCACGATCTTGTCACCGTCGGTGACAGAGTCGTGGTTGGCTTCGGCAATACCGCCAGCGGCGCGGATTTCGGCGACCACGCGGTCGGCCGCCGAGGCGTTGGCACCTTCGCCCTGGGTCGAGCCGCCCAGGTCGTTGACCAGCACCTTGGCCCCGTGGCGGGCGAACAGCAGCGCATGGGCCCGGCCCAACCCGCCGCCGGCTCCGGTGACGATCACGACCTTATCCTGGAACTGCACTGACTCACTCATACCGAACTCCGCTGGCGACAATGGGAATGGCATGAGTGTCAGGCACCCGGCCTCTGGTCACAATAAAGTCGGCCAGGGCTGAATGGTGCGCGATAAGGCTGGGGGATGATGGCCGGGGCGCCGTGGACGTCAGCTTGTGTGGGAGCGGGCTTGCTCGCGAAGGCGGTGTTTCAGTCGACACCTATTTCGCCGATCCACCGCTTTCGCGAGCAAGCCCGCTCCCACACAAGCCCGCTCCCACAGATGTTGAACTGTGTGCCTTCAGGAATAAGCCAGATAGGACATCGGGCCGGCGATCCGCTCACGAAACGCCAGGTAATGCTTGAGCACCTGCACCGGCGCCTCGATCTGCGGGTAGTGGCCGATATTGGCCAGCAGCACCGTATCGGCATGGGGTATCAACTGCTGATAACGCGCCACCATATGGGCACCGGAAATCGGATCAACCTCGCCGTCGATCACCCGCAGGGGCACCTCGTCACGCTGCATCGCTTCCAGCCATCGCTCGCGCAGGCGACGGCGCTGGGGCACGTAGGCGATCAGTTTATGCAGCACCCGCGTGCCATCGTTGCAGTTGATCAACTGCCAGAAATCATCCAGGGCACTTTCGCTGGGGCGCGTATGCGGACCGAAAATCTGGCCGAAGCTGTCGGACAACGCGCTGCGCCCAAACGCGCGACCGATCATCCAGCCCAGGGGGCTGAGCAGGAGTTTCTGCACCAGCGCCAGCCGGTGGGTTTCGGGGAACAAGCCGCCGTTGAGAAACACGCAACTGGCCATCTGGAAACGCGCTTCGTAATGCCGCGCGAGCAGTTCCTGGGCGACGCTGTCGCCGTAGTCATGGGCCAGCACGTGCACCGGCTGGTCCACACCCAAATGCTCCAGCAAGGCTTGCTGCAAATCCGCCTGCTCCAAGAGGCAGTACTCATGGTCGAGGGGTTTGTCCGATTCGCCAAAGCCGAGCATGTCGCAGGCGATCACCAGGTTGCGCTGGGCAAGGGGTTGCCACAGGTAGTGCCAGTCCCAGCTGGCGGTGGGGAAGCCGTGGATCAGCAGCAGCGGTTCGCCCTGCCCCGCCACCCAATAACGGATGGTATGGCCACGGAAGACGAAGCTCTGGCCGCGCTTGTGCCAGGCAGTGAGCGGGATCTCGGCGAGTGGCATCAGGTTTTATACCCAGGGTCGAGGCTGTCCAACTTACGCAGCAACGCCGGCCAGGCCAGCGCGCCCCCCATGCCTTGTGCACTCTTGGTCACGGCCGCCACCATCGCCTTGGCCCCGGCAAGAATCTGCGGGCCGATAGGGATCAACTCGGCCCCACCGTTCTGCGCCAGCACCTGGATGTCGCAGGCCCGCTGGAAGGTGAACATCATCAGGAAGGTGTCGGCAATGCTGGCGGCGCAGGTGAGCAGGCCGTGGTTGTGCAACATCAGGAAATTGTTATCACCGAGGTCGGCCTGCAGGCGGGCCTTCTCTTCATGGTTCAGCGCCACGCCTTCGTAGGCGTGGTAGGCCAGGCTCGACAGCACGAAGATCGATTGCTGGCTGATCGGCAGCACGCCCTGCTTCTGCGCCGCCACTGCGACACCGGACGCGGTGTGGGTGTGCAGCACGCAGGTGACGTCGTGGCGGACTTCGTGGATCGCGCTGTGGATGGTGTAGCCCGCCGGGTTGATCTCGTAGGGGCTGTCCATCAGCTTGTTGCCGGCCTGGTCGACCTTGACCAGGCTCGACGCGGTGATCTCGTGGAACATCAGCCCATACGGGTTGATCAGGAAGTCATCGGTGCCCGGCACCTTGGCCGAGATGTGGGTAAAGATCAGGTCATCCCAACCGTGCAACGCCACCAGGCGATAGCAGGCTGCCAGGTCGACACGGGTCTGCCATTCGGCAGCGCTGACCTGGCCTTGGACATTTTGTGGCGATAGAACCGGGGCTAAGCTCACGGTGATGACCTCCTTGGCGCACTTTCTTATTGTTTTTTTGAGTGATGGGCCAGTCTAGTCAGACGTCCCAGTCGTCGTAGTTGCCTTGGCAGCCAGCTTGATGACCGTACGAGTCAGCTTTGAGAATAGTTGAAACCTGCGCAAATGGCGTCAGAGAAGCGCCGCCAATAAAGGCGCGGCAAACAGGTTGAGCAACCCGGTCAATACCATCACCAAACCGGCGACCGAGCCTTCTTCACCGCCCACTTCATGTGCCCGGCTGACCCCGGCGCCATGGGCCCCCACGCCAAACAATGCGCCACGCGCCAAGGGCGTGCGCAGCGGCAGCCACTTGAGCAACACGCCACCGAGCATGGCACCGAATACGCCGGTGAACATCACGAACACGGCGGTGAGTTCCGGCACGCCGCCCAAGTCGGACGACACCGGCATGGCAAACGGTGTGGTGATGGAGCGCGGCACCAGGGACATTGTCACCGCGCTGTCCAGCGCCAGCGCTTTGGCCAGGCCGAACGAAGTGCCGATGGAGGCCACGCTGCCGGCGACCATTCCCAGCAGCAACGCCGACCAGTGCCGCGCCAACAGGCGGCGCTGTTGCCAGATCGGCACGGCGAATGCCACGGTGACCGGCCCCAGCACCAGCATCAGCCAGTGGGTGTCGGCGGCGTATTCGGCGTAGGCGGTGTGCATCGGCATCGCCACCGCCAGCAAGAGCACCGGCACCAGAATCAGCGGCGACAACAGATAGCGCCCGGTGCGCCGGTAGATCCAGCGGCTGAAGATGTACGCGCCCAGGGTCAGGGCGAGCCAGAACACCGGCATCAGTTCAAGCTTCATGGCGCAGCCTCCAGCGGCAGACGATCTCAACGGTGAACGCCGTCACCAACATCACCGCCAAGGTGCTCACGCCGATCACCAGCAGGATGCGCCAGCCCTCGTTGCGCAGCAGGCCGCCGTAGTCCAGCAAACTCATCAAGGCCGGAATAAAGAACAGCAGCATCTCGGCCATCAACACGCCAGCGCCCAATTGCAGGGCGGCGGGCTTGACCAGGCCGCTGGCGAACGTGGCCAGGAGCAGGCCCAGGCCGACGACACCACCAGGGATAGGCCAGGCGAACCAAACGGCCAGTTGGCAGCCGAGAAAGTAGATGGCCAACAGCACAACCAATTCAATAGACAAACGGGTGAAACGTTTCATGGGCTTTGGGTCCTCGCAAGCGCCCATTTTAAAGAGGCCAACCCCATACCCACAGCGAATTGTTAGACTGTCAACTATTCCAAACTGGAATTGAGAGCATGGAATTCAAACAGCTGCGCAGCTTTGTCGAAGTCATCCACCGGGGCGGTTTTACCCAAGCCGGTAAAACCTTGCACATCAGCCAATCCGCCGTGAGCAAACAGGTGGCGCAATTGGAGCACAGCCTTGGCACTCCGTTGCTTGAGCGCACCGGCTCGCACGTGCGCCTGACCGCCACCGGCGCGGTGGTATTGCAGCGCGCCGAGGCGATGTTGCGCCTGCAAAGCGAGTTGCTCAGTGAGCTGGACGACATGCAGCAACTGGCCCGCGGCGAGCTGCGCCTGGGCTTGCCGCTGCTGGCGGGGGATACGTTGTTCGCCGGGCTGTTTGCCGAGTATCGCAAGCGTTACCCCAACGTCACTATCCAGTTGCTGGAGGGCGGCAGCCGCACTATCGAACAGGCGATCCTCAACGGTGAGCTGGATGTCGGTGGCAGCCTGATGCCCAACGACCCGGCCTTCGCCTGGCAAGCCTTTTGCGACGAGCCTTTGGACGCTCTGCTGCCGATGGATCACCCGCTGGCGGAAAACGCCCAGGTGCGCCTGGAGGAATTGGCGGACACGCCATTCCTGATGTACCAGCGCAGTTTTGTGCTGAACGACCGGCTGATGCAGGCGTGCAAGCAAGTGGGTTTTACCCCGAAGGAAATCGGCCGCAGTGGCCAGGCGGATTTTCTCGTGGCCTTGGTCGCGGCCGGTCAAGGCGTGGTGCTGCTGCCCAGCGTGGTCGCCCGTGGGCTGGTGCGACCGGGCGTGGTGCGCCTGACGCTCAAGGCGCCGGACTTCCTGCGCTGGGACATTGCATTCATCTGGCGTGAGGGCGCCTATCTGTCGAGAGCCGCCCAGGCCTGGCTGGCGTTGTTGCGCGAGTATCCGGTCAGCCGCGCAGTGCAGTGACCAGCTCGGCCAACCAGGGCTCGGCGTCGGCCTCGGGGGTGACGCTTTCGCTGGCGTCCAGGCGCAACATCGGCAGCACTTCGCGCACGCCCAGTTCGCCGAACAGTTCACGCATTTGCTCGCCGCCGCCGCAGAAGGTGTCGCCGTAGCTGGCGTCGCCCAGGCCGATCACCGCACCGGGCAGACCGCGCAAGGTGGCGGGCAGTTGGTCACGCAGGGCCGAATACAGGGGTTGCAGGTTGTCGGGCAGCTCACCCATGCCGGTGGTGGACGTCACCGCCAGAAACGCTTCGGGCGCGAAAGCCTGTACGTCCGCCAGGGTGGCGCGCGGGTTGTACCAGGCTTCAAAACCGGCTGCGCTGAGGATACCGGCGGCGTGGCGGGCGACTTCTTCAGCCGTGCCGTAGACCGAGCCGGAAAGGATGGCGACTTTCATCAATCTGATCCTGTAGTTGAGTGAAAGGCTGGGATATTAGCAGTTGTCACAAATATTTCAGCGGGCCCGGTGAAACATTCAACCGTTGCCATAAACTCAAAGCTCCCAAAACAAGCCATGGACCGCTCAATGATCAACGCCAAGCTGATGCAAATGGTTGTCAACGCTTCCAACGACGGGATTGTCGTCGCCGAGCGCGAAGGCAAGGACAAGCCGATAATTTACGTCAACCCGGCATTCGAGAAGCTGACCGGCTACCACCTGGATGACATCCTGTACCAGGATTGTCGCTTCCTGCAGTCAGGTGACCGCGACCAGCCGGCGCTGATGGCGATTCGCGAGGCGTTGGACTGTGGCGGTTCGTGCCGGGAAATCCTGCGCAACTATCGTCAGGACGGCAGTCACTTCTGGAACGAATTGTCGTTGTCGACGGTGTACAACGAGGCCGACAAGCAGACTTATTTTGTCGGTGTGCAAAAAGATGTGACCTTGCAGGTCAAGGCCCAGCAGCGCGTCGCCCAGTTGGAAGCCGAACTGGCCCAGGTCAAGGCCGAGCTGGCCGCGCTAAAGATGACGAGCGGATCTAACAAAATTTAGATAATGCGGTCTGTAGAGCGGATAATGGCATTTTAGTACCCCCTCATTGAGCAATGATCGATGCGACGCGACGCACTTCTGACCCAGGATGAACTGGATTTCATTCAGAACATGCAGCACACCCCCCAGCTAAACCTGCGGGATGCTTCATCGAGCCTGACCGTCAACGGCGGCGCGCAGATCCGCGATTTGCTCACACGCCTGGCCGCTCACGATCACGTCACCATCCAGGCACAGTTCGACAACCAGCAACTCACCTTCCCCCTGCATCTGGTGGAGGATGAGTTTCATGCGGTGCATCTGCGTCTGGGGGTGCCGAGCATTTTCGAAGACGGGCCGATGATCCGTCCGTGGCGCCTGGCCCTCGAGGCACCGGTGGCACTGGAGAACATCAAAGGCACGCCGGGCGCGCTGTGGGTGCACGAAGTGTCATTCAAGGGTGTGCTGGTCGAGATCCGCGGCCGGGTCAAGGCGCCCAAGACCTTTGCGCTGTGGTTCAGCCCTTCCGGTTACGAACGCATTGCGCTACGCGGCACCTTGGAACGGGTAACCGCACGCGGTTTGTTCGCCTACCGCCTGAGCCAGAGCGATGCGGATGAGATCGAGCGCCTGCGCCAATTCATCCTGCATCAACACCGCCTGGTCCACCCGCACGTACACGCCTGATCTCAGGTATCCAGCTGCCCACTGAGAAACTGCTGCAAGCGACGCTGCATCAGGCGTCCTTCATTGCCCAGGCAGCCGATGGAAGAACCGGCCAGGTCCTTCTCGGCCAGGTCCGACGCGACCCCCGCCAGGAACAACGGGCAATCCAGGGTCAGCGCCAGGCGGTTCAGGCGCCCCGGCAGGTCATAACCGTGGGAACGGTTGGAATAGACGATCAGGGCCTGGGGACGGGTCTTTTCACAGACCAGTGTCAGCTCATCAAATGGCTGGCCCATGCCCAGCACCTTCACCGCCAGGTCGTCGCGCGTCATCAACAGCCCGGCCACCAGCAATTCCAACTTGCGGCATTCGCCGGGCATGGCCGCCAACAGCACCCGGGGGGCCGACGAGGCGCACGCCACATGCAGACGCGCCAACGCCTGTACCCGCAGGAACGCGTCGAAGAACAGCCACTCACTGGCCTGGCCGAATCGGCCTTGATGGCGCAGCAGCTCGTTCCACAGGGGCATCAGGATGTCCTGGAACACGATGCTCTGGGGGTAGGTCGCAAAAATCTGGCCGTACACATGCTCCAACTGGCGATCATCGAAAGCACTCACGGCCAGCCTCAACCGCGCCTGCCATTGAGCCCACTCGGCGCCCTCAGGCGTGTCGTGCTCGGCACGCACGGCTTGCGCCTGCTGGTCGTCGCGCGCCAGGATCTTGCCGACCTTGCTTACGGCCACGCCGCGCTCGATCCAATCAAGAATACGATTGACCGTCTCAATATCGGCCTTGGAGTAGAGCCGGTGCCCGCTTTCGGTGCGCGTCGGCTGTATAAGGCCATAACGCCGCTCCCATGCACGCAGCGTCACTGGATTGATGCCTGTCAATCTCGACACTTCACGAATCGGAAAAAACGCCTCGGAATCGGTCGAATCCAGATGTGAAATGCTATCAAGAGGAGCAGTAATTTCGGGCATTTTAGGCCAAAAAACCAACGGTAATTGGGGCAGCCATTTAACGCCTTTAGAGCTGTCTTTTTCAAGGTCCACCCTCTTTAGACCAATGTCACTGGCGTATTTCTGTAAAACAGGAATAATCCTTGCCTGTTTTTACATAGCGGCACTACCCCGCCGCTATGTTCGTGCGCCACCTACCCGGTCCAGCGCACCCGTTTATTTGGAGATACATAATGTCTACCTCCCCAGTCACCCTGATGGTTGCGCGTCGCGTGGCCAAAGGTCGCTACGAAGAACTGATGGCCTGGCTGCGCGAAGGCGAGCAATTGGCCACCGACTTCCCCGGTTACCTGGGTTCAGGCGTGCTCGCACCGCCGCCCAATGACGACGAATTCCAGATCATCTTCCGCTTCGCCGATGAAAAGACCCTGCATGCCTGGGAGTTTTCCGCGTCCCGCAGTGCCTGGCTGGGCCGTGGCAGCGAGCTGTTTGCCGACCCGTCCGAGCATCGCGTGAGCGGCATCGACGGTTGGTTTGGTGCCGTGGGTGCACGGCCGCCGCGCTGGAAGCAGGCCGTGGCGATCTGGCTGGCGTTTTTCCCGGTGTCACTGATCTTCAACTTTGTACTGGGCCCGCTGCTCAATGAGCTGGAGTTGGTGCCGCGCGTGCTGGTCAGCACCCTGGCACTCACGCCGCTGATGGTTTATCTGTTCATTCCGCTGTCGACCCACCTGCTGGCCAACTGGCTGCACCCTGCGCCCACACCACGCAAGGCCACCGAAGCCGCCGCGTGAGTACAGGGGGGGCCGCTCGCTGGTATGATTTGAACCTGCCAGCGAAGCGAGCCCTCCATGACTGCAACACACGCCCCGATCCTGATCACCGGCGCCGGCCAGCGTGTCGGCCTGCATTGCGCCCAGCGCCTGCTGGACGACGGCCATCCGGTGATTTTCAGCTACCGCAGCGAACGTCCCGGCGTGCAGGCCCTGCGCGAACGCGGTGCGATCGGTGTGTTTGCCGACTTCTCCAGCGAAGCCGGCATCCTGGCGTTTATCGCCGAGCTGAACACCCACACCCAAAGCCTGCGTGCGATCATCCACAACGCCTCGGCCTGGATCGCAGAGAGTCCCGACGACGAAAGCCGTGCCTTTACCGACATGTTCAGCGTGCACATGCTTGCGCCTTACCTGATCAACCTGCATTGTTCAGCTTTGCTACAACGCTCGACACCCGCCGACATCGTGCACATCAGCGATGACGTGGTGCGCAAGGGCAGCCGCCAGCACATCGCCTATTGCGCCACCAAGGCCGGGCTCGACAGCCTCACGCTGTCGTTTGCCGCGCAGTTCGCGCCGCTGATCAAGGTCAACGGCATCGCGCCCGCCATGGTGATGTTCAACGAAGGCGACGACGCCGCTTATCGCACCCAGGTGCTGGCCAAGTCCGCACTGGGCATCGAACCCGGGCCCGAGGTGATCTACCAGAGCGTGCGTTACCTGCTGGACAACCCCTATGTCACTGGTACCACCCTGACCGTCAACGGCGGGCGGCATATCAAGTAAGCCGTTTGTGAGGATGTTGTATGACCTTATCCCTGCCCCAACACTACCGCGAGATCCTCAAAGGCCTGGGCGAAGACCCGGAGCGTGAAGGTTTGCTCGACACCCCCAAGCGCGCGGCCAAGGCAATGCAGTACCTGTGCCACGGCTACGAGCAGAACCTGGACGACATCGTCAACGGCGCGCTGTTTACTTCCGACAATGACGAGATGGTGATCCTCAAGGACATCGAGCTGTACTCGCTATGCGAGCACCACCTGCTGCCCTTCATCGGCAAGGCCCACGTGGCCTATATTCCAACCGGCAAGGTCCTCGGCCTGTCGAAGCTGGCGCGCATTGTCGACATGTACGCACGGCGCCTGCAGATCCAGGAAAACCTCACGCGGCAAATCGCTGATGCGATCCAGGAAGTGACCCAGGCCGCCGGCGTGGCAGTGGTGATCGAGGCCAAGCACATGTGCATGATGATGCGCGGTGTGGAGAAACAGAATTCAACCATGAACACCTCGGTGATGCTCGGCGCGTTCCGCGAGTCGAACACCACGCGCATGGAGTTCCTGCAACTGATCGGACGGAGCAAGTAGCAATGCCACAACTTCAACCAGGCATGGCGCGCATCCGGGTCAAGGACCTGTGCCTGCGCACCTACATCGGCATCAACGAGGACGAAATCCTCAACAAGCAGGATGTGCTGATCAACCTGACCATCCTGTATGCCGCCCAGGAAGCCGTGCGCGACAATGACATCGACCATGCGCTGAACTATCGCACCATCACCAAGGCGATCATTGCCCATGTGGAAGGCAACCGTTTTGCCCTGCTGGAGCGCCTGACCCAGGAACTGCTGGATCTGGTGATGAGCAATGAAACAGTGCTGTACGCCGAAGTCGAAGTGGACAAGCCCCATGCGCTGCGCTTTGCCGAATCGGTGTCGATAACGTTAGCTGCAAGCCGTTAGCTGCAAGCTGCAAGCTAAAGCCAACCCATTCCAACTTGCAGCTTGAAGCTTGCCCGCTTGAAGCTGTCTCGAAGAGACCACTATGACCGACCAACAACGCCTCGAACTCGAAGCAGCCGCCTTCCGCCGGCTGGTGGCACACCTGGACAGTCGCAAGGATGTGCAGAACATCGACCTGATGAACCTCGCAGGCTTCTGCCGCAACTGCTTGTCCAAGTGGTACAAGGCCGAGGCCGATGAGCGCCACATCGAGCTGAGCCTCGATGATGCCCGAGAAGTGGTGTACGGCATGCCGTATGCCGAGTGGAAAGCCCAATACCAGAAAGAAGCCAGCGCCGATCAACAGGCGGCGTTCGCCAAAGGAAAAACCCATGACTGATTTGAACACCCTGCGCGCCAGCCTCAACAGCGGCGAACATGCGTTTGCCGACACCTTGGCGTTTATTGCCGCAGGTTATGACTACCAGCCGCAAGCCTTTACCAATGGTGATGTGGAAAACGCTGCCGGCCAGAACGAAGGCTCCTGCAAGACCCTGGGCCTGGCTGTGCTGGAAGGCTTGAGCGATCAGCAAGCGCTGCTGGCGTTTGGCGAGCACTACCGTTCGGTGGTGGCGACGCCTGAGGGCAGTGACCATGGCAACATCCGTGCACTTATCGCACACGGCTTGGCGGGTGTGACGTTCACGGCGCAGCCCCTGACCCGCAGATCCTGAGCCGGACAACCATCAAACTGTGGGAGCGGGCTTGCCCGCGAAAGCGGTGGGTCAGTCGCCTAATTCAGTGACTGATACTCAGCATTCGCGGGCAAGCCCGCTCCCACATTTGTGCTTTGGTGTCCGGTTTGGCGGGTGTGACGTTCAAGGCGCAGCCCCTGACCCGCAGATCCTGAGCCGGACAACCATCAAACTGTGGGAGCGGGCTTGCCCGCGAAAGCGGTGGGCCAGTCGGCTAATTCAGTGACTGATACTCAGCATTCGCGGGCAAGCCCGCTCCCACATTTGTGCTTTGGTGTCCGGCTTGGCGGGTGTGACGTTCACGGCGCAGCCCCTGACCCGCAGATCCTGAGTCGGACAACCATCAAACTGTGGGAGCGGGCTTGCCCGCGAAAGCGGTGGGTCAGTCGCCTAATTCCGTGACTGACACTCAGCATTCGCGGGCAAGCCCGCTCCCACATTTGTGCTTTGGTGTCCGGCTTGGCGGGTGTGACGTTCACGGCGCAGCCCCTGACCCGCAGATCCTGAGCCGGACAACCATCAAACTGTGGGAGCGGACTTGCCCGCCCCACATTTGTGCTTTGGTGTCCGGCTTGGCGGGTGTGACGTTCACGGCACAGCCCCTGACCCGCAGATCCTGAGTCAGACAACCATCAAACTGTGGGAGCGGGCTTGCCCGCGAAAGCGGTGGGTCAGTCGTCTAATTCAGTGACTGACACTCAGCATTCACGGGCAAGCCCGTTCCCACATTTGTGCTTTGGTGTCCGGCTTGGCGGGTGTGACGTTCACGGCGCAGCCCTTGACCCGCAGATCCTGAGTCAGACAACCATCAAACTGTGGGAGCGGGCTTGCCCGCGAAAGCGGTGGGCCAGTCGCCTAATTCAGTGACTGACACTCAGCATTCGCGGGCAAGCCCGCTCCCACATTTGTGCTTTGGTGTCAGTTAAATCGTGGGTGTAAAAAAACCGGCCTCTCAGCCGGTTTTTTATTGCCACGGTTTAGAGCGAAGCGTTGCCCAAACCATCCAGGTAACGCTCGGCATCCAGTGCCGCCATGCAACCAGCGCCGGCCGAAGTGATGGCCTGGCGATACACATGGTCGGCTACGTCGCCAGCAGCGAAGATGCCTTCAAGGTTGGTCGCAGTCGCATTGCCTTCACGGCCGCCCTGTACGACCAGATAGCCGTCTTTGGCTTCCAGCACGCCTTCGAACAACGATGTGTTCGGCGTGTGGCCGATGGCGATGAATACGCCGTCGACTTTCAGCTCGTCGAAGCTGCCGTCGTTGTTTTTCAGGCGGGCGCCGGTCACGCCCATGTTGTCGCCCAGGACTTCGTCCAGGGTGGCATTGAGCTTGAGGATGATCTTGCCTTCAGCCACACGGGCGTGCAGCTTGTCGATCAGGATCTTCTCGGCGCGGAACGTCTCGCGGCGGTGAACCAGGGTCACGGTGCTGGCGATGTTGGCCAGGTACAGCGCTTCTTCCACGGCAGTGTTGCCGCCACCGACCACAGCGACCGGCTTGTTGCGGTAGAAGAAACCGTCGCAGGTCGCGCAGGCGGAAACGCCTTTGCCCATGAACGCTTCTTCCGATGGCAGGCCCAGGTAACGGGCGCTGGCGCCGGTCGCGATGATCAGTGCGTCACAGGTGTAGACGCCGCTGTCGCCGGTCAGGCTGTAAGGCTTCTTGGAGAAGTCGACCTGGTTGATATGGTCAAACACGATCTCGGTTTCGAAGCGCTCGGCGTGTTCTTTCATGCGTTCCATCAGCGCCGGGCCGGTCAGGCCGTGGACGTCGCCCGGCCAGTTGTCGACTTCGGTGGTGGTGGTCAATTGACCGCCCGCCTGCATGCCGGTGATCAGCAGCGGCTTGAGGTTGGCCCGGGCAGCGTAGACCGCAGCGCTGTAACCGGCAGGGCCGGAACCGAGAATAATCACTCGCGAATGACGGGTATCAGACATGACTCACTCCTGTCGACCGCCCGGACCACAAGGCGGCTGGAATAAAAAAGGGACCACGAAGCACTTGGGGAAGGCTTTAACTCGCAGGCCCTGAAAATAATGGGTGCAGCGTATAGAGGGGGGCAAGATTAAGGAAATACGCATTAACAATCCAGCTCATAGACGGTCCCTATGCAGTCGACCCGGCTGATCGACGGGTTTGTTACGACTGATGTCGCCGCTTTCGCCCGTGATACAAAGCCGGTAAGGTCGGCGCGTTCGCCCCTTTGCTCGGAGTTATCCATGCCCGCCCCTGCCCTTTCCGGCCCGCAATACCTGCGTGAAGGCCTCAAACTGGTCTTGAGCCCTGGCCTGCGCCTGTTTGTGCTGCTGCCACTGGCGATCAACCTGGTGTTGTTCGTCGGCTTGATCTATTTCGCCGGCCATCAGTTCAGCCTGTGGGTCGACCACCTGATGCCGACGCTGCCGAACTGGCTGAGCTTTCTCAACTACTTGCTATGGCCGCTGTTTGTGGTGCTGGTGGTGCTGATGGTGTTTTTCACCTTCACCATGCTGGCCAATATCATCGCCGCGCCGTTCAACGGTTTTCTTTCGGAGAAAGTCGAAGTGGTGGTGCGTGGCACCGATGATTTCCCGGCGTTCAGTTGGGGTGAGTTGATCGCCATGGTGCCGCGCACACTGGCCCGGGAAATGCGCAAGCTGGGGTACTTCCTGCCACGGGCCATCGGCTTGTTTATCCTGTCGTTCATTCCGGTGGTCAACCTGATCGCCGCGCCGTTGTGGCTGCTGTTCGGGGTGTGGATGATGGCGATCCAGTACATCGACTACCCGGCCGACAACCACAAGCTGGGCTGGAACGAGATGCTCGCCTGGCTGCGCCAGAAACGCTGGCAGAGCATGAGCTTCGGCGGCATCGTTTACCTGGTGTTGCTGGTGCCGGTGGTCAACCTGTTGATGATGCCGGCGGCAGTGGCCGGGGCGACCTTGTTCTGGGTGCGTGAGCAGGGCGCCGAAGCGATGGCGCGGCAGAACGTGACCACGTCATAAATCCATCATCCCAATGACACAATGACGACATGGCCCACAGTGACACTGTGGGCCATGACGACAGCCTCGCTTCACATCACTCTGATCACCGAAACCTTCCCGCCCGAAATCAACGGGGTGGCCAATACCCTTGGCCGCCTGTGCGAAGGTCTGCGCGCGCGCGGCCATCAGGTCGAACTGGTGCGTCCACGCCAGAACGCTGACCAGAGCCGTCCCAGCGACGACGAATTGCTGCTGTGCCGTGGCTGGCCGCTGCCGGGCTACCCGGGCCTGCAATGGGGCCAGTCGTCGATGCACAAATTGCTGCGCCGCTGGACCCGCCAGCGTCCGGATGTGCTGTACATCGCCACCGAGGGCCCGCTGGGCTTATCCGCGCTGCGGGCTGCCCGGCGCCTGGGGATCAGCGTGGTCAGCGGCTTTCACACCAACTTCCAGCAGTACTCGAACCAATATGGGTTAAGCATGCTGAGCCGGGTAGTCACCCATTATCTGCGCTGGTTCCATAACCGCTCGACCTTGACCCTGGTGCCCAGTGCCAGCCAGCGCCTGGAGTTGGAACGCCGCCACTTCGAGCGGCTGGGCATGTTGTCGCGGGGCGTCGACAGCCAATTGTTCCATCCGGCCAAGCGCGACAACGTACTGCGTGAGAGCTGGGGCCTGGGCAATGACGACATTGCAGTTTTGCACGTAGGACGTTTGGCTCAGGAGAAAAACCTGGGTGTACTCAAGCGCTGTTTCGAGGCGCTGCGCAACACATATCCACAGCGCAGGCTGAAATTGATCATCGTCGGCGACGGGCCGCAACGCTCACTGCTGGAACATGACCTGCCCGACGCCGTGTTCTGCGGCACGCAACGCGGCGAAGAACTGGCACGGCATTACGCGTCGGGCGATCTGTTCCTGTTTCCCAGCCTCACCGAAACCTTCGGCAACGTGGTGCTGGAAGCCATGGCTTCCGGGTTGGGCGTGGTGGCGTATGACCAGGCGGCTGCGACCCAGCATATCCGCCATGGCTATAACGGCGTACTGGCGATGCCGGGGGATGAGGAGGCGTTTTGCGATGCGGCCTGCTGGCTGCTTGAAGAGCGCGAGAGTTTGCGCAGGGCGCGCCTGAATGCACGCCAACATGCCAGCCGCCAGGGTTGGCCGGCGATCATCGAGCAGTTCGAGCACCAGTTACGGGGTGTGTGCAAGGGAGAGTTTGTTGCTCCGCCGTTACCCTCCACCCGCTGATCCGGCGACAGTTTCAGTCATCCACTTCACCACCCGGCGCCCACAGCCGACGGTTTATGGGGCCGCGATTCGGAATAGGCAATAGGCATTGTCTGAATCCCCGCCACCAAACAGGATATTTCGGGAACGTCACTCCGATTATGGCCACCCATGACGCACCTGCCTGGTGAAGGTGGGCACCCCATAATCTGAAAGAGTTTTTTATGTCGACACACATCAACGGAGCAGCGGCTCACGGTAATTGGCACTTCAGCGCTCCGGCGGCTACGGGCAATCCCTCGCAAAGGCCCGAGACCCACCTTCAGCAACCGTGGTATCGCCCGCGCCCACCCCGGCCGGATAACCAACACACCCAGCCGGGCTGGAACCCACCACACCGGCCACAGCCGGATCAGCCATACACCCGGCCAGGCTGGAACCCTCCGTACCAGCCACAGCCCGACCACCAGTACACCCGGCCAGGCTGGAACCCTCCGCACCAGCCACAGCCCGACTACCAGTACACCCGGCCAGGCTGGAACCCTCCGTACCAGCCACAGCCCGACCACCAGTACACCCGGCCAGGCTGGAACCCTCCGCCCCCGCCACAGCCCGACTATCAGTACACCCGACCAGGCTGGAACCCACCGTACCGGCCACAGCCGGATCGCGACTACTCACAACCCGACTGGGACTACCGGCAAACCTCGTCAAGGCCTACACCGAGGCAGCCCGACCACGATGACGGTTACCGGACGCCCTATGCAGGGCGACGGCCGGTACAACCACACCATCGCTTGAGCAACCGCTGAAATAAAAGGGCCGGGTATCGACATACCCGGCCCCTCTCCAACGCCGAATGGCTTGATCAGACCAACGTGGTCAACGCCTCGCGACTGAACGGCAGAATGTCGCCCTCGCGACCTTCGCGCACCTTCACCGCCCAATCCGGGTCCACCAGCAACGCACGGCCCACGGCAACCAGGTCGAATTCCTCATTGTTGAGGCGCTCCAGCAGCTTCTCCAGGCTGGCCGGCTGCGCGACCTTGTCGGTGTTGACCATGAATTGCAGGAACTCGCCGTCCAGGCCAACGCTGCCTACGGTGATGGTCGGCTTGCCGGTGAGCTGGCGCGTCCAACCGGCCAGGTTGAGGTCGGAACCTTCGAATTCCGGCTCCCAGAAGCGGCGAGTGGAACAGTGGAAAATGTCCACACCAGCGTCAGCCAACGGCTGCAGGAACTCACCCAGCGCCTCGGGGGTTTGCACCAGTCGGGCGGTGTAGTCCTGCTGTTTCCACTGAGAGAAACGGAAGATGATCGGAAAGTCCGCGCCAACCGCGGCGCGGGTGGCCCGGATCAACTCGATGGCAAAACGCGAACGGTTGGCCAGGCTGCCACCATATTCGTCGGTGCGCTGGTTGCTGCCTTCCCAGAAGAACTGGTCGACCAAGTAACCGTGGGCGCCGTGGATCTCCACGCCGTCCATGCCGATGCGTTGGGCATCCTTGGCGGCTTGGGCAAAGGCATTGATCACGTCTTGGATGTCTTGCCGGGTCATGCCATGGACAACGACATTGCCGTCCTTGAGTTTTTCCATTGGGCCGTAGGCCGGCACGCTGGCATCCGGCTCGGTGCCGATGCGCCGCACACTGCCCACATGCCACAGCTGCGGGACGATCTTGCCGCCCTCGGCATGCACGGCGTCGACCACTTTTTTCCAGCCAGCCAGAGCGGCCTCACCGTAAAAATGCGGGACGTTGGGATAGCCGTTGGATGCTGGGTGGCCGACCACCGTGCCTTCGGTGATGATCAGGCCCACACCGGCAGCGGCGCGGCGGCGGTAGTACTCGATGACTTGGGCGTTGGGTACGCCGCCCGGCGAGAACGAACGGGTCATCGGCGCCATGACTACACGGGTCGACAGTTGCAGAGCACCGAGCTGGAAGGGTTTGAACAAGGCTTGGACAGGCATGGGGATGCTCCACGTAAGGCGGGTTTATGACGTGGATAATATTGGCCCCACAGAGGCCTGAACAGCACTATTGATCTGAGTGATTAAAGGATAAAAGCGAACGGCGACTGACCTGTGGCGAGAGAGCTGGCTCCCCCTCCACAGGCCGGGCCGAGTTAATTCAAGGCTTTTTCGATGGCTTGGACGATGGTGGGATCATCCGGTGCGGTACGCGGAGAGAAGCGTGCAAGCACCCGCCCATCCTTGCCCAGCAGGAATTTCTCGAAGTTCCAGGTTATATCCCCGGGAAACTCCGCACCCTCGCCCGCCAGCAAGCGGTAGAGCTGGTGACGGTCCGGGCCGTTGACGTCAAGCTTGCCGCCCAGCGGGAAGGTCACGCCATAGTTCAGGCTGCAGAACTCGCGGATTTCCTCTTCGCTGCCCGGCTCCTGGCCTGCAAACTGATTGCAGGGCAAGCCCAACACGACAAACCCCTGGCCCTTGTATTGCTGGTAGAGGTTTTCCAGAGCCGCATATTGCGGGGTCAAGCCACACTTGGAGGCCACATTGACCACCAGCACCACTTGCCCCTTGAAGGGTGCCAGTGGCAGCTCTTGTCCGTCCAAAGCTTTGAGTTTCAGATCGTGGAAAGCACTCATGACGAACTCCAGATATCCCATGTTCTTAGCAAAGCGGCTCGTCGAGATTACAACCCGCAAGCCTGCAATCATAGACGCCGATGACAAAACCCGCCTGCGGATTACTGAGCGGTAGGCCACGGCAGGATCGGAATCGCCGTCACGGCGTTCTGCGGGCTGCCTTCGATCAGGCGGTCGCTGTACACCAGGTAAACCAGGGTGTTGCGCTTCTTGTCGAGGAAGCGCACCACCTGCATGGTCTTGAACACCAGCGACGTACGCTCCTTGAATACTTCGTCGCCATCCTTGAGCTCGCCCTTGAAGCGGATCGGCCCCACCTGACGGCAGGCGATCGAGGCTTCGGCACGGTCTTCGGCCAGGCCCAGGCCGCCTTTGACGCCGCCGGTCTTGGCGCGCGACAGGTAGCACGTCACACCGTCGACCTTGGGGTCATCGAAGGCTTCGACGACGATCCGGTCGTTGGGGCCGACAAACTTGAATACCGTCGACACCTGGCCAACTTCTTCGGCAGACGCCAACAGTGGCATGGCCAATAGCAGGCCGAGCAATCCCTTCATTACGCGCATCGAATACTCCCTTTGTTTAAACCAGGATCAGGTTGTCGCGGTGCACCAGTTCCGGCTCCGCCATATAACCCAACAGGCCCACAATCGCGTCAGACGACTGCCCAATGATTTTCTGCGCTTCCAGGGCGCTGTAGTTGGCCAGGCCGCGGGCGATTTCACGACCGTCCGGGGCCACACACACCACCATCTCGCCACGGCGGAAGCTGCCCTGCACCAGCTTGACGCCGACCGGCAGCAAGCTTTTGTTGCCTTGGGACAGCGCAGATACAGCGCCATCGTCCAGCACCAGGGTGCCACGGGTTTGCAGATGACCGGCCAACCATTGTTTGCGCGCCGCGAGCATACCCCGCTCAGGCGACAGCAGCGTGCCGATCCGCTCGCCAGCCTTGAGGCGGTCGAGCACACGCTCGATGCGCCCGCCGACGATGATGGTGTGGGCACCGGAACGCGCAGCCAGGCGTGCAGCGCGCAGCTTGGTCTGCATGCCGCCACGGCCCAGGGCACCGCCGACGCTGCCGGCCACGGCGTCCAGCGCAGGGTCATCGGCGCGGGCTTCGTAGATCAGTTGCGCATCGGGGTTGTTGCGCGGGTCGGCGTCAAACATGCCGTCGCGGTCGGTGAGGATCACCAGCAGGTCGGCTTCCACCAGGTTGGCTACCAGGGCGGCCAGGGTGTCGTTGTCGCCGAAACGGATTTCGTCGGTAACCACGGTGTCGTTTTCGTTGATCACCGGGATGACTTTCAGCTCTACCAGCGCACGCAGGGTGCTGCGGGCGTTGAGGTAGCGCTTGCGGTCGGACAGGTCGTCGTGGGTCAGCAGGATCTGCGCCGTGTGGCGGCCGTGCTCGGCGAAGCTGGATTCCCAGGCTTGTACCAGGCCCATCTGGCCGATGGCGGCGGCGGCTTGCAGTTCGTGCATCGCGCTGGGTCGCGCGGTCCAGCCGAGGCGGCTCATCCCGGCGGCAACCGCCCCGGACGACACCAGCACCAACTCAACGCCAGCCTCATGCAAGGCCACCATTTGCTCGACCCAGACGCTCATGGCTGCACGATCGAGCCCCTTGCCATCCGCCGTCAGCAGCGCACTTCCGATCTTTACGACCCAGCGCTGCGCACCTGTCACTTTGCTCCGCATCATCTTCAACCTTAGATAGAGGGCTGCGCGACCCAGCGCAACCCATAACGTTATTCGTGACTACGTATACCCAGATACCAAAACGCCGCTCAATTGAGCGGCGCTTAAGTTTACTGCAACGAATCAGTCGCGCACGTAAATGATTTCAGGACCGTCTTCATCATCCACGTCTTCTTCGTCCCAATCGTCGTCACCGATGTCATGGACCGACTTCACGCCGCTGCGGCGCAGGGCACGCTGGTCGTCCAGCGCCTGCAACTGGGCACGGGCTTCGTCTTCGATCTGCTGGTCGAGTTCAGCCAGTTCGGCCTTGAACACCGGGTCGGCCGCCAGGCGGTCGGCGCGGTCTTCGAGGTAGCGCATGATGTCGCGGGTCAGGCGCTCGGTGCCTTCTTTGGCGATGGCCGAGATCACGTAGACCGGGCCTTCCCACTCCAGGCGGTCGACGATTTCCTTGACGCGCTCTTCGTGCTCTTCTTCGAGGATCTGGTCGCACTTGTTCAGGACCAACCAGCGATCACGCTCGGCCAGGGCCGGGCTGAACTTGGTCAGTTCGCTGACGATCACTTCAGCGGCGTCCGCTGCGCTGGTTTCATCCAACGGCGCCATGTCCACGAGGTGCAGCAGCAAACGGGTGCGGGACAAGTGCTTGAGGAAGCGAATGCCCAGGCCGGCGCCGTCGGAAGCGCCTTCGATCAGGCCGGGAATGTCGGCGATCACGAAGCTTTTCCAGCGGTCGACACTGACCACGCCCAGGTTTGGCACCAGGGTGGTGAACGGGTAGTCGGCGACTTTCGGCTTGGCGGCCGAGACCGAGCGGATGAAGGTACTTTTACCCGCGTTCGGCAGGCCCAACAGGCCTACGTCGGCCAGTACTTTCATTTCCAGCTTGAGGTCACGCTGCTCGCCCGGCTTGCCTGGCGTGGTCTGGCGTGGCGCACGGTTGGTACTGGACTTGAATCGGGTGTTACCCAGACCGTGCCAGCCGCCCTGCACAACCATCAGCTTCTGGCCGGCCTTGGTCAGGTCGCCGATCACTTCCTGGGTAGCGGAGTCGATAATCGTGGTGCCGACGGGTACGCGCAGCACCAGGTCTTCGCCTTTTTTACCGGTGCAGTCGGTGCTGCCGCCGTTGGAGCCACGCTCGGCATCGAAGTGCCGGGTGTAACGGTAGTCGACCAGGGTGTTGAGGTTTTCGTCGGCCATCATGTAGATGGAACCGCCGTCACCGCCGTCACCGCCGTTTGGGCCACCGTTTTCGATGAATTTTTCGCGACGGAAACTCATGCAACCGTTACCGCCGTCGCCTGCTTTTACTCGGATGGAAACTTCATCAACGAACTTCATAACAAAACGCCTCTCGCCGCATGGACGAGCTTAAGAAACCAAGACATAAGACTCTTGCAAAAATGAGCGCAGCGACCTCAAGCAACGACCGCATATCCTGCTGCTATCGCCCATTACAAACAGCTTTGCAAGAGACTCACTCCACAAACGAAAAAGCCCCGTCGCAAGACAGGGCTTTTCCAGCGATCTCGCAATTAAGCTGCGACAACGCTCACGTAACGGCGGTTGAACGCGCCTTTTACTTCAAACTTGATCACGCCTTCGATTTTCGCGAAGAGGGTGTGATCTTTACCCATGCCTACACCGTAACCGGCGTGGAATTGGGTGCCGCGCTGACGCACGATGATGTTGCCCGGAATGATTTTCTGGCCGCCATACATCTTCACGCCAAGGCGTTTGGCTTCTGAGTCGCGACCGTTACGGGTACTACCACCAGCTTTTTTGTGTGCCATGAGTCAATTCTCCTAGTGAGGAATTAGGCTGAAATTAAGCCTGAATACCGGTGATTTTGATCTCGGTGTACCACTGGCGGTGGCCCATACGCTTCATGTGGTGCTTACGACGACGGAACTTGATGATGCGGACTTTATCGTGACGACCTTGGGAGATCACTTCAGCCACAACGGTAGCGCCAGCAACAACTGGAGCGCCGATGTTCACGTCATCGCCATTGGCGACCAACAGAACGCGATCAAAGGTAACGGATTCGCCGGTAGCGACTTCCAGTTTTTCGATCTTCAGGTATTCACCTGGGGCGACTTTGTATTGCTTGCCACCAGTAACAATTACTGCGTACGACATGGTATTTCTCCGATAATCCTGCTCACCCAGCTCTTTATAAGAAGAGGTATTGGCTGGCATGGCTGCATGGGATGGACGTCCCGAATGCAATTGCGTAAGGCAGGTGCTGCCCAGGAAGTTCAGGGTGCGCGATTGTACGCAAGCTATAGAAGCCTTGCAAGGGGCCGTCTATCGCGCCTTGACACTGCGGGGTCAGGGTCCTAGCATGCCGCGCAACCCTTCTGGAGCGACTGTAGCTGATGCAACCCCAAGCTTTCTACCGCGCGGTCGCGGACGATTTTAGCGCCGTCGACGGCATCATCAAGAAACAGCTCACGTCCAAAGTGCCGCTGGTCTCCAAAATTGGCGACTATATTACGTCGGCGGGCGGCAAACGCCTGCGTCCTTTATTAGTGTTGCTGTGTGGCAAGGCCCTGGGTCGCGAAGGCGACGACTTGCGTTTGCTGGCGGCGACTATCGAATTCCTGCACACCGCGACCCTGCTGCATGACGACGTGGTCGACATGTCGGGCATGCGCCGTGGCCGCGAGACCGCCAATGCCATGTGGGGCAACGCCCCCAGCGTGCTGGTCGGCGATTTCCTGTACTCGCGCTCGTTCGAAATGATGGTCGAACTGGGCTCGATGCCGGTGATGAAGATTCTGTCCCAGGCCACCCGCATCATCGCTGAAGGCGAAGTGTTGCAGCTGTCCAAGGTGCGCGACGCCAGCACCACCGAAGAAACCTATATGGAAGTGATTCGCGGCAAAACCGCGATGCTCTTCGAAGCCTCCACCCATAGCGCCGCCGCGCTGTGTGGCGCGACCGCCGAACAGGCCGAAGCCCTGCGCACCTTTGGCGACCACCTGGGCGTGGCCTTCCAACTGGTAGACGACCTGCTCGATTACCGCGGCGACGCCGAGACCCTGGGCAAGAACGTCGGTGACGACCTGGCCGAGGGCAAGCCGACCTTGCCGCTGATCTACACCATGCGCGAAGGCACGCCGGAACAGGCGGCCCTGGTGCGCAAGGCGATCCAGAAAGGCGGGATCGAAGACCTCGAAAGCATCCGCGAAGCCGTGGAAGCCTCGGGTTCGCTGGACTACACCGCGCAATTGGCGCGTGACTACGTGGCCCGTGCCATCCAATGCCTGGAAGCCCTGCCGGCCAGCGAATACCGGGATGCACTGGTTGAGCTGAGTGAGTTTGCGGTCGCCCGTACGCACTGATTGCACACCGTTTAATGTGGGAGCTGGCTTGCCTGCGATAGCTTTAGTGAATTCACTACCGATATCGCAGGCAAGCCAGCTCCCACATTAGACCGAGCCAAGCCGCCCCTCCCACCGTTAAAACCCTATATAATGTGCGACTTTTAGCCATCCCTGACTCTACAAGGAGCTTTAGTGAGCACGTTGCCACCCTGCCCGAAATGCAATTCCGAATACACCTACGAAGACGGCGCCCAGCTGATCTGCCCGGAATGCGCCCACGAGTGGTCCGCCAATGGCGAGGCCGAAGCGGCTAGCGATGAAACCGTGAAGAAAGACTCTGTGGGCAACGTCCTGCAGGACGGCGACACCATCACCGTGATCAAGGACCTCAAGGTCAAGGGCACCTCCCTGGTGGTCAAGGTCGGCACCAAGGTCAAGAACATCCGCCTGTGCGATGGCGACCACGACATCGATTGCAAGATCGACGGTATCGGCCCGATGAAACTCAAGTCCGAGTTCGTCCGCAAGGTCTGAGCCTGCAACTTCCATCCCGCGCCCGCCGCGGGATGGCGTTTCGCCCTCCCGGTTGACCCCGCGCAATAACCACACAGAAAAAACCACAAACCGCCAATAGGCACTTGCTATTCTACGAATAAGAATTATTCTCATTGAAACCCATCAAGGAGAACGACCATGACTTATTTGATAGACGCCTGGCTGGACCGCCCACACCCTTACCTGCGCATCCTGCATCGGGAAACCGGCGAAGTCTGTGCGGTATTGGAAGAAGAGGCGCTGAGCGAGCTGCAGGACCAGGGCGACCTGGACGTGAATGGCTTGAGCTCAAGTGAGCCCGGGGTACTGAAGGAAGTGGTGCGCAATCTGTTTCTGTTCTGCTATGCCCGAGCGTTGCGCCCGGCCACTGAATTGAATGGCAAATTCCATCCATGAGCCCATCCTGTGGAAGCGAGCTTCATGTGGGAGCGGGCTTGCTCGCGAAAGCGGTGGGTCAGTCAATAAATGTGCGACTGACACGCCGTCTTCGCGAGCAAGCCTGCTCCCACACAAGCCATTTCCCGCAGTAATCAGCAGGTCTTACAGAACGTCGAGCAGCTCGACGTCGAACACCAGAACGCTGTGCGGCGGGATGCTGCCAACGCCTTGAGCGCCGTAAGCCAGTTCGCTCGGCACGTACAGGCGCCATTTGCTGCCGGCATTCATCAGTTGCAGGGCTTCGGTCCAGCCAGCGATCACGCCGCCAACCGGGAATTCCGCAGGCTGGCCGCGCTCGTAGGAGCTGTCGAACACAGTGCCGTCGATCAGGGTGCCGTGGTAGTGGGTACGTACCTGGTCTTCACGGGTCGGCTTGGCGCCTTCACCGGCAGTCAGCACTTCAAATTGCAGGCCGGAAGCCAGGGTGGTGATGCCATCACGCTTGGCGTTCTCAGCCAGGAAAGCCAGGCCTTCGCCAGCAGCCGCTTCGGCCTTGGCAGCCGCTTCGGCTTGCATGATTTCGCGGATAACCTTGAAGCTGGCAGCCATTTGCTCTTGATCAACACGGCTTGGCTTGCCGGCGAAAGCGTCGGTCAGGCCAGCCAGGATGGCGTCCAGGCTCACACCCGGTGGCGGGTTGTCGCGCAGTTGGTCGCCCAGTTGACGGCCAATACCGTAGCTGACGCGGGTTTCGTCGGTGGACAGATTAACTTCGGACATGAAGGTGCTCCGCTGTAGGACAACACTGAAAACGCCGCACAAAAGCCGCGCGTTCCTTGTCACCCAAAACTAAAAGGGCCAGCAGACTAGCACACAACACCGTGCCTTGATGAGCGCACCGACATACCTATCTACTGCCGAACACGCCCCTGCGCTGCCCATGCTGGTGATTCCACTCACCACCTCAGGGGTTGTGCCAATGAGTACGCCGAATACCCGCGATGCCGCGCCCACGCTTGATCAGATTCACGCCCACTTGCTGGAGATTGACCCCACCCTGCGCGGCCAGAGCAAACGCCCCGTTACCTTGCCGGCGGAGTACGCCACGCTGCAACAGCTCAACACCGACCTCAAGCGTATCAACGCTACGTTTATGAGCCAGGCGCGTGCCCTGTATCAGGATGTGATCCCACCGGACCTGAACAGCCGCCTCAAGGCGCTGGATGAAACCAGCGCCGTCGCAGGGCAGAGCCGTAAGACTTATCTGACCTTCACCGCCGGCATCAACGCGCTGGAACTGGAAACCCGGCTCAACGTCAGTGACAACCTGCTGTCCCCCGCCGACCAGCAGATGCTGGAAAACTGCTCGCTGGGGCCAACCTTCCGCCCCGGCATGTACGCCCTGGCCTTCACCTACCAGGAACAGACCGTCACGTTCGCCGGTGCGTTTGTGCTGACGCGCCAGGCCAACCCCGTCGTCGACAGCCTGCCAGCAGCGCCCCCCGTGGGGCCGGTCTTGTTGTTCACGCCCGCGCGGGGTCTGGAAGCCTTCGACTCGCTGCACGACCTGGACCAAGGCCTGCAATCTGCGATGGCGCTCGCCAACGGGCGGGCTGAGTTCAATCGTCACCTGCCTGTGCGCTACCAACACCTGGATACCGTTGATATATGGCCACTGACCTTACTTCCGATCCAGGACAAACCGCTGTTCGAACACGTCTACCAAGCCCTGCTCGACAAACGTGAACAGGACATCAATTACGCCCTGAGCCATGCAGACACCACACACATCAAGGAGCACCTCGACAACGCCATCCAAGCCGCGTTGCCCGACCTGACATTGCGCCTGGACTTTCGCGCACAGCGACTGCTTGAGCGCGACCTGTTCTACGCCCTGCCCGACTGGTACCGCAGCGCCAGCAAGCCGCTTCGCGACACCCTCGACCAACACCTGCGCAACTACAACCAGGCGCGCGAGGCGTTCATGAATCTGTTCGGCCCGGCAGCAACGCCCCAGGCCCTCGCCCGGCACCAATGGGCCGAGAAACTGGCCGATGAACTGGACATCCACGACCTCGACCCGGACCTGCTGCACATCACAACCCGGCGCACAGTGCCGCCGGTCGGCACCTACGAGCAGCAGCGTTCACTGGTGGAACTGGCCTTGCGCGGCCTGCACACCGGCGACAGCGCGCCGGGCTCAGCCTTCCTTGAACACAGCACCTTGAGCTACGCCGGCGCCCCGCTCGATAAGGCTTATGCCCGACTCACCCCGCAAGTGCTGATCACCCTGCTGCAAGACCTGCAACCACGCCTGGACTTTGCCGACACACAAAAAACCGTGCTGGGCACCCCGCAGATCAAACAGGCGGCCCGCACGTTTTTCGATCAGCGCCTGGTCGCCTTGGCCTACATTGCCCAGCTGCAAGGCCACCTCGGTCCGGACGATGTGCAGCTGTTTGCAGACCTGCGCGAAAATCCCCGCCCGCAGCTCTGCGCACAAACCGTGCTGCTGCACGGCGCTCAACTGCGAGACCTGTGGCTGCTGCGCGAAGATGATGCCCACGGCCAGGTCAAACGCCTATTGCTGTGCACCCCTGACGCCCCCAGCGCACAACAGTTCTTCGCCTTCAGCAGCCTGCGCGAATGCCAGACCCATATCATCGGTTGGCTGGATCAACCCCAGACGATGAGCAATTACGTACTGCAACAAGTGCCGCTGCGCTTCCGCCCGAAAATGAGCACCTTCATCCAGGCGATCAGCCTGCGCCCCGATGCCGAAGAACACCACGAGGTGACCTTCGGCAAACCCTGCAGCCACGCCGATTGCCTGGACGCGATGGCCGCACACCGCCTGGCGCTGCAACTGGATGATTACAGTTTCAGCTCACCAGCGTGGTTTCGTAACGCCTCCCTGGCAGACAGAACCCGGCTGATCACCCTGGCGGATAACATCGAGGGTGCCCTGCGCACCTACAATGCCAGACCCGATGCCGAAGCCAATTTCCCGAGCTTCGACAGCTATTTGCGCGATAAAGCCAGGCTCAGCCTGAACAGACTGCTGGGACGCTCCAAAAATGACATCGACCCGGACAGCGTCTTCGCCTACTCGCCACGGACATTGCTCGGTGCGCCGCCAACACCACTGTCCTACACCACCCTGTACCGCGACGGCTATGCAGACGGCATCGGCTTTCTCGACGAGAAGTTTTCCAGATCCGCGGTCTTTCGCGGCCCCAAGGGCGTAGATCTGAGCCCGCTGACCGCACAGAACGTTGCCCGCTCGGTCACCGGCGTATGGGTCGGTGAACGCTATATCAATGAAGTGCGCCAGCGCCTGCAATCCAGCGACAGCCCCGGTTATCACGAACGACGCAGTGCGGTGCTGGCGATTCACCAATTGCAGATGCAGAGTGCCGCGCTGGAGGCCCGACTCAAGGGGCATATCGCCAGTGTCGACCTGAGCTGGCTCAACCAGGCCATCGACAGCTTGTCGGATACCCGCAGCACCACGCGCAATACCTACAAAGTCCACCGCTTGTTTATCGACGGTGATTGGGTGATGGGCAACTACCTGTTCAGCCACGCCGACTATCCCGTGTTGTTGTACACGCCCAACGCACCGGACGGCGTCAACTTTCGCGAAGCGAAGCTGTTCAACTACCTGCTGAAAAAAGTCGAAGGCATGCCCGGCTATTGGTGCTCTCGTGTGTCGTTGCAGTCGCTGCGCAGAGTGCACCTGTTTCTGGAGAACGCCCGCAACGGCCTGCCGGATGACATCGACCGCACCACCCCAAGCCCGGCTCGGCACGACTCGATAAGCCGCGTCACGCCGCTGCTCGATCTGCGCCACGAGCTATACAACATGAGCTTGCAGCGCACCATCGATGACGTGCACGGCACGACGGTCAATCGCACCCAAATGATTACCGGCATCCTGTGGACCTGTATCGAGTGGGTAACGGCCATTGCAACGATGCCATTCCCCTTGCTGAGCTTGACCTTGGGCGGCCTGCTGGCATTCAAGGACGCCATGCTGGCCCTCAACGCCTATCACCAGAACGACATGGCAGCCGCGATTGAGCACTACGTCGGCTTCCTGGCCAATGCTATGGGGGCCGTGCTGTTCGATTTGCGCCCACTGCTCAAAAGCAGCTTCAAACCCCTGCGTGCCGTCATCCAGACCAGTTCACACGCCGTCGGCAGTGCGCCGCTCAAGCAACTGGATGCGATCAACCCCGAAGGCATGCAATCCATCCTGTTTGATGGGCAACCACTGTGGGCATCGCAGACTCCCGACGCCTTGGGCCGTTACTTGCTGTATCGCCACGACCCGCTGACCGGCCAGCTCCATTCGACCGCACGCCTGGTCAGCCAGAACAGTGATGGGCAGTGGGTGCGCTTCAGCGTCCCCGGGGGTGGGCGCAAGCAATACGAAAAGCTGCTGGCGGATGAAAGCAGCCCGTTGGAGGCCTTCGACGTAGCGCCCGATCAGGCCAAGACCTTCCGCACCCTGCTCGACCCAGGCTTCAAAACACACATGCAAAGCCGGGGGCAGGACGCGGCGGCGGCCCAAGGCAACGCGTTTATCGAAGTGCAACCACTGCGCACGGCCTATGAACAAAACGTCGCGCGCTTGAGCGAAGACGCCGACGCGTTCTACCAGGCGTTACCGGCCCCGGCGCCGAAAAGCGCACTGCCCGCACTGGCGAGCAACGCAGCCCACAGCGACATTCTCAAGAGCCTGTTCAGCCGCAACAAGCGCTTGATTATCGGAGCCGTCGACAACTCCATCGCCAGTAAACAGCTGTTGATCGAACAACTGCCAGGCCTGGCGGAACAGGGACTCAAGCGGGTGTACATCGAGAACCTGCCCCGCGACCTGTTCCATCGCAAGTTGAAAATCCTCAACAACCAGCTCAGCGGCAACAAAGCCCACGCCCTGCAACAGATCGAGCGGCATCTGGCGCAGGTGGACGAGGCCTTGGGGTTTGCAGCGGATGCGCCGTTCACGTACCGCAAGCTGCTGCTCGAAACCCAGCGCCTGAACATCGCCATCGACGGCCTGGACGCTGCAGTTTCATACCATATGGGCCACGTGCTGGCCCTGGGCGAAGGCGCGCGTTTTGTGCCGCGCAGCAGCAAGCTGCGCAATTTCTACTCTCACACCGCTATCGAGTTCAACCTGAAACACAACCCGGACGAAGGTTGGCTGGCGTTGGTCGATACCAACCGCCTGGGCCGTTACGAGCGCATTGCCGGGCTGGCGGAGTTGCAACAGGCGCCAGCGCTGCGCGTTCACGACGTGGCGCCTGGGGAGCCGACCGGCCTGTGGCCCGACACACACAGCAGCGCCCAGTCCCGAGGTGACTACGCCCTATCCATTGCAACAACCCATGGGGCACTGCGCGCACCGAGCAGCCTCACGCCAGCATCGGGCACCGTCTCCCATTACGCGGCGTTCGACATCCCGGCACCGATGCGCGCGAACATCGACCAGATGCGCCTGGAGCGGCGTGGCCTGGACTCGCGTTACTCCCACGCCCAGCCAGAGAATGCCAGGGCAATGAACACCTTCATCGAGACCCGCCAGCGCCTGTACGCCACTGCCAAAGCGCATTTCGCCGACCTCACCTTGCCCCAACGCAGAGCCTTGGGCGAGCTGACCAGCGCAAGAAACGAAAGCGTGTTGTTTGAACGGCTGTTCAAACAGCGCAATGGGCTGGTCATCGGCGAGGCCCATTCCGCGCAATCCAGCAAGCGCCTGCTGATCCAGTACTTCAAGCACCTGAAAAAGCTGGGGGTCAAGACGCTGTACCTCGAGCATTTGTTGACCGATCTGCATCAGGAAGCCCTGGAAACCTACTACCGCACCTCGAAGATGCCGTCGATCCTGGAGAACTACCTCCGGCAGTTGGACCGAGGCCAGATGCCCCTTTACGAGGGCACGGACACCTACACTCACTTGGTCAAGAAAGCCAACAAATACGGGATACGCGTACGAGCGCTGGACTGTACGGCCACCTATTACGTCAAAGGTCTGAATGGCGATTTGCCGCGCCTTCAAATGTTCAGCTACTTCGCCAACGAGGTGATCAAGGCCGACCAACTCGCCCAAGGGCCGCACAAGTGGGTCGCGTTCGTGGGCAGTACCCACACCGATACGTACCTGGGCGTGCCGGGCCTCGCCACGCTGCAGGATGCCGTCAGCCTGCATGTGCGCGACAGCGCCCCGGAACTGGCCAGGCCGTTGCACCAGGGGGCGTGGGAATCTTTCGAAGAAGGTAAGGACGTGGCGTTGCGCAGTGACTTCACGCTCTACGTCGGTATTCCTGGGCGAAGAGTGCCAAACGTGCCGGCGCCGCCGGACCGCAGCAGACTCACAACACCCGGGCATTTCATCGTCGAGCGCCGAACCTCCACCGAGATCAACCTTGTGCACATGTCCCGTGGCAATGAGATTGTCAGCACCCCCATTCAAATCAACGACAAGGGCCAGTTCTTCATCGAGCGCTGGCCAGAACAGCGTCATCAGCGCTTTTTCTATTTATCGCAACTGGTCGGTATGCTCAAAACCCCTCCGCCCGGAGGTGTTGGCCTGAAGCACGTCGGCTAAACCCCATGAGCCAGTGACCCAATTCTCCCGCAACCACTCATCGGCGCCCTGCGTCGATGAGCCGAAATAGCATTTCAGATTCAGGTTTTGCCGCCGATAACCCGCTACACCTCGGCTGGCTCAAACAACAACATCAACCAGCAAACAGACATCACTCTTGCGGAGCATTCGATGAACAGCTGGTTCGGTAACATCAGCGTCAACCTCAAACTCGGCCTGGGCTTCGGCCTGGTACTGGTCCTCACTTCGATCCTGGCCCTGACCGGCTGGACCAGCCTGGGCGGCCTGATCGACCGCAGCAACTGGATGAGCGATATCACCCAGCTCAATGCCTCGCTGACCAAGCTGCGCATCGTGCGCCTGCAATACATGCTGGCCAACGGTGACGAAGCCGTGGCACAAACCGTACAGACCAACCTGGACGCGTTCGCTGCCCAGCAACAAAAGCTGCTGGACAGCTTCAAGAGCCCGGATAACCTCAAGCTGCTCAACGAGCAGAAAAGCGTCATCACCGCCTACCAGCAATCCTTGAACAAAATGCGCGAGGCCTACCGTAACGGCAACGCCGCGCGCCAGGTCATGGGTGACAAGGCCGACATCGCCAACGCCCAGATCAATGCCCTGGACACCAGCGTGCAGCAGATGGCCGACAGTCCGGAGCGTTTCGTCCAGTACCAGGCACTGACCCGGGCCAAGGAAGAGTTCCAGCTCGCCCGTTATGAAGTGCGTGGCTACACCGGCAACGTCAACGCCGAAACCGAAGCCCGCGCCGCCGCACAAATCGAAAAAGCCATCAGTGGCTTGAAAAAGCTCAGCGCCGTCTTTGGTTCCGAACAGCAAACCGCACTGGCTTCGCTTGAAACCGCCCTTGGCGCCTACCGCACCGCCGTACAAAGCTACAAGGCCGCCAACGCCAACATCGTCAGCGCTCGCGCAGAAATGACCACCCAAGGTGCCGACATCGTCACCATCAGCGACAAGCTCTACGACATCCAGCTTGAGCGCCGCGACGCCGAAAGCGCCCAGGCCCGCAGCCTGCAATTGATCAGCACCTTGCTGGCCCTGCTGGTCGGGGTTATCGCCGCACTGGTCATCACCCGCCAGATCACCCGCCCACTGCAGGAAACCCTGGCCGTGGTCGAGCGCATCGCTTCCGGCGACTTGAGCCACAACATCCAGGTCACCCGCCGCGACGAACTGGGCGTGCTGCAACAAGGCATCCAGCGCATGGGCACGACCCTGCGCGAGCTGATCAGCGGTATCCGCGACGGTGTGACACAAATCGCCAGCGCCGCCGAAGAACTGTCGGCCGTGACCGAACAAACCAGCGCCGGGGTGAACAGCCAGAAGATCGAGACCGATCAGGTTGCCACCGCAATGCATGAAATGACCGCCACCGTGCAGGAAGTCGCGCGCAACGCTGAACAAGCCTCCCAAGCCGCCTCCGACGCCGACGGCCAAGCCCGCGAAGGCGACAAGGTGGTGGGTGAAGCGATCGCCCAGATCGAGCGCCTGGCCGCCGAAGTGGCACGTTCCACCGACGCCATGGCGCACCTGCAACAAGAGAGCAACAAGATCGGCAGCGTGATGGACGTGATCAAGGCCGTGGCCGAGCAGACCAACCTGCTGGCACTCAACGCCGCGATTGAAGCCGCGCGTGCCGGTGAAGCCGGTCGTGGGTTTGCCGTGGTCGCCGATGAAGTGCGGGGCCTGGCCCAGCGCACACAGAAATCCACCGAGGAAATCGAAGGCCTGGTCGCCGGTTTGCAGAACGGCACCCAGCAAGTGGCCAATGTGATGAACAACAGCCGCAGCCTCACCGACAGCAGCGTCGAGCTGACGCGCAAGGCCGGTGTGTCCCTGGAAAACATCACCCGCACGGTGTCGAACATCCAGTCGATGAACCAACAGATTGCCGCCGCCGCCGAACAGCAGAGTGCCGTGGCAGAAGAGATCAGCCGCAGTATCGTGAACGTGCGTGATGTCTCGGAACAGACGGCTACGGCGAGTGACGAGACGGCGAAATCGAGTGTTGAATTGGCGCGTTTGGGTAGCCAGTTGCAGCAGATGGTCAGCCATTTCCGGGTGTAGGAAACCAAAAAGCCGCCTCGGCCTGAACCGAGGCGGCTCCACTTCTCAGACCTTAGCGGTCATCGAAGCTGTCCCGCAGGAACTTCCAGACGTGATAAGCACGCAGGCAGTTCACTACGAGGTTCCACGTACGTCGTGCAAACTTAGACATACTCGGCCCTCCGTGAGTTGGGCCTTACCTCCAGCGCACTTACCGGAACATGTGAGCCTTCGGATGCAAGCCAATGCTCCTGTGAGGCGGCTGGGTTTATGGTCCTCCCGCATGAATCCGGCACGGATTACTAGCCCGTGGCGATCGGTCCAAAATTTGCGCGCGAACCCAGTCCCCCTCCTCACGATGTACATAGAACGAGGACGATGCTAGCTCAGCGATCTACGCTAAGGTGTTACAGGCAACAATTCTCCCGATCCAAAGTTGTTGCTTTTTTTGCAGTGGAAACCACTTTTTGTCGGGTCTTGCATAAAGTTTTGAGCGACAGTAGCATCGCTGACAAGCCAATGCTCCTGTGAGACATCAAACCCAGCCACTAACTGGGATTGCAAAAAACCGCCCTCCCAAGGCGGTTTTTTATTGCCTGCGATTTACCCCTCGCCCTCCTCAACAAACACCACCCGATTCCCAAACGGGTCCTTGATGCTCATCTCCCGCGAGCCCCACGGTGTTGGCTCAACCTCAGGCTTGGCATAGCGATAGTCCTTGCCCTGCAACTGCTGCTGATAGGCGTCCACGCCTTGTGCCTGAATTCGCACCGCTGCGCCCGGCGAGGCGTCACCATGATGCTCGGTCAGGTGCAACACACATTCCCCCAGTGACACTTGCAGATACAGCGGAAAATTCGCCTCGAAACGATGCTGCCAATCCACCTTGAACCCCAGGAACTCGACGTAGAACTCCAACGCCTTGGCCTCGTCGAAAATCCGCAAAATGGGGATGACTTTTCCTAAGTGCATGGCAACCGCTCCGTGTATGAAAAGCCCCCACTATAGAGACGAAAAACCACAACGCAAATCGCCATTGCGCGCCAGGAACCGGCCGGCGTGTTGGCCATTGGCCTGCCCCTCGCAGTAACTCAACACGCCGTTGACCCACACCCCGTCAATGCCCTGCGCCGCCCGTTGCGGGTCCTTGAAATCGGCCACATCACGCACGCGCAACGGGTCGAACAGCACCAGGTCGGCCCAGTGCCCTTGGCGAATTTCGCCACGCTCGGCCAAGCCAAACCGCGCCGCCGACAAGCCGGTCATCTTGTGCACCGCCGTGTGCAGCGGGAACAGCCCCACATCCCGGCTGAAATGCCCGAGCACCCGCGCAAACGCGCCCCACAACCGTGGGTGGGGGAACGGGTCTTCCGGCAACCCATCCGAGCCCACCATGGACAATGGATGCGCGAGGATGCGGCGCACATCCGCCTCGTCCATCCCGTAGTACACCGCCCCCGCCGGTTGCAGGCGACGTGCAGCATCCATCAGCGAAACGTCCCACTCGGCGGCGATGTCCTGCAAATCACGCCCGCCCAACTCGGGGTGCGGCGTCGACCACGTGATGGTGATACGAAACGCGTCGGTGACTTGCTTCAGATCCAGGGTCGAAGAACTCGCCGCATAGGGGTAACAATCACAGCCCACCGGGTGGGTTTTCGCCGCCGACTCCAGCGCGACCAACAGCTGCGGACTGCGCCCCCAATTACCCGCTCCGGCACATTTGAGGTGAGAAATGATCACCGGAACCCTGGCGTGCCGGCCGATCAGGAACGCCTCGTCCATGGCCTCCAGCACCGGCTCGAACTCACTGCGCAAATGGGTGGTGTACACCGCGCCGAACGCCGTCAGTTCTTCACTCAGTTGCAGCACTTCATCGGTCTCGGCGCTAAACGCACTGGCGTAGGCCAGGCCTGTGGATAAACCGAGGGCGCCAGCCGCGAGGCTGTCTTGCAATTGCTCGCGCATGGCGGTGATTTCGTCCGGCGTGGCGGTGCGATGCAGATCGTCCATATGGTTGCTGCGCAACGCCGTGTGGCCGATCAACGCCGCGACGTTGACCGCTGGATGGGCACTTTCCACGGCCGTGCGGTAATCGGCAAACCGTGGATAAGTGAACGCCTCACGCGTGCCCAGCAAATTCATCGGGTCCGGTGGGTCACCGCGCAAACTCACTGGCGAGGCGCTGATGCCACAGTTGCCGACAATCACCGTGGTCACCCCCTGGCTCAGCTTGGGCAGCATCTGCGGCTGGCGGATCACCATGGTGTCGTCGTGGGTGTGCACGTCGATAAACCCCGGCGCCAGCACGCGCCCCGTGGCGTCGATCTGAGCCGTGGCCGTTGCCTGCGACAAATCACCGATCGCCGCGATGCGCCCCTCCCACAGTCCCACATCGGCGATGTACCCGGGGGTGTTGCTGCCATCAATGATCAGCGCCTGGCGAATCAGCGTGTCGTACTTCATATCAGTCTCCAAGCGGCAGGCTGTCGGGGCCGCCGCGGTATTCGTCGAGGGCCAGCTTGATGCGGCGCAGGCGCTCGCGGTTGTCGTCCGGCTGGGCCAGTGCCAGCTCGGTGGCGAGCAGGTCGATGGCCAGCAGCATGCCGTAGCGCGCCGCCGTGGGTTTGTAGATAAAACTGGTTTCGGCCGGTTGCAGCGGCAGCAGGACATCCGCCAACTGCGCCAAGGGTGAGTCGGCCAAGGTGATGGCGATGACGCGTGCATCGTAATTGCGCGCCAGTGCCACCACGTCCAGCAGCTCAGGCGTGCGGCCGGTCAAGGAACACACAATCAACGCGTGATCCGAGCCCAGGGTCGCCGCCGTGACACGCATCATCACCGGGTCATGGCAGGCGGCAATCGGATAGCCCAGGCGCACCAGGCGCACCTGCAATTCGTCGCTGCACAGGCTCGACGGGCCGCCCATGCCAAACGCGTGGACCATCCGTGCCTTGCCCAGCAGGCTGACCGCATCGGCAAACCCTGCCTGGTTGAACCCCGACAAGTGCTGGCGCAAAGTCGCCTCGATGTCGCCAAGAATCTGCCGATGAAACGCCGACTGCTCAGGCTTGCCCGCCGGGTCCAGAAAACGGCTGCCCACCCCACTGGCCTGGGCCAATTGCAGGCGCAGGTCACGCAAATCGCGACAGCCCACGCTGCGCGCAAACCGCGACAGTGTGGCCGTGCTGACCTCGGCCCGCTGGGACAACGCTTCCAGGCTGGCCGACGCGGCAAACCCCACGTCGTCGAGCAGCAGCCTGGCGATACGCCCTTCACCGGCGCTGAAGGAATCCTGGCGGGCACGGATCTGGTAGAGGATGTCCATGGAATCTCCGGGTTACAGAAGGCAGGACAGACCATAGGTGAGACCGAAGGCGACCACTGAAATCAAGGTCTCCAGCACGGTCCAGGTCTTGAAGGTCTGGATCACCGTCATATTGAAGTATTCCTTGATCAGCCAGAAGCCGCCGTCATTGACGTGGGAAAAGATCACCGAACCCGCACCAGTGGCCAACACCAGCAATTCCGGGTGTGGATAACCCAGGCCCATGGCCACCGGCGCCACCACGCCGGAAGCGGTAGTCATGGCGACCGTCGCCGAGCCGGTGGCGATGCGCATCAACGCCGCGAACAGCCAGCCCATCACCAGTGGCGACAGCTGAAACGCGTGGGCCAGCCCCAGGATTTCATTGGTCACGCCCGCATCCACCAGGATGCGGTTCAAGCCGCCGCCCGCGCCCACCAGCAAGGTGATGCTCGCCGTCGGCGCCAGGCATTCGTTGGTGAACTTGAGGATCGACTCGCGGTTAAACCCCTGGGCGATGCCCAAGGTCCAGAAACTCACCAAGGTCGCCAGCAGCAGCGCAATCACCGAGTTGCCGATAAACAGCAGGAACTGGTTGAAACCGCTGCCCGGCGTCGAGATCACGTTGGCCCAACCACCAATCATCATCAGCACCACCGGCAGCAGGATCGTGCCCATGGTCAGCGCAAAACTGGGCAGGCGGGTACGCGGCTCGCGGTCGATGAACTGGCGTTCCAGCGGGTTTTGCGCCGGCAGGTGAATGCGCGGCACGATGAATTTGGCGTACACGGGGCCGGCGATGATCGCCGTGGGAATACCGATCAAAATCGCATACAGCACGGTCTGCCCCACCGACGCGTTATACGCCAGCACCGCCATCATCGCCGCCGGGTGCGGTGGCACCAAGGCATGCACCACCGACAAACCGGCGACCATCGGCAAACCGACCATCAGGATCGACACGCCCACGCGTCGCGCCACGGTAAAGGCGATCGGCACCAGCAACACAAAACCGACCTCGAAAAACAGCGGCAGCCCCACCAGGAACGCGATGCAGACCATCGCCCAATGCGCATTGCGCTCGCCGAACCGATTGATCAGGGTACGCGCCACCTGCTCGGCGCCGCCGGACTCGGCCATCATCTTGCCGAGCATGGTGCCCAGCGCCACGACCAGGGCGATGTGCCCCAGGGTCTTGCCGACGCCCGCTTCATACGAACCCATAATGGTGTCCGCCGGCATCCCGGCCAGCAGCGCCAGGCCGATTGACACCAGGGTGATGACGATAAACGGGTTGAGTCGGTAGCGTGCAATCAGCACGATCAAAGCGATGATGGCGATGGCAGCGTATGCCAATAGCCCCAAGCCCGGTAATGCGGCCATGCGGTACTCCTCGGAAAGGGTCACGTCGAATAGGTTGTGAAAGTCATAAATCATTACCGATGAGTATTTTCAATTTTTATGAAAGTAATTTTCGCCCACAGACAAGCACTGTCGCCTGGGGATATGCCCGACAGCTGTGGATGAAAATTCGGGGGGTGTTCTTACATGAAGATCAGAGGATGTCGGAAACTCAAGCCTCGTCGTCGAGTCCTACAATGCGCAATCACTCACGCTCAGGAAACACGACCATGACTCGTACATCCCTAGCCACCGGCGCCCTGCTCCTCGTCCTGTGCGGCGCGGCCTCGGCTGCCGAAAACGCGGCGTTGCAAAAATGCATGGACGGCGCCAACACCACCGCCGACATGGTCAATTGCAACGCCAAGGAAACCAAGGTGCAGGACAAGCGCCTGAACGCGGCCTACAAGACCGCCCTCGCCGCCCAGGAAGGCGCACGCAAACAGCAACTGCAAGACGTGCAGCGCCTGTGGATAAAATACCGCGATGCCAATTGCGCCTTCGCCGGCTCAGCCACCGGAGGCAGCATCGATCAGGTCAACGGCTCCGGCTGCGTACTGGACATGACCCAGACCCGCGCCCAGGAACTGGAAAACCTGGTCGGACCCTGACCCTGTAGGAATAAGCTCCCTCGCCACAAGGTTCCACCATCAGTCGTGATGCACCTTGGCGCGCTTGAGCAGCTTCTTGCAGCGCTCCGACAAATGCAGCACCCGCAGGTGCTTGCCGGCCTTGGCATACCGCTCGCGCAAGGTCATCAGCGCGGCAATCGCTGAATAATCGACAAAGCTCAGGTGCCGGCAATCCAGCGTCACCTGCGCCGGGTCGCCCGCCGGGTCGAACTGGTTCAAGAACGGCGTGGTCGAGGCGAAGAACAAGGTGCCGTGCACCCGATAGAGCTTGCTGCCATCGGCCTCCAGATGCGTATCGGCGTACAACTCGCGGGCCTGTTGCCAGGCGAAGTTCAGCGCCGCAATCACGATCCCGCACAGCACGGCGGTGGCCAGGTCGGTGAACACGGTGATCACCGTCACTGCCAGGATCACCAGCACATCGTTGAGCGGCACCTTGTTGATCACCCGCAAGGACGCCCAGGCGAAGGTCTGCTGGGACACCACGAACATCACCCCGACCAGCGCCGCCAGCGGAATGCGCTCGATAAACGGCGACAGGAACAGGATAAACAACAGGATCATCACCCCGGCAAACACCCCGGAAAAACGCCCGCGCCCGCCGGAGCTGAGGTTGATCACGGTTTGCCCGATCATCGCGCAACCCCCCATGCCGCCGAACACGCCCGAGACCATATTCGCCGCGCCCAGGGCCACGCTTTCGCGATCAGGGTAGCCACGGGTCTCGGTGATTTCGTCGGTGAGGTTAAGGGTGAGCAGGGTTTCCAGCAGGCCGACCATGGCCATCAGGAACGCGTACGGCGCGATGATGCCAAGGGTTTCCAGGGTCCAGGGGACCTGCGGCAGCGCAAACGTCGGCAGGCCGCCGGCGATGTGGGCCATATCGCCCAGGGTGCGGGTCGGCAGGCCGAGCAGGTACACCGCCAGGCCCACGCCGAGGATCGCCACCAGCGCCGGCGGCACTGCGCGGGTGATGCGCGGCAGCAGGTAGACGATGGCCATGGTCACCAGCACCAGGCCGATCATCACATACAGCGGCGTGCCGCCGAGCCAGTGTTCACCGCTCTTGAAATGCTCCAGTTGCGCCAATGCAATGATGATCGCCAGGCCGTTGACGAACCCCAGCATCACCGGGTGCGGCACCATGCGCACCAGCTTGCCCAGGCGCAACAGGCCAAAGGCGATCATGATCAACCCGCCCAGCAGCACCGTGGCCAGCAGGTACTCCACACCGTGTTGCACCACCAGCGCGACGATCACCACCGCCATCGACCCTGCCGCACCCGAGACCATGCCGGGACGACCGCCGAACAGCGCCGTGAGCGTGCAGATGATAAAGGCGCCGTAGAGTCCCATCAGCGGGTTGAGATGGGCCACCAGGGCAAAGGCGATGCATTCGGGCAGCAGCGCGAAAGACGTGGTGAGGCCGGCCAGGGCATCGGCGCGCAGACGGGTGAGGTTCATGAAGTACCAGGGTAAGGCGGGAATAAGGCGGGCGATGGTACGCAATTGCCGGGGGGTGGGGCTAGTCTGGTGGACCGTGTCGGGCCTTTCGCAGGCAAGCCAGCTCCCACATTTGGCCGCGTTTCAACCTTGGAATGCCGTCAAGTGTGGGAGCGGGCTTGCCTGCGAAAGGCTGCACCGCGGTCCCAAGCCAACCGCTAGCAGGCATACCGCGCCAGCTTGGCCTGGATAAAGTCGAGGAAACACTGGATGCGCAGCGCCAACTGCGAGTTGCGATAGAACACCGCATGAATCGGCTGGCGATAGCCGCTGTTGAACGCCTCCAGCACCGGCACCAGGCGCCCGGCGTCGATGTCGGCGCTGGTCATGAAGTTCGACAGGCAGCAAATGCCCTGCCCCTCCAGCGCCAGCTGGCGCAGGGTTTCACCGCTGGACGCGGCAATGCCCGGCTGGATCAGCCAGCGGTCGCCTTCCACATGGCGCAGTGGCCAGTGGTTGAGGGTTTCAGTCTGGGTGAAGCCAAGCAAGGTGTGGTCGGCCAGTTCAGCTACCGTGCTCGGCGTGCCGAACTGCTCGATATAGGCAGGGCTGGCGAGGATATGTAGCGGCGTGCAGCCCAAGGCGCGGGCATGCAGGGTGGAGTCGGCCAGCGTACCGATGCGGATCGCGATGTCGGTGCTTTGCTCCAGCAGGTCGATGATCAAGTCATCGCTGTTCAGCTCCAACTGGATCTGCGGGTACAGGCGGCGAAATTCGGCGATGTACGGCACGATCCCATGCAGCATGAACGGCACGGCCGCATTGATACGCAAGCGCCCGGCCGGGTGCTTCTGGCGCGACGACAGGCGTTCTTCCAGCTCATCCATCTGCGCCAGGATCAGCTTGGCCTGCTCGAAGAAGTACTTGCCCTCTTCGGTCAGGTCCATGCGTCGCGTGGTGCGGTTGATCAGCGTGGTCTCGAGCTTGGCCTCCAGGCGCGACAAGGTGCGGCTGACCGCCGACGGCGTCTGCCCGACCTGCTCCGCCGCGGCGGAAATCGAGCCGCACTCAATCACGCTGACGAAGATTTGTAGCTCGTCGGATCGGGCTTTCACTGGCTGTCCTCGTAATCGGTTAGCCGCAGCTTACACCGAGAGGTTGAACACCTGCGCCAGATGCTGCTCGTAGCGCGCCACGTCGGCGTCGATGGCCGGGCGTTTCATCACGTCCACGCAGAGGAAGGTCGGCAGGCCGGTCATGCCAAGGAATTGGTTGGCCTTGTGGAACGGGAAGTAGACCGCGTCCACGCCCTTGGCTTCGAAAAAGTCGCTCGGGTCGTCGAAGGCTTGCTGCGGTGCGTTCCAGGTCAGCGACAGCATGTATTGCTTGCCCTGGATCAGGCCGCCGCTGCCGTATTTCTGCGAAGCATCGGAGCGGGTGCGGCCATCGCTGGCGTACAGGCTGCCGTGGCCTTCGGTGAAGACCTCGTCGATGTATTTCTTGACGATCCACGGTGCGCCCATCCACCAGCCGGGCATCTGGTAGATGATCACGTCGGCCCAGAGGAATTTCGCGACTTCTTCGGCCACGTCGTAGCCTTCATCGATATGGGTGACCTTGACGTCGATACCCCCACGGTCCAGCACGGCCACGGCGGCATCATGCAGGGTGTTGTTGTAGCGGCCATCGGAGTGGGCGAACTTTTTGCCGCCGTTGAGCAGGAGTACTTTTTTCATGGGAGGGTCTCCAGAAGTTGAAATGTCTGGACGCAGACTATCGACCTCAGCCCCTCGGAATAAGCGGTGGCGCGGCAAAATACATTTGACCGCAATGCACGAATACCCGGCGATTGTTAACCGTTGATCAGCAGATGGCCGCCCAGCAGTGCCATGCCGATAAGAAACACGCGTTTGAACAGCACCGCGCTGATGCGCTGACGCACCACTTGGCCCAACCCCATACCCAGCAGCGCGGGCACCAGCGCCAGCAGCGAGGCATTGATTTCGCCAACGCCGAGGCTGCCGCGCCAAGACAGACCGGCGGCCAACGCCAGGGTTGACACGCTGAACGACAGCCCCAGCGCCTGCACCAGTTGGTCGCGGCTCAAGCCCAGGGCTTGCAGGTACGGCACCGCCGGAATCACGAAGACGCCGGTGGCCGAGGTGATGATGCCGGTGACCAGGCCACACACCGGGCCAAGCCAGCGTTCGGTTTCAGGCTTGACCTTCAACGTAGGCAGGCACAATCCGCTCAACGCATACACCAGCAGCGCGCCGCCCAAGGCGTGCACCACCCAGCCGCCGCCGTCCATGCCCAGCCACAGCGTGCCGAGCCCGGTGCCGAGGAAGATCAGCAGCAACAGCGGCCACAGGCGTTTGAGCAGCGCACGCAGGTGGCCGCCGAATGCCAATTGCCAGAGGTTGGTAACGGTCGATGGAATGATCAGCAACGCCGCAGCCTGCGCCGGGAGCATAGCCAGACCGAGCAGGCCCATGGCGACCGTGGGCAGGCCCAGGCCGATAACGCCCTTGACGGCGCCGGCCAGCAGGAAGGTGCCGAATACCAGCAGGGTCAGGGCGGGGCCGATGTCTTGGTAGAACGTGAGGACAGTAGTCATGGCCGGATTGTGGCGGGTTGAGGCGGGGTTGGAAATTCGCCATATACTGAGGCAGCCTCTTGTTTTGCGTGAGGCTGATGACGCTTTCGCGGGCAAGCCCGCTCCCACATTCGACCCCATTCTCATGCTGGAACCCGGTCAAGTGTGGGAGCAAGCTTGCCCGCGAAGAGGCCAGCCCAGTCACTCGAGCCCCCCCGCCATGCACTTTGACCTGATCGACCTACGCCCCTACCGGCAATATCACCGCCGGCGCCGCCCGCAGCCATTATTCAGCCCCGCTCTCATGCTGGAACCCGGTCAAGTGTGGGAGCGGGCTTGCCCGCGAAGAGGCCAGCCCAGTCACTCGAGAACCCCCGCCATGCACTTTGACCTGATCGACCTACGCCTCTACCTGCACATCCTCGACACCGGCAATATCACCGCCGGCGCCGCCCGCAGCCATTATTCAGCCGCGCTCTCATGCTGGAACCCGGTCAAGTGTGGGAGCGGGCTTGCCCGCGAAGAGGCCAGCCCAATCACTCGAGAACCCCCGCCATGCACTTTGACCTGATCGACCTACGCCTCTACCTGCACATCCTCGACACCGGCAATATCACCGCCGGCGCCGCCCGCAGCCATTTATCCCTGGCCGCTGCCAGTGCACGCATCCGGGCGATGGAAGCGTCACTGGGCATCGAGTTCCTCGAACGCGGCCGCCGTGGCGTCACCCCCACGCCCGCCGGCAAGGCCCTGGCCCGTCACGCGCGCCTGTTGCTGCAACAGGCCGAGCACCTGCAACAGGACCTGGCGGAATACGCCAACGGCGTCAAAGGCCAGGTGCGCCTGCTGTGCAACACCACCGCCCTCAGCGAATACCTGCCGGAACTGCTGGCGGACTTTCTGCGTGAGCACCCCAACCTCGACATCGACCTGCAGGAATTGCCCAGCCTGCGCATCACCCAGGCATTGCGCCAGGGTACGGCCGATCTCGGGATCATTTCCGACGCAGTGGACACCCACGGCTTACAGACCCTGGCGTTTCGCGACGACCCGCTGGTGTTGATCATGCCGCTGGATCATCCGCTCGCCAGCCGGAACGTCAGCTTCATCGATAGCCTGCAACACGACTACGTAGGCCTCGCCGCCAACAGCGCGCTGGCGGTGTATCTCGAAGAACAGGCGTTGCACGCCGGGTTCCGCCTGCAAACGCGGATCCGCGCGGAAGGTTTTGATGGGGTTATCCGCATGGTCGCAGGCGGCGCCGGGCTCGGCATCGTGCCCCAGGCGGCCCTGGAGCGTTGGCCGAAGGAACGCCGCTTCAAGGCTCAACCCTTGCGCGAAGAATGGGCCTGCCGACAGCTGCTGCTCAGCGCGCGCTCATTTGAACAGCTACCCGGTTACGCCAAAGCCTTGTTCGACGCCCTGAACCCATCACACATTTTTTGACCGCGTTGATAACGCTCGGCGGTCACGCAGAGTAATATCTGCCCCCTCAGCAGTTCCAAGGGCAGGTGCGATGTGCACCACCTCGCGAAAAAAGTAGAAGGTAACGTGAATGGCGGATGACATGGTTAACCCGGTGGGCCTCAAGCGGGGCCTGAAGAATCGGCATATTCAGCTGATCGCCTTGGGAGGGGCGATTGGTACGGGGCTGTTCCTCGGTTCGGCGGGCGTGCTCAAGTCAGCGGGGCCGTCGATGATCCTGGGTTACGCGATCGCCGGTTTCATCGCATTCCTGATGATGCGCCAGCTTGGCGAAATGATCGTCGAAGAGCCGGTGGCCGGTTCCTTCAGCCACTTCGCCCACAAATACTGGGGCGGCTACGCGGGCTTTCTGGCGGGCTGGAACTACTGGGTGCTCTACGTACTGGTCGGCATGGCCGAACTGACGGCGGTGGGCAAGTACATCCAGTTCTGGTGGCCAGAGGTTCCGACCTGGGTCAGCGCGCTGGTGTTCTTTGCGGCCGTAAACCTGATCAATACCCTGAACGTGAAGTTCTTCGGGGAGGCCGAGTTCTGGTTTGCGATCATCAAGGTGGTGGCAATCATCGGCATGATCCTGCTCGGCTGCTACCTGCTGTTCAGCGGCCTTGGCGGCCCGCAAGCGTCCATCAGCAACCTGTGGGACCACGGCGGGTTCTTCCCGAATGGAGGCATGGGGCTGTTGATGTCGATGGCGTTCATCATGTTCTCGTTCGGTGGCCTGGAGCTGGTGGGCATCACCGCCGCCGAAGCCAGCGAGCCGCGCAAGGTGATCCCCAAGGCGATCAACCAGGTGGTGTACCGCATCCTGATTTTCTACGTCGGCGCCCTGACCGTGCTACTGTCGCTGTACCCGTGGGACCAACTGTTGCAAACCCTCGGCGCCTCGGGCGATGCCTACAGTGGCAGCCCGTTTGTGCAGATCTTCTCGTTGATCGGTAATGACACCGCGGCACACATCCTCAACTTCGTGGTGCTGACCGCAGCGTTGTCGGTCTACAACAGTGGCGTGTACTGCAACAGCCGCATGCTGTTCGGCCTGGCCGAGCAAGGCGATGCGCCAAAAGCGCTGATGAAGCTCAACAAGCAAGGCGTGCCGCTACGCGCCCTGGCGGTCTCGGCGTTGGTGACGATGCTCTGCGTGGTGGTCAACTACGTGGCACCGCACAGCGCGCTGGAGCTGCTGTTTGCACTGGTGGTTGCCTCGCTGATGATCAACTGGGCGCTGATCAGCCTCACCCACATCAAGTTCCGCAAGGCCATGGGCGAGCAAGGCGTGACGCCATCGTTCAAAACCTTCTGGTTCCCGTACACCAACTACCTGTGCCTGGCATTCATGGTGGTGATCATCAGCGTGATGCTGGCGATCCCGGGGATTCGCAATTCGGTGTTTGCAATGCCGGTGTGGGTGGGGGTGATCTACATTGCCTATCGCTTGCGGATGAAAAACACGAAAGTCGCTGTGGCGCAGTAATCCGTGTGGGAGCGGGCTTGCTCGCGAATGCGGTGGGCCAGTCAACTCAGCCGTAACTGGCCGACTGCATTCGCGAGCAAGCCCGCTCCCACAGTGAACAGAGGCGTGTCAGAGGAATCGGACCCTGCTGCGCTTCTGGGCATCCCGATGTCGAGTTCAGACCACTGGCGCAACGCCCGAGGCCGTAGGGTTCATCTTTGAATTCCCTGCCTCGGAGACATCATGTCCAAGCCCATCACCGTACTGCGCGACACTCACCCCCTGCCGGTCCTGGACGCGTGCAAATGGGAAAAGCTCGAAGGCGACCCGCACACCGTCAACCTCAACGCCTATACCAGCGAAGACGGCAGCAAGATCATGGGCACCTGGATCTGCACACCGGGCAAGTGGTATGTGGACTACGTGAAGTGGGAATACTGCCACTTCCAGGAAGGCTACTGCATCATCACCCCAGACGGCCTGGAGCCGATTCACTTGCGCGCCGGGGACATCTTTGTGGTGGAACCGGGGATGAAAGGCACCTGGGAAGTGGTCGAGACCGTGCGTAAGTACTTCGTGTTCGCCTGACCTGCTGCCGAAGCCAAAACCGCTGTCGTGAGCAGGCTTGCCCCGCTCACGACAGGTCGACCTTATTCGGGTTTGCGGTAGCTGTTGATGATTGCCGAGAAGTCCTTGCCCCCCTCCCCACGCTGACTCATCGATTGGTACAACTGCTGCGCCACCGCGCCGAGGATCACAGGTTGGTGCGCCTGGCGTGCCGCTTCAGTCGCCAGCCCCAGATCCTTGAGCATCAGGTCGGCACCAAACCCGCCGGTATAGCCACGGGACGACGGCGCCGTTTCGATCACCCCCGGCCACGGGTTGTAGGTATCGGAACTCCAGCAGCGCCCGGTCGAGCTGTTGATGATTCCCGCCAGCACCTGGGTATCGATGCCCAGCGCATCCCCCAGCGCCATGGCCTCGCTGACGCCGACCATGCTGATGCCCAGCAGCAGGTTGTTGCAGATCTTGGCGATTTGCCCGGTACCCACGTCGCCGCAGTGCACGATGTTGCGGCCCATCTGCGCCAGCACCGGTTGCAGGGTGGCGAACAGTTCTGCGGTGGCGCCGACCATAAAGGTCAACGTCCCGGCCTGGGCGCCGCCGGTGCCGCCGGACACCGGTGCATCCGCCATCACCACGCCTTGCTTGGCCGCAGCCGCGGCTACGTCACGCGCGGTTTGCGGGTCGATGGTGCTGCAATCCACCGCCGGTACGCCTTTGCCGATGCCGGCGAGTACGCCGTCTTCATTCAGCCAGACGCTGCGCACATGGGCCGCGGCCGGCAGCATGGTGATCACCAGTTCGGCGCCGTTGGCCGCGTCACGCGGTGAGGCGCTGATAGTGCCGCCCAGCGCGGCCAGTTCCTTGAGGACCGTCTGGTTCAAGTCGAACAGGTTCAGCGCGTGGCCGGCCTTGATCAGGTTGCGGGCCATGGGCGCGCCCATGTTGCCCAGGCCGATAAATGCAATCTTCATGCTCGTCTCCCGGAATCAGCGCAGGTTGATGGTGGTGTTGACGCCATCGTTGACCGTGTCGTCGTCGAACCAGCGGCTGGTGACGGTCTTGGTCTGGGTGTAGAACTGCACGACTTGCTTGCCGTACGGGCCGAGGTCGCCGAGTTTGGAGCCACGGGAACCGGTGAAGCTGAAGAACGGCACCGGCACCGGGATCGGAATGTTGATGCCGACCTGGCCTACATCGATTTCGCTCTGGAACTTACGCGCCGCCGCTCCACTTTGAGTGAACAGGCCAGTGCCATTGCCGAACGGGTTGGCGTTGACCAGTGCGATGGCCTCATCGAGGGTCGCAACTTCGATCACCACCAGCACCGGGCCGAAGATTTCCTGGGTGTAGATCTGCATGTCGGTGGTCACGCCGGAGAACAGGGTCGGGCCGACAAAGTTGCCTTGCTCGTAGCCCGGCACCTGGATGTCGCGGCCGTCCAGCTCCAGCTTGGCGCCTTCCTTCACACCGCTTTCGATCAGTTCCAGGATGCGCGCCTTGGCACGCTTGGAAATCACCGGGCCGACGTCGGTGCCGGCTTCACTGCCGGCGTTGACCTTGAGTTGCTGCGCCAGCGCTTTGAGGTCCGGCAGCCATTGCTTGGACGCCCCCACCAGAACCACCACCGAGGTGGCCATGCAGCGCTGGCCTGCCGCGCCGAAACCGGCACCGACCAGGGCGTTGAGGGTGTGCTCGCGGTTGGCATCCGGCAGCACCACGGCGTGATTCTTGGCGCCCATCATCGACTGCACGCGTTTGCCGTGCTTGCCCGCCAAGTCGTACACATGGGTGCCGACTGCGGTCGAGCCGACGAAGGACACGGCCTTGATGTCTTTGTGGGTGCACAGCGCATCCACCACGTCCTTGCCGCCGTGCACCACGTTGAGCACGCCCGCCGGCACACCGGCTTCCAGCGCCAGTTCTACCAGCAGCATCGTCGACAGCGGGTCCTGCTCGGACGGTTTGAGGACGAATGTGTTACCGCAGGCAATTGCCATCGGGAACATCCACAGCGGAATCATCGCCGGGAAGTTGAACGGGGTGATGCCGGCGCACACGCCGATCGGTTGACGCAGGGTGTAGGTGTCGACGCCACCGGCGACGTTCTCGGCGAATTCGCCCATCTGCAGGGTGCCGATGGAACAGGCGTGTTCCACCACTTCCAGGCCGCGGAAAATATCGCCTTCGGCATCGGCAATGGTCTTGCCCTGCTCGGCGCTGAGGACCACGGCGATGCGCTTGGAATGTTCGCGGATCAGGGCTTGCAGCTTGAGCATGATGCGCATGCGCGCGCCGATCGGCGTCAGCTTCCAGGTCTGGAAGGCGCGGTGAGCGGCGTCGATGGCGGCATTGACTTCATCGGCCGTGGCGAACGGGACTTTGGCCAGCACTTCTTGGGTGGCCGGGTTGACGATGTCTTGCCAGTGGGCGGTCTTGGACTCGACCCATTCACCATTGATCAGCAATTTGACCTGTTGTACGGAGATATCGGCAGAAGCGTTCATGGGGTCTCCAATCTTGTAGTTATGCAGAGACAAGGCGCGTGAATCGCCTTGGGAATGAGGCGTTCGGACTGTTTTTGGAGTATAGATGTGCAAATCTCTAATAAGAACGCACATAAAAGCCGGACCAATATGCAAAAAAACATCACGTCACTGGGCGCCCTGAACTGGGATGACCTGAAGTTTTTCCTCGAAGTGGCCCGCACCCGCAAGGCCAGCGTCGCCGCCAAGCGCCTGGCGGTGGACTACACCACGGTGTCGCGGCGCATCAGTTCGCTGGAGGTGTCACTCGGCACCCTGCTGTTCGAAAAGTCCCGCACCAACGGCTTCGTCCTCACCCCCGAGGGCCAGCGTTTGCTGGGCTATGCAGAGTCGATCGAAAGCACCCTGCACATGGCCTGCGAGCAGGTTTCCGGCTCTGGCGTGGCGCTGTCCGGGCATGTGCGCATGGGCTGTACCGAAGGGTTCGGCAGCTTTTTCGTCACGCCGCAATTGAGCCACTTCGTCGATACGTATCCGGCAATCTCGGTGGACATCCTGCCCCTGCCTCACTTCATCAGCCTGTCCAAGCGCGAAGCCGACATCGTCATCGCCCTGGAACGCCCGGAACACGGGCCTTACGTGTGCTGCAAGCTGTGCGACTACAAACTGCAGTTGTACGCGACCCAGGAATACCTCGACCAACACCCGCCGATCCGACGCCCGGCGGATCTGGCCGAGCATCCGTTCATCAGTTACGTGGATGACTTGGCGTTCAGCTCGGAATTGTTGTACCTGGCAAACGTGGTGCCCGGCGCCAGCGCCAGCTTGCGCAGCACCAGCGTGATTGCGCAGTACGTGGCAGCGCAGCAGGGACGGTCGATGGCGATCCTGCCGTGTTTCCTGGCGGCGCAGGACCCGCGCTTGTTGCCGGTGCTGGGAGAGGAAATCGCGATTACGCGACAGTTCTGGATGTATTGCCGGGAGGATCTGCGGAAGTTGAAGCGGATTACGTTGCTGTGGGACTACATCCGGGAAGTGACGGAGCAGAACCAGGGGTTGTTGATGGGGGAGACACGAGAGATGGGGTTTAAAGCACACCCCAAATAGAGTGTGGGAGCTGGCTTGCCTGCGATTGCGGTGGATCAGTCGGCACTTCACGGCTGATAGACCGCTATCGCAGGCAAGCCAGCTCCCACAGTTGATTGTGTTTCAATTTGAAAATAGGTGAGTCGACTCAGTCGGCGATCACCACGATCGATACCCGCCGGTTCTCCGTACGCCCTGCCACCGTGGTATTCGGCGCTACAGGTTCGCTGCTGCCCAACCCGCGCAACTGGATGTTTTCTTCCTTCATCCCCACGCCGCTCAGCACCTTGGCCACGCTTTTCGCGCGACGCAGCGACAGTTGCTGGTTGTAGGTTTCCTTGCCCGAGGCGTCGGTGTGGCCGTCGACACGCACCCGTTCGATACCCACGCCGAGCAGGGCCTTGCCAATGCGTTCGACGATTTCGGTACTGGGCGGGTTCAGGCTTTCGACATCGCTGCCAAACAGCACTTTGCCAGACAGGCCAAAGGCCCAGCCGTCGTCGGTGAGTTCAAAGCCTTGTTGCTTGAGCACGGCAATCTGCGCCGGGGTCAGGCCTTTGGGTGGGGCCGTCTGGCAGCCGCCGAGGGCGAGCAGCGCCACCAGGAGGGTGATAAACATAAAGCGCGCGGTCGAGAACAAGGGGTCAACTCCTGTGTTGAACGTTGACGACGGAGGCTTCCGATTCCGCCGTTTGCTGGCCGCCCGAAGACGAGCGTTTGGCCTGGTACATCGCCGCATCGGCGGCATTGAGCAGGGTGCCGGGGGTGGCACCATGATCGGGGTAGAGGGCGATGCCGATACTGAGGGAGGTAAACACCTGGGCCTCTCCCGGCACGGAGATGGGCAGGTCCATACTGGCGATGATGTTGTCGGCGATACGCTGGGCATCTTCCAGTTTGTGCAGGGGCGCCAGCAGGATCGCGAATTCGTCGCCGCCCAGGCGTGCCACCAGGTCATCCTCACGCAACTGCGCACGCACACGGTCGGCGACGGCCACCAGCACCGCATCACCGGCGGCGTGGCCGAAGCTGTCGTTGATTTCCTTGAAGCGGTCGCTGTCGAGGTACAGCACCGCCAGTTGTTCCTTGGCCTTGGCGGCACTGCGCAGGGCGCGGATCAAGCGGCCTTCGAAGAACGCGCGGTTGGGCAGGCCGGTCAGGCTGTCGTGGTTGGCCAGGTGCGCGAGGGTTTCGTTCTCGCTTTGCAGGTGGTTCTGCCAGGCTTGCATCTCACCGAGCAAGGCGTTGAAGTCGCTGCCCAGGCTGTCGAGCTCGGCAATCCGCGCCGGCGGCACGCGGCGGTCGAAATCCCGCTCGCTACGGGCAGCGTGGGCCACGGCGGCGAGGCTTTGCAACGGCCCGGTGATGCCGCGCAACAGGCGCTGGGCCAGGTGCAGGGCAACCCAGGCGCTGAGGGCGGTGCAGATCAGAATCCCGGCCAGGCCGCTGAGCAAGAAGCGCAGCAGGCTGCCGCCGTGGCCGGTCAGGTGGATGCTGCCGATGATGCGCCCTTGGTGCAGGATCGGCTGGCTGATGGGTTGTTCAAGCAGGGTATGCGCCAGCGCCAGCTCAACCCGCGAAAGCATGCCGGTGTCCGGACGCACCCATTGCGCCAGCAACTTGCCGTTGGCATCGAAGACTTCGGCCTGGGCCACTTCTTCGGTGGAGGCAATCAGACTGAGGGCCTCGGTGGCCGCCGCGCTGTCGTTGAACACCACCGCCGCTTCCACGGTGTAATTGATCGAACGCGCGATCAGGTGCAGGTTGTGTTCGGCATAGACACGCAGCGCCAGCACGCCGAGCAGGGTCAAGGACACACTCGCCAGAATCACCGCCACCAGCGCCAGGATCATGTGCCCACGGCCGATGACCGAACGTAGGGTCGGGCGTTCTTTCAGCGCGGTCATGACTCTGGCGCCCTGCGTCGGGACAGTTGCAGCACACTCGGGTGAATGCGCACGCCGCTGCGCGCCACCGAGTCGAGATTGACTTCGAACGACACCTGCTCATCCCCTACCCGCAGGCAGAACAGACTGCCGACGGTGCACTGGTCGCCACCTTCACTGATGCTCAGCACCGGGTGGCCGATCAGCGAGGCAAACAACTTGCTGCGTTCATCAGCGCTGAGTTTGCCGATGTATACGGCGTTACAGGTATTGACGATGTCGGGGTGATCGGCCAGCAAGCGCTGGACCAGCACCGGACGGCCGGTGGCCTGGGTGGTGCCTTTGATCAGGTCGTCGGTGTACTGGGTGGGCCCGACGATGCACAGCCGCAACTGCGCAGGTTCCACCGGCCAACGGGCGTAGCTGAGGATACCGAGTACCACCTGGGTGACGGCCTGGGCGCGATGATCCGCCGGGCTGGGCGCCTGGGCAAACACGCGGGGAGCGAGCATGCACAGAACCGCCGTCAGCAGCATGTGTCTCCAGCTCAAACGACGCTCTGTAGGCGAGACAGCCACGTTCATGCAGCGTTTCTCTCAGGACTTGTCACAATGATGCCGCAACGATAGCACAGCGACGGAAACCCCCGCGATATAGCGCCATAAATGACCTATCAGTCAGGTTTTTGCGCCACATGCCCCAACTCCAGCATCAGCCCGCTCAAGCGCTTGACCTTGCGCCGCACGGCCTCTTCAAATACCCCGCCACGGGGTTCGATCAGGCTGAACCAGCGCTTGGCCCGGGTGATGCCGGTGTAGATCAGTTCTTTGGTCAGCACCGGGTTCAACGCATCCGGCAGGATCAGCGCGGTGTGGGTAAATTCCGAGCCCTGGGATTTGTGCACGGTCATGGCGTACACGGTTTCCACATCGTTCAGACGACTGGGCAGAACAAACCGTACACCACCCTGGCCATCGTTACGTGGGAAAGCGACGCGTAGCACCTGGGGCCCACCGTCACTTTCGGGCAGCTTGAGGGCGATGCCAATGTCGCCGTTCATCAGGCCCAGGCCGTAATCGTTGCGGGTCATCAATACCGGGCGGCCTTCGTACCATTGCTCGTCGCCGTCGATCAGCCGCGCTTTGCGCAAGGCGGCGGTGATGCGCAGGTTCAGCCCTTCTACACCCCACGGGCCTTTGCGCACGGCACAGAGCAGTTGGAAGGCGTCGAAAGCCTGCAATAACTGTTGTGCCCAGTCGATCCAGGCATTGTCTTCGCGCGGGGTGTCGAGGGCGGGACGCGCACTGCGCAGCAGGTCGAGGTAGTAGCGATAACCTCTGGCGCCGTCACTGCCCTGCCCGTCCAGGACCAAGCGTTCCAGGGCGTGGTCGTGTTCCCCTTTGAGCCTTACGCAAGCCAGGTCGGCGTGGCTGCCGGCATTCAACAGCTCACGGGCTTGCTCGGGGTTTTGCTGGTTGACCCAGCGGGCGAGCTGACCGATGCCGCTGCCTTCGCCGAAACGCCGCGAGTAGCGCAGCATCACCACTTGCTGGGCCAGGGGATGGCTGGCGTCGCGGTCTTCCTCCAGGCCGCTGGCGCTGAGGTCTTCGCCGCTGACCGCTTGCAGCCATTGGCGGGTGTCGGCGCTGTACCAGCCGGCTTCGGCGTCGCGGCACAAGTCGCCAAGCACTGCGCCCGCTTCCACCGAGGCGAGTTGGTCCTTGTCGCCCAGCAGCACCAGCCGTGCATGGGGCGGCAAGGCGTCCAGCAGGTTGGCCATCATTTCCAGGTCGATCATCGAGGCTTCGTCCACCACCAGCACATCCAGGGGCAACGGGTTGCCCAGGTGATGACGGAAATGGCGCGTCCCCGGGCGGCTGCCCAGCAAGCGATGAACTGTGGTGACCTGGGTCGGGATTTTTTCGCGCACGTCGTCGGGCACGGTCAGCGACTGGACTTGCTGGCTGATGGATTCGGTGAGACGCGCCGCCGCTTTGCCGGTGGGCGCGGCCAGGCGAATGCGCAACGGGCTGCCGGCTTCTACCGCCGGCGCTTGCAGCAGTGCGAGCAGGCGCACCACGGTGGTGGTCTTGCCGGTGCCGGGGCCGCCGGTGACGATGCTGAATGCACCGCGCGTGGCCAGGGCACAGGCGAGTTTTTGCCAGTCGATCACGCCGTCCGGTGGCGGCTGGTCGAACAGGCCATTGAGACGCTGGGGCAAGTCGGCAGCGACGCTTTCCTGGGTGGCGAGGCGACGACGCAAGGCGCTGTCGATGCGCCGCTCGTAAGTCCAGTAACGACGCAGGTACAGGCGCGTGCCGGCCAATACCAGCGGGCGGCTTTGCGCGGCCTCACTGGCGTCGACGGCCTGGGCCACCAGGCGACTGGCAGCCAGCGCCTGGCACCAGTGGCCACCGTCGAGGCCGTCGAGCAGTTGCGACGGCAGCACCATCGCGCCGGTCTGCAGGTCGCCTTCGGGCGGCAAGGACAGCGCGAAGTCCGGCGCCTTGAGGGTTTCGAACAGGTCCAGGCAGACGTGACCGTGGCCCAGTTGGTGGCTGGTCAATGCAGCGGCCAGCAGCACCAGCGGGTCGGCCTGGGGATCGAGTTCGTGCAGGAAGCCGACGAAGGCCTTGTCCAGGGCGCGCAGCCAGCCGCGGTCAACCCAGCGCTCCAGCAGTTGCACGAGGTCGGCGGCGCGGCTGAGGGGGTCCAACGCCTCCAACGGCAATGGCGACAGGCTCATAGCAGAACTCCTTGTTCCCAGGCGGGCTCAACCTTGGGTGGGATGGGCTTGCCCTGAAACAACAGGTCCAGGCTTTCGATCAGTTCGCGCGGCGGGCGGGTGAAATACGCGCCATGGCTGGCGGCTTGAACGCCGCGCAGGAACACGTAGAGCGCACCGCCGACATGGCGGTCGTAGTCATAATCGGGCAGGCGTGCCTTGAGCTGACGGTGCAGGGCCAGTAGGTAAAGCACGTATTGCAGGTCATACCGATGCTCGAGGATCGACTGCTCCATGGCTTCCAGTGTGTAGGCCGAATCGTCGGGGCCAAGCCAGTTGGATTTGTAGTCGGCCACGTAATAGCGGCCGTCGTGTTCAAAGGTCAGGTCGATAAAGCCCTTGAACATGCCGTTGAGCAGCACCGGTTCGGCGGCGACCCGGGACACTCCGTTGTGGGTGGCCTGGCACACCAGCTTGTCGAGGGCGAGCACGTCGACTTTGTGGCTGGCGAACCAGAACTCCATTTCGATCTGGTACTGCTGCAGGTTGCTGAGTGCGACCTGATCGTTATCCACCGGCAGCGGTGTGTGCAGCAACTGGCCCAGCCAGGCGCTGAGGGTGGTGATCCAGCCTTCCCAATTGCGTCGATTGCAGCGCGCACCAACGGCTTGTTCGATGGCCTGCGGGGTGACGTTGAAACCATCTTCGCCAGCCCATTCCAACAGGCCGTGGAGAAAAGTCCCCGGATTCGGACCGCGTGGGAAACGGTGAATGTCACCGCCGGAAGCCGCCACTTCGCGCGGCGCATCCGGGTCGAGGCGCTCGTCATCGAACAGCTTTTGCGCCTGTGGGCTTTCCGGGGCTTCAAGGGTGGCCACGCTCATGCTGTCGCCAATGCGCAGGGCGCTGTAGGACGCGATCCACCAGTTCTCTGCCGCTTTGCGTTTGGGCAGCAATGGTGCGAGCAAGGTGGCTTCGTTGCGCGGCGGGTGGAAGAGGATGTCTTGCGCGTCGGGCACGTGGCCGTAGTGTACGGCGGGGCAGCCTTCCTGCAAGTCCAGCAACCAGCGCGCCAGGGCAGCGGACTCACCCAGCGCAGCACCGGCGCCGAGCAAGTAGCCCAGCGCCGAGAGATGTAACACCGAGCTGCTGCTGTTGCCGCGCTTGAGGTCGGCGATACCGAGCCAACAGGCGTGCTTGGCGCGGGTCAGGGCTACGTAGAACAGGCGCAGGTCCTCGGCCAGGCGCTCATCGTCGGCCTGGGTGATGAGCTCGGCGGTCGGGCGCAGGCTGACTTGGGGCTTACCCTTTTCATCGTGGTAGTGCAGCGGCAAGCGCGTGCCGTCCACCGGTTTGGCCGAGCAGATGAACGGCAGGAAGACCAGGTCGTACTCCAGGCCCTTGGACTTGTGAATCGTCACCACTTTGACCAGTTGCTCATCGCTTTCCAGACGCAGGATCTGCTCTTCCCCGGCCTGCCCCGACAATGCCAGGTGTTCGGCCAGGTGGCGGATCAACGCCTGTTCGCCGTCCAGTTCCGAGGCGGCTTGTTGCAGCAGTTCACTGAGGTGCAGCAGATTGGTCAGCACCCGTTCGCCGTCGCTGCGGGCGATCAGGGTTTGCGGCAATTTGAAGTCATGCAGCAAGCGCCGCAGCATCGGCAGCACGCCTTGGGTACGCCAGATCGCGCGGTAGCCACGGAACTGCATGACGCGGGTTTCCCACGCCAGTTCGTCCTGGTTCAGACGCTCCAGTTCCGGCAGTGACAGGTTCAAGGTTACGCAAGCCAGGGCGGCGCGCAGCGGGCGCTCGACGTCCGGCTCGGCGCAGGCCTTGAGCCAGGCCAGCAGGTCATGGGCTTCCTGGGCGGCGAAGACCGAGTCCTTGTCCGACAGGTACACGCTGCGTACGCCACGGGCGGCCAGTTCGGCGCGCACGGCTTGGGCTTCCTTGCCATCACGCACGAGGATGGCGATGTCTGACGGCAGCACCCCGTTGAAACTACCATCTGGCTGTAGGAAACCTGCTGTGCCCTGCTGCCCGCCGTTGAGCAGTTCAGCAATCTGCGTGGCACAGGCGCCAGCCAGTTGCTGGCGATAGACCACAGTGGAAATCGGTTGGTCGGTGGGCAGGTGCCACAGGTTCATCGCCGGCAGCGTCTGGCCATCGACCTGCAACAGCTCCTTGCGGCCTTGGGACAAGACCGGCTGGAACGGCACCGGGTTTTCACCGTCCGGCTTGCGGAAGAGAAACGCGCCACGGCCGCTTTCGGCACGTTGGAACACGTGGTTGACCGCCTCGACCATCGCGTGGCTGGAGCGGAAGTTGGTGCCCAGGGTGTGATGGCGCCCGGTAGTGGCCTCGCGTGCGCGCAGGTAAGTGTAGATGTCGGCGCCGCGGAAGGCGTAGATCGCCTGTTTGGGGTCGCCGATCAGGAACAGGCCGCTGTCGAGGTGGTTTTCTTCGATGCGGTAAATGCTGTCGAAGATGCTGTATTGCACCGGGTCGGTGTCCTGGAATTCGTCGATCAGCGCGACCGGGAACTGCTCGCGGATCACACTGGCCAGGCGCTCGCCGCCGTCGGCCTGGAGCGCGGTGTTGAGGCGCGTGAGCATGTCGTCGAAGCCCATTTCGGCGCGGCGACGCTTTTCTTCTTCGAAGCGTTTGCCGACCCAACCGGCGGCGTGTTGCAGCACAGCGGCATCGGGGGTTGGCAGCGCGTCGAGGGCGGCCTTGAGGCCGGCCATGGCGTCGATGCCAGGGTGCTGCGGCGGCTCGCCCTTCCAGGCTTCGGCCATGCCGTCGGGGCTCAGGCGCGTGAAGCCGGTGCCGATGTCGAGTTGCTCAAGGGTTTCGTCAGCGGCCCAGGCGCTGATTTTTTCGAACCAGGGCTCGAAGTACCGCGCCTGCATCTTGCGGCCGTCGACGGCTTTGGCGGCCACGGCTTGCAGGCAGATGTCACGCAGTTCGTTGGCCCATTGTTGCCAAGGTGCCTTGAGTTCGATCAGCGCTTCGCGGCGTTCCTGCAGGCAGGCGTTGATCAGTTCGGCAGGGTCGCGGCTTTCACCGCTGGGGCGTTCGCTGCCAAACAGTGCGCGCACCCGCGGCATCAGCGCAGCGGGGCCACCCCAGTGGGTGCGGACCCAGTTGAGCGCATCGTCGTGCATCGGGTAGCAGAACAGTCGCCAGTAATCGCGCAGGACTTCGCCAAGCAAGTCGCTGTGGTCGGTTTCCAGGGTTTGAGTGAACAGGCTGCCGCTGTCGAACGCGTGCTCGCGCAGCATGCGCTGGCACCAACTGTGGATCGTCGAAACCGCGGCTTCGTCCATCCATTGCGCGGCGATGTCCAGGCGGTTGGCGCAGGCGGGCCACTGTTCGGGCAGGTATTGGTTGCGCAGGTCGGCGATCAGCGCATCGGGTTGCTGGATTTCGTCGCGAAAGTAGCGCGCGGCTTCGGCCAGGCGGATGCGGATACGCTCGCGCAGCTCCTTGGTGGCGGCGTCGGTAAAGGTTACGACGAGGATTTGCGGTGGCAGCAGTTCGCGGCCAAACCCGGACTCTTCGCCACCGTGCCCCAGTACAAGACGCAGGTATAAGGCAGAAATGGTGAAGGTCTTGCCGGTGCCGGCGCTGGCCTCGATCAGTTGGCTGCCTTTGAGCGGAAAGGCCAGGGCCAAGGGTTTGCTGCTCATGCGCTGGCCTCCTCGCTGGTCAGTGATCGCCATGCTGCGTTCATCAGCGGGCGATACAGGGTTTCGCAGCAGCCTTCGAATTCGGCGCTGGCGATGAGTGTCGCGTAGTCGGGGAATTGGCGGGTGAGCGCAGGGCTTTCGCGGCGCTCGCCGTCGGTGTTCACGCCGTCACCTTCGTAGGCTTTGCTGGCTGCGGCGTCGGCTTTGGCCGGGTCGGTTTGGCCGAGCCAGGCGAAGGCGGTCTTGACGGCCACGGGGAGCGGCTTTTGCATCCCGCGATGCCAGGCCTGGAGCAGCTTGCGCAGGATGTCCTGGGCGGTGGATTTCTCCAGAGGGGCCAGCAGCAGGGTGTCGTCGCTGGCGACCAGGCCGGTACTTAACGACAGGCCACAGGCGCACGCGACCACGTGGTTGACCCAGGGGCGGATCAGCCGGTGCCACTTGCGAGTCTTGATCGAACCGATGCTGTTGGGAATAGTGGTCACGCTAAGCAATCCGCCATCACTGCGCCGGTGCAGGCCGCTGATCCAGCCTTCCAGCTGAATGCCTTGATGCTCAAAACTGATCGGTTCAGCACCGATGTGTGGCGTGGGCCAGAGAGCCAGCAGTTGTTGGTAACGTTGCAGCAGGTCGGGCAACGGCTCGATTAATTCATTGCGCAGGCATTCGCCAAAACCGACCATGGGCAGCAGGCCACTCCCTTGCAGGCGCAGGGCTTGGGCGTTGAGGGCCTGGTCAGGATGATCGGGCTCGGCCAGTGCCGCGTTTAACAAACTGTCGCTGAGGCTGTAGCGTTGCAGGGCGTCGAGAACGAAGGGTTCTTCATCGGCCAGAGGCACTTCAGCGGCCTCGAAGAACACTTTCAGACGCTGGCTGAAGAAATGTTTGACCGGGTTGCGCAGGAAGTCTTGTAACTGGCCGAGGCTCAGGGGTTCTTCCTGGTGATGCTCCGGCAATTGTTCTGCTTTGGCTTCGACATCAGATGCTTCGTGCAGCAACTGCCATTCGCGAGCGTAGCTGAACAGCGCGTCGCCTTCGTGGAAGTAGCGGGCGCTGAAGGGTTGCAGCGGGTGTTCCTGGGTCATGGCCTCAAGCAGCGGTTCGGCGCTGTGGGCGTGGTGCCAGCCGCTGGCGAGGTGGTCGCGCAACTGACCGATCAGCACCGAGGCCGGGCGCTCGCTGTTGTCGCGGATGCTGCGGCCGACCCAACTGATGTAGAGCTGGTCGCGCGCCGAGAGCAGGGCTTCGAGCAGCAGGTAACGGTCGTCTTCGCGGCGTGAACGGTCGCCGGGACGGTAGTCGCTGCCCATCAGGTCAAAGTCCAGCGGCGGCTGGGCGCGCGGGTAGTCGCCGTCGTTCATGCCGAGCAGGCAGACAAGTTTGAACGGGATCGCTCGCATGGGCATCAGTGTACAAAAATTGACAGCTCCAGCGAGGAAGCGTTGGGACAGGCGGCCTTGGTCCAAGCCAGCCAGCCAAGCCTCACGGACTACGGTGAGCGGTAACTCGTCCTGTAGGCCTACGGACTCGCAGGTTTCCAGCCAGGTTTCGCGCAGCTGTTCGAGTTGGCCCAGCAAGTAGTCGTCGTGCTCGCTGCTAGGCAGGAAGAACAGTTGCATCAGGCGTTGCAGGCGCTCGCCCCAGACCTGGGGGGTTGCCGACTCGGACAGGGTTTTATGCGCGTCATTGAGGGCGTCGAGCAAGGCGACCAATGGACCGATGAGGGCGGCATCCAGGCCGCCGATTTCGTCGTAGGGTTCGATGCCTTCGCAGGACGCGCCGTTGCCTACGGCGTAACCAAGCAACATCCGACGTAGGCCGAATCGCCAGCTGTTTTGTTCCAGTTCTTGTGGCAGCCCCAGCCCTGCGCGTTGCTGCGCATCAAGCCCCCAACGAATTCCGGCGCCTTCGATCCAGCGGTGCAGCGTGGGTAGGTCGCGCTCCTTGACGGCGAAGCGTTCGCGCAGGGCGGGCACATCGAGCAGGTCGAGGATTTCGCTGACCGGGAAGCGGCTGTCGGGGAGTTTGAGCAGGTGTTCGACGGCGATCAGCAAGGGATCGCGGCCGCGTTGGCCCTGGTCTGTCAGGGTGAAGGGGATGAAGCGTGGGTCGTTGCGTTCCAGCTGGCCGAACACGGCACGGATGTGCGGCGCGTAGCTGTCGACGTCGGGGACCATGACGATGATGTCTCGCGGGCGCAATGCGGGGTCGGCGCTGAAGCGTTGGAGCAGTTGGTCGTGGAGGATCTCCACTTCGCGCTGGGCACTGTGGGCGACGTGGAAGCGGATTGAGGTGTCACGCTCCAGGTCGACAGCGGGCCAGAGTTCGCGGGTTTCGTTGAGTGGGCGCAGTTCGAGGATGTCGTCCTGGAGTTGGTTGAGCAGCGTGGTGGGTTCGCTGTCGCTGAACAGGTCGATGCGACCGTCGCGGAATGCGGCGCGGTAGCTGTTGGGATCGTCGTAGCTGTCGAGCAGGCTGATGTAGTCGCGGCCTTGTTTGCCCCAAGCGGCGAGCAACGGGTGGGCGTGCTGGTGCAGGGTTTGCGGGTCGATGGTGAGCGGCATGCCGGCTTTGCGTGCTTGGCGCTTGTATTCGTTACGCAGCAAGTCTTTGTCGGCAACGATGTCGGACCAGTGGTGACGGCAAGGGTTGTGTACACAGAGCAGGACTTGGCTGAAACGCGCGAGGCCGGCGAGTGCTTCCAGTGCTTGGGCGGGCAGCGATGAAATCCCAAACACGATCACCCGCGAAGGTAGGCCTGGGGGGGCCGTTTCAAGGGTATTGATGCGCTCGATGAAACGCTGGTGAACGCCGGCACGGCTTTCGGCCATGCCCTCTGCGCCGACATCCAGCAATAGCGCACGCCATAGTTCGGCTTGCCAGCAGTTGGCTGGGTCGAGGGGTTTTGACTCGCCTCGGCCGTTGCGTAATTGGTGGCTGCCTGCGGCCCAGTCCTCAAGCCAGTCGGCGCGGTAAACCTGATATTGGTCGAACAGGTCGGCCAGGCGCTCGGCGAGTTGGTAGCGTTTGCGTAGGTCGGTGTCGTGGGTGAGGAAGCGTTGCAGCGGCTCGAAGTAGGGTTGACCGATGAGTTCCGGGAGCAGGCGCATGAGGCGCCAGGTCAGTGGGGCTTTGTCGAGCAGGGACTTGAGCGGGATTTCGTCACGGCCGAGGACCATGCGGTAGAGCTGCCACATGAAACTGCCGGGGAGTTGCACGTCAATTGCTGCGGCAATACCACAACCGCCCATGTCGTCATCTTCCGGGTCTTCGGCCAAGGCCAACTTGAGCCATTGGGCGATACCGTTGCTTTGTACCAGGGCGATCTCGTTTTCAAGCGGCGCCAGGGGATAGCGACGCATCCAGCTGACGACCAGGCTACGCAGTTCATCCAGGCGGTTGCCATGAACCACCATGAATCCAGCACTGAGAGACGTCGCATCCGGCATAACGGCTTCCTTGGGAAAAGCAAAATCGAGGCGTGGACTTTAGCATTGAAGGCCATGGCAATGGCCCTCTTCGCACTTTTCGACCGCCCAAAACAAAACCCCATCTGCTTTCGCAAATGGGGTTTCGGAATTTAATCTTGACGATGACCTACTCTCACATGGGGAAACCCCACACTACCATCGGCGATGCATCG
>NZ_JACVAC010000016.1 GCF_014851685.1 Pseudomonas sp. PDM05
AGTGGTTGGCGCAGCCGTCGAGGTACTTCTGCCAGGCCCAGTCGTACTTGAAGGGCACGAGTTGGTTGAGGTCGGCGCGGCAGTTGATCATGCGCTTTTCGTCAACGGCGACGCGGGCGGAGGCGCCCTCGAGTTCGGCGAGGCCTTCGGCGATGTCGAGTTTGTCCAGCGCAGCTTTGGCGCGCACGATGGCAGCGGAGTCGTTGGCGGTGACGGCGCGGGCTTCCACGGCAGCGGCAGCGCCGGCACCGTCGAGGCGGTCCATGTTGGCTTCGCTGGCGTGGCCGGCGTTGGCACCTTTGGTGGCTACTTCGCCTTCTTCTTCTTTGTCGAATTCGTCCCAGCTCAGCATGACGTGTCGTCTCCTGCGTGAGGGCTCAAAGGTGCCCGTGTGAAACCGGATGGTTGGGTGTTCACACGGCCCAGAGGCCGCGGTGGATCTTAAGGAATCGTTTGTTGCAACAGCTCGCGCAGGCATTAAACGGAATCAGGGTTACGGGTGGTCTGCTTGAGGCTTGAGGGGCGGAGCGCAGGTGTTTGCTCCAGCGGGGCCTCAGGTCTGGCTCTTCATCCCAGTGTAAAGGGATATTGCAGGCCCGATTTACCCGCGCATTATAGGGAAAAAATCGGCTTTGTGTTGTGGCGGATGGTCACGGATCGCAGACAAAAAGCCTGCTTTTCAAGCCAAGGCACGGGTTTGCTGGGGTTGGCTGGAGGGACGAGCGGCAGGTTTTTTTTCGAGGGGGCGCAGCGCGGGGAGGAGGGGGAGGTTTTTTGGCCGCAAGAACGATTTCTTGCGGCGAGTACGATCAGGTTCAACTTGCACTAACGAAGTTGTTATCCGTTAGAGCAGCCATTGCCCATTACATGGTAATTAAGAATATGGCGCTGACCTTGTGAATCTTCATATTCCATCTTCACCGGTACAACTTCGCAGACTTCTGGAATCGCGCTCATGGACAGTACTTTGGCAACGTCCAGATGGGTGCTGTAAGTGTAGTCCTCGACAATCGGGGCATTGCGGTCAGCTACGTCAGTCGGGGCTTCGTCGGCCAGGGCGGCGGTGGCGCACAAGCTGCTGAGGGCCATAACTACTAGAGCTTTCATTTCTATTTTTACCTTATTGAGGTCGAAGTGGGTCACGGGGCCTTTGTGAGGCCACGTGTGTAACTTAGGGTTGTTTGGTTCGGATTAACGTTGCCTTCGTGGGGGCTGTTGCGTTGTTAATCACAGTGCCTCTGTTGGCGGAAGTGATTCTAGGCTCGCGGGTTATATTCATATACCCGTGCTTTTGATAAACACTATTGGCGGTTTTTGTAACAATCCACGGGTAAAGCTTTTTTCATCAAGGCGCAAAACGCCACGGGCCGCGGGCCAGAGCCGCCAAAGCACATAGCAGGGCAAAATGTAGGGGCTTGTTACTACCATCGTCGAATGGTTCTATGGGGCAGCCCCGGCTAAAACAGGGCATACAAAAACAACTATTGTCACCGAGGTAAGAAAGATGAGTGCGGCTTCCCTGTACCCCGTTCGCCCCGAAGTAGCAGCCAACACGCTGACCGACGAGGCGACCTACAAGGCCATGTACCAGCAGTCGGTGGTCAACCCCGATGGTTTCTGGCGTGAGCAAGCCAAGCGCCTTGACTGGGTCAAGCCTTTCACCGCGGTGAAGCAGACCTCGTTCGACGATCACCATGTCGACATCAAGTGGTTTGCCGATGGCACCCTGAACGTTTCCTACAACTGCCTGGACCGTCACCTCGCCGAGCGTGGCGACCAGGCTGCGATCATCTGGGAGGGCGACGATCCTTCCGAAAGCCGCACCATCACCTATCGCGAGCTGCATGAAGAAGTCTGCAAGTTCGCCAACGCCCTGCGCGGCCAGGATGTGCATCGCGGCGACGTGGTGACTATCTATATGCCGATGATCCCCGAAGCCGTGGTCGCCATGCTGGCGTGTGCCCGTATCGGTGCGATCCATTCCGTGGTGTTTGGCGGTTTTTCGCCGGAAGCCCTGGCCGGTCGCATCATCGACTGTAAGTCGAAGGTGGTGATCACCGCCGACGAAGGTATCCGCGCCGGTAAGAAGATTCCGTTGAAGGCCAACGTCGACGACGCCCTGACCAACCCGGAAACCAGCAGCATCCAGAAAGTCATCGTGTGCAAGCGCACCAGTGGCAACATCAAGTGGAACCAGCATCGCGACATCTGGTACGAAGACCTGATGAAAGTGGCAGGCACCGTCTGCGCACCCAAAGAGATGGGCGCCGAAGAGGCCCTCTTCATCCTTTATACCTCCGGCTCCACCGGCAAGCCCAAGGGCGTGCAGCACACCACCGGCGGCTATCTGCTCTACGCGGCCCTGACCCACGAGCGCGTGTTCGACTACCGCCCAGGTGAAATCTACTGGTGCACCGCCGACGTCGGTTGGGTTACCGGCCACACCTATATCGTCTACGGCCCGCTGGCCAATGGCGCGACCACGCTGCTGTTCGAAGGCGTGCCCAACTACCCGGACATCACCCGCGTCGGCAAGATCGTCGACAAGCACAAGGTCAATATCCTCTACACCGCGCCGACCGCTATCCGCGCGATGATGGCGTCCGGCACTGCCGCTTGCGAGGGCGTGGATGGCAGCAGCCTGCGTCTGCTGGGGTCGGTGGGTGAGCCGATTAACCCTGAAGCGTGGGACTGGTACTACAAGAACGTCGGCCAATCCCGTTGCCCGATCGTCGACACCTGGTGGCAGACCGAAACCGGCGCGACGCTGATGAGCCCGCTGCCGGGCGCCCATGCGCTCAAGCCGGGTTCAGCGGCGCGGCCGTTCTTTGGCGTGGTGCCGGCGTTGGTGGATAACCTGGGCAACATCATCGAAGGCGCTGCCGAAGGCAACCTGGTGATCCTCGATTCGTGGCCAGGCCAGGCGCGGACGCTGTACGGCGACCATGACCGGTTCGTCGACACCTACTTCAAGACCTTCCGTGGCATGTACTTCACCGGCGACGGCGCCCGTCGCGATGAAGACGGCTACTGGTGGATCACCGGGCGCGTGGATGACGTGTTGAACGTATCTGGCCACCGCATGGGCACCGCCGAGATCGAAAGTGCCATGGTGGCCCACCCGAAAGTCGCCGAAGCGGCGGTGGTCGGTGTGCCGCATGACATCAAGGGCCAGGGCATCTATGTGTATGTCACCCTCAAGAATGGCGAAGAGCCGAACGAAGCGCTGCGCCTGGAATTGAAGAACTGGGTGCGTAAAGAGATCGGGCCGATTGCTTCGCCGGACGTGATCCAGTGGGCGCCGGGCTTGCCGAAGACGCGTTCGGGGAAAATCATGCGCCGCATTCTGCGCAAGATTGCCACGGCCGAGTACGACGGGCTGGGGGATATTTCCACCCTGGCGGACCCAGGTGTGGTGGCGCATCTGATTGAAACGCACAAGACCATGAACGTCGCGTAAGGCGGGTTGGTGGTACAGAGCCCTATTCGGTGTAAGCCGGATGGGGCTTTTTTGTGGGACCTTGCAAGCTGTGGAGATCCCCGGTGGGAGCGGGCTTGCTCGCGAATGCGGTGGGTCATTCAACATCTCCAGCGACTGACACTCTGCATTCGCGAGCAAGCCCGCTCCCACATTTGGATTGCATTTCATAGCGAGGGAGGTGGTGGTATGACGAGCCTGCATAACCATCAAGCCAATAAATATCGGTTTCTCTCGTAGGACGTTTCTGAATGTTACCGGCGGCCCTAAATGTGTAACCCCGCGCCCAAACATGAGGCAAAGCGCTACGCCTGCGCCCCGAAAAGCTCCATTGCAGACACCCATATCAATAAGATTAAACGCCAGACTTGCCGTGCCAGAAGGGTTTGCGAATAATAGGCCCGCAATTTGCAGTATCAATAGGTTTAATGTCTTTTGTCTCTGCATAAAATTCAGAGGCTGTCAATGTGCTGGAACCGCTTTCTCGGTGCTTCTGTAAATTGTTGTCGCATTGAGGAAATATCGGCTTCCGGCCTGTCGTTAGAATGCCGATCACTCGCTCGTCGTCTCCGGTGTGTAACTGGTGTAGGACGCAGCACCGCAATTCGGTTTCCCTTATGTCGCATCGTGGGCCATGGCTCATACTGCTGTTTTGCCCTATACCGATGGAGTCCCAAGATGAAGAAACTCGTGCTGTTGGGCGCCCTGGCGCTGTCCGTGCTGTCCATGCAGGCTTTCGCTGATGAGAAGCCTCTGAAAATTGGTATCGAAGCGGCCTACCCTCCGTTTGCCTCGAAGGCGCCGGATGGCAGCATCGTGGGTTTTGACTACGACATCGGCAACGCCCTGTGCGAAGAGATGAAGGTCAAGTGCACCTGGGTCGAGCAAGAATTCGACGGCCTGATCCCGGCGCTCAAAGTGCGCAAGATCGACGCGATCCTGTCGTCCATGTCCATCACCGAAGATCGCAAGAAGTCCGTGGACTTCACCAAACGCTACTACCTGAGCCCGGCGCGCCTGGTGATGAAGGACGGCGTAGCGGTCAGCGACAGTCTGGCTGAGCTCAAAGACAAGAAGATCGGCGTGCAGCGCGGTTCGATCCACGACCGTTTCGCCAAGGAAGTGCTGGCTCCCAAAGGCGCCACCATCGTTCCCTACGGCACCCAGAACGAAATCTACCTGGACGTGGCTGCCGGTCGTCTTGACGGTACCGTGGCCGACGCCACCCTGCTGGAAGACGGTTTCCTGAAGACCGACGCTGGCAAAGGCTACGCGTTCACCGGCCCATCCTTCACCGACGCCAAATACTTCGGCGACGGTATCGGCATCGCGGTCCGCAAAGGCGACAAGGAAAACCTGGACCGCATCAACGCTGCCATCACCGCGATCCGTGCCAACGGCAAATACAAAGAAATCGAGAAAAAGTACTTCAACTTCGATATTTACGGCCCAGAAGCCCAGTAAATACTCGCAGCTGTCAGTCCGAAATGGCGCAAGCAACAGAATTCCTGCGGTTTGCGCCATTTTTTCATCCCCCTTTTCGAGGACCTGAATCATGTTGAAAGGCTACGGGGCCGTCATCCTCGATGGCGCATGGTTGACGCTTCAGCTCGCCTTGTCGTCCATGGCCTTGGCCATTGTTCTGGGTCTGATCGGGGTCGCGTTACGCCTGTCGCCGGTGCGCTGGTTGGCCTGGCTGGGTGACTTGTACTCCACGGTGATCCGCGGGATCCCCGACCTGGTGCTGATCCTGCTGATTTTCTACGGCGGCCAGGACTTGCTTAACCGCGTCGCGCCGTTGCTCGGCTACGACGACTATATCGACTTGAACCCCTTGGCCGCCGGCATCGGCACCCTGGGTTTCATCTTTGGCGCCTACCTGTCGGAAACCTTCCGCGGCGCCTTCATGGCTATTCCCAAGGGTCAGGCCGAGGCCGGCCTGGCGTATGGCATGAGCAGTTTCCAGGTGTTTTTCCGGGTGATGGTGCCGCAGATGATCCGGCTGGCGATCCCTGGTTTCACCAACAACTGGCTGGTCCTCACCAAGGCCACCGCGCTGATCTCGGTGGTGGGTTTGCAAGACATGATGTTCAAGGCCAAGCAGGCGGCAGACGCCACCCGCGAGCCTTTTACCTTCTTCCTCGCAGTGGCGGCGATGTACCTGGTGATCACCAGCGTGTCGTTGCTGGCCCTGCGTCATCTTGAGAAGCGCTACTCGGTAGGCGTAAGGGCGGCTGATCTATGATCTTCGACTACAACGTCATCTGGGAGGCCATGCCGCTGTACCTTGGCGGCCTGCTGACCACCCTGAAACTGCTCGCCATCTCGTTGTTCTTCGGCCTGCTCGCCGCCTTGCCCCTGGGCTTGATGCGTGTGTCCAAGCAGCCGGTGGTCAACGGTGCGGCCTGGCTCTACACCTATGTGATCCGCGGTACGCCGATGCTGGTGCAGCTGTTCCTGATCTACTACGGCCTGGCCCAGTTCGAAGTGGTGCGCGAGAGCTTCCTGTGGCCGCTGCTGTCCAGCGCCACGTTCTGTGCGTGCCTGGCGTTTGCGATCAACACCAGCGCCTACACCGCCGAGATCATTGCCGGTAGCCTCAAGGCCACGCCCAATGGCGAGATCGAAGCGGCCAAGGCCATGGGCATGTCGCGCTACAAGCTGTATCGCCGCATCCTGCTGCCGTCGGCCCTGCGCCGCGCACTGCCGCAGTACAGCAACGAAGTGATCATGATGTTGCAGACCACCAGCCTGGCCTCGATCGTCACCCTGATCGACATCACCGGTGCCGCGCGCACGGTGAATGCGCAGTTCTACCTGCCGTTCGAAGCCTATATCACCGCCGGCGTGTTCTACCTGTGCCTGACCTTCATCCTGGTGCGCCTGTTCAAGTTGGCCGAGCGCCGTTGGCTGAGCTACCTGGCTCCAAGGAAGCACTGATATGGAACGTATCGATCACCTGTTGCCCTGGGGGCATTTGGGCTGCGAGCGCCAACTGAGCGTGTTCCGCTTCGGCAGCGGCGAGCGCAAGGCCTATATCCAGGCCAGCCTGCACGCCGATGAATTGCCCGGCATGCGCACCGCCTGGGAACTGAAAAAGCGTCTCACCGAGCTGGAAGAGCAGGGCGCCCTCAACGGCGTCATCGAGCTGGTTCCGGTGGCCAACCCGATGGGCCTCGGCCAGCTGCTGCAAGGCGCACACCAGGGGCGTTTCGAGGTCGGCAGCGGCAAGAACTTCAACCGCGATTTCGTCGCGTTGGACGAGCCGGTTGCCGCGCTGCTGGAAGGCAAGCTGGGGGACGATCCTCACGCCAACGTGCGCCTGATCCGACAGGCCATGATTGACACTCTCGACGCCTTGCCTGAGCCGGCGAGCCAGCTGCAAGGCATGCAGCGGGTGCTGTTGCGCCACGCCTGCAGCGCCGACGTGGTGCTCGACCTGCATTGCGACTGCGAAGCCGCATTGCACCTGTATGCGTTGCCCCAGCATTGGCCGCAGTGGCGTTCGCTGGCCGCGCACCTGAATGTGAAGGTCGGCCTGTTGGCGGAAGACTCCGGTGGCAGTTCGTTCGATGAAGCCTGCTCGACGCCCTGGTTGCGTTTGTCCAAGGCGTTTCCAGACGCGCAGATCCCGTTGGCGTGCCTGGCGACTACGCTGGAGTTGGGTGGCCAATCCGACACCGGGCGCGACGAGGCGATTTTCCACGCCGAAGGCATTCTGGCGTTCCTCGCCGAGCAAGGCCTGATCAAGGGCCAATGGCCGGCGGCACAATTCGATGCCTGTGAAGGCATGCCGTTCGAAGGCACCGAGATGCTGTTCGCGCCCCATCCTGGCGTGATCAGTTTCCTGCGCAAGCCGGGTGAATGGGTCGAGGCCGGTGATGAGATTTTTGAAGTGATTGATCCCTTGTCCGACCAGGTCAGCATTGTTTGCGCCGGCACGTCCGGGGTGCTGTTTGCCGTTGAGCGGCTGCGTTATGCCCAAGCAGGTTTTTGGCTGGCCAAGGTCGCGGGGCGCGAAGCCCTGCGCCATGGCAATTTGCTGAATGACTGACCCACTGTTTTTGTGAGAACCGACCGCATGTACAAACTTGAAGTCCAAGACCTGCATAAACGCTATGGCAGTCATGAAGTGCTCAAAGGCGTGTCCCTGGCCGCCGCGGCCGGTGACGTGATCAGCATCATCGGTTCCAGCGGTTCGGGCAAAAGTACCTTTTTGCGCTGCATCAACCTGCTGGAGCAACCCCACGCCGGCAAGATTCTGCTCAATAACGAAGAGCTGAAACTGGTGGCCAACAAGGACGGCGCCCTCAAGGCCGCCGATCCGAAACAGCTGCAGCGCATGCGTTCGCGCCTGTCGATGGTGTTCCAGCATTTCAACCTGTGGTCGCACATGACCGCGTTGGAAAACGTCATGGAAGCGCCGGTGCACGTGCTCGGCATGTCGAAGAAAGACGCCCGTGAAAAGGCCGAGCATTACCTGGCCAAGGTCGGCGTGGGCCATCGCAAGGATGCGTTCCCCGGCCACATGTCCGGCGGCGAGCAGCAACGTGTGGCGATTGCCCGTGCCCTGGCGATGGAACCGGAGGTGATGCTGTTCGACGAACCCACTTCGGCCCTCGACCCGGAACTGGTCGGTGAAGTGCTCAAGGTGATGCAGGACCTGGCCCAGGAAGGCCGCACCATGGTGGTGGTGACGCACGAAATGGGCTTTGCCCGTGAAGTGTCGAACCAGTTGGTGTTTTTGCACAAAGGCATCGTCGAAGAACGTGGCAACCCGCGTGAAGTACTGGTGAACCCGCAGTCCGAGCGTTTGCAGCAGTTCTTGTCCGGTAGCTTGAAATAATCAAGGCTGCTTTTGTGCACTGAAGTAGTGCATGATCGGAAATCTTGAGGCTAGCTCAAATCCCCTGTGGGAGCGGGCTTGCTCGCGAAAGCGGTACATCAGATATACCTGTATCAACTGAAACACCGCTTTCGCGAGCAAGCCCGCTCCCACATTGGTTCTTCACCGTTTTTAAGATTTGTGTTGGTTTACCGGCTAGCATTAGCCCCTGTCTTCATTACTGTTACTCGCTTCGGATAGCCCTACATGACCGCCCATCGCATTGGTTTCCTGATTTGGCCCAGCACAAAAGCACTCACGCTTGCGCTGGCTGAGGAGGCCTTGCGCGTTGCTCAGCGGGTGCATCCGGACGTGGTCTACGAACTGTCGTTCCTGCTCGCCGAGCCGGCCTCCGATGGCGCCTGGCAACTGCCGGGCGAGCCGTGGGGCGGCAAGCTGGAAGGTTTCCAGAAACTGTTCCTGCTGGCGGACGAACCGCCCACCGCCATCGCCTCGCAACTGAGCAGCGCGCTCAAGCAACTGGTGCGCGCCGGTTGCGTGATCGGTGGCTTGTCGGCCGGTGTCTACCCGCTGGCCCAGCTCGGCCTGCTCGACGGCTACCGTGCCGCCGTGCACTGGCGCTGGCAGGACGATTTCGCCGAGCGTTTCCCCAAGGTCATCGCCACCAGCCACCTGTTCGACTGGGACCGCGACCGTCTCACCGCCTGCGGTGGCATGTCGGTACTCGACCTGCTGCTGGCGGTGCTGGCCCGCGATCACGGGGCCGAACTGGCTGGTGCGGTCTCCGAAGAACTGGTGGTGGAGCGCATCCGCGAAGGCGGTGAACGCCAGCGCATTCCGTTGCAGAACCGCCTGGGTTCCAGCCACCCGAAGCTGACCCAGGCCGTGCTGTTGATGGAAGCGAATATCGAAGAGCCGCTGACCACCGACGAAATCGCCCAGCACGTGTGCGTGTCGCGACGACAGCTCGAGCGCATCTTCAAGCAATACCTCAACCGCGTTCCCAGCCAGTACTACCTGGAACTGCGCCTGAACAAGGCGCGCCAGATGCTCATGCAAACCAGCAAGTCGATCATCCAGATCGGCCTGTCGTGCGGCTTCTCCTCGGGGCCGCACTTCTCCAGCGCCTACCGCAATTTCTTCGGCGCCACCCCGCGTGAAGACCGCAACCAGCGGCGCAGCAGCAGCCCGTTCGAGCTGTCGTCGGTGCCCGCCGAACGCGGCTAGACGCTTATTCCTCCTCTGTCTGGGGCGTCGGTGGCGACAGCGGGTTGCCCTGCTCATCCATGCTCGCCTCGGGCACCTGGAAATCCATGCCGGTGCGCAGGTAGTAGCTGCGCAGCCTGCCAATACTTTGCGCCGACCAAGGGTTGTCACTCAGGTCGCAGTCCTCCAGGAACGTGGGGATCATCTCCAGCAGGTCGGGGGGGATGTGGCTGATCTGGTTCTGGCTCACGTCCAGTGTGTCCAGCGCGCTGAGTTGAAACACGCCGCGAGGCAACTCGCGGATCCGGGTGTTGCGCAGGTGCAGTGAAGTCAACTGGCTCAACCGCCTGACATCGGGTGCCAGTGTCAGCGGGTTCTCGCTCAAGTCCAGAAACTCGATGTCCGCCAAGTCGCCGATGGCCGCGCTGTCGGAAGCGCTGAGCCTGAGTTGGCAGTGGGACAGTTCCAGGCTTGTCAGTTTGCGCATGCTGAACAGCGATTGTGGCAACGCAGGCAGATGACACCGGGTCACGACCAGCGATTGCAGGTTCGGGAAGCAGCCCAAGGTACCGTCGAGCCCGGTGGTCGTGCCGTCGCCGGTGTATTGGAACCAGGACACATGGTCGAAGTGTGCACTCAGTTGCGGCAGGTCACCGAGGATGGGAGTGTCCAACACCAGCGCATGGGTGAGTTCATCATTCAGGCTCTCTTCGTCTTCGGCGCCTTCGCGGCGCCACGCCTGTTGCAGCAGGGTCTTGAAATCATTGCGCAGCAGTTGCTGACGCGCCCGTTCCGCTTCGTCCAGCGGCGTATCCAGTATGGGGTGGCGTTGCGGCACATCCAGCATCCACTGTTGCAGGTCTGTCGTCAGTTGGGCGTATTCGGCTTCCAGGCGGCCGAGGGTGGGGGACACGGCGTCCATGGTGCCGGGGAGCCTGAAAATGAAGCGGTCTGCTTCGGCCTCGGTAAAGGTCGGGTACAGGCGCAACAGGCGTTCCCGATCGGCCTCGGGGGCCTGGGCATTGAAGTTTTCTCGCCGGGCCTGGCTGTAGCGCTTGACCTGTTCGAGCGCCGCCGGCGATAGCGGGTTGCCGGACAGGTCATAGGCGCGGCTGACCTGCTCCGACAAGTTGAACAGTTCTTCGGGCAGCGTCTCGATGGCGTTATTGCTCAAGTTCACCGTGCTGCGCGGCACGCTGTTGACCAGGCTGGCGGGCACTTCGCGCAGGCCGGTGTCGGCCAGCAATACGTTGGACAGCCTCGGTAGTTGATGAAAGTCTGGCGTACGGCCCAGGGGGTTGTGGCTAAGGTCCAGGTATTCCAGGTGTTGCATGCCTTGCAGGGCGGTTGCGGCGGGCGCTGACAGTGTGATGTTGCACCGGGGCAGGCCGAGAAACGTCAGGTTGGGCCGTGAAAGGATCGTGGCGGGGATCTGCCCGAGTGGGGCGTTTTCGATGTCCAGGATGTCCAGCGCAGGGAAACTGTCGAGAAACGCCGCGGGCTCCAGTGCGCCGCCATTACCGTGAATCACCAGAGAGCGCACATGGTCGAAGCGCGCGCTGAGCGTCGGCAGCTCGCCGACCAGGGGTTGGTCGATGACCAGGGACTGGAGCATGCGTGTCTCCTGAGTCGTGATCCGCCTCCAGCTGTCTTCCAGGCGCTGGCTCAAGGCACTGCGCCTGGCCTGTTCCAGGGCCGGTTGGCCGGGTGCCTGACGCCAGGTGCTGAGCTGTTGTTGCAGCCTGTCCAGTTCGCCGGCCAAGCGTGCCAGTTCGATCCGCCCCTGTTCGATATTGCCCGGCAGGGTAAAAATCAAGCGGTTGATTGCCGGGCGGTCCAGTGTCGGGTACAGCCGCTGCGCATCGCGGATGTCGGTGGGGTGGGCGTCGGCCTCCCAGCAGGTGCCGTGGACCTGGAAGTAAGCCTTGACCCGTTGCAGGGTCGAGCCGGAAAGGGGGTTGTTCGACAGGTCCAATCGGTAGCTGGAGGTGGCAGGCTGGTTGTAGATCGCTTCAGGCAGCTCGCTGATGCGGTTGTCGCTCAGGATGGCCGCCTCCAGCTCAGGCCGGTTGAGTAGGCCCGCGGGCACGCGATCGATGCCGGTGCGGGTCAGGTCCAGGGCCATCAGGTTGTGCAGGGCTTGCACGTCCGGCACCAGGCCCAGCGGGTTGTGATCCAGCGCGAGGGTTTGCAGGCGGCTCATCGAGGCGAGCTCGACCTGGTTGGCAGCTGTGAGCACTATGTTGCAGTCGCTCAGGCTGAGGGTGTTGAGGTTCGGCCAGGTGTGTACTTGCGCCGGTAAGCTGCCCAGGGGCGTGTGGCGCACTTCCAGGTGACGCACGCGCTGGAAGCGACTCAAAAACGCCTGGGCGCCACGGGTCGTGCGCGTGCCGATCAGGGACAGCAGCGACACATGGTCGAAATGGGCGCTCAGGTTGGGCAGCTCGCCCATGATCGGTATGTCCAGGCGCAGGGTATGGCCGTTGCGTGCGGGGTCGTCGAAGTACTGGTCGACATCGGTTTCACGCAGCCAGGCCTGTTCGAGTTGCCGGGCCATCAGTTGCCGGTTGCGCCGTTCATAACGGCGTTGGCCGGGGGTGAGCGGCTCGCCGGTTTCAGGGTGGTGGGTAGGGCTCGCGGTTTGCCAGGCCGCCAGCTCTTGCTGCAGTTGGCGATGTTCCTCAGCCAGGGCCGCCAACCGGTTGGCCGCACCGCCGGGTTGGCGTTCCCACTGCTCGAGCAGCGCGGGGATGCGGTCGCGGTCGAGCCGTGGGTACAGCAGCTCGGCCCGTTGTTGCAACGTCAGGGGTTGGTCGGAGGCGGGCGGTTGAGCGGGATAGCCGCCGTTGTTACCCAGCAGGCGCAGGGTTTCGAGTGACGGCGCTTTGGGCGCGCCATTGCTGAGTACCACGCGCAGCTCATCCCGGGGCAGCGGCCGTTGGCGCAAGCGGCGTTTGAGTTCCGGGCCGTCGCTGACCTGGATGCCCAGCGCGTCGCGTTGCGCATCGGGCAAGGCTTTAAGGATGGCGCTGTACAGGTCGGTTTCGCCAAACAGCGCACCCCGGTCGTCATAGGGCACATAGCGGCCATCGTCGGTACGTACCAGGGTGCGCACGATGGTGGCATCGGCGGGGCCGACGCTGTTCCAGACCGGCCCGTGCGGCGATTGATAGCGGGCCACCAGGCGCACCCGAGGCGACCAGCGCGGCATCAGTTTCAGCGAGTTGAGCGCCAGGCGATCGCTGTCGATACCCGCTGTGGCATCCAGGTGCTGGCCTTCATAGGCGCGATTGAGGCGAACCTCCCGCATGGCGGTCATGGCCAGTTGCGCCAGGCGCGGCGGCGTGCGTTGTTGGTCCAGCGTGTGCAGTTCGCTGCCGGTGGCGTGCTCCAAAAGGTGCTCGGCGACATTCACCGGCAACCCAGGTGCGGTGTCGATCAGGCGCTGGGCAGCGGCAGACGGGGCGGGTTGCGGGAGCGCGTAGCGCGAGTCGAACAGTTGCGCGCGTTGCCGTTCGGCGATGTCGGCCAGCACGCGGCGCAGGTTTTTCGCGCGGGTATCCAGGCTCAATTGCGGGTCGCTGGCCCGTTCGCCGAACGATGCGCGGATCTCTTCCGGGCTCAGGGCCTCCAGCACGGTCTTGAGCAAGTCGCCGTTCTTCAACTGCGCTTCGTGGATTTGCACCACGGGCCGGTCGCTTTCACCGAAGCGCCACGCCACGTTACCTTCGGCATCCAGAAAATGCAGGGCTTTGGCGGTTGGCCAATAGCCGTAGCTGGTCAGCAGTTGCAACTGATCCTGTGGATCGATCGCGTGGTACACCGCCGGGTCGTCACTGCGCAGTTGCTCGATCAGTTGCTCAATGGCGCGGTTGATGCGCATCCGGCTCAAGGTGTCGCTGAGCAATGGGGGAAGCGGGTCGCCCCTGACGTGCATCCTGCGCAGGGCGGCTTCATCCACGCCGCTCAGTTGCAGGGCCAGCGCACGGTCGGCGTCGCTGAGGTCATGCGCGCGGTGACCCAGGCGCTGCAGCAAGGTCGAGGAGTCCCATTGCATCGGCTGCTCCAGTTCGCTGTGCCAGGCGCCGGCGCCGTTATGGGTGAGGGTCGGGCGGTAGGCGTCGGGGCGGCTGGGGTGCTTGATCACATAGCGCCCGGTACCGGGCGTCTGCTCCACGGCATAGTGCTGGCCTGCCAGGGGCAGGATGGCCTCGTCACGCACCTTCAGCAGCCCCAGCCCGTCATGCCCCAGGCGCGGCGGCACGTTTATGGCCTGTTGGTAGGGCTTGAGGTCGGGTTTCCAGTAGCGGGTCTTGCCATTGGCGAGGGTGACGGGCTTGAAACGGTCGATGAACGTCAACACGTTCTGTGGCAGCAGCTTGCGCAGTTCGGTCACGCCCAAGGTGCTGCCGGCGACAAAAATACCCGCCTGCACCAAGGATTCGAGGATATTCATCAGGTGGCCGAACGCCTGCTTGTCCAGGCCTTGCGCCCAATCGACGATGCCTTCAAACACCTCATCCAGCAGTTGATAGGCCATGTAGCCCAGCATCAGTTCACCCAGGCCCGGGATGAAGGGCGCCACCACCAGCAGCACAGCGTTGAGCACCGATGAGGCGACGCTGACAAACGAGTCCCACAACGCCCAGCGTGCATTTCGATCGGCATCGGCGGTGGGCACGGCCAAGGTGCGGGCGTCATTGAGCAGCTTGTTTAGCGTCTGCTGATACAGGTGTTGCCAGACGTCGCCTGAAATCGGTGTGGCAGCCACTTGCAGCGTGGGCGCAGCGATGGGCTCCTCGCGCCACGGCGCCTGGCCATCGCCCGGCTTGGGAGGGTGCCAGGTGATCCGTGCCAACCGCTGTTTGAGGTCGGCAAAAAACACCCCGCGTTGCGCGTGGGCCACAAAACGGCTGAAAAAACCCTGGTACTGCTCGTCACGCAGTTGCTCGGCCAGGGTCTGCTGGAAGGCGCGCGACGATGCATATTCCTTGATGGGGTGCTGCGGGTCGTCCGGCACATAGGCCACCACGCGCTGTACCGTGCGGGCGTGCTCCGGGTCGGGGGCGAACAGCAGGATGCCGGTGAGTGGGGCGTCCATCATGCTCAGGGCATGGCACACCATGGGACGGCCGCCGATCGTCACGCCAGTGCGCCCGGCGATCAGGTCTTCAATCGCTCTGGCGTAATCGGCCTGGATGTCGCCCTGTACCCGCGCCACTTGCAGGGCTGCGCGCAGGGCGGCCTTTTGGTGGATGTTGACTTTGTGCTGCAGCACGGCGCGGGCGACGGGCTCTGTCATGCCCAGCGCCTCGCGCAGGTAGGTGGCATAGCGGGCGCCGATATCCAGTTCGCGGCACAGCCTGGTGAAGGCGGCAATCGACAGGGCCTGTTTGATCGCGGGCAAGGTGTCGAACTGTCCGTCGTCGGAGGGCCGGGTGATAAAGGTCGAGCCCGCCTCGTATGCCTGCGGGCGCATTTCCTGGGCGTCGAAGTTATGCAGGGCCGCGTCCAGCAGTGACACGGTCCAGGCCCGCGCCGCGCCTGAGGTCAACGAGGGAAACCAAGGCACGTGCTGGGGAATGTACAGGCGCACGAAGATCGCTTCGGCATCCAGGTTCAGGCTGAAGCGAGTGAGCAGGGCGTCTTCGAGGATCGGCTTGGCGAAGGCCCTGGCGTCCTGTACGTGTGCGAGGGCCTGGTCAAGGTTGTTGCGGGCGGTCCAGAGCTCGGCAGTGTGTTGGCTGAGCGCGGTTTTTAATGGCGCGGGCGCATTCGCCAGCGCCACGGCGTGTTGCGGTTGGGCGTTTTTCAGGTCGCTGCGGGTGCGGGTGCTGGCTTGCCCGAGCCACTGCGGGAACGCACCGAGCAGCGGTGCGTAATGGCTGTCCGGGTGACGGGTACTCTGGGCCAGGGTGGCGGGTGGGGAAGCGGTCGTCATGAGCTTGATCTCTTGGGTCATGAAAACGGCTAGTAGATCAGCGGCACCGCGGCCCATGAGCTTAGATAGTTAGGGGGCGGGGCGTGTAATGGTCCTGCCGTAAAACCGCCGGGCAGTTTAAACTGCGCCTTTGCGACGCTATTTGTCGCATTGGCGTAAACCCGCTGAAAACGCGGGTTGGCGCTATAAGAAGTTGTCGCTTGGCGACAAGGCTGCACTGAAAACTGTCCTTACAATCCCTGCATCGCCCGCCAGTTCCAGGCAGGCGTTCCTCTTCAGGAGACTCCGATGTCCGTTGAGCAAGCCCCGGTGCAACGTGCCGATTTCGACCAAGTCATGGTGCCCAATTACGCACCTGCCGCATTCATCCCCGTGCGTGGCGAAGGTTCCCGTGTATGGGACCAGGCGGGTCGCGAGCTGATCGACTTTGCCGGCGGTATCGCGGTCAACGTATTGGGCCATGCCCATCCGGCGCTGGTCGGTGCACTGACCGAGCAGGCCAACAAGCTGTGGCACGTCTCCAACGTCTTCACCAACGAGCCGGCGCTGCGCCTGGCCCACAAGCTGATCGACGCCACCTTTGCCGAGCGTGTGTTCTTCTGCAACTCCGGCGCCGAAGCCAACGAGGCCGCGTTCAAGCTGGCCCGTCGCGTCGCGTTCGACCGTTTCGGCACTGAGAAGTACGAGATCATCGCCGCGCTTAACAGCTTCCACGGCCGCACCCTGTTCACTGTCAACGTCGGTGGCCAGTCCAAGTACTCCGATGGTTTCGGTCCAAAAATCACCGGCATCACCCACGTTCCCTACAACGACCTGGCCGCGCTGAAAGCCGCCGTTTCGGACAAGACCTGCGCCGTGGTGCTGGAGCCGATCCAGGGCGAAGGCGGCGTGCTGCCGGCCGAACTGGCCTACCTGCAAGGTGCCCGTGAGCTGTGCGACGCACACGACGCACTGCTGGTGTTCGACGAAGTGCAAACCGGCATGGGCCGTACCGGCAAGCTGTTCGCCTACCAGCACTACGGCGTGACCCCGGACATCCTGACCAGCGCCAAGAGCCTGGGCGGTGGTTTCCCGATCGCGGCGATGCTCACCACCGAAGCGCTGGCCAAACACCTGGTCGTGGGCACCCACGGCACCACCTACGGCGGCAACCCGCTGGCATGTGCGGTGGGCGAGGCGGTGATCGACGTGATCAACACCCCGCAAGTGCTGGCTGGCGTGAACGCCAAGCACGACCTGTTCAAGGCGCGCCTGGAGCAGATCGGCAAGCAATACGGGATCTTCACCGAAGTGCGCGGCATGGGCCTGCTGCTCGGTTGCGTGTTGAGCGACGCGTTCAAGGGCAAGGCCAAGGACGTGTTCAACGCGGCCGAGAAAGAAAACCTGATGATCCTGCAAGCCGGCCCGGATGTGGTGCGTTTTGCCCCAAGCCTGGTGGTGGAAGAGGCGGACATCAAGGAAGGTCTGGACCGTTTTGAGCGTGCTGTGAAGACGTTGACGCAAGGCTGATACACGGTTCGGTGACCGGCGATACGGGCACCGAACACAAATTTTGTATGCCGGACTCCTTGGTTGGAGCTGTGAAGGTCAAATGTGGGAGCGGGCTTGCTCGCGAATGCAGTGGTTCAGTCACTTCAAATGTTGAATGACACACCGCTTTCGCGAGCAAGCCCGCTCCCACACCTGACCTCACGGGTTTCAAGACTGTGTCCGGCATTTTTTCCTGCAAGTTTTTCGAGTTAAGGAGTGACACCATGCTGGTGATGCGCCCCGCGCAAATGGCTGATCTGGGCGAGGTACAGCGTCTGGCTGCGGACAGCCCGATTGGTGTCACCTCCCTGCCGGATGACGTCGAGCGGCTCAGCGACAAGATCGCCGCCAGTGAAGCGTCCTTCGCGGCCGAGGTCAGTTTCAACGGTGAAGAAAGCTATTTCTTCGTGCTCGAAGACACCGAGACCGGCAAGCTCGCCGGTTGCTCGGCCATCGTCGCCTCGGCCGGTTACTCGGAACCTTTCTACAGTTTTCGTAACGAGACCTTCGTGCACGCCTCCCGCGAGCTGAAGATCCACAACAAGATCCACGTGCTTTCCCAATGCCACGACCTCACCGGCAACAGCCTGCTCACCAGTTTCTACGTGGTGCCCGAGCTGGTCGGTTCGCCGTGGTCGGAACTCAATTCCCGTGGCCGCCTGCTGTTCGTCGCCAGCCACCCCGAGCGCTTTGCCGACTCGGTGGTGACCGAGATCGTCGGCTACAGCGACGAGAACGGTGACTCGCCGTTCTGGGACGCCATCGGTCGCAACTTCTTCGACCTCAACTACGCCGCCGCCGAGCGCTTGTGCGGGCTGAAAAGCCGCACCTTTCTCGCCGAGCTGATGCCGCACTATCCGATCTACGTGCCGCTGTTGCCGGACGAAGCCCAGGAAGCCATGGGCCAGGTGCACCCGCGTGCGCAGATCACCTTCGACATCCTGATGCGCGAAGGCTTCGAGACCGACCATTACATCGACATCTTCGACGGTGGCCCGACGCTGCACGCGCGGGTTTCGGGTATTCGTTCGATTGCCCAGAGCCGCGTGGTGCCGGTGAAGATCGGCGAGATGGTCAAGGGGGTCGGTCGCCAGTACCTGGTGAGCAATGCGCAGTTGCAGGATTACCGCGCGGTGATGCTGGAACTGGACTACGCACCGGGCAAGCCAGTCACCCTGGACCTGGCAGCGGCCGAAGCGTTGGGCGTCGGCGAAGGCGCGAGCGTGCGCCTGGTCGCGGTTTAAAAGCAGAGTTTCGCGGGTGGCTCGAACAGAGCGGCCCGTCTGAGGAGATAGCATGATCGTTCGTCCCGTACGCAGCAGCGACTTACCGGCCCTGATTGATCTGGCGCGCAGCACCGGCACCGGCCTCACCACCTTGCCGGCCAACGAAGAGCGCCTGACCCACCGCGTGGGCTGGGCCGAAAAAACCTTTCGCGGCGACGCCGGGCGCGGCGATGCCGACTACCTGTTCGTGCTGGAAAACGACGAAGGCCGCGTGGTGGGTATTTCCGCCATCGCTGGCGCCGTCGGCCTGCGTGAGCCCTGGTACAACTTCCGGGTCGGCCTGACGGTCAGCGCCTCCCAGGAGCTGAATATCTACCGTGAGATCCCGACGCTGTTCCTGGCCAACGACCTCACCGGCAATTCCGAGCTGTGCTCGTTGTTCCTGCACGCCGATTACCGCACCGGCCTCAACGGTCGCATGCTGGCCAAGGCGCGCATGCTGTTTATCGCCGAGTTCCCGCAACTGTTCGGCAACAAGATCATCGCCGAGATGCGCGGGGTGTCCAATGACGCCGGGCGTTCGCCGTTCTGGGAAAGCCTGGGGCGACACTTCTTCAAGATGGAATTCAGCCAGGCCGATTACCTCACCGGGGTCGGCAACAAGGCCTTTATCGCCGAACTGATGCCGAAATTTCCGCTGTACAGCTGCTTCCTTTCCGAGGATGCGCGCAACGTGATCGGCAAGGTCCACCCGGATACCGAACCGGCGCTGAGCATGCTCAAGAGTGAAGGTTTCAGCTACCAGGGCTACGTCGACATCTTCGACGCAGGCCCGGCGGTGGAGTGCGAGACCAGCAAGATCCGTGCGGTGCGCGACAGCCAGGCCCTGGTGCTGGCGATTGGCACGCCGGGGGAGGATGCCACGCCGTTCCTGATCCATAACCGCAAGCGCGAGGAGTGCCGCATCACCGCCGCTCCGGCCCGTCTGGCGGCCGGCACGCTGGTGGTCGATCCGCAGACCGCCAAGCGCCTGCAGCTGGTGGTGGGTGATCAAGTGCGTGCCGTACCGTTGTCTGCTGCTCGGGAGTCGAAATAATGAATTCGCTGTATATCGCAGGTAGCTGGCTGGCTGGCCAGGGTGAACTGTTTGAATCGCGCAACCCCGTGACCCAGCAGGTGCTGTGGGCCGGCAACGGCGCCACTGCCGAGCAGGTCGAGTCTGCCGTGCAGGCTGCGCGCCAGGCGTTCCCGGCCTGGGCCCGGCGCCCGCTGGAAGAGCGCATCGGTGTACTGGAAGCCTTCGCGGCTACCCTGAAGAAACGCGCTGATGAAATCGCCCGTTGCATCGGTGAGGAAACTGGCAAGCCGCTGTGGGAGTCGGCCACCGAAGTCACCAGCATGGCCAACAAGATCGCGATCTCGGTGCAAAGCTACCGCGAGCGCACCGGCGAGAAGAGCGGCCCCCTGGGCGACGCCACTGCGGTGTTGCGCCACAAACCCCACGGTGTGGTGGCGGTGTTTGGCCCGTATAACTTCCCCGGCCATTTGCCTAACGGGCATATCGTCCCGGCGTTGCTGGCGGGCAATACCGTACTGTTCAAACCCAGCGAGCTGACCCCCAAGGTCGCCGAGCTGACCGTGCAGTGCTGGATCGAAGCCGGTTTGCCGGTGGGTGTGTTGAACCTGCTGCAAGGTGCTCGGGAAACCGGGATCGCGCTGGCGGCCAACCCCGGGATCGACGGGTTGTTCTTCACCGGCTCCAGCCGCACCGGCAATCATCTGCACCAGCAATTCTCCGGGCGCCCGGACAAGATCCTGGCGCTGGAAATGGGCGGCAACAACCCGCTGGTGGTCGACGAAGTGGCCGACGTGGATGCGGCGGTCTACACCATTATCCAGTCGGCGTTTATCTCGGCTGGCCAGCGCTGCACCTGCGCCCGGCGCCTGCTGGTGCCGCAAGGCGCGTGGGGCGATGCGCTGCTGGCGCGGCTGGTCGCTGTGAGTTCGACGATTGAAGTGGGGGCATTCGACCAGCAACCCGCGCCGTTCATGGGCTCGGTGATTTCCCTGGCAGCGGCCAAGGCGTTGATGGAGGCCCAGGAGCTGATGCTGGCCAACGGCGCCGTGGCGTTGCTGGAAATGACCCAGCCGCAGGCTCAGGCCGCGCTGTTGACGCCCGGCATCATCGACGTGACCGGTGTGACCGAGCGCGCAGACGAAGAACTGTTCGGCCCGCTGTTGCAGGTGATTCGCTACGCTGATTTCGCGGCGGCGATTGCCGAGGCCAACAACACCCAGTACGGCCTGGCCGCGGGTTTGTTGTCGGATTGCGAAGCGCGTTACCAGCAGTTCTGGCTGGAAAGCCGCGCCGGGATCGTCAATTGGAACAAGCAACTGACCGGCGCGGCGAGTACCGCACCGTTCGGTGGGGTAGGGGCGTCGGGCAACCATCGCGCCAGTGCGTATTACGCGGCGGATTATTGTGCGTATCCGGTGGCGTCGCTGGAAACTCCATCATTGGTTGTTCCAGCAACCCTGACTCCTGGGATAACACTGATCTAAACGTGGGAGCGGGCTTGCTCGCGAAAGCAGTCTGTCAGTTGATGCATCAGGTGCCTGACTCACCGCATTCGCGAGCAAGCCCGCTCCCACATTTGATCTCTGTTGTGTTGAAGATTGCCTATAAAAACAGATGTTCGTGGAGCCTCGCCGATGAAATCCTATGAAGTCAATTTTGACGGTCTAGTGGGGCCGACCCATAACTACGGCGGTTTGTCCTTCGGCAACGTCGCGTCCCAGAGCAACAGCCAACAGCATTCCAACCCCAAGGAAGCGGCGTTGCAGGGCTTGCAGAAAATGAAGGCCCTGATGGACATGGGCTTTGTGCAAGGCGTGCTGGCGCCCCAGGAGCGTCCTGATGTGGCAGCTTTGCGCAACTTAGGCTTCAGCGGCAGCGACGCACAGGTCATCCAGCAAGCCGCCAAGGATGCGATGCCTCTGTTGGTGGCAAGCTGCTCGGCATCGAGCATGTGGGTCGCCAACGCCGCCACGGTCAGCCCGAGTGCCGACACCGCGGATGGTCGCGTGCATTTCACCGCCGCGAACCTCAACTGCAAATACCACCGCAGCATCGAGCACCCGACCACCAGCCGCGTGCTGGGGGCGATGTTTGCCGATCAGAAGCACTTCGCCCACCACGTCGCGTTGCCGGCGGTAGCGCAGTTCGGCGACGAAGGCGCGGCCAACCACACACGGTTGTGCCGTGAATATGGCGAGGCCGGCGTCGAGTTCTTTGTGTTCGGTCGCAGTGCGTTTGACAGCCGTTTTCCGGCGCCGCAGAAGTATCCGGCGCGCCAGACACTGGAAGCGTCCCAGGCCGTTGCACGACTGCATGGCCTGAAGGACGAAGGCGTGGTCTACGCCCAGCAGAACCCTGCGGTGATCGATGCCGGCGTGTTCCACAACGATGTGATCGCGGTGGGCAACGGCGAAGTGCTGTTCCATCACGAGGACGCGTTCCTCAATACCGAGCAGATGCTCGCTGAGCTGCAAGCCAAGTTGGGCAAGCTGGGCGGCAACTTCCAATCGGTGTGCGTACCGCGTGCCCTGGTCAGCGTCGAGGACGCGGTACGTTCCTACCTGTTCAATAGCCAGTTGCTGACCCGCGCTGACGGCTCGATGCTGCTGATCGTGCCGGAAGAATGCCGCGCCAACGAACGCGTCTGGACTTACCTGCAAGGCCTGACCGCCTCCGGTGGGCTGATCCGCGAAGTGAAGGTGTTCGACCTCAAGCAAAGCATGCAGAACGGCGGTGGCCCGGCGTGCCTGCGTTTGCGTGTGGCGTTGAACGAAACCGAGCTGGCAGCGGTGAACCCAGGGGTTATCATGACCGCGCCGTTGTACGACACCCTGACCCAATGGGTCGGCAAGCACTACCGCGACAGCCTGCGCGAAACCGACCTGGCTGACCCGCAATTGCTGCTTGAATGCCGGACGGCACTGGATGAACTGACGCAAATCCTTAAACTGGGCTCGGTTTATCCTTTCCAGATCAATTAACGCCACCTTCTATTACGACCTTTGGCTGAGACTATTTATGACCACCGACACCCTCAAACTGATCCTTGAAGACACCGACGGCACCCAGCTGGAAACCTCCTGCACCCGCGTTGCCGTGGTGTGGCAGGGCAAGGAAATCTGGATCCAGCACGACGGCCGCGGCCAACTGCTGATCGGCGTGGACGTGGAAGAAGGCGACGCCGAATACGCCAACCTGCTGATGCGCCCATTGGCCACCAACCTGATGAGTCTGCAACTGGAAATGGAACCGGCCGACGTCGAAGGTGATGACGACGATCACGTCCACGGCCCAGGCTGCAACCACTAAGGAAGCGCTCTATGCTCGCCCTCGGCAAACTGCTTGAACTGACCCTCGCCGGTCGCGAACCGGCGCAAAAAATTCAACTGACTGTCGGCGGCGTGCAGATGCGCTGGCTCAGCGAGGGCGCGCTTGAAGTGCGCCCACCGCAGGCCCAGGACAACGGCAGCGACCTGCTGCTGTCGTCCGGGATCCATGGCAACGAAACCGCGCCGATCGAACTGCTCGACCGCCTGTTGCATGGCATCGCCCGCGGGGAGATCAAACCCCGCAACCGTATTCTGTTCCTGTTCGGCAACCCCGAGGCCATGCGTCGCGGTGAGCGTTACCTGGAACTGGACGTCAACCGGCTGTTCAACGGCCGGCACGAACAAAACATCGGCCCGGAGGCCATGCGCGCCGCCGAGCTGGAGCAATTGGCCCGCAGCTTCTTCAGCCAGCCGGGTCGTGCGCGCCTGCATTACGACCTGCATACCGCGATTCGTGGCTCGAAGATCGAGCAGTTTGCGCTGTACCCGTGGAAGGCCGGGCGCCAGCATTCGCGCCGAGAGCTGGCGCGTCTGCGCGCCGCCGGCATGGAAGCTGTGCTGTTGCAGAACAAGACTTCGATCACCTTTACCGCCTTTACCTACGAGCAGCTCGACGCCGAAGCCTTCACCCTGGAGTTGGGCAAGGCGCGGCCGTTCGGGCAGAACCAGGGGGTGGACGTGTCGCGCCTGGAGGCGCGCCTCAAGCAGATCATCGAAGGCACCGAGCCTGAGACCGACAGCCTTGACGGCCTGAAGCTGTTCGCCGTGGCGCGGGAAGTGATCAAGCACAGCGATACCTTCCTGCTGCACTTGCCGGCGGACGTGGAAAACTTCTCGGAGTTGGAAAAGGGCTACCTGCTGGCCGAAGACGTGGCCAAGACCCGTTGGGTGATCGAAGAGGAGGGCGCACGCATTATCTTTCCCAACCCAAAGGTGAAGAACGGCTTGCGCGCCGGGATTCTGATTGTGCCGACGACGGATGCCGGCTTGGTGTAGTGCTTGAGGTTTAACGCCGTCCAATGTGGGAGCGGGCAGGCCCGCTCCTACATTGGGTTTTGTGCTGTGACTTAGACCGCTACGGCCCGTGGCTCGCTGCGACGGATCGCACGGACCTTGTGCAGCGTGTCAGCGCAGGTGCGTGCCGCTTCCTGGCCTTTGTGTACGAAGTGCTCGTAGAAGAAGGTCTGGTGCTCGCTGCCCGCGTGGAAGTGATGCGGCGTCAGGGACACCGAGAACACCGGCACTTCGGTTTCCAGCTGAACCTGCATCAGGCCGCTCACTACCGATTGGGCGACGAATTCGTGACGGTAGATGCCACCGTCCACCACCAGCGCGGCGGCAACGATACCGGCGTAGCGGCCGGTCTTGGCCAGCAGCTTGGCGTGCAGGGGCATTTCAAAGGCGCCGCCGACTTCAAAGAAATCGATGTCCGACTCCTGGTAGCCCTGGGCGATCATTTCGGCGAGGAAGCCTTTGCGCGATTGGTCGACAATTTCCTTGTGCCAGCAGGCCTGGATAAACGCGACGCGCTCGCCGTGATGGTTTTTGCTTTTGCTGTCGATTGCGGTGGGTTGCATGTTCTGACTCCTGTTTAAGAAAAAAACAGGGCGTTATGAATCGAATGGGATTTAAGGGTACGCAAGACAAGCGGCCCTTAGGTGCCAATCCCGTTCTCTCTTCATCCGGACTATGACCGTCGGCCCCGGGATCACACCGGGTCTGCTGACCTTGGTGCCGTCCCGCGTGAGCAGTTCGAGGCGCCAAGCGCTCGCGGGCTATACACATTGCGTGTAATTACCGCCGGTGGGGAATTGCACCCCGCCCTGAGAACGTTGCCGCCAGAACCCTGGCGGCGGAGAGTTTTTATCATGGTTTTTCAAAAACTGCACGGCTGTCGTATCGATAGGCTATATCGGTTTGTTTGGTTGGTATTCGATTGAATAGACCTGGGGCTTGATATTCTGCGGCGTTGCCCGCAGTAATGACCTTCAAAAGGACTTATCCAACCCTTAGAGGCCCGTTTCATGTCTGTGATCGACCTGCGCAGCGACACCGTGACCCAACCCACCCCCGGCATGCGAGACGCGATGGCCACTGCCGCCAGCGGCGATGACGTGTACGGCGAAGACCCCAGCGTCAACCATCTGGAAGCCGAAATGGCCAGGCGCCTGGGCTTTGAAGCCGCGTTGTTCGTGCCCACCGGCACCATGAGCAACCTGCTGGCGTTGATGGCCCATTGTGAGCGCGGCGAGGAGTACATCGTCGGCCAGCAAGCCCACACCTACAAATACGAAGGCGGTGGCGCGGCGGTGCTCGGTTCGATCCAGCCGCAGCCGCTGGAAGTGCAGGCGGACGGTTCACTGGATTTGCACGAGGTGCTGGCGGCGATCAAGCCGGACGACTTCCACTTCGCCCGCACTCGCCTGCTGGCGCTGGAAAACACCATGCAGGGCAAGGTTTTGCCGCTGGCGTACCTGGCCAAGGCGCGGGCGTTCACCCGTGAGCATGGCCTGGCGCTGCACCTGGACGGTGCGCGGATCTATAACGCTGCGGTCAAGCTGGGGGTGGATGCGCGGGAAATCGCCCAGCATTTCGATTCGGTTTCGGTGTGCCTGTCCAAAGGCCTCGGCGCGCCGATTGGCTCAGTGCTCTGTGGTTCGACGGCGTTGATCGCCAAGGCGCGACGCCTGCGCAAGATGGTTGGCGGCGGCATGCGCCAGGCCGGCTCACTGGCGGCGGCGGGGCTGTATGCATTGGATCATCAGGTACAGCGCCTGGCCGACGACCACGCCAACGCCCAATGGCTGGGGGACGAGTTGCGCAAGGCTGGCTATGAAGTGGAGCCGGTGCAGACCAACATGGTCTACGTGCAGGTCGGCGACCAGGCCCAGGCACTGAAGGCGTTCGCGGCCGAGCGCGGGATCAAGTTGAGTGCCGCGCCGCGTCTGCGCATGGTCACCCATTTGGATGTGAGCCGCGCGCAGATCGAGCAGGTGCTGGCGACATTCGTCGAATTTTCGCGCAAATGACCCTGCAGACCGTCCAATTGAACCTTTCAATCGTATAAACACGCTGTACCACCGGCAAAGGGCCGATATAATGCGGCCCTTTGCCGTCGCTCCGTCTGATGATGTTGCGCACTGGCCTTTGGCCGCAGCCTCCGTGGAAGAACCTAATGAAAAGCGCAGAAATCCGTGAAGCCTTCCTTCGCTTCTTCGAAGAGCAAGGTCACACCCGTGTCTCCTCCAGCTCTTTGATCCCAGGCAATGACCCAACCCTGCTGTTCACTAACGCGGGGATGAACCAGTTCAAGGACTGCTTCCTGGGCCAGGAAAAACGCGCGTACACCCGTGCCACCAGCAGCCAGAAGTGCGTGCGTGCCGGCGGCAAGAACAGCGACTTGGAAAACGTCGGTTACACCGCTCGTCACCACACCTTCTTCGAAATGCTGGGCAACTTCAGCTTTGGCGACTATTTCAAGAAAGATGCGATCACCTTCGCCTGGACCTTCCTGACCGGCGTGTTGAAGCTGCCCAAAGAAAAGCTCTGGGTCACCGTCTATGCGACGGACGACGAAGCGTATGACATCTGGACCCAGCAAATCGGCGTGCCTGAAGAGCGCATGATCCGTATCGGCGACAACAAAGGCGCGCCGTACGCTTCCGACAACTTCTGGACCATGGGCGATACCGGCCCGTGCGGCCCTTGCACCGAGATCTTCTACGACCACGGCGCCGACATCTGGGGTGGCCCGCCAGGCTCGCCGGAAGAAGACGGTGACCGCTACATCGAGATCTGGAACAACGTATTCATGCAGTTCAACCGCACCGCCGACGGCGTGTTGCATCCGTTGCCAGCGCCGTCGGTCGACACCGGCATGGGCCTGGAGCGGATCAGTGCGGTGATGCAGCACGTGCATTCCAACTACGAAATCGACCTGTTCACCAACCTGCTGAGCGCCTCGGCGGCGGCCATTGGCTGTGCCAATGACAACCAGTCTTCGCTCAAGGTGGTGTCCGATCACATCCGTTCCTGCGGCTTCCTGATCGCCGATGGCGTGCTGCCGTCGAACGAAGGCCGTGGATATGTGCTGCGCCGCATCATCCGCCGCGCCTGCCGCCACGGTAACAAGCTGGGCGCCACTGGCAGCTTCTTCTACAAGATCGTCGCCGCACTGGTTGCCGAGATGGGCGACGCCTTCCCGGAGCTCAAGCAGCAGCAAGGTAATATCGAGCGCGTGCTCAAGGCTGAAGAAGAGCAGTTCTCCAAGACCCTCGAGCACGGCCTGAAAATCCTCGAGCAGGATCTGGCCGGGCTCAAAGGCACCGTGGTGCCGGGCGACGTGGTGTTCAAGCTGTACGACACCTACGGCTTCCCGATGGACCTGACTGCCGACATCGCCCGTGAGCGCGAGCTGACCATCGATGAAGCCGGTTTTGAGCGCGAGATGGAAGCCCAGCGTGTGCGTGCACGTTCCGCCAGTTCCTTTGGCCTGGACTACAACACCTTGGTCAAGGTTGATGTGCCGACCGAGTTCACCGGCTATAGCGCTACCGTGGGCTCGGCCAAGATCGTCGCCATTTATAAAGACGGCAAGTCGGTCGACGTGTTGAACGAAGGCGAGGAGGCGGTAGTAGTCCTGGACCAGACGCCGTTCTACGCCGAGTCCGGTGGCCAGGTTGGTGACTGTGGTTTCCTCAGTTCGACGTCCGGTCGGTTTGAAGTGCGCGACACCACCAAGACCGGCGGTGCGTTCCTGCATCACGGCAAGTTGGTGCTGGGCAACCTGACCGTTGGTGCGCCGGTCGACACTCAGGTCGACGCCAACGTGCGCCACGCCACGGCGCTGAACCACTCGGCCACTCACTTGCTGCACGCTGCACTGCGTCAGGTGCTGGGCGATCACGTCCAGCAGAAGGGCTCGTTGGTCGATAGCCAGCGCCTGCGTTTCGACTTCAGCCACTTCGAAGCGATCAAGCCGGAGCAGATCAAGGCCCTGGAAGACATCGTCAACGCCGAGATCCGCAAGAACACCCCGGTGCAAACCGAAGAAACCGACATCGAGACCGCCAAGGCCAAGGGCGCCATGGCGCTGTTCGGCGAGAAGTACGGCGACAGCGTGCGCGTACTGAGCATGGGCGGTGATTTCTCGGTGGAACTGTGTGGCGGTATCCACGCCAACCGCACCGGCGACATCGCCCTGCTGAAAATCATCAGCGAAGGTGGTGTGGCGTCCGGTGTGCGGCGTATCGAGGCAGTGACCGGTGCTGCGGCCCTGGCCTACCTCAATGCGGCCGAAGAACAACTCAAGGAAGCGGCCAGCCTGGTCAAGGGCAGCCGCGACAACCTGATCGACAAGCTGTCCGCCGTACTGGAGCGCAACCGCGCCCTGGAGAAACAGCTGGAGCAGTTGCAAGCCAAGGCAGCCAGTGCGGCGGGCGACGATCTGTCGGCTTCTGCGGTGGACGTCAAGGACGTGAAAGTCCTGGCCGCGCGCCTGGACGGTCAGGACGGCAAGGCGCTGTTGGCCTTGGTCGATCAGTTGAAGAACAAGCTCGGCCGCGCAGTGATCCTGCTCGGCGGTGTCCATGAGGATAAGGTCGTTCTGGTTGCCGGTGTAACCAAGGACCTGACTGGCCAACTCAAGGCCGGTGATTTGATGAAACAAGCCGCTGCGGCAGTGGGCGGGAAGGGTGGTGGTCGTCCGGACATGGCGCAAGGCGGTGGTGTAGACGCCGGTGCCCTGGACGCGGCCCTGGCCCTGACCGTGCCGTTTGTCGAGGCGGGTATTTAAGGCGCCATGATTGAGCCCATGGTCTAGTCATGGGCTCGCTCCGGTGCTGGAAGATTTGTTTATTGGGCGCCCCTTTACGGGCTGAGGCGGCTTAGAAATGGCTTTGATCGTACAGAAATTTGGAGGCACCTCGGTCGGCTCCGTCGAACGAATCGAGCAGGTGGCCGACAAGGTTAAGAAATTCCGCGATGCCGGCGACGACCTGGTGGTGGTGCTGTCGGCCATGAGCGGCGAGACCAATCGCCTGATCGACCTGGCCAAGGCTATCAGCGGTGATCAAGCGCCGCTGCCGCGTGAGCTGGATGTGATCGTGTCTACCGGCGAGCAGGTGACCATCGCGTTGCTGGCCATGGCGCTGAACAAGCGCGGTGTGCCGGCGGTGTCCTACACTGGCAGCCAGGTGCGCATCCTCACCGATAGCGCACACACCAAGGCGCGCATCCTGCAGATTGACGATCAGAAAATTCGTGCTGATCTGAAAGCAGGGCGCGTGGTAGTTGTAGCCGGCTTCCAGGGTGTGGACGAGCACGGCAACATCACCACCCTCGGGCGTGGCGGTTCGGACACCACCGGCGTGGCGCTGGCAGCGGCTCTCAAGGCTGATGAGTGCCAGATCTACACCGATGTGGATGGCGTCTATACCACTGACCCGCGTGTGGTGTCCGTGGCCCAGCGCCTGGACAAGATCACCTTTGAAGAGATGCTGGAAATGGCCAGCCTCGGTTCCAAGGTGTTGCAGATCCGTGCGGTGGAATTCGCCGGCAAGTACAACGTTCCGCTGCGCGTATTGCACAGCTTCAAAGAGGGTCCGGGCACCCTCATTACTATTGATGAAGAGGAATCCATGGAACAGCCGATCATTTCCGGTATCGCTTTCAACCGTGATGAAGCCAAGCTGACCATCCGTGGCGTGCCAGACACCCCGGGTGTGGCCTTCAAGATTCTCGGCCCGATCAGTAATGCGAATGTAGAAGTCGACATGATCGTGCAGAACGTTTCGCACGATAACACCACCGATTTCACCTTCACCGTGCACCGCAACGAGTACGATGCGGCGTTCAAGATCCTGGAAAACACTGCCAGCGAGATTGGCGCGCGTGAAGTGGTGGGTGACACCAAGATTGCCAAGGTGTCGATCGTGGGCGTGGGCATGCGTTCCCATGCCGGCGTTGCCAGCCGCATGTTTGGCGCCCTGGCCAAGGAAAGCATCAACATCCAGATGATCTCCACGTCGGAGATCAAGGTCTCGGTGGTGATCGAAGAGAAGTACCTGGAACTGGCTGTCCGCGCGCTGCATACCGCGTTCGAGCTCGACGCTCCGGCCCGACAGGGCGAGTGATGCGGTAATGCCAGGAAGGCGCGGTTTACCGCGCCTTTCCTTTTTTTGTAGGGCGCATGTTCTTTTGCGTGGGCTCGACAATACTTAGGCGGGTAGGGCCATGGCCTTTGGGTTGTAGGTCGAACGCCTTTTTTTTGCAGACTGTTGTTCCTGAACTGAAATGCGTGAGGAGAAAGGTATGCTGATTCTGACTCGTCGTTGCGCAGAAAGCCTGATTATTGGTGATGGCGAAATCACCGTGACTGTGCTCGGCGTCAAAGGCAATCAAGTGCGTATTGGGGTTAACGCTCCGAAAGAGGTAGCGGTCCACCGTGAGGAAATCTACCTGCGGATCAAGAAAGAGAAGGACGAAGAACCAAGCCTTTAATTTTTATCGTTTTTTATGTTTGCAAACGGGGATGAACGTGGTTAATATACGCCCCGTGTTGCGGAGAGCTGGCCGAGTGGCCGAAGGCGCTCCCCTGCTAAGGGAGTACACCTCAAAAGGGTGTCGGGGGTTCGAATCCCCCGTTCTCCGCCATTATTTGCTTAGTACGTTGCAATCTGGTTTTTTCGTAAGTTGTTGAAATTAAACGAAAAAATAGCTTTACATAGAGATTGAACGGCCTATAATGCGCGGCAACAAATGCACTCGTAGCTCAGCTGGATAGAGTACTCGGCTACGAACCGAGCGGTCACAGGTTCGAATCCTGTCGAGTGCACCATTTAAGAGTCAGTTGCAGCAATGCAGGTGGCTTGGCTCCAACCAGTTGTGATCTGGTCTAAAAACACAATCTGCACTCGTAGCTCAGCTGGATAGAGTACTCGGCTACGAACCGAGCGGTCACAGGTTCGAATCCTGTCGAGTGCACCATACAAACAAAAAGCCCGCCTAGTGCGGGCTTTTTGCCGTCTGGGGTTTGTGTGGGAATGATCCCGGGTTTTATCTTTTCTCCTACGTCATGTGTTTTCCTTTCGGGCAGCGTCGTCGCAGTTCATAGATCCAGCCATTGCTCAGCTTTTGCTCGCAAGCGCTTGTTCTTGCCAGTTTTTTAACGTTTAAAGCGGTCGGGCGGTGTATCATTGCGCCCGTCAGCCCCGCCGGGGCTTGTGGAATACCTCCATGGACTTACCCAGTAGTTACTCAGTACCCCGTTTTACCAATCATGAATTGACTGATTGATCCTTCCGGCGTGCCCCGCTGCTGGGAGTGGAGTTCGCCTATGACCGAAGTAGAAGTAAAGAAAACACAAGAAAGCCTGCAGGATCGCCTGGCTCAAGTCATCGAGCTGCTGCAGCGCCAGCGTGTGGTCGAAGACCTTACGCATCGCCAGGAAGGTCCGAACCACGACCGCGTCGAAAACCTGGTCCACCGCCAAAACCTCGTCGAGTTGCAGCGCAAGCTCGATGATCTGCACTCCGCCGACGTCGCTTACATCCTCGAAGCCTTGCCGCTCGATGATCGACTGACCCTCTGGCAGTTGGTCAAGGCTGACCGCGACGGCGACATCCTTCTCGAAGTATCCGACTCGGTCCGTGAAACCCTGATCGCCGACATGGACGATCACGAGCTCCTGGCTGCGGCCAAGGAGATGGACGCCGACGAACTCGCTGACTTGGCCCCTGAGCTGCCGCGTGACGTCGTGCACGAGCTGATGGAGGCCCTCGACGGCCAGCAACGTGAGCGAGTGCGCTCCGCGCTGTCCTATGACGAGGACCAGGTCGGCGCCCTGATGGACTTCGAGATGGTCACCATCCGCGAAGACGTCAGCCTGGAAGTGGTTCTGCGCTACCTGCGCCGGCTGAAAGAGCTGCCTGGCCATACCGACAAACTGTTCGTGGTCGACTACGAAGGCATTCTCAAGGGTGTGCTGCCGATCAAGCGTTTGCTGGTCAATGATCCGGACAAGAAAGTTGCGGACCTGATGGCCAGCGACACGGTGAGTTTTCACCCGGACGAAGATGCGTACGAGGCTGCCCAGGCGTTCGAGCGTTACGACTTGATCTCGGCGCCGGTAGTCGACAAGAACGGCAAGCTGATTGGTCGTTTGACCATCGATGAAATGGTCGACTTGATTCGTGAGGAAAGTGAGACCGAAGTCCTCAACATGGCGGGTTTGCGTGAAGAGGAAGACATTTTTGCATCGGTCTGGCGCTCACTGCATAACCGTTGGGCGTGGTTGGCGATCAACCTGATTACCGCGTTTATTGCGTCGCGGGTGATTGGGTTGTTCGAGGGCTCGATCGAGAAATTGGTGGCCCTTGCGGCGCTGATGCCGATTGTGGCCGGCATCGGCGGCAACTCGGGTAACCAGACGATTACCATGATCGTGCGTGCCATGGCGCTGGATCAGGTGAGTACCGCCAATTCATCGCGCTTGCTGCGCAAGGAGCTGGCGGTTGGCTTGATCAACGGTCTTGTGTGGGGTGGGGTAATTGGTGTGGTGGCTTACTTGCTCTACGGCAGTTGGTCGCTCGGCGTCGTGATGACGGCCGCCATGACCCTCAACCTGCTGCTGGCCGCCTTGATGGGTGTGTTGATCCCCATGACCCTGGCCCGCCTCGGACGCGACCCTGCGATGGGTGCCAGTGTGATGATCACCGCGATGACCGACAGTGGTGGCTTCTTCATCTTCCTGGGGTTGGCAACGATCTTCCTGCTTTGATCCAACCCCGATGGGGGCAGCTCTGCCCCCTTGCTGCATCCTCTTCCCAAATCCCAGGCAAAAAAAAGCCAGCACATGGCTGGCTTCGGCTTTCAGGTGCAGATCAATTGGCTTCTGCGGCCGCCTCAACGTCGTGCGCGATAAGCGAGACGAGAGCATTTTGCTGGCGGTGGGAGAGCTGACGAAAACGCTGCAGCAGTTCGCGTTCGTGCAGTGACAGCTCGGGGCTGTCCAGGCGCATGCTCAACTCTTCGCCCAACGCACCTTCCTGAATAAGGCTTTGCTCCAGGCGCGCGATGATTTCGGAGTTCATGCTGCGGTGATGATTGCGAGCCACCTCGGCAATGCGTTCCCGCATTCCGTCTGGCAGACGTACGACGAACTTGTCAGCCGTACGGCTGGAATAAATTGCCTGTTTCAATGGGCGCATATATTTAACCGGTTAGTTCAGGGGAGCGGTTTCTGGAATTGGCCGCAAGCGATGAGTGTTAAGACAAGGCTCACGACCAAAGTTCAACCTGAATTGCAAAGAGGCCGCATCATGCCTCAGATTTGCCAGTTCCTTGGCGTCAATTCTGTGACAAATATTGAACTGCCTAAAGGCTTAATGCCAGCACTGATTTGCATTTTTGCGGACTGGTTGGAAAACTTTTTGGCGAAGGATTTCATCCAGTAATGATCGCGCAAAGCCCGGCCGCAAAAGGGTTTTAGGCCGCACATCGTATAGCAAAGTGGCCTTTTGCCCTTGAGTTTAAGACTAGTGGCAATTTGCCGATTTACTAGCACGAGGCGACATAAGGTAGGTGGGAGTCAACGCAGTACGGGGTCGAATTTGATCCGGCGACCCACGATGAGGGTCAGCAACAGAATGCCGGCAAACACGCCGCTGGCGATAAAAGCGCTGGATTGCACGTCCCGCGCGCTGGCATTCAGTCCCAGGATGGCACTGGCCAGGGTCAGGCAGAGAAACAGCCAGGCGGGCTTGTTCATTGGGACGTCCTCAGAAAACCCAGTGTTCGGCGGATGGCGCTGCTTGAGTGCCCTGGGTCAGGTGAATGTCGGATTGCGGTTTGACGGCCATCACGGCCAGTTGCGGACGCTGTTGCAAATGATGGGGCACGGGCTGACGCAGCTGCGCGGTGTCGTCGCTAGTGTTCGATTGGAAATGGAAGGCCACCAATGCCGCCAGGGCTGCGGTGTTGAGAGCTAACAGAAGGGCGCTGTTCATAATCATGTTCTCCGCAGCAGGCATGGCCGAGTTGGTTTTATAAGGGAAGTATTGCAGAACCCGTGCCAAGGTTTTAATTCAATAAAATCAGTTACTTAAGTGTAGTTTGGTGGGCTGTTTTATTGCAATTTGCAATGCTGGCATTTTGGGGTAATGCATTTTGCACGATGGCGCCAAGTGCCCGGTTCCACGGGACCAAACGGCAGCTACCCCGGTAAGCTGCGGCCTACACTCAAAAAGCCTACAGACGACATGACAAAACCCAACCCGGCCGTTAACATGCACGCCGTCCGTCGCACCGCCCCTCGGCGAGATGACGGTCATTGGTCCCAGTAGCTCAATTGGATAGAGCATCCCCCTCCTAAGGGGAAGGTTGGCCGTTCGAACCGGCCCTGGGACACCAGATCCAAAGCCCCGCACAGATTGTTCTGGCGGGGCTTTTTTGTGGGCGCTTTTTAAAGATGTGTCGAACCTTGACGCTGTTCAGGGTTCACAGCAGGTGCGCGGTGTATTTATCACGATCTATGTACCTTGCAGCCAGCCGGGCAGCGTCTGACGGTTAAGCAAAATAATCCCCGGAAACAGCATATGCCGCCTGTCCGGACCCGCCCACCCAGGACTATCATGCCGATAGCCCTGTCTCTCACCGCAAGGAGCCGCTCGGAACGCCGATGCGCCAGATCTGGAAATCTTTTCGAGCCCTTTATTTCGCCTCTTTGATGATGCTGATCGGCTCCGGCCTGCTCAGTACTTACCTGGCCTTGCGCCTGGCGGCCGACCATGTGGACAGCCTGTGGGTCGGTGCGCTGATGGCGGCCAACTACTTTGGCCTGGTGCTGGGCGGCAAGATCGGGCATCGCCTGATTGCCCGGGTCGGGCATATCCGTGCGTATGCCACCTGTGCCGGGATCGTCGGCGCGGCAGTGCTGGGGCATGGCCTGATTGACTGGCTGCCGGCGTGGATCGTACTGCGGGTCATTGTCGGCCTGGGGATGATGTGCCAGTACATGGTCATCGAGAGTTGGCTGAATGAACAGGCGGACGCCAAGCAGCGCGGAGTGGTGTTCAGCGGCTACATGATCGCCTCCTACCTGGGGCTGGTGCTGGGTCAACTGATCCTGGTGATGCACCCCCAGCTCGGCCTCGAATTGCTGATGTTGGTCGCGTTGTGCTTCGCCCTGTGCCTGGTGCCGGTGGCGATGACCCGACGGATTCACCCGGCGCCGCTGCATCCGGCGCCGATGGAACCGCGCTTCTTTATCAAGCGGGTGCCGCAGTCGCTGAGTACGGTGCTGGGCGCGGGGTTGATCGTCGGTTCGTTCTACGGCCTGGCGCCGCTGTATGCCTCGCAGCAAGGCTTGAGCACCGAGCAGGTCGGTCTGTTCATGGGTAGCTGCATTTTTGCCGGTCTGGTGGTGCAGTGGCCGTTGGGCTGGTTGTCTGATCGCTATGATCGCGCCCTGTTGATTCGTTGTTTCGCCCTGTGCCTGGCGGTGGCGGCGTTGCCGTTGGCGGTGCTCACCCAAGTGCCGTTGGAAGTGCTGTTCGTGGCCGGGTTCGTGTGCTCCCTGGTGCAGTTCTGTCTGTATCCGCTGGCTGTGGCGTTCTCCAATGACCACGTGGAAGGTGATCGCCGCGTCTCGCTCACCGCGATGTTGCTGGTGACCTACGGCGTGGGTGCCAGTATCGGGCCGTTGCTGGCCGGTGTGGTGATGAAGCTGTTCGGCAGCCAAATGTTGTACGCGTTCTTCAGCCTGTGTGCGTTGATCCTGGTGTGGCGCATCCGGCCGAAGGCGGTGACCAACCTGCATCAGGTGGACGATGCGCCGCTGCATCACGTGGCCATGCCCGACAGCATGTCCAGTTCGCCGCTGGTGGCGGCACTGGACCCGCGGGTCGATGAACAGGTGGTGCAAGAGCAGATGCAGACCGCTGCGCCGCAGGAGCCTGAGGCCGAGACTGAAGCCGATGCGCAGCCAGCGGTTGAAGAGCCTGCCTTCGAAGGGCCACCGGAGCCCTTGGGCCCCGAAGAGCATCCCCATGACTTGAGCAGGGCACGCCCCTGAATGCAAAAACGGGCAGATCCCATCAGGATCTGCCCGTTTTTTTGCTGCATGCGTTAAGGCTTAAAAGTCGTCGTCTTTGTCAAAACGCCGTGCTTCACGTTGCAGTTGGTACACAAACCGTTCGACCTGGCGTTGTACCAGGCCACTCATGTTGTGGAAGCGCACGCCAGCGAAGGTGGTGTTGATCTTCTCTTCGAAGTGCAGGTAACGCAGTTCGACGGAGGTGGTCATGCTGCCGAAGGGCAGGGCGGCGATAAAGCGGTCATAGACCTGGCCCAGTTGCAGGCGCTCGGAGATGTCGCCTTCAAAACGCAATTTGCAGCCAGTGGCGGAGATGTCCAGCAGCTTGCCGCTGACCGGCGCCTTGAGTTTCTCGCCGCCCAGCTCGATGTTCACCAGTTGTGCCAGCTTCAGCGCGGCGCGAAAGGCATTGCGGCGCTGATGGTAGACCACCTCGTCCGGCATGCTGCCGGTGTAGATACGGTGGCCGTCTTTTTCACTGATGGTGTAGGTGCCATTGCTTTCCCAGGCGACGCGCACGCCTTCGTGGAAACCTTCGATGCGAAATGGTTCACCGCTTTCGAGGAAGCGCTCGCCATCGCGCGGGATCATTTCGTCCAGTGCCAGGGTCTTTTTGTCCCGGTCGACGTCCACCAGGTAGCTTTGGAAGCGCTGGCTGCGTTCGTGGAAGGTGATGATCAGCGGGTCGTGGCTTTCTTGCAGCATCCGCAAGGTGCCGACAATTTCCAGGGGCGTAGTGAGTACCTTGGGTGGCTGCGGTGCATCTTCCGCATTAAGGGCGTTGAACACGGTTCTTCCATCTCCAGACAAAATACGACTACACGCAAGAACCGGCATTTTGCCAGTATGTGGCGCGCCTTGGATAGGGCGCGCTGTAAACCGGCGTCAGGCTTGGCTGCGGGTGCTTGGCTTGACCAGGCGTGAGGTGGAGCCTTGGGCGTTGTACAAGGCTGGAGGCTCACCGCCATGGAGTATACGCAACTGGTTGGCGGTCGTGGCTTGCTGAAGTTGGATCGACTGACCGTTGAGCAGGTTGGCTTCCTGGCATTGGGCGAGCAATTGATTGAGTTCTTTGCTCTGCGCCAGCAACTGGTCGCCGACGGAGGAGTGACTGGCCAATTGTGCGAGGCCGTCGTGGTCAGCGGGCAGGCCCAGGCTGAGGAGAATTTCACTGCGTTTCTTGCCGTGTTGTTCCAGCAGCACGATCAACGACTGCTTGCGTGCCAGGATTTCTTCCAGCAGGGGCATGTCCCGGCCATAGAGGGCCAGGGATTCTTCTTTTAGCAGCTCGAGCAAATGTTGCGTCGGCGCCAGATCATCAATGATCAGTTGAAGCAGGTTTTCGTCGTGGTGCATGGCTGGCCTTGGGGTTTAAGCGTCCAAAAGCCCGGCGCAGGCCTTTGCCTAGCGCTCGGCTTCGAAGTTAAGCAGCTTGCTGGCTACACGGTTGCTGTCGACTTTGTAGCTGCCATCGGCGATTGCTTGTTTCAATTCGGCCACGCGGGCCTTATTGACAATCGGCTGATCGCGCAGCGAGTCAGTGACCTTCTGCAACTGTTGAGCCTCATTGCTCAGGTGTACGGATTCCCCGCTTTGGCTGGCGCCAACCTGTTCTGCCTTGGCGGGCAGCGGTTGCGGCTTGGCTTCTACGCTGTCCTTGGCACCGCTGGTGCGCGTAGAGCCGGGCAAAGCCTGGGTACTGTTTAAACGGCTGAAATCGATGACCATGATAAAAAAACCTCTGGGTATTTGGACGCTTGCCATGTTTTCGGCCATACCCGGACAAACTTTAGGCTCGATTGACAATAAACCTGCGCGCGCTGACGTCTGACGCACAGTGTAGAAAAAGCCGGCGCCCGATACCAGTGATCTATAAAGCCACTTCGACTTGCCCCGGGGCTGTCACCCGCGCCTTGATCACTCGATTGGAGTTGAGGTTCTTTACCCGTATCTGTTCGCTCATACCGCCGTTGGACAGCGCTTCCCCTGGCATTTTCACCTGCAACGCACCGCTGCTCGCGGAAATAACCACCTGATCACCCTTGCGAATTACTTCGGCCTGCTCCAGATGCACCAGGGTAATGACCTGGTCGGTGACCACTGGTCGGGTCAATTTCTGCCCGACGGCCTGGTCCACGGAGGTGAGGTAGCCCTGGCTGATCAGGCTGATGTCGCGTTCACGCAGTACAACATCGTCGAGACCGATGATGCCGGTGCGCTTCAGTGGGCGGGCGACCACCACCACATCGCGGAACAGTTTGACCTGCGCCGGCACGAACACCGTCCAGGGTGACGCGCCTTCGCAGCGCACTTTGACCGTCACGCGACCAATGGGTTGGGCGGGACTTTCCAGGGTGGCTGTCAATTCCTTGTCGCACATTGGCATACGCAAACGCGGGTCCAATGGGTTGACTTGGATTTCATAACGCCCCGGCGTCTGTGTGGTTGCCAGATAATCTTCTACAGTGAACTCAAGAAACCCCTGAGTGACGCCGATAAGTAGATCAGGCAAGGTGACGTTGTCCGCGCGGGCCGCGCTGTTGAGGCCCAGGGCGAACAATGCCAGCGAGACGCAGAGCAATCTGCTGTACCGTGGTAATTGAAGGCGTCGGGAAACTGTCGTTTTAATATCCATAGCCAATAATTAGCAAAGCTCGTGCCGTTTAGAGTTGGGTGCGCGTCGCACCCTCAAAGGTTTTAGCGTAGGAGTCTGGGCATGGCAGGAGTAATGGATTCAGTAAACCAGCGCACACAGCTGGTAGGGCAGAATCGCCTGGAGTTGTTGCTTTTTCGCCTGGATGGCAAACAGCTATATGGCATCAACGTATTCAAGGTGCGGGAGGTGCTGCAATGTCCCAAGCTGACGATCATGCCCAAGTCCAGCCCGGTGGTGTGTGGCGTCGCCAACATCCGTGGTGCGACCATCCCGATTCTTGACCTGGCCCTTGCCACTGGTTCGTCCGGTTTGCAGGACCGCGAAAGCCCGTTCGTGATCATTACCGAGTACAACACCAAGACCCAGGGGTTCCTGGTGCGCTCGGTGGAGCGCATCGTCAACATGAACTGGGAAGAGATCCATCCACCACCCAAGGGCACCGGCCGCGATCACTACCTCACGGCGGTGACGCGGGTCGATAACCAGTTGGTGGAAATCATCGACGTGGAGAAGATCCTCGCCGAAGTGGCGCCGACCTCGGAATCGATTTCGGTGGGTGTGGTCGACGCTGAAACCGCACACAAGGCAATTTCGTTGCGTGTGCTGACGGTGGACGACTCGTCGGTGGCGCGCAAACAGGTGACCCGTTGCCTGGAAACCATCGGTGTTGAGGTGGTGGCGCTCAATGATGGCCGCCAGGCCCTGGATTACCTGCGCAAGCTGGTGGATGACGGCAAGAAGCCGGAAGAAGAATTCTTGATGATGATTTCCGACATCGAGATGCCGGAAATGGACGGCTACACCCTCACGGCCGAGATCCGCAACGATCCACGCATGCAAAAATTGCATATCATCCTGCATACTTCATTGTCAGGCGTATTCAATCAGGCGATGGTCAAGAAAGTCGGTGCCGATGACTTCCTGGCCAAATTCCGCCCTGATGACCTGGCAAACCGGGTAGTCGACCGGATCAAGGCAGCAGATCACGGCTAGGGGCATTTGCCCCTGGCGGTCACACGATTTAAGAGGCGGTATCATTGTCTACGGGTAATTTGGATTTCGAACAGTTCCGGGTCTTCCTGGAAAAAGCCTGTGGCATATTGCTCGGTGAAAACAAGCAGTACCTGGTATCCAGCCGTCTCAACAAACTGATGGAACAGCAGGGCATCAAATCCCTGGGTGAGTTGGTGCAGCGTATCCAGGGCCAGCCGCGCAGCGGGCTCAAGGAAATGGTGGTCGATGCCATGACCACCAACGAAACCCTGTGGTTTCGTGATACCTACCCGTTTGAAGTGCTCAAGAGCAAAGTGCTCCCGGAGGCCATCAAGGCCAGCCCGGGCCAGCGCTTGCGCATCTGGTCGGCGGCGTGCTCCTCGGGGCAGGAACCGTATTCGATCTCGATGTCCATCGATGAGTTCGAGCGGACCAACATGGGCCAGCTCAAGGCCGGTGCGCAGATCGTCGCCACCGACTTGTCCGGCACCATGCTCACCAACTGCAAGACCGGCGAATACGACAGCCTGGCGCTGGGCCGTGGCTTGTCCCAGGAGCGCCTGCAACGTTACTTCGAGCCGAAAGGGGCAGGGCGTTGGGCGGTCAAGGCGCCGATCAAGAACCGGGTGGAGTTTCGCTCGTTCAACCTGCTCGACAGCTACGCCAGCCTGGGCAAGTTCGACATGGTGTTCTGCCGCAACGTGCTGATCTACTTCTCGGCCGAAGTGAAGAAAGACATCCTGTTGCGCATCCATGGCACGCTCAAGCGTGGCGGCTATTTGTTCCTGGGTGCTTCCGAGGCGCTGAACGGTCTGCCGGATCACTACCAGATGGTGCAGTGCAGTCCTGGGATCATCTACCAGGCCAAGTAAGCATCAAAAACGTGGGAGCCAGGCTTGTGTGGGGGCTGGCTTGCCTGCGATAGCATCACCTCTGTATCACTGAAGTACCGAGGTGTCTGCATCGCAGGCAAGCCAGCTCCCACACAAACCAGCTCCCACAGTTGTTTTTGCGGCAATCCTCTCAATAGCGGCAAACCCCATTGCCGCTTTACTGGCACCACGCGGAAACCCATTGCCGCTTTTCTGGCATTGCCGCCCGGCAACTTCCCCGCAAAGCCCTGAAACACGGGCCTTCGAAGAATTGGCACACACCTTGCTATAACCCTGTTAACGAAAAGCAGGTCAGCCTAAAGGTTTCCGCCATGAGCATCAGCTTCGATAAAGCGCTCGGTATCCACGAACAAGCCCTGGGCTTCCGCGCCCAGCGTGCCGAAGTCCTGGCCAACAACATTGCCAACGCCGATACCCCGAACTACAAGGCTCGGGACCTGGACTTCTCCGCCGTGCTCGCCGCACAGCAGGACAAGAACAAGAACGGCACCTTCGCCTTGAACATGACCAACAACCGTCATATCGAAGCGCAAGGCCTGAGCAGTGGGGACGAGTCGCTGCTGTATCGCACGCCGATGCAGCCGTCGATCGACCAGAACACCGTCGACGCCCAGCTGGAGCAATCGGCCTACGCCGAGAACTCGGTGAACTTCCAGGCCAGCTTCACCCTGCTCAACAGCAAATTCAAAGGGCTGATGTCAGCCCTGCGTGGAGAGTAAGCCATGTCCCTGTCCAGTGTTTTCAATATTGCCGGTAGTGGCATGAGCGCCCAGACCACGCGTCTGAACACCGTCGCCAGTAACATCGCCAACGCCGAAACCGTGTCGTCGAGCATTGACCAGACCTACCGCGCCCGCCACCCAGTGTTCGCCACCATGTTCCAGGCCGGTCAGAACGGCGGCAGCGACTCGTTGTTCCAGGAGCAGGGTGCCGCAGGTTCCGGCGTGCAGGTGTTGGGCGTGGTCGAAGACCAGAGCAACCTCGAAGCCCGCTACGAACCCAACCACCCTGCCGCGAACGAAAAGGGTTACGTGTACTACCCCAACGTCAACGTGGTCGAGGAAATGGCTGACATGATTTCCGCCAGTCGCTCGTTCCAGACCAACGCGGAAATGATGAACACCGCCAAAACCATGATGCAAAAAGTCCTGACCCTGGGTCAGTGATAAGGGGCGCCGAATAATGGCTATCGTTGATACAACATCAACCAATACAGCGGTGCAGAACCTTTTCAACACGAAGGTCAACACTGCCACCAACAATGTTGCGAGCGCTGCCACCGCTGCCACGGGCAACCAGTCCCTGGGCAAGGATGCATTCCTGCAATTGCTGGTGACTCAGCTGAAGAACCAGAACCCGCTGTCGCCTCAGGACAACGGCGCGTTCGTGGCCCAGCTGGCGCAGTTCAGCAGCCTGGAAGGCATCAACACGCTGAACGACTCGGTGAATGCGATCTCCAGCAACTTCAGCTCGTCGCAAGCGCTGCAGGCTTCGTCGCTGGTGGGGCGTTCGATCATCACCCAGACCGACAAGGCCCTGGTGGATACGAGCAAGAGCATGACCGGTTCGGTCGCGGTGACTTCGGCGGTGGGCAACGTCTCCATCAAGATCACCGACAAAGACGGCAACGTGGTACGCACCATCGACATGGGCGCCCAGAGTGCCGGCACTTCCGACTTTATCTGGGATGGCAAGAACGAAAAGGGCGAGGTTGCTCCAGCGGGCACCTACACCTTCGCGGCCACCACCAAGAACGACAAGGGCGACGCCGTTGCCTTGAGCACTTCGCTGCCAGCCACGGTCACCAGCGTGACCCTGAGCAAGACCGGCGGCGAAATGCTGCTGAACCTGGCGGGCGGCATGGGCAGCGTCAAGCTGTCGCAAATTCAGACTATCGGTACATAGAGCCGGCTAAATACGGCAGAAAGGGAGAGAAGCATGTCTTTTAACATCGGCCTTAGCGGCCTCTATGCGGCCAACAAACAACTGGACGTGACCGGCAACAACATCGCCAACGTCGCGACCACTGGCTTCAAATCGTCCCGTGCGGAATTCGCGGACATCTACGCCGCGTCCAAACTGGGTACCGGCCAGAACAGCATCGGCAACGGGGTGAACCTGGCGGCGGTGTCCCAGCAGTTCACCCAGGGTGACGTCAACAACAGCGGCGGCGTGCTGGACATGGCGATCCAGGGCGGCGGCTTCTTCGTACAGAAGGGCAGCGACGGCTCGCTGGAATACACCCGTAGCGGCGCCTTCCGTGCCGACAAAGATGGTTACATCACCAACAACACTGGCACCTCGCGTCTGCAAGGCTATGCGGCGGATGACAATGGCAAGATCGTCAAGGGTGGCCTGGTCGACCTGCAACTGAACCTGTCGAGCCTGCCGCCAAAGGCGTCCACCAAGGTGGATTCCACCAGTAACCTGAATTCGTCGGACCTGCCGATCGACCAGACGGCACACCCGTTTGATCCTACCAAGACCGACAGCTTCAACACCCAGTACTCCACCACGCTTTACGATACCCAGGGCAACGCCCACTCGATGGTGCAGTACATGGTCAAGACGGGCTCCAACGTCTGGAAGTCCTACACCTTGATCGACGGCCGCAACCCTGACGGTACTGCCATCAGCGGTTCCGACCCATTCGGCGTGACGGCGCCTGTCGCGTCGACGCTGACCTTTGACGAAGCCGGCAAACTCAAGACTATTGTTGCGCCGAATGTCGCTGGCACCACAATGACCGTTGACGACTGGGTTCCAGGCGGCATGGTCAACGGCTTGTGGCAGAAAAACGGTGCTAAAGCCAACCCTGACGGGATCGCCGTCAACATGGGCAACATTACCCAGTACAACTCCGCCAGCTACCGTAACCCGCCGGTCACCGACGGCTACGCCACCGGCCAGATCACTGGCTTGAAAATCGACGGCAGCGGCGTACTGTTCGCCACGTTCAGCAACCAGCAGAGCAAGGCCATCGGCCAGATCTCCCTGGCCAGCTTCAACAACGAACAGGGCCTGCAGCCATCGGGCGGCACCACCTGGAGAGAGACCTTCGCATCGGGCCAGCCGGGTTACGACGCCCCGCAAACCGGCACCCTGGGTTCGATCGTGGCCAACTCCCTGGAGAACTCCAACGTCAACCTGACCAATGAGCTGGTGGACCTGATCAAGGCCCAGAGCAACTATCAGGCGAACGCCAAGACGATCTCCACCCAGAGCACCATCATGCAGACCATCATTCAGATGACGTGATGCTGACCTGTAAATGGTGAAAAAAAACCCCTCGATGAGGGGTTTTTTTTGCAGATTTTTCTTGTGCCGAGCTCGTTTTTCCCGCGCATAAATCCGATTTTTGACACGTTTTATCTTGGAACTGGCTACGCCCTTTTCATTACCCATGAGATCAACAGGGGGCTCATTGAGGGGGGTGAGTATATGTTAAGAGGCAGCGTGCCGGTCCAGGTGTCATGGGGGGGATTCAGTCGTAATAACTATGCGGGTGGTTTCGGAAAAGATCAGAACAAGACCGACGATCCTCAGAAAGTAGACACCGATAAAGAGACCCTTTCGAACCTGCTCAAGGCGTTGGAGGACGCCCAAAAAACCTCCAAGAATCAGCTCGAGCAGGACTTGCGTGACAAACTCAATGAACTGCGAAAGTCGCTCGGCGAGAAAAGGTTCAAAGAGCTCATCGAGGAGCTGAAGAATGCTTCTGAGGCTTGGCTCGCTTTCTTGAAAGCGTTGTTCCCGAATATGTTTCCAGATGACGTACCACCAGCTCCACCGATTGATAACCGCGGTGGCGGTGGTGGCGGCGGCGGTGGCGGTGGTGGTGGTGGTGGTGGTGGTGGTGGTGGTGGTGGTGGTGGTGGTGGTGGTGGCGGTCGCCGCATTGTCAACCCAAGAGACTTTGGTGGCTCGGAGCCGATGTCCAATATTCCGCCTACCACGGGGGCTCGCTTTTACGACTACACGACCAGCGGCTGGAAACCGGGGGAGAAACCCAGTACAGAGTTCGGGCCTGGTAACATCTGGAGTGGTCTCTACCAGAAATACTTTGGAACCTGTGTGACTGTTGCAGCTTGCAAGGCGCTGATAATGCATCGCGGCAAGGACCCTCAGGACATCTTCGACAATGTCACCGAGACGGCCGACGGCTTTGACGTCACGATGCCGGATAAATTCCGTTGTTTTATTTCCAGAGACGAATTGAAGCAGGCCGCAGAATATGCGGGCTTTGAGGGGGATGATCCACAACTGCTGAGAACCGGCATCTTTCTGTATGCGGCAAGTGCCAAGCGTGCGCAGATTGAGGGTAATGGTCTGGATGACAATCCCGACGATGCCAAGCGCAGCTTTCGACATGCGATGCAAAGCCTGAACAACGGTGAAATGCCCCATGAGGCGCTAGACCGCCTTGGTTACAAAGGCCGTTACCGTGTAAGCACGAGCGATGAGCTCGCGAATGGTCAACTAGGGGTGGTGGCCTACAACGGGCACGCAATGGCTGTTATTGGAGGGCGTGTCGAGTTGTGGGGGCGCAGAGGAGGCAGACCTCAGGAAGGCATCGCGTACGCATTGATCTGACTGCAGCGCTTAACAAAAAAACCCGATAAACCCTATGCAGTCGGGGTTTATCGGGTTTATCAATCCCGGGCATTCACGCCCGGGACCGCCTCAGCTTATTGGCAGGCTTCGCAATCCGGCTCGTCAATCGCACAAGCCTTTGGCACTGGTGCCGGGCCGGCTGGCGCGGCGAGAACCGAATCGTCACCGTGGTTGCCGCCGCTGGAAACCGCGTTCAGCTTACCGGTGTTGATGGTCGATTTCTCGGTGCTGGTCGCGGCCAGGGCACGGAGGTAGTAAGTGGTTTTCAAGCCACGGTACCACGCCATGCGGTAGGTCACGTCCAGCTTCTTGCCCGATGCGCCGGCGATGTACAGGTTCAGGGACTGGGCCTGGTCGATCCACTTCTGACGACGGCTGGCGGCGTCAACGATCCACTTGGTGTCCACTTCGAAAGCGGTCGCGTAGAGCTCTTTGAGTTCTTGCGGGATGCGCTCGATCTGCTGCACGGAGCCGTCGTAGTACTTCAGGTCGTTGATCATGACCGAGTCCCACAGGCCGCGGGCCTTGAGGTCGCGAACCAGGTACGGGTTGATCACGGTGAATTCGCCCGACAGGTTCGATTTCACATACAGGTTCTGGTAGGTCGGTTCGATCGACTGCGATACGCCGGTGATGTTGGCGATGGTCGCGGTCGGCGCGATGGCCATGATGTTGGAGTTACGAATGCCTTTCTGCACGCGGGCACGTACCGGCGCCCAGTCCAGGGATTCGTTCAGGTCAACGTCGATGTACTTCTGGCCACGTTGCTCGATCAGGATCTGTTGCGAATCCAGCGGCAGGATGCCCTTGGACCACAGCGAACCCTGGAACGTCTCGTAGGCACCGCGCTCGTCGGCCAGGTCGCAGGAAGCCTGGATCGCGTAGTAGCTGACCGCTTCCATGGACTTGTCGGCGAACTCGACCGCAGCATCCGAACCGTAAGGAATGTGCTGCAGGTACAAAGCGTCCTGGAAGCCCATGATGCCCAGGCCGACCGGACGGTGCTTGAAGTTGGAGTTCTGCGCCTGTGGCACCGAGTAGTAGTTGATGTCGATCACGTTATCGAGCATGCGCACTGCGGTGTTGACGGTACGTTCCAGCTTGGCGGTGTCCAGCTTGCCGTTGACGATGTGGTTCGGCAGGTTGATCGAGCCCAGGTTGCAAACGGCGATCTCGTCCTTGTTGGTGTTCAAGGTGATCTCGGTGCACAGGTTCGAACTGTGGACCACGCCCACGTGCTGCTGCGGGCTGCGCAGGTTGCACGGGTCTTTGAAGGTCAGCCATGGGTGACCGGTTTCGAACAGCATGGACAGCATCTTGCGCCACAGGTCTTTGGCCTGGATGGTCTTGAACAGCTTGATCTTGCCTGGGTACTGGGCCAGGGCTTCGTAGTACTCGTAGCGCTCTTCGAAGGCCTTGCCGGTCAGGTCGTGCAGGTCCGGCACTTCGGATGGCGAGAACAGGGTCCACTGGCCGTCGTCGAAGACGCGCTTCATGAACAGGTCAGGGATCCAGTTGGCGGTGTTCATGTCGTGGGTACGACGACGATCATCACCGGTGTTCTTGCGCAGCTCGATGAACTCTTCAATGTCCATGTGCCAGGTTTCCAGGTAGGCACACACAGCGCCTTTGCGCTTGCCGCCCTGGTTAACCGCAACGGCGGTGTCGTTCACCACTTTCAGGAACGGTACAACGCCCTGGGACTTGCCGTTGGTGCCCTTGATGTACGAACCCAGTGCACGCACCGGTGTCCAGTCGTTGCCCAGGCCGCCGGCGAATTTGGACAACATGGCGTTGTCGTGGATCGCGTGGTAGATGCCCGACAGGTCATCCGGCACGGTGGTCAGGTAGCAGCTGGACAGCTGTGGACGCAGGGTGCCGGCGTTGAACAGGGTCGGGGTCGACGACATGTAGTCGAAGGACGACAGCAGGTTGTAGAACTCGATGGCACGGTCTTCTTTGTGCTTCTCTTCGATCGCCAGGCCCATGGCCACGCGCATGAAGAACACTTGCGGCAGTTCGAAGCGGATACCGTCCTTGTGGATGAAGTAACGGTCGTACAGGGTTTGCAGGCCCAGGTAGGTGAACTGCTGGTCACGCTCGTGGTTGATCGCCTTGCCGAGTTTTTCCAGGTCGAAGCTGGCCAGGACCGGGTTGAGCAATTCGAATTCGATACCCTTGGCGATGTAGGCCGGCAGGGCCTTGGCGTACAGGTCGGCCATCTCGTGGTGGGTCGCGCTGTCGGCAACGCCGAGGAAGCCCAGGCCTTCGGCACGCAGGGTGTCCATCAGCAGGCGTGCGGTCACGAACGAGTAGTTCGGCTCACGTTCAACCAGGGTACGGGCGGTCATCACCAGGGCGGTGTTGACGTCGGTCAGGGCTACGCCGTCGTACAGGTTCTTCAGGGTTTCGCGCTGGATCAGGTCACCGTCGACTTCTTCCAGGCCTTCGCAGGCCTCGGTCACGATGGTGTTCAGGCGGCCCAGGTCCAGCGGTGCAAACGTGCCGTCGGCCAGGGTGATGCGGATCGATGGGTGAGCTTGTACCGCAGCGTCTTCGGCCGGGGTGCGGACAGCGCGTTCCTTGGAGCGGGCGTCACGGTAGATCACGTAGTCGCGGGCGACTTTCTGTTCGCCGGCACGCATCAGGGCCAGTTCGACCTGGTCCTGGATTTCTTCGATATGGATGGTGCCGCCCGACGGCATGCGACGCTTGAAGGTCGCGGTGACTTGTTCGGTCAGGCGGGCAACGGTGTCGTGGATGCGCGACGAGGCAGCAGCGGTGCCGCCTTCAACTGCAAGGAACGCTTTGGTGATGGCGACGGTGATTTTGTCATCGGTGTAAGGAACGACAGTGCCGTTACGCTTGATCACGCGCAATTGGCCTGGTGCAGTGGCGGACAGATCCTGGTTCGAATCAGCGGCCTGCGGCACGGAGCCTTGCGGGTTCTCGCGAGTTGTGTCGGTTTGCATGGGGGGTTGTCTCCGCGTTCTATATTTGATTGCGAGTGCCAGGCTTTTCCTGCAACACCCGTACCGTTTTCCATATCGGGGATGGGAAACAGCTGCCATCCGCGTGAGCGGTTTGGTCTACTGAAAAATCGGTTGGTTCCCTACTGCGCTAGCAATAAAACCCTTGAATATCGAACCACTTGTGTGGTTGGGCGCTTTGCGCAAAAACCCTACATATAGGGTCTTCTGTGTCGCCGAGGTACAAGATAATGCGTTTCGTAAGGGTTGGCAACGCAGTAACCTGTGGATAACGCTGTGGGTAAAATGTGTATGAAAGGCTGAATGTGTGTGTAGGCCGCATTACTGCTGCGTTGCACCGTTTGTCATGAAATATTTCCGACCTAAAACAGCTGGGCCGTTTTCGAAGGGCGCGAACCCTATCACAAAATATCGCGATCACCGAATGGATTTCCCGCCTTGTGCTACAGGCCGTGAGCATGGCTACAATCGGCCTTTGTTATGCCTCTGAAACATGACAAACAGGGTATGACCGATGGAAATCAAACTGTGGGAGCGGGCTTGCCCGCGAAGGCGATGTATCAGCAACAGATTCGGTGACTGACACTGCGCTTTCGCGGGCAAGCCCGCTCCCACATGCAGATATCCCTGGGTAAGAAGAATGTCTAATAACAACGAGGACCGCCCGTGGAGCAAGAAGCCTGGCAGATACTGATCGTCGAGGACGACGAGCGATTGGCCGAGTTGACCCGTGATTACCTGGAAAGCAACGGCCTGCGCGTATCGGTGGAAAGCGACGGTGCCCTGGCCGCGGCGCGTATCGTTGCCGAACAACCCGACCTGGTGATCCTCGACCTCATGCTCCCCGGCGAAGACGGCCTGAGCATCTGCCGCAAGGTGCGTGAGCGCTACGACGGCGTGATCCTGATGCTCACCGCGCGTACCGACGACATGGACCAGGTGCTCGGCCTGGACATGGGCGCCGACGACTACGTGTGCAAACCCGTGCGTCCACGCCTCTTGTTGGCGCGCATCCAGGCCCTGCTGCGGCGCAGCGAACCGGCCGAAGCGGCCATCGTCGAAAACCAGCGCCGCCTGCAATTCGGCCCGCTGGTGGTGGACAATGCCCTGCGCGAAGCCTGGCTGCATGACGGCGGCATCGAGCTGACCAGCGCCGAATTCGACCTGCTATGGCTATTGGTGGCGAATGCCGGGCGCATTCTGTCCCGCGAAGAAATCTTCATCGCCCTGCGCGGCATCGGCTACGACGGCCAGGACCGCTCCATAGATGTGCGTATCTCGCGCATCCGCCCGAAAATAGGCGATGACCCGATCCACCCGCGCCTGATCAAGACCATCCGCAGCAAAGGCTATCTGTTCGTCCCCGAAGCCGCTGCCGATATGCCGCTGTGAACTCGATCTTCCTGCGCATCTACGGTGGCATGTGCGCGGCGCTGATCCTGGTGGCGCTGCTCGGCGTACTCGCCCTGCACCTGCTCAACGAAGTGCGCAGCGGCCAGTACCGCGAGCGCCTGGCCCACGGCACGTTCGCCCTGATGGGCGATAACCTGCAACCCATGAGTGCCATCGAGCGCCAGCGCGCCCTGGCGGTGTGGGAGCGCTTGCTCGGTATTCCCCTGGAGTTGCGCAGCCTCAGCGACGCGCAGTTGGACCTCAGCCAACGCAATCGCCTGCAGCGCGGCCAGGTGCTGGTGCAGCAGACCGGCCCCCATGCGGCGCGCGTGTTGCGCCTGGTCAGCGAGCGCGAATCCCTGGTGCTGACCGGCGAAGTGCAGCAGATCAGCGAGCAATTGGCCCGGGCGACCATTTACCTGCTGGCCGACGAACTGGTGCGTTTTCCGGTCGCCGAACAGCCGCAACGCCTGGCCGACATAAAGGAAGCCAAGGGGTTTGGCTTCGAGATGCACCTGATGGCCCTTGACCAGACCGATATGGACGACGACCAGCGCCGCCGCGTATCGGAAGGCGATACGGTGATGGCCCTTGGCAAGGGCGGTGATTCGATCCGCGTGTTCGCCGGCATGGTTGGTACGCCGTGGGTGTTGGAAATCGGCCCGCTGTATCAGATGAACCCGTACCCGGCGCAATGGCTGATCCTGATCGCGTTGATCGGCCTGACCCTGATCGGTTTGATCGTCTATCTATTGGTGCGCCAGTTGGAGCGCCGCTTGCGCGGCCTGGAAGCCGCCGCCACACGGATCGCCAAAGGCAGCCTGGAGGTGCGCGTGCCGGCCCGTGGCGCCGACTCGGTGGGGCGCCTGGCTGCCGCCTTTAATGGCATGGCCGAGCACTTGCAGCAATTGCTGGCGATCCAGCGCGAACTGGTGCGTGCGGTGTCCCACGAACTGCGCACTCCGGTGGCGCGCTTGCGCTTCGGCCTGGAGATGGTGGGCGATGCCACCACGCCCGAGGCTCGACGCAAATACCTGGAGGGCATGGACAGTGACATTCAGGACCTCGATGGCCTGGTCGATGAAATGCTCACCTATGCCCGCCTGGAACAGGGCGCGCCGGAGCTGAATTTCCAGCGTGTCGACCTCAGCGCCTTGCTCGATCAGGTGGTCGGCGAATTATCGCCACTGCGCCCGCAAGTCTCGGTCGCCCGTGGTATTTGCCTGTCCTCGGCGCATTGGGACGACGCCTGGGTCGACGCCGAGCCGCGCTACCTGCACCGCGCCCTGCAAAACCTGGTGAGCAACGCCATGCGTCACGCCCAGGGGCAGGTGCTGATCAGTTACCAGGTCGGCCAGGTGCGTTGCCGCATCGATGTGGAGGATGACGGACCGGGTGTGCCGGAAAGCGCCTGGGAGCGCATCTTCACGCCGTTCCTGCGCTTGGATGACAGCCGCACCCGTGCTTCCGGTGGGCATGGGCTGGGGTTGTCGATCGTGCGGCGGATCATCTACTGGCATGGCGGGCGGGCGTTGATCGGCAAGAGCAACAACCTGGGTGGGGCTTGTTTCAGCTTGAGTTGGCCCAGGGATCAGGAGAAACCTTGAGGCCGCTTTCGCGAGCAAGCCCGCTCCCACACTCGACCGAGTTCCAGCAGGGGAATGCATTCAAATGTGGGAGCGGGCTTGCCCGCGAAAGCGGTCTATCAGGCGCCGACCGCCACCAGGCTCAACAACTGCCGATCCGCCAGCACAAACTGCCCCGCCAACTCCTTGCCATGACACCACTCGCGGGACAAATCCGTCAGCAAACGCAAGCGCACTGCCCCCGAGTCAGACCACTCCAACACCTCGGCGTGTTCAAAATAAAAGCGCTTCTGCACAATCGGATACAGCGCCTTGAACAAGCTCTCCTTGGCCGAAAACGTCAGCGTCACCAGCAACGCAACCTGCTCGCGCGGCACATGCGCCATGCGCTTGAGTTCATCGGCGGTGAGGATTTCGCCCGCCAGCCGTTCGGCGCGCTCCAGCGGCATCACGTTCTCCAGGTCCATCCCCAGCCCGCGCCACTGCGCCTTGTGCCCGACAATCGCTGCGGCATGCCCGGTGCTGTGGGTGATGGAGCCGCTGATATGCCCAGGCCACACGGGGGCACGGTCTTCGCCGATGGCCGGGATGCAATCGAGCTGATCCAGCTGCTGCAACGCGGCACGGGCGCACAAGCGGCCGGCAAGGAACTCGGCCTGGCGCTTGGCCACTGAGCGCTGGATGCTCGGCGGTGGCGGCACGGCGCTGCGCTGGAAATCGCCCTCGGCCAGTAAGGTCGGGTCGAAGCGAGTGCTGAGCAATACCGTGCCCGGCAAGGGTTCGGGCAGCGACCAATGGGCGTCGAGTGGGGTGCAGCAAGCGGGTAAAGGAGTCATGGGCGGTATTCTGCCGAGTTGGCGGGCCAGAGGATAGCCCGCTGTTCAGGGGGAGTTCAGGGGCGCCTGCGTAGTCTGGCCCTACAGCCAAACGCATAGAGGTAAGCACCATGACTGCGATCAAAAAGCTGATGTTGGCGTTAACCATGCTCAGCGCCACCGCCGGGGCCCAGGCCTCGGACGCGGCCTTTGCTGCATTCGGTAGCGAAAAAACCAAGAAATCCAGCACGCTGATCCAGCGTGTCAGCTTTGAAGATGCGGGCAGCCAACCTACGCCGTGGGGCCAGGCCCTGGGCTTGACCGCCGCGCAACCGGCCTACCGTGCCGGCTACGCACACCTGACGGGCCACTACAATGGCACTAAACTGCGCCCGCAAGACTTGCAGGGCCGCTATGATGTCCCTCTGTCGGACAGTTGATTTGCCTTGGAGAGCCTTATGAAATTGCTGGTGGTGGAAGATGAGGCGCTGCTGCGCCATCACCTGTTGACCCGCCTGACCGACAGCGGGCATGTGGTCGAGGCCGTGGCCAATGCCGAAGAAGCGCTGTACCAGACTGGCCAATTCAACCATGACCTGGCGATCATTGACCTGGGCCTGCCCGGCATGGGCGGCCTGGATCTGATCCGCCAACTGCGTACCCAGGCCAAGACCTTCCCGATCCTGATCCTCACCGCCCGTGGCAACTGGCAGGACAAGGTCGAAGGCCTGGCCGCCGGGGCCGACGACTATGTGGTCAAACCGTTCCAGTTCGAAGAGCTGGAGGCGCGGATGAACGCCTTGCTGCGCCGCTCCAGCGGGTTCACCCAGTCGACCATCGTCGCCGGGCCCTTGTTGCTGGACCTCAATCGCAAGCAAGCGTCCCTCGATGAACAGCCGTTGGCGTTGACCGCGTACGAGTATCGGATTCTCGAATACCTCATGCGTCACCATCAGCAAGTGGTCGCCAAGGACCGCCTGATGGAACAACTCTATCCGGATGACGACGAGCGCGATCCGAACGTGATCGAAGTGCTGGTCGGCCGCCTGCGCCGCAAGTTGGAAGGCCCGGGCGGGTTCAAGCCGATCGACACCGTGCGTGGCCTGGGCTACCTGTTCAATGAGCGCTGCCTTTGATTCGCTCGCTGCGCGTGCGCCTGATGCTGGCGGCCGCCACCCTGGCCGTGCTGTTTATGCTCGGTTTGCTGCCGGCGATGCAAGGCGCGTTCAGCCTGGCGTTGCAGGATTCCATCGAGCAGCGCTTGGCGTCGGATGTCACCACCCTGATTTCCGCCGCCCGTGTGGAAAACAACCGCCTGCTGATGCCGGCGCAGTTGCCGGACGAGCGCTTCAACCTCACCGATAGCCGCCTGCTCGGCTATATCTACGACCGTGAGGGCCACCTGGTGTGGCGCTCGCGGGCGACCAAAGAAGAGAACATCAACTACAAGCCGCGCTACGACGGACGCGGCAATGAGTTTGCGCGGATTCGCGAGGCCAATGGCCAGGAGTTCTTTGTCTATGACGTCGAGGTCAAGTTGCTCGGTGGCAAGAGTGCGGCGTTCAGTATCGTTGCCCTGCAACCAGTGCGTGAATACCAGCTGACCCTCGAAGGCCTGCGCGAAAACCTCTATCTGGGTTTCGGCGCGGCCTTGCTGGTGCTGCTCACGCTATTGTGGCTGGGCCTGACCTGGGGCCTGCAAGCCTTGCGGCGCTTGAGCCAGGAACTGGACCAGATCGAAGGCGGCACCCGTGAAAGCCTTTCCGAAGAACACCCCCGCGAACTGCTGCGTCTTACCGGTTCCCTCAACCGCTTGCTGGCCAGCGAGCGCGAGCAGCGGGCGCGCTACCGCGATTCCCTCGACGACCTGGCCCACAGCCTGAAAACTCCGCTCGCTGTGCTGCAGGGTGTGAGCGAAGACATGGCCCAGCGCCCGGAAGACCGCGACCAGGCCTGGGTGCTGCAATCGCAGATCGAGCGCATGAGCCAGCAGATCAGCTACCAACTGCAGCGCGCCAGCCTGCGCAAAAGCGGCCTGGTGCGCCATCAGGTCCGCCTGGAACCGGTGCTGCAAAGCCTGTGCGACACCCTGGACAAGGTCTACCGCGACAAGCGCGTCAGCGTGTCCTTCGATTTGCCGGACGAGTGCTATGTGCCGATCGAGAAGGGCGCCTTGCTTGAACTGCTCGGCAACCTGCTGGAAAACGCCTACCGCCTGTGTGTACGCCAAGTGCGTATCCGTCTGGTGGAAAGCCTCGAAGGCATCGAGTTGTGCGTCGAGGATGACGGGCCGGGCGTGCCGCCGGATCAGCGTGCACGGATTCTGCAACGGGGTGAGCGGCTGGACCGCCAGCATCCGGGGCAGGGCATCGGGTTGGCGGTGGTCAAGGACATTATTGAGAGCTACGGTGCGCGGCTGACCCTTGGGGATTCGCCGTTGGGTGGGGCCGCGTTCAAGATTCACTTTCCGGCTGTTTGATCTTTATTGGTCATGCTGGCCTCTTCGCGAGCAAGCCCGCTCCCACATTCGACCGAGTTCCAACGTTGGAATGCAATCAAGTGTGGGAGCGGGCTTGCTCGCGAAGAGGCCAGTATAAGCAACACACCTCTAACTCTCCTGCGCCCGGTAAGCCCCTGGCGTCACCCCCGTCCACTTCTTGAACGCCCGGTGAAACGCCGACGGCTCGGAAAACCCCAGCTGCTCGGCAATCTCCTGCAACGACAAATCCGCCCGTCCCAGGTGATAGATGGCGATGTCCCGCCGCAGCTCATCCTTGAGTGCCTGAAAGCTGGTGCCTTCTTCGCGCAGGTGCCGCCGCAGGGTCTGCGGGCTGATGTGCAGGTGCTGGGCAACCGCTTCCAGGTCCGGCCAGGGCGTGCGGTCGCGGCTGAGCAAGCGGCGCAGTTGGCTGCTGAGGCTGTCGCCTTCGTCCGGGCGTGACAGCAAGTCGGCAGGCGAGCGTTCGAGGAAGTGCTTGAGCGTGCGCTCGTCCTGCAACAGCGGCAGGCTCAGGTAGCGCGCGGGAAACACCAGGCTGCTGTGCGGCGCGCCGAACACCAGGGGGCAGGGGAACAGCAGGTCGTACTCTCCGGCATGGGCTGGCATCGGGTAGCTGAAGGTGGCCTGGTTCAGCCGGATGCGCTGGCCGATCAGCCAACTGCCGAGGCGATGCCAGATCACCAGCAGGCATTCGCTGAGGAAGTGATCCGGGTCCCACAGCTGTGAGTCGTCCAGGCTCAAGCGGGCCATGTCGCCTTCGCGCGTCAGCTGCCAGCGCGGGCCCTGTGGGAATAGGCTATAAAATAATAAGCCGCGTTCCAGCGCCTTCTCCAGGGTGCGGCAGTGGATCAGCGCGTGGCACATCATGGCGAAGGTGCCGCGCTTGCTCGGGCCTTCGGCAAAGCCCAGGTATTCGTCATCCAGCCCCAGCCAGAGCATTTGCAGCAGCCGGGTAAATTGCTCCGGGGCAATGCGGGCGCGCGGTTCGCTCAGCAGTTCGGGGGTGATGCCCAGTTGTTGCAGCAGGCCCGAATAGTCGTAACCCGCCCGGCGCGCACCGCCGAGGGCTGCTCGGGCGTAATGACTGGCGATGGTACGTTCACGCATGCGAAGGCCTCGTCCATGGAATGGCGGATGGTAGCCAGCCGAGGGTAGGGCGACAAGGCGGATATCCGCCAAATTGTAGGACGTGATTGGACGAGTGGGCGGAAATCCGCCACCTGATTCGGCGCGCTGGAGGGCGCCTGAAGAGCCTCAGCCCTGATGTCTAAAGGCCTTCAGGGTTTTTCAGAGAAGTGGCACGACGTTTGCGATACAGATTACAGCGCAGGCCGCTCCGACAGGCCTCGCAAACAACAAATCCCTCCAGTGCAGGAGGGTTCGCAATTCAAGTGTCGTGGGCAATGGCGGATCTTTGCCACACGGGACGATTGAGGAATTTTGCAATGACGACTCGTCAGCCAATCTACAAATCCCTGTATTTCCAGGTGATCGTTGCAATCGTTATCGGTATTTTGCTCGGTCACTTCTATCCGGATACCGGCGTGGCCCTCAAGCCATTGGGTGACGGGTTCATCAAACTGATCAAAATGGTCATCGCCCCGATCATCTTCTGCACCGTTGTCAGCGGCATCGCTGGCATGCAAAGCATGAAATCGGTCGGCAAGACTGGCGGCTACGCGTTGCTGTACTTCGAAATCGTTTCGACCATCGCGCTGCTGATCGGCCTGGTCGTGGTCAACGTTGTGCAACCGGGCGCCGGCATGCACATCGACGTGGCTACCCTGGACGCTTCGAAAGTCGCGGCCTACGTGACTGCCGGTAAAGACCAGAGCATCGTTGGCTTTATCCTCAACGTTATCCCGAACACCATCGTCGGCGCCTTCGCCAACGGCGACATCCTGCAAGTGCTGATGTTCTCGGTGATCTTCGGTTTCGCCCTGCACCGCCTGGGTGCCTACGGCAAGCCGGTACTGGACTTCATCGATCGCTTCGCCCACGTGATGTTCAACATCATCAACATGATCATGAAGCTCGCGCCAATCGGTGCCCTGGGCGCCATGGCGTTCACCATCGGTGCCTATGGCGTAGGTTCCCTGGTGCAACTGGGCCAGCTGATGATCTGCTTCTACATCACCTGCGTGCTGTTCGTGCTGGTGGTGCTGGGCGCTATCTGCCGCGCTCACGGTTTCAGCGTGATCAAGCTGATCCGCTACATCCGTGAAGAGCTGCTGATCGTTCTGGGTACTTCGTCTTCCGAATCCGCACTGCCACGCATGCTGATCAAGATGGAGCGTCTGGGCGCGAAGAAATCCGTAGTAGGCCTGGTGATCCCGACTGGCTACTCCTTCAACCTCGACGGTACGTCGATCTACCTGACCATGGCGGCCGTGTTCATCGCCCAGGCGACTGACACCCACATGGACATCACCCACCAGATCACGCTGCTGCTGGTGCTGCTGCTGTCCTCCAAAGGCGCTGCGGGCGTGACCGGTTCGGGCTTCATCGTACTGGCTGCAACCCTGTCGGCCGTAGGCCACCTGCCGGTTGCCGGTTTGGCGCTGATCCTGGGTATCGACCGCTTCATGTCTGAAGCCCGCGCCCTGACCAACCTGGTTGGTAACGCCGTGGCCACCCTGGTTGTGGCCAAGTGGGTCAAGGAACTGGACACCGACAAGCTGCAAAGCGAGCTGGCGTCCGGCGGTACCGGTATCTCGGAAACCCGCGAACTGGATGACCTGGGCGTGGCCGAAGGCCCTGCACCTACCGTCAAGTAAGCTACTGCCGGCGTGAACTGACGCCGACCGCGATACACAAACGCCCCGACCTGTTCGGGGCGTTTGCGTTTCTGGTTTACAGTGGGTGAATCTGTTTGCCGTTGTAAAGCTTGCTGGAGGTTTGATGGACAGCGTTGATCTGAATGTCCTGCGCAGCGTGCTCGAATGGCGTCGCGCCGGGCAGCGTGTGGTGTTGTACAGCGTCGTGCAGACCTGGGGCAGTGCGCCACGGCCGCCGGGGGCAATGTTGGCCTTGCGTGGTGATGGTGTGGTGATCGGCTCAGTGTCCGGCGGTTGCATCGAGGATGACCTGATCGCGCGGCTGCAAGATGGTCGCTTGCCGGCCGATGGGCCGCCGGTGCAGCTGGTGACTTACGGTGTCACCCGCGATGAGGCGGCGCGTTTTGGCTTGCCGTGCGGCGGCACCCTGCGCCTGACCGAGGAGCGTGTTGATGAGTGGGAGTGGGTGTCGCAATTGCTGGAACGCTGCGAGGCCCACCAGATTGTCGCCCGTGAACTTAACCTGGCGACCGGCGAGGTGACACTGAGCGAGGCGAACAAGACCGATGCGGTGACCTTCGACGGCGAGCGCCTGCGTGCGATTTACGGCCCGCGTTGGCGCCTGTTGCTGATCGGCGCCGGCCAACTGTCGCGCTACGTGGCGCAAATGGCGCGGCTGCTGGATTTCGAAGTACTGATCTGCGACCCGCGGGAAGAGTTCGTCTACGGCTGGGAGCAGCAGCACGGCCGCTTCGTGCCGGGCATGCCGGACGAAGCGGTGTTGAATATCCACACCGATGAACGTACGGCCATCGTCTGCCTTACCCATGACCCGCGCCTGGATGACATGGCGTTGCTGACGGCGTTGAATTCACCGGCGTTCTACATTGGCGCCCTGGGTTCGCGGGTCAATACGCAGAAGCGCCGGGAAACCTTGGCGGCGCTGGGGTTGTCGGCAGAGGCGATTGCGCGTTTGCATGGGCCGATTGGTTTGTATATCGGCAGCCATACACCGGCGGAAATCGCGCTATCGCTGCTGGCGGAAATTGTCGCGATCAAAAATGGCGTGGTGTCGTGACGGTCACTGCGCTTGTATTGGCGGCAGGGCAGGGCAGACGGTTCCGCGCTGAAGCGGGCGATGCCCAGGACAAGCTGTTGGCCGCCTGCATGGGCCTGGATGGCGTGATGCGACCGGTGATCGAGCAGGTGCTGCTGAACCTGCCGGCGAGCATTGTACGGCGCTGGGTGGTGACTTCGCCGGGGCGGGATGAGGTGGTTCGTCTGGCCAGGGCGTATGGCTGTGAGGTGCTGTTGCTGGAGTCTGCAGGTATGGGCGACAGCCTTGCGGCGGCGGTTGCGGCCAGTGGTTCGGCTGACGGTTGGCTGGTGGTGCTGGGGGATATGCCGTTTATTCAGCCTGCGAGTATTGAGCGGGTGGTGGAGGGGCTGGAGGTGGATGGCATTTGTGTGCCGGTGCAGAGCGGGCGGTATGGGCATCCTGTGGCGTTTGGGGCTGCGTTTGGGCCGCAGTTGATGGCGCTGAGCGGTGATCGTGGAGGGCGGGCGTTGTTTGTGTCGGCATCGGTGCAGGAGGTACTGGTGGACGACCCGGGGGTGCTTTGGGATGTCGACTTGCCGCAACTCTTGAGCTTCACACCACCTCGCTCGGATTGAACTGCATGGCAAATTGGAAGCATCAAAAAGCCCCGCCTGATCACTCAGGCGGGGCTTTTTAGTCGCTGCTGGAATCAGGCGAGAGGTTTGCTCTCGTGTTCTGCTTCCTGTGCAGCGGCAGCGGCAGCGGCGGCTGCTTCAGCTTCCTTGCGACGACGACGCACTTCACGTGGGTCGTTCGGCGCACGGCCGTTTTCGGTCAAGGCGCTGGCCGGGGCTGCTTCAACCACCGGAGCGGCGACTTCGGCAACCACTGGCGCTTCAACCACGGGTGCAGGCTCGACAACCGGTGCTGGCTCAGCCACTGGAGCAGGTTCTGCAACCACGACAGCTTCGGCAACCGGAGCCGGCGCTTCTTCTACCACAGGGGCAGGCGCTGGCGCTTCAACCGGGGCGGCTGGCTCGGCAGTCCACTGGAAGGCGGTCTGTTCTTCACGAACTTCACGAACTTCCAGGGCGGCTTCGACAACGGGTGCTTCAACCACGGCTTCAACCACTGGCTGAGGCTCAACGACCGGTGCCGCTTCTACCGCAACCACTTCGACTTCTGGCTGGGCTTCGTGAACCGGTGCCAGTTCGACTTGCGCAACAACCGGCGCTTCGACTGGTGTGGTTGCTTCTACAACCGGCGCTTCGGCAACAGGTGCTTCAACAGCCGGCGCTTCTACCACTGGGGTTTCGGCGACGGGTGCTTCAACTGCGGCGGTTTCTTCGACAGCAGCGGTCGCACGTTCAGCCTGCTCGTGGGCCTGGGCTTCAGCCGATGCGCTGATGACCGAGCTGGCAACGGCCGCGGTCACGGCCAGGCCGGCAGCCAGTTCGGTGCCAGTGGCTGCTTCTGCGTTCTCGCCGGCTTCTTCCGAGCCTTCGATCACGTTGCCGTTGGCGTCACGTTGACGCTCACGACGGTTGCTGCGACGACGCTGGCCACGGGAGCGGCGGCGTGGGCGATCGCCTTCGGCGCCGTCCTGACCGTCTTCCTGCGACTGCTCTTCAGCGCTCAGTACTTCTTCGTCTTCGCTGGCAGCGGCGGCCTGTTCGGCACGTGGCTGACGCTCTTCACGCGGTGGGCGTGGCTGACGTTCTTCACGTGGCGCACGCTCTTCGCGTGGCTGGCGAGCCGGGCGCTCTTCAGCAACAGCGGCGGCACCAGCAGCGGCGACGGCAGGTGCTGCGTCCAGCGGTTCACGCAGTTCACGCACGCGTTCTTCACGCTCGCCACGTGGCTTGCGATCTTCACGTGGGGCACGTGGGGTGCGTGGTGCGCGTTCTTCACGCGGTGCACGCTCTTCGCGGGCTACGGTTGGAGTCTCTTCACGGGCTTCGCGAGGAGCACGCTCTTCACGTGGTGCGCGCTCTTCACGCGGTGCACGTTCTTCGCGTGGCTTGCGCTCTTCGTCACGGCGGCCGTTGCGGTTACGGCTCTGCTGGCGACCGTTGCGACGTTCTTCGTTGCGCGCCGGGCGCTCGGCCGCTGGTTTTTCAACCACAACCGGAGCAGCAGGCTCTTCCTTGGTGGCAAACAGGCTGACCAGCGACTTCACCAGGCCCTTGAACAGGCTTGGCTCAGGCAGGGCGGCCGGTGCGGCAACCGGAGCGGCGGCTTCAACCGGGACCGGTGCGTTGGCACGGGCTGGCGCGGTCTTGACGGCGGCTTCCTGGCGAACCAGGGTGCGGGTCGCAGCGGCCGGCTGGACTTCTTCCACTTCGGCAGCAGCAGCGGCGATTTCGTAGCTGGACTGGCCGCTGTGGGCTTCCGGGCTGTCATCACGCAGGCGCTGCACTTCGAAGTGCGGCGTTTCGAGGTGATCGTTCGGCAGGATGACGATACGGGCACGGGTGCGCAGTTCGATCTTGGTGATCGAGTTGCGTTTTTCGTTGAGCAGGAACGCGGCAACCGGGATCGGCACTTGCGCGCGGACTTCGGCGGTGCGGTCTTTCAGGGCTTCTTCTTCGATCAGGCGCAGGATTGCCAGGGACAGCGATTCAACGTCACGGATGATGCCGGTGCCGTTGCAACGCGGGCAGACGATGCCGCTGCTCTCGCCCAGGGACGGACGCAGGCGCTGACGGGACATTTCCAGCAGGCCGAAGCGCGAGATGCGGCCGACTTGCACGCGGGCACGGTCAGCTTCCAGGCATTCGCGGACTTTCTCTTCCACGGCGCGCTGGTTCTTGGCTGGAGTCATGTCGATGAAGTCGATCACGATCAGGCCGCCGATGTCACGCAGGCGCAGCTGGCGGGCGATTTCTTCAGCCGCTTCCAGGTTGGTCTGCAGGGCGGTTTCTTCGATGTCGCTGCCTTTCGTTGCGCGCGCCGAGTTGATGTCGATGGACACCAGGGCTTCGGTCGGGTCGATCACGATGGAGCCACCGGAAGGCAGTTCGACTACGCGCTGGAAGGCGGTCTCGATCTGGCTTTCGATCTGGAAACGGTTGAACAGCGGCACGCTGTCTTCGTACAGCTTGATCTTGCTGGCGTACTGCGGCATCACCTGGCGGATGAAGGTCAGGGCTTCGTCCTGGGCTTCAACGCTGTCGATCAGCACTTCGCCGATGTCCTGGCGCAGGTAGTCGCGGATGGCGCGGATGATCACGTTGCTTTCCTGGTAGATCAGGAATGGCGCGGAACGATCCAGGGACGCTTCTTTGATGGCGGTCCACAGTTGCAGCAGGTAGTCGAGGTCCCACTGCATTTCTTCGCTGCTGCGGCCAAGGCCGGCAGTGCGAACGATCAGGCCCATGTCGGCCGGTGCAACCAGGCCGTTCAGCGCTTCACGCAGTTCGTTACGCTCTTCGCCTTCGATGCGACGGGAAATGCCGCCGGCACGTGGGTTGTTCGGCATCAGGACCAGGTAACGGCCAGCCAGGCTGATGAAGGTGGTCAGGGCTGCGCCCTTGTTGCCACGTTCTTCTTTTTCCACCTGGACGATGACTTCCTGGCCTTCGCTCAGGACGTCCTTGATGTTCACGCGGCCTTCAGGGGCTTTCTTGAAGTATTCGCGGGAGATTTCTTTGAGTGGCAGGAAGCCGTGGCGCTCGGAGCCGAAATCGACAAAGGCAGCCTCAAGGCTTGGTTCGATGCGAGTAATACGGCCTTTATAGATGTTGGCCTTCTTTTGCTCGCGTGCACCGGATTCGATGTCCAGGTCGTAGAGGCGTTGGCCATCTACCAGTGCAACACGCAACTCTTCGGGTTGAGTTGCGTTAATCAGCATTCTTTTCATGTTGTACCGTCGGTTTCCGGGCTGCCGGAAACGGCGTTCGGCACACACGACTTCTCACGGTCGGTGTCAGGTGCGTCAAGAGTGGTTGGCCACTCCAGTGTCCAGCGACATCTGCCCAAAGGGGGCAAAGGCGCGACGGACGCGTCCTGCTTGTTTGCTGTGGTGACCAAGGCACCACTTCAACAAAAGCTAAGGTCAGGAGGAGGAATCAACCGGCGACTGTGGACGAGATGAAGCGTCTAAATATAAGCCTAGTGCTACACGGTCCGACGGTTGTGCATCTCCACCCTACACGTATCCCTGATAATTCGGGTGCTGCCGCGCGCAGAATCCGCAGCGGGTTGGCATTTACCGTGTTTTCCAATGGGGAGAACACGCTCATGGCTAAACAAGACTAGGTGTGGGCGACTGCGCTCTCACTCAGCTCTTAACAGGCGTTGTTTCCGAAGCATTCGCCATGGTCTGGCCCAAGACTGACTGCACTTTGTGAACTGGCCGTAAATATCGGCGCAAAACGCGAGTATTCACTCTGCTTTCTGCACTCGCTTCAGGCCTCATGTCACCTGCGCTCGTTACAATCCTGAGCCTTCCAAGGTGGCGAAAGCCCCGTAGGACGGCCTCGCGTCCTGATGAATTGCGATGGTCAGGGCCGGCTGTATGCCGCATGTCCTCTGGCCAGGCCGCTTTTGGCGGCGTTCGCGACTATAGCAGCAATGATTAAGTGCTTCAATTCCATAAAAAATTGTTATCATCGCCGCCATGACGACTACCGCCCCCCAGACCCCCAGCGTCCAGCTGCTCGAGGTCTCGCCGGAATATGCCGGCCAACGCATCGACAATTTTCTCCTGGCCAGGCTCAAAGGCGTGCCCAAGACCTTGATTTACCGCATCTTGCGTAAAGGTGAAGTGCGGGTGAACAAGGGCCGGATCAAGCCCGAGTACAAGCTGCAGGCGGGCGATATCGTCCGTGTGCCGCCGGTGCGCGTGCCGGAACGTGACGAGCCTGTGCCGCTGGCCCAGGGCCTGTTGCAGCGCCTGGAAGCCTCGATTGTCTTCGAAGACAACAAGCTGATCGTGATCAACAAGCCTTGCGGCATTGCCGTCCACGGCGGCAGCGGCCTGAATTTCGGTGTGATCGAAGCCTTTCGTCAGTTGCGTCCGGATGCCAAGGAGCTGGAGTTGGTCCACCGCCTGGACCGTGACACTTCCGGCCTGCTGATGATCGCCAAGAAGCGCAGCATGTTGCGCCACCTGCACACCGCCCTGCGTGGCGATGGCGTGGACAAGCGCTACATGGCGCTGGTGCGTGGCAACTGGGCCAGCTCGATCAAGAGCGTGCGGGCGCCGCTGCAGAAGAGCAACCTGCGCTCCGGCGAGCGCATGGTGGAGGTGGACGAGGAGGGCAAAGAAGCCCTGACCCTGTTCAAGGTGCTGCGCCGCTTCGGCGACTTTGCCACCATGGTCGAAGCCAAGCCGGTCACCGGGCGAACCCACCAGATTCGTGTGCACACCCTGCATGCCGGGCATTGCATCGCCGGTGACACCAAGTACGGCGACGAGGATTTCTCCAAGGAAATCCGCGACCTGGGTGGCAAACGCCTGTTCCTGCACGCCTACATGCTCACCGTGCCGCTGCCGGATGGCGGCGAACTGAAGCTGCAGGCCCCGGTCGACGAGATGTGGGCCAAGACCGTGGAGCGTTTGAGTGTCGCACCCTGACTACAAGCTGCTGATTTTTGATTGGGACGGCACGTTGGCCGATTCGATTGGCCGGATCGTCGAGTCGATGCACGCTGCGTCGACCCGCTCGGGTTACGCGTTGTGCAGCGATCATGCGGTCAAGGGCATCATCGGCCTGGGCCTGCCCGAAGCGATCCGCACCCTGTACCCCGAGATCAGCGATGCTGAGCTGATCGCGTTCCGTGAACACTACGCCGACCACTACATCGCCCTGGAGGCCGAGCCTTCGCCGTTGTTTGAGGGGGTGGTGCATTCCCTGGCCGCGTTCCGCGCCGAGGGTTACCACCTGGCGGTCGCCACCGGCAAGGCCCGTCGCGGGCTGGATCGCGTGCTCAGGGCCCATGGCTGGGAAGATTACTTCGACATTACCCGCGCTGCCGATGAAACCGCCAGCAAGCCGCACCCGTTGATGCTGGAGCAGATCCTCGCCCATTGCGGCGTAGCGCCGCGCCAGGCGTTGATGGTGGGCGATGCCTCCTTCGACCTGATGATGGCGCGCAACGCGGGCATGGACTGTGTTGCGGTCAGTTATGGCGCCCAGTCCGCCGAAGCCTTGCAGCAGTACGAACCACGGCTGACGATCAATCATTTTTCCGAATTGCAAGCCTGGCTCGGTCAGGCTCACTAAGTCTTTGCTGGGGTTATTGGCATGAGTGATGAGTGGAAAACGCCTGAAAAGGCCGAGAATGGTGACGACAAGAGCTGGAAGCTGCTGGAGAAAACCCTCCTGGCTAGCGTCCAGGAGCAGCGTCGTGCGCGGCGGTGGGGGATTTTCTTCAAGCTGCTGACCTTCACTTACCTGCTCGGCATGCTGGTGCTGTTCAGTCCGCTGGTGGACATGGAGAAGAGTGCCGCCCGTGGCAGCAACTACACCGCCTTGATCGAGGTGCGTGGGGTAATTGCCGACAAGGAGGCCGCCAGTGCCGACAACATCGTCGGTAGTCTGCGCTCGGCGTTTGAAGATCCCAAGGTCAAGGGTGTGATCCTGCGTATCAACAGCCCGGGCGGCAGTCCGGTGCAGTCGGGTTACGTGTATGACGAGATTCGTCGCCTGCGCGGCCTGCACCCGGATACCAAGCTGTATGCGGTGATTTCCGATCTGGGTGCCTCAGGTGCCTATTACATTGCCAGTGCCGCTGACCAGATCTACGCCGACAAGGCCAGCCTGGTCGGTTCCATTGGCGTGACAGCGGCCGGTTATGGCTTTGTCGGTGCCATGGAGAAGCTGGGTGTGGAGCGTCGCACCTATACGTCGGGTGAGCACAAGTCGTTCCTGGATCCGTTTCAGCCGCAGAAGCCTGATGAGACCCAGTTCTGGCAGGGTGTGCTCGACACCACGCATCGCCAGTTCATCGCCAGCGTGAAGCAGGGGCGCGGGGATCGGCTGAAGGATAAGGAACATCCGGAGCTGTTTTCCGGCTTGGTCTGGTCCGGCGAGCAGGCGCTGCCGTTGGGCTTGATCGATGGGCTGGGCAGTGCCAGCTCGGTGGCGCGGGACGTGGTCGGCGAGAAAGAGCTGGTGGACTTTACGGTGCAGGAATCGCCGTTTGATCGGTTCTCCAAGAAGCTGGGTGCCAGCGTGGCGGAGAAGCTCGCGCTGTACATGGGCTTCCAGGGTCCGACCCTGCGCTGAGATTTCGAACCTGGTGTAGATCAAAATGTGGGAGCGGGCCTGCCCGCGAATGCGGTGTTTCAGTCACCTGATGTATTGGCTGATCCACTGCATTCGCGGGCAAGCCCGCTCCCACATTTGGTTTTGTGGTGGGCTTAGGGGATTTGTACGCCTTCGGCCAGCAGCATATCCACCAGTCGAATCAATGGCAGCCCGATCAGGCTGGTGGCATCCGGCCCTTCGGTGCTCTGGAACAGGCTCACGCCCAGTCCCTCGGCCTTGAAGCTGCCTGCGCAGTCATACGGCTGCTCGATGCGCAGGTAACGCTCGATTCGCTCGGCGTCCAGTACGCGCATCTGCACCGTGAATGGCACGCAGTCCACCTGGCAGTGGCCGGTGTCGCTGTTGAGCAGGGCCAGGCCGGTGAGGAAGCTGACGCGCTTGCCGCTCGCCGCCAGCAATTGTTTACGGGCGTTCTCGAAGGTGTGGGGTTTGCCGATGATCCGTCCGTCGAGCGCCGCCACTTGGTCGGAGCCGATGATCAAATGCCCTGGGTGCTCGGCGGCAAGGGCGCGGGCTTTTTCTGCGGCGAGGCGCTTGACCAGCTCGACGGCAGACTCATTGGCGCGATGGCTTTCGTCAATGTCCGGCGAGCTGCAGATGAACGGCAAGTGCAGGCGGCCGAGCAATTCCCGGCGATAAACCGAGCTGGAAGCGAGTAATAAAGGCAGCATGGGCGTCTCCTCAGGGCAGTCGCGGATTCTAGCGAGGACTCCTGGCGACGGACAGGGCTGAATTTCCTTTGACATGGCTGGGTGCATCCCTATAATGCTGCGCCTATGTTGAATGACCCGATTCCACCTCACGTTGACCCGCGCAAATTGGCTGATCGTGGCACTTCCCTTCAAGGTGAATTGCTGCTGGCCGATTTGGAGAGACTCTGCGACCCGCTTTCCGACACTGTCGGTACGGTGCAGGCGAAATTCGTTTTTGAACGAGATGAACGTAAATCTGTGGTAATTCACAGCTTTATCGACACCGAAGTCAAAATGGTTTGCCAGCGTTGTCTTGAGCTGGTCACCCTGCCGATTCACAGCGAATGCAGTTACGCTGTGGTAAAGGAGGGTGCGAATACCCAGTCGTTGCCGAAAGGTTATGACGTGCTGGAACTGGGCGAAGATCCATTGGATCTGCATGCACTGATCGAGGAGGAGCTTCTGCTCGCCTTGCCCATTGTGCCTGCTCATCATCCGGAAGAATGCCAGCAGCCGGAGGGGCTCGATGACGAGTCCGAACCGAGCGAGGACGAGGTAACGCGGTCCAACCCGTTCAGTGTATTGGCGCAGTTAAAGCGTGACCCAAACGTTTAGGAGTTAATCAATTATGGCTGTTCAGCAGAACAAAAAATCCCGCTCTGCCCGTGACATGCGTCGTTCGCACGACGCCCTGACGGCAAGCACTCTGTCTGTAGAAAAAACCACTGGTGAAATTCACCTGCGTCACCACGTATCGCCAGAAGGCGTATACCGTGGTCGTAAAGTGATCGACAAGGGCGCTGACGAGTAATCACTTGTCTGCTCTAGTCATCGCGATAGACGCAATGGGCGGGGACTTCGGTCCCCGCAGCATTGTTCAGGCCTGCATTGCCAGCCTGTCTGCAACGCCCTCGCTGCACCTGACCCTTGTCGGTCAACCCTCCTTACTTGAAGAACTGATTGCCAGCCATCCGGCGGTGGATCGCGCGCGCCTGACGATTACGCCAGCCAGCGAAACCATCACCATGGATGAGAAGCCGGCGGCTGCCCTGCGTGGCAAGCCTGACTCTTCAATGCGGGTGGCGCTTGAGTTGCTGCGCGATGGCAAGGTGCAAGCCTGCGTCAGTGCGGGCAATACCGGGGCGTTGATGGCGTTGTCGCGCTATGTACTCAAGACGCTGCCAGGCATTGACCGGCCGGCGATGGTCGCGGCCATTCCGACGCAGAAGGGCTATTGCCAACTGCTGGACCTTGGCGCGAACGTCGATTGCAGTGCCGAGCACCTGTTCCAGTTCGCCGTCATGGGCTCGGTGGCTGCCGAAGCGCTAGGCGTGGCTCGCCCGCGAGTGGCGCTGCTGAATATCGGCACCGAAGACATCAAGGGCAACCAACAGGTCAAGCTCGCCGCTACGCTGCTTCAAGGCGCACGCGGCTTGAACTACATCGGCTTCGTCGAAGGTGATGGTTTGTACCGGGGTGAGGCGGATGTGGTGGTGTGCGACGGGTTTGTCGGCAATATCCTGCTCAAATCCAGTGAGGGGCTGGCGACCATGATCGCCGCGCGCATCGAGGCGTTGTTCAGGCAAGGTTTTGCGTCGCGCCTGGTCGGTGCCCTGGCGCTGCCGTTGATGCGGCGCCTGCAGGCTGACCTGGCGCCGGCGCGGCATAACGGTGCGAGCTTTCTCGGCCTGCAGGGCATTGTGGTGAAAAGCCATGGTTCGGCCGGTGTAGAAGGCTTTCAAAGCGCGATTGCGCGAGCCCTGATCGAGATCCAGGAAAACCTGCCGCAACGCTTGCATGGCCGTCTTGAAGACCTGTTGCCTTAGGCGAATCGGCCCGGAAATGCTTAAATGTGACCGGCCAGTTCAATTGACCATCCAATCTGTCAGTTTCGTGCGCTCCCATCGTAGGCGCGTTCATTTTTGACGACCAGATCATTAGGGGCTTGTTACATGTCTACATCCCTCGCATTCGTCTTTCCAGGGCAGGGTTCGCAGTCCCTCGGCATGTTGGCCGAGCTGGGCGCGCAATACCCGCTGATCCTGGACACTTTCAAGGAAGCTTCCGATGCCCTGGGTTACGACCTGTGGGCTCTGACCCAGCAAGGGCCGGAAGAGCAGCTCAATCAAACCGACAAGACCCAGCCGGCCATCCTGACCGCTTCGATCGCCCTGTGGCGCTTGTGGCTGGCCGAAGGCGGCGCGCGTCCGGCATTCGTTGCCGGTCACAGCCTGGGCGAATATAGCGCCCTGGTCGCGGCGGGCAGCCTGACCCTCGGTGAAGCGGTCAAACTGGTCGAGCGTCGTGGTCAACTGATGCAAGAAGCCGTTCCGGCGGGGCAGGGCGGCATGGCTGCAATCCTGGGCCTGGACGATGCAGTAGTGATCGAAGCCTGTGCCGAAGCGGCCCAGGGTGAAGTGGTCAGCGCAGTGAACTTCAACTCCCCTGGTCAGGTGGTGATCGCCGGTGCCAAGGCAGCAGTCGAGCGCGCCATCGAAGGCTGCAAGGCTCGTGGTGCCAAGCGTGCGTTGCCGTTGCCGGTAAGCGTGCCGTCCCACTGTGAGCTGATGCGCCCGGCAGCCGAGCGTTTTGCCGAGTCCATCGCCGCCATCAACTGGCAGGCGCCGCAGATCCCGCTGGTGCAGAACGTCAGCGCGGCCGTGGCCGCCGACCTCGATACCCTCAAGCGCGACCTGCTGGAGCAGCTCTACAAGCCGGTACGCTGGGTTGAATCGGTCCAGACCCTGGCCGCCAATGGCGCCACCGAACTGGTCGAGTGCGGCCCGGGCAAAGTCCTGGCCGGCCTGAACAAGCGCTGCGCCGACGGTGTGTCGACCGCTAACCTCAATACCCCGGATGCCTTTGCTGCCGCTCGCGCAGCACTGGCCTGAAGAATTAGGAGAAGCCTGCATGAGTCTGCAAGGTAAAGTTGCACTGGTTACTGGCGCAAGCCGTGGTATTGGCCAGGCCATCGCCCTCGAACTGGGTCGCCAAGGCGCCATCGTGATCGGCACCGCCACCTCCGCTTCGGGCGCCGAGCGTATCGCCGCGACCCTGAAGGAAAACGGCGTACAAGGCACCGGCCTTGAGCTGAACGTGACCAGCGATGAGTCCGTGGCTGCCGTATTGGCCCAGATCACTGCGCAGTTCGGCGCGCCGGCTATTCTGGTAAACAACGCCGGTATTACCCGCGACAACCTGATGATGCGCATGAAAGACGACGAGTGGTACGACGTGGTCGATACCAACCTGAACAGTCTGTTTCGCCTGTCCAAGGGCGTTTTGCGCGGCATGACCAAGGCGCGTTGGGGCCGAATTATCAATATTGGCTCCGTAGTGGGTGCCATGGGCAACGCAGGCCAAGTAAACTACGCGTCCGCCAAGGCCGGTCTGGAAGGTTTCAGCCGTGCATTGGCACGTGAAGTCGGTTCGCGGTCGATTACGGTCAACTCGGTGGCCCCAGGGTTCATCGACACCGATATGACCCGCGAGCTGCCGGAAGCACAGCGTGAAGCCTTGCTGACGCAGATTCCGCTGGGCCGTCTGGGCCAGGCTCAAGAGATCGCGAATGTGGTCACTTTCCTGGCATCCGACGGTGCGGCATACGTGACTGGGGCTACAATCCCGGTTAACGGCGGGATGTACATGAGTTAAATTGTGACGGATCGCTTCAAAAAAATGTCATACGAGCTGTCTAAAATCCGTTATAAAGCTGCAACTTAATTTATAGGCAGGTGGCCGACCGGGTACGTGGGTGAAGCTTTCAGTTGAAAAGCTGAAAAGGCTTTCTATACACTTACCCACTGGCCAGCTGCCTGAATTTGTCCATTAGGAGTTAAACAAGGTATGAGCACCATCGAAGAGCGCGTCAAGAAAATCGTTGCCGAGCAACTGGGCGTCAAAGAAGAAGAAGTGGTCAACACTGCTTCCTTCGTAGAAGACCTGGGTGCCGATTCCCTTGACACCGTTGAGCTGGTGATGGCTCTGGAAGAGGAATTCGAGACCGAAATCCCGGACGAAGAAGCTGAAAAAATCACTACTGTTCAAGCTGCTATCGACTACGTTACCAGCCATCAGGCGTAATAGTTTTTAGTCGTCGCTTGCTGTTGGGAAAAACCGCACTGCTGTTACAGCGTGCGGTTTTTTCTTTAGCTCTGACGAAAAGTGAGCCTGAAGCAAAGTGTCGTCATTAGAAAAAGGAGAGTGCTGTGTCGCGTAGACGCGTCGTAGTCACCGGTATGGGTATGTTGTCGCCACTGGGTACGGATGTGCCGAGCAGTTGGCAGGGCATTCTGGCTGGCCGCAGTGGTATTGGTCTGATTGAACATACGGACCTTTCTGCCTATTCCACCCGTTTTGGCGGCTCGGTAAAGGGTTTCAATGTCGAGGAATATCTCTCGATCAAAGAGTCCCGCAAACTCGACCTGTTCATTCAATACGGCCTGGCTGCCGGTTTTCAGGCAGTGCGTAATGCCGGCCTGGAAGTTACCGACGCCAACCGTGATCGCATCGGCGTGGCCATGGGTTCGGGTATTGGTGGTCTGACCAATATCGAAGAAACCAGCCGCATCCTGCACGATACTGGCCCCCGTCGAATTTCACCGTTCTTCGTGCCGGGCTCGATCATCAATATGATTTCCGGCTTCCTGTCCATCCACTTGGGCGCACAGGGACCTAACTACGCCATCGCCACCGCGTGCACTACCGGTACGCATTGCATCGGTATGGCGGCGCGCAACATCGCCTACGACGAAGCTGACGTGATGATCGCCGGCGGCGCTGAAATGGCTGCCTGCGGCCTTGGCATGGGCGGCTTTGGCGCGTCCCGTGCGCTGTCGACCCGCAACGACGAGCCGACTCGTGCCAGCCGTCCGTGGGACAAGGGCCGTGACGGTTTCGTGCTGTCCGACGGTGCCGGCGCCCTGGTGCTGGAAGAGTTGGAACACGCCAAGGCGCGTGGCGCCACCATCTACGCCGAGCTGATCGGCTTTGGCATGAGCGGCGACGCCTACCACATGACTTCGCCACCGTCCGACGGTGCCGGTGCTGCACGTTGCATCACCAACGCCCTGCGCGACGCGAAGATCAATGCGGACCAGGTGCAGTACATCAATGCCCACGGCACCTCGACCCCGACCGGCGACCTGGCGGAAGCCGAGGCCATCAAGTCGGTGTTCGGCGAACACGCCTACAAGCTGGCGGTCAGTTCCACCAAGTCCATGACCGGTCACCTGTTGGGTGCGGCGGGCGCGGTCGAGGCGATTTTCAGTGTGATGGCCATCAAGGATCAGGTCGCTCCGCCGACCATCAACCTGGATGAGCCGGACGAGGGCTGCGATCTGAACTTCGTGCCGCATGAACCGCAACCGATGCCGATCGACGTGACGATCTCCAACTCGTTCGGCTTTGGTGGCACCAACGGTTCCCTGGTGTTCCGCCGGTTCGCCGAGTGATGGACAGCTGGGTCGACGGTCAGCCAGCGGACAGCGTGCCTCTGAAAGATCGCGGCCTGGCGTATGGCGATGGGCTATTCGAGACCATCGCCGTCAAGGCCGGGCAGCCTGTGCTGCTCGACCGCCACCTGCAGCGTCTTGAAGACGGTTGCAGGCGCCTCGCTCTCGCCGCGGATCACAGTGTGATTCGCAGCGAAGTGCAGGCCTATGCCGCCGCCCTCGGCGACGGTGTTCTCAAGTTGATCCTCACCCGTGGCGACAGCCTGAGAGGTTATGGCCTCAACCCCGGCGCGCCGCTGCGCCGTATCTTGCAGGGCAGTCCGCCCGCTACCTATCCCCCGGCTCATGGAAGCGACGGCATCCGCCTGTTTCCGTGCGCCACCCGCTTGGCCGAGCAGCCTCTGCTTGCCGGCCTCAAACACCTCAACCGCCTGGAACAAGTGATCGCCCGCGCCGAATGGCAGGATGCCGAGCACGCCGAAGGCTTGATGCTGGATACGTCCGGGCGGGTCATTGAAGGCGTATTCAGCAACCTGTTCCTGGTGCGCAACGGCTTGTTATTAACCGCCGATCTGACCCGTTGCGGCGTTGCCGGCGTGATGCGCGCCGAGATTCTGGCCCAGGCGCAAACCCTGGGCATCCCGGTGGCCGTGGCCGACATCAGCATCGAACAGTTGCAGCAGGCCGATGAAGTCTTCGTTTGCAACAGCGTTTATGGCATCTGGCCGGTGCGTGCCTGCGCTGCGATGAGCTGGTCGGTTGGGCCGCTCACCCGTAAACTGCAAGGCATTGTTCGCGCGCTATTGGATATTTGAGTTGATACGAAAACTGGTTGTACTGCTGCTGGTTGGTCTGTTCTCGGCGGCTTTGCTGTTGGGCTATGGCGCCTGGAAATACGACGCTGCCCTCAAGCAGCCCCTGAACCTGACCCAGGAGCAGCTGCTCGACGTACCGGCCGGGGCGACGCCTACCGGCACCTTCAATCGCCTCGAAGCCGACGGCGTGCTCGACGGCGCCTTCTGGTTGCGTCTTTACTGGCGTTTCAATCTCGACGGCCAGCCCCTGCACAGCGGCGAATACCGCATGACCCCCGGCATGACCGCACAAGGTTTGATCGGCCTGTGGCAGCGTGGCGAAGTGGTGCAATACAGCCTGACTCTGGTGGAGGGCTGGAACTTCCGCCAAGTACGCTCGGCCCTGGCCAAGCATGAAAAGATCGTGCAAACCCTGTCAGGCCTCACCGACAGCGAAGTGATGGACAAGCTTGGCCACCCCGGCGTGTTTCCGGAAGGGCGCTTCTTCCCCGACACCTACCGCTTCGTACGCGGCATGACTGACGTCGAGTTCCTGAAAAAAGCCTACAACCGCCTGGACGATGTCCTCGCCCAGGAGTGGAGCAAGCGGGCTGCCGATGTGCCGTATACCGAGCCCTACCAGGCGCTGATCATGGCTTCGCTGGTGGAGAAGGAGACCGGCGTGCCGGAGGAGCGCGGCCAGATTGCCGGGGTGTTTGTGCGCCGGATGAAGATCGGCATGCTGCTGCAGACCGACCCGACGGTGATCTATGGCCTGGGGGAGCGCTACAACGGCAAGTTGACCCGTGCCCATCTCAAGGAAGCCAACCCCTACAACACCTACATGATTGCCGGCCTGCCGCCGACGCCCATCGCCATGGTCGGCCGCGAAGCGATCCATGCCGCGCTGAACCCGGTGCCGGGCAGCAGCCTGTATTTTGTCGCCCGTGGCGATGGCAGCCATATTTTCTCCGATGACCTGGATGCGCATAATGCCGCCGTGCGCGAGTTCCAGCTCAAGCGCCGCGCCGATTACCGCTCCAGCCCGGCGCCTGCGGCAAAGCCGGCAGAAGACGCAACACCACCGGCCGATGCGCCTGCCGAACCGCAAAGCCCGCAATGACTCTGACTAAGGACTGCCCGTGACTGGCTTGTTTATTACCCTGGAAGGCCCTGAAGGCGCCGGCAAAAGCACCAACCGCGATTACCTGGCCGAGCGCTTGCGCGCTGATGGCGTCGAGGTGGTGTTGACCCGTGAGCCCGGTGGCACGCCGCTGGCCGAGCGCATCCGCGAAGTGCTGCTGGCCCCGGGTGACGAGCCGATGAATCCGGATACCGAACTGCTGCTGGTGTTCGCCGCCCGCGCCCAGCATCTGGCTGAAGTGATCCGCCCGGCGCTGGCCCGCGGTGCCGTCGTGATCTGCGACCGCTTCACCGATTCCACCTACGCCTACCAGGGCGGCGGCCGCGGTTTGTCCCTGGCGCGTATCGCCACCTTGGAAACCTTCGTGCAAGGCGATCTGCGTCCCGACCTGACCCTGGTATTCGACCTGCCGGTGGAAGTCGGCCTGGCCCGCGCCAGTGCCCGTGGTCGCCTGGATCGCTTCGAGCTGGAAGGCCGTGCATTCTTCGACGCGGTGCGCAGCGCGTTTCTCGCGCGTGCCAAGGCCGAGCCGGCACGCTACTACCTGCTGGACGCTGCCCAACCCTTGGCCCAGGTGCAGCACGCCATCGATGCCTTGCTGCCCACGTTGCTGGAGCGCGCCCGTGGCTGAAGCCTACCCGTGGCAGGCCAGCCTCTGGCAACAGTTGGCCGGCCGTGCCCAGCACGCCCACGCTTACCTGTTGCACGGGCCGATTGGCATCGGCAAGCGCGCGCTTGCCGAGCGTCTGATGGCCAGCCTGTTGTGCCAGCGCCCGGTCAATCTGGAGGCGTGTGGCGAGTGCAAATCCTGCCTGTTGCTCAAGGCCGGCAGCCATCCGGATAACTACCTGCTGGAACCTGAAGAAGCCGACAAGGCGATCAAGGTCGATCAGGTGCGCGATCTCGTCAGCTTCGTGGTGCAGACCGCGCAGATGGGCGGGCGCAAAGTCGTGTTGATCGAGCCGGTGGAGGCGATGAACATCAATGCCGCCAACGCCCTGCTCAAGAGCCTGGAAGAGCCGTCCGGCGATACGGTGTTGCTGCTGGTGAGCCACCAGTCCAGTCGTTTGCTGCCGACTATCCGCAGCCGCTGTGTACAGCAGGCCTGCCCGTTGCCGAGCGAGGCCATGAGCCTCGAGTGGCTGGCCCAGGCGTTGCCGGAGTGCAGCGCAGAAGAGCGTGGCGAATTGCTGACCCTGGCCGCCGGTTCGCCGCTGGCTGCGGTGAAATTGCAGGCCCAAGGCGTACGTGAACAACGTGCGCTGGTGGTGGATGGGGTGAAGAAACTGCTCAAGCAGGAACTGTCCGCCACCCAGTTGGCCGAGACGGCCTGGAAGGATATTCCGCTGTTGCTGCTGTTCGACTGGTTTTGCGACTGGTCGAGCCTGATCCTGCGCTATCAGTTGACCCAGGACGAAAACGGCCTGGGCCTGCCGGACATGCGCAAAGTCGTGCAGTACCTGGCGCAGAAAAGCGCTCAGGACAAGGTGCTCAACATTCAGGACTGGATTCTTGCCCAGCGCCAGAAGGTGCTCGGCAAAGCCAACCTCAACCGCGTGCTGTTGCTCGAAGCGCTGCTGGTGCAGTGGGTCGGTTTGCTCGGCCGCCGTTAATTTCCGTGGCCGACCGGTGTATCGTCGGCCAGACCCTTTTTCGCGACTCAAGTTGTAATTGCCCATGCTCGTAGATTCCCATTGCCACCTAGATCGCCTTGACCTCGCCCAGCACGGCGGCTCCCTTGATGCCGCCCTCGAAGCCGCGCGCCAGTGTGGGGTAGGGCACTTCCTGTGCATCGGCGTCAGCGCTGAAAACGCGGCCGACGTCAAAGCCCTGGCCGAGCGTTATGTGGATGTGGACTGCTCGGTGGGGATCCACCCGCTGGACCTCAAGCCCGGCGAAGCCCCGGCCCTCGACTGGTTGCTGGGCGAACTCAATCACCCGCGTGTGGTGGCGATCGGCGAAACCGGCCTGGATTACCACTACGAACCCGAGGCTGCCGAATTGCAGCAGGCCTCCTTCCGCCTGCACTTGCAGGCCGCCCAGCAGACCGGCAAGCCGGTGATCGTCCACACCCGTGGCGCCCGCGCCGACACCCTGGCCCTGCTGCGCGAAGCCGCGTTGCCCCAGGCCGGTGTGCTGCATTGCTTCACCGAAGACTGGGACATGGCCAAGGCGGCCCTGGACCTGGGTTTCTACATTTCCCTGTCGGGTATCGTCACCTTCCGCAACGCCGACGCCCTTCGCGATGTGGCGCGCCAAGTGCCGGCCGATCGCCTGCTGGTGGAGACCGACTCGCCGTACCTGGCGCCCATCCCCCATCGCGGCAAGCCGAACCTGCCGGAGTACGTGCGGGATGTGGCGGATTACCTGGCGATGTTGCGCGGCGAGTCCTACGAGCGTTTTGCCGAGCAGACCACGCAGAACTTCAAGCGTCTGTTCCCGTTGGCCCACGTCAAATCGTAGGCAAAAAAAACCCGGGTTCTGGGGGGTGAATCCGGGTTAAGACCATTAGGAGTAAAACAGGGCACGCAGTCCGTCGGTACCCAGGGTCGGCGCGTCACTTGGGGGAGATGTCACGCCGACAGTTCAAGTATTGATCAGTATCTGATTCAGTCCAGTCGTGACTGGTCGATTTTTAAACAGATTTGGAATACACGCGCTTCGCTTGAGTTCTCATCGCGCGGGTGCACAGGCGCAGTTTGTGCGTGTTATTTCTGACTGGGAGCGGTGAAAACGTTGGCGCGCTGAAACTAAAGTGCATGACGGGTTCACATAGGCGTTGCCCAACGACCGTTCAGTCGGGATAATCCCTCGCACCGGGTAAATCGTATCGCCGCGTCTGCGTGGCCCTGCGCAACCCTCCCCATAGTCACCTTTGCAGACCTCTTCCTCATGCACAAAGAACCCCGTAAGGTCCGTGAGTTTCGCCGCCGTGAGCAGGAAATTCTCGACACCGCGCTCAAGCTGTTCCTCGAACAAGGTGAAGACAGCGTCACCGTCGAGATGATCGCGGATGCCGTGGGTATCGGCAAAGGCACGATCTACAAGCACTTCAAGTCCAAGGCCGAGATCTACCTGCGCCTGATGCTCGATTACGAGCGCGACTTGAACGAGCTGCTGCATTCGGCCGATGTGGACAAGGACAAGGAAGCCCTGTCCCGCGCCTACTTCGAGTTCCGCATGCGCGACCCGCAGCGTTATCGCCTGTTCGACCGCCTGGAAGAAAAGGTGGTCAAGGGCCATCAGGTGCCGGAAATGGTCGAGGAACTGCACAAGATCCGCGCCTCGAACTTCGAACGCCTGACCCTGTTGATCAAGGGCCGCATCAGCGAAGGCAAGCTTGAAGACGTACCGCCGTATTTCCACTACTGCGCCGCCTGGGCGTTGGTGCATGGTGCCGTGGCGCTGTACCACTCGCCATTCTGGAGCAATGTGTTGGAAGATCAGGAAGGTTTCTTCCAGTTCCTGATGGACATCGGCGTGCGCATGGGCAACAAGCGCAAGCACAGCACCGAACTGCCGCCCGCTGAAACGCCCGCCAGCTAATGATTTGCTGCCACGCGTAGTACCCCAGGAATATACTCAGGCAAGGACTCTTGCTAAAAGCTGATTTTTAAGTCAGCTTTTAGCGCGCCCGAATCATCCTCTGCCGGAGTGATCCATGATCGTTGATCGTCAAGGCAGGCGTTTTCGCAATTTGCGGATCAGCCTGACCTCAGCCTGCAATTATGCGTGTACCTACTGCGTGCCCAATGGCAAGCGGTTGGTGGCTGCCCAGGACGAACTCTCGGCCGAGGCCATGGCGCGGGGTGTCGAGTACCTGATCGAAGCGGCGGGCATCGAGCGCCTGCGCATCACCGGCGGTGAGCCGCTGGTCAGTCCCAAACTGGAAGCCTTCATGGGCGCGGTGGGGCAGCTGGGCCTGAGTGACATCAGCCTGACCACCAACGGCCAACTGCTGGCGCGCAAACTGCCGTTGCTGGTGGAGGCCGGGATCAAGCGCATCAACGTCTCCCTCGACACCCTGGACGCCGCCGCCTTCCGCAGCATCGCCCGTGGCGGCGACCTGGCCAGCGTGCTCGACGGTATGGACCAGGCCCGCGCCGCCGGGATCAAGATCAAGGTCAACATGGTGCCGTTGCGCGGCCAGAACCTGGATCAGGTGATGCCACTGCTCGACTACTGCCTGGAGCGTGGTTACGAGCTGCGTTTTATCGAGTTGATGCGCATGGGCCACCTGGCCAAGGATTCCAATGCATTCCTGCAGCAATTCGTCAGCCTGCAACAGCTGCTCAGCCTGATCGGCGAACAATACGAATACCTGCAAGCCAACGCTCCGGTGGACGCCACCGCTGTGCGTTATGAAATCCCCGGCAAGGGCTACTTCGGCGTGATCGCCAACGAAAGCGTGCCGTTCTGCCGCACCTGTTCGCGGCTGCGCCTGTCGTCCACGGGTTGGTTGCATGGCTGTCTGTCGTCGAGCAACCGTCACTATGTCGGCGACCTGCTGGACAAGCCGCGCCATCAGGCGCTGCCGGCGCTGCAAGGGCTGTTGATGAAGGCCTTGGGCGATAAGCAGGAAGTGGCGTTCTCGGGCGGGGCCACCATCATGAAGATCATTGGCGGCTGACCCGATATTCTTCCGCCACATTCCCCTGTGGGAGCGGGCTTGCTCGCGAATGCGGTGTATCAGAAACAGATGTGCTGACTGACACACCGCATTCGCGAGCAAGCCCGCTCCCACACAAGCCCGCTCCCACATTTGATTTGTGTCGTCTGTGAATGGCGCGGATTCTGCATCTCACGCCCATTCGCCGGTTTTCCGTCACCGGCTTCTGGAGGATTAGGATGCGTAGTCTGGTTTTGTTGCTGGCGTCGTTGGCGCTGAGTGGTTGCATGACCGTCAGCGATATGGCCGAAGGCACTCGCTATCAGATGAGTGACGCCGGGTTGCTCGACCACAGCGACACCCGCCGTACCAACTCGATCCGCCTGCAACCGGACTCCTTTGTCTTTATCGCTCAAGGCGCATTTGTGCCGCCGGGCAGTGCCTACCCGCGTCCCAACGTGGTGGCCGAAGAAGCCTTCAACGGGTTCGTCGAGTACTTCCCCATGGTCCGTCGCGCCCGTCAGCCGGAAGGTCTCGAGCAGGCAATGACTGAAGCGCGCGGCGCGGGGGCCCACTACCTGCTGTATTGCCGTTTCGCGGCAGCCGATGACCGCATCGGCAACGCCGATGAATGGGCCGACCAGGAAGCCCTCGATCGCGTCGGCCTCGACAGCGGTGTGATCCAGGTGATGTTGATCGAGACCAGCACCCAGTATTTGATTGATACTGTGCGGATTCGCAGCCGTGGCGGTTTACTGACGTTCCACGACAACCGACCCCAGGATCTGATCGCCCGCCCCCTGGCGCAGTACGCCCGCAGCCTGCTGGGCATGAGCGATCAATAAGACACAGGAGCAGCCCATGACCGATTCCGCCAAGGCCAATGATCTGTTGGCCCAACTGCCCAAGGGCAAGGGACCGGCGCCAGTGCACCTATGGAACCCGGAGTTCTGCGGCCATATCGACATGCGCATCGCCCGCGACGGCACCTGGTTCTACCAGGGCACGCCGATCGGGCGTAAGCCGATGGTCAAGCTGTTCTCCAATATCATCCGCCGCGATGGCGATGAGTACTTTCTGATCACTCCCGTGGAAAAAGTCGGCATCCGCGTCGATGATGCGCCGTTCGTTGCGCTGACACTTGACGTCGAAGGGCAGGGCGAAAGCCAGGTGCTGCGCTTTACCACCAATGTCGACGAGCAGATCGATGCCGGCCTCGAGCACCCGCTGCGGGTGGTCATTGACCCAGTCACCCAGGAACCGTCACCCTATCTGCGGGTGCGCACCAACCTCGAAGCCCTCGTGCATCGCAATGTGTTCTACCAATTGGTCGAACTGGCGGTCAGCCGTCCGATCAACGGTCAGAACTGGCTGGGCGTATGGAGTGGCGGGGAATTCTTCAGGATTGGCCTGGAACCCTGAGGCTGGCTTTTTCATCCTCCTAAAATAATTCGCTTGCTGACAGCGGGCGCTTTCGGGTATGAATTTGTACATGATTAGACATGTTCGATTTGATAAGAAAAAACGCGTCGTCGACGAGCTCATCCGCCGTATCGAGGGTGGGGTGATGGCCGACGGTTTCCTGCTCCCGGGTGAGCATCAACTGGCCGAAGAGTTTGCCGTCAGCCGGGGCACCCTGCGCGAGGCGCTGGCCGAGCTCAAGCGACGTCATTACATTGCGACCCAGAGCGGCGTCGGCTCCATCGTTACCTTTGACGGCATGATGCTCGACCAGCGCAGCGGCTGGGCACAAGCCCTGGCGGACACCGGGGCGCAGGTGAGCACCGACGTCCTGCGGTTCGAGGCCGTGAGCCGCCCGGACCTGTTCAGCCGCTTCGGCACCGAGCAATTCATTGCTCTCGACCGCCGCCGGCGCACGTCAGACGGTACCGCCGTGTCCCTGGAACGTTCGCTGATGCCGGCTTCCGGTGGCCTGGAGAGCCTGCCGGATGTTGGCCTGATCGAAAACTCCCTGACCATCACCTTGGCAGCCTACGGCTTTGTCGGCGCCGAAGGTGACCAATGGATCGGCGCCGAGCCCCTCAGTGACAGCGACGCCGAGCTGCTCGGTCGCCCCAGCGGCAGCGTGTTTCTCAAGGCCTCGCGCACCACCTATGACCGTCGCGAGCGCTTTATGGAATACGTTGAAAGCTTGCTCGACCCGCTGCACTTTCGCCTGCATCTGCAATTTGGAAACCCGAAATGACCCCGCTCAACCGCGCGCTCGGCGCCTTCTACGGCCTGGCCTTGGGCGATGCCCTGGGCATGCCCACCCAGTCCCTGAGCCGCGAACAGGTGCGCGCACGCTTCGGTGCGATCACCACCCTGGAAGATGCCGACGCCAACCAGCCCATCGCACCGAACATGCCCGCCGGTTCCATCACCGATGACACCGAGCAGGCGATTCTGGTCGGCGAGCTGCTCGTCGAAGGCCGAGGCACCATCGAGCCGAGCGTGCTGGCCAAGCGCTTGATCGCGTGGGAAGCGCTGATGCGCGCCAAGGGTTCCCAGGACTTGCTCGGCCCATCGACCAAACGTGCGATCGACATGATCCTCGCCGGCCACACCCCGCAGGAGTCCGGGCGTTACGGCACCACCAACGGTGCCGCGATGCGCATCACCCCGGTCGGTATCGCCGCTGATGTCAGCGATCCGGCGCGGTTTATCCAGGCTGTGATCCAGGCGTGCCAGGTCACCCACAACACCAGCCTGGGCATCTCCAGCGCGGCGGCGGTGGCGGCGGTGGTCTCGGCCGGGATCAACGGCGTGGATTTGGGCGAAGCACTGAACATCGGCACCCAGATCGCCCAGCAGGCGCAAAGCCATGGTCACTGGATTGCCGGAGGACGCATGTCCACCCGCATCAGTTGGGCGCGCACCCTGAGTGTCGGCAGTGGCGACAAAGCGCTGTTTGCCGATTTGCTCTACGAATTGATCGGCACCTCCGTCGCATCCCAGGAGTCGGTCGTGGTCTCGTTCGCCCTTGCGCAGCAAGTGGCGGTGGGCGACATGAGCGCGTTTGAAGCCTTGTGCCTGGCTGCCAGCCTGGGCGGCGACACCGATACCATCGCCGCGATTCTCGGCGCCATGCTGGGTGCCTGCCTGGGCATGCAGTGCTGGCCACAGGCGATGGTCGAGCAGGTCAGGCGGGTCAATGGTCTGGACTTGCAGCCACTGGTCCAGGCACTACTCGCCCTGCGCTGACTGGCACAGATCCACCCGCTCCCACACTTGATCGACTGCATGGAACACTTGCCACAACCACAATAAGACAGGCACCAGGAGCATCCTTCATGAGTAGCACCCCTAGCGGCCAAAGCGCCGGGCAATTGGAAACACGTGGTATCGAACCGGTTCCGGAAAGCGAGTGCAACGGCCATCCGCTGCAACTGTTCTGGGTCTGGTTCGCCGCCAATATCAGCATCCTCGGCCTGCCGCTGGGGGCGACGCTGGTGGCGTTTCGCGGCCTGGCCATCTGGCAGGCAATCATCGTCGCGATCCTCGGCGCGGCCGGTTCGTTCGCGGTGGTGGGCATCATCTCCATCGCCGGTCGACGTGGCCGTGCGCCGAGCCTGACCTTGTCCCGGGCGATCTTCGGCGTGCGCGGCAACATCGGCCCGACGCTGGTCTCGCTGATGTCGCGCCTGGGCTGGGAAACCGTGAACACCACCACAGCCGCGTTCGTGCTGCTGTCGTTGTGCTCGATCCTGTTTGGCTCGCCGGTCGAGGCGAAAAGCGCACCGGTTCTGACGCTAGTATTCATCGCCATCTTCGTGCTGCTGACCCTGTCGGTATCCGGCCTCGGTCACGCCACCTTGCTGGTGATCCAGAAGTGGGCGACCTACGTGTTCGGCGCCCTGAATATCCTGGTGGGCGGCTTCCTCTGCGCCACCATCGACTGGAGCGCGGTGTTCAACGCGACGCCGGCGCCGCTGAGTGCGATGATCATCGGCGTCGGCACCATGGCCGCCGGCACGGGGATCGGCTGGGCCAATGCCGGCGCCGACATGTCGCGTTACCAGCACCGCAGCGTCAAGGCCGTGCGCCTGGTGGCCTCGGCCGCGTTTGGCGCGGGCATCCCGCTGGTGCTGCTGATCACCCTCGGCGGCCTGCTCTCGGTGGGCAACAACGACCTGGCCTCGGCCACCGACCCGATCATCGCGATCCGCGACATGCTGCCGACCTGGATGGCCGTGCCGTACCTGATCACCGCGTTCGGCGGGCTGCTGCTGTCGAACAACCTGTCGGTGTACTCGGCGGGCCTCACCACCTTGACCCTCGGCTTGAAGGTCAAGCGCGTGCACGCAGTGATCGTCGACATCGTGGCGATCTTCGCCGGCTCGATCTACTTCATGCTGATCGCCGACAGCTTCTACGGCCCGTTCATCACCTTCATTTCGCTGTTGGCGGTACCGATCACCGCGTGGGTCGGGATCTTCGTGGTCGACCTGATCCACCGTCACCACTACAGCGCCAACGACCTGCTGGACGTCAGCCCGAGCAGTGCCTATTGGTACCGCGGCGGCGTGGAATGGCGCGCGTTTGGCGCCTGGGCCGTGGCGATCGTGCTGGGTTTCAGCTTTACCACCATCGGCACCACCGCCGAAAACATCTGGTTCGCCGGGCCTTTGTCCGACTCCTGGCTGGGCCACAACGGCCTGGGCTGGATCGTCACCTTCCTGGTGGCCGGCGGGATTTATGCCGTACTGGGCGGCGCATCCGACCGTCGCCCGGCGTTAGTCGAGCGTCGTCATGTCTAGATTGCTGCACACCGGCCAGGTCATTGTCGATCTGGTCATGGCCCTGGAAACCTTGCCCGCGACTGGCGGTGACGTGTTGGCACAATCCGCCAGTTTCGAAGCCGGCGGTGGTTTCAACGTGATGGCGGCGGCACGGCGCAACGGCTTGCCGGTGGTGTATCTCGGGCGCCACGGCAACGGGCGCTTTGGTGACTTGGCCCGCGCGGCGATGCAGGCCGAAGGTGTCGAGATGGCCCAGGCCGCCAGCCCCGATAAAGACACGGGCTTGTGTGTGTCCCTGACCGAGGCTACGACCGAGCGCACGTTTATTTCCCATCTTGGTGCCGAGGGCGAGTTGACGGCCGAGGATTTGGCGCGGGTTGTCCCGCAGGCGGACGATTATGTCTATGTCAGCGGTTACAGCCTGTTGCTCGAAGGCAAGGCCCAGGCGTTGCTCGATTGGCTGTTGGCGCTGCCGCGTGAGATCACCCTGGTGTTCGATCCGGGCCCGCTGGTCAAGGCGCCGGAGTCGGCGCTGATGGCAGCGTTGCTGCCGCGTATCGACATCTGGACCAGCAATGGTCCGGAGGTGTTGGCATTTACTGGTGCGGCTACGTTGGCGCAGGCCTTGAGCGCCTTGCAACGGTATCTGCCCGAGGGCGCATTGCGGGTGGTGCGCGATGGCCCGAATGGCTGCTGGGTGAATGGCGAACAGGTGCCGGGCTTCAAGGTGACGGCGGTGGACAGCAACGGTGCGGGCGATGCCCATGCTGGGGTGTTTATCGCAGGCTTGGCCAATGGCCTCGCACCCGCCCAGGCGGCGCGCCGTGCGAACGCTGCGGCAGCCTTGGCCGTGACGCGCTGGGGCCCGGCCACTTCTCCTGGCACCGCCGAGGTCGACGCGCTATTGGCGCGCTGAACCGCGGCAAAAATGTGGCAGGAGGCAAGCCCCCTGCCACATTGGGTTTCGGAACATGCTTTCTACGGCGCAGGCTGTTTCGGCGCGCCCGGCAGGTTGGAATCATCGCCTTTGTTGATCGTCGGCTCGTTCACCGAGGGGCCCATCTTGCCATTGCCCACCGCAGTTGGCGCCTGGCGTTCCGCGTCGTGCCCCTTGGTGTGCGGGTCGGCGCCGTTGGAGTTTTCGATCACCGCCCCATTGTTGATTTGCAGCCCCGTGCCCATGGATTTCTGGGACTCGGTGGTCGCGTCAGGGGTGCTCGTGCCGGTGGAGGAGGTGGCCGCAAAACCGCTCAGCGAAACCGACGACAACAGGCCTGCAAAGGCGAGGGCAGCCAACTTGGAATGCTTCATGAGGGAATCTCCATAGAGTTATTGTCCTTACCCTCTATTGGTCCGCCCGCAAGGCTGGTTGGTGCCTGGATGGCGACGAACGGCGCAGTACCAGCCGAACAACGCTGATCAGCCAATTGAGCGCCGCCACCGCCGTCACACTCAACAACAGCGTGGGCATGCCGTGTTCGACGATGATCTTGCCCGCCAGCAACGGAAACCCGAACACCCCGATAAAGTACGCCAGGCTGAACAACAGCAACGCCTGGGAGGTGCTGCCCGGCGGTGCTTCGTTGGCCACCAACCCGTTGATCACCGAATACGTCAGGCCGTAACCCACCCCCAGCGTTAGCTGCCGACGGAGTAACAGCAGCGATGAAAATGCACTGCAATCAGTCATGAATCCCCCTTAGTATGTGTGCTTTGAAATTGCCCAAGGCTCGACCATGACCATCGAGATTCGCCCCGCGGTGCCCAGCGATGCTGCGCAGATCCTGACTTTCATCACCGAACTGGCCGAGTACGAAAAGGCCCGGCATGAAGTGATCGCCAGTGTCGTGGACATCGAGCGCAGCCTGTTCAGTGAGGGCGCCACCGCCCATGGCCTGATCTGTTTGCGCGACGGCTTGCCGATTGGTTTCGCGGTGTTCTTTTTCAGCTACTCCACGTGGCTGGGCAGCAACTGCCTGTACCTCGAAGACCTCTACATCAACCCGGAACAACGCGGCGGCGGTGCGGGCAAGAAGTTGCTGCGCCACCTGGCGAAGATCGCCTTTGACAACGGTTGCGGGCGCTTCGAATGGAGCGTGCTGGACTGGAACGAGCCGGCGATCGCCTTCTACAAATCCATCGGCGCGCAGCCCCAGGAAGAGTGGGTGCGCTACCGCATGGAAGGCGATGCGTTGCGCGACTTTGCCTTGGGCTGAGATCACTTTTTAGAAAGCACTGAAGTTCAAATGTGGGAGCTCCCATATAAGCCGGCTCCCACTTTTTTTGCGCATTTGCTCAGTATGTGGGATGCAAATTTATATATTGAGATATTTCAAAAGATAGGTTTATAGTCGACGGCATCAGCACTCACTACCAAAAATAAAACAGGTGAAGCGATGCAGGCACAACCGTTGTCCCTCCCCGCCGTGCCCGAGCCAACCTACGGCGAGCGGCTCAAAGACAAGGTGGTGATCATCACCGGCGCCGCCCAAGGCATCGGCGAGGCCATCGTCGCGTGCTTCCAGGCCCAGCAGGCGCGCCTGGTCATCGCTGACATCCAGGCTGAAAAAGTCCAAGCCGTTGCCGCCCACTGGCGCGAACGCGGCGCTGCAATCCACGCCCAACCCGTCGACATCACCTCAAAAGAGCAATGGCAAGCGCTGGTCAACCTGACCATCGAGCGTTTTGGCCGTGTGGACGTGCTGGTCAACTGCGCCGGGGTCAACGTGTTCCGCGACCCGCTGCAAATGAGCGACGAAGACTGGCGCCGCTGCTTCGCCATCGACCTCGACGGCGCCTGGTTCGGCTGCCGTGCGGTGCTGCCGCATATGATCGAGCAGGGCATCGGCAACATCATCAATATCGCCTCCACCCATTCCAGCCACATCATCCCCGGCTGCTTTCCCTATCCCGTGGCCAAGCACGGCCTGCTTGGCCTGACCCGCGCCCTTGGCATCGAATACGCGCCCAAGGGCATCCGCGTGAATGCCATCGCGCCGGGCTATATCGAGACTCAGCTCAACGTCGACTACTGGAACGGTTTCCCCGACCCCCACGCCGAGCGCCAGCGCGCCTTCGACCTGCACCCGCCCAAGCGCATCGGCCAGCCGGTGGAAGTCGCGATGACCGCGCTGTTTCTGGCGACCGACGAGGCGCCCTTTATCAATGCCACCTGCCTGATGATCGATGGCGGGCGGTCTGTGATGTACCACGACTAAAGCGTTCTCCAATAACAAGAAGGAGGTGGTTCATGTTGAAGAAGACACTCGGCACCCTGGCGCTCGCCGTCGCGTTCAGCGGCGTTGTTTCGGCTGAAGAAGTGAAGATCGGCTTTCTGGTCAAGCAGGCTGAGGAACCGTGGTTCCAGACCGAATGGGCCTTCGCCGAAAAAGCCGGCAAGGACCATGGGTTTACCGTGATCAAGATCGCCGTGCCCGATGGCGAGAAAACCCTTTCGGCCATCGACAGCCTCGCGGCCAACGGCGCCAAGGGCTTTGTGATCTGCCCGCCGGATGTGTCCCTCGGCCCGGCGATCGTGGCCAAGGCCAAGGCCAATGGCTTGAAAGTCATGGCGGTGGATGATCGTTTCGTCGATGCCAAGGGCAACTTCATGGAGGACGTGCCGTACCTGGGCATGGCCGCTTTCGAAGTCGGCCAGAAACAAGGCGCGGCCATGGCTGGCGAAGCGAAAAAGCGCGGTTGGGACTGGAAGGACACCTACGCGGTGATCAACACCTATAACGAACTCGACACCGGTAAAAAACGCACCGACGGCTCGATCAAATCCCTGGAAGAAGCCGGCCTTCCCAAGGACCACATCCTCACCGCCGCCCTGAAAACCCTCGACGTGCCGGGCAGCATGGACGCGACCAACTCGGCCCTGGTCAAGCTGCCCAGTGGCGCGAAAAACCTGATCATCGGCGGCATGAACGACAACACCGTGCTTGGCGGCGTGCGCGCCACCGAAAGCGCCGGCTTCAAGGCGGCCAACGTGATCGGCATCGGTATCAATGGCACCGACGCCATCGGCGAGCTGAAAAAGCCTGACAGTGGTTTCTTCGGTTCGATGCTGCCGAGCCCGCATATCGAGGGCTACAACACGGCGCTGGCGATGTATGAGTGGGTCACCACCGGCAAGGAACCGGCGAAGTACACGGCGATGGACGAAGTAACGCTGATCACCCGCGAAAATTTCCAGGCAGAACTGACCAAAATCGGTCTGTGGAAATGAGCGGCGCGGCCCTGCGTTTCAATGGCATCGGCAAGGAGTTTCCCGGGGTCAAGGCCTTGGCGCAGATCAGCTTTGAAGCGCGGCCGCACGCGGTACACGCGCTGATGGGCGAGAACGGCGCGGGCAAGTCGACGCTGCTGAAAATCCTTGGCGGCGCCTACATCCCAAGCAGCGGCACAGTGCAGATCGGCGAGCAGGTCATGGCCTTCAAATGCGCCGCCGACAGCATCGCCAACGGCGTGGCGGTGATCCACCAGGAGCTGCACCTGGTGCCGGAAATGACCGTCGCCGAAAACCTGTTCCTCGGGCATTTGCCGTCGCGGTTCGGCGTGGTCAATCGGGGCTTGCTGCGCCAGCAGGCCCTCGCTTGCCTCAAGGGCCTGGCGGATGAAATCGACCCGGCCGAAAAGCTTGGCCGGCTGTCCCTGGGCCAGCGCCAACTGGTGGAAATCGCCAAGGCGCTGTCCCGTGGCGCCCATGTGATCGCGTTTGACGAGCCCACCAGCAGCCTGTCGGCGCGGGAGATCGACCGCTTGATGGCGATCATCACGCGTCTGCGCGACGAGGGCAAAGTGGTGCTCTACGTGTCGCACCGCATGGAAGAAGTGTTCCGCATCTGCAACGCGGTGACGGTGTTCAAGGACGGCCGCTTCGTACGCACCTTCGATGACATGAGCGCGCTGACCCATGACCAGTTGGTGACGTGCATGGTCGGGCGCGACATCCAGGACATCTACGATTACCGCCCGCGTGACCACGGCGAAGTGGCGTTGAAGGTCGACGGTTTACAAGGCCCCGGCTTGCGTGAACCGATCAGCTTTGACGTGCGCAAGGGCGAGATTCTCGGCCTGTTCGGCCTGGTCGGGGCAGGGCGCACCGAACTGTTCCGTCTGCTCAGCGGTTTAGAGCGCACCAGCGCCGGTCGCCTGGAGCTGTGCGGCGCGCCGCTGCAACTGCGCTCACCGCGCGATGCCATCGCCGCCGGGGTGCTGCTGTGCCCCGAAGACCGTAAAAAGGAAGGCATCATCCCGCTGTCCAGCGTCGCCGAGAACATCAACATCAGTGCCCGTGGCGCCCATTCGGCGTTCGGCTGGTTGTTGCGTGACGGCTGGGAAAAGGGCAACGCCGAGCACCAGATCAAGGCGATGAAGGTCAAGACGCCGAATGCCGAGCAGAAGATCATGTACCTCTCCGGCGGCAACCAGCAGAAGGCCATTCTCGGCCGCTGGCTGTCGATGCCGATGAAGGTGCTGCTGCTCGACGAACCCACCCGCGGTATCGATATCGGCGCCAAGTCGGAGATCTACCAGATCATCCATACCCTGGCAGCAAGCGGAATTGCGGTGATCGTGGTGTCCAGCGATTTGATGGAAGTGATGGGCATCAGCGACCGCATCCTGGTGATGAGTGAAGGCGCCTTGACCGGCGAATTGACCCGCGCCGAAGCGGACGAAGCACGGCTGTTGCAACTGGCTCTCCCGCGTTCGCGGGCTTGATGAATTCGAGGTGAGTATGTCCGAGGTAAAAACTGCAAAGGGCTTCTGGCCGGGTTTCAACCAGCGCAAGTTCCTCGATGACTGGGTGATGTTGCTCGCGGCACTGGGCATCTTTGTGCTCAGTGCGTTGTTTATCGACAACTTCCTTTCGCCGCTGAACATGCGCGGGCTGGGCCTGGCGATTTCCACGGTGGGCATCGCCGCCTGCACCATGTTGTTCTGCCTGGCGTCGGGGCATTTCGACCTGTCGGTGGGCTCGGTGATCGCCTGCGCCGGCGTGGTGGCCGGCATCGTGATCCGCGACACCGACAGCGTGGTGCTCGGCGTGTCGGCCGCGTTGGCGATGGGCCTGGTGGTGGGGCTGATCAACGGCATCGTGATTGCCAAGCTGCGCATCAATGCGTTGATTGCGACGCTGGCGACCATGCAGATCGTGCGCGGCCTGGCCTACATCTTCTCCAACGGCAAGGCGGTGGGGGTGATGGATGAACGTTTCTTCGTGTTCGGCAACGGCCAACTGCTGGGTGTGCCGGTGCCGATCATCATCACCGTGCTGTGTTTTGTGTTCTTTGGCTGGCTGCTCAACTACACCACCTACGGGCGCAACACCATGGCCATTGGCGGCAACCAGGAAGCGGCGCTGCTGGCCGGGGTGAATGTGGACCGCACCAAGATCATCATCTTTGCCGTACACGGCTTGGTGGGCGCGTTGGCCGGGGTGATCCTCGCCTCGCGCATGACCTCGGGCCAACCGATGATTGGCCAGGGCTTCGAGCTGACGGTGATTTCGGCGTGCGTGCTGGGTGGGGTGTCGTTGAGCGGCGGGATCGGCATGATCCGGCATGTGATCGCGGGGGTGTTGATCCTGGCGATCATCGAGAATGCGATGAACCTGAAGAACATCGATACCTTCTACCAGTACGTGATCCGTGGTTCGATCCTGTTGTTGGCCGTCATCATCGACCGCATGAAACAACGTTAAACCATGCCATGTGAGGGCTAAATGTGGGAGCGGGCTTGCCCGCGAATGCGGTGGTTCAGCAAATTCATCAGGTATCTGACACACCGCTTTCGCGAGCAAGCCCGCTTCCACATTTGGATCTGCACTTTATTGAAGGTCGGTATTTGCCATAATGCCCGTGCTTTCACACTTAATAGGCTCGATATGCAGGAAAACGCCCACACCCCCGTCAAAGAAGCCGCCCCCACCGGCACCCAGACCCTGCTCCGTGGCCTGGGCGTGGTACAAGCGGTGGCGGCCGGTGCGCGGGATCTGAAAGAGATCGCCAAACGCATCGGCACCACCCGCAGCACCACCCACCGCCTGGCCAGTTGCCTGGTGGAGGAGCGCTACCTGCGCGTGGTGCCGCAAGTCGGTTACCTGCTGGGGCCCAAATTGATCGAGCTGGGTTTCCAGGCGCGTGAAGAGCTGCCGTTGGTGACGTTGGCGGTGCCGTACCTGGACGAATTGTCGGCGTTGACCGGGGACACCATCCACCTGGCCATCCGCGAGTACGACGACGTGCTCTACCTGCACAAGAACCCCGGCCGCAATGGCCCGGAAATGCGCTCGCGGGTCGGCCACCGCATGCCGCTGGCGCGTACGGGCATCGGCAAGGCGTTGCTGTTGGATGATTCGGTCGAAGAGTGGCAGCGCCTGTACGACGTCAGCTTGCCGGCCGCAGGGAAAAGCCCGCAGTGGCCGCTGCACCCGGAGCAGTCCTGGGCCCAGTTCGAGCAGCGCATGCGTGAATACGTGGTGGGCGGTTATGCGTTCGACCTGGAAGACAACGAACCGTCGATCCGTTGTGTCGCGGCACCTGTGCGCGATGCCAGCCGGCGGATTGTCGCCGGCATCAGCATCGCCAGTACCGTGCCCTACATGCCGCTGGAGAAAATGGCCGAGCTGATCCCTGTGATCAAACAGGTCGCAGCGCGGCTGTCAGCGGAGTTGGGCGCGAAGGCCTGATCAGACCTTGAGGGTCGCCATGTCGATGACAAAGCGGTACTTCACATCGCCGGCGATCATGCGGCTGTAGGCTTCGTTGATGTTGCGGATGTCGAGCATTTCGATGTCGCAGCTGATGCCGTGTTCGGCGCAGAAATCCAGGACTTCCTGGGTTTCGGCAATGCCACCGATCAGCGAACCGGCCAGCACCTTGCGGCCCAGGATCAGCTTGGCGGCGTTGACCGGCGGGTCGACCGGCTCGATCAGGCCGACCAGGATGTGCACGCCGTCAAAGCGCAGCACGTCGAGGTAGGGGTTGAGGTCGTGCTGCACCGGGATGGTGTCCAGCAGGAAATCGAACTGCCCGGCAGCGGCTTGCATCTGCGCAGCGTCGGTGGACACGATCACATGGTCGGCGCCCTGGCGACGGCCTTCCTCGGCCTTGCTCGCCGAGCGGGTGAACAAGGTCACTTCGGCGCCGATCGCCTTGGCCAGCTTGATGCCCATGTGGCCGAGGCCGCCCATGCCCAATACGCCGACCTTGTCGCCAGCCTTGATGCCGTAGTGCTTGATCGGCGAGTACATGGTCACGCCGGCGCAAAGGATCGGCGCGGCGCTGGCCAGGTCGAGCCTGGCCGGGATCTTCACCACGAAGTGTTCGCTGACCACGATGCTGTCGGAGTAGCCGCCCATGGTGTTGCTGCCGTCGACGCGGTCCGGGGTGGCGTAGGTCATGGTCGGGCCTTCGAGGCAGTATTGCTCCAGGTCCGACTTGCACGCGTCGCAGTGACGGCACGAGTCGACCATGCAGCCCACGCCGACCAGATCGCCGACTTTGTGCGCGGTGACGTCGGCGCCGACGGCGGTGACTTTGCCGACGATCTCGTGGCCCGGCATCAGCGGGTACACGGCGATGCCCCACTCGTTGCGTGCCTGGTGGATGTCGGAGTGGCACACGCCGCAGTACAGGATCTCGATGGCCACATCATCGACGCGCGGGCTGCGGCGCTGGAAGGACATGGGGGCGAGGGGAGTGGTGGCCGACTGGGCGGCATAACCGATGGCGGTGTACATGGGAAAAACCTCGCAAAAAGCAATGACAGGTGAGGCGGCGCATTCTCCGCGCCGGGCCTTGCAGCGGCCATGGCGATTGCTCCGAGTCTCATGCCTATTCGTCCGGAGGTGCCCCGGGTTTGGGTTTTTGTGTCGCCGGACCTGCGATGATGCGTTCATCCCTTTTTCGCGAAGTTTTTTGCCATGTTGTTGACTCGCCATCTTGATGCCAACGCCACGCTGGTTTCCTTGATTGAGGGGCTGACGCCCTGCGACGGTTTCTCGCCGACCCACCTGCCGGGCGTGAAGGTATTGCGCGCCAGCTGCGATGTGGCGCGCGGCCCACAGATCTATGAGCCCAGCCTGATGTTCGTGGCCCAGGGCAGCAAAGTCGCCTACCTGGGCCCGCGCACGCTGGAGTATGGCGCCGGGCACTATTTGATCCAGGCCATGCCGGTGCCGTTCGAGTGCGAGACGTTTGCCATGGCACCGGATGCGCCGCTCTACGGGGTGACGGTGGGCATCGACCGTGTGGTGCTGGGGGAGTTGGTGATGGCCATGGGCATTCAGGCCGGGCCGCCGCCGACGGCGCAGACGTTGGAGTCAATGAGTTCGGTGGTGCTGGATGACGCCATGCGTGGCTGCGTCGAACGGCTGCTGCAGTGCCTGCATGATCCGCTGGAAAGCCGGATCATGGGCCCGGCGCGGGTGCGTGAATTGTTGTTCACCGCGCTGCGCGGGCCACAGGCCGATGTGTTGCGCGCCTTGGTGGAACAGCAGGGGCAGTTTTCGCGAATCGCTACGTCATTGAATCACCTGCACGCCCATTATGCCGAGCCGTTGAATATCGAGACATTGGCGGGGTATGCGCACATGAGTGCGTCGACGTTTCATGAGCATTTCAAGCGCTGCACCTTGTTGTCGCCGGTGCAGTACCTGAAGCGATTGCGCTTGTTGAAGGCGCAGCAGTTGCTGATGGTGGAAGGCATGGGGGTGGCGCAGGCGGCGCATAGCGTGGGGTATCAGAGTACGTCGCAGTTCAGTCGCGAATATAAGCGCTACTTCGAGCGTAACCCCGGCGAGGAGCGCGTCGCCTGACTTTTTATTGATTCAACACTGGTCAGTGTGGGAGCTGGCTTGCCTGCGATAGCGGTGGGTCAGCCACATGTAGGGTTCAGATACACCGCTATCGCGGGCAAGCCAGCTCCCACATTTGACCGCGTTTGACCCATAAAAAAGGCTCCCGTCTGGGAGCCTTTTCTTTAAACAGTTAGCTTACATATTCGGGTAAGTCGGCCCACCCGCGCCTTCCGGCGTCACCCAGGTGATGTTCTGCGAAGGGTCCTTGATGTCACAGGTCTTGCAGTGCACGCAGTTCTGGGCGTTGATCTGGAAGCGCTTGGCGCCGTCTTCCTGGGTGATCACTTCATACACGCCCGCCGGGCAGTAGCGCTGAGCCGGTTCATCGTAGAGCGGCAGGTTGGTGCCGATCGGGATGCTCGGGTCTTTCAGCTTCAAGTGGCACGGCTGTTCTTCTTCATGGTTGGTACCGGAGATGAACACCGAGCTCAGCTTGTCGAAGCTCAGCTTGCCGTCGGGTTTGGGGTAGTCGATTTTCTTGCTGTCCTTGGCCAGCTTGAGGCAGGCGTAGTCCGGCTTGGTGTCGTGCAGGGTGAACGGCATCTTGCCGCCCAGGATGTTCTGGTCGAACCAGTTGAAACCTGCACCGATGATCGGGCCGAACTTGTGCATCGCTGGGCCGAAGTTGCGGCTGGCGAACAGTTCTTCGTAGAGCCAACTGGACTTGAAGCTGTCGACGTAAGCGGTCAGTTCATCACCGCCTTCGGATTCGGCAAACAGGCGGTCGGCCACGGCGTCGGCGGCGAGCATGCCAGACTTCATCGCGGTGTGGCTGCCCTTGATCTTGGCCACGTTCATGGTGCCCAGGTCGCAGCCGATCAATGCGCCGCCCTTGAATACCATCTTCGGCAGCGAGTTGATGCCACCTTTGGCCAGGGCGCGGGCGCCGTAGCTGATGCGCTTGCCGCCTTCGAGGTACTGGGCCAGCACCGGGTGGTGCTTGAGGCGCTGGAACTCATCGAACGGCGACAGGAAGGTGTTGCTGTAGGACAGGTCGACGATCAGGCCGACGACCACCTGGTTGTTTTCCAGGTGATAGAGGAACGAACCGCCGGTGTTCTCGTTGCTCATGATGTCCAGCGGCCAACCGGCGGTGTGCACCACCAGGCCTGGTTGATGCTTGGCTGGGTCGATTTCCCAGATTTCCTTGAGGCCGATGCCGTAGTGCTGGGCGTCGGCGTCGCTGTCCAGGTTGAAGCGCTGGATCAGCTGCTTGCCGATGTGGCCACGGCAACCTTCGGCGAACAACGTGTACTTGCCACGCAGTTCCATGCCCGGGGTGTAGACGCCTTCTTTCGGGTTGCCTTCGCGGTCGACACCGAGGTCGCCGGTGATGATCCCGCGTACCACGCCGTTTTCGTCGAACAGCGCTTCCTGGGCGGCGAAGCCTGGGTAGACTTCCACGCCCAGGTTCTCGGCCTGCTGGGCCAGCCAGCGGCACAGGTTGCCCAGGGAGATGATGTAGTTGCCTTCGTTGTGCATGGTCTTGGGCACAAAGAAGTCAGGAACCTTGGTGGAGGCTTCTGGGCTGCGCAGTACATAGATGTCATCGCGCACCACGGGGGTGTTGAGCGGGGCGCCGAGTTCTTTCCAGTCCGGGAACAATTCGTTCAGGGCGCGGGGTTCAAACACCGCACCGGAGAGAATATGTGCGCCCACTTCGGAGCCTTTCTCGACCACGCAGACGCTGATTTCCTTACCGGCTTCGGCGGCCTTCTGCTTCAGTCGGCAGGCGGCAGATAGGCCCGCCGGGCCAGCGCCGACGATGACCACGTCGAATTCCATGTATTCGCGTTCCACAGGTTATCTCCTACTCAAGGCTCAACAGGCTTTTTTTCTAATGGATGGAGGTTCGGTGTCGTCTGGCGCAAAGGCCTGACCCACCTTTCTCTCTAGGTGGCGCATTATATATAGACCACTGCGAGCGTCCAATACAAACGTTTGTTTGAATTGCCCGCAGGCTAGGTAAATCAAAGCAACGCGGCTTATGACTGGCTATTTTGCCGTATTGACCAGAATAGGCGTTCCGGTCAATATACGGTCGGTTTTGCGCTTACCGTAGGCAGACAGCAGGTTTCAAGAGCACGTCCAAAAGCAAGACAGGTGACGCGCGCCGAAACTCGGGCGCGCAGTTTACACGCTGCGATAAAGAATGACCTCTCAGTCACCACTGACGAACGGTCGTCATTTCCCGTGAGCAAGGTCATCCGCCGACGTTTTTGGAGGTGCCCTTGTGTGCCGATGAGCATCAACCGCCAGGTTCGCCTAGGCGACTTTCTTTTCACCGGAGAGTAACGAGGAATCCATGAAGGTTCTTGTAGCTGTCAAACGCGTTGTCGATTACAACGTGAAAGTTCGCGTCAAGGCGGACAATTCCGGCGTCGATCTTGCTAACGTCAAGATGTCGATGAACCCGTTCTGTGAAATCGCCGTGGAAGAAGCCGTACGCCTGAAAGAGAAAGGCGTGGCAACTGAAATCGTCGTGGTTTCCATCGGCCCGACCACTGCTCAAGAGCAGCTGCGTACCGCCCTGGCACTGGGTGCCGACCGCGCCATCCTGGTCGAATCCGCTGAAGAGCTGACCTCCCTGGCCGTGGCCAAGCTGCTCAAGGCTGTTGTCGACAAGGAACAGCCTCAGCTGGTGATCCTTGGCAAGCAAGCCATCGACAGCGACAACAACCAGACTGGCCAGATGCTGGCTGCACTGACCGGTTACGGCCAGGGCACCTTCGCGTCCAAAGTCGAAGTGAGCGGTGACAGCGTCGCCGTGACCCGTGAAATCGACGGCGGCGCCCAGACCGTTTCCCTGAAACTGCCGGCCATCGTCACCACCGACCTGCGTTTGAACGAGCCGCGCTACGCGTCCCTGCCAAACATCATGAAAGCCAAGAAGAAGCCTCTCGAAGTGCTGACTCCGGATGCTTTGGGCGTTTCCACCGCGTCCACCAACAAGACCGTCAAGGTTGAAGCACCGGCTGCACGCAGCGCGGGCATCAAGGTCAAGTCGGTCGCTGAACTGGTCGAGAAACTGAAAAACGAAGCGAAGGTAATCTGACAATGACTATCTTGGTAATCGCTGAACACGACAACAAGGTCGTGGCCCCGGCCACCCTGAACACCGTGGCTGCTGCCGCTAAAATCGGTGGCGATATTCACGTGCTGGTTGCAGGTCAGGGCGCTGGCGCCGTGGCTGAAGCCGCCGCGAAAATCGCTGGCGTGAGCAAGGTGCTGCTGGCCGACAACGCCGCGTACGCTCACCAGTTGCCGGAAAACGTTGCCCCTCTGGTTGCAGAGCTGGGCGCTGGCTACAGCCACATCCTGGCTGCCGCCACTTCCAACGGCAAAAACATCCTGCCACGCGTCGCCGCGCAGCTGGACGTTGACCAGATCTCCGAGATCGTTTCGGTTGAAAGCGCTGACACCTTCAAGCGCCCGATCTACGCCGGCAACGCCATTGCCACCGTGCAATCGACGGCCTCGGTAAAAGTCATCACCGTGCGTGCCACCGGTTTCGACCCGGTTGCCGCCGAAGGTGGTTCGGCTGCCGTTGAAGCCGTTGCAGCTGCCCACAACGCGGGTACTTCCAGCTTTGTTGGTGAAGAGCTGGCCAAGTCGGATCGTCCTGAGCTGACCGCTGCCAAGATCGTCGTTTCCGGCGGGCGTGGCATGCAGAACGGTGACAACTTCAAGCACCTGTATGCCCTGGCCGACAAGCTGGGCGCTGCGGTCGGCGCTTCCCGCGCGGCCGTCGACGCAGGCTTCGTACCCAACGACATGCAGGTCGGCCAGACCGGCAAGATCGTGGCGCCACAGCTGTACATCGCCGTCGGTATCTCCGGCGCGATCCAGCACCTGGCCGGCATGAAAGACTCCAAAGTGATCGTTGCGATCAACAAGGACGAAGAAGCGCCGATCTTCCAGGTAGCCGACTACGGCCTGGTGGCAGACTTGTTCGAAGCCGTACCCGAGCTGGAGAAGCTGGTCTAATCCAGTCGCTTCACTTATAAAGAGCCCGGTCCTTGTGACCGGGTTTTTTTTGACTTGCTGGAGCACCTCGCCATGGAACTGCGCCCCTGGACCTTACTGCTGAGCCTCACGCTACTGCCAGGCCTGGCGCTGGCCGCCGGCAAATGCGAGCGCCTGGTGATCACCGGCAGCCCCGACGCACCGCCTTTGCTCTGGCGCGACCCCCAAGACCCCACACGCCTGATCGGTGCCACCGCCGATGTGCTGCAACAAGTGGGCAAGGACCTCGGCCTGAAAATCGACCTGCTCTACGGCGGCAAACGCTCCCTGGCCCTGGACGAAGTGCGCAGCGGGCGCATGGACATCCTCGCCGACGCGCCGCTGAACCTGGGCGAGTTGGACACCCTCGACTACATCCACCCGGCACTGGTGCAGACCGACTACCTGGTCTGGACCCGCAAGGACTCGACACTGGCCTACACCACCGCCGCCGACCTGCACGGCCACAAAGGTGCGGCCTCAGAGCGCGCACGGTTGAGCGCCGCCTTCGAAACGTTCGCCGGGCAGCAGCTCACCCTGCAACGCCTGCCGAGTCTGACGCCGGCGTTTCAGAAACTGCTGCTCGGGGAAGTGGACTACGTCCTTGCCGGTCGTTACTCCGGCATGGCCATGGCCCAGACCCTGGGGATGAGCAATGACTTGATTGCGCATGAGGTGCCCATCGATCAGCCCGGCCTGTACCTGGCGATTTCCCACAACTCTGCCTGCAATGATCCGTGGCTGCGCGGACAGCTGGCGAAAAAGATGACAGAATTGCCCGCGTCCGGTGTGGTGCAAGCGGCAACGCAGCGCAATCTCGAGCGCTGGAAAGCGCAATTGCAGCAACCTGTCGGCACTCCAGCAAAGTAAGGATTTTCAGTGACTCTTCGACCTCTTTTCGCGGCCCTCGCCGTTGTCGCTTTGGCGGGATGTGCGGCCGATCCTGCGCCGAATGAACAAATGCGCCTCACCCAGCAAGCCCTGGAACAAGCCAGCGCCGTGGGTGCCAACACCGATGAATCACCCGAGTTGAAACTGGCCGAAGCCAAATTCGCCCGGGCCAAGGGCAGCATGGCCGACGAGTCCTACAAGAACGCCCGTATGCGCTCTGAGCAAGCCGAGCTGGACGCGCGCCTGGCCGAAGCCAAGGTGCTGACCCGCAAAAGCCAGGAACAGTTGAACGTGCTCAACACCCGCATCACACGCCTGCGCAAGCAGTTGCAGTTGGGGGAAGCCCAATGAGCCCGATGATCCGTGGTTTGAGTGGTGCGCTGCTGTTGGTTTCGGCGGTGTTGGGCGGTTGCGCCAGTCACCCTGATAGCGAGCAGGCTTTGCAGCAGGCGGGCAGCGACTTCCAGAAGGTCAAGGAAGACGCCAACGTGCTGCGCTTTGCGCCCAAGGACGTGATCCGCGCCGGTGAATCCCTGGCCCGCGCCGACCGCCTGTCGAGCTACTGGGGCAGCGGCGCCGACGTCGCGCATTACGCCTATCTGAGCCAGCGTTACAGCGCGATTGCCCGCGAACACACCGAGCAGGCGCTCAATGCCGAGCGCGGTGCCAAGCTCGAGTTGGAGCGCCAGCGCCTGCAACTGGCCCTGCGTGAAAGCAAGCTGACCAGTGTGCAGCAACAGGGCAAATGGCTCGAAGAACAGATCGCCAGCCTGACCACCACCCAGACCGATCGTGGCTTGGTGATGACCCTGGGCGACGTGCTGTTCGATACCGGTGAAGCGGAACTGAAAAACTCCGCCAACCGCACCGTGCTGAAAATCGTGCAGTTCCTGCAACTGAACCCCAAGCGTGTGGTGCGTATCGAGGGTTACACCGACAGCACCGGCGGCGAGCAGGAAAACCTCAAGCTGTCCCGTGACCGTGCGCAATCGGTGGCCGATGTGCTGGTGGACCTGGGCATCGACGAAAAACGCATCCAGGTTGAAGGTTATGGTGACCAGTACCCGGTCGAAGCCAACGCTTCCGAGCGGGGCAGGGCGCAGAACCGGCGGGTAGAAATCGTGTTCTCCGACGAAAAAGGCCAGTTGGGCGCCGCCCGCTAGACGCCACACACAAATCCCAATGTGTAAGTGAGCTTGTGTGGGAGCGGGCTTGAACTGGCCTAATGATTTTGGACACTTCAATCGGGCGCTATGATGGCGCCCAAATCTGAGGTGTTTGGATATGCGTAAATCTTATTCAAGTGAGTTCAAACTCAAAGCTGCCAGCATGGTGCTGGACGAGGGGCA
>NZ_JACVAC010000017.1 GCF_014851685.1 Pseudomonas sp. PDM05
GTATGCCTACGACCTCAACGGCAACCTGCAAGAAAAGACCGAACACGGCGATGACGGTAGTCAGCTGATCACCCGTTACGAGCGCGACTTCGCCGGGCGCCTCGTACGAAAAACCCTGCCCGACGGCAGTGTTGTGGATTACGCCTACGACCCCCAAGGCAACCTGCTTAGCGTCGACGACGGGCACTGGGCGCTGGCCTACGAATACGACGCACAAAACCGACTCACTGCCGAACACCAAGGCTGGGGCACCTTGCGCTATGCCTACGATGCCTGCGGCCACTTGCACCACCTGCGCCTGCCGGACAACAACCGGGTGGTGTTCAACCGTGCCAAGGGGGGACACCTCGCCACCGTCGAGTTGAATGGTGAAACGCTGACCTCACACCTGTTCAAATCCGGCCAGGAACGTCAACGCCAGCAAGGCCAACTGCTAAGTCACTACCACTACGACGACCAGCAACGGCTACATGCCCACACCGTCACTCAACAGCAGAACCACCTCTACCGGCGGCAGTACGACTACGACAAATCCGGCAACCTGAACCGCGTTCTCGACACCCGCAAAGGCGAACACCACTACAGCTACGACCCTCTCAATCGCCTCACCCGCGCCGACCATTCCCAGGACCACCAGGAACGTTTCGTACACGACCCGGCCGGCAACCTGCTCATGCAAAACCGCACCGGCCCGGACGTGGTGGCGGGCAATCGGTTGATGATCCAGGGGGATCGGCACTACGACTATGACGCGTTTGGCAATTTGATCCGTGAGCGTCGCGGCAAGGGGCAGCAGCTTGTCACCGAGTATCGCTACGACTGTCAGCATCGATTAATCAGCGTCACCACCGCCAACGGGAAAAGCGCCAGCTACCGCTACGACCCGTTTGGCCGACGCATCAGCAAAACCGTTGAAGGCGTGACAACGGAGTTCTTCTGGCAAGGCGACAAACTGATCGCCGAACACCATGCGGAGCGGCATCGCAGCTACCTCTACGAACCGGACAGTTTTCGCCCGCTGGCCCTGCTGGAAGGTTTCGGTCCTACAAAAACCAAGCCTTACCACTACCAACTGGACCACCTTGGAACACCCCAAGAACTGACAAGCGCCGACGGCGAAATCGTCTGGTCTGCGCACTACCGTGCCTACGGGGAAATAGCCCGTCTCGATGTGGGAATAATCGATAATCCGCTGCGTTTCCAAGGCCAATATTTCGACGCGGAAAGCGGGCTGCACTACAACCGGCATCGCTACTACAATCCGGATATTGGGCGTTATCTGACGCCAGACCCGGTGAAGCTGGCGGGTGGGATCAATGGGTATCGGTATGTGCCCAATCCTACGGGGTGGGTGGATCCGTTAGGGTTGAGTAAGTGTCCGGGCGGCGATGGATGTAAACCCAAAGCTGAAGCAGTAGCCCCCACGGAAGCATCAACAGTAAACAAGGGGGAGCCTGGACAACCTACAAATAGCACCGAATATCTATATCGTGGAGACGACAAACAACCTGAACATGTTTTTCAATATGGGTTCAAGAGCAAGGGCGATAGCAATGACTTGTATTTACACGCCTTGGATAGCAACAACCCCCCAAGCAACTTCATAAGCACGTCTCCATCTAAAATGATCGGAATCGATTTTGCGACTAGATACGGAACTCAAAAGGGGTTTCTCTACGCACTGAAAAAAATTCCCGGAAGAGACGTAAATAAAGAGCTAGGAAAACTCGCGCCTTTTGACGCGGAAGCAGAGATTGCTATACAAAGCAAAATCGACACAAAGGACATCTTGGGTGCAACCCCCATTAAGCGTGACGGCAGCTACGTGGGCTATTCGATTCCGAACCCAAATAGGAGCACAAAATGAAAACACAAAAAGTCAAAGCCATAATAAACGGAATGGAAACATACGTAACCTTCAAATATGACTCTGGTCATGGGAAGCTGAAATTTTCTGAAGCAGATAACTTCTCCAAGATTTACGAAGCGGCAGATATATACATTTGCCTGGCAAAAGTCAGGGCCGACTTCCCTCACATACAATTCCTATGCAAAGGAGCAAAAATAAACGTTAAACCGTCGAGCATGGCCTCACAAATGAGTGGTGGAATGGTCGCATACGAATTAACCCTAGGAAAACGCACAACGCGAAAAGACTTAGTTAATATATTCGACTATGAGGTTGACAACCTCACGAATGATCCAAACGAGCAGGATAAATTCTATAAAAAATGGATAACTTCGATAGGTGCCGATAGAGTTGACCCTCCAGAACAGAGTGTCAACGAAAAAAACTAACTACAACCCTTCTCAGTTTACAAACTCGCTATTGAAGCGATGGCGAGAAGACCTGCCAAAAACCAGCCAAGAAGACCCATCAACCTGGTAACACCACCAAACCTGTAGTGAGCGAGCTTGCTCGCGCTGGGCCGCGCAGCGGCCCCCACCCCAGGCAACGCGTTTTTCAATCAGGTCCGAGTCGTGCTTGTTGGGGCTGCTGCGCACAGCGCGAGCAAGTTCGCTCACTCGAATAAGGTTTGAAAGCCATCCAGGAGATAAAGGCCCCTATGCGCCAAGACATCATGGAGAGCACTACCACACAGAACTCATTGAGCTTGACGAGGCGCCCCCTAGAAAAACAGGATTTGTTGAGATAAGGACAACCAGAGCACTCCTGTATCCAACAAATATTTGAACATTACAGCCGCTCCCAGTAGGCCTCTCCCACAGATCTACGGCGAAATCACCCGTCTCGATGTGGGAATAATCGACAACCCGCTGCATTTTCAAGGCTAATATTTCGACGCGGAAAGCGGGCTGCACTACAACCGGCATCGCTACTACAATCCGGATATTGGGCGTTATCTGACGCCGGACCCGGTGAAGCTGGCGGGTGGGATCAATGGGTATCGGTATGTGCCCAATCCTACGGGGTGGGTGGATCCGTTAGGGTTGAGTAAGTGTCCGGGCGGCGATGGATGTAAACCTTCATCTGTCGCTGAAGAACCCTCAGCACAAGCGACAATAAAAAAAGCTGAGCCCGACGACCTACACCGAGTGAAAATGAAAAATATCTCTATCACGGAGATAAAAGACGTCCCGATGATATATTCGAAAACGGATTTAAAAGCAAAGGTGAAAGTGAGGACCTGTTTTTACATGCAGTGGACAGTGACGACCCTCCAAGCAATTTTATTAGCACATCTCCGCAACGCTCAGTCGCTATAAATTTTGCAACCAGTTACGGAACCAAAAAAGGCTACTTGTACATTTTAAAAAGCATTGAAGGACACGATATAAACCTGGAGCTTGGATCTCAGGCACCTTACCCAAAGGAAACAGAATCTGCCATTCACAAAAAAATAAACACTGAAGATATAATAGGCGCAACCCCATTAAAGTCCGATGGAAGCTATATAGGCTATTCAATTCCAAATCCGAATAGGCGATAAAATGAAAACACAAAAAATATGGACATTAATCGACGACGAGAAAACAGAGGTCACCGTAAAGTATAATATTGAAAAACTTACAATGACATTTTCAGAAGCTGACAACTTCAAAAAAACCTACACAGGTAAGGACATTTACGACTGCCTAGCTAATATCAGAGCAGAGTTTCCGAATATAACTTTTCTATGCAAGGGCGCAAAAATAAATGTCAAACCATCCAGAATGGCATCTCAAATGAGCGCAGGGTTGGTCGCATATGAAATGACTTTAGGCAAACAAGCATTCAATGAAAATATTGTTCACTTATTTGACTACGAAGAAGAGAACCTTACGAATGATCCTCGAGAACAAGCTGAATTTTTTAAAAAATGGTTGGCTTCGTTAGGCGCACAAGACTATGAAAAATTTAACTAAATGATAAACACGCCCCCCTGACACTACATCTTTTGTAGTGAGCGAGCTTGCTCGCGCCGGGCCGCGCAGCGGCCCCACCCCAGGCAACGCGTTTACTCAACCCGGTCCGGACTGTCCTTGTTGGGGCTGCTTCGCAGCCCAGCGCGAGCAAGCTCGCTCACTACCATTACCCGTTAGCCGGTCCCGAGTGGGTGTTCCTCAATGAGATATTTAGAAACAGAAACTGATGCAGCCCCAAAACAGTAATACGACTAACTAAAAGTTTTGAGAAAAAATGAGCTATTTAGACGACGAGCTGATTGCAGACCTAAAAAGACTCAATATCAACTTCAGCATTCTCTCTGAAGCCGAACATGCTGCAATCGTCAGGCGAATCAATGAGCGTATCCTTTTTGCTGGAAGTCAAATTCCAAAAAGCCAGCCAAGAAGACCCATCAACCTGGTAACACCGCCAAACCTGTAGTGAGCGAGCTTGCTCGCGCTGGGCCGCGCAGCGGCCCCCACCCCAGGCAACGCGTTTTTCAATCAGGTCCGAGTCGTGCTTGTTGGGGCTGCTGCGCACAGCGCGAGCAAGTTCGCTCACTCGAATAAGGTTTGAAAGCCATCCAGGAGATAAAGGCCCCTATGCGCCAAGACATCATGGAGAGCACTACCACATAGTACTCAAACCGAATAATTTGAGTTGGAAGCAGGCTGAAAAACAAAAACTGTTATTGAAGGTAAAACCCGAAAATTATGACCCCGAACAAGGGACAGGCTTCTTGCCGGGCGAACGACACCCAGGAATCTGACATGACAAAATTCCCCGTCTCTGATGGAACAATTGAAAAAATAACCTGCAACCGAAATACCCTCTTGTTGGAGTTCACAGACTGGCAAGAAAAATCATGGCTGGTAACTTTTGAAGGTCTCATCGCATTTCAAGGTGTGAGCGCTGTTGGCGCAGAAATATGCGATATGTACGAAGAGAAAACTTCGTTTCTTTCCAAAGAGGCAGAACGGCTGGAGCTAGGTGAGACAGGAATCAGCTACTGCTTCACATCAAGCAACGGTGGAGAGGTGATATTTATAGTGGTTGCTGGCGGCTACAGTGCTGTGGAGATTTAAACCTTCCTAGTACCCAAAAACCTGTGGCGAGCGAGCTGGGTCGCGCAGCGGCCCCACCCCAGGCAACACGTTTATTCAACCCGGTCCGGACTGGCTGCTTCGCAGCCCAGCGCGAGCAAGCTCGCTCACTACCACTACCCGTTAGCCGGTCCCGAGTGGGTGTTCCTCAATGAGGTATTTAGAAACAGAAACTGATGCAGCCCCAAAACAGCAATACGACTAACTAAAAGGTTTGAGAAAAAATGAGCTATTTAGACGACGAGCTGATTGCAGACCTAAAAAGACTCAATATCAACTTCAGCATTCTCTCTGAAGCCGAACATGCTGCAATCGTCAGGCGAATCAATGAGCTTATCCTTTTTGCTGGAAGTCAAATTGCTTGGAGCGCCTTGGAGAACAGCATCAACTTCGGATCAGCCTCATCAAACCTGGCGATTTTTATACTTGCCAAAAAAATCAGTGCAATGGCTGACGGTGAATTTATATTTATCGGCGACTCGGCCTGTGACGATGCCTACTCTGTAAAGGTCGAACACCTAGAGCAGGCGCTGAGAATCTTTTCTGAATTACCACAACATACTTACATTTTGCAGAAGTCAGTGGCTTGGATTGCCTGCATCTCGTTTGAAGGCCACCTAGATTTCGCAAATATTTCCTGTGGTTAAAGAGAAGAGTATCGGGGCGGCTATGCAGCCCAGCGGGTGTAGAACCGTAGACATCCTTTACATCTGAAACCGGGTACATCGTTTACACATTTTAGGCTTGGACGCGGCTCATGCCTCGTCCAAGCCTCCCTAGGGTCGCCAAACACGGTAAAGAGATACCGAGTACATCAATGAAAAAACGGTCGATAGATGGAACGAACCCAGCCACTGGAAAAAAAGGGAAAATCAGTTCCAGCTCTCAGTTCAAGAGTTGGAAAATACAACTCCACACACTCAACAAAGCCATTAATAGAATGCAAGGTAGCAACCCTTCATATACAGGATATGACTCTTTCGGCAATCCGACGATAAGAATGGAAGCACCAGACGCAGGACACGGATATAAGCCAAACAAGAAAGACAAATACAACCCCAAATACATCGAACACATGGATCACGTCGAAGTAAGATTTGATAAAGATGATATAACTCGCCCATTCACTGCTTTCCCATATTGAGTCTAACATGTTGAAATCGCCATTCAGAGATACACCTTTTACGCCAAAGCTCTCTTACATCCTAGCTGCACTATCAATATATGACCTTGAAGAAACCAAAGGTGAAGCACTATGGAAACATGACCCAAACAACACTGAAGACAGGGAAAAAATAATAACCGACTTTATTCTCAAGGAGCTTATGTACCTGTCGTACAGACACCGCCATGTATTAATTTCGATGTTAAAAAGCGCCTTAACCACTCAAGACTTCGACTTCGCCAAAGAATTCGAAAGTGATCACGACAAGTACGAAATAATGGCCTGGGACGAAACCGAAATAGACGACCCCCGAGGCTTCTTCGCCGACATCTACCGAATCGCCAACGAAGTCTGGAAAGACGACCTCCAAAAAGCCAGCCAAGAAGACCCATCAACCTGGTAACACCGCCAAACCTGTAGTGAGCGAGCTTGCTCGCGCCGGGCCGCGCAGCGGCCCCCACCCAGGCAACGCGTTTATTCAATCCGGTCCGGACTGTCCTTGTTGGGGCTGCTTCGCAGCCCAGCGCGAGCAAGCTCGCTCACTACCATTACCCGTTAACCGGTCCCGAGTGGGTGTTCCTCAATGAGGTATTTAGAAACAGAAACTGATGCAGCCTTAGAAAACTTATCCATTGAGAAAAAAGCTCAACACCAGTGAGTTGAAGGTGCTGACTTCCGCCCTTTGCTAAGTTTTCTACTACTGACCGGATACCCAATAGTTCAATGAATAAGCCACCGACAGAACTCCAGCAATTTCTGGGGGCGCACTTCAACCAAGACTGGGCAGAGGAACACTCCTCGGCCGACGAAGTCGGTTAACGCATTCCTGCACGACTCACCTAGGGAAACAATCATTACCGTAAAAGGAGAATTTTAGAGCTGATAAACTCACATGCAAATGAATTAGACCTTCAAAAAAACCTGTTGCATGAGCAGTACTGCTACTACCACTATGCATCTCAGTGGAAGTCAGGGAGGTTATGGCTTGAGCACATAATCGAGATCTTCAACGAATATTTAAAACACAAAAATATTCGTCAAGAATAAAGTAGGAATTCCTTCCTCGAGAACAAACTAACTCCCACCGATTGAACTACTTAAACAAAACAATCCGTGGGAGCCAAAACTCACCGCTTCACCACCCCTCCTTCAACATCCGCAACTCCAAGCACTGCAACAACATAATCGTCTTCCCATCCACAATCTCCCCACTCTGCACCATCCCCAGCGCCTGCTCAAACCCCAACTCCAGCACCTCAATATCCTCGCCCTCCTCCTCCAATCCACCGCCTGCCCCCACTTGATCGGACGGTTGATACTCACCGAAAAAGAAGTGAATCCGCTCCGTCACAGACCCCGGGCTCATGAACGCCGCATAGATCTTCTCTACATGGCCGACTCGATACCCCGTCTCTTCCTCCGCCTCCAGGCGAATACGCTCTTCCGGGCTGGCGTTGTCCAGTAAACCGGCGGCGGCTTCGATCAGGTAGCCGTGGTAATCATTGACGAAGGTGGGCATGCGGAACTGGCGGGTCAGCAGCACCGTGCGTTGCTCGCGGTTGTACAGAAGGATGGTCGCGCCATTGCCGCGGTCGTAGACCTCGCGGTTCTGGGTTTGCCAGCTGCCGTCGCGGCGGCGCAGGTCGAAGGTGTATTTTTTAAGCAGGTACCAGTTTTTCGAAAGGGTCTCTTCGGCGGTGATGCGAACGGGGCTGTTGTCCATGGTCGGTCCTTTGCTCAGGGGGAGGTGAGCATGTCGCGGGGCCGAGGCCAGCGTCAAGCGCGTGATTGACGTAACACTTTGCAAGCAATCCCCGTGAACGACCGTCGAATTAATTCCTTCACCACCAGACCTTCTGTTAAAACCCCTGCTTCACCTTCGCCCTGGAACCTTCATGTCGTCACGTTTTCTGTCGCGCCCACGCCTGCGTCGCTTCTCCCTGTTGTGCATGGCGCTGTTGATCATCGGCCTGCCGGTGGGTTGCAGCGTGCTGCAACACAAAGAGCGCGAGCTGGTGTTTCGCATCGAACCGGGTACCGCCGGTTGGTACACCGGCTTGCCCAAGGCGGTGCAGGAATTCGAGCTCAAGCCCGCCAGCTTCAAGTCGGGACAGAACATCCACGCCTGGTGGTACCCGGCAGCCAAGAAGGACGCCCCCGCCATCCTTTACCTGCACGGCGTGCGCTGGAACCTCACCGGGCAGTTGTTTCGCATCGAGCAATTGCACGCGCTGGGCTATTCGGTGCTGGCCATCGACTATCGCGGTTTCGGCCAGAGCCACGGCGAGCTGCCGTCGGAAACCACGGTGTACGAAGATGCGCGCATCGCCTGGGAACGTTTCCAGACCCTGCAACCCGACCCGAGCAAACGCCTGATCTACGGGCACTCCCTCGGTGGCGCGGTGGCGATCGACCTGGCGGCGGAGTTGGGCAAGCAGCTGCCGTTGCCGGTACGGGGACTGGTGATCGAGTCCACGTTCACTTCGTTGGCAGATGTGGCCACGGCGGTGGCGAACACGTCGTTGCCGGTGCGCTGGTTGCTGTCGCAGAAATTCGATTCCATCGACAAGATTGCCGACATCCGCATGCCGCTGCTGGTGGTGCATGGCCTCGATGATCGCTACGTGCCGCCGCGTTTCAGCGAGCAGTTATTCAAGGCCGCCCAGGAACCCAAGCGCTTGATGCTGGTGCCCGGCGCCAGCCATAACAACAGCATGAGCCTGGCCGGTCGCAGTTACGGCCAGGCGTTGGACAAATTGATGCAAGCGAAGATGCCAGCCCAGATGGTGACACACTCCACAGGCCGCAACGGCGACTCATAAAACCGCTTTTCGGCACTGGGTTCGCGCTTGCGTGTCAAGCGCCAACCCTGGCCATACTGGCCCGCGCCGGCAGTTGATCAAATATTAACCTTTGGTTAAATCGCCATACCCGCCGGGGTCTTGCAAAGTTATCCACAGAGATACCCACGGTTTTCGTGGACAACTCTTTTTACTTTTTTACGATTTTTTTGCTGAGCAAAGGCTTTCGGGAAATGTACCCGGCAGCAAAATCTCGCGATTCACATCGCGTATATCGTTATAGCCACACAGCGCCATCGACACGTCCAGTTCACGGGCGATGATCTCAAGCGCCTTGGTCACGCCCGCCTCGCCCAACGCCCCCAAACCGTACAAATGCGGGCGACCGATCATGGTGCCTTTTGCGCCCAGCGCCATCGCCTTGAGCACGTCCTGGCCGGAACGGATACCACCATCGAGCCACACTTCGATGCGCTCACCCACCGCGTCGACAATCGCCGGCAATTGGCTGATGCTCGACGGCGCGCCATCCAGCTGGCGGCCACCGTGATTGCTCACCACCAGCGCGTCCGCACCGGCGTTGGCCGCCAGCCGCGCGTCTTCCACATCAAGGATGCCCTTGATGATCAACTTGCCGCCCCAGCACTTCTTGATCCACTCCACATCGTCCCAGCTCAGGCGCGGGTCGAATTGCTGGGCGGTCCACGACGACAACGAACTCATGTCCGCCACGCCTTTGACATGCCCGACGATATTGCCGAAGCCCCGGCGTTTTGTGCCGAGCATGCCCATCACCCAACGCGGCTTGGTGGCCATGTTGAGGATATTCGCCAGGGTCAGCTTGGGCGGCGCCGACAGGCCGTTGATCAAATCCTTGTGGCGCTGCCCGAGGATCTGCAGGTCGAGGGTCAACACCAGGGCGTCCACTCCGGCAGCCTTGGCGCGTTCGATCAATTGCTCGATAAAACTGCGGTCACGCATCACGTACAGCTGGAACCAGAACGGCTGGCCGACGTGTTCAGCGATGTCTTCCAGGGAGCAGATGCTCATGGTCGACAACGTATAGCGCAGGCCAAACGCAGCGGCCGCACGGGCCGTGAGGATCTCGCCATCGGCATGTTGCATGCCCGCCAGGCCGGTCGGCGCCAAGGCGACGGGCATTGCCATGTCCTGGCCGATCATGGTCGCGCGGATCGAACGTTCATCGATGTTGCGCGCCACCCGTTGGCGGAATTTGATGTGGGCAAAATCGCTTTCGTTGGCGCGATAAGTACTTTCAGTCCAGGAGCCGGAATCGGCGTAATCGTAGAACATCCTTGGGACCCGTTTTTGCGCCAGCTTGCGTAAATCTTCGATGGTGGTGATCAACGACATCTGAGTGACCTCTCCCTGAACTGAGCACAGAGAGTAACCGCCCATCGGCTATGCAACCAGCCATTGCGTTTGCAACGGCGGGCGACTAATCTCGCATAAACCCGCAAAAAAGCGCACAAACATGCACAACACCCATGAAGCCATCGACCTGCCTTCCCTGCGCAAACAGAAGATCCTGTTACTGCTGGAGCGCGACGGCAAGGTCACCGCGTCGGAATTGGTAGAGCACTTTGCCGTGTCCCAGGACACCATCCGCCGCGACCTCGGCGAACTCGCCGCCGCCGGTTTGCTGCAACGGGTGCACGGCGGCGCCCTGCCCCGGCCCAAGGACACCGGCAAGGACTTTTTCACCCGTGTCGGCGAGACCAATCAGGCCAAGCGCCGGCTCGCGCAACTGGCCGCAGAACAGGTGGAAGACGGCCAGATCGTGCTGTTCGACTCCGGTTCCACCACATTGCAGATTGCGCAGTCGCTGCCGCGCTCGATCCGCCTGACCGTCGTGACCCCGTCGCCGATGATCGCCATCGCGCTGGCGGACCATCCGCAGGTCAACGTGATCCTCGCGGGTGGCCAGCTCAACCCGGCGACCTTGTCCACCAGCGGCCAGGAAGCCGTGCGCCTGATTCAGAGCGTCAAGGCTGACGTGCTGTTTACCGGCGTCTGCGCCTTGCACCCGCAGGTCGGGATCAGCTCGCTGCATTTCGATGAAGTGGCGGTCAAACAGGCCCTGCTCGATAGCGCCTCCCATGTGGTGGCGGTGACCATGGCCGACAAGCTCGGTGCGGTGGAGCCCTTTGTGGTGGCGCCGTGCAGCCGTATTCACACACTGATCACCGAGTGGCATGTGCCGAGTGTGGAGGCGTATGAACAGTTGGGGTTGCAAGTGCTGCGAGTGGAAGTCGAATAGCACAACGAAAACAGGCGCCGCAATGGCGCCTGTTTTCTATACGGTCCTGGTTCAATTTTTACCCTGTTGTGGCATCTCGCGTTTCGGCCCGAACATCGCCCAGGCGATCAGCCCAAACAGCGGCACAAAAATCAGAATCACCAACCATAATCCTTTCGACTCCCAGCCCCCTGTGCTGCGCAAAACGATATTGATTGCCCACAATTCCAACAGCAGCAGAATCACTGCCAAACCGATCCAGATGTATTGAATTTCCATGCTTCACCTCCTAGGTCGTGTGCGTTAGGTCAAGCAACGGCCGCCAGGGTTCATAAAACTTTGCACAAAAAACCGGGGGTTGTGGAATGCAACGTGCCACGCGGCCAACCATGCAACCTGCACGATAGCCTGGCTTTCACAGAACCCGTATCCAATTGAATTACCTGACTATTTTAAAACCGCTCAGGTTGGTACGACTGATGCACTCCAGTACGGGACGAGGCGTGCATTTCGACACGCCCTGGTTCTCCTGTGAGGTATCACCCATGAATGCCATTGATCTGCTCAAAGCCGACCACGAACGCGTAAAGGCCCTGTTGACTCAATTGAGTGAGTCCACTGAACGCGGGGTAAAAAAACGCACTGAACTGTTGGCCAAGCTGGAGGCGGAAATCAGTTTGCATACCAAACTTGAGGAAGAAATCCTCTACCCCGCTTTCAGGAAAGCCGGTGGCAAGGAACAGGACATCATGTATCACGAGGCCAAGGAAGAGCACCGCACCGTCGACTCCCTGGTATTGCCCGACCTTAAACAGACCGAACCTTCAACCACAGAATTCTCCGGACGCGTCAAAGTGGTCAAGGAACTGTTGGAGCACCACATCGAGGAAGAAGAAACCGAGATGTTCCCGCAGGCGAAAAAGCTGCTGGGCAAGGCGCGCCTTGAAGAGTTGGGCGCCGAAATGGAAGCGATGAAAGCGGCGCACAAGAAATTGCAGTCCAGCAAGCCAATGGCGGCTTAACCACGCAAACCTGCTCAGGCAGCTGACGGCTCATCGGTGACTGGCGGCTCGGGCACAACGCCCCAGTCGCCATGTTCATACCAGTCATCACCCAGCATCTCCCCCGGGTGCATTGTACGATCGGCCCCGTTGCCGCAGGCCAGGTCGGTCGCGGCGCAGTAGCGGTCACAGCCCCAGCAGATACGCTCGGGGTGCTTGGGGTGCAGTGGGAAAGGCTTGGCCATGATCGGGTTCCCTGGCGGCTGGCTATGCCTGCAACGTACCTGGATGGCACTCACCTGGCCTTGACCGGCATCAAGCCCGGCAATCATGAAATATCCTCGAAACTTGACAAGAATCATTATTATTCACGCCAGACCTTCCTAGACTCGGGCTCCCTCTCCCCACCCGTCAGGAAGCCTCCATGCGTACCTCTTCTTTGCTGCCCATCGCCCTGCTGCTGAGCACCTCGGCGGCACTCGCCAAGGAATACCCGATCGGCGAACCGCAACACTGCCCGGGGCTGGAAATCGGCGCGGTGTACCTGCAACCGATCGAGATGGCACCCGCCGGCATGATGCGCGCCACCGCCGATTCCGATGTGCACCTGGAAGCAGATGTGCGCGCCACCGCGGACAATGCCCAAGGCTTTCAGGAAGGCAGTTTCGTCCCCTATTTGAACCTGTCGTTCACCCTGAAAAAACACGGCAGCGAAACGCCCATCAACGGCGATTTCCACGCCATGGTCGCCAACGACGGGCCGCACTACGGCGACAACGTCAAGCTGCAAGGCCCCGGTAAATACACCCTCACCTTCACCGTACTGCCGCCCTCCGGCCACCACTCCCTGGGCCTGCACACCGACAAGGAAACCGGGGTCGCCCCGTGGTTCGAACGCTGCGAAGTGCACTACGAATTCGTCTATGCCGGCATCGCCAAAAAAGGCGGCTATTGATGCGCCGTGCCCTGTGGCTGGGCGGCGTTCTGCTGAATGGCACGGCGTTGGCGGCGCCATTGCCGGTGTATGAACTGAGCCTGCAGGACGGTCACTTCAACCCGCCACAACTGGCCGTCAAGGCTGGCGAGCGCTTCAAGATCGTGCTCAAGAATATCGGCCAGGGCCCGGCGGAATTTGAAAGCACGCCCTTGCGGGTGGAGAAGGTGTTGTCGCCCGGCGTGACCACCTTCGTGGTGATCCACCCGCTCCAGCCCGGCGTGTATCCGTTCTTCGACGAGTTCAATCCCCATCTGCCTGAAGGCAGCATCCGCGCCGACTAGGAGCCGTTGATGAATCAATCGATGTTCATTGTGTGGCGCGAAAGCGTCGAGGCGCTGTTGGTGATCGGCATCCTGCAAGCCTGGATCAGCCGTCAGGCCGGTCATTCGCGCCTGGCGCGTTTCCTGTGGGCCGGGGTGCTGCTGGGGCTGCTCGGCTCCGCCGGTTTGGCCGGGTTGATGCTGTGGGCTGGCGAAACCATGAGCGGTGCCGAGGGCGAATGGCTGCAAGCGGCGCTCACACTGATCGCCAGCGGCTTGATGGTGCAGATGGTGTTCTGGATGCATCGCCACGCGCCCACCCTCAAACACCGCCTGGTGAGTGAAGCCGACCAGCGCCTGGCCAGTCACGGCGGCTGGGGGGTGCTGCTGTTGGCGCTGTTGGCGGTCAGCCGCGAAGGCAGTGAGACCGTGGTGTTTTTGTATGGTGCCGGTGCGCGCCTGCACGACGAGGCGCTGGGGTTGTTCGCCATAGGCGGCGTGCTCGGCCTGGTGCTGGCCGGGCTCACGGTGCTGCTGTTGCGCGGCAGCCGACGGTTCATCTCCTGGTCGGGATTTTTCGCCCTCAGCGAAGCGTTGCTGTTGCTGCTCGGCGGTGCCTTGCTGGTGGCAGCGGTGGACCGTATCAGCGGGCAACTGCTGGCCATGGACATGCCCGACTGGGTCTATGCGGCCTTTGGCGACAGCCGCTGGGACAGCAGCGCCTTGCTCAGTGACAGCCACGGCCTGGGCGCCTTGCTCGCCGACTTCGCCGGCTACCGCGCAGCGCCGAGCCTGATCAGCGTATTGGTGCTACTCGGCTACTGGCTGCTGGTGGGCGGCGGCCTGCGCCGGGCGCGGCGCGTAGCATGAGCCGCCTGCAACAGTTGGGCGATGGCATGCGCCGTCACGCACGGTTGATCCGTGCCGTGCAATGGGCCGTGGTGCTGGTGTACGCCGCCCTGCTGGTGGTGCCGGCGCTGCTGCCACTGCCGGACAGCCAGGCGCGTGTGCTGGGCAACCTGACGCTGCTCGCGCAGTTCGTGTTCTGGGGGATCTGGTGGCCGTTCGTGTTGCTGTCGATGGCGCTGTTCGGGCGCCTGTGGTGCGGCGTGCTGTGCCCGGAAGGTTCGCTGAGCGAATGGGCCAGCACCCACGGGCGCGGCCTCGGCATTCCGCGCTGGCTGCGCTGGGGCGGCTGGCCCACCGTGGGGTTTTGCCTGACCACCGTCTACGGCCAACTCATCAGCGTGTATGACTACGCCCAGGCCGCGCTGCTGATCCTCGGCGGCTCGACCCTGGCCGCCGTGGTGGTCGGCTTGCTGTTCGTGCGCGGCAAGCGCGTGTGGTGCCGCTACCTGTGCCCGGTCAGCGGCGTGTTCGCCCTGCTCGCGCGCCTGGCGCCGGTGCACTTCGCGGTGGATGAACAACGCTGGAAAGCCAACACCGCACCGCGCCTGCCACTGCCCAACTGTGCGCCGCTCCTGGACATTCGCCGCCTGCAAGGCGCCAGCGATTGCCACGCTTGCGGGCGTTGCAGCGGCCAACGCGGCGCCGTGCAACTGATCGCCCGCTCGTGCAACCAGGAAATCCTCCAGACCCCACGCCAACCGGCCAACCCCTGGGACGCACGCCTGCTGTTGTTCGGCGTGATCGGCCTGGCCATGGGCGCCTTCCAATGGACCGTCAGCCCCTGGTTCATCGCTCTCAAGCAATACCTCGCCGAATGGTTGATCAGCCGCGACTGGCTATGGCTGCTGCAAGACAACGCACCCTGGTGGCTGCTCACCCACTACCCGCAACTCAACGACAGCTTCAGTTGGCTGGATGGTCTGTGCATCCTGCTGTACCTGGCGGGCAGTTCACTGCTATTCGGTGGCGGCGGCTGGCTGCTGTTGCGCCTGGCCGCGTATTTGGCGGGCGATCGCGCACTGTTTCGGCCCCTGGCCCTGACCCTCACGCCCTTGGGTGGTGCGGGATTGTTTTTGGGATTGTCGGCGACCACGGTGAAATTGCTGCGCTACGAAGGATGGCTGCTGGCGTGGGTGCAACCATTGCGGGCGGGGATATTGCTGGCGGCGATAGGCTGGTGCCTGTGGTTGGCGTGGCAACAACTCAAGGGCCTGCCTCGCGGGCGGGCGTGGCTGTGTGTGCTGATGAGTACCGGGTTGATCGGTTATGGCTGGTGGCTGCAGTTCTGGGGCTGGGCCAGTTGAGTTAGGCAAACCCAATGCGGGGAGGAGGCACGCCCCCTCCCACCTTTTCCAAACCCACTCTAGACCTTGAAGCGCGCCACCGTCTGGTGCAGCGCACTCGCCATCCCCGCCAGGTCATGGCCTGCCGTCTCGGTGTGCAACGCCCCTTGCAGCACCTGCTGCGACAAGCTGCGAATACCCACCAGATTGCGATCCACCTCCCGCGCCACCAACGCCTGTTCCTCGGTGGCACTGGCGATCATCAGGTTGCGCTCGTTGATCTGCGAGATCGACCGGGTGATTTCCTCCAGCGCCTCGCCCGAGCGTTGTGCCACGCCAAGCGTCGCCTGTACCCGTTCGCTGCTGCTGTGCATCGCCGCCACCGCATGTTCAGTGTCTTCGCGGATGTTACCGATCATCTGCTCGATCTCCTGGGTCGAGGCCTGAGTGCGATGGGCCAGCGCGCGTACTTCATCGGCCACCACCGCAAAGCCACGTCCGGCATCGCCGGCGCGGGCGGCTTCGATGGCGGCGTTGAGGGCCAGCAGGTTGGTCTGGTCGGCAATGCTGCGGATCACTTCGAGCACGCCGCTGATGTCTTGCACACGCCCGGCCAGTTGCTGGATGCGCTCGGAGGTTTCCACCACGCCGGTGGCCAGGGTGTTGATCGACGCCACGGTCTCCTGGACCTGCGCCCGCCCACGCTGGGCAGTCTGCTCCGACAGGCGCGAAGCCTCGCTGGTGCTCACCGCATTGCGCGCCACGTCGTCCACCGCTGCCGTCATCTCGTTGACCGCCGTGGCCGCCTGTTCGATCTCCTGGCCCTGGGACTGCAAGCTGCTGCTGGTCTGGCTGCTCACCGCGCTCAACTCTTCGGAGGAACTGGCCACACCGTCCACCGACGCTGCAATGTGCCGCACCATCTGGTTAAGGTTCTGCTGCATCTGGTGCAGGTTGCGCATCACACTGCCCTCGGCACTATTGCCCACCGGCACGACGATGGTCAGGTCGCCCTGGGCAATATGGCTCAACACCCGCGCCGCCTCATCCGGCTCGCCGCCCAATGGGCGAATAACGCTGCGGGTGACGATCACGGCCGCCGCGACCACCAGCGCCAGGCACAGCAGGAACAGGCCGAGCATGTTGCGCCGCGCCTCGTCATACAGGGTCTGCGCCGCCTGCTCGCGCTCGGCGAACAACCGCCCCTGCATCGCCATCAGCGCGTCCAGGCTCTTGAATACCTGCGCTTCGGCCGGCATCACCTGTTGCTTGAGCTGGGCCAGGCCCTGCTCGCGAGCGCCCTGCTTGATCAGCGCCTGCACCTGGGTGAAGGCGGCCACGTAAGTCTCGCGATGGGTTTTCAAGGTGGCGTAGGCAGCCTTGCCTTCGGCGCTGTCGAGCAGCGGTTCAAGGGTGGCAAACGCCTGGGTGATGCGCTGGCGCGTGGCGCCAATGGCCTCCTGGGCCTGCGGGTTGTCCTGGTCGATCAGCAAGTCGCGGGTGTTGCGCCCGTTATCGCGCACACCCGTGGCGATCACCATGATCGGTGCGATCCGCGGCCAGTCCTGCTGCACGATCTGCTCGGACTGCTGTTTGAGGGTTGCCAGGTCGTGCAAGGCGTAAAACACCAAGCCCACCAGGGCCAGCGGCGCAATCGCGAAGCCGATGACAATGCGTTGTGCCGTGGTTAACTGCGTCATTCTGAACATTCCTTGATGAACACCTGCCCACCATGGGCAGCATCTGTAAAAAGCCGGTTGAGGGTGCTGGTCACCCTCGCAATACAAAAGCGGGAAACAACTCGCGGATACGCCCCCACAACTCCGGTAACCGCACCTGCAGCGGCGAACTCGGCAGCTGCGTATCGAGCATGCTGGCGGTCCGTACCATCTGCACGGCAAAGCGCTGCACACCTGCGGCTTGCAAGCGCTGGGCCAGCAGCAGCAGGCGTGCGGGATCGATCAAGTGCCAATGCACGGTGGTGCGGCACTCGTAATCCACGCCACTGGCGAGCAAGGTGTCGAGGCTGCGCCAATTGGCGGCGCCGCTGCCCTTGACCTGGGTCACCGACTGGCAGTCCTCGGCCAGCGCCTTGACGTCAAACCCGACCCAATCGGCATGCCGCAACGCATTGGCAAAGCCTGCCGGCTTGATCCCCGCGCTGTGCAAACCAATGCGAAAACCCAGCGCGCGCACTTCATCCATGGCCGCCGGCAAGCCTTCCTGCAAGGTCGGTTCGCCGCCGCTGAATACCACCGCGTCGAGCAGGTCCTGGCGGCGCTGCAGAAACAGCAACACCCGGCGCCAATCAATCTCCGTGCTGGCGCGCGGCGGGATCAGGTCCGGGTTGTGGCAGTAACGACAACGCCAGGCGCAGCCCTGGCAGAACAGCACGCAGGCGAGCATGCCGGGGTAGTCGAGGGTGGTCAGGGGCACCAGGCCCCCGACCCGTAGCGCTCGACTCATTGGCGCCCGGCCGCAGCGGCCGTTTCGGTAAAGTGCACACGCTCCTGGTGCTCGGATTGCTTGCCGGGGTTGAACGCCGAGACTGGCCGGTGATAACCCATCACCCGGGTCCAGACTTCGCAGCGCTGACGTTGTGGCTGGGTTGCTTGCATAGTGACTCTCCTTGGGGTTGAAAAAAGCTTATCGGGCCGCGGCCAGGACCTCGTCGCACTTGGGGCAGAACTCATGTTCGCCCGCCAGGTAGCCGTGCACCGGGCAGATCGAAAACGTCGGCGTGACCGTCAGGTACGGCAGGCGGAAACGCCCCAGCGCCTTGCGCACCAACTGCTTGCAGGCCTGGGTCGAGGAAATCTGCTCGGCCATGTACAGGTGCAACACGGTGCCGCCGGTGTATTTGCATTGCAGTTCGTCTTGCAGCTCCAGGGCTTCGAACGGGTCCTGGGTGAAGCCCACCGGCAATTGCGAGGAGTTGGTGTAGTACGGCGCGACCGCGCTGCCCGCTTGCAGGATCTGCGGATAGCGCTTGCGGTCTTCCTTGGCGAAACGGTAGGTGGTGCCTTCCGCCGGGGTCGCTTCGAGGTTGTAGAGGTGGCCGGTTTCTTCCTGGAACCGCAGCAAGGTGGCGCGCACGTGGTCAAGCAGCTTGAGCGCGAATTCGCGGCCCTGGGCGGTGTGCATGCCCTGCTCGTCGTCGCTGAAATTGCGCAGCATCTCGTGCATGCCGTTGAGGCCGATGGTCGAGAAGTGATTGCGCAGCGTGCCCAGGTAACGCTTGGTGTACGGGTAGAGCCCGGCGTCCATATGGTGCTGGATCACCTTGCGCTTGACCTCCAGACTTTCCATCGCCAGTTCCATCAGGTTGTCCAGGCGTTGCAACAAGCCCGAGGTATTGCCCTTGAACAGATAGCCCAGGCGCGCGCAGTTGATCGTCACCACGCCGAGGCTGCCGGTCTGCTCCGCCGAACCGAACAGGCCGCCGCCGCGCTTGAGCAATTCGCGCACATCCAGTTGCAGGCGGCAGCACATCGAGCGCACCTGATTGGGTTGCATGTCGGAGTTGAGGAAGTTCTGGAAATACGGCAAGCCATAGCGCGCCGTCATCTCGAACAGGCGGTCGGCGTTGGGGCTGTCCCAGGGGAAATCGTGGGTGATGTTGTAGGTCGGAATCGGGAAGGTGAACACCCGGCCCTTGGCGTCCCCGGCCTGCATCACTTCGATGTAGGCACGGTTGATCAACTCCATTTCGGCTTGCAGGTCGCCATAGGCGAACGGCATTTCCTCACCGCCGATCACCGGAACTTGCTCGCGCAGGTCTTCAGGGCACACCCAGTCGAAGGTCAGGTTGGTAAATGGCGTCTGGGTGCCCCAGCGCGACGGCACGTTGAGGTTGTAGATGAACTCTTGCAACGCCTGGCGTACTTCGGGGTAGCTCAACTGATCCTTGCGCACATAGGGCGCCAGGTAAGTATCGAACGAGCTGAACGCCTGGGCCCCGGCCCACTCGTTTTGCAGGGTGCCGAGGAAGTTGACCATCTGCCCCAGGGCGCTGCTCAAGTGCTTCGGCGGCCCCGCCTCGACCCGGCCCGGCACGCCGTTGAGGCCTTCATGCAACAACGAGCGCAGCGACCAGCCAGCGCAATAACCGGCGAGCATGTCCAAGTCATGGATATGCAGGTCGGCCTCGCGATGCGCACGGCCGATCGCCTCACTGTAGACCTCATCCAGCCAGTAATTGGCGGTGACCTTGCCCGCCACATTCAGCACCAGCCCACCGAGGGAATAGCCCTGGTTGGCATTCGCCTGCACGCGCCAGTCTTCACGGTCGAGGTATTCGTTCATCGACGTGGCGACTTCCACCAGAGTCTTGCGATCGCGGCGCAAGCGGCCGTGCTGCTCGCGGTAGACGATGTAGGCGCGCATCGACAGGAAGTAACCGGCGTCCATCAATACACGTTCGACGCTGTCCTGGATTTGTTCCACGTCCAGCCGTTCGATCCCCCGCAGCCGAGCCAGCACCGCGCCCAGCAACACGTCGACTTCGGCGGCCTGGTACTCAGCGGTGGCGTTGCCGGCGGCGATCAGGGCTTGGCGGATTTTTTCGGCGTCGAAGGGGGCCAGGGTGCCGTCGCGCTTGTAGAGATGGGTGCTGGCCAGCGGGGTGAGAGCGGTTTGCATTGGGAGGCTCCAGACACTACATATAGATGGTTTTGATTCTTTTGACACAATATGCAGTGATGTTACGGAGGTTGGTTTGGGCGACCATTGATCGGGGTCAAGTTTTTTCAGATCGTGCCCATAACCATTGCTTCGGTAACGGCGGCCATTGGTTCCGCCCTTACGGCGGGTCACTTTTGGAAAAGCCCCAAAGTAACCAAAAGGCCTTCGCCCCAACACTCGGCGCCTCGCTTAGGCTCGGTATGCCCGTAATCCAACATGGAGTTGGGGGGCCGCCTAAGATCAAAAGCCAGAGCCAGAGCCAGAGCAAACCGCAGTTCCATCTGAATACATGGAGATCCAAATGTGGGAGCGGGCTTGCTCGCGAATGCGGTGTGTCAGTCCACTCATTCATCGGCTGATCCACTGCATTCGCGAGCAAGCCCGCTCCCACAGTTTTGAACCCGTTCACCCCGCCCACGCCGGTCGGCTTTAAGGCCGCCGCGCTCTGGCTTTTGATCTTACTTGCCCCGTCAAACACGCTGGCCGGAAAGTGACCCGCTGTAAGAGCGGAACCATCGGTGGCCGTTACCGAAAAAACGGCTATGTACACAAGGCCAATCACCCCCCACTCATATTCATAAACCGCACCACCTGCACCTCCCCCGCCCCGGTGAAATCATGGCGCAACGGCTTACCCCGCAACGCCTTGTGCAACGCCTCGATCAGCGGTTGATCGTCCAGTGGATAGCGCCTGAGCAACCCACGCAGATCCAACGCATCCTCCTGCCCCAGGCACAACAACAAACGCCCCTCCACCGTCATGCGTACCCGGTTGCAGCTGCCGCAAAAGTTGTGCGAGTTCGGCGAGATAAACCCGATGCGCGTGCCCGGATGCCGTGCCAGACGCACATAGCGCGCCGGGCCGCCGCTGCTCTCGGCGCTGTCGAGCAGCTCATATTCCCGGGCGATCACGGCGCGCACCTCGTCACTGGGGCAAAACGTCTCGCCCCGCGAACGGCCCACATCGCCCAGGGGCATTTCCTCGATAAAGCTGATGTCGATGCCCTGCTCGATCGCATAACGCACCAACGCCGGCACCTCGTCGAAGTTGCGCCCCTTCATTACCACGCAGTTGAGCTTGACCCGCTCGAACCCCGCCACGCTGGCCGCCTCGATGCCGCCCAGCACCTGGTGCAAATCACCGTTGCGCGTGATCGCGCGAAACCGCTCGGGATCAAGGCTGTCGAGGCTGATATTCATGCGCTTGACCCCCGCCGCCGCCAACGGCCGCGCCAACCGCACCAGCTGCGAGCCGTTGCTGGTCATCACCAGCTCGCGCAAACCGGGCAGCGCAGCGATGTTGCGACACAGCTCGACAATGCCCGGCCGGATCAGCGGCTCACCGCCGGTGAGGCGGATCTTGCGCACGCCCTGCCCCACAAACAGCGCGGCCAGGCGTTGCAGTTCTTCCAGGCTCAGCACCTGCTGGCGTGGCAGAAAGGTCATGGTTTTCGCCATGCAGTACACACAGCGAAAATCACAACGGTCGGTCACCGACAGGCGCAGGTAGTCAATCGAACGGCCGAGCCCATCCACCAGGCTCATATCACTGCACCAACGGCGAGTCGGCGCCCTGCAAGGCGAGGCCACGGATGTCCGCCGCACCAATCAGGGTTTGCAGGTACTGCACCAGCGCCTTCTGCCACACGCCCTGCTGCAACTGGGTGCGGATCGCGCCGGCCACCGCTTCATAGGGCAACGGCTGGCCTTCGACGCGCTGGTCGATGCTGATCACGTGCCAGCCGTAGCGGCTTTCCAGGGGTTTGTCGGCCAGCCCCGGGGCCAGCGTGAACAGTTGCCGCTCCAGTTCCGGCACGGTCTGGCCCTTGCTAATCTGGCCCAACGAACCACCCTGAGCCTTGGACGGGCACGCCGAGTACTTGAGGGCCAACTCGGCAAAACTGCCAGGCTCCTGGGTCAGGCTCAGCAGCAGGATTTCGGCCTGTACATGGGCCATCTGCCGCGCTTCGGCATCGTCCGGCGCGCATTCGAGCAGGATGTGCCGCACCGCCAGCAACGGCGCGCTGTGGAAGCGCCCGCGATTGCTTTCGAAGTAATGCAGGCAGGTCGCCTCATCACACTGCGGCACGCTGATTTCACGCTCCAGCAGCAAACGCGTAGCCGCTTCCTCTTCGTTCTCGCCGGGGCCGATGTCCATGGCCAGGCCGAGTTCGGCAATGCGCTGCTGCAACAGCTCGCGGATCACCAACGCCCGGGCGGCCAGGTACACCGCCGATTCACGGCTCTCGGCCGGGTGGTATTGCAACTCCAGGGCCATCGCCTCGGGCGCGATGGGCACACCGTTGACGCTGATGATCGGCCATTCCTGTTCACTGCTGGCGATCAATTCAGGTGCCGCTGGCACCACCTCCACTTGAGGTTCCGGCGCTGGCGCCGACGACCCACAACCCCCGCCACATCCGCATCCTGTTGTCATGACCGTCTCCTCACGCCTTCTGCCGTACGATTTGATAACGCCGTCCCAGGTACCAAATCGGTGCGCTGACCACGTGCACCAAGCGGGTAAACGGGAACAGCACGAACAAGGTCAGGCCCAGTGCCACGTGGGCCTTGTAGATCAGCGATACCGGCGCAATCGACGCCGCCGCTTCCACCGGCCGCAGCAGCACCACGTTCTGCGCCCAGTCGGCGAGCATCACCATCACCGAGCCGTCCATATGGCCAGTGGAGGCGACGATGGTCAGCAAGCCCAGCAGCAACTGCGCGAGCAGCACCAGCAGGATCAGGATGTCCGACGCACTCGACGTCGCCCGCACCCGTGGATCACCCAGGCGCCGCTTGACCAGCATCAACAGGCCCACCAGGCACAACAGGCCGAAAAACCCACCGGAGACCATCGCCAGCAGTTGCTTGTGCTCGGTACTGATCACGTGGTGATACACCGACGCTGGGGTGAGCAAACCGACAAAATGCCCGGCCAGCACAAACAGCACGCCGACATGGAACAAGTTGCTCGCCACACGCATGCCACGGTTGCTCAGCATCTGGCTGGAACCGGCCTTCCAGGTGTACTGCGACAGGTCGAACCGCGCCCAACTGCCCAACAGGCAGATCGCCAGGGCGACATAGGGATAGATCCCGAATACCAGCAAATTCCACTTAGACATTACCCACCTCCCCGGCCGGCACGGCGGCCGGCCCTTGCTGCTGAAAATCCACCCAGTGCAACGGCACCGCACTTTCCTCGCGGGCCTTGCCCGGTGCGCTCGGCATCGCACTGCAACGGTCCTGCTGTTCGGCCTGCATAAAGTCCACCGCCTCCTCTTCCCACACCTTATCGAGGGCCTCGAGGGAGTCGTCACGCGGCTCGGCGGCGACCTGGGCACGCACCTCGGCCACGGCCTGGTGCGGCTCGGCGCCGGCGATCTGCAACAACGCGCGAAAGCAACTGGCATAGGCGCTTTCGCGCTCCTCCAGACGTGCGCCGAGCAAGGCCAACAGATGCGCCACATCCGCCAGGCCCTCGCGGGCCTCGATGTCTTCGCGGGTCGACAAGAACTCCAGGTACAGCGGGATGTAGTCCGGCAGCTCCTTGACGCCGATGGCAAACCCGGCGGCCTCGTACTGGGCCATCATGTCGACCATGGCTTGGCCACGGTCGCGGGACTCGCCATGCACGTGCTCGAACAACAGCAGCGACAACGAACGCCCACGGCCAAACAGCGCGCCGTAGTGTTCCTGGCCATCCATCAGGTCGTTGGCGCAGATCAGTTCCAGCAGCTCGAACAGCGCACCGCGTTGCTTGGGGCTGATTTCCCGCGACTCGATGATCGCCTGCTCCAATTCATCGCGGCCGCTCACCAGGCGCTCGGTGGGATAGTCCAGCAGCAGCGAAATCACTTTAAGAATGCGCATGGCTCAGTCCTCCCAGATCTGGACGGTTTTCAACACGTCGCGGCGGTTGGCCTTCTTGGCGCCGAACATATTGGTGTCGGAACTGCCGCTGCAGCCGCTGCCAAAGCTGAAACCACAACCGGAACGCTCGGCGAACGCGTCGCTCATGGCGTCTTCGCGGTGCGCACTCGGCACCACAAACCGGTCCTCGTAGTTGGCGATGGCCAGGTAGCGATACATCTCCTCCACCTGAGGCACCGTCAGGCCGACGTCTTCGAGCACTTGCAGATCCTGCACGCCGTCGACTTGCTGGGAACGCTTGAACGCACGCATCGCCAGCAAGCGTTTCAGCGCGCGCTTGACCGGTTTTTCATCGCCCGCCGTGAGCATGTTGGCCAGGTAGCGCAGGGGGATGCGCAGGCTGTCGACATCCGGGATCACCCCGTTCATGCCCACGGTGCCAGCGGCCGCTGCGTTCTGGATGGGCGAAAGTGGCGGCACGTACCAGACCATCGGCAAGGTGCGGTATTCGGGGTGCAGCGGCAGCGCGAGTTTCCAGTCCACGGCCATTTTGTACACCGGCGAGCGCTGCGCCGAGTCGATCACCGACTGTGGCACGCCATCGGCCAGGGCCTGGCGGATCACCGCCGGGTCGTTGGGGTCGAGGAAAATTTCCAGCTGTTTCTCGTACAGATCCTGCTCGCTGGCGGTGCTCGCCACTTCGCTGATGCGGTCGGCGTCATACAGCAACACGCCGAGGTAGCGAATGCGACCGACGCAGGTTTCGGCGCACACCGTCGGCATGCCGGCCTCGATGCGCGGGTAGCAGAAGATGCACTTCTCGGACTTGCCGCTCTTCCAGTTGAAGTAGATTTTCTTGTACGGACAGCCGCTGATGCACATGCGCCAGCCACGGCATTTTTCCTGGTCGATCAGCACGATGCCGTCTTCTTCGCGCTTGTAGATCGCGCCGCTGGGGCACGACGCCGCGCACGCCGGGTTGAGGCAGTGCTCGCACAGGCGCGGCAGGTACATCATGAAGGTGTTTTCGTACTCACCGTAGATGTCGGCCTGGATCTGGTCGAAGTTCTTGTCCTTGCGACGCTTGGCGAATTCGGTGCCGAGGATCTCCTCCCAGTTCGGGCCCCACTCGATTTTCTGCATGCGCTTGCCCGACACCACCGAACGTGGGCGTGCAGTGGGTTGGTGTTCGCCCAGCGGTGCAGTGTGCAGGTGCTGGTAGTCAAAATCGAACGGCTCGTAGTAGTCGTCCAGGCCCGGCAGGTCAGGGTTGGCGAAGATGTTCGCGAGCACGCGGAACTTGCCGCCGATGCGCGGGTTGATCGTGCCATTGGCGTTGCGCTGCCAGCCGCCCTTCCACTTGTCCTGGTTTTCCCACTCCTTGGGGTAGCCGATGCCGGGCTTGGATTCGACGTTGTTGAACCACGCGTATTCCATGCCTTCGCGGCTGGTCCAGACGTTTTTGCAGGTGATCGAGCAGGTGTGGCAGCCGATGCATTTGTCCAGGTTGAGGACCATGCCGATTTGTGAGCGGATTTTCATCTCAGTTCTCCTCGATGTCAGTCGGCAATGGGCGTGGCAGGTCATCGCCATGGGAGCCATCGAGCCAGTCGACCTTGGCCATCTTGCGCACCACGACAAACTCGTCGCGGTTGCAACCGACCGTGCCGTAATAGTTGAAACCGTAGGCCTGCTGGGCATAGCCGCCGATCATGTGGGTCGGCTTGAGCACCACGCGGGTCACCGAGTTGTGGTGGCCGCCACGGGTCTTGGTGGTTTCCGAGCCCGGCACGTTCACGATGCGTTCCTGGGCGTGGTACATCATCACCATGCCCTCCTTGACGCGCTGGCTGACCACCGCGCGGGCGGTCAGTGCGCCATTGACGTTGAAGCATTCGATCCAGTCGTTGTCCTCGATGCCGGCGCGTTTCGCGTCGATCTCCGAGAGCCACACAATCGGCCCGCCACGGCTCAGGGTGAGCATCAGCAGGTTGTCGCTGTAGGTGCTATGGATGCCCCACTTCTGGTGCGGGGTGATCCAGTTCAGCACGATCTCCGGCTCGCCATTGCTGCGCTTGCCCTTCACCCCTTCGATGGTGCGGGTGTTGACCGGCGGCCGGTAGCTCATCAGTTGTTCGCCGAAGGCCTGCATCCACGGGTGGTCCTGGTAGAACTGCTGGCGGCCGGTGATGGTGCGCCATGGGATGTTTTCATGGACGTTGGTGTAACCGGCGTTGTAGCTCACGTGATCGTCTTCCAGGCCCGACCAGGTGGGGCTGGAAATGATCTTGCGCGGCTGCGCCTGGATGTCGCGGAAGCGGATCGCCTCGTGGGCCTTGGGCAATGCCAGGTGGCTGTGGTCGATGCCGGTGAATTCCGACAGCGCTGCCCACGCCTTGACTGCCACGTGACCATTGGTTTCCGGGGCCAGGGACAGGATGACCTCGGCCGCATCAATGGCCGTGTCGATCTTCGGCCGCCCCTGGCTGATGCCCGCCTCGCCTTCGTGATGATTCAGCTCACCAAGGAACTCGACCTCGTCATCGGTATTCCAGTTGATGCCCTTGCCGCCGTTGCCGAGTTTTTCCAGCAGCGGGCCGAGGGAGGTGAATTTCTTGTAGATGTTCGGGTAGTCACGCTCCACCACCGCCATGTTCGGCGCGTTCTTGCCGGGCTCGGGCGCCACACCGGCGCTTTTCCAGTCGGTGCCACCGAATGGCTGGGCCAGTTCGCCAACGCTGTCATGCATCAGCGGCACGGTGACCAGGTCCTGCTCGACACCCAGGTGCCCGACCGCCATGGCCGAGAACGTCTTGGCGATGCCCTTGTAGATTTCCCAGTCGGAGCGCGACTCCCACGCCGGGTCGATCGCCGCCGACAAGGGGTGGATAAACGGGTGCATGTCCGAGGTGTTCATGTCGTCTTTTTCGTACCAGGTGGCGGTCGGCAGGACGATGTCGGAATACACGCAGGTGGACGACATGCGGAAGTCCAGGGTGGTCACCAGATCCAGCTTGCCAATGGCGCCGTCGTCGACCCATTCGGCTTCGGTGGGCTTGCTCTCGCCGCCAAAACCGATGTCTTCGTTCATCACGCCGTTCTTGGTGCCCAGCAGGTACTTGAGCATGTACTCGTGGCCCTTGCCCGACGAACCGAGCAGGTTGGAACGCCAGATGAACATGTTGCGCGGGAAGTTCACCGGGCTGTCCGGTTGTTCGCAGGCGAAGCGCAAGGTGCCGTCCTGCCAGGCCTTGACCACGTAGTCCTTGGGCGCCATGCCCGCCGCCGCCGCATCACGGCAGATGTGCAGTGGGTTGGTATTGAGTTGCGGCGCGCTGGGCAGCCAGCCGGCGCGTTCGGCGCGGATGTTGTAATCCAGGGCGTGGGTGGGGAACTGCGCCTTGTCTGCCAGGGGCGAGAGCACGTCGTGCATGTTCATTTTTTCGTGGCGCCACTGCGAGCTGTGGCCGTAGAAGAAACTGGTGCCGTTCATCTGGCGTGGCGGACGGTTCCAGTCCAGGCCAAAGGCAAGGGGCAGCCAGCCGCATTGCGGGCGCAGTTTTTCCTGGCCGACGTAGTGCGCCCAGCCGCCACCGCTCTGACCGACGCACCCGCAGAGCATGAGCATGTTGATCAGGCCACGGTAGTTCATGTCCATGTGGTACCAGTGGTTCATCGCCGCGCCGACGATGATCATCGAGCGTCCACGGGTCTTGTCGGCGTTGTCGGCGAACTCGCGGGCGATCTGGATCGCCTTCTCGCGGCTGACGCCGGTGATCGCTTCCTGCCAGGCCGGGGTGCCGGGCACGCTGGCGTCGTCGTAGTCCCTGGCCACGTTGCTGCCGCCCAGGCCACGGTCGATGGCCAGGTTGGCGGCGGACAGGTCGAACACACTGGCAACCTTGGCCACGCTGCCATCGGCCAGCACCACGCTGTGCACCGGCACGCGGCGGAACTGCACGGCCTCACCGGCCACGTGCTGGAAGTGCTCATGGGCTTCACCGGCAAAATACGGGAAGGCCACTTCGGCGACGTCGCCACCGATCAGGCTGAGTTTCAGGTCAATCGCGCGGCCTTCACCGCCCTCTTTGGCGAGGATGTTCCACTTACCCTTCTCGCCCCAGCGGTAGCCGATAGAGCCTTGTGGCGATACCAGCGCGCCGCTGTCGTCGAGGGCGATGGTTTTCCATTCCGGGTTGTTGTCCTGGCCGAGGTTGTCGATCAGGTCCGAGGCGCGCAGGAAGCGGTCCGGCTGGAAACCTGCGCCGGGGGCGAAGCCGCTCATGGGTTTGAGCATCACCAGCACCGGCAAGTCGGTGTAGCGCTTGGCGTAGTCGGTGAAATAGGCGCTCGGGTGGTCCAGGTGAAATTCCTTGAAGATCACATGGTTGAAGGCCTGGGCCAACGCGGCGTCGGTGCCCTGCTTGGGGTTGAGCCACAGGTCGGTGAGCTTGGCCACTTCCGAATAGTCGGGGGTGATGGCCACGGTCTTGGTGCCCTTGTAACGCACCTCGGTGAAGAAATGCGCGTCGGGGGTACGGGTCTGCGGGACGTTGGAACCCCAGGCGATGATGTAGTTGGAGTTGTACCAGTCGGCCGACTCCGGCACGTCGGTCTGCTCGCCCCACACCATCGGCGAGGCGGGCGGCAGGTCGCAGTACCAGTCGTAGAAACTCAGGCACACGCCGCCCAGCAGCGACAGGTAACGGGAGCCCGCCGCGTAGCTGACCATGGACATGGCCGGGATCGGCGAGAACCCGACGATGCGGTCCGGCCCATATTGCTTGATGGTGTAGACGTTGGAGGCGGCGATGATCTCGTTCACCTCCTCCCAGTTGGAGCGGATAAACCCGCCCATGCCGCGCTTGCTCTTGTACGACTCGGCCTTGGCCTTGTCCTCGACAATGCTTGCCCAGGCTTCCACTGGCGCCATGGTCAGGCGCGCTTCACGCCACAGCTTGAGCAGCGGCTTGCGGATCTTCGGGTACTTGAGGCGGTTGGCGCTGTAGATGTACCAGCTGTAGCTCGCGCCGCGCGGGCAACCACGGGGCTCGTGGTTGGGCAGGTCGTTGCGGGTACGCGGGTAGTCGGTCTGCTGGGTTTCCCAGGTGATCAGGCCGTTCTTCACGTAGATCTTCCACGAGCAGGAACCGGTGCAGTTCACCCCGTGGGTGGAACGCACGATCTTGTCGTACTGCCAGCGCGAACGGTAGACGTTTTCCCAGTCGCGGGACTCTTTGCGGGTCTCGCCGTGGCCGTTGGAGAACTCGTCTTGCTTGCGGTTGAAGAACCGCAATTGATCCAGTAAGTGACTCATGATGCTTTCCTCATCAGGCGTGCCGTGGGGTGCGTTGCCCCGCGAATTCGTGGTCGATCAGCAGGGTGTGGCGCAGCCTTTGCGGGCGTACCACCACCAGGTCACGACGATGCAGCTCAGGTAGAAACCGACAAACATGTAGAAGGCCATCGCCGGGCTGCCGGTGGCGGCCATGGACGAGCCGAAGGATTTGGGGATGAAGAACGCGCCGAACGCGCCCATGGCCGAGCTGAACCCCAGCACCGCAGCAGACTCCTTGCCGGCATCCTTCAGGGCCTGTTCACGCACCGCAGCGGGTTTGCCGGCGCTGGCCTTCTCGTGAACGGTGCGGAAGATCACCGGGATCATGCGGAAGGTGGAGCCGTTGCCGATGCCGGTGGTGATGAACAGCAGCATGAACATGCCGAGGAAGCCGTAGAAGCTGCCCGCCTCACCGTTCTGCGGCAGGAAGTGCAGCACGCCGAACACCATCACGATCATCAGCACGAAGTTCCACAGGGTCACCCGCGCCCCGCCCAACTTGTCTGCCAGCCAGCCGCCCAATGGGCGTACCAGCGCGCCCACCAGCGGGCCGAGAAAGGCGAACTTGAGGGCGACCACGTCCGGGAAGGAGGTCTTGATCAGCAGCGGGAATGCCGCCGAGAAGCCGATGAACGAACCAAAGGTCGCCAGGTACAACCAGCACATCAGCCAGTTGTGCTTGCGCTTGAAGATCACCGCCTGGTCACTGAACGAGGCACGGGCGCTGGACAGGTCATTCATGCCGAACCACGCCGCCACGGTGACGGTGAGGATAAACGGCACCCAGATGAAACCGGCATTCTGCAACCATAGTTGGCTGCCATCGGCCAGGGTCTGCGGCTGGCCGCCGAGTGCCCCGAATGCGGCGAAGGTGATCACCAGCGGCACGCAGAACTGCATCACCGACACCCCCAGGTTACCCAGGCCAGCATTCAAGCCGAGGGCGGTGCCCTGCTGGGCCTTGGGGTAGAAAAAACTGATGTTGGACATGCTGGAGGCGAAGTTGCCGCCGCCAAAACCACAGAGCAAGGCGATCAGCACAAACACGCTGTAGGGCGTGCCCGGGTCTTGCACCGCAAAGCCCATCCACAGCGACGGCAGCAGCAAGGACGCGGTGCTCAGGGCGGTCCAGCGGCGCCCACCGAAGATCGGCACCATGAACGAATAGAACACGCGCAAGGTGGCACCGGACAGGCCCGGCAATGCCGCCAACCAGAACAACTGGTCGGTGGTGAAACTGAACCCGATGGCGTTGAGGCGCACGATCACCGTGCTCCACACCATCCACACCGCAAACGCCAGCAACAGCGCGGGGATCGAGATCCACAGGTTGCGGGTCGCGGTTTTCTTGCCGCTGGCGCCCCAGAACGCCGGGTCTTCGGGGCGCCAGTCGTGGATCACCGGGCCCGATTCGGGCTTTTGCGCGATGGACATGATCATTCTCCTTGGAGCGCTTGTTTGCCGAGCAACGGCTGTTGGCGAATTTCGCTGAGGTACATCCAGGTCAGGGATACCCAGACCACGCCGTACATCAACATGAAGCAGGACGAGCGCACGCCGGTGAGGTCCACCAGGGCGCCAAACATGATCGGCAGCACAAACCCGCCCAGGCCACCGGCCAGGCCGACGATGCCGGACACCGCGCCCATGTTTTGCGGGTAGTCATTGGCGATGTACTTGAAGACCGAGGCCTTGCCGAATGCGAAGGCGATGCCCATCACAAACAGCAGCACGGTGAACAAGGTGGGGCTGAGGCCGATATGGAAATCCAGGGGGCCATTGACGGTCATCACTTGCAGTTGGGTCTGCGGGTAGCTGAGCAGGAACAGGCAGATCCAGCTCACCCACAGCACCCACCAGGTCACGCTTTGCGCGCCCCAGCGATCAGACATCCAGCCGCCCACTGCGCGCAGCACACCGCCGGGCAGGGAGAAACACGCGGCCAGCAGCGCCGCGCTTTGCAGGCTGAAGCCGTATTCCTGCACGTAGTACTTGGTCACCCACAGCGCCAGCGCGACGTAACCACCGAACACAATCGAGTAGTACTGGCAGTAGCGCCACACGGCCGGGTCTTTCAGGCACAGCAACTGCTGGCGCAGGGTCGCGCCACCGGCGCTGCGGTGGGTCTTGTTTTCGCTGGTGAGGAACCAGAACAACAGTGCGGTGATAAACAGGATTGCACTGAACACCCTGGGCACCAGGTGCCAGGTGCCGAGGGCGATCAGCGCCGGGGCGAGAAACTTGGTCACCGCCGCTCCCGCGTTGCCGGCACCGAACACGCCCATGGCAAAGCCCTGGTTGTCTTTATCGAACCACTTGGCGACGTACGCAATGCCCACCGAAAACGAGCCGCCGGCCAGGCCGACAAACAGGCCAAGCACCAGGAACTGCCAGTAGGCGGTGGCGTAGGTGATCAGGTACAGCGGCAGCACGCAGGCGAGCATCAGCAGGAAGAACACGATGCGACCGCCGAAGCGGTCGGTGAGCAGCCCCAGCGGCAAGCGCACCAGGGAACCGGTCAACACCGGCGTGGCGGCCAGCAGGCCGAACTGGGTTTCGTTGAGTTGCAGCAGCTCCTTGATGGGCACGCCGAGCACGGCGAACATCATCCACACCATAAAGCAGACGGTGAAGGCCAGGGTGCTCATGCCCAGCACCAGGCCTTGTCTTATACGGGGTTGAGTCACGGTATGCGCTCCAGAAAGTGATTCCATGAGCGCAGGTTAGGGGCGACACCCCCGCAGAACTTGACCCAGATCAACGTGGGCCGGGTGGGTATGGGGCTATGCTGACCCCGTCTACCTCCAAGGAGGTAGTCAGCAAAACAAGAGAAAGCCTTTATTTATCAATGGATTGCTCTCTTGTGCCGGCTTTTATCCGTGGGAGGGTTCGCCGGCAATTCTTTAGAGGTAGTGCGCCAGGGAAGGCCACATTCGACCCCCTTTCCCGTTCCAGGTGCGCCCATGTCCCGTTCCCGCCCCCTCCAGATCCGCCGTCATGCTTGACTGGCTGCGCAGCTCCCTGCCCGCCCGGGCCGGGCTGGCGGTGATCCTGATTGCGATCCTGGCCCTTGCCAGTTCCCTCAGCGCCGGGCTGATCGCCTGGTTCAGCCAGGGCGATGCGGCGGCGGTCAACACCGCCGGCTCAGTGCGCATGGAGACCTACCACCTCAGCTGGAAACTCGCCGCTGGGGCGCGGCCGGACGAAATCGCCGAGGTCAGCCAGAGCCTGCAACGGCGCCTCGAAAGCCAATCGCTCAAGGCGGTGCTCGAAGACGGCCCCAACAGCGCACTGCAGCAGAGTTACCAGCAGATCCAGCAACGCTGGAACGAGGAACTGCGCCCGGCGGTGATGGGCGGTGATGCGGCGCTGTTCCAGGCGCGTGCGCCGGCGTTTGTCGAGCAACTGAACCACTTCGTCGCGCTGTTGCAGCAACAGAGCGAGCACAAGCAAGGCTGGCAACAGGCGATCCAGGGGCTGGCGCTGTTCAGCACCTTGATCATCCTGCTGCTGGGCTTGTACGAATTGCAGTACGGCGTGGTCACGCCCTTGCAAGAGCTGGTGCACGCGACCCGGCGCTTTCGCGATGGCGACTACAAGACCCGGGTCAACCACCGCTCCGAAGACGAACTCGGCCAACTGGCCCTGAGCTTCAACGCCATGGCCGAAACCATCGAAGCCTCCCACCGCACCCTGGAAAGCCAGGTGCAGCGCAAGACCCTCAACCTGCAACAAGCCAACGCCGCCCTCGAACTGCTGTACCAGAGCAGCCGCAGCCTGGCCACGCGGCTGGCCAACGCCGAGGGCCTGGACGAACTGATCCGGCGCTTCCAGAAACGCCTGCCGGGCCTGCGCCTGTCGCTGTGCCTGCAAGGCCACTTCCTCGCCCCGGCGCAGCAGATGCTCGCCCTGCACGGCGAACAGAGCCGCAACATCTGCGCGATCGGCGATTGCGCCACCTGCGAACGCCACCACGTCGCGCCGCCGCAGGTGTTCAGCATCAGCAACCAGGGCGCCGAACTCGGCGAACTCAAGGCACACTTCCTCGACGGCCATGCGCCCCAGGATTGGGAGAAACAACTGATCCAGGCCCTGGCCAACCTGATCGGCACCTCGTTGTCCCTCAAGCGCCAGCGCGAGCAGGACCACCGCCTGTTGCTACTGGATGAGCGCACCATCATCGCCCGCGAACTGCACGACTCCCTGGCCCAGGCGCTGTCCTACATGAAGCTGCAAGTCAGCCGCATGCAGACCCTGATCCGCCGTGGCGAATCGGTCGAGACCCTGGCCAACGTCACCGCCGAACTGCGCGACGGGCTCAACAACGCCTATCGCCAGTTGCGCGAATTGCTCACCACGTTCCGCCTGCAAATCCACGACGCCGGGCTGGTACAAGAGCTGCAAGACACCGCCGAGGAGTTCTCCCGACGCGGCGAGTTCCAGGTGCACCTGCATGTGGACGCGCTGGCCTTCCAGCTTTCAGCCAGCGAACAGATCCACATGTTGCAGATCACCCGCGAAGCCCTGTCCAACTGCCTGCGGCACGCCCATGCGCAGAACGCCTGGCTGCAACTGCGCCAGGTCGGCGAGACCGTCAGCCTGAGCATCGAAGACGATGGCCGGGGTTTCTGCGGCGCCGTCGACACCCGTGAACACCACGGCCTGACCATCATGGACGAACGCGCCCGCAGCCTGCACGGCCACCTCGACATCCAGCCCCGCGAGCCCCAGGGCACACGGGTGCAACTGCGTTTCCAGCCGGAATTTCTCGGCCACTCTCTACAAGGCACCGCCCCATGAACACGTCCACTCGCCACCGTATCCTGCTGGTCGACGACCACCCGATGATGCGCCACGGCATGCGCCAGATCCTCGAACTGGAAGACGACCTGCACGTCGTCGGTGAAGCCGGCAACGGCCAGGAAGCCCTCGACCAGATCGACGCCCTGCAACCGGACCTGGTGCTGCTGGACAACAACATGCCGCACATGAACGGCCTGGAAACCCTGCGCCGCCTGCGCGCCATGGACTACGCGGGCAAGGTGCTGCTGTTTACCGTGTCCGACGCCGAAGACGACATCCGCGATGCCCTGCGCCTGGATGCCAATGGCTATCTGCTCAAAGACATGGAACCGGAGCTGGTGGTGGAATTCATCCGCGACGCCCTGCATGGCGCCCTGGTGATCAGCCCCGGCTTGACCCGCGTACTGGCCCAGGCACTGCGCTCGCCGCAGCCGCACGCGGCGGTGGAATTGACTGATCGCGAGCGGCAGGTGCTGAGGACGATTGCCAGTGGCTACAGCAACAAAGTGATCGGACATAAGTTGGGGATTACCGAGGGGACGGTGAAGGTGCATGTGAAGAATCTGCTGCACAAGCTGGGGTTGAGGTCACGGGTGGAGGCGGCGGTTTGGGCGATGGAGCATTTGCGCCAGGTGGGGTGAACCCAGGCACTGCCAATCCCCTGTGGGAGCTGTCGAGCTTTAGCGAGGCTGCGAAGGCGGTGGCACTGCTGGTGGAGATGTTGGCTGAACCACCGCTTTCGCGGGCAAGCCCGCTCCCACATTTGAGCTGTGTTGCTGGGATGTCAGTGTTCGGCTGGAGATCCCTCTCACACCGCCAGTCCCCTGTGGGAGCTGTCGAGCTTTAGCGAGGCTGCGAAGGCGGTGGCACTGCTGGTGGAGATGTTGGCTGAACCGCCGCTTTCGCGGGCAAGCCCGCTCCCACATTTGATTGGGGTTGCTGGTCTGTCAGTGTTTGGCTGGAGATCGCCCAGGCACTGCCAATCCCCTGTGGGAGCTGTCGAGCTTTAGCGAGGCTGCGAAGGCGGTGGCACTGCTGGTGGAGATGTTGGCTGAACCGCCGCTTTCGCGGGCAAGCCCGCTCCCACAGGTGATCGGTGTTGGCGGGCTGTCAGTGCTCGGCTGGAGATAGCCCAGACGCTGCCAATCCCCTGTGGGAGCTGTCGAGCCCTAGCGAGGCTGCGAAGGCGGCGGCACTGTTGGTAGAGGTGTTGGCTGAACCACCGCTTTCGCGGGCAAGCCCGCTCCCACATTTGAGCTGTGTTGCTGGGATGTCAGTGTTCGGCTGGAGATCCCTCTCACACCGCCAATCCCCTGTGGGAGCTGTCGAGCTTTAGCGAGGCTGCGAAGGCGGTGGCACTGCTGGTGGAGATGTTGGCTGAGCCACCGCTTTCGCGGGCAAGCCCGCTCCCACAGGTGATCGGTGTGGGCGGGCTGTCAGTGCTCGGCTGGAGATCGCCCAGGCACTGCCAATCCCCTGTGGGAGCTGTCGAGCCCTAGCGAGGCTGCGAAGGCGGTGGCACTGCTGGTGGAGATGTTGGCTGAACCACCGCTTTCGCGGGCAAGCCCGCTCCCACAGGTGATTGGTGTTGCTGGGTTGTCAGTGCTTGGCTGGAGATCCCTCTCACACCGCCAATCCCCGTGGGAGCTGTCGAGCTTTAGCGAGGCTGCGAAGGCGGCGGCACTGTTGGTAGAGGTGATGGGTGACCGCAGCAACGGATATGGACTCAAGCTCCAGAGGTACTCCTTCAGAGGCATAGCCGCATTCCCCCAAGGCGCCCTACCCTGACCACCCGCGGAGGCCCCAACCCATGCTCACCCACCCCCAAATCGTACTGACCCTGCGCCGACACCACCTGTTCAGCCGGCTGCCGGAAAAAACCTTCCAGGACGTCTGCACCCTGGCCAACCTCAAGCGCCTGCCCGGCCACGCGCCGCTCGTGCATCAGGGCGACCCCGCCGAGCGTTTCTTCCTGCTGGTCAGCGGCCAGATCAAGCTGCACCGCGTCACGGGCGAAGGCCAGGAGCACCTGGTGGAAGTCATCCAACCCGGCCAGACCTTTGCCGAGGCGCTGCTGTTCACCCAAGCCAAGGCCTACCCGGTCAGCGCCACGGCGCTTAAAGACAGCGTGTTGGTCAGTATCGAAGGCCAGCACTACCGCCGAGCCCTGGAGGACCAGCCGCAGATCTGCCTGGCGATCCTCGGCAGCATGAGCATCCACCTGCACCAGCGCTTGCAAGACATCGACACCCTGACCCTGGCCAACGCCAGTCGCCGAGTGATCAATTTCCTGTTCCAGGAGCGCAATGCCGTCAGCGGCGAGGTGGTGCTGCAAGTGCCCAAGCGCCTGGTGGCGTCGAAGCTGGGGATCCAGCCGGAGACCTTTTCAAGAATCCTGCACCGGCTGGTCGAAAGTGGCTTGATCGAGGTGCAGCGGCGCACCATCCGGATCCTGTGCGAAGAACAGCTGATGGGCTACCAGGCAGGCTGACTCAGTGCCCGCTGTGGGCCATGCCTGCCGGTTGCTGCAACAGCGCCAGGTCAATTTCGGCAAACCGCAGCACGCGCCCACCCGTATCCGCCGCGACCTTTTGCGCCTTGGCCTCATCGGCGAACGACGCCAGCACCACCCCCATCGCGCCCTTGAGCCCGGTGCCGATCACATAAAACGCCGTGCGCGCATCGATCAGCTGCGTGTCGTCCGGTGCATCCCAATGGCTGCGCCCCATGTCATGCACATACAGCTTGGCCGTGTCGTGATGGTTTTCCGGCTGCAACCACCAGCCGAGCATTTCGGCGGTGGAGCAGAACTTCTTCACCCCGTCGCGCTCCACCACCTGGCCCTTGGGCCCGGGGAATTCGCTGATGACCATGCCGCACACATGACACTCATCATTGGGATGAAACGCTACCGGCGCATCGGTGAAGCTCGACTCTGGCGCCTTGTCGCACGCCGCCAGCAAAAGGCCGGCCAACAGCGCCACCATTACCCGTGTTTTTACACCCATAAACGTGACTCCAGCAGTCATAAGAATTCTTCAGGCCACGCGCCGTTTGAACAAGCCATAGGCCAGCGCCAGGGGTATGCCGACCCACGCCAGCAGGCATGCCCATAACACTGGCGCCGGCACATCGAGGTCGCTGCCCAGGGCCATGACCCCGACCGCTGCAGTCCCCGTGTCGAAGCCCGCGAGGTTGATCAGCCGATATACATCGGTGGGGTTGAACAGCAGCAACCACGGCAAGCCCTGAGGGTTGAATTGACCTTTGCTCAGCACCAGCAAGGCGAGCAAACCGAGGTCGAACACCAGCACAAAGAAGAACCACACGCCCAGCGCCAGGCCGGCGGCGGTGGATTTTTCTGCGCAGAGGCTGCTCAGCGCGTAGGCCAGGCCGAGAAAACCCCAGCCCAGCAATGTCGAGGTCAGCATGAAGCGGCCGAACGCCCAGAGCAGCAGGCCCAGTTCAACGTCATCCACCAACAGCGCAATGGCGAACATCGCGCAACCAAAGCCGATCACGGTGGCCAGGGCCAGGATCAGCCCATGCCCGACAAACTTGCCCAACAGGATCTGCCCGCGTCCCAGCGGGTAAGTGAGCAGCAGCAACAAGGTGCCGCTTTCGTCTTCGCCGACAATGGCGTCGTAGGCCAGCAACAACGCGATCAGCGGCATCAGGAAAGTCGCCAGGCTGGCCAGGCTGGCGATGGTCGCCGGGATCGACGTGAAGCCCAATTGCCCGGCGGCGGCCGCGCCAAGCCAGGCGATACCGATGGCCAATACTGCGAACAACAGGCTGATCGCCAACAACCAGCGGTTGCGCAGGCCGTCGCCAAACTCTTTGCGGGCCAGGTTCCAGACTGCGTTCATAAGGCGACCTCCCCGCTGTTGAGGTAGTGGCGATAGATGTCCTCCAGGGACGGCGGCAAAAGCTCCACGTCGCTGGGGCTGTCCAGCACCAGCAACTGGCGCAGCAGGTCCATCTTGTCGTTCGCGTGCGCCGCCACTTGCAGGCCGCCTGGGCCCCAGGTCTGGGTGACATGCCCGGCGGCGCTCCAGCGCTGTTGCAACATGTCCGGGCGTTGCAGACCACGGCTGCGGATCAGCGTCGGCAACCCGGCCTCGGCACGCAGTTGCGCGAGACTGCCCAGTGCGAGCAGACGGCCTTGGGTGAGGATCGCGGCGCGGTTGATATGCGCCTCCACGCCCGGCAACACGTGGGAACACAGGATGATGCTGGTACCGCCCTCGCGCAGGCGGTCGAGCAAACCGTACAGGTCCTGGGTGGCGACCGGATCAAGGCCGACGGTGGGTTCGTCGAGCAGCAACAGGCGGGGTTCACCCAGCAGCGCCTGGGCCAGCCCAAGGCGCTGGCGCATGCCTTTGGAATAGGTCTTGACCCGCCGCTCGGCCGCTGCGCCCAGACCGACGTCGTGCAGCAGGCGGTCGACCTGATGCAGCGGCGCGCCCTTGAGCCGCGCGAAATGACGCAAGGTTTCGAGGCCGCTCAACTGCGCATAGAAGGTCACGTTTTCCGGCAGATAGCCGAGCATGCGCCGCACCCGGGGATCGCTCGGCGCACGGCCGAAGACCCGCACCTGCCCCGCGCCGGGCTGCAATAAGCCCAGCACCAGTTTCATCGCCGTGGTCTTGCCCGCACCGTTATGCCCGAACAGGCCCAGCACTTCGCCGGGAGCCAGGCTCAGGTTCAAATCGTGCAGCACCGTCGTGCGCCCATAACGCTGGGTGACGCCTTCGATCTCGACGACGTTCATCATGCAGGTTCCTTGTGGTTGGGGGCTTGCATCAAGGGGTGGCTGTCCATCACCCCGGGCGACTTCATCACCGGAAACGCACGTTGCACCCAACGCAGCAGCTCGATGCCAGGACTGTTCATCAACAGGCGCACCTGGGGGTACAACCACAGCAGGCGGTCGACGTTGTCGTTGGGCTCGTAGACCACATCGCCGAGGCCATCGCCGTTGCGGTCCCAGCCCAGGTAGTCGCTCCAGAAATTGCCACGGCCGTCGGCCGACCACTCCTGCAAGCGTGTGGCCACGTATTTGACCTGGCGGCGGTTGCCGATAAAGGCGTTGCCGGCGATGCGGTTGTCTTCCGAGCCAGCCGTGAGGTGAATGCCCACGGCGCTGCGCTCGAAGCGGTTGTGTTCGATGCGGTTGAACAGCGAGTTGTAGATAAACAGCGCCTTGCCTTCGCCGCCGGTGATCATGCTGTCGCCGGTGGAACCGTCGCGCACGTCGCTGACGAGGTTGTCCTGTAAGGTGGAATAGGTGATGTAGTTCATCAGGATCCCGTAGTTCTGGTCCTGCTCGGAGCGGTTGCCGATCACCGTGAGCTTGCGGCTTTGCATCAGCGCATAGCCGGTGCGGGTGCGGCGGGTGGTATTGCCAAGTACCTGGTTGTCGTTGGCGAACATGTAGTGGATGCCATAACGCAGGTCTTCGAGGGTGTTGCCTTGCAGCAGGTTGCCGTTGGAGGTGTCGATGTAAATACCGTCGCGGGCCTCGCGCACCTGGTTGCCAATGACCCGAGCACCGTGCACCGCGTACAAGTGGATGCCGTTGCCTCGGTCCTGGGAACGCAGCAGCGGGTCGCCCTGGATGCGGTTGTCGATCAGGCTCACGTCGGCGGTGCCGTCGACCCAGATGCCAAAGCCTGGACCTTGCAGGTAGTTGCCGCGCAGTTGTGTGCGCTGGGCCTGGGGCTGGATGAAGACCGCGGCGTTCATCGCGGTGAGGTCGCGGCCCCAGTCGAGGAAAGTGCAGCCCTGCACGCTGACGTCTGGGGCGCTGATGATCAGGCCGTTGCCCTGTCCTTCGGCCTGGAAGATGGCGTCGGGGGCGCAGGTGAGTTGCATCGGCTGGTCGATGCTGAACGAGCCACGGTATTCGCCGGCGGGCAGGCGCCAGTGCTGTTCGCCGTCGGGTTGCAGCGGCAAATCGGTGAGTGGCCGCACAGCGGCGGCCGCCTGGGCCGAAAACAATCCCAGCGCCAGCAAGACGAGAAGTGATCGAGCCACGGCGATACCCCATGAATGAAAGACGACCCGGTGCAAGGCTTGTGTGGGAGCAAGCCCGCTCCCACACAAACCACGCGCCTGGATTGGCCCAGTGGTGGTGCTCTGCGTTCAGGCAGGCTCGACTTTCATGCGCCCCACCATCTCCATATGCAGTGCATGGCAGAACCAGCTGCAGTAGTACCAATGCAGCCCCGGCTTGTCGGCGATAAAGGTGATCGACGAAGTCTGCTGCGGGCTGATCTCCATGCTCACGCCGTGGTTGACCATCACAAAACCGTGGGTCACGTCCTCGATCATGTCGATATTGGTGATGGTCACCGTGACTTCATTGCCCTGCTTGACCGTGAACTCCGAGAGCCCATAGGCCGGGGCCATGGAGGTCATGTACACGCGCACCTTGTTGCCGTCGCGGATCACCTTGCTGTCGGTTTCCAGGTTGATGCCGTCCTTTTTGGCCAGTGCCACGGTCTCGGCGAAAAACGGGTCGTTGCGTTCCCAGATTTTTTTCGGGTTGATCTGGTCACGCCGCGCCATCACGCAGTCGTGGGGTTCGGCAAAGGCCGGGCCGTCGTGGACCAGTTTCATCTCCTCGCCGGAGATGTCGATCAACTGGTCGTTCTCCGGGTGCAGTGGGCCGGTGGGCAGGAAGCGGTCCTTGGAGAACTTGCTCAGCACCATCAGCCACTGGCCATCGGCGTCGCGGGTTTCGGTGAGCGAGGCGTGGTTGTGACCGGGCTGGTAGTGCACGTCGAGTTTCTGCTTGATGTAGTCGACCTTCTCGCCACCGTAGGCGCGGATCGCCTTGGCGATGTCCCACTTGACCACCTGGCTGTCGATAAACAACGTGGTGTAGGCGTTGCCGCGCCCGTCGTAGGTGGTGTGCAACGGGCCCAGGCCCAGTTCCGGCTCACCCACCACCACGCCGCGCGGGTCGCTGATCTTGCCGTTGAACAGGTCGTCGAGCTTGTCGATGGCGATGATGGTGCAGGTGGGCGACAGCTTGCCGTTGGCGATGAAGTACTTGCCGTCCGGCGAGGTGTTGCAGCCATGGGGGTTTTTCGGCACCGGGATATAGCGGGTGAATTCGCTGTCCTTACCGTCCAGCGATTTGCGCCCATCCACCACCGGCACCTTGGCGCCGTCGACGCTGATGAACTTGCCGGCCTTGATCGCCGCCTCGATGCGCGGGATGTTGAACACCACCACCCAGTCGCGCTCGTTGCGCATCATGCCGGCCAGGTCAGTGGCCTTTTCCGAGTTGTAGCAGGTAGCAGCGGCGTATTTGCCGGTGTAGTCCATGTCGGCGTTGTCGAGGTTGCCGTCGACGATGACCTGGAAGGCCATCTCCATTTTCTCGGCGTCGATGGCGTTGAACATGGTGAAGCTGTTGCGATCCTGCAGGTCGAAATTCTTGCCGTCATTGGGGTGCGGAATGATGAACTCGGCGTTGCAGAACACGTACTTGGTGTACGGCACCTTTTGCAGGCGCAGGCCGTGGATGGCCTGGGCGTTGGGCACGGTGAGGATCTTGTCGCACTTCATGATGTCCAGGCGGATGCGCGCGACCCGGGTGTTGGCCTTGTCGTTGATAAACAGGTATTTGCCGTCGTACTTGCCGTCGGTGGTGGACAGGTGCGGGTGATGGCAATCGCCGTTCGGGTACTTGGCGCCCTCCCCCAGGATGCGCTTGCTTTCGTTGGTCAGCCCCCAGCCGGTGGCTGCGTCGATATTGAACACCGGGATACGCATCAGCTCGCGCATCGACGGGATGCCGAGCACGCGCACTTCGCCCTGGTGGCCGCCGCTCCAGAAGCCGTAATAGTCGTCGAGCTGGCCCGGTTCCACATGGATTTTCGCCTTGGCGTCCTTGGCCGCCGCCGCAAAGGATTCACGGGTAAACACCGTGCCGCCAAGGGCCGAAGCCCCGGCCAAGACTGCGCCGGTCACCGCACCGCTGCCGAGGAAACCGCGCCGGGTCAGGCCGTCGTGCTTTTCGTCTGTGTCGTTCATGGGTTGCTCCTTCAAGCGTTGGGATTTATCTGCACCACGGGAATCTGCTGCGCCGCCTTGTTGCGTTTCTTGCGCTTGTTGATCAGCGGCGGGCACTTGTGGTCGTTGTGCCAGGTCATCTGGCAATCGAGGCAGTAGTGGCATTCGTTGGGGTTGATATGGCCGTCGGGATGGATCGCCTGGATCTCGCATTCCTTGGCGCACAGCTGGCACGGGTTGCCGCATTCGGCGCGACGCTTGAGCCAGTCGAACAGGCGGAACTTGCTCGGGATCGCCAGCGCCGCTCCCAGTGGGCAGACGTAGCGGCAGTAGACTTTGCGGGTGAACAGATTGATCACCAGCAGCGCCACGGCGTAGAGCACGAACCACCACTGGCGGTCGAAATGCAGGGTGATGGCGGTCTTGAACGGTTCGACTTCGGCGAAGCGCTCGGCGGTGGCCATGGACTCCAGGGAAATGCCGAACAGCACCAGCAGGATCAGGTACTTGATCGCCCACAACCGCTCATGCACGGCGAACGGCAATTCGAACTGGCGGATCTTGAGCAAACGCGCGGCTTCATTGAGCAATTCCTGCAACGCGCCGAACGGGCACAGCCAGCCGCAGAACACGCCACGTCCCCACAGCAGAATGCTTGCAGCGGTGAACACCCAGAGCATGAAGATCAGCGGGTCGGTGAGGAACAGCTCCCAGCGAAACCCTTCGAACAGCGCATGCACAAAGGTCAGCACATTCACTACCGACAACTGCCCCAACGCATACCAACCGATAAAAACCACGGTAAACACCAGGTAGCCCCGGCGCAGCCAATGCAACAGGCGTGGGCGGCGGGCCAGGCTGTCTTGCAGGAACAGAATCGCCGTGAGCAGCACCAGCGCGGCGCCGAGTACCAGCACCTGGGTTTGCTTCTGATACCAGATGCTCAGCCACAGCGGGCGGTTGGCTTCGTCGATCGCCGCCTGTTCCTCGGCGCTGGGCGCCGGGCGTTCCAGGTACTGTTCGGGCATCTGGTAAGGCAATTCGAAACTGCTGAAGGTGCCGCTGACCGGGCCGGTCTGGCGGCGTACCAAGAGTTCCAGGGTCCACGGCGAACCGGGGTCGAAGGCCGCTTGCGGGCGCACGATAAACACCGACATCTCGTCAAACGCCGGCATGCCATCGGCGTAGGCGTCATCGATGCGCTGGTGGTCGAGGTCGCGAAAGCTGATGACATTGCCGAATTGGCGCAACTGCACCCGGTCGAAAATCCCGCCGCGCACATAGCCCGAGCCCTTGAACGAAAACAGCCCGCGCCCGAGCACGGCAATCGCCTGCTCACCGGGCTTGAGGCGCTGCATCAGGTCTGTGTAGTGCGCCTCGCCCAGCAGGTTGCGGCCGATGCTCGGCGGGTTGATGTCGGCCACGTAGAGATCGATGAAGGTGTCGTCGGCGGCACCGCTGGCTTCGGCAGCGGTGTCCTTGAAGGCCGCATCGACCTGGCCACGGGTCAGGTGCAGGCGGCGGATCGCACCGTTGCCGGTCAACTGCGCCCAGCTCGCCGGGGTGAACTCATCAGTGCGGATCAGCGCGGCTTTCTGCTTGGCGGCGGCCTTGCCGTCGATCAGCTTGAGGGCCACCGCGACTTCATGGGCAGCGCGCATCACCACCTCATTGACCACCATGGCCGTCACCGTCGCACCGGCAATCGCGTCCACGGTGACCGCCTTGGGGTCACTGGAGCGGCCAACCACCACCCGTTGGCGCACGTCCACACCCGCATAGTGGCCGGTGAACTCATGCAGCTTGGCCTCGGGGATGCCGATCAGCAGGATCGGTTCGTGGTGCTCCAACACATAGGCATCGCGGATGATCCCGGCGGTGTCGAGGATCACCTGGGTGTTGATCGGTTTGCCCGAGTAGGCCGGGATATTCAGCACATCCAGGGTCTGGAACACATAGCCGACGGGCTGGCCGCCCTGGCTGATGGTACGCACCTTGAACGGACCTTCGGCGGCCGAGACTGCGTCGTGTTGGGGGAAGGTGTGATCGATGCGTTGCTGCGCGGGCTCGGCTTGGGCGTTGGGCAAAAACATCAGCAACACCGCCATGATCAGCCAGTGAAGCGTCAGGTGCGTGGAACGGATCATGGGGTCCCTTACGGCGGCGTGCTGAAGATGGGACCGATGGTAGAGGCGAGGATGGCCAGTGGCCCTTGACCAGAATCAAGCCGGTTTTTTCCGAGGTGTGGCGTATCACCGCAACCCGAAACCAATGGAAGAAACCGAAACTCCCTGTGTCGAGCTTTAGCGAGGCTGCGAAGGCGGTGGCACTGTTGATGGAGATGTTGGCTGATCCACCGCTTTCGCGAGCAAGCCCGCTCCCACAGGGGATTGGTGTTGATGGATAGTGAGTGTTCGGCTGAAGATCGCCCAGGCACTGCTAGTCCCCTGTGGGAGCTGTCGAGCCCTAGCGAGGCTGCGAAGGCGGCGGCACTGCTGGTGGAGATGTTGGCTGAACCACCGCTTTCGCGGGCAAGCCCGCTCCCACATTTGAGCTGTGTTGCTGGGTTGTCAGTGTTTGGCTGGAGATCGCCCAGGCACTGCCAATCCCCTGTGGGAGCTGTCGAGCCCTAGCGAGGCTGCGAAGGCGGTGGCACTGCTGGTGGAGGTGTTGGCTGAACCGCCGCTTTCGCGGGCAAGCCCGCTCCCACAGGTGATTGGTGTTGATGGGCAATAGGCGCTCGACTGGAGATCCCCGAGGGAGCAAGCTCCCTCGCCACAGGTCCGGTGTTCCAAGCAACGTTATGTAGGAACCCAAGACACGTCAGGCTGCCAGGCCGCGTCCCGCACGTTCCAAATTGCGCCATAGCCACGGCGGCAACACATCCGGGTCCAGGCTATCGATCAGGTTCTTCAACCCCAACCCCAACTCCGTATCCCCCTCAATCACCAACCGCCGGCGAAAAAACAGCGTATCCGGATCTTCCTGCCGACTGGCCAACAACAAAAACTCACGCCAGTTGCCGCTGATGGTCACCTGGGCCTGGGCCTTGTCAGCAATGCGCAACCCATCCCGCGCCAGGGTCAAGTACCAGCACAACCCCAGGTCGGGGATGCGCAGGCACATCCAGCGCCCGCGCAGCAGGTCGAAGCCCCCGTCGCGCAAGGGCTCGGCCAGGCAGCGGTTGAGGCCTTGCTGCAACGCCAGGCGCTGGACCCGGAACGGCACACGGCGCAGCAGTGGCAACAGACGGTCGGCGCCCTTGAGCAGCCATTGTTTGCGATTCAACACAGCCCCACCTCCTCGACCCGCAACATGCCGGCCTGGCCATGCCAGTAGCCGTTGCAACCGTCGACAAACAACGGCGGCGTGGCGCCCTGGCGCACCTGGTCGTAGGCACGCACCACATCGGCCATGCCTTCGGCCCTGGGGCTCAGACGCAGCAGGTCGGCACCGCAGGCGACCAGCCCCGGGTAGTCGGCGAGCAGGTTGGTGACGTCGGCGGACATCGTCTGAATGCCGTTCAAGGTAAACAACGCCTGGCCTTCCTGGCTGGTCAAGGCCATGCCGTCCGGGTAGTTGATGCAGCAGAACTGGCAGTCGTCCTTGGGCCGGTTTTCCGCACGGGCAGTGAAGCAGCGCGCCGAGTAGGCCAGGGGCAGATGACCGTAGGCGAAGATCTCGACCTGGGGCAACGGCCGCCCCAGTTCACGTACTTGCTCCAGCACATCGGCGATCAAACCGCGGGAGCATTCCACCGGCGGCACCCAGCGTTGCATGCCGGCATCGAGCAATTGCACCAGGGCGTGGCCGTTGTAGAGGTTGAGCGCCGGGCCGCCGACGAAGGGCAGCTTGCGCTCCATCAGCAACTGCACCGCGCCCATGTCGTTGGCTTCCACCAGCAACTGACCGTTGTCGCACAGGCGACGCAGGCTGGACAGTTCCGAGGCGGCTTCAATCAAGGTGAGGCTCGACAATACGATCTGCGCCGAACTGCACGCCTGCAATTCACGCCCCAGGCCCAGCCATTGATCGAGGTTCAGGGCGCGCCGTTTGGAGCACACGGTCTCGCCCAGGTAAATCACGTCCAGAGGCAAGTCGGCCATGTCCGCATAGAAGCGCCCGAGGTGCTCCTTGTCCCAATAAAACAGCACCGGTCCGAGGCTGAGTTTCATCTGTGGTTCCTCACTGCCATGCACGATGGTAAGCACCCAGGGTGGTCTGGCTGCCTTCGGAAAGCCCGGCCAACACCTGCCGCCATTGGTCCTTGACCACAAAGTGGGCCGGGCTGGCGCGGTGGGCGTCGAGGGCGGCGCGCCAGACGCGGGTGACTTGCTCGACATACGCCGGGCTGCGTTGGCGGCCTTCGATCTTCACTGCTTCCACGCCGATGGCCGTGAGCTCTGGCAGCAGGTCGAGGGTGTCGAGGCTGGTGGGTTCTTCCAGCGCATGGAAACGCTTGCCGTCCACCAGGAAACGGCCTTTGCACAGGGTCGGATAGCCGGCTGGTTCGTCCGGGGTGTAGCGGTCGATCAGCACCTCGCTGAGGCGCGCGCTGAGGCCGTCGGCGTCATCGCTCCAGCGCACGGCCTTGGCCGGTGAGCACACACCGCACAGGTTGGGCGATTCGCCGGTGATGTAGGACGACAAGTGGCAGCGCCCTTCAGCCATGATGCACAGGCTGCCAAAGCCGAACACTTCGATGGGCACCGTGGCGCTGGCCGCCACCTGTTTGACCTGGGCCAGGGACAGTACACGCGGCAGCACCGCACGGCGGATACCGTAGCGTTCGACGTAGAACTTCAGCGCCGCCGCATGGGTGGCCGAGCCCTGCACCGACAAGTGCAAGGCCAGGTGCGGATGACGCTGGGCGGCGTAGCCGAGCACACCGGGGTCGGCGGCGATCAGCGCGTCGATGCCGTGATCGGCGGCGCGGTCCACCGCCCGTTGCCAGCGCGGCCAGATCTTGGGTTGCGGGTAGGTGTTGACCGCCACGTAGAGCTTGCGCTGGTGCTGGCGGATATGGGCGACGGCGGCGTCGAACTGTTTGTCGTCCATGTTCAGCCCGGCGAAATGCCGGGCATTGGTGTCATCGCGAAACCCCACGTACACCGCATCGGCGCCTTGGCGCACAGCGGCTTTCAGCGCAGGCAAGTTGCCTGCCGGGCAGACCAGTTGCATGGTGGCTCCTTATTGAAAATCGGCAAAGGACAGGAACGGCACCGCCGCGCCCTTGGGCACTTGCTGTCCGCGTTCGACAATCACCAGGCCGTCGGCCCAACACGCGGGCGCGAGCATCGCCGAGCTTTGCTGCGGGTGCAGGATGGCGCGCAATTGCCCATCGATGCCGGGGCTCAAGCGCGCACGCAGGTATTGGCGGCGCTTGTTCGGCTTGGCCCAGTCAAACCCGGCCACCACGTTGATCGGCACCGGCAACACCCGCTCGGCACCCTGGGCGCGCAGCAGGAACGGGCGCACCACCACCAACGCGGTGATCAGCGCGGCGGTCGGGTTGCCCGGCAGGCCGATCCACGGTTTGCCCGCGACCTGGCCGAACGCCAAGGGCTTGCCGGGCTGGATCGCCAGGCGCCAGAACTCGACCTTGCCGAGCGCCTGGATCGCCTGCTTGAGGTGGTCCTCCTCGCCCACCGACACACCGCCGGTGGTCAGCAGCAGGTCGCATTCGGAAGACGCCAGCACCAGCGCATCGCGGCTGGCCGCCAGGGCGTCGGCCATCACACCGTAGTCGTGCACGTCCACGCCCCAACCGCGCAGCAACGCCGCGAGGAGGTGGCGGTTGCTGTTGTAGATCTGCCCGGGTGCGAGCGACTCACCCGGCTCGCGCAATTCATCACCGCTGCTGAGCAGGCACACCCGCAGCGGCCGATAGACCTTGACCCGCGGGATGCCCGCCGCCGCCAGCAGGCCGATCTCCTGGGCACGCAGGCGCTTGCCGGCGCTCAACACCCGTTGCCCGCGTTGCAGCTCTTCGCCGCGCTTGCGCACGTGTTCGCCCAAGCGCACGGGTGGGCACCAGATGCGCTGGCCATACACCCGGCAACGTTCCTGCGGCACCACGCTGTCGGCGCCCACCGGCAACGGCGCACCCGTAAAGATGCGCACCGCCTGCCCGGCCTGCAACGGCACGTCGCTGCTGTGCCCGGCGGCGATGCGCCCGGCCACTTCGAGGTAACCACCCTGCTCCGGCACGTCAAACGCGCGCAGGGCGTAGCCGTCCATGGCGCTGTTGTCCCAGCTTGGCAGGTCGAGGGGTGAAAACACTTCGTCGGCGACGACCCGCCCAAGGGCCTGGGCCAAGGCAATCACTTCAGTGGAAGGCGGCGGCGGCGCCTGTGCCAACAACTGTTCGATGGCCTCCTCTACCGGCAGCAGGTCGCCGCTGTCACACACGTTCATGAGCGTGCCTCACAGGCCGCGAGCGCCTGGTCGAGTTGTGGCTTGAGGTGCGGCGCGAAATTGCACGGGCCGGTGCGGCTGTCCAGTTGACCGACAAGAATCTGGTCCCAGGCGGTGCGGCACGCGCCCGGCGAACCGGGCATGCAGCACACCAGCACACCGTTGCTGAAACCGGCCAGGGCACGCGATTGCAGGGTCGACATGCCGATTTCGGCAAGGGACACCTGGCGAAACAGCTCGCCAAAACCGTCGACCTGTTTGTCCAGCAACGGCAGCACGGCCTGGGGCGTGTTATCTCGAGCGGTGAAGCCGGTGCCGCCGGTCATCAGCACCACTTGCACCTGGGGGTCCGCGATCCACTGCGAGACGCGCGCGCGGATCTGGTAGATGTCATCCATCACGATGCCGCGGTCGATCAGCATGTGGCCAGCGGTTTGCAGGCGGTCCACCAGGGTGTCGCCGGAGGTGTCGGTGTCGTAGGTGCGGGTGTCGCTGATGGTGAGCACCGCGATATTCAGGGAAACAAAACTGCGTTGGTTCAGATGGGCCATGATCCAGGCTCCAGGCGTTGAAAAGATGGTTGCAGCCTGCGCCGCAATGGGCGCAGGGCCTATTCCTCGGAGGAGGTATGCCGTTAGGGGGCCAGGCGCGTGCGTTGCCAGTGGCCGTCGTGCAGGCGGAAGTCGAGGCGGTCATGCAAACGATCCGCACGCCCCTGCCAGAACTCGATGCGCTGCGGTTGCAGGCAATAGCCGCCCCATTGCTCCGGCCGTGGCGGTTGGCGCCCGGCGAAACGCTCGGTGACTTCACGCAGGCGGCCTTCCAGCTCGCTGCGATGGGCCAATGGCTGGCTCTGCGGCGAGGCCCAGGAGCCCAGTTGGTTGGCGGCCGGGCGGGCGTCGAAATAGTCGTCGGACAGTTCGGTGTCGGCCTTCATCACCGGGCCTTCGATGCGCACCTGGCGCTCCAGGCCGGGCCAGAAAAACGTCATGGCGGCGTGGGGGTTGCTCGCCAGTTCCTGGCCCTTGGCGCTCTGGTAATGACCGAAAAAGAAAAACCCTTCGGCGCTGAAGCCCTTGAGCAACAAGATGCGGCAATGGGCGTGGCCGCTGCTGTCGACCGTGGCCAGGGCCATGCTGTTGGCCTCGGCGGGCGGCACTTCCGTCTTGCGCGCCTGGGCCAGCCACTGGCCGAACAGCTCCAGCGGGTCGTCCTGCTCGCAGTCATCACGCAGGCCATAAAGGGTGTAGTTGCGGCGCAATTGCGCAAGGGACAGGGGCATGACGCGGTCCTCCGGAAAGTTCGCCACAGTGTGGGAACTGACGCCGAATGATCCCTTGACCGCGATCAACAATTGGCCGTGGCATGACGCCGCATGGCAACTGTGTACAACATCACATTCCTGCACCCTGGCCTTGAACACTCTGTAGTGAGCGGGCTTGCCCCGCGCCGGGTGGCGAAGCCCCCCAACAAGGACGCCGCGGTGTTTCAGACAAACCGAGGTGCCTGGGTTTGGGGCGGCTGCGCCACCCAGCGCGGGGCAAGCCCGCTCACTACAAAGGCGGTTGATGCAGGGGTTACCACAGGGATTTGGCCAGGATCACGATCAGCACCATGTGCCCCAGGATGCTGCGCCGGATCCACAGTGCGCGCTTGGCACTCAGGCGCTTATGGGTCAGCCAGTACGCGAGCAGCAGGTAGTGCCCGATGATGCTCAGCGCCAGGCTGACTTTCAGGCTGAACAACAGCGTAAAACGAGCGGTCCATGGCACGTTCCAGTAGTGCCACGCCAGGCCCAGGCCAGCGCCGTACAGCACCACCACGACCCCGTGCAGCACCCGCCGCGATCGCCGGGCGATCGCCTGGTCCGAGGTGAATTGCGCCGACCAGGCCAACTCTTCCCGGGCGCTGTGCCAGATCACCAGTTCAAAAAACAGCGTGCCGATAAACGCGATGGCCGCCAGCAGATGTACGATCAGCAACAGTGAATACATGGCAGCCTCCTACCCTGGATGCCCGTCGACCCGCGCCTGCCAGAGCATCGGGCCATAACGCCACAAGTACAGCCCCAACCCGACGCACCAGCACGCCCCCGCCAGCCACAGCGCCGCCACCGGCCACACCAGCACCAGCAGCACCCGGCACACACACGCCAGGTTCAGCAGCGCAAACGCCAGGCTCATCCCACCTGGCGGTTGCAGCGAGCGGCCAGTGTGGCCGAGGCTGACCCGCGCGATCATCGCCAGGATCAAGCCCCCCATGGCCCCCACTGTCAGCGCATGCACCGCCAGGCTGGGGTTCAACGGCGCGCCGAAATGCCACAGCGCCATGCCCAGGCAGGCCAGCGCCAGCCAGGCGTACGCCAGGTGCAGCGACCACAAAAGTGGCACCTGCCACAAGCCGCGCGCGTGCCAACGCACCAGGCGCAGCAGATGGCCCACGCCAAGTGCGGCAAACAGCACGCCCAGCCAAAGGCGCGGCGACAGGGCCAGCCCGCTGGCATAGAACAGCGCCACCAGGATCGAGCCGCCCAGCAGCAGATGATCCAGCCACGGCCACGGCTTGACCGCCTCGACCCGGCCCAGGCCGCGCTGGGTGAAAAACGGGATCACGCGGCCGCCGATCAAGCCCATCATCGCCGCCACCAGCCATAGCCCGGTGAGCACCGCCTGGCGTTGCAGGCCGAGGTCATACAGCGACAACCCATCCGCCACGGCCAGCAGCACCAGCACCAGCACAATCGGGTAGTTGCGCCGCTGGCGTACCTGCCACAGCGTCCAGCCCATCACCCCGGCCACCGCCAGCGGAAAGCTCAGTTCCAGCAGCGCCAGCAGCGGCCATGGAATATCCAGCAACCAGCCCAGGCGCGCCGCCAGCCACAAACCCGCCAGCGCCGCCAGGGGCGCACCGCTGAGGCCCGGGCGGCCGGTCCAGGTCTGCACCGCCGTCAGCAGGAACCCGGCGATGATCGCCACGCCAAAGCCAAACAGCAGTTCATGCCGATGCCAGACAAGCCAGCCGCCGGCCGGTTGCCAGTTGCCGGTCATGCCCCCCAGGGCCAGCAGCCACAGGGGAACCGCCAACGCCGCCAACAGGCACGCGCCGAGGAAGAACGGCCGGAAGGCCAGGCGAAACAACGGGGTAATCGACAGTGCCTTGCGCCGATCCAGAACTTGCATGCTGCGGCTCCTCAACTCATTTTCTGTGCCGATGGTGCGCCTGCGCGCGCGTCTTGCCCTTGTCGCAGATCAAGCTGTGCCAAGGGTAGTCGGATTAACCTTGAGCCCCCCTTCCCCCTTTGTGTCCCGAGGTATTGATGGTGCTCCATCGTGTCCATCACCAGATCCTGCGCAGTCACCACCTGTTCGAGCCCATGGACGAGGCCCAACTGACTGAGTTGATGAGCAACAGCCAACTGCTCAATGTCGACAAGGGCGAGCCGCTGTTCCGCCAGGGCGAACCGGCCGATGCGTTTTACTTTGTGATTGCCGGCGCGGTGAAAATCTACCGCCTGACCCCGGACGGCCAGGAGAAGGTGTTCGAGGTGATCGGCGAACGCCAGACGTTCGCCGAAGCGATGATGCTGATGGACACGCCCAACTATGTGGCGTGCGCCGAAGCGGTGTGCCCGAGCCAGGTGTATCGGCTGTCCAACGCCACCTACATGCGCCTGTTGCACAGCAACAGCCGCCTGACCTTCGCCCTGCTCGGCACGTTGTGCGTGCGCCTGCACCAGCGGGTCAACGAGATCGAGACACTGTCGCTGAAGAACGCCACCCACCGCGTGGTGCGCTACCTGCTCACACAACTGGTGCGCCAGCAGAACACCGAAACACGCTTCGAACTGCCCATGGCCAAGCAGTTGATTGCCGGGCACCTGTCGATTCAGCCGGAGACGTTCTCGCGGATTATCCGGCGCTTGATCGACGAAAAGATCATCACCCAGGACGGTCGTCATATCGCCATTCTCGACCGCCCGCGCCTGGAGCAATTCGAGTGAAGACCTGCCTGTACTGCCAGCGGCGCAACCCCGAAGCACGCGTCACCTGCGCACACTGCGCCATGCCGCTGCCGGCGTCAGAGGCCAGCAAACAGGCCCTGCGGCTGAGCCGCTTTCAGTGGTTCTGCGTGGGCCTGGCGCTGTTTTGCATCGCAATGTTCTTCTGGCTCCCCCGGGATATTTACTGACCCTCGGTCAACTGCCGGTACAGCTGCGGTAGCCGCTGCGGCAACTGCTGTGGCTGGCGGATCAGGGTGAAGCCGTTCGCGCCGAACATGTACGGCAGGTAGTCACCGGCCTGCTTGTCGATGGTGATGCAGAACGGGATCAAGCCCTGGCGCCGCGCTTCGAGCACCGCCTGGCGGGTGTCTTCCACGCCATAGCGGCCCTCGTACAGATCCAGGTCGTTGGGCTTGCCATCGGTGAGCAGCAACAACAGTTTGCGCCGCTGTGGGCAGCCCCCCAGCAGCCGGGTGGCCTGGCGGATCGCGGCGCCCATGCGCGTGTAGTAACCCGGCTTGAGCGCCTGGATCGCGCCGCGGATGTGGTCGTCATAGGGTTGCTGGAAGGACTTGAGCACCTGCATGCGCACCTGCTGACGACGCAGGGACGAAAACCCGTACAGCGCAAAGCGGTCCCCCGCGCCGGCCAGGCTTTCGCCGAACAGCAGCAGGCTGTCGCGGATCACGTCGATGACCTTTTGGCTATCGTTCAGGTGCGCATCGGTGGACATCGACAGGTCGGCCAGCAGCAGGCAGGCGAGGTCACGGTGGCTGTGACGTTGCTCCATGAACAAGCCGCGCTCGGCGCAGGCGCCGTGCTGGCGTTGCACATGAAAATCCAGCCAGGCGTGCAGGTCGAGTTCGCTGCCCTGGGGTTGCTGGCGCTGCCATTGGCGGTCGGTGCGCAGGTGCTGGAACTGGCGGCGCAAGCGCCGGGCCTCGGCATGCAGGCGCACGGGCAAGGGTTGCGGTGGCGCGTCGCGTAGCTGCATCAGTTGCAGGTTGACGAAGGCGTCTTGCAGGCGCTGCTGGCGGTAGTCCCACTCCGGCAGCTTGATCCCTGCGCCGAGGGGGATGTCATCGACGTCGGCGGGCGGCAGGTCGAGGTGCAGTTTCAGCCCGCCACTTTTGCGCACACGCTGGCGTGACAGGCTCAGTTGGTCGAGGTCTTCGGCCACGCGGGCGGCGTCGGGGTCGTCGCTGTCGTCGCTCCAGCGGTCGAGGTCGACGTGTTCGGTCCAACTGAACAGGTTTTCCAGGCGTACCACCAGCAGGCCGCCGTCGCGGCTCTGATCATCCAGACGCGTGGCGCGCTTGGGCGCGCCGTGTTGTTCACTGGGCGCTGCTGACAGATCGTCGCCGGTGTCGTCGAGGTCGGCGCTTTGCGGCGTGTCGAGGTGCAGCGGCGGGTACAACCACAACGGCAACGGCCACGGCGCGCGCTCGCTGCGTGGCAGATGGCGCACACTGCCGGGCTCGCGCAGGGCCTTGCGCAGGGCTTTTTCCAGCGCCGCTTCGTCGGGGCGCAGGCTGGCGGGGTCGGGGCGCAGGGCGATGTGTGCATCCACCAGGCGCCGGTAGCTGGGGCCCATGGCGGGATAGCGTTGCAGCAGCAGCCAGGTCCAGCGCTGGTTGTCCCGCGCCCAGTGGGTCATCGGGCCGGACTGTGCGGCAAGCAGGGCCAACCAGCGGTAAAGCTCCAGGTTGAGGCTGGCGTGGGGGAACACCGCCAGGCGGGACGGCAGGCGCAAACGGTTGCCGTCGCAGGACGCCAGCGGTGCCTGTTTGCAAGTGCCGGCAATACGCATCAACAGGTTACGGCGCAGCAGCAGGTCGCGGTCGCCGGCGGCTTCCAGGGCGATGCCACCGGCGCCGCCGAGGGCGCGAAACAGCAGCGCCAGGCTGCGTTGGCGGTCGCTCAAGTGGACCTGCGCCGCGGGGAAATCCACGCTGGCGCGACGGGTGATAAAGCGGTGCCAGGCGCTGCCGACCCACTCTTCCAGTTCCAGGGTAAAAGCCATGGGCATTGCTCCAAACGTAAAACGGCCCGCTGAATCAGCCGGGCCGCCCTCTTGGGGATTAACGATCAATGCACAATCGGCACCGGTTCACCGGCCACCGCGCGGCGTTGCCGGAAGCTGTACAGGTAGCAGAGCAGTCCGAGCAGGAACACCACGCCGCTGGCCAACCGCGCCCAAAACAACCCGTGCAGATGTTCGGTGGTGGCCATGAACGGCAGCGCCACACCGTCCACCGGCCAGCGTTGCAGCCACACCTGTACGGCGCCGGCGGCGGTGAGGAACAGGGTGATCATCACCATCGACAGCACCATCAGCCAGAAGCCCCAGACCTCGATGGTCTGCGAGCGGGCATCCGGCGCTTCGCCGAGGCCACGCAGGCGCGGCATGGCGTAGCTGATCAGGGTCATCACGATCATGGCGTAGGCGCCGAAGAACGCCAGGTGACCGTGGGCCGCGGTGAGTTGGGTGCCGTGGGTGTAGAAGTTGACCGGGGCCAAGGTGTGCAGGAACCCCCAGACCCCGGCGCCGAAGAACGCTGTCACCGTGGTGCCCTTGGCCCACAACGTTGCGGCACGGTTGGGGTGCTGGCGCCGGCGGCGTTTGACCATGGTGAAGGCGAACATCACCATCGCCAGGAACGGCAGCGGTTCCAGTGCCGAGAAGATCGAACCGACCCACAGCCACACCTGCGGCGCGCCGATCCAGAAGAAGTGGTGCCCGGTGCCGATGATCCCGGTGATCAAGGCCATGGCGATGATCACGTACAGCCATTTTTCCACCACCTCACGGTCGACGCCGGTGACCTTGATCAGCACGAACGCGAGCATCGAGCCCATGATCAATTCCCACACACCTTCGACCCACAGGTGCACCACCCACCACCAGTAGAACTTGTCCCGCGCCAGGTTGCCGGGGTTGTAGAAGGAGAAGAGGAAGAACACCGCCAGGCCGATCAGCCCGGTCATCATCACCATACTGACCGTGGTCTTGCGGCCCTTGAGCAGGGTCATGCCGATGTTGTAGAGAAAGCCCAGGCATACCACGACGATGCCCATCTTGGTGATGGTCGGTTGCTCCAGGAACTCACGGCCCATGGTTGGCAGCAGTTCGTTGTGGGTCAGCTTGGCCAGCGCCGCGTAGGGCACCAACAGGTAGCCAAGGATGGTCAACACCCCGGCCACGGCAAACACCCAGAACAACAGGATCGCCAGTTTCGGACTGTGCAGCTCGCGGTCCGCTTCCTCGGGCACCAGGTAATACGCGGCGCCCATGAAGCCGAACAGCAGCCATACGATCAACAGGTTGGTGTGGACCATCCGTGCCACGTTGAACGGGATCAGCGGGAACAGGAAGTCGCCCACCACGTATTGCAGGCCCATGATCAGACCGAACAGCACCTGGCCGACAAACAGTATCAGGGCAAACACAAAGTAGGGTTTGGCCACGGCCTGGGATTGGAATTTCAGATAGGGATTGACGCTGCGCATGGCTCAGCCCTCCTTGTTCGGTGGCCAGTTATTGGTGTCGATCTTCGAGCTCCATTTGAGGAACTCGGCCAGATCACCCACCTCCTGGTCACTGAGATTGAATTGCGGCATGGCCCGGCGCCCGGGCACACCCAGGGGTTGCATCTTCATCCAGGCGTGCAGGAACGGCTTGAACCCTTCTTCACCGCCCCGGCGCTGGAACACATTGCCCAACTCCGGCGCGAAGTACGCGCCCTCGCCCAACAGGGTGTGGCAGCCGACGCAGTTGTTGCGCTCCCACACACCCTTGCCGCGCACCACCGCTTCGGTGAGCTGGTCGACGTTGCTGCGAGTGGGAAAGGTCTGTTCGGTGTGGTAGGTCAGGGCCAGGAAAATCAGGAAGAAGAACACGCTTCCTCCGAAGTAGATATTCCTGGCCATGCCCTTGGTGAAGGTCTCTGACATGGTCGTCTTCCTCATGGCTTGGCGGGGGCCATGATAGGAAGGCGGGGTGTGAAAAGTGATTGATGGCGATCAAGAAGTGCGGATTGTGGAGGGGCCTGGCCCTCCCACATTTAAGTCAACATCAATCCTGCTGCTGTCATGGTCAGCGCAGCGAGGTGAGTGATGGCACACGGGATGATGATCCAGCGTTTTAATTGCCCCGGCACACTTGCAACTTCATCAAGATCCACGAGCCTTCGCCAGTAGAACACTTTAGGCATCACCAACACATACGCCATCAGATTCAACCGCAAAGGCTTCCCATCGAGAGGCAAGCTGCGAAACAAGTGCTTGCAGGAAACTATGAATACGCTGTGAGGCAAGTAACCTTCTGCTGCTTCAAGCTTGGTGAACATACTGTAATAGAGCAGAGGAAGGCTAAGTATCATGACCACTCCTGCGCCCATGCCTATGAACTCAAGATTCATCGTTCACTCCGGGAGCTTTCATAGAGATAAGTGCCCACGTGCTCTCCAAGCTTATTGCCCTGCGTACCTCCTAATAGCCCACCGGCCGTACCTCCGACAATTGCACAAGCCAGAGCTCCAGTACCCGCTGTAGGTATACCGAACACCGCAGCACAAGCGATCACCGCTGTCGATGCGCCCAGGTAGCCCATACGAGCCGCCCCAGCCACCCCAAACACCAGCTTTCCACCCTCGACATAAGCTTGGCTGCTTCAGTGGTGCACGACGCCGTGCGACTATCGCCGATGATCACCCGTTGCCCAGGCAGCACCACGGTATTGCGCAGACGTTGGTTGAGAGTCTCGAATTTTGCCTGGCTATGCGGATCAAGCGCCAAACTGAGTTTGAGCAATGGGTAGGGTTGCGGTCGTTCATTGATAAATGCGTAGGGTCCTTGCATCGCATGCACCTCCAAGACTGTGGCGCACGACTATAGGAAAGCACCGCAGAAGGAGTAAGGCAGCGTCCGGGGCGTAACTCATGTTTCGGAAATGAACTACAAATGACCAGGCAATTACCTACCAAAACCTGCCACTGGTCACTGTAGTGAGCGGGCTTGCCCCGCGCCGGGTGGCGAAGCCGCCCCAAACGGTCCGCGGTGGTGTTTCAGGAGGACCGAGGTGCCTGGATCTGGGGCGGCTGCGCCACCCAGCGCGGGGCAAGCCCGCTCACTACAGTGGCCTGTTTGTCAGAGCGTTTTGTGCTGACCCCATCCTACATTTTGATTGCTATACACCCGCCGGCATCAGGTATTTATGAGTGTTGTGCCTTATAAATAAAGAGCTAACCCAGTGGCGGTCATGACCGCTCCAGAAAGGTTGAGCACCAGGCAGGGCGCGATGATCCAGATTTTTAATCTGCGTGGGATTCTTGCCACCTCATCAAGATCCACAAGCCTTCGCCAGTAAAAGACTTTCGGCACGATCAACACATAGGCCAGCAGCATTAATCGCATGGCCTTCCCCTCAAAAGGTTGAGCGCGAAATAGATACTTGTTTGAGACGATGAAAACGCTATGGGGCAAATAGTTTTCCGCTGTTTCCAGCTTGGTAAGCATGCTGTAAGCGATCCCTGGAAAACTAAGTATCATGATCAGCGCAGCAACTATGCCGACTAGTTCCCAGTCCATTTAATTCCCCGCGCTTTCGTAAAGGCAAACACCCACATTTTCCCCAAAGCGGTTTCCGTACCCACTCTGTGGCGCACGACTATAGGAAGGCACCGCAGAAGGAGTAAGGCAGCGTCCGGGGCGTAACTCGTGTTTCGGAAATGAACTACAAATGACCAGGCAATTGCCTACCAAAACCTGCCACTGGTCACTGTAGTGAGCGGGCTTGCCCCGCGCTGGGTGGCGAAGCCGCCCCAAATCCCGGCGCCTCGGTATTCCTGAAACACCGCGGCGGACTGTTTGGGGCGGCTTCGCCACCCAGCGCGGGGCAAAAAGGCGCGGTCAGAAGATTGCGCCGACAAGCAGCGCCAGCACCACGGTCCATCCCAACAGCATCAGCCGCCACCCCCAGGGTGCATGCCGCAATTCCATGAACCCGTCCGCAATCAGCCACGCCTTCGAGACCGCCAACAGCAGCACCGCCCACCACACGCCTGCAGCGCCCGCCAGCACCGTCCCGGCACTCAGCGACACCAACACCGCCCAACACACCAGCAACCCCTGCGACGTGCTCATCGATCCTTCATCCCATCACATACACCACCGGAAACAACACCACCCACACCAGGTCGACCATGTGCCAATACAACACGCCCGACTCCACCCCGCTTATCGCCACCCTTCCCCGCCAGCATCCCACCGCCAGCCACCCGAGGATTACCATGCCCAGCAGCACATGCAGGAAATGAAACCCCGTCAATACCCAGTACAAAGTGAAGAACCGGCTGTATTCCAAGCCCAGCCCAACCCCCGCCAGGTGGGCGTATTCCTCCAGCTTGATGCCCACGTAAATCAACGCTGCCAACAACGCCGCGCAAAACCACCCGGCACCGCGCCGCGATGGCTGCCCACGCACTTGTTGCAACCCCAGCGCGGCGCACAATCCAGCGGTCAGCAGGCTCACGGTCATCGCCAGCCCGGTGGAGCTGTCCAGCTGGCTGCGGCCCAGGGCAAACACTTCGGGTTCAAGGCGCTGCGTCACGGCAAACGTCAGGATCAAAATCGCAAACACCGTCAACTCGGCGAGGATGAAAAACCACATCGCCAAGTCGCCCGGCAGGCGCCGTGATTCAAGCAAAGTGCACGTCCACCACGTCCATCAGCGCCGCGACGGTATGCGGGTCGTCGCTCAAGGCCTGGGCCAGGCAGGCCAGGCAGGCTTCACGCGGTGGCATGCCGGCGGCGATCAGGCGGGCGGTGAAGATCAGCAGGCGCGTGGAGGCGACTTCCTCCAGGTCGTGTTGATCGAGACGCCGCAACGCCTGGCCCAGGCGCACCACTTCGGCGGCCAGCGCACTGTCCACCTGGGCCTCCTGGGCGACGATACGCGCTTCATCGGCTGGCGCCGGATAGTCGAAGCGCATCGCCACGAAACGCTGGCGGGTGCTGGGTTTCATACCCTTGAGCAGGTTCTGGTAGCCGGGGTTGTACGACACCACCAGCATGAACGACGGCGGCGCCTTGACCACTTCGCCGGTGCGTTCCAGATACAGCTCGCGGCGGTCGTCGGCCACCGGGTGCAGAACCACAGTGGTGTCCTGGCGCGCCTCGACCACTTCATCGAGGTAGCAGATGCCACCTTCGCGCACCGCACGGGTCAGCGGGCCGTCCTGCCACCAGGTGCCTTGGGCGCCGATCAGGTGGCGGCCGACCAGGTCGGCGGCGCTTAGATCGTCGTGGCAGGCCACGGTGTACAGCGGCAACTGCAAGCGGTGCGCCATGTGCTGCACAAAGCGGGTTTTGCCGCAGCCGGTCGGGCCTTTGATCAGCACCGGCATGCGGTGGCGCCAGGCATGCTCGAACAGCAGGCATTCATTGTCGACGGGTTGGTAGAAAGGTTCGCTCATGACACAGGTCCACAGCTGATTTGCGGCCACGCTAAGGGCGCCTGCGACAACCTGGCAAGCGCTACCCAAAGCAAACTTGATCGCCGTCAAGCGAGCATTCCAACACCTCGCCATAGTCTGGCCAGGCACTAAGAACCTGCGCCCGCACCCCGTTGCGCGGCACCGCAAAGGTCTCGCCTGAGGAGTAAATGGAATGCTGACTCGCAACAGAACCACCTTCACCTTGAGCCTCGCCAGCCTGAGCTGCGCACTGGCCCTCGCCCTGCCCTTGAACGCCCATGGCGCGGTCACGCCTGCCGTGGTGAAAACCGCCGGCGCGCCGGACATGAGCCAGGCCGACTTCGACACCTCCAAGCAGATTTACTTCGAACGCTGCGCCGGTTGCCACGGTGTGCTGCGCAAGGGCGCCACCGGCAAACCGCTGACCCCGGACATCACCCAGTCCCGTGGCCAGGCCTACCTCGAAGCGTTGATCACCTACGGCTCCCCCGCCGGCATGCCGAACTGGGGCACCTCCAATGCGCTGACCAAGGCGCAGATCAGCAGCATGGCCAGCTTTATCCAGCACACCGCGCCCACCCCGCCGGAATGGGGCATGGCCGAGACGCTCAAGACCTGGAAAGTCCTGGTCAAACCTGAAGACCGGCCCAAGCACCAGCTGAATAAACTCAACCTGGAAAACCTGTTCTCCGTAACCCTGCGCGACGACGGCAAGATCGCCCTGATCGACGGCGACACCAAGCAGATCGTCAAGCTGATCGACACCGGCTATGCCGTGCACATCTCGCGCATCTCCGCCTCGGGCCGCTACCTGCTGGTGATCGGCCGCGACGCCAAGATCGACATGATCGACCTGTGGCCCGCCGAGCCGACCAAGGTCGCCGAGATCAAAGTGGGCATCGAAGCGCGTTCGGTGGAGACCTCCAAGTTCAAGGGCTTCGAGGACAAGTACACCATCGCCGGTTCCTACTGGCCGCCGCAGTTCACCATCATGGACGGCGAAACCCTGGAGCCCAAGCAGATCGTCTCGACCCGTGGCATGACCGTCGACAAGCAGGAGTACCACCCCGAACCGCGGGTGGCGGCAATCATTGCGTCCCACGAATGGCCGGAGTTCATCGTCAACGTCAAGGAAACCGGCAAGGTCATGCTGGTCAATTACCAGGACATCAAGAACCTCACCATCACCACCATCGACGCCGCGCCGTTCCTGCATGACGGCGGTTGGGACAGTACCCACCGCTACTTCCTCACGGCAGCCAACAACTCGAACAAGGTCGCGGTGATCGACTCCAAGCAGCGCACCCTCACCGCTCTGGTCGACGTCGGCAAGACCCCACACCCCGGGCGTGGCGCCAACTTCGTGCACCCGCAATACGGCCCGGTGTGGGCCACCAGTCACTTGGGCGATGGCGGGATTTCGGTGATCGGCACCGACCCGGTCAAGCACGCGCAATACGCCTGGAAACAAGTGGCATCGCTCAGCGGCCAGGGTGGTGGTTCGCTGTTTATCAAGACCCACCCCAACTCCCACCACCTGTATGTCGACACCACCCTCAACCCCGACGCCAAGCTGAGCCAGTCGGTCGCCGTGTTCGACATCAACAACCTCGACAAAGGCTACAGCGTGCTGCCGATTGCCGAGTACTCGGGGATCAAGCAAGGCGCGTTGCGCGTGGTGCAACCGGAATACAACAAGGCCGGTGACGAGGTGTGGTTCTCGGTGTGGAACGGCCAGACCGAGGAATCGGCGCTGGTGGTGATCGACGACAAGACCTTGAAGCTCAAACACGTGATCAAGGACAAGCGCCTGATCACACCCACCGGCAAGTTCAACGTGTTCAACACCCAACACGACATTTATTGAGCCTGATCAACAAGGGAATCTGCCATGAAAAATATGCTCCTCGCACTGCTCGCCAGCACCGCGTTTATCGGCCTGCAACCGGCCCTCGCCCAGGACGGCCCGGCGCTGTTCAAGAGCAAACCGTGCGCGGCGTGCCACAGCATCGACAGCAAAGTCGTCGGGCCGGCGCTCAAGGATGTGGCCGCCAAGAACGCGGCGGTAAAAGACGCGGCCACCACCCTTGCCAGCCACATCAAGAACGGCACCCAGGGCAACTGGGGACCGATCCCGATGCCGCCGAACCAGGTGACGGATGACGAAGCGAAGACGTTGGCCACCTGGATCCTGACCTTGAAATAACCCGAGGAGCGCGCCATGCAAGTTTCGATGATCGGTGCGGCCATGGCGCTGCTGCTACTCATTCCCCTGCCCGTCGGCGCTGCCGTGGATGCACGCCGCCTGGAACACCTGCTGACCCAGGACTGCGGCGCGTGCCACGGCCTGTACCTCACTGGCGGCCTCGGCCCGCCGCTGACGCCCCAGGCCTTGGCCGGTAAAAGCCGCGACAGCCTGATCGCCACCGTGGCCTACGGCCGCCCTACCCGCGCCATGCCCGGTTGGGCGCCGCTGCTCAACGCCAGTGAAATCGCCTGGCTGGTCGACCGTCTCTTGAGAGGAAGCCTCGCGCCATGATCCGTCCGTTGAGCTTGTCCCTGTGCCTGTTGCTTGGCGCCTGCACCCAGCCCGCCGTGCGCGGCAGCGGCGACCTGGGCCTGGTGATCGAACGCGCCAGCGCCAGTGTGCAAATCATTGAAACCAGCGGCATCACCGCCCTGGCGCGCATCGACGGCCTGGGCGACCTGTCCCACGCCTCGGTGGTGTTCTCCCGCGACCAGCGCTATGCCTACATCTTTGGCCGCGACGGCGGGCTGACCAAGGTTGACCTGCTGGGCCAGCGCATCGACAAACGCATCCTCCAGGGCGGCAACAGCATCGGCGGTGCGATCAGCCAGGATGGGCGCCTGATTGCCGTGTCCAACTACCAACCCGGCGGGGTCAAGGTGTTCGACGCCGCGACCCTGGCCCTGGTCGCCGACATCCCCGCCACCCCGTTGCCCGACGGCAAGCGCTCACGGGTCGTGGGCCTGGTGGATGCGCCCGGCCAGCGCTTCGTGTTCAGCCTGTTCGACACGGGCGAGATCTGGAGCGCGGATTTCAGCCACGGCACCGCGCCCACCATCCGCCGCTTCAAAGACATCGGTGAGCAACCCTACGACGCGCTGATCACCGCCGACGGCCGCTACTACATGGCCGGGCTGTTCGGCGAGGACGGCATGGCCCAACTCGACCTGTGGCACCCGGAACAAGGCGTCAAGCGCGTGCTCGCCGACTACGGCCGTGGCCAGGCCAAATTGCCGGTGTACAAGATGCCCCACCTCGAAGGCTGGGCCGTGGCCGACAACCAGGCCTTCGTGCCTGCCGTGGGTCGCCACCAGGTGCTGGTGATGGACGCACGCAACTGGCAGCAGACCGCCGCCATCGCCGTGGCCGGCCAGCCGATCTTCGTGACGGCGCGGCCGGACGGGCGCCAGCTGTGGGTCAACTTCGCCTACCCGGACAACGACCGCGTGCAGGTACTCGACAGCCAAACCCACCAGATCGTTGCCGACCTGCGCCCCGGTCCCGGTGTGCTGCACATGGAGTTCACCGGGCGTGGCGAGCAACTGTGGTTGTCGGTGCGTGACGGTGAGCAGGTGCAGGTCTGGGACCCATATCGCCTGACCTTGCTCAAGACCTTGCCGGCCTTGAGCCCCAGCGGAATTTTCTTCAGCAGCCGTGCGCAAAAAATGGGGTATTGAGATGGACCTTGACCTGCTCAGCCAGCAATTGATCGAACGCTACCAGCACGGCATGCCGCTGTGCGCCGAACCCTACCGGGAAATGGCCCAGGTGCTGGGCTGTCGCGAAGCCGAGGTGATGGCCTGCCTGCAACGCCTGGAACTGGCCGGCGCGCTGTCGCGCATCGGCCCGGTGTTCGAACACACCCGCGCCGGCGCCAGCACGCTGGCCGCCCTGGCGGTGCCGCTTGAGCGGCTGGAACAGGTGGCCCATCGGGTCAGCCAGTACCCGGAGGTCAATCACAACTACGCACGCGAGCACCATTACAACCTGTGGTTCGTGCTCACCGGGCCGCACCGCCAGCACTTGGAACAGATCCTCGACGAGCTGGAGAAAGACACCGGCCTGCGCCCCCTGGATTTGCCGATGCTCACGGCCTACCGCATCGACCTCGGGTTCTCCCTGGGAGCGCACCCGTGATCACGCCCCTGAACCACGAACAAATGCTCGACCTGCGCCAATGCCTGGAACGGGGTTTGCCAGTGGTGCCACGGCCCTACGATGCCCTCGCCGAACGCATCGGCGCCCATCACGATCAGGTGCTGCAACAGATGCAGCAATGGCAGGAGCAAGGCCTGTTCCGCCGTGTTGGCCTGGTGCTCAACCACCGTGCCCTGGGCTTTGTCGCCAATGCCATGCTGGTACTCGATGTCCCGGACGCGCTGGTGGATGAAATCGGTGCCCGCCTGGGCCGCGCACCGCGTATCAACCTGTGCTACCAACGCCCGCGCCGCCTGCCGCTGTGGCGCTACAACCTGTTCTGCATGGTGCACGGCCGCGAGCGCGAAGAGGTCGCGGCGCATATCCAGGCGGTGCTGGAGCAGCAACAACTGAGTGACCTGCCCCACCACCTGCTGTTCAGCACCCGCGCCTACAAACAATGCGGCGGGCGTTTTGCGCCGCCACCGTCGCAGGTGTGGGCCCATGGATGACTTCGACCGCCGCCTGATCAACCGCCTGCAACGGGGCCTGCCGCTGGTGCGCCAGCCATGGCAACACGTCGCCGAGGAGCTGCAGAGCCGGCCCTGCGAGGTGCTCGACCGCCTGCATGATCTGCTCGAGGATGGCGTGCTCACGCGCTTCGGCCCGATGTTCGACATCGAGCAGTTCGGCGGCGCCTTCACCCTCGCCGCCCTGGCGGTACCCGAGGCGCGCTTCGAGACGGTGGCCGCGCAACTCAACGCGCTGGTGCAAGTGGCCCACAACTACCGCCGCGAACACCACTGGAACATGTGGTTCGTGTTGGCCTGCGCCAGCGCGACGGAGCTGGCCGCGACCCTGTCCCGCATCGAAGCCCTGACGGGGCTGACGGTGCTCAACCTGCCGAAGGAGCACACCTACCATGTCGGTCTGTATTTCCCGGTCTGACAACGCCCTGGCCCTGCGCCTGGTCACTCTGACCCAAAGCGGCCTGCCGCTGGTGGAAGACCCCTGGGCATGGCTCGCCGAGCAATTGGGCATCGGCGTCGAATCGACCCTGGATCTGCTCAAGCGCCTGCAAGCCGAAGGCGCGATCCGCCGCATCGCCGCCGTGCCCAACCATTACCGCCTCGGCTATCGGCACAACGGCATGACCGTGTGGGACGTCGTCGACACGCAGATGCCACGCCTGGGCGAACTGCTCGGCGCGCAACCCTTCGTCAGCCATTGCTACCGTCGCCCGCGCCGCCCGGATTGGCCGTACAACCTGTTCGCCATGGTGCATGGGCGCAGCCGCGAAGAAATCGACAGCTACCGCGATCACCTGCGCTACCTGCTGGGCGATGCCTGCCGTGCCGACGAGATGCTGGTAAGCAGCCGCATCCTGAAAAAAACCGGCCTGCGCCTGAGCCCCTCGCACTGACAAGGAATGCCCCATGCTGCGAATCAGTCAGTACCTGCGCACCTTGGCCGGCCAATGCCCGCCGCCCCGCGCTTCTACCCCAGGCAGCGACCGCCCGCCGGTGGTGATCTGGAACCTGTTGCGGCGCTGCAACCTCACCTGCAAACACTGCTACGCCACCAGCGCCGACAGCGTATTTCGCGATGAGCTGGACACTGCCACTGCACTGCGGGTGATCGACGACCTGCACGCCGCGGGGGTGCGCGTGTTGATCCTGTCCGGCGGCGAGCCCCTGCTGCGCGAGGATCTGTTCCAGCTCAGCGCCTATGCGCGGGACAAAGGTTTTTTCGTTGCACTGTCCACCAACGGCACGCTGATCGACGAGCAGAACATCCAGCAGATCGCCGATGCCCGCTACGACTATGTGGGCATCAGCATCGACGGCCTCGAAGCGACCCACGACGCATTCCGCCAGCTGCAAGGCAGTTTCCAGCGTTCGCTGCACGCCATTCGCCTGTGCCGCGAGGCCGGGATTCGCGTGGGCCTGCGCACCACGCTGACCCAGGCCAACCACGCGCAACTCCCGCAGTTGCTGGAGCTGATGCGTGAATACGATGTGCAGAAATTCTATCTGTCGCACCTCAACTACAGCGGGCGCGGCAAGCGCAGCCGCCAGCTGGACGCACACCGCCAGATGAGCCGCGACGCCATGACGCTGATTTTCCAGCAGGCCTGGCACGACATCGAACACGGCGTGGCCAGCGACTTTGTCAGCGGCAACAACGACGCCGACGCCATCCTGTTGCTGCAATGGGTGCACCGCCACCTGCCCGAGCATTACCCGCAACTGGAACACCTGTTGCACAGCTGGGGCGGCAATGCGTCGGGCAGCGGCATCGCGAATATCGACAACACCGGCGAAGTGCACCCGGACACCTACTGGTGGCAGCACTCGGTGGGCAATGTGCGCAACCGCACCTTTCGCCACCTCTGGCTGGAGCAGCCCGACCCGTTGCTGTTGCGCCTGCGCGAGCACCCGCGCCAGATCGGCGGGCGCTGCACCGACTGCCGCTGGCTGCCAATCTGCAACGGCAATACGCGCACCCGCGCCTGGGCCGATGGCGACCTGTGGGGCCCGGACCCCGGGTGCTATCTCAGCGATGCCGAGATCGCCCGGCAGTCACCCAGCCTGATCCCGTGCGCCACCCGGTGACACAACCGGGGGCGCCTGCCTGATGATGAACAGAGGACGTCCCATGCACCTTCCGACTGCCATACCCGCGAGCCTGCACAGCCCCTTCCACCCCGGCGAAGTCGCGCTGGTGGGCGCCGGCCCCGGCGACCCGCGCCTGTTGACCCTGCGCGCCTGGAGCCTGTTGATGCAGGCCGACGCAGTGGTGTTCGACCGCCTGATCAGCGCCGAGCTGCTGAGCCTGATCCCCCTGACTTGCGCCCGCCATTACGTGGGCAAGGCCAGCGGTTACCACAGCCTGCCCCAGGATCAACTCAACGCCCTGCTCGCCGAGTTGGCCGAACAGGGTCAGCGCGTGGTCCGCCTCAAGGGCGGCGACCCGTTTATCTTCGGGCGCGGCGCCGAGGAGCTGGAATACCTGCTCGCGCGCGACATCCCGTGCCAGGTGGTGCCAGGCATCACCGCCGCGTCCGGGTGCAGCGCCTACGCGGGCATCCCATTGACCCACCGCGACCTGGTCAACTCCTGCCGCTTCGTCACCGGGCACTTGCAGCGCGACGGCGCCTTGAAACTGCCGTGGGCCAGCCTGGCCGAGCCGAGCCAGACCCTGGTGTTCTACATGGGCCTGTCGAACCTGGCGCTGATCGCCGAACACCTGGTGGCCGCCGGTCTACCGGGCGATACCCCGGCCGCGTTGATCAGCAACGGCGCGCGGGCCGACCAGCACGTGGCCCGTGGCACCTTGCGCCAGTTGCCGACCCTGGCCGCCGACTGCGAACCCGGCGTGCCGACCCTGACGGTGATCGGTGCGGTGGTGAACCTGTTTGCCGACGCCGCCCTGCACTACCCCGCGAGCCTGTCGGCGCCCCGCGTCCCGGTGGCGTCGTGAAGCGCCTGTGGTTGCTGCCATTGCTATGGGCCGGCGGCGCCCACGGTACGCCAGCCGAGGACTACCACCAGTATTGCGAGAGCTGCCATGGCCTCAATCGCATTGGCGCCAGCGGCCCGGCGTTACTCCCCGAAAGCCTCGGGCGGATCAAGCCGGACGAGGTGCGCAAGGTCATCACGCAAGGCCGCCCCGCCAGCCAGATGGCCGCCTTCGGGGCCCAATTGAGCGCAGCGCAGATCGACGGGCTGGCGGACTTCCTGCAACAACCACCCGCCACACCGGCAACCTGGAGCGTGCAAGACATCCGCGACAGCCACCGCCTGCTGGCCGACCTGACGCAGTTGCCAACCACCCCACAACACCACGCCGACCCGCTCAACCTGTTTGTGGTGGTGGAGTCCGGCGACCATCACATCGACATCCTCGACGGCGATCGCTTCACTGTGCTGGACCGTTTTGCCAGCCACTTTGCCGTGCACGGCGGGCCCAAGTTCTCGCCGGACGGACGCTTCGTGTACTTCGCCTCGCGGGACGGCTGGATCAGCCTATATGACCTGCACAACCTCAAGCTGATCGCCGAGATCCGCGCCGGACTCAACACGCGCAACCTGGCAGTGAGCAAGGACGGGCGCTGGGTGCTGGTGGGCAACTACCTGCCGGGCAACCTGGTGGTGCTCGATGCGCGTGACCTGTCGCTGGTCAAGCTGCTGCCGACCGGGTCGCGGGTCAGCGCCGTGTACACCGCGCCGCCGCGTGACAGTTTTGTGGTGGCGCTCAAGGATGTGAACGAGGTTTGGGAGCTGTCCTATGCCGCCCCACAACCCAGCTTCGAACCCCGGCGCATCGCGGCCCGCGACGTACTGGATGACTTCACGTTCACCCCCGATTACCGTCAGTTGCTCGCCACGTCACGCAAGGCCGGTGGCGGCCAGGTGATCGACCTGGATTCGGGAGACGTGGTCACCGATATTCCACTGGCCGGCATGCCTCACCTGGGCTCGGGCACCTATTGGCGGCGCAATGGCCAGTGGGTGTTCGCCACACCGAATATCAGCCAGGGACAAATCAGCGTGCTCGACCCCGCCACCTGGAAGCCGATCAAGCAGATCCCCACCCTCGGCCCGGGCTTCTTCATGCGCAGCCATGTCAACTCGCGCTATGTATGGAGCGATGTGTTTTTCGGGCCGGACAACGATGCCATCCACTTGATCGACAAACAGACCCTGGAGATCGCCCATACCCTGCGCCCGGTGCCGGGCAAGACCGCCGCCCATGTGGAATTCACCCGCGACGGGCGTTACGTGCTGCTGAGCATCTGGGCCACCGACGGCGCGCTGATCGTGTACGACAGCCAGACGCTTGAGGAGATCAAGCGCCTGCCGATGAACAAGCCGTCGGGCAAGTACAACGTGGGTAACAAGATCGAGTTTGCCGAAGGCACGTCGCACTAAAGCACCGAATTACCCTGTAGTGAGCGGGCTTGCCCCGCGCTGGGGGGCGAAGCCGCCCCAAATCCCGGCGCCTCGGTATTCCTGAAACACCGCGGCGGACTGTTTGGGGCGGCTTCGCCACCCAGCGCGGGCAAGCCCGCTCACTACGGGCCCGGTCTTTCACCAGAGGAGTGTGTCGCCCAGGCTGATATGGTCGCAGTCACCATGCACGGTGAACCCTTCGCCGGTTCGGCGCAGTTTGCCGCGCTCCTGGGCCTGGGTGAAATCGTCGTCGCCCCGGGCAAACTGCCCCTGGCCGATGTAGTGGTAACCCGCCGCCGCCAGGCGTTCGAAGCTCAGTTGACGCATCGCACCGCTATGGGCCTGGGTGGGTTGCGCGCGATAGCGCCGAGGGGGATCGGCGTAGTCGAACACTTGCAGGCGGTCCGGTTCCAGGGCGATCAGGCTGGCCAGCTTGGCGTCGAAACTGGCCAGGGTCTGCCAGGCGGCGCCGTAGCCCAGGTCGACACTCACCGAGCGGAAATCAAAGGTGCGTGCCGCATCGATCAACGACTGGATCGGTGCCGGGTTGCGGTAGCACGCCTGGGCGGGCTCGGCCGCGGCACGGGCATCCGGCACGCTGATGCAGACGTGGTTGAAACCCAGCTCACGCAGCAACCCCACGCTCGCCCAATCGGTGTGCCGGGGGTCGAGGTCGATGGCGTAGTCGCCACGGTCTTGCTCGAAGAAATTGAAGCGCGCATGCAGGACGTGCATCAGGGCCTGTACCTCGGCAATCGCCGCCGCGCCGCGCCACTGGAAATGCTCCACGGGTTGCCGATGGTCAAGGTGACGGCCGACCCATTCGATCTCCCGGATCAGTCGGTGCCGGCAGTCGTCATTCGCCGGGCCGGGCGGCCAGTGCAAGGTCAACGCCAGCGGGCGCTGCCACTGGCGGCTGGTGCGTAGCGCACGCACCACATCGAGGGAAATCACGCTGCACATGAGGGGCTCCGGGTCCGTGGGCGGTGAGCCATTGTCCGGTGCGACAACACGACACCCGTTGATATGCATCAAGGGCTTTACCACGAGAGGTAAAACATGCCCTTGGCCAACAGCACAATCGCGACCATATGCCCGAACAGGCTCAGGTGAATAAAGCGCAGATACCGCGCACTGACACGCCCACGGCGCATGCGCAGCATCGTCAGCAAAAAGTGCAGCAGCACGCTGGTGGCGAGTATCAGTTTGAGGCTGAGCAAGGTGCCGAATGACGTCGCCAGTGGCGCGGCCAGCAGCGGCCGATAACGCAGCCAGACCATGCCGATACCGGCGCCGAACAGCACCAGCAACACCCACGGCATCAGCCTGCGGGCACGCTGGCCGACGCCTTGTTCGACCTGCACCATCACCCGCGCCGGCAAGTGCCGATGCAGGTGGGCCAGGATCAGCACTTCGAAAAACACCGTGCCGATAAAGATCAGCGCGGCGAACAGATGGGCCAGGAGAAACAACAGGTAGAGCATGGAGGCCTCGCAGGTCGCGCCGGGCCTCCAGTGTCGCGTGCTGGAGACGGGCGCACCTTGATGCCGGTCAAGCCGTTACATCAGCGGGATGCTGTAGCTGACGATCAGGCGCGTCTCGTCCTTGTCCGCCGTGTCGTTGCCGCGCAGCACCGCGCCGCGCCAGGTAAACCCCAGCCCCTTGAGGGTGCCGGTGGGGATCACGTAGTCAACGCGCAGGTCGCGCTCCCACTCACTGTTGTCGCGACTTTTGGTACGGATATGGCTGCCGTGGATATACGTCACGCTGGAGCGCAGGCCCGGCAAGCCAAGGCTGGCGAAGTCATAGGCATAGCTGCCGACCGTGGCTTGTTCCCCGGCATTCACAAATTTCAGCGACTGCGAATTGGTGATCAGGTAGAGCGAGCGGCCCTGCCCCTGGTTGATGTGGGGGAAGTCACTTTCGCCGGTGGTCTTCTGGTAGCCGAGGCTGAGCGAGTGCCCGCTCAAGGCATAGGTAAACAGCGCGCTCCACAGGCGGTTGTCGACCTTGCCGGTGTTGACGCCGGGCCCGTAGTAACCGGCGCTGACATAGCCCTCGTCACGCCCGGCCGCGCTGGCGTTCTTGCCGTCGGCGGTGCTGTAGAAGTAACGCAGGTCACTTTTGAATTGCCCCACCGGCAACTGCCAGTTGTGCACCAGGCCGAGGAAGTGCTGCTGGTAGAAGTTCTCCAGGTTGGCGTAGTAGTACTGCAATTGCAGTTGCTTGCTGACGGTGTAATCCACGCCGCCGTAGTAGAACTGGTTGCTGCTCTTGCCCTTGATCGGGTCGTTGGCGCCGGCAATCGACAGGCCCTGGCCGTTGCTGGAGTTACGGTCGACCACTTGCTCAAGCTTGCCGGCGATCAGGCTGACGTCCTTGAAGTCCTTGGAGTCCAATTGGTAACCCCGGAAGGTCTGGGGCAGCAGGCGGCCGTCTTCGGTGGTCAGTACCGGCAACTTGGGTTGCAGGTTGCCGACTTTCAGTTGGGTCTGGGCGATGCGCAACTTGCCGGTGACGCCGGTCTTGCTGAAGTCATGGGCGGCCTTGCCATCGTCCAGCGGGAAGACGCTGCCGGGGGTGTTGTCCTCACCGGCCTTGCCCGCGCGGCCGGAGGCATCCAGGCGCAGGCCGAGCATCTGCTGCAGATCCAGGCCGAAGCCGACGGTGCCCTCGGTGAAGCCGGACCTGTAGTTGAACATGAACGCCTGGCCCCACTCCTTGTCCGAGGCGCCCCGGGCGTTGCGGGTGTCCTGGTTGTAGTAGAAGTTGCGCAGATCGAGGCTGGCTTTGCTGTCGTCGATAAAACCCGACGCAGCAACTTGCTGCGCGGCGCCCAGGGAAACGGCGAGGGCCAGGCAAGTCTTGTGATTCATGAAGGCTCCGTAAAGTAAATGAGGCGATCCCGTCGCAGCCCAGCCCTGTTCTGTGTGCCGCGGGTGGTGCTGCATATAACGGGAGCGCGCACGGTATAGGCTCAGCCGCGTGGGAAAAAGCCATGAAAACCGTCATTCACTTTTACCAGTTGCGTAACAATCTCAAGGCACTGGCAGCCAGCGACTGAACTCGCCGCGGGCGTTCAAGGGGCACCAGGCGAAGTCCCATTCGGTGCCGGGCAACGCCTGGTGTTCGGCGCTGGCTGAGGGCGCATCCTTCCAATCGAACACCGTCGCGCCTTGCCAGGTCACGACCACACCCTGGGCCCCGCTGGTATCGGTATTGATCCAGCAGGCCGCCGCTGCGGCCATGAACGCCTCGATGGGTTCATCGTCGATTTGCGTGCGGTACGGCGAGGCCAGCAACCAGCGGCACACGTTCAGGTGGTAGGTCCAGTCCAGCGGGGGCCGGTGGCGGTAGGCCCAGGTCATGAAGCTGCGAAACAGGTTCAGGCCCTCGGGCGGGTCCAGTTTGAGCAGCGCCGGGCAGATGTCGAACAAGGTGTGCCAATGGGGCAGCAGGCGTGCATCGAGGTGCACGAAGCAACGGGAATTGCTCGGGTAGTCGGGCAGCGCCGGCTCCATGCGCAGGCGCCGGGACGCCTTGCTGACCAGGCGGCTGGCGCCGGCAGGCAATAGGTGATTCATGAAACGCACTCACAGTCGTGACGATAGAACGCTGCCTGATCACAGGCAGCCCAGGGCACACGTCAGAATGCGGGGGATGCGCGGGGGTTGGCCGAGGGCCAGGAGTCGCGTGGCGGCGCCTTGTTGCGCCGCTCATGGGCCGGGCGCGGGGTTTGCCCAAGGCCGAGCAGCCAGGCCAGACCGATCAGGAATACCAGCGCGACGGTCAACGCGTTGCAGACCGGGCAGGCAAAGTAGTTCGAGATGTTGCTGGAAGCCGTGCTTCCCAACCCTTTGTCGGAAATCGGCTGGCTGCCTTCGACCGAACAGAACTGCCCGCCGATGCCGTTGAGCTCCAGGCCCATCATCTGCCCATGGCCCAAACCGCACACGAACAGGTTCATCAGCACGCAGAAGTACAGGGTCCAGGCGATCAGCGAACGGTCGGAGGGGCGCAATTTCATGGCGGCGACTCTACCACCACAGGCGCACCGAGATGAAGCACGGTGCGCCCCTGTGGCAGAACGTCGCACATTACGCGGGCTGGCCGGGGTTGGTAGACTTGGCGCCCTCCTCCTTACTCCTTTTCAAAGCCTGATGTGTAGATCCAGAGCAATGCAGGCGATTCACAGGATGCGCAGTTGATGAGTACGTTATTCACCCGCCGCAAAGTGCTGACCGGCATGGGCCTGTTGGGCCTGGGCAGCCTGCTGGGCGGCTGTGACTACAGCCCCAAGCTGAACTTCAAGTACGGCAAGGACCTCAGTGACAAGATCATGGGCCGTACCTTCAAGCTCAAGAACACCGACGGCGAGACCGTCACCCTGAGTTCGTTCCGTGGCCTGATGCCGGTGGTGTTCTTCGGCTTCACCCAGTGCCCGGCCGTGTGCCCGACCACCCTGGCCCGCGCCGCCCAGGCCAAGAAGCTGATGGGCCGCGACGGTGAGATCATGCAAGTGGTGTTCATCACCCTCGACCCCGAACGCGACACCCCAGAGATCCTCGACAAGTACGTCAAGGCCTTCGACCCCAGCTTCGAAGCGCTCTACGGCACCCCGGAAGAAATCGCCGTGGCCGCCAAGGAATTCGGGATCTTTTATGAAAAGATCCCCGCCGGCGACACCTACACCCTGTCCCACACCGCCACCAGTTTTGTCTTCGACACCCGTGGCAACCTGCGCCTGGGCCTGCAGGCATCCCTTACCGCTAAAGAGTGCGCAGAAGACCTGCTCACCGTCATGGAGGTCTGCTAATGACTGCCGTTCAACACCTCAAGCGCCTGACATTGGGCCTCACCCTGCTGACCCTCGCGGCACACGCCAGTGCCCAGGTGCAAGTCACCGACGCCTGGGTGCGTGCCACCGTGCCGGGCCAGCCGTCGAGCGGCGCGTTCATGACCGTCACCGCCGACAGCGACAGCAAGCTGCTCAGCGTTGCCTCGCCGGTGGCCAAAGACGTGCAGATCCATGAGATGAGCATGAAGGACGACGTGATGCACATGGGCCCGGTGGACTCGCTGGCGCTGCCCGCCGGCAAGGCTGTCACCCTCGACCCCAATGGCTACCACGTGATGCTGATGGGCCTCACCGGCCAGATCAAGGAAGGCGACCACGTGCCGCTGACCCTGACCGTGGAGAACGCCAAGGGCGAAAAGCAGACCCTGGAGGTGCACGCCCCGGCGCGTGGCCTGGATGGGATGGACCACAGCAAGATGCACTAAGCGCTAGTCCACGATAAACAGCTTCGCGCCGCTGGCGGTGAAAGAGCGGTGCGCCTCCATGTCGTTGCCAACCTGGTAACTCATCCCGGCCGTCAGTGTGAATTGACGGCCGTCTTCCAACTCCGTGTGCAACTCGCCTTCCAGGCACAACAGTACATGGCCACGCCTGCACCAATGATCCGCCAGATAGCCGGGGGTGTAGTCCACCCTGCGCACGCGGGTCGTGCCGAAGTGGCAGGTGCGCCATACGGCGCTGCCGGATTCGCCTGGGTAGGTGACGGGGTCGAGGGTTGACCAGTCGGTGGTGCCAAAGGGTACGGCGGTGAGGTTCATGGGGAGGCTCGGTCGTCAGTTAACGTGGCGCAAGGCTAACGAGTGCAAGGCTCGGTCGATAGACACAGATCCTGGGCTTTAGGGGCATACAGAACCGCCTTCGCAGCCTCGCTAAAGCTCGACAGCTTGCTCCCCCAGCCGTTCGCTCAACACACCAGTCGCTTGGTCATCGGTATACACGCCAACACCAACCCCGACGGCGAATGGTAAACCGCCTGCTCATCCCCCACGTATCCGCGCGCCCGATAGAAACCCGCGGCATTCAACGTCGCATCCAGCACCAGCGTGTCAATCGCCAGTTGCCGAGCCAGGTTTTCCAGGTGATCGAGCATGGCCTTGGCATACCCACGCCCGGTGAATTCAGGCAGGACAAATAGCGCTCCCACTTCGTTGTTTTCCAGGTCAAGCATCCCGGTGACGACCGGTTCGCCCTGCACCCATCCCAGGTAAAACGCTTTGTCCATCAGCGCGTTGTAGCCGTCTGCGGCGCTGCCACGGGTCCAGGACATCATCTGCTCGCGCGTATACGCACCGATGCACTGGCTACGAATGGCCAACAGGCGAATGTCGAACGCCGCTTGGGCGTCTTCCGGGGTTGCGGGTTTTATTTGCAGCATTTCAGCCTCCATGGCTTAACAGTTGGACACACCCGCGCCTCTTGCGGATGGAACCCGGTGCTTGGCGTTCACCACAACGAGAAGCATCCCATTAGGACGTCAAATCGAGGGCTTTTACTATGCAAGGTGTTCAATCTTCTTATGCACCGCAGACGCTTCAGGGCGCGCCGGAAGCGTTAAATCGGCCCATCGGCGCCAACCTTCACAACACAGGTATCCAATTCACGGTGAAACTTGAGGACTACCGTCAAACGATGGACATTTTCAAGGATCTCGCCAGGTCAAAAAACATCGGGGTCAAGCAAGAATCTGACGTGTACGACTACAACGACTTCGGCGATGGCAATGCACTGCACAACACGATCAAGTTCAGCTTTAAACCCAACAACAATGATGGCACCTTCAGCCCAGCGTTGCAGATGAGGATCAGCGATTTTCAGCGGGAATTCCAGGAACAACTGAGTAAGGCCGGCGTCAGGAACTACGCGCCAGTGGAGTAAGCAACCCCTTCAAGGGCGCCGCAATGGAGCTGGGGGCGATAATTATCTAGAATGTCGCCTTCCGCTTTGTCCCCAGGAACCGCCATGCCCGCCCTCACCCTGCGCAATGCCCTGCCCGCCGACGCCGCCCGCTGCTTTGAAATCGAAATCGGCGCCTACGAAGGCGATGAAGCCGCGACCCTGGAAAAAATCGCCACGCGCATTGCGCTGTACCCACAAGGTTTTCTGATTTTGGAGGCCGCTGGCGAAGTAGTGGGTTTCATCAACTGCGGCTGCGCCGATGAAGTGGTGATGTCTGACGAGGCGTTCAAGGAACTGGTGGGGCATTCGGCCGAGGCGCCAAATGTGGTGATCATGTCGGTGGTGGTTGACCCGGCACACCAGGGCAAAGGGTACTCCACGACGTTGATGAACGCGTTTGTGCAACGCATGCGCGACATGGGCAAAAAGACCATTCACTTGATGTGCAAGGACCGCCATGTAGCGTTGTACACGCGCATGGGCTATCGCTATGTGCAGCCGTCCGCGTCGGACCATGGCGGGATGGCGTGGCATGAGATGGTCATGGAGCTCTAATTCAGCGCCAATCCCGGACACAGCAGCCGGTAACGCGATTCGATCCACGGAAGGAACCACCTCGTGCCCAACGCAACACCCTTGACCTTTCAACACGCGTTAAAAAAGAACCTCAAGCGGATACTGAATTTCTGGGCGCCCCTGAGCGTTATCTTCGCGGGACTGGGTACGCTGCTGGGGTTTTACACCCTGTCGACCTACGCATCGGCAATCGGCCGCCCGGACCTGCTGGCCGCAGCGCTGGAGGCCAAGTCAGCGCTGATCCCCTGGCTCGCCAGCGTAATGGGTATGCTGGGCGCGTACTTGCTGACACTGTTGGCGAGCACTGTCCTGTTCGGACTCACGGTGTCGTTTTTCAATGACTCCCCGTCCCTGCAGCACAAGTTGGTGGGTATTCTCTGCGTACCTGTGCTGTCAGGCATCGTTGCCATGCTCTGGTATAGCTTCGAAGGACCTGAACGGAACGCCCTATGGGAAGTGCTCTACGTTGCGCTTTGGCTTGTGCTCAGCCTGATTGCAATGCTGGCAACCACCACCTTCCGATTTGCCGTCGATGTCTGTGCAACCATGGCGAGCCCCGGCCACCCCAGGAGCTGGCGGCTGCGCGGCTTCTTTGTACTGATGGTGTCATTGCTGCTGTTCAGCACCGTGCTCTCTGCCGTATTTCCCGCCAGCCTGATTCTGAAAGCCTATACCGGGGAAGACACCCCCGAAGCGGTGAACCGCTTGATGTATATCTCGATGTTCGCCGCATGCGTCACGTTGATGCCTGTGGTGGTGTTCTACGTCAGCAAGGCCGACCTATTCAAGCGCCTGGCCCTGAGTCTGTTGGCCGTCGCTGTGGCGGGGGGGATGATTATTGCAATTTCGCCGGGAAGCCCGGCAGCGATCGTTTACGCTGCAGCCGGGGTGATGAACGTGCGTGCCCCCGTAGAAGCGCGCTTCTGGCTGACGAAAACCTACGCCAGGGAAGATTTCGAGAGCGCCGTCTGGGGCGACGTGCAGATATTGCGTGGCAAGCCTGTAGTGTCCGCGTTCCCGTTGTTTTCCTTCGGCGATGTGTTGTTGCTGTGCCCGACCAGCCGGGTCAAAACGACACTCAAGGATTGGCCGCAACAATCGGCCTACTGTGTGCTGACCCAAAGCAGCAACGCCATCCGGATGCCAAAGAACTCGGACACCATAAGCCCTCCCAAGCCGACCATAGACAACAAAACCAAAAAACCAGGCCCCTCGACATGACCCAACCCCTGATCGAAATTGGCGACCAGATTGATCTCCAGGCACAACAGATCATCGGAGATGGCCTTGCCGCCTTCAACAAACACGCCACTGGCTATCACGACCGACGGCCGCTGACGGTGCTGATCAAAGACCCACACACCGGGCAAACCCTCGGTGGCATCACTGGTCGCAGCGCGTTTGGCATGGCTTTTCTCGACCTGTTCCACCTGCCCGAGACCCTGCGCGGTTCGGGCCTGGGCAGCCGATTGTTGCAGGCCTTTGAAGATGAAGCGCGGCGCCGCGGTTGTCGCAGTGCCGTGCTGTACACCATCAGCTTCCAGGCGCCGGGGTTTTATGAGAAGCGCGGCTGGATGCGCTTTGGTGAAATCCCGTGCGAGCCCCAGGGCAGCAGCCGGGTGTTTCTGAGCAAGGCGTTGTAGCTGGGCGCTTCACCAACTCCCCGAAGCGCCCCCACCACCGCTCGAACCACCGCCACCCGACGAACTGCTGCTGGAGCTGGAGCTCGAACGACTGGAGCCCGAGCTTGAGCCACCGCTGGAGCCCGAGCCGCCGCCGGTCTTGCCAAAGATAAACAGCGCGGCAAACGAAGCAATCGGGAAAGCAAACAGCCAGTCGTTGCGCCCCAACTCCATCAGCAACCCCGCGGCCACGTACACCGCCACGGCCGCCAGCAACCGTGCGACGAAGCCTGCCCGGCTGCGCTTCCAGGCGTCTTTCATGATGACGAACAGGATCAGGTACAAGCCCAGCACCAGCAGACCCAGCAGGGGGAATGCCAGCCAGTGCAGGAAGTTCACATCGGTGTATTGATTCGCCGCGAGCAGGATCGTGATGTAGCCCAACAGGCCCAGCACGCAATAAAACACCGTGCGTGCCTGCCACAACGCGCCGAACGTGGCGCCGCCAATCAGCAAGGTCAGCGGCAGTATCAGCAGGTACACCGCCCACTCCCGGCCGCCAGCCAGCACCGCAAGCAGCAGCGTGATCGTCACTGCGGCCCCCAATGCCTTGCGCCAGCGCAGCTTGCCGGCTGCCAGCAGTACACCGCCACCGCCACCGAGCACAAATGCCAGCAACACCGCGATCGCTCCTGGCCCTACCGCGAGCCCCGCCACCGCCGGCAAGTCACCGCCATCCACCAACAGCACCAGATCGTCTACGCCTTGGGCGACACCTCCCGCGAAATCGCCCTGGCGAAACGCCGGGGTGATGTGTTCTTCGATGATGCGATGGCTCAGCAAGTCGGTGACGACGCCTTCAAGGCCGTAGCCCACTTCGATGCGCACCTTGCGATCATCCTTGGCCACCAGCAGCAGGATGCCGTCATTGATGTCCTTGCGCCCCAGCTTCCAGGCGCGGAACAGTTGGTTGGCGTAGTCCTCGATGCTCGCATCGCCGGTGGTGGGCACCAGCAACACCGCCACCTGCGCGCCTTTGCGTTGCTCCAGGGCAGCGAGCTGCGCCTTCAGACGGGCGGTGGTGCCAGCATCCAGGGTGTTGGTGAGGTCGATGACCCGCTGATCGAGGGCAATCCCAATCGGCGAAGTGTCAGCCTGGGCGGTGACAAACACACTGGCCAGCACCAGCACCCACAGACCCAAGACCGCTTGCCGCACGCACCGCATCATGTTTGTTACCTGAAGTTTCTTCCTGAAGGCCGCGACTTTACCTTATCGCGGCTATAACACGTGACCCCACTCGATTGACTATCTAAACTCCGCCCACACAGCAAAACGCCATAACCGAGAAGCCCATGAACCTTCGCCTCCGCAACAACGTCAGTGTGATGGGCAACGGCCGCTCGACCCTGGTGTTCTCCCACGGTTTTGGCTGCAACCAGGCCATGTGGCACTACTTGGCGCCGCCATTTACCGAACACTTTCGCGTGGTGATGTATGACCTGGTCGGCGCCGGCCTGTCGGACCTCAGCGCGTTCGACAAGCACAAGTACAGCGCGCTGGACGGTTATGCCCGCGACTTGAACGAGCTGATCGACGCCTTTGCCGTCGGCCCGGTGATTCTGGTGAGCCACTCGGTCAGCGCGATGATTGCCACCCTCGCCGACCGCCAGGCCCCCGGACGCATCGCCGCCCACGTGATGATTGGCCCGTCGCCGCGCTACATCGATGCCGATGGCTATGTCGGTGGTTTCAAGCGCAGCGACATCGATGACCTGCTCGACACCCTCGACAGCAACTACCTCGGCTGGTCCAGCGCCATGGCCCCAGTGATCATGGGCGCGCCTGAACAGCCCGCGTTGAGCGAGGCCTTGCGCGACAGTTTCTGCCGCACCGAACCGGAGATCGCCAAGCAATTTGCGCGGGTGACGTTTATGTCCGACAACCGCAAGGACATCGCCGGCCTGGCTACCCCGGTGTTGATTCTGCAATCGAGCGACGACCTGATCGCCCCCGTGGCCGTCGGCGAATACCTGCACGGCGTGTTGCTCAACAGCACCTATTGCCTGGTGGACAACGTCGGCCATTGCCCACACATGAGCGCGCCGCAGGCGTGTGCGGCAGCGATGGAGAGTTTCCTCGCACCCTGGACCGTCGCCCATGCCGACTAAGCTGTTCGACAACGCCGCCTGTGCCCTGGCCGCAACGGCGGAGGACGGCACGCTCCTGCACATCAACGCACGGTTCAGCGAATGGCTCGGGTTCAGCGCCGTGGAGTTGTGCGGGCGGCGTTTCCAGGACCTGCTGACCATGGGCGGGCGGATCTTCCACCAGACCCACCTGGCGCCGATGCTGCGCCTGCGCGGCAGTGTCACCGAAGTGAAGCTGGACATGCTGCACCGCGACGGGCACAAGGTCACCGTGCTGCTCAATGGCACCCGGCGTGAACAAGCCGACGGCGCGGTGTACGACCTGGCGCTGTTCGGCACCACCGACCGTGACAAGTACGAGCGCGAACTGCTCAACGCACGCAAGCTGGCCGAAGCACTGTTGCAGGAAAAAACCACGACGGAACTTGCCCTCAAGCAAGCCCAGGCCGAACTCGGCGAGGCATACGCCATCGCCCAGCGGCGCGCGCTGTTTGCCGAGCAGATGGTGGCGATCGTCAGCCATGACCTGAAAAACCCGCTCACGGCGATCCGCATGGCTTCGGATTTCCTCAGCCGTGGCGAACGCAGCGCCAAGGAGCGCCAGTTGCTGGGGCACATCGGCCAGTCCTCCGAACGCGCCCAGCGCATGATCGCCGACCTGCTGGACTTCACCCAGGCCCGGGTCGGCCACGGCATCAGCATCAAGGCCGCGCCGCTGGACCTGCACGCAGTGACCCGCCAGGCGGTGGATGAGCTGCGCGTCGCGTTCCCCAACGCCATCCTGGCGCACAATGCGCTAGGCAGTGGCGAAGCCAGCCTCGACGCCGACCGCGTGCAACAGATCATCGGTAACCTGGTGGCCAACAGCGTGGCCTACGGCGACCTGCAACGACCGATCAGCATCACCTCGCGGCTGGGGGCTGGGCAGTGTGAAGTGGCGGTACACAACCACGGCACCGTGATCCCCGCAACCCTGCTGGCCGGGCTGTTCGAGCCGATGACCCGCGGCACCGACCAGGGCAGCGACGTACGCAGCGTGGGCCTCGGGCTGTATATCGTGCGGGAATTGGCCAAAGTCCATGGGGGGGATGTGGCGGTCAGTTCTACGCAGGGCGATGGTACGACGTTCAATGTGTGTTTCGTGGGGGGAGGATGATGGGCCAGTCAGTCGAGACAACGGCCGCTGACTTCAGCCAACACTGAAAACAGTCCCCTGCATCACCGGCTCCACACTCCCCGTCAACACCACACCGCCCTCGCCCGCCCACTGTACGGTCACTGTGCCGCCGTCGCACTGCACCTGCACCGTGGCATCCAGCAAGCCACGACGGATGCCATTGACCACCGCCCCGCAACAGCACGAACCGGAGCCCAATGGCACACCGCCGCCGCGTTCCCAGATGCGCAGGCGGATGTGCCCACGGTCGAGCACTTGCACAAAATGCACATTGGTCTTGGCCGGAAACAGCGGGTGAGTTTCCAACGCAGCACCTGCGGCGGCCACATCGACGGCGGCAAGATCCGCCACAAAAAACGTGCAATGCGGGTTGCCCATGCTGCATGCCGCCGGCTCGCCCTCAAGGGGCAACCTCAACGTATCCAGGGCTTCGGCCAAGGGCACGGCGGCCCACTCCAGCGACGGCTCGCCCATGTTCACCGAGACTTGCCGCCCGGCCTGCCGCACACATGTCAGCAAACCGCGGTCGGTGCGCAACACGATGGAATCGCTGCCCGCCTCCAGCATCAAGCGATCTGCCACGCCACGGGTCGCGCTGCCGCAGGCCTGCAGCGGCGTGCCGTTGGGGTTCCAGAACTTGATCCGCGCCGCTGCATCATCGCAGTCGAGCACCACGGCGAGCTGGTTGAAACCGATACCGGTATGGCGGTTGCCCAGGCGGCGTGCGACTTGCGCGGTGATCGGGTCGTCCCGCCCACGGCGGTCAACGATGATGAAGTCATCGCCGTGGGCGTGCATTTTTACGAACTGCAAGGGCATGGGCGGTCCTTATTCGAGCCGAGAGATGAGTTGCAGGGGGTCAGAGCGTGGTGCCCATGGCCTTCATCAGCAACAGATCCCGCGCATAAATATCCGGCGCGTAGACCAAGCCACCCTGGCGGTCGACTTCCACCGTCCAGTACCCCAACAGCACCGGCACCGGCGTGGCCAGGCGGAATTCGTGGGTCACCCCAGTGGCCAGCAGTTCATCGGTGCGCGCACGTTCGGCCGGGCTCACCAGCAGGTCACGCAGCATCAGCGGCTGTTCGACGCGCACACACCCCGAGCTGAACGCCCGTGGGCCCTTGCTGAACAGCGGTTGGCTCGGCGTGTCGTGCAGGTACACCGAATACGGGTTGGGAAAGCGCATCACGATCTTGCCCAGCGGGTTGCGCGGGCCGGCTTCCTGGCGCAGCAGGATGTTGCCGGGGCGCGCCCAGTCGATCTGTTCGGGTGCCAGCGGACGACCTTCGGGGTCGAGCACTTGCAGGTTTTGCTGGCGCAGGTACTCGGGGTTGAGACGGATGGCCGGGAGTTTGTCCTCGCGCATGATGGTCGGCGGGATGGTCCACGTGGGGTTGAGAGTCAGCCGGGTGATGCGCGACTTGAGCAACGGCGTCTGGCGCTCGGCGCGGCCGACTTGCAGGCGGGTTTGCCACACCGGGATACCACTTTGGTACACGCTCAGTTGCGCGGCGGCGACGTTGACCAGCACGCCCTCGGGTTCCAGGTCCTGGGCCAGCCAGCGGAAGCGTTCGAGGTTGATGCGCAGCTGTTCGCGGCGAATTGCCGGGCTGATGTTCAGCTCGGCCACGGTGCCGGCCCCGATCACACCGTCAGCCTGCAGGGAGTGGCTGAGCTGGAAGGCCTTGACTGCCTTGACCAGTTCGTCGCGGTACAGCTTGCCGGCGGGCGCGGTGACCAGGTAGCCGCCACTGACCAGGCGCCGCGCCAATTCCGGCACGCGGGGGTCGTCCATGCCGGGACGCAATAAAGGACCGCTGGCGACCGCGTCCCAGTGCGGCAATGGTTGCTGACGCACAGTGGAATAGGCGTTGCGCAGGCTGCGGTACAAATCGGCGCTGGGCCGCGCCTGATCGAAGGCTTGGGCCATGTCGCGCAGGCCGGTGGCGGCAAAGGCCAGCACTTCGGTGTTCGGGTCGCGGGTTGGCGGCTGGGCATGCCATAGCGGTTCGTAGCGCGATTGTTGCAGGCGGCCGTAGTGCAAATCCTGCAAGGCTTGCAGGTAGTGGCGGCTGCCATCGATGTCGCTGCACAGCACATTGGCCGTGGCATCCGGCGTGGGTTGGCTATAGTGGGTGGGGTCCAGGCCGTCGTCGGCGAGCAGCAACAGCTGGGTGTGCAGCGCTTGGCGTTGTTCGGCGGACCACAACGGTACGTCGCCTTGCTGCTGGTAGAACGCTTGCAGGCGCGCCAGCGCGGCGGCGTCAATCTGCGGCGCGAGGCTGGGGCAAACACCGGGCAGTGCCGCCAGGGCTTGTTGAATCGGGCTGGGTGAAACAATTGGCACAGGTTCGGCGGCCAGCTCATCGGCTGTCGCGACCAGTGGTGCAACGAGCAAGCAAATGCTCAAGTAACATGCGTGTTTTTTGAACAATTGGCTTAACTCCAATCCACAGTGGGGGGATGTACTGTAGATGCTAACTTTTTTGTGCCGCCTGGGTTTGATCACCATGAGCCTGGCCGCGTTGGGCAATTATGCACTCGCCGCCAATGGCAACCCTCCTTCCTTGTATAGCAGCCTGGCGCGCTCGGCTCCAGAACTCAATCCCACTGTACTGAAAAGCGCCCTGAGCGCGATGCAATGTGCGGTCAACAATGGCGAGGAACGCTCCGAGCGCCTGGCCGTGATCGACTACTCCCAGCCCTCGACCGCACGTCGGCTATGGATCTTCGACCTGCGCAAAAAGACCCTGGTGCTGCGCGACCTGGTGGCCCATGGCGCCAAGTCCGGGGAAAACTTCGCCACCCAGTTCTCCAATCGCGAGGGCAGCCATCAATCCAGCCTGGGCCTGTTCCGCACTCAGGAAAGTTATCTGGGCACCCACGGCTACTCGTTGCGCATGGATGGCCTGGAACCGGGCTTCAATGACCAGGCCCGCGACCGTGCGTTGGTGATCCATGCGGCCGATTACGTCAGCCCCCTGTGGAGCAAGCGCGAAGGCCGTATCGGCCGCAGCCAGGGCTGCCCCGCCGTGCGCCCGCAGGTGGCACGCCAGGTGGTAGACAAACTCAAGGATGGGCAGTTCATGTTTTCCTGGTATCCGGACCAGCACTGGCTGAAGTCGTCGACCTACCTCAATTGCAAACCCCAACAGGTGGCGAGTAGTCGTACAATCCGTGGCGGATAGCCTGTCCCCATCGATAAAAGAGAGCATCGCATGCTGCTACATACGTCCACCTGGATCGAAGTCGGGCAGTTCCTGGAACGCAGCCGCACGGTGGTGATCCCCATCGGCTCCAACGAACAGCACGGCCCCACCGGCCTGCTGGGCACCGATTGGATGTGCCCGGAAATCATCGCCCATGAGGCGCAGAAAAATGCCGACATCCTGATCGGCCCGACTTTCAATATCGGCATGGCCCAGCATCACCTGGGTTTTCCCGGCACCATCTCGCTGCGCCCTTCCACCTTTATTGCTGCGATTGGCGATTGGGTGCGCTCGCTGGCCGGGCATGGTTTCGACAAGATCCTGTTCCTGAACGGCCACGGCGGCAACATCGCCACGATTGAGGCGGCGTTTTCCGAGCTGTACGCCGAAGCGAGCTTCGCCCGCCGCCCGGCCGGGTTTGCGCTGAAGCTGGTCAACTGGTGGGACCTGGAAGGCGTCAACGACCTGGCCCACAAGCAGTTTCCGGTCGGCCATGGCAGCCATGCCACGCCATCGGAGATTGCAGTGACGCAGTGGGCGTACCCGCAGTCGATCAAGGTCGCCGAGTACTCGCCGCAGATCGCCAACACCGGGCCGATCCGCGAAGCGCTGGACTTCCGCGCACGTTTCCCCGACGGACGCATGGGCTCGGACCCGGCGCTGGCGACAGTGGAGAAAGGTGGGGAGTTGGTGGCGTTGGCGGCGCTAGGTTTGGTCAAGACGGTCAACGCGTTCAGCAACGAAGCCAAGCCCTAGGCCACACAGGTCAAAAATGTGGAAGCGGGCTTGTGTGGAAGCGGGCTTGCTCGCGAAGACGGTGTGTCAGTCCAAATATTTGTTGACTGATACACCGCTATCGCGGGCAAGCCCGCTCCCACAGGGTTTGTGTGTGGGTTACTTGCACTCCTGCGCTACCAACTCCAACCGCGACGGCGTCAGCGTCGATGCCAACGGCTTGCGCTCATACAAGAACACCTTGGTTCCGTCCTGGGTCTTGTAGGCCTCCAGCACATCATCCGCCGCAATCTTGCTGGTCAACACCACCTTGGCGTGACGCGAGTTCTGCGTGACGGTCGAGGTGATGCCGTGTTTTTCAAGCTTTGGCAGCACACACTGGGCATAGCCTTCAGGGGTCTTGGCGGTGAGCAGGGTCAATGTCGGCGCATTCGGGGCAGACACACAACCGGCCAGCCACAGTGAAGCAAAGGCCAGGGCCGGGGCGAAAAAATAACGCATATAAATTCCTGAAAAAATAACAAAAAAGTTCACATCAACCGGCTTGGACCAACGCCTTGAGCGATGCATCAAACCGTTGCAAGGCCGCTTGCTGGACATCCCGCTGCCGTTCGATCTGCGCGGCAATTTCCGGCGCCGCCTTGTCATGCACCCACACCGACGGTACTTGCCGACGCACAGCACCTTCGGCCTTGGCGATGTATTGCAGGTTCGCGTTGTAGAACCGTGCGGTAAAACGTGCCTCGACCTGATCGTTCCGAGGGGTCAGCAGTTGATTGTGGGTATCGAGCATCACCACCACATCGGGGTGTGCCTGCACCAGGGCATCCAGGTTGTCGTAGACGGTGACCGACAAAAAGGTGCCTTGCAGCGAGTTTATCAACCAGTCGATAGCCAGTTCCGGGTCGGAACTGTTGACGAACGCCTGGCGGATACGCTCGTCGAGGGCATCCCTGGCGCCGTTCAAGGCCATGTCATGGTAGCGTTCAAGGTAACTGAGGTTGTCGCGGGTATTGTCGCTTAACAACACCCCTACCGACTGCGCATGTTGCAGGGAGTCTACGCTAGCGTCGATAGGTAGCAAATGGCTACTATCTAAATCATCGGCGATGGCCGCGTTGTTCATGGCCACCGAGCCCAGCATCACCAGCATCAAACCCAGCTGAATTATCGTCCTCATCGCGCGTTTCCTTGAACAGCGTTTCGATGGGGGCAATTTTGCGCTTTTCCTGAAAAAACAGAACTTGCGATCCGTGATGGTGACTATTATCTGAACCAATAGTGCCTAGATAAAAATAGATAAGGACCCCCCATGAAGCCCCACCAGAAAACGTTCGACCGTATCCGCGATGCCGTACTGCCAGAGTTTCGCGAGAGGATCGCCGACTACCTGGTCGACTATGAGACGGTACTGCAGGACGAAACGGCCGACGCCGAGCAACGTTGCGCCAGCGCCCAGCAATTGCGCGGCTACCTGCGTGGTTTGAACACCACACGGGTACTGGGCATGGCCGACTGGGAAGACCTGGACCGCCGCGTGGCCCAGGAATGGCTTTAAACCGCTAGAGCGCAGGCCGCTGCAGGTTGACCCAGGCTTGTACCGACGGCCGCTGCCATTGGCGTTGCGCATAGGCGACCAACTCGGCGGGCACGCTGTCGCCATTGAGAATCAGGCGATTGAGCATCACGGCCAGGTCCACATCGGCAATCGACCACGTGCCAAACAGAAAGTCCGGGTTACCCGCCAACAGCGCCTGTGCCGCACTGATCAACTTCTGCGCGGCAGCCTGGGCCGCAGGCGACAAGGGCGGCATCTTTTGCCCGTAGAACACCACCAGCGTCGAACGTTCCTGGCGGATGGGCAGCAAATCGCTGCGCAACCACGCCTGGACCTGCCGCGCCCTCGCCCGCTGCTTGGGGTCGGCGGGGTACACCACCGTCGCGGGGTACGCCTCGTCCAGGTACTCGGTGATTGCCGAGGATTCCGACAGGGCAAAGTCACCGTCCACCAGGGTTGGCACGCGTTGGGTCAGGGACAATTGGGTGAAATCCGCAGCCTGCTGTTGCGCCGAGTCCAAGTCCAGGGTCTGCGTATCAAACGCCAAGCCCTTCTCGCGCAGCGCGACAAATACCGACATCGCGTAGGGGCTGGTGAACTGGGCATCAACGTACAGGCGCAACGAGGGTGAGTTCATGACAGGGCTCCTTGGGTGAAAGCCCACGTTACGAGATGGCTGGCAAGAAAGACAATGGCAGCTTTTTATAGGGGCATTCCTGGCGGGAATGCTGGGACCTATCCGGCGAACCCGCCCTTGTCCAAAAAGGCCTGCTCGTGCTCAGTGCTGACGCGGGCCAACACCCTGTTGCGATGAGGAAACCGCCCGAAGCGCTGGATAATCTCGGCGTGCTCCTTGGCCCAGTGGTAGGTGTTGGCATCCAGCGTCTGGTTGAGGGCCAGGGAACGCTGCTGGTCCTCCGGGTCTTCAGAATGTTCGAACGGTAGGTAGCAGAACGCACGCAAGGCAGGCTCGATCAACTGGTCCAACCCGGCCTCGACCATGCGCCCGGCATACAAGCGCGCCAACGGGTCGGTGGCGAACATATGGGCAGTGCCGCGAAAGGCATTGCGCGGGTATTGGTCGAGCAGGATCAGCAGGGCCAGGGCGCCCTCTGCCGAGTCCAGCCAGCTTTCCAGCTCACGGCGTGCGGCTTGCAGGTGGGCGCTGTGGAAGGTGTCGCGCAAGCTGGCGTCGAAGGCCTCGTCCTTGGCGAACCAGCGCTTGGGGCCGGCGTGTTGCCAGAAGTCGATGACGGTTTTCGGGGTGGTCATGGTGAAGGCCTGCGAAAGCGGTTTGGCAGACCTTAGCAGAATCCAAGGCACGACGAAGCCCGCTCCCACAGGTTAGAAACCGACAGCGGGCAGATTAATGTTATAGAATAACACCCGCTTTCCACCCCTACCCTGCGACCCTTGCCCATGACCGACGCTGTCCCCCTGCGCCAACGCCTGCTTTCCATCGACGCCCTGCGCGGCCTGGTGATCCTGTTCATGCTGCTGGACCACGTGCGCGAAACCTTCCTGCTGCACCGTCAAGTCAGCGACCCGATGAGCATCGACAGCACCGAACCCAGCCTGTTTATCAGTCGCACCCTCGCCCACCTGTGTGCGCCGGTGTTTGTCTTGCTCACCGGCTTGTCAGCCTGGCTGTACGGCCAGAAATACCAGGGCCGCCGCGATGTGTCGGCGTTTCTGTTCAAGCGCGGGCTGTTTCTGGTGGTGCTGGAATTCACCCTGGTCAACTTCGCCTGGACCTTCCAGATGCCGCCAGCAGTGATCTACCTGCAAGTCATCTGGGCAATTGGCGTGAGCATGCTCGCCCTCGCCGCCTTGGTGTGGCTGCCGCGGCCGCTGTTGATCGCCGTGGCGATCGGGATTATCGCCGGGCACAACCTGCTGGACGGCCTGCACTTCGGGCCGGGCTCAATGCTGCAGAACGGTTGGGCGATCCTGCATGAGCGCAGTTGGATCGAGGTAGGCGACAACCTGCGCCTGCGCATCACCTACCCGGTGCTGCCGTGGATCGGCGTGATTGCCTTGGGCTACGGCCTCGGCCCGTGGTTCGCCAACGGCTCACCGCCACTGCTGCGTCAGCGCTATTTGGCGCTGGCGGGCGTGGCTGGGCTGGTCGGCTTTGTGCTGTTGCGTGCGCTCAATGGTTACGGGGAGAAACCTTGGCAGCACTATGAAAGCAGCGTGCAGACGCTGATGAGCTTTTTCAACGTAACCAAGTATCCGCCTTCGCTGTTGTTCCTGGCGCTGACCTTGGGCATCGGTCTGCTGCTGTTGCTGGCGTTTGAACGGGCCGGGCACGCACGTTGGATTGGCCTACTGGCCACGTTTGGCGCGGCGCCGATGTTCTTTTATCTGCTGCATTTGTATGTGCTGAAAGTGCTCTACGTCTGTTGTATCGCGCTGTTTGGCCTTAACCAGGGCAACTACTTTGGGTTCGATGGCATGGGCGCGGTGTGGCTGGTGGCGTTGCTGTTGCCGATTGCGCTGTATCCGCCAGTGCGTTGGTTCGCAGCACTGAAAGCGCGGCGCCGCGACCTGGCCTGGCTCAAATACCTCTGACTCTACACAGGCCAAAAATGTGGGAGCGGGCTTGCTCGCGAATGCAGTGTGTCAGGCAACGGATTCATTGGCTGATCCACCGCATTCGCGAGCAAGCCCGCTCCCACATTTTGACCGTGTACGACTCAGGAATCAGGCCAATTCGGCGCGCAGTTGACGGGCTGCCGTGACCATGTGAATCAACGCCGCCTCAGTCTCCGGCCAGCCACGGGTTTTCAAGCCGCAATCCGGGTTCACCCACAAACGCTCGGCCGGAATCCGCTTGGCCGCCTTGCGCAACAAATTGGCCATCTCCGACGCATCCGGCACCCGCGGCGAGTGGATGTCGTACACGCCCGGACCGATTTCGTTCGGGTAAGCGAAGGCTTCAAACGCCTCCAGCAACTCCATGTCCGAGCGCGACGTTTCGATGGTAATCACATCGGCATCCATCGCCGCAATGCTCTCGATCACATCGTTGAACTCGCTGTAGCACATGTGGGTGTGGATCTGGGTTTCGTCGCGCACACCCGAGGCGCACAGGCGGAATACTTCGGTGGCCCAGTCCAGGTAGTGCTGCCACTGCGCCTGGCGCAACGGCAAACCTTCACGGAACGCCGCTTCGTCGATCTGCACGATCTTGATGCCGGCCGCCTCCAGGTCCACCACTTCGTCACGAATCGCCAGGGCCAATTGCCGTGCCTGCACTTCGCGGCTCACGTCTTCGCGGGGGAATGACCACATCAGCATGGTCACCGGGCCGGTCAGCATGCCCTTCATCACTTTGTGGGTGAGACCTTGGGCGTAGCGGATCCACTCCACGGTCATGGCTTTCGGGCGGCTCAGATCACCAAAAATCACCGCCGGTTTCACGCAACGTGAACCGTAGCTCTGCACCCAACCGAAACGGGTGAACACATAGCCGTCGAGTTGCTCGGCGAAGTACTCGACCATGTCATTACGTTCGGCTTCACCATGCACCAGCACGTCCAGGCCGAGGTTTTCCTGCACTTCCACGGCGTGCTTGATCTCGCTGTGCATGGCTTCGACGTATTCGGCTTCGCTCAACTTGCCGGCCTTGTACGACTGGCGCGCCAGGCGGATCGACGCGGTCTGCGGGAACGAACCGATGGTAGTGGTCGGGAACAGCGGCAGGTTGAGGCCCGCGCGCTGCTGCTCGATACGCTGGGCAAACGGCGACTGGCGCTGGCTGTCCCTGGCAGTGATCGCCGCAACCCGCGCTTGCACCGCAGGCTTGTGGATACGCGGCGACGCGGCGCGGGCGGCTTGCACGGCACGGCTTTGTGCCAAGGCCGCGACAACATTCGCTGCCTCGGGTTGATTGACCGCCTGGGCCAGCACCGCCACTTCGGCGCATTTCTGTACGGCGAATGCCAGCCAGCTTTTCAGCTCCCCATCCAGCTGGTCTTCACGCCCCAGGTCCACCGGGCTGTGCAGCAGCGAGCAGGATGGCGCCACCCACAGGCGGTCACCCAACTTGTCATGGGCGTGCCGCAGCGTCGCCAGGGCTTTTTCCAGGTCGCAGCGCCACACGTTACGGCCGTTGACCACGCCCAGGGACAGCACTTTGTAAGCCGGCAGGCGGTCGAGAATGGTCGGGTACTGCTCCGGCGCCCGCACCAGGTCGATATGCAAACCATCCACCGGCAGGTTGGCGGCCAGGCCGAGGTTCTCTTCCAGCCCACCAAAATAGGTGGCCACCAGCTTTTTCAGCGGGTCGCGCTGGATCAGGTTATAGGCACGCTCAAACGCGTTTTTCCAGTCCTGCGGCAGGTCCAGCACCAGGATCGGTTCGTCGATCTGTACCCACTCAACCCCCAATTCGGCGAGGCGCTGGAAGATCTGGCCGTACAGCGGCAGCAGGCGATCGAGCAGGTCGAGCTTGGCGAAGTCGCCGCCCTTGGCCTTGCCCAGCCACAGGTAAGTCAGCGGGCCGATGATGACTGGCTTGACGTTGTGGCCCAGCTCGCGGGCTTCCTGCACCTCTTCGAACAGTTGATCCCAGCCCAGGTGGAATTGCTGGTCAGCGCTGAACTCAGGCACCAGGTAGTGGTAGTTGGTGTCGAACCACTTGGTCATCTCCTGGGCGTGGGCGCCGCCACAGCAGCTGTCGCTGACGCCACGGGCCATGCCGAACAGGGTATGCAAGGTGGCTTTGCCATCGACTGGGCGGAAGCGCTCGGGGATCACGCCAAACATCAGCGAGTGGGTCAGCACCTGGTCATACCAGGCGAAATCCCCGGCGGGCAGCAATTCGATACCGGCCTGTTTTTGCAGGTCCCAGTGGGTCTTGCGCAGGTCACGGCCCACGGCGCGCAAGCCAGCTTCATCGAGCTCACCCTTCCAGAACGCTTCCTGCGCTTTTTTCAGTTCACGATCGCGTCCAATGCGCGGAAATCCCAGGGAATGAGCGACTGCCATGACTAACAACTCCAATGTCGATATTTATGGCAGTCATTGTCGACAGTCAGCGATAGTGAGACAAACTCATATTATTCTAGATGATCACAAGATCTACTCATGTTGAGATCAGGTGTACATAGAACGCGTGGAACATGAAATACGCACACACCGCCAGTGCCACGCCCATGCAGCGATTGAACACGGTGAACGCCGACGAGCCATTGATCCGCCGTCCGAGCACTGCACCCAGCAGTGAATAAACCCATGGCGCGCCGAACGCACCAACCGCCAGCACCGCCGACACCAGCGCGATGGACACCCCGGTGATGTGCGCCGCCGGCAGCATCACACTGGTGATCGGCAACACCGCCATGATGCCCTTGGGGTTGAGCAACTGGATCACCAGGCCATTCCAGAACGTGAGGGTTTTGACGGGTGCGGTTGCCGTCGTTTCATCCACGACCGTGCGCGCAGTGAATACCTGATAGGCGAGATACAACGTGTACGCCCCGCCAATCAACGAGATGTACGGCAACGCGGCCTGGGAAATGATCGCCTCGCCGGTGTAGCCAAACAGCACAAACAACAGCAGCATCGCGCATCCCACACCGATGAAAAACCCGGTGGAACGGCGAAACTGCCCGGTGAGCCCGGCGTTGAGGCCCATGAAATTCACGGGGCCGGGGCTGTACATGACGCTGAAGGCGTAGAGGAAGATGTCCATGGAAAACCTGCAGTAGAAGAAGTCTGGCGAGTCTACTGAGGCGTGTTCGGGGAATTCTTGAACGTTTGTGGTGCGCCCTGCGAAGGCGGCGGATCAGGCAACACCTCTGCCTGCCGTGCCGCCGCTTTCGCAGCCTCGCCAAGGCTCGACAGCTCCCACAGGGAATAGGGTTTGCAGGCTGTGTCAGGTGTACACAGTTAAAAAATGTGGGAGCTGGCTTGCCTGCGAAGGCGGCGGATCAGGCAACATCTCTGCCTGCCGTGCCGCCGCATTCGCAGCCTCGCCAAGGCTCGACAGCTCCCACAGGGAATAGGGTTTGCAGGCTGTGTCAGGTGTACACAGTTAAAAAATGTGGGAGCTGGCTTGCCTGCGAAGGCGGCGGATCAGGCAACACCTCTGCCTGCCGTGCCGCCGC
>NZ_JACVAC010000018.1 GCF_014851685.1 Pseudomonas sp. PDM05
CGACAGGTTCCTGTCGCACCAACGTCGTGTGCTGCCTGGACTTGCTCCGCACCGCCGTCACCGGGTTGGAAACCAGCTCGGTCCCGGCCTTCAACTGCGCACTCGGCACCCCCGAAATCGGCGTCGCCGGACTGCCCAGCAACACCGGCTTGGCCGCCTCGACATGCTCCGCCAGCCGAGACTTACCGAACTGCCCAGCCATGTGCTCCAGCCACCTGCGCGCCCGCTGGGACTTGATACCGCCCAGCACCTTCGCGCTCATGCGCACCACCACGCCCATCCCGCCAGTCGCAAGGCACAGCACCAGATTGATCAGCACTTCGGCGCCGATCTCCCCCAGCAGCTCGTTCAGATACGGCGGGGGCAGCAGGCGCATCCAACTGACCAGCGCCGACAGATAAACAAACAGCAGCGGCTCGTCGCTCAACACCAGCAAACCCTTGGCGATGGCGTCGGTGCCGGCTTTCAGCAGCTGTTCGAACTGGAGGTCGGTCAGGTAATGCAACAGTTGTTCGGCGTGGGCCAGCGGGTCTGCCAGCCACTGGAACAGTTGCTTGAGGGTGTCCCAGAGTGAATACAGTGCCTCGCCAAACCCGCGTGCATAGGCCTCGTGCAGCGATAGGTAGCGCTGGAGGAAGTTGGCTTCGGAGTAGTCCTTCCACAGCGGTTTGAAGGTGGTCTTCCATTCGCTGCGCAGCCAGTCTTCCAGCGGCGCGATCACTGCCTGATACGAGGCGTACAGCGCCTTGAAGTGTGCCGTGGAGAGGTTGGGATAGAAGCTGACCTTGTAGCGCTGGTTGCGCTCGCATTCGCTGATTTCGAGGATGCCACTCGGGCCGATGGTTTTATGGAGGGGGTCACCTAGCGGGCGGCCATCTGAATCGATCCGCTGCACCTTCACCGGCGTGTTGCCGATGGGCACGAATCGCGCAGTCTGGAACATGTGCACCAGGGTCAACGTGCCATTGGCCGGGCAGGTTGCGGTGGTGCTGCTGGGGAGATTGGAGCGGCTGGCGGGTTCGACGAGTGCCACCTCGTTGCCGACTTTAAATACCTGTTCAACCTCCAACGCCGAAACACTGAAGGCGCTTTGCGTCCAGGCGTCATAGGTATTGAGGCAGCGGTTGAAATCGCTGATAACCGCGTCGACGTCCCGCGATTTGGCATCCATGGCCGCCAGCACCAGGTAGCCAATCGCCTGGCTGGTAGCGGAAATCACGACACGGCCCCCTTGATCAGGGCATCCAAAACAACATCCATCTGCAATCCCTCGCATGGTGAAAATCAGGCGAAGGACTTTGCAGAGGTTCTCAAAGCAGGGGAGTAGAGCTAATCCGGCGGTTGTGTGGGAGGTTTCGACAGGGCAGGTCTGATGCCACTCGACTGGCGGCTATTGTCAGAAATTTCCCACAGGAGTACAAATGTACTCCATGACGACTCTGACTCCCCGCCGCACCGCCATCCTGACCTTTATCCGCGACCGTATCGCGCAACAAGGCCAGCCCCCCAGCCTCGCCGAGATCGCCGAGGCCTTCGGTTTTGCCTCGCGCAGCGTGGCGCGCAAGCATGTGCTGGCGTTGACCGAGGCCGGTTTTATCGAGGTCAACCCGAACCAGGCGCGTGGTATTCGCTTGCTCAACCAACCGGCGCGCCCGGAGTGGCTGGATGTGCCGGTGCTCGGCCGGGTGGCCGCAGGCTTGCCCATCGGCGCCGATGCCGAAGTGCACAGCCGCCTGCAACTGGACCCAGCCACCTTCAGCAAAACCCCGGATTACCTGCTGCGGGTGCAGGGCGACTCGATGATCGAAGACGGCATCCTCGACGGCGATCTGGTCGGCGTACGCCGCAGTGCCGAGGCCTTGAACGGGCAGATTGTGGTGGCGCGCCTGGACGGCGAAGTGACCATCAAGCGTTTCGAACGCAGCGGCGACAGCGTGCGCCTGTTGCCGCGCAACCCCGCGTATCAACCGATCGTGGTAGGGCCCGACCGCGACCTGGCCATCGAAGGGGTGTTCTGCGGCCTGGTGAGGCAAGGCTGATGGGTGCCGTCGTTGCGCTGGACACGCTGTTCAATGGCGGCCGCGTGTGGAAAGGCCGGCCCGCCGCGCCACCGTCCAGCGTGCATCCCACCGGGCTGGCGGGGTTGGACGCGGTGTTGCCCAGCGGCGGTTGGCCGGAGGCGGCGTTGAGTGAAATCCTCATGGCCAAGGAGGGCGTCGGCGAGTTGCAGTTGGTGCTGCCGACCCTGGCACGCTTGTCAAAGGCCGGCGAGCGCATTGTGTTGGTGGCGCCGCCCTACACGCCGTATCCCCATGCCTGGCAGAACGCCGGGGTGGATCTGCGTTTGCTCTCGGTGATCCAGGCCGAGGAGCGCGATGCGCTGTGGGCGGTGGAGCAGTGTTTGCGTTCCGGCAGTTGCGGCGCGGTGTTGTGCTGGCCGCGCAAGGCCGATGACCGTGCGCTGCGGCGCTTGCAGGTGGCGGCGGAAACCGGGCAGACCCTGGCGTTCGCCTGGCGCTCCTTGAACGAGGCGATCAACTCATCGCCCGCCGCGTTGCGCCTGGCGGTTGAAGCGAAGCCCGCGCAAGTGCGGGTGCTCAAGTGCCGCGGCGGCCTGGCCCACCCGGCGCCGATTGCCCTGGCCGGGCACTGAGGTTGGCATGCGCTGGGTGTGTATTGTCTTTCCGCAATTGGCGCTGGACGGGGTGCAGCGTGCGCACCCCGAGCCGGACCAACCCCTGGCCCTGTTGGCCGGCACGCCGCAGCGGCGCGTGTTGCAAACCGTCAATGATGCGGCCCGAGCGTTGGGGCTGCGTCCTGGACAATCCCTGACCGCCGCCCATGCCCTGGTCCAGACGTTTGCCAGCGCCGAATACGACCCCGCCGAGATCGAACGCTGGCAGCAATTCCTGGCAGCCTGGGCCTATCGGTTCAGCTCCCAGGTCAGCCTGTATTACCCGCGGGCCTTGTTGTTTGAAATCGAGTCGAGCCTGGGCTTGTTCGGTCCGTGGCCGCAGTTCGAAGCGCGCTTGCGCCAGGAACTGACCGAGCTGGGTTTTCGTCACCGCATCGTCGCCGCGCCCAACCCGGCAGCGGCGCGGGTGCTGGCCAATCTCTACGATGGCCTGGCGGTGGCCGATGACCGCGCCTTGATGCAAGCCCTGGCGCCGCTGCCGATTGACCGCGCCGGCCTCGACCCGCAAGCGGCCACGGCCTTGTCGCGCATGGGCCTGCGCACCCTGGCCCAGGTGCAGGCGTTGCCCCGGCACACCTTGGCGCGGCGGTTTGATGCCAGCCTGCTCAAACACCTCGATGCCTTGACCGGGCAGCGCCCGCTGGCCCTGGCGTTCTATCAACCGCCGGATCAGTTCGATGTGCGCATCGAGTTGAATTTCGACGTGCAATCCCACCAGGCGCTGCTGTTCCCGTTGCGGCGCTTGACCGGCGATCTGTCCGCCTTCCTCTGTGGGCGCGACAGTGGCGTGCAGCGTTTCGACCTGCACCTGGAGCATGCCCAGGCCCCCGACAGCGTGATCAAGGTCGGCCTGCTCAGTGCCGAACGTGAACCGGCGATGCTGTTCGAACTGGCGCGCGGCCGCCTGGAGCAAGTGCAGGTGACATCCCCGGTGCGCGGCTTTCGCCTGGTGGCCCAGGACCTGCCGGTGTTCGTGCCACAGCGCCAGGACCTGTTCGACGACCGCCCGCAACAGACCCTGCCGTGGGAGCAACTGCGCGAACGCCTGCGCGCCCGGCTGGGGGATGACGCGGTGCAGGGCCTGCGCTTTCACGCCGACCATCGCCCCGAATGCGCCTGGCAAGCGGCGGCCGACAGTCGCCCCAGCCCACCCCTGAACAACGTCCGGCGCCCCGGCTGGTTGCTGAGCGAACCGACCCTGCTGGCCGAGCCGGGCATCCAGATCCTCATGGGCCCGGAGCGCATCGAATCCGGCTGGTGGGACGGCGCCGACATCCGCCGCGACTACTACCTGATCCAGACCCGTGCCGGTCAACAAGGCTGGGCCTACCGCACCGTGGGCCAGCGCGATGGGCTGTGGCTGCAAGGCTGGTTTGCATGAGTTACGCCGAGCTGCATTGTCTGTCCAATTTCAGTTTCCAGCGCGGCGCGTCTACGGCGCTGGAGTTGTTCGAACGCGCCAAACGCCAAGGCTACAGCGCCCTGGCGATCACCGATGAATGCACCCTGGCGGGCATTGTGCGCGCCTGGCAGGCGGCCAAAGCGGTACAGTTGCCGCTGATTATCGGCAGCGAGATGCGCATCGAGAACGGCCCGAAACTGGTGCTGTTGGTGGAAAACCTCAGCGGTTACCAGCAGCTGTGCCGCTTGATCACGGTGGCCCGCCGGCGTGCCGAGAAGGGCCGCTACCGCCTGCTGCAAGAGGATTTCGACCAGCCGCTGCCCGGCCTGCTGGCACTGTGGATCGCCGAAGATCGCACCACCCAGGCCGAGATCCAATGGCTGCGCCGCACCTTCGCCGAACGCCTGTGGCTGGCGGTGCAGCTGCATTGCGGCCAGGACGATGCACGCCTGCTGGAACAGCGCCTGCAACTGGCCGCCAGCCTGCAACTGCCTGCCGTGGCCTGTGGCGATGTGCACATGCATGCCCGTGGCCGCCGCGCCCTGCAAGACACCATGACCGCGATCCGCCATCACGTGCCGGTGGCCGAAGCCGGCACGCGCCTGCATCCCAATGGCGAACGGCATCTGCGCAGCCTCGACGCCCTGGCCGCGTTGTACCCGCAAGCCTTGCTCGACGAAACCGCAACCATCGCCCGGCGCTGTACCTTCGACCTCAGCCAGTTGCGCTACCACTACCCGCGCGAATTGGTGCCCGCAGGCCATGACGCCCGCTCCTGGCTGCGCGCCGTGACCGAAGAGGGCATCGCCCGGCGCTGGCCAGAGGGCGTGGATGCGAAGACCTTGCAGCAGATCAACAACGAGCTGGAGCTGATCAGCGAGCTGGGCTACGAAAGCTACTTCCTCACCGTGCACGACATCGTACGTTTTGCCCGCAGCCGTTCGATCCTGTGCCAGGGCCGGGGCTCGGCGGCCAACTCGGCGGTGTGTTTCGCCCTGGGGATCACCGAGATCAACCCGAGCCTGATGAACATGCTGTTCGAACGCTTTCTGTCCAGAGAGCGCAATGAGCCGCCGGACATCGACGTGGACTTCGAACACGAGCGCCGCGAAGAAGTGCTGCAGTACGTGTTCCAGCGCTATGGCCGTACCCGCGCGGCGCTGACGGCGGTGGTCAGCAGCTACCATGCCGCCGGCGCGGTGCGTGACGTGGCCAAGGCCCTGGGTTTGCCGCCGGATCAGATCAACGCCCTGGCTGACTGCTGCGGACGCTGGAGCGACGCTGCGCCGCCACTTGAGCGCCTGCGTGAAGGCGGCTTCGACCCCGACAGCCCGCTGCTGCGTCGGGTACTCACACTGACCCAGCAACTGATCGGCTTCCCCCGGCACCTGTCCCAGCACCCTGGCGGTTTTGTGATTTCCGAATACCCGCTGGACACCCTGGTGCCGGTGGAAAACGCGGCGATGGCCGAGCGCACCATCATTCAATGGGACAAGGACGACCTCGACGCGGTAGGCCTGCTCAAGGTGGATATTCTCGCCCTCGGCATGCTCAGCGCGATCCGCCGCTGCTTCGATCTGCTGCGCCGCCATCGTCACCTCGACCTGGCCTTGGCGACCATTCCCAAGGAAGACCCGGCGACCTACGCGATGATCAGCAAGGCCGACACCATCGGCGTGTTCCAGATCGAGTCGCGGGCGCAGATGTCGATGTTGCCCAGGCTCAAGCCCAAGACTTTTTATGACCTGGTGATCGAGGTGGCGATCGTGCGGCCGGGGCCGATCCAGGGTGGCATGGTGCATCCATACCTGCGGCGGCGGAACAGGGAGGAAGAGACCACCTATCCCTCGCCGCAATTGAAAGCGGTGCTGGAGCGGACCCTGGGCATCCCGCTGTTTCAGGAGCAAGTCATGCAGATCGCCATGGTCGCTGCCGATTACGGCCCCGGCGAGGCGGACCAGTTGCGCCGTTCCATGGCCGCCTGGAAACGCCACGGCGGCCTGGAGCCGCACCAGGAACGGCTGCGCACCGGCATGCTGAAAAACGGCTACAGCGAGGCGTTCGCCGCGCAGATATTCGAGCAGATCAAGGGCTTTGGCAGCTATGGCTTTCCGGAGTCCCACGCGGCCAGTTTCGCCTTGCTGACCTATGCCAGTTGCTGGCTCAAGTGCCATGAACCGGCGGCCTTTGCCTGTGCGCTGATCAACAGCTGGCCCATGGGGTTCTACAGTCCGGACCAGATCCTGCAGGATGCGCGGCGACATCGGTTGCAGATCCGTCCGGTGGATGTGCAGGCCAGTGACTGGGATTGCAGCCTGGAACCTATCGAGGGCGCGCAGCCGGCGATTCGCATGGGCTTGCGCATGATCGCGGGGTTTCGCGAAGAGGAGGGGCGGCGCATCGAAGCGGCGCGTCAACGTCGCCCGTTCAACGATATTGCCGACCTGGACGAGCGCGCAGGCCTGGACGCCCGCGCTCAGGCGTTGCTGGCGGATGCCGGTGCCTTGCGCGCCTTGGCGGGCAACCGGCACACGGCGCGCTGGGCGGTGGCCGGGTTGCACAAGCAACTCGGGTTGTTTGCCGGCTTGCCCAGCCCGGATGAAGACGTGGTGGAACTGCCCGCGCCCACGGTGGGGGAAGACTTGCAGGCCGACTACGCCACCGTCGGCACTACCCTTGGCCCGCATCCGCTGGCGTTGCTGCGTGATGAATTGCGCAGACGGCGCTGCCGCAGCTCCAGGGAGCTGATGGCGGTGGAGCATGGGCGCAATGTCAGCGTCGCGGGTCTGGTGACCGGCCGTCAACGTCCAGGCACCGCGAGCGGGGTGACCTTCGTCACCCTGGAGGACGAGTTTGGCAACCTCAATGTGGTGGTCTGGCGCGACCTGGCCGAGCGCCAACGCCAGGCACTGGTGGGGTCGCGGCTGCTGAAAGTGGACGGACGCTGGGAAGCGGTGGGCGAGGTGCGGCACTTGATTGCCGGGCGGTTGACCGACCTGACACCGCTGCTGGAAGGGATTCATGTGCGCAGTCGGGATTTTCACTGAGACGAGTGGTAGGTGCGTTGTTTAACGCCTAACGTACATAGGTTGAAACCATCTAAGTTTGCTGCGCTCCAAAACTTGCCGATGTCTTCTTTGCGTACTGAGCCAACCGATGCAGTTTTTATCCAACCCCCATGGCTGTGAAGGCTGGGCCGGTGAAATGGCCCAGCGGATCCGTGCCTTCGATTGGTCGGCCACCGACCTGGGCCCCATCGACCGCTGGTCCACCAGCCTGGCCTGCAACGTACAGATGATGTTGGCGTCCCCCGTGCCGATGGTGATGCTGTGGGGGCGCCTGGGTTACATGATCTACAACGACAGCTATTCGCGGTTCGCCGGCGGTCGCCACCCGTACCTGCTGGGCACGCCGGTGGAGCTGGGCTGGCCGGAAGTCGCCGACTTCAACCGGCACGTGGTGGACACCTGCCTGGCGGGCGGCACCTTGTCGTTCAACAACAAGGACCTGGTGCTGCTGCGCAACGGTTTGCCGGAAACCGTGTGGCTGGACCTCTATTACAGCCCGGTCGCCGGCGACAACCAGCAACCGGCGGGCGTATTGGCGATTGTGGTGGAGACCACCGAACTGGTGCAGTCCGAGCGGGTGCGCCAGGAACTCACCCACAACCTCGAACAGCGCGTGGCCGCCGAAGTACAGGCGCGCTCCGCCGCCGAGGAGCAACTGCGCCAGTCGCAGAAGCTGGAAGCCATTGGCGGCCTTACGGGTGGCGTGGCCCATGACTTCAACAACCTGTTGCAAGTGATCGCCGGCAACCTGCACCTGCTGGCCCGCCATGAACCAGACAATGCCCAGGTGCAGCGCCGTGTGGCGGCGGCGATTGCGGCGGTGGAACGCGGCGCCAAGCTGTCGGCGCAACTGCTCGCGTTTGCCCGGCGTCAACCGCTGTCGCCAGCGGTGCACAACCCGCAACGCATTTATGCGGGCCTGGGTGAGTTGCTGCAACGGGCGCTGGGGGAAACCATTCATATCGACGTGCAAATGCCCGAGGATGCCTGGCTTATCAACGTCGATCGCAACCAGTTGGAGAACGCGCTGCTCAACCTGGCGATCAATGCCCGCGACGCGATGAAAGGCGAGGGTGTGATCCGCATCACAGGTGAAAACATCATCCTCAACCCCGGCGATTGTGCGGGCAAAAGCATCAAACCTGGGGAGTATGTGCGCCTGGCGGTCACCGACACCGGGGTGGGCATGTCGGCGCTGACCCTCAAGCGCGCGTTCGAGCCGTTCTTCACCACCAAGCGTGAAGGCCACGGCACCGGCCTGGGCCTGAGCATGGTGTTCGGGTTTGTGCGCCAGAGTGGCGGGCACGTGGAGATGTGGAGCGAGGAGGGCAAGGGCTCGGTGGTGCAGATGTATTTCCCCCACAGCCTGGAGCCGGAAAGCCTGGACGTGCACATCGATCAACTGCCCCACACCGGCGGGCAGGAAACCATCCTGGTGGTGGAGGACAACGAAGGCGTGCGCCTGACCGTGGTCGAATTGCTGCAGCAATCGGGCTACACCGTACTCACTGCCGAAGACGGCGACCACGCCATGCAGGCCTTGCAAGGCGGTTTGCTGCCAGACCTGATTTTTACCGACGTGGTCATGCCTGGCCGCGTCAAAAGCACCGACCTGGCCGCCTGGGCCCGTGCACAACAACCCAGCGTGGCGGTACTGTTCACCTCCGGCCACACTCGCGACATTCTTTCCAGCAATCACTTGCTGAGCCCCGACATTCACCTGCTGAGTAAGCCCTACAGCCCCGAAGCCCTGACGCAACGGGTGCGCAGCGTGCTCACCGCGAGATAAGGTTGACCATGACTTCACAGCGCAACACCCCTCAATTCCACGGTTTCGTGCGGGTGCGTGGCGCCCGCGAACACAACCTGCGCAACGTCGACGTGGACATCCCGCGGGATGCACTGGTGGTGTTCACCGGGGTGTCGGGCTCGGGCAAGTCGTCCCTGGCGTTTTCCACGGTGTATGCCGAGGCGCAGCGGCGCTATTTCGAATCGGTGGCGCCGTATGCGCGGCGGCTGATCGACCAGGTCGGCGTGCCGGATGTGGACTCCATCGAAGGCCTGCCGCCCGCCGTAGCCCTGCAACAACAGCGCGGTACGCCAAGCGCGCGCTCGTCGGTGGGCAGCGTCACCACCTTGTCGAGCCTGATCCGCATGCTCTACTCCCGCGCCGGTAGTTATCCGCCGGGGCAGGCGATGCTGTATGCCGAGGATTTTTCGCCGAACCTGCCCCAAGGCGCCTGCCCGCAATGCCACGGCCTGGGACGTGTGTATGAAGTGACCGAGGCGCTGATGGTGCCCGATCCGTCGCTGACCATCCGCCAGCGCGCGGTGGCGTCCTGGCCGTTGGCGTGGCAAGGCCAGAACCAGCGCGACATCCTCGTGACCCTGGGGTATGACGTGGACATCCCGTGGCGTGAGCTGCCGAAAAAGCAGCGCGACTGGATCCTGTTCACCGAAGAAACCCCCACCGTGCCGGTGTATGCAGGGCTCACCCCGGAGCAGACCCGCGAGGCGTTGCAGCGCAAGCTGGAGCCGAGTTACCAGGGCACCTTCAGCGGAGCGCGGCGTTACGTGCTGCACACCTTCACCCACAGCCAAAGCGCGCTGATGAAAAAGCGTGTGTCGCAGTTCATGCAGGGCAGCGCCTGCCCCTTATGCGAGGGCAAGCGGCTGACAAAGGCGGCGCTGTCGGTAAAGTTTGCCGGGGTGGACATTGGCGAGTTGTCGCAACTGTCCTTGACCCAGCTGGCCGAGCTGTTGCGGCCGGTGGCGGCGGGGCAGGACAGCATGCAACTGTCGGTGGAAAAGCGCCTGGCCGCCCAACGCATCGCCCAGGACCTGCTGGAGCGGGTCAGCACCTTGATCGAGCTGGGTTTGGGCTATTTGTCCCTGGAGCGCAGCACGCCGACGTTGTCGTCCGGCGAGTTGCAGCGCTTGCGGCTGGCGACGCAATTGGGCTCGCAGCTGTTTGGCGTGATCTATGTGCTCGACGAGCCGTCGGCGGGGCTGCACCCGGCGGATGGCGAGGCATTGTTCACCGCGCTCGCACGCTTGAAGGCGGCGGGCAACTCGTTGTTTGTGGTCGAGCATGACCTGGAAACCATGCGCCGCGCCGACTGGCTGATCGATGTGGGCCCGGCGGCGGGCGAGCATGGCGGGCAAGTCCTGTACAGCGGGCCACCGGCCGGCCTGGCGCAGGTTGAAGCGTCACAGACCCGGGAATACCTGTTCGCGGAAAAAAGCGCCTTGCCACGGGTGCGTCGCGAGCCCGGCGGCTGGCTGAAACTGGAAGGCGTGACGCGCAACAATCTCCGCGCGCTGAGCGTGGACTTCCCGCTGGGCTGCTTTACCGCGGTTACCGGGATTTCCGGGTCGGGCAAGTCCAGCCTGGTCAGCCAGGCCCTGCTGGATCTGGTGGGCAGTGGCCTAGGGCGCAGCGTGGAAAGTGATGAAGAACAGAGCCTGGAAGACGCCGCCCCGCAAACCAGCGGTGGGCGCATCAGCGCCGGGCTGGAGCAGATCCGTCGCCTGGTGCAGGTGGACCAGAAACCCATCGGCCGCACCCCGCGTTCCAACCTTGCGACCTACACCGGCTTGTTCGATCAGGTGCGCAAACTGTTTGCCGCGACACCGGCGGCGAAAAAACGTGATTACGATGCCGGGCAATTCTCCTTTAACGTCGCCAAGGGCCGTTGCCCGAACTGCGAGGGAGAAGGGTTTGTCAGCGTGGAATTGCTGTTCATGCCCAGCGTCTACGCACCGTGCCCGACCTGCCATGGCGCGCGCTACAACCCCGAGACGCTGGCCATCCAATGGCAAGGCCTGAATATCGCCCAGGTGCTGGGGTTGACGGTGGAACAGGCCGTTGACGTATTTGCCGAGCAACCGGGGGTACTGCGGTCGTTGCAGGTTTTGCGTGACATCGGCCTGGGTTACCTGCGCCTGGGACAGCCGGCGACTGAACTGTCCGGCGGCGAGGCGCAACGCATCAAGTTGGCCACCGAACTGCAACGCAATGCCCGGGGCGCGACCCTGTACGTCCTGGACGAACCCACCACCGGCCTGCATCCGCGGGACGTGGACCGCCTGCTCAGCCAACTCAATCAGCTGGTGGACGCGGGGCACAGCGTCGTGGTGGTGGAACATGAGATGCGTGTGGTGGCGCAAAGTGACTGGGTGATCGACATCGGGCCGGGGGCGGGAGATCTGGGGGGGAATGTGGTGGCGTGTGGCACGCCGCAGCAAGTGGCCAGAAGCAAGACCAGCCGCACCGCGCCGTTCTTGACCCGGGAGCTGGCCTGAGCATCAGCCTTCGCGAGCAAGCCCGCTCCCCCAAAAGCCCGCCCCAGAATTTTGAACAGTGTCGTGACCGCAAACATGACACCCCCCTTGCAATGGTCTAGCTTCAAGGGCGTAAGCCATTGATCAACATGCGGAGGTACGTCATGCCAGTGAAACACGACCTGTATCAGGACTTGGGTTGGAGCAAGGAAGCCGTTCATGAACGCAGGGCGGGCGACAAGCGTCTGGATGCGCTGCTCACTCAATACGACGATGCCGACAAAGAGGTTCTGAAGGCGGAAGCGGCCAGTGCCAGCGATGAGGATGTGGAGAAGCTGAAGAAGAAACGGTTGTTGGTCAAGGATAGGATTGTGGAGCAGTTGGGCTGAATGAAGCCTCACGCCCTACAGAAGGGGCGGACATATTTGTTCAGATTAATCTTACGGACAGCGACCCTGTCGCTGCCTATGATGCCCGTCACCCACCCGGCTCTTGGGGCTCTGGGGGCGAATACGGCGTAAGGATTACGCTGGTGAGCCGGGCGGGTATCTTGTTTCAGGCGAGCAGCGCCTGAGTGCATTCCTCAATCGAGCGCTGCTGCGTCTCGCCATACAGCTCCAACTCGTCAATCGTCCGGCGCCCCAACGCCTTCTCGAACTCAGCCTTGTTTGAATTGGCCGCGTAATGACTCTGCGCGGCATCCCCAAGGTTCGACTGAAAAATCCCCGCCGCGCTCACCGGCAGGAAGTCTTCGTACACCAACGGTTCCACTGTCACATGACCTGCCGCGATCAGTGCCTCCAGTGTGCGTGGTTGATCGGCTTGGCCACGGGCCGCCAGGCCGGCATCGGTGGCGAAGTAGCGAAAGTAGGCGAGACCCTGTTCACGCATGTGTGCGTGGTTGTCGGGGAAGGCCTGGAAGTGCTGTTCCATCAGTTGCATGTAGCGTGCGGCGTTGCCCTCGTTGGGGAACGCGCCCAGCTCATCGCGTGCGGCATTCAATAACTGGTCATACAGCGCGCGGCCTTTGGGGGTCAGGGCTACGCCGCGTTGTTCGATTTCGCCGAAGCGGGCGCTGTGGCTGCCTCTGGCGTCGGTGAAGGCGATGGCTTCGTCGAGGGCCTTGAAGCTGGTCTGGCGCAGCAGGATCGGGCACTGGCGGCGCGGCGGGCCTTCGATCACAGCCTTGGGCGTGATGCCCTTGCCGGGCATGGCGGCCTGGACTTGGTCGATGTCCAGGGTGCGCGGGGTCAGGTGGTTGATGTGCGGGCCCTTGAACGCCACCACGTCGGCGATCAGGCGGTGCTGGTCGCTGAGTTGCTGGTACTGAGCGCGGGTGACAGTGGCGGTGTGATGCCAGCGGAAGGTTTCCAGGGCCTGGAGGATAAATTCCTCGGCATCCACGGCGTTGAGGCCGCCAGCCTTTTCCGCTTGTTCGATCAGCGCCAGGGCGCCAGGGGTGAAGATTGAGCGCTTGGCCAGGGCGGTTTCGGCGAAGGCGCGCAGCTCGGGGTTTTCGATCAGTTCCAGGCGCAGCAGCGAGGTGAACACACGGAACGGGCTGGTTTGCAGCGCCTGCTCATGCACGGCGCGGAACGCGGTGGAATGCACCGGCACGCCGGCTGGGGTCAGGTCGTAGTAGCCCACTGGTTGCATGCCCATCACTGCAAACAGACGGCCGATGGTTGCCAGTTCGAAGGCGGTGCCCAGGCGGATGGCGCCGTGACGTTCCATGTCCAGGCGCTGGATTTCGCCGGTGCGTTGCAGTTGTTGCGCCAGGTCCGGCTGGGCCTCGAGCACGCGGGTGTTGGTCTCGGCCACCAGCGCCATCAGTGCGCCATACAGCGGAACTTCATCTCGGTACATGTCGGACATGGCCTTGGAAAAGCCCTTGCGGATCTCGTCGGGGCTGACATGTGCGGTGCTGGGCATAGAAAAATTCCTGATGACGATGGTGGTGGACGTAGCCGATGCCAGGATTTTGTTGGGCAGGGGGTGTGTGCGCAAACGAAGAATCTTCAGGACTTCATTCTGCAAATGAATGAGATGACGTGAATATGACAAAAAACCGCCAACGAAGAATTTCATTTTCCGACGGTTTTCCTAACTAATTCTTCACGGAGTCGGCCCCATCCGGCATGAAAGAATCGTCACGTTCGCAGGGATGAAAACGCCGTTTCGCACATCACACACATAAAAAAATGTTCAGGGGCCGTCATTAATGAAAATTTCTACACTGGCGTTATCCATCACCGCCGCCGTTCTTGCACAACAGGCTTGCGCAGATGATTTCGGGCTCGGTTCGCTGGGCACCGGCAACGGACACAGCGGTTTCCTTGAGGACAGCCATGCGTCCGTGAGTTCGCGGACCATGTACTACAGCGCCGATAACCGTTCGGGGACCAACAACGATCTGCGCGAAGCCGCCACCGCGCTGCGCTTTGACTACAAGTCCGGTTTCACCCAGGGCACTGTGGGTGTCGGTTTCGACGTGATGGCCTTTGGCGCCCTGCGCCTGGACGGTGGCGATGGCCATACGGCGGGCGCAGGCCTGGCGGGCAATGGCAACAGTTTCTTCCCGACCAAAAACAACGGCACCGAACCCGCCGATGCGTTTGGACGCGCGGCAGGCAATGTGAAGTTCCGCATTTCCCAGACCGAGTTGCATGTCGGTGGCGGCCTGGCGCCGGTGTTGCCGATCCTGGTGTCCAACGATAGCCGTGTGGCCCCGCAAACCTTTGACGGCGGCATCCTCACCTCCAGCGATATTCCCAACGTCACCTTCACCGGCGGTGAACTGAACCGCGTCGAAGGCCGTGCCTCGAGCAATTCCACAGGTTTGAGCGTGGCGGGTGGCCAGCGCGACAGCGACAGCTTCAAGTTCGGTGGGGTGGACTACAAGCCGTTTGGTTCCTCCGACAACGTCATCGCGAAAAACCTGACGTTGCAGTACTACTACGCCCAACTCCAAGACTTCTACAAACAGAACTACTTCGGCCTGGTCCACGTATTGCCGCTGGGCAATGACCAATCGTTCAAGACCGACCTGCGCTACTTCGACAGCAGCAGTGACGGCAAGAACGGCCAGAGTGGCTACCAGTTCAACAACAACGGTGGTTACGCCAAGCACGCCAACGAAGTGGACAACAAAACCTACAGTGCGGCCTTCACCTACCAACTGGGCGGCAGCAGCCTGATGCTTGGCCATATTGGCGTGGGCGACGACGGCGGCTTTGTGTGGGTGAACCAGGGCAGCCTGGCCGACCCGCATGCGCAGGGTGCTGGCGGCAGCGATTTCTACCTGTTCACCGACGCCGTGGTCGGCCAGTTCTCCCGTGCGGGCGAGCAGGTCAACTTTGGCCAGTACTCGTATGACTTCAAGGCCTACGTGCCCGGCCTGAAGGCTTCCGTGGCTTACCTGGATGGCCGGGACATCAAGTCCAAGGTGGCTGGTGGTCCTGACCAGAAAGAAAACGAAGCCGACTTCCGTCTGGACTACGTTGTGCAGGCCGGTCCTCTGAAAGGTTTCGGGACGACTTTGCGGACCGGCACCTACCACGGCAAGAACACAGGCACTGCCGATCAGGATCAAACCCGCCTGATCTTCAACTACACCTACGCGATCTTCTAAACCTTCATGTGCATACGGGTGTGGATGGGTCCTACACTGCTCCCTACCTTGTAGGCGCCGGAGGACTGCATGACGGCCACGCCCGTAACCCGAATAACCGACACCACCGAAGGCCAGCGCCTGGCGACTCAGGACGCCGAGCGCTGGCGCGAGTGGGGCCCGTATTTAAGCGAGCGCCAGTGGGGCACGGTACGCGAGGACTACAGCGTCGACGGCGACGCCTGGGCGTATTTCCCACACGAACATGCGCGCAGCCGTGCCTACCGTTGGGGCGAGGATGGCCTGGCCGGTTTCAGCGACAACGCGCAACGCTGGTGCCTGGGCCTGGCGCTGTGGAACGAGCACGACGCGATCATCAAGGAACGTCTGTTCGGCCTGAACAACGCCGAGGGCAACCACGGCGAAGACGTCAAGGAACTGTACTTTTTCGTCGATGGCGTGCCGAGCCATGCCTACATGCGCATGCTGTATAAATACCCGCACGCGGCCTTTCCCTACGCCGACTTGATCGCCGAGAACGCCCGCCGTGGGCTGGGCGATGCCGAATACGAAATCCTCGACACCGGGGTGTTTGAAGACAACCGTTACTGCGATGTCAGCGTCGAATACGCCAAGCATCAGCCCGACGATATTATCATGCGCGTCACCGTGCACAACCGTTCGGATCAGCCGACACGCTTGCAGGTATTGCCCCAGGTGTGGGCGCGCAACGACTGGAGCTGGACCTTTGATGCGCCAGTGCCGCGCCTGGTGCTCGACGGCGAACAGGTGCTGGCGCGTCATCATGAGCTGCCGGATCGTTACCTCAGTGCCTGGGGCCAGGATGGGGTGGAGTGGTTGTTCTGTGAGAACGAGAGCAACCACCCTCGTTTGGATGGGCTACCGGCGCCGGGGCCGTTCAAGGACGGGATCAACGATTATGTGGTGGGCGGCGTCCAATCGGCGATCCGGCGGGACAGCGGCACCAAGGTCGCTGCGCGGTTCGTCCTCGAATTGGCAGGCTTGCAAAGCACAACCCTCTACCTGCGTTTTGCGCCGGTGGCCGCGCCTGAGGTCAATGCGCGCAAGCTGTTTGAGCTGAGGCGCCAGGAGGCCGACGATTTCTACGCAGCCTTGCAACAGGGCATCGCGTCTGAGGATGCACGCAACGTACAGCGTCAGGCACTGGCCGGTTTGTTGTGGTCCAAGCAGCTGTATTATTTCGACGTCAACCAATGGCTCGACGGCGACCCCGCCCAGCCCGCGCCGCCGGCCGAGCGGTTGCATATCCGCAACAGCCATTGGCGGCACCTGTCCAACTTCGACATCCTGTCCATGCCCGACACCTGGGAGTACCCCTGGTATGCCTCCTGGGACCAGGGCTTCCAGGCGGTGGCGATTGCGCTGATTGATCCGGTCTACGCCAAGAGACAATTGTTGCTGCTGGTCAAAGACCGCTTCATGCACCCCAATGGTCAGTTGCCGGCGTATGAGTGGCGCTTCGACGACGCCAACCCGCCGGTACATGCCTGGGCCAGTTGGCGCGTGTATCAGCAGGATAAGGCGCTGACCGGCGTAGGCGACATGGACTTCCTGGAGCGGATCTTCCACAAGCTGCTGTTGAATTTTTCCTGGTGGGTCAATCGCAAGGATGCCGAGGGGCGCAACCTGTTCCAGGGCGGTTTCCTCGGCTTGGACAACATTGCCTTGTTCGACCGCTCGGCCGCGCTGCCGCCGGGGTATCAGCTGGATCAGGCGGATGGCACGGCGTGGGTCGCGGCGTATGCCCTGGACTTGATGCGCATGGCTCTGGAGCTGGCCAGGCGAAATGTGGTGTACGTCGACATCGCGGTGAAGTTTTTCGAGCACTTCCTGTATATCGCTGGCGCCATCAATCGCGTGGATGAAAGCGCCGAAGGTCTGTGGGATGAGCAGGACCTGTTCTTCTACGATGTGCTGCGCCGCCCAGATGGCAACAATGAACCGGTGCGCCTGCGTTCGATAGTCGGGCTGATGCCGCTGTTTGCGGTGCTGGTGCTGGAGCAGCGCGAGCATGAAGGTCTGGAAGGGTTGCGCGAGCGTTTGTTGGGCTTTATGAAGCACCGCCCGGACCTGGCCAAATTGGTCTCGCGCTGGAACGAGCCGGGGCAGGGCAATCGCCTGTTGCTGGCATTGCTGCGCGGCGAGCGCACCAAGGATCTGCTGCGGCGCATGCTGGATGAACGTGAGTTTTTGTCGGCGTTTGGTGTGCGCTCCCTGTCCAAGGCGTTCGCCGAGCAACCGCTGGCCCTGAAGATGAATGGCAACACCCTGTGTGCCAGCTACCAGCCTGGTGAATCCGATTCGCGGTTGTACGGCGGAAATTCCAACTGGCGCGGGCCGTTGTGGATGCCGGTGAATTACATGCTGATCGAATCGCTGCGGGAATTTCATCGCTACTACGCCGACAACTTCTCCGTGGAGTACCCCACGGGCAGTGGTTATCTGGCGTCGCTTGAGGACGTGGCTGACGGGCTCAGTGAGCGGCTGACGGGGTTGTTTCTACGCGATGAAAATGGCCTGCGGCCATCGATGGCGGGGTATGCGCAGTTGCAGGCGGACCCGGCGAGTTGTGACCTGGTGTTGTTCCATGAGTATTTCCATGGAGAGACAGGGCGCGGCCTGGGGGCATCGCATCAGACGGGGTGGAGTGCGTTGGTGGCGTTGTTGCTGCAACCGAAAGCCTAAGGTCTGTGGTGGAGCAAAATGTGGGAGCGGGCTTGCTCGCGAATGCGGACTATCAGTTGATCGATCTGTGACTGATACACCGCATTCGCGAGCAAGCCCGCTCCCACACAAGCCAGCCCCCACAGGGATTCAGGGTTGCCCGTGAATCAGGAAGGGAACAGCTCGCTCAACTTCATTGCCAGCATCATGTCGCCTTCGGTGCGCAGCTTGCCACCCATGAAGGCCTGCATGCCGTCGGTGGAACCGTCAACGATGCCTTCCAGGGTTTCGCTGTCCATGACCAGCGTTACTTGTGCGTCTGGGTTTTCGCCTTCCTGCAGTTCGCAGGTCTTGTCTTTGACGATCAGCGAGAAGTTCTTGGTGTCGTCGATGCGGAAACCGAATACCAGGTCCAGGCCGTCAGCGGCGCTTGGGTTGAATTTGGCTTTCATTGCTTCTACAGCTTTGGCTACGTCAGTCATGGTTTCGATCCTTTTATGGTGAGTCCAGTGACCTTGGGGTCACGGTTGGCCGCAGCTCATCGGAAGGTGATGAGTTGCGGCGCCTTCAACAGTTGCAAGTGGGAGTGGCTGTTGAAGGAAGCCAGGGCCACCTCGCGACCGCGGAATTTCAGCTGGTTGAGCGAGGTGTTAACAATTTGCCAGTTCAGTTCGAAGGCCTGGGCAGCGGGCATCCGGGTAATCAGGTGGAGCAGGGCGGTGATGGTGCCGCCGGAGGTGAACACGGCGATTTTCTGCGCGTTGTCCGCCGCTTCAAGAATGCGTTGCAGGCCCGCCTGGACCCGCTCGACAAACCCCAGCCAGCTTTCCAGGCCCGGCGGATCATAGGTGCCGGCCAGCCAGCGCTCGATGATCAGGGCGAAGATGCGCTGGAATTCGCTGCGGTTCTGCGCGGCATTGCGCAGGATTTCCAGGGCTTCGGGTTCGGTAGTGAGCAGGTCGGGGAGCAGGGCGCGGATGATCGCATCGGCGTCGAACTCGTTGAAGGCGCTGTCTACCTCCAAGGCCGGCACCGGCAGGCCGAGGGCGCTGTATTGATCGAACGCGGCGCTGGCGGTGTGCTGCTGGCGACGCAGGTCGCCGGCGATGCAGCGGTCGAACGTCAGGCCCAGTTCGGCCAGGTGGCGCCCGAGCACTTGCGCTTGTTCCACGCCAACGGGCGACAGGACGTCATAGTCGTCTGCACCGAAGGAGGCTTGGCCATGTCGAATCAGATAGATGCTGCCCACGTCCGTTTTCCCGGTACGTTGAAAGTCTGGCGAGGTTATGGGGATGCCTGCGAGCTGTCAATGGAAAAACATACGCTTGTTTTAAAAGCTCGTTGGAACGCTCCGTTGCTGGCGGTTTGATCACTGGCTCGAACGCGGTGCCGCCGGTATGCTTGGGCAATCCGCGCCTGGCGCACTGCACTTGTAAGGAGAAACATGGATTTCCTGGCCGAATACGCGAGCTTTCTGGCGAAGACCGTCACCCTGGTGGTCGCTATTCTGGTGGTACTGATCAGCTTCGCGGCATTGCGCAGCAAAGGTCGTCGCAAGTCCGCCGGCCAATTGCAGGTCAGCAAACTCAATGATTTCTACAAGGGCCTGCGTGAGCGCCTGGAATCAACCCTGCTCGACAAGGACCAGCTCAAGGCCCTGCGCAAGTCCGAAAGCAAAGCCGAAAGCAAAGCCGAAAAGAAGAACAGCAAGAAAAAGCCCGAGGCCAAGCCACGGGTGTTCGTGCTGGATTTCGACGGCGACATCAAGGCCTCGGCCACCGAGAGCCTGCGCCATGAAATCACCGCGTTGCTCAGCCTCGCCACGCCTAAGGACGAAGTGGTCCTGCGCCTGGAAAGCGGCGGCGGCATGGTGCACAGCTACGGCCTGGCCTCGTCGCAACTGGCGCGGATCCGCCAGGCGGGCGTGCCGTTGACCGTGTGCATCGACAAGGTTGCGGCCAGCGGCGGCTACATGATGGCGTGCATCGGCGAGAAAATTATCAGCGCCCCGTTTGCCATTCTCGGTTCGATTGGCGTGGTGGCGCAGTTGCCCAACGTCAACCGCCTGCTGAAAAAACACGACATCGACTTTGAAGTGCTGACCGCCGGCGAGTACAAGCGCACCCTCACGGTGTTTGGCGAAAACACCGAGAAGGGCCGCGAGAAGTTCCAGGAAGACCTGGACATCACCCATCAATTGTTCAAGAACTTCGTGTCGCGCTATCGCCCACAGTTGGCGATTGATGAAGTTGCGACCGGAGAGGTGTGGCTGGGTGTTGCAGCGCTGGACAAGCAACTGGTCGATGAGCTGCAAACCAGCGACGAATACCTGGCGACCAAGGCCAAGACCGACGAGGTGTTCCACCTGCACTATGCCGAGCGCAAGAGTTTGCAGGAGCGTGTCGGCCTGGCGGCCAGCGGTTCCGTGGACCGGGTGCTGCTGACCTGGTGGAGCCGTCTGACCCAGCAGCGGTTCTGGTAACCCGATCCCTCGGATCCAGGTGATCCCTTGTGGGAGCGGGCTTGTGTGGGAGCGGGCTTGCTCGCGAAGGCGGTGTACCAGTCACCGGATTTAGCGACTGACACTCCTCATTCGCGAGCAAGCCCGCTCCCACACACACCCGCTCCCATATTGATCGGGTGTCGCATCAACATGCCCACCACCAGCGCCCCTAGCAACCCCAATAATCCTGCGACCCCCAACACCCCGCCGAACCCACCGACAAACGCCTGCCGGGCCAACGGTTGCACACTGGCGCGTGCTGGCTCCGGTAACAGCGCCATCGCCGCCGGCATATCGCCCGCCACCACTCGCGACGCTATGCCGGCCACCTGCGCCTGCCACTGGCCACCGATGCTCGCGCTCAACAACTGCTCGCTCTGACTATTGAGCAGCGCGCCATATACCCCAATGGCCAGCATGATCGCGCTGAAACGCATGGTGGTACTCATCCCCGAGGCCATCCCGGCGCGGTCGCGCGGCACGCAGGCCATGATGTTTTTCTGGGTGTCGCCATTGAGCAAACCCGCGCCGGCGCCAGTGATGGCAATCGCCAGGGCGAAGGGCAGGTAGCCCCCCACATTCACTGCCCAGGCGCTGAGCAGGTTGCCGCAGCCCACCAGGGTCAAACCGATTGCCATCATGGTCGCAGGCGCAAAGCGTCCGGCCAGGCGTGCGCCGATGCGTGGGCACACCAGCATAGTCAGGGCAAATGGCAGCATGCCCAGGCCCGAAGTGATTGCGGAGAAACCCAAGCCGTTCTGCAGGTAGAACGGCAGTAATGTCATCATCACCTGGGCACAACCGGCGTAGGCAAACATCCCCAGCAACGCGCCGATAAAGCGCGGATGGCGAAACAGTTGCAAGTCCACCATCGGTCGCTGTTGCAAGCGTTCGACCAGCACAAACACGCCCAACAGCACTGCACCACCCAGCAGGCGTGCATAGGTCAGCGGGCTGTCCCAACCTATGCGGTTCGCTTCGATCAGTCCCCAGATCAGGCACAACAGGCTGGCACTGAAGGCCAGGCTGCCCCACGGATCGAGCCGGGCGGATTGAGTATCGCGGGATTCCGGGATCGCGCGCAGCACCAGAGCCATCAGCGCCAGGCCCACGGGCAGGTTGAGGTAGAAAATCCAGCGCCAGCCCAGGTACTCGGTGATCAAGCCGCCCAGGGTCGGCGCGGCGGTCATCGCCACTCCCATGCACGCCCCCCAGAACGCCCAGGCCTTGGCGCGCTCCACTTCATCGTGGAAGGTATGGCCGATGGACGCCAGGGCCGCGGTCAGCAACAGCGCGGCGCCGACGCCTTTGACTGCACGTGCGACATCCAGCAGCAACGCGGTCGGGGCGGCGCCACAGCCTAGGGAGGCGAGGATAAAAATACCCAGGCCCCAGACCAGCGAGCGTTTGCGCCCGAAACGGTCGGCAAGGCTGCCGGCCGGCAACAGCAGCGCGGCAAAGGCGAGCATGTAGGCGCTGACCACCCATTCGATGTCGGCGAAGTTGGCCCCAAGGTCGCGGGCGATACTCGGCAGGCTCACGGCGACGATATTGGTGTCGAGCACAATCAGCGAGCAGACGCCGGAAGCGGTCAACAGGGTCAGGCGCGGGCTGACCGGGTTCATGATCCGATTACCTTGCAGGCAATGAGTGGTTTGAAGTGGATATGCATCGCAAAGGCTCTGTGCTGTTAGGATGGTCCCAGCTTATCGCCAGCACTTGGCGCCTTTGTTAGGCGCCAGGTACAACTTCATTACCTTTGAGCTAACCCTGCGATGGACATCCGCCATTTCCGCTATTTCCTGGCCGTTGCCCGGCACTGCAACTTCACCCGCGCCGCCGAGCAACTGGGGATCGCGCCGCCGACCTTGAGTCGGCAGATCCAGGACATGGAAACCGCTCTGGGTACGCGCTTGTTTATCCGTCAACAGCGTGAGGTCAGCCTGACCGAAGCGGGCACGGCCCTGATGCCGGAAGCCGAGGCTACCGTGCGCCAATTCGAGCTCGCTCAGCGTAAGGCCCAGCGAGCCGGGCGTGGTGAAATCGGCCATATCGAGTTGGGCTATGTGGCGTCCGCGGTGTATAGCGGGCTGTTGCAACGGCAGATGCAGGCGTTCGGCCAGGCATTTGCCGATGTCAGTGTGAATGTGCGCGAGTGCGCCATGGCTACGTTGCCGGGTGCGGTGGCGGATGGGCGCTATGACATCGGCTACGTTCGTTCGCCCATGACCCTGCCCGATGGCGTAGAAGCGGTGCGCCTGGACAGTGAAGGTTTTGTCCTCGCGCTGCCCCAGGATTCCTGGCTACTGGGCCTGAAGGCCATCGGTTGTGAACACCTGCAAAATGAAACCTTCATCTTGCCCGAGCAGATCAGCGGCACGCTGCATGTCGCGACCCAGGGCGGTTTTGCGCCACGCCTGGGCCCGCAGCCAGGTGGTTTGGTCGCGGTGTTGGCGCTGGTTTCTCTGGGCCAAGGGGTGGCGGTGGTGCCGTCGTCGGTGGTGGGGCATGTGGCCTTGCCGAACGTGGTCTACCGGCCGATTCAAGGCAGTGAGGCGTCGTCGTGGTTGTCGCTGATCCACCGGCGCTTCGAAAAGGCTCCCGCCGTGGCGCGGTTTATCCAGTTGGCCAAGGCGGCCGGCCGGACATGATTACAGATCTTGTAATAGTTTTGCGCTGTAGGAAATTTGCTTTGCGGTTGTACGATTCAAGTCCTTTTCTTGTCGCAGGACTTGCATGAACACCCTCTCGGAGCCCCCCAGTCGTCTTTCCCCAAGACATCCGCTGCCGCCGTTTCCGCTCAAGCACCCCGTATTTCGACTGCTAGTCTTGTCCCGGTCCACTGACCGCGCATTGCCGTGTCCGGCATTCTGATAATCGAACAAAGAGACTCTATAAATGGAATGGTTAGCGGATCCAACGGCCTGGCTCGGCCTGTTGACTTTGATTGTGCTGGAACTGGTGCTGGGTATCGACAACCTGGTGTTTATCGCCATCCTGGCAGACAAACTGCCGCCGGAGCAGCGTGATCGTGCGCGGTTGATCGGTTTGTCTCTGGCGTTGCTGATGCGCCTGGGCTTGCTGGCGAGTATTTCGTGGTTGGTGACGCTTACCCAGCCGTTGTTCGAAGTGTTCGACAAGAGCTTCTCCGGTCGCGACCTGATCATGCTGTTTGGTGGTGTGTTCCTGTTGTTCAAGGCCACCATGGAATTGCATGAGCGCCTCGAAGGCCATGTGGCCCAGCGTACGGGCAATGTGGCCTACGCGATGTTCTGGCCGATCGTGGCGCAGATCGTGGTGCTCGACGCGGTGTTCTCCCTCGATGCGGTGATCACCGCCGTGGGCATGGTCGATGAGTTGGCGGTGATGATGATCGCGGTGATCATTTCCATCGGCCTGATGATCGTCGCGAGCAAGCCGTTGACCCGCTTCGTCAACGCGCACCCGACGGTGATCATGCTCTGCCTGGGCTTCTTGATGATGATCGGTTTCGCCCTGACCGCCGAAGGCCTGGGCTTCCATATTCCCAAGGGCTACTTGTATGCGGCCATCGGTTTTTCGATCCTGATCGAAGTGTTCAACCAGATTGCCCGTGCCCGCCGCAAGAAGTCGGCGCAAGGTGTGCTGCCGGTGCGTGAGCGCACCGCCCATGCGGTAATGCGTTTGCTGGGCGGTCGCAGCCTGGCGGTGGAAGAGGTCGGTGAAGAGGTGGCCGACTTGCTTGGTGAGCCCGATACCGCCCAGGGCCCGCTGTTTGATCGCCGCGAGCGCGTGATGATCAGCGGTGTGCTGCAATTGGCCGAGCGGCCGATTCGTACGCTGATGACGCCGCGCGCCAAGGTTGATTACATCGATCTGGCGGACGATGCAGAGACGATTCGCCTGAAACTGATGCATTCGTCCTACTCGCGTCTGCCATTGATCCGCAACGGCGCGGTGGATGAACCGCTGGGTTTTGTGCACAAGAAGGAACTGCTCAAAGAATACCTGGCCGGCAACCAGCCGAACCTGGAACACCTGGCACGCCGGGCGATCAACCTGCTGGAGAGCTTTTCGATCCTCAATGCCCTGGAGCAGATGCGCCAGGAGTCCACCCACATCGCCTTCGTGATCAACGAGTTCGGTGACTTCATGGGCGTGTTGAGCATGACCGACATCCTTGAATCCATCGCCGGTGAATTGCCGGATGCCAGCGAAATCGAAGGGCCGGATATTGTCGAGGAGGGCGCCGGGTTCCGTGCCAATGGCGCAATGAACCTGAACCAACTGCGCCAGCGCACCGGCTTTCAGGCGGTGGCGACCGAGGATTACCAGACCCTCGCCGGCCTGGTGATGAGCCTGCTGGACCGCTTGCCAATGGTCGGCGACAGCCTGGCGTACGAAGGCTGGCGCCTGACCGTGGCCGCGGTCGAAGAGCGACGGGTCACTCAGGTGACGATGGTGCGTGAACCGTAAAGCAGCCCTTGCCTGCGTGTTTTGACACATACAGCGCCCGGTCGGCCCTGAACGGCACCGGGTTGAGGATGTCGCCATCCTCTACCCGGATTCGGCGGAGACTGCCGTCGGGGCGTGCAAGGACTAGCGGGCGTAGCGGGCGAACGTGTCTTCAACGAATTGGTCTTGATCTTCTGGGGCGCCTAAACCCTTGAATGCCTCTTTCAACTCTCCATTGAGGTAGATCAACCAGGTCGGGGTGCCCTTTACCTCCGGGTGGCGAGGAGTGTTTTCACAGTCAAGCACCATGCTCACGATCTCGGGGTAGTTGGCGGCAATCCTTTCAAACAGCGGCACGGCCTGAGAACAAGCGGGGCAGCGGACTGAAACAAACAGCAAAAATACTGGGCGTGAGCTGCTCAGTACCTGTTGGTAGTCCTCGGCATTGGCAATCGTCGCGGTGGCAAGTCCCATGACAGTCTTCCTCTTGCGCAGCGGTAGTTGTCGCCAACGCTAAATCGAGGATTGAACAGCGTCTACTGTCAACCTTCACAGGTCCCGCTCACGCTCCAAGCGTTCGCGGGCCTTGCGCGCCTGGCTCGCGCATTTCTTGTATTCCAGGTTGTCCCGCGAGGCCTTGGCCTGGCGATAGCCGTGGTGGTTCTGGCTGGTGTAGTTGGTGCTCAAGGTGTCCTTGAGCTTGCGCAGTTCTTCCTTGCAGTCGCGGCGATCGTTGCTGGCGCAGGCGCTGCCGGCCACCAGCAAGGAAAGCAAAACCAGCGTAAGACGAAACTTCATCAGGGCACGGTCCTTATAGGCGGGCATGTGCAAAGGCTAGCCGAGCATGGGGATTTTTCCACGGTGCGCGCGCACCGCAACGGTGCGTGGTAACGCTGTTTTGGCGCGCCCGACTGGGGCCTGTCACCGCAGTGTGTGGCCTGGGGTAGCACGGTGGGCGCAGATGCTGGCGTATCGCCGTATTGCCCGCGACGATTTATCTGGCTGATTTATAAAGAATTTATTCCCCGCATATTTTTCTATTTCAGCGTGTGGCACACTTTCTGCTGTCTATTCCGTTGTTACATACCAAGTTCCGGTATAGCGGAATACACAACTCCTGGAGTGCTTGTCATGCATCACCGACCTTCCGTATTCAAAGCGTGTGTTTTTCTCTTCGCCGCCTCGGCGTCCCTCGCAAGCCAAGTGCAGGCGGCGGACAGCAAGCTCGATGATGTGCTCAAGCGTGGGCACTTGATCGTGGGTACAGGCAGTACCAATGCGCCGTGGCACTTCCAGGGAGCGGATGGCAAGTTGCAGGGGTTTGATATCGACATCGGCCGCATCGTGGCCAAGGGGTTGTTCAACGACCCGAGCAAAGTCGAATTTGTGGTGCAGTCGTCCGACGCACGAATTCCCAACCTGCTGACCAACAAGGTCGACATGAGTTGCCAGTTCATCACCGTCACCGCCAGCCGCGCTCAGCAGGTCGCGTTTACCCTGCCGTACTACCGCGAAGGCGTCGGCCTGCTATTGCCGAACAACAGCAAGTACAAAGAGATTGAAGACCTGCAAGCCGCTGGCGACGGCGTCACCGTGGCGGTGCTGCAAAACGTCTACGCCGAAGAGTTGGTGCATCAGGCCCTGCCAAAAGCCAAGGTCGACCAATACGACAGCGTCGACCTGATGTACCAGGCCGTGAACTCCGGCCGCGCCGATGCCGCCGCCACCGACCAGTCCTCGGTCAAATACCTGATGGTGCAGAACCCTGGCCGCTATCGCAGCCCGACCTACGCCTGGAGCCCGCAGACCTACGCGTGCGCGGTCAAGCGTGGCGACCAGGACTGGCTGAACTTCGTCAACACCGCCCTGCATGAAGCCATGACCGGTGTCGAGTTCCCCACCTACCAAGCCTCGTTCAAGCAGTGGTTCGGCGTCGATCTGCCATCGCCGGCGATTGGTTTTCCTGTCGAGTTCAAGTGATTCGTGACAACCGGGGCGCCGCGAACGGCGCCCCTATTAGGTATTGCCGACCATGAACTATCAGTTGAACTTTGCCGCCGTGTGGCGCGATTTCGACACTTTGCTGGCGGGGCTCGGCCTGGGCCTGGAGCTGGCGCTGCTGTCGATCGCCATCGGTTGCGTGATCGGCCTGCTGATGGCGTTTGCCATGCTGTCCAAGCACCGCGCGTTGCGAATCTTCGCCTCGGTGTACGTGACGGTGGTGCGCAACACGCCGATCCTGGTGCTGATCCTGTTGATCTACTTTGCGCTGCCATCGTTGGGCATCCGCCTCGATAAAATCCCGTCCTTCATCATCACGCTGTCGTTGTACGCCGGTGCCTACCTGACCGAAGTATTCCGTGCCGGGCTGTTGAATATTCCCAAGGGGTTGCGTGAAGCCGGCCTGGCCATTGGCCTGGGCGAATGGCGCATCCGGGCCTACATCACCGTGCCAGTGATGCTGCGCAACGTGCTGCCGGCGCTGTCGAACAACTTTATTTCGCTGTTCAAGGACACCTCGCTGGCCGCTGCCATTGCGGTGCCGGAGCTGACCTATTACGCCCGCAAGATCAACGTCGAAAGCTACCGGGTGATTGAAACCTGGCTGGTCACGACGGCGCTCTACGTGGCTGCCTGTTACCTCATTGCCATGCTGCTCCGTTACTTGGAACAGCGTTTGGCGATCCGTCGTTAAGGAGGGTTCCCATGTACGAGTCCCCCAGCTGGTTGCATGAGTTGTGGATCGCCCGGGATACCCTGTGGGCGGGCTTTCAAGCCAGCGTGTATGTGTCGGCGCTGGCGATTATCTTCGGCACCCTGATCGGCATCGTCGCCGGGTTGATCCTGACCTACGGCAAGTTCTGGATGCGGGCGCCGTTTCGCCTGTATGTGGATCTGATCCGTGGCACGCCGGTGTTTGTGCTGGTGCTCGCGTGTTTCTACATGCTGCCGGCGCTCGGTTGGCAAATCAGCGCGTTCCAGGCCGGTGCGGTCGGGTTGACACTGTTTTGCGGTTCTCACGTCTCGGAGATCGTGCGCGGCGCGCTGCAAGCCATCCCCCGTGGGCAACTGGAGGCGGGCAAGGCGATTGGTCTGACATTCCAACAGTCCCTGGCCTACGTGCTGCTGCCACAGGCACTGCGGCAGATCCTGCCGACCTGGGTCAATTCCTCCACGGAAATCGTCAAGGCCTCGACTCTGCTTTCGGTCATCGGCGTGGCCGAGCTGCTGTTGAGTACCCAGCAAGTCATCGCGCGTACCTTCATGACCCTGGAGTTCTATCTGTTCGCCGGGTTTCTGTTTTTTGTCATCAACTACGCCATCGAGTTATTCGGGCGCTACATTGAAAAGCGGGTGGCCTTGCCATGAACCAACCTCAAACAGAGCAAGCACTGCTCAACATTCGCGGCCTGCGTAAACAGTACGGCGACGTGGAAGTACTCAAGGGCGTCGACCTGAGCATGCAGCGCGGCAACGTGGTCACGTTGATCGGCTCCAGCGGCTCGGGCAAGACCACGCTGCTGCGCTGTGTCAACCTGCTGGAAGAGTTCCAGGGCGGGCAGATCACGCTTGACGGCGAGTCCATCGGCTACAGCGAAATCGCCGGCAAGCGCGTGCGTCACCCTGAACGCGTGATCTCCCAGCACCGCGCAATGACCGGCATGGCGTTCCAGCAGTTCAACCTGTTCCCCCATTTGACCGCGTTGCAAAACGTCACCCTCGGCCTGCTCAAGGTCAAGAAGATGGGCAAGGACGAAGCCGTGGCATTGGCGGAAAAATGGCTCGACCGCGTAGGCTTGTTGGAGCGGCGCAACCATTTCCCCGGCCAGCTTTCCGGCGGCCAGCAACAGCGCGTGGCGATTGCCCGGGCGATTGCGATGAACCCCAGCCTGATGCTGTTCGATGAAGTCACCTCGGCCCTCGACCCGGAACTGGTGGGCGAAGTGCTCAGCGTGATCAAGGGCCTGGCGGAAGAGGGCATGACCATGTTGCTGGTCACCCACGAAATGCGCTTCGCCTATGAAGTGTCCGACAAGATCGTTTTCATGAACCAGGGCCGCATTGAAGAGCAGGGCTCGTCGAAGGACATCTTCGAGCGCCCGCAATCGTCGCGCCTGGCGGAATTTCTCAAGAACATTCGTTTTTAATCAGGAGGCTATTTTTATGAGCATTACTCGTTACGGCACCGGCAGCACTGCCGGCGGCGGCCAGCCACGTCCTTTCGCCCGTGCGGTGGAAGCGGACGGCTGGCTCTACGTCTCGGGCCAAGTGCCAGCGGTGGACGGTGAAATCATCAACGGTGGCATCGTCGAGCAAACCCGGCAGACCATGCGCAATGTGGTGGCGATCCTCGAAGAAGCCGGTTACGAACTCAAAGACGTGGTCCGCGTTGGCGTATGGCTGGAAGACCCACGGGACTTCTGGAGTTTCAACAAGGTGTTCGGCGAATACTTCACCCCGGAACACGCACCGGCGCGCGCCTGTGTGCAGGCCAATATGATGGTCGATTGCAAGGTGGAGATCGATTGCGTGGCCTACAAGAAAAAAGGCTAAATGCAGCGATCTGAAGACCCCCGCAGCGCCAATGTGGGAGCTGGCTTGCCTGAGATGACGGAGTGTCAGGCAACCCATGCCTGACTGACCCACCGCTTTCGCGGGCAAGCCCGCTCCCACAGGGGTTCACTGTGCAGCATTACTACTATGACCGGACCGAAAACTGCCATGACCGAAGACACCATCAAACGCCGCGCCAAAGGCCTGGACCGGGCGTTCGATATTCTCGATTTCCTCAAGGAAATCGGCCAGCCCCTGCGCCCGAATGATATTGCCAGCGGCATCGGCAGCCCCAAGTCCACGGTCTACGAACTGGTCGCCTCGCTGCTGGAACGACGCATTCTGGAGACGGTAGGCAAAGACGGTCACGTCTACCTTGGTCGCCAGCTGTATTTTCTCGGCCAGGCGCACCTGCGCCACTTCGACCTGACCCGCGAGGCCGACCACGCCTTGCAGGACATCGTCAGCCAGACCCACGAAACCGCGCAGATGTGCCTGCTCAACGGGCGCAAATACACGGTGGCGCTGATGCGCGAGGGCGAGCGGCATTTCCGTATTTCTTCGGACATCGGCGAAAACGCGCCGATCCCCTGGACGGCCTCCGGGCGCCTGCTGCTGGGGCACCTGAGCGACCAGCAGATCATCGACCTGATCGACCAGGACGATTTCATCCTGCCGGACGGTGAGCGCTTGCCGCTGGAGACCTTCCTGGCACAGATCCGCCAGGCCACCCTCGATGGCTTCTTTTCCTTCGACAGCGTGGCCGACACCTTTACCCACTGTTTTGCCGCCCCGGTGCGGGACGCGCAAGGCATCAGCATTGCGACCCTGTGCATCGTCGCCCCACGGGCCGATGCGCAGAAAAACTACAACGACTATCGCCGGGTGTTGATCGACAGCGCCAACAGCCTGGCCCGTCGCATCAACGAATAGGAGCATTTCATGTCTGCCATCAATGCCGTTGAAAAAGGCGCCGCCGCCGTCGGTGCCCATCTGGTCCGTGACGTCAGCCTGCCGGCCCTGGTGCTGCACCGCGACGCCCTGGAACACAACATCCGCTGGATGCAAACGTTCGTCAGCAACAGTGGCGCCGAGCTGGCGCCCCATGGCAAGACCAGCATGATGCCGGCGCTGTTCCAGCGCCAGATCGCCGCCGGTGCCTGGGGCATTACCCTGGCCAACGCTGTGCAGACCCGTGCCGCCTACGCCGGTGGCGTTCGCCGCGTATTGATGGCCAACCAACTGGTGGGGGCGCCGAACATGGCGTTGATCGCCGACCTGTTGGCGGACAAGGATTTCGATTTCCACTGCATGGTCGATCATCCAGACAACGTCGCCGACCTCGGGCTGTTCTTTGCCGCCCGTGGCCTGCGCCTCAATGTGATGATCGAATACGGCGTGGTCGGCGGCCGTTGCGGCTGCCGCAGTGAGCAGCAAGTGCGCGACCTGGCCAAGGCGATCCAGGCCCAGCCGGCCCTGGCGCTGACCGGTATCGAAGGTTATGAAGGGGTGATCCACGGCGAGCACGCTATCAGCGGTATCCGCGACTTTGCCGCGAGCCTGGTGCGCCTGGCGGTGGATTTGCAGAACAACGGTTCTTTCGACCTGGCCAAGCCGATCATCAGCGCATCGGGGTCGGCCTGGTACGACCTGATCGCCGAGTCGTTCGAAACACAAAACGCCGCCGGCCGCTTCCTCAGCGTGCTGCGTCCCGGCAGTTATGTGGCCCACGACCACGGTATCTACAAAGACGCGCAATGCTGCGTACTCGAGCGTCGCAGCGACCTCAACGAAGGCCTGCGCCCGGCGCTGGAAGTCTGGGCCCACGTGCAATCGCTGCCCGAGCCGGGCTTCGCGGTGGTTGCCCTGGGCAAGCGCGACGTGGCCTACGACGCCGGGTTGCCGGTGCCGCTCAAGCGCTACAAGGCCGGGATCGTGCCCGCCGAAGGCGAGGATGTGAGCGGGTGCAAGGTCACGGCGGTGATGGACCAGCATGCGTTCATGAGCGTGGCGCCGGGGGTTGAGTTGCGTATTGGTGACATTATTTCGTTCGGTACTTCGCACCCGTGCCTGACGTTTGACAAGTGGCAGGTGGGTTGCCTGGTGGATGAGCAGTTGCAGGTGGTCGAGAGCTTGCATACCTGTTTCTAGACCGAGTCGTTCCCTTCGCGAGCAAGCCCGCTCCCACAGTTGACGGTATTCACAAATAGAAATCTGTGAACCCAATCCAATGTGTGTGGGCTTGCTGGCGAAGAGGCCATCAGCCACACCCGAGACCCCATCATGACTGCTCACCCCCACATCGCCCTCATCGGCGAATGCATGATCGAACTGCAACACCGCGCCGATGGCAGCCTGCACCAGAGCTTCGGCGGCGACACCCTCAACACGGCGGTGTACCTGCGCCGCGAGCTGGGCAGCCTGGGCCGCGTCGATTACGTCACCGCCCTGGGCGATGACAGCTTCAGCGACGCCATGTGCCAGCAATGGCGCGACGAAGGCCTCGGCCTGGACATGGTCCAGCGCCTGCCGGGACGTTTGCCGGGGTTGTACTGCATCCAGACCGACGCCAGCGGCGAGCGCAAATTTCTTTACTGGCGCAACGAAGCCGCCGTGCGCGACTGCTTCACCACGCCTGCCGCCGCGCCGATCCTGGCGGCCTTGCCGGGCTACGACGTGGTGTATTTCAGCGGCATTACCCTGGCGGTGCTCGGCGAAGTCGGCCGCGAGCGCTTGCTGCAAGCCCTGGTCGAAACCCGCCGGCGCGGGGGCAAGGTGGTGTTTGACAACAACTACCGGCCGCGTTTGTGGGCCGGCGTCGAAGCGGCGCGTGTGGCCTATCACAAGGTATTGGCCGAGGTGGATATGGCCTTGCTGACCGAAGATGACGAGCGCGGGTTGTTTGGTTATGCCAGCAGTGAGCAGGTGTTCGCGGCGTATCCGGGGATTGACGAAGTGGTGCTCAAGCGTGGCGCGCAGGAATGCCTGATCCGTTTCAAGGGCGAGCACTTTGCCGTGCCGGCTGTGGAGGTCGGGAAGGTGGTGGATACGACGGCGGCAGGGGATTCGTTCAGTGCGGCGTATCTGGCCAGTCGCTTGAAGGGCGGTTCGCCGGAGCAAGCGGCGGTGGCGGGGCATGGGTTGGCGAGTCGGGTGATTCAGGTGCCGGGGGCGTTGATCCCTCGGTGAATGGCCGCCTGCGGCGGATCGCGGGCAAGCCCGGCTCCCACATTCGAGCGCATTCCTTCAAACAAAACGCGGCCGCCTGTGGGAGCTGGCTTGCCTGCGATAGCGGCCTCAAGCCAACCCTCAATCCCGGTAAAACACCTGCACCAGGTGATACCCAAACTTGCTCTTGACCGGCCCATGCACCACCCGCAGCGGCTTCTTGAAGATCACCGCATCAATCGCCCCGACCATCTGCCCCGGCCGGATCTCGCCCAAATCCCCACCGCGCTTGCCCGATGGGCAGGTGGAGTACTTCTTGGCCAGCACGTCAAAGGCTTCGCCCTTGGCAATGCGCTGTTTGAGTTGTTCGGCTTCTTCGCTGGTTTTCACCAGGATATGACGGGCTTGGGCTTTCATTGATCTCTACCAGGTACGTGCAACGGCGCGCGATTATGCCTGAACTCACTCGACGACGCTGATCATGCTGCGGATTTTCGTGGCCAGCAGGTCGATGGAAAACGGCTTGGCCACCATGTCCATGCCGTCCTCCAGGAAGCCTTGGCGCTCGGCGGCCTTTTCCGCGTAACCGGTCATGAACAACACGCGCAGGCCCGGGCGGTGCTGGCGGGCGATCTCGGCCAGTTGCCGGCCGTTCATGCCCGGCAGGCCGACGTCGGTGACCAGCAGGTCCACGCGCAGATCCGATTCCAGCAGCGGCAAGGCGGTGCGTGCATCCGCCGCCTGATGCGCGGTGTAGCCCAATTCGCCGAGCACATTGACCACCAGCATGCGCACCGCCGCGTCATCTTCGACCACCACCACGGCTTCACCCGCCAGGGCCACCGGCGCTTCACCGACGCTGGCCGGCAGGCTGCTTTCCAGCGCGGTGCCATGCAGGCGCGGCAGGTACAGACGCACGCAGGTGCCCTGGCCCGGTTCACTGTGGATGGTCACGTGCCCGCCGGACTGCTGGGCAAAGCCGTAGATCATCGACAGCCCAAGGCCGGTGCCCTGGCCGATGGGTTTGGTGGTGAAGAACGGGTCGAACGCCTTGGCGAGGATTTTCGGCGCCATGCCGGAGCCGTTGTCGCATACGCCGAGCATCACGTAGTCACCGGCTTTGACTGGTTCCAGGGTGGTGATGTCGGTGCCGTCGAGGTAGCTGTTGGCGGTTTCGATCAGCAGTTCACCGCCGTCGGGCATGGCGTCGCGGGCGTTGATCACCAGGTTGAGCAGAGCGTTTTCCAGCTGGCTGGCGTCGGTGTTCACCGGCCAGATGTCGTGGCCCAATTGCACCTTGAGGTTGATATGGGCGCCCTTGGTGCGGCGGAACAACTCTTCGAGTGACGCCACCAACTGGTTCGGGTCGAGCGGACGGCGGTCCAGGGATTGGCGCCGTGAGAAGGCCAGCAAACGGTGGGTGAGGGCGGCGGCGCGATGGGCGGAGGACACGGCGGCATCGGTAAAACGGCCGATGTCTTCACTGCGCCCGGCGGCGATGTAACGCTGCATCAGGTCCAGGCTGCCGATGATGCCGGTGAGCATATTGTTGAAATCGTGGGCAATGCCGCCCGTGAGCTGGCCGACCGCTTCCATCTTTTGCGCATGGCGCAGCGCATCTTCGGCGCGCTCGCGTTCGAACATTTCGTTTTGCAGGCGCTGGTTGGCCTCGGCCAATGCCTGGGTGCGCTGGGCCACGCGCTCTTCGAGGTTTTCGTTGAGGTGGCGCAGGGCTTCCTCGGTGAGTTTGCGTTCGGTCTCGTCGATCACAAAGATGTAGAAGCCGTTCACCGAGCCGTCGTTGCTGAAGCGCGGCAGGTACTTCATCAGCGCATGGCGCGGGCGCCCGTCGCGGTGTGGAGTGATGGTCAGGAAACTGCATGCCTTGCCGTTGAGCGCGGCGTTGATCTGGTCCTGGCGCCCGGCATACACCTCGTCGCCGAGCACTTCGCGGATGGTCTTGCCGTACAGCTCCTGGGGCGTCATGCCGTACCAGTCCAGGTACGCGCTGTTGTTCAGGCGAAAGCGTTGCTCGTGGTCGACATAGCCGATCAGCACCGGCATGGCGTTGATGATCAACTGCAGCTCGGTCTGGCTTTGGCGCAGGGCCTGTTCGGTGTGCTTGCGTTCGGTGAGGTCCAGGGCGGCGCCGAGAAAGCGCGCCGGGCGGCCCTGATGGTCCTTGTAGCAACGCCCGCGGGCGAACACCCAGCGCACGGTGCCGTCGGCTTGTTGCAGGCGGTATTCCTCGGCGTACTCGGTGCCGAAGGTGATGCAGTGCTTGATGCTGCGCGTCACCATGCCACGGTCTTCGGGATGCACGCCGTGCAGGTAGTCGCTGATCGGCAGCAGCTCGGCTGTATCCGGGTCGACGCCGTGCAGGTAGGCGAAGTGGGCGTCGGCAATAAAGCGGTCTTCGGCGATGTCCCAATCCCAGGTGCCGACGGCGTCCGTCGCTGCCAGCGCCAGTTGCAGGCGTTGCTCGGTGTTGTGCTGGGCCTTGCGGCGCTCGTTGGTTTCGATGGCGGTGACCAGGATGCCGGCCACGCTGCCACTTTCATCGCGGATCGGGCTGTAGGTCAGGTCCAGCCAGATTTCCATGTCGCGGTTGTTGCGTTGCAGGACGAAGGGCTGCTCGCTGAACGTGCGCACCTGGCCGCTGAGCACCGCGTCGTAGATCGGTGCGGTAAAGCTGTGCAATTCCGGCCAGGTCTGGTGCGCCGGCTGGCCGAGCGCCTGTGGGTGCTTGTTGCCTGCCAGGGCGGCGAAGCCGTCGTTGTACAGTTGGGTCAGTTGGCTGCCCCACAGCAGGAGCATCGGCATCGGCGAGTGGACGACAATATCCACCGCCGTACGCAGGCTTTGCGGCCAGTTTTTGGCTTCACCGAGAGGGCTTTGCGCCCAGTCCAGCCGTGCGATCAATGCGCCGGCTTCGCTGACGGTGGATGTTCCATTCATGAAAAAGCCCTGAGCGTAACGCTTTGAAATATGACAAACGCCGATTATCCCGTGACAAGGGAACGGCTGACTACCCCTCGAAAAATAGCATGCATTGGGGGGTTGTCTTCAAATGAGTGGGTCAGGGCTGAAACCTTTCATCTTTCAAGCCAGCTCAGGCCGGTCGCGAAACTGCTCCAAGGCCTCGGGATTGGCCAGCGCATCGGTGTTTTTCACCGGCTCGCCGTGTACCACATTGCGCACTGCCAATTCGACGATCTTGCCGCTGATGGTGCGCGGGATGTCGGTGACGGCGAGGATCTTTGCCGGTACATGGCGTGGCGTGGTGTTGGCGCGGATGACGTGGCGGATCTGCTGCTCCAGCGCCTCATCCAGGGCGATGCCGTCGCCCAGGCGCACAAACAGCACCACCCGTACGTCATCCTGCCAACGTTGGCCGATGGCCAGGCTTTCCATGACTTGCGGGACTTTTTCCACCTGGCGATAGATCTCCGCCGTGCCGATTCGCACGCCGCCGGGGTTGAGCACGGCGTCGGAGCGCCCGTGGATCAGCAGGCTGCCGTTCGGGCGTTGCTCGGCGTAGTCGCCCTGGGCCCAGACGCCAGGGAACTGGCTGAAATACGAGGCGCGCAGCTTCGTCTGGTGCGGATCGTTCCACAAGCCGATGGGCATCGCCGGGAAGTGCCGGGTGCAGACCAACTCGCCTTTTTCACCGATCAACGGCTGGCCGCGGTCGTTCCACACTTCAATGGCCATCGCCAGGCTCTTGCACTGCATCTCGCCACGGCGCACCGGCAGCACCGGGTTGCCGATCACAAAGCAGGACACAATATCGGTGCCGCCAGACATGGACGACAGGCACAGCTCGCCCTTGATCTCGCGGTACACATAGTCGTAGCTCTGCGGCGAGAGGGGCGAGCCGGTGGAGATCAAGCCTTTGAGGCTGCGCAAATCGTGACTCAAGCGCGGTTGCAGACCGGCCTTTTCCAGGGTGGCGAGAAACTTGGGGCTGGTGCCGAACACGCTGATCTTTTCGGCATCGATCAAGTCGAGCAAGCGCTCGGGCCCAGGGTGGAACGGCGAACCGTCATACAGCACCGCTGTGGCGCCGATGGCCAGTACCGACACCAGCCAGTTCCACATCATCCAGCCGCAGGTGGTGTAGTAGAACAGGCAATCCTCACGGCACAGATCGGCATGCAGGCCGTGTTCCTTGAGGTGCGTGAGCAGCACGCCGCCGGTGCCGTGGATGATGCACTTGGGCACCCCGGTGGTGCCGCTGGAATAGAGGATGTACAGCGGATGATCGAACGGCACCGCGACGAATTGCGGATCGCCGCCGGGTCGGTAGAAGTCGTCCCACAGGGCCACGTTGGCCCCGCTCCGGTAGTCCTCGACCCGCGCCTGGGGCTTGGCGTACGGCACCACGATCAGTTGCTCCAGGGACGGCAGGCGTTCGAGGATTTCATTGAGCTTGGCGCTTTGATCGATATCTTTGCCCGCATAGCGATAACCGGCGCAGGTGATCAGCACCTTGGGTTCGATCTGGCCGAAACGGTCGATCACGCCCTGGGTGCCGAAATCCGGCGATGAGCATGACCAGATCGCACCAAGGCTGGTGGTGGCAAGCATGCCCACCAGGGTTTGCCAGGTATTGGGCATGCACGCGGCGACGCGGTCGCCCTGGGTCACGCCGATGGCCCGCAGGCTTGTTTGCAGGCCCGCGACGTGTGCGGCCAGTTCGGCGTAGGTCAACTGCTCGCGCTGGCCGTCTTCGCTGATGGCGACCACGGCGGGGTGATCGTCGCGGCGGCGCAGCAGGTGCTCGGCAAAATTCAGGGTGGCGCCGGGGAACCATTGGGCGCTGGGCATGGCGCTTTGTTCAATCAGTACGGCACTGGGCGGGCTGCGAAACTGCACGTCGAAAAAGCTGACGATGGCCTGCCAGAAGTCGGGGCGCTGGTCGATGCTCCACTGGTGCAGGGCGGGGTAGTCGTTGAGTTGCACGTTGTAGTGGCTGTTGATGTAGCGGCGGAACTGGTCCATGCGCGTATTGGCGATGCGTTCCGGGGAGGGTTGCCAGAGGATGTCGGACATTGCGAGATCTCTTGTTCTTGTTTGAGTCTGCCAGGCAACACAGGCCCAATGTGGGAGCGGGCTTGCTCGCGAAGGCGGAGTATCAGTCACAGATGCTTGGGCTGAACCACCGCCTTCGCGAGCAAGCCCGCTCCCACACAAGCCCTTGCCTACATTTGTATCTCCAGTGTTGTCCAGGTTTGCGTTTATTGGGCCAACCAGCCGCCATCGATGTTCCACGCCGCGCCACGCACTTGGCTGCCGGCTTCGCTGCACAGGAACAGCACCAACTCACCCAACTGCGGCGGCGTCACAAATTCCAGCGACGGCTGCTTCTCCGCCAGCAAATCATGCTGCGCTTGCTGCGGGTCCACGCCCGTGGCGATGCGATCATCAATCTGCTTCTGCACCAGCGGCGTCAATACCCAGCCCGGGCAGATGGCATTGCACGTCACGTTACTGGTCGCGGTTTCCAGGCCCACCACCTTGGTCAGGCCGATCACGCCGTGCTTGGCCGCCACATAGGCCGCCTTGCCCACCGAACCGACCTGGCCGTGTACCGAGGCGATGTTGACGATGCGCCCCCAGCCCTTGGCTTTCATGCCCGGCAGGCTCAAGCGGGTGCTGTGGAACACCGACGACAGGTTGATGGCGATGATCGAATCCCAGCGCTCGGTGGGGAAGTCTTCCACCGCCGCCACATGCTGGATGCCGGCGTTGTTGACCAGGATGTCGACGCCGCCGAACTCGCGCTCGGCGTAGGCGAGCATGTCGGCGATCTGCGCCGGGTCGCTGACGTCGGCCGGGTGATGCCCGACCTTGCCGCCGAACGCCTGCACCTGGGCGATCACCGCGCTGGCGTCGCCGAAGCCGTTGAGGATCAGGTTGGCGCCGGCTTTGGCCAGGCTCAATGCGATGCCCAGGCCTATGCCGCTGGTGGAACCGGTGACCAGGGCGGTCTTGCCGTTCAATGTCGTCATGGAAACCTCACACAATGCCAGTGGCGTAGAAAGTACCGATCACCACGAACACCGCGAGGGTCTTGATAATCGTGATGCCGAAAATGTCCTTGTAGGCTTCGCGGTGGGTCAGGCCGGTGACCGCCAGCAGCGTGATCACCGCGCCGTTGTGGGGCAGGGTGTCCATGCCGCCGCTGGCCATGGCGGCGACGCGGTGCAGCACTTCAAGGGGGATATTGGCCGCATGGGCCGCTGAAATAAAGCTCTCGGACATGGCTGCCAGCGCAATGCTCATACCACCCGACGCGGACCCAGTGATACCGGCCAGCAGCGTCACGGTGATCGCTTCGTTGACCAGCGGGTTGGGAATGCCCTTGAGCCAGTCTGCCAGTACCAAAAAGCCCGGCAGCGAGGCAATTACCGCACCGAAGCCGTATTCCGAGGCGGTGTTCATCGCCGCCAGCAACGCGCCGCTGACCGCACTTTTGCTGCCTTCGGCAAGCTTGCTTTTGATCGCGGAGAAGCCGAACACCAGCACCACGATAATCCCCACCAACAACGCTGCCTGCACCGCCCAGATCGCGGTGAGCTTGGCGATCTCGGTGGTCACCGGCGCGCTCATGCCCGGCAGCGCGAGGCTGTGGGTCTTGCCGTACCACTGCGGGATCCAGTGGGTGAACAGCAGGTTCATCACCCCCACCAGGATCAGCGGCGACAGCGCGATCCACGGGTTGGGCAGCGCCAGGTTTTCGGCGGTTTCCGGCTCATTGCGCAACTCGGTGCCATACCCTTCACCGGCGCGCTGCGCCTTGTTGCGCTGGCGCGCCAGGTAGAGCATGCCGGCGCAGAACACGAAGACCGTGCCGATCAGGCCCAGCCACGGTGCGGCCCAGGCGGTGGTGTTGAAAAAGGTGCTGGGGATGATGTTCTGGATCTGTGGCGTGCCGGGCAGGGCGTCCATGGTGAACGAAAAGGCGCCGAGGGCGATGGTCGCCGGGATCAGGCGCTTGGGGATATTGCTTTGGCGGAACATCTCCGCGGCAAATGGGTACACCGCAAACACCACCACAAACAGCGACACACCGCCGTAGGTGAGCAGGGCGCAGACCAGCACGATCACCAGCATTGCCTGGCGGGTGCCGAGCAAGCGGATCGCGGCGGCGACAATCGAACGGGAAAAGCCCGACAGCTCGATCAGCTTGCCGAACACCGCACCGAGCAGGAACACCGGGAAATACAGTTTGATAAAGCCGACCATCTTTTCCATGAACACCCCGGTAAAGGCAGGCGCGACGGCGGACGGGTCGGTGAGCAGGACGGCGCCGAGGGCGGCGATGGGGGCAAACAGGATAACGCTATAGCCACGGTAGGCAGCCAGCATCAGCAGCGCGAGGGCTGCCAGGGCGATGATTACACTCATGGAGTGTCTCCAGATCGAATTGTTATTTTTGTGGGTGTTGCGGTGGGGAGAGGCTATAGCGAGATGCGTGCCAAGATATTAAGTTGTTGAAATATAAGAATAAATTATTTATTTCTGTTCGCGGTTTCGAATAATGTCTCGAATTTGAGACGGTCGCGAAACAAATGTGGGAGCGAGCTTGCCCGCGAAGGCGCAGTATCAGTCAAAGATACGTCGGCTGAACCACCGCCTTCGCGGGCAAGCCCGCTCCCACAGGAGGCTGTCTTGATAGGGAGAGTGTTGTCTCTGTTTGGAGACTAGGCGATGCCGAGGGCCTGCATCTTTTTGTACAGCGTCGAGCGGCCAAGCCCCAGCCGCTTGGCTGCCTCCACCACATTCCCGCCACAGGCCGCCAACGCCGCCGCAATGATCTGCCGGTCAAAGCGCTCCCGCGCCGCGCTGAAGCTCTCGCCCGCTACCGTCGCCACGGCAGTGCGTTGCACCGGGGTGAAGGTGCCGATGGCTGCGCGAACGTCCTCGGCGTTCAACACCAGGTCATCACTGAGCAACGCCGCCCGTTCCAGCACATTGCGCAGTTCGCGGATATTCCCCGGCCACGCATGTTGCGCCAGCAGCGCCAGGGCTTCGCGATCCAGTTCGTGCTGGCTGCGCAACTCCTCCAGAATCGCTTCGCTCAACGCTGGGATGTCCTCCAATCGTTCACGCAACGGCGGCACCTGGATCGGCAATACATTCAGGCGGTAATACAGGTCCGCACGAAACTCGCCACGCTTGATCGCCGCCTCCAGGTCCATGGACGTGGCGGCAATCACCCGCACATCGCTGTGCAGCATCTCGTTGGAGCCTACCGGCTCGAACTCCTTTTCCTGCAACACCCGCAGCAATTTGCTTTGCAGGGGCAGGGGCATATCGCCGATTTCGTCGAGGAACAAGGTGCCGCCCTGGGCAATCTGGAACTTGCCGGGACGGCCCTTGCGGTCGGCGCCGGTAAATGCGCCCGGCGCGGTGCCGAAGAACTCGGCCTCCAGCAGGTCGGCCGGAATCGCCGCGCTGTTGACGCTGACAAACGCCTTGTGTGCCCGCTTCGATGCGCCGTGAATCGCCTGGGCCAGCAGCTCCTTGCCGGTGCCCGTTTCGCCAAGCAGCAACACCGGCGACTCGGCACTGGCACTGCGCCGCGCACGGCGCTTGACTTCAAGGCTGGCGGCGCTGGTGCCGATAAAGTGCGCGAAGTTGTATTTGCTCTGACGCGAACGCAGCAACGAACGGGTCGAAGCCAGTTCCTGCTGCATGCTCAGGTAGCGTTCGATCAGCGGCGACAGGTTGCGCAGCTCATCAAACAGCGCAAAGCCAATCGCACCAATGACCGCGCCGGCATCGTTGTGGATCGGCAGGCGCATCACCACCAACGGGCCTTTGGGCGTGTCCTGTATATCCAGCAGGATCGGCTGGTCATTGCGCACCACCTGGCGTAGCAGGCTGTTGGAGATCACCTGTTCGCACGGCTGGCCGATGGCCTCGTCGGCGCTTTTCAAGCCGAAACGCTTGGCGTAGCGCTCATTCATCCAGACGATATTCGCGTCGCGGTCGACAATCACCGTGCCTTCACTGGACTGCTCGATGATCTCGAACAGCGACTGGATGGCCAGGCCGCGCACCTGTTGGTAATCCTTGAGGCTTTCGTTGGTGTTCATGCTTATGTCGCCAACACAAAATGGGAGTAGGAGTGCGGTCCTGTGGGAGCAGGCAAGCCAGCTCCCACAGGGGGATGGGTTTACAGGGGGATGTGCGCGGCGGCCAGCAGCTCCTGGGTGTAGGCGTGCTGGGGCGCTTCGAATACCTGCTGGCTTGCGCCGCGCTCCACGACCTTGCCGTCCTTGATCACGATCATGTCATGGGCCATCGCCCGCACCACCGCCAGGTCATGGCTGATAAACAGGTAGGTCAGGCCGTACTTCTCCTGTAACTCACGCAACAGCGCCACCACCTGCTTCTGCACCGTGCGGTCGAGGGCCGAGGTCGGCTCATCCAGCAACATCAATGCGGGCTTGAGTACCAGGGCGCGGGCGATGGCGATCCGTTGACGTTGGCCGCCGGAGAATTCATGGGGGTAACGATGCCGGCTGGCAGGGTCGAGGCCGACGTCCTTGAGCACCTGGATCACTTGCGCGTCACGGTCTGCAACGCTGCACGGCGCATGCACTTCGAGGCCTTCGCTGATGATCTGCTGCACTGTCATGCGTGGGCTGAGGCTGCCGTAAGGGTCCTGGAACACCACCTGCATCTGCTTGCGCCACGGGCGCATCTGCTGATGATTGAGCGGGTCGAGGGCTTCGCCCTGGAAGCGGATGCTGCCGGTGGAGTCGAGCAAGCGCAGGATCGCCTGGCCCAGGGTGGATTTGCCCGAGCCCGATTCGCCGACAATCCCCAGGGTCTTGCCGCGCTGCACACTGAGGCTGATGCCGTCCACCGCGCGCAGGTAGGTTTTGCGCTGGAACAGGCCGCCGCCGAGGGGGAATTGCACGGTCAGGTCGTCAACCTGTAACACGGTCTCGCGCTCCTCGCTGCACAGCGCGTCACCCGCCGGCTCGGCATCCAGCAGCAGACGGCTGTAAGGATGCTGCGGCGCGTTGAACAAGGTCTGGCAATCGGCCTGCTCGACGATCTCGCCGGCATGCATCACGCACACGCGCTGGGCAATGCTGCGCACCAGGTTGAGGTCGTGGCTGATCAGCAGCAACGACATGCCCAGGCGTTGTTGCAGTGACTTGAGCAGCAGCAGGATCTTGCGCTGCACCGTCACGTCCAGCGCGGTGGTGGGTTCGTCGGCGATCAGCAGTTCCGGCTCGCAGGCCAGGGCCATGGCAATGATGATCCGTTGGCGCTGGCCGCCGGAGAGTTGGTGCGGGTAGGCCTTGAGGCGTTCCCGGGGATTCTGGATGCCCACCAGATCGAGCAATTCGAGGATGCGCGCCTGCGCCGCCTTGCCGCCCAGGCCCTTGTGCAACAGCAGGGTTTCGCCGATCTGTTTTTCAATGCTGTGCAGTGGGTTCAGGGACGTCATTGGCTCCTGGAAGATCATTGCAATGCGGTTGCCGCGCAGCTTTTGCAGAGTCGAGGCCGGCGCGCCAATCAGCTCCTGGCCGCGGTACTGGATGGAGCCTGTGGTTTGCGTGCCGGCTTCGGGCAGCAATTGCAGGATCGAGTGGGCCGTGACCGACTTGCCCGAGCCCGATTCGCCCACCAGTGCCAGGCACTCGCCGGGGCGTACGTCCAGGCTCAGCTTGTTCACTACGGTCTGGCCGCTGAAGGCGACGCTGAGGTCGCGGATTTCGATCAGGTTCATCTGCAGTCACTCATGAACGGGGGTCGAAGGCATCACGTAATGCCTCGCCGATAAACACCAGCAGCGACAGGATCAGTGCCAGGGTGAAAAACGCCGTAAGGCCCAGCCACGGCGCTTGCAGGTTCTGCTTGCCCTGGGCGATCAATTCACCCAGCGAGGCGCTGCCGGCGGGCATGCCGAAGCCGAGGAAGTCCAGGGCGCTGAGGGTGGAGATCGCACCGGTCAGAATAAACGGCAGGTAGCTCAAGGTTGCGGTCATGGCATTCGGCAGGATGTGTCGGCGGATGATCTTGGCGTCGCTCAGGCCCAGTGCGCGAGCGGCCTTGACGTACTCCAGGTTGCGTCCGCGCAGGAACTCGGCGCGTACCACGTCCACCAGGGCCAGCCAGGAGAACAGCGCCATGATCCCCAGCAACCACCAGAAATTAGGCTCGACAAAGCCCGACAGGATGATCAACAGGTACAGCACCGGCAGCCCCGACCACACCTCCAGCACCCGCTGGCCGATCAGGTCGACCCAGCCGCCGTAGTAACCCTGCAACGCACCGGCGGCAATGCCGATGGCGGCACTGATCGCGGTGAGCGCCAGGGCAAACAGGATCGAGACCCGCGCGCCAAAGATCACCCGCGCCAGCACATCCCGCGACTGGTCATCGGTGCCCAGCCAGTTCACGGCCGAAGGCGGGCTGGGGGCAGGGCGGGTCAGTTCGTAGTTGGGCGTGTCGTCGCTGAATGGGATCGGCGGGAACAGCATCCAGCCGCCATCCTGTTTGATCAGCTTTTGCACGTAGTCACTGCGGTAGTCGGCCTGGAACGGCAACTGGCCGCCGAACTGCTGCTCGGTGTAGCGCTTGAACACCGGGAAATACAGTTCGTTCTTGAAGCTCAGCACCAGGGGCTTGTCATTGGCGATCAACTCGCCGCCGAGGGTCAGGATGAACAGGCCGATAAACAGCCACAGCGACCACCAGCCACGCCGGTTTTTCTTGAACCGTTCGAAGCGTCGACGGGCCACGGGAGACAGGTTGAACATCAGGCGTTCCTCGCGGCGAAGTCGATACGCGGGTCGACCAGGGTGTAGCAGAGGTCACCAATGAGTTTTATCAAGAGGCCGAACAAGGTGAAGATAAACAGCGAGCCGAACACCACCGGATAATCCCGCGACACCGCCGCTTCGTAACTCATGCGCCCGAGGCCGTCGAGGGAGAAAATCACCTCGATCAGCAGCGAACCGGCAAAGAACACGCTGATAAACGCCTGGGGAATCCCCGAGATCACCAGCAACATGGCGTTGCGGAACACATGGCCGTACAGCACCCGCCGTTCGCTCAAGCCCTTGGCGCGCGCGGTGACCACGTATTGGCGCGTGATTTCATTGAGGAACGAGTTTTTGGTGAGGATGGTCAGGGTGGCGAAACCGCCGATCACCAGCGACGTGACCGGCAGCACCAGGTGCCAGAAGTAGTCGGCGATCTTGCCGACGGTGCTCAGTTCCTCGAAGTTTTCCGAGACCAACCCGCGCACCGGGAACCAGTTCAGCGAGGTGCCGCCGGCGAAGACCACGATCAAGAACATCGCAAACAGGAATGCTGGCATGGCGTAGCCGATGACGATGGCGGTGCTGCTCCACACATCAAAGCTGCTGCCATGGCGCACCGCCTTGCGAATCCCCAGGGGGATCGACACCAGGTAGGTGATCAGGGTGGCCCACAGGCCGAGGGAGATGGTGACGGGCATTTTCTCCAGGATCAGGTCGATCACTGTTTTGCCGCGAAAGAAGCTGTTGCCGAAATCCAGCTTGGCGTAGCTCGTCAGCATCAGCCACAGGCGTTCCGGTGCGGGCTTGTCGAAACCGTATTGTTTTTCGATGTCCTTGATCAGCTTCGGGTCCAGGCCGCGACTGGCCCGGGAGCCGCCGCTGATGCCGTCACCCCCCGAGCCGCCGACCGCGCCGCCGCCGATGCCTTGCAGGTGGGCGATGGCTTGCTCCACCGGGCCGCCGGGGGCGGCCTGCACGATGACGAAGTTGACCAGCAGGATAATCACCAGCGTGGGGATGATCAGCAGCAGGCGCCGTACGATATAAGCAAGCATCAGTGGCGGCCTCCGCGTTTTTGCATCTGCTCGTTTGTCAGCGGTGTAGGGCTGATTTCCCACCAGCTTTCCAGGGCTTCATCGTTTTTCGCCTCGACGGCAGGGCGGCCGAAGCGGTTCCACCATGCGGCGGACGTGCCGGGCGGGTAGTAGTTGGGAATCCACAGGTAATTCCATTGCAGCACCCGGTCCAGGGCGTGGGCGTAGGTGAGCATCTGCGCCTGGGTGTCGGCCTTGACCAGACCCTTGATCAAGGTATCGACCGCCGGGTCCTTGAGGACCATGTAGTTGTTGGCGCCGGGATCGAACGCGGCGTCTGAGCCGAAGTAGTTGTACAACTCCATCCCCGGCGAAGTAGTGACCGGGAAGCCGACCACGATCATGTCGTAGTCGCGCGCCATCATCCGGTTGACGTACTGCGAGGAGTCGATACGGCGGATATTCAAGGTGATGCCGATTTGCGCGAGGTTGCGTTTGTACGGCAGCAGCAGACGCTCAAGGCCGTTCTGGGTGTTGAGGAAGGTGAACTCCAGCGGCTCGCCGTCGGCGTTGACCAGGCGGTCGCCGTCGGGTTTCCAGCCGGCTTCTTCCAGCAGGGCCAGGGCTTGCAGTTGTTTGTCGCGGATCATGCCGCTGCCGTCGGTGACCGGGGCCTTGAACACTTGCGTAAAGACTTCGTCGGGAATTTGCCCGCGCAAGGGTTCGAGGATCGCCAGTTCCTCTGGGGTCGGCGGTTGGCTGGCGGCCAGCGGGCTGTTGGAGAAGAAGCTCTGCTGGCGGATGTACATGTTGCGCATCATCTGCCGGTTGGCCCATTCGAAATCCCACAGCATCGCCAGGGCCTGGCGTACGCGGCGGTCCTTGAACATCGGTTTTTGCACATTGAACACGTAGCCCTGGGCCGGTTGCGGCATCTCCTTGGCCAAATGCGCGCGTTGCAGGCGACCGTCGTCGAGGGCCGGGCCGTTGTAGCCGATGGAATAGCCGGTGGCGGAAAACTCGCGGTTGAAGTCATAGGCGCCGCCGCGCAAGACCTGGCGCGCTACTTCGGTATCGCCGAAATATTCCAGGCTCAGGTGATCGAAGTTGTACAGGCCGCGGCTGACGGGCAGGTCCTTGCCCCACCAGTCGGGGTCACGGGTAAAGGTGATGGTGCTGCCGGAATCGATCTTGCTGACTTTATACGGGCCGCTGCCCAGTGGTGCCTCGTAGCCGCCGCCGTTGGCGAAGTCGCGGGTTTTCCACCAGTGCTCGGGCAGCACCGGCAGGGTCGCGAGGTCGAGGGGCAGGGTGCGGTTTTCATTGCTGGAGAAATCGAAGCGTACCTGGCGCTCACCTTCGACTTCGACGTGCTTGACGTCGGCGAACAGCGTGCGAAAGCCAAGGCGGCCTTGGGTCATCAGCAGGTTATAGGTGTAGCGCACGTCTTCGGCGGTGATGGGCGTGCCGTCGGCGAAACGCGCCTTGGGATTGAGGAAGAAGCGCAGCGACAGGCCGTCTTCGGCGCGCTCCATCTTCTCGGCAACCAGGCCATACACCGTGTAAGGCTCATCCAGGGAGCGCTGGGCCAGGGGCGAATAGAGCCAGCCGTCGACCTGGGACACACCGATGCCTTTGTCGATGTAGGGCAGCACATGGTCAAAGCGCCCGATCTCAATGGCCGAGCGCCGTAGGTTGCCGCCCTTGGGCGCATTGGGGTTGACGTAGTCAAAGTGGTGGAAGCCGGCGGGGTACTTGGCCGGCTCGCCATAGACCGTAAGGTACGGCAGCGGTGCCGCGATCACGGCGCTGCTGGCCAGCAGCAGGGCCAGGGTAGAGCTAAGCAGGGTAGAAAAAGCCAGTCGCATTATCAGCCTTGAACGCCGCGTATAGAAGAATAGGGATTTGTACGCTAACGGCGGCAGCGTCGCCAGTCATCACATGCACAACGGCCCACCAAAAGGCGGGCCGTTGTGTAGGGCATCAGCGCAGACCGGATCAGTCCTGGCGGCTGGTGACTTCCAGCAGGTGGTAGCCGAACTGGGTCTTCACCGGGCCTTGCACGGTGTTGACCGGGGCGCTGAAGACGACGGTGTCGAATTCCTTGACCATCTGGCCTGGGCCGAACGAACCCAGATTGCCGCCGTCGCGGCTGGATGGGCAGCTGGAATTGGCTTTGGCGATTTCTGCGAAATCAGCGCCGCCTTCGATTTGGGCCTTGAGTTCGTTGCACTTGTCTTCAGTGGAAACGAGGATGTGGCGGGCGGTGGCTTTGGCCATGGGGATTAACTCCTTGAATAAAAAGGGTGAGCCTACCGGATTCAGGCGGTTATTTCCCGGCAAAGTTCCGCTGGTGTTCCGACACGCCTGACCAACGCCCCATGCCACCCAACCGCGACCGCACCATGTAGTGAGCGGGCTTGCCCGCGCTGGGTGGCGAAGCCGCCCCAAATCCAGACACCTCAATCTTCCTGACCCACCGCAGCGGACCGCTTGATGTGTCAGGGCAGCACGATGTAGTCGTTGTGCTGCACGATCGGCCGGTGTGGGGCTTGTTCAAGGTGAACATAGCGCCCATCCACCAGATCGATCGGCAGGCAGTCGTCTATATCCATCACGGCATCGGTATGCGCCTGGGCCCAGTGACGCAGCATCTGCTGCTTGCCCAACGCTTTCGCCTCCCGCGCAGTGCGTGCCACAACCAGCACGTACTGATGCGCCTCGCCAAACACGTTGGCTGCATAACCACCGAGGTTGATGAAATACAGGCGCGTGGCATCGGCCTGGGGGGCGAGGTGACTGAGTTGGACCTTCCAGCCATCCACACCGTCTACCGCCATCCACGAATCGATGTGCACGCCCTTGGCGCTGCCAAACCAGGCGTCGCGCAGTTGCGGGTAGGTGGCTTGCAGTGTATCCGCCACGGCGAACACCACATCGTGCACTTCAATCCGGGCCCGTGGGTGCTTGCCCCCGAGCATGACGACAAACAGCATTGCAGGTACTTCCTGGCGACTTGGCAGGCGCCAACCATACTGCGATTGAACCCTTTTGTCCGGCCAATGCCACACTGTTTATCCGCGAACTCATCAGGAGGTTGTCATGCGTACCATTGATCTGGCCGGTGTTCCGGTCCCTGTTATCGGCCAGGGCACCTGGCGCATGGGCGAAGACCCCGGGCAGCGCCGCGCTGAAGTCGCCGCGCTGCAACTGGGGATCGACGAGGGCATGACCCTGATCGATACCGCTGAAATGTATGGCGAAGGCGGCGCCGAAGCAGTCGTCGGCGAAGCCATTCGCGGCAGGCGTGACCGGGTGTTCCTGGTCAGCAAGGTGTATCCGCACAACGCCAGCCACAAAGGCGTGCCGCGCGCCTGCGACGCCAGCCTGCAACGCATGGGCACGGACTACATCGATCTGTACTTGCTGCACTGGCGTGGCCAGTATCCCCTTGAAGAAACTGTCGAAGCCTTCGAGCGCCTGCGCGAAGCTGGCAAGATCGGCCGCTGGGGCGTGTCCAACTTCGATGTGGCAGACCTCCAGGAGCTCGCCGCCCCGGCATGCGCCACCAACCAGGTGCTCTACAACATCGAAGAGCGCGGCATCGAATTCGACCTGTTGCCCTGGTGGCAACAACACCATCTGCCGCTAATGGCTTATTGCCCGATTGCCCAGGGCGGCGCATTGCTGGACAGCAGCACACTCAAGCAGATCGCCCGACGCCATGACGTCACCCCAGCCCAGGTGTGCCTGGCCTGGGTGCTACGCCAAAACGGTGTCATCGCGATCCCCAAGGCCGTTACTCCCGAGCACGTGCGGCTCAACGCCGGCGCCGCGCAACTGGTGCTGGATGAGCATGACCTGGACGCAATCGACCGGGTGTTTTGCGCACCCCAGCGCAAGCACCCGCTGGCGATGGTCTAGTCACGGCTGCCGTCCCTGGCGGCCGCGACCCGCGACGTCAGCCGGAGACTGGTGTGCGCCAGTCATCCGAGCCAGAGGTGCCGGCCACTTCGTGGGTCCAGACGATCTTGCGATAGGTGAAATACACGTCCTCCAGATGGGTGAAGTGCGCATTGGCCGGGTCCTGGCAGTTCGGCATGCGCGACTGGATGTCGACGATGGTCGCGCCTTCCAGCTCGATGGTGAAGTAGTGCTCCTGGGTGCCGGCCGACGAGGTGCGGAACCACTCCAGGCGACATTTGACCTCTTCGCCGCCAGTGAGCGCACTGAAGAGCAGCGGTGACGACTTGTCGAAGATCTTGCTGATCATCAGCGGTTTGTGCACGCGCTGGCCGGTCGGCTGGCCGGACTGTGGATCACGGGGAATGATCACCTGATGGGCGAACGCCTGGACCAGGATCTGATCTTCATGACCTTCCTGGTAAATGTTACCTACCGAGTCCTGGGTAAACGTGCCTGCCGTAATCAAACCTTGTTTGACACCGGTGATGGAGAGATACGCGGGTGTTGGCATGACGGGTTTCCTTGCCTGATGGTTGAGGTAGTTCCACCCGACAGACGGTGCCGGGTGGGCAGGGCTCTATAACAAGAAACGTGCCTGAAAGTGTGTGAGCCAATGAAATATGGCTGGAGCGGTAAGTTGCGGGTTTTCTTTTAGTCAGTATGCGAAATTTAAGTCGGATTAGTTGCGCGTAAGTGCGCAATTAATTGCTCATGTTGGCGTCTCTTGGATTTGCTTGAAGTGCGCATGAATAACGCCAGGCTTACACGTTTGTGCTGCGCAAATTGCTGCGCAGGCCTTGATTTTTGCGGTGTGTAGGATATTCCTTAACTCTTGATTGGTTGCTTGCTGAACGTTTTATGCATGGCTAAGGTTTGCTGACTTCGCGGCGATCGAGCGAAGTTAATGTGGCGTGCTACTTTGTGCGATAAGTGCAATTAGTTTGCCAGCCCTGCTTCTGACGGTCATGTATGGCGGCCCATGAACTATTCCGATAAGTGCCTCGACTATTACCTTGAACTTGCACGTTCACCTTGCTCGCAAACGAGTTTTGCCGGCAGTGATATGCGTTATTCAAGCGAATATGAAGCGCTGGAGTCAGAACTGGCCAAGTTGCAGTCGATGCACGGCACCCGCCAGCCGGACTGGCAGAAAGTCCGCGAGATCAGTGAGTGCCTGTTGCGCGAGCATTCAAAGGATGTGCGCGTCGCGGTGTGGCTGACCTGGGCGCTGCATGAGTGCGAATCCTTCCCGGGGTTGCTCGCCGGCCTTGGGCTGCTGCGCTATCTCTGCGAGCAGCATTGGGTCGAGGTGTTTCCCGCCAAGCCACGTACGCGTGCCGCCGCCTTTGCCTGGTTGGTATTGCGTCTTGAGCCGCTGTGTCTGCAAAACCTGCCACTGGCCCAGCAACGCCCGCTGTTTCAAGCGATCCTCGAACACCTGACGCGACTCGATGAACTCTGGGCCGGGCACTTGGGGGATGACGCACCGATGTTGCTGCCGTTGCGGCGGCAACTGTCGGAGCACCTGGAGCACGCCACACAAGGCGCACCGGCACCCGGCGCGGTGGCGGGGGTGATCGCCCAGCTCAAACAGGCCACCACCCAATTGCTCGCCCCCGAATCCACCATCGACAGTGAAAAAGACGCACACAAGCGCCTGCGCACGTTACAGGATCAGGCCCGACCCCTTTGCGCCTGGTGGTTGCGCCAGGACGCCACCGACTTGCGCGCCCTGCGCCTGAGCCGAGCCATGGCCTGGCTGACCCTGGTCGGCTACCCGGACGCCAATAGTGAGCGCATCACTAGCCTGCGCGGCCCGGCGCCGGACAAGCTCCAGCGCTACCAGGAGCGCTTCGCCCAAGGGCACTACGCCGATTTGTTGCTGGAGCTGGAAGCCAGCCTGGCCACCGCGATGTTCTGGTTCGATGGCTTGCACATGGCCTGGCAGTGCCTCGCCGCGTTGCAGGCCGAGCTGGCGATGAGCGAGCTGGAGGTTGACTTTGCCCAGTTGCTCAAGCGCCTGCCGGACCTGCCCCAACTGCATTTTCACGACGGCACAGCCTTTGCCAGCCGCGCCACCCGCGACTGGATCTCGCTGCATGTCGAACGTCACTTGCGTCAGCCCGCGCCGCCCAAAGTGCTCGTCGACGCCACGGCGCAACCGTGGGAAGCCGCGTTGCAGCAGGTCATGTCGATCCTGCGCAAGGACGGGCTCAAGGCCGCCGTCAGCCAACTCAACCAAGGTATGCAAGCCGCCACCAGCGAGCGTGAACGCTTCCAGTGGCGCCTCGCCGTGGCCCGCTTGTGTGTGCTGGCGGGCAAGCACGAGCTGGCAAAAATCCAGCTCGAACAGCTCGATCAGGAACTGCAACACGCCGGGCTGGAGCGCTGGGAACCGGCGTTGGCCCTGCAGGTTGCGCAATTGTTGTACCGCTGTTGCGACCTGTTGCCACAAAACCAGGCCGTGCGCGAATGCAAGGAAGACAGCCATCGCAGGCTGTGCCGTTTCGATCTCGAAGCGGTACTTGAATAGGCTTTCAAGCCACAGGAAAAGGAGAAACACCATGGCCAAAGAAGGTTCGGTTGCACCCAAGGAACGCATCAATATCACGTTCAAACCGGCGGTTGGCGGCGCCCAGGAAGAGGTTGAACTGCCGTTGAAGTTGCTGGTGCTGGGGGATTTCACCCGACGCGAGGACCTGCGCAAGCTGGAAGACCGCAAACCCATCGGCATCGACAAGAACACCCTCGACGAGGTGCTCGCCAAACAGGCCTTGAGCCTCACCCTCAGCGTGCCCAATCGCCTGCAAGACGACGCCGACGTCGATGAACTGGCGATCCAGTTGCGCATCAATGCGATGAAAGACTTCAACCCCGCCAACCTGGTCGAGCAGGTGCCCGAACTGCGCAAACTGATGGTCCTGCGCGAAGCGTTGATGGCGCTCAAGGGCCCGTTGGGCAACACCCCCAGTTTCCGCAAAGCCATTGAGCAGGCTCTGGCTGACGATGATTCCCGCGCTCGGGTATTGGCAGAGCTGGGATTGAACAGCGCCCACCCGTGACTCTTCAGTAAAAGGACACTGATGCATGACCACCCAAACACACCTCCAACCCCAGCCTCTGAGCAGCGACGCCAGCATTCTCGATCACATCATCGCGCAGACACTGCTGAGCGCCGATGACGAGGCCTATGGCATTGCCAAGCGCGGTGTCGCGGCGTTTATCGAAGAACTGGTCAAGCCGCACAACAGCGGCGAGCCGGTGAAAAAACGCCTGGTCGACCGGATGATCACCGAGATCGATACCAAGCTCAGCCAGCAAATCGATGAGATCCTGCATCACCCCGAATTCCAGGCACTGGAATCGGCGTGGAAGGGCTTGCAGCTGTTGGTCGAGCGCACCGATTTTCGCGAAAACATCAAGATCGAGCTGTTGAATGTCGCCCGCCAGGATCTGCTCGACGACTTCGAGGACTCGCCGGAAATCACCCAGTCCGGCCTTTACAAACATATCTACAGCGCCGAATACGGCCAGTTTGGCGGCCAGCCCGTGGGCGCGATCATTGCCAATTACTACCTGTCACCCAGCGCTCCGGACGTCAAGCTCATGCAGTACGCCGCCAGCGTCGCCTGCATGGCCCACGCGCCCTTTATCGCTTCGGCGGGGCCGGGTTTCTTTGGCCTGGAAAGCTTTACCGGGCTGCCGGACCTGAAGGACCTCAAGGATCATTTCGAAGGCCCGCAGTTTGCCAAATGGCAGAGCTTTCGCCAGAGCGAGGACGCGCGCTACATAGGCCTCACCGTGCCGCGATTCCTGCTGCGCACGCCATACGATCCGCTGGAAAACCCGGTCAAGACCTTTGCCTATCAAGAAAACGTGGTCAACAGCCATGAGCACTACCTGTGGTGCAATACCGCCTACGCCTTTGCCACGCGCCTGACCGACAGTTTCGCGCGCTTTCGCTGGTGCCCGAACATCATCGGCCCGCAAAGCGGCGGGGCGGTGGAGGACCTGCCGCTGCATCATTTCCACAGCATGGGCGAAATCGAAACCAAGATTCCCACTGAAGTATTGGTGTCCGACCGTCGCGAATACGAGCTGGCCGAGGAGGGGTTCATCGCCCTGACCATGCGCAAGGGCAGTGACAACGCAGCGTTCTTTTCCGCCAGCTCGGTGCAAAAACCCAAGCACTTCGGCATCAGCGCCGAAGGCAAGGAGGCGGAGTTGAACTACCGCCTGGGTACGCAGTTGCCCTACATGATGGTGGTCAACCGCCTGGCCCATTACCTCAAGGTCTTGCAGCGCGAACAGCTGGGCTCCTGGAAGGAGCGCACGGACCTGGAGTTGGAGCTCAACAAGTGGATTCGCCAATACGTCGCCGACCAGGAGAACCCCAGCGCTGAAGTGCGTGGCCGGCGGCCGTTGCGGGCTGCGCGGATTGTGGTCAGTGATGTCGAGGGCGAACCCGGCTGGTATCGCGTCAACCTCAGCGTGCGCCCGCACTTCAAGTACATGGGGGCGGACTTCACTCTGTCCCTGGTCGGCAAGCTCGACAAAGCATGAGTGCCGGCCAAGGGGTGAACGATCACCGCAGTCTGTTCGAGCGTCTCGAGCAGCCGACGCCCACCGGTGCATCACGGGTGACCTGCGTCGCCGCCCACCTGGGGAAAATGCTCAGCACCCGTGCTGGCAGCGTGCAGACGCTGCCGGACTACGGCTTGCCCGACTTCAATGACATGCGTCTCAGTTTGCATGAGTCATTGAGCCAGTCGCGCCTGCAAATCGAGGGTTTTATCCAGGCCTACGAGCCTCGCCTGGCCAATGTCCACGTCCGGTTGTTGTCCCGTGATCGCAACCCCCTGGCCCTGGCATTCGCGATTGAAGCCTTGCTGACCGTCGATGGCATCACCCAACCCGTCGCCTTCTGCGCGCGGCTGAGTGACGGTGGCCATGTCGAGGTGCTGCCCGATGGCATTTAACCGTTACTACCAAAGCGAACTCAGCGCCTTGCGCCAGCTTGGCCGACGTTTCTCCGAGCGCAACCCGGCCCTGGCGCCGTTTCTGGCAGATGCCGGGCAGGACCCGGATGTGGAGCGATTGCTCGAAGGCTTCGCGTTTCTCACCGGGCGCTTGCGCCAGAAGCTGGATGACGAGTTGCCCGAGCTGACTCACTCGTTGATGCATTTGTTGTGGCCTAACTACATGCGTCCGTTACCGGCGTTCAGCATCTTGCAGTTCGACCCGCTCAAGCGTGCCGGGCACGCCGTTCAGGTGGCCCGGGACACTGCCGTGGAGAGTGTGGGGGTGAATGGGCAGCGTTGTCGTTTTCGCACCTGCTACGCCACGCGGATCATGCCGCTGCAACTCGGTGCGCTGGATTACGTTGCCAGAGGCGAACGCGGGCTGATGAGCCTGCGCCTGGACATGTGCGCCCAGGGCAATTTCAGCGAGCTGGTATTCGACGCCCTGCGTCTGCACCTGGCCGGTGATCGCTACATTAGTCAGGGCTTGTATCTCAGCCTGCTGCGGCACCTGGATGGCATCGAGCTGGTGCTGCTGGATCAACATGGCAGCCCGGTCACGGACGCGGCCGTGTTGAGGCTGCGCCCGGACCATGTGCGCCCCGTAGGGTTTGCCGAGGACCAGGCGCTGATCCCTTATCCGCAGAATACCTTCCGTGGCTATCGCCATTTGCAGGAGTACTTCGCATTTCCCGAGAAGTACCTGTTTGTCGACATCGAGGGGCTGGAGGCGCTACACACGCTGCCCGCCGCAGTGCTGAAACAGGCTCGCAGTCTGGTGTTGCGCTTTGACCTGCGGGCGCGCGGGGCGGTGCTGCAAGCGCCGACGCTGGACAATGTGAAGCTGTACTGCACGCCCATCGTCAACCTGTTCCAGCACGACGCGGTGCCGGTTCGACTGGACGCAAAGAGGGATGAATACCTGTTGTTGCCGGGTGAGTTCACCCAGGGTACCGCCAGTGTGTTTTCCGTGGACAGCGTCACCGGGTGGCGGCCAGGCGGCTTGGGTTACCAGGCCTACGTGCCGTTCGAATCGTTTGAACATGACGCTGATGACTGCGCAAAACCAGCAAGTTACACCGTGCGCCAACGGTCCTCGGCGCAGCATGGCGGGTTGGATACCTGGCTGGTGGTGAGGAGTGGGCGTGGGCATGAGCAGGAAACCCTGTCGGTTGAGCTGACGTGCACCAACCACAACCTGCCGCGGCAACTGCAAATCGGCGAGATCAACAGGGCCTGCGAACAAACTCCGGAATTTATCGCGTTCCGCAATATCAGCGTACCGACCCAGAGCTTTGCTCCGCCCCTGGACCAGGACTTCCTGTGGAAGCTGATCAGCCACATGTCGCTCAACTACCTGTCGCTGACTGACATCAACGCACTGAAGGTCATCCTCGAAACCTACGACCTGCCGCGTTACCACGACCGCCAGGCACAGAAGGTCAGCCGTCGACGCCTGGACGCCTTGCGCTCCATCAGTCACTCCGCCGTCGACCGCTTGCATCGCGGCTTGCCCGTTCGCGGTCTGCGCGTCGACCTGGGCATCGACCCCCAGGGCTTTCTCGGCCAAGGCGAAGTGTTTGTATTCGCCTCGGTCCTCAATGAGTTTTTCGCGTTGTACGCCAGCCTCAATTCGTACCACGAACTTCGCGTCATCAGCACACAAGGAGATGTGTACCTATGGCCACCCAGGATGGGCCAGCAGCCCGTGCTTTAACCCCGCTGTCGCGCTGCATCCGCGAGTACTCGCTGTACCAGGCGGTGTTGCAGGTGATTGAGCATTTGCGTGAAGCCCATCCTTTGCTGGATGAGGACGCGCTGTACGACCAGTTGGAATTTGTCGCCAACCCGGGCCTGGGGTTTGCCGGGCACGACATTGACCGCGTGGAGTTTTTCACCGAGCACGGCCAGTTGCGCGCACGTCTGCGCCTGAATGTGCTCGGGCTGTTTGGTGCGGGCTCGCCACTGCCGGCGTTCTACGGCGATCAGGCCTACGCCGAGCAGTCGGGAGGCAACACCACGCGGGATTTTCTCAACCTGTTTCAACATCGCCTGCACCGGCTGTTGCTGCCGATCTGGCGCAAGTATCGCTACCAGGCTCGGTTTCGCAGTGGCGCCGGTGATGCCTTCTCCGAGCAGATGTTTGCGTTGGTGGGCTTGGGCGGTCCGGCGATCCGCGAAGCCGCGCCACTCGATTGCAAGCGATTGCTGCCGTATCTCGGGCTGTTGAGCCTGCGCGCGCATTCGGCGGCGTTGATCGAGACCGTGCTGCGGTACTACTTCAAGCACCAGCGCTTGTTTATCGAGCAGTGGGTGGCGCGCAGCGTGCTGATCGCGCCGTGTCAGCTCACCCGGTTGGGCCAGGCCAATCATGGACTTGGCCTGGACTCGGTATTGGGCGAACGGGTTGCCGACCGTAGCGGCAAGTTCAGGGTGCATATCGTCGGGCTCGATTGGCAGCGCTTCCATGAGTTCCTGCCGTTCGGTGCGGGCTACCAGCCGCTGTGTGCGCTGGTGCGGCTGACCGTGCGCGACCCGTTGGCCTACGACCTGAGGCTGGGGCTGGCCGAGGGCGAAATCCGCGCGTTGCATATCGGCGAACGCAATGTGTGTCGTCTGGGCTGGACCACTTGGCTGGGGCACGAGCGCGCCGACGGCGTGGTCACGCTGGCCGGCAACCTTCATTAAGGATCAAGGGTGATGATGAATATCGACTTGCAACAACTTATCCAGACGTTGACCGCCCGCACGCGTGGCGACCTGGAGCGTGCCGCCGAGCGTTGTGTCAACCGCGGTGGCCGCGAAGTGCTGGTGGAAGACCTGCTGCTGGTGCTGCTGGAGCATGCCGACGGGCTAGTCGGCAAGGCCCTGGCGGACGCCGGTGTGGCAGTGAGCGAACTGCATGCGCTGCTGCAACCCAAGAGCGAACAACATGCCACGCGCAATCCGGTCTTTGCCCCACCGTTGGTGCGCTGGTTGCAACAGGCGTCAATGCTTGCGCATGTGGAGCTCGGTCAGCACGAGGTGGATCACGGCGCACTGTTGCTGGCGCTGCTGCGTCATCCGCTGGAGCACGCGGGCAACGGCTATCAGCGGGTGTTGGCAGGTTTGGACGCCGAGCGTGTGCGCGATTTTGTTCTGAGCCACAGCAGCCCAGCCGGGCAGCCGGTGGCGGAGTCGATGTTGCAACGGTTTACCCATGACCTGACGCAGCAGGCCCGTGAAGGGCAAATCGACCCGGTGCTGTGTCGCGATGTTGAAATCCGCCAGTTGATCGACATCCTGATGCGTCGGCGCAAAAACAACCCGATCCTGGTGGGCGAGGCTGGCGTCGGTAAAACCGCCGTGGTGGAAGGGCTGGCCCTGCGCGTGGTCGCGACGCAGGTGCCGGAGCCGCTCAAGGACGTGCGCCTGCTGAGCCTGGACATGGGCTTGCTGCAAGCGGGCGCGAGCATCAAGGGCGAATTCGAGCGCCGTCTCAAGGGCGTGATCGATGAAGTGCACGCCTCGCCACGCCGGGTGATCCTGTTCGTCGACGAGGCGCATACCCTGGTGGGCGCGGGTGGCCAGGTGGGCGGCAATGATGCCGCCAACCTGCTCAAGCCCGCCCTGGCCCGTGGGGAGTTGCGCACCATCGCGGCCACTACCTGGTCGGAGTACAAGCGCTACATCGAAAAAGACCCAGCCCTGGCCCGGCGTTTCCAGCCGGTGCTGGTCGACGAGCCCAGTGTTACCCAGACGGTGTCGATCCTGCGCGGGTTGGTGCCGGCGTACGAGCGTAGCCACGGCGTGTATGTGCGGGATGACGCGGTGGTCGCCGCCGCACAGTTGAGCGCTCGTTACCTGGTGGGGCGCCAGTTGCCGGACAAGGCCGTGGATGTGCTCGACACTGCCTGCGCGCGGCTGCGCACCCAACTGGCGATGCCGCCCGAGGCGCTGCAGCGGCTGCACGCCGAGCGCGCCGAAGCCACGCGCCAGCAACTCGCGCTGACACGGGACGCACAGGCCGGGTTGCCCATCGATACGACGGCGCTGCAGGCGGTGGGCCTGCAACTGGAGAGCATCGATCAAGCCTGTCTCGCGTTGGCGCAAGACGTGCCGCCGCCACGTAAACCGCAGGTATGCCCACGCCTGATCGCCGACGTCATCAGCGCCTGGACCGGCATTCCCGTCGAACAACTGGCCCTTGAACACAACGACAAGGTTCTAGGGTTTGCCGAGTTCCTGCGCGCCCGCATCCTCGGCCAGGAGCACGCCGTACAGGCGCTTGACCGCAGCCTGCGGGCCGTTGCGGCGGGGCTCAACAATGCCGACTCGCCCGTGGGCGTGTTCCTGCTGGTGGGGCCCAGTGGCGTGGGCAAGACGCAAACCGCATTGGCCTTGGCCGAGGCGTTGTATGGCGGTGAACGTTTTGTCACCACCCTCAATATGTCCGAGTACCAGGAGCGGCACTCGTTGTCCCGCTTGATCGGCGCACCGCCGGGCTACGTCGGCTACGGCGAGGGCGGCGTACTGACCGAGGCGGTGCGCCAGCGGCCTTACTCGGTGGTGCTGCTCGATGAGGTCGAGAAGGCCGATCCGGAGGTGTTGAACCTGTTTTATCAGGTGTTCGACAAGGGCCGCGCCAATGACGGCGAGGGCAGGGCGATTGATTTTCGCAACACCCTGATCCTGATGACCTCCAACCTTGGCAGCGCGCACATCAACGCACTGTGCGCCGACGGCCGGCGACCCGGGATCGAGGTGCTGCAAGCGCAGCTTCAACCGTTGCTGAGCGCCCATTTCAAACCGGCGCTGCTGGCGCGCATGCGCGTTGTGCCGTACTACCCGATAACCGGCGCAGTCTTGCATGACGTGGCCCGCCTCAAGCTGGAGCGTCTTGGCCAGCGTTTGCAGTTGCGCCAGCTGACCTTCACCTACACACCTGAACTGGTGGCGCACATGGCCGAGCGTTGCGTGCATAACGACAGCGGTGCGCGCTACATCGACGCGTGGATCGAGACCCGGTTGCTGCCGCAGATGGCCGATCGGCTGCTCGCGGCGATGTCCAGTGGCGAGTGCCTGGCGCACGTCCATGCGCGACTGGATGAGCACGGCGCGCCGCTCTGTGAGTTCAGCCAATGATGCCGACCTTATTCAGCCAATTGCCCGAGCCTGTGGCCTACGCCGAAACCCTGCTGGGCTGGATCACGCGCCTGGGCCTGGAAAACGACGACCAGCGCCTTACTTGCCTGTGCGTGGACGCGGCGGCACAGCTGAGCCAATGCGAACTCAGTCAGTTGTATGGTCTTGATGAGGCAAGCGGGCAACTGGCGCTGATTGCCCAGCATTTTGCCGAAGCGGTGGCGACGGGCGACAGCCATTTGCGGAACGAACAGTTGTTGCACGTCGTGCTCAACCAGCGTAGTGCCCTGTGCCTGGATGACTTGGGCGACAGCCCGTATGACTGTGCATTTCTGCCGGCGACAGCAGCCCCTTGGCGCACGTTGATCGGTGTGCCGCTGTTCAACCGATGCCAGGCCACCGTGGGCGTATTGCTCTGCGCCAGCCAACGTAAAGCGGCGTTGCAGGGGCACGCGCCGGCGCTGGCGCACCTGGGCAGTTTTGCCCTCAATCAACGGGTGTTGTTGCGAAGCCTGCGCCCTCGCCACGCGGACTGCCTGCCGTTGCTCAACGTGCCACCCCCCAGCACCTATGGCCTGATCGGTGCCAGCGCGGCGATGGAGGAAACCTGCCGCTTGATCGGCAAGGTCCAGCACACCCCCTACACCGTATTGCTGCGTGGCGAGACCGGCACCGGCAAGGAGGTGGTGGCCCGCGCGATCCACGCCAGCGGTCCGCGCAGCGCCAAGGCCTTTGTGGTGCAGAACTGTGCCGCGTTTCCGGAAGGCTTGCTGGAAAGCGAGTTGTTCGGCTATCGCAAGGGCGCTTTCACGGGTGCCGAGCGCAACCATCCTGGGCTGTTTGACACGGCGCACGGCGGCACGCTGCTGTTGGACGAGATCGGTGACATGCCGTTGTCACTGCAAGCCAAGCTGCTGCGGGTACTGCAAGAGGGTGAGATTCGCCCACTGGGTGCCAGCGCCGCGCACAAGGTCGACGTACGGATCATCGCCGCCACCCATCGCGACCTCGCGGCCATGGTCGCCCAGGGCAGTTTTCGCGAAGACCTGTACTACCGCCTGGCGCAGTTTCCTATCGAGTTGCCCGCGTTGCGCGCCCGCGACGGCGACGTGCTGTTGCTGGCACGGCACTTTGCCGAGCAGGCCTGCGCAGCGCTGGGCAAAGCTGCGGTGGCGTGGTCGAGTGCGGCGATTGATCAACTGTCGGCACACGGCTTTCCCGGCAACGTGCGTGAACTCAAGTGCCTGGTGGAACGCGCCGTGTTGTTGAGCGATGACGGGGTGATTTTGCCGGCGCACCTCGGACTGCCGACAGCTGCGTCGGCGGTGCTGGATGCGACGCTGCGCCAGCGCCTGGAGCGGGTCGAACGGGTCTTCCTGATCGATTGCCTGCACAAGAACCGCGGCAATCGCACCCGCACTGCACGTGAGCTGGGCGTCGCCCGGCGCACGCTGCTGTATCGCCTGGCGCGCCTGAATATCCCGTGCCGCGATGCCCAGGAGGAACGCTGAGTGGCACGCGTTGATGACTTACTTTTTTTGCGGAGAGACCCCATGCCTGATCGTCCTTGGCGAGCCCTGGTGCTTGTCGTGTTGCTGCTCAACGGCTGCAACGCCAATTACGTGTTTGATGACGCCGACTACCGCCCGTTGGGTGACCCCCAGCTCAGCCGTCGTGGCCAGTGAACGGCGGAGGTTTGGCATGCAATTAGTCTTGGAAGCCAGTGGCGACGGCCCTGGAGTGGCGCGCAAGGTATTCGACGGCGCAGGCGGCGTGATCGGCCGTGGCAATGGCTGCGACTGGGTGATCCCCGATGGCAGTCGTGTGCTCTCCGGTCAGCATGGGGTTGTCAGTTACCGGGATGGTCGGTATTTCCTCACCGACATCAGCAGCAACGGCATCGGGCTGGCGGGTAGCGTCGAGCGTTTGCGCAAGGGGCAGCCACACCTTATCAACGATGGCAACCTCTTCGAGTTCGGCCCGCTGGCAATCCGGGCTCGATTGGTGGAATCAAGGCCGTGCCAGGCTGAAGGCGGGCCGATTCCCGATGATGCGTTCCTGACGCACGGCCTGCAGCCGTTGATCGAGCCGCAGCTGGTCCCTGATTCTGCCTGGGTAGAGCGGGGCGCGCCGGAGTCAGACCACCTGGTGCCACCGACGCTTGCCAAACCCGTACATGACGCACTCGTGCCGCAGCCGATTGCACCTGCGGACGATGGGTTGTTCTGGAGCCACTTTGCCCAGGCCCTGGGCATGCCTCTGGACAGCCTCGACACCCCTGGCCGCGAGGCATTGGCGATCAAGGTCGCAAGCTTGCTCAAGCACACCCTCGATGACGTGCAGCAGTGCGTGCGCACCTGCGACGAACTCAAACGCGAATTGCGCCTGGGGACCGCCCACAGCCCCGGCATCAGCCACAACCCCTTGCACGACCGCCAGGGCGTCGAGGCGGCGTTGCAGGCGTTGCTGGGTGACGGCGCGCTGGGTGAACTATCGGCGCAGCAGTCCGTGGCCCAGGTGTTCCGGGACCTGCAGGCGCATCAGGTGGCAATGCTCGCCGCGTGCCGCGCCGCTCTGCGGGGTGCACATCAGGCGTTCGCGCCGCACTACCTGCAACGCCGTCTCGAACGCCAGGCCAAGCGCCCCAGGCTGCTCACTGACGGTGCGCGCTGGCGTGCCTATCAACGTTATTACCAGCAACTGCTCGACGCGCAGGCGCCGGGCGAAGGTGAGCTTGGCCGGGATTTTTCCACGGCTTACCAGGAGCAATTGCGCCTGATCGCCACCTTGCATGCTGCCTACCCGGGATGATGTCCATGTATCGAATATGCCTCACAACCCTGTTACTCACGCTGCTGACTGCGTGCAGCAGCCTGTCGCCGTTTTCGACACTGACCAAGCTGGACTTGAGCCTGGCCGCTGGCGAGCGGCTCAACCCCGACTTGCATGGGCGTCCCTCGCCCGTGGTGGTGCGCTTGCTGGAACTGCGCCAGCCGGTGGCCTTTGAAAACAGCGATTTTTTCAGTCTCTATGAACGTGCCGAGCAGATATTGCCCAAGGATTGGGTGAGCAGCGAGGAGCTCCAATTGCAGCCTGGCGAACACCTGGCCCTCAAGCTCAGCGTTGCACCGCAGAGTCGCTACGTGGGCGTGCTGGCCGCATATCGCGACCTCCAGCAAGTGCAATGGCGCGTGGTGGTGCCCGTGGCCCGGCAACGGCGAACCCACGCAGCGCTGATCCTGGACGAACTGGGTGTGCGCCAGATCGGCGTGGAGGAACGCTGAGATGCAGGTGCATAACGTCATTTGGCAGGAAGGCATGCTCTTGCGCCCCCAGCACCTGCAACACAACGACCGTTACTACCAACAGCAGCTCAACCGGAGCCGTTTGCTCACGCCCGATGCCTGGGGCTTCTTGAGCCTTGAGCTGGACTTGCAGTACCTCAACCTGGGCAAGCTGGTCGTCAGCCAAGCCCGTGGTGTGTTGCCCGATGGCAGCCTGTTTGAACTTGACGGGGCGATGCCACCGTTGGTCTTGCAGGTCGCGGCCAACAGCGGCCCGCAAGGTGTTTACCTGGCGTTGCCGCTGGCCACCGGCAACCAGGTCGAAACCCGCAGGCCGGAGCAGGTCGACGTGCTGGCGCGCTACGTCAGTTGCGAGGTTCAGGCGCGCGACGCCAATGCGGGCGGCGAATCCGAGTGTCGACTCGACTGCGCGCGCCCGGACCTGCGCCTGGTGGCGGGTGCACAGTCCGCCGATCCGTCGCTGGTGACACTCAAGGTGGCCGAGATCGTGGGTTGCACAAGCGAAGGGGGGGTGAGCCTGGACACCGATTTCACCCCGACCTTCATCCACCTGCCAGCCCGTGGCTACCTGGCGGCGTGTTTACAGGAGGTGATCAGCCTGTTGGCCAGCCGTGGCGATGCGCTGGCCGAGCGCATTCGTGGCAACGGCGCGGCCGCGGCGACACAGGTTGGCGATTTTTTGTTACTGCAACTGATCAATCGTACGGAGCCCGTGTTGCGCCATTACGCGAGCCAGCCTCAGGTGCGTCCGCACACGCTGTATCGCGAATTGTTGGCGTTGCTTGGCGAATTGTCGTCCTTTGCCTGTGACAGCAAGCGTTGTGAATGGGACGTGCACTATCAGCACAGCGATCAGGGCGCGAGCTTTCGCGGCCTGATGGACGGCTTGCGCAGCGTGCTGTCGATGGTGCTGGAACAACAGGCCATCGAGTTGGAATTGCAGCAACGCCAGTACGGGGTGCTGGTATGCCCGGTCAGCGATCTGAAGCTGCTTGGCCGCGCGACCTTCATTTTGGCGGCCACCGCCGGATGCGACAGCGAAGCGCTGCGCAATCGCCTGCCAACGCACCTCAAGGTCGGGCCCGTCGAACGCATCCGCGAGCTGGTCAACCTGCATCTGGCGGGCATCCGGCTCCAGCCGCTGCCGGTGGCGCCGCGCCAGTTGCCGTTTCATGCCGGCAAGACGTATTTCATGCTCGAACTCACTGCCCGTGACATTGCGCAGTTGGAGCATTCGGGCGGCTTTGCCTTCCATGTCAGCGGCGAATTTGCCGAGCTGCAACTGAACTTCTGGGCCATCAGGAACTGAACACCATGGACAACACTTACCCGGCCGATGAGAAAACCATCCTGCTTGACCGCGACGGTCGCGGCCCCGCGCAGGCGGCATTGACGGATTACCCCTCACCGCCACGTTTTGAGCAGTTGGAAGACCGCATGATCTACGCCGCCCGTTTGCACGGCGCGCACACCTTTGACCTGGGGCTCAACCCGCTGGTGGCGGGTGCCTGGGAGTTGCTGGTCGAGGCGGCTCAGCTCAAAGGTCGAGTCGGGCGTGAAAGCCTGGGTGCCCTTAACGAGCGGCTGTCGGCAGCGGTCAGCGGGTTTGAACGGCACGCGCAACATCACGGTGTGGAGAGCGCCCAGGTGGAGGCGGCCTGTTACGTCTTGTGCTGTGTCATCGATGAAAGCGTACTCACCGCGCAATGGGACAGTCGCGGCGAGTGGTCGAAGATGAGCCTGTTGAGCCGCTTTCACCACGAAACCTTTGGGGGCGAGAAGTTTTTCCAGATGCTGGAGCGCCTGTCCCGGGACCCGATCAAGAACGTCGCGCTGCTGGAGTTGATGTACCTGTGCCTGTCGATTGGTTTCGAGGGCAAATACCGCGTCATGGAGCGTGGTGTGTTGCAGCTTGAGGCCGTGCGTGACGGGCTGTACCGGCAGATCCGGCACGTGCGCGGTGACCCGCTGCCCATGCACGTGCCTGAGCCGGTGCACTGGCGCAACAGACGCTTGCGCATGCTTTCCATCCCGTGGCTGGGGGTGTGGCTGGTGGCCAGTCTGTTGGCTGTGTATCTGGGGTTTGCCTGGGTTCTGGGCAATGAACGTGTGGCGGCGCTGCAACCCTTTCATTCTGCGGCACCGCCGCCCCTATAACGCTGGGAGCAATCAATGAACGCATTCTTCAAGAGCGCGGACAGCGTGCTGCGTCGGGTTTGGGTTTGGAGCCTGTTGCTGGTGCTGTTGAGCGCCGCGTTGGTGTGGTGGTTCGGACCTTTACTGGCGGTGGATGACTACCGCTTCTGGCAGGGCGTGTCGGCGCGCTGGGTGACGATCAGCAGTCTGTTGCTGTTATGGGGCATCGCCATGGTCTTGGTCGGTGGGCGCCGTGGGGCCCAGACCCATCGCCCGGAAAATCCGCGCTCGGAACACCAGAATCCGGAGAACCAGGCCCGGCATGTCCAACAGCGAGTAGACGCTGAGCGGCGCCAGGTGCGTGGGCGCTTCAAGGAGGTCGTGCAGGCGCTGAAAAGTGCAGGTTGCTATGGCGCCAAGCGTCAGCGCTGGCGCAATGAATTGCCCTGGTACGTACTGATTGGCGAGGAGGGCAGCGGCAAAACCCAGCTGTTGATGGCGAACGGGTTGCTGGCGCCGCTGGATCGCCTGGACGCCGCACGCTCGGGCCGCACTCCATTCTGTGAAGGCTATTTTGCCGACCAGGCGGTGTTGCTCGATACGCCTGGTCGTTACCTGACCCAGCCTGATGCGGCGGTGGATGGCGCGGGGTGGTCGACCTTGCTGCACCTGCTCAGGGCCAGGTGCCGGGCCAGGCCGCTCAACGGCGTAGTGGTGACGTTATCGGTGGACAGCCTGCTCGCCGGCAACACCCATGACCTCGACGTGCTGGCGCGCCAGGTGTATTCCCGTGTGCAGGAGATCCGGCAGACGCTGCATGTGGATGTGCCCGTAACGTTGGTGTTGACCAAGGTCGACCGACTGCCGGGATTTGTCGAGTTCTTCGATGGGCCCACAGGTGACGTCGCAACACCTGTGTTTGGCGAAGCCCTGGCTGGGGGCACGCAAATGCCCGAGGTCCGCCAGGCCTTCGAGCGGTTGCTGCAACGCTTGAGTGGTGAGTTGATCCAGCGTTTGCACCAGGAGCGCAATGTCGAGCGGCGCGGCCTGATGCTGGACTTTCCCCTGCAACTCGCCGGGCTTGGCGAACGCTTGTGCCACTTCATTGAATCGGCGTTTTGTGCCCATCGCTACCAGCGCATCCAGGGCCTGCGCGGTATGTATTTGACCAGCGCGGATGCCGCCCGGGGGCGCTTTGTCCCAGGGTTGTTCCGCCGAGTGATCGTGGCCGAGGCTGACTTTGCGCAGTTGCATAGCGACGAGCGCCGGCGCATTCGTTGGCGCCAGCTCGGCGCGGCCCTCGCCGCAACGGCGATACTCGCAGGCGCCACGGTGTTATGGGCGCACAGTTATTCACTCAACCATCAGCGCCTGGAGCAGTTGGTTGCGCTGGCTCAACCTGTGCCGCCAGCCCCACTGGAGACGGACAGCAACCTGGTCGCCCTTGCCCGGTTGGACCGCCTGTTTGCGGCGACCCAGGTGTTCCCGGTAGAGGTGCGGAGGGTGGAACGTTTGGGCCTGTACCAGGGCAAGCTGAGCGCGCCGGTATTGGACGATGCCTACGTACACGCCTTGCAGCAGCAATTGCTGCCGCAAGTCATCGAGCTGTTGGGAGCGCAGGTACGCGCCAGCCTGGGCGAACGCGAACAACTGCTGGACCACCTGCGTGCGTATCTGATGCTGACGCTGCACGAGCGTCGGGATTCGGTGTGGTTGGCCGAGCGTGTGGGCGCGGCCTGGGCGGTGCGGCATGCCGGTGAGGTCGCGGTGCAGCAGCGGTTGAACCAACATTTCGCGCGGCTGTTGGCGCAGCCGTTCGTGGCGTCCCTCGATGACGCGCTGGTCGCTCAGGCCCGCCAGGCACTGCGCGGCGAGTCACTGGCTGACGTGGTGTATCGGGTGTTGCGTGAGCAGGCGCGCAGCCTGGAGCCGTTGCGCCTGGCTGAAGGACGCGGGCTGGTTGCCAGCGAGCCGCCGATCCCGGGTTTTTACACCAAGCGTTTCCTGCAGTATTTCGAGGCGCAGGGCCCACGGTTGGTGAATGCGATTGCGCAGGACAACTGGGTGTTGGGCGAGGGCACCGACCTGAGCGCCGCCGATCTGCGCCGCCTGATGCTGGCGTTGGAGCAGCGCTATTTCAGTGAGTACGGCGATGTCTGGGGCAACGCGCTGGGCCAGGTGCGCCTGTCGGATACCGATGGCCTGCGCCAGGATGCCGAGCGGCTTGCACGCTTGACTTCGGCCCAGTCGCCCTTGGTGCAACTGCTGCAACAGGTGCGGGAAAATACGCGCCTGCTGCCGTCCAATGGCGGGCTGGACACGTTGAACCAGGTCGCCGGGCCGTTGCCGCTGCCGGCGGACTCCGCCCGGCGCACCTTGCAGCGGCGCTTCGAGCCGCTGCACCAATTGCTCGACGAACAACACAACCCCGGCACCGAGTTGACCCAGGCCTTGCGCCAGCTTGACGAACTGCACCTGCAACTGGTGGCGCTGCACCGTGAAAGTTCGCCGGGGCAGGCGGCGTTTCAACGGGTCAAGCGGCGCATGGAAGGGCAGCCGGATGGGTTGGGCAATCTGCGTGATGTCGCCACGCGCCTGCCGCTGCCGCTTTCGGCGTGGGTTGAAGGCTTGGCGGATGACAGTTGGCGGCACTTGCTGGACGAAGCCTATGTGCACGTCAACCAGCGTTATCAAAGCGAGGTGTACGGTGTGTATGCCAAGGCGATCCGCCAGCGCTACCCTTTCAATGCGCATGCCTCCAGCGACGTCGCTCTCAGTGATTTTCAGGAGTTTTTCAAGCCCCAAGGCATCCTGGCGCGCTTTCATGAGACTTATCTGCGGCCCTTCGTCAGTGCCGATGGCGGGCGCTATCGCCTGCGTGGCCTGGACGGGCGCAGCCTGCCGCTGGCGCGCAGCCTGTTGCCGCAACTGAGCAAGGCGCAACTGATTCGGCGCAGCTTCTTCAACGAGGCCCAGGGCGACTTGCAGGTGCGATTCAGCTTGGCGCCCTACAGCCTGGACCAGGCTGCCAGTCGGGCGGTGTTGCGCATGGGTGATCGGCAGTTGGAATACCGTCACGGGCCTATCGTGGCGATGCACTTTGAGTGGCCTGTCGCGGCGGAAAACGGCCGCAGCAGCCTGGTCCTGGAGCGGGGCGCAGAGCGGCCGCTGGGGTTGGAAAAAAATGCCGGTGCCTGGTCGTGGTTCCGCTTGCTCGAGTTGTTCCAGAGCGAGCCCGCGAGTGGTCGCGATGGGCAGTTGCTCAAGTCCGACCTGGCGGGTTTGCGCGCCACTTTCCTGCTCACCAGCCAGCGCACACCAAGCCCATTCCCGCTGGGTGAATGGCGCACGTTCCGTTTGCCGGAGCAGCTATGACGCACGCGGCTTGGCACAGCGCCGGGCGTACGCAGCGTGTCAAGCAGCGAATGCGCAACGAGGATGCGTTTCTCGATTGCCCGCAGCAAGGCTACTGGGCGGTGGCCGATGGCATGGGTGGGCATCAGGCCGGCGATGTTGCCAGCCAGGCAGTCATCGACAGTCTGGCCAGGTTGAACGAGTGCGGCACGTTTGAGCAACGGATCGAGTCGATGCGCCGCTGCCTGCAACGGCTCGACCGGCAGTTGGGCGTGCAGCGCGCACACGGCCGGATGGGCAGCACGGTCGTCGCGTTGCTGCTGGAGGGCCGTCGCGCCGCCTGCGTGTGGGCGGGCGACAGCCGTTGTTACTTGTGGCGCGGGCAGTGTTTGTACCAGTTGTCGCGGGATCACTCCTGGCAGGAGCGCTTGATGGTCGAGCAGCAGCTCAACCGCCAACAGGCCCAGGCGCATCCGGATGCGAGAGCCTTGACCCGTGCGGTGGGCGGGCGCGAGCCGTTGGCGCTGGAGGTCCTCGAACTTTGCACGCGTCCCGGTGATGTATTCCTACTCTGCAGCGATGGCCTGTACCAGGCGCTCAGTCACTGCGAACTGGGCAGTGCCATGGGCCACGGTTCGCCGCAACAGATGGTGGACCGTTTGTTCAGCCAAGTGTTGCGCGGGCCCGCCCGGGATGACCTGACGGCCGTTGTGGTGCAGGCATGAACGAGACACGCCTGCTCGCCGGGCGGTATCAGTTGGAGCGGGAGCTGGGCCGCGGTGGCATGGGCGTCGTGTATCGCGCCCGCGATCTGTTGCACGAGCAATTTGGCGAGCCGTGTTCCCGTGTGGCGTTGAAGTTGCTGGGCGACTGTTTGACCCAGTCCAGCGATGCGCATGTGCTGTTGTACAGCGAGTTTGCGCTGACCCGCAGCCTGCGCCATGAGCGGATCGTCCGCGCGTTTTCGTTCGAGGTCGATACCGCCAGCCAGGTCGCGCTTTTTACTCTGGAGTTGCTGCACGGGATGACGTTGGACCGCCTGCTGTTGGAGCGTCCCGGCGGACTGCCCTGGCGGGAGTTGCAGCCAGTGGCGGTGCAATTGCTCGATGCGTTGGTTTACGCCCACGGGCAGGGCGTGCTGCACGGTGATTTGAAGCCGGGCAATGTGATGCTCGGCGAGGAGGGGGTTCGCTTGTTCGATTTCGGTCTGGGCCATGGCCAGAAACAGGGCTTGCCGAGTCTGAGCCGCAACCGTTTCAACGCGTGGACCCCGGCGTACGCCGCACCGGAGTTACGCGACGGCGCTGTGCCGACTGCCGCTGCCGACCTGTATGGCGTGGCGTGCCTGTTGTACGAACTGGCGCAGGGCAGTCGCGCTACCGATATTCAAAACCGCCCCCGGCAATGGCCGAGGCAATGCTGGCCGGCGCTGAAGACCGCACTGACCGCCGACCCCGAGCGTCGCGCCATCACGGTCGCCGAATTGCGCAACGTGATCCGCCGCACGCCACATCATGGATGGTTGTAACCCGCGGTCTTGTTGAAACACCGCGGCGGCCCGTTTGGGGCGGCTTCGCCCCCCAGCTCGGGCAAGCTCGCTCACTACAGGTCGAGTTGTCGGCGGCGGGAGTGTTTGCGCAGGCGCCGGTCATTCCAGTGCCTTATGGGTTTGAGCGTAAACAGCAGCAGGTACGCGACCAGGACGGTGGCCAAGTCCATCGAATCGTCGCTGAGTTGACCGGTAAATTGTTCCACCACGTCCTTGATCATCAACATCAATGAAACCCCACACAGCCACAGCAATACGTAGAGCAGTATCGGGCGCACGGTTCCTGATGGTTTTTCTGACATGTTGACCCTCTTTTCCCTGAAGCCGATTTCCTCGCAGATATTACCGATCGACCCGGGCTCAGGGACGCTCCCCAGTCAAAAATCCAATTAATGGTAGTGCTCAGGCTCATTACGGTGAGACCAAAGAAGCGCGGTAATACCTGCCCTTGGATTGACTATAGCGGGCTTGAGCAGATTCGCCTGAAGGGCCATGGCAGGAGAGCAGGCGACAGGGGGTGAGGATGAATTGGTCGAATGAGTGGGTCGAGTGCAATAAGGCAATTCAAACGACAACTCAATAATTGGCGTTGCCGTGCTAAAAACCTTTCGCTCCTGGCCTAAGGACGTGTAGCGTTAGGCGGTATTTTCGACCCTGTTTTCCAGGGGCGTGGAGCGATGGACAGAGGGATGGGTCATGGCGCAAACGCTGTTCAAGCTGTTCTTCACCCAGCGTCTGGCCGCCTTGGCCAGCACCGAGTCATTGCGTGCTATCCGCGAGGGATTGTTGTGGATCCTGCCATGCCTGCTGGTATCGGCGGGGTTTCTGATCCTGTCCGAATGCGCCCGGGTACTGGGTTTCGATGCGCAGGTGGTGAGTTTACTGGCCGGGTTGCATAACCAGATCAGCTCGGTGATTCCGCTGCTGGTGGCTGCTTCCATTGGCTATATGCTGGCGATCCAGTACCGCTTGCCCCAGCTTCCCGTTGCGTTTCTGTGCCTGGCCCACGTGGTGATCGCGACTTTCATCCTGCGTGAGTACCCTCGGGCATCGGCCACGTTTGTGTTGTTTATCGCGATTGCTTCGCCCCTGATCAATGTGCCGGCAATTGCCTGGTTGCACCGTTTGCGCTGGACACGCCTGGTCAACGAGGACCTGGTGGGGCACAACCTGCGAGGCACCATCAATATGGTGGTGCCCGGTGCAATCACCGCGCTGGCCTTGGTGCTGGTGTTGTCGTTGCTTTTGCAGATTCCCTATGTCGCCCAGTTGCAGGGCCCGCAAGTGCTTGAAGCCCTGGACTCGCCCTACCGCAGCGGCTTGTTTGTGACGCTGATGAATTCGCTGCTGTGGTTTTTTGGCATCCACGGCGTGTACGCCATGCAACCGCTGTTCGATGTGCTCGACCAGGCCGTGGTGCTCAATGGCACGGCGTTGGCCGCCGGGGAGCCGATCAAGTATCTGCTCAACAGCGGACTGCTCGGCAGCTTCGCCTTTATCGGCGGTTCGGGCGGTGCGCTGTGTCTGTTGCTGGCGATCCTGCTGTTCTCCAAGAGCCAGTCCATGCGGTTGCTGGCGATTGCCAGTCTGCCGCTGTCACTGTTCAACGTCAGCGAGGTGCTGTTGTTTGGCTTGCCGATCATCCTCAACCCGCGCTTGTTCATTCCGTTCCTGGTGGTACCGGCCCTGAATGGGATGGTCGCGTTGACCGCAGTGCAACTGGGCTGGGTGATGCCGGCGGTGGCCAGCGTGCCGTTCACCTCGCCGGTGCTGCTCAACGCCTACCTCAGTACCCACGGTGATATGGCGGCCGTGGCCCTGCAAGTGCTGCTGCTGGGCCTCGGCACGCTGGTCTACGCCCCCTATGTGCGAGCGATCCATCGTCAGCCAGCCGAAGGCGGGACGGTGTACCTGCGTTCGATGGACATGACCTTTCGCGGCCTTGAAGAAAAGGGCCGCCTGCTCGAAGCCGACCCGGTGCTCGCATCCCACAAGGCCCTTGCGCGCCAGGCCAGTGAGCTGAGCCGTATCCAGCAGATCAGCGACTACGAGTTCTACCTCGAGTACCAACCCCAAGTGTCGACCCTGACCGGCTTGTGCACCGGCTGCGAAGCCCTGATGCGCGCGTGTGACAGCCACGGCACGGTGCATTCGCCGTGGGAGTTCCTGCAGTGGCTGGCGCAGGCGCGCCTGATGCCGGACGTGGATGTGTGGGTGGCCTCCGAGGCGGTGCGCCAGTACCAGAAATGGCACGCCCTGGGGTTTGCGTTACCGATGACGATCAATATTTCCAGCGCGACCCTGACCGACCCGGCCTACGGCAACCGCCTGGTGAAGATCCTCGCCCAGGCCCGAGGCCAGGTGTCGGTGGAAATCACCGAGGACGCCCTGGTCAGTGACATCCAGGCCACGCGCCAGACCATCCAAAAGCTGCAGGCCATCGGCGCCAAGGTGTATATCGATGATTTCGGTACCGGGTTTTCCGCCCTGAGCTACCTGCACCAGTTTCCGGTGGATTTCATCAAGATCGACCGCAGCTTCGTCGTTGCCCAACACGACCCCAAGGGTGCTCAAGTGTTGACCGGCATGTTGCGCTTCTGCGAGGCGTTGAACCTGGGGGTGGTCGTCGAAGGCGTTGAGACCGCCGAGCAGTTGGCGTTCTTGAATACCGGCAGCGAGCTGTTTATCCAGGGCTGGTATTTCAGCAAGGCGCTGCCGGGCGATCAGTTGCCGGGGTTTGTACGTGAGCGCGCCGCCCTGGCCGAGCCCTAGGTGGATGTGTAGGTACGCTCGATCTCTTCGATCAGTCCATCGATGCGTTCCAGACGGGCGCGGTTGTCGTGGTCCCAGGGGTGAAACCCTGGCCGGAAGTAATCCAGCAAAGGCCGCAGCATCCGTGGGAATACGCCTTTTGGCCCATACAGAAACTTCAGCATGCGCCAGAAGCCCTTCAGGTGCCCGCCGGCCTTGCGGTCGGCAATCAGCAGGCGCAGGTGAAAATCGAACACCACCAGCCAGAAGAACAGCGTGGTCGTCAGCATGGTCCCGGTGCGCAGCAGGTAGCGCTTGGGGCCGGGCTTGATTACGCGGGACCACACGTCGAAGGCCACGGCCTTGTGTTCGGTTTCTTCGAGGGCGTGCCAGTACCACATCTGTTGGTAACCCTTGAGTGAGTTGCCAAAACGCGACGGGTCACTGAGCAGGATCTCCGCGAGCATCGCGGTGTAGTGCTCAAGGGCGATGGTGATCGCCAGGTTGAATGACGGCGGGAAGTGTTTCTTCTGCCAGTCGAGGATGAACTTGAGACGTCGGTCCAGGGTGTGCGCGGGCAGGCCGGCGGCTTGCAGCAGGTCGTTGTAGGCCACGTGTTCGCGGCTGTGCATGGCTTCCTGGCCGATAAAACCCTGGATCTGCTGTTTCAGCTCCGGATCGTCGATGCGCGAGCGGTAGTGGCGCACGCTGTCCATGAAAAACAGTTCGCCCTGGGGAAACAGCAGTGACAGCGCATTGAAAAAATGCGTGATGAACGGGCCTTGTTCATGCCAGTCCTTGATGTGTTCGGCGGGCAAGGCAAAGCGGATGTCGCGACGGATTGGCAGCATGGTGTGTGCTCCTGTTCAGAGACGGGGCTCGTCGTTGGTTTCCAGGACCGGCGTGCGCGGTTTGGGGGCCATGCGTTTGCTGGCGAACACCACCAGCGCTTGGTAGGCCGCCGGCAGGCAGCGGGCGAGCAGGTCGAGAAAGAAGGCGTCTCGGCCGATCAACACGCGGCGCTTATTGCGGCGTACGCCTTGCAGGATCACCTTGGCGGCCGTGTCGGCGTCGGTGATAAACAGCTTCTCGAAGTCGGCGCGGGCTTGTTGCTCGCTGTGAATCAGAAAGCCGGTCATGTTCGCGTCGATGCGGCTGCTGCGGCAGATGTCGGTGCGGATGCCGCCGGGGTGCACGCAGGTCGCCGAGACACCGCAGCGTTGCAGGTCGAGTTCCTGGCGCAGGGCTTCGGTAAAGCCGCGCACGGCGAACTTGGTGGCGTTGTAGCCGCTCATGCCCGGCTGGGCGAACAGGCCGAACACGCTCGAGGTGTTGATCACATGCCCATCGCCACTGGCTTTGAGGTACGGCAGGAATGCCTTGGTGCCGTGCACCACGCCCCAGAAGTTGATGCCGACGATCCATTCCAGGTCGGTGTAGTCGACTCCTTCCACGGTGCTCGACAGCGCCACGCCGGCGTTGTTGAAGATCAGGTTGACCTGGCCGTGCCGGGCGAACGTGTCGCTGGCCCAGGCTTGCATGGCCTCGCGGTCGGACACATCCAGCACCTGCGTGGTGAGCGTGATCGGCGCCAGCGTCATAGTCTTGATGATTGCCTCGGTCTGCGCCAGGCCCTGGGCATTTTTGTCTGCCAGTGCCAGGTGGCAACCTTCCCGTGCCAACGCCAGGGCCAGCGCACGGCCCATGCCGGAGGCGGCGCCGGTGATTGCGGCCACGCGGCCGTTGAACGATTTCATGACAGGCTCCCTTCGACGGTGGCGTGGGGCGCAGTGACGGCGCACGCCTGGATCGGCAGCAACTGGGCGACGTAGTCCTTGAGCGCGAAATGCCGGGTGACCTGCTTGAAGCGCCAGGTCGAACCGGGCCACAGGGTGGTGTTCTTGCCGGTGCGCGGGTCGAGGTACCAGCTCTGGCAGCCGCCGGTGTTCCAGATGGTGCGCTTGAGCCGGTCTTGCAGTTGGCGGTTGTAGACCTCTTCCACGGTGGGCTTGACGTCGACGCTGGCGATGCGATGGCGCTGCATTTGCCGCAGGGCGTCGAGGATGTAAGTCACCTGGGCCTCAATCATCAGAATCATCGAGTTGTGCCCCAGGCCGGTGTTGGGGCCGACGATCAGGAACAGGTTCGGATAGCCCGGCACGGTGGTGCCTTTGTAGGCATGGGCGCCATCGCGCCAGGTGTCCAGCAGGTCGATGCCGCCACGGCCGATGATGCAGTCGCGCGGCAGTGGGTCGGTGGCCTGGAAACCGGTGCCGAAGATCAGACAATCGGCCGGGTGCTTGATGCCGTTGGCGGTGACCACGCCATCGGCTTCGATGCGCTGCACGGTGTCGGTGATCACCTCGACGTTGCTGCGGGACAGCGCCGGGTAGTAGTCATTCGAGATCAGCACGCGCTTGCAGCCGATGGTGTAGTCCGGCGTCAGGGTCTTGCGCAGGGAAGGGCGGGCCACTTGCCGGTGCAGGTGGCGCTGGGCGATTTTTTGCACCATGGTCATCAACCGTGGATGCAGGGCAAAGCCCACCACACGGCCTTCCAGCGCCCAATAGAAGGCGCCGCGGACCAGGCGCTGGGTGAACGGCAGGTGCTTGAACAGCCAGCGTTCGGGCGATGAGATCGCCCGGTCCGGCTTGGGCATGATCCACGGCGGCGTGCGCTGGAACAGGTCCAGATGGGCAACCTGCGGCGCAATCTGTGGCACGAACTGGATGGCACTGGCGCCAGTGCCGATCACCGCGACGCGTTTGCCTTTGAGTGAGTAGTCGTGGTCCCACTGCTGGGAGTGGAAGCGTTTGCCCTTGAAACTCTCGAGCCCCGGGATCGCTGGCAGTGCCGGACGCGACAACCCGCCCATGCCCGACACCAGCACGCGCGCGCTGACCTGACGGCCGTTGCTGAAGCGCAGTTGCCAGCGTTGTTGTGCCTCGTCGAACACGGCGCGCTCAAGGCCCATGCCAAAACGCAGGAACGGCGCCAGTTCATAACGCCGGGCGCATTGCTCCAGGTAGGCGCGGATCTCGGCTTGCGGCGCGAACTGCCGGGTCCAGTCCGGGTTGGGGGCAAAGGAAAACGAATACACGTGGGATTGCACGTCGCAGGCGCAACCGGGGTAGCTGTTGTCACGCCATGTGCCGCCGAGGGTGTCGGCTTGTTCGGCGATAAAGAAGTCGCGCCAGCCGGCTTCCTTGAGCTTGATGGCCATGCACAAGCCGGCAAAGCCGGAACCGATGATGGCGATGTCGATGACCTCGTCGTGGGCATTCATAGGCAGTCCTTCGTGGGCATCTGCGGTGCTCCTGTTTTTGTTTTGTCTTTTAGATAAAACACCATTGCAAAGGAAAATTGAATTATTTATTTTAAAAAAGATTTTAAATAATCTACCTGAAAATACCGCCTACGCTACGACCTTGTTCCTCAGGTGCGATCTGTCCGACGGACGCGCACGTTATGTAGAGCGTCTAGGTCCAGGGTGGACGGTGGCTGAGGCCTTGACCAATCCCGGTCGGGTCGCCAGCAGCAGGGAAGCAGAGGACCGAGCTATGGCTGTCGAGTGGGTTGTCGCTGCGGCTGTGTTGGCAGGGGGGAGTGCGCTGTTATGGCGATTCAGTGCGCGGATGACGCGGCGCATTGAAGCGGCGGTGCCGATTGATGGGCGCTTCGTCGAGGTCGATGGCGAACGCTTTCATTATGTGGAGGAGGGCAAGGGCCCGCCGCTGGTCATGATTCACGGGCTGATGGGCAGCAGTCGTAACCTGACGTATGCCTTGTCCGCCCCGTTGCGTGAGCAGTTCCGGGTGATCAGCGTTGATCGACCAGGATCGGGGTATTCCACGCGGCATGCGGGTACTGCGGCCGACCTGCCGGGCCAGGCGCGGCAAATCGCCGGATTCATCAAGGTGCTGGGTCTTGAGCGACCATTGGTGCTGGGCCACTCCCTCGGCGGGGCGATTGCCCTGGCGTTGGCCCTCGATCATCCCCAGGCTGTGGGCGGGTTGGTACTGGTGGCGCCGTTGAGCCATCCGCAGCGGATGTTGCCGTTGGTATTCCTGTCGCTGGCCGTTCGCCCGGCGTGGCTGCGACGTTGGCTGTCACACACGTTGACCGTGCCCATCGGGCTGCTGACCCAAGGTTCAGTGGTCAAGGGCGTATTCGCGCCGGACCCCGCGCCCGAGGATTTTGCCACCCGTGGCGGCGGCATGCTCGGCATGCGCCCCGCCAACTTCTACGCCGCCTCCACCGAGATCAATCGCGTCAACGATCACCTGCCAGGCATGGTCAAGCGCTACCCGCAACTGCGCCTGCCCATCGGCCTGATCTATGGCGCACGGGATCAGGTGTTGGACTTTCGCAAACATGGCCAGGCCCTGGCCGACAAGGTGCCGGGGCTGAAGCTGCAGTTGGTGGAAGGGCGCGGCCATATGCTGCCGATCACCGCCGTCGCGCGTGTGGTCGAGGTGGTGCAGCAGGTCGCCAAACGCACCCGAGCGCCGCAAAACGCCACGGTTTTGCACCCGCCATTTGCCATGGCGAACAAATAAACGTGGCCCTCGTTGCGGGGTGGATCGGCGCAAATGCTTGCTCTAGAGACCTGACCAGACAGCTGAAAAACAGACTGTCCGGTCACGTAAAAAAGCCCTCGAAAAAGTAGTTGACGACCTATCGATTCCGCGTTATTTATTTAAAAAAATATTTCAATTTATATTTTGAAATGATTTTTGAAATGCCTAAGAGCGAATAAAAATGAAAAAAACGCCTTTTATCGCATGGTCAATTTCCTGGAGCATCCCACGCTCCACGAACCTGTTTCGGGTCTCCCTGTCGCGGAGGCTGCCATGAACCAGACCCTCGCAGCGCCAAGTGTATGGACCGACGGCAAGCGCCACCTGTGGTGGTTGGGCATCATGCCGCTGGCCACGCCGCTGTTGTCCGGCGCGCTTGCCATCAGTACGGGCATCCAGCAATTGTGGTGGGTCGGTGTACTGGTGATCTTCGGCCTGATCCCACTGATCGACGGCCTGCTCGGCGAAGACGTCAGCAACCCGCCTGAATCCGCCGTCAGCCAGCTTGAATCCCAACGCTACTACCGCTGGATCGTCTACACCGGCGTGCTGTTCGTGATCTCATCGGTGGTGATCACTGGCTGGCTGGCCGCCGGCGGCATCGACTGGATCATCGGCGGCGGCCTGTTGCACGCCGCCGCCGATCTCGACCCCGCCAGCTGGCCGGCCCGCGCCGCCGCCTACGTCACCGCGCGTACGCAGTTGCATGGCGAGCTGAGCTGGTTCACCTACCTGGGCATGGCCATGTCGACCGGCGCCGCCACCGGCATCGCCATCAACACCGCCCACGAACTGGGGCACAAACCCAATGCGCTGGAAGTGTTTCTCGCCAAGGTCACCCTGGCGCCGACCTTCTATGGGCACTTCTACACCGAACACAACCGTGGCCATCACGTGCGCGTCGCCACCCCGGAAGACCCGGCCAGTTCACGCCTGGGGGAAAGCTTCTGGGCCTTCCTGCCGCGCTCGGTGTGGTTCAGCGCCCGTTCGGCCTGGAACCTCGAGCGCGAACGCCTGCGCAAACTCGGCCTGCCGGCCTGGCACTGGCGCAACGGTGTGCTCAGCGCCTGGATGTACAGCGTGGTGTTGTGGGGCGCGATGATTGCCTGGCTGGGGGCAGCGGTGATTCCGTTCCTGCTGATCCAGGGCATCTACGGGTTCTCGCTGCTTGAAGTGGTCAACTATGTCGAACATTACGGCCTCAAGCGTCAGAAGTTGCCCAATGGCCGGTATGAACGTTGTTCGCCACGCCACTCCTGGAACAGTAATCGGATTGTCACCAATATCTTCCTGTTTCAACTGCAACGGCACTCCGACCACCATGCCAACCCCACTCGTAGTTATCAGTCGTTGCGCCACTTTGATGAATCACCGCAACTTCCTTATGGCTACGCGAGCATGATTGTATGGGCCTATGTTCCCTACTTGTGGCGACGCCGCATGGATCATCGGGTACTCAATCACTATGCCGGGGATATAACCCTGACCAATCTTCAGCCGTCGCAACGCTTGAAGTATCTGGAGAAGTACAGCGGCAGTGCCAAGCCGTTCTAATGTGAACTGATAGATCAACAGTGGACTCGGGATCTGTGTATCGCGCAGGTTTTTATCGCCCGAATTACGCTGAACGTTAGTTGCAAGAAGTTTGTTTGACCCGAACAACAATAATTTCAAGGGAAGGACGTACACCATGCACACACCTGCCAGGTTCACCAGCCACCTCGTATTGGCCGCACTTGGGTTGATTGCCTATCAACAGGCCCAGGCCGCGCGCATCGAGCCCGCCGGCAGCGCTTTTACGGCCCAGGGCCCGATCAGCTTTTCCAAGGGCGCGCTGATCAGCGCCGACTGCACCATCAAGGTCGCCGGCAAAGTTGCGGCCGACGGCACTTCGGTGAATGTCGATAAAGTCGAGTTCGACGGCGGCCTCAAGTGCAGCCGCGTCGAAGCCATCAACTTGCCGTGGGTCTTGATCGCCAAAGACACCAAGAGTGGTTCCATGTCGAAGATCAGCGTGGATGTGCACGCCTTTGGCCTGGGCGGCAAGTGCGGGCCATCTACGGCCGATGGCACGTGGGATAACGCCACCGGCAAGTTGGAAGCGAGCAATGTACCGATTGGCGAAGACTGCAAGATCAAAACGGTATCGATCAAGATGCCGCCAAACTTCAAGGTTGTTGAATAAGCATCAGATGTTGTTGTGGTAATCGAATTGAGATTTGGCTGGAAAGGGAAGTTCTGCAGTTTCACCGTGACCTCTCGTTCATGGCCATTACCCCCTGGCGAAATGAATTCGCCATAACATGTGAGGAAAAACAATGAAAAGTTTGAAAACCCTCGTATCGTTGTCTGCTTTGGCTGTTTGCATGGGTGCTGCGTCGATGGCCAATGCCAGCACCATTACCCCTAACCCAACAGCGTTCACCACGCCAGGCGGTACGATTGCCGTGAGTTCGCCAGCGTCTCTTGGCATCCCTGTGAACTGCGGCATTGTTTTCACCGGCTCAGTTGCCGCTGGGGGGGCTTCAGCGTCGATCACCGGCGCCACTGTTACCGGCGGCGGCTTGTGTGGCGTTCCGGTTCTGCTGGGCCTGCCTTGGACACTGACGCCTGGCGCCGGTACGTCGGGCGTGTACACCGGCACGGTGTCTGGCGTTAACTTCAAGATCGTAAATGATTGCGCCACTGCCCCTGCCACGATCGATGTGAAGTTCGATAACGCGACCCATGCCCTGACCATCGGTACTGCGCAAACAGTCGGCAAGTGCAAGATCACCGCGCTCAATGTCACACCGTCTCCGCAATTCACGCTTAACCCTTAATGCAACTGGCTGATTTGACGTGGTGATCACACGTTGAAAAAAAGCAGGTGTCTTGCAAAAGGCACCTGCTGCTTCAGGCCATATCGGCGCAACCGATCATGGTTGAAAACAATAATAAGGAGTGGAGCATGAACAATAAGAAACAGCAGGCGCACGCATTCCTCGGTCTTGCGTTGTTGGGAGGCTTGATTGCGACTGCCGGCTCGGCACATGCCGGTGGCTTCTCTACTCCGACCTTCGGGGCAGAAGGTTGGGGTCGGGCTTTTGGTGGTGGTTCGATGTTTAAGAATGACCCGTCATCGGCCTTTAACAACCCTGCCGCCATGGCGTTTATTGATCACAACATTGCGCAGTTCAATGTTGACTACGCACGCATCAATATCAAATACAAAGGCACGGCCAAGGACTATGCCGGCAACCCTACGTCATCCACGACCTTTGACCCCGATACCTTTGAGCCCACTTCAGTGCCGCGCACCGGTGATGGTGGCCAAGGCGGTTTTACGGCCTGGCTGCCGACTGGGTTCATGGTCATGCCTATCGGTGATCGTTTCGCCTTTGGCCTGAGCCAAGTCGTGCCCATGGGCGCGCGTACCACCTGGGACAATGACTGGAAGGGCCGGGATTTCGCGGTTGACACACGGATCGAAACCGTTGGGTTGACCGGATCGCTGTCGTTCAAGGTCAATGATCAATTCTCTATCGGCGCTGGTGCAATTGTTCAGCACACCAAAGGTTTCGTCAGCCAGAACGTTGACTTGTATGCGGCGGCGGCGCTTGCGCCGAATTCGATTCCATTTCCGGCGGGCATTGGCTATTCGCTGATGCGCGTCAAAGTCGACAACACCTCGGTGGGTTGGTTTGCCGGTCTGGCCTGGAAACCAACACTGCAGGACACTGTCGGTTTGAACTACCACGCCAAGATCAAGAACAAGCTTGAGGGCAAATACAATATCTACGCCGATGAAGGGTCGACGGGGCTGATCGAGGGTGGGTTGCCGGGTCTTTTGTACCCTGGCCTGAACCTGCAAATGAACGGTAAAGCCTCGACGCAGTTGGATGTGCCTGCCAACGCTTCCATCGACTGGGTACACAGTTTCACCGGCAGCCTGGACCGCCTGACCCTCGGCGCCAGTGTCACTTGGACCCAATGGTCATCGTTCAAAAACCTGACGTTGAAGTCTGAAGGTTCGACCATCGTCGCCATCCCTTACAACTACAAGGATGCCTGGATGGTCTCCCTCGGTGGCGACTACAAACTCACCGACGACTTCACCTTGCGCGCCGGTGTGGCGACTGACCAGACACCGACCCGCAACTCCACCCGCGACCCGCGTATCCCGGACGGCGATCGGATCTTCACCTCCCTGGGCTTTGGCTACAAAGTCCGCGCCATCCCCGGCCTGGGCATCGACGGTTCCTACTCCCACCAGTTCGTGGAAAAGGCCAAGTTGAAAACCCACAACCAGGACCGTCTTGGCGGTGCATCGCTGGACGGTAAAGCCGACGCCTACGGCGATGTCGTCAGCCTGGGGGTGACCTACGAGTTCTGATCCCGCGTAACGTCCCGCAATACCGGTATGAGTGGGCAGTCAGCGCATCTTTCTGTCGTATTCCATGCCGGTCATGCATCGACGGGTCGCACGCGACCCGTTCCGATTTCCCACTCAATCAACGTATCTGGCTGACCCTGTTCAGTCGGTGATTTTTTCGCCCAAGCATTAAATAAAAATTTCAAAACAAAATTTGAATTTTTCTTTCCAAGTTTGTAGTGTGGCTTTACGCCGCAGGTCTGTAGGACCTGTCGCGTCACAGCCGTACCCTGAATCGAGTAGAGGTATCCCTATGGTTATCTGGTTATTGATGGGTTTCGCAGCCGCGATTGCTTTGGCGTATCGACAAGCTGCCGCCACCCTGTGGCTGGGCGCCGGCCTGATCTGGCTGGCAGTGGGCTACCTGTTCAACGTAGTGGCTGCTGTTGGCGTGACGGTCGCAGCGCTGCTGGTGCTGGCACCGGCTGCGCTGCTGAGCATCAAACCCTTGCGCCGCGTGTTGTTGACCAACAAGGCCCTCGGCCTGTTTCGTACAATCATGCCGGCAATGTCCGACACCGAGCGCGCGGCCATCGAGTCTGGCACGGTGTGGTGGGACGCCGAGTTGTTCAGCGGCAAGCCCGACTGGCAACGTCTGTTGCACGCCGCGCCAGCGCGCCTCAGCGCAGAAGAACAAGCCTTCCTCGACAACGAGGTGGAAACCCTCTGCGACATCGCCAATGACTGGGAAACCACCCAGGTCTGGCAGGACATGTCCCCCGAGGGCTGGCAGTACACCAAGGACGCCGGTTTCCTCGGCATGATCATCCCCAAGCAGTACGGCGGCAAAGGCTTCTCCCATTACGCGCATTCGCAGGTGGTGATGAAGCTGTCGACGCGCTGCTCGGCGGCGGCGATTTCGGTGATGGTGCCCAACTCCCTGGGCCCGGCCGAGCTGCTGCTGCATTACGGCACCGATGCCCAGCGCAACTACTACCTGCCGCGCCTGGCGCGGGGCGAAGACATCCCGTGTTTTGCCCTGACCAGCCCCTACGCGGGCTCCGATGCCGGGGCGATTCCGGATCTCGGCATCGTCTGCAAAGGCAGGCATGAGGGCCAGGAAGTCCTGGGTTTTCGCGTGACCTGGGACAAGCGCTACATCACCCTGGGCCCCATTGCTACCGTGCTCGGCCTGGCGTTCCGCGCCGAAGACCCGGACGGTTTGCTCGGCGCCGCCGGCTCCCTGGGCATCACATGTGCGTTGATTCCGACGTCCCATTCCGGCGTCAACAGCGGTCGGCGCCACTGGCCGCTGAACGCGGTATTCCAGAACGGCCCGACCACCGGCAAAGACGTTTTTATCCCACTGGAATGGGTAATCGGCGGCCGCGAGCAGATCGGCAATGGCTGGCGCATGTTGATGGAATGCCTGGCAGCAGGGCGCGCCATTTCCCTGCCGTCGGCCAACGTCGGCCTGGGCAAGGTGGCGGTGCGCGGCACCACGGCGTACGCGGCGATGCGCAAACAGTTCGGCCTGCCCATCGGTAAGTTCGAAGGCGTGCAGGCACCGTTGGCGCGCATGGCCGGGCACCTGTATGCCTGCGATGCGGTGCGCAAAGTGTCGGTGGCGTCCCTCGATGCGGGGGAGAAGCCCTCGGTGATCTCGGCCATCGCCAAGTACCACGTGACAGAGCGTGCGCGGATTATCGTCAACGACGGCATGGACATCGTCGCCGGCAAGGGTATCTGCATGGGGCCGAACAACTTCCTCGCCCGTGCCTACCAGCAAAGCCCGATTGCCATCACGGTAGAAGGCGCGAACATCATGACCCGCTGCCTGATCATCTATGGCCAGGGCCTGATCCGTTGCCATCCTTATGTGTTCCGCGAGATGGAAGCGGCGCGCAACCCTGACCGGCGCAAAGCCCTGGAAGAGTTCGACAGCGCAATGTTCGGCCATGTGAGCTTTGTGTTGGCCAACACCGTACGCGCGGCGGTGCATTCCCTGACGGGTGGGCGGCTACTCTCCGCACCAGCCAAGACCGACCCGGCGCTGGCGTCCTACTACCGCCAGGCCAATCGGCTGTCGGTGGTACTGGCGTTGGTCTCGGACATTTCCATGGGGGTGCTGGGCGGTGCGCTCAAGCGCAAGGAAAGTATCACCGGACGCCTGGGGGATATTCTGTCGCAGCTGTACATTTTGTCCTGCGTGCTCAAGCGCTTCGAGGACGACGGTCGGCCGCAGGCGGACCTGCCCCTGGTGCACTGGTCGGCCCAGGATGCCTTGCTGCGAGCGCATGAAGCGTTGGCCGAAGTGCTCGCCAACTACCCGTCGCAAGCGGCTGCGGCGGTGCTGCGCGGCTTGAGTTTTCCGTTCGGGATTCCATCGCGCAAACCGTCGGATCGCCTGCTGGCCCAAGTGGCCGAGGTGGTGCAGACCCCCGGCGAAACCCGCGACCGTCTGCTGGCCAATTCCTACATCCCACGGCCGGAAATCGACAAGTTGGCGTATGGCGAACTGGGGTTCCGTTTATTGCCACAGGTGGAGTTGATCGACGCACGGCTCAAACCTGCGATCAAACAAGGCCTGATCGAACCCCTGCCGATTTCCGCCACGGCCTTCACCGCCTGGCGCGTCAAGGCGCGGGCGCTGGATTTGATCAGCGACGACGAAGACAGCTTGCTGGCGCGGTATGTGGAATACGCCGACCACGCGATCCAGGTCGACGACTTCCCGCAGGACTTCGGGCTGCTGGAAGCGTTGCAGCAGCGCAAGCAAGCGCTGGAACCAGCGACCAAGCGCCGTAGCAGCCAAGGCGAAAACGCCTCGGTGAATTAGCTGCAACGCGGCCAATGTGGGAGTCGGGCTTGCCGGCGCCCACAGGGGCCGGGTTTACAGGTCAAGACACTGTGAGTGGATCTTTCTATGAGTGACAGCTACTTATCTTTTGTTAACTCCCCCTGGGGCCGTCGCCTGGCCCAGGCCGTCGGCTTGCCGCAGCCCTTGGCGCTGCAACGCCACCGCAGCGGCCAACCAGGCTTGGTCAACCCGGTGATCGTCGCCGGGGCCGGGCGCCTGACCGCACACGTGCAACAGCTGTTCAGCGCCACCGACACGGTCACCGCCACCGCGGCGACCCTCACGGCGCCGTCCACCGGCAAGGTGCAGGGTGCGGTGTTTGATGCCAGCGACATCAGCGGCCTGCAACAACTCGATGAGCTCTATGTGTTTTTCCACGCCAACGCCAAGCGTCTCGGCCAGCACGGCCGTGTGGTGGTGCTCGGCACCGCGCCGGAACACTGTGCGGACTTGCCCCAGGCCATCGCCCAGCGTGCGCTGGAAGGTCTGGTGCGTTCGCTGGCCAAGGAACTGCGCCGCGCGATCACCGTGCAATTGCTCTATGTTGCGCCGGGCGCCGAAGACGCGCTGGACAGCAGCCTGCGCTTCTTCCTGTCGCGCCGTTCGGCCTACGTCTCGGGGCAAGTGGTACGCCTGGAACCGCCGGTCGATGGCCACGTTGCCGTCAACTGGGACAAACCCTTCACCGGCCGTCGCGCACTGGTCACCGGCGCGTCCCGTGGCATCGGCCTGGCGATTGCCCAGGTGCTGGCCCGCGACGGTGCGCACGTGGTGTGTGTGGATGTGCCCCCGGCCCAGGAATCCCTGCAACAGGCGGCCGACAGCGTAGGCGGTTCAGCGTTGCCGTTGGACATCAGCAGCGCCGACGCGGCCACCTTGTTGCACGCCCATGTCAGCCAATACGGCGCTTTCGACGTGGTGGTGCACAACGCCGGGATCACTCGCGACAAAACCATCGCCAAAATGACCGAAGCCGCCTGGCGCAGGGTGCTGGCGGTCAACCTGGAAGCGCCGTTGCACCTGAGCAATGCGCTGCTGGACAACCAGGGCGTCAATCCTGGTGGGCGCATCGTGTGTGTGTCGTCGATCTCCGGCATCGCCGGCAACCTCGGGCAGAGCAACTACGCCACCTCCAAGGCCGGGGTGATCGGCCTGGTGCAGGGCCTCGCGCCGCAGGCGGCGGCGCGCCAGGTCACGGTGAATGCGGTGGCACCGGGGTTTATCGAAACCCAGATGACCGCGAAGATCCCGCTGATGATCCGCGAGGCGGGGCGACGCATGAATTCGTTGTCCCAGGGCGGCCAGCCGATAGATGTGGCCGAGACGATTGCCTGGCTGGCGCATCCGGCGTCCGGCGCGGTCAACGGCCAAGTCGTACGGGTGTGCGGGCAAAGCCTGCTGGGAGCTTGAGCCATGGACTACGTGACACAGATTATCGATCCACCGCCGTCGCGCAGCCAACTGCTGATGGATGGCCTGCGCGGCCTGCGTAAACCCAAACTCGATGGGCCGCCCGCGCTGCCCGTGGAACGTCTGGTGCGCTCGGCGGTGGCGTTGTCGGCTGCCGAGATTGGCGCCTATGGGCGTGCCTGCGGTTTTCGCCATGAGCAGGGCGTGCCGCTGTCGTTTCCCCATGTGTTGGCGTTCCCGCTGCACTTGATGCTGCTGACGCGGCCAAGTTTTCCGTACCCGGCCAGCGGCATGGTGCACCTGGCCAATCGCATCCGTCAGCACCGGCGCCTGCACGAGGGCCAGGCCTTGCGCCTGGAAGTGTTCTGCGCGCGCTGGGTCGCGCATCCCAAGGGCCAGGCGCTGAGCATCGCCACCCGTGCCTACAGTGAAGGCAGCCTGGTGTGGGAAAGCGACAGCCTGTACCTGCGCCGAGAGGTAAAAAATCCGGTCGGTGAGCCGTGGAATGATGGTTTGCCGTTGCAGGAAGAAGGCCTGCTGCGCACCCAGCGCTGGGTATTGCCCGCCGACCTTGGCCGGCGTTTTGCCAGGGTGTCGGGGGATTTCAATCCGATCCACACCTCGGTGATCGGCGCGAAGCTCTTTGGCTTTCGGCGCGCCATTGCCCACGGCATGTGGACCCTCGGCCGTGCACTTGCAGCCCAGCAACCGCCCGGCGGGCTGGACCAGGCCGAGGCCCATTGCGACTTCAAGCTGCCGATTTTCCTGCCTGGCCAGGTCGCCCTGTGGAACCACCCCGCAAGCGGCCCGCGCCGTGAGTTTGAGGTGCGCAATTTTGCCGGTGATAAACCGCACATGCGCGGGCTCTTTGTCTGGAATGAGAACCGTCGATGACTGACTACAGCTTCAACCCGGCTCCGACTCGCCGCGTGGCGATTATCGGCGGCAACCGTATCCCGTTTGCTCGCTCCAACACCGTGTATGCCCACGACAGCAACCAAGACCTGCTGGTGGCGGCGCTGCAAGGTCTGGTCGACCGCTATAACCTGCACGGCCAGCGTCTTGGCGAGTTTGCCGCCGGGGCCGTGATCAAGCATTCGCGGGATTTCAACCTGGCGCGTGAGTCGCTGCTGTCCACCACCTTGTCCCCGGACACACCGGCCTACGACGTGCAACAAGCCTGCGGCACTGGCCTGGAAGCGGCGCTGCTGGTGGCGAATAAAATCGCCCTCGGCCAGATCGAAGTGGGTATCGCAGGCGGCGCGGACACCACCTCCGATGCGCCCATCGGCATCAACGAAGCCCTGCGCCACACCTTGCTCGCGGCCAATCGCGCCAAAGGCCTGGGCGACAAGGTGAAGAGCTTGCTCAAGGTGCGCCCATCGATGTTTTTCAAACCATTGCTGCCGCGCAATGGCGAGCCGCGTACCGGGCTGTCCATGGGCGAGCACTGCGAGGAAATGGCCAAGCGCTGGCAGATCAAGCGCCTGGCCCAGGATGAGCTGACGCTGACCAGCCATCAACGCCTCGACGCCGCCTACCGGCGGGGCTTTTTCGATGACCTGATCAGCCCCCATCGTGGCCTGGCGCGGGACAACAACCTGCGTGCCGACACCAGCCTGGAGAAACTCGCCAGCCTGGGCCCGGCCTACGACCGCCAGAACGGTACGCTCACGGCGGGTAACTCCACGCCGTTGACCGATGGCGCCTCGGTGGTGCTGCTGGCCAGCGAGCAATGGGCTGCCGCCAATGGCTGGCCGGTGCTGGCGTATCTACGCACCGGCGAAACAGCGGCGGTGAATTTTGTCGACGGCACCGAGGGCCTGCTGATGGCCCCGGCCTACGCCGTACCACGCATGCTCCAACGCGAGGGCCTGAGCTTCAAGGACTTCGATTTCTTTGAAATCCACGAAGCCTTCGCCGCCCAGGTGCTGTGCACGCTCAAGGCCTGGGAAGACGCCGACTACTGCCGCGAACGCCTGGGCCTGGACGCGCCGCTGGGCGCCATCGACCGCGCCAAAATGAACGTCAACGGCGGCTCGCTGGGCTGTGGCCATCCGTTTGCCGCTACCGGCGGCCGGCAACTGGCGACGCTGGCCAAGACCATCCATGCGAACGGCGGCGGGCGCGGCCTGATTTCCATCTGCGCTGCGGGCGGGCTGGGCATTACCGCCATCGTCGAAAAGTAGCTCTATCAAAAACAACAACAAGGAGACTGCCATGAGCACTGTAAGCCTGGAACACACCGAACGGATCTGGCTGAACGCGTACCTGCCTGGCGTGCCGGCGGACATCGATGCCGGGATCGAGGATTACCCGTCGCTGCGCGAAGTGTTCCTGGAGCACCTGGAAAAATTCCGCGAGCGTGTGGCCTATGTGAGCATCGGCACCGAAATGACCTACGCCGACTGGCACATCCAGGGCATCGCGTTCGCCGCCTGGCTGCAAGGGCAGGGCGTGCAGAAAGGCGACCGCGTGGCGCTGATGATGCCCAACTGCTTGCAGTACCCGATCTGCCTGTTGGGTACGATTTTGGCTGGTGCGGTGGTGGTCAACGTCAACCCGCTGTACACCGCCCATGAACTCAAGCATCTGCTCAAGGACAGCGGTGCCGAGACGGTGGTGATCTTCGAGAACTTCGCCCACACCCTGGAAAAGGCCGTGGCTGGCAGCAGCGTCAAGCGCGTGGTGGTGGCAGCCATCGGTGACTTGCTCGGCACCTTCAAGGGGGCAGCGATGAACTTCATCCTGCGTCACGTGCAAAAGCAGGTGCCGCGCTTCAATCTGCCGGGTGCGTTGCGCTTCAACCGGGTGCTCACGCAAGGGCGCGCGCTCAATCACTTCCCGGTGCCCATGGGCCTCGACGACCTGGCCTTCCTGCAATACACCGGCGGTACCACCGGCGATGCCAAGGGCGTGATGCTCAGCCACCGCAATATCATCGCCAACCTGCTGCAAGCCAAGGCCTGGGTCGGTGACCAACTGGACCAGGACAAACAGGAAACCAACGTCACCTTGCTGCCGCTGTATCACATCTTTTCGCTGACGGTGAATTGCCTGATGTTCATGTGCCTGGGCGGGCGCAACATCCTGATCGCCAACCCGCGTGATGTGAAGCGGGTGCAGATGATCCTGCGCAAGGAGCGCTTCAACGGCATTGCCGGGGTCAACACCTTGTTTAACGGTTTGCTGGAGAACAAGGAGTTCTGCGCGCGGGATTTTTCCAATTTGCGCATGGTGATTGCGGGTGGCATGGCCACTCACACCGCAGTGGCCAAGCGCTGGAAGGAGGTCACCGGGCTGCCGATTATCGAAGGCTACGGCCTGACCGAATGCTCGCCGGTGGTGAGTATCAGCCCGATCAACATTGCGCGCATGCGCGAGATGGACTTTACCGGCAGCATCGGCGTGCCGTTGCCGTCGACCTGGGTGCGCTTTATCCGCGAAGACGGTGAACTGGCCGACATCGGCGAGCAAGGCGAACTGCAAGTGCGTGGCCCGCAGGTGATGCAGGGCTACTGGAAACGCCCGAAAGAGACGGCCGAGGTGCTGGATGCCGAGGGGTGGTTGTCGACCGGGGATATTGGCGTGATGGACGAACGCGGTTACATCCGCTTGGTGGACCGCAAGAAGGACATGATCCTGGTTTCGGGTTTCAACGTATATCCCAACGAGATCGAAGACGTGGTGGCGCTGCACCCGGGCGTCGCCGAAGTGGCAGCCGTGGGCGTCGAGGATGCGGTGACCGGGGAGAAGGTCAAGATCATCGTGGTGCGCAAGGACCCGAACCTGACGCAGGAACAGATTCTCGCCCATTGCCGGGAATACCTGACGGGGTACAAGGTGCCCAGGTACGTAGAGTTTCGGACCACCGAACTGCCCAAGACCACAGTCGGCAAGGTGCTGCGCAGGGCGTTACGCTGATAAACAGGCGGGGGACTCGATGATTGAGGCCAGCACCTCTACCAACAGTGCCGCCGCCTTCGCAGCCTCGCCAAAGCTCGACAGCTCCCACAGGGGATTGGCGGTGCCCGGGCGATCTCCAGCCGAACACTGACATCCCAGCAACACAGCTCAAATGTGGGAGCGGGCTTGCCCGCGAAAGCGGTGGTTCAGCCAACACCTCTACCAACAGTACCGCCGCCTTCGCAGCCTCGCTAAAGCTCGACAGCTCCCACAGGGGATTGGCGGTGTGAGAGGGATCTCCAGCCGAACACTGACATCCCAGCAACACAGCTCAAATGTGGGAGCGGGCTTGCCCGCGAAAGCGGTGGTTCAGCCAACACCTCTACCAACAGTACCACCGCCTTCGCAGCCTCGCTAAAGCTCGACAGCTCCCACAGGGGATTGGCGGTGTGAGAGGGATCTCCAGCCGAGCGCTGACATCCCAGCAACACAGCTCAAATGTGGGAGCGGGCTTGCCCGCGAAAGCGATGGTTAAGCCAACACCTCTACCAACAGTACCGCCGCCTTCGCAGCCTCGCTAAAGCTCGGCAGCTCCCACAGGGGATTGGCGGTGTGAGAGGGATCTCCAGCCGAGCGCTGACATCCCAGCTACACAGCTCAAATGTGGGAGCGGGCTTGCCCGCGAAAGCGGTGGTTCAGCCAACATCTCCACCAGCAGTACCACCGCCTTCGCAGCCTCGCTAAAGCTCGACAGCTCCCACAGGGGATTGGCGGTGTGAGAGGGATCTCCAGCCGAACACTGACATCCCAGCAACACAGCTCAAATGTGGGAGCGGGCTTGCCCGCG
>NZ_JACVAC010000019.1 GCF_014851685.1 Pseudomonas sp. PDM05
CTGTCGAGCTTTAGCGAGGCTGCGAAGGCGGCGGCACTGTTGGTAGAAGTGTTGGCTGAACCACCGCTTTCGCAGGCAAGCCAGCTCCCACATTTGAGCGGTGTCGTTCGGCAGAACGCGTCCGGCTACAGATCTCCCAAACAACGCCAATCCTCTGTGGGAGCTGTCGAGCTTTAGCGAGGCTGCGAAGGCGGCGGCACTGTTGGTAAAGAAGTTGCCTGAACCACCGTTTTCGCAGGCAAGCCAGCTCCCACACTGGCCAGGTTTTCACACGGTGCTGTTGAGCCCCGGCGAGAACTCCTCATACAGCAACCAGGCGGTACTGAAGAAAAAGGCTGACTTCATCGCCAAACGGCAGTGAGCGGGCTCAGATCGCCTGAGGCTTGAAATCGCTGGCCGCCACCGGCATCACCCCTTGCAGCAGCGCCACGGATTTCTCCAGGCCTTCGAGGCTGTTGAGCAGCACATCCTCGTGTTCGATGGACAGCCAGCCGTCGTAGCCGGCCATTTTCAGGCGGTAGCAGAACTGTCGCCACCACTGCTCGCCATGGCCGAAACCGAGGGTGATGTAGGACCAACTGCGTGCCGACACGTCCATCAGCGAGCCGTTTTCCAGCAGCGAATCCACCGCCTGCACCGGCGTGTTGAGCAGGGTGTCCTTGGCGTGCACGTGGTACAGCGCATCGCCCAGGGCATCGGCGGCGGCCAGTGGGTCGGCACCCATCCAGAACAGGTGCGACGGGTCGAGATTGGCGCCGATCACCGGGCCGATGGCGTTGCGCAGCTTGAGCAGCGAGCGCACGTTGAACACGCACTGGCTGCCGTGCAATTCGAGGGCGATGCGCTCCACGCCGTGGGCCTTGGCCAGGTCGGCGATCTCGCTCCAGAACGGCAGCAGGCGCTCTTCCCATTGGTAGCGCAGGATGGTTTGCGTCTCTGGCGGCCACGAGGCTACGACCCAATTGGGCATGCGGTCGCCGGCCTGGCCTTCGGGCAGGCCGGACATGGTGCACACGGTCTTGATCCCCAACTCACCGGCCAGGCGAATCGTGTCCTTGAGGCACTGCGCCTGCTCCGGCTGGGTCGGATGCAGCGGGTTGCCATTGGCGTTCAGCGCGATGATTTCCAGGTTGTGCTGCTCGAAACTGCGGGTGAAATCGCGGCGGGCGGCGTTGCTGTCGAGCATTTGCTTGAGGTTCAAGTGTGGCGCAGTGGACCAGCCGCCGGTGTTCACTTCCAGGCCGGACAGGCCCATGCGTTCGGCGTGCTTGAGCACATCGCCCAAGGGCAGGTTGCCCAGGGTGTCGGTGACAAATCCCAGTTTCATAGCGCGATTCCTGACGGAGTGTTGTGGTTGTTGTGAGGCGATTATTCGCAGCGACCACGCCGTGTTCAAGGATGAGCAAGGGCAAAATCTGATGTGAAAACCATCAAATAAGGACGCTTAAAAAACTGCGTAAATAGAGGTTTGCGGTTTATAACGGAGGGCATTTACATCATTCAGGATGCGCCGCCATGCCTCAGCAAAGCTCCACGCAACTCTGGAAGGGCCCTACCGTGGAGCAGATCGCCAGGGTTGCCAGGGTCGGCGTCGCTACCGTGGACCGCGTACTCAATAACCGCGCCGGGGTGCGCGAACATACCCGGCTCAAGGTGCTGGCGGCGTTGGACAAGCTCAAGCAGGACCTGGCCAACGGCACGGCCACCCTGCATATCAAACTGTTCTGTGAGTCGGGGGAAACCTTCAACGCCACGCTGGCCAGTGCGCAGGAGGAGATCAACAGTTCGACCCCCGGCGTGGTGGTGCACGGCAGCTACGTGCCGAGCAATCAGGTCGATCCTGCGGCATTGGCCGACCAGGTGCAGGCCGACGGCGCCACGGCCGACGGTGTGATTGTGGTGTGCCGCGAACACCCGGCGATCAATCGTGCCATCCGCGCCTTGTGTCGCCAGGCGATCCCCGTGGTCTGCCTGACCACCGACCTGCCCAACTCGGGGCGCAGTGCCTATGTGGGCAATGATCAATACGCGGCCGGTAGCGTCGCCGGGCTGTTGATCGGCAATCGCCTGGCGCGGCAGAGGGCCAAGATCCTGCTGGTCACGAGCATGGCGTTTCGCTGCCAGCAGGAGCGGGAGATGGGCTTTCGACGGGTGCTGCGCGCGGAGTTCCCGCACTTGAAAATCGACGAGCGAATGATGTCCGACGACAGCCCGCAGACCACCGCCGAGCAGTTGCTGCGCTATTTCTCCAAGCACGACTACCCGGCGGCAATCTACAACGTGGCCGGCGCCAACCGTGGCGTGGCCCAGGCCATCGGCACGATTCCTGCCGAGCAGCGCCCGGTATTCGTCGGCCACGAGTTGACCGGGCATACGCGGGCGATGCTCGAATCCGGGGTGATGGACTACGTGGTGTCCCATGATGTCGTCGGCGAACTGGCGGCGGCGGTGCGCTGGATTCGCGGTGCGCGGGAAGGGGCGCGGGCAGCGCCGGCGTTTACCCGGGTGTTGGTGCACACGCGCTACAACTGCGATTGACGGAAAAGACGTAAAAGTCCAGTATGGAATTATAAGTACAAAACAATTACAGCAGCGCTTTCTTCTCTCTTGCCAAACCAACAACAACCCGCGAGAACCTCATCATGAAGAAACTCCCCCTCATCACCGCCCTGGCCTTGGGCCTGCTTGCGTCCTGCCCGTTGATGGCAGCCGAGAAAACCCTGCGCATCGGCATTGAAGCGGCGTACCCGCCGTTTGCCTCCAAGACGGAAAAAGGCGAGATCGTCGGTTTTGACTACGACATTGGCAACGCCCTGTGCGCGCAGATGAAGGTCAAGTGTGTGTGGGTCGAAGGTGAGTTCGATGGTCTGATTCCGTCCCTCAAGGTGAAGAAAATCGACATGGCCTTGTCGTCCATGACCATCAATGAAGACCGCAAGAAGTCGGTGGACTTCACCCACAAGTACTATTTCACCTCGTCGCGGCTGGTGATGAAGGACGGCGCGGTGGTGGATGACGGCTACGCCAGCCTCAAGGGCAAGACCATCGGCGTGCAGCGTGCGACCACCACCGACCGTTATGCCACCGAGGTGTTTGAACCCAAGGGCATCACCGTCAAGCGCTACAGCAACAACGAAGAAATCTACATGGACCTGGCGGCCGGTCGGCTGGATGCGATCTTTGCCGACACCATCCCGCTGAATGACTTCCTGCAGATGCCTCGGGGCAAGGGCTATGCGTTTGTCGGGCCCGAGCTGAAGGACCCGAAATACGTGGGCGAGGGCGCGGGGATCGCGGTGCGCAAGGGCAATGAGGCGTTGGTCACGCAATTGAACGCGGCGATTGACGGGATTCGGGCGAGCGGTGAGTACCAGAAGATTTCGCAGCAGTACTTCAAGTCCGACATCTACGGCGATTGATGCCCACACAACCCGGCGCCCCCTATTGTAGTGAGCGGGCTTGCCCCGCGCTGGGTGGCGCAGCCGCCCCAAATCCAGGCACCTCGGTCTTCCTGAAACACCGCGGTGGATCGTTTGGGGCGGCTGCGCCACCCAGCGCGGGGCAAGCCCGCTCACTACGACCGAGGTGCCTCAATGGCCCTTCAATTCCTTGAGGTGTTTGTAGACCGTCGCCCGCCCCATGCCCAGCACGTTGGCCACGTAGTTCGAGGCGCTCTTGCCTTTGAACGCGCCCTCGGCATGTAGCGCCAGCACCAGTTCGCGCTTGTGGTCGCGGGTCAGCAGGTTGAGGCTCAGTTGCCGCTCGCGCATCCAGGCATGCAAAAACGTGTTGATGCGCTCTTGCCAATCATCGCGAAACAGCGAGTCCGGCTGTGGGATCAGTTTGCTCGGCGAGAGAAACAGGTCCAGCGCCGCCTTGGCGTTTTCAAACAATGAAATATTCAGGTTGATGCACAGCACCGCCAGGCGCCGACCTGTGTGGTCGTGCAGCACGGTGCTCAGGCTGCGAATTTTCTGACCATCCCAATTGAGCTTTTCGTACGGGCCGATATTGACGTCGCTGATGTCGTCACTGAGCATGTCCTCCAGCGCCGAGTCGTCGCCAATTGCCCGTTTCGACAGGTTGTTGGCGATGTAGTCGACCTTTTGCGAGCGCAAATCGTGCAGCACTGCTTCGGCGTGGGGAAAGAACAGCGTGGCGATGGCGTCGGCCATCGCCCGGAAGTTCTGCATGATCTGTTCTTGTTCGGCGCTGTTCATCAATGGGGCTCCAGGCGTGCGGGGGAGAGCATACCAGCGTCGAGGCCGAACCGCGTCAGTGGCTCCGGCAATGGCGCCCCGCGCACCAGCGCCGCGCTGGCCTGGCCCATGGCCGGGGAGGTCTGGATGCCATACCCGCCTTGGGCGGCCACCCAGAACAGGCCGGGCACCACGGGATCGAAACCTGCGAGCAAATCGCCATCCTGCACAAAGCTGCGCAGCCCGGCCCAGGTGCGCGTCGGGCGGCGGATGGTCAGGGTGGTGGCTTCTTCGATCTGGTAGATGCCCATGGCGATGTCCAGCTCTTCGGGCTGGATGTCCTGGGGTTCGACCGGGTCGGCGTTGGCCGGCGAGCCGAGGAACATGCCGGCGTCGGGTTTCATGTAGAAGGATTCGTCCAGCGCCACCAGCATCGGCCAGTGGTGGCTGTCGACGCCTTCGGGGCCGGCAAAGATGAAGGCCGAGCGGCGCTTGGGTTGCAGGCCGATAGGCGCGGCACCGGCCAGCGCACCGAGCCTGTCGGCCCAGGCACCGGCGGCGTTGATGATGATGGGCGCGCTGTAGGTGGTATCGCCGGTTTGCACCTGCCAGAGGCCGGCGGCGTCACGGCTCAAGCCAATGACGTGGCTGTCGGTGCGCACCTCGCCGCCGTTGCGGCGGATGCCACGCAGGTAGCCCTGGTGCAGCGCGTCGGTGTCGATGTCGCTGGCGGTCGGGTCGTACAGCGCGCCGTGGACTTTTTCGCGGCGCAGAATCGGCATTTTCGCGCAGGCTTCGTCGGCGCTGAGCAGTTCAACCTGTGCCACGGTGGCCTTGGCGCTCAGGTACTGGGCGTTCAATTCGGCCGCGTCGCCGATAAAGTCAACGGTGATTTCGCCCCGTGGCGTCAGTAGCGGGTGTTCGCAGAAACCCGGCGGCGGGTTGTCGAAAAACGCGCGGCTGGCCAGGGTCAACGCGCGCACTTGCGCGGTGCCATAGGCGGCAGTGTAGAGCGCCGCCGAACGCCCGGTGGAGTGATAACCCGGATGGCTTTCACGCTCCAGCACCAGCACCTTGCCGTGCGGCGACAACCAGAAACCCGTGGACGCGCCGGCAATGCCGCCGCCGATGATGATGAAATCTGCGTGGCTCATAAGTGTCTCCAGAGTGCATTGGCCAATGCGATGTCTTCCAGGCCCAGGCCGATGGAGCGGAAGAATACGTGACGGTCGTAGGACGGGCGCGGTACGTGTTCGCTGAGCAGTTCGGGCAGATCGCCGACGATGTGGCGTTTGTCCCAGCCGTGCTGCTCGGCGGCGATGAGCATTTCCCCGGCCGAGCCTGGGGTGGTCTGGCGATAGTCGCAGAATACCTGCATGCCGTTCAGCGACTCGGGTGGTACTTCGTGGGCGCGCGGGGCGTTGGTGCTGATGGAGGTGATCAATGCCGGCTTGCCCAGGCGGCTTGGATCGATCACCGGCCCGGCGGATGAGGTGCACAGCAGGATCACGTCGGCGTCGTCCACAGCCGCATCGCACGTAGGCGCGATGGTCAGCCGTGGGTCCAGGCTGTTGAGGTGGGCGATGGCCTGCGGTGCAGCTGCGCCCAGGCTTGGCGAAAATACGCGGATGCTTTGCCAGTCCCGGAGGTTTTTCACGTAATGCAGATGCGCCTGGGCTACCTTGCCACTGCCGATAATCGCCAGGCGCCGTGCCGACAGAGGCGCCAACGCCTCCACCGCCAACGCGGTCGTTGCGGCCGTGCGGGCGGTGGTCAACTCGGCGGCATCGCACAGCAGCAGGGGTTGGCCGGTGTGCATCGACATCAACAGCGTCCACGCCGTCACCAGCGGCCCCTGTTCACGCACGATGTACGGTGAGGTCTTGACGCCATAAACGCCTTCCTCGGCCAGCACGCCCAGGTAGTTGATGAAGTCGCCGGCAGCCTGTGGAAATTCGACTAACTGTTGCGCCGGCTGCACCGCCTGCCCGGCGGCCAGGTCGCGGAACAGCTTGTGCAGGATCTGCGGTACATCGACTTGGGCGAGCAGCTCGCGGGCCTGGGTTTGGTTGATCACTTGAGGCGTGCTGGGCATGGGATGCTCCGTGACTAAACTAATTTGTCCATTATGGACTATTGGTTCTATCCGGCAAGCGCTAAACCTCAGCCTGTGAACCTGAATCCGCCCGACAGTTTGTCCTTCAAATACCCGACCAACACACTCACCGACTTCGGCACATGGGGCGAATACGGCCGGATCAGGTAAATCTCATCGGCAAACGCGCCCTTGAGCGTCCAGTCCTTGAGCACCTGCACCAACTTGCCGCTGGCCAGCGCGGCATGCGCGCTGAAATCCGGGAGCAGGGCGATGCCCAGGTGATTGAGGGCCGAGTCTCGCAGGGCTTCGCTGTTATTGGTGGCGAAACTGCCGGAGATTGGCACCGTGAGGCGTTCGAGGTGTTTTGTGCCGCGCTCGAAGGTCCAGGCGGGCTGGTCGGTGCCGCGTGGGTAGAACAGGCAGTTATGCGCGGACAACTCGCCCGGCTCGCGGGGTTCACCGTGGCGTTGCAGGTAGTCTTGGGTCGCGACCAACACCGAAGTGGTGTCGCACAGCTTCCACGCCACATGGGTTTCCGGCACCTGGAAACCATGGCGCACCGCCAGGTCGTAGCCTTCGGCAGCGAGTGAACTCAGGGCGTCGGATACGTCCAGCTGGATACGCACCTGCGGGTATTGCTGCAAAAAATCCGACAGATGCGGCACCAGTTGCTGACGGGCGAAGGCCACCGGCGCGGTCAGACGCACCAGCCCGCGAATCTCTCCGACCGAGTCGCGCACCGACGAGAAGCTGCGTGCGATTTGCGCGTAGGCGCTGCGCACTTCGCGGGTCAGCGACAACCCCGCGTCTGTCAGGCGCACGCTGCGTGTCGTGCGGGTGACCAGGCGGGTGCCGGTGGCCTTTTCCAGGTCGGAAATGCGCTGGCTCACAGCGGACTTGCTCACACCCAGGCGGGCGGCGGCGGCAGTGTAGGTGCCGTGTTCTTCCAGTACTGACAGCCAGTGGATATGGGTCCACAGCCCTTCGATCTCAGCCTTTTCCATGATGGGATTGTTCGCATATGTGGACAATAAGTTCAGGATTCTGCTCTGGTTAGGAACAAAGCGAAAGCCTATCGTGTGTCTGACTTACTGACCTGCATGCTACCCACCTGGGATCTACTGCCATGACAACTACAATCGAGCACTACATCAACGACCAGCGCGTGTCCCGCGATGATCGCTATCAGGACGTCTTCAACCCGGCCACCGGCGAAAAGACCGGGCGCGTCGCGCTGGCCAGCCGCCAGACCGTGTCCGAAGCCGTCGCCGCTGCCCAGGCCGCCTTCGCCGGTTGGGCCGACACCCCGCCGATCCGCCGCGCCCGCGTGCTGTTCGAGTACCTGCACCTGCTGCGTGAACGCAAGGACGACCTGGCGCGCATCATCGTTGCCGAACACGGCAAGGTGTTCACCGACGCCCAGGGCGAAGTGGACCGTGGTATCGACATTCTGGAGTTCGCCTGCGGTATTCCGAACCTGCTCAAGGGCGAGTATTCCGACCAGGTTTCCCGTGGCATGGACAACTGGACCATGCGCCAGCCGCTGGGCGTTGTAGCGGGCGTGACGCCGTTCAACTTCCCGGTGATGGTGCCGATGTGGATGTACCCGATTGCCATCGCGGCGGGTAACACCTTCATCCTCAAGCCAAGCCCGACTGACCCAAGTGCGTCGTTGTTCATGGCGCAGTTGCTGCATGAAGCCGGCCTGCCCAAAGGCGTGTTCAACGTGGTGCAGGGCGACAAGGAATCGGTCGACGCCTTGATCGAACACCCGGACGTCAAGGCAGTGAGCTTCGTCGGCTCGACGCCGATTGCGCAATACATCTACGAAACCGGCGCCCGCCACGGCAAGCGCGTGCAAGGCCTGGGTGGCGCGAAAAACCACATGGTGGTGATGCCCGACGCCGACATCGAAAAAACCGTCGACGCCCTGATGGGTGCGGCCTACGGCAGTGCCGGCGAGCGTTGCATGGCCATCTCGGTGGCGGTGCTGGTGGGCGACGTGGGGGACAAGGTCATCGCCGCGCTGACCGAGCGCGCCAAGCAACTGCGCATCACCGACGGCCGCGACCTGAAAGCCGAGATGGGCCCGATCGTGTCCCGTGCTGCCCTGGAACGCATCAGCGGCTATATCGAGCAAGGCGTGCAGGCCGGCGCACAACTGCTGCTCGACGGGCGCGACTACGTGCCGACCGAGGCGGGCCTGGAAAACGGCTTCTGGCTCGGCGCGACCTTGTTTGACCACGTGACCAAAGAGATGAGCATCTACCGCGAAGAAATCTTCGGCCCGGTGCTGGCCTGCGTGCGCGTGAGCGACTTCGGCGAAGCGGTGAAACTGGTCAACGAACACGAATTCGGCAACGGCGTGAGCTGCTTTACCCGCGACGGCAACATCGCCCGCGAATTTGCCCGGCGCATTGAAGTGGGCATGGTCGGCATCAACGTGCCGATCCCGGTGCCGATGGCGTGGCATGGTTTTGGCGGCTGGAAGAAAAGCCTGTTTGGCGACATGCATGCCTACGGCACTGAGGGTGTGCGGTTCTACACCAAGCAGAAGTCGATCATGCAGCGCTGGTCGGAGAGCATCGAGCAAGGCGCCGAGTTCGCCATGCCGGTCTCCAAATAACTTAAGCCAGTACACGGTCAACTGTGGGAGCGGGCTTGCCCGCGATAGCGTGGTGTCAGTCAGCACATCGAGTACTGATACACCGCTATCGCAGGCAAGCCAGCTCCCACATTTTTTTATCCGTGTTTCAGGCAGTTGATGGAGCGGTCCACGGTGGTCTTGGCAATTTCCAGCAGGTGCCACACGGCCAAAATCTTCGCCCGCTCCAGGCTTTCCAGCTGCTCACCACAATCTAGCGCCGTCGCCGAAGCACTGTCGAGCAAACTGGCGGTGTAGAGTAGGGCGTCTTCGAAACTCAGGTCTTCGTTGACCGAGTGGAAGCCTCTGGTAGGCAGGTAGTGATCGATGGCGCGGTTGAAGGCGGCGCGGTCTTTGGCGGGGTCGATGGGTGGGTCGGGTCGGGCTTTGTTCATGGTGTAACTCCTATTGGGCAAGGGAGCTACCGTCAACGCTGCTAAACGTGGGTGGTAGCTGTACGCGGGTTAGCAGACCGGTCAATAGGAAAACCAGCGCACCCGAAGGTGCCCCGCGCACAGCCACCATAAATGCAGATGTGAACCGTGTGCCTATTGAAGTCAGGCTGCTAAACCCGGTCACTGAATTGGCAGTGACGGACCGCAGACTTGCCACCGATTCCAGCAGGCACAAGGCGGCGGGGATTGTCTCGGAAACGTCCTGCAATTTAAAGCGACACGACTTGCTGGCCCTTTACAAACCATGACAAAACGCCAGCAATTCCAACGCCCTAATGCTGAAATGCAGTCAAAAATGTGGGAGCGGGCTTGCTCGCGAATGCGGTGGATCAGCCAATGAATGAGTTGACTGAACCACCGCATTCGCGAGCAAGCCCGCTCCCACAAGGGTTCTAGGGTGTTTTGGAGAATGGGGGAACTTACCGTCGCCCAGCCCGCGTACTCACATCCACCCAAACCGCCAACACCAGAATGCTGCCCTTCACGATCATCTGCCAGTAACTGTCCACGTCCAGCATCGACATGCCGTTGTCCAGGCTGGTAATCACCAACGCCCCCAGCAACGCGCCATACACCGTGCCCGAGCCGCCGCGCATCGAGGTGCCGCCGATAAAGCACGCGGCAATGGCGTCCAGTTCGCCCATGTTGCCTGCTGACGGTGAGCCGGCAGCCAGCCGCGCAGTGTTGACCAGACCGGCGAGCGCGCACATCACGCCCATGATCCCGAAGATCCACAATTTCACCGCCTGCACATTGATGCCCGACAGCCGCGTGGCCTCCATATTGCTGCCCACCGCATACACCCGGCGGCCGAACACGGTCTGGCTGGTGACATAGCTGAACACGCCGAGCAGCACCATCAACAGCAGCACCGGCACCGGAATGCCGTCATAGCTGTTGAGGGTGGTGACGAATCCGGCGAGCACTGCGCCGATCACTGCTACACGCACCAGGTCACGCACCATCGAGTGCGCCGTCAACCCATGCAATGCGCGATTGCGGCGCTGTTTCCAGGTCAGGAACAGCGTCAACGCAAACAACAGCACCCCGAGCCCAACACCCACCGTATGCGGCAAATACCCTTGGCCTATGTACACCAGCGACGGCGACACCGGCGCGATGGTGGTGCCGCCGGTGATCCCCAGCAGAATCCCGCGAAACGCGAGCATCCCGCCCAACCCGACGATAAACGACGGGATGCGCAGATAGGCCGTCATGTAGCCGTTGGCCAAACCAATCATCAACCCGCACAACGCCACCAGACTCAGGTTGGCCAGCAATGGCACGTGATACACCACGTCGAGGATCGCCGCCAAGCCACCGAGCAACCCCAGCAACGAGCCCACCGACAAGTCGATCTCGCCGCTGATGATCACCAGCACCATGCCGCACGCCAGAATCCCGGTGATCGCCATCTGCCGCAGCAGGTTGGACAGGTTGCGCGGCGTGAGAAAGCCGCCATCGGTCTGCCAGCTGAAAAACACCCAGATCACCGCCACGGCGATGACCAGGGCAAGCATTTTGTAGCGAGTAAACAGCTGTTTGACCTGGTTCATCTACGCGGTCTTCCGATCATTATTATTGTTGTTGTGGCTGAGCGCTGCGGCGAGCACCTGTTCCTGGGTGAGCCCGTCGTTGATGAAGTCGCCGCGCAGTTGGCCGTCGCCGATCACCAGCACGCGGTCGGACACTCCCAGCACCTCGGCCAGTTCCGACGAGACCATGATGATCGCCACCCCTTCGGCCGCCAGCGCGCCCATCAGTTTGTAGATCTCATACTTGGCGCCCACGTCCACGCCGCGTGTGGGCTCGTCGAGGATCAGCACCCGCGGCTTGGCCATCAGCATTTTCGCCAGCACAGCCTTTTGCTGGTTGCCGCCGGACAGGCTGGTGATCGGCAGGAACGGGCTCGCGGTCTTGAGGTGCATGCGCGCGATCTGCCGGTCGATGCTGCCCAGTTCGGCTTCGGTATCGATGCGCGTCAGCTTGGCATAGGTGTCGAGCACGGCCAGGGTGATGTTCTGGCCCACGCCGAAGTCGGGGATGATGCCTTGGCGCTTGCGGTCTTCTGGCACCATGCACAGCCCGGCGCGGATCGATTTGAGCGGTGTGCGGGTGTCGATCCGCTGGCCTTCCAGCCACACCTCACAGCTGTAGCGGCCGGGGTAGGCGCCGAACAGCGCCGACACCAACTCGGTGCGCCCGGCGCCAACCAGCCCGGCGATGCCGAGGATTTCGCCGCGCTTGAGCGCAAAGGAAATGTCGTCGACGCGTTTGCGCCTGGGGTTGTCGACGTCGTAGCAGGTGACGTTGCGCGCCTCGAAAACCACCTCGCCAACCCTGTGGGGTTGCGTGGGGTAGAGGTTGCTCATCTCGCGGCCGACCATCTGCGTGATGATCGTGGCGATGTCCATGTCGGCCATGGCGGTGGTCGCGATGTGCTTGCCGTCGCGGATCACCGCGATGGTGTCGCACACCGCCGCCACTTCATCGAGCTTGTGGGAGATGTATACGCAGGCCACGCCCTTGGCTTTCAGGTCGCGGATGATGTCCAGCAACACCTCGATTTCCGAGCGCGTCAGGGCCGAGGAGGGCTCGTCGAGGATCAACAGGCGCGCGCGTTTATTGAGGGCCTTGGCGATTTCCACCAGCTGCTGGTAGCCGCCGCCGTACTGCGACACCGGCAGCGACACGTTCATGTCCGGCACCTTGAGCTCGCGCATCAGGGCTTCGGCGCGGTGGATCATCGCCGGGTAGTTCATGCGCCCGCCCGGCAGGGTCAGCTCGTGGCCCATGAAGATGTTCTCGGCCACCGACAGGTCGGGCACCAGGGTCAGTTCCTGGTGGATGATCACGATGCCGGCGGCCTCGGTTTCGCTGATGGATTGAGCCTTGAGCGGTTGCCCGTCCCAGAGGATTTCACCGTCCCAGGTGCCGTGGGGGTAGACCGCCGACAGCACCTTCATCAAGGTGGATTTACCGGCACCGTTCTCGCCGCACAGGCCAATGCACTCCCCTGGCCGCACCTGGAGATCGATGCCGTTGAGGGCGTTGACACCGCCAAAGCGTTTGACGATGCCGTTCATTTGCAGCAGGTAGTCGGCCATGGCGGTCACTGCCCGGCAATCTGCTCTTTGGTGTAGAACCCGTCTTTCTCCAACAGGTCGATATTGGCCTTGGTCAGCGGGGTCGGGGTGAGCAGGATGGTGTCGACCTTTTTGCTGCCGTTGTCGTATTGCGAGCCGTAGGCCGGTTTTTCATTGCGCGCCAACTGCACCGAAAGCTTGGCCGCTTCGGTGGCGATCAGCTTGAGCGGTTTGTACACGGTCATGGTCTGGGTGCCGTCGATCACGCGCTTGACGGCGGCGAGGTCGGCGTCCTGGCCGGAGATCGGCACCTTGCCCGCGAGTTGCTGCGCGGCCAGGGCCTGGATCGCGCCACCGGCGGTGGCGTCGTTGGAGGCGACGATGGCGTCGATCTTGTTGTCGTTGCGGGTCAGCGCGTTCTCGACAATGCTCAGGGCCTCGGTGGGGTTCCATTCCTTGACCCACTGTTGGCCCACCACCTTGATGTCGCCCTTGTCGATGGCCGGTTGCAGCACCTTCATCTGGCCTTCGCGCAGCACCTTGGCGTTGTTGTCGGTGGGCGCGCCGCCGAGCAGGAAGTAGTTGCCCTTGGGCGCCGCTTGCAACACGCCACTGGCCTGCATCTCGCCGACTTTTTCGTTATCGAAGGAGATGTAGGCGTCGATGTCGGCGTTGAGGATCAGGCGGTCATAAGACACCACCTTGATCCCGGCCTTCTTGGCTTCGGCCACGGCGTTGGTGAGGACGGTGGCGTTGAACGGCACGATGACGATCACGTCGACGCCCCTGGAGATCAGGTTTTCGATCTGGGAAATCTGCTTTTGCTCGTTGGCGTCGGCCGATTGCACGAAGACCTTGGCGTCGAGTTTTTCGGCGGCCGCGACGAAGTAGTCACGGTCGCGTGACCAGCGTTCCAGGCGCAGGTCGTCGATGGAAAACCCGATTTTCGGGTGGGCCGGGTCGGCCATGACGGGCAGGGCGAGCAGGGCCAGGGCGGTGGCGATAAGTGTGCGTTTCATGGGTATGCGTCCTTTTATTGTTGTTGGAAAGACTCAGGTGAAACGGGTTTTTGTAGTGAGCGGGCTTGCCCCGCGCCGGGTGGCGAAGCCGCCCCAAATCCAGACGCCTCGGTCTTTCTGATACACCGCGGCGCCTGGGTTTAGGGCGGCTTCGCCACCCGGCGCGGGGCAAGCCCGCTCACTACGTGTTCAGCGGTAGATAAAGCGGTTGACGATGCCTTCGAGCATTTCCTGGCGGCCGCTTACCGCCTGCGGGTTCAACTCATTGGCAAACGCATGCTCGGCCAGCGACGCCAGGCTGAATTCACCCGCCAGCACCGCCTGGCCCAACGGTTGCTGCCAACCGGCGTAACGCTGGTCCTTGAACTGTTGCAGCCGATCGTTCTGCACCATCGCCGCTGCGCGTTCCAGCGCCAGGGCCAACACATCCATGGCCGCCACATGCCCGTGGAACAGGTCCACTTCGTCCAGGCTCTGGCGGCGCACCTTGGAGTCGAAGTTATAGCCGCCATTCTTGAAACCGCCAGCCTTGAGGATTTCATAGGTGGCGAGGGTCATTTCCTCGACGCTGTTGGGGAATTGGTCGGTGTCCCAGCCGTTCTGCGGGTCACCGCGGTTGGCGTCGATGCTGCCGAAAATCCCCAGGGACACGGCGGTGGCAATTTCGTGATGAAAACTGTGCCCGGCCAATGTCGCGTGGTTGGCTTCGATGTTCACCTTGATCTCATGTTCCAGGCCGTATTCATGCAGGAAGCCGAACACCGTGGCGCTGTCGTAATCGTATTGGTGCTTGGTCGGCTCCTGGGGCTTGGGCTCGATCAGCAGGTCGCCCTTGAAGCCGATCTTGTGCTTGTGCTCCACCACCATGCGCATAAAGCGCCCGAGCTGTTCGCGTTCGCGCTTGAGGTCGGTATTGAGCAGGGTTTCGTAGCCTTCGCGGCCGCCCCACAGCACATAGTTGGCCCCGTTGAGCCGGTGCGTGGCGTTCATCGCGCTGAACACCTGGGCGGCCGCCACGGCAAACACCTCGGGGTCTGGATTGCTCGCGGCGCCGGCGGCAAAGCGCGGGTTGCTGAAGCAGTTGGCGGTGCCCCACAGCAGTTTGATGCCGGTCTGTTCCTGATGCCGTTCCAGGTGATCGACCATCTGTGCGAAGTGGTGGCGGTACTCCTTCAACGAGTTGCCTTCGGGGGCGACATCCGTGTCGTGAAAGCTGTAGTAATCGATGCCCAGCTTGGAGAAAAACTCAAACGCCGCCTCGGCCTTGCCGATGGCCACGGCCATTGGCTCGCCGCTGCGCTGCCACGGGCGCTGGAAGGTGCCCACGCCAAACATGTCCGCCCCCGGCCAGACAAAGGTGTGCCAATAACAGGCGGCCATGCGCAGGTGTTCACGCATGGGTTTGCCGAGGATCAGTTTGTTTGCGTCGTAGTGGCGAAAGGCGAGGGGAGCGTCGCTGTTTGGGCCTTCGAAGCGAACCTTCTCGACACCTGGGAAGTACGGCATGGCGTTTTCCTTATTATTCTTGGCGGTGTCTCGATACTAGCAACGGTGTTGGGGCTGGCGATTATGAAAATCACCAAGGGATGGTGCGATTTTGAGTGGTGGGGTCTAGTCTGTCCCGACCGGCCCCAGGACAAAAACAATGAAAACCCTACCGCCCGTGCACCGCATTGCCTTGCTGTTCAACGGCAGCAAAATCTACGACCGCGGCATCATCGCCGGCATCGGCAATTACCTGAGCAGCACCCGCGCCTCCTGGGACTTGTTCCTTGAAGAGGACTTTCTGTGCCGCCTCAAGGGCATCGAACGCTGGCAGGGCGATGGGATCATTGCCGACTTCGACGATCCGCTGATTGGCGAGGCGCTGGCCGGGAGCCGACTGCCGGTGGTGGCGGTGGGTGGTTCCTATGAGGATGCGCGGGCGTATCCGAAGGGCATTCCCTACGTGGCCACTGATAACCACGGCTTGATGAAGCTGGCCTATGAGCACTTGATCGAAGCGGGCCTGACGCGCTTTGCCTGTTTCAGCCTGCCCGAGGCCAAGGCCAATCGCTGGGCTCAGGAGCGGGAAAAAGCCTTTCGCCGCCTGATGCAGCGCGACGGCCTGGCCGTCGAGATCTATCGCGGCCTGGGCACCAGCGCACCGCTGTGGGACAGCGCCGTAGAGCAGCAGATCGCCTGGCTGCAGGGCTTGCCCAAACCCATCGGCATCATCGCCGTCACCGATGCCCGTGCGCGGCAGTTGTTGCAAGCCTGTCTGACCGCCGGGATTGCCGTGCCGGAGGAGGTCGCGCTGATCGGCATCGACAACGACCCACTGACCCGCACGCTCACGCGGGTGCCGCTGAGTTCGGTGATCCAGGGCACCGAAACCATGGGCCGCACGGCGGCGGCGCTGTTGCACCAGATGCTGCATGGCAAGCCGTGCAAGGCCGAGCAGATCCTGGTGCCGCCGGAGGCGATCAATGTGCAAGCCTCCAGCCTGCATCAACCCTTGGGCAACCCGTATGTGATGCAGGCGCTGCTGTTTATCCGCCAGTACGCCTGCCAGGGCATCAAGACCGCCCAGGTGGCAGCGTATGTGGGGGTATCGCGTTCATCCCTCGAGGCGCACTTTCGCCGCGAACGCGGGTGCAGCGTGCATGACGAGATCCTGCGCTTCAAGCTCGCGGCGGCCGCCAAAGGCCTGGAAAACCGTGGCCTGGCGATTGCCGACATTGCGCAGCGTTGCGGCTTCAAGTCGGCCCAGTACCTGCACACGGTCTTTCGTCGTGAGTTTGGTTGCACGCCAGGAGAGTATCGCCAGGGTTAAAAAAGCAGCCCCAGCAGGGCCGCCTTGACGGCCGCCTCGGCCTTGTTGCTGGCCTGGAGTTTGCGCATGGCGTTGACCAGATGAAACTTCACCGTGCGGATGTCGATGGTCAGGATCATGCTGATCTCGAAATAGGTCTTGCCCAGTGCCGTCCAGCGCAAGGTTTCTTTCTCGCGCACGGTCAGGGGCCGGTCGATTTCAGGCAGGTATTTGTCAGAGAAAAAGCGTGTCATGGACTCGTGCGCCAACTGCGTCAGCCAGATCAGCTTGTTTTCGACGCTCTCCAACTCCAGCGCAGAAATATATTCACTGGAGCGTGAAACCGAGAGCAGGCCAATCGCGTTGGGCCCCCGCTGGGAAGACAGGCACCAGCCATGGTTCAGCTGGTAGTGCCGCGCTTCCTCCCAGAAGGCCAATTGTTTGTGCTGTTGCGCGGCGGACCAATGCAGGGGGATGGAGCGGGTCAGGCCATGTTCGACGGTAGGGTCCTGGACGAAGTAGTTCTCGCTGACGTACTTGCTTTCCCAGGCGCTCGGGTAGTTCGACAGCAGGACATAGTGCGGTGCGCCCAGCGGCAGCGGAATTCTTAGACCGTAGGAGCAGAATTCAAAGCCCAAGCCGGACGTAATGGCATGCAATTTATTGAATAGTTCATGTTCGGTCGTGCAGCCCGACACTGCCTCGACTAACGTTTCGCGCCAGTCATTCACCAAGAGTTCCTTCCATGCTCGACGCCCGTCTTAGCTGGGCGGAGTCGAATTATACAGGCTGTTCCAGGCGGCGGATGCATAGTTTCTGGGGGTAGTCCACCTGCCCATTCGGGCAGCTACTCACAAAATCAACGGTTTGCTGTACTCGGCCAATAATATTGGTTGGGTGGTTGGCATGCTTACGGCAGTAACAGGGACAGTGGGTGAACTATTGCCAGGCATGGCGAGTGCCCTGGCAAAGTATCGGTATGAGGTATTTGTCAAAGCCCTGGGCTGGCCCTTGCCGTGCGAAGAGGGGCGTGAGCTGGATGCGTTTGATCGCCCGGATACCGTCTACGTTCTGGCCTGTGACCGTGATCGCGAGATCTTCGGTTGCGCCCGCCTGCTGCCCACCAATGGCCCGTACTTGCTGGGCGAAGTGTTCCCGCACCTGATGGGGGAAAGCCCGCCGCCGTTCTCGGCGGATATTTGGGAGCTGTCACGCTTTGCCATCAGCCAGCCCAAGGGGCAGGTGTTGAGCGCCGAGCAATCGTGGCAGAACACGGTAAAACTGGTTCGCGAAGTGATTGATGTGGCGCGCTCCAAGGGCGCTTTTCGCCTGATTGCGTTCAGCGCAGTGGGCAACGAGCGCCTGCTCAAGCGGATGGGCGTTACCACGCGCCGGATCTCGGCGCCGCACCTGATCGACAACCAACGCATCGTGCCATTCTGGATCGACATCGACGACACCACCACCCGCGCCTTGTGCCTCGCGGCCTGAAGCGGGTTATTTATGATTGCGTTGGCCAGAGCCTTGTTGGTGCTGTTGTTGATCGTGTCGAGCTTTCCGTTTTTATGCCTCTACATGCTGATCAACCCGTCGAAGAACCGAAACCTGTACGTGGCCTGCCGAGTCTACGCGCTGATCAATCGCATCTGCGCGGTGCGTGTCGAGGTGCACGGCTTTGACCGCGTGCCCACCACCCAACCCTATATTTATGTGGCCAACCACCAATGCAACCATGACGCGCTGATCGTGGCGCAAGCGCTCAACCCCGGTACGGTGATTGTGGCCAAACACTCACTCAAATGGTTGCCGCTGCTAGGGCAGTTGTATTGGTTGACCGGCAGCCTGTTCATCGATCGAAGCAGCCCACGGGCGTCTATCGAGGGGTTGCGCAAGCTCGCCAGGCGGGTGGTGGCCGACAACACGTCGCTGTGGATCTTCCCGGAAGGCACGCGCACCCATGGCGAAAAGATGCTCGCGTTCAAGAGCGGTGCCTTTCGGCTGGCCAAGGAGATGGGGGTGGGGATCGTTCCGGTGACGATCAGCCCGGCGGTGAACCATATCGCTTACAACGCCTTGCGCAGGACGCAGGTCAGCATCGTCGCCCATCCGCCCATCGAGGCGGATGAGGTCGCGGCGATGAGCGCCAAGCAACTGGCGAACTACGCACGCGAGATTATCAACAACGCGCTGCCGGTGGCTTAGAAGGTCGCCTTGACCTGCAAACCCAGGACCAACGCGTCGTCGATCTTGTCCCCGGAAAACGCCCCCGGTTCGATGATGTATTGCACATCCGGACGCAAGGTCAGCCACGGCGTGGCCTGGTAGCCGTAGCTTAGTTCGATCAACTGCTCGGCGTTGTTCAGGTTGGGGTAATCGGTACCGGCGTTGAACGCCGCCAGTTCCTGCACCTCACGGCTGCGCGGGTTCGGCACGGCACGCCCGTAGCCGAGGGCGAGGGTGTCACGCGGGCGGCCTTCGAACGGTTTGTACAACACCATGCCCGCGCCATACCACTTGCTGAACGGTGAGGCCGCTTCACTGGCCGCCGAGTATTGGCCAAAGGCATGCAGCACGCGACCGGCGGATGTATCCGAGGCCCACACGGCCTGGTCGATCAGCAGGTAGTGCCCGCTGCGCCCACTCACATCCTTGGTGCTGCCGATGCGTTTGACGTCGGAGCTGTCGTAGTAATAACCCACCTTGTATTCGCCCGGCAGGGTGCCCGCGTGCTTGTAGATCAGCTCGATGGGCACCACGGTGCCGGTGGTGTGCTTGGGGGTCAGATGCCAGGCGCGGCTGGAGTTGCCGTTGCTTTGCGGGTCGACGTTGAATGCCGCCACGCGCAGTTGCCAGTTTGGCGAGAGGTCGTATTTGACCCGTGCACCGAGGCGCGCATTCGGGTAGTTGGTCCAGCCGCTGCCGCCGGACATGTTCAGCGGGTGCCCGCAGAAACCGGCGTTCATGAAGTTGCACAGAATGCCGCTGTCGAGGCCGCCGAGGTCGTTGCCCATGGCCATGTAGCCGAGCTTGACGTTCAGCTCCGGGGTGAACAGCGTGCGCTCATAGCTCAACTCGGTGAGGCGCGTGTAGAGGCCGCCGTAGTTTTCCTGGATCGGCAGGCGGTTGCCCACCAGGTCTTCGGAGGCGCTGTTGCCGCGTCGGTCGTTGATGGTCAGCTGGATGCGGTCGCCGTTGTTGAAACCGTAGAGCTTGCCCAGGTCGAACTGCACGCCGAGCTTGAGGTTCTGCGAGTAGCGCGCCGAGCGGTGCATACCGCCGTGGGCGTTGTAGGCGGTCTCGCCGCTGTAGTCGCCGGTGAAGCGGATGCCTTGTGCGTCGAGCTCGCGACGCAGGCCGCCCCAGTCGCCGGTCAGGGTGCTGTCATCGGCTTGTACGGGCAAGGCGGCGCCCAGGGCCAGGCCGAGCAGCAGGCGCCCCAGGGACGTGTGAGAAGTGAGGGTCATGCGGGTTCTTCCAGACAGAAAGCGCGGTGCAGAGGGCACCGCGCTTGATCGAGGGGTTAAGGCAGGGCGTAGGCGATCACGTAGTCGCCACGGTCAGTGGACTGGCGTGCACCGCCGGCGGTGATCACCACGTATTGCTTGCCGGTTTTCGGCGAGACGTAGGTCATCGGGCCGCCTTGGCTGCCGACGGGTAGGCGGGCTTTCCAGATTTCATCACCGTTGGCGCTGTTGAAGGCGCGCAGGTAGAAGTCCTGGGTGCCGGCGATAAAGATCAGGCCGCCTTGGGTCGACAGCGTGCCGCCGAGGGTCGGCAGGCCGATCTTGATCGGCAAGTGCATGCGGATGCCCAGGGGGCCGGTGTCTTCAACGGTGCCCACCGGCACTTGCCACGCGACCTTCTGGGTCTTCATGTCGATCGCGGTCAAGGTGCCGAACGGCGGCGCCTGGCACGGAATACCGGCCACCGACAGGAAGCGGTTTTTGTTCACGGCATACGGCGTGCCCTTGAGGGGCACGGCGCCCATGCCGGTGTTCAGCGCTTCGCCGCCGGACGCGGCCTGGGCCTTATTCTGCGACGGTATCATCTGGATCCACAGGCCCAGGCGCATGTCATTGACGAAGATAAAACCGTGCACTGGGTCGGTGGAAATGCTGCCCCAGTTCATGCCGCCCAGGGAGCCCGGGAAACTCAGGGATTTATCGGTGCCCGGCGCGGTGTACAGGCCGTCGTAGCGCATGCCCTTGAAGTCGATGCGGCACAGCAGTTGGTCGAACGGGGTGGCCCCCCACATGTCCGACTCGGTCAGGGTTTGCGCGCCGATCTGTGGCATGCCCACAGATTTAGGCTGGGTCAGCGAGTAGGGTTCGTTGGGGATGTTGGCGGCCTTGACCGGTACTTCCTTAACCTCGGTCAGCGGCTTGCCGGTGGCGCGGTCGAGCACGTAGATCTGCCCGGCCTTGGTGCCTATCACGACTGCAGGCACGGCTTTGTCGGTGCCGGGTGCAGTGAAGTCGATCAGGCTTGGCTGCATCGGCAGGTCGAAGTCCCACAGGTCATTGTGGACGGTCTGGTACACCCACTTTTCGGCGCCGGTGGAGGCGTCCAGCGCGAGGACCGACGCGCCGTATTTGTGGTTCAGCTGCGTGCGTTCAACCCCGTAGATGTCGGTGGACGAGCTGCCCATCGGCAAGAACAGGGTGTTCATCAGCGGGTCATAGGACATCGGCGCCCAGCTGTTTGGCGTGCTGCGCACGTAGGTGCTGCCCTCGGCCGGGGCTTGTTTGTCCTGTGGGTTGCCGGGGTCGAAGGCCCAGCGCATTTGCCCGGTGATCACGTCGAAGCCACGGATCACGCCGCCGGGCATGTCGGTCTGGACGTTGTCCGCCACGCGCCCGCCAACCACCACGGTGGTGCCAGCGATCAATGGCGCCGAGGACAGTTGGTAGTAGCTGTCCGGCACGTTGCCCAGGCCGGCTTTCAGATCCACTTGGCCGTGGTTGCCGAAGTCTTCGCAGAACTTGCCGGTGTCGGCGTCCACGGCGATCAGGCGCGCATCGATGGTGTTGGTCAGCAGGCGACGCTGGCACTGCGCACCGGCGGCGACACTGGCAGCAATGATCGGCGAGCTGTTTGGTTGGGTCGGCTGGGCAATCGGCGCGGTGGCGTCGAAGTAGGCCATGCCACGGCAACGCTGCCACACCGCCGACTTGGCGTTGACGTCGTTCTTCCACAGCTCTTTGCCGGTGTCGGCGTCGAGGGCGATCAGGTTGTTGTGGGGGGTGCAGATGAAGACTTTGTTGCCGATCTGCAAGGGCGTCAGTTGGTCTTCGGCGCCGTTGCCGTCGCTGAGGGCGACGTCACCTGTGTGGTAGGTCCACGCCACTTTGAGTTTGTTCACGGTGTCACGGTTGATCTGGTCCAGCGCGGCGAAACGGCTGCCGCCTTCGGTGTTGCCGTAGTGCGCCCAATCTTTCTGCGCATCGGCCGCCGCCACCGGGGTGATGCCCGGACCGGCACCCGTCGGCGCGACGCTGGGGTGGGCGACAAACATATTGCCCGCCGCCACCGCCACGCCGACCGCCAACACGGCGGTGACGCCATACGCGCCACGCGCCGGCTTGCCGGCCAGCAGCGGGTAAACCAGTGCCACCACCATGCCGATGGCCGCGAACATGAACAGCCGCGAGAACAGCGGCCAGAACACCAGCCCCACATCCGCTACGGCCCAGATCGCCGTGCCGACCAGGAACGCGGCGAACAGCCACGCGCCGGCTGGTTTCTGCCGCGCAATCAGCAGCCCAGAGACCGCCATGGCCAGGCCGCCGATCAGGAAATACCAGGAACCTCCAAGGCTGACCAGCCTGGCGCCGCCAACGGCCAGCGCCACGCCGAGCAGGGCGATGATGACGCCCAATCCCAGCAGGAGAAATCTAGAGGCGCCCGTGGCGCGTGATGCTTGTTTCATGTCGACAGCACTCAAGGTGAATGGCAAAGAGAGAATGTTAGCAAGATAAGTAACTGGTTAGTACATTCTTGCGATAAGACGTAAGTAGCAGGGGATGTGATGATTCAAGCAGGGAGCGCGGCGCTTTGCCGGAAAAGACGCGATGTTAAAAAATGTTAGATTGAAAAAATACTTCACATAATCTGTTCATTGGTGGATGATCGATAGCAATTCCAACGCGGCTCGCCGGTGTGGCCTCAGCCGCCGTTTTCCCCTGGAGTACCCCATGAATAATAAGAATGTTGGTGTTGTCGGTCTGGGCGCGATGGGCCTGGGCATTGCCCGCTCGCTGCTGCGCGCCGGCTTCAATGTGCATGCCTGTGACGTGCGTGACGCCGTCACCCGGCAGTTCGCAGGCGAAGGCGGGGTGGCCTGCACGTCTGCGGCGCAGATGGCCGAAGCCTGCGATGTGATCATCACGGTGGTGGTTAACGCCGAGCAGACCGAAACCGTGTTGTTCGGTGAAGGCGGGGCGGTGGCGGCACTGCGTCCTGGCAGCCTGCTGATCGGCTGCGCCACCGTGGCGCCGACCTATGCGGTTGACCTCGGCCAGCGCCTGGCGGAGCAGGGCCTGCTGTACCTCGATGCACCGATCTCCGGCGGTGCGGCCAAGGCTGCCGCCGGTGAAATGACCATGATGACCTCCGGCCCGCACGCTGCTTACGCCAAGGCTGAGGCCGTGCTGGCCGGCATGGCGGGCAAGGTCTATCGCCTGGGCGATGTCCATGGCCTGGGCTCCAAAGTCAAAATCATCAACCAGTTGCTCGCCGGCGTGCACATCGCTGCGTCTGCCGAAGCCATGGCCCTGGGCCTGCGCGAAGGCGTCGACGCCGATGCCTTGTACGAAGTCATCACCCACAGCGCCGGCAACTCGTGGATGTTCGAAAACCGCGTGCCGCACATTCTGAAGGCGGACTACACGCCGCTGTCGGCGGTGGATATTTTCGTCAAGGACCTTGGCCTGGTGCTGGATACCGCCCGTGCGAGCAAATTCCCGCTGCCGCTGTCGGCCACCGCACATCAGATGTTCATGCAGGCCTCCAGTGCCGGTTTCGGCCGCGAGGACGACTCGGCGGTGATCAAGATTTTCCCCGGTATCGATCTGCCGACCGCCAAGCCCGACTCTGTTTAAGGAACGCGTCATGACGACTGCCAACGCGCGCCCATTGCTGGGCTGCATCGCCGACGATTTCACCGGCGCCACCGACCTTGCCAACATGCTCGTGCGCGGTGGCATGCGCACGGTGCAGAGTATCGGCATCCCCAGTCGCGAAGTCGCGGCCGGGCTGGATGCGGATGCGATTGTCATCGCCCTCAAGTCGCGCACCACCCCGGCAGCCGAGGCGGTTGCTGAATCCCTGGCCGCACTGGACTGGCTGCGCGCACAGGGCTGCGAGCAGATTTTCTTCAAGTACTGTTCCACCTTCGATTCCACCGCCGCAGGCAATATCGGCCAGGTCAGCGAAGCCTTGCTCAAGGCTCTGGGCAGCGATTTCACCCTGGCGTGCCCGGCGTTTCCGGAAAACGGTCGGACGATTTTCCGTGGCCACTTGTTTGTGCAGGACCAACTGCTCAGCGAATCCGGCATGCAGCATCATCCGTTGACGCCGATGGGCGACGCCAATCTGGTGCGTGTGCTGCAAAGCCAGACCCAGCTGCCGGTCGGCCTGCTGCGTTACGACGCGATTGGCGCCGGGGTCGAGGCGACCCGCGCCAAGATCGCCGAACTGCGTGCGCAAGGCGTGGGCATCGCCATCGCCGATGCGCTGTCGGACCGCGACCTCTACACCCTGGGCAGTGCCTGCGCGGACTTGCCGTTGCTGACCGGCGGCTCGGGCCTGGCATTGGGCCTGCCGGACAATTTCCGCCGCGCCGGCAAATTGCGTGACTTCGATGTCGCCACGTTGCCCTCGGTCAGCGGCGGCGAAGTGGTGTTGGCGGGCAGTGCATCGGTAGCGACCCTGGGCCAGGTGGCAGCCTGGCAAGAAGCCGGGCGCCCGGCGTTGCGCATCGATCCGCTGGCCCTGGCGGCCGGTGAACCGGTGGTGGCCCAGGCCCTGGCGTTTGCCCGCGACAGCGCGCACACCGTGTTGATCTACGCCACCAGCACCCCGGCCGAGGTCAAGGCAGTGCAACAACAATTGGGCGTCGAACGCGCCGGGGCCCTGGTCGAGGACGCGCTGGGCGAGATCGCCAGCGGCCTGCGCGCAAGTGGCGTGCGGCGCTTCGTGATCGCCGGCGGCGAAACCTCCGGCGCGGTGGTCAAGGCGCTGGGCGTCAACCTGTTGCAGATCGGCGCGCAGATCGATCCGGGCGTGCCGGCTACCCTCAGCGGTGGTGCCGAGCCGTTGGCGCTGGCGTTGAAATCGGGCAACTTCGGCGGTCGCGATTTCTTCGCCAAGGCCCTTGCGCAACTGGCCGGAGGTGCGCAATGAGCGGCATCGACGAACAGGCCCAGCGCGACGAAATCTGCGAGGTCGGCCGCAGCCTTTATCAGCGCGGCTACACCGTGGGCAGTGCCGGCAATATCAGCGCGCGCCTCGACGATGGCTGGCTGATTACGCCGACGGATATCTGCCTCGGGCGCCTGACCCCGGCCGCCATCGCCAAGGTCAACCTGAAAGGCGAGTGGGTCAGCGGTGAAAAGCCGTCCAAGACCCTGGCCCTGCATCGCCAGGTGTACGACCGCAACCCTTCGGTGGGCGGTGTGGTGCATACCCATTCGACCCATCTGGTGGCGCTGACCCTGGCCGGGGTGTGGCGCGCGGACGACATCTTGCCGCCGCTCACGCCGTATCAGGTGATGAAGGTCGGGCACATTCCCTTGATCGGCTACCAGCGCCCCGGCTCCCCAAGGGTTGCCGAGCAAGTTGCACAACTGGCCAACAGCGTGCGCGGCGTGATGCTCGAACGCCTCGGGCCGGTGGTCTGGGAAAGCTCGGTGGCCAAGGCCAGCTACGCCCTGGAAGAACTGGAAGAAACCGCGCGGCTCTGGTTGATGAGCAACCCACGGCCCGCGCCGCTGGACCAGGCTGCACTGGATGAACTGCGCGAGACGTTCGGCGCGCACTGGTAACCCCAACTTTGCACGCGTTGCCCCGAGGCCCTGGTCAGGGACTCGACGGCCCCGGCTTGCGTAAAAAACAATAACAACAGGACATTTTCGAATGAGCCCACTGATTTTGATGTTGACCGCCGGTGCGGGTATCGCGCTGCTGCTGTTTCTGGTCCTCAAGTACAAATTCCAGCCGTTTGTCGCGCTGATGCTGGTGAGTATCGTGGTGGCCCTGGTCGCCGGGGTGAAACCCGCCGACCTGGTCGCGACCATCGAAGGCGGCATGGGCAAGACCCTTGGCCATATCGCAATCATCATTGCCCTGGGCGCGATGATCGGGCGCATCATCGAACTCTCCGGCGGCGCCGAGGCCCTGGCCAAATCGCTGATCGAGCGCTTCGGCAACAGCCGCACGCCGCTGGCGCTGACCATTGCCGGGTTCATCATCGGCGTGCCGGTGTTCTTTGAAGTCGGGGTGATTATCCTGATGCCGCTGGCCTATGGCGTGGCTCGCCGCGCACGCAAGCCGCTGCTGATTTTTGCGCTGCCGATGTGTGCGGCATTGCTGACCGTGCATGCGTTCCTGCCGCCCCATCCGGGTGCCGTGGCGGCCGCCAGCCAACTGGGGGCGGACCTGGGGCGGGTGCTGATGTTCGGCCTGCCGATGACCGCATTGCTGTGCTACATCGGCTATCGCGTGGCGGGGCGCATGACCCGCCGCTTCTACCCGATGACCGATGACATCCGCGCCGAAGTCTACGGCCCGCACGTGACCAACGCCGACTTGCAGGCCTGGAACAATGGCGGCCAGCAGGCCGTACAACAAGCGGCCGTGGCCGAGTCTCACATGGGCCTGGAAGAATCCACCAGCGCCATCGCCGCCAAGCTGCCGGCGGCGCCTGCACCGGGTTTTGGCTTGATTGTCAGCCTGATCCTGCTGCCGATTGTGTTGATCCTGTTGGGTACCCTGGCGACTTCGCTGTTGCCGGTCGAGTCGACCTTGCGTGGAGTGATGACGGTGCTCGGCGCGCCGCTGGTCGCGCTGCTGATCGACACCTTGCTGTGCGCCTGGCTATTGGGCTCGCGCCGTGGCTGGAGCCGCAGCCAGGTATCGGATGTGATTGGTTCGGCGTTGCCGGGCGTGGCCATGGTGATCCTCATTGCCGGTGCCGGTGGTGTGTTCGGCAAGGTGCTGGTGGACACCGGCATCGGCGCGGTAGTCTCCGACATGCTGCGTACCACCGGCTTGCCGGTGCTGGCCCTGGGCTTTTTGTTGACCATGCTGCTGCGTGCGGTGCAGGGTTCTACGACCGTGGCGCTGGTGACCACGGCCGGGATCATCAGCCCGCTGATCGTCACCCTCAACCTCACGCCCAACCACCTGGCGCTGCTGTGCCTGGCCATGGGCGGTGGCGGGCTGGCGATGTCGCACATCAACGACGCCGGCTACTGGATCTTCACCAAGCTCGCCGGGCTCAACGTGGCGGACGGTCTGCGCACGTGGACGGTGATCACCACCTTGCTCGGCACCTTGGGGTTCTTGATTACCCTACTGATCTGGCCTTTTGTCTGACTTCCAGGAGTTCCCATGCCTCGCTTTGCTGCCAACCTGAGCATGCTGTATCCGCAACACGACTTTCTCCAGCGGTTCGCCGCGGCGAAAGCCGATGGGTTTGATGCGGTGGAATACCTGTTTCCCTACGACTACAGCGCGGCCGAGCTCAAGCAGCGCCTGAGCGACAACGGTTTGGTCCAGGCCCTGTTCAATGCACCGCCGGGTGACTGGGCGGCGGGGGAGCGCGGCATCGCCACGCTGCCGGGGCGCGAGGCCGAGTTTCGCCTGGGCTTCGACCGCGCGCTGGAATACGCCGCCGTGCTCGGCAACGACCGCATCCACGTGATGGCCGGCCTGTTGCCGTCGGAAAACCTGCGCCAGCGCCACCACGCCGTGTACTTGGAAAACCTCGCCTACGCCAGCGCCGCAGCGGCCCGGGTCGGGGTGACGGTGTTGCTGGAGCCGATCAACACCCGCGACATGCCGGGATTCTTCCTCAACCGCCAGGACCAGGCCCAGGCCATCTGCCGTGAAGTGGGGGCGAGCAACCTCAAAGTGCAGTTCGACTGCTACCACTGCCAGATTGTCGAGGGGGATGTGGCGACCAAGCTGCGTCGTGATTTCAACGGCATCGGCCATATCCAGATCGCCGGCGTACCGGACCGCCATGAGCCGGACTCGGGCGAGTTGAACTACGGCTACCTGTTCGGCCTGATGGACCAGTTGGGCTACACCGGCTGGGTTGGCTGCGAGTACCGGCCAAGGGGCGACACCTCGACGGGCCTGCAATGGTTGCGGGATCTCTAACGGGCCCGCGTTCGGCAACGTGCTTTGTAGTGAGCGGGCTTGCCCCGCGCTGGGGGGCGAAGCCGCCCTAAACCCAGGCACCACGGTGTTTCAGGAATACCGAGGTGACGGGATTTAGGGCGGCTTCGCCCCCCGGCGCGGGGCAAGCCCGCTCACTACGGGTTTTATCAGTTAGGTTGGGTTGGCAGCATCAGCTCGATGCCGCGCTTGCGGATGCCGTCCGCCGCCGCCGGGGCGAGGGCGTCGTCGCTGATGATCACGTCGAACGGTTCCAACCCGGCAATCCGGTACATGCTGAAGGTGCCGTACTTGGAACTGCTTGCCACCAGCACCACCTGCGCCGCCGATTGCATGGCCACTTGCTTGACCTCGACCTTCAGCGCCGAGGGGGTGGTGATGCCACGGTGCAGGTCCCAGGAGCTGGTAGACATGAACGCGATGTCGGTGACCACCTGACGCAAGGTCGCCACCGCCAGCCCGCCGACCGAAGAATGGTTGTCATGGTCCAGCTGCCCGCCGGTGTGGATGACGGTCACCTGTTGCGCATCCATCAAGGCCTGCACAATGCCGAAGTCGTTGGTCACCACCGTCATCCCCGACAGCGCCTTGATATAGGGCACGATCTCCAGGGTGCTGGTGCCCGCATCCAGGTACACCGTCATGTCCGCGTGCAGCAACCGTGCGGCCAGGCGCGCCATGGCCTGTTTCTGCGGCAGTTCCACCACGGCCTTGGACTGATGGCTCGGCTCGCTGTGCAACTGGCTGGCGATACGCACCCCTCCGGTGACCGAATAGGCCCGGCCCTCCTGCTCCAGCAGCGCGATGTCGCGGCGCACGGTCATATGCGAGCAGTCGAACATCTCCATCAGTTGGTGCACGCTCATCACCTGATGCTTGCGCAACTGCCGCAGGATTTGCTCGCGACGCTGCTCGGGAATCATCGGGGTGCTGCTGTCGGCAGCAGTGTCCTTGGGGTTGGGCATTGGCGTTCCGGGTCGGTCTGGGGGCTGGTGCACATAGTAGCGAATACACGCAGCGTTCGCCTGCTCCCTGCAGGCGAACCCAGGCTGAGGTTATCTAGTATTTGAACCGGCCCACCAACCCCTTGAGCTGCCCCGAAATATCCGTAAGCCGGCCTGAACCGGCCTGCGCCGAGTGGGCGAAGCCTTCAACCAGTTGCGCATCGGCATGGATCTGCGCGATGTGCCGGTTGATCTCTTCGGCCACCTGGTGCTGTTCTTCGGCGGCGGTAGCGATCTGGGTGTTCTGGTCGCGGATCGAGTCCACCGAGCCCAGGATCTTGTCAAAGCTGTCGCGGGCCTGCTGGATGCGATCCACGCTGGTCTGCGAAACCAGCAGGCTGCCCTGCATCTGCAAGGTGACTTCCTGTGTGCGCCGGGCGAGGTTGCCCAGCAGGCTGTCGATCTCGCCGGTGGAATCGGCGGTGCGGCGGGCGAGGGCGCGCACTTCGTCGGCCACCACCGCAAAGCCGCGACCTTGGTCGCCGGCGCGCGCGGCTTCGATGGCGGCGTTGAGCGCGAGCAGGTTGGTCTGTTCGGCAATCGAACGGATGGTGTCGAGGATGGTGTTGATGTTCTGGCTGTCCTGCTCCAGCAACTGCATGGTCTGGGTCGACTTTTGCAGGTCTTCGCTGAGCTTGAGTACGCTGCCGGTGGCTTCGCCGATGTGTTGCTGGCCGTTATGTACGTCGCGGTAGCCCTCATCGGCACTGGTGGCGGCGGCGCTGCACGAGCGTGCGACTTCGTTGGAAGTGGCGACCATCTCGTTGAACGCGGTGCTGACCAGTTCCACGGCTTCGCGCTGGCGGCCGGCGGCCTGGTTCATGTTGTTGGCGACGTCGCTGGTGTCGGCGGCGGCGCTTTGCAGGTCGTTGGACGCACTGCCGATACGCTGCACCAACTGCGCAATCGCGCCGAGGAACTGGTTGAACCAGCCGGCCAGGGTCGCGGTTTCGTCCTTGCCTTGCACGCTGAGTTTACGCGTCAGGTCGCCTTCACCTTCGGCGATTTCCTGCAGGCCATCGGCCACGCCGCGGATCGGTCGCACGATCATGCTGGCGAAACTCGCACCGACGAGGGCGAACACCACGGCCAGCGCGGCGGCGATGGCGGCGATCAGCCAGGTCAGGCTGGAGGCGCCGGCCATCACCTCGTCGCGCTTGATCAGGCCGATGAAGCGCCAGCCCAGGTCTTTGGAGCTGACCACGTTGACCATGTAAGGCACGCCGTCGATCTCGATCTGGGTCGCGCCGTCAGTGCGCTTGGCCAGTTCGGCGTATTGCGGGCCGAGGTCGGCCAAGGGCTTGAAGTTGTGCTTGGCATCGCTGGGGTCTACCAGCACGTTGCCGTTGCCTTCCACCAGCATCAGGTAACCGCTGTCGCCCAGTTTGATGTTGCGCACCAGTTCGGTGAGTTGCTTGAGCGACACGTCCAGGCCAACCACGCCGAGGATGTTGCCGGTGGCGTCGGCAACGGTGTGCACGGTGCCGATCAGCACCACATCGTCCGGCGCCCAGTAGTACGCCCCGGTACGCACGGTAGTGCCCGGTGCGGCGATGGCGGCTTTATACCAAGGGCGCACGCGTGGGTCGTAGTTGTTCAGCTTGGTGTCGTCGGGGTAGCTGGCGTAACCGCCGTCGGCGAGGCCGAGGGACAGGTAGGCGGTGCTGGGGTGGCTTTTGGCGAACTGGTCGAAAATCGCCAGCAGCTCTTTATTCGTTTGGGTCAGGGGGATTTGCGCGGCGTCGGCACCGGCGTAGCTCTTGAGGTCTTTGGCTGCGACAACGCGCGGGTCCTTGGCCACATATTCAACGTTCTGGCTGATGCCGTCGAAGAATTGCTTCATGCCATTGTCGATCTGGCGGATCTCGCGGCTACTGCTGTCGAGGAAGTTGGCCACGGCCGCATCCCGCAGGTTCAGTACCACCAGCACGGCCACCAGGATCACCGGCACGCATGCGATGGTCGCAAACGCCCAGGTCAGCTTGTGTTTGATATTCATGACATCTCCCGCAGGGTACTTATTAGAGTTGGCAAGGCGGAGAAAAGCAGCGAAGAGCGTCGCATGTGTTGTTTTTAGGGGGGATTGCCCATGCGTACCCCCCATATATCGACCAGCAGGGCACGCACTTTAGGCGTTGGGCAGCGTTTAGCCGATACGCTCGCCACCCAGTGCATCGCGCTGCATCGATTGCAGGTTTTTTTCAATGGTTTCGCAGATGGTGTCCATCTGGATCTGGTGTTCGCTGGAGTAGAACGGGCTTTGCAGGTCGGTGCCGATACGCTCGATGGCCAGCAGCATGAAGCCCACCACCGTGGAGGCCAGCGGAGTGAACCAGCCGAGGGATTCCACCAGGCCCACCGGCACGATCAGGCAGAACAGTGAGATGAATAGGCGCGGGAAGTACACGTAGGGGTAGGGCAGTGGGGTGTTGGCGATGCGCTCCATGCCGCCCTGGGCGTTGGACAGGTCCACCAGGGTCGATTCCAGCCGCGCCAGGCGGATGCTGTCGAGGTGGCCGGCCTTGTACTCCCTGGCGAGCAACGTCGCCGAACCGGTAAGGATGTCGTTGGCAAAATTATTGGTGGCGCCGCTGCGGGCAAACTCATCGGCGGGGATAAACGCACGGACCTCGTCAGGGCACGGCTGGCCCTTGAGGTGCGCGGCCAGGCAATTCACATAGGCCACATGCCGACGCAGCAGGGTGGCCTTGACCGGGTTCACTTCGTCGTCCGCGTCATCCAGCAGCGTCAGCACCTGGCGCGCAAAGCTGCGCGAATTATTGACCATCGCCCCCCACAGCGTGCGCGCCTCCCACCAACGGTTATAGGCGCTGCTGTTGCGAAAACTGATCAGCACCACCAGCGCCGAGCCGAGCAGGGTCAGGGGCATCAGCGGCAGGTTGATCTTGTAGGTGAGGAACAGCATGAAGTCCACGGTGACGGCGACGTCCCACAGCAACAGCCAGAACAGGGCCCAACCGACGTAGCCCATGGTTTTGATGATCAGGCGGTATTTCTTGATGATGGCGGCTTTCAAACGACGACCTCGCGACGAGCGGTGGGCAACAGTGCCTTAGCTCGGACGCGGGGTAGGGGGGAAAGGTTCGCTGCTGAAACGTTTCTTATTGCTGGGCGAGGATGCTGGCGAGCAAGCCCGGGAAGCGGGTTTCCAGCTCATCGCCGCGCAATGAGTTCATGTGCGTGGTCCCCACACTGCGCGTCTGCACCAGCCCGGCATCGCGCAACACACGAAAGTGGTGGGACATGCTCGACTTGGGCCGCCCGCCATCCAGTTCGCCACAGCTGGCTTCGGCAACACCGGCCAGGCAACGCACGATTTCCAGGCGCACCGGGTCGCTCAGCGCGTAGAGCACGCGTTCGAGGGTGAGGTCTTGGACAAGGGGGTGTTTGAAGGCTCGCATGAAATGAATCATAACAGGGGGCTATCGCTGAATACTATAGTTCGATTACCATCGAACTATCGAATCAACCACCCCCTTGCTGGAGTCGTCCCATGGCCGCCTTGTTCGAACCGTTCAAACTCAAAGACGTCACCCTGCGCAACCGCATCGCCATCCCGCCGATGTGCCAGTACATGGCCGATGACGGCATCGTCAACGACTGGCACCACGTGCACCTGGCCAGCATGGCCCGTGGTGGGGCAGGGCTGGTGGTGGTCGAGGCCACCGCCGTGGCGCCGGAAGGCCGTATCACCCCGGGTTGCGCGGGGATCTGGAGCGATGCCCATGCGGCCGCGTTTGTGCCGATGGTCAAGGCGATCAAGGCTGCCGGCTCGGTGCCGGGCATCCAGATCGGCCACGCCGGGCGCAAGGCCAGTGCCAACCGCCCGTGGGAAGGCGATGACCATATGCCCGCTTCCGACGCCCGCGCATGGGAAACCATCGCGCCGTCGGCGATTGCCTTTGGTGCCAACCTGCCACAAGTGCCTCGCGCCATGACCCTGGACGACATCGCCCGCGTACGCCAGGACTTCGTCGACGCCGCCCGCCGTGCCCGCGACGCCGGTTTTGAATGGATCGAGTTGCACTTCGCCCACGGCTACCTGGGCCAGAGTTTCTTCTCCGAACACTCCAACCAGCGCACCGACGCCTACGGTGGCAGCTTTGACAACCGCAGCCGCTTCCTTCTGGAAACCCTGGCCGCCGTGCGCGAAGTCTGGCCGGAAAACCTGCCGCTGACCGCGCGTTTCGGTGTGCTCGAATACGACGGCCGTGACGAGCAGACCCTCACCGAATCCATCGAACTGGCCCGTCGTTTCAAGGCCGGTGGCCTGGACCTGTTGAGCGTCAGCGTCGGCTTTACCATCCCGGACACCCATATCCCGTGGGGCCCGGCATTCATGGGCCCGATTGCCGAGCGCGTGCGCCGCGAAGCCGGTATCCCGGTGACTTCGGCGTGGGGGTTTGGCACGCCGCATCTGGCGGAAGAAGCCTTGCAGGCCGGGCATCTGGACCTGGTTTCGGTCGGCCGTGCCCATTTGGCTGATCCGCATTGGGCGTACTTTGCGGCCAAGGAACTGGGCGTGGAGAAGGCGTCGTGGACCTTGCCGGCGCCTTACGCGCATTGGTTGGAGCGCTATCGCTGATTGGCGATAACGCCAAGGCTGGAAAAAATCCAACGGTGGGAGGGGGCTTGCTCCCTCCCACCGTTGCTTCGCGTCAAGCCGATACAAAGTGGTTACCCGAAAAATAGTGAATGAGAACGCATATCAATTGATCTGCGGTTGGTATAGCATCGCGCCGCGAAAATCTGGCAGCTATGCCGCTCCATTTGGCTCATTCACTAGGTTCATCATTCATGCGTCGTACCCTGGTTTCCATTTGTGTGCTTCAGGCGTTTTCCCCCTTCACCTGGGCAGAAGTCGCCCCGACCGACAAAGCCAGCGTGGAGTTGCAAGCCACCTCCATCACCGGCACCGCGGACTACGAGACCGCCCAAGGCCCGGTCAAGGGATACCTCGCCACACGTTCCGCCAGTGCGACGCGCACCGACACCTCGATCCATGAAACCCCGCAATCCATCAGCGTAGTGACCAAGGATGCCGTCGAAGACATCGGCGCCACCCGCCTGCAAGACGCGCTGGACTACGCCGGCGGCGTCGGCCGTGCCAACAACTTCGGCGGCCAGGGCCTCACTACCTTCACTGTGCGCGGTTTCACCACCGGCGAGTTCTACCGCAACGGGTTCCCGATCAACCGTGGCTACCCGAACATGCCGGACGCCAACACCATCGAACGCCTCGAAGTACTGCGCGGCCCGGCCACTATGCTGTACGGCCGTGGCGACCCAGGCGGCACCTTCAACGTGGTGTCCAAGCAACCACTGCCCGAGCGCACCGTGACCCTGGGCAGCCAACTGAACGACCAAGGCATGAAGCGCGGCACCCTCGACGCCTCCGGCCCGCTGGATGACGAAGGCCGCCTGGCCTATCGCCTGAACGTGGTGGGCGAGGGCGGCGAGACCTTTCGTGATCATGTGGAAACCGAGCGCTACGGCGTGACGCCGGTGATCACCTGGCAGGCCAGCGACGACACCAAGGTGATCTTCGAAGGCGACTTCATGCGCAACAACCACCCGCTGGACCGTGGCCTGACGCGCTTCGCCAATCAAAAAGGCACCGCGTCCCGCGATACGTTCTGGGGCGACAAGGATGTGGGCAAGCTGCACAACGACAACAGCATGGCGCAGTTGCGCTTTGAGCATCTGCTGAATGAGAACTGGACCTTGGGCGGTGGATTCCAGTGGTTGGATGGGACGTTGCAGGGCAATGCTATTGAGGCCAACGGTCCCGCCAGCCTGAACGCCGACGGTCGCACCCTGCAACGCAACTTCAACTACCGCAAGCTGGAATGGACCGACAAAGACACCCAGCTCAACCTCACCGGGCATTTCTCCGCAGGCGGTTTCGAGCACACCTTGCTGACCGGTGTCGAATTTGAACACTACGACTACAAATCGATCATCCAGCGCTCCAGTGCGGCGGCTGGCACTTACCCCATCGACATCTTCGATCCGGTCTACGGCCAGGCACGTCCGCCGCTCACCCGCACACCGACCCATGACAAGGAAAACCTCAAGACTTACGCCGCATTCGTGCAGGACCAGGTTGCGCTCACCGAGCGCCTGAAAGTGCTGGCCGGCGCGCGTTTCGAGCGCTTCGAACATGACTACGAAAGCTATGTGAGCGGTGTCAAACCCTGGAGCGCCGCGGACAACGCGGTCACTCCGCGCGTGGGTGTGACCTACGACCTCACCGACACCGTAGCGGTCTACGCCGACGCTGCGCGTTCGTTCAAGCCAAACACCGGCGCGGCCCGCGTCGGTGGCGGGTTCGAGCCGGAGAAGGGCAAGTCCTATGAGATGGGCGTGAAGTGGGAAGCACTGGATCGCCAGCTGAGCGTCGATGCCGCGATCTATCAGATCGAGAAGAAAAACGTCCTCGCCACCGACCCGGTGGATTCGGCCTTCAGCGTTGCCGCAGGCCAGGTGCGCAGCCGTGGTTTCGATCTCAACGTGGCGGGCAACCTTACGCCGCAATGGCGGGTCATCGGCGGCTATGCCTATGTAGACGCCGAAGTCACCAAGGACACCACGCTCCGCTCCGGCACCCGCCTGATGAACATCCCGCGCAACAGCTTCAGCCTGCTCAACGTGTACGAGTTCCAGGACGGCACGCTGAAGGGCCTTGGCCTGGGTGCAGGTGCCAAATACGTGGATGAGCGCGCAGGCCAGACGGCAAACACCTCGTTCGCCATGGATGCCTACACCGTCGTCGACCTGCTTGGCTACTACAAGGTCAACGACAAAGTACGCCTGAACCTCGACGTGAAAAACCTGTTCAATCGCGAGTTTGAAGAAGGTGCGTTCGGTAATATCTACGCCTACCCCGGTGCTCCCCGCACCGTCCAGGTCGGCATCGCCTACACCCTGTAAAACCCCGCGCGGCTTGCAGCCAATTGCAAGCCGCGTCACACCCCTGACAAATCCCCGCCGATAAGCATTTACGTCCACCCCCATTCGATGAGAAAAGCATGTCCATTTTCCCGGATATGGACATCTCATGCCTCGTTCAACCCTGATAGCCCGTGTGCTTTTCACGCTGGTGGTCGTCCTGGCGCTCTGGTATTGCTGGATTCTCATCAGCGCCACCCAGCAAATCGGCGGCGCCAGCCCCGCTCAACAGACCCTCGGCACCTTGCCCGGCGTGCGACCACGGGCGGTCGCCAAGGACTGCACCGGGGTGGTGGTGACCGCCCAGGGCACGTGGCTGGTGGGGCGCGTGGAAAATGAATATGAACAGTTGGCGCCGTCGGCCGAGCGCATCGACCTGAATGGGTTGGTTGCCGGCAAACCACGGGACACGTCCCAAACCAGCGTTATCGCGCGCCTGGATGCCGACGGCGTGTTCAAGCCGGTAGCGCAGGTCAGTGGTACGGCGTGCCTGGTGACGAGTGCAGACGGTGCAAGGGTTGTGCTGTTGACGGACATTTATCGGGCCGACGATGGGGGCGCCCAGAACGTGGTGTTTCGCAGCGATGACCAGGGCAAAAGCTGGGCGTGGCTGCGCGACGGGTTTTTCCCTGACGTGAGCGGTGCGGCCACCACGATCACGCCGTACTTCTACGGCAAGGACGAGGTCTGGGCCTGGCGCTGGGCCGACGACATCGAGCCGCTGTCCGGGGTGTTTTACTCCGCCGATGGCGGTGCCCACAGCACGCCGATCACGGTGACAGAGCCGCTGGCAGTGACCGCCGACTACGTGCGCAGCCAGCACCCGGACATCCAGGAGTGGCGCGACTCGGTCGACCAACTCACCCACGTCCTGCAAGTCAGCCCGCAGCGTGCGTTTATCTGGGTGTCCCAGCGTTATTGGGCCAGCCATCCCGATGGCAAGAGCGATAACCTGGCGTTCAGCGTCACCACCCGTGTGCAGGTGCAACGCGTGGCTGGGCAGTGGCAAGTGGAGAGCCTGCAGCGGGACAACGGCCTGTATATCTCCGAACTGGCCGACAACGGCGCCGGTCGTGTGATCGGGCTGATCGACCAGGGCTCCGGCGGTCGCACGCTGGTCGCCGAGCTGGACACGGGCAGCCTGGCCTGGAAACCCCTGGGCGAGCTACCCAACGTGTTCTCCCCACTGCCCGCCAAGACCCAGGCGTTCGGGCTGTGGGTAGGACGTAACAGCCTGCTGGTCAACACCTACAGCGGCCACCGTCCGCCGCGTTGGCTGTATTGGTGGGGTGAGGCGAACATCTCGGCCGACGCGGTGTTCTATTCCCAGGACTGGGGCCAGTCCTGGAAACGCCTGGCGTTGGACGGCTACATGGGCGTGCGCGGGTTTGAGGGGAAAAGCGACCGGGTGATCTGGAGCCAGCAGGATTACGGCGCCGACACCGTCCTCAACACCTACCGCTTGCACCAAACCCCGTAGTGAGCGGGCTTGCCCGCGCCGGGTGGCGAAGCCGCCCCAAATCCAGCCCCCCCGGTTTTTCTGAAACACCGCGGCGCACCGTTTGGGGCGGCTTCGCCACCCAGCGCGGGCAAGCCCGCTCACTACAGGGGGGTGAGGACGTTCATGACGGTGTCCAGCGCTACGCGTGTGTCGTCCAGCTGCACCAGAGAGGCATGCCGCGCACCCAGTGCGTCGCGGTTCTGGATCGCGGTGAGGATCGCCTTGTGCCGGGGCAGGCTCAGGCCCTGGATGTCGGGGCGGCGGTTGGTGATGTTGATCGATTCGCGCAGCGGCAACGACAGCATGTTGCACATGTAGGCCAGCAGGTCGTTGCGCGTGGCGTCGGCGATGGCGCGGTGGAAGTCCAGGTCGGCCTGTAGCAGCTCCTCGTGGGTCTTCGCGGTTTCCATGCCCAGGTAGGCTTTTTCGATGGTGGCGATGTCTTCATCGGTAGCCGTGGTCGCGGCCATGGCGGCGATTTCCGGTTCGAGGATGCGCCGCACACCGGCCAGGGTGTTGAAGAATTCGCTGTGGGGCGTGGACTGCATCAACCAGGACAGCACGTCCGGGTCGAGCAGGTGCCATTTCAAGCGTGGCCGTACCACCGCGCCGACCCGTGGCTTGGAATACACCAGGCCCTTGGCGCTGAGCACCCGCGTCGCCTCGCGCAACACCGAGCGGCTGACCTTGTACTCCTCGCAGAGCGTGGCCTCCAGGGGCAGCTTTTCTTCGGGCTTGAAGCGCCCGGAAACGATGTGCATGCCCAAGTCCTGAACGATCTGGGCATGCATGCTCTTGCGCGGCTTGGGCGGCTGGTGATCCATAACGACGGGGAGGCTCTGGCTTAAAGACGCCGCATCATAGCATCCCAATTAGTGGGAATGCCGGGGGACTTCCGCCCCTCGGCAGCCCACCAGGAAGTCAAAGTCGCAACCCTGGTCCGCCTGCAACACATGGTCGATGTACAGCTGGCGATAGCCGCCGACGATCAGCTTCTGCGGCGGTGCAAGATCGGCCATGCGCGCCGCCAGTTCGGCGTCGGGGATGTCCAGGTGCAGGCGCCCGTTGGCGCAGTCCAGCTCGATCCAGTCACCTTCCTGCACCGTGGCCAACGGCCCGCCAGCCGCCGCTTCCGGCGCCACGTGCAAGACCACGGTGCCGTACGCGGTGCCGCTCATGCGCGCGTCGGAAATCCGCACCATGTCCGTCACGCCCTGGGCCAGCAGCTTGGCCGGCAAGCCCATGTTGCCCACCTCGGCCATGCCCGGGTACCCCTTCGGCCCGCAGTTTTTCATGACCAGAATCGAGTTGGCATCCACGTCCAGTTCCGGGTCGTTGATGCGTGCCTTGTACATGTCGAAGTTCTCGAACACCACCGCACGGCCGCGATGCTGCATCAGTTCCGGGCTGGCGGCCGACGGCTTGAGCACCGCACCCAGCGGCGCCAGGTTGCCGCGCAAGACGCAAATGCCGCCGTCGGCGCGGATCGGGTTGTCGAGGGTGCGGATCACTTCATCCCTGCCGTAGATCGGTGAGTCCTTGGTGTTCTCGCCGAGGGACTTGCCGTTCACGGTCAGCGCATTCGGATGCGGGATCAGGTTGGCTTCACCGAGGCGGCGCAACACGGCGGGCAGGCCGCCGGCGTAGTAGAACTCTTCCATCAGGAAGCGCCCCGACGGCTGCAAGTCGACGATGGTCGGCATGCCGCGGCCCATGCGGGTCCAGTCGTCCAGGTCGAGTTCGACGCCGATGCGTCCGGCGATGGCTTTGAGGTGAATCACCGCGTTGGTCGAACCGCCGATGGCCGCGTTCACGCGGATCGCGTTTTCAAACGCCTCTTTGGTGAGGATCTTCGACAGCTTCAAGTCTTCACGCACCATCTCCACCGCACGCATGCCAGACATGTGCGCCAACACATAACGTCGCGCATCCACCGCCGGAATCGCCGCGTTGTGGGGCAGGGAAGTACCCAGCGCCTCGGCCATGCAGGCCATGGTCGAGGCGGTGCCCATGGTGTTGCAGGTGCCCGCCGAACGCGACATGCCGCCCTCGGCCGCGAGGAAATCGTCCAGGGTAATCGTGCCGGCCTTGACCTGTTCGCTGAGCTGCCAGACCACTGTGCCCGAACCGATGTCCTGGCCCTTGTGCTTGCCGTTGAGCATTGGCCCGCCGGTGACCACGATGGCTGGTACGTCGCAACTGGCGGCGCCCATCAGCAGGGCGGGGGTGGTCTTGTCGCAGCCGGTCAGCAGCACCACGCCGTCAATCGGGTTGCCGCGAATCGCTTCCTCCACGTCCATGCTCGCCAGGTTGCGCGTGAGCATGGCGGTAGGGCGCAGGTTGGATTCGCCATTGGAGAACACCGGGAATTCCACCGGGAAGCCACCGGCCTCGATCACGCCGCGTTTGACGTGCTCGGCGATCTGGCGGAAATGCGCGTTGCACGGGGTCAACTCCGACCACGTATTACAAATGCCGATGATCGGTTTGCCATGGAACTGATGGTCGGCAATGCCCTGGTTCTTCATCCAGCTGCGGTACATGAAGCCGTTCTTGTCGGCAGTACCAAACCACTGGGCGGAGCGTAGGCCGGGCTTTTTATCAGACATGATCGATTCTCTTATTGTATGACTATATGTTCTATGCGTGCTTAAACATAAGCGCAAAATCGCTGCTTTGGAAGAGTTGTTTTGCAAATAGTCCTACTATATAGTCTTTCTCAACTGAGGTATGACCCTGGCGGATTTTCGCGAGAGGCGTCCCCCGAGCTTCTATAAAAACAACAATCCGGAGATCGACCCATGAGCCAGGAACTGCGGCTTATTCGGCGCATCACGCTGAAACTGATTCCCTTCCTGATCCTGCTGTACCTGATCGCCTACGTGGACCGTTCCGCCGTGGGCTTTGCCAAGTTGCACATGGGCGCCGACGTCGGCATCGGCGACGCCGCCTATGGCCTGGGCGCGGGGCTGTTCTTTATTGGCTACTTCCTGTTCGAGATCCCCAGCAACCTGATGCTCGACCGCTTCGGCGCACGGCGCTGGTTTGCGCGGATCATGATCACCTGGGGCACGATCACCATCGGCATGGCCTTTGTGCAGGGCCCGCACAGCTTCTATGTGATGCGCTTTCTGCTCGGCGCGGCGGAGGCGGGGTTCTTCCCTGGCGTTCTGTACTACATCACCCAGTGGTTCCCGGTGCGCCATCGCGGCAAGATCCTCGGGTTGTTCATCCTCTCCCAGCCCATCGCGATGATGATCACCGGCCCGGTGTCCGGTGGTTTGCTGGGCATGGACGGCATCCTCGGCCTGCACGGCTGGCAGTGGCTGTTCATCGTCATCGGCACCCCGGCGATCCTGTTGACCTGGCCGGTGCTGCGCTTCCTGCCGGACGGGCCGAAGCAGGTCAGCTGGATGAGCGCCGACGAGAAGGCCTGGCTTACCGGCGAATTGAACAAAGACCTGCAAACCTACGGCCAGACCCGCCACGGCAACCCGTTGCATGCCTTGAAAGACAAACGCGTGTTGCTGCTGGCGCTGTTCTACCTGCCGGTGACCCTGAGCATCTACGGGCTGGGCCTGTGGCTACCGACTCTGATCAAGCAGTTCGGCGGCAGCGACCTCACCACGGGTTTCATCTCCGCCGTGCCTTACCTCTTCGGCATTATCGGCCTGCTGATCATCCCGCGCAGTTCCGACCGCTTGAACGACCGCTACGGCCACCTTGCGGTGCTCTACGTACTGGGCGCCATCGGGCTGTTCTTCAGCGCCTCGCTCAGTGTGCCGGTGCTGCAAATGGCCGCGCTGTGCCTGGCGGCATTCGCGATGTTTTCCTGCACCGCAGTGTTCTGGACCTTGCCGGGGCGCTTCTTTGCGGGGGCCAGCGCGGCGGCGGGCATTGCGTTGATCAACTCGGTGGGCAACCTCGGCGGCTATATCGGCCCGTTCGTGATCGGTGCGCTCAAGGAATACACCGGCAACCTCGCTTCGGGCCTGTACTTCCTGTCCGCTGTGATGGTGTTCGGCCTGCTGCTGACCGGCGTGGTCTACCGCCTGCTGGAACGCAAGCACGTGCTGCCCGCCGACCAATTTGCCGCCAGCGCCCGTGGCGCCACACGTACTTGATTCAAGGAGAAAAGGCATGCGTTTAGTTCAGTTTGAAGTGCACAACAGTGAGCGTCGGGTCGGCGTGGTACAGGGCGCGCAATTGCGCGAAGTGCAGGGCGCCCGCAGCGTGCGGGAATTGGCCCTGGCCGCCATCGAAGCCGGCGTCGGCCTGGCGCAACACGTGAACAGCCTGGGCCTGGGCGCCAGCCACGATTACGCGGCATTGCTCGCCGCGCTGAAAATCCTGCCACCGCTGGATCACCCCGACCCCGCTCACATGCTTATCAGCGGCACCGGCCTGACCCACCTGGGCAGCGCCGCGGCCCGCGACAAGATGCACCAGGCCGGTGACGACACCGCCCTGACCGATACCATGCGCATCTTCAAATGGGGCGTGGAGGGCGGCAAACCCGCTGCCGGCCAGGCGGGTGTGCAACCGGAGTGGTTCTACAAGGGTGACGGCAGCATCGTCGTGCGCCCCGGCGCCGCGTTCCCGGTGCCACCCTTTGCCGAAGACGCCGGTGAAGAGCCGGAAATCGGCGGCCTCTACGTCATCGGCCCGGACAGCCGGCCTTATCGCGTCGGCTTCGCGGTGGGCAACGAGTTCTCCGACCACGTGATGGAGCGCAAGAACTACCTGTACCTGGCCCATTCCAAACTGCGCAGTTGCAGCTACGGCCCCGAGCTGCGCATCGGCGAGCTGCCCGCGCATTTGTCGGGCAGCAGTCGCATCCTGCGCAACGGTGAAGTGATCTGGCAGAACGAGTTCCTCAGCGGCGAGGCCAACATGTGCCACAGCCTGGAAAACCTCGAATACCACCACTTCAAGTACCGCCAGTTCCTCACGCCGGGCGATGTGCACGTCCACTTCTTCGGCACCGCCACGTTGTCATTCGCCGACGGTATACGTACCCAGCCGGGGGATGTGTTCGAGATCAGCCAGGCCGAATTCGGCGCGCCGTTGGTCAATAGCGTCGGCAGCAGCGATGCGGCATTCGAACCCGGCCACGTCCTCACCCTTTAAGGAGCCCCTCATGTCCCAGTTTCTCGGCCACAACTACATCGGCGGCCAGCGCAGCGCCAACGGCAGCGTCACACTCAAGAGCGTCGACGCCAGCACCGGCGAAGCCTTGCTCCAGGATTTTTACCAGGCCACCGCGCAGGAAGTCGACGCCGCCGCCAAGGCCGCCGCGCAGGCCTACCCGGCCTACCGTGGATTGAGTGCAGCCCGGCGTGCGCAGTTCCTCGATGCGATCGCCGATGAGCTGGATGCGTTGGGCGATGATTTTGTCGAGCTGGTCTGCCGCGAAACCGCGCTGCCCGCTGCCCGCATCAAAGGCGAACGCGGGCGCACCAGCGGCCAGATGCGCCTGTTTGCCAGCGTGCTGCGGCGCGGTGATTTCTACGGCGCACGCATCGACAAGGCGTTGCCGGAGCGCCAGCCACTGCCGCGCCCGGACCTGCGTCAATACCGCATCGGCCTGGGCCCGGTCGCCGTGTTTGGCGCGAGCAACTTTCCCCTGGCGTTTTCCACGGCCGGCGGTGATACCGCGGCTGCGCTGGCCGCAGGCTGCCCGGTAGTGTTCAAGGCCCACAGCGGGCACATGGCGACCGCCGAGCGCGTGGCGGACGCGATTATCCGCGCCGCCGACGCCACCGGCATGCCAGCCGGTGTGTTCAACATGATCTTTGGCGCGGGCGTCGGCGAGGCGCTGGTCAAGCACCCGGCGATCCAGGCCGTGGGCTTTACCGGCTCGCTCAAGGGCGGGCGTGCGTTGTGCGACATGGCGGCGGCGCGGCCGCAACCGATCCCGGTGTTTGCCGAGATGTCGAGCATCAACCCGGTGCTCGTGCTGCCCGAGGCGCTCAAAGCCCGCGCCGAAACCATCGCCCGCGATCTGACCGCCTCGGTGGTGCAGGGTTGCGGCCAGTTCTGCACCAACCCTGGCTTGGTGATCGGCATCGCCTCGCCGGCCTTCACCGCGTTCACCCAACAAGTGGCGCAATTGATCGGCGATCAACCGGCACAAACCATGCTCAACGCCGGCACCCTGGGCAGTTATGGCAAGGGCCTGGAAAAACTCCTCGCACACCCCGGCATCGAGCATCTGGCGGGCAACCCGCAGGCGGGCAATCAGGCGCAGCCGCAGCTGTTCAAGGCTGATGTGCGCCTGTTGATCGACGGCGATGAAGTGTTGCAGGAAGAAGTCTTCGGCCCCACCACGGTATTTGTCGAAGTGGCTGATCAGGCTCAGCTCAGTGCCGCTTTGCACGGCCTGCATGGCCAGCTCACCGCAACCCTCATCGGCGAGCCGAATGACCTGCAACAGTTCGCCGAACTCACGCCGCTGCTGGAACAGAAAGTCGGGCGCATCCTGCTCAACGGTTACCCCACCGGCGTCGAAGTCTGCGACTCGATGGTACATGGCGGCCCGTACCCGGCAACGTCCGATGCCCGTGGCACCTCGGTCGGCACCCTGGCCATCGACCGCTTCCTGCGCCCCGTGTGCTTCCAGAACTACCCTGATAGCCTGCTGCCCGACGCGTTGAAAAACGCCAACCCGTTGCGTATCCAGCGGTTGGTGGATGGCACGCCATCGCGTGACCCGCTGTAAGACGCAGACCTGAGAACAACAACAATCCAGGAGGCAACATGTCGTTTCACGCCGTTACCGCACACCGTGCGCAACTGGGGGAGAGTCCCTTCTGGGACGTGCCCACCCAGGCGCTGTACTGGGTCAATATCGCCGGCAAGCAGGCGCTGCGCCTGATGGGCGGGCAGTTGCAGGTGTGGCAGTTGCCCGAGCATGTCTCGGCGTTCATCCCGTGTGAGCGCGGCGATGCGTTGGTGACGTTGAGCAGTGGTGTGTATCGCCTGGATCTGGTCACCGAAGCCCTGACGTTGTTGTGCGTCGCCGACCCGCAGCCGGGCAACCGCAGCAATGAGGCGCGCTGCGATGCCCGGGGGCGCCTGTGGCTGGGCACCATGCAGAACAACATCGGCGAACAGGGTGAAGACCTGCCGATTACGCGCCGTTCCGGCGGCCTGTTTCGTATCGATGCCGATGCGCAGGTCACGCCGTTGCTCGGCGGCTTGGGCATCCCCAACACCCTGCTGTGGAACGAGGATGCCAGCCTGGTGCACTTCGGCGACAGCATGGACCGCACGCTGTACCAGTTTGCAATCCGGCCGGACGGCCAACTCGACCCCGCGCAGGCGTGGTTCGGCGCCCACGCACGCGGCGTGCCGGACGGCTCGGCGATGGACGTTGAAGGCTACCTGTGGAATGCGCGCTGGGATGGCAGTTGCCTGCTGCGTATCGCGCCAGATGGGGAGGTGGACCGCATCATTGAACTGCCTGTCAGCCGTCCCACCAGTTGTGTGTTCGGTGGGCCGGACCTTACCACCCTGTATATCACCAGTGCCGCCAGCCCTTTGGATCACCCGTTGGACGGTGCCGTGCTGGCAATGGAAGTGGATGTGCCCGGAAAGCCTTGCACGCGTTTCGCCGGATAACGAGCGAGCCTGAGCTGTGGTGAGGGAGCAAGCTCCCGCGCCACAAGAACCGTTCTACCTAAAAACAACAACAAGGAGTCACCCTATGAATCGTCGTCGTGGTATCCGTTCCCTGTGCGCCGCCGCCGTAGCGGTCTCGGCCATGAGCTTGAGTGGGCTGTTGCTGGCCGCTGAAGAAGTGAAGATCGGCTTTCTGGTCAAGCAGGCTGAAGAACCGTGGTTCCAGACCGAATGGGCCTTCGCCGAAAAAGCCGGCAAGGACCATGGGTTTACCGTGATCAAGATCGCCGTGCCCGATGGCGAGAAAACCCTTTCGGCCATCGACAGCCTCGCGGCCAACGGCGCCAAGGGCTTTGTGATCTGCCCGCCGGATGTGTCCCTCGGCCCGGCCATCGTCGCCAAGGCCAAGGCCAACGGCCTCAAAGTGATTGCCGTGGATGATCGCTTCGTCGATGCCAAGGGCGCCTTTATGGAAGACGTGCCGTACCTGGGCATGGCGGCCTTCGAAGTTGGCCAGAAACAGGGCGCGGCCATGGCGGCCGAAGCGAAAAAACGTGGCTGGGACTGGAAAGACACCTACGCGGTGATCAACACCTTCAACGAACTCGACACCGGCAAGAAACGCACCGACGGCTCGGTCAAATCCCTGGAAGAGGCCGGCATGCCCAAGGATCACATCCTGTTCACGGCGGCCAAGACCCTCGACGTCCCCGGTAGCATGGACGCGACCAACTCGGCCCTGGTCAAGCTGCCCAGTGGCGCGAAAAACCTGATCATCGGCGGCATGAACGACAACACCGTGCTTGGCGGCGTGCGCGCCACCGAAAGCGCCGGCTTCAAGGCGGCCAACGTGATCGGCATCGGTATCAATGGCACCGACGCCATCGGCGAGCTGAAAAAGCCGAACAGTGGTTTCTTCGGTTCGATGCTGCCGAGCCCGCATATCGAGGGCTACAACACCGCGAAAATGATGTTCGACTGGGTCACCAAGGGCACGGAACCGGCGAAGTACACCGCCATGGATGAAGTGACGCTGATCACCCGCGACAACTTCAAGGAAGAACTGACCAAAATCGGGTTGTGGCAATGACCGCTGCGGCCCTGCGCTTTGACGGCATCGGCAAGACCTTTCCCGGGGTCAAGGCGCTGGATGGCATCAGCTTTACCGCCCACCCGGGGCAGGTGCACGCCCTGATGGGCGAGAACGGTGCGGGCAAGTCGACGCTGCTGAAAATCCTTGGCGGCGCCTACATTCCCAACAGCGGCTCGCTGCACATCGGCGCGCAGACCATGGCCTTCAAATGCGCCGCCGACAGCATCGCCAACGGCGTGGCGGTGATCCACCAGGAGCTGCACCTGGTGCCGGAAATGACCGTCGCCGAAAACCTGTTCCTCGGGCATTTGCCGTCGCGGTTCGGCGTGGTCAATCGGGGCTTGCTGCGCCAGCAGGCCCTCGCTTGCCTCAAGGGCCTGGCGGATGAAATCGACCCGGCCGAAAAGCTCGGCCGGCTGTCCCTGGGCCAGCGCCAACTGGTGGAAATCGCCAAGGCGCTGTCCCGTGGCGCCCATGTGATCGCGTTTGACGAGCCCACCAGCAGCCTGTCGGCGCGGGAGATCGACCGCTTGATGGCGATCATCACGCGTCTGCGCGACGAGGGCAAAGTGGTGCTCTACGTGTCGCACCGCATGGAAGAAGTGTTCCGCATCTGCAACGCGGTGACGGTGTTCAAGGACGGCCGCTTCGTGCGCACCTTCGATGACATGAGCGCGCTGACCCATGACCAGTTGGTGACGTGCATGGTCGGGCGCGACATCCAGGACATCTACGATTACCGCCCGCGTGACCACGGCGAAGTGGCGTTGAAGGCCGACGGTTTACAAGGCCCCGGCTTGCGTGAACCGATCAGCTTTGACGTGCGCAAAGGCGAGATTCTCGGCCTGTTCGGCCTGGTCGGGGCAGGGCGCACCGAACTGTTGCGTCTGCTCAGCGGTTTAGAGCGCACCAGCGCCGGTCGCCTGGAACTGTGCGGCGCGCCGCTGCAACTGCGCTCACCGCGCGATGCCATCGCCGCCGGGGTGCTGCTGTGCCCCGAAGACCGCAAAAAGGAAGGCATCATCCCGCTGTCCAGCGTCGCCGAGAACATCAACATCAGCGCCCGTGGCGCCCATTCGGCGTTCGGCTGGTTGTTGCGTGACGGCTGGGAAAAGGGCAACGCCGAGCACCAGATCAAGGCGATGAAGGTCAAGACGCCGAATGCCGAGCAGAAGATCATGTACCTCTCCGGCGGCAACCAGCAGAAGGCCATTCTCGGCCGCTGGCTGTCGATGCCGATGAAGGTGCTGCTGCTCGACGAACCCACCCGCGGTATCGATATCGGCGCCAAGGCCGAGATCTACCAGATCATCCATAACCTCGCAGCCCAGGGCATTGCGGTGATCGTAGTGTCCAGCGACCTGATGGAAGTGATGGGCATCAGCGACCGCATCCTGGTGCTGTGCGAAGGCGCGCTGCGCGGCGAACAAACCCGCGCGCACGCCACTGAATCCAACCTGCTGCAACTGGCCCTGCCGCGCAGCCTGGCGAACTGAGAGAGAACCATGACCACTCAACACAACGCGCTGCCCACGGCACGCAAACCCCTGGATGTGCGCGCACTGCTCGACAACTGGGCGATGCTGCTGGCGGCGGTGAGCATCTTTTTGCTGTGCGCCTTGCTTATCGACAACTTCCTTTCACCGCTGAACATGCGCGGCCTGGGCCTGGCGATTTCCACGGTGGGCATCGCCGCCTGCACCATGTTGTTCTGCCTGGCGTCGGGGCACTTCGACCTGTCGGTGGGCTCGGTGATTGCCTGTGCCGGGGTGGTCGCGGCCATCGTGATGCGCGATACCGACAGCGTGTTGCTCGGCATCGGCGCGGCATTGCTGATGGGCCTGGTCGTCGGGCTGATCAACGGCATCGTCATCGCCAAGTTGCGGGTCAACGCGCTGATCACCACCTTGGCGACCATGCAGATCGTGCGCGGCCTGGCCTACATCTTTGCCAACGGCAAGGCGGTGGGCGTGTCCCAGGAACAGTTCTTCGTCTTCGGCAACGGCCAGTTGCTGGGCGTGCCAGTGCCGATCCTGATCACCATCCTGTGCTTCCTGTTCTTCGGCTGGCTGCTCAACTACACCACCTACGGGCGCAACACCATGGCCATTGGCGGCAACCCGGAGGCCGCGCTGCTGGCCGGGGTGAACGTGGATCGCACCAAGATCCTCATCTTCGCCGTGCACGGCCTGATCGGCGCGCTGGCCGGGGTGATCCTGGCGTCACGCATGACCTCTGGCCAGCCGATGATTGGCCAGGGCTTCGAGCTGACCGTGATCTCGGCCTGCGTGCTGGGCGGGGTGTCGTTGAGTGGTGGGGTGGGCATGATCCGTCACGTGATCGCCGGGGTGTTGATCCTGGCGATCATCGAGAATGCGATGAACCTGAAGAACATCGACACGTTCTACCAGTACGTCATCCGTGGCTCGATCCTGTTGCTGGCAGTCGTCATCGACCGCATGAAACAACGCTGACTCCAAGCCATGTGAGGAACCAAATGTGGGAGCGGGCTTGCTCGCGAATGCGGTGTATCAGATTCAAATGTGTTGACTGACACACCGCATTCGCGAGCAAGCCCGCTCCCACAGTTTTAGTCCGCGGTGAATCTGAAAATGGTGTTCTGGGTGTAGGTCTGGCCTGGGTTCAGGCGGGTGGATGCAAAGTTCGGCTGGTTGGGCGCATCCGGAAAATGCTGGGTCTCCAACGTAAACCCACTCCAATGCAGATACGTTTTGCCGGCTTTACCCTTCACCGAACCATCGAGGAAGTTGCTGGTATAAAACTGCACCCCAGGCTCCGTGGTAAACAGCTGCAAGCGCCGTCCCGACTCAGGATCACGCACTTCGGCCGCCAGTTTTTTCACGTCGCCCTTGCTATCCAGCGCCCAGTTGAAATCAAACCCACCGCTCTTGGGCTCGGCAAACTTGAGCTGCGGATGATCGTCCTTGATGTGCTGCCCAATTGGCGTCGGCGTGAGGAAGTCCATCGGCGTGCCCTTGACGGGCGCCAGTTCGCCTGTCGGGATCAGGGTGGCATTGACCGGCGTGTAATGGCTGGCGTGCAGGGTGGCGACCTGCTTGAGAATGTCGCCATTACCTGCGCCTGCCAGGTTGAAGTAGCTGTGGTTGGTCAGGTTGAGCACCGTGGGTTTGTCGGTGGTGGCCTTGTAGTCGATGTGCAGTTCGTTGTTGTCGTTGAGGCGGTAGGTGACTTCGGTCTTGAGGTTGCCGGGGAAGCCCATCTCGCCGTCCTTGGACAGGTAGGTGAGGGTCACGCCCACCGAGTCCTTGGCCTTGATTGGCGTGGCGGTCCACACATGTTTGTCAAAGCCCTGGGCGCCGCCGTGCAACGCATTGGGGCCGTCGTTGAGCGGTACTTGGTAGCGCTTGCCGTCGAGTTCAAACGCGCCGCCGGCCAGGCGATTGCCAAAGCGCCCGATGGTCGCGCCAAAAAACGCCGTGCCGGCCTGGTAGCCCTGCACATCGTCGAAGCCGAGCACCACGTCTTCGACCTTGCCGTGTTTGTCCGGCACCTTGAGCGCCTGCAACACGCCGCCGTAGGTGATCACCGTGGCTTGCATGCCATGGCTGTTACGCAGGATGTACTGTTCGACGGCGGTGCCGTCGTTGGTTTTACCGAAGGGTTTGTGCTCGCTGCTCAGGCCTGCCGCCTGAGTGCCGCCACTGGCGATCAGCATGGACATGGCCAGGCCCGAGAGCAGGTATCGAGGGTGCTTCATGGTCGAACTTCCTTTTGTTGTTTTGAGTGGAATAGTTCTACTAATGTGCGATATTTTGTCTGTTGGACAGCGAATTTATAGCCTTTAAACAGGTTTTTGCAAAATAAAATAAGACTAATTAGACGAGGCAGCATTTTATGACCACCACACACGCCGTTTACCCCGACCTAGAAGGCAAGACCGTGCTGATTTCCGGCGGCGCCTCGGGCATTGGTGAATTCATGGTGCGCGCGTTTGCCGCCCAGGGTGCCAAGGTCGGCTTTGTGGACCGCGCCCAAAGCCAGGGCGAACGCCTGGCGGCGTTGTTGAGCTCACGGGGGCATACGGTGGAATTCGTGCAGTGCGACATCACTGACGAGATCGCCTACAAGGCCGCCATCGCGCGTTTCGAACACTCCCTGGGGCCGATCACCGTGCTGGTGAACAATGCCGCCAATGACGTGCGTCACACCCTGGAAGAGGTCGACTCGGACACTTTCGACCGGCTCATCTCGGTGAACCTCAAGCACGCCTTCTTCGCCGCCAAGGCCGTAGTGCCGATGATGAAAGGCGCGGGCGGCGGGGCGATCATCAACCTCGGTTCGGTCGGCTGGATGATGGCCTCGGCCGGCTACCCCGTGTACGCCGCCAGCAAGGCTGCCGCCCACGGCATGACCCGTGCGTTGGCGCGAGAGCTGGGGCCGAGCCGGATCCGCGTGAACACCTTGGTGCCGGGTTGGGTGATGACCGAGAAACAACTGGCGATGTGGGTCGACGACGCGGCGAAGGAATTGATCAGCCGCAGCCAGTGCCTGCCGGGCAGTGTGTTGCCGGAACATATCGCCGACATGGCGTTGTTTCTGGCCTCGGATGCCTCGGCGATGTGTTCGGCGCAGAACTTTATCGTGGATGGTGGGTGGGTCTGATCCTCAATCTTCCAGTCAACAAAGCACTCATGTGGGAGCGGGCTTGCTCGCGAAGGCGGTGTACCAGTCGGTAAATCCAGTAACTGACACTCCCCCTTCGCGAGCAAGCCCGCTCCCACACAAACTCACTCCTACAGGTGGATAGGGGGTGTTTATTCGATGGGGTATTTCTTGAAGGCAGGGTGTTGCTCCAGTCGCTCGGCCAGGCGTTTCAGGTTGGGGAATGCCTGGGCATCGACCACCGACGCCACGGTGTACTGGCTGAACGACCACGCCACCGCAGCCGTAAGGCTGGCCTGGTTCAGCACGTCACTGTCGGCCACGTGCTTGTCCAGCAACGAATACGCCGCGAGCAATTGCCCCGTGACCCGCTCCAGCCATGGCGCGTGCAACTTCTCGGCGGGGCGCAGGTTGTGTTCATAGACGATCTGCACGCTCTTCTCGCAGGCGGCCAGCGCCAGGCCCAGCACTTGCAAGTCATGGGCGCGTGCCTTTGGGGCCAGGGGCAGCAGCTTTTTGTCGGCCGGGGCCAGGTTTTCCAGGTAATCCAGGATCAGGCTGGAATCCATCAACACCGTGCCATCGTCCAGCACCAAGGTAGGGGCCTTGACCACCGGGTTGATCTGGGAGAATTCGTTGAAGGTGCTGAACACCGACAGCGATTGATGCTCGAATGCCACCCCATACAGCTCCAGGGAAATGGCCACGCGGCGTACGTACGGCGAGTCCAGCATGCCGATCAATTTCATGAAGCCTCCATTGCTCACTACGTCATTGGCCCAAGAGAGTAAGGGCAGGTGATAGGCCTGCGCAATATCTGACGTCAATGGGTAAGATGGCCTACGAATTCGTTGATCGTAAACGCCTATGGAGCAGTCAGCATGACCGACTACGTACCCCCGAAAGTATGGACCTGGGACACCGAAAACGGCGGCACCTTCGCCAGCATCAACCGGCCCATCGCCGGTGCTACCCATGAGAAACAACTGCCGGTGGGCAAACACCCGTTGCAGTTGTATTCCCTGGCCACGCCCAACGGGCAGAAGGTCACGATCCTGCTCGAAGAGCTGCTAGCCCTGGGGCACAGCGGTGCGGAATACGACGCCTGGCTGATCAAGATCGGTGACGGCGACCAGTTCGGCAGCGGGTTTGTCGGCCTCAACCCGAACTCCAAGATCCCGGCCTTGCAGGACCGCAGCGGCGCCACGCCGATTCGCGTGTTCGAGTCTGGCGCGATCCTGCAATACCTGGCCGAGAAGTTCGGTGCGTTCTTCCCCACTGAACCGGCGGCCCGGGCGGAGTGCCTGTCGTGGTTGTTCTGGCAGATGGGCAGCGCGCCGTACCTGGGCGGTGGTTTCGGGCATTTTTATGCGTATGCGCCGAGCAAGATGGAATACGCGATCAACCGCTTCGCCATGGAAACCAAGCGTCAACTCGACGTGCTGGACCAGCGCCTGGCAGTCAGCGAGTACATTGCCGGAGATGAATACACCATCGCCGATATTGCGATCTGGCCTTGGTACGGTGGTTTGGTCAAAGGCCGTTTGTACGGTGCGGCGGAGTTTTTGTCGGTGCATGAATACAAGCATGTGCAACGCTGGGCCGATGCGATTGATGCACGGCCGGCGGTGCAGCGTGGGCGTAGGGTGAACCGGGTTTCCGGTGAGCCGCACGAGCAACTGGCCGAGCGCCATGACGCCAGCGATCTTGATTAACGCAGTTGTAAAAGGTGGGCGCGGGCTTGTGTGGGAGCGGGCTTGCTCGCGAATGCGGTGTATCAGTCGACAAATCCGCTGACTGGCACGCCGTCTTCGCGAGCAAGCCCGCTCCCACACAAGCCCGCTCCCACAGTTGGATCTGCACACATCAGTCTATTGGTAGCGTTGCTCGTAGATCGCGACCTGTTCGGGCTTGATCAGCTCAAACGGCACCCACACCTCTGACTCAATCGCTTCACCCTTGATCATCCTGATCGCCGACTCCACGGCTTTGGCTGCCTGGGCTTTTGGGTCCTGGAACACTGACGCCGCCAGCAACCCACGCTTCACCGCCGCCAAGCCATCCGGCAAGCCATCGATCCCCACAATCGCCACTTCGCCCTTGGCTTTCCCCGCCTGCTGCAACGCCATCCCGGCGCCGATCGCCATTTCGTCGTTGTTGGCAACAATCGCATCGAACTGCGTCCCCGCCAGCAGCCAGTTGCTGGTCAGGTCCATGCCCTTGTTGCGTTGCCATTCGGCGCTCTGCTGCTCCACCACCTTGATCCCGGGATAGTCCTTGAGCACCTGCCTGGCGCCTTCGGTGCGGTCGTGGGTCGCGTTCTGGGCGAGGTCGCCCATGATGATCGCCACATTGCCCTTGCCGCCCAGTTTCTCGGCGAGAAAGCGCATCTGCAACTGCCCGGCCTCGATGTCGTTGGAGGCCACGGTGACCACGCCCTTGGGCAGGCTGCGCTCATCCGGGTGGCGGTTGACGTACACCAGCGGCTTGTGGGCGGCCACGGCGGCGCGGGTCATGTTGGCGGTGGCGGAGGTGTCCACCGGCAGCACAATCACTGCGTCGACGTTCTGGTTCAGGAAGCCTTCGACCTGATTGAGCTGGCGCACCACATCACCCTGGGCGTCTTCGAACTGGATCTGCACGCCCTGTTGCCTGGCGGCCGTTTCCAGGCCGTTGCGCACGTAGGTCATGAAATTGTCGTCGACCCGGGCAATGCTCACGCCGATGCGGTAATCGGCGAATGACCAGGGGCTGACCAGCAGCAACAGCGAGGCAACAATCAACGAGTAGCGGTTCATAGGGGTGTTCCTTTTATTGTTATAGGGTGAACGCTTGGCGGAATCGCTCCAGGGCCAGCTCGCTGTCGCCGCTGGCCCAGCCTTCGAGGCCGACCACGCCGCGGTAGCCCATGGCATGCAAGGCCCTGGCAATCGCAGGGTAGTGGATTTCACCCGTGCCGGGCTCCTTGCGCCCCGGTACGTCGGCGACCTGGATTTCGCCGATCGCGCTGCCGGCGCGCTGGATCAGTTCGATCAGGTTTCCTTCGCCGATCTGCGCGTGATACAGGTCCAGGTTCAGCTTCAGGTGCGGGCTGCCCACCGCCTCGATCAGCGCCAGGGTGTCCTCGGCGCGGGCGAACGGCGTGCCGGGGTGGTCGACCGCGGTGTTGAGGTTTTCCAGCAGAAACACGCGGCCGGCGTCTTCGCCCAGGCGGGCGATTTTTTCCAGGGTCTTGCAGGCGCTCAACCACATGCGCCCGCTGGTGTGGCTGACCGGCTGCACGGGCAGGCCGCCGTCACCCAGGCCGGTACCGTGCAGGTTCAGGCTCGGGCACTTCAAACGTTCGGCAACGCCAAGGGATTCGCGGGCGCTGTCGAGCAATCGGCGGATGCCGTCGGGGTCGGTGAGGGTGCCGCTGATGTAGCCGGTCATCGAGGTGAAGTCGGCGCCGGTGGCGGCCAGGGCGCTGATGTCCTTGTCGGTCCAGTTCCAGATCTCGGCACTGAAACCCAGTGCATGGATGCGCTTTACGCGCTCGATGAAGGGCAGTTCGAGAAACACCATCTCGGCACTGATCGCCAGTTTGAACGGGCTCATACCGCCACCGCCTGGCCTTGCTGGAACGACTCGATGCACGCCCGCGCAATCGCCAGGGCGGCGCGGGCATCTTCACCGCTGGCCAGGGGTTTGGCGCCGCTGCGCAGGCAATCAGCGAAGTGGTTGAGCTCGGCAATATAGGCGTCGCGCAGCAGGTCGGTGTCCAGGCGCTGGGTATCGGCCTGGATACCCTGGGCCAGGTAACGCACCAGGTCGGACTCGTTGACGCCGCCCATGGTCAGCATGCCCGCGCTGCCGAACACTTCGCCGCGCACGTCGTAGCCATACACGGCTTGGAAGTTGGCTTCGGCGGTGGCAATCGCACCGTTGTCGAAGCGGATCGTGACCACGGCGGTGTCAAGAAAGCCTTTGCTCTTGTACTCAGGCGCGATCAACGCGTCGGCCATCACGTGCACTTGCACGGCTTCGGCGCCAGGGTTGAGGTAGCGCAGGGTGTCGAAGTCGTGGATCAGGGTTTCGAGGAAGATCACCCACTGCGGCGAGGCCGCCGGGTTGTTCAGCGCCGGGTCGCGGGTCAGCGAGCGCAGCAGCTGCGGGGTGCCGATACGGCCGGCGACGACATCGAGGTGGGCGGTGCGAAAACTCTTGGCGAAGCGCCGGTTGAAGCCAACCTGCAACGGCACACGGGCATCGGCCGCGGCGGCGATGGCGCGGTCGGCTTCATCGAGGGTGATGGCCATGGGTTTTTCGCAGAAGATTCCCTTGCCGGCGCGGGCGGCGCTGATCACCAGTTCGGCGTGGCTGTGGGCGGGGGCGGCGATGAGTACGCCGTCGATGTCCGGGTCGTCGAGCAGTTGTTGCGGGTCTGTGTAGACCTTGGCCACGCCCAGCTCGGCGGCGAGGCGGGCGGCTTGGCCCGGCGTCGGATCGGCAATCGCCACCAGGCTGGCGCCGGGGATGTGCCGTGCGGCGGTCAGGCCGTGGAAGCTGCCCATGCGGCCGGCACCGATCAAGCCCAGGCGGATGTTCTGTGTAGTCATGCAATTACCCCTTTTTTATTGTTGGCCTCAGGACGGTCCTGATCGGCAAGGAGGTAAGAGCAAAGCCTGTGCCAGTTTATAAGTATTTGATAAATAACGATTAAATATTGCGAATAAACAAAATGTGTTGATTTAAATGACATGCCTATACTGACATGTCGAAATTATGAACACGGACCCCTCCCTATGAGCATGACGTTCAGCGTGCAAGACCTCGATTACCTCACCGCCCTGGGGCCCGCCGCGCTGAACGATGGCCCCGTCGCGGCGCTGGAGCAGGCGTGGCGCGCTTGCCAGGGTGGCGAAGGCAAACGCCCGGCGGCGGTACGGCAGGTGATCTGGGATTCGTGGCGGCGCAGCGTCGCGGCGGGGATCGACCCGGCGGACGCCAGCTATCGTTTTGTCGGCGCCGACGCCCTGGCCGCCACATTGGCTGCCCACCGCGTGCTGATCACCGCCGCCGCGCAAGTCATGCACGGCCTGTTGGCCTACAACCCGCGTGGGCACATCAACCTCACCGACGCCGACGGCACCACCCTGTATTTCTGCGGGTTGGATATCACCCCGGTGGGCAGTCGCCTGCTGGAGTCGGTGCAAGGCACCAACTGCACCGGCCTGGCCCTGGCCGAGGATCGTCTGGTGTATGTGCTGGCCGAGGAAAATTTCGCCAGCGGCCTGCGCGAGCGGCGCATGCACTGCGCTGCCGCGCCGATCAAGAATGCCCAGGGCACAACCCTGGCCATGCTGACCCTCACCGCCGAGCCCGGCTGGTTTCACTTCCACACCCTGGGCACCGTGCAAGCGGCGGCCGAAGCCGTGTCGCGGCAGATGGCCCTGCAAGCGCTGCTGGAAGAACAGCAAACCGTCCTCGAAGTGCTCAACGAAGGCCTGGTGGTGCTGGATGAACGCGGCTGCATCAAGGCGCTCAACCGTTATGCCCGGCAATTGTTCGGGGTCGGCCTGGAGCTGATCGGCCGCCCGTTCCAGCACCTGGGCCGCAGTGAGTTGAGCGACTCCCTGGGTGAGCCGGTGCGCGACCTCGACTGCACCTTCCACCTGCACGACCGCAGCCAGCTCGCCTGCCTGGTCTCGGTGTGCCCGCTGGAGCAGGGCGGGGTGATCGTGTCGCTGCGCGAGAACCGGCGTATCCGCGAAATCACCCGGCGCATCATCAGCACCCAGGCCCGCTACACCTTCGACACCATCCAGGGCAGCTCGCGGGCGATCCAGGACGCGCTGCACCTGGGGCGCATCGCCAGTCGCAGTGACGCCACCACCCTGATCCTCGGTGAAAGCGGCACCGGCAAGGAGCTGTTCGCCCAGGCGATCCACAACGCGAGCGAGCGCCACAATGGCCCATTCGTAGCGGTCAACTGCGGCGCGATCCCTCGTGACCTGGTGCAAAGCGAACTGTTCGGGCATGTCGAAGGGGCATTCACCGGCGCGACGAGGGGCGGTTCAGCGGGCAAGTTCGAGTTGGCGGATGGCGGCACGATTTTTCTGGATGAGATTGGCGACATGTCCTTCGATGCCCAGGTCAGCCTGTTGCGGGTATTACAGGAGGGCGAAGTCACCCGTGTCGGCGCGAAAAATTCGCGGCAGGTGGACGTGCGCATCATCGCCGCGACCCACCGCAACCTCAGCCAGGCGGTGGCCGAAGGCGCATTTCGCGAAGACCTTTACTACCGCCTCAACGTGTTGAACCTGACCGTGCCGCCGTTGCGCATGCGCCGCGAAGACATTCCCTTGCTGGCACGGCATTTCCTTATGCGCTGCGCTCGCTCATTGCGTAAATCGGTGCAGGGGTTTGCGCCGGATGCGCTGGCGTTGCTCACGGCCTACAGCTGGCCGGGCAATGTGCGGGAGCTGGAAAACAGCATCGAGCGCGCGACCAACCTGGCCATGGGCGAGTTGATCCAACCGATTGATTTGCCCCTGGACACGCGCCCGCGCACGCCTATGCGATTGCCCGAGCCGCCACCTGCCCAGCAACTGAGCAGCTTCGAGATGCACGCCATCGTCGCCGCGCTGCAGAGCACCGGCGGCAACATCCGCCTGGCGGCGCGGCAGCTCAATGTGTCGCGGGGCGGGCTGTACAACAAGATGAGCCGGTTCGGCCTGAATGCCGCGGATTTTCGCAATCATTGAGCCTCGCACCGATCAAACTGTGTGTCAGGCGCAGATGTTTTCCGAAGTGACAATCTGCGGCGGTATGTGCACCCGATGCCGCACCGGATCGAACGCCTCGGCGGTCTGCAACTCCACCATCAATTGCACCAGCGCCGTGGCCGTCAGCTTTGGTTGCGAGTCCATCGCCACATCGATCAACCCCTGCCTCAACGCCTGGCGCGACAGCTCGGTGGACTCCTGCAAGATGCAGCACAGCGCCGGGCGCTTGGGCAGTTGCGCGAGGGCGCTGATGATGCCGTCGCCACCGCCGCCCACCACGCACAGGCCGCGCAGGTCGGTATGGCGGGTGATCAGGTCGAGGGTGGCCTCTTCGGTGATGTCGCAGTTGTCCAGGTTGATCAACGGCTCCAACGGCTTGAGCCCCGGCGCGTGTTCGGCAAGGTAGCTGTGCAGGCCTTCGACGCGGGCCTGGTGGCCGAGGAAACGGTGGCCGCCGAGCAAGATCCCGACGCTGCCTTTGCGTGCGCCGCAGGTGCGTGCGAGCAACCAGCCCATGGTGCGGCCGACCACGTGGTTGTCCTGGCCCACGTAAGGCTCAAGGGCTTGTTCGTGGATGTCCGACAGCAGCGCCACCACCGGCACGCCGGCGGCGCGGATCTGCGCCAACGTGGCATTGATCAGTGGATGGGCGAAGCTGACCACGGCGAGGCCGTCGCACTGCACCGCGAGTTGTTCGATCTGCGCAGCGATCACGCTCGGTGTGCGCTCGACGATGTACTCGAACTGGCAGGTCAGGTTGGCCCCGGCGTGTTGCTGCGCCGCCTCGGCAATCGACTGCGCCAGGGTGGCGTAGAACGCCTGGGCGGTGGCCAGCAGCAGGATACCGAAACGGTAGGTCGGCCGCCGTTCGCGAATGCGCTGGCCGATCAGCCGCGCGGCGAAATAGCCCACGGCTTCGGCCGCCTGGAACACCTGCTCGGCGGTATCGGGATTGACCGGCGCACGCGCATTCAAGACCCGGTCGACGGTGGCCACGCTGAGGCCCGCCTGAGCGGCCACGGTGGCAATGGTTGGGCGTTTATGGTTGTTCATGGCAAGCCCTTGATGCGTCTTGATAGAAAACTATCAAGCCCCGCTGGGCCTGGATGATAGCTTGATAGGGAATGGATTCAAGGCCTTGAGGGCGATTTAGCGCTTCTCTATCGTGGGTTTGGCAAGGCACCTGAACCCCACGCTTGCGGAGAACAATAACAATGCCTGAACACACCGCTCACACCGCCCGGCGCGACTACAGCCTCACTGGCCCCGAAGCCGCCCGCGCCGCTGAAAAAGGCCTGGTCTCGGCCAGCTGGTATCAATCACCGATTTCCCGTAAACGCATGAAAGAACTGATGCAACGCCGCGACGGCCCGGCCTTGCGCGACACCGCCCTGTGGTTCGTCGCGCTGTTTGCCAGCGGCTTTGGCGGCTACTGGTTCTGGGGCTCCTGGGCCTGCGTGCCGTTCTTCATGGTGTATGGCGTGCTCTACGGCACGGCGTCCAACCCGCGTTGGCACGAGACCGGCCACGGCACCGCGTTCAAGACCCGCTGGATGAACGACGTGCTCTATCAGGTCGCCAGCTTCATGTGCATCTTCGAGCCCCACGTGTGGCGCTGGAGCCATGCGCGGCACCACACCGACACCATCGTCGTCGGCCGCGACCCGGAGATCGTCGAGCCGCGCCCGCCGAGCTTTCTGATGATGTGCCTGAGCCTGTTCAACCTGCCCCTGGCCTGGAAAACCTTCAGCGGCGTGGCGCGTCACGCCGCCGGCAAGATGAGTGCCCAGGAGGCCGACTTCATTCCTGAGTCCGAGTGGCCCAAGGTATTCCGCGCCGCCCGTGTCTGGCTGGCGATCTACGCCGTGGTCATCGGCACCGCGCTGTACCTGCACAGCTGGTTGCCGCTGATGCTGATCGGTTTGCCGAGCATCTACGGTGCCTGGCTCGGCTACCTGTTCGGCCTGACCCAGCACGTGGGCCTCGCCGAAGACGTCCTCGACCACCGCAGCAATTGCCGCACCATCTACATGAACCCTGTGCTGCGCTTTATCTACATGGACATGAACTACCACCTCGAACACCACATGTACCCGATGGTGCCGTACCACGCCCTCGAGCAACTGCACGCAGAGATCCGCGGTGACTGCCCGCCGCCGTACGCCAACCTCTTCGAGGCCTACAAGGAAATCCTGCCGACGATCTGGAAGCAACGCAGCGACCCCACCTACTTCATCCAACGCCCGATTCCCGGCGCGCCTGTTGTAGTGAGCGAGCTTGCTCGCGCTGGGCTGCGAAGCAGCCCCAATGACGCCCCCGCGTTTTTCCAGACAAATCCCGATAGCTGATCCTCGGGCCGCTTCGCAGCCCTGCGCGAGCAAGCGCGCTCACTACAACAAGCTCGTTCACCACGAGGAACTACCATGAACGATCAATGGATCGACGTCTGCGCCGTGGGCGAAATTGACGAAGAAGACGTGCTGCGCTTCGACCATGGCGCACACACTTATGCGGTGTATCGCTCGGCCGAGAATGAATTTTTTGCCACGGCCGGCCTGTGCACCCACGAGAAAATCCACCTCGCCGACGGCCTGGTGATGGACCACGTGATCGAATGCCCCAAGCACAACGGACGCTTTGATTACCGTACCGGCAAAGCCATGGGCGCGCCGGTGTGCGTCAACCTCAAGACCTACCCGGTACGGGTCGAAGCGGGGCGGGTGTTGCTCGCCGTCACGGTGTGACGATGAACGCGCCCTTGATTATCGTCGGCGCCGGCCATGCCGGCGGCCGTGCGGCGCTGACCCTGCGCGAAGAAGGCTACACCGGACGCCTGATCCTGATCGGCGATGAACCGCACCTGCCCTACGAACGGCCGCCGCTGTCCAAGGGGTTGCTGCAAGGCTGCGTGGACCTGGCCGGCTACAGCCTGTGCGACCGCGAGCGCTTGGCCGCGTTGAACATCGAACATATCGCCGCCAACCCGGTGACTCATTTGCAGCCCGAGCAACAGCGCCTGCAACTCGCCGACGGCCAGTGGCTGGCTTACGCCGGCCTGTTGCTGGCCACTGGCGGCCGGGCGCGGCGTTTGCCCCAGGCCCAGGCCAACGTGTTGTACCTGCGCACCCACGATGAAGCCTTGGCCTTGCGCGGCGCGCTGCGGCCCGGCACACGGCTGGTGGTGGTCGGTGGCGGGTTTATCGGCCTGGAAGTGGCGGCGACCGCCCGTGGCCTGGGCTGCGAGGTGACGCTGCTGGAAGCCGGGCCGCGCCTGGCCGGGCGGGTATTACCGCCGGTGATCTCGGCGGCGCTGTTGGCGTTGCATCGCCAGCACGGGGTGGATGTGCGCTTGAACGTGGCACTGGAATCGATCCAGGCCGATGCCGTGCAGTTGGTCGATGGGCAGTTGTTGCCGTGCGACCTGGTGGTGGTGGGCATCGGCATGCAGCCGAACATCGAACTCGCGGCGGCGGCCGGGCTGGAAGTGGGGCAGGGTATTCGTGTCGATGCGCAGTTGCGCACCAGCGCGGCGCATATCTATGCGGCGGGCGATGTATGTGAGTTCCGCCTCGACGGCCTGTACCAGCGCCAGGAAACCTGGCGCAACGCCGAAGCCCAGGGCCGGCATGCGGCGTTGAACCTGCTCGGGCGCCAGTTGCCCTTCGATGCGCTGCCCGGTTTCTGGTCCGACCAGTACGATTGGGGCTTGCTCACCGTGGGCGTGATGACGCCGACTGTGGTCACTCGGCCATTGCCCGGCGGCGCGCTGTTGCTGTTCTACCTGGACGCCGAGTCCCGCATGCAAGGCGCTTGCGGTTGGGCGCCCGGCAACGGCGCGGCCAAGGACATCAAGCTCTGCGAACGCCTGATCGGCGCGCATATCGCGCTCGACACGGCCAGCCTGGCCGACCCCGAAGTGTCCCTCAAACAGTTGCTGCGAGGCTGAGATGCGCCAATTCCTGGTATTCCAATCCCTGTGGGCGATGCAAACCGAGCCCGGCCCTCTGGACGTGCAACTGGACCGCATCAAAGCTGCGGGTTTCGACGGCATCACCGACCACTACTGCAAGCCCGCCGATGTCGCCCGCCTGCACGCCGCCGCCTCGGCCAGGGGCTTGCAGATCGAGGGCCAACTGTTCCCGCAATCGGTGGATGACCTGGCCGCTGCACTGGATGTGATCAGCCGCTACGGCTGTCACCATCTCACTTTGCAGGCCGACGTGCGCCCGCGTACGCAGTCCGAGGCGGCACGCTTGGTCGAAGGCTGGCAGCGCCTGGCCGAGCAGGTGGACTTTCCGGTGCTGCTGGAAACCCACCGTTATCGGCTGACCAACGACCTGCACTTCACCCTCGATCTGCTCGCGCAAATGCCGGATTTGCAGCTGCTGGCCGACCTGTCCCACTACGTGGTCGGGCGCGAACTGCCGGAGCCGGGTGCCGTGGAAGACGATGAACAGATCCGCACGATCCTGCGCCATAGTTGGGGGTTTCATGGGCGTGTGGCGAGCAGTGAACAGGTGCAGGTTTCGCTGGACTTTCCCCAGCACCAACCCTGGGTGCAGCGCTTCACCGAGTGGTGGCGCTACGGGATCGAAGACTGGCTGGCGCGGCCCGACACGCCGCACAGCCTGTCCTTCACCTGCGAGCTGGGCCCGCCGCCGTATGCCATCACCGGCGCAGACGGTCGCGAGATCAGTGATCGCTGGAGCGAGGCCTTGAAGCTGCAAGCGTTGATCCGCGAGGTGTGGCGCAACTGTCAGAAATGATCTGCTAATCTGCGCGGGTTTAATCTCGCCCTTTAGTCTGGACGTTCACCATGACCCCATCCTCTGTTTTGCCACCTCTGGAACCGCAGTCGGTGTGCCACCCGATCACCCGCAGCGCAATTTTCATGGTCGCCACCTTGACGCCCGGCAATGTCGATACGGTGCGCGCCTGGTGCGCCGACATCGCCGGGTTGGTGCGCTCGGTGGGCAAGCGCGTGCCGGACGGCAATCTCACCTGTGTCTGCGGGTTTGGCTCGGATGCCTGGGACCGGCTGTTCGGTGCGCCACGCCCGGCGGCGCTGCATCCGTTTCGCGAGTTTGGGGTGCAGGGGCGCATGGCCGTCGCGACGCCGGGGGATATCCTGCTGCATATCCGCGCCGAGCAGATGGACCTGTGTTTCGAACTGGCCACCCAGTTGATGGCGGCGCTGGGGGATAGCGTCAAGGTGGTGGACGAGGTCCAGGGTTTCCGCTACTTCGATATGCGCAGCATCATCGGCTTTGTCGACGGCACCGAGAACCCGGTGGGGCGCAAGGCCGAAGGCTTCACCCTTGTCGGTGATGAGGACAGCGAATTCCGCGGTGGCAGCTACGTGCTGGTGCAGAAGTACCTGCACAACATGAACGCCTGGAACGGCCTGACGGTGGAGGCCCAGGAGAAGGTGATCGGGCGCACCAAGCTGGCGGATATCGAGTTGGATGACCAGGCCAAGCCGAGCAACGCCCACAGTGCGCTGACGGTGATTACCGACGAGGACGGCAATGAGGTGAAGATCCTGCGCGACAACATGCCCTTTGGGCGGCCTGGGGCGGGGGAGTTCGGCACCTATTTCATCGGCTACGCGCGCTCGCCGCAGCCGCTGGAATTGATGCTGGAGAATATGTTTGTCGGGCGGCCGGTAGGCAACTATGACCGCTTGCTGGATTTCAGTACGGCGGTGACGGGTGGGTTGTTTTTTGTGCCGTCGGCTGACCTGCTGGAAGAACTGGCCGATCGAAGCGGCGGCCTCTAAAACAACTCAGTCCAACTGTGGGAGCGGGCTTTTGTGGGAGCGGGCTTGCTCGCGAATACGGTGTGCCAGTCGCTGAATAGGTTGACTGATCCACCGCTTTCGCGAGCAAGCCCGCTCCCACATTGGATTGGATGTGCTTTCGCAATGGAGTCAGCTCAGCAGGCCAGTGCTGACCGCCACAATCAGAAACACCCCCAATAACGCCCGGTAGATCACAAACGGCCAGGTCGAGAACCGCTCCAAAAACTTCATCAGCCCCCAGATCGCAAAAAACGCCGAGACGCTCGCCACCACCAGGCCAAACAACAGATGCGGCCAGGCATGCGCGGGCAAGTCGGCGCGCAGCAGTACCCACAGCTCCTTCAACCCGGCGAGGGCAATGGCCGGCAGGCCCAGCAGAAAGGAGAAACGCGCCGCTTCTTCACGCTTGAAGTTGAGGAACAGTGCGGCGGTGAGGGTGGAACCCGAGCGCGATACCCCCGGAATCAAAGCACCAATCTGCGCAATGCCGACGATCAGCGCATCGCGCAGGCGCATCTCACCCATCTCCCGGGTGTGGCGTGCGCGTACTTCTGCGACGGCCAGCAGCACCGCCATGACCACGCAGGAAATGCCGATCACCATCAACCCACGCAACGGCGAGTTGCATGCGTTCAAGGTCGAAGACAGCGCCAACCCGGCAATCCCGATGGGTATCGTCGCCAGCACAATCGCCACGGCCAGCTTGAACCAGCGGTCGTTGTAGTCGCCCCGACGCACTGCGCCGATGCTGCCGGTGGTGACTTGGTGCACGTCGCGCCAGAAATAGCTGACCACCGCCGCCAGCGCCGCCAGCTGCATCGCCGCCGAAAACGCCGAGCCTGGGTCCTGCCAGCCGAGCAGGGCGGGGACCACGCGCATGTGGGCGGTGGACGACACCGGCAGCAGCTCGGTAATGCCCTGGATCACGCCCAGGATGAAGATCTGCAAGTAGTCCAGGGAGGCAAAGCCCACATCCAGGCCGGCGGAACAGACGTTGGTCACGGTGCGTGTCCTTGAGAAAAGGGGGATTTGCGCGAAGTCTATTCTAAATGTTTCAGGAATTTGGCCAGGGCAGGGTAAATCCGCAATCGGTTCAGCAAACAGAAAGGTTGGACAATGTATTGGCCTGCGCGAAGGTTTTGTGAACAATGGCGCCCTGCATTTTTTCACCGAGAGCCCCATGTCCGAAACCACCGTCGAACTGATCCAGACCGGCCCCGAAGCCGCCGAGCTGATCCGCAATCTCTACCAGTACTACGCCTATGAGTCGTCGGACTGGGAACAGGAAGATGTCGAAGGGGACGGCCGTTTCTACATCCATGACGAACACCTGGCGCGCTACTGGCAAGACCCGCAGTGGAGCGCCAACCTGTTGTTGGTGGATGGTTTTATCGCCGGCTTCCTGCTGATCGAAGGCAGCGAGTTGCCCGGCATTGATGCGCTGGAGCTGGCCGACCTGTTTATCCTCAAGCGCTACCGGCGCAAAGGCATCGGGCGCGCTATCGCCACCCAGGTGCTGTGCAGTGGCGCATCCAACTGGCTGGTGCGTTTTTATGACCAGGACGAAGTGTCCCAGGCGTTCTGGCGCACGGTGCTGGATAACCTGCCGCGCCCGGTGCAACTGCTTGAACTGGATGACGAACCGCAGTTGGTGAACTACCTGATCACGCGGGTGGCGCTGCATTAAACGCTTGCTGCATTGCCTGCGGCGGCTGGCCGAAGGCGCGCAGGAAGGCCTGGCGCATGCGTTCGCGATCACCGAAGCCGGTTTCGCGGGCGACCACTTCCACCGGGTGGCGGCTGGTCTCCATCAGCGTCCGCGCGGCTTCCACCCGCAGCGATTCGATGGCTTTGGCCGGGGTCTGGCCGGTTTCTTCACGAAACACCCGGCTGAACTGGCGCGGGCTGAGCCGTGCGACATCGGCCAAGGCGTCCACCGACAGATCGTGGGTCAGGTTTTCGCGGGCATAGGCCAGGGCCAGTTGCACGCGGTCTGACTTGGGGTCCAGCTCCAGCAGGGCCGACAGCTGCGACTGTTCGCTGCCGCGCCGCTGGGCGATCACCAGTTTGCGGGCGATGCGCCGCGCGAGGTCGCTGCCCAGGTCGTTCTCGACCATGGCCAGGGCCATGTCCACGCCGGCGCTCATGCCGGCGCCGGTCCAGATCTGGCCGTCGACCACGAACAAGCGGTCTTCTTCCAATTGAATCTGCGGGTAGCGCTTGCGAAATGCCGGGGCGTGAATCCAATGGGTGGTGGTGCGCTTGCCTTCCAGCAGGCCGGCGTCGGCCAACACGAAAATACCCATGCACAGCGATGCAACACGCCGCGATTGGACGGCAGCGGCCTTGACCAATTCCAGCAGGTTGGCCTCCGGCAGGCGGAACTCCATGTAGCCGCCGACGATCAGCGTGTCATAGCCTTCGGCGCGGATCGGCGTGGTGTTCACCGAGAACCCCTGGGAGGTCATCACCGCGCCGCCACGCTCCGACACCAGGTGAAACTCGTAGGCCGGCTCGCCACGCAGCAGGTTCGCGCACTCGAACACCGAGCCGACACTGAGGCTCAGGCACTCAAAATTCGGGTAAACCAGCAGCGCCACGCTGTGCATCGCATCTCTCCAAGGGCAGGGGAGGTGGAATTGTCCGCGCGCGGCGGGCAAACGGCAACCGCCACCGTGCATGTCCGAAAACCTTGCGGATATGACGTTGTGCCGTGCAACCCAGGCTCCTAAGCTTCAACCCACACTCATCCCGAGGCACTCGACAATGAAAGTATTGATGGTTTTGACCTCTCACGATCAGTTGGGAGACACCGGCCGCAAGACCGGCTTCTGGCTCGAAGAGTTTGCGGCACCCTATTACGCGTTCAAGGACGCCGGTGCCGAGGTGGTGCTGGCATCCCCGGCCGGCGGGCAACCACCGCTGGACCCGGTCAGCGACCTGCCGGACTTCCAGACCGAACAGACCCACCGCTTCGCCGCCGACCCGGCCGCGCAGCAGGCCTTGGCCAATACGTTGAAGCTGGATGCGGTCAACGCCACCGATTTCGACACGGTGTTCTACCCAGGTGGCCACGGTCCGTTGTGGGACCTGGCGGAGTCGCCGGTGTCGATCGCGCTGATCGAGTCCTTCGAACGCGCCGGCAAGCCGATTGGTTTCGTCTGCCACGCACCGGGTGTGCTGCGTCACGTCAAGGCAGTCAACGGTGAGCCGCTGATCAAGGGGCGTCGCGTCACCGGCTTCTCCAACTCGGAAGAAGCCGCGGTGGAATTGACCGATGTGGTGCCGTTCCTGGTTGAAGACGAATTCAAGAAACTCGGCGGCAAGTACGAGAAGGGCGCCGACTGGCAATCCTTTGTGATCGTCGATGGTTTGCTGGTCACCGGGCAGAACCCGGGCAGCTCCAGCGATGTGGCCAAGGCGCTGCTGAAACTCACCGCGTAAGTTCATTCATTACCTTTTGATTGGCGGCTCCCGAGGAGTCGCCAAGGCTTTTGCTCGTCCAGGATTTGGAAAACCGCACATGACAGACAATATTCTCAACACCCCACTGCAACTGGGTCGGCACACACTGGGCAACCGCATTGTGCTGCCGCCGTTGACCCGCCAGCGCAGCGCCCAACCCGGTGACATCGCCACCGCCTTGATGGCCGAGTATTACCGCCAGCGTGCGTCGGCCGGCTTCATGGTCAGCGAGGGCACGCAGATCGAGCCCCGTGGCCAGGGGTATGCGTGGACGCCGGGGATCTACAGCGCGGCGCAGGTCGATGGCTGGCGCACCGTCACCGACGCCGTGCATGCTGACGGCGGGGTGATCTTTGCTCAGTTGTGGCATGTGGGGCGCGTCTCCCATCACGCGTTGCAACCAGGCGGCGCAGCTCCGGTGGCGCCGTCGGCGATCCAGCCGAAACAGGTCAAGGCGTTCATCGAAACCGCGCCGGGCGCAGGTGAACTGGTGCAACCGCCAGTGCCGCGTGCGTTGGATACGCAAGAGGTCAAGGACCTGGTCGGCTTGTATGCCGAGGCCGCGCGCAACGCGATGGCGGCGGGGTTCGATGGGGTGGAGATTCATTCGGCCAATGGTTATTTGGTCAACCAGTTCATTTCGGCCCATTCCAATCAGCGCGATGACGAATACGGTGGTTCGCTGGATAACCGCCTGCGTTTCCTGCGCGAGATTGTCGCGGCGGTCAGCGATGCGGTCGGGCCGGATCGACTGGGCGTGCGTTTTTCGCCGTTGTTCAGTGGCACCGACCAGGACCGCGTGTACATCGGCCTGGTGGAAGAAGACCCACATCACACTTACATCGAAGCCGTCAAAATGCTGGAAGCGGCGGGCATCGCCTACGTTTCCATTGCCGAGGCGGATTGGGACGACGCACCTCAATTGCCGGAAAGCTTCCGGCGTGCGCTGCGTGACAGCTTCAGCGGCCGCATTATCTACGCCGGACGCTATACCGCCGAGCGTGGCGAGAAACTGGTGCAAGCGGGGCTGGCGGACCTGATCGCGTTTGGCCGCCCATTCATTGCCAACCCGGACCTGCCGCAACGCCTGTTCAATGGCTGGCCGCTGAACCCGCTGCGGGTCGAAGGCATGTACGGGGGTTCGGAGCAGGGCTATATCGATTACCCGACTTACCGTTAAAACGGCGGCCTTCAATACACAGCAAATCAAATGTGGGAGATCAAATGTGGGAGCGGGCTTGCTCGCGAAAGCGGTGGTTCAGTCAAAGTATCTGTGTCTGATACACCGTCTTCGCGAGCAAGCCCGCTCCCACACAAGCCTGCTTTTCACATTGGATTTGTGCGGGTTCAGATCACCCTCAACACAATCTTGCCGATATGCTCCCCACCTTCCATCCGCGCATGGGCCTTGTCGGCGTCGGTGTACTCAAACACCTGATCGATCATCGGCAGGCAACGCCCGGCTGACAGCGCCGGCCACACGTGTTCGCGCAGTTGTGCGGCGATGGCGGCTTTTTCATCCGCAGTCCGCGTGCGCAGCAGTGAGCCGGTCACAATCGCGCGTTTGCCGAGGATGGTCAGCAAGTCCACGTCATTGGCCTTGGTGCCGCCGAGAAAGCCCAGCATCACCAGGCGGCCATCCATGCTCAAGGCCTTGAGATTGGTGTTGAGGTACGAGGCGCCCATGATGTCGAGGATCACATTCACGCCTTGGGCACCGATCACTTCGGCGAAGTCCTGCTCACGATAATTGATCGCCTCGGCGCCCAGGTCGCGGATGACCGCGCATTTCTCGGCGCTGCCGGCGGTGGCAAATGCCTGGATGCCGAATTCGCGGCACAACATCAGTGCGGTGGTGCCGATGCCGCTGGTGCCGCCATGGATCAGCACGCGCTGACCCTTGTGCGCGCCACCGATGCCAAACAGGTTGGCCCACACGGTAAAGAAGGTTTCCGGGATCGCGGCGGCTTGAAGCCACGACAGGCCCTCGGGAATCGGCAACGCCTGGCCGGCAGGCACCGCGCAATATTGCGCATAGCCGCCGCCGTTGGTCAGGGCGCAAACCTTGTCGCCGAGGGCGAAGGCGCTGACCCCGTCGCCCAGTGCCACCACTTCACCCGCCACTTCCAGGCCGGGAATCAGGCTCATGCCGGGCTTCATCGGGTACTTGCCCGCGCGTTGCAAGGCGTCGGGGCGGTTGACCCCGGCAGCGTGCACGCGAATCAGGATTTCGCCGGCGCCCGGGGTGGGCACGGGGACCTGGCGTGGCTTGAGCACTTCGGGGTCGCCGGGAGTGGTGATTTCAATCAGGGTCATGTCGGTAGGCAGGGTCATTTTGCAAGTCCTGTAGCGGTAAGCGTATGGGGTGGGACCGTAGCGGACGGTCGGCGGTTCAGTTGCAACATACCCAGTTCCAGCATCAGCGCGACCACGATCGCCCCGGCTGCAATCATGAACAACAACCCATGGTCGCCGCCGCTGCTGTTGAACAAGGCTGAATAGGCAAACCCGCTCAGTGCCTGGAATGTCGCGAACGACACCGTTGCACGGCTCCAGGCGAGCTGTTGCTGGTGATGGTCGGGCAGCAATTCATGCACCCGCGCCAAGGCCAGCGGCACGATGCCCGGTGGGAACGAGCCAAGGATCACCGCCAGCAGCGCCAGGGCGGTGAACGAGCCGGCGAAGGGCAATAGCCCGACGGCCAGCGCCTGCACCACCAGGACCAGGCGAATGCTGGCGCGGGCCCCGAGTTTGTCAGCCAGGTACCCATAGGTGACCGGCCCGATAATCGAGCCCAGCCCGTACATCACCCAGATCATCGCGCCGACCTGCGGGCCATCCCCCAGGCCACGGGCCACGTAGTCCACCAGGAACACCATGGCCGGCACCAGGCCCGCCGCCATAAAGGCGTATTGGGCAAACAACAGGTACACACCGGCGGGGGTGGGCAGCGGCGCGTGTGCCGGTGGTGCGGGTTCCTGCTGCGTGCCGTGGGGCCATGCCAACCAGCTTGCGGCGGTCAGCACCAATGCCAACAGGCCGAGGCCGAACCAGGTCTGCTGCAGGCCCAGGCGCAACAGCGGCGGCACGAGGGTGCCTGAACCGGCAATCCCCAGGCCGATCCCGAGGAAGATCGCACCGCTTGCCAAGCCCCGCCGCGCTGCCGGGACATGGGGCAGCACCGTCGCCGCCACCAGCACCATGATTGCGCCACCGGCCACCCCCGACAGCAGGCGCCAGCCGAAGAACCAGGCCACCGACAACGGAAAGCCGCAGGCAAAGAACGCCAGGGTCACCGCGACCATCATCAGGCGCAACGCGGTGGTGTTGGAAGTCCGTTGGGCGAGGGGCCGGCCGATCAGCGCACCGATCAAATAGCCCACCAGGTTGGCGGCGCCGAGGTACACCACATCGCTGGCGCTGAACCAGTGGGCCTGGATCAGGCTTGGGATCAGTGGCGTGTAGGCGAAACGTGCCAGGCCAATACTGACCAGGCTGGCACACAGGCCGGCGAAGATCGGCAGCCAGATCGAGCGACGAGCACAAGCGTGGAGGTCATGCATGGGGGCGGTCCTGGGTATTTTTCTCTGGCGCCCAGCATAGCCAGGATTATCGATGCAATAATGCTGCGATTAAGCTTCACACTGATGCATATATGCAGCACTGGAGAAACGCATGAATTGGGACGATGCACGGGTATTCCTCGCGGTTTGCCGCGAATCCACGCTGCGCGGGGCGGCGCGGGTGCTGGGGGTGGACCAGGCGACCGTTGGCCGGCGCGTCAATGCCCTGGAAAAATCCCTGGGCGCGACGCTTTTCCTGCGCACCTCCGAGGGCTACGCACTGACCGCCGTTGGCGAGGCGGCCTTGCTCTCGGTGGAAAAAATGGAACGCTCGGCCCTTGATCTGCAACGCCAGATCCAGGGCCTGGATGAGCGCCTGACCGGCACTGTGCGGGTCAGCACCACCGACTCCCTGGCCATCGACTTCCTGATCCCGGCCATCGCCTGTTTGCACGACAAACACCCCGACGTACGCGTGCAATTGGACGCGTCCACCCAGATCCTCAGCCTGGCCAAGCGGGAAGCCGACATCGCGGTGCGCAACACGCGCCCGGACAACCCCGACCTGATCGCCCGGCGCATCGCCCGTTGGCCGGTGGGCTTGTTTGCCTCCCAAGGCTACGTCGAGCGTCACGGTGTGCCCGAGCCCGGCAGCCTGTTCGACGGCCACGACCTGGTGGTCTATCAACCCTATCTGCAACACCAGAAGGACCTGACGCTGGTGTCCGAGCCGCTGGGCCGTGGGCGCATTGTCGCCGCCTTGAGTTCCAGCCTGCTGGTGCGCCGGTCGATTGCCGCCGGCATCGGCATCGGTGAAATCCCGGTGGCCAGCGGTGAGCGCGACGGCCTGGTGCGCCTGTGGCCGCAGCGCACGCGACCGACGCCCTACGACGTATGGCTGGTGACCCACGCCGACCTGCGCCACACCGCACGGGTGCGGGTGGTGATCGATGAAATCGTCGCGGCGTTTGCCGGCACGGGGGAGTGAGGTCAGCACAGGCTTGCAAGCGTGCGCGCGCGCCTGTCGACAGAATCGACCGCGACAGAAGGTCAACTCACACCGGAGCGCATATGCACGAATCAAAGTATCAGGATCTGGGGCTGTTGTTCCTGCGGGCCAGCGGGGCGTTGTTTTTGCTGTGGGTGCATGGCCTGCCCAAGTTGCTCAACTACAGCGAGCAGTTGAAGCTGATCGAAGACCCGTTCCACCTCGGTGCGCCTATCACCCTGGCCTTGGCGATTTTCGCCGAGGTGCTGTGCCCGTTGCTGATCATTGCCGGGGTGCTGGTGCGGCTGGCGTGCCTGCCGATTCTTGCGGTGCTGTTGATCGCGTTGCTGGTGGTGCATCCCGAGTGGACGCTGTTCGAGGCGCAGTTTGGCTGGTTGTTGCTGATCATCTTCACCACGTTGCTGATCAGCGGGCCAGGGCGCCTGGCGTTGGGCCAACGCCCGGCAGTCAACACGTAGCGCATTGCCTGTGGCGAGGGCGCAAGCTTCCTCGCCACAGGTAGGCTGTTGACCCTGGTTCAGCGCTGGAGGAAGGCCAGCAGGTCTTCGTTCAACTGCTGGGCGTGGGTCGCGGCAAAGCCGTGGGGCGCGTCTTTGTAGACTTTCAGCTCGGCACCCTTGATCAGCTCGGCGGCCACTTTGCCGGTGGTTTCGAACGGCACGATCTGGTCGCCGTCACCGTGGATCACCAGGGTCGGTACGTCGATCTTGGCCATGTCCGGGCGGAAGTCGGTCTCGGAGAAGGCGGTGACGCAATCCACGGTCGACTTGAGCGACGCCATCAGCGCGATCTGCAAGGTCTGGGTCAGCACGCCGTTGGAGACCACCTGGCCCTTGTTGAGGCCATAGAACGGCGTGTTGAAATCACTGATGAATTGCGCACGGTCCTTGAGCAACTCGGCCTTGAACCCGGCAAATACATCAAGCGGCACGCCTTGGGGGTAATCCGCTTGCTGGCCGAAGATCGGCGTCACCGCGCCCAGCAGCACCAGGCCGGCCACACGGGCGCTGCCATGGCGTGCGATGTAGCGCGACACGTCGCCGCCGCCCATGGAGAAGCCGACCAGGGTCACGTCTGTGAGGTCCAGGTGTTCGATCAACTGCGCGATGTCGTCGGCAAAGGTGTCGTAGTCATTGCCGGTCCAGGGCTGGTCCGAGCGGCCAAAGCCACGGCGGTCGAAGGCGATGGTGCGGTAGCCGCGACTGCTCAGGTACTCCATCTGGTATTCCCACATGTCCGCATCCAGCGGCCAACCGTGGCTGAACAACACGGGCTGGCCGCTGCCCCAATCCTTGAAGTAGATCTGGGTGCCGTCTTTGGCAACGAATGTGCTCATGGAAAACTCCTGGGTGGGTGGGAAGAGAACTGTAGTTCACTATTGCGTGAAATCGGACAAAGGGCTTGTACGGGTGTGCTCGGTTGAACGGTTCAGCGTCTATGCTGGTCCACTGACTTCCACTGTCCGATCACACAGGTGAACGAAATGGCCAAGACTTACAGCTACGCCGCGCAGAACGCCAAGGATGCCCTCAAGCCCTACACCTTCGAACGCCGCGCGCCGGGGGCGGAGGATGTGCAGATCGACATCCTCTATTGCGGCGTCTGCCACTCCGACCTGCACACCGCGCGCAACGAATGGAACAACACCCTGTACCCGTCGGTGCCGGGCCATGAAATCGTCGGCCGTGTCACGGCGGTGGGCGCAGGCGTGAAGCACTTCAAGGTCGGCGACCTCGCCGGTGTCGGTTGCATGGTCGACAGCTGCCAACACTGCGCGTCGTGCGCCGAGGGCGAAGAGCAATACTGCGAGAACGGCTTCACCGGCACCTACAACGGCCCGGTATTTGGTGGCGAAAACACGTTTGGCGGCTACTCCGACAGCATCGTGGTCAAGGAGAAGTTTGTGCTGCGCATCTCCCACGACGATTCCAACCTGGCGGCCGTGGCACCGCTGCTGTGCGCCGGCATTACCACCTATTCGCCGCTGCACCACTGGAAGGTCGGCCCCGGCAAGAAGGTCGGCGTGGTCGGCCTCGGCGGCCTGGGCCACATGGCGGTAAAGATCGCCCACGCCATGGGCGCCCACGTGACCTTGTTCACCACCTCGCCAAACAAACGCGAAGACGGCCTGCGCCTGGGCGCCGACCAGGTGGTGGTGTCAAAGAACGCGGACGAGATGGCCAAGGTCGCCAACAGCCTGGACTTCATCCTCAACACCGTCGCCGCGCCCCACGACCTCGATGCCTTCCTCAACCTGCTCAAGCGTGACGGCACCATGACCCTGGTCGGCGCGCCGGACAGCCCGCACCCGTCGCCGTCGGTGTTCAACCTGATCTTCAAGCGCCGCAGCCTGGCGGGCTCGTTGATCGGCGGGATCCAAGAGACCCAGGACATGCTGGATTTCTGTGCCAGGCATGGGATTGTCTCGGATGTGGAGATGATCGACATCCAGGGCATCAATGAGGCGTATGAACGGATGCTCAAGGGCGATGTGAAATACCGCTTTGTGATCGATATGGACAGCCTGAAAAAAGAGCGCAACGCTGCCTAGTAACACCGTAAGTCCCAGGTGGAAGCGGGCTTAATGTGGGAGCGGGCTTGCTCGCGAAGACGGTGTATCAGACACAGATATGTTGACTGATCCACCGCATTCGCGAGCAAGCCCGCTCCCACACAAGCCCGCTTCCACATGTTTGCTCAGCGCTGTTGCTTAGACCGACAGGTGCTCATACAGAATCGTCGCACCCACCAGCATCAACACCACCCCGCCAACCATCTGCGCACGCTTGCCCACCACGGTGCCCAGCTTTCGCCCCAGCGCGTGGCGGCATGGCCGATGGCCCAGCCGACCATCGGTGTGATGGCTTCAATCACGCCAAAGATCAGGCCGGCGCGAAGGCGTCGGTGGACACGGTTACTCCTCAACGAGGGGGGCGATCATAGGCAGGCAAAGATGAATATTTCGTCAACAGGCTCAAGGCCGTTGCGGCTTGACCGAGTTGCCGAAGGTATTGCCCATGCGCACGCCCGTGGCGGCCGGGGTGGCCAGACCCACCGCGTTCGGCGGGCGTTTTTCGATCGGGATCTGTTGCGCCTCGCGGTTTTTCTTCGCCGCCTTGGTCGCGTCTGTGTCACCGCCCATCTGTTGGCTCAGGCAGCCATAGTCGGGTGCCTTGTAACCATCCACCGACACCTCGGTGCAGGTGCGTGCCGCGTTGTCGGCATGGGCGAGCAGGGGCAGGGCGGCGCACAGCAGCAGGCTGGCGAGGGTCGGGACTAGCTTCATCGGGGCCTCCTGGCAGGCCCGAGGGGTGGGCCGGTTAGGTTTGAAAGTGTAATGCAGCGGGCTTGTCGTCACCGTGATGTTTTTTTTGCTATCACCGTAACATCAGGTTCATAAACTGGCCTCAGGATGACGGTTTTCGAGGACACGTCGGCCGTGCAGCGATGCAGAGCGGGAGGTGAACAGGGGGGCTGGAGGCGCGCCGTTTGCGCCTGGGTCCTGCTGTTGCTGCTGACGGGGGCGGCGTCCGCACAGGCAGAGCCAGGGTTGCTGCTGGACCTGCCGCCCCAAGACTTGGAACACGCCCTGCAAGCCTACAGCCGCGCTACCGGCATGGCGGTGCTGGTTGATCGCGAACTCACCCGGGGTCGGCGTTCCATCGGCGTGCATGGGCGCTTCACGGCGCAGGAGGCACTGGCGATGTTGCTCACCGGGAGTGGCCTGATGGCGCGTTATGCGCGCAGTGACGCGTTCACCTTGCAGGTGCCCGAGGTCAGTCACACCCGCGAGCGGCGGAATGCAGCGCGGATCAACAACAGTTATGCCACCGCCTTGCAGCAAGCCATCGAGGCCAGCCTGTGCCGTTCGCCGCTGACCCGGCCTGGCAGTTTCCGGGCGTTGGTCCAGGTGTGGGTCAACCCGAACGGGGTGATCCAATACAGCCGGCTGGTCAGCTCCACCGGCGACGCACAACGCGATGAAGCACTGGTGCGCAGCCTGGGCGCGGCGCGGGTCGAACGCCCGGCGCCCAGCTCGCTGCGCCAGCCGGTGACTTTACTTTTGATGCCCGACACAACAGGAACACGCATGGAATGCACAGCAGCGAAGGGAGCCTCGGGCGGATGAAAAATACCGGGCACAGTACGATGGTCAGCTTGTTCCTGGCGTCCTATGAGGACTTCAAGGTGCGTTTGCGCAAGCGCCTGGGTTCGGAGGACCTGGCCAACGACGTGCTGCACGAAACCTACCTGCGGGTCGACCGCATGGACATGCCGCCGAACCTTGCACAACCCAACGCCTACCTGTACCGCATGGCCCTGAACATCGCCGCCGACCGCCGCCAGGCCGACGCCCGGCTGCTCACCGGCAGCGAGGTCGAAGAGTTGCTGCAAACCGCCGACGAAGCCCAGGACCCGTCGCGGGTGGTGGGGGGCCAGCGTGAGATCCAGTCCCTGGTCAAGGCGCTCTACGAACTGCCGGCCCGCCGGCGCAAAATCCTGATCGCCGCCCGCCTGGAAGAAGCGCCGCACCTGGAAATTTCCCAGCGTTTCGGCATCTCCACGCGCATGGTCGAGAAGGAAATCAAGGCCGCCCTTGGCCATTGCGCCAAGCGTCTGGAAAGAAAAGTGATTCAGCGGTTCGGTCCCGGGGCCGGAAAACCGTCTTAGTGTCGAGTCCCTGATAAAACCGTGAGTATGTGCGCGCTTGAACATTTTTAGCCTCTCCACCGCCCGGGAAACATCCGCCAGCCCCCTGCATGACGAAGCCCGCGACTGGCTGCTCCTGCTGACCTCGGGCCGCGCCACCGTGGCCGATGCCAAGGCCTTGCAGGCCTGGCGCGAGCAGAGCCCGGAACATGCCCAGGCGTTCGAGCAGGCCAAAGTGCTGTGGCAGCAACTCGCCCCGGCCCTTGAGCAGGCGACGCAGCCGCGTCGCTTCGGCCGCCGTGCATTCCTCGGTGGCGCGATTGCCGCTTCGGCCGCCGTGGTGATGGTGCGGGTGGGGACGCCGGGCGGCTTTGCCGGGCTCACGGCGGACTATCGCACCGAAGTCGGCGAGCAGCGCCAAGTGCTGTTGAGCGACGGCGTGAGCCTGGAGCTCAATACGCAGACACGCATCAGCCGGATCGGGCCGGGCATTGAATTGCTCGAAGGCGAAGTCGAAGTGGTCGCCCACCTGGCGCAGCCGCTCAAGGTCCAGGCCGGCGCCGGTTGGGTGAGTGCGGCCCAGGCGCGGTTCAATGTGCGCAACACTGACCAGACGGTGTGCGTCACCTGCATCGAAGGCTCGCTGTCGGTGGACGTGGGCGGCAACAGCGTCAGCCTGGGCAGCGGCCGGCAATTGACCTATGGCGCAGGGGGGATCGGTGCTGTGGTGGCGGTGGATACCCAGGCTGTGGTGGCTTGGCGCGAGCAGGTGCTGGTGTTCAACAACGCCACGCTGGCCACGGTGGTGGACGAGATCAACCGCTACCGGCCGGGCATGCTGGTGCTGCTCAACAAGCAGCTGGGCCAGCGTCGCGTGCAGGCCCGCTTCAGCTTGCAGCAACTGGCCGGGGTGGCCTTGTTGATTCGCGATGCGTACGGCGCCAAGTGCACGGAACTGCCGGGTGGCGTGGTGTTGTTGAGCTGAGCCGCCTTACTTCAGCGGCCCCACCACCTGCCGATAGCGCTCAACCCCCTGGGGCGTCTGGCGTACCAGGCTGATCTCCAGCCCCAATGGGTCGTCCCGCCGATTGCCGCTCAACTGCCGCCAGCCCTTGTCCTGCTCCCACACCCGTACCTGCAAGTCACTGACGCCCGCCAGCACCCTCACCCCATCCGTTGCCGCCGGCAGCGGGAAGCGATCCCGTGCGGGTGCGGCGGCGCGGTACAGCGCGTCACCCTTGAGCCACCAGCGCACGCGTTGCAGGCCGTCCCCCAGCGCCGGTGCGCTGCGGATCACCTCCAGACGAAAGCCCTTGCTGTCGGAGCTGCGCACAGTCACCGCGGCCAGCCCCTCGGCTTTTGGCGCCTCGGGCGCGGTCAGTTCGACGCTGGCGCGCAGGCTGAGGTCGCGTTGCATCTGGTTCAGCGCCCGCAGCAGCGCCTCGGTCTGTTCAGTGCTGGCCTGCAAGTGCTGGTCGGCACGGGTGACGCTGTCGAGCCCGCGCCAGGCGATCACACTGACCAGCGCCATCAGCATGATCGCCACCATCACTTCGATCAGGGTGAAGCCCCGTTGCGCTGCATGAACCGACAAATTGCCTTTGTAGTGAGCGGGCTTGCCCCGCGCTGCGGCGTCTGGGGAATACCGCGGTGCCTGGGTTTGGAGCGGCTTCGCCACCCAGCGCGAGGCAAGCCCGCTCACTACAGGATTATTCATGGCTGGCTCACCACGCGCAGCAGGCCGGCGGGGTCGCGTTGCAGGCTGAGGCTGTGTTGCCCGTCCGACAGCACTACGCGCAGGGGTGGGTTGATCCATTCGGCGTTGAGTACCAGGGTTTGTCGCGGCTCGATGTTGATCTGCATCGGTGTGCTGTCCCACAGGCGCGGGCGCAATGAGCTGTCGCCCTGGAACGCGTCCACGCCCGCGCCATCATCGCTGCGCCGGTTGAAGCGATAACCCTTGGCATCCGCGCGCCAGGTGATCGGCCGCCCGTCGGCGCGGGCTTCGGCCTGGGCGATTTGCAGCAGTTGGCTGAGGCGCTCGGCGTCTTTGCGCAGCCGCTGCAGCGGGTCGGGCTTGATGGTCAGGCTGATGGCGGCGCTGGCGATGCCGATGATCACCAGCACCACCATCAGTTCGATCAGGGTGAAGCCTTGCTGTTTCATCGGTCGGCACCTGGAGAACTGGCGAGGTTGTGAAATAAAAACGTGCGAATTGGCCTGTAGGCTGAGGCCACGGACAAACAGGAGGTCCCCCATGGCATTTACCCTTCGTGTTTCACCCGCCCATGGCGTGCAGGCCCTGGGCGTGTTGGCGGCGTTGGCTGGCGTCGCCATCTGGGCGCCGCTGCTGCTCACATCCGCCGAATCCAGCACGCCACCGGCCACACCCCAGGCGCTGGCCGCACGCAGCGATAATCCGGCGTTGCAGTGGTTTTCCAATGTGGCGACGACGCCCCAGGTCAAAGTCACCGGCGTGCTTGCCGGAGCCCGTGGTGCGGTGGCGATCCTCAGCCTCAACGACGGCCCGCCGCGCAGCTTTTTACTGGGTGAACGCCTCAGCCCCGGCGTGCGGTTGACGGCCATCGAGGGCGATGCCGTGGAGATCGAACGTGCGGGCGAGAAGGTTCGCGTCCACCTCGAAAAGCTGCCGGACGGCCCCGCGTTGCCGCGCCTCACTCGGCCATGACCTGCGTCTGCAACCACGCCAGCGGCGGTGCTTCGCGGCTGGCATCGAGCACTCGTACCGCGACCTGAAACAGTCGGCCATCGGCATTGATGGTTTGCTCGCAGCGCAGCTTCAGGCGGCCCTGATCGCACTCGAACGTCTTCTTGCCGCTGCGCAGCCCGCCTTCCAGGCGCAGCTCCGCCAGGCGACTCTGCGCCGCCAGCAACGCCATGGACTTGTCGCGCAGCAGGCCGTTGCTCTGGGTCATCAAGCCGGCCACGCGCACGGCGGCAGCCATGGCCACGGCAATGATCGCCAGCGCCACCAGCACTTCAATCAGGGTAAAACCGCTCTCGTTGCGACGGCCGTGCATGGCGCTCTCAAACCGGGGAAACAGGCCCGCAGACTAACGCCGCGAGTTGACCGATTGGCGACCGAAACTCCCGAGGATTTTCAATACGACTGACATGTGTTCTTGCAACACTGCGGCCTCGAAATGCACTCAAGCCAAGGAATGTCGAGATGGAAATCGCGCCCCTGAAGTCCCTGATGCAGAGCCGTCGCGGCCAGCGTGGCTTCACGTTGATCGAGATCATGGTGGTGGTGGTCATCCTTGGCATCCTCGCGGCGATGGTGGTGCCCAAGGTGCTCGACCGTCCGGACCAGGCGCGCGCCACAGCCGCCAAGCAGGACATCGGCGGGTTGATGCAGGCGCTGAAACTCTATCGCCTCGACCACGGTACCTACCCGAGCATGAACCAGGGTCTCAACGTGTTGGTGGAGCGCCCGGCCGATGCGAAAAACGGCAGCTGGCGCGCCTACCTCGACCGTTTGCCCAACGACCCCTGGGGCCATCCGTACCACTACCTCAACCCGGGCGCCAACGGCGAGATCGACGTGTTCTCCCTCGGCGCCGATGGCCAACCGGATGGCGACGGCGTGAACGCCGACATCGGCTCCTGGCAGTTGTAAGGCGCGCCATGAAACGGCATTCGCCCACAGCGGCGAAGCAGCGCGGCATGGCGATTATCAGCGCGTTGCTGATCGCGGCGGTGGTGGCGGTGCTGGCCGGCGCCATGCTCACCCGCCAGACCGTGTTCACCCGCAGCCTGGAGGCCGAGCAGTTGCGCCTGCAGGGCACATGGCTGTTGCAGGGCAGCCTGGAGCGCAGCCGGCAGATGCTCTGGGAGGCGCGGCAAAAGGATGTGCTGACCCGTCTCGACCAGCCGTGGGCACGGGTGCAGGGCGGCGTGTTCGAAGGGCGCATCGACGACGAGCAGGGCAAGTTCAACCTGCGCAACCTGGTCAATCGCCAGCAGGTGGATAACGAGCAGTTGCAGGGCTTTGAACGCCTGTGCCGCACGCTGGGCGTCGACCCTGCCGTGAGCCGGCGCATCAGCCAGCGGGTGATCGGCTCGTATGAAGTACCGGCCAAATACCCGATGCTGCGCAGTCTGGATGAGTTGAGCGCAATCGAAGGCCTCGACCCGCAACTGTTGCGCCGCTTGCAGGCGTATATCAGCGTGTTGCCCGGCCAGACCTGGGTCAACGGCAACACCGCCAGCGCCGAAGTGCTCAGTGCTGTGGTGCCGCAACTGAGCCTGGCCCAGGCCCAGGGGCTGGTGGCCGAGCGCGACAGCGGGCGCTGGTTTATCAACCGGGGGGATTTCGTCAACCGCCTGCACTTGCCGCAGGTCGCTGTGGAATCGGTGTTGGTGGGGATTACCAGCGAGTGGTTTCGCGTGCAGGGCCAGGCGCGGCGTGAGCAACGCCGGGTCACGATCGATGCGTTGCTGCACCGCCCCGAAGACCGCCAACCGCAAGTGATCTGGTCGCGGGTGGGCGTATGAAGCGCCTGCGCATTGGCTTGCCGCCACTGGAGCAATTGAGTGCCGACAGCCAAGTCAAATTCGCCTGGCTGGAGCGTGGCGTGGTGATTGATGAGGGCTACGCCAGCCTGGCCGAATTGCGCAATCGTCGACAGGCGCTGGAGTGCTTTCTGCATCCTCGTGACAGCCTGCTCACCCGCCTGGAATTGCCGCCACTGCCCGCGGCGAAAACCACCGCCGCCGTGGCCTGCGCCGCGCAAGCGTTGATCCTCGGTGCGGTGGAACAGATGCACGTAGCCCACGGCCCGCGTGACAGCGACGGCGGTGTGCAGGTGGCGTGGCTGCCCAAGGCCGGGCTGGAGCGCCTGGCCCAATTGCAACTGAAACTGCGCGGCCTGTACCCGGCGCCCTATGCCTTGCCGGTCGGCACGGCGGCGCTGGACGAAGGCTACCTGCTGACACGTGACAGCCTGCAACAAGGCGCGGTGCACCCGTTGGGCCAGCCACCGTTGGATAGGCCGCTGGTGGACGCCGCGCAACGCTGGAGCGGCGCCGTGCCCGGCTGGGGCTTGCACGCAGGCCTCAGCCATACGCCGAGCGGCGGCTGGGGCAGGGCGCTGGCGTGTGTCGCGCTGGCTGTCGCGATCTGGACCTTGGGCCTCAACCTTTACGCGGCGCGCCAGGTCGACGAAGGCCTGCGGCTCAAGACGTTGATGAGCCAGCAAGTACGCCAGGCGTTTCCCGAGTTGCCGGTGGTGCTCAATCCGTTGCAGCAGGCGCGCCAGCAATTGGCGGCGCGCCAGAGCGGCGCGGGTGCCGATGCTGGCCAGCGCTTTTCCAGCCTGCTGCAACTGGCGGGCAGCAACCTGCCGTTCATGGTGGCCAGCGTCGAGCGCCTGACCTTTGAACAGGGCCGCCTGTACCTGCAATTGCTCGCCGACACCCGCAACCCGGTAGCCCAGGCCGAGTGGCAGGCCGCCCTGGCCCAGGCCGGGTTTGCCGCGACTCGCGAAGAACACGGCTGGAGCATCGGCCCGGCCGTAGCGGGAGCCAGCGATGAATAAGTGGAAGGCTCGATGGCGTGTGTTCTGGAGCGGCCTGGCCCTGCGCGAAAAACGCTTGCTGAGTGGCGCCGGGCTGGTGCTGGCGAGCCTGTTGACCTGGCTGGTGCTGGTCCAACCAGCGTTGAAAAAGATCGCTTACTGGCAGGTCGAAACCCCCAAGCTGCGCGCCCAGGCCGAAGCCTTGCAGGTGTTGTTGCAAGGCGTCGCCGCGCCGCGCCAGGCCGATGAAGCGACGCTGCGCCAGGCCCTCGACAGCGCGGGTCTGCAAGGTCACTACCACTTGCAGGCGCAGGCCCCCGGCGGCTGGCAACTGACCTTCGACAACGCCCCGGCCGACGCCGTGGTGGACTGGCTGTTGGGCAGCCCCCGTTCGTTTTCCCTGGAGGTGTCCGCGGCGCGTTTACAGCGTGCCCCGGATGCCCTCGACAACTCGGCCGGCACTGTGTCCGGGACCGTTCGCATGGATCAGGCGCTTGGCGCTAAGGAAGCTTCATGAAGTGGTCAGTCCCCCCTTTCCGTTTGGCCGCGCCGTTGCTGTTGCTGGCCCTGAGTGCATGCAACAGCCCATCGACCAAGCCGTTGCTGGTGGACAGCGAACTCGGCCAGCCCCTTGCCGACACCCGGCGCAGCGGCGGCGACAGCGCGTTGGAGCGCCAGCGCGAGCTGGCGCCCAAGCCCGCCGTGCAACATCCGATCACCAGCAGCGCCCGTGGTCATGCCCCGGCGGTGCTCAAGGCACGCAACCCACTGGGTGACCAGCCGGTGCAGCTCAATTTTGTCGACGCCGACATCCAGGCGGTGGTGCGCGCCTTGTCCCGTGCCACCGGCCAGCAGTTCCTGGTGGACCCCCGGGTAAAGGGCAACCTGACCCTGGTCAGCGAAGGCCAGGTGCCGGCGCACCAGGCCTACGACATGCTGCTGGCGGCGCTGCGCATGCAGGGCTTCAGCGTGGTGGACGTGGGCGGCGTCGCCCAGGTGGTGCCCGAAGCCGATGCCAAATTGCTCGGCGGGCCGATCTACAGCGCCGGCAGCAGCGGCATGCAGACCCGCACCTTCCGCTTGCAGTACGAAAACGCGGTGAACCTGATCCCGGTGCTGCGCCCCATCGTGTCGCCGAACAACCCGATCAACGCCTACCCCGGCAACAACAGCATTGTCATTACCGACTACGCGGAAAACCTCGCGCGCGTGGCGCAGATCATCAACGGCATCGACACCCCCAGCGCCATCGATACCGACGTGGTGAAAGTGCAGAACGGCATCGCCGTGGACATCGCCGCGATGGTCGCCGAACTGCTCGACACCCAAGGCGCCGACCAGACCCAGAAGATCAACGTGGTCGGCGACCCGCGCTCCAACTCGATCATCATCCGTTCCGGTAGCCCCGAGCGCACCGAGCTGGCGCGCAACCTGATCTATAAGCTCGACAATGCCCAGAGCAACCCGAGCAATATGCACGTGGTGTACCTGCGCAATGCCCAGGCGGGCAAGCTGGCCCAGTCGCTGCGTGGGTTGTTGACCGGCGAGAGCGAGTCCGGCGTCAGCGATGAAGCGCGGGGCAAGCTCAGTGCCATGGGTGGCAATGGCCAGAACACCCAGGGCGGCGCCGCGCAAAACGGCAGCGGCACGCCCACCGGCAGTGGCGTGCAGTCCAGCTATGCCCAGGACAAACAAACCAGCGGCACCGGCACTACCAAGGATCAAGACACCGCCTTCAGTGCCGGCGGTGTGACCATCCAGGCCGACGCCACCACCAACACCTTGCTGATTTCCGCCCCGGACCCGCTATACCGCAACCTGCGCGAAGTCATCGACATGCTCGACCAGCGTCGCGCCCAGGTGGTGATCGAAAGCCTGATCGTTGAGGTCGGCGAGGACGATGCCAGCGAGTTCGGGGTGCAGTGGCAGGCCGGCAACCTGGGGGGCAAGGGCGGTTTTGGCGGGGTCAACCTGGGCGGCAGCGGCGTGAACGCCACGCCCACCAGCAAGACCAGCATCGACGTGTTGCCCAAGGGCCTGAACATCGGCCTGGTCAACGGCAGCGTGGACATCCCCGGCATCGGCAAGGTGCTCGACCTCAAGGTCCTGGCCCGCGCCTTGAAGAGCAAGGGCGGCACCAACGTGCTGTCGACGCCGAACCTGCTGACCCTGGACAACGAAGCGGCAAGCATCTTTGTCGGCCAGACCATCCCGTTTGTCACCGGCAGCTATGTGACCGGCGGTGGCGGCACCAGCAACAACCCGTTCCAGACCGTGCAGCGTGAAGAAGTCGGGCTCAAGCTGAATGTGCGGCCGCAGATTTCCGAAGGCGGCACGGTCAAGCTGGACATCTACCAGGAAGTCAGCAGCGTCGACTCGCGGGCCTCGGTGGAGGCGGGCACCGTGACCAACAAGCGGGCGATCGATACCAGCATCCTGTTGGATGACGGGCAGATCATGGTGCTTGGCGGGTTGCTGCAGGATGGCTACAGCCAGAGCAATGATGCGGTGCCGTGGTTGTCGGATATTCCCGGGTTGGGTGCGCTGTTCCGCAATGAAAAGCGCAGTGTGAACAAGACCAACCTGATGGTGTTTTTGCGGCCTTACATCATTCGTGACAGTGGCGCGGGGCGCAGTATCACGCTGAACCGTTATGAATTCATGCGTCGGGCACAGGGTGGGTTGCAGCCGGAGCATAGTTGGGCGATGCCGGATGTGCAGGCGCCGCAGTTACCGTCGGTGGAGAAGGCGATCCCGGGCGGGCAGCAGGGGCCGCGGGCGGTGATTCGGGCGGTGCCGCAGTGATCGTCGGCCAGCGTGGTTTTACGGGGCGATCCCAGATCAAAAGCCAGAGCGCGGCGGCCTTAGAGCCGACCGAAATGGGCGGGATGAACTGGGTCAAAACTGTGGGAGCGGGCTTGCTCGCGAATGCGGTGGATCAGCCAATGAATGAGTTGACTGACACACCGCATTCGCGAGCAAGCCCGCTCCCACATTTGGATCTCCATGTATTCAGATGGAA
>NZ_JACVAC010000001.1 GCF_014851685.1 Pseudomonas sp. PDM05
GCTCGACAGCTCCCACAGGGAATAGGGTTTGCAGGCTGTGTCAGGTGTACACAGTTAAAAAATGTGGGAGCTGGCTTGCCTGCGAAGGCGGCGGATCAGGCAACATCTCTGCCTGCCGTGCCGCCGCTTTCGCAGCCTCGCCAAGGCTCGACAGCTCCCACAGGGAATAGGGTTTGCAGGCTGTGTCAGGTGTACACAGTTATAAAATGTGGGAGCTGGCTTGCCTGCGAAGGCGGCGGATCAGGCAACACCTCTGCCTGCCGTGCCGCCGCATTCGCAGCCTCGCCAAAGCTCGACAGCTCCCACAGGGAATAGGGTTTGCAGGCTGTGTCAGGTGTACACAGTTAAAAAATGTGGGAGCTGGCTTGCCTGCGAAGGCGGCGGATCAGGCAACACCTCTGCCTGCCGTGCCGCCGCCTTCGCAGCCTCGTCAAGGCTCGACAGCTCCCACAGGGAATAGGGTTTGCAGGCTGTGTCAGGTGTACACAATTAAAAAATGTGGGAGCTGGCTTGCCTGCGAAGGCGGCGGATCAGGCAACATCTCTGCCTGCCGTGCCGCCGCATTCGCAGCCTCGCCAAGGCTCGACAGCTCCCACAGGGAATAGGGTTTGCAGGCTGTGCCAGGTGTACACAGTTAAAAAATGTGGGAGCTGGCTTGCCTGCGAAGGCGGCGGATCAGGCAACATCTCTGCCTGCCGTGCCGCCGCTTTCGCAGCCTCGCCAAGGCTCGACAGCTCCACACAGAAGCTTGGGTTTGCAGGTTGGAACAGGCATACACCGTTCAAAATGGCGGGTGATGCAGGAAGCCCCAAGTGCCCGGATTCGGGGCGGCTTCGCCACCCGGCGCGGGGCGAGGCCGCTCACTACAAAAACGCTGGCGCCTGCACGGACAGTCATACACCTGCGCTACGCTCCTAAACCAAGGGCAGCAAATTCCGCCCGCTAACCTTCCGATTCGCCCCAAGTGCGGGCACAATGCGTGTCCTTTTTTGGCAGGCACCGCCGCAGGCTCTCAAAAATGATCAAAACGCCGTACTACCTCATCGATAAACAGAAGCTTCTGGTCAACATGCAGAAGATTGCTTACGTGCGCGAGCAGTCCGGCGCCAAGGCCCTGTTGGCGCTCAAGTGCTTCGCCACCTGGTCGGTGTTCGACCTGATGCAGCAATACATGGACGGCACTACGTCGTCGTCGCTGTACGAGCTCAAGCTCGGCCGCCAGAAGTTCGAAGGCGAAGCGCACGCCTACAGCGTGGCCTGGGCTGACGATGAAATTGAAGAGATGCTGGATAACTGCGACAAGATCATCTTCAACTCCATCAGCCAGTTGCAGCGCTTTGCCGAACGTTCCGCAGGCAAGACCCGCGGCCTGCGCGTGAACCCCCAGGTCAGCAGCTCCGACTACCTGCTGGCCGACCCGGCGCGTCCGTTCAGCCGCCTGGGCGAATGGGACCCGGTGAAGATCGAAGGCGTGATCGAGCAGATCTCCGGCTTCATGTTCCACAACAACTGCGAGAACGGCGACTTCAGCCTGTTCGACAAAATGCTCGGCACCATCGAAGAACGCTTCGGCGCGCTGCTGCACAAAGTCGAGTGGGTCAGCCTCGGCGGCGGCATCCATTTCACCGGCGACGACTATGACGTGGACGCGTTCTGCGCCCGCTTGAAAGCGTTCTCCGCCAAGTACGGCGTGCAGGTCTACCTGGAACCCGGCGAAGCGGCGATCACCAACAGCGCCTCCCTGGAAGTCACCGTGCTCGACACCCTCTACAACGGCAAGAACCTCGCCGTGGTAGACAGCTCCATCGAAGCCCACCTGCTGGACCTGCTGATCTATCGCCTCAACGCCAAGCTGGCGCCGAGCGATGGCGAACACACCGTGATGGTGTGCGGCAAATCCTGCCTGGCCGGGGACATCTTCGGCGAGTATCAATTTGATCGTCCGCTGGCCATCGGCGATCGGCTGTCGTTCATCGACACCGCGGGCTACACCATGGTCAAGAAAAATTGGTTCAACGGCCTGAAAATGCCGTCCATCGTAGTGAAACAACTCGACGGTACAGTCGAGGTGGTTCGTGAATTTGGTTACGACGACTACCTGTCCAGCCTTTCGTAAGCTGGCGGATATAGGAGAAAGAAAGCAATTGAAAAAGAACGTTCTTATCATTGGTGCAGGAGGTGTCGCCAAGGTGGTGGCCCACAAGTGCGCGCAGCACAACGACGAACTCGGTCGTATTGCTATCGCGTCGCGCAACATCTCCAAATGCCAGGCCATCATCGACAGCGTCAAGGCCAAGGGTAGCCTCAAAGTACCCGCCGAAATCAAAGCCTTCGCGCTGAACGCCCTGGACGTGGAAGCGACCAAGGCCCTGATCCGCGAGACCGAATCGCAGATCGTCATCAACGTCGGTTCCTCGTTCCTCAACATGTCGGTCCTGCGGGCCTGCATCGACACGGGCGTGGCTTACCTCGACACCGCCATCCACGAAGAGCCGGGCAAGGTCTGCGAGACTCCGCCGTGGTACGGCAACTACGAATGGAACCACCTGGAAGAGTGCAAACAGAAGAACATCACCGCCATCCTTGGCGTGGGCTTCGACCCGGGTGTCGTCAACGCATATGCCGCGCTGGCGCAGCAACAGCATTTCGACCGCATTGATTCGATCGACATTCTCGACGTCAATGCCGGCTCCCATGGCAAATACTTCGCCACCAATTTCGACCCGGAAATCAACTTCCGCGAATTCACCGGACAGGTGTGGAGCTGGCAGAACAGCCAGTGGACCAGCAACACCATGTTCGAAGTCAAACGCACCGATGACCTGCCGGTTGTCGGTTCGCAGAACCTGTACCTGACCGGCCACGATGAAGTGCACTCGCTGTCGAAAAACCTCGACGTGCCCAACGTGCGTTTCTGGATGAGCTTCGGCGAACACTACATCAACGTGTTTACCGTGCTGAACCAGCTCGGCCTGCTCTCCGAAAAACCGGTCACCACCGCCGAAGGCCTGGAAGTCGTGCCGTTGAAACTGGTCAAGGCCGTACTGCCCGACCCGTCTTCGCTGGCGCCCGGCTACACCGGCAAGACCTGCATCGGCGACCTGGTCAAGGGCACCAAGGATGGCAAGGCACGCGAAGTGTTCATCTACAACGTAGCCGATCACGAAGAAGCGTTTGCCGAGACCGACAGCCAGGGCATCTCCTACACCGCAGGCGTTCCGCCGGTGGCCGCAGCGCTGCTGGTCGCCCGTGGCGAGTGGGACGTGCAACGCATGGCCAACGTTGAAGAACTGCCGGCCGAGCCGTTCCTGAAAGCACTGGATGTGATGGGCCTGCCGACCCGGATCAAGGACGAGCACGGTGATCGTGCGTGGGATGCGATTGCCTGACAGGCGATAGCGGACCGAACAAAAAATGCGCCTTCAGGGGCGCATTTTTTGTTTGGGGAAAACACAGCCCTCATGACCAATCAGATCAAATGTGGGAGCTGGCAGTGCCTGGGCGATCTTCAGCCGAACACTCACTATCCAGCAACACCGATCCACTGTGGGAGCGGGCTTGCCCGCGAATGCGGTGGGTCAGTCAAGGGTAGGCTGGCTGACACACTGTCATCGCAGGCAAGCCAGCTCCCACATTTAAATATCAGTGCCTGTTGTTCCAGGTTACGAGCTGAATGGCTCAGCGCTCTTGAGCACTGCAACAACGCCCGCTCACGACACAACACGTTTGCAAGAGAGATCCGTGCGGGCAGGACATAGACGCCACAAAGCGCCTGGGCTATCTTCTGGCGCCCTCTCACAGACCCGGAACAGGAAGTTACCGCTTGAGCACGTCATCCCTACTGCGCGGCCGCACCTTCGCCCTCCTCGCGGGCATCGCCTTTATTGCCGTGGACCAACTGGTCAAACTGCTGGCCCTGGTGTCGCTGCAAACCCAGAGTTTCAAATTCGGCTTCAACCCGTTCAATCTGGCGTTGGAACTGAGCCTGAATCCAGGCGCGTTCCTGAGCCTGGGCGCGGCGCTGCCGCCTCAGGTCAAACAACTGATCTTTATCGTCGGCGTGGCAATCGTGGTGGCCTGGGCGATGGGCTGGTCCTTGTCCAACTGGAGCCAACCGTTGCGCAAGGTCTTGCCGCTCTACGCCATTGCCCTGGGCGGTATCACCAACCTGATCGACCGTGTCTTCCGTGACGGCCACGTGGTCGACTACATGGTGCTGAATGTGGGCCCGACGCATACCGGCGTGTTCAACCTCGCCGACATCGCGATCACCGTCGGGGCGTTGTTCTTGATGCTGGATCTGTTTGTGAAGCCGCGCAAAGCCTAAGCTTCAAGGGGATTTACGGCAGTAACCGCAAATCCCCAAACCGTCAGAACACCGACCAGCCAATCCGCTCGCTCAACAACTCCAACGCCTTGATCCCCGCCAGCGAATTCCCCGCTGCATTCAACTCCGGCGACCACACGCACACCGTAAACTGCCCAGGCACCACCGCAACGATCCCGCCGCCTACGCCGCTCTTGCCGGGCAAGCCTACGCGATAGGCAAAGTTGCCCGCCTCGTCATACAGCCCGCTGGTGGCCATGATCGAGTTGACCTGCTTGGTCTGGCGCGCGGTGAGGATCTGTTCGCCGCTGTGGGCGCTCACGCCTTCGTTGGCCAGGAAGCTGAACGCCTTGGCCAGATCCAGGCAACTCATTTGCAGCGCGCAATAGTTGAAGTAGCTGTGCAGCACCGCGTCCACATCGTTGTGGAAGTTGCCGAACGATTTCATCAGATAGGCCATGGCCGCATTGCGTGCGCCGTGCTGGGCTTCCGATTCGGCGACAGTGCTGTTGACCAGGATCTGCGGGTTGCCCGACAGCCGCCGGACAAAATCGCGCATCGACAGGATCGGCACCGCGAAGCGCGACTGGTTGATGTCGCAGATCACCAACGCACCGGCGTTGATAAAGGGATTGCGCGGCCGACCACGTTCGAATTCCAGCTGCACCAGCGAGTTGAACGGCTGCCCCGATGGCTCGTGGCCCAGGCGCTCCCAGATGGTTTCGCCACCATGGTCGATGGCCTGCACCAGGCTGAATACCTTGGAAATACTCTGCACCGAAAACAGTGTTTCAGCGTCACCTGCACAGTAGGCCGTACCGTCGTTGCCGTACACGGCGATCCCCAATTGATTGGCCGGCACGTCGGCCAGCGCGGGGATATAGTCGGCGACTTTACCGAGGCCGATCAGTGGGCGCACTTCGTCGAGAATCGACGAAAGCATCACCTGCATGTCTTGTCCTGTCATCTGTCTTGGAATCATTGATAAGCGGGTCGCGGAGGATACTGCAATGCGCGCGCAAGCCCCACACAATCTCTACCACCCGCCCAAAGCTTGGGAGAAATGACCTGACCCGCCAAAAATGCAAAATACTGATACATAGCACAAAACATGATTCAACATTTTAATAATTAGGTTAGAACCAAACGGCATTTTACAGCCCCGCCCCCTGCCCCTACTTTGGATGCGAACTACCGACCCCCTGCCCGGTGGAGGTGCCCTTCCCGCACGATATAAGGACAGACCATGAGCATTGAATTCATCGGCTACATTGGCGGCCACCACGCTTCCGAGATCCACCCGCGCAGCGGCCCGACCCTGCAACCGGATTACGTCGAAACCGTGGCCCGCGCCCACGAAGAGGCCGGCTTCGACCGCGCCCTGGTGGCGTTCCACTCCAACAGCCCGGACAGCACGCTGATCGCCTCCCACGCCGCCAGCGTCACCGAGAAACTGCAATTTCTCATCGCCCACCGCCCAGGCTTCGCCCAACCGACGTTGGCGGCACGCCAGTTCACCACCCTCGACGTGTTCAACGGCGGGCGCACCGCCGTGCACATCATCACCGGCGGTGACGACCGCGAACTGCGCGCCGATGGCAGCCATATCGGCAAGGACGAACGCTACGCACGCACCGACGAATACCTGAGCGTGGTGCGCCAGGAATGGACCAGCGAGCAGCCGTTTGATTTCGCAGGCACCTACTACCAGGTCGAAGGCGCGCACTCCACGGTGAAGTCGCCGCAACAGCCGCATATCCCACTGTACTTCGGCGGCTCGTCCGCTGCCGCCATTGCCGTCGCCGGCAAACATGCCGACGTGTACGCGCTGTGGGGTGAAACCTACGAACAAGTGCGCGAGATCGTCACCCAGGTGCGCGCCGAAGCGGCCAAGCACGGGCGTACGATTCGCTTCAGCCTGTCGTTGCGACCGATCCTCGCCGAGACCGAAGAGCTTGCCTGGGAGAGGGCTGACAGCATCCTGCAACAGGCCACCGTACTGGCCGAGAAGAATGGTTTTGTGCGCCGTGAACCGCCGAACGAAGGCTCGCGCCGCTTGCTCGCAGCAGCGGCGCAGGGATCGCGGCTGGATAAGCGCTTGTGGACCGGGATTGCCGGGCTGCTTGGTGCCCAAGGCAACTCCACTGCGCTGGTGGGCACTGCCGAGCAAGTCGCCGAAGCCTTGGTGGACTACTACGACCTGGGCATCACTACGTTCCTGATTCGCGGGTTTGATCCACTGAACGATGCCATCGATTACGGCAAGCGCCTGATCCCCCTCACCCGCCAGTTGATCGCCGAGCGCGAGCAGGCCCAGCAAGTAGCATAAGCAACAACACTGCAAAACAATGTGGGAGCTGGCTTGCCTGCGATGCAAACACCTCGGTTGTTCAGATGCACCGAGTTGATGCTATCGCAGGCAAGCCAGCTCCCACATTTTTAGATCTGCTGCGTGCCGAGAATCAGTTTTTGTAGTCGGTGTCGGTACGTTCCAACTGCCGCACCAGCGCATTCCAATGCCGCGCTACGCCCGGGCCTTCACCGCTGGCGTGCGCCTTGGCCTGCTGCTCGACTTTTTCCACCACTTCCTTGGGCGGAAAGATCAACTCCGCATTCCCCGCCGCCTGTGCCGCGACCTGGATATTGCACGCACGCTCCAACTGCTGCAGCTGCTGGAACGCATGCTCAACGCTGATGCCGGCGGTCAACAAGCCGTGGTTGCGCAGGATCATCACGCTCTTGTCGCCCAGGTCCGCCACCAGTCGCTCGCGCTCGTCCAGGTCCAGGGCAATGCCTTCATACCCGTGATACGCCACGCGGCCGGAGAAACCGATGGAGTGCTGGGAGATCGGCAGCAACCCGTCCTTCTGCGCCGACACGGCAATGCCGTCGCGGGTATGGGTGTGCAACACCGCTTGCAAGTCGTGGCGTGCGCCATGGATCGCGCTGTGGATCACGTAGCCGGCGTAGTTGATGCCCAGGCCGGTCGGGTCGTCGACAATAGTGCCGTCGAGGTCGACCTTGACCAGGTTGGAGGCGTTGATTTCATCGAACAACAGGCCAAAGGCGTTGATCAGGAAATGCTCGTCCGGGCCGGGGACACGGGCGGAGAAGTGGGTGTAGATGTGATCGGTCCACTTGTACAAGGCCGCCAGGCGGTAGGCGGCGGCCAGTTTGACGCGCACTTCCCATTCTTGCGCAGTGACACGCTGGCGGACATTGCTGGAAACGCTGGAAATCGAGGTGACGCTGCTCATGGCAAAACTTCCTGGAGGGCCTTAAGGACTTCCAGGCAAGCCTAGGGGATGGATAAAAATAATAAAAAGCACATTTTAATCTAAGCTAATTATTATTTTTTTTCATAACAAATCAGACAACAACACAGAACGAATGTGGGAGCGAGCCAGCCCGCTCCCACAATAAGCCGCGTTCACTGGGGTTATGCGGCGTCGCGGATCTTGTGCAGGGAAGCCGCGACCAACTTGCCAAACGCATCCACCGGCCCCTGCAAGTTGCCCAGGAAGTGCGGATAGATCAGCCACAAATCCATCACCGGCTTGAAATCCTTGAGCGGCATCACCGCCAGTTGCTCGCGATGGACGCTACGCTCCAGCAGCGGCCGCGGCACCAAACCCAGGCCCAGACCATCCGCCACCAGGCCCAATTGCAGCTCGGTGCCAAAGGTTTCCAGGTTCACCCGCAACGCCAGCCCCTGGTCGGACAAGGTGCGCTGCAACCCGGCGCGAAAACCGCAGCCATCCGGGTTCAAGATCCAACCGTTCTGATACACATCCGCCAGCTTGCAGGGTTTCTTTGGCAGTTGCGCCTTGGCGCACACCACCACCAGCTCCATCTTGCCGATGGACTCGCCGACCACGTTGTCGGGGAAGATCTTGCCCGCTGGGAACAACGCCGCCGCCGCATCCAGCTCGCCGCGTTCGATCTTGCCGACCAGTTGGCTGCCCCAGCCGGTGGCAACCTGGGCGCGCAGGTCGGCGTATTCGGTGCGCAGGTGCTTGAGCGCATCGAGCAGCACCACGTCGCCGATGGTCTGCGGCACACCCAGGCGCAACAGGCCGGTGGGCGGTGCGTCGGTGGCGACCAGTTCCCGCAGCGCATCCATCTCGCGCAGGATCAGCCGGCACTGCTCATACACGCGGGTGCCGATCAGCGTTGGCTTGAGTGGCTTGGTATTACGGTCGAACAGTTCCACCCCCAGCGCTTGCTCGAAGTTCTGTACGCGACGGGTGATGGCGGGCTGGGTCAGTTGCAAGGATTCGGCGGCATGGCTGATGGACTGGCAACGGATCACTTCGACAAAGGCGTCTATATCGTCAATTTTCATTTGGGCCGCACATAGAGATCAGTCATTAAGATGTGTGCGAAGCATAGTTGCAGGAACGCTATCTGGATAGTCCACGCTGTGATCGATAACGTCTAAGCCTAGTCAACCCAGTTCTAAATTACCTTCAGCTATAAGCTAATCATTAAAAAATAGCATATTAACTATAAACATTATGCTTATATAACTTCTATCAACACCGACTGATGGAATTGCCATGACCCAGGCCAAGCACCCCGAAAGACTCAGAGCCTTTATAGGCGCCCTGGCGGAACTGATCGACGGCAATCCACGCGAAGGCGACCTGCTGCACCGTGGCGGCAAGCTACTGGCGCAATTGGTCAGCCATGATGACTGGCTGCCGGATGAATTCGCCCAACCCAACCCCGAGCGCTACCAGCAATTTCTGCTGCACGCCGATTCGCGCCAGCGCTTCAGCATCGTCAGTTTCGTGTGGGGGCCGGGCCAAAGCACGCCGATTCACGACCACCGGGTGTGGGGCCTGATCGGCATGTTGCGCGGCGCGGAGTTTTCCCAAGGCTTCGCACGTGCGCCCGACGGCAGCCTGGTCGCCGATGGCAAGCCGATTGAATTGGTGCCCGGCCAGGTTGAAGCGGTGTCGCCCAAGGTCGGTGACATCCACCAGGTGAGCAACGCCTACGGCGACCAGGTGTCCATCAGCATCCACGTGTACGGCGCCAATATCGGCGCGGTGCGCCGTGCGGTGTACCAGCCCGACGGCAGCGAGAAACCGTTTATCTCCGGTTATTCCAACGCCTTCCTCCCGAACATCTGGGATTTGTCCAAAGAAAAGAGCCCTGCCCTATGAGCACCGTATCGACCCTGAACTTCGCCCAGATCCGCCAGGCCCTGCTGGACCGTCACGAAATCGCCCTGGTCGACGTGCGTGAAGAGGCGCCCTTCGCCGAATCCCACCCGTTGTTTGCCGCGAATATCCCGCTGTCCAAGCTGGAACTGGAGGTGTACTCGCGCATTCCGCGGCGTGACACCCAGGTCACCGTGTACGACAACGGCGAAGGCCTGGCTGCGCGCGCCGCCGAGCGCCTGGTCGCCCTGGGCTACACCCGGGTCAGCCTGCTCGACGGCGGCCTGGACGGTTGGCGCAAGGCCGGCGGCGAGCTGTTCATCGACGTCAACGTGCCAAGCAAGGCCTTTGGCGAATTGGTGGAAAGCCAGCGTCACACGCCGTCCCTGGCCGCCGAAGAAGTGCAGGCGCTGCTCGACAGCAACGCCGACGTGGTGGTGCTCGACGCCCGCCGCTTCGACGAATACCAGACCATGAGCATCCCCACCGGCATCAGCGTGCCCGGTGCCGAACTGGTGTTGCGCGCCCGTGAACTGGCGCCCGACCCGGCCACGCGCATCATCGTCAACTGCGCCGGACGCACCCGCAGCATCATCGGCACGCAGTCACTGATCAACGCCGGCGTGGCCAACCCGGTGTCGGCGCTGCGCAACGGCACCATCGGCTGGACCCTGGCCGGGCAGAAACTCGCCCACGGCCAATCGCGCCGCTTTGCGCCGACGTCGGAAGAACATCGCCAAGTGGCCGCGGCCGATGCGCGCCGCGTCGCCGACAGGGCGCGGGTCGGCCGCGCCACGCTGGCTGACCTGCACAGTTGGCAGCAACAGGCGCACCGCACCACCTACCTGTTTGATGTGCGCACCCCGGAAGAATTCGAAGCCGGTCACCTGCCGGGCGCACGCTCCACGCCGGGCGGCCAGTTGGTGCAGGAAACCGACCACGTCGCCAGCGTGCGCGGGGCGCGGATCGTGCTGGCGGATGACGACGGTGTGCGCGCCAACATGTCCGCCTCCTGGCTCGCGCAACTGGGCTGGGACGTGCATGTGCTGGACGACCTGCAAGCAGCGCACTTCAGCGAGCAAGGGGCATGGGTCGCACCGGTCCCGGCGCCGCCGCAAGCCGAGTTGATCAGCCCGCACACCCTTGCCGAATGGCAGGCACATGGCGACACCGTGGTGCTGGATTTCACCGCCAGCGCCAATTACGTCAAACGCCACATCCCCGGCGCCTGGTGGGTCCTGCGCGCGCAACTGCCCGCTGCCCTGGCAGAGGCGCCCGTGGCCGAGCGTTACGTGCTGACCTGCGGCAGCAGCCAGTTGGCGCGCCTGGCGGTGGCAGAAGTCGAAGCCATCACCGGCAAGCAAGTGTTCCTGCTCGAAGGCGGCACCGCTGCCTGGATCAATGCGCAACTGCCGCTGGAAGAAGGTGAAAGCCACCTCGCCTCGCCGCGCATCGACCGCTATCGCCGCCCGTACGAAGGCACCGACAACCCCAAGGAAGCCATGCAGGCCTACCTGGATTGGGAGTTCGGCCTGGTGGCCCAACTGGCCCGCGACGGCACCCATGGTTTTTTCGTCATCTGATCAACCCCACCTGCACCCACACCGGGTGCAGGCCCCACATCCGCCCCTTCTCCAGGCGCAAGCCGAGCCCAATCGGCCCGTTCGCGCCGTTCGGCTGTGGCGGTGCGTATGACTACACGCGCCTGGCGTGCAACTTCCGAGGCCGCTGAGATGACTGAGTTGAGCTGCGATGTAGTGATCGTCGGCGGCGGTTTGGCGGGCACCTGGGCCGCCATCGCTGCGGCCCGCGAAGGGGTCAAGGTAATCCTGGTGGACAAGGGCTACTGCGGCACCAGCGGCGTCACCGCCACGGCCGGCCCCGGCCATTGGTGGGTGCCACCGGGCGCGCGCGAAGCGGCCATCGACAAACGCCTGGCCACCGCCTACGGCCTGGCCGATGCACGCTGGATGGCCCGCGCCATCGACACCACCTGGACCAGCCTGCCGGGCCTGCGCGACTACTACGCCTTCGCGCAAAACGACCAGGGCGAAACCCAATACCGTGGCCTGCGCGGCCCGGAGTACCTGCGCGGCCTGCGTCGCCGGGTACTCGACAGCGGCGTGACGATCCTCGACCACCACCCGGCCCTGGAACTGCTGCGCGACGACAACGGCCGCGTGGTCGGTGCCCGTGGCTGGCGGCGCCAGGCCGGTGGCGACTGGTTGATCCGCGCTGGCGCAGTGGTACTGGCCACCGGCGGCTGCGCGTTCCTCTCGCGGCTGCTGGGCAACCACACCAACACCGGCGACGGCTACCTGATGGCCGCCGAAGCCGGTGCCGAACTGTCGGGCATGGAGTTTTCCAACTACTACTGCATCGCGGCGGCGGGCAGCAGCATGACCCGTTCGATGGTGTACAGCTTCGGCGACTACTTCGACGCAGCGGATCGACCCTTGGCGATCAGCGGCGGCCCCGGCTTTACCGAGGATTTGGCCCGGGCGCTGCTCAACGGCCCGGTGTATTGCCGCTTGAATCGGGTGCCTGCGGATATTCGTGCACAACTGCCGAGTATCCAGCCCAACCTGATGCTGCCGTTTGATCGGCACGGGGTTGATCCGTATCGACAGCGGTTTGCCGTGACCTTGCACCCCGAGGGCACCATCCGTGGGGTGGGCGGTTTGCGTTTGCTGAATGACGACTGCCAGACCAGCGTGCCCGGCGTATTCGCCGCCGGCGACGCGGCCAGCCGTGAACCGATTGCCGGTGCGACGTCCGGGGGCGGTGCGCAGAACTCGGCGTGGGCGTTGTCCACGGGGCAGTGGGCTGGGCGGGGAGCGGCGCGATTGGCCAGGCAGCGCGCGGCGTATCACGGTGCAGTGCGCGGCTTTGATGGCGTTGCCGGCGGCAGCGCGCAGTTGATTCAACGCATCCAGGCCGAGGTTCACCCGCTGGACAAAAACCTCTTCCGCAGCGGCGCGCAACTCGACCGCTCACTGCGCGAACTCGACAACATCTGGGATCAGGTGCGCGCCACCGCCCCCTCAACCAACCCCCTGCGCGACCGCGAAACCGCCGCCATGGCCGCCACGGCGCGCTGGTGCTACACCGCAGCGGCGCAGCGCAAGGAAAGCCGTGGCATGCACCAGCGCAGCGACACACCGCAGCAAAGCGCCCTATACGACGCGCACTTGCGCATATCCGGCGTCGATCAGGTGCACACACGTTTCGACCCCATCCCCCCTAACCCCACACAACCCATGTAGTGAGCGGGCTTGCCCGCGCTGGGTGGCGAAGCCGCCCCAAACCCAGGCACCTCGGCCTTGCTGATACACCGCGGCGTCTGGATTCGGGGCGGCTTCGCCACCCGGCGCGGGGCAAGCCCGCTCACTACAGAATGAGGTAATTATTGGTGATTGAACTGATCTACTCCGACCTCTGCAACGGCTGCGGCCAATGCGTCACCGTGTGCCCCACCAACGTGCTGGCGCTGAGCCCCCAGGGCAAACCCCGGATCGCCGACCAACAGGCGTGCCAGACCTGCTTCATGTGCGAGCTGTATTGCCGCAACGACGCACTCTACGTCGACCCGGACGCCGAACAACTGCGTCACCCCGATGCGCAGGCAGTGCGCGCGGCGGGGTTGTTGGGCCAGTATCGGCGGGATTCGGGGTGGGATGAATGGAGCAATGATCCTGCGCACCGCAACGAACACTGGCGCATGGATGGGATATTTGCGTTGGCGCGGGAGGTTGGTAGTGGTTTGAAGCAATAACGCTGATTTCAAACCTGCTGATCGATATAAGGTGATTGAAAGACCTCAAATGCAATAAGAGAATAATCAAACTATTAATAATAAATTATTTTGATAATTACCATATAACCAAAAAGAACTTCACAGCGAGTTTTTATGGGCTTAACGTTAAACCACTCACCGACCCCTTCTCCAGGCGGAGGTAGCCGAACCCTTTCTTGATCTGCCTGGAGCCTGCATCCCATGGTCTTTACCACCCCTTTCAAACGCCTGCTCCTGGGCACCGCCCTCGCCCTTGGACTGCTCGGCACAGCCGGCGCCGCCGACCTGCAACCGCTGCGGGTGGCCAATCAGAAATCGACGATCAAGGCGCTGCTGGAAGCCTCCGGCGAAACCAGGAATGTGCCTTACGAAATCCAGTGGTCGGAGTTCCCGTCCGCCTCGCCCCTGGGCGAAGCCTTGAACGCGGGGGCTGTGGATATTGGTGCGCTTGGTGACGCGCCCTACGTGTTTGCCCTCGGTGCCGGTGCCTCGCTCAAGGTGGTCAGCATCATCCACGCCGAAGGGCGCAACACCACCGCGCTGCTGGTGCCCAAGGACTCGCCGATCAAGACCGTCGCCGACCTCAAGGGCAAGAGGATCGTCACCGGGCGCGGCTCCATCGGCCACTACCTGGCGATCAAGGCCCTGGCCGAGGCCGGCCTGACCACCAAGGACGTGCAGTTCATTTTCCTGCTGCCCAGCGAATCACGCCTGGTACTGGACAACGGCACGGCTGACGCCTGGTCGACCTGGGACCCCTACACCACCGTGGTCACCTCGCAAAGCCAGGCCCGCGTGCTGGTCAGCGGCAACCAGCTGCTGAGCAACCACCTGTACCTGGCAGCCACCAGCCAGGCCATCGCCGACAAGCGTGTGCAGTTGGACGACTTTGTCGCCCGCCTCGACCGTGCCTACGCCTGGGCCAACACCCACCCCAATGAATACGCCGCCGCCCAAGCCAAGATCACCGGCCTGCCGCTGCAAGTGCATGTGGAAGTGGCCAAGGACACCCGCCTGACCCCAGTGGCGATTGACGACAGCGTTATCAGCGGCCTGCAAGCGACCGCCGACACCTATCAAAAAGAAGGCCTGCTGACCAAACACATCGACGTGTCGCAGGGTTTCGACAAGAGCTTTAACGCCAAGCGTGCCCCCAATTCCCAAGCATCGCGCTGATAAAAAGCATCGCGCCAACAGGAGCAGAACATGAGCAAGCCACGTCAACTCAAACTCGGAGCCATGGTCCACGGCGTCGGTCACGGCTGGGGCGAATGGCGCCATCCGCAGGCCCAGCCGGACGCCAGCACCAACTTCGGCTTCTACAAGCAGCAGACTGAACTGGCCGAAGCCGCGAAGTTCGACTTCGTGTTCATCGCCGACAGCCTGCACATCCACGCCAAGTCCAGCCCGCACTACCTCAACCGCTTCGAGCCGCTGACCATCCTCTCGGCACTCGCGGCGATCACCACCCACATCGGCCTGGTCGCCACTGTGACCGTCAGCTACACCGAGCCCTACCAGGTAGCGCGCCAGTTCGCATCCCTGGACCATATCAGCGGCGGCCGCGCCGGCTGGAACGTAGTGACCTCGTGGCTGAGCGGCACCGCCGACAACTTCGGCAAGGCCGAGCACCCGCCCCACGCCGTGCGCTACCGCATCGCCAAGGAACACGTGAACGCGGTCAAGGGCCTGTGGGACTCGTGGGAAGACGACGCCTTCGCCTACAACAAGCACAGCGGCGAATTTTTCACCCCGGGCAAGCTGCACGCGCTGAACCACAAGGGCGAGTTCTTCTCGGTCAAGGGCCCGCTGAACATTGCGCGTTCGCGTCAGGGCCAGCCGGTGATTTTCCAGGCGGGCACGTCTGAAGACGGGCGCAACTTTGCCGCTGAAAATTCCGATGCGATCTTTGTCCATGTAGAGAGCATCGAGGAAGGCCTGGCGTATTCCCAGGACCTCAAGCGCCGCGCCAAGGGTTTTGGTCGCGACCCCGACAGCCTGTCGATCCTGCCCGGCATCCGCCCGATTGTCGGCCGCGATGCCGCCGAAGTGGAAAGCCGCTATCAGCAAGCCGTGGACCTGGTCACCGTCGAGGACGCCATCGTCGCCCTCGGCCGCCCGTTCAACGACCACGACTTCAGCAAATATCCACTGGACGAACCCTTCCCGGAACTGGGCGACCTCGGCTCCAACAGCCAAAAAGGTGGTTCCGACCGGATCAAGCAGTTAGCCAGGGATGAAGGCCTGAGCCTGCGTGAAGTGGCCCTGCGTTTCTCGCGGCCCAAGCGTGATTTTGTCGGCACCCCGGAGCAAGTCGCCGATGCGATCCAGACCTGGTTCGAGCGCGGCGCCAGCGATGGCTTCATCGTCAACTCGGTGCTGCCGGACGGCCTGCAATACTTCACCGAACTGGTGGTGCCGGTACTGCAGCAACGCGGCCTGTTCCGTAGCGAATACAGCGGCCAGACCCTGCGCGACAACCTCGGCCTGGACGTACCGGCCAACCGTTACAGCGTCGCCAACGTGAAAGAAAAACAGGAGGCGCTGGCATGAGCGAATCCCTCAACCGTCAGCTGGCGGACCTGCACGCCGAACGGGTCGCGACCTGGGCGCCGCAAGCGCTGCAGATCAATATCGACCAGCGCCAACGCCTGGTGGCTGAAGCACGCCCCGACGACTACGTGCAGGTCGGCGATGAGCTGGACCCGTTCACCCTGCTCAATGTCGAAGGCGGCGAACTCAACCGCGAGTCGCTGCTGGCCGACGGCCCCGCGGTGCTGATCTTCTTCCGCTTTGCCGGCTGCCCGGCGTGCAACATCGCCCTGCCCTATTACGAGCGCCAACTCTACCCACGCCTGCGCGAGCTCGGCGTGCCGCTGGTGGCGGTCAGCCCGCAAGTGCCCGAGCGCCTGGTGGAGATCAAGACCCGCCACGCCCTGCAATTGCTGGTGGCCAGTGACCGAGACAACAACCTCGCGCGGCGCCTGGGGATTCTCTACAGCTTTGACGAGGCGTCGCGTAACGCGGCGCTGGCCAAGGGCAACAGCATCGGTGAAACCACTGGCACCGGCACCTGGGAATTGCCGCAGCCGACGGTGGTAGTGATTGCCAGGGATGGCACGGTGGCGTTTGTGCAGGTGAGTCCGGATTGGTTGGTACGCACGCAAGCCGAGCCGGTGTTGCAGGCAGTCGAGCGTTTGCTGGGCCATCAAGCCGTACGACTGGCCATCTGAGCCCACACTCTCCTGTGGGAGCGGGCTTGCTCGCGAAAGCGGTACATCAGTCACGCATGTGTTAACTGACCCACCGCTTTCGCGAGCAAGCCCGCTCCCACATTTCTGACCGAGTACATTCCCATGACCCAACCGTCACTACGCTCCGTGGAAGTCGCCAATTTCGAAGCCCTGCTCGAACGCCTCAGCGCCGAACTCGCCAGCACCGCGCACCTCTACGACGAAAGCGGCGCCTTCCCCCATGCCAATTTCAAACGCCTGCACGAACACGGCCTGGTCGCCCTCACCGTGCCCAAGTCCCTCGGTGGCGGCGGGGCCAGCCTGCCTCAGGCACGCAAGGCGATCAGTGCGATTGCCAAGGGCGAACCCTCCACCGCACTGATCCTGGTGATGCAATACCTGCAACACACGCGCCTGCAAGACAGCAAGACCTGGCCCGCGCACCTGCGCACCCAAGTCGCCGAAGACGCCGTGCGCAACGGCGGGTTGATCAATGCGCTACGCGTCGAACCCGACCTCGGCACCCCGGCCCGTGGCGGCTTGCCGGCGACCACCGCCGTGCGCACCGCCGAGGGCTGGCGCATCAGCGGGCGCAAGATCTACTCCACCGGCAGCCACGGCCTGAGCTGGTTCGGCGTGTGGGGCCGCAGCAATGACGCCGACCCGCTGGTGGGTACCTGGCTGGTGCCCAAGGACAGCCCCGGCGTGACCATCATCGACACCTGGGACCACCTCGGCATGCGCGCCACGTGCAGCCACGAAGTGGTGCTCGACAACGTGCTGGTGCCGCTGGACCACGCCGTCAGTGTCAGCCCGTGGAGCGCGCCGTCGCCGGAACTGGATGCCGAAGGGTTCCTGTGGATGTCGGTGTTGCTGTCCTCGGTCTATGACGCCGTGGCCCAGGCGGCGCGTGACTGGCTGGTGAACTGGCTGGAAGAACGCCAACCGTCCAACCTCGGCGCGGCGCTGTCGACCCTGCCGCGCTTCCAGGAAACCGTCGGCCATATCGACACCCTGCTGTTCGCCAACCGTAGCCTGCTCGACGCCGCCGCCGAAGGCCACACCCCGGCCGCGAATGCCGCGCAGTTGAAGTACCTGGTGACCAACAACGCGATTCGCGCCGTCGAGCTGGCCATCGAGGCCTCCGGCAACCCAGGTCTGTCGCGTCACAACCCGCTGCAACGCCACTACCGCGATGTGCTCTGCAGCCGCGTGCACACACCGCAGGACGACGCCGTATTGCAAGGCGCCGGCAAGGCCGCTTTCGCCCAACGCCAAAAGGAGTGCACATGACTCAGGTGATTATTGCCAGCCAGCTGGATGAAGATTTCAACCAGGTGATCCGCGAGCGCCTCGCTGCGATCCACCCCGAGGCCCAAGTCATCGGTGTGCCCGTGGGCGTCCCCAGTGACCTGCCATCCCAGGCGAATATCCTGCTGGCGCGGCCGATCAACGTACGCGGCTACACCGCCCCGGACACCCCGCCACCGGGCTGGCCCTACGGCACGCAGTGGGTGCACCTGGTGTCGTCGGGCATCGATTTCTACCCGCACTGGCTGTTCAACGGCCCGCCGGTGACCACCTCGCGCGGCAGTGCCGCCGACAACCTGGCCGAGTTCGCCCTGGCCGCGATCTTTGCCGCGTCCAAGCACCTGCCGGACATCTGGGTGAAGGACTCACAGTGGAACTTCACCCCGCTGCGCCCGCTCAAGGGCACCACCCTGGGCATTCTCGGTTTTGGCGCGATTGGCGAGCGCCTGGCGCAGAAAGCCCAGGCCCTGGGGATCAACGTTGTGGCGTTGCGCCAGAGCCAGGCGCCCTTCAGCGCAGGCGTGGACGCCGCCAAGGACATCCACGACCTGTTCGCCCGTGCCGACCACCTGGTGGTGGCCGCACCGTTGACCGAGGCCACGCGCAACCTCATCAACCGCGATGTGCTCGCCAGCGCCAAGCCGGGGCTGCACCTGATCAACATTGCGCGGGGTGGCTTGCTGGATCAGGAGGCGTTGCTGCAGGCGCTGGATAATGGCCAGGTTGGCTTGGCCTCGCTGGACGTGACCGAGCCCGAGCCGTTGCCGGATGGGCACCCGCTGTACACGCACCCGCGGGTGAGGTTGTCGCCGCATACCTCGGCGATTTCCACCCACAGTCGCCATGAGATTGCGGATACGTTCTTGGCGAATCTGGAGCGCTATGTGGCCGGTTCTGAATTGGCCAACCTCGCCAAACCCTGACACCACCCAATAAATGGGGGAGCGGGCTTGTGTGGGAGCGGGCTTGCTCGCGAAGGCGGTGAATCAGTCAACCTATTCATAGACTGGCACACTGCATTCGCGAGCAAGCCCGCTCCCACATTGGGTATTGGGCGAGCCGGAAATATAATCAGAAAATAGCATTTAAATAACAAGCACCATGCATATTATTAATAATTAACATATAACAAAACGGACTTTTACGGACGCCTTTCATATCCATATTGTTACAGCCAGCACCGACCCCTGACCAGGTGGAGGCCTTGCCAACCCCCACTTTCTCAGGACATCACCATGAGCCATGCCCGTGTGCCCAGCCGCCTCACCCTCGCCGCTTCTCTCGCCTTGCTCGGCGTCTACGCCCACGCCGATGACACCGCCCTGCCGGTGGTGAATGTCACCGCCGAACACCGCAGCGAAGACCTGCAGAAAACCCCGCTGGCGATTTCCGCATTCGACGAGCAGACCCTGGACGACAAGCAGATCCGCAGCGTGCGCGACCTCTCCGGCCAGGTGCCGAACCTGACCCTCAGTCGCCAGTCGATCTCCTACAGCGCGCAGACCTATGGCATCCGTGGCATCGGCGAAACCGACCCGATCCAGGAAGCCGCCGTAGCGGTGTATGCCGACGACCTGTACATCCCCCGCGCCATTTCCTCGATGCTCGATTTCAACGATGTCGAGCGCGTCGAAGTGCTGCGCGGCCCCCAGGGCACACTGTACGGACGCAACAGCAGCGCCGGGGCGATCCGCGTGATCACCCGCGACCCGAACCAGGAGACCCGTGGTTTCGTCGAACTTGGCGCCGGTAACTACAACGCGCAGAACGGCCGCGTCCTGATCAGCGGCCCGCTGGTGGACAACGCGCTGTTCGCCAGCTTCTCGGCGATCCGCCTGAGCCGCGACGGCACCGTGTCAAACCCGACGCGGGGCAAGGACGTGAACAACGTCGACATCCAGTCCTATCGCGGCAAGCTGCGCTACAAGCCCGAGGATTCGCCGTGGGATGTGCAACTGACCCTGGCCGGCACCTTTGACCGCGGTGACACCACCAGCTATTCGCCCTTCGATGCCAACGGGCATTTCGACAAGTTCAAGAGCTACAGCAGCCTCGACCCGAAAAACCGCCTCGACCAGGGCAGTTCGGTGTTACGCGCCCTCTATGCGATCGACGATCACCTGAACGTCAAGTCGGTCACCGCCTGGTCCTCGTTCAACCAGCCGGTGGACTACGACAACTCCGGCCAGGCCACGCTGATCCAGAACAACCTGATCCTCTACAAGCAGAACTACGCGACCCAGGAGTTCCAACTCAACGGCGACTACGACGCCTTCAGCTTCAGCACCGGCCTGTACCTGTACCGCGAGCGCTTCGACGCCGACCGCGACAACCTCACCTATTCCATCCCACGCAACCGCGTGATCGGCCAGGGCCAGTACAGCACCACCAACACTGAAAGCTATGCGCTCTACGGCCAGGGCACCTACAAGATCACCCCGCAACTGTCGCTGATCGCCGGCCTGCGCTTTACTCGCGAGCACAAGAATTTCGAGTTCACCAACTACGCGATCAACACCGACCGGCAGATCACCGGCACCAACTTTGCCGCCGAGTCGAGCAAGTCCTGGCAGTCCACCAGCCCGAAACTCGGCTTCGAATACGCCTGGACCCCGCACCTGAACCAGTACGCCTACGTCGCCAAGGGCTTCAAGGCCGGCGGCTACGACAACCGTGCACCGACCCGCGCCGCCGCCGAGCAGGCGTTCTCGCCGGAAGACGTGACCACCTGGGAAACCGGCTTGAAGGGTGACTTCTTCGACCAGCGCCTGCGCGCCAACGTTGCGCTGTTCTACAACGACTACAAGGACCTGCAGACCAACGCCTACGACCCGGCGCTGGGCGTGAGCCTGCGCACCAACGTCGGCCAGGCCCACACCTACGGCGTCGAGCTGGAGACCCTCACCGCCCTGAGCCGCGACTTGCAACTGACCGCCAACCTCGGCTACCTGGAAAGCCAGTACGACGACTTCCAGAACGCCAGCGGCGCAGGCGTGGATGCCAACGGCAAGCACCTGGTGTTCTCGCCGCGCTGGAACGCCAGCGTCGGGCTCAACTACACAATCCCGGCCGGCTTGCCGGGCACGTGGCTGGCGGGCACGGATGCGCAGTTCCAGACCAAGTCCTGGGCCAACGCACTGAACGACGACATCCAGCAAGTGCCGCAGCAAACCTTCTGGAACGCCAACACCCGCTACATCAGCGGCGACGGCCACTGGACCACCACCCTTGCGGTGAAAAACCTGCTGGACCGCGCCTATCCGCAATCGGTGGGCTACGTGCCGTCCAGCGGTGCGCGCTACTACTCGGTCAACGACCCGCGCACCGTGTTGCTGTCAGTGCGCTACGACCTCTGAGGCGCCTATTTGATGCGGTAGTGGAAGGTGTTGCGCACCGCCGGTACGGCGACCGCCTTGCCCTCAACGATGCGCGGTTGGTAGCGGAAGGTGTTCGCCGCCGCCAGTGAAGGCCGCATGAACAATGGATGGCAGCCGTCGAGCACCCGCGGATTTTCCACGCGGCCCTGAGGGTTGACGGTGTACTCCACGGAGCAATCACCTTCGATGTTCTTGTCCAGGGCGCGCTCCGGGTAGTCCGGAGCTTGCTTGCTCAAGGGCTGGTATTGGCGGCTGTCAAACGCCGGGGCTGCCGCCGGAGCCGCAGGACGGGCGCGTTCGGCGGCCAGGCGTTGTTGGTCCAGGCGCTGCTGCTCCAACTCGCGGTTGCGCTGCTCGGTCGCCAGTCGCTCTTGCTGCTGCGCGATTTTCTGGTCCTCGACCCGCTTGCGGGCCAAGGCGGCTTTCTCCAGCTTTTGCGCCTGGATCCGTGGATCGACCACAGGTTTGGGCGGTACCGGCACGGCAACCGGCTCCGGTGGCGCGGGGGGTGCGACGACCACTGGCTCAGGCACTGGCGCGGGCGCCGGGGGCAGCATCACCAACTGGGTGTGCATCACCCGTGGTGCCTCCACCAGCGGTTTTTCCGTGGACCAGCCCAGCATCAGCGCGGCCAACACACCGACGTGCAGCGCCACCGCGATGCTCGCCGCCAAGCTGTTGCGCCAAAACCCCGCCGTGTCCCGGGGCAGCCTTGCAAGCCTTGGACTGTGCATGATCATCGCCGTCATTGCAGGGCCTCGGTCACCAGCCCCAGGTTGCTCACACCGCCTTTCTGCAACACCGCCATGGCCGCGACCACGCGACCGTAGCCGGCGTTATCGTCGGCGCGGATGTACACCTGGGTGTCACTGCGCGCCGCCACCACCTGCATGACCTTGGCGCCCATTTCGTCCAGACTCACGGCGCTGTCGGTCTGGTGCTGGGTATCGAGTTCGCCGCCGAGGTTCCAGTAGTAGCCACCGTCGGCTTTCACCGACAACGTCAGGATCTGCTGGCGCGTGTCGGTGGCCAGCGCCTCGGCGGCGACCTTGGGCAGTTCGATCTTCACGCCCTGGGTCAGCATCGGCGCGGTGACCATGAAGATCACCAGCAGCACCAGCATCACGTCGATATACGGCACCACGTTCATCTCGGCCTTGGGCCCGTGCTTGCGTTGCGGCCTGGTCAGCATCGTCTTGCTCCTCTTTCAGGCGGCCACGGCCAGGTTGATCGGCGTGCCGCGCAAGGTACGGTGCAGGCGCACTTGCAGTTCGTTGCCGAAGGCGTAGTAGCGGGTGAGCAAGGTCTGGCCACGGGCCGCAAAGCGGTTGTAGGCGATCACCGCCGGAATCGCCGCAAACAGACCGATGGCCGTGGCGATCAACGCTTCAGCGATGCCCGGCGCCACCGTGGACAGCGTGGCCTGTTGCACCTGGGACAAGCCGATGAACGAATTCATGATGCCCCACACGGTGCCAAACAAGCCGATGTAAGGGCTGACCGAGCCCACGGTCGCGAGAAATTGCAGGCCCTTTTCCAGTTCGATTTCCTGCTCGGTGATCGCCACCTGCAACGCCCGCTCCACCCCTTCGAGCACCGCCGGATCATGGCTGTGCAGGTGCTGGTATTCCTCGATCCCGGCGATAAAGATCGGCGCAATGCCGCCCTCACCCGCCTGCACCGCGTCGCGGTACAGCGGCTGCAAGTCGGGCGCGGCGCGAAAGCGCTGCACAAAAGCGTGCAACTGGCGCTCCAGGCGGCGCAGCACAGTGCCGCGCTGGATGATCAAGTACCAACTGAGCAAGGAAGCCAGCAGCAGCGTGATCATCACCGCCTTGACCAACAGGCTGGCGTCGCTGATCAAACCCCAGATCGTCATATGTTCCATCGTCGCGTGCATGGTGAACTCCTATTCGAATAAAAAGTGATGACCGGGTGATGACGCGTTACGGCAATTTCAGCGTGCGGGTCACCTCGGCCCACGGCACAAACTTGAAGTTCTGGGCCTGCTCGGGCATGCGCTTGCGCCCGTCCTGCACCACCAGCATGCCCTGGCTCCAGGGCCCGCCGAGGTTGATCGCAGTGACTTCCAGGCCATCGGTCTGCGAAGCACCGTCGATACCGGCGTCGGCATTCAGGCCGACGCGAAACGCACCGTGGGTGGCGAACGGCGGTTCGGCATCCACCACCAGGTAGCTGTCGTTGCCCTGGCTGGAGATCACCAGGTAGTCGCGTTTATCGCTCTGGTACAACGCCAGGCCCTCGACGTCCGCATGCAGTTGCGGCCCCACCTTGATCACGCTGGTGAGCTTGGCCGGCTGGTCGGCGCGGGCATCCACCGCCCACACGCCGACGTCTTCTTCACCGATAAACAGGCGCTGGCGCTGGTCATCGGCCACGCAGCCTTCGGGCTGGCTGTCGACCTTGAACTGGCGCACCAACTCGCCGTGCACGCGGCCGTCCGAGGCGCTCAGGCGGTATTGCAGGAAGGTGCCGTCCTTGTCGTTGGCAATGGCATAGATCTCGCCGCTGGCGGGCTGAAACAGGCAGATGCCGTAGATCGCCTTGAGCGGCGTCGGCACTTCACCGGCTTCGCGCAGCTCGCCGCTGCTGCGGTCGATGCTGAACAGGCTCAGGCTGTTGTGATCACGGTTGCTGGCGACGGCAAGGTCGACGTTCTGCGTGCCCAACTTGAAATTGGGGCGCACGTCGACGTTGTTCAGGCGCCCGACCGCCAGTTCCTGCAACAGCTTGCCGTCCAGGTCATAGGCCAGCAGGCCCTGCTTTTTGTTGGTGCCGAGCACGCGGCTTTTGCCCGGCTGGTCGGGGTGAATCCAGATCGCCGGATCATCCGCTGCATCGCCCTGACGGCCGACAGGATCGCTCTGGCGCACGGCCGCGACCTCTGGAATCACCGCTTCGACCGGCACCGCCTTGGCCTGCCAGTTGAGCTTGCCCTGATAGAGCTTGCCAGTGTCGTCATCACGCACCAGCAGTTGCTGGCCGCTCACCGCCAGTTGCTCCGGTTCCTTGAGGCCTGGCAGGCTCAGGCTCGATTGCTCGACCCAACGCTCACCGCTTTGCTGGAACAGATGCAGTTGAGCCGTCTTGGGATCAAGCGCGATCACACCACCCGGCACCAGCGCCATGGCCCCGGCTTCGCGCTTGGGATTGTCGAACACTGCCACCGGCGTGCGTTTCACATCCGCTTCCGGGTGCGCCGGGTAAGCCCACCAGCCGAGGTTTTCTTCGTTCACCACCAGGCGATTGGCGCCGTCGTCCACCTGGCAGAATTGCGCCGACGGTGGCAACGGCAGACCGCGTACGCGCTGGGGTTCGTTCAACAACGTGGCGCCATTGCCCACCAGCCACTGTTCACCTTTGCCTTCTTCACCCACCAGGAACACAAACAGGTTGGCCGCCGAATCGCGGTACAGGCACAGGCCGTTCACGGCGTAGTCGCGGGTCGGCAGGTAGAGCGGTTTGCCGAAGGTCTTGGCGGAGGCGTCGAGGTTGATCAGCAGGGCTTGCTGGCGATCATTGTCGAGGCTGACGACCAGGGTCTGGGAACCGGCGGTGCGGGTATCGAGGCTGCTGAAGTTGCCCTTGAAACGGGCCAGTTCGGCACCTTTGGCGTCGACCAGTTGCAAGCCGTCGCGGGGGCTTGCGGTGAGGCGTTCATTGCTATTCACAAAGGCCATGGCCTCAGCATTCAAGCCAGTCGCCCAAGGCGTCAGGGTCAGGTCAGCAGCCATAACAGGTGCGCCGATTGCCAGGGCAACCAGCAAGTACAGTTTGGAAATTCTCATGAACAAACAAATCCTTTGAAAACAATGGAGATCTACTGTGGGAGCGGGCTTGCTCGCGAACGCGGTGGTTCAGTAACAGCTGTGGTGACTGATACAGCGCATTCGCGAGCAAGCCCGCTCCCACATTGGGAATGTGTTGAAGTCAGAAATGGGTGAAGGTCAGGCCTAGCTTGTAAGTCGGGCCGTACTCTTCGTACTGCCCGTTGTAACTGCGATGGCCGGTGTAGACGAAGTACGACTCATCCGTCAGGTTCTGCGCCTCGAAGCTCACTTGCAGGTTCTTGGTCAGCGAGTAGCGCGCGCTGAAATCGACGAAGGTCTGCGCATCCACGTGCAGGTCGTGGGCCTTGTCGTTGATCGAGGCCAGCTCGTACAAATAGGCCGACTTGTAGTTGGCCGACAGGCGCAGGCTGAGCTTGTCGTCTTCCCAACCGAGCATCAGGTTGCCGACGCTGTCCGACTGGTTCGGCAGGCTGATATTGCGTTTGCGGTTGCTGCCGCTGGCACTGTCGAAGCCCTCGATGTCGGCGCTGGAGCGGCTGAACGTGGTGTTGGCGCCGACCAGCAAGCCGTTCCACGGCGCCGGCAGCCAGTCGAACTTCTGCGAATAGGCCAGTTCCAGGCCGTAGAGCTTGGCACTGTCGCCATTGGCGTAGGTGTGGGCCTCGGAAAAATTGGTCCAGGCGCCGGTACCGGCCAGGTCGGTGTTGTAGACGAAGTTCTTGATGTCCTTGTAGAACACGAACGCCGAGACAGTGCCGGCGCGCCCCATGAAGTGCTCGATGCCCAGGTCCAGGTTGCTCGATTCCAGGGGCTTGAGATTCGGGTTGCCGAAGGTGGCTTCGTCATCGTCGATCACAAAGCCCGGCGCCAGCTGGCCGAAGGTCGGGCGCACCACGGATTTGGTCCAGGCCGCGCGCACCTGGGTGTTCTTGTCGATCTGGTAGCGCGCATGCAGGCCCGGCAGCCAGTGGTGGTAGCGGCGCCTGGTGTGGTTGTCGCTGAACACGCCGTCGGTGGCGCCGGTGCCTTTGGCGTCGAACTCGGTGCCTTCGTAGCGCAGGCCGGCGATGAAGCGCCAGTCGTCGATGTCGACAGTGTTCATCAGGTAACCGGCGTTGATGTCTTCGCGGATGGTGAAGTCGTTGACCCGCGATTCGGTCTCGTCATAAAAGTCCGCCGCATTCAGGCCGCCGAGCAGTTGCTTGATACCACTGGCGCTGATGCCGGGGCCGTAGTTGCCCAGGCGGTAGTCGACGCTGCCCTTCTGGAACTGGGTGAGGTTGAGCTGTTCGTCGCTGAAACCGAGGTCGTCGAAGTCCTTGTAGGCCCAGGCTTCCAGGTCGTTGGTCTTGTGGCGGCGGCTGACTTTGCCGCCGAACTTGAACTGCGAGGCGTAGCCGCTCAGGTCGTAGTCGCGGGCCAGGTCCAGACGCAGGTTTTTCTCGGTGTCCTTGGTGTTCTGTTTTTCCCAGTCGACTTTGTCGAGGGTGTAGTTGCTGGCGTCGTAGAAACCGGCGCCGATGATCGGCCGTGGCTTGTCCTTGTCGTAGAAGCCACTATTGGCGAAGTCGCCGCCGTCGAAGGTCGCACCGGCGATATGCCCCGGGCTGTCTTCGCTGGACTGGCTGTAACCGGCCTGGCCGCTGAGGGTCCACAGGCCAAGCATGCGTTCGCCGCCAAACACGTAGGACTGGATTTCCTGAGTCTCTTCGCGGTTCTTCAACTTGCGCTTGGCTTCGGCATCGCCCAGTTCGCCGGCAGCCAGCGGGTCGGCAAATTCGATGCTGGTGGAGTTGCGGGTCTCGGTGTCCTTGTAGCGGCTGTAGAGGGTGCGCAGGTAATAGCTGCTGAGGTCGTCGGGCTTGTAGTCGAAGTTCAGCCCGCCACCGGCGCGCTCGCGGCTGATGTCGTAGTCACGCTGTTCGAATTCGTTGAGTTTGGCGCCGTCGGTGAAGTCCCAGGCGCCGCCGGTCTCGACGTTGTCCGAGCCGAAGTCACGCTTCTGCCAGCTCAGCGCGGCGGCCACGCCGAAGTTGTCGATGCCGTCGCCAAGGCTGAAACGGTTGCTGGCCGCGCCGGAGAATTTCGGGCTGGTCTGGCTGGTGTTCTTGTCGTAGCTGGCTTCGCTGCTACCTGTGTAGAACAGGCCCTTGTGGTCGAAGGCCGAGAGGCTTTGCACGTCGACGGTGCCGCCGAGGGAGTTGGCGTCCATGTCCGGGGTCAAGGTCTTGATCACCGACAGCGATTGCACCAGCTCCGAAGGCAGCACATCCAGGGCCACGGCGCGGCGTGCGCTTTCCGGGGCTGGCACCAGGGTGCCGTTGATGGTCACGCTGTTGAGGTCCGGGCCCAGGCCGCGCACGCTGACGAAGCGCCCTTCGCCCTGGTCGCGCTCGACGCTGACACCGGGCAGGCGCTGCACGGCTTCGGCGACGTTTTCATCCGGCAGCTGGGCGACGCCGTCGGCGTGCACCACGCTCTTGATGCTGTCGGAAGTGCGCTGCTCCTTCAACGCCGAATCAATCGCCGCCGCCTGGCCGACCACTTCGACGTGCTCGGTGGTGGCCGCCTCGGCCGCATTGAGCCGCTCACTGGCAATCGCCAGGGCCAAGGCGGTAAGCGTGAAGCTGACGAGCCCGGTGCGCTTGTACATGCAATCCTCCCCAAGAATCCGTTGGCGCCAGGCAAGAGGCCTGACAACTGGGAGGGCAAGCTAGGGGTGGGGGATGACGGTTCTGTGACAGGAGCTGGCGCGAAGGCCGGTAAACCGCGGTTTGGAGCGCACCTCAGTGAACAAATGAGCTGAAATGACCTCGGTCAAAATGTGGGGTTTGTGTGGGAGCGGGCTTGCTCGCGAATGCAGTGTGTCAGTCAAAGCTGTTCTAACTGACCCACCGCCTTCGCGAGCAAGCCCGCTCCCACACAAGCCAGCTCCACATTTGATCTGTGTTTGCCGGTGAATTGTGTTTTAGCCATGAGCTGATTCGACCCACCCCCACCGTCATGCAACCGTCACATCCATCTGCTGTGCTGGCGCCCATCGCTTCGTTGCCCAAGGACTCGCGGCCATGTTCTGCGTACTCAAACCCCACCGCTGGAAACTCGCCCTGCTGCTGATCGCCGCCAACCTCGGGCTGCTCCTGCACCTGGCCTGCGGCGAGTTGAAAAGCGTCAGCGAATGGGTCTGGCTGGACATCTTCGGCGAAGGTGGCTCGGCCCTGCTCGCCCTGGTCTGGCTTGGCCTGGTGCTGAAAAGCCGCCCCGCCGGGCGCGTGACCAACTACCTGGCGCTGGGCCTGTCGTGCATCTTTTTCTCATGGTGGATCGACAGCCTCGACGAGTTCATCCGCCTGCCCGACAGCATCACCTGGGACCACTGGCTCGAGTCCGGGCCGATGCCGGTGGGTATGATCCTGCTGACCATCGGCATCTACCACTGGCACCGAGAGCAACTGGCGATCAGCGCGCAAATGGAGAAGCGCGAGCGGCTGTTCCGCGAGCACCGGCTGTTCGACAAACTCACGCCGCTGGCCGGTGCCGACTACCTCAAGCGCCAGTTGGCCGAGAGCCTGCAAGACAGCCGCGAGCAACAACGGCCGCTATCGTTGCTGGCCCTGGACCTGGACAACTTCGCCGCAATCAACCAGGCCTACGGCCATGCCGAAGGCGACGCGGTATTGCAGGCCCTCAGCCATGCGCTGTTGCTGAACCTGCGCCGCCAGGATTTGCTGTGCCGCCTGGCCGGTGATCGTTTTGTGGTGCTGCTGCCAGACACCGGCGAACGCCAGGCCCAGGTGCTCGCACTGGAACTGCAACAGAGCGTACGCGCCCTCGCCCACAAGACCCGCCAGCAAGGCGAACGCCTGCAACTGGCGGCGACCACGGCCGTGGTGATGGCCCTCGACGAAGCGCCCCAGGACTTGCTCAAGCGCCTGAACCTGGCCCTCGCCCGCGCCAAACACCCCCTCGCGAAAAGCGCCTGAGATGGCCGTGAAAACCGACTGGTATGAAGCCGACAGCCGATTCATCCCCGGGCACTACCAACCCGCCACACTGATCGACCTGGCGTTGTCGCGGGACATCGACAGCCATCGCCTGCTGCGCGGCACCGGGCTGTTTCACGAAGACATCCTGGTCGGTACGGCGCGCCTGAGTCCGCAGCAGTTTTTTGCGCTGATCGGCAACAGCCGCAAATTATTGGACGCCGACGACAGCAGCTTCCTGTTTGGCCAGCGCCTGCTGCCAGGCTATTACGGCGCGGCCAGCCACGCCTTGGGGCATGCGCAGAACCTGCATCAGGCCCTCGAGATCCTGATCCAGCAGCAAGTGCTGCTCAGCCCATTGGTGAGCCTGCAACTGGAACTGGATGAGCACCACGCCTACCTGTACTGGCTGGACAGCTGCGGCGCCGGCGAACACTGGCGTTTCCTGCTGGAAGCGAGCATGACCTCGCTGGTTGCCATGAGTCAGTGGCTCAGCGGCGAGCGCCTGCCGTGGGCGTGCAGTGTCAGCCACGCCGAGCCGCGTTACGTCGAGCAGTATTGGGTGCACCTGGGCGAAGAAACCCGCTTCGAACGCCCGCTGGACATGCTGAGCATCCCCCGTGAATACCTGACCCGTGCCTGGCCGGGCGCCTCGGCCACGGCTGGGCAAGTGGCACGCCAGCAAGCCCGCGAGCAGATCGAGCAGTTGGGTTTTGCCGGCAGTTTTCTCGATTGCCTCTACGATTACCTGCGCGACCAGGTGCGCCAGGCGCCGAGCCTGGAGCAGGCGGCCCAGGCCTTCGCCATGAGCCCGGCGACCCTCAAGCGCAAACTGCACAAGCACGACACCGGGTTTCAGCAGCAGGTCGACCGCGTGCGCAAGCAGGTGGCGTTGCACCTGTATCAGGTCAAGGGCTACAGCAATGAGGAAGTGGCGGCGTATTTGAACTTCAACGACGCGGCGAACTTTCGCCGCGCGTTCAAGCGCTGGACCGGCAGCACACCGAGCCTGATCCGCCAGCTGTTCAACAGCCGCTAGCCAGGCGCTCGCGCAGGAACTCCACCAGCGCCTGCACCGGGCGCGAACTTTGCCGGTGCTGCGGGTACACCGCCGACAGGGTCAGGTCTTCGGGGGCGAATTCGTCGAGGACCGTCACCAGGCGGCCGTCCTTCAACGCCTCGCCGACGATAAAAGTCGGCAGGTAGGTGATGCCCAGCCCGGCAATCGCGGTGTCGCGCAACAGGTCGCCGTTGTTCACGCGCATGCGCCCGCACACGTTCACCGCTTGCAGCTTGCCCTTGAAGCGCCACTGCACCTGGCGACCATGGCCGTAGGGCAGGCAGTCATGCGCGGCGAGGTCATCGGGTTTTTGCGGGGTGCCGCGCCGGGCCAGGTAGTCGGGGCTGGCGCAGTACACCCGGGGGATGCTGGCGATGCGGCGGGCAATCAGGGTTGAGTCTTCCAGGGTGCCGATGCGCAGCACCAGATCGTAGCCTTCGCCGATCAGGTCAACGGGGCGGTCACTGAGGTCGACCTCGACCGCGACCTCGGGATAGCGCTGCAAGAACAACGGCAACAGGCAACCCAGATGGGCCATGGCAAACGACAACGGCGCGCTCAGGCGAATGGTGCCGCGCGGCTCGCTGTTCTGGCCGGCGATGCCCTGCTCCACTTGCTCGACTTCACTGAGCAGGCGCAAGGCGGATTCGTAGTAACTCTGGCCGAGTGGCGTAACGTCCAGGCGGCGGGTGGAGCGGTTGAGCAGGCGCACGCCGAGGCGGTCTTCGAGCTGGATCAGGCGGCGGCTGACAAACTGCTTGGACAGGCCCAACTGTTCGGCGGCGGCGGTGAAGCTGCCGGATTCCATGACCTGGCAAAACAGGCGCATGTCTTCAAAGGGGTTCATTGTCGCTTCTCGGTGGACGATGGGCTGTTTTATATCCGGTTAGTCGCAATACCACAAAACAAAATGTGGGAGCTGGCTTCTGTGGGAGCGGGCTTGCTCGCGAAAGCGCTGGGTCAGTTGGAACATCTTTGACTGACACGCCGCATTCGCGAGCAAGCCCGCTCCCACAAAAACCCGGCTCCCACAGGATTCAACGGTGTGATGCAGAACCGCTTACTTGGCAGTAAACGCCGAGTAGCTGTTCATCAGGTTGCGGTAGTTGGGGATGCGCGGCGACAGCAGGTTGGCCAGGCCTTCCATGTCGTTGCGCCAGTCACGTTGCAGCTCGCACGCCACCGCAAACCAGTTCACCAGTTGTGCACCGGCGGCGGTCATGCGTGCCCAGGCAGCCTGCTGCACGGTTTCGTTGAAGGTCCCCGATGCATCGGTGACCACGAACACTTCAAAGCCTTCCTCCAGCGCGCACAAGGTCGGGAACGCCACGCACACATCGGTCACCACACCGGCAATGATGATCTGCTTGCGACCGGTGGCCTTCACGGCCTTGACGAAATCTTCGTTGTCCCAGGCGTTGATCTGGCCAGGGCGGGCGATGTACGGCGCGTCCGGGAACAGTTCTTTCAGCTCAGGCACCAGCGGACCGTTGGGGCCGCTTTCAAAGCTGGTGGTGAGGATGGTCGGCAGGTTGAAGAACTTCGCCACATCGGCCAGGGCCAGGACGTTGTTCTTGAATTCGTTCGGCGAGAAATCCTGCACCAGCGAGATCAGGCCAGTCTGGTGGTCAACCAACAGTACAACGGCGTCATCTTTGTTCAAACGAGGGCTAGCCATGGTTCAACTCCTTACGGGGGATGGGAAATCAGAAAGCAAAGCAGGAACAGCCAAACGCGCCCCAGAAACCCTGGAAGTCGCTGACCGGCACGCTGGAAAGCCGGGCCTTTTCATGGCTGTGGGAATGCACGCCGCACGGGCCGCTGCACTGGTGAACCTGGGCCTGCAACGGCGAACTCGGGCGCCAGTGCCCCGGCACCTTGACCACCGGCGACCAGTCCGGCAGCACCGGCACGCGTGGCGGTGCGACATCTTCAAAGTCGCCGGCGCCGTAGACCACCTTGCCGCCGACCACGGTGAGGACCGACTCGATCCACTTGATGGCTTCTTCATCGACGCTGAAAAAGTCCGCCGACAGTGCGGCGACGTCCGCCAACTGGCCGACCTTGATCTGGCCCTTCTTGCCCTGCTCGGACGAGAACCAGGCGCTGCCATGGGTGAACAGCTCCAGCGCGGTCAGGCGCGGCAGGCCTTCGGCGTGCAGCTCCAGGCCGCCCACGGTGCGGCCGCTGACCATCCAGTACAGCGAGGTCCACGGGTTGTAGCTCGACACTCGCGTGGCATCGGTGCCCGCGCCGACCGGCACGCCTTCGGCGAGCATGCGCTTGATCGGCGGCGTGGCTTCGGCGGCCTTGGCGCCGTAGCGCTCCACGAAGTACTCGCCCTGGAACGCCATGCGGTCCTGGATCGCAATACCACCGCCAAGGGCGCGCACGCGCTCGATGTTTTTCGGCGTGATGGTTTCGGCGTGGTCGAAGAACCACGGCAAGCCGTTGAACGGGATGTCGCGGTTGACCTTCTCGAACACGTCGAGCATGCGCGAGATGGATTCGTCATAGGTAGCGTGCAGGCGGAACGGCCAGCGCTGCTCCACCAGGTGGCGGACCACCGGCTCCAGCTCCTGCTCCATGGTCAGCGGCAGGTCCGGGCGTGGTTCGAGGAAGTCCTCGAAGTCGGCGGCGGAGAACACCAGCATCTCGCCGGCGCCGTTGTGGCGCAGGTAGTCGTCGCCCTGGTGCAGGGTCACGCTGCCGGTCCAGTTCTTGAAGTCGGCGAGCTCTTCCTTGGGCTTCTGGGTGAACAGGTTGTAGGCGATGCGCACCGTCAACTGTTCGTCCTTGGCCAACTGCTCGATTACCGCGTAGTCGTCCGGGTAGTTCTGGAAACCACCACCGGCGTCGATGGCGCTGGTCAGGCCCAGGCGATTGAGTTCACGCATGAACTGGCGGGTCGAGTTGACCTGGTACTCCAGCGGCAGTTTCGGGCCCTTGGCCAGGGTCGAATACAGGATCATCGCGTTGGGGCGCGCCACCAGCATGCCGGTGGGGTTGCCGTTGCTGTCACGCACGATCTCGCCGCCCGGCGGGTTCGGCGTGTCCTTGGTGTAGCCGGCCACGCGCAGGGCGGCGCGGTTGAGCAAGGCGCGGTCGTAGAGGTGCAGTACAAACACCGGGGTGTCCGGCGCGGCCTGGTTGAGTTCGTCCAGGGTCGGCATGCGTTTTTCGGCGAACTGGAATTCGTTCCAGCCACCGACCACGCGCACCCACTGTGGCGTCGGGGTGCGGTCGGCCTGGTCCTTGAGCATGCGCAATGCATCGGCCAGGGATGGCACGCCTTCCCAACGCAACTCCAGGTTGTAGTTCAAGCCACCACGGATCAGGTGCAGGTGCGAGTCGTTGAGGCCCGGGATCACGGTGCGGCCCTTCAGGTCGATGACCTGGGTGCCGCTGCCGCGCAGGGCCATGGCTTGAGCATCGGTGCCGACGGCGACAAAGCGCCCTTGGCGGATGGCGACGGCGGTGGCGCGCGGGTTTTCCCGGTCCACCGTGTGGAACTGGCCATTGAACAGAATCAGATCGGCGTTCATAGGGTTTCCTTTACAGAGGCTTCAAGCCAGGGAGCGAACAGGCGGGTGGCCGCCGGCATCAGCAGGTAGACCACCAGCAGCACGATGGTCAGGGTGATCAGGAACGTGGCGACCACATAGTTGGAGAGCAACGGGTGCAGGCGCAGCACCGGGCCCCAGATGATCGGCACCAGCAGGGTCAGCGGCAGGATCACGCACAGCGTGACCACGGCTTGCTTCCAGCGGGGCGGCTTGGCGGCGTTTTCGGTTTCGGGGTTGAACCAGAACTCGTTGACGGCACCGATTTCGGTGTTGTCGCCGTCGGCCAGCATGGGGGTGGCTTCGGCGATCAGGGTCTTGCGTTCGGGGGAATCGAGCCACTGTTCCAGAGCATCGGTGGAGCGGTAGCGCAGGACGCAGGTGAACAGCGCGAGCTTGTTTTGTTTGCTGCGTACGACGTCCACACCGAGGTGGCCGGGGCGCTCGCCGGCAATGCGCACGATGCGGCGTAGCCAGGCTTCGTAGTCGGTTTCGCGGCCTGGCTTGACCAGGTGTTTGACGACCAGTGTGACGACTTCGTCGGGGCTGGTTTTGGGTGTAGGGTCCATGACGTTTGATTCCCCCCTGGAGAGTTGAGCGATGGGGGGAGTTTGGTGGGGATTGGGGATGGGGAATTGGATGTATGTGCTGTTTGGGGTGGGTGGGTTGGGTACACACCCGTTACCGAACAAACGGATATGCACGCCAAACCTTAAAGCACCTGCGCCATGTGTTCGCCCATGCGCCCACGCGTTTGATTGTTCGCGGGGCTCAATAACAACACCTCAGGTTCTAGACTTCAGGCCTTCTTTTCATAACCAACCCCCTGAAGAGAAAATTTCACCTGCGTACGCCTCTCACCCTTTTTTGTAATCTCCTGAGTGCCGGTCATTGAATTCGCGAATCGGCCATACAAGCCTCTGCTATTGACTGAACCATTTCTAACACGGCCTCTGTCGTCTGTACTAAAGGGAGCAAAAAAACTGCCACTTGTCGGCGCAATCTGTGAACTTCGGTCGATCTTCGCGCCATAGTGTTCGACAAATCCAATACCGTAGCCGGCCAATGCAACTTTCTGATCGACATCAAGATCTTTCACATGCTGTCTGGGCCCAAGCTTATCGGGGTCCGTAACATCCTGAACATAGGCCTTTAGCCGCTTGGCGTTATCGGGATCTCGCTCCACTGTCAGGTTATATTTATGACCAAACTTGAAATCTACCAATGTGCTATTGCTGCCCCTGGTCCTCCATCCGCCTCGGTACTACCTTTGGGAGCGCTGAAATGCGGACCAAATCCGGAAAACACAACCAGTGCCTTGCCATCACCGCGTGGCTGCATCCCAATGTAGCCGCCCCCCAGCTTTTTACCTTTTTCATCATTGGCGTCGAACCGCATCGCGTAAAAGATCCCGCCATCGTTGCTGCTCTTGCGTTGAGCGCCTTTATCGATAGTGATTGGAAACGTGATATTGCTCAATCCAGGGCTAGGCGTATAAACATAGTAATCCACACCGAATAGCACATTCGGCTTGGTCGCCTCTTTATTAATTTGAAGTTTTGGCTCACTGACCCTGTCAAGCTTTGACATCACGGTAGTTTCCGCAGCGCCGGCACGTGCTGCCGGCTGCGGGCTTTTGCGGTGTCCTTCACTGTGACTACTGCGCTGCTCTTGCTGCACACTCGCCGAGGATAAACCTGGTGTGAGAACAGACGTTTCAGGTGCTATCTGTGGAAACAGTGGTAAGTTGCCAATGCGCATAGGAGTAACTGCCTTCGCTGGAAAAGTCCCTCCATAGTAGAAAGCCTTTACTCAAAGAGGCTGTCAGTAAAACGACTCGGACGTCCTGGACTTTGCTTAATTCTGGCGCGGGTTGATCGGCGATCAAACCTGAAGCGCCCGCGCCATATGCTCGGCAATCCGCCCACGCAACCAGCGCTCCGCCGGATCATTGTCATGCACCCCACTCCACACCATCGACAGCTCCGCGGCATCAATCGCAAACGGCGGATCTTCCGCTCGTAAGGGGGTGCCTTCGGTCAACGCACACGCCGCATAATCCGGCACCGTCGCAATAATCTGCGTACCCGCCAACAACGCCCGCAGCCCACTGAACTGCGGCACCGCCAGCACCACCCGACGGGCCCGGCCGATCCGGGCCAAATCCAGATCAATATTGCCGCTCAGGTCTCCGGAGAACGACACCATTGCATGGGGCCGCGCACAGTACTCATCCAGGGTCAGCGGCGCGACACCGTCGTCCCCGCGCAGCACCTTGCACGGAATATCCCGCAGCTTCTTGCGCTTGGCATTCGCCGGTAATTCCGTGGTGTAGCTGACCCCCACGGAAATCTCGCCACTGGCCAGCAACGCCGACATCAGCAGGTAGTTCGCGCGGCGCACCACCACGACAATCCCGGGCGCCTCTTCACGCAGTTGGCTGAGCAACGGTGGGAACAGGCCAAACTCGGCGTCGTCGGACAGGCCGATACGAAACACCGCACAGCTGGTTGAAGGGTCGAAGTCCTTGGCGCGGCTGACGGCGCCCGAGATGATGTCCATGGCCGGTTGCAACTCCTTGAGTATCGCCACGGCACGTGGCGTGGGCTCCATGCCCCGCCCGTTGCGCAGCAGCAACGGATCGTCGAACAGGTCGCGCAGGCGGCCCAGGGCGGCACTCACCGCCGGTTGGCCCATGAACAGTTTTTCGGCGACCCGGGTCAGGTTCTTCTCGAACATCAGCGCCTCGAAAATCACCAGCAGGTTCATGTCGACGCGACGCAGGTCGTTGCGATTCATAGCGGTATCCACACGATTGGCGAACCGCCAGATAAGCACGCAGAACGCCGCCTGGATTGCACGCCTGTGCTGTCTTTTCAACGCCCGGACCTGGCGAAATTAACAACGATTAACTCGTCAGCCGGGCGGTCGGGCGCCAAGAATGTGTCGGTCTACACTGCATCCATCCACCGGGAACGCTCCCATCGACTACGGATATTCGTCATGGCCCGACTCGAGCAACTTGCTCCCCGTTTATCTGCAACCGGCGGCCTATGCTCGCGCCGCGAACGGATTGCCAAGCAACTGATCCTCGCCAACCTTGGAGAAAGCCTGACCATTGCCGAACTGGCCCAGGCCTGCGCTCTGTCGCGCAGCCACTTCTCCCGTGCCTTCAAGTGCAGCACCGGGTTGTCACCCCAGGAATGGATCCGCCAGCAGCGCATCCAGCGGGCCAAGGAGCTGATCACCGGTTCCGACTTGAGCCTGACGCAGATTAGCCTGGAGTGCGGGTTCTGCGACCAGGCGCATTTCTGCCATATGTTTACCCGCAGCGTCGGCGTCAACCCGATGACCTGGCGAAACCACCAATCGCGTCACAAACCACAGGTGATTGCGGCCTAGTGGTCTGCACACGCCTGGAATATGCTGGCCAGACCCTTTTCCAGGAACGTGGCCGCCCATGAGTGACCTCAGCGACCAGGCCGTGCAGTTCGGCCCTTACCGCATCCACCCGCGCCAGCGCCTGGTGCTGGAAGGCGGCCGGCCGTTGCGCCTGGGGCGGCGCGCGGTGGATATCCTGCTGGTCCTGCTGGAACAGGCCGGCAATGTGGTGAGCAAGCAGGAATTGATGGCCCGCGTGTGGCCCAAAAGCGTGGTGGAGGACGGCAACCTGCGGGTGCATATGGCGGCGCTGCGCAAGGCCTTGGGCGATGGCCAGGCCGGGCAGCGCTATATCGTGACGGTGGCCCAACGCGGCTACAGTTTTGTCGCACCACTGAGCATCGAACCGATGAGCCTGCCCACCGAGGGTGCGTCACCGCGCCCGTGCCATAACCTGCCGCTGCGGCGCACGCGGATGATCGGCCGCCAGGCCCTGATCGACGCACTGGTGCAGCAGATGCCCGTGCTACGCTTCATCACCCTGACCGGCGCCGGCGGCATGGGCAAGACCACCGTGGCGCTGCGGGTGGCGGAGTTGCTGATCGGGCATTACCGCGACGGCATTTGCCTGCTCGACCTGGCGCCGCTGAGCACCCCGTCGATGATTCTGCCCAACCTCGCCGCCCTGCTCGACCTCACGCTCACCGAGGCGCAACCGCTGCTGTCCCTCGCTCGAAACCTGCAATCGCGCCAACTGTTGCTGGTGATCGACAACTGCGAACACCTGCTGGACGACATCGCGCTGATCAGCGAAACCCTGCTGCGCCACGCGCCCGAGCTGCACATCATCGCCACCAGCCGTGAAGCGTTGCGCGCCGAAGGCGAATCGGTGCAGCGCCTGGAACCGCTGGCCTGCCCGCCCGCCACCGGCAACCGCGCCCAGGCCCTGGGCTACCCGGCCTTGCAGCTGCTGATCGAGCGGGCCATGTCCCACCAGGACAGCTTTGCATTGAGCGAAGCCGAACTGCCGCTGGCGATTGATATTTGCCAGCGCCTGGATGGCATTCCCTTGGCCATCGAGTTGGTCGCTGCGCAGATCGAACGCTTCGGCCTGCAAGGCTTGCGGGTACAGATGGAAGACAACTTCCGCCTGCTGACCCGTGGCCGCCGCAACGCCCTGCCCCGTCAACAAACCCTGCGCGCCACCCTGGATTGGAGCTTCGACCTGCTCACGGGTTGCGAGCAGATTTGCCTGCGCCGCCTCGCGGTATTCCGCGGTAGCTTCAGCCTGGCCAGCGCGGCGGCAGTGATCGCCGGGGAGCGTATCGCACCGCTCGAAGTGCTGGGTTCCATCACCCAATTGGTCGCCAAGTCGCTGTTGAATGTGGAGGCTGGCGATGACGAGGTGGTCTATCGCCTGCACGACATCACCCGCACCTACGCCCTGGAAAAACTCAGCGGCGCCAACGAGTTCGACACCACCCGCGAGCGCCATGCCGAGCGCTGCCTGGCGCTGATGGAGCAGGCGCAGGACGATTGGGAACTGATCGCGACCCAGGCCTGGCTCGACCGCTACGCCCCCTTGCGCGAAGACATCCGCGCCGCCCTCGACTGGGGCCTCGGCGACCAGGGCGCCCATTTGCTGGGGATTCGTCTCACCGTCAGCGCGATGCCGTTGTGGCAAGAGTTGTCGCTGCTGCGCGAACATGGCCTGTACGTGGGCAAGGCCCTGGCGCGCCTGGGCCAATCGACCACACCGAGCCAGCGTTTGCGCATGGCGTTGCAACTGGCGCTGGGCAGTTTTTCCTATCACACCCAGGGCGGCACGCCGCTAACCATCGAGGCATTCGCCTGCGCCAGGCGCCTGGCTGAAGCTGGCAAGGACCTGGCCGGCCAGTTGCGCGCCGTGTCGGGCCAGATGGCGGTCAGCCTGTGCTGCGGCAACTATCGCGAAGCCTTGGTGCAGAGCCTGCACTTCGACCAATTGGGGCCCCAGGCCGACCCCTTGCTGGACCTCAGCGCACAACGCCTGCGGGTGCTGGCGCAACACTTCGCCGGCAACCAGGCGCTGGCCTTGCACAACGCCGAGCAGGTGATCCAGCGCATGGCCCAGAGCGGCCATCTCAACCGTTTTACCCATGGCTTTGGTGTGCAGTACGACCAGAGCGTGGCGTCGTTGACGATCCTTGCACGCATCCAGTGGCTGCGCGGTTTCCCGGAGCGCGCGGCACGTACCGCCGATCAGGCGCTGGCATTGGCGTTGCAGATCAACCATGGCACCTCGATCTGCTACACGCTGGCCCTGGCCGGGGTGGTGATCGCCCGCTACAACGGTGACACCGACGCCACCCGCGAGCAGATGGACTTGCTGCTGCAACAGGCGCAGAAACACTCGGCGCAGCTGTTCCACACCTGGGCACGCTGCTACGCCGGGACGCTACCGATGGCGGACGTGCAGGGCCTGGGGCTGGTGGAGGACATCCTGCTGACCTTCAACGCCATCGCGGTGAGCGATGCAGTATTCGAGCGCGCCAGCAACGGCCTGACCGGCTGGTGCACCGCGGAGATCCTGCGAGTACGTGCCGAAAGCCTTGACGACAAGCGCGCCGCCGAAAGCCTGCTGCTCGAAGCCCTCGGCCTGGCGCACCAGCAAGGCGCCCTGGCCTGGGAGCTGCGCAGTGCCACGGCGTTGGCGCGGTTGTGGCAAAGCCAGGGGCGCGTGCAGGCGGCACGTGACCTGCTGGAATCGGTTTACGGGCGGTTCAGCGAAGGCTTTGAGACCGCGGATCTAGTCCGAGTACGCTGCCTGCTCGACGAGTTGCAGGACAAACGACCGGCCTGAAAACGGCCCCAAATAATGCCCGTAGCCCGCTTGCAAACGCGCCACCTGCTGCGGGTCGCGCAGTTGCGCCAGGGCGTAGCTGCGCAGGCTGTTGAGCAGGCGATAGCGCGCAGGCCCAGGGCCCGGTTCCTGCGCCAGCAACGAAGTGCCGACCAGCCGTGCCAGCAGATAGGCCAGGTCGGCATGTTCCAGTTCGGTGCCCGCGACCAGTTCGGTCAACACGGGCAAGCTCACGGCCATCTTGAACAGGCCCATTTGCAGGAACAGCCAGCGCTCCGGCAGGCTCAGGCGTGCGTAACTCCAATCCAAAGCCGCCGTGAAGGACTGGTGGCGCTCCACCGCCGTGCGGCGCCCGCGCGTCAATACCTGCAAGCCACTGCGCAATTGGCTTTGCACGCCCTGTATGCCGAGGGCTTCGACCTGGGCGGCCGCCAATTCCAGGGCCAATGGCAGGCCATCGAGGCGCCGGCAGATCTCGCGCAGCGGCGTCAGGTCCTGGGGGCGCAACACAAAACCCTGCTGGCCGGCCCGCACCCGCGCGACAAACAGCTGCACCGCCGGCGCCGTCATCGCCTGTTCGACACTGCCCCACGCACATGGCGCCGGCAGGGGTAGCCGGGGCACGCGCTGCACCCACTCACCGGGCAATTGCAGAGCTTCGCGGCTGCTGAGCAAGACGCTGACCCGGGGGGCGTGCTGCGCCAGGGCGCGCACCAGATGGCGACAGGCACTCAGCAGCAAATCGGCACCATCGAGCACCAGCAACAGTTGGCGCGTTGCCAAGGGTTTGCACAGTGCCTGGGGGCTGGCACAGGGTTCCAGGCCAAGCGCCTGGGCCAGATGGTGCAGCATCTGGGTGGGCGCTTGCACGGTCGCCAGGTCCACCCACCACACACCGTCGCGGTAACGCGGCAGCATCCGTTCGGCCAGGGCCAGCGCCAGGCTGCTCTTGCCCACGCCGGCGCAACCGGTCAGGGTCATCAGGCGTTGCCCGCACAGGCGCCGCGCCAACACGCCCAGCAGCTCATCGCGGCCAATCAGCGGGCTGAGGCGCACTGCCAGGTTGTGCCGGGACTGGCTGACTTGAGCAGCGCCCTGCACCGGCGCGACAAAGCTGTAGCCGCGCTGGGGGTCGTTGATGATGCACGGCTGGCCATCAAACGCACGGCGCAGCGCGGCAATGTGCACGCGCAGGTTGTTCTCCTCCACTACGCTGCTGGGCCAGACGCGGGCGATCAGGGTGTCCTTGCTGACAAACTGCCCCGGCACCTCCAGCAGCACCGCGAGGATGTCCAGCGCCCGCCCGCCCAGCGGCACCGGAAAGCCAGCCTTGCTGACCAGCCGTTGCTGCGGGTGAAAGGTGTAGCGGCCAAAGCTCACCGTGGGCGCGTTGTTCATCTCGATAAAGCGCTGAAACACCCGGCCTTGGGCGTTTGCGCATCCTTTTTTATGGGCGTGGAGCTATCTTGCCAGCTCGCCGTGACAGGACAATGCTGGCACGGGGAGCCACACGGACATTGGAGTGCGCGAGACGGCCATACCGCCCTTAACTGAATTGCTGGCGGTACTGAGTCGGGTTGAGGCCGAGTTTCTCGCTGAACAGAGAACGCATGTAGCGCACACTGCCGAAGCCGGCGTGGAAGGCCACGGTCTTGAGCGGCAGGTCAGTGGTTTCGAGCAAGTGGCGGGCCCGGTCGATGCGCGCGCCCTGCAAAAATGCCATCGGCGTCATTTGCACGTCCTTGGCAAATACCCGGGCAAAGTGGCGCGCACTCATCCCCGCCAGATCGGCCATCGAATCGATGGTGAACGGCTGATCCAGATGCGCCAACACGTGGTTCTGTACCCGCGTGATCGGCGTTTCCTGAGGCGCTACCGCAGCAGTCATCGGGCTGAACTGGGCTTGGCCGCCCTGGCGTTTCATCACCACCAGCAGCACCTTGGCCACATCCACCGCGACCTGCTTGCCGTGGTCCTGGGCCACCACCGACAGCGCCAGGTCGATACCGGCGGTGACGCCGCCCGAGGTGATCAAGCGACCGTCCTGCAAGTAAATGCGGTCGGTCTCGACGATGGCCTTGGGAAAGCCCTGGATCAGCCGCTCGGTGTAGTGCCAATGGGTGGTCACGCGGTGACCGTCGAGCAGCCCGGCATGCCCCAGCACAAACGCGCCGGTACAGATCGAACCAAAGCGGCGCGCCTTGGGGGCGCTAGCCTTGAGCCACGGCAGCAACGCGGGATGGCATTCGTTATAGGCACCAGGGCCGCCGGGCACCAGCAGCAGGTCATAGGCGTCGTGGGCGTGTTCCAGCAACAGATCGGGCTGCACCAGCACGCCATTGGACGCACGTAGCGCGCCGGGCTCGGTGCCGACCGTGAGGATGCGGTAATGCTCGGCCACTGGCAGGTAGCGGTTGGCAATCGAAAACACTTCGAGCGGCCCGGCCATGTCGAGCAACAGGAAGTCCGGGAACAGCGCCATGGCCACGGTTTTCATAGGGGCGGCAAATCCATCGAATAAGGTACGGGCCGGGCATTATGGCACGTCTTATATTGTCAATCTCAAGGGGACAGTTATTCAAATTTCAGCTTCTTAATGAATATTCGGATAACCATTAACCTTCTTCTCAACGCCAGCGCACTGCATCTCGCAGCCAACGCTCACTTGAGGACAAGACCATGCTGACCCTTCGCAAAGCTTCCGAACGCGGCGCCGCCAATCACGGTTGGTTGAAGTCGTTCCACACCTTCTCGTTCGCCAACTACTGGAACCCGAACGAGCAGGGTTTCTCCGACCTGCTGGTGATCAACGATGACCGCGTCGCCGCCGGCAAAGGCTTCGGCCAGCACCCGCACCGCGACATGGAGATTTTCTCCTATGTGCTCGAAGGCGCCCTGGAACACAAGGACACCCTTGGCACCGGCTCGGTGATCCGCCCTGGCGACGTACAACTGATGAGCGCCGGCAGCGGCGTGGCCCACAGCGAGTTCAACCACAGCCAGACCCGTGGCGTGCACTTCCTGCAAATCTGGATTGTGCCGAACGTGGTCGGTGCCGAGCCGCGCTATCAGCAGGAGCACTTCAGCGAAGCGCAGAAACGCGGACGCTTGCAGTTGATCATCTCGCCGGACGGCGCCGACGGTTCGCTGAACGTGCGCCAGGATGCGCGGGTGTATGCCGGGCTGTTCAACGGCGACGAAAGCGCGACCCTCGACCTCGCAGCGGACCGCTACGCCTACATCCACGTGGCCCGTGGCAGCGTTGAAATCAACGGCCAGCGCTTTGTCGAAGGTGACGGTGCGCGAGTGCGCAATGAGCAGCAGATCCACCTCAGCCACGGCGACGACGCCGAGGTGCTGGTGTTCGACCTGCGCCCTCAGGAACTGCCACGCATGCCGTGACGGGCATGGCGATGGCCCCTCGAAACGGGCCATCGCTGGCGTCGATAGTCACCATCAGCGCAATGAAGTTCTCTTAAAAAATGCAACGCGTAACATCAAACCCATACCCGGCAACACCCAACCTTAAACATCTGGAGCACACCATCATGAAACGCCAAATCCTGCTTAGCCTCGCTTTCTCGGTACTCGCTGCAAACGCTTTTGCTCATCCTGTTGTCGCTGAAGGCGGTGCAGACCGCTTGATTGAAAGCCGCGTTGCCGAAGGTGGTGCGGATCGCCTGCAAGGAAATCGTGTCGCCGAAGGCGGTGCAGATCGTCTGCAGGAACGTGGTCTGGCCGAGGGCGGTGCAGATCGTCTGCAGGAACGTGGTCTGGCCGAAGGCGGTGCAGATCGTCTGCAGGAACGTGGCCTGGCTGAAGGCGGTGCGGATCGTCTGCAGGAACGTGGTCTGGCCGAAGGCGGTGCGGATCGTCTGCAGGAACGTGGTTTGGCTGAAGGCGGTGCGGATCGTCTGCTGGGCAACCACGTATAACCCGCACTGTTCGCGGGGTACTCCAAACCGGCCTGATCAGCCGGTTTTTTTTCGCCCCGAATAAACCTGGATATTTGCCCCCCCTCAAAACACGACCTGTAGTGAGCGGGCTTGCCCGCGCCGGGGGGCGAAGCCGCCCCAACACGACCGACGCGGTGTTTCAGGGAGGTCGAGGTGCCTGGGTTTGGGGCGGCTTCGCCCCCCAGCGCGGGCAAGCCTGCTCACTACATGGCCCCGCCTGTTTCGGGTCGATGTCTACCAGTTTTCTCCCAGCCCGAGCAAGCCCAGGATCTGCCGCCGCAAGTCGACCAGATACGGATCATCGCGATGCCTGGGGTACGGCCGTTCGATGGTCAACTGTGCCTGGATTTTTGCCGGGCGATCGCTGAATACGATCACGCGGTTGGCCAGCAGCAAGGCCTCTTCCACGTCATGGGTCACCAGCAACGCCGTGTAGCCCTGGCGTTGCCACAAGTCGATCAACTCTTTTTGCATGGTGATGCGCGTCAGGGAGTCCAGCTTGCCCAGCGGTTCGTCGAGGATCAGCAAGCGCGGTTGATTGACCAGCGCACGGGCCAACGCCACGCGCTGTGCCATGCCGCCGGACAACTGGCGCGGATAGGCGCGGGCGAACTGGCGCAGGCCGACCTTGTCCAGGGCCTCATCGACCTTGGCCGAATGCGTCTTGAGCAAACCCTGGGCTTCCAGGCCCAGCGCAACGTTGTCCCACACCCGGCGCCAAGGGTAGAGGGTCGGGTCCTGGAACACCACCACGCGGCTCGGGTCCGGCCCGGTGATGGGGGCGCCGTCGGCGAGCAAGCGCCCGGAATCCGCCGGTTCCAGCCCGGCGACCAAGCGCAGCAGGGTGGATTTGCCGCAGCCGGAAGGACCGAGCAGTGCGACGAATTCCCCCGGCGCCACGTCCAGCGACACCCGTTCCAACACCGGCAAATGCTCGCCGTCCAGGGCAAAACCGTGGCTGAGGTTGTCGATGCGCAGCGCCAATCCCGTCGACGCCGATACCGCGTGTGCCAGGGCTACCATTTCATCGCTCCTTTCTGCCAGGCCAGCAAGCGGTCACGCACCAGGAACAACCCGGTGATCAACCCCGAACAGGCCAATGCCATGATCAACAGTGCGGCGTACATATTCGCGTAAGCAGCCCAGCCTTGGGCCCATTGCAGATACCAGCCGATGCCGGATTTGACCCCCATCATTTCCGCCACCACCAGGGTCGAAAACGAGGCGCCCAAGCCCATGAACAAACCGACGAATACGTGGGGCAGCGCCGCCGGAATCGCCACTTTGAAAATCAGGAAGCCTTGCTTGGCGCCGAGGGTGCGTGCCACGTCGTAATAGGCCTTATCCACGCTGGCCACACCGGACCAGGTCAGCACCGTGACCGGAAACCAGGTGGCCAGCGCGATCAGAAACACACTCGCGCTCCAACTGCTCGGAAACAGGAAAAAGCACAGCGGCAACAACGCCGTCGACGGCACCGGGCCAAGGATGCGCAGCAGCGGGTGCAACCAATAGCCAATACGCGTTGACCAACCGATGGCGACACCGGCGATAAACCCGCTGATCGCCCCCAGCGCCACGCCCGAACCGAGCAGCAACGCGGAGTTGAGCAGGCTGTCGGCCAGGCGTGCGTAGTCTTCGACGTACACCGCGAGCAAGGCCTGGGGTGGTGCAAAAAACGGCACCGGAAGGAGCGCGAGTTTGGCGGTGAACAGCTCCCAGATGCCCAGCAGCACCGGCAAGGCGATCAGCCACGGCGCGCCAGTACGCAGGCGCTGGCCCAGTTTGGCGATACGCAGACCGAGCAGGCTCAGCACAACGAACAAGACCGCCAGACCCACACAGAGATTCGCCAAGCCTTGGGTCATCGGCCAATGGCGCACCGCGTTGGGCCAGTAGCTGATCAACAGCGCGACGGCCAGCCAGGCCGCCACCACGGCGGCGCCCTGCCCCCAGGCCTTGAATGTCAGCGGCGGGTTGAGGGTTGTCGCGTCAGCTGAAGACATCGGCGGTGATCTCCTTGGCAAACTCCGCCGGGTCAGTGCTCTTGCTGATCACTTCGACGGTTTTCAGGTCGGTGACGTAAGTCAGGATTTCCTCGGTCAACGCCGCGCCCACCGCGTGGTGGCCGTGGGTGTGGTCGTGAAGGATCGCCTGCACTTCTTCCACCGAAGTGTTCAGCGCATGGGCCTGGAAGCCTTTGGCGACAGCTTCCGGGTGTTGCACGCTATAGTCATGGGCTTCGAGGATCGCCTGGGTCAGCGCCGCAACCACGCGTTTGTCTTCACGCACCAACTTGCCGGTGACACCGACCACGCAGCAACTGAGGTTGGCGTATTCCTCCACCAGGTTGGTGGACAGTTCCCGCGCCACGCCGGACTTGATCAGGCGATACATGAACGGGTCGCTGCCGCTCACCGCCTGCACTTCGCCGCGCTCCAGGGCGGTGCCGAGCAGGTCGGCGGGGTATAGGCGCCACTCCACGTCACGCACCGGGTCAACGCCGTGTTTTTTCAGCAGGATCGAGAAGAAATTGCGGTCCGGGCTGGCCATGTCGGTGACGCCAATGGCCTTGCCCTTGAGGTCTTCCAGCTTGCTGATACGGCCATTCGCGGCACTGAGCAAACGCAGGCAACCGCCGTGGGTACCGGCGGTGAGTTTGACGTCGAAGCCCTGCTCCAGTGCCTTGAGCCAACGCAGCGCCATGCCCACGCCCGCATCGGCCTTGCCGGTGGCGATGGCCTCCAGCAGCACCTCGGTGGAGTTGCCGAAGTTGACCAATTCCACGTCCAGGTTGTGCCGGGTAAAAAAGCCCTGCCCGTGGGCGATCACCACCGGAGCCAGGCATACGGCGTTGAGGTTGACGGCCAGCTTGAGTTTGCGCGGGGCGTCGAGGCGGATGAAATCGCCAGTGCCCGAGGGCTGCTGCGGCGTGTGGTGGCCGGCGTGTTCGTCGGCACCGAAAGCCAGGTGCGGCAGCGTCAGGCCGGCCAGGGTGATGCCGGCCATGCCGAGCAAGTGGCGACGGGTCAAATGGTCGAATGCAGCCATGGAGAGTTTCCCTTCAAAGAGGCCAGCAGCCATATGCCAAAAATTGCACAGGGCTCGAAAATAAATCGCTTTCGATTATATTAATGACGAATGATTATGAAAGGACCCTATAATTCTATGGTTATGCCCGATTCGTCGGATCGCGGAAAAAGTGCCCTAAGCTAAGATCGAAAGAGTATTTATCGAATAGTTTTTAGAACTTTAAGATTGGCCGCATTCCGTTGAAGATCGAGCCTGCCATGTCTATCCGTCGCCCCCTCGCCGCTGCATTCGGGCTGTTGGCCCTCTGCGTTGCGATCAGTGCCGAAGCCCAGGAGACCCTGCGTATCGGTTATCAGAAGTCGTCCACCCTGATCACTCTGTTGAAGACCCAGGGCACCTTGGAAACAGCCCTCAAGGCTGAACACATTGACGTGTCCTGGCACGAGTTCCCCAGTGGCCTGCCGCTGCTCGAAGCGTTGAATGTGGGCAACGTCGACATCAGCGCCGACGTCGCCGACACCGTGCCGATCTTCGCCCAGGCGGCCCAGGCCAAACTCACCTACTTCGCCCAGGAAGCGCCCTCGCCTTCGGCCCAGGCCATCGTGGTGCGCAAGGACTCGCCGATCCAGCAGCTCAGCGATTTGAAAGGCAAGAAAATCGCGGTGACCAAGGCCGCCGGTACCCACTATTTGCTGATCGCTGCACTGGCCAAGGCCGGGTTGGCATTCGCCGACATCGAGCCCGCCTACCTGTCCCCCGCCGACGGCCGCGCCGCGTTCGAGAACAATAAGGTGGATGCCTGGGTCACCTGGGAACCCTTCCTCACCGGCGTGCAGCGCCAACTGCCGACCCGCACCCTCACGGACGGCAGCGGGCTGGCCAGCTACAAGCGTTACTACCTGACCGGCACCCCGTACGCCAAGGCCCATCCCGAGGTGTTGAAGGTGGTGTATGAGCAGTTGGAAAAAGCCGGGAAATGGGTGAAGAGCAACCCGCAGGACGCAGCAAAAGTGCTCGGCCCGCTGTGGGGCAACCTGGATGTCGCCACGGTGGAAGCGGCGAATGCGCACCGCAGCTACCTGGTGCAGCCGGTGACGGTCGAGCAGTTGGGTGAACAGCAGAAGATTGCCGATGCGTTCTTCAAGGCGGGCTTGCTCCCCAAATCCGTGGATGCCAAGGATGTCGACACCTGGAAGCCGTAACCGGGTCAACTGTGGAACGGGCTTGGGTGCGAGGACGCGAAGGGCATTAGTGAGGCTACGAAGGCGGTGGGACTGTTGGTGGAGGTGTTGGCTGAACCAGCGCTTTCGCGGGCAAGCCCGCTCCCACAGGTGATCGGCGGTGCTGGGCTGTCAGTGTTCGGCCGGAGGTCGCCCAGACACTGCCAATCTCCTGTGGGAGCTGTCGAACTTTAGTGAGGCTGCGAAGGCGGTGGGACTGTTGGTGGAGGTGTTGGCTGAACCAGCGCTTTCGCGGGCAAGCCCGCTCCCACAGTTGGTCGGCGGTGCTGGGCTGTCAGTGTTCGGCTGGAGGTCGCCCTGACACTGCCAATCTGCTGTGGGAGCTGTCGAACTTTAGTGAGGCTGCGAAGGCGGCGGGACTGTTGGTTCCAGGGCATGATCAGTTACCTCCTGATCATGCGTATTAACCTGTAAACCATGTCCCCGGTTAGATATGTAAACGATGTCCCCGGTTTGTACCGGGGCAAGCCCGCTCACTACTGCAACCTACGCGCCGCCACCGCCCCCAACACCCCGCCCACCATCGGCGCCAGCCAGAACAGCCATAACTGCGCGATGTACTCACCCCCCGCAAACAGTGCCGGCCCGGTGCTGCGTGCCGGGTTCACCGACGTGTTGGTCACCGGGATCAGCACCAAGTGAATCAGGGTCAGTGCCAAGCCAATCGCAATCGGTGCAAACCCTGGCACCGCGCCCGGAGCGGTCACGCGCATGATGATGAACACAAAGAAGAACGTGGCGATCAATTCGGCCAGCAGCGCGGCTTTCATATCGAACTGGCCTGGACTCAAGGGCCCGTAACCGTTGGCGGCAAAACCACCCGCGGTAAAGCCTGGCTGCCCGTTGGCAATCAGGTACAACGCTGCAGCCGCAACGATCGCAGCGCTGACTTGCGCGGCGAGGTATGGCAACACGTCCACGCCGGCCATCCGCCGCCCGGCCCATAGGCCAACCGTCACCGCCGGGTTGAAATGCCCGCCCGAGATGCCGCCCACCGCATAGGCCATGGTCAGCACGGTGAGGCCGAACGCCAGGGATACGCCCACAAATCCAATGCCCAACTCCGGAAAGGCCGCCGCCAGGATGGCGCTGCCACAGCCGCCAAAGGTCAGCCAGAAAGTACCGAGAAACTCTGCGGTCAAACGCTTTTGCACAATCGACTCCATTGCTGTTCACGTGCCGCCACCACAGGACGTGGGCGGTCCTGGGTGACGGTAGCAATGGGTCTTGAGGCGCCCTATAAGACTTGTCCGGTTTTAGCCGTGCGGCACACCCTGCCCAAACCGCCGAATCGCCAGGCAATACCCAACCAACGCCAGCGCCGCCAACAACCCGCCCGCCGCGCCGATCCAGGCGAAGCCGAACTGGCTGCCGACCCAACTGCCCATCAGGGCGCCGCCGCCGATGCCGATGTTGTAGATGCCGGAGAACATCGCCATGGCCACGTCGGTGGCGTCCGGTGCGAGGACCAGCACCTTGGACTGCATCGCCAGGCCGAAGCCCATGATCGCCATGCCCCAGAAGATGCTCAGGCCGACGAGGTAGGATTCAGCACCGCTCAACGGCAGCATCAGCGCCAGGCACGCGGCGAGGATGGACACTGCGCCGACCACGAACAGGTGCGGGTTGAGGCGGTGCACCAGGCTGAACAACAGCGAGCCGATGATGCCCGCACCACCGAAGACCAGCAGGATCAGGGTCACCGCACTGCCGCTCATGCCGGCCACGCCTTCGACGAAGGGCTCGATGTAGCTGTAGGCGGTGAATTGCGCGGTCACCGTCAGCGCGGTGAGCACGTAGAGCGCCACCAGCGCCGGGCGTTTGAATAACAGCGGCAGGCTGCGCAGCGAGCCGGAGTTCTGGCTTGGCAATAGCGGCAAGGTGCGCGCCAGCCAGAACACCAGGGCCGCGGCGAACGCGCCGATCACCAGGAAAGTGGTGCGCCAGCCCATGGCTTCGCCGAGCAGGCGACCCAGCGGAATCCCCAATACCATGGCCAAGGAGGTGCCGGTAGCCAACAGGCCGAGGGCCTGCACCTGCTTGCCTTCCGGCGCCAGGCGCACGGCGAGCGACGCGGTGATCGACCAGAACAACGCATGGGACAAAGCGATGCCGACGCGACTGACCATCAACAGGCCAAAGCTGGTGGCGACGCTGGACAGCACATGACTGGCGATAAACAGGCCGAACAGCACGATCAGCAGCTTGCGCCGTTCGACGTTGCGGGTCAGCAGCATCACCGGCAGCGACGTCAGCGACACGATCCATGCGTAGATGGTCAGCATCAGGCCGACGCTGGACACCGGCATGTCAAAGCTGGCGCCGATGGCGCTGAGCAACCCGACGGGCACGAATTCGGTGGTGTTGAACACAAAGGCGGCCAACGCGAGGGCGAAGACCGGTTGCCAGTTGGCTTGGGGAGTTGCAGCTGAATGGCTCATTGAAGGGCGCGGTACTCGGACGATGATCAGGCGGCCACCCAGGACAAGCGCCGCCGCCGGGCATTCTATAGGTTTCTGGCCCGGCTGTTGGCGCTGTTCCGAATCAAAAATCCATCAATTTCGTCATGGCGCGGTCATGGTGACCACGTAGAGCCCGGACTGAATCGGCTTTCCAGCGGCGTCGACCAGCTCATACCGTTGGTCGTAATAGCGCCCGTCGCCGCTGTCGCTCACCAATTTGACGTTGGCTGGCGCATTGCCCAGCGCTTTGACGCTGCCGACCGAACGCACATCAAACCCGCTGCCGCGACTGGCCTGCGGGCAGCCCTTCAACTCCAGCGTCCGGCCGCCCACCGCAGCCGACTCACAACCCGGCATGACCACACTGCCGGAAAACCGGATGACACCGGAGGGTGCAGCCATGCTCACCCCCGTCCACATTGCAAGAAAGCCGGTGAGCACTGACAAACGCATAACGTTGTTCATGACGACATTCCTTCTTGGGTTGTTAACAAGAATGTCGTCTGGCCCCGAATTTACTTGAGGCTACTCGTCAGCATCTGAAGGAAAAATTACGGGTCCACCTGCCCCATCAACTCCGGAATCGACTCCGGCCGATTCGCATAGCGCTGCGCCAACGCCGCACACACCATCAGCTGGATCTGGTGAAACAGCATCAACGGCAGGATCAGCACGCCCATGCTCGCCCCGGCGAACAACACCTGGGCCATCGGCACCCCGGTCGCCAGGCTTTTCTTCGAGCCACAGAACAGGATGGTGATGCGGTCTTCCTGGTTGAAGCCAAAGGCCTTGGCCAGCACCGTCGAGGCCACCAGCACCAGGGCCAGCAACACGCAGCACGCCACCACCAGGCCGCCGAGCTCCCACAGCGGGATCTGGTGCCAGATCCCCTCATTGACCGCTTCGCTGAACGCGCCGTAGACCACCAGCAGGATCGAACCCTGATCGACGAATTTCAGCCAGGCCTTGTTGCGCCCCACCCACGCGCCAATCCAGCGGCGGGCGATCTGCCCGGCGATAAACGGCAGCAGCAGTTGCACGCTGATTTTCACAATGGCGTCGAGGGTGCTGCTGCCTTCGCCGTGCACATTGAGCAGCAGCGTCACCAGCAACGGCGTGAGGAAAATCCCAAACAGGCTGGACGCCGCCGCGCTGCAAATTGCCGCCGGGATATTGCCCCGCGCCAGGGAAGTAAAGGCAATCGCCGACTGCACCGTGGCCGGCAGCGCGCAGAGGTAAAGCATGCCCATGTACAGCTCGTTGCCGATCAGCGGCGACAGCAGCGGTTTGAGCGCCAGGCCCAGCAGCGGGAACAGCACAAAGGTCAGGCTGAACACCAACAAATGCAGACGCCAATGCCCGGCCCCGGCAATGATCGCCTGGTTCGACAGCTTGGCGCCGTGCAGGAAAAACAGCAGCGCGATGGCCAGGTTGGTCACCCAACCAAACGCCACGGCGGTCTGGCCGCTGGCGGGCAGCAATGAGGCGAGGATCACCGTGGCGATCAGGGTCAGGGTGAAGTTGTCAGGGAGAAAACGCGGACGAGTCATAAGTAGGTCTTCCGGGGGTTGCCAAGAGCGTCTGGACGACTCTAACGTAACGGCTTGTTACCGACTAACGCCAATGAGCCAACAAATGCCGCCTAAAGGACAGGACAAAACCGTTCGCCGCAGTGTACCCGGGCTTGCCAGCCTGCCGCGGCCGGTGTACGGGCGCACCGAATCGCTGCCCAACCGTGCGCTGACCCGCCGCCACAGTCACCCGTGGGTGCAGTTGTCGTATGCGATTGCCGGGGTGCTGGAGATCCAGACAAGCGTCGGCCGCTTCGTCGCCCCGCCGCAGCGCGCGGTATGGATTCCGGCGGGCATGCCGCACCGCGTGTTCAGTTCGCCGCGCACGGAAATGCGCAGCCTCTACCTGGACTGCCGCGTCACCGCCTGGGCGGATGCGCGTTGCCATGTGCTGGAGGTCAGTAGCCTGCTGCGCGAATTGATCCGCAGCTTCAGCGAATTGCCGGTGGAATATGCCGAGGATGGCCCGGATGGGCGCCTGGCCCAGGTGGTGCTGGACCAACTGGCGGCAGCGCCCCAGGTGGACTTGATGCTGCCGCTACCACTGGACCCGCGTTTGCGCCAGATCTACCGCAGCCTGAACCTGCACCCGGAACAGCAGACCACCCTGGGGGACTGGAGCCGCAAGTTGGCCGTGAGTGAAAAGACCCTGAGCCGCTTGTTCCTGAGCGATACCGGGCTGACGTTCCGCGCCTGGCGCCAGCGCCTGCGCTTGCTGACCGCCCTGCCCGCCCTGGAACGCGGCGAGCGGGTCACGGATGTGGCGCTGGGGTGTGGGTATGAGTCGACGTCAGCGTTTATCAATGCGTTTCGCCAGCAATTCGATGCGACGCCCGGCGAGTTTTTCCGCTGAAACCCTCGACACATCAGATACAGGAGACCCAGTCTGGGAGCGGGCTTGTGTGGGAGCGGGCTTGCTCGCGAAGACGGTGTATCAGACCCAAACATGTTGACTGACCCACCGCATTCGCGAGCAAGCCCGCTCCCACATTTTGATTGAGATAGGCCCGCTAGATAGAGGACTTGGCCAGGATGGCCTGGAGCAGCACATCCGCTCCCGCCGTCGACCACTCTGGCGAAATCTCCTCCGCTTCGTTATGGCTCAAGCCATCCACACAAGGCACAAAGATCATCGCCGTCGGCGCCACCTGGTTCAGGTAGCAGGCATCATGCCCGGCCCCGGAGATCATCGGCCGATGGCTGTATCCCAGTCGCTCAGCCGATGCCCGCACCACTTCGACGCAATCAGCATCAAACGCAATCGGTGCGTATTGGAAAATCTGCTTCACGCTGTGCTGCAAACCAATCCCGTCGGCAATCTGTGCCACCGCATCACGCAACTGCTGATCCTGGCGCGCCAGTACCGCTTCATCCGGGTGGCGGAATTCCACGCTGAAAAACACCCGCCCCGGCACCACGTTGCGCGAGTTGGGGAAGATGTTGGCCATGCCCACCGTGGCACGCCCTTCAGCGCCCTGCTCCAGGCCCAGGCCGTTGACCGCCTCGACCACGCGGGCAAAGCCGAGCAAGGCGTCCAGGCGATGGTCCATCGGCGTGGTGCCGGCGTGGGCGCTGCGGCCGCTCAGCTCAACTTCATACCAACGCTGGCCCTGGGCACCGGTGACGACGCCGATGGTGATGCCTTGCGCTTCAAGGATCGGGCCTTGTTCGATGTGCAGTTCAAACGCCGCATGCACCGCCTGGCCACCTACAGGTTCGGGGCCGGCGTAGCCGATCTGCTGCAAGGCCTGGCCGATGCTCACGCCGTTTTTGTCGGCACGGGACAGGCCGTATTCCAGGTCAAACACGCCCGCGTAAACACCGGACGAAATCATGGCTGGGGCAAAACGCGAGCCCTCTTCGTTGGTCCAGTTGACCACTTCAATCGGCCGCTCGGTCTCGATACCCAGGTCATTTAAGGTTCGCAGCACTTCCAGCCCGGCGAGCACGCCGTAGATGCCGTCGTACTTGCCGCCGAAGGGTTGCGAGTCGCCATGGGAACCGGTCAGCACTGGGGCCAGATGATCCTGGCGCCCGGGGCGGCGGGCGAAGATGTTGCCCATGGCGTCCACACGGATGCTGCACCCGGCGGCCGTGCACCACTGCACGAACAGGTCGCGACCGCGGCGGTCTTCATCGGTCAGCGCCAGGCGCGAGACGCCGCCCTTTTCGGTGGCGCCGATTTGCGCCATGTCCATCAGCGAGTCCCACAGACGCTTGCCGTTCACCCGCGCCAGGTTACTCATGGGGCTTGGCCCGGTAGCGGAAGTCGCAGCGGTGATCGCCGCCCATGATGGTCTGGGTGCGGGTCAGTTCGATGTCCGGGTTGTAGCCGACGATAAACAGCTCGTCGCGGTTGCACGACAACAGGTGGCCGATTTCGCCCAGGCCCATTTCGGTGTACATCTCGGCGTAGCGGCAGCGCTTGACGTCGTAGTCATAGCGCTCGGCGTCGCTGGCGATGATCTCGACTTTCAGCGCGTCGTCCTTTTCCCAGAGCACTTGCAGCTCGACGAAGCTCTTGAGGTCAGCCTGCTGTTCCAGCGCGGCAAAATGCTTGCCCGCCTGGATCGCCGCATTGCCCACGGCTTCGCCGATCACGGCGGCGGCAAAGTCCTTGCCCTGCTCGCGCTTCAAGATCTCGTAGATCGGCTTGATGATTTCGGCCTCGATCCGCCGCCGGGCAAGGATGCCCAGTTCACCTTCCAGTTTGCTCATTGTCCACCTCCAAAAAACATAAACCTGTAGTGAGCGGGCTTGCCCCGCGCTGGGGGGCGAAGCCGCCCCAAAACGCTCCGCCGCGGTGTATCAGGAAGACCGCAGTGCCTGGGTCTGGGGCGGCTTCGCCCCCCAGCGCGGGCAAGCCCGCTCACTACAATAAGCTCGCGCCCGGCCAGTGGGTTACTGGCCGCCCGCCACGCTGACCGGCTGCCATTGGTTGGCCTTGACCTGGTACACGGTGAACGACGGTTTTTTCAAGTTGCCTTCGGCATCAAACGCGAGGGTGCCGGTCACGCCTGGGTAGCTGATGGCGCGCAGCACCGGCAGGTATTTCTGCGGGTCGACCGAATCGGCTTTCTCGATAGCCGCCACCAGCACGCCAACGCCGTCGTAGGCAAATGGCGCATGCAGTTCGATGTTGGCCTTGTAGCGCTCTTTGTAGGCCTGCTCGAACGCCTTGCCACCGGGCATCTGCGCAATCGCCAGGCCCGGTTCCAGGGCAATCACGCCCTCGCCTTCGTTCTGCGCCAGTTCCAGGAAGGTCTGGCTGACAAAGCCACCGGCCCCCATCAACGGCGCCTTGATCCCCAGTTGCTTGATGCGACGGGCCAGCGGTGCAGCCTGGGAGTCGACGCCACCGAAGAAGATCAGGTCCGGATTCTGGCTGCGGATGTTGGTGAGCACGGCGCTGAAGTCGATGGTCTTGTCATCCACGTATTCGCGGCCGACGACTTTGCCGCCGCCGGCTTCGATGGCTTTGACGAACTGGTCCGCCAGGCCTTGGCCGAACGCGGTGCGGTCGTCGATCACGGCGATGCGCTTGGCCTTGAGCGTGTTCAGCGCATAGTTGCCAGCGACCTGACCGCCGTCATCATCATGGCCCATGATCCGAAAGCTGGTATCAAAACCCTGCTGGGTGTACGCGTGACCGGTCGCGACCGGCGCCACCTGGGCGATCCCGGCATCGTGGTACACCCGCGCCGCCGGGATGCTGGTGCCGGTGTTCCAGTGACCGACCACGCCGACCACGCCTTCATCCACCAGGCGCTGGGCCACGGTGACGGCGGTGCGTGGGTCGGACTGGTCATCTTCGGAGACCAGCTTGAAGGTCACCGCCTCCCCGTTGATTGTCGGGTGCTTGGCGTTGGCCTGGTCGATGGCCAGTCTGGCGCCGTTTTCCAGGTCCTTGCCGATGCGGGCCGACGGGCCGGTGAGTGGGCCTGCCAGGCCGATCAGCACGGTCTGGTCGGCCTGGGCCACGGCGCTGGCGAGGCTGCTCAGGGCCAGGCCGATCAATGCGGTTTTGTTCAAAGTGTTCATCTGGGGTTCCTGCTTCTTTTCGGGCGGGTCGGAACACGCCGGGCGTCCGGTAGCGTCATGGGGGTGTGGTTATTCGCCGAGATACGCACTGCGCACCTCGGGGTGTTCGAGCAAATCCCGGGACGGGCCGCTGAGGCTGATGCGGCCGGTGTCCATCACGTAGGCGCGGTCGGTGACTTGCAGGGCCAGCCGCGCGTTTTGTTCGACCAGCAACAGGGTCATGCCCTGGCGACATACGTCGTCGATCACCTGGAAGATCTTCTCGACCATGATCGGTGCCAGGCCCATCGACGGCTCATCGAGGATCAATAAACGCGGGCGCGACAACAGCGCACGGGCCAGGGCGAGCATCTGTTGCTCGCCGCCGGACAGCAGGCCGGCAGATTGGTGCAGGCGTTCTTCCAGGCGCGGGAAGTGCCCAAACAGCTCGCGTATTTCGCGCTGCACTTGCGCGTGATCGCGGCGCAGAAAGGCACCGGCCTGGAGGTTTTCCAGCACGCTCATGCGCGCGAAAATCCCGCGCCCTTCCGGGACCATGGCGATGCCTTGGCGCAGCAGTTGCTCGGGCGCCTGGCCAAGGATCAATCGCCCGGCAAAGCGAATCTCGCCCTTCGCCGCCGGCAGCAGGCCGGTCAACGCCTTGAGGCTTGAGGTTTTGCCCGCCCCATTGGCGCCGATCAGCGTGACGCGCTCGCCTTCGTGGATATGCAGGTCGAGGGCTTTGACCGCTTCGATAGCGCCGTAGCGAACCTGCAAACCCTCGACTTTCAATAAGGCTTCAGACATGGGCGCTGGCTCCGAGATAAGCCTGGATGACCGCCGGGTGCTGACGGACTTCAGCGGGCGGTCCGACGGCGATGACCTGGCCATAATCGAGCACGCTGATGCGGTCGCAGACGCCCATCACCAGCTTCACGTCGTGTTCGATCAACAGCAGTGTGTGGCCGTCGTCGCGGATTTTTTCCAGCAGGCCTCGCAGTTGCACTTTCTCGCTGGCGTTCATGCCCGCCGCCGGTTCATCCAGGGCCAACAGGCGTGGTTCGGTGGCCAGGGCGCGGGCGATTTCCAGGCGTCGTTGATGGCCGTAGCTGAGGCTGTCGGCGCGGTAGTTGGCAAACCCGGCGAGGCCCACATAGGCCAGCAAACGATGAGCATGGGCGCGTGTTTGCGCCTCTTCGTCGCGGGCGCTGCGGTGCTGACTCAAGGCCGCCCACAAGCCATTGCGGGTGCGCACATGGCGTCCGACCATGACGTTTTCCAGGGCGCTCATTGCATTGAACAGGCGGATATTCTGAAAGGTGCGCGCAATGCCGGCCTCGGCCACCTGATGCACACTGGTGGGCTGGTACTCCCGGCCTTCGAGCTGGAAGCGCCCGGAGTCCGGGGTATACAGCCCCGTCATCACGTTGAAAAAGGTGGTCTTGCCCGCGCCATTCGGGCCGATCAATCCGTAGATCTCGCCGGGCTGGATACTCAGGCTCACGTCGGTCAGCGCCATCACGCCGCCGAAGTGTTTGTTGACCTTGTCGATCTGCAACAGCGGTGCGTTCATCGTGCCACTCCTTTGGGCCACAATCCGGCGGGTCGGTACAGCATCGCGAGAATCAGCGCCAGGCCGTAGAACAGCTGGCGGATGATCTCCGGGTCCACCAGCACCTGGCCGAACAGCGCCTGTTGCAGCGGCCCCATGCTGGCGCGCAAGGCTTCGGGCAAGGCAGCGAGCAGTACGCAGCCAAGAATCACGCCCGGGATATGCCCCATGCCGCCCAGCACCACCATCGCCAGCACGGCGATGGACTCGTTGAGGGTGAAAGACTCGGGCGAAACAAAGCCCTGGAACGACGCAAACAACGCACCGCTCACCCCGCCAAACGCGGCGCCAATCGCAAACGCCAGCAGTTTGAGGCGCACGGTGTTGATGCCCATGGCCTGGGCCGCGTCTTCGTCTTCACGGATCGCTACCCAGGCGCGGCCGATGCGCGAATGCTCCAGGCGGATGCAGGCGAACAGGATCAGCAGCACCAGCGCCGCAAACAGGTAGTAATAGAGATACACCGAAGGCAGGCGCAGGCCGAACAGTTCCTGGGTGCGGCCCAGGTTGACGCCGAGCAGGTTGACCGGGTCGACCTGGGCGATGCCCTTGGGCCCATTGGTGATGTTTACCGGGCGATCCAGGTTGCGCAGCAGGATGCGGATGATTTCGCCGAAACCCAGGGTGACGATGGCCAGGTAGTCGCCGCGCAGGCGCAAGGTCGGCGCGCCCAATACCACGCCGCACCCGGCGGCGAGCAACGCGCCCAACGGCAGGATCAGCCAGATCGAGGTGTGCATGCCCGCCGGCAACCACGCCGCCAACACGGGAAACTGTTGCAGCAGATGGGGCGACGAGAGCAGCGCGGCGAGGTAGGCGCCCACCGCGTAGAACGCGATGAAGCCCATGTCCAGCAGCCCGGCGTAACCGACCACGATGTTCAACCCGAGGGCGAGCATGATGTACAGCAGGGCAAAATCCAGGGTGCGCACCCAGGTGTTGCCGCCGGCGTGGCCGACGATCCACGGCGCCAGCACCAGGGCCACGGCGAACAGCAGCAGGCCCAGGCTCGCGCGCTGGTTGGGGGTCAGGGCGTTGATCATGCGCGGCTCGCCAAACGTTCACCCAACAACCCGGAAGGACGCAATACCAGCACCGCGATCAACACGATGAAGGCGAACACATCCTGGTAATTACTGCCAAACACGCCGTTGGTGGCCGCGCCCAGATAGCCGGTACCGAGGGCTTCGATCAACCCCAGCAGCAAGCCGCCCAGCATGGCGCCCTTGAGGTTGCCGATGCCACCCAGCACCGCAGCGGTGAAGGCCTTGATGCCCGGCAAGAAGCCCATGTAGAAATGCGCGCTGCCGTAGTTGCTGGCCATCATGATCCCGGCGAGTGCTGCCAATGCGCCGCCGATGGCAAAGGTGATGACGATCACGCGATTGGGGCTGATGCCCATCAGGCTGGCGACTTGCGGGTTCTCTGCCACGGCGCGCATGGCGCGCCCGAAGCGCGTGCGCTCCACCAGCACCAGCAGCGCGGCCATCACTGACAGGGCGATGGCAATCGTCGTCAGCGCCGTGACGTTGGTGATCGCCGGATGCGCGCTGGCGCCGGGCAACACTTCAATCGGCTCCAGCGGCAACAGTTGCGGGAACATCTGCGGGTTGCGGGTCCACACCAGCATGGCGATGGTTTGCAGCAGCAACGACACACCGATACCGCTGATCAACGGCGCCAGACGTGGGGCATGGCGCAGGCGACGGTAGGCGACACGTTCGATCACCACCGCGAGAACTGCGCAAAACGCCATGGCGACGACAGTGGCGCCGAGCAGCACCAGCACTGGCGGCAAAGCGGGCCAGGTCGCCTGCAACAAGCGGATCACCGACAGGCCCACCAGCGCGCCGATCATCAACACATCGCCATGGGCAAAGTTGATGATGCGCAAGATGCCGTAGACCATGGTGTAACCCAGGGCCACCAGCGCGTAGAGACTGCCCGTCATCAAACCATTGAGCAGTTGTTGGATAAACCCATCCATGAAAACCGTCGACCTCAGTGCGTACAGGGGCGGCACACTAAGCATCTATTCTGTTTTTATCAAATAACAGAAAGTCATATGGTTATATCAAGCTTAAAACAGGCTATTTATGCCGAAAATACGGCACTTATGGCTCTTTATTTGCGAATTTAGTTGGTATTTAATTCAACACATGAATAAATCAGAACAGTTAGCCAATGACCCTCCCCTGCGCGCCGTGCGCACGTTCGAAGCCTTTGCCCGTCATGGCGGGGTGAATGCCGCCGCGCGCGAGCTGGACGTTTCCGCCTCGGCCATCAGCCATCAACTGCACTTGCTGGAAGACTTCCTGCAGCAGCCGCTGACGTTGCGTCAAGGTCGCAACCTGGTGCTTACCGACGAAGGCCGCGAGTACTACCGCGCCATCCGTTCGGCGTTTGCGGTGCTGCGCAGCGCCACCGAACATGTGCGCGAAAAAAGCGCTACGCGCCAGGTGACCATCAGCCTGATCCCACTGTTTGGCATCAACCTGTTTATCCCGCGCTTGGCGAGTTTTCTGAAGGACCACCCGGCACTGGACATCAACGTGACCTATGCCAACCACCGCAGCTACCCGAGCGACGCGGCCGACCTGTCGATCCGTTTCGGCACCGGGCACTGGCCGGGCTATCACAGTGAGCCGCTGATTTCTGGCGCGGTCACGCCCTATTGCAGCCGCGCCTTCCTGGCGCAACACGGGCCGATCGACACGCCCGCGGCGCTGAGTGAACTGCCGCTGCTGCACGACGAAGAGCGCGGCACCTGGGGCCAATGGTTCGAGGCCGCCGAGGTGGATGCCACGGCGTTGAATGGGTTGTTGCTGGAAGACGGCCAACTGGCGCTGACCGCCACCCTCACCGGCCTGGGCTGCGCACTGCTGCGCGAGCCGCTGGTGGCACCGCTGGTGGCCAGTGGCGAGCTGGTGAAGCTGTTTGAACTGGAAGTGAATGATGGCCGCCAGTACTACCTGTGTCGGCGGGCCAACAGTGAGTTGTCGAGCGAGGGCAATGACTTGTATGACTGGATCAAGCGCAGTTTGATTGCCGCCTGAGCCGTGTGAAGATCCGCGTCTTGAATTGAGCCAGAGCCGAATTTAGCTGCTATTGTGCCGCGCTCTGAAAAACCGCCGAACCTGCGAGGAAATGCACGTTGAACACTGACGAAAAAATGACCGGGGACCTGTTCGAGGTGGATAAGCGCCTGTCACTCAAACCCGTGGTGGACTTCAACAGCTACCTGCGCACAGCGTTCGGCGACGGCCCGTGCACCTGCATCCGCTGCACCGCCAGCCAGGGCGATGAAAGCGGCTATGCGTTCCAGCACACCTTTACCTTTGACGGCAAACCCACCCACCGTCGCTTCGCCACCACCTCGGGCAGCGATGTATTGCAGGTGCTGAAGAAGGCGTGGTTGTCGTACACCAAGGCTGAGTTGCCACTCAGTGGCGTACTGGCACTGGAGACGGTGAAGGAGTTTGTCGAGCCGCAATTGCACAAGCGTCTGGTGCCGCTGTTTTTGGCTAGCGAGCTGGTCAAGGAAGTGGACGGTGAGTTGCACATCCAATTGCAGGACTGAACAACCTGAATAATGTCGCAGGGGGTTGGCGAATGCGCTGACGGCGGCGCAGCCCCTCGCCAACAACCAAAATCTGTAGTGAGCGGGCTCGCCCCGCGCTGGGGGGGCGAAGCCGCCCTAAAACCAGACACCTCGGTCTTTCTGATACACCGCGGCGCCTGGGTTTGGGGCGGCTTCGCCACCCAGCGCGGGGCGAGCCCGCTCACTACAAGTTGTTACTTACGGGCGGCCTCCCATTGTTTGAGCAGGTCGCCGTAGGCCACGGTCTCGCCTTTGGGTTTCTCGTTGGCCAGTTTCGGCTTCGGTGCACCCGGCTGGTCGAACCAGTATTGCGCGTCACGCTCGGGGTTCATTTTCGGGCCGCACGTCGTTTGCACCTTGGAACGCTCCAGGCGCGTCATGATTGCGTCTTGCTCCTTGGCCAGGTTATCCAGCGCCTGTTGCGGGGTCTTCTCGCCGCTGGCGGCGGCGGCGATATTGCTCCACCACAGCTGCGCCAGACGCGGGTAGTCGGGCACGTTGGTGCCGGTTGGCGACCACTGTAGTCGAGCCGGACTGCGGTAGAACTCCACCAGGCCACCCAGCTTCGGCGCCAGGTCGGTCATGGCCTGGGAGTTGATGTCGGACTCTCGGATCGGCGTCAGGCCGACGATGGTTTTCTTCAGCGAGACGGTTTTTGAGGTCACGAACTGCGCGTAGAGCCAGGCCGCAAGCTTTTGCTTCTCTGGAGTGGACTTCATGAAGGTCCAGGAGCCTACGTCCTGATAGCCCTTCTTCATACCTTCTTCCCAGTAAGGCCCGACCGGCGACGGCGCCATGCGCCATTTCGGCGTGCCGTCGGCATTCACCACTGGCAGACCCGGCTTGACCATATCGGCGGTAAACGCGGTGTACCAGAAGATCTGCTGGGCGATATTGCCCTGGGACGGCACCGGGCCGGATTCGGAGAAGGTCATGCCCGCTGCTTCCGGTGGCGCATAGGCCTTCATCCAGTCCACGTATTTCTGCGTGGCGAATACGGCGGCCGGGCCGTTGGTGTCGCCGCCACGGGTGACACTGGAGCCCACCGGATGGCAGTCCTCGACGCGAATGCCCCACTCGTCCACCGGCAGGCCGTTGGGCAAGCCTTTGTCGCCGCCACCGGCCATGGAGAACCAGGCATCGGTGAAGCGCCAGCCCAGGGACGGGTCTTTCTTGCCGTAGTCCATGTGCCCATACACGCGCTTGCCGTCGATCTCCTTGACGTCTTCGCTGAAGAATTTGGCGATGTCTTCGTAGGCCGACCAGTTGACCGGCACGCCGAGGTCATAACCGTACTTTTCCTTGAACTTGGCTTTGAGGTCCGCACGTTCGAACCAGTCGGCGCGGAACCAATACAGGTTGGCGAACTGCTGGTCAGGCAGTTGGTAGAGCTTGCCGTCCGGCGCGGTGGTGAAGGACAGGCCGATAAAGTCCTTCAGGTCCAGCGTCGGCGAAGTGAAGTCCTTGCCTTCGTTGGCCATCAGATCGGTGATGGATTCCGTCTTGCCATAGCGAAAGTGCGTACCGATCAAGTCGGAATCGTTGACCCAGCCGTCATAAATGTTCTTGTCGGACTGCATCTGGGTTTGCAGCTTCTCCACCACGTCGCCTTCCTGCAGCAGGTCGTGGGTCAGCTTGATCCCGGTGATTTCACTGAAGGCCTTGGCCAGGACCTTGGATTCGTACTCATGGGTGGTGAGGGTTTCCGACACCACGTTGATCTTCATCCCACGGAACGGTTCGGCCGCCTTGATAAACCACTTGAGTTCCGCCAGCTGCTGCTCGGCCGTGAGGGTGGATGGTTTGAACTCGCTGCCGATCCATTTTTTCGCGGCATCTTCGTACGCATCGGCCCAGGCCGAAGCGCTCAAACCGCTGAGGGCCAAGACGGCGGCCAATGAAATGCTATGTCGCAGCTTATTGTTTTTATCGAACATAGAGACCTCCTGGTTGTTTATTCATAAGGGCACTAGCCCCAACGCATCACGCTCAACAGCCACACCAGGGACAGCGCAGTCGCCACCCAGATGCTCCAGCCGGTGACGCCGATTACCAGCAAATGCAGGTAGGCGCTGCCGAGAAGACCGATAAACAGGCGATCACCACGGGTGGTGCTGATCGGTAAAAAACCGCGCCGGGGGATACTCGGCGAACGCAGTTCCCAGGTGGTCATGCCCGCCAGAATCAGGGCAATGCCGCCGAAGAACAGTGCAGTGGGGGTGGTCCAGGCCATCCATTCCATCATCGACTCCTCAGACCCGGCCCAGGGCAAAGCCCTTGGCCACGTGGTTGCGAACAAACCAGATCACCAGCATGCCGGGCAGGATGGTCAACACCCCCGCCGCTGCCAGTACGCCCCAATCGATGCCCGATGCCGAGACCGTACGGGTCATCACTGCCGCAATCGGCTTGGCGTTGACCGAGGTCAGAGTGCGCGCCAGCAGTAGCTCGACCCAGGAAAACATAAAGCAGAAAAATGCCGTCACGCCGATGCCCGAGCCGATCAGCGGGATAAAGATCTTCACGAAAAACTTGGGAAACGAGTAGCCGTCGATGTAGGCGGTTTCGTCGATCTCCTTGGGAACGCCGGACATAAACCCCTCAAGAATCCACACCGCCAGCGGCACGTTGAACAAACAGTGAGCCAGTGCCACGGCGATGTGGGTGTCAAACAAACCGATCGACGAATACAGCTGGAAGAACGGCAGTAAAAACACCGCCGGCGGCGCCATGCGGTTGGTCAGCAGCCAGAAGAACAGGTGCTTGTCGCCGAGGAAGCGATAGCGCGAAAAAGCGTAGGCCGCCGGTAGCGCCACCGTAAGAGAAATCACCGTATTCAGGCTGACGTAGTACAGCGAATTGAGGTAGCCGGTGTACCAACTCGGGTCGGTGAAGATCACCTTGTAGTTGGCCAGGGTGAAGTCCTGCGGAAACAGCGTCAGCCCGCCGAGGATTTCGGTGTTGCTCTTGAAGGACATGTTCAGCAGCCAATAGATCGGCACCAACAGGAACAGGATGTAGATCAGCAGCGGGATAACCTTGCGCTTGCTCATATCTGCGGCCTCAGCGGTTGGCGTCGGAGTGGGTCATGGCGGTGTAGAACAGCCAGGACACCAACAGGATGATCAGGAAGTACACCAGGGAAAACGCTGCCGCCGGCCCCAGGTCGAATTGACCTACGGCCATCTGGGTCAGCGTCTGACTGAGGAAGGTAGTGGCATTCCCCGGTCCACCGCCGGTCAGTACGAACGGCTCGGTGTAGATCATGAAGCTGTCCATAAAGCGCAGCATCACCGCGATCAACAGCACGCTTTTCATCTTCGGCAACTGGATATGTCGGAACACCGCCCAGGCGGATGCGCGATCGATCCGCGCGGCCTGGTAGTACACATCCGGAATGGCCCGTAGCCCCGAGTAGCAGAGCAGCGCCACCAACGAGGTCCAGTGCCATACGTCCATGACCAGCACAGTGACCCAGGCGTCTGCCGTGTTGGCCGCGTAGTTGTAGCTGATGCCCAGCGCGTTGAGGCTGTAACCCAGCAAACCGATGTCGGCGCGGCCGAAGATCTGCCAGATGGTGCCCACCACGTTCCATGGGATCAGCAACGGAATCGCGAGGATGATCAGCACCAGTGACGACCAGCGGCCCTTGGTCGGCATGGTCAAGGCGATGGCGATGCCCAGAGGGATTTCGATCAACAGCACGCAGGCCGAGTAGATGAACTGGCGCAACAGTGAGTCGTGCAGGCGCGGGTCGAGCAGCACCTGCTTGTACCAATCGGCACCGACGAAGTAGCGGCTGGATTGGTCGAAGATGTCCTGCACCGAGTAGTTGACCACGGTCATCATCGGGATCACCGCACTGAACGCCACCAGCAGGAACACCGGCAACACCAGCCACCAGGCCTTGTTGTTCTGCACCTTGTTCATGGCTGTACCTCCAGCAGGTAGTCGTCGGCGTAGAGCATCAGCCATTGCGCGGGGAAGCTGATGCAGGCCTGGCCTTCCGGCACCGGTTTGTCTTCGGCCAGGCGGACCTTCAACAGCGCGCCGTCGAGGTTGAGGGTGATGATCTTGTAGGTGCCGAGGTCTTCCAGATGAGTGACATCGGCGTGCAGGGCGTCAGGGTTGTACTCATCCCATACGTGGATAAATTCCGGGCGGATACCGACCTGGAGTTTTTTGTAAGGCGTGTTGCTGATGCGCTGTTGAAGCGCCTCGGACAACGGCAGATGGGTGCCAGCAAAACGCACCCCGCCCGCCTCGGCCTGCACCTCGATCAGATTCATCCCAGGGCTGCCGATGAAATAGCCGACAAAGGTGTGGCTGGGGCGCTCGAACAGTTCACGCGGCGTACCGAACTGCACGATCTGCCCGCCGTACATCACCGCGATCTTGTCGGCGAAGGTCGAGGCTTCCAACTGGTCGTGGGTCACGTAGACCATGGTGATATTGAACTGCTCGTGGATCTGCTTGAGCTTGCGCCGCAGCTTCCACTTGAGGTGCGGGTCGATCACCGTCAGCGGTTCATCGAACAGGATCGCCGACACGTCGTCACGCACCAGGCCACGGCCCATGGAGACTTTCTGCTTTTCGTCGGCGGTGAGGTTGCGCGCCTTTTTCGTCAGCAGGTTTTGCAGGTCGAGGACTTCGGCAATTTCCTGCACCTTGCTGTGAATTTTCGCCTCGGCCATGCCCTGATTGCGCAGTGGGAACGCCAGGTTGTCGAACACGGTCATGGTGTCGTACACCACCGGGAACTGAAACACCTGGGCAATATTGCGTTTTTCCGGGGTGAGGTCGTTGACCACTTTGGTGTCGAACAGCACCTGGCCTTCGGAGGGGCTGAGCAGGCCGGAGATGATGTTGAGCAAGGTCGACTTGCCGCAACCCGACGGCCCGAGCAACGCGTAGGCACCGCCCTGCTCCCAGACGTGGTTCATTTCCCTAATTGCGTAGTCCTCAGGACCACTCGGCGTAGGGCTATAGCTGTGCGCCAGGTTCTGCAAATGGATCTCGGCCATCAGGCAACCCTCGCAACACGTCGCCCGGGAGCCTGGACCAAGCAGCCCTGGCTATCGAACACAAACAGTTTATGGGTGGGGATATACACGCGGATCGGTGCGTCGACGTCGTACTCATGTACCCCCGGCAGGTGCAGCACCAGTAGGAAATGTTCGCTGCGCACATGTAGAAAGGTTTCCGAGCCGCTGATCTCGGCGACTTCCACAGTCACCGCCAGCTCCAGGTCATCATCGTTGCTCGGCACCAGGCTGATATGGCTGGGACGCACGCCAAAACGGAATTCGCCTTCACCGATGGGGCGCAAATCGACATTGAGCGGGAAGTGCACAAAATTCGCGAAGCTGACTTCGTTGCCGCTGATGCGCCCCGGCATCAGGTTGATCGGCGGTTCGGAAAACAGCTCGGCAGCCAGCACGCTCTGGGGTTGGTGATAGACCTCGGCGGCCTTGCCGCTCTGAATCACCCGACCTTCGTGAAGGATGGTGGTGGTGCCACCCAGCGCCAGGGCTTCGTTGGGCTCGGTGGTGGCGTAGATGGCGATGGTATGGCGCGCCTTGAACAGCTCGCGCATTTCCTGACGCAGCTCTTCGCGCAGTTTGTAGTCCAGGTTCACCAGCGGCTCATCGAACAGGATCAACTCGGCGTCTTTCACCAAGGCCCGGGCCATGGCCGTGCGTTGCTGCTGGCCGCCGGACAATTCCAGCGGGTGGCGCTGCAGGAATTTCTCGATGCGCAGCATCTTGGCGGTTTCCAGCACCTTGCTCTGGATCAGCTCGTTGGCCATCCCCGCCTGGCGCAAGGGCGAGGCGATGTTTTCGAACACGGTCATGGTCGGGTAGTTGATGAACTGCTGATACACCATCGACACGTTGCGCAGGCGCACCGGCTTGTGGGTGACATCCACGCCGTTCATCAGAATGCGGCCGCTGTCGGGCTTGTCCAGGCCGGCCATCAGGCGCATCAGGCTGGTCTTGCCGGACAGGGTGCGGCCGAGCAACACGTTGAAGGAACCGGCTTCGAAACGCAGGGTGGCGTCGTCGATCCAGGTTTGGCCTTCAACGACGCGGGAGACATGTTCCAGGGTCAATGACATGACACGACCTTTTTTATTATTGGAATGAATCTGGCCATTCGTCAGAGCGAGTTTCGTGCCAAAACTGCAAGTGCTTGATGTATGAGGAAATGGCTTGAATGGGATGTTCGGGAGTGAACAATCCGACTGAACAACTGAACAGTTCGGGGGTTGACAATGAACAGTTCTGAACAACACTCTCTGGGCTTGATTCAATGACCAACCCAGGCAACTTGTGGGAGCGGGCTTGCCCGCGATGACGGTGTATCAGCTTGCATATTCAGTGACTGAACCCGCGCTATCGCGGGCAAGCCCGCTCCCACATCGGGGCTGCGCAAGGCTGTATAAAAATAACAATAAAAGAAGGTCACACCATGGCCGAACCCTTGACTCACGACACCCTTATCCAGGAATCCTGGCGCCGTTGCCGCGCATTCGGCCTGGACCATCAAAGCGCCCCCAGCTTTGATCAACTGCCCGCCGCAGGCATCAGCCAACTGCTCGAAAGCCAACATTCCCTGGTGCAGACCACCCACCAGGAAGTGTTGCCGTACTACGAAAACATCCTGAGCAATTCCAACTGCCTGATCATGCTGGCCGACAACCAGGGCCAGGTGCTGACCTCGTGGGGCACCCAGCGGTTCATCGAGCCGAAACTGGCCCGCGGCTTCAACCCTGGCGCCAGCTGGCAGGAGCGTTCCAGCGGCACCAATGCCATCGGCACCGCGCTGGCCTGTGCCCAGGCGGTGCATATCGAGCACGACGAACACTTCCTCAAGGCCAACCGCTTCATGACCGGTTCGGCGGCGCCGATTTTCGATGCGCAGCGCGAGATCATTGCGGTGCTGGATGTGTCCAGCGACAGCTACCTGCCGCCCTCCCACACCTTGGGCATGGTCAAGATGATGAGCCAGACCGTGGAAAACCGGCTGATCCTCAACCTGTTTCGCGGTGAACACTTCCAACTGACCTTCAACACCGGCCTGAACAACCTCGACAGCCAATGGGCCGGCCTGCTGATCTTTGATGACAGCGGCCAGGTGCTCTCGGCCAACCGCCGTGCAGACAACCTGCTGGGCATCAGCTTGTCGCGGGTAATGATCGACCGTTTGTTCAAGGTGTCGCTGCTGGAGTTGTTGAACCAGCCGGAAGGCTTGCCGTTTTCGTTGCAGGCGGCGGGACGCAATCGGTTCCAGTGCCTGTTGAAACGCCCCAAGCAGATGCCGGTGCAGGCGCGAGTATTCACACAACCCGCAGCGCCAAAGCCGACAGCGGTTGGCCTGAAAACCTTGCACTTCGGCGACCTGCGCGTGGAGAAGGCCGTACGCCAGGCCGAGCGGTTGCTGGAGAAGGACATTCCGCTGCTGATCCACGGCGAAACCGGCGTGGGCAAAGAGGTGTTCGTCAAAGCCCTGCACCAGGCCAGTTCCCGCAGCCAGCAGGCGTTTATCGCGGTGAACTGTGCGGCCATTCCGGCTGAGCTGGTGGAATCGGAACTGTTCGGCTACGAAAAAGGCGCGTTCACCGGGGCCAATCAGAAAGGCAGCATTGGCCTGATCCGCAAGGCCGACAAGGGCACGTTGTTTCTTGACGAGATCGGCGATATGCCGCTGCCGACCCAGGCGCGTTTACTAAGGGTATTGCAGGAGCGTTGTGTGCAACCAGTCGGCAGCAGCGAGCTGTTCCCGGTGGATTTGCGCATTATCTCGGCCACCAACCGCGCCCTGCGCGAATGGGTGCAAGCCGGGCGTTTTCGTGAGGATTTGTACTACCGCATTGGTGGCTTGACCCTGGAGTTGCCGCCGTTGCGCGAGCGCACCGATAAGCAGGCGCTGTTCCAGCAACTGTGGCAACAACACCGCGAGCCGACCCAATGGGCCGGGCTGAGCGCCGAGGTGCTGGCACTGTTTGAGCAGCATCCGTGGCCGGGGAATTTGCGCCAGGTGAGCAGCGTGTTGCAGGTCGCGCTGGCGATGGCCGAAGAGCAGCCGATTCGCGCGGAGCACTTGCCGGATGATTTTTTTGTCGACCTGAACCTGACGCCGCCGCTGCCCGCCAACGAGTTTCTGGATGACAACATCGACCTGAACCAGCGCTTGAAGGCGCTCGGCGGGAACATTTCCCACCTTGCGCGGGAACTCGGCGTCAGCCGCAACACCCTGTACAAACGCCTGCGCCAGAACGAACCCTAGCGCGGCTTGACCACCACCAGCAGGTCGGTGAAGTACTCCACCTGGATCGGCAGGTTATCCGCCAGTGCCGCAAGCGCCGCTGTCGTGTCATCCAGCTTGAACACCCCGGACACCCGCAGGTTGCGCAGGGCCTCGGGATCGAAACGCAGCATCCCGTGGCGATAGCTGGCCAAGGTTTGCAGGACGTCGCCGAGGGGTTGGTCATTGACCTTGAGCAGGCCACGGGTCCAGGCGTCCGCATCGGCATTGCCGGTGGCTTGCGCAGGCTGCGCGTGACCGTGGTCAAGCACCGAACGCTGGCCGGCCATGACCTTGACGCTGTCGCGGCTGTCGCCCTGCACGGCCACGGTGGACTCGATCACCGTGACCACAGTCGTTCCGTCGGCCGCACGCTTGACCAGATAACGGGTGCCCAGTGCCGTCGCCGTGCCTTGGTCGGTGCGCACTACGAACGGTCGCTGCGCATCCTTGGCCACATCGACCCAGAGTTCGCCTTGCAGCAACTCGATCACTCGCTGGTGGCCGTCGAATTTCACGTCCACCGCCGAGTTGCTGTTGAGCTGCAGTTGGCTGCCATCGTCGAGGGCGATCTGCCGGCGTTCGCCGACGCCGGTGCGCTGGTCAGCCATCCACACCGGCAGGTGTTGCAGGCCCAGCCAGGCGCAGAGCACCACGCCGAGCAAACCGACCGCCTGGGCGCCACGCCGGCGTTGGGGCGCAAACGCACGGTTGAGGGCGCGACGCGCAGGCTTTGCCGGCAAGGTGTCGAGGCTGCCCCACAGGCCGCGCATGCGCTCGATGGCGACGGCGTGGCGCGGGTCGGCGTCGCACCATACGCGGAAGGCCTGGCGCTCGGCGTCGCTGACGTCTTCGTCGTGCAGGCGTGTCAGCCAATTCGCCGCTTGCTGGATGATGTGTTCGCAGTTCATTAGAGCGGGTCGGCCCCGTGCAGGCTGTGGTAACAGTGCACCAGGGCGCTGGAGATGTAGTTTTTGACGGTGCTGGAGGAAACGTCCAGGCGCGTGGCGATTTCACTGTAGGTGAGCCCGTCGAGGCGACTTAACAGAAAGGCCTGGCGAGCCTTGGCGGGCAAGCCGGCGAGCATCTCGGCGATGCGTTCCAGGGCTTGCAGCGCGACATGGATCGCCGCTGGGTCGGGCATGCCGGCGTCTTCGCACTGGACGGCGAGGGCCTCCATGTAGGCTTTTTCGATACGGCGACGACGGGCACTATCGATCAGCAAGCGCCCTGCCGTGGTGGCCAGGAACGCCCGGGGTTCCTTGATATGTTGCGGTTCGGCGAGCATGAGGACGCGGATAAACGCATCGTGAGCCAGGTCGGCGGCGTGTTGCGAGCAACCCAGCTTTTTGCGCAGCCAGCCGTGCAACCAGCCGTGGTGCTCGCTATACATTGCCGCAAGGGTCTGCTGACGGGCTGAACCGTCCAGCGTGGCCGGAATGTCATGCATGCGCAAAAGAGTCTCAAATGGGAAATATTACCAATTGCGCAAACAATGCCAGTAAAACGAAGTAGGAGCAAGAACCACTGAGCAGCACCTATCACTGTTGACTGACGGACCGCCATCGCGGGCAAGCCCACAGTTGATTGATGCTGATAGGGAGTGAGTGCTCGGCTGGAGATCGCCCAGGCACTGCTAGTCCCCTGTGGGAGCTGTCGAGCTTTAGCGAGGCTGCGAAGGCGGCGGCACTGCTAGTAGAGGTGTTGGCTGAACCACCGCTTTCACGGGCAAGCCCGCTCCCACAGGTGATTGGGGTTGCTGGGATGTCAGTGTTCGGCTGGAGATAGCCTAGGCACTGCCAGTCTCCTGTGGGAGCTGTCGAGCTTTAGCGAGGCTGCGAAGGCGGTGGCACTGTTGATAGAGGTGTTGGCTGAACCACCGCTTTCGCGGGCAAGCCCGCTCCCACATTTGAGCTGTGTTGCTGGGATGTCAGTGTTCGGCTGGAGATCCCTCTCACACCGCCAATCCCCTGTGGGAGCTGTCGAGCTTTAGCGAGGCTGCGAAGGCGGCGGGACTGTTGGTAGAGGTGTTGGCTGAACCGCCGCTTTCGCGGGCAAGCCCGCTCCCACAGGTGATTGGGGTTGCTGGGATGTCAGTGTTCGGCTGGAGATAGCCTAGGCACTGCCAGTCTCCTGTGGGAGCTGTCGAGCTTTAGCGAGGCTGCGAAGGCGGTGGCACTGTTGATAGAGGTGTTGGCTGAACCACCGCTTTCGCGGGCAAGCCCGCTCCCACATTTGAGCTGTGTTGCTGGGTTGTCAGTGCTTGGCTGGAGATCCCTCTCACACCGCCAATCCCCTGTGGGAGCTGTCGAGCTTTAGCGAGGCTGCGAAGGCGGCGGGACTGTTGGTAGAGGTGTTGGCTGAACCACCGCTTTCGCGGGCAAGCCCGCTCCCACAGGTGATTGGTGTTGGCGGGCTGTCAGTGCTCGGCTGGAGATAGCCCAAACACTGCCAATCCCCTGTGGGAGCTGTCGAGCCCTAGCGAGGCTGCGAAGGCGGTGGCACTGTTGGTGGAGGTGTTGGCTGAACCACCGCTTTCGCGGGCAAGCCCGCTCCCACAGGTGAGCTGTGTTGTTCGGCAGAACGCGTCTGGCTATAGATCTCACAGCCAACGCCAATCCCCTGTGGGAGCTGGCTTGCCTGCGATGACGGTCTGTTAGCCTCAGCGCCAGCTCCAGGACACGCCGGTGTAGATGCCGCGACCATCGCCCGGTGTGGAACGCGCCATGTCTGTGCCCTTGTCGTCGTAACCTGGCGTGACGGTATTGGCGTAGCGACGGTTGGTGAGGTTGCGCAGGTCAACCCAGGCTTGCCAGTCGTGCTTGGGGGCGTCGTAACCGAAGGTTGCACCCAAGAGGGTGTAGGACGCAGTCGTGTAGGAATTGGCATAGTCCACTGCCACTTTTGACGAATGCTCGGTGTTGAAGCTGGTGTAGAAACCGGTCGGATGGCTGTAGCGCAACTGCCCCTGGTAGTAGTGCCTGGGGATGCCCGGCAAGGTGTTGTCGCCGAAGCGCTCATCGTCGCGGTAGTGGAAGTCGCTGAAGGTGTATGCCTGGCGCAGGTCGAGCTTGCCACTGCCGCCGCCGTCCCACAACGGGCTGAGCAGGCTCAGTTCGATGCCTTGGTGGATGGTCGGGCTAGCGTTGTTTTCGGCGACGATGGCGTTGGTTGTGGCAGTCTGCGCCTGGGTTTCGACGGTGAGCAGTTCGTGACGCACTTCGGAGCGGTACAGCGCCAGATCCCACTGACCGAACCAGTGTTCGCCACGCCCACCGACTTCCAGGGTGGTGGCGGTCTGATTTTTCAGGCTGACACCTTCGCGGGCCATGCCGTTGGCCGGTCCGCTCGTAAAGTACTTGTTCGAACCCCAGATCATCGACCACGCATGCGGCGGTTCCACCGAGCGGCTCAGGTTGCCGTAGACCTGCAATTGCGGCGTGAAGTCGTAACGCAGGCCGACCCGTGGCGCGTAGTCCCAATCGTGCTGGCTCAGCGGTGCGTGGGCGTCCGGGTAGGTCACTTCGGTTTCGCGGCGGGTATAGATTGCCGCGAGGCCGGTGGTCAGCCACAGGTCTGGCACCAGCTCCAGGTCGTTGCCGATGTGCAGCACGGTGTCGGAGCCCAGGTAGCTGTAGTCGCGGGTCTTGGTGCCGGGGGCATAGGTTGCGGTGTTGCCGGCCGGTATGCGCACGTATTCCGCACCACCGTTATTGGGCATCGCCTGGGTAGTGCGCAGGCCGATGGTGGTCTTGCTGTCGTGCCCGAACAGCGTGTCCTGGCGGATGTAATTGAGGGTGCTGCTGATGTCGGTGTAGGCGACTTTCAGGCGGATGGTGCCTTCGCGCAGGTCCATCGGGTAATCGTGGTAAGCCAGGCCGAATTCGACGCGGGAGTTGTCGTCCAGCTGCAAGGTGGTCTTGTTGGCGATCCAGGTCGAGCCCGGTTGCAGGCGCTTGGAGTCACGGGCGGCGTTGAGGCTGTTGGCGGCGCGGGGGTCGTGGCTGATCTGGTTGCGCGTCAACTTGCCGGGGGTATCGTTGGTGGTTTCGCGGTAACGGATGTAAAAACGCGTTTCCAATTCCGGGCTGAAGCGGTAGCCGAAGTTGGCGGCGAAGCCTTTGCCGGTGGCTGCGCTCTGGCGTTGGTAGCCGTCGGATTCGGAGTCGGTGAGGCTGATGTAGTAGTCGGCATCCCCCAACACCTGGCCCGAGCTGATCTCGCGCTGGGCGTAACCTTTGCTGCCCACTTCATAGCGCAGTTGCAGTTTGGGCGCATCGTAGCCGGTGCGGGTCACGTAGTTGACCGCGCCCCCCAGGGCCAAGGCGCCCCGGTCGAAACCATTGGCGCCGCGCAGCACTTCGACGCGGCTTTGCCACAACGGGTCTTTCAATTCATAGGGCGTGCCGCCGGGGCCGGTCAGCGGCAGGCCGTCGAACATTTCATACAGGCCCGAGCCATGGGCACCGGGGCTGCGGTTCAAACCCGAGCCACGGATCGACAGTTTGATCCCTTCGTTGTTCGCTGCCTTGGCGTACACCCCGGCCTGGTACTTGAACACGTCCTCGTTGGTGCTCAACCTGCCCTGTTGCACGCTGTCCATGTCGATGTAGTTGGTGCCGCCGGGCACGCTCTTGAGCTGCGCCTCGGCGATTTCGCCGGCGCTGGCTTCGCTGCTGGTGACTTCGACCGGGGCCAGTTGCAGACCTTCGGCGTGCACCAGTGAGCCAAAGGTCAGGGCAGCGAAAAGGAGCGGAGGTTGACGCAGCAACATGGGGTGGGTCCTTGGAAATCGGGGAGGCGAAAATGGCGGGGCCCTGATGGGAAGACAAGGATCGCGCTCAAGTCACGCCTGATCAACCGGGTATTTACCTGTGGCGTACAAGCGATCAGCAATGGCGGCCTGCCAGAAGGAAAGGACCGATCTAACCGCGGCTGAGATTCAGCGTCTGCAACAGCTCATCGGCCTCTGAACCGGGAGGAAACCGTAAACCGTACATTTCATCGGTCGCCAAAATCTCGGCCAGGGTGTCGTGCAACTGCGCCTCTGTCGGCGATTCCCGCAGCAGTTTGTGCGCGGGCAATAACAATTCCGCAGAAACGCCTTGAACGCTCGCGGCATTGATGACGGCAAACAGGATAAATCGCAGGCGAATCTCGCGATCAGTCGGCCAACGCGTTTTTTGCTTACCCAAGGCAGCCACTCATGTTTAAGAAAAGTCCGAGGCTATTGCCGAGCCGAGAGCGTTTCAAGCAGCGTCCGTGCACTTAGGCCCGTTCCTACACCGGAAAGCGAAACAACGTACTGGCTCAGGCCGTTGAACGCGCCCGCGTTGCCTGCCAGCACATCAGCGAGCCCAACGTTACCAGGACTGCGCCTTGCCAGAACTGTGCAGTGAGATGCGCACCCAGCCACACAGCGGCAAATGCCGAAGACAACACCGGCGCAGAGTACGAGGCAGTGGCGAGCAAGGTCAGGTTGCCGCGCAGTATTCCGACGTTCCACAGCGCATAACCGCCGGCCATGGCCACACCGGCCGCCCCCAGTTGCAGGCTGCCATTGAAAGTGAATGCCGGCAGCACTTCGCTGCTCAGCGCGTATTTCAACCAGAGCACACTGGCGGCCAGGATAAAAAACAGCATCACCAGATTTTGCCCGCCGGCGTAGCGTCGGGTGACATTGCAGTAAAGCGCAAAAGTGACTGCACAGCCGAGCGCGAGGCTATAGCTCAGGGGATTGCTGTTCACATTGGCGACGATGGTGGCCAAGGCCAGGCCATCGCCGCTCACCACCCACACGATGCCGAACAACGCCAGCACGGTGCCAGGCAGGATCAGCCAACGGGCCTTTTGCCCATTCATGACGATGGCGAGCAGTACGGTCAGGCATGGCCAGAGGTAATTCACCACACCCAGCTCAATCGCCTGGTTGTGATTGCTTGCGTAACCCAATGCCAGCGACAGGCACAATTCGTACGCCACAAACAGCGCACTGCCCACAATCAGGTAGAACCAGGAGGTGGCGCGCACCCGCGGCCGTCCCAGAAACATCACCAGCAGCACCGCTCCCAGTGTGTAGATCAACGCCGCACCGCCCAATGGGCCGAACAGTTCACTGACGCTGCGGATAAGCCCGGCGGCGGTACTCCACAGGAGAATCGCTACCAAACCGCATGCAGTGGCTGCACGCTCGCTGTTGATCTGCATTGAGGCCTCTTGGGCAAAGCGGATGGGGTGCTAGGCGGCTGAAGCCGTCTATCACGGGGCAATTGGACATTTTTAGCCACAAGGATGTAAAGCAAGACGAGGATAACGCCATGCTTTTTTCCTGCTACGGCGTACGCATGTGGCTCACTGTACCGGCAGAAAATTCATCAGCAACAAGCTCTGCGCATAGTTGACCCCGATCCGCCGGTAGCGCTCATCCAGCAGTTGGGTCAACAGGTCGAGCCGCGCGACGACCTTGCCAAACTCCACGGCAAAACTGAGGTTGCTGCCCTCCTCCGAGATTTCGTTGGAGAACAGCAGCAACACGCCATTGGCATCCTGGCGCTGGCTGAGCAGCCAGGTGGCCTTCTCGATGTTGCGTGCGGCGTTGCTGACGAATTGCGGGTTGATTGAATCGGTGAGGTAAAACTCGGTGCGCCCGCCGTGGGCGGTGACGATCATGCTGCCGATGGCATAGATAAACGCACCGACACGATCGCCGCGAAACTCCGGGCTCAAGGAGTAGCTCAACGCCGCCAGGTCGCGCCGCTCGCCAAGGGCAGGCAACGGGCGACGGTTTTCGATCGCCAGGCGGATTTCCCGGGCCGCGCTCACCGCATCCGGGTATCCCGATTGCCGCCATTGGCTGGGGTTGCGCAGGTAGAGTTTGTTCATCAGCAAATACAGACTTTGCAGATTGGCGCGCATGCCCAGGGTCGCCATGCGATCAACGCTGGTCTGAAAGAACTCATCCGGCTTGCCGTTGCTCAATTGCTTGGCCACATCTCGCGCCTGCTGCTGGCTGCAACCGACAGTACAGAGCATGAACGCGGCAGCCAGTAGCAGAGGCTGACGCGTCCAGCGACGCTTGCATGAAGTAAACAGACGAACTATCGGCACCAGGTCTCGCTCTTGTGACCACAGGGAGTATTTATGTGATGGGGTCAGAGATAGAGCGAGGAAATGCAAAAAAGTGCGATAGGCGCTTGCTTAAACAGCGGCCTCAAGCAACAAGACCGTGGAAGGCCCGGCGCGGAACGTAGGATTGTGCCGGCTCGCCGCGATCATATGGGGCGTGGCGTGGTGGGCTTCGAGCGCAGCTTTGGACGCCCACTTCTCGATCAGCACGAAACTGTCCGGGTTGCCGGAGACGGGGTGCAGGTCATATTGAATACAGCCTTGCTCGGCCCTGACCAGCGGCGCCAGTTGCTCGAACGCTGCCAACTGGTCCGGCCCGCGGCCCGGTTGGGTCTGGATAATCACGACAAGCCGTACTTCATCTGACATGGATAACACCCTTCACTGTGGGAAAAATGAACCGACACAGTACGCCAGCTGACCAGCGAGGCACAGTCCTACAAAAAAGTGCGTATTGCAGGCTTTCCTTTCACGCCGTTTTCACAGACGGAGGCTTATGGTTAATCCAGCTCCTAATGAACATCCCTTTAGCCCGTGCCCCCATCGCGGGCTTTTCTTTGTCTGGGATTTATCAGGCAATGTGCGGCAGCGCCGCGAGCCGGCTGGCCCATCAGCGGCGGATGGCGGCCTACGGTTCCTTGCTCGATGGAAGCGAGGTGACCAGGCCTACGCAGCGATTCAGCATCTGGACGCCGAAGGCTTCGGATACTGCCACGTGTTCTTTTTCGGTGTTGGCAACCTGAACATTTTTTGCCTCTCGAATGAAATAGGCTCGCATCTTTTTTTGCTCATCGGAGGGCTCAGAGTAGGCGTCATCAGGGTAAGTCGGCGTGGGTTGCCCCTTCTGCCGGGCGTACATCACCAAAGTGCCGTCGTTCTGCCAGGTCCGACAGAACGCGATTTCGCCCTCGGTCAACTTGATCTTGTCTCCGTCGCTGCTCCACGCCCAGGTGTTGGAAGCGCAAATCAGGCTGGTGCCGGCGAGCAGGAGGCTGGCGGTCAATCGTTTCATCGGGTGTGATCCTTCACGGTAGAGGGTCGATGCCATCGCGGGGCGCAGTCGTTCGGACCGCGTGTTCGACAGTGGGTTCCGGGCTAACGTGGCAGCGCCTGGATGACATCCGCCGCCATCTTTTGCGCATCCCGCGTTCCATCAATGCGCAACACCTGCGCCGTTTGCTCCGACAACCACCTCTCGTGCCACGCGCGGTTGCGCCCTGAAAAGCCCGGATCGTCATACTGCGAAGCCCACTCCCGAAAGGCCACATGGATCTGGTGCATGTCGCCACCGGGCGCGATCCGATCGCCAAAGCGCTGTTTTTCACGGGCCGCCTGTTGCACATCGAGCCGCGTGGCAAGGTTCTGGCCCAGGGTGGTGACACCTGCGCACGAGGCGCCAGTGATGTAGATCCGCATGTTTTCCTCCGTGAACGAGCGACCAGCCTACAGCAGATCACCGAGGGGGATTGTTCACGGCTAACTACGCCATCCACTTCCGCACGCCTATCAAGGTTCGTATCGTCTTAGAAGCGTTTGAAAAGCCGAAATGGAAAATCCGTAAATGGATGGATGTGCTTTGCTCATTTGTCCAGATTCAGTAGTTCATGCATCCGTTCGCCGATGATTCCCCGCAACCACTTCGCATGAAACTCCATGTTTTCCAGAGAAGTGCCCTGCGCAAACCGGAACTCGAATACCTTGTTCTTTTGTCCCTGAAACACCACGCTAAAATGGCCCTCGCGGTCAAACGCAGCGACCACATAGGGGCAGATGTAAATGATGTCGCTGAATGGCACGCGCCATTGAGTGGGTTTACGTCCGCGCCGAGTGACCGTGAGGGTCAGCAGTCGCTGGTTTTCGTCGAACGTGAAGGCCTCCACGCTAGGCTCAGAAAATATCCACGCAAAGACCAAGCCCATAAGCACGACAAAACCAAGCAGGAACAGGATGAACGACGACGTTGTGAAACTCGACTCATCCCCGGATGGCACGTCCTGCATCGCACCGAGCCCGACAAAAAGCAGTATCGCCAGGCAGAAGGCTGGCAACAGCATAAGCACCGCGGAGCAGAAGCCCAAAATGGCCGAACCGGTGTTGCTAATGGTCAAGAAGTCCGGACCGCTATGCCAAACAGGCGGATGGGCGGCGGTGCTTTCAGTGCTTGGTGCGGCGGGAGGTGTTGCGAAGTGATCAGGTGGACGTTGACGGTTCATCCAGCAGGCTCCAAGGGTGCGGCGTAGACATTTTCGCTGCACTAGCACCGATATATGTAAGGATACTTTCCATCACACGGATGAAAAAAGGAAGACGCCATGGAAGCAGTAGTCCGGCTTGCCAAACTTGCCGATGTCGATGCGATTTTCAAGATTCGAACCAGCGTTCAGGAAAATCACTTATCTGAAGATCAGTTAGCGGATATGGGGATAACACCTGAAGCCATAAGTCAGGCAATTTCAGAGACTCCGTGCGCTTGGGTCGCGCAGGTCTGTGGTGTTCCAGTAGGTTTTTCGATGGTCGATATTGAAGATGGCTGCGTATTCGCGGTCTTCGTCCTACCGGAATTCGAAGGATACGGGTTGGGGCGTAATCTGATGCACAAAGCAGAGTCTTTCCTGTTTCAAAGCCATCAGAAGATATGGCTAGAAACCGCTGAAGCAAGCCGTGCGAGCGGATTCTATAGAAACCTTGGCTGGCAGCCCGTGAAGAATCTAGGGCAAGGGGACATTCGTTTTGAGAAGCAACGGAAGTAAAGCCTGCAAAAGATCAAGATTTTACTCTTGACGACTACCCGAGCTACCAGACCCAGCCTTTATGGCAAGAGCCTACATCTCTAGCGGAAACAGACTACTGACGAGCACACCGAAAAGACCTCCTACTTAAGCATCCGCCTACCGTAGCGGAGCCATAACAATAAAAAGAGGTCATGATCCATGAACGAAGCTACCAGTCTCGCCCGCGTCGCCGTTGTGCAATTCGATCCGCAAGTCGGCACACAAAATCGCCAATCCAACCTCGATAACAGCCTTAGCCTGGCCCTGCAAGCCGTGAACAATGGCGCCAACCTGATTGTGCTGCCGGAGCTGGCCAATACCGGTTACCTGTTCAGCAATCGCCAAGATGCGTTCGAGCATGCCGAGTCCATTCCGGACGGCCCAAGCATCCGAGCCTGGATGGATTTTGCGCGAGACCGGCAGGTATACCTCGTCGCCGGGCTGGCGGAGCGCGAGGGCATGCAACTGTTCGACACGGCGGTGCTCTTGGGCCCGGATGGTTTGATCGGCAAGTACCGCAAGGCCCACCTGTGGAACAAGGAAAAGCTGTGGTTTACGCCGGGAAATCTTGGTTTCCCGGTGTTTGAGACGCCCATCGGCCGTATCGGCTTGCTGATTTGCTGGGACATCTGGTTCCCTGAAGTCCCGCGCATACTGACCCAGCAAGGCGCCGACATCATTTGCAGCTTGAACAACTGGGTGTGGACTCCGCCGCCGCTGTTCGATGAAGCGGGCAAATGCATGGCCTCCTACCTGACCATGACCGCCGCCCATGTCAACAACGTATTCATCGCCGCCGCCAACCGGATCGGTGAGGAACATGGGGGGCGGTACCTTGGTTGTTCGCTGATCGCTGGCACCAACGGTTGGCCAATCGGCAAAGTCGCCTCGCCGAATGAGCAGGCCATTTTGTATGCCGACATCGATCTGTCCAGCGCCCGCAGCGCACCGATCTGGAATGATCTGAACGACCTGCAGCGGGATCGCCGCATCGACCTGTATGACGGCATGCTCGGCTATCGCCACCACCCGTGCCTGCCACGTTGATGGGGGCAGGATCATGGACTTTATCTCGACGAAACCGTCATCGGACTCGGCTGCTCGCCATCTGACGATCCTGATTGCTTTTACACTCGTCACCATCGGAACGATCACCGCACTGTCGGTGATGTATTCATCGTCCGCGCCGGGCTATTGGCCCGCCTATAACGACATGGTAGCCGGCCTGCCTTCACCGACTGCCTGGTTGCGCTGGGTGGTCGGTGATGTCAGCGAAGTGGCGTTTTACAAACATGAGTTTGCATCTATTGGCTTGCTGCTTGGCGGTGCATTCGGTTACTGGACCAGCCGTTACGCCCAGGGCTGGCAGGGTTTCAGCATCAGCTATGGCACGGGTCTTTGGCCTTGGCTGGTGACTAGCTCATTGCTTGGGCTCTTGCTGAGCAATGCACTGTGGGGCTGGACGGTTAGTGCCGAATCCTGGCAGCCCACGTTTGCGGCATTTGTGTCGTTACCGGCGGCCATGGTGTTGCTGTTTGGAGGTGGCTGGAAGGTCACACTGAATGGTGCCCTACTCGGTGCGATTCTAGTGACGCCAAGTTGTCTGTTGTTCGTGAATTACTTATGCCTCCCGTTGGGATTGCCGGTGGTGATCGGGAATGTCCTGGGTATGGCACTGGGCAGCGTGGTGGCGTTTTTGCTGTGTCGGGCATTGCCAGGGTTGGTTAGCCGTAAACCTGAGAGCAGGGTCAATGTCCCCCCTACCACGACCGTTGCTCCACCGGACTACGGAGTTCGCTGGACATTGCGCCGAGTGTTGGCCGACTTTTCGGAAGCGCCGTTTTTTGGCAATGAATGGGCGAGCCTGGGGTTGCTCGCCGGGGTTTTGCTGGCCTATGCGTTGAATCCCTTAAGCCCTGCCTACGGGTCGGGATGGTTGCCCCATTTGGTCACGGGTCAGGCGCTGGCCTCACTACTGGGCGTCCTGTTGTGGCGTCAGCAATGGCGAAAGCGTGGGTGGTATCCGACCTATGTGCCGTTGGTGTCCGTAGTACCTGCGGCGGTGTTGACCCATGGAGGGAGCGCGAGCGTGATTGTGCTCAGTGCTTTGCTGGGAGCGCTGATCGCACCGCCATTGGCCTGCGCGATCGCCGGGAGGCTGCCAAAGCACATGCATCCGTATATTGGCAATGTGTTGTCGATGGCGATCAGTACCGTGTTGATCGTGCCGGTAGTTGGTGCTCTGACTGCTAACTGACTCTGGGGAAATGACGAGTGTCTTTGTCAATGCACTCGTCATCCGGAAGGTCTCAGCCTGCCTGGAAACACCGGGCCGATTCAATCAAATCGCTTCTGCATAAAAAACCGGTTGTATCCAGCGACAGGATAATCCTTAAGTTCTCCAAATAGGCTGAAGCCCAAGCGGCGGTAAAAGTCCGGGGCCTGGAAAGAGAATGTGTCCAGCCAGATACCTTGGCAGCCTTTCTCACGCGCCTGAGCTTCCGCCCTGGCCATCAACTTTGCGCCCAGGCCCTGCCCTCGCGCCGCTTCGGGCACCACCAGCAATTCAACGAATAACCACTGTCCAGAAATTCTCGCGTATAGCCCACCTTGAGTGGCGCCCACGTCATCCTTGATTAAAAGCGCAAACTTTTCAGTTTCGATAAGGCCCGCTTGGGCTTGGTTGTATTCTTTCAATGGAGCCAGAATCGCTTGGTAGTCGACCTCTTGCGGCGCGTCATTCAGCTCTATCCGTAAGCCCACGGGGTTCTCCATTCAAGTAGTTTGTGGTTAAACGACTGCCCAACCATTGCTCCGGTTGCGTTTCGACGACACACGCGACAAAACAATTACGAAAACCAGAGAAAGGAGACAGGGGAGATACGCATCCAGCATCCGCTGGTGTGCAGTTCCCACGACATTCGCCCGAAAACGCGCAAGCGGATTCCAGATATGGGCGATGCCAGCGGCATTGTTAGAAGCCGCCTGACCTCTCTGGACCAAGAAGCCGATCAGGCGCTTATATTTGCCCGCCAATTCGGCAGCAGCGCAGGCACTCTGCGTCATTGGCGCTTAACCGTGCGATTCCCGTGAGGCGAACATTTCATCAGAGATGGAAACCTTTTTAGTGCTTCCGTGACTGGTAAAAGACGCCCCCGAACATTAAATCGTTATTTGGCTTGGCGAAGCACAAGCTCTGACAGACGGGTCTTAACCCGGAAGCAGAATTCACGGATTTGAAATTGATAAGCCGGCATAACCATGTAGTTCAAATCAGGACCCAGCGAGTCTTTGATTTCCATGTATTTTGCAGTCTTGGCCGCAATGCCTTGGTATTCCGCCTCGTATTTAGCGTAAGACGCTTTGTTGTAAACCTTCAAAACATCCAACTCTTTACGGCATTGCTCAGCGCGATTTTGGTTCAAGTTTGTTTCAGAGTCTGACTGATCGGCCTCAGCAGAAGCGTGGGCTTGCGCGCCAGCACTGGCGGCGGGTGCAGCCTCATATCGCACAGTATAGGGTGTCGAAGGTGCGGCTTCAGGTGGAGCTTGTTGTACTACGGCAGGAGGCGGCGTCACTTCTTTAGGTTTTTCTGGAGTTTTCGTAGCGCATCCCGAGAGGGCAAGTCCTACCACTACAACGATGCCACACATTTTATCCATCGGTTCCACCAAAAAGTAATTACGGCTGGCTGAGTCGTTAGGTTCTGGGTAAAAGTAAAAACTCACTCAATGATCGAGTGTAAATTTTCTACCAGCCTCAAGGCGCTCAGCCCCTCTTCCTTGAGTACACAGATGAAGGATAGTAGTAAAAAAACAAAGACATGACGAGAAAAAGCTCGCCAGAAAAGCCACAGAGTTAGTGGGACATTTTCGGTGGGACCAAGCTGCGCATATACCCTGATTGCATCGCGCCTGGTTCCTACATTTGCGAGCATCACCGTCGTCAGTGATCGGGGATGGTGGGCGTCCACGACCACGAGTCTGCAAAGTGTCTGGAGAATTCGGGGCGATTTACTTAGAAACTGCGGGTAACACAGTCAATCAACAACTCGCATAGTTTGCTGTTAAAACGGCCCCAACAGCTCTTCATCGGTGCGCCTCACCATGAAACAACAGTCCCCCGCTCATTCATCCAATGCTTGGTATTGGATCGGTAAACTCACCCCTCCACAGCCAATGCTCACCTCAGTTGTGCGTGAGGCCTTGCTGGCTTCCATGCAAACGAACGCCCTTGTCCCATTGACACTGCTGACGGCCCCCGCTGGTTACGGTAAAACCACGCTGCTGATGCAATCGCACGCAGCCATACGGCAGCAGACACCCAAGGCAATAGTGGCCTGGTTGTCACTGGACGAGTCTGACGCAGACCCCAATCGCTTCCTCGCGTACCTGATCCTTTCGCTGGACCATGCCGGTGTTGCGCTGGCGCACTTGCCGCGCCTGGCAGCCTTGCAAGCCTTGGATGTACAACCACAACGCACGATCCAGGCGCTACTGCGCGCGCTTGCCGAGGAAGATCGGGCGATCACGCTTTTTTTGGATGACTATCACCTTGCCGCCAGCCCGGAAGTGAGTTCGATACTAGGTGTATTAACAGAGCAAGCCGCGTCGGGCTTGCGTTGGGTGGTCGCCAGCAGGACCCGTCCGGACTGGCCGCTGTCACGCTGGAAAGCCAAAGGCTGGGTACACGAGATCAGCGCCCGGGAGTTGATCCTGTCCTTGCACGAGGTGCGTGGCATTCTAGGCAATGGACTGGATGAGAACGACCTATGTCGCGTACACATCGCGACCGAGGGATGGGCCGTGGCAGTGCAATTGGCACGCCTCTGGCGTACCAGCATTGACGGCTCGGTGTATGGCTTGACAGCGTTCTCCGGGGGAGTGACGGACGTTGCGAACTACCTCACCGCGCATGTATTCAACAGCCTGTCCGCGGACTGCCAATCACTGCTGCTACAGACCTCTTTGTTGCAACGGTTCAATGCCGATTTGGCAGATGCGGTGCGCGGCCGCCATGACAGCGCAGACCTCTTCAGGCAACTATCGCACCTCGACACGCTACTGATTCCCCTGGACCCCGAACGCCAGTGGTTTCGCTATCACGCATTGCTACGTGACTTCCTGCGCTTGCGTATCGACAGTCATCAAGCCCAGGCAATTCACCGCGCCGCCGCACATTGGTTGGCGCAGCAACAGGACTGGAGCCAAGCCATTCATCACGCGCTCAAGGCGGGGGACATCCCACTGGCGGTGAACCTGGTGGTCAGCGCAGGCGGCTGGGAACTGGTGCTGCACCATGGCATTCGTTACGCCCAGGGTTTGTTGAGTCAGTTCGACGCCGCTACCTGCAATACCCAACCGGACCTCCTGCTGCTCCAAGCCTACCTGCACGCCAAGCTGGGCGATCACAAATTGTCCACACAGCTGTTGCACCTGGCCCGTGGTTCGGTGGTCGGGGATGCACGACTGGCCCGAGACTTTCATGTTATCCAAACCTTGGCGAATGCTTACCAGGACTGCTTTGAGTGCCTTGATGCTGATGTTACGACGTTCCATAGCAGCCCCTATCCCCTTGACCAGACCCTCGCGCAAGCCACGCTGGAGTGCGTGCACGCACTGGCGGACCTGACGCGCGGCGAGTTGGTTGCGAGCCTGCGCACCATCAGGGACGCTCACGTCAAAATGCGCGTGATCGCCAGCCCGCGTGGCGAAAACTACTGCCGGATCCATGAAGCCCAGGCCCTGGCGTTATCAGGGTCTATCAACGAAGCCGCTACATTGGTGGACGAGGCACTGACATTTGCCGACGGCCATTTTGGTCAGGAGAGTTCGCTGCGGGCCCTGGTCGGCTGCTTCAAGGCACGCCAGCTCTATTGGCAAGGTACTTGGTCCGAAATCCAGCCGTGGCTGGACGACGGCTGGGCTGCATTGGAACACGCCGATGGCTGGCTGGATGTGGTTGCGATGACGGCGGAGGTAGCGTGGCGTTCGCGGTTACGCAGCCATGGGTTGCATGCCGCACTGCAGGAGTTGGACCATGCCGACCACCTGGCGCACGCGCGCCAGTGGCCACGGTTATTGTGTCTGGTACAGGCCTGGCGCATCGATGCCCAGGTACAGAGTGGGCAACTGCATGCCGCTCGCCAAGCGCTCCTGCAGGCCAATCTGGAACAGATTGCAGGTCAGCGCGAAGACTGGCGTAGTCAGGAAGCTGCCAGCCTGGCATTGGGCCGCTTGCGATTGCTCAGCGGTCGCTCGGGCGCCGCATGGACCGACCTTCAACGAACCGCTGAAGAGATGGAGAACAAAGGTCTGCGTCTACCCGCCTGGCGCTTGAGGTTGATGGCCCTGGCCGCGGCGAAAAACGGCCGGCAGCTCCAAGCCGAAGAACTCGACATGGCCCTTGCCCCGATCATGCAGTACGCCCTGCCCGGCCTGTTGCTGGAAGTCGGCCCCAGCCTGCTGCCGGCACTGGAAGCCTACCCCAAACCCACAACACTACTGACCACAGCCATCACGCGACTGCGCGGCTGGCGCTCGCACCCAACGCCGGCGCACATGGCCCTGAGTGGCAAGGAAGCGCAGATACTGGAGCTGCTTGTCAGCGGTCAATCCAACAAGGCCATCGCCCTCGCCCTGGACATCTCCGAGAACACGGTAAAGTTCCACCTCAAACACCTGTTCGCCAAGCTGGGCGTGGACAACCGCACCGCGGCAATCAGCGCTGCAATACGCCAAGGCCACCTCGACACCACGTTCTAAGCCACCAACCCACCCAGGCGGGTAGGTCTTGCCACCTATCGGCCTGCGACCTACCCGCCCCATCTGTGGCCCCCCGCCCAGCGCCCTGCCTAGCATCGTGACCATCAGCAATGAGGGGCGCCATGCCGTCCTTCTCCTGCTTGCGACAAGACACGATCCAGGAGACGAACCGTGCAGAAAAGCCGAAAAACCGTGCGCGTAGCCACCGATGTGGGCGGCACCTTTACTGACCTTGTGTACTTCGAAAGTGATCCCGTCACCGGCCAGCAGACCCTGCGTACGGCGAAGGTGGACACCACGCCACCGAACTTTGCCCAAGGCATTCTCAATGTCATCAAAAAGGCACGGGTAACGCTTTCGGAAGTCGACTTCCTCGCCCACGGCACCACTGTTGTCATCAACGCGCTTACCGAACGGCGTGGGGTCAAGACCGCGCTGATCACCACCCGAGGCTTTCGCGACATCCTGGAAATTGCCCGGGCCAACCGCCCAGACTATTTCAACCTGAAATGGGTCAAACCTGCGCCGTTTGTGCCGCGCTACCTACGCCGGGAAATCACCGAGCGCCTGCACACCGACGGCCGTGAGCGCGAGCCTGTAATACTCGATGAGCTGCCCGCCATCATCGACGCCTTGCGCGCCGATGGCGTGCAAGCCATTGCTATTTGCCTGCTGCATGCCTACGCCAACCCCAGCCACGAGCAGGCGGTATTGGCCGAAGTGAAGCGGCTGTGGCCTGAAGTATCGGTGGTCGCTTCACATCAGATCACCCGTGAATGGCGCGAGTACGAGCGCTCCAGCACCACCGTGCTGTCGGCCTACGTGCAACCGATAGCGGCGCGCTACCTCGATGAACTGGAGGCGGGTCTGCGCAGCGCAGGTTACGAGGCGCCGCTGTATATCATGCAGTCCAATTGCGGCGTTGACAGTGTGGCCCACGCCAGGGACATCCCGATCACCATGGTCGAGTCCGGACCGGCCAGCGGTTTCTGGGCGGCCGCCGAGTTGGGACGCTTGATTGGCGAACCCAACCTGCTGGGGCTCGACATCGGCGGCACCACGGCCAAATGCGCACTGATCCGCGATGGCCAGGTCGCGATCAAGACGGACTACTGGATCGAACGTGACCGCCTCAATGCCGGTTACCCCATCATGGTGCCCGTGGTGGACCTGGTGGAAATCGGCAACGGCGGCGGCTCCATTGCCTGGGTCGACGGGTTTGACAAGCTGCATGTCGGCCCGCAATCAGCGGGCGCCCTGCCCGGCCCGGCGGCGTACGGTAACGGTGGTACCGACATCACCACCACGGATGCCAACCTGGCACTCGGCCGGATCAACCCGGCGTACTTCTGCGGCGGCGAAGTGGTAGCCGACCTACAAGCAGTAGCGGACGGCTTCAGCCTGCTCAGCGAACGCTTGGATCTGCCTGCCGATGAAATTGCCCGTGGTGTGGTGCGCCTGGCCAATAACAACATGGTCAACGCCCTGAAGCTGGTGTCGCTCAGCCGTGGTCACGATCCCCGGGACCTGACCCTGATGGCCTTTGGCGGCGGTGGCGCGCTGCATGCAGTCGCCTTGGCTCAAGAGCTGGGCGTCAAAAAAGTCATCGTCCCGCGCGGCGCCTCAGTGTTTTCAGCCTGGGGCATGACCCTGTCGGACTTACGCCGCGACCTGTTTATCAATCGTTTTGTCGACACCACCCAGCCACAGGCACAGGCGCACACCCAGGCGTTCCTGAACGAACTGATGGCCTCGGCCCGCGAGCAGTTCATTGCCGAGGCTGTGCCCCCGGAACGGGTCGAATTGAAGGTCAATTGCAAGCTGCGCTACCAGAACCAGGAACACTCGGTCGAAGTGCCGCTGGACGCCGATGAACACCTCGAACGTGACTGGGCACACATCGAGCATCGTTTTCACACCCTGTACGAACAGCATTACACCTACTGCCTGGACGCTCCCGTGGAGATCGTCGGCTTCCACCTGGTCGCCATCGCGCAAATTGACAAGCTGATTCCCGAATCGCTTGCAGTGACAGGGCGAACGCTTGAGGCCGCACGCAAGGGCCACCGCGTCGTCGACTACGCAACCGATGGCATCCACGACGCGGCCATCTACGACTACGCCCTGCTGGAACCCCAAATGTGTTTCCACGGCCCCGCCATCATTGAAGACGCCGGCACCACCGTCGTCGTTCATCCACAAAACCGGGTGCATGTGGATCGCTTCGGCAATCTGCACATCACGATCAACGGCTGACGGGAGTCTCGCCATGCATACGCTCGACATCTTCACCCGAGACATTATCCAGAATTCGCTTCAAGCCATTGCTGACGAAATGTTCGTGGCGATGCGCAAAGCTGCCATGAGCCCCGTCATTTATGAAGTGCTGGACATGGGCACCGGCATCACCGACGCCAATGGCGAGATTGCCAGCTCCGGCGCCGGTATCCCGGCCTTCGTAGGCGTGCTGGACAAGGCCGTCAAACAGATCTTGCTGCAACATGCCCGCCCAGGGGAAATCGAAGACGGCGATGTGTTCATCTGCAATGACCCCCACGGTGGCGCAGTCACTCACCTGAACGATGTGGTGCTGGCCATGCCCGTGTTTGCCGAGGGCAGGCGCGTGGCCTGGACCGCGAATATCGCCCACTGGAACGATGTCGGCGGCATGGTCCCCGGATCGATGTCCACTGAGGCTACCGACATCTTTCAGGAAGGGTTGCGCCTGTGCTCGGTCAAGCTGATCAGCCGTGGCCAACCGATCCGCTCAGTGCTGCAGATACTGCGGGCCAACACGCGCATGCCGGATTTCATGGAAGGCGATCTATGGGCTGGCGTAGCGGCGGTGCGCGGCGGGGCCCTGCACCTGCGTGAGTTGACCGCCAAATACGGCACTGACCTGTTTTTGCTGGCGATGCAGGACTTCATGGACCTGGGCGAAAAGGTATCGCGCAAAGCCCTGGCCGAACTGCCCAATGTCAACCTTTCCCTGGTGGAGCCGCAAGACGACGGCAGCCTGTATTCGGTGTCGGTGCAGATCCATGACCGTGCAATGACCGTGGACCTGCGCGACAACCCCGACCAATGCACCGGGCCCACTAACCTCAGCCGGGATGGCGCGGTGGTTGCCGCCCAAATGGCGTTCAAATCCCTGACTGCCCCGCAAGGCATTACCAATGGAGGCACGTTCCGTCCGTTGAATGTGCTGACACGCCCCGGTTCGCTATTCGATGCGCAACTGCCCGCCGCAGAGGGGTTTTACTTTGAAAACCTGATTCGCGTACACGACCTGATCTTGCGCTGCCTGGCCCAGCATTTTCCCGACCGCTTGCCGGCGGGCAATTTCTCCTCGGTATGCGCCACTGTTATCGGCGGCCGGCATCCGGATACCGGTCGGCTGTTTACCCTGGTGGAGCCGGAAATCGGTGGTTGGGGCGCCGAGCCCGGACGTGACGGCAACAACGCCGTTTATTGCGGCCTGCATGGCGAGACCTACAACTGTCCAGTGGAAGTCTGTGAGGCCCGTTACGGCCTGTATGTCGAGCGCATGGCGCTGAATGACGAACCCGGTGGGCACGGCCAGTTCCGCGGCGGGCGAGGCATCTGCATCGACTATCGCGTACGGGCCGATGACAGCTTTCTGACCTGTGGTTACACCCGCTCGGTCGTTCCACCCTGGGGCCTGCAACAGGGCCAGGATGGCACCCCCAATTACGTCGAAGTGCTGCGCGGCGACAACCCGCCGGAACGCTACGCCATGGCCAGCAGCATCCCTCTCAACGCCGGCGACCTGGTGCGAGTACGCACGGGGGCCGGCGGTGGCTACGGCGCACCCGCAGCCCGTGACGCGGCGGCCGTGCGCGACGACTTGAAGAATGGCTACCTCGACGCGCAAACCGCCCGCGCCGTGTACGGCGTCATGCCCTGATCCCAATACACCGCCGTGCGGCGGCTTTCCATGCGTTGACCTAAAACAATAAGAGAGAACCGTCATGTTGCAACTTCCACTCTCGCGCTTCGGCGCTGCGTGCTCGCTGGCGTTGGTGTTGGGCAGCAGCCCTTCAACCCAAGCCGAACAATTCATCGGCTTCGGTCAACCAGGGCTGCCGGGACGCTGGGCTTTGGAAACCTTCCCGGTCTTCAACCGCAACACCGACGGCAATGTACGTGCCGGTGGCAATACGGTGCTTGCGTACTTTTCCGAGACCGGCTTTACCGACACCACCCGCGACCAATTGCAGTTCTGGGTCGGCGCCGTTCCCGGATACGCCAGCACCAACGACGCGAAAAACGTCAGCCCCTGGGGCATCGCCTCACCCAATCTCGGCTTTGCCTACTACTACAACGTGGTCGAGCCCACCAGCGCCTATGGTTCAGAGGACTACACCACGTTCTGGACCAACCCGACGCTGACGGTCGAGTTCCCCAACGGTAACAACGAAGTTGCCGGTTACGGTGCCTTTGCCAACCGCTATGCGCTGAGTTTCAGCCTCGCCAATTACCTGCGTGTCGGAAAATTCGCCGCGACCTTCACCCCAATTGGCATCCATTACGCCGCACGTAACCGCAACACCACAGATCTCGGCAGCGGCGATCCCAAGCGCTTGCAAGGCGGTGTCAGCCTATGGCTGGCCAACGTCGCCGCCGGCTACCTCGTCACCGATGACCTGTGGCTGGGCGCGCATCACGTCTACCACATCAACAATCGAACAGCCTCGGACTATGACGAGTCGCGGGTTGGAAAAATCGGACCGTCGATGACCTACACAGGCTTTTCCCAACAGGGACTCTACCTGTCTGCAAATCTGAATTTCGACTACTACCACAGCGCCAACCTGCCCCATTCCAATGAGCTGACCATGGCGCTGGTGAAGTTTTTCTAGCGCCAATTGGCCCCCTATCCGAGGAAATAACCGATGCAAACCCCAACCCCCACTCCCCCACCACACGATGTGCCGGTGACAGTGCGCTGGCTCAACCCGATTGGTTGCTCGATGTTCGACGCACCGATCGCCGACTTGCTGCACGGCATCAAGCACCCCTCGACACACCTGGAAGTGGTGTCGTTCGATATGCAGCCCAGCCCGACACACCTGGAGTACCGGGCCTACGAGGCAATGACCTACGAGCGCACGGTACGCATTGCCCGCGATTGCGCCCAGCAAAACATCGATGCCCTGGTGATCGGCTGCTTCTACGATCCGGCCCTGGAGGATGCCCGGGAAATCTCCGGCAACTGCCTGGTGGTTGCTCCCTGCCAGGCCAGCCTGCAGATCGCCGACCAACTGGCTAACCGTTATTCGATCATCGTAGGGCGAGATAAATGGATGGAGCAAATGCGCGAGCGCGTTCGCGGCTACGGCTCGGCGGATCGACTCGCCTCTATGCGCGCGCTGGGCATGGGCGTCGATGAGTTCCAGAAAGACCCGGCCCTCACCCGACGCCGAATCATTGAACAAGCGTTTTTGGCGGTCGAGGAAGATGGCGCGGAAGCGATCATTTTGGGCTGCACCATCGAATTCGGTTTCTTCGAACAGGTGCAGCGCGAGGTCGGCGTACCCGTGATCGACCCGGTGGTCGCCGCGTTCAAGATGGCCGAAGCCATGGCGGGGATGAAGCAGCGCTTCGGCTGGAGCCCCAGCCGTGTCGGCAGTTGCGAGCCTCCACCGGAAGCCGAAATCAAAGCCTTTGGCCTGTTTCAGGGCCCGGTGCCCATCGGTAACCGTGTGCAAGCCTAGCCCTAACTTGGAGCAATCCCTATGAGCGACGTCACGCCAATGCCCGCACAAGCCAACTACACCTCCACTCGGCAAGTGGGCGATGTATTCAGAGACGTACCCCTGACCCGCGAGCACCTCAAGTGCTGCTTGGCGCTGTTTTTTGTGTTCGCCATTGAGGCGTGGGAGATGATGATCATCGTCTACACCGCGCCGCTGATCGCCCAGGATTTTTCCCTGGATGCACTTGCCGTCGGCCACCTGATCGGCGCCATGTTCATCGGCATGCTGTTGGGCTCGTTAGTCTGGGGCAAGCTCGCCGAACGTATCGGCCGCAAGGGCGCGGTGGTCTGGAGCCTGGCCATTTACGGCGTGATCTCGTTGGCGAGTGCGTTTGCCCCCGACTACGCCTCGCTCTACGCGTTACGGCTGTTCTCGGGCGTGGCCGCAGTTGGCATGATGGTGGTGACGTTTGCTCACTATCAGGAGCTATTGCCCGTGCGCCATCGCGGCGCGCTGACCGTGTACCTGGCCTCGGGATGGCCAATCGGCATGCTACTGGCACTGGGGGCGACCGTATGGCTGATGCCCTATGGTTGGCGCACAATCATTGCGGTGAGTTCACTGGGTGGGTTGTGGGCTTTGGTGGTGGCGCTCTGGGTGCCGGAGTCGCCGTACTGGCTGGCCAACGCCAAGCGCCAAGCGCAGGCCCGAGCGGTCATCACGCGATTAAGCCGAGGCACCGTGCAAGTGCCTGAGGATTGCCTGCTGCAAGTGGACCAAACGACGTCAGGGCGCCAGCGGGAGCTGTTTTCACCGGCGCTGTTGAGGATCAGTGCGTTGCAGATCCTGGTGAATTTTACGTTCTCCTGGGGTTACTGGGGCTTGCAGACCTGGCTGCCGACGCTGTTGCAACAACGCGGGCTGAGCCTGCCGCAAAGCTACGGTTTTATTGCACTGTCGGCACTGTGCATGATCCCCGGCTACATGGCGGCGTCGTGGCTCACCCATCGTTATGGCCGCAAACACGTCATTATCGGTTTCATCAGTGCCTCGGTGCTCGCTGGCTACGGCTTTGCCAACGCTCAAAGCCTGGAAATGCTGTACCTGAGCAACTTCGCCCTGGCGTTCTTCAGCCTGGGGGCATGGGGGGTGTGGGGCACCTGGATCGCCGAGCTGTACCCGACCCCATTGCGTACCATCGGTTACGGGTGGGCGATTTTCGCGCAACGCGTGGCCAATATCCTGGCACCGTCTTTGATCGGCGCACTGGTGGCTTACGGCGCCTCCTTCAATATGACCACCACCTTTATCAATGCCTTCATGCTGGTAACCGTGTTGCTCGCACTGTTCATTCCTGAAACCGAGGGCAAGGCGTTGGATTAGCACAATGCCCATCGTGCTTTCAGGCATATGTAATCCATCGTGACTGACAGCCCACGCCCTGCCCCCTGCGTTTGAATAACCCCAGACCTCGAGCGGGTCATCCAACCGGATGCCCCATCAAATTGCAGACACGGAATTCACTATGGACAGTCAACAATGGAGTGACGGAGTCACCTTCACCATGCAACGCGGTCCCTTTCAGAACAACGGCGCCACACCTTGGTACACCCGTGTACAGGTAGGCACACCAGGGCAATCCCTGAAGGTGTCGATGGACACCGGAACCAATATCACCTGGATAACCTCCAGCCTGTGTTCGCCCGACCGATGCCAGCACTTCAGCGCAGGCCGGTTTGACCATCAGGCGTCCAGCACCTTCACCTTCACGGATTGCCTGCAACGGCCCTACAGCTTCGGGCCCTGGGGCACGATGCAGGTAGAATCCGGTTCGGATGTATTGACTCTGAACAACACCCCATTGCCCATTCAACTTCTACTGGCGGCAGACTACACCGGAACGCAGTTTCGCCAATTGGACTGGGACGGTGGCATGGGCTTGCCCAGCAGCAGCGCCTATGTCGACGGGAAAAGCTCGTTTGTGTTTCAGGCGTTGATGAATGCTGGAAAAATCGATCCCCATCAACCCTTCGTTGCCTTCGACTGGGACCCTGCTTCGCGTCGGGGCGTGTGCCAGATGGGGGCAGTGGATGCGGCTAAAACCCGTGGTCCGCACCTGTTTCTTCCGTGGTCGCTCTACAGCAAAGTGCGTGGTGTGGAATACATCTGGTCGACCCCGCTGGCGTCCTACACCGTAGGCGGCGACGTCTTGGCCAGGAACATAACCTTCGCGCTGGACTCTGGCTCATCCCAATTCAAAGGGGATGACCGGCTGATGCGCCAGACCCTTGAGCGTATTGCCCAGGGCGGCAGCCCAACGGTCGTCCTGGGCTTCGCCGATGGCGAAATCACCCTGGGTGCCGACCTGTACAACGTTTTGATCGAGGACGGTCCAGACAAGGGTAAAACCCTTCCTCAATTCGAGCCGCTGGGACTGACCGACCTGGTGTTGGTGGGTTCGCTGGTGATGGAGTATTGCTACACCGTCTATGAATATCGTGTGGTGCAATGTCGAGCGGGCACTTACTCACTCGCGCCGGTTGGGATATGGCTGTTTAATCGCCCGCAGGGGCCCCAGATTATCAGCCGCTCATCTTCACGGCGCTTTGAGGCAAAGCCGCGCACGCTTGTCAGTGGAAAGCTGGTGCTCCGCCCGCCCCTAGCGACTGCCCATACAGCGCCGCCGCTTTGCGCCGCCGGCACCTGGAAAAATGACTACGGCTCGGCAATGACGTTGACGGTCACCGGCAATGTCATTACCGGTTCGTATCAGTCATCCACGGGCTCAACGGGCCGATACGCAGTGACGGGTTATCAAGCGAGTACAAGCCCTTCACGGGAAAAAGGGCTGCCTGTGGCATTGGCTATAGACTGGCACTCGCTGGATGAGCAGCAGGCCGACCCGAGTTGGCATTGGGTGTCGGGGTTGTGCGGACAGCTCCATCGGATCGCAGGCGAGGATCGGCTCAATCTATCGCACGTGCTCATCGCCACCGGGGATTTTCCCGATCTGGCTAAACAAGGAGCGTATCTGGACAAACTGAGCTATCGACGGGTTGCAGATGAGGCCATAGGACTACGTCCTATCACCCCCACCTTGGCTTCGGAGCACGACAACCGGTTAAATGGCACTTGGATGGCAGCGCAAGGATATAACCTGAAACTGCACGTTAGAGCGTCAAGCCAGCATGCTTTAGGTTGTGTCAGCGGCACGTTGACGACGCCTACCGGGCGGGTCGAGGTATCCGGTTTTACTGACATCAACGCGAACTCGGGCGGGCTGTCACGGCAATCGGTAAGCCTCGCCGCACCGCAAAAGAGCGGTGAAGCGGTACTGGCCCTGGCGGGTTCGCTGGATCTTCAAGTGGATGAATTGACCTTGCTGGCGCTGCTCACGTCCTCCACAACAGCGTCACAACGTTATGTGCAAACACAGGTCCAGTCGCTCATGTTCAGGAGGACGCTCGGCGCGGGTGCCAATGAAATATAACCAAGCAATCACCGTAGGCTGGAGAGGTCTATGGTGCCGAGGGCAGTCCAGTGTGAGGAATCTGGTCACCCAGGGTTCATCCGTCGCCTCACTAAATAATCCGCTTGGATTCAACCTGGCTTGCTACCGGGCCCATTGGAGGAAACTCCAAACGAAAGCTCGTTCCGGATGAATTGCTGTCTACGCTGACCCGACCACCATGCAACTGCATAATTGAGCGAACGATGGCCAAACCCAGCCCGCCAGAGTCGTCCGGCTGACTACGTGACGGATCGCAACGGTAGAAGCGCTCAAACAGTCGAGGGAGATGCTGCGCTGAAATCGGCTGGCCTTGGTTATGCACAATAATGTCAATCCTGTCCCCTAAAGCCATACTGCTAATGGTTACTGGCGTAGCAGGAGAGCCATAACGCAGCGCATTGGCCAGCAAGTTGGCCAGTGCTCTGCGGATCAAAGCAGGATCAGCACGCAATTGATCATGGGCCTGATTGATCAGCGCGACATCACGTTCTTGTGCAACACCTTCAAAATACTCACACAGTTGCTCCACCAGATCGTGCAGGTTGATGAGTTCATCACTGACACATGCGTGCGACTGCTCGGTGCGCGCGAGAAACAGCATGCTATCGACCATTCGCGCTAGACGCTCATACTCTTCCTGATTCGAAACCAGCAAGTTTTGATAGTCTTCGATTGAACGACAATGCCTCAGGGCCTGCTGGGTGTGCCCCATCAGATTGGTGAGCGGGGTGCGCATCTCATGGGCGAGATCCTCCGAGAATCGTGATAGCTGGGCGAACCCCTCTTCGAGGCGTGCAAGCATCTGATTAAGCGCTTGGCTGAGTGCTTGTAGTTCACTCAGTTCGTTGAACTCATCCAGCCGCAGATGCAGATGGTGTACATCAATTGCGGCAGCGCGCTTCGCCAGTAAGCGCACAGGTCGTAAGCCTCGCTGACTTACCCACCCGCCGAGCACAAAAGCCAGCAGCGCACCGACCGACATCGCGAGCCAGAGCTTGAGTCGGTAAGCCCCCAGCATCTGCTCGCGCTCGCTCAACAACTTGCCAGCAATCAGGGTCAAGCCGCGATCACCTTGCATGACATGCTGCCAGGCAAAGCGTACTGCCACCGAAGAGTTACCGTCACTCAGCTGAGCCTGGGCTACAGCCGGTAACGCGGGCAAGCTCATGCCGACGGGGTTGATTTCGATCAGCACCTGACCTGTGTCATCGATGATCCACAGCAAGTTGTCGCGATTGCCCAGCATATTTTCGTATAGCTTGGGCCGATCTCTGAGTTGCTCGACGCTGATACTGTCGTTGATCAACGCATGCATGCGCTCCAGGCGCCCGAGCAGGGCCTGGTCATCGCGCCAGGCGATTTCTCGCTGTAATGACTGATAAAGATAAAAACCAATGGACCCCAGCAGCAGCGCACTGACTAACGCGAACATGAGCGCCAGGCGCAAGCTCAGGTTACGCGCAAACAGTTTCAGGATTGCACCTCAAGCATGTAACCGATGCCACGCACTGTATGTATCAACTTTAGTGGGTAAGGATCGTCAACCTTGGCGCGCAGTCGTCGGATGGCAACATCGACCACATTGGTATCACTGTCAAAGTTCATCTGCCAGATTTGCGAAGCAATCGAGGAACGCGATAGCACCTCTCCTTCCCTACTGACTAACAGGTGCAACAGGGCAAACTCCTTGTTGGTCAGGGTCAGGCGTTCACCCTGGCGCGTGACCTTACGGCTCAACAGATCCACGCTCAGGTCTGCAACCAGGAACTGTTCGACCTCACGGGGCGGCCCCCTGCGCAGGAGCGTACGTACGCGTGCCAATAACTCGGCATAGGAAAAGGGTTTGACCAGGTAATCATCGGCCCCTGATTCAAGCCCCTTGACCCGATCCTCCACAGAGTCCCTAGCAGTAAGAAAAAGCACCGGGGTTTGCCACTTGCGTCGAATAATCTGAAGCAATTGCCAACCGTCCAGGCCCGGCAGCATGACATCCAGGATGATCAAGTCGAACTCACTTTCCTGCGCCAGATACTGGCCCTCCAGGCCATCTAAGGCGACCTCGACCACGTAGCCCGATTCAGTCAGGGCTTTGTGGAGGTAATCCGCTGTTTTCGCTTCATCTTCAACGACCAGGATACGCATCTTTTTCTCCAGAATTGGAGCATAGGCTAGCGCGCTTGGCCGTTTTGGCACATTACATCTTGGTAATCATGAGGCAATCATTCTGACGGTGCGCACGGGGCATCATGCCTGGCTATGACTCAGCCAGACAAAACAAAGGAAAAAAGCATGCGTATACGCCTGTCAGCTTCATTGCTCAGCTCACTTGCAATGAGCTCTGCGCTCGCCGTTGCAGCCCCGGGTCAAGTTGTGCAGCGCAACGACGTTTCATTGGCAATGGCCAATGATTTGCTAACTACCGCGCTGGCAGCGTGTCACGCCGAAGGCCGCACAGGTGTTGCTGCAATTGTCGACAGTGGCGCAAATCTAGTCGCCTTGCAGCGCGACGATAACGTGGGCCCACACAATACATTAGCCGCCCAACGCAAAGCCTATACCGCCCTATCGACCAAGACGCCTACACGACTGTTGGCAGAGCGTGCTCGCAGTACCCCCGATGCGGAAAACCTCAACACCCTGCATGAGCTATTGCTGCTAGGCGGCGGCGTGCCGTTGATGTTTGAAGGGCAAGTCATTGGCGCGATCGGAGTGGCCGGTGCCGGCGGAGCAGCAAACGATGAAGGTTGCGCATTGGCCGCTATCAACAAAATTTTACCTACCGTCAAAAACTAAGGACATCATCATGACTGGATTGAAAACAATCTTCGCTGGCGTTGTATTGAGTGTCGCATCGTCACTGGCATCAGCGGCAGGAAACCCGCTGAGCGTGCATGTCCTCAACTTACAAGATGGCCTGCCCTCCCCTGGTATCAATGTCACATTGGAAAAACAAGACGGTAAGCACTGGGACATGCTCAACAGCGCTTCGACAAATGAACAAGGTCGTATTCCCGGGCTATACCCCGAAGGTCAGGCTCTGGAGAAAGGCATCTACCGTGTAACCTTCAAGACAGGCGAGTGGTTCAAAGCGCATAAGATTCCAAGTTTCTTCCCTGAGGTACCGGTAATCTTTGAGGTAGACGGTGCCGTTGCGCACTACCACATTCCATTACTGCTCAGCCCCTATGGTTTCTCTACCTATAGAGGTAACTGAGCCTCTAACGGGGGCAGTCCAATGAGCTTGCAAGGTGTCTAGAGAATCCGGGGCGGTTCATTGCTGAGTTTCCCGATCACGATAAAAATGAGGTATACGACCATTAAGGGAGGGCAAATAACTCCACCGATAAGGACGCGCAGAGGAGGCTGGTTGTCGATGCAGCCATGCCAAAATCGCCTCAGCGGCGATAGTCAATGCAAGTTGCTGGCCTGGACATTCATGTCGTCCTGATCCGAAGCTGAAGGTTCGTCGTTGCGTTCGTTTGACCAAGAGTCTATCGGGGTCTGGGTTCGCGTAGGGATCCCTATTGGCTGAAGCGAGTAACACTAGAACGGTATCGCCCGCCTCCAAGACGCTGCCCCCGATAGTGCATCGCTTAGCAACGAATCGCCGGGTGTTTTGCACGGGCGAGTCGTAGCGCGCTACCTCTTCCACCAAGTCTGCAACGAGCATCTGCGTAGGTAGCATGTCTTTAATCAGATCAGGGTTACGATGGAGCGCTACAAGGGTATTGCCGATCAGGCCTGCGGTGGCTTCGCAGGTCTGTGACAACAGGCCGATCAGGTTAGCGATCAATTCATCATGATCTCTCCAGGCGGTGGCTTCGCATCCACTCCAGATATGGCTCAAGAAGCGGCTACTTTCATCGTCGTTGCTCAGCAGCGCGCTGACTAATTGACTAAGTCGGGTGGCCCCGGAATCAGCTTCACCGAGTTGAATTTCGTCGCTTAACGGCGACAGGCAGGCGACAAAATCCCGCGTCAGCCTCGCTACTTCCTGTAGCCGGCTGGATGGAAAGCCTATCAAAGCGGCAATAACGGAAACCGGTAACGTGAACATCAACTCATCTGGGTTTTCGACCGGGTTATCGAGGGTCTCGACCACACGTGACACGATGTCTGCGATGCTATCTGTTTGGACAGAGGCCAAGGCAGGTTCGATAACCATCCTGGGGCACAGGTGCTGTGGGCCTTCGTTCATGCGCATCAAACGACCGAAAATCATTCCTGCCACGCCTTGCGCAATGGCAGGAGGTATCGGCTCGTTTAGCGGACGCACCCGACAGTCTGGATGCCCCAGAATGGCTTCGACAGCTTCGGCACTACTTGCAATCCATAAACGAAGATCTGCATCGAATAGCAGACCGTTTTGTCGCCTGAGACCTGAGTAATAAACGTAGGGATCAGTATGGGTAGCGGCTTCAAAAGGCGTCATTGCGTAAGTCCTGTTCACAAAGAACGGCTACTATCGAGCATCCCTCATGGTGACGATTCGCTCAGGAACGAAATATGGACGCTCGAAGCAATGACACCGCGATTTCTCGGGTAGCCGGCGCTATTGCCGAACCAGCGAGGACGAAAATGCTGTGTTCGCTGATGGACGGCCACGCCCGTACCAGCACCGAAATGGCCGTCATCGCCGACGTCAGTGCGTCCACGGCGAGCGCGCATTTGGCAAGACTAAAAGAGGACGGGTTGGTAAAGTTGCACACGCAAGGCAGGCATCGTTACTACAGTCTGGCTGACGCGCAAGTGGCCCAGGCTATTGAGGCCCTCATGGTGATCAGCCAAAACGCAGCTACACGATATGTGTCCACGACCCCAACCCGATTGCAGTTCGCGCGTACCTGTTATGACCACATGGCAGGAACACTGGCTGTACAACTGCACGATCATTTCATGGAGTCAGGCTGGTTGACCGTGCCAGTTTCCGGGGAGCTGTATCAGCTTACGATGAGCGGCGAAAAAGCCATGACCGGGCTCGGTATCGAGATAGAAAAGGTAAGGGCACAGCGGCGTCGTTTCGCGTGCTCCTGCTTGGACTGGAGCATGCGGCGCCCTCATCTTGCCGGAGCACTCGGAGCGGCTTTTCTACAGACGGTCATAAGCCGCAAGTGGGTTATCCAAGACCTTGATAGCCGGGCACTCGCATTGACATCCAAGGGACGAAAGGAGCTGTCTGGCCTATTCGGGATCATTTTGGAAAACAATGAGAGGGAGAGATCAGTCGCGCGGAATGCGACACCACCCGCCGAACCGGCTCTGCCGGGAGGATAATTACTTATTCCTTCAACTAAGCATCTATCAAGAAGCAGGCATTGCTTCGCGTGCCATATCGAAAATCAAGGTGTATTGGCGGGACGCTTACCTTTTTCTGGATTTAAGCACCACCGGAGCTTCAACATCGAAGGATAGGGATATGAATCACATCTACAAAACGTTTCTACTACCTACGGGTATCGGTATTGCGGTGTTGTGCTCGATGAATGTCGAAGCTATAACGCGGGAAGAAATGCTCAAGCTCAATGCCGCATACCCGCCCGGTAGTGTTATTAGCTGTGAGACGCGGCTTGAAGGAAACGGGAAAAATTTATTGCCAACGCTCCTGAAAACTCGCGCGCACATCAAAGAAAGATCGGGGAACCTGACCCGTACTGATGTGAGCGTAACGTTTGTCCCGCAGGGATCATCAACCACCACAATGACCGTGAATTACCAGTCGCGAGCAACCATGGAAGATGACGGTGAGTTAGTTGATATTGACCCAGATAGCCTAACTGTCTCATTCAGCCCTTCAAATCCAGCCAGCGAGTCCATTGTGGCGAACAAAATGCGCAGTACTCTCCCCCCTACTGGAAGCGATCTAAGGCTATACAAGACGGTAACAATCACCGATTTCCCTTCCTTCATAATCACTCCCCAAGATCAGCCTCCGATCTACTGTTTTAAGGAAGAATAAGCAGTGACACTTTGCATCATCGATGCCGTGTCAGACTTGGAATACGCTAGCCCTTGGTCGATCTGATGGAGTGGTCTGGCATTACTGAGCAGAGCGAGGCGATGACGTTGATTATTGGCGACGCGAACCTGCTGCTGGCACAGCGGACAGGAAATTACCAAGCGGGTTTACAGGAGGATCGGCGCGACCGCGAAGCCGTCAAAATAGAAAAGTTCTGGAACACGTCCACAATAGTTATGGAATACCTATGAAAAGACGCCTCCCGCTTCCCGAATGCCAGAAACACGAAAGCCCCGTAAGAACGGGGCTTTCGTATGAATCTTGGCGGGAAACCAGGGATTCGAACCCTGGGAACGCTATTAACGTTCGCCGGTTTTCAAGACCGCTATGCGAATTCACACGGGCTGATGCCCTGAAAGCCGTCGGCGTTCCATTACTCATGGAAAGCGGTCAGGCTACAGACCGCATTCTGCAGGGGGTACGTTTTGAGTTTGGGAACCGTGTTTGCCCTCCTAGGCATCCTGTCGAATGAAAGCAAGCCACAGAATTGCCAAAGATTTACGAAATACATCGTGAATGCTTTCGGCCGACCCTGTTGAAAAAGTTAGCGTGCCCAAAACGCTGGAATATTGATGGATGAAAACATCTCGCTTGCACGCTCCTTCGTGAAATCAGACTCCTGAACCTACTACGCAAAACTCAGATTTAAATCTCAGGCGCGTACTTTTCTCGCGCAGAATTCGAAGCCGACTGTTTTCAATAGAATCGGCCGAGAGCTGACGCTCAGTGAAAATGGAAAAGCTTTGGTATCAGGGCGGAGGCCTTCTCTCTGTCGGCCTCGTATAGGCCGCACAATGAAGCTTGGTCGGTGAGATTGTGCAAGTTGAAATGGTTATAGAGCGCTTGGCCTAATTTCTGACGCGTAAAGCTCCCTATGGCCCACCGCCGGGTAAACCCCTCATAAGCGGCGCGTCCGATCTGCAGCGAGAAATTGCTTTCCATCTTCAGGCAACCACCGTAAAGGGGCTTAAGCGTAAAAACGGTCTGTCAATCCTTCAAACTCGACGTTTTCACACAGACAGGCGCCTCTCGCCGACGCTGTGTAAAAACGTTTTCGAACGCGACAGGTACTAAGAACCGCACTGAAAATCGCGCATTCGCGCGAAATCTACACCTGTTGACATGCCGATAAAATCCAGATCTGAGGTAGACGAACGCACTTCAATTTTGACGAAGCTTTTTCACACACTCGGGGCCAGAAGCGGACACTCCAAATCGTCTATATGATCAGGGGATTTCATAACAACACTTCGTACCTATCTCCAGATCAGGTAATCTTCGACACGACGTTGCATTGAGCGAACCTGATAGCCTTCCACTATTTAAAGCAAGTAGTCAATTACCAAAAACTACCGCCATTGCTAAAAAGGACTTGCGATTTGAATAAAGATTTGCGTAATGCTATTGAAAAAGGCGAACTTATACTCTTTTTGGGGGCTGGAGCCTCCAGGGACTGCGTAAGTAGAAGCGGCGAAAAAGTCCTTGATGGTTGGGGCCTCGCAAAAAATTTGGCCGAATTTGCGGGTTATGAATATTCTGACGACCCCCTTGACGAAGTATACGCGGCAGTGCGCGCCAAGGAAGCCTCTAGACTAGATCCCCATCTGGAGTCGCTTTTTCGAGACGTCCAACCTTCTCCAGAATATTTGGAACTCACCTCATTCGCATGGCGTCGCATATATACACTTAATATTGACGATGCGCTGGAAACATCCATCCGACAAAACTCGGTCCAAAATCTTAGGGTGCGTCTAGCAACAGACCCGCTGGAAGATCAAGATAACTTCTTTAAAGTTATAGACTTAATTAAGTTAAATGGTAGTGTGGACCGTATTCCTGCGGGTATCATTTTTTCGGCGAGCGATTACGCAAAAGCAACATCTAAATCTTTACCTTGGTACGAGCAATGTGGTTCTGATTTCGTAAGAGCCCCCGTTTTATTCATTGGCACCAAACTCAACGAGCCGTTATTAAAATTTCATATCGAGAGATACAAATCAATTAGCGGCCGCTTTCCGGGTAGAAGCTTCGTCATAACGCCAAATGCAACCGAATTTCAAAAAGCATCGCTAGCCGATTATAATATTGAACATATCAGCGGAACGCTTTCGGATTTTGTTAAATGGCTGAAAATCGAGTTCCCCATACCCCTATCACCATTAAACTTGTCTCTTAAAAGCCTGCCTCACCTGGTAGAACTTTTGAAGTCTACTGACAGTAGGCGTTACATTTCATTGTTCGACCATGTAATACCTGTCAAAAAGAATATAACATCCAATTACAAAACCAATGACACGAAAGCCGAAGCCGCCATCTCAAATTTTTATAAAGGTTTCAAACCTTCGTGGTCGGATATTGTCGATGAAGTGCCCGCAATATTGGACATATTCAAAGAGTCAGATGTCAGATTGCGATCCGAACACAAGAACAACAAACTCCTGCCGCTAATCGGCCCCGCAGGTTCGGGAAAAACGACTCTTCTAATGCAGCTTTGCTTTAACATCTCTCTTACTTCGGATTGGGATGTGTACTTCATAGAGCAGCCCATTAGCCACCTTGCAGAGACTTTGGAGGCAATCGAAAACGCCTCATCGGCAAATAACGTCCTTGTTGCATTTGATAATCTCGATTTCTTTGCGGAGGATCTTAAAGAAATTTTTGCGTCAAAACGCCTTCAGAAAACCATGTTGTTGGGAGCTGAACGTGAAAATATTTGGAAGAAGAAAACGGTTAACAAGCTCCAGGATAATAGTCTGCGACCTGTGCTTGTAGACAAATTTACTGATACAGACGCTGCAAAGATATTAGAAAAGCTGGAACGGTATGGCTCATGGACACGACTTGGTCAACTGCACCCGAAAAAGCGCGTGGCTGAGTTGGTAGACAGAGCACAGAAACAACTTTTGATTGCACTTCTGGAGGCCACATTCGGCCTAGGCTACGGGGAAATAATCGCGAGTGAATTCTCAAGCCTAACAAGCGATGAAGAAAAGCTATGCTTTCTGGTGGTTGGATTGATTACTGACCGAAAACAAGATGCCCCCTCGCCACTAGTTGACAGGGCATTAGCGACTATCGGAATTACTACACCAGCCAATATCTTTTCTACAAGTTTAGCGGGAATCGTCGTCGAGAGATCGGGAAAGCTTTCCGTCCGTCACCCCGTGTACGTTCGCTATGTACTAGACCATTTAGTCGATCCAACGCTAACAGTGAAAGCCCTATCCGCTTTGCTAGAGGCGTTTGCACAATATGACTCACCAGTTATCAAACATGTAGATAAGCTTCAGGCCATTATTTACAAAGCATTAATCAACCACTCTTTCTTGCGTGAGGTTCTGAAAGGGCACAAAAGCCTGGTTACTTCGCTTTATAGGTCTTTAGAGAAAAAATTTGAGCAAGATGGACTATTTTGGCTGCAATACGGTCTCTCAATGAGAGACTTTAGCGAGCACTCAGAATCTCTCGAGAAGCTGAGGATTGCGACTCAAGCTTACCCAATGCCACATACGTTGCATGCTTTAGCGCAGCAACTCCTTATTGTGGCACAGCGCCTTGAAGACAAACAAACTGCACTCACCTTTGCGGAGGAAGCGAAAACCATTCTTGAGAATCTTGACGGCACGCTTGAAAGTGATGACACTTTCCCGGTAGTTACCCTCAGCGAAGGCTATACAAATGTGCTTAGAAAACACGAGACTGAAGCAGTGGCCCGTAATCAAGCTCGTATATTCTCTGAGCGGCTCAAGGGCAGAAAAGACTCTCTTAATGAGGATCAACGTCTAGCTAGAGCATACGAAAAAATGTTCAGATACTCTGCAACGGGCACTTGGATTGACAATGATGAGTTTTAAACATTACGCCATCTTTTGTCCCGTTAGCACGCATCAATGATACCAAAACTGATCAAGGTGCCTGATTAAGTATTTGTGCTTTATCTCTTACCCTTTAGAGATCTCCCTTGTGAAAAAGTTCGGTAGTGTTCAATATAGAAGTTGATACTACCGAGCTTAATTCCAAAAACACCCGTACGTATTTTCGCTGTAGACGATGGCAATATTTCCTTGAGTATGCGCAGGATCAAATTGAGTTCCACGGCTGCATGAGCAATGATTTGTCCCATTTTTTGCACCGCGTTCGGTGTTCGGTGCTCGACATTCCAGAGAAACGGTCCGTCCAATTATGGACAGTATGTAACACTCTCCATAAACGCCGCTACCTCTGCTTCGAGGCATTGAGCAGCCATTCTCGTAGCAATTTCTCAAGCAAGCACCAATTTACTCGGCCACTGCTATGCTTAGCCTTTTAGGCGGAATGACAAACATGGCTCGGGAATATTCACTCTCAGATTTGCTTGAACGAATGTACGAGAATCAGCTGGCGTTGGAAGCAGCTCTGATGGAATTGACCCTCCAAAGCGAAAAGCAAGGCATGAACGAGGTTGGTAACAACGTACGTGGCGCTCTATTCGTGATCGGCGAAAACGCTGGGCACATCAAGCAAGGCTTGGCTAAGCTACGAACTAATCAGTTCTAATAAAGCACACCCCAATTGTGTAGGGGTATGTGGGGGATTTGGGGGGGAAGGCCTGTGGTTGCTGGCTGTAATGCGTGCATACAGACGGTTGCAAAACTGCATAATTAGCATTGAATGGCATAGATTGGCGTGCGGTTTGCCCCATTTTTGCCCCAAAGCTCGACGCTCGTAGCTCCACAGGAACGATCCGGCCGATAATGGATTGGACGTACGCCTCCCTAAAACTCCCGCAGACTCTGCATACAGGTTGTTGTGCACCTGCTCCTGTAGCAATTTCTAAGTAATCACCCTTTGATCAGCCCGCCGCTACGCCCAGAATTTGCGGTCGTATTAGGCATGCGAAGCGGTGGGAAATATTAATTTGTGCGACGGACTGCTTTCGGCCAAAGGAGACCATTCGCACTCGACACTACGCACCTTCTAGCTTGTCTCTTAGAAACTCAATAAACCTTTGGGTTTTCGCCGGAAGCAGGCGCGTTTCGGTCAGTGCATAGACCGACACTGGTGATGCCTGCCATTGCGACAGGACTTTGCAAAGCTTTCCGTCTGCGACGTCCTGCCCCGCGATGCCCTCAGGCAGTAATGCAATACCTAGATCCAACGACGCCAAACGCCTTAGCATACCTACGCTATTGAGTTCGAACCGCCCCCCTACATCGACATCCACGCTCTCGGAGGCGCGTGACAGCGTCCAACGGTCGGCACGTGCGCTACGCATTCGCAGGCATTCATGATTAACCAGGTCGGCTGGGTGCTCAGGCTCGCCGGAAACCTCGAGGTATCGTGGAGATGCATACAGTCCGCGCCCTAAACTCGCGAGTTTGCGAGCGATCAGGTTCGAGTTTGGCGGCTCGCCCATACGGATTACTACATCCACCGGATCGCTGATCAGATCGACCTGACGCGGGCTCAGGTCAAACTCGAAACTGATACCGGGATAGAGCCTGGCGAAGTCTGCAATCAGTGGGGCCAGGTAGACCGTTGCGAAGTCAACCGGTAGCGAAGCTCGCAACAGCCCGCTGGGCCGGGCCAGCATTTCCCCCAGCTGCTCATGCGCCAGACGGGCTTCATCGACGAGTCGTTTACAGCGTTCAAAGTACAACTGACCCGCTTCGGTCGGCTCAATCTTGCGAGTCGTGCGGTGCAGCAGCCGCAAGCCAATCCCTTTCTCCAGCTCACTGATACGTCGCGACAACGTCGAGTTGGGTATCCCCAGCGTTTCCGCCGCACGCGTGAAACTGCGCGCCTTCACCACCTCGACAAACAGAGCCATGTCGTTGAGAAAATCCAAAGCATTATCCCATTTATGGATTAGTTATTTCGATTTTAGGGCATTTATCCCAACTTCGGCTTGATGAATCATAGCCACATCACTTCTGAGGTGCACCGAAATGAAATCTCTTTTTTCCGAAGTCCAAGTAGGACGCTACACCCTGTCTAACCGTATGGTCATGGCACCGATGACCCGCTCGCGCTCCGATGATGCTGGTGTGCCCAGCGAACTGGTTGCCACCTACTACGCACAGCGCGCCACTGCCGGGCTGATCATCAGCGAGGGGGTGTTTCCGGTTGCGCTGGGCAAAGGTTACGTTCGCACCCCTGGTATTGAAACCGCCGAACAAATCGCGGCCTGGAAGAAAGTCACAGATGCCGTGCATGCTCGTGGAGGTCGCATCTTCATGCAGCTGATGCATTGCGGACGGGTTTCTCACCCTTCTTTGCTACCCGAGGGCGCACAACCGCAAGCACCGTCTGCAATTAAGGCCGCTGGCCAGACCTACACCGCCACCGGCTTGCAGGATTTCGTGACACCGCACGCTCTGACCGTCTCTGAAATCGCCGAGGTGGTTGAAGGCTATCGTCAGTCTGCTCGCCGAGCCATTGAAGCCGGTTTCGACGGTGTTGAATTGCACGCTGCCTCAGGCTATCTGCCTGAGCAGTTTCTCTCCACCGGCAGCAACCAGCGCAACGACCGGTACGGTGGCTCGGTTGAAAACCGCACTCGCTTCGTACAAGAAGTGCTCGCCGCCATGGTGAGTGAAGTGGGCGGTGACCGTGTCGGTATCAAGATTTCCCCGGAGATGAACTTCAACGACATCGTTGATGCAAATCCGCAGGAAACCTACAAGTACCTAGTCAAGCAGCTTCGCGGCCTCAAGCTCGCTTACCTGCACGTCGCGCTTTTCGGGGCCAAGTTCGATTACCACGCGGCGCTGCGCCCACTGTTCGACGGCAGCTACCTGATCGGCAGCGGCCTGACCAAAGACAGCGCCGAGTCATTGATCAACGAAGGCAAAGCAGACGCTGCAGTGTTTGGCAGCACCTTCCTGGCCAACCCAGATCTGCCTGAGAGGTTCCGCGCCGACGCGGAGTTGAATACGCCGGATAAGGACACTTTTTACGCCCCAGGTGCAGAAGGCTATATCGATTATCCAACTATGTCCCAAGGGGCCTGAGGAGCTTCGTCATGCAACCCACCGCACGCTTACAGCGCATGAACCACGGCAGCCAGTTTCGGGCATTCAGCCTGCGTGGTGATCAGAATGCGAAACCCATCGACCCGTTTCTCGGCGTAGACCATGCCTGGATCAGCGGACCGACGTTCCCCCCTCATCCTCATGCAGGTTTTTCAGCAGTCTCTTATCTGTTTCTGGACTCGGAAACAGGCATCGACAACCGTGACTCGCTGGGCAACCGCAACGTGATTCAACCCGGTGGTTTGCACTGGACGGCGGCGGGTGAAGGCATCGTTCATGAAGAGGTTCCAGCCCAGCCAGGCAAGACCGTTCACATGCTGCAAATCTTCATCAACCTGCCCGAAGACAAGCAAGCTGATGCACCCTTTGTCTTCAGTGTGGAGGCTCAGGATGTCCCCACTGTTTATTTGGCGGGTGTAAAAATCAGAGTCCCCTTGGGCAACTTCGAAGGACTGGCCTCTCCGCTATTACTGCCTACGGACGTAAGGCTTCTGGACATATCCCTTGAAGCCGCAAGCGAAGTGAAAATTCCAGTGCCAGAAGGACACGTGGCATTCGTTATGCCAATTGACGGCGAGGTCTACGTCGACGGTCGGGCCTTCAACCTGATCGACCCGAAGGCACCAGTCAATCTTCCTCAGGGCGCGGATCGAGTTGTCACCCTGCAAGCGAAGAATGGAGATGCCAAGGCCGTGCTGTTCTCCGGGACTCCGTTAAATCAACCCGTGTATTGGCAAGGGCCCATGGCCCTCGCTTCGATGGACGCGCTGGCCGCAGCAGTCAATGGCTACCAGCGCGGTGAGTTCGGAACACTGCAAGCGCGTTAAGCGATTTATATACCCAAAAACCGGGGTATGTGCCCCATCGTAGTTGCCAGGAGAATCACCATGTCATTCGAAAACTTCAATGCTGATAATGCTGCTTTGCTGCTGATTGACCATCAGGTCGGAACCATGGGCTGGGCTAAATCCATGCCCTTTGAAGAACTGAAGCGCAACGCTCTGATGCTGGCCAAAGCAGCCCGCATCCTGAAGCTCCCCGTGGTACTTACCTCCAGCATGGAAGAGTATGCCCAAGGCCCGCTATTGAGCGAACTGGAAGAGATTCTTCCAACTGAGTTTGCCGGTCGAATCAAACGTATGGGCATCGTCAACGCCATGGACGATGAGAACTTCGCCGCAGCAGTGAAAGCGACAGGCCGCAAGAAACTGATCATTGCAGGTGTAACCAATGATGTTTGCACCGTCTACCCTGCGCTCTCGCTGGTCCGTGATGGCTATGAAGTCCAAGTCGTAGCAGACGGTGGCGCTTCACCCACCGCCATGGCCGATGACATCGCTCTGCGCCGCATGGACAAAGCTGGTGTAACACTGACCACCACCAACCAGTTGATTGCAGAACTGGCTGGCAGTTGGGCAACACCGGAAGGCGGCGAACTGGTTCAAGTGCTTATGGAAGCCTTTGGCGAGTAAGCACGCTTGAAAAGGCCCGGAACGTTCCATTCAGGGTGTCCGGGCCTTTCTCGACAGTTAAAGAATGTGTTTCTGGCGAGACCAGAACGCTGACTTCTCAGGCTATACACAAAGTATTTCTCTCACCTATATATCGCCGATCGCCAAAACACCCTGTTTATGCCCTTAGGGGATAGTCAATGCGAAAAGTCCGCTAATGGCCGAAAGCAGCCGCTACTTACAGGCTACAGACCAGAGCTGATTCAGCTTCGTCGTATAACTCTGGCTCATCATATCGCGGCGCATGCCCCAATCAGGATGTGCGGGTACACCGGCCAAGCGAAGCGTCCCTCTACCCCACCGCTCATTGATCTGGTCCAGAACTGTCATAACCCTAGTCGCCTCTGTGGACTGTGACGTAGCAAACAAATCATCGGTGTACTCACCTGGCTGGCAGAGATTCAGCAACATCACCTCAGCCTTGCTGTACTTAAAACCTGGTCGAAATATCCGATCAAGCGCACCTACCGCCGCTAGAGTCAGCAGCCGCACGTCGTCGGTGGGATATGGCATATCAACCACGACCCCATTGGCATACTTAGCCTCCTCCGGATTGAACATGCCAGTACGGATACACACGCGCACCTTCTTGCAAAGCGAGTTCTGAGCGCGGAGCTTCTCAGAGGCACGCATCATGTAGGTGGCCACCGCCTCCTTGATGGGCCGCAGCTCTGTCAGCCTCATACCGAACATGCGGCTGCAGCAGATCTCCTGCTTTGGCGGATCCGGCTCATCCAGCTCCAAGCAAGGCGTGCCGCCCAACTCTCTAGCTGTCTTCTCGATCACAACGCTGAACTTCTTACGGAGTGTCCACGGATCGGCCTTAGCCAGGTCCATAGCCGACTTGATACCCATGGCATCAAGATGGAGTTTCATCTTGCGGCCAACGCCCCAAACTTCCGCCACGTCCGTATTGCGTAGCACCCAGTCACGCTTAACCGGATCGGTGATGTTGACCACCCCGCCGGTTTGAGACTGCAGGCGCTTCGCGGTATGGTTTGCCAGCTTCGCCAAGGTCTTTGTGTGGGCGATACCAATTCCGACCGGGATGCCTGTGCAGCGAAGCACCTGGGCACGAATCTGTCGGCCCAATGCATCCAATCCACCGATACCCGTCAAGTCGGCAAACGCCTCGTCGATGCTGTACACCTCAACTGCCGGCACCATCGCCTCGATCAGGCTCATCACGCGCTCGCTCATGTCGCCGTACAGCGCATAATTCGAGGAGAACGGCACAATCCCGTGCTCCTTGAGCTTGTGCTTGATCTGGAAATACGGCTCGCCCATTTTGATGAACGGCTTGGCATCGTAGCTACGGGCGATGACACAGCCATCGTTGTTGCTCAGCACCACGATGGGCACCTTCGCAAGATCAGGCCGGAATACTCGCTCGCAACTGGCGTAGAAACTGTTGCAGTCGATCAGTGCAAAGGTCGGCTCTGGCTTAGACATGGCTGCGCACTGTGCTGGTGATCACGCCCCAGATCGACAGCTCGTCGCCTTCGAGAACGTAGCGCGCTGGGAATTTGGGGTTCTCGGAAAGCAGTACCACCTCCTGGCCGCGCTTACATAGGCGCTTGCACACGGGCTCATTGTTGAGTAATGCCACCACCACATGCCCGTGGATCGGCTCGAGGGCACGATCCACCACGGCGAGGTCTCCATCGAAAATCCCGACGCCTTGCATACTTTCACCAGTGATAGCTACCAAGTACACATGAGGCGCACGGATGTTCAAAACCTCATCCAGCGAGATGTGCTGCTCAATGTGATCCGCTGCCGGCGATGGAAAGCCGGCCGGAACCTGGAACGAGCACAAAGGCAGCTTCGCGCCGACTTCAGCGATGGGACCTAAAATGGTAAAGCTCATGGCGCGACCTTTTACAAATACTGTACGAATGTACAGTTAACTTTGCGGAACGCTTGCGGTCAATTTTTCTGTAGGGGATTTCGACAAGCGGAGAGGTGCGTATGTGTGGGCGATTCGTGCAGTACGAAGGGATGGCGATTTTTATCGAAGAGCTAAACCCACAGATAGAGCTGTTCAGTGGGTACGACGCCGTGCCGATCAACCGCTACAACGTCGCTCCAACGACACGAGTGCAAGTGCTTCACACCGCAGAGAATGGCCTGCATATCGATGCAGTCAAATGGGGATGGGCGCCGTTCTGGGCCAAGGGCAAACGCCCCGATCCGATCAACGCCCGCGTGGAGACGGTCACTACGGGCAAGTTTTTCAAGCAACTCTGGCCGAATGGCCGAGCCGTGGTGCCGAGTGAAGGTTGGTATGAGTGGGTCAAAGATCCCGACGATCCGAAGAAGAAACAGCCTTACTTCATTCGCCTGAAAAGTCAGAAACCCATGTTTTTCGGGGCGCTCGCCCAAGTGAGCCTTGGCCTGGAGCCCACCGAAGGAGACGGATTCGTGATCATCACCGCCGCCAGCGACCAAGGGATGTTGCACATCCATGATCGCAAGCCTTTGGTGCTGACGCCTGAGCATGCCAGGGAGTGGCTGGATCCAGGACTTGCGCCAGAGCGCGCTCAAGAAATAGCCACTGAGTGCTGCCAGCCAACCGAGGATTTTGAGTGGTATGCCGTTGGCAAAGAGGTAGGGAACGTGAAACATCAGGGAGCCGAGCTACTGCTCCCATTTTCATCAGAGGATGATTAACCCTGTAAGTGCTGCTCGAGCAGCTGAGCGGCCGCCGGGAAACCTACCCAGGTTGCGTTGTGATCAAGCCCACGACCAGCCAACACAACAGCAGCCAATTCGTTAAGGTCAATATCTCCTCGCGAGGCAGCCGCAAGAAGCTGCGAGGGCAGGACATTCAAATGGTGGGAGGCAGTTTCCATGGGGTTCATCCTTCGTTTGCGTGACCACAGTAACGCTCGACCATAAACACATAGCAAGCCAATCAGATCGAACATGGCGACCATCAAAACAGCCCCCCTAATGCGGCTGGCTCCCAGTTCATGATCACCAACTCCCCACTGACATCGGCCCTTCCCTGCCGCTGGTTGGTAGTGCTGTAGCGAATATCAACGGTTTCAAAATGGAAACCGTCAAAGACCTGCCGAATGTCCGGGTGATCATTGATGCTGACCATGACCTTGCCTTTGCAGCGACGCATAAAGTCAGCCATGCGCTCGTAATTCTCAAAGGGAAAATCCACGCCATACCCGGCGGTCTGCCAGTAGGGTGGGTCCATGTAGTGGAAGGTATGGGCACGGTCGTAGCGCTCAGCACAAGCAAGCCAGGGTAGGTTTTCAACGTAGGTGCCGGACAACCGCTGCCAAGCTGCAGACAGGTTTTCTTCGATCCGCAGCAGGTTGATTGCCGGTCCAGTCGTCGCGGTGCCGAAAGTCTGCCCTGTCACCTTGCCGGCAAAGGCATGGTGCTGCAGATAAAAGAACCGGGCGGCGCGCTGGATGTCGGTCAGGGTTTCAGGACGGGTCATCTTCTGCCACTCGAACACCTGCCGAGAACTGAGCGCCCATTTGAACTGGCGCACGAATTCTTCCAGGTGGTTCTGCACCACGCGGTACAGCGTAACCAGGTCGCCATTGATGTCGTTGAGGACTTCAACCGGCGCGGCCTGGGGACGCATGAAGTACAGCGCAGCTCCGCCCGCAAAGACTTCGACATAGCATTCGTGAGGTGGGAAGAGCGGGATAAGGCGGTCGGCCAGGCGGCGTTTGCCGCCCATCCAAGGGATGATGGGTGTGGACATATAAAAGCAAGACCTTTGCTGTATGGATAAACAGTGCTAGGCTCGCTCCGCTTTGTGCACGAAGCAGGAGCCTTGGCTGGACTTGCAGGAACGATCTGCGGGAAAAGCGGCCAGGAAGGATGTTGACGCATCCTCTCCAGCCGCTCCTTTTACTTGTCGATGAGAGATTTTTACTAAGGCACCTATCCTCCCTAAACATGGTTGTGACGGGTGTATCCTGTATGTATCAGCCTGACATCCATTCAAGACACAGGTAGAATCGCCGCGCCATCACGGGTATGAAAGCTCGTGAAATAGGACCCAGCGCCCAGAGAGTGCGCCAAACGGACGGATCTACACTTGCTCAACAACATCCAGCTTCTACGATTCATTGCGGCCGCTCTTGTCGTGGTCGCTCACGGTGCCATTGCGCCTTTCGGTCTTCCCGCTGAGTTTTACAACACTGGACGATTTGGCGTAGATGTATTCTTTGTTATCAGTGGCTTTATCATCCCCTATATTTTATTTGGAGGATCGCACACTGAAATCTCTAAGGTAAAACTTTCAGGCTGGGATTTTTTTATCCGTCGGCTAGCCAGAATATGGCCCATGTACTTTATTGTTACCTTATTAGTTTTCGTCTGCGTTTATATAGTCGGCAGTGGCTGGTTCAAACCCAACCCTGATTTAGCCTTTGCGTTCAGCTCCGCAAAGCTAAATATGCGATTATTGTTGGAGTCATTGACCTTCACTCATTCGTTTGTGGCCCCGACACTCAATGTTGGATGGACGCTTCAGTTTGAGTTTATGTTCTATACAATCATAGCAATATTGCTGATTGTAGGTGTCAAGCGCTTGGAAAGCTTTGTCATTTCCACCGCAGCCATTATGCTAATTTCCTACTTCATCCTGAATTCAGCTGCAAAGCCATATCTAGACTGGATCGCCCCGGTCAAACTTATCGGCTCATCAATGATGTTTGAGTTTCTATTTGGGCTTGTTCTTTATCGAATTCACTCTGCTGGAGTTCATCTAGCGCGCATTCCTTCTATCATTATTCTAGCGACTGCAATTCCGCTACTGCTCGTGATTCAGTTAAACAATCTGATTCCAGGCTTGAACGGACAAGTTTTCTATAGACCTATTGTTTGGGGGAGCCTAGCCTTCCTGATGGTATGGGCAGCACTGAGCCTGGAAGGTATATACACACCTCCAAAATTTTTGGTACTTCTCGGTGACGCGTCTTATAGCCTATACCTAATTCATTGGATACTGATGCCGTGGGTTGCGCACTTTTTCGACACGCTCGGGCTATATAGCTTGGGGGTTGTCTTTTTCTATGTCGTCTACTTCGCCATCTGTCAGGGTGCCGCTATTGCCCTACACCTGTATGTTGAAAAACCTCTCAACACAGCAATCAGAAAGCACATCCGCTGAACCAACGGCCTGGATGTCTTCCAGGCCGATACCAGGCGACTTTAGGTCATCAGATCATCCTGGCTCAGGGTACTAGAGATCTGATGTACGCCTGGCAAGCACGCAGTGCGATCAATCCTTGATCGCCGGCATCGGTGATTCCGATAATTCGTTGAGCATGCGCTGGGTTAAGTTGGGCTCTTGTGGGGCCATGAACCATGCAGCCGGTGGCGGTGGTGGCTGGCACTGCACAGCTGCCGGTGGCTTCGGTGGCGGCGAGAACGACTGACAGCCGCAGATCAGCAGTAGCCAGGCGATCACGCAGACGAGCCTGCTTCGTTTGCTCATCGGTCAACTCCTTGTAGTGGGTTTCATCGTTGTTGTGCAGGCGCTGCTCCAAGGCGAAGCGCTTGTCCTGCTCTTTGCGTTGCAGGGCGGCGGCGGCTTGGGATAACTCGCCGAGGGTGTCGGCATGGAGCCGGGCCTGGTGCTCCAGCTGCTTGCCGTAGCGCCAGTCTTGGGCGGCCCAGGCCAGGGCAGCAGATCCGGCGGCCAACATCACCAGCAGCAGGCCGACCGCCGCAATCCGATATTGCGTGGGGATCAGGTCGAAGAGACGCATAACACCGCCCTCGCCCTGGCCCACAGTTGCAGCCGATCCTCCAAGCCGTTGAGGCCGCCGTTGATCCGCCGGGTGATGGTGTTGAATTGCTCTTGATCCGCGAGCGCGTTTAATCCGTTTATCGACCAAAACCACGCGGCCGACTCAGCGGCCCATTGCGGCAGTTCGAGCAGTTCCGGCGTGCACAGCAATCGCTCATCGCCGAACAGCGCCAGGCTGCAGCGCAGGTAATTGTCGTGGCCGGTGATCTGGATCAGCCCGCGACCGCGATAGCGTTGGCCGTCGCCATCGGCTGCCGGCGTGTTTCCCAGCTTGGCAGCCAGCGGGCCGGTGTCGTACTTGCTGAGGTACTGATCGCCGCCCAGTTCACGCACGTATTGCAGCTGGCCTGACTCGTGGCCGATCTGGGCGAGGAACGCTGCCTGCCGCTTCGGCGTATCGATCTTGCGGTTGGTCATGGCCGCGTTGAGCGCGGATACAAAAACGCCCGCTTGGCGGCGGGCGTTGGGCATGATGCGTTGGAGTTGTTGCTCGGTAATGGACATCGCTTTTTCCCAGACAAAAAAATACCGCTCGATGGCGGCGGGTGGTGAAGCAGGTACGGCCCGTTACAGCTCCAGGACTTTGACCTCCTTGGACTTCTTCTTTTTATTGCCGGCCGCCTTGGCCTTGCCCTTCTTCCCTGCATTGCATTCGACCGTGGTGCTCCAGCCGGACTGGGTGAACACCTGCTCCACGGAATCGACCAGGAACTCTCCGTCCAAGCCGTCCTTGAAGCCTTGCGCGTTGATCTGCCGTTCTGCAAACAGGTCCGTGCGCCCCACCATCTCCAGCCGCACCTCAGCGGTCGAGCGGTTGAACGCGGCGAGCCGGGCCTTCACCGCTTGCTCGGCGGCGGATTTGTTCGGGTGGATATGGCGGTCGGTGTGAACCGGCGGCAAACCGGCAGGCGCGTCATCGTTGTCCAGGGTCAGGTTGACCAGCTCGCCGGTTTTCTTGTCCTGGTACTTGGCCTTGACGGCCTTCTGAGTGGTGCGGTCGGGGAAGCGGAATTGCCAACGGCTGACGTCGCTGCGCCGGAGAGTGATCGCCGGCAGGCTCTTGCCGCTGGCGGTCTGGCCGCTTTGGCGAGGCAGCACCAGCAGCTTGCTGTCGGCGACCTTGGCTGTGCAGTCGTAGCCTTTGGCGAGCCGGGTGATGAAGTTGTAGTCCGATTCGTTCAACTGGTCGGCACGAGGTATGACCGTGGCAACCGAGCATTCGGGTTTCCAACCATTACGCGCAGCAATGTCGCTGACGATCTTGGACAGCGGAACGTTTTCCCAGCTACCGCTGCGGGTGGTCTTGCCGCTGCCGCGCATATCGCTGGCCTTGCCGCGAATGACTAGGGTTTCGGGCGGGCCGGAAACCTCGACGTCGTCGACGGTGTAACGGCCCACGCGCGCCAGTGCCTTGCTGTCGTAGCCGAGGTAAACCTCGATCCCGGCTCCCTTTTTGGGGAGCGCGACGGCGCCGTCACGGTCATCGATACGCAACTCGAATTCGTCCGACTCCATGCCGGGCTTATCGAGAGTGCGCAGCAATAACAGGCGGTCGTTGATCAGGGCAGTGATGTCTGCCCCATCCGCGACAATTCGAAACGTGGGTTTCATGGTTGGCCCTCAAGATTCAATCCCACAACTGCACCTGCTCGACCGTCGACTGCTCGATGTCGGGGAAGGTAATCAGCAGCCCGGTACGCAACGGTTGCGGCTCATCCGCCAGCAACCGATTGGCAGCCAGCACCGACTCGACCGTGCCGTTGAGATGCCCGTAATGCTGGTAACACAGGGTGTCGAGCAGGTCGCCGTCAGACGTTCTGCATATCATCGCCATAGCGCGTGAACTCCAAACTAAAGGTTTGCTTGCGCGGGATCCCGCCAGCCAGCAGCGCGCCCTGCTCTTCCTCCAGGCTACGCAAGCACCAGGTGCCCAGCACAAAGCCGTAGCCGGTGGTCAGGTTCAAAGGCAGCAATTTGGCACCGATGGAGCGCAAGACGTCGAGTTGCTTGAGCCCGCCCTTGAACGCAGGAAAGATCGCGCCCTTGAGGCTGAGCTTTTCTTCCCCCATCCCCACGGCCTGCTGCGCCGGCCGACGACTGAGTCGCTCTTGCGAGGCCCAGCGAAACTCCGTCTGCCGGCGAAGTTCGTCGAACGCAGCCGTGTCCAGATTGAAGTAGAACGGCTGCGCGTTGGTTTGCAGCGGCTGCAGGATCAGCAGATGCGGGAAGGGTTTGACCGCTTCAGCCATCGGCGTGGCATTGGGCGCCAGGGCGCTGGTGGGCAAGATGTTCGCCAACCGGGGATCGACCTTTCCGGCAACCTGGTTGATTGCCGTCCCGGCGCGATAGGCTTGTTCCTTGAGCGTGCCCATACGTTCATCGATGCCTGACAGCGCGCGAGTCGCTTTGTTGTAGGTTGCCAGCACCGTGCCGACCTTGGATTGCGCAGCACCGATCCCGCGCATGACACGCTGCAGCCTTGCCCCGACCTCAGGTGGAACGCCCGGCAGGCTGGCGATCTCATCGGCTGCGCCGGAGATCTCGCTGATCGCGCCATCCACCGGGCCGATCATGTCGTCAATGCTGTGCCGGCCAGCCTCCCCGGCCTTCACCAGGGATTTGAAGCCGGCATGCAATTGGTCCATATAAGTCATCGCTCCCCCCTAAACATGTGGAGCATCGAACAGATTGCGCCGCGCCTGCTCCCGGCTGAACTCCTCAAACAACTGACGCAGGTGCGGCATCATTTCCTGCGCCAGTTGCCGTGGATCCTTGACGTCTCCCTGCACCGTGACACCCACGGTCGGGGAGAATTGCCATTGCTGATCAATCCGAGGGGGCTCCTGCTTCGCGGCAAGCCCAGCACTGAGCAAGGCGGGAGCAACCGCCGCTGCCGGGGCAGACGCCAACGAACGCGATACGTCCCCTAGGGCTGGCCCAGGTGTGGCAGGCGCCCTGAGCATCAATGGACCTGCCGGCAGCGGCGGCGCCATCTGCGCCAAGCGCGGCATTGGAACCGCACCAGGTGGCGGCAACCGCAACGGCGAAGGCTGAACTGGCAACACCAATCGCTCGGCCGGCGAGTCCGGCCCGCCGAATGCAGCCTTGCCGACTGCACTGCCCAGCTCACCGCCGCCCCAGCTACCAAGGAAGCCGCCGATCAATCCACCGACCACGGTGCCGATCACCGGGACAACAGAACCAATCGCAGCCCCAGCTGCTGCACCGGCCAATGTCCCGGCCAACGTGCCAGCGGCATTGCCATAACCCTCGGCCTTTTCGTCGCGGGTTTCGGCGTTCTGATACGTGTCAGCGGCAATCAACCCGGCCTCGATCAGCGCCATGGGCGCACCGACCTTAGCGAAACCAAGCCCCTTGCCCATCATCGCCTTGGGTGCAAATCGGCTAGCCGTCGCACCAATCGGCGCGGCCGCCGCAGCAGCGCTACCAACAGCCCCACGACCACCGCGACCACGCTTGCCCTTGCCCCGCCGCCGCTTGCCATCCCCGACATCAACCCCACCAGCACCGCCGGAAGGGTTGGTGACGAACACCCGCTGGATCACATTCGGGTTACCCATCAGCGAACCACGGGCCACATTCACCAAGCCCTTGCCAATCTTGATCGCATTGATCGCAGCACCCAGTCCGACCACACCAGCGGCCAGCACCGTCGCCCCGCTGATTACCGTTGGAAACTTGCCAGCCAACTCCCCAAGCCCATACGCTACCTTCGCCAACCCATCCGCAGCCAGGTCAGTCAAAGGCCGCACCGCATCACCAATCCTCGTCATCGACGATTCAATGCCAGCAGTCGCCGTCGCCCACTTCCTGTTGGACGTCTCCCGCGCCTTCGCGGCATCCGCTTCGATCTTGGCCTTGCCATCCGTGCCCTTGATCACCGACATATCAGCCTTGATCTTGTCGCCATATTTGATCTGCGCGAGCAAACCCGCACTGGCACTCTGATCGCTGACAATCGTCGCCAACCCCGCAGCCTCGGTCAGCGCGACCATGGCCTGCGCTTCCTCCGCGCTACCATCCACCGAGCCCTTGATCTTGGCCTTCAGCGCCTCGATCTTCTTGGCCTTGGCCGGATCCTGTTTCTTGATCAACTGCTCGCTGAGCATGATGAACGCATCGACCGGGTTCGCCGCCTTGCCGCTTTTTGTCGCGGCGAGGATCGAGCCGGCCAGGTCATAACCTTCCTTGGCGAACCGCTCCTGGCTGGTGCTACTGATCACTGCGTTGAGCAGGTTGTTCATGTTGGTGGCCGCAGCCGCCGCGTCCTGGGTTTGCGAGAACTGCGATTGCAGGCTGGCACCGAGGAAGCGCACCGCCTCGGGGCCTTCCATGCCCAGGCGCTTGATGTTGCCGAGCATGGCCGGCAGGTACTTGGCCATCTCCTTGGGGCCGAACGCGCCGATGTCACCAGCGGCGGCCACCTGCCCCAGCGAGGCGGCCATGTCAGCCTGCTTTACCCCGGCCTCCTTGAAGGCGTTGATCAGCGTGGCGATGGTTTCGGGCTCCATGCCCTGGCCGTCGATCAAGTCGGCGATCTGCCCGGCGTAACCGGCGGCCACGTCCCAATCAACGCCTTTTTCGATCAAGGCGCCGACCGACTTCGCCAACAGTTGCTGGCTGATGCCCTTTTCTGACGCGACCTTGCTGATGCTTGCTGCAAGCTTGGCCTCATCGCCGGTGCCGGCGGTGTGCGCCCACAACGACATCTGCCGGATCTGCGCCTGGTAATCGCCGGAGACCTTGGTCGGGATCGCCAACGATGCCGTGAGCGCCGCCGCTTTGCCGAGGGAATTCTTCATCCCCTCCTTGCCCTGCTGGATCTGCGTGTGCCCCAGCGCCTTGAGTTCGGCGCCCCGCGCTACCTGGCCGAGGGCCTGGTATTCCTTGCGCAACTTGCCGACTTCAATGCCCTGCTCTTTCAGGGTTTTGAGGTTGCCCTCCAGCTTTCGCAGCAGGTCACCGGCCGAGGCTGAACCGGTGTCGTGGGCTTTTTTCCATTCGTCGCGCAGGCGGATCGTGTCGCCGATGGTGCTTTGCAGCACGCGGGTCTTGGTGCCGGTTTCGCCGAGTTTCTTGATGCGGCCTTCAACGTCCTTGAAGGCGGCGCCGACCGTGGAGCTGACGACGCCGCCGATGACCAGGCCGAGCGCCAGGTTGTTTGCCATGAGAACACTCCAGGCAGGGATGCGGGGCTCAGTCCGTGAGCCACCAGATCATCGTGGAAAAGGGCATGGTCTCGATTTCGTTGGCGGCGAACGAATACTGCGTCGCCAAACGCTTCGCGACCTGTCGCTGCAGGGAGGCGCTAAACCCCGTCATCCTGCACCAGGCGAAAGTAGGCGGCTTGCAGCCGCTGATAGTCCGTCAGCTTGAGCCCCTCCAGATCCTTGGTGTTGGAGTCGGAAAGGTTGGCAAGCAGGATGGTGTCACGCTGATCGTCGTCACCATTGGAGGCAGAGGTCGCGGCACGCACATCGCGCACGGTGGGTGCACGCAACATCAGGCGGTCGAGCTTGATGTCGTTGACGTCATACGCCTTGGACAGCGTGACCACTGCGCCATCGGGGCCAACGACCAGCCAAGTCGGCTTGGCTCCCTTGTCTTCAGGCAAATCGGCATCCATCAGCAACCGCGAATAGCCGGACTGTACGCGGGCATAGTCGGTAAGTTTGAGTCCGTCGATGTCCGTGGTGCCGGCATCCGCCAGGGATGCGAACAACGTCACCTCGCACAGAACGGCGTCGTCGCCACCGATTGCGTCGGAGGCGCGGACCTCACGCAAGGTCGGGGCGCGCAGAGTCAACTGGTCGACCTTTACTCCGTTAACATCGCTGGGGCGCGTCAACGTGATGGTCGCGCTATCCGCCTCGACGGTGAGCCAGGACGGCAGTTTTTTCAGTGCTTTCATGAAAGCTATTTCCCTTTACAGGCCCAGGTCGCGACGAACGCTGGCAAGTTGATCGACGCCGTTGATAACCCGGACGCAGTTGATTGGATCGATTTCGTACATCAGGCGGCCCGCGACTTCGAGCTTGTAATAGCTGACCGCCACGGCGTACTTGAACTCCCCGGCCTCGCCGGCTTTCCAGTCGCCCGGATCAATCTCTTTGAGCATGCCGCGTACAGTGGCGATCACTGCCGTGGTCGCGCCTTTGTACTCCTTGAAGGAACCACGGAACACCGCGTTGAACGCGGTCTGATCGGCCAGACCGTAAAACTTCATGGCCTCCGGACGCGCACCTTTGCCGGAGAAACTGGCTTCCAGTTTCTCCATGCCTTGGTCCATCTCCACCGGGGCGTCCATGCCACCAGCGCGATGCTCTTCGGTTTTCAAGGTGAGCTTGGGGAGCGTCACACTGGTCATCTCCCCATTGAATGCAACGCCGTCGATATGGGCGTTCATGTTGTAGAGCGTTTGCGGAACCATCGGCGGCTCTCCTTTATGCGTTGGTGTCGAGGACTTCGGTCAGCCACTGGTTGGTGACCTCGACCCGGAAGTTGGGGTTTTCTGCCGGCGGCACGTCGGTAAAGCGGATGTTCCAGTACACCTTGCCCTGCTCCAGCTGGCTTGCCGTGTTCAACGTGGGGTCGGCGAACACCTCGAAGTTGATTACCGCGCCCTGGTTTTTCAGGTCACGCATGAACGCCTGGAGACCATTGGTGACGTCGCTGACATAGGTCTTGGTGATCGAGCGGTCGACCGCCCATTTGTGGCCGTAAAGGATCGCGTCCATCACGATGTCCATGGTCCGCACGCGGGTGACGAACGCCCACTTCGGATCGCTGGAACAGGTGCGGTTGCCCCACAGGCGGTAGCCGTCATCGCGGATGATCGTGGTGATCTGCGCGTTGTTGAGCAGGTTGGCCCGGCAGGTTTCGTCGCCGTCAAGGAACTCAATGGGGCGACCAGTGCCGGTGAGGCCGACGAACTCTTTGTTCGACGGCGAGGCCCAGAAGCCATACTCCGAATCGGTCCAGGCAAAGAGCCCGGCGACCCAAGCGGAACTCGGCGCATCGATGGTGGCGCTGAGTGCCGTGTCCCAGTACTGCACGCCCGGATCGACCAGAAACACGCGCTTGCTGCCGAAGTTTTCGCGGTACTCCATCGCGGCTTCGTCGGTGGTGTTGGGGCCGTCGATAATTGCCATGGCCCGCAGCTTGTCGCTCAACGCCACCAAGGCCGTGGCGACGGGCAAGGTCGCCGTGTGTTTGGGCGCAGCCAGCAAACGCGGCTGCGCGTTGAAGCGACTCTTGCCGTCGAGCAGTGCCTGCATGCCGGTACGGGTGCCGTTCGCCAGCACGCCGCCGATGATGGCTGAAGTCTGCGCTGCGGCGTCCTCCACCTTCGCCACACCACAGGCGACGATCACCGCTTTGGCGCGAACGTAGATCGCCTTGATAGCCTGGGTGATGGCCGCATCTGCGCCCCAGGCGGCGACGGCTTCGCTTTCGCGGGTGATCAGCATCAGTTGGTTGGGCAAGGCACTGGCAGCGGGGCCGGGGATGAAGGTGTCGCAAAGGCCGATGATCGACGACGACGGCACGGCGATAGGCCGCGAGCCGGTGTCGACGTTGGTCACGGTGACGCCGTGAAAAAATCCACCTGCATTACTCATGGTTGAACTCCAGAAACGAGAAAGCCCCGCATAAGCGAGGCCGTGGGATGGTTCGGGTTACGTGCAACGGGTAAGAAAACGCCCCGTCAGTGTGGGGCGCTATTCGGTTTGATCGGCGATCCAGGCAGGCGCTGGTGGACGATGCTCATGGCTCGGAAAATCCGGAGATTGAGGCCATTCACGCAGAGCCTGTCGATACGTCAGAAGCTCCGCGAATTGCTCAGTAGTCAGCGTCGTAGGCCGATCAAGGCCCTGCTCGTCACGATGTCGCGTGACCAGCCACTCGGTTGAGGCGACTGCCTGATTACGCCACTCGCGCTCAAACTCAGAGGGCAGTTGCCCATCGTCGACCACTGCCTTCGGCCGCTGGGTCAGCTCCCCGAATTCGCTGAGGTGCCACACACAACTATTGTCCTGCGTCACTTCGTACCAGCGATGATCATCGATCTGGACGGCGTTCGGAAGTATCTCATGCACGCCCTTGATCAACTGAGTGACCACTTCGCGGGCGTCATTTAGAACTAAGTATTTAGCCATGGGACCTCTCAGTAACCGAAGCAGAAAAAGAAATAGACGTTGGCTGCCGCCGAAGAGTCGGCCGAGTAGTGCGGCCGGTTAGTGATTGAAATTGAACTCAACGTGGTTCCGACGGTGGCTGAATTGTTCCCCGTGCCGACTCGAAACGCACCTGGCAATACCGCCGAGGCAGGGAAAGCGATCGGATAGTTAAACGACACGATCGAGCCACTGGGGATTGAGGTCGTCATCCCCCACTGGATGATAAACCCCCCCATCCACGTTGGTAGAACAATGGCGCCATTGGTGCCTTTGATAAGCTGAAAGCCAAAGCGCATCTTCTTTGCCGTAACGGCCTTTGCATCATCGGCTCCCGCATTGACCTCGTCCTGGGTGGCAAGCTGCACAACGCCCAATACGCCTTCTTGCGCGGCCTGCCACAACGCCGTCAAACGCGCGGCTAATGTCGCCGGTGTGACGATCGTTGTAGTCTCCGTTCCAGTGTTTACAGCTGACTGAGCCGCGATTCGGGCAATGCCGGCGACAGACGCCGTAGCCTGCACAACCTTTGCAGCGATGGCCTGCCAGACGCGCAAGGCCGTCATCGGCTTGGTTGTATCCGAACCTTGCTCAGCCTCAGTCTGGCTCGCAGAGATAATTCCATAGCCAGATAGAGTAGTGGGCGCGCCCGTCAGCGCAGAAAATGGCACAGAGTACAAACCCGCACCATTGCCGGTGATGGTGCCACCGATTTCGACCGCGCCGTCCGACTTAATGCGAATGCCCGGCCCAGTGAACCAAGGGTCAGTTCCAAGCCCAATATATGCAACCTTGAAGGCCCCATCCGCACCGCCGTAAAACCCTACCCCCCCCTTAGCCGAAGAGGACGTTCCAGCGAACAGACCGACGGCCCAAGAGGCAGTGCTTCCAGGCGCGGCATAGAGCCTGCTGTTCTCCGTCATCTGAACATTGCCGTACAGAACGCCGCCAGTGTTTGGTAGCGCGTCGGTGATCCCGTGGCCGGCCAGCGTTGTCGGGTTTGTACCTGCGATTACGCGGCCGTACTTGTCGACGGTAAGTTTGTTGTAGGAGCCAGCAACAACCCCGGTGCGACCCGCCGCCATGTCAAAGGACAGCGGGGTCGTACCAAGAACAATAGGCGCGTCAGTCACCAACTGCCAAACGCTGTCGCCGTTGACGGTGCCTGTTTCAACGCTCACGAACAGGCCAGGCGTTACCTCGATACTGGTGTCTGCGTCCAGGGCGCGCTTCCACACGCCCGCTGCGGGAACCACATACAGGCCGTTGTCCTTGGCCTGGGTCTGATTCTTTACCAACACTCGCGAGCCGGCGGACAGCAACACTCCGTCAATTGTCTGTAGGCCGCTCAGCACAATGTTTTCCGTGGTCGCGACCAGTACCGAATGTTTGAAGTCCAGCTTTGCCAGTGCCTCGATAACAGAGGTATCAACATACTCACGGGTTGCCAGCACGACGCTGGGGTCGATTTTCAGCTCAATGTTGGCCGAGCTGCTGACGATCAAGTTGATCCGGATTATTTGGGTCCGGCCTGAGCCTTGGGCAAGCAGCGATTTGTACGTTGGTGCACAGTTGGCGACCGCGACCATGTCGCCGTCCGCGTCATACAGCGCAAGCTCCCGCACCCACCAACCGCCTACGCTCTCGGGGATGATCTGCTCGGCGATGATCACATTAGCGTTGGCCGGATCTACCTTCACCTGGTTCAACGGTGCACGTCGGCGCTCATTGATCAGTTTGGTTTGTGTGCGACTGGGGATAGGGTCGGTGCCGTTGGCATCACCCACGGCCATCTGGGCCAAGATCAAGGACGTACCGAGGGCTGTAGCGTTCGCCAACTTGGCTTCGCCGATGGCAGTGAGGATCGCGAAGAACTGCGTGTTTTGGTCAGTCATGAGTAGATGTCCATCGTGTCGATATGGTGTTCGCAGCCACCGACGCGGTATACGCCGCTGACGTCTATGTCGCGCTGAGTCGGTGGGTAAACGCTGAGTTCGTCGCCCTCGTACACGCTGGCTCCGATAAACACGGTGCCGGCGGTTTCCAGGCTGATCGCCAGGCCGGTCAAGCGCCGACTGACGGGCTTGGCGTCGTCGATCAGGCGCTCCAGTTCCAGGTACATCTCTTCGGTGATGCCGGTGTCCAGCACGCCGACCTTCAAGGCGAAGGTGCCGGGGACGCCTTGGGGATTGGTCTGCCACCACTCGATGACATCGATCAGATACCCGAGCGGTTCAACCACCCGTCGCAGGGCGCCGATGGTGCCCTTGTGTGCATGCACGTAAAACGCGGAACGGATAGCCGAGCGCTTGACGGCTTCCGACCATTTGTTGTCCCAGCGGTCGACCGACCAGGTCCAGGCCAACCAAGGCAACAACTGCGCCGGGCAGGTGTCCGGGTTGTACAGCGTGCGCAACGGGATCTTGGTCTTTTCAGCGAATGCGGCTTCAACAGCGCGCTCCAGCTGCGTGCTGTTAAGGGGTAACAAGCTATTCATGTCATCCCCCAAGAACCACATCGAAGCCGGTGCAATACGCCGCCTGGTATTTGGTCGGTTTCAGGTCGACCCAGTTTTTCAGCTCGACCCTGCCCACACCGCTGATGTGCAGTTGGGCGTCGATACCAGAGCGAGCGACTTCCAGCGCCAGCCGTTTGCGCGGGTTAACCCAGGAGGCAAGACGTTTTTTGGCTTCGGCCAGGATCGCGTCATTTTCCGGCCCGGCGCCGATCATGTGCAGCACGGCGTCGATCCGATACTCCAGGATCTGCGCGCTCTGCACGGTGAGGCGGTCGCCCAGCGGGCGGATGTCGTCGTCACTGAGCTTGGCGTACACCTGATCCAGCAACGGCTGATCCGCCTGACCACTGCCGATCAGGCTGAGCACCGTCACTACCACGACGGCCGGTGATGGGCTTTCCGCCGTGGCGTCAGCCACCAACGCCGACGCGTTGCGTGCGTGGAAAATGTAGCTGTTACGCGGGCCGGCCGTGGTCAGCCCTTCGTACACCAGCTGGATTCGCTCGCGCAGCGCGTCGTCCGATTCCCGCACCTCTTCGACCGGCGGCACCGCCAGCAGGTTGGCCGGTTGAATGACCAGGCGCTGCAGCTTGACGTTGCCCGCGAGCTGATCGAGGTCTTCCTTTTCCGCGTAGGCCAGCAGCAAGGCCTTGGCCGCATCGTTGACCCGCGCTCGGTTCTGCATCTTGCCGTAGGCACCCAGCTCCACCAGCTTGACCACGGGGTCGCTCTCCAGCGCCGCCGACCAGTTGTCGCCCATGAACCCGCGAAACGCCGCAAGCCCTTCGTCGTACAGCGCTTCGTAGTCCAGGGTCTCCAGCACCTGCGGCGCCGGCAACGCCGATAAATCCACCGTGCTCATGCCGACACCTCCAACAACAGGCTTTCGCCCTGATATTCGCCGGTCAGCTTGAAGTCGATGCGGCCACCGACGATGGCGACGACCTGCACCTGTTCCAGTTTCAGCCGCGGCTCCCAGCGACCCAGCGAGCGGGCCACCTCGGCCTGGACAGCGCTTTTCCAACCGCCGTTGACCGGCAGGTCGACGAAGCGCCGGATCTGGCTGCCGTACTCAGGTCGCATCCGTCGACTGCCCACGGGCGTGGCGAGAATGTCCTCGATGGACTGCCGGAGATGGTCGAGCCCGGACAGCGGTTTGCCGGTGCGGCGATCCATTCCGATCATCGGGGTTACTCCTGTACCAGTTCCGGGTGAGCCTTGAGGAACGCGAGCTGCTCGTCGGTGGTGGCCGTCACGTGGGCCTTGGTCACCGCCAGGGTGCTGCCATCGGGCAGGATCAGGGTGCGCGAGGTGAAGAGCGTGTCGCGGAAAACGCGGCTGAGCACCTGCTCATCCTGGGTGTCGGATTTGGTCTTGCTCATGAACGGAGGCTCCTAAAACGAAAAACCCGCTCAAGGCGGGTATGGGTCAGTGTTTGTGGTTCGCCGTGTTGCCACCGGCATCGATGACCTTGCCGGCACTGTTGATGTCGCCGGTCGTGTTCAACGTGCTGTTGATCTGGGTCGCGCCGTCGATGGTGACCACGCCCACCAGGTGGATCTGGCCCGACGCCAACCGCATGCTGTCCGGCGTTATCTCCAGCACCGAGTCACCGACCTTGACCGTGACGTTGCCCGCTGGCAGATCGATGGTGTAGCTGTGTGCCGCCCAGTCGTAGACCAGCGACCCACCGTCATCGAAACGCCAGACCTCCACATGGTCGCGGTTGTCGGGTTGCGCGCCGGCATTGCCGTACAGACCGGCGATGAATGTACCCATCGCCGCCTCACCACTGGGGCTGATCAGTGCGCCCTGCTCGCCCAGGCTCGGCGCCCGCCATTGGCGCGCTTTACCAGCGGCCTGGCTGTGCCAGCGCACCCAGGCGCTGGTCCAGTCGCCCGACTTCACGCGCACCATGGCGGCGGGCAGATCCACCGCCACGACCACGCAGGGCATCACCGTGGAAGCGATCATCCGATCATGTTGCGCCGTGGCGTAGCTCATTCCAGATCCTCCGGTTTGATCTGCCCAACGCCCGGCCCCAGGTCGATGACCAAGGTGCCCGGCGGTTCATCCGGCCACGGCCATTCCTCAACGCCCAGGTAGACCGTCTGATCCCACTCCACCAGCCAGACGAAATAGCCATCCAGCTCGGGCTTGGTCCAGTCCTGGGTGGAGCGCATGAACTGCGCGCAATCCACCTCAAGGCCCCAGCTCTGCCCGCGTAAAAGCACGGCCAGTTGGGAGGCCAACTGCACCGCCTGACGTTGCGGATCCACACTGATGGAGTCGACGACAATCCGCGCTTCGAACTTGCAGGTGAGCGCGGTTTCACCCGTGCCGAGATCCTGCGCGGGCTCCATCTCGGCCATCTCCAGCAGCACCACGGGTGTGGGGAGGCTGGTGTCTGCCGACAAGTCCGGCCAGAACGAAACGCCCTGAAGGCCCGGCAACTGCTCCTGCAGGCGCTGCTCGATGGCCTCATACAAACGGTCGAGGCTGAAAGGTTGATCAGACACGGGCGGTCCCCTTGAGGTACTTCTGCAGTTCAAAGTTGAGTTCTTGCTTGAGGATCTCCAGCAAGCGCTCATCGGCCTGTTTCACCCAGTTGTCGAAGTGCGGCCGCACCTGCTCCAGCGAGACCTTGGCTTTCGCCAGCGGGAAGCGGTTGTCGCTTTCCGCGATGAAGCCGGAACTGCGTCGGCCTTGCGTACTGCCGGGGTAGTCGGCGGCGTCGAAGTGCTTGCTCGACGTGCGGATCCAGATGTCCGGACTGCCGCCATACACCTGCTTGAAGAACGCGCCCTGGTAACGCCGCCCCGCTACCGAAACCCCGGCGCGGGTTTGCCGAGCCTTGCCGATCCTGCTGGCTTCGATGGCGTTGACGCCAAACCACAACTTGCCGCGCATCGCCCCGCCGCTGACCGGGTACGCCCGCAGGCGTTGCCGGACGGCGCCGATGGCGATGCGCTCCTGCTTGCCCACAGCGCGAGCGATGTGAGTGCGCAGCCAGCCAAGCGTCTTGTTGATCGCACGCCGTTGCGCCGCTGCCGCTGCCTTGGGCACCAACTGCCCGAACTCGCGCAACGCCTGGGAGTGCACCGCTGACGGCTGGATGTTGAGCATCCCGCTGTCGCGGGTCTGATGTACGTAGCTGCCGATGCTCATGGGCGCTTCCTCAGGATCAGGGCTACCAGGCCGTTGCCGTTGGGTTCCAGTTGCAGCAGGTCGTAGTCACCGCCGCCGTCCAGGGCTGGCACATCGACCGTGACCCGCAGACCTCTGCTCAGACCTTCCGAATCCTTCACGCGAATTTCGAAGCGTGGCTCGCGGATGGCGGTCTGGACCTTGCCGAACGCCGGTTGCTTCCACGGTGCCGAGAACATGCCCAGCACCGGCTCGGCGCGGCCTTCGATCAAGGCGCTGTCGCCGAGGGTTTCAAACACCACGTCGTCGATGTCGTCGATCAGGTCGCGGAAGGCCACGGTCACATCTCCAGCAGGATCTGCGCCCGAGGTCGTGTGCACAGGTGCAGCGGGTTGGACTGCGCCTCACCGGCCACACCCTTGCCGAACTGCATTGGCTCGATCTTGCTGTAGTACGGGATGCCCTGGGTGTTGACCGTTTCCATGTAGTCAGCCGGTGCGAAGCACGAGATGTACAGGTCTGGCACGCCTTCGGGGATCAGCAGCGCCTTGTCGTCGTGGACGAACGAAACACCCGCCACCTTGCCGCGATAGCGCTCCCAGACGATCCCGCCGAACTCGAAGCTTTCACGCGCATCGCCACGGAGCGCAGCGGCTTGCATGGTGTTGAGGTAGGTGTCTTTGACCGATTTGTGGACGATCAGCTTGTTCCAGAAGTTTTTGCCGCACAGACCACGGGAACCGCTGCTGGTGACGCTACCAAGCGCCTCCTCTTGCATATCCAGCGCTTCGCCGCATTTGACCCGCAGCTCGGTGTCTGGACTGTTCAAGCCCATCGGTAGCTTCTGGCGATTCACACCGAAGGATTTATAAATATCCAACAGGACTGTCTTGCCATCGGCGTCCAGCACTTGCCCGTTCAGAGCGCCCATGCGCTGGAACTCGTGGGTCGCATCCAACTGACGGCGAGCTTTCGCCAAACGCTTGTTGACCACATCCTGCACCGCCTGCAACTCGGTGCGCGTACCGAAGGCGCGGATACCCTGGATCTCATCGGCCTTGATGGTGAAGCGTTCCGGCAAGTGCACGGTGTTGAAAGGGATCAGCGTACGCTTGGTCGCGCCGACCACTAGGCCGGACGTACCACGCTCACCCGCCGGCACCAGGGCCAGGGTGTCGCCGTCCTTCTCGATCTGCACGGTCAGGGTGCTGATGCCCTCTTCGCGGAACAGGCCCAGGCTGCTGATGCGGCCCGGCAGGTATTCCTGGTCATTGATTGCAGCAGTCAACGAGGAGACGCTGAACGCATCGTCTTCAAAAATGGCGATCTCGGCCATGGGGGTACTCTCCAGAAACGAAAAATCCCGCACGCGGCGGGATGGATAAACGGGGATGAGCGTCTTAGCGGACGATCAGGAAATTCGCGGCCAGGGCCTTTTCGGCGGCGAGGTCGAGGCCGGTCAGGTGTGCTTCGCTGACCTCCGCCAAGCGCACCACGGCGCGACCGCGACGGACGACATCCGACTCGCCGAGCGGCCCGTACAGGATCGCGACGGCGTTTTCGGTGCCGTCTTCGGCGGTCGGCTGGTACGGGGCAAACTCGCTGGTGGCGGTGATCAGGCCGAGGATCTGGCCCGGTTCAAGCGCTGCACCGGCCGCGACGTTGATCGCCTCGCGAGAAATATTGCCAGCGCCCTCGGACAGCAGGAACTCACCTGCGTGCATCGATTCGGTTTTCATGCTCTTGCTCCTTTCGAAGATCCGTTCTGCGCCGCCTGACGGGTGGTCCAGATCAAGTGGGTATCAACCTGCTTGGCCTTGACCTTGGGTACAGGGTCGTCGTCCAGTGGCAGGCTGTTGTTGATTTCAAAGCCGCCGCCGCTGCCGACCAGCTTGTCGAACAGCCGCGCACGCACGGCGGCTTCGTCGAGGCCGGCCGTGATGAATTCGCCGGTCAGCTCTGGCAGCCGGGCAGCCACACAGAGACCGTGCAGCGCTTTGGCATTGGTCAGTGCGGCCTGGATCACCGCTTCACTTTCAAGCTTGGTGACAGCGAGCAGCGGATCCACCAGGTTGCTGATGCCCGCTGCTGCACAACCTTGCGTGACCATCAGCGCGAGTTTTGCCGCGTCCAGCACCGGGGCCGGATCGGGCTCCGGTAGCTCGACGTCAGGCTCTTCATCGAGCTGGGCGAGCAATTCAGGCGGGGCATGCTGGAAACGCTGCAACACGCTGCCCTGGCCGAGACAGGCGCTGACCTTGAGGCCGTCGCCCACTTCATCGGCCAAGCCCAACGCCACCGCCTCGTTGGCCGTGAGCCAGGTTTCAGCGTTGACCATGCGTCGCAGTTCGGTTTCGTCGATGTCCGGCGCCTTGGCTTTGTAGGCTGCGATGATCGCTTCCAGGGTCTGGTCCAGCACATCCGCGACGCGGCGGAAGTCTTCGGCATCGCCGCCGGTAAAGGTGTAGGGGTTGTGGATCATCAGCATGGCGTTGGCCGCGATCACCACGCGGTGAGCGCCACACACCGCGACACTGGCCGCGCTGGCTGCCAGGGCATCAATGCGGCCGGTGCAGCGCTCGCCCAGGCGCGACAGCGCGTTGTGGATCGCCAGGCCGTCGAACAGGTCACCGCCGATGCTGTTGAACGCAACGATCACCGGCGACACGCCGTCATCCATGGCGCGCAGATCCTGTACGAACTGATTGGCGGTGACGCCCCAGGCGCCGATCTCGCCATACACGAAGATCTCGATGTCGCGCTGCTCGGCTTCGCCGCTGGCCTGGAGCGTGTACCAGCTTTTGTCCGCGACGGTGACCTGCTTGCCAGCCTTGTCATAAACGCGAGGTTTGGCTTTTTTGCTCATGGTAGTTCCTTGTCATCAATCGTCTCGATGGCATCAAGAGTCGTGTAGTTGAGGCCGAGGCCAGTCGCCCTGACGAGATCGGCGGCGTTTTCCGTGTCGACCGTTTCCGCGTCGTAGCCGGTGCGCAACACCATCTCGCTGCGTGAGGCGAAGCCCGCTTGCACTTCCATCCGCCGCGCTTGTACGTCCTGCACCGGCTGGATGTAGGCCCAGCCTTGCGGCACCCAACGTGTGCGCAGGTACTCGCGTCGACGTTGCGCGTAGTCCGACAGCACCAGAGCGCCAGACAGCACCGCCATGTCCATCCAGGCAGCTCGCACCGGGCGACACAGCTGATGCACGTACACGCCGAATTGCAGCTGCTCCAGGCGGCGCCGGAACTCGTTGAGCACCACACGCAGCGCCCGGTCGTTGACCTCCCGCATGTCGCCGGTGAGGATCTCGTAAGGCGTGCCCGAACCCGCCGCCGCAGCCATCAGCTGCTGACGCATGAAGTCCGGGTAGTTGTTGCCGGCGTCCGGTGGTTTGGAGAACTCCACCTCTTCACCTGGCCCCAGCTCCTGCATGGTGCCGGGTTCCAGGGCGACCATCGGCGTGAAGCCGTCGCGGTCGGTGGTCAGTAGCTGCCCAGTGACAGGATCGCGTGGCGTTTGCCCGCTGTCCGGCGCCGGGCGCTTGATGAAGCCCGCGAACAGATTCGCCACTTCCTGGCGGAACAGCACCGCGTCGTCGTAGTTGTCCAGACTGCGCAGGCGCTTCAACACTGGGGCCAGACGCGGCACACCGCGCAACTGGCCCGGCTCCATCGGTTCGAAGATATGCAGCACCTGCGCTGCCGGCACACGCACCAACTGGTTGTAACCGGCATTCAGCGACGACGAATCGCGGGGATGCGACAGATACATCCAATACGCCACACGCTTGCCGGCCGGGTTGAACTCGATCCCGGCGCGGATCACGTTGCCATTTTTGGCCGTTTCGAATTTGTCGTGAGGGACAAACTCAGGAGCCAGCGCCTGCAGCTGCAGCGGCACCGCCAAACCTTCGCTCGGGCTGCGTGGCCGCAATCGCACAAAGCACTCACCGGCCGTTTCAACGGTGCGCGCCACCAGGGCCTGCATGCCGTAGAAGTCGGTCAGCTCATCGGCGTCCGCTTCGTCTACCCAGTCATCCCACAGCTGCTGCTTGAGCTTGCGCAGCGCCGCGTCGTCCGTGGTCGGCCTGGGCGTGATGCCGGTGCCGATCAGGTTGCTGACGCGCTTGTCGATGACGTTGAACGCATACGGATCATTGCGCACTGCCGCCCGCGAGCGCGCCCGCAGGTTACGCAGGGCCGGGGTGTTGATGCTGTTGATGCCGTTGTCGGTGGCCTCCCAACTGGCCGAACGCCGGCCCTCCCCGGCGCCTTCATAACTGGCCTTGATGTTCGACGGCAGCAAGAATCCATTACGGGTCAGCGTCGGATAATGTCGAGCCATTAGAGTCCCTTGCCTACGTGGGTAAGCCGAACCACGCGAGAGCGCGGCCCGGCGGCTTGGCTCAGCGAGGTGCGGATCTCGTCGCGGGCCTTGAGCAGTTCGTCGATGGAGCGGTACTCCACCGTGCGGTCGCTGTAGCGCACGGTCTTTTCACCGCGTGCGATGGCGCGCTCGATGGCTTCGAGGTGCTTTTGGGTAAACGACATATCAGCGTCTCTTCAGGTAACCGCTCGTGGAGCTGCGGCGTTGTGGGGGTGCGGCAGGTCGCGGTTGGGCGACGGGTTGCGGCGCCGGTGTCGCGGGAGCCTGTTCAGCGAACGTGACACGCTCGGCAGCGACCACCTTTTCATCGAACAAACCCGACTGTGCCAGCGACTGCCTTACCCGCTCCCAGTCGTGTTCCTGGTAGCGGTTGATGCCGAGGTAATGCGCCATCGCCAGGTTGTAAACCATCAGGTCAAGCGCTTCGTTGCGCTCGGCCTTGCCCTTGATCCACTCGATCCGCTTGTGGCCCCGAACGTACTTGGCGACCTTGCGCTCGGCCACGCACTGGGCGAAGAACTCGTCCGGCAGGTCGTTGGCAAAGTGCAGCGCGCCTGGGCCTGACTCGAACGGGTAGCGGTTGTAGATCCAGTCTTTGGCCGTGTCGGTGCCGACAAACCACAGCTCGGCGCCGCCGCGTTCGGTCTGGCCCTTCCAGGTCACGTCGACCATCGACGGCCGCTGAGCAATCACCGGCTTACCGGGCTTGCTCGCGCCCTTGATCGCGAAGATGTTTCGCCAGCGCCGCACGCGGCAGAACTGGTAGACCTCATCGGTGTGGTGACCGCCGGAGTCGACGGCGACTGCGAGAATGCCCAGGCCGACGCCGCACGGGTGCCGATAGCGTTCCTTGAGCAGCTCATCCAGAACCGCCCAGGTGCGTTCGTCCGAAGGGTCGCCCGCGATCACCCGGTGATCAATGACCCAACGCTCCATACCGACGCCCCAGCCCATCGCCATGAACTCCAGGCGGTCGGCCTGCACGTCCACGGAGCCGGTGATCATCATCACGGCGGCAGGCATTGCGCCGAGGGAGAAGCCTTCCCGGCGCGCCCGTTCGATCAGCACCGACGCCTTGGTCTGCTCTTGCGCACTGTCCCAGACCTTCGCCAGGCGGGTGTTGTAGAACACCTGCATGGGCTCAAGGTCGCCTTTGGCCTGGGCCTTTTTCGCCTTCTCGAATTGCTTCGCCAGCGACTTCCAACCCGTCCAACCCAGCGGCGAATACAGCGCGTTGAGGTGGAAGCCGACCGTCTCGCCGTCACCCTTGGCATGGGCGCGCCATTCGCCACGGGCGAGCATGTCGCCCTTGTGGTGTTCCTCGATCAGCACATCGCAGTCAGGCCCGGCGCACTCGTAGTGCACCACGTTGAAGTCCTGGGAGTAATGCAGCCGTTCCCACTCCAGGGTCTGCATGTGCCCGCAGGTCGGACACGGCACGTAGTAGTAACGCTGGTCGCTGCCTTCGAACAGATCGTCGATGCGTGAGGCGCCCTTAATCGTCGGCGAGCTGGAGAAGTAGAACTTGGCGTTGCGGCCAAAGGTACTGCCCCGTGTTTCCGCCAGCTCGATGGGGTCGCCCTCCTCGCCTACGTCAACCTCCCAGCGGTCGATCTCATCGCCGTACACATAGCGCGCCGACAGCTCGGCCAGGTTGGCCGCAGAGCCGGCGGTGGTGACGTACAGCGAGCCGCCTTCGAACTCCTTGGTGTCCATGGTGTTGCGCGAGTCCCGCGAGCGGCTGGCCGCCACACGTTCACGCAGCACCGGGGTGGCCTTGATGGTTTTGCCGATCCGCGATGACACCCGCTTTGCCAGGCCCAGGCTTGGCAGCAGCGTGAGGATGTTCGACGGCACCATGTGGATCAGCGCGCCGATCCAGTTCAAGGCGATCTGGGTTTTCATCAGCTGCGAGGCGACCATGGTGACCACACGCTTGCACGGGTGCGCCGGTGACAAACACCGCATCGGCTCGCGGGCGTACGGCGTGCGCACGGTGCGATATTTCCCTGGCTCGGCGGCGCCGGTATCACGCGGGATACGCATGTACTCGTCGGCCCACTCGTCCACCCACAGGCTGGGGTCTGGGCGCAGCCCACGGAAATACGCCTCACGGTACACCTCGGCGCCGTCAGGTTTTTCCGTCTGCATGGGTTAACTCGTCGGGGTCAGATCGCGTTCAAGGTCGGTAGAGGACATGCGTTCGGCCTCTTCCAGGGAGAGCCGCAGCGCCTTCGTGAGGTGCTGTTCAATTTCCCAAGGGTCGGTCATCGCCGCCAGTTCGGGGGCCAGTTGCGGGGGCATGCTGAGCAGTTGATCGCGCAGCATGCGCCCCGCGTTGTAGGCCCCGGTGGTGACCGCCTTCATGTCCACCAACGAGCCCTGCACCTTGTGGAACTCGGCCTCGGCCAACTGGGCCAGGTAGTACTCGCGGTGTGCGCGGGCCTTCTGGAAGTCCGGTTGCCCACTCTTCGCGCCAGCCGGCTGCGGCGGCGCAGCCGTGTTCGTCGGCTCGACCAAGGGGGACAGTTGGCTGTAAACGTCACGCTGGAGCCGGTCTTGCTGGTGTCGAGCCGCGACGGCGGCCTTGCTGGGGTCGGCGGTTTCGAGGATCAGCGCTTCGGTTGCCAGCACGTCGACCTTCTTGCCGTCCGGCGACAGCACTAGGCGGTTGTTGCCTTTGAGCCAGGTGATGTAACTCGGCGTCCTGCCGATGCGAACCGCGAAAGCGCTTTTAGACAGGAACAGTGGATCCGTCATAAGCCCTCCTTTTCAACGGCTTTTAAATGGAAACCTTTCAATTTCAATGGATTGAATTTCAGTAAGCTGGAAACCCATCCGCTAACGCTTTCCCGCGGGTTTCATGCCCCGTGTCCCTCGAATGCCGCCAGGGTCCCCGGCGACTTTTCGGGGCTTCATTTTGGTGCGACTCGCTGGAGACCAAATATTCCGTGGCCTCCAGCCCATCAGACCTGACCACCACCGGAGGGCGGCACATCGCACACGCCCAACCGCTTGGCGGCCCAGCGTTCGTACAGGCCGATGGCGACATCGGCGCCGGCCATCGCGGTGAGGCAGCCGATGCTCCCCGCCGCCAGCACCGACATGCCCGAGGCGTGCAACAACATCATGGTGGAAAGCCCGCAGACCACGCAGGCCCCGGAGCGGAGCAGCAAGCGGCGAACCAAAGACCAACCGCTCACCCCCGCCTTGTCGGCCCGCCATGCCTCGCCGGAAATCCCGCCAACCAGGGACAGTACGATCACCATCCAGATTGGCATCTCAATAAGCGCTTGCTGCTCGTTCGTCATCGCCCTACCCCATAAACGCAAAAACCCGGCGCAATGGCCGGGTTCAGTGTGGTGGTGTGTCCCGCTGTCTGCGGTCGCACCTATCGAAGATGGGTACTTTTTACAGGTGGATTATCATGGCAGCAAGCAGGTTTTAATGCCACGGAGCAATAAGGGTGCGACATGGGTGTGACGCAGGTACAACGGAGGGACAACGCATTCAATCGGCTATCGCTTCTGGCGCCCTGTCTGACCTGTCCCACTATTTTGAATCGAAGTAGGACAGCTACAGACGCCTAAATTCGGGGCTCTGCCCTACTGTCCTACCTTTTCTTCTTTTTTCTTGTGTATAGAGAAAAATCTAAAAGCACGCGTGCGCGCCATGGGCGCGACTACGTGCCCGCTATGCTCATGTGTGCGTGGGGCGGGTGAAGGTTGGACGGTAGGACAGGCCAACAACAGCGCGGCCTGCGCCTGTCCAACTGCACTAAACGGCAGTAGGACAAGGCAGGACAGTAGGACAAGGGCACGCAGATTGACGCCGAGGGTCATGCAGCCTTCCCCATCAGCATGCCGTCGATGGAGACGTGGGCTTCGTGAAGACGTCGGTAATAGGTCGGCGCACTGCACCCGCAATGCAGCATCTTCTGAGAGAGGAAGCTTTCGTGGTTGCAATAGTGCTCGCGCACGACGACCGACAGCTGCGGCGGCAGGTGCTTGTTGACGATCAGCTCGATGTCGGCCGATTCATCCAGCAGCACCCGACTACCCCGCGTGCCGCGTATCAACTCCCCTTTACACTCCATCAGCATGGCGATCATGTTGCCGCCACTCGGCCCGCCCGCGTTTTCCGGCACAGGCGAATGCAGATCCTGCGCCCACAGTTTGAGCATTTCGTCGATTCGCTTAATCAAAGCAAGGCTCCTCGATCACCGACTGCTGCAACGCAGACGTGCGGCCCCAACCCGCAGGTTTCTCGTAGGCCCATGGCCGTATCCCACTTTTCGGCAATGCCGGCATGCGCCGCTTGCGCCAACCCAGCCGGTGCATGATTGCCCCGACCCGCATCTGCTCGGGCTTGCCCCAATGGCCGACGTCCAGTTTCAGTGCCTGGATCAGGATCTCGTTGCCGGTGGCGGTCTCGCCGATCTGCGACTCTTCCATCCAGGCCAGGATCGGCCCTTCCCATTCGTCGACGACGAAGCGTTCGTCCTGGGCCTCGGCGAACATCTTGGATTCGTCCTTGTTCACCCACCAGATGTCGCCCGCCTCGAAGCAGAACAACGCCTCGGCCCATAGCTGGTCGCGTATCTCACGCAATTGCTCCAGGTCGACCTTGTTGCAGAACACAGGCCAGTAGCGACGGTTGCCCGTGGCGTCCTTGAGGTACTCCTCTTGGTTGGTGGTGCCCACGAAAACACACTGGCGTGGCACGTCGTTCGTTCTGCGGCCGTAGCTCTCTCGGTAGGTGTCGGTTGACGCGGAGAAGAACTGCTTGGCCTTGGTGCTTTCAGCCTTGTTGAAGCTGTCCAGCTCGCCCAGCTCGACGATCCACTTGCCACGAATCGCCTGGAAGCTGTCCTTGTCGCCGAGGGCAAACGGCGTGTCCATGAACCATTCGCCGCCGAGTACGCCCATGGCTGTGGACTTACCGGCGCCCTGCCCGCCTTCGAGGATCATCACCGAGTCGGCCTTGCAGCCTGGGCGCATCACCCGTGCAACTGCGGAGATCAGCCAGCGCTTACCGACCTTGGCCGAGTACTCGCTGGCATTGACACCCAGCACGTCGGTCAGCCAGGTTTCGATGCGGGGCACGCGGTCCCACTCCAGTTTCTCCAGGTACTCGCGCACTGGGTGGAAGGCGTGGTCGTGGGCGACAACGCTGACCGCCTCGATCACATGGGAGGCTTTGACCCGCAGGTTGTATTGCTGCGCGAGCCACTTCATCACGCGCATGTCGTCGATGTCGGCCCAATCGCCTGCACCGCCACCGAAGGGCGCAGAACGCAACTTGACGATCTTGGAGCTGAACACGCTGTAGCCGATGACACCGGCCCAGCGCTCGTCGTTGCCCAGGATCAGCTCGACGTTTTGCATGTGCGCGATCAGGGCGCCGTTTTCGGTACGGGCGAGCTGGTCTTTCCAGCCCCCCGCTGCAGGTGGCTTGACCACCGCCAGCACCTGGCGGCGGACGGCCTCCAAACCTTCAGCGACGTGCAGGTCGTTGAAGTCGGTCCACTTGATCTCGCGCTCGCCGGAAAACACCGGAGCGACTACCTGGCCGCCGACAACCAGCGCGGCGTTGTTGGCCTTTTCTTCGCCAGGGTTCCAGGCATCACCGTTGGGGCGCTTGGTCTTCCAGTCGTCATCGCGGCAGATGATCAGCGGGCAGCCAGGAAAACGCTCGCGCATGGCCTTGGAGACCGGCAGCAGATTGCCCGCGTCGAAGGCGATGGCGACGGTGAGCGAGGTCGCCATGTGCAGGCTTGCGCCGGTGGCGTAGCCCTCACACACCAGCACCGGCTCACCGGGTTCAGGGTGCGGGCCGATCAGGTGGAAAGCGCCTTCCTTCGACATGCCGTAGGGCCAATACGCTTTGTCGCGCCCGGTGTCCTCTTGCTTCGCGGGGAAGATTACCTGCAGGCCGACGATCTGGTCTCGCACGTTGCACATGGGCACCAAAAATGCGCCGGTACGGGGCGCATAGCGGACTTTGAAGCCGACGATCTGCTTTCGATCCAAATAGGCGCTCTTGCCCTTTTCGGGCATGCGCTTGAACAGGCCGGCGGCACGGTTGGCCGCTCGACGTGAAGCGTTGGCCGCGATCTCGGCGGCCTTGCGCTTGGCGTCTTCCTGGCGGGCGCGCATGACTTCGCGCTCTTCCGGGCTCATGCGCCCGGCCTTGACCTTGATTTTTTGGGTGTCGCCGGAGCGCCAGTCACCGAAACTACCGAAGATCAGCGTCTCGTTTTTTTCGGTGCGGTGTTCGTGGATGACGTACCAGCCGTTTTTTTCCTTGCCCTTGTCATGGGTGGTTTTGCAGCGGGTGAGTTTGCCGAATATCAGGGGTTGGGCGGGTTCGAGGCCATAGTCTGCGAACTGATTGAGCACTTCATCGAGCATAACGAGAGGCCCTCAGATCATCAGCAGACTTGCAACCAATGCAAAGCGTGCAACCCGGCTGTGCCAACCGGCGCGCCTCAGGGATGGGTTCTTCACAGTCGTCACAGAACATCAGGGAATGCGGTGCCGCGCTCGACATCAGCGCCAGGCGTGCAGCCACGGCTTGATCGATCCGCTCTTGCACCAGGTCATTTGCAAAATCAGCGATGTCAGCCACGTTCCGTCCCCCGAGTTGTCTGGTTGACGTATTTGGCGCGGTTGAACATCCCCAGCAGCCCCTGAATGCCGCGAAACACCTGCAGGCGAATCTCGGCCAGTTCCTGATCACTCACAACGCCATCGCCAATGCTCTTGGCCCAGGTGTCGGCCAGATCGGCCACCTGCCGGAAGTAGCCGGCAATCCCGGTGGTCAAGGTCTCAGGCATGTCGCTGGTGTAGGTTTCAGCCAGCTCCTGCCAGGTCGTATCACCGACCAGGGCATGCACCGCGTCGAGGATGCGCCGGTCCTTGGTCAGTTCGAGGATCTCGCCGAACTCTTGAATGTTGACGGCGTGGGAGGGATGGGTGGGAGACAGCTTGTGCTGCAAGGTGGTGGCATTGCGGCCTGTGGTGGCGGCGATTGCGGCGGCACCGCCGGGATAATCCCGTGCGGCGTGGTACAGGGCTAATTCGAGCGTCAGGACTTCCTTTTGCGCTCTATCAACACAGCTTAAAGCTACTCGGCTCATGGCATTAATCCTACTAAGTTGCCAGTGCCCCGCGACATGCAGTGGTGTTACATTTGCCGCGTGGCTTGAAAGGGCCCAAACGCCGGCCAGATCTTAGGGATCGAAACCGGCACCGTGCCGAGGCGAACAATCCGTTGTTCACCTCTGGCGCAACAGCTGCCTAATCTGTGGTGGAAAAGGCAGCAACCCAAGACATCCGTGTCTTGGCAGCGCGATAAAGGGAGGTGGTTTGCATGTGGTGTGCCCTCCTACCTTCGTCGCGACCCGACAGCACTGTGGTGGTGTGTGCCGGGAGGAACTGGGCGGCCCTTGGGTCGCCTTTTTTCTGTCTACACTACCTGCCTCACTGCCGAAGTCTCAGTGATGCCGAAATGCTCTAAAACATCAGTTAGCGAGACGTATCCATCACTCTCACGACTCAAGGACTTTATCAACGAGACACTGGGGTCCTTGCTTGCGTACTTGACGTGAAGCCGTAGGTAACTCACCGCTATCCCACAGCGCTCTGCATAAGCCTTTAAAGCACCAGAATCTAACTGATTAATGTATTCGCGTAATTTCATGATTCACCTCTCGGCCAAAAATTAACCCATTGGGTTACTTTTATCAACACCAAAAAGGATATTCACCTGAAAGGTTAATCAAGCGAGAATTGAAAAATGAAAATTTCCGATACCCGCTTACAAAATTTCCGCAGGCTCCTGAGCGACAGGAACCTTCGCTTAACAGATATTGCCGAGCTCTTAGGCAAAGCACCTGCACAGGTGAGCGCGTTTGGTGGAAAAAATCCAACAAAAGGAATTGGCGACCGGATAGCTAGGGAGATTGAAAAAGCTCTAAACCTGCATAGCGGGTATCTCGACATGCCATTTGGGCTAAACGAGTTCAATAATGCGACGGTACTGAGCCACACAGGTCGCAAGCTTCCTGTCATAGGTTCAATAGCTGCGGGTGCATGGTGTGAGTCCCACGGTAGCTTCGATCCCTCTGAAGCCGAAGAATGGATTGATGCACCAGGACCGGTAGGCCCGCGTGCATTTATCTTGCGAGTTGAAGGGATGAGTATGGAGCCAAAATTTATTGAAGGAGACAAGATAGTTATAGACCCGTCTCTTGAGGCATTACCGGGACACTTCGTTGCAGCAAAGCGTACAAGTGATCAAGCAGCCACGCTAAAGCAACTTAAGCAAGAGGGCGGCGAACAATATTTATTTGCAGTCAACCCTGACTGGCCAGAAAGAATTATACGTATGACAGAAGAGTGGACAATTTGTGGTCGTGCCAGATGGAAAATATCCGACCTATAAATCACTCCAGCACGCCACTATAAAACTAAAGAAGCATCCTTATACCACGACCAATGAATCACGCGGCAAAATGGCAATCTCGCCCAAAAATAGATAAGTATGAATCACCGCCAGCCTAGCCTCTTGCGCAGAAACATCAACATGCACGCCCTTACAGGTCTTTTCATAAATAGCATCTAACCGAGCAGCTAAAAACTCTAGCTCTGAGTTCAATATAGCTTCATTACTACTGCTATCAGTCCGCTCAGCCATGTAGGCCAGAAGCCTGTTTTTATACTGTTCCTCCCCAACTTTTCTTGGCTTACCTTTAGAATCCAGCCAATCCTTAGTGCTTGCCGGAAAAAGAGAGTCTGCAACAGTCATCAACAAGCGTCTGCAAGACGTAAGTGCCGCGGTCCGTGACTCAATAGAGTCATCAGCGATACGCTCATTTATCGCCACGATTTTCTCAGCGGCCTTAGGGCAATGGGCGCGCACGAAGCTGTCAATCTCGTGCCTAGCACCTTCAAAGATGTCTTGTGCTGCATCCCCTAACTCTAACGCAAGATACATATCAGTCGCATAATTATGTATTCCAGCGATGTAGGAGACGAATAACGACTTATAATTAGTATAGATATTTTTATTATTTGTTTGAATCTTAATCTGCTGATCAAGCATTTTCTCAGTAGCATTTTTCTCGAGAAAATCTTTTACGGCCCCCACAGCGACTGGTGAAAAACTATCGAGTGTAACTTGAGCGCCATAAACTCGCGCTTCTACCTCAGACAGACTGTGAGTCCTATAGGTCCCTTCACTTAAATTATATCGACCAGAGGAAATTGCATATTTCTCACAGCTTTCCAAACTTTTAAAATTGAAATCTGAGGGATAACCTTTCGTTTCATAATCCAGCCAGAGCTGTGCATCTGTATCTCGCATCAACCTGGCTAGCCTCTTAGCTCGCATTAGAATTTTATCAATTGATAGTGAAGATGTTTCTAAATCGTCTAAGAGAGCTGAAGCTACCGATCGTGCTTCACTTATCCTTGTGCTTCTATCAGTCATACGGACCCCACAGTCAGTCAACCCAAATCCTTCGACATCATGATGACATCATAAAAAAACAAAGGGTAGTGAACGCCGAAACGCAAAAAAAACACCTCAAAGGTACTTTCTCTTGACATGTTAACCTTATGGGTTATTTTTACCTCACTCTTCCACCACAGAGCGAGGCAACACCATGCACACCACAGCCACCCTGCACGTCCACCCGGCCGCTGCTAACCCCTCCCGCATCTTCGAAATCCGCCGCCTGGCACAAGACTGCGGCTGCGCCTTCATCGCGTCAAAACCCAAGCTGAAACAGCGCTCCGCACCTGCTCCATTCAATCCGAACGGCGGAGGGCAAGCGGCATGAGTAAGTACAAACTCGACAACCGCACCCTGGCCCTGCTCAAGGCCCAGGTCAGCCTGACCGAAACCTTCAACCACCTTCTGCGCATCGAGACACAGCGCCAGGTCCTGTCCTTTCGCCTGAAAGTCGAACGCCGCATTGCCGACACGCACTTCACCGTTGAGCTGGGCAGCGAACGCCACACGCTGACCCTGACCAACAGTAAGAAGATGCACCTCAAGCTTGCAGACTTCATTGAAGAGATCGTCAACGGGCCTTCCAACCCTGCCGAAGCACCTGTCACGCCGCACGCTGATCGCCGTTACGGCGTGTTTGAAACCGAACACAGGCAACAGGTTTTCGATCTGGTGCGAACCGGCGGCGCACTCAGTCTCGACATGGGTTTTGAGCAACCGATCAACCTGGCGATCCACCGCAACAAATCCCGCGCCGGCATCACCACCATCATGAGCATCGGCGTCAGAAAGCCGCGCTCCAAGTGCTTCACGGTGTACGGCAGCGATGTGGAGATCTATTCCATGGTCGCGGAATCCATCACCCACCTGGCTGCCGTGGCGACTCCCGCCGCGCATGCAGCCTAGGAGGTCGCGATGGAGCGTAGCCTTGAAAAAGCCGCCAAGTACTTCGGCCTGACACGCCCAAAGCTGATTGCACTAATGCGCGAAAAAGGTCTGCTGAACGACCGCAACCTTCCGGCCTTCCCGGTGCGGGATCGCGAGTACCTGCGCGTCAAAGACAGCAACTGGTATCACGAGACCGCCGGCATGCAGTACAGCCAGTCGACTAAGGTCCGACAAGCCGGTATCCGCTGGCTCGCCGACCAACTGGGGCTCGAGCTGCCAGCCATCCCGGCAGACAACCGTGACGTGGCCTAGGGAGTACGCCCGCCAGATCGTCGCCATGCGCACACGCGAGGAGCGCAACGCTGCGCTCCTCGAAGTGCCGGAACATCTGCGGGAGCTGACCAAACGCCATTGCTTGAACGCCTGGAACCACCCTTCACGACTCAAACGCAAGGAGGCCGCAGCCCATGAGCAACAACAGCCAGACACCGCTACGACTGCAACCAGCGCCGGATAGCGCCACCGTCGAGATGCTGCACCAACTCTTCGGCGACGTGCTTATCCCCCTGGAAAAGCTGCGCGTGCATTACTTCAAGAACCTCAACGAAAAAACCTTCACCGAGGCGATCGCCAACGGGCGTATTCAACTGCCGGTGACCACCCTGGACCACAGCGTCAAGGCGATCCGGTATGCCCACATCAAACACGTCGCAGCACTGATCGACATCCGCGCTTACCGAGCAGACGAAGACATGCCGCGACCACAAAACGATTCAACAGAGCAAGACCAGTAACCCAGACAGCTGCCACCACCAGCCACGAAACTACCAGGAGCACACCACATGACTGCAATTCAAATTTGCGTACTGATCAGCCTCATTACCGCCGCCGCAATCCTCTATTGGGCCGGCTACCGAGGCGGCCTCAGTGACGGTAAAAATGACGGTTACGAAGAAGGCCATTCTGACGGTTTCACCATGGGGCAGGACGATGCCTCAGCCGCGTACGCACGCTCTATCGAAAAGGTGTCGACGCGTTGCCAGCGTCTTGAACAAATATTGCACCGGGAACCAAAAGACCGCTTAGACCTTCTCGCCATAGCAGAAAAGCTCAAGCTGGCCGCTGATACCTTCCGAGCGGTTAAAGCAGAAAGCCAGGCATCACAGGCCCTTGCCTTGCGTGACAAAGCCTTGAACATGGCTGCAGGGCTGGACTCCTTCTTTCAGGAGGACGCGGCATGAGCCAGGGCATCCAAACACTTCGCCTGACACCTCAAGCCGCCGGCGCACTGCAACAGCAGCACACCAAGGCGAACCAGGAGCTGCGCGCACTGACACGCTACAACAAGGAACTCGACCGCCAGTTGAAAGCACTGATCGGCCACGACGCACTGCGTCAGCTGCACAAAGCCACTGCCAACGCCCTGCTGCTGGCCGATCTTGTGAGGGAAGCCGCATGAACTGGATCCTCACCTCCACCGGCAAACGCTTCGACCTGTTCGAGCCCGACGCAGACATGATCGACCCACGGGACATCTCGCACTCGCTGTCCCACCTGTGCCGCTTCAACGGCCACACCCGCGAGTTCTACAGCGTGGCCCAGCACAGTTGCATCGTCGCCGAGCTGGTGCCGGAAGAGCACAAACTCGCGGCCCTGCTCCACGACGCAACTGAGGCGTACTTGGGTGACATGACGCGGCCACTCAAGCAGTGGATGCCCGATTACCAAGGCTTCGAGAATGTCGTCTGGCAGCGCGTTTGCGAGCGCTTCAACCTAGCCCTCGAACTGCCCACCTGCGTGCACCGAGCCGACCTGATTGCACTGGCGACAGAGCGCCGCGACCTCATGCCAACCGATCCGGCTATTTGGGATTGCTTGGTTGGCATCGAACCCATGGCCGAAACCATCCGCCCATGGCCTGCCGCAGAAGCCCGACTCACCTACCACCAGCGCCTGATGGACCAACTCGCTATCGAACACCGGAGGAAAGCGGCATGAAGAACCACCAGGACAACAACAGCACCCTGCCCGCTTTGCTCCGCACAGCCAGTGGTGGCGACGCGCTAGAAACAAACAGTCTCTGCTGCGTAGCAGCAGGCATTTCTGCTCCTATCAGCGCCAATGCCGAGGCACTTATACCCCACATAAAGCTGCGCGGGGCAGCGCTCGCTGATGCAACGCTAAACGCTCAGGAACGCCCGCTCGCGCAGCCTGCCATGGGGTATACGCAGCATTCACCCACCAGAACTATAGAAACTGAAATTTTCTCTGACGAAGAACTGGCCGACCTGACTGGATACAAGCAGCGTGCCCATCAACGAAGATGGCTCAACGACCGCAATTGGGTATTCGTTGAGAGCCGTGGTGGCCGCCCATTGGTCGGGCGCATGTACGCTCGTATGAAACTTGGCATGACCAGTCCAACGTCCGCAGAACAGAGCACACCGCCGCTGAGACCAGCTTGGACACCTGACTTCTCCAGGGTGAACTGAGATGCGACCTCGAAACACTGAAAACAGGGACTTACCGCCGGGAATGGTGCGGAGAAAACGCCCTCGCAAGAACGGTAAAGTGTGGGTTGGTTATTACTACAGAGACTCAACGGGAAAGGAGATACCGCTTGGGGGAGACTTGAGCAAAGCCCGATTGAAGTGGGCAGAGCTTGAGTCCAAGGAAAAGCCAGCCGATCTGACGATGATGAAGGGGATCTTTGATCGATACGTCCGCGACGTCATTCCTAAAAAAGGCGAGCGTACCCAGAAGGACAACCTAGCCGAGCTAAAACAATTGCGGCCCATGTTCGACGGGGCGCCCATCGACTCAATCACACCAGCCAGTATCGCCGGATACCGCGACGCCCGTACCGCCAAGGTACGGGCCAATCGGGAAATCGCCCTACTCTCCCACGTGTTCAACATGGCGCGCGAATGGGGCCTGACCGAGCGGGAGAATCCGTGCCAGGGCATCCGCAAGAACAAGGAAACACCACGTGATTACTACGCCAACGCCGCGGTTTGGGATGCGGTCTACGGGATGGCTGAGCCGGAACTCAAGGAAGCCATGGACCTGGGCTACCTGACAGGCCAGCGGCCAGCAGACGTGATCGTCATGCGCAGGGACGACGTTGAGGGCGATTACTTCTTGGTCACGCAAGGCAAGACAGGGCTGAAGCTAAGGATCCTGATGTGCACAGAGGAGGGAGAAAACAGCTTGGGTAGGTTGATTCGGGAAATTACGGAGAGGAATGCCGGTCACCTCTCGAAGTACTTGCTGATAAACAGGCACGGAAAGCGGATGACGAAGGGAATGCTGCGCTTGCGCTGGGACAAGGCGCGGGAGAAGGCATGTGCCAAAGCAATCGAACAGGGCGATCCGCTGCTCGCCGCAAAGATTGGCGGTTTTCAGTTTCGCGACATCCGACCTAAAGCAGCATCGGAAATCATCGATATTGGCGATGCAAGCTTGCTTCTGGGACACAGCAAGCAGGAGATCACGAAGCGGGTTTACAGGAGGATTGGCGCCACTGCCAAACCATCAAAATAGGCAAAGTTTCGGAACGCCTACCCAAAAGTTTCGGAACGCCTCTGAAAAACCGTCGCGCTCCACCCAAACCCCAAAAACACAAAAGCCCCGCATTGCGGGGCTTTTGTCTGAATCTTGGCGGGAAACCAGGGATTCGAACCCTGGGAACGCTATTAACGTTCGCCGGTTTTCAAGACCGGTGCATTCAACCACTCTGCCAATTTCCCTTTTGCATCACAGGATTAGAATAGACCATCCCGTCTCAGCGGGCGCCATAATACCCGAATGAAACACACTGTCAAACTCTCGCCATCGCTTGTTACAGAGCGTCTGTTATGATCTTTGCGACTGAACGTTTCAAAACTCAAGGAGTGTCGCCATGCGCGAACAGAATTACGCAGTGAATGGCAACGCGCAGGCTGAGCAGCTTGAAGTCAGCCGCGTATTGCGCAACACGTACGGCTTGCTCGCCCTTACCCTCGCATTCAGCGGCGTGATGGCGTTCGTGGCGCAGCAGATGCGTGTTGGTTATCCGAACATTTTTGTCGTGCTGATCGGCTTCTACGGTCTGTTTTTCCTGACCAACAAACTGCGCGATTCGGCCTGGGGCCTGGTGTCGGCGTTTGCCTTGACCGGTTTCATGGGCTTTATCCTCGGCCCGATCCTTAACCGCTACCTCGGCATGGCCGGCGGTGCGCAAGTGGTCAGTTCGGCGTTTGCCATGACCGCACTGGTGTTTGGTGGCCTGTCGGCCTACGTGCTGGTCACCCGTAAGGACATGAGTTTCCTGGGCGGTTTCATCACCGCAGGCTTCTTCGTGCTGCTGGCGGCTGTGGTAGCCGGCATGTTCTTCCAGATCAGCGGCCTGCAGTTGGCGATCAGCGCGGGTTTTGTGCTGTTCTCCTCGGTGTGCATCCTGTTCCAGACCAGTGCGATCATCCACGGCGGTGAGCGTAACTACATCATGGCGACCATCAGCCTGTATGTGTCGATCTACAACCTGTTTATCAGCCTGTTGCAGATCTTCGGCATCATGAGCCGCGACGACTGATTTCAGCCGACACAAAAAAAGCCCCGTATCGAAAGATGCGGGGCTTTCTTGTTTTCAAGGGATCAGTACTGGTTGGGTTCCATCTCCAGGTCCACCTTGAAGCGTTCGGCAATGTCGCGCTGGATACGTAGCGCCAGGTCTGCAATATCGTGCCCGGTGGCGGCACCATAGTTGACCAGCACCAGCGCCTGCAGCTTGTGCACGCCCGCATCGCCATCCCGAAAGCCCTTCCAGCCAGCCTTGTCGATCAGCCAACCGGCAGCGAGTTTCATCTGCCCATCTGCCTGCGGGTAGGCCACAAGATCGGGGTATAAGGCTTGCAGTTCAGCCGCAAGGGCTTGGGAGACCAACGGGTTCTTGAAGAAGCTGCCAGCATTGCCGAGCTCTGCCGGGTCTGGCAGTTTTTCGCGGCGGATGCTGCAAATGGCGCGGCTCACATCGCTCGGTGTCGCCTCGGTGATCCCCTGCCCGGCCAGGCGCTGCTGCACCGGGCCGTAGTCGAGTTTCAGGTGGCTGACGCGGCTCAGGGCGAAACGCACGCGCAGGATCAGCCAGCGCCCGATTTCGTGTTTGAACAGGCTGTCACGATAGGCGAAGTTGCATTCCTCCAGGCTGAAATCCCGCAGCTCGCCGGTTTGGCGATCCAGGGCGGTCAGGCCGGCGAATACGTCTTTGATTTCTACGCCATAGGCGCCGATATTCTGCATCGGCGCGGCACCGACGGTGCCGGGGATCAGGCTGAGGTTTTCCAGGCCACAAAAGCCTTGCTCCAGGGTCCAGAGCACAAAGGGGTGCCAGGCCTCGCCTGCTTCGGCTTCAACGATCACCTGCTGACCATCGTCCTGCAACACCCGAATACCTTGGGTGGCCATGCGCAACACCAATGCCGGTAGGTCCTGGGTCAGCAGCAAATTGCTGCCGCCGCCAATCACCAGCAGTGGCAGCGCCTGTGCGGCGGCGTAGGCCAGGGCCTCACGAACATCGGCGTCACTGCGGGCTTCGGCGAACAGTCGCGCGCGCACGTCGATGCCAAAGCTGTTGAAGGGCTTGAGCGATACCTGCGCAAGCACGTGCAAGGTCATAACCGCCCCTTAATTTCGATCACCAATAGGTCACAGGCTTGCTCGATCAGGTCAAGGACCCGCTCAAAGCCTTGTTCGCCTTCGTAGTATGGGTCTGGCACCTCGTCGACCTCAGCGCCATAGCGGCGCAGGAACAAGTCCAGCTCTGCCTTGCCCTGCCCCGGCTGCAGCGCCTTGAGGTTGCGCAGGTTGCTGTGATCCATGGCCAGGATCAGGTCGTAGCGCGCGAAGTCGGCTCGACCGACCTGCTGCGCACGCTGCGCCGAAAGGTCGTAGCCGCGCGCCAGCGCCGCACGCTGGCTGCGCTGGTCCGGCGGGTTGCCGACATGCCAGTCACCAGTGCCGGCGGACGCGACTTCAACCTGCCCGGCCAGCCCCGCATCGCGCAACTTCTGGCGCAACACGCCCTCGGCCGTTGGCGAGCGGCAGATGTTGCCCAGGCAGACGAACAGGACTTCCATCAGGCCCCCAACAGGCGACGGACGCGCTCAAGGTCTTCCGGCGTGTCAACACCGGCGGGCGGCGCTTCCAGGGCGTCGCCGACGTGGATGCGCACGCCATGCCACAAGGCACGCAGTTGTTCCAGGGATTCGGTGTTTTCCAGCCAGCAGGGGCCCCAGCTGACGAAGTCATGCAGGAATCCGGCGCGGTAGGCGTAGATGCCGATGTGGCGGCGATACGGCACACCCTCCGGCAACGCGTCAGGATGCTTGGCGAAGGCGTCGCGCGCCCAAGGCAAGGTCGAGCGGCTGAAGGTTAGTGCCAGGCCGTTGATGTCGCTGACCACTTTCACCACGTTCGGGTTGAACAGCGTAGCGATGTCTTCAATCGGCTCAGCCAGCGTCGCCATGCGTGCTTCGCCGTGGGCAGCGAGGTTGGCAGCCACCTGGTCGATGACGCTTGGCGGGATCAGCGGCTCGTCGCCTTGTACGTTGACCACGATGGCATCGGGCGCCAGGCCCAGCTGCGTGGCCACTTCGGCCAAACGGTCGGTGCCGGAGTTGTGGTCTTCGCGGGTCAGCACTGCTTCGGCGCCGAAGCCTTGGCAGGCTTCGATGATGCGTGGGTCGTCGGTGGCCACCACCACCCGCTCCGCGCTGCTCTTGCAGGCCTGCTCCCACACCAGCTGGATCATCGGCTTGTTGCCGATCAGTTGCAGCGGTTTGCCCGGCAAGCGGGTCGAGGCAAAGCGCGAAGGAATGACAACGGTAAAGGCGGTGGTCATTTATCCAGGCGCTCATCGGAGGTCAGGGTACGGGCTTCGCTTTCCAGCATGACCGGAATGCCATCACGGATCGGGAAAGCCAGGCCGGCGCCTTTGCTGATCAGCTCGGTTTTGTCGGCGCTGAGCTTGAGCGGGCCTTTGCAGATAGGGCAAGCGAGGATGTCGAGCAGTTTGGTGTCCATGAGTGTTTCCTGGAAAGAAGCGTTTTAAGGCAAGAGACGGGCGGGCAACAGTCGCATCAGTTGCGTGTCGAACCAGGCGACGAACGCCGGCGACGGCACCGCATCCACCGCAAGATACCACCAGTCGGGCCGGGCAAAGGCGCGGCACTTGACCGCGTCCTTCTCGGTCATGACCAGCGGCAATGATGGCGTGAAATTCAAGACCTCTGCGCTGTAGGGCGCATGGTCGGCAAAAGCATGGGGGATCGGCTGCCAGTGTAGCGATTCAAGCGTGTTGAAGAAACGTTGCGGGTTGCCGATGCCGGCAACCGCGTGAACCTGCTGGCCAGACGAAAAATACTCGACCGATTGACGCTCACCGGTCTTCAAGTTGATCAACGCCGTGGGCTGTAGACGGAAGGCAAAGCCATCTTCGCGATCAGCGGCGGCGCCGTTATAGAGCAGCGCATCCACGCTCTCAAGACGCTCAACTGGCTCGCGCAACGGCCCGGCAGGCAGGCAGCGGCGGTTGCCAAGGCCGCGCGCGGCGTCGATCAGCACCAGTTCCAGGTCGCGGGCCAGGCGATAGTGTTGCAGGCCGTCATCGGACAGGATCAAGTCCAGGGTTTCACTGGCCAGCAGCGCCTTGACTGCACGGCTGCGGTCGGGATCGATCATCAGCGGCACGCCACAACGCTGCACGATCAGCAGTGGCTCATCGCCAGCCACTGCACCACTGTGGCTGGCCTCGACCCGCCACGGCAACTGCGGCGGCTTGGCGCCATAACCCCGGCTGACCACCCCCACACGCAACCCGCTGCGACGGCAGTGCTCGATCAACCACAGGATCAACGGCGTCTTGCCGGTGCCGCCCACCGTGATATTGCCGACCACCACCACCGGCACCGGCGATTGATAGATCTCGCCCTCGCCCGCCAGGAAGCGTGCGCGCTTGCCCTGCACGACGCGGCGATACAGCGACTCCAGCGGGCGCAACAGCGACAGCGCCGGGTGCCCTTCATACCAGGCCTTGAGTAAACGATCGGACATGGCCATCAGGGTTGGCTCGCCGCCTCGACGGTACTCATGCGCAGATGGCTGAAACCGAGCTTGCCAGCAGCGTCCATCGCCGTGATCACCGCCTGATGCTGGGTCTTGCCATCGGCACTGATCGACAGCGGCATCTTGGTATCGCCGCCGGATTCTCGCTGCAAGGCATCCATTAGGCTGGCCAGGTCGTTTTTCTCCAGCACCTGGTTATTCACCGAAAACACCCCCTCGGCACTGATGGCGATGTCCAGTTGCTTGACCTGCTGGTCTTCTGCCGGCGAGCCGCTGACCGCTTCGGGCAAGTCGACGCGCAGCTCGGTCTGCCTGGTGAAGGTGGTGGTGACTACAAAAAACAGCAGCAGGATAAACACTACGTCGATCAACGACGCGAGGTTGATGTCGACGTTTTCCCGTTGCTTGCGGCGAAATTTCACGCTCGACCCTCGACCAGATCCACATCACGGTCGCCCTGTACCACTTCCACCAGCTTGATCGCCTCCTGCTCCATGCCCACCACCAATTCATCGATGCGCCGTTGCAGGAAACGGTGGAAGAACACCGAAGGAATCCCGACCATCAGGCCGGCGGCCGTGGTTATCAGTGCCTTGGAAATACCACCGGCCAGTACGGCAGCGTTGGTGGTCATGCCCGAGCCCATGAACGAACTGAAGATGTCGATCATGCCCAGCACGGTGCCCAGCAAACCGAGCAACGGGGCCATGGCGGCAATGGTGCCGAGGGCATTGATATAGCGCTCCAGCTCATGAATGACCCGGGCGGCGGCCTCCTCGATGCACTCCTTCATGATCTCGCGACCATGCTTGGAATTGGCCAGGCCGGCGGCGAGGATTTCACCTAGAGGTGAGTTGGCGCGCAGTTCCTTGAGTTTTTCCTTGTCGAGCTGCTTGTTCTTGATCCAGCCCCACACCTGCCCCAGCAGATGTTCGGGGGTGACGCGACTGGCGCGCAGGGTCCACAGGCGTTCGGCGACGATGCCGAGTGCGGCGATGGAGCTCATGATGATCGGCAACATCATCCAACCACCGGATTTGACCAATTCCCACACAGTGAATGTCCCCTCGAAAAAGTGCGCCACTTTACCATATCGGTTCGTCAGCGGGGTTCGCCGACCTCAGGCTCAAAGGGTAATGCATCACGCCAGAAACGACGTTGACTGCGCGCAACAATCGGCGGTGCGAAGGCGCCCAGTCGCAGACGCACGGCCCCTTGCTCGGCGCTGTCGTAGATCCGGCTACCCAGCGCCTGGTAGCGCTCCAGCACTTGCGGATGAGGATGGCCAAACGCATTGCCACGGCCGCGGGAGATCAACACCGAGCGGGGCGAAAGCCTTTGTACAAAGGGCCAGGACGAAGAACTGCGACTGCCATGGTGGGGTGCCTGCAGCCAGTCGGTCGCCACCGCCAGGGGCGACTCAAGCAAGGCCCGCTCGGCGGCGCGGTCAATATCGCCGGTCAGCAACAGGCGCTCGCCATTGGCCTGGACCTGCAACACACAGGACTTCGCGTTGCCTTCAACCGCGTCCGACCATTGCCACAACTCAAACACCACGCCGTCCCACTCCCAACGCTCGCCGCTCACACATGGCTGGGTCCCGAGAAATGTCGGCAACCTTTCGGTCTCGCCGCCCACTACCCGGCGGATGGCCAACCCACGGGCAACCGCGGCGGCCCCACCGGCGTGGTCGACGTCGGCATGGCTCAGCAGCAGCATGTCCAACCGCCCTACCCCGAGCTTTTTCAACGCTGGCAACACCACGCTGGCGCCCAGATCGGACGCTCCCGAACGCGGCCCCGCATCGTAAAGCAGGGTGTGCCGACGGGTGCGCAGGATCAATGCCTGACCCTGCCCGACATCCAACTGCAGCACCTCGACCTGCCCATGGGGCACTGATTCCCTGGGTGGAAACACCGCCAGCAACAGCAACGGCCAGCCCAGCAGCCGCAACGGCACGCCCTTGGGCAACAGCAACAACACCGCGCCCGACAGACTGATCAGCCAGCAGCCCAGCGGCACCTCGGCCGGAGTCCAGGCCGGCAGTTGTTCCGCCAGCAACGCGAGGCCGCGAAACAGTCCGTCCAACGCAGCACCGGCCAGCCACAATAGATGCTCGCCCACCCATGGCAGCGGCAAGAGCGCAGTCCCGAGCAGCGCCAACGGCAACACCACCAGGCTGATCCAGGGCACCGCGAACAGGTTGGCCAACGGCGCGCTCAGGCTGATCGGCAGCCCCAGCGCCAGCAATACCGGAAACAAACCGAGTGCAATCAGCCACTGCGCGCGGGTCCACGCCTGCCACACACTCCAAGCGCCCAAGCGCCCGCTGAACGCCAGCACCAACACGGCAACGGCCGCGAACGACAACCAGAATCCAGGCTGCAAACTGGCCAACGGCTCCAGCACCAATACCCCATTGAGCGCGAGCAGCAGCGGCCACCAGGCACCCAGATGGCGAAACCGCAAGCGCCACAGCAGCACCAGCCCGACCATCACGCAGGCACGCTGCACGGGCACACCGAACCCTGCCAGCAAGCCATAGCCCAGCGCAGCGGCAAACGCCAAGCCACACGCCCACGGCAGCCAAGGCAGGGCCCGCGGCCAATAGCCGTAGCGCGCCAACCCGGCGACCAGCGCGTAGATCAACCCCGAGAGCAAACCAATGTGTTGGCCGGAAATCACCAGCAGGTGCACCGTGCCGGTGGCTTGCAACACCTGCCAATCCTGGGGCGCCAGTGCCGAACCGTCCCCCAGCACCAACGCCGCCAACCCGGCCTCGCGCCCCTGGGCATCCACGCTCAACAGGCGTTGGCGCACGCTGTCGCGCCAGGCGTTACGCGCAGGCGACAGGCGCATGCCATCCTTTACCGAGCCTGTGGCGCCTATACGATGGGCAAGCAACCAGGCCTCGCGGTCAAAGCCATGAAAATTAAGCAACCCCGCCGGCCGCTTGAGCGTGACCGCCACGCGCCAGCGTTCACCGCTGTGCACCGCCGGCCCAGCGTGCCAGGACACTTGGATACGCTTGGGCAACCGGGCATTGCGCGAGCGACTGTCGGCCAGCTCGAACCGTACACCGCTGCCAGTCTGCTGCGGCAACCCGACGACACGCCCTTCCAGCCAGCGTGTCTGCCCATCCAGTGCTGGCCTAAGGCGATCATCCAGCGCCCACTGCGCACTCAGGCACGCCCAACTCAAGCCGAATAGAAAGAACGCCAGGCAATAGGTGCGAAATGGCAACAACATCAACGCCACCACTGGCATGGCCAGCAGCAGGCCGACCGGCGGCAACACCGGTAAAAAGCGCAGGGTCAACAACCCCAGTGCAAACGCGAACATCCCTGCTCTCATGGATCATCCCTTTCAAGTGATCCATTCAGTCTTAGCCGAGCGCCCGGTACTGCCTTTGATGTTTTGTCACAAAGTCTGAATTTTCTGTTTATAGAATGTGGGCATACTTGCCCCTCGATCTGATCTGGAAGCCTTATGCCTCGGCGCTTATTCAAACGGTACATGCCCGACCCCAGCAGTATCAGGGAACACAAGTCCTTACGATTCCTCGGCACGTTGCTGCATGACCCCAACCTCTGGCATCTCAACCGGCACTCGGTGGCACGGGCCATGGCCGTGGGTTTATTCGCGGCGTTTATCCCGATTCCGTTGCAGATGTTGTTGGCGGCGGTCCTGTCGATCACGGTACGCGGCAACATGCCCATCGCCGTCAGCCTGGTGTGGCTGACCAACCCGATCACCATGCCGGTGGTGTTCTTCTGCACCTATTTGACCGGCGCCTGGCTGATGAATGTGCCGCCACGCAGCCTGCCCGATGACCTGACCTGGGAGTGGATCAGCGGCCAGCTGAGCACCCTGTGGCAGCCGTTCCTGCTGGGTTCAGTGGTGTTGGGGTTGGTGTTGGGCGCGCTGGCCTATTGCCTGACCATGGGCTACTGGCGCTGGTGGGTGGCCCACCAATGGAAGAAGCGCAGACTACGTCGCGCTTGAGGCCTGGCGCGCCTGCAGGCGCAGGTGAATGCGCAGGCCTTGTCCGGTGTTTTGCGCCCACAGGCTGCCGTCCTGACGCTGCACGGCGTTGCGCGCGATGCTCAGGCCCAGGCCAAAGCCGCCGTCGCCGGGCCGCGAGCCATCCAGGCGGGTGAACGGCGCAAAGATACGCTCCAGATCGCGCTCATCGATACCACCGCCCTGATCCTCCAGCCACAAGTGCCAGTAATCCCCCTCGCGCCGCCCATCCAGGCTCACTGCACCTTCGACGGGCGAATGGCGTATGGCATTGCGCAGGATATTCTCCAGGGCCTGGGCCAACGCGTTGAGGTTGCCGCGCACCCAGCAATCGGCGCCCAGCAGGCACGGCAGGCGCGATGCCGGCCAATCACTTTCAAAACAGGCGTTCTCACGCAACATGTCCCACAACGCCTGCACCTGAATGTCTTCCCGGGGCAGCGGCGCACGCTCGGTATCCAGCCAGGCGAGTTGCAGACTGTCCTCCACCAGGCGCTGCATTGCGTCGATCTCCCGGCTCAAGCGCTCACGCAGTTGCGTCAGATCCTGTTCGCTGTCGCACGCCACCCGCAGCCGGCTCAGCGGGGTGCGCAGTTCATGGGACATGTCCCGCAGCAGTTGTTGCTGCAAGACCACCGTGCCCTGCAGGCGTTCGGACATGTGATCAAACGCACGCCCCAATTCGCCCAGCTCATCCTGGCGACTGATGGCCGCCTGGGACAACCGTGTATTCAACTGGTCGGCGCGCCAGGCATTGGCCTGCTCACGCAGTTGATTGAGGGGCATGATCAGCAGGCGATAGAGCCCGATGCACAGCAGCAACGTGAATAAACCGGGGATAACCCCATTGGTCACCACTCGCCAGAACACCTGATAGCGCCCCGGCATAAAACGTTGCGGCAACTCGATCACCAGCGAACCCGCCTCCGGGTTCACCGGGAAGGGAATTTTCAACCACGGCAAGCCTTTCACATGCCGGCTGACCGGCCAGTCCAGCCCACGCAGGAACGTCAGGCGTTGACTTTCCTTGTCGCTCAACGGGTAGCTGCTCAAGGACTGCAAGTCATTGCCAATCACCCCGATCCAGGTGCGCTCACGCGTGCCCATCTGCTGCAGCCACGCATCAACCCCGGCGTGCCCACCGCGGTTCCAGGCCTGCTCGGCACTGACCGCGTAACCACTCAAGGTGATCCTCGCTTCGTCGGACAGGTACTGGTTCTTCTGCTCCATGTACCGACCCCAGGACCAACTGAGCCAGATCATCAACAAACAGAAGGCGATCAACAGGCACGCCAGTTTCCAGAATAACGAGTGCTTGCCCGGCAACCGCTGCAACGGACGTTCAAAGGCCGTCATCGGCACCGCTCAGCACATAGCCCTTGCCCCACACCGTGCGTACTTCGCGCTCGCCGTAGCCAACGGCCTTGAGCTTGCGGCGGATCTGGCTGATGTGCATGTCGAGGCTGCGATCATGGGGCGCATAGCCGCGCTGCAACACGTGCTGATAAAGGAAGGCTTTACTGAGGACTTCTTCACCGTTGCGGTGCAGGGTTTCCAGCAAGCGGTATTCGCTGCGCGTCAGCCCGGCCCACTGCCCCTGATAGAGAACGTCGCACAGCTCGTCGTCAAAACGCAGGGTGGGCGCATCGTCGCGCGGCGGTGAAAGGCTCGGCAAAGGCCGGCGGTCGAGGGCCACCCGGCGCAGGATGGCTTCGATGCGCACGCGCAATTCGACCATACTGAACGGCTTGGGCAGGTAGTCGTCCGCCCCCAGGCGAAAGCCACTGATACGATCGGCCTCGGCGCCCAGGGCCGACATCAGGATGACCGGGATCGAGTGGCTCTGGCGCAAATGCGTGAGGATCGACAAGCCATCCATCCCCGGCAGCAGAATATCCATCAGCACCACGTCGAACGCTTGGTCACGGGCCATTTGCAAGCCCTGCTGACCGTTCTGGCACCACGTCACCTGGAAACCACAGCGCCCCAAATGCTCGTGGACATAGGCGCCGAGCACAGGGTCATCTTCAATGCTCAGGATACTGGGTAGGCCAACTGCTGCGGGATTCATTAGCGTCTGCAAGTCATTCTCAATGGCCGATTATTCAAGATTAACCCGCCGCAGGCAATCGCCATCCGCCCCCCAATGGCCCGAAGATTGCCTCATATCATTAATTTGCAAGATCCGACGCCGCGCAAATGGCTACACTGCGCAGGTGGCGCGGCCCGGATGCTGGCGTGGTTTATCGATAACAGTGTGGTAGCAGGAGAGTGGCGTGCTTAGAAGAATGGGGATAAAAGGCCGCGTACTGTTGCTGACCTTATTACCGACCAGTCTGATGGCCCTGTTGTTGGGGGGCTATTTCACCTGGATGCAACTGTCGGAATTGCAGACCCAATTGCTGCAACGCGGCGAAATGATCGCCGAGCAACTGGCGCCGCTGGTCGCCCCGGCCCTGAGCGCGAAGAACACCGAGCTGCTGGAACGCATCGCCACCCAGTCACTGGAGCAGCCGGACGTGCGCGCCGTGTCGTTCCTCAGCCCGGACCGCACGCCCCAAGCCCACGCCGGCCCGACCATGCTCAACCAGCCGCCCATCGGCAACAGTTCGCACCTGCTGCAACGCACCGGCAACGATGCAACGCGTTACCTGCTGCCAGTCTTTGGCCGTCATCGCAACCTCGCGGGCGAGTTGATCCCCGACGAAGCTGACCGCCTGCTGGGCTGGGTCGAAGTCGAACTGTCCCACAACGGCATGTTGCTGCGTGGCTATCGCAGCCTGTTCGCCAGCCTGCTGTTGATCGCCATCGGGCTGATCTGCACCGCAGCCCTGGCCCTGCGCATCAGCCGCACCATCAACTCGCCGATTGGCCTGATCAAGCAAGCCGTAGCCCAGCTCAAGGACGGCAACCTGGAAACCCGCCTGCCGCCGCTGGGCAGCCAGGAATTGGACCAGCTCGCTTCGGGCATCAACCGCATGGCCGAAACCCTGCAAAACGCCAGGGAAGAACTGCAGCACAGCATCGACCAGGCCACCGAAGACGTGCGCCAGAACCTGGAAACCATCGAGATCCAGAACATCGAGCTGGACCTGGCGCGCAAGGAGGCCCTGGAGGCCAGCCGCATCAAGTCCGAGTTCCTGGCCAACATGAGCCATGAAATCCGCACTCCGCTCAACGGCATCCTTGGTTTCACCCATCTGCTGCAAAAAAGCGAATTGTCGCCGCGCCAGCTGGACTACCTGGGCACCATCGAAAAATCCGCCGACAACCTGCTGGGCATCATCAACGAAATCCTCGATTTCTCGAAGATCGAGGCCGGCAAACTGGTGCTCGACAGCGTGCCCTTCAACCTGCGGGATCTGCTGCAGGACACCCTGACCATCCTCGCTCCTGCGGCCCATGCCAAACAGTTGGAGCTGGTCAGCCTGGTCTACCGCGACACCCCGCTGGCGTTGGTGGGCGACCCGCTGCGCCTTAAACAGATCCTGACCAACCTGATCAGCAACGCGATCAAGTTCACTCGCGAAGGCACCATCGTCGCCCGGGCAATGATCGAAGACGAACAGGAAGACAGCGTGCAACTGCGCATCAGCGTGCAGGACACCGGCATCGGCCTGTCCAGCCAGGATGTGCGCGCGTTGTTCCAGGCCTTCAGCCAGGCCGATAACTCGCTGTCGCGCCAGCCTGGCGGCACCGGCCTGGGCCTGGTGATTTCCAAGCGTTTGATTGAACAGATGGGCGGTGAAATCGGTGTCGACAGCACGCCTGGGGAAGGCTCGGAATTCTGGATCAGCCTGAACCTGCCCAAAACCCGTGACGACCTCGAAGACCTGCCCTCTGCGCCATTGCTCGGGCGCCGCGTGGCGGTGCTGGAGAACCACGAACTGGCGCGCCAGGCCCTGCAGCATCAGTTGGAAGACTGCGGCCTGGAAGTCACGCCGTTCAACAGCCTGGAAAGCCTGACCAACGGCATCACCAGCGCCCATCAGACCGAGCAGGCCATCGACCTCGCCGTACTTGGCATCACCGCCAATGACATCCCACCGGAGCGCCTCAACCAGCACCTGTGGGACCTTGAGCACCTGGGTTGCAAGGTTCTGGTGCTGTGCCCGACCACCGAACAGATGCTGTTCACCCAGTCGGTACCCAACCCCAACAGCCAGCTGCAGGCCAAGCCCGCCTGCACCCGCAAACTGCGCCGTGCCCTGGCCGACCTGATCAGCCCGCGGCCCTCGCGCAGCGAGCCCGGCGAGCCGCTGTCCAGCCGCGCGCCACGGGTGCTGTGCGTGGACGACAACCCGGCCAACCTGCTGCTGGTGCAGACCCTGCTGGAAGACATGGGCGCCAAGGTCCAAGCGGTAGAAAGCGGGTTCGCCGCCATTGACGCGGTCAAACGGGAAACCTTCGACCTGGTGCTGATGGACGTGCAGATGCCCGGCATGGACGGACGCCAGAGCACCGAGGCGATTCGCCAGTGGGAAAGCGAGCGCCACGGTACGCCGCTGCCGGTGGTCGCCCTCACCGCCCACGCCATGGCCAACGAAAAACGTGCCCTGCTGCAAAGCGGCATGGATGACTACCTGACCAAACCGATCAGCGAGCGGCAGTTGGCCCAGGTGGTGCTCAAATGGACCGGCCTGGCCCTGCGCAACCAGGTACCGGAGCGTGCCACCGACGGCCTCGCCCCAGCCGTGAAGCTGCTGGTGCTGGATCATGAAGAAGGCCTGCGCCTGGCCGCCGGCAAGACCGACCTGGCCGCCGACATGCTGGCCATGTTGCTGGCCTCACTGGAAGCCGACCGCCTGGCCATCACCGTGGCCCGCGAAGCCAAGGACCACAACGCGCTGATCGAACGCGTCCACCGCCTGCACGGCGCCACCCGTTATTGCGGCGTGCCGCAACTGCGCGCCGCCTGCCAACGTGCCGAGACCTTGCTTAAACAGGACGATGCAAAGGCCTTGCATGCCCTGGACGAACTGGACATGGCGATTGCGCGGTTGGCGAGCGAAGCGCGGGTCAGCGCCTGAAGCAACGCTTCAGGAAACCGCCTTATGTGGGAGCGGGCTTGTGTGGGAGCCCGCTCCCACAAGGGTCATGTGTTTTCAAATGATTAATCGCAGGGAGCATTTTTTATGCGCGTCATACTTTTCAGCAGCCAGGCCTACGACCGCGACAGCTTCCTCGGCGAGGCGCTACCCTCCGGCGTGGAGCTGCAATTCCAACCCGCCCGCCTCAACCTCGACACCGTGGCACTGGCCGAACACCACGAAGTGGTTTGCCCCTTTATCAACGATGACCTCAGCGCCCCGGTGCTGGAACACCTGGCCAAAGGCGGCACCCGCCTGATCGCGCTGCGCTCGGCCGGTTACAACCATGTCGACCTGGCCGCCGCCAAGCGCCTGGGCCTGACCATCGTGCGCGTGCCCGCCTATTCGCCGCACGCCGTCGCCGAACATGCGGTGGCGCTGATCCTCGCCCTCAACCGCCGCCTGCACCGCGCCTACAACCGCACCCGCGATGGCGATTTCAGCCTGCACGGCCTGACCGGCTTCGATCTGGTCGGCAAGACCGTCGGAGTGGTCGGCACCGGACAGATCGGTGCGACGTTCGCCAAGATCATGGCCGGTTTCGGCTGCCAGTTGCTCGCCTACGATCCGTACCCCAACCCGCAGGTGCTGGCCCTCGGCGCCCGCTACGTGAGCCTGCCCGAACTGCTGGCCCAAGCGCAGATCATCAGCCTGCATTGCCCGCTGACAGCCGACAGCAAACACCTGATCAACGCCAACTCCCTGGCGCACATGCAGCCAGGCGCGATGCTGATCAATACCGGGCGCGGCGGCCTGGTCGACACCCCGGCACTGATCGAAGCGCTCAAGGATGGCCAGCTCGGTTACCTGGGGCTGGATGTGTACGAGGAAGAGGCGCAATTGTTCTTCGAGGACCGCTCCGACCTGCCCCTGCAAGACGACGTACTCGCACGCCTGTTGACCTTCCCCAATGTGATCATCACCGCACACCAGGCGTTTCTTACCCGCGAGGCGCTGTCGGCGATTGCATGCACGACCCTCGCCAACATCGCCGCGTGGGCCGAGGGCCGCACGCAGAACCTCGTTGAAGGATGATCAGCGGTCACATACCAGGCTCATGATGGGCCGGCACCCGTGATAGGATGCCGCGCCTATTTGGAGGATCCATGGCCGAACACGATTTCCGCTTCAGCTTGCTGAGCCCGCAACACACCCTGATCGAATGCCGCGCCCTGGTGCCGGGCCGTTACCAGATCACCGGCAACGGTGGTTCGATCAAGCACGGCGACGTGCTGATCGTCACCCTGCGCGGCAGCAAAACCCTGTCGATGCGCCTCACCGTCGAAGGCGACGCGCGCTACTCCATCCGCCCGGCGGGTCAATGGGTCGCCATGGCCCACGGGCCGAAATTCGGCGAATTGGAAATTCACACCTGGAAGGTCAACTGCGACAGCTGCGACACCGTGCTGGAGTTTGAATTCGCAGTGGAAACCAAGCTGAGCAAAGAGCCGCTGCAACCGGCCGCCAATGCGCGCATCAAGGAGCTGGGCTGGGCCAGCCAGGGCGACAAGCACCGCTGCCCGAAATGCCAGCAGGCCGCACAATGAAAGGCCTGCTTCTGCTCGCCGCCGCAGGTGCGGCCCTCACGGGTTGCGCCGCTGATACGGCCAAGCTCAAGCAGGATCACAGCTACGTGGTGGAATGGATCGGTGAGCGGCCACTGATGGACTACGCGCACCTGACGGTCACCCTCGGCGAGGACGGTCGTGCCTATGGCAACGGCGGCTGCAACCATTGGTTCGCACCGTACACCCTCGAGGGCGACAAGCTTAGCTTCGGCCAGATCGGCAGCACCCGCAAACTCTGCGCCGAGGCCTTGATGGAGCAGGAACACCGCTTCTTCCAGGCCCTGCAAGGCGTGCAGCGCTGGGACATCTCGCCGATCGAGCAAACGCGTTTCTGGCCGGCAGAAGGCAAGCCGATCCGCCTGTGGCTGGAAGAAGGCTGACAGCAACCATTTCAGGATTGAACGAGGTCAAAATGTGGGAGCGGGCTTGCTCGCGAAAGCGGTGGATCAGTCACAGATGTGTTGTCTGATCAGCCGCTTTCGCGAGCAAGCCCGCTCCCACATTGGTTTGGTGTTGTTGCTTTAACCGCGTAGTGCCTTCAGCTTTGCGATCACGCCTTCCGCCGTCTGCTCCCCCATCAACTGTTCACGCACCTTGCCCTTGTCATCAATAATGTAAGTTACCGGCAGCGCCTCGCTGCGCGGTATATCAAAGATCCCTTCCGGGTTCTGCGCCAGCACCGTGAACTTGATCCCCAGCTTCTCGCTGGCGGCCTTCAATTCCTCACCCTGCACATTGTCGAAATTGACCCCGAACACCCCGACGTTCTGCCCTTTCAACTGATCCGCCAGGGCGTTCAGCTCAGGGATCTCGGTACGGCACGGGCCACACCATTCGGCCCAGTAATTGACCACGACCCATTGTTTATCCAAGCGTTCAGCCGCGACTTTCTTGCCGTACTGGTCAACGCCGTAGTCATTGCCGCAGCCGCTGAGTAGCAGGGTTGTGATGATCGCCAATGCACCGATCAGTCGACTTGTCATGGGGTAATCCTTCGTAAAAATGAACGTTGGCTGCGACCTATCGCCTCTTACGGTTTAAGGACGGGACGCTGCGCAGGTAGAATACCTGCCACCTTACGCAAGATGCGACCCGCACATGACCGATCTGACGCTTTATCACAACCCGCGCTGCTCGAAATCCCGCGGTGCGCTTGAACTGCTCGAAGCCCGTGGCCTCACCCCGACCGTGGTGCGTTACCTGGAAACCCCGCTGGACGCCGCGCAACTGAAGGCCTTGCTCGCCAAGCTGGGCCTGAGCGCACGCCAATTGCTGCGCACCGGCGAAGACGAATACAAGACCCTCAACCTGGCCGACGCCAGCCTCAGCGAAGCACAACTGATCGCCGCCATCGCCGCGCACCCCAAGTTGATGGAACGGCCGATCCTGGAAACCGCCGACAAAGCCATCATCGGCCGCCCGCCAGAAAACGTGCTGGAGATCCTGCCGTGACCACACCGTATGTGCTGGTGCTGTATTACAGCCGCAACGGCTCGGTCAGCGAAATGGCCCGGCAGATCGCCCGGGGTATCGAGCAAGGCGGCATGGAAGCGCGCCTGCGCACCGTTCCAGCGATCTCCACCGAGTGCGAAGCCGTGGCGCCGAGCATCCCGGAGGAAGGCGCGCTGTATGCCAGCCTCGACGACCTGAAGCACTGCTCGGGCCTGGCCCTGGGCAGCCCGACCCGCTTCGGCAACATGGCCGCGCCGCTCAAGTACTTCATCGATGGCACCAGCAACCTGTGGCTGACCGGCGCCCTCGTCGGCAAACCGGCCGGGGTGTTCACTTCCACTGCCAGCCTGCACGGCGGCCAGGAAACCACGTTGATGTCGATGCTGCTGCCATTGCTGCACCACGGCATGTTGATCACCGGCTTGCCCTACAGCGAACAGGCATTGCTCGACACCCAAGGCGGCGGCACGCCCTACGGCGCCAGCCACCACGCCGGGCCGGACGGCAAGCGCCTGCTCGATCAACATGAGATCGCCCTGTGCCGCGCCCTGGGCTTGCGCCTGGCGAACACCGCCACATTGCTGGAGAGCGGCCGTGGCCAGAAAGCCTAAGGTCTTGCCGCCCCAGGCGTGGTTGGAGCCACGGGTCAAGGTTGCACGGGCGTTGAGCCTGCTGGCGTTCTTTGGGCTGGTGGGGTTGCTGTGCGGCTATTACCTGTTCGTCGCCGACCTGCACGGCGCACGGCCGTGGGTGATCCTGCTGATCGAACTGGTGCCGCTGCTGTTGCTCGCACCGGGAATGCTGCTGGGCAGTGCGCGCGGGCATTCGTGGATGTGCTTTGCGGTGAACCTGTATTTCATCAAGGGCGCGCTGGCGGCGTATGACCCGAACCGCCAGTGGTTCGGGGTGCTGGAGATGCTGGCGAGCCTGGCGGTGTTTTGTACGGCCTTGCTGTATGTGCGCTGGCGGCATCAGCTCAACCGACAGCTCGCACCTTGACCTGTAGTGAGCGGGCTTGCCCCGCGCTGGGGGGCGAAGCCGCCCCAAACGGTACGCCGCGGTGTATCAGCAAGACCGCGGTGTCTGGATTTAGGGCGGCTTCGCCCCCTGGCGCGGGGCAAGCCCGCTCACTACAGGCTAGTGATTGACGGTGTAGGCCAGCATCATCGACAACTGGCACATCGGCCGCCCACTCTCGGCATGCCACTCATTGAACGCCGCCTGCACCGTCGCCAGGTCCCGCAGGCTGGTGGGTGCCTTGTCGACGATCTTCTGTGCGTTCAACGCCGCCACCACGTCAAAACTCGGCACGAACGTATCCTTGCCGACCATGCGCAAAAAGCGCGGTGCCGATAGACCGCCCAACTGGTGGCCGTGCTTGCTCAGGTACTTCCACAGCCCAACGATGTCGGTCACCGGCCAATCGGCGATAAACGCGCCGAAGCTGCCGTGTTCATGGGCGATGTCCAGGATCATCTGCGCATTGCGCGGCACACTCTTGAGCTTGCCCAGGTGGCGGATGATGCTGGTGTCCTGCATCAGCCGCTCCAGGTGCTCGGCGCCCATCAGCACGACTTTTTCCGGGTCGAAGCCGAAGAACACTTTCTCGAACGCCGGCCACTTGGCATCCACCACGCTGTGTTTCAAGCCCGCACGGAACACCCGCAGGGCCAGGGTCGACAGGTAGCGGTCGTCGCTGATCTGGCGCAACTGCGCCGCAGTATTCGGTACGGGTAGGTGGGCTTCCAGCTCGGCCGCCGAACCGAAGCGGTTCAGACAGTATTCGTGCAGCCACTTGTAATCGCGCATGCCCTCTCCCGGGATTCGAATTGAAAACGGCGCCCGCGAGCGCCGTGTGTCAGAGCATTGAAGTCGCTTAGAGGTTCACTATATTGACGAAACGCGAAGCGGCGCTTTCGTCGATCTTGAGACTGGTGAAATCGAACAGGTTGCGGTCGGCCAACTGCGACGGCTGCACGTTCTGCAGGCTGCGGAAGATGCTCTCGGTGCGGCCCGGTGTCTTGCGTTCCCACTCCACCAGCATTTCCTTGACCACCTGGCGTTGCAGGTTTTCCTGGGAGCCGCAGAGGTTGCACGGGATGATCGGGAATTGCTTGAGGTCGGAGTAGGCCTGGATGTCCTTCTCGTTGCAATACGCCAGCGGGCGAATCACCACGTTGCGCCCGTCATCCGCGCGCAGCTTGGGCGGCATGGCCTTGAGCGAACCGTTGAAGAACATATTGAGGAAGAAGGTCTCGACGATGTCGTCGCGGTGATGGCCCAGGGCCATTTTGGTCGCACCGATTTCATCGGCAAAGGTGTAGAGCGTGCCCCGACGCAGGCGCGAGCACAGCGAGCAGGTGGTCTTGCCTTCTGGAACCAATTCCTTGACCACCGAATAAGTGTCTTTTTCGACGATGTGATACTCGACACCCAGCTCTTTGAGGTAGGCCGGCAGCACATGCTCGGGGAAGCCCGGTTGTTTCTGGTCCATGTTGACGGCAACGATCTCGAACTTGATCGGCGCGACCTTTTGCAGGTGCAGCAGCACGTCGAGCATGGTGTAACTGTCTTTGCCGCCGGAGAGGCAGACCATGACCTTGTCGCCGTCCTCGATCATGTTGAAATCGGCGACCGCTTCACCGGCCAGGCGACGCAGGCGTTTCTGCAGTTTGTTCTGGTTGACTGTAAGAGTGCCCATGGCGCTTGAATCCGCAAAAGGTGTGTGACGAAAAGCGCAGCATTTTACGCAAAAATGCTTCAATGGGCGACGCCGATCCAATGTGGGGGCCGGCTTGCCTGCTCCCACACCGACCATGGCAGTTCCGACAGACTTCACCGCGATTAGGGCCAATGTTTACAGCGCGATTTGCTCTAAAGGCCTTACAGTTATTCCGGTCATCCCTTCCTATACTGCGACTTGAGGTCGCACATATATATCCAGACCTTTCAGGCCAATTGGCCCGTGGGCGCTCCGATGGGGGGCGATGGTAATAACAACAGGAGTGACTGGCATGATCCATCACGTCGTGGGGCTGTTTACCCATCCTGACCAGGAATGGCGGGAAATCCGTGGCGATAAAGAAGAAAGCATCGGCCACATGTACCTCACTCACACGCTGATTCTCGCGGCGATCCCCGCCGTATCAGCCTTTATCGGCACCACCCGGGTCGGCTGGGTCATCGGCAACCGCTCGCCCGTGATGTTGACTCAGGAAAGCGCCCTGTGGATGACCATCATGTCGTACGCGGCCATGCTCGCCGGCGTGGCGGTGATGGGCGCCTTCATCCATTGGATGGCCCGTACCTACGACGCCAACCCCAGCATGTCGCGCTGCGTCGCGTTTGCCACCTATACCGCGACACCGCTGTTTATCGGCGGGCTGGCGGCGCTGTACCCGCACATGTGGCTGGGCATGGTCGTGGGCACGGCGGCGATCTGCTACACGGTGTACCTGCTGTATGTGGGGCTGCCGACGTTCATGAACATCGATCCGGACGAGGGCTTCCTGTTTTCCAGCTCGGTGCTGGCCGTGGGCCTGGTGGTGCTGGTGGCAATCATGGCGTTTACCGTGATCGTCTGGGGCTTGGGCGTTGGGCCTATCTATACCAATTGAGCGTTTCAGACCGTGAGCAAGGCCACCGCAAGGTGGCTTTGTGCGTTATGCATGACCATTCGGCGCCTGAACCATTCGGAAACACACGGCGTTGCGGCATACTGGGCGCCTCTGGAGATAGGTACAGCATGCCCGAGCAACTCAATACCCGCGTCGAAGATTGTTTCCTGCAAGCCGAATCCTTTTTCAAACGAAGCTTCAAACGCCCCCAGGTCAGCCTCAAGCTGCGGGGCCAGAAGGCCGGTGTCGCGCATTTGCACGAGAACCTGCTGCGCTTCAACCCCCAGCTGTACCGTGAAAACAGCCAGCATTTCCTGAAACAGACGGTGGCCCATGAAGTGGCGCACCTGATTGCCCACCAATTGTTTGGCGAACGCATCCAGCCCCATGGCGAAGAATGGCAATTGATCATGCGCGGGGTGTACGAACTGCCGCCGGACCGTTGCCATACGTATGCGGTAAAGCGGCGTCAGGTGACGCGGTATATCTACCGCTGCCCGTGTGCGGACAGTGACTTTCCCTTTTCGTCACAGCGCCATGGGTTGGTGGCTCAGGGGCGGCGGTATTTGTGTCGGCGCTGTCGGCAGACCTTGGTGTTTACCGGGGAGACGCGGGTGGAGTGAAGGCCTCTTCGCGAGCAAGTCCACTCCCACATTGGATCGGTGATCGACATGACAACCCGGCCAAATGTGGGAGCGGGCTTGCCCGCGAAGGCGCCGGATCAGTCAACCAATAACCCTGGCCTGCCGCAAAGCCTCAATACGCTGAATACTGAAGCCCAACTCAGCCAACACTTCATCGCTGTGCGCGCCCACCGCCCCGCCAATATGCCGAGGCGCTGGCAACCCCTCCGAGAACTTCAACGGACACGCCAACTGCAGCTGGGTCGAACCATCGCCCCGGGGCACCTGCCTCAACAATTCCCGCGCCTTCAACTGGGGATGCTCAAGCGCCTCACTCAAACTCAACACGGGTTCGACGCAGGCATCCACCTCGGCAAATAACGCGCACAGCTCCTCAAAACTGCGTTTCTCAAACTCAACCTGCAAAGCCTGCTTGAGCACTTTTTGCCGCTCCGGCTCCGGCGACAAGCCTTGAGCCGCCAACTCCGGCCGTCCCAGCGCCGCACACAGCGACTGCATGAAAGCCGGCTCCAGACTGCCCACCGACATCCATCGCCCATCCCGGGTCCGATAGTAATCGTAGAAACTGCCACCGTTGAGCACGTGGTTTTCCCACGCCGGCTCCACCCCGCACGCCAGGTAGCCCGCTGCCGCCATGGCGTTAAGGCTGAAGGAGCAATCGGTCATGCTCACGTCCAGATATTGCCCCACCCCGCTCTGCTGCCGCGCAATCACTGCCGCGAGCAACCCCACCACCGCATGCAACGAGCCACCGCCCACATCCGCCAACTGCACGCCCAACGGCAGCGGCCCACTGTCCTGGCGCCCGGTGTAGCTGGCCACACCGGACAACGCCAGGTAGTTGATGTCATGCCCGGCGCGGTCCTTGTAGGGGCCGGTCTGACCGTAGCCGGTGATCGACACATAAATCAGCCGGGGGTTGATCGCCTTCAGCGCTTCATACCCCAGGCCCAGGCGCTCCATGACCCCGGGGCGGAACTGTTCGAGGACAATGTCGTAGTCCTTGACCAGCGCCCGCACGATCTCCAGCGCCTCGGCTTGCTTGAGGTCCAGGGCCAGGCTGCGCTTATTGCGATTGAGGTAGGCGTGGCTCGCCGAAGTCCCCCGGTCATGGGGCGGCAGCACCCGCAGCAAGTCCATGCGCGTTGGCGATTCGATGCGCAGCACCTCGGCGCCCATGTCCGCGAGCATCAAGGATGCAAACGGGCCAGGCAGCAAGGTGGAGAAATCCAACACTTTGAGGGACGCCAAGGGACCTGACATGGGCACTCCAATTCCGTTTCGATTGCCCACAGACTAGGCAGCCTTGGTCCTACGGGCAATCGTCAGAACGATCAGCAACAGTGACCGTTTTGATCACGGCGGGCTTTTTCCTGGCGGCGGCTTTATCATTGGCCCACGTTTGCTTGCCGAGTGTGCCATGAAGTTTGCGATAGCCCTGTTTTCCGCGGCCCACGCGCCCTCCTCGCGCCGCGCCTTGCTGTTCGCCCAGGCGGCGTTGGCCGGTGGGCATGAGATTGTGCGGCTGTTTTTCTACCAGGACGGCGTGTACAGCGCGTCCAATAACATCGTCACCCCGCAGGATGAGCAGGACATCGCCCGCCAATGGCGTGAGTTTGTCAGCCAGCACCAGCTCGACGGCGTGGTATGCATCGCCGCCGCCCTGCGTCGCGGGGTGCTCAACACCGAGGAGGCCACGCGTTATCAGCGCAGCGCGGTCAACCTCGATGCACCGTGGGCGTTGTCTGGCCTTGGGCAACTGCACGACGCCGCACAAACCGCCGACCGCCTGATCTGCTTTGGAGGGCCGTGAGATGTCCAAATCCCTGTTGGTGATCAGCCGCCAGGCACCGTGGTCCGGGCCGAGTGCACGGGAAGCGCTGGATATCGTGCTGGCCGGTGGCGCGTTCGATTTGCCCATCGGTTTGTTGTTCATGGATGACGGCGTGTTCCAGCTCGCACCGCACCAGAACGCCAAGGCCGTGCAACAAAAGGACCTCAGTGCCAACCTGCAGGCCTTGGGGCTGTTCGGTATCGACGATGTATTTGTCTGCCGCCACAGCATGGCCGTGCGTGGCCTGACGCCGCCCACCGAGGCGCAACCATTGAGCAACGAGGCGATTTCCCAATTGATTGACCGTTACGACCAGGTGATTACCCTCTGATGTCGACTTTACATGTGGTATCTCACTCGCCGTTTTCCGACAGTCGCCTCGACAGCTGCCTGCGCATCTGCGGCGCCGAGGACGCGATCTTGCTGTGCGGCGATGGCGCCTACGGGCTGCACGCCCCCGCCCTGCATACCAAGGGTGTGAAGGTGTTTGTGCTGGCCGAAGACATGCAGGCGCGCAACCTGCCATTACCCGACTGGGCCGACAGCGTGGACTATCCCGGCTTCGTGCAACTGTCTATCGACTATGACAAGGTCAACAGCTGGCTATGAACACCTTGACCGTAGGCGAACGCACCTATGAGTTGGACAAGGACGGCTACCTCGTCGACTTGAACGACTGGTCCACAGAAGTCGCCAGCGCCCTGGCTGCCGCCGAAGCGCTCGATCTGACGCCCGACCACTGGGAAATCCTCGAATTGCTGCGCGGCTTCTACGCCGAGTTCCAACTGTCCCCGGCAACGCGCCCGCTGATCAAGTACACCGCCTTGAAGCTGGGCCCGGAAAAGGGCAACAGCCTGCACCTCAACAAACTGTTCAACGGCACTCCCGCCAAACTCGCCGCCAAGCTGGCGGGCCTGCCCAGGCCGACGAATTGCTTATGACCGACTTTGCCCCGCTGACCCTCGAAACTCCCGCCGAACACCCGTTTGCGCTATTCGTGCGCATCCTGGGCAAAGGCAAGCGCGGCGCGCGCAATCTCACCCGTGAGGAAGCCCGCGAAGCCATGGGCATGCTGCTCGACGAAAAAGTCGAAGACACCCAGCTCGGCGCGTTCCTGATGTTGCTGCGCCACAAGGAAGAAAGCCCGGAAGAACTCGCCGGTTTCACCGAAGCCGTGCGCGAACGCCTCAACGCCCCGGCGCTGAACGTCGACGTGGACTGGCCGACCTACGCCGGCAAGAAGCGCCACCTGCCGTGGTTTCTGCTGGCGGCCAAGTGCCTCGCGCAAAATGGCGTACGCATCCTCATGCACGGCGGCGGCGCGCATACCGCGGGCCGGTTGTACACCGAGCAACTGCTGGCAACCTTGCAGATCCCGCTTTGCCGCAACTGGCAGCAGGTCGAAAGCGCTTACCAACACGGGAACCTGGCATTTATCCCGCTGGGCGACTGGGCGCCACAACTGCAACGCATGATCGACCTGCGCAACACCCTCGGCCTGCGTTCGCCGATCCACTCCCTGGCGCGTCTGCTCAACCCGCTGAATGCACGCCTGGGCCTGCAAAGCATTTTCCACCCCGGCTACCAGGGCGTGCACCGCGATGCCAGCGGCCTGCTCGGCGACAATGTGATCGTGGTGAAGGGCGACGGCGGCGAGATCGAGATCAACCCCGACAGCGCCAGCCACCTCTACGGCACCACCGGCGGCAAGAGCTGGGACGAGGAGTGGCCCGCCCTCTCCGCCCAACGCCACGTCAAACCGGCGACCCTGGAGCCTGAGCATTTGAAGGCGCTGTGGCGCGGTGAAGTCGAGGACAGCTACCCGCAACTGGCGCTGATCGCCACCATGGCGCTGGCCTTGCGCGGTCTTGGCCATTCGCGGGAGCAGGCTTTCGTGTTGGCCCAGCAGTACTGGGACGCACGGAACAAATCGATTTAATCGATAATTCACCCGCAGTCTTTGCGCTTTTAAATCGAACCCATCCCTTTAGACTGGGCTCCAACGCTTATTAGTTGAGGAGCCAGTCATGGGTTTGCTGATCGAAGGACGCTGGAAAGACCAGTGGTACGAAAGTAGCGCAGATGGCGCTTTCCAACGTGAACAGGCGCAGCGCCGCCACTGGGTGACTGCCGACGGTTCGCCCGGGCCGAGTGGCGAGGGTGGATTCAAGGCCGAAGCCGGTCGCTACCACCTCTACGTGTCCCTCGCCTGCCCTTGGGCCCATCGCACCCTGATCATGCGCAAGCTCAAGGGCCTGGAAAGCCTGATCGATGTGTCCGTGGTCAGCTGGTTGATGCTGGAAAACGGCTGGACCTTCGACAAGGCCCACGGCTCCAGCGGCGACGCCCTCGACGGTTTTGCCTTCATGCATCAGCGCTACACCGCCGATACCGCCGACTACACCGGCCGGGTGACGGTGCCCGTTCTGTGGGACAAGAAGCTCAAGCGTATCGTCAGTAATGAATCGGCGGAAATCATCCGCATGTTCAACAGCGCGTTCAATGGGCTGACCGGCAACACCCTGGACTTCTACCCCGAGGCGCTACGCCCGAGCATCGACGCACTGAACGAACGCATCTACCCGGCCGTGAACAACGGCGTGTATCGCGCAGGCTTTGCCACTTCGCAGCAGGCATACGAAAGTGCGTTTGATGATGTGTTTGCCGAATTGGATCATCTGGAGCAGCACCTGAGCGACCATCGCTACCTGGCCGGCGAGTTCCTGACCGAAGCGGATGTGCGCCTGTTTACCACGCTGATCCGTTTTGATGCGGTGTATTACGGGCACTTCAAATGCAATCTGCGGCGGATTGCGGATTATCCGAACTTGTCGAACTGGCTGCGGGAGTTGTATCAGTGGCCCGGAGTGGCCGAGACGGTGGATTTTGCGCATATCAAGGGGCATTACTACGCCAGTCACCGCACGATCAATCCGACGGGGATTGTGCCCAAAGGCCCGTTGCAAGTATTTGATACCCCGCATGATCGCTTGAAATTGAAGGGCAACGCAGTTTGGAGCTGATCCGGGCTGCTCGCTGAACTTGAAGGCCTCATCGCGGGCAAGCCCGCTCCCACATGGAATGCGATCCCCTGTGGGAGCGGGCTTGCCCGCGATGCTTTTAGGTTTCAGACCTGGGACTGGGCGCCTTCAAACCACTTGAGCTTCTCGCGCAACACCACCACTTCACCGACGATCACCAGTGTCGGCGCATGCACTTCATGCTCCGCCACCATGCGCGGCAAGTCGGCCAGGGTGCCGGTAAACACCCGCTGGTTGGACGTTGTGCCTTGCTGGATCAACGCCGCCGGGGTATCGGCTGCGCGTCCATGCTTGATCAGCTGTTCGCAGATGATCGGCAAGCCGATCAAGCCCATGTAGAACACCAGGGTCTGCGACGGCCCCACCAGGTCATGCCAGGGCAGGTCCGAAGTCCCGTCCTTCAAATGCCCGGTGATGAAGCGTACCGACTGCGCATAGTCGCGGTGAGTCAGCGGAATCCCGGCATACGCCGCGCAGCCGCTGGCCGCCGTGATGCCCGGCACCACTTGGAACGGGATGCCGTGGGCCGCCAATTCTTCGATTTCTTCGCCACCACGGCCAAAGATGAACGGGTCGCCACCTTTAAGGCGCAACACGCGCTTGCCTTGCTTGGCCAAGTCCACCAATTGCTGGTTGATCTGGTCCTGGGGCACGGCGTGGTCGGCGCGACGCTTGCCGACGTATACGCGCTCGGCATCACGGCGGCACAGTTCGAGAATCGCTGGCGCGACGAGGCGGTCGTACAGCACCACATCGGCTTGCTGCATCAGGCGCAGTGCGCGGAAGGTCAACAGGTCCGGGTCACCAGGACCGGCGCCCACCAGGTAAACCTCACCCGGCGCATGGGGCGGCTTGCCGTTGACTTTCTCCACCAACAAACGCTCGGCTTCAGCACCCTGCCCGGCCAATTGGCGATCGGCAATCGGGCCCTGGAACACCTCTTCCCAGAACGCGCGACGTTGCTGCACATCCGGGTACAAACCTTTGACCTGGGCACGAAAGCGCGCCGCCAACCCGGCCAATTGGCCGTAGGTGGACGGAATCCAGGTTTCCAGCTTGGCCCGGATCAGCCGCGCCAGTACCGGCGCATCGCCGCCACTGGACACCGCGATCACCAAGGGCGAGCGGTCGACAATCGCCGGGAAGATCACGCTGCACAAGGCTGGCGCGTCCACCACATTGACCGGCACGCAACGGCGCTTGGCGTCGCTGGACACTTGCGCGTTCAGTGGCTCGTCGTCCGTTGCCGCGATGATCAGGGTGCAACCGTCGAGGTCGGCCTCCTGATAACCGCGCAAAATCAGTTCCCCGCCACTGCCCAGTACCAACTCGCGGAGTTGGTCTTCGATCTGGGGAGCAACCACCCGCAGCAACGCACCGGCGTCGGCCAGCAGCCGGGATTTGCGCAAGGCAATCTCCCCGCCACCGACGACCAACACACGACTGCCGCGCAGGTTATGAAACAGCGGCAGAAATTCCATTTAGCCGATGACCTCAACGCCCGCCATATAAGGCTTGAGCACCTCGGGTACGCGGATGGAACCGTCTGCCTGCTGGTAGTTTTCCAACACGGCCACCAGGGTACGGCCTACCGCCAGGCCCGAACCGTTGAGGGTGTGCACCAGCTCCGGCTTGCCGGTTTCCGGGTTGCGGAAACGCGCCTGCATGCGGCGGGCCTGGAAATCGCCGCAGTTGGAGCACGACGAGATCTCGCGGTACTTGTCCTGGCTCGGCACCCACACTTCGAGGTCGTAGGTCTTCACGGCGCTGAACCCCATGTCGCCGGTGCACAACGCGAGTACACGGTACGGCAGCTCCAGCAGTTGCAGGACGCGCTCGGCGTTGGCAGTCAGGCCTTCGAGGGCTTCCATCGAGGTCGACGGCTCGACGATCTGCACCATCTCGACCTTGTCGAACTGGTGCTGGCGGATCATGCCGCGGGTGTCGCGACCCGATGCACCGGCTTCGCTGCGAAAGCACGGCGAGTGGGCGACGAACTTCAGTGGCAGCGCTTTGGCGTCGAGGATCTCGCCGGACACGATGTTGGTCAGCGACACTTCGGCCGTCGGGATCAGGTACAGGTCGGCTTCGCCTTCGCGGCTGATCTTGAACAGGTCTTCTTCGAATTTCGGCAGCTGGCTGGTGCCCATCAGCGCCGGTGCCTGCACCAGGTACGGCGTGTAGGCTTCTTCGTAGCCGTGCTCGGCGGTGTGCAGGTTGATCATGAACTGCGCCAGGGCGCGGTGCAGGCGGGCCACGGGGCCGCGCAGCAACGAGAATCGCGCGCCGGACATCTTCGCGGCGGTTTCAAAGTCCAGGCCGCCGGTCAGTTCGCCCAGGGCGACGTGGTCCTTGATCTCGAAATCGAAGGCTTTTGGCGTACCCCAGCGGCGCACTTCAACGTTGCCGTCTTCGTCTTCGCCCACCGGCACGGATTCATGCGGGATATTGGGGATGCCCAGCAGGATCGAGTCCAGTTCGGTCTGGATCTTGTCCAACTCGACTTTACCCTCGGACAGCTCAGTGCCCATACGCTCGACGTCCGCCATCAACGGCGCAATGTCTTCGCCGCGCTGTTTGGCCTGACCGATGGATTTGGAACGCGCATTACGCTCAGCCTGCAGTGCTTCGGTGCGGGTCTGGACGGTCTTGCGCTGTTCTTCCAGCGCTTCGATGCGCGCAACATCCAAGGCAAAGCCACGGGATGCCAGGCGGTCCGCTACGTCCTGAAGGTTGCTACGTAACAGTTTGGAATCGAGCATGTCGGTCTCTCGTTTATCAAAGTTTGGTCAAGGACAGGCCGGCCCAGGTGGCGAGCAGCCCGCCGAACACGCTGATACCCAGGTAACCGAAGGCTACCAGGGCCTGCCCGCTTTCCAGCAAGCGCAGCGTATCCAGTGAAAAGGATGAAAAGGTCGTCAGACCGCCTACAAAGCCGACAATCAAGCCGGCGCGAATTTCAATCGGTACTTCCGGGCGCAACAGGAACCAGCCGTACAACAGCCCGATAATCAAGCAGCCGACCAGATTGACCGCCAGGGTCGCCGCATAAAAATGCTTCGGCCAGTTGGCGCTGACCCAAGTGCTGGTGGCGAAACGCAATAATGTACCAGCGATGCCGGCTGCGGACACGGCAAGAATCGTCTTGAGCACTACTTTCTCCGCTGTTTGGGGCTGAGTCGATCAAGTTGGGCGAGGTGATTGAGCTTTTCCCCGATCTTCAGCTCCAGGCCACGGGGCACCGGCTGATAGAGCGCCAGCGGTTCAAGCGCGTCGGGGAAGTAATCTTCGCCGGCCGCATAGGCGTCTGGCTCATCATGGGCGTAGCGGTATTCATCACCGTAGCCCAATTGTTTCATCAGCTTGGTCGGCGCGTTGCGCAGGTGCAGCGGCACTTCCAGGGAGCCGTATTCGGCGGCGGCGCGCAGGGCGGACTTGAAGCCCATATACACCGCGTTGCTTTTTGGCGCACAGGCCAGGTAGGTGATGGCCTGGGCCACCGCCAGCTCGCCTTCCGGGCTGCCGAGGCGCTCCTGCACCTCCCACGCCGCCAGACACAAGCTCAGCGCCCGCGGGTCGGCGTTGCCGATGTCTTCACTGGCCATGCGCACGACGCGACGCGCGAGGTACAACGGGTCGCAACCACCGTCGATCATGCGCGCGAACCAGTACAGCGCACCGTCCGGGTTGGAACCGCGTACGGATTTATGCAGCGCGGAAATCTGGTCGTAGAACGCTTCACCGCCCTTATCGAAGCGTCGGCGCGTGTCGCCGAGCAGGCTTTGCAGCAGGTCGACGCCAATCTCGCTGCCGTCTTCGGCCAGGTCGGAGGCGTTTTCCAGCAGGTTGAGGAAACGGCGCCCATCACCATCGGCGGCAGTGAGCAGGATCTTGAAGCCTTCGTCGCTGACACTCAGCCGGCGCTTACCCAGGCCCTTGTCTTCGCTCAAGGCACGGTGCAGCAGCTTTTGCATCGCCGCTTCGTCCAGGCTCTTGAGCACATAGACCCGCGCCCGCGACAGCAAGGCATTGTTCAATTCGAATGAAGGGTTCTCGGTGGTGGCGCCGATAAAGATCAGCGTGCCGTCTTCCACATATGGCAGGAACGCGTCCTGCTGCGACTTGTTGAAGCGATGCACTTCGTCGACGAACAGGATGGTGCGCTTGCCGTATTGCCCGGCCTGCTGTTTGGCGACGTCGACGGCCTGGCGGATCTCCTTGACCCCGGCGAGTACCGCCGAGACCGTTTCGAAGTGCGCATCCGAGACTTTCGCCAGCAACCGCGCCAGGGTGGTCTTACCCACCCCTGGCGGGCCCCAGAAGATCATCGAATGCAGCGCACCTTGCTCCAGGGCTTCGCGCAGGGGCTTGCCGCGAGCGAGCAGGTGTTCCTGGCCGACGTACTCATCCAGGTTGGTCGAGCGCAAGCGCGCGGCCAGGGGTTGAGCAATCGGGTCACTTCGAAACAAGTCCATGGGCAGCGTTTGAAACCTCTGGGCAGATTATTCCTGGATCACGTCGGCACCCTTGGGGATGTCGAACTTGAACTTGGATGCGGCGACCGGCTCGTTGGCCTTGACCCCGGAGAACAGGATGTCGGTGCGCTGGCCGACGCTGTCGATCAGACGCATGTTGTTGATCACGCCGTTGCCGAACGACAGGTGCAGGCTGTCGAACAGCGTGTCCTTGGATTTTGGCTTGAGGGTGAACTCGATCACGTTGCTGGTCTGCTTGGAGGTGATCTCGAAGCTGTCGCTGATCTTCGACACATCGCCCGACAACAGCAGCGCCGGGGTCTGGTTCAGGCGCGGGTCGAGCTTCTTGATGGTTACCTGCTCCAGGTCCGGGTCCCACAGGGTGACTTTCTGGCCGTCGGAGACAATGGTCTGCTCGTTCGGCGCGTCGGTTTTCCAGAAGAACAGGCCAGGACGCTGCACGGCCATTTCGCCAGCGGTTTCCTGCAATTGGGTGCCGCCGCCGTCCAGGGTCAGCTGGGAGAAACGCGCGGTCAGGGTCTTGGATTTGTCCAACAGGTTGGTCAGGCTGGCGACCGAGGCCGGATCGGCGTGCGCCGAAACAGCAGTCAGGGCCAGTGCCGGCAACAACAGCATGCGGATAAGACGCATGGGAGTCCTCATTGAGTAGTCAGGGCGCGCCGTGTGCTGCCACACGGCACGGGATCAGTCGCGCATCTGCCCGGGGGCGATGATTTCACGCGAGCCGTTAGTGTTCATCGCGGTCACGACGCCGGCCATTTCCATGGCTTCGATCATGCGGGCGGCGCGGTTGTAGCCGATTTTCAATTTACGCTGCACGGCAGAAATGGAGGCGCGGCGGCTTTCCAGTACAAAGGCCACGGCTTCGTCGTAGAGGGCGTCGGTTTCCGCATCGTCGTCACCGCCACCGCCGCCGCTCTCGAAGCCGCTGCCGGCTTCTTCGACGCCGTTGAGGATGTCGTCGTTGTATTCCGGGGCGCCACGCAGTTTCCAGGCTTCCACCACACGGTGCACTTCATCATCGGAGACAAAGGCGCCGTGTACACGGATCGGCAGACTGGTGCCCGGTGGCATGTAGAGCATGTCACCGTGGCCCAGCAGTTGTTCGGCGCCACCCTGGTCGATGATGGTCCGCGAGTCGATCTTGCTCGATACCTGGAACGCCATGCGCGTCGGGATGTTGGCCTTGATCAGACCGGTGATCACATCCACCGACGGACGCTGGGTTGCAAGGATCAAGTGAATACCGGCCGCACGGGCTTTCTGGGCGATACGGGCGATGAGTTCTTCAACTTTCTTGCCGACGATCATCATCATGTCGGCAAATTCGTCGACCACCACCACGATGGTCGGCAGCTTGGTCAGCAGCGGTGCTTCGTCGTGGATGCTTTCGCGCTTGTACAGCGGGTCGGCCAGCGGAGTGCCGGCGTCCTGGGCTTCCTTGACCTTGGCGTTGAAGCCCGACAGGTTACGCACGCCCATCTTCGCCATCAGCTTGTAGCGGCGCTCCATCTCGGCGACGCTCCAGCGCAGGGCATTGGCGGCGTCCTTCATGTCGGTGACAACCGGGCACAGCAGGTGCGGGATGCCCTCGTAGATCGACAACTCCAACATCTTCGGGTCGATCATGATCAGCTTGGCGTCATCCGGGCCGGACTTGAACAGGATCGACAGGATCATCGCGTTCACACCCACCGACTTACCCGAGCCGGTAGTACCGGCGACCAGCAGGTGCGGCATCTTCGCCAGGTCGGTGATCACCGGCTTGCCGCCGATGTCGTGGCCCAGGGCCAGGGTGACCGGCGACTTGAAGTTGTCGTATTCCGGCGTCGACAGCACTTCGGAGAAGCGCACGATCTGGCGGTCTTCGTTGGGAATCTCGATACCCACGGTGGTCTTGCCGGGAATCACCTCCACCACGCGGACGCTGGTCACGGCCAGGGAACGGGCCAGGTCTTTCGCCAGGTTGGAGATGCGGCTGACCTTGACGCCAGCGGCCGGCTGAATTTCGTAACGGGTAATGACGGGGCCGGGGTGGATCGAGTCCACCGTCACTTCGACGCCGAATTCCTTCAGTTTGATTTCCAGCAGATGGCCGACAGCAGCCAGCGACTCCGGGGAATAGTTGAGCTGTTTCTTTTCGGCCGGGTCGAGGATCGAGATCGGCGGCAAGGTGCCTTCGACGGCGCTGTCGACAAACAGCGGCGCCTGTTTCTCTTTCTGTACACGAGCGCTCGGCTCGGGGGCCTTGGTCGGCACTGGAGCGATCACCGGCGGCACCTGCTTCTCGCGGTCCGACATGTGCTTGCTCAGGGCCTGTTCGCGCTCGATCAGGCGTTCCTTGACCTTGGCCTGCTCGCGGCGGTCAGGCGTGCTTGGCGCCACCACTTCGTTGACGCGTGTGTCCACCTCACGCAACTGGGCCACCATGCGCTTGCGCTCGACCCGGGCAGCCCACCAGCGATTGGCGGCGCCCTGGAACAGCTCCAGCAGGTCGAGAGTGATCTTGCCGGTCACATCCATCACCTTGAACCACGACAGGTCGGTGAACACCGTGAGGCCGAACAGAAACAGTGCGATAAACATCAGGGTGCTGCCCTGGATATTCAGGGTCTTGCGCGCCAGGTCACCGAGGCTTTCGCCCAGCGCCCCGCCCGCGCCCGCCGGCAGGCCGGTAGGCGCATGGAAATGGATATGCGCCAGCGCCGCGCCGGACAGCACCAGGAACACCAGGCCGATCAGGCGCCAGGAGAACAGCCAGCCGCTCCACTGCCACGGCTCGTGGCGCTGGCGGAAGATCTGCCAGGTCTTGATCGCCAGCAGCAATGGGAAGATATACGCGAAGTAACCCAGCACCATGAACAGGATGTCGGCGCTGTAGGAGCCGGCAGGTCCGCCGAAGTTCTGCACGTCGTCGATCTTGCTGTTGTGGCTCCAGCCCGGATCGTCCTTGCCATAGGTGAGCAAGGCCATCATCAGGAACAGGCACAGCGCGCCGATAGCGATCAGCGCGCCTTCCTTGAGGCGGTAATGCAGGTGCTGGCGCCAGGCCGGCACGACTGCTGCTTTGGGTGTTGCGGCGGATTTCTTCAAAACGGGTCTTTTCCTGCGCCTTTGGCGCGTCCATCTATTGAATGACTGCAACTACTGCCCAATCCGAGCAGCTGAAAAATGAACGAACGTCGTTGATTCTACGTTTAACACTGGGTGATGGATCGATGAAACGGCGATAACGCCACAATGGCCGCATTGTACGGGTTTGTGTCCCCGATGCCACGCCCTTGCCCTTCCCCCAGCAGCATAGACAATTGAAGTGTCACATCAGGGTCAATTTGAGCATGCATTGTCTTTGCTGACAAAGGCTTATGGGTTGTTTTTACCAATCAGCGCAAGCTTGGCAAATGGCCTGCATGGCGCCGACCCGATTACGACCACATCCCCGGCAGAGAGTTGCAGAAACACCTGCTCACGCTAATCCCGACCGCCACCCGATTCGGGCTGGCCCTGGGGCGCTGCGTCGACAATAATCACCGCCACGTGCGGCAGGTTTCATACCTGCCACTCCCCTCCCCTTCCATAAGCCTGGATGTCATGCTGACCTGGTTGCAACGCGATTCCCTGACTTTCCCGCCATTGGCCAAGGCCATGCGCGAACCCAATGGCCTGCTGGCCGCCGGTGGAGACTTGTCGGCCGAACGGCTGGTGCAGGCCTATCGGCACGGTTGTTTTCCGTGGTTTTCGGATGGCCAGCCGATTCTCTGGTGGTCGCCGGACCCGCGCACGGTGATTTTCCCTGAAGAGCTGCATGTATCCCGCAGCCTGGGCAAACTGCTGCGCCAACAACGTTACACAGTGACCTTCGACCAGGACTTCGCCGCCGTGATCCAGGCCTGCGCGGCGCCGCGCGCCTATGCCGATGGCACCTGGATCACCCAAGGCATCCAGAGCGCCTACCTGGAGCTGCACAGGCGCGGTTACGCGCACTCGGTCGAGGTGTGGGACGCTGGCGAACTGGTGGGCGGCCTGTACGGCCTGGCGATGGGGCAACTGTTCTTTGGCGAGTCCATGTTCAGTCGCGCCGACAATGCATCGAAGTTTGGCTTCGCCACGCTTACCCGGCAATTGCAGGCTTGGGGCTTTGTACTGATCGACTGCCAGATGCCCAACGATCACCTGCACAGCCTGGGCGCCCGCGCCATACCGCGCAGTGAGTTCGCAGATTTCCTGCGCAACCACTTGGACCAACCCAACAGCGGACCCTGGGTGGTTTCCTAGGCGACTTTCGCGCACGTGGCTTACACTTGTTTCAAAGGCTATCCCGAGGGTTGATCATGACCGAGCTGGCACGCTTGAAGTTCTATGCCACTCAAGCCCACTCTTGCAGCTACCTGCCCAACGAGCAGGCTACCACTCTGTTCCTCGACCCCAGTCAGCCGATGGACGTGCACGTGTACGCCGACCTTTCGGAAATGGGGTTTCGCCGCAGCGGTGATCATCTGTACCGCCCCCATTGCCAGAACTGCAATGCCTGCGTACCTGCACGCATTCCTGTGGGGCAGTTTTTGCCGGATCGCAATCAGAAGCGCATCCTCAAGCGCAATGCCGACCTGACGGTCACAGCGACCAAGCCGCGTTTCAGTGAAGAGTATTTTGATCTTTACCAACGCTACATCGAACAACGCCATGCCGACGGCGACATGTTTCCGCCCAGCCGCGACCAGTTTTCCACGTTCCTGGTGCGCGACCTGCCGTTTTCGCGTTTCTACGAGTTCCGCCTCGACGGCCAGCTGCTGGCTGTCGCCGTGACCGACCTGCTGCCTAACGGCCTCTCGGCGGTCTACACCTTCTACGAGCCGGCAGAAGAGCGCCGCAGCCTGGGGCGCTTTGCAATCCTGTGGCAAATCGGCGAAGCCCTGCGCCTGGAACTGGAGGCGGTGTACCTCGGTTACTGGATCAAAAACTGCAAAAAGATGAACTACAAGACCCAATATCGCCCCATAGAACTGCTGATTAATCAAAGATGGGTCACGCTTAACTAGAACCCCTTGGCTTAAACACCCTTTTTCGGGCACAATGCACGCCGCTTTTGCCTGGCGCAGTTGCACCGGGCCATTCACTGGATACCGAGGGCTTTACTGCATGTCGAAAGAAGACAGCTTCGAAATGGAAGGCACTGTCGTCGACACCCTGCCCAACACCATGTTTCGTGTGGAGTTGGAAAATGGGCACGTCGTAACCGCGCATATCTCCGGCAAGATGCGCAAGAACTACATTCGTATTCTTACCGGTGACAAAGTGCGCGTCGAGCTGACGCCCTATGACTTGAGCAAAGGGCGCATCACTTACCGCGCTCGCTAAGCAAGTCAATACAAAACGCCCGGTTATGCCGGGCGTTTTTGTGTGCGAGCGGGCTTGCTCGCGAATGCGGCGGATCAGCCAATGAATCTGTTGACTGACACTGCGCATTCGCGAGCAAGCCCGTTCCCACATTTGCTCCTCATGGTTTTCAAGACAGCAAAAAGGCGCCTTTCGGCGCCTTTTTGTTTTATTGCAGCTATCGATCAGGCCATTTCAGCCGTGGTTTCGAACTCGAAGGTCAGCTCGCCATCCTTCAAGTCGATGTGCACCACACCGCCGTGGTCGGACAGTTCGCCGAACAGGATCTCTTCGGCCAACGGCCGTTTGATCTTGTCCTGGATCAGACGCGCCATCGGGCGTGCGCCCATTGCCGCGTCGTAGCCACCTTCGGCCAGCCAACTGCGCGCCGCATCGGTCACTTCCAACTGCACGCGCTTGTCTTCCAACTGCGCCTGCAACTCGGTAAGGAACTTGTCCACCACGCTTTTGATGACCTCGTGACTGAGGCGACCAAACTGGATAATGGTGTCCAGGCGGTTGCGGAACTCCGGCGTGAAGCTCTTCTTGATCACTTCCATCGCATCGGAAGAGTGATCCTGATGGCTGAAGCCGATCGAAGCCCGCGCGGCCGTTTCAGCACCGGCGTTGGTGGTCATGATCACGATCACGTTGCGGAAATCCGCCTTGCGCCCGTTGTTGTCGGTCAGGGTCCCGTGGTCCATGACCTGCAACAGCAGGTTGAAGACTTCCGGGTGGGCCTTTTCGATTTCATCGAGCAGCAATACGCAATGCGGTTGCTTGGTGATCGCTTCGGTCAACAGGCCGCCCTGGTCGAACCCGACATAACCCGGCGGTGCACCGATCAAGCGCGACACGGTGTGACGCTCCATGTATTCGGACATGTCGAAACGCACCAGCTCGATCCCCATGGCCTTGGCCAACTGCCGCGCCGCTTCGGTCTTGCCGACGCCGGTAGGGCCGGCGAACAGGAACGAGCCAACCGGCTTGTCCGGCGACTTGAGGCCCGCACGGGACAACTTGATCGCCGTGGACAGCGCGTCAATGGCAGCATCCTGGCCAAACACAGTGAGCTTGAGGTCGCGCTCCAGGTTACGCAGCAGCTCCTTGTCGGAACTGTTGACGTGCTTAGGCGGAATCCGCGCGATTTTCGCGACGATGTCCTCAACCTGAGCCACATCAATGCGCTTCACACGTTTCTCGACCGGTTGCAGGCGCTGATAGGCACCCGCCTCGTCGATCACATCGATAGCCTTGTCCGGCATGTGCCGATCATTGATGTAGCGCGACGCCAGTTCGGCCGCCGCACGCAGCGCCTCATCGGTGTATTCGATGCCGTGGTGCGCCTCGAAACGCCCCTTGAGCCCGCGCAGGATGCCAATGGTGTCTTCAACCGAAGGCTCGGACACGTCGACTTTCTGGAAGCGACGCGCCAGGGCGCGGTCTTTTTCGAAGATGCCGCGGAATTCCTGGAAGGTGGTCGAGCCGATGCAACGGATATCACCCGAGGACAGCAGCGGCTTGAGCAGGTTGGAGGCATCCATCACGCCACCCGACGCCGCACCGGCACCAATGATGGTGTGGATCTCATCGATGAACAGGATCGCTTGCGGGCGTTTCTTCAGTTCGCCGAGCAATGCCTTGAAACGCTTCTCGAAATCGCCACGGTACTTGGTCCCGGCGAGCAATGCGCCCAGGTCCAGGGAGTAGACGACGCTATTGGCCAGCAGGTCCGGCACCTGGTTATCGACGATACGCTTGGCCAGGCCCTCGGCAATCGCGGTTTTACCCACGCCCGCCTCGCCCACCAGCAACGGATTGTTCTTGCGACGACGCGCGAGGATCTGCGCTACGCGCTCGACTTCAAGCTCACGCCCCACCAGCGGATCGATCCGCCCCTGGCGCGCCAGTTCGTTGAGATTGCTGGCATAGGCATCCAGTGGATTGCCCGAAGAAGAAGACTCACCGCCCTCGTCGTCCTGCATATCCTGCTCACCCTCGGAATGATCGCCGTGCCCAGGCACCTTGGAGATACCGTGGGCGATGTAGTTGACGACATCAATACGGGCAACGCTCTGCTGCTTGAGCAGGAACACTGCCTGGCTTTCCTGTTCGCTGAAGATCGCCACAAGCACATTGGCGCCCGTGACCTCACGCTTACCGGAGCTCTGCACGTGGAAAACCGCACGCTGAAGCACCCGCTGGAAGCCCAGGGTCGGCTGGGTTTCACGGTCTTCATCGTGGACTGGAATAAGTGGCGTTGTGGAGTCGATAAACTCCTGCAGGTCATGCTTGAGTTTGTCGAGGTTGGCGCCGCACGCACGCAAGACGGTGGCGGCAGCTTCGTTATCCAAAAGTGCCAGCAGCAGGTGTTCGACGGTCATGAATTCATGACGTTTCGAACGAGCCTCCTTGAAGGCAAGATTGAGGGTGACTTCGAGCTCGCGGTTTAACATAGCTTCACCTCATACCCAAGTGGTCGGCGTTAACCGTCCTTCTCGATTTCACAGAGTAGCGGATGCTGGCTTTCCCTGGCGTACTGGTTGACCTGCATGGCCTTTGTCTCGGCGATGTCGCGGGTAAACACTCCACATACTGCCCGTCCTTCTGTATGAACGGCCAGCATTACCTTGGTCGCCAACTCGCGGTTCAGGTTAAAAAACACCTCGAGCACTTCGACGACGAAATCCATCGGTGTGTAGTCATCATTGAACAAAACCACCTTGTACATCGGCGGCGCCTGTAGAGCAGGCTTGGCCTCCTGAACAGCAATGCCTGCAGAACCGTCGTCGTCATGTTCCTGATCCGGGCGATCCTGATTGAATGTTAGTCGAATCTGGCTGTTTGCATGCATGGAAAGAAAGGTTCGTCAGTGGTTCAAATACAGTGGTGGGGGCGACCTGTCAGAATTTCAACTCTGACCGACTGGTCGCCTTGACTATCGGCAAATCGGTGTTACAACCAATAGAACCCACAGTGGGTAAAAAAGGTCCGCGCAGTCAACCTTATTTATTCGGGTTAGGACGGATAAACTGGATGATACTCCAGTGATGGAGTCTGGTGCAGAGGGATATGGAGATGGCAAGCGGTAAGGTCAAGTGGTTCAACAATGCCAAGGGATACGGCTTCGTCAACGAAGAGGGCAAGAGTGACGATCTTTTTGCCCATTACTCAGCAATCACCATGGAAGGTTATAAAACGCTGAAAGCCGGCCAACCTGTGAGTTTTGACATAATTCAAGGACCTAAAGGGCTGCACGCCGTAAACATCTCTGCGGTTACGGCGGATACCCCTGCAAAACCTGCAACAACCACGGCTCATAAAGAAAAGAAATTAACGGCCTAACCGCCACTGAGCCTGGAGGTTGCAGTAAAAAAAACGGCCATCCCACTCAAACCGGGATGGCCGTTTTTTGTATGCCAGCCTTTTACATATGCGAAATCAACGCATCGCCAAAGCCCGACGACGACACCAACTTCGCCCCTTCCATCAAGCGCTCGAAATCATAGGTCACAGTCTTGGCCGAAATCGCACCATTGGTCCCCTTGATGATCAGGTCTGCCGCTTCCGTCCAGCCCATGTGGCGCAACATCATTTCCGCCGACAGGATCAGCGACCCCGGGTTGACCTGATCCTTGCCCGCGTACTTGGGCGCGGTGCCGTGGGTGGCTTCGAACATCGCCACGGTATCGGACAGGTTGGCGCCCGGCGCAATACCGATACCGCCCACCTCTGCCGCCAGGGCGTCGGACAAGTAATCGCCGTTCAGGTTAAGCGTGGCAATCACATCGTACTCAGCCGGGCGCAGCAGGATCTGCTGAAGCATGGCGTCGGCAATGGCATCTTTAACCACGACATTCTTGCCAGTCTTTGGATTCTTGAACTGCATCCACGGGCCGCCATCGAGCAGCGTGGCACCAAACTCCTCAGCTGCCACTTCATAGGCCCACTCCTTGAAGGCCCCCTCGGTGAACTTCATGATGTTGCCTTTATGCACGATGGTCAGGGAGTCGCGGTCGTTATCCACGACATACTGAAGCGCTTTACGCGCCAGACGCTTGGTGCCCTCTTTGGACACCGGCTTCACACCGATCCCGCAATCCTGGTCGAAACGGATCTTGGTAACGCCCATTTCCTCCTTGAGGAACTTGATGACCTTGATCGCTTCCGGAGAACCGGCCTTCCACTCGATACCGGCGTAAATGTCCTCGGAGTTCTCGCGGAAGATGGTCATATCCACATCTCCCGGCTTCTTGACCGGGCTCGGCACGCCTTCGAACCAGCGCACCGGACGCAGGCACACATACAGGTCGAGCTGTTGGCGCAAGGCCACGTTCAGCGAACGGATGCCACCGCCGACCGGCGTGGTCAACGGCCCCTTGATGGAAACCACGTAATCCTTGACCGCATCCAGGGTCTCCTGGGGCAGCCAGGTGTCCTGGTCGTAGACTTGAGTCGCCTTCTCGCCGGCATAAACCTCCATCCACGAGATCTTGCGCTTGCCGCCGTAGGCCTTTTCAACAGCTGCGTCGACCACCTTGATCATCACCGGGCTGATGTCGACGCCGATACCATCACCCTCGATAAAAGGGATGATCGGGTTATTAGGAACATTGAGAGAATGGTCTGCATTGACGGTGATTTTGTCGCCGACGGCTGGAACCTGAATCTTCTTGTATCCCATGCTGAACTCCATCTTTGGATTGAACATCTGGCTGCGCTCGAGCCTACTCCAGATACATGACGACTGAAACCTCACGCCACGGTCATTTGCGTCGAAAACAGCACATTTAGTCGTCTACAAGCCTGAAATCTAAGGCAAATTCGCCAATCTTGAGCACGCCATACGACTTTGGGCGCAATGGGGTACCTGCGACCTTTAGACCAATGGACGACACACCTTTTGTATGAAGGCTCGGCGTAAGCATAGCGACCTATGTATAATGCCGCCGCTGACCCAAGAGTCACGACGGCGGACCGCTCTAGAACACAGCCTTCCGCTACAAAGCAGGACTATTACAATAGCCCACCCGCTTGACGCTCGACTGATGCAACCCAACATCACCGCGAAGAAACCTCGACATTTCGCTCATGGATGACTTTGAACGAACGCGCTCCACCCGGCGCATCTCGAGTTTCTGCGCACGCTTTCAGCAAAGAAGAGAGTTAATCCGAATATGCCCACCCGCTCGAAGATCATCTACACCTTCACCGACGAAGCCCCGGCCCTCGCCACCTATTCACTGCTGCCTATCGTAGAGGCCTTCACCGCTTCCGCTGATATTGCCGTGGAAACCCGCGACATCTCCCTCGCCGCGCGCATCCTCGCAAGCTTCCCCGAGCAATTGGGCGCCAAGGCCATCCCGGACCACCTCGCCGAACTGGGCGACCTGGCCGTTACGCCTGAAGCCAACATCATCAAGCTGCCTAACATCAGCGCCTCGACCCCGCAGCTGCAAGCCGCGATCAAGGAACTGCAGGCCCAGGGCTACGCCCTGCCGGACTACCCGGAAACCGTAACCACCGACGCGGAAAAAGAAACCCGCGCACGTTACGACAAGGTCAAGGGCAGCGCCGTGAACCCGGTACTGCGCGAAGGCAACTCCGACCGCCGCGCACCGCTGTCGGTCAAGAACTACGCACGCAAGCACCCGCACAAAATGGGCGCCTGGGCTGCCGACTCCAAGTCGCACGTTGCCCACATGAACAGTGGCGACTTCTACGGCAGCGAAAAAGCCGTACAGATCGAAGGCGCCGATGCTGTCAAAATCGAGCTGATCGCCCAGGACGGCACCGCCACTGTCCTGAAGGAAAAGACTTCGGTACAGGCCGGCGAAATCATCGACAGCGCCGTATTGAGCAAGAATGCACTGCGTTCGTTCATCGCCGCTGAAATCGAAGACGCCAAGAAACAAGGCGTGCTGCTGTCGGTCCACCTCAAAGCCACCATGATGAAGGTCTCCGACCCGATCATGTTCGGCCAGATCGTTGCCGAGTTCTATAAAGACGCCCTGGCCAAGCACGCCACCGTGCTGGAACAGATCGGCTTCAACCTGAACAACGGCATCGGCGACCTGTACGCTCGCATCAAGGCCCTGCCGGCCGACCAGCAGGCGCAGATCGAAGCTGACATCCAGGCGGTCTATGCCGCTCGCCCTTCCCTGGCGATGGTCAACTCCGACAAAGGCATCACCAACCTGCACGTGCCGAGCGACGTGATCGTCGACGCCTCGATGCCAGCCATGATCCGTGACTCCGGCAAAATGTGGGGCACCGACGGCCAGCTGCACGACACCAAGGCCGTGATCCCGGATCGCTGCTACGCCACCATCTACCAGGCCGTCATCGAAGACTGCAAGGCCCATGGCGCTTTCGACCCGACCACCATGGGCAGCGTGCCAAACGTTGGCCTGATGGCGAAGAAAGCCGAAGAGTACGGCTCCCACGACAAGACCTTCCAGATCAAGGCCGACGGCGTAGTCCGCGTCACCGACAGCAAGGGCAACCTGCTGATGGAACAGAAAGTCGAAGCCGGCGACATCTTCCGCATGTGCCAGACCAAAGACGCGCCGATCCAGGACTGGGTCAAACTGGCCGTCAACCGCGCCCGCGCCAGCGCCACTCCAGCGATCTTCTGGCTGGACCCACAGCGCGCGCACGACGGCGCCGTGATCGAAAAAGTCCAGACCTACCTGAAAGACCACAACACCGAAGGCCTGGACATCCGCATCATGTCGCCGGTCGACGCGATGAAGTTCACCCTGGAGCGCACCCGCAAGGGCCTGGACACCATCTCGGTGACCGGCAACGTGCTGCGCGACTACCTGACCGACCTGTTCCCGATCATGGAACTGGGCACCAGCGCCAAGATGCTGTCCATCGTGCCACTGATGAACGGTGGCGGCCTGTTCGAAACCGGCGCCGGCGGCTCGGCCCCGAAACACGTGCAACAGCTGGTGGAAGAAAACTTCCTGCGCTGGGATTCCCTGGGTGAGTTCCTGGCCCTGGCGGCCTCCCTTGAGCATTTGGGTGTGACGTACAACAACCCGAAAGCCCTGGTACTGTCCAAGACCCTGGACCAGGCCACCGGCCAGTTCCTCGACAACAACAAGTCGCCATCGCGCAAAGTCGGCAACATCGACAACCGCGGCAGCCACTTCTACCTGGCACTGTACTGGGCTCAAGCCCTGGCAGCCCAGACCGAAGACACCGCACTGCAAGCGCAGTTCGGCGAACTGGCCAAGACCCTGACCGAGAACGAAGCGACCATCGTTGCCGAGCTCAACGCCGTACAGGGCAAGCCAGTGGACATCGGCGGCTACTACGCGCCGAGCCCGGAACTGACCAGCAAGGCCATGCGCCCAAGCAACACCCTCAACGCGGCGATTGCCAAGTTGAAGTAAGGTTGTAAGGATGCAAAGAAGCCCCGGCCCAGCGCCGGGGTTTCTGTTTGCGGACACCCCCGATTGCATTGAAGAAACCCAATCCAATGTGGGAGCTGGCTTGCCTGCGATAGCTGTCTGCCCACTGAGACAGCTGTAGCTGACCCACCGCCATCACAGGCAAGCCAGCTCCCACATTGACCAGGTTTCTCCGGCCACATCATCCTTGAGACTCGCTTATGACCTGGCAACCCCACATCACCGTCGCCACCATCGTCGAAGACAACGGCCGTTTCCTTATGGTCGAAGAACTCAAAAACGGCCGCGCCGTGCTCAACCAACCCGCCGGCCATCTCGACCCGCACGAAACCCTCACCGAAGCCGCTGTGCGCGAAACCCTCGAAGAAACCGGCTGGGATGTCGAAGCCACCGGCATCGTCGGCATCTACCTGTACACCGCGCCGAGCAACGGCGTGACCTATCAGCGGGTTTGCTTCATCGCCAAGGCTCTCAAACACCACCCCGACTACCCACTCGACGAAGGCATCCTGCGTGCCCGCTGGCTGAGCCGTGACGACCTGCTGGCCGTGCGCGACGACTGGCGCAGCGAGCTGATCATCCGCTGTATTGATGATTATCTGGCCGGCCAGCGTCACAGTCTCGAATTGATCCGCCCTTCTCTTTAGCCTTGAAGGCCCGAGCCTGATAGAATCGCGTCCTTTTTCAAGACACCCGTTGAAACCCTATGCGTGATCCAGCCCCTTCTGACACACAAAAGAAGCGCGTCATCGTCGGCATGTCCGGCGGCGTGGATTCTTCCGTTTCCGCCGTTCTGCTCATGGAGCAGGGTTATGAGGTGGAAGGCCTGTTCATGAAGAACTGGGAAGAAGACGATGGAACGGAATATTGCACCGCCATGGACGACCTGGCGGACGCCCAGGCCGTGTGCGACAAGATCGGCATCAAGCTGCACACCGCCAACTTCGCCGCCGAGTACTGGGACAACGTGTTCGAGCACTTCCTGGCTGAATACAAGGCCGGTCGCACGCCGAACCCGGACATCCTGTGCAACCGCGAAATCAAGTTCAAGGCGTTCCTCGACTACGCCATGATGCTTGGCGCCGATCTGATTGCCACTGGCCACTACGTGCGCCGCCGCGATGTCGACGGCCGCACCGAACTGCTCAAGGGCCTGGACCCAAACAAGGACCAGAGCTACTTCCTGCACGCCGTCGGCGGCGAACAGATCGCCAAGACCCTGTTCCCGGTGGGTGAGCTGGAAAAGCCCGAAGTGCGCAAGATCGCCGAGCAACACGGCCTGGCCACCGCCAAGAAGAAGGATTCCACCGGGATCTGCTTTATCGGCGAGCGCCGCTTCAGTGACTTCCTCAAGCAATACCTGCCAGCACAACCTGGCGAAATCAAAACCACCGACGGTGAAGTGATCGGCCGCCACCACGGCCTGATGTACCACACCATCGGCCAGCGCCAGGGCCTGGGCATCGGCGGCCTGAAAGACGCCGGCGAAGAGCCGTGGTACGTGCTGATCAAAGACCTGGAGCACAACGAGCTGATCGTGGGCCAGGGCAATGAACATCCATTGCTGTTCTCCGGCGCCCTGCTCGCTTCGGAAATCTACTGGGTCAACCCGATCGACCTGAGCACCCCACGCCGCCTGACCGCCAAAGTGCGCTATCGCCAGAGCGACCAGCCATGCACCCTGGAAAAAACCGCTACAGGCTACCGCGCAACCTTCGATGACCCGCAGCGCGCGGTCACTCCAGGCCAATCCGTGGTGTTCTATGACGGCGAAATCTGCCTGGGCGGCGGCGTGATTGAAATCGCCGAAGCCTGGAGCCAAAAGGCATGAGCCCGACCCAGGAGCAATTGACGGCACTGGGCGGGGTTTTCCTCGCCGCTGTATTGGTGGACAAGATCGCCAAGACCGGCCAGGTCACCGAGGCCGGCCTGACCTGCATGCTCGGCAGCCTGCTGATCCGCGACCCCAAGGACACCCTGGAAGTCTACGGTGGCGACGACCTGGCACTGCGCGAAGGATATCGCGCGCTGATCGGCGCCCTGGAACGCGACCCCAGCACCCTGCAGCGCGAACCGTTGCGCTACGCCCTGTCGATGCTCGGGCTGGAGCGTCAACTGGCCAAGCGCGAGGATATGCTGGAGATCATCGGCAAGCGCCTGCCGCAGATTCAGTCCCAGGTGGAACACTTCGGCCCCGCCCACGAAAACGTGATCGCGGCCTGTGGTGCGCTGTACCAGGACACCTTGAGCACCTTGCGCCAGCGGATCCAGGTGCACGGCGACATGCGCAACCTGCAACAACCGAACAACGCCTCGAAAATCCGCGCCCTGCTCCTGGCCGGTATTCGTTCGGCGCGACTGTGGCGCCAGTTGGGCGGTCATCGTTGGCAGTTGGTCATCAGCCGTCGCAAATTGCTCAAAGAGCTTTACCCGTTGATGCGCAACGAATAAGTCGCAGCAACAAGCGTTTTTCAAGCCGTTACGCGTAATACGCCGGTCAGTTGGCGACGGACCGGCGGATTTTTTCATGTATGATACGCGCCCCATTTCGTTGCCCGACTGTCCGAGAACACCCCATGCAGCTCTCTTCGCTCACTGCGGTTTCCCCTGTTGACGGCCGCTACGCCGGCAAAACCCAGGCCCTGCGCCCTATTTTCAGCGAATACGGCTTGATCCGTGCTCGCGTCCTGGTTGAAGTGCGCTGGCTCCAGCGCCTGGCCGCTCACCCTGCCATCAGCGAAGTGCCGGCGTTCTCCGCCGAAGCCAACGCTGTATTGAACACCCTGGCGGAAAACTTCTCCCTGGAGCACGCCGAGCGTGTGAAAGAGATCGAGCGCACCACCAACCACGACGTAAAAGCCATCGAATACCTGCTCAAAGAGCAAGCGGCCAAGCTGCCAGAGCTGGCCCAGGTCAGCGAGTTCATCCACTTTGCCTGCACCAGCGAGGACATCAACAACCTGTCCCACGCACTGATGCTGCGCGAGGGCCGTGATGACGTGATGCTGCCGCTGATGCGCCAGACCGCCAATGCCATCCGTGAGCTGGCGATCCGCTTCGCCGACGTGCCGATGCTGTCGCGCACCCACGGCCAGCCGGCTTCGCCGACGACCCTGGGTAAAGAACTGGCCAACGTGGTGTACCGCCTGGAGCGTCAGATCGCTCAGGTCGCAGCCGTGCCGTTGCTGGGCAAGATCAACGGCGCCGTAGGCAACTACAACGCCCACCTCTCGGCCTACCCGGAGATCGACTGGGAAGCCAACGCCCGCGCCTTCATCGAAGATGAGCTGGGCCTGGGTTTCAACCCGTACACCACGCAGATCGAACCGCACGACTACATTGCCGAGCTGTTCGACGCGATCGCGCGCTTCAACACCATCCTGATCGACTTCGATCGCGACATCTGGGGCTACATTTCCCTGGGTTACTTCAAGCAGCGCACCATTGCCGGTGAAATCGGTTCGTCGACCATGCCGCACAAGGTCAACCCGATCGACTTCGAAAACTCCGAAGGCAACCTCGGCATCGCCAACGCCCTGTTCCAGCACCTGGCCAGCAAGTTGCCGATATCCCGCTGGCAGCGCGACCTGACCGACTCCACCGTACTGCGCAACCTCGGTGTGGGCTTCGCTCACAGCGTGATCGCGTACGAAGCCAGCCTCAAAGGCATCAGCAAACTGGAACTCAACGAGCAGAAAATCGCCGCTGACCTGGATGCCTGCTGGGAAGTGCTGGCCGAGCCGATCCAGACCGTGATGCGCCGTTACAACATCGAAAACCCGTACGAGAAGCTGAAAGAGTTGACGCGTGGCAAGGGCATCAGCCCTGAAGCGCTGCAAACTTTCATCGACGGCCTGGACATGCCAGCCGCCGCCAAGGCCGAGCTGAAACTGCTCACCCCGGCCAACTACATCGGCAACGCTGTAGAGCAAGCCAAGCGCATCTGATCATCGCAAGACCCTTTGAGACGCCCGGCCGCGCCGGGCGTTTTTATTCCAGTCTGAAAAGTGCTTTATTTCAATAGGTTACACATGAATCCTGACATCCCTCTTCAACTTCTGGGCGGCATCACGGCACGGGAATTCCTGCGCGATTACTGGCAGAAAAAGCCGCTGCTGATCCGCCAGGCCATCCCTGACTTCGAAAGCCCGATCGACGCCGACGAACTGGCCGGCCTGGCCCTTGAAGAAGAAGTCGAGTCGCGCCTGGTGATCGAACACGGCGAGCGTCCGTGGGAGCTGCGTCGCGGCCCGTTCGCCGAAGATGCCTTCAGCACCCTGCCCGAGCGCGAGTGGACCCTGCTGGTGCAAGCGGTTGACCAGTTCGTACCGGAAGTCGCCGAGCTGCTGGAGCAGTTCCGCTTCCTGCCAAGCTGGCGCATCGACGACGTGATGATCAGCTTCGCCGCGCCGGGTGGCAGCGTCGGCCCGCACTTCGACAACTACGACGTGTTCCTGCTGCAAGCCCAGGGCAAGCGCAACTGGAAGATCGGCCAGATGTGCAGCTCCGAAAGTCCGCTGCTGCAGCACGCCGACCTGCGCATCCTCGCCGAATTCGAAGAAAGCGCCGAGTGGGTGCTGGAGCCGGGCGATATGCTCTACCTGCCACCGCGCCTGGCGCACTTCGGCATCGCCGAAGATGACTGCATGACCTACTCAGTCGGCTTCCGCGCACCAAGTGCCGCCGAAGTGCTGACCCACTTCACCGACTTCCTCGCCCAATACCTGACCGACGAAGAGCGCTACACCGACGCCGATGCCCAGCCGGTCAGCGATCCGCACCAGATCCAGAGCGACGCCCTCGACCGCCTGAAAAGCCTGCTGGCCGAGCACATGAGTGATGAGCGCATGCTGCTGACCTGGTTCGGCCAGTTCATGACCGAGCCGCGCTACCCTGAACTGGTTGCCGGTGAGGAACTGGGCGAAGAAGACTTCATCAGCGCCCTGCAAGACGGTGCGATCCTGGTGCGCAACCCGAGCGCGCGCATGGCCTGGTCGGAAGTGGACGACGATGTACTGCTGTTCGCCAGCGGCCAGAGCCGTTACCTGCCGGGCAAACTGCGCGAGCTGCTGAAACTGGTGTGCTCCGCCGACGCCCTGCACGCCGAGAACCTCGGCCCATGGCTGGCCGACGAAGACGGCCGCGATCTGCTGTGCGAACTGGTCAAGCAAGGAAGCCTGGGGTTTGCCGATGAATAAGATTCACGTAAGTGTCGCGGACTGGCAAAAGGACATCGCTGAGATACGGCGCATTCGTGAAGCGGTATTTATCGCTGAGCAATCGGTTCCACCTGAGCTGGAATGGGACGCGGACGACGCTGATGCGGTGCATTTCCTCGCATTTGAAGGCGACTTTCCGATTGGCACCGCTCGCCTGCTGCCCAGCGGCGAGATTGGCCGCGTCTCGGTACTCAAGGACTGGCGCGGGCTGAAAGTCGGCGACAAGCTGATGGAAGCGGTGATCGGCGAAGCCGAGAAACGTGGCCAGACCAAGCAGTTCCTCAGTGCGCAGGTGTATGCGGCGCCGTTTTACGAGCGGCTGGGCTTCAAGATCGTCAGTGACGAGTTTCTTGAAGTCGGGATTCCGCATGTGGATATGGTGCGCGAGGGCTGACTCCAGACCGCGCCGCCTGCATCGCAGGCAAGCCAGCCCCCACATTTGACCGAGGCCTCCCCTTGGAATGCGGCCAAAATGTGCGAGCGGGCTTGCTCGCGAAAGCGATATCAGCCGCACTACAAATGCCCTGCACTGCCAGGGCATTTTGCCGTCTACGATTCAACAAGCCCCCCATCCAGCCGACAAACTGGCACTATCCAGCCTAAATGACTCGCAGAGATAACGGACATGTCCCTACGCACCCTGCTCACCGCCCTGCTCCTGACCGCCAGCGTCACGGCCATGGCCGACACCGAAGTCGTCAACCTGAGCAACCGTACCAGCGCCGACCTGCTGCCAGTGGCGCAGAATTTCATTGGCAAGGACGGCACCGTGAGCGCCTACGGTAACCAACTGATCGTCAAGGCAGACCCCGCCAAGATCCAGGACCTGCGCGCCCTGCTCTCGCAGCTCGACACCCCGGCCAAGCGCCTGCTGATCACCGTCGACACCAACGAGAACAACCAGCAGAGCGGCGACAACCAGACCCGCATCATCAGCTACGGCACCGCCAGCCGTGAAGGCGGCGTGCAGCAGATCCAAGCCAGCGAAGGTGTACCCGCACTGATCCAGGTCGGCCAGAGCGTTCCGCTGACCACGACCCAGCCGGATGCCTATGGCCGCCCGCAAAACCAGACCCAATACCGCAACGTAACCCAGGGATTCTACGTGACCGCCAGCGTCACCGGCGACACCGTGCACCTGGCAATCAGTACCAACCGTGACCGCATGAGCCAGGAACGTCCCGATGTAGTGAACGTACAAAGTACCGACACAACTGTCAGCGGGCGCCTGGGTGAGTGGATCACCCTGGCCGGCATCAACCGCGAGACCCAGGCCGACAAATCCTCCACAACCCGCACCTACTCTACTCGGGGCCGCGATGACCTGACTTTGCGGGTCAAGGTCGACACCCTGAACTGAAGCACCAAAAACTGACTGATGAGTCGTCTTAGACTAAAGATGTAGTGCTTGAAAAATAGCACTACAAAACATTTGACGATCCAAAAAAGCATGGGCATGATGGCCTCGCTCCCGCTAATCAGGGGCCCTGGCAAGGGCCTTCGGATCGCGCTCCAAGCTACCCACCCGAGCCGATTCGTGTCTGTACCGCCCACAAGGTGTGTTTGACGAGGTTGCGACTGGAACGAAGTTGTCCCGAGGGACGGAAGCCAACCAGGTAACCCGGCAATACACTGATGGATCGTACAAAGGCCCACGACGCCCGAAGACCGCCCGCAGTTCGCCTCTACCTGCTCAACTCCTCCTTGAGTCAATCGTTCATCCCGTCGCATTCCCCCGCCAGACCCGACATGACCGCCTAGGCTTCTGGTCAGCGAGCAGCCCTGCCCATGCATTGAATGCACGGCTGGAAAACGGATCTTCTAAACAAGACGCGACGAGGTTTACTCCCATGGCACTGACACGCGAACAGCAAATTGCAGCCCTCGAAAAAGACTGGGCTGAAAACCCACGCTGGAAAGGCGTGACCCGCGCTTATTCCGCTGCTGACGTCGTCCGCCTGCGTGGCTCGGTTCAACCTGAGCACACCTTTGCAAAACTCGGCGCCGAGAAGCTGTGGAACCTGGTCACCCAAGGGGCCAAGCCTTCCTTCCGTCCCGACAAAGATTTCGTCAACTGCATGGGCGCCCTCACTGGCGGCCAGGCAGTCCAACAGGTAAAAGCCGGTATCCAGGCGATCTACCTGTCCGGCTGGCAAGTGGCAGCGGACAACAACTCCGCTGAATCCATGTACCCCGACCAATCGCTGTACCCGGTGGACTCGGTTCCAACCGTGGTCAAGCGCATCAACAACTCGTTCCGTCGTGCCGACCAGATCCAGTGGAAAGCCGGCAAGAACCCGGGCGACGCAGGCTACATCGACTACTTCGCACCTATCGTGGCTGACGCAGAAGCCGGCTTCGGCGGCGTACTGAACGCCTACGAGCTGATGAAGAGCATGATCGAGGCTGGCGCTGCGGGCGTGCACTTCGAAGACCAACTGGCTTCGGTGAAGAAATGCGGCCACATGGGCGGCAAGGTACTGGTCCCAACCCAGGAAGCCGTACAGAAGCTGACCGCTGCCCGTCTGGCGGCTGACGTTGCCGGCACGCCAACCATCATCCTGGCGCGTACCGACGCCAACGCGGCTGACTTGCTGACCTCGGATTGCGACCCGTACGACAAGCCGTTCGTCACCGGCGAACGTACCCAGGAAGGCTTCTACAAAGTCCGCGCTGGCCTGGACCAAGCCATTGCCCGTGGCCTGGCCTACGCTCCGTATGCCGACCTGATCTGGTGCGAAACCGCCAAGCCGGACCTGGACGAAGCCCGTCGCTTCGCTGAAGCGATCAAGAAGGAATACCCGGACCAACTGCTGTCCTACAACTGCTCGCCTTCTTTCAACTGGAAGAAGAACCTGGACGACGCGACCATCGCCAAGTTCCAGCGCGAACTGTCCGCCATGGGCTACAAGCACCAGTTCATCACCCTGGCCGGCATCCACAACATGTGGCACAGCATGTTCAACCTGGCGCACGACTACGCCCGCAACGACATGACTGCCTACGTGAAGCTGCAGGAGCAGGAATTCGCTGACGCCGCCAAGGGTTACACTTTCGTGGCGCACCAGCAGGAAGTGGGCACCGGCTACTTCGACGACATGACCACCGTGATCCAGGGCGGCACCTCGTCCGTGACCGCACTGACCGGCTCGACCGAAGAAGAGCAGTTCCACTAAGCACCGCGTACACGGCCACTGCAGCCCGAAGTAAGACCTAACCGCAGTGCCGCACAAAGATCACGCCCCGACCTGTTCGGGGCGTTTTTTTGCACAGCTGAAAATCCGACCGACACAACACCGATCAAAATGTGGGAGCTGGCTTGCCTGCGATGGCGGTACACCAACCACCGCATTCATTTGCTGACACACCGCCATCGCGGGCAAGCCCGCTCCCACAAGGGAAATGCATTCAGCCCGGAGATTTTCGGCAAAACATTGATCCAGAGCGGTATTTGCGCGCGAAAAAACGGTTAAAAGATCCCCGCCGACAACTAAGCGACAATCAAGCAAGTAACGCTAACTTTCCGCGCCGCACGAGAAACATTCGCTTAAACTCCACGCAAACAATATTCATTATCATTTGGCGCATAAAAACTTCGTTACAGGCTAAACAAAACACATTTGATAAAATGCCCGCTAATGCCCGCTACACAAGGGCTACAGCCCCATCGAGGTGCACTATGTCCTTATTCCATCGAATAATTTCGCCATAGGAATTTTACTTGCCCGGTGTTTAGCCATAAAATCACCGCGATTGATTGCAGTGCGACATATCGTCACTGCATCGTTACTTTTTCGAGCTCAGAGACCTTTGCTCTCTGTTAAGGATTTCCAGCATGACCGAAGCGACAGGACTCATGGCCCACAACTGGGGCTTTGCCATTTTCCTCCTCGGTGTTGTCGGCCTCTGCGCCTTCATGCTCGGCGTCTCCAGCCTCCTCGGGTCAAAAGCCTGGGGCCGCAGCAAGAATGAACCGTTCGAGTCCGGCATGCTGCCTACAGGTGGCGCCCGCTTGCGGCTCTCAGCCAAATTCTATCTGGTCGCGATGCTGTTCGTGATCTTCGATATCGAAGCCCTCTTTCTCTTTGCCTGGTCTGTGTCCGTCCGCGAAAGCGGCTGGACCGGATTCGTCGAAGCTCTCGTTTTCATAGCAATTCTGTTGGCAGGCCTTGTCTACCTATTCCGAGTGGGCGCCCTTGATTGGGCTCCGGAAGCTCGTCGTAAGCGGCAAGCGAAGCTGAAACAATGAGGCTTTGGCGATGCAATACAATCTCACCAGGATCGACCCGGATGCTCCTAACGATCAGTACCCCATCGGCGAACGGGAAACCGTCTCCGATCCGTTAGAAGATCAAGTCCACAAAAACATCTACATGGGCAAGCTGGAAGACGTGCTGAGTGGCGCGGTCAACTGGGGGCGTAAGAACTCCCTGTGGCCGTACAACTTCGGTCTTTCGTGCTGCTACGTGGAGATGACCACCGCCTTCACGGCTCCCCATGACATCGCGCGCTTCGGCGCCGAGGTTATCCGGGCATCACCGCGCCAGGCGGATTTCATGGTTATCGCCGGCACCTGCTTCATCAAGATGGCGCCGATCATCCAGCGCCTCTACGAGCAAATGCTTGAACCCAAGTGGGTGATCTCCATGGGTTCGTGCGCCAACTCCGGTGGCATGTACGACATCTACTCCGTAGTCCAAGGGGTGGACAAGTTCCTGCCCGTGGATGTCTACGTGCCTGGCTGCCCGCCTCGCCCTGAAGCGTTCTTGCAAGGCTTGATGCTGTTGCAGGAATCGATAGGCAAGGAACGTCGCCCACTGTCCTGGGTTGTCGGAGATCAAGGCGTGTATCGCGCCGAGATGCCTTCGCAAAAGGAACAGCGCCGCGAACAGCGAATCGCAGTCACCAACCTGCGCAGCCCTGACGAAGTCTGATCCAGCACCGCTTCTTTTATAGAACGAAACCCTGGCTTCATTCTTTACGTTGACCGAAAGCGATAAAAAAACCATGACTACAGGCAGCGCTCTGTACATCCCGCCTTATAAGGCAGACGACCAGGATGTGGTCGTCGAACTCAATAACCGTTTTGGCCCTGACGCCTTCACCGCCCAGGCCACACGTACCGGCATGCCGGTGCTGTGGGTGGCGCGCGCCAAGCTCGTCGAAGTCCTGACCTTCCTGCGTAACCTGCCCAAGCCGTACGTCATGCTCTATGACCTGCATGGCGTGGACGAACGTCTGCGCACCAAGCGTCAAGGGCTGCCGAGCGGCGCCGATTTCACCGTGTTCTACCACTTGATGTCGCTGGAGCGTAACAGCGACGTGATGATCAAGGTCGCGCTGTCCGAAAGCGACCTGAGCGTCCCGACCGTAACCGGTATCTGGCCGAACGCCAGCTGGTACGAGCGTGAAGTCTGGGACATGTTCGGTATCGACTTCCCCGGCCACCCGCACCTGACGCGCATCATGATGCCGCCAACGTGGGAAGGTCACCCGCTGCGCAAGGACTTCCCTGCCCGCGCCACCGAATTCGACCCGTTCAGTCTCAACCTCGCCAAGCAACAGCTTGAAGAAGAGGCCGCGCGCTTCCGTCCGGAAGACTGGGGCATGAAACGCTCCGGCACCAACGAGGACTATATGTTCCTCAACCTGGGCCCGAACCACCCTTCGGCCCACGGTGCCTTCCGTATCATCCTGCAACTGGACGGCGAAGAAATCGTCGACTGCGTACCAGACATCGGCTACCACCACCGTGGTGCCGAGAAGATGGCCGAACGTCAGTCGTGGCACAGCTTCATCCCGTACACCGACCGTATCGACTACCTCGGCGGCGTGATGAACAACCTGCCGTATGTGCTCTCGGTGGAGAAACTGGCCGGCATCAAGGTGCCAGACCGCGTCGACACCATCCGCATCATGATGGCCGAGTTCTTCCGGATCACCAGCCACCTGCTGTTCCTGGGTACCTACATCCAGGACGTCGGCGCCATGACCCCGGTGTTCTTCACCTTCACCGACCGTCAGCGCGCCTACAAGGTCATCGAAGCCATCACCGGTTTCCGCCTGCACCCGGCCTGGTATCGCATCGGTGGCGTGGCCCACGACCTGCCGAACGGCTGGGAACGCCTGGTTAAAGAGTTCATCGACTGGATGCCAAAGCGTCTGGACGAGTACCAAAAGGCCGCGCTGGACAACAGCATTCTCAAAGGCCGTACCATCGGCGTCGCCCAGTACAACACCAAGGAGGCCCTGGAGTGGGGTGTCACGGGTGCTGGCCTGCGTTCCACCGGCTGCGATTTCGACGTGCGTAAAGCCCGCCCGTACTCCGGCTATGAGAACTTCGAGTTCGAAGTACCGCTGGCAGCCAATGGCGACGCCTACGACCGTTGCATCGTGCGCGTCGAAGAAATGCGCCAGAGCCTGAAGATCATCGAGCAGTGCATGCGCAACATGCCGGCAGGTCCGTACAAGGCGGATCACCCGCTGACCACGCCGCCGCCGAAAGAGCGCACGCTGCAGCACATCGAAACCCTGATCACGCACTTCCTGCAGGTTTCGTGGGGTCCGGTCATGCCGGCCAACGAATCCTTCCAGATGATCGAAGCGACCAAGGGTATCAACAGTTATTACCTGACGAGCGATGGCGGCACCATGAGCTACCGCACCCGGATCCGTACCCCAAGCTTTGCCCACTTGCAGCAGATCCCTTCGGTGATCAAAGGCGAGATGGTCGCGGACTTGATTGCGTACCTGGGTAGTATCGATTTCGTTATGGCCGACGTGGACCGCTAAGCATGAACAGCACGCTTATCCAGACAGACCGTTTCACCCTGAGTGAAACCGAGCGCTCGGCCATCGAGCACGAGCTGCATCACTACGAAGACCCGCGCGCGGCGTCGATCGAAGCCTTGAAGATCGTCCAGAAGGAACGTGGCTGGGTGCCGGACGGCGCCCTCTACGCCATCGGCGAGATCCTCGGCATCCCTGCCAGCGACGTTGAAGGCGTGGCTACGTTCTACAGCCAGATCTTCCGCCAGCCAGTGGGCCGCCACATCATTCGCGTGTGCGACAGCATGGTCTGCTACATCGGCGGCCACGAGTCGGTGGTCGACGCGATCCAGACCAAACTCGGCATCGGCCTCGGCCAGACCACTGCAGACGGGCGCTTCACCCTGCTGCCGGTGTGCTGCCTGGGCAACTGCGACAAGGCGCCGGCGTTGATGATCGACGACGACACATTCGGTGACGTACAGGCAGCTGGCGTGACCCAATTGCTCGAGGGCTACCCATGACCCTGACATCTTTCGGCCCGGCCAACCTGATCAAGCGTTCGCCTGAAACCCACCCGCTGACCTGGCGCCTGCGTGACGATGCCGAGCCGGTATGGCTCGACGAGTACCAGGCCAAGAACGGTTACGCGGCAGCGCGCAAAGCCTTCGCCGACATGGCCCAGGACGACATTGTCCAGACCGTGAAGGACGCCGGCCTCAAAGGTCGCGGCGGTGCAGGCTTCCCCACTGGGGTCAAGTGGGGCCTGATGCCCAAGGACGAATCCATCAACATCCGCTACCTGCTGTGCAACGCGGATGAAATGGAACCGAACACCTGGAAAGACCGCATGCTGATGGAGCAACTGCCCCATCTGCTGATCGAAGGCATGCTGATCAGTGCCCGCGCACTGAAAACCTACCGCGGCTATATCTTCCTGCGTGGCGAGTACACCACCGCCGCCAAGCACCTCAACCGTGCCGTGGAAGAAGCCAAGGCCGCGGGCCTGCTGGGCAAGAACATCCTCGGTTCGGGCTTTGACTTCGAACTGTTCGTGCACACCGGCGCCGGGCGTTACATCTGCGGTGAAGAGACCGCACTGATCAACTCCCTCGAAGGCCGCCGCGCCAACCCACGCTCCAAGCCGCCCTTCCCTGCCGCCGTAGGCGTGTGGGGCAAGCCGACCTGTGTGAACAACGTAGAAACCCTGTGCAACGTGCCGGCGATCATCGCCGACGGCGTGGACTGGTACAAATCGTTGGCCCGCGAAGGCAGCGAAGACATGGGCACCAAGCTCATGGGCTTCTCCGGCAAGGTCAAGAACCCTGGCCTGTGGGAACTGCCGTTCGGCGTGACCGCACGCGAGCTGTTCGAGGACTACGCCGGCGGCATGCGCGACGGCTACACCTTGAAAGCCTGGCAACCAGGCGGCGCCGGCACCGGTTTCCTGCTGCCCGAGCACCTCGACGCCCAGATGTATGCCGGCGGTATCGGTAAGGTCGGCACCCGGATGGGTACGGGCCTGGCGATGGCGGTGGACAACACCGTGAACATGGTCTCGCTGCTGCGCAACATGGAGCAGTTCTTTGCCCGTGAATCCTGCGGCTTCTGCACCCCATGCCGCGATGGCCTGCCGTGGAGCGTCAAGCTGCTGATGGCCCTGGAAAAAGGCGAAGGCCGCGAGGGTGACATCGAGACCCTGCTGGGTCTGGTCGGTTTCCTCGGCCCGGGCAAGACCTTCTGTGCTCACGCACCGGGCGCCGTAGAGCCATTGGGCAGCGCAATCAAATACTTCCGCTCGGAGTTCGAAGCCGGTATCGCGCCTACCAGCGCCGCCGTCCCGCCTCTGGCGAAGCCGATCGTAGTCGGCGCGTAACGCTTAAAAAGCGAAGGGTCCGTGCCCTTCGCTTTCTCATGTGCTGACGCCTTGATGGCTGTGTAGATGCACATGAATAACAAGATTCCATTAGCCACGCCCGCTGACAACGGGCCAACGAAGAACTTTGAACCATGGCCACTATCCACGTAGACGGCAAAGCGCTCGAAGTCGATGGGGCAGACAACCTGTTACAGGCGTGTCTGTCACTCGGCCTCGATATTCCGTATTTCTGCTGGCACCCCGCACTTGGTAGCGTCGGTGCCTGTCGCCAGTGCGCGGTCAAGCAATACACCGACGAAAACGACACCCGTGGTCGTATCGTCATGTCCTGCATGACCCCAGCCACCGACAACACCTGGATTTCCATCGATGATGAGGAATCCAAGGCGTTCCGCGCCAGTGTCGTCGAATGGCTGATGACCAACCACCCCCACGACTGCCCGGTCTGTGAGGAAGGCGGTCACTGCCACCTGCAAGACATGACAGTGATGACCGGCCACAACGAGCGCCGTTATCGCTTCACCAAGCGTACCCACCAGAACCAGGACCTCGGCCCGTTCATTTCCCACGAAATGAACCGCTGCATCGCCTGCTATCGTTGCGTGCGCTTCTATAAAGACTACGCCGGCGGCACCGACCTCGGCGTGTTCGGCGCCCACGACAACGTGTACTTCGGTCGCGTTGAAGATGGCGTGCTCGAAAGCGAGTTCTCCGGCAACCTCACCGAGGTCTGCCCGACCGGTGTATTCACCGACAAGACTCACTCCGAGCGCTACAACCGCAAGTGGGACATGCAGTTCGCCCCGAGCATCTGCCATGGCTGCTCCAGCGGTTGCAACATCTCCCCGGGCGAGCGCTACGGCGAACTGCGTCGGATCGAAAACCGCTTCAACGGTTCGGTCAACCAGTACTTCCTGTGCGACCGTGGCCGTTTCGGCTATGGCTACGTCAACCGCGAAGACCGCCCACGCCAGCCACTGCTGGCCAACGGCGGCAAGCTGAGCCTGGACGAAGCGCTGGATAAAGCCGCCGACCTGCTGCGCGGCCGCAATATCGTCGGTATCGGTTCGCCCCGCGCCAGCCTCGAAAGCAACTTCGCGTTGCGCGAACTGGTCGGTGCCGAGCACTTCTACAGCGGTATCGAAGCCGCTGAGCTGGAGCGCATCCGCCTGGTCCTGCAAGTGCTGAACGACAGCCCGCTGCCAGTCCCGAACATGCGCGACATCGAAGACCACGACGCGATTTTCGTGCTCGGCGAAGACCTGACCCAGACCGCTGCCCGCGTGGCCCTGTCGCTGCGTCAGTCGGTCAAGGGCAAGGCCGAAGAAATGGCCGACGCCATGCGCGTCCAGCCATGGCTCGACGCGGCGGTGAAAAACATCGGCCAGCACGCGCTGAACCCGCTGTTTATTGCCAGCCTGGCTGAAACCAAGCTCGACGACATCGCCGAAGAATGTGTGCACGCCGCACCAGACGACCTGGCCCGCATCGGTTTTGCCGTGGCCCACGCCCTCGACGCCAGCGCGCCTGCCGTCGAAGGCCTGGACAGCGAAGCCGTCGCACTGGCCCAGCGTATCGCCGACGCCCTGCTGGCCGCCAAGCGTCCATTGATCATTGCCGGCACCTCGTTGGGTTCCAAGGCGCTGATCGAAGCCGCCGCCAACATCGCCAAGGCCTTGAAGCTGCGCGACAAGAACGGTTCCATCAGCCTGATCGTGCCGGAAGCCAACAGCCTTGGCCTGGCCATGCTCGGTGGCGAGTCCCTGGACGCCGGCCTGCAAGCGGTGATCGACGGCAACGCCGACGCCATCGTGGTGCTGGAAAACGACCTGTACACCCGCACCGATGCCGCCAAGGTTGACGCGGCACTGGACGCCGCCAAGGTCCTGATCGTCGCCGATCACCAAAAGACCGCCACCAGCGACCGTGCCGACCTGGTGCTGCCAGCCGCCACCTTCGCCGAAGGCGACGGTACCCTGGTCAGCCAGGAAGGCCGTGCCCAGCGCTTCTTCCAGGTGTTCGATCCGAAGTACATGGACGCCAGCATCCTGGTTCACGAAGGCTGGCGCTGGCTGCATGCCCTGCGCGCCACCCTGCTGAACCAGCCGATCGACTGGACCCAGCTCGACCACGTGACTGCTGCCACCGCCGCGAGCGCGCCGCAACTGGCCCGCATCGTCGACGCCGCGCCGTCCGCCGCGTTCCGCATCAAGGGCATGAAACTGGCCCGTGAGCCGCTGCGTTACTCCGGTCGTACCGCCATGCGCGCCAACATCAGCGTGCACGAACCGCGTACTCCGCAAGACACGGATACCGCGTTCGCCTTCTCCATGGAAGGTTACTCGGGGTCGGCCGAACCGCGTCAGCAGGTGCCATTCGCCTGGTCGCCGGGCTGGAACTCGCCGCAGGCCTGGAACAAGTTCCAGGACGAAGTCGGTGGTCATATCCGCGCTGGCGACCCGGGCACCCGCCTGATCGAAAGCACCGGTGATTCGCTGAACTGGTTCGCCGCCGTCCCGCGTCCGTTCAACCCGGCCCAGGGCACCTGGCAGGTTGTGCCGTTCTTCCACCTGTTCGGCAGCGAAGAGAACTCTTCCAAAGCCGCGCCGGTGCAAAGTCGCATTCCTGAAGCCTACGTGTCGCTGGCCAAGTCCGAAGCCGACCGCCTGGGCGTCAACGACGGAGCCCTGCTCAGCCTGAACGTGGCCGGCCAGACCCTGCGTCTGCCGCTGCGCATCAATGAAGAGCTGGGCGCTGGCCTGGTTGCACTGCCTAAAGGCATCGCCGGCATTCCAGCGGCGATCTTCGGCAAAACCGTTGACGGTCTGCAGGAGGCAGCGCAATGACTTGGTTCACTCCTGAAGTGATCGACGTGATCATCTCGGTGGTCAAGGCCATCGTGATCCTGTTGGCCGTGGTCGTTGCGGGCGCCCTGCTCAGCTTCGTCGAACGCCGCCTGCTGGGCTGGTGGCAGGACCGTTACGGTCCGAACCGCGTTGGCCCGTTCGGCATGTTCCAGATCGCGGCCGACATGCTGAAGATGTTCTTCAAGGAAGACTGGACCCCGCCGTTCGCCGACAAGGTGATCTTCACCCTGGCACCGGTGGTGGCCATGAGCGCCTTGCTGATCGCCTTCGCGATCATCCCGATCACCCCGACCTGGGGCGTGGCGGACCTGAACATCGGCTTGCTGTTCTTCTTTGCCATGGCCGGTTTGTCGGTCTACGCGGTGCTGTTCGCCGGTTGGTCGAGCAACAACAAGTTCGCCCTGCTGGGCAGCTTGCGGGCCTCGGCCCAGACCGTGTCCTACGAAGTGTTCATGGGCCTCGCGCTGATGGGCATCGTGGTGCAGGTCGGCTCGTTCAACATGCGCGACATCGTCGAGTACCAGGCGCAGAACCTGTGGTTCATCATTCCGCAGTTCTTCGGCTTCTGTACCTTCTTCATCGCTGGCGTCGCCGTGACTCACCGTCACCCGTTCGACCAGCCGGAAGCGGAACAGGAACTGGCCGACGGCTACCACATCGAATACGCCGGCATGAAATGGGGCATGTTCTTCGTTGGTGAGTACATCGGCATCATCTTGATCTCGGCCCTGCTGGTCACGCTGTTCTTCGGCGGCTGGCACGGTCCGTTCGGCATCCTGCCGCAGTTGGCGTTCTTCTGGTTCTTCCTGAAGACCGCGTTCTTCATCATGTTGTTTATCCTGCTGCGCGCTTCCATTCCGCGTCCACGATACGACCAGGTGATGGATTTCAGCTGGCGCTTCTGCCTGCCGCTGACCCTGATCAATTTGCTGGTGACGGCTGCCGTTGTGTTGTTGAACACGCCCGCCGGCGCGGTTCAGTGAGGATTTGACCCATGTTCAAATATATTGGCGACATCGTTAAGGGTACCGGTACCCAGTTGCGAAGCCTGGTGATGGTGTTCGGTCACGGCTTTCGCAAACGCGACACCCTGCAATACCCGGAAGAAGCGGTGTACCTGCCGCCGCGCTATCGCGGCCGTATCGTACTGACCCGCGACCCCGATGGCGAAGAGCGTTGCGTAGCCTGCAACCTGTGCGCCGTGGCGTGCCCGGTGGGTTGCATCTCCCTGCAGAAAGCTGAAACCGAAGACGGTCGCTGGTACCCGGACTTCTTCCGCATCAACTTCTCGCGCTGCATTTTCTGCGGCCTCTGCGAGGAAGCTTGCCCGACCACCGCAATCCAGCTGACCCCGGATTTCGAGATGGCCGAGTTCAAACGTCAGGACCTGGTGTACGAGAAAGAAGATCTTCTGATCTCTGGTCCCGGTAAAAACCCTGATTACAACTTCTATCGTGTTGCAGGTATGGCCGTTGCCGGTAAGCCGAAAGGCGCCGCACAAAACGAAGCCGAGCCGATCAACGTGAAGAGCTTGCTGCCTTAAGGAAGAAAGATGGAATTCGCTTTCTATTTCGCGTCCGGTATTGCAGTGGTGTCCACGCTTCGCGTGATCACCAACACCAATCCTGTGCACGCCCTGCTCTACCTGATCATTTCGTTGATCGCCGTGGCCATGACCTTCTTCAGCCTCGGCGCGCCGTTCGCCGGTGTACTGGAAGTGATCGCCTACGCTGGCGCCATCATGGTGCTATTCGTGTTTGTGGTGATGATGCTCAACCTCGGGCCGGCTTCGGTCGCCCAGGAACGCGTCTGGCTCAAACCCGGCATCTGGCTCGGCCCGGTCGTACTGGCAGCCTTGCTGCTGGGTGAACTGCTGTATGTGCTGTTCGCTCACCAGAGCGGCCAGGCCATCGGCCACACCACCGTAGACGCCAAGGCCGTGGGCGTCAGCCTGTTCGGCCCATACCTGCTGGTGGTCGAACTGGCTTCGATGCTGCTGCTCGCTGCAGCCATCACCGCCTTCCACTTGGGCCGCAACGAAGCCAAGGAGCAATGACGATGCCTGCTATCCCTTTGGAGCATGGTCTGGCGGTCGCCGGCATCCTGTTCTGCCTTGGCCTGGTCGGCCTGATGGTCCGCCGTAACATTCTGTTCGTGTTGATGAGTCTGGAAATCATGATGAACGCTGCGGCACTGGCCTTCATCGTTGCCGGTGCACGTTGGGGCCAGCCGGATGGACAAGTCATGTTCATCCTGGTGATCAGCCTGGCAGCCGCCGAGGCCAGTATTGGCCTGGCGATCCTGCTGCAACTGTATCGTCGCTTCCACACGCTTGATATCGACGCTGCCAGTGAGATGCGCGGATGAACATGATCTTTCTGACTTTCGTATTTCCCCTGATCGGTTTCCTGCTGCTGTCGTTCTCTCGCGGACGCTGGTCGGAAAACCTCTCGGCCCTGGTGGGCGTGGGTTCCATTGGCCTGTCGGCGATCGTCGCCGCCTATGTCATCTGGCAATTCAACGTGGCGCCGCCGGAAGGTGGTCACTACACCCTGGTGCTGTGGCAGTGGATGTCGGTGGAGGGCTTCAAGCCCAACTTCGCCCTCTACGTCGACGGCCTGTCGATCACCATGCTTGGCGTGGTCGTCGGCGTGGGCTTCCTGATCCACCTGTTCGCGTCCTGGTACATGCGCGGTGAAGCGGGCTACTCGCGCTTCTTCTCGTACACCAACCTGTTTATCGCCAGCATGCTGTTCCTGGTACTGGGCGATAACCTGTTGTTCCTGTACTTCGGCTGGGAAGGCGTAGGCCTGTGCTCGTACCTGTTGATCGGTTTCTACTACAGCAACCGCAACAACGGCAACGCGGCACTCAAGGCCTTTATCGTCACCCGTATCGGCGACGTGTTCATGGCCATCGGCCTGTTCATCCTGTTCCAACAGGTGGGCACGCTGAACATCCAGGAACTGCTGGTACTGGCGCCGCAGAAATTCCAGGTCGGCGACTTCTGGATCACCCTCGCTACCCTGATGCTGCTGGGCGGCGCCGTGGGTAAATCCGCGCAACTGCCATTGCAAACCTGGCTGGCGGATGCGATGGCCGGTCCTACCCCGGTTTCCGCACTGATCCACGCCGCAACCATGGTCACCGCCGGTGTCTACCTGATCGCCCGTACCCACGGCCTGTTCACCCTGGCGCCGGACATCCTGCACCTGGTGGGCATCGTTGGCGGCGTGACCCTGGTACTGGCCGGCTTCGCCGCGCTGGTACAGACCGACATCAAGCGGATCCTCGCCTACTCGACCATGAGCCAGATCGGCTACATGTTCCTGGCCCTGGGCGTTGGTGCCTGGGACGCGGCGATCTTCCACCTGATGACCCACGCTTTCTTCAAGGCCCTGCTGTTCCTTGCTTCCGGTGCGGTGATCGTTGCCTGCCACCACGAGCAGAACATCTTCAAGATGGGCGGCCTGTGGAAGAAACTGCCACTGGCCTACGCCAGCTTCATCGTCGGTGGTGCCGCCCTGGCCGCCCTGCCGTTGGTGACCGCCGGTTTCTACTCCAAGGATGAAATCCTCTGGGAAGCCTTTGCCAGCGGTAACCAGAACCTGCTGTACGCAGGCCTGGTGGGTGCGTTCATGACCTCGCTGTACACCTTCCGCTTGATCTTCATCACCTTCCACGGTGAAGCCAAGACCGAAGCACACGCAGGCCACGGCATCTCCCACTGGCTGCCATTGTCGGTGCTGATCGTCCTGTCGACCTTCGTCGGCGCCATGATCACCCCGCCCCTGCACGGTGTACTGCCGCAAAGCGTCGGCCATGCCGGCGGCGAAGCCCAGCACAGCCTGGAAATCGCCTCGGGCGCCATCGCCATCGCCGGTATCCTGCTGGCAGCCCTGTTGTTCCTCGGCAAGCGTCGCTTTGTGACGGCCGTGGCCAACAGTGGCATTGGCCGCTTCCTGTCCGCCTGGTGGTTCGCTGCCTGGGGCTTCGACTGGATCTACGACAAACTGTTCGTCAAGCCTTACCTGGCCATCAGCCATGTACTGCGCAAAGACCCGCTCGACCAGACCATCGGTTTGATCCCGCGCGCCGCCAAGGCCGGTCACACCGCCCTGAGCCGCAGCGAAACCGGTCAACTGCGTTGGTATGCCGCTTCCATGGCTGCCGGTGCTGTGCTGGTTATTGGTGCCATCGTCGTGGTAGCGGTCTGATTATGAACACTGCCAACTTTGCGAACTTGCGAAAGGAAACGAGCCTGTCATGATTCTGCCCTGGCTAATCCTGATCCCCTTTATCGGCGGCCTGCTCTGCTGGATGGGTGAACGCTTCGGCGCCACCCTCCCCCGCTGGATTGCGTTGCTGACCATGTCCCTGGAACTCGCTCTCGGCCTCTGGCTGTGGGCCCATGGCGACTATTCATTTGCTCCGGCACCGGGCGTCGATCCCACCTTCGCGCTTGAATTCAAGCATGTGTGGATCCAGCGCTTCGGCATCAACGTGCACCTGGCCCTCGACGGCCTGTCGCTGTTGATGATCCTGCTGACCGGCCTGCTGGGTATCCTTTCGGTACTCTGCTCCTGGAAAGAGATCCAGCGTCACGTGGGCTTCTTCCACCTGAACCTGATGTGGATCCTGGGCGGTGTGGTTGGCGTGTTCCTCGCCCTCGACCTGTTCATGTTCTTCTTCTTCTGGGAAATGATGCTGGTGCCGATGTACTTCCTCATCGCGCTCTGGGGTCACAGTTCTTCGGACGGCAAGAAAACCCGGATCTATGCGGCGACCAAGTTCTTCATCTTCACCCAGGCTTCCGGCCTGATCATGTTGGTGGCGATCCTGGGTCTGGTACTGGTCAACTTCAACAACACCGGCGTGATTACCTTCAACTACGCCGACCTGTTGAAAACCAAGATGTCCCTGACCACCGAGTACATCCTGATGCTGGGCTTCTTCATCGCCTTCGCGGTGAAGCTGCCAGTGGTGCCGTTCCACTCCTGGTTGCCTGACGCTCACGCCCAGGCACCGACCGCGGGTTCCGTGGACCTGGCCGGTATCTTGTTGAAGACTGCCGCTTACGGCCTGCTGCGTTTCGCCCTGCCGCTGTTCCCGAATGCCTCGGCCGAGTTCGCGCCGATCGCCATGACCCTGGGTCTGATCGGGATCTTCTACGGTGCGTTCCTCGCCTTCGCCCAAACCGACATCAAGCGCCTGATTGCCTTCTCGTCCGTTTCCCACATGGGTTTCGTACTGATCGGCATCTACTCCGGCAGCCAACTGGCGCTGCAAGGCGCGGTGATCCAGATGCTGGCCCACGGTGTCTCGGCCGCTGCCCTGTTTATCCTGAGTGGCCAGCTGTACGAGCGCCTGCACACCCGTGACATGCGTGAAATGGGTGGCGTGTGGTCGCGCATCGCCTACCTGCCGGCGATCAGCCTGTTCTTCGCCGCCGCGTCCCTGGGCTTGCCGGGTACCGGCAACTTCATCGGCGAGTTCCTGATCCTGATGGGGGCCTTCGTGCAGACGCCATGGATCAGCGCCATCGCAACGTCCGGCCTGGTGTTCGGTTCGGTCTACTCGTTGATCATGATCCACCGCGCCTACTTCGGCCCGGCCAAGTCCGACACCGTCCTGCAAGGGATGGATGCTCGCGAACTGATCATGGTGCTCGGCCTTGCGGTACTGCTGATCTACATCGGCGTGTACCCGCAACCGTTCCTGGACACTTCTGCCGCAACGATGCATGGCGTGCAGCAGTGGTTCGGCACCGCCTTCTCTCAACTCGCTTCGGCCCGGTAAGAGCGCTATGGAATTCACGATCCAACACTTTATCGCGCTTGCGCCGCTGCTGATTACCAGCCTCACCATCGTGGTGGTGATGCTGGCTATCGCCTGGCGCCGCAATCACTCACAAACGTTCCTGCTGTCCTGTGCCGGTCTGAACCTGGCCCTGCTGTCGATCATCCCGGCCCTCAAGGTCGCGCCACTGGCCGTAACGCCACTGATGATGGTCGATGACTTTGCCCTGCTGTACATCGCACTGATCCTGGTGGCGACACTGGCCTGCGTCACCCTCGCCCACGCCTACCTCGGCGAAGGCGGCACCGGCTACCCAGGCAACCGCGAAGAGCTGTACCTGCTGATCCTGCTGGCTGCGGCCGGTGGCATCGTGCTGGTCAGCGCACAGCACCTGGCGGGCCTGTTCATCGGCCTGGAACTGCTGTCGATCCCGACCTACGGCCTGGTGGCCTACGCCTTCTTCAACAAGCGTTCCCTGGAAGCCGGCATCAAGTACATGGTGCTGTCGGCCGCCGGTTCCGCGTTCCTGTTGTTTGGTATGGCCCTGCTGTACGCCGAAGCCGGCAGCCTGAGCTTCACTGGTATCGGTCATGCCCTGGCCACCACCAGCATGCCTGCGCCGATTGCCCAACTGGGCCTGGCCATGATGCTGATCGGCCTGGCGTTCAAGCTGTCGCTGGTGCCGTTCCACCTGTGGACCCCGGACGTGTACGAAGGCGCCCCGGCGCCGGTGGCTGCGTTCCTGGCTACCGCGTCGAAAGTCGCCGTGTTTGCCGTGATGGTGCGTCTGTTCCAGATCTCCCCTGCCGCCAACACCGGCGTCCTGAGCGACGTACTGACCGTGATCGCCATCGCGTCGATCCTGTTCGGTAACCTGCTGGCACTGACCCAGAACAACCTCAAGCGTCTGCTGGGTTACTCGTCCATCGCACACTTCGGCTACCTGCTGATCGCCCTGGTGGCGAGCAAAGGCCTGGCCGTGGAAGCCATGGGCGTGTATCTGGTCACCTACGTGATCACCAGCCTTGGTGCGTTCGGCGTGATCACCCTGATGTCCTCGCCGTTCAAAGGCCGTGACGCCGACGCCCTGTACGAATACCGCGGCCTGTTCTGGCGCCGTCCGTACCTGACCGCCGTACTCACCGTGATGATGCTGTCCCTGGCCGGTATCCCGCTGACTGCAGGCTTCATCGGCAAGTTCTACATCGTCGCCACCGGCGTTGAAGCCCACCAGTGGTGGTTGGTTGCCTCGCTGGTACTGGGCAGCGCCATCGGCGTGTTCTACTACCTGCGCGTGATGGTCACCCTGTACCTGATCGAGCCAAACCTGCGTCGCGTGGATGCCGAGCTGCATTGGGAACAGAAGGCAGGCGGCGTGATGCTGTTGGCCATCGCCCTGCTCGCGTTCTTCCTGGGCGTGTACCCACAACCGTTGCTCACTCTGGTGCAGCACGCGGTGTTGGGCGTTTGATCGCTTAGCAAGATGCGGTAAACAAAACGGCGCCTTCGGGCGCCGTTTTGCGTTTTAGCAGTGAGTGCATTCCAATAGGCATTCCTGTGCCCGAATCGTCACACGGCCCTCCGACACTTGAACGGATTGTTCTGACGAATGCGGTCAAAAATGTGGGAACGGGCTTGCCCGCGAATGCGCAGTGTCAGTCACAGATACTTCGACTGATCTGACGCTTTCGCGGGCAAGCCCGCTCCCACAGTTGGTCGGTGTTGATGCGCAGTAGGTAATGCCCTGTGAGAGCTGTCGAGCTTTAGCGAGGCTGCGAAGGCGGTGGCACTGTGGGTGGAGATATTGCCCTCCACCATAGAATCTCCCCCACAGGTCGGTGCTCCCACAGGGGGGACTCGGTGTGGCGTTAGAACGCGATACCGACCTTCACTCCATACTCGTCACGCTTGAGCCTGGTGTTATCTGCCAGTTCCGAATCGTCATCCAGCTTGTACTCGGTACGGGTGTAGTACAGGCCAGCAACCACCGGCAGGTCGCCCTTCTGGTTCATCAGCAGGCTGACCTCCGCATAAGGGTTGGTGCGATCCTTGAGGTCCACGGTATCGCTGCCAAGGCCATCCACCTTGATCTTGGCGCGGCCGTCGAGGGTATGACGGGCACCGGCTTCAACGCGCAAGGTCATGTCGTTGAACTGGTGGTTATAGCCCAGGGCGGCCTTGGCAAATGGCGATTTGCTGGTCAGTTCCAGGTCGTAGTCATTGGAGTCCAGCTCATAGCGGGTCCAGCTGTAGCCGCCACCGACGATCACGTCGACCGAGTTGCGCGCATCCAGCGCGGCACGCCAGCCGAGATCGAGGTCGGCCTGGCCTTCCTTGAGCTTGTTATCGCTTTTTTTGCCGTATTTGGCTTCGACTCCGGCTTGGTAGATGAAGCCGGATTCAGCGGTGAGCTTGTTGCCGAAGTTATAGAACAGGCCCACTTCGGGCATGTCGTCCTTGTCACTGCGGCTGCCGCCTTCAAGCTTGAAATCGTTATAGCTGCCCAGCAGGCCGAAAGTGGAAATCGGTGCTGTGGGTGGTGCGGCAAACACCACGGCCGGCGCTGCGACTAGCGCGAATACCGAGGTGTTCTTGAGGATCGTTCCGAATAGCCTGGACATCGTTTTACATCTCCTTGTCATTTGAACAAATCATTCCGGAACCGATTCGAACCTGAATGTAGGAAAAAGGTTCGAATTGATTTGCTCGAATCTGGAGATAAAACGGTTCAGCGAAGGCTCTATTTCAATATTTTCAGCAACCCGCCAACACCAGGCCCTCAAGTACCGGGCGAAGTTGCGGATGCACTGGCAAGCGAATGCCAAAGGTCTCATGCAGCAACGTCAGCAACTCATCAGCGCTGGCGACCACCTGTTTTTCGCTCGACCTATCCAGGTAATGCACCGCGTAGTGGCCGTTGTTCAGCGTATAGCGTTTGCCCACGGCCAACAGCGCCGCCTTCAACTGGCCCACGAACGGCGACCCCGGATGAGTGGACACGTACCAGTTGCCGATTTCGTAGTCGATGTCCGCCTGCACCTGCAGGTCGAACACATACAAACCACGCCATTGCCCCGCGACTTCGGCCCATAACGTGTAGCTGCCGTCTGCATTGTGCGTCAGCCGATACGGCTCGTGCGCCGTGGCCTGCACGGCCTCGCTGTCCAACTGCAATGGGCTGCTGGGCACCATGCCGCCAAAGCCGACATCGGTGATGTAGCGCACGCCATCTACGGTCACCAGGCTCAAGCGATGGGTGCGTGCGGTGCGCGCATCCGGCGGCCCACCCATCACCACCCGGCCGGTAATGCCGCGTGCGTCGAAACCGAGTTCCTGCAACAGCAACAGGAACATCTGGTTCAACTCATAGCAATAACCACCCCGCCCATCGATCAACACCTTCTGCTCGACACTCGCCAGATCGATGGGCACCGGCAGGCGCAGCAAGGTCGACAGGCTTTCAAAGGCAAACGTGCACACATGGCGCAACTGCAGGTCACGCAGAGTTTGCAGGGTCGGCGCGGGTGGCCTGTCGTAGCCCAGGCGTTGCAGGTACAACTGTCGATGACTCAGGTGGGACATGGCGCACTCCTTGGGCACGTGGCAGAAGCGTCACTATGCCGCGCCGAACGGCGGATTGTCATTTTGAATGAACCTTTTGGAACGCCGCCCTATCCATTTATAACAACACAGGGAGGCAACATGAGTACCGCAAAAATCTACACCATCAACTATCAGCTACACGGCCAACCGAAATCCTTTGTGGTGCGTGCCGAAGTGATGAACAACGCCGAGGCCTGGCACTGGGCGGCAGTGGATGCCGATATTGCCCATGTCAGTCGTGTCGGCCGGGTCGGACATGAACAGGTGAAAAAGACCACACGCCCTTGGGCGGAAAAGTTCGGCATCACCGAGGTGACATGGATCGCGCCGAAGTAAGTAAAAGCCCCGCTGAAGCGGGGCTCTTTCTGTGCAGTGTGCGAAGATGCCCGCCTAAGCCACTGGAGACTGCCCCCGGATGTTCGAGCTCAAACCCTGCGACCCCGTCACCTACCGCCGCCAAACCCGCCGCAGCACACTGATTGTGGCGGTGCTGTTCCTGGCCCTGGCGATGCTCTTGTCCAGCCTCGCGGTGATGCTGTTCGGCGAACCCGGCGGCGACAACTTTCGCTTCAACGTCGGCGGCGTGTTTGCCGGCGTACTGATCACCCTGGCACTGGTGCGCGGTCCTTTCTGGAGCCAAACCTGGCTTGCACCGGCCGTATATGGCTGGCAACTCAAGCGCAGCCTGATGAGCGTGACCAACGTGATGCACAAGGTCACGGAACGCGTGCAGGCGAATGACCCCAGCGCAATCAAGCTGCTGCGTTTCTACCATCTGGGCCTGACGCAAATGCATGCACTGGATGCCAACTCCAGCGCGCAAGTGCAGTTGATCGGCGAGATCGAGGCGCATAAGGCGAAGATGCAGGCACTGGGGATGGATACCGAACAAACCCGTCTCGATCCGGCCTGGTTGGACCACGTCAAGGCAGCCTGAGTCAGCGCGCCCGCCAGCAAAACAACGCACTCAGCGCAATCGCCGCACCGGCCAGGCCAAACACCAGCGGTGCCGAGGCTACCGGCAGCAGTAAACCCGCCAGCAACGGTCCGAGGCCCGCGCCGATGTCACGCCACACGGCATTCGACGCGAGCGCCGAGACGCGCATCGACCCCGGGTTGCGCTCGGCCACCAGGGTGGTCACCAACGGCAGTTGCAGCGCACGCAGCACCAGCACCGCGGCCGCGCCCGCAATCACCCAGTAGCTGGAAAACGCCGTCAGGGCCAAGGCACTCAGGAACGAAAACAGCAGCAACATCGAGGTCGCGCCAAATCGCTGGGCCGCGCGACCGCCCAACGGGCTCAGGAGCATTTCCGAGAGATAACGCAGCGCCATCAAGCCACCGGCGATCAGTACCGCGTCGCCGCCGAGAATCTTCTGCGCCTGGATCGACAGACCGAAAATAAACAACCCATCCAACGCCACGCCTTCGATAAACGACCACATCGCCACACTGTCGGGCCACTTGAAGCGGCGCCCGGTGCTGTGCAGATCATGGCCCGCAGTGGGCAAGCCGCGCGCCATCCACAGGCCCACCAGGCAGGCGCCAGCAAGAATAAGGAAGATCGGCCGCGGCCCGGCCCACAGCGTCAGCCAACCGCCCAGTGGCAGCGCCAGCATCGGCCCCAGGGCGATCACCGCCCGCGAGCGCCCGGCACGGCGTGCGGCACCGGCGGGCTCTGAGGTGGCGAGTACTTGGGTCGACAGGTTCAGCGCGGCAAAACACAGGCCCCAGATCAGCCGCAGCCCCAACAAGGCGGCGAAGCCCGACAGCATTGAATTGCCCAGGGCGCACAGCGTCGCCGCAGCGGCGGCGATCATGCAAGTCAGACGGTCGCCGTTGCGTGCGTAGAAATTCAGCACATGCCGGTAACCGAAAATCCGCACCAGGCGATTGGCCGCCAGCAACACCCCGGCCTGGGCCAGGGTGATGCCAAACGCTTGGGATTCCATTGGCAGCAACAAGTACAGCAGCACGTCACTGGGCAGGCAGAAAGCGAGGGTCAGTGCAGCCCGGCGAGAGGTCGTGTCAGCAGTACGTTGGGCCAGGCTGGTCATAAAACTGAAACATCCCGAAATATCCAGGTCGCCACGGTAGCCTTCCACACGCGTGTTTTACAACGCCCTACCCGGCCTTTTTTCCGTAGGGCAACAGACGCAGGCCGCTGGCCACCGCCCCCACCAAGGCAAAGCCACAGCCCAGCCACAATGCGACTTGCGGGCCGCTGTCGACGAACAGGTGAAAACACAATGCCACCAACGACGCGCCCAACGTCTGCCCAAGCAAGCGTGAAATCGCCACGATGCCACTGGCGCCGCCGCTGCGGGCCAACGGCGCACTGGTCATCAAGGCCTTGAGGTTGGGTGACTGGAAGAAGCCAAAACCGGCGCCACACAACGCCATCCGCCAGCCAATATCGAACGCCGACGCTCCATCGCCCAGGCTGGCCAATGCGGCCATACCGGCACTGAGCAGCAACAGGCCAATGCCGCACAACAGCCCCAGTGACACCCGGTCCGCCAAGCGTCCGGCCAACAGTGCCATCACCGCGACCACTGCCGGCCAAGGCGTCATCAGGAAACCGGTTTGCACCTGGCTATGGCCCAACACCGCCTGGAGCAGGAAAGGCAACGACACAAAGGCCAGGCCTTGGGCACTAAAGGCGCAGATCGCCGTCAGGGACGACAAGGCAAACAGCGGCCGCTTGAACAGATCCAGGGCCAGCATCGGCGCGGGATGCCCGGCCTGACGCCGCAGCAGTAACGCCCCGCAGACCAGTGCCAACGCAATCAACCCCAGCGTCAACGCCCCCTGGGCACCATGCACCGCCGTGCCCAGGCCAAGCACCAACAGGGCGAACAATCCAGCACACAACAACGCCGCGAGGCGGTCGAACGCGTGCCCGGTCATCGGCAAGGTGGGCAACGAACGCAGGCCCAAGGCCAGGGCCAACACCCCCAGCGGCACATTGATCAGGTACAGCCAGTGCCAGGTGGTGACCGACAAAATCGCCGACGCCGCCGTCGGTCCGAGGGTAAACGCCAGCCCCACCACCAGCGAGTTATAGCCCAGGCCACGGCCAAGCATGTTGGACGGGTAGATATGCCGCAGCAACGCGGTATTCACGCTCATGATCGCCGCGGCGCCCAGGCCCTGCACCACCCGCGCGGCGGTCAGGGTCGCCAGCGAACCGGCCAGGCCGCAGAACAGTGACGAGACGATAAACAGCAGCAAGCCACCGAGATACACCCGGCGGTGCCCCAGCACATCGCTCAGCGACGCGAACGGCAGCACGGTGGCGATGATCGCCAGTTGGTAGGCGTTGACCACCCAGATCACCGACGCGGAATCCGTGCCGATGCCCTGCGCCAAAGTCGGTAACGCGGTATTGACGATGGCCGTATCCAGGGTGGCCATGCCGATCCCCAAGGAAATCGCGATCACGGCCGGTAGGCGTTTATTGAGGGGCAACCCATCGGCAACAGAAGACATGAACGATCCGCGCAGGTGACAAAGGTGTCTAGAGTAAGGGCTGCGCGGAGTTTTTTCAGTGGCTGATTACAGGGCTGTCAGCATTTTCATGTTAAGCCGTGCTCAACGCGCCAGCGCGCTCAGGTCCAAACGCCCTTCGTTGATCGGCGGGCACCAGTAATAACCGCCGGTCAACGGCGTGCTGATGCGGTACAGGCCGTCGACAATTCCGTCTTCCAGGCCGCTCATGCGGCGCAGTTGCACTTCAAACGCATCGAAAGAATGGCCGAACGCGAGGAACATCAAACCCGCCTGGCCGTTCTCGGCCCAAGGCATCGAGCGGCGGACCACGAAGGCTTCCGGGGTGAAGCTTTCCTGGGCGGTGCGTTTGGTGTGGGCAGATTCAGGGGCGTCGTCGAGTTCTTCGTTGTCGCCATGGCGGCGACCGATGATGTGGTCGCGCTCCTGGGCCGGCAACGCGGCGAAGCCATCGAGGTCGTGCTGCCATTGCTGGATTGCGGCGAAGCTGGCGCCGCTGTCGGTCAAGGCGGCCTCGACGGCAGCATCGTCGTGGGGGTTTTCGGTACCGTCTTCGTAGTCGGTGAGGTCAAAGCCGGTCTTGTAGCGGAAGCCTTCAGTCGACTGCACCAGGCTGAACGCCGGGGCCAGGGCTTTTTCCAGCGCGCGGCTGCGCAACAGCAGTTCACCGCGATCCACGCCATGCAGCCAGACCCACAGCGCGTGCTGAGTGGACGGGTTGTGGGCGCCCGGGCCGCTGACGACCGGGAACGTACGCAGGCCATCGATTTGCGCGCCGAGCGCAGTCACCAGCGGTTCACCGAAACCGACCACCGCCGAATCCGTCATCTGCACCAGTGCGTCCAGGGCAACGGGCACAGCCTCCAGGGAGGCCACGGCAAAGAACAGATGACGGGCCTGCAAAGGCACCGGTGCGGCAAGAATGCCCGGCTGGTACTGACTCATGTGAACTCCTTCAAAATAAGGCGCGCAGTTTAACCGCCGCGCGCAAGCGTGAGTACAAGAATGCGCACAAGCCTTGCCTTAGAGCCTGTTGATGGGTGACTCTCTAGTCATGTTTTGCAACTATTCCAGGGGTAGCGACATGACCACCAGCAACCTGCTCGCCCAGCTGTTTCCCGCCTCCGCCGCCGAGATTCCCGAGCAATACCGCCTGGCGGCGCCTATTGAACAGCGTGAGTATCTGGTCGATGGCCAGTTGCGGATCTGGAACGGGCCGCTCGCCCAGGTGCAGAGCCCGGTGCAACTGGGTGAAAAACGCGTGCATATCGGCAGCACGCCGTTGCTGGATGCCGATACCGCCCTCACCGCCCTCGAGGCCGCCGTGCGCGCCTACAACCGTGGCCAGGGTGAATGGCCGACGATGCGCGTGGTCGAGCGCATCAGGCACGTCGAAGCGTTTTTGCACCGCATGCGCGAGCAGCGCGACGTGGTGGTCAAGCTGCTGATGTGGGAAATCGGCAAGAACCTCAAGGACTCGCAGAAAGAATTCGACCGCACCTGCGACTACATCACCGACACCATCAACGCCCTCAAGGAACTCGACCGCCGCTCCAGCCGCTTCGAACTGGAGCAGGACACCCTCGGCCAGATCCGCCGCGTACCGCTGGGTGTAGCGCTGTGCATGGGCCCTTACAACTACCCGCTCAACGAGACGTTCACCACGCTGATCCCGGCGCTGATCATGGGCAATACCGTGGTGTTCAAGCCGGCCAAGCTTGGCGTGCTGTTGATCCGGCCCTTGCTCGAAGCCTTCCGCGACAGCTTCCCGGCCGGGGTGATCAATGTGATCTACGGCAGTGGCCGCGAGACCGTCAGCGCGCTGATGGCCAGCGGCAAGATCGACATCTTCGCGTTTATCGGCACCAACAAGGCCGCCAGTGATTTGAAAAAGCTGCACCCCAAGCCGCACCGCCTGCGCGCAGCCCTGGGCCTGGATGCGAAAAACCCCGGCATCGTGCTGCCCGAGGTCGACCTCGACAACGCCGTCAGCGAAGCCGTCACCGGCTCCCTGTCGTTCAACGGCCAGCGCTGCACCGCGTTGAAAATCCTGTTTGTGCATGAAGATGTGGTGGCAGGCTTTATCGAAAAATTCAACAAGAAACTGGCCACGCTCAAGCCTGGCATGCCTTGGGAAGAGGGTGTATCCCTGACACCGCTGCCGGAAGCCGGCAAAGTCGAATACCTCGACGGGCTGGTGGCCGATGCCGCACAGCACGGCGCCCAGGTGGTCAATGAGCACGGCGGTGAAAGCCGCGGTTCGTTCTTCTACCCGGCGGTGCTGTACCCGGTGAACCCGCAGATGCGCGTGTACCACGAAGAACAGTTCGGCCCGGTGGTGCCGATCGTGCCCTACCGCGACCTGGAGACCGTGATCGACTACGTGCTGGATTCGGATTTCGGCCAGCAACTGAGCATCTTCGGCACCAATCCCGAGGCTGTCGGCAAGCTGGTGGACACCTTCGCCAACCAGGTCGGCCGCATCAATATCAACGCCCAGTGCCAGCGCGGGCCGGACACGTTCCCCTTCAACGGGCGCAAAAACTCGGCCGAGGGCACACTGTCGGTGCATGACGCGTTGCGCGTGTTCTCGATCCGCACATTGGTGGCGACCAAGTTCCAGGAGAGCAACAAGGCGTTGGTCAGCGACATCCTGAAAAACCGGGACTCCAGCTTCCTGACGACCGACTACATCTTCTAAACACACCGCTGGCCAGTCTTGTGTGGGGCTGGCTTTTGTGGGAGCTGGCTTGCCTGCGATGCAGGCACCTCGGTCTTTCAGTCAGACCAGGGTGATGCAATCGCAGGCAAGCCAGCTCCCACAGTTGACTGCACGCGTCCTGACTATTGAGGCCATTTTAGTACCAATGAACCTGTCCCTGTTCGCCCGGCGCCTGCTGCGCCCGCTGCTCGACCCGTACCGCCGCTATCGCCACGCCAAACTGATCCACGCCGTGCGCGTATCCATCGGCCTGCTGGCGACGATCCTGCTGACCACCGGCATCAACCTGCCCCACGGCGAATGGGCCTCGGTGACCATGCTCATCGTGATCGGCGGTTTGCAGCACCATGGCAATATCGGCAAAAAGGCCGTGGAGCGTGCCTACGGCACCTTGATCGGCGCCAGTGTCGGCCTGGCGCTGGTGCTGCAACAGGCCTGGTTGGGCCAGCCGTTGCTGACCTACCTGCTGATGTCCGTGGTGTGCGGGTTCTTTTCCTATCACGCCATTGGCAAGGGTGGGTACATCGCGCTGCTGTCGGCGATCACCGTGTTTATCGTCGCCGGGCATGGCGACAACCCTATATCGGATGGCTTGTGGCGCACCGTCGACATCCTCATTGGCATCGTGCTGGCCCTGGCCTTCTCGTTCGCCCTGCCGTTGTATGCGGTGTATTCCTGGCGCTACAACCTGGCCAGTGCGTTGCGTGATTGCGCCGAGATCTATAGCCGGATCATCAGCGGGCGATCGGTCACCGATGATGAGCACTTCAAACTGCTCAATCGCCTGAACGCGGCGATGCTGCAATTACGGTCACTGATGCCATCGGTGTCCAAGGAAGTACGGATGTCCATGACGGAGCTGGATGCGATCCAGCGCCACCTGCGCCTGTGCATCAGCACCCTGGAGATTCTTGGAAACACGCGACCCGATCCTCGGGATGAACAGGCCATGGCGCGCATGCAGTTGATGCTAAAGGCCGAACATCGGCAGATTCGGGTGCAGTTGGTGGGGATGGCGCGGGCGTTGAAGTCGGGGATGACAGAGCGGCTGGAGCGGCACGGCAATATCACGGCAGCAGAGCCTGTGCTGGATACATCGGTCTACGGTGCTCTGGATGGGTATCGGTTGTTGACGTTGCAGTTATTGAACAATGTCGATGCGATGCGTGCGCGGCTAGCAAAAACGGCGATCCGATGGAGCATCTAAACGAGCGAAGACCGGAACAGATACACAAGCATCTGCTCCGGTTCGCCACCTATCAGAAAATAACAAACGTCAACAGATACCCCAATTCGGACGCACTGACTTCACCCCCGGTATAAAGACTCTTACCGTAACGAGCCAGGAAGCCGGAACTGTCAGTTGACCAGAACGCTTGGTGAGCTTGCCCGCGCCAGCTCGCACCACCATAAACATCATAGATTTCCCGAAGCTCACCCAAGCTCGGCAACCGCCCACCTCGGCCACTCGCTTGCTTGACACTCTCCTGATAACCACCACCACCGCCAAAGTCCATGAAGTACTTCACACCCCCTACGCTGACGGTATACCCCAGTACCTTGTTATTGGCATCGGTCACCGTGATGTACGCGCTTCCATTGCCACGGATGCTGACCGCTCCGGTCTGCGCATTTACCCTCGCACACGCTTCATTGTTTGATCGGTAGGTGTAAGGGAGGCGCCCGCCAGTGGCCGCCCGCGTAAAGACACCTGGGCCACTGTGAGGCGGATAGTTCGCGTCATCGCGCCATATCCAGATACGTTGGTTCAGGGTAACTGCGCTGGTATTGATCGAGAGGGCAGCCCCCCGGTGAATGGTCGTGGTGCCTGACGAAGGCTGGGTGCCATATAGCCCTACTGCCCGGAAGGCATAACTACGAACCTGAGCAAGAGCACGAGGATAGCTCCAGTCGCCAGTCGGGCCCACTGGGCGATCAATCAGATGAACGTTGTTTTCGTATAGCCGGACTTGCTGGTTGGCCGTGGCTTTGCCTTTAAGCGTCACGCTAGTGTCGTAGGTCGTCGCATTGTTGGCCAGTTGCCCCCGCGAGTCATGTACGGTCAGAGTCGGCGCAATGAAAGCCAGATGCTGAACGGTGTATGTGCGCACGGGAAACATCACGGCGTCGGTCTTGTCGGCGCTGCGGTCGAAGCTGACCCAGAACATTATCTTCAGCTCCGAAGCATCCTCGAGCGCACGCAATTCAGACACCAATGCCGCGGTATCAATGCCATTCGTCACTCCGTCTTCACCCACAAGTGCACCGTCCAACAACACGCGCATGTAGTCGGGGTCATCAGTTTTTTTGCCGTGATACTCCAGCCAAACCCGTTGCGAAGCGTGGGCAAAGTGCCAGGGGTTTACCATCACCCGTTCCGTGCCGACCAGTGAGCCCGTGTTGAGCGTAGCGCCGTTTTGCCCTTGGATAACCGGCTGCGCAAACGTCGGTGGCAATAGCTCCAGGTTCAGTGCTGGCGACGGTGTGTGCCGTGCGCCGCGGATCAACCAGTACTGCACCGTGATGAACCTTCCACCCGCTTGAATGTTGGCCCCCACCGTTTCGGCCGGCACATCGAAGTCAACCGTTTTGAATGTATTGCCGGGCTTGGTTTCGCAATAGGTCCCGACGCCGTCATCACCGGTGAAACACATTTTAATGTCATCAGAGGGCAGGATCTGCGGCGTCGAAACCCGGACCGTCGCGCCGTGCAGTGCCGCCTCTGCTTGCAACTTGTCGGGGTCTTTCTGCGCTTGCAGCACCTCTGGGCGGAGCAACGTGCCTATCGCCGCACCAACGGTTACTTCAAGTACTTCAGAATGCAACGCACGCGAGCCATTCGCAGGAATCAGGGAGTAACTCAAGCGGATAGTCCCGCCGAGATTGACGTCTGCGTAGTGCCTGTCCAGTGAAAATAGAACAGGTCTACCCGCTGTCGCTGCGCTGAGACGGATTTCATCGTTGGTACTGCCGGTCGGAGCGCTTCCTACCAGGCGCCATTGAAAGAGGTCGCCGACGGCGGTCCTCAGATAAGGCAGTGTGATATCGAGCTGACCAAACAGGTCACGCGGGTCCAAGTTGTCCTGATCATCGACCCTATCGATTTCCGGCCGTGGCATTTCAGCTAATCGAGGGCCGAACTCCACGAACGTCGATTCGGACTCGCGAACGGTTTGCGTGCCCGCCCCCAGCAGGCGGATCACACCATCGTCGACCTTATAGAAAACCCTCACTGGGCCCAATCCAATGAACCGCGAAAAAATGGCGTTAGAGACCGTGCGAAAACGCGTTGGCGGCGGTGGATCGCCTGCGATGTGGCTGACTTCATAGGAGACAATCCCCCCGCCCGGCAAGTAAGCCTCCATACAGAGGGTGACCAGGAAGCCGGGGTCGTAGGGGGTGAAGGACGGGTTGGGATACTCAACGGTGACGAAAGGTTCGCTGGGGTCTACCACGCCCCCCAGGGCTTGCACCACATTGACCGCCGGCATATTCGCAATAGTGCCGGAGATCAGGATCGTCAACGACTGGGAGGTGGCTAATACCGTGCCCAGTGGGAACTCCAGCCGCCAGGTAATCCTCATCGAGCCCTGGATCAACTGCTTGATAATGTCCTCATCCACATTGAAAAAACTCGACCGCCCCGGATTTACCACGGCATCGGGCAACTCCACCTGCAAACTGGAACCATCGCCCCGGGTACCATTCAACGTCACTACGATACGAGCTCCCGCAGGCGTCGAGCTTCCATCTGGCAGCCGACGAGGAGTAACAACCTCGACCCGGAAATTGCTTCCCGCTTCTTCGTCATAGTTGACGGATGTCGCGTCCACAAAGTTGACTTGGAAGTACGCGCGTTCAAGCAGGTCTGGATCTAGCTCGGCTTGCAGGTTCACGGCTTGAGAAAAGTGTTCAACATGCCCCGAGCGATTTTCCACCTCATCAAAAACCTGATAGCGGATAGCGATAAGCCCGCTGCTGGTCCCAATGATCGCAGGGCCGACCTCCACCTCAATCGGTTTCGCGCCTGAAGCATGATCATCATCGAGCTCAAAGATCACCAAATTAATGATTGTGTCCCAGTACAGATACACCCTATCGCGCACACGTTTACCGGGGTAATCAATCGTCAACTTCACACCTAGCGCCGCACGCTCCGGGGTCAGGATTGCACCAGGGGCGGCAAGGTCATCGGGCAAAAATATCCGCAGTTTATCGTGATACCCCAGCGAAGGCTGTTCATCCAAACCAGGCCTTTCCGACTTGGCGAAAACCGTCAGATCGTCCGAGGTACTCGTGGTGCCGGAGCCATTTCGCACGACTCGTGAAAACACCGGAAATATAAAGCCACGCGGAAACCGTTCTTCCTCTATGACAAGCCGGAAGAAGTTATTGGTTTGCTCGCCGGGCCTGACAAAATCCGATGCTAGCGGTATGACATCGTCCACCGCATAAATCTCAAAAGTATCGCCGACGCCTAATCCGGTCCATCGGGAGAGCGTGACAAGCAAATAGGGCTGAAGATGGCGTGCGCCCAAGCCTATATCTGCCCCCACTACACCTAGCACCGGGTTGGAAAAAATCGGCGGTTCAAGATCATTGACGCGCGTGGAACGCTGGTAACAAACAGGCAGATGCGACCGCACCGCTGGTTCTTTAGACATGATTGAACTCCTTGAACGCGGGCCTTCAAGGCCACGAGACAAGGAAATCAGACTCCTGGGGAGTCTTAGCGTCTACCTGTCAGAACTGACAGTCACGACGAGTGGTACTGCATTGCGTGGTCACCTTGCGAGAGTGACATCCGCGCTTTGCATGTGGGTTTACATCTTTTCCTACATATTTTTCACGATTTATTCACATCTGCAGCCGTAGTGTGAAGCCTCATCCGTTACAAATGTTGCATATCAAGCCCGCCGCCCCAGCGGGCTTTTTTTTGCCTCGGATCTGCTTTAACGCGAAGCCTTGGCGACCGGCGCCGCCGCCTGTTCACGAATCGCACGCTGGGTATCCAATACCCGCGCCAACGCGGTTTCAGCCTCGGGGCTCTGTTGCGGGACACGAATGGCCGCCGACACCAGCGTGATCAACTTGGCCATCACCTCGGCATCCGTCGCGGGGCGGCCCAGGCTCATGGAGTTCATCAGCAGGCGCAATTCCGTGCCGGCCATCACCCCGGAAATCGCCTTGAGGGCAAATTGCAGACGCACGCCGAGTTCGTTGCGCGGCAGGTCCGGCAGGGCCAGGGCGAAGGCTTCGAAGAAGCGCTGGAACACCGGCTGGTAATGCACCTTGAGGTATTCCTGGATGAACGGCGAGGTGTCGCTGTAGACCCGGCCGAGGAAACGGATGAACGAGCGGCCTTCGCCACTGGCCGGATCACTGCGTTCCAGGCCCATGGCCGGGGCGAACAGCACGCCGAGCAGGGTGTCGCAATCGAGCGGGCCGTCGGATTCGGCCTCGCAGCGGGCCAGCAGCTCCAGGCGCTGCTCGTTGAGCGGCTCCAGGCGTTGCATCAACAGGGTTTTCATCAGGGAATCCTTGTCCCCGAAGTGATAGTTCACGGCGGCCAGGTTGACTTGGGCACGTTCGGTAATCTGGCGTAACAAAACCGCGTCATATCCGTACTTGATAAAGAGGGCCTCAGTCGCATCCAGCAATCGAGTTTTGGTAACGTTTGGAGCGCTGAGTTTCTTCGCGACCATAAGAGTTCCACGGCGGAAATATTGTTTTAAAAAATAATTTGATTTTTTATACCGGGGCCGCCCGTCGAAAGCAAGTAGTGACACACCGCCATGCTATCCAAAGCCTTTGAAAACGGGGACATGGAGGCGGGTCAAAGGGGTTGATGGGGGCTCGAAAAGGCCGGCGGGGACTTCGTTTCAAAGGGTAAAACCGCTCTACATCCATGGCTGGCGAAGCGCATTGAACGCGGTTACTATTCAAAGAATATTTTAAAAACAAGAAATAAAACCGGTCCATGACGCCTACCCGGCAGCACCCGATCTTGTTACAAGGCTTTACCGGGAGTACGGGGTAGCGTCGAGACTGAAGGCGTAGTCATGATGACAGATACCCCCGCGCACCCAGGCTTGATCTCCCTGCAAGGCATCGGCAAACGCTACCAGTTGGCCGGGCAGCCACTGTCCATTCTCAATGATGTGTGCCTGTCCATCGCCCGTGGCGACAGCTGCGGTATTCTCGGCGCCTCCGGTTCCGGCAAAAGCACCCTGCTCAATATCCTCGGCCTGCTCGACTTGCCCAACTGCGGCAGGTACCACTTCGCCGGCCACGACATCTTCAACGCCACGCCCGATGAACTGGCCGCGATCCGCAACCAGCAGATCGGTTTTGTGTTCCAGAGTTTCAACCTGCTGCCGCGCCTCAGCGCCCTCGATAACGTCGCCCTGCCCCTGAGTTATCGCGGCGTGTCCCGCCATGAATCGGTGGCGCAGGCGCTGCGCATGCTTGAACAGGTCGGCCTGGCCGACCGTGCCCACCACCGCCCCGCCGACCTCTCCGGCGGCCAGCGCCAACGGGTCGCCATCGCCCGGGCGCTGGTGGGCAACCCCTCGGTGATCCTCGCCGACGAACCCACCGGCAACCTCGACAGCAGCACCGCCCAGGACATCATGGACCTGCTCCTGGCCCTCAACCGCGAGCAGCACGTCACCCTGATCATCGTCACCCATGACCCGCAGATCGCCGCACGCCTGGAGCGCAAGATTCTGGTGCGCAACGGCGTGGTGCAAGAGGCCGCGCACCCATGAGCCTGCGGGTCGAGCAGAGCCTGAGCCAACTGCTGCATGAAGCGTTCCTCAGCCTGCGCACCCTGGGCAAGCGCTCGGTGCTGGCGTTGCTCGGCATCGTGATCGGCAGCTCCTCGGTGGTGGCATTGATCAATATCGGCCACAACGCGGCGGTGGATGCGGCGATGATCTTCAAGGACATGGGCACCGACACCCTGATCGCCGGGTTCCCGCCCAAGGGCAGCAACGCGGTGACCATGCGTGCGCGCCTCGACCTCGACGCCGTCCGCCAGGCCGTGCCGGGCATCGCGCATATCGGCGCGCTCAGCCTGTTCAGCGGGCCCGTCGTGTTCCATGGCCGCACCACCAACGCCAACTACGTCGGCAGCACACCGGGCCTGCAAGACGCGATGCGTTTGAGCCTGGCCGAAGGGCGTTTCCTGTCGGCGTTCGACGCCAATGAAACCTACGCAGTAATCGGCGACCAGCTCGTGCAGGCCCTGAGTGCCCCCGGCGACCCGCTGCAAGTGGGAGATCGAGTACGCATCAATGATTACCTGTTCCTGATCGTCGGCATCCTGCAGCGCCAACCGCGCGCGATGTTGATGCCGGTGCAGGGCGGCGAATCGCTGTTTATCCCGGCCGAAGGCATGCGCCGCATCTACGCCACCCCGCAGATCAACAACGTGGTGATCCGTGCCGCGCCCGGCCAGGACATGGAGCACATGGCCGCAGCCGCCAGCGCCGCGCTGCAACCGCAGCTCAGCGAACACAGCGTGGACATCACCGTGCCTCAGCAAATGATCGACGGCATGACCCGGCAAAGCCGCACCTTCGCCTACCTGCTACTGGCGCTGGGGGCGATCTCCCTGGTGGGCGGCGGGGTCGGCGTGATGAACGTGATGCTGATGAACGTGTCGCAGCGCCGCCGCGAAATCGGCATCCGCATGGCCCTCGGCGCGCGTCAGCGTGACATCCGCAACCTGTTCCTGCTCGAAGCCGTGACCCTCACCGCCGTCGGCGCGCTGTGCGGTGCGGTGCTGGGCATGGGCGCCGCGTGGCTGTACGCCTGGCTGTCCGGCTGGGAGTTTGCCCTGGCCGTCGCCGCCCTGCCCCTTGGGGTCGGCAGTACGTTGTTGGTGGGTCTGTTCTTTGGTATCTACCCGGCGGTCTCGGCCTCGCGGTTGCAGCCGGTGGAGGCCTTGCGCGATGAATAAATGGCTCGCCGTCGTCGCCCTGATCAGCCTGCCGTGCATGGCCGCCGACGTGCTGATCAACCCTTCGGCGCCCAGCAGCGCCCGCAGCGTCTCGTTGAATGCCCAGGTCACCGCCCTGACCCTGGGCGATGCGGTGTACCTGGGCCTGCGCAACAATCCGGCGATCCGCAGCGCGTACCTGCAACGGGTGGCGCAGAAGTTCGACCTGCGCGTGGCCGAAGACGTCTTCAGCCCCAAGCTCACCCTCAACAGCTACTACCGCAGCACCCGCGGTTCGGCCGACAACGCACGCAACGCCAACGTGGCGCCGGCCACCAGCCTGCTCGGCGAGTACGGCACGCGCCTGAGCATGGCCTGGACCCAGCAACTGAACAACGCCAATCGCGCCGGCCGCTACCGCAGCGACGGCCTCGACCTGGCGCTGATCCAGCCGCTGATGCGCGGTGCCGGCTGGGACGCCACCACCGCCCCGCTGCGCCTGTCGCGCCTGGCGGAACAGGCCAACCGCCTCAACCTCAAGGCCACCGTGGCGCAGACCATCAGCCAGATCATCGCCACCTACCGCGAACTGCTGCGCGCCCAGGAACAACTGAGCATCGTGCAAGATGCGCTCAAACGCTCCGGCACCCTGCTGGAAGTGAACAAAGCACTGATCAGTGCCGGGCGCATGGCCGAGTTCGAAATCGTGCAGACCGAAGCCGACATCGCCACCCAGCAACTGGGCGTCGAAGAAGCCCGGAACCAGCTCGACACCACCCGCCTGGCGTTGCTGCGCCTACTGGCCCTGGACCTGTCCACGCCGATTCGCGCCACAGAAGCCCTCGAGGCCAGCCCCATGCAGATCGACAAGGGCCAGGCCTTCAACCTCGCGCAAAACCAGCAGCCGGAATACCTCGCCGCCCTGCTCGGCAGCCAACAGGCCGACCTCAACCTGGTGATCGCCAAGGACTCCGGACGCTGGCAAGTGGACCTGGTCGCCGGCGCCAACCAGATCCGTGACGCCTATAACAACGACGCCGGCAGCCGCAACAACCGCACCTGGGACAGCTACGCCGGGGTGCAGGTGCAGATCCCCATCGGCGACATCAGCACGCGCCAGGCCGAAGTGCGCGCGCGGGTGAACGTGGAAGACCAGCAGATCCGCATCACCGACGCCCGCCAGGCCCTGGAGCGCAGTGTCAACGATGTGGTGCGCGACCTCGGCACCCGCTGGCGCCAATATGAAATCTCCCAACGCGCCGTGGAGCTGTCGCGGCGCAAGATCGAGATCGAACGGGAAAAACTCAGCGCCGGGCGCTCCACCAACTTCCAGGTGCTGAGTTTCGAGGCCGATTTGCGCAATGCCGAAAACGCGCAGCTCAATGCGCTGATCGCTTATCTGAACGCCCAGACCCAGCTCGACTTGACCCTGGGCATGACGCTGGAAAGTTGGGAAATCGCCCTCAATGACTACTAATCAAAAACGCCTGCTGGGCGCCGGGTTGATCGTGCTGTTGGTCGGCGCCGGGCTGACCTGGCGCAGCACCGCCGAAAGCCCGGCCACCGCCACCGAGCAATGGCTGGCGGTGAACCCCGAGCCGCTGGTGCATCAGATCGGCCTGGTGGGCAAGATCGAGCCCGACACCACCCTCATCCTCACCGCGCCCTTCGATGGCAATGTCGAGGCGAACCTGGTGGAGCAAGGCCAACGGGTCGACGCCGGCCAGGTGTTGCTGCGCATGGACCCGGCAACCCTCGAAGTGCAACTGCGCGAAGCCCTCGCTGCCCAACTCAAGGCACGTCGCACCGTGCAGGAGATGCAGGACTGGGACAGCAGCCCTGCCGTCAGCCGCGCGCGGCGCAGCCTGCGCACCGCCGAAATGAACGCGGGCAACACCCAGCGCAAACTCAGTGAAAGCGAAAACCTGTTCCAGCGCGGCATCATCCCGCGCAACGAACTGGACGACCTCAAGCAACAGACCCGCCAGCAACAACTCGATCTCGCCGCGGCCCGCAGCGAGCTGCAACAGGCCATCGACCAGGGCAAGGGCGAATACCGCCAGATCGCCGACATGGAACTGACCAACGCCACGGTCAAATACGACGCCCTGCGCACGCTGCTGGCAGGCCGCGAGGTCAAGGCGCCGTTCTCCGGAATCGTGGTGCCCGCCCCCGGCAATACCTCGACGCCAGGCAGCAACAACGCGCCGGTGCAGGCCGGCAGCAAGGTCAACCAGGGTCAGGTGTTGTTTGGCCTGGCGAATATCGAGCGGTTGAAGATCGTCGCCAAGGTCTCGGAGTTGGACATCAACAGGTTGCATCAGGGCCAGGCCGTGGAGGTGCTCGGCGACGGGTTTGATGGCGAACGGCTCAACGGCGTGGTCAGCGTGGTCAGCGGCTTGGCGATTGCCGGTGACAGCCAGGGCAGCGCGCAGTTTGCGGTGAGCTTGTCGATTCCCAAGCTCACGCCACAGCAGTTGCAGCGGGTGCGATTGGGCATGAGTGCGCGGTTGACCATTGTCACTTACAACAATGCACAGGCGATCGTGGTGCCGGCGCAGGCGCTCGTTGGCGGTGAAGTGGAGTACCGGGAGGCGATGGACAAGCCGGTGGAACGGGTCAAGGTCACGACCGGGCAAGCGACGGCGCAAGGGGTCGAGGTCTTCGGCCTAAAACCCGGCTTTATCAAAACCCCCAGATAACCTTGTAGTGAGCGGGCTTGCCCCGCGCTGGGGGGCGAAGCCGCCCCAAATCCCGGCACCTCGGTCTTCCTGATACACCGCGGCGGAGCGTTTTGGGGCGGCTTCGCCCCCCAGCGCGGGCAAGCCCGCTCACTACAGGGTCGGGGTCAGTTTTGCGGCGAGGGCTTTGGCTTGGAGTGCCACGTCGGTGACGGCCGTGCTTTCCCACCACAGCCCCCGCAACGGCGGGCCCATGGCGAACAAACGGCTGCTGACTTGCCCTTGCGAGTCCACCACCGCCCCACCCGCATCTGCCGCAATCCCCAGCGCCAGCGGCCCGGGCTGGATCAAGCCGCGCTTGAGCAATTGCTGTGGCAGCGGCCGGGCCACGCGGCGCCAGTCATATTCGATGCCGCTGGAGTTGATCAGCGCCGCCCCCCGAACCCGAGTGATTGCCTGCTCGCCGCGATAGCGCACGCGAATGCAAACGCCGTCTACCGACGGCTCCAGGCCTTTGTATGACGCCGCCTGAATACGCAGGCGCCCCGCTTCATGCAAGCGCGCCACCAACTGCGCGCTCAACGGCGGTGAGCGGTGGTGATGACTCTCCCACCACGGCCGCACATGCCTCACGAACTGACGCTTTTGCCGCTCACTGGCCTGGCTCCACAACCGGCCGATATGCGCACGCACGGTGTCCAGCGGCGCTTGCCAATCGATGCCCTGGGCCTGTGCGATCCGGCATTGGCGGCGCACCTCGCGCAGCAGTTGCCGAGGGCTGCGCAGGCTAGGGTCTTCGGCGAGAAAATCCACCCAGCCCGGCGGCTGCCGACGCACATGGGGCAACAACCCATGCCGTGAAAAAACCTCGATAGGCCCGCGATGCCCGGCCAGTTCCAGGGACACCACGGCGTCGACCATGGTCAGCCCGGAGCCGATGATCAGCACGGTGGCCTGCGGGTCAATCTGGGTCATGCTGCTCACGTCCCATGGGTCAACCGCCGCCGCGTTCAAACCGCTGGACTCGGTCTGCGGCGTACGCGCCGCCGGAAACATTCCGGTGGCCAGCACCGCAAAGGCGCCGCGCAGTTGCTGGCCGTTATCCAGGGTCAACAACGTCGCCGCTTCATCCACTTGCACATCGACCACTTCGCCGCGCACATGCTCGACCGTCGACGCCGACAACGCCTGGGCCTGCGCCAACCGCTGCTGCGCATACAAGCCAAAGATCCCGCGTGGCGGGAACAGCTCGCTGATCGGCACGCGCTGCTGGTGCGCCTGCGGCCAGCCACCGGCAGCGATGTAGTCGGTGAGCCATTGGGTCAGGTCATCGGCGTTGTCCGGGTCGACGCTCATGCGTGCGGCGTTGCCGTTCAACGTGTGGCCCAGCTCAACTGCGCTGTAGGCCTCACCACGGCCGAGTTCGGCGCGCGGTTCGATCACCAGAATCCGCCGCTGGCCCGGTCGGCGCAGTAGTTGCACCGCGAGCATCGTGCCACTTAGCCCGCCGCCGATGATCAAAACATCGGCGTTGCGGATGGAGTCAGTCATGCCTGTTCGCCTTTACTGTTTACCCAGATAAATGTCGTGCAAGTCGCCCCGCGCCAGCAGCTGCGCCGCGTTGCCACTCAAGGCCACGCGGCCAGTATCCAGCACGTAACCGTGGGACGCATAGGTGAGCGCGACGTTGATGTTCTGCTCGGCGATCAGGAAGCTCACCTGCTGCTCGCGGTTGAGCTGGGCGATGATCGCGAAAATCTCCTGCACGATCATAGGCGCCAAACCCATGGACGGCTCGTCGAGCAGTACCAAAGTAGGACGGGTCATCAACGCCCGGCCGATGGCGACCATCTGCTGCTCGCCACCGGAGGTCAGCCCGGCGCGGGTGTGGCGCTTGGTCTTGAGCCGGGGAAACCAGCTGTAGATACGCTCCAGGTCGTGTTCCATGTCCTGGCGACTCAGGCGCCGCACAAAGCCGCCGCTGCGCAGGTTGTCTTCCACGCTCAGTTGGCCGAACACATGGCGGCCCTCCAGGACGTGAACCATGCCTTGGCGCACGCGCTGGCTGGGGTCGACACCGGCCAGGTCGGCGCCGGCGTACTCAATCACCCCCCGGCTGACTTCGGCGCGCTCGGCGCGCACCAGGCCGGAAATCGCCTTGAGCGTGGTGCTCTTGCCTGCGCCATTGGCGCCGAGCAAGGCGACGATAGCGCCCTTGGGCACGTGCAGCGAAACCCCGGCCACCGCCAGGATCGCACCGTCGTAGATCACTTCGATGTCGTTGACCGTCAGCAGCGACGGGGTGGCGGATGCAGCGGCGGGCTGGTGCATGGTTTATTCATCCCCGGTGCAGGTGCGCGGCGTCAGGCCTTTTTCCTTGGCAAAGGCCGCGGATTTTTCGTCGATCAACGGCCGCAACAGTGCACGGTCGGCCGGGATCCATTCACTGACCAACGTCCAGTTGGCGCCGTCCCATTGCTGTACCCGCGCCGAACCGCCGCCTTCGTGGTCACGGCACGACAGCTTGAGGTTTTGCATCAGGCCCAGGTAGCCCATGTCCTTGAGGCGAGCGTCGTCGATATTCAAGTGCTCCAGGCCCCAGCGGCCTTCTTCGCCGTTGAGCGGGCGCTTGCCGAACTTGGCCTGGGCGGTACGTATGGCTTCCACCGCCACGGCGGCGTTCACCAGGCCCGAGTTGTAGTAGACGCTGCCGAAGTTTTTCAGGTCCTTGAGGTCGCTGTGGCCCTTGTCGAGGATGTATTGCTTGAGGCGTTTGTGGATCTCGAAGTCGGCACCGGCCGGGTAAGGCGTCAGCGCCAGGTAGCCTTTGGCTGAGCTGCCAGCGGGCAACACGTCTTCGCTGGAACTGGCCCAGATGTCGCCGATGATGTGGTCGACCGGAAAGCCGAAGCGTGCGGCAGTCTTCACCGCCACCGGGGTGGAGACGCCCCAGGTGCGCAGGAACACCCAGTCCGGGTTGGCCTGGCGCACCTGGCGCCATTGTGCCGATTGCTCGTTGCCTGGGTCGGCCACAGGGATCTGGATATTTTCAAAGCCGTACTTCTCGGCGAGCAGCTTCAGCGGGCCGAGGGTTTCGCGACCATAGGCCGAGTCGTGGTAGACGGTGGCGATCTTCTTGCCCTTGAGTTTGTCGAACCCGCCCTCGCGCTGAGCAATGTAGTTCACCAGCGTCGACGCCTCGCTGTAGAAGGTCAGCATCACCGGGAAGTTGTACGGGAACACCGTGCCGTCGGTGGCCTCGGTGCGCCCGTAGCCGAGGGTGATCAGCGGGATCTTGTCCACTTCCGCACGCTCGCTCAGGGCATACGCCGCCGGTGCGCCGTTGGGCTGATACACCGCCACCGGCGCGCCATCCAGGCCGTTCTTGAAGCGCTCGTAGCACTCGATGCCTTTCTCTGCCGTCCACTCGGTCTCGCACTCTTGCCACACCAGCTTGACGCCGTTGATACCGCCTTCGACCTCGTTGATATAGCGCAGATAGTCGATCATCCCGGCCCACACCTGCACGCCGCTGGACGCATAAGCGCCGACGCGATAGGTCGCCAGGGGCATAAATTGCTGATCGGCCGACGCCACGGCCTGGGGCACAGCACCGGCCAATGCCGCCAGTGCAAAGGCAGCACCGGCGAAAGAACGTTTCAAGGATGCACGCATGAAGGATTCTCTTGGGAAGTTAGAAGCGCAGCGGCCACTGCCGCACACGGTCACGCAGGTTGTGCAACAAGCGAATCAAGCCCTCGGGTTCCTTGATCAGGAACACGATGATCAACACGCCAAAGATGATTTTTTGCAGGTTCTGCAACTGCCCCTCATCCACCGCGCCGCCGAACAGCGCCTGCCCGGCATGACTGAGGAAAATCGGCAGCAAACTGATAAAGGCCGCACCGACAAAGTTGCCGGCGATGCTGCCCATACCGCCGATAATGATGATGAACAGGATCTGGAATGAGCGATTGATGTCGAAACTGCTGGCGCTCGCCGTGCCCAGGTAGGCAAAGGCCCACAGCGCACCGGCGATGCCGAGGTAGAACGAACTGACGGCAAACGCCAGGCGCTTGTAGCGCACCACCGGGATGCCCACCACGGCGGCGGCGGTGTCCATGTCGCGGATCGCCATCCAGTTGCGTCCGACCTGGCTGCGCACCAGGTTGATCGCGGTCCAGGTCAACACCACCACCGTCACCAGCGTCAGCAGATAGCGGCCCAGCGGCGTGTTGAGGTCATGGCCGAACAGCGCAAGCTTTGGCGCGGAGATGGTCCCGGAGGACCCGTAGTTGTAGAACCAGGGGAATTTGACGAACAGCCACTCCAGGAAAAACTGCGCGGCCAAGGTGGTGACCATCAAATAGAAGCCCTTGATCCGCGCGCTGGGCAGGCCGAACAACAGCCCGACCAGCGCGCTGATAATCCCACCGCCCAGCAGCGCCACCGGCAAGCCCAGTTCCGGCAGACGCAGCAGAAAGCCATAGGTGGCAAACGCGCCGACGGCCATGAAACCCGCCGCGCCCACCGAAGTTTGCCCGGTGTAGCCGGTCAGCAAGTTCAGGCCAAGCCCGGCCAGCGACAACACCAGGAACGGAATCAGGATCGCGTTCAGCCAGTAGTCATTGCCCCACAACGGCACCACGATAAACGCCAGCGCCAACAGGCCGATCAGGCCCCAAGGGAGGCGCCGCTGGGTCAGCACCAACGGCGCGAAGTGTTGCGCAACAGGGATCGACATGGTTTCAGACTCGCTCGATGGCGCGCTCGCCGAACAGGCCGGCGGGACGGATATACAGGAAGGCCAGGGCCAATACGTAGGCAAACCACGGCGTGATGCCGCCGCCGATCAACGGGCCGATATACACCTCGGCGAGGTTCTCCGCGGCACCGACAATCAGCCCGCCGACAATTGCCCCGCCAATCGAGGTAAAGCCGCCGATGATCAGCACCGGCAGGGCCTTGAGCACCACCAGCGACAGCGAAAACTGCACGCCCTGGCGCGCGCCCCACAACAGCCCGGCGACCAGCCCGACCACCCCGGCCACGGCCCAGACGATCTGCCAGATGCGGTTGAGGTTGATACCGATGGACAGCGCCGCCGTGGTGTCATCCGCCACCGCGCGCAACGACACACCGATGCGGGTCTTGTTGAACAACAGCGCCAACACCGTCACCAGCACCACCGCCACCGCCGCCGCGATCAGGTCAAACTGGCTGAGCATCAGCGGGCCGACGAACAGCGGCACATCGTCGATGCCCAGATCCAGAGCGCGCACCTGCGAGCCCATCAGGCCCTGGGCGAGGCCTTCGATGATGAACGAGAGGCCGAGCGTGGCCATGAACAAGGTGATCTGCGAACGGTTCACCAAGGGCCGCAGCACCAGGCGCTCGATCAGCAGCGCACCGAGGCTCATCACGATCACCGTGAGCAGCAACGCCAGGGCAAACGGCACCCCCTGATCATGCAGGCTGACGAAGGTCAGCGCGGCGAACAGCAGCATCGCGCCCTGGGCAAAGTTGAACACGCCGCTGGCCTTGTAGATCAGCACAAAGCCGATGGCGACCAGCGAGTACATGGTGCCGGCGAGCAGGCCGCCGAGCAGGGTTTCGAAGAAGAACGTCATCAGTGGGCCGCTCCCAGGTAGGCCGCGATCACTTCGGGGTTGGCTTGCACTTGCGCGGGCGTGCCGTCACCGACCTTACGTCCGTAGTCGAGCACCACCACGTGGTGGGACAGGCCCATCACCACGCCGATGTCGTGTTCGATCAACACCACGGTGGTGCCCAGGTCACGGTTAACGTCGGCGACGAAACGTGCCATCTCCTGTTTTTCCTCGGCGTTCATGCCGGCCATGGGCTCGTCGAGCAGCAACAGACTGGGCCCGGCGATCAGCGCCCGGCCCAACTCCACGCGCTTTTGCAGGCCGTAGGACAGGTTGCCCACCAGCACATCGCGGTGGGCTTGCAGTTCGAGAAATTCGAGCATGCCCTGGGCGCGTCGGCGGAACGTTTCGGCCTCGCGGCGTGCGCGGGGCAGGCCCAGGGCTTGCTCAATGAACGTGCTGTGCATATGCCGCGAGAGGCCGGTGAGGATGTTGTCGAGCACGCTCATCTTCTTGAACAGCGCGTTGTTCTGAAAGGTGCGGCCGATGCCGCGGCGCGCCGCACCCAATGGGTCGATGCGGTGAAAGTGCCGGTCTTCGAAGACGATCTCGCCGGCATCGAAGCGATACACGCCGTTGAGCACATTGAGCAACGAACTCTTGCCCGCGCCGTTGGGCCCGATCAACGCGCAGATCTCACCGCGCTGCACGTCAAAGGACAAGGCATTGATCGCCTTGACCCCTTTGAACGACAGCGAGATGTCGCGTACCTGGAGAATGGTTTGGCTCATGCGATGTCCCGTTTGAATTCAGCCAGCCACGTAGGCGAAGCGGTGGCTTTGAGGGGTTGCCAGATGTAGGCCAGGCGCTGGAAACCGAGCAGCTTGCGCACGCGGTTTTTCAGCAGCCGGCGCAGGCCGCTTTGCGGGTGCGCGATGGCCCACTCGCACAAGCGTCGACGCCAGGTGCCGTGGGGCGCCAGGCGGCTTTCGATTTCATCGGCCAGCAGTTGCAAGCAGGTGGCAGACAGCAACAGGCCGGTGGGCGCCACTTCGCGCCGATCACGTTGCGCCGAGGCCAGGCTTTCCGGGAAAGCCAGGCCATGACCACTGTTCAGCCATTGCTCCAGCACCACGGTCAGGCCGCCCCGCCAATGGGTGCCCTCTTCGCTCCACAGCGCGGTTTCACCGCTGGGTTGCCACCAGCGCGTGAGGTGTTGCGCCGGATCGACCGGGCCGAGCAGTTGCGCGAAGTCCAGCGGATTGAACGATGCCCAATGCCGATGCTGGCGACCGGGTGCATACACATGGGTGGGACGGATACGCCACAGCTGTTGCTGCACCGCGTCGGGCTCCAGGTCATCGGCCAGGGTCAAGACTTGCCCGCCGATGGACTGGGCAGCCAGGGCCAGCAGCAACAGGTTCGGCTCGAACGCGCCGCTCAAGGCCAGGCGCGACTGTTCGCTGAAGCCCTGTTGGCGCAAGCCGTCCGCCAGACGCTCGACATCGCGCAACGCGTCGATCCAGCGCCACGCATGCCACTGGCCCAGGCGCTTGTGGCGCAAGGCCGTATGCAGCGGTGTGATCTGTGCCCAGTGCTGCAGTTGTTCAAGGGCCTTGGGCAGGTTGCCGAGCAGCTCGGCGGGCCATTCCACGGCCAGCGGGCGTTTTAGTTCATGCACGCTCATAGGGATTACTCCTATTGGTAGTCAAGCGTGCGGTGGTCCGCTGGCCGATATGGATCAAACAATGAAGATCAACTGTGGGAGCTGGCTTGCCTGCGATGGCAGACTGTCAGTCGATGCATTTGTAGCTGACCCACCGCTATCGCAGGCAAGCCAGCTCCCACAGGGATCGGGGTGTGTCTGTTAGAGGGTGGTGGCCTTGAGATCGCGGTAGCTGGCGCCGGGGTGGTTGGCGCCCAACCGCGCGCCGTCGCCAAACAGCTTTTCGCGCAGCGTGCCCTGGGCATATTCGGTCTTGTACACACCGCGCTTCTGCAACTCCGGCACCAGCAACTCCACGGCGTCGATAAAGGTTTCGTGGGTCAGCGCATAGGCCAGGTTGAAGCCGTCCACATCGGTCTCTTCCACCCACTCCTGCAACAGGTCCGCCACGGTCTCGGGGCCGCCGACAAACAACGGGCCAAAGCCACCAATGCCAACCCAATCAGCCAGTTCATTGGGCGTCCAGACCTTGTTCGGGTCGGCGGTGGAGAAGGCTTCAACCGCCGATTGAATGGCGTTGGTGTGCACGTGCTTGAGCGGCTCATCCGGCTTGAACTGGCTGAAGTCGATACCGGTCCAGCCGGAGATCAGCGCCATCGCGCCTTCGTAGCTGACGTAGGATTTGTATTCGTCGAACTTGGCCTTGGCCTTGGCATCGGTCTCGCCGACGATCACCGTCTGCAAGTTGAAGATCAGGATTTTCTTCGGATCACGCCCGGCTTCTGCGGCACGGCGGCGGATGTCGGCGACGGTCTTTTTCAGCAGCACCTTGGACGGCGCAGCGACAAATACGCATTCGGCCTGTTCGGCGGCAAACTGCTTGCCGCGACTGGACGCACCGGCCTGGTAGAGCACCGGCGTGCGCTGCGGCGACGGCTCGCACAGGTGAATGCCGGGCACCTGGAAGTGTTTGCCGACATGGCGGATCTCATGGATTTTGCTCGGGTCGCTGAAGATCCGCCGCTCGCGGTCGCGCAACACCGCACCCTCCTCCCAACTGCCTTCCCAGAGTTTGTAGCAAACCTCCAGGTATTCCTCGGCGTAGTCGTAGCGGGCGTCGTGCTCGGTCTGGGCTTTCTGGCCGAGGTTCTTGGCGCCGCTTTCCAGGTAGGAGGTGACGATGTTCCAGCCGATACGGCCCTTGGTCAGGTGATCGAGGGTGGAGAGACGCCGCGCAAACGGATACGGGTGCTCAAAGGACAGCGAGGCCGTAAGGCCAAACCCCAGGTGTTCAGTGACCAGGGCCATCGGCGCGATCAGCGACAGGGGGTCGTTGACCGGCACTTGGGTGGCCTGGCGGATCGCCGCTTCACCGTTGCCCTGGTACACGTCGTAGATCCCCAGCACGTCGGCGATGAACAGGCCGTCGAACTTGCCGCGCTCAAGGATCTTGGCCAGGTCGGTCCAGTATTCCAGGTCCTTGTACTGCCACGAACGGTCACGCGGGTGCGCCCACAAACCGGGAGACTGGTGGCCGACGCAGTTCATGTCGAAGGCATTCAAGCGGATTTCACGGGACATCACAGCACTCCGTTGAGGTGGTAGTTGCCGACGATCTGGTACTTCGCGCGCAACGGATCATCCAGGGTCGAGGGCAGCGCGGTGCGTTGGCCGGTGAGTTCGAATTCGGCGTTGCTCGCGGCGATCAAGGCTTCGGCGGCGGCGATCTGCGCTTCGGTGGCCGCCACCGGGCCGGGATGGGTTTCGGCGCGTTCCAGCAAGGCGGCAGCCACGTCCACGCGGATCTGCAAGTCGCCGAAGCGGCTGATCACATAAGGGTCTTCGCTTTTCTCGACATGGCGGCGGGTGCTGTCCAGCAGTTGGCGCGCAAGGTTCAATGCGGTCATGGGTGAGTTCCTCAGTTCCAGGCGTGGCGCGCAGGTTTCACGCCGTTGAGCACGAAGTTGCCGATCAGGTGGTATTTCCAGCGGGCCGGGTCGTGCAGGGTGTGGGTGCGGGCGTTGCGCCAGAAGCGGTCGAGGTTGTGCTTGCCAGTGACCGAGCGGGTGCCGGCCAGTTCGAACAGTTTGCTGCTGGCCAGCAAGGCGGTTTCGGCGGACAGCACTTTGGCCTGGGCGACGACCAGCGAGGCGTGGGCGACGCTGTCTTCGCTGGGTTCGGCGAGGGCGTGGTCGACGGCGCGGCCGGCCTTGGCGAGGATGGCTTCGGTGCCGTGCACACGCCATTCCAAGTCACCGATGGCGGCGATGGTGAACGGGTCTTGCCAGCCGTACTCCTGCTGGCTGTCGATCCACGGGCGCGCCTGGCGGGCGAAGATTTTCGCTTGCTCAAGGGCCCCGAGGGCGATGCCGGTGTCGACCGCCGCCTGGATGATCTGCGAGATCGGGCCGTTGGCGGTGGGCTGGTCGAACGCTTGGTGCGCAGGGATGACGGCAGACAGGGGCACGCTGACGCCATCGAGGGTCACGCCGCCGCTGGCGGTGGTGCGCTGACCGAAGCCGTCCCAGCTGTCGATTACGTTCAGGCCCTGGGCATCACGCTCGACGAAGGCGATAAATGCCTGACCCTTTTCGTTATTGGCGACGGTGGGCACGATGTGGGCGAACAGCGCGCCGGTGCAGTAGAACTTTTCGCCATTGATTTGCGCGCTGTCGCCATGGAAGCGGATTTGCGTATCAAAGGTGCCGGCGTTTTTGCTTTTGGCTTCGGAGAACGCGTTGCCAAAGCGATAACCGGCCAGGACCTTGCCGAAGTAGTAACGCTTTTGTTCCTCGCTGGCGGTTTGCAGCAGGATGTCGACCACGCCCAGGTGGTTTTGCGGGATCTGCCCCAACGACGGGTCGGCGGCGGAGATCAGCTTGATCACCTCGGCCACGGTCACATAAGACACCTCGGCGCCGCCATAGGCCTTGGGAATGGTGATGCCCCACAGGCCGCTGGCAGAAAATTCTTCAAGCTCGGCGACGGGCAGGCGTCGCTCACGGTCGCGCTCGCTGGCCTCGACGGCAAAGCGTGCCGCCAGGCGCGTGGCGATCTCGATGGCTTGCGCGTCCGAGCGGATGATATGGGCAGGGTGTAAAGGGTGGGCAGACATGGGCCGACTCCAGGCTCCGATGGGATAACGGAGTGATTGCAGGAGTCGTGCCGGAATGTGATTGCCCGTAAAGTCGGGTGGTTTCCTGGAAAAAAATGGAGCAACACACAATTAAAATCAGCAAACTGTCTAACGAGTGTTGCTCCAGCAACAGTCTTACTTATGTTGAGTACAACGTGAAACTCACCCTTTTCGAAGTTTTAATCTTCGACGCTATACAACGCTTGCGCTGAGTAGTCGTTATTGTTGACGATATAGCTGGCAGTCGCTTGCGTTGTGGGAGATGCAAAGAGCGCATCGTACAATACAAATTCAATCATCGTATTGACATCAGTGACTGTCGCGCTCGAGAAAAACCCCCATTGGCCGTCAGTAAGGATCTGAACATTAACCTGGTCACCAATTGCGATCCCTGGATATAGCGGGATGACGAGCCGTGCTTTGTTACCCACTATTACTGCACGAGAAATAACATTGCCACTAGAGGGCACAATAGAGGGCGCAGGCAGTAAGGCTGAGCGAGATACTAGAACTCCGTTCATTAACATATCCTCTTTGATTAAAGTTGACGACACGCCCCCCACCGCATTCGGAATGAATATGGATTATAAAGTCACTGCACAAGAAGCCAAGACAGTGAAACTAGAGCGCCCACCGAATATAAACAATCAATTCAAAAGAAATAAGCTGTGAAATCTGCCAGTTGACAAACTAAATAACGACGTTCCGTACAAACTTCACGGCGACATCCCCATCATTGCGATAGGTGTGAGGCTGATGACTGGCGAACATGAAAAACTCGCCGGCGCCGATGCGGTTTTCTACGCCAGCCACGACCAGGGTCAGGCTGCCCTCGAACACAAACAGTTGCTCACTCCAGCCTTCGAGGTCGGGGTCCGGGCAGTAACGGTCGCCGGGCTCCAGGCGCCATTCCCACAGCTCCACTTCACGCCGCGCCGTGGCCTTGGCCAGCAACACCGCCTTGCTGCCGTCGATCTCACCGGCCCAGGCCAGCTCGTTGATGCGGCTGTGGTCGCGCACGTCCGGGGCCTGGATCAGGTCGCTGAACGCCACGTCCAAGGCTTCGGCCACGCGGTCCAGGGTGGACAGGCTGACATTCTTCTCGCCGGCTTCGATGGCCACCAGCATGCGCCGGCTGACTCCGGACTTTTCCGAGAGCGCGGTCTGGCTCAGGTCGGCGGCATGGCGCAGGCGGCGCACGTTCTGGCTGACGTGTTGCAGGACCGAGGCCCGTTGTGGATTTTCTTTGTGCACTATATTGCTCAATGGGTGGGTGTGCGCAGTATACTGCCCAGCGTGCGGCGCATTGTGCGGTCCGTGCCTTCCCCTTGCAAGACCGAGCCGCCATGACCACCGCCAAATCCCCCTCGCGTTTCAACCGTTTCAGCAAAGCCGAATGCATCCTGGTGTTCATCACCATGATCTGGGGCGGCACCTTCTTGCTGGTGCAACACGCCATGACCGTCAGCGGCCCGATGTTTTTCGTGGGCCTGCGCTTTGCCGCCGCGGCGATTGTGGTGGGCTTCTTTTCCTTGCGGACCTTGCGTGACCTGACCTTGTTCGAGTTCAAGGCCGGGGTGTTTATCGGCGTGGCGATCATGTTTGGCTACGGCTTGCAGACCATTGGCTTGCAGGCCATCCTCAGCAGCCAATCGGCGTTTATCACCGCGCTGTACGTGCCCTTTGTGCCCTTGCTGCAATGGCTGGTGCTGGGCCGGCGTCCAGGGTTGATGCCAAGCATTGGCATCATGCTGGCGTTCACCGGCTTGATGCTGTTGACGGGGCCTGCGGGCGCATCGTTGAACTTCAGCCCCGGCGAAATCGCCACATTGATTGGTGCAATAGCCATAGCCGCCGAAATCATTTTGATCGGCGCCTATGCCGGGCAGGTGGATGTGCGCCGGGTTACGGTGGTGCAACTGGCAACGGCCTCGGTGCTGTCGTTCATGATGGTGGTGCCGATGGGCGAGGCCTTGCCGGGGTTTTCGTGGTTGCTGCTGTTCAGCGCGGTCGGCCTGGGCTTGACCAGCGCGGTGATCCAGGTGGCGATGAACTGGGCGCAGCAGAGCGTTTCGCCAACGCGGGCCACGCTGATTTATGCCGGGGAGCCGGTGTGGGCCGGTGTGGTCGGGCGGATTGCCGGGGAACGCTTCCCGCCGATCGCAATGGTGGGGGCGGCGTTGATTGTGTTGGCAGTGATAGTGAGTGAGATGAAGAGGAGCAGCTCGAAAGTCGCCAATACCGAGAGCGCCGTCGAACCGGAAAGCCAGGGTTGATGCATGAGATTCAAGCTACAAGCTGCAAGAAATGTAGGCCCGACTACTCTCTTGTAGCTTGCCGCTTGTAGCTGCCTTCAACTGCTCCTGTAGGATCCTGCCACATGTTGCCGTTTGGTGATCGAGAAAGCGGCACGTATGATGCATCCCAAACTCCCGCAGATTAGAAGCCTATGTCCCTGATAGTTCTACTGCTGCTGCCGTTTCTTGGCAGCTGTCTGGCAGCCTTGCTGCCGCATAACGCACGTAACACCGAATCCCTGCTGGCCGGCCTGGTGGCCCTGGTCGGCACCGTTCAAGTCGCCCTGCTCTACCCCCAGATCGCCCACGGTGGCGTGATCCGCGAAGAATTCATGTGGTTGCCCAGCCTGGGCTTGAACTTCGTGTTGCGCATGGACGGGTTTGCCTGGCTGTTCTCGATGCTGGTACTGGGCATCGGCACGCTGGTGTCGCTGTATGCGCGCTATTACATGTCGCCGGACGATCCGGTGCCACGCTTCTTTGCGTTTTTCCTGGCCTTCATGGGCGCGATGCTCGGGCTGGTGATCTCCGGCAATCTGATCCAGATCGTGTTTTTCTGGGAACTGACCAGCCTGTTCTCGTTCCTGCTGATCGGCTACTGGCACCACCGCGCCGATGCGCGACGCGGTGCCTATATGGCGTTGATGGTCACCGGCGCCGGCGGTTTGTGCCTGCTGGCGGGCGTGATGCTGCTGGGGCATATCGTCGGCAGCTATGACCTCGACCAGGTGCTGGCGGCGGGCGAGCAGATCCGCGCCCACGCGCTCTACCCGATCATGCTCGCCCTGGTGCTGATCGGCGCGCTGAGCAAAAGCGCGCAGTTCCCCTTCCACTTCTGGCTACCCCACGCGATGGCGGCCCCCACACCGGTGTCGGCCTACCTGCATTCGGCGACGATGGTGAAAGCCGGCGTGTTCTTGCTGGCCCGCCTGTGGCCGTCGCTGTCCGGCAGCGAAGAATGGTTCTACATCGTCGGCGGCGCCGGCGCGATCACCCTGCTACTCGGCGCGTACTGCGCGATGTTTCAAAACGATCTCAAGGGCCTGCTGGCCTATTCCACCATCAGCCACCTCGGGCTGATCACCCTGCTGCTGGGCCTCAACAGCCCGCTCGCCGCCGTCGCTGCGGTGTTCCACATTCTCAACCACGCCACCTTCAAGGCTTCGCTGTTCATGGCGGCGGGCATCATCGACCACGAAAGCGGCACCCGTGACATTCGCAAACTCAGTGGTCTGGTGCGTTTGATCCCGTTTACCGCGACCCTGGCGATGGTCGCCAGTGCGTCCATGGCGGGCGTGCCGCTGCTTAACGGTTTCCTGTCCAAAGAGATGTTCTTCGCCGAAACCGTGTTCATCTCGGCGACCAAGTGGGTGGAAATCACCCTGCCGGTGATCGCCACCATCGCCGGTACGTTCAGCGTGGCCTACGCGCTGCGCTTCACGGTCGATGTGTTCTTCGGTCCGACAGCCACCAACCTGCCCCATACGCCACACGAACCGCCGCGCTGGATGCGCGCGCCGGTGGAACTGCTGGTGTTCACCTGCCTGCTGGTGGGGATCTTCCCGGCGCAGATGGTCGGCTCGATCCTCGCTGCCGCCGCACTGCCCGTGGTGGGCGGCGTGCTGCCGCAGTACAGCCTGGCGATCTGGCACGGCTGGAACGCGCCGATGATCATGAGCCTGGTGGCGATGTCCTGCGGCGTGGTGCTCTACCTGTTGCTGCGCAAGCAACTCAAGCGCGGGCGCTTCGATTACCCGCCGATCATCAGCTACTTCAACGGCAAGCGCGGCTTCGAGCGCTGCCTGGTTGTGATGATGCGCGGTGCACGCAAGATCGAAAAACGCATCAGCACCAAACGCCTGCAAACCCAGCTGTTCCTGCTGGTGTTGGCGGCGGTGGTCGCAGGCCTCATCCCGATGCTGCACAGCAGCCTCAGCTGGGGCGACCGGCCGAAGATCCCCGGTTCCATCGTGTTCGTTACCTTGTGGCTGCTGGCGATTGCCTGCGCCGTCGGCGCCGCGTGGCAAGCCAAGTATCACCGGCTGGCAGCCCTGACCATGGTCAGCGTGTGCGGCCTGATGACCTGCATCACGTTCGTGTGGTTCTCCGCGCCGGACCTGGCCTTGACCCAACTGGTGGTGGAAGTGGTGACCACCGTGCTGATCCTGCTGGGCTTGCGTTGGTTGCCACGGCGGATCGAAGAGGTTTCGCCCCTGCCGGGCAGCCTGCGCAAGGCGCGGATTCGCCGGGTGCGCGACTTCCTGCTGTCCACCGTGGTAGGCGGCGGCATGGCGTTGCTGTCCTACGCGATGCTGACGCGCCAGACGCCCAACGATATTTCCTCGTTCTACCTCAGCCGCGCCCTGCCCGAAGGCGGCGGCAGCAATGTGGTCAACGTGATGCTGGTGGACTTCCGCGGCTTCGACACCCTCGGCGAAATCACCGTGCTCGGCGCCGTGGCGCTGACGGTGTACGCGCTGCTGCGACGTTTCCGCCCGTCCAAGGAAAGCATGCAACTGCCCGCGCAACAGCGCCAGTTGGCCCCGGACGTAGCCACTGACCTGGTCAACCCGCGCCAGGCCAGCGACACCGCGCTGGGCTTCATGATGGTGCCCGCAGTGCTGGTGCGCCTGCTGCTGCCGATTGCGCTGGTGGTGTCGTTCTACCTGTTCATGCGCGGCCACAACCAACCGGGCGGCGGGTTTGTCGCCGGGCTGGTGATGTCGGTGGCGTTCATCCTGCAATACATGGTCGCCGGTACGCAGTGGGTCGAGGCGCAGATGAGCCTGCGGCCGATGCGCTGGATGGGCTTCGGCCTGCTGTCGGCGACGCTGACCGGGCTGGGTGCGCTGTTTGTCGGCTACCCGTTCCTGACCACCCACACCTGGCATTTCAGCCTGCCGCTGCTGGGCGACATTCATGTGGCCAGCGCGCTGTTCTTTGACGTCGGCGTGTACGCCATGGTGGTCGGCTCGACGCTGCTGATGCTCACCGCCCTCGGTCACCAATCGGTGCGCGCACACAAACCAAGCAACCAGGCCAAAGTGGTTGCCGCAACGGAAGGAGCCGCCTGATGGAAGAAGTCATCGCAATTGCCATCGGGGTCCTCGCGGCCTCCGGTGTGTGGCTGATCCTGCGGCCACGGACATTCCAGGTGGTGATGGGCCTGTGCCTGCTGTCGTATGGGGTCAACCTGTTCATCTTCAGCATGGGCAGCCTGTTTATCGGCAAGGAGCCGATCATCAAGGACGGCGTGCCGCAAGACCTGCTCAACTACACCGATCCGCTGCCCCAGGCCCTGGTGCTGACGGCCATCGTAATCAGCTTCGCCATGACCGCGTTGTTCCTGGTGGTGCTGCTCGCCTCCCGGGGCCTGACCGGCACGGACCACGTCGACGGCCGGGAGCCCAAGGAATGAATTGGGTCAACCAACTGATCATCGCGCCGATTCTGCTGCCGCTGCTCACCGCTGCACTGATGTTGATGCTCGGCGAAAAACGCCGGCCGCTGAAAGCCAAGATCAACCTGTTCTCCAGCGTGCTGGGCCTGGGGATTGCGGTGCTGTTGCTGTACTGGACGCAAAAAGGCGGCCCCGGTTCGATTGGCGTGTACCTGCCGGGCAACTGGCAGGTGCCGTTCGGCATCGTGCTGGTGGTGGACCAACTGTCGGCGCTGATGCTGGTACTCACCGGCATCATCGGCGTGAGCGCGCTGCTGTTCGCCATGGCCCGCTGGGACCGTGCCGGCACCAGTTTCCATGCCTTGTTCCAGGTGCAGATGATGGGCCTGTACGGCGCCTTCCTCACCGCCGACCTGTTCAACCTGTTCGTGTTCTTCGAGGTGCTGCTGGCGGCGTCCTACGGCCTGATGCTGCACGGCTCGGGCCGCGCGCGGGTGTCGGCGGGGCTGCATTACATCGCAATCAACCTGCTGGCCTCGTCGCTGTTCCTGATTGGCGCGGCGATGATCTACGGCGTCACGGGTACGCTGAACTTTGCCGACCTGGCGCTGAAAATTCCGCTGGTGCCGGAGGCGGATCGTGGCCTGCTGCATGCGGGCGCGGCGATCCTCGCCACCGCGTTCCTGGCCAAGGCCGGCATGTGGCCGCTGAACTTCTGGCTGGCTCCTGCCTATTCCTCGGCGAGTGCGCCGGTAGCGGCGATGTTTGCGATCATGACCAAGGTCGGCGTATACACCGTGCTGCGCTTGTGGACGCTGCTGTTCTCCGGCCAGGCCGGTGCGTCGGCGCTGTTTGGCGGTGACTGGTTGGTGTACGGCGGCATGGCGACCATTATCGGCGCGGCGCTGGCGATGGTCGCGGCACAACGGCTGGAGCGCATGGCCAGCTTGAGCATCCTGGTGTCGGCGGGGATCTTGCTGTCGGCCGTGGGTTTCGCCCAGCCGAGCCTGACGGCAGGCGCGCTGTTTTATCTGGTCAGCTCGACCCTGGCGTTGAGCGCGCTGTTCCTGCTGGCGGAGTTGATCGAGCGTTCGCGTTCGGCCAACGACTTGCCGCTGGATGAGGAAATCGATGCGCTGCCCAAGGCCATGGAATCCCTGCATCCGCGTCCGGGGGTGAACCTGGATGATGAACAGCAAGCCGTGGTCGGCCAGGTGATCCCCTGGACCATGGCGTTCCTCGGCTTGAGCTTTATCGCCTGCGCGTTGCTGATCATCGGCATGCCGCCGTTGTCCGGGTTTATCGGCAAGCTGAGTTTGCTCAGCGCGCTGATCAATCCACTGGGCCTGGGCGTGAGCGTCGACGCGCCGATCCGTCCGGCAGCCTGGGGCCTGGTGGTACTGCTGGTGCTCTCTGGCCTGGCCTCATTGATCGCGTTCGCGCGCCTGGGCATCCAGCGCTTCTGGACGCCGGAAGAGCGCCCCTCGCCGCTGCTGCGCCGCTATGAGTGCGTGCCGATCTTCTTCCTGCTCGGGTTGAGTATCCTGTTGACCTTCAAGGCCGAACCGCTGATGCGCTACACCCAGGCCACGGCCGTGAGCCTGAACAACCCCGAGCACTACGTGATGGCGGTGATGGCCACGCGTCCGGTGCCGAGCCCCGAAGCGAAGAGCGCCGCGCTGGAGGTGCAGCCATGAAACGCCTGTTCCCTGCGCCGTGGCTGTCGTTGGCTCTGTGGTTGTTATGGCTGGTGCTGAACCTGTCGGTGAGCCCCGGCAACCTGCTGCTCGGCGCGCTGCTGGGCGTTCTCGCGCCGTTGCTGATGGCGCCGCTGCGGCCGTTGCCGATCCGCATCCGCCGTCCCGGGGTGATCATCCGCCTGTTCTTCGTGGTCGGCCGCGACGTGATCGCGTCCAACCTGCAAGTGGCCTGGGGCGTGCTGACCTGCGGCACGCGCCCACCGCGTTCGCGCTTTATCAAGATCCCCCTGGACCTGCGCGACGCCAACGGCCTCGCCGCGCTGTCGATGATCACCACCGTGGTGCCCGGCACCATCTGGTCGGAACTGGCGCTGGACCGCAGCATCCTGCTGTTGCACGTGTTCGATCTGGAGGATGAAGCGGCGTTTATCGAGCACTTCAAATCCACCTACGAGCGGCCCCTGATGGAGATCTTCGAATGAGCGCCCTGCTCTCCAATGCGATCCTGTTCAGCCTGTTCCTGTTTTCCCTGGCCATGGTGCTGACCCTGGTGCGCCTGTTCAAGGGTCCCTCGGCCCAGGACCGGGTCCTGGCGCTGGACTACCTGTACATGCTGGCGATGCTGATGATGCTGGTGCTGGGCATTCGTTACGCCAGTGACACCTACTTTGAAGCGGCGCTGTTGATTGCGCTGTTTGGCTTCGTGGGCTCGTTTGCCCTGGCGAAATTCCTGCTGCGTGGCGAGGTGATTGAATGATGCCGTTATGGGTGGAAGTGATCGTGGCCGTGCTGCTGGTGTCGAGCAGCGTGTTCGCCTTGATCGGCGCAATCGGCTTGTTGCGCATGAAGGACTTTTTTCAACGCATGCACCCGCCGGCGCTGGCTTCGACGTTGGGCGCGTGGTGTGTGGCATTGGCGTCGATTGTGTACTTTTCGGCACTCAAGTCCGGGCCGGTGTTGCACGGCTGGTTGATTCCGATTTTGTTGTCGATCACGGTGCCGGTGACCACGTTGCTGCTGGCGCGCACGGCGCTGTTCCGTAAGCGCATGGCGGGTGATGATGTGCCTGCCGAAGTCAGCAGCCGCCGCTGATCGCTCAAGTGAACACAGTATAAATGTGGGAGCGGGCTCCCACATTTGGTTTTGTGCTAGGCGAAAGATCGAATTCTCGCCGCCAGTTCTGCCAACCCGTCATCATCCGCGCGCCCATGATCATGGGACGAGATATAGCCCTCATACACCTCGAAAAACTTGTCCACCTTCGAACTCAAGGGCTTGAACGTACTGTCCGACCCTGTGCCATGCATGGGGAACAACTTCGCATGCAGGTGATCTACGCCATAGCCCTCCATGATCAGCCCCGTACGCGCCACATCGGGAAACGCCCGGTCGATCTGCAAGGCCGTCTTCTTCGCCGCCACCGCGAGCGCGGCCAACACTTCGTCCGACTGGGCAAACGCATAGCTGCCGTAATGCTGCTTGGGGATCACCACGCTGAAACCCGGGGTGTTGGGGAAAATCGAGAGGAAGGCCATGTGCTGGTCGTCTTCCCAGAGGATGTGGGCTGGGGAGGTTTTGCGGACAATGTTGCAGAAAATACAATCCATTTTAATCGCTGCCATTCTAGTCATGGGATGGGTTGACGCAGCCATCTAAAGCCACGATTCGGTAGGCGTCAAAACAAATGGAAACTTTCCGAAATGTCCTAGGCCTTTTGTACCGTCGCCATTTTTATTAAGTAATAGGCCATGCATGGGTGCCTGGGAACACCAAGGCTTTGAATCTGAGTGGGTGGGCACATTTAGATTGGGGGTCACCAATGGATCGGTGGCGCAGCCGAGTAAAAAACCACAGAATTTTCCGACAGTGTTTAAGGGTTGTCCCTCGGAAGATGGCTGCCTAATCTTCGGCAGTCGCTGCAAATTCAGCGACCGGGTTTCGCAGCCCGGTTAAACTCTAGACGCACAGCGTCCACCTCAGATAGCGGGCGCTTTTTTATGCCTGATGTCATGGCGGCTGTGCGCGGGATACCTTCGGGTATGCCGGGTGCCTAGAGTCCCGGTCTGCGAACCCGCGTACAGCTGCCACCCTAGTATCGTTTCGCAGCGATGGGAGGCAGCTCCAATACTCTAGGAGCTTTGCCATGATTAAAGACAGTCCAAATCCGCCGTTAGATTCAACCGCGTTTCACGCCTCTGCTCATCGAGCAATTAACCAATATCTGAACCCCTCTGAAAACCCGCAGCCATCTGCTGAGGGCGACAACCTGTTTACCGTACGCGAAGGACTGGACGTCGAGACGCTGTTGGTCAACGCGTCAGAGGATCTAGCGTGGGTTCGTGCGTTGGCAAGCCATTTGGCTTTCGAGATCGATGGCAATCCTCGCAGCGTGGCACTGGGAATGTGTCGGATGCTGGAAGGAATCCAATTGATGGTGGATAAAACACTAAGCCTCAAAGACGAGCCCATTCACAGATCAATCTGAAGCCGAAGAATTTGCAAAGCGGGCACGGTAAAAACTGTGGGAGCGGGCTTGCTCGCGAATGCGGCGTGTCAGTCAGCACATGTGTGACTGATACACCGCATTCGCGAGCAAGCCCGCTCCCACATTTGGATTGTGGTGTGCCTGGCGAAAAAAAAGCCCCGAACCAGTCGGGGCGTTTTTTATTCAGCCTTTAGCAATCAAGCCTGATCAGCCAAGCGCCACGTCGTCCCACCCTTGCCGTCTTCCAACACCACGCCCATGGCGGTGAGTTGGTCACGGATACGGTCGGATTCCGCCCAGTCCTTGTTGGCCCGTGCGTTCAGGCGCGCCTGGATCAGCGCATCGACTTCAGCCGCATCCACACGCCCTTCGGCGCCGGCCTGGAGGAAGTCATCGGCTTGCATCTGCAACACGCCCAGCACGCTGGCCAGTTCTTTCAGGCGTGCGGCAAGGCCAGCGGCGGCGTCGAGATCGCTCTCGCGCAGGCGGTTGATCTCGCGCACCATCTCGAACAGCACGGCGCAGGCTTCTGGGGTGCCGAAGTCGTCGTTCATCACCTGGGTGAAGCGCTCAACGAACGCTTCGCCACCGGCCGGAGCAACCACCGGCAAGCCTTTCAACGCGTGGTAGAACCGCTCCAGGGCGCCCTTGGCGTCCTTGAGGTTGTCTTCCGAGTAGTTGATCGCACTGCGGTAGTGGCTCGATACCAGCAGGTAACGCACCACTTCCGGGTGATACTTTGCCAGCACGTCGCGGATGGTGAAGAAGTTGTTCAAGGACTTGGACATCTTCTCGCCATTGATGCGAATCATGCCGCAGTGCATCCAGGCATTGGCGTAGGTCTTGCCGGTGGCGGCTTCGCTCTGGGCGATTTCGTTTTCGTGGTGCGGGAACTCGAGGTCGCTGCCGCCGCCATGAATGTCGAACGTCTCGCCCAGGCAGCAGGTGGACATCACCGAGCATTCGATGTGCCAGCCCGGCCGCCCGGCGCCCCATGGCGATTCCCAGCTCGGCTCGCCCGGCTTGGTGCCTTTCCATAGCACGAAGTCGAGCGGGTCTTGCTTGGCTTCATCCACTTCGATACGCGCGCCGATGCGCAGGTCTTCGATTTTCTTGCGCGACAGCTTGCCGTAGCCCATGAACTTGGCGACGCGGTAGTACACGTCGCCATTGCCCGGGGCGTAGGCGTAACCCTTGTCGATCAGGGTCTGGATCATCGCGTGCATGCCCGGGATGTGGTCCGTGGCGCGTGGTTCCATGTCCGGCTTGAGGATGTTGAGGCGCGCCTCGTCCTCGTGCATCGCGGCAATCATGCGCTCGGTCAGCGCGTCGAACGACTCGCCGTTTTCATTGGCGCGGTTGATGATCTTGTCGTCGATGTCGGTGATGTTGCGCACGTACGTCAAGTCATAGCCGCTGAAACGCAACCAGCGGGTGACCAGGTCGAAAGCCACCATGCTGCGGCCGTGGCCGATGTGGCAGTAGTCGTACACGGTCATGCCGCACACGTACATGCGCACCTTGTTGCCATCCAGCGGCTTGAAGACTTCTTTGGTCTTGCTGAGTGTGTTGTAGATCGTTAACACGACAATTCCTTCTCTCTAGGCAAAGCCGGTCAGGCCTGCCTGATCACTGGCCCCACGAATCACGCAAGGTCACGGTACGGTTGAATACCGGAGCGCCTGGTTTCGAGTCCTTGATATCCGCGCAGAAGTAACCTTCGCGCTCGAACTGGAAACGGTCTTCCGGCTGTGCTTCGCCCAACGAGGGTTCGGCACGACAACCAGTGAGTACTTGCAGGGAGTCAGGGTTGATGTTGTCGAGGAAACTGGCGCTGTCTTCCGCCTTTTCAGGGTTCGGCGAACGGAACAGGCGATCGTACAGACGCACTTCGCACTCGATGCTGGCGGCGGCCGGCACCCAGTGGATCACGCCTTTGACCTTGCGGCCTTCCGGGTTCTTGCCCAGAGTTTCCGGGTCGTACGAGCAACGCAGTTCGACGATGTTGCCATCGGCGTCCTTGATCGCTTCGTCGGCACGGATCACGTAGCTGCCACGCAGGCGCACTTCGCCATTCGGCTCCAGGCGCTTGTAGCCTTTTGGCGGCTCTTCCATGAAGTCATCGCGGTCGATGTAGATTTCACGGGCGAACGGCAGCTTGCGCACGCCGAGTTCTTCTTTCTGCGGGTGGCGCGGCAGTTCGAGGTGGTCGACCTTGTCTTCCGGGTAGTTGGTGATCACGACTTTCAGCGGACGCAGCACGCACATGGCGCGTGGGGCGTTCGCGTCGAGGTCCTGGCGGATGCTGAATTCGAGCATGCCGAAGTCGACCACGCCGTCGGAACGGTTGGTGCCGACCATGTCGCAGAAATTGCGGATCGAAGCCGGCGTGTAGCCACGGCGGCGGAAGCCCGACAGTGTGGACATGCGCGGGTCATCCCAGCCATGTACGTGCTTTTCATCCACCAACTGCTTGAGCTTGCGCTTGCTGGTGATGGTGTAGTTCAGGTTCAGGCGGCTGAACTCGTACTGGCGCGGGTGCGCAGGAACCGGCAGGTGCTCCAGGAACCACTCGTACAACGGGCGATGGCTTTCGAACTCCAGGGTGCAGATCGAATGGGTGATGCCTTCGATGGCGTCCGACTGACCGTGGGTGAAGTCGTAGTTCGGGTAGATGCACCACTTGTCACCGGTCTGGTGGTGATGGGCGTGGCGGATGCGGTACATGATCGGGTCGCGCAGGTTCATGTTCGGCGAGGCCATGTCGATCTTGGCACGCAGCACGCGGGCGCCGTCCGGGAACTCACCGGCACGCATGCGTGCGAACCAGTCCAGGTTCTCTTCCACCGAACGGTCGCGGAACGGACTGTTCTTGCCCGGCTCGGTCAGGGTGCCACGGTATTCCTTGGCCTGTTCCGGGCTCAGGTCGTCGACGTAGGCCTTGCCGGCCTTGATCAGCTCGACGGCCCAGTCGTGCAACTGGTCGAAGTATTGCGAGGCATAGCGCACTTCACCGGACCATTCGAAGCCCAGCCACTTCACGTCGCTTTCGATGGCGTCGATGTATTCCTGGTCTTCCTTGGCCGGGTTGGTGTCGTCGAAACGCAGGTGCGTGACGCCACCGAATTCCTGGGCCAGGCCGAAGTTCACACAGATCGACTTGGCGTGACCGATGTGCAGGTAGCCGTTTGGCTCAGGCGGGAAACGGGTGACGATCTGCGTGTGCTTGCCCGAATCCAGGTCCGCCTGGATGATCGGGCGCAGGAAATTGACCGGGACGGCAGGTCCGGCCTTGGAATTCGAGGTAGGGTCGACAGTGGGCTTGCTCATAGGATCCTTGAACAGACAGGTACGTGGCCGGTTGAGGCCAGATAAAACAAAGCGCTCATAATAGCCGAAGCGGTCAAGACACTGACAGGCCACGACCCAAAACTGCTGCTTTAATTACTGCTTTAATGACGAACGCGATAAAAAACCACCTCGAAATTCCTGCCGGGCACGCTAAACTGCGCGCCTTGGCCGAAGTTTCGCCAAACCGGTAAGGCGCTAGGGCGTCCGTACCTACGAATTCCTTGAAAGAGAAACGACCATGACTCAAGTCAAACTGACCACCAACCACGGTGACATCGTCATCGAGCTGAACGCCGAGAAAGCGCCGATCACCGTCGCCAACTTCATCGAGTACGTAAACGCCGGCCACTACGAAAACACCGTTTTCCACCGTGTCATCGGCAACTTCATGATCCAGGGCGGTGGTTTCGAGCCAGGCATGAAAGAAAAGAAAGACAAGCGCCCAAGCATCCAGAACGAAGCGGACAACGGCCTTTCCAACGACAAGTACACCGTCGCCATGGCCCGTACCATGGAGCCGCATTCGGCCTCCGCGCAGTTCTTCATCAACGTGGCCGACAACGCCTTCCTGAACCACAGCGGCAAGAACGTGCAGGGTTGGGGTTACGCGGTATTCGGTAAAGTCACCGAAGGCCAGGACGTCGTTGACAAGATCAAAGGCGTACAGACCACTGGCAAAGCCGGTCACCAGGACGTTCCGGTAGAAGACGTGATCGTCGAGAAAGCCGAGATCGTTGGGTGATATTGCTGATTTCAGATTTGCATCTGGAAGAGGAGCGCCCGGATATAACCCGGGCGTTTCTGGATTTACTCCACGGCCGCGCCCGTGGCGCCCAGGCGTTGTACATTCTGGGGGACTTCTTTGAAGCCTGGATTGGCGACGATGGGATGACCCCTTTCCAACGCTCGATTTGCGCAGCCCTGCGCGAACTGAGCGACAGCGGCACCCCGATTTTCATCATGCATGGCAACCGCGACTTCCTGATCGGCAAGGCGTTCTGCAAAGCTGCAGGTGCCACCTTGCTCAAGGACCCGAGTGTCGTGCAACTCCATGGCGAGCCGGTGCTGTTGATGCACGGCGACAGCCTCTGCACCCGCGACGTCGGCTATATGAAGCTGCGGCGTATCCTGCGCAACCCGGTCGTGCTGTTTATCCTGCGCCACCTGCCCCTGCGCACCCGCCACAAACTGGCGCGCAAGCTGCGCAGTGAAAGCCGTGCACAGACACGCATGAAGGCCAACGACATTGTCGACGTCACCCCCGAGGAAGTGCCACGGGTAATGCAGCAGTTCGGCGTACGCACCCTGGTCCACGGCCACACCCACCGCCCCGCCATTCACAAGTTGCAGATTGGCGAGCAAGCGGCCAAGCGCATTGTGCTGGGGGATTGGGATAAACAGGGTTGGGCGTTGCAGGTGGATGAGCAAGGGTTTCAGTTGGCGGCGTTTGATTTCGTCAATCCGCAACTGGCGCTGCCTGGCGCCTGAACCTCAAACACCACTGATCCAATGTGAACACCGATCCAAATGTGGGAGCGGGCTTGCCCGCGATAGCGGGGGGCAGTCAACTCATGTATCGACTGAACCACCGCTATCGCAGGCAAGCCAGCTCCCACAGGGGTTTGCATTCCACACTCGCGTTTTGTGCCTACGACTCATCAGCCAAAAATATCTGTGAAGGCAGCGTGAAACCGCGCAGCTTGAGCAGTGCCAATGGCCCTGCATCCAGTTCGGTGCGCAGATGCCAAGTCAGGTCGATACCGTCAGGCGCCTTGAGCTCCATGCGATAGAGGCTGTCGCCATCGTCCAATGGCGTGACGCGGGCTTTTTCCAGCAAACGGATCAGCCCCCAGGTGCCTTGGTAATCACCCAACAGGCGTTCGCCGGCATGCACACTGGTCCAGCTCAGGCTCACCCCGGGGTAATCGCTATGGCCTGGCCAGTTGAAGCGCTGCCAACGTTCTTTTTGGTTGAAGTAGTGGTGTTTTTCGCCATTGAGAACAAAGGTGGTTTGCACCACGTCTCTGACCGCCTTGCCCTGGAGCTCGAAGCTCAGCCCCATGCCACCGTCGGTGTAGAGCACGTCCGCCAAGTTGCTGAGCTGGTTGATGGCTGACAGAAACTGCGGATTGAAACGCAAGCCCTGGCTATGCAACGGATCGACCACCCAGCGATTGCCCTCCTTGCGCAACACGCCGCTCAGTTGATGCTGCAAGAACTGCTCGATCCGCCCTGAGTCGGCACGAATCATTTGTCCCAACATCGGCAACGAGGCGTCACTGCCTGTGGCGGCAAACGGGTAGCGGCTGGCAAACGCGCTGTGCCAGGGCGTCACGATCGCGCGTTGCCACTGGCGGTTAAGACTCGCCGCTGAAGGTTGCAGCACCCGCTGCCAGGCCTGGTCCATTGGACGCACGAACAGCGCCTCGCCGAACCCGGCCCACTGCGTACCCAGGCTGGCAGCAATCAGCCTGCCGTAGGACTGGGTGTCGGTCAGATCGATACTTTTTCCCTGGAAGACCGTTTGCGCCAGGGTCTGGGTCATGGCCTGCGGGTCCGGGGCGTGACTGACTTGCTGCAGTTTCAGGCGAGCGCGGGTGATTTGGGTGAGAAAAGCATGCAAGGAGAGCTTGCTACCGTCGTCGTTGCTCATCAGTGAAAGCAGCGGACCGAAAGTGGCATCCAGGGGGCCGCTCGGCTCATGCGTCAATCCGTCGGTCACCGGCGTCTCGTCCCGGCCGATCAACTGTTGCGCCGACTGGATCAGAGAGTCTCCAAGTGTCCGGCCACGGTGACTTGCATGCGCTTGGTACGCCACTGTGCTCATCAGTGCAATCAATGGCGACTGGCGCACATCGCTCATCAACGTCAATTGGTCGATGACATCGGCCATCCGTTCGGATTGCTGCCAGCGCAGACTGTTGAGGAAGTCCAGCCACGCGCGGGCATAGTCCTGGAAGTAGCGCTCGGTAAGACGCTCGCGCAGTTTTTCTGGCGTCAGATCGGGATCAACATCGATGGGCTTGTCGCTGAGCACCCAGTCGATTTCCTCGCGTCGAGCGCTGGCAATATCGTCAATGACTTGGCGCACATGGCCCTCCCAGGCTTGGCGGGTGAACACCCCCGCGACCCTGGCGTCGGTGGAAAACAGTGCCAATGCATCGGTATCGGCGACCATCTGGTGCAGGCTCAAGTCCGGCGAATGATTGGCGGCGGCATCGAGCACCTGTTGGTACAGGCTGGCTTCGGCGTTGCGTCGACCCAACTGGCCTAGCAAGACCTGCCGGACCTGAGCGACCCGCTTCCAGTCAGCCGCGATGCGCCACTCGGGATGTGCAGCCAACTGCACGCTGTAGAACTGCCAAAGCGTCGGCGACAGGCTCTGCCAAATACCGGGTGACAAACCGGCGCGCAGCGGCTCAGCCTCGCTCAAGGTCTTGGCCAGGAAGACAGAATCGGTTTTTTCCGGGCGGGCCATCATCAGGTAAGCCTTGAGTTGATCGTAGGCAACACGGGCGTAGCGGGCGCGGTCCGGGCTGTCCGGTGCAAGGTTGATCAACGTGTCGAGTTGGCGTTGCAAATTCTCGACCGCCGGGTCGCGCATCAATCGGTTATTGCTTTCGACGTAGTGCGGCCAAAGGGTTTCAAGCAAGGCTTGGTTCTGGTTCAAGCCAAAACGTTGATACCACGGCGTGCCGTGCTCGGCGCGGTAGTCCAGCCGGGCGAGGACGCGAGTCAGCTCGTTGAGGGCCTGAAATTGCTGGTCGCCTTGAGCCGATTGCTGCAACGCAGCGAGCGACGCGTGTGCTTGAGCGACCTGCGCGCGGTTACTGGCGAAGGACAGCCACAAGCCCATTGCCCAGACCAGCATCAGCATCATCGTCACGGCGTAACAGACGCGAGCGGCGCTCCAGCCCACTCGGCGGCGTACGGGTTTGTCCGCCAGTACGCCGTTCCAGGCGGGGTCCTTCGGCCAATAATGGCCCGTCGGCTCACGCTGCACCGGCAGGCTGAACCACACACCACGCAGGGGCACTCCACGGGCGGACGGGCCCAGCAACGGCGCAAGCGCCTGGCGCCACCGGGTCATGCCTTCGACCTGCAAATCGCGAGACAGCCGGAGCAGGAAATCATGGGTAGTCTGATCATGCATCTGCGCCAGACCTGCTTGACGCAGGGGCTCGATCAAGCCTTGCAAGCACGCTTGCAGGGCGCCGATGGTCAGCTTCGTCGGCAACACACTGCCAACCGGCTCGACTCTGCGCTGGGCCTGCGGCCATGGGCTGGCACAGACTTGCCACAGGTGCAGGGGAATCTGCCAGCGCAACTCACGGGACAGTTCGCACAAGTGCCGAACGCCCTCACCCATCGCGGCATCATCGAGGCTTTGCTCCCTGCCCAGCGCCCAGACCACAGCGTCAAACGCACGCTGGCGGCTCAACTCGCGCCACTGTGCAAGGGCTGCCTTGTCCAGCCCGCAATTGACACTGCCACCCCATAACAACACTGTGCCCTGCCCTTCCAGCCAGTTTTGTGGCGTCAAGCCAGGGGCGATAGCGTTGATCTGATCCGGTTCGCCAAACACTAAAAACCAGCGGACTTTGCTGCGCCAGAAGTACCCGTGCTGGGTGCGAAGAGACTTGCGTAGCGCCTCCAGCCACGGTTTTTCTTCAGGCTCGACAGGACTCGGAAAAGCCCCCCAGGGTTCAGCCACTGTCGCCACCAACCCCGTTGCCCAGCCAACCGCAACACGGTCCCAAGCCAATACAATCAGCGGGCAAAACCAGCAAAGCGCGAGCCCGATGAACAGGCCTCGGAGTGCCAGATCCTTGAGCGCCAGCGCGGGCCAAGCGAAATAGTCACGGCACAATGCGTAGAGCACGCAGCCGAGCATGACCAGCAACCACGCGACCACCAGATAACCCAACCCCATGCCGACCAAAGAGGCCTTACGTCCACCCTTAATGATTGCCATGAGGTACCACCACTCCAATCGCCAGTCGTTTCTCGGCGTCCTGACTCAACCAGCCGCAGGGCTGAGCTGCCACCTTCGCCTGCAACAGCGCCAGCGACATACCGATGAAAGGCGCCAGGTTCCCCAGCAGGCCCCAATGCATGCTCAGTTGGTGCTCGGCTGCGCACCAGCCTCCCTGCGCAAACGTTAGCTGGCTGGTTGCATCCAATGCCAAACAGCTGGCCGGCGGCCCATCAAGGCCGGCATAACATTGCACCTGCGCGCACAGTTGAGCCGGCGACTCATGCGTTTCGCTCAATAGATACTCAGCTCGATGCAACACCTGCCTGCCTTGCCGATCCACCACCCACAGAAAGCCCGCTTCGCCTGGCTGCTCAGGGTCTGAGGCGCGTTCCAAAGACACCACGCCGGCGCACAAGAACCAATCCCCCGCCTCCTGGCAGCGCGGGTAAAAGCCTTCAATCAGCGCATCGAGGTCGGCCAGATCGGCCAATGGCACGCGAGTATCGGGCAGCCTCACGCCGGCCTTGGCCAACTGTTGAGTGAACGCGCGCTCGCTGCCCGTATCACCCGCCCAGGCAACGCCGCACAACCTTGGCCAGCGCGCAGATAACTCAGGAAGTGCAAGGGTCAACCGGGCAAGGTGGCGGGCCAAGGCAGGGCCGCGTTCGGTGAGATTGCTCAGTGACAATCGACACCGTAGCGCAGGCTGCGTCGCCCCCGGTATCAACGACGGTTTCGGGACGGGCGTGGCGGCCATCAGCCCGCGGTACTGCGCCTGCTCGTCGCCCGCCGGCCCGAGCAACAACACCTGTTGCACCGGCAACCCCAAACCACGCCGCCGCCACCAGCGCTGCAGGTCGCCATCACGGGCGCGGCGGTACACATCCGTCTGGAACTGAGCGATCTGCCAAACCAATACACGCAGCGCCAATACCAACGCCCAACTCAATGGCAGCACTGCACCCCATAACCACAGTTCTACCTGAGGCTGGCCTTCGGGCCAGAGCGCAAACAGGGCTGCCGCCTGCACGCTCAAGAGCACCAGCAACGCCAGCCACCAGCCTCGCCAATGGGGTGCTCTCGGCGCAATAACCTGCGGATACAGCGGCGGCCGAGTCATGGCGACACCCCCATCGATGCAGTAGCAAGCGTGCTCACCAAACGGCAGCCGCACTCACATCGGTGCCCGTGCAGCGCCACAGGTTTGCCGTCCATTGTGGAACCCGCAGTGCCTTCACTGATTTTGTTCAGGCCGTGCTTTTTACAGCGGACGGGGTCGCCCATGCAGGCCACCGGTTTGCCGAAGGCCAGGAAATGGCCTTGCAAAACCTCGCCGCCAAAGGGCTGCAAAGGATCACCGAGACGCACTAAAGGCAACATCAGGCCACCTCCCCGTCGATCCCAAACAAGCTGCCCGCCGCGCGCAACATGGCAGTGGTGCGTTCCAGGCGCTCGGCCAGATCCTCCTGGGCGATTTGAGTTTTCAGCTCGGCGGCCACCAAACCGATGTGCGCGGTTGGCTTGAGGATTTGCTCGGCCCCCGGCAGGAACGGCACCACCAGGCCCGTGGCCTTGTCGATAACCTGATAACCGATGGTCGCGCCGCTGATACCGGCGGCAAGGCCACCCAGGGCATTTTTTCGCTTGATGCCATACACCGTGGCCCCAACCACCATCGCCACACCCAGCATCCGCCCCGCCACCACCACCGGGGAAAGCTCGCGGCTGTTTTCATTGCCGAAATAGGTCATGCGGTAAAAAAAGTAACCGGCCCACAGCTCACGGGTTTTCAGCGCATCGTGCATGAACCAGGCGCGCGAGTCGTGGACTTGATCGTCGAACAGCGCGACCAGCAGGGCCATATTTTCTTCCGTACTGGGCGTACCTCGGTCATCCCGGAACAGCTGTTTGCAACGTCGCTCGCCCGCCGCCTTGAGTGCGGCGTGGTCCTTGGCTTCGTCATCTTCGTTGAGCAGGTAGATCGCGTCGCGCAGCACCACGTCCAGCACGTAACCCTTCAAGCTGGTTTGTTCGCGTTTGCTGCCGGTGTAGTCGGCCTTGAACTCGGCAGCGGCCTGACTCAGTTGGGTCTGGTCGATCTTCGGTTCGTAGATGGGCGGGCCCGGGAAGGTTTTGGCCGCATCAGGGGTTTGCTCGCGGTGTTTTTTGAGAGCCCTTTTCAGCGCTTCGTAGTGCTCGCGTTGTTGGCCCTCATCGTAGGCCGTGGTCTCGTGGGCTTGAGTGAAGAAGGGTTGGTGTTTGTAGCTGTCGTTGGCAAAACGGCCGACGCGCCAGCCGGTGATCCAGCCCAGTTGGTCGGCCAGGGTGTCTTCGACAGTGGTGGTGAGCTGGATGGGTTGGTAGGACCAGGGGGGAGTGGCGGTGGGTGGGTCGCAAGGGATGCCTGGGAGGGTTTGGCGCCAGGCGTTGAAGCGTTCGATAACGAGGGGGCTGATATCGAACTCCTCTTTTGTGTCCGGCCCCAACCTCCGCCAAGATTCGTTGCGCTGCAAGCTTTCAGGCAATGCCTGCTCCGGAACCTGCAACGGTGCGCCCGCAGCGAAGGCTTCGGCATACAGGTCGTGCAAAGCGATCTGTGAAACTAGTTCATTGGTACCACCGCGTGCCTTGCCCTGATCATTTTTTGGGTAGCCGCCCCCCACATCGGAATGAACGCCGGGGTAGACCACTTCGATGGTGTTGGCTGGGTACTTGCCATCCTCATTGCGTATCGAATCCAGCGGGAAACACGAGCGCTGTTCGAATCCCGCGACGAAATGGCGGCAGCACTTGACCAGATCAGGGAAACGTTGGGCGTCGGGCAATAACTGAGTGTTATCGGCCCAATCCATATGCCCTGCAAAAAACGGCGCGGCGTGAGCGATGCCGACCGAGGCCACGGTATCCAGCAGGCCGAGAAACTCGACGCTGATTGGCAGACCAATCAGGCTTTGTTCGGGGCGCTCGGCGCCTTCTGGGGTGTCGAATAGCTGGCTTAGCCAAGAGACAAAAGTGCGGGCCTCTGCGGCGCCTCGGGAGAAACCGTATACGAAGAGTTTGATTCCCAGAACCTTGGGCTGCGCTACCGGCACGCGGGCTTTCAAAGGGGCAAGCAGGCTGGTCATTACGGAGCGACGATTGCTTGTGCCAAGGGTACTCATCAAGGGCGTAGACCACGTGCTCATTTTGGTGACAGCTTCTGCACAGTCATCCTGCAACAATCGATTCCTGGTCAACGCCCAATGCAACGCATCAGCGATGGAGACCAACGCCCAGTTGATGCGATCCTCTCCACCGGTGGCGTACTTCAACCCCTTCTCGCTGTAATCCAACTCGCCTACTTCCGGAAATGGAGTGCCAACACCGGGCATGTAGTAAGAGTAATAGCCGCTCTTTTGGGCCTTTGGACCTTGAAGCGATGCATGAAATAGTTTAGCAATATTGCTAGGGTGATCCTTTTGAGTGTCGTTATTTTCGTTATTATTGGTTCCATCGAAAAACAAACTTACGTGCAAGCTGTGGCAACATTCAAAACGTTGGCTTCTTCCTTGGGAATCGCGCTGCCGGCAAAAATACCTCTCTTCAGCCATCTGCTTATTATAGTTCTCGCTTACCCTTACCGCGTCAGTTGGCAATCGACCACCGAGAGGAAAAACAGGTGGACCAAAAGCGTTGTCTTTTGAGTTGTTTTTTAATTCGGGCATACAGCTGGCTCCTGCATATCAAGTGGTTCTTGGATCGGATAGCTTGGGTGACCATATACCCAGCACGAGGTCGTCACCTCCACGCGATTACAGGTCAAAAAATGAACATTCAGACTGCAAGATTTTTTTTCAGGCCACTCCGGAATGGCAACAACAGCTCTATAAACCCTGTAGTTCTCAGCGTGCCTTGCATAAACCTCGTGAAACTTATTCGACGTAACAGATGGCATTTCTGCGGATGAATTAGGATCAACCTCCCACTCAACCTCCACTTCCAACCCCGGCCGCCACTTAACCGGCATAATGATGCAACACGAACTCCCCCCTCCGCCGTGCGCTCTATACCCATTCACCGAAAACCAATTAATCGCAGTACCTTCAACATGATTGATCGCTGCTATATTCCCGGCCACCATTTTATTTTCAGTAAACGCACACCCCAACAACACTAAAGTCGCCAGGCCGCCCCCCATAAAACCAAAGCAAAGCAAGCATCTCTTCAGGCTCATAACCTGCTCCTTACACACTCACTCAAATTACCAATATAATTTTATCGACTGACCACCAAGACTTACGAGTCGGAACAAAAACGTTATCCTTTGAGTTACTTTCTAATTGGGGCATACAGCTGGCTCCTTCATATCAAGTGGTTCTTGGATGGGATAACTTGGGTGACCGTACACCCAGCACGAGGTCGTCACTTCCACTCGCTTACAAGTCAAAAAATGAACATTCAGACTACACAATTTTCTTTCTGGCCACTCCGGAACATCAACGACTGCGCTGTAACGTCGGTAATTGGATTTATGCTTGACCATAAAGGCTTTGAACTCATTCGTTCCTATCGGAGGCGTAGCAACATCGCTGTTCGGATCAACCTCCCACTCAATATCCATCTTCAACCCCGGTCGCCACTTAACTGGCATAATGATGCAACACGAACTCCCTCCTCCGCCGTGCGCCCTATAGCCATTCACCGAAAACCAATTAATCGCAGTACCTTCAACATGATTAATCGCTGCTATATTCCCGGCCACCATTTTATTTTCAGCGAACGTACACCCCAACAATGTAAGAACCAATAACCCACACAGGCATTTCAAAACCGCGCTTATCTTTCCAATAAAACACACTACCGACCTAAGCAACGAGAAAAACAAACTCTGCCCCCTAAAAAAATTAATCATGAAACGCGTCACTTCACACATACAACTGGCTCCTTTGCGCGCCTAGGTTCTTTGATCGGATAATCTGGTCGACCATATATCGCGCAAGCAGTAGTAACTGCAACGCGATTGCAAGTTAAGAAATGCACCTTTAGGTCGCAAGATTTTTTTTCAGGCCATTCCGGAATGGCAACAACAGCTCTATAAACCCTGTAGTTCTCAGCGTGCCTTGCATAAACCTCGTGAAACTTATTCGACGTAACAGATGGCATTTCTGCGGATGAATTAGGATCAACCTCCCACTCAACCTCCACTTCCAACCCCGGCCGCCACTTAACCGGCATAATGATGCAACACGAACTCCCCCCTCCGCCGTGCGCTCTATACCCATTCACCGAAAACCAATTAATCGCAGTACCTTCAACATGATTGATCGCTGCTATATTCCCGGCCACCATTTTATTTTCAGTAAACGCACACCCCAACAACACTAAAGTCGCCAGGCCGCCCCCCATAAAACCAAAGCAAAGCAAGCATCTCTTCAGGCTCATAACCTGCTCCTTACACACTCACTCAAATTACCAATATAATTTTATCGACTGACCACCAAGACTTACGAGTCGGAACAAAAACGTTATCCTTTGAGTTACTTTCTAATTGGGGCATACAGCTGGCTCCTTCATATCAAGTGGTTCTTGGATGGGATAACTTGGGTGACCGTACACCCAGCACGAGGTCGTCACCTCCACTCGCTTACAAGTCAAGAAATGAATATTCATACTGCACGACTTTTTTTCCGGCCATTTAGGAACATCGACTGTAACTCGGTACTGTCGAAATTTAGCCTTGTGACTGGCCCAGGCGTCCTCATCAAATCCAAACCCGATTGTTTTTCTTTTTATTTTCGCAAAGCGATCAGGATCAACCTCCCACTCAACATCCACCTTCAAACCCGGCCGCCATCTAACCGGCAAAATAATGCAACACGAGCTCCCTCCTCCGCCGTGCGCCCTATAGCCATTCACCGAAAACCAATTAATTGCAGTACCTTCAACATGATTAATCGCTGCTATATTCCCGGCTACCATCTTATTTTCAGCGAACGTACACCCCAACAATGTAAGCACCAATAACCCACACAGGCATTTCAAAACCGCGCTTATCTTTCCAATAAAACACACTACCGACCTCAGCAACGAGAAAAACAAACTCTGCCCCCTAAAAAAATTAATCATGAAACGCGTCACTTCGCACATACAACTGGCTCCTTTGCGCGCCTAGGTTCTTTGATCGGATAATCTGGTCGACCATATATCGCGCAAGCAGTAGTAACTGCAACGCGATTGCAAGTTAAGAAGTGCACCTTTAGATCGCAAGATTTTCTTTCTGGCCATTCCGGAAGATCAACCGTAGCACTGTAATGCCGATATTTGGCTTTGTGCTTAACTTGTTCAGCCCTATAGCCATCACTCCCCAACGGCGGCCACTTCGAATAAGCATAAGGATCCAAGTCGACTTCCCATTCAACATCCACCTTCAACCCCGGCCGCCACTTAACCGGCAAAATAATGCAACACGAACTCCCCCCTCCGCCGTGGGCTCTATAGCCATTCACCGAAAACCAATTAATTGCCGTACCTTCAACATGATTAATCGCCGCTATATTCCCGGCCACCATTTTGTTTTCGGTAAACGCACACCCCAACAACATTAAAACCGCCAGGCCGCACCCCACAAAACCCAAGCAAAGCAAGCAACGCTTCAACCTCATAACCTGCTCCTTACATACTCATGAAAATCACCAAAATAATTTCCCCGACTGGCCTTCAAGGCTAATGAGTAGAACAAAGAGAAACGCTGCTCCCGGCCTCCAAGTGCTTGATAAAACTCTCCGCTGTTCATTAACTCCTGCGCATCGCTGATACACCCCATCAACTCGAACTGTTCGTCGCTCAATTCCAGAAAAGGTGAAACGTGAACGGCGCTCTTTCCACCCAATGCATGTCCCTTGAGCCACTGCATTTGCTCATCTCGATCAAACCAGCCCCAAAAAAAAGCCAGTTGCCGAAACTCAGTGCGTTGTTGGTCGGTAAAAATCGAAGACATCAATAAGGGAAAGCTGCGCGGGTCGTAGTAACGCAACAGGCCGGCTTTACCGCCCCAGCGGATTTGCGAAAGTGCTCGCAGCGCGTGACTCAGGGTTTCAAAGGCCAGCGGCGAGATCACCACCAACACGCGTGCGTCGGCTGCGCCGTGAGTCAGTAGTTCCTCCAGCCAGGCTTTATGCCGCCAATGGGTCAAGTCCAGGCGCATCAATAGGGGGGCCTGGTCCAACATGTGTTCCTCGGGGGTTCCCGTGAACAGTGAAAACCAGGGGATCGCTGGCCTTATTTGCTCCAGCGCCCCGATAAGGTCGGTGTGCCAGGCGGCCTGATCAAATAGCAGATCTACAGAGTGCACACCGGCGGTGGCACATACGTGTTCGACCTGGTCCTGCCATGGGATAGGTGCTGACATGTCACTCTCTCCTGATCAACCTTCACGCATCAAAAGGGTGATGGCCTTTGCGCGTGCTCTCTTAAGGCAGTCCTCACACACCGACTGCGGCAACTCACGCAACGCAAAGCTCAGGCCCGCAGGCCCCTCCCACACATGCTGCCCCTTGAGGAGCAACTTGCCTGGGCTGTGGATGTCGATTGCGCCACTCGGGTGAATCCGCAGGTAACCGCCACCACACCCCAGGGTGATGCCGTTCCTGGCGGTCAGGTGCACTTGCCCCTGCACCGACTGCACGCTGATGTCCTGCTGTGCGATCAAATTGAGCAAATCACCGTGGGACTCGATTTCCAGCGGTCCCTTGCCCGAGACCAGGCGCATGCCGTGCTGCTGAGCGAGCAGGGAAATGCCTTGGTTGGCGTGAGCCGAGAGCTGCCGGGCGGCGGCTAGATGGATGTCGTCGCGGCTTTGCAGGTACAGCGCGTCGCCGCTTTTGAGCAGCAGGCTGGACGGCGTAACCGCGCCAATACCTTGGGGAGCGCTGAGCAGGATGGCCGGGGCTGCCAGGTCTTTTGCGTCAGCCTGCAACTGCTGTAAACCGTTGATGGCCGGTTGAGGGCTTCGGTGGGCCTGGGCGATGGTCTGCCAGTCGGCCATTTGCTGCGCAGCCCCCTGTATCAGCTGCGTGGCCGGGTCCATCGCCAAGACCGCGCCAGAGGCTTTGCTCTGTTGATCCGCACTGATCAGCAGGCCTTTTGCGGCCCGCATCGCGCCCCAGCCGTCAGTGCGCAGTTCGAACCCCTCGCCGCGCTTGTTCTTTCCGGCATCTACGATATGACCGAGGTTTAGCTGGCTCTTGCCGCTGTATTCGGTGCTGAGCTTGATGTGCTCCTCACCCCGGGTGTCATCCATGCGCAATTTGTTATTGGCCGGCGTGCGCAACACATTGCGTTTGTAGTTGCGCAGGGTGACGTGATCAGGGCGTGCGCTGTCGTGCAGGGCGTGAGCGATATAAGGGCGGTCTGGGTCACCTTGCTCGAACGCCACGGCCACTTCGGTGCCCGCGATCAGTGGCAGGTGCAAGCCGTGAGTATCCCCCGCATAAGGCCGGGCCAGGCGCAGCCAGAGGCTCTCCTCGCCGCGCGTCCAAGTGTCGCGATCAAACAGGAAATTGACCTTGTAGCGCCCCTCCAGGTCGATATGCGCGTAAGGGTCGTTCACCCCCGGGTTGGAGACACGAGCCGGGACGGTGCCGGCGATACTTGGCTTGGGTTGCAACGGCGGTCGGTAACATACGGTTTCCGAATAGGGGATGGCGTCGAAGCTGACCTCAAGGCTGCGATCGCGGGCAGCACGGGTTGTCAGTTGGGTGATCACCACCCTGGGCATGAACGCCTTGGGCGCGCCGCCGGTAATGGTCAGTACCTGGCCTGGCGCCAGCGTTGCACTGGTGCTAAGCCCGCTGAGCCGGGTCTGGTTATTGAGGTAGCGTTCATGCCGCAGGCGCGCGTAGCTATAGCCGCTTTCGGTGGGCAGGTCCTCGTCAGTATCCAGCCTGTTCCCGAGCACGCTGTAGGGTTCGGCATAGTGGTATGCCTCGCCATAAGTGGTGGTGGCACCACGGGTCTGGTCGATGTCGCCGTCGAGACACGCATTGGCATCCCGGTATTGATAAGCGCGAACGTTGACGTGTTGCTCTACAACCTGATGGTGGGTTTGCAGTTTCCACACACAGTCCTGATCGCTGCCAAGCCCGGAGGGCGGTCGATAGGGCAACTCGACGTCGAACTGGTAGTAACGCTGGTGATCGTGAAACTCCACGACATCAAGATTCAATCGCTCATCGCGAACGAAGCGATACCAGATGCCAACGTCGGCCAGCAGCCGTGAAATAAAGGCCAGATCACTTTCGTCGTACTGCATGACCTGCTCGCGCCTGGGGTAGTCGCGCAGCAGTTGGAAGTAAAAATCCTGCCCTTCAAAACCGTGACGGCTACGCAGGATGTGCTCAACGATCTGCGGCACGGATTGCTGCTGGTAAATGCGAAATTGCTTGCCCTGCGCCAGCAGCGCCAGACGTGGTTCGAGGATGATTTCGTAGCGGCCTTCATCACTGGAACCAGACAGGCGTTTGAAGCCGGTGACAACGCCGGTCAGGGTGCGAAGTGGCTTGTTTTTTGGAGGTGGCTGCCAAACCAGGACAGGCTTGGGCGGCAAGGAAAAAAGGCTGAAAGTTGCGGGTTTGCCCAGCACTCGGTCGACCGCCAGATCGCGCTCGGTGCAGGTGAATTCGATGTGGTACTTGAAGGGACGGCTCAGCCGCTCTTCGCCGCGAAAAGCCAGCACGTCGAGCAACGGATCGACACCGTAGACCCTGAGTCTGTGTCGGCTGTGATCAAAGAAAGCGCTCGGCAGTACGCTCGTATTCATACCTTGTCATCCCTGGACGGTGCGAAAGTCCAGAGAGTAAAGATTTGTTATCGGCGAATAATGTCGGAAAGGTCCTCTTTAAAAGCAGGGCACTTCCCAACCTATAGCGTCAGTTGCCGATGTGAACACAGATCCAACTGTGCGGGCTTGCTCGCGAAGGCGGTGTGTCAGTCAACCAAGGCATCGACTGAACCACCGTCTTCGCAGGCAAGCCAGCTCCCACAGGGGATTGCATTCCACATTTCGTGGATCAGTGCCCGGAAGCCGCCGGCCCCGCCTTCGCCGTAAACGGCGGCTTCGCCAGCCACACCAACAGCATCAACCCCATGAACATCCACCCCAGCAACGTGAAGTAATCCACGGTGGACATCATGTATGCCTGGCTGGTGAGGATCTGGTCCAGCTGCGTGTAGGCTTTCTGCCCTGCCCCGCCCAAGGCATCCAGCGCATTGCGTGTGGCCGAGTCGTAGGTGGTCATGTTTTCACTCATGTAGGCATGGTGCTGGTCTGCGCGGCGAATCCAGATCCAGGTGGTCAGCGACGCCGCGAAGCTGCCACCCAGGGTCCGCAGGAAGGTCGCCAGGCCGGCGCCGTCGGCGATCTGGTGCGGCGGCAGGTCGGACATGAGGATGCTTAAGGTCGGCATAAAGAACAGCGCCACGCCGATGCCCATGAACAACTGCACCAGGGCGATGTGCTGGAAGTCCACCTCATTGGTAAAGCCTGCCCGCATGAAGCAGCTCAAGCCAATTGCCAGGAACGCCAGGCCCGCCAGCAGACGCAGGTCGAACTTGTGCGCGTACTTGCCCACGAACGGCGACATCAACACCGGCAGGATGCCAATCGGCGCCACCGCCAGGCCGGCCCAGGTGGCGGTGTAGCCCATCTGGGTTTGCAGCCATTGCGGCAGGATCAGGTTGATCCCGAAGAAGCCCGCATAACCGAGGATCAACACGATGGTGCCGATGCGGAAGTTGCGGTGCGCGAACAGCTTCAGGTTGACCACCGGGTGTTTGTCGGTGAGCTCCCAGATAATGAACACCGCCAGGGCAATCACCGAAATCGCCGCGCCGATGATGATGAAGTTAGATTCGAACCAGTCCAGGTCATTGCCCTTGTCGAGGATGATCTGCAAGGCGCCCACACCGACGATCAAGCTGAGCAACCCAACGTAATCCATCGGTTGGTGGCTGGTGACCACCGGGCGTTTCTTCAGCTGCGAACGCACCACCATCACTGCAAAGATGCCGATCGGCACGTTGATAAAAAAGATCCACGGCCAGCTGTAGCTGTCGGTGATCCAGCCACCGAGGATCGGCCCGGCAATCGGCGCCACCACCGTGACCATCGCCAGCAACGCCAGGGCCATGCCGCGCCTCGCCGGCGGGTAGACCGCGATCAGCAGCGTCTGGGTCATCGGGTACAACGGCCCCGCGACCAGGCCTTGCAGGACCCGGAAGGCGATCAGCTCGGGCATCGACGTGGAAATACCACAGAGGAACGACGCCAGCACAAACAGGATGGTTGCCCACAGGAACAGCTTCACCTCGCCAAACCGGCGGCTGAGCCAGCCGGTCAGCGGCAAGGCGATGGCGTTGCTCACCGCGAAGGAGGTGATGACCCAGGTGCCCTGCTCCGAACTCACGCCAAGGTTGCCGGAAATCGTCGGCAACGCCACGTTGGCGATGGTGGTGTCGAGCACCTGCATAAAGGTCGCCAGCGACAGGCCAATAGTGGCCATCAACAGGCTGGGTGGCGTGAAGGAGGCGTTATTGCTCATCAGCGTTGCACAGCCTTGGGCGCGGCGATGCTGTTGTCATGGATCAACTGGGTGATCATGGCATCGGCCTCGGCGAGCTGGCGGTCATACACGTTGGTGCTGAACGAGGCTTTTTGCGGCGCCTGTTGCGCCAGCACCGGGCCGCTCTGGTCGTGCAGGTCAACGCTGACCTGAGTCGACAAGCCCACCCGCAGCGGGTGCTTGGCCAGCTCGGTGGCGTTGATGTGGATGCGCACCGGTACCCGCTGCACGATCTTGATCCAGTTACCCGTGGCGTTCTGCGCCGGCAGCAAGGCAAATGCACTGCCGGTGCCCGCGCCGAGGCTATCGATGGTGCCGCTGAATTTCACGTCACTGCCATAGATGTCCGACTCGATGTCCACCGGCTGACCGATGCGCATATCGCGCAGCTGGGTCTCCTTGAAGTTGGCGTCGATCCACAGTTGGTTCAGCGGGATCACCGCCATCAACGCGGTGCCTGGTTGCACGCGCTGGCCCAGTTGCACGGTGCGCTTGGCGACGTAGCCGGTGACCGGCGCGATCAGGGTGCTGCGCGCATCGGTCAGGTAGGCCTGGCGCAGTTGCGCGGCAGCGGCTTGCACGTCCGGGTGGGAGCTGATCACGGTGTCATCCACCAGCGCGTTGGTGGTTTTCAGTTGCTGCTCAAGGTTGGTCAGGGCGTTCTTCGCGGCGGTCAGGCTGTCGCGGGCGTGGGACAGTTCTTCCTGGGAAATCGCGCCACCCTGGGCCAGGGTTTTACGCCGGTTGAAGTTGTCCTGGGCGGTTTGCACGTCGGCTTTCTGCGCGTTGACCTGGGCCTTCATGCCGTCGACGTTGCTGTACAGGCCGCGCACCTGGCGCACGGTGCGGGCCAGGTTGGCCTGGGCACTTTGCAGGCCGACGGCGGCGTCGTTCGGGTCGAAGTTGACCAGCACCTGGCCTTCGTGGACCAGGTCGCCATCGTCGGCGCCGATGCTGACCACGGTGCCCGTGACCAGCGGGGTGATTTCCACCACGTTGCCGTTCACATAGGCGTCGTCGGTGCTTTCGCTGAAGCGACCGTAAAGTTCGTGCCAGGCCCACACGCCGACGACGCTGAGGATGACGATCAGCGCCAGGCCGATCAGCATCACTTTGCGTTTGCGGGGGTTGTTGTCTTTCGGTTGTTCGGTTGCGTTGGTGTTTTCGGCAGTGGCCATGACAAGTACCTCAAATTATTCCGTGCGTGTGGCTGGGGTGGTCGCTGCCACGTTGTCGGCGCTGTAGCCGCCGCCCAGGGCCTGCATCAGTTGAATCGAAAGATCGATCTGCGCGGCGTTCAGCGTCGCCAGCTGGCGCTGGGCCTGCAGCAATTGCTGCTCGATGCTCAGCACATCCAGGTAGTTACCGATCCCGGAGCTGTAGCGCTGTACCCCGGTGTCGTACGACTGCTGGGCAATGTCCGCGGCATGTTGCTGGGCCTGGATCTGCCGGCCGGTGTCGCGCAGTTGCGAAAGGGTGTTGCCGATATCGCCCAGGGCTTGCACCAGGGTTTTGTTGTACTGCGCCACCGCCAGGTCGTAGTCGGCGTCGCGGGCATCGAGGTCGGCGCGCAGGCGGCCGCCGTCGAAGATCGGCAGTGAGATCGTCGGTGCAATGTTGAAGAAGCGGCTGGCCGACCCGAACATCGCATCGCCCAGCAACGACTCGGCCCCAGCGCTCGCGCTCAGGTTGAGGTTGGGGTAGAAGCGCGTCTTGCTGGCATCGATGTTCCTGCCTGCCGATTCGACCCGCCAGCGTGCGGCGATCAGGTCCGGGCGCCGCCCCAGCAGCTCGGCCGGCAGCACCGAGGGCACGGCGACCGCGCTGGGTTTCAGTACGTTGGGCCGGGCCAATTCATTGCCACGGTCCGGGCCTTTGCCGAGCAACACGGCCAGGGCGATCTTGGCGCTTTTCAGCTGTTTTTCCGCGTCGATCAGTTGCGACTGGGCGCTGGCTTCCAGGCTTTCGGTCTGCTGGTACTGGTATTGGCTGTCGATGCCCGAGTTCAGCCGGCGCTTGCCCAGGTCGAGCATCTGCCGGGTGCGCTTGAGGTCGTCATTGGCCAGGTCGCGCACGATATGGGCCTGGCCCAGATCGCTGTAGGCCTTGGCCACATTGGCGGCCAGGGTCAGGCGCGCAGCCTGCTGGTCGACCTGGGCGGCACGCGCCTCGCCCAACGCCGCTTCCCAGGCCGCACGCTGGCCGCCCCAGAGGTCGAAGGTGTAGTTGAAGCTGGCGCCGATATTGCGCACGGTCGAGTAGGCATCGCCCTGCCCGCGTGGGTCCTGGTCTTTCGCCAAGCGCGAGCGGGTCACACCGGCGCTGGCATCCAGGGTTGGCATACGCGCCGCGTCGGCGGCGTAGGCGGCGGCTTCGGCCTGGTGGGCACGGGCGCTGGCCACTTGCATGTCCGGGCTGTTTTGCAGGGCTTCCTGGATCAGGCCGTCGAGTTGCGGGTCGCCAAGGCTTTTCCACCAATCGGCGCTGGGCCAGGCGGCACTCGACAGGGTCACGTCGCTCAAGGTCTTACGCGTTTGCAAAGTGCCGGCGTCGAGGCGTTTGCCTTGGGTGTCGAGGCCGCTGTAGTTGGCGCAACCGGCCATGCTCATGGCCACCAGCACCAGGCTGAGTGCACGTATGTTCATTCTTTACCTACCCGCTGGATGACGATGGCGTCACCGGCAGCTACCAGAATTTTCTTGAGAATCCGCTCCAGGGTCTGCAGTTCGCCGGGCTCCAGGGCCCCGGCCAACTCGTTCATCGACTGGGCGCCGATGTGCGGCAGCATGTCGGCCAGGCGCTGGCCGTCTTCGGTGAGCACCAAGCGCACTTGGCGCCGGTCCTGCTCGGAACGCTGGCGCGCGAGCAAGCCTTTCTGTTCCAGGCGGTCGAGCATGCGGGTCATGGAACCGCTGTCCAGGGACAGGTGGCGGCACAGCTCTGCCGGGGTGTCCACGTCGAACTGGGCAATGATGATCAACACCTTGAACTGCGCGGCAGTGACGCCGTACGGCTCCATATGGGTGTCGATAATACGGTCCTTGAGCAGCGCCGCCCGGCCAAGGAGCAGGCCGAGGTGGCAGTTGCGAAAGCTGTCAGGGGTGAAGTGGGGCATCGGAAGTCACCTTATTACTGCCTAGGCAGTGAATGTATGACAAGATGTTACTGCCTAGGCAGCGAATGTCAAAAGAAATTATTAGCTTGCTTGGTAATTGGCGGATGAATGGTGGGGTTCTAAGGATTGCCTGATGGGGTGTGACGCCTTCGCTGAGTAATCTGAGTAGCCTTTTGGCCAGTCGACACCCTCCTTCCCATGACTTCCTTAAAACAGTTTGCTTGCCTCGCGGTCGTCACGCCGGCGGGCGCACCTCGATGATGGATGTCAGCGCCAGCTACAGCCAGGGCCGCGGGCGAGACGTTTGCACGGGTGCTAGTTCCGATCCCAACGGCAAGGCACTGGCCTTGGTCGAACAGGATACCGGCACATTGGTAATCCAATGGGGCGAGCAGCAGTGCCAGGCGAGCTATGCGTTAGGGGAACGCAACAAGGCGCTCAATTATGAGCGGGTGGACTTGAAGTGCGCCCCACAACTTCAGGAACACCCATAACTAAATGTGGGAGCTGGCTTGCTCGCGAATGCGGTGTGTCAGTCAACAGATTCATTGGCTGATCCACCGCATTCGCGAGCAAGCCCGCTCCCACATTTTTTACTGTGTATGACTCAAAAGTCGCGTTTGTAGAAGATGTCCAACGAGCTGGCCACGCCACTCGCCACTTCCAGGTACACCTTCTTGCTCAACAAATACCGCAGCGCAATCGTGCTCGCCGGCTCAAACACCCCCACCCCGTAGCGCAGGCTGAGTTTCTCGGTGATCTTGCCGCTGGCCACCACCGCCGTGGTGGTACCGCTGCCTTGGGTGTCGAGTTCAAAGTCCTGGATACCCAGGTTCTTCGCCAGGTCCGACGTAACCCCGGCGCTGCCCATCAAGCCCAGCCCCAGTGCGGCTTGGGCAAGCATGTTGTTGTCTTCGCCGGTGGTGGTCAGCGGACGCCCCAGCACCAGGTAGGACAACGCCTGCTCCTGGCTCATGGCCGGCTCGGAGAAAATTTGCGTGGTGGGCTGCTCGGCGCTGCCGCTCAGACGGATACCGGCGATGATGTCGTCGGTCTTGCGGATCGCTTCGATGTCCAGGTACGGCTGATCCAAGGGGCCTGCGAACAGCAACCGCGCGCGACGCACATCGAGCTTCTGCCCATAGGCACGGTAGCGGCCATCGTTGAGCCACAGCTCGCCACGGGTGTCGAGGTTGTCGCCGATGTGCACGTGCCCCTGCACTTTGGCGGTGAGGCCAAAGCCGGAGAAGTTGAGCTTGTCTTCGCCCACCGCCACATCAATGTCCATCGCCATGGCCATCGGCGGTTTGCCCTCTTCGGTCTGGCTGCCAATGATCACGGTGTCGCCGGAGACCTTGACCGTGGACGGCGGCAACTCCCGCACGGTGATGTCACCGCGTGGGATCTGCACCTTGCCGGCGATGGCCAGCTTGTCATCCTTGAGGCTGATTTTCAGGTCGGGCGCCACTTCGAGCACGGCGTAAGGCTCCACCGTGACCGGCAATTGCGAGCCTTGCAGGCTGAGGTCCACCGCCAGGGCGCGACCCCAGTCGATCCGGCCCTTGAGGCTGCCCTGCCCGGCCTTGCCACTGCGCCAGCCACCGTTGAGTTGCACGCTCTCGCCAGCAATCAGCGCCTGCACGTTGAGGCCCTCAAGGCTGATCGGCAGTTCCGGGCCGGACACTTCGCCCCCCACCAGATTGACGTTGCCGTTGACCTGCGGCGCGAGCAGGCCACCGGAGATACGTCCGTTGCCGTTGAGCTTGCCGCTGAGGGTTTCCACCATCGGCACAAACGGCCGCGCCACCGCCAGATCCAGCCCGACCAGGCTGAAGTTGCCGGTGATCGGCTTGTTTTTCGGCAATGGATTGATCTGCGCCTGTACCGTCAGTTCACCGAGTTTGCCGCCATGGAAGTTCAGCTGGGTGTCGATGCGCTTGGGGTTGAGGGTGGTTTCCAGCTTCAAGGTGTCGTAGGGGAAGTCCAACCACTGGTCTTTGTCCTTCACGCGCAAGGTGCCGCTGCCGGCATCCACCGCGATCACGCCCTTGGGGCCGCTGTTGGGCAGGTCCAGTTGCAGGTCGGCGTTGAGCATGCCCTGCCAGGCGAAGTCCTTGGGCAGAAACGCCGCCAGGCTGTCGATGGGAAATTGCTTGAGGTGATAACGCAGCTTGGGCTCGGGCATCAGGCGCTGATCCTCACCGCACAGGCTGGCAGAGCCGGACACCCAGCAGTGCGCGGCGAAGGTCAACTTGCCGTCGGCCATGCGTTCGATTTTCGCCGGGGCTTGCAGCTTCCAGTCCTGGCCGCCGGCTTGCACATTGCCACTGGCCAGGCGCCCGCGCCAGTTGCCTTTGTCGAGGTTGCCGTCCAACGCCAGGGCGAGCCTGACCAGCGGGCCGGCCAGGTCGAGTTGGACCTTCTGGTTCTTGATGTCGCCTGCGGCGCTGGCGGTCAGGGTGCCGACCTGGGTGTCACCGGATTGGATGCCGCTGCCCTTGAGGTCGATCTTCGCGCGCTGGGCGCTATCCAACGTGGCGTCGAGGCTCAGGCTTTGCAGGCGATTGTCGGCAAAGGCCAGTTGCTGGCCCTTGAGGCCGAGTTTGCCTTGGGGCGCGTTGAGGCTACCGGCCACGTCGAGACGCCCGTTGATTTGCCCCCGCAACTGCGGCCACAGCTGGGCCAGGCGCGCCAGCTTGATGTCGATCTGCCCGGCGAGGCGTTGTTGCAGGCTGCCGCTGCCGTTGATGCGGTTGTCGCCCAGGCGTATGTCCAGGTTGGCCAGGGTCCATTGATCAGCGGCACCTTCGGCCTTGGCCGCGAGTACGGCGGTTTGCCCACGCAGGCGCCCCTTGAGGTCAAGGTCGGCGTTCAGCTTGAGCTGCTCGTTCTTGAACTCGCCCTTGCTGCGCAACGGTCCGGCGAGGGTGCCGGGCAGTTCCGCGACCCAGTAAGCCGGGTTCAGCGCCGACAGGTCGAGTGCGGTGTCCCAGGCGATGCCGTCGGCGAACTGCACGTTCAAGTGGCCTTCGGCCTTGCCTTGGCCGGCGGTGAGCTTGAGTTCGGGCAGGAAGATCTGCTGGAGGTCGCCACTGAACGGCGTGACCACATTGAACTTGCCGGCGGGACCGTCGAGGTCGGCCTTGAGGTTGCCCAGGTAGTTGCCGTCCTTGTAGGAAATCTCACCGTTAAACGTACGCAACGCCACCTGCGGTTCGTCGATCACTGGGTACAGGCGATGCCACGGGAAGTCCAGCCAATCGATCTTGGCGTCGGCGCTGAAGCCTTGCTGCCAATCCAATTGGGCCGTGAGCTTGAGGCTTTGTTTATCGCCTGCCGTCAGGTCCAGGCCGGCGATCTGCGCGCCCTTGGCGTCGACCTTGCCTTGCAGCAGCAGGTCCACCGGGCCTTTTTCCGCGGGCAGTACGGCTTTGCCCAGCAGTTGGTAGCCGCTTTTCAGGTCGCCCTTGGCCGTGAGCTCGAGTTGATTGAGTTGCAGGGTGTCGGGCAAGTCGGCGCTGGGCTTGAAGCCATCGGCGGTGATCCGCACCTGCGCCGGGAGGTTGTCCGCCAGGGGTTGCAGCTCGCCGTTGAGCTTGGCGGGCAGGTAACCGCTGCTGTCGGCGTCGAGCTTGAGGGTCTTGAGCAGGTCGCCCTCGACTTTCAGCGCGACAGTCCAGGGCGCGCCGCCTGGCGCGTAAGGCAGGCTCAGGTTGCCGGCAACGCTCAATGGCCAATCGCCGGTGGGTTGCAGCAGGCCAGCCAGATCCAGCACCAAATCGTCGCGTTGCAGGTGCACTGAATCGATCTGCATGCCTGCGACGGTCCAGTGCGCGGCCAGTTGCAGGCCCTTGAGTTCTTCGCTGCCGTTGAACAGCAGGCTGCCGACACGAACGTCGCCCAACTGGATCGCCACGGGCAGTTTCAACTCGGGCAATTGGATCGGCCCGCTGCTTTGCTCGGTGGAGGGTGGAAATTGCAGGCTGACCTGCTCCACGTCCAGTTGGTTGACACACAATGTCATGCGCAACAGGCACGCGGGCGACCAATCCAATGTCGGCGCCTTGAGCTCGACGCGGCTGCTGTCCTGTTGCCACAACAGGTGATCGGCGCTCCAGCGACCACCCAGATGGCCCTGGAAATTCTCCACGGTCAAGCCCGGCACACGGCCCAAGGCCCAGCGGCTGCCCGCCTGGGTGCCGAGTACCGCCCACAGGGCCAGCAACAGCACGGCGAGGATCGCCACCACGGCCAGGCCCGCTATTTTCACACCACGCATCACAACTCAGGCCCCATGGAAAAGTGCAAACGAACGCCGCCCGGATCTTCGAGGGCATGGGCCAGGTCTAGGCGGATCGGCCCCACCGGCGAAACCCAACGGATGCCGACGCCCACGCCGGTCTTCAAGCTGGGCATTTCCAGGGTATTAAACGAGTTGCCCTGGTCGATAAACGTTGCGATCCGCCATTTCTCGGCGATGGAATATTGATACTCGGCGCTCAGGGCCACCATATAGCGGCCGCCAATGCGGTCGCCACGGTCGTTTTCGGGGGACAACGTCTGGTACTCGTAGCCGCGCACGCTCTGGTCGCCACCGGCAAAGAAACGCAGCGACGGCGGCACTGATTTGTAGCCATTGGTTGCACTGCCGCCGACCTGGGCGCGCGCGAGGAAGCGGTGGTTGTGCCACAAGGTGGTCAGGCCTTTGACCATGGCCGTGCCGTAAAGCAGGTTGGTGTCGGAGCCCAGGCCTTCTTTGGCCACCTTGGAATCAAATTGCAGGCGGTAGCCGTGGTGCGGGTCGATGCGGTTGTCGCTGCGCAGGTAGGAATAGCTGATGCCCGGCATCACCAGGTTGCTGAGGCCGGAATCATTGCCCAGGCGATATTCTTCGCGCTGGTATTTGAGCGAGATCACCCGGGTCCAGCCGCTGGGCAGCTTGCTGTGCCATTCGGGGCCGAGGGTGAGCAATTTACTCAGGGTGTCGGTGTTGGCCAGTTCTTCGTTCTGATAGCCACCGGCGAAGCGCAGTTTGTCGGTGAGGGGCGGGTCCAGCGGGATGTCGTACCACAGCCCGACGTTCTGCCGAGGTGCCGACAATTCGGCTTCCCAGCCGTAACTGTGGCCCTGGGGGTTGACCCAGTGACGTGTCCAGTTGGCCTTGCCACGTGGGCCGACGTCGGTCGAGAAACCCAGGCCAAGGCCCATGGTGCGTGGTTTGCGGGTCTGCAGTTGCACGGCTACCGGAATCACATCGTTGGCCGAGGCGGCGGGCGCGGCGTCCACGCGCACGCCTTCGAAAAAGCCGCTGGCTTGCAGGTTCTGGTTGAGCTCGGCGATCAGTTCGGAATCGTAGGGAGCGCCGCTTTTGAACGGCACCATGCGTTGCAGCAGTTCTTCGTCGAACGGCGTGTCGCCCTTGAAGTTGACCTGGCCCAGGGTATAACGCGGACCGCTGTCATAGATCAGTTCGATGTCGGCGACACCCGCCTTAGGGTCCACCGCGAGTTTCTGGCTGGTAAAGCGCCCACTGAAAAAGCCGTAGCGCGAGGCCTGGTTCTGGATCAGACGCTTGGCGTCTTCGTAATGGCCGTGGTTGAGCACGGCGCCGGGTTTGAGGTCGTCGCTGGCGGGCACGCGAAATGCCTTGAGGTTCGCGGCCTGGCCGTCGACCCGAATGATCACGTCGCGCAAATGCACCGGTTCGCCGGGGTCGATGGTGAGGATCAGGCGCGGGTTCTTGCCGCCCTTCACGTCGCTCTCGATCTGTGGCTGGTAGAAGCCCAAGGCCTGGGCCGCTTTACGCGCCTGCTCCTCGGCGCCACGGCTGAACCGCAGCAAGGCCTCTTCATCACGATCGCCCACCCCGCCGATGTAGCCTTCGATGTTGGCTTTCAACGCGTCGTTTGAGGGCTTGATGCGCACGTCCAATTCGCTTTGCGCCAACGCGCCGCAGCTTGTGAACAGCAGAATCAAGCCGCTGGTAAATCTTCCTGGAAACTTCATAGGCGCGGATGCTACACGAGCTTGGGAGTTTCTTAGAACTCGGATGAATCTGAAAAATTCTGCGCTAAGCCGTTGCAGCATGTAACGCCTGGGGATTGGGGTGGAAAAAAACATGTTCCAGCACAGGTCCTACGGCGACTTCACCAATCTCCTCATAGCCCTGGCGTTTATAGAACTCCAGATAGCGAGAATTCCCAGTGTCCAGCACCACACCGGATGAGTGTGGGTCTTCGGCGCACCAATTGTGCACCGCCTCCAGCAGTTGCTCGCCGTAGTGTTTGCCCTGGAATTGCGGGTGAATACCCAACAGCGGCAGCATATGCACCGCCTCGCCGGGCAGACAGGCCAGCACCGCGTGGTGGTAGTCGAGGTAACGCCGGGTGCCACGCACCCCGGTGCTCAGCCACATGCGGATCTGCCAGGCCCAGCTCTCGGTGATCCCCAGGCGGCGCTGCGGGGGGGCGATCAGCGCGATGCCGATCAGGCGGTCGTTGACGAACAGGCCGATGGCGGGAAGTTTCTGGAAAAAATGCTGCTTGACCAGTTCACGCACGGTGGCGCGTACCCGCTGTTCATAACCGGGACGTTCGGCTTCGAAGATGTAGGCGAACGTCGGCTCATGCCGATAGGCCTGGTACAACAGGGAGCGGGCCTCGCGGGAATAGCCGCTGTTGAGCAGGCGAATTTCGGCGGTGGCAGTGGACGTGTCCGGCATACAGTTGATCTCCCTGGGCGCCATTGAAAAGGATGGCGTTCTTATGGGTACGAACCTACGCGACTCCAGTCGTTCCCAGACATTAGCAGTGCATCCATCCTACCGCCACGCTGGCCCCCGCCCGACTTGTCGGCTAGCATCGCCCTTTTGCCCAGACTGGACTGCCGACCATGAAAATCGTCTCCTTCAATATCAATGGGCTGCGCGCCCGCCCACATCAGTTGGCGGCGCTGATTGAAAAGCATCAACCGGATGTGATCGGCCTGCAGGAAACCAAGGTCCACGACGACCAGTTCCCCCTGGCCGAAGTGCAGGCTCTTGGCTATCACGTGTACTACCACGGCCAAAAAGGCCACTACGGCGTGGCCCTGCTTTCGCGCAAGCCGGCGTTGAGCCTGCACAAAGGTTTCGCCAGCGATGAAGAAGATGCCCAGCGCCGTTTTATCTGGGGCACTTTCGCCGACGAGCACGGCACTCCGATCACCATCATGAACGGCTATTTCCCACAAGGTGAAAGCCGCGACCACCCGACCAAGTTCCCAGCCAAGCAGCGCTTCTATGAAGACTTGCAACAGCTGCTGGAAAGCCAGTTCAGCAATGACCAGCCGTTGGTGGTGATGGGCGACATCAACATCTCGCCGGAAGACATCGACATCGGCATCGGCCCGGACAACGCCAAGCGCTGGCTGAAAACCGGCAAGTGCAGCTTCCTGCCGGAAGAGCGTGAGTGGATGGCGCGCCTGAAGAACTGGGGCCTGGTGGACAGCTTCCGTCACCTGAACCCGGATGTGGCCGATCGTTTCAGCTGGTTCGACTACCGTAGCCGAGGGTTCGAGGATGAGCCCAAGCGCGGGCTGCGGATTGACGTGATCATGGCCTCCAATGGCTTGCTGTCACGGGTCAAGGATGCGGGGGTGGATTACGAATTGCGCGGGTTGGAAAAGCCGTCTGATCACGCACCGATCTGGCTTGAATTGAGCTGATCTCAGGTTGCACCCAGGCAACCCGTGGGAGCGGGCGGGTGTGGGAGATTCTATGGTGGAGGGCAACATCTCCACCAACAGTACCGCCGCCTTCGCAGCCTCGCTAAAGCTCGACAACTACCACAGGGGATTGGCAGTGCCTGGGCGATCTCCAGCCGAGCGCCTATTGAGCATCAACACCACTCAACTGTGGGAGCGGGCTTGCCCGCGAATGCGGTGGGTCCGTCAGTGCATATTTTTCTGACATTGCGCTTTCGCGGGCAAGCCCGCTCCCACATTTTCGCCCTGTGAACACCTGTCATATTTACGCAATCTTACTGACTTATTCTCGCGGCACTCCCTTTGGCCCAAGAAGGTGCCGGCATGCGGCTGCGCGCTCTGTTCCTGCTGACTCTGTTTCCCCTCCACGCGGTGTGCGCCGCCCTGCCCGTTCCCGATCAAGGCCCTGCTTTGCGCATCCAGGGCTCCAACACCATTGGCGCGGCACTGGGGCCGGCGTTGGTCAAGGGGTTGATGGAGCACCAGGGCTTGCAAGCGGTGCACAGCGAACCCGGCGACGGCGCCAATGAGCTGCGGGTGCTGGGCAAGAATCGCCAAGGCAAAACCGTATTGATCGAGATCGCCGCCCACGGCTCCAGCACCGGGTTTGCCGCGCTGAAAAAATCCAGCGCCGACCTGGCCGCGTCATCCCGCCCGATCAAGGACAGCGAACTGGTCGACCTCGAGCCCCTCGGCGACCTGAAAAGCCCCGACGCCGAGCAGGTCATCGCCATCGACGGCCTGGCCATCATCCTCAACCCACAGAACCCGTTGGCCAGCCTGAGCACCGAGCAACTGGCGCAGATCTTCAACGGTGAAGTGACCTCCTGGGAGGCCTTGGGCGGTGTCGGCGGCGCCATTCATTTATATGCGCGGGATGACCAGTCCGGCACCTACGACACCTTCAAGGAACTGGTGCTGCGCCTGCGCGGCAAACCGCTGGCGGCTTCGGCCAAACGCTTCGAGTCCAGTGAACAGCTGTCCGATGCCGTGAGTCAGGACCCCCAGGGTATCGGCTTTATCGGCCTGCCCTATGTGCGCCAGGCCAAGGCCGTGGCGATTGTCGATGGTGACTCGCAGTCGATGTTGCCGCTCAACAGCCTGATCGCCACCGAGGACTACCCACTGTCGCGCCGACTGTTTTTCTATCTGCCGCCGTCCAGCCATAACCCGTGGGCCAAGGCGCTGGTGGACTTTAGCCAGAGCAGCAAGGGCCAGGCGATTGTCGCCGCCAACGGGTTTATCGCGCAGCAGGTGCAGGCGATGGCCGTGGAACCGCGCCCGTCGATGCCTGAGGACTATCAACGCATCGCCCGTGAAGCCCAGCGCCTGACCGTGAACTTTCGTTTCGAAGAAGGCAGCGCCAGCCTGGACAACAAGGCACGCCAGGATTTGCAGCGAGTGGTGGCGTATCTCAAAGGCCACGACAAGCTCGACCGCCAAGTCACCCTGGTGGGCTTTGGCGATGCCAAGAATGACCCGCAGCGTGCGGCGCTGCTGTCGAAGTTGCGGGGCATGGCGGTGCGGCGCGAGCTGGTCAAGAGCGGCGTGGTGCTGAGGGATATTCGCGGGTTTGGCGCGCAGATGCCGGTGGCGGCGAATACGGCGGATGAGGGCCGGATCAAGAATCGGCGAGTGGAGGTTTGGGTGTATTGAGGCTTGGGGATGGTGTTGTAGCGACTGGCCTCATCGCGGGCAAGCCCGCTCCCACATTTTGAATGTGTTCACAAATCAAAGTGTGGGAGCGGGCTTGCTCGCGAATGCAGGCGACTCGGTCCTACTTACTGCCCGCTGCGCATCAACTCCCGGGGCACATACTTGCCAATCTCGAACTCGCCAATCGCCGCCCGGTGCACTTCATCCGGCCCATCGGCCAGGCGCAGGGTGCGTTGCATGGCGTACATGTAGGCCAGCGGGAAGTCGTTGGACACCCCCGCACCGCCATGGATCTGGATCGCGCGGTCGATCACCTTCAACGCCACGTTCGGCGCCACCACCTTGATCTGGGCGATTTCGCTTTTCGCCACTTTGTTGCCCACGGTGTCCATCATGTACGCCGCCTTCAAGGTCAGCAGGCGTGCCATGTCGATCTCCATGCGTGAGTCGGCAATCTTGTCGATATTGCCGCCCAGGCGCGCCAATGGCTTGCCGAACGCGGTACGGCTGACCGAGCGTTTGCACATCAATTCCAATGCGCGCTCGGCCATGCCGATGGAGCGCATGCAGTGGTGGATACGGCCTGGGCCAAGGCGGCCTTGGGCGATTTCGAAGCCGCGACCTTCGCCGAGCAGGACGTTTTCGTACGGAACCCGCACGTTGTCGAACAGCACTTCGGCGTGGCCGTGGGGGGCGTCGTCGTAGCCGAATACCGGCAGCGGGCGCACGATCTTCACGCCAGGGGTGTCCACCGGCACCAGGATCATCGAATGCTGCTGGTGGCGCGGTGCGTCGGGGTTGCTCAAGCCCATGAAGATCAGGATCTTGCAGCGCGGATCACAGGCGCCGGAGGTCCACCATTTCTTGCCGTTGATCACCCATTGGTCGCCCTGGCGCTCGGCGCGGGCGGCCATGTTGGTGGCGTCGGATGAGGCCACGTCCGGTTCGGTCATGGCGAAGGCCGAGCGGATCTCACCGCGCAGCAGGGGTTGCAGCCAGCGTTGTTTCTGCTCTTCGTTGGCGTAGCGCACCAGCACTTCCATGTTGCCGGTGTCGGGGGCGGAGCAGTTGAACGGCTCCGGACCCAGCAGGGAGCGGCCCATGATTTCGGCCAATGGCGCGTATTCGAGGTTGGTCAGGCCGGCACCCAGCTCGGATTCCGGCAGGAACAGGTTCCACAGGCCTTCGGCTTTGGCCTTGGCTTTCAGCTCTTCCATGATCGCGGTGGGCTGCCAGCGGTCGCCTTCGCTGACCTGGCGTTCGAACACCGGCTCGGCGGGGTAAACGTATGCATCCATAAACGCAGTGACGCGTTCACGCAGTTCCTGAACCTTGGGCGAATAGGCGAAATCCATGAGCAGCTCCCTTCTCTGAGAGGTTGTTTAGGTCATGCAATCGATGCTAGAACAGCGTTGATAATTTACCTAGCCTATTCTCGGCGTGTATTAACATTCATCACCGATATATGATCGACGTATGACCACCTAACAATAAGAGCGCAACGAAATGAATCTGAGCAAGGTCGACCTCAACCTCTTTATCGTCTTCGACGCGATCTACACCGAAGCCAACCTGACCCGCGCCGGGCAGATCGTGGGCATCACCCAGCCGGCGGTGTCCAACGCCCTGGCGCGTCTGCGCGAGACCTTCAACGACCCGCTGTTCGTGCGCACCGCCCAGGGCATGGTGCCCACACCGATGGCACAGAACATCATCGGCCCGGTGCGCAATGCGCTGTCGTTGTTGCGGGTGTCGGTGCAGGAAAGCCGCATCTTCAACCCGCAGCAAGCGGCCAAGACCTACCGCATCAGCATGACCGACCTCACCGAAGCGGTGATTTTGCCGCCGCTGTTCCAGCGCCTGCGCCGCCTGGCACCCACGGTGGTGATCGAGAGTTTCCTGTCCAAACGCCGCGAAACCACCAAGGAGCTGGCTGCCGGGCGTCTGGATTTCGCCGTGGACGCGCCACTCAACACCGACCCCCAGGTGCGCCACGTCAAGCTGATGGAAGACCGCTACGTGTGCGCGATGCGCAAGGGCCACCCGCTGGCGGGCAAGGACAAGCTGACCCTGGATGATTACCTGGGGCTGACCCACATTCATATCTCCAGCCGCCGCAACGGTTTGGGCCATGTGGACCTGGCACTGGGCAAGATGGGCTTGCAACGCAAGATCGCCCTGCGTTCCCAGCATTATTTGATGGCGTCGCAGGTGTTGCAGCAGACCGACATGGTCATGACCGTGCCCGAACGCTTCGCTCGCCGTCATGAATTGCACTGGTTCAACCTGCCGGTGAACGACGTGCCGCCGGTGGAAACCCATCTTTACTGGCACGAAAGCACTGACCAGGACCCGGCGAACCGCTGGATGCGCGAGCAGATGATCGAGTTGTGCCAGCAAGTGACGGCGCACGAAAAGAAATTGGATGGCAAGCAGGCTTGAGTGGTCTTTTTGTGGCAAGCGCTCTTGCTACGGACGGCGACCTGCTTGACGTTAACGTCAAGCAGCCATTAGCTTAGCGTCCAAGACTTCTTCCTGGGCACCGCCATGAGTACCACCTACAGCATCTCCGACCTCGCCCGCGAGCTCGACATCACCACCCGCGCCATTCGCTTCTATGAAGAACAAGGTCTGCTGGCCCCGGAACGCCGGGGCCAGGAGCGCATCTACTCGGCGCGGGACAAGGTCAGCCTCAAGCTGATCCTGCGTGGCAAGCGTATCGGCTTTTCCCTGGCCGAATGCCGCGAACTGATCGAACTCTACGACCCCACCAGCGGCAACCACATCCAACTCAACAGCATGCTCAGCAAGATCGCCGAGCGCCGTGAGCAGTTGGAGCAGCAACTGCTGGACATCGAACAGATGAAACTGGAACTGGACACCGCCGAAGAGCGTTGCACCCAGGCCCTGGCCCACACCATGAGCCAGGTTGGCCATTGACCAGAAGGTAACTGCCATGTCCCTCCCCTCCCATGTGCGCCTGGTGGAAGTCGGCCCGCGCGACGGTTTGCAGAATGAAGCCCAGCCGATCAGCGTGGCCGACAAGGTCCAACTGGTGGACGCGTTAAGCGCCGCAGGCTTGAGCTATATCGAAGTCGGCAGCTTTGTCTCGCCCAAATGGGTGCCGCAGATGGCCGGGTCGGCCGAGGTGTTCGCGCAGATCCAGCGCAAGCCCGGCGTAACCTACGGCGCGCTCGCGCCGAACCTGCGTGGTTTTGACGATGCGCTGGCCGCGGGGGTGAAGGAAGTCGCAGTGTTCGCGGCGGCATCCGAGGCGTTTTCCCAGCGCAATATCAACTGTTCCATCAGCGAGAGCCTGGAACGTTTCGCGCCGATCATGGCCGCGGCCAAACAGCACGGCATCAGCGTGCGTGGTTATGTGTCGTGCGTGCTGGGCTGCCCTTACGAGGGCGAGATTGCGCCGGAGCAAGTCGCCGCGGTCGCACGGGAGTTGTATGCCATGGGCTGCTACGAGGTGTCCCTGGGCGACACCATCGGCACCGGCACGGCGGGGGCCACGCGGCGGTTGTTCGAGGTGGTCGGCGCGCAGGTGCCACGGGACAAGCTGGCCGGGCATTTCCATGACACCTATGGGCAGGCTGTCGCGAACATCTACGCCAGCCTGCTGGAAGGGGTCCATGTGTTCGACAGCTCTATCGCGGGCCTCGGTGGCTGCCCCTACGCCAAGGGCGCCAGTGGTAACGTCGCCACCGAAGATGTGCTGTACCTGCTCAACGGCCTGGGTATCAACACCGGTATCGACCTGCAGGCATTGATTCGCGCGGGTGAGCAAATCAGCCACGTGCTGGGTCGGCCGACGGGGTCGCGAGTAGCCAAGGCGCGTAGGGCCAGTTGAGTAGCGTAGCCGTGACAATGTGTTACCGCCCGACTACACATCGAGTAACACGGGAACATATTTTGTCGCATTAGCCGTAGGCTGTTGCCCACACAAAAAACCAAGTCATTGATTTTAAAGGATTTTCAAAAGTTGGCACGGCTCCTGCTATCTCTATGGCATAACAAGAATAAAAAGCGCCAAACCTAATAAAAATAAGACGAAACGACTCTGACATAACAAAAACAACACGGCAGAGACGCAGCTAACAGATTTTTTTGGAGAAGATGTGCTTCGCAGGGAACGGCATCGCCGAAACCCGCGACCAGTAGAGAACAATAAAACTACCTTCAGGTAGCTACCCACTGGTTGGATCGCGTACGAAGAAGCAGATCAGCGCTCAAAAAAATACGTTTGCTCTTGACCCCGGATGGGGGTCGCCAAAAACAGCGGTAAAGGGTAACGGTTACCAAAAACAACAATAGACCGCCCCTCAATAATAAAAAAAGAGCACGTAACGACAAATTAAAGGGGACCTTTGGGTCCCCTTTGTGCTTTCTGCGATTCAGCGATTTGCCTGACACCGCGCTATTCAAAATGTGGGAGCGGGCTTGCCCGCGAAAGCGGCGGATCAGGCAACACACCTGTAGCTGACAGACCGCTATCGCAGGCAAGCCAGCTCCCACATTGAGCCTCACTGCGACGGGGGCTGCATGCGCAACTCTTGCATCGAAATCTCGCGCATCCGGAATTTCTGGATCTTGCCCGTCACCGTCATCGGAAACTCATCCACGAATTTGAAATGCCTGGGCGTCTTGAAGTGCGCAATGCGGCCCTTGCACCAGGTTTGCAGCTCCAGCGCGTTGGCCACATGGCCGGGATGAAACTTGACCCAAGCGACGATCTCTTCGCCGTATCGCTCGTCGGGAATGCCGATGACCTGCACGTCTGCCACCGCCGGATGGGTGAAGAAAAACTCCTCAAGCTCACGCGGATACACGTTCTCTCCGCCACGAATGATCATGTCCTTGTTGCGCCCGGCGATGCACACGTAGCCGTGGGCGTCCATGCTTGCCAGGTCGCCCGTATGCATCCAGCCAGCGTCGTCGATCGCTTCGCGGGTGGCGTCGGGATTGTGCCAGTAGCCGAGCATGACGCTGTAGCCACGGGTGCAGAGTTCGCCGATCTCACCGCGCGCAACCGTGTTGCCGTCGGCGTCGATGATCTTGCTTTCCAGTTGTGGCTGGGTGCGGCCAACCGTGGTCACGCGGCGCTCCAGGTCGTCATCCGCACCGGTTTGCAAAGACACCGGGCTGGTTTCAGTCATGCCGTAGGCTATCTGCACCTCGCTCATGTGCATCTCGCTGATCACCCGGCGCATCACTTCGATGGGGCAGGTGGCGCCGGCCATGATGCCGGTGCGCAGGGTGGACAGATCAAAGTCGCCAAGCTGCGGATGATCGAGCATGGCGATGAACATGGTGGGCACGCCATACAAGCCGGTGGCACTTTCTTCGGCGACGGCAGTCAGGGTCAACAGCGGGTCGAAGCCATCATTCGGGTAGATCATGGTGGTGCCATGGGTGATGCAGCCCAGGTTGCCCATGACCATGCCGAAACAGTGATACAGCGGCACAGGGATCACCAGGCGATCCTGCGCGGTCAGGCCCAGGCTTTCGCCGACCATGTAGCCATTATTGAGGATGTTGTGGTGACAGAGGGTGGCACCCTTGGGAAAACCGGTGGTGCCGGAGGTGTACTGGATATTCACGGCCTGATCGAAGCGCAGGCTGGCCTGGCGAGAGTGCAACTGTTCGGGCGGGATACCTGCCCCGAGCGCCGCCAACTGCGACCACGGCAGGAATCCCGACGGCGGGCTGGGGTCGAGACTGATCATGCCACGCAGGTCCGGCTTCAAATCCTGCAGCATCCCGTGGTAATCGGAGGTCTTGAACGCCCCGGCGCACACCAGCCACTGACAGCCGGATTGCTTGAGCACGTATTCCAACTCGCTACTGCGATAGGCCGGGTTGATGTTGACCAGGATCACGCCCAGCTTGGCGCTGGCGATCTGGCTGATGCACCACTCGGCGCAATTGGGCGCCCAGATCCCCAGGCGGTCGCCGGTCTGCATGCCCAGGGCGAGGAAGGCCCGGGCGTGCAGGTCAACGGTTTCAGCGAGTTGGCGCCAGGTGTAGCGACGTTGTTGATGGCGCACTACCAGGGCTTCGCCATCGGGAAACTGTGCAGCGGTTTGATCAAAGGCCTGGCCAATCGTCATGGCCAGCAAGGTCTTGTCCTGAGAACCGCGGCTGTAGCTCAGATTCGGTTGTTCCATAACGACCCCTATTGTCTTTTTTGTTAGGTTGACGTTTACGTAAACTACGATTGACAGCGCCTTAACGCAAGCTTACGTTAACGTAAAGGTGAGCGCCCTCCTCCCGGCGTTGAACCCACACAAAAACAACGCTCACATTAAGGTGCCTGTCCATGAGTTACCCGTCCCTGAACTTCGCCCTCGGCGAAACCATCGACATGCTGCGCGACCAGGTGCAGTCCTTCGTCGCCAAGGAAATCGCCCCCCGCGCGGCACAAATCGACAGTGACAACCTGTTCCCCGCCGACCTGTGGCGCAAGTTCGGCGACATGGGCCTGCTTGGCATCACCGTCCCGGAAGAATACGGCGGCGCTGGCCTGGGCTATCTGGCCCACGTGGTGGCCATGGAAGAGATCAGCCGCGGCTCGGCTTCGGTGGCGTTGTCCTACGGCGCCCATTCCAACCTGTGTGTGAACCAGATCAACCGCAACGGCAATCACGCGCAGAAACTCAAGTACCTGCCCCAACTGATCAGCGGCGAACACGTCGGCGCCCTGGCCATGAGCGAACCGAACGCCGGCTCCGACGTGGTCTCGATGAAACTGCGCGCCGACAAGCGCGGTGACCACTACGTGCTCAACGGCAGCAAGACCTGGATCACCAACGGCCCCGACGCCAACACCTACGTGATCTACGCCAAGACCGACCTGGAAAAGGGTGCCCACGGCATCACCGCATTTATCGTCGAGCGCGACTGGAAGGGTTTCAGCCGCAGCAACAAATTCGACAAGCTGGGCATGCGCGGCTCCAACACCTGCGAGCTGTTTTTCGATGACGTCGCGGTGCCCGAGGAAAACATCCTCGGCGTACTCAACGGCGGGGTGAAAGTGCTGATGAGCGGCCTGGACTACGAACGCGTAGTGCTGTCCGGCGGCCCCACCGGGATCATGCAAGCGTGCATGGACCTGATCGTGCCCTACATCCACGACCGCAAGCAGTTCGGCCAGAGCATCGGTGAATTCCAGCTGATCCAGGGCAAGGTCGCCGACATGTACACCCAACTCAATGCCAGCCGTGCCTACCTTTATGCCGTGGCCCAGGCCTGCGAGCGCGGCGAGACCACGCGCAAGGACGCCGCCGGCGTGATCCTCTACAGCGCCGAACGCGCCACGCAGATGGCCCTCGACGCGATCCAGATCCTCGGCGGCAACGGCTACATCAACGAATTCCCCGCCGGCCGCCTGCTGCGCGACGCCAAGCTGTACGAAATCGGCGCCGGCACCAGTGAGATCCGCCGGATGCTGATCGGCCGCGAACTGTTCAACGAAACCCGCTGAGGGAGCGCGCCATGGCCACCTTGCATACCCAGCTCAACCCGCGCTCGGCGGAATTTGCCGCCAACAACGCGGCGATGCGCCAGCAGGTCGATGCCCTGCACACCCTGCTCGCCCACGTCAGACAAGGCGGCGGCGCGCAAGCCCAGGAGCGGCACACCTCACGCGGCAAACTGCTGCCGCGCGAGCGCATCAACCGCCTGCTCGACCCAGGCTCGCCCTTCCTCGAACTCAGCCAACTCGCCGCCCATCAGGTGTATGGCGAGGACGTACCCGCCGCCGGCGTGATTGCCGGGATCGGCCGCGTGGAGGGCGTCGAATGCATGATCGTCGCCAACGATGCCACGGTGAAAGGCGGCTCCTACTACCCGCTCACGGTGAAAAAACACCTGCGCGCCCAAACCATCGCCGAGCAAAACCGCCTGCCGTGCATCTACCTGGTGGACTCCGGCGGCGCCAACCTGCCGCGTCAGGATGAAGTGTTCCCTGACCGCGAGCACTTCGGGCGGATCTTCTTCAACCAGGCCAACATGAGCGCCCAGGGCATCCCGCAGATCGCCGTGGTGATGGGCTCGTGCACCGCCGGCGGCGCGTATGTGCCGGCCATGGCAGACGAAGCGATCATGGTGCGCCAGCAAGCCACTATCTTTCTCGCCGGCCCTCCGTTGGTAAAGGCCGCCACGGGTGAAGTGGTGAGTGCCGAAGACCTCGGCGGCGCCGATGTGCACTGCAAGATTTCCGGGGTGGCCGACCACTACGCCGACAACGACGAACACGCCCTTGCGCTGGCCCGGCGCAGCGTGGCCAACCTCAACTGGCGCAAACAGGGCGAATTGCTGCAACGCACGCCCGTAGCGCCGTTGTACAGCGGCGAGGAACTGTATGGCGTGATCCCCGCCGATGCCAAGCAGCCGTTCGACGTGCGCGAAGTGATCGCACGGCTGGTGGACGGCTCGGTGTTCGACGAGTTCAAGGCGCTGTTCGGCACCACCCTGGTGTGCGGCTTTGCGCACCTGCACGGCTACCCGATAGCGATCCTGGCGAACAACGGCATCCTGTTCGCCGAAGCCGCGCAAAAAGGCGCGCACTTTATCGAGCTGGCCTGCCAGCGCGGCATTCCGCTGCTGTTTTTGCAGAACATCACCGGTTTCATGGTTGGCCAGAAATACGAAGCCGGCGGCATCGCCAAACACGGCGCCAAGCTGGTCACGGCGGTGGCCTGCGCCAAGGTGCCGAAGTTCACGGTAATCATCGGCGGCAGCTTTGGTGCGGGTAACTACGGCATGTGCGGCCGCGCGTATGACCCACGGTTCCTGTGGATGTGGCCGAACGCCCGCATTGGCGTGATGGGCGCCGAACAGGCCGCCGGGGTGCTGGTGCAGGTCAAGCGCGAGCAGGCCGAACGGGCCGGCAACGCCTTCAGTGCCGAGGAAGAACGAGCGATCAAGCAGCCGATCCTCGACCAGTATGAAACCCAGGGCCACCCCTACTATTCCAGCGCACGCCTGTGGGACGACGGTGTCATCGACCCATTGCAAACCCGCGACGTGCTGGCCCTGGCCCTCTCTGCTGCGTTGAATGCCCCCATCGAGCCGAGCCGCTTCGGCGTGTTCCGCATGTAAATGGAGCTGTACCCATGAGCGATTTCAATACCCTCGAACTGATCACCGACAGCCGTGGTTTCGCCACGCTGTGGCTCAGTCGTGAAGCCAAGAACAACGCGTTCAACGCCGAGATGATCCGCGAACTGATCATCGCCCTAGACCGGGTACAGGGCGATCCAACCCTGCGCTTCCTGGTGTTGCGCGGGCGCGGCAGGCATTTCAGCGCAGGCGCCGACCTGGCCTGGATGCAGCAGTCAGCCGAACTGGATTACCACACCAACCTGGACGACGCCCGCGAACTGGCGGAGCTGATGTACAACCTGGCCAAGCTGAAGATCCCGACCCTGGCGGTGGTGCAAGGCGCGGCCTACGGCGGCGCGCTGGGCCTGATCAGTTGCTGCGACATGGCGATTGGCGCCGATGATGCGCAGTTCTGCCTGTCGGAAGTGCGCATCGGTCTGGCCCCCGCGGTGATCAGCCCATTCGTGGTCCAGGCCATCGGCGAACGTGCGGCGCGGCGCTACGCCCTCACGGCCGAACGCTTTGGCGGCCAGCGCGCGCGGGAAATCGGCCTGCTGGCGGAAAGTTATCCGGTGGCCGACCTCGACCTGCATGTCGAACTGTGGATCACCAATCTGTTGCAAAACAGCCCGGCGGCAATGCGCGCCAGCAAGGATTTGCTGCGTGAAGTGGGCAACGGCGCCCTCACCCCGGCGTTGCGGCGCTATTGCGAAAACGCCATCGCACGGATTCGCGTGAGTGCCGAGGGCCAGGAAGGCTTGCGTGCCTTCCTGCAAAAACGTCCGCCCAGCTGGCAAGCACAGGAGCCGCGCCCATGAGTCCATTGACCACCGTACTAGTGGCCAATCGCGGTGAAATTGCCTGCCGCGTCATGCGTACCGCCAAGGCCATGGGCCTGACCACCGTGGCCGTGCACAGCGCCACCGACCGCGATGCGCGGCATAGTCGCGAGGCGGATATTCGGGTCGACCTGGGCGGCAGCAAGGCCACCGAGAGTTACCTGCAGATCGACAAACTGATCGCCGCCGCCCAGGCCAGCGGCGCCCAGGCGATTCATCCGGGCTATGGCTTCTTGTCGGAAAACGCCGCATTTGCCCGTGCGATTGAGGCCGCAGGCCTGATCTTTCTCGGCCCGCCCGCCTCGGCCATTGATGCGATGGGTAGCAAATCCGCCGCCAAGGCGCTGATGGAAACCGCCGGCGTGCCGCTGGTGCCGGGCTATCACGGCGCCGCCCAGGACCTGGAGACCTTCCGCGACGCGTGCGAGCGGATCGGCTACCCGGTATTGCTCAAGGCCACTGCCGGCGGTGGCGGCAAGGGCATGAAAGTGGTCGAGGACGTCAGCGGGCTCGCCGACGCCCTCGCCTCCGCACAGCGGGAGGCCTTGTCGTCGTTCGGCAATGGGCAGATGTTGGTCGAGAAATACCTGCTCAAGCCACGCCATGTGGAGATCCAGGTGTTTGCCGATCAGCATGGGCATTGCCTGTACCTCAACGAGCGCGACTGCTCGATCCAGCGACGCCATCAAAAGGTCGTCGAGGAAGCCCCGGCGCCGGGCCTGAGTGTTGAACAGCGCAAGGCCATGGGCGAAGCGGCGGTGCGTGCGGCCCAGGCCATCGGTTACGTGGGGGCTGGCACCGTGGAATTTCTGCTGGATGCGCGCGGCGAGTTCTTCTTCATGGAGATGAACACGCGCCTGCAAGTGGAACATCCGGTGACCGAAGCGATCACCGGCCTCGATCTGGTGGCCTGGCAGATTCGCGTCGCCCAGGGCGAAGCGCTGCCCATCACCCAGGAACAGGTGCCGCTGATCGGGCATGCCATTGAAGTGCGGCTATATGCCGAAGACCCGGCCAATGATTTCCTGCCGGCCACCGGCCACCTGGCGCTGTACCGCGAATCCGCACCAGGCCCTGGGCGCCGGGTAGACAGCGGCGTCGCCCAAGGCGACAGCGTGTCGCCGTTCTACGACCCGATGCTCGGCAAGCTGATTGCCTGGGGCGAAGACCGTGAACAGGCGCGCCTGCGCTTGTTGAGCATGCTCGATGAATTTGCCGTCGGCGGGCTCAAGACCAACCTGGGCTTTTTGCGACGCATCATCGGCCATCCGGCGTTTGCCGCGGCGCAGTTGGATACCGGGTTTATCCCGCGTTATCAGGATGCACTGCTACCGGAGCCAGGCGAGTTGAGCGATGCATTCTGGCAGGCGGCCGGCGCGGCCTTCATGCAGAGCCTGCCCAAGGCTGATGGGCCGTGGGCCGACACTCGCGGCTTTCGTGCCGGGCTGCCGGCCGAGGTCTCCCTGCATTTGAGCTGCAATGGCCAGGATCGGCTGGTGACACTGGCGACAGACGCGCCGCAGTTAAGCGGCGAACAGTTGCTGATCGAACACCAGGGCGTGCGGCGCGCCCATCTGGCCGTACGCAGCGCCGACACCCTGTACCTGCGCTGGGACGGCGAGATGCATGCGGTCAGCCTGTTTGACCCGATTGCGGCGGTCGAAGCCGGTCAGTCGCACCAGGGCGGCCTCACGGCGCCGATGAACGGAAGTATCGTGCGGGTGCTGGTGGAGGTCGGCCAAACCGTCGAGGCTGGCACGCAATTGGTGGTGCTGGAGGCGATGAAGATGGAACACAGCATCCGCGCGCCCCAGGCCGGGGTGATCAAGGCACTGTTCTGCGAAGAAGGCGAAATGGTTGCCGAAGGTTGCGCGCTGGTGGAGCTCGCCACGGCGGACTAAAACTTCACCGTGGCCTGCACCACCACGCCCAGGATGCGGCAATCCGCGCTGAACAGCTGCTTGGGATAGGTGGGATTGAGCGGCACCAGGTACAACTGGCCGCTCTCTTGCACCAACTGACGGAAGGTGGCCTGGGGGCTGTCGGCCCATTGTGCGACCACCAGCTTGCCCGGTTCGGCGGTGATGGCCGGGTCCACCAGGATCAGCATGCCCGCGCTGATGCTCAAGCCGCTGGGCGCGGTCATGGCGTCGCCCGTGACCGGCAGCCAGAAGGCAGCGCCCCGGGCGTGGTAATCCGTCGGTTCGAAGCGTGGCGCGGCATAGGTCCCGCGCTCCTCGCGCACTTCACACAGGCCTTTCCAATCGCTGACCGGGTAGCGGAAATACGGGTTGTACTTGCCGGTCGCGGCCGGCGCTTCAGCGCTGCGTTCGCGAATGTGCAGCGTCACCTCCAGGTCACCCAGGCCCAGCTCGGCCAGCACCCGATTCATATCTGCCACGCGCGGCGTGCGACGCTTCGTCAACCAGTGGCCGACGCCCCCCTGGCTCATGCCCAGGCGCTTGGCCAGTTCGGTTTGGGAGACCTTGGCGTCTTCCATGTTGGCTTTGACCAACGCTATCCATTTATCCATGGGGCCTGAGCATACGGCAGGCATATTCCAGGGCAATAAACAGTTTGTAGTAATCCATAAAACGACATAAATACGATACGTACTATCATCGGACATAAGGTTTTCGACCCCCACACGGAGTACCGCCCCTTATGACGACAAGCCAGTATTCACTGCCCAACACAACCGAAACCGACGACCCGCTGGACATGCGCAGCAGCGGCGCCGCCCAGCGCGCGCTGGACTATTACTTGAAAGAAGATATGTCGACATCGATCCAGGACGACATCCTGTTCCGCGTCAAATCCGGCATCAGCCAGGAGGAAGCACTGGTGCATGCCTCGGACTTGCTGCGCAGTGCGGCCGCCACCGCGTATGAATCGGCGAACAGCCATCAAGGCAACCAGCGGGACCTGGCGTTTTCAGTGGTGTATTTGATTGATATGGCAAAGGCGATGGTGGAGCGGTCGTTGCAGGTGCCAGAAGCCCAGGCGAACGTTTAGCGGGCACGCGGGAAAAATATTTCTATCCCACGGATAAAAACATTTGACTTGCAAATGATAATGATTATTATTGGACCCAGCTGATCGCGAGATCAGTCGATAGACCAAGGGACCTTAGGTCGGACTCTTGGAATATCTCCTCATCAGGCTAATCACGGTTTTTGACCCGGCTCTTTGGCCGGGTCTTTTTTTTGCCAGTTTCCCTGGCATGGCTTCAGGCTAATGAAGACTGTGTGTTGCTTGATGGCGCGCATGGTAGCAAAAGACCATCGCGAAAAGAAAGCCGAACGAACGCCCTGCGTCGGATCTCTGCGAATTAGCGCTTGAGAATCAATCTCATAGATTCTAAGCTGCTGCGGCGTCATGGACGACGCCCCCCTTCTCCATGCAACAATTTTGCATCAAGATTTTGCCCGACTCCTGTGTAAGATACCTGCCACAACACTCATACTCAGGCAATCAGACTATGACCGTGGCCTTGACCTCCATCCGGATCAGCACCGACTTCGACAGTGGCAATATCCAGGTGCTCGACGCCAGCGATTCCTATCAGTTGTTGCTCGCCATCAAACCCGACACCCGCAGCCCGCATTTCCAATGGTTCCACTTCAAGGCCGAAGGCATGCATGTGGGCCACACCCACACCTTCCGCCTGAGCAACGCGAGCCAGTCTTCCTATAAGCACGCGTGGAGCGGCTACAACGCCGTGGCGTCCTACGACCATATCAACTGGTTCCGCGTGCCAACGCGTTTTGATGGCGACCTCTTGCACATCAGCCTCGAAACCCGTGAAAAACACGCCTGGTTTGCCTATTTCGAACCCTACAGCCGTGAGCGCCACGACTGGCTGATCGAACAGGCCCTGACCCGTGCGGGCACCCAGTTGCTGGCCACCGGAAAAAGTGTCGAAGGCCGCGACATTCAGTTGCTGCGCCGTGGCAAAGGCGGCGAAGGCCGACGCAAGGTGTGGATCATCGCCCAACAACATCCCGGCGAACACATGGCCGAATGGTTCATGGAAGGCATCATCGAACGCCTGCAACAGGACGGCGACAGCGAGCTGAAAAAGCTGCTGAAAGTCGCCGACCTGTACCTGGTGCCCAACATGAACCCTGACGGTGCATTCCACGGCCACTTGCGCACCAACGCCATGGGCCAGGACCTCAACCGAGCCTGGCAAAGCGCCAGCGAAGAACTCAGCCCGGAAGTCTTCTTCGTCCAGCAACAGATGGAGAAGTACGGCGTCGACCTGTTCCTCGACATCCACGGCGACGAAGAAATCCCCTACGTGTTCACCGCTGGCTGCGAAGGCAACCCAGGTTACACGCCGCGTATAGAAGCCTTGGAAAAACACTTTCGCAGTCACCTGAGCGCCCTGACCCGCGACTTCCAGACCACCCACGGCTACACCCGCGACCTGCCGGGCGAAGCCAACATGACCCTGGCCTGCAATGCCGTTGGGGAAAAGTACGACTGCCTGTCGCTGACCCTGGAAATGCCGTTCAAGGACAACGACGACGCGCCCAACCCGCACACTGGCTGGTCGGGCAAACGTTCGATGCAGTTGGGCAAGGACGTGTTGAGCACCGTCGCCGACATCGTCAGCGTTTTGCGCTGACGCCTGTCATGCTGCGCAGCACGCCATCGCGGCGGATCAGCCCGTGGAACAACGCCGCCGCCAGGTGCAACAGCACCGTCAGGAACAACAGGTAGGCGAGAAAGCCATGGGCCTTGCGCAGCACCGCGAACAACGGTGCATTTGCCGCCACCAGCGCGGGCAATTGCACCGAGCTGCCGAGCATCACCGGGTCGCCGGCGGCCGAGATCATCGCCCAGCCCAACAGCGGCAACACCAGCATCAACCCGTACAACACCCAGTGGGACGCCTTGGCCGCCAGCACTTGCCACATCGGCAAATCGGCAGGCAACGGCGGTTGGCGCGTGGAAAAGCGCACCACCAAGCGCACGATCACCAGCGCCAGAATCGCTATCCCCAACGGCTTATGCAGGTGGATCAACCATTCGTGCCGCTGCGACACTGACGCCGCCAGCCCCGCGCCGATAAACAGCATGGCGATGACCATCAGCGCCATCAGCCAGTGCAGCAAGCGCGCCAATGGCGCAAAAAACCGCGGTTGAGTATTCATGGCTTCGACTCCTGAGGGGCACGGTGCAGCGGGCTGACTTCACCGGCACGGCGCAGATATGAACTGGCATACGCCGCCGAACGTGCGGCCAACAGCGGATCATTGGAGGCTTCGATACCGCTGGGCAAAATCAGCGGGTCGAAGTTGATGTCGCGACAATCGCCGTTCGCTTGCGGCTGGCTGCTCTGCAACACCAGCGTCCCGGCGTTCAGCACCTTGTGCGCGCCTGCCCAGGTCTTGCTCGCGTCGTCCAACGGGTCGCCGGGGTTGGCCAGGGCCATGTTCAACTGCCAACGCAGGGGGCCAGCGCCTAGCCGCTGCACCAGGTCCTGCTCAAGAAAATCAGGCCCCGCCGGCGCGGTATCACCCGCTGCATCCTGACTCAGCGGCACCATTGCCCAACGCACGGCCTGGCGCTTGCCATCGGCGTCCACCAGATAAAACGCATTGATCCCGTTGTAGGTTTCGGTCGCATAGCTGGCCGATGGCTTGGCCGTCTTGACCCACGCCAGAAACGCCGCCGTCTCCGGATGCGTGGCGAAAAATGCGGGCATGCTCGACGGGTTCGGCTTGCCGGTAGCCGGGTCCGGCGCGCCGGCCTTGAGCAGCGCGTAAAACGCCTCGGGCGTACCCACCGGGAATACCGGCATGCTGTTCATCCCGGTGCGCCATTGCTGGCCGTTGGCCTGAGTGAATTGCACGGCAAAACTGCGGATCGGCACACTGCCGTCCGGCGCATACGGGTTGCCGCTGGGCAAGGCAAAACGGCCGATGACCGGAGTCTTGGCCGCGCTGAATACCTGTGCGCTGGAATAGGCACGTGCCTCGGGGCTACTTTCGAAATAACCCGCAACGCATACGCCCTTGGCATGGTTACGCCGGAAACCCGGGTGCACACCGTTGTTGGTTTCCAAGGCATTCACCAAGGTTTTCGGACGCAGGCGTTGTGGGTCGAGCGTGCCGTTGACGTAGGCAAACGCCCCGGCCACCAGCGCGACCACGGCACCGATACCGGCGAGTCGCGCGATCAGGCTCGCCGTACTCAACGGGGGACGGGGTGGTGATGAGTGATCTACCATGAAGGAACTCCAGGGCCAGGGGCCTCAGGGGGGATGGAACATAAGGTCGGAGCATTAGGACGAACGCCAACCGCCTCTATTCCCTGGCCAACGACTTAATTTTCCGGCCCCGGGAATAACCGCCAACGCCGGACGTCTCTCTAGTCCCAGCGCAATGACCAGCCAGAACTCCATGCATGAACTCGACGCAGCGTTACGTGAACTCATCCCCAGGCTACGGCGCTTTGCCGTGTCCCTGACCCGTAACGCCAGCAGCGCCGACGACCTGGTGCAATCGACCCTGGAACGGGCGCTCACCCGCTGGGTCGGCAAGCGCAGCGAAGGCGATTTGCGTGCGTGGCTGTTTTCGATCCTCTACCGGCAGTTCCTCGACGCTCACCGGCGCACCCGACGCTATGCGCGCATGCTCGAATTGTTCACCGGCCGCGAGGAGGCGCAGCCGTCGGTGGAACGCACGGTGATCGCCCAATCCACCCTGCAAGCCTTCGACCTGCTCAACACCGAGCAGCGGGCCCTGCTGCTGTGGGTCTCGGTCGAAGGCTTGAGCTACAAGGAAGTCGCCGACATCCTGGAGGTGCCCATCGGCACCGTGATGTCGCGTCTGTCCCGCGCGCGCCAAGCCTTGCGTCAACTCAGCGATGGCGAAATTGCCAGCCCTTCCCTGCGGATACTCAAATGATCAGCCTGCCCCCCAGCGAACGCGATTTGCATGCCTACGTCGACCACCAATTGGCGGACAGTGACCGGCGCCTCCTCGACACCTGGCTGGCCGCCCACCCCGACGTCGCGGCCCAGGTCCACGCCTGGCAGCAGGACGCACAGTTGCTGCGCGCCGCACTCGGCGCAGCCCTGCAACAGCCGAGCAACCCCGCGCTGGACCCGGCGCTGATCCGCCAACGCCGCAAACGCCAGACCCGCCGACACTTCGCCACGGCGGCGCTGCTGTTGCTCGCCGTCAGCCTCGGCGGCATCGGCGGCTGGCAGGCCCGCGAAGCAACGCAAACGCCCCTGCTGCCCATGGCCGACGCCATGCAGGCGTATCGCTTGTTTGCCAGGGACGGCGTGCTGCCCGCCGACTATCACGTGCAGGACGGCGGCAGCATGCAAGCCTGGATCGACCGCTACTTCAGCCAAGCCAGCCGCCTGCCGGACTTGAGCGCAGCCGGCTACACAGCGGTCAGCGGGCGTTTGCTCACGACCGACCAAGGCGCGGCGGCGATGGTGTTGTATGAGGATCAACAAGGTCGGCGCATCAGCTTCTATATTCGCCCGCCGGGCCCGGACAACGGTTTCCTGCCCCGTGGCAGCCGCAGCGCCGATGGCTTGCAGGCCGAGTACTGGTCCGGCGGCGGCTACAACTATGCGATGGTCAGCCCAGAGGGCGAACCCACCACGGCACTGCTGAAGTTCTAGAAGCCCCTGCCCACAGTCACGTTGCGCAAGTCGATACCGGCCGGCGGCGGGAGCGGCCATCTGCTTTTGCGATCGCTGGCCAGCGCATTTTGTATTGGTTAAATTGGCGCGCTTTCCCGCAAAATAGCGCCCCTCACTAGACGGAACCCGCCCCATTGGCCCTACCCAACACCCTGCGCCGTTTATTCGCCAAGCCTGCCGCGGCCGAGGTTGACGAGGTGTCTGCGTATTTTCAGGACAAGGCCCAACGCCAGGGCTACACCCTCAGCCCCAGCCAGCAGCAGGTCATCGAACGCATGACGCTGCTGGCCGGGGCCTTGCAGCAAGCGGGGCCAGCGCCGCGCAGCCTGTATCTGCATGGCGCCGTGGGACGCGGTAAAAGCTGGTTGCTCGATGGTTTTTTCCAGGCACTGCCCCTGGCCGAAAAGCGCCGCGTGCACTTCCACGATTTTTTTGCCCGCCTGCACCAGGGTATGTTCCGCCATCGCCAGCAGCCCGACGCCCTCGCGGTGACCCTGGATGAATTGCTGGAAGACTGTCGCGTGCTGTGTTTCGACGAATTCCACGTCCATGACATCGGCGACGCGATGCTTATCACACGCCTGTTCAAAGCGTTGTTCGAACGGGGTGTGCTGGTACTGGTGACCTCCAACTACGCGCCGGCGGGGCTGCTGCCGAACCCGCTGTACCACCAGCGGTTCAAGCCGGTGATCGAACTGATCGATGCGCGCATGGACGTCATGGAGGTCAACGCGCCCCAGGACTACCGTGGCTTGGCGCAAAATCACGACCAACAGCGCTTCACCCAGGGCCGCTTCGTGTGCCCGGGCAGCCCGGCACAACGCCAGGCACTGAGCTTGCCAGCGGCCGATTGCGCCGCCCTCAGCCTGACCGTCGGCACCCGCCAGCTGCGAGTCCGTGGCCACGAGGGGCGCACCATCGCCTTTACCTTCAACGATGTGTGCGAGCAACCCACGGCGGTGCTGGACTACCTGTTGCTGTGCGACGACTTCGACCACTGGATCATCGACGGCCTGCCGGAGCTGGCGGAGTGTCCGATTGCCGTGCAGCAGCGTTTTATCAATCTGGTGGACGTGCTCTACGACAAGGACAAACACCTGATCCTGATCGGCGAACAACCCCTTGCCCACGCGTTGCGCGGCCAGGCCATCGACCTCTCTCGCACCGTCAGTCGCCTGGGGCAATTGCAACAGAGCGACGCGTAACCGTTATCATGGGCGCCGCTTGCGTCCCCACCGCCCAGAGACTGCGCCGTTCATGCATACCCTCGCCCAACTCAAGGCCGGCCAACTGGCTGGCATCACGCGCCTGGACCTGTCCTGCGGGCTGACCGAATTCCCCCGGGAAATCTTCGCGCTGGCCGACTCCCTGGAAATCCTCAACCTCAGCGGCAACGCCCTGAGCCACCTGCCTGAGGACCTGCACCGCCTGCCGCACCTGCGCGTGCTGTTCTGCTCGGACAACCGCTTCACCGAACTGCCGCCATGCCTGGGCCAGTGCGCCAAGCTGAGCATGATCGGCTTCAAGGCCAACCAGATCACGCAGGTGCACGCCGCCGCACTGCCGCCACTGCTGCGCTGGCTGATCCTCACCGATAACCAGATCAGCCAATTGCCCAGCGAATTGGGACGGCGCCCCTTGCTGCAAAAACTGATGCTGGCCGGCAACCAACTGACGCACCTGCCGGAAAGCCTGGCCGACTGCCACAACCTCGAACTGCTGCGCATCGCCGCCAACCGCTTCACCCGCCTGCCGCAATGGCTGCTGACGCTGCCAAGCCTGACCTGGCTGGCGTATGCCGGCAATCCGGTGGAAATGGCGGTGGAGCTGCCTGGCGATGACAGCACGCCGAATATCCCCTGGTCCGAACTGGAGCTGGCCGAAGTGCTGGGCGAAGGCGCCTCGGGGGTGATCCATAAGGCGCTGTGGAAAACCACGGGGCAATCCGTCGCGGTGAAGCTCTACAAAGGCACCATCACCAGCGACGGCTCGCCCCTGCATGAGATGCAAGCGTGCATCGCCGCCGGGCTGCACCCCAACCTGATCAAGGTCGAAGGTCGCGTGATCGGCCATCCTGAGGGTCAAGCGGCGCTGGTGATGGACCTGATCGACCCGAGCTACCGCAACCTCGCCGCCCTGCCGAGCCTGGCCTCGTGCACCCGTGACATCTACGCACCGGGCACCGTGTTCAGCCTGGAGGTGGCGTTGCGCATGGCACGGGGCATCGCCTCGGTCGCCGCGCATCTGCACCGGCATGGCATCACCCATGGTGACCTGTATGGCCACAATATTTTGTGGAATGAAGCCGGTGATTGCCTGCTTGGGGATTTTGGCGCGGCGTCGTTCCATGCCACGACGGATACCGAGGAGACCCGGGCGTTGCAGCGCATTGAAGTGAGAGCGTTTGGGGTGCTGTTGGGAGAGTTGTTGGCGCGGGTCGAGACCCGGGTGAGTGACGAGCTGATCGGGTTGCGCGAGCGTTGCTGCCAACCTGATGTGCTGGCGCGTCCAGGTTTCGCAGAAATCGAAACCTTGCTAAGCGCTATCGGACACCACTAACCCCATGTGGGAGCGGGCTTGCCCGCGAAAGCGGTGTGTCAGTCAAAGGTGTTCCAACTGATCCCGCGCTTTCGCGAGCAAGCCCGCTCCCAGATTTCGGATTGCATGTGGTCTGCTGGAATCAGCCAGCCAGGCCGACGAACATGTCCTGCACGTCGTCGTGGTTGTCCAGGCCTTCGAGGAAAGCCTCGACTTCGGCCATCTGCTCATCGCTCAAACCGCTCACCGGGTTCTTCGCGAGGTAGCCCAACTTGGCCGACAACACGGTGAAACCCTGCTCCGGCAGTGCTTTCTGTACCGCATCCAGGTCAGTGGTCTCGGTGATGAACAGGGTGGTGCCCTCTTCTTCACCGGCTTCGAAATCCTGGGCACCGGCTTCGATCGCGGCCATTTCAGGATCAGCGTCCGGCGTGTCCGCCGAGGCTTCGATCAGGCCGACATGGTTGAAGTCCCAGGCCACGGAGCCGGAAGCACCGAGTTGGCCCTTGCGGAACGCCACGCGGATTTCCGCCACGGTGCGGTTGATGTTGTCGGTCACGCACTCGACGATCAGCGGCACCTGGTGCGGCGCGAACCCTTCGTAGGTCACGCGGTGGTACTGCACGGTTTCACCCAGCAGGCCTGCGCCTTTCTTGATCGCGCGGTCCAGGGTTTCCTTGGGCATCGAGGCCTTTTTGGCCTGTTCCACCACCAGACGCAGGTGGGCGTTGGTGGAGGTGTCGGCGCCGTTGCGGGCAGCGATGGTGATTTCTTTCACCAGCTTGCCGAAGATCTTGCCCTTGGCATTGGCTGCCGCTTCTTTATGTTTGACTTTCCACTGTGCGCCCATGACTCACTCTCTTCTGTCCATCGCGCCCAAACGTCTACTGGCGGGCGCTTTGGGGGCAGAGTTTATAGGGCAAAAACGCAACGTTCCACCAAAAAACCGTCAGGGCGCCAACTCGAAAAATGCCTGGATCAAGCGCAATGAGCGACGCCGCTCCAGGCAGCCGAGCAGATGGCGGTTGACCAAGCCGTCACCTTGCAGGGGAATCGCCCGCACCCGTGGGTCGGGGCTGACTTCCATCGACGACACCACCCCCACGCCCAGTTCAGCGGCGACGGCCTCGGTCACCGCCTCGCGGCTGTCCAGTTCCAGCAACACCTTGGGCTGCACAGCGGCCGCCTGACAGGCCTCATCAAAAGTGCGCCGGGTGATGGAGGTCGGCTCACGCAGCACCATGATCACCCCGTGCAACTGCTCCAGCGCAATGCCCTCGGGCTGCATCGCCCAGGGGTGGCTGACCGGCACCAGCGCGCAGATCCGCGATTCACTCAACGCTTGCAGATGCAGGCCGTTGCGCGGTTCCACTTCGGTCAACACCGCCACATCCGCGTGCTCCGAGAGTAACGCCGCCAGGGTTTCCTGGGCGTTGCCCAGGCGCAGGTTGACGGTGATGCCGGGGTAGCGCGCACGCAGGCTGGCGAGCATCGGCATCACCAGATGCGGGCCGTCGGCCGCCACTTCGAGGCGCCCGCTGAGCAACTGGCGATTGGCCTCCAGCATCGTCTGCGCCTCGTCCACCAGGCCGAAAATCGCCCGGGTGATCGCCGCCAAACGTGCGCCCTCTTCGGTCAATTCCACCCGTCGCGCGGTACGGCGCAGCAAGGGGATCTGGTAGTGCTCTTCCAGGGCCTTGATGTGCCCGGTCACCGCCGGTTGGCTGATAAACAGCCGCGCCGCCGCCCGGGTAAAGCTGCCCTCGCGGGCCACGGCATCGAATGCACGCAGTTGGAACAGGTTCATGGTTATCGGCCTCACTGATAGCTCGCATAACAACAAACAATTTGATTGATAACAAGCCAAACTGCAATTTAGGCGCCGTAGCTTGAATCGATGGCTTGACGAGGATTTGCAATGACCGCGCCTGTACTGCTCACCCCCGGCCCCCTGACCACCTCTGCCCGCACCCGCCAGGCGATGCTGGTGGACTGGGGTTCCTGGGATGAGCGCTTCAACCAACTGACCGCCAGCGTCTGCGAGCAATTGCTGGCGATCATCGACGGCGCCGACAGTCATCACTGCGTACCGTTGCAGGGCAGCGGCACCTTCGCCGTCGAAGCCGCCATCGGCACGCTGGTGCCCCGCGAGGGCAAGGTGCTGGTGCTGATCAACGGCGCCTACGGCAAGCGCCTGGCGAAGATCTGCGACGTGCTGGGCCGTGCCGTCAGCACCTTTGAAACCGCCGAAGGCCAACCCACCACCGCCACCGATGTCGACCGCCTGCTGCGCGCCGACCCGCGCATCAGCCACGTTGCCTTGATTCACTGCGAAACCAGCACCGGCATCCTCAACCCGCTGGCCGCGATCGCCGACGTGGTCAAGCGCCACGGCAAGCGCCTGATCATCGACGCCATGAGCTCCTTCGGCGCACTGCCCATTGACGCCCGCGCCGTGCCGTTCGATGCGCTGATCGCCGCCTCGGGCAAGTGCCTGGAAGGCGTGCCGGGCATGGGCTTTGTCTTTGCCGACAAACAGGCCTTGGCCGCCGCCCAGGGCAACTGCCACTCCCTGGCGCTGGACCTGTTCGACCAGCACGCGTACATGGCCAAGACCGGCCAATGGCGCTTCACCCCGCCGACCCACGTGGTCGCCGCACTGCATGAAGCGCTGGTGCAATACGCCGAAGAAGGCGGCCTGCGCGCACGCCATCAACGCTATGCGCGCAATTGCCAGGCGCTGCTGGACGGCATGGCCGACCTGGGCCTGCGCAGCTTTCTGCCGGCGGCGATCCAGGCGCCGATCATCGTCACGTTCCACGCCCCGCACGACCCGCGTTACCAGTTCAAGGACTTCTACGAACGGGTCAAGGCCAAGGGTTTCATCCTCTACCCCGGCAAATTGACCGAAGTCGACACCTTCCGCGTCGGCTGTATCGGCCATGTCGACACCCCGCAAATGCGCGCCGCCATCACCGCCATCGGCGACGCACTGCGTGCCATGGGCATCACCCCTTCCTCTATTGGATCGCCAGCATGAACTATCAGACCCCCAACACCCTCCAGGCCGTGATCCTCGACTGGGCCGGCACCGTGGTCGACTTCGGCTCCTTTGCGCCCACGCAGATCTTTGTCGAGGCATTTGCCGAGTTCGACGTGCAAGTCTCCATCGAAGAAGCCCGCGGCCCGATGGGCATGGGCAAGTGGGACCACATCCGCACCCTGTGCAACCTGCCGCAGGTGGCCGAGCGCTACCGCCAGGCATTCGGGCGCACGCCAACGGATGATGACGTGACGGCCATCTACCAGCGCTTCATGCCCTTGCAGATCGAGAAGATCGCCGAGCACTCGGCGCTGATCCCCGGCGCCCTCGACACCATTGCCCGGTTGCGCTTGCAAGGGCTCAAGATCGGTTCCTGCTCCGGCTACCCCAAGCAGGTGATGGACAAGGTGGTCGCGCTGGCCGCCACCAACGGCTATTACGCCGACCATGTGGTCGCCACCGACGAAGTGCCCAACGGCCGCCCCTGGCCGGCCCAGGCCCTGGCCAACGTGATCGCCCTGGGCATCGATGACGTGGCCGCCTGCGTGAAGGTCGACGACACCGTGCCGGGCATCCTCGAAGGCCGCCGCGCCGGGATGTGGACCGTCGCGCTGACCTGCTCCGGCAATGCGCTGGGCCTGACCCATGAGCAGTTCCGCGCCCTGGACCCGAGCACCTTGGCCAGTGAACGCACGCGCATCGAAGCACTGTTCGCAGGCTCGCGCCCGCACTACCTGATCGACACCATCGCCGAGTTGCCAGCGGTGATCGCCGAGATCAACGCACGGCTGGCCCGTGGGGAAATTCCGCAAGCTCAATGATAGAGGTCAAGACAACGGCATTTACCCCAGGCAAAGTGCTCAAAACCGGCATACAGTTAAGTCACTGCGTCACCGAAGAACGCAATGCTGTTCCGTGAAGAAACTGTAGCTGTGGCGAGGGTGCTTGCTCCCATTGGGGCGCGAAGCGGCCCTGAACAGAGGGACTGCTGCGCAGCCCAACGGGAGCAAGCGCCCTCGCCACAGGTTTGCCCTGATGAGTGAGGAACACAGCGATGCCGTGGAAAAACTCCGATACGCGTTACAGCACCATGTCGATTGCGTTGCACTGGTTGATGGTGGTGCTACTGGCGGTGGTCTACGCCTGCATTGAATTGCGCGGCCAGTTCCCCAAAGGCAGCGGGGCGCGAACCCTGATTGTCGAGATGCACTTCATGTTGGGCCTCACCGTGTTTGTGCTGGTGTGGCTACGCCTGTTTGCACGCAGCCTGGGGGTGGCGCCGAAAATTGTGCCGACGCCGCCGAAATGGCAGAGCCTGTTGGCGACGCTGATGCACGTCGCGCTGTACGCACTGATGATTGGCATGCCGATCGCCGGTTGGCTGGTCGTCAGTGCCGAAGGGCACTCGGTGATGTTCTATGGCATTGAATTGCCGCCGTTGATCGCGGAGAACAAGGCACTGGCCAAAGAAATCGAGGGCTGGCATGTGTGGTTCGGCAAGGTCGGGTATTGGTTGATTGGGTTGCATGCATTGGCGGGGATTTTTCACCATTACATCCTGCGCGATAACACGGCCTTGCGCATGATACCCGGCAAGCGCGCTACCCCATGAAGCCCCGGCGGCCCTGAAGGCCGCCAGTGTGGATGAAGATCAGGCGGGTTCCGGGCCGAAAACGCCCGGCTTCGATCTGCTGCTTCAAGGCCAGCAGCGCTTTGCCGGTATAGAGCGGTTCCAGGGGCAGGCCGCAGGCCTTTTCTGTTTGCTCGATAAAGTCCAGCAGCAGCGGATCGACCTTGGCAAAACCACCTCGGCTGGCGTCCAGCAGTTCATAACCGCCCTGCACGATAGCCTCCACGTTCTGCGCCACACCATGGTCGTCCGGTACCGCCATAGCGCCGTACACCGGGTGCGCGCCCGCCTCCGCCAATGCCAATCCGGCCAACGTGGTGCCGGTGCCCGCCGCCAGCCACCAGGCGTCGTAGTCGGCCCAGCCCAGCACGTGCAACTGCGCGCGAACCTGCTCGATGAGCACGCCGCAACCTGTTGCACCGGCGAGCCCGCCGCCACCTTCGGGCACCGCATGCAGATCGGGATATCGCTCACGCCACGGCGTCCAGAACCCCGGCTCATGCCGCGCGCGATAGCCGCCATAACCCAGCCAGTGCAGTTGCATGCCGAAGGCTTTCAGGTCGAGTACGGTGGGCGTGTCCTGGGGATGGCCGCGCAGCAGGCCCACAGTCGGAAAACCAAAGCGCTTGCCCGCCGCCGCCAGCGCATGCAGATGGTTGGAGTAGGCGCCGCCCAGGCTGATGATGCCTTGGGCGTTGTGCGCCTGCGCCAGGTGCCCGCTGAGCTTGAACCACTTGTTGCCGCTGATCAGCGGGTCGATGCGATCCAGGCGCAGCACGGCCAACTCGACGCCTTGCAGCCAGTCCAGGCGCAAGGGCTCAAGGGGAGCGTGGGGAAGCCAGTCAAACGGGCCCATCAGGTGCATCTCTGTGCGCAAAGGGCCCGTAGTCTATGTGCCTTACAGCTCGGCGGCCAGTCGCGAGCCCTGGTTGATCGCGCGTTTGGCGTCCAGCTCGGCCGCCACATCTGCGCCGCCGATCAGGTGCACATGCTGGCCCGCTGCGAGCAAACCGTCCTGCAACTCGCGCAGCGGGTCCTGGCCGGCGCAGATGACGATGTTGTCCACCGCCAGCACCTGGGGCTCGCCCTCGGCGCCGATGCGGATATGTAAACCTGCATCGTCGATCTTCAGGTATTCGACGCTGTTGAGCATCTGCACCTGCTTGTTCTTCAGACCGGTGCGGTGGATCCAGCCGGTGGTCTTGCCCAGGCCGTCGCCGACCTTGGAGGCCTTGCGTTGCAGCAGGAACACTTCACGCGCCGGCGCATGCACTTGCGGCTTGATCCCGGCTACACCACCACGGGCCTGCAACTGGGTGTCGATGCCCCACTCTTTCCAGAACGCTTCGCGGTCAAGGCTGGTGGACACACCCTGATGCACGAGGAATTCCGAAACGTCGAAACCGATACCGCCCGCGCCGATCACCGCCACGCGCTTACCCACCGGCTTGCGTTCCAGGATCACATCCAGGTAGCTCAACACCTTGGCATGCTCGATGCCCGGGATCGCCGGGGTGCGCGGCGCAATGCCGGTGGCCAGGATGATCTCGTCGTAACCGCCGGCTTTGAGTTGCTCGACGTCGACGCGGGTATTGAGGCACACCTCCACATGGGTGGTTTGCAATTTGCGCTTGAAGTAGCGCAGGGTTTCGAAGAACTCTTCCTTGCCCGGTACACGCTTGGCGATATTGAACTGGCCGCCGATTTCGCTGGCGGAATCGAACAGCGTCACCTGATGCCCCCGCTCGGCGGCAACCGTCGCCGCAGCCAGACCGGCAGGCCCGGCGCCCACCACCGCGATCTTCTTGATCTGCTTGACCGGCAGGTAGTTCAGCTCGGTCTCGTAGCACGCCCGCGGGTTGACCAGGCAAGTGGTCAACTTGCCGCCAAAGGTGTGGTCCAGGCACGCCTGGTTGCAGCCGATGCAGGTGTTGATTTCATCGGCACGTCCAGCGGCGGCCTTGTTGACGAATTCCGGGTCGGCCAGGAACGGCCGCGCCATGGAGACCATATCGGCATCGCCTTCAGCAAGGATCTGCTCGGCGATTTCCGGGGTGTTGATACGGTTGGTGGTGATCAGTGGGATCTGCACCGCGCCACGCAGCTTGGCGGTGACTTTGCTGAACGCGCCACGCGGCACCTTGGTGGCGATGGTCGGGATCCGCGCTTCGTGCCAGCCGATGCCGGTGTTGATAAGCGTCGCACCGGCCTGCTCGATGGCTTTGGCCAACTGCACGATCTCTTCCCAGGTGCTGCCGCCTTCTACCAGGTCGAGCATCGACAGGCGGAAAATGATAATGAAGTTCGGGCCTACCGCCTCACGCACACGGCGCACGATTTCCACGGCCAGGCGCATGCGGTTTTCGTAGCTGCCGCCCCAACGGTCGGTACGGTGGTTGGTGTGGGCGGCGAGGAACTGGTTGATGAAGTAGCCTTCGGAACCCATGATTTCCACGCCGTCGTACTCGGCGACCTGGGCCAGCAACGAGCAGTTGACGAAATCCTGGATCTGCTTCTCGATGCCCTCTTCATCCAGCTCCTTGGGCTTGAACGGGTTGATCGGCGCCTGGATCGCGCTCGGTGCAACCTGCTTGGGGCTGTAGGCATAGCGACCGGCGTGGAGGATCTGCATGCAGATCTTGCCGCCGGCATCGTGCACGGCCTGCGTCACGATCTTGTGCTTTTGCGCCTCGTCGTCGGTGGTCAACTTGGCCGCGCCGGCATACACCCCGCCTTCATCGTTCGGGCCAATGCCGCCGGTGACCATCAGGCCCACGCCGCCACGGGCGCGCTCGGCGAAGTAGGCCGCCATGCGCTCGAAACCGCCGGGTTTCTCTTCCAGGCCGGTGTGCATCGAGCCCATCAAGGTGCGGTTGCGCAGGGTGGTAAATCCCAGGTCCAACGGGGCCAACAGGTGCGGGTAGGCAGCAGCGGTCATGGTACAGCTCCACAACGGATCATCACGGGACGTGGCGCACTCGAACGGTGTGCCATCGGTTTATGTCCCACAGACTAAGAGGCACTGGACTACGGCTCAATGACCGAAACTGACAAGTTATTGATCCAAATGCGCAGCGCCCCTTGGCAAGCCGCCCCATGGGCCCTACCCTAGTCGGCGAACCCTGCACACGGTCTGTTGTCTGTTGCCCCATGCGTAAACTTCTAGCTTTTACCGTCTCCCTGGCCCTGGTTGCCGCCGTCGCCACGTATCTGGTCTGGACCCAGGAGCGCCCTGTGGCGCATTACCTGTCGGACCTGCGCATTACCCTTGCGGTGAACGAAGGGGTGCCGGCCGATCGTGGCAACCTGCTGGGCATCCAGCCGGAATTGTTCCCTGCCGACTACCAGAGCCTGGAACGCCTGCACCTGAAGCTGGCGGCCTATCTGCAAAATGCCCGGGATCAGGGGCTGATCAACCACAAGACCATCGTGGTGCTGCCGGAACATATCGGCACCTGGCTGATGCTCACCGGCGAAAAAAATGAGGTCTACCAGGCCCTGCACGCGAAGGATGCGATGAACTGGCTGTCGGCCAGCAACCCCCTGCTGTTCGCCCGTGCCTGGATCAGCGCCACCGGCGACAACCGCATGGACGATGCCTACCTGCGCATGAAAGCCTCCGGCATGGCGCGGGACTATCAGTTGGTGTTCGGCGGTTTGGCCAAGGAGTTCGGCGTCACCCTGGTGGCCGGCTCCATTGCCCTGCCCAACCCGAGTGTGAGCCAGGGGCAACTGCAGGTCGGCCATGGCGCGCTGTACAACGCCAGCCTGGTGTTCAGCGCCGAAGGCCTGCCGGTGGGCCAGCCGCAGCGCCAGCTCTACCCGATCTACGATGAGCGCGGCTTTATCACGCCAGGCGATGAGAACGTCGTCAGCGTGGTCGACACCCCGGCCGGCCGCCTCGGCGTGCTGGTAGGCAGTGACAGTTGGTATCCGGACAACTACCGCAAACTCAACGAACAAGGCGCGCAACTGATCGCAGTGCCGGCCTTTGTGCTCGGTCGCGATACCTGGGACCGACCGTGGCGCGGTTTCAAAAGCGTGTCGACACCGCCGGAAATCAGCCTCAAGCCCGAAGAACTCAGCGAAGGCGAGGCCTGGCGCCGCCTCACCCTGATCAGCCAACAACCCATCAGCCAGGCAACCGCCGGCATGAGCGTGTTTTTGCGCGGGCAATTCTGGGACCTGGGCACCGCCGGCCACAGCTTCCTGAGCGACAACGGGCAGATCAGCGCCGACGGTGAAGCCCGTGGCGCGCGCATGTTGAATGTCTGGCTGTGAAACCGGTGCGCCTGGGGGATCTGTCGGTGGGCTTTGTGCACACCCTGGCAGATGCCATTCAAAGCCACGGCCTGGACCCGCAACCGCTACTGCTGCAATACGGCCTGGACCCTGCGCGCCTCGCCGAAGCCGGTGCGCGGTTATCGATCCCCCGTTACATGCGCCTGGGCCACGCGGCCATCCAGCTCACTGGCGACCCGAGCCTGGGCCTGCGCATGGGCCAGCTCAGCCGGCTGAGCCAGGCGGGCCTGGCCGGGGTCACCGCCGCCCAGGCGCCCAACGTTCGTGAAGCCGCACGCACGCTGACGCGTTTTGAAGCGTTGTACGGCTCCAACTATCGCGGGCAATCGAGTTTTCATGAGGACGCCGAAGGCGCCTGGCTGCGCTTCTATTCCATCAGCCCCTACAACGCCTATAACCGCTTTGTGGTGGATTCGATCATCGCCGGCTGGCTGCACCAGCTATCGAGCCTGGCCCAACAGCCGGTGCAGGCACAACGCATTGAAATCGAATTTGAAGCACCGGACTACAGCGAACAATACAACCGGCTGGGCGACAGCCCGGTGCAGTTTGGTGCCGCGTCGAATCAGCTGCGCCTGAACCAATCCACCCTGGCCCTGCGCAATCCACAGCATTGCCCCAGTACCTGGCATTTGTTGTTGCAATTGTGTGAACGGGAATTGGAGCAATTGACCCGCACCCGCAGCCTGCGCGAGCGCATTACCCGGTTGCTCGGGCCGATGCTCAATGGCGGCCGGGAACCCGACCTGGAAGAAGTGGCGGCACGCTTGAAGCTGCCGACCTGGACATTGCGCCGCAAACTGGCCGACGAAGGTACCCAGTTCCGCGCGATTCTCAACGACACCCGCCGCGACCTGGCCATGACCTACATTCGCGATACGGAGTTGGCGTTCGGCGAGATCGCCTACTTGCTCGGGTTTGCCTCGGCCCAGGCGTTTCAACGGGCGTTCAGGCGATGGAACAACCAGACCCCAGGGGAATTTCGCCGCAGTCAGCGGCATTCCGCCTGAAGTCGGTCTTACAGCTCGGTGGCATCGTCTGCGGGTTCCAGCGGGTCCAACTCAATCGCGCGATACTCGAGCAGTTCTTCCTGGTAGTCGTCCATGCTTGGCTCCTTGTCTGATTGAAAGCGGTTGCAGATAAATGACCTGCCTGACCAGCCTAAAGTGCCGTTATGACGAAAAAAAGTCAGCGTCATGACGTTCCTGCACCTCAGGATTAAACGTAGCAGCGTTGTGTCGATTTAGCACTTGGGGTTTTAGTTGCAATTGCAATTATATGTGAAACTCCATTAGGGTACGGCCATCCGTCTTCAGGGAGCCCACCCATGCCCGCCTCTACTGCCCACGCCGCACAACTTTGCATCGCGGCGCTCGATAGCGCCGCGCACTCGCACAATTCGCCGCTATACACGGTGATGTCCATGGCCAACACCCTGGAATCGAGCAGGCAGGCCTGGGTGATTCGCGCTCAGTCCCGCTCGCGGCGGGTAGGCAGCTGGCCCACCTGGTTCGCGCGCAATACCGCGGAAAAACCGCTGCTGTACCTGCACAGCGCCGCGTCGTCGGCGCAATTGTGTGCGCTGTCCGGGCAGACGGCTCAGCGCGGCATTCTGTGCAATGACATCGAAAACCATCCTTCCGCCTGGCCCAAGGGCGCACAACCGTCCTTGCCGTTGTGGCTCGCCACCAACCCGCATTGCATGCCGTACGATCCGGCTTCGGGCGCAGAAACCCGGGCGATTGTGCTGGCGGGGTTGCAGGCACTGTATGTCGACGGCAAACCTGGGTTCTATTACCTGGCGCTGCATGATCAAGACGGTGCGCGCACCTTGAGCGAGCAAGACCGTGAGGACGCGCTCAAGGGCATGTATCCGCTACAGCGAGGGCATACGGGAGATGTGCGCTTGCTCGGCGCCGGTCAGGCGCTTGAAGAGGTCGTCCACGCCGCGCGGCTGCTCAAGCAAGATTGGAATATCCGCGCACAACTATGGAGTTGCCCCAGCTACACGCGCCTAGCCCGTGAAGCGGCAGGCGCTGAACGCTGGAACCGCCTGCACCCCACAGCGCCCCGGCGCGGTTGCCACTTGCGCAGTTGCCTGTCGGGGAGTGACGCGCCGGTGATCGCTGTCACAGGTTACCCGCAGCCGATCGTTGATCAGTTGGCGGGGTATGTGGATGCCCGGTTTGTACCGCTGGGGGCGGGAACGGTGCAGGCTTCGGCGCCGAGTCGGTATTGGATTGTGGTGGCGGCGCTCAGGGCTTTGGCCGATGAGGGGCGTATAGATTCACAGCAGGTAGAAACGGCAATGGCCCGCTATCCACTGTCATGAAGTGGACTGCAAGGTTCTTCAGGTCTTGCTGCGACTGCGCACTGCCAACGTGGCCGTGCGCTCCAGGGTATCGGCAAACACCTGGCGCTGCTCCGGTTCAATTTGCGACAGGAACAACTCATCCACCGTGCTTTCGTAGATCTTCCACATTTTCTTGCGCAGCACTTTGCCCGCCTCCGTGATGGTGGCGAATGACCCGCGGCCATCGCCGTCAAAACGCGAACGCACCACCAGCCCGTCTTTTTCCAGGCGGTCCACCAGCCGCGTGAGGTTGTAGCGCTCGATGGCCAGTACATCCGCCAGTTCATGCATGCGGCGGGTGCCCTCGGGGCCGCTTTCCAGGCCCCACAAGGCGTCGTACCAGGCATACGCCGGCAATCCGGCAGCGGCCAGGCGCCGTTCGATTTCACGGATGACGGTCCTGTGGGCCCTGACAAAACGGAACCATACATCCGGCTCTTTCGACGACATGCAACACCATCCGGGGAATTTCAAGAAGGTTGCAATAGTAGCTCATCCCGCGTTAGATTCGGCCATGTAGTTGTAATTGCAACTATATGGCCGACACTCCCACAAAGAGCCCGCCACCTGACATCCACCTACCCTGGAGCCTCACATGTCCCCGAACAACGCAGTCAGACACGACGACGACCCACAGGAAACCCGCGAGTGGCTGGAGTCCATCGAATCGGTGTTGTCCACCGAAGGCCGCCCGCGCGCCCACTACCTGATCGATCAGTTGCTGGATTTCGACGTTGCGCGCCACGGTGATTTCTACGGACGGGTGACCACCCCCTACGTCAACACCATTGCGGTGGACCGCCAATTGCCCTACCCCGGCAACCTGGCCATCGAGCGGCGCACCAATGCCTACATCCGCTGGAACGCCATGGCCATGGTGTTGCGGGCGGGCAAACACTCCGGTGTCGGTGGGCATATCGCTACCTATGCGTCAGCCGCTGTGCTGTATGACGTAGGTTTCGACCACTTCTTCCGTGGCCGAACCGACACTTTTGACGGCGACCTGGTGTACATCCAGGGCCACTCCTCACCCGGCATCTATGGCCGCGCCTATCTCGAAGGCCGCATCAGCGAGGCGCAACTGGACAACTTCCGTCGCGAGGCCGGTGGCGAGGGTATTTCCTCGTATCCGCATCCACGACTGATGCCGGATTTCTGGCAATTTCCTACGGTGTCCATGGGCCTCGGGCCGATCACCGCGGCGTACCAGGCGCGCTTTATGCGTTACCTGGAATTACGCGGCCTCAAGCAGCACCAGGGCCGTAAAGTCTGGGCGTTCCTGGGCGACGGCGAGATGGACCAACCGGAATCCCTGGCGGCCATTTCCCTGGCCGGGCGCGAGAAACTCGACAACCTGATCTTTGTCGTCAACTGCAACCTGCAACGGCTGGACGGCCCGGTACGCGGCAACGCCAAAGTGATCCAGGAATTCGAAAGCCTGTACCGCGCCGCCGGCTGGAACGTGATCAAAGTCATCTGGGGCGGCGGCTGGGATGCCCTGCTGGAGAAAGACCAGACCGGCCTGCTGCGCCAACGCATGATGGAATGCGTGGATGGCGACTATCAAAACTACAAGTCCCAGAACGGCGCCTACGTGCGTGAACATTTCTTCGGCAAATACCCGGAGCTGCTGGCACTGGTTGCAGATATGTCCGACGACGACATCTGGAAGCTCTCACGAGGCGGGCATGATCCGGACAAGGTCTATAACGCCTACGCCGCCGCCATGCGTCACACCGGCCAACCCACGGTGATCCTGGCGAAAACCGTCAAGGGCTTCGGCATGGGCGAAGCCGGCGAAGGCCAGAACATCAATCACCAGCTGAAGAAAATGGGCGCTGATGCCGTGAAGGCGTTTCGCGACCGCTTCGACCTGGAAGTGGCCGACGAACAACTCGCCGAGATTCCCTACATCAAACCTGCCGCCGACAGTGAAGAGGCGCGCTACTTCGCCGCCCGCCGCCAGGCGTTGGGCGGCTATGTGCCTGCGCGTCACAGCGCCGTGGAGTCGCTGCAGATCCCTGAGCTATCGGCCTTCGGCGCCCAGCTCAAGGACACCGGCGAGCGCTCGATTTCCACCACCATGGCCTTCGTGCGCATTCTCGGCACGCTGCTCAAGGACCCGCACCTGGGCAAACTGATAGTGCCCATCGTGCCGGATGAATCGCGCACCTTCGGCATGGAAAGCCTGTTTCGCCAGATAGGCATCCACTCTGCCGTCGGACAGCTCTATACGCCGCAGGACGCCGGGCAATTGAGCTACTACAAGGAGAGCAAGGACGGGCAGATCATGCAGGAAGGTCTGAACGAGTCCGGCGCGATTTCCGCATGGATTGCGGCGAGTACGTCCTACAGCAACCACGGTTTGATGACCGTGCCGTTCTACATTTTCTATTCAATGTTCGGCTTCCAGCGCATCGGTGACCTGGCCTGGGCAGCAGGCGATGCGCGGGCACGGGGTTTCCTGCTGGGAGCCACCGCCGGACGTACTACGCTGATGGGCGAAGGCTTGCAGCATGACGATGGTCACAGCCATATCCTGTCGTCGGTGATTCCGTGCTGCGTGTCCTACGACCCAACCTTTGCCTACGAGCTCGCGGTAATTATTCGCGAGGGCATGCGGCGCATGTATGTCGAGCAGGAGGACATTTACTACTACATCACCCTGCTCAACGAAAACTACCCGCACCCGGCGATGCCAGACGGTGTGGAGGATGGCATTCTCAAGGGCATTTACCCGCTCACCCAACACGCGCAGGCCCAGGTACAACTGATGGGCAGCGGTTCGATCCTGCGGGAAGTGATTGCGGCTGCCGAGTTACTGGAGAAGGATCTCTCCGTGCACAGCACTGTGTGGAGCGCGACCAGCCTCACCGAACTGCGCCGTAACGGGCATGAGGTGGAACGCTGGAACCTGTTGCACCCGCAGAGCGAGCCCCGAGTGAGCTATGTCGAACAATGCCTGGCCGGTCAAACCGGGCCGGTGGTGGTGGCGACGGACTACATGAAATTGTTTGCCGATCAGATTCGCCCGTTCGTCCCCGGCCGCCGCTTTGTTGCCTTGGGCACCGATGGCTTTGGGCAATCGGATACGCGGGAAACCTTGCGTGCGTTCTTCGAGGTGGACCGCCACTTCATCGCACTGGCGGCGCTCAAGGCGCTGGCGGATGACGGCGTGATCGGTCGCGATAAAGTCAGTGAAGCGATCAGACGCTACGGGATCAACGTCGACAAGGCCAACCCCGTGACGGTCTGATTTACGGCGCCGGTGTCGGCAGGGGCGCAATTGCTTCTGTTGGTGCCGGTAGCGCCGGGTTGCTGGTCGCCGGTGCGGCGGCAGGCTCTTGCTGCGGCGCAATCGGCGCGGGCTCCACAGGCGGCGCAAGTGGCTCTGAAACGGCAGGCTCTTCCTTCGGCGCCTCGACCTTCTCGGCAGCCGGAGCGACTTTAGGCTCTGGCACGCCCAAGTCAGCTTTCGGCTGCTCGGGAATATGCTCGGCCTTTTTCACTTCCTGGGGCAGGAACACATCCACCAGCGCAAAGTAACGCTCGTAGAACTTCGGCGCCGAGACGGTCTCGCTTGCGACTTTGACCATCGAGTCATCGGTGGAGCCAATCGGCATCGACACCGAACCCAGCACACCAACTCCCAGGCTCGCGGAGTTGTTGACCTTCTTCAGCGCGTAGCGATCCTGCAAGGCGTTGGCGAACATCGTCGAGTGGTTGGTGCCTTTGCCATCATCGGCGCACACCACGTTGAAGCTGATCTGCAGATGGGTCTCGCCGGTCTGCTGGAAACTCTTGTTACCCACCACCAACTTCGGATCGCTGCTGGTGATGATGTAGCCCTGGCTGAGCAGAGCGCGTCGCGCCGCTTCGCACGCCGCCACATCACTGACCGGATAGGATCGGGAAAAGGTGCCGGAATCGTCGAAATTCTCATGTTCATAAATAGCGGTCTTGGGTGACGAGCAGCCCGCGGCGCCCGCCAGCACCAGCGCCAACCCAAGGCTGCGCAAGTGAAATGATGTCGACATTGAAAATCCTGAGCAAAACAGTTCGGGCGGTATTGTGCAACAGAACGAGGCCTTGGCGCGCGCATTCCTGTCGGTAAAACCTCACAGCCTTACGTCTTGGGCCCCGCAGGAAAAAGCCCTGCGCACATATGATCAATAAATACGCGCAATTTGGCCGAGGCGTGGCGACTTGATGGCCACAGCAGCCAGAAACTGCCACGGTGTTCCAGGTAGTCATCCAGCACCCGCTGCAAGCACCCTTCCCGCACGGCGTGGTTGACCATGTAATCGGGCAGGCAGGCGATGCCCAACCCCTCGTGCACCACATGGTTGAGGGACTCGATGGTGGTGCTGACCAGCGGTGCACGCAGGATCGGTTCTGCCGCGCCGGCTTCGAGGCGCAAGGGCCAGGGCTCCAGCTTGCCGGTCGCACAGAACTTGTGCCGCAGGCACGCGTGATCGTTCAAGTGCCGCGGCTGTTGTGGGGTGCCGTGTTCCTGGAAATACGCCGGCGTACCCACCAGCACCAGTTGGTAATGCCCCAGGTGGCGTGCCATCAGGCGCGAATCTTCCGGCTTGCCGGTGCGAATCACCGCGTCGAACCCTTCCTCGATCACATCCACCATGCGGTCGGAAAAATCCACATCCAGCTCGATCTGCGGATAGGCCCGCATGAAGTCACTGAGCACCGGCATCAATAAACCGCGTACCTGCGGCACACTGATGCGAAGTTTGCCCCGAGGCGTGGCGCTGGCGTCGGTCAGCTCGCGCTCGGCGGCCTCGACTTCAGCCAGGATGCGCCGTGAACGCTCAAGGAACAGCGCCCCTTCGGCGGTCAAGGTGATACTGCGCGTACTGCGGTGGAACAGGCGCACACCGAGACGCTCCTCCATGCGTGCGATGCTTTTGCCTACAGCCGAGGAGGAAATCCCTAACACTCGACCGGCAGCGGTAAAACTGCGGGCGTCCGCCACCTGCACGAATACCGAAAGGCTGCCCAGACTGTCCATGATGTGGCCCTCAATTGCGGACACTGATGTCCGATAAGTTCGGAACCTTAGCCTGTTTTTCCGCCACCCACAGCCCCCTACCCTGTCTCCTGGCCTTTTGCAGGGATACAGCGTTATGACATCACTTACCGAGTCCACCCCGACAGCCCAGCATGATGGGTTGCCGCTGGGCGGTTTATTGGCACTGGCGTTTGCCGGATTTATCACCATCCTCACCGAAGCCATGCCCGCCGGGCTGCTGCCACAAATGGGCGAAGGCCTGGGTGTGTCACCCGCGCTCGTCGGCCAATTGGTCACGCTTTACGCCTTGGGTTCCTTGCTCGCGGCCATCCCGCTGACGATGTGGACCCGTGGCTGGCGCCGACGGCCATTGCTGCTGGTGGCCATTGGCGGCTTTGCCGTGGTCAACAGCATCACCGCATTCTCCAGCCATTACGGGCTGACCCTGGTGGCGCGCTTTTTCGCCGGAGTTTTCGCTGGGTTGCTCTGGGCGTTGCTGGCGGGTTACGCAAGCCGGATGGTCGCGCCACATCTGCAAGGTCGAGCGATTGCCTTGGCGATGCTGGGGGCACCGCTGGCGTTGTCGCTGGGGGTCCCCGCGGGGACTTCGCTCGGCACCGTCGTAGGCTGGCGCCTGAGCTTTGCGATCATGACCGGGCTGACGCTCGTGCTGCTGATCTGGGCCCGCTGGACCTTGCCGGACTTTGCCGGGCAAACCGCAGGCAAACGCCTGGGGTTGCGTCAGGTACTGACCCTGCCCGGGATTCGTCCGGTGTTATGGGTAACGTTTACCTACGTGCTGGCCCACAACATTCTCTATACCTACGTCGCCCCGTTGTTGGTGCCCGCCGGACTTGCGGACGAGATTGACCGCGTACTGCTGGTGTTCGGCTTGGCCGCGCTGTTGAGCATCTGGCTGACGGGCGTGTTGATCGATCGCTGGCTGCGCAAGCTGGTGCTGACCAGTTGCGCGTTGTTCGGGCTGATCGCCCTGGCGCTGGCATTCTGGATCACTTCGCCGAGCGTGATCTACCTCTGCGTGGCCTTGTGGGGCCTGGCGTTCGGTGGCCTGCCAGCCCTGCTGCAAACGGCACTGGCCAAGGCAGCCGGCGACTCGGCGGATGCCGCACAATCGATGCTGGTCACCGTTTGGAACCTGGGCATCGCGGGTGGAGGATTGGTCGGTGGCGTGTTGTTGCAAGGCTCGGGCGTGATTGCATTTCCATGGGCGGTGGTGGTGTTGATGCTCCTGGCTCTTTGCAAACGCCCATGAAAAAGCCCCCGGTCTTTTCAGGCCGAGGGCTTTTTATTCAAGCGGGCATCAGAATTTCTTGATGTCAGCCTGGGTTTCCAACTGCTTGCGGTACGCAGCAAAGTCCTGCTGACCACTGCGGGAAGCGAGGAAGCGGCGGATTTGCGCCTTTTCTTCGTCCGTCGGGGCAACAGCCTCGTTGACGCCGTTCAAGCGCACGATCACCAGGCTACCGTCAGCCAGGGTCACGGTGGTAAAGGTCGGCTTGTCCTTGGCCGCAGGCTTTGGCATGCGGAACAGGGCTTGCAGCACGGCTGGGTCGATAGATTCCTGATTGCGGGTGGCCGCTTCAGTCACTTTCCACGCCTGGCCGTCGATGGCTTGATTCAGCGGGGTCTTGCCATCACGCAGGCTGGCGATCAACTCGTCAGCGTGAACCTTGGCCGCCGCACTGGCACGTTCCTTGGTCATCTGGGCGCGAATCGCCGCTGCAACGCTTTCCAGCGGCAGTTGCGTTGGCTTCAGATGCTCTTTGGCACGCAGTACGATGATGGTTTCCGGGTCCAGTTCGATGGCGCTGCTGTTGGCACCCTCATCCAGCACTTCCGGGCTGAACGCTGCGGTGATCACGGCACGGTTGGCCGTAATGCCTTCGCCACCTTCACGGCCAAACGGCGCGGAGGTGTGCACGGTCAGCTTCAGGTCGGACGCTGGCTGGGCCAGGTCGGAGGCTTCGAATGCCGCATCTTCCAATTGCTTGGTCGCTTCGACAAAACGCTGCTCAACCTGTTGGGTCTTGAGGTCGCGGGTCAGCTTGTCTTTCAGGCTGGCAAACGATGGCACTTGAGGTGCTTCAACGCCCAACAGCTTGATCAGGTGCCAACCGAAGGTCGAACGAACCGGCGCCGACACCTGATCCTTGTTCAACGCGTACAAGGCAGTTTCGAAGTCTGGATCGTAGACGCCAGGACCGGCAAAACCGAGGTCGCCGCCGTTGTTGGCCGAACCGGGGTCCTGGGAGAACTCCTTGGCCAGGGCTTCGAACTTCTCGCCCTTGGCCAGGCGCGCCTGGACGTCTTCGATCTTCGCCTTGGCTTGCGCGTCGGTGACCTTGTCGTTGACTTCAATCAGGATGTGCGCAGCACGACGCTGTTCAGCGAGGTTGGCGGTTTCTTTCTGATAGGCAGCCTGCAGATCTTCGTCCTTGACGCTGACTTGATCAAAGAACGATGCCTTCTTCAGCTCCAGATAGTCGATGACCACTTGGTCCGGCGTCATGAACTCTTTGGCGTGCTGGTCGTAGTAAGCCTTGACCTCATCGTCGGTGAGCTTCACCGCGGCCGGGTTGGCCTTGATATTGACGGTGGCGAAATCGCGGGTCTGTTTTTCCAGACGGGCGAATGCCAGCACTTCGGCATCGGTGACGAAACCGCTGCCGGCGATACCTGCGCGAACCTGGCCGATGAGCATTTCCTGGGTCAGCATCTGACGGAATTGCATACGGCTGTAGCCCAGCTGACGGATCACCTGATCAAAGCGCTCGGGGCTGAACTTGCCATCCACCTGGAACTCGGGAGTCAGCAGGATCGTTTGATCCAGTGCCGCCTCGGAGAAGCCGAACTTGGAGTCGGCAGCGCCTTGCAGCAACAGCTTGCGATCGATCAGCCCCTTGAGGGCCGCTTCGCGCAGCAGTTTTTCGTCCAGCAGTGAAGCATCGAAATCCTTGCCCAGCTGTTGCATCAGCTGACGGCGTTGCATGTCGACGGCCTGGCTCAATTCGGTTTGAGTAATCTCTTCACCGTTGACCTTGGCCACGTCCTGCTTGTTGTTACCCGATGCCTGGAAAATGGCCTCGATACCGGTGAACGCCATCAACGCGACGATGATCCCGATAATGGTCTTGGCAATCCAGCCTTGTGAATTGTCCCTGATATTTTGCAGCATGCGTCCCCCAGAAACGGTTGAACTTCAAAAATTGGCAACCGTGGAGCGTGGGTAGAGTACGGATATAAGAAAGGCGCATCCAAGGATGCGCCTTCTCGCAACTGGCGGAGCGGACGGGGTTGGTATCTGCCCCCGGCTTGGCGACCCGATGGATACATGGGTCTGCTGCCGCTCCGCTGCCAGGTCGAACCTGCGTTCGACCCGGGTAGGTAAAGGCTGGATCGAAGCTTAGTTAACGGCTTCTTTCAGGGCTTTACCGGCTTTGAAACCTGGTTTCTTGGCAGCAGCGATTTGCAGTGCTTTGCCAGTCTGTGGGTTACGGCCAGTGCGAGCTGGGCGGTCGGTCACAGAGAAAGTACCGAAGCCTACCAGTACTACGGAGTCGCCGGCCTTCAGAGCGCCAGTGACGGATTCGATTACTGCATCCAGCGCACGGCCAGCAGCAGCTTTCGGGATATCAGCGGATGCAGCGATAGCATCAATCAGTTCCGACTTGTTCACTCTAAGTCCCCTTATATATCTATTGAGTATGATTCTAAGTTTTTTGGTAAACAGCAAAAATCAGTGCTGAATGGCCTACAGACACTTATAAGAGCCGCTTTATAACAAGGGCTCTAAAAAGCTGTCAAGGAAGCCCCCAGGCTTATTCGCATTAATGCGTGCTAATTCTTTCCTTGGAATCAGACTCGCGCTTTTCATCCTTTGCGACTATCTCCGGAGCCACATCCGGCAAGGGCTCCGGCGCGTATTGCAGCGCAATTTGCAGGACCTCGTCAATCCATTTAACCGGTTTAATCTGCAGATCCTGCTTGATGTTGTCAGGAATTTCCTTCAAGTCGCGAACATTCTCTTCAGGAATGATCACGGTCTTGATCCCGCCACGGTGTGCCGCAAGCAATTTCTCTTTCAAGCCACCAATGGCCAGTACCTGACCACGCAAGGTAATTTCGCCGGTCATGGCCACGTCAGCTCGCACAGGAATACCAGTCAACGCCGACACCAGGGCCGTGCACATGCCTACACCTGCGCTAGGACCATCCTTCGGGGTCGCCCCTTCCGGCATGTGGATATGCGTATCGTGCTTCTCGTGGAAGTCCAGGGGAATCCCCAGGCTCTTGGCGCGGCTGCGCACCACGGTCTGTGCGGCGGTGATGGATTCGACCATCACGTCACCCAGCGAACCGGTCTTGATCAGCTGGCCTTTGCCAGGGATCACCGCGGCTTCGATGGTCAGCAATTCGCCACCCACCTGGGTCCACGCCAGGCCGGTGACCTGACCGACTTGATCCTGCTGCTCGGCCAGGCCGTAGCTGAATTTACGCACGCCGAGGAAGTGTTCCAGGGAGTCAGCCGTGACCTTCACCGAGAAGCGTTTTTCCAGTGCATGTTCCTTGACCGCCTTGCGGCAGATCTTCGCGATCTGGCGCTCCAGGCCCCGTACACCGGCCTCGCGGGTGTAATAACGCACGATGTCGCGGATGGTCCCGACCTCGAATTCGATCTCGCCCTTCTTCAGGCCGTTGGCAGAAATCTGCTTGGGCGCGAGGTATTTGACGGCGATGTTGATCTTCTCGTCTTCGGTGTAACCCGGCAGACGAATCACCTCCATCCGGTCCAGCAAGGCTGGCGGGATGTTCATGGAGTTGGAGGTGCACAGGAACATTACGTCAGACAGGTCGTAGTCGACTTCCAGGTAATGGTCGTTGAAATTGTGGTTCTGCTCAGGGTCGAGCACTTCGAGCAAGGCCGATGCCGGATCGCCACGCATGTCGCTGCCCATTTTGTCGATTTCATCGAGCAGGAACAGCGGGTTGCGCACACCCACCTTTGTCATCTTTTGAATCAATCTTCCTGGCATCGAACCGATGTAAGTACGGCGATGACCACGGATTTCCGCCTCATCACGCACGCCACCGAGGGCCATGCGCACGAATTTGCGGTTGGTCGCATTGGCAATCGATTCGGCCAGGGAGGTTTTACCCACACCCGGTGGACCGACCAGGCACAACACCGGACCACGAATTTTCTTCACGCGCTTTTGCACCGCGAGGTATTCGAGGATGCGTTCTTTGACTTCCTCAAGACCGTAGTGGTCGGCATCAAGGATGTCTTCGGCACGGGCCAGGTCCAGGCGCACTTTGGTCTGGGCCTTCCAAGGCACCTGCACCAGCCAGTCGATGTAGGAACGAACCACGGTGGCTTCGGCCGACATCGGCGACATCTGCTTGAGCTTGTTCAACTCGGCAGTGGCCTTGGTCAGGGCGTCTTTAGGCAGGCCGGCGGCATCGATGCGCTTTTTCAGCTCCTCGATTTCGTTGTGGCCTTCCTCGCTGTCGCCGAGCTCTTTCTGAATGGCCTTCATCTGCTCATTCAGGTAGTACTCGCGCTGGCTACGCTCCATTTGTTTCTTCACACGACCACGGATGCGCTTCTCGACCTGCAGCAGGTCGATTTCGGCATCCAGCAGCGCCAACACGTGTTCAACACGGGTCGACAGGTCGATGATTTCGAGGATGTCCTGCTTCTGCTCGATCTTCAGCGCCATGTGCGCGGCCATGGTATCGACCAGGCGGCTTGGCTCATCAATGCTATTGAGGGACGACAGGACTTCAGCCGGGACCTTCTTGCCCAACTGCACATACTGCTCGAACTGCGAGAGCAGGCTGCGTACAAAGACTTCGGATTCGCGCTCCGGCGCTTCGACTTCGTCGATCAGCGCCACTTCAGCGCGCAGGTGGCCGTCCACCTCCATGAAGCGCTCGACCGCACCGCGCTGCTCGCCTTCGACCAACACCTTGACGGTGCCATCAGGCAGCTTGAGCAATTGCAGGACAGTGGCAATGGTGCCGACGCGATACAGGGCATCTTCGCCCGGATCATCATCAGCGGGATTCTTCTGGGCCAACAGCAGGATTTGCTTGTCGCCCGTCATCGCGGCTTCGAGCGCCTCGATTGACTTCTCGCGCCCCACGAACAGCGGGATAACCATGTGCGGATAGACGACGACATCACGCAACGGCAGGAGAGGCAATTCAATGGTGGTCTTCATGATTTCGCCTCTATGACAGATGAAAAATAAGCTTGAAACCAAGATGGGGGCTGCATGCAAAAAAAACAAGCTTAATGCCAGCAGGAAAACGCAGGAAAAATCCCGCAATTAAAAGTGAGTGCAAAAACAAAGGGGCCCCTAGAGGCCCCTTGTTTGTAAAGCAACTGCAAAACGCTTACGCGTCTGGCGCAGCCTTGGCAGTCGGCTCACTGTTTTCGTAGATATACAGTGGCTTGGACTTACCTTCTATAACGCTTTCGTCGATCACCACTTTACTCACCTCGGACTGCGAGGGGATTTCGTACATGGTGTCGAGCAACACGCCTTCCAGGATAGAACGCAGACCACGTGCACCGGTCTTGCGCTCCAGCGCCCGCTTGGCCACCGATTTGAGCGCGTCGGTACGGAACTCGAGGTCCACACCTTCCATCTCGAACAGCTTGGCGTATTGCTTGGTCAGGGCGTTTTTCGGCTCGGTGAGGATCTGAATCAGCGCAGCCTCATCCAGCTCGTCCAACGTCGCCAGGACCGGCAGACGACCAACGAATTCCGGGATCAGACCGAACTTGACCAGATCGTCAGGCTCGACTTCACGCAGGGACTCGCCAACCTTCTTGCCTTCTTCCTTGCTGCGTACTTCCGCACTGAAACCAATACCACCACGGGTGGAACGTTGTTGAATTACTTTTTCCAGACCAGAGAACGCGCCGCCACAGATAAACAGGATGTTACGCGTATCAACCTGTAGGAATTCCTGCTGCGGGTGCTTGCGGCCGCCTTGTGGCGGTACAGAAGCAACTGTGCCTTCGATCAGTTTCAACAGGGCTTGCTGCACGCCTTCACCGGAAACGTCCCGGGTGATCGACGGGTTGTCGGACTTGCGCGAGATCTTGTCGATTTCGTCGATGTAGACAATACCCATCTGGGCCTTCTCTACGTCGTAGTCGCACTTCTGCAGCAGTTTCTGAATGATGTTCTCGACGTCTTCACCCACGTACCCAGCCTCGGTGAGGGTGGTGGCGTCGGCGATGGTGAACGGAACGTTCAGCAGGCGAGCGAGGGTTTCTGCAAGCAGGGTTTTACCCGAGCCTGTAGGACCGATCAGCAAGATGTTGCTCTTGCCGAGTTCGACCTCGTCACCTTTCTTGTCACGCTGGTTCAAGCGCTTGTAGTGGTTGTACACCGCTACGGCCAGAACCTTCTTTGCACGCTCTTGACCGATGACATACTGGTCAAGGATGCCGCTGATTTCTTTAGGCGAAGGCAATTTATGCGCACTGCTCTCGGCCTGGGCTTCCTGCACCTCCTCGCGGATGATGTCATTGCACAGGTCGACGCACTCGTCGCAGATAAACACCGAGGGGCCGGCAATCAACTTGCGCACTTCATGCTGGCTTTTGCCACAGAAGGAGCAATAGAGCAGCTTGCCGTTGTCCTCGCCGTTGCGGGTGTCAGTCATTCGTTCGATCCAAATCCGATAGGCTTGCAACACAAGATGAAGGCTTATGCGGGCTTTTTCAAGCCCGCAAGTGGTCGGGCATGCCGACCAGCCCTATTTTGAGCGGCTTAATTAAGCTGGGCGACGGTCAATCACTTTGTCGATCAGGCCATAGGCTTGCGCGGCTTCGGCACTCATGAAGTTGTCACGGTTGGTGTCGCGCTCGATTTCTTCCAGGGTGCGTCCGCTGTGCTTGGCCATCAGCGTGTTGAGACGCTCACGGATAAACAGGATTTCCTTGGCATGGATCTCGATGTCCGACGCCTGGCCTTGGAAACCGCCCAGTGGTTGGTGAATCATCACGCGCGAGTTCGGCAGGCAGAAGCGCTTGCCCTCGGCACCCGCGGTCAGCAGGAATGCGCCCATGCTGCAGGCCTGGCCAATGCAGGTGGTCGACACGTTCGGCTTGATGAACTGCATGGTGTCGTAGATCGACATACCCGCCGTCACCGAACCGCCTGGGGAGTTGATGTAGAGATGGATGTCCTTGTCCGGGTTTTCGGCTTCAAGGAACAGCAGCTGCGCACAGATCAGGTTGGCCATGTAGTCCTCTACGGGGCCAACCAGAAAGATCACTCGCTCCTTGAGCAGGCGCGAGTAGATGTCGTAGGCGCGTTCGCCACGAGCGGACTGCTCTACAACCATCGGGACCAGGCCGCCAGCGGCCTGGATATCAGAGTTCTGCTGAATATAGGAATTACGGAACATGCTCTGCAGTTACTCCCAAATAGTCATGTCTTGAAAACGCATAAGCCAGCGCGAGGCTGGCTTATGGTTGTATTTCCAACGAGTTGGACAATCAGTCGGCTTGTGCTGCTTCCGCCGGTTTGACTGCTTCTTCGTAAGAGACCGCTTTATCGGTCACCTTAGCCTTCTGCAGAACAGTATCCACAACTTGTTCTTCCAGCACAACCGAACGTACTTCGTTCAGTTGCTGGTCGTTCTTGTAGTACCAAGCCACGACCTGCTCAGGCTCCTGGTAGGCCGAAGCCATTTCCTGGATCATTTCGCGAACGCGATCTTCGTCAGGCTTGAGCTCGAACTGCTCAACCACTTTTGCCACGACCAGACCCAGCACAACGCGACGCTTGGCTTGTTCTTCGAACAGCTCGGCCGGCAGTTGATCAGGCTTGATGTTGCCACCGAACTGCTGAACCGCTTGAACGCGCAGGCGATCCACTTCGTTGGACAGCAGGGCCTTAGGCACTTCGATCGGGTTGGCGGCCAGCAGACCGTCCATGACCTGGTTTTTCACCTTGGACTTGATAGCCTGGCGCAGCTCGCGCTCCATGTTCTTGCGAACTTCGGTGCGGAAACCTTCCAGGGTCGCTTCCTTGATGCCGAATTGAGCGAAGAACTCTTCGTTCAGCTCTGGCAGCTTAGGCTCGGAAACACTGTTGACGGTCACGGTGAACTCGGCGGCTTTGCCAGCCAGGTCCAGGTTCTGGTAGTCAGCAGGGAAAGTCAGGTTCAGAACACGCTCTTCGCCGGCTTTAGCGCCAACCAGACCGTCTTCGAAGCCAGGGATCATGCGGTTGGAGCCCAGCACCAGCTGAGTACCCTTGGCGGAGCCGCCAGCGAATACTTCGCCGTCAACCTTGCCAACGAAATCGATGTTCAGCTGGTCTTCGTTCTGAGCGGCGCGATCGGTCACTTCAAAACGGGTGTTCTGCTTGCGCAGGATTTCCAGCATGTTGTCCAGGTCGGCATCGGCCACGTCAGCGCTCAGGCGCTCTACGGCGATACCTTCGAAGCTGGCAACTTCGAACTCCGGGAACACTTCGAATACGGCAACGTATTCCAGGTCCTTGCCAGCTTCCAGGGACTTAGGCTCGATCGACGGCGAGCCAGCAGGCTTCAGGTTCTGCGCTTCTACGGCTTCGTAGAAGGAAGCCTGGATCACGTCACCCACAGCGTCCTGGCGCGCATCAGCACCAAAACGACGCTTGATTTCGCTCATTGGCACTTTGCCTGGACGGAAACCAGCGATCTTGGCCTTCTGGGCAGTCTGCTGCAGACGCTTGTTGACCGCAGTCTCAATACGCTCTGCCGGCACGGTAATGCTCAGGCGGCGCTCGATAGCAGTAGTATTTTCAACAGAAACTTGCATGGATATTCCTCGTTGCACAGACGTTAGCCGGCCATTTCCGACCCCAATCAAGGGCATGCATTCTAGAGGGTCAAACTCAAGAAGTCACCCTACTGCAAATACGCCCGAAAACAGCCGGCAATTTATCGGTACGAAGGCACTGATGCACCCCGCCCCGGTGACAAATACACCCCATCACGCCAGGGCTCTGCGTCGCCCCTTCTATATATAGAAGAGGTCGTCATCCACCCCCCCTGACGGCCCACCCCGCAAACAGGGCAAGCAGACAGTGCGGTATCATCGAGACACATAAATACGATGAAACGCCCTGCCGTTGCGGCCCAGCACCTGCAGCCGCGAAAACCAGAACCGCTAAAACCAAAAAAGGCGCCAGACTGTTAAATCTGGCGCCTTTCGAATATGGGGTGGACGAAGGGGATCGAACCCTCGACAACGGGAGTCACAATCCCGTGCTCTACCAACTGAGCTACGCCCACCATATTGCATTAACAAAGAACTCAAACATCTTCTTTGTTGAACCTCACCTCACCTTGCGGCAGGGCGACGCCTTGAAATTGGTGCGGATGAAGAGACTCGAACTCTTACGCCTCGCGGCGCTGGAACCTAAATCCAGTGTGTCTACCAATTCCACCACATCCGCGCTGGAGCTCTTAAAGCAAAGGCGCCAGACGATTAATCTGGCGCCTTTCAAAATATGGGGTGGACGAAGGGGATCGAACCCTCGACAACGGGAGTCACAATCCCGTGCTCTACCAACTGAGCTACGCCCACCATCTAACGCTACTTGTGCCAAAGCTGCCTAATGGCGCACCCGGCAGGACTCGAACCTGCGACCATCCGCTTAGAAGGCGGATGCTCTATCCAGCTGAGCTACGGGCGCCTTGTTAATCTGTACTCTTGGAGGATTACAAACTAAGTGCTTCCAGCCTTGCAGAACAACACTCTATTCTGCTCGACCTTCTTAACCAGTGCTAGGCTGTGCCCGACAAGTGCGACGAATAGTATAGACGCCTCGGAAAGCCGTCAAATCTTTTTTGAAAAAAATTCATTTTATTTAAGGGGTTAGGGCAATTTGCAGACCAAGCGCCTTTGCCCTCACGCTGTGGCATGCGAGAATGCGCACACATTTCTTCCCCCTCTCGATGGTTAATCACGCGTAATGACTGCACAACTTATCGACGGCAAATCAATCGCCGCCAGCCTGCGCCAGCAGATCGCCAAACGCGTCACCGAGCGTAGCCAGCAAGGCCTGCGCACGCCTGGCCTCGCGGTGATCCTGGTCGGCAGCGATCCTGCCTCTCAGGTTTATGTCTCGCACAAGCGTAAAGACTGTGAAGAGGTCGGCTTTATTTCCAAGGCCTACGACTTGCCTTCCGACACCACCCAACAGGCCCTGACCGACCTGATCGACAGCCTTAATGACGACCCGGCAATGGACGGCATCCTGTTGCAATTGCCGCTGCCCGAGCACCTGGACGCGTCCAAGCTGCTGGAGCGTATCCGCCCGGACAAGGACGTCGACGGCTTCCACCCCTATAACGTCGGCCGCCTGGCCCAGCGCATCCCGCTGCTGCGCCCTTGCACCCCCAAAGGCATCATGACCCTGCTGGAAAGTACCGGTGTCGACCTGTACGGTCTCGACGCCGTAGTCGTGGGCGCCTCCAATATCGTAGGTCGCCCAATGGCCATGGAACTGCTGCTGGCCGGCTGCACCGTGACCGTCACCCACCGCTTCACCAAGGACCTTGCCGGCCACGTCGGTCGCGCCGACCTGGTGGTGGTTGCCGCCGGCAAGCCAGGCCTGGTCAAGGGTGAGTGGATCAAGCAAGGCGCCATCGTCATCGACGTCGGCATCAACCGCCAGGAAGACGGCAAGCTGGTCGGCGACGTGGTCTACGACACCGCCCTGCCCCGCGCCGGCTGGATCACTCCGGTGCCAGGCGGCGTCGGCCCGATGACCCGCGCCTGCCTGCTGGAAAACACGCTGTATGCGGCAGAAACCCTGCACAGCTAATAACCAGCAGCACTGAAAAAGCCCTGCCTTATCGCAGGGCTTTTTATTGCCCGGCATAAAAACCTTTTTTTCTTAGTTTTTAAGCACTTTCGTCTGGTTCTCGAAGAACATTCGACAGTTTCTGATCCATACTTCTAGAATGTAACGTAATTTTTCAAAGCACCCGTTTTCCAACGGTATTTCCTTACTTCTTAGCGAGTTCATCCGCGTGAAAATTCGTCTCTCCATCGCCAGCCTATTTTTTGTATTTACAGGCACCTTCGCGCACGCCGCCGAGACCACCCAGGCCCCGCGCGACACCTCCAAACTGCAGATCGCTTCCGGCAGTGCCATGCTCGTGGATCTGCAGACCAACAAAGTCATCTACTCCAGCAACCCCGACGTGGTGGTGCCGATTGCCTCGGTGAGCAAGCTGATGACCGGCCTGATTGTGCTCGAAGCCAAGCAGAACATGGACGAATACATCGACATCAACATCAAGGACACGCCAGAAATGAAAGGCGTGTTCTCCCGCGTGAAGATCGGCAGCGAAATGCCGCGCAAAGAAATGCTGTTGATCGCCCTGATGTCCTCGGAAAACCGCGCCGCCGCCAGCCTGGCCCACCACTACCCGGGCGGCTACCCGGCGTTTATCGCCGCAATGAATGCCAAGGCCAAGGCGCTGGGCATGACCAGCACCCACTACGTCGAGCCTACCGGCCTGTCGATCCACAACGTATCGACTGCCCGCGACCTGAGCAAATTGCTGGCCGCCGCGCGCCACTACCCGATGCTCAGCCAACTGAGCACCACCAAGGAAAAGACGGTGTCTTTCCGCAAACCCAACTACACCCTGGGTTTCTCCAACACCGACCACCTGATCAATCGCGCCAATTGGGACATCAAGCTGACCAAGACCGGCTTCACCAACCAGGCCGGCCACTGCCTGGTGCTGGTGACCAGCATGGGGAATCGTCCGGTATCGCTGGTGATTCTGGATGCCTTCGGCAAATTCACGCACTTTGCCGATGCCAGCCGCATTCGCAACTGGGTCGAGACCGGCAAGAGCGGCTCGGTGCCGGATGTAGCGTTGCGCTACAAGGCCGACAAGAATCTGAAAAACCGCCCGAACGCGGCAGAAGTGCGCCGCTAAAAGAATGTGGGAGCGGGCTTGTGTGGGAGCGGGCTTGCTCGCGAATGCGGTGTATCAGATACAGATACCTCAGCTGACCCACCGCATTCGCGAGCAAGCCCGCTCCCACATCCCACACAAGCCTGTTCCCAAATAAGGTTCGCGGCGTCCTGCTTTACTTTGTTTCTGCCAACACCTTGAGCGCCTGCGCCGCCGCCCGCTCCTGCCCGGCCTGGGCCGTGGCATTCGCCGCCTCACGCCAGCGCTGCGCGTCCACCTTGGCAGGCAACTGGCTTGGCCGTTGGGTGAGGATCGCCCAACTCCCGGCGCTCTTCCACTTCGATTCAAACTCGCTGAAGCTCATCAACAGGCGCCGGTCCATCCCGGAGCGCAGCAGCACCGTGCTTTTCTGCTGATTGAACCCCACCACGACCACGTACCGTGCGTCAGACCACAGGCTGCCGCCAATCCGCGCCATCACCGGGTAACCGGCTGCAACCTGTGCCAGCACCGCCGTCAGCTGGGTATCCAGCGGATACACCATCAACCCGTACTCACGCGCCAGCACCTGCATGTTGCGCTCCAGGTCCGCCTCGCCGCCCGGCAAGCGCAGCGGCTTATCCAGCAGACCCGGTGTCATGACAATGCCTTGTTGCGACAGCATGCTGGCCAGAGCAGCAGGGCCACTCTGATACGCCTCGCTGCGGAAAGTCGGCACGCCATTGAGCTCGACCCGCTCCGGCAGGCCCGGCAGTTTCGACGGGTACCCGGAACAGGCCGCGAGCCCCAGGGCAAAGGCCAGCAACAAGGATGTTTTTACGTTCGACCGTAACCGCAATTTTTTACTCTCTTGATCAACTGCCGGTAAGGGCCCTGATCATAGGGCGCTCCGCCACGCGGGTATAGCCTCAGGCGTCAGTTAAGCGTGCGGCATAGAGCAAACAAGTTGGACGGACACGACCATTGGTCAATAGCAGGCAACCGCCAGGTAGCTAGACTGTCCATTGAGAAGACTGTGTGTGCCCCGAGCGGGGCGAAAGGAGGCCCTGATGAGCCTTGCAACGACGATAATCCTGTTGATCTGCGGTTGGCTGGCCGTTGCCGCCGCCATGTTGTGGGGGGTGCTGCGCATTGCCCGTCGACACCACCCCCACGCCAAACCCGCCAAGCCCCACAAGGCCGCGGTGCACCACGCCTAACCAGGCATGCAGCTGAAATCCTGGGTCGCGGCAACTTCCTTGCCGTGGCCATCCTTCAGCGACGCGCGCACGGTAGTGCCCAGGCTCGACTCCACCAGGGTGTAGTGCTCACCGGCCTTGAAATTCTTGTACTCGAGCCGCCCCTGGCAGTCCTGCTGATTGTCGTCGCCCGGCTCTTCCTCGTACAACGTCACGTCCAGGCGATGGTCGCCCGGTGTCACTTCAAAAAAGCGCCCATCGTCCACGCGCTTGCCATCCACGCGTTCGGCCATCAGGTCATTCGGCGCTTCTTCCTTCAATCCAATCCATGCTTCGCTCGGGTCCGCCTTGGGGATCGGGCCGGCGCACGCCGACAACAACAGCACGGCACCGAGGGCTGGAATCAACAACAGAGGTTTAAGTGACATGGCAGGGCTCCAAAAAAGACGATGTGTCCGATGGGTTACAAGCTTGCGGAGCCGACCTGTGTTGAACAAATGAATACGCATGAAACGATCTTCAGCCCCTTCCTAAATGTTCCTTCACCTGGCTGAAAGGCGCGTGTTAGGTGGGTCGGGCAAGACTGCCGGGGTTTGCAATCCTGCTCCTTTCGGAGGTTCACGCATGCTCGGGCTGGTAAAGACCGCACTGCAAAAGCCGTACACGTTTATCGTGTTGGCCATATTCATCTGCATCATCGGGCCGATGGCGGCCCTGCGCACCCCCACGGATGTGTTCCCCGACATCGGCATCCCCGTGGTCGCCGTGGTCTGGCAGTACAACGGCTTGTCGCCGGATGCCATGGCCGGTCGGGTGATCTACACCTACGAACGCTCCCTGAGCACCACTGTCAACGACATCGAACACATCGAATCGCAATCGCTGCCCGGCATGGGCATCGTCAAGATCTTCTTCCAACCCGGCGTGGACATCCGCACCGCCAACGCCCAAGTGACCGCCGTGTCACAAACCGTGCTCAAGCAGATGCCACCCGGCATCACGCCGCCGTTGATCCTCAACTACAGCGCCTCCACCGTGCCGATCCTGCAACTGGCATTCTCCAGCCCGAGCCTGTCGGAAGCGAAGATCCGCGACCTGGTGCAGAACAATATCCGCCTGCCCCTCAGCGCCCTGCCCGGCCTGGCCATGCCCACGCCCATGGGCGGCAAGCAACGCCAGATCACCCTCGACCTCGACCCGCAGGCACTGGCCGCCAAAGGCCTGTCGGCCCAGGACGTGGGCACCGCCCTGGCCCTGCAAAACCAGATCATCCCGGTGGGCACCGCCAAACTCGGCCCCAACGAATACACGATCCTGCTCAACAACAGCCCCAAGGCGATCGATGAACTCAACGACTTGCCGATCAAGACCGTCGACGGCGCGCTGATCACTATCGGCCAAGTCGCCCACGTGCGTGACGGCTCGCCGCCCCAAACCAACATCGTACGTGTCGACGGCCACCGCGCCGTGCTGATGCCGGCCCTGAAAAACGGCAGCATCTCGACCCTGTCGATCATCGACGGCATCCGCCAGATGCTGCCGCGCATCGACGAGACCCTGCCGCCCTCGCTGAAAACCTCGCTGCTGGGCGACGCCTCGGTGTTCGTCAAGCAATCGGTGGGCAGCGTGGCACAGGAAGGCATCATCGCCGCCCTGCTGACCAGCGCGATGATCCTGCTGTTCCTTGGCAGTTGGCGCTCGACCCTGATTATCGCCGCGTCGATTCCCCTGGCCGTGTTATCAGCCATCGCGCTACTGGCCGTCAGCGGGCAAACCCTCAACGTGATGACCCTCGGCGGGTTGGCATTGGCGGTGGGGATTCTGGTGGACGACGCCACCGTGACCATCGAAAACATCAACTGGCACCTGGAACAAGGCAAGGCGGTGAAGACCGCGATCCTCGACGGCGCCGCGCAGATCGTCGGCCCCGCGTTCGTCTCGCTGCTGTGCATCTGCATCGTGTTCGTGCCGATGTTTATGCTGCAAGGCATCGCCGGTTACCTGTTCCGGCCGATGGCCCTGGCGGTGATCTTTGCCATGGCCAGCTCGTTCATCCTCTCGCGCACCCTGGTGCCGACACTCGCGATGTTTTTGCTCAAGCCGCACACGCCGGAACCGGGCGCGGGTCATCACCCGGAAGACGAGTTCATCAACCACCACGAGGGTGAGCAACACGCCAAACCGCGCCATGCCGCGCTGCAAGCGGTGCTGAATTTCCAGCAGGGTTTTGAGCGCCATTTCTCGAATATCCGCGACACCTATCACAGCCTGCTGCTGTTGGCGCTGGGCAATCGCAAGCGCTTTATCGTCGGCTTCCTGGCCTGCGTGCTCGCCTCGTTCCTGCTGCTGCCAAGCCTGGGCCAGGACTTCTTCCCGGCCACCGACGCCGGCGCCCTCGCCCTGCACGTGCGCCTGCCGCTGGGCACGCGCATCGAAGAAAGCGCCGCCGCCTTCGACCGCATCGAAGCGCGGATTCGCGAAGTGATCCCAAGCGACGAACTCGACACCATCGTTGACAACATCGGTATCCCGCTCAGCGGCATCGACATGGCCTACAGCAGCAGCGGCACCATCGGTCCACAGGACGGCGACATCCAGGTCAGCCTGAAACCACACCACGCGCCCACCGCCGACTACGTGAAAAAACTGCGCGAAGCCCTGCCGCAAAGTTTCCCTGGCAGCCACTTCGCGTTCCTGCCTGCCGACATCAGCAGCCAGATCCTCAACTTCGGCGCCCCGGCCCCGCTGGACGTGAAAATCTCCGGGCGCAACGATGCAGAAAACCGTGCCTATGCGGTGGAACTTGAACGCCGCCTTCAACACGTACCCGGCATCGCCGACCTGCGTATCCAGCAGTCCACCGGCTACCCGTCGTTGCAAGTCAATGTCGACCGCCTGCGCGCCAATGGCCTGGGCATCACCGAGCGTGACGTGACCAACAGCATGGTCGCCTCCCTCGCCGGCAGCTCGCAGACCGCGCCGACCTTCTGGCTCAACCCAGCCAACGGTGTGTCGTACTCGATCGTCGCGGCGACCCCGCAATACCGCCTCGACAGCCTGCCATCCCTGGAAGCCTTGCCGGTCACCGGCGCCGACGGTCAATCGCAGATCCTCGGCGGCGTGGCGGACATCTCCCGCGTGCAAAGCCCGGCGGTGGTGACCCACTACAACATCGAGCCGACCCTGGACCTCTACGCCAACGTACAAGGCCGCGACCTCGGCGGCGTAGCGCGCGACGTGCAAAAAGTGCTGGATGACACCGCGTCGATGCGCCCCAAAGGCGCGACCATCAGCCTGCATGGGCAGATCGACGCATTGCATGAAGCCTTCAGCGGTTTAAGCCTGGGCCTGCTCGGTGCGGTGGTGCTGATCTACCTGCTGATCGTGGTCAACTTCCAGTCGTGGGCCGACCCGTTCGTAATCATCACGGCATTACCGGCCGCTCTCGCGGGGATCGTATGGATGCTGTTCCTCAGCGGCACCTCGTTGTCGGTGCCGGCGCTCACCGGCGCGATCCTGTGCATGGGCGTGGCCACCGCCAACTCGATCCTGGTGGTGAGCTTCTGCCGCGAACGCCTGGCCGAACATGGCGATGCGCTCAAGGCCGCGATGGAGGCCGGTTACACGCGCTTCCGCCCGGTGTGCATGACCGCCCTGGCGATGATCATCGGCATGTTGCCACTGGCCCTTTCCGAAGAACAAAACGCCCCCCTTGGCCGAGCGGTGATCGGTGGATTGATCTTCGCCACCATCGCCACCCTGTTGTTTGTCCCCGTGGTCTTCAGCCTGGTCCACGGTCGTCACCCTACTCGCGCAGTTGCTGGAGAAACCCCACATGTCGCCTGATCACAAACCCTCGCGCAAGCGTCTGATGCTCATGGGTGTCGGCGGCCTGACCCTGGCCGCCCTGCTGGTCGCCAACGGCCTGCACGCCCGCACGTTACATGAACAAGCGGTGACCGCCTGGACGGAAACCGCTGCCATTCCCCAGGTGCTGGTGTTCCAGCCACAACAGAACGCCGCCGGCGATACCCTGCGGTTGCCGGCGCACCTGGAAGCGTGGAGCAAGGCGCCGATCCACGCGCGGGTCAGCGGCTATTTGAAGGACTGGAAAGCCGACATCGGCACCCAGGTCAAGGCCGGGCAGGTTCTCGCCGAAATCGACAGCCCTGACCTCGACCAGCAACTGGCCCAAGCCCATGCACGACTGGTGCAGGAACAAGCCAACGCACGCCTGGCGCAAACCACCGCCACCCGCTGGCAAAACCTGCTGGCCAGCCACTCGGTGTCACGCCAGGAGGCCGACGAAAAAACCTCCAACGCCGCCGCCGCGAAGGCCAACGCCGACGCCGCCGCCGCCGACTGCGCGCGCCTGTCGGCCCTGGCCAGCTACAAGACCATCCGCGCACCGTTCGCCGGCACCATCACCGCCCGCAACACCGACATCGGCCAGTTGATCAAGGCCGATACCGACAGCGATCCGGAGTTGTTCAACATCGCCGACACTCACCAACTGCGCCTGTATGTGCCGGTGCCGCAGAACTATGCCGCGGTGATCCACCCGGGCCTTGAAGCCCAACTGACGGTGCCCGAGCATCCAGGCCAACACTTCAAGGCACGGCTGATCGGCGACTCCACCGCCATCGACCGCCGCTCCGGCACCCTGCTCGCACAGTTCGTCGCCGACAACCCCAACGGCGAACTGCTGCCCGGTGACTACGCCGAGGCGACGCTGCCGATTCCGGCCGACACCCACGGCGTGAGCATCCCGGCCAGTGCGCTGATCTTCCGCGCCCAAGGCACTCAGGTCGCGGTGCTGGATGCGCACAACCACGTGCACCTGCAAACCATCCACATCGGCCTCGACCTCGGCGAACGCCTGGTGATCGACCAGGGCCTCAAACCCGCCGACCGAGTGGTCGACAATCCGCCCGACGCCCTGCGCGAAGGCGATCCGGTGCAACTGGCGGACGCCAGCGGAGGTGCCCATGCGCCCAAGGCTTAACCCCCTCGCCGCCTTGATGCTGCTGACCTTGCAGGGCTGCTCCATGGCACCGACCTACCAGGTGCCCTCGGTCAACCTGCCGGCGGGCTATCGCGAACAGACCCGCGATGGCCCATGGCACAGCGCGCAACCGGCCGACACATTGGCGCCGGCATGGTGGAAGCTCTACAACGATGCGCGCCTGAACGACCTGCAACAGCAACTGCTCAAGGCCAACCCGGACCTCGCGGCGGCACTGGCCCACTTCGATGCGTCCCAGGCATACGCCAGCCAATTGCATGCCGGGCTGTTCCCGCAAATCAGCGCCAGTGCGCAGCCACTGCGCCAACGGCAATCCGACTCGCGACCGCTGCGGGGTAGCACCCAGCCATCGGTGTACAACAGCAATACCGCCGGGTTTTCGTTGAGCTACGACTTGGACCTGTGGGGCAGAGTCCGCAACCAGGTCGCCGCCGGCGATGCCCAGGCACAGGCCTCTGGCGACGACCTGGCAGTGGCGCGCTTGAGCCTGCAGCATCAGTTGGCGAGCTTGTATGTGCAGCTCAACGGGCTGGATGCACAGGCACGCATTCTCAACAGCTCGCTGGAGGACTTCAGCCAGGCATTGCAACTGACCCGCAGCCGCTATGAAGGCCAGATCGCCTCGGAACTGGACCTGACCCGCGCACAAAACCAACTGGCCGAAGCCAAGGCGCAATTGGATGACATCCACGGCCAGCGCAACCTCACTGAGCATGCGATAGGCGAATTGGTCGGTGTGGCGGCCAGCGATTTCACGCTACCGCCGAGCCCACAGTTGATCGCGCTGCCGCAGATCCCAACGCAGTTGCCCAGCCACCTGCTGCAACGTCGCCCGGACATTGCCGCAGCAGAACGGCGGGTGTTCGCCGCCAACGCCAATATCGGCGTGGCCAAGGCGGCGTGGTACCCGGATTTCAGCTTGACCGGCTTGATCGGCGGGCAGACCCAAGGCGTCGGCAACCTGCTTTCGGCAGGCAATCGCTATTGGGCGCTGGGGCCGCTGGTCAACTTGCCGATCTTCGACGGTGGTCGCTTGAGCGCCAATGAACGCCAAGCCAAGGCCGAATTCGAAGAAGCCTCGGCGCAGTACCGCAGCCAGGTGTTGAGAGCCGTGCGTGAAGTCGAAGACAACCTGGCGCAACTAAGGGATTTGCAGCAGCAAGCCCAGGATGAACAAGCCGCGGCAGACGCGGCGCAGCATACCCAAGCGCTGGCGATCAACAGCTACCAGGCGGGCGCCGTGAGTTATCTGGATGTGGTGACCGCCCAAACTGCCGCGTTGCAGGCGCAGCGGACATTACAGGCGGTGCAAACGCGGCAGTTGCAAGCAAGTGTCGGCCTGCTCACCGCCCTCGGCGGCGGCTGGCGCAACACCTTGTAGTGAGCGGGCTTGCCCCGCGCTGGGGGGCGAAGCCGCCCTGAATCCAGGCACCTCGGTCTTTCAGACACACCGCGGCGTCCCGTTTGGGGCGGCTTCGCCCCCCAGCGCGGGCAAGCCCGCTCACTACAATCAGGCGGCGAGTTTGCCGTTGGCGATAGCGGCGGAGGCGGCAACCATTGCGCGCAGCAACACCGCACAGCCCGCCGCCAGATCATCCGGGGCAGCATTTTCGATTTCGTTATGGCTGATGCCCCCTTCACACGGCACAAAAATCATCCCCGCCGGGCCCAGCTCGGCGACGAAGATCGCGTCGTGCCCTGCCCCGCTGACAATATCCATGTTCGACAGGCCCAACCCGTTCGCCGCATCCCGCACCGCGTCCACGCAGCCCTTATCGAAATACAGCGGCGGGAAGTCCGCCGTCGGTACCATCTCGAACGTCAGGCCATGCTTGGCACAGGTGTCGTCGATCACCTGGCGCACCTGGGCAATCATCGAATCCAACCGCGCCGGTTCCAGGTGACGGAAGTCCAGGGTCATGCGTACTTCGCCAGGAATCACGTTGCGTGAACCGGGGTAAGCCTGCAGGCAACCCACCGTCCCACACGCATGAGGCTGATGCCCCAACGCCGCGGCATTCACCGCGGCGACCACGGCTGCCGCACCGACCAGGGCATCCTTGCGCAGGTGCATCGGCGTCGGCCCCGCATGGGCTTCAACGCCGCGCAACTTCAGGTCGAACCACTTCTGCCCCAACGCGCCGAGCACCACGCCGATGGTCTTTTTCTCGTCCTCAAGAATCGGCCCCTGCTCGATATGTGCCTCGAAATAGGCGCCAACCTTGTGCCCGCTCTCCGGCCGTGTACCCGCGTAACCAATGGCATTCAACGCATCGCCGACCGAGACGCCATCGGCATCCTGCTTGGCCAGGGTATCGGCCAAGGTAAACTTCTGCGCAAACACTCCCGAGCCCATCATGCACGGAGGAAAGCGCGAGCCTTCTTCATTGGTCCAGACCACCACTTCCAATGGCGCTTCGGTTTCCACCTTGAGGTCATTGAGGGTGCGCAGGACTTCCACGCCGGCGAGCACGCCGAAGCATCCGTCGAACTTGCCACCCGTGGGCTGGGTATCGATGTGGCTGCCGGTCATCACCGGGGGCAGGTTGGGGTTGCGACCAGGGCGACGGGCGAAGATGTTGCCGATGCCGTCGACCGTCACCGTGCAACCGGCGTCTTCGCACCATTGCACGAACAGGTCGCGGGCCTGGCGGTCGAGGTCGGTAAGAGCCAGGCGACACACGCCGCCCTTGGGCGTGGCGCCGAGCCTGGCCAGGTCCATCAGCGACTGCCACAGGCGGTCACGGTTGATGTGCTGATGGGGCGATTGCAGAACGTCGAGGGCAGCGTTCATTGGGGATCTCCTCAGGCTACATTTCTTATGGATTGAACCCTTTGCAACAGTGAAAAGAGGTCAAGTCTTGACGGCAACCGGACTGGCCCCGCGCTTGGCATTCAAGCCGTAATACAACAACCCGCCCAACGCCGAGCCGGTAAACCAGCCGTAGCTGTAGAACCAGCTGAACGCATCGCTGCCCAACGACAGCAACGTCAGCACCACCGGCACGCCAAACGCGATAAACCCGCTCCAGTTCCACGCCGGGTACACGTCATCGCGGTACAAACCGGCAAGGTCGAGTTGTTGTTTGCGGGTGATGAAGTAGTCCACCACCATGATCCCGGCGATCGGTCCCAGCAGGCTCGAATAGCCGAGCAACCAGTTGGAGTAGACGGTCTCCAGGCTCACATCGGAAACGATCAGCCCGAGCTTTTTCAGCAGTTCATGCCCCATCAACACCAGCCCCACCAACCCGGTGAGAATCACCGCCGTGGTGCGGTTGATCAGCTTGGGCGCGATGTTCTGGAAGTCATTGGTCGGCGAGACAATGTTCGCCGCCGTATTGGTGGACAGGGTCGCGATGATGATCAGCAACATTGCAATCGCCACCCACACCGGGCTCTGGATATGCCCGATCAACGTCACCGGGTCGGACACACTCACGCCGACCAGTTTCACCGACGCCGCGGTCATGATCACGCCGAGGGCGGCGAACAGGAACATGGTCAGCGGCAGGCCGAAGATCTGCCCGAGGATCTGGTCTTTCTGACTTTTCGCGTAGCGGCTGAAGTCAGGAATATTCAGCGACAAGGTGGCCCAGAAGCCCACCATTGCGGTCAGGCCGGCCATGAAGTAACCGGTGAGGCTCGCGCCTTCCGGGCGTTTCGGCGGGATCGCCATCAACTCGCTGATGGACACATTGGGCATCGCCCACACCAGCAAACCAATCCCGACCGCCACCAACAGCGGTGCCGAGAGGGTCTCCAGGCGCTTGATCGACTCGGCGCCGCGCAGCACCACCCAGAGGTTCAACGTCCAGAAAATCATGAAGCCGATCACCTCGCCGGTACCCCCGAGGGACTTCCAGCCCTCGAAAACCGAGCCCAGGAACAGGTGGATCGCGAGCCCGCCAAACATCGTCTGGATACCAAACCAGCCGCACGCCACCAGCGCGCGGATCAGGCACGGTACGTTGGAGCCAAGAATGCCGAACGACGAACGCAGCAACACCGGGAATGGAATCCCGTACTTGGTGCCAGGAAAGGCATTGAGGGTCAGCGGGATCAGCACCACGATGTTGGCCAGCAAAATCGCCATCAGCGCCTCGCCCACCGACAAGCCGAAATACGCCGTCAGCACGCCACCCAGCGTATAGGTGGGCACGCAGATCGACATGCCGACCCACAGCGCGGTGATGTGCCATTTGTTCCAGGTTCGTTCATGCACCTTGGTCGGTGCCATGTCGTGGTTATAGCGCGGGCTGTCGAGGACGTCGGGGCCGGCGTCGAGTTCGTACAGGCCGTTGCGTTCAATGACTTGCGATCTGTTCTGTTGCATGGCCGCTCCACGGTTTTTTCGAATTATTGTTGCTCACCCAGCGTGTTGCGCCGGATGGCCGGAGTACCTCGTAAACAACATGACATCACGGGCCCGGCCAGCCGCCACTGCACTCAATAACCGTGCCGACCACTGCCCCGCTACCCGCACCGCTTATATAACCAACTGATGTTTATCAGCTTTCCGATTGAACCCAGGGTACTTGCCAGGTTACTCAGGCTAAATACTCTGGAAGTTGCCCGAACTGTCAGGACTCAATCTGGTGCAACACAATTATTTTTATTTCCTAGCGCCGTCAAGCGGCATATCTCAAGCGTCTGATTTGCAATAAGAAATGTTGCTCAATTTATGAACCTGTCAAGTGCGTCAAAACGGTGAACACACGCTTCATTTTGGTGATTGTTGTTTTTTATCTTTAAAAATCATGCACTTAAACACGATATAAGCTTATGTAAATTCTGCTTGCCCAATCGAAAAACTCGGGCTAGTTTCTATTCCTGTCACCGATGACAGGAATAAACCACTCATCGGCAAGCAGCATTACAACACTTAGAACTGGCACAAGCCGGTCAAGCCTGTGAGGAACTCGACATGTCGCTGTTGATCCGTGGCGCCACCGTTATTACCCATGATGAAAGTTACCGCGCCGATGTTTTATGCGCAGGCGGTCTAATCCGGGCTATTGGTACAAACCTGGATATACCCGCCGGCACTGAAATACTCGACGGCAGCGGCCAATACCTGATGCCCGGCGGCATCGACCCCCACACCCATATGCAACTGCCCTTCATGGGCACCGTGGCCAGCGAAGATTTTTTCAGTGGCACGGCGGCAGGCCTGGCGGGGGGCACCACCTCGATCATCGATTTTGTAATTCCCAACCCGCAGCAGTCCTTGCTCGAAGCCTTTCACCAATGGCGCGGCTGGGCGGAAAAATCCGCCGCCGACTACGGCTTCCACGTGGCGATCACCTGGTGGAGCGAGCAGGTCCGCGAAGAGATGGCCGAACTGGTCAGCCACCACGGCATCAACAGCTTCAAGCACTTCATGGCCTACAAGAACGCGATCATGGCGGCGGACGACACCCTGGTCGCCAGCTTCGAGCGCTGCCTGGAACTGGGCGCGGTGCCCACCGTGCACGCCGAAAACGGCGAGCTGGTGTATCACCTGCAACGCAAGCTGATGGCCCAGGGCATTACCGGGCCGGAAGCGCATCCACTGTCGCGCCCCTCCCAGGTCGAAGGCGAAGCGGCCAGCCGCGCGATCCGCATCGCCGAAACCATCGGCACACCGCTGTATCTGGTGCATGTCTCCACCAAAGAAGCGCTGGATGAAATCACCTACGCCCGTGGCAAAGGCCAGCCGGTGTATGGCGAAGTCCTCGCCGGCCACCTGCTGCTGGACGACAGCGTCTACCGCCACCCCGACTGGCAAACCGCCGCGGGCTACGTAATGAGCCCGCCGTTCCGCCCACGCGGGCATCAGGAGGCGCTCTGGCAGGGGCTGCAATCGGGCAACCTGCACACCACCGCCACCGACCACTGCTGCTTCTGCGCCGAGCAAAAAGCCGCCGGGCGTGACGATTTCAGCAAGATCCCCAACGGCACTGCCGGTATCGAAGACCGCATGGCGGTGCTGTGGGACGAAGGCGTCAACAGTGGGCGCCTGTCGATGCAGGACTTCGTTGCGCTGACCTCCACCAACACCGCGAAGATCTTCAACCTCTACCCGCGCAAAGGCGCGATCCGGGTCGGCGCGGATGCCGACCTGGTGCTGTGGGACCCCGAGGGTACGCGGACGATTTCCGCCAAGACCCACCATCAACAAGTCGACTTCAACATCTTCGAAGGCAAGACCGTGCGCGGCGTGCCGAGCCATACCATCAGCCAGGGCAAGCTGGTCTGGGCTGATGGCGACCTGCGCGCCGAGCGCGGTGCCGGGCGGTATGTGGAGCGGCCGGCGTATCCGGCGGTGTTTGAGCAATTGAGCAAGCGGGCTGCGTATTCCAAGCCAGTGGCTGTGAACCGCTGATATCGCCTTCGCGGGCAAGCCCGCTCCCACATTTGACCGCGTTCGCCCAGGCAAAACGGGGTCGCATGTGGGAGCTGGCTTGCCTGCGATGAGGCCAGTGCAGACAACAAAAATGCCCGCCAGAGGCAATTGAAAAAAAGTGAGGCCAAACCCGTGATCCAGACCCTGACCCACCTCCCCCATCCCACCGAGGATGGACCCACCCTCGCCAGCCACTTCACCGACCTGGCACCGCCCCTCAACGCCCGCCAGGCCCAACTGGAAGCCTCGCGCTGCCTGTACTGCTACGACGCGCCGTGCGTGAACGCCTGCCCCAGTGAGATCGACATCCCGTCGTTCATCCGCAATATCCACACCGACAACGTGCAAGGCGCCGCGCAGAAAATCCTCTCGGCCAACATCCTCGGCGGCAGCTGCGCCCGGGTTTGCCCCACCGAAATCCTGTGCCAGCAAGCCTGTGTGCGCAACAACGCCGAGGAATGCGCCCCCGTGCTGATCGGCCTGCTGCAACGCTACGCCGTGGACAACGCGCACTTCAGCGAACACCCGTTCCACCGCGCGGCGTCCACCGGCAAGCGCATCGCCGTGGTCGGCGCCGGGCCCGCCGGTCTGGCCTGTGCCCATCGCAGCGCCCTGCACGGCCATGACGTGGTGATCTTCGAAGCCCGGGAAAAAGCCGGCGGCCTGAATGAATACGGGATCGCCAAGTACAAACTGGTGGATGACTTCGCCCAGAAGGAACTGGATTTCCTCCTGCAGATCGGCGGCATCGAGATCCGCCACGGCCAGCGCCTGGGCGACAACCTCACGCTGAGCGACCTGCACCAGCAGTTCGACGCAGTGTTCCTCGGCCTCGGCCTGGCTGCCAGCAAACAACTGGGTCTGCCCCATGAAGATGCCCCCGGCCTGCTCGCCGCCACCGACTACATCCGCGAACTACGCCAGGCCGATGACCTCACCCAACTGCCCCTGGCTGACCGTTGCATCGTGCTTGGCGCCGGCAACACCGCCATCGACATGGCCGTGCAGATGGCCCGCCTCGGTGCCCGCGATGTAAACCTGGTGTACCGCCGTGGCCTGGCGGACATGGGCGCCACCCAGCATGAGCAGGACATCGCCAAAGCCAACCAGGTGCGCCTACTGACCTGGGCCCAACCCGAAGAAGTCCTGCTGGATGAACAAGGCAACGTACGCGGCATGCGTTTCCTGCGCACACGCCTGGAAAACGGCCGCCTGCACCCCACCGGCGAAACCTTCGAACTGGCCGCCGATGCGATCTTCAAAGCCATCGGCCAAGGCTTCGACAACGCGGCGCTGCACGATCCACTGGCCCAGCAACTGCAACGCGTCGGCGAGCGGATCTTTGTCGACGAGCAGCTGCGCACCAGCATTCCCGGGGTGTATGCCGGCGGCGATTGCGTCAGCCTCGGCCAGGACCTCACCGTGCAGGCGGTGCAACACGGCAAGCTGGCAGCCATTGCCATGCACGCCCAACTCATGCTGAACATGGAGGCTGCGTAATGGCCGATCTCTCGATTGTGTTCGCCGGTATCAAAGCCCCCAACCCATTCTGGCTGGCCTCTGCGCCACCCACCGACAAGGCCTACAACGTAGTCCGCGCCTTCGAAGCCGGCTGGGGCGGCGTGGTCTGGAAAACCCTCGGTGAAGACCCGGCGGCGGTCAACGTGTCGTCACGTTACTCGGCGCACTACGGCGCCAACCGCGAAGTGCTGGGCATCAACAATATCGAGCTGATCACCGACCGCTCCCTGGAGATCAACCTGCGGGAAATCACCCAGGTGAAAAAAGACTGGCCCGACCGCGCGCTGATCGTCTCGCTGATGGTGCCGTGTGTGGAGCAATCCTGGAAAAATATCCTGCCCCTGGTGGAAGCCACCGGCTGCGACGGTATCGAGCTGAACTTCGGCTGCCCCCACGGCATGCCCGAGCGCGGTATGGGCGCAGCGGTCGGCCAAGTGCCGGAGTACGTCGAGCAGGTGACGCGCTGGTGCAAGACGTATTGCTCACTGCCGGTGATCGTCAAGCTCACGCCGAACATCACCGACATCCGCGTGGCGGCGCGGGCGGCCTATCGCGGCGGCGCGGATGCGGTGTCGCTGATCAACACCATCAACTCCATCACCAGCGTGGACCTGGAGCGCATGGTCGCCCTGCCCGTGGTCGGCAGCCAAAGCACCCACGGCGGTTATTGCGGCTCGGCGGTCAAGCCGATCGCGCTGAACATGGTCGCTGAAATTGCCCGCGACCCGCAGACCCAGGGCCTGCCGATCTGCGGCATTGGCGGTATCGGCAACTGGCGCGATGCGGCGGAGTTCGTGGCCCTTGGCTGCGGCGCGGTGCAGGTGTGCACGGCGGCGATGCTGCACGGGTTCCGGATTGTGGAAGAGATGAAGGACGGGCTATCGCGGTGGATGGACAGCCAGGGCTACAAGAGCTTGCAGGAATTCTCCGGGCGGGCGGTGGGCAATACCACGGACTGGAAGTACCTCGACATCAACTACCAGGTCATCGCCAAGATCGATCAGGCGGCATGCATAGGTTGCGGACGTTGCCATATTGCCTGCGAGGACACCTCGCACCAGGCGATTGCGAGTTTGAAACAGGCGGATGGCACGCACCTATACGAGGTCATCGATGACGAGTGCGTGGGCTGCAACCTGTGCCAGATCACCTGCCCGGTGGCGGACTGCATCGAGATGGTGGCGATAGACACCGGCAAGCCGTATTTGAATTGGACGCAGGACCCGCGTAATCCTTATCGGGAGGCTGTGTAGTCCTTTAAGCCGCCTTCGCGAGCAAGCCCGCTCCCACATTCAACCGCATTCCTCCAGATAAAATGCGGTCCACTGTGGGAGCGGGCTTGCTCGCGAAGAGGCCCTCAGCCCCACCACAAAAATCAGGGCTCCAACCCAATCCCGCGCAAAATCACCCCGGTCACCGTCTGGATCGCCCGCTCGAACTGCATATCCGACAACGGCTGGTGATCATTCAGAATCTTCACCTGGTGATCAAAGTCCGCGTAGTGCTGGGTCGACGCCCAGATCATGTACAGCAGGCTCGACGGTTCCACCGGCAGGATGCGCTTGTCCTCCACCCACTGGCGAATCTTCGCCTCTTTCATCTTGGCCCAGTCGTACAGGCTGGTATCCAACGCCTCACCCAGTGTGGGCGCGCCGTGGATGATTTCGTTGGCCCAGACTTTCGAGCCATACGGCCGCGTGCGCGAGCGTTGCATCTTGGCGCGGATGTAGCTGCTGAGCACCACGCGCGGATCATCGAAGGTCTCGAAGCTCAGGGCGTCCTGCTTCCACACTTCCAGCAGGTCGAACAGCACCGCGCTGTACAGCTCGCTCTTGGTGGTGAAGTAGTAGTGCAGGTTGGAACGCGGCAGTTGCACTTCTTCAGCGATGTCGGCCATGGCGGTGCTGCCATAGCCCTTTTCGGCGAAGATCTTCTCTGCCGCCAGCAGGATTTTCTCGACGTTGACCCGACGAATGCCAATCTTGTGATTGCCCATGAGGGCTCCCCGACAACAACATGGGTTAGAGACTACCACCGGCTCTAGATCGCGGCGACAGGCCATACCGAAACTTCGTACACTGCCCGCTTCTCCCCGTTGATTGGTATTGAACAATGTTGATCAAAAAGACCCTGACCACCCTTACCCTGCTCGCTTCCCTGCTGGGCGCTTCGGCGGCCTTTGCCCACGCCCACCTGAAAAGCGCCACGCCCGCCGCCGACAGCACCGTCGCCGCGCCCGCCGACCTGCGCCTGACCTTCAGCGAAGGCGTCGAAGCCACCTTCACCAAGGTCTCCCTGAGCAAAGACGGCACCGAAGTCGCCATCAAGGGTCTGGCAACCCCGGACAAGGACAAGAAAACCCTGGTGGTCACCCCTGCCGCGCCGCTGGCTGCCGGCAACTACAAGGTGGTGTGGAACGCCGTATCGGTCGACACCCACAAGAGCAACGGTGAATACAGCTTCAAGGTCGGCCAATAAGCCATGGCGACGCTGTTGGTGCTGTGCCGTTTCGTGCATTTCATTGCGGTGCTGTTGATGTTCGGGGCCTGCGTGCTCAAGCCCTGGCTGCTCGGCAACGAAGTGCAACCGGCGCTGGACCGGCAACTGCTGCGCAGCACCCGGGCACTGGCCTGGGTCGCGCTGTTGTCTGGGATCACCTGGCTGCTGCTGATCACCGCCAGCATGGCTGGCAGTTGGGACGCGGCATGGCAACCGACCACCGTCGAGTTGGTGCTGGGCAAGACGTTTTTTGGCCAGGTGTGGGTGTGGCATCTGCTGCTCAACCTGTTGCTGCTGAGCGCATTGATCAAACCCTGGCCGACGCTGCGCCTGCCGCTGATCGCGTTGCTGCTGGCCACCCTCGCCCCCGTGGGCCATGGCGCGATGCTCGATGGGCTCAGCGGGCGCCTGCTGATCCTCAATCAGGTGGTGCACCTGGCCTGCGTCGGCGCCTGGCTCGGCGGTTTGTGGGTGCTGGTGTTGATCCTGCGCCAACCCCAGGGCTATGCGCTGGAGCCGATCTTGCGGCGGTTCAGCGGCGTGGGCTATGGCTTGGTCGCAGGATTGTTGGTGACCGGGTTGATCAACGTACGCGTGCTGACTGGTCAGCTATGGCCAACGCCGCTGTTCAGCGGTTTCGCGTTGATTCTGCTGATCAAGGTGATGCTGGTGCTGGGCATGCTCGCCCTGGCGCTGTTGAATCGATTACGAATCGAACGCTGTGACGAACGCCAAGGCAGCCTGAAGGCCAGTGTGCTGCTGGAGTGGCTGCTGGGCATTTCAGCGGTCGCCGCCGTTTCCCTCCTCGGCACCCTGCCGCCGATGGTCATGACCCAGTAGCCCCCTCAAGTCGAACATCAATCCAAATGTGGGAGCGGATTGGTGTGGGAGCGGGCTTGCTCGCGAATACGGTGGATCAGCCAATACACCTGTAACTGACACACCGCTTTCGCGAGCAAGCCCGCTCCCACACTGAACCGTGCCCATTCTGTAAACGGTGGCGAGCCAGGTCATCGTATAACTTCTGATTGACAACCCCCATAAATGACGCAAATACTCAGCCCGATGTTGTACGACGACGTACGACAAATAATAAAAACAACAAAGCAAGGGAGCTCCACTGTGAGTCAATTCGCCCGCAATTCCTGCGTACGCCTGGGCCTTGTCAGCCTCGGCAGCCTGATCGTCAACCTGCCCCTCGGCGCCCACGCCGACGGCTTTCTCGACGACGCCAAGGCCACGCTCAACCTGCGCAACGCTTACTTCAACCGCAACTTCACCAACCCGAGCAACCCCCAGGCCAAGGCGCAAGAGTGGACGCAGAACTTCATTCTCGACGCCAAGTCCGGCTTCACCCAAGGCACCGTGGGCTTTGGCATTGACGTGCTAGGCATGTACTCGCAGAAGCTCGACGGCGGCAAAGGCACGGGTGGCACCCAATTGTTGCCGATCCACAGCGACGGCCGCCCGGCCGACAACTTCGGACGCCTGGGCGTGGCGCTGAAAACCCGCTTGTCGAAGACCGAACTGAAGGTCGGCGAATGGATGCCGGTGCTGCCGATCCTGCGCTCCGACGACGGCCGCTCCCTGCCCCAGACCTTTCGTGGCGGCCAGCTCACCTCCAATGAAATCGCCGGCCTGACCCTCTACGGCGGCCAGTTCCGTGGCAACAGCCCACGCAACGACGCGAGCATGGAAGACATGTTCATGAACGGCAAAGCCGCGTTCACCTCCGACCGTTTCAACTTCGGCGGCGCCGAATACAGCTTCAACGAAAAGCGCACCCAGGTCGGCCTGTGGTACGCCGAACTCAGCGACATCTACCAGCAACAGTACCTCAACCTCACGCACAGCCAGCCCGTGGGCGACTGGACCCTGGGCGCCAACCTCGGTTTCTTCACCGGCAAGGAAGACGGCAGCGCCCTGGCTGGCGACCTCGACAACAAGACCGCTTTCGCCCTGCTCTCGGCACGCTACGGCGGCAACACCTTCTATGTGGGCCTGCAGAAACTCACCGGCGACAGCGCCTGGATGAAGATCAACGGCACCAGCGGCGGCACCCTGGCCAACGACAGCTACAACGCCAGCTACGACAACGCCAAGGAAAAGTCCTGGCAGGTGCGGCACGACTTCAACTTCGTGGTGCTTGGCGTGCCGGGGCTGACGCTGATGAATCGCTACATCAGTGGCAGTAACGTGCACACCGGAACGATCACCGACGGCAAGGAATGGGGCCGCGAGTCGGAACTGGCCTACACCGTGCAAAGTGGCGCGCTGAAGAACCTGAACGTGAAATGGCGAAACTCGACCATGCGTCGCGACTTCAGCAACAATGAGTTCGACGAGAACCGACTCTTCATCAGCTACCCGATCTCACTGCTGTAAACATTCACGTCGAACCCGCCTGTGCAACCAACGCAAATCCCCCTGTGGGAGCGGGCTTGCTCGCGAAAGCGGTGGATCAGTCAGCACACCTGTAACTGACACACCGCTTTCGCGAGCAAGCCCGCTCCCACACTTGAATTGCATTCGCCGCGAGGAGCGTTGACAAGCCTGGGAATCTGTAACGATACTTTGACCTAGTCATACGACAACCTACAACAACAATGGAACGCCCATGACCACGACCACTCCCGCTCCCTTCAACCGCCTGCTGCTCACTGGTGCCGCCGGTGGCCTGGGCAAAGTCCTGCGTGAACGTCTGCGCCCTTATGCCCGCGTACTGCGCCTGTCGGACATCGCCGAGATGGCCCCGGCCGCTGACGAAGCCGAAGAAGTCCAGCCCTGCGACCTCGCCGACAAACAAGCCGTGCACCAGTTGGTGGAAGGCGTCGACGCCATCCTGCACTTTGGCGGTGTATCGGTGGAGCGCTCCTTTGAAGAGGTCCTCGGCGCCAACATCAGCGGGATTTTCCATATCTACGAAGCTGCACGTCGGCATGGGGTCAAACGTGTGATCTTCGCCAGTTCCAACCACGTGATCGGCTTTCACAAACAAGGTGAAATCCTCGACGCCCATTCGCCCCGTCGCCCGGACAGCTACTACGGCCTGTCCAAGTCCTACGGCGAGGACATGGCCAGTTTCTACTTCGATCGCTACGGCATCCAGACCGTGAGCATCCGCATCGGCTCGTCGTTCCCGCAACCGCAGAACCGCCGCATGATGCACACCTGGCTAAGCTTCGATGACCTGACCCAACTGCTCGAACGCGCGCTGTACACGCCAAACGTCGGCCACACCGTGGTCTACGGCATGTCGGATAACCTCGACACCTGGTGGGACAACCGCTACGCCGCACACCTGGGCTACGCGCCCAAGGATAACTCCGAAGTGTTCCGCGCCCAGGTCGAAGCCCTGCCACCGGTGGCCGCCGATGATCCGGCCAAGGTCTACCAGGGCGGCGCCTTCTGCGTGGCCGGGCCGTTCGGGGACTGACCCATGAGTGCAGAACTGATTGTCGACGCCCGCAACGCCGTAGGCGAATGCCCGGTGTGGGTGCCCGCAGAAAACGCGCTGTATTGGGTGGACATCCCCCACGGCGGCCTGCAACGCTGGAGCGCCGCCAGCGGCCACGTCGCCGCCTGGAAAGCCCCGCAGATGCTCGCCTGCATTGCCCGCACGACGGCGGGCAACTGGGTCGCCGGCATGGAAAGCGGCTTTTTCCAGCTCACCGCGCACAACGACGGCAGCCTCGACAGCACGCCCTTGGCCCGCGTCGAACACCCCCGCGCGGACATGCGCCTGAACGATGGCCGCTGTGATCGCCAGGGCCGCTTCTGGGCCGGCAGCATGGTGCTGGACATGGGCTTGAATGCGGCCGCAGGCATTCTGTATCGCTACACCGCTGGCCAGGCGCCCCATACCGAACTGGACGGTTTCATCACCCTCAACGGCCTCGCCTTCAGCCCCGATGGGCGCACGATGTACGCCTCGGACTCTCACCCGTTGGTGCAACAGATCTGGGCATTCGACTACGACATCGACAGCGGCACGCCATCCAACCGCCGCCTATTCGTGGACATGCACCAGCACCCCGGCCGCCCCGACGGCGCCGCAGTGGACGCCGACGGTTGCTACTGGATCTGCGCCAACGACGCCGGGCTGATCCACCGTTTCACCCCCGACGGACGCCTCGACCGCTCCCTCAGCGTCCCGGTGAAAAAGCCCACCATGTGCGCCTTTGGCGGCAGCCGGTTGGACACACTGTTCGTCACCTCGATCCGCGATGACCAAAGCGAACAGTCGCTGTCGGGTGGCGTGTTTGCCCTCTATCCTGGCGTGCAGGGTTTGCCCGAGCCGACTTTCACCCTCTGACGGGACAGCCCTGATGATCGAACTCAAAGACGCCCTCACCCGCCTCACCCTGGCCCCCGCCATCGGCGGCAGCATCGTCAACTGGCAGGTCATCGCCACCGGCCAGCCGTTGTTGCGCCACAGCGATGAGCACGCCGTGAACAGCGGCCTGCCGGGCAAACTGGGCTGCTACCCACTCGCGCCCTGGTCCAACCGCATCGCGGCAGGCGGCTTCAACAACCCCGACGGCTGGCTGGCCCTGCAACCCAACAGCCGCACCGACCCGTTGCCGATCCACGGTTCGGCGTGGCAGCAGGCGTGGCAGGTGGTCAGCCAGTCGGCGGATGAAGTGGTGATGCAGGTGTTGTGCGACACACCGTTCGCCTATCGCGCCGAGCAACGCTTTGGCTTGCGGGACGGTGAGTTGAACATCGCGTTAACGGTCACGCACCTGGCCGAGAAAGCCGCGTGGCATGGCTTGGGACTGCATCCGTATTTGCCCCGCACAGCCGGCACGCGGTTGCGGGCCAAGGCTTCGCAGGTGTGGCTCAGTGATGCGGCGAAACTGCCCACGGGCCTGGCGCCGGTGCCAGTGGATTGGGATTTCCAGCAGTTGAAAGGCCTGCCCGACGGCCTGGTCGACAACGGCTTCTGTCACTGGGATGGGCAGTGCCGCATCGAGCAACCGGACCTGGGTTACGCCCTGGAATGCCAGGCCAGCGGCGCCGATTACTTCCTGCTCTACTGCCCGCCGGGGTTGGAGTTCTTTTGCATCGAGCCGGTGAGCCACCCGGTGAATGCCCATCATCTGCCCGGCAAGCCGGGGTTGAAGTTGCTGGAACAAAACCAGTCGGCACACCTGTCATTCAAGCTGAAATACCTTCCAACCGGGGGAGCGGGCTTGCTCGCGAATACGGTGGCGCAGTAACTCATTCAGCGCCTGGCACACCGCTTTCGCGAGCAAGCCCGCTCCCACAGTTTTGCTCGCTGTTGTGTCAGTGTCACGGTGGGCTGTTTTTGAGGCGCCCTGCGGTGTCGATACTGACTACAACGGACAACCCCGGCCTCAGCCGTTCGCTCTCGGCCTGATCCGCATCCACCGTAATCCGCACCGGCACCCGCTGGGCAATTTTCACAAAGTTGCCGGTGGCATTGTCTGCCTGCAACAGGCTGAACTCCGACCCGGTGGCCGGTGAAATATGCTGCACCGTGCCATGAAACTTGCGGTGGTTCAGTGCATCCACGGTGAACGTCACGGGTTGCCCCACCTGCACGTTGTCCATCTGGGTTTCCTTCATGTTTGCGATCACCCACAACTGCGGCGGCACCAGTGCCATCAGTTGCGCGCCGGAGTTGACGTAGGCCCCCAGGCGCACGCCAATCTGCCCCAGCTGGCCGTCACGTGGTGCGGTGATGCGCGTGTTCGACAGGTCGATCCGCGCCAGTTCCACGGCTGCATCCGCACTCGCCACCGCCGCTTCCAGGGAACCGCGATTGACGATCACCGTCTGTAAATCCTGCCGCGCGATTTCCAGGCTCGCCTGGGCCTGGGCCACCGCCGCGAGGGTCTGCGCGTTCGCGGCACGGGTCACATCCAGCTCGCGCCGGGACACCGAACCATCGCTGATCAGCTCTTCATTGCGGCGCAAATCCGCGGTGCTCTTGCGCGCCTGCGCCTCGCTGTCCGCCAACGCCGCCTGGCGCAGCTTGATGGTGGCTTCGGCGCTGTTGCGTTGCTGCACCACGTTGGCCAGCGACGCCTTCTGCACCGCCAACTGTGCCAGCGCCTGGTCGAGGCGTTGTTTGTAGATGCGATCATCCAGGCGCACCAGCAGGTCGCCGGTCTTTACGTATTGGAAGTCCTGCACCGGGACTTCAAACACGTAGCCGCTGAGCTGCGGCCCGATGATCGTGACCTGCCCGCGCACCAGGGCGTTTTCGGTGGTTTCCACTGCACTGCTGAACGGCGGCAGTTGCCAGGCGTAAAGCACGATCAGCACGCCGACAATGGCAATCGCGGCAAAGCCCAGGGACGAGATGATCCGCACCCGCAGCGGGCGCAGTTCGGTGGGCACCGCGCCCGGCGGCGTGCTGCCTTCGGGGGTGGCGGCGATGGCGGTGGTGGTCGTGGTTGAAGGTTCGGTCATGTAGGTGCGCCGCTGGGTTGAACGGGAGTGGCTGCTCGAGTGGTACTCATCAGCCACAGACTGCGGATAAAGATCCAGATCATGGTCAGCATCGCGATGATCGCGATCAGCATGAACACATCGTTGTAAGCCATCACATTCGCCTCACGGGTGGCCGCCGTCGCGAGACTGCGGATGCCCATGAGGTTGCGCAACTCAGGGTCGGCGATCACACCACCGTAGGCCGAGCCACCGCTCGCCACCCGCGCGGCCACACGGGGGTCCAGCAGGGTCAGGTGTTCGACGATCATGCTCGAATGAAACTTCTCGCGCACGATCTGGAACGTCCCCAGCAGCGCCGCGCCGATCAGGCCGCCGAGGTTCTGGCAAATGCCGAACATCACTGAAAAGCTCACCAGATTGCGTGGGTTGGCCAGCACGTTCTTGGTGCCCAGCACCATGGTCGGCCCAAGGAAGAACGTGCCGCCGAAGCCTAGCAGGAACTGGCTGATGTACAGGTTCTGCGGGCGGGTCAGGTTGCTGGAGAAACTGTCCATCACCGAACCTGTGGCCATCAACGCCAGGGAAATCACCAGAGGCATCAGCAGATGCGCCGGGTTGATCGTCAACGCGCTGACCGCAAGCCCGGCAATCGCCCCGGCCAGCATCACCAGGTACAGCGTGTGCATTTGCTGGTAGCTCATGTTCAGCACCTGCATGAACCCCACAGCGCCGGTGGACTGCTCGGACAGCACCATGCGGATCAGGATCACCGCCAACGCCAGGCGGATCATCACCCCGCTGCCCAGCCAACGGGTCATCAGCATCGGGTTGGCGCGGTTATGCTCGATGGCCAGGCCAGCCATGATCAACACCAGGGAACACGCCGAGGCGACGCCGATCCACGGCGCTTCCAGCCACCAGTCGATCCGGCCCAGGGACAGCACCGCACACAGCAGGGCCACGCCGCTGGCCAAGAGGGCGAAGGTCAGGAAGTCGAGTTTTTCGAAGGTCTTGAAACGATCACCAGGCGGCAACTTGAGCAGGAACACACAGCCCAGGCAGATCAGCGCCAGGCCCAGTTCGAACAGGTACAAGCCGCGCCATTCGGCAATTTGCAGCAAGTCCTCGGAGAACAAACGCGCCAGCGGCAACGCCAGTTGTGCCGTGCCCAGGCCCAGCACCAGGGATTTCAAACGCCACTTGGCCGGGAAGGCCTGGATCATGTAATACAAGCCCAACGAACTCAGCGCCGCGCCGACCATGCCGTGGGCCGCCCGCACCGCAATCGCCGAACTGAGGTCGTTGACGAACAAGTGCCCGAAGGTCACCAGCGCGTACAGCACCAGGAACACCTCGGTAAACGCACGCAGGCCGAACTGCTGGCGGAACTTCACCAGCAACAGGTTCATGCACACGTTGGTCATCACATAGGCGGCGGGCAGCCAGGCCATTTCCGCAGTGGTCGCACCGAGGGCGCCTTGCAGGTATTGCAGGTTGGCGATGACCAGCGCGTTGCCCAAGCCGCCGGTGATTGCCACCAGCACGCCGACCAGTGCGAACAGCCAGCGCTTGGGCGTCGGGTGCAAGGGGGTGGACGGCGAACCGGGCAGGCTCGGCCGCTCGTGGGGCTGCCAGGTACGGGGGGTGTATTTGTCCATTCAACGACTCAGGTAAACCGGTACTCAGAGACAGTAAACCTGAGCGAAGTTCATCTTGCCATCGAGAAGGTACAAATGATGACTGAAGTGTGCACCAGAAAAAATGTGGAAGCAGGCTTGTGTGGGAGCGGGCTTGCTCGCGAATGCGGTGGATCAGTCACTACATTTGCTGACTGACACTGCGCATTCGCGAGCAAGCCCGCTCCCACATTAGACCTGCGGCGTGTTCTGAGTCAGATCCAGCCCAGCCAGCTCCAGTAAGTGGCAGCGAACACCAGCATCAAGCCATAGCCGATCAGCGTCACCAGAATCCCCACCTTGGCAAACTGCCGCGCCGTAAACGTCCCGGTGCCCAAACACACCATATTCTGCGGCGCATTGATCGGCAGGATAAACCCGTAGCTCATTACAAACCCCAGCAACATGGTCATGCCCAACCGACTGAATTCGCCAGGCAAGGTCTGCAACACCGCAATCAAAATCGGCAGCAACGCCGAGGTCAGCGCCGTGGCACTGGCGAAGCCCAAATGAATCAGGATCAAAAACGCCCCCAGGATCGCAAACACCCCCAGCGGCCCGACTTGATCCAGGCCGGTATGCGCCACCACCTGGGAGCCCAGCCATTGCCCGGCCTGGGTGGTCAGCAGCGCGGTGCCCAGGCTGATGCCCACACCAAACACAATCACCGTGCCCCACGGAATGCGCGACTGCACATCCTTCCAGGTCATCACCCCAAGCCCCGGCAGCAGCAGGAACACCAGCCCGGCGTAAGTGGTCGAGGTGGTGTCGAAGTTGTGCAGGCGCCCTTCGGTGGCCCAGGCCAGCAGCAACAATACCGACACGCTCAGCAGGCGTTTCTGCGGCCCGGTCATCGGGCCGATGTCCACCAGTGACTGGGCCACCGCCTCCTTGCCACCGGGAATGCTATCGGTCTCCGGCGGCAGCAGCTTGAGCACCAGGAACAACAGCACCGCCGACATGATCAACGCCCACGGCGCCCCGGCGATCAGCCAGTCGATCCACGACACGCGTTGGCCAAGCATCTTGTCCATGAAACCGACGGTGAGCAGGTTCTGCGCCGCAGCAGTCTGGATGCCGACGTTCCAGATACTGGTGCCCTGGGCCACCACGATCATGATCGCGGCGGCGATGTTCGAACGCTTGTCCACGCCGAATGCAGCGATCACGCCCATCATGATCGGCACCACACAGGCACTGCGCGCCGTGGCGCTGGGCACCACCAGGCTGAGCAGGATGGTCACGGCAATCGCCCCCAGCAGGATGCGCCGGGTGCTGGTGCCGACCCGGCTCAGCGTCACCAAGGCAATGCGCCGGTCCAGGCCAGTGTGGGTCATGGCCGCCGCGATAAACAGCGCACCCGCCACCAGCGCCAGCGCCGGGTTGGAGAACCCGGTCAACGCCATGCTGATGGCCGGGCTGGTGCCGATCAGATGCGCAGGGTCTTGCAGCGACGGCGCAGTGCCCAACAGGAACGCCATCAGCGACGTGATCATGATCGCGCTGGCCTCGTAGGACACCGCCTCGGTGATCCACACCACTACGGCAAACGCGAGGATCGCCAGCATGCGATGCCCGGCCACCGGCAAATCCGCCGGCAGCGGCAACAGCAGCACCCCGGCCATCACCAGTACGGCGATGACCAGGCCCAAGGGCAATTTGAAGGGTGCAGCGGTTGTCGCGGGGGCGTTCATGGCGGGCTCCGTCAGCCTCTAAATCAGGCCGCAAGCATGGCCCAAATTGCCGCACCCGGTGTTGACGGGTATCAATCGCTCCCACAAGGGCTTGGGTTTACGGTTCAACTGAGCAGTTGGCTCAACACCGCCCGCAGCTTGCCGGGCTTGACCGGTTTGTTCAGCAACGGCGCTTCCAGCCGACGCAAGGCGCGACGGCATTGGTCGGTGCGGTCGGCGGTGATGATCACCGCGGGGATCTTGCAGGCGAAATGCTCGCGCAACTGCTTGACCACCTCGCAGCCGACCACGCCGTGGTCGAGGTGATAGTCGGCGAGGATCAACTCCGGCGCCCTGCCCTGCAACGCCGCCATCGCACCGGCCTGGTCGGTGGCGGTGAGCACTTCGCAACCCCACTGTTCGAGCAGCGCGCTCATGCTTTCGAGGATGCTGGTTTCGTTGTCGATCACCAGCAAGCGCCGCCCCGGCAGCGGATTGCCGGTGGTCGGTTGTACCGGCAGTTGGCTGATCGCCAGGGGCATCTCGGCACTCAGCGGCACTTCGATGCTGAACATCGAGCCGCGCCCCGGCCAGGAGCGCACGGCAATCGGGTAGCCAAGGATCTCGGCGATCCGCTCGACAATCGCCAAGCCCAACCCCACCCCCTTGCGATCCGCTGCACGGCCGACATCCAGCTGGTTGAACTCAAGGAAAATCGCCTCCAGCCGATCCGCCGCAATCCCGCGCCCGGTGTCCCACACCTCCAGGCGCAGGCAATCGCCCCGGCGTCGTGCGCCGAGGAGGATGCAGCCGTCGTCGGTGTAGCGGCAGGCGTTGCTGAGAAAGTTACGCAGAATCCGCGTCAACAAGCGCAGGTCGGTGCGCACCGCGTAATGCCCGGTGTGCACGCGCAAATTCAGCCCGGCCGCCTGGGCCACCGACTGGAATTCCGAGACCAGCGGCGCGAACACTTCATCCAGGCGATACAGGGCCACATCCGGCTTGACCGCCGCCTGGTCGAGTCGCGAGATGTCGAGCAGGTCGGTGAGCAGATCCTCGGCGCCTTCCAGCGCCTGGTGCGTGCGTTCCACCAGTACCCGCTCGACATCGGGCAACTGGCGCTCACGCAAGGTGGCGATCAAAAGCCGTGCCGCGTTCAGTGGTTGCAGCAGGTCATGGCTGGCGGCGGCGAGGTACTTGTCCTTGCTGCGGTTGGCGGCCTGGGCGGCGTCGCGGGCGTCGCGCAGATCCTGTTCGATCTGTTCGCGCTGGGCGATCTGCTGCTGCAGGTTGTGGTTGGCTTCCAGCAATTCATCGGTGCGTGCGGCGACGCGCTGCTCCAACTCGTCGTTGAGGCGGATATAGCGCTTGCGCTCGGCCTCCAGCTCATCCAGGCGTGCGGTCAGCTCCGGGTAGTGACTCTTGCGCGCCGACTGGTCGCCCAGCCCCAGCAGCGCAGACAGCGCGCGTTGCGGGTCGTCAGAGTGCTTCGCCATAAACGACCTCAACATCACGCTGGCTCGACGCGCGCGGGTTGGTGAGGATGCACGGGTCATCCATTGCATGCTCGGACAAAAACGGAATATCCGCCACACGTACCCCGTGCAGGCCGAGGGTTTCGTGGAAACCGATCGCGTGCTTCAACGCGATCAGATGCTCCACCAATCGCCCGCAGATCTGCCGGTGGTTGAGGCCCCGGCAGTCGATGCCGAACGTCTCGGCAATCACCTGGAAACGCTCCGGCGCCGAGCTGTAGTTGAACGCCACCACATGCTCCACCAATACCGCGTTGCACAGCCCGTGGGGCAGGTCGAGGAAGCCGCCGAGGCTGTGGGACATGGCATGCACCGCGCCAAGGATCGCATTGGAGAACGCCAGTCCGGCCTGCATGCTGCCGAGCATGATCTTCTCGCGCAGGGCGATGTCGGTGGGGTTGGCGATCATCTGCACCAGGTTGCCGTTGATCAGGCGCATGGCTTCCAGGGCATGGGGATCGGTCAGCGGGCCATGGCCGGTGGAGACGAACGCCTCGATGGCATGCACCAGCGCGTCGATGCCAGTGCAGGCGGACAGGAACGGGTCCATGCTCGCCGTGGTTTCCGGGTCGATCAGCGACACATCCGGCACCACCGCCTTGCTCACGATGGAAAACTTCATGCGCTCCTGCTGGTTGGAAATGATCACGAACTGCGAGACATCCGCCGAGGTGCCGGCGGTGGTGGGGATCAGGATCAGCGGCGGGCTGGGCACGCGGATGGTGTCCACGCCTTCGAACTCGAGAATGCTGCGCCCGTGGGCGACCACGATACCGATGGCCTTGCCGCAGTCCATCGGGCTGCCGCCGCCGATGGCGACGATCACGTCACAGTGGTTTTCACGGTAGACCTCGGCGCCGGTCATCACTTCTTCAACGCGGGGGTTGGGGGACACGGCGGAGTACAGGCAGTAATCGATACCGATGGCTTGCAGGCTGGCTTCGACGTCGGCGACCCAACCGGCGGCGATCACCCCGGGGTCGCTGACCACCAGCACCTTACGCGCGCCGAAGGTCTTCGCGTAATTGCCGACGTTGTGCCGGCAGCCGGCGCCAAAAATGATTTCAGGCGAGACGAATTTACGCAGGAGGCTGAGGTTTGGGCTCATTGGAAAGCCTGTTTTTATTATTTTGGAAGGATGGGCTCCACACTAACCGATCCGGGGGCGATTGCAATCAGACCAAAGAGTCATGTCCAAGACCAGTACAGCCGTTACATGAATCCCCGCGGACCCGACGTGGGCTACAACAGCACAAAAAACCGGATCAACGTGACCTGGCAAAGCCCAGCTTTTAGCCCCTGACCAGCTCATCGAGTGGGTCAGGGGGCTCTTTCTCCACAAGCTCTTCGTAATTGGCAGGTTCTGACTTCAAATCCCCCGGGACCCAACTGCCATTTAGCTGTTTGTAGCTGCGGGCTCTATACGGATGCAAAATCACTACGTCTGCAATGTCTTTTTGCAGGTTCTTCTCTTCATACCAAACACTGCCGCACTCTCCACAACCCCAGAAAGGTAGGGTTTGCTCATTAATTGAATCCACCCAGCCGGCACATTGAGTTATCGGACACCGATAACTGGCTACATGGCGTGACACTTCAGCTGTTTCTTGCGCTTTAACATATTGGGTAGAGGAACCACAGCGAGGGCACTCGACCATGATGAAGCCCTGGCCTTTGGCAACAAGTGGTGCGACAAATTTCTGCTGTTGCACGTCAAGTACAAACGCCTTCTCGCACACCTGGCAACGTACCTTTTTAATTGAGTCCATATGGATTTTCCCCTTCCGGATACCAATGCAAGGCCTTGCTATTATTTTTATGGAAGGCCTTATCCATGAGAACCAAGTTGTTTTGACTGTTATCGCCGCCTCGGAATATTGGCTTTTTATGATGCACGTCAAAGCCCTCAGGGACTTGGCCTTTCGTCAGCCTGTCTACTCCAGACTGGCCATATTTTTGAATCGATTTGGGATCTTTTGCCATTTTTTTCAAATACCGTTCCTTAGCGCCGCCTTTTTTTCCGAAGTTTGCACGTATTTTTTTGATCTCACTTTTCGTTCTCTTGTGATAGCAGGTTTCAAGACCCCAAGGGTCAATCCACATAAATGGGTTAGGTGTGTACTGATAGAAATTGATTCCCCCTGACAACCCTATCGGATCCGGCGTCGTAAACCGCCCCACATCCGGGTCATAAAACCTGAACGTATTGAAGTGCAGCCCCGTCTCGCGATCCAGATACTGCCCCTGGAACCGCAGGTTCTGTTCTTCAATGTAGTCAGGCTCACGTACCTCTTCCAGCGTGCTGCCCCACACCCGATAGGTCGCGCTCCAGACCTTATGCTCGTCGGGTTCAGTCAACTGCTCCGGCAAGCCGTTGAGGTCGTTGTGCACTTCGATCAGCCGGTGCTCGGCGTCGTAGGTGAAACGTTGCAGGCCACGCAGAGCACTGCGTTTTTCGATCATTCGATCGAAGCCGTCGTAGCGGTAGCGCTTGTCCTGGTAGGTCAGCGACTTGTTGTACCTTCAAGTAAATTGAATGAAAAAATAGCCACCCACATCGCCGTTTTTCATCTTCTTCGCTCGATTATCGGCAAAAACATAGCCGATACCTCCACCGAATATCCCTTCATGACGGGGACTCACTTTAGCGATATCAGCGTCGGCTACCTGAGCCAAAAAATAATAGCGAGGGCTTTCACTCAAGGGACCTTGCAGACATGCAGGACGACCTAGAGCTTTGCTGATACCCGCACCACAGTCCAAATCCTCCAGCTCCTCCTCCATTTCTTCTGACGTCAGTGGCTGTTGGGCAATATACGTTCGCGGAATAAGGTCAACCAAGGTTGAGGTGTTAGTTCAGTCGTCGCCAGCGTGTGAAGTAGCACACAGCTACGGCCAAGTTTAAGTTTCTCCATCTCGCTTTGTTGATGCACCGCCAACTGGCGTACCGAAGACCGTGTGTAGTTTTCGTCTTTTCGCTCAACACAGATAAACGCCGTCAGTGCCATTTCAGCAGGTATAAATGGGACGTCCAGGAACGTCGAGGTCATTGTTATCACCGGAAGCATCAGTTGACCGGTTTGTGGATCTTTAGGCCAAAGATCAAGGTCTGTCAGCCACGCTCCTCCGCCTATTTGTCCAAGGTTGCGGTCTTGCTCTGAGAGAATGATTTGAGTGATGCCCATAGCCCTTGGTCCTTTAGAAACAACCTTTTCGTTTCGCGAATGAGGCGGCCGAACGCCTCGCTGTTCTGGCCTGCTGTTGAGTGATGATGCCCGTTTTGACCAGTGCATTGTGTATGGCTCCCCCGGTCCGCTTTAATGTCTCATATCAGGCACATGTAAAAGTCATAACCAAAATGAAACTCGCAGACAGGCGATTTGAGCCTGCACCAGATTTTCTCTGACTATAAGTTAAGATAAAACAGCTCCACTTCTTGCGGATCTTCGGCAGTTTTCAAGACAGCTTTATATTTTCCCTCAAGGTCTTGGATTAGCCCTCCAACACTCAGCAAATAGAGAGCAGGATAATCAGTAGAGGAGCGGATCCATTCGCCTGAATCAACCTCATCAAACCATCCCTGCGCTAGCCCAATACTACTCAGCAACTGCTCTTTCCAGTCAGCTCTTTCCTCGAGCTTTTCGAATGAATAAAGCCATATTGAAAATCGGTCATTGAAGCGCTCAAGCGTTTCTCCAGGGCTTTTCAGTGCCCGCCAATCGGTCAGTTCGACGACAACGTGGTTAGATGTGCGTATTTTTATAGTCTGCTCGATAATGGATCGCGACCAGCTTTCTGGATATGTAAACCTTTCGTCTCTAAGCGCTTTATCAAGAACAGTGTTGACGCCCGCCATCAAAGCCGGATCGGAAAGCTGGAGCGTCAGATGAAGAGAAAACCACCCCTTATTCTTGGACAAATTCATCGTATAGCGAAAGGTCCGACCACTTTCGCTTAGCCTTTCAAAACATCGTCCTTTTTTTAGCACATACCCACATTCAGCAAACGGCCCTGCTAAAAACGAAGTGAGTATTTTCAACACATCCTTTACGGTATCAGTCATTACAACAGCCTCCAAAGTGGAACCCTAGCCTCACTTACAGTGACACCTTTTGTACTTTTTCCAGACCGTCCAAATATACCTTCCCCATCAGAGATCACTTTATCTTTTGCAAGCTGTGCGTTCGACCTTACTGCACCGCCGGATTTAACTTCAACCGAAACAACTTTTCCTGACTTGTTGTTTCTTATCAAAATATCAACGTAGCGTCCTCGCCCGGCACCTGGCGTTTTGACATAAACCTGTGTACCAAGAACGGTCACATTGGGGTTATTCAGTAGTTTTTGATGTACCAGATATTCAGCTGCCTTACCGTTGGTTTTGTTCTGCTGACGCTGTGCTGAAGAACACGTCCAACCCCAGGGATCGATCCACCCAAAAGGGTTTGGTGAGTACTGATAGAGATTCAGGCCACCCGCCAACCCAACCGGATCAGGCGTCGTAAACCGCCCCACTTCCGGGTCATAAAACCTGAACGTATTGAAGTGCAGCCCCGTCTCACGATCCAGGTACTGCCCCTGGAACCGCAGGTTCTGTTCTTCAATGTAGTCAGGCTCACGTACCTCTTCCAGCGTGCTGCCCCACACCCGATAGGTCGCGCTCCAGACGTTGTGCCCGTCGGTTTCAGTCAACTGCTCCGGCAAGCCGTTGAGGTCGTTGTGGTAGTAGCGGATCTTCTGTTGCGGACCGATGCCATCGACTCGCGCCAACGGCTCGTAGCCTTCGTCTACGTAGACGTAAAGGCTGGTCTGGCGGTGTTTATGCTCCTGCAACAGGCGCAGGCCATCCCAGGTGAAGCGGGTTTCGCCCAGCAGACGACCGCTGCTGTCCCGCTCGGTTTTGGCGATGCGCCGACCCAGTGGGTCGTAGGTCATGTGCACCACATTGCCGCTGGCGTTGTGCACTTCGATCAGCCGGTGCTCGGCGTCGTAGGTGAAACGTTGCAGGTCACGCAGAGTACTGCGTTTTTCGATCATTCGACCGAAGCCGTCGTAGCGGTAGCGTTTGTCCTGGTAGGTCAGTAGCTTGTTGTGCCTCACTAAGCCGGCACTAGACTGTGCCCCGTCCAACAAGTTGGCGGCAGCGTCGTAGCCGAAGGTTTCCAGCTGGCCTTGAGTGCTGTCCTGACTAGCGATAATCCGGCCGGTTGCGTCGTAGTGCAGCAGTTGGCGTTGACCGCCTTCCAAACGACCGATCAGATTGTCAGCCGGGTCGTATTCGAAAGTCTTTTGTTGGGCTGGTGGCAACTGTCGGGGCTGGCCTGCCGGGCTGCGTTTGCGCGAGCGCAACCGACCGCAACGGTCGTATTCGCTGCGGGTGGTGATCTGGCCTTGGGTACGCAGGACTTCGCGGTGCAGGCGGTCGCGTTCGAAGTCGCTGATGACCTGGCCGTCCAGGTTGATCTGGTGCAGGTGGCCGCTGCCGTAGTGCAGGCGGTTGAGCCAGCGGCCATCGGGCAGTTGCGTCTGGCTCAAGTTGCCGAGTTCATCATAGTGGTGTTGCAGCTTGCCGGTTGCACTCTGCTCGCACGTCAGTTGGCCTAGCGCGTCATAGGCAAAACCCAGTGCTTGAGCATTGCCTTGCCGGTCGGTGGTGGTGACGTCGGTGAGTTGGTCCAACGCGTCGTAGGTGTATTCGGTTCGGCCCTCGTCAGTCTCCTTGACCCGCATACGCCCAACAGCGTCGCGTTGCAGGCGATGCACGATAGGAGATGCATCATCCAGCGGGACGTATTCGACCGAGACCACGTTATCCAGCGCGTCATAGGCATAACGCCGCACACTGCCATCGAGGTCTTGCTGTTGCGTGAGTCGATCACCCTGGTCCCAGGCGAAGCGATAGTGCTCGCCGTTTTCGTTGGTCAGGGTTTGCAATCGACCGTAGGCATCGTGCCGATATTCGATCTGGCGGCCATGGGCATCGATGCGCCGCACCAGCTGCCCGCGCCGATCATATTGGTAGCGGGTAGTGTGGCCCGCCGCATCGGTGTAGGCGCTCAACTGACCACTGGTGTTGCGCAGGTAGTGTTCGATGTAACCGTAGGGCCTTTCGATTTGAAGCAATCGGCCGCGGCTGTCGTGTTGATAACGCTGGCGTTCACCGACTGCATCGATAACGGTTTGTAAATGACCTCGACGGTCGTACTCGAACCTTGTGGCATAGCCCGAACAATCGACCTGTTCAAGCAACTGCCCGGTTTCATTCCAGCGTTGGGTCTTGTGCTTGCCCGTGGCGTCGATGATCTCCACCACCTGTCCAAACCCATCATGGTGATAGCGCGTGACGTGCCCCAGCGGGTCGGTTTCACTGAAGCAATTGCCGCGTTGATCGTATCGATACTGCCAGCTGTGGCCGGCTGCATCGGTTTCAACCAATGGCAGCGACCAGTGTTCCAGCCACACCGTCGATTCAATACGGCCCAGCGGATCTTGTGTGTTGCACAGGTTGCCGGATTCGTCGTAGCCGAATCGCCACTGGCCACCCAGAGGATCGGTAGCCCCCAACAACTGGCGCTCTTCATTCCAATCGAACTGCCAGGTGTGCCCCAGGTTGTCGGTGTATTCGGTGATCTGGTACTGCGGGTTCCACTTGCGGGTGCTGACCCGTTGCAAGCCATCGGTAATCCGCGTAAGCCCGACTAGCAGGTCGTAGTCAAACTGATAATCGTCGCCCTCATCGGTCCAGTGCCGTACCACTCGCCATTCACGGTCGTCCACACAGGCCCATTGGTAAAAGCAGCGCAGGCCGGTGGGCAGTTGGTGTTCGACCATGCGCTGGCCGCTGTCATAGGCGAAGCGGCGCTGAACATGCCCATCGGCATCGCGCACGGCTGCGAGATCGCCGCGCGTGTCGTAGGTATAGCTGGAGAGCGTTTCACGACGGTGATCGGGGTACAGGCGCTCGATCTGTTCGACACGGCGGGGCCATTGCTGGCTGTAGCTCAGCTCGATTCGCACAACGCCAAAGGTATCGCGCAACTGGCTCAGGCGGCCCTGATCGTCATAGTCGAGGAAAACGCGGTTGTCATTGCGATCTCCCCACTGGCCCAAGCGCAAATGCGCAGGGTTGTCCGGTGTGGGTTCGAACAGCCGATACAGCCCGTCGACACGCTCAATCAGCAGGTGGCCGCTGGCATGGCGGCGTACGCTCAAGCCTTCGCCGGCGCTGAACACCGCAGCACCTAGCGGGATCACGCCCATGTCGATCTGCCGAGCCTGCTCGTCGGTGTAGATCAGCCGTTCGCCGCCTTCGGGATGCGGGCCCATTTCGACGAAAACCTCATAGGCCACACTCCAACTCGCACCGAACAGACCGTTACGGCGCTCATCCCGGCTGCTGTAATAACGCTGCCACTCGATTGGCAACAGGCCAGGCAATGCAAAATCCAGGTCGTCGTCACCGTCGAGAATCTTCGCCCCCGTGGCGCAGTGCACCGGGTTGGGCGAGCCGCGCACTGCTGACGCAAGCGCGTTGCTCACCTGCCCTGTGCCCCACGACACCAACCCACCCACCGTCATACAGGGCAACGTGCTGAAGAACTTCGCCCCACCACCGCGCAATGCCAACAACGCCGTTACCGCCAGCCCTACACCCGGCGTCTTGCCGCTGCGAATCTCACGCACCACCACCGGCGCGCCGCCGATGACCACGTTGGACGAAATCTGCACCTTGCCCACCGTGGCTTCGCAGGTGCTTCTGTCCCCACTGCGTACGGCGGGCTGGCCGTTGATGAATACCTTGCTGGAACCTTCGGCGAGGTACTGCTCCGGCATGGGCGGGTGTTTAGTGCAGTCGACGGTATCGGCAGGACAAGGCACAGCGCCCGCCACCGGCGCAGCGACCGTAGGGCGCCAGAGCTGAGAGAAAAAACCTTCGGCGATATCCAGATAAGTCGGTTCACTGCCCGCTTCTGGCACGGCGGCGGCGACTTTCCCGGCCGCCCGCGCAGCAGGCTTGCCGTTGATAAACACATCCGGCGAACCGTTGCTGATGAATGCATCGATGACGGGTGGGAAGAGTGCGTTGGCGAAAGACTCACATAATCGCGAAAGGCCTTTATCGGCGCCGCTTGCACCCATGCCGAGCCCGACCACCACACCGACCACGGCCCCCAGCACAACGCAGCCCAGGCCACCTGTCGCCACGCTGATGCCGGTTGCAGCCACAACGGCCGCCGTGGCCAGTGCCGTCACGGCCACCGTCGCCGCAACTTCCAGCACGCCGCCCAACACGTCCGCCAGCATCGAGCTGTGCAACAGCGCGTCGCCCTCGCGGGCAGCCCACAGCGTATCCGTCATGCGCAACAGTCCCTGTCCGAAAAGGCAGGATCAAATCACGCAGTGCCGTTATTTCTCAGGTGAGACTTTCCGAGGGGGTCGTAGGACGGGTCCCAAAGACCGCTTGAGCACCGGCCAGCACGAGACTGGCCGGCGGTAGATCAACGGCTGGCGAAGTACATGGTCACTTCAAAGCCGATACGCAGGTCGGTAAACGCGGGTTTTTTCCACATGGGACGTTCCTCTTGTTGTGCCGGAAGATTCCGGTCGGGTCATTAATGCATGGGGGGTATGGGAGGCGAATGCTACTTTCGAAGGAGTTCGCGCACTGCAATAGTCTCAGGCATACAGGGAACCAAATGTGGGAGCTGGCTTGCCTGCTCCCACAGGGGACTGCATTTCAAGCCTGGAGGGTTAGAAGAACCCCAACGGATTGATGTCGTAGCTCACCAGCAGGTTCTTGGTCTGCTGGTAGTGATCCAGCATCATCTTGTGGTTCTCACGCCCCACACCCGACTTCTTGTACCCGCCAAACGCCGCATGCGCCGGGTACAGGTGGTAGCAGTTGGTCCACACGCGGCCGGCCTTGATCGCGCGGCCCATGCGGTAGGCACGGTTGATGTCGCGGGTCCACAGGCCGGCACCCAGGCCGAATTCGCTGTCGTTGGCGATCGCCAGGGCTTCGGCTTCGTCCTTGAAGGTGGTGATGCCCACCACCGGGCCGAAGATTTCTTCCTGGAACACGCGCATCTTGTTGTGGCCCTTGAGCAGGGTCGGCTGGATGTAGTAACCGCTGGACAGGTCCCCCTCCAGACGCTCGGCCGCGCCGCCGGTGAGCAGCACCGCGCCTTCTTCCTGGGCGATTTTCAGGTACGAGAGGATCTTGTCGTATTGCTGCTCGGACGCCTGGGCGCCGACCATGGTCTCGGTGTCCAGCGGGTTGCCGCGCTTGATCTTGACGATCTTTTTCATCACCTCGGCCATGAACGCGTCGTAGATCGACTCCTGCACCAGCGCCCGCGACGGGCAGGTGCACACTTCGCCCTGGTTGAAGAACGCCAGCACCAGGCCTTCGGCGGCCTTTTCGATGAACTGTGGCTCGGCGCTCATGATGTCTTCGAAGAAGATGTTCGGCGACTTGCCGCCCAGTTCCACGGTCGACGGGATGATGTTCTCGGCGGCCGCATGCATGATGTGCGCGCCGATGGGCGTCGAGCCGGTAAAGGCGATCTTGGCGATGCGCTTGCTGGTGGCCAGCGCTTCGCCGGCTTCGCGGCCAAAGCCCTGGACGATATTCAGCACGCCCGGTGGCAGCAGGTCATTGATCAACTCGGCAAACACCATGATCGACAGCGGCGTCTGCTCGGCCGGCTTGAGCACGATGCAGTTACCCGCGGCCAGCGCCGGGGCGAGTTTCCAGGCCGCCATCAGCAGCGGGAAGTTCCACGGAATGATCTGCCCGACCACACCCAATGGCTCGTGGAAGTGATAGGCAGCGGTGTGTTCGTTGATCTCGGCGGCGCCGCCTTCCTGGGCGCGGATGCAGCCGGCGAAGTAACGGAAGTGGTCGGCAGCCAGAGGCACGTCGGCGTTGAGGGTTTCGCGCACGGCCTTGCCGTTGTCCCAGGTCTCGGCCACGGCCAGTACTTCAAGGTGCTGCTCGATGCGGTCGGCGACTTTCAGCAGCACCAGCGCACGGTCCTGGGCCGAGGTCTTGCCCCAGGCGTCGGCGGCGGCGTGGGCGGCGTCGAGGGCCTTGTCGATGTCGGCGGCGCTGGAGCGTGGGAATTCGGCGATGACTTCGCCGGTCACCGGCGACGTATTGGTGAAGTACTTGCCATCGATCGGCGCGACAAATTCACCGCCGATGTAGTTGCCGTAGCGCGCCTTGAAGCTGACGATGGCGCCTGGGGTGCCGGGTTGTGCGTAGATCATGATGAGGCCTCTGTCGGGGTCCGGGCCTGTTGGTCAACAGGCGATGAGCCGATAGTAAAGAGCCCCCGCTACCGGGCGAATGCGCCGTTGGCAGGGGGGCTATGGTCATTTGGTCGTAGAACTAGTGCTTGGCCACCAGTTCCTTGGGCAACTTGAAGGTCCAGAGCATGCCGCCCTGGTTGAAGTCCTTCACGCGCTTGGCCACTTCACCGCCCCACAACGGCACTGCGCCACCCCAGCCGGAGACCACCGAGACGTACTGTTCACCGTCCATGTCCCAGGTCACCGGCGAGCCGAGCACGCCGGAGCCGGTCTGGAACTCCCAGACTTTCTCGCCGGTCTTGGCGTTGAACGCTTGCAGGAAACCTTCCGGCGTGCCGGTGAACACCAGGTTGCCCTTGGTGGTCAGCACCCCGCCCCACAGCGGCGCGAAGTTCTTGTGGCGCCACACTTCCTTGCCGGTTTTCGGGTCGATGGCGCGCAGCACGCCGATGTAGTCCTCGTTCAACGGCTTGATGGTGAAGCCCGCACCGAGGAACGCCGCGCCTTTCTTGTAGGCGATGCCTTCGTTCCAGATGTCCATGCCCCACTCGTTGGACGGCACGTAGAACAGCCCGGTGTCGCGGTTGTAGGCCATTGGCATCCAGTTCTTCGCACCGAGGAACGCCGGCGCTACGAACACCGAAGTGCCCTTGGTTTCACTGCCCGGCGCGCCGGGGCGGCTGGCTTCGTTGTAGATCGGCCGACCGTTTTTATCCAGGCCGGTGGCCCAGGTGATCTTGTCCACGAACGGGAAGCCACGGATGAATTTGCCGTTGGTGCGGTCCAGCACGTAGAAGAAGCCGTTGCGGTCGGCGGTAGCCGCCGCTTTGATTTCCTTGCCGCCTTCGGTGTAGTTGAACGAGATCAGCTCGTTCACGCCGTCAAAGTCCCAACCGTCGTGGGGGGTGCTCTGGAAGTGCCATTTGATGGTGCCGTCGTCCGGGTTCAGCGCCAGGCGCGAAGACGAATAGAGGTTGTCGCCCGGGCGCAGGTGGGAGTTCCACGGCGCCGGGTTGCCGGTGCCGAACAGCAGCAGGTTGGTTTCCGGATCGTAGTAGCCGCCCAGCCACGGCGCCGCACCGCCGGTCTTCCACAGGTCGCCGGGCCAGGTCTTGCCCGCCTCGCCGCCGGAAATACCGTTCTCCACCGCCTTGCCGTCCTTGTACACGTAGCCCATATGGCCTTCGACAGTCGGACGGGTCCACAGCAGGTCGCCGTTTTTCGGGTCATAGGCTTCGATCTTGCCGACCACGCCGAACTCGCCACCGGCCACGCCGGTGATCAGCTTGCCGTTGATCACCAGGGGCGCGGCGCTGATGGAGTAGCCTTCCTTGTGGTCGGCCACCTTCTTGCTCCACACCACCTTGCCGGTGTCCTTGTTCAACGCCACCAGCTTGGCGTCAAGGGTGCCGAAGAACACCAGGTCGCCATACAGCGCCACGCCACGGTTGATCACGTCGCAGCACGGACGGATGTCATCGGGCAGGCGCGCGTCGTATTGCCAGAGTTTCTTGCCGGTGCGCGCATCCACCGCGAACACCCGCGAATAGGAACCGGTGAGGTACATCACCCCGTCCTTGACCATCGGTTGCGCCTGCTGGCCGCGCTGTTTTTCACCGCCAAACGAAAACGCCCAGACCGGGCGCAGGTCCTTGACGTTGTCCACGTTCAGCGTATCCAGCGGGCTGTAGCGCTGGCCCTGCACGCCGAGGCCGTTGGTGACGATCTGCTCGGGGTTTTTCGGGTCCTGGAGAATGTCCTGGTCGGTCACGGCGGCCAGGGCCTGGCCGGATAACAGGATGGCACCGAGCAACACACTCAAGGCGAAGGGTTGGCGGCGTGCGGGTTGGGTCATGACGGCTACCTCTGCGGTTTTTTGTTATACCCGGGAAATTTTCCCGGTCTGGTGCAGATTCTTGGGCGCAGGGGCCGTCGTCACAATTGACCGCAGTATCGAGTTTGCTAGTTCCTTAGTAGCGGGTGCATCTGTTCGCGCTCGTAGCCCGGGTACAGGTGGCTGACGCTGCGGATCAATTCATAGCGGCTCAGGCTGATGGCGGCGAAGCGCTCGGGGATCGGGCTGCGGATCATCTCGGTCATGTCGCTGCCGTTGGCGGCACCGTCGCGCAACAGTTGATCGAGCCAGGTCAGGTAGTCGCGCATCTGTTCGAAGGGTTGCGCATCCGTGGCGATCGGGCCGTGACCGGGCACCACCAGGGTCCAGGGCAACCCTTGCAGAGTGGTGATGTCGGCCAGCCAGGCGGCGAGTCCGGGGCTGTTGGGGGTGGTCAGGGCGCGTTGGTAGAAGACCAGGTCGCCGGTAAACAATACGCCGGTGCTCTGGTCAAGAATCGCCAGGTCGGCGCCGGTGTGCCCGGTCAGCGCCAGCAGGCGCAGATCATGATTGCCGAAGCTGCGCACACCGGGCTCCAGCACTTGGCCCGGCAACACCACTTCTGTGCCGCGCATCCAGTCGCCGACCATGCGATAGAGGTTTTCCGCCATGCTGTCGCCTTGCTCGTGCAACAGCTTTGTGGTGTTGGCCAGGGCGCCAATGGGCACATCCTTGAACGCCTGATTGCCCAAGGCGTGGTCGGGGTGATGATGGGTCAGCAACACCTGGATCACCGGTTTGGACGTGACACTGGCGATGGCCTGGCGCAGCGCTTCGCCGTAGCGTCTGGACGGCCCGGTGTCGATCACCACCACGCCCGCCTCGGTGACGATAAACGCCACATTGACGATATTGCCGCCATTGGCCTTGGCGAAATTCTCGGTGCTGCCTTCCAGCAGCCAGGTGCCTTCGGCGATCTGCCGGGGTTTGAGGGCATAGTCCATGTCGGCCATGGCGGGCAGGCTCAGGGCCAGGCATAACAACAGTATCCAGCGCATGCCGCGCTCCTTCTGGTCAGGGGATGGCCGCGTCGAACTCGTTGCCGCTGTTGTCGCGCAGCACCAGGCGCGTCTGCCCGGCGCCCTCAATATCGAAGGCCAGGTTGGGGTTCTCGCTGACCGCCGGGAACAGCTCCAGCTCGGCCATGACCTGGCCGTTGTCCCCAAGCAGTTGGGCGTGGTTGAGGTAAAACTCGGGGATGCCGCTGACCATGCCGTTGTCCATCGGATGCGCGATCTGCACACGCACGCGGCTGTACTCGCCACGGGGGTAACGCCCGCCGAGTACCTCGCCGATATGCTCTTCCCACCCTGGCTGGGTGCGCACCACGCTCGGCGCGGTGCAGCCGCCGCCGGCGGCGTCGATCAGGGTCGAGCCGACGTGCCACACGCCGTCATCGGTCAGCACGGCGGCGCGCAGCGGCGTGGCCTGCTCGATGCGGATGCGCAGCGACAGCCAGGGCAACACCCCGGCCTTGGGCTGAAAGTCGACGATTTTGGGCAGCGGGTTCAGCTCGGCCCAGGCGAAGATGCGCACCACCCTGCCCTTGAAGGCCCGCGCATCGATTTCCAACGGTACCTGCCGCGCGTCTTCGGCGAACGGCGGCGCCAACAGCTTGACCCGCTCGTCGAACACGAACGGCGCGTCGTTCAGGAACTGCTTGTGATAGAACGCCCACATCACCGACGGCACCGGATCGACCTCACTGGCGGGCGCTGCCAACGGCAACAGGCAGGCCAGTAACACCGTCAGGCGCCAGTTCATTGGTACATCTCGGGCACTTCGTAACGCAGGCCGTAACGGCTGTAGATCGCTTGCAGGCTGCCATCGCGGATCAGGCCTTCCAGCGCTTCCTCCACGGCATAGGCCAGTTGCCGATTGCTTTCATGCACCGCCATGCCGATCTCCCAACGTTGCCGCCCCATGTTCGGGTAAGCGTTTTGCGCCAGGGCCAGTTGCGGGTCGTTGGCCTGATGCACCTGCCAGTCAATCTCGCCACGCATCGCCATCACCGCATCGATCTCCCCGGCCTTCATCGCCGCAAAGGCCTGGGGCACGTTGGGATAGTGACGGGTCTTGCGCGCCAGCATGCCGTTGAACACCGAGGTCAGGTAAAACGACGGCACGCTGTCGACTTCGACACCAATGGGGTGTTCCTCGAACACCGCCACGCTGGCGACCTTGTCCAGGCGGCGGCGGTCGTACGCCACCTGCCATTGTTCGTTCTGGTACGGCCCGAACATCACCACATGGCCGTTTTCCAATTCACCCTGGTCGTTGCGCCGCTGCGCGTATTCGTGGTCGTAAGGCGCGCGCAGCATCAGGTCGGCCAGTTGCTGGTTGTGCAACGGGCTGCCGCGCCAGATGTAGTCGCGCAGGTCGTCGTCGAGCTTCTCGCCGGCCGGCGCCCAGATCAGCTTCAGTTGCACGCCCAGGGCCTTGGCCAGCGCCTGGGCCAACTCCACGTCCACCCCGCGCGGGGTGCCGCCGTCGTCGAAACTGTAGGGGGCAAAATCCTTGTACACCGCCACCTTCAACTCGCCGGCGGCGATCATCTGGTCATAGCTGCGCACCTGGGCCTGTGCCGCCTGGCAGCACAGCAAGGCCAGGCCGAACACGACGCTGAGCAGGCGCATGGCTTACTCCTCGACGCGCACGGAATCCAGGTACGTACGCACCGCCCACAAGGCTTCCTGGCTCAGGTAGTCGGCCATTTTCGGCATGTATACACGGCCATCCCGCACCGCACCGTGGCGCACGCGCTCGACAAACCACTCATCCCCGGCGTCGCCTTCGTCGAGCATGCGCAGGTCGGGGGCGATGCCGCCGGACTTGGCTTCCAGACCGTGGCACGCGGCGCAGTTCTGGTTGTAGGCGGAGGAGCCGATTTCGACGGCCCTGTCGTGTTCAGGGGACTTGCGATACGGGTTGTTGGCGGCCCAGCCATCGGCGTCGAGCGGTACACCCGTATCCTTGATCGGCGTCAGTCCTTTGGTCTCCACAGCCTGGGGCACCACGTTGCCATGGGCCCAGACGTTACCCACACCGATCACACCCACCAACAAGCCGGCCACGAGCAAGGCATTGCGTTTTGTTGTCATTATTTTTGTCCTCAGGATTGCACGCAAACCTCATTGCAGAGGCTATGGCAACCATCTTAGGAACCCGCAGTCCCGCGCCGTATGCTGCTTTGGTGGTCGCGTCCTACTCCCTTGGTAGTAGGGCTTGTGGGGCACGTCCAAATCAGCGGCGGTTCGGGAAGTCTTCCCGGCAACAGCGGGAAATTTTCCGTATCCAGCCAGCGCCTCGGCGCACCACCCTGTGCAGGCCAAAACCTCAACTGGGAACTGCAAACCATGACAATAAGATCGCTCCCCTCCCGCTCCCCCGTAAGCCTTGCCGTGCAAGCCTTTTTGCTGGTGGGCAGCCTGTCCTTCAGTGCGGCAGGTTTTGCCGCCGCCGAACCTGCCGCCAAGCAAACGCGCAACGTCACCTGGGAAGACATCGCCAACGACCACCTGACCACCAAGGACGTGCTGCAGTACGGCATGGGCACCAACGCCCAGCGCTGGAGCCCGCTGGCCCAGGTCAACGACAAGAACGTATTCAAGCTCACGCCGGCCTGGTCTTACTCGTTCGGCGATGAAAAACAACGCGGCCAGGAATCCCAGGCCATCGTCAGCGACGGCGTGGTCTACGTCACCGGCTCGTACTCCCGCGTATTCGCCCTCGACGCGAAGACCGGCAAACGCCTGTGGACCTACAACCACCGCCTGCCAGACAACATTCGCCCGTGCTGTGACGTGGTCAACCGCGGCGCAGCGATTTTCGGCGACAAAATCTACTTCGGCACCCTTGATGCGCGCCTGATCGCCCTCGACAAAAACACCGGCAAAGTGGTGTGGAACAAGAAGTTCGGCGACCACGCCGCCGGCTACACCATGACCGGTGCCCCCGTGCTGATCAAGGACAAGGTCAGCGGCAAGGTGCTGCTGATCCACGGCAGCTCCGGCGATGAATTCGGCGTGGTCGGCCAGCTGTATGCGCGCGACCCGGACACCGGCGAAGAAGTGTGGATGCGTCCGTTCGTGGAGGGCCACATGGGCCGCCTCAACGGCAAGGACAGCACCCCGACCGGCGACGTCAAGGCACCTTCGTGGCCGGATGACCCGACGACCGAAACCGGCAAGGTCGAGGCCTGGAGCCACGGCGGCGGCGCACCTTGGCAGAGCGCAAGCTTCGATGCCGAGACCAACACCATCATCGTCGGCGCCGGCAACCCCGGCCCGTGGAACACCTGGGCGCGCACGTCCAAGGACGGCAACCCCCACGACTTCGACAGCCTCTACACCTCCGGCCAGGTCGGCGTCGACCCAAGTACCGGGGAAGTGAAGTGGTTCTACCAGCACACACCAAACGATGCCTGGGACTTCTCCGGCAACAACGAACTGGTGTTGTTCGACTACAAGGGCAAAGACGGCAAAGTGGTCAAGGCCACCGGCCACGCCGACCGCAACGGTTTCTTCTATGTGGTGGACCGCAACAACGGCAAGCTGCAAAACGCCTTCCCGTTCGTGGACAACATCACCTGGGCCAGCCACATCGACCTCAAGACTGGCCGCCCCGTCGAGAACGAAGGCCAACGCCCAGCCAAACCGTTGCCGGGTGAAACCAAAGGCAAGCCGGTGGAGGTGTCGCCGCCGTTCCTCGGCGGCAAGAACTGGAACCCCATGGCCTACAGCCAGGACACCGGCCTGTTCTACATCCCGGGCAACCAGTGGAAAGAGGAATACTGGACCGAAGAGGTCAACTACAAGAAGGGCTCGGCGTACCTGGGCATGGGTTTCCGCATCAAGCGCATGTATGACGATCACGTCGGCACCCTGCGGGCGATGAACCCCACTACCGGCAAGGTGGTGTGGGAGCATAAGGAACACCTGCCACTGTGGGCCGGCGTGCTGGCGACCAAGGGCAACCTGGTGTTCACCGGCACCGGCGACGGATTCTTCAAAGCCTTCGACGCGAAAACCGGCAAGGAGCTGTGGAAGTTCCAGACCGGCAGCGGCATCGTCTCCCCGCCGATCACCTGGGAACAGGATGGCGAGCAGTACATCGGCGTGACCGTCGGCTACGGCGGCGCGGTGCCGTTGTGGGGCGGCGACATGGCCGAGCTGACCAAGCCGGTGGCACAGGGCGGGTCGTTCTGGGTATTCAAGATTCCGAGTTGGGATCTGAAAACCGCCCAACAATAACCCTTACAAGGTGGCCGTAGTGAGCGGGCTTGCCCCGCGCTGGGCGGCGAAGCCGCCCCAAGACCAGACACCTCGGTCTCTCTGAAACACCGCGGCGGACCGTTTGGGGCGGCTTCGCCGCCCAGCGCGGGGCAAGCCCGCTCACTACAAAGGTATCGTGATGAACTATTTGCCCGTATTGCTCCTGATCGCTGTCTGCGTGGCCCACGCCGATGACGACGCCCCGCTGATCATCAACGGCTGCACCCTCGCCGAACACAGCCAATGCCCCGGCGCCAACCTCAAGGGCGCCAACCTGCGCAACCAGAACCTCAGCGGCATGAACCTGGCCGGCGCCGACCTGCGCGATGCCGACCTGCGCCACGTCAACCTCGACCTGGCCAACCTGGAAAAAGCCCAACTGCAAGGCGCCAACCTCACCCGTGCCAGCCTGCAACAGGCCAACCTGCGCCTCGCCGACTTCAGCGGCGCCACCTTGATGGCCGTACAAGGCTGGGGCCTGTTTGCCCAGGGCGCGCAATTTGAAAACGCCAACCTCAGCGCGGCCTATCTGCAATTCGCACGACTGTCGGGGGCGAAGATGCACAAGGCCAACCTGCGTGCGGCAGACCTGGAAATGACCTGGCTGAGCAAGGCAGAGCTGCAAGGGGCAGATTTGAGCGATGCCAATTTGCAGGAGGCCAAATTCGGGGAAAGCAATCTGGAGAAGGCCACCCTTACGGGTAGCCGCCAGCACTATGCGAACTTCCAGGATGCGAATATGGAGGGCTGCAAGGATTGCCCCACCACCTGGGATCGTTAGCGCACCGCAGATCTATAGGTGTGTGAGCTTGTGTGGGAGCGGGCTTGCTCGCAAATGCGGTGTGTCAGTATCAGATGTGCTAGCTGACCCACCGCTTTCGCGAGCCCGCTCCCACATGAGGCCGGTGTGCATCAGAGAGAACTCGTCACCCCGCCACCCGCACCACCCCCATATCAATCCCCACATGCACCAACTCCGCATGGGAACTCACCTGCAACTTGCTCTTGAGCAAAGTCAGGTGGTTGGACACCGTCTTGCTGCTGATACTCAGCTGTTCGGCAATCTGCCGCGCCGGGGTGCCTTTGGCGAGCATCAGGAAAATCTCCAACTCCCGTGGTGTCATGCTGTGCAAACGCGGGTCGGTGGGCTGGCAGGCGAGTTGGGTTGCCAGGGGTTGTTCAATGTAGGCGTGGCCATCGAGGATGCGCCGCACCGCTTCGATCAACACCTGGGGCGCCGAGCTTTTGGTCAGGTAGCCCGCCGCGCCGGCGTCGAGCGCCTGGCGCACCAATGGCAGTTCATCGTGCATGCTGAAAAACAGCACACGCAGTTGCGGCAAGCGCTGGCGCAGGCGCCGGGTGGTTTCCAGGCCGCTGATGCCGGGCAAACCGAAGTCCATGATCACCAGATTCGGCACCGCCTCGTGTACCCGCGCCAAGGCTTCTTCGCCGCTGGCCGCCTCGCGCACTTCAATGGCCGGCAACAACGCGCGCAACAAACTGGCATAACCCTGGCGAACCACGGCGTGGTCATCCACCAACAGAATATTCATGACGCCTCCACAGGCATGTCCAACGCCAGCGCCCAACCGGCGCCGGGATGACTGATGATCTTCAATTCGCCGCCCAAACAGCGCGCACGTTCATACATCGAATGCAGGCCCACACCGCGCCGCTGAGGCTGCTGCGCGCCGTGGCCGTTGTCGCGCACCCACAGGCGCAGGCGCGTACCGCGATGCTGCAAACGCACGCGCACCTGGCTGGCACCGGCGTGGCGCACGATGTTGGTCAAGGCTTCCTGGAGCAAGCGATACAGGTGGGTCTTGTCGGCCGGGGACAGCGGCGGCAGCGCCTCGCTGACCTGCAACTGGCAGTCGATGCCATGGCTGGCACGCCATTGCGTCACCAACATGCCGAACGCCTCGGCCATCGGCAGGTGTTGCAGGGCCACCGGGTAAAGGTCGTGGACCAGTTCGCGAAAGCCCTGCTGCAAGTGGTCGCAGTGTTCTTCCAGCAGATGCACGGTACGCGTCAGCGTGGCGGGTTGATGGGCGATCAGCGGCAACAGGCACACCTGGGCGCGAATCCCCGCCAGGTACTGGCCGAGGTCATCGTGCAGGGTCTGGGCCAGGCGGGTGCGCTCTTGTTCCTGCACCGCCAGCAGGGTTTGGGTCAGCCGGGTGTTGTCGGTGCGCGCCTGTTCGAGGGCATCGGTCATGCGGTTGAAATGCCGCGCCAGTTGCTGCGCCTCCGGCACCCCGGCGCCGCGCAGGCGCACATTGAGACGGCCGCTGCACACGTGCTGCAGGGCCAACAGCAATTCGTCCAGCACGCCCATGCCACGGCGCACCGCCCAGCGAATGGTCAACAGGCTCAGGGCCAATGCCAGCGCACACAGGCCCAGCAGTTGCTGCAAGGAATCCCAGACCTCATCGATCTCGTCACGCGGGTCGACGCCGATGGACACGCGCCGGCCATCGGCCAGGTCGAGCACCTCGGCACTGTGGCGCGCCTGGGCAAACAGCAGGCGCCCGAGCCACGCATCCAGCCCCTCTTGCTCCGGCGCGAGCGGGGTTTCATCTGCGCCCAACCAGTGCACGCGCACATGGCGCAGGCTGGCCGTGAGGCGTGGTTGCAGGCTGGCCGGATCGCGCACGGCGGTTTCACTCAGGTAATGCACCACCGCTTCGGCCGATTGCAACTCGCGCTCCACATCCGCCAGGGCCTGATGCATCAGCAACGCCGTGCAGGCGCAGGTGACCAGCGCGAAGAAACCGCACACCCACAGGTTGATCCGCCACAGCGCCGACATGCCTAGCGCGCCAGCACAGTCGGCACGAGCGCCGCCGAGCGCGGTGCGTGGGGTCGGTCGATACCGATCAGGCTGACGATCAGCAGGAACGGCAAGAGCAACGCCTTGATAATTCGCATGATCGTGCAACCCCCGCAGCGGATACTGGAGCCCCATGCTAAAACCGCACCGCGTGCGGCGGGCTACTACCTTGGTACTGCCCCAGCGCTACTTTCTGCATATTTGCAGGGGTAACCGGGCTTTATATGCTGGCGCCAACTGTCTTGGAGTGCCTTATGCGCCAGCTCGCCCCTTTCGCCGTGACCTGCCTGCTGGCACTCACCTGGGCTACCGCCGGCCAGGCCGCCGAGGCACCGTTGCAAGTGCAGATCGGCTACCTCGGCTATCGTCCGGACCCGGGGCCGTTGCTGTCCAACGTGATTGCCGAACCCACCGATGCCGGGTTGCGCGGCGCCGAATTGGCGATCATCGACAGCAACAGCACCGGCGCCTTTCTCAACCAGCGCTACAGCCTGATCGACGCAACAGTCGATAACCCCGAAGACCTGCTTGCCGCCGCGCAGAAACAACACGACCAAGGCCTGCGCCTGTTTGTCGTCAACGCCCCCGCCGCCAGCCTGCGCCAACTCAGCGCCGCACTGCCCGACAGCCTGCTGTTCAACGCCGGCAGCCCCGATGACAGCCTGCGCAGCACCGACTGCCTGGGTAACGTGCTGCACAGCCTGCCCAGCCGGGCCATGCTCGCCGATGCGCTGGCGCAATTTCTGGTGACGCGCAAATGGCAGAAGGCGCTGCTGATCGTCGGCCCCACCGCGGACGATCAAGCCTACGCCGCCGCCCTGCGCCGCGCAGCCAAGCGTTTTGGCCTGCAACTGGTGGCGGAGAAAGCCTGGCGTTTCGACAACGACCAGCGCCGTAGCGCCCAGGCCGACATGCCGTTGTTCACCCAGACCGCCGAATACGACGTGGTGCTGGTCGCCGACGAGCGCGGCGACTTCGGCGAATACGTGCCCTACCAGACCTGGTACCCGCGCCCGGTCGCCGGCACTCAGGGCCTGACGCCCACCGGCTGGCACAAGAGCGTCGAAACCTACGGCGCCGCCCAACTGCAAAAACGCTTCGAAGCCCTCGCCGGACGCTGGATGAACGACCGCGACTTCGCCGCCTGGATGGCCGTGCGCAGCGTCGCCAGTGCAGTGAGCAAGCTGCGCGAGGTCGACCCGATGAACATCCGCCAGCTGGAGATCAGCGAGCAGTTGCCGCTGGACGGTTTCAAGGGCCGCAAGCTCAGCTATCGCCCGTGGAATGGCCAACTGCGCCAGCCGATCCCCATCGTGCAACCCCGTGCACTGGTGAGCACCTCGCCCCAGGACGGTTTCCTGCACCCTTTCAACGAAATGGACAGCCTGGGCTACGACAAACCCGAGGTGACCTGCCGCTTTCCCTGAACACACAACAACAATAAGGAATACGCCATGCGCCGCACCCTGCTCTCCTGCGCCCTGCTGCTTGCCGCCGGACACGCCGTGGCCGCCACGGCCTGGGTCTCCAACGAGAAAGACAACAGCCTGAGCCTGATCGACATGCAGACCCTGCAAGTCACCGACACCCTCAAGGTCGGCCAGCGCCCACGCGGCCTGCTGCTGTCCCATGACAACAAGCTGCTGTACATCTGCGCCAGCGACTCGGACCGCGTGCAGGTGATGGACGTGGCCACGCGCAAGATCGTCAAGGAGCTGCCCTCCGGCAAAGACCCCGAGCAATTCGCGTTGCACCCCAACAACCGCTGGCTGTACGTCTCCAACGAAGACGACGCGCTGGTCACCGTGATCGACACCGAGACCGCCAAGGTGCTCGGCCAGATCAACGTCGGCGTCGAGCCCGAAGGCATGGCCGTGAGCCCCGACGGCAAGTGGGCGGTGAACACCAGCGAAACCACGAACATGCTGCACTGGATCGACACCAGCACCCAGACCCTGGCCGACAGCACCCTGGTGGACCAACGCCCGCGCTTCGTCGAATTCAACCATGACGGCACGCAACTGTGGGCCTCGGCGGAAATCGGCGGCACCGTGACCATCCTGGATGTGGCCAGCCGCGCAATCCTCAAAACCCTGACCTTCAAGATCAAAGGCGTGCACCCGGACAAGGTGCAGCCGGTGGGCATCAAGCTGAGTGCCGACGGCAAATACGCCTTTGTCGCCCTCGGCCCGGCCAACCATGTGGCGGTGATCGACGCCAAGACCTACGAGATCCTCGACTACCTGCTGGTGGGCCGTCGTGTGTGGCAGCTGGCATTCACCCCGGATGAGAAACAGTTGCTGGCCACCAACGGCGTGAGCGGCGACGTGTCGGTGATCGACGTGGACAGCCTCAAGGTGCTCAAGTCGGTCAAGGTCGGGCGCTATCCGTGGGGCGTGGTGGTCACGCCATGAACGCGCTGGACGCCAGCGCCATCAGCTTCTCCTACGGCGCGCGCCAGGCGTTGCGCGAGGTGAGTTTCAGCCTGGCGCCCGGGCGTTTTGCGGCGTTGCTAGGGCCCAATGGCGCGGGCAAATCGACGTTGATTGCGCTGCTCACGCGCTTGTATGACTTGCAGGCCGGCGACATCCGCGTGGGCGGGCATTCATTGCGCGAGGCGCCGCGTGAGGCGTTGCGCCAACTCGGCGTGGTGTTCCAGCAAAGCACCCTGGACCTGGATTTGAGCGTCGAACAGAACCTGCGTTACCACGCCGCGCTGCACGGCCTGTCGCGGCGTCAGACCGGGTTGCGGGTGGAGGCCGAACTGGCGCGCCAGGCCCTGGGCGAGCGGCGCCGGGAAAAGGTCCGCGAACTCAATGGCGGCCACCGCCGCCGCGTGGAAATCGCCCGCGCCCTGCTGCACGAGCCGCGCCTGCTGTTGCTCGACGAAGCCAGCGTCGGCCTCGACCCGGCCAGCCGCCTGGCGCTGAACCAACACGTGCGCACGCTGTGCCTGGAACAAGGCATCAGCGTGCTGTGGACCACCCATTTGCTCGATGAAGTGCAGGCTGACGACGCCTTGATGATTTTGCATCGGGGCCGCCTGGTGGCCAGCGGGCAACTCGACCACCTGCTGCTGGAGCAAGGCGACGACCTGAGCGGTTTGTTCGCACGACTGACCCACGCAGAGGTGGCGGCATGAACGCCTACTGGCAGTGTTTCAGCGGCATCGTCCTGCGCGAATGGCTGCGTTTTGTCTTGCAGCGCACACGGTTCCTCAGCGCCCTGGTGCGGCCATTGCTGTGGCTGCTGGTCTTCGCCGCAGGCTTTCGGGCAGCGCTGGGCATCTCGGTGATCGAACCCTACGACACCTACATCCCCTACGAGGTGTACATCATCCCGGGGCTGGCCTGCATGATCCTGCTGTTCAACGGCATGCAGGGCTCGCTGTCGATGGTCTACGACCGTGAGATGGGCAGCATGCGCGTGCTGCTGACCAGCCCGCTGCCGCGCACGTTTTTGCTGTGCAGCAAGCTGCTGGCGACCTCGTTGATTTCGCTGTTGCAGGTCTACGGGTTCCTGGCGATTGCCTGGGTGTATGGTGTGCAACCGCCGGCCCTGGGCTTGCTGATCGCCTTGCCGGCGCTGTTGCTGGTGGCGTTGATGCTCAGCGCGCTGGGCTTGCTGCTGTCCAATGGGATACGCCAATTGGAGAACTTTGCCGGGGTGATGAATTTCGTGATCTTCCCGCTGTTCTTCCTGTCGTCGGCGCTCTACCCACTGTGGAAGATGCGCGATTCCAGCGAGTGGCTGTACTGGCTGTGCGCGGTCAACCCGTTCACCCACGCGGTGGAACTGGTGCGCTTTGCCCTCTACCAACGCTTCGCCGGCCTGGCCCTGCTGGTGTGCCTGGGGCTGACCGTGGTGTTCACGGTGCTGGCGGTGCTGACCTTCAATCCGCAGCATGCCGCCCTGCGCAAAAACGGCTGATCTACTCCTTTAGTACTGGTTTTCGTGTCTATCGTCGCATTCCCAAGGCAGCGGGACTGACGTGTAATGGCCGCATAACGATAAGGATTGACCTGCCATGCTGCCCGCCCGACTGCCCCTGCTGGCCTTGCTGTGCCTGCTCTGCGCCAACGCCCAGGCTGAGGCGCCGTTGTTTTCCACCGACGGCTACCGCATCAGCCTGTACCGCAGCCCCACGCCGGCACAGGCGCCCGGTGCGACCATCGTCGACACCCCTGCCCTGCAAGCCCTGCTCACCCAGACCCCGGCGCCGGTGTTGATCGATGTGTACCGGCGCCAATACCTGCAAGGCCGCTTCATCGAAGACCAGCCCCACGCCAACCTGCCCGGCAGCCACTGGCTGGCCAATACCGGCGACGGCGACCTCACGCCCGAATGGCAAAGCTACTTCGCACGCCACCTGTACACATTCACCGGCGGTCAGCTGACCCGGCCGTTGGTCTTCTACTGCCGCTCCGATTGCTGGTTGAGTTGGAACGCGGTAAAACGAGCCGCCAATCTGGGCTATACCTCGGTGTATTGGTATCGCGATGGCCTGGATGCATGGGAAGCGGCAAAACTGCCAGTGATGGCTGCGACACCCGAGCCCTTTCAATAAAAAACCACAACAAGAAGGTGAACGGCCATGTACAAAATCCTGATTGCCGACGATCACCCGCTGTTTCGCGAGGCGATCCACAACGTCATCAGCGACGGCTTTCCCGGCAGCGAAGTGATGGAAACCGCCGACCTCGACAGCGCCCTCGCGCTGACCCAGGACCACGACGACCTTGACCTGATCCTGCTGGATTTGAACATGCCCGGCATGCACGGCCTCAATGGCCTGATCAACCTGCGCAACGAATCGCCGACCATCCCGGTGGTGATCGTCTCGGCCGAGCAGGACAAGCAGATCGTGCTGCAAGCCATCACCTACGGCGCCGTGGGGTTCATCACCAAGTCGTCGCCGCGCCAACAAATGACCGAAGCGATCCAGCAGATCCTCAACGGCAACGTATACCTGCCGCCCGACATCATCCGCACCCAGAAAAACCCCAGCCAACGCCGCATGAACGACACCCCGGGCTTTGCCCCGGAGCTGCTGCAGGCGCTGACCCGCAAGCAATTGCTGGTGCTGGAGCGGATGACCAAGGGCGAATCGAACAAGCAGATCGCCTACACGCTGGAGATTGCCGAAACCACGGTGAAGGCCCATGTGTCGGCGATCCTGCGCAAGTTGAATGTGCATAACCGGGTGCAGGCGATTCTGAGTGCCGGCGATATCGACTTCGGCTCCTACCTGCGCCGCTGATCCCCCTGCCCTATGGAGATCCACTGTGGGAGCGGGCTTGCTCGCGAATGCGGTGGGTCAGTCACTAGATTCATTGACTGACCCACCGCATTCGCGAGCAAGCCCGCTCCCACATTTTGATCTGCGTTTTGTCAGGGGCGGCCGAGTAAGTGACTCATCGCTGTCTTTAACTTCATCGGCCGCACGGGCTTGTGCATCAACGTATGCCCCAACTCACGAATCTGCTGCTTGAGTTCATTGCTGTAGTTGGCGGTAATCATCAACGCCGGGATCGCAGTGCCGCGCCGGGCGTTGATGCGGGCCACGGCGTCGACGCCGTTCTGGTCGTCGTCGAGGTGGTAGTCGGCGATCAGCAGGTCCGCCTCGGCATGGTAGTTGTCCACCTGCCGGGCCAGGTCCTGTTCCGACAAGGCGGTGGTCACCCGGCAACCCCAGCCTTCGAGCAAGGTGCGCATGCCCGCGCAGATCGCCGCGTCGTTATCCAGCACCCACACCCGCGCGCCCTGCAAACGTTCCAGCAGCGCTTCGCTCATGCACGGCATCGGCAGCGACTTGGGCGCGGTGGCGCTGAGCGGCACTTCCACGCTAAACATCGAGCCCTTGCCCGGCCAGGATTTGACGCTGATGCGATGGCCAAGGATTCCGGCGATTTTCTCGACGATGGCCAGGCCCAGGCCCAGCCCGCGATCCTGGTCCGGGCGCTGGACGTCACCGCGCTTGAACTCCTGGAAAATCTCCTCCAGGCGCTCCTCGGCAATGCCCATGCCGCTGTCCCACACCTGGATCAGCAAACGCTGCTGCTGGCGTCGGCAGCCCAGCACCACACGGCCCTGGTAGGTGTAGCGCAGCGCGTTGCTGAGCAGGTTGCGCAGGATTCGTGCGAGCAGCTGGATGTCGCTGCGCACCAGCGCCGAGCAGCCGACAAAGTGCAGCTCCAGGCCTTCGGCGCGGGCCAGTTCGGTGTATTCGGCGGCGAGGTTTTCCAGCAGTTCGCTGAGGGCGAACGGCGCCATGTCGGCCTTGATCACCCCGGCGTCGAGTTTGGAAATATCCACCAGGGTGCCCAGCAGGTTTTCCACGTCTTCCAGGGAGTTGCTCACGTTGCGCACCAGGGTTTCGCTGGGGCGCTCCAGCAGTGCGCTGGTAAACAGGCGTGCGGCGTTGAGCGGTTGCAGTAAGTCATGGCTGACGGCGGCGAGGAACTTGGTTTTCGACAGGTTGGCCTTTTCCGCCTCTTGTTTGGCTTCGCGCAGGCGGGTTTCCATGCGTCGGCGCTCGTCGATTTCCTGCAACAACTGATCGTTGAGCGCAGTCAGTTCCGAGGTGCGCTGGGCCACGCGCTGCTCCAGGTGCTGATAGGCCTGGTGCAGGGCCTCGGCGGTGCGGCGGCGTTCGGTGATGTCGCGGATCAGCACGAAGATCCCCACCACCTCGCCACTGGCGAGCAGGTTGGGCACGTAGGAGCGCAGCATGTAGCGCTCCTGGTTGTTGATGTTGGTTTCGGCGAATTCGAAGGTCACGCTCTCACCCGCCAGGGCGCGGGCGACGTAAGCGTCGAGGCGCTGGCAGTGCTGCTCGCTGTGCACTTCGCGCAGGCTCTGGCCGAGCATCATGCCGCGCGGCCAGCAGTACCATTCTTCGTAGACTTTGTTGGTGAACTCGTAGACCAGGTCGGCGTTGAGGTAGCCGATCAGCGCCGGCACGTTGTCGGTGATCAGACGAATCCAGCGTTCACTTTCCTGGGCTTTTTGCGCCGCGGCCTGCTCGCCGCGCAGGGTTTCGGCGCGCAGCCGCGCGTTGATCAGCAGGTGGTTGCTGGCCTTGAGTTCGGCCATCGCCTGGTTCAGCGCGTCGGTGCGTTCGCGCACCTGTTCGGCAAGCACCACCGAATGCTGGAACGTGGTGTACGGGTTGTTGCCCTGGGTCATGCCGGATTCGATGCGCTCGATCAGGGCCGCGTTGATCCGCGCCAATTTGTGATTGGCCTGTTGCAGCTGGGCGACCTGGGCGCGCAGTTCAGCGTCGGCCACGGGCAATGGCGACCCCGGTGAAGGTCTGGTTGATGTGCATGCCATTGAACTGTTCTCCGTAGGTATTGAAGCCCAGCACCCGTCTCTCGCGCAGGTAATTGCCGATGTGTTCGAGGTCGCCGTTGTCTTCCAACTCCATGCGGCGCAGGAAGCAGTCGCAGCCGATGGTCAGCAGCAGGTCGCCGAGGCGCGTGTGCAGGCCGTCGAACAGGCTTTGCAGGTTCGGCAGGATCGGCCCGGGCCGCATCACGGTGAGCACGATGCCGTTTTCCACCGCACAGTAGAAACTCAGGCTGAGGTCTTCGTGCACTTGCTGGATAGCGCGTACGTAGTACTGGTCGTGGATACGCACTGCCAACGGGTGAGCGGCGAAGACGCGGTGGTCGAGGTCGGCCACGGCTACGCCGATGTGCCTGGCGTATTCTTCGGCGGCCGGTTCGGCGTTGAGTTCGAACACCCGGCGTGACGGGCTGTCGGCGCCGGTCACCACCAGTTTTTCGGTACGCGGCAGGATGTGGTGGGTGGTGAACACCTCGAAATCCAGCCAGGTATTGACCAGCACCACCACCGCCGCGCCGCTGTGGAACACACCATTGAAGTACACGTGGGTGTGGGTGAGGAAGTTGTCGTCGCCGGCCGAACCGCCGAAGTGCGGGATGTCGCCCAGGGCCGCGCTGAGGGCGGCGAGGACCATTTCTTCCCGGCTCGACAGCCCGTCGAGCAAGGTCAGCGCGAAGGTGTTGCCCTTGATCGGCGCCAGGGTGTTGCTGCGACAGCCGCCGACCAGGCGTTCGACCATATCCTGGGCACCGATCAGGCTGAAGTGCTCGACTTGATCGATCAGCTCGGTGGCGATGGAAAAGTGCGCGTGGTTGAAGCCCATCGCGGTGATGCAGTTGCGTCCGTAACCCTGGGGCGTGATCTCGCCGGCACTGGTGCAGCCGACCACGCGCACCTTGCCGAAGCACTGTTGCAGCGCTTGGCCAAGGGCCTGCAGGTCATAGGACGCAGAGCAGAAAAACAGCACGAAACCCAGGTACGGGTGCAGCAACTGCCGGGCCAACTCTTCGGCGGCCTGCCCGGCATCGGTGGCCTGGGACATGGCACTGACTACGCCTTCACTGTTGTGCATCGTTGGTTCCCCCTCTAAGGCGTCAGTGTACGAAGGCCGAGGGGTGGGCCCTATGCTACTTGGGTACTGGGTGGGGGGATGCGTTGGGATGAATATCTCAAGATCACTGGAGATCAACATGTGGGAGGGCTTTTTGTGGGAGCGGGCTTGCTCGCGAAGGCGGTGGATCAGCCACTGAATCTGTTGACTGACACTCCGCTTTCGCGAGCAAGCCCGCTCCCACACAAGCCCGCTCCCACATTTATGACTGCGTTACCAAGTCAAGACAGCACCTACGGCAAAGGTGTCGGTGTCTTCATTCTGCGCATTGGTGTCATGGCCCTTGATCTGGAATTGGTTGTACTCCGCCACCAGCTTCAGGTTGGCATTCACATCATGGAACAGCGCAATCCCACGGGTTTCATAATCCGCGCCGCTGCCGACCACGCCATTGCCGTCGTCCTTGGTCTTGCCATAGGACAGCGCCAGACGGTTCTTGCCCAGTTTGTACGAGCCCTGCACCAGGTAGCCGTTGCTGTCGACATTACGCAACGTCGCCTCCCCGGCGTTGTTGGTGAAGAACGGGTTGATGCCCTTGGCCTGGAACCCCGAGCCGGTCAGCGACAAGCCGCCCATCTTGGCCTGCACGCCGTAGCCAAGGCCCTTGGAGGTGACGCTGGCGACGTTGGAGTCGGTGTTGTCGGAAGTCTGGTAGCTGCCGTTGAGCCAGCTGTAGATCTTTGCGCCGCCGACGTCGAACTGGTAGGTGATCTCGCTCTCGGTGCGCGGGTTCTTCTGGTAGGCCTTGCCCAGGGCACTGCTGTCGTTGGTGTCGACCGGGTCCAGGATGCCGACGGCGACGCGCAGGCCGTCCATCACCGGGGTGCGGTAGGTGATCTGCGAGCTCGGGAACGGGTACGGGTAGCCACTACCGATGTTGCCGAACGACACGCCACCGCCGTCCACCAGGCCGAGGCTGTCGCTGACCTGGCCGTAACCGGCGAGCAACTCATCGAGCAGGATGTTGGAGCGGGCGAACAGGCCGAAGTCCTTGCCGATCAGCACTTCGCCCCACTCCGGGTTGGCCACGGTGCCGTAGAACTGGCGCACGTCGATGGCGGTGTCGGTGCCGTTGGTTTCGCTGTCGTTGATGGTCACCCAGAACGAAGCGCGGGCGCCGAGCTTGAGGTCGTCGACCTGCTTGCTCATGTTGAAGCCCAGGTAGTTGGGCAAGAAGCCCATCTTCACGCGGGCCTGGCGGCGGTCGTACTTGTCACCCGCGCGGTCGACGTCGCTGTTGACGTAGAAGGCGTTGATGTAGCCGTCGGTGGAAAAGGTGGTTTCGTCCTTGTCGTACAGCATGATTTCGGCGTTGGCCAATGGGCTCAGGCCGAGGCCGACGATGAAGGCAGGCAACAGACGCAGGGGGACATTCTTATTGTTATGCATGGCGCGCTCCGCAACGGGGACTTGATGTCGGAGGCGATTATCGAAACCCCGCAAGCCACGGCCTACGCTGCCTTGGCCTTGGTTTGCGGGTGCTTTGGGCGGGCCGCGGGTGCCCGGCAAGTTCGGCGTAAGCCAGGCCCGGCACTTAGTGCGTAAGACCGGCCTTGATCAACATGCCGACCGCCACCAGTACACAGAGGCCGGCAAACCCGACCTGCAAGGTGCGCGCAGGAATCACCGAGCACAGGCGCCGGCCGGCGAGCATGCCGACGATGCTCGCGCCGATAAACACCCAGCCCACCGATTCGATCCGCACCCCGGCATGGAATGAGCCCGCAACGCCGATCAACGAGATCAGGCTGATCACCATCAACGAGGTGGCGACGATGCCGCGCATCTGTACATCGGTGAGCTGCTTGAACGCGGGCACGATCAGGAAGCCGCCACCGACGCCGAGCAGCCCGGAGACAGCGCCTGTCACCGCGCCCAACGCCGCCAGGGTCGCACTGCATTTGGCGGTCCAGGCCAGGCGTCCGGTCTGCTGGTTGAGCATGCAGTTCTTCTGGCCCCAGGATGAGGTGCCGTGATCACTTGGCCCAGGCTCGGTTTTCTCGCGCTGCAACATGCGCCAGGCCACCAGCACCATCAGTGCGCTGAACAGGCCCATCAGCACGGCTTCCGGCAGTTGATGGGCGAGGAACACACCCACCGGCGAAAACAACGCGCCCAACAAGGCGATCAGCAGCGCGGCGCGGTAGCGCACCAGGCCGTGGCGCAGACCGTCGATCGCCCCCACCGCCGCCGCCGCGCCCACCGCGAGCAAAGACACCGGCGCGGCCTGGGTCATGCTCAGGCCCAACCCCAGCACCAGCGCCGGCACCCCGAGGATGCCGCCGCCCGCGCCGGTCAGGCCCATCACCAGGCCCATCAATAATCCCAACACCGTGGCGAGCAGCATTCAGTCCACCTTGCTCAGACGGGTCAGCCATTCACGGCCCTTGAGCATGCCGTTCCAGTAGAACCACGGCAGCAACGTGGCCTTAAGGAACCACATCGAACGGCGTGCACGGGTCGGGTCCAGGGCAAAGGTCGGCAACAGCTTGCCGCCGTAGCCGAACTCGGCGAGCACCACCTTGCCCTTCTCCACCGTCAACGGGCACGAACCATAGCCGTCGTACTTGAGCGGCAGCGGCGCCTGTTGACGCAGGGCCAGCAGGTTCTCGGCCACCACCACGATCTGCTTGCGCACCGCCGCAGCGGTTTTGGCGTTGCTGGTGGAGCACACGTCACCGAGGCCGAAGATATGCGGGTAACGCAGGTGTTGCAGGCTGTGGGGGTGCACTTCGCACCAGCCGGCGGCGTCGGCCAGCGGGCTTTGGCGGATGAAATCCGGGGCGACTTGGGGCGGGACCACGTGCAACAGGTCGAAGAATCGTTCTTCCACCGTGACGGTGCCGTCAGCGTCGTGCACCTCGAACCAGGCTTTGCGGGCCGGGCCGTCGACCTTGATCAGGTTGGACCTGAAGGTCAGGCGGGCGTTGTATTTCTCCACGTACTTCATCAGCGGCGGCACGAACGTCGGCACGCCGAACAGCGCCATGCCGGCGAGGTTGAATTCGACGTCGATGTTGTTCAGGTCGCCCTGCCTGAGCCAGTGATCACAGGACAGGTACATGGCCTTCTGCGGCGCGCCGGCGCATTTGATCGGCATGGCGGGCTGGGTAAAGATCGCCTTGCCGCCCTTGAGTTGCTGCACCAGTTGCCAGGTGTAGGCCGCGTGTTCGTAGCTGTAGTTGGACGTGACGCCGTTGTGCCCGAGGGTCGCTTGCAACCCTTCGATTTGCTCCCAGGCCAGGCGCAGGCCGGGGCACACGATCAAGTTTTGCCAGGTGACGCGCTGGCCGCTGTCGAGGACCAGGGTGCGCTCGTTTGGCAGCAGTTCACTGACGGCAGCCTGAATCCAGGCAACGCCATTGGGCAACACATCGGCCAGGGGCCGGCGGGTCTTGCGCACGTCGTAGGCACCGCCGCCCACCAGGGTCCAGGCGGGTTGGTAGCAATGGTAATCGTTGGGTTCGATCAGGGTGATGTTCAGGTGGGGGTCGCGCTTGAGCAGGCTGGCCAGCAGGCCGATGCCTGCCGAGCCGCCGCCGATGACTACGATATCGCCACTGATGGTCGGTCCCCAGTGTTGGTCGGTCATGGTCTATTGCCTTTTTTTATTCAATGCACACAAGGGGCGCTGCCGGATGGCGTCACGCCCAACTTTTGATGACCGCGCCGCAGTACAGGCCGGACAGGGTCTTCATCACTTGGATCACTTCGTGACTGGCCAGCCCGTAGTAGATGTACTTGCCTTCCCGGCGGGTGGCGACCAACCCTTCATCACGCAGGATGCCCAGCTGCTGCGACAGTGTGGGCTGACGCACGCCGGTCATGGTTTCCAACTCGCCGACATTGCGTTCGCCCTGGGTCAGTTGGCAGAGGATCAGCAGGCGGTCTTCATTGGCCAGCGCCTTGAGCAATGAACAGGCCTTGGACGCCGATGCGCGCAACTGGGCGACTTCGCCTTCACTCAGAGTAGATTCCATTTGCCTCGGGTCCTTTGCGTCACTTAAGCTCAAAACATTATGTGAAAACGTAAACTGATTGTAACCACTTTTTTCTCCACCGGGGACAGCCGCCATGCCAGCGTTGATTCAAGCCTTTCTGGACGAGGCATCGTCGACCTACACCTACGTCGTCTATGAAGACCACGGCAGCCCGTGTGCCATCGTCGACTCGGTACTCAATTACGACCCGGCATCGGGGCGTACCGATACCACCCAGGCCGACAAGGTCATCGCCTTCGTGCGCGAGCAGGGCTTGCACGTGCAATGGCTGCTGGAAACCCACGCCCACGCCGATCACCTGTCCGCCGCGCCTTACCTGCGGCGCACCCTGGGCGGCAAGATCGCCATCGGCCAGTGCATCAGCACCGTGCAGGGTGTGTTCAAGAACCTGTTCAACCTGGAGCCGGAGTTTCGCGCCGATGGCTCGCAGTTCGATCATCTGTTTGCGCCGGATGAGGTGTTTCATATCGGCAACCTCACGGCCCAGGCCCTGCACGTGCCGGGGCATACGCCGGCGGACATGGCCTACCTGATCGATGGCCGGCTGATCCTGGTGGGCGACACGCTATTCATGCCCGACGTCGGCACCGCCCGCTGCGACTTTCCCGGCGGCGATGCGCGGCAGTTGTATGGGTCGATGCGCAAGTTGCTGAGCTTTCCCTTGGAAACTGAACTGTACGTCTGTCATGACTACCCACCGCAGGGCCGCGCGGCGAAATGCCTGACGACCGTGGCGGAACAACGGGCCGGGAATATTCATGTGCATGACGGGGTGGATGAGGCGCAGTTTGTGGCGATGCGCACCCAACGCGATGCGGGCCTGGGCATGCCGACCCTACTGCTGCCGGCGATCCAGGTGAATGTACGGGCGGGGAATATGCCGCCGGCGGAAGACAATGGGGTGGTGTATCTGAAAATCCCGCTCAACCAGCTCTGAATCGATGTCACTCAAAATACGACGTCTTGGAGGGGGCAAGCCCCGACCACAGTTCGTCGACGTGCTTGAAGCCCCACTCCTCGGCATTTTCCCGGCCGACAATCTTGTCGCTTTGTTCGGCCAGGTTCACCACAACCTGGGGAATCGGCAAGCGTGAACGTGCAGAGAAAAACACCTTGACCCTGGGGGTGAGCAGCGATTTCGGGCTTTGTTCGACCACCACGCCAATGCGCCCACTCTCCAGGCGCACCAAGGCGCCGACGGGATAAATCCCTACGCAGCGCACAAACGCCTGGAACACCTGATCATCGAAATGACCTTTCCATTCCGCCATTTTCCGGATCGCGTCGGCGGGCCCCCAGCCGCGCTTGTAAGGGCGCTCCGAGGTGATCGCATCGTAGACGTCGCATACCGCCCCCATCTGGGCGAACAGGCTGATCTGCTCTTGCAGCAAGCCATTGGGATAACCGCTGCCGTCAGATTTTTCGTGGTGATGCAGGCACACATCCAGCACCAAGGCACTGATCTGCGGGCAGAGACGCAGCAACCGGGCGCCTTCCACCGGGTGCTGGCGGACGGTGTGAAACTCCACCTCGGTAAGCCCGGCCGGCTTGTTCAAAATCGCCTCGGGAATCATCATTTTCCCCACATCATGAAACAACCCCGCCAGCCCGGCTTCCTGGACCAGCTCCGCAGAGAGATCCAACTGCCGTGCCAGCGCGATCATCAAGCCACTGACCGCGACGGAGTGCATGTAGGTGTATTCGTCGGCCTTTTTCAGCCGCACCAGGCTGAGCAAGGCATGGGGATGGCGCAGCATGGACTGCGAAATCTCTTCCACCAGGCCGGCCACATGATGCACATCCACCGCCCGCCCCATGCGCAGGTCGCTGAACATACTGACCACTGCACGTTTGGCGACCGCACACACCCTCACTGCGCGCGCGACCTCCGCCTTTGTCTCTGCCGGAGTCGGTTCCACCGGGCGCGTTTTGACCGGGCTGCTGAGCGTAACCTGGGCCGGTCGGGCGGGCGGCGGCGTGTCGCAGCCTTTGGCAGTGTCTATCCAGACCCGCTGGACCTGCGACGTCAACAAACGCTGCAGGTCGTCTTCGCGGTCCAATAAAAAGCTGCTCTTCCAGAACCCGTGGCCGATCCACGGGCCATCCAGTTTATGAAGGTACATGCCCAGGCTGACCTGAGAACACGCAATGCATTTGAGCATCTATAACCCCCCCCAAGGCTTGACCCGCTACATGATCAACTCACGGCGAACTTCGCGACGATCTGCTTGAGGTCCACGGCGAGTCGGGACAGTTCCTGACTGGCCACCGACGTTTGCCCGGCCGCCGACGAACTCTGGATGGACAGGTCGCGGATGCTGATCAGGTTCTGATCGACGGACCGGGCAACATGGGCCTGCTCTTCCGAGGCCGTCGCAATCATCAGGTTGCGCTCGTTGATGTCGGTAATGGCCTGGGTGATCTGGGTAATGGCCACGCCGGCTTCATGGGCGACCTTCAGCGAATCCACCGCTTCGTTGCGATTGAGGACCATGGACGCCACCGCCTCGCTCGAACAGGCCTGGATTTTCGCAATCATCTGTTCGATTTCCTGGGTCGACGTTTGCGTTCTGTGGGCCAGCGCCCGCACTTCGTCGGCCACTACCGCAAAGCCCCGGCCCTGCTCCCCGGCCCTTGCCGCCTCAATCGCCGCGTTCAAGGCGAGCAGGTTGGTCTGCTCGGCGATGGAGCGAATCACTTCGACCACCCGGGCAATGTCCTGAGCCTGCTTGGCCAGGCCTTCGACTTCCACGCCGGTCTGCTGCACCGTGGCACTGAGTTTTTCGATCGAGGCGATGGTTTGCGTGACGCGCTGCTGGCCCACGCTTGCCGAGCGCTGGGAGTCTTGCGTCGACTGGGAAGCGGAAACCGCATTCCTCGCGACTTCCTCCACTGCCGCCGTCATCTCGTTGACCGCCGTCGCCGCCTGGTCGGTCTCCATGCTTTGGCGTTCGATGCCAGCGGTGGATTCACGGGTGATTGCACTCATTTCTTCCGCAGCCGAAGCCAACTGCCCGGATGCCTCCGAGATATGCTGCAAGGTGCTTTTCAGGTTCATTTGCATGGTGGCAGTCGAGCGTTGCAGCTCGGTCAGTTCGTCCTTGCCGTTGATGGCAATCGCCACGCGCAAATCACCGTCGGCGATTTTGCCGGTCGAGATCATCAGCTCACGCACCGGGCCAATGATGCTGCGGGCAAACAACCGTGCGACGACCACCGCGATCAATACCGAACTGGCCATCAGCACCCAAGTGAACAAGCGGGCCGCATCGTGTTCGCTCGCCGCGACTTGCACGGCCGCCTTGGACCCCTGTTCATTGAGCACAATCAGGTCATTGATGGAGCCCTGCACTTCACGGGCGATAGGGCCGTTGACGTCGCGCAGGTACACCGACATTTGTTCCGGGGAAAACGTGGCGGCTTGCGCGAGGAATTCATCCATTTTCTGGCTGTAATTCTTGATCTCGCTGAGTGCGTCGTTGTACTTGGCTTGCTCCTCGGGGCTCGACACCATCGGCGCATAGCTTTCGGCAATCTGCAGTACTTCGGCGCGAACAGCCTTGAGTTTTTCCAGGGAGGCCGGGTCCTTGTCAGGGAACTCCATGGCGTAACGACGCAGATCCAGGCGAAGTTTGTAGAACGTGGAATCTATCTGGCCCGCCAGGCGAATACTGGGCAGCCAGTTACTTTCGATTTCAACCGTCGACGAATAAACCTTATCGACTTTTATCAGCGTCATCGCGCCCTGTATTAACAGCAAGAAACAAACCACACCGAAGCACAATGTGGTACGAAAGTTCAACTTCAAGGATCTCATGGACATCGTGGCTCACCCTTCCCCTTGGTCGCATGGGACACGACCTGACGGGTTTAACTTTGTTTAAAAGTATGTGAAAAAAGCGTGAGCCGTCATGCAATTTTTTATTAATTAGCGCGAATAAAAATGACCCATATCATTGCTTAGCTAAACATCAGATTAAACGCGACTGCCTTGTGCCGATATTCACACCATCAGGCCATCGCGCGGTAACGGCAGCGCAGTTTTATAACGCACTTGTTTAAGGGCAAAACTGGAGCGGATATTCGCCACGCCCGGCACTTTGGTCAAAAAGTCCATCATGAAGCGCTCCAGTGACTGGATCGTCGGTACCAGCACCCGGATCAGATAATCCGGGTCACCCGCCATCAGGTAACACTCCATCACTTCCGGCCGATCCGAGATCGCGCCTTCAAACTGCTGCAACGCCAGTTCGTTCTGCTTCTCCAGGCTCACATGAATAAACACATTCACGTGCAGCCCCAACAAATCCGGGTCCAGCAGCGTGACCTGCTCGCGGATCAAGCCCAACTCTTCCATCGCCTTGACCCGGTTGAAACACGGCGTGGGCGACAGGTTGACCGAGCGGGCCAGGTCGGCGTTGGTGATGCGGGCGTTCTCCTGCAAGGCGTTGAGAATGCCGATATCGGTACGGTCCAGTTTGCGCATGAGACAAAATCACCTGTTTATTATGTTTATGCAGTTTTTTTATCCGCAAATGATCGCGAGCGCAACGAAACACAGATAAATATTCTCCTACGCCCCGCCTATGATTGTTGTAGGACAAGATTTCCCCTACCCGGGGTCTGACTGTCAGCTAGCGCGCCCACTACAAGAAATTCACAAGATAGAGCGTAGAAAGCCATGACCCAGCAGTACGAACCACTGCGCCTGCACGTTCCCGAACCCTCGGGCCGCCCAGGCTGCAAGACCGACTTCACGTACCTGCGCCTGACCGACGCCGGCACCGTGCGCAAACCCGCCATCGACGTAGAACCCGCCGACACCGCCGACCTGGCCAAGGGCCTGATCCGCGTGCTCGACGACCAGGGCCAGGCCCTCGGCCCGTGGGCCGAAGGCGTGCCAGTGGAGATCCTGCGCAAAGGCATGCGCGCCATGCTCAAGACGCGCATCTTCGACAACCGCATGGTGGTCGCCCAGCGTCAGAAAAAAATGTCGTTCTACATGCAGAGCCTTGGCGAAGAAGCCATCGGCAGCGCCCAGGCCCTGGCCTTGAACATCGACGACATGTGCTTCCCCACCTACCGCCAACAAAGCATCCTGATGGCCCGCGAAGTGCCGCTGGTGGACCTGATCTGCCAACTGCTGTCCAACGAGCGCGATCCGCTCAAGGGCCGCCAGTTGCCGATCATGTACTCGGTCAAGGAATCCGGTTTCTTCACCATTTCCGGCAACCTCGCTACCCAATTCGTACAGGGCGTGGGCTGGGGCATGGCCTCGGCCATCAAGGGCGACACCAAGATTGCGTCCGCCTGGATCGGCGACGGCGCCACCGCCGAATCCGACTTCCACACCGCCCTCACCTTCGCCCACGTGTACCGCGCGCCGGTGATCCTCAACGTGGTCAACAACCAGTGGGCCATCTCCACCTTCCAGGCGATTGCCGGCGGTGAAGCCACCACCTTCGCCGGACGCGGCGTCGGTTGCGGCATCGCCTCCCTGCGCGTGGACGGCAACGACTTCATCGCGGTGTACGCCGCCTCCGCCTGGGCCGCCGAACGGGCGCGGCGCAACCTGGGGCCGACGCTGATCGAGTGGGTCACCTACCGTGCCGGTCCGCACTCCACCTCGGATGACCCGTCCAAATACCGCCCGGCCGACGACTGGAGCCACTTCCCCCTCGGCGACCCGATTGCACGTCTCAAACAGCACCTGATCAAGATTGGCCAGTGGTCCGAAGAGGAACACACCGCAGTCAGCGCGCAGCTGGAAGCCGAAGTCATCGCCGCGCAAAAAGAAGCCGAACAATACGGCACCCTCGCCGGCGGCCAGATTCCAAGCGCCGCGACCATGTTCGAAGACGTCTATAAAGAGATGCCGGAGCACTTGAAGCGCCAGCGTCAAGAGTTGGGGGTCTGACATGAACGATCACAACAACAGTATCGAAGTGGAAACCGCCATGACCACCACCACCATGACCATGATCCAGGCGCTGCGCTCGGCCATGGATGTGATGCTCGAACGTGACGACAACGTGGTGGTGTTCGGCCAGGACGTCGGTTACTTCGGTGGCGTGTTCCGTTGCACCGAAGGTTTGCAGGGCAAGTACGGCAGCTCGCGGGTGTTTGACGCACCGATCTCCGAAAGCGGCATCATCGGCGTCGCAGTGGGCATGGGCGCCTACGGCCTGCGCCCGGTGGCCGAGATCCAGTTCGCCGACTACGTCTATCCCGCCACCGACCAGATCATCTCCGAGGCCGCGCGCCTGCGTTATCGCTCGGCCGGCCAGTTCACCGCGCCGCTGACCATGCGCATGCCTTGCGGCGGCGGCATCTACGGCGGCCAGACCCACAGCCAGAGTATCGAAGCGGTGTTCACCCAGGTCTGCGGCCTGCGCACGGTGATGCCGTCCAACCCCTATGACGCCAAGGGCCTGCTGATCGCCTCGATCGAAAACGACGACCCGGTGATCTTCCTCGAGCCCAAGCGCCTGTACAACGGCCCGTTCGACGGCCACCACGACCGTCCGGTGACGCCGTGGTCGAAACACCCGCAAGCGCAAGTGCCGGACGGTTACTACACCGTGCCGCTGGACGTGGCCGCCATCGTGCGTCCGGGTTCCGCCGTGACCGTGCTGACCTACGGCACCACCGTGTATGTGTCGCAAGTCGCCGCCGAAGAAACCGGCATCGACGCCGAAGTCATTGACCTGCGCAGCCTGTGGCCGCTGGACCTGGAAACCATCGTCAAGTCGGTGAAAAAGACCGGCCGTTGCGTGGTGGTGCACGAAGCCACCCGCACCTGCGGCTTTGGCGCCGAACTGGTGGCGCTGGTGCAAGAGCATTGCTTCCACCACCTGGAAGCGCCGATCGAACGCGTCACCGGCTGGGACACCCCCTACCCGCACGCGCAAGAGTGGGCGTATTTCCCAGGGCCGTCCCGTGTGGGCGCGGCGTTGAAACGGGTCATGGAGGTCTGAATGGGCACGCACGTAATCAAGATGCCGGACATTGGCGAAGGCATCGCAGAAGTTGAACTGTCGGTGTGGCATGTGAAAGTCGGCGACATGGTGGTTGAAGACCAGGTGCTGGCGGATGTGATGACCGACAAGGCGATGGTGGATATTCCCTCGCCGGTGCACGGCAAGGTGATCGCCCTCGGCGGCGAGCCGGGTGAAGTCATGGCCGTGGGCAGTATTTTGATCAGCATTGAAGTGGAAGGCGCGGGCAATGCCAAGGACGCGCCGGTGATAAAGGAGGCGCCCAAAGCGGCGCCCGTGGCACCTGTGGTAGAAGCCAAGCCCGCGCCGGCTGCCGTTGTCAGCAAACCCGCGCCGGCACCTGTTTGCCGTGCAGCCGACGAACGTCCCCTGGCCTCCCCGGCCGTGCGCAAGCACGCATTGGACGCCGGGATTCAGTTGCGCCTGGTCCAGGGCACCGGCCCGGCCGGGCGAATCCTGCACGAAGACCTCGACGCCTACCTCCAACAAGGCACAGCGAAGGCTTCAGCCACCGCCAACCCCTATGCCGAACGCAACAGCGAAGAGCAGATCCCGGTGATCGGCATGCGCCGCAAGATTGCCCAGCGCATGCAGGACGCCACCCGCCGCGCCGCGCATTTCAGCTACGTGGAAGAAATCGACGTGACCGCCCTCGACGAGCTGCGTGTGCACCTCAACGAAAAACACGGCGCCACACGCGGCAAGCTGACCCTGCTGCCATTCATCGTGCGTGCCATGGTTGTTGCGCTGCGCGATTTCCCGCAGATCAACGCGCGTTACGACGACGAAGCCCAGGTCATCACCCGCCTCGGCGCGGTGCATGTGGGCGTCGCCACCCAGAGCGACGTCGGCCTGATGGTGCCAGTGGTGCGTCACGCTGAAGCCCGCAGCCTGTGGGGCAACGCCGAGGAGATCGCGCGTTTGGCCACCGCCGCGCGCAATGGCAAGGCCAGCCGTGACGAGCTGTCCGGCTCGACGATCACCCTGACCAGCCTGGGCGCGTTGGGCGGCATCGTCAGCACGCCGGTGCTGAACCTGCCGGAAGTGGCCATCGTCGGCGTCAACCGAATCGTCGAGCGGCCGATGGTGATCAAGGGCCAGATCGTGGTGCGCAAGATGATGAACCTCTCCAGCTCCTTCGATCATCGCGTGGTCGATGGCATGGACGCGGCGCAATTCATCCAGGCCATTCGCGGCCTGCTCGAACAACCCGCCAGCCTGTTTTTGGAGTAAGTCATGCAAACGTTGAACACGACGCTGCTGATTATCGGCGGCGGCCCCGGCGGTTATGTGGCGGCGATTCGCGCCGGCCAACTGGGCATCCCGACCATCCTGGTAGAAGGCCAGGCGCTGGGGGGGACTTGCCTGAATATCGGCTGCATCCCGTCCAAGGCCTTGATCCATGTGGCCGAGCAATTCCAGCAAACCGTGCACCTCAGCCAAGGTTCGCCCCTGGGTATCGATGTGGATGTGCCGACATTGGACATCCGCAAAAGCGTGGCATGGAAGGACGGCATTGTTGACCGCCTGACCACCGGCGTTGCCGCACTGCTCAAGAAACACAAAGTGCAGGTGATCCACGGCTGGGCCAGCGTGGTCGACGGCAAGACCGTCGATGTCGGCGACCAGCGCATCCGCTGCGAACACCTGCTGCTGGCCACCGGCTCGAAAAGCGTCAACCTGCCGATGCTGCCGATTGGCGGGCCGATCATCTCGTCCACCGAAGCCCTGGCACCGACCCGTGTGCCCAAGCGGCTGATCGTGGTGGGTGGCGGTTACATCGGCCTGGAACTGGGGATTGCCTACCGCAAGCTTGGTGCCGAGGTCAGTGTGGTCGAGGCGCAGGATCGTATCCTGCCGGCCTATGACGCCGAGCTGACGGCGCCGGTAAACGAATCCCTCAAGCAACTGGGGATGAAGCTGTACCTCAAGCACAGCGTCACCGGGTTTGCCGACGGCCGCCTGCAAGTGCGTGATCCGAACGGCGAGACCTTGTCACTGGGCACCGATCAGGTGCTGGTCGCCGTTGGTCGCAAACCCAACACCCAGGGCTGGAACCTTGAGGCGCTGGACCTGGAGATGAACGGCGCCGCGATCAAGATCGACCAGCACTGCCAGACCAGCATGCGCAACGTGTGGGCCATCGGTGATGTAAGCGGCGAGCCGATGCTGGCGCACCGGGCCATGGCCCAGGGCGAAATGGTCGCCGAACTGATCAGCGGCAAGCATCGTGAGTTCACTCCGGCAGCGATCCCGGCGGTGTGTTTTACCGACCCGGAACTGGTGGTGGTCGGCAAGACCCCGGATGAAGCCAAGGCCGCAGGCCTGGACTGCGTCGTGTCGAGCTTCCCCTTCGCCGCCAATGGCCGGGCGATGACCCTGGAGTCGAAAACCGGCTTCGTGCGGGTGGTGGCACGCCGCGATAACCACCTGATCGTCGGCTGGCAAGCGGTTGGCGTCGGCGTGTCCGAGCTGTCCACCGCCTTTGGCCTGAGCCTGGAAATGGGCGCGCGCCTGGAGGATGTGGCGGGCACGATCCATGCCCATCCGACCTTGGGCGAAGCAGTGCAGGAAGCGGCGTTAAGAGCCTTGGGCCACGCGCTGCACCTGTAAAACCGCCCCCCCTGTGGGAGCGGGCTTGCCCGCGAATACGATGGATCAGTCAATAAATTTTGCGCCTGACACACCGCATTCGCGAGCAAGCCCGCTCCCACACCAAGCCAAGAATGAAGTATTGTTGCGCCCATTCAGAAAAAAACCGACTTGACCAAAGATAGAGGGTGTCATGGGTAACGAAAGCATCAATTGGGACAAGCTGGGTTTTGACTACATCAAGACCGACAAGCGGTTTCTCCAGGTCTGGAAAAACGGCGAATGGCAAGAAGGCACCCTGACCGACGACAACGTGCTGCACATCAGCGAGGGCTCCACTGCCCTGCACTATGGCCAGCAGTGCTTCGAAGGTCTCAAGGCCTACCGCTGCAAGGACGGTTCGATCAACCTGTTCCGCCCGGACCAGAACGCCGCCCGTATGCAACGCAGCTGCGCCCGCTTGCTGATGCCGCATGTGCCGACCGACGTGTTCATCGACGCCTGCAAACAAGTGGTCGCGGCCAACGAGCGGTTCATCCCGCCGTACGGCAGCGGCGGCGCGCTGTACCTGCGCCCGTTCGTGATCGGCACCGGTGACAACATCGGCGTGCGCCCCGCGCCGGAGTTCATCTTCTCGGTGTTCTGCATCCCGGTCGGCGCCTATTTCAAAGGCGGCCTGGTGCCCCACAACTTCCAGATTTCCACCTTCGACCGCGCCGCGCCACAAGGCACCGGTGCCGCCAAGGTCGGTGGCAACTACGCCGCCAGCCTGATGCCAGGTTCGGAAGCGAAGAAAGCCGGTTTCGCCGACGCGATCTACCTGGACCCGATGACCCACTCGAAAATCGAGGAAGTCGGTTCGGCCAACTTCTTCGGGATCACCCACGACAATAAGTTCATCACGCCGAAGTCGCCTTCGGTACTGCCAGGCATTACCCGCCTGTCGCTGATCGAACTGGCCAAGACCCGCCTGGGCCTGGAAGTGGTCGAGGGCGAAGTGTTCATCGACCAGCTGGACCAGTTCAAGGAAGCCGGCGCCTGTGGTACCGCAGCGGTGATCTCGCCGATCGGTGGTATCCAGTACAACGGCAAGCTGCATGTGTTCCACAGCGAGACTGAAGTGGGTCCGATCACCCAGAAACTCTACAAAGAGCTGACCGGCGTGCAGACCGGTGATGTTGAAGCGCCAGAGGGTTGGATCGTCAAGGTCTGAAAATGACCTGATCCTGCTGCTCCAAAAGGCCCATTTACTGCTGAAGGTAAATGGGCCTTTTCATTTCCCTGGATCACTGGACGTCTGAACACCTGTGAGATCTGACAGTAGACGCTAAAAATCGTCGAGCCTAATTTGCAACTCTCTAGCTGATAAGACGAGGAGTGACTCATGGCCAAGTACGAACTACGTGTTTCCAGTGAGGATTTTGAAGGGGACGGCAGTAAAGAAATCGTGATGGAGACGTATATCAACAAGAATCTTGATTGGGCTGTCTACGCGTCATCCAGTCAGCAAAACGGCGTTTATGATACGGCCTCCTCTCCTGACGACGTCGACGGTGACGGGGATTACGATGATGACGACAAAAAACTGTACTTGGACGTCGCCAATGCGTTTGCCAAGATGACCGCCTACGCCATCAAGAAACGCAAAAAAAGGACTGGGAAGTAAACCGTACACGGCATGACCAGTTTGCCTTCGGTCATGCATCTGAAACCTTGATGTTTTCTAAAATCTTCTTGCCCATACTGACCCGCGGCTCTACCCCATATCCCAGGGTTTCATAAAACCCCGTCACCGCCTCATTCCCGCCGGATATCTGCAGGTTGATCTTCATGCAACCCAGGGCCGTCAACGCCTGCTCCGCATGGCGCACCAGCGAAGAGCCCAAGCCATGGCGCCGATAGTCGGCGTGTACCGCCACCGAATACAGCCAGCCGCGATGGCCGTCGTAACCGGCAAGAATCGTCCCGATCACGGCCTTCTTATCCGTGGCCACAAAAAACAGCCCATCGTTGACCGCCAGCTTCTTATCGATCGCCAGGGTCGGCAGGTTGTGCGCCGTGTCATACCCAAATGCCTCCTGCCACAACGCCACCACCTGCGCCCGGTGCTGGCGGTCGCGATACGGCCCGATGGGGTGGCGCGACAGCAGCGTCTTTTCCATTACCAGCGTCCGCTCGTTGCCGTGATAGACATCGCGCACGGTGTGAAAACCCAGCTTGGTATAGAACGGCTCGGCCGTCAGTGAAGACGGCACGTTCAATACCGTCACCCCGGCTTCTCGGGCGCGCCGTTCGATCTCGTTCATCAACAACCGGCCAATGCCCTGCCCTTGCAGCGCCGGATTGACGAATACCGAACGCACCACATTGGCGTCCAGCGCCGCCGTGGCGACGATGACGTCGTCCTGCACCGCCACCAGCACCACCCGGCGCGTCAGCAAGGCCAGGACTGCATCGGGGGTGAAGTTGCTCGCGACCCGGGCGATCACGTCTGCCGGGTAATCCTTCGCGTTGCTGCTGTGCAGGGCAGCCAGGATGACCTGGCTGATGCCCTCGGCATCGGCGGGTTGGGCGAGACGAACGGCGGTAGGCATGATTCCTCCTGGCTGACGGCGTTTTAGCAAACGCCACAATACCAATGTGGGAGCGGGCTTGCTCGCGAATGCGGTGTGTCAGTAACGGATGAGCTGGCTGATCCACCGCATTCGCGAGCAAGCCTGCTCCCACATTTTTGATTGCATTCCAGAGCTGGCAGCCGATTCGGTCGCGCCACCTCCCCTTTCAGCTTTCCCGGCTGAGCCGCCCCCTCGTTTCAGCCGGGATTCATCCCGCACAACCCACAAAATAGTCCCACAGCTCAACCTCATGGATTCGTGCACCCATGCAAACCACCAACACCGTCTTGATGATTCGCCCGGCGCGCTTTGCCTTCAACCCGGACACCGCGATCAACAACCGTTTCCAACGCCAGCCCGCCGACCCACTGAGTGCACAGCAGAAAGCGCTGGAAGAGTTCGACGGCTATGTCGACACCCTGCGCCAGCACGGTGTCGAAGTGCTGGTGGTGCAGGACACCCCGGCGCCCCACACCCCCGACTCGATCTTCCCCAACAACTGGTGGAGCAGCCACGCCGACGGCAGCCTGGTGCTGTACCCGATGGAAGGCCAGAACCGCCGGCTGGAACGCAACAAAGGCGTGCTGCAAGTGCTGGAACAACGCTTTGCGATCAACAGCACCATCGACCTCAGCCACCTGGAACAACAGAACATCTTTCTCGAAGGCACCGGCAGCATGGTGCTCGACCGTCAGCACCGCATCAGCTACGCCTGCCACTCCGGGCGCACCCATCACGACGCCCTGCGCCAGTTCGCCGAGCGCCTCGACTACCAGCTCTGCGTATTCCACGCCGTCGACCGCCACCACGCGCCGATCTACCACAGCAACGTGATGATGAGCGTCGGCCGCGACCTCTCGGTGGTGTGCCTGCAAGCCCTGCCGGATGCCGACGAACGCCTGGCCCTGGAACGCTCGCTGCGCGACACCGGCAAGGACATCCTCGCCCTCGACTTCGACCAGCTCGAAGCCTTCGCCGGCAACATGCTCGAAGTCCACGACCGCGACGGCCAACCGCTGCTGGTGATGTCGGCCAGCGCCTGGGGTGCCCTGCAGCCGGCGCAGCGTGCGCATGTGGAACGCCACACCCGGCCGGTGGTGGTGAATATCGACAACATCGAACGCATCGGCGGCGGCAGTGCCCGCTGCATGCTGGCGGAAGTGCATCTGCCAGCCCGTCCCTCATTTCAATAAGGAGTCTTGCCATGACCCGTTACATCGACGTCAATGACCTCAGCTACCTGGTGTCGCAAAAAGGCCTGCAAACCTGCATCACCGAAATGGCCGAGTACATCCGCGCCGACTACCTACGCTGGCAGGACTTCGAAAAGTGTGCACGCCTGGCCAACCATTCGCCGGACGGTGTGATCGAGTTGATGCCGGTGTCGGATGCCTCGCTGTACGCCTTCAAGTACGTCAACGGCCACCCGAAAAACACCCAGGCCGGCATGCTCACCGTGATGGCCTTCGGCGCCCTGGGCGATGTAGACACTGGCAAACCGGTGCTGCTGGCGGAAATGACCCTGACCACCGCGATCCGCACCGCCGCCACGTCGGCGCTGGTGGCGCGCTACCTGGCGCGGGACAACAGCCGCAGCATGGCGCTGATCGGCAACGGCTCGCAGAGTGAATTCCAGGCCCTGGCCTTCCACGCCATGCTCGGCATCAATGAAATCCGCCTGTTCGACATCGACGCCAAGGCCACCGCCAAGCTGGCGGCCAACCTCAAGGCGTTCCCGGCAATCAAGGTGATCCTGGCCAGCAGCGTGGCTGACGCAGTGAAAGGCGCGGACATCGTCACCACTGTCACTGCCGACAAGGCCTACGCGACCATCCTGACCGACGACATGATCGAACCGGGCATGCACCTCAACGCCGTCGGCGGCGACTGCCCCGGCAAGACCGAGCTGGACCGACGTATCGTCGAGCGTGCCCGCGTGATCGTCGAGTACGAGCCGCAAAGCCGTATCGAAGGTGAAATCCAGCACATGCCGGAAGATTCGCCGGTGACCGAGCTGTGGCAAGTGATCAACGGGCAAAAACCCGGCCGCGAAAACCCACGCCAGGTCACTTTGTTCGACTCGGTGGGTTTTGCCATCGAAGACTACTCGGCGCTGCGCTACGTGCTGGATGTGGCCACCGCCCTGGACGTGGGCAGCACCCTTGAACTGGTGCCGGACCTGGCCGACCCGAAAGACCTGTTTGCGCGTCTGGCCCAGCCGGTCGCACAGCAGAAAAAGCGCGCCTGAGACCGCTCTGGCCTGCCGCTTTGCGCAGAGGGTGGGCCAGATATTCAAGGAGCAAAAGCCGATTCAGCGGGTGTCACAGCCGATTCCGCTGCATTGCCTGTTTTAACAGCGCAATTCGCGCTTTATGCGAGGGGTAAACGACACAAAAAACGCACCACCATGAAGCATTCTCTCCGCCAACAAGAACGATTTGTTTCAACTCATTTACTGCCCTGACATCAATTACAAAATATAGGGACTACACCATGACTCCACTGCGATCACTCTTCGCTGCGTTGCTGTTGCCACTGTGCGCCACCGCCGCCCACGCCCAGGAGTGGAAAGAAATCCGCTTCGGCGTCTTCCCCGAATACCCGCCCTTCGAATCCGTGGCCGCCGACGGCAGCCTGCAAGGTTTCGACATTGATCTGGGCAACGCCATCTGCGCCAAGCTCGAAGTCAAATGCACCTGGGTGCACAACGAATTCGACGGCATGATCCCGGCCCTGCGTGCGCGCAAGTTCGACGCCATCATGTCGTCCATGGCCGTGACCCCGGCCCGCGAAAAAATCATCGACTTCACTGACCGCCTGTTCCTCAGCCCGACCTCGGTGATCACCCGCAAGAGCGCCGACTTCGGCGATACCCCCGAGTCGTTGAAAGGCAAGCAAGTCGGCGTTCTGCAAGGTTCGCTGCAAGAGGCCTACGCCCGTGCACACCTGGCCAAGCTCGGCGCGCAGATCAAGGCGTATCAGTCCCAGGACCAGAACTATGCCGACCTGCAGAACGGCCGCCTTGATGCGACCCTGACCGACAAGCTCGAAGCCCAACTCAACTTCCTGTCCAAGCCGGAAGGCGCCGACTTCAAGACCGGCCCGGCGTTCAAAGACCCCACCCTGCCGCTGGACATCGCCATGGGCCTGCGCAAGAACGACCAGGAATTGCGCGCGCTGATCAACAAAGGCATCGCGGCGGTGCAAGCGGATGGCACCTACGCACAGATCCAGAAGAAATACTTCGGCGATCAGGACATCTACAACGAGTAAGCCAACACCGACCCTGTGGGAGCGGGCTTGCTCGCGAAGGCGATGTGCCAGACACACATCCAGTGACTGACACTCCGTCTTCGCGAGCAAGCCCGCTCCCACAGGGGGATATCTGTGCCCTTCAGAGATACTCCCTCCATGAACGAATTCCTAAACTTGCAAGGCTACGGCCCCATGCTCGCCCAAGGCGCGTGGATGACGCTCAAGCTGGCGTTCCTCGCCCTGGCCCTCAGCCTCGTCCTGGGCCTGATCGCCGCTGGCGCCAAGCTGTCCAGCGTCAGATGGCTACGGGTGCCGGCCACGCTGTACACCACGCTGATCCGCAGCGTGCCGGACCTGGTGCTGATCCTGCTGATCTTCTACAGCCTGCAACTGTGGCTCAACGACCTGAGCGAAATGGCCGGCTGGGATTACTTTGAAATCGACCCGTTTACCGCCGGGGTGGTGACCCTGGGCTTTATCTACGGCGCGTATTTCACCGAGAACTTCCGCGGCGCGATCCTCAGCGTACCCGTCGGCCAACTGGAAGCGGCCACCGCCTACGGCCTGAGTCGCTGGCAGCGCTTCCATCTGGTGCTGTTCCCGCAACTGATGCGCTTTGCCCTGCCGGGCCTGGGCAATAACTGGCTGGTGCTGCTCAAGTCCACCGCGCTGGTGTCGATCATCGGCCTGTCGGATCTGGTCAAGGCCGCGCAAAACGCCGGCAAGACCACCAACGAGCCGTTGTATTTCCTGATCCTCGCGGGCCTGGTCTATCTGGTGATCACCACCCTGTCCAACCGCATCTTCAAGCGCCTCGAACGGCGCTACAACCTCGGCATCAAGGGGATGGCGCGATGATCGAACTGTTCCAGCAATACGGCCTGGCCTACCTGTTCAGCGATGGCGCGGGGTTGTCCGGCGTGGCCATGACCCTGTGGTTGTTCATCATCTCGGTGGTGTTCGGCTTTTGCCTGTCGATCCCCCTGGCGCTCGCGCGGGTCTCGGAGCACTTCTGGCTGCGCTGGCCGGTGGAGGTCTACACCTACCTGTTTCGCGGCACACCGCTGTATATCCAACTGCTGATTTGCTACACCGGGCTGTACAGCCTGGAAGTGGTGCAGGACAACGCCCTGCTCAACCAGTTTTTCCGCAACGCGCTGAACTGCACCCTGCTCGCCTTCGTGCTCAACACCTGCGCCTACACCGTGGAAATCTTCGCCGGGGCGATCCGCAACATTCCCCATGGTGAAATCGAAGCGGCCCGCGCCTACGGCCTGCACGGCTGGCGGCTGAACCTGTTTGTGGTGGTGCCCGCCGCACTGCGCCGCGCATTGCCGGCCTACAGCAATGAAATGATCCTGATGCTGCACGCGACGTCCCTGGCGTTTACCGCCACCGTCGCCGACATCCTCAAGGTGGCCCGCGACGCCAATGCCGAGACATTCCTCACGTTCCAGGCCTTTGGCATCGCCGCCCTGCTCTACATGCTGCTGTCCTTTGCACTGGTGGGCCTGTTCCGACTGGCCGAACGTCGCTGGATGCGCTTTCTTGTTCCTACCCGAGGCTAACCCATGAATCAGTCCGCGCAGGCCCTGGCCGCATACCCTCTGGATGTACCCGTGGCCAAAGCCGCCACCGCCGCCGTCAAGCTGCAAGTCGAAGGCATCCACAAACGCTATGGCGAACACGAGGTGCTCAAGGGCGTGTCCCTCAACGCCCGCAACGGCGACGTGATCAGCCTGATCGGCGCCAGCGGCTCGGGTAAAAGTACGATGCTGCGCTGCATCAACTTTCTCGAACAACCCGACGCCGGGGTCATCACGCTCGACGGCATCAGCATCGAAATGCAGCAAGGTCGCGCCGGCACCCGCGCGCCGCACCAGGCCCAACTGCAAAACCTGCGCACGCGCCTGGCCATGGTGTTCCAGCACTTCAACCTGTGGAGCCACATGACCGTGCTGGAAAACATCACCATGGCCCCGCGCCGGGTACTGGGCGTCAGCGCCGCCGAGGCGGAAAAACGCGCGCGGATGTACCTGGACAAGGTCGGCCTGCCGGGCCGCGTCGCCGATCAATACCCAGCCTTCCTGTCGGGCGGCCAGCAACAACGCGTGGCGATTGCCCGCGCCCTGGCCATGGAACCGGAGATCATCCTGTTCGATGAACCCACCTCGGCCCTCGACCCGGAACTTGTAGGAGAAGTCCTCAAAGTCATACAGACGTTGGCTGAGGAAGGTCGTACCATGCTGATGGTCACCCACGAAATGGGCTTTGCCCGCCAGGTGTCCAGCCAAGTGCTGTTCTTGCACCAGGGTCGTGTCGAGGAACAAGGCGGCGCCGAGATCCTTGACCACCCCAAGAGCGAACGCTTGCAGCAATTTCTTTCCAACCGTTTGAAGTGAAACCCATGGATACCAAGGCCAACGGACCCCATACCTCCCCTGCGCTGGATCGCATCGATGAAGCCATCATCGAAGTGCTGCGTCACCAGGGGCGCATCACCTACGAAAAGCTCTCGTCGCTGGTGCACCTCACGCCCAGGCCCTGCCTGGAACGGGTGCGCAAGCTGGAGCGACGCGGGGTGATTCGTGGGTACGGGGCGATCATCGATGTGCAGATGGTCTCGCCGGGGCTGTCACTGCTGGTGCTGGTGGCCTTGTCCAACCAAAGCGGGCGCTCGGCGCAGAAGGCGTTTGAAGCCTGTGTGAAAAACTGCCCGCAGGTATTCGAATGCCAGCTGATCAGCGGGCCGTTCGACTACAGCCTGCGCATGCGCTGCCGGGACATGGAGCATTACCGGGTGCTGACGGAGACCTGGTTGAACAATGACGAGTTGCATATCGATAAGTTGGTGGCGCATCCGGAGTTGGCCGTGGTCAAAAACACCGCTACAGAGCTGACCTGAAAGGCAACTCACCAAACACTGCATAGCCCTTGTGGGAGCGGGCTTGCTCGCGAAAGCGGTGTATCAGCCAAAGATGTTTCGACTGACGCACCGTATTCGCGAGCAAGCCCGCTCCCACACAAGCCCAATCCCACACAAGCCCGCTCCCACATTTTTATGCGTGCCCGCTTGAAATTCGTTTACCAGGTTTGGCGCCAATCAGTTTGGCCTGCCCGTCCTTCTGCTTGCCCGTGCGCGCCTCGCTGATCAACCCCGGGATCAACTTGCCCTCCGGCAGGTTCTTCCAGAACCGACTGGGCAAATGCCCCTCCATCACCTTGGGGTTCAAGCGCGCCGGATTGAAGATATGGCTGTAGTAGGTCAACCACATCTCACTGTGGGGGTCCTCGACATTCTGCGCCAACTGCCGCCACGCCTCGGGGCATTCACGCTGGTGGATCAGCTGCTCACCGTCGTAATACACCCCGTCCAACGGCGTGGCGATCATCCAGCGATGGCGCCCCATGCGCCCGACAAAATGCTGGCTGGCAGATTTCAAGATGTCGTGTGCCGGTTCATGCCACGCCACGTACTCCGGCAATTCGGGCCCAGCCCCGGCCGGCAGCGCCACAAAGCGCACAAACGCATGCAAGTGGTGCGCCTCTCGGCTGACCTGTTTGATCCGCCGCTGCAACTCGCTGCCCAATTTGTCCCCCGCCAGCATCGCCGTACGGTCGCCATGACTCACGCGCCATAACACTTCATACAACAGGCTCCAACGCTGCTCGCCGTGATAGCAGGCGGCCGACTCGAGCAATTCGAGCAGCGCCTTGGGCACCCGCGTCTGGAACGGCCCAAGCCCTGCGGGGATCGGCTCGTCAGTGGCAAACAGGTCGGCCACCTCGGCTTCGCCCCAGCTTACCTGGCTGGGATCGACCTGATGGCTGAGCAGCCAGCGCGCCTGGTCGCGCCAGGTGCTGAACAGGTTGTCGCATTCCAGGCTGATCATCCCCACAAGCCCATTTGCTGCGGCTGCGGACGATCACGCAATTGCTCGCGCAGCAGCACGCTGGTGCTGTCGGCCTGTTGCGGGTGGTAGTCGCTGGTGATGAAAAACGGCTTGGCCTTGGCTAACACGCAGCGCATGCGTGCGAGGTCTTCGAAGCGGATCTTGCGTTCACGGCGCAGGTCCACCAGCCGTTGGGTGGTGCGCAGGCCAATGCCGGGAATGCGTGCGATCAAGGTCGGTTCGGCGCGGTTGAGGTCGAGGGGGAAGACGTCGCGGTTTTCCAGGGCCCAGGCCAGCTTGGGATCAATATCCAGGGCCAGGTGACCGGGCCCCTTGAACAGTTCGGTGGCGTTGAAGCCGTAGCTGCGCAGCAGGAAATCGGCTTGATACAAGCGGTGCTCGCGCATCAGCGGTGGCGCGGCCAGGGGTACGCTTTTCGGGCTGTTGGGGATGGGGCTGAACGCCGAGTAGTACACGCGGCGCAGCTTGAAGCTGCCGTACAACGCCTCGGCACCATGCAGGATGGTGCTGTCGTCGGTGTCGTCGGCGCCGACGATCAGCTGCGTGCTCTGCCCCGCTGGCGCGAAACGCGGCGCGCGCGGCTCGTTGAATACGGTCTGCTCGCCGGTGTAGATGGTCTGCATGGCCTGCTTGATCGACACGATCTTTTTTTCCGGCGCCAGGGTCTGCAGGCTGGCTTCGGTGGGCAACTCGATGTTCACGCTCAGCCGGTCGGCATAGCGCCCGGCCTCGGCGATCAGCGCCGGGTCGGCATCGGGAATGGTCTTGAGGTGGATGTAGCCCCGGAAATCATGCTCCTCGCGCAGCAGTTTGGCGACGCGTACCAACTGTTCCATGGTGTAGTCGGAGGAACGGATGATGCCGGAGCTGAGAAACAGCCCGCTAACGCAATTGCGCCGGTAGAAATCCAGGGTGAGGGTCACCACCTCCTCCGGGCTGAAGCGTGCGCGGGGCACGTCGCTGGAGCGGCGGTTGACGCAGTATTGGCAGTCGTAGAGGCAGAAGTTGGTGAGCAACACCTTGAGCAGCGAGACGCAGCGCCCGTCCGGTGTGTAGCTGTGGCAGATGCCCATGCCATCGGTGGAGCCCAGCCCGGCCTTGCCCTCGGAACTGCGCTTGGGCGCGCCGCTGCTGGCGCAGGAAGCGTCGTACTTGGCGGCGTCGGCGAGGATGCTGAGTTTTTCGATCAACTGCATGGAAGGCTACCGATACTGGTTTTTTGTACAGTATCAGCAGCCCCCCTATGTCACAAGTGCAGCCTGTCAGCTCGCGGTAGCGAGCAGCAGGTCCTTCACCGAACGCTCCTGGCCACGGCTGCGGTCGTTTTCGTGCAACGACGCGGCAATTTCATCGGCACGGATCGGCAGGACCGACAGCAGCGTGTCGCTCAAACCATGGCTGGCCTGGCTGAAGCCCTGGATATAAATGCCGGCCTTGCAGCGCTCGTCGGTGACGATGCGGTAATCGCGGGCCACTTCGAAGTCGCCCATGTAGGCTTCCAGCGGTGCCAGCAAGGCGCGATGGGTCTGGCGCTCGTAGCCGGTGGCGAGGATCACCGCATCGTAGTGGTTGACGCAGGTTTCGCCGTTGGCGTTGTTGCGCAGCACCAGTTCGATACCCAGCGGGCCAGCCGTGGCTTTTTCGACCACGGTCATGGTGCGGAACGCCTGGCGCGCGATACCGGAGACTTTCTGGCGGTAGAAGATGCCGTAGATGCGCTCGATCAGGTCCAGGTCCACCACCGAATAGTTGGTGTTCTGGTACTCGGCGACCAGGCGTTCGCGCTCCTCGCCCACCTGCTGGAACACCAGGTCGGTGAACGCCGGCGAGAACACTTCGTTGACGAACGGGCTGTCATCCGCCGGCTTGAGCGCCGAACCGCGCAGGATCATGTCGACTTGCACCGACGGGAAGCCGTCGTTGAGGTCGATGAACGCCTCGGCCGCGCTCTGGCCACCGCCGATGATCGCGATACGCATCGCCTTGCCGTCGATGCAGGGCTGCTGGGCCATGCGCTCCAGGTACTGGGAATGGTGGAACACCCGGCCGTCACCCTTGAGCGCCTTGAACGCCTCGGGAATACGCGGCGTGCCACCGGCGCTGACCACCACCGAACGGGTGGTACGCACATGCTGCTCGCCCACTGCGTCGCGGGAGATCACGCGCAACGCTTCAACCTGCTGTTGATGCAGGATCGGCTCGATGGCCAGCACTTCCTCGCCGTAGCGCGCCTGGCTCTGGAACTGCCCGGCGACCCAGCGCAGGTAGTCGTTGTATTCCATGCGGCACGGATAGAAGGTACCCAGGTTGATGAAATCCACCAGGCGCCCGTGGGTTTTCAGGTAATTGACGAAGGAATAAGGGCTGGTGGGGTTGCGCAGGGTCACCAGGTCCTTGAGGAACGAAATCTGCAGTTCGCTCTGGGTCACCAGGGTATTGCCGTGCCAGCGGTAGTCCGCCTGCTTGTCGAGAAACAGCACGTCGAGTTTGCCCTGGGCTTTTTCGCGCTCCTGCAGGGCGATGGCCAGCGCCAGGTTCGAAGGGCCGAAACCGATACCGATCAGGTCGTGAACCGCGGGCGAAGCAATTGCCTGTGTCATTCCAGTGTCCTCTGGATAAGCCCCTTGGCGGTGGGGCGGGAATACCTTCAAGACCTGCACAACAGGTCGTGTGTTGATAGGAAACGAGGACAGTGAAAAAAAATTTAACCGATCAGCGCTCAGTGTGCGTCCCACTCGCGCATCCGTACCCGGCAGTGCTTCATCGCGTTGACGATGTGTTTTTCCACGAGGCTGCGGGAAATCCCCAGGCGCTCAGCGATTTGCGGGTGGGACAGGCCGTCGAGCTTGCGCAGCAGGAAGCTGTCGCGGCAGGCCTTGGGCAGTTCCGCCAGGGCCCGCTCCACCATCGCCAGGCGCTGCTCGTGGGCGTGGCTGGCGTGGGGCGATGAGTTGGCGAAGCGCCCTTCGGTGTCCAGCACTTCCAGCGGCTCGACCTGGCGCAACGCGTTGCGGCGGTGCCCGTCGATCACCAGGTTCAGCGCCGTGCGGTACAAAAACGCGCGTGGCTGGTCGATCGGCGTGTCGCTGGAGCGCTCCAGCACCCGGACATAAGCGTCATGCACCACATCCTCGGCCACCTGTCGGTTGCCCAGCTTGGCGTTGAGGAAACACACCAGCTCGCGATAGTAGTTTTCCAACATGACTCCCGACCGCCGGAAGAGGCGGCATCCGTTCCTTGTGCACTGTAAGAAAAGATACCCAAACGATGATGGCAGTTTGGGTGCGTGCAATTTATAGTAATTCTCATCTACTTTTAAAGAAGTGTTGTACCAACGGACGTTTTTTTAACCCATGGAGCTGTAACCGCTTGTGTAACCGCCTAAATCCCCGCGCAATCCCCTCGTTTAACAGTCAGCTCTGCGCAACTGCGCCCCGAACTTCCCTGGCTGGAACCAAAGCATGAAACGCTCTCGACCCGCCCGACGCGCGCTGCTTGTTGTCGCGTGCCTGATCCCCGTCATCGGCGTTGCCGCCTGGCAAGTGCTGCCCTCGGACCGCGACGCCCTCGCCACCGTCACCGTGACCCGCGGCAATATCGAAAACAGCGTCACCGCCCTCGGCACCCTGCAACCGCGCCGCTATGTGGACGTAGGCGCCCAGGCGTCGGGGCAGATCCAGAAGATCCACGTCGAAGCCGGCGACCATGTCAAGGCAGGCCAACTGCTGGTGGAAATCGACCCGTCGACGCAAAAAGCCAAGCTTGACGCCAGCCGCTACGGCATCCAGAACCTCAAGGCGCAGTTGCAGGAACAGCAGGCCCAACTGGCACTGGCGCAGCAGAAATACCAGCGCCAGCAACGTCTGACGGCCGGCAACGCCACCCGCGAAGAAGACGTGCAAACCGCCAAGGCCGAGCTGAGCGCCACCCAGGCGCGGGTGGCGATGTTCCAGGCGCAGATCCTCCAGGCCCAGGCCAGCCTGCGCAGCGACGAAGCGGAGCTGGGCTACACGCGCATCTATGCGCCGATGGACGGCACCGTCGTCGCGGTAGACGCCCGTGTCGGCCAGACCCTCAATGCGCAACAACAGACCCCGCTGATCCTGCGCATCGCCAAGTTGTCGCCGATGACCGTGTGGGCGGAAGTCTCGGAGGCCGACATCGGCCACGTCAAACCGGGGATGACTGCGTATTTCACCACCCTCAGCGGCGGCAACCGGCGCTGGACCAGCACCGTGCGGCAGATCCTGCCGATCCCGCCCAAGCCGCTGAACGAAACCCAGGGCAGCGGCAGCCCCAGCAGTTCCAACAAGAGCGGCAGCGGCCGCGTGGTGCTGTACACCGTGCTGCTGGACGTGGACAACAGCGACCACGCGCTGATGGCCGAGATGACCACCCAGGTGTTTTTTGTCGCCAGCCAGGTCAAGGATGCCCTCACCGCCCCCGTCGCCGCGCTGCAGGGTACAGCGAACGCCGATAAACAGATCGCTCGTGTGGTCGCCAAGAACGGCCGTATCGAGGAACGCGAAGTGCGCCTGGGTATCAGCGACCGCCTGCGCGTCGAAGTGCTCGACGGCTTGAACGAAGGCGATCACCTGCTGATCGGCCCAGCCGACGGCAACGGGGGTTGAGTTGGCCACGCCCCTGATCGAACTCAAGAACATCCGCAAATCCTACGGCGGCGGCGACAGCCCGCAAGTCGACGTGTTGCGCGGCATCGACCTGGCAATCCACGCCGGGGAATTCGTCGCGATTGTCGGCGCGTCCGGCTCGGGCAAATCGACGCTGATGAATATCCTCGGCTGCCTCGACCGCCCCACTGCGGGCGACTACCTGTTCGCCGGAGAAAACGTCGCGCACCTGGACGGCGACGCGCTGGCCTGGCTGCGCCGCGAGGCGTTCGGCTTTGTGTTCCAGGGCTACCACCTGATCCCGTCGGGCTCGGCCCAGGAAAACGTCGAGATGCCGGCGATCTACGCCGGCATCAGCGCCGCTGAACGCCACGCCCGCGCCAAGGCCCTGCTCACCCGCCTGGGCCTGGCCGAGCGCACCGGCAACCGTCCGCACCAACTCTCCGGCGGCCAGCAGCAACGGGTGTCGATTGCCCGCGCGCTGATGAACGGCGGCCATATCATCCTGGCCGACGAACCCACCGGCGCCCTCGACAGCCACAGCGGCGCCGAGGTGATGACACTGCTCGACGAACTGGCCAGCCAGGGCCACGTGGTCATCCTGATTACCCACGACCGCGAAGTGGCGGCGCGCGCCAACCGCATCATCGAGATCCGCGACGGCCAGATCATCAGCGACTCGGCCAAAGACGCCAGCTACGTGCCGGCGGTCGCCAACAGTGATGCCTTGCAAGCCGTGGACCTGCGCCAGCGCCTGGTCGACGGCGCCGAGCACAATGGCGCGTGGAAGGCCGAACTGGTCGACGCCGTGCAGGCCGCCTGGCGGGTGATGTGGATCAACAAGTTCCGCACCGCGCTGACCTTGCTGGGGATCATCATCGGCGTGGCGTCGGTGGTGGTGATGCTGGCGGTGGGCGAAGGCAGCAAGCGCCAGGTCATGGCGCAGATGGGCGCGTTCGGTTCCAACATCATCTACCTCAGCGGCTCGTCGCCCAACCCGCGTACGCCGCTGGGCATCGTTACCCTCAACGATGTGGCGGCACTGGCGGCGTTGCCCCAGGTCAAGCGCATCATGCCGGTCAATGGCAGCGACGCCGGGATCCGCTTCGGCAACCTCGACTACCTGGCATACGTGGGCGGCAACGACATCAACTTCCCGGAGATCTTCAACTGGCCGGTGGTCGAGGGCAGCTACTTCACCGAGGCCGATGAGCGCGCCGGGGCCACCGTCGCGGTGATCGGCCATCGCATCCGCGAGAAGCTGTTCAAGGATCTGCCGACGCCGATCGGCCAATACATCCTCATCGAAAACGTGCCGTTCCAGGTGATCGGCGTGCTCGCGGAAAAAGGCTCCAGCTCCGGCAACAAGGACAGCGACGACCGCGTCGCCATCCCCTACACCGCCGCCAGCGTGCGCCTGTTCGGCACCTATAACCCCGAATACGTGGCGATTGCCGCCGCCGATGCGCGCAAGGTCCACGAAGCCGAGCGGGCCATCGACCAGTTGATGCTCAAGTTGCACAACGGCAAGCGCGACTACCAGCTGACCAACAACGCGGCGATGATCCAGGCCGAGGCGCGCACGCAGAATACGCTGTCGCTGATGCTCGGTTCGATTGCCGCGATCTCGCTGCTGGTGGGCGGTATCGGTGTGATGAACATCATGCTGATGACCGTCCGCGAGCGTACCCGTGAAATCGGCATCCGCATGGCCACCGGCGCCCGCCAGCGCGACATCCTGCGCCAGTTCCTCACCGAAGCGGTGATGCTCTCGGTGGTCGGCGGCCTGTTCGGCATCGCCCTCGCGCTGCTCGTCGGCGGCGTGTTGGTGCTGGCCGAAGTGGCCGTGCAATTTTCCCTGGTGGCGGTGTTCGGCGCGTTTGGCTGTGCGCTGGTCACCGGTGTCATCTTCGGCTTCATGCCGGCCCGTAAAGCTGCCCGGCTCGATCCGGTTAAGGCGTTGACCAGTGAATAAACCGTCCCTTTACCTGCCCGGCCTGTGCCTGTTGCTCAGCGCCTGCGCCGGCCAGCCGCCGGCTGTCGACAGCGGCATCGCCGCACCCGCCGCCTGGCAATATGCCGAACGCGAGACGGCGCAGGCCAGCAATGCACGGTGGTGGACGCAGTTCGGCAGCCCGCAGCTCAACCGCTTGGTCGAGCAGGCGCGCCGCGACAGTTTCGACGTCGCCGCCGCCATGGCCCGCGTGCGCCAGGCCCAGGCCAGCGCGGTGATCGCCGGTGCGCCGCTGCTGCCCGAGGTGAAGTTCAACCTCACCGCCAGCCGTGAACGGCTGTTGCGCGGCAGCGGCAACTCAGACCTGAACGCCACTGCGAGCAACAACACCGTCAACAGTTACGACACCAACTTCACCGCCAGCTATGAACTGGACTTCTGGGGTGGCCGCGCCGCCGCCCGCGACAGCGCGGTGCAGACCTTGCGCGCCAGTGAGTTCGACCAGGCCACAGTGGAGCTGACCCTGCTCGGCAACGTCGCCGACCGCTACGCGCAGACCCTCGCCGCACGCCAGCGCCAACAGATCGCCGCGCTCAACCTGGCCAATGCGCGCAACGTGCTCGACCTGGTGCAGACCCGCTACGACGCCGGCTCCGCCACTGCCCTGGAACTGGCCCAGCAGAAAAGCCTGGTGGCCAGCCAGCAACGGCAATTGCCGTTGATCGAGCAGTTGGCCGAAGAGTCGCAGATCACCCTCGCCGCCCTGCTCGGCCAACCCGTGCAAGCCGTGGACCTGGGCAACGAAACGTTCCAGGCCCTGACCTGGCCGACCATCGGCAGCGGTGTGCCGAGCCAGTTGCTCAGCCGGCGCCCCGACCTGGCCCAGGCCGAAGCGCAACTGGCCGCCGCCAGTGCTGACGTCACCGTTGCCCGCGCCGCCATGCTGCCAACCCTGACCCTTGGCGCCACACTCGGCAGCGGCGCCTACAAGGCCAACGAAATCCTGCGCAGCCCGTTCTACACCCTGACGTCCGGCCTGATCGCGCCGATCTTCAACAATGGCCGTTTAAGCGCCGAGCGCGACAAGGCCCGCGCACGCCAGGATGAGCTGCTGCAAAGCTATCGCGGCGCGATCATCAACGGCTTTGCCGATGTGGAAAAATCCCTCAGCAACATCACCCGCCTCGACCAGCAGCGCCACTGGCAAACCGAAGAACTGCAACAAGCGCAGACGGCCTTCCAGATCGCTCAAAGCCGCTACCAGGCAGGCGCCGCGGACTTGCTGACGGTCCTGGAAACCCAGCGCACCCTGTACGCGGCCCAGGATTTGAACGTGCAGTTGCGGCTGTCGCGCGTACAAGCCAGCATCGCCCTGTACAAAGCACTGGGGGGCGGCTGGGAAAGCAATATCCGATAAACAAAACTCCATTTCCTTACAGAAGTTGTCTGTTCGCCCTACATTTTTTGACCCGGGGTCCTTGGTAAAAAAGCCGCTATCTCACGGCTGCCCGGGACCTCTTGATGACTGTTGTAAAACACCTGTTCTGCGCCTGCCTGTGGCTGACGGCAAGCCTTGCCCATGGTTTGCCGCTGATCAGCCCCACCGCCATCGACTGGCAACTGGACTGCCGCCTCCCCGCCTTCGCACACTTGGCTCCCGACGTGCTTGAGCGCACCCAATGCGGCATCGTCACCGTGCCGCGCAACCACGCCGCGCCCCGGCAAGGTAAACTGCGCCTGTACCTGACCCGCGTCGGCGCCCGCGACCCGCTGAGCCGCCAAGGCGTGGTGTTCGCCCAACCCGGAAACAGCCCCCAGACCAATCACAGCGGCACCTTCGCCATCCTCCTGGCCGGCAGTTGGAGTGCCCATTCCACCCAGGCCTATCGCACCCTGCTCAATCGCTACGATGTGGTTGAACTCACCCCGCGTGATCTCAACCAGGAGAGCGGGGTCGAAAACGCGGCACGGGACATGGAGTTCGTCCGCGCCCAACTTGAAGAGACCCAGCTCAATTACCTCGGCAGCGCCGACGCCACACGCCTGGGCAGTCGCTACGCGGCGCTGTTTCCCGAGCGGGTCGCGCGCATGGTGCTGGTCAACGCCGAGCGTGGCGAGGCGAACCTTACGCAAGTCGAGCAACTGCGCCTCAAGGCACCCCCCAAGTCTGAGGCCAGTGCATGCGTGATCCGATGGGTCGGCGACTTCCTCGCCTTCGGCAAGCAGCCGCCACCTGCCACCCAGTGCCTCGACAAAGGCGATTGGGAGTAGCGCACCGTTTGCGACCTGTTGCCGCTGAAAACGACACCTTGCGTTGACGCTCCAGGCTAATCGTTATTAAGTGCTATTTATCCGCATTAATACGATAAATCGACGCCATGCTAAGCCGCCCGCTGAAACGCAAACGCCAGAAGCTGTCCGACGTGATTGTCGAGTCGGTCAAGCGCTCCATCGTCACCGACGCCTTGAAGCCCGGCGATCGTTTGCCCACCGAGCGTGAGCTGATGGAAAGCTTCCAGTGCTCCAAAGGCTCGGCCCGCGAGGCGCTCAAGGCCCTCGAGGTCGAGGGTTTGGTGAGCACGCGCACCGGGCCCAGCGGCGGTGCATACCTCAACCAGGCCGGCACCGAACCGGCCAGCCGCGCGTTGCGTAACTATCTGCACTTTCAGCATCTGGATGGCGAGCAGGTGTACCAGTTGCGCAAGGTCATCGAAGTGGAACTGGCGGTCTCGGTGCTGGGGCGCTTGAGCGAAGATGACTACCAGGCCCTGCAAGACAACGTGGATTTCTGTAGCGCACCGGAAGACAGCGAGGCCGGTCAACGCGAACAGCGCCTGGCTGAACTGGAGTTCCACAACCTGCTGGCCAAGGCGTGCCCCAACCCGTTGCTGAGTTTCATGGCGCAGTTCCTCAATGATCTGCTGCGCGACCTGGTAGTGCTGAAAAAGGCCTACAAACCCAAGCGCAAGCAGTTCGACGCCGCCAACCTCGACTATCACAAACAGTTGCTGATTGCCTTTCGCGCCGGTGATGAAAGCGCGGTGCGCGGTTTGATGCATGAACATATGTGCGATGCCGAACACCACATGACCGCGCTTGAAGGCCAGGTCAGCCCGCATTTTCTACTGGAGTTCGATCACCGCCCCTAAAGACAACACAGCTTCCACATTTTGACCGCATTCCAACCAACACTCGCGTCATCCAATAAATAACAGGCCTGCCCACAGGCCCTTGCTCCACCGTATCGCCCTTGCCGCTCCTGCCAATAACTAAACCAGGGAGTCACCCCATGCAGCGTCGTACGTTATTGAAAGCCAGCCTTACCTTCGCCTCCGCCCTCAGCCTCCCGCTGAGCGTGCGCCACGCATTCGCCGCCGAGCCCTTTACCTTTTACGGCCTCAAGTCCATGTCCGGCGCCTTTGCCAGCTATGGCAAGTTTGCCGACATGGGTTCGCGCCTGGCGGTGGAACAACACGCCACCCTTCTCGGCCGCCCGCTGAACTACAAGGTCATCGACACCGAAGGCAACGCCGGCAAGGCCGTGCGCAAGGTGCAGGAAGCCATCCAGCAGGACGGCGCGCGGTTCTTCCAGGGCTGCACATTGTCGTCGTCGGCGCTCGCGGTGGCCAAGGAAGTGGACAAGGTCGGCGGCGTGTTCATGACCCCGGTGGGCGCCGATGAAGTCACAGGCAAGGATTGCAATCACGCGACATTCCGCTGGTCGGTGCCCACCTACGGCGCGATTCGCGAAACCATGCTGCCGCTGATCAAGCTGCTGCCGGACGCCAAGCGCTGGTACACCATCACCCCGCAATACGTGTTTGGCGAAGCGCTGCTCGAAGGCGCCAAAAGTGTGCTCAAGGACAGCGGCCTGGAACACATCGGCAATAGCTATCACTCGTTGCAGGAACAGGAATTCTCCGGTTACCTGACCAACGCCATCGCCGCCAAACCCGATGTGCTGGTACTGCTCAACTTCGGCAGCCAGTCGTCAAACACCCTGCGCCAGGCAGTGAACTTCGGCATCAAGCAGCGCATGAAAGTACTGCTGGTATGGTCCGCCGGCCTCGACCAGTTCCAGGAACTGGGCAGCGACATCCTTGAAGGCGTGTACCTGGGCGCGCAGTACTGGCATCAGGTCGACACCCCGCTCAACCGCGAACTGGTCAAGCTGACCCAGGCCAAATACGGGATCAACCCCACCTACCCGCTGGCCGCCGACTACATCAGCACCAAGGTCATGCTAGACACCATCGTCGCCACCGGCAGCTTCGACGGCCCGACCGTAGCCAAGGCCATGCAGGGCCTGAGCTTCGATGGCCCGACCGGCAAGGAATCGATCCGCGCCGGCGACCACCAGGTGATCAAGGATTACTACCTGCTCGTCGGCAAAGCCGCCAGCGAGATGGCCGACAAGGACGACCTGGCCAAAGTGCTCAGCGCCGGCCAATCCTTCCCGCCAGTGGGCGCCACGGGCTGCACGCTCGCCTGACCCCCTGAATATTGCAGGCAGGGCCGCGCAAGCGGCGTCCTGCCGAGGGTTCCTGCATGCTTAATCTTTACCTGTTCCAGATCCTCAACGGCCTCGGGCTGGGGATGATCTACTTCCTCATCGCCGTCGGTCTGACCATCATTTTCGGCCTGCTCAACTTCGTCAACTTTGCCCATGGCGCGTTCTTTTTGCTCGGTGCCTACATCTGCTACACCGCCGTGAGCCTCACCGGCAACTTCTGGCTGGCGCTGCTGATCGCGCCGCTGGTGGTGGCCGCTTTGGCGTGGGTGATCGAGCGATTATTGATCCAGCGCATCTATCACTTGCCGCACATGTTCCAGATCCTGGTGACCTTGGGGATAGCCCTGATCATCCAGGAGGCCAGCGTGATGATCTGGGGCCCGGTGGGCAAAAGCGTCGCCGTGCCGGAACTGCTGCGCGGGGTGCTGGTGATCGGTGACTTTGTGTACCCGCACTATCGCCTGTTCCTGATCGGCTTCTCCGGGCTGGTCGGCCTGGGCCTGTGGCTGCTGCTGGAACGCACGCGCTTCGGCGCCCTGGTGCGCGCCGGCAGTGAAAGCACCGAGACCGTGTCGCTGCTGGGCACCAATATTTTCCGTTTGTTCTCGATGACCTTCGCCCTCGGCGTGGCCCTGGCCGGTGTCGCCGGGGTGCTGTTCGCCCCCTTGCGCGGCGCACAGCCCTTTGTCGGCCCGGAAATTCTCGGCGTGGCCTTCGTGGTGGTGGTGATCGGTGGCATGGGGTCGTTCAGCGGTGCGCTGGTCGGCGGTTTATTGGTCGGCGTGGTGCAAAGCCTGATGACCACACTCTGGCCCCAGGGCGCGAGCCTGATGATCTACGGCGCGATGGCCGTGGTGATTCTGGTGCGCCCTTACGGCCTGTTCGGGAGAGCCTGACATGAGCGAGAAAAATCCCCTGCCGTTTGCCAAGACCCAATCCCGTGCGATGTTGCTGTGGGTGCTGGCCGTACTGATCGGCCTGCCGCTGATCTTGCCTTCGGCGACCCTGGCCACCGAGATCCTGATCTTTGCCATGGCCGCCCTCGCCTGCAACCTGCTGCTGGGCTATACCGGGCTGCTGTCGTTCGGCCAGGGCATCTTCTTTGGTGCCGGGGCATATTGCGCGGCGCTGCTGATGCTGCATTTGCAGATGGGCCTGTTCACTGCGTTGCTCGGCGCGGCCGTGGCCGGTGGTTTCCTGGCCTTGTTGGTCGGCGCCCTGGCGATCCGCCGCACCGGCATCTACTTCGTGATGCTGACCCTGGCTTTCAGCCAGATGGCCTACTTCGTCGCCTACACCCTCAGCGACTGGACCGGCGGCGACAACGGCCTGCTCAGCGTGCCGCGCCCGGAAATCCGCGTCGGTGACACTGTGCTGCTATCCCTGGCCGACGCCCGCGCCTTCTACGGCTTTGTGGCGGTGCTGTTCCTGCTGATCTTTATCGGCGCGCGCCGGGTCATCGCCTCGCCCTTTGGCAGCACGCTGATGGCGATCCGCGAAAACGAAACCCGCGCCGCGGCGATCGGCTACGACACGCGTCACTTCAAGATCCTGGTGTTTGTGCTGTCCGGCGCAGTCACCGGGATCGCCGGTGCGCTGTACGCGATGCTGCTGCACTTCGTGCCGCTGTCGAACATCGACCTGGCGATGTCCGAGAACATCCTGATCATGACCATCGTCGGCGGCACCGGCTCGCTGTTCGGCTCGTTGCTGGGTGCCGGCTCCATCGTGCTGCTGGGGGATTTCCTCTCCGACTTGTGGCCACGCTGGCTGATGCTACTGGGGGTGATCCTGATCCTGGTGGTGATCTTCATGCGCGGTGGTTTGTGGGGCGGCCTGGCGTCGCTGTTTGAAAAAGTGCGCGGCGCTCGCAAGCCCGCAGTGGTGGCCAAGGAGGAAGTGCTATGAGCATCCTGCTGGAAACAGAGAACCTGGAACTGGCCTACGGCGCCTTCCATGCGGTGAACGGCGTCAACCTCAAGGTCGAAGCCGGCACCATCCACACCATCATCGGCCCCAACGGTGCGGGCAAGACCAGCCTGTTCCATTGCCTCACCGGCGAGCGCCAGGCCACCGCCGGGGCAATCCATTTCGACGGCAAGAACCTGATGCGCAAACCGGCCCACGGCCGCGTCGGCCTAGGCATGGCGCGCTCGTTCCAGTTGACCAGCCTGTTCCAGAACCTCAGCGTGCGCGAAAACCTGCGCCTGGCCGCCCAAGGCCGTGACGGTGCGCGGGCGCTGAACTTCTGGCGCCGTGTCGACAGCAAACGCGAGCACCTGGAGATGGCCGACCAGGTCTTGGAACGCCTGCAACTCACTGCCCGCGCCGACACCCTGGCCGGCGAGTTGTCCCACGGCCAGCAGCGGGTGCTGGAGGTGGGCATGTCGATCTGCTCCAAGCCCAAACTGTTGATGCTCGACGAGCCCACCTCGGGCATGGGCATCGATGACATTCCGATCATGACCCAACTGATCAGTGACCTCGGTCGCGACCACACGGTGCTGCTGATCGAACACAACATGAGCATCGTCATGTCCATCAGCCAACGCATCACGGTGATGAGCCACGGGCAGATCCTGGTGGAAGGCACGCCGGAATTCGTGCGCGCCGATGAACGTGTGCGCACTGCGTATCTGGGGGAAGCCGCCTAATGCTGATCGTCGAGAATATCCATTCCTACTACGACAAGAGCCACGTGCTCGAAGGCGTGTCGCTGAGCGTCAACCCTGGTGAGCTGGTGACGCTGCTGGGGCGCAACGGCGCGGGCAAGACCACTACGTTGCGCAGCATCCTCGGCATCATCTGCCCGCGCCAGGGCCAGATTCACTTCAACGGCCAGGCGCTGGTGGGGCAGAAGATTTTTGAAATTGCGCGCCAAGGCTTGGCGCTGGTGCCGGAGAACCGCGGGATCTTCCGTTTGCTCACGGTCGAGGAAAACCTGCGCATCGCCGCCCGCAAGACCAGCCGCTGGCAGCTGGAAGACGTGTACGGCATGTTCCCGCGTCTCAAGGAACGGCGCAAAAATGCCGGGCATGCCTTGTCCGGCGGCGAGCAGCAGATGCTCGCCATTGCCCGCGCCCTGCTCAATGACCCCAAGTTGCTGATCCTCGATGAACCCACCGAAGGCCTCGCCCCGGTGATCGTCGACGAATTGGTGAAGATCCTGCGCAAGATCAAGGACGACGGCCTGCCGGTGCTGCTGGTGGAACAGAACCTGATGGTCTGCGACAAGCTCGCCGACCGCCATTACGTACTCGAACAGGGCCGCGTGGTCTACGAAGGCAGCGCCGCCGCCTTCCGCGCCGACCCGAGCATCAAGAACCGCTATTTGGCCCTGAGTGCCTGACCGGAGAATGCAGATGAACAGTTTTGCGCAACCGCTCCAGAGCAACGCCCCGCTGATCAACCGCGACCGCTTGTGGCAGTCGCTGATGGACCTGGCCCAACTCGGCGCCACGCTAAAAGGCGGCGTGTGCCGCCTGGCCCTCACCGACCTCGACCGCCAGGCCCGCGACCTGTTTGTGCAGTGGTGCGAAGCGGCCGGGTGCAGCGTCAGTGTGGATGCCATCGGCAATATCTTTGCGCGCCGCGCCGGACGCAATCGCGCCCTGCCCCCGGTGATGACCGGCAGCCATATCGACACCCAACCCACCGGCGGCAAGTTCGACGGCTGCTACGGGGTGATGGCCGGACTGGAAGTGATCCGCACCCTGAACGATCTGAAGATTGAAACCGAAGCGCCGATTGAAGTGGTGGTGTGGACCAACGAAGAAGGCTCGCGTTTTCCGCCGTGCATGATGGGTTCCGGCGTGTTTGCCGGGAAATTCGATTTGCAGGAGACCCTGGCCAAGCTCGATGACCAGGGCCTGTCGGTGGGTGCCGAATTGCAGCGCATCGGTTATGCCGGTTCCCGCGCGGTGCTGGGCCACCCGGTGGGGGCGTATTTCGAAGCGCATATCGAACAAGGCCCGGTGCTGGAAGATCGCGCCACCACCATTGGCGTGGTCATGGGTTGCCTGGGCCAGAAGTGGTTCGACCTGACCTTCACCGGCGTCGAAGCCCACGCCGGGCCGACACCGATGCACTTGCGCAAGGACGCACTGGTCGGCGCTGCCGAGGTGGTCAGTGCAGTCAACCGTATCGCCCATCAACAGCAACCCCACGCCTGCGGCACGGTGGGTTGCCTGAGCCTGCATCCGGGTTCGCGCAATGTGATTCCAGGCCAGGTGCACATGACCCTCGACCTGCGCCACCTGCATGCCGACAAGCTGCAAGCCATGGTCGACGAGGTACGCGGTGTGATCGAAGCCACGGCACAACAGCACGGCCTGGCTTATGAGCTGACACCGACGGCCGACTTCCCGCCGCTGGACTTCGACCCGGCCTGCGTCAACGCCGTGCGCGACGCTGCGCGCAGCCTGGGCCTGAGCCATATGGACATCGTCAGCGGCGCCGGGCATGACGCGATTTTCGTCGCGGAACTGGGCCCGGCCGGGATGATCTTTGTGCCGTGCGAAGGTGGTATCAGCCACAACGAAATCGAAAACGCCGCGCCGGATGACCTGGCGGCGGGCTGCGCGGTGTTGCTGCGGGCCATGGTCAATGCGGCGCAGGGGGATCGGGCATGAGCGATATCGGGCAACTGACGGCGGTGCAATTGCTGGAGCATTTTCGCGACAAGACCCTGTCGCCGGTGGAGGTCACCGAGGATGCATTGCTGCGTATCGAACGCTACAACCCGGTGGTAAACGCCTACTGCCATGTGGACCCGCAGGGCGCGTTGCACGCTGCGCGCGCCTCGGAACAACGCTGGTTCAAGGGCCAGCCGTGCGGCGCGCTGGACGGTGTACCGGCCTCCATCAAAGACCTCACGCTGACGCTCGGCATGCCGACCCGCAAGGGCTCGCGCACCTCATCTGCCGACGGGCCGTGGGACGTCGACGCGCCCTTCCCGGCCTTTATGCGCAAGGCCGGCGCGGTATTGCTGGGCAAAACCACCACGCCGGAATTCGGCTGGAAAGGCGTCACCGACAACCCGCTGTACGGCATCACCCGCAACCCGTGGGACACGCGGACCACGGCGGGTGGTTCGTCCGGCGGCGCGGGGGCGGCGGCGGCGTTGAACCTGGGGGTGTTGCACCAGGGCAGTGATGCGGGCGGCTCGATCCGTATCCCCTGTGCGTTTACCGGCACGTTCGGGATCAAGCCGACCTTTGGTTATGTGCCGCAGTGGCCGGCCAGTTCCATGACGATTCTGTCGCACCTGGGGCCGATGACCCGCACGGTGGAAGACAGCGTATTGATGCTGCAAACCATCGCCCAGCCGGATGCGCGGGACGGTTTGAGCGGTGCGCCGAGGACTGCGCCGTGGCTGACGCCAGGGGCGGACTTGAAGGGCTTGCGGGTGGCGTACAGCCCTGCGTTCGGCTACGTGGACGTGGACCCGCAAGTGGCTAAAGTGGTCGCCCAGGCGGTTGAGGGGTTGGTGCGATTGGGCGCCCATGTCGAACAGATCGACCCCGGTTTCAGCGACCCGCTGGAGGTGTTCAGCACCCTGTGGGCAGCCGGGGCCGCACGTTTGACCGGTTCGATGAGCGACGCGCAAAAACAGCTCTTGGACCCCGGCCTGCTGCGCATCGCGCAACGGGGCGAACGCTTGAGCCTGGATGACTTCAGCGCGGCCCTTGAAGCGCGGGCGGCGTTGGTAGCGCGGATGGCTGCGTTCCACCAACATTACGACGTGCTGGTCTCGCCAATGATGCCGATCACCGCATTCGACGCCGGGCACGACGTCCCGCCGGGCTCCGGGTTGCAGGAATGGACCGAATGGACACCGTTCACCTACCCCTTCAATCTCACCCAGCAACCGGCGGCGTCAGTGCCCTGCGGGTTGGCGGCGAATGGCTTGCCGGTGGGGTTGCATGTGGTCGGTGCGCGGTTTGCCGATGATGTGGTGTTGCGGGTTTGCCAGGCTTATTCAAAGGCATTCCCTACCCAGCACCCGCAAGCCCCAGTAACCCCGCCATGAAATGCAATTGAATGTGGGAGATTGGCAGTGCCCGGGCGATCTCCAGCCGAACACTCACTCCCCATCAACACCCATCAACTGTGGGAGCGGGCTAGCCCACGAAAGCGGAGTGTCAGTCACAGAATTATTGACTGATCCACCGTCTTCGCGAGCAAGCCCGCTCCCACACAAGCCCGCGCCCACAGTTCTGAGCGCATTCCACTACAATGCCCCCATTCATTCTCCGGGGCTCCCATGGACATCGAACTGGCACGCACCTTCCTCGAAATCACCCGCTGCGGCAGCCTCGCCGCGGCGGCCGAGAAACTGCACGTTACCCAGACCGCCATCACCGCCCGGGTCAAAAGCCTGGAAAGCCAGCTGGGCAGCACGCTGTTCATCCGCAACCGCGCCGGCGCGCGCCTGACCGCGGATGGCGAAGCGTTCGTGGTCTACGCCAACCAGTTGCTGCAAACCTGGGAAGCCGCGCGCCGCGATCTGCCGTTGCCCGAGGGCTATCGCAACGTGCTGCACATCGGTGGCGAGGTCAGCCTGTGCAACCCGTTGATGCTCGGCTGGGCCCAGGCCCTGCGTGAACACATCCCCGGCCATGCGCTGCGCACCGAAGTGCGCGAAGGCGAATACCTGCTGCGCCAGCTGGAGCTGGGGGTGCTGGATGCCGCCCTGGTGTTCCAGCCGCAATACTGGCCGGGGTTGCAGGTGGAACAGGTGCTGGAAGAAAAACTGATCCTGGTGCAACTGGCCAGCAACCCGGTGCCCTACGTGTACATCGACTGGGGCCCAGGCTTCCGCCAGCAACACGACGCCGCCCTGCCGGACAGGGCACGCGCCGCGCTGAGTTTCAACCTGGGCCCGCTGGCCTTGCAGTACATCCTGGAAAACGGCGGCGCCGGGTACTTCCGCACGCGGGTGGTACAAAGCTACCTGGACAGCGGCGTGATGCAGCGTGTGGCGAAGGCGCCGGAGTTCAGTTTCCCGACGTATCTGGTGTACTCGCGGGCACGGGATTCGGCGGTGTTGCAACACGCGCTGGAGTTGCTGCGGGGCGTGGTCAAGGCCGAGAGCGACTGGTCGCAACGCTGGGACCCGGTACTTTGAAACACACGTGCGACCAGCAGAATGTTCAGGCCGGGCTACGCTCCAACACCACAAAAACAGCCAGGAGTCGGCATGCGTACCCGCTCACGAAAACGGCGTCACCTGCTGTTTGTGTTGCTGCTGGGTGGTGGCGTTCCTGCTGCTGACGGCTTCCTGCTCAGCGGTTTGCATGACGGCCGGAAAGTGAGTTACCACTTCTGCCAAATGCCGCCGATGATCATGACAACTATCCAAATGTAAGAAATGCGATAGGGCCACAACGCCCATCGCTTGAGCGCTATGGGAACTGATGCAAGTTCGGCCTCTGAAACTAGCCCTGCCTTCAAATAGGGCTTTGGATTCGAGAGGAAATCAATCATCAGCCCCATGCGATGGAATCTGTCGATCCGCTGGTTTTTTCCCCAGAAACGCTTATGCCTTCGAACCTTTTCGTTTTCACTGAAGTATTTTTCCAACTCATCGAGCTTTCGATACTCCGCAAATAACATCAGCCCCAAAAGGATGAATACGCCGGCCATCAATACAATGCTGTAGATAAGAAAAAACGACATTGTTAAGCCCGCTCCGGTTCAAAAATCAAAACGCCATCGACCTCTACAACTTTCCCCCCCAGAAAGGCACCGCTATCACCCATCCTGTCACCGCCTAAATACCCTCCCCCCGCTCCCCCAATAACTGCGCAGACCAGTTCACTCTGTCCTTTCATCGCCACACCCAAAGCGACTGTACATAGGCGACGCGCAACTTTTGCACCTACCGCTCCGAACCAAGCAGCCCCCGCCCCACCACACACGCCTCCTTGATCTCCAATCCCGCAGCCCCGACATCCATCGCCAAACCCACATACGTGCCCTTCCCCAACCACTTCGACACCTGCGCAATCGCCCCCATGCGCTTGGCATAGCCATCGATCTCGCCCTTGTGCAAAAAGCTCTTGGTGGAAATCCCCAACACGTTCTTCAACGACTGATTGCCACGCAACCCCGTGCCAAACCGCGCCGCGCCACGCAGTTGTGTGTCGAGCAATTCAAACAACACCTGGCGCTGGCGGATAAACGTCTGACGGTTCAAGCCACCGGCCTTCAAGCGCTGATGCAACTGCTCGATGTCTTCCAGCGTGCGCAGCACTTCATCCAGGTGCCGCGCCCACGCCGAGGTCGTGCTGCCGACGCCTATCGAGCCGTACGAAACACATACGCGACCAGCAGAATGTTCAGGCCGGGCTACGCTCCAACACCACAAAAATAGCCAGGAGTCGGCATGCGTACCCGCTCACGAAAACGGCGTCACCTACCATCTGTGCCAGATGGCCCAGATGACTGCTGCAAAAAACCAAATTCCCGCTAAGCGATAAGGCCACAACACCCAGCGTTTGAGGGCTAGAGGAACAGAGGCCAGTTCGGCTTCGGTCACGAGGCCTGCTTTCACAAAGCGCTTTGAGTCAGATAGGAAGTCGACCATCAGCCCCATCCGTTGAGACTTGTCTATCGGCTGGTTCCTTCCCCAGAAGCGCTTATGTTTGCAAACCTTTTCGTTTTCACTGAAGTAGCTTTCCAGCTCGTCGAGCTTTCTATATTCCACAAAGAGCATCAGTCCCCAGATAACAAAACACCCACCCATCAACACGATGCTGTAAGCGAGAAAAAATGACATTGTCATGCCCCCTCTGGCTCAAAGATGAATTGGCCATCGACCTCTAAGACTTTCCCCCCCAAAAAGGCACCGGTATCGCCGAAAAATGAGCCTCCTGCATACCCTCCTGCAGCACCGCCAATAATTCCACAGGCCAACCCACTGCGCTCCCTAAGCCCTACCGCCAACACGATCCTGCATGCACTACGAGCAACCTCTGCGCCATACCTCCCACCAAACGAAGCCCCCGCCACACTCCCCGCCAACCGCCCACTCTCCACATACTTCGCCTGCCGACACTGCGCCTCCCGCCCCACCACACACGCCTCCTTGATCTCCAATCCCGCAGCCCCGACATCCATCGCCAAACCCACATACGTGCCCTTCCCCAACCACTTCGACACCTGCGCAATCGCCCCCATGCGCTTGGCATACCCATCGATCTCGCCCTTGTGCAAAAAGCTCTTGGTGGAAATCCCCAACACGTTCTTCAACGACTGATTGCCACGCAACCCCGTGCCAAACCGCGCCGCGCCACGCAGTTGTGTGTCGAGCAATTCAAACAACACCTGGCGCTGGCGGATAAACGTCTGACGGTCCAAGCCACCGGCCTTCAAGCGCTGATGCAACTGCTCGATGTCTTCCAGCGTGCGCAGCACTTCATCCAGGTGCCGCGCCCACGCCGAGGTCGTGCTGCCCACACCTATCGAGCCGTAGGTCAGCAGGCTTTGCAGCAGGTCATAGTCATTGATCACGGCTGTGCCGACCGATGCTTTTTGCTCCAGCTCGCGCCGTACTTCTTCGGCGCGGCGCATCAACCAGGCTTCCTCTCGGGAGCAGCTCACGCTGTAGGCGTCGGGAATCACCACCAATTGCCCCGGCGTCACCAAGCCGTGGCGCAGGTGGTGGTTCAACACGTCAAAATGGTCCGAGCGCTGGCGGCTCAGGCCGTGGCCCATCAAGCGGGTTTTCAAACTGGTGAGATCGATGGTTTCGCGGTTGATATAGCCCTGCGCCATGCCCTGCATCCCGAATCCAATGGAGATGGCGTCGAAATATAAGCAGGCACTGCCGCCCCGGACACAAGCCCAGGGGGCGACCATTCAATTTGGGAAGCGGCCTACATAGGCGCAGAAACAGTGCTGACAGAAACCAGCCTAATAACCGGTCATTTCCAGGTAACCCACCCCACCGTCGAACTGCACCGGTCCTTCCCAGTAGGGAATGCCAAGGTTCATCCAGGCGTTCGGGTTGAGCGCCGTTGGGGTGATGTCCAGCTGTTTGCCGGGAATGTTCAGTGACCAGCGCGTGGGAATCGTGCGCCCGTCGAGAGTGGTGGTCGCCAACGGTGTCAGTTGGATGTCGGCGTTGTGCAGGGTCTGGACCTGGCCCCGCTGATCGATCCAGGTGCCGGTGAGGTAACCCGCGCCGTCCTGCTGACGCACGCGGAACAGCATCAACTGTTCACCGCTGTCCAGGTGCAGGGAGAACCAGTCCCAGCCGGTCTGGCCCGCGGCGAGGGGTTGGCTGCTCCATTCGCGGTCGAGCCACGCGGGACCGCTGACCTGATAGGTGTGGCCGTCGATGCTGACGCTGCCGCTGGCGCGGAAAAACGGTTGGCTGTAGTAGTACGACGCCTGGCCCTGGTCGGATTTGCGGCTGTAGCCCTTGTCCCCTTGCAACACCAGCGGGCGGCTGGAGGTCAGGTGCAGGTCATAGGCGAACTGCGCGCCACTGGCCTTGAGTCGCATGTCGGCCAGTGGGCTCGCGGCGCCAGGTTGGCTGGCGAAATCCCAGTCGTCGATCCACGCATTGAACGGCACCGCCTGCGCGCCGGCCTGGCCGACGCCGCCGCGGGCGTAGCGTTCGGCGGCATAGTGGCGCGTGGCGGACGTGACGGCGGCGTGTCCCAGCCAAACCGCCGAATCGTGCCAGCCGGGCTGCGTCGGCCCGGCCTTGAGCGCATTGCGAAACAGCGTCCATTGCACGCCGAATTCATTGCCCTGGGCGTCCTTGAGGTTGGCGGTGACGTACCACCACTCGATGCGAAAACCGTCGTGGGGGCCATGGTCGCCAGGAAAGCTGAACACCCTGCCGGGCACCACCTGGGCAAAGTCCGCCGCCGCGCTGCCCAGGCCGGCGAAGCTTTGCTCGGGCGCCGGGACTTTGTCACACGCGCCCAACAGCAGCAAAACCGCGAACAACGTCGCTCTAATCTTCATGGGCAAAGGTCCTCAACAAGTCCGCCGGGCGACTGCGGTACAGCTGCCACAACGGCCAGGCCGACGCCAGCAAGGTGGCCAGCAGCGCCAGCGCCAGCAACTGCGCAAGCTGCCACGGGAACACCTGCAACGGCAGGCGCCAACCGAACGCCTGCACGTTGATCACCGCATCCAGGCACCACGCCAGCAACTGCCCCAGGGGCACGGCGAGGACCAGCGTGAGCACCGCCAACAGCCAGGTCTGCCCCAGGTTCAACAGCATCAATTGCCGCCGTGTCACGCCCAGCGCCCAGAGCGGCGCGAGTTGGCCGAGGCGGCTCTGGCTCTGGGTCAACAGGCTGATAAACAGCGCCACGCCGGCGACGCCGAGGGTCAGGCTGTTGAGCGCCGCAGTGGCGGCAAAGGTGCGTTCGAACACCTGGCTCGACCAGCCCTTGAGTTGCTGTTGATCGACGATGCGACTGTCCTCCAGGGCAAACCCGCGCTGCACTTCACGCACCAGCGGCGGCACATCCTGTGGCAACACCCGCAGGTTGAAACGTGCCGGCGCCAGGGTCGGCCAGTGCGCCAGCAGGTGCTTGGCATTGACCAACAGATGGCCCTTGGGGTTGCCATAGTCGGCATAAATCCCCACCAGGACGGGCGACCAGACGCCTCGGGGTGTGGGAATACTGACCGTATCCCCCAGTTTCACCGACAGTCGCCGCGCCAATTGCTCGCTGAGCATCAGGCTGTCGCCTTGCAGCAAGCGGTCCCACGGCGCGCTCGCAGCCTCGAGCAACGGCCAATGCTGGCGATAGGTCGAGTCGTCGACCACACCGAACAGATCCGCCGGCCAACCGTGCAATTGCACGGCGACCTGCCAGGTCGGCAGTACTGCCTGCACCAACGGCTGTTGCGCCAGCCAGGTGTTGAGCTGTTCGGCTTGCGCCGGGTTTTGCGGATTGAGGTACAGCTCGGCCGTCAGGCGTTGCTCCAGCCAGTTGTTGAACGTCTGGCGGAACCCCGAGGTCATGGAGCCCGCGCCGATATTGGCCGCCAGGGCCAATAACAGTGCCATCAACGCCAGGCTCAACGCGGGCAGCTGTTGGCGGCAGTCAGCGAGAAACCATTGCCCCAGCACCGAGCGACTGCGCCCCAGCACGGCCTTGAGCACGCCATTGAGCATCACCGGCAAGCCCAGCGCCGCCCCCAGCAGCAAGGCCGCCATCAGCACAAAACCGGCGGCCAGGCTGTCGCCCAGCAGCAGCGCGAGCAACGCGATCAACAGCGCGGCGGCGGCGACCCAACCCTGGCGGCGCAACCAGCGCCCATGGGCGTCGTGCCAGGCTTGGGCATTGGCCAGCGCCAGCAAGGGCAAACGTGCCGCCCGCCACACACTACTGGCGCCGGCAAGCAGCGCGCCGAGCAGGCTCAAGCCCAGCCCGGCGGCCCACCACCACGGGCTCAGGCTCAGTTGGCCAGCGACTTCGGCGCCATAGAGGCCCCGCAAGCTCGCCGCCACATCCGGCAGCAGCAGGCTCGCCAGCACATAACCGCTGGCCACCCCGAGCACGCCGCCGAGCAAGGACAATACGCCCAGTTCCACGGCCAGGCTGAGGATCAGTAGCCGCGCACTGACCCCGCAGGCGCGCAAGGTGCGCAACAGGCCACGACGTTGCTCCAGGGCCAGGCCGATGGCGGCGTGCACGATAAACAGCCCCACCACAAAGGCCAAAAAGCCCAGGGCATCGAGGTTCAGGTGAAAGCTCTCGGTAAGGCGCGACAAGTTGTTGTCTTCGCCCTGCCTGAGTTGCAACCCGGCGGGTGGCGTGGGCTGGGCGGCGGCGTAGGCCTTGTCCAGCAGCAAGCGCGACAGACGCCCGGGCATGTCCAGCAAGGGCTGGGCGAAGCCGATGTCGGTCAGCAGCACGCCGGGGGCCATGTCCTGCCGGACCTGCAACGGCGCCAGGCGATGTCCGTTGGTGGTCAACGGCTGGTCGCCCTCCTGCAACCCGAGGGCATGCAGGGTTTGCGGCGCGATCCAGGTACGCCCCGGCGGCTCGAAGAACGCCAGCATCTGCGCCTGGCTCAAGCGCTGGCCCGCCACCGCGCCGCCGCCCGGCAGCGACAACGGCTCGATGCCCATTAATTGCAGGCGCGTGTCTTCATGCCCCTGGAGCTGCACCCGCCCCTGCACCACCGGCGACACCGGCCACCCCATCCGGCGCAACTCGGCGAACAGCGCCTGGGGGAAACTCGCCCCATCCGGCGCGCTCAGGCTGGCCTGGGGCTCGCCGCCGATCAATTGGCTGGCCCGCGCGTAACTGTCCCGCGCCTGGCTGTTGAGGGCCTGCACCCCGGTCAGCAACGCCGTGGCCAGCCACAACCCGGTCAACACGCTGAAAAACTGCACGGGATGGCGCCGCCAGTGGCTCAGCAGTGCGCGCAAGACCCAGTAAAACACCGCCATCTCAAACAGCGCCCGCCGGGACAACCCGGCCACGGTGCAGCACCACTTGACGCTCCAGGCGTGCGGCGATGCGCGAGCTGTGGGTGACCATCAACAGGCTGGTGGGGCTGTCGCGCAACAGGTCCAACAGCAATTGCAGCACCTCATCGCTGGTGGCTTCGTCGAGGTTGCCAGTGGGTTCATCGGCCAACAGCAGCGCCGGACGCGACGCCAACGCCCGCCCCACCGCGACGCGTTGCTGCTGGCCGCCGGAGAGCTGTTCGGGATAACGCTTGAGCAAGTCGCCCAGGCCCAGGCGTTCCACCAATTGCGCTTGCCATCGCGGGTCAAACCGCCCGGCCAGGCGCGCCTGGAAGGCCAGGTTGTCGTCGACGCGCAGGCTGCCGATCAGGTTGAACTGCTGGAACACCAGGCCGATTTCGGTGCGACGCCAATCGGCCAGTTGTGCCTCACCGAGTTGATCAAGGCGCTGCTCACCGACGCGGATGCTGCCGCTATCCACCCGATCCAGACCGGCCACCAGATGCAACAAGGTGCTCTTGCCGCTGCCCGACTCGCCCATCAGCGCCAGGCTGCTGCGCGCCGGCAGTTGCAAGTCGACCCCGCCCAGCACCGCCAGCGGACCTTGCGGGGTTGCGTAGCTTTTAAAGACACCTTGCACCTGCAACATGGGAGCACTCACCAAAGGACTGAAATCGAGAATAACGGTTGGCCGATGGGCTCACGCAAATTTTTCACATGGATTTCACCGGTTGCCTACCCATCGCCCTCTAAATTGCCCATCACACGCCAAATACCTGCAACTTTTCCGCCGGTAGCAATGGCAACTTCTAGCACTCACATGTTCAGCGAAAAGACAGCAGCCCTGTGCCACGCTCCAGTTCCACTACGGGCTTCTATTTGTAACGTTGCGCCTGTTTGATTTAACACTGCCAACAGTGCCCATGGTGATTAGTGTGGTTGACCTTACTCTGACCAAACCGCGCTCAATCCGAGCCGTTATCAAACGCCTGCGAAGGCTCTGGATCGGCATTGCGGCCGTCGGACTGATGCTCACCGGCGCGATGTTATGGCCGTCGTCACCGCCCGATCTGGGCGTCGGCAGCCGGCTGCTCAGCTCAGGCCTGTTGGCCCATTGGCACAGCGGCGAGGTGATTGTGCTGGTGCGCCATGAAGAGCGCTGCGACCGCTCCGCCAATCCTTGCCTGGGCCCTCCCGAAGGCCTGACCGTGAATGGCAGCCAACAGGCGGTAAAACTCGGCAAAGCCTTTAATTCATTGGGCATGGAGGCCAGCGACATCCTTGCCAGCCCGGCCGTACGAACCGCCCAGACGGTGCATTTCATGTTTGGCAAAAGTGAGTTCAGCTCAGGCGAAAGAGCCATCTGCGGCGCGGCCATGGGTGAAGAAATGCTCAGCCACAAACTGCCTGGCCGCAATCTGGTCTTCGTCACCCACAGCGGCTGCATCGCCGACTTCGAAAAGACCCTGGGTTTCCCCCACGCAACGTTCCCCGAGTACGGCAGCGCACTGTTCGTGCAGGTGCTGGCGAACGGTAAGTTCAAGGCTCTGGGTATCGTCAACAACCAGGATTGGCCCGCCGTGCTCAAGCAACTCTAGAACTTAAATACTTACCTCCCCAGCCCATGTTCAGCAAAACGACAGCCAACTTCTGGCATGTTTAGTTGTGCCTGTTAGTTAAGGACGTCATGAATATTTTCAGTGACTTAGTGGAAACTTCAGTGTTTTACGCTATGACTTTCATACCCTCTCCCGCTTGCCTAGAACGTCAAGGAGCGACGTTTTCATGACCCGATTCAAACCCCTGCCGCTGCTGTTGCTGGCCGTTGTCGCATTCTATTTGTTACCCCTGGGCCTGCACGGTTTGTGGATCCCGGATGAAACCCGCTACGCCCAGATCAGCCAGGAAATGCTGCTGAGCGGCAACTGGGTCACACCGCACTTCATGGGCGTGCGTTACTTCGAAAAACCTGCCGCCGGCTATTGGCTGATCGCCCTCGGCCAGGCGATGTTTGGCCAGAACCTGTTCGGTGTGCGCATCGCCTCGGCCTTGACCACCGCCCTCAGCGTGCTGCTGGCCTATCTGATCGCACGGCGGATGTGGAACGATCCACGCAAGAGCCTGACCTGTGCGCTGCTGTACCTGAGCTTTGGCCTGGTCGCCGGGCAAGCCGGGTACTCCAACCTCGATCCGCAATTCACCTTCTGGGTCAACCTCAGCCTGGTCGCACTGTGGTTTGCCCTCGACAACACCACCACCCGTGGTCGCCTGGCCGCGTGGACAATGTTGGGCGGGGCCTGCGCCATGGGCTTCATGACCAAGGGTTTCCTGGCCTGGGCGCTGCCGGTGCTGATCGCCGTGCCCTACATGCTCTGGCAGCGGCGTCTGGGCGAGTTGTTGCGCTATGGCCCGCTGGCCATGGCGGTGGCGCTGCTACTGTGCCTGCCCTGGGTATGGGCGATCCATGTGCAAGAACCGGACTACTGGCGGTTCTTTTTCTGGAACGAACATGTCCGCCGCTTCAGCGGAGCCACCGCACAACACGCCCGGCCGTGGTGGTTCTTCCTGCCGATCATGGTGGTGGCGTGCCTGCCCTGGGCTGCGCTATTGCCGGCCACCTTGAGCAAGGCCTGGACGCAAAAACGCCAGCCGGCGGTGGGCTTTCTTGCGCTGTGGTTGTTGTTGCCGCTGTTCCTTTTCAGCCTGAGCAAAGGCAAGCTGCCCACCTACATCATGCCGTGCCTGCTGCCGCTGGCGTTGTTGATGGGGCATGCGCTGAGCGACCTGGTGCAACGGGGCAAATCGCGCTCGATCCGCGTCAACGGCATGCTCAACTTTGGCATCGGCATGGCGGCGATGGTGGCGCTGATCTACCTGCAAATCACCAGGCCGCCGTATGGCAACAGCCACGCGGAGATGTTCAGCCTGTCGCTGATGTTCATCGTGCTGCTGGGCTGGATCCTCACGAACCTGCTGCAAGCGTTCCGCCCGCTGACGCTGTGGGCGATGCCGGTGCTGGGCATCGGCTTGCTGGTGGTGCTGTTGCCGGCGAGCATGCCGGCGCAAGTCACCGACAACGAAATGCCCGACCAGTTTGTGCTGGAGCACCTGGACGAACTCAAGCAAACCAGCGCCTTGCTCAGCAACGAATTGGAAAGTGCCAGCGCTCTCGCCTGGCGCCTGCAACGGCCCGAAGTGGGGTTGTATGAGACCGAAGGCGAGCTGCGCTATGGCCTGCAATATCCGGACAGCGCGCAACGCAAGATCAGCCTGGACCAGGTTGAAGACTGGCTGAAGGACGCCCGCCGCAAAGGTTCGGTGGGCGTGCTGATCCGCGTCGGCAGTACCAGTGAAATGCGTCAAGCCGGGCAACTGCCCCTCGGTGGCAAACGGTATGACAAGGGCTACCTGCAACTGATCATTTATCCGAAGCTGCCATGAACCAGCGATTCACAGAGAAACACGGCGCCCTGCTGCTCCTGCTGGCGGTCACGGCATTGATGCTCTTGCCGGGCCTTGGCGGCCGTGACCTGTGGGGCCCGGAAACGCGCTGGGCCGACATCGCCTTGCACATGCTGCAAAGCGGCGACTACTTCGATCCCTACCTCAAGGGCGTGCCTTACTACGACAAGCCCCTGCCCTCCTACTGGCTGATCACCGGCCTGGCCCACGTGATGGGTGGCCTGGGCCCGTGGTCGTTGCGCCTGCCGTCGGTGCTGGCGGCGTGGTTGAGCGTGTGGCTGGTCTACCTGATCGGCGCACGCCTGCTGCACAAGGGCACCGGCCTGCTTGCAGGCTGGATGCTCGCCACCACCTTCTACTTCATGTTCTGGGCACGGGTCGCCACCGCAGATGTGCTCACCGTGTGCGGCGTGCTGGCGGCGGTGTGGTGGTATTGGCGCGGCCCGGATGACACGCGGCTGGGACGCTACACGGTGTTTTTCCTGCTACTGGCATTGACGTCCCTGTTCAAAGGCTTGATCGGCTTTGTGCTGCCGGGCCTGGTGCTGCTGCCGCACCTGCTCAGCGAACAACGCTACAAACGTCACCTCAACCTGCGCCTGCTGCTGGCGCTGCTGATCGCCGCCGGGGTGTATGCGGTGCCGTTCGTGCTGTCGCACTTCTACGGCACGCCAACCTATGGCCAAAGCGGCCTGGCCCTGGTGTTCCGGGAAAACGTAGTGCGCTTCTTCGACCCCTTCGACCATATGGGGCCGATCTATACCTACCTGATCTACCTGCCCGCCTACACCTTGCCCTGGACACCCTGCTGGCTGCTCGGCCTGTGGCTTGCCCTGCGCCATTGGCGCACCACGCCACCCAACGTGCGCTGGCTGGTGTGGGGCCTGGGCCTGCTGTTCATCTTCTTCACCGCCAGCGGCAGCCGCCGCAGCTATTACGTGCTGCCGCTGGTGCCGTTTGCCCAACTGCTCGGCGCCTGGTGGCTGCAGGAACACCTGTTGAAAAAACCGGCCGCCCGGCCACGCTGGCGCACAGGGTTTGGCATCGCTGCGGGCCTGTTGCTGCTGATACTTGGCGTGGCGTATCCCTGGACCAACGGCAACGGCGGCGTGACCCGCTTCGCCGAAGACGTGCGCGCCGAAGCCGTCAAACGCGCGCCTTGGGAGCAATGGCAAATGGTGCTGGTGGAAGTCGACAATAAGCTGCCGATGTACCTGCAAAACGGCGGCAAACCGTTCTACTACGTGGCCCAGGACCAGGACTTCCCGCGCCAGGGCGACAGCGCCGCGTTCATCGCCTGGCTGGACAAAACCAGCGGCCGGCACTTCGACCCGCAGCACACCCTCATCGTCGCGCAATTCAGCAAAGACGACCCGACGCCGTTGGCGTACCTGGGGGCGGATCACCAGGTGATCGTCACCCAACCGGATAACGGCGAGCGCATGTTCAAGAAACGTGAGGAAGGCAGCGTGGCGTTTCTGCCGGGGCGTTAATACGCCCCTTTCGGCAGGCTTGTAGCATGGATAAACGCTTCATCCAGCGTGCTGGCGCCATAGGCCGTCATAAAGCCGTGCCCATCGGTGAAGTGATTGAAGCAATGCGCGCGAGCAACGCCATCGGCAAGCCGTTGGCGTCGCGGTGCAATTGGGTACGCAACGCATCGCGGCGGGCCACCAGTTGCTCGACTGCGCGCTGGAGCAGCACGGGCTCCAGTGGGCCGGTCAGGTCGACGTAGCCGCCGATGTTGTAGAGCGGCGAATCGCCCTGGCGCAGTTGGTCGAGCCAGATGTCCCGTTGGGCGGGAGGGGAAAAGGCTGCATAAGATCCTTCTCATGGAGGTCTGGCACTGGCCGCGCAGAGCGGCCCACTACGGAGAAATTGCCGGATTTGAGCATGGGCCCCCGGGACTGTCTGTCAGCCGAAACCCGGACATTCAAATGGATAGCAACGGGGTTGGCGAACGACTCAGTGCTGAAACGATTAAATAGTTGTAGGAGATTGGCTACATCTTCCCGATGTCGATGAGCAACGGATGCTCTCAAAGAAAATATTTTCCATTCACTTTCAATTACTTAATTAATAAACGAGGTAATCCATGACTTTTTTTCGGCGGAATTGCCTGTCAGAAACGTCGAATTAATGACGTTATTTTTATGGCAGCTTCTGTCACGCATTTCCGCTACATACGCAGGACAAATCCCCTGGTTGAATGGATTTTCGAGCGCCGATGACTGTTCTGGAAGAACGGATGGCCCCGAACCCGCCAGGGTGTCCGCTGACGGTTTTTGACATCAAGGATGAGATGGCTATGAGTTTGACGCTGAGCATTGGCACCCCCGAGAGCCCGCATTTCTATGCCGAAATGGGTGAGTTGATTGCCAGCAGCGGCCACGGGGATTTTGCCGCGAACATGCTGCATCTGGTGGACAAGTGGGTGCCGATCCATTTGGTGGACCTCAGCGAATGGACCCTCGACGAAGCGCGCGACACGGTGCTCGACATCAAGTTGCTGGGCAGCGCCGGGATCAAGCAGGCTTTGTCAGCACCGCAGATCGTGCACCCGCCCAACGACCATCCCCTGCTGCGGGACATGTTGCACATGCAAGACCCGCTGCTGATCCAGATGAAGGCCAAGGCCCACAGCGCCCATCCCCGGGGTGGTTCGCACCAGTGCAACCTGGTGTCACGCCAGGGCAACCGGCGCTGTGTGATTTCGTTCTACCGCCCACCGACCCAGCGCGGGTTTTCCCTGACCGAGTTGTCGTTTCTCAAATGCCTGTCGGACACCCTGCTGCCGCTGATGGAGCGCCACGCGCAGATCCTGCGCCAGGCCCCCGCCGTCGACAGCGAACCGGCCCCCACCTCTCTCGAGCAGTCGCAGTTGCAACGTGAGTTCTACAAGCGCCTGGCCCTCAGCGAGGTGACCCTGTCGGCGCGCGAGCAGGAGGTGTGCCTGGGCCTGTTGACCGGCGGCACCGTGCCGCAGATGGCAGAAAAACTCAGCGTGAAAAACAGCTCGATCGAAACCTACCTCAAGCGCGCCGCCGCCAAGCTGGGCGTGAGCGGCCGGCATGGTTTGGCCAAATGGATGGTGGGCGCCTGATGCACAACCTCAGATTCTCCACGCTGGCCCTGGCCTGCCTGCTGGGCGCTGGTGGCCGAGGTCAACCTGTACACCGCGCCGGGCGGCGCGTGGGGCGTCACAGCCCCGACTGCCGCAACCGATACTCCCCCGGCGTCAGTTGCGCATAACGCAGGAAAAACCGGCTGAAATACGCCGGGTCCTTGAACCCCAGCTGGTAGCAGACTTCATTCGCCGAGCTGCCGGTAAACAGCAGCAGGCGCTTGGCTTCCTGCATCACCCGCTCCAGGATCAGGCGCTTGGACGGCAGGTCGGCCAGGCGTCGGCACACCTCGTTGAGCCTGGCCGGCGTGACGCCAATCGCCTCGGCGTAGCGGGCCAGCGGCCAGTGTTCCAGGTAGTGGGCTTCGATCAGTTCGTTGAAACGATGGAAGATGCGCAGGTCTTCATGCCGCGTCGGACGTGCCGGCAGGGAGTGGGCGCACAGACGCAGCAAGCGGATCATGATCAACCGCGTGAGGCTGTCGAGGGCGGCGGCGCGCCCTGCCCGTTCGGCGTTGATCTCGCTGCACAGTTCTTCGAAGAGTTGATCCAGGCCCTGGCTGTCAGGCGCCAATGCGACGCAAGCCGAGCCTGAGGCGAGGCTGGGGTCGGCATCGATCAATGCCCATACCAACTGCTGGCGCACCGTCAGCACGTGCCCATCGGCGTCCGCTTCAGTGACAAAGGCGTGGGGCACCGTCGGCGCCGTGAGGAAAAACATCGGCCCCGATTCGACGTACTGGCGATCGTCCAGATACACCCGCACCACGCCGCTCTTGACGTAATGCACCTGGAAAAACCGGTCATGCCGATGCACCGGCATGTTGCGCCCGAAAAATCCCGCCAGGTTGGCCAGCCGGTCGTAATGCACCTCGGCGTCGCTGTAACGCTGGTCGTAGACCTGCCCGATGTTGATGTTGGGGATCGGCTTCACGCTGCTCTCTTCTTGTTGTTTTACCGCTGCTGGATTTTGCCACGCTTGACGGTAGTTAACATATTAAATATAACGTTAACACATGAACGATCTGCCGCAAGGTCGGCGCGATTGTTCGAGGCGGGCCGCGACAGGCCCTTCTCCCCACGGCCACTCAAACAAAAAGTACAACACTATGAGCACCGTCAATTCCATCGCCAGCCGCGAGCTGGCCGAGCACGATCGCACCCATCGTTTAGTCACCTGGCGCCTCATGCCGTTGCTGCTGGTGTGTTACCTGTTCGCCCATCTGGACCGCATCAACATCGGCTTCGCCAAGATGCAGATGAGCAGCGATCTGCACTTTAGCGACACGGTCTACGGCTTCGGCGCCGGGTTGTTTTTTATCGCCTACGCGCTGTTTGGCGTGCCCAGCAACATCGCGCTGGACCGCGTCGGGCCGAGGCGCTGGATCGCCAGCCTGATGGTGGTGTGGGGCCTGTTGTCCACCGGCATGTTGTGGGTGGAAAGCGCCCGTGGCTTCTACGTGCTGCGCTTTTTGCTGGGGGTGGCCGAGGCCGGGTTTTTCCCGGGGATCCTGGTGTTTCTCAACCGCTGGTATCCGGCACGCCGACGTGCCCAGGTCACCGCGCTGTTCGCGATTGCGGTGCCGATGGCCGGGGTGTTGGGCGGGCCGTTGTCGGGGGCGATCCTCGAACACTTCCACGACGTAGGCAACCTGCGCGGCTGGCAGTGGATGTTCCTGATCGAAGGCGCGCCCGTGGTGCTGTTGGGGTTGGTGGTGCTCAAGTGGCTGCCGGATGGTTTCGACTCGGTGCCGTGGCTGAGCGCCGCGCAGAAGCAGCAACTGCACGCGCAACTGCGCAGCGAAGAACAACGCAAGACCATCACCTCGTTCAGCGGCATCCTGCGTGACCCGCAGGTGTGGCTGCTGGTCGCGGTGTACTTTGCGGTGATGCTGGCAGTGAACACCCTGGCGTTCTGGATGCCGACCCTGATCCACGGCGCGGGCATCGGCCGCGACAGCCAGGTCGGCCTGCTCAGCGCCGTGCCGTACCTGGCCGGGTGTTTTTTCATGATCGGCTGTGGGCGCTCGTCCGACCGCTTGCGTGAACGCCGCTGGCACCTGTGCGTGCCGCTGTTGATGGCGGCGCTGGGCATTGCGGTCGCCGGGCTGGCGCCGGAAAACCCGCTGCTGGTGATGGGCGGTCTGGTGCTGGCAGGCATGGGCGCGAGCGCCGCGTTGCCGATGTTCTGGCAACTGCCGCCGGCGTTTTTGTCCAACACCACCCAGGCGGCGGGCATCGCGATGATCAGTTCGTTCGGCAGCGTGGCTGCGTTCCTCGCACCGTACCTGATCGGCTGGATGCGCGATGCCACCCAGAGCGCCAGCCTGGCGCTCTACGTGCTTGCGCTGTTCATCGCGCTCGGCGGTTTGCTGGTGCTGCGCACCCACGCCGCCATCGTCAATCCGCGCTAGCGCTTGATGTTTTTCAGGTCATCGAGCAGGCCCAACAGGGTCTGCAATTTCTCGTCGCCCAATTCATCCTGCAAACGCTGGTAGTTGGCTTCCATGCACGAGCTCATGGCCTCGAAACTTTCCCTGCCCTTGTCCGCCAGGGTCACCAATACGCGGCGCTGGTCCTGCTCGGCCTTGCGGCGATGCACCATGCCGGCGGCTTCCATGCGTACCAGCACGCCGGTCATGCTCGGTTTGAGGATGCAGGCCAGTTCGGCCAGCTGGTAAATCTCCAGCTCACCGTGCTGTTCGAGGATGCGGATGATGCGCCACTGCTGCTCGGTCAGGCCGTGCTCATTCAGGGACGGGCGGAAAAAGCTCATGGCGGCTTCGCGGGCTTGCAACAGGATCAAGGTCAGGGACTGGCGAGGTTTGAGCATAGGGATCAGGGTCACGATGGATTTGATTAATAATTTAACGAAACTCTAGCATTCCCTGCCGGCAAGTGCGCGCTATACGTTTGGCGCGTGCTGCCGGTGGCGCCCAGAATCAAAACTCCGGGCACGCAGGATCAAGACTTCCACCCCGTCAGGGCCCTTAATGGAGGCATCCGCTTTAGCGCCTTCCTTCACCTTTCAGGCTGCGCCATGATCAACATCGAAACCCCCACGTATTACACCGCCACCAAGAAGTACAACCTGAGTTTCCCGACCCTGGAGCAGGACATCGACGCCGACGTCGTGGTGATCGGCGGCGGTTTCTCCGGGATCAACACGGCCCTGGAGCTGGCCGAAAAAGGTTTCACCAATATCGTCGTGCTGGAAGCGCGCTACCTCGGTTTTGGCGGTACCGGCCGCAATGGCGGGCAGATCATGGCCGGCATCGGCCACGACCTGGAGAAGATCAAGAAGGACGTGGGCGAAGACGGCCTGCGCCAGGTGTTCGAGATCAGCGACCTGGGCGCCGACATCATCAAGCACCGCATCGCCAAGTACAACATCGACGCGGATTTCTGCCACGGCTACGGCTACATGGGCTTCAACGCCCGCCAGGAAAAAACCCTGCGCGCCTGGGAGAAGGATTTCAAGTCGATCAACAGCCAGCACGAGATCCGCTTTCTCGGCGGCTCCGACGTGCAGCAGATCATCGGTTCCAAAGCCTACACCAGTGCCCTGCTGCACATGGGCGGCGGCCATGTGCACTCATTGAACCTGCTGCTGGGCGAAGCCACCGCGCTGGCCAGCCACGGCGTGCGGATTTTCGAGAACAGCCCGGCGCTGGAGGTCAGCTACGGCGAACGCATCACCGTGCGCACCGGGCGCGGTTCGGTGCGGGCCAGCAAGCTGCTGTGGGCCTGCGACAGTTTCCTCAACAAACTGGAACCGCAGCTGCACCGTTCGACCATCAACACCTATGCGTTCCAGATGATGACCGAGCCGTTGCCCGAAGAATTGATCCAGCGCATCAGCCCGATTCGCGGGGCCTACAGCGACATCCGCCCGGTGATCGACTACTACCGCGTGACCAATGAAAACCGCCTGCTGTTCGGTGCCGCAACGCCGCTGGTGGAGCATATTCCCGGCGATCTCAAGGCGTGGAACCGCCACCTTATGCTGAAGATTTTCCCGTACCTCAAGGAGGTGAAAATCGACCTCGCCTGGGGCGGCCCGATGGCGTGCAGCCCCAACCTGTTCCCGCAGATCGGCACCTTGCCGGGGCGCAGCAATGCGTTTTTCGTGCAGGGCTATTCCGGCTTTGGCGTGACCCCCAGCCACATCATCTGCAAGGTCCTGGCCGAAGGCATGAGCGAAGGCTCGGCGCGCTATGACCTGCTCAGCTCAATCCCGCGCCCGACCATTATCGGCAAGGACGCCATCCGCCCCTTGCTGCTGACGGCGGGCAAATCCTGGCACCAACTTTCCGGCTATTGGAACGGGCGCCGCTAACTATTTTTTACTCATCAGGAGCAACTGCCATGACCCTTACCACCCTCAAGCACAATATCCAGCTGTCCGAACTCGACGCCTGGGGCAGCGTGGCCGATCTCGGTTCCGAAATCCTCGAAGGCGAAGTGCGTGCCTTCGGCAAAATGACCTTTGGTGCACCTACCGACGCGATCAGCAGCGCCTACTTCGGCACGACACAGGGCAAGTTCCGCATGGTCTATCCGTTCAATGAGCAGGCCACCGTCGTGACCGGGGAAGTGGTCCTCACCGACGAGTCCACCGGCCAGTCCACACGCTTCAAGACCGGTGACAGCTGGTTCGTCACCCAGGGCACGCCGGTGTTGTGGGAAGTGGTCAGCGAGAGTTTCGTCAAACACTACTTTGCCGTTGCCTGACAACCCCTTCGCTCCTGGGACGCCCCCTGACTCTTGTAGTGAGCGGGCTTGCCCGCGCTGGGGGGCGAAACCGCCCCACATCCAAACACCGCGGATTACCTGACTCACCGCAGCGGTCTTATTGGGGCGGCTTCGCCACCCAGCGCGGGCAAGCCCGCTCACTACAATCAGAGCCAGGTGGCGTCCCAGAGTGAATAGTCGCCTAGGCGTTCAACCAAACCAGCCCGCAACGGGTTGGCCACGATATAACGCGCCATAGTGCGAATATCATCTTCCACACGCACAGCCCTATCGTAATAACCGGGTTGCCATACACGCGCTTGGCTTTGTCGACACCTGTTGATCGTCAGCGTACTGCGCGACTTGATACGACGTACCACGTCGCCCAGCGTCTGCTGCTTTAGCTCAAACAGCCAATGAAGATGATCCGGCATGATGACCCACGCCAGCGAGTCGACCAGACCAAGCTCGTGCACCTGGCGGAACTCGGCCACCAGTAGGCGACCGAGGAACAGGTCGGCGAACAAGCGCTGGCGGTGGTGAGTGACAATAGTGATGAGGTAGCTGCGTCCATGCTCCGAGTAGCGGCCGTGACGCAGACGATGGGTTTGAGGTGTTGAGCGCAATCCGTTGCTCCTGGGCAAAGTCCCTAAGAGCATTAACACTAGCCAGCGATTTACAGCCAACCAGCCCCACATAGTGACCAAATACGTCTGTCGTGAACGGGCTTGCCCCGCGCTGGGGGGCGCAGCCGCCCCAAACCCAGGCGCCGCGGTCCTCCTGAAACACCGCAGCGGTCTTATTGGGGCGGCTTCGCCACCCAGCGCGGGCAAGCCCGCTCACTACGGCGTCTTACAAATGCGCTGGTCTAGCCCGCCGCCTGCATCCGGCTCGAACGGAAATCCTTCGGCGACACTTCAAACTGCTTCTTGAACGAACGACTGAAATGCGCCGAGTCGGTAAAGCCCCATTTGTAGGCGATCGAGGTGATCGACTCGCTGCGCAAGAACGGGTTGGTCAAATCATCCGCGCTGCGTTTGAGCCGTGCACGCTGGATGTAGCGGCAGACGCTGTCGTCCTGCTCCTCAAACAACCTGTACAAGTGGCGCACCGAGATGTTCAAGCGGTTGGCCAGGCCGATCGGGCTCAGACCCGGTTGGCTGAGTGACTCGTCAATGACCTTCTGAACATAACTGCGCAGATTGTTGCCGTGCAACGACGCCACGCCCTCGCGGCCGTCATCGCCCTGCTCCAGCGCCGAGCCCAGCAGCGAGACAAAAGCCGATTGCAGGGCCTCGACTTCACCGCCGCCATCCTCTGAGTTGTCCTTGCACAGTTGATCCATCAGCACATGCAACATGCGCCCGCAGGCTTTGGTCGAGGAGATCTTGCCGAACGCACGCCCATCGCCCCCCAGGTGTTTGCACACATCGGCGCGCGACAGGGACAGCGAGGCGTGTTCGATCAGGCCGAAGGGGATGATCTCAATGGAGCCCACCGAGTCCATCAGCAGCATCTCGCCAGGCGCCAGCTGCAGGGTCTGGCCGTTCTGTACGATCTGCGAGTAACCGCTGCGCTGGCTGACCAGGAAACAGTCCTGGTCGTTGTCGTGGTCGGCGTGGTGCGCCGGGCGCTTGATCAGCCCGGCATTGGTGCGCAGCATGGCAAGGCCGCGCGGCAAGTTGCTGATCTCGCCGATGAACAGCGAGCGGTTGAACGCCAGTTCCGTATCGAAATAGCCGCACGCGGCGCGCAGCTCCCGATTCCAAGTGTCCAGCCCGTCGTGTGCACGCTGAGGGATGCTCATGGGGTGTCTCCGCAATGGCTTTTTTTTGTTGTTCTCGAGCAATAGTTAACATGTTAGCTATATGCGCGCAACAACAACCTGTCTGCCCATTACGGTTGCACTAATGATGCCAATCAGCGGCTCGACAACAGCCGTTGCAGGCCCGCCAGGCTGGCGAGCAGATGCTCGCGCTGCACAGCGCTCAACGCGATGTACCGCCGGAACGCCGGCAGGCGATTGACCACCTCACTGCCGCCCATATGCTCCAGGCGCACGCACCATTGCCCGCCTTGCAGGTCGATGCGCAGGCGCTTGAAGTCCAGGGGCATCAGCGCCGCGAACAACGCCGCATCCGCCTCGATGCACGCCTGCAGCTCACGCCCCAGCGTCGGGTCACCGCCACGCTGACGCACGCGCATCCCGCTGCGCCGAATCGCGCCGCCATGGTGCACCTCCAGGCATGCCATGCCCTGCGTCGCAGCAGGCACGCGCAGTACAAATTCGGTCAGCACCAGGTGCATCAACAACTGTGATTCGGTGCGCTCGACAATCTCGAACGCCACGCCATCCACCTCAAGCTGCGCCAGCCCGAGGTTGCGCCGCAAACGCTCAAGGGTCAGCCCCGGGCGATAGCCCGACGGCGCTCGATCGGCGCGAAACAGCTCAAACAGCTTTTGCCGCAAAGTCGCTATAACCATGGCCAGCCTGCTCCGCGTGATAACTGAATTCCTTGGCCAACACCTCTTCCACCGAGGCGGGCTTGAACGGGTTGACCCTCTGCACCACCAGGGTCCAGAACAACGCATACAGCGCCGTACCGCCGAGCATCACGCTGAACGGCACGTAGATATCGGCCGGGTTCATTCCCGGTGGCGTGATGAACCACATGCCCAGCAGGATGCCCGCACTCGACACGACCTGCGGCAGCGGGAACCACGGCGAGCGGTACGCTCGTGGCAGATCCGGGCGACGAATGCGCAGGATCACCACCGACAGCGTCACCAGCAGGTAGGCGAAGCTCCAGGCACACACCGCCGCCAGCACCAGGTGCATGATGGTGTCGGTGTTGCCGCCCAGATACAGCGCGTGCAGGCACGGGATCAGCATCGCCACCAGGATGCACAGCAGCGGCGTCTTGAAGCGCGGGTGCAAATAGGTAAAGACCTTGGGCAGCGCGCCGTCCACCGCCATGCCGTAGAGAATCCGCGGCACACCCGCCATCAGGGTGTTGATGGTCGCCGCACCGGCAAACAGAAACCCGATGCCCAGCCACAGCGGGCCGACCTGCCCCATCACCTGCTCGGCGAACCTGGGGATGGCCATCGGGGTGTCCAGCAGGTGCACGCCCGAGGCGGCGTCGAGCACTACGTTTTCCACCTGGCGCTTCATCGCCGCGCCATAGATGAACATGCACGACGCCACGCCCATCAGCCCGAGCATCATCGCGCGCGGCATCACCTTGGCCGACTGGCGCAAGTCCGGCGCCAACGGCGTGACAAACTCGCAGCCGACAAACATGAACATCGCCATGCCCACCAGCGACAGCACGGTGATCACGTCGGTGCCCACCAGCGACACACCGAACCAGCCATCCAACTGCACCGCCGGCGCGGCAATCAGGCCGAGGACGCCGAAGACCATCAGGGTGGTCCACATGCCAAAGGTGAGGATGATTTCCGCACGGCCAAACGCGCTGACACCAAACGCGTTCAGCACGCCGAACACCAGCACGAACCCCACCCCCAGCAGCCACGAGCCACCGGCCGACTCGGCCAGGGTATTGAGGTGTTCGAAGTTCACCAGCGCCATCACCCCGGCGAGGATGGTCTCGGCCGTGCCGGCAAACACATGCACGATCAGGTAGGCGGACAAGGTGCCGGTGATTGCGAAAAAACGCCCCATACCGCAGTTGATGTAGTCGTACACCGAGCCGGTGGTGGGCAGGATGGCGGCGGCTTCGGCAAAGGTCGTGGCCTGAGCCAGCATCATTATCACGGCGATCAGCATCGCCAGGGCAAACGCGCTGCCGCCGATGCCGAAGCCCATGGTGGCGGTGAGAATCACCGGGCTGGCCATGATCAGGCCGATGGTGCTGGCCAGCGCGGTGGGGAAACCTACCGTGCCCCGGTTGAGGTGCGCGGTGAGTCGGTCATTGCTCGACATGGTGGGGTCCTCGAAAGCGGTTTTCTGGAATGTGTCGGCACTCTGCGCCCCACCCGTGTCGAGCGTCTTGCCCCTGTCTGCCGCCGCTTTTGTTGCTGCCTGCCACCGCGTGTGGCGTGGCGGCCAGGGTCAATTGCCTGGCACGCAGAGGAAAGACTTACGCCTGCGCGCTGGCCCTAATGCGCCCTCACTCTTAACCAAGATGGGGACAATAACAATGGTGCACACCCTGAAAAATCGCGGCCTTGGCCTGGCGTTCGCGCTGCTGGCGGGCCATGCGCAGGCGGTCGAGCTGTATGCCGATGCCGACAGCAAAGTCACCGGCAACTTTCTCGCCGTGTACGGCCTGTTCAACAGCCCGAAAAACTATGATGGCCGCAGCGGTGGTTCCACCTGGCGTGAAGCGTTCATCAAGTACGGCCTGAGTGTCGAGCAGAACCTGGGCAGCTTATGTGGCGTCTACGGCACGGCGAATCTGGTGAGTTCCGGCACCTGGGGCGATGGCGACGCGTCCGGCGTCACCACCGGCCGCGAGCGCACCACCAAGTTTGACGAAGCCTTCGCCGGCTGGCGCTCCGGTGAGCTGTTCCCGGTACTGGGCAAGGACGGCGCGGACCTGTCGTTCGGCCGCCAAGTGCTGATGCTGGGTGATGGTTTCATCCTCAACGACGACGGCCCCAACCTCGGCAAAGGCGTCGGCGATGGCCAGTTCAATCGCGGCGGCGCCTACTACATCGCCGCGCGGCACGCCTTCGACAAGACCGCCGTGCTCCGCCTCGGCGGCAAGGACGGCGTGCACGGCAGCCTGCTGTGGTTCAAGTCCGACAACCCGGCCCAGGCCATGACCGAAATGGCCGCCGGCACTCTGGAATACAGCGCTGCACCCGGCACCCTGGGGCTCACCTATATGCATGGCATCGATGTGGACGAGCGCTACGCCACCGATGTACAGCGCCAGCGCAAGGGCATGAACCTCTACAGCCTGCGCGGCGCGGGCAATGCGGGCCTCGACAACGCGCACCTGGCGTTTGAACTGGCGCGCCAGGACCGTCGCGACAGCCAGCAAAACGCCGGTTACGCCGAAGCGGGCTATACCTTCGCCGACCTGCCGTGGTCACCCGACCTGACCTACCGCTACGCACGCTATTCAAAGAACTGGGACGCGATGTTCAGCGGTTTCAATCGCGGCCTGGGCACCTGGGTCCAGGGCGAAGTGGCGGGCAATTATTCCGGGCCGTTCAACACCAATACGACGGTGCAGCACGTGGGGCTCAAGCTCAAGCCGAGGGAAAACCTCACCCTCGGTGCGCTGTTTTTCGACTACAGCACCGTCAGCACCCGTGGCCAGTTGAACCTGGATGGCCGCGAGCTGGACCTGTACGCCGAATGGGCGGTGAACGAACACCTGATCATCACGCCGTTGCTGGGCCTGTATAAGCCCAACAAGGATGCCGAGACCGGCGGCAACCAGGTCGGTGGCAACGGCACCAACGTCTACAGCCAGTTGGTGGTCGCCGTGCCGTTCTGAACGGCGCAGGCAGGCACAGGCAGGAAACCTGGCAGGCACAGTCAAGCCACCGAGGGGGGCCGTTGGTTAACCTCGGCCTTTCCTTTGTGAACTGCCAGGAACCTGCCATGAGCGATACTCCGCTGCTGCCTCAAGTCGAAGCATTTTTGCGTCGCGACCACGGGCTGTTCATCGACGGCGCCAGCGTGCGCAGCCATTCCAGCCAGACCCTGGCCGTGGTCAACCCGGCCAACGGCGAGGTCATTGCCCATGTGGCCGATGCCGACCTCAGCGACATCGACGCCGCCGTGGCTTCGGCCAATCGCGGCTTCGCCCAATGGTCCCAGGCCGCCCCGGCAACACGCGGCCAGGTACTGCTCAAGCTCGCCGACCTGCTGGAGCGCAACCGCGAAGAACTGGCGCAGATCGAGACCTGCCAGTCGGGCAAGATCATCCAGATCGCCCGTGCGTTCGAGGTCGACCAGGCCGCGCACTTCCTGCGTTATTACGCGGGTTGGGCCACCAAGATCAGCGGCCAGACCATCACCCCGTCACTGCCCTCGTTCAACGGCGAGCGCTACACCGCCTTCACCCTGCGCGAGCCGGTGGGCGTGGTGGTGGGCATCGTGCCGTGGAATTTCTCGACCATGATCGCCATCTGGAAACTCGCCTCGGCGCTGGTCACCGGTTGCAGCATCATCATCAAGCCCAGCGAATTCACCCCGCTGACCATCCTGCGCATCGCCGAGCTGGCGATTGATGCCGGGCTGCCGGTTGGCGTGCTCAACGTGCTGACCGGCGGCGGCCACGTCGGCAAGGGCCTGGTGGAACACCCCGACACCCACAAAGTCTCCTTCACCGGCTCGGTGCCCACCGGCATCGCCGTGGGCCGCAGTGCCATGGGCGCCGGCCTGACCCGTGCCACCCTGGAACTGGGCGGCAAGAATGCCGCCGGGTTCCTGCGCGATGTGGACGTGGACAAGGCCGTGGACGGCATCTTCGAAGCCGGTTTCCTGCACGCCGGGCAGATCTGCGCAGCGGCCGAGCGTTTCTACGTGCACCGCTCGCAGCTCGACGCCGTACTGGAAAAACTCAAGCAGCGCCTCAGCCGCCTGACCATCGGCTCGCCCCTGGACGAACGCACTGAATTCGGCCCGGTCACGCACCATCAACACCAACTCAAACTCCTCGGCTACATCGCCCAGGCCCGCGCCGAACACAACACCATCATCCACGGCGGCACCCTGCTCGACCGTCCCGGCTGCTACATCGAACCTACCGTGATCCTCGCCAACCATGCCCACGACACCCTGCTCAACGAAGAAACCTTCGGCCCCATCGCGACCTTTTTGCCTTATGACGACGAAGACGAACTGCTCGCACTGATGAACAGAGGCCCCTACGGCCTCAGCGCCAGCCTGTGGACCAACGACCTGGGCAAGGCCCTGCGCATGGTCCCGGCGATCAACGCAGGGACGTTGTGGGTGAACATGCACACCCTGCTCGACCCGGCGGTGCCGTTTGGCGGCAACCGGTCCTCGGGGGTTGGGCGGGAGTTTGGCGCAGCGTTCATTGAGGATTACACCGAGCTCAAATCGGTGATGATCCGCTACTGACCCCCATCTTTGGTAGTGAGCGGGCTTGCCCGCGCTGGGGGGCGAAGCCGCCCCAAATCCAGGCACCTCAGTGTTTCTGATATACCGCGGTGGCCCGTTTGGGGCGGCTTCGCCCCCCAGCGCGGGGCAAGCCCGCTCACTACGAGGCATTGGGGTGGGGGCTGGGTTGTGGCGACGTCCAGGCTACCAACGCCCTGTTCCCAGACTGAACGGCGAAAACTCTGCAAACTGCCAGCGCAACGCCAACGCCGCCGGGCGCTTGACCACATGTTCCACGGTCAGCGTCCACAAGCGTTGCGCGCCCTCGAACTCTGCCACCTGCGGCCCGTCGAGAATCAGCGCGGTACGCCCGGCCACCTGCAGCACGTCCCCGGATTCAAAGTCGATAAACAACAACCCCGCCACCGGGTTCAGCTGCAAGTTGCCCAGGGTGTTGAAGAACAGGTTGCCGGCAAAGTCGGGGATGGTCAGCACGTCTCCCTCGACCCGCACGAAGCCGGTGTTGCCGCCACGGTGGGAGACGTCCACCGAGCGTTCGCCATCGGTGTCCACGTAGCTGGCGACGAAGAAGGTGTCGGCGTTGCGGATCAGCGTTTGTGCGCGCTCATCCAGGCTGTCGGAGCGCTCGCTCTGTACGCCGGGTTTGCGCGCAACCCCATCGACCGGGCGTACCTGGATGTATTTGGGACAGTTACCGAACGAGTGCACCACCGCCACCGAGAAACCCTCGTGATCAAGGCTGCCAATCCGTCCGTTCATGCGGTTGCGGCGCCGGGTGTTGAGATCGATCCCCAGCACCCCCACCGCCGCCCCTGGATAAAACCCCGCGCGGGCCGGGTCGTTCAAGGGCGGCAGGCTGTCGACCTGCAAGGTCTGCGGGTCCGGCGAGTGGGCGAACCCCGGCGCGCCTTCCACCATCGTCGCCCACGGGATGCCCTGCGCGTCCACCACGCCCAGCAGCAGGTAGGGCAACAACGGATAAAAATCTCGGTGTTGCTCCGGCAAATGGTCACGGATCACCTTGGGCCCGACCACCGCCATGCGGTCGGCCACGCCAACGGCGGCTTGCATCTGCCGTTCACCGGCATGCCAGGGGGAATGTTCGATCGGGTTCATGGCGAGCACCTCAGGTTGTATGTGCCGATGCTGCGCCCCTCTCGCCTGCGAGGGAATCACCACCCCAGGCAATCCACTATTACGCCAGCTGAAATGCCGGATGCTCGCGCAATGCCGCAACACAGTGATCGACAAAACTGCGCACGCGCATCGGTGCGTTGCGGCCTTCGCGGTACACCACGTGCACTGGCAACGGTGCCTGCTCATACGCCTGCAACACCCGGCGCAATTGGCCGTTATGCAGGTGCTCGTGCAGCGGATAGCTCAGGCAGCGCACCAGGCCTGCACCCTGCAGCGCCGCATTGATCGCGCCTTGCACGGTGGCGCAACTCAAGCGTGCGCGAGTCTTGAGCGGGTAGCCGGGAAACCCCCAATCCACCTGCTCGGCATTGGCGATCAGCCGATGCTGCTTGAGGTCTCGCGGATGCCGGGGTTCGCCGTGGGCGTTGAGGTAGTCGGGGCTGGCACAGAGGATTTGCCGCACCTGCCCCAGCGGCCGGGCGATCAGTGACGAGCTGGGCAGCTCACCCACAAGGATCGCCACGTCCAGCCCCTCGTCGTGCAGGTTGGGGTAATAGTCGTGGTAGCGGGCATTGAGGCGCACCTCGGGATAGCGCTGCAGATAGTCGGCCAACACCGGCGCCATCACATACCGGCTGAACAGCAACGGCAGGAACACCCGCAGATTGCCCTGGGCCTGCACATGCAAGCCCTTGGCCGATGCCTCGGCGGCATCCACGGCGGCGAGCAGGCGCAAGCAGTCAGCCAGGTAGGCGCGGCCGGCGTCGGTGAGGCTTACCCCCTGGGTGCTGCGCTCAAGCAATGCCACGCGCAGGCGCGCTTCCAAACGTGCAACCGCGCGTACCAGGGTCGGGCCCGAGACCTGAGCCCTGCGCGCCGCCGACGCCAGGCTCGGCTGCCCGGCCAGCGCGGCGAACAGCTGCATGTCGCGATAGCGCTCCATCAATTGCGCCGGTTCAGGGCGGCGTCCTGGCCCAGGCGCTCGCCCAGAAAATCCACAAAGCTGAGGATCTTGGCCGGCACCCGGGCGCTCTTCTGGAACACCACCTGGATCGGCAGCGGCGCCGGTTCAAAGGCTTGCAGCACGATCTCCAGTTCCCCCGCCGCCACCAGCGCCGCGACTTGATACGACAACACCCGCGTCACGCCCCAGCCGAGCCGCGCCAGGTTGATCGCGGCGTTATTGGCCGAAACCACCAGGCGCGGCTCGATGGGCACGCTGAGCGGCTGGCCGGCGTCGACAAACGTCCACTCACTGACCAATTGGCTGGACGACGACGTGGCGATCTGAGCGTCACGCAACTGCGCCGGATGCGACGGCCGCCCATGCCTGTCCAGGTACCCCGGCGCCGCACACACCACACGCCGCACTTCACCGACCTGGATCGCCTGCTGCCCCGGTTCGTGCAGATGACCGATGCGCACGGCCACGTCGACACCTTCGTCGGTCATGTTGACCACGCGGTCGACCAGCAGCGCGTTGATCGTGACCAAGGGAAAACGGTCCAGATACGCCCCCAGCACCGGCGCCACATACAGTTCGCCAAACAGCACCGGCGCAGTCACCGTGAGGTGGCCACAGGGGATCGAATAACTGCCCGCCGCAGCCTCTTCGGCTTCATCCAGTTCGGCCAGGATGCGCCGACAGTCTTCCAGATAACGCTGGCCCGCCTCGGTCAGGTGCAGGCTGCGCGTGGTACGCGCCAGCAATTGCGTGCCAATGCGCGCCTCCATGGCGGCGATGGCCCGCGTCACGCTCGGTGGCGAGGTGTTCAAGCGGCGTGCGGCGGCGGCGAAGCCCTGCTCCTCGGCCACCGCGAGGAACACCTGCATTTCGTGGAATCGATCCATTGTTGATCCTTCTGTGGCTTACACACGTGCTGCCTCGCCAACGGTGTCGACTTCAGGCCTGTTGTAGGCCGGCCGCCGTGCGCGGCATGCCGACAAAACCTGGCAACGCCTCGATGCTGGCCAGCCAGGCGCGCACCTGAGGGTAGTCGGCCAGCGACACATTGCCTTCCGGCGCATGGGCGATATAGGTGTAGAAGGCAATATCGGCGATGCTCGGCTGGTCGCTGGCGAGGAAGCGGCTTTGGCTCAGTTGCTGCTCCACCAGCTGCAGCAAGGCATGGGCTCGGCTGATGGCGTCAACCGTATCGATCTGGGCGCCAAACACCACCGCCAAACGCGCAGAAGCCGGACCGACATGCAGTTGACCGGCAGCCGCCGACAACCAACGCTGCACACGGGCCTGGCCCACCGGATCGCTGGGCAGCCATTGGCCTTTGCCATATCGACTGGCGAGGTACACCAGGATCGCATTGGAGTCGGCCAGTACCGTGCCGTTGTCATCGATGGCCGGTACCTGGCCAAAACTGTTGATCGTGGCGAGGAAGTCCGGCGCCTTGTGTGCGCCGTGCTTGAGGTCCACCAGGATGAATTCGGTGGGCAAGCCCAGCAGGGACAGCATCAGCTCGACTCGATGGGAGTGGCCGGACAACGGGAAACCGTACAGTTTGATCGCAGGCTGGGACATGAAAGGCTCCAAAAAGGGGTAATCGACGCCACACATGTTCCACCGCGCCCCGGATCGTTGGAATCACCAGGATTCACAATCCAGCATTTCACCCGGCGAAACAATCATTCACCAAACAATTCCACGATCAGGTTGAACAAGGTGGTCTTGACCGCGCTGTCCAACTCGGTCCAGGCCAGGCCGGTGGTGGCTTGGAACGTCCCCAACTGTAACTGGCGCGCCACGCAATTGGCCGGCAGCGCCCGCGCCGCCTGCTGCGGCAACACCCCCACGCCCAGCCCGGCGGAGACCAGTGCGAGCATGGTGGTGAACTCCCCCAACTCGGAGGCGATCTGCAAGGGCATGCCCACGGCCTGGATAAACTCGTCGTAGAAGCCCGGCGCATAACGTCGCGCCAGGATGTACACCGGCACCTGGAGCAGGTCGCCGGGGTGGATCGACGCTTGTGCCGCCAAGGGATGATCCGCCGGCAAGGCCACGCAGAAATGCTCGTGCAGCACCGCTCGGGTCTGCACCCCGGGGTGGGCGGCGGGCAGGCGCATCAGGCCGAAATCCAGCAGGCCCTGCTTTAGCGCCGCAGCCTGATCGGGCCCGGGCATGTCCTTGAGTTCCAGTTCGATGCGCGGGTAGCGCTGGTGCACCGCGCGGATCAACTGCGGCAACAGGTGCGGCAGCACCGACGACACAAAACCCAGGCGCACCCGGCCGATTTCACCGCGATTGGACGCCCGCGCCGCATCCGCCGCCCGCGCCGCCTGGTGCAGGGTGGCCTGGGCTTCCGGCAGAAACGCGCGGCCAGCGTCGGTCAAGGTCACCGAGTGGCGATTGCGGTCCAGCAGGCGCACGCCCAGACCACTTTCCAGCACTTTGATCTGCATGCTCAGCGCGGGCTGCACGATCGCCAACTGCGCCGCCGCACGGCCGAAATGCAGCTCCTGGGCAAGCACCACAAAGGCGCGCAAGTGCTTCAGCTCCATAAATTTTCCATGGTTATCACGAATATTGATCAGCCCATCACAAATGAAAATTGGACGCTGCCGCGCCCCTGCGTTGAAGTAACACCCCGTCATACACGATATGACAGGGCTTGGCCTATAACAATGAGAACAAGGAGGCACCATGCTCGGCATGGCTAACGACACTTATCTGCTACTCGATGCACTGGTCACGATTATCGGATTGATATTGTTGATCACCCACCTCAAGGTCCACCCCTTTGTTGCCCTGACCGTGGCCGCGGGTTTCTTGGGGCTCACCTCCGGCATGCCCGTGGACAAGGTGATGAAAGCCTTCCAGGACGGCTTTGGCGGCGTGCTGGGGTTTGTCGGCATCATCCTTGGCCTGGGCACCATGCTCGGCAAGTTGATGGCCGATTCCGGCGGCGCCGACCAGATCGCCCGCACCCTGATCCGTGCGTTCGGCAAGCGGCGGGTGCACTGGGCGATGATGTTTTCGGCGTTTCTGGTGGGCATTCCACTGTTTTTTGAAATCGGCTTTGTGCTGCTGATCCCACTGGTGTTCATCGTGGCGCGGCGCACCGGGCTGTCGCTGATCAAGGTCGGCATGCCGCTGCTGGCCGGGTTGTCGGTGGTGCACGGGCTGGTGCCGCCCCATCCAGGCCCGTTGTTGGCCATCGGCATCTTCGGCGCAGACATCGGCAAGACGATTTTCTACGGGCTGATCGTCGGCCTGCCCACCGCGGTGATCGCCGGGCCGCTGTTTGGCAACCTGATCTCGCGCTATGTACCCGGCACGCCGTCGCCGGAATTGATGGAACAGTTGGCCAAGGAATCCTCCGGTGAAAACCTGCCGGGCTTTGGTATCACCGTCACCACCATCCTGTTGCCAGTGGTGCTGATGCTGCTCAAAACCTTCGCCGACGTGGCCTTTGCCGCCGACAGCAGCTTGCGGGTGTGGATGGACTTTATCGGCCATCCCATTACCGCCCTGCTCGCGGCCTTGTTGCTGGCGTTCTACACCTTTGGCGCGGCGCGGGGTTTCTCGCGCGAACACCTGAGCAAACTGCTGGATGCCAGCCTCGCGCCCACTGCTGCGATTGTGCTGATCGTCGGCGCCGGTGGTGGTTTCAAACAGATGCTGGTAGCCAGCGGCGTGGGTGATGTGATCGGGCATATGGCGGTGCGTGCCGAGATTTCGCCGATCCTGCTGGCGTGGCTGGTGGCGGCGGTGATTCGCGTTGCGACCGGCTCTGCCACTGTCGCCACCATCACCGGCGCGGGCATCGTCGCCCCGGTGATCGGCTTGCTGCCTGGCGTCAACCGCGAGCTGCTGGTGCTCGCCACCGGCGCCGGTTCGCTGGTGCTGTCCCATGTCAACGACGCCGGTTTCTGGCTGGTGAAGCAGTACTTCAACATGACCGTCGTCGAAACCTTCAAGACCTGGACGCTGATGGAGACCGTGCTCTCCTTCGCCGCCCTGGGGTTCATCATGCTGCTGTCGTTGGTGGTGTGAAGCGTTAGGAGAGTGATCCCATGCAAAACGTTCTAGACAACTTCCGCCTCGATGGCCGCCTCGCGCTGGTCACCGGCTCCAGTGCCGGTATCGGCCTGGCGATTGCCCGTGGCCTGGCCCAGGCGGGTGCGCGGGTGGTGCTCAACGGGCGCAACCGCAGCACCCTGTGCGACGCGGCGGCCATGCTCACCCTGGAAGGCCTGGAGGTGCACACCCAGGCGTTTGATGTGACTGACAGCGCGGCGATCCAGGCCGCCGTGACCGATATCGAAGCGCGTCTCGGCCCGCTGGACATCTTGGTCAACAACGCCGGCATGCAACGGCGCGGGCCGCTGGAAGACTACAGCGAGCAGCACTGGCGCGAACTGCTCAGCACCAACCTCGACAGTGCGTTTCTGGTCGGCCAGGCGGTGGCGCGGGTGATGATTGCGCGCAAGCAGGGGCGCATCATCAATATCTGCTCGGTGCAAAGTGAGCTGGGCCGCCCCGGGATCGCGCCGTATGCGGCGAGCAAGGGCGCACTGAAGATGCTGACCAAGGGCATGGCCATCGATTGGGGCCCCCATGGGCTGACGGTCAACGGCATCGGCCCCGGCTATTTCAAGACCGAGTTGAACGCCAACCTGGTGGCCAACCCCGAGTTCAGCGACTGGCTGGTGCAACGCACGCCGAGCCGACGCTGGGGTGACGTGGCCGAACTGGCCGGAGCGGCGGTGTTCCTGGCCAGCGATGCGGCCAGTTTCGTCAACGGTCATATTCTGTATGTCGACGGTGGCATCACCGCGCAGCTGTAATTTTGGAGAATCTCATGCACGCCATTGTCTGCCACGCTTCGAAAGACCTGCGGGTCGAGCCCCAGGACGAACCCCAGGCCCTCGCCCCCGACCAGTTGCGCGTGCGCATCGCCCGGGGCGGTATCTGCGGCTCGGACCTGCATTACTACCAGCACGGCGGCTTCGGCACCGTGCGCCTGCGCGAGCCGATGGTGCTCGGGCATGAAGTCTCGGCGGTGATCGATGCCGTGGGCAGCGACGCCGGCACGTTCAAGGTTGGCCAGCGGATCGCGGTATCGCCCTCGCGCCCGTGCGGCGCTTGCCGCTATTGTCACCAGGGCCTGCCCAACCATTGCCTGGACATGCGCTTCTACGGCAGCGCAATGCCCTTCCCGCATATCCAGGGCGCGTTTCGCCAGAGCCTGGTGATCGAGACCCATCAGGCCCACCTGCTCGCCGACGGCGTCAGCCTGGCCGAAGGCGCCTTGGCCGAGCCATTGTCCGTGGGGTTGCACGCGATCCAGCGCGCCGGTGCCGTGTTCGGCAAACGCGTGCTGGTGACCGGCTGCGGGCCCATCGGCAACTTGCTGATCGGCAGCCTGCGCGCCGCCGGTGCCGCTGAAATCGTCGCGGTGGACTTGTCCACCAGCGCCCTCGCCTGCGCCGAAAAAATGGGCGCCACGCGCACCCACAACATCGCCGACGGTGCCGATGCGCTCAAACGCTACACCGCGCAAAAGGGCTATTTCGACGTGATGTTCGAAGTCTCCGGCAGCGCCCAGGCCCTGCGCAACGGCCTGGAATGCATCGCGCCACGGGGTGTGCTGGTCACCGTCGGCCTGGGCGGCGACGTGACCCTGCCACTCAACCTGCTGGTCAGCCGCGAAATCGACCTGCGCGGCACCTTCCGCTTCCATCCTGAGTTCGCCCAGGCCGTGGACCTGCTCAACCGCCGGATCATCGACGTCACCCCGGTGATCTCCCACACCGTGCCATTTGGCCAGGCGGTGCAGGCGTTTGAGCTGGCGGCGGACAAGAGTCAGGCGATGAAAGTGGTGTTGGATTTTGGGGTGTCGGATCGGGATTGAGTTCTACTCACCCGCGACCAAATACACGCCCTGAGCCTCAAGCATGCGAATCCTGCGATAGTCCGCCTCGACCACCGCAGGGTTGGCATGCACGAGATAGACCGTACCCGGCTGGCTGAACACATCATGAGTCGCACCTATCTGCTGCCCGTTCTCGACATAAAACACCGCATCGAAAAACGACTCGAGCTTAAGCAGCTCAGTCAGGAACAGGTCTTTATCAAAATAGCCTGCCGAACGGTTGATCAAGCACACGTTGTAGGTGTGTTGCAAACGTCGATAATCGAATGCCCTTGTCAACAATTGCACGAACATGTCGGGTTCGGTAATCGATAAAACCACCGCCTCAATTTGCCCAAGCCCCGTGGTCTGGGCGGACACATCCGGGCGCAAGATACCGTCGGTCCTTGCGGCAATTTCCACCAGTTTTGGCCCTTCCTCCGTAAACATCACCTCGGCGTGGCTCGGGCCGTTGCGGATACCCAGGCAGCGCACCACGGCTCGGGTGTAGTCCACCAGTATCGGATAGACCACAGCGTCGGGCTCGATCAGTTCATCAATGTCATAGACAGTGCCGCCCTCTTTGACACGCTGTTTTTGGTACCGCACGACTTCAGTGACTAGCTGCTGCCCCTCTAGCGAGACCATGTTCACCACATACTCCGACCCTGCCAGATACTCCTGGATCAGTACCTGCGAGTTGGGAATATTGAGTTTGTTCGTCGTTCCCAGCAGCTTTCCCACAGCCCTCTCGCAGTCAAGCAGGGTGTCACAGATATACACACCATCAGCGCCTGCACTTTCAAGGGGCTTGATGACCACCGGAAAACGCCCGTGATGCCTGATCCAGTCTTGAGCCAGTTCCCATGTGCCTGCGATGAACTGGCGCGCAGCGGGGAGTTGTGCATGGGTCACGCATTGGATCATGTCGTACTTGTTGCGACGGGCGCTGGTTTTATCAAAGTCATTGCGGTAAGGCAGTCGCAGCCGTTCATTCAACTGGTCAGCCAGCAATACACCGGTTTCGGCGCCGGCAATAATAAACTGCGGTTCGAAACGCTCGACACTTGCAAGGGTTGTGGCGAAATCGGCGTTGACGATCATTTGCTCATACAGCGCCTGATCAAAGCCTTTGTAGTAATAACCGTCCAAGTCGCCCGACGAGGCCACATGCATCAGTACACAGCCCTTTTCACTCAAGCGCCTGGCTACAAATTTCCCGGATGAAAAACCATCGACTACGACGACCCTGATCATGGTGTACCCCTCTTGATTGCATACAACGCACGCCCCAACAGCAAAAGCACGATGATGCCGACCGCGGTGACACTCGCCATGGAAAACGCCACCCTTGTATCCAGGTACTGGAGCAACAGTACAAACACCGGGAGGGTCAGCAACACCAGAGACACGTGAATTGGCGTGAGGTAGTAAATGGTTTTCTGGATCAGGAAAATCGGGAGCAAGTGCCCGACCACGACCAGAATCATCATCGGCACTATCAATTCCCTATCCAGCGCAAAGCCTGCGCCTGATACGGGAATGGCGACGACACAAACAACAATCATCGCCACGTTCCTGACGGCCAGAATTTCGTAGACTGACCATTGGCGCGCGAACATGTCCTTCGAGAAAACCGTATACATCACTGTGCCCAGTGCGCAGACGATCACGGCAACAATGCCCGACAAGCGTTGTTCCAGCGTGGTGTTGACAATACCGCTGTCCCCGGCAAAGGCGTTGAACAACATGATCCCCACCGAGATAAGCACCAGGCATGAAACCAGTGCATCTGCGAAGGCAGCCTTGGCACTGCGTTTTTTGACGAGGGACATGATCAGGGTAAGCGCAGGACCGCAGGCGACCGAAGCAACGCCGACCACCGCTGGCTCCAAATAACGCAAGGCGTAAAACAGGCCGCCCCAGTTGAGCAGCACGGAGACGTTGATGATGACGATGAGCTTCCAATCGGCTTTGAGTTTGGACCGCAAGGAAGCCGAATCGAAATACAACGCGAGTGCCAGAAAAAAGCCAGCAGAAGTAACGAAGCAGTAGAACAACACCAACTGCGTAATGAGGGTTTGCGTGATAAATGCCACGTAGACATCGAACGCGGCGCTTAGCAGGCTGAACAACAATCCAATAAAAACGCCTTGTTTGAGCACGTCGGCACACCCGTTTTGTTGTTAGTTTCGCAACCTAACAAATCAGGTGTGGATTAAATACTGACCGAACGGCTAGGTAGGGCGGGCTGTCACCGCTCTTCGAGCCGCTCCCGCAAAAACCGATGCCCCACCGAAAACAACCGTCGATACGTCAACAGCACCGCCCCCACCGTGCCCAGCGCCGATGATGCAGCAATCAGGAACATGATCACGATCTGATACCGCACCGCATCCGCCGGGCTTTCTCCTGCCAGGACCTGGCCGGTCATCATGCCGGGCAGGCTGACGATGCCGACGACGGTCATCTGGTTCAGCGTCGGGATCATGCCCGCGCGCACGGCTTGGCGGATGGCGTCTTGGGCGGCTTCCCAGCGTGAGCCGCCGAGGGCCAGGATCATTTCGATGGTGTTGCGCCCCGAGGTCAGTTCCTGGGTCATGCGCTCGATGCCCAGGGACACGCCGGTCAGGGTGTTGCCAAGGATCATCCCGAGGATCGGGATCGCGTACTGCGGTTCGTACCACGGGTGGATACGGATCACCGCGAACAGCCCCACCGCCGTGACCAGCCACGAGCTGCCCCACACCGACAATATGCTGTCGACCCGCTGGCCCTTGTACGTGCGCCGCCCGCGCCCGGCGGCAGAGATGCCGGCGATCAAGGTCATGGCGCACATCAACGGCAGCACCACGTACCAGTAGGCGAACTCGAACACCCAGCCCAACAGATAACCGATGGCCAGCAGTTGCACCACGGTGCGCACTGCCGCCCACAGCAGTTGGCGGCCCAGGCCCAGGCGCAGCAGCAGCGACAGCGCGCCGTTGATCAGGATCAGCGAGGCCGCGATGCCCAGGTCGAGGGCCGTGAGGTTCTGGTAGTTCATGGCTGGGTGGCTCCGCTCAGAACGCCCGCGTTCATGTGCAGGTGGATGTTGCTCATGCGCTGCGCCTGGTCGGGATCATGGGAAACCCAGATGCAGGCACGGGACTTGTCGGCGCAGAACCAGGCGTCAATCAGCGCTTCCACTTCGCGGGACGAGGTGGGATCGAGGGCGGCGGTAGGCTCATCCAGCAGCAGCACTTCGGGATTGAGTTGCAGGGTGCGGATCAGCGAGACGACCTGGGATTCGCCACCCGATAGGTCAGCGGCGTTCTTCGACAGAAAATCCGCTGCCTTGCCAGCGTGGCCCAACAGGGTGGTAACCGCGCCCAGGTCGAAGCTGCGATTGCGCGAGGTCTTGAGGCTGAACGGGAAGCGCAGGTTGTCTTCCACCGTGCCTTCGAGCAACGCCGGGCGCTGGGACAGGTAGCTGACATGGCAACGGTAATGGGGAATCTCGGCGTTGCTGATCGGTTGGCCGTTCCACAGGATTTGCCCGGAACTGGGCGCGTCCAGCAGGGCCAAGGCACGCAGGAAGACACTTTTGCCAGAGCCGGAGGAACCGGTGATGGAGACACGATCGGCTGCGTTCAAGATGAAATCGGTGGGCTGGAGCAACGGCACCTGGCGGCGCTCGTCCATGCGCGTGAGGGCGCGGGTTTCGATCAGTGCGCTCATGGACGCGGGGTTCCTTTCGATTCGGTTAAGCGCAATGGTGCCCCACGGGCTATACGGGGTCAAAATGTGGGAGCGGGCTTGCCCGCGAAAGCGCTGGCTCAGCCACTGAGCCTGTATCTGACACGCTGCATTCGCGAGCAAGCCTGCTCCCACCTCTGGATCTTGATCGATCAGCGTGTTGCACACCCCGACGATCCTGCCTATATTCCTCGCCTGGCGCCTTCTACGCCACCTTCCGCGGAAAGGGCTGCGCCCAGGACACTGCAACACCCTTATTTTTCTACGACTCCCGACCTTAAAGCGGACAAGGTTCAGACAAGGAGCTCGTATGTCCCAGCACTTCAACACCGACGGTCGCCTCAACCTTGAGCAACAGCGCAAGCGCGCCAAGGAACTGCTGGCGCGCCTCAAAGCCCAAGACTCCAGCGCCACCCTGTCCCAGGCGCAATGGGCGATCGCCAAGAGACTGGGCTTCAGCAGTTGGCCCAAGCTCAAGGCCCATGTCGACGCCATCGACTTCGCCGCCCGCCACCCCGACTTCGCCGCCAGCGATGAAGCCCGCACCACCCACTGGCGCTGCGGCAATGACATCGCCCACAGCCTGCAGCTGGCCGGGTTCAAGGGCCGGTTCCAGATGCTCAGCGACCCGTTGTGCATGGGCCCGGTGCGCGACCTGCCCACTGATGATTACCAGGCCCTGCGCGCGGCCTTTATCAGCCAGGCGTTTGCCCTGGACCAGAACGAGGCCACGCGCCGGCTGGCCGACGAATACCTGCAACTGGAAGCCTTGGCCCACGCCGAACACAGCGTGCTGTGGTGCGAAGCCGACGCCTACGACCAACTGTTCCTGATTCGTGCATTGGCAGGCCTGGAGCGGGTGCCAAAGAAACTGGAGCTGATCGAGGTTGACCGCATACCCGGTGTGCAGCGCTTTATCGGTATCGGCCAATTGGCGCCCGACCTGCTTGCATGGCTGTGGCCGCAACGGCGCATGATCGATGAGCAGGCCGTGCAACTGGCCAAACAAACGTGGGCCGCGTATTGCGATAGCGCGCCGATCAAATGGGCGCAGCTGGCTCACGGCACTCACTCGGCCCTGCCGTTTTTGGCGCCCGCATTGCTGCGGCAGTTGCAGGAGTTGCCCGGCGCCCGCGATGGCTTGTCGCTGACCGAGCGCCTGACCCTGAGCTACCTTGCCGAAGCCGGGCCAAAACCTGCGGGCCGGGTGTTCGCCGAGTTGATGGCCAAGCGCGAACCGCTGCCGTTCCTGGGGGACATGATGTTCTATGCGCTGTTGCGGCCGTTGATCGATGGGGCCGAACCCTTGCTGACGGAAACTCCAGCAGGATTGGCGCTGACCGAATTGGGCCGGGCGGTGCTCGATGGACAAGCGTATTGGCTGGAGCATGCCAGTCATGAGCGGTGGGTAGGTGGTACACGGGTCACACCCGGCCAACCGCATTGGGTGATTGACGCAAACCTGCACCCCCTCTGGCGCCACCCCTAAGCGCTTGCCCGCGCTGGGGGGCGAGACCACCTGGCAGGTGAAATACGCTTACGACTTTGCCTCGGTCGGCGTACCGGGCCAGAACTTCATGGGCATGTTTTAGCTACACGTGGTGATCGGCTGGCAGACGCCATCGTGCACGCGATCCGCCAGCAACTGCGCCAGTTCGATCAGTTGCGCGCTACACCACCTGGGTCGGCGATTACGCTACTGTACTGGCGCGACGAGGGTGAATCCGCAAACGACGGCCACCTGTTGCACGGCGCGGTTGTCCGCCACCTTAAAATTTCGAGGCTGATTGTTCATGCGTAATCTGATGTTTTCCGGCGTGTGCCTGCTTTCCACCGCCCTGATCGGCTGCCAGCAGCAACCACCCGCGAACGACCAGTTGGACGCAGTACTGTGGACGCAAACGTCGATCGAGCACGAGCTGATTTACCGCCAGGTCTTCGCCAGCGCCACGCGCCAGCTGGATACTGCCCTGGCCGACCCGACCTGGGACGCCCTGGCGCTGCCGCCGCGAGACCTCGCCGGTTTGCCGCCGGCCGTGGTGGTCGACATCGACGAAACCGTGCTCGACAACGTGCCGCTCAATGCGCGGGACATCCTCACCAACCAGGTCTACTCCTACGACCGCTGGAACACCTGGGTCGACCAGGCCAAGGCCCAGGCCCTGCCGGGTGCCGTCGAGTTCTTGCAGGCGGCGGACAAGAAAGGCATCACCGTCTACTACATCACCAACCGCGAACACAGCCAGGTCCAGGCCACGGTCAACAACCTGCGCCTGCGCGGTTTTCCGGTGGCGCACAACGAACAGGTGCTGGCCGCCAGCACCCCGACCGGCGGCTGCGAACAGGCTGGCTACGGTAAGAACTGCCGACGCCAATGGGTCGCCAGCCATGCCCGCGTGCTGATGCTGGCCGGGGATTCCTTCGGCGACTTCGTGCAGGCCGAACACAACACCCTGGCCGACCAACGCAAGGCCGCCGCACCGTACCTGGCCTGGCTCGGCCAGCGCTGGTTCCTGCTGCCCAACCCGACCTACGGCAACTGGTACAGCGCGCCCTATGGCGACCAGGAAAAACTGCCCTTCGAACGCAAGCGCCAGCTCAAGCAACAGGCGTTGCACCTGGAAAATTAGTTGTCAATTCTGGCGCCCGGATGCGTTGTCGATAGGGATGCAGACGCGGTATCCGGGCACGCGGTGAGGTGTCAGGCCTTTACGTTCTGCCGGATATTCCACCCAAACTTCACCGGCCCACCGTCCTTGGCACCGTCGGCCTTCTGCGGCTGGTAGCTGACATCCACGGTGGCGAAATTCAAGGCGATGCGGTCGTAGAGCAGATCATCCTTGCTTTCTGCGCTGGTGCTGTAAGACACCACCATGACTTCCTTCAACGTAATCACCAAGTACTCCACCGGGCTGGAGCCGCCCGCCTTGCGCACCACCAACCGCGCTTCGGGGTAATGTTTGCCGCTGGCGCAGGCCATCATCAGGTTGGGGCTGGATTTATCCAGCGGTTTGCTCAGGTTCAGGTTGTTGATATCGACCTTGCCCGCACCGCCCCCCGTACCCGAATGCATCGAACCCGTCTGCGACAACCCCCACGCCCATTCGGTGATGTCGATCTCGTCGCGGTGCGCCTGGTCCCGTGACTCGCCCTTGATATCGCCCAGTTTCAAAAACATATCGACGGCCATGTTGGCTCCCTGTCCTTAGTCAGCGCCGGAAATGGCGCGGGGCGAACTTTTCCTGATCCGACACGAGGGCCACAAGCCGCCACAGCAGGATCGGGAAGCGCCTGTCGGCAAACACCGAAACTTCCGACATTCATTTGCGCCAACGCGTCTTTAACCTCTCAACTCCCGAAAAACCCAGGAGTTAAGGAATGACGACCTCCCTGTTCAAAGATGGATTTCCCTCGGCCCACCGCACCACGCGCCAGCGAATTGAAAGCAGCATTGACCTGCGTCGACTGTTCTGCGCCATCGACGCCGACCCTGCGCTGATTGGTGCGGGGGTGGTGTATATCGATGAAGATTTCAATGTGCTGACACTGCGCGAGTTTCAAGCGGTGTGCAGTGTGCAGGTGAAAAAGGTGGTGTTGCGTGAGGCGCCGAGGGCGGTGGGGCCGGTGGAGTTCAAGCGGATGTTGGAGCATGAGCCGCGGGAGTCGAAGTTGGTCGCGGAGGCTTTGAAAACGGCGGTGATCTGTACAGGGGCGATATTGAGTTGGATCGTAGTGTCAAGTGGAGTGGCGTTCATGCCCTTTACAGCGGGAGCGAGTGTGGTGATTACATTTATCGGCCAGGCCGCCCTGGCTGCCAGCATCACCCAATGCGTTGCCGGGTTGGGTCGAACCAGCGTTGAAGCGTTTGCTCCGCAATACCTTGATCAATTGGACAACGACGCCTGGTATCAGGCCGTTGAGGCAGCACTGGATACCATCGCATTACTGGGCGTCGCCACCTCAGTAGTGACCACTATCCGAACAGTAAACACAGCAACCAAAGCCACCGGAAAGCCACTCAGAAAAGTCTTGAAAGGCCTGAACCGCCAAGAACGCGCAAAACTGAATGATGAATTGCTCAGGCTTCAGGACCCTCGATTAACCCCAAAAATCCTCAAGGTGAAACAGGCCAACAGAGCACTGCCGAAACGAATCAGTGCCACAGAAATGCAACTTGCTACTGCCCATCACATAAGAGAAGCCTTGGCGGCCGCAGTGGGTTTTGCTAGCAGCTCAATGCCGGGAAACATCAAGGCGTTGGCAATCGGCATCTACGAGGAGGCCAGCCAATGAGCAAGCATAAAGCAGCAAGAGAACTTGGCGAATTCAACATGGATGAAGCATGGAAAGATTGGAAAACGATGACGCCCGAGGAGCTCGCTTGCACATACCTCTACCTTGAAAACCCACTAAAATTCAGGAGGCGTTATGCGCTGGTGATCGGGGCCGATGTACTTGCCGGCTGTTTCACGATAGCGATGACTGCCGTCTTACTGTTGGTGACGTTTCTCTCGGTACTTCCAGAAGACCGTGCAATCAAAATTTCTTTCTTCGGCAGCCTCGTAGCAGGTCTTGTCCTGTTTGTTTCAAAGATTCAGGTGACCTACGGTCGAATCCACTTGGTATGGATGAGTGTCGGCATCTATGTAATCTGCTTACTGACATCCCTACCTGCAATAGCGTACCGTCCGCCGCTTTTTCTCTACTTCATGGCCCTGCTCAGCCCCCTGATCGGCCTACTCATCCTCAACAGCAACCGCAGCCGCGAACTGCGCCACAAGATGGTTGAACTCCGACACAAGCGCGAACACATCATCGCCACCCTGAAAAAACAGGGCAAATGGAAAGGGTGGTAAAGGCCGCGCTCACGCCGTTGGAACTAGTTATGCACCAACCGCCTGCAAAGGCTTCACCCCCCGCGCCGCCGTATGCCGATTGACCGGCACCGGCAACCCCAAGTGCCCGCGCAAGGTGCTGTGACTGTACTCACTGCGGAACAAACCGCGCGCGCGCAATAGCGGCAGAACTTGATCGGTAAAGCGCGCAAAGTCATCCGGCGCACCGACGTGGATGTTAAAACCATCCACCGCCCCCTCGACAAACCAACGCTCGATCTCATCGGCCACGGTCTCTGGCGAGCCGACAAAACTGGAGAACGGCTTGGCAAACCGCAACGCCGCCTGGCGCAAGGTCAGGCCCTGGTCGCGGGCGACTTGTTTGATATTTTCCGCGTGGCCACGATAGCCGTTGCTGCCCAGGTCGCCCAGTTCCGGGAAAGGTTCGTCCAGTGGGTACTGGCTGAAATCGTGGTAGTTGAACGGCCGCCCCAGTTGCACCAGGGCCTTGTCCAGGTCCAGCGCGCCGTTGCGTTCCCGGTCGATGGCCTGGGCCTGCTCGTCGGTGTCGGCAATGATCGGCGAGATGCCCGGCAGGATGGTCACGTGATCCGGATTGCGCCCCGCAGCGGCGGTGCGTTGTTTGATGTCGCGGTAGTAGGCCTGGGCGTCCTCGAAATTGCCCACACCGGCAAAGATCCCCTCGGCGTAACGGGCCGCCAGGCTGCGCCCGGATTCGGAAATGCCAGCCTGGAAGATCACCGGCTGGCCCTGGGCCGAACGCGCAATATTCAACGGCCCGGTCACTGAAAAAAACTCACCGTGGTGATCAAGGCGATGCTGGCGCTGCGGGTCGAGGAACACCTTGCTGCGCTTGTCACGCACAAACGCGTCGTCTTCATAGGAGTCCCACAGGCCCTGCACCACCTGCAGATGCTCGGCAGCCCGGCGATAACGCTCGGTGTGATCGATATGTTGCTCACGGCCGAAGTTGCCGGCGGCGCCTTCCAGGCCGGTGGTGACCACATTCCAACCGGCACGGCCGCCGCTGATATGGTCCAGGGACGCGAACTGGCGCGCCACGTTGAAGGGTTCGGTATAGGACGTGGTCAAGGTCGCCACCAGGCCGATGTTCGAGGTGGCGCCGGCGATGGCCGACAGCAGGGTCAACGGCTCCAGGCGGTTGAGAAAATGCGGCGCCGAATCCGCGGTGATGTAGGGGCTGTCGACGATGAACACCAGGTCGAACTTGGCCGCTTCCGCCTGCTGCGCCTGGGCGCGATACCAGTCGATATCGACGCTGGCATCGCCGGGAATTTGTGGGTGCAGCCATTCGTTCTGCGCAGTGCCGACACCGGTGAGAATGGCGCCGAACTTGAGTTGCCGGGATGTTGTGGACATGAAAGTGCTCCTGAAATAGATGGATATCACTGGAGAAACCGGATCAGAAATGTGGGAGCGGGCTTGCTCGCGAATGCGGTGGTTCAACTGGAACAGCTTTGACTGATACACCGCTTTCGAGAGCAAGCCCGCTCCCACAGTTTTTTACCGAGTGAGTCAGTGGGTTCTCGCGGCGATGGCTTCGACTTCAACCAAGGCACCGGGCAGTGGCAGTGCCACCACCTGCAAGGCCGTGCGCGCCGGTTTGTTCGGTTGCTCCTGTGTACCGAAGAACTGCGTGTAACCCGCCTGCAAACCGGCGAAGTCGAGCTTGCCGCCGGTCTCTTCGGCGCCGACCAGAAACACGCGCAACTGCACAATGTCACCGAGGTCCAGGTCTTGCTGGCGCAGGATCGAGCGAATCTTGTTGAACACTGAAACGGTCTGCACCTCAGTGTTGCCGTAAGCCGCTGGGGTGCCCGCCGGGGCGTTGGCATCGTGCAGGTCGGGCAAGGTGCCGCTGACGAAGATCAAGCTGGCCGACGCCGGTACGGTGACGGTCTGCGAGATCGGGAAGTGGCCGACGCTGGTCCGTTGAATGCTGTCGCTCATGGTGATGCTCCTCAAGAAGCGGCAAGCGCCGCGCGGTGTTGTTGCTCAGTGATCCGTTCGGCCAGTTGCGCGACCACATGCCGTGCCGAATTCGCCGCCGATTCCTGCCAGATACCCACGCCGCTCTGCACCAGGCCGTCACCGGCGACGTACACGCGACCGAAACCCGCTTCGAGCAAGGCGCTGGCCTCGGCCGCAAAGTGTTCGCGTTGCAGCCACGGGCCTTCGCTATAGGGGATCTGTTCCCAGGACACCGCCAGCGGGTGGCGCAGGTGTCTGGAATAGCCCGGGTGCAGCAACTCCACGGCTTCTTGCGAGGTGGCGTACTGTTCCTCCAGGGCTTTGGCGCCAAACCGGTCGGCCCCCTCGCCGGTCACATAACCCGCCACCAATAAACCGTCGCGGGTGTTGAGGTCGTTGCTCGGGTACCACAGCAGCCGCGCCGGGTGCTCGATCCACGACAGGCCGCCATAGGTGCGGTAGTCGGTCTCCCAGAAACGCGGCGACTGCCACGCGACTTTGGTCGCCTGGTCGCTGCGGGTGCTGAGCAAGGCCGCCTTGACCGGGTCGCTGAAGTCGGTATCCAGCTTGGCCAACAGCGGCAATGGCAGGGTCGAGATCAAGTAGTCGGCGCGTACCACCTGCTCGCGGCCACTGTGTTGGTCGTGATACGTCACTGCCACGCCGTCTTCCAACTGGCGGATCTGGCGCACCTGGGCGCCGAGTTGCACGTGGTCGCGAACCCGGGCGTAGAACGCATCGGTGATGCGGTCCATGCCGCCGACCGGCTGGAACATGGTCGCCGAAAATTCCGGGAATTCGGTGTGCAGCAACGCGCCCCACAACTCCGGGTGCAGCAGTTGATCCAGCGCCAACGGGCTGCGCGCAGCCGGCAACGCGCCGGGGTGCGCCGGGGAGTCCAGGTGCCCCGAACGAATCGTGCCTTCGAATGCCAGCGCTTGCGAAAGGTCGCCATACACCTGCAAAAACGCCAGCAGGCGCGTGCGTTCCTCGCGACTCAACACATCATCGAGGGCATCGCGCTGCACGGCTTTTGCCAGCAGGCCGGACAAGTGCCCGCGCGTATCGTTGAGCGCCTGGCCGACGCTGAACGCCGGTTTCTCCAGATCCGGCCGTACCTGGGCACCATGGCTGCTGTTGACCAGCACTTCCAGGGGCACCCCCAACTCACTGCAATAGTCGAGGATCGTGCGGTGCTGGCTGGGAATCCGCGCAGGCCCGGCGTTGAAGTAGTGGCCCTGATCAAACCCGGCGGTTTGCGTGCGGCCGTCCTTGTAGTCCACACGGTCGCCATGGCGAATGGTCCAGGTGCGGCCGCCGACCCGGTCGCGGGCCTCCAGCACTTGCACAGTGAACCCGGCGCGGCTCAGTTCCAGCGCGGTGACCAGACCGGCGATCCCGGCGCCCAGCACCAGCACACGGGTGCCCTGCCCCAGGCCGTCCTTGAGTTTCAGCGGTTGCGGGCGGCGGTGCGACGAAGGCCCCAGGCCCAGCGCCGCCAGCGCATCCTTGACCGCCTGCTCACCGCCCACCGCAGCAATACTCGACAGTGCTTCACGTCGTGTCAGTCCCATGCTCGCTGCTCCTTAATCCGGCAGGCCGGGTGGGTTGATCAGCGACTTGTCGACACGCTCCACGTCCAGGCCCCAGCGTTGCAGCACCTGTTCGTATTGGCCGCCGGCAATCGCGCTTTCCAGGGCGGTATGGATCGGCTTGACCAGGCCGTTGTCCTTGCGCGTGGTCACGGCGATGTCGGCCTGCAACGGCCAACCGCCGTTGACGGTGCCGACGCGCTTGATGCCGCCGGTGATCGCGGCCGAATAGGCGTACACCGAGTTCGGCCCGAACAGCGCGTCACTGCGCCCGGACTGCACCGCCAGTTGCGCGGCGGCCTGGTCGTCGAAGTACTGCAACAGCGCGGGCTTGATCCCGGCCTTTTCATTCGCTTCGTTCCAGGCCAACAGGACTTTCTCCTGGTTGGTGCCCGAACCAACGATGATCTTCAACCCGGCGATGTCCGAGGCCTGCTTGATCGCGTTGATCTTGCTGGTGCTCTTCACATAAAAGCCGAGCACGTCCTGGCGATAGGTGGCGAAGTCGAAACGTTTCTTGCGCGCCTCGGTCACGGTGACGTTGCTGATCACTGCATCGTATTTGCCCGAGCTGACGCCCAGCGGCCAATCTTCCCAGCTGGTCTGCACCACGTTGAGTTGCAGGCCAAGGCTGTCAGCGACCAACTGCGCGGTGTCGGCCTCGCTGCCGATGGTGGTCTTGTCATCGCTGGCCAGCAAAGCCAGGGGCGGCCCGGCCACGCCGGACACGGCCACGGTGAACTTGCCGGGCTGGGCGAACTTGAAGCCCGGCGGGATTTGCGCGATGGCCGCCTCGTTACGCGGCACATGGATGCGCACGCGGTCGGGGCTGAGGTCGACCTGTTGCACGGCGAACGCGCTTTGCGCGGTACTGACGGCCAGCGCCAGCAGGGCCACACGGGCAGTAGAGATAAACATGGGCAGTCACTCCTTGAGCTAAAGCACCTTGCCGAGAAAGGCCGCGGTGCGAGGATGTCGGGGTTGGCGGAAAATCTGTTCGGGCGGGCCTTCTTCGATCAACTGGCCGTCGCAGAGGAACACCACGTGGTCGGCGACTTCGCGGGCAAAACCGATTTCGTGGGTGACGATCACCAGGGTCACGCCGAGTTGGGTCAGGCCCTTGATCACGTCGAGGACCTCGCCCACCAGCTCCGGGTCGAGGGCTGAAGTGGGTTCATCGAACAGCAGCACTTTCGGGTCCAGGGCCAGGGCGCGGGCGATGGCCACACGTTGTTGCTGGCCGCCGGACAGCTGGCGCGGGTAGGCGTCGGCCTTGTCCGCCAGGCCGACCTTGGCCAGCAGCGCCGACGCCCTGGCCTGGGCCTCGGCCTTGCTCCAGCGCTGGTGGGCCAGGGGCGCTTCGGCGATGTTTTCCCAGGCGGTGAGGTGCGGGAACAGGTTGAAGTTCTGGAACACGAAGCCGACGTCGATGCGGCGTTTGAGGATTTCGCGTTCTTTCAACTCGTAGAGCAGGTCGCCCTTGCGCCGGTAGCCGACGTATTCACCGTCGATGGTGATGTGGCCGCTGTCGATCTTTTCCAGGTGATTGATGGTGCGCAGCAAGGTGGACTTGCCCGAGCCCGATGGCCCGAGAATCACCGTGACCTTGCCGGGGTCGATGGTCAGGTCGATGTCTTTCAACACCTGTTGATTGCCAAAGCGCTTGCCCACGCCCTGGATTTGAATACGACCGGCGCGGGCTTCACTCATGGGATTTCTCCTTGAGCCAGCGCGTGATGCGCTGCAACGGCGTGGGCGGCAGCACCCGCGCAGTGCCACGGGCGAAGTAGCGCTCGACGTAGTACTGCGCACTGGTCAGCACGGTGGTGATGATCAAGTACCAGACCGTCGCCACGATCAGCAGCGGGATCACCGCCTGGGTGCGGTTGTAGATGACCTGCACGGTGTAGAACAGCTCGGGCAAGGCCAGCACGTAGACGATGGAAGTGCCCTTGACCAGGCCGATGATCTCGTTGAAACCCGACGGCAGGATCGAGCGCAGCGCCTGGGGCAGGATGATCCGGAACACCCGCCGCGACGCCGGTAACCCGAGGGCGGCCGCCGCTTCGTGCTGGCCTGCGTCCACACCGATCAGGCCGCCACGAATGATCTCCGCCGCGTAGGCCGCCTGCATCAGGCTCAAGCCCAGCACCGCCACGGTGAATTGGCTGAGCACGTCCACGGTGGACCACTCGGCGAACACCAGGTCTGTGAACGGCACGCCCAGCACAATGTGGTCATACAGGTAGGCGAAGTTGTACAGGATGATCAGCACCAACAGCGCCGGCATCGAGCGAAAAAACCAGATGTAACCCCAGGCCAACGCGGCCAGCAGCGGCGAGCCCGACAGCCGCGCCAGCGCCAGGCCGGTGCCGAGGAGCATGCTGAACAGCGTGCTCAGCAGCGTCAGCAACAACGTCTGGCCGAGGCCACGCAGCACCGACGGCGAAAAGAACCACTGGCCGAACACGCCCCACTCCCAACGCGGGTTGGTGGCCAGGGAGTGCACGATGCCGAGCAGTACCAACGCGGCAAAGATCGACCCGGCCCAGCGCCAGGGATGCCGCGCGGGGACGACTTGCAGGGTCTTGATCGGAGTGGCGACACGCGCCGTGCGGACCGGGCTGGCGTGCTCGATCAGATCATAGGGTTTGGCGACGATGGGCATGTTCTCTTCCTCGCGGGTTGTGGCCTTAGAAGGCGTAAGTCAGCCGGGTGTAGTAGTAACCGCCGGTAAAACCGAAGGGCGAATAGGTGCCGTAGCTGCTGACCATGGTGCTGCTCGGCACGCCTTGTTTTTTCGGGTAGACGTCAAACAGGTTCTTGGCGCCGACGGCGACGTTGAGGTCTTTGGTGAGGTTGTAGCCAAGGTCGAGGTCGGTGATCCACTTGGCGCTGTAGACCCGGTCGAGGCTGCGGTCGGCGGAGACGTTGACCTCCTTGTAGGAGCCGTAGCGGGTCAGGGCCAGGTTGAGGTTGAAGCGCTCGATGCTCCAATCGCCGCCGAGGATCAGCTTGGTGCTCGGCTGTACGCCGGTGATCAGGTTGCGCGCCTGGCGATCCATCAGGTCGTAGGAGGTGCCGAGGATCGTGGTGGACTCCTTGTAGTTGAGGATCCTGGTCTGGTTCCAGTTGAATGCGGCGGTCCACTTCAGCGAACCGTATGCACCGAGGTCCTGGTTGTAGTTGCTGACCAGGTCGAGGCCCTTGGTACGGGTGTCGGCACCGTTGATGAAGTACTGGCCGCCGGAGGTGGAAGTGATGCCGTTGCCTTGCAGGACTTGGGTGATTTGCGGACCGAGCAAGGTGCCGGTGAGGGTGATGCGGTCGCGCAGGTTGATCACGTAGGCGTCGGCGGTGAAGCTCAGGCGGTCGGTGGGTGTGAGGGTGAAACCGAGGCTGAAGTTGGTCGAGCGCTCGGGTTTCAACTCTTGTGCACCGAGGGCCTGGGCGGCGGCCGAACCGACCGGCAGCACACCGTAGTTGATCGACTGATACACCCCGTCCACCACGCCATAGGTGGTGGAACGCGCACTGAACAGGCTGTTGGCCAGGGACGGCGCGCGGAAGCCATTGCTCACCGTGGCGCGCACGGCGAATTGTGGGGTGAAGTCATAACGGGTGGTCAGCTTGCCGCTGCGCGTGGCGCCGACGCCCTGGTTGTAGTGTTCGTAACGCAACGCGGTGCCCACGTACCAGTCCGGCACCGGGTTGAAGCCCACGTCCACATAGCTGGCCAGGCTGTTGCGCGAGGCGGTGGCTTCTTCATCCGGCGAAATGCCGTTGGTGACCTGCGCCCCGGACGACGCGCAATTGCCCGGGGCCACGCAGTAGCCGCCGTTGGCGTAGGACGCATAGTCACCGGCCTGCACCTCATAAGTGTCGCGCCGGTGTTCGAAGCCGTAGCTCAGGTCCAGCGGCTTTTGCAGGCCAATGTCGAAGCCGCGCTTGAAGTCGAGGTTGGTGGTCAGTTCGGTGGAAATCCACGTGCCCGAGGTGAAGTGATTCGGCGTGGCCTCGCCCAGGGACGGGTTCTGGTTGTGGGTGGTGCCCTGCTCCGCGTCGTTGCGCCCGTAGGTGGTGGACAAATCCCAGTCCCACTCGCCGACGGTGCCTTTGCCACCGAAGGCGGCCTGGAAGTCGTCTTCGTCGATAAACCAGGTCGGCGTGTAGCCGCCGGGGTAGCCGTTGGGGCCGGTGGTGATGGTGTTGGTGATGGTCGGCAGGCGGAAGTTCTGGCCCTGCTCGGCCTTGCGCCGCGAGTAGGTGGTAAAGGAATACAGGCTGAAGCTGTCATCGAGCGGCAGCTCGGCGTTGTAGCCCAGGGTCAGCAGATTGGTCTTGGGTGTGCCGTAGCCGCCGTAGGTAGAACGCCCCGCCTGCTCATGGGCCTGGGCGTAGGTGTAACCGTTGGCGCTGGCCTTGTTGTCATCGTTCTGGCTGCGCGCATCAAGGGCCAGTTGCACAATGCCGCCGTTGCCGATTTCAAAACCCTTGTTGAGGCTCTGTTGCACGGTCTGTTTCTTGCCGTCGTAACCCAGGCCTGCGTTGGTCACCGAGGTGCCGCTGGTGTCGGCCTTGAGGATCACGTTGATCACCCCGGCGATGGCGTCCGAGCCATATTGGGCGGCGGCGCCGTCACGCAGGACTTCCACATGGTCGATGGCGCTGATGGGGATCAGGTCAAGGTCAGCCGGCGCGGCGCCGGTGTTGATCCCGTTGATGTTCAGGGTGGCGCTGGTGTGGCGACGCTTGCCATTGACCAGCACCAGCACTTCAGCGGCGCTCAGGCCACGCAGGTTGGGCGCGCGGGCGATACCGCTGGCGTCCCAGCCGGTTTTTTCCGGCAGGGTCAGCGACGGGATCACCGCACTCAGGGCTTCCATCAAACCGGGCTTGCCGGTGTTCTGCAATTGCTTGGCGCTGACCACATCGATCGGCACCGCGCTGCTAGTGACAGTGCGCTGCTCGGCGCCACGGTTGCCGGTGACCACTACGGTCGAAAGGGTGCTGTCATCCTGGGCCTGGGCGGCGTTGGCCAGCATTGCCAGGGCCAGTACGGCGGTGGGTGTTAGCGCTTGCTTCATAGCCATTCCTGCTTATCCAAATCGCGAAGTCGGGCAGCCACGCGGTCGTGCGTGGTGCTCGTTTTTTGGGGGGTGTGGCGGCGATTGGGGGCTAAGGCGCGTGCGGGGTGTGAATCGGCAACATACGTTGAATTCCCTTCCAACGATTCTGCTACGGGCATGATTACCCGGTTATGGGAGCAGAATCTGAATCACGATGAGTACCATCCGAGGTCAGGGGTAGGCTGTTGCGATCAAACATAACGGAATGGGTTTTGAAAATATAATGCTGTTTTGGTCTAAGCTAATATTCTTGTATTTCATTATTTATGGATTTTTTATACATATAAATGATGTTTTTGAGTGCATATCCATTGCTGCGATAACGGCGGCTCACTTTTGAAAAGCGCAAACCACAGTTCCATCTGAATACATGGAGATCCAAATGTGGGAGCGGGCTTGCTCGCGAATGCGGTGTGTCAGTCAACTCATTCATTGGCTGATCCACCGCATTCGCGAGCAAGCCCGCTCCCACAGTTTTGACCCCGTTCAACCCGCACATACCGAGACGCCGGGTTAGCCGCACTGGGTCTAGGCGAGGTGCCGAGTGTTGGGGCGTGACCACTCGGCCTGTTGCGGATGCAACCTACATCCGCCTAGGAAGCATCTGACTTCTCGCGTCTGCCCTTCACGCCTTAGCGTGCGTGTCCCTGCCAAGCAAAGGACATCGCCGACATGCGCCGCTATTGGATTACCAGAGGAGCCAAGACCACCGCCGGGGGGACCGTGCTCAGCGGGTTGCAGGGCTATGCGATCAGGGGTGTAGACATCGCCCTCGAAGGCCATCCGGTGTCTTGCCCGGTGTGCGCAACCACTGGCGTCATTGCGTGCATCGGCCCACGTCTGAGCCAGAACGCGCACGGGCGAAAGGTCGCCCTTTCGGACGATCTGTGCGACTGCCAATGCGACCCGCCACCGCGCTTGATTGCCGACCAGTTCGAGCGTTATCAGACCATCACCGAAACAGCCTCTGCACAGGCCCGAGTCACGCCAGAACCCGCCTCCCTAGCTCGTGCACCAGGCTCCCGGTCATCCGCTGCGCTGCTCAACGACCAGATCGAGTCAGCCTGCGAGCGCGCCTGGCGGTTCTATCAGAAACAAGCCGAAGACCTCATCGCACCGCACGGCAAACTGATCGCCGATCCCAAGCTGCGCAATCGCGTTATCAACGCGGCCTACGCGCAGCTCTGGCAACTGGATCAGCGCTTTCAATGGGCCGGGCTTGCGGCATTTGCGTCCAAGCAAGTGGGGTGTGGCCTGCTGCATGCGTCGGACGCCATCGAGAAGATTCAGGCCGAATATGAAGCAGCCGAGCAGTTGCGCAGAAGTGCCAGGAGTGGGGTCTTCGGGCTGTTCAGTGCCGAGGGGCGCGAACGCCGCGCGCGACTGCAGGCGTACGAGCAGCGGCTGCGCGAGTATGAACAGGCGCAGCGCAACAACCCTGTGCCGGGGCTTGATTTGAGACGGGTCGGTGACGGCTTGTCGGCCGTGCAGCAGCTGTATCAGCACGTGTATGAACGTTTGGCGCTAGGCAATACCACGTTGTTTTTGGATGTATTTCCGTTGCACGCGTTCTACAAGGATCGGGGGTTGGCGTTGTTGGAGCGGTGTTTGCCGTTGCGTAAAAATATTCATGCCGATGGTCAGGCGGCGGTGTTGTGGCCGGTTGGGCAGGAGACGCTTGAGTTCGGCGCTGACCACGACGAGATCCTGCAATCTTTCCGAGCGATTGACGCCGGTAATATTGCTGAAGGGGTTGAGCATCTTGCGTGGCATGAACAACAAAACATCCTCCAACCGACACTCTATAACGACCCCAAGCTGGTAGCCCTACTGCGCAGCAACCACTTTTCATACATTACCGATATACCATCCGGAGTAGCGCAAGCTATCGAACTGACACTGGCGAGCCAGTGCAAACCATTTGATGACGAGCGCACCGTCGGTTTCAGCAAAAACCCTTTCGCTAACCTGGCAGCTATAGGGCAGCGCATGCAGTTCGTCCTGAAAGCGGCTACGCAGTTTGACAACTTGTTGAATGGCACCGAGCGTCATCAGTTAGAACGGGCACTTGAAGACATCGCTGAAGGTCGAGGTGTTCGATGAGCAGGCTCCCAAAGGGAAGCAGCCGATATGCCGTACTAGTGATATTGGCGGGTGTTTTGCTGCTGGGGATCACCCGCTTTTTTTTCAGCGATCCGGAAATTGCATTGGTGCTAGGAGAGCCTTGGGAGCAAATGCGTCGACGCTCTAGTGCCCCGATTGATCCCGCCATACCTGGGCACTCCTGGGGCCGCCTTGCGAAATCCGATGCTCACCTTCGTTTTATTGACCCTGAATACGGGTTCACAACGCCCAAGGCTCGCTTCTTTACGGTGAGTTTCGACAGAAATGAACGGGTCCGCGGTATCCGTATGTCCCCCCAAGTCGAGCCCCTTGTACTCGACGACACACTAAAGGTTGTTCTTGACCTACAAGAACAATGGCGCAAGGGCGGCTGGGTGCCCATCAGGGTCCGGTACGATCCGCCGATAGAGAACACCCCTGAATGGCGTACTCGATTGCGCGAGCGCCATTCGAACAATGTTTCGTACTGGCATGCAGGCCAGAAGTACCAAATCAGGCTGGGAGTGCGTCGTTTCCAGGACGACAGGCGCCGTGACGAGGAGCGTTTTCTCATAACACTGAGCTTGGGCAAACCATGGACTCAGCCATGAGCAGCAAGCCATTCGCCAACTTGGCCGATACGGATATACCCACCGAACCAAAGCTATCGCCCGGTGCATCTTCAATTGGACGGCCGCAGCAACTGCATCTGCTGACGATAATCATCCGTCACCTGCCGCGCCTGGCTGCCGCTGGTAATCACCCTTGGTGTGATCAACACAATCAGCTCGGTACGGTCCTTGGACTTGCTGGTGTTGCCGAACAACCAGCGCAAGCCGGGGATTTTGCCGAGGTAGGGCACCGCACTCACGGATTCGGCGTTGTCCTGCTTGATCAAGCCGCCGAGCAGCACGGTCTGGCCACTCTGTACCGCCACCTGGGTGGAGACCGAGCGCGTGGAGATGCGCGGGTTGCTCTGCGTGTCGCTGGCCGCTTGGGTCTCGGCATCGCTGACCTGCTGCTGAATGTCCATGTACACCAGGCCACCCGGGTTGATCCGTGGCACCACGTCGAGGATCACCCCGGTCTGGACGTATTCGACGCTGCTCAGGGTGGTGTCCGAGGTGCCGGTGTTCACCGTGGTCTGGCTGATGGGAATGTTGTCGCCCACCTGGATCTGCGCCGGCTGGTTGTTCATCACCACCAGCGAGGGCGCTGACAGCACCTGGGTGCGGCCGTTGGTTTCCAACGCATGCAAGGCCACTTGCAGGTTGGAGCTGACAAACGAGTAGAACAACGAATCCGTCGCCCCCAGCCCTGCCCCGCCGCCGCCCAGGGCGCCTTGGCTGCCGGCGGTGTTGGCCACGGTGGTGCTGGCGGAATTGCCCGCCAGGCGCCCCAGGTACCACTGCACCCCGAGGTCCAGTTCACCGCTGAGCTTGACCTCGAGAATGCGCGTCTCGATCTGCACTTGCAGCGGCGGGTTGTCGAGGCGTTTGATCGCCGATTCGATTTCTTTCCATTGCACCGGACGCGTGCGTACCAGCAATTGGTTGCTGCTCTTCTGCGCGGTGATGCGGGTGCCGGCGTCGAGGCTTTTGGCCGGGGCGTCCTCAGTGGCGCCCTGCTCGGGATTGTCCTGGTCGGACTCGGGTGCCTGCTCCTCATCATCGGCAACAGACGGGTCGTTGTTCAGATTGTTGCTCAGGCCGCCGGGCGTGCTGCCCGACGTGCTGTTGGTGCCTGGCGACGACAGGGTCGCCGTGCGCAAGCCCGGCGCGACCTTGGCCGGGGCATCATCCTTGATCGCGCCGGTACCGTAGATCTGCCGCAGGTATTTGGCGAGGTCGGTGGCCTTCATGTTGCGCACGTCGTACACGTACATCTGCGGCTCGTTGCCGCCGCCTTCGTCGATGGTATGAATCCAGTCACCGACCTCACTGAGGTACTGCGGCTGCGACGAGATCGCCACCACCGAGTTGGTCCGTTCGATCGGCAGGAAGCGCACCATGCCGGCCAACGGCATGCCACTGTCGGGGCCGAACATTTTTTGCAGCTCGGGCATCAACTCGGCCACCGACGCGCGCTGCAAGCCGAACACACCCACCGACATGCCTTTGAGCCAATCCACATCAAAGGTGTCGATGGTGTCCTGGTAGTTGGCCAACTCCTCCGGCGTACCCGCCAGGCTCAGCACGTTGCGCGCCGGGTCCACCAGCAGGAAGGCATTTTCCCGGGCGAAGGGCTTGAGCAGTTTCTGCATCTCGGTGGCGGAAATGTAGCGCAGCGGGAACAGCCGCGCCGACAAACCATTGGACGGCTGTGCAACACGCATCTGCGGCACCAGCTTGCCCGCCACGGCTTGGTTGGCGGGCAGGATCACATAGCGGTTGCCCTGTTTGATCATCGCGTTGTCGGTCCAGGACAACAGGGTCTCGAGGATCGACAGTGCCTGCTGCTTGTTCACCGGTTTGGAGGTGGAAAAACTGACGTTGCCTTTCACACCCTGGGCGATGCTGTAGTTCTCGTGCAGCAGGTCGCCCATCACGCTGTTGATCACCGCTTCGATGGGCTGGTCGGCGAAGTTGAACACAATGTCGCCGCCGCTCTGCTGCGCCGCTGCCGCCGTCGTGGGTGGGCGCACGAATTGCTGGTTGCCACGGATCAACTGGCGCTGCGGCGCAGCCTTGGCCTGTTGGGTGTCGGCCGCTACCGCCGGCTCACTGGCCGGGTCCTGCGGCGGACGTTGTGAGCCGGTGCCCTGCATCGCCTCGTGCATGAGCGCGTCATCGGCGTCGAGGTGGTCGGGCAGTGAGCCGCAGCCACCAAGGGAAACGGCAGTGGCCAGGCAAAACGCGGTGGTACGCAATGTATCGATCAAGGGGTGGGCTCGTGAGGAAGAGTAATCGGGGGGGTGGTCGATGGCGGCGGCAGACGCAGGGCCTTGAGGCTCAAGGTTTGCGTGCGGCCATCGAGGGCGAAGTGCGCTTCGCGGGGTGTCAGGTGTTCCAGGAGCCAGCCGTTGGGCAGGGCCTGGCCTTGGTGGATTTTCAGCGCGGGGCCGTCGGCCGGCTTGAGCAGCGCCACGCGCAGCTCGCCGTCGAGAACAATGCCGGTCAACACCAGGCTCGACAGGCTCGACGCCTGCGCCTGGCCAACCGCGCGATCAGGGCTGCGATCGGGGCTGAACAACGGCGTCTGCCAGGTGCCGGCCAGGCTTTCCAGGCTCGCCTGCGGGGCGGCCAGCACCTTGGCCGCCGCGGTGCTGCGCGCGCTCGGCGCGGGTGCCGGCAGCCACTGCGGCGCGTCGCCGATGCTGCTCAAAATGCCAAGCATCAACAGGCCCAATGCCGTCGACAAACCCAGCAAGCCCCACTCGAGGGGGCGCAATACCGGAATCATCGGGCCACCTGTCCGGCGCCAGCCGGTTGCAGATAACCGCGCACCAGCAGGTGCACCACCAGCTTCCCGGCGCCACCGCTGGCCGGCGCATCGGCGCGGCGGCGGATGCTCATTTCATCCACGAACAGGAACGGCCGCTGGTATTCCAGGGCATGCAAGATGGCGGTCAGCGGTTCGATGGCGCAGTCCAGGGTCAGGCTGAGCTTGACCTGGCGGTACGGCTCGCTGTCGTCCTGCTCCGGGGTGATCGGCATGCGCTGGGTCAACTTGCAGCCGCCGCCGAGGCTGACCTGGCTGCTGATCAGGTCGGCGACGCGTTGCATCAAATCGGCGGCCACGGCGCTGGGGTCGTCACCGGGCAACAGGCTGGTGCTGCTCGCCGGGTCCTGGCGCGCCTGCTCCAATTGCTCACGCAACGACGCGCCCTGCTGCAACAGCCCGGCGTAACGTTGCTGCTGTTCGCGCAGTTGCTCGGCGCGCTCGCCCATGTCGCGCAGCGGGCCGGCGAACCAGCTGTCGATCAACAGCCAATACGTCGCGCCCAGCACCAGGGCCAGCACCAACAGCGCGGCGCCGCGACGTTCACGGGGTGTCAGGGGTCGGCGCATCGTTGGCCTCCTGGTGCAAGTGGGCGCGCAGGGCAAACTGATCCTTGCCGGTTTGCGCATCGGGCTGGATCACCCCTTCGAACCTGGCGTTTTCCAGGCTGCGGCACGCCTTGATCCGGGTGATCAAGGCGCTGGCCTTGGCGCTTTGCCCGGAGAGCGACACCTCGGCGCCATCGGTGATTTCCAATTGCTCGATCCAGGTGTCGGCGGGCAGGCAGGTGGTCAACTCGTTAAGCAGTGCCGCCAAGGGCGGCTGGGCGGCTTTGCGGCGGGTCAGGTAGTTCGCTGCACCGCGGGTATTGAGCAGTTGCTGACGCAGCTGCTGGACCTGGGCCACCTGGTGTTTTTGCTGCTGGACGCTGGCGTGCATCACATCCAGCACGCGCTGGCGGTCGTTGAGCCACAACAGCATCGCCGCAATCACCAACGCCGCGCACAGCCACGGCAGGCTGCGTTGCAGGCCCTTGCCGCGGGCGCGCTGGCGTGGCCGCAACGGCGCGGGCAGCAGGTCGATGCCCAGGCCCGGCACATCGACCTGATGGGGATGCAAACCCAGGGCTGCGCAGTCGAGCAGGATCTGGTCGAGGCGTGTGCGCTGGATCGCCACCAGCGTCACTTTGAGGTGCGTGCTGGTGCGCCGCTCCTGGTGTGCGACGAAGTACAGTTGCTCGGCGTCGAACGGGGTGAAACGGTCAAGTTCATAACCGACCACCGCCGTCAGGTTGCGGGCCGCCGCCAGCGGCAGTTGCAGGCTCTGCACCAGCACCGTCGAAGGCGCAAGCAGCAACACCTGGCGCACATTCTCGGGCACCGGCCCTACCGGCGCCGTCAACGGCCAGGGGTAGCTGCGCTCAGGTGGCTCGTGCGCCAGCAACCACGCCGGCAGGCAGCCGCGCAGTTCGTTGAGCCACAGGCGCCAGCCTTGCAGCAACAGGCTGCCGCGCCAGCGCTGGGCAATGGGTTGAGCCCACTGCTCAAGTTGCGCCAAGGGTTTGGATAACGATCGATTCATTCTTGCCAACGCAACACCCGATACGGTTGTGCGCTTCCCTCCGATGGGCTCAATAAAACGGTGACTTGCAACCGCGCGTGGTAACCGCCAGGGCGTTCTGCCCGGCTGCTGATCACCAGCACTTCGCCGGGATCAGCCCCCACCGTGCTTTGTTGCGGCAGGTTCAAGGCCTTGCGCAGCAGTGTGCTGGCGAAGGCGGGATCGGGCCGGTCCAGGCCGCTCCATAAAGTGATCTGCGGCACCAACCGGCTGTACAGCGCCTGGGTCATGCCCGGCAACTGACGCAACTCTTCAACCACCCGGAACGGCGCCACACCTTGATTGCGGCGGGTTTCCAGGTCCTTGGCCAGGCGCGCAGCCTGGGCCGCGGAAGCGCCGCAGGCCAAGGCCACGCGGGCGAAATCAGCCGGCTCGGCACTGTTCAGATACAACTTGCCGCGCTCGCTGCGCAGGCTTACACGCAACTGCGCGTCGTCAAATACCAACGGCATTTGCCGCCCATCGGCGACCCACTGTTTGCGCTGCAGCGGATCAGCCAGCGCCTGCATCACCAGCGCGACGCCCGCCTCCGCCGCCAGCACGGCCTGGGTGTGCTGGCGATGCCACGTCGCCTGGCGCGTCTGCAGTTGCACCCACCCGGCCAGGCCACCGAGCAACAGGCTGAGCAACGCCAGCACCCACAGCACCAGCAACAAGGCCACGCCGCGTTGCTGCTTCATTGATCCGACGCTCCGCCGGACAGGTTCAGACGCAGCGCCACCACCTGGCTGACCCACGGCACCGGCCCGCCGACCGTGGCGTCGATACGCACCGCGTAAGGCAGGCGCTTGGTCCACGGCCATGTGCTGATCCAACCAGTGGCCTGGCCTTTGGGGGACACGCCGCGATAACTGAATTGCAAGGCCTCGACATCGCGCAGCAGCACCTGCGGCTCACTGCGCGCGGCCGGCACGCTGACCTGGGCGGTGGATTCAAAGCGCGCGAACGCCACCTGCAAGTCATCGCCGTGCAGTTGCAGGGTGAAGCGCTGAATTCCACCGCCAAGCACCCCAGGCAAGGTCGCGACAAACTGCAGGCGCTGCGCCGCGCCGACAAAAAAACCGGGGGTCTGGCTGTCGTCTTCGGTCACGTCCAGTGGCAGCGCTTCGCTGATCGCCGTGCGCAAAAACTGCTGCGCGGCGCGCATTTCATCCAGGCTCACCGTGTAGCGCTGGGCCTTGAGCACCGCACGGTTGGCACCCAGCAACGCGCCGCCGACCAGGGTCAGCAGCACGCCGAGCAAGCTGAGCACGATCATGATTTCGAGCAAGGTAAACCCCTGCTGGCGCCGGTTCATAACGGCACCTTGTCGCTGGCGGCGCGCAATTTCAGCGTGCTGAACTGCGCCTGGCGCGGCCCTTCGCGCACCGTCAGATCGAGGCGAAACAAACGCGGCTGGCCCAGGCGCGTGGGTTGCTGGGCGATGTGCAAGTGCCAGGCGATGCCCGCCAGGTTGCCCTGGCGGATGCCACTGGCCAGCGGCCCCGCCGCTTCCTGATCGAACACGCTGAGCGCCGCGTGGGTCAGGCGATCACTGTGCTGGACCTGCAACAACGACCGCGCGCTCTGGCCAAACGCGACCAGCAGCACCGTGCTGCAGATCGCCATGAGCATCAGGGCGGCGAGCATCTCCAGCAGGGTGAACCCCGCCTGGCGCTTCATGGCAACGCCTTGGATTGCACGCTGCCGGTCAGCCAGCCGATGTCGATGCGCCAACGCCGACTGCCACTGGCCAGCAACAGGTTGCCGCCGGTGGAGCTGCCATCCGGGTAGAACGCCACTGCAGCGCCCACTTGCTCGGCGGTGTGCAGGGTCACTTGCAGGTCGGCCGGCCAGTGCCTGGGTGGCCGGTCGGGGGCCTGCACGCTCAACCCACGCAGATCAAACACAGTCGTGGCGGTGTGCCCGCTGACAATCGCCCGCGCCCGCGTGCTGCGCAGGGCATCGACGATCTGCCCGACCGCCTGGCGCTCGCGGGCGGTCTTGAGCCCTTGTTGCAGGCCAAACCCGAGCAACCCGGCGGCGATGCTGATCAACACGATCACCACCAGCATCTCCAGCAAGGTAAAGCCGCGTTGAGGGTTGGGCATGGTCGCGGGTTATTCCCAGTTGCCCAGGTCGGCGCTGTAGCCTTCGCCGCCGGGCTGGCCGTCCTGGCCGAAGAAGATCAGGTCGAACGCACCGTGCTCACCGGGAAAGCGATAGCCGAAGGCATGCCCGAACGGGTCCTTGAGGTCCGACGGCTTGGCGTACGGGCCGGCCCAGCCTGCGGCATTGGCGGGCTTGTCGACCAGCTGTTGCAGGGTCTTGGGCGGTGAGCCGACGTCCAGCCCATAGCTTTCGATCTTCATGCCCAGGCTCGCCAATTGCGCCTTGCCCGCGCCGTATTTGCCCTTGTCAACATTGCCGCCGACCTGGCGGACCACAATGGTCGCGACGATGCCCAGCAGCACGATCACGGCGAGCATTTCCAACAGGGTGAAGCCGCTTTGGCGGCGTGCAGGTTTCAAGCGCATGGGGGTGGGTCCTCGGGGGTTCATATATTGCTGGTCAGGCTCATCAGCGGCAGCATGATCGCGAGCATGATCACCGCCACCAGCACCGCCATGACCACGGTCAGGGACGGCACCAGTGCGGCGAGCAGGCGGTCGATGCCGCGTTTGGCTTCAACGTCGAACACATCGGCGACCTTGAGCAGCATGCTGTCCAGTTCACCGGCCTGTTCGCCGACTTCAATCATTTGCAGGGCCAGGTCCGGCAGTAGCGGCTCGGCGCCGAACGCGCTGGCCAGGGTGCCGCCGCCTTTGACCGACTCGGCCGCCTGGGCGACCTGGGCTTGCAGCGCGCGGTTGGTGCAGACCTGGCGCGCGATCACCAGCGCTTGCAGCAAGGCCACGCCATTGCTCAACAAGGTGCCGAGGGTGCGGGCCAAGCGTGCGGCTTCTACGCGCTGCAACAGCGGGCCGATGACGCGGATGCCAAGCACGCGGCGGTCGTAGCGTTCACGCCGTTGCGGGTTGCGCAGGCGCGCGGCCAGGGTCCAGATCGTCACGATAGCCCCGGCCAGGACTGCCAGGCCCCAGGCGCCGAGGAACTGGCCGAGGCCAAGGATCACTTCGGTAATCAACGGGATGGGGACACCGAGGTCTTTGAAGATCGGTACGAACTGCGGCACCACGTAGGCCAACAGCAGCGCCAGCGAACCGAGCACGCCCACCACCAGGAACGCCGGATAGATCAACGCGTTGATCACCTCGCCCCTCAGGAGCTGGCTGCGCTCCAGGTAGTCGCTGAGCTGACGCAGGGTGTTTTCCAATGCACCACCGGCCTCACCGGCGCGGACCATGCTCAGGTACAGCGGCGAGAACTGGCTGCCCTCTTCTTCCAGGGCCTTGGATAACGGTTTGCCGGCCTTGACGTGTTCGCGGATTCGCTCGATCAAGGCGCGCATCTGGGGCTGGCCGGGCTGCTTGAGCAGGATGCCCAGCGAGCGTTCCAACGGTTGCCCGGCGCCCAGCAGCGTGGCCAGTTGCTGGGTGAAACTGACCAACGCCGCCGCCTTCAACTGGCCGCGCCCCAAGGCCTGGCGCAGGCCCTGGCTGCCCGCCGGCGCAATCTGCAACAACAGCAGGCCGCGCTTGTGCAGGGCGGCGACGGCAGCGGCCTGGTCCTTGGCTTCGAGGGTGCCGTTTTGCACAGCGCCCTGGTTGTCGAGGGCGCGGTATTTGAACAGGCTCATGTGCCGTCGCCCCGCGTGACGCGCAGCACTTCTTCCAGCGAGGTCACGCCCGCCACGGCCTGGCGCAGGCCCTCTTCATGCAGGGTGCGCAGGCCGCTGCGGCGCGCGGCGTGTTCAAGGGTGGTGGCGTCGGCCTGGCGCATCAGCAGGCTGCGCAGTTCGTCGTTCATCACCAGCAATTCGGTGATTGCGCTGCGCCCGCGGTAACCGCCGCCGGGGGCATCGGCACGCGGGCGGTAAAGCCGGATCGGACGCGCATCGGTAAAGCGATCCAGGCCGTGTTCGGCGATCAATTCGGGCGGTGCGTCAAAGGCTTCGCGGGTGGCCGGGTCGAGACGGCGGACCAGGCGCTGGGCGAGGATGCCGTTGACCGTCGAGGCTATCAGGTAGCTTTCCACGCCCATGTCGAGCAGCCGCGTGATACTCGCCGCCGCGCTGTTGGTGTGCAGCGTCGACAGCACCAGGTGGCCGGTCAGCGACGACTGGATCGCGATGCGGCAGGTCTCCAGGTCACGGATCTCGCCGATCATGATCACGTCCGGGTCCTGGCGCACGATGGAGCGCAGGGCTGCGGCGAAATCCAGGCCGATGGCGGGCTTGACCTGGATCTGGTTGATGCCTTCGAGCTGGTATTCCACCGGGTCTTCGACGGTGATGATCTTGCGTTCGGCGGTGTTGAGCCGCGACAACGCGGTGTACAGCGTGGTGGTCTTGCCCGAGCCGGTCGGCCCGGTGACCAGCAGGATGCCGTGGGGTCGTTCCAGCACCTGCAAAAACGCGTCGAGACGCTGGCCGTCGAAACCCAGGCTCTGGAAATCGAACTGCACGGTCTGGCGGTCGAGCAGGCGCATCACCACCGATTCGCCAAAACTGGTGGGCACCGTGGACACCCGCAAATCCAGCTCCTTGCCCTGGATGCGCAGCATGATGCGCCCGTCCTGGGGCAGGCGGCGCTCGGCGATGTCCAGGCGCGCCATGATCTTCACCCGTGAAATCACCGCCGCCGAGGAGCTGGACGGCGGCGCTTCGGCCTCGTGCAACACGCCGTCGATGCGGTAGCGCACCTGCAACTGGTTTTCGAAGGGTTCGATATGAATGTCCGACGCCCGATGTTCCACGGCGCGTTGCAGGATCAGGTTGACCAGGCGGATTACCGGCGCTTCGGAGGCCATGTCCTTGAGGTGTTCGATGTCTTCCAGCGCGCCACCCTGCTCGTCGAGGTTCTCGATCAGGGTGCCCATGGCCGAACGGCCCTGGCCGTAGTAGCGCTCGATCAGCGTGTCGACTTCATTGCGCGGGCCGATGGCCAGCCAGATCGGCACCCCACAGGCATAGGCCAGCGCCTGGAACGGGTACGCCTGCGCCGGGTTGGCGGCCAGCACGCTCAAGCCGTCATCGCGCCACCCCACCGGTACCACCTGGTAGTGGCGCATGAAGCGTTCGGTGAGGCTGGGCAACGGGTCCAGCAACGGTGGCGCGGCATCGGCGAGCAACAGCGGCGCGCCGATCAAGTCGGCCCAGGCCTTGGCCAGTTCGACTTCGGAGACCAGCCCCAGGCGGGTCAACAGGCTGAGCAACCCGGCCTCGTCAGACTCCTGGGACAAGCGCCGGGCACGCTCCAGGTCGACGGTTTTCAAACCGGCATGCTGCATCAGCCAGGCGCACACCTGTTCGGTGGTCGGGATGGGCATCTGGCAGGCATCGACGGGCGTTGCGGGACTTGGCATGAGCAGCTATCTGAGGGACTAGGTAAAAACCCTTGTGGGAGCGGGCTTGCTCCCACAAAGAGAGGGGCGCAGCCGTTAGTTAGAAGCCTTCGGCGCGACCTGCTGGCCATTCAGCGGGCGACCGCCGCGAGTGGTTTCGGCCTTCTGCTTTTTGACCGCCTTGGCGTCGTGGGCCTGGGTGATCACCGTGGAATCGGTGGCGCCGGACTTGGCATCGGCGTCGGTGGATTCAGCCGCCATGGCCGCGCCACTCAGTGCAACACCCAGGACTACACCGGCACTCAACAGGGATACTTTCATCGATTTTCTCCAGATCAAAAAACAGCGATTTGCTCGAGTGGCGTCTTGAATCGGCTCAAGACCCTACACCAAAGCGTTGTATATGACAGCACGTATAAAACATGGCCTTTTAGAACTACCGCGCAAAGCCACTAGTTCGCCATTGCTGCATATATTTTCTTAAACCAATCGACTGGTAGGTTTAGCCTTAGTTCAAAATCGTAATGAAATATTTCTTATTTCACGCAAAAAATAGCTTTTGTTTGACAGATAACCGCAAGAATTGCCTTAATTATGGCGTTTCCGCGATTCAAAATGCCATCCCGCAATATCACCAAGACATCACCCACAACAATAATTAATACAATTATTAAACTTATAAAACTGCGAAATCCGCCAAGTAATTGCAATTAGCCATCGGTTAAACATTGCGATCAAGGCGAACTATTGCCCGTAAAAAAGTGACGAGCGTGCTGTATGCGACGCACGTCTTCACGCCCTATTTTCAACACACCGCTGTTCGGAGAAACCCCATGAATAAACGCAAGATGATCGGTGCGCAGTCGGCGTTCGCCCTGCTGGCGCTGGCCGTGTCCCACGCGCACGCGGCGACCAGCCCGGCGCTGAATGAAGGCATGGTCAGCCGTGCCGAAAAGGCGGCAGACAAGACCCTGGCGAAGATGACCACGGAAGAAAAACTCGCCTACATCGGCGGCATCGGTGGCTGGGATGTGAAGCCGCTGGGCCAGTACGGCGTGCCGCAGATTCACGGTGCCGATGGCGGCGTCGGCGTGCGTTACACCAGCGAAGGCAATGCCCAAGGCGTGGTGTACCCGTCCGGGCCGAACCTGGCGGCCAGCTGGAACCCGCGTCGCGCCATCGACCTGGGCCGCGCCCTGGGCTACGACACGGCCAGCGGCGGTTACCAGTTCGTCACCGGGCCTGGCGTGAACCTGTACCGCATGCCCTACAGCGGGCGGGCGTTCGAGTACCTGTCCGGCGAAGATCCGTTCCTTGGTGCCAGCCTTGGTCCGGCGTTGATCAACGGCATTCAGTCGCGCGGGGTGTGGGCCAACGCCAAGCACTACGCGGCCAACGACCAGGAAAGCAACCGCTTCCACCTCGACGAAATCATCAGCGAGCGCGTGTTGCGCGAGATGACCTTGCCGCCGTTCGAGTCCGCCTCGAAGAACAGCAAGGTGGCGATGATGATGTGCGCGTTCCAGAAGGTGAACGGCGAGTTCGCCTGCGAGAACTCACACCTGATCCACGACATCCTCAAGACCGAATGGGGCTACCCGGGCTTTGTGCAGAGTGACTACAACGCCGTGGTCAACGGCCTGCCCGCCGCCCAGGCCGGCACCGACCTGGACATGATGGGCTACCAGATGAACAGCACGGTGCTCAAGCCGTTCCTGGACAGCGGCGAGCTGAGCGGCGCGACCCTGGATGACAAGGTGCGGCGCATCCTCAAGCAGGTCTACCTGTACAAGTTCGACAGCAAGGCACCGCTGACCAACCACAACATGAACAGCGCCACCAGCAACCGCGTGGCCCTGAATGCCGCACGCGAAGGCATCGTGCTGCTGAAAAACCAGGCCAACCTGCTGCCACTGGACGCCAAGAAAGCCAAGCGCATCGCCGTGGTCGGCAACCTCGCCAAGTATGCACCGCCGACCGGTTTCGGCAGTGCCAACGTGATGGCGGCCAACTACATCAGCGAACTGAGCGGCTTGCAGCAATTGGCTCCGGGCGCCAAGGTCGAGTTTATCGACGGCCTGTCCCTGGACCCGAGCGCCTCGGTCTGGACCCACACCGACAGCGCCGGCAACCGCGTCAAGGGCTTGCAGACCGAGTTCTTCAGCAACACCAACTGGTCCGGCGACGCGGCTGCCAGCCGCACCGACACCCACGTTGATCTGGACTGGTCCACCGACAGCCTGCCGGTCAACGGCGACACCGCCGCCACCTCGATCCGCTACAGCGGCCAGGTCACGCCAACGGTCAGTGGCGAACAGGTGTTCAAGATCCGCGCCGACGGGGCCGTGCGCCTGTATGTCGACGGCAAGAAGATCCTCGACAACGGCGACGGCAAACCCCTGCCGAACAACAGCATCCCGCCGACCATTCCGGTGTTCGCCAAGGTCAACCTGCAAGCGGGCAAAGCGGTGGACATCAAGCTCGAATACTCGCGCCGCAACGGCTACCTCTCGACCATGGGCGGCCTGGTGGGCGTGCAGATGAGTTGGGCCTCGCTGGTGGCACCAAAGGATCTGGCGCAGTACGACGCGGTCCTGGTGGCGGCCGGCAACAGCAACGAATACGAGGGTGAAGGTTTCGACCACAGCTTCGATTTGCCGGAGTTCCAGAGCCAGTTGATCCAGAGCATCGCCAAGGTCAACCCGCACACCGTGGTGACCCTGCACGGCGGCACTGGCTTGAAGATGAGCGACTGGATCGACCAGGTGCCGGCGGCGCTGCATGCGTTCTACCCTGGGCAGAACGGCGGCCAGGCGTTGGCGGAGATCCTGCTGGGCAAGGTCAACCCGTCGGCCAAGCTGCCGATCAGCATCGAGCGCAACATCGAAGACAACCCGATCTACGCGACCTTCCCGAGATTCGACAACCAGGAAACCCTGGCCGAGATGAGCTACAAGGACGACCTGTTCCTCGGCTACCGCGGTTATGAGAAGAAAGGCATCAAGCCGCTGTACCCATTCGGCTATGGCTTGTCGTACACCACCTTCGGCTACAGCAACATCAGCGTGACCCCTGGCGTCGCGGTGGCAGGTGCGCCGATCAAGGTGTCGTTCGACCTGTCCAACACCGGCAAGGTCGCGGGGGCGGAAGTCGCCGAGCTGTACGTGGGCCAGAACCATCCGAAAGTCGAGCGAGCGCTCAAGGAGCTCAAGGGCTACAAGAAGGTGTTCTTGAAGCCGGGCGAGAGCAAGCGCGTGACCATCGAACTCAACGACCGCTCGCTGGCCTACTACGACGTCAAGAGCAAGCAATGGGTAGTGGATGCCGACAGCTTCAACCTGTCGGTGGGCGCGTCCTCCCAGGACATCCGCCTGAACGCCAAGCTGGTCAACCCGTTCCGCCAGGAACTGTCGACCACCACCAGCAACCCGCTGCCGCGCTCGGCGCTGAACTCGACACTGCGTGAATTGCCCCAGGTGAAGACCGGAGGGGTGCTGCATCAGAATGAAAATGATGACAGCGACACCAGTGCAGGCGACGGCTATGACATGAGCGACGACAGCGCACAAGGCAGCGCTGCCGCTAACTGATCCCTAAGCACGGTTGCTTTTTTGTGGGAGCGGGCTTGCTCGCGAATACGGAGTGCCCTTCACCGCATAAGGGGACTGACCCACCGCTTTCGCGAGCAAGCCCGCTCCCACATTTTGATCTCCATACATCAGCTGATATCAGGGCCTGATCGCGGCTTCGACACGGGCGATATAGCTATCGAAGCGCGCCACCAGGTCCACCTGCTCGGGAAACCGCAGCCACTGGATCTGCAAGCCATCCATCATGGCCAGGATTTCTTCCACCAGCCCGGCCAGATCCACGTCCTCGCGCACCTCCCCCATCGCCACCAGCTCGGCGAACTGCCCCTGCATGCGTTGGTGAATCGCCGTGTAGCGCGCCTGGAACCAACCCCACGCCGGGTGGGAATCCAACAGGCTCTCGGCATTCAAGATGGTAAACGCACGCACCACCCCCGGTGCCGTGGCATTCGAACGGTTGATCGCCCGCAAGCTGCCGAGCAAGCCGGACAACGATTTCTCCGCACGCACTTGATCGGCAATCCGCTGATTGACCTCGTCGCGTCGTTGCAATACGCCCATCAACAACGAGATCTTGCTGGGAAAGTGATGCAGCAAGCCGGCCACGGAGATACCGACGATCGCCGCCACCTGGGCCATCGAGGCACCGCTGTAGCCTTCCAGGGAAAACACCTGCAAGGCCGCGTCCAGCAGTTCTTCGCGACGTTTTTCGCCCTTGGGCGCGCGACGGGTCTTGGGCGTGGGTTCGGTCATGGCAGCGTCCTTGAGCTTTCCCGTTCGATCAGGCGGCAGTCCAACAGGTTCAACCGTTGTACCTCATCCTCCAGCGGCAGCACACCCAGGCTTTCCAGCACGCGGGTGGCGGCGAGTACACCGATCTCCAGCGCGGGTGGCTTGATGGTGCTGAGGCTCGGCAGCAGCATTTCGGCGAAGGGGTAGTCGCCAAACCCCAGCACGGCGCAGTCCTCGGGGATTCTCAGCCCGGCGCGTTGCCCCGCCAGCAAGCCTCCGGCGGCGAGGTTGTCATTGGCGAAGAAAATCCCATCGGGCGGCGTGGCGTGGCTCATCAGCACTTGCATTGCCTGCTTGCCCGCTTCGAACGGCGCAAGGCCGGCGTCGGGGGCGAAGGTCCAGGGCTGCACGCCCAGTTCGCTCAGCGTCGCAGCAAACCCCTCGCCCCGTTCCATCGCGCTGAAATCCCCCGCCACACTGTTGTGCACGAAGGCGATGCGCCGGTAGCCCTGGGCATGCAGGTAGCGCGCGGCCGTGACGCCCACCGCGTAGTGGGAAAAGCCGATCTGCAACGGCTCACGCTCGGGTACGTAGTCCCAGGTTTCCACCACCGGGATGTCGGCGTCGGCGATCATCTTTTCGGTGGTCGCGCTGTGGAAGCGGCTGGTCAACACCAGCGCTGCCGGCGACCAGCCGAGAAACGCGCGCACCGCGCTTTCTTCCTGTTCGGCGCTGAAGTAACTCGACGCCAGCAACAGCTGATACCCGTGGCGACTGAGGGTGTCGCTGAAGCCCTGAATCGTATTGGCAAAAATCGGCCCGGAGATGTTCGGGATCACCATCGCCACGATCCGCCCCCGCGCGGACGCCAGCCCGCCAGCGACCAGGTTGGGCACGTAACCCAACTCGGCCACCACCGCGGCAATGCGCTCGCGGCGCTCTGGCGAAACCTGCTCCGGCTGGTTGAAGTAACGCGACACGGTAATCGCCGACACCCCGGCCTGGCGCGCCACGGTGTTGAGGGTGACGCGTCCGGCGCCACGGCGTTTGCGCGGTTTGTCTTCGCTCACGGGGAAATCCTGCTAGAAACCAAAAGGCATATAGGACTAATTTTTCAGTATTTGACGTTCTAAACCAGCCCCACCAATAATGCCGATGTTAGCGCTAACAAAGCGCGTTGTCTGCTACTCGCTCGAGCGAATGCCAAAGACGAATTCACAGGCGCTGCAGGTTGCGCAACAGCAGCGGTTCAGGGCATTTTTTTTGAGCGGGCACAGCATGTATCACTTCCCACGGCATACCCATCTACTGTTTCTCGCAGGTCTTACGGCACTCCCGGTGCCCGGCGCCTTTGCGGCCGATGAGCAGGAACCGACGCTCAAATCCGTGACCGTCACCGCCACTCGCCGCGAAGAATCGCTGCAAAAAGTCCCGGTGGCGGTCTCGGTGCTGGACGGCGAGCAACTGGAGCGCGACAACCGCAACGGCGTGGCGAGCATCGCGCAACAGGTGCCGTCGCTGAACTTCCGCACCGGCGCGTCGAACAAGGACACCTCGCTGTTCGTGCGCGGCGTGGGCACCATCTCCACCTCCCCCGGCGTCGAGCCGACGGTGGCCACGGTGATCGACGGCGTGGTCTACGCCCGTCCCGGCCAGGCCACCCTCGACCTGCTCGACCTGGAACGCATCGAAGTACTGCGCGGGCCCCAAGGTACGCTGTTCGGCAAGAACGCCTCGGCCGGCGTACTCAACATCACCAGCAAGGCGCCGACCGCCGAGACCCACGGCTATATCGACCAGTCCTACTACAGCGGCAACGAAAGCCGCACCCGTTTCGGCATCGGCGGCAGCCTTGTCCCGGATGTGCTCAAGGGCTCGGTCAGCACCTTGTTCGGCAGCTATGACGGCAACGTCGACAACCAGCACAACGGCCAGGAGGTCAACGGCTACAACCACCAGGGCATTCGCGGCAAGTTGGAGTTCACCCCCAACGACGCCGTGAAACTGACCCTGATCGCCGACTACATGCAGTCCCACGACGATGCACCGAACGGCGTGGTCAGCAAGTCCCTGACCCCGGCGTTCGCCAACGCCCTGGGCCCGGTGCGCGCCTCCAGCGACAACCGCGACATCAACACCGACACCCGCAGCCATGTCGAAGACACCAACAAAGGCCTGTCGGCCCAACTGGACTGGAACCTCGGCGACTACACCCTGACCTCGATCACCGCCTGGCGCGGCTGGGACAACACCCAGTACCAGGATGGCGACCGTCTCGGCACGGTGACCGCCGCGTTCCCCGGCACCGCCGACAAGGGCCAACTGGAGTTCAACCAGTACTCCCAGGAGCTGCGCCTGGCCTCGCCCAAAGGTGAATTGCTGGAGTACGTCGGCGGCCTGTTCTACATGCACGGCAAGGATGAAGAAACCTACCAGCGCACGTTGACCACCACCACGCGCACCGACCGTGGCATTGCCGACTACAGCACCACCAACGACAGCTACGCGGTGTTCGGCGAGACCACGCTGAACTTCACCTCACGCTTTCGCGGCATCGCCGGCCTGCGCTACACCCACGACGAGCTGAAATACGATCACCGCCGCGTCTCCACCTCGGCCACCACGGTCAGCGGGATTCAACCGGCCACCTCCAGCTCCGGCTCGGTGGATGAAGACGGTTGGTCAGGGCGCCTGGGCGTGCAGTACGACATCAGCGATACCGTCACCAGCTACCTGACCTACTCGCGCGGCTACAAAGGCCCGGCCTACAACGTGTTCTTCAACATGCAACCGCGTGACACCGACGCGCTCAAGCCCGAGACCTCCAACACCTGGGAAGCCGGGATCAAGGCCAGCGCCTGGAACAACCGCCTGACCACCAACCTCGCGGTGTTCCACAGCGACTACGACAACTACCAGGCGAACTTCTTCGACACCGTCGCAGGCCAAGTGGTGACCCGTTTGATCAACGCCGGCAGCGTCAGCACCGAAGGCGTCGAGCTGGATTACGCCTTGCAGGCCACCCAGCAACTCAAGCTCTCCGGCGCCCTGGCCTATACCCGCGCGCGCATCGACGAGTTCGCCTGCCCGGCGGGTGCAGCGGCAACCTGCAACGTGAATGGCAAGCCACTGCCGTACAGCCCGGACTGGAAAAGCTACGTGCGCGCCGACTACAGCATCCCGCTGGATAACGGCCTCGACATCGAACTGGGCACCGACTACAGCTGGCAGAGCGAAGTGCAGTACGACATCAGCCAGAACGTCGACACCAAACAAGGCGCCTACGGCATCTGGAACGCCAGCGTCGCCCTGGCCGACTACAGCAACGGCTGGCGCGTCGCCCTGCTGGCAAAGAACCTCGCCGACAAGTCCTACTCGCCGATGCTCGCCAGCGGCGGCAACTACATCTACCGCGCCGTACCCCGTGACGATGAACGTTACTTCGGCGTGCAACTGCGCAAGGATTTCTAGCATGAGCCGTCAACTCAAACTCGGCGCTTTCCTCATGGCCACCGGGCACCACGTTGCCGCCTGGCGTCACCCGGATGTTCCGGCGAATGCCGGGCTGGATTTCGCCCAGTACAAACACCTGGCGCGGGTCGCCGAAGCGGCGAAGTTCGATGCGCTGTTCGTCGCCGACAGCGTGGCGGCGGCAACCGGCGCGATTGCCAGCCACATGGCGCGCTCGGATCATTTCGAGCCGCTGACCTTGCTCTCGGCGCTGAGCGCGGTGACCGAGCATATCGGCCTGATCGCGACGGCGACCACCACCTACAACGAGCCGTACCATGTGGCGCGCAAATTTGCCTCGCTGGATCACCTGTCCGGCGGGCGTGCGGGCTGGAACCTGGTGACCTCGGACGCCGCCGCCGAGGCGCAGAATTTCGGCCGCGACGAACACCTCGGCCACGCCGAGCGCTACAGCCGCGCCCGCGAGTTTCATCAGGTGGTGACCGGGTTGTGGGACAGCTGGGAAGACGACGCCTTCGGGCGCGACAAGGCCAGCGGCAACTACTACGACCCGGCCAAACTGCATGTACTGGAGCATGTGGGCGAACACTTCAGCGTCAAGGGCCCGCTGAACGTGGCCCGTTCGCCTCAAGGCCAGCCGGTGATCGTACAGGCCGGCTCTTCCGAGGCCGGTCGTGACCTGGCGGCGCAAACCGCCGAGGTGGTATTTACCGCGCAGACTTCGCTGGAAAATGCCCAGGGGTTTTATGCCGATCTCAAGGGGCGCCTGGCGCAATACGCACGTGAGGCCGACTCGCTGAAGATCATGCCCGGCGTGTTTGTGGTGGTCGGGCAGACCGAGGCCGAGGCGCAGGCCAAGTTCGAGGCGTTCCAGGCGTTGGTCGAGCCCGAAGTCGGCGTCGCATTGCTGGGGCGCATGCTCGGTAACTTCGACCTGTCCGGCTACCCGCTGGATGGCCCGCTGCCGGAGCTGCCACTGACCGACAGCGGGCAGCGCAGCCGCCAGCAGTTGCTCAGCGACCTGGCCTTGCGCGAAAACCTCACACTGGCCCAGTTGGGCCGACGGATCGCCGGTGGTCGCGGGCACTACAGCCTGATCGGCACCCCCACGCAGATCGCCGATGAGCTGCAACGCTGGTTCGAACAGGGCGCGGCGGATGGCTTCAATATCCTGGTGCCGCACCTGCCCGGTGGCCTCGAGGATTTCGCCCAGTGGGTGGTGCCCGAGCTGCAACGACGCGGCCTGTTCCGCAGCGAATACAGCGGCACGACCTTGCGGGAAAACCTCGGTTTGGCACGCCCTGAAAACCGTTTCAAAAAGGACCGCGCATGAAAATTCCCGCCCTGCTGCTGGCCTTGCTGGCCGTGACCCAGACCGCCCTGGCCGCCGACCCCGCCACCCTGCGCATCGGCTACCAGAAAGGCTCCATCGCCCTGGTGCTGGCCAAGGAACACGGCCTGCTGGAACAACGTTTCCCAGAGACCGCCGTGAAGTGGGTCGAATTCCCCGCCGGCCCGCAGATGCTTGAAGCGCTCAACGTTGGCGCACTGGATGTGGGCTCCACCGGAGACATCCCGCCGTTGTTCGCCCAGGCGGCGGGTGCCGATCTGGTCTATATCGGCGCTGAACCGCCCAAGCCCAGTGCGGAAACCATCCTGGTGCGAGACGACAGCCCGCTGCATTCGGTGGCGGACCTCAAGGGCAAGAAAGTCGCGTTCCAGAAAGGCTCCAGCTCCCACAACCTGATCCTGCGTGCACTGAACAAGGCCGGGCTGAGCTACAAGGACATCCAGCCGGTGTACCTGCCGCCGGCCGACGCGCGTGCCGCGTTCGAACAAGGCAGCGTGGATGCCTGGGCGATCTGGGAACCCTACTCGTCCCTGGCCCTGAGCCAGAGCCCGAGCCATGTGCTGGCCAACGGCGAGGGGCTGGGGTTGTCGGGGCCGGTGTATACCGCGCGGCGCGAGTATGCCAAGGCGAATGGCGCGTTCGTGCATGATTTATTGAATGAGCTCAGCGCCGCCGAAGCGCTGACACGCAGCCATCGCAAAGACAGTCTGAAAGTGCTGACCGGCTTTATGGGCCTGCCGGAGAACGTGATCGCGCGGTACATGGACAATCGCCCACCGTCACCGATCCTGCCGATTGACGAGAAGATCCTCCAGGCGCAGCAGGCGACGGCGGATCTGTTCTACCAGAACCACCTGTTGCCCAAATCCATCGACGTGAAAAAAGCCGTGGAGAACAACTGAAATCAACCTGTGGGAGTGGGCTTGCTCGCGAATGCGGTGGGTCAGCCAATACATGTTGTGACTGACACTCCGCTTTCGCGAGCAAGCCCGCTCCCACATTTTGATTGGTGTGCACCCGTTAGAAATCGACAGTGGCCGAGAGCAGGTAGGTGCGCGGTGTCGCCAATGTCAGGCCTGGCTCGCTGTCGTCCGATGCACCGGCCGAGCTCCAGTAGCGTTTATCCGCGACGTTTTCCACGTTTGCGCGCAGGGTCACGTGTTTGTCGTCCACTTTGAAGGCATACCGCGCGCCCACGTCGATGCGGTTCCAGGCGTCGATTTCCTTGACGTTGGATTGGTCCAGGTACTGCGAGCTGGAGTGGATGCCGCGGCTGGTCAGGGTCAAGCCTTCCAGGCCCGGCACATCCCACTCGGCGCCAAGGTTGACGTTGTATTTGGGGGTGGCCGGGGCGCGGTTGCCGTCCCAGGCGCCGTTGGTGGTGTCTTTGAGTTTGCTGTCGATATACATCACGCCGCCAAGCAAACGCACACCCTTGAGCGGTTCGCCGAACACACTCAGTTCTGCACCGGTGTTCTCGCGCTTGCCGTTGGGCCCGAACAGCCGCGTGGTGGCGTTGGTTTCATAGGCCGGTTGCTTGATGCGGAACACCGCTGCCGTCACGGCGACGGCACCGGCGTCGTATTTGGCTCCGACTTCAACCTGGCGGCTGATAAACGGCGGGAAGATATCGTCGCTGTTGCGCGATGTGGTCGGCGCGATCTTGCCCTGGCTCAGGCCTTCCATGTAGTTGGCGTACAGCGACAGCCGGTCGGTGGCCTTGAACAGTAGGCCGCCGGAGGGCGAGACCTTTTCTTCGTCGTAGCCGGTCTTGCCTTTGACGCCGTTGCTCCAGTCAGTCACCTTGACCCGCTGCCAGCGTGCGCCGAGGGTCAGCAGCAGGCGGTCGTCAAAGAAGCCCAGGGTGTCGGACAAGGCCACGCCGCTGAATTTGTTCTCGGTATAGACCTTGGCGTCCTGGCGCGTGGCCGTGGACGGTGTCGGGGTTTGCACCGGGTTGTAGAGGTTGCTGGAGGCCGTCGCGTACCGCGCGCCGCCGTTGGTGAAATCCATGTCGAAGTAGCTGGCGGCCAGGTTGACCTCATGGCTCACCGGCCCGGTATGGAACCAGTTGCGCACGCCCGCCGTGTAGGTGCGCACATTTTCATCGCGGGTGAAGTCACGGGGCAGCACGCTGAAATCGCCGGCGGCGTTAGTGACGGAGACCGCGTGACGCAGGAAGTCATGGTTGCTTTTACGCGCACCGAAGCCACCGTAGAGCATCACGTTGTCGCTGAGGTCGTACTCGCCGTTGACCGTGCCAAAGGTGTCGTTGGTGCGCGCCTTGCTCCAGGATTGCGCATAGTTGCGGCGCACATCGTTGGCGCTGGGCACCGGCGCGGCGGCGGCGACTTGCACGCGTTCCTGAGGGGCGTCGGTGTCGCGCTCGGTGTGGCCGATGTCGGTGGAAAGGCGCAGGCGCTCGCCACGGAAATCCAGGCCGAGCACGGCCATTTCACGGTCGACGCTCTGGTGATCCCATTCGGTGTCGCCGGACTGCTTCACGCCGTTGAAGCGGATGCCGAACTTGTTGTCCTCGCCAAACCTCCGGCCCACATCCACTGCACCGCCCGCCTGGCTTTCGGAAGCCCAGGTGCCGGTGAACGAGGTGATGTCCTTGTCGGTGGCGCGCTTGGGCACTACGTTGATCCCGCCGCCCACGCTGCCACGGGGCGAGATGCCGTTGATCAACTGGGTCGGGCCTTTGAAGATGTCGACGCGGTCGGCCATTTCCATATCAATGCTGTAGGTCGGCAGCACGCCGTACAGGCCGTTATAGGACACATCACTGTTGAACAGGCTGAAGCCGCGGATGGTGAATTGCTCGTAGCGCCCACCGGCCGGGTTGGTGGCGCGTACCGATGGGTCGCTGGCGATCAGTTCGCCCAGGGTGCGTGCTTGCTGGTTCTTCACCGCGTCGGCGGTGTAGGTGGTGATGCTGAACGGGGTTTCCATGAAGTCCCGCGTACCGAGGATGCCCTGGGCGCCACGCCGCGCCACTTGGCCACCGGCGTAGGTGTCGCCGTCGTACAGGCCGGTGGTGCCGAGGATCGAGGTCGGGGCCAGTTCCAGGCTGCTGCCATCCGGTGCCGGGATGAGCATGTAGGCTGAATCGCCGACGGGTTGCAGTTGCAGGCCGGAACCTTGCAGCAGGCGTGCGAAGCCCTCCTCCACGGCAAACTCGCCGGACAAACCACTGCTGCTGCGCCCGCTGACGAGTGCCGGGTCCACCGACAGGTTGACCCCCGCCAGCCCGGCAAACCGGGTGAGCGCCGCGCTCAGGCTACCGGCGGGTACCTGGTAACTGCGGCGGGCGTCGTCGGCGTAGCTGACAGTGGCGAATAGCGGGCCGGCGCTGAGGCTCAGCAGCAGGCTCAGGTTGAGCAAGGGGCGGACTACGGGCATTGAAGGAAGCTCTCGATGATGTGCACTTACCTCAAATGACCGGTGACGCGAAAAAAAGGGACAGACTATTTCAATTATTTTTCATCCCGCGCCAAATACCTCGCTGTGTTAGCGCGCCCTATGTAGTGAGCGGGCTTGCCCCGCGCTGGGGGGCGAAGCCGCCCCAAATCCAGGCGCCTCGGTCTTTCTGATACACCGCGGTGCCTGGGTTTAGGGCGGCTTCGCCCCCCAGCGCGGGGCAAGCCCGCTCACTACAAGGTCGTCAGGGGGCACCAGAGACCGATTTGGGGCGGCTTCGCCACCCAGCGCGGGCAAGCCCGCTCACTACAGGTCGTCGGGGGTCACCAGAGGGCGATATGGGAGTCGGCCCTCGGCTCGGTGCCACCGCATAGCACGCCGCTGACCGGATCACGCAGGATGATCTGCCCGCGCCCGTAATCGGTGAGGTCGCTGGCGATCTGCACCTGATGCCCCCGCCGCGCCAGGGCATTGGCCAGGTCGCGGGAAGCGCCCTGCTCGATACCGACCTTCATGCCGCCCAACCATTGCCAGCGCGGCGCATCCAGCGCCGCTTGCGGGTTGAGGCCGAAGTCCAGCAGGTTCATCACCATCTGCACATGCCCCTGGGGCTGCATGTAGCCGCCCATCACGCCAAACGGCCCGAGAGCTTCGCCGTCTTTGGTGAGGAAGCCGGGGATGATGGTGTGGAAAGTTTTTTTGCCCGGTGCCAGGCAGTTGGCGTGGGTCGGGTCGAGGCTGAATTCCTGCCCACGGTTCTGCAACGCGATGCCGCTGTCGGGCAGTACCACGCCGGAGCCGAAGCCGTGGTAGTTGCTTTGGATGAACGAGACCATGTTGCCTTCGGCATCCGCCGTGGCCAGGTACACCGTACCACTGGCGTGGGGATCGCCCGGCGTGGGCGGCTGGGCGTGTGCGCTAATCTGGGCACGGCGGCGGCGGCTGTAGTCGTCGCTGAGCAGATCCGCAACGGCCACGCGCATGTGCAGGGGGTCGGTGATGTAGTGCAAGCCGTCGCTGTAGGCGAGTTTCATCGCCTCCAGCTGGCGGTGCCAGGTCTGCTGGCTGTCGCGGTGATCGAAGCTGAAGCCTTCAAGGATTTTCAGCGCCATCAAGGCGACCAGGCCCTGGCCGCTGGGGGGGATTTCCCAGACGTCGACGCCGCGATAGTTGATGTGGATCGGTTCGACCCACTGGGCGCGGTAGTCTTGCAGATCCGTGGCGCGCAGGTAGCCGCCCGTGGCCCTGGAATGCGCATCGAGACGTGCAGCCAAGGCGCCGCGATACAGGCTTTCGCAACGGCTGGCGGCGAGTTCCTCAAGGGTACGCGCCTGGGCCGGGTTGTGGAAAATCTCCCCCGCCCGGGGTGCGCGGCCATCGATCAGGAAAGTGTCGAACCAGGCGTCCAGCACTGCGTCGCGATGGGGGCTGAATTCGTCCAGCGCGCTCTGCCATTGCTGGGCGACCACCGGCGACAGCGGGAAACCGTCACGCGCCAGGCGAATGGCCGGTTGCAGCAACGCGGCAAACGCCAGCTTGCCGAAGCGTTGTGACAGCTCGGCCCAGGCCGACGGGCAACCGGGTACGGTGACCGGGGTCCAGCCGTACAACGGCATTTGTTCGTGCCCTGCCGCCTTGACCGCCTCGACACTCAAGGCCGCCGGCGCATGGCCGTTGCCGTTCAGGCCGTGCAACTGGCCCTTGCACCACACCAATGCAAACGCATCGCCGCCCAGGCCGCAGCCGGTGGGTTCAACCACGGTCAACGCCGCCGCCGTGGCAATCGCCGCGTCGATGGCATTGCCCCCCTGTTGCATGATTTCGATACCGGCCTGGGCCGCCAGCGGCTGGGAGGCAGCGACCATGCCGCGCCTGGCGAACACACTCTGGCGTTGCGACGGATAGGGGTACTCGTGAGCAGAAAATTTCAACATGGCAAAGGCTCTTCCACACAAGGTTTGAAGTCATAACACGCGGCTGAGAAACGCTTGGGTCCGCGGGTGGCTGGGGTGGCTGAAAATCTGTTCCGGCGGCCCCTGTTCGATCAGTTCGCCCTGGTCGAGCACCACCACGCGGTCGGCCACTTCACGGGCAAATCCCATTTCATGGGTGACCACCACCATGGTCATGCCCTCCTCGGCCAACTCCTTCATCACTTGCAGCACTTCGCCGACGGTTTCCGGGTCGAGGGCGCTGGTGGGCTCGTCGAACAGCATGGCCTGGGGTTTCATCGCCAGCGCACGGGCAATCGCCACGCGTTGTTGCTGGCCGCCGGAAAGCATCGACGGGTAGTGACTGGCCTTGTCCGCCAGGCCGACCCGCGCCAGCAAGCCACGGGCCTGTTCGAGGGCTTCGGCACGCGGTGTGCCGAGCACGTGAATCGGCGCTTCGATGATGTTTTCCAGCGCGGTCATGTGCGGGAACAGGTTGAAGCGCTGGAACACCATGCCGATGTCGCGGCGCTGGCGGGCGATGTTGCGTTCTGAGTCGCGCACCAGGCTGCCGTCGCTGCGTTCGCGATAGCCCATGGCGCGGCCGTTGACGCGGATGCGTCCGCCCTGGATGTCTTCGAGCAGGTTGATGCAGCGGATAAAGGTGGTCTTGCCCGAGCCCGAGGCGCCGATCAACACCACCACTTCACCGCGCCGCACGTTCAAGGAGATGCCCTTGAGGATCTGCAGGTCGCCGAACGACTTGTGCAGGTCCTGGGCTTCGATGATCAGTTCTTCACTTTTATGCGCCATGGTCAACGTCCCCTCAGCAGTTTCAAGGTGCTGCGCCCGAACATGCGGCTGGACGCGGGCGGTGGCCCGGATGGCCGGTCGGACTGGCCGAAGCGCGCCTCCAGCCAGCGCTGGAAGAAGCCCCACAGGGTGGTGAGCATCAGGAAGTAGATAGCGACCACCAGGTACAACTCGAACACACGGAACGTCGCCGAGGTGACCATCTGCGTACTGAGCAGCAACTCTTGCACGCCGATCACGCTGACCAGGGTGGTGTTCTTGAGCATCACGTTGAACTCGTTGCCCAGGGGCGGCACGATCACGCGGAACGCCTGGGGCAGCACGATGCGCCGCATCAACTTGGCAAAGCCCATGCCCAGGGAACGCCCGGCTTCGTACTGGCCCTTGTCCACCGCACCGATGCCGGCACGGATGATCTCGGCCATGTACGCACCTTCGTTGAGGCCCAGGGCAATGATGGCCGCCTGGATATTGCCGGGCACGATCAGGCCGAACAGCTCGATGTCTTCGAAGCGGAATAGCCCGCCCGCCGCCAGCGCCGTATACAGAAACACGATCTGCACCAGCAGTGGCGTGCCGCGCATCAGCCACACATAAAAGCGCACCGGCAGGTGCAGCAGCGGGTTCCTCGACAGCCGCAACAGCGCCGCCGCCAACCCCAGCACGCAGCCCAGCAGCATGGCCAACACGCTGATCAGGCAGGTCAGCCAGAGCCCGGTGAGGTACACCCCACTGGGCTGCAACAGGTACTGCCAGAACACATCCCAATTGAAGTTCATGGTGGCAAACCTCAGTCGAGTGTGTCGCTGCTGACATGCCATTTGTTCAGCAATTGCGTGTAGCTGCCGTCGCTGCGCATGTCGCTGATCACCTGCTGCACGGCGGCGGTGAGCTGTGGATCGTCCTTGCGCATGCCCAGGCCGGTGAGGATGCGACTGAACGCCGGCACGCCTTCCTGGAACAGGTCGGGGGCCATCGCCGCGTAGTAGCCGGCGGTTTCCACGGTGGTGCCGTAGGCGTCGACCTGATTGATGCGCAAGGCCTGGAACGCATCGGTGTCGGTGTTGTACACCACCAGCTTCATCGGCGGCTTGCCGGCCTTGGTCAGGTTGTCGTTTTGCGTGTCGAGCAGGGTCTTGATGGTGGAACCGTTGAGCACCGCAACCTTGTGCGCCGACAAGTCATCCAGGGTCTTGATGCCCTTGGGGTTGCCCTTGGGCACCACCACCGACTGGCTGGAATACATGTAGTTGACGATGTCGATCACTTGGCGCCGCTCGGGCTTGTCGAACAGTTGGTCGACGATCATGTCGCACTGCTGGGCGAGCAACGCCGGCACCAGGCCGGAGAACGGGATCACGCGCCACTGCACCTGTTTGTCGCCCAGGCGCCTGGCGATTTCCAGGCCCAGGTCAACGGTCAACCCGCGCGGTTTCTGCGTTTCATCGAAGGACACCAGGGGCGGTGAATCCATCCCCGAGCAGTAGGTGAGTTTGTCGACTTTCTGCAAGCGCTCCGGCACCTGGGGCGCGGCAACGGCCCATGGTGTGCAGAGCCCGAGGGAGAGAGCCACCAGCAAGGCGCGGCGTTTATGCATGACCAGACACTCCAGTTCGTTGAATAACGGGGCAGGACTCAAAGTCAAAACATGGGCGGGCTTGGGCCCGCCTCTGATTATTGTTCCGATTGCAAAAACTGGATCAGCGCCGGCATGGTGCCTTCGATGTGCTCGCGCACCACGGCTTCGGCGCGGGCGGCGTCACCGGCGCGGATGGCCGCGAGGATCACCGCGTGTTCCTGGCGGGCGCTGAGGGGTTTGTCGCCGTGTTGCAACCACAGGCGCATGGGGGCTTCCACCAGCGAATAGAGCGCCGAAATCTGCTTCATCAAGCGCGGGCGACCGCTGAGGCTGCACAGGTATTCGTGGAAGGCGCGGTGGCGACTGACCCAGGCGGCGCTTTCGTCGCGGTAGTCGTCCATCTCGTCGAGCATGCGCTCCAGGGCGGCCAGTTGGCGTTCGCCGATACGGCCGACCGCGACACGCACTGCCAGGCCTTCGAGGGCGCTGCGCATTTCGAAGACTTCGTGCAATTCATCGATGTCCAGGCCGCTGACGATCGCGCCACGGTTGGGGCGCAGGGTCACCAGGCCCTGGGCATCCAGGCGGCGGAACGCTTCACGCACCGGCATGCGGCTCATGCCGATTTCACTGGCGATGTCCTCGGCGATCAGCCGGTCGCCCTTGCGGTAGCGGCCACCGCAAATGGCATCGAGCAGAAAGTTGTAGGCCTCCTCCTCGGCGGTGAGGGGTTGGCGGTCTACGTAAGCGGGGGCAAATTGCATCGGCAGCACCTTTTGAATTTTTGTATCCAATTATCCACGGATGCAAAAAAGCAGAATATGTGCCAACTGCTGTGTAGCCGGATTAAGTCACTGATTTAAAGAAAGTAACCGGCATGCTCGGCTTTCGGACATGCAGGCAAGGAAGGCGGGTTGTGCTACCGAATAGCCCAGCGGCTGCCCCAATACTGTGCCGAACGGTAGCGTTGTCGGGGCCGGTACACACCCAATGCGGGAGCGGGCAAGCAGATTTTCCAGTTCTCCATGGGGCAGACGTTTTGAGCGGGGGTTTATGTAGTTTTCTTCATCAATTGAATTATCCGAGCCCCCTAAGATCCGACCCTATACACATTTTTACTTTATTGCATGGTTGGGTCCGATGAAACCGATGTCCCTCGTCGACACCACGCCTGCCCGCGACAGTCAGCAGGCTTTGTATGCAGCAGCGTCGGGATCACGGCGATCCCAGCTGACCCTGCACGATTTTGACGCCTGTCGAAACACCCGCACCGGGCCTGTGTTCATCATCGCGTCCGGCATGTCGGCCAAGTCGTTTCCACTCGAACAGTTTGCCCACGTGCCGATGATCACGATGAATGGCGCTATTTCGATGTTTATGGATACCGGCGTTAAACCGTGTTTTTACGCCTGCACCGACAAGAGCTTTTCCGAGCAACAGCCGGAGTTGTTCAAGTACGCGATGGCTGTCAGCCAGAACGTGGCACTTTGGGAAGATCACGCACGTTCGTCGGGCATTCGTCCTACCGGACGGGTGTATCCGCTATCCAAGGCAAAACGCCCGTCCTGGCTCGACGCTGTTCTGGGCAAGCATGAGGCGCTGGTCGCCAATCATGCGTTGCCGGGATTTCGCCAGCGGCCTGTTGGGTTCAGCAAGGACATGAGCGAGGGCTTCTTTGACGCACGCACCGTGGCCTACCTGGCCTTGCAACTGGCCTATCATCTCGGGTTTTCCAAGGTGTTTTTGGTGGGGGTGGATCTGAACGAGAAATCGGGAAGGTTTTACGAAAAGCGGGAGGGCATCAACTCCCCTTGCGGGCTGGACCAGCACTATCACACGCGGATATTGCCGTCGTTTGAGTTGATGTCCGAGAAGGTCGTCGGGGATGGGTTCAGGGTTTATAACCTTTCGGATTGTTCGAGGATTCCGGAGGCAGTGGTGCCGCGAGTGACGTTGGCGCAAGCACAGGCGTTGCTTGGATAACTGATGCCGGTTGGGCAGGCCGGCAATGCCTAGCAGCATTCGACCAACAACTGCGCCTTTACGTATCGCCCGAGCAAGGTCGGCGCCACTCATCACGGGCATGTGGCAGTCGGTAATTTGCAAAGTAGCAATGTGACTTTAAGTAAGCCTAATGGCGCTCACCAAGCCAAACCAGCGACTGCGCCGCGACCTGAAGGCCATCGACTTCAACCTTGAGCAGTCCTGTGTCGACCTGGATAGGTTGGCCAGCCTACTCAGCGATGCCAATGCCATAGCCCTGATGGGTTTGGTGGGCACGCTCTATGAGGAAGCCGACAGGCTGGTGGGTTATGCGGCTGAGGTGAAGGCGGGAAGGATTGTGAGGACCAAAGATGCGCCATCTGTCACAGCATAAGATTCGCGACTGCTACAAGCCTGGGTGTACAGCCCGGCCCTGCCCCGGGCTTCTTGTATCTGGCGATCCCCGACCCTGCTAAGGTGGCGCCCTCAGATCGCAATGGAAGCATCGAAGAATGGATTCATGGAAGACTCTGGCAATTGCCCTCTTGGTGTCTATCAGCACACCGGCCGTATCAGGTGATGGCGCCAACCCTATCGCTGCCGCGATATTTCTCACAATCTCCGCGCCGACCATTTTAATTGGCGCGACCACATCTCTCACGACCGAGCCGCCGAAGATCTTCAAGTCAGCCAAGACCGACGCCCTGGCATTCATTGGTTCAGACGGCGAGATTCGTGGCGCAGAGTTTGAGCAGGCATCCAGATACTACCATTCGACCTATCCTTCTCCGCTCATGTCAGACATGCAGCTGGCCCAATCGATAGCTACATCATTCTGAAAACGGCCTTCAAGCAGGCCGCGATGCGAGACCTTTCGTTTCGGCGACATCCTTTTCACCTGGCATTTACAGTACAGGACGTACTTGGCAGCCCTTGAACTGCAGGCAGACGGAAGCTGGATTGCCTACTTCGGTGTTGAGATTGAGCTATCACCAGATGCTCGCAAAAAGCTATCGACGATTTGATTGGCGAGGCAGAGGCCGATATCGCTGATGGCCGCTGAGTAGGTTGAGTGGGATCCGAATGCGCTGAAGGAGCTTAGGAAGCTCGGCGGCGCTATCCGTCTCCAGTTTCTGAAAAAGCTTCAGGAGCGAAAATAGAGCTAACCCAATTGCTAAGCCACCTGTGTAGCGAACCTACCCACCGCGTCAACCACTCGCTTGGCTCCATCTTGAATTTCAACAATAACCTGGCCTGCCTGAGTGGCAAGTTCAAGGCCCTGCTCGGCTTGAGATTTGCTATTTGCCATCTCTGCGACGGTTTCATCTACCAGTTTCTGGTTCTGCAACACAACTGACGCGATTTCTTCAGTAGCTGTGCTGGTTCGTCCAGCTAGCTGTCGTACCTCATCAGCCACAACGGCAAAACCTCGACCTTGCTCGCCTGCGCGAGCTGCTTCAATCGCTGCGTTTAAAGCCAAAAGATTGGTTTGCTGGGCGATGCTGCTGATCGTCTGAATAATTGAGCTGATCAACAGTGACTGCTTGCCAAGCGCCTCCACTCCCCCAGAGGCTGCCTGCATATCAACGGCGATTTTACGCATTGTATGCATAGTGTCATTAACTACGACCGCACCTCGTTGAGCGCTTACATCAGTTTGCTGCGATATTTCGAATGCTGTTTTGGCTGCACCACTGACTTCTTGTTCCCGGGCCACCTGATCACTTACTACCGTCGCGAACTTTACCACTTTGCAAAGTTTTCCCTCTGGGTCATAGACCGGATTGTAAGTAGCTTCCAGCCAAACGGTTTGGCCGCGACTATCTATACGTTCAAATCGACCAGCGACAAACTCTCCTCTGTTCAACGTTAACCAAAAATCCTTGTACTCCTGGGAGGAAGTATGCTCTGGCTTGCAGAAAATACGGTGATGGCTCCCTTTCGCCTGTCCAATGCTATAGCCCATTGCTTGTAAAAATTGGTCATTTGCCGTGAGTACATGCCCAGAAAGATCGAACTCAATCACCGCAGTAGAACGTAACAGCGCGTTAATGAACGATGCATTTTCTGAGGCTTTTTCTATTCGGGACGTGATATTTGTCGCATAACATGTGACATGACTTAGCTGGCCGCTCTCATCTGTGATGGGCTGCCAATGTGCATGAATCCAAACCAATGAACCGTCAGCGTGAAGGTACCTGTAATCGTCGGTGATAGACTTGCCCGCAGCAACTGCAGCTCGGAAGTTATGAAAGCACGGCAGCTTCGAAACGTACTGCGGAACAATATCTGCCATGGCGCGACCTAGAAGTCGGTCCGGAGCGTAGCCCAAAGCAGCTCCAAAATTTTCGTTGCATGCCTTAATTTTAAACGTCGAGTCGATACTCAGCGTCAACATTTCACGGTTCAAGCCATCGCGTAGCTGGCGCAGCTCAAACAGTTCGCTTTCTTGTGATTGAAGCTGCTTTTTAAGCCTAGCGTTGAACATACGAAATAGCCTCTTGGGTCATATCTACTCTATCGGCATGTCATTGCGCAAATTAAGGGCATCTGATGATAAAAATGTAGCTGCCTATGACGCACTGAGCAAATAGGATGCTGCGTCCATGAGATGCGCAACACGATCTCTCCCCGCCTTACTAAACGGGCCTTTTAATCGCTTTGAGCATCTTTGTGTCTAAGAATCAGACGGGTTCGGTCATACCAGGGACCGCCATAGACGAGGATCTCGGAGGGGCGACCGTATAGGTTGTGTAGCAGAAACGCGCCCGACCCTTCTCCGGCCAATGCCGTATCAGTGCCCAGGTAGATCCCAGCATGATTCAGGTGAACCGTCCGCCCCACATGCATGACGATCAGGTCACCGCGCTGCGCTTGATCGACGCGCACAAACCCCGCAGCCTCGTAGTTCGCCTCGTACAGGCTGGCGTTCTCCGCACTCTCCCACCAGCCGTCGGTGCGCTGGAAGGCTTCAAACTCCAAGCCCAACTCACGCTGGTACCAGTCAGCACAGACCTGCCAGCAGTCCCAGGCGCCATGTACGAAGGGGCGCTTGAGCAGCAGCGTGATGCCCGTAGGCGTGATCGTGCGCATGTCGCCCTCTGGCCATGACAGGATGTGCCAGGGCAAGGCGGTGGCCTCGCACATGGCCTGGTCATGCGGTGACGGCCTGCTGGTGGCGTCAGGATGCGAGTGAACGATGCCGATCACCTCGCCCAGGTCTTCCCCCGCAGCGTAGTCCTCTGGATCAAGCCGAAACTCTTCATTCGGTTCCGTGGCGATGTTCCGGCACGGGAAGTACTTCTGTGCCCGGCCAACGGCCAGCAACAGGCCGCAGCACTCGCGTGGATATTCCGCCGCCGCGTGCGCCTGGATGGCCGCAATTATGTGCTTGCGCATGGTCAGCTCCGGGCAATCAGGGAAACGGCGGGGAATCCGCCGAAGGCCAATTCGTTGTTCTCGCCGAAGCGCAGCTTGCAGGACGACAAGCAGCCCTTGCACTGGTCAAGCGCCGGATCATCCGTGGGGTTGTCCTCGTCATCGAACATCGCCGAGCCGGTGTAGCCGCAATCCGGCCCCCGGTAGCCATTGATCATGGCCCAGTGGCAAAACGTCGTCATCTGCCGTCCCGGCAGCCCGTGGTTGTCGATCTCGCCCGGGGAAGACAGCTCCCAGACCACCGCTTCGCCGTCCTCACTGGTTTTCTGGTCGATGAACCAGATCTCCAGCGCCTCCCGGGTCGGATCAGCCGTTGGGTTCCCCTCCGGAAAATTCGCCGCATCCAGGTACTGCACCAAAGTTTCCCGAACCGTCAGCTTGAACTTGAGCATGTCCTCGAACGCCAGGCACAGCGCCGTGACTCGTCCGTTGATGTTGCCGGCGGCGAACGTCGGGCGTGAGGCGGTGCCGTCACTGCTGGAGGAAATGCCCTCGATCTGCACCGGCCAAGCCGCGTATTCCTCGCCCTGCCACCAGATGGACTTGGCGGGCAGATCCTCTTCCGAGTGTTCGTAGGCCAGCAGCTCTTCCGGCGTGTGCGGAATCGCGTGCCCGTGGAAGCGCAGATAGTCGGCACCGTATTCGGTCCCGTCGATTTCAAACAGGCGAACAGGTGCCGGTGTCGAACCAGTTCCTGGTGCCTGACCCGAAACAACGCGGCCGCACCTGGCGCCGCTTTGTGGCCCTGCTGGAAGGCATAGGCTATGTGGTGGAGTGGCCAGAGCCGACCCACGCGAAGAGCCCGGCCAAGGGCCAGCAGAAGTACAAGACCGCGGCCGACTGCATCGACTTCAGCGACCAGGACAAAAGCATCTTCGGTCGCAAGAAAGACCTGGCTGACGCCACCCTGCGCCGCGTCGCCAAGGGCATGAAGAAATTCGTCATCGACAGCCCGGCGCCGTTCATTGTGCCTATCGCGAACTGGTCGGGTGAGTCGGTGCAGTCCGCCAGCGAGCCGCTGCGCACGATCACTTCGTACCCCAAGGGCGGTGCCTTCTCGGTGGTCAGCCCGGTGATCGCACCGGCAACGCACCAGGGCAGTGACCGGATCAATGACCCGCTCGAACCACTGCCGACGGTGACCTGTGCGAATCGCGGCGAGCTGACGCTGATCAGCCCACTGATGGTCGGGGCCGGTGGCCCAGCATACTCAGGCAAGCCCGTAAGCGTGGATCAACCCACCGGCACCCTGATGACCCAGAACCACCGGGCACTCGCCTCGGCCTGCATCGTCCAGGCCGGGCACGGCGAGGGTTCCGGTGCGACCAAGCGCCGCTCCCACGGGGTGAACGACATCTGCGGCTCGGTGGGCACGGTCACTGCCAGCGCCGGCGGCCAGCACCACGGGCTGGTCAGCGCATTCATGGAGCGGGCATTCGGCGGAAGCGTGGGCCAGGGCCTGGATGATCCGACGCCGACCATCACCGCCGGTGGCGGCGGCAAGAGTTCACTGGTGTCGCTCACCCTGTCACCTGAACACGAAGCCGGTGCCCTGCGCGTCGCTGCCTTCCTGATCAGCTACTACGGTACCGAGAACGTCAGCGTCTACGATGCGCCGACCCCAACTATCACCACCAAGGACTGCCTGGCCCTGGTCACCGTCAGGGTTAAGGGTACGCCCTACGTGATCGTCGACATCTGCCTGCGGATGCTCAAACCGGCCGAGCTTTACAAGGCCCAGGGCTTCCCAGCCGACTATCACATTACCCACGGCGCCGACGGCAAGCCTTTCACCATCACCCAGCAGGTGCACATGTGCGGCAACAGTGTGAGCCCACCGCCCATGGCAGCACTGGCCAGGGCCAACGACCCATGGCGCGCCGAAGAACGACAAGCACGCGCCACATAACTCCCCCACTCCACCGCCCGGGCATGGCCCGGCAAGGACTCCCCGTTAAACGGATTTACCTCAGCGGGCCCATGACCGGCCTGCCCGGCCTAAACTTCGAAGCCTTCCACGCAATGAACATCTGCATGCACGCAGGGCAGCCCTTAGTCCGAACTGATCTCAATATCTTCTGGAAAGATAAGCTTTCCATGCCAGCCGTGCCCGGCTGTAAGAGCAGATATCGGAGCAAGTAAAAGTGCTGCCAGTAACAGGGCTCTCTTCAACCCGCCGATGCTGCTGACCATCACCCTGCAGATAAGCCATAGATGAAGAAGACTCGCACCACACGCAAGAAAGATAAACCCGAAGGCCTGAAACGAGCTAGACATCCGTGTTCCTCACGTCCTTGAAAACCGAAGCATAGCGCGTCGGAAGCGCCCCCTGTCAGAAACCCCTCCCCCTTCAAAGTCAGCCGCAATAGCGGCAAGGACACCCGGCCCGGAATGGGCTGTGGGAGCTCAACAGCTGATCCCTCGATTCATCAGGGCAAAGGAAGCACCTGGATACCTGGGAATGTGCCGGGCAGTTTTCGACGAAACCGTCAGACCCTTCGTCAGCGAGTTCCCCATCGGCGGGCGTGGCGTCGGGTTCGACCGCCAGGAGTTGGACGACTGGGCCACGGCTTACGTCGAGGCAAAGGCGATTGATAAAAAAGGCGCAACGGAGCAACAATCGCCCCGCAGCGAGCGCCAGAAAGGAGATAAGTCATGGCGCGAAAATCGATCACAGGCCTCTTCCAAAGGAAAGGTATCTGGCATATCGACAAGAAAATTTGGGGCACAAGAACGGCAGCATCACCAATCACTACTCGGGCGCTGAGCTCGGGCATCTGATAGAGGTTGCGAACATGGTATCAGCAACCGATTCGCGAGGACCGGTCCTGACAATTTTGAAGAGGAAGCAGGCGTGAAAAAACGACAAGTCACGCAAATGTCACGCACATGAAAAAGGCCAATGTTGTGAACATTGGCCTAAGTCATTGAAAAATATGGTCGGGACGGAGTGATTCGAACACTCGACCCCTAGCACCCCATGCTAGTGCGCTACCGGACTGCGCTACGCCCCGACTAGGCGTGTTACTGGGTTCGCTTCTTGATGAAGCGATCCGGAATATACCGCAAGCTTTTGAAATGTGGAAGTATTTTAAAAGCCGGTATCACTTCTTCAAAACCACCAGCACATCTTCGAGCTCGGCGATCATCTGGCGGATCATTTGCTTGTATTGGGTGGTGTCGTCTTTGGCTTCATCACCGGACATACGCTGGCGCGCACCGCTGATGGTGAACCCCTGGTCATAGAGCAACGCGCGGATCTGTCGGATCATCAGCACATCCTGGCGCTGATAATACCGACGGTTCCCGGTGCGTTTGACGGGGTTGAGTTGAGGAAACTCCTGCTCCCAATAGCGCAGCACGTGCGGTTTTACCGCACAGAGCTCGCTGACTTCACCAATGGTGAAGTAGCGTTTGCCTGGGATGACGGGTAGCTCGTCGTTATGACTTGGTTCCAGCATAAGCCTCAACTCGGGCCTTCAACTTCTGCCCTGGACGAAAGGTGACCACACGGCGAGCCGTGATCGGGATTTCTTCTCCCGTTTTTGGATTGCGGCCAGGCCGCTGGCGTTTGTCCCGCAGGTCGAAATTGCCGAAACCGGACAATTTGACCTGCTCGTTGTCTTCCAGAGCGTGTCTGATTTCCTCAAAAAACAGCTCGACCAATTCCTTGGCCTCGCGTTTGTTCAGACCCAGCTCTTCGTACAGACGTTCCGCCATCTCAGCTTTCGTCAAAGCCCCCATACGTCACTTCCTTAACGTGGCGTTCAACCTTTGTTCGAGCGAGGTGAGGATATTTTGTGTCGTGGTATTCACCTCATCGTCATTAAGAGTGCGCGATGGATGCTGCCAGGTCAAGCCAACTGCAAGGCTTTTTCTATGCGGATCAATACCTTTACCCTGATAGACGTCAAATAGCCTGAGGTCTGTCAGCCATTCCCCTGCATTTTCACGGATTACATCCAGGACAGCAGTGGCGGCCACTTCACGGTCGGCGATCAGCGCCAGGTCGCGGCGCACTTCAGGGAAGCGCGACAGCTCGCTGAACTTCGGCATCTTGCCTGCGGCAACTTCCGCCAGGACCAGTTCGAAGACGAAGACCGGGCGATCAAGACCGAGGGTTTTCGACAATTCAGGGTGAATGGCACCGATGAAACCAACCAAACGACCTTCACGCTCGATGCGCGCTGTCTGGCCCGGGTGCAACGCCGGGTGGCTGCCGGGTACAAAGCTGAATGCATCCAGCGCACCAGCAAAGCCCAGTACCGCTTCTACATCAGCCTTGACGTCGAAGAAGTCCACGGCATCGCGGCCCTGCGCCCAACCTTCCGGCAGGCGGCTACCGCACACCACGCCAGCCAGCATCGGCTCTTGCTTCAAACCATCCAGTTGGCCGACGAAACGCAGACCGCTTTCGAACATGCGCACGCGATCTTGCTGACGGTTCAGGTTGTGGGAAAGTGCTTTCACCAGGCCTGGCCACAGGGACGAACGCATGGCAGCCATGTCGTTGGAAATCGGGTTGGCCAGCAACAGCGGCTCGACGCCTGGGTTGAACAGTTCGAACTGCTTCGGATCGATGAAGCTGTAGGTCACCGCTTCCTGATAACCACGGGCAACCAGCAGACGACGCAACTCAGGCAGGTGCGCGCGCGCCTCGGCCTTGGGTTGTGGTGCCAGGCGCGCTTGTGGGTAACGAACCGGCAGGCGGTTGTAGCCGTACAGGCGGGCCAACTCTTCGATCAGGTCGACCTCGAGGCTGATGTCGAAACGATGACTTGGCACTTCAACGTGCCACTGCCCTTCCCCACTCACGGAGATCGCCAGGCCCAGGGCCGACAGCAGTTGCTCGATTTCAGCCGGCTCGATCACCAGGCCAAGCATTTGCTCAACGCTTTTGGCCCGCAGGGTGATCGGCGCAACGGACGGCAGGTACTGTTCGTTGACGGTTTCGGTGATCGGGCCGGCTTCGCCGCCAGTGATTTCCAGCAGCAGGCCAGTGGCGCGCTCCATGGCTTCACGGGCCAGCTTCCAGTCCACACCACGCTCGTAACGGTGCGAGGCATCGGTGTGCAGGCCGTAGGAACGCGCCTTGCCCGCGATGGCGATCTGGTCGAAGAACGCACTTTCAAGAAAGACGTCACGCGTGGTCGCGGACACGCCGCTGTGCTCGCCACCCATCACGCCGGCAATCGCCAGAGCGCGGGAGTGGTCGGCGATGACCAGGGTGTCGGCACGCAGGCTGACTTCCTGGCCGTCAAGCAGTACCAGCTTCTCGCCTTCTTCCGCCATACGTACGCGGATGCCGCCGTTGATCTCGGCGAGATCGAAGGCGTGCAGCGGCTGGCCCAGCTCGAGCATCACGTAGTTGGTGATGTCGACGGCCGCGTCGATGCTGCGCACATCGGCGCGACGCAAACGCTCAACCATCCACAATGGGGTCGGCTTGGACAGGTCGACGTTACGGATCACACGACCCAGGTAACGCGGGCAGCCGTTTGGCGCCAGCACTTCAATCGGGCGCACCTCATCGTGTACCGCTGGCACAGCGGCGACGGTTGGACGCGTGACTGGGGCGTTGTACAACGCGCCCACTTCACGGGCCAGACCGGCCAGGGACAGGCAGTCGCCACGGTTCGGGGTCAGGTCGACCTCGATGCTTGCGTCTTCCAGTTCCAGGTAAACGCGAATGTCCTGACCCACTGGCGCGTCGGCCGGCAGTTCCATCAGGCCATCGTTGCCCTCGCCTACTTGCAGTTCGGCCTGGGAGCACAGCATGCCGTTGGACTCGACGCCACGCAGCTTGGCCTTCTTGATCTTGAAATCGCCCGGCAGTTCGGCACCGATCATGGCGAACGGGATCTTCAGGCCCGGGCGCACGTTGGGCGCTCCGCACACGACCTGGAAGGTTTCCGCGCCATTGCTGACCTGGCACACACGCAATTTGTCGGCATCCGGATGCTGCTCGGTGCTCAACACCTCGCCCACCACCACACCGCTGAAAACACCGGCGGCCGGGGTAACGCTATCGACCTCAAGACCGGCCATCGACAGACGGGCAACCAGCTCGTCGCGACCTACCTGCGGGTTTACCCAGCCACGCAGCCATTGTTCACTGAATTTCATCCTGCTCTCCTAAAGATTCGTTACGACTAGCGAAATTGCGCGAGGAACCGCAAGTCGTTGTCGAAGAACAGACGCAAGTCGTTCACGCCGTAACGCAGCATGGCCAGACGCTCAACGCCCATGCCGAAGGCAAAGCCCGAGAACTCTTCCGGGTCGATCCCGGACATGCGCAGCACGTTGGGGTGAACCATGCCGCAGCCCATCACTTCCAGCCAGCCGGTCTGTTTGCAGACGCGGCAGCCTTTACCGCTGCACATCACGCATTCCATGTCGACTTCGGCGGATGGCTCGGTGAAGGGGAAGAACGATGGACGGAAACGTACCGCCAACTCCTTCTCGAAGAACACGCGAAGGAACTCTTCGATGGTGCCTTTGAGGTCGGCGAAATTGATGTCGCGATCAACCAGCAGGCCTTCGACCTGGTGGAACATCGGCGAGTGGGTAATATCGGAGTCGCTACGGTACACACGGCCTGGGCAGACGATGCGGATCGGCGGCTTGTTCGCTTCCATGGTGCGGACCTGTACCGGCGAGGTATGGGTGCGCAACAGCATGTTCGCGTTGAAATAGAAGGTGTCGTGCATCGACCGGGCCGGGTGATGGCCTGGGATGTTGAGCGCCTCGAAGTTGTGATAGTCGTCTTCGACCTCAGGGCCTTCGGCAATGCCGTAGCCAATGTGGGTGAAGAACTGCTCGATACGTTCCAGAGTCCGGGTGATCGGATGCAGGCCGCCCGAGGCCTGGCCACGGCCAGGCAAGGTTACGTCAATGGACTCGGCGGCGAGTTTGGCCGCAAGATCAGCCTCCTCCATCGTCGCTTTACGCGCATTGAGCACCTCTGTGACACGCTCCTTGGCGACGTTGATCAGCGCACCGACTTGCGGACGCTCTTCAGCCGGCAAATTCCCCAGGGTCTTCATCACCTGAGTCAATTCACCCTTTTTGCCAAGGTAGTGAACCCGGATTTGCTCCAGGGCATTGATATCTTCAGCGCTTTGCACAGCCTCAAGAGCTTGAGCGACGAGCGCGTCCAGGTTTTCCATGTACAGACTCCAGATACAAAATAGGGGAAGAGCTTGAAGGCTCTTCCCCTATTTAAGACGTTTACCACCTTGGGCTACAGGAGCAGCCCAGGGTGATTGTCGGGGGTACTTAAGCCAGAGTGGCTTTAGCTTTCTCGACAATCGCAGCAAACACCGCTTTTTCGTTCACTGCCAGTTCGGCCAGAACCTTACGGTCGATCTCGATGGAAGCTTTTTTCAGGCCAGCGATGAAACGGCTGTAGGACAGACCGTTAACACGTGCACCAGCGTTGATACGAGCGATCCACAGAGCGCGGAACTGACGTTTTTTCTGACGACGGTCACGGTAAGCGTATTGGCCTGCCTTGATTACCGCTTGCTTGGCAACACGGAATACGCGTGAACGCGCGCCGTAGTAGCCTTTAGCAAGTTTCAGAATTTTTTTGTGACGTTTACGGGCAATGACGCCACGCTTTACACGAGCCATGAGTTACTTCCTCTATTCTTGATCCAAAAATTAACGAAGGCGCAGCATGCGCTCGACTTTTGCCACGTCAGACGGATGCAGCAAGCTGCTACCGCGCAGTTGACGCTTACGCTTGGTCGACATTTTGGTCAGGATGTGGCTCTTGAAAGCGTGCTTGTGCTTGATACCGTTAGCAGTTTTCAGAAACCGCTTAGCAGCACCACTTTTAGTCTTCATCTTTGGCATGTTCGGATACTCCGCATTCAGTTGATAAACATAATCAGAAGGCCTGCCGTGCCCTGTTGATTACTTCTTCTTTTTCGGGGCGATGACCATGATCAGCTGGCGTCCTTCCATCTTAGGATGCTGTTCGACGGAACCGTACTCGAGCAGGTCAGCTTCAACCCGCTTGAGGAGTTCCATACCCAGCTCCTGGTGGGCCATCTCACGGCCGCGGAATCGCAAGGATACCTTGGCCCTGTCCCCATCACTCAGGAAACGTACCAGGTTGCGCAGTTTTACCTGGTAATCCCCTTCCTCCGTCCCTGGACGAAACTTGATTTCTTTTACTTGAATCTGCTTCTGGTTCTTCTTCGCCGCAGCAATCTGCTTCTTCTTTTCGAAGATCGATTTGCCGTAGTCCATCACCCGGCAAACAGGCGGGACTGCGTCGGCGGAGATTTCCACCAGGTCCAATTTGGACTCTTCAGCGATACGAAGCGCTTCATCAATCGAGACGATGCCAATCTGCTCGCCGTCAGCGCCAATTAACCGAACCTCGCGTGCCGAGATATTCTCGTTGATCGGGGCTTTCGGTGCAGCTCGTTTATCTTGTCTCATTTCACGCTTAATAATAATTACTCCGAATCTGGGCGACCACGCCGGGAAACCGCTTGCGCGAGGAACTCAGCGAACTGGGCGACGGGCATCGAGCCCAGGTCAGCACCTTCACGAGTACGCACAGCGACAGTCTGCATCTCGACTTCCCGATCTCCGATAACCAAAAGATAGGGAACCTTGAGCAAAGTATGCTCGCGGATTTTAAAGCCGATCTTTTCATTTCTCAAGTCGGACTTGGCACGAAATCCGCTTTCGTTGAGAGTTTTTTCAACTTCAGCGGCAAAATCTGCCTGTTTATCAGTGATATTCATGATCACTGCCTGGGTCGGCGCCAGCCACGCAGGGAATGCACCCTCGTAGTGCTCGATCAGGATCCCGACGAACCGCTCGAACGAGCCGAGGATCGCCCGGTGCAACATAACCGGGTGTTTACGGCTGTTGTCTTCGGAGACGTATTCGGCTCCCAGACGGATCGGCAGGTTAAAATCGAGCTGCAAAGTACCACATTGCCAGACACGACCAAGACAATCTTTCAGCGAGAACTCGATCTTAGGACCGTAGAAGGCCCCCTCGCCAGGCTGCAGATCGTACGCAAGGCCCGCACTGTCTAGCGCTGCGGCCAGTGCGGATTCGGCGCGATCCCACAACTCGTCGGAACCGACGCGTTTTTCCGGACGAGTGGACAGCTTCATCTCGACTTCGGTAAAGCCGAAATCGCGGTAAACGTCCATGGTCAGCTTGATGAACGCAGCGGATTCAGCCTGCATCTGCTCTTCGGTGCAGAAGATGTGGGCGTCGTCCTGAGTAAAACCACGCACGCGCATGATGCCGTGCAGCGCACCCGATGGCTCGTTACGGTGGCAGGCACCGAACTCGGCCAGGCGCATCGGCAACTCGCGGTAGCTCTTCAGGCCCTGGTTGAACACCTGCACGTGGCAAGGGCAGTTCATTGGCTTGATGGCGTAATCGCGGTTTTCCGACTGGGTGGTGAACATATTGTCGGCGTAGTTGGCCCAGTGCCCGGATTTCTCCCAGAGGCTGCGGTCAACGACCTGGGGAGTCTTGATCTCCAGGTAGCCATTGTCGCGCTGCACCTTGCGCATGTACTGCTCAAGCACCTGATACAGGGTCCAGCCGTTCGGGTGCCAGAACACCATGCCCGGTGCTTCTTCCTGGAGGTGGAACAGGTTCAGGCGCTTGCCGATCTTGCGATGGTCACGCTTTTCGGCTTCTTCGATGCGCTGGATGTAAGCGGCCAGCTGCTTCTTGTCAGCCCAGGCGGTGCCGTAGATCCGCTGCAGCTGCTCGTTCTTCGCGTCGCCACGCCAGTAGGCGCCGGACAGCTTGGTCAGCTTGAACGACTTGAGGAAACGCGTGTTCGGCACGTGCGGGCCACGGCACATGTCGACGTATTCTTCGTGGTAGTACAGGCCCATGGCCTGCTCGTCCGGCATGTCTTCCACCAGACGCAATTTGTAGTCTTCGCCACGGGCGGTGAACACGTCGATCACTTCGGCGCGCGGCGTGACTTTCTTGATCACGTCGTAATCTTTTTCGATCAGCTGATGCATGCGCTGTTCGATAGCGGCCAGGTCGTCCGGAGTGAAAGGACGCTCATAGGCGATGTCGTAATAGAAGCCTTCGTCGATGACCGGGCCGATTACCATTTTCGCCGTCGGGTACAGCTGCTTGACCGCGTGGCCAATCAGGTGCGCGCAAGAGTGGCGAATGATCTCCAGCCCCTCTTGGTCCTTGGGCGTGATGATTTGCAGGCTGGCGTCGCTGGTGATCAGGTCGCTGGCATCAACCAGCTTGCCGTCGACTTTGCCGGCGACGGTGGCCTTGGCCAGACCGGCACCGATGGATGCGGCGACCTCGGCTACGGAAACCGCATGATCGAATGAACGTTGACTGCCGTCGGGAAGAGTAATAGTTGGCATGGCGCCTCCTCTCCTAGTGGTGACCCCTACCAAAGGTCACGTGGGTTGGGATGAGCCAGTACAAGATCCAATACCAGGCCGTTCAGTGATGAACGCCTGCCTTACAGCGGCAGGAGCCTTTCGGCCAACCGATAATCGAACCAGAGTGACTGGAGTGAGCTAAAAAGAACATGGCAAGGCGGCAAATGGCACACCTGGAAATAGCCAGGGCACCGATGCTAGCACAGATGAACGGTCATCGCGCCGAAGCCATGCCTGGTAAAGACAAATTCCAGGCTTTATAGCTGCAAAACGGAACTTGAGCTGTACGCACCACCTCCAATCCCCTGAGAATTGCCGTTTGTCCCCGACCCAAAGGAGCATCCCATGATGCGTTTTACCTCGACCCTCGCTCTCGCCGCCTCCCTGAGTCTTCTGTCCCTTGGCGCACAGGCAGCCGCCCCGTCGAACTGGCCGGCCGGAGCCCGCGACAGCTTCGTCAAAGACTGCAGCGCTGCAGCCAGCCAGAACGTAGACGCTAAAACTGCCAAAGACCATTGCGAATGCGGCGCCGACAAGATCAATGCCGAATTGACCACGGCAGAAATCAAAGAGTTGATGAGCAACCCGGATGCCAAGCCCGAGCTCAAAAACAAAGCGGTCTCGGCGATTTCGTCCTGCAAAGTCGTGAAGAAAAAGTAAGAACGACCACTGATCAGACGGTCGTCTTGCCGAAAAAACAGCCCAAAAACAGCCATTTCATACAAATTACGCAGCTTTTACGGCTTTTTTTACCAGCTGACATTTCGGCTGAAAGCCCCGTAGATCGGGGCTTTCAGTCGAAAAAAGCACTAAACGCAACGCTATTGATTAGCAAACAATGCCTTGGGGGGGCTCCCAAGCCGAACATTTCGACTATGATAGCCCAGTGTGCCCAGTTGGCCTGAGCAGCACAGTACTACTGAAAATATATGTTTCTTGGAGATACACCATGTCTAATCGCCAAACCGGCACCGTTAAATGGTTCAACGATGAAAAAGGCTTCGGCTTCATCACTCCTCAAGGTGGCGGTGACGACCTGTTCGTACACTTCAAAGCTATCGAAAGCGACGGTTTCAAAAGCCTGAAAGAAGGCCAAACCGTTTCCTTCGTGGCTGAGAAAGGCCAAAAGGGTATGCAAGCTGCACAGGTTCGCGGCGAGTAATTCTCCGCTGAGCTAAAAAAACCCCGTCCATGTGACGGGGTTTTTTATGAGCGCTGCAAAAAGCTGGAAGCAATCAGCCGCAATTGACGCGCGTGATCACCAGGTTGTCATCGGTGTTCAGGTTCAGGCGGTCGGAGCGGTATTCCAGGGTGATCATGTCATTGGGCTTGAGAATCCGGGCGTTCTGCGCACCAGCGCGGGCACGGGCCTGCTCCAGCAACTGGGGAGACGCTTTCTGGCCGATTGCGAACTCGGCGGCCTTCGACTCACAGCGGCTATGACCTGCATCGGTCACGGCGGCGTCTTTGGCTGGCTCAGAGGCACCCGGGGTGCTGCAACCCGCCAATGCGAGTGCTGCCAACAAAGTACCGAATGATGCGAGCTTCCAAGGCATGAAGCCTCCTATGTAAAAAAATGGACAGAGATCGTGCGACAGCTGTGAGGCGGATTGGTTTCAAGACGTAAACCGCCGGTGGGCAAGTCTGCCTGACTCTCAAGCGGTATTCGCCAGGTCAATCGTCACCAAATATGAACGCAGTCAGTAGATGTCGATGTAGTCAAACGGCGGCTTCGGCCAATTCTGCTTGAGGGCGTTGAAAATCTGCGTCACCCAGACCTCGTCGCTGGCCGCCACGTTGCCGACATATCCGGAACCCTTGGCCCAGGTCTCCAGGCGAAACAACAGACCATCAATCTCCACACCACCTACGGCCCTGCCGGACGAGATGTAGGCAATACCGGCCTTGGTCACCCGCAACTGCGTGTGCTCGTCGTCACTGGCACTCGCAATCAACTGGCGCACAGCGGCCAGTGTCAGGTTCTCGGGGTTGTTCAAATCGATCTGCACGCGGTGTTCCCCGGTAATTAAACAGGAGAACAGTGTCGCACAGCGCTTGCCTCATGCCTAAGTAGCAGTGCCAAACGCGGCGCAAAATGCTTAACTGCCCGCGTAAAAGCCGCGTTCCAGCGCACCGCCCCGCACTTCAGCCCGTGAGATTTCCATGACCACCGTAACGCTCCAAGCCGACATCAAAGCCAAGTGGCCCCTGGGACAGAGCTCCTATAGCCCCGGAAGCCCGGAAGAATTGGCAATCATCGGCATCGACCTGTTGGTCAAGGAGCTGGGCACCCAGGCTGCGCAAGCGTTCATCGGCCAGGTATTCGAAAAATACCCAGCCGATCACAAGGGGGCACACGACCCCGAGCGCGAGTAAGCAACACCGCCGAAAGCGTTACTTCAGGCGCGCCAGGCGCTCGGTCAGCAGATCAAAGAAGCCCTGGGCATCACCGTTTTCAACCCAGAACACATTCTTTTCCTGCTTCAGGCCATCGTACCAATCGACGATGGTCTGGCCGAAAGTCGGGCCTTCGCGGCTGTCCACCACCATGTTGGCCTGACGACCACTGAACAACGAAGGCTTGAGCAGATAGGCAATGACCGTGGCGTCATGCACCGGGCCACCCGGGATGCCGTAATGCTCCATGTCACCTTTGACGTACTCGTTGAGAATATTGCTGACGACCTTGCTGGCATTGCTGTTCAGGTCGGCAATCTTCTTCAGGCGCGCTTCACTGGTAAGCACCTTGTGGGTCACGTCCAGCGGCAGGTAGGTCAACTTCACGCCACTCTTGAGCACAATCTCCGCTGCTGCCGGGTCGGCAAACAGGTTGAATTCGGCCACCGGCGTGATATTGCCGCCGTTGAAGTGCGCGCCGCCCATCACCACCACTTCCTTGATGCCCTGGGTGATTTCCGGGGCCTGGGTCAGTGCCAGTGCCAGGTTGGTTTGCGGGCCGAGCATGGCGATGGTGATGCTGTGGGGCTTGGCGGTGCTCAGGGTCTTGATCAGGTAATCAACGGCGTTGCCTTCAGCCAGGCCTTTTTTCGGCTCGTGCACGGTGACCCCGGAGATACCTTCCTTGCCATGGATGTTCTCGGCATAGATCGGCGTGCGCAGCAGCGGCTTCGGCGCACCGGCATAGACCGGAACGTCCTCGCGCCCTGCCCACTCGCGGGCCAGGCGCGCATTGCGTGAGGTCTTGTCCAGGCGCACGTTGCCGGCGACGGTGGTCAGCGCACGGATCTGCAATTCCTCCGGGGACGCCAATGCGAACAGCAAGGCCACCACATCGTCGGCGCCGGGATCGGTATCAATGATCAGGTCGATCTTTTCCGCCGCTTGGGCGCTTGCTGCAGTGAGTGCGGACAAGAGCAGAACACTCCGAAACAGATTTCTCAGGGTTGGAAGACCACGTTGCATAAAACACTCCTTGTTGTTGGGACACGCTAGAACGTTACGCCGGACACCAGCGCGATATTGCAATACGGCTGGCACTCGCCGGTACGCACCACGGCACGCGCCTGGCGGCTGAGCTGCTTGAACGCTTCATGGCTGAGCAGACGCCGCTCACCGAGCGCCGCCTGCCCATTGAGCGTATTGAGATCCGCCAGCGCCGGCGGTTGCTTGAGCAGGATTTCTTGCGCCAACACATGACTTTCCACCTGCATTTCACTGAGCACCACACGTAACGTGCTGATGAAATCAGGAATGCCCTGGGTCAACGCGAGGTCGATCAACTCGACACCCGGCGGCACGGGCAACCCCGCATCACCGATGACCAGAATGTCGCCATGGCCCAGGGAGGCGATCACGCGCGACAAAGCGATATTAAGCAGTGGCGTCTTTTTCATGAGGGTACAAAACCTTGTACGTCGCGCAGCGTAGGAATGGAGGGTTGCGCACCGGCACGGGTCACCGACAGCGCGGCGGCAACCTGGCCGAAACGGATGGCTTGGGCTTCGCTTTTGCCGTTGGCCAGCGCGGCGGCAAAACCACCGACAAAGGTATCGCCGGCCGCCGTGGTATCCACCGCCTTGACCTTGGGCGCGAGCAAATGCTCAAACCCCTGGCCGTCGGCGAACAACGCACCTTGGGCACCCAGAGTGATGATGACTTTACCGGCACCCGCCTTGATCAAATGCGTAGCAGCCAGCTTGGCACTGTCGAGGGAGTCGACCGTCACGCCGCTCAACGCCGTGGCTTCGCTTTCATTCGGGATCAGGTAATCGATCGAGGCGTACCATTCGGCAGGCAGCGGGCTGCTGGCCGGCGCCGGGTTGAGGATCACGGTCTTGCCCAGCTCACGGCCACGCTGCAGGGCATACCCGACCGTGTCCATCGGCACCTCCAGCTGGCAGACGATCACGTCGGCCGCCTGCAGCACAGCGTCAAACGCCTGCAATGAGTCGGGTGTCAGCGCGCCGTTGCTGCCGGCGACGATCACGATGGCGTTCTGGCTGCTGTCATCCACCACGATCAACGCCACGCCGCTGGAGCCTTCCACGGTACTGACGGCCTGGCAATCGATGCCTTCGACCAGCAACGCATCACGCAACTCGCTGCCGTAGGCATCGCTGCCGACACAACCAACCATCGCCACCTGCGCGCCCAGCCGCGCCGACGCCACCGCCTGGTTGGCGCCCTTGCCGCCGGGCACTGTGGAGAATGTCTGGCCGATCAAGGTTTCACCGGCACGGGGCAGCCGGCTGGCCCGGGTGACCAAGTCCATGTTCAAGCTGCCTATTACCACTACGTTTGCGGACATACATCAGTACTCATCAATTCGGTTCAGCGGTATTGGGCAAACACACCGGCGACGGGCGCCGTGGACTCGCGCAACACAATGCTCGGCGTCACGATGCGTTGATCGATCGGCAGTTGGGGTGTCGCAATTCGTCGCAATAAAAGCTCGGCCGCCGTCTCGCCCAGTTGCACGATCGACTGCCCGACCGTGGTCAGCGCCGGGTACACGTAGCGGCCCATTTGAATGTCATCGAAACCGATCACCGACAGCTCGCCCGGCACACGGATATTACGCTCGGCAGCTGCACGCAGAACGCCGAAACCGATCATATCGTTGCTGGCGAAAATCGCGCTGGGCGGGTTTTGCGCCAGCAATTGCACGGCAGCGGCATAACCACCGGTGCTGGTGAAATCACTTTCCTGGGTACGGTCGGGCGCCACGTCCACGCCTGCCTCACGCAACGCGCGGTGGTAGCCTGCCAGGCGCATCTGCGCGACGCGGGTGTGCGCCGGGCCGCCGATGCAGGCGATGTCCCGATGACCCAACTCAAGCAGGTGCCGAGTCGCCAGGTAAGCGCCCTGTTCGTGATCGATGCGCACCAGATCGACATCAATGCCGTCCAGCGCCCGGTCGACAATCACCATGGGCGTGCGTACTGCGCTCAAGCCAGCGGCCAGGCCGCTGTCGTCGCCGCCCACCGACGTCACGATCAGGCCGTCGATGCGCTTTTCCAGCAACACCCGTAAATAGTTACGCTGTTTTTCCGCGTTGTCGTCGGAGTTGCACAGGATCACGCAATAGCCGTTACGCTCGCAGTAATCCTCGATGCCCCTGGCCAACTCCGCGAAATACGGGTTGAGGCTGTTGGGCACCAGCAGGCCGATGGTGGCAGTGGTCTTGGCCTTGAGCGAACGCGCAACGGCGCTAGGCACGTAGTCGAGTTGCTTGATCGCCGCTTCCACCTTGATGCGCACCGGCTCACTGACCGGGCGCGTCTTGTTCACCACATGGGAGACCGTGGTGTAGGAAATACCTGCAAGCGCGGCCACATCCTTGATCGTTGCCATGGGTCAGCCCCGCCGACTGGCGCGCTGGCTGCGGTAGGTATCCAGGACCACCGCAATCACGATCACGGCACCGGTAATGATGCGCTTGGTCGGCTCCGTAGCTCCGATCTGCGCCAAACCGGCGGCCAGTACCGAAATAATCAACACACCAAAAAAGGTACTGATTACCGAACCGCGACCGCCCATCAGGCTGGTGCCACCGATAACCACCGCCGCAATCACTTGCAGTTCAAGGCCAGAACCAGCATTCGGGTCCGCCGCTTCCAGACGCGATATCTGGAACAGCGCCGCCACACCGGCCAACAGGCCCATGAGGCTGAACACCAGGATTTTGTAGGGCTTGGGATTGATCCCTGCCAGGCGCACCGCTTCTTCGTTGGTGCCGATACCGATCAGGTAGCGACCAAACACCGTACGGGTCAACACCAGTTGGGCGACGATGATCACCAGCAGCGCAATGACGAACGACGGTGAAATGCCGAAGGCCACTGGGTTGGACAGCCAGGCAAACGAGTCGCCGATGTAGGCGGTACGCGAACCGGTCATTTGGTACGCCACGCCACGGGCCATTTCCAGCACGCCAAGGGACACGATAAACGACGGAATACGCCAGGCCACGGTGATCGAACCGGTGATGGTGCCCGCCAGCGCGGCGCAGCCCATACCGAGTATGGCGGCGGGGAAGACGCTCCAGCCCCAGCCAAGGATCGCCACGCTGACCGCCGACGCCGCCAATGCCAACACCGAGCCCACCGACAAATCGATGCCGCCGATGATCAGGATGAAAGTCATGCCGACTGCCAGCACCATGAGGTCCGGGATCTGGTTGGCCAGGGTACTGAAGGTGTCGTAGGACAGGAAGTGATCGCTGAGTACCGAGAACAGCGCAATCATTGCCAGCAACGCGCCAGCCAGCCCCAGGTAAGTACCCAGGCCGTAGAAGTTGCCGCCGGTTTTGCCCGGGGAAATTGTGGTTTTCATGGGGTATCCCTAAGCGCTGCGTCGTTCAGCAGCGCGTCACGTTTCTGATAGCCGGCAAAGGCGGCGGCAAGCAATTCGTCCTGGGTCCAGCTGTCGCGCTCGAAGGTCTCGATCAAGCGCCCGGCGGACAACACCCCGATGCGATCGCAGATCAGCATGAGTTCGCGCAGGTCGCTGGACACCACCACCAGCGCTTTGCCTTGGCGCGTCAGTTCACCAAGCAAGGCATAAATGTCGAATTTGGCACCTACGTCGATGCCACGGGTCGGCTCATCGAACAGCATCACCGAGCAGTCGCGCTCCAGCCAGCGGCCAATCACCACCTTCTGCTGGTTACCACCGGACAGTTCAGAGACCAACTGCGCCGGACTGGAACTGCGGATGCGCATGGCATCGATCTGGCGCTTGGCCAAGGCCGTTTCGTTGCGGCTGTTGACCACCCCACCAGCGGAAATTTCCGGCATGTTGCCCAGGGCTATGTTGGCGCTGATGGACTGGGTCAGCAGCAGGCCTTCACCCTTGCGGTCCTCGGTGATCAGCGCAATGCCATGGCCCACCGCGTCCACCGGCGAACGAATGCTCACCACCTGGGCTGGCGAGCCGAGCGCCACGGTGCCGCTGTCGGCCAGGTCGGCACCGAAGATCAGGCGCAACAGCTCGGTACGACCGGCGCCGATCAGGCCGGAGATGCCATAGATCTCGCCTGCGCGCACTTCAAAGGACACGTCGCGAACCTTGTCCGAGCGAGTCAGGCCTTTTACTGTCAGGGCCAGATCGCCGATGGTGCGCGGGCCCAGGTCGATGTGCTCGCCCAGCTCGCGACCGACCATCAAGGTCACCAATTGCTCGCTGTTGTAGTTGGCCATTGGCTCGACGCACACCAGCTTGCCGTCACGCAGCACCGCAATGCGCTGGGCGACACGGGCGAGCTCTTCCAGCCGATGCGAAATATAAATGATTGCCACGCCCCGAGCCTGCAGGCGGGTGATTTGCTCGAACAGCATCTCGACTTCACGGGCGGTCAGCATGGCCGTCGGTTCATCGAGGATCAGCACGTGGCAGTCGCCGATGAGGTTGCGCGCGATCTCGACCATTTGTTGATGGCCGATACCCAGGCTGCCGACCAGGGTGTCCGGGTCGATCGCGTCCAGGCCGACCTGGGCCATGGCCTCAATCGCGGCCTTGCGCAGTTGCTTGCGGCTGATCCAGCCACAGTGGCTGGGCAGGTTATCCAGAAACAGGTTTTCGGCGACGGTCAGCGTCGGCAGCAGGTTGAGTTCCTGCATGACCATGCGCACCCCCAGCCCTTCAGCCTGGGTACGACTGCCAGGACGGTAGTCCTGACCATTGAATTGCATATGCCCGGTGGTCGGCGTGACCAACCCGCCGATAATCTTCGACAAGGTGCTTTTGCCTGCGCCGTTTTCTCCGGTCAGCGCCAGTACTTCTCCGCGATTGAGCGTCAGGGTGATGTCGGACAGAACCGGCTGGGCATAGGTCTTACCGATACCGCTGACCGAGAGGACAGCGTTCGGGGCGGAAGATGACATAGGAAAATCTCCAGGCGCCCGTCCAGGACGAACGGGCGCTGTTGGGTGCTGCCGGGATTACTGCTTGATGACGAGTTCGACCGGGGTTTCGATCACGCCGTCTTTGGCATCGACCTTTTCACCCTTGACCAGCTTGAGTGCGTTCTGGATGCCGAACACGGCTTGCTGGGCAGCAGCTTGGTCGGCGGTCGCCAGGACGCGGCCGTCTTGCAGCATCGGCTTGATGGCTTCGATGTTGTCGTAACCTACGACCAGTACTTTGCCAGCCTTGCCTGCTGCGCGAACAGCGGAGACCGCGCCCAGGGCCATGTTGTCGTTACCGGCCAACAAGGCCTTGAGGTCTGGCGTTTCGCTGAGCATCGCGGCGGCGATCTTGTTGCCCTGGTCGATTTCCCAGTTACCGGATTGGGTGGAAACGATCTTCATGCCGGCCGCGTCCATCGCATCCTTGAAGCCCGCGGTGCGCTGCTGGGCGTTGGTGGTGGTCGGCACACCTTCAATGATGCCGACCTTGTCACCCGCTGCCAGATGCTTGGCCAGGTAGTCCCCCACCAGCTTGGAGCCTTTGCGGTTGTCGGGGCCTACAAACGGGATGTCGAGGTTCTTGCTTTTGAGCACGTCCGGATCAAGGCGGTTATCGATATTGACGACCTTGATACCGGCATCCGAGGCTTTCTTCAGCACAGTGACCAGTGCCTTGGAGTCGGCAGGGGCGATCACGATCGCATTCACCTTGGCGAGGATCATCTGGTTGACGATATCGATCTGCGCACTGGTATCGGTTTCGTTCTTGATCCCGTTGGTGATCATGTCGAAATCGGCGGCGTGCTCTTTCTGATATGTCTTGGCACCGTCTTGCATGGTGACAAAGAATTCGTTGGCGAGTGATTTCATGACCAGGCCGACCTTGGGTTTGGCGACGGCGTCATCGGCAAATGCAGAGGAAAGAGGTAAGGCGGCGGATGCGGCAGCCAGCACAGCGACAGCAAGAAGACGTCCAGCGAATGGCAGCTTCATGGGTTCACTCCGATCTTATGATTATTGTGAGCAACGCCTGCATGGAAATATCTCGCAAACGTTTGCGTTATTGAAACTATGAGAACCTTGTCGAGATTTGTCAACGGTATCCCACAGCCTTTCATCCAGGCCCTCTGCCCCCCCACCTTCACGCCACGTCCTTAAACATCGCCAGCGCTCGGTCGTTCTCTAAAACGACAGGCCTTTGGGCTGAAGTCATACACGCCCAGGGAAGATCCGATCATTTTTTCGGACAACCGAACGCGATAACGTCCAGCTGTTCGGAAAGCCGGACAGCAGATCGTCCGAGTCGCTTAAAAATCCAAACCAAACCCTTAAAAATCAACGATTTATTTTATGAACACAAACTTGTCCAGGCTGGTACAGATCCTGCTGTTCCCCTGAACCTCGCGGCGTTCAGAACCGCCCGAGCGCTCTAGATGAACCTGCACCAGCACTCATCACAAACCAGAGAGAAAAATAATGAAATCTGCACTGAAGAACATTGTTCCGGGCGCGTTGGCCCTACTGCTGCTGTTCCCCGTTGCCGCCCAGGCAAAGGAAGCTGAAACCAAGACCAAACTGTCCAACGTGGTGATCCTCGCCACCGGCGGTACCATCGCCGGCGCTGGCGCCAGCGCGGCCAACAGTGCCACGTACCAGGCAGCCAAGGTCGGTATCGAACAACTGATCGCCGGTGTTCCTGAGCTTAGCCAAGTCGCCAATGTGCGTGGCGAACAAGTGATGCAGATTGCGTCCGAGAGCATCAACAACGACAACCTGCTGCAACTGGGCCGTCGTGTTGCCGAATTGGCCGATAGCAAGGATGTGGACGGTATCGTGATCACACACGGTACCGACACCCTCGAAGAGACCGCCTACTTTCTGAACCTCGTGGAAAAAACCGACAAGCCGATCGTCGTGGTCGGCTCGATGCGCCCAGGCACCGCCATGTCGGCGGACGGCATGCTCAACCTGTACAACGCCGTGGCCGTTGCCGGCAGCAAAGAAGCACGCGGCAAAGGCGTGCTGGTGACCATGAACGACGAGATCCAGTCGGGTCGCGACGTAAGCAAGATGATCAATATCAAGACCGAAGCCTTCAAGAGCCCATGGGGCCCGCTGGGCATGGTGGTTGAAGGCAAATCCTACTGGTTCCGCCTGCCAGCCAAGCGCCACACCATGGATTCGGAATTTGACATCAAGAACATCAAGAGCCTGCCCGACGTTGAAATCGCCTATGGCTACGGCAACGTGAGCGACACCGCCTACAAGGCGCTGGCCCAGGCTGGCGCCAAAGCCATCATCCACGCCGGCACCGGCAATGGCTCGGTGTCATCCAAGGTTGTCCCTGCCCTGCAGGAACTGCGTAAACAAGGCGTACAGATCATTCGTTCTTCCCACGTGAATGCCGGTGGTTTCGTTCTGCGCAATGCCGAACAACCTGACGACAAATACGACTGGGTAGTCGCCCATGACCTGAACCCGCAAAAAGCCCGCATCCTCGCGATGGTCGCCTTGACCAAGACCCAGGACAGCAAAGAGCTGCAACGGATGTTCTGGGAATATTGATTCCTGGTGATTGACCGGCAGGGGTGGTTTACCGCCCCTGCCTCCCCCCGCAATGACCCCTGCGCCAAACCACCTTTATCGACGTCAATCAGGCTTCCTGAGTTTTAAGCAGTTGCGAAATTGCGCACAGTTAAATACTGTATGCACGTACAGCTTATCAAGGAATCTTCCGTGGCAAAGTCTTCTTCCGCAGCGTCAACTCCACCTGATGCCTACACACGCCTGGCGACGCGTGTGCAAAAGATCATCAATTCGACCAATGCCCAGAAAGCGAAGGCAGCCTTGATCTTCCGCCTACCGGATGAGCCGGAAGACGAGTGGCAGCGCCTGCTTGAGGAAATCGCAGAGAACGACAACGTCACCCTCGCCTACCGGGATGATGGTGGTGTGCAGATTTTCTGGGTTGTGCCGAAGGAAGATTGATTCAATGAGTGCCCGTTTTATTGCTGTGTGTTGCCTGTTTTTTGCCATTAGCGCCCAGGCGCAAGCACCGCGAACGTTCAGCGAAGCCAAGAAAGTCGCCTGGAAACTCTACGCCCCGCAATCCACCGAGTTCTATTGCGGCTGCAAATACACCGGCAACCGTGTAGACCTGAAAGCCTGCGGTTACATCCCCCGCAAGAGCGCCAGCCGTGCCGCACGTATCGAATGGGAGCACATTGTTCCGGCCTGGCAGATCGGGCATCAGCGCCAGTGCTGGCAGAACGGCGGGCGCAAGAACTGTACGCGTCATGATGACGTGTTCAAGCGCGCCGAAGCCGACCTGCACAACCTGGTGCCGAGCATTGGCGAGGTGAACGGCGACCGCAACAACTTCAGTTTTGGCTGGCTGCCAGTACAACGCGGGCAGTACGGCTCATGCCTGACCCAAGTGGACTTCAAGGCCAAGAAGGTCATGCCACGTCCGTCGGTTCGCGGGATGATTGCGCGGACTTACTTCTATATGAGCAAGCAATACGGTTTGCGCCTGTCGAAACAGGATCGCCAACTGTATGAAGCCTGGAACAAGACCTACCCAGTGCAACCCTGGGAGCGTCAACGCAACCAGACCGTAGCGTGCGTGATGGGACGCGGCAATGAATTCGTCGGCCCGGTAAACCTGAAAGCCTGCGGTTGAACGTGGGCGGGATTGCCGCCCAAGCCGTCTGTTACTGCGCCGCCTTGTGCTCGATGACCTGCGACTCGGTGTCGGTTTTCTTGGCGCGGGCCATCTTCTCGTTGAGCAGCGCTTGCTTGGCCTCGGCCTCGGCCTTGGTTGCAAATGGCCCCAGCAGTACTTCGTCCTTGCCGTCGACCTTCACGATATAAAAATTGAAACCATGTTCCAGCAACCACGCGGTCAGGTCTGTAATGGCCTGCAACTTGTGGTCGGGCGGGCCTACGCGCACATCCCATTCCTGGGCGGCAATCGTACCGGTCTGTGGCTGGCTTTCAGTCACGGCAGGCTTGGCCTTGGGGGCATCGACGCTTTTGCCTTCACCGCAACCGGCCAACGCCAACACCGCAACTGCCATCGCTACTTTACGCACTGCCCTGCTCCTTTAAGGATAAAGAGGCAACTTTATCATTCACTGTCTATTCTGGCCGTCATAAACGTTGGCTTAAACAATGCGAATCATGTATCGCAGACCTGTATGATGCCGCCATGGGAATTAATGTCGCCTCTATGCGTCCTAAAAGAGGCAGTCACAGGGAAGCGCTTAGCAGTAAGCTACACACATCCGACACCTGCCCTGTCTGAAACATGTGTCCTTAAAAGTAATCAAGGAGAAGTCCATGCTTATACTCACCCGCAAAGTCGGTGAAAGCATAAACATCGGTGATGACATCACGATCACCATCCTGGGCGTTAGCGGCCAGCAAGTACGAATCGGCATCAACGCTCCGAAGGATGTTGCCGTGCATCGCGAAGAGATTTACCAGCGCATCCAGGCCGGCCTGACTGCTCCGGACAAAAACCAGACGCCTTGACGCGCCCTCAGTAGCCAGCCCTTTCGTTTACTGTAACGGCTGGCGAAAACCCCTTGGGCCTGCTCGCACTTTTCGCGAGTCGCGAATGCCCTGCCGGTTTATTGCCTGCGAAAGATGAAACTGTGTCGAAGTTTGGAACTTGTCCGCCAATTCATAGCCGAACCTCCTGAGTTTCCCCCGGCCATCAGAGTGCACTCAGGAGCACGTCGATGAGGCTTACCTCTACGCAACACATTTCCACCCGCGCCTGGACAATCACCTTGCTGATTGCGCTTGCCTTCCTCGGGATGGAATATGCCCTCAAATTGGAAGCGGAACGCACTTTCGGTAACGAAGTGAGCTCATGGCTCGACCTCGGGCTATTCCTGTGCACCTACCTGTTCGTGTTTTGCCTCAAGCCGATCCAGGTGATCGTCCAGCGAAAGCTGTGCAGGCGCGCAGCTCATCGCGCGCACCGGAAAACGGCGAGCTGATGAACCACGCCTACCTGAGCGTCGGCGGCTACAAAACCCTGCCGTGCACGTAGAGCCAACCTTCAGCGTTGCGCTTGGCCTGCAATTGTTCATATCCATCTATCGAAGGGTGCCTGGTCACCATCGGCTCGAGATGCGTCGACGTCACGACCATCACATCCGCACCCGCCGCTTCCCCGGCTCGAATACCTACGGCCGCATCCTCGAATACCAGGCAGTCCTCAACCGACACCCCCAGCCGCTGCGCACCGAGCACATAACAGGCTGGGTCCGGCTTGCCGCTGGCCACATCTTCGGCCGTCACCAACACGGCGGGCGGCGTAATACCCGCAGCCTGCAGGCGACGCAACGCCAGTGCCCGCGGGGCAGATGTCACCAGCGCCCATTGATCGCCCGGTAAATCACTCAGGAACGCAACGGCCCCAGGAATCGCGACAACGCCTTCGACATCGTTGATTTCGGCTTCGGTAATCCACTGCGCCTCAACCTCAGGATCGACCCCGGGCAGCGCCTGACGCGTGATGGTGTCAATGGCGCGGGCGCCATGAATGGTGGCCAGGAACGCCGCCACGTCCAGGCCATGACGCTGCGCCCAAGTGCTCCACACCCGCTCGGCGGCAGCGATGGAGTTGAGCAGGGTGCCATCCATATCGAACAGAAAGGCGCGGTAATGCTGGGCAACGGGGATGGACACTGCGTAATTTCCTCATGGGCGGTAACAAACAATCAGCCCGCTGCAATCTACGGATCACCTGGGTGCTTGTAAACGCTGCCGGTGCCTGGGCGCCCAGTCGGCTAGCCATCAACGTCCGTCAAACGCGCCATTGAGGATTTCATAGATGACGCCCGTAGCAATTGCTACCAATATCAGATCAGTGCCCGCTTGCCGCCACTCATAGCCATCGTAATGGGGGAGCTGGCCGGCTAAACGACCATCGAGTTTTTTTGCGATCCCTGGTGGCAAGGGCTTGCCGCGCGCCAGGTTTTTCTGGATGCCGGGGGGCAATGCAGGGCCTGGACTCCAGTAGTCCCGATGCCCCACCAGCACATTGAGTACACCGCCGCGGTCGATGCTGGGGCCGCGAGCATCCGAAGCACCTTTGCCCCTGGATTTATCATGCCCCTGCCCGCCCTGGTCATGCCCCTTGTTATTACCGCCGCCCTTGCCATTGCCCGGATCAGCCAAGGCAATAGCGCTACCCGCAGACAAGGCCAGTGACAACACCACAGACATGAACTTGGGATACTTGATCATGGCGAATCGTCCAGAACAGGAATGTTCCTGAACTGTAGCCGAACCTAGGGTTTCTCACGCAGAATCAGCGAGCCCTCATCAACTCACCCGACCGCCGACCTCAACGACATCCACCGAGGTTTTCCAAGCAGCCAGCACGGCGACCCGCAACCCCTCGACCAGGGTCGACAGCGCCATCGTTGGCTCGCCCGAACCAGGCAGGTTGGGCACATGAACAAACCCGCTACGTACCTCTGTCCCCACCAGTGCATGCTGCAACAGATAAAACACCTGGTTGCACACAAACGTCCCCGCCGTCTGCGAAACCGACGCCGCAATCCCCACCTCGCGCACAGCCTTGACCATCGCTTTGATCGGCAACGTACTGAAGTACGCCGCCGGACCGCCCACCACGACAGCAGTGTCGATAGGCTGCGCGCCCAGGTTATCGGGGATACGCGCATCGTTGACGTTGATCGCCACCCGCTCGATGGAAATATCACTGCGCCCAGGCCCCAGCCCAGTCGCAATGACCATCACAGGTTGCAGCTCGGCAATCAATTGGGCCAGGCAGTCACCCGCCGTGGCAAATGCGCAAGGCAAGCGGCGCGCAACAATCTGCACACCGTCGTCCAGCAGCACCCCGTCCAGCTGGCGCGTAGCCTCCCAGGACGGGTTCACTGGGGCTTGATCAAAGGGCTCAAACCCCGTCAGCAGTAGCGTTCGCATCTTCGCCTCACATCAACAGATAAAGCAGGACGATATTGACCACCAGCATCATCAACGCAGTCGGCAACTGCGCCTTGATCACCGCGTTCTTGTCCGGCAGCTCCAACAGCGCGGCGGGCACAATATTGAAGTTGGCCGCCATGGGCGTCATCAGTGTGCCGCAGTAACCGGAGAACATGCCGATGGCCGCCATCACCGCAGGGTTGCCGCCGTAGATGCCAACCAGTACCGGCACGCCGACACCACCGGTCATCACCGGAAACGCGGCGAAGCCGTTCCCCATGATCACCGTGAACAACGCCATGCCAAGCACATAGACCATCACCGCCACCAACTTGAAATCCAGGTTGATGTAGGTGGTGGTGACGTGAGCCACAGCAGTGCCGACCCCCGCCTCATTGAACAACAGCCCAAGCATCGCCAGCATCTGCGGCAGCACCATGGCCCAGCCCAGGGCTTCGGTCAGGCGTCGGGATTCACGCAAGGCTTGCACCGGGGTATCACGGGTCAGCCAGCACGCCAGGCCAAGGGCGATCAGGCAGCCGATGCCGAGAGACACGAAGGTGGTGTTTTTCGGGTCCAGCAACGGTACACCGCCGATCTCGGTGTGCTTGAGCAATACCGAGCCAATTACCGTGGTCAACGGAATGGCCAGTGCCGGGATAAACAGCTTGTGCCCCAGGCGACCGGCGCTGGCACGGGAAGCCTTGTCATGCAGTTCGGCATGGGCTCCTCGCCCGACACCGCCCAAGCCTGCGATCAACGCCATCACCACCACACCGACGCCGATAACCACCGACGGCAAGCGCTCGCCGACCAGGAACGGAATGGCGAACAGCAGCCAGAACAACGCGCTGGACCAACGCTTGGGATGGGTGCGATCCAGCACGATCATGCCCGCCGTGATCAGCAACAGCACACCGGCCAGCCAGTACAGGTATTGAATGGAGATAATCATTGCGCGGCCTCCACGGCGGTAGCGACCGGCGTCAGCTCACGGGTGAGCCGGCGGTCGAATCGGTGCAGGCGGATCGCGTGAATGATGAAGGCACAGATCGCCGTAGGGATGCCCCACACAGCAATGTGCAGCGGTTCCACATCGATTCCGGAGCCGAGCAGGAAGGTGTGCATCAGCGCGATGGCACCAAAGGCGACAAAGATGTCTTCACCGAAAAACAGCCCAACGTTGTCGGTCGCCGCGCACATGGCCAACACCTTGTGGCGCACCTTGTCTGGCAGTTTGCCGTAGCGTTTTTCTGCCGCACCTTCTGCCATCGGCGCCAGCAGCGGCCGCACCATCTGTGGATGCCCGCCCAGGCTGGTCAGCCCCATGGCTGCAGTGGATTCGCGCACAAACAAATAGATGATCAACAGGCGCCCGACGGTCGCACGTTCGAACCGTGCGATCCAGTTCTGCGCATGCAGGCGCAAGCCGTGGCGCTCCAGCAGCCCAATCACGGCCAGGGGTAATAAAAGAATCAGTTGCAGGGCGCGGGTCTGAAGGAAACCTTCACCCATGCTGGCGAGGATTTTCTCCAAGGGAAAATGGGCAGCAAGCCCGGTCGCGATGGCGGCAGCGGTGACCACCAACAGCGGATTGAAGCGCAAGACAAAGCCAACCACGATGACAAGTACGCCGATCAACGGCCATAGGTTCACAACAGTTTGCATGACGATGAAGTCCTTATGTGCGCGCTGCGGCGCCATTACAGCAGGATGCGAACAAAGGGTTCGCAGCAAGAATGTGGCGGGCAGTCGGCTCGGTTTTTTATTGTTGACCCGGAAGGTCGAGCGTCAGTGGCGGCAACTTTGCTGTCTGGGATGGGGAGGTGTCCAACAAGAAAAATTGTTGCTGCACACCAATAAATTTTGTCGGCAATTCAAGACCGATCCAGGGCCGCCCCCCGTGATCGCGACAACAGTGACGAATCCGGCGCAGGACCTATACTCATTGGAGCGACAGCGTATTTCGCTGCTTCGCTTTGCTGACGAAGAGGTAATTCACTATGTACGCCGGACAAATGGGTATGGCGACAACGAATGGTGAGATCCGCTGCCAGATGGTTGTACAGATCATCTGCCTGCTATCGGTGGCTCAGCTTTTTTGCTGACTGATCAGTAAGCCCAAATACCCGACACCCGAAAAAAGGACTTTTTGCTTGCGCTCAAGGGCGTAGGTCCCACTGTGGCTGCCCGATTGGAGCAAATGGGCATCCAATCCCTGGCCGAACCAGGGGCGTCAGATGTCGGTGACATCCTCGCGCAAGCCTAAGCAGCGTTAGGCTCGACGTGCCGGAGAAACAGCCCGCACGCTCGGGCGGCTATCACTGCGGCGGTGGATATTGCGAGACGTGCCAAGGCGTAACGCCGCGCAAAAAACCAAGACAACAAAAAAGGGCCCACCTTTCGGTGAGCCCTTCTAGACCGCCCAGCAGAGCGGATTTTGTTTGGTAGGCGCGATTGGACTCGAACCAACGACCCCCACCATGTCAAGGTGGTGCTCTAACCAACTGAGCTACGTGCCTGCTGTGAGGCGGCATTCTACGGAATTCCGGAGGGGTGTCAACATCTTTTTTGCAGCTAACCCTATGAATATGCGAATTTTTTATTTGCGCCGGGTAGACCCGTGGTTTTCGGGTGGCTGGCAGGCAATTTTCAACTCAGGTAGGATCGGCGCACTCGTAAAAAATATAAAACAGAGGTTCCAGGATGGCGAACACCCCCTACCCCCAGTCGTATTACGCCGCGTCCGCAAACGCGGTTCCGCCGCGCCCGGTGCTGCAAGGTGACGTCGAAACTGATGTATGCGTGATTGGCGCCGGTTACACCGGCCTGTCCAGCGCGTTGTTTCTCCTGGAGAACGGCTTTCGCGTGACGGTGCTGGAAGCCGCCAAGGTCGGGTTTGGCGCGTCGGGGCGCAACGGCGGGCAGATCGTCAACAGCTATAGCCGCGACATCGATGTGATCGAACGCAGTGTCGGCCCCAAGCAGGCGCAGTTGCTCGGGCAGATGGCGTTTGAGGGCGGCAAGATCATTCGCGAGCGGGTCGCCAAATACCAGATCCAGTGCGACCTGAAAGACGGCGGCGTATTCGCCGCGCTCAACAGCAAGCACATGGGCCACCTGGAGTCGCAGAAGCGCCTGTGGGAGCGCTATGGCCATACCCAGCTGGAACTGCTGGACGAGCGCCGCATCCGCGAGGTGGTGGCCTGTGACAACTATGTCGGCGGCCTGCTCGACATGAGCGGCGGGCACATCCACCCGCTCAACCTCGCATTGGGTGAAGCCGCGGCCGTGGAGTCACTGGGCGGTACGATCTATGAGCAATCCGCTGCACTGCGCATTGAACGCGGCGCCAATCCGGTGGTACACACCGCCGAGGGCAAGGTCAGGGCCAAGTTCATCATTGTCGCAGGCAACGCCTACCTGGGCAATCTGGTGCCCGAGCTGGCGGCCAAGTCGATGCCGTGCGGCACCCAAGTCATTACCACAGCCCCACTGGGGGACGAACTGGCAAAAACGTTGCTGCCACAGGATTACTGTGTCGAAGACTGCAACTACCTGCTCGACTACTACCGCCTCACCAGCGACAAGCGCCTGATATTCGGCGGCGGCGTGGTGTACGGCGCGCGCGACCCGGCAAATATCGAAGCGATCATCCGTCCGAAGATGCTCAAGGCGTTCCCGCAGCTCAAGGATGTAAAGATCGACTACGCCTGGACCGGCAATTTCCTACTAACCCTGTCGCGCTTACCGCAAGTAGGTCGCCTGGGCGACAACATCTATTACTCCCAGGGCTGTAGTGGTCATGGTGTGACGTACACGCACCTGGCGGGCAAGGTATTGGCGGAGGCACTGAGAGGCCAGGCAGAGCGCTTTGACGCGTTTGCCGACCTGCCGCACTACCCATTCCCGGGTGGACAGCTGTTACGCACACCATTCGCAGCACTGGGAGCCTGGTATTACGGGCTGCGGGATAAACTGGGGTTCTGACCGAATCCAACTGTGGGAACGGGCTTGTGTGGGAGCGGGCTTGCTCGCGAATGCAGTGTGCCAGTCGCCAGATTTATTGACTGATCCACCGCTTTCGCGAGCAAGCCCGCTCCCACATAAAATAAAATCGCAGACACAAAAAACCCCGGTCTTTCGACCAGGGTTTTTGCTATCGGATCAAAGTAGCCAGAGGCTTTCTTTGTGCTTCAAGGCGTTCAGTGGGCCTTGATGCAGATATGGCGCAGCGGACGGGACTCGAACCCGCGACCCCCGGCGTGACAGGCCGGTATTCTAACCGACTGAACTACCGCTGCGTATCGCTTGACCAGTTGAACACAAACATTCAACCGCCTTTAAACATCTGATTGATCAACCTTGGTTGTTCAATCTCAAGCCCGAAAAATCAAGCCTGGAAAATATGGCGCAGCGGACGGGACTCGAACCCGCGACCCCCGGCGTGACAGGCCGGTATTCTAACCGACTGAACTACCGCTGCGCGTCGGTGCAACCTTTACGTTGCGTCTTGCCCTAAGGCAAAACTCTCAAGAAGTGGTGGGTGATGACGGGATCGAACCGCCGACCCTCTGCTTGTAAGGCAGATGCTCTCCCAGCTGAGCTAATCACCCTTTGCTTCGTTGAGGCCGCGAAATTTACGCAGGTAACGGACCTAAGTCAATAGCCTGCTTGAAGTTTTTCTGAAAAAGACAAAATTACTTCAAGACGGCCACCTGCCCTACTCGCTGTAAATCATCTTCTTGCTCATGCCACCGTCCACGACAAACTCTTGGCCGGTGACAAACCCGGCCTGACGCGACAACAACCACGCTACCATCGCCGCGACGTCCTCCACCGTGCCAACCCTGCCCGCTGGATGCTGGGCGTGGTCAGCGTCCGTCAAAGGCTCGGCGCGCCGTGCGGCAGGATCACGCGCATCGATCCAACCCGGGCTGACCGCATTGACCCGCACTTCCGGCCCAAGGCTCATCGCCAAGGCGTGTGTCAGGGCCAACAAACCGCCCTTGCTCGCCGCATAGGCTTCGGTGTCCGGCTCCGATTGACGGGCCCGGGTCGACGCCAGGTTGACGATGGCACCGCCATGGGCACGCAGGTACGGCGCACAGTGTTTGGCAAGCAACATCGGCCCACTCAGGTTGACCGCCAGCACACGATTCCAATACGCCAGATCAAGGCTTTCCAACGTGATATTGCGCGGATCGGCCACCGCCGCATTGCACACCAACGCATCCAGGCGCCCAAACTGCCCAAGCACCTCGGCAACGCCCTGCGCAACCTGCTTCTCGTCGGCCACATCCATACTGATAAACCAGGCATTCTCGCCCAGCACCTTGGATACTTTGGAACCGCGCTCACGGTCCAGGTCAGTCAGAACCACCTGCCAGCCTTCGCTGATCAGCCACGCGGCAATCCCGAGACCAATACCCCGCGCCGCGCCAGTCACCAGCGCGACGCGCCCGTTACTGGCTGCCGCCGCCTCCAAGGACCACTCGATCACAAGGCCGCCAGCCCGCGAGCCAGGTCAGCCTGCAAGTCAGCCACATCTTCCAGGCCCACCGCGATGCGGATCAGGCTGTCACGGATACCGGCCGCCTCGCGCTCTTGCGGCGCCAGGCGCCCGTGGGAGGTGGTGCTCGGGTGCGTGATGGTGGTCTTGCTGTCACCCAGGTTGGCGGTGATGGAGATCAGGCGCGTGGCATCGATAAAGCGCCAGGCGCCGTCCTTGCCACCCTTCACTTCGAAACTCACCACCGCCCCGAAACCACGCTGCTGGCGCTGGGCCAATTCGTGTTGCGGATGGCTCTTGAGACCGGCGTAATGCACCTTCTCGATACCGTCCTGCTGCTCCAGCCACTCGGCCAGGGCCTGGGCGTTGACGCAATGGGCCTTCATGCGCAGGCTCAGGGTTTCCAGGCCTTTGAGGAAGATCCAGGCATTGAACGGGCTCAGGGTCGGCCCGGCGGTACGCAGGAAGCCGACGATTTCCTTCATCTGCTCACCGCGACCGGCAACCACCCCCCCCATGCAACGGCCTTGGCCGTCGATGAACTTGGTGGCCGAGTGCACGACAATGTCCGCGCCCAGCTTCAGCGGCTGTTGCAATGCAGGCGTGCAGAAGCAGTTGTCGACCACCAGCATCGCGCCCTTGGCGTGAGCCACTTCGGACAGCGCGGCAATGTCCACCAACTCGGCCAGCGGGTTGGAGGGCGACTCGACAAACAGCAACTTGGTGTTGGCCTTGATCGCCGCATCCCAGCCGGACAGATCCGCCAACGGCACGTAGTCCACTTCGATACCGAAGCGCTTGAAGTACTTTTCGAACAGGCTGATGGTCGAACCGAACACACTGCGTGACACCAGCACATGGTCGCCGGCGCTGCACAGGCTCATCACCACCGCCAGGATCGCCGCCATGCCAGTCGCCGTCGCCACCGCCTGCTCAGCACCTTCCAGGGCCGCAATACGCTCTTCGAACGCCCGCACGGTCGGGTTGGTGTAACGCGAATAGACGTTGCCCGGCACTTCACCGGCAAAACGCGCAGCTGCATCGCCAGCGGTGCGGAACACATAGCTGGACGTGAAGAACATCGGGTCGCCGTGCTCGCCTTCCGGCGTGCGGTGCTGACCGGCGCGCACAGCCAGGGTATCGAAAGCTACGCCATCGAGGTCGCTGTCCAACCGACCGGCATCCCATTCCTGACTCATGCTGCGACTCCTTACTCAATTCTTTATTTAAGATACAAAACCGGCCCCTCAGGGCCGGTGTCTACTCAGTTGTTGTACAGATCAATGATCGCGCTGACCGCCTGGGTCTTGATCTTCGACGAGTCGTTACGCGCCTGCTCGATCTTGTTCAGGTAGGCCTCATCGACGTCACCGGTTACGTACTTGCCGTCGAACACGGCGCAGTCGAACTGCTCGATCTTGATCTTGCCACCACCGACGGCTTCGATCAGGTCTGGCAGATCCTGATAGATCAGCCAATCGGCGCCGATCAGGTCGGCTACGTCCTGGGTCGTGCGGTTATGGGCGATCAGCTCGTGGGCGCTCGGCATGTCGATGCCGTAAACGTTCGGATAACGCACGGCTGGGGCTGCCGAACAGAAGTACACGTTCTTCGCACCGGCTTCGCGAGCCATCTGGATGATCTGCTTGCAGGTGGTGCCGCGCACGATGGAGTCGTCCACCAGCATCACGTTCTTGCCGCGGAACTCCAGCTCAATGGCATTGAGCTTCTGGCGCACCGACTTCTTGCGTGCTGCCTGGCCCGGCATGATGAAGGTACGACCGATGTAGCGGTTCTTCACGAAGCCTTCGCGGAACTTGACGCCCAGGTGGTTCGCCAGCTCCAGCGCAGCGGTACGGCTGGTGTCCGGAATAGGGATCACCACGTCGATATCGTGCTCAGGCCGCTCGCGCAGGATCTTCTCGGCCAGCTTCTCGCCCATGCGCAGGCGCGCCTTATAGACCGAAACGCCGTCGATGATTGAATCCGGACGCGCCAGGTAGACGTGTTCGAAGATGCAAGGGGTCAGTTTCGGTGCCACGGCGCACTGACGGGTGTGCAGCTTGCCGTCTTCGGTGATGTACACCGCTTCGCCCGGCGCAAGGTCGCGGATCAGGGTGAAGCCCAGCACGTCCAGGGAGACGCTTTCGGAAGCGATCATGTACTCGACGCCTTCGTCGGTGTGACGCTGGCCGAACACGATCGGACGGATGCCGTGCGGATCACGGAAACCGACGATGCCGTAACCGGTCACCATCGCCACGACGGCGTAGCCACCCACGCAACGGTTGTGCACGTCGGTGACGGCGGCGAATACGTCTTCTTCGGTCGGCTGCAGCTTGCCGCGCTGGGCCAGCTCGTGAGCGAACACGTTGAGCAGCACTTCCGAGTCGGAGCTGGTGTTGACGTGGCGCAGGTCAGATTCGTAAATCTCCTTGGCCAGCTGTTCAACGTTGGTCAGGTTACCGTTATGCGCCAGGGTGATGCCGTAAGGCGAGTTGACGTAAAACGGTTGAGCTTCGGCCGAAGTCGAGCTACCGGCAGTCGGGTAACGCACATGGCCAATACCCATGTGCCCGACCAGGCGCTGCATGTGACGCTGATGGAACACGTCACGAACCAGGCCATTGTCCTTGCGCAGGAATAACCGGCCGTCGTGGCTGGTCACAATACCAGCAGCGTCCTGGCCGCGGTGCTGGAGGACGGTTAGCGCGTCATACAGCGCCTGATTGACGTTCGACTTACCGACGATACCGACGATGCCACACATGCGACGCAACCCCTACTTAATGAATCTTGACTGAACACAGCTTACTGAGGCGTTTTGGCCGGCAAGAGGTGTTCCTTGAACGGAAGATCAGCGGGTACGCTGATTCCGCTGGCCAGCCACTGACTGCTCCACCCCAGAATGAGATTCTTGGACCAATCCGCAACCAATAGAAATTTTGGCACGAGTACCGACTCCTGCCACCACGAATCCTGCTGTACCGGCCCCAGGCTCAACAGCCCGACTGCCACAACCACCAGCAACGCGCCACGCGCGGCGCCGAAGGCCATGCCGAGGAATCGATCGGTCCCGGAGAGGCCGGTGACACGTATCAACTCGCCAATAAGATAATTGACCATTGCCCCCACCAGCAGCGTGGCGATGAACATGATGGCGCAGCCCGCAATGACGCGAGCCGAAGGTGTCTCGATGTATCCGGCCAGGTAGACCGACAGTGAACCACCGAACATCCAGGCTACGACTCCTGCGATAATCCAGGTCAGCAACGACAGTGCTTCTTTTACGAAGCCGCGGCTTAGACTGATCAAAGCGGAGATGGCGACGATTGCAACGATCGCCCAATCAACCCAGGTAAATGGCACAGTGCAGCCTACAGACGGATAAGGCGGCGCATTTTAGCAGAGCGCTGGGCTATCGGTAAGCTGTGATTGCAGGCGCCTTGCAAATCAGTAGTTTGTGGCCAAGGAATCCAATTTCAACCCCACCATAAAACGAATGTGGGAGCGGGCTTGCTCGCGAATGCGGTGGGTCAGCTGAGGTATCTGTAGCTGATACACCGCATTCGCGAGCAAGCCCGCTCCCACACAAGCCCGCTCCCACATTTGAACCGCATTGCCAACCGGAGGCGGCAGCTATTCAACCGCGCTCAGGCTGGAACCGCACCACAAAACCATTGAGGTTCTGCTGGCGCCCCAACAAATCGCGCAGGCGATCCGCTTCGGCACGCTCGATCAACGGCCCGATAAACACCCGGTTCTTGCCATCGGCACTGCGGATGTAGGCGTTATAGCCTTGGGCGCGCAGTTTTTTCTGCAAGGCTTCGGCGCTTTCGCGATTGGCCAGGCTGGCGAGCTGGATCGACCAACTGATCGGCAGACCATTCGGATCAATACGGCTCTGGCCCACATCCGGCTTGCCCGGCGCGGCCGGCTGCGGCGCTACAGGCTTGGGCGCAGGTGCCGGCGCAGCAGGCTTGGCCGCCACGACGGGCGCCGGCGTTGGCTTGACCACCGGCACACTTGGCTGCACCGGCGTCGACGGTGCGGCTTGCGCGGCCACTTCCTCATCGGTCGGCACCGGCTCTTCCTCAGGCAAGGCCTGCGGCTCAGGCACCACCACCGGCTCCACCTGCACTTGAGGCACCACCGGCGCCTGGGGCGCAGCCGGCGCCTGGGGCGCAGCCGGCGCCTCAACCACAACCTGGCGCTGTTCGTCCTGACGGGAAAACAGCATCGGCAGGAAAATCACCGCCAATGCCACCAGAACCAGGGCTCCAACCATTCGCTGCTTGTATGCGCTATCCAGTAATGCCATGTGCAGCTTCCTCCGTGGAGCGCCGGGCCAACCACTCAAGCGCCTCGGCAACACAATAAAATGATCCGAACAACAGAATTTCGTCGTCAGGCGTGGCAACCGCGCACTGCGCCTCAAGGGCAGCGGCGACGCTTGCATACGACGCCACCGGCGCGCCAAGGTTCTGCAAGGCCTGCTCCAGCTCAACAGCCGGACGACTACGCGGCGAACCCAACGGTGCGACCGCCCAGGCCTGGACATCGCCCAACAATGGCGCAACCACGCCATCCAGATCCTTATCGGCCAGCAGCCCGAATACCGCAAGACGACGACCGACCGGCGGCGTGCGCGACAGGCGGCGCGCCAGGTATTCAGCGGCGTGAGGGTTATGCCCCACGTCGAGCAACAGGTTCAGGCGCTTGCCTTCCCATTCGAATACACGCCGATCCAGGCGCCCTACCACGCGGGTCGCCAGCAATGTCGCAGCGATCTGCTCGGCATCCCATGGCAGATCCAGCAACAGGTAGGCTTGCAGCGCGAGCGCGGCGTTTTCCATCGGCAGATTCAACAGCGGCAAGTCGCGCAGCTCTACAACCTGGCCACGCGCATCCCGCCCGCGCCATTGCCAGTGCTGCTCGCCGATCTCGAGATTGAATTCACGCCCACGCAGGAAGAACGGGCAATCCAGCTCGCGCACCTTGTCCAGCAAGGTATGCGGCGGGTCCAGGTCACCGCACAGGGCTGGCTTGCCCTGGCGAAAGATCCCAGCCTTTTCATAGGCCACCGACTCACGGGTATCCCCCAGGTAATCGGCATGATCCACGCCAATACTGGTCACCAGCGCGAGATCGGCATCCACCACGTTGACCGTATCCAGACGCCCGCCCAGGCCGACTTCCAGTACCACCACATCCAGCTGCGCACGCTCGAACAGCCAGAACGCCGCCAGGGTGCCCATTTCGAAGTAGGTCAGGGATGTCTCGCCACGCCCGGCATCAAGTGCGGCGAAGGCTTCGCAGAGTTGCTCATCAGTGGCTTGGACGCCATTGAGTTGCACCCGCTCGTTATAACGCAGCAGGTGCGGAGAATTGTAGACGCCCACTTTCAGCCCTTGGGCCTGCAGCAGCGCCGCGACAAAGGCACAGGTGGAGCCTTTGCCGTTGGTGCCGGTCACCGTGATCACACGCGGTGCCGGCCGTCCCAACCCGAGGCGGGCCGCTACCTGTTGCGAGCGCTCCAGGCCCATGTCGATGGCGGACGGATGCAACTGCTCAAGGTAGGCGAGCCATTCGCCCAGGGTACGTTGGGTCATAGGTTTGCAGGCACCGGCGGTACGACGATTGGCTCGACCTTTGGCGCGACGTATACAGGCGTCGGCAGGCCCATCATTTGCGCAAGCAGGCTACCCAGGCGCGGACGCAGCTCGCCACGCGGGATGATCAGGTCGATCGCACCGTGCTCCAACAGGAACTCGCTGCGCTGGAAGCCTTCCGGCAGTTTTTCACGCACGGTCTGCTCGATCACACGCGGGCCGGCAAAGCCGATCAGGGCCTTTGGCTCGCCGACGATCACGTCACCCAGCATCGCCAGGCTGGCGGAAACGCCGCCGTAGACAGGGTCGGTCAGTACAGAGATGAACGGGATGCCTTCTTCACGCAGACGCGCCAGTACCGCGGAGGTCTTGGCCATTTGCATCAGGGAGATCAGGGCTTCCTGCATGCGCGCACCACCGGAGGCAGCGAAGCAGATCATCGGGCAACGGTTTTCCAGGGCGTAGTTGGCGGCGCGAACAAAGCGCTCACCGACGATGGCGCCCATGGAGCCGCCCATGAAGGAAAACTCGAACGCCGAAACCACCACCGGCATGCCCAGCAGCTTGCCGCTGACGGAGATCAGCGCATCTTTCTCACCGGTCTGCTTCTGCGCGCCGGTCAGGCGATCCTTGTACTTCTTGCCGTCGCGGAACTTGAGACGGTCAACCGGCTCGAGGTCAGCACCCAGCTCGGCACGGCCGTCGGCATCCAGGAAGATGTCGATGCGGGCGCGGGCACCGATGCGCATGTGGTGATTGCACTTGGGGCAAACGTCCAGGGTCTTTTCCAGCTCCGGGCGGTACAGCACCGCGTCGCAGGATGGGCACTTGTGCCACAGACCTTCAGGAACCGAGCTTTTCTTCACCTCGGAACGCATGATCGAAGGGATCAGTTTGTCTACTAACCAGTTGCTCATGCTTTCTTTCTCCAGTACCGGTGGCTTGAACACAGCCCCGCGTATGCCCTTGAGCTAAATTCATATGTGGCGATGACACATGCTGGACGGGGTCAGACGTTCGACCAGCCATTTCCCGCATGCATCCTCAGCCTTCCAGACAACCTGCCAGCGCAAGGTTGCCACTTCATTTCCGGGCCACCTACAGGCGGCGCCGGGCTGTTTTACACAGTGGTAGTTATGGACGGCGGCAGACTGCCAGCCGTCACATCCCGCGCACAGCCTGCATGAATGCGCGGATCTTGCCGTGATCCTTGATGCCCTTGCCCTGCTCCACTCCACCGCTGACATCCACGGCGTACGGGCGCACCTGTTCGATAGCGGCCGCGACGTTCACGGGATTGAGCCCGCCCGCCAGGATGATCGGCTTGCTCAAGCCTTCGGGAATCAGTGACCAATCAAACGCTTCACCCGTACCGCCCGGCACGCCTTCGACATAGGTGTCCAGCAGAATCCCGCGAGCGCCCGTGTAGATGGCGCAGGCCGCGGCGACATCGTCCCCGGCCTTGACCCGCAGCGCCTTGATATACGGACGCTGGTAGCTCTCACACTCGTCGGGGCTTTCGTCGCCGTGGAATTGCAGCATGTCCAACGCAACGGCATCCAGGGTCTCATTGAGTTCGCAGCGGCTGGCGTTGACGAACAAGCCCACCGTGGTCACGAACGGCGGTAACGCGGCGATGATCGCCCGCGCCTGCAATACATTAACCGCCCGCGGGCTCTTGGCATAAAACACGAAACCGATGGCGTCCGCGCCCGCTTCGACTGCCGCCAGCGCGTCTTCTATGCGGGTAATCCCGCAAATCTTGCTGCGAACGGCTGGCATGTCGTGGAAACCTCAGGGGTTGGGCCGAGAAAGTCCCGGATGGTAACAAATGCTTTTCCGGGCGTCAGCCGCCAAGTTCGCTGAAACCTGTGAGGAAGTGTGGCCCGATAAAACGTTCCGGCAATTCGAACTCGTCGCGGTACTCCACATCCACCAGGTACAACCCGAACGGATGCGCCGTCACCCCGCCGGTACGGCGGATGCGGCTTTCCAGCACTTCCCTGGCCCATTCCACCGGGCGCTCGCCCGTGCCGATGGTCATCAGCACGCCAGCAATGTTGCGCACCATATGGTGCAGGAACGCACCGGCACGAATATCCAGCACGATCATCTTGCCGTGGCGCGTGACCCGCAGATGGTGGACTTCCTTGATCGGCGACTTGGCCTGGCACTGACCCGCCCGGAACGCGCTGAAATCATGTACACCGACCAGGTGCTGCGCGGCCTCGGCCATGCGCTCGGCGTCCAGCGGGCGGTGGTTCCAGGTGATTTCTTCGTTGAGATGAGCAGGGCGGATCTGGTCGTTGTAGATCACATAACGATAGCGCCGGGCAATGGCCTTGAAACGCGCATGAAAGTGCGCAGGCATGACCTTGGCCCAGCTGACACTGACGTCATGGGGCAAATTGATATTGGCACCCATCACCCACGCCTTCATCGTGCGCTCGGCCTGGGTGTCGAAGTGCACCACCTGGCCGCAGGCGTGCACGCCAGCGTCGGTACGCCCGGCGCACATCAGCGACACCGGCGAGTCAGCGACTTTAGACAGAGCCTTTTCCAGGGTCTCCTGCACCGTCGGCACACCCGACGCCTGGCGCTGCCAGCCGCGATAGCGCGAGCCTTTGTATTCCACGCCCAGGGCGATGCGGTAAAAGCCTGCGGCCGCCATTTCGGCGGCCGCGTTATCTATATTTGCCAAGAACTGAGAGCCTGATGAGTTACGCAAAGGCGGCCATTATAAAGATGACCGCCCAAATGTGGGAGCGGGCTTGCTCGCGAAGGCAGTCACTCAGTCACGACATCATTGACTGACACTACGCCTTCGCGGGCAAGCCCGCCCCCACAGTGGATTTTCGTTACCCTTCAAATGCGGCCGAGCATTTCCTTGGCCTCGCCGCGCTGAGACTCGTCACCTTCGGTCAGCACTTCGGACAGGATGTCCCGCGCGCCATCAGCATCACCCATGTCGATGTACGCCTGAGCCAAGTCCAGCTTGGTCGCTACTTCATCGGTTCCGGACAGGAAGTCGAACTCCGGCTCATCACCACCCAGCGCCGCATCTTCAGCGGTAAAGGATGGCTCGATAGGCGGATGCTCCAGGCTCTGGGACAGACGATCCAGCTCAGCGTTGACGTCATCCAGCTCGGACGCAAAGGCATCAGGCTTGGCAGCCGCTTCAGGCTCGTCGGCCAGGGACAGGTCGAAGTCTTCCGGCAGGTCAAAATCGTCCAGCGCAGCGGGCGTCAGGGTCGGCGGCTCGACGGCAGGCACATCCTGCATCTGCTCTTCAAGGCCTGACAGGAAGTCGTCATCGGCCTGCGCCGAAGCCGGCTCATCGAGTTGCAGGTCCAAATCAAAGTCGGACAGGTCGTCCGGGCTGGCCTTGGCTTCGGTCTGCTGTTGCAGCACCGACTCAAAACTCAACTCATCGTCCAGGCTGGCAGGCGAAGCGGCTTCCAATTCATCCAGGCTCAGGTCGAAATCAGTCTCGAAGGCCTCAGGTGCCGGTGCCGGTGCCACCGGCTTGTCTTCCAGCAGGTCCTTGACGTATTGAGCGTCCAGGGCGGCGGCGGCCACTGCGGCGCTGACACCCGCCGCGAGCACGGCCATGGCCGGGAAGCGTGACTTGAGCTGCTCGACCTGGGCATGGTTCTCACCGTTGGCTACCAGCTGGCGCTCCTGGGTGACAAAGCCGTCCTTGTCGTTTTGCAGGCCGTAGACCTCCATCAGCTTCAAGCGCAAATCGCTGCGCTTGGGTTCGTGCTTGATCGCTTGCTCCAATACGTCGGCGGCCTGGTTCAGATGGCCGCGGTCGACAAGGGATTGGGCCTGGGCCAGCGCATCGTTGGCGTTGACCGGGGCAACGGCCACTGCCAGCGGCGAGAGCACCGAGGCGACGGTTGGCACGACTGTCTGCTCGACCACAGGGGCAGGCGCAGGCGCCGGAGCGGCTGACAGCTTGACGTTCGGCGGCGGGACTTCCAGACCCTCGAAGCTGTCCGGTGGCAGATCCTGGTCAATATCGGAGGTGAACACCGGTTCTTCGGCCAGGGCACGGGCCATGCGCAGGTGCTTTTCCTCTTCGCGACGGGCATTGCGATGGCGCGCCCACAGCAGCAGGAGCAACAACACCACCAGGCCCGCCGCGCCACCGATCACACCCAGCACCACCGGATTGGTCAGCAGGTCGTTGAATTTGTCGTCCGCGCTGGCAGGTGCCGCTTCAGGCTTGATCGGCTCAGGCGCAGGCGCCGCCGGGACAGGCGCAGGAACGGGCGCCGCTACCGGAGCGGCAGGCGTCGTCGCGGCCGGCTCGCCAGCCAATTGTGCAGAGATGGGTGCCGTTGCAGCTGCCGCAGCGGGATCACCTTTTTCAGCCTGCAAACGCGCCAACTGGTCGTTTTTCAGTTGAATCAGCTTTTGCAACTTGTCCAACTGGCTTTGCAGGTCCGCCGCACGGCTTTTCAGCTCGGCGTTGTCGCGACGGGTGGTGTCCAGCTCTTCCTGGGTCATCGCCAGCTTGTCGCTCAGGGCGCGGCCGTCAGCGGCCTTGCCTTTCGCGCCCTTTTTGGCGGACTCGGCCGAGACCAGGCTCAGGTTGTCCTTGGTCGTGGTGCTCGACGGCGCATTGCCCGCCTGGGTGCGCTTGGTGGCATCCAGTTGCTGCTTGCCCGCGACTTGATTGGTCGCCGAGCGACGGCCCTGGCGCCAGGCGGCGTTTTGCGCGGTGACTTCGGCAATCGCCTGTGGCTGTGGCAGCGCGGTGCTTTGTACGGTATCCGGCAGGCGCAGGACCTGGCCGGTCTTCAAGCGGTTGATGTTGCCATCGATAAAGGCGCCAGGGTTGAGTGCCTGGATCGCCAGCATGGTCTGTTGGACCGAGCCGCCGTTGCGGTTCTTCGCGGCAATTTCCCACAAGGTGTCGTGAGAAGTCGTGGTGTGCTGGTTCGGCTTGCTTACGACAGGGGCGGCAGGTGCAGCGGGCGCGGCACTCGCCGGCGCCGACAAGCGCGGCGCTGGGGCGGCAGCTGCCGGTTGTTCAAATTTGGCGGGATCAAGCAGCACGCTGTAGTCGCGCATCAGACGACCATTGGGCCACTGCACCTGCAACAGGAAACGTACGTAGGATTCCGGAAGCGGCTTGCTGGAGGTGACGCGCACCACGCTGCGGCCACTGGGATTGATCACGGGGGTAAAGGTCAGGTCATTGAGGAACGCCTGGCGATCCACGCCCGCATCCACAAACGCCTGGGAGGAAGCCAGGCTCGGCGTGATCTCGGATGCCGTGAGGCCGCCGACATCAAGCAATTCGATTTCCACCGACAAGGGCTGGTTCAACTTCGACTTGAGGGTCATCTCCCCAAGTTGCAGCGCCTGCGCCATACCGGAGGACAGCGCCGAGGCGGCCGCTATTGCTAACACCAGTTTGCGAACTTGAACCATAGCCTCATCCTTTGTTTGAACACTCCCCGGCCTGCGAGAAGGTTGGTAACCGCTGCCATTAGGCATGGCGAGCCGATAGGTCACCGACGCGCAACTTTTCCAGCTTGGGGCCAAGCATAGCGCCTGGTTAGAATCAATCTACAAATTGCCGCCAAGTATCTTTTACGCAAGGTCTTTTATCAACAACTGTGCCAGCTGTACGGCGTTCAGTGCCGCGCCTTTGCGTACGTTATCTGACGTCAGCCACAGATTTAGTTCCGACGGATCATCCACACCTGCGCGAACCCGTCCGACATACACCACGTCTTGTCCGACTGCGTCGCCAACCGCGGTTGGGTAATCACCCTCCTCCACCAGCTCTACACCCGGCGCTGCGTCGAGTGCGCGGTTGACGGCGGCGAGGTCGACCGCTGCACCCAGCTGCAATGACACTGTCAGGCTATCGCCAAAAAACACCGGGGCTTGAACGCAAGTTGCGGAAATCTTTAGTAAAGGAGTTTCCAGCACCGCGCGCAGTTCGTGTACGAGACGTTTCTCAAGGGCTGTATGACCTTGGGCATCTGGCGTACCGACTTGTGCCAACAGGTTGAAGGCCATTTGCCGATCAAAGAACTTCGGCTCCAGCGGGCGCACGTTCAGCAGTTCAGCGGTTTGCCGCGCCAGCTCGCTGACGGCTTCGCGCCCCTGGGCAGACACGGCCAGGCTGGCGGTGACACTCACGCGCTGGATGTCCAGCAAGCCACGCAATGGCGCCAGGACCACCGCCAGGTTGGTTGCGGACGGGCTCGGGCTGGCAAGCTGGAAAGGTTTTTTCAGGCCCTTGAGGACCTGCGCATTCGCCTCCGGCACCACCGGCGGCGCCTGTTCGGCAGGCAAGGCACCCGACAGGTCGATCACCGCACACCCGGCTGCCGTGGCGCGCGGGGCGAAACTCAGGGTGACGGCCGGCCCGGCTGCAAAGAACGCCAGCTGCGCCTTGCTGAAGTCAAATTCGTCGACTTCCTTGACCCGCACGTTCTTGCCGCGAAACGGCACCGATGCCCCCGCCGAGTTGCTGCCAGCCAGCAGATACAGGGTACCCACCGGGAAATCCAGTTCTTCGAGGATCTGCACCAGGGTCTCACCCACGGTGCCGGTGGCGCCGATCACGGCGATTTCAAAGGTCTGGGTCATGGGGGCTGCCTCGGGCATTGCGGGGGGGAGCGGCACTTTACCGGGTGGTTGGGGGTGAGGCAATTGGACCGGGTCTTGGGGTGTCGCTGATGGCCTCTTCGCGAGCAAGCCCGCTCCCACATTCGACCGAGTTTCTCCAATTGAAATGCAATCAAATGTGGGAGCGGGCTTGCTCGCGAAGAGGCCCGAAAGCACAACAAAAAACCCGCGCCTGTCACCAGAGCGCGGGTTTCCTGATTGCCTCAAGCGATCAACGCTCCAGCAAGATCCGCAGCATGCGCCGCAGCGGTTCAGCCGCGCCCCACAACAGTTGGTCGCCAACCGTGAACGCGCCCAGGAACTGGCTGCCCATGTTCAGCTTGCGCAGACGGCCCACGGGTACATTCAGGGTACCGGTGACCTTCGTCGGGCTCAGCTCCTGCATGCTGATGTCGCGGTTGTTCGGCACCAGCTTGACCCATGGGTTGTGCGAGCTGATCAACGCTTCGATATCAGCGATCGGCACGTCTTTGTTCAGCTTGATGGTCAGCGCCTGGCTGTGGCAGCGCATCGCGCCGATACGCACGCAGATGCCATCCACCGGGATCGGGCTCTTGAAGCGACCGAGGATCTTGTTGGTCTCGGCCTGGGCCTTCCACTCTTCGCGGCTCTGGCCGTTCGGCAGTTCCTTGTCGATCCACGGGATCAAGCTACCGGCCAACGGCACGCCGAAGTTCTCGGTCGGGTACGCATCGCTGCGCATGGCTTCAGCCACACGACGGTCGATGTCGAGGATCGCGCTGGCCGGGTCGGCCAGTTGATCGGCGACGGCCGCGTGGGTTGCGCCCATCTGCTTGATCAGCTCACGCATATTCTGCGCACCGGCACCGGAGGCCGCCTGATAGGTCATGGCGCTCATCCACTCGACCAGGCCGGCTTCGAACAAGCCACCCAGGCCCATCAGCATCAGGCTGACGGTGCAGTTGCCGCCGACGTAGTTCTTGGTGCCCGCATCCAGCTGCTGGTCGATGACCTTGCGGTTCACCGGGTCCAGGATGATCACGGCGTCGTCCTGCATACGCAGGCTCGATGCAGCATCGATCCAGTAACCCTGCCAGCCGGCTTCACGCAGCTTGGGGAAGACTTCACTGGTGTAGTCGCCACCCTGACAGGTCACAATCACGTCGAGGGTTTTCAGCTCTTCAATGCTGTAGGCGTCCTTGAGCGGGGCAATATCCTTGCCCACGGACGGGCCTTGGCCACCCACGTTCGAAGTGGTGAAAAACACCGGCTCAATAAGATCGAAATCCTGCTCTTCCAGCATCCGCTGCATGAGCACGGAACCGACCATACCGCGCCAACCGATCAGACCTACACGTTTCATCGCAACTACACCTTGTTAAAAAGTGGGCCGCCTTGCAGCAACAACTGCAAGCGGGCCCGAGAGATTACAGATTCCGCAGCGCGGCGACTACTGCGTCGCCCATTTCTTGCGTCCCAACCTTGGTGCAACCCTGCGACCAGATGTCGCCGGTGCGCAAACCCTGATCCAGCACCAGGCTCACGGCCTTCTCGATGGCATCCGCCGCTTCGCTCAGGTTGAAGCTGTAACGCAGCATCATCGACACCGACAAGATAGTCGCCAGCGGGTTGGCAATGCCCTGGCCCGCGATGTCCGGCGCCGAGCCGTGGCAAGGCTCGTACATGCCCTTGTTGTTGGTGTCCAGGGACGCCGACGGCAGCATGCCGATGGAGCCGGTGAGCATCGACGCCTGGTCGGACAGGATGTCGCCGAACAGGTTGTCGGTAACGATCACGTCGAACTGCTTGGGCGCACGCACCAACTGCATGGCGGCGTTATCGACGTACATGTGGCTCAGCTCGACATCCGGGTAGTCCTTGGCCACTTCTTCGACGATTTCGCGCCACAGTTGGCTGGAGGCCAGCACGTTGGCCTTGTCGACCGAGCAGACTTTCTTGCCACGCACACGGGCCATGTCGAAACCGACACGGGCGATACGGCGGATTTCGCTCTCGCTGTACGGCAGGGTGTCGTAGGCCTGGCGTTCGCCGTTTTCCAGCTCGCGCACGCCACGTGGCGAGCCGAAGTAGATACCGCCGGTCAGCTCGCGCACGATGAGGATGTCCAGGCCCGCGACCACTTCCGGCTTGAGGCTCGACGCGTCAGCCAGCTGCGGGTAGAGGATCGCCGGGCGCAGGTTGCCGAACAGGCCCAGTTGCGCACGGATTTTCAGCAAGCCGCGCTCAGGGCGGATGTCACGTTCGATCTTGTCCCACTTCGGGCCACCCACGGCGCCGAGCAGCACGGCGTCGGCCGCGCGGGCGCGGTCCAGGGTTTCGTCGGCCAGTGGCACGCCGTGCTTGTCGATGGCGGCACCGCCGATCACGTCGTGGCTCAGTTCAAAGCCCAGGCTGTACTTGCTGTTGGTGAGCTCCAGCACCTTGACCGCTTCGGCCATGATTTCCGGACCAATACCGTCGCCAGGGAGAATCAGAATCTGCTTGCTCATGGGTTCCTCATTTCATCAAGCGACCCGCCCGCGGGCAGGTCGGGAAAAATTGCTCAGCGCTCGGCAAACACCACCAGCACGTCGGTGCTGAAGGTGCCGTCGGCTTGAATCTCGTAGTAATCGCGTACTTCCTGGCCCATCGCCCGTTGCAGCTCAAGGATGGCAGCGCGCAGCACTTCGGGCGTGCGCATGCGCTCGACCCACGAAGTGTATTCCAGGCGCAGGCGCTGGCGGCTGCTGTTACGCACATGCAGGCCGGACTCGCTGAGCAGCTGCATCCATTCGGCGGCGGAGTAATCGCGTACGTGGCTGGTGTCGCGCAGCACTTCGACGGTTTGCAGGTAAGTGTCCAACAGCGGGCTGCCCGGTGACAAGACATCGACAAACGCCACTACCCCGCCCGGCTTGAGCACCCGGCGCACTTCGCGCAGGGCCAGGCCGACGTCGCTCCAGTGGTGCGCCGAGTAGCGGCTGAACACGAAGTCGAACTCGCCATCGGCGAACGGCAGGCGCTCGGCGGCGCCATGGACGGTGCGGATATTGTCCAGGCCCCGATCGTTTGCAGCGCCCGCGACGACATCGAGCATCTGCTGGGAAAGGTCGTAGGCCACCACCTCTTTAACCAGAGGGGCGACGTAAAAGCTGACATGACCGGCACCGCAGCCCAGATCCAGCAGTCGTGCAGCGCCCTGCCCGGCCAGTTCGGCCTGGAGCAGCGCGAACTCGGTGCCCTGGGCGTGCACGGCACTGCTCAGGTAGGCCGAGGCTTGTTCGCCGAATTGTTTTTGCACGACTTGGGTGTGGGCGGTGGTGGTCATGAGGGTTTCCTTGGGACTTATGGTGTTTGTGCTGCCGTCTTCGCGAGCAAGCCCGCTCCCACATTTGGCCGCATTTCAACTGAAGGAACTCGGTCGAATGTGGGAGCGGGCTTGCTCGCGAAAGGGCCAGTCCTGCTTACATCAAATCAGGCATCGCGAAACAACCAAGGCTGGCTAGCCCGGTGCTTGGCTTCAAAGGCGGCAATTGCATCGCCGTCCTGCAAGGTCAGGCCAATATCGTCCAGGCCGTTGATCAGGCAGTGCTTGCGGAACGCATCGACCTCAAAGTGATACACCTTGCCATCCGGACGGGTCACGGTTTGCGCGGCCAGGTCGACGGTCAGCTGGTAGCCCTCTTCGGCTTCCACCTGCTTGAACAACTCGTCGACTTCTGCGTCGCTCAAGATGATCGGCAGCAAGCCGTTCTTGAAGCTGTTGTTGAAGAAGATGTCGGCATAGCTCGGTGCAATGATGCTGCGAAAGCCATATTCTTCCAGGGCCCACGGCGCGTGTTCACGGCTGGAGCCGCAACCGAAGTTCTCGCGGGCGAGCAACACGCTGGCACCCTGGTAACGTTCGGCGTTGAGTACGAAGTCCTTGTTCAGCGGGCGCTTGGAGTTGTCCTGGTAGGCGTAGCCCACGTCCAGGTAGCGCCACTCGTCGAACAGGTTCGGGCCGAAACCGGTGCGTTTGATCGACTTCAAGAACTGCTTGGGGATGATCTGGTCGGTGTCGACGTTGGCGCGATCCAAAGGGGCGACAAGGCCGGTGTGTTGGGTAAAAGCACGCATCGGGTATTCCTCAGATCAATTCGCGAACGTCGATGAAACGACCGTTGACGGCCGCCGCAGCAGCCATGGCCGGGCTGACCAGGTGGGTACGCCCACCGGCGCCCTGGCGCCCTTCGAAGTTACGGTTGGAGGTGGACGCGCAATGCTCGCCCGACTCCAGGCGGTCCGGGTTCATCGCCAGGCACATCGAGCAGCCCGGCTCGCGCCACTCAAAACCGGCTTCGAGGAAGATCTTGTCCAGGCCTTCGGCTTCGGCTTGTGCCTTCACCAGGCCCGAACCCGGCACCACGATGGCTTGCTTGATGGTCGAGGCGACTTTGCGGCCCTTGGCGATCACCGCCGCAGCGCGCAGGTCTTCGATCCGCGAGTTGGTGCAGGAGCCGATAAACACGCGGTCCAACTGGATGTCGGTGATCGCCTGGTTGGCCTGCAAGCCCATGTACTTCAGGGCACGTTCGATGGAACCGCGCTTGACCAGATCGGCTTCCTTGGCCGGGTCTGGCACGTTCTGGTCGACGGCCAGGACCATTTCCGGCGAGGTGCCCCAGCTGACTTGCGGCTTGATCTGTGCGGCATCGAGTTCGACCACGGTGTCGAACACCGCGTCGGCGTCGGAGACCAGGTCTTTCCAGGCTTCGACGGCAGCGTCCCAGTCTGCGCCGGTCGGTGCGAATGGGCGGCCCTTGACGTATTCAACGGTCTTTTCGTCCGCCGCCACCATGCCCACACGGGCACCGGCTTCGATGGACATGTTGCAAATAGTCATGCGGCCTTCGATGGACAAGTCGCGAATCGCGCTGCCGGCGAACTCGATGGCATGCCCGTTACCGCCGGCGGTGCCGATCTTGCCGATCACGGCGAGGACGATGTCCTTGGCGGTCACGCCGAACGGCAATTGGCCTTCGACGCGCACCAGCATGTTCTTCATCTTTTTGGCGACCAGGCACTGGGTCGCGAACACATGCTCAACCTCGGACGTGCCGATGCCGTGGGCCAAGGCACCGAAGGCACCGTGGGTGGAGGTGTGGGAGTCGCCGCAGACCACCGTCATACCCGGCAAGGTTGCACCCTGCTCCGGGCCGATCACGTGGACAATCCCTTGACGCACGTCATTCATCTTGAATTCGGTGATGCCATATTCGTCGCAGTAGTCATCGAGGGTTTGCACCTGCAAACGCGACACGGTGTCGACGATCGCGTCGATGCCGCCCTTGCGTTCCGGGGTGGTCGGTACGTTGTGGTCCGGGGTGGCGATGATGGAGTCGACGCGCCAAAGCTTGCGCCCTGCCAGCCGCAGGCCTTCGAACGCTTGTGGCGAGGTCACTTCATGGATGATGTGACGGTCGATATAGATCAGCGACGAGCCATCGTCGCGCCGTTTCACTTCATGGGAATCCCAAAGTTTGTCGTAAAGCGTTTTGCCGGCCATCAGTCGGTCCTCATCATCGGTCTTTCTATGCCCTGGGCATTTCAATAACCCTTTGGCTTGTGAGGCTGATGGTATGGCGCTACAGTAAATAACTCAAATTCATATTTTTTATGCTTTGGATTACCAACTGGAATACAACCATGGACCTGGCCAACCTCAATGCCTTTATTGCCATCGCCGAGACCGGCAGCTTCTCCGGAGCCGGTGAGCGCCTGCACCTGACCCAGCCGGCCATCAGCAAACGCATTGCCGGCCTGGAGCAACAATTGAAGGTGCGCCTGTTCGACCGCCTGGGCCGCGAAGTCGGCTTGACCGAGGCCGGGCGGGCCCTATTGCCACGGGCTTATCAGATTCTCAACGTGCTGGACGACACCCGTCGCGCCCTCACCAACCTGACGGGCGAAGTCAGCGGGCGCCTGACCCTGGCCACCAGTCACCACATCGGCCTGCACCGCCTGCCGCCCGTGTTGCGCACCTTTACCCGTAAATACCCGAACGTGGCGCTGGATATTCAGTTCCTCGATTCGGAAGTGGCCTACGAGGAAATCCTCCACGGCCGCGCCGAGGTGGCAGTGATCACCCTCGCGCCCGACCCCCATCACCTGGTGCGTGCGACCCCGGTCTGGGATGACCCGCTGGATTTTGTCGTGGCGCCGGAGCACAGCCTGACCAGCAACGGCCACGTCAGCCTGGCCGATATTGCCGGTCATCCGGCGGTTTTTCCCGGCGGCAACACCTTTACACACCATATCGTCAGGCGCTTGTTCGAAGCCCAGGGCCTGACGCCGAACATCGCGATGAGTACTAACTACCTGGAAACTATCAAGATGATGGTGTCCATCGGCCTGGCCTGGAGCGTCTTGCCGCGCACCATGCTGGATGATCAGGTGGCGAGCATCGCTTTACCGGGCATACAACTCAGTCGCCAGCTAGGCTATATCGTGCACACCGAAAGGACGTTGTCGAACGCAGCGCGGGCTTTCATGAGCCTATTGGATGCACAGGTCGATCTGCCAGGAATACCGGCATGAAGCCGTGCGGCCTCAGGTTTACGTGAAACCGCGCCTTACGCCCATTGAGCCAAGGCCCTTTGATAATGCGCAATCCCGTCGATTCCGTGCCACCCCTGCCCCGCATTTACGCTCTGGACCCCCAAGAGGCGGAACAGAGCTGGGACAGCGCCCCGCAATTGCTGGCAGCCCTCAACGGTGCCCGGCTGGGGGCATGGTGCTGGGAAATCGACACCGGCAGGATCAGTTGGTCACGGGGGACCCAGGCGCTGTTCGGCTTCGACCCGCGCGCGCCACTGCCCAAAGACCTGGATTACCTCGACCTGCTCGCCCCGGCCGACCGCGCCAAGGTCGTGCGGGCCTTCCATGCGGTGCTGGCCGGCGAACCGTTCGAGCAGGCGATGCGCCACCGCATCCAGTGGCCCGACGGCAGCTATCACTGGCTGGAAATCAACGGCAGCCTGGCGCCGGACAAGACCGGGCGGCGTCGGATGATCGGGGTGATCCGTGAGATCACCCAGCAGCGTGAACGGGAAACCGCCCTCGGCCACTCCGAAAAGCGCTTCGCCACGCTGTTTCACCTATGCCCGAACATGGTGCTGCTGACCCGCCAGGCCGACGGCCTGATCAGTGAAGCCAACCAGTATTTCGAGATCCATTTCGGCTGGCCGGTCGCCGATGCCATCGGCCGCACCACCCTGGACCTGGGCCTGTGGCGCCACCCCGAGCAGCGCGCGCAGCTGGTCAAGGCTACTCAGCGCAAGGGCGAGCCGATCACCATGGACGTGCAGTTTTGCGCCAGCAACGGCCAGATCCACGATGGCACCCTCAGCGCGCAAAAGGTCGAGCTGGAGGGTGAGGCTTATCTGATCAGCACCTTTGTTGACACCACCGAACGCAAAAACGCCGATCAGGCGCTCAAGGACAGCCAGGAACGCCTCGACCTGGCGCTCAATTCCGCGCAACTGGGCACCTGGGACTGGCACATTCCCACCGGCATGCTCTACGGCTCGGCTCGCGCCGCGCAACTGCACGGCCTGCCGCCCGAGCCGTTCCACGAGTCCTTCGACGCGTTTTTCGAAGGCATGCCCAATGAAGAACGCGACAATATGCGCAATGCCTATCGCACCCTGCGCGAAGGCCCGGCCGGCAACTACCAACTGACCTACCGCGTGCCCATGGAGGACGGCAGTTCGCGCTACCTGGAAAGCCGCGCGCGCCTCTACCGCGACGAAAAGGGCGCGCCATTGCGTATGGCCGGCACCCTGCTGGACATCACCGACCAGGTCGAGCGCGAGCAACGCCTGAGCGCCTCCGAAGAGAAATTCGCCAGCCTGTTCCAGGCCAGCCCCGATCCGATCTGCGTCACCGGCCTGGACAGCGGCGTATTTATCGAAATCAACCCCGCGTTTACCCAGACCTTTGGCTGGACCGCGGCCGAAGTGCTCGACAAAAGTGCCGAGCAGATCGGCCTGTGGGACGACTCCAGCAAGCGCCTGCAACGCATCGAGCGGGTGATTCGCGAACAGTCATTGAACAATGTGGCCATCATCGCTCGCCACAAGGATGGGCGAAGCCTGACCTGCGTGATCGCCAGCCGGCTGATCAAGGTCGGCGACCAACCGTGCATCGTCACCACCTTGCGCGACATCACCCAGCAACAACGCTCGGAAGCCGCGCTCAAGGCCAGCGAAGAGAAGTTCGCCAAGGCGTTCCATTCCAGCCCCGACGCCATTTCCATTACCGAGCGCGACACCGGTCGGTATGTCGAGGTCAACGATGGTTTTTGCCGCCTCACGGGTTACCGCGCGGAAGAAGCCATCGGGCTCACGCTGTATCAAATCGGCATCTGGGCCGATGAAAACCAACGCTCGGCGCTGCTGGCTGAATTGCAGATCAAGGGGCGCATCCACCACCTGGAGATGCTTTGGCACAACAAGCGCGGCGATGTGTTGGCGGTGGAAGTTTCGGTCGAGCCGATCACCCTGAATGAAACGCCGTGCCTGCTGCTGACCGCCCGCGATGTGAGCCTGTTGAAGAATGCCCAGGCGCAGATCCGCCACCTGGCCTACCATGACCCGCTGACCAACCTGCCCAACCGCGCCCTACTGATGGACCGCCTGAGCCAGCAGATCGCCCTGCTCAAGCGCCACAACCTGCGAGGCGCGCTGCTGTTCCTGGACCTGGACCACTTCAAGCACATCAACGATTCCCTTGGCCACCCGGTCGGCGACACCGTGCTGAAAATCGTCACCGCCCGCCTGGAAGCCAGCGTGCGCATGGAAGACACCGTGGCCCGCCTGGGCGGCGATGAGTTTGTGGTACTGCTCAGCGGCCTCGACGGCACGCGTTCGCAGGTCAGTACCCAGGTGCTGGAATTGGCCGACACCCTGCGTGAGTTGCTCTCGGAGCCGATGTTCCTCGACGGCCACCGCCTGCAGGTCACCCCGAGCATTGGCGTAGCGCTGATCCCCGACCATGGCTCGACGCCGGCCGACCTGCTCAAGCGCGCCGACATCGCCCTGTACCGCGCCAAGGATTCGGGGCGCAACACCACGCAGATGTTCCACAACAGCATGCAAAGAACCGCCAGCGAACGCCTGCGCATGGAAACCGACCTGCGCCTGGCCCTGTCACGCGGCGAATTCAGCGTGCACTACCAACCCCAGGTCGATGCACGCGGCAACCACATCATCGGCGCCGAAGCCCTGGTGCGCTGGCAGCACCCGCAACTGGGCGCGCAGTCCCCTGCCGAGTTCATCAAGGTGCTGGAGGACAGCGGGCTGATCCTGGAAGTCGGCACCTGGATTCTCGATGAAGCCTGCGGTGCATTTCAGCAATTGATCTCTGACGGCCTGGTGGACCCGTTGCGCTTCAGCCTGTGCGTGAATATCAGCCCCCGGCAGTTTCGCCAGAACGACTTCGTTGAACGCGTGGTGCACAGCCTCGATCAGCACGACCTGCCCTACAGCCTGCTGAAACTGGAGATTACCGAAGGCATCGTGATCCAGAACCTGGACGACACCGTGGCCAAGATGCGCCGCCTGAAAAAGCTCGGCGTGAGCTTCGCGATGGATGATTTCGGCACCGGCTATTCATCGCTGACCTACCTCAAGCGCCTGCCGGTGGATGCACTGAAGATCGACCAGTCGTTTGTGCGCGATGCGACTCATGACCCGAACGACGCGGAAATCATCCGCGCCATCGTGGCCATGGCTCGCAGCCTGAACCTGGAAGTGATTGCCGAGGGCGTGGAAACACTGGAGCAGTTGGCGTTCCTGCAACGGTTGGGGTGCCATGTGTTTCAGGGGTATCTGCACAGTCGGCCGTTGCCGATTGAGGCGTTCAGGCGCTTGCTGGAATAGCGGTCACACCAATTTCAGCGCCCGCAAATAAGTCCCCTTCCATTGCGACGTCTGCAGCGTGTGCCGGCTCCCATAATAATCGAGCACGCCGCCAATCACCGTCATCGAGTGACCACCGTCAGACAGGGTGCCGATAGCGCCGGCAATCAACTCGTTCACATCGCTTTCGCGGATATAGGCGTACAACCCCAACCGACGCAGCGCCTGCCCGGGGTATTCACCGTCATTGAGGGTATCGATGGCAACGTCGAAACTCTGCCCGCCACGAAAGTCGTTGTTTTCCAGCTGTGCGCGCCTGGCGCTCACGGCGAACAGGAAATAGGCATCCTCCAGCATCGCACAGTCGTTGCCGCGAAAGCCGGAAGCGGCCCTCGCCTTGCGCAATTGCTCATGGGTCAGCGTCAGCCTGAAACCATCGCGCATAACGACTGCATAACCTTCGGCAGTGGCAGTGACCTCCCGAAAAATATCCGCGGGGCACTGCCCGAACCTCATCATAGCCGCCTTGATTGCCGACACCGTCACGCAGTTCCCCGGTGTCCCTTGGTAGAAACCACCCCAAATATCCAGGGGTCTTCGGCCCGCAAACACCTTCGGTGTGGGTGCGCCTCCCCGAGGCTTGTCGGCGAACAGCCTGTAACCATAGCGACCGCCTACCTGACGCGGCTTGCCGTTAGCGTGCCCAAGCCCGTCCACTACCAGCGCACTGCCAAAATTATGGGTCTCCATCACTGCCACTACGCCTTCGCCAACCATCCTGCTCGGCGGCACATACTGGGAAAGCCCATACACCCCCATACCCTGCAAGCAACGCAGAGTGGTTTCGCCCTGGAGTGACTTTGTCAGCGCCGCGTGAAAATTGGCGTAGCCACCGATCTGCTGCCTGCGCTTTACAAACACCGTCAACGCAAAGTTGGCGGCCCTGACGGCTTGCGCATCATTGCCACTGAATTTGGACACCTGCGCGACTAGCTGCAGCTCTTCGTGCGTGATGCGAGCGTTGAACTCATCCTTCATCATCACGTCGTAGCCGTTTGCGGTACGTGTCACTTGATTGAACATATCGGCAGGCGTGGGGCCAAGCGTCGCCATCATCATTTTGATGACGGCAGCATGGGTGCTTACGTCAAAGTGCTCACCAAAGCGCCGCTCGCCGACGTCGAAGGCGTTCACGACAGACTTTATGGCCTTTGATGCAGAGAGCGTCGACGGGGCAGTGAAGGCAAAGGTAGGGGATTTCAAGTTCGAAGCATTCATGGGCGAAGATTCCTGTGAGATATGCCCAGAAGTTCGTGGGATTTTGCCTTGCCCGGTTCCGAGGATCACGTTTCACAATAAGAAAAGGGCGCCGATGGCGCCCTTGCTGCAGATCTCTTCGCGTTATGCCGCCGCCGGATGGGGCATGCCCAACAGCCGGCTGACCTGCTCTAGATCGGTCTCCCGGCGCATCGCGGTGAACAGTTCAACCGCTTCAGGGTAGTTGCGCGTCAACATTGCCAGCCATTGTTTCAAACGGCCCGGCGCCTGGCGCTCGGTCAGTTGCGCCACCGATTGGGTCCAGAACTCCTGGAGCATGGGCTGCATCTGCGCCCAGGTCATTTCCACGACTTCTTCACCGGCCCGCGCCGCTGCAATCTGCCGCGCCAGGTCTGGCCGCGCCACCAGGCCACGGCCGAGCATGATGTCTTCGGCGCCGCTGACTTCGCGGCAACGCTTCCAGTCTTCAACGCTCCAGATGTCGCCGTTGGCAAACACCGGCACCTTGACCACATCCTGCACGCGCGGAATCCACTCCCAGTGCGCCGGCGGTTTGTAGCCGTCGGTCTTGGTCCGCGCATGCACCACGATATGCGCGGCGCCGCCTTCGGCCAGAGCCGTGGCGCAGACCAGGGCGCCATCCGGGCTGTCGAAACCCAGGCGCATCTTCGCGGTAACCGGGATGTGCGCGGGAAGGGCACGGCGTACGTGCTCGACGATCTGGTTGAGCAGCTCCGGCTCCTTGAGCAACACCGCGCCGCCACGGGACTTGTTCACCGTCTTGGCCGGGCAACCGAAGTTCAGGTCGATCACCTCGGAGCCCAACTCGGCAGCGAGCGCGGCGTTTTCCGCCAGGCACACCGGGTCGGAACCAAGCAACTGCACGCGCAGCGGCACGCCCGCCGCGGTGTGGGCACCGTGCAGCAGCTCGGGAGCAAGTTTGTGGAAATACGCCGGGGTGAGCAGGCGGTCGTTGACGCGGATGAATTCGGTCACGCACCAATCGATCCCACCCACGCGGGTCAACACGTCCCGCAGGATGTTGTCGACCAACCCCTCCATGGGCGCCAAAGCAATTTGCATGGAAAACACTCAACAAAAATCGTGGCGCAGTTTACTGGGTTTCCTGCGGCAACCGTTAACCCCCTGTCAGGGCGGGGCCATAACCGTCAAGAAACTCGGCGGGCATACGCTTGGGCTTGCCGCTGGACAGCTCGATGCAGACAAAGGTGGTGTGTGCCCGTAGCAGGGTCGCGCCGTCGCGGGGGCGGACCAATTGGAAGCGGCGGGTCATTTTCAGGCGCTGGTCCCAGTCGACGATCCAGGTGGCCAGTTGCAGTTCGTCGCCTTCGTAGCCGGCGGCGAGGTAATCGATCTCGTGGCGCACCACCGCCATGGCGCGATCCAGCCTGCGGTATTCGGCGAGGTCCAGGCCCAGGCGCTGGGAATGGCGCCAGGCGCAGCGTTCCAGCCAGGACACGTAAACGGCATTGTTGGCGTGGCCCAGGCCGTCGATGTCTTCGGCGCCGACCTGCAGGTCGATGATAAACGGCGTTGCCAGATCCCAGCCCATGCCTTGCTCCAGTCGATTGATCTCGGCCGGGCAGTGTATCAGGCGGTTTGCCGCGCCTGTAGACGGCGGCCGGCCAACAGCGCCAGCACCGCGTCGGTCACTCGGGGGTCGGCCAGGACTTTCTGATGACCGCCCTGCTCCAGACGCAACAGGCGGCTGTCGAACCAGGCTTCGTGGATCGCCTGGGAGGCTTTGACGGGGACGAAGGTGTCGTCTTCGGCATGCACGATCAGGCCGGGGATGTTCATTTGGTAGTGGGCCACATCCAGATGCTTCAACGGCATGCCGAAGGTGTGTTCGACCTCCTGGATAAACGCCGAGCGGGCCCGCGCCGGCAAGCCGACCATCTGGGTGAACCCTCGGAGCACATCAAGGAATCGCGACGGCGCGGCAATGCTTACCAGTGCTTCGGTACGCAGCCCCAGTTGCACCGCCAGCATCGCGCTGGCGCCGCCCATGGAGTGACCAATCACGGCGTGCAGCGGCGGCAACTCGGCCGCCGCCTCCAACATCGCGCGGGCGAACAGCAGCACATGGGCTTCACGCCCGGGCGAACGCCCGTGGGCGGGGCCGTCGAGGGCAATCACGGAATAACCGTCATTCACCAAGGCGCTGATCAGGCTGGCGAACTGCGTGGGGCGCCCTTCCCAGCCATGCATCAACAGCACGGCGGGCCCTTGGCCCCAGCGCAACGCCGACAGGCCGAAACGCAGGGTGATGCGCTCTGATTGCGCCAGCAACGGCAACTCCCAGTCGCGTGGCGGCAGCTCGCGTGGCGTCATGAACGCACGTCGCATCTGGTTGGCCACGGTTTGCGGCGCCAGATGCCCCAGGGTGCCGTTGAAGCGACGAATCCAGGTCAGCGTGCCCATCCTTAGAACCCTCTTCTAGCGCACGGCCGACTTGGCGGCACGCAATACACGGTCAGACAATTCACCAGGGCCGAGTGCCCGCGCCAGGGCCAGGCCACCGATCATCAACGCCATGTCGGCCAGGGCCTTGTCGGTGTCTTCCGGGCTGGCGGCCAATTGGGCGGCCATCAGCTCACAGTGCTCGTTCAGCGCCTGGCGGAATTCATCCGGCAGGCGGCTCATTTCGCCGACGGTCGCCGGGATCGGACAGGCCTGAACGGTGGAATCGCGGTGTTTGCGCGACAGGTAAAACGCCGCCACAAGGCCTCGGCGCTCTTCACCGGTCAACAGCGCATCCATATCGTCAATGGCCGCACGACGCTTGGCCAGCAATTGAGTGAATGCCTCCAGCATCAGCGCGTCCTTGCTTTCGAAGTGCGCGTAAAAACCACCGACGGTGAGCCCCGCCGCCCCCATGACTTCACCGACACTCGGCTCGGCCGGGCCACGCTGGATCAACGCCGCGCTGGCCGCCTGCAAAATGCGTTCGCGGGTTTGTGCTTTTTTATCGCTCATCAAAGCCTCCGGTTCTCATGGGTTGAATATTATTACCATAATAATATTTGGCAAGCGACCGACATGACCATTGGTCTGAAGAGGAAGTAGGAAGGGAGTAAAAGAATTGGCCGAACGCCAGACAAACAAAAGGGCCATTCAATAATTGAATGACCCTTAAAAATCCCGCAGAGCGGGTAATCGTGGCGTCCCCTAGGGGACTCGAACCCCTGTTACCGCCGTGAAAGGGCGGTGTCCTAGGCCACTAGACGAAGGGGACACAAACCTTCTGTACAACTGATCAGGCTGAGACTGATCGATCCAAGGACGGTGTGGCCGGAACCTTGGAACTGTAAATTGGTGGAGCTAAACGGGATCGAACCGTTGACCTCTTGCATGCCATGCAAGCGCTCTCCCAGCTGAGCTATAGCCCCGGATTTTTCGTCTCGCGACGCAGCAGACCTTGCGAACTGCTTGTTGAAACTGGCGTCCCCTAGGGGACTCGAACCCCTGTTACCGCCGTGAAAGGGCGGTGTCCTAGGCCACTAGACGAAGGGGACAAAACCTTCTGTACAACATGATCAGCGCTGAGAACTGATCGATTCAAGGACGGTGTGGCCAGACCTTGAACCTGTAAATTGGTGGAGCTAAACGGGATCGAACCGTTGACCTCTTGCATGCCATGCAAGCGCTCTCCCAGCTGAGCTATAGCCCCTCATCGGTGAGGACGGGGCGAATCTTAATGGCGGTTTGGAAGTGTGTCAAATTTATTTTCAACAATTTCCAAAGTTTTTTGCCGGGATAACAATCACTTACCGGCGAAACCCCGGAAAACCTGGGTTTCGCCGTTGCAGCAGGCTGATTAAGCGATAGCGCCCAACAGCTTTTCCCACTCTTTGTTTTCTTTCTTCGACACACCACCAAGCAAATCAAGGGCTTGGCGCAGACGGAAACGCGTGAGGTCCGGGCCGAGAATTTCCATCGCATCCAGCACCGATACCGAACTGGCCTGCCCGGTGATCGCGGCAAACATCAGCGGCATGGCATCGCGCAATTTCAATTCGAGGGATTCCACCACCGCCTGGATCGTCGCGGTGATCGCGTCCTTCTCCCATTGGCGCAGGCTTTCCAGCTTCCACAGGATCAACTGCATCAATTGGCGCACCTGATCGCCCGAGAGCTTCTTGGATTCGAACAACTTGGCATCCGGGTTCACGCCACCGGCGAAGAAGAAACTGGCCAACGGTGCGACCTGGCTGAACGTCTCCACCCTGCCCTGCACCAGCGGTGCGATCTTCATCATGTACTCGGGGTTCAACGCCCACTGCTGCACACGGCTGGCGAACTCTTCCACCGGCAGGTCACGCAGCCATTGGCCGTTGAGCCACGACAGTTTCTCGATGTCGAAGATCGGCCCCCCCAAGGACACGCGGGACAGGTCAAAATTGTCGACCATTTCCTGCAGCGAGAACTTCTCGCGCTCGTCCGGCATCGACCAGCCCATGCGGCCCAGGTAGTTGAGCATCGCTTCCGGCATGAAGCCCATGCGCTCGTAGAACGTCACCGAGGTCGGGTTCTTGCGCTTGGACAGCTTGCTCTTGTCCGGGTTACGCAACAGCGGCATGTAGCACAGTTGCGGTTGTTCCCAGCCGAAGTACTCGTAGAGCAGGATCAGCTTAGGCGCCGACGGCAGCCATTCTTCACCGCGCAGCACGTGGGTGATGCCCATCAGGTGGTCGTCGACCACGTTGGCCAGGAAGTACGTCGGCAGGCCGTCGGTCTTCATCAGCACTTGCATGTCCATGCGATCCCACGGGATCTCGACGTCACCGCGCAGCATGTCCGGCACCACGCACACGCCTTCGCTCGGCACTTTCATGCGGATCACATGGGGCTCGCCGGCCGCCAGGCGCTGGGCCACTTCTTCTTTCGACAGCAGCAGCGCGCGGCCGTCGTAACGTGGGGTTTCGCCACGCGCCTGTTGCTCGGCACGCATCTGGTCCAGCTCTTCGGCGGTGCAGAAGCATGGGAACGCGTGGCCCATGTCGACCAGTTGCTGGGTGTACTGCTTGTAGATGTCGCTGCGCTCGCTCTGGCGATACGGGCCGTGCGGACCACCGACATCCGGGCCCTCGGCCCAGGTAATGCCCAACCAGCGCAGGGCATCGAAAATCTGCTGCTCCGACTCACGGGTCGAGCGCAATTGGTCGGTGTCTTCGATCCGCAGGATGAATTCACCACCGTGCTGCTTGGCAAAGCAGTAGTTGAACAAGGCGATGTAGGCAGTGCCGACGTGGGGATCCCCAGTAGGCGATGGCGCGATGCGCGTGCGGACGGTGGTCATGGCGGGTCTCGAATTGGCGATAAAACTGGAATTGAAACAAGGCGCGAATGGTAACAGCCCTCGGCACTTGGGCTCCAGCAGAAGGGCATTTAGGCCAAGCTTCGGTCTGGAGGCCAGTCATGGCTATTGGACAGATGTTTGGCTGGCTATATTCCATTACCTCTTGTTACAGACACCTCGCCCATGCCAGCTCCACTGAAACGCCGACTGTTTATCTTCGTGTGCCTCGTAGTCCTGATCGGCCTGGGCTTCTTCGCCCAGTGGTTCTTCAAGGGCCGCTTCTATGAAAGCACCGACAACGCCTATGTGCAGGGTGAGATCACCCGCGTGTCCAGCCAGCTCGGCGCCCGCATCGTCGAGGTCAAGGTCGGCGATAACGAACACGTACAAAAAGGCCAGCTCCTGGTACAGCTCGAAGCCGACGACTTCCACCTCGCCGTCGACCGCGCCAACGCCGCCCTGGCCATGCGCGAGGCCGAACGCACCCAGGCACAGAGCAAACTCACCCAGCAAGCCAGCCTGATCGCCGCCGGCGCGGCCAAAGTCGCGTCAAGCCAGGCCAGCCTCGGCCGCGCGCAGATCGACCTGTCCCGCGCACAAACCCTGCGCAAGCCCGGCTACGTCTCGGAAGAACGCGTGACCACCCTCTCCGCCGACAACCACATCGCCCGCTCCCAGGTGACCATGGCCCAGGCCGACCTGCAGGGCCAGCGCCAGCAGGTCAACGCCCTCAACGCCGAGATCAAGCGCCTCGACGCGCTGATCGCCAACGCCAGGACCGACCTGGCCCAGGCCGAACTCAACCTCACCCGCAGCGAGATCCACGCGCCGATCAGCGGCCTGGTGGGCCAGCGCGCCGCACGCAACGGCCAGTACGTGCAGGCCGGCGCCTACCTGCTGTCGATCGTCCCCGACCAAGACATCTGGATCCAGGCCAACTTCAAGGAAACCCAGATCGGCCACATGCAGCCCGGGCAAAAGGCCAAGCTGACCTTCGACGCCTACCCTGACACGCCCATCGAGGCCCGGGTCGACAGCCTGTTCGCCGCCTCTGGTGCGCAGTTCAGCCTGTTGCCGCCGGACAATGCCACGGGCAACTTCACCAAAGTCGTACAGCGCATCCCGGTAAAACTGACCTTCGCCACGGATAACCCGCTGCACGGCAAGATCCGTCCCGGCATGTCCGTGACCGTCAAAGTGAACATCAAAGACCAGCCCGATGGCCGGTGATCAACTGCTGCGCCCACTCGGCGAACCGACCCGGCGCGACTGGATCGCGGTGATGAGCGTGATGCTCGGCGCGTTCATGGCGGTGCTCGACATCCAGATCACCAACTCGTCGCTCAAGGACATCCAGGGCGCGCTGTCAGCCACCCTGGAAGAAGGCTCGTGGATTTCCACGTCCTACCTTGTAGCCGAAATCATCATGATCCCCCTCACCGCCTGGCTGGTGCAGTTGCTCTCGGCGCGGCGGCTGGCGGTCTGGGTGTCGGTGGGGTTCCTGATCGCCTCGTTGATGTGCTCCATGGCCTGGAGCCTGGAAAGCATGATCGTGTTCCGCGCCCTGCAAGGCTTTACCGGCGGTGCGCTGATCCCGCTGGCGTTCACCCTTACCCTGATCAAGCTACCCGAACACCACCGCGCCAAAGGCATGGCCATGTTCGCCATGACCGCCACCTTCGCGCCCTCCATCGGCCCGACCATCGGCGGCTGGCTCACGGAAAACTGGGGGTGGGAATACATCTTCTACATCAACGTGCCACCGGGCCTGCTGATGATCGCCGGGCTGCTCTATGGTCTGGAAAAAAAGGCCTCGAACTGGGACTTGCTGAAAAGCACCGACTACCTGGGCATCGCCACCCTGGCGGTGGGCCTCGGCTGCTTGCAGGTGTTCCTGGAGGAAGGCCACCGCAAGGACTGGCTTGAATCGAACCTGATCGTCAGCCTCGGCAGCATCGCCCTGCTCAGCTTGATCACCTTTGTCATCGTGCAACTGTCCAAACCCAACCCACTGATCAACCTGGGCATCCTCGCCAACCGCAACTTTGGCCTGTCGAGCATTGCCAGCATCGGCATGGGCGTCGGCCTGTACGGCTCGATCTACCTGCTGCCGCTGTACCTGGCGCAGATCCAGAACTACAACGCCTTGCAGATCGGCGAAGTGATCATGTGGATGGGCGTGCCCCAGCTGTTTCTGATTCCGCTGGTGCCCAAGCTGATGAAGTACGTGTCGCCCAAATGGCTATGCACTGTAGGATTCGGCCTGTTCGGCCTGGCGAGTTTTTCCTCGGGGGTGCTCAACCCGGACTTCGCCGGCAGCCAGTTCAACCAGATCCAGATCATCCGCGCCCTGGGGCAGCCGCTGATCATGGTAACCATCTCGCTGATCGCCACCGCCTACATCCTGCCCCAGGACGCAGGCTCGGCGTCGAGCCTGTTCAACATCCTGCGCAACCTGGGCGGCGCCATCGGCATTGCATTGCTGGCGACGCTGCTGGATGCGCGCACCAAGACCTATTTCGATTATTTGCGCGAGGCGATCGTGCCGACCAACCCGCAGGTGGCGGAGCGCCTGGCAACACTGGCGCAGCAGTTCGGCAGCGACACCGCGGCGCTGGGCAAGCTCAGCGAGATCGCGCACCAGCAGGCGCAGATCATGGCCTACAACGATGCGTTTCACTTTGTCGGGTTGGCGCTGGGGGTCAGTATGGTCGCGGTGTTGTTGACCAAGGCGTTGCCGGCGGGGCTCAAGGCTGGGGAGAGTCATTGAGACCGTGGTGCCGCTTTCGCGAGCAAGCCCGCTCCCACACTTGACCGTGTTCTAACGTTGAAATGCGGTCAAGTGTGGGAGCGGGCTTGCTCGCGAAGAGGCCAGTACAGTCAGCGCAAAATCAAACGGCCAACAACCGCTCGCGCAACTTGCCAATCTCATCGCGCGTCTGCGCCGCCGCTTCAAACTCCAGATCCCGCGCCAACTGGTACATTTTCTCTTCCAACTGGCGAATACGCTTGGTGATCTCGCTCGGCGAGCGCAGTTCGTTCTCGTACTTCGCACTTTCCTCGGCGGCCTTGGCCATGCCTTTGCGCTTCTTGCTGCGCGAACCCGGTACGACAGCGCCTTCCATAATGTCGGCAACGTCCTTGAACACGCCCTTGGGCGTGATGCCATTGGCCAGGTTAAAGGCAATCTGTTTGTCGCGACGGCGCTCGGTCTCGCCAATCGCGCGCTCCATGGAGCCGGTGATGCGGTCGGCATAGAGAATCGCGCGGCCATTGAGGTTACGCGCGGCACGCCCGATGGTCTGGATCAGCGAACGCTCGGAGCGCAGGAAGCCTTCCTTGTCCGCATCGAGGATCGCCACCAGCGACACTTCCGGCATGTCCAAACCTTCACGCAGCAGGTTGATCCCCACCAGCACGTCAAAGGTGCCCAGGCGCAGGTCACGGATGATCTCCACGCGCTCCACGGTGTCGATGTCCGAGTGCAGGTAACGCACGCGTACGCCGTGGTCGGCAAGGTAGTCGGTCAAGTCTTCGGACATGCGCTTGGTCAGCGTGGTGACCAGCACCCGCTCTTCCAGCGCGACGCGTTTGTGGATTTCCGAGAGCAAGTCATCGACCTGGGTCAGCGCCGGGCGGATTTCGATTTCCGGGTCGACCAGGCCGGTCGGACGCACCAACTGCTCGATCACACGGCCGGCATGCTCAGCCTCGTAGTTGCCCGGCGTCGCCGATACAAAAATCGTCTGCGGGCTGATGGCTTCCCACTCGTCAAACCGCATCGGCCGGTTGTCCAGCGCCGAAGGCAGGCGGAAACCGTATTCCACCAGCGTTTCTTTACGCGAACGGTCGCCCTTATACATCGCGCCGACCTGCGGCACGCTGACGTGGGATTCGTCGATCACCAGCAGCGCATCGTCCGGCAGGTAGTCATACAGCGTCGGCGGCGGCGCGCCAGAATCGCGGCCCGAGAGGTAGCGCGAGTAGTTTTCGATGCCGTTGCAGTAGCCCAACTCCAGGATCATCTCCAGGTCGAAGCGCGTGCGTTGCTCCAGGCGCTGGGCTTCCACCAGCTTGTTGTTGGCGCGCAGGTAGTCGAGACGCTCGGCCAGCTCCACCTTGATGTGCTCAACGGCGTCCAGCAAGGTTTCACGCGGCGTTACGTAGTGGCTTTTCGGATAGAAGGTGAAGCGTGGCAACTTGCGGATCACCTCGCCGGTCAACGGGTCGAAGGCCGACAGGCTTTCGACTTCATCGTCGAACAGTTCGATGCGGATCGCTTCCAGGTCGGACTCGGCCGGGTACACGTCGATCACATCGCCGCGCACGCGGAAGGTGGCGCGGGCGAAATCCATGTCGTTGCGGGTGTACTGCAGGCTCGTCAGTCGGCGCAGCACTTCGCGCTGGTCGAGTTTGTCGCCCCGGTCGATGTGCAGCACCATCTTCAGGTAGCTTTCCGGGCTGCCCAGGCCGTAGATGCACGACACCGTGGTGACGATGATCGCGTCCTTGCGCTCCAGCAGCGCCTTGGTCGCCGACAAGCGCATCTGTTCGATGTGGTCGTTGATAGACGCATCTTTCTCGATGAAGGTGTCCGACGACGGTACGTAGGCTTCAGGCTGGTAGTAGTCGTAGTAGGAAACGAAGTACTCCACCGCGTTGTTCGGGAAGAACGCCTTGAACTCGCCGTAGAGCTGCGCGGCCAGGGTCTTGTTCGGAGCCAGCACCAGGGTCGGGCGATTGATCTGCGCGATCACGTTGGCGATGCTGAAGGTCTTGCCCGAACCGGTCACCCCGAGCAGCGTCTGGTGCGCCAGGCCGGCCTCGATGCCTTCGACCATCTGGCGAATCGCCTCGGGTTGATCGCCGGCGGGCTCGAAGCGGGTGACGAGTTGGAAATCCGACATAACGTACCTCTTGAAGTCACCCCAGACTGTAAACCCGTCGGGAACGAAAAAGACCACCACCCGCGAATATTCAGAGCGGGCAGCAGGAAAAAACCATGATAGCCGTAGAAGTGGTGGCGAATGTGACGGGTTTCAAGGCAATCGTCCTGCATGCCGCTGTCGATCTGCGTTGCAATAAGACTAACGGTCGGCAAATAAACCGAAAAACTTGGCCGAAAAGCCGTTTCGGTTGTCGCTCTCAGCCGTGATGGCCTCTATACTAGCTCCCCGTTTGTGCACCGCTCTAGTGCATTCGGCTGGAGCGCGACACGTCCCTCCCTTCCCCCATAGAGCTGCCGCAAAAATGAGCCTGTTCTCCGCTGTCGAAATGGCACCACGCGATCCTATCCTGGGCCTCAACGAAGCATTCAACGCCGACACTCGAACCACCAAGGTCAACCTTGGCGTAGGCGTTTACTGCAACGAGGAGGGGAAGATTCCACTCTTGCGTGCCGTTGCCGAAGCGGAAGCCATTCGCGTGGCGCAACACGCTGCCCGTGGCTACTTGCCAATCGACGGCATCGCGGCCTACGACAAGGCCGTGCAGACCCTGCTGTTTGGTGCTGAGTCGCCACTGCTGAACGCTGGCCGCGTCACCACCGTGCAAGCGGTTGGCGGCACCGGCGCGCTGAAAATCGGTGCTGACTTCCTCAAGCAACTGCTGCCAGGCGCCGTCGTCGCCATCAGCGACCCAAGCTGGGAAAACCACCGCGCCCTGTTCGAAACCGCCGGTTTCCCGGTGCAGAACTACCGCTACTACGACGCCGCCACCCATGACGTAAACCGTGCCGGCCTGCTCGAAGACCTCAACGCCCTGCCGCCGCAGTCCATCGTGGTGCTGCACGCCTGCTGCCACAACCCGACCGGCGTCGACCTGACCCCGGCCGACTGGCAGAACGTGCTGGACGTGGTCAAGGCCAAGCGCCTCGTACCGTTCCTCGACATGGCCTACCAGGGCTTTGGCGATGGCATCCACGAAGACGCCGCGGCCGTGCGCCTGTTCGCCGAGTCCGGTCTGACCTTCTTTGTGTCCAGCTCGTTCTCCAAGTCGTTCTCCCTGTACGGCGAACGTGTGGGCGCGCTGTCCATCGTCGGCGAATCCAAGGAAGAAAGCGCGCGCATCCTGTCCCAGGTCAAGCGTGTGATCCGCACCAACTACTCCAACCCGCCAACCCACGGCGCCGCGATTGTAGCTGCCGTGCTGAACAGTCCTGAGCTGCGCGCGCAGTGGGAAGCCGAACTGGCTGAAATGCGCCTGCGCATTCGTGGGATGCGTGAGCAGATGGTGTCGGAACTGGCCAAGGCTGCACCGGGCCATGACTTCAGCTTCGTCGGCCGCCAGCGTGGGATGTTCTCCTACTCCGGCCTGACCGTTGAGCAAGTCACCCGCCTGCGCACCGAGTTCGGCATCTACGCCCTCGACACCGGCCGCATCTGCGTGGCGGCGTTGAACCAGTCGAACATCGACGCAGTCACAAAGGCAATCGTCCAGGTCCTGTAAGCCTGGAGCCGTTGCACAGAAGGGGAAGCCGCTGGCTTCCCCTTTTTCGTATCCAGCCCCTAGACTGAACCTTGCCCGCCCCTTTGCTGTGAGAACCTTATGAGAAACGACGACCTGGACCTGCGTGCCGACCGCGACGAGCTGGATGACTATGTGCCCCGCGCGCCGCAACCCAAGCGCCAGAAAAGCCTGGTGTTGCAGGTAGCGCTAGGGGTGTTCCTCGGTGGCTTGGCGTTGTGGCTGGTGCAACTGGGGGCCACGGCACTGATGGCCAAGCTCGCCATGGGCACCCTCCAATTCGGCGGCTGATGAAGTTCAAAAATGTGGGAGCGGGCTTGCTCGCGAATGCAGTGTGTCAGGCGATACATGTGTAACTGAACCACCGCATTCGCGAGCAAGCCCGCTCCCACATTGGATCTACGTCGCTACTAGATTGCGTTCTTCCAGCAGCTTTACGAAGCTGTTGAGGCTCTGCGACACCGTGCCCCGCCGCCAGATCAGCCAGGTGTGCAGCACCCGGAATTTGTCCGTCAACGGCCACACACTCACCGCCGCAAACCCCGGCATGCTTTCCAACATGCTGCGCGGCATCAACGCCAATCCCGCACCGGCGCTGACGCAAGCCAACATGCCGTGGTACGACTCGATCTCGAAAATCTTCCCCGGCACCGCACCGTCCTGGGAAAACCAACGTTCGAAATGATGCCGGTACGAGCAGTTCGAGCGGAACGTGTAGATATTCTCGCCATTCACATCCTGGCCCCGGGTGATCGGCGCGTGATGCAGCGGCGCGATCACCACCATTTCCTCCTCAAACACCGCCACGCCTTCCAGGGTCGCGTGCAACACCGGCCCATCGACAAACGCCGCCGTCAGGCGCCCCGATAGCACGCCTTCAATCATGGTGCCCGACGGTCCGGTGCTCAGGTCCAGCTCGACCTTGGTGTGTTTCTGGTTATACGCCGCGAGCAACGCCGGGATGCGCACCGCCGCCGTACTCTCCAGCGAGCCCAGGGCAAACGCACCCTGGGGCTCCTCCCCCGCCACCGTGGCACGGGCCTCCTGCACCAGATCGAGAATGCGCCGCGCATAACCGAGGAAATTCCAGCCGGCCGGTGACAAGCGCAGGCGGCTTTTCTCGCGGATGAACAATTCGACGCCCAGGTCCTGCTCCAATTGCTTGATTCGGGTGGTCAGGTTCGACGGCACCCGATGAATCAACTGCGCGGCGGCGCTGATGCTGCCTTGCTCGGCAACGGCCTTGAAGATTTCCAGCTGCACCAGATCCAAGTCATTCTCCAATCGTGAATGTATTGCTCAATATTATTCAGTTTCCAGAAAAGAACCACCCCCGTAACCTGAACTCAACTTATCCCTTGCGCAGGACGGTGCCATGAACGCGACTACCCACGCCCTCTCGATCAACCCGGCCAACGGCGAAACGGTCGGCAGCTACCCGTATGAAAGCGACTCGCAGCTGAACGCCGCCCTCGACCGTGCCACCGCCGCCTTCCGCACCTGGCGCCACCAGCCGCTCAGCCAGCGCGCCGAACGCCTGCTGGCCCTGGCCGCCGCCCTGCGGGAACAAGCCGAAGAGATGGCGCAGATGATCACCCTGGAAATGGGCAAGCCCATCGCCCAGGCCCGCGCCGAAATCGAAAAATGCGCCCAGCTCAGTGAATGGTACGCCGCCCAGGGCCCGGCCATGCTCGCCCCGGAGCCGACCCTGGTGGACAACGGCAGCGCCCATATCGAATACCGCCCACTGGGCCCGATCCTCGCGGTGATGCCGTGGAACTTCCCGGTCTGGCAAGTGCTGCGCGGCGCCGTGCCGACGATGCTCGCCGGCAACACCTACGTGCTCAAGCACGCGCCGAACGTGATGGGCAGCGCCTACCTGATGCAGCAGGCATTCAAAAAAGCCGGCTTTGCTGAAGGCCTGTTCGAAGTGATCAACGTGACGACCGACGGCGTATCCAAAGCCATCGCCGACCCACGCATCGCCGCCGTCACCCTCACCGGCAGCGTGCGCGCCGGTATGGCCATCGGCTCCCAGGCCGGTGCCGCGCTGAAAAAGTGTGTGCTGGAACTGGGCGGCTCCGACCCGTTCATCGTGCTCAACGACGCCGACCTCGACGCCGCGGTGCAAGCCGCCGTGATTGGCCGCTTCCAGAACAGCGGGCAAGTCTGCGCAGCTGCCAAGCGTCTGATCATCGAAGCCGGCGTGGCCGAAGCCTTTACCGCCAAATTCCTCGCGGCCAGCCGTGCCCTGGTGATGGGCGACCCGACATCCGCCGCCACGTACATCGGCCCGATGGCCCGCTTCGACCTGCGCGACGAGCTGCACGGCCAGGTCCAGGCGACTCTTGAAGAAGGCGCGACCCTGCTACTGGGCGGCCATAAAGTCGCCGGTGCCGGCAACTACTATGAGCCGACCGTACTGGCAGGCGTCACCGACCAGATGACCTCGTTCAAACAGGAACTGTTCGGCCCGGTAGCCTCGATCATCACCGCCCGCGACGCCGACCACGCGGTAGCGCTGGCGAATGACAGCGAGTTCGGCCTGACCGCGAGCATCTTCACCACCGACGCGGCGAAGGCGCGGGATATAGCCAACCGCCTGGAAACCGGCGGGATTTTCGTCAACGCCTTCAGCGTGTCCGACCCTCGGGTGGCGTTTGGCGGGATCAAGAAAAGCGGCTTTGGCCGCGAGCTGTCGCACTTCGGCGTGCGGGAATTCTGCAACGCGCAGACCGTGTGGCTGGACCGCAAATAACCCCCCGGCCGGGCTGACACCCTTGTAGTGAGCGGGCTTGCCCGCGCTGGGTGGCGAAGCCGCCCCAAACCCAGGCAACTCGGTCTTTCTGATACACCGAGTTGCTTGGATTTGGGGCGGCTTCGCCACCCAGCGCGGGGCAAGCCCGCTCACTACAGACCGGTGGTCACTGGGTATTGATGAAGTGAAACCGCGCCTGGGCCTTCTCAACCGCGTGGCGCACTTTGTCCTGCTGCGCCTCAGTGCCCGCGTAGTAGATATTCATCCCCTGCAAACCGAGGCCTTCGCAGGCGTTCTCAACAACCGCCACGTCGATTGAACTGCGCGCCCCAATGATCAAGAACCCACTGTCGCCCAGGCGCTGGGCGTTGAGCAGTTCCTGCCTGAGTTGGCCGGCATTCGCGCCGCCGCCCAGGACAGTCGCCAGCATGTCGCCGATCACACCATGGCTGGCGATCTTGACGCTGTGCAAACGCACCTTGTTGGCGCCGGCAGGCAGCGACATGACATGGGCAGTGGCGGCCTCGTCGAAAATCTGCGATTCGCTTTTACCCTGGGTCGCACAACCGGCAAGCAGGGTGATCAGGGCGAGGGCGACTAAACGTTTCACTGTATTTTCCTTGTAGGGGGCGGTTCCGTGGCCGCGCATCATAAGAGACACGCGCCCTCACGTCCAAGATCGACTACCATACCGCGCCGGTTCCCCAACGGGACTAATAGGGAATCCGAAGCGCGGCCACCCGCGCCAACCGGAACTGCCCCCGCAACTGTAGGTGCTGAGCCTGCTCCCCACTGCCACTGGACGCTGTCCGGGAAGGCCGGAGCGTGGCGATGACGCATCAGTCAGGAGACCTGCCGGCCAAGCGTTATCACCAACCGGCGGGGTGTCCGGGAAGGGCATCCCTGGCCTGCCGGACCGGCAGCGTTCATGGCTGTATTTCCACTACCGTACCGCCCCAGCTCCCTGTACGGTCCCAACGGAGATTGCCCCATGCTGCCACGCGTTACCGCCCTGCTCACCGGCCTGAGTGTTTGTGCCCTGGCCCACGCCGCGCCGACTGACTACCCGCTGACCCTGGAAAACTGCGGCAGCACCCTCACCTTCCAGCAAGCACCGACGCGCAGCGTGACCATCGGCCAGGCCGCCACCGAGATGCTTTATGCGTTGGGCGTGGGCGACAAAGTGGTCGGCACCTCACTGTGGTTCAACAGTGTGCTGCCGCAGTTCAAGGCACAGAACGAGCGCATCGAACGCCTGGCCAACAATGAGCCGAGCTTCGAAGCCGTGATCGCCAAGCGCCCGCAGTTGGTGGCCGCCGAGTTGGAATGGGTGGTCGGCGCACAAGGCGTGGTCGGCACCCGTGAGCAATTCCACGAGCTGCAGATCCCCACCTACCTGCTGCCCTCCGACTGCGAAGGCAAGGACAACCTGGTGGGCGCCGACGGCACGCGGCTGGAGCCGTTCCGCATCGAGACCATCTACAAAAGCATCAGCCAACTGGCGGCGATCTTCGATGTGCAGGACCGCGGTCAACAGTTGAACGACGAACTCAAGGCGCGCCTGGCCAAGTCCGTCGCCACCGTGCAGAGCAAGGGCCTCAAGCAGGCCAGCGCACTGGTGTGGTTCTCCAGCGCCGAGCTGGCCAGCGACCCGTATGTCGCCGGGCACAAGGGCATTCCCGAATTCATCCTGCAAACCCTCGGCCTGCGCAACGTGGTGCAGTCCGATGAAGAATGGCCCGCCGTGGGCTGGGAAACCATCGCCAAGGCCAACCCGACCTTCCTCGTCATCGCCCGCATGGACCGCCGCCGCTACCCTGCCGACGACCATGAAAAGAAACTCGCCTTCCTGCGCAGCGACCCGGTCACCCGCAACATGGATGCGGTAAAAAACAACCGCATCATCATCCTCGACGCCCTGGCGTTGCAGGCCAGCATCCGCATGTTCGACGGCCTTGAGCAACTGGCCACGGCCATCGACGGCTACGACCTGCCGAAATGATTCGTGCCCTCCTCGCCCTGGCCCTGCTCCTGGCCGCCGTGCTCGCCGGCGTGGCCATCGGCGAAACCGCCATCTCGCCGCAGGTCGTACTTCAGGTGCTGGCCAATAAACTGTGGGGCGCCGGCTACGTGCTCGACCCCATCGACGAAGGCGTGGTGTGGAACTACCGCCTGACCCGCGCACTGGTCGCCGCCGCCTGCGGTGCCGGGCTGGCGACCTGCGGGGTGATCCTGCAATCGCTGCTGCGCAACCCGCTGGCCGACCCGTACCTGCTGGGCATCAGCGCCGGCGCCTCGACAGGTGCGGTGCTGGTGGCGCTGATCGGGGTGGGCGGCGGCTTGATTTCATTGTCGGCTGGCGCGTTTGTCGGCGCGATGGCGGCGTTTGCGCTGGTGATTTTGTTGGCGCGGGCCAGCGGCTCATCCAGCGGCACCGGGCAGATCATCCTCGCCGGCATTGCCGGTTCGCAGCTGTTCAACGCACTCACCGCATTCCTCATCACCAAATCCGCCAGCTCCGAACAGGCGCGCGGCATCATGTTCTGGCTGCTGGGCAACCTCAGCGGCGTGCGCTGGCCGTCGGTATGGCTGGCGGTGCCAGTGGCGTTGGTGGGGTTGGCGGTGTGCCTGTGGCATCGCCGGGCGCTGGATGCGTTCACCTTTGGCACGGATTCGGCGGCGTCCCTGGGCATCCCGGTGCGCCGTGTGCAATTTGTGCTGGTGGGTTGCGCGGCGTTGGTGACGGCGGTGATGGTGTCGATTGTCGGCTCCATCGGCTTTGTCGGCTTGGTGATCCCCCATGCCGTGCGCCTGCTGCTCGGCACCGGGCATTCGCGCCTGCTGCCGGCCAGCGCCTTGGGGGGTGCGTTGTTCCTGATTGCCGCGGATGTGCTGTCGCGCACCTTGATCAAGGGCCAGGTGATCCCGGTGGGTGTCGTCACCGCGCTGGTAGGCGCGCCGGTGTTTGCGCTGATCCTGATCGGCCGGAGGAATGCGCGATGAGCGTGCTCAGTTGCCGTGGCCTGGGCTTCAAGGTGCGCGAAGCCGAGTTGCTGCGCGACATTCACCTGGACGTGGAGCTGGGCGAGACCCTCGGTATCGTCGGGCCGAACGGTTCCGGCAAATCCACCCTGCTCAAGCTGCTCGCCGGGTTGCGTACCCCGGCGTGTGGCGACGTGCTGCTGGGCGGCCAGCGCCTCGGGCAGCTGTCGCGCCGCAGCATCGCGCAACAGTTGGCCGTGGTGGAGCAACAGGCCGACACCGATGACGCCATCCGCGTGTTCGACGCCGTGGCCCTGGGCCGCACGCCGTGGCTGTCGGCGCTGAGCCCCTGGTCGGATGCAGACGACGCCATCGTGCGCCAAGCCCTGCACGACGTGGACGCCACCCACCTGGCCCAACGTGCCTGGCGCAGCCTTTCCGGCGGCGAGCGCCAACGCGTGCACATCGCCCGCGCCCTGGCGCAACGGCCGCAGATCCTGTTGCTGGATGAGCCGACCAATCACCTGGATATTCAGCATCAACTGGCGATCTTGAAAGGCGTGCAAGCGCTGCCGGTGACGACGCTGATTGCCCTGCATGACCTGAACCAGGCGCTGACCTGTGATCGCCTGGCGGTGCTGGACCACGGGCGATTGGTGGCGCTGGGCAAGCCGCTGGAAGTGCTGACGCCGCAGCGTTTGCAAGACACATTCGGGGTGCAGGCGCACTACCTCACAGACCCGTTCGACGGCGCGCAGATACTGCGGCTGCGTTCCAACTAAACACGGGGAGTCTAGTGGTGCTTCTTCAGGCCACTACAGCAGCCGCTGCATGTGCGTGGTCTGCCACACCGGATCAGCTTCCACGTCCACCACCGCAAACCCCTGCCGCCGCCAAAATTCGATCGCACCCGGCAGAAACGGATGGGTGTGCAGGTACATCACCTCCACCCCCTGCGCGTGCGCCAGCGCCTCCAGCGCACGGTACAACTCCCTCGCCAATCCAGAACGGCGGAACGCTGGCAGCACAAACAGGCGCACCACTTCCACCGTCCGGCGCCCCTGGTAATCCAACTGGGGAAAACGCCCGTCATAGGGCAAGTAGCCCATCGCGGCAACAATTTCGTCGCCAGCGCGGGCGATCAGAAACCGGCCGCTGCCTTGCACGTAAACCGCCTCGAACTGTGCAAGATCGTTCGGCATACCTGCATCGCTGAGCTTGGGAAACAGCTCGCCACGGGCGTGCAGCACAAAGGCCAGTACCTCGGGAATAGCCTGCGTATCAACCGGCTGGATCAGCATCGTCACGGTTCACCCACGGCGCTTACCGCCTGAATCCGTTGCAGAATCCAAGCCCGGCTGTGCTCCAGCACCGCCGCCCCCACCCCCAGCGGAAAATGAATAAATCCATGCGCCGCCTCCGGCACCAGGTACGCCTCAGCCCCAGGCCAGCGCTCGGCGATCAACAGCGTGTCGTCTTTAAGCGGGTCCAACGTGCCCACCCACATCAACGCCGGCGGCAACCCGTTGAAGTCGCCATACAGCGGTGACAATGGCGCCTGCCGACGTTCTTCATCGCTCAACCCCGGCGTCAGCAGGCGTAGCGCCTCGACCATGCCCGGCCCGTCCAGCAACAAGGTGTGCGGCCCCGCCGCGCGTACGCTGGGCGTGCCGCTCAAATCGTAAACGCCGTAGTACAACAGCGCGCCGCACACCCGCTGGAGCAGCTCTGGCGATTGCTTCAGCGCCAGCAAGGTCGCTGCCGCCAGATGCCCGCCGGCCGATTCGCCGACAACGACCACCGGCAACCCGGCAAACTCCTCGGCGCTGAGCAACCAACGCGCCGCCGCCAGGCAATCGTCCATCAAGCCTGCCACCGGCGTGTCCACCGCCAGCCGGTAGTCCACCGACACCACCGCGACGTCGCAGGCATTGACCATGCCCAGGTTGAGATCGTCGTCCATCTGCGCGTTGCCGATCACCCAGCCGCCGCCGTGAATATCCAGCACCACGCCCTTGGGTTTGCCGAGTGGCCGCAGGATACGCACGGGGACGTTGCCGGCGAGCCGGGTTTGCGCCACGGGCGAGCGCTTGAACACCTGACCGGCACGCAACAGCGCCTGGATCAAGCGCGGCGTCACACGGTTGCGGATCTTGAAGCGCGGCAGCCACGCGAGCTTCTTGTTGAAACGGCGCATTTCGGCCAGCTGGGGTTCGCTGGCAGGCCATGGTTTATAGGGCATCAGCGGTTACTGCGCAGGATCGAGAAGTTCAGCGCCGCCGCCACACACAGCCACGCCAGGTAGGGGAACAGGATCAACCCGGTGATCAGATCCAGACGCACCGCCAACACCACCATCGTTGCCACGGTCAGCCACAACACCGCCAGGATCACCATCCCGGCCAGGATGCGATGCGCGCCGAAGAACACCGGCGTCCACAACGTATTCAACGCAATCTGCGCCGCCCACAACGCCAACACCACCTGGCTGTCCGGGATCAGGCTGAGGCGATAACCGGCCCAGGCCAGCAGCAGATAAATCAGCGTCCACGCCACCGGGAACAGCCAGTTGGGCGGCGTGAAGCTTGGCTTGACGAGGGATTCGTACCACGCGCCGGGCTTGAACAGCAGGCCGGTACTGGCGGCGACGACGCAGGCGAGCAGGAAGATGAAGAAAGTCATGGTCGGTCCTTGGCTGGGCATTTCAACTTGGACGGGCTGCACAGGGGTAAAAGTTCACGCCCCCTTCAAACACCCGCTTGCGCCGCGCCGGGTGGCGCAGCCGCCCCACCCCAGACACCGCGTTATCCCGTCAAACCGTGTCGGCAGGGTTTGGTTCCAGGATCTTGAGCCAGGGCCAGCGCGCCTGATAACTCAGCGCCTTCTGGGCAAACAACTGCGGCTCCGGGTGATGGGGATTGATCCGCAACACACCCTGCTCCACATCCTCCAACCCATACGGCGCATACACCTCGCCCGTCGCCACGTCCAAGCCAATGCACGTGCCCGCCACCAGGTAACGATCAATCCCCTGCCTGGCGGTGTGCAATTGCGGGTAAGGCCGCCCAAACCGCTGGCCATACCAAAGATGCACCCGCGCCTGGTTCCTCACCTCGACATTCACGCCCAGGTCGTCGAACAACCGCTGCGCCGCACGTATGACCTTGTCCTCAGCCTCGTAGGAAAGGTCCGTATCAAAGTAAAAAACGTCGTAGTCCTTCACTCCATGCCCAGCAGGCCGGTTCGCCTGATGGTTCCACACCGCCTGGAACAAGCAGCCGGCGGTGAGCAAACACTGATCCAACCCCAGCGTCGGCAAACGCGCGGTGATCTCGGCATTGATGGGGTTGGCCATGGCCAATTCGAGCAAGCGGTCGACGGTCAATGTCATGTGTATTCCCTTCAAACCATGTGTCGCGCCACGCCCTTCAATTCACTCCAGGGTAGGACTCCACATATTGAATGGTGAAGTCCGGATACGAATCGACAATCTGGATCTTGTAATCGGGAAACGAACTCACCGTCTGCCATTTTCCAACCGAGTCAGGGTAAATACTCACCTGTTGCACTTTGAGGTCAGGGTATTGATTCACGACCTTGACCTTGTAGTCGGGGTAGCTGTCGACGAACTGGATCTTGCCGTAAATCTTCGAGACATCCACCGAAGAAGCGGCCGAAACGCACAGAGGGGAAATCAGCAGCAGTGACGCGACAACAGCTTTAAACATGAGCATTTCATCCTGAAATATGAAGCGTCCACGGACTATCAGCCCTTCAACTCACTGGCCCGGTGGCTTGCCGCGTCATCGTAAGCCACGTACAGCGACTCGGCGACCTGGCTTTTGATGGCTTTGGTCGACTCCAGCCCCAACACAAAACCTTCCGCCTTGCCGCCGGCACGGTTGAGTTCTTCGTGGGTCGACGCACCGGTGATGGAGTCGAGGAGCTTAGCGGCGTGGGGGCCGACGCCTTTGGGCAGGCTGATCTGATCGATGGACATGGGCGATACCTTGAAAAAGAGAGGTCGGTAGCGCGTGGAACAGCTGCCGGGGGCGACATGGTAGACCTATCTGCCCAGCGCTTTGGGAAATATCTCCCCGTCGCGAGCACATCCCCAGCTCTTACCTACCGACCAGACTTTTCCTAAATGAAGCCAGGAAGCGTCCGACTGTACTTCAAAAAACCAGATCATCAGGGTAACTGCGCGATAAGCGCGCGCTTACTGATTGCCCTCGGCTGGGTGACTTACCGCTTGTTGCGCTGTGTCATGCCGTCTAACTGACCTCCTCTTTATAAAAAGGAAAATATAAATGACTGAAGGCTACTTCATTGGCTTGGGTGACAAAACCACCTGCGGCGGAAAAGTCCTGGACGGTGACCCAAGAGTAAACATATATGGCCTCCTCCATGCCTGTGAGGGGGACCGAGTGACATGTGGAAAACATCCGGGCATTTATAAAATACTCGGCGGTATTTCACACATGAACAGTCATGGCAGGCTTATGGCCGGCACGTTGGACAGTGTCAGTAGTTGCCCCTGCCGAGCCAAATTCACTCCTTCAATTTACACCGCCACCTATATCAACAAAGGCTACGAACAGCCTGTATCCAGACGAACCGTTGAAGCGGCGCCTGTGACTCAGGCCCGCGCCTCGGCCGCACCGAACCAACCGACACACACACCTTCGAGCAATTGGACACCCTCTGTTGTTAACAGCCGACAGGGTCAGGAACCTGGCTTCTATATCGTGCCCAAAAGCATGAGCCGGGAAGCACTGGAAGCCAGCCTTTTCCCCACGCCCGATCCGGCGGTGATGCGCAAGTTTCAAGCACTCAACCCGCGCAGAAGCCACGTTAAAGCCAGCTCATTGATCGTACTGAGCGATCCCGACAACAGCGCCTGCACCCGCCAAGAAGCACTGCTGATGCAGGCCGCGCAACAGGTCGATTCATCGCTCGATACCCTGACACCGGAAGAGGCCGACTTCCTGCACCGCCACGGCGCCGAAATCGCCAGCTTCATCGGCCACACTTCAACGTGGCTAGGCGTCAGTTCAGTGGTGATGGAGACCCACCTGACCAACCTGCGCGGCACACTCAACGCCATTGAACGCTTGCATCAGGAAAGCTATCGCCAGCACGGCCACCTTAGATCACCGCAGTTCCTCACCGAACGCCAGCGCTTGCTCGCCCAGTTGGATGCTCATTTGCTTAACTCCACGCGTGTGCGAGGCCAGACCACGCTGGGGGATCATCCCAAGTTGAAAACTGCGCTGGGTATTTCCAGTAAGAGCCTGGTGCATCATTGGGACAAGGCAGGCGGGCCGGGGCAGATTCCGGGGTATTCCGCTCATGTGGATGCGGTTAGCCGGGCGGCCAAGTACATGAAGGCGGGCGGTTACATCGGTATCGGGATTGGTGGCGTGTCATCCTTGATGGCAATCGAGCAGGTGTGCAGTAAAGATCCCGGTGCGGCCTGCGAGAAGGTCAAGCTTACTGAGGGAGGGAAATTCGCATTCTCTACTGCCTTCGGTGTTGCAGGTGGCGCTTTAGCAAGTTCTGCCAGCGGTTCGATCTGCCTGGCTATTGGGGTAGCAACAGGAGGTATCGGAGGAATTGCCTGCGTCGCCGCGATAGTGGGAACTGGCGCCTGGGTGGGAACCACCGTCGGTGGTATGGGCGGCGAATACATAGGTGAAAAAATCTACGAGGCCACACAACCTTGAGTATCGACACGTGGAACCCTTGGGTTGCGATTCTTTTTATCGGCGCGCCGGGTCTGCTCGCAATCGCGAGTATTGCGCACAGTCTTTACCTAAGCCGAGTCCACTTGGAGGCCATCAAGAAAGCCTTAAAAAACAGCCGTTACATTTACATCTGGGGAACGAGCTTGGGAAAAAGGGGGCTGATCTGGTCACTCTTGGAAATATCAAAAATCGCCGGGATGATCGTGTGGCCAAGAGCGTCTCTTATCATCGGTGAACTGGACCCAGTCGATTTCAAAAACTTTCCACCTTATCTGAAAAGATATCTGCTCATGAACTTGACGATGATGGGCATCTCATTCACTTGGATGGTGGTTGTGGCCGTATTGGTGAAGTTGAGGTAATCCAGGCGGGGCCTCGCGCGAGGCCCGCCAACAATTGCGGCATGGCCCTGCCACTTGTTGGCGTCAAGCAATAGCCTCGACCAACGCGTAAAAGGGCACGCCCTTGTCGAGTGTGTCGAGCGCTCCCTGGAAGCGATGCGGGCGTATATCGGTTCAGTTGGAGTGAGACACGGCTGAGTCCCGCCAACCCGTGAACAGGCAGCCCCAAGGTCCAACTACTGCAAGGATTGCGCGTGAACTTCTTCAAAAAACTGCGGGATGTATTCAACCCGCGCCCGGCACCCACCTCTAACGTCACTCCCTCTACTGCGCAGCAGCGTCCGGGCATTGGCGATTATCAAAGCGTGTACGCCTTACAAAGCGACGCGGCCCCTGGCTGGGACACCATAGACCGCGCCCTGGCGCCGCTATACGGCGAAACCGAGCCCTGGCACTGGGGCACGGCAATAAAACACGCTATGGGCGGCCCCGACCCCATCGACGGCATCAGCGCCTACTCGAGCAATGCCGCAGGTGTCACACACTTCCACTTCTGCACCTACGGCTTCACGTCCCACTACTACGACGAAGAAGCCCTCGGTAACGCGTTCAGCGGCTATGGCTTCGAGCTGACCTTTCGCCTGTAAAGCAACGGCGAACAACGCGACGCATTGATCTGGGTCTGCAACCTGCTGCAAAACCTCGGGCGTTATATATTTGGCTCCGGCAATGGCTTCAAAGCCAACTAATGGATCCCCGCCAACGGTCCCATCAACGTCGGCTACCCCATCGATATTGTCGCCCTGGCCTTTGTCGCCGACCCACAATTACCAGCCACCGACAGCCCGCACGGCCGGGTCGAATTTCTCCAACGGGTCGGCCTGACCAGCAGTGAAATGGACGACATCGAAGCCAAGCGACGCACCTGCGAAGAAGTCGTCAACGCACTGCGGCAGAACAACCCGCTGCTGATCACTGATCTGGATCGACATGATTGAGATCTTTGGCAAATTGGGGCGGGTTTATTGCGCCACGTGCGCTGCAGGCTGATGAATGGCGGGCGGGATTCAATTTCAGAAAGTGGCTACAAAAGGGCTGGCCGGAACCTACAGCGATGGCCTAAAAACTCGGCCGTTGCGCCAATCAACTGTGCAGTTCAACCCAAGATAAATCCCAAAGCCATCCGGCACCTTGCTCCGTTGCCTACGCCTGCGTCAGAATCCGCCGGCTTGTGCGCTGGGGTGGCGAAATCTAAGGTTGCGCGGTCGCTGAACTTCTCGGTGATCGGGTTTAGTAGCCTGATGGTTTATCCAAACAATGTGCACAAGCTTCATCAATCAGACGCTACCGTCTGCATTTGATGGCGGCTGTGCGCAGGGCGCCCTCGGGCGCGCCGGCTTTCGTTTGGATTCCCCGGTCTACTAACCTGCGTACAGCTGCCACCCTTTTGTTTAGTAGCTGAAGGATGGTTGCCCTAAACAGGAATGCAAACATGCTTAAAGGCTCGTCAGATCAGACTGCTCTCTTCTACGTTGCGCCAAGCGCCAGCAACGAAGCCCTCATTACCAACAGCTATGAAACCTTCACCTCGGTCAGCACCCTGCTGCTCGACCTTTCCGAAGAGTTGAACGGCAAGCAGCGCGACATTGCGCTGGCCATTCATCAGCTGAGTGAATTGGGCGTGCTACTCACCGCCAAGCTTTTGGACCGCGAGACGCCTTGTTCCGGATGAGCATTTGCCATTCGGGGTGCTAATTCGACTGGAAGCGGAATTGGAGGGTTGAAAAAGGGACGGGTTGTTTTTCAGGACATTAATTAATTCCGTGCCCTTTTTCCAGATTGGGGAAGACTGCTTTCGGCCGATTCTGTTGAAAAAGTCGGATTTTCAGATCGCCTGAACTCAGGCACGACCACTACCAGAGAACCGACTCACCACATTGAGTGGTTTCTCGGCTCTTCGTTGAGCTTCGCAGCTCGGTTATTGGGTTAGTTTGAGGTTTTTTGCTTCGTGCAGGCGCACCTATCCCGTAGAAGGTGGCCCTTGAGATGCAAGTTTGGCCAGACGTCGCAGGTTCTGCACCGCGGCCGCCAGCGTGAACTCATCGGTCGCGCCACTCATGCCACGTAGTCGCAAGCGATCCAGTTTCAGGATGCGCTTGAGGTGGGCAAACAACATTTCGACCTTCTTACGTTCGTGGCGAGAGCGCACGTACGCAGGTGTCGTTGCGATTCGCCGAGCCACATCGCGCGCGGCTTCATGGACGCTGCGGGCGATCTTGCGGAACGCAGTGTTCGGGCAGCACTTGGCTTTCATCGGACAGGCAACGCAGTCGGTCTGCCTGGATCGGAAGATAATGGTGTTGGCTTTGGTGACGTGCGAACGCTCGTTCTTGAAGGCCCGCCATTCGCTACGTAATGCATTGCCAGCCGGGCAGCAGTATTCCTCAGCCTCTTCATTCCAGTGGAAATCGTTGCTCGAAAAACTGTCGTTCTTGCGTTCGGTTTTGTCCCACACCGGCACATGTGGCTCGATGTCCTTTTCCTCCAACATCCAGGCCAGCATCGGCGCGGTACCGTAAGCGGTGTCGCCAATCAAGCGTTCCGGCTTGATGTCGAACTGCGCTTCGACCCGATCGATCATCGTCTTGGTGCTCTCGACTTCTGCGGTTCGATGAGCCGGTGTGGGTTCCACATCCATGATCACGCCGTGCTCGGTATCGATCAGATAATTCGTGGAGTAAGCGTAGAACGCTGGGCCACCTGGAGCTGCGGTCCAGCGGGCTTGAGGATCAGTCAGCGATAGGCGCTTGGGTAGTGTTTCGGCCAGAGCTTCTTCATCGAGGGCTTCAAGGTACTCGCGCACAGCGCGGGTGCTCAGGGCTGGATCGCTCCAGTTGACCTGTTCATCACCCGGTACACCGCGCTGCCGACTCGCATCCGCTTTGATGATGCTGGCGTCCACGGCAAAGCCTTCGCCCTTGACCAGGCCGGCGTCCATGCAACGACGCAGCACTTCATTGAACAGCCAGCGAAACAGATCGCTGTCCCGAAAACGGCCGTGTCTATTTTTAGAAAAGGTCGAGTGATTGGGGACTTCATCTTCAAGACTTAACCGGCAGAACCAGCGATACGCCAGGTTCAAATGGGCCTCTTCGCACAGCCGCCGCTCGGAGCGAATACCGTAGCAATAGCCCACGATCAGCATGCGGATCATCAACTCTGGGTCAATCGAAGGACGCCCAATTGGGCTGTAAAAATCGGCGAGGTAATGGCGCAAGTCGCTTAGATCGAGACACCGATCAATGCTACGCAGAAGGTGATTGGCGGGGATGTGATCTTCAAGGTTGAACGAGTAAAACAGTCGCTCCTGCCCACTCGATAACTGTCCCATCATACTGCGTGCTTCCCTGCTGGCCGATGCGCGGATTTTGCCGCAGGCCAGACAGGGGAGCTACTTTTTCAACAGAATCGGCCAAAAGCAGCCAATCGCAAACAGCACTAACCGCCCCAAACCATCACCTACCCACCCGCAAGTCAGACCATCACGGAGAACCGCTGCGCTGTTCGCCGCTCAAGCATCACGTGTTCCGTCTCGCGCGTGGCCCGTTCGCCTTTATTGGACAACTGAGTGAAAAAAGTCGCGTCTTTGAACTCTGCGGGAACCATGGTGCGCGTGTCTTTCAGCAAGGGCGCCAGATCAATAGTGCTGGCGAAGTTTTCCTTCGTCAGGCTGTAGTAACCCATATAGCTGCCCGACCACGGTGAATCGGCGTCAACCAGATCGATGGACGCATCCCGATAAGAAACGGCGGCGGCTTTGAGGCCAAGGGATTTGTTCAGCAGATCCGTGAGCCGCTGGGTGTCCGAGCGGCTGAGCTGCGCGGCGGTATCGAGTACCTTGAGATTGCCGTCGGCCTCAACAGTGAAACCATATTTTTTGCTGGCCAGGTCGGGAGCACTGTTCGACAGCGTTGCCTGGAATGCCTGGAAAGAGGCCTTCAGCGCTCCATGCGCCGCAGCGGCAATCTGAGCGAATCGAGGGAACTCCGGGGATTGGGAGCGGCCGATCCACGTGTCGACGACCTCGAGTTGTTTCACCGTGGTGCTGGTGTCTTCATTGGGATGGTAGATGACTGCGGGCGAGGCATTTGCCAGGGTGTCCTGGTTGGCATCTGTCAGCGGCTGGGGCTCGAGCTTCTGTTCAGAAGGCGTAAGCTGGGTGTTTGCTGGCGGGATGAAGGTCGAGCTGACGGAAAGTACCATTTCAATCAATCCATGATCGGTGGGTTCCTACAGGTTATCGACGGGGGTCGATTGAGCTTTAGGTTTGTCGAATGCCTATACCTAGCTGGCCTGCCCTATTTAGCACGCTGATAATGGTGGTATGGATACTGTTGGCGCGCCCTCAAATCCCAAGTTACCTTTTTTTGCAAAGCAGCAACCGGCCATCGACGGACGCCTTTTCGCCGAAAGCCCGCGCTCGCCAAAAGCCGCAATTGGCCAATGGCGAACATCCCAACGCTTGTGTAAGGTCTGCTCCACATTCGGAGACCGAGGCGCCTAATGGATAGTCGCTATTCCTATTCGCTTACAAGAGCAGCCCAAGACCTGCAAAATGCGCGTTTGCTGGTGGGTAAGCGACTGAGCGTGCTGATGCATGACCAATATTATTTCAATGGAGAGAAAGACCTGGGAGATATAGGTTCTATCGAATGGCGTTTCGGCGAGCAAGAGACGATGTCCATGTACCTCTTGAGTGATGGTGTGAGCGTAGGGGCTGACGTATTTCCCCTCAACACGCCCGACGCCTTCGAGATCGAGTCTGGCGTCATATGCTCTTGGAAGAGGGAAAACCTCCTGACAGTCTTATCTGCGCCCTACCTCGCAGGCCAGAAAATTTGCGAGGTTGAGGGCATTCTCGACGCGTTCAATGGCCGGGAGGCCCGGCTGGTGGGATTTAGAATCGAGTTTGAGTCCGGGGACTTTCTGGTTTTTCTTAACCAAGGTGACGATGCGGTCATGTTGATCAATACGCCCCCTCCTGCAATCGCCGAAATCGAAACCAGCTTCGTTACCTTCATACAACAATGACCACCATGGATTGATCGCGGCCGCACCTCCCTTCCCCCTAAACGCGCCCCTAGCTCCCCAACAACTCCCTAACCCTCCCCCCCAAAACCTCCACCGCAAACGGCTTCCTCAACACCCCCATCCCCTCCTCCAACTGCTCATAGCCCATCACCGCGTTCTCCGCATACCCGGTAATAAACAACGTCTTCAACCCCGGCCGCAGCTCCATCCCCGCCTCCGCCATCTGCCGCCCATTCATCCCGCCCGGCAGCCCCACATCCGTTACCAGCAGATCAATGTGCACGTCCGACCTCAACAGCTTCAGCCCCGCGGCGCTGTCCGCCGCCTCGATCACGGTGTAGCCCAACTCCCCGAGTACGTCGGCGAGCAGTGCCATGGCTGAAACTGCGCTCGGCCCCTGCTAACCTGCGGCCCTTGCCTTTTTCCGGAGCGTTCCATGGCCCTCTCAAAACGCGACAGCGCGCGCATCGACCGCAGCCTCGTCGCCAGCCTGACCGAAGCCTGCGAAACCGCCAAAGCCGAAATCCCGGGCTTCGAGTGGCTGACTCATACGGTCAACTACGCCGACTTCCCGCGCAGCCTGGTGATCACCTGGGTCTTCGACACCCGCGCCCACCGCGACCACGCCCTGGCCACCGGCCTGGACACGCGCATCCGCGAACTCACCGCCACGGCCCTGCACGCCGCCGACATCGCGCCCGTGCCGCTGAACCGCTGCGTCCAGTTCGACTGCGAAGAAGACTGCCAAGCCCGTCACGGCGGCAATTGGCGTTTGCGCCTGACCCGCTCCGCCAACTAGAGCCCGTCGCCCAACTGCTGGATAATGCCCCACCCTGCTCCCCGCCCTTCGATAAGGAAGTCCTGCCCCATGAAGTTGCCGTTCGCCACTGCCCTGTTGAGCTCCGCCCTGCTGCTCCCTACAGCCGCCCACGCCAGCGATGCCGCACTGACCGACACGCTCAAGGCCTTCACCCGTTGCGATGCGAGTTTCTTCAGCAGCCTGAACAGCCACCGCGACGCCTGGCAGGCCTACGCGCCGCTCAAGCAGGAAAAGAACTTCACCTGGATCGCGGTTAAAAACCGTGCCGACCACAAGGCCAACCAGGTGCCGGTCAGCGCGCCGGCCATCGGCGGGTTGAAGCTGCTGTCGTACAACGATGAGGTCACCGACCTTGGCGCGCTGGGCCTGTTTTATTACTGGGGCTTCATTGTCGATGGCGGTGTCGATGAGGTCGCACAACGCCTCACCGCGTTGCTGGAGCAGCCCGGCTCGCTGCAAAAAGGCGACAAGGAGTACACCCGCAGCGAGCTCAAGGTCGGCAACGGCTGGCTGTCGATCAAACCGCAGCCGGGCAAGGCGCCGGGCCTGCGCCAGGTGGAGCGTGTGCTGATCGTCGAACCGGAAGGCAAGCAAGGCACGCAATCGCGCATCAGCTGTTCGGTGCAGGGCGGGGTCAACGCGGGGCTGCTGGCGCAATTGCGACCGGACATTGCACCAGTGGACTACCCACGCACACAGGCCGAAACAAACATCGGCGATGTCGAGGTGCCGGCCAATGTGCTCCAGCGCCTCGACTCGCCCCTGCTGCAACCCAAGTTCAAGACACTGAGCTACACCTATTTCGCGCGCAAAGGCGATGGCAGCCAGGACCAGCCGACTTCGGTCACGTTCAAGGCCGAGGGTCGTTTGCTGGTGAAGAACGAGGTCTACGGCAAGACCTTCAACGTCGACCGCCTGACGCAGGCGGACATGATCCAGCTGAAATCGAAAATGAACGGCGTAGGCGATGGCCGGGTGCTGCAAACCCGTGAAGCCGAGCTGCACATCCCCGCCAGCTGGACCCAGGGCCAGACGCTGAGCGCGAAGTTGCACATGGTCAATGTGCCCGCCCGGCCGACCGACAAGGCCATCGACACGTCATTGACCTGCACCGTCGGCGCGCGCATTCAGGCGCGCCAGGTATTTGCAACCTTGACAGGTGACGCGATAAAGCTGGCCTGCGACCAGGGCGACTACAAGACCTCACGCGTGTTCATCGAAGATCTGGGCGTGGCCCTGACGCTGGAATCGACCTCGAGCCAAACCCATTACGTAAATGAATACACCGCGCTCGAAGTAGTCCGCTAACCCACCCTGCCTCGACGCACCCGTAGTGAGCGGGCTTGCCCGCGCTGGGTGGCGCAGCCGCCCCAAACGATGCGCCGCGGTATTTCAGGGGGACCGAGGTGCCGGGATTTGGGGCGGCTGCGCCACCCGGCGCGGGGCAAGCCCGCTCACTACAGTGGCCCGTTTGGTGTACATCAGGGGGTTATTTGGCGAATGCGTACTCGCCACCTTGCTCCACTGCCTTGCGATACGCCGGGCGTGCCTGGAATTTCTGCACCCACGCCGCCAGGTGCGGATACGCCGCCAACTTGCCCTGCGCCCCGGCGACTTCGCCAATAAAACTCATCTGAATATCCGCGCCGCTCAACTCATCCCCCAGCAGATACGGCTTCTCCTTGAGCACATCGTTCAGGTACCCCAGGTAATTGGCCACTTCCGATTCGATGCGCGGATGCAACGGCGCGCCCGCCTCGCCCAGGCGGCCGACATAGAGGTTGAGCATCAACGGCAACATCGCCGAGCCTTCGGCGAAGTGCAGCCATTGCACATACTGGTCGTAGGCGGCGCTGGCCGGGGCCGGTTGCAGGCGGCCGGCGCCGTGTCGGCGGATCAGGTAGTCGATGATCGCGGCGGACTCGATCAGCACCTGGTCGCCGTCCTCGATCACCGGGGATTTGCCCAGCGGGTGGATGGCCTTGAGTTCAGGCGGTGCAAGGTTGGTCTTCGGATCGCGCTGGTAACGTTTGATCTGGTACGGCAGGCCGAGCTCTTCGAGCAGCCAGAGGATGCGCTGCGAGCGGGAGTTGTTGAGGTGGTGGACGGTAATCATAGGGTGGCTCCGCTGGGCGACAGTAAATGACTGAGCAAGAGACTACGCCACTGGCCTGGAGTGCCAGGAAATATATTTCAGTGTGACGGGCGCCATGGTTACGATGGGGATCGGCTCGTACGGAGAGGCACCATGGATCTGAAATTCAGTCACGTCGACATACTGGTCGAAAACCTCGACGAGGCCTGCGCCTATTACGCGCACATCCTCAAGGCCCGCATCTCCAAGACGTTCGTGTGGGAACGCGGCGGCCTGCACGTGCTGTATGCCGTGGTGCTGCTGGGGCAGGAGCGCTTCATGCTGGTCCAGCCCATTGCGGGGAACTTGCGCGCATTGCTGGACGCCCACGGCGAAGGGATGATTTACCGGCATTGCTACACCACGCCGGACATCGAAATCGCCTACGACGAACTGGTCGCCGCTGGGGTGCAACCCGAAGACGAAAACGGCACGCCGCTCGCCCGCGAGAACCTGCAATCGCCGTCCGGCGGACGCATCATCTGGTTACCCAAGCGGTTCGGGCATTTCTCCATGGAAATCCTCGAAGCGGCAACGCTGGAAGCCTTTATTGCAGAGGCATTTGACTGATCGCCGCCCTCCCCCATCGAAATGCTGAAAGGCACTCAAAGATGGGAAGAGGCCCGCCCCCTCCCACACAAGCGCGCGACACAAACAGAGATCAGCTCAGCCGGAACCGTGCAGTGTTGTCACTCAACGCCTGGCTGCCCTTGCTCAAGGTATCGGCCGCCTGGTTGACCGCCCGTGCACCGTCAAGCAAGCGCCCCGCCGCCTGGTCCACCTGCTGGATATTGCCGCTGACTTCATCCGCCGTCGCGGCCTGTTCTTCTACCGCCGTGGCGATCTGCGCCAGGGTGTCGGTGACGTTCTGCACCGCGCCGGCGATCTCGCCCAGGCGCGTGCCGAGCCCGGTGACGGACTCGGCATCGGTCAGCGCTTGCTCGCACGCGGCGCCCATCAGGGTGACCGCCTGGCTCACCGTCGCGCGCAGGCTGTCCACGGTGCTGGCGATCTGCGCGGTGGAGGCCTGGGTGCGTTGCGACAGGCTGCGCACTTCATCGGCCACCACCGCAAAACCACGGCCCTGTTCGCCGGCGCGGGCGGCTTCGATGGCGGCATTGAGCGCCAGCAGGTTGGTCTGCTCAGCAATGCCACGGATGGTGTCGACCACCGATTGAATCTGCTGGCCCTGCTGGCTGACTTGCTCCAAGGCATTGGCGGTGTCGGTCAGGCGCCTGTTGAGCTGCTGGATGCTCGCCGTGGTGCGCTGGCTGTCGCGGCTGCTGTCTTCGGCGATGCGCCGGGTCTGCTGGGCGCTGCCCGAGGCTTGTTCGCAACTGCGCGCGACGCCCATGGACGTGGCGGCCAACTGGGTCGCGGCGGCGGCAATCTGGCTGATCTGTTGTTGCTGGTCTTCGACTTCGTTGAGGGTGCTGCCCGATTGCGAATTGAGGGTGAGCACCGCCGAGCCCAATTGCTGGGTCTCGTGATTGACCCCCAGCAGGCTGGTGCGCAATTGCACCACTGCGACGTTCAGCGCAGTGCTGATCGCCGCCAGTTCGTCACGCCCTTGCACCGCCACTTCCACACACAGGTTGCCGTCACGCAGCGACTCCGCCAGGGTGGTGATGCCACTGGCGCTGCGGCGGATCGAGGCTTGCAGGCACATAAACAGGTACAGCGCCGCCAACGCCAGCAGGCTGAACGTCGCCGCCACGGGAATGATCTGCTGCAGCGAGCGGTTGTGGTAATAGCTCAACCGCGCATCCAGGGACTTCAGCGTCTGGTTGCGCAGCGCGCCGAGGCTGTCGAGCATGGTATCCACACTGCTTTCGAACGCTGTGGTATCGAGCTTGATGGTGCCGCCGAACACGCCGTCGTCGAGGACCTTGAGTTGGTTATCCAGGCCTTGCAGGCTGCTGTCGTACTGCGCGGTCCACGCCTCGATGCCCGCGTATTGCTTGGCCTTGAGCGAGGCGGCGGCCTTGACCAACTGGTCCCGCGCATCGCCGATGCGGCCGCGCAGGTCGCGCATCTGCAGGCGGCTTTGCAGGGTGAACTGGCCAGACGCGATGGACGACTGGCCCACACTGGCCATGCGTCCGATGCGCTCGATCAGGTCGGGGGTGTGCTGGGTGGAAATCTGCATCAGCAGGTAGGTTTCCAGCCATGGGTCGAGGATCAGGCCGGTGTCCAGGGTCACCTGTTCGCGCAGGGTTTGCATCGCAGTCAGGGCTGCGGTGAAGCGATCATAGCCGTCCGGCCACCAGCCCACGGTGCGCAGGGCTTGGGAATCCATGCCCTTGACCGTGGCCTGCAACGCCTCGAAGCGCGCCAGGATATCGGCGCTGGCATGCTGGGCCTTGAGCGCCTCGCCGAGGGTTTGCAGGCTTTGCAGCAGCACCGGGAAGTTGGCATCGACCTTGTCCATCGCCGCCTTCGCCGCCGGCGTGGGGGCGTGCAGGATGTCGGCGGCTTTCCAGCGTGCGGCCAGGTTGCGCTGGGCGGTCAGCTGGGCGTCCAGCGCGTCCATCGCCAGCAGTTGGCGCACGCCGGACTGCTCGCTGGAGATCACAGTCAATTTGGCGCGGTAGTCCTGCCCGATCATCCACAGGCTGCCGGCCAGGGGCAGCATGAACAGGAAGAACAGGATCTGGAACTTACGCGCGAAACCAAAACGGCCGAGTAGGCGGATACCGGGTGATAAAAAGCTGTGCATGTCCGACCACTCCCTAAAACGACCCACGCGGTGCACCGCACGGTGAAGCCTTGAAATGACTAACGGCAAAACGCCATGTCATTGATTAACTTGGCTCAAGCAAGATACGGGCCGTAGGGTGGGAGGCTTGAGTTACGCGGGGTGGCACACAAAAAGCGCACGCCACTTGCCCTGAAATGGGGCAAAAGCACTCAGTACCGCTCACAGGCGTAACCATTGGTACAAAACAACGGATGTGGAACGGGCCCTGGTGCCAGTCAGTCAAGGGCGAACACTGTGCTTGTGGAGAGGGTGCAAGCGGCCTCGCCACACTTTGTTTTCACTCGCCTTTCAACAGTGCGGTGATCCAGCTGACGTGCCGCGCAAGCACTTGCAACTTGTCCTCAAGCCCCGCCTGGCGCGCCTGTTCAAGGCTGGCCAGGGTCTTTTGTTTCTCGCGCAGCGTACGTTGCCACTTGGCCAAAAACACCGGGCTGCGTGCCTGCAAGTGCAACGGGCCGAAGTATAGTTGCTCGGCGCTGTAGCGCACGGGCTCGCCGCGCTCGGCGACGATGATTTCGTAGTAGAAGCGGTTCTCGTGCAGCAACTCCTCGTGAAGGATGGCGTAGCCGTTGTCCATCAACCATTGGCGTAACGGTTGCTCACCGCCGTTGGGTTGCAGGACCAGCCGCTCGCGGCCGTTCAGGTGCGCCTTGCCGCTGGCGAGAATGTCGCGGATGGTTTCGCCGCCCATGCCGCACAGGCTGATCGCGGTGATGCCGTCTTGCGGCTCGATGGCCGCCAAGCCTTTGGCCAGACGTACGCTGACCTGTTGTTCCAGGCCGTTGTCACGCACGGTGCGCTGCGCCGCGTGAAAGGGCGTAGCCGCCACCTCGCCCGCCACCGCCGCGGTAATTGCGCCACGGCGTAACAACGCCACCGGCAGGTAAGCGTGGTCGGAGCCGATATCGGCCAGGCGTGCGCCGGCGGGCACGTTCGCCGCCACGCGCTCCAGGCGCATGGATAAAGTGTGTTCGTTCAACTGCCCTACTCTCCCGAAAATCGATCGCGACTGTTGCTCAAGTGCAGCACCATCGCGGCGCGTGCGGCGTCCGGGTCCTGGCGCTTGATCGCATTGAAGATTGCCTCATGCTCCAGGTGCGCCAACTGGCCCAATTGGGCGAAGTCCGCGCCGCCGCGCTCGGCGCCCTTGACCTGGGTGCGCGGAATCATCGCATTGCCCAGGTGCAGCATGATTTCGGTGAAGAAGGTATTGCCGGTGGCTTCGGCGATCAACTGGTGAAAGCGCTTGTCTGCTTCCACGCAACTGTCGTTGTTGGCCAGGCAAGCCTGGTAGTCACTCAGCGCCACACGCATGCGCGCCAGTTGTTCATCACTCCTGCGCAGTGCGGCCAGTGCCACCGCCTGCACCTCAAGGCCCAAGCGCAACTCGAGCACGCTGCGCACGCTGGCCACCGTGTCCACATGCAGGCGCAGGCCGGATTGCGCTTGCGGCGCGAGCACAAAGGTGCCGATGCCGTGGCGTGTCTCCACCAGCCCCGAGGCCTGCAACTTGGACAGCGCCTCGCGGACCACGGTACGGCTTACCCCGTGTTCAGCCACGATGGTGGATTCGGATGGCAGCTTTTCACCGGGCTGCAATTGCCCGAGCAGGATGCGCTGGGTCAGCGCGTCGAGCACGCCTTGGGCGAGGTTGTTGGAACGTTTACGGACAGGCGTTCCGTTTTCATTGGGCATCGTTACGGGTCCACGGGGCTGGGCTGGTGGGAGCTTAACACCCTGCCCGCAGACGAGGCCGGGCAGATTCAAAATCCCATCTACTTGTATGATGACTATCTTTTACCTGGCACAAGCTCAAACACATCACCAAGGCATCCACATCTATTCACACCCGCCAAAAAGCCTAATAAACCCCTGCAAACACTGGCAAATAACCAAAACACCAATAAACCCTACAGCCTTATAAAAACAAAAATCACAGCGCCCGATTGCGGCTTCAAGAAAAGCACTTGTATGATGTCTATCAACAAGACGCACAAACCCGCATAAAAATAATCAGGGGGAGTTTTGAACTGTGACCCATTCAAGCCATGCATCCGCCGCTTCAACCAGTGATCCCGTCCTCGCGCGCGCCGTGAGCAAAGTGAAGCGCCACGTGCTGCCACTGTTCGTGATTATGTTCATCCTCAACTACATCGACCGGGTCAACATCGGCTTCGTGCGCACGCACATGGAGCATGACCTGGGCATCGGCGCAGCGGCCTACGGCTTCGGCGCCGGGTTGTTCTTCATCGGCTACGCGCTCTTCGAAGTGCCCTCCAACATGCTCCTGCAAAAGGTCGGCGCACGGATCTGGCTGACCCGCATCATGTTCACCTGGGGCATCGTCGCCACGCTGATGGCGTTCATCCAGAACGAAACCCACTTCTACATCCTGCGGTTTCTGCTGGGTGTGGCCGAGGCGGGTTTCTTCCCGGGGGTGATCTACTACTTCACCCGCTGGTTGCCCGGCGTTGAGCGCGGCAAGGCCATCGCGATCTTTCTCAGTGGCTCGGCGGTTGCCTCGCTGATTTCCGGCCCCTTGTCGGGGGCGCTGTTGCAGATCGAAGGCTTCGGCCTGCACGGCTGGCAATGGATGTTCGGCATCGAAGGCCTGGCCTCGGTGGCGCTGGGGTTCTTTGTGTGGTTCTGGCTCGACTCCAAGCCTCACGACGCGAAATGGATGAACCGCGAAGAGCAGGACGCACTGGTCAACGCCATCGACCAGGAACAACGCGATCGTGAAGCGCTGAGCACGGTCAAGCCGACCATCGGCAAGCTGCTCAAGGACCGCCAGATCATGCTGTTCTGTGCGTTGTACTTCTGCATCCAGTTGACGATCTACGCCGCGACGTTCTGGCTGCCGAGCATCATCAAGAAGATGGGTGAGTTGAGTGACGTGCAGGTCGGTTTCTTCAACTCGATCCCGTGGCTGATCTCGATCATCGCCATGTACGCCTTCGCGTCGCTGTCGGGCAAGTTCAAGTTCCAGCAGGCGTGGGTTGCGGCGGCGTTGTTGATTGCGGCGGCGGGCATGTTCATGTCCACCACCGGCGGGCCGGTGTTTGCCTTCGTGGCGATCTGTTTTGCGGCGATCGGTTTCAAGTCGGCGTCGTCGCTGTTCTGGCCGATTCCCCAGGGCTACCTGGATGCGCGCATCGCTGCGGCGGTGATCGCGCTGATCAACTCCATCGGCAACCTGGGCGGCTTTGTTGCGCCGACCACGTTCGGCTTCCTGGAACAGACCACCGGGTCGATCCAGGGCGGCCTCTACGGCCTGGCCGGCACCTCGGTGCTGGCCGCGATCCTGGTGTTTTTTGCCAAGACCTCGCCCTCTGCCGCGCTGGCGGCACCGAGCGTCGTGCCCAGCGGCGCGGCCATCAGCAAACCTCTCTGAGCCTATTTAGGAACCTGCCATGAACACGCCTATCGTCAGCGATTTCCAAGTCATCCCGGTCGCCGGCCATGACAGCATGCTGCTCAACCTCAGCGGTGCCCACGGTCCGTATTTCACGCGCAACATCGTTATCCTCAAGGACAGTTCGGGCAACACCGGCGTTGGCGAAGTGCCCGGCGGCGAGCGCATCCGCGAAACCCTGGAAGACGCCCGCAGCCTGGTGATCGGCCAGCCCATCGGCCATTACCAGCGCATCCTCAACCAGATGCGCAGCACCTTCGCCTCGCGGGACTCTGCCGGGCGCGGCCTGCAAACCTTCGACCTGCGCATCACCATCCATGCCGTCACCGCGATGGAAGCCGCGTTGCTCGACTTGCTGGGGCAGTTCCTCGAAGTGCCGGTGGCCGCCCTGCTTGGCGAAGGGCAGCAGCGCGATGCGGTGAAAATGCTCGGTTATCTGTTCTACATCGGCGACCGCAACACCACCGACCTGGCCTACCGCAACGAAGCCGACGCCGATGACGACTGGTTCCGCCTGCGCCATGAGCAGGCGTTGACTGCCGAAGCCGTGGTGCGCATGGCCGAAGCCGCCAAGGCCAAATACGGCTTCAACGACTTCAAGCTCAAAGGCGGGGTATTGAGCGGCGACGCAGAAATCGAAGCCGTCACCGCCCTGGCCGAACGCTTCCCCGATGCACGCATCACCCTCGACCCGAACGGCGCATGGTCTCTGCAAGAAGCCATCCGCCTGTGCCGCGACCAACACCACGTGCTCGCCTACGCCGAAGACCCCTGCGGTGCGGAAAACGGCTATTCCGGCCGCGAAGTAATGGCCGAATTCCGCCGCGCCACCGGGCTGAAAACCGCGACCAATATGATCGCCACCGACTGGCGCGAAATGGGTCACGCGATCCAACTGCAATCAGTGGACATCCCCCTGGCCGACCCGCACTTCTGGACCATGCAAGGCTCGGTACGTGTCGCGCAGATGTGCCACGAGTGGGGCCTGACCTGGGGTTCGCACTCCAACAACCACTTCGACATTTCCCTGGCGATGTTCACCCAGGTCGCCGCCGCCGCACCGGGCGACATCACCGCCATCGACACCCACTGGATCTGGCAGGACGGCCAGCGCCTGACCCGGGAACCCCTGAAGATCGAAGGCGGCTACGTGAACGTGCCGGCCAAACCCGGCCTGGGCGTAGACATCGACATGGACGCCGTGGCCAAGGCCCATGAGCTGTACAAAGGCATGGGCCTGGGCGCACGGGATGACAGCGTGGCGATGCAGTTTTTGATTCCAGGGTGGAAGTTCAACAACAAACAGCCGTGCCTGGTGCGATGAGCTAAACACTGAGATCAAAAATGTGTGCGGGCTTGCTCGCGAATGCGGTGGATCAGTCTATCTATCGGGAGACTGACACTGCGCGTTCGCGAGCATGTCCATACAATATTCTTGAGTGCTGTACGGACGGCAATAGCATAACCGCAGGAAAATCCGAAGAAGTAGCATAGAAATTTGAAAAACCAACACCGGGACCGGTATCAGAATTGGATAAAATCAGCACCGGACCGGGCGCAGTGGCTTTAGTGATTGATCCCTCCCCGGCAAAAGCGGCTTCATTGTTAGAAACAACTAAAACAGCAAACAGCGCAAGAACCGCTCCAGCGAGATTTACGCGCTGAGGAAATACAATCAACCTTTCAAAATCTTCACCATAGAGTCAGGTGTCAACACATAAGGTTCCAATCAAGCCAACTGTAAGAATCACGCCACTACCTTTTTTTGCACGATTCAATAACCGAATAAACCCACACACTTCCTAAAATCAACAAAGACAACTCCGCCATACTTTAAATCAGGAGTTCGTCAGCAACTTCCTAGTCCCGCCTGCCCTCTACTCAAATCGCCGATTTCCAGCCATGATGCGCGCCTCACTTCAAGGACGATAACAACAGTGAAAACCACCCTTGCCGCGTTGTTCCTGGTCTGCCTCGCCACACCTGCATTCGCCGACAACAGCCCCATCGGCTTCCAGAACACCACCCTCCCCGACGCCCACGGCAACCGCCCGTTGCAGATGGTCGTGTGGTATCCCGCTAAAACCGCCAAAGCCCCAGAGCTGATCCGCGACGACGCCGTCTTTCACGGTGCCCTCGCCGTGCCCGACGCACCGCCCGCCAGCGGCAGACATCCGTTGGTGGTGATTTCCCACGGCAATGGCGGCAATTGGGGTAATCAGGTGTGGCTGGCCAGTGCGTTGGCGCATCAGGGTTATATCGTCGCGGCGGTCAACCACCCCGGCACCACCAGCAAAGATCGCAGCCCCGAGGCCGCCGCGCAGTTGTGGCAACGGCCCAAGGACCTGAGCCGCGCCATCGACGCGGTGCTCGCGCAGCCTAAGCAATTCGGCGCCGTGGAGAATCGTCGGATTGCCGTGATCGGCCATTCACTCGGCGGCTGGACCGTGCTGGAAGCCGCCGGCGCGCGCTTCGACCCCGCGCAGTTCGCCAAAGACTGCACCGCTCACCCGCAATTGGTCGCCTGCACGGCGTACCGGCAGATGAACCCCGACAACGCCAAGGTGGCCGCAGACTTGAGCGATAAACGCGTCAGCGCCGTGGTATCGCTGGACCTGGGCCTGTCACGCGGCATGACCGACGCCAGCCTGGCGGCACTGCCGGTGCCGGCATTGATACTTGCGGCGGGCGTGACGGAACCGCAACTGCCGGCCGAACTGGAATCCGCCGACCTGGCCAGGCGCCTGCCGAAAGCATCGACCCAGTATGTGCAGATCAGCGACGCCACCCACTTCAGCTTTATGGCGATCTGCAAACCCGGCGGCGAGGCGCTGATTGAAGAGAGTTCGCCCGGTGACGGCATGATTTGCCGCGATGGCGAGGGCGCGCGACCACGGGAGGTGATTCAACAGCAGGTGGTGGCCCTGATCAGCGAATTTCTCGCCCAACCTGCGGGCAAATAAGGCTGTGTCAACGTGAGAAAAGTAGTCTTGAGCACACTCTTAATTTGCGCAGCGCTGTGGGGCGCTTCCCAGTGGTGGGAAAAAGGCCTGGCGCAACCCTCCGGCTCCGCCCATATCAGCCCCAACGGCTGTTATCGGGTGCAGCAATTCAAACCTTTCTGGGTACTGCCCAGCGCCTTTCACCCCCAGGCCCATCCGGACGAAACAGCCGAGGTTCACCTGTTTGTGCGCTGGGAAAGCCCGGCGTTCTTTCGCCTGTACGATCAGCGCAACGGCCGGTTGATCAGTGAAAGTGCGATCTATGATCTGGTCAGTGATGGCGGGCCGTTGTTCTGGGGGATGGAGGGTATCGCTTCGGTGTCGGCCGGTATGATCGAGATTGGGCCGATTCGGCTGGATTGCGCGCTGTAGGGCTGGGATTTTTAGCTGGTATCATCCGCACCTTCACCCGTCGGATAAAACCCCATGAATCGCCAGAAAAAGCTCCAGCAACTGTTCAAGGCCAAAGCCAAAAAAGCCAGTGCCAAACTGGCGCCCAAGTCCAAAGACAAATACATCAGCAAAGCCGACCGCCTGAAACTCGCCGAAGAAGCCGCCGCGCCTGCGGAACAAGCGTAAACACCCGGCAGCGCCGCGCCTTGTTATAGGGGGGTGGGGTATGCAATGATCGCCCCCTTCATAGGTAGGGGGGGTATAGGCATGGGCCACGTCTCGGCAAACAAAGACAACCTGATCAAACGCGTCAAACGCATCGCCGGGCAGATCCAGGCCCTCGAGCGCGAGCTCGAAGCGGATGCCGACTGCGCCAAGACCCTGCACTTGGTGGCGGCCACCCGCGGCGCGATCAACGGGTTGATGGAAGAAATCATCGAAGACCACGCCAGGTCGCACGTGGCCGACCCTGCCCTCTCCGAAGAAGAACGCAGCAAGGGCGTCGAAGAATTGCTTGAAGCCATTCGGCGCTATTCCAAATGAGCCTCGCCAACAGCCATAGCCACGAGCATGTGTTCCTCGGTGCATCCCACGATGAAAACGCCAGGCGCACCCTGTGGGTGGTGATGCTGACGGTGGTGATGATGGTCGTGGAAATCGCCGCCGGTGCGCTCACCGGCTCCATGGCCCTGCTCGCCGACGGTTTTCACATGGCTACCCACGCGGGCGCCCTGGGCATTGCCGCCGCCGCATACGCCTTTGCCAAACGCCATGCGCACAGCCCGCGCTACAGCTTTGGCACCGGCAAGGTCGGCGACCTCGGCGGCTTTGCCTCGGCGCTGATCCTGGCACTGGTGTCGTTGGGTATCGGGGTGGAATCGGTGATGCGCTTGCTGACGCCCTCCGAGGTGCAATTTGGCACAGCTACCCTGATTGCCGTGGTGGGCCTGGTGGTGAATATCGCCAGTGCGCTGCTATTGGGTCACGGCCACAGCCATGATCACGGCCACGCACACGACCATCATCACCACGGCCACGACAACAACCTGCGATCCGCCTACGTGCACGTCATCGCCGACGCACTGACCTCCGTCCTCGCCATCGCCGCGTTGCTGGCCGGGCGCTACCTCGGTTGGGTGTGGCTGGACCCGGTGATGGGCATCGTCGGCGCCATCGTCATTGCGCGCTGGGCCTGGAGCCTGATGGGCGCGACCGCCGGCGTGCTGCTGGACCAGACCGATGAGCACGTCGCCGCCGAGATCCGCGAGTTGGTTGAGCAGCCCGGCGATGCGCGGATCACCGACCTGCACGTCTGGCGCGTGGGGCCAGACGCCCATGCGGCGATTGTCAGTGTGGTGGGCGCCGCAACGACGGATGCCGAGCGCATTCGCGAGCGCCTCAAGCCGGTGCACGAAGTGAGCCACCTCACCGTCGAGTTTCGTGCGGCGTAACCGCGACCACTGACGCCATCTATGGGTGCCCCCTTGGCTAAAGATATAGAAAACCCCTGCATCTCCATCTGCCAGCTCAGCGGCGACCTCTGCGTCAGTTGCGGGCGCAGCAAAGACGACATCCGTAAATGGAAAAGGATGAAACGGCCGGAGAAAATGGCCGCCGTGCAACGCGCCACCCTGCGTTTGAAAGCGCTGAAAAAGGCCAAGTAAGCGTACGACTAAGTACGCCCCACCGACCCCGACACCGGCAGGTTACCCAGCAGCTTGAGCCCGGTGCTTTTTACAAAGGTGTCGTAGTCCATCGGTTTCTGGATGCGGGTTTCGGCATTGGGCAGCACGTAGGCCCAGGCGCGTTTGGACGAAGCGTCATACACCAGCTTGAACAGGCGCGTCGGCACCCAGACCTGATTGGCGCCGATGGTGCTGTGGCCGGGGTCGAACAACGGGCCGGTGAACACATACACATCGCCGCCGGCGCGCACGGCGAATTTGCGCACGTCGGCCTCGACCTTGCTCCAGATCTTGCGGTTGTTGGTGGGGTCCTGCGGCACCATGTTCGACAGCGCGAACGACTGCGCCATCGCGTTAGCGTTCGGCGCGTCGGCAGCCGGGGCTTGGTGGCCACGGTCCACGGCCGGATGCTGGCTGCGGTAGTCGCTCAATTCCGCGCGCCCACCCTTGGGAATGCGCGGGTCAGCGTAGAACTGGTTGGTGCGCTCCTCGCCCTTGGCGTCTTTCAACTGTGCGGCGTTCAGGCGCTCGACCACCACCAGCGGGGTCTTGCTGGCTTGCGAATAGAGCACGGCGAAGTGGTCGGAGCACAGCGCCAGGGGCCTCATCGTGGCGGGCACAGTGGCGGTATTGATCGGTGTTGCAGCGGGAAACAAGTCTGCGCAATTGTCGAATGACGCCTGCTTTTGCTGCTTGGAGTAAAGGTCCGGCAGACTGCGCGCGTTGGCCCCGGAGGAAAGTAAAACAAGGGCGGTGAGACCAACTGCAATATTGCGTAGGTACATGCATTAAATCTTCGACAGAGAGTGAAGCGACAGGCGGCGGAAAACGCCGCCAAGTGGATGATATTACGAGGATTATTGACTATCGAATGTCAGATTAGTGCCCGACCGCTGCAGGTTTTCCCGCACCCCGAGGCCCTGGCTTGAACCCATGGCTGCGTGCACTCCAGGCCAGCGCGAATGACAGCGCAATCAACAGCAGCATCGCCCACGGGAACGACGCCACGCCCCAGGTCTCCAGCAACACCCCGCCGACGATGCCGCTGGCGGCAATTGCGCTGTTCCACGCCACCACATTCAGCGACAGCGCGACGTCCGCACCATCCCCCGCCGCATCGGCCAGGGCGGTTTGCAGCAGCGTCGCTGCACCGCCGAAGCTGAGCCCCCACACCGCGACACCGAGATAGATCACTGCGGGCAAGCTTCCTACAACACCAAACACCACGCTTACCCCTGCAAAGGTCGCCAGGCTGACCAGCACGGTTTTGCGCAACAGCGGCTCGACCAGCCTGGCCGTCAGCCAAATCCCCGCCAATGCTGCCAGCCCGAACACCAGCAGCACCCCATCCACACGCTCCGCCAACCCGGCCTGCGCCACGAAGGGCGCGATGTAGGTGTACAGAATGTTGTGCGCCAGCATCCAACTGATCACCACCGCCAGCACCGGACGCACGCCGGGCGTGGTCAGCACCTTGCCCACGGACAAACGCTGATGCGCGGCCTGAGGTGGATAGTCCGGGACTTTCACCAGCACCCACACAATCAGCCCCAACGTCAGCACCGACATCAGCCCGAATGTGGTGCGCCACCCCAGCAGCCCGCCCAGCCACGTGCCCAGAGGCACACCCAGCGACAGCGCAATCGGCGTGCCGACCATCGCCAATGCCAGCGCCCTGCCCTGTTGCCGGGGCGCGACCATGCGCCGGGCGTAACCAGCCAGCAGGCTCCAGGCCAAGCCCGCGGCGACGCCGGCGAAGAACCGCGCGACCAGGGTCACCCCGTAGTGGGATGACAGCGCGGTGATCGAGTTGAACAGCAGGAAACCGACGATGGTCAGCAACAGCACATTACGCCGACGCCAGCCACGGGTCGCGATGGTCATGGGGATGACTGCCAGCACCGAACCCAGCGCATAGGCGGTGACCATCTGCCCGGCCATTGCCGGAGAAATCGCCAAGCCTGCGCTGATAAGCGGCAGCAGGCCTGCGGGCAAGGTCTCGGTGACGATACAGATGAAACCGGTCATGGCCAGGGCGAGCAAGGCGCCGATGGGCAAGCGTTCTGAAGACGCGGACAAGCTGAGTGAGGGTGTCATGGGCAACTCCTGGGACGACTTAAATACTGATCGATACAAATGTTGCAAGCCTAGTGGGTGCGTTGTCAACGATTTATGTATCGACTAGTATTTATCTCGTTTTCTACTGGAGACCTCATATGGCACAGATGGGCCGCCCGCGTAATTTCGACCGTGACCATGCCGTGGAACAGGCCATGCACCTGTTCTGGCAATACGGCTACGACGCCACCTCCCTCGCCCAACTCAAGGCCGGCCTGGGTGGCGGTATCTCCGCGCCAAGTTTTTACGCCGCGTTCGGCTCCAAGGAGGCGTTGTTCGACGAATGCGTGCAGCGCTACCTGTCGACCTACGCCAGAGTCACCGAATGCCTGTGGGACGAAACCCTGTTGCCCCGTCAGGCCATCGAAACCGCCCTGCGTCAGTCGGCGCGCATGCAGTGCGAAGACGGGCACCCCAAGGGCTGCATGGTCGCGCTAGGCGTGATGAGTGCACCGAGCCCGGAAAATGCGCGGGTCGCCCATGCACTGACGCAATCACGCCTGCGCACGCGGGCGGGGATCGTCGCGTGTGTGGAGCGCGCGATCCGCGCCGGGCAATTGCCGCAACACACGCAGGCGCCGGTGCTGGCAACGGTGTTTGACAGCTTTTTGCAGGGGGTGTCGATCCTGGCACGGGATAACGTGCCCCATGCCGTGATCGACGCGGCGATTGATCAGCTGCTGATGGCGTGGGATGTGGCGGCGTCGGTTGTGGCGCCGCAACTCAAACAGCCGTAGCAGACCTGGAAAACCGCCGGGGAAGCGTGGAAAAACACTGCAGGCCTATCGCCACTTCTATATAGTAATGCTTCGCATTAAGCGGATTACCCAAGGAATGCGCGCCCTCTTACCGACGGCGCACGTCATCGTTCAGAAGGATCTTTATGCAAGGCTTTACTCTCTCCCCGGCGCGCCTGTTCGGTGTGCTGGCTGTGGTGGTTTGCGGGCTGTTCACGGCACAGGTGCAGGCCGATGACACCGACCACTCCCTCACTGTCGAAAAAAATACCCACGCCTATGTCGTCAATGCTGACGGCAGCTTTGTGCTCAACGTGGAAATGATCTCGCGGGTCAACGAAGAGCGCGCAATCAAGCTGCACGCCCAACGGCCACTGAGCTTCAACCGCACACTGGAAACCTTGAAAATCGTCGAGGCCTACACCCAGAAAGCCAGCGGTCGCAAAATCCGCGTACAGCCCAAACAGATCAAGGAGCAGCAAGAGCGCGCCTCAGCCGATGCGCCGATGTTCCAGGACTCCCGGGTCAAAGTGGTGATCTTCCCGGACGTGGCGGTCGGCGACCGCCTGGTCTTGCGCTACCAGTTGCAGCGCAACAAGCCGTTGTTTCCCCAGCAGTTCGAAGACATCAACATCCCGGACTTCTACCAGACCGAGCAAACCAGCTTTTCCTACGACATGCCAGCGAGCATGCCACTGTACGCCGATGTCAAAGGCTACAAGGCCTCCACGCCAGCGGCGGCACCCGGTCGCAAGATCTATCACTGGGAACAACTGCCCAGCGAAAAATTCCGAATCGAAAACGGTGCTGTCGCCTACAGCGACTACGGGCAATTCATGGCTGTATCGACGTTCGCCGACTACAAACAATTTGCCCAAGCCTACGCCGCCAGGGCACAGATCGAAGTGACGCCCGCCATCAGCAAACTGGCCAAGGAACTCACAAACAACCTCGACACCCCACGTAGCAAAGCCCTGGCGCTGAGCGACTGGGTGCGTAAGAACATTCGCTATGTCGCGGTTTACGTCGGCCCTGGCGGCGTAGTACCGCACCCGGCGCAGGCGGTACTGGACAACCGTTACGGCGACTGCAAAGACCATGTCGCCCTGCTCGAAGCCTTGCTCAAGGCCGTCGCCCTCGAAAGCTCACCCGCGCTGATCAACTTCGGCAACGCCTATACCTTGCCAACGGTGCCGACGCTGGGTCTGCTCAACCATGCGATCACCTACGTGCCGAGCCTGGACCTGTACCTGGACTCCACGGCGGCGCCGATTGGCGCCGGCTACCTGCCGATTCCGGACCTGGGCAAGCCGGTGTTGCTGACCCAGACCGGCGCACTGGAACGCACGCCGATCAGCCAACTGGGCAAAGTCGACAACACCCTGACCTTCACCGTCGCCGACAACGGCAGCGCCGACTTCAACCACGTCTCCACCGTGGAAGGCTGGGGCGCGGAGTTCAACCGCTTCGTATTCAAGTCGCTGCCGCCCGCCGACCTCAAGAAACTGACGCAGGAAATCCTCAGCATGTACGGCCAGTCCGGTAATGGTGAAGTCGTCAGCGACACCCTGGAAGGCAATGCGCCGATCTTCAAATCGACGATCACGGGCCACACCGACAACCTGGTCAACCTGCCCGGCCCGACCGGCGTGCCGACCCTCACCAGCCTCGCCGGCGGCATTTCACAGAACGTGTTTGCGTTTATGGCCGAGAAAGAGCGCACCCAGAACTTTACCTGCCTGTCTGGCGAAATTGCCGAACAGGCGCGCTTCGAATTTCCGAAGACGGTAAATATTCTGGCGGTACCCAAGGCGGTGTCTCTCAAGAGCGGCGGCTTCGATTACCAAGCCACGTACACCCAGGACGGCAACAGCGTGGTGGTGACCCGCAGTTACCAGTTCGCCCACACCGACGCGCAGTGCAGCGCACAGGACTACGTCGCGATGAAGCCGACGATTGAAGGGATGGTCAACGACCTGAAAAGCCAGGTGATTGTGCAGACCCTATAACTGCGCCTACCTACGCGATTGCCCAGCCAATCCCAAGGCAAAAAGAGGCCTGCATCTGTGCAGGCCTTTTCATCTGGCTATCAGCCACACCCCATTAGAAAAACACTCAACGGTTGCCGGTCAAACGGAACGAACTTACCGACGCGGCGATGATTTCGCTCGCCTGCGTTATGGGGGGGTCGACATTTCTTTTGGTGCAGGCCCTGACCAATATCCAATCGTCGAAGACCCTCGATAAGATCCGCTGCCTCATCAGAAGGCCGCTCTTTCAACACAGAAGAAAGCTCAACCTGCCTAAGCAACCCTAAGGTTAGGAACGGCTAGACGCCATTGAGCAAGTTGATCATAGTATTCTTCGATTCGGCCAAAGCCCCCTCTCTCATCCCTGGCTCTACAAGACAACATGTCCAGCATTGCGATTACCGATCTAATTGTGCCTTGGGACGTCGACAGCTTCTCGCGACCTGTTGTGGCCTTGAGTGCCACATGGGTAGCAAAGGACTGGGAAAATGCGAGGCATCAGCATCGCAAGGCGCAGCTGATCTACTCCTTACGCGGAATCCTCAACTGTGAAATTGACGACGGTATCTGGATCGTGCCGCCGCAGTGCGCCATCTGGATACCGGGGGACTTACCGCACGCGGCGCGGGGGGCGGGTGAAACGGAATGCTATTGCCTGTTCGTTGAGCCAGACGCCGCACCGGACCTTCCGCAAACCTGTTGCACGATTTCGGTATCGCCCTTACTACGCGAGTTGCTACTGAAGGTGGCCGGTTTTCCCGAACTGTACCCGCCGGGGGGGCGGGAAGACCGGTTGATTGCTGCCTTGCTCGATGAGCTGGTGGCGGCGCCGGTGGAAGACTTGCATCTGCCCATGCCACGCGATCCCCGATTGCGCCGCCTCGTAGAAATGATGCTGGCTACCCCCGCGGATAAAACCTCGAAGGCCGATTGGGCTACTCGAATTGGCATGAGCGAGCGAAGCATGAGTCGTCTTTTGCTGCATGAAATTGGAATGAGCTTTGGGCGCTGGCGTCGGCAATTGCATGTAATCCTTGCGCTGCAACGCTTGACCAAGGGTGAAAGCGTGCAAACGGTGGCATTAGAGCTGGGATACGAAAACGCCAGCGGTTTCGTGACCATGTTCCGCAAGGCAATGGGCAAACCTCCGGCACGATACCTCTCGGATCGCATCAGCGGCGCAGAGCTTGCTTCAGTGCCACACATCATGTTCACCAATGAAATCTCCCCCTGATGCATCAGGCGGATCTTGGCTCTGGGCCAGCTGCCGTCCTCCATCTCCTGCTGTCCTTCCTTGCGCAGTCGCTGATATTTCGCAACCTCGTGGTGATAGTGAAGACTGACTGCTCGTCGAGAGCAGAGCCTTTCTTGGACGCATGCGACTGCAGGTGTTCACGCAACGCCAGGTTTTCAACGAAAACCATCCTCACGCCAAGATGAAATCACGCTTGGCCTAAATGAATAATAATCTGGCCTGGTTTCGCCATCACACCCCTCTGTGTGTGTTGTTAAATGCAACATCTAAATACAAATGAGTATTGTTGATGTTCACCATCACAACTGTTGGGAAATCCCGTTGGCCAATTGATATGCGCGCAGAGCCCGATGGCTTTCCTCGTCCGGGAGGGTCTTACAAGGGAGTAATCCGGAGCGCGCCCCGCACCGTACTGGGCTCGGCCGTAGCAGCGGCCGTTCTGATCAGCGCGCAAGGCGCATTCGCCGCCGAGCCAGGGCAGATCCAAACCACGGCGGGAGGCAAGTCTCAGGAGGAAATAGCCTTGCCGGCCATCACCGTGACGGGCCCAATGGATACGGCGACCACTGAAGGTACTGGCTCCTACACCACGGGCCAGACGACGGCGGCGACGCACCTGCCGCTTTCGTTGCGGGAAACACCGCAGTCGGTGACGGTGATCACCCGCCAGCGCATGGACGACCAGCAATTGAATTCGGTGCAGGGCGTACTGGAGAACGCCACAGGCGTCTCTTCATACCAATCCGACAGCGAACGGACGAGTTTCTACTCGCGTGGTTTCTTGATCAACAACGTTCAGTACGACGGCATACCCACCGTCGTCGGCAACATCGTTAATGGGAGCGGTATCGGTTCTCTCGATACTGCGTTCTATGATCGTGTCGAGGTAGTGCGCGGCGGCTCCGGCCTGCTGACCGGCACCGGCAATCCTTCGGCCGCCATCAATCTGGTGCGCAAACGGCCGACCCGCGAATTCTCGGCGTCCGCCTCGCTCGGTGCGGGGAGCTGGGATACCCACCGGGAAATGGCCGACGTATCGACTCCGTTGACCGAGGATGGCCGTGTCCGCGCCCGCATAGTCGGGACGTCCCAGGAAGGAAACTCGTACATCGATGGGTACAAGCCGCAAAGGAAGGCGTTCTACGGCATCATCGAGGCAGATCTGACGCCGGACACGACGGTGAGCCTGGGTTATGACTACCAGGACATCACGCCGAAGGGCTCCACTTGGGGAGGTTTGCCGCTCTGGTTCAGCGACGGCACGCAGGCGGAGTATTCACGCTCCAAAAACTACGCTCAGAACTGGAGCCATTGGGACAACACCCTTAAAACGGCGTTTGCCGAGATCGAGCACCGCTTCGACAACGGTTGGAACCTCCGGGCCGTCGCTAACCAGTACCGCACCGAATACGATGCCCAACTACTCGGCCTGGTCGGTCGCCCGGATCGCGCCACGGGGCTGGGTTCCTTTCCCAACGGAGCTTATCCGGTGGCACTGGCGTCCGAAGGTCGCAGCCGTCAAAACACCTTCGACGTGATGGCGAGCGGCCCCTTCGAACTGCTTGGCCGCCAGCATGACCTGGTGGTGGGGGCGACGAGTTCGCGCCGCACCGCCAGCCAGCAAGATATCGCTCCGTTCTATGCAGGCCTTACCCCGGTCAATGTCTATGAACTGAGCCCAGCCTTTCCTCGCCCCAACTTCGATGCCATAGCTTCGATCCCGACCCGTACCCTGATCAAACAGAGCGGCGTCTATAGCGCAGCCCGGTTCTCGCTGGCCGAGCCTCTGAAACTCATTGTCGGCGGCCGCTTCAGCAACTATGAAATCGACGACGCCGTGGGCGGCTCGTCGCTGCACTACAAAAAGAGCAGTGAATTCACGCCGTATGCTGGCTTGATCTACGACATCGACAAGACCTATTCGGCCTACGTGAGCTACACGGGCATATTCAATCCGCAAACCGACTATCGCGACAGCAAGGGCAATGTGCTCACGCCGTCGAAGGGAAAAACCAAGGAGATCGGACTCAAAGGCGCTTATCTGGACGGGCGTCTGAATGCGTCGATGGCCGTGTTCGAGACCAAACTGGACAACGCTGCACAGATGGTCGCAGGAACCTATACCCCAGGTGGTGCCCAAGCCTATGTAGGCGCGGATGGCACGAAGTCGCGCGGGGTCGAGCTGGACTTGCAGGGCGAATTGGCGCGTGGCTGGAACATCTATTCAGGTATCGCCCATTTCACGGCGCAAGATGGCGATGGCGTGCGCTTGAACTCCCAAATACCGCGCACTACAGCCCAGCTTTTCACCACCTACCAACTACCTGGAGAGTGGCGCAAGTTGACCCTGGGTGCAGGCGTCAAATGGCAAAGCCGCTTCTACCAGGCGCCTAAAACCGGCACCAGTTCGTTGGGCGGGGAACAAGGTTCTTATGCGCTGGTATCACTGTTGGGGCGCTACGCCATCACGAAGAAGATCACCGCGGCAGTCAACGTCAACAACGTGCTCGACAAGAAGTATGCGTTGCAGAAGGGCGATTTTGACACCGTAGGTTATGGCGCGCCACGCAACCTGATGGTGACCCTGGACTACAGGTATTGATTCTCCCGCAGGCAAACACTTCACCCGTTAGAAATCCCAACACATACAACAGCCCACTAATTGTCGAGAAAGCTCCTATGCCCCTTCAGCCTACCCTTCACCCCGCCCAAGACACAGCCGTGAATACCCCAAACAACGTAGCCTTGTTCTGGTTGACGACAGCCGCTGGTGCCGTACTTTTTGTCAGCTTCCAGTTATTTTTCTATGTAAATGACTTTGTGAGAGCACACGCAGCGACACCGGCTATTACGTTTGAACCCGATGTACTGTGGATGTTTTCCGCCTTCTATGGTTCTTGGATCGTCACGGTGCTTATCGCACTGATGGGAACCCGCAAGGCTCAGTGGGTTGCCCTGGTTCTCGGCAGCTTACTTGTCGCGCTGAATACCCTCGGGGGAATCTCCGACGGATTGCGCGACGGTTGGCACGTTGCTTTTTCGGCCGTGTTCTTCATTACGCTGCCAGGCGTATTCGCAATCGCAGCCACTTGGCGTTGCATCAAAAGCAAAGGAGTCGACCATGTCGGTCAATAGTTCTGACTTCCCTTTTGTCTGGATGAAACTTACGCAAGAGCCCGGGCACGATCACCAAAAGGACTTCGCCGAATTCGAGGCCAACTTGCAGCGTGGGGAGCCGTTCGTGCTCCTGACTGATAAAGCACCTGCCGAAGACCATGAGCACTCGCCGGAAGAAAAGAAACGCACCGCACTCTGGATGAAAAAGCACAAAATTGAATTGCGAAAGTGGGTTCTGGCAATGATTCTGGTCGAACCCAACTCGGCAAAACGTCTTGGTTTCAGGGCATTCGCGGCCGTTTTTGCCAAGTTCTGGGGCTACCCTCTGCTTCTAGCTGCTTCACGTCAACAGGCAATGGAGATGGCAAGAGAACTGCTTGCAAAGGATAGAAAGTCATCTCATTGATGGCCCATCCTGGCATCCGCTTGCTCACGCTGTGCGCTTCGATCACCCGGCCAAATCCAAGGCAAAAAAAGCCTGCATCTCTGCAGGCTTTTCTCTATCTGACTCCACGACCTGGACTCGAACCAGGGACCCAATGATTAACAGTCATTTGCTACCGATTGGTCGCAACGGGCCCACGGAAAACGTGCTGGAGACACTGAAACGCTGCACAGCGTGAGTACATGAATGCGTCACGCCAGGAGAGTTAGTCGGGGTGGGTTGGGTTGTCAAAGCGTGGCAAAACAATGACCTGTAGGAAAAGGAGGCGCCCTTTGTCAGCATTCACCCGGCAATCCTGCAAAAATCTGGCAATGCAATTCATTCGGGTCTCAGCCCCCCCTAAGCAATCCGTTTGTCCCATGGGTGCCTATCGTCCTGGTTCGACGGTCACCGCATAGGCTGAGGAGGGTTCAACCGTGTGTCGAGAGCAAACCGCTCTTGGCTGATCAATTCGAATAAATCGTTCGCTGCAGAGGGATTCATCAGCACATTCCAGCTATGCCGGGAAACGGCTGAAGGAATCAACACGAAGGGATGCTCTGCTAAGAGGCTGTCACCAAACTGCTGCTGACCTCGCCCGGGTGAACCCGGGAACAGCCAGTTTGCGTTAGGTACCGAGTCAGGCATGACCCGATGGACGAGCTTGAAGTCCTTGACCCGGGCACACGTGAGTACATGCGCAATCGTGTCCAGTGCCTGAAAACCTTTGTGCACGGCCACCTCAAGGATCGCAGTAGACGGATCTGCGGAGCAGTACACCGCTTTGATACCTTTAGAGTTCCACCGGCCGCCAGCGATTTCAGCCCCAATACCGGACGACCAAGTGGATGCATGCTTCTCTTGATCCAATCGCCACAAATACAACTCACCATTCCCTGGCACTATCGTCATCAGGAATACACCCCGTATTCCATGCGGGTCAGAAAGTCCTCTACCAACTCAAATCCCATCTGAGTCGTCAGCAGATCCAGAGGCGTCTTTCCCTCGAGCCCCATAGCAGGAGAGGTCATCCAGTTGAGCGCCTGCTGGCGATCTCCCAACACCTCCTCTGCCTTACTCAATACGCTAGCCAGACGCCACGTGCTGTTGGTCTGCTCAGCCGTCAGGGGTTCAGGTTTTTTGATACGCCGCTGCACCGTTCGATCCGAAAGCCCGAGCACCTTAGAGAACACATGGTGATCTCGTAGTTGGCTGTATGACTGAACAAACGCAATCACCAGCTCTGACGGAAACCCCTTCTCCATCATGGAATGAAGCTCAAACGCACTCGTAACCTTGAGTTTTTTGCCTTCGCCAAACAGCAGCTGTAGCGGCCGCGCTGGATCGTATGTTGTCGCTTGTAGGCTTTTGCTTGCAGGAATCATGGTCGCCCTCCTCTGCCATATGGCCAAAATATATCGCCAGATGGCAGAGAAAGCCAACCTATCCGACGATGGGTATTTTTCGCCTATCGCACACTGAAACTGGCAGATTGAAAAGAGGCATTTTCTGCAAGTCCAATTCAAGCTAGGTGAGCATTGTCTGTCATACGTCATGCCTGGAAAGTTAGTCGGGTTAGGTTGACTTGGCTTGTCAAAGCGGCGCAGAGCAATGACCTGTAGGAAAAGGAGGTGCCCTCTGTCAGCTACCGAGTAACCTTTATGCCTGACTTAACTTCCTGACCAGCGTAGCCGCCATTAGCTTCAATGTTCTGCTCTCTACCTCAAACTCCTCATCTAGAGCGCGTATGACCTGCGCCCTGTCAAGAATGTAGCCAGCCAAAAAAACTGATTCAATTGATTCAATTGCATGAATGACAACCGACTCCTCTTCAGCTTTTAGAAGCGCTAGCAAAACGCGCAAAGCCCGCTCATCATCCGAGTCACCGAGAGACTCCGCGCACCGACCTCGCCAGACTTCAGACTTCGCCAGAAAAATAGATTCAAGTTCGTTCCAGCTTGAATTATCAAACTGAGAGATCTTGGAGGCCGCGGTATCAATTCCTACATCCGACCAGTAATCTTCTGAACTTATTGAATCCAGCAAAAATTCATAGTCCTTCAACATACTACACCTATCAGAATTCGTCGGATCCGGAGCCGTGCATCGAAAACAATCGCAGTGACTTTAGGATAATTCGCCAGAACTTGCCCCTTGCTTCACGCAATCGCTGAGCTTACATGAGCGTCGCCGGTTTCTACAGCGACACTAGAAAATCCTTCCAACCTCGTAAAGCCTTTTCGAAGTCGTCCAAGCTAATGGTGATTGAGAAATCTTCATCATAAAGCGAATAGATTTTCACTCCATCTTTCGATATATGAGCAGCCCAAGCATCACGAGCCCATTCCGTAAAGACTTTCTCGTCGCGTCTCACTGCCAATAGTCTATTCACCCCTTCATCCAACCAAGGAATGGTTTCGTTAAAAGGCACTCCGCCATTGTCGATCAATAAGCATGCGAGAAGATCTACACCATCAACTCTCACCACATCAGTGCCGCACCGAGGACTTGAGACTTCGGCTGACTCTTTCATATAAAAACGAATGTTCATTTTAGCCCTCACTCCAATGGATGAAAGGTGCATGGGCAGGACCTGTCCACGGTGAGTGAGCAAAGAGGTCGGATTAACTTAGTCAGAAATTTAAATCCGCCCCCTTTTTTGTCCTTTTCGAAACACATCGTTGATACGGGAGAAACTATCGAACCGAGCATGATGCTGGATATCGAATCCATACATCTAGATCGCCGGCCTGCGCCATGCAGTAGCATCGACATTACTGTTCGTACCAACTTTAACAAATGCCTAACAATCGAAGATCCTCAACAAGGTCTGCTGCCTCTTCCGGAGGCAGCTCTTTCAGCATAGAGGAAAGGTCAATCTGCTCGATCAGCTTTAAGGCAGCATCCATATGATATTTCTTGACACTCTCGGAAGATCGACCCGCAGAAAGAACAAGGGCTAATATTTCAAGCATCAACTTCTCAACTGGTAGATCGAAGGAATTTTCGAGTTCGCTATAGGCAAAGCCTACCTCGCTTTCACCTTCGACCCAAGCACTTCGATGCCTAAGCTTTACTCGGCAGTAACTGTAGTAGCTGCCCAAAAACCAAGCCCTGATTTCAGCGTAAGTCACTCTTTCTTCCATCACGGAGTTTTCCTTGGCGGACGCAACCTGACGCCCTGATTATCGAAAATATTCACAGTTACATTAGGATACTTCGCCCTGATCAGGGACAGATTGGGGATACAGGTCTGAGAAATGATCTCGTCAGGCCGAGTCTCATTGCTCGTGATCAACTGATAGGTACCGCCAGGCGCTTCATACGCCAGGTTGTAAAACGAGGACAACGACGGCTGATTATCAAGATCGATGAACAGGGTACGAACACCTGCATCGGCGCAGAACGCGCCCAGATTGGCGCCAACCGTGGTCTTACCCGGTCCGCCTTTGGTTGAAACGACTGCAGCGACTTTCATGGGGCTTACCTCTGAATCGTAGGATTAAGAGACGTCTTCATGCCTGCCACGCTGTGCGCTTCGATCACCTCGGCCAAATCCAAGGCAAAAAAAAGCCTGCATCTCTGCAGGCTTTTCTCTATCTGGCTCCACGACCTGGACTCGAACCAGGGACCCAATGATTAACAGTCATTTGCTCTACCAACTGAGCTATCGCGGAATGCGCCGTATGTTACTGATTAAAAAGAAGAAGTCAAGCATTCAGTGCGAACGTACCGGATGATCGGTTGTGAGTGGCTGTTCCTTGGCCAAATCCAGCCAGGCCCGCGCGGCGGGTGGCAGGTGGGCGCTGGCGCGCCAGGCCAGGGCGATGTGCCAGTCGGTGTGGGGTTCGTCCAGCGGGATCAGGGCGATGCCGGTGTGTTGATGCTTGTGCGCCAGCATGCGCGGCAGGAAGGCGACGCCCAGGCCGGCCGAGACCAGGTCGACGATAAAGTCGATCTGCCCGCTGCGGGCCGCGACCCGAGGGGTCACGCCTTTGCGTTCGCACGCGGCGAGGATCTTGGCGTTGAGGGCGAAGCCGGCTTCGAACAGGATGAACGGCGAGTCCGCCAGGTCGTTGAAGTCGATGCGCGTGTTTTGCGCCAGAGGGTGCTCCACGGGTAGCACGGCCATCAACGGTTCGTTGCGTACGGGCTGGTAGTCGAAACCTTCGTCCATCGGCAGCAGTAGCGCCGCCAGGTCGACCTCCCCCGCTTCCAGGCAGTCGCGCAGTTTTTTGCTGCCGTATTCGGTGAGTTCGATCTCGATGTCCGGATAGCGGCGGCGGTAGGTCGCAAACATCGCTGCAAACAACACACCGCAGCCCACTGGCGGCAAGCCGATACGCAGTACGCCGCGCTTGAGGCCGCGCAAGTCGTTGATCTCGGCCAGCAGGTCATTGTGCTCGGCAAGCAGCACCTGGGCGCGGCGGTAGGTCATTTCGCCAGCGGCGGTGAGTTCGTTCTTATGCCCGAGGCGATTGAGCAGCGGCATACCCAGTTCATCCTCCAGGGTCTTGACCGCCTTGCTCACCGTGGATTGGGTCAGGGACACAACCTCAGCCGCCTGGGAGAAACCGCCCTGGCGCACCACTTCGACAAAGGTGCGCAGTGTTCTGAGGTTCATCAGTATTCCTTTAGCGACTGAATGCTAGTTGAAAAAGTTGTTTTTATCATGCCAGAGCTTTGCTTATCGTGAACCCCCTTTGACCTGTGGAGTTTACGCTGATGATCATTTCGTCCGCTTCCGATTACCGTGAAGCCGCCCGACGCAAGCTGCCGCGCTTTCTGTTCGATTACATCGACGGTGGCGCCAACGCTGAGCACACGATGCGCGCCAACGGCACGGACTTGGCCGACATCAGCCTGCGCCAGCGCATCCTGCGTAATGTCGACAACCTGAGCCTGAAAAGCACGCTGTTCGGCCAGGAATTGGCGCTGCCGGTGATCCTCAGCCCGGTTGGCCTGACCGGCATGTATGCGCGTCGCGGTGAAGTGCAGGCGGCCAAGGCGGCGGCGAACAAAGGTATTCCGTTCTGCCTGTCGACAGTGTCGGTGTGCCCGATTGAAGAGGTCGCGTCGCAAAGCCCACAGGCGATCTGGTTCCAACTCTATGTGCTCAAGGACCGCGGTTTCATGCGCAATGCCCTGGAGCGTGCGCAAGCCGCCGGGGTCACGACGCTGGTATTCACCGTCGATATGCCCACGCCGGGTTCGCGTTACCGCGATGCGCACTCGGGCATGTCCGGGCCGTTCGCCGCTTCGCGCCGCATACTGCAAGCCGTGACCAAGCCGCAATGGGCCGTCGATGTCGGGTTGATGGGGCGCCCCCATGACCTGGGCAACATCTCCAAATACCTCGGCAAACCCACGCACCTGGAAGACTACATCGGCTGGCTGGCCAACAATTTCGATCCGTCGATCAGTTGGAAAGACCTGGAGTGGATCCGAGAATTCTGGAAAGGCCCGATGATCATCAAGGGCATCCTCGACCCGCAAGACGCCAAGGACGCCGTGAGTTTCGGCGCCGACGGCATCGTGGTCTCCAACCACGGCGGCCGGCAGTTGGATGGCGTGTTGTCCACTGCCAGGGCATTGCCGCCGATTGCCGAAGTGGTCGGTGACGATCTGACGGTGCTGGTGGACTCGGGTGTGCGCTCCGGGCTCGACGTGGTACGTATGCTCGCCTTGGGCGCCAAGGCGTGCCTGCTGGGACGTTCGACCGCCTATGCGCTGGCCGCCGAGGGTCAGCATGGCGTGGAAAACCTGCTGGATATCTTCGCCAAGGAAATGCGCGTGGCCATGACCCTGACCGGTGTGACCTCGATCGATCAGATCGACCGTACAACGCTGGTTAACCCATAGCCAAATAAATGGCGTCACTGGGCACCGTTGCACGTTGGCTTTATTGACAGCCATTTGATTTAAAAGGACTTTTATAAAAACAAAGGATTTGGCATGAATCTCGCTCTAACTTGTCTCAAGCAGGTTAGGCGATGACAAGACGTGTGGCAGTGCCCAGGGGTTATAACCCACTGCAAAGCGGTCTAAACTGTTTCCAATGTTTTACGGAACTGAGGGAACAGTACGACGCATGGCACTCGCCGCTCTTATCGAGCCTGTAAGACAGTTCTGCGCTTAGAGGCTGATAGTTTATGAAAACACCGACCCATACCAACGCAATTGACTTCGACAGTGCCAAATTGCAACGCCTGGGTTTCGGTCAACCGTCCTCCCTGCCACGACGCCCCACCACAGTCGCGCAGCTGCGCCAGCAGTTGAGCATGCACTTGCAGACCAGCCTGGAACCGGAGCGGATCCTCGGCCTGTTTTTCCGCGAAATCCAACGCCTGGTCCCCCTGGACGCCCTGCAATATCACCACCAGGCCAGCGACCTGCGCCTGGAATTTGGCCATCGCGGCCATCACTCGGTGAGCTACACACTGAGCCATGAAGGCGAGCACCTGGGCGAGTTGGTGTTCCGCCGCAACCAGCGCCTGCTGGAAGACGAACTGAGCCAGCTCGAATCCTTGCTGGCTACCCTGCTCTACCCGATGCGCAATGCCCTGCTCTATCGCGCGGCCACCCGCAGCGCGCTGCGCGATCCGTTGACGCAAACCGGTAACCGCATCGCCATGGACCAGACCCTGCAACGGGAAATCGACATGGCGCGCCGGCATTTGAACCCACTGTCGCTGCTGATGCTGGACATCGATCACTTCAAGGTCATCAACGACACCCATGGCCATACGGCCGGCGACAGCGTGTTGCGCACCGTGGCCCAGGCCCTCAAGAGCCAGTTGCGTAACGTCGATATGGTGTTCAGGTTTGGCGGGGAAGAGTTTCTGATCCTGCTGTCCAACACCGGCCGGGATGCGGCGGCGCTGGTCGGCGAACGCCTGCGCAAGGCGGCACAAGCCCACGACTATTGGGCGGATGGGACAAGAATCGAACTGACCGTGAGCCTCGGTTGCTCGACCCTACTGGCCGCAGAATCGGCCGACAGCCTACTGCGCCGGGCCGACAGCGCCTTGTACGTGGCCAAGCGCGAAGGCCGCAACCGCTTGGCAATGGCGGGGTAAGCACCCCGCCATCACGTGTTACATCACGCCTCGCTGGCGACGCGCATCGGGCGCTCACGCACGGCCGCAGGCGCTTTCTCTTTCTCCAGGTGCATGCAGCTTTCCAGGAACAGATACATGTAGTCGTAGCTCTTGCATACGGCTTGGCGCAGCTCGACCTGCAAGGCCTTGCTCGGATTCATCCCGGCCAGGGTGCAGATGATTTCCAGTGCTTCCCACGGGTGGGCATCGTCGTACTGGGCATGCATCTTCAGCCACTTCATCGCACGCTTGCGTTCTTCTTCGGGGAAGGCCGCCGCGTAGACACCTGTGGAACACACCACGGCCGACCACTCCCCCGTCGCCCCTTCGATTGCATAGTTGGTCGCGGCCACGGCCACGATCAGCGAATCGGCCGAGCTGGTGTGCCAGCACCAATGGCTGAGCGCATGCAATTCAGGCGGCACGTTCTGCGCCTGCAACTCCTCGAGGCTGACCCCATGGGCACGCGCCCAATGCACCCAATAATCGGCGTGGTTCAACTCGACGCGAATATTGCGCATCAGCCAACGTCGCGCCATATCCTCCCCAGGATGGCGGGCAAACTTGGTCTTGGTGAGGTTCTGTGCCATGTACAACGCAAACTGTTCAACCACCGGCCAGCCACCGATCAGGTAGTGGCGCATGGTCTTGGCGCTGAGCGTGTTGTCACGCATGCGCTGGTACAGTTCGTGCTCGACAACTCGGCGCTTGCTCTCGCTACAGTCCTGGATCAATTGCTGTGCCCAGGCTGGGTAACTTGAGGCTTCCATTAGCGGGCCGGTTCTGTTGAATGTGTCGATCACTATAAGGCTCCTTTTTAGTGTGATAGTACAGACCAGCGTATGTTTCAGCGGAATGTGCCGGGCGCCCTGAATAACAGGGGCTGCGGTCGCACAGGTCGACACTGCAAGCTATCAAAGGTAAACAATTGCGGGCGTTCTATCAGGTAGCCCTGAGCGTAATCCACACCAATCTCAAGCAACGCCTGTTCGATGTGCGGTGTTTCAACAAACTCGGCAATTGTGCGCTTACCCATGACGTGGCCGATGTGATTGATCACTTCGACCATGGCGCGGTTAATCGGGTCGTCCAGCATATCCTTTACGAAACTTCCATCGATCTTCAGGAAGTCTACAGGTAAATGTTTGAGATAAGCGAATGAGGACATTCCGGCACAAAAGTCGTCGAGCGAGAAATGACAACCTAAGGCTTTGAGTTCATTAATAAAGCGAATTGCACTGCCCAGGTTGGCGATAGCACTGGTTTCGGTTATTTCAAAACAGATCATCGCCGGCGGTATACCGTAGCTATTGAATTTCTCACGTAAAAAACCGAGGAAGTCGTCATCGCCGATGGTAATACCCGACAGATTGATCGCACACATCGCCATGGGCAGGCCCGGCCGCTCGCGCATGCAGTCGGCGATGATCTTGAACACATTATCCACCACCCAACGGTCCAACGAGGTCATCAAGCCATAGCGCTCGGCGGCCGGGATAAAACTGTCGGGCAAGATGATGCGACCGCCTTCGTCATGCAGGCGCAGGAGGATTTCAATATGCCCGGTGCCGCCATCGGTATACCCCAGGGGCGCGATTTCCTGGGCGTACAAGCAAAACCGGTTTTCCTCCAGGGCCATGTGCAAGCGCTGCACCCAGGCCATCTCGCCAAACCGCAGGGACAGTTCCGAATCGTCGGCATGATAGACCTGCACCCGGTTGCGGCCCTTTTCCTTGGCCATGTAGCAGGCCATGTCCGCCGCCCGCAGTGACGTCTCCAGGGTGGTCGGGACCTGGGAGATATGCACCAGGCCAATGCTGACGGTGGTCATGAACGGCCGGCCCTTCCACACAAAATGCAGGCTTTGCACGGTATGGCGCAGGCTCTCGGCGATTTTCTCCGCCACCGGCGCCGGGCAGTTTTCCAGCAGGATGCCGAACTCGTCGCCGCCCAGGCGCGCCAGGGTGTCGCCGTCGCGCAGGTCCGATTGCAGCAGCGCGCAGATGTGCCGCAGCAGTTCATCGCCCGCCGCGTGGCCGCAGGTGTCGTTGACCAGCTTGAACTGGTCCAGATCGAGGAACATCAACGCATGCCGTGGGTTCTGCTGGCGCCCCACGTGATGCAGCACCTGCTCCAGCCGGAACTCGAATTCGCGACGGTTGGCCAGGCCGGTCAACGCATCGTGGGTGGCCTGCCACGACAGGTTGGCAATGTACTGGCGCTCCTGGGTCATGTCGTGCAGCACCAGCACCGCCCCGCTGACCTTGCCGGCACTGCAGATCGGCGCCCCCACCAGCGTCACCGAAACCGTACTGCCGTCCAGGCGCTGGATCAGCTTGGAATGCTCGCTGCCACCACTGAGCCGGCCCTTGATGATGTGATCGATCAGGGTAAAACCGTCGGGCTCGGCGTTTTCGTCGAGCAGTTTGAACAACGCGGCCAGGGGCAGGCCCTGGGCCTGGGCGGACTTCCAGTGGGTCAACGCCTCGGCCGCCGGGTTCATGTAGGCAATGGCGCCATCGACGTCGGTGGTGATCACCCCATCGCCAATAGACTCCAGGGTGATCTGCGCACGCTCCTTTTCCGCCTGCAAGGCGTCGGCGAACGCATGACGCTGGGCCAGCAGTTTGTGGGTGCGCAACAGCGCCAGCACGATCAGGCCCAGGGCGGTCGCCAGGTTCGTGATCAGCAGCAGGCGCAGAATCATCCGCGAACCTTCGCCCAAGGCGTCGCTGAAGGCCTTGGCGGCCGGCGTCACGCCTTCATTGATCGCAGTGATGCGTGCCTTCCATTGCCGCACGTCGTTGCCGCTGACGTGGTCGGCGCGGATCGCGCGGTGCATTTCCTGGGCCAGGTCATCCAGTTGCAGCAGGTAGCCGTCGCCGACCGTCCACAGCTCGATGGCTTTTTCCAGGTAGCTGAAATGGCGGAAGTTGAGGTACAGCCAGATCAGGCTGGAGACATCGTCGGGATGGTTACCGCCCTTGAGGATGCCCTGGCGGGCGGCGGCGATGTCGGGAGCGGGTTGGTCGAGGGCGATGCGCAGTTCATGCCCGCCCTGGGGCACGGCGATGGCTTGCTGGTACTTGAGGTAGGTGGTTTCGTCGCGGTTGTCGGCGTAGAGGGTCAGGTAATAGATGGCATCTTTCTGGCCCTTGGACCACAAGCTTTCGCCTGCCACGTAGCCGCGCACGGCCGAAAGCACGTAGAGACTGACGCAGCCTAACAATGCCTGGAACAGCACGACGGCGATAAAGGGCCACACAATGCCCAACAGCCGAGGCGTTCCGAGAGTCCGCTTTTGCTTCATGAAGTCCCTTGCACATGCACCGCTGGATACGCACGCGAAAAACCGCTTCCGATAGCTCAGCCTAGGCTAAATCAACGCACTTGTTGCAAGTGTCCATAAAGTTTTGCGTACAGCCCACCGTCGGCGATCAGTTGTTGATGATCACCATCCTCGGCAATGTGCCCGCCGTCAAACACCAAGACCCGGTCTGCCTGCTTAACCGCCGACAGACGGTGGGCGATGATCAGTGTAGTACGCCCGCTGAGAAACCGCGCCAGCGCCTGGTGCAGGTTGTACTCGGTGGCGGCGTCGAGGGCGGAAGTCGCTTCGTCGAGGATCACCACCTTCGGCTCGGCCAGGACCATCCGCGCAATCGCCAGGCGTTGCCGCTGGCCGCCGGAAAACCGCACCCCGGAACGCCCCACCACACTGTCCAGGCCCATCGGCAGTGCCTTGACGGTAGCATCCAGCTGGGCAATTTCCAGGGCCTGCCAGCAGGCCTGGTCGCTGCGGGTGCGCCCCATGGTCAGGTTGGCGCGCACGGTGTCGTTGAACAACGCCGGGTGTTGCAGCACCACGGCGACGTTCTCGCGGATGGTCTCCAGGCCGATTTCCTGCTGGGTCGCACCGCCGAAGCGGATGCTGCCCGCCTGCGGCGTGTACAACCCCAGCAGCAACTGCACCAGGGTGCTCTTGCCGCCACCGCTGGCGCCGACGATCGCGACCTTCTCGCCCGGCGCAATGGCCAGGTTCAGTTGGTCGAGCACCAGGTCTTCGCCATAGCCGAAATTGAGCCCGCGGACTTCGATACCGACCGTTTCCCGCCCGCTGAACGGGTCTTCGCCGCCGGCGTATTGCGGCTCGTCGGCCCGTGCCAGTAGCTCGTTGATCCGCGTCAGCGCGCCGCCCGCCGCGTAATAGGCGTATTGCAGGTTAAGCAGTTGCTCCACCGGGCCGATCATGAACCACAGGTAGCTGAACACCGCGAGCATCTGGCCGATGGACAGGTCGGAAAACAGCACGGTGAGCATCGCCGCCGCGCGGAAGATGTCGATGCCGAACTGGAACAGCAAGCCACTGGCGCGGCTGGACGCATCGGTTTTCCACTGCGAGTGCACCGCATAGTCACGCACTTCCTGGGCGCGCTGGCCCAGGCGGCCGAGGAAAAACCCCTGGCGGTTGCCGGCGCGCACTTCCTGGATCGCATCCAGGGTTTCGGTCAGGGCCTGGGTGAACCGCGAGGTGCTGTCGTTCTCGAGTTTCTTCAGGTGTTTGACCCGTTTGCCCAACTGCACCGTGGCGTAGATCACCAACGGGTTGAACAGCAGGATCAGCAGCGCCAGCTGCCAATGCATCCACACCAGGATCGCCGACGTGCCCACCAGGGTGAGCATCGCCACGAGGAAACGGCTGAGGGTTTCACCGACGAATTTGTCCAGGGTGTCCAGATCGGTGACCAAATGGGTGGTGACCGTGCCGCTGCCCAGGCTTTCGTATTCCCCCAGGGAAATGCGCTTGAGCCGTTCGATCAAGCGCACGCGGATGCGGTACACGATGTCCTTGGCCAGCCGCGCAAACAGCCGCGCCTGCACCACGTTGAACACCAGCGCGCCGCAGCGCAGGAACAACGTCACCAGCAGCATCAGGCCGATATAACCGGCGGCTTTCTGCCAGCCCAACGGCAGCGCGTGGTTCATCACCTTGAGCGCGGCGTCGCCGTGGCCGAGCAGCACTTCATCGACCAGCAGCGGCAACAGCAGCGGGATAGGCACGCTGCACAGGGTCGCCAGGACGGCGACGCCATTGGCGATCCACAGGGATTTCTTGTGACGCAGGGCCAGGCGGCGGATCTCCGCCCAGGTCAGTCGATCAGTGCGCTGGGCCGGTTCATGCACAGGTGGCTCGCTCCAGCCATCGGCCCAGTAGCGGCGACAGCTCGGCCAGCGGCTGGTAGCCGTTGGTCAGCAAAGCCAGCTGGCCATTGCGCTCGGCCAGCAGCGTCGGAAAACCGGCGATGCCCAGGTCCTGCACCCAGGTGAAATCGGCAGCCGTGGCCGCGTGCTGCTCGGCACGGTCGAAGGCACCGGCAAACTCGATACGCGGGATGCCCGCCTGTTCGGCCAGCTCCACCAGCACGCTGGCGAGGGTCACGTCGCGGCCCTCGACATAAAACGCGCGCTGGATCAGCCCCAGCAATGTCCATGCACAATCCGGCGCCAGGCTGCGCGCGGTGACGATGGCGCGACACGCAGGCTCCGTGTCATACACAAAACCGTCGGGCAACGCGCCTTCGCGCTTGAACGGCTGGCCGGTAGCGTCGGTCACCGCCTGCCAGTGTTCGAGGATGTAGCGCCGCGTGGTCGGCTCCAGCGCCGCACCGCTGCCGGTGCGCAAGCCGCCCACCACCAGGTGCAGTTCCACACCGGCGGCCCGGGCCTGCCCCACCAAGGCTTCGGCTACCGGGGCAAACCCCCAGCACCAGGAACACATCGGGTCCATTACATAGAGCAAGCGCGCGGACATGGCTCAGGCCTCGGAAGGGGATTGCTTGTAGTTGAAGCCAATCGGGTGCGGCATATTGCGGGCCTTGGCCAGCTCGATCTGCTTCTGCCGGTCGATCGCGCTACGGCGGGTCTTCTCCGGCAGCTTGTCCCAGCAATGCGGGCAGCTGATGCCAGCCACGTAGTGCTCGGACGCGCGGTCTTCGACACTCACGGGTGTGCGGCAGGCATGACATTGATCGTAGTCGCCTTCGCTCAAGTCGTGGCGCACAGTCACGCGATTATCGAAAACAAAGCAGTCGCCCTGCCACTTGGTTTCGGCCTGCGGCACCTCTTCGAGGTACTTCAGGATGCCGCCCTTGAGGTGATACACCTCATCGAAGCCTTCGCTGAGCATGTAGCTGGAGGCCTTTTCGCAACGAATACCGCCGGTGCAGAACATGGCGACTTTCTTGTGCTTGGCCGGGTCGAAGTTGGCTTTGATATACTCGGGAAATTCGCGAAAACTGGTGGTTTTCGGGTCGATTGCGCCTTCAAAGGTGCCGATCGACACTTCGTAGTCGTTGCGGGTGTCGATCAACAGCACTTCCGGGTCGCTGATCAACGCGTTCCAGTCCTGCGGATCCACGTAGGTGCCGACCTTCTTGTTCGGGTCGACGCCTTCGACGCCCAGGGTCACGATCTCTTTCTTGAGCTTGACCTTGGTGCGGTAGAACGGCTGGTCGTCGCAGTAGGATTCTTTGTGGTCGATGTCGACCATGCGCGGGTCGTTCTTCAGCCAGGCCATCAGGCCATCAATGCCTTCGCGGCTACCGGAAACGGTGCCGTTGATGCCTTCTTCGGCGATCAGCAAGGTGCCTTTGATGCCGTTGTCGACCATCGCCTGCAGCAGTGGCTCGCGCAGGGCGACGTAATCTTCGAGGGTGACGAACTTATACAGTGCCGCCACGACAATCGGTTGAGTCACGGGTGTTCTCTCCAGGTGGCTACCCTCGTAAAGGGTGAACCGGATGCAAAAAAAAACGCGCCGACTGAGCGGCGCGTTGCGGATTCTAACAAATGCCCGGTGTCAGAGACACCCGATCATCAATCATGCCCGCCGGCGCAGGTCGGCGAGGCCGGGGCTGCGTCGATTTTCGCCCATTCTTCAGGCGTGTAGGTATGCAGCGCCAGCGCATGAAACTCGCTCATCAGGTCACCCAGGGTGGCGTAGACCTTCTGGTGGCGCTTGACGCGGTTAAGCCCCTCGAACTGTGGACTGACCAGCACGGCCTTGAAGTGGGTCTGCAACCCACGGCTGTGCATGTGGCTTTCATCCAGCACGCTCAAGTGGTCCGGGCCCAGGGCGGCGAGCGCCGTTTCGATACGCTGTTGCATGGTCATTCCTGCTTACTTCTTCTTGGCCGGTGCGGCGGCTTTCGGCGCCAGCTCGTTGGTCATGTCGTCCAACAGCTTGTTCACCACCGGCACGGCGCTTTCCAGCTTGGCCTGGGTCATCTGGGCCGATTGTTGGGTCAGTTGCGGCATTTTTTCGAGGACTTTCTTGCCCAATGGCGATTGGTAGAAAGCCACCAGGTCCTTGAGTTCGGATTCGCTGAAGTTGGTGGTGTAGAGCTTGACCATGTCCGGTTTCAGCTTGTCCCAGCCAATGGCCTTGTCCAGGGCGGCGTTGGCCTTGGCCTGGTAGCTGTCCAGCACGGACTGCTTGGCGGCAGGTGCCTTGGTCTGTTCGAAACGCTGGGCGAACATTTGCTGCACTTGCATGTACACCGGGGTACCCAGCTTGTCGGCGTGGGCCAGGGTAAGGAAGGCTTCGGCACTGGCGTTGTGGCTGGCGGTATCGGCAAAAACCTGGCCGCTGGCGCAAACCAGAGCAACCGCGGTACAGATGGCACGAAGACGAGTCATCGAGTTTCCTTTTCTAGCAGGCGAGGTAAGACCCCAAGGGCGCCCATTCTGCGCCTAAAAAACCTCGCGGCTCAACCCCGGGCCTTGCCGGGCAAGGATTCTGCGCGGATGAATCCGATGAAAAGTCTTTTAGGGAACCCCACCGGCCGATCACGGCCTAAACTGCGCAAACCGATCTCAAGGAGTGTGCCCGATGAGCCGTATCGAAACCGACAGCCTGGGAGACGTAGAAGTCCCGGATGACGCTTACTGGGGCGCGCAGACCCAACGTTCACTGGTGAATTTCGCCATCGGCGAGCAACGCATGCCGCTGGCGGTGTTGCACGCCCTGGCGCTGATCAAGAAGGCCGCCGCGCGGGTCAACGACCGTAACGGCGACCTGCCCGCCGACATCGCCCGCCTGATCGAACAGGCCGCCGACGAAGTCCTCGCAGGCAGGCACGACGACCAGTTCCCGCTGGTGGTCTGGCAGACCGGCAGCGGCACCCAGAGCAACATGAATGCCAATGAAGTCATCGCGGGCCGCGCCAATGAGCTGTCGGGCAAAACCCGTGGCGGCAAGAGCCCGGTGCATCCCAACGACCATGTGAACCGCTCCCAGAGCTCCAACGATTGCTTTCCCACGGCGATGAGCATTGCGGCGGTCCAGGCGATACACCAACGCTTGCTGCCAGCCATTGCCGCACTCTCCGGTGGCCTGGCCGAACAGGCTGCACGGCATATGAAGCTGGTGAAGACCGGCCGTACCCACATGATGGATGCCACGCCGATCACCTTCGGCCAGGAGCTCTCGGCGTTTATCGCCCAGCTCGACTACGCCGAACGCGCCGTGCGCAGCGCCCTGCCCGCGGTGTGCGAGTTGGCCCAGGGTGGCACGGCGGTGGGCACCGGGCTGAATGCGCCCCATGGCTTTGGCGAGGCGATTGCCTCCGAGCTGGCGGCGTTGTCCGGGCTCCCTTTCGTCACCGCGCCGAACAAGTTTGCCGCCCTCTCCGGCCATGAGCCGCTGGTGACCCTGCACGGCGCTCTGAAAACCCTCGCGGTGGCGTTGATGAAAATCGCCAACGACCTGCGCCTGCTGGGCTCCGGCCCGCGTGCCGGGTTTGCCGAGGTCAAGTTGCCCGCCAACGAGCCTGGCAGTTCGATCATGCCGGGCAAGGTCAACCCGACCCAGTGCGAAGCCCTGTCGATGCTGGCCTGCCAGGTGCTGGGCAATGACGTGACCATCGGCCTCGCCGCCAGCCAGGGTCACTTGCAGTTGAACGTGTACAAACCGGTGATCATCCACAACCTGCTGGAGTCGATCCGTCTGCTGGCCGACGGCTGCAACAACTTCCAGGAGCATTGCGTGGCTGGGCTTGCGCCCGACGCCGGGCAAATGGCCGAACACCTGGAGCGCGGGCTGATGCTGGTGACAGCGCTCAACCCGCATATCGGCTACGACAAATCGGCCGAAATCGCCAAGAAAGCCTACGCCGAAGGGCTGACGCTACGGGAAGCCGCCCTGGCGCTGGGCTACCTCACCGATGCCGAGTTCGATCTGTGGGTGCGCCCGGAAAACATGCTGGGAGCCTAAGACGCCATGCGCAACCGCCGGGCCTTGAGCCCGGCCATCAATGAAGGCGCCAGCGCCACGGTCGCCGAGCCCAGCACCACCACCAACGCCCCGGCATACCCCAGGGCGTTGATCTCTTCGGCCTGCACATAATCCGGCCACCACCACGCTGCCACCGCCACCGCAACAAAAGTCACCAACGGCGTGAGCGCCAGAGTCGCACTGACCCGCGAGGCTTCCCAGTGCGCCAATGCTTCGGCAAACGCACCGTACGCCACCAGGGTATTCATGCAGCACGCCAGCAACAGCCATGCTTGCAGCGGGCTCAGGTCCAAGGCTTCCAACGGGTGTGCCCACGGCGTAAGCAACACGGCGCAACACAGGTAGATCACCATCATCACTTGCAGCGAATTCCATGCGGTGAGCAATTGCTTCTGGCCCAAGGCGTAGAACACCCAAATGGTGGTGGCCAGCAGAACGGTCAGAACGCCCGCCGTGTAATCGCCAAGGGACGTCAGCAACTCCTCCAGGCGTTGATTGAAGAACAAACCAAAGCCACAGATCAGCACGATCAGGCCGAGCACTTGGCCCAGGCTGAAGCGCTCCTTGAACACAAACACACTGGCGACCATCAAAAAGATCGGGCCCATCTGCACCACCAATTGCGCGGTGCCGGGGCTGAGCAGTTGCAGGCCCACCAGGTACAACACGTAGTTGCCCACCAGGCCACACACGGCCATGCCCACCAGCCAGCCGCCCTTGGGGCCGAGCACCTTGTGGCTGGGCAGGCGCTTGGTCAGTGCGAGGTAGAAGAACAGACACCCACCGGCAACGGTGAGGCGAAACCACGTGACGGTGATCGGGTCCATCACCTGCAGCACCTGCTTGAGTTTGATCGGCAGGATGCCCCACAGGAACGCGGTCAGCAGGGTCAACAGAAAGCCATAGACCCAGCGGCCGGAAGAGATGTGCATGAGTGCCCCAGAAGCCAGAGGAAGTGGAGCCGCATTCTAGGGGCAAGAACACGACTCGCGATACGCTGCAGTTCAAATGTGGGAGCGGGCTTGCTCGCGAATGCAGGGTGTCAGTCGCTGCATGTATTGGCTGACACACCGCATTCGCGAGCAAGCCCGCTCCCACAATTTGATCCGGTACCTTCAGTAGCTTTAGCGTACGGCTTCGAACAGGCCGGTGGCCCCCATGCCGCCGCCCACGCACATGGTGACGATGCCGTAACGCAGGTTGCGCCGTTGCAGTTCACGCACCAGATGCCCCACCTGCCGCGAACCGGTCATGCCGAACGGATGCCCGATGGAGATCGAACCGCCGTTGACGTTGTACTTCGCGTTATCGATTTCCAACCGATTGCGCGCATACAAACACTGGGACGCAAACGCTTCATTCAACTCCCACAGATCGATGTCCGCCACCTGCAAACCCTTGGCCTTGAGCAACTTGGGCACCGAGAACACCGGGCCGATGCCCATTTCGTCCGGCTCACAACCGGCCACGGTAAAACCACGGAAAAACGCCTTGGGTTTGAGCCCCAGTTCCAGGGCTTTTTCCAGGCTCATCACCAGGGTCATCGACGCACCGTCGGACAACTGCGACGAGTTACCCGCCGTCACCGAACCGTCGTCGGCAAACACCGGCTTCAAGCCTTGCAGGCTGGCCAAGGTGGTATCGGGGCGGTTGCAATCGTCGCGGTCGACCACACCGTCGAGGATCTGCACCGCACCGGTGTTCTTGTCCTCGACCTTGTACTTGACCGCCATCGGCACGATCTCATCGTCGAACAAACCATCGGCCTGGGCCTGGGCCGTGCGCTGCTGGCTTTGCAGGGCGTACAGGTCCTGCTCTTCACGGCTGACGTTGTAGCGACGGGCGACGATCTCGGCGGTCTGGCCCATGGGGAAATAGATACCCGGCACCTGCTCTTTGAGCAGCGGGTTGATCAGGTTGTCGGTGTTGACGCTTTTCATGGTCAGGCTGATGGACTCGACGCCACCGGCAACGATGATGTCGCTGCACCCCGAAGCAATCTGGTTGGCCGCAATCGCAATCGCCTGCAAGCCCGACGAGCAGAAACGATTGAGGGTCATCCCCGCCGTGCCGGTGCCCAGTTGCGACAATACCGCCACGTTGCGCCCGATGTTGTAGCCCTGGGCGCCCTCGTTGGAACCCGCGCCAACGATGCAATCTTCCACGGTGGCCGGGTCGATGCCGTTGCGGCTGAGCAGCGCGTTGACGCAATGGGCCGCCATGTCATCGGGGCGGGTCTGGTTGAACTTGCCGCGAAAGGATTTGGCCAGGCCGGTTCGCACGCTGTCGACGATCACTACTTCACGCATGGGCTACCTCGATCTTGTCGTTGTTGGGAGATGGATCGAGCATAGATCCAGCTGATTCCAACCGCGACGATCATTCACCCGGCGTATGCAAAAGCATGGAGACAAAAATCATCCCCTGCTGAACTGCCATCCCCGTAGTGAGCGGGCTTGCCCCGCGCCGGGTGGCGAAGCCGCCCAAAATCGATCCGCCGCGGTGTATCAGGAAGACCGAGGTGCCTGGGTTTGGGGCGGCTTCGCCACCCGGCGCGGGGCAAGCCCGCTCACTACAACAGGCAAGGTGGGGGCCCGTCACGAGTCGGTTATTTGTGTTTCTTTTTGGCGTGCTTATCGGACTTGGCAAACGCCTCCTCCAGCGCCAGGTTGATGGTGCGCAGCACCTTGACCCGCGCCCAGCGTTTGTCGTTGGCCTCCACCAGCGTCCAGGGCGATACTTCAGTGCTGGTGCGGTCGACCATATCGCCGACGGCCCCACGGTAGTCATCCCATTTGTCACGGTTGCGCCAGTCGTCGTCGGTGATCTTGAAGCGCTTGAACGGGATTTCCTCGCGGGCCTGGAAGCGCTCCAACTGAGTGTCCTTGTCGATCGCCAGCCAGAACTTGACCACGATCACCCCCGCGTCGCGCAGTTGCTCTTCAAAGTCATTGATTTCGCCATAGGCGCGCATCCAGTCGGCGGAGGTGCAGAAGCCTTCAATACGCTCCACCAGCACGCGGCCGTACCACGAGCGATCGAACACGGTGAACATGCCGCGCGCCGGGATCTTCTGCCAGAAGCGCCACAGGTACGGTTGGGCGCGTTCGTCCTCACTCGGCGCGGCGATCGGCACGATGTGGTACTGGCGCGGGTCGAGCGCGGCCGCGACACGGCGGATCGCCCCGCCCTTGCCGGCCGCATCGTTGCCTTCAAACACCGTGACCAGCGCGTGCTTGCGCATGCGTTTGTCGCGCATCAGGCCGGAGAGCCGCGCCTGCTCGGTGATCAGCTGTTCTTCGTAATCGTCCTTTTCCAGGCGCTGGCTCAGGTCGAGGCTGTCGAGCAGGCTTTTCTTGTCCACCGACGCAATCAACGGCGCCGGGTTCATGCCGCTGGCCTTGCCCTTGGGCAGCTTCAGGGCGTTCTGGATGCCTTCGAGCAGCAGCTTGCCCACGGTGAGGCTGCGGTAATTGGCGTCGACACCTTCGATCACATGCCACGGCGCATAGTCGCGGCTGGTGCGGCGCAGCACGCGCTCGCCAAAGTGCACGAACTTGTCGTAGGTCTCGGACTGCTGCCAGTCCAGCGGGCTGATGCGCCAGCTGTGCAGCGGGTCGTCGGCCAGGGCCTTGAGCCGTGCCTTCATCTGCTTCTTGGAGAGGTGGAACCAGAACTTGAAGATCAGCGCGCCTTCATCGCAGAGCATTTTTTCCAGGCGTTCGGCGCCGGCGATGGCCTGGTCCAGGCGGGCGTCCTTGATCTGCCCGTGCACCCGGCCTTGCAGCATCTGGCTGTACCAGTTGCCAAAGAACACGCCCATGCGCCCCTTGGCCGGCAACTGTCGCCAGTAGCGCCAGGCCGGTGGGCGGGCCAGTTCTTCATCGGTCTGCTGGTCGAAGGTGCGCACCTCGATCAGGCGCGGGTCCATCCATTCGTTCAGCAGCTTGACGGTCTCTCCCTTGCCGGCGCCTTCGATGCCATTGATCAGGATGATCACCGGGAAGCGCTTTTGCTGTTGCAGCTCGTACTGCACCTCCAACAAGGCTTCGCGCAGGGCGGGCACTTCGGCGTCGTAGGTGTCTTTGTCGATGGCGTGACCGATTTCGGCGGATTCGAACATGGGCAGCTCCGTTTCAAGATGGCTCAAGACTAGCGGATTGGGCAGCAACACGCGGGAGGAAATTCCACCGGCGCTTGCCGTGGGTCAATTCATTCCCCATTGATCGGCTAGAATGACGGCCTTGTGTTTACCGAGCCGCCCATGAACCCCATCACCCACGCCCAGCTCGACTGGGACGAACAAGGTCGCCCGCACTCGCGGGTCTTCGACGACGTGTACTTCTCCGACCAGTCGGGCCTTGAAGAAACCCGCTATGTGTTCCTCGAACAGAACCGCTTGCAGGAACGCTTTGCGGCCTTGCCGGTGGGTGGGCGGTTGGTGATTGGCGAAACCGGCTTCGGCACGGGCCTGAATTTCCTGTGCGCCTGGCAGCTGTTCGAACAGCACGCGGTGGCCGGGGCGCGGCTGCATTTTGTCAGCGTGGAAAAATACCCGCTGAGCCACGCCGACCTGCAACGCGCCCTCGCCCTCTGGCCTGAGTTGCAGCCGTTCGCCGAGCAACTGCTCCAGCAGTACGTCGCCATCCACCAGGGTTTCCAGCGCCTGGTGCTGGACAACGGCCGCGTGACCCTGACCCTGTTGATCGGCGACGTACTGGAGCAATTGCCGCAACTGGATGCGCAGGTCGATGCATGGTTTCTCGACGGCTTCGCACCAGCGAAGAACCCCGAGATGTGGACCGCCGAGCTGTTTGCCGAACTGGCACGCCTGGCCGCGCCGGGCTCGACCATCAGCACCTTCACCAGCACCGGCTGGGTGCGACGACTGATCAACGCCGCCGGGTTCAAGATGAAGCGCACGCCGGGCATCGGCCATAAGTGGGAGATCCTGCGCGGCGAGTTTCTCGGCTGGCCCGAAACTGCCCCGCCGCCCACCCGCGCCAAACCCTGGTTCGCCCGCCCTGCGCCCGTGGAAGGCGAACGCAAGGCCCTGGTCATCGGCGGCGGCCTGGCCGGTTGCGCCACGGCTGCCAGCCTGGCCGCGCGGGGTTGGCAAGTAAGCCTGCTGGAGCGGCATGCCGCCCTCGCCCAGGAAGCCTCGGGCAACCCCCAGGGCGTGCTTTACCTCAAGCTCTCGGCCCATGGCACCGCGTTGTCGCAAATGATCGTCGCCGGTTTCGGCCACACGCGCCGCCTGCTGGAGCACTTGCATCGCGGCGTGGACTGGGACGGCTGCGGTGTATTGCAACTGGCCTTCGACACCAAGGAAGCCCAGCGCCAGGCACAGCTTGCGCAAGCCTTCGCGCCAGACCTGTTGCACCTGCTTGACCGCGACCAGGCGCAAGCCAGAGCCGGTATTGCGCTGGAACACGGTGGCTTGTTTTTCCCCGAAGGCGGTTGGGTACACCCCCCCGCGCTATGCGAATGGCAAGCCAGCCAAACCGGCATTACGGTGCTGCCCCACACCCATGTGCTCGACCTGCGCCGCGTCGACGATCACTGGCAAGCCTGGGACGGTGAACACCTGCTGGCCAGCGCCCCCGTGGTGGTCCTGGCCGGCGCCGCCGAGGTCCAGCGTTTTGCCGACCTGCCCCTCAAACGCATTCGCGGGCAGATCACGCGTCTGCCACAGACTGCCGAGAGCCAGGCCCTGAGCACCGTGGTGTGTGCCGAAGGTTACGTCGCCCCGCCGCGCCTGGGCGAACACACCCTGGGGGCCAGCTTCGACTTCAAGAACGCAGACCTCACCCCCACGGCTGCCGACCACGCCGGCAACCTGACGATGCTGCACGACATCTCCACCGATCTGGCCCAGCGCCTGCACGCCGACACGCTCGACCCCAGCGTATTGCAAGGCCGCGCTGCGTTCCGCTGCACCAGCCCGGATTACTTGCCGATTGTCGGGCCGCTGGCCGACAGCATGGCGTTCAACCAGGCCTACGCAGTATTGCGCAAGGACGCACGCAGCGTTCCGGACACACCCTGCCCTTGGCTCGACGGCTTGTACGTCAACAGCGGCCACGGCTCCCGCGGCCTGATCACCGCACCACTGTCTGCCGAGCTGCTCGCGGCCTGGCTCGATGACGAACCCTTGCCCGTGCCCCGCAGCGTAGCTGACGCCTGCCACCCCAATCGGTTTGCCGTGCGCGGGCTGGTGCGCAGCAACGCGAACAAGGCCTGACTAGATGCAGCCCTTCAGTTCGCCTTGCTTCAAGGCGTCCAGGGTCAAGCGCTCCAGCTCGGCGTTCTCGGCTTTCTCCTGCTCATGGAGAATGATGTTCCTCTGCTCGCGGTAGCTGCTGTCGTCCATCGTAAGGCTCATTCAAGCCCTCGAACCTGGCCCCATGGGTGCACTTGATAATCCCTGTGCATCCCCCTGCCCTGCGGCCCGCGCAGTCTCGAAGGGCGGGCAGGCGCGGGCCAGGCCAGCAGACTTATAACTTATTGATCTAAAACTCCCACCATAGCCCCGTGTCAGTTTCTGGGTACGCGCCCTCCGGGCGTATTGAGTGTTTCCCCCTCCCCAACGGAAAAACCGGTAAGGAATTTATGTGCGGATTAGCTGGCGAGCTACGTTTTGATCAACAACCTGCCGACCTGGCAGCGATAGAACGCATCACCCATCACCTGGCCCCCCGTGGCCCCGACGCCTGGGGCTTCCACGCTCAGGGGCCGATTGCCCTGGGCCACCGACGCCTGAAAATCATGGACCTGTCGGACGGCTCGGCCCAACCGATGGTCGACGCCCACTTGGGTCTGTCCCTGGCCTTCAACGGCGCGATCTACAACTTCCCGGAACTCAGAGAAGAGCTGGCAGCCCTGGGCTACGCCTTCCATTCCGACGGCGACACCGAAGTGCTGCTCAAGGGCTATCACGCCTGGGGCGAGGCGCTGCTGCCCAAGCTCAACGGCATGTTTGCCTTCGCCATCTGGGAGCGCGACACCCAGCGCCTGTTTATCGCCCGTGACCGTCTCGGCGTGAAGCCGCTGTACCTGTCGCGCACCGGCCAGCGCCTGCGCTTTGCCTCGGCGCTGCCAGCGCTGCTCAAAGGCGGCGACATCAACCCGATCCTCGATCCGGTAGCGCTCAACCACTACCTGAACTTTCACGCCGTGGTACCGGCGCCGCGTACCTTGCTGGCGGGCATTGAAAAATTGCCGCCCGCAAGTTGGATGCGCATCCACGCCAACGGCACCACTGAACAGAAAGTCTGGTGGACCTTGCCCTACGGCCCACATAGCGATGAGCAAAACCTGACGCTGCAAGACTGGACCGACCGCGTCCTCGACAGCACCCGCGAAGCCGTGGCCATTCGCCAACGTGCCGCCGTGGATGTGGGTGTGCTGCTCTCCGGTGGCGTCGACTCGAGCATGCTCGTCGGCCTGCTGCGTGAAGCCGGGGTAAAGGACTTGTCGACCTTCTCCATCGGTTTTGAAGACGCCGGCGGCGAGGCTGGCAACGAATTCCAGTATTCGGACCTGATCGCTAAGCACTACGGCACCCGTCACCACCAACTGCGCATCGCCGAAAGCGAGATCATCGAACAACTGCCGGCGGCGTTCCGCGCCATGAGCGAGCCGATGGTCAGCCACGACTGCATCGCCTTCTACCTGCTGTCGCGGGAAGTGGCCAAGCATTGCAAGGTGGTGCAAAGCGGCCAGGGCGCCGATGAGTTGTTCGCCGGCTACCACTGGTATCCGCAGGTGGATGGTGCAAGTGACCCTTACGCCGCCTATCGCGAAGCGTTTTTCGACCGCAGCTACGACGACTATGCGGCCACCGTCGCGCCGCAATGGTTGACCGCCAATGACGCCGCCGGCGACTTCGTACGCGAACATTTCGCCATGCCCGGCGCGACTGCCGCCGTGGACAAGGCCTTGCGCCTGGACAGCACGGTGATGCTGGTGGACGACCCGGTCAAACGCGTCGACAACATGACCATGGCCTGGGGCCTGGAAGCCCGTACACCGTTCCTCGACTACCGCCTGGTGGAGCTGTCGGCCCGTGTGCCCGGCAAGTTCAAGCTGCCCGACGGCGGCAAGCAAGTGCTGAAGGAAGCCGCGCGCCGAGTGATTCCAAGTGAGGTCATCGACCGCAAGAAAGGCTACTTCCCCGTCCCTGGCCTCAAGCATTTGCAAGGCGACACCCTGAACTGGGTACGCGACCTGCTGCTGGACCCCAGCCAGGATCGTGGCCTGTTCAACCCGGCCATGCTCGACCGCCTGCTCACCGACCCGCAGGGCCAACTGACCCCGTTGCGCGGCTCCAAGCTCTGGCAACTGGCGGCGCTGAACCTGTGGCTCAGCGAACAAGGAATCTGATTGATGAAACCTCATGCAGCGGCTTACAACCAACGCCTACTGAGGGGCCAGGCGCCATCCTACGAGCGCCTGCAAGCCCGACTGGCCGAAGATGGCAGCCCGCAGAGCCCTGACCCCATCGCCGTGCATTGCGGCTGGGGGCGCCTGTTGATCGGGCACACCTTTGCCGACCCGTCGAGCCTGGCCCTGGAGTTGCTCAATGAGCAGGCCGGCGAACGGGACATCGCCCTGTACGTGGCTGCGCCCCAGCAGATCCTCGGCATCGATCCGCAGCAGCTGTTCCTCGACCCGTCTGACACCCTGCGCCTGTGGTTCACCGACTATCGCCCGGCGACCCGTGTGTTTCGCGGCTTTCGCATCCGCCGCGTGCAGAGCGACGCCGATTGGGAGGCGGTCAACCAGTTATACCAAGGGCGCGGCATGTTGCCCGTCGACCCCGACCGCCTGACGCCGCGCCATCAAGGTGGCCCGGTGTATTGGCTGGCAGAGGATGAAGACAGCGGCGCGGTGATCGGCAGCGTGATGGGCCTCAATCACCAGAAGGCGTTTCACGACCCGGAGAACGGCTCCAGCCTGTGGTGCCTGGCAGTCGACCCGCGCTGCACGCGCCCCGGCGTCGGCGAAGTGCTGGTGCGTCACTTGGTCGAGCATTTCATGAGCCGTGGCCTGAGCTACCTGGACCTGTCGGTATTGCACGACAACCGCCAGGCCAAGAACCTCTACGCCAAACTGGGCTTTCGCGCGCTGACCACCTTTGCGATCAAGCGCAAGAACGGCATCAACCAGCCGCTGTTCCTCGGCCCTGGTCCGCAGGCCGGCTTCAATCCGTATGCGCGGATCATTGTCGAAGAGGCGCATCGACGCGGCATCGACGTGCAGGTGGATGACGCCGATGCAGGCTTGTTCACCTTGAGCCACGGCGGTCGCCGCGTACGTTGCCGCGAGTCGTTGAGCGACTTGACCAGCGCCATCAGCATGACCCTGTGCCAGGACAAGAGCCTGACCCACAAGGTGCTCAAGGCCGCCGGCCTGCAACTACCGTCGCAACAATTGGCGGGCAGCGCCGATGACAACCTGGAATTCCTCGACGAACACCTGCGCGTCGTGGTCAAGCCGCTGGATGGCGAGCAGGGCCAGGGCGTGGCGGTGGATTTGCAGACCATCGAGCAAGTGCAGCAGGCGATCGAAGCGGCGCAGCGGTTCGACAGCCGCGTGCTGCTGGAAAGCTTTCACGAGGGCTTGGACCTGCGCATCCTGGTGATCGGCTTTGAAGTAGTCGCCGCCGCGATCCGTCGCCCGGCTGAAGTGACCGGCGATGGGCATCACAGCATCGGTGCGTTGATCGAAGCGCAAAGCCGTCGCCGCCAGGCCGCCACGGACGGCGAAAGCAAAATCCCCATGGACGCCGAAACCGAACGCACCCTGCACGCCGCCGGCTACGACTACAACAGCATCCTGCCACGCGGCCAGACCCTGGCCGTGCGCCGCACCGCCAATCTGCACACCGGCGGTTGCCTGGAGGACGTCACTGCAATCCTGCACCCCACGCTGGTGGACGCCGCCGTGCGTGCCGCCCGCGCCCTCGACATCCCCATGGTGGGCCTGGACCTGATGGTGCCCGCCGCCGACCAGCCCGAGTACGTGTTTATCGAAGCCAATGAACGGGCCGGGCTGGCCAATCATGAACCACAACCGACGGCTGAGCGGTTTGTGGATTTGTTGTTTCCGCACAGTTAGCTGATGGCTTGAGAGGTGCATTGCCTGACCTGGCGCCTTCGCGAGCAAGCCCGCTCCCACATTTAGACCGCATTCCCCTGTGGGCGCGGGCGTGCTCGCGAAGGCACTGGCACAAGCACCACCTGACCATAAGCACAGAGGAGTCTTTATGAGCCGAACCATCCCCGAGCCGGACCTGAACTACCTGCAAAAAGTCCTACTGGAAATGCTCGCCATCCCCAGCCCCACCGGGTTCACCGACACCATCGTGCGCTACGTCGCCGAGCGCCTGGAAGAGTTGGGTATCCCGTTCGAAATGACCCGGCGCGGCACGATCCGCGCCACCCTCAAGGGCCAGAAAAACAGCCCCGACCGCGCGGTGTCCGCGCATTTGGACACCATCGGCGCCGCCGTGCGGGCGATCAAGGACAACGGGCGCCTGACCCTCGCGCCAGTAGGCTGCTGGTCGAGCCGCTTTGCCGAAGGTAGCCGTGTGAGCCTGTTCACCGACAATGGCGTGATCCGTGGCAGCGTGTTGCCGTTGATGGCCTCCGGGCATGCGTTCAACACCGCCGTAGATGAAATGCCGGTGAGCTGGGACCACGTGGAGTTGCGCCTCGACGCCTACTGCGCCACCCGTGCCGATTGTGACTCCCTGGGCATCAGCGTCGGCGACTACGTGGCCTTCGACCCGCTGCCCGAATTCACCGAGAGCGGGCATATCAGCGCCCGCCACCTCGACGACAAAGCCGGCGTGGCCGCCCTGCTCGCCGCACTCAAGGCCATCGTCGACAGTGGCGAGCCGTTGCTGATCGACTGCCACCCGCTGTTCACCATCACCGAAGAGACCGGCAGCGGTGCGGCCGCCGCCCTGCCCTGGGATGTCAGCGAGTTTGTCGGCATCGACATTGCCCCCGTCGCCCCCGGCCAGCATTCCAGCGAGCATGCGGTCAGCGTGGCGATGCAGGATTCCGGCGGGCCGTACGACTATCACCTGTCGCGGCACCTGCTGCGGCTGGCAGCGGACAACGATCTGCCGGTGCGCCGCGACCTGTTCCGCTACTACTTCAGTGATGCGCACTCGGCCGTGACCGCCGGCCACGACATCCGCACCGCCCTGTTGGCGTTTGGTTGCGATGCGACCCACGGCTACGAACGCACCCACATCGACAGCCTGGCGGCGTTGAGTCGCCTGCTGGGCGCGTACATCCTCAGCCCGCCGGTGTTCGCCAGCGACGCGCAACCGGCCCAGGGTTCACTGGATCGGTTCAGTCACCAGCTGGAACATGAAACGCAAATGGAGAGCGACACGCGGGTGCCGTCGGTGGACAGCCTGGTCGGTCAGAAATCCTGAGACTGGCAACCTGGGTCCCGGCGCAGTAGCATCGCCGGGATTCTCCAGCCGAGGCTTGTATGCTGATTCCCTACGACGCACTTGAAGTCGACACCCTGACCCGCCTCATTGAAGATTTCGTCACCCGTGACGGCACCGACAATGGCGACGACACGCCCCTGGAAACCCGCGTATTACGCGTGCGCCAAGCGCTGACCAAAGGCCAGGCGCTGATCGTGTTCGACCCGGAAAGCGAGCAATGTCAGTTGATGCTCAAGCACGACGTGCCCAAGCATCTGTTCGACTGAGAAGGTTATGGGTTGCTAACGGCGGGGGTTTCTGTGGCTTGGCGTTCGAGGATTTTCTGATACACCTCGGCACGATGCACATTGACCCCCACCGGCGCCTGGACGCCGAATTTCACCTGTGAGCCATTCAACTCGACGATGTGCAAGGCGATGTCATCGCCGATGGAGATGATTTCGCCTACAGCGCGGCTTAGTACCAGCATGGCGGTTGTCCTTTGAGAGTGACAGGACCTTGACCATGCGCGCTTGCAAGGGAGTGCAGCAATGGCTCGCGGCAAAATCAGGCGAGACCTACATCAACAGGTAATTTTACTGACAGACCACGGCTAAAAATGTGGGAACGGGCTTGCTCGCGAATGCGGTATATCAGCTACACATTCAGCGACTGACACTCCACTTTCGCGAGCAAGCCCGCTCCCACACAAGCCCGCTCCACATTTACATCAGGGCTGCGCTCAGGCTTTGGTGGCTTGCGCCTTGGCGCGCATCTTGTCGGCCATGGTGGTCATTTCGTCATACAGCAACTGCGGGTTCTTCTGCTTCAACGCCCAGGCCATCCGCCCCTGTTCGTGGGGCAAGATCATGAATTCGCCTTCAGCCACACGCTGGTAGATGTAATCGGCAATGTCCGCCGCCGAAATCGGCGAGCTTTCGAGCAGTTTGCCTACCTGGGCCTTCATCGCCGGGGTCGGGCCACGGAACGAGTCCAACAGGTTGGTCTGGAAGAACGACGGGCACACCACATGCACCCCGACGTCCTGTTGCTTGAGCTCCACCAGCAGGCTTTCCGACAACGCCACCACACCGGCCTTGGCCACGTTGTAGTTGCTCATGGCCGGACCCTGCATCAGCGCGGCCATCGAAGCGATATTGATGATGCGGCCCTTGCTCTTTTCCAGCAGCGGCAGGAACGCCTTGCAGCCCTTGACCACGCCCATCAGGTTGATTGCGATCTGCCAGTCCCAGTCCTCCAGGGACAGTTCGGCGAAGAACCCGCCCGAGGCCACACCGGCATTGTTGACGATCACATCGATGCCGCCGAGCTTGACTTCGCAAGCCTGGGCGAACGCGGTGAGCTGGCTGTAGTCGCGCACGTCGCAGCGTTGCACGAAGCCGTCGCCACCCGCCTCGCGCACCAGCTTGAGGGTTTCCTGCAAGCCCGGTTCGCTGACATCCGACAAGGCCAGCTGCCAGCCCTCGCGAGCCCAGCGCAGAGCGATTTCACGACCCAAGCCGGACCCGGCGCCAGTGATCATCATGCGATTTTGCATAGGAAGTAGCCTTGTGGTTCACGGAAGAAGTGATCGGCAGTGTAGCGAAGGTTATTCCTGCACCCACGCACCATCAGATTGATGAATGCCCCAGGCAAACCCACGGCCGGGTCGGAGCCTGGACGCAGGGGTAAGTTCAATCTTTTTCAACTAAGTCGATGGTTTAAAAGAAATAAGCAAGTTTGCGAAAAGCTTTAAAAAAACTTGGAATTTTCCGCGCAACAACACAGTCGGAGTTGTTAAGGCGCCTGCAATTAAACGTGCAAGCCTATCGCTCAATAACCAGAAGGAAGTAACCCATGAGCCTTATTCTGATCATCATCCTGATCCTCCTGCTGGTCGGCGGCCTGCCGGTATTCCCGCACTCCCGCAATTGGGGTTATGGCCCGTCGGGTATCCTCGGCGTCGTCCTGGTAGTGTTGCTGGTGCTGTTGTTACTCGGCCGGATATAAACACCAGGCAAAAAAAAGAGGCCCTCTAGAGGGCCTCTTTTTTATTGCCGGTTAGTTAGTCCGGTTTGCCATCCACCACGCCGGCGGTGTTATCCAACAGGCTCTTGGTGGCGGTCTGCAGGAACGACTCAAGTTTCTGCTTGAGTGCGGCCTCGTCCGGCGAATCGGGAATCACTTTACCAGTCGGCTCGGCGCCCAGTTCGTATTCCCACAGCTTCGGTGGCATTTCCTTGGGCAGTACCAGGATGCGGTCTGCGGTGACCAGGGCCACGGTCTGATCGCTGCCCGACGGCTTGATCACGCCGAAGCCCTTGTCGCCTTCCGGCAGGTTCAGCAGGTCACGGCCCCAGCACTGGTGCAGGGTGTCGCCACCCAGGCGGCCCATGATGGTCGGCACGATGTCGATCTGGGTACCCACGGTGTGGTCACGCTCGCCGAACTTTTCCTGCACGCCCGGTGCGATCATCAGCATCGGCACGTTGAAGCGGCCCAGGTCCATCTCGGTGATCTGCTGTTCGTTGCCGAAGCCGTGGTCGCCCACGATGACGAACAGGGTTTCCTTGAAGTACGGCTCCTTGCGGGCCTTCTCGAAGAACTGGCCCAGGGCCCAGTCGGAGTAGCGCATGGCCGTCAAATGCTCGTTGAGGCTGCCACGGTCGGTGACCTTCTCGACCGGCAATGGGGTCGGCAATGCGTACGGCGTGTGGTTGGACAGGGTTTGCAGCAGGGCATAGAACGGCTTGCCGCCTTCGCGGGCTTTCAACTCTTCCAGGCCACGGTTGAACATGTCCTGGTCGGACACGCCCCACGTCGGGTCGGAGAACACCGGGTTGACGAAGTCGTTACGGCCGATGAAGTTGGTCATGCCCTGGTTGCTGAAGAAACCCGACTGGTTGTCCCAGGCGAAATCGCCGTTGTAGACATACACGTCGTCAAACTTGCGCGCGCTGAGCAGCTGCGGCAGGCCCGACAGCTTGTGGCTGCCTTCCGGGGTCTGCATCAGGTATTCGAAGCCCGGCAGGTTCGGGAAGCAGGCCATGGTGGCAAACATACCCTGGTGGGTGTGGGTGCCGTTGGAGAAGAAACGGTCGAACAGCAGGCCTTCCTTGGACAGTTTGTCGAAGTACGGCGTGATGTTGCCCGGACGGCCCAGGGCGCCCACCGAGTGACCGGCGAAGCTTTCCATCAGGATCACGACCACGTTCTTGATCGGCAGCGTCTTCTCGGCCGGTGGCGTGTAGTCGCGGCGCACGGCAGCGGTGTCGGTATCCACCAGTTTTTCCTGCGGCAGTACCAGCATATCGCGCACGGTCTGGGTCGCCAGCGGCTGGTCCAGGGTGGCCTTCCAGATATTCGAACGCTCTTCGGAGAAGCGCGACTTGGCCGCCGCGATCAGCGACAACGTGCCGTTGAGGCCCAGTTGGTTGGCGAAGTTGGAGTCGGTGGTGTACACGTCACCCCAACGCAGCGGCGGGCCCTGGCGCAGGGTGCCGCGGGCGGCGACCACGGCGATCAACAGGCAGACCACGAACACCGCGATGCGGCTGTACCACGGCGCCACCTGGCGGGTGCCGATGCTGCCGCCGCTGAATGGGCCGCGTGGGCGTGTCGCACGGTCGGCGCCTTTGAAGGCGATGCTCAGGATCAGCGTGCCCACGGCCCAGGCCAACAGGTAGCGCACCACCGGGAAACCGTACCAGAGCATGCTCATCACGGTTTTCGGGTCTTCCTTCACGTACTGGAAGACCAGGCCGTTGAGGCGCTGGTGGAACTCGCGGTAGAAGTCCATTTCCATCAGGCCGAGGAACAGCGCGATGCTCGACGCCACCGTCAGCCAGAACCGGAAGAACCCGCGCGCGGCCATGGCCCGTACGCTGAACAATGCCAGCAGCAGCGGGATGATCAGGTAGACCACCAGGCGGATGTCCAGGCGCAGGCCATTACCGAACGCTTCGAGGAAGGTCGAGGCCGGTGTGTCGAGGATCATCTCGCGGTTGTACACCAGCAGCGCCAGGCGCAGCAGCGAGAACATCACCATCATGACCAGTGCGCAGAGCAGCGTGTACGCCAGATGGGATTTGACGGTCGGTTGCAGCAGGCGAGTTGAAGCTCGCTGCTGATTCAGGGCGTCCGGGTTTGCCATGTCGTTTCAGGACCCATTGGAAGTTTAAGTGGCTGGATAATGCAGTGGCGCGAATGGTGCCCGATCAACAGCAGCAAGGCTATTAATTACTGAGCGCGCGCACCTGCTCCACCGTGACGGCACTTGAGATAGAGCCCCGGCGGGAAGGAAATCTGGCGAATTGTCTTGGATGGAATGTGAAAATTGTGTGTAGCGAATATTTCGATACACAAATCTCATGACTGCACTGAAACTATTGTGGGAACGGGCTTGCTCGCGGATACGGCGTGTCAGTCACAGATGCTTGGACTGGCACACCCCATTCGCGAGCAAGCCCGCCCCCACATCGACGCTGCTTGCTCTAGATCCTTTGAGTGATCAGATCCGCACGTTGCCCCGTGGCCCGGCGATGGCCCAGATGATCAAGCCCAGTACCGGCAACAACAGGATCAACAGAATCCACAGCACTTTGGCACCGGTGCTCGCGCCGCTTTTGAACACGTTGATGATCGCCCAGATGTCCAGCGCAAGGATGATCAGCCCGATCAAGCCATTAAAAGTGGAACCCATGGTGTCGCTCCTTAAGTGAGGGCATGCACTTGTAGGATAGTCAGCCCTGCCGGGGGTTCCGTTTTATTTCAGACGTGTAGGGCGATTCGTAGAGCTTCCAGCGAAGGCTCGGCCTTGATGCCGACTTCGGCACACAGTTCCAGCACGCGCGGCAGGTCGTTGCCGTACACCAGCACCGCCTGGATCTCGTCATCCAGCAATTCGCTGAAGTTGAGCAGCACGTAGCCACCGTCTTGTGGGCTCAGGGCGCTCATCTGGATCTGGATGCGGTTCAGTGCGGTCAGGGCTTCAGTCTTGGCCAGTTGCTTGGGCTTGAGGTTGAACGCCACGCCCGGGCCGAACGAGGCGACGATCTGCGCGAACAGGTCACCATAGGTGTCGGCCTGGAACAGCACGGTGTCCGGCAGGCTGCCGACCACAACCCATTCACCCAGTGGGATCGGGAAGCTGTCGTCGTAGTTGATGTCCGGATTGGCCGCCAGAAACGCCGCCGGGTCCGCGTAGGCCTGGGCCGCTTCGTCGGCGATACGTGCCACCTCGTCCTCGCCCATGACGCCGGCGCTGATTTTACTGATGAGTTCGACGAGGGCGGTTTTCATGGCAATGGTCCTGTGGCGGGCGGGTTTTCGAGGGCGCGTAGCCTACACCAGTTTCTGCAAGCGCGCCGCCGTATCCACCGCGCCCATGGTGTGCGCCGCCGCCAGTGCGGTGGCGCCCTGGGCGTCAGTGGCCTGGGGGTTGGCGCCCTGGCCGAGCAGGTAGTCGAGCATTTCGACGCGGTTGAACATCGCCGCCAGCATCAACGCGGTACGCCCATCGGCAGACGCCGCATCCACCGGCGCGCCGCCTTCGATCAGCGCCTTGACCACGTCCAGGTTGCCCTTGAACGCGGCGCCGGCAATCGGCAGTTGGTTCTTGTCGTTGGGGATCTGCGGGTCGGCCTTGAATTCCAGCAGCACTTTTACCGCTTCGGCATGGCCGTGGTACGCCGCGAGCATCAACAAGGTGTCACCATTGTGGTTGCGCAGGTTGGCCGGCAGGCCCTTGGCCAGCAGCGCGGCGAGCATCGCGGCGTCGCCCCGGCGCGCGACATCGAAGACCTGCTCGGCAAATTCGGCGGCTTCGGTTTCGGTCATTTGTTTGGACATGTGAGGGGCTCCTTGTCTGATGCTGTATAGGGCGCCAGTGTCGCTACGGAGTTCCTCACTGTCATGGTTTTTTTGCCAAAAGCCGCCATAGGCAGAATCAATAACGCGGCTTTTAATAACGGAAGTGGCCGCCCTGGATCTGCGCCAATAACTGCCCGGTCACCGGCACATAGCAGTCGGAGCCCGGCAACCAGGCGTAGACCGGGTCGTTTCCGGCTTTGTCCGGGTCGAACGCCTCCTCCTTGAGCTTGACCTTCTGGTACTTGAAGGTCCCGGTGGTCTCCATCTTCACCTTGATCCGCAGGAACAGCGGCACCGCATAGTGCGGCAACTGGCCGTGGGCGAATTGCAGCAACTCGCGCATGTCCAGCGAAGCCAGCGACTCACTCGGGGTAATCGCAACCATGCCTGCGCGGCCGTTGGTGTTTTCGATCTCCACCCCGTAGGCCACCACCTCGGCGATCTGCGGGTGTTGCAGCAGGATGTTCTCGACCTCGGTGGTGGAGACATTCTCGCCCTTCCAGCGATAGGTGTCCCCCAGGCGATCGACAAACTGCGCATGGCCAAAGCCGATGCTGCGCAGCAAATCGCCGGTATTGAAGTAACGGTCACCCTTCTCGAACACGTCGGTGAGGATTACCTTGCGGTTCTTTTCCGGGTCGGTGTAGCCATCGAACGGGGATTTTTCATCGATGCGCGCCAGCAACAGGCCCTGCCCGCCCGTCTGCACCTTGCGCATAAAGCCATCGCTGCCACGCAACGGCTCACCGCTGTCGTGGGCGTAGTCCACCAGCGCCCAGTGTTGCAGGCAAAAGCCGATGGTGTTGTCGAAATTCAGTACGTTGGTGAAGCCGATGTTACCGTCGCTGGCGGCATACAACTCGCAGATATGCTCGACGCCATAGCGCTGTTTGAACTGCGCCCACACGCCGGGACGCAGGCCGTTGCCGACCATCTTGGTCACGCGGTTGTCGCGGTCGTTTGCGCTGGCAGGCTGGTCGAGCAGGTAGCGGCACAACTCGCCGACATACCCCAAGGTGGTTGCGTTGAACTTGCGCACATCGTCCCAGAACTGGCTGGCGCTGAATTTGCGCCGGATGGCGAAACCCGACGCGCCGACAATCGCCGAGCCCCAGCACACACACAGGCCGGTGGCGTGATACAGCGGCAAGGTGCAATAGAGGACGTCGTCCGGGCCCATGTCCAGGGCAATGCTGCCGAAACTGACGGCGGTCTTGGTCCAGCGCCCGTGCTTCATGATGCCGGCCTTGGGCAGGCCCGTGGTGCCGGAAGTGTAGATATAGAAGCAGGGGTCATTGAAAAAGATCTGCGCGGTGCTGGCCGGGTTGCCCTCCGGGCTCTCGGCGCTGGCGGCCAGCAGGTCGACATAACCCGCGGGCAGCGCACTCGAGGCCTGATCGGCGACAAACCAGGTGCGCTCGACCGGGATCGCCACCTGTTCACGCACCGCGTCATAGGGCCCTACCAATTCCGCCCCCACCACAATCGCCACCGGCCTCACCAGGTTCAGGCTGTGCACCAGCGCGGCCTGGGTCTGCGCGGTATTCAGCATCGCGCAGACACCGCCGATCTTGGCCACGGCCAGCACGTTCAGCAGCAATTCGGGACGGTTTTCGATAAACAGCGCCACCACGTCACCCTTGCGGATGCCTTGGGCCTGCAGGTGATGAGCGATACGGTTGGCGCGGCGGTTGGTTTCGCGGTAGCTGAGCACCTGATCGCCGTACAACAACGCGATGCCGTCCGGATTGCGCAAGGTGGCCTGCTCGAAGTGCCAGCCCAGGCCGCAGGGCTGCGCCGGGTCGGTGACGTTGGCGGCACGCATGCCACGCAGGACCCGCGGCAAGGCGCGAACAATGGCCGGCACCTTACGCAGCAGCATGCCCCAACTGATCATGTCGTTTTGCGGGTGGCTCATGGAGGAACGTCCTTTTTCTTATTGTTCGTATGCGTTGCAGGAAAATACGTCAGCCGTTCTGGCGCTGTACACGCGGGATTTGAAAAGTTTTGTATCCCATCGGGCGGGGCATGGAAAAAAGGAATTTAGCGACGCGCAGGCAGTCTTTAAACATATCGGCACGCCAAACCACCCCCCTGAGCAGCGCAAAATGCAGGATGCATGATGGCCATTCATGCAAATTGCACGAAAACGAAAATTTCCATTTTTTGTATCTCGTTGATTTATAACGATATTTTTCAATATCACTAGATGGCACAATCACTGCACCTATCACTCCATGCTTGCCAACTTGAGCCAACGGAGCTGATAGACATGAGCCTGATCCAAGATAAATTCGCTTCAGTATTCTCCAACTACGACGTCACCACTCAGCCACGTCCCGACGGCGGCATCCTGTTGACCCTACGCAACAGCGAAGGCAAGCAGGTCAAGCGCTCGATCTCTTACCAGCAATTGCACACCGCCGACCAACTGACGTGGGTGATCAGCGCGATTCGCCGCGACCTGGCCGAACAAGCCAGCGATCTGCCGCAGATTTCCATGCTGCAAAGCCAGAACCGCTTTGCCTTGCCGACCTATCACTCAGCCTGAGTGACAGGTACAAAAAGGCCGCGACGCCCCCAGGTGTCGCGGCCTTTTTTTTCGGTTCAGCACAGCCCTTGGCGTGCCGCTGCATTCAGCGCCTGTACGCGGTTGTTGACGTCCAGCTTGCCGTAGATATTGCGCAGGTGGAACTTGACCGTGGCTTGAGAGGTGCTGCGAATCTGGCTGATCTCCCAGACGGTCTTGCCCTCCGAAGCCCATCGCAGGATGACCCGCTCCGTGGGCGTCAAGGGCTTGCCGGACAAGTTCAGACGTCTTCTCACAGCGGTGGGCACGGAATACGGCAACGATTCCTCGGGGACGCTCATGGGGTGCTCTCCTTTTTATTAGCTGATGCTCCATCACCCTTCGGATTGCTCCTATTGACAGGCGATATAAACATTGAGGCCGGAGAGCGTTACATAACGAATAGTATTAGTGCGTAGGGTCAACAATAAACATCCGAACCCTACAACTAAATAAGGCACTTCCCACAGAAACTTCCACCTTGCCAGGGTTGAACATTCAAGGATTAGTGCTTAGTCATCCAAACCGGGAAACCGTCGGGCAATGTCATCGCCGCTGAACTCGGGGACCCGGACGGTCGTTGCATTGAACAAACGCAGTGCCACTACGTGCGGGTTCTCCCCCATGTCAAACCAATGTGGCAATCCGGCCGGGACGACCAGCAGGTCGTTTTTCTCACAACGCACGGCGTACACGTAGTCGCCAATGTGCAGGCTAAACAAGCCTTGGCCGGCGAGGAAAAAACACGCGGCGTCTTCACTGTAACGATGCTCATCGAGGAACTGCGCACGCAGCTGCGCCTTTTGCGGATGATCGCCGCTGACACTGAACACTTGTGCGCCGGCATAACCCGAAGCGTCGATCTGCGCCTGGTACGCCGCGATCATTTGCGCGTCGCTGGCGCCCTTTTCGATAGGGCTCGGCTGCCAACGCTCGAAACGTACGCCATGCTCGGCCAACGTCGCCGCGATGTCATCGAGGTGGGTCAGGACTTTGTTCGGGGTATCCGGCGAAGCAACGTGGTAGACGGCGACATAACTCATTGCACGGTTCCTTTGTTGGGCTCTTGCAATCGAAGGCCAATGATAATGGCGGCGGCCAGCGCCGCGATGCTGGCAATACTAAAGGTCAGGGTCGGCCCCAACAGGTTCCAGCTGTAGCCGGAGTACAACGCGCCCAGCGCGCCGCCGGTGCCAGCCAGTGCGGCGTACAGCGCCTGGCCCTGGCCTTGTTGTTTGGCGCCGAAGCTGCGTTGCACAAAGGCAATCGCCGCCGCATGAAAGCTGCCGAAGGTGGCGGCATGCATCACCTGCGCCAGCAACAGCACCCAGAAAAATTCGGCAAACGTGCCCAGGAGCAACCAGCGCAGCGCCGCCAACAAAAAGCTCGCCAGCAGCACCCGACGGATGGAAAAGCGCATGAGGATGCGGCTCATGCCCAGGAACATCAGCACCTCAGCCACTACGCCCAACGCCCACAGCAGGCCGATCACACCACGGGCGTAGCCCAAATGTTCAAGGTGCAGCGTAAGAAAGGTGTAGTACGGGCCATGGCTCATTTGCATCAGCGCCACGCAGGCATAAAACGCCAGCACGCCGGGGCTGCGCAATTGCTTGAGAAAACCATCGCCAGCCAAGCGGTTGCCGTGGCTGGCGGGTTGCGCGTTCGGCACCCACAGGCTGGCGCCGATGATGCCGACCATGATCACCACGACCACCACCGGGTAAATGTCCAGGCTCAGCCAGTCGAACAGGCGCCCCATGATGACCACGGTGAGGATAAAGCCGATGGAACCCCACAGGCGGATCTGGCTGTAGCGCGCGGTCTGTTGTTGCAGGTGGGCCAGGGTGATCACTTCAAACTGCGGCAGCACCGCATGCCAGAAGAAGGCGTGCAGAGCCATAACCAGGGCCAGCCAGGCGTAGGTCTTGCTGACGAAGATCAGCGAAAAACTGATAAGGGTGCACACCGCGCCGAACCGCACGATGGCCAGGCGCCGCCCGGTGTAGTCGCCGAGCCAGCCCCACAGGTTGGGCGCCACGCAGCGCATCAACATGGGGATGGCCACCAGCTCGCCGATGCGCGCGCTGGTGAATCCCAGGTGGTCGAAGTACAGGGCCAGGAAGGGCGCGGTCGCCCCCAGCAGGGCGAAATAGAACAGGTAGAAGCTGGAGAGGCGCCAGTAGGGGAGCGTCATGTCTGTTGGGGTTGGGGCTGCTTCGCAGCCCACAGAGAGCAAGCTCCCTCGCCGCAACAGGCTGTCACAGTTGGCCCAGCACCGGGGTGTCGACGCGGACGTCGGCGTTTTGCCCACGATTGCGCAGCAGGTGGTCCATCAGCACGATGGCCATCATGGCTTCGGCAATCGGCGTGGCACGGATGCCGACGCACGGGTCATGACGCCCCTTGGTGATCACGTCCACCGGGTTGCCGTGCACGTCAATGGAACGGCCCGGCGTGGTGATGCTCGACGTGGCCTTCAGCGCCAGGTGCGCCACGATCGGCTGGCCGGACGAAATGCCACCGAGGATGCCGCCGGCATTGTTGCTGAGGAAACCTTGCGGGGTCAGCTCGTCACGGTGCTCGGTGCCGCGCTGGGACACGCAGGCAAAGCCGGCGCCGATTTCCACGCCTTTCACGGCGTTGATGCTCATCAGCGCATGGGCCAGTTCGGCGTCGAGGCGGTCGAAGATCGGCTCGCCCAGGCCCGGTTTCACGCCCTCGGCAACCACGGTGATCTTGGCGCCGACCGAATCCTGGTCGCGGCGCAACTGGTCCATGTAGGCTTCCAGTTCCGGCACCTTGTCCGGGTCGGGGCTGAAGAAGGCGTTGTCTTCGACGCTGTCCCAGGTCTTGAACGGGATCTCGATCGGGCCCAGCTGGCTCATGTAGCCACGGATCACGATGCCTTGGGTGGCCAGGTATTTCTTGGCAATGGCACCCGCGGCCACGCGCATCGCGGTTTCGCGCGCCGAGCTGCGGCCGCCGCCACGGTAGTCGCGCTCGCCGTATTTGTGGTGGTAGGTGTAGTCGGCGTGGGCCGGGCGGAACAGGTCCTTGATCGCCGAGTAGTCCTTGGACTTCTGGTCGGTGTTGCGGATCAACAGGCCGATGGCGCACCCGGTGGTACGGCCTTCGAACACGCCGGAGAGGATCTCGACTTCGTCCGGCTCCTGGCGCTGGGTGGTGTGGCGGCTGGTGCCGGGCTTGCGGCGGTCGAGGTCACGCTGCAGGTCTTCCAGGGACAGCTCGAGGCCGGGCGGGCAGCCGTCGACAATGGCGACCAACGCCGGGCCATGGCTTTCGCCCGCGGTGGTGACAGTGAACAGCTTGCCGAAGGTATTGCCGGACATGCAGGGCGCTCCGTGAAATCAGTTGTAATCACTCAGGGGTGATAACCAAGCGCGCCAGTATACGCGGGCCAACCGACTAGTTCATCCTCGAAACCTTCCGGGTAGACATTGGTCGAACCGGCACCTCCTACGATGATGGCGCGATGATGCTTCGAGTTTTACTGCTGACCCTCACCCTGTTTACCGCCGTGGCCCACGCCGCCTCCCCCGTGGTGCTGCAACGGCCGATCAGCCTGGACACCGGCAGCGGCGAGCTGTTTGGTTCATTGCTGCTGCCCCAATCCGACAAACCGGTGCCAGTGGTGCTGATCATCGCCGGTTCCGGCCCCACCGACCGCAATGGCAACAGCGCCGACGGCGCCCGCAACGACAGCCTCAAGCGCCTGGCCTGGGTACTGGCGCGGCATAACATCGCCAGCGTGCGCTACGACAAGCGCGGCGTCGCCGCCAGCCTGGCCGCCACCCCCGACGAACGCAACCTGACCCTCGACGCCTACGTGGCCGACGCCGTGGCCTGGGGCAAGCGGCTCAAGGCCGACCCGCGCATGGGTCCGCTGGTCGTGCTGGGGCATAGCGAAGGTGCATTGGTCGCGGCCCTCGCCGCGCCGCAGCTGGAACCGGCGGGAGTGATTTCGTTGTCCGGCAGTGCAAGGCCAGTCGATCAGGTGATCCGCCAACAGTTGGCCGATCACCTGCCCCCTGCCCTGCTGCTACGCAGCAATCAAATCCTCGACCACCTCAAGGCCGGCCAGGTGGATGCGGACGTACCGGACCCGTTGCAAGGTATTTTCCGACCGAGTGTGCAACCGTATCTGATCAGCCTGTTCCGCGCCGACCCATCGGCCGCCTTTGCCAGACTGGATATGCCGGCGCTGATCATCCAGGGCACCAACGACATCCAGGTAGGCGTGGCGGATGCCCGGCAACTGAAGCAGGCCAAGCCCGACGCGCAGCTCGTGCTGATTGAGGGCATGAACCACGTGATGCGCATCGTGCCCAACGACGTGAAGCAGCAATTGGCCTCCTACAACAACCCGCAATTACCCCTCGCCGCCGAGCTGGGCAACCGCGTGGTGCGCTTTATCGCCGGACTTCAGCCCCGTTAAGCGACAATTTGCCTCCAGTCCTGCAGAACGCGGCCGATAAGCGGGTGTCGACCGCAAAAAGACTGTCGACTAGCAGGGCTTGGACAGGATCGCGCCGCATGACAACCACAGAAGCAACACCGGAACCCACCGCCGACACCAAGGCTGAAAACACCGAGGCCGTCGACGCGGCGCCCCTGCCGTGGGCGGATGTTCAGGCCGAGCATTTCAAGATGCTGCGCCTCGCGCCCCTGGCCACCGACCGTGCCACCGGCGTGCGGCCGCTGCGTTTCGTGCAGTTTGGCTATGCCGAGCGCAATGACGCGCACCACAGCCTGTTGCGCATGGTCATCCAGTTGCCGGGGCAACGGGTGCGCCGCGAGCAGAATCACCTGGATGTGTGGGTTGATCACGATAAACACCGCGTGCACTTCGGCCCGGGCAACAGCCTCGAAATCGAACCGCCCAACCGCGGCCTGGGGCGCTTCCTGGTGGCCCAAGGGGCGGCGTGGGCGAAGAAACGATGGGCCAGCTACCGCATCGACGGCGTTGACCTGTCCAACAAGGACGCGCTGAACGAAGCCACGCGCCTGCGTCGCGACCACTTCCTGCGGGTCCACGGTTTTGATGTGGCCTACGCCGATGTGCAGCACCTCAAGGGCAACGTGCAGCCGGGCAAGGTCGGCGATGTGCTGGAGAGCTGGAACACCGAGAAGGTGCAGTTCGTCGAGATCCTTGAAGCGGCGCAGATGCTGCAACAGGCCGAGCAGAACCTGGCGGAGCAGGAAATCAAGCTGCGCAAGGAAGAGGAAAAGGTCACCAAGTTCAAGCGCGAAGACAGCGGGCTGCGCTTTACCATTACCTGCCTGGTGGCGTTTACCGTGTTCCAGGCGGGGCTGCTGATCTGGATTGCCACGCACCGCTGACAGCGGGGTGAAATGCAATCAACCTGTGGAAACGGGCTTGTGTGGGAGCGGGCTTGCTCGCGAAAGCCGTAGATCAGCCAATACATCCGATGACTGGTCCACCGCATTCGCGAGCAAGCCCGCTCCCACACTGACCCTGTTCCTACAGGGATAGACGGGTCAGACCCTGGCGGCAAACACCGCCTGATGCTGGCGGCACTGCTCCGCCGTCAACATGAACACCCCGTGCCCACCGCGCTGGAAGTCCAGCCAGGCAAAGTCGACTTCCGGGTACAACGCCTCGACATGCACCTGGCTATTGCCCACTTCAACGATCAACAGGCCCTTCTCGGTCAGATGATCCGCCGCCTCGGCCAGCATGCGCCGCACCAGGTTCAAACCATCGTCACCGCAGGCCAGGCCCAACTCAGGCTCGTGCTGGTATTCGTCGGGCATGTCGGCGAAGTCTTCAGCGTCCACATACGGCGGGTTCGACACGATCAGATCAAAGCGCTGGCCCGGCAGGCCGTCGAAACCGTCACCCTGCACGGTGTAGACGCGCTCATCGACGCCATGGCGCTCGATATTCTGGTTGGCCACTTCCAGCGCTTCGAAGGACAGGTCAGCCAGTACCACTTCGGCGTCCTGGAACTCGTAAGCACAGGCGATACCGATGCAACCGGACCCCGTGCACAGGTCGAGAATGCGTGCCGGCGCCTGGGCCAGCCAGGGTTCGAAACGGTTTTCGATCAGCTCGCCAATGGGTGAGCGCGGGATCAGCACGCGCTCATCGACGATAAACGACATGCCGCAGAACCACGCCTCCTTCAACAGGTAGGCGGTAGGAACACGCTCGTGGATACGGCGATGCAGCAAGCGCTGCACATGGGAGACTTCCTCTTCTTCGAGATTGCAGTCCAGGTAGCTGTCGGCAATTTCCCACGGCAAATTCAAGGCACCAAGCACCAATTGGCGGGCTTCGTCCCAGGCATTGTCGGTGCCATGGCCAAAAAACAGGTCTTCCCCATGGAAACGGCTGACAGCCCAACGGATGTGGTCGCGCAAGGTGCGCAGGCGGGAAGTGATCACGGGGGCAGACTCCTGGAAAAAACGACTGGCGATTCTAGCAGCCTTCGCCTGTACCGACGATGTACGAAACGCCGCCGCCATCCGTCGGATTTCATCCAAATTGCCATCATTGCGTTAAACAAGCCCACCTCTTGACATCGCTGCACGTCAACAACGGCGTACCTTACGATGGTAGCGATTCACAGAACCGCTCAGCCAGTGGACAATGTCGCAAAAGCCCCCCTCACAGGAGCCCCAGAATGTCCGTTCCAAAGACGATGTTTCAACTCAGCGGTCGCGGTTACGCAGCAGCCAATCTCAACCATGCGACCCTCGTGATCATCGACGCCCAGAAGGAATACCTCAGCGGCCCGCTCGCCCTCTCGGGCATGGACGCCGCGGTCGACAACATCAAGCAACTGGTTGCAGCGGCGCGCCACGCCGGGCGCCCGATTGTGCATGTGCGTCACCTGGGCACCGTCGGCGGCCTGTTCGACCCTCAGGGCGAGCGCGGCGAGTTCATTCCTGGCCTTGAGCCAGTGGGCGACGAAACCATCATCGGCAAGCTGCTACCCAGCGCCTTCCACGGCACCGGCCTGGAAAAACACCTGCAAGACCTGGGGTCCCTGGACTTGATCGTGGCCGGTTTCATGAGCCACTCCAGCGTCAGCACCACCGTGCGCGCCGCCAAGAACCTGGGCTTTCGCTGCACCCTGGTGGAAGATGCCTGCGCCACCCGCGACCTGCCCTACAAAGGTGGCATCCTGAGCGCCGAACACGTGCAGCAAACCGAAATGGCCATCATGGCCGACAACTTCGCCACCCTCGCGTTGACCAAAGATCTGATCTGATCGTCCTGCCGGTGAGCGGTGTGTTTATGGCCCCGCTCATCCACAAAGCCTTCTCATTTGGCGCATTTAGCCCTCCCCCCGGAACAACCTGTGTATTGTCCGGTCGAAGGGCCGATACCCTGGAGGAAAGGTCGGAATGAAGATATCCGATGGTTTTGATGCTCGTCGCTTGCGCCCCAAGGGCCCGAGCAACTGGCGTCTGCGCCTGGTGGCGGGCTTTGCTGCGCTGCTGGCGATCGTAGGTCTGTTGTTGGCCGGTGCTGGTGGCGCCGGTTTATTTGGCCACTCACCGGCCCTTGGCGAACTGAATGCCAGCCCCGGCGGCTCGGCAATTCTGCTGGGGACCGGGCTGCTGGTACTGTGGTTGGGAGTGTGGTTGTGGCGACGCAGCCGTCGGAAAATGCGTCAACCGTTGTCGCTGAACATCTCCGCACACCTGATGAAAAAGCACGACTGATGGCGCTTGGATAGCGTTTCCTGCGCCCTGGCCGCCGCGATTTAGGTAAACTGCCCGCCCTTCGCGGAGGCTGACATGCAAGACGACGATTTTTCCCTGTTCAAAAACGAGCTGCGCGGCGTCAAGCCGATCAAGCACGACCGTGCCGACACCGGCAAACCCAAGGCCGACCGCGCGCAGATCGCCAAGCTGCGCCAGGCCGCGACCGTGCGCACCGATGCCACCACCGTGGATGGCCTGTCGGACCAGTTCGTGATCGATGTCGGCCCCGAAGACGAACTGATGTGGGCCCGCGACGGCGTGCAGGAAAGCCAGATGCGCAAGCTCAAGGTCGGGCAGATCCCCTTCGAAGGCAGCCTCGACCTGCACGGCATGACCGTGGAGAAAGCCCGCGAAACCCTCTGGGCCTTCCTCGCCGAAGCGACCAAATTCGAAATCCGCTGCGTGCGCGTCACCCACGGCAAGGCCGTGCGGCTCGATGGCAAGCGCCCGATGATCAAAAGCCACGTCAACACCTGGCTGCGCCAGCATGCCCAAGTGCTCGGCTTCACCTCATGCCAGGCCCGCCACGGTGGGGCCGGTGCGGTGTATGTGATGCTCAAGCGCACCATGATGGAAGGGCGTGACGAGTAACCGGTGCCATCGTCAGGCTTGCAGCGTTGTGTCCGCCACCGTAACCTTGCGCTTTGCAAAAATCCCACAGGTAGTTTCATGTCCCTGGAACAGAATTACACCGCGATCCTCGGCCAACTCGGCGAGGACGTTTCCCGCGAGGGCCTGCTCGACACGCCAAAGCGTGCCGCCAAGGCGATGCAGTACCTCTGCCGCGGTTATGAGCAGACCCTGGAAGAAGTCACCAACGGTGCCTTGTTCAGCTCTGACAACAGCGAAATGGTGCTGGTCAAGGACATCGAGTTGTACTCGTTGTGCGAACACCACCTGCTGCCGTTCATCGGCAAGGCCCACGTCGCGTATATCCCGAGCGGCAAAGTGCTGGGCCTGTCGAAGGTCGCGCGGATTGTCGACATGTACGCGCGCCGCCTGCAGATCCAGGAAAACCTCAGCCGCCAGATCGCCGATGCGGTGATGCAAGTCACCGGCGCCCTGGGCGTGGCCGTGGTGATCGAGGCCAAGCACATGTGCATGATGATGCGCGGTGTGGAGAAACAGAATTCGTCGATGATCACTTCGGTGATGCTGGGTGAGTTCCGCGAAAACGCGGCGACCCGCAGCGAATTCCTCAGCCTGATCAAGTAAACGGCTGGGTAGGAAAAAACCGGCGTTCATCGTCGGTTTTTTTTCGCCTGCAGAAATCAGGTAAGCTGCGGCCCCTTCTTCATGGGCAAGAGGTTTCAGCCATGTTCGTCAAAGCACTTCGTGTGGGCCTCGGCCACATCATCATCGCGGGCGACTTTCTAACGCGCCCAAGCAAAAAGCAGCGTTCGGCCGAGCAACAGGCTCAGGTCAACGCAGCGGCCAAGGAGTTGACGCTGTATCAGTTCCACGCCTGCCCGTTCTGCGTGAAGACCCGCCGCACCCTGCACCGCCTGAATGTGCCGGTGGCGTTGAAGGACGCGAAAAACAACGAACAGGACCGCCAGACCCTGCTGGAGCAAGGCGGCAAGATCAAGGTGCCGTGCCTGCGCATTGAAGAACATGGCCAGGTCACGTGGATGTATGACTCCAAGGTGATCATTGATTACCTGGACAAGCGCTTCGCCGCTATCTAACAGGCTGGCACAGATCAAAATGTGGGAGCGGGCTCATGTGGGAGCGGGCTTGCTCGCGAATACGGTGTATCAGCCATAGATGTATCAACTGATCCACCGCCTTCGCGAGCAAGCCCGCTCCCACACAAGCCCGCTCCCACATTTAGTTCGGTGTTATCAGATCAAGATCAAGCAGCGCCGAGCCCAGGCACTTGCCATGGGCATCCAACGCCAGCGAGCGGGTTACACCGCCGCGCAAGATCCCCGGCAACACAAAGTTCAGCGCCTGCACATTCGGCAACTCATAACGCCGCACCGGCGCCGCACCCGGCGGCAGCAACCCTGCAAAGAACTGCGCCACGCGCTCAGCCGTCAGCTGCTCACAGAGCAGCGGATAATCCTCGGCCCGATACGCAATGATCGAAATGTTCGACGTGTCGCCCTTATCCCCGGTGCGGGAATGGGCCAGTCTCTGCAACTTCATGCTTCAATCCTCGGGTTGACTGCGTCACGGGGCAGCAGCAGCGACGCCACCGCCACCACTTGCCGCACACTTTTGCTCGCGCCACCGCCGCCGGACGGGCCGTTGGTGTAGAGGGTTTCCACTTCATTACCGACCCGCACCGCTTCGCTGCGCGCCTCACAGCGGGCGGCCACGCGCAGGCGCACCTCCCAAGGCTCGACGCTGCTGCGCGGGCCGTGCAGCGAGTCCATGCCGATCAGCTCGGCGCGTACGTCCTGCATCTTTACGCCCATCAACTCCAGGCGCTTGAGGACGACAGCCCGAGCCAACTCTGCACGTGCGACCGCGCCAGGGCCGCCGTAGGACATCTGCCCTTCGCCAATCCAACCGTCCAGATAGCCGACGCTGACTTTCAATTGCTCGGGACGCGCGCGGCCACCGGCGCCCTGGGCACGCACGCGGTCAACGCCCTCCTCGACAAACCCCACCCGGGAAAAATCCGCGGTCACATCCGGCGTCAGGTATGCCGCCGGGTCATGCACTTCATAGATCAATTGTTCGGTGCAGGTGGCGCGGCTGACCCGCCCACCGGAGCCGCCAACCTTGGTGATCACTGCTTCACCGTCCGCATCGATCTCGGCCAACGGGAAACCCAGGCGCGCCAGGTCGTCCACATCCTTGAAGCCCGGATCGGCAAAATACCCGCCGCTGACTTGCCCGGCACACTCCAGCAAATGCCCGACCAGGGTGCCGCGCCCCAGGCGTTGCCAATCGTCCGCGGCCCAGCCGAATTCGAACATCTGCGGCGCCAGGAACAGCGACGGGTCGGCCACACGCCCGGTGATCACCACATCGGCCTCGGCACGCAGCGCATCCAGGATGCCTTCGACGCCCAGGTAGGCATTCGCGGAGATCAGCCGATCGCCCAAGGCACCAACCGTCTGGCCGTTATCCAGCAAAGAACCGGGCAGCAACACGTCCAACACGTCGTCGCCAACCACGGCGACCACCTTGAGTTCCAGGCCCAGCTCGCGGGCAATACGCCGCACTTCAAGCGCCGCGGACACGGGATTGGCAGCGCCCATATTGGTGATCACCCGCAGGCGACGCCCGCTCTTGTCGCCGACAAACGGCAACACGCGACGCATGCGCTCACTCAACAGCGGGTCATAACCGCCTTCGGGGTCGCTGATCCGCGCTTGTTGCGCCAGGGCGATGGTGCGTTCGGCCAGGCACTCGAATACCAGGTAATCCAGGTCGCCCTGCTCGGCCAACTCGACGGCAGGTTCGATACGGTCGCCGGAATAGCCGGCGCCGGAACCGATGCGCAAGGTTTTCATCTCAAATCACTCCCAGGAGCAGCGCAGTCAGGGTCATCAACACCGACGCGGCAAACAGAAACGGAATGGTGAAGCGCTGGTGATCGGCCAATTCGATCTTGCACAGGCCCACCAACAGGAAGGTCGCGGGGGTCAGCGGGCTGACCGGGAAGCCGGTGGTATGCACACCAAGCAATGAGGCCTGGGCCACTTGCAGCGGGTCGACGCCCAGGGCCTTGCCCACTTCGGCGATCACCGGCATCACGCCGAAATAGTAGGAATCGGGGTCAAACAGCATGCTCAACGGCATGGAGATGAAACCGACCACGGCCGGGATCAACTTGCCGTGGCCCGCCGGAATCTGCGCCACCGCCACTTCGGCAATCGCCTTGAGCATGCCGGTGCCTTGCATGATGCCGGTGAACACCCCGGCGGCGAGCAGGATGCTGGCCATGGTCAGCGCGGTCTTGGCATGCGCATCGATACGGGCGCGCTGGGCGTCCACGTTCGGGTAGTTGATGCACAGCGCCACCACGGTGCCGAGCATGAACATCACCACCGGATCGACCCAGCCGGCGATCATCACCACCATCACCAGCACGGTGAGCATCAGGTTGACCCAGAACAGACGCGGGCGGCGCAGCTTGATGTCATCCTCGCTGAGCACCCGTTGCGGCATGGCATCGACGCGGGTGCCGGCGCCCAGGCCCAGGCGTTTTTCTTCCCGGCGGCCGAGCCACCAGGCACAGGCGAACACAAAGATCAGGCCGACGATCTGCACCGGGATCAGCGGCTGGAACAGGTCCGCGACGGGCACATGCAAAGCAGCGGACGAGCGCAGCACCGGGCCGGTCCAGGGCAGGAAGTTGACCCCGGCAGCCATCGCGCAAACACAGGCGAGAATACGTTTATCGATGCCCAGCCGCGTATACAGCGGCAGCATCGCCGGTACCGTCACCAGGAAGGTCACCGCGCCGGAACCGTCCAGATGCACCAATAAAGCGAGGGTCGCGGTGCCGACGACAATCCGCGTAGGACGTGTGCCGACGGTGCGCAGGATGCGGTCGATGATCGGGTCAAGCATGCCGGCGTCGGTCATGATCCCGAAAAACAGGATCGCAAACACAAACATGCCCACCACGGGGGCGACGTTCTTGATACCGGTAATGATGAAGGCACTGGTTTGCAGGCCGAACCCACCGAGCAGTGCGGCAATGATCGGCAAGGCGATCAGGGCCACCAGTGGCGAGAGGCGTTTGCTCATGACGGCAGCGAGCAGGCACAGGATGGTAATGACACCCAGGGTAGCGAGCATGGGTTACTCCAGAGCGGCCTTGTTGGCCGGTTATTGTTTTCCCTGGAGTATTGGAAGCAGGTTAGTCTTTGTAAATTGGAATATTCAGCCGAGCACATTCGGAAAAACAAAATGAAGAACAGTATCCAACATATTCAAGCGTTCCTCGCGGTGGCCCGCACCGGCAGCTTTACCAAGGCGGCCAACGAGCTGCACCTGTCACCGTCGGCGCTGACCGTGCAGGTGCAACAGCTGGAAGACTGGCTCGGCGTCGCCCTGCTCGACCGCAGCCCGCGTCACGTGAGCATCACGGCCGCCGGCGAGGAAGCGCGCGGACCGATGGAAAAGCTGCTGCTGGACCTGGATAACATCGTCACCGGCTCCCGCGACCTTGCCGCCCTGCGCCGAGGCGTGGTCACCATCGCCGCCCTGCCCTCCGTCTGCGCTGGCGCCCTGCCGCCAGTGCTGCGCCTGTTTCGCGAGCGGTTTGCCGGGATCGAAGTGCGCCTGCATGACCTGGTGGCCCATCGCATTCATGCCCAGGTGCGCTCCGGCGAGGTGGATTTCGGCATCGGCGTGCGCGCGCGACTCAGCCACGGCCTAGCGTTCGTCCCCGTCCTGAATGATCGTTTGTGTGCCTTTGTGCCGCTGGATCATCCCCTCACCCGCCATCGCCAGCTGACCCTGGAGCAACTGGCGGACCAACCGATCATCCTCACCGGCCGCGACAGCAGCGTGCGTGAGCAGGTAGACGCGTTGTTCGATGAAACGCGGCTGACGATGAACGCGGGAATGGAGGCCAACTACATGTCGACGGTGTTGGCGCTGGTGCGCCAGGGGTTGGGGATCAGCGTGCTGCCGGAGTCGGCGGCGGACAGCCTGGAGGGGTTGAAGCGGATCAACATCGATCATCCTGGGGTGAATCGGGAGATCGGCTTGATCAGTCGCAGCGGGATCGGTTTGAGCCCTGCGGCACGGCGCTGTTTCGATATGCTCAATGAAACATTACCTGACACACCGCAGAGCTAAATGTGGGAGCGGGCTTGCTCGCGAATGCGGTGTATCAGTGACAGATATAGTGCCTGACACTCCGCTTTCGCGAGCAAGCCCGCTCCCACATTTTTACCTCATTGTCAGTCCAGCATCGTCACATGTCTTGGATGGCTGGCCACTCGCGCCAGCCACGCCTGCACCGCCGGATACGGCGTCAGATCAAACCCACCCTCATGCGCCACATGCGTGTAGGCATACAACGCAATATCGGCAATCGAATACTGCTCACCCACCAGGTACGGCGTGGCTTGCAACTGCCGCTCCATAACCTTCAACGCTTTGTGGCCGCGCTTGTGGCAGGTTTTGTATTCCTCCAGGCGATCCTCCGGCATGTTCAGGTAGAACTGGATAAACCGCGCCACCGCGATGTACGGCTCATGGCTGTACTGCTCGAAAAACTGCCACTGCAACACCTGGGTGCGCAAACGCGGTTCCGTCGGCAGGAATTCGCTGCCGTCGGCGAGGAAGTTGAGGATCGCGTTGGATTCCCACAGGCAGGTGCCGTCTTCCAGTTCCAGTACCGGGATCTTGCCGTTGGGGTTCTTGGCCAGGAACTCAGCGGTCTGGGTATCGCCGTTGAGGATGTCCACATCGATCCATTGGTACGGGAGGCCCAACAGGTTGAGCATCAATTTGATCTTGTAGCAGTTGCCCGATTTGTAATCGCCATAAACCTTGTACATGGGGCTCCCCTTATGCCGCTTGCGCGTGCTGTGCTTGACGGACCACCGCGGCCAGGCGCTTGAGGCCTTCATCCAGGCGGGCCGGGTCGATATGGCTGAAATTGAGGCGCAATGAACCCAGGTGTTGGTCGGGCTCGGAGAAGAACGGTTCACCGGGCATGAACGCGACGTCCTGATCCAACGCTTGCGCCAACAAGGTGCGGGTGTCGAGCGGCTGTTTCAAGGTCAGCCAGAAGAATAATCCGCCCTGGGGCACTTGCCAGTCGGCGAGGTCGGCGAAATGGCGCTCCAGCGCAGCCTGGAAAGCGTCGCGGCGCTCGCGGTAGAAACTGCGCAGTTGCTCCAGATGCTGCTGGTATTTTGGCGTGCCGATCCACTGCATCGCCTGCCATTGGCCGACGCGGTTGGTGTGCAGGTCGGCCGACTGCTTGAGCTTGAGCAGGTGCGGGAACAGGTCCGGGCTGGCGATCAGGTAACCGACACGCAGGCCCGGCAACAGGGTCTTGGACACGGTGCCGGTGTAGATCCAACTGGCTTTTTTCAGGCGCCCGACGATGGGTTTGGCGCTGCCGCCGTCGAAGCTCAGTTCGCGGTACGGCTCGTCTTCGATCAGGGTCACACCGAACTCATCGAGCAACGCGGCGACCGCTTCGCGCTTGGCTTCGCTGTAGCGTACGGCCGACGGGTTCTGGAAGGTCGGGATCAGGTAGATGAACGCCGGACGATGGCGTTCGAGGTTGGCGCGCAGGGTGCTCAAGTCGGGGCCGTCGGCTTCCAACGGGACGCTGAGGCAGTCGGCGCCGAACAGCTGGAAGATCTGCAACGCGGCCAGGTAGGTCGGGCCCTCCAACAGGATCGGTGTGCCTTTGTCGATGTACAACTTGGCCGCCAGGTCCAGGGTTTGCTGCGAGCCGCTGACCACCAGCACCTGGCTGGCCTGGCACGGCACGCCCAAGGCCCGTGCTTGGGCGGCGAGCAATTCACGCAGCTGCGGTTCGCCTTCGCTCATGCCGTATTGGCCAATGTTCGACGGCATGTCATCCCAGTTCAGCGCCGGCAGCATGGCTTCGGCCGGCAGGCCACCGGCGAACGACATTACTTGCGGGCGCTGGGCTGCCGCGAGGATTTCACGGATCAAGGAGCTTTTGAGGCGCGTAACACGTTCAGAGAAGGCCATGGGGTCACCGGTAGCGAAGACTGTGGGAAATACGTCAAACTGGTTGACCGAAATTACGACAGCGCCCACGGATACGTCAATATGCTTGACCTTAAAAACCCCACCGCCCAGCAGGAAGCCATGCAAGCGTTCTTCTTCGGTTACCAGGCGTTTACCGCCAAGGCCGACGAAATGCTCGAACGCCGGGGCCTGAGCCGGGTGCACCAGCGCATTGTGTTTTTTATCGCGCGTTACCCGACCTTGAGCGTGAAAGAACTGCTGGAACTGCTCGGCGTGAGCAAACAGGCGCTGAACATGCCGCTGCGCCAATTGCAGGAAATGCACCTGGTGCACAGCGTTGCGTCCGCGACCGACAAGCGCAAACGCTTGCTGGAATTGAGCGAGGAAGGCCTGCGTTTCGAGCAGTCGTTGCGCCGCGAACAGGTGAAGCTGCTGCAACGCGCGTTCAGTGAAGCCGGTGAAGAAGCGGTGGCCGGATGGTTGGCCGTAAACCAGGCATTGAGTGCGGCGAACTAGCCCAGCGCAAAGCTATTCGAAAACATTATTTGCTTTCTTTGTATACAAAAGCATAATTCGCCTCGTGCGAGTTCCTGACCTATCGGTCAACAAAACCCGCCAGTACCTCAAAGCGCTGTTGCCCACATCTGTGACCGGCGCTGGAAATAACAATAAAACTCTTGAGGAGTACTCGCTGTGGATAGCCGCAAATCCGAAGCCCCTACGCTGGACGTCGCCCCGCCCACCAACAGCTGGCTAGAACGCCTGTTCAAACTCAGCTTGCATGGCACCACAGTGAGGACCGAGTTGATCGCCGGTCTCACCACCTTCATCACCATGGCCTACATCATCTTCGTCAACCCCAACATCATGGCCGACGCCGGCATCGACCATGGCGCGGCATTTGTCGCCACCTGCATCGCCGCCGCGCTCGGTTGCCTGTTGATGGGCCTGTACGCGAACTGGCCGGTAGGCCTGGCGCCGGGCATGGGCTTGAATGCGTTTTTCACCTACACCGTGGTCGGCACCATGGGCTACACCTGGGAAACCGCGCTGGGTGCGGTGTTTATCTCGGGCGTGCTGTTCATGGGCCTGACGCTGTCGCGGGTGCGTGAGTGGCTGCTCAACAGCATCCCTGTGAGCCTGCGCCACGCCATGGGTGCCGGTGTCGGGCTGTTCCTCGGGGTGATCGGCCTGAAAACCGCCGGGATCATCGTCGACAGCCCGGCCACGCTGATCAAGCTCGGCTCGCTGCACGAACCGGCACCGCTACTGGCGGCCGTGTGTTTCCTGCTGATCGCGATCCTCAGCTACCACCGCGTGTTCGGCGCAATCCTGATCAGCATCATCGCCGTGACCCTGGCCGGTTGGGGCCTGGGCCTGGTGCATTACAACGGCATGATCTCCACCCCACCGAGCCTGGCGCCGACCTGGATGGCCATGGACGTAAAAGGTGTATTCAATGTCAGCATGATTAGCGTTGTATTTGCCTTTCTTTTTGTACACATGTTCGACACTGCAGGTACACTGATGGGCGTCGCGCAACGCGCCGGACTGGTCAATGCCGATGGCAAGATCGATAACCTGTCCCGTGCGCTGAAAGCCGACAGTGCGTCCAGCGTGTTTGGCGCCATGGTCGGTGTGCCGCCGGTGACCAGCTACGTGGAAAGTGCCGCCGGTGTTGCCGCGGGAGGCCGAACCGGGCTGACCGCCGTGACCGTGGGCATCCTGTTTGTGGCAGCGATGTTTTTCGCGCCACTGGCCGGCATGATTCCCGCGTATGCCACCGCCGGTGCGCTGATCTACGTGGCGATGCTGATGATGGCGAGCATGGCCCATATCAATTGGGACGAAGCCACCGACAGCATTCCGGCGATTGTCACGGCGATCATGATGCCGCTGACCTTCTCGGTGGCCGACGGCATCGCCCTGGGCTTTATCACGTACGTGGCGCTCAAGGCGGGCACCGGCAAGTACCGCGAGATTTCCGTCAGCCTGTGGGTGCTGTGCGCGATCTTTATTGCCAAATTCATATTTCTATAAAAGGAACACATGATGAACCTGGAAACCTGGCTACTGTTCAGCGGCGCGGCATTGGTGGTGATCCTGATCCCGGGGCCGCTGTCACTGTTGATGATCAGCAACAGTCTGAACTACGGCCTGCGCCGTTCGTATCCAGCGTTTCTCGGTGGGGTGTTTGCCTCGATCTGCCTGCTCAGCGCCTCGGCCCTGGGGCTGGGCGCGCTGTTGCTGGCCTCCGAGCAACTGTTCAGCGCCCTGAAGATCGTCGGCGCGGCGTACCTGTTCTACCTCGCCTGGCAGAGCTGGCAGCAGTCGCGGCAACCGGCCCAGGGTGCCGAAGTACCGCAACTGGCCGCCGTACCGCGCTTTCGCACACTGTTCGGGCGTGCCTTTGTGCTGGGCGCCAGCAACCCAAAGGACATCCTGTTCTTCGCCGCGTTCCTGCCGCAATTTCTCAGCAGCCAGCAGCCGTTCCTGCCACAGCTGCTGATCATGATTGCCACCTGGACCCTGCTCGACCTGCTCTGCAAGCTGGCCTACGGTCTCGGCGCACACGGAGCGGCCCGGTATCTGCGCAGCGGCAGCGGCCAGGGCTGGTTCAACCGGGTCAGTGCCGCTTTTTTTGGTAGCGCGGGCGTTGCTGCCTTGCTCCGGGCATAACGTTGCCGAACCGGACGAAATACACCGAAGGGTCACGCCTGGGCGTCCATTGCACACCGGCAATGATCTTCACCAGGCGCCCTTCTCTCATCGCCGCAGCGATCGGCGCATGGGCAGCAGCGATGGGTGTGGTGAAAAATCGTTGCCGGAACCATTCATCGGTCATTTGAATGCCCACGCGGGCCTTTAGATCCAGCGAGCTGCCACTCGACCAGCGCGTCATGACGAAATACACCGTGTCGGATTGTGGGTGCGTGCAGTAGAAATCCGATGCCAGCAAGGCGCCGGGACGTTTTTCCACCCTGTGCAAACTGAACCCCATCTGCTCAAGGTGCCTTCGAACCTGGCCCTGGGCCAAGTGACGTCGCTCGCTCAGATTGTGCTGCGTCGCGACTTGCAATGAAGCCTCGGGGGCCTGTGGCAAATGGAAGTCCAGGCGATCAAACCCTGGGGTCAGGCCTTCGTCGCCAATGAAGATACTGGTTCTGGTCGAGCTCTCGATGGGTCGCAACAGCCTCAACAAATCGTCCGTCTGCCCAACGGCCGACGGGGCCAGCCATTTGTCGAGTGTCGCCCTGAGATCGAACCACTGGGTGGCGGTCAGCGTGCTGCGGCTGGAGTCCGACAGATGCAGCAGACGCTCCAGCAGAAAATGCCGACTGCCACGGGTCATCAAGGGAAAGGCCCGGTTCAACGACGCCGACACCGGTTCCGTAAACAACCCTTGATGCAACGTCCACACGCCATTGGCCCCCAGGGTCGCCGGGATCGGTTGGTGTGCAATGCCGGGCCCGGTCCAGTAGTACACGTCGATCGAGGCCGGGTGGACCACGGCATGGTTGGGCGTGATGAACACCAGGCGCTGCGACACCCCCTCCTGCGCCTCGGGCAATAGCCGGTAATAACGAGTTCCCAGCCTCAACACGCTGAAGGCCTGGTCGGGCGTCGCGCTGGACACGGTAAAGATATTTCTTGGCGGGGTTGCTTCAACCAACGTCATTTCCGTCACGAACCCCCACGCCTGCCAACCGCCAGGCGCCTCTGGCGATTGACGTATCACTTGTTCCAGCAACGCTTGCGCGGGTCGGGCCCATTCAGTGGCAGCCGAAGACGAAGCCCAAGGTCGCCACGGGGCTGCACTGGGGCCTGGCTGCGGCTGCGGCGCATCGGCGCCCAGCAGCCACTCTCGCGGCTCATCGATGTACAGGATCAATTCATCCTGGCCGTCAGCTTGCTGGTTTCTGAAACGCAGCACCTGCTCATCCTTGCGCCGGTAGACCGGGTAGCGCTCGCTATCGATAACCACAAACTGCTCACCGTCCGTGATGTAGCTGCCTCTGTTCCCCGGGCCGTGCAACCGCAGCGCATCACTGGGCAAGCCATCTTTCCTGTAACGCTCCAACAGCTTCAGCGGCCTGGGCATTGATCGCTTCAGGCCCGTCAGTGCCGGGCGCTGCGAAAAGCGCACCATGGCATTGCGCATCGTCGCCCGTGCGGTCGCGGAGCCGGCGCTGGACAACCCCTTGGGGCCAGGCACCAATGCCGTCAGCACATCGACAAAGGCGATCAACGTCAAAAAGGCCACGTCCACCGCCACCTTGGGATCGCCACTGTGGTGATAGTGCCGTGCGGCCAGCAGCAGCTCGTACACACTGATCCCTACGCCAATCAACGGAATAAACGACAGTACACCGCGCACCAGCGCCGAGCGCTGCTCACCCAGGCGCCGCTCGCGATACTCCGCCAAGGCCTGGGCGGAGCGGGCACTGGCCTGGCTACGATGCTGGATTTCAAACAACCGCGCATGTACCAGCAGCGCCACTGCATGGCTGTGGTCAGTGACGGCGATGTCCAGCCAACGTGGCGCAACCGCCTGGATCTGCTCGCGAATCTGCGCCTCGATCTCCTCCGGCAACACGGACGCCACGCGATGCTGCACCTTGAACGAACGCACAAATCGGGCAACGGCCTCGCCTATCGTCAAGATAAAAAGGCCCTTCATGCGCAATCGCCTAAAGGTGCCCCGCGCCGATTCGGTTGACGGCGGCGCCCCGGGATAACTGGCCAACGCCTCGTGCGCCCAGCCAGGTGCAACCTGGCGCGCCAGCACCTTGATCGGCGCGGGCAAAGCACAGTCGCGGTTGAGGCTGTCCCTCATGGCATCCCAGTCCGGGTATTCGCTGATCACTGGAAACCCCTGCGCCGCCGGCCAATACACCACGCAGCGTTGCGATACCCGGTCAAACAACACCAGCATCCCGGCAATGTGCCGGTCATGCTCAAGGGTGTAGCCCACCAACCGGACGAAACACAGTTGCACGCAATGACCGTTGCGCGTCAGGTCGTCGGGGACGCGGGCGGCGATGGCGGTATTGAACAGACTGCGCCCCTGGGGGCTCAGGCCTTGCTGTTCGGCCGAAAACAGCTGCCATCGTGCGTGCTGCCGAACGACCCGGTAGCTGAGTGCAGGGCAAAGGCCAGGGTTGTCCGACTCCGGGTAAAACACCTGGCGGATGCGTGCTTCGTAATGCCCGCCGATGTCCAGGGCGGACAGGGTCTTGATCAGGTAGCGCACGCTCAGGCGGTCTTTCCAGGCGGGGTCCAGATAGCGGGCACGGTTCAGCCGCCACTCGGTCCATGGCGCCTGGGGGTCAAGGTTATGCAGGGCCAATTGCAGCAGGCTGTAGGTGCTGCGTTGCACGCTCACGACCTTTTTCACGTGCCGGTCACCCACCGCGCACTGGCTCGACAAGCCACAAAAATGCGCGCTGACATCGTCGGGAATATCGAACAATGGGCGGTCGACATCCAGTTGCGGATAGAAGCCATCCAGGGTCAGCTGTGCGATCAGTCGCTCGCGGGCAAAATCTTCCAACTCTGGCAGCAGGCTCCAGAGTTTTTCCTCAAACGCCACGGCGCTGGTCAGGTAGTGGTTTTGCAAATGCCGGTAGCGCTGGCGCAGGGTTGCGGTGGCGGTGCCGAGCCATGCCGGCAGTTTTTTCGCCTGTGTCGCGGCAACGCGCAACAACTGTACATTGGCCAATGCCAGCATTCGGGCGTCGTCCACCGGCACCTGCACATGTTCGCGCAGCTCATCGGCCAGCAACAGCCGAGCCAGGGCGGGGTCGCTGACCTCGCTGTACAGCCGGACCTTGTCATCGAGTTGCGCGGCGAGCCGGGCATACAGTTTGACCAGCCCATTGAAGCCTTCATGCAGGACATTGCCCGTGACCGGCGCGTAGGTCACTTCCACCCCCGCTGCGCGCAGGGCACGCTGATCCCGCGCAACGCTGCACCACAACGGCGATCGGTCAGGGCTTTGCAGGCTGGCCTGCAGGCTGTGGCTCAAGTCAGCCAGGCAATTGAACGCCGACATCCCACCGTGCGCACCGCCCACCACCAGCAATACCGGCTGTTGCCGCGTGGGACGGCTGTGCCCCTTGCGCGTGGTCACCACAAACACATCGTGCAACGGCACGCCGCGGTCTGCTTCGCGCCCCACTCGGATACGCAACACACACGCGTCACTGTCGGTGCGTTGGCCGGCCAGGGGAGTCTCCAGCACATCGACGAGGCACTGCTGATGCGCCGCACTGATCAGTTGTGCACGTCGCAGCAACTCGGCTTCGGCAAGCAGCGCCTGGCGCCGGGCCTCAAGCATCAGGGTCGCCCGCTTGCGGGTGCCGTCCGGGCGCTCCAGCCAGAATGCGGGGTCGAAAGCACGCTCGGGCGCAACCTCGGCCCACTGCCGCACGCGTTCGCGCTGCACCTGCCAGCGCGCTTGCAGGGCCACAAATGCCAGATAGGGTTCCGTGTCTTTTGCCAGGTCCTGGCTATCGAGCAACGCGAACAGGCCTTTTTCATGACGGCGCACCCGGTGTTCGCGAGCGGCCAGTGAAAGCCCCGGGCTAAAGCGCCCCAACATGACCTGCGCCGCCTGCCGCTGCCCGTCCCATTTCAACAAGGCCGCCATTGACGGCACCAGGCGCGGCTCGCCCACCAAGTGCTTGCGGGCCTTTTCGATCTGGACAAGAAAGCGACGGGGCTGGGGCGGTGCTTGCCCAGATGCGGCGACCGCGCGGTGATTGATCGTCAGGGCGCATGCCAGCTCGTTGTGCCACTGCCCGTCCAGCAGCGCCAATGCACTGTGGGCCAACGCGTCGTCATGCACGATCGGGCCCTGTTCAAGGACGGCGTCGCGCCGCCGCAGCGCCAGGCACTGCCACAACAGGGTGAACAAGCGCCCCTGCAGCAACGCCCCCACTCCTTGCTGCATCTGCGTCCAGGACTGATATTCATAAAACCCACGCGCCAGGCCGGGCAGATAGGCGACGTGCAGCGATCCCCGTGAAACATACAGCGCCCCCGGAACCGCCAGCGCCGCCTGGTTGGTCCCCGGCCAGAACAACTGACGTACCTGCATCCCCGTCCATTCGCCACCGGCAAGCCGCCGCGCCTGGGGGGTGGGCGCGTCCGCCAATTGCCGGACCATGGCAAACGCCGGTTCCGACAACTCATACAACTGACACGCGATAAACGCCTGGTCGGCAAACTGCGCCGCATACAACTGCACCCAACGCTCGCGCCGCGTAAGCCAGGAACCATAGGCCAGGCGACTCCAGTACGCCGCCACGCCCTGGTGGAACCGTTCCAGCAAACCCAACGCCTTGACCTTCTCCAGTACCTGGAAGGGGGTATAGGGCAGTTTTCTCGCGCTGTCGTCCTTGACGCTCAACTGGGTGAATTGGTTGATATTGGCCGGTATGAATGGATCGACCAGCAAGGCCAATGCACGCTCGGTGAGGCTATTGACCTGGCCCGGCTCGGTAAACAAGAGGTGATCGGGGTTCAGGGCGAAGGCATCCTGCAATGCCATCCGCACCATCCGTGAAATACGCGGCGCACGCGCGATCAAGCGCTTGAGCCCTTTGCCGGTTGCGGCGCAGCGCGCCTGGGCCGCGTGCAACTGATTGATCAGCCTGCCGGGCTCGCCAACGGCATTGATCCGCCGGGTCAGCAGCGTCTGAACATATTCTTCAGGTTGAGCGTCGATAAGGTTGCTCATGGCTGGCTCCTGTCCACACAAAAGCCCAGCCTAAGCAGCTTGCTGCGCGCAGTGCTTTACATACTTGCCGCGCCTTTGAGCAGACGAAAAAAAGCCCGCAGTGTGGGCGGGCAAAAAACCAACGAAGAGCTTTGGGGGTGTGAAGCGAGGTGACGCTAGCTACCGCGATAGGTGGAGTAGCTATAGGGCGAAATCAGCAGCGGGACATGGTAGTGATCCTGTTCGGCGCTGATGCCGAAGCGCAGCACCACCACGTCTAAAAAGGCCGGTTCCGGCAATGGCACGCCACGGGCGCGATAGTAGTCGCCGGCGTTGAATTGCAGTTGGTACACACCGCTGCGGTAGTCGTCGCCTTGCAGCAGAGGTGCGTCGCAGCGGCCGTCGCTGTTGGTCAAGGTAGTGGCGACCAGTTCCAGCTGCGCGCCTTCGACGCGGTACAGCTCAACCTTGATCGCGCTGCCGGGGCAACCGTGTGCGGCATCCAAAACGTGTGTGGTCAAACGTCCCATGGCGTCTACGCGCCTCCCGAAGTCAGTAGAAGAGAGATCCGCACTTTTTCAGGGCAGCGAAAAAGCCGGCGATGACTGATTAAGACACTTTTCAAAAAAATTGTACACAATAAAAATCACAAACCTTGCGATCCACCCGCGCTCATTGCTTGTGCAGGCGATTGACCTGTGATCCTTGCTTTTAAACGACCTTTTGTCCATTAGCTGACCAACTGGGCAAGTTTCTTGCTACACCCTTTACACAGAGGCCTGCGGAAAAAATGCAGAAATGTAGGCTTACAAAGTGACAGATAAGTTGTATACAATCACTCATCGCTGTGACGCCACCCAGTCATTTCGCTGCCCGGCCGCCACATGAATGATCACGAACAAGAAGGAAGACTGCAGTGAGCGCTGACTACCCACGCGACCTGATCGGTTACGGCAGTAACCCTCCTCACCCCCACTGGCCGGGCAAGGCACGCATTGCGTTGTCTTTCGTACTCAACTACGAGGAAGGCGGTGAGCGCAACATTTTGCACGGCGACAAGGAGTCCGAAGCGTTCCTCTCGGAAATGGTCTCGGCCCAGCCGCTGCAAGGCGCACGCAACATGAGCATGGAGTCGCTGTACGAATACGGCAGCCGTGCCGGCGTATGGCGCATCCTCAAGCTGTTCAAAGAATTCGATATTCCGCTGACCATCTTCGCCGTGGCCATGGCCGCCCAGCGTCACCCGGATGTAATCCGCGCGATGGTCGAGGCCGGCCACGAAATCTGCAGCCACGGCTACCGCTGGATCGACTACCAGTACATGGACGAGGCCCAGGAGCGCGAGCACATGCTCGAAGCGATCCGCATCCTCACCGAACTGACCGGCGAACGCCCGCTGGGCTGGTACACCGGGCGCACCGGCCCGAACACACGCCGGCTGGTGATGGAGGAAGGCGGCTTCCTCTACGACTGCGACACGTACGACGACGACCTGCCCTATTGGGAACCAAGCAACCCCACCGGCAAGCCGCACCTGGTGATCCCCTATACCCTCGACACCAACGACATGCGCTTCACCCAGGTGCAGGGTTTCAACAAGGGCGATGACTTCTTCGAATACCTCAAGGACGCGTTCGACGTGCTCTACGCCGAAGGCTTGGATGCCCCGAAGATGCTCTCCATCGGCCTGCATTGCCGCCTGATCGGCCGTCCTGCCCGCCTGGCCGCGTTGAAGCGCTTTATCGAATACGTCAAAGGTCACGAACAGGTGTGGTTCACCCGCCGCGTCGATATTGCCCGCCACTGGCATGAAACCCACCCGTTCAAGGGAGCGGCCAAATGACTGCGTTCAAGACCCTGAAACCCTCGACCCTGAGCCGCGACGCATTCGTCGAGGCCTTCGCCGACATCTACGAACATTCGCCATGGGTGGCCGAAAAGGCCTTCGACCTGGGCCAGGACCCTTCGATCGACGAGATCGAAACCCTGCACCAGCGCATGAGCGACATCCTGTTGAGCGCCGATCATGCCAGCCAGCTGGCCCTGATCAACGCTCACCCGGACCTGGCCGGCAAAGCCGCCGTCCAGGGCCAACTGACCCAAGCCAGCACCGATGAGCAAGCTGGCGCGGGGATTCACCAATGCACGGCCGAAGAGTTTTCTCGCTTCACCGAGCTGAACGACGCCTACAAGGCCAAGTTCAAGTTTCCCTTCATCATGGCGGTAAAAGGCAGCAACCGGCACCAGATCCTGGCCGCGTTCGAAACGCGCATTCACAACTCGGTGCAAGCCGAGTTCCAATGCGCTTTGGCCGAGATCAACAAGATCGCGTTGTTCCGTTTACTGACCCTTTAAAGCAACCCTGGCCCGAGCGCTCATGACGCCCAGGGCCGGGCAAGCATCCCAAGCCACTCTATCTAAGGCAGACAAGAAGAATGAAAGCTTACGCCGTACCTTTCGAGAAGTTCGTCAACCTGGCCGACGCCCGCCTGGGCACCAAGATCATCTCCGTGACCGATGACTGGTTCGCCGACGCCAACCGCCTGTTCCAGCCGACCCCGGCCGTGTGGAAGGAGGGCGTTTTCGATGACAACGGCAAGTGGATGGACGGCTGGGAGTCACGCCGCAAGCGCTTCGAAGGCTACGACAGCGCGGTGATCCGCCTGGGCGTGCCGGGCTCGATCAAGGGCGTGGACATCGACACTTCATTCTTCACCGGCAACTTCCCGCCATCGGCCTCCCTGGAAGCCTGCTTCCTCGCCTCGGGCGAGCCAGACGCCAACACCCAGTGGGTGGAAGTGCTGTCGGCCGTCGAGCTGCAAGGCAACAGCCACCACTACCACGAGATCAGCAACGACCAGGCGTTCAGCCACCTGCGTTTCAACATCTACCCGGATGGTGGCGTGGCCCGTCTGCGCGTGTACGGCGTGCCGTTCCGCGACTGGTCGTCGGTAGGCGACAACGAACAGGTCGACCTGGCTGCCGCCCTCAACGGTGGTCGTGCCCTGGCCTGCTCCGATGAACACTTCGGCCGCATGAGCAACATCCTCAACCCGGGCCGTGGCATCAACATGGGCGACGGCTGGGAAACCGCACGTCGTCGTACGCCAGGCAATGACTGGGTCATCGTCGCGCTGGGCCATCCGGGCGAGATCGAGAAAATCATCGTCGACACCCTGCACTTCAAGGGCAACTACCCGGACACCTGCTCCATCCAGGGCGCGTTCGTGAAAGGCGGCACCGACAGCCAGATCGAAACCCAATCGCTGTTCTGGCGCGAACTGCTGCCGGCGCAGAAGCTGGAAATGCACGCTGAACACAGCTTCGCTGAGCAGATCAAGGCACTGGGCCCGATTACCCACATCCGCCTGAATGTGTTCCCGGATGGTGGCGTGAGCCGCCTGCGCGTTCTCGGCAAGGTCGCTAAATAAGCGGTGAGTCCATTCGCGAGCAAGCCCGCTCCCACATTTGAAATGCATTCCCCTGTGGGAGCGGGCTTGCCCGCGATGGCGGCAGAACAAACAACACAACATTCGGATAAGAAGACAGCCATGCGCACATTAGTGATCGAACCCCTGACCAAAGAAGCCTTCGCCCCTTTCGGAGACGTTATCGAAACCTCTGGCCGCGACCACTTCATGATCAACAACGGGTCGACCATGCGCTTTCACAAATTGGCCACGGTCGAAACCGCTGCGCCGGAAGACCACGCCATCATCAGCATCTTCCGCGCCGACGCGCAGGACATGCCGCTGACCGTGTGCATGCTGGAACGACACCCGCTGGGCAGCCAGGCTTTCATTCCGCTGCTCGGCAACCCCTTTCTGATCGTGGTCGCGCCACTTGGCGATGAACCTGTATCGGGCTTGGTCCGCGCCTTCGTCACCAACGGCAGGCAGGGCATTAATTACCATCGCGGCGTCTGGCACCACCCGGTGCTGACGATCGAAAAGCGGGATGACTTCCTGGTGGTTGATCGCAGTGGCACAGGCAATAACTGCGATGAGCATTTTTTCAAAGAGGATGAGCGGTTGATCCTCGCCCCCCACCAATAAGAGAAGGCTTGATCACCCGACAACAAGGGTGACAGGCGAGAGGTAAAGACTGTGGAAGCACATCTGTTGGAATGGCTGAACCTTAGCGTGCGCTGGGTTCACATGATCACTGGCGTCGCGTGGATCGGCGCTTCTTTCTACTTCGTCTGGCTGGAAAACAACCTCAATCGCGTCAACCCCAAGAACGGCCTGGCCGGTGACTTGTGGGCGATCCACGGTGGCGGCATCTACCACCTGGAAAAATACAAACTGGCCCCACCGACCATGCCGGACAACCTGCACTGGTTCAAATGGGAAGCCTATTTCACCTGGATGTCGGGCGTCGCGCTGCTGTGCGTGGTGTTCTACCTCAACCCGACGCTGTACCTGCTTGCCCCCGGCAGCAGCCTCAGCGGCACCGAAGGCGTATTGCTGGGCATCGGCTCACTGTTCGCCGGCTGGTTCATCTACTCCTTCCTCTGCGACTCGGCCCTGGGCAAACGCCCTGCCCTGCTCGGCTTCATCCTGTTTGTGCTGTTGATTGCAGCGGCCTATGGCTTCAGCAAGGTGTTCAGCGGCCGTGGCGCCTACCTGCACGTGGGTGCAATCATCGGCACCATCATGGTCGGCAACGTGTTCCGCATTATCATGCCGGCGCAACGCGCCTTGGTAGCGGCCATCGCCGAGAACCGCACGCCGGACCCGGCACTGCCGGCCAAGGGCCTGCTGCGTTCGCGTCACAACAACTACTTCACCTTGCCGGTGCTGTTCATCATGATCAGCAACCACTTCCCGAGCACCTACGGCAGCCAATACAACTGGCTGATCCTGGCGGGTATCGCGGTGGCGGCGGTGTTGGTGCGGCACTACTTCAACACCCGGCATGACAGCCAGAAGTACGCGTGGACCCTGCCGGTCGGCGCATTGGCGATGATCAGCCTGGCGTACGTGACCGGTCCCAAGCCGGTGGCTGAAGTCGCCAAAGCCCCCGCGGCCATCGAGTACCAGCCATTGCCGGAAACGGCGTTGGGCGGTGGCTTGAAACCCGCTGCGCCCGCCCCTGCTCCTGCTGCCGAACCGGCACCCGCCCAGGCCACGATTGATTTCGACAAGGTCCACGGGGTGATCCAGGAACGCTGCGCCGTGTGCCATTCGGCCAAGCCCACCAGCCCGCTGTTCAGCACCGCACCGGCGGGGGTGATGTTTGATACGCCAGCACAGATCCAGCAGCAGGCCGCGCGCATCCAAGCGCAGGCCGTGGCCAGCCAGATCATGCCGCTGGGCAACATCACCCAGATGACCCAGCAGGAGCGGGATTTGATTGGCACCTGGATCAATCAGGGGGCTCGCACAAATTAACTGATTGATGCAAATCCAAATGTGGGAGCGGGCTTGCTCGCGAAAACGGTGTGTCATTCAACCAAGCATTGACTGAACGACCGCATTCGCGAGCAAGCCCGCTCCCACAGGGGATTGGCAGTGTTTGAAAGATCGCGCTCCAAATGGCAATTGAATGCCAAACAACACAACAATAAAAAAGATCCGAGGTGTTGCATGACCGAGTTAGCCGAACCGCAGATTCCTGCCGCACCCGCCATGGTGCGGCTGCCCCTCTTGCAACTGATTCTGGTAGGCCTGCAACACGTCTTGCTGATGTACGGCGGCGCCGTCGCCGTCCCCCTGATCATTGGCCAGGCCGCCGGGCTGAGCCGTGAAGAAATCGCCTTCCTGATCAACGCCGACCTGCTGGTGGCCGGTATCGCCACCATGGTGCAGTCGTTCGGCATCGGCCCGGTGGGCATCCGCATGCCCGTGATGATGGGCGCCAGTTTCGCCGCCGTCGGCAGCATGGTCGCCATGGCCGGCATGCCCGGTATCGGCCTGCAGGGGATCTTTGGCGCGACCATCGCCGCCGGGTTCTTTGGCATGATCATCGCGCCGTTCATGTCCAAGGTCGTACGCTTTTTCCCGCCATTGGTCACCGGCACCGTCATCACGGCGATCGGCCTGTCGTTGTTTCCGGTGGCCGTGAACTGGGCCGGTGGCGGCAGTGCGGCGGCCACCTTCGGCTCGCCGATCTACCTGGCGATTGCTGCGCTGGTGCTGGGTACCATCCTGCTGATCAACCGCTTCATGCGCGGCTTCTGGGTGAATATCTCGGTGCTGATTGGCATGGGCCTGGGCTACATGCTGTGCGGCCTGCTCGGCATGGTCGACCTCAGCGGCCTGGCCCAGGCGCCGTGGGTGCAGGTGGTCACGCCGCTGCATTTCGGCATGCCCAGGTTCGAGCTGGCACCGATCCTGTCGATGTGCCTGGTGGTGGTGATCATCTTTGTCGAATCCACCGGGATGTTCCTGGCGCTGGGCAAGATCACCGGTCAGGACGTCACCCCGAAGATGCTGCGCCGTGGCCTGTTGTGTGATGCCGGTGCGTCATTTTTTGCCGGGTTCTTCAACACGTTTACCCACTCCTCCTTCGCGCAGAACATCGGCCTGGTGCAGATGACCGGCGTGCGTTGCCGCTCGGTGACGATCATGGCCGGGGCCTTCCTGATTGTGCTCAGCCTGCTGCCCAAGGCTGCATACCTGGTGGCGTCGATCCCGCCGGCGGTACTGGGCGGCGCGGCAATTGCGATGTTCGGCATGGTCGCGGCCACCGGGATCAAGATCCTCCAGGAAGCCGACATCGCCGACCGGCGCAACCAGTTGCTGGTGGCGGTGAGCATCGGCATGGGCCTGATCCCGGTGGTGCGTCCCGAGTTTTTCGCGCAACTGCCGCTGTGGATGAGCCCGATTACCCACAGTGGCATTGCCATGGCCACCCTCAGCGCGTTGTCGCTGAACATCCTGTTCAACATCCTCGGCGGTGCTGAACGACCTGCTGTCGAGCATGCCCACACCTGAGGCATGCCCCATCGTCGCCCGGTGCGCGCTGTAACGGCGCACTTGAGCGCAGACGTGGGAGCCAGTATTCTCCGCGCCCGCTTAAATCGACGGTTTCTTACCGCCTTGGCGCGGCTTTTGCTGTAGCAATAAAGCTGACCAATCAGACGAGTTTTTCAGCGAATCCAAAGGCGCCACACCAGAGCGCCCCTTAGAAAAAAACATAAAACCTTAACTCGGGAGCACCGAATGAAACCTATGTTCAAAGGCCTGATGCTGGCGGGATCGCTGCTGGCCGGTGGCCAAGCCATGGCCGGCGATTTGTTGCAGTGGCAGAACAACAGCCTGACCTACCTGTGGGGCAAGAACTTCACCGTCAACCCGCAGATCCAGCAGACCGTCACGTTCGAACATGCCGACGCGTGGAAATACGGCGACAACTTCCTGTTCGTCGACCGCATCTTTTACAACGGCAAGGAAGACGGCAACGTCGGCCCGAGCACCTACTACGGCGAGATCAGCCCACGCTTGTCGTTCGGCAAGATCTTTGACCAGGACCTGTCCTTCGGCCCGATCAAGGATGTGCTGCTGGCCTTCACCTACGAGTTCGGCGAAGGCGACAACGAGTCGTACCTGCTCGGCCCAGGCTTCGACCTGAACGTGCCGGGCTTCGACTACTTCCAGCTGAACTTCTACCAGCGCCAGACCGAAGGCAATCGCGCGGGTGACGGCGTTTGGCAGATCACCCCGGTGTGGGCATACACCATCCCGGTGGGCAACTCCGACGTGCTGATCGACGGTTTCATGGACTGGGTGGTGGACAACGACAAGAACGCCCGCGGCACTTACCACGCCAACCTGCACTTCAACCCGCAGGTCAAATATGACCTGGGCAAGGCGATGAACTGGGGCGCGAAGCAGTTGTATGTCGGTTTCGAATACGACTACTGGAAGAACAAGTACGGGATCGAAGATTCCGGTGCGTTCAAGACCAACCAGGACACCGCGAGCTTCCTGGTCAAGTACCACTTTTAACTGGCGGTGCCAGTCTCCTGTGGGAGCTGGCTTGTGTGGGAGCGGGCTTGCTCGCGAATGCGGTAGGTCAGTCGAAATACCTGTGACTGACACACCGTCTTCGCGAGCAAGCCCGCTCCCACCCCAACCCTGCCCACATTCAGTCTGGTGTGAGGCCCAAAAACTTCGACAGTTCCTCGCGCTTGGCCAACGCATCCTGGCGCCCCAACTCGATCAATTCGCTGCAATACCCCGCCTCGAACAGCAAGTAGCTCAACACGCCTGCCCCGCTCGTCTTGGTCGCCCCCGGCCCACGCAAGAACAATCGCAACGCCGCCGGCAACTCCTGGCGATGCCGTGCCGCGATTTCATCAATCGGCTGGCTCGGCGCGATCACCAGCACCTCCACCGGCGCCAAGCCCCGGGCCGCGCTGTCGGCCGGCTGGAAATGACTGAACTGGTTAAGGCGTTCGAGCAATTCGATGTCGCTTTCCAGGCTGTCAATGAACGTGCTGTTGAGCATATGCCCGCCGATCTGCGCCAGGGTCGGCTGCTGGCCGGTGAAGGTACGCTGCACCGCCGGCTCGTTGCCGCGCGGGTTGCCGCTGACACCGACCACCAGCACGCGGCTGGCGCCCAGGTGCAGCGCCGGGCTGATGGGCGCGGATTGGCGCACGGCGCCGTCACCGAAATATTCCTCGTCGAGTTTGACCGGGGCGAACAACAGCGGGATCGCCGAGCTGGCCAGCAAGTGCTCTACGGACAGCTGGGTGGGCACGCCGATACGTCGGTGGCGCAACCAGGCATCAATGGTGCCGCCGCCCTGATAGAAGGTCACCGCTTGCCCGGATTCGTAGCCAAACGCCGTGATCGCCACGGCATGCAGGTGTTTGTTGCGGATGGCTTCGTCGATGCCGGCCAGGTGCAGCTTGTCCTTGAGCAGCGCCTTGAGCGGCGTACTGTTGAGCAGCGCTACCGGCACTTGCGCGCCCAGCCCCAGCAGGCTGTGAATAAAGAAGCGGCTCGCCTGGCGAATCACCCCCGGCCAGTCACTGCGCAACACCAGATGGCTGCGAAAGCCCTGCCAGAAGGCGGTCAGGCGTTGGATCGCCGCAGTGAAGTCCATGGCGCCACTGGCCAGGCTCACCGCATTGATCGCCCCGGCCGAGGTGCCGACAATCACCGGGAACGGATTGGGCGCCCCCGGCGGCAACAGCTCGGCAATCGCCGCCAATACCCCTACCTGATACGCCGCTCGCGCCCCGCCGCCGGAAAGAATCAAGCCTGTAACCGGTTCAGCTGGGCGCATCGCGTCACTCCATGTGGGGAAAGGTCAGTCTTATTTTGTGGCGAGGGCGCTTGCTCCGTCGCCACAAGTGCTCTCACGTCTTATCGACGGCGTTTTTCGTACAGCTTCGGCTCACCCGGCGGACGACTCTTGAACCGACGGTGGGTCCACAGGTACTGCTCGGGGCATTGGCGTACCGAGGCTTCGACCCACTGGTTGATACGCAGGCAATCGGCTTCATCGCTTTCACCCGGGAAGTCGGTCAACGGCGGATGGATCACCAGTCGGTAACCGCTGCCATCGGCCAGGCGCTCCTGGGTGAATGGCACCACCAGCGCCTTGCCCAGCTTGGCGAATTTGCTGGTGGCCGGCACGGTAGCGGCCTGGATGCCGAACAGCGGCACAAAGATGCTTTGCTTGGCGCCGTAGTCCTGGTCTGGCGCATACCAGATGGCACGGCCGGCGCGCAGCAGCTTGAGCATGCCGCGCACGTCTTCACGTTCGATGGCCAGCGAGTCGAGGTTGTGACGCTCGCGGCCACGGCGCTGGATAAAGTCGAACATCGGGTTGCCGTGTTCGCGGTACATGCCATCAATGGTGTGCTTCTGCCCCAGCAGCGCGGCGCCGATTTCCAGGGTGGTGAAGTGCAGGGCCATGAGGATCACGCCCTTGCCGTCCAGTTGGGCTTGCTTGAGATGCTCCAGCCCTTCGACATGGGCCAGGCGCGCCAGGCGCTGGCGCGACCACCACCAGCTCATGGCCATTTCAAAAAAGGCGATGCCGGTGGAGGCGAAGTTTTCCTTGAGCAACTGCTTACGCTCTTTGGCGGACTTTTCCGGAAAGCACAGTTCCAGGTTTCGCGCGGCGATACGGCGACGTTCGCCGGCCACACGGTACATTCCCGCACCCAGAATGCGACCAATGGTCAGCAGCGCACGGTACGGCAATTGGGTGACCAGCCACAGCAGGCCGAGCCCCAGCCATAACAGCCAGAAACGGGGGTGAAAAAATACAGCTCGAAAACGCGGGCGATCCATTACAGATTCCGGTAAAGACAGGGCCGCGCATTCTACAACGGTTCGACTCGGCTTGCGGCCAGTGGATGTTCTCGTTATAAGTCTCGACACTTTTCGTGACAAGCCGCTTTATGCCGACCATGAGCCAAACCGAACCGCTAGACCAAGATCCCGTGTTCCAGCTGAAAGGCAGCATGCTCGCCATCACCGTGCTGGAACTGGCGCGCAACGACCTCGACGCCCTGGACCGCCAGCTCGCCGCCAAGGTCGCCATGGCGCCGAACTTTTTCAACAATGCCCCGCTGGTGCTGGCCCTGGACAAACTCCCGGCCGGCCAGGGCGTTATCGATTTGCCCGGCCTGATGCGCGTGTGCCGCTCCCATGGCCTACGCACCCTGGCGATCCGTGCCAGCCGCATCGAAGACATTGCCGCAGCCATCGCCATTGAACTGCCAGTACTGCCACCGTCCGGCGCACGGGAGCGTCCGCTGGAACCATTGGTCAGTGAAGAGAAGAAAAAACCGGAAAAACCGCCAGAGCCGACGATCAAGCCTACAAAGATCATCACCTCGCCCGTACGGGGCGGGCAGCAGATTTACGCCGAGGGCAGCGACCTTGTGGTGATCGCTTCGGTCAGTCCCGGGGCGGAACTTCTCGCCGATGGCAACATCCATGTATACGGCCCGATGCGCGGCCGTGCCCTGGCCGGCATCAAGGGTGATACCAAGGCCCGGATTTTTTGCCAGCAGTTGACCGCTGAGCTAGTGTCCATCGCGGGCCGGTACAAGGTTTCCGAAGATTTGCGCCGCGATCCACTGTGGGGGGCCGGGGTGCAGGTCAGCCTGTCGGGCGATGTGTTGAACATCATCCGGCTTTAACGGATACTGCCGCATTTTCCAAGCATCTCTAGACTCTGATAGCACAGCGAAACCGGCAATACTTGTGTAGGAACATCTGAAGGCTGGCGTTTTTCGTACGCCAACCCGTCTTTTCCCTACAAAGGCTGTCCGCCTGCGGCGAGTTCCAAGAGATGTTTTTCAGGGACTGAAAAGTCCTTTTTCCTTAGGGGTGAAACACCTTGGCCAAGATTCTCGTGGTTACATCCGGCAAGGGTGGTGTGGGTAAGACCACCACCAGCGCCGCTATCGGTACCGGCCTCGCTTTGCGCGGCCACAAGACAGTCATCGTCGACTTCGACGTCGGTTTGCGTAACCTCGACCTGATCATGGGCTGCGAACGCCGCGTGGTGTATGACTTCGTCAACGTGGTCAACGGTGAAGCCAACCTGCAACAGGCCCTGATCAAGGACAAGCGCCTTGAGAACCTGTACGTACTGGCCGCCAGCCAGACCCGTGACAAAGATGCGTTGACCAAGGAAGGCGTAGGCAAAGTCCTCGCTGAACTGAAGGAAACCTTCGAATACGTGGTCTGCGACTCCCCGGCCGGCATCGAGACCGGTGCTCACCTGGCGATGTACTTCGCCGATGAAGCCATCGTGGTGACCAACCCGGAAGTCTCCTCGGTACGTGACTCGGACCGCATGCTCGGCCTGCTGGCCAGCAAGTCCCAGCGCGCCGAGAAGGGTGAAGACCCGATCAAGGAACACCTGCTGCTGACCCGCTACAACCCTGAGCGCGTCAACAATGGCGAAATGCTCGGCGTTGAAGACGTCAAGGACATCCTCGCCGTGACCCTGCTGGGCGTGATCCCGGAATCCCAGGCCGTGCTGAAAGCGTCCAACCAAGGTGTGCCGGTCATCCTCGATGACCAGAGCGACGCAGGCCAGGCTTACAGTGACGCGGTTGATCGCTTGCTCGGCAAGACCGTGGAACATCGCTTCCTCGATGTAAAGAAGAAGGGATTCTTCGAGCGTATCTTTGGAGGCAACTAAACAATGAAATTTCTCGACTTCTTTCGCGCCAACAAAAAGCCAAGTACCGCGTCGGTAGCGAAAGAGCGTCTACAGATCATCGTGGCGCACGAACGCGGCCAACGCAGCACGCCGGACTACCTGCCAGCCTTGCAGAAGGAACTGGTGGAGGTGATCCGCAAGTACGTCAACATCGGCAACGACGACGTGCATGTCGCCCTGGAAAACGACGGCAGCTGCTCGATTCTGGAACTCAATATCACCCTGCCTGATCGTTAATCGACAAGGCGGTCGCCACGGCGGCTCGCACACCTTGATCCCGTTTCGGGAACCGGGTGGGCGAGCCGCCGTTGGCGTTTGTTACGAGGCTGTTTAATGCCGCTGTCCAATATCCATATCCTCCATCAGGACGACGCTGTCCTGGTGGTGAACAAGCCGACCCTGCTGCTCTCGGTGCCCGGCCGCGCCGACGACAACAAGGACTGCCTGATCACCCGCCTGCAGGAAAACGGTTACCCCGAAGCCCGCATCGTCCATCGACTGGACTGGGAAACCTCGGGCATCATCCTGCTGGCTCGCGACGCCGACACGCACCGCGAACTGTCCCGCCAGTTTCACGACCGTGAAACCGAAAAGGCCTACACCGCCCTGGCCTGGGGCCAACCGGAACTGGACAGCGGCAGCATCGACCTGCCGTTGCGCTACGACCCGCCGACCAAGCCGCGCCATGTGGTCGACCACGAGTTCGGCAAGCACGCGCTGACCTTCTGGAAAGTGCTGGAGCGTTGTGGCGACTGGTGCCGCGTGGAGCTGACGCCGATTACCGGGCGCTCGCACCAGTTGCGTGTGCATATGCTGTCGATCGGGCATCCGCTGTTGGGGGATGGCCTGTACGCCCACGAACAAGCCCTGGCCGCCTGGCCACGCCTGTGCCTGCACGCCAGCATGCTCAGCTTCACCCATCCGCAAAGCGGCGAGCGTTTGCGCTTCGAGTGCCCTGCACCGTTCTAAAGCTGGCAATACAATCAAAATGTAGGAGCGGGCTTGTGTGGGAGCGGGCTTGCTCGCGAAGGCGGCCTGTCAGTACCAAAAATGTTGACTGACACACCGCATTCGCGAGCAAGCCCGCTCCCACATTTGTTCTGTGCACTTTTCGCCACCGACGGTAAACTCCGCGCATTGCTGTCTGGAGCTATTTATGCGCGAAGCGTTGAATCAAGGCCTGATCGACTTCCTCAAGGCCTCCCCTACTCCTTTTCATGCCACTGCCGCCCTGGCCCAACGCCTGGAGGCCGCCGGTTACCAGCGTCTCGACGAGCGCGAAACCTGGGCCACTGAAGCCAACGGTCGCTACTACGTGACCCGTAACGACTCTTCAATCATCGCCTTCAAACTCGGCCGTCACTCGCCGTTGCAAGGCGGGATCCGCCTGGTCGGCGCCCACACCGACAGCCCGTGCCTGCGGGTCAAGCCCCAGCCCGAGCTGCAACGCCAGGGTTTCTGGCAGCTGGGTGTGGAAGTCTACGGCGGCGCGCTGCTGGCGCCGTGGTTCGACCGCGACCTGTCCCTGGCCGGCCGCGTGACCTTCCGCCGCGACGGCAGGGTCGAAAGCCAGCTGATCGACTTCAAGCTGCCCATCGCCATCATCCCCAACCTGGCCATTCACCTGAACCGTGAAGCCAACCAGGGCTGGGCGATCAATGCCCAGACCGAACTGCCGCCGATCCTCGCGCAATTTGCCGGTGACGAACGCGTGGACTTCCGCGCCGTGCTCACCGAACAACTGGCCCGCGAACATGGCCTGAACGCCGACGTGGTGCTCGACTACGAGCTGAGCTTCTACGACACCCAGAGCGCAGCGGTGATTGGCCTGAACGGCGACTTCATCGCCGGCGCACGCCTGGACAACCTGCTGTCGTGCTACGCCGGCCTGCAAGCCTTGCTCACCAGCGACAGCGATGAAACCTGCGTGCTGGTGTGCAACGACCACGAAGAAGTCGGCTCCTGTTCCGCCTGTGGTGCCGATGGCCCGATGCTGGAACAGACCCTGCGCCGCCTGCTGCCGGAAGGTGATGAATTCGTACGCACCATTCAGAAATCCCTACTGGTATCGGCGGACAATGCCCACGGCGTACACCCGAACTACGCCGACAAGCACGACGCCAACCACGGCCCCAAGCTCAACGCCGGGCCCGTGATCAAGGTCAACAGCAACCAGCGCTACGCCACCAACAGCGAAACGGCCGGGTTCTTCCGCCACCTGTGCATGGCCGAGGAAGTGCCGGTGCAGAGCTTCGTGGTGCGCAGCGACATGGGGTGTGGCTCGACCATCGGCCCGATCACCGCCAGCCACCTGGGCGTGCGCACCGTGGACATCGGCTTGCCGACGTTTGCCATGCACTCCATTCGCGAGCTGTGCGGCAGCCATGACCTGGCACACCTGGTGAAAGTGCTCGGCGCGTTCTACGCGAGCCACGACCTGCCCTGAGACCGAGGTGCGGCCATCGCAGGCAAGCCAGCTCCCACATTTTGATTTGTGAACACATTCAAATGTGGGAGCTGGCTTGCCTGCGATGGGGCAATGTCAAACACCCCAATGCTATCTGACACACATCAACGCCATTTCCCGTATTCCGACCTAGACTTGTCACTATTCCCACTCCGACAAGGCCGTCGCACCATGATCTCCATGTCCTCCTTCCACGCCATGCTTATCCCGATCCTCATCGGCATGATCATGCTGGCTGTTGGCTTCAACTTTCGCGACAAACCCCTCGGCGTGTTCGGCATGTGGATCGGCATGCTGCTGATCCTGGGCACCGTGGTGTACAAAATCCTCGCCAAACTGGCCGAATGACCCCTTCACTCGTACACTCGGTCGATCCGTCGCTTTCAAGGTTGACCGCCTCGTGCTCTCCCGCCTGTTTGCCCTACCCTGCTACCTGCTGATCGCCCTGCTCACCCTGCTGCCGCTCGCGCCCGCCCACGCCGTGGGTTTGCCCGGCCTGCTCGGCAGCGGCAACAAGACCCAACCCCAGGCCGAAGTGCCGTTGGGGCAGTCGTTGGACGAGGTGATCAAGACCCTGGAAAACGATCAGCAGCGTACCCAGCTGCTGAGCGACCTGAAAAAGCTGCGTGCCGCTACGCAAAAAGCCCAACCGGCCGCCGAAGAGGGGGTGCTGGGTCTGATCGGCGGCACCCTGGCCAGCCTCGAAGCACAGTTTTCCGGGGACGACAGCCCGCTGGGGCGTTGGTCGAATGAGATCGACCAGGCCAAGGACGAGCTCAGTGCCCTGATCCTGCCGGCCAACGAATGGCTGCCAATCATTTTCGGCTTTGCCCTGATCCTCGCGCTGTGGAGCCTGCTGGCCTACGCGCTGATCTGGCTGAGCCACCGCGTGCGCGAACGTTTCGGCCTGCCCGAAGAACTGCCGCAACACCCGCGCACCTGGGACATGGTGCGCTTCGCCCTGCGCAAACTCGGGCCGTGGATGATCGCCCTGGTGATCACGGTGTACCTGAGCTACGCGCTGCCGTCGTCCCTGGGCAAATCCCTGGCGATGGTGTTGGCGTACGCGCTGGTGGTCGGCACCTGCTTTTCGGCGATCTGCGTGATTGCCTTCTCGGTGCTCGACGGCCCCCATCGCCATCGCGCGCTGTATATCCTGCGCCACCAGGCGTTCCGCCCGTTGTGGTGGATCGGCAGCTTTGCCGCGTTTGGTGAAGCCTTGAGCGACCCGCGCCTGGTCCAGGCCCTGGGCCAGCACTTGTCCCACACCGCCGCGACCGTGGCCAATGTAATGGCGGCGCTGTCCACTGGTGTGTTCATCCTGCGTTTCCGCCGGCCAATTGCCCACCTGATCCGCAACCAGCCGCTGTCGCGCCGCCTTACGCGCCGCGCCCTGAGCGACACCATCGAAATCATCGGTTCGTTCTGGTACATCCCGGCCTTGCTGCTGGTGGGTATCTCGCTGTTCGCCACTTTTGTTTCGGCCGGCGACACCAGTACCGCCCTGCGCCAATCCCTGTTGTGCACGGTTTTGCTGGTGTTGTGCATGGTGATCAACGGCCTGGTGCGCCGCCATGCACTCAAGCCGCACCGTGGGCACAAGCGTCATGCGTTGTATTCCGAACGGCTGAAGAGCTTTTTCTACACACTGGCCCACCTGGTAGTGTGGCTGGCCTTTATCGAATTGGGCCTGCGGGTGTGGGGCCTGTCGCTGATTCGCTTTACCGAGGGCGACGGCCATGAAGTCAGCGTCAAGCTGTTCGGCCTGGCCGGGACCTTGCTGTTTGCCTGGCTGATCTGGATCCTCAGCGACACCGCGATCCACCACGCCCTCACCCGCTCGCGCAAAGGCCTGGCCAATGCGCGCGCGCAAACCATGATGCCGTTGATCCGCAATGTGCTGTTCGTGACCATCTTTATCATCGCCGCCATCGTCGCCCTGGCGAACATGGGGATGAACGTCACGCCGCTGCTGGCCGGTGCCGGTGTGATCGGCCTGGCGATCGGTTTTGGCGCACAGTCGCTGGTGGCGGACTTGATCACCGGCTTGTTCATCATCATCGAGGACTCCCTGGCCATCGATGACTACGTGGACGTCGGCGGCCACCTCGGCACCGTCGAAGGCCTGACCATCCGCACCGTGCGCCTGCGCGACATCGACGGCATCGTGCACACCATCCCGTTCAGCGAGATCAAGAGCATCAAGAACTACTCACGGGAGTTCGGCTACGCGATCTTCCGGGTAGCGATTCCGTACAACATGGAAATCGACGACGCGATCAAGCTGATACGCGATGTCGGCCAGAAAATACGCAATGACCCGTTGCAGCGTCGCAACATCTGGTCGCCGCTGGAGATTCAAGGGGTGGAGAGTTTCGAGTCGGGCAGCGCGATCCTGCGCGCACGCTTCAAGACGGCGCCGATCAAGCAATGGGAAGTGTCGCGGGCGTTCAACCTGTCGTTGAAGCGGCATCTGGATGAGGCAGGGCTGGACCTGGCCACACCGCGCCTGAGCGTGCAAGTAGTCACCACCACACCACCCCAGTAGTGAGCGGGCTCGCCCGCGCTGGGGGGCGAAGCCGCCCCAAACCCTACCGACACGGTTTGACGGGATAACGCGGTGCCTGGATTTGGGGCGGCTGCGCCACCCAGCGCGGGCAAGCCCGCTCACTACAGTCAGGCGAGGGCGGTGCCGTCCATTTTCTGGCGCAGGCTCAGTGGACGCATATCGGTCCAGGTTTCTTCGATATAGGCCAGGCATTCTTTCTTCAAGCCGCTCTTGCCCACGGTGCGCCAGCCTTCCGGCACAGCCTTGTAGTCGGGCCAGATGGAATACTGCTCTTCATGGTTGACCACTACCTGAAACAGGATGTCGTCGCGGTCAAATACTGAGGTCATTGCTGTTCTCCATCGCTCAAAGGCCGGCTGCGCACCGTGCGCAGCGCTCATATCTGTAGAAACGTACCAAGCCGCCAAAAAATTAGAGGCTGGCGACCGCTGCCGCGACGGCGCGGCCGAAGCGTTCGGCGACGCGGTCGACTTCAGCCGCGGTGATCACCAGCGGCGGCAGGAAGCGCACCACGCTGCCATGGCGGCCGCCCAGTTCCAGGATCAGCCCGCGCTTGAGGCATTCGCGCTGCACCAGCGGCGCCAGTTGGCGATGCACCGGCGGGTGCCCCTGAATATCCGGGGTGCCATCCGGGTCGACCAACTCCACGCCAAGCATCAACCCACGCCCACGAATGTCGCCCAGGTGCGGGAAATCGCGCTGCAGGATGCGCAGGTGTTCACCCAGGCGCTCGCCCATGGCCGCCGCATGACCGGCCAGGTCGTGTTCCTTGAGGTAGCGCATCACCGCCGAGCCGGCCGCCATCGCCATCTGGTTGCCACGGAACGTGCCGGCATGGGCGCCCGGCAGCCAGGTGTCGAGCCAATCGCGATACACCACCACGGCCAGCGGCAGGCTGCCGCCGATAGCCTTGGACATCACCACCACGTCCGGAAGGATGCCGGCGTGCTCGAAGGCAAACATCTTGCCGGTACGACCGAATCCGCTCTGGATTTCATCGACGATCAACGCCACGCCCGCCTGTTCGGTGATACGGCGCAGGCCGCGCAACCAGTCGAGGTCGGCCGGGATCACGCCGCCCTCGCCCTGCACCACTTCGACGATCACCGCCGCCGGTAGCGTTACGCCTGCTTCCGGGTCATTCAACAGGTTTTCCAGATAATGCAGGTTGACCCGCACGCCTTCGGCACCGCCGAGGCCGAACGGGCATCGGTAGTCGTAAGGAAACGGCAGAAATTGCACGCCACTGCTGAGCAACGCGCCCAAGGGTTTTTTCGGCCCCAGGCTACCCATCAGGCTCAGTGCGCCCTGGCTCATGCCGTGATAGCCGCCCTGGAACGACAGCACCGTGCTGCGCCCGGTGGCGGTACGCACCAGTTTCAATGCGGCTTCTACCGCATCGGTGCCGGTCGGGCCGCAGAACTGGATCTTCGCCTGCCGCGCCAGCTCTGGCGGCAACAGGCCGAACAGGTCCTGTACAAACTGATCCTTGACCGGCGTGGTCAGGTCGAGTGTATGCAGCGGCAGCTCATCGCTGAGCACTTGCTGAATGGCGGCGATCACCACCGGGTGGTTATGCCCCAGCGCCAGGGTGCCGGCACCCGCCAGGCAGTCGATGAAACTGCGACCTTCCACGTCTTCCACGTAGATGCCCTTGGCGCGTTTGAGCGCCAGGGGGATGCGCCGTGGGTAGCTGCGGGCGTTGGACTCCTGCTGGCGCTGGCGGGCCAGCAGCGGGTTTTCGTCAAACTGGTACAGCGTTTCGTGAAGCTGGGTGTCTTCGATATGGCTGATAGCGACGGACATTGCTCGATCCCTCATCTGATTCCTGTTCTGGAAACGCACCAGCGTGGAAAGGATTTAGGCCGCACGGTCGCTAACTGATGGATGCACCTCCTACCTCTCGACCAGGCATAAGGTCACAGGCCTCGGTACTTTTCATTCAGGGCATACAGGATCGCGCAGGTCTGCGCATCGAGAAAACCGCAATAATCCCGCGGCCGAAAGTGCATCTGGAACGCTCGCGTGCGCTGTTCAAACGCTCGCCGATTCTGCGCAGGCTTGTACCCATAACGCTGAAACGCCCGCTCGACCTCAACCTCCGGCGGCAAACCAAGGCAAAACCGGCGCTGATACATCGCACGGGTGGCGTCATCGAACCAGGCGCCTACGCCCGCCTCGTGCAAACGCTGCCACGGCAGACGCGGGCCGGGGTCGCTCTTGCGCCAATAGGCCACATCGGAGTGCCCAAGGACCTCGCTCGGGCCGATCTGCGGGTGGCGCGCCAGGATGTCCCGTGCCAGTGCAATCAGCACTTCGACCTGCTCCTCAGGGTACGTCGGGAAGGTAAACACCCCGGCGTCATCCCGTGCCAGGTTGACCAGTTCGATGCCGATCGCGCGGCTGTTGAGGTTGTCCTGCCCGCCCCAGTGGCTGACCCCGGCATGCCAGGCGCGCTTGCCTTCATCGACCAGGCGGAACGCGCGCAATTCGTCATACCCGGCGGCGCGGTAGCTCGGCTCATCCGGGTCGGGCACCAGGTAGTGCGCGCTGACGCCATCCTGGGTGAGGGCGCGCAGGGATGCGCCGAAGGGGGCGGCGGTGTAATGCAGGATCAACTGGCGCACAGGCTCGCCATTGCGTTCGTTGAAATCCTTGGCTGGGAAACTGGTATCGATCACCAACATAAGAGCTGTCCTTTTCAATCCAGGCCGAGTCGTTCGGCCCGTTCAAGCGCAAAAAACCAACGCCATCCTGAAGGGTTCACCTTCAGGCGGGCGGTAACTATGTGGCGCTTGAAAGAAAAAGATCAGTGCCGCAGCGGCATGCCCAGGTCGACGCGCAGGCCATCGGCCTGGCTGTCGAATTTCAACGAGCACGAGCAGCGCTGCACAATCGCTTGCACGATCGCCAGGCCCAGGCCGCAACCTTCGCTGCTGCCGTTGCGCCAGAAGCGTTGGGTCAGGTATTGCAGGTCTTCACTGGAGATCTGCTGGCCATGGTCACGTACGCGAAATACCACATGGTCGGCGTCGGTGAACACGCGCAGTTCCACCCGGGTGTGCGCCGGGGTATGGCGCAAGGCGTTGTCCAGCAGGTTGCGCAGGGCCGCAACGGCCAGGCCCACGGGCATTTCTACCGGGGTGGTACGCAGGTTGTCCGCCAGGATCAGGTCGATACGCCCGTTATCGCCGGCGTTGGCGTCCTGGATCGCCAACCGCGCCACTTCCTCGGCGCTGGACTGCAAACCATCGTCAAACGACAAACTGCCTTCGACCCGTGCCAGCAGCAGCAATTGTTCCAGGGTGCGATGCAGGCGGTCGGCGCCCTCTTCGGCGTGGGCCAGGGACTGGTCGCGGGCCGCGCCGTCGGTCATGCGCGCCACTTGCAGGTGGGTCTTGATCGCCGTCAGCGGGCTGCGCAGCTCATGGGCAGCATCGCCGGTGAGCCGACGTTCGCGCTCGATGGTCTTGGCGATGCGCTGCAACAGTTGGTTCTGGGTGTCGAGCAGCGGCTTGAGTTCACTGGGCAACGGGTGGATCTGCAACGGTTCGAGGGAGTCGGCGCTGCGCCGCATCAGCGCGTCACGCATGCGGTTGAGCGGCAGCAGGCTCTGGCCGATGCCCAGCCACAACAGGCACAGGCAACCGAGCATCGCCACGCCCACCGGCACCGACGCGGCGAGCAGGATCGACAGGTTCAGCGCCTCGCGCTCCACCTGGCGGTCGGCGGTGGTGATCAACAAATCGCCCCGGGACAGGGTAAAACTGCGCCAATTCACGCCATCGATCACCTGGTCGCGAAAACCGCTTTTGCGCGACTCCAGGCCTTCGTCCGGCGTTGCGTGGCTGCGCGCCAGGACTTCGCCGCGCAAGGAACTGACCTGACAGGCCATGCCCCCCGGCACATTCAGTTGCTGCGCGCTGAAATGCGCACCGCCGCTCATGCTGGCCAGGCCCGGCATCTGCTCGGTCAGCCCGGCGACCATGCGCGCCGATGCCACCAGGCGCTGGTCGAGGGAAAACATCATCTGGTTGCGCAAGTCGTTGAGCATCCACGCTGCCGCCAGGGCCCAGATCAGCACAAAGGCGGCGCCAAGCTTGAACGTCAGGCGCAGGCGCAGGCTTTTCACGACGCGTTCTCTCCGTCATCCGCCGGGCCCAGGCGGTAGCCAAGGCCGCGCACGGTCTCGACGATGCCGTTGCCCAATTTGCGCCGCAGGTGGTGGATGTGCACGTTCAACGCGTTGCTTTCCAGCTCGTCGTTGAAACCGTAGACGCTGTCCTTGAGTTGCTCGCTGGACAGCACGCGGCCCTTGTTGTGCAGCAGCGCCTGCAACAGCGCCTGTTCGCGGCGGGACAGGTCCACCGGCTGGCCGCCGAGGAAGGTTTCGCGGCTGCTCGGGTCGTAGGCCAGGCGTCCGTGTTCGATCAGGTTGACGCTGCGCCCCGCCACCCGGCGCAACAGGGTTTGCAGGCGTGCGGCCAATTCGCGCAGGTCGAAGGGCTTGAGCAGGTAGTCGTCGGCACCGGCTTGCAGGCCGTCGACGCGATTGGTCACAGAATCCCGTGCCGTGAGGATCAGCACCGGAATCTCCAGGCCCTGGCTGCGCTGCTGCTGCAACAACTTGAGGCCATCTTCATCGGGCAGGCCAAGGTCGAGCACCATGATGTCGAAGGTCGCCGCCTTGAGCATCGCCCGCGCAGCCGCCGCCGTGCCCACGCGCTCGACCGTGAAGCCCTGGGCGGTGAGGCCGGCCACGATGCCGCTGGCGATCAGTTCATCGTCTTCGCAGACCAGTACGTGCATGCTGAACCCTTCATAAAAGATGGGGGAGATTAAAGGTGCCACGGATTAAGCGCAGATTATGCCGTGAAAAGAGGCGCGCTCAGACACTCCCTACACTCTAGAATAGCGCCGGTTAATCATCGGTTAATCAACGCCACACATTGTGTGCCTCACTTGCATCGAACTAAGGCTTGACCATGCGGCATCTGTTTATCTTTCTGCTGGTGTTGTTCGCGGGGTTCGCCCAGGCCGCGCCGGGCAATCCGTTTGAGACAAAACCCGACTTCCTCCCGGTGGGCAAGGCCTTCGCCTTTACCTCCGAGCGCCTGGAAAGCGGCGAAACCCAGCTGTATTGGCAGATTGCCGACGGTTACTACCTGTACCAGCAGCGCATGAAATTCGACGGCCTGGCCGAGAAACCCGTGCTGCCCCAGGGTGAAGCCCATAGCGATGAGTTCTTCGGCGAGCAGCAAGTGTATCGCCAGGGGCTGGAAGTGAAGATCCCCGCCGGTGTCACCGGCAAGGTCAAGCTGGGCTGGCAGGGTTGCGCCGATGCGGGCCTGTGTTATCCGCCGCAGTCAATGACGGTGGACCTGGGTGGCAACCCGGCCGTGGCCGCCACCGCCGAAGCCAGCGACCAAAGCCTGGCCAGTGGCCTGCAACAACGCAGCCTGGGTTGGAGCCTGCTGGTGTTCTTTGGCCTGGGCCTGCTGCTGGCATTCGCCCCGTGTTCGTTGCCGATGCTGCCGATCCTCGCCGGGCTGGTAGTCGGCAGTGGCGCCAGCCCGCGTCGCGGCTTTGCCTTGGCCAGCAGCTACGTGGTGTGCATGGCGCTGGTGTACGCGGCGCTGGGCGTGTTGGCGGCGCTGGCCGGCGGCAACCTTGCCGCACTGCTGCAAACCCCGTGGATTCTCGGCAGTTTCGCCGCGTTGTTCGTGTTCCTCGCCCTGCCGATGTTCGGCTTCTTTGAACTGCAACTGCCCGCCTTCCTGCGTGACCGCCTGGACACCGTCAGCCGCCAGCAAAGCGGCGGCAGCCTGGTCGGCGCCGGGGTGCTCGGCGCGCTGTCCGGCCTGCTCGTCGGCCCGTGCATGACCGCCCCGCTGGCCGGTGCCCTGCTGTATATCGCCCAGAGCGGCAACGCGCTGCACGGCGGCCTGATCCTGTTCGCCATGGGCATTGGCATCGGCATTCCGTTGTTGCTGCTGGTGACCGTGGGCAATCGCTTCCTGCCCAAGCCGGGCAGTTGGATGAGCGTGCTCAAGGGTATCTTCGGCTTCCTGTTCCTCGGCACCGCCGTGCTGATGATTCGCCCGGTGGTCGATGAAAGCCTGTGGATCGGCCTGTGGGGCGCACTGGCGTTGATCATGGCCTATTGCGGCTGGACCCTGGCCCACGAATACGGCCTGACCGCCAAGGTGTTCGGCTCCGGCTCCCTGGTGTTGGGCCTGTGGGGGGCGGTGCTGGTGGTGGGCGCGGCCGGTGGCGGCGACGACCTGTGGCAACCGTTGAAGGTCTACGGCGGTTCACAGACGGCTGCCGCGCCGACGGCCCACGACGCCTTCATGACCATCAACGACCCCGCCGTGCTGCAAACCCAACTCGACAGCGCCAAGGCCCAGGGCCAATGGGTGCTGGTGGACTACTACGCCGACTGGTGCGTGTCGTGCAAGATCATGGAAAAACAGGTGTTCGGCAAACCCGAAGTCCTCGACGCCCTGAAAGACGTGCGCCTGCTGCGCCTGGACGTCACCGCCGACAACGCCGCCAGCCGCGAACTGCTCGGCCGCTACAAAGTCCCCGGCCCGCCGAGCTTCGTATGGATCGGCCCGGACGGTGAAGAGCGCCGCGCCCAACGCATCACCGGCGAAGTGGATGCCGCCGGCTTCCTGCAACGCTGGACGCAAACCCGGGACGCGCGCTGATGCTGACCCTGACCATTGGCACCTTTGCCATCGCCCTGAATCACCTGCTGCTGATCAGCGCGCTGATTTTCGCCACCCTGGTGGGCTGGCGCGTGGCCAAGCGTGGCGGCGAGAACCCGGAATCGGTGCTGTTCAGCCTGTTCCTGCTGGGGATGCTCGCGGCGCGGGTCAGCTTTGTGTTGATGTACTGGAACGACTACAGCAACGACTGGCTGCAAATGGTCGACGTGCGCGACGGCGGCTTCCTCGCCTGGCCCGGCGTGATCGCCCTGGTCCTCGGCGCCCTGGCCTATGGCTGGCGCCGCCCGCCCCTGCGCAAGCCACTCGCCGCCGGGGTGGTTACCGGCCTGGTGTTCTGGGGGCTGGCCAGCCTGTCCCTGAGCCTGTACGACAAAGGCGTGCAACTGCCGGACATCGCCTTGCGCAATGCCAACGGTGAAACCGTGCAACTGGCCGACTACAAAGGCGGCCCATTGGTGATCAACCTGTGGGCCACCTGGTGCCCACCGTGCCGCCGGGAAATGCCGGTGCTCGAACGCGCCCAGCGCCAACGCCCCGACGTGACCTTTCTGTTCGTCAACCAGGCCGAAAGCATGCAAAGCGTCAGCACCTTCCTCGCCACCCAGGGCCTGACCCTCGACAATATGCTGTTCGACGCCAGTGGCCGCCTCGGCCAGGCCGTGGGCTCCATGGCCCTACCGACCACGTTGTTCTACCAGGCCGACGGGCGCCTGATCCACAGCCACCTGGGCGAACTGTCCCAGGCCAGCCTGGCCCGTTCGCTCGAAGCCTTCGACACTGCCCCAACAAGGAAACCCACATGCCAAGCCTCCGCCACCTGCTGACCCTGCTGCCACTGACGCTGGCGGCTACCCTGGCCCACGCCGAAGACTGGCCCGCGCCGATCAAACAGATCGAGGCCAAGGGTGCCAAGATCATCGGCAAATTCGACGCCCCCAGCGGCCTCACCGGCTACGCCGCGCAATACCAGAACCGTGGCATGGCCCTGTACCTGACTGCCGACGGCAAAAGCGTGCTCGCCGGCAACCTGTATGACGCCCAAGGCAACGACTTGAGCAGCGCACCGCTGGAGAAGCTGGTGTACGCACCGATGGCCAAGGAAGTCTGGGCCAAGATGGAAAAAAGCAGCTGGATCCAGGACGGCGACGTCAAGGCGCCACGCATCGTCTACCTGTTCAGCGACCCCAACTGCCCCTACTGCAACATGTTCTGGGAACAGGCGCGGCCATGGGTGAAGGCCGGCAAGGTGCAGTTGCGCCACATCATGGTGGGCATCATCCGCGAAGACAGCGCGGCCAAATCCGCCGCATTGTTCGCCGCCAAAGACCCGCAAAAGGCGTTGCAAGAACACGAAGCCGCCGGCAAGGGCAGCAAGTTGCAGGCACTGGCGAAGATCCCGGCGGATATTGAAGCCAAGCTGGATGGGAATATGAAGCTGATGGATGAGCTGGAATTGTCGGCGACGCCGGCGATTTTCTATCTGGATGACAAAGGTGGGTTGCAGCAACAGCAGGGGGCGCCGTCGCCGGAGAAGTTGGTGAGGATTCTTGGCCCGCAGTGATTTTCAGTGATAAAGGTGACCATTCAAATGCATGGGCACCTTTATCGAGCCCCAGTCCTACGTCAGATAGAAAGTAAACGTATCAATCATCAGCCAGTCTTTGACGCTAGTTTCTAAACTAATTGTTGAGAAGCTCGTGTTCAAGGGAGCGGAGAAATCGATCCAATGAACATCTGATCCGCCCTCGTTTGTGCCGCGTAGCACCCTTCTCCCTACTGAGAAATGACTGCTGTCGAAAAACTCCATCGTAAAGAAACCATCAAGCCATACCAGCGAAAAGGTTACGCGTCGACACGAGAATTTTAAATCCAACTCTATATGCTGAGGGCCACTGTGCAGGTAACCGAACATAAAACCAGGGCCCGACGTGGAGGATGGGTTATGCATAATACCGGACTCACCGGGACCACTTATGTGCCTGATGGTCATGCGTGGAGTTTCAAGACTGCCGCCAGCAGTCATCATTTGAGGATTGGGTACATCACGAACATCGAAGTTCTCATAGAGAATTAAAGCTGGCGTAACCATTCTCAGCATCCGCTTTGGACATACCACATTCTCATTTGAACTACCGTCCGTTGCGACGCTGAATGTGAGGGACAAGTTGGTTGTGTCCTTTAGCTTATCCAACTCGGATCGCAGTACAGGAGCCGCCACCCCTGCAGTCAGCTCTGGCGACGTAATGGTTCTGGCCGAGTACACATTAAACGAGTAGGCTTTGCCGTTTTTGTCCGTACCCTCCGCTCGTAACCAGCACTTCTGCCCTGCCCGCAGAAACCACATCGGATCTTCGAGAGAATTGGCATCCCCGGTAAATGTCCTCAGGTCCAGAACGGCGTTCTGAGTCCTGGGTGGCGTCGCCTCCAGCACGTTCGGCGTTTCCAGGCGCACAGGCAAACTGACGCTCAAGTTCAACGGCAGTGAGGTCTGCACCTTGCATGCAGTGGTGACCGTGTAAGTGATCTGCACCACTTTCCCCATACTCTCGATCACGGCTTCCGACGGCAGAAGGAAGATGACCGGCCCCGAAGCGCTGCCGGATTGGGAAGCCAGAGGCCAACACGCTCCATCAGCCTTTTTCCAGCAGACGCTGATGGTGTGCTTGGGGTTCATGCCGACGTAATTCACTTCAACGTGTACGCCATTGCGCCCATTGTAAGCAGTCAAGTTGGAGCCCACCGCCTCTGTAACGTTGGGCTCAAGCAACACCAGCGGCTCTTGCTCGATAGTGAACGTCTGCGAAGGAAACTCAATGGCGGTCGCCCGATTGCATTTGCCATCAAAACCCACTGCGAAATGCAGTTGGAATTCGCTGCAATCCGCCAGTTTTTTCAACTCACCGCGTGAGATGGGGGCATCCACCCCCCTCTGCACCCAATCTGCGGTAAGGGGCTTACCCGCCAATACGTCGAACTCATGGATGTTGCCATTCTCAAGCTCACCGGTTACCCACATCCAGCAGCATTGACCCACGGCGGCGTAGTCAAAGAGAGGAACGATACCTGTGCCGTCACCAATGAATGTGCTCAGATCCACCGTACTCGCGGTTGCTTGCTCAATGCCCGGGTGTGGAAGCTGTGGCGCCAGTACGTCGATATGGCGCAGCGGCGAAGGTTGCGGTGCGTAATCATTGAATTGGAGGGTATAGCCCAGTCTCAGCGTCTTATGGAATAGCGCAGCAAAGACCTCGGGAGGAACCTCAAATGACAAGCTGCTTTCGCCCGCGCTTACGTGCTGACAACCAAGCGATATAGGTCCATAGTCGCCCCCTTCAGCCCGAGCGCAAACAAGATCGCCTTTAGTCATGCCCTCATAATTGACAATCGCATGTCCGCCGTTGACCGTGTTGGTTGGGTTGACCTCCCAATGCCCGGGACGCAGCTCGACCGACTCTCGCAGATTTGGAGGGTTCAGTTCCTGGTACGGGTCCACCTGCAGCAGTGTGGTGGTACGCAAGTGGAAATCCTGGGCGTTGATAGGCAGTGGATTTTCAAGAACAGGGTCGCCTGGCTCAGGGAATACAGGCTGGCTTCTATCCCAGATGACACCTAAGTGGGCCGTCAGCGCCGAGTAGTCATCCAGCCTGGACATCCATGGGCGTGAAAGAGGAAACCTGAAGACATATCCCGCATGAGCCTCATGGGGCTGTACCACATAATCCAGCGCAACCCAGATGAAGCGGTACGGCGCGACGTGCTGGTTGCCGGCGACGGTAATAAACAACCGTTGCCCTGCATAGATAAGGGGCCAGGCCTCGACTTCGATGGTTTCATTACCAGTGAAACTCTGCATCCTCAGCCACAATGTGTTCCATTCATTCTTGGCGTGCGTATACACCGGCCTCGATACAACCAGATCCTCCTCCCGCAACAACTGAACTTCCAGCTCCAGCACGTGGGAAGCCTCCTCCTTGCCCCCCACCATAGCCGTGTACCACATCTGCACCGTGTGTCCGATCATCAAACTGACTGACTGCGCAGAAATCGGAACGACATCATCGCCGTCATCCACAGAAACGGGCTCGAATGCAGGCTCGGCCTGATCCTTGATAGCGATAAAAAATGTGCAGCCCGTGGCACCCGCAGGCAGCGTCAACTTGGCCTGCGTCCCGTCAATCGCATCCATGGGGTACAGCACGCTGTTATTGGCTGCGAACTCGACAACAGGAACGGGGAATTGTGCCTTGGGCCCTTTCGGCGAGCGCGGTGGAGTGCTGGCCGGTTGAAGAGATGAGGTATTTTCAGGGATCGGTTTTTTAGCCACGATAAGACTCCTGTCAAGCGTTAGATCACCGTCATAGCTGGCCATATCGGCCAGAGCCTTCGGTGATCTAACGCTTGGATCAGGAGCTTTGCCTACTGTCAGATCTGACAGTTCGGACTAGCGGCCCGCTCAAATCCCTTCCAACTGCGCCATCAAATCACTCAACCGATCCACCTTCTCGGCGCTGACCTCATTGGCCGCCAACCCATCGATATACTCGGCCAACTCCGCCACCGTGCTGCACTCGAACATCGCCCGCAACGGCACATCACGCTGCAAGCTCTTTTGCACCCGCGAGGCAATCTGCGTGGCCAGCAACGAGTGCCCGCCCAGTTCGAAGAAGTTATCCTGCACCCCTACCCGCTCAACCTTCAGCACCTCGGCCCAGATCGCAGCCAGGGTGGTTTCCAGCGGGTTGCGCGGCGCCAGGTAATCCTGGCTCTGGAGCTGGCCGATTTCGAGCAAAGGCAACGCCTTGCGGTCGAGTTTGCCGTTGGCATTCAACGGCAGACGCTCAAGCCACAGCCAGTGCAGCGGCACCATGTATTCCGGCAGTTCGGCGCGCAGGCGTTGCTTGATGCGGTCCAGGCGTTCGCTCGGGTTGAGGGTTTCATTGGCAGCGACCAGATAGCCAACCAGGTGTTTGCCGTTGACGCCGTTCTGCACGCCAACCGCCCCGTCGCGCACTTCCGGTTGCTCGTGCAGGCGTGCTTCGATTTCACCGAGTTCGATGCGGTAGCCGCGAATCTTCACCTGATGGTCGATACGCCCGACGTACTCCAGCACGCCATCGCTGCGCCGACGCGCCAAGTCGCCGGTGCGATACAGACGCTCGCCCGGTGCACCAAACGGATTCGGCACAAACACCGGCGCGGTGCGCAGCGGGTCGCTGACGTAACCACGCCCGACGCCCGTACCAGCTACGCACAACTCGCCGACCGCGCCTTGCGGCACCAGCTCCAGCGCACCGTCCAGCAGGTACAAACGGTTGTTGTCGGTCGGTGTGCCAATCGGCAGGTAAGTGCCACGGGTCGAGGCCAGGTCGACGCGGAAGAACGCCACGTCATCCGAACATTCCGCCGGGCCATAGGCGTTCACCAGGCCGATCCCGGGGTAACGCTGCAACCACTGATGCGCCAGTTCCGGTGGCATCGCTTCGCCGGTCGGCAGCATCCAACGCAGGCCGTCGAGGTGGATGCGATCCTGGGCGAGCATGCCCTGGATCAATGACGGCACGCTCTCCAGCACCGTGATGCCTTGCACCTGGACATGCTCGAGCAAGCCTTGCGGATCATGGGCCAGGGCGTTCGGCACGATGTCCACCCGTGCGCCAACCAGTGGCGCGGCGAGGAACTGCCAGACGGAAATATCGAAACTTTGCGAGGCGGTCTGGGCGATCACATCCGCGTCGCTCAGGTTCAGGTACGGCACCTTGCTCAACTGGTTGTTGAGCATGCCGCGCTGTTCGACCATCACGCCCTTGGGCAGCCCGGTGGAACCCGAGGTGTAGATCACGTAGGCGAGGTTGTCCGGGCCGCTGTAGACCCCAGGGTTGGCACCGCGAGCCGGCACTTCTTGCCACACCAGCAACTGGCAGTCGAAGCCTTCGAGCAATTCGATGGCCTGCTCGCGGCACGCCTCGCTGCACACCAGCAATGGCGTACGACTCCGCTCGATAATGCTGCGCAACCGCTGGCTCGGCAGGCCCGGGTCCAACGGCAGGTAACCGGCACCGGCCTTGAAGCTGCCGATGATCATGCCCAGCAGATCCAAGTTGCGCTCGCCGAGCAAGGCAACCGGTTGATCAAGGCCGACACCGGCTTCGATCAACGCATGGCCCAGGCCGTTGCTGCGCCGGTTCAGCTCGTCATAGCTCCAGTGCTGGTCCAGGCAACTGGCGGCGACTCGCTGTGGATGCGCCGCCACCTGGGCTTCGAACAGCTCCACGTAGCTGCTTTCCAGCGGGTAGTCGTGGCCGCTCTGATTGCAGCCCTCCAGCAAAAACTCACGCTCCTGCTCGCCAATCAGCGGCAAGTCGGCCATGTCGCCATGGAAGCCCTGCACCAGCGCCAGCAACAGACGCTTGAACTCGCCGAGCATGCCTTGCACGGTGGTTTCGTCGAAGTAACGCTGGTCATAGGACAGGTGCAAGCCCAGGTCATCGCCCGGATAACACACCGCCGTCAGTGGGAAGTTGGTGTGGGTGCGGCCGGAGTCCGAGGTGGCATTCAGGCTTTGCGCACGGTCCAGCACCGAGACTTCCACCGGCGCGTTTTCGAACACGAACAGGCTGTCGAACAGCGGCTGGCCCTTGGGTAGTTCGCTGTGTTCCTGGATCGTCACCAGCGGCAGGTATTCGTACTCGCGCAGTTGCATATTGCTGTCGAGCAGGCCGTTCAACCATTGGCGCACGCTGCACGGCTGACCGTCCTCGGGCAGCTTCACCCGCAGCGCGATGCTGTTGATGAACAGGCCGACGGTGCGCTGCATCTCGGGCATTTCTACCGGGCGACCGGCCACGGTGACGCCGAACAACACGTCGCGCTCGCCGCTCAAACGCCGCAGTACCAAAGCCCATGCGGCCTGGGCAAAGGTGTTGACGGTCAGTTGATGGGCCTGGGCCAGCTCACGCAATTGCGCCCCATCGCGGGCATCCAGACGGGTGTAGCAATCCCCCACCACCATGCCGCCGTGGCCCGCGTGGTCACGCATAAAGGGGCGGTCGCTCGGGATCGGCGTGGTGCGTTCAAAACCTTGCAGGTTCTGCTGCCACCACTGGCGTGCCTCGTCGAGGTTCTGGCGTTGCAGCCAGGCGATGTAGTCGCGATAACGCGGCGGCGCCGCCAGTTGCGCCTCGCGGCCTTCGCCGAGGGCCATGTAAATGTCGAAGAAGTCGTTCATCAGCAGCGACCGGCACCACGCATCGATCAGGATGTGGTGGTTGCTCATCATGAACCAGTAGTGCTCGGCGCCGACGCGGATCAAACGCAGGTGGAACGGCGCCTGGTTGAGCAGATCGAAACCGGCTTCGCGCTCGGCCTTGAGCAAGGCTTGCAGGCGCGGTTCCTGCTCTTCTTGAGGAGCGTTGCTCCAATCCAGGTATTCAATCGGCGTGCTGCCCGGCTTGTGGATCACTTGCAACATGTCTTCGCCGACGTTCCAACAGAACGACGCACGCAAGGCTTCGTGACGGGCGATCACTGCCTGCCAGGCCTGGGCGAAACGCTCGGGGTCCAGGGCACTGTTGATGCGGTAGCGATCCTGCATGTAGTACAGGCCGGTGCCCGGCTCCAGCAGGGTATGCAGCAACAGGCCCTCCTGCATCGGCGTCAGCGGGTAGACGTCTTCGATGACGCTGGCCGGTACGGGCAAGGCATCCAGTTGCACCTGGGTCAGCTGTGCCAGTGGGAAATCGGACGGCGTGAGGCCGCCGGCATCGTCCTTGAGGCAGTGGGCGATCAGGCTGTGCAGTTCGGCGAGGTAGGCGTCGGCCAGTTCGTGGATGGTTTGCGGGGCGTGGCGTTCGCGGCTGAAGGTCCAGCGCAACACCAGTTCACCACCGTACACCTGGCTGTCGACGCTCAGTGCGTTGGGCAGCGGCGCGTCCGGGTCGTGGGCGAGGCCGGCGGATTCGTCCAGCGGGTGGAACAGCGCATCGCTGCCAAAGCTCTGGTCGAACTGGCCAAGGTAGTTGAAGGTGATCTCGGCGCTCGGCAGTGCCGCCAGGGTCTGCTGGGTCACGTCGTCCGCGAGATAGCGCAACACGCCATAACCCAGGCCTTTGTGCGGCACGCCGCGCAGTTGCTCCTTGATCGCCTTGATCGAGGCGCCCTGCCCGGCGGCTTCTTCGATGTGCAGCGGGGTCAGGCGCAGCGGGTAGGCGCTGGTGAACCAGCCGACGCTGCGGGTCAGGTCGATGTCGTCGAACAGGCTTTCGCGGCCGTGGCCTTCCAATTGGATCAGCGCCGAAGCATGCCCGCTCCAGCGGCACAGCACGCGGGCCAGGGCGGTCAGCAGCAAGTCATTGACCTGGGTGCGGTAGGCGCTTGGCGCCTGTTGCAGCAACTGGCGGGTGCGCTCGGCATCCAGGCGCACGCTGACGGTCTCGGCATCGCGATGGCGCAGGCTGCCGTGTGGACGGTCCACCGGCAAGCTCACCGCGGGCCCGGCCAACTGCGCCTGCCACACGCCCAATTCTTCGCGCAGGGATTCGCTGCCGGCATACGCCTGCAAACGTGCTGCCCAATCACGCAACGCGCTGGTCTTGGCCGGCAGGCTGACGGACTGGCCGTCGCTCAACTGGCGATAGACGTTTTGCAGGTCTTCGAGCAAGACACGCCACGACACGCCGTCCACCACCAGGTGATGGATCGCGATCAGCAGGCGTTGTTGCCCCTCGGGGCCGTCCACCAGCAAGGCACGCAGCAACGGGCCGTGTTCCAGGTCGAGGCTGCGCTGGGTGTCGGTGAACAGCGCGGTGCAATCTCTCATGTCGCGCACTTGCTCCTGCATCAGCACACCGCCTTTAGGCACTGCCAAGTGCTCGGCGTGCCACTGCGCATCGCGCTGGGTGAAGCTCAGACGCAGTGCATCGTGGTGCTCCAGCACCGCCAGCAGCGCTTGCTCCAGGCGATGTGGATCGAGCAACTGCAGCGGCTGGAGCAGCAGCGCCTGGTTCCAGTGCTGGCGCTGGGCAATCTCGGTATCGAAGAACCAGTGCTGGATCGGCGTAAGGCCCGAGCTGCCGACCAACACGCCCTGCTCCGCGGTGACCTGTTCGGAGCGGGTGGCGACGGCGGCGAGGGTTTGCACGGTCTGGTGCTGGAACAGGTCCCGCGGGCTGAAATGAATCCCGGCCTGGCGCGCACGGCTGACCACCTGGATCGACAGAATCGAGTCGCCACCCAGCTCAAAGAAGTTATCGTCGAGGCCGACCTGCTGCACGTTCAACACTGCGCACCAGATCGCCGCCAAGGTGCTTTCCAGTTCGTTGCGCGGCGCCACGTACTCTTGACGATTGGCCTGCGGGTCCGGTTGCGGCAAGGCGCGGCGGTCGAGTTTGCCGTTGGCGGTCAGCGGCATGCTGTCGAGCACAATCAGGTGCGCGGGCACCATGTAGTCCGGCAGTTGCGCTTTCAGATGGGCCTTGAGTGCTTCGCGCAATGGGGCGTGGTCGGCATCGCTGACCAGATACGCCACCAGCTGCTTGCCGCTTGGCGCGTCCAGCGCCAGCACCACCGCTTCGCGCACCGCGTCGTGTTCCAGCAGGCGGGTTTCGATCTCGCCCAGTTCAATGCGAAAGCCACGGATCTTCACCTGATGGTCGATACGCCCCAGGTACTCGGCCAAACCGTCGGCGCGCTGACGCACCAGGTCGCCAGTGCGGTACAGACGCCCGCCATTGCCGGCAAACGGATCGGCGACAAAACGCTCCGCCGTCATCCCCGCACGCTGGTGATACCCCTGGGCCAAGCCTGCGCCGCCAACATACAGCTCGCCAGTCGCGCCTTGCGGCACCAGGGCCAGGTCGGCGTCGAGAATGTACGCCACGCGCTCGCCGATAATGCTGCCGATCGGCACGCTGGCGGCGCCCTCTTCCAATTGCTCGGGGGCGAGGCTGGCCAGCGGCATGACCACGGTTTCAGTCGGGCCGTAGGCGTTGAAGAACACCTCGGGCTGGAACGCCGCGCGGATCCGCTGCAAGTGTTCGCCGGTCAGCGCCTCGCCGCCGGTGATGCACATGCGCACCGGCAAGGTCTGCTGCTGGGTCGCCAGCCACTGCGCCAACTGGCTGCCGTAGCTTGGGGTGAAGCCGAGGATACTGATGCGATGGGTGCGGATCAGCGCGCAGATTTCTTGCGCGTCCCACTGCCCTTGCGCCCGCAACACCACCTGCGCACCACTGAGCAACGGTACCAACAGGCGCTCGGTGGCGGCGTCGAAGTTGATCGAATAGAAGTGCAGCTCGCAGTCATCCGCGCGCATGCCGAAACGTTCGATCACCGCCTGGCAATGCATGGCGATTTCGCCGTGGGCCACCACCACGCCTTTGGGTTTGCCGGTGGAGCCGGAGGTGTAGATCAGGTACGCCTGATGCTGCGCCAGGCTGAGCAACGGCAGCTCGTCCACCGGGTAGTTGCCAAGCACTGGCAGGTCATCTTCCAGGCACCAGCAGGCCACCGTCGCCGGCAGTTCACCGAGGGCTTCGAACATCGCTGTGTCACTGAGCAGCAGGCCGATGTCGCTGTCTTCGATCATGTAGTGCAGGCGGTCCAGCGGGTATTCCGGGTCCAGCGGCACGTAGGCGCCGCCGGCCTTGAGGATCGCCAACAGGCCGATGACCATTTCCAGGGATCGCGGCAACGCCAGGCCGACCCGCACCTGCGGGCCGACGCCACGCTCGCGCAGCATCCAGGCCAGGCGGTTGGCGCGCTCGTTGAGTTCGCGGTAGCTGAGGGTCGCACCGGCAAAGGTCAGCGCCGGCGCATCACCGCGGGCCAGCGCCTGCTGGCTGAACAACTGATGGATGCACTGGTCGAGACGGTGTTCGCCCGGCTCGCTGCCCAGGCTGTGCTGCAAGGCGCGCTGCTCATCGCGGCTGAGCAACGGCAGTTCGCTCAGCCGCTGCAGCGGGTCGGCGATCAACGCTTCGAGCAGGTTGCGCCAATGTTCGGCCATGCGCGCAATGCGCGGCTCGTCGAACAAATCGGTGCTGTAGGTCAGGCAGCAGCCCAGGCGATGGTCAAGATCGGTGACTTCCAGGTTGAGGTCGAACTTGGTCGCCCGTGCATCGTTGGCCAGGTACTCGACGGTCATGCCGGCGAGTTCGCGGCTCTGCTGGAATTCCCAGCGCTGCACGTTGCACATCACCTGGAACAACGGGTTGTACGCCGCACTGCGCGGCGGTTGCAGGGCTTCCACCAGGTGGTCGAACGGCAGGTCCTGGTGGGATTGGCCTTCGATCACGGTGTGGCGCACCTGCTCAAACAGCTCGGCGACATTCATCTGCCCGCTGAGTTGGCAACGCAGCACCTGGGTGTTGAGGAACGCGCCGATCAGCCCTTCGCTTTCCGGGCGGATGCGGTTGGCCACGGGGGCGCCGATGCGCAGGTCGGTCTGGCCGCTGTAGCGGTAGAGCAGCACGGCGAGGGTGGCGGTCATGGTCATGAACAGGGTCAGGCCGCGTTCGGCATTGAACGTGCGAACGCGGGCAGCCAAGTCGTCGCTCAAGTCGAAGCGGTACAGCTCGCCCTGGTGGCTTTGCACCGGCGGACGTGGACGGTCGCCGGGCAGTTCGAGCAGCGGGTGTTCGCTGCCCAGTTGCGCGGTCCAGTAGTCCAGTTGGCGCTGGCGTTCGCCGGACTCCAGCCACTGGCGCTGCCACACGCTGTAGTCGAGGTACTGCACCGGCAACGGTGCCAGCGGCGAGGTACGCTCGTCGATGAACGCCTCGTACAGCGCGCTGAGTTCACGGGCAAAGATGTCCATGGCCCAGCCTTCGGTGACGATGTGGTGCAGGGTCAGTACCAGGTAGTGCTCACGCTCGCCGGCCTTGACCACACAGGCGCGCAGCAACGGGCCGGTTTCCAGGTTGAACGGGGTGTGGGCTTCGTGATCCGCCAGTTGCTGCAAACGTTGCTGGCGTTCGCTCTCGTCCAGCGCCGAGAAGTCCTGCCAGCCCATGCGCAGGCCGGTCTGCGCCGAGACTTTTTGATAAGCCACGCCGTCGACACTCGGGAAGGTGGTGCGCAGGGTTTCGTGACGCATGATCAAGGCCTGCAACGCCGCCTCGAAACGCCCCACATCCAGCACACCGCGCAAGCGCGCCATGCCGCCGACGTTGTAGGCCGGGCTGTCCGGTTCCATCTGCCAGAGGAACCACATGCGCTGCTGGGAATAGGACAGCGGCACGGGTTGGCTGCGGTCGACCTGGGCGATGGCGGTCTGTTGGTTGCGCTGCCCCGAGGCCTGGATCAAGCCGACCTGCTCGGCAAACGCGCCCAGCTCGCTGGCTTCGAACAAGGTCCGCAGCGGCAACTCGACGTCACAAGCCTGGCGGGTGCGCGAGATGATCTGTGTGGCCAGCAACGAGTGCCCGCCGAGGGCGAAGAAATCATCGCGCAGGCCAAAGCGTGGCACGCCGAGCACCTCGCGCCAGATCGCGGCGATCTGCTGTTGCAGCGGCGTTTGAGGTTCGACATGTTCGCGGGTTTGCCACACCGGCTCCGGCAAGGCACGGCGCTCGAGTTTGCCGCTGGGGCTCAGGGGCATGGCATCCAGGCGCATCAACAGCGCAGGCACCATGTACTCCGGCAACTCGGCGGCCAAGGCGCTTTTCACGTCCTCTTCGTCCAATGCGGTGTGGGCGGTGTAGTAGCCGATCAACTGCGCGTCACGCACCAGCACCACGGCTTGGGCGATGCCCTCAAGGGCGAGCAGGCGCGCTTCGATTTCTTCCGGTTCCACGCGAAAGCCGCGCAGCTTGACCTGCTGATCGAGGCGGCCGAGGTAGTCGAGCACACCGTCGGCGCTCCAGCGCACACGGTCACCCGTGCGATACAAGCGTGCGCCCGCCTCGCCCAGCGGGTCGGCGATAAACCGCTCGGCGGTCAAACCGGCACGCCCGAGATAACCGCGCGCCAGGCCGATGCCGCCGATGCACAGCTCGCCCGGCACGCCGACCGGCAGCAGGTTCAGGTGTTCGTCGAGCACACGGCAGATCACATTGCCCAACGGCCGACCAATCGGCGAACGCTCGCCGTCTTCGGCGTGGCAATGCCAGTGGGTCACGTTGATCGCGGTTTCGGTCGGGCCATAACGGTTGTGCAATTGCACCGCCGGCAACTGCGCCAACACGCGGTTGCGCAGCTCGGCGGGCAACGCCTCGCCACCGGAGAACAGGCGACGCAGGCTGGTGCATTCGGCTGCCAGCGGTTCGTCGATAAACAGCTGCAACAACGGCGGCACAAAGTGCAGCGTGGTCACGCCGTGTTGCTGCACCAACTGCGCGATGCGGTGCGGATCGCGATGCTCGCCGGGGCCGGCCAGCACCAGGCGGCAGCCGCTGATCAGCGGCCAGAAGCATTCCCACACCGACACGTCGAAACTGATCGGCGCCTTTTGCATCAGCACGTCGGTTGGGTTCAGTCGGTAAGTCGCCTGCATCCACTGCAAGCGCTCGGCCAGGGCTGCATGGGTGTTGCCCACGCCCTTGGGCTGGCCGGTGGAGCCGGAGGTGTAGATCACGTAGGCGAGGTTGTCACCGTGCAGGTGCAGGCCCGGCGGCTGGGTCGGCCAGCTGTCGAGGTGCAGGCTGTCCATGGCGATCACACTGACGCCGTCCGCCGTGGGCAGTTGTTCCAGCAGTGAGGTTTGGGTCAGCAGCAGTTCAACGCCGCTGTCGTTGAGCATGTAGGCCAGGCGCTCGGCGGGGTAATCCGGGTCCAGCGGCACGTAGGCGCCGCCGGCCTTGATGATCGCCAACAGGCCGATCAGCAGTTGCGGCGAACGCTCGGCGGCGATGGCCACGCACACGTCCGGGCCGACGCCTTTGTCGCGCAGGTAGTGGGCCAGGCGGTTGGCCTGGGTGTGCAGTTGGGCAAAGGTCAAGGTGCCGCCCTGCCACACCAGTGCGGTGTTGTCCGAGGTCTGCGCGTTGAGCAATTCGGGCAGCCACTGTTGGGCAGGTGTGCACGGCGCGGTGCCCCACGGCTGGAGTTCGGCTTGCAGCAGTTGCAGATCGCCGATGGCTTGATGCGGTTGTTCGCAGGCGGCCTGCAGCAGGTGGGTGAAGTGCTCGGCCAGGCGCTGGATGGTCGCGGTATCGAACAGCTCGTCGGCGTAGTCGAACGACAGGCTCAGGCGCCCGTTGCGGTCTTCTTCGCTGTGCAGTTGCAGGTCGAACTTGGCTTCGCGGCTATGCCACGGCAACTCATCGGCAAGCATCCCCGGCAGGCGGCGCAAGGCGCTGAGGTCGCGTTGCTGATGGTTGAACATGACCTGGAACAGGCCTTGTTCGCGGGCCTGGGGGAAGGCTTCGAGCAACTGTTCGAAAGGCAGGTCCTGATGGGCCTGGGCGCCCAACGTCGTCTGGCGGGTTGCGGCCAACAACTGGTTGAACGGCAGGCGCCCGTCCAGTTCGGCGCGCAACACCAACGTGTTGATGAAGAAGCCGATCAGGCCCTGGGTTTCCTGGCGCGGGCGGTTGGCGCTGGGCACGCCGATACGGATGTCGCGCTGGCCGCTGTAGCGGTAGAGCAACGTCTGGAACGCCGCGAGCAGCAGCATGAACGGCGTCGACTCATGGGCTTGGGCGGTCTGGCGGATCGCCGCACTGAGGCGGGCATCCAGGCGCACGCTGTGGCGCGAAGCGCTGTGCAGGTGTTGCGCCGAGCGCGGGTGGTCGGTGGCCAGGCCGAGCGGCGGATGCTCGTCGCCGAGCTGGGCTTTCCAGTACGCCAGTTGACGCTGGCCTTCCCCTTCGGCCAGCCATTGGCGCTGCCAGCTGCCGTAGTCGGCGTATTGCAGCGCCAGGGGCGGCAGCTCCAGGGCCTGGCCTTGGGCGGCGGCGGCGTACAGGCGTGAGAACTCGTCGATGAGGATATTCAGCGACCAGCCGTCCGCGATGATGTGGTGCAGCGTCACCAACAACTGGTGATCTTCATCGTCCAGACGCACCAGGGTGACCCACAGCAGCGGGCCTTGTTCCAGGTCGAACTGGGTGCGTGCTTCGTCCTCGCGCAGCTGCCGGGCACGGGCTTCGCGGTCGGCGGCGGGCAGGTCGCTGAGGTCGATGATTTGCAGGTCGAACGCCGTGTTTTTATCGACACGCTGGAAGGCTTGGCCGTCGCGTTCGTAGAAGCGCGTGCGCAGGGCTTCGTGGCGCTGGATCAGGTGTTCGAAGCTGGCGCGCACGGCGTCTTCATCCAGCTCGCCACGCAAACGCAAGGCGCCGGGGATGGTGTAAGCGCTGCTCTGCGGGTCGAGTTGCCAAGTGATCCACAGGCGGTTTTGCGCCAGGGACTGCGGCAGCTCGTCCTGGCGTGACAGAGCGTGGATGGCGCCTTGGGCGACGCCGCCGTCCTGCTGCAATTGCGCAACGCTGGCGGCAAAGGTCGAGAGTGTCGGCGCTTCGAACAGCAGGCGCAGGTTCAGCTCCAGGCCGAGGGTTTCGCGCAGCCGGGCAACCACTTGGGTGGCGGTGATGGAGTTGCCGCCGAGCAGAAAGAAGTGGTCATCGGCGGCAACGCTGGCCAGTTGCAGCTGCTCGCACCAGATCGCGGCGATCTGGTGTTGCAGGTCGGATTCCAGCGCCGTAGTGCTGACTGAGGCGCCCGCGTCGGGGAACTGCGCGTAGCTGTCGAGGCTGCCATCGGCATGGCGCAGGCCACACGCGGCACGTTGCACCTTGCCGCTGGAGGTCTTGGGCAAGGCGCCGGGGTTGAGCAACACCACCACGCTTGGCGCTTCTTGATAGGCCTCGGCGACGGCTTGGCGGATCGCCTTGATCAGCGCTGCGGGCGGCAGGATCTTCTGCACGCTGCGGCTGATTTCCGCCGCGATGCCGATGCCTTCCAGGCCACCGTCATTCACCGCGAACGCCGCAACCCGCCCCTTGCGCACCACTTCCACCTCGCGCTCGATGGTTTGTTCGATGTCCTGGGGGTACAGGTTGTGGCCACGCACGATCAGCAGGTCTTTGAGGCGCCCGGTGATGTACACCTCGCCAGAACGGATAAAGCCCAGGTCGCCGGTGCGCAGCCAGGTACGGCCGTTGTGTTGGACGAAGGTGTTGGTGCTGGCTTCGGGGTTGCGCCAGTAACCGTGGGCGATGCTCGGGCCGCTGGCCCAGAGTTCGCCGACGCTGTTGTCCGGCAGTTCGACGAGGGTGTGCGGGTCGGCGATCAGCACCGCGTGCTCCGGTTGGCTGGTGCCGCAGCTCATGATCGCCCTGCCCTGCCCCGGCTCGGCGCGGTTGGCGGCCAGCGCTTGCTCGTCGACGTGCAGCGCGGGGATGCCACGGCCACGGCTGCCGCCGGCGACAAACAAGGTCGCTTCGGCCAGGCCGTAGGAGGCGAAGAAATTGTCCGCACTGAAACCGCACACCGCGAACTTCTCGGCGAAGCGTTCCAGGGTGTCGAGGCGGATCGGCTCGGAGCCGGAATAGGCCACGCGCCACTTGCTCAAATCCAGGCGTTCCAGGGCCGACTCGCTGACCCGTTCGCTGCACAGGCGATAAGCGAAATCCGGGCCGCCGCTGATGGTGCCGCCGTATTCGCTGATCGCTTCAAGCCAACGCAACGGCCGCCCCAGGAAGTACGCCGGCGACATCAGCACGCACGGCACGCCGCTGAAAATCGGTTGCAGCAGGCCGCCGATCAGGCCCATGTCGTGGTACAGCGGCAGCCAGCTGACGATCACGTCGTCGGGGTTGAGGTCGATGCCAAAACCACGGCGGATCAACACCTCGTTGGCGACCAGGTTGCCGTGGCTGACTTGCACGCCCTTGGGCAATGCGGTGGAACCGGAGGTGTATTGCAGGAAGGCGATGTCGTCTGATTGCAGGTCGACGGCGCTCCAGCGGTCGGCGAGCGTTGCCTCCAGGGTGTCGACGCTCAACACCGGCGGCGCGTTTTCGATCTGAGCCAGGCCGTCGCCGAGGCTGGCGATGGTCAGCAGCAGGCGCGGTTCGGCATCGCTGATGATCGACAGCAGGCGCTCCTGATGATGGCGACGGGTCGACTCCGGCGGATAGGCCGGCACCGCGATCACTCCGGCGTACAGGCAGGCAAAAAACGCCGCGACGTAGTCCGGGCCGCTGGGGAACAACAGCACCGCGCGGTCGCCCGGTTCGGCATTGGCCTGCAAGGCGGCGGCGATGGTACGTGCGCGCCTGTCGAGGTCGCGGTAACTGAGCACGACGCTGTGCTCGGCGGACTCGGCGAGGAAGCGCAGGGCAACCTGGTCCGGGGTCTGCGCGGCGCGGCGTTGAAGGGACTGGACCAAAGTGCGGGGGAGTTCGAAGGCGTCCATCATGGGGTTCCTGCCTGGAATCGGCTTACGGGAAATTCGGGAAGTCGGGTGCGTTCAGCCAGCGATCAATTGCCGCGCCGCGCCATTGCGCCAGCGGGCCAGGTGTTCGTCGGCGTAACGGCGGATGCAACGCAGCACGGCGCTTTCGTGCTGCACGAGGAAGAAGTGGTGGCCGTCAAACATGTCCAGGGAGAAGCCGCTGGCGGCGTCGTCCTGCCAGTCGAGCAGTTGATCGGCGCGCACGCTGTCTTGCTTGCCGCCGAACACGTGGATGGGCATGCGCAGCGGCGCGCGTCGGCCGTAGCTGAAACTGCCGCAGAGCAGAAAATCCGCCCGCAGGATCGGTAGCATCAACGCCATCAATTCGGGGTTGGCCAAGGCTTCTTCGGCGGTGCCTTGCAGCTCGCGCAGGCGGGCGATCAGTTGCTCATCGGTCTTCTCGATGGCGTACTCGCTGACGTCACGCCGCGCCGGGCCGGCGGTGCCGGAGGCGAACAGCGCAAGGGGCGCAGGCAGGTTGCGGGCGCTGAGCGCGTGGGCCAGTTCGAATGCCAGCAGGCCGCCGAGGCTGTGGCCGAACAAAGCGTAGGGACCGTTCAGGTCGCGCCCGATTTCCTCGGCGAGCTGCGCGGCCAGGGCCTGGATGTCGCGCTGCAACGGCTCGTCCATGCGCATGCCGCGCCCGGGCAATTCCAGCGGACAGACCTGCAACCAGTCCGGCAAAGACCGCCGCCAGCGGGCGTAGACCATGGCGCTGGCGCCCGAATAGGGCAGGCAAAACAGGCGCAGGCGCGTCGGCGTACTCATCTGGCGAGCACTCCACACTGAAACACGCTGTGTGCACGATAAAAACCCATTTCGCCCTCCTGCGGGTGCTGATCCTTGGCCGTTTTACGAACGGACCTGTCACCCATGAGAACGGACGGAGCCGGCAAATAATTAGTCGCAGGCTTTGCGCCAGACGTGCTTCACATCGAACCAGAAAGCATAAGATTAGTTCGCCTTCTCATTTGACAATCATTATCATTCAGCATAATTTGTTGCCCGATGTGTAGGAGGCCTCAGCAAGGACGCCCTCCCCTAACCTCTTTGCGACAAGGTGATTTTCCATGACGGAACAAGTATCCACAGGCAGGTGCGACTCACCCCTTCTACAGGCATTTGTCGACAATCGACTGATCCTGGTGAAGATCGCGGCACGTATTACCGGGTGCCGTTCCCGTGCCGAAGACGTAGTGCAGGATGCCTACTTCCGACTGCAATCGGCGCCGACGATCACGTCATCGTTCAAGGCCCAATTGAGTTACCTGTTTCAAATCGTGCGTAACCTGGCGATCGATCACTATCGCAAGCAGGCCCTGGAGCTCAAGTACTCCGGGACAGAAGAGGAAGGCTTGAATGTGGTTATTCACGGCGCTTCACCGGAGACGTCCCACATCAACTTCAACACCCTGGAAAACATCGCCGACGCGTTGACGGAGTTGCCCCAGCGCACCCGCTACGCATTCGAGATGTACCGCTTGCACGGCGTGCCGCAAAAAGACATCGCCAAGGAACTCGGCGTGTCGCCGACGTTGGTGAACTTCATGATCCGTGATGCGCTGGTGCACTGCCGCAAGGTGTCGGGCAGCCATAGCGATACGTTTGCACGGCGGGTCTGAACACAGCACAAAACTGACTGTGTGGGCTTTTGTGGGGGTTGCTGGGGAGTGAGTGCTCGGCTGCAGATCCCAGGCACTGCCAATCCCCTGTGGGAGCTGTCGAGCTTTAGCGAGGCTGCGAAGGCGGCGGCATTGCTGGTAGAGGTGTTGGCTGAACCACGGCTTTCGCGGGCAAGCCCGCTCCCACATGTTGGTCCGCGTTGCGCCTGTCAGGGCATCGGCATCACATCGATGCGATAGGGCTCGAATATTTTCAGCATCTGCCCACTATCGCGCAAACGCTTGAGCAACTCGGCAAACGCCTGCGCCGTAATCGGCGCTTTCGGCCGCAGCAACGCATAGTGGTGATACACCTGGTCAATGCGTTGCGAAACCAGGAACTGCCCGGCCATCTGTGCATTGCGCACCATGAAATCGCTCAGGTACGAACGGGTCACCAAGGCAATATCGGCACGCCCGCGTGCAACCATCAGCAGGTTGCTGTCATGGGAATAGGTCAACGTCGCGTTGAAGTGTTCGACCAGGTACTTGGGGTCGGGGTTGAAGTTGGCGAAGGCATAGTGATAACCACTGAACACCGCCAAACGTTTGCCATCCAGGTCGGTGAAATAGCTTTGGTCGCGTGCAGGCAGGCGTTGAGCGACGAACACTTCGGCGTCTTCCAGCCCCATGTCGACGCTGGTGTGGGCAATCTTCTGCCAGCCCCAGTCGGGGTTTTCGAAGATCGCCATGTCGACCCGGCCCTGCTCGAAATCACGGAAGCGCCGCGGAATGGAGGTGGGTACCAGCACGAACTGGTAGTCGGTTTGCGACGTGTTCAAGGCCTCCACCAGTTGCGGCAGCAGCCCGGTGTCGGCGCCTTGCTCAGGGCGTACGGTGTAGGGCGGAAAGTGTGCCGCGCCGATCCTCACCAATTGCGCAGCCGAAGCCGGCACCCAACATGCGGTGCCCAGTGCCAATAAAGTAACTCCTGCAGCCAGCCGCCATGGCGAAAACATTGAGGCACGCACCGTTTCATACTGTGATGGCGATAAGCTAGGCGTTTTTGTCGAGGGAGACAACTTTCCACCGCCAAATTAATAGCTTGCGCCTCAATCGGCCTTCAGAACCATCAGCAGCGCTTGCTCGGCCAATTGCTCCAGGGTCAGGCTGCCCTCGGCGCGAAACCAGGTGGTGGTCCAGGACAAGGCCCCGGTCAAAAAGCGCCGGGTGATAAACACATCGCCCCTGATGTAGCCAGCCGCCTTGGCCTCGCCGAGGACCTGCAACCACAGGGCTTCATACACGTCGCGCAGCGCCAGCACCTGGGCCTGGCCTTCGGCAGACAGCGAACGCCACTCGTACACCAACACCGCCATGGCCTCGCCGCTGCCGCCCATGATCGACTGCAATTCACAGCGGATCAGCGCCAGCACGCGTTCGCGCACCGTGCTCGCTTCTTCCAGCGAAGCGCGCATCATCGCCGTGTTGTAGTGGATGGTTTCTTCCATCACCGCGCGCAGGATCTCGTCCTTGCTCTTGAAGTGATGAAAAATGCTGCCGGACTGGATGCCCACGGCACTTGCCAGGTCACGCACGGTGGTGCGCTCAAAGCCTTTGTTGCGAAACAGGTGCGCCGCGGTTTGCAGCAACTTGCCCCGAGCACTGTCGGGGTCGGTCAACTGGCCGGCGTCGACCATGGTGCGCATCACCCCCAGGGCTTTGTGCTCATCCATGCCTCTCTCCTCTACTTCTACTGACGTCTTGGCCGGCAATTTAGGCCGTGGCCGCTACCCAAGCAAGCGCTTGGGCAAAATCTATGTCCAGAGTTTACAAACCAAGCGCTTGCTTGGTAGTCTCGGCAACAGCCATCAGAGGAAGGATTTCTCATGAGTGACACGGTTCGTATCGGCTGCGCCAGCGCCTTCTGGGGCGACACCTGCACCGCCGCCGCCCAACTGGTGCATGGCGGTGCGCTGGATTACCTGGTGTTCGACTACCTGGCGGAAGTCACGATGTCGATTCTTGCCGGAGCGCGGATGAAAGATCCCCAGGCCGGCTATGCCACGGATTTTGTCGAGGTGCTCACACCACTGCTGGCAGACATCCAGCGCCAGGGTATCCGCGTGATCAGCAACGCCGGCGGCATCCATCCCCAAGCCTGCGCCGCCGCCCTGCAAGCGGCCTGCGACAAGGCCGGCATCGCGTTGAAAATCGCCGTGCTGCTGGGCGACGACCTGCAACCCCAACTCAAAAAACTCGAAAACATCACCGACATGTTCGACGGCACGCCCCTGCCCCCCGTGTGCGTGTCCGCCAACGCCTACCTCGGCGCGCCCGGCATAACCCAAGCACTGGGGTTGGGCGCAGACATCATCATCACCGGCCGCGTGGTCGACAGCGCCGTGGTCAGCGCGGCACTGGTGCATGCCTTCAACTGGTCATGGCACGACTACGACCGCCTCGCCCAAGCCGCGCTGGCCGGGCACATCATCGAATGCGGCGCACAGTGCACCGGCGGTAACTTCACCGATTGGCGCGATGTGCCGGACTACGCACACATCGGGTTCCCCATCGTCGAGGTCAGCGCCGACGGTCAGTTCACGGTGAGCAAAGTCGAGGGCACCGGCGGCCTGATCAGCGAACTGAGCGTGGCCGAACAACTGCTGTATGAGATTGGCGACCCACGCGCCTATTTACTCCCGGATGTGATCTGCGACTTCAGCCAGGTCACCTTGCAGCAACAGGGTGGCAACCGCGTGCGCCTGCTCGGCGCCAAGGGCCTGCCGCCCACCGACAGATACAAGGTCAGCGCCACCTGGCCGGACGGCTTCCGTTGCACCGCCAGTTGCCTGATCGCCGGGATCGACGCCGTGGCCAAGGCCGAGCGGGTCAGCCAGGCGATCATCGACAAGACCGCCGAACTGTTCCGCCAACGCGGCTGGGCGCCGTATACCGAGGTGAACATCGAACTGCTCGGCAGCGAAGCCACCTACGGCCCCCACGCCAGGCGCCACGACTGCCGCGAAGTGGTAGTGAAACTGGCGGTGCGTCACCCCAGCAAACAGGCGCTGGTGCTGTTCGCCCGCGAGATTGCCCAGGCCGCCACCGGCATGGCGCCGGGGTTGACCGGGATCGTCGGCGGACGGCCGACGGTGTATCCGCTGATCCGCTTGTTTTCGTTCCTGGTGGATAAATCCGTGTGCGCGCCGCTGATCGATTTCCAGGGCCAGCGTCACAACGTTGAACTGCCCGCCGCCACCCGCCCCTGCACACCCACCGCAGCGGTTGCGCCCCCCAAACCCGAGGGCCAGGCCGACGCGAGCGTGCCGCTGGTCAAACTCGCCGTGGCGCGCTCGGGGGACAAGGGCAACCACAGCAATATCGGCGTGATCGCCCGTGCGCCCGAGTACCTGCCGTGGATCGCCGAAGCGCTGACCCCCGAGGTGATCGTCGAGTGGATGGGCCACGTGCTCGACCCACAGCGCGGCCGCGTTCAACGCTGGTATCTGCCGGGCAGCCACAGCCTCAATTTCCTGCTGGAAAACGCCCTGGGCGGCGGCGGTATCGCCAGCCTGCGCATCGACCCGCAAGGCAAGGCCTTCGCCCAGCAACTGCTGGAAATCCCCATCGCCGTGCCGCAACACCTAGCTGACCAACTCAACTGACAGGAGCGTGGCCATGGCCTTCGATTCGATCTTCAAAGCCGACCTGTTCCAGGGGCACACCGTGATAGTCACCGGGGGTGGCAGCGGCATCGGTCGTTGCACCGCCCATGAGCTGGCGGCGCTCGGTGCGCGGGTGATCCTGGTGGGACGCAAGCCCGAGAAGCTGGAAAAAGTCGCGGCAGAAATTGCCGAAGACGGCGGCAACGCCCATTGGCTGGCCTGCGATATTCGCGATGAAGAGGCGGTGAAGTCGCTGGTCGCGCAGGTCCTCAAGGAGCACGGGGCGATCCACGGCCTGGTGAACAACGCTGGCGGCCAATACCCGTCGCCGTTGGCTTCGATCAACCAGAAAGGCTTCGAAACCGTGCTGCGCACCAACCTCGTCGGCGGCTTCCTGATGGCCCGGGAAGTGTTCAACCAATCCATGAGCAAACAGGGCGGCGCCATCGTCAACATGCTCGCCGACATGTGGGGCGGCATGCCCGGCATGGGCCACTCGGGCGCGGCGCGCGCCGGCATGGACAACTTCACCAAGACGGCCGCCTTCGAGTGGGGCTGCGCCGGGGTGCGGGTCAACGCCGTGGCGCCGGGGTGGATTGCGTCCAGCGGCATGGACACCTACGAAGGTGCATTCAAGGCGGTGATCCCGACCCTGGGCGAACATGTGCCGCTCAAGCGCATCGGCACCGAATCGGAAGTCAGCGCGGCCATCGTGTTCCTGCTCAGCCCCGCCGCTGCCTTTATCAGCGGCAGCACCCTGCGCATCGACGGTGCCGCGAGCCTGGGCAGCCGCGCCTGGCCATTGCACAAGGCGCAACCGCCGAGCGAGCCGTTCAACGGCTTCCACCGCGCGTATTTGCCCGATGTGCTCAAGGCGGAGCAATAAACCATGCCAGTGCTTGAATCCTTGATCGACCCCCACAGCGCCCAGTTCGCGCAGAACCGTGAAGCCATGCTGGTGGGCATCCAGCACCTGCGCCAATTGGAGCAGAACCTGCTGAACAAGGCCGAAGAGGCCAGGCCCAAGTTCGACAAGCGCGGGCAACTGCTGCCCCGTGAGCGCCTCAATCTGCTGCTGGACCCGGGCGCGCCGTTCCTCGAACTCGCCAGCCTGGCCGGCTACAAGCTGCACGACGACAAGGACGGCAGTGCCGCCGGCGGTGGCTTGATCGCCGGTATCGGCTACGTCAGTGGCGTGCGCATGCTGGTGGTGGCCAACAACAGCGCGATCAAGGGCGGCACGATTTCCCCCACGGGGCTGAAAAAATCCCTGCGCCTGCAACAGATCGCCATGGAAAACAAACTGCCGGTGGTGACCCTGGCCGAGAGCGGCGGTGCCAACCTCAACTATGCCGCCGAAATTTTCGTCGAAGGCGCGCGCAGCTTTGCCAACCAGGCGCGCATGTCAGCCATGGGCTTGCCGCAGATCACCGTGGTGCACGGTTCGGCCACGGCGGGCGGGGCGTATCAGCCGGGGTTGTCGGATTACGTGGTGGTGGTGCGCGGCAAGGCCAAGCTGTTCCTCGCCGGGCCGCCGTTGCTCAAGGCGGCCACCGGCGAAGTCGCCACCGATGAGGAACTGGGCGGTGCCGAAATGCACGCCCAAATCGCCGGCACCGCGGAATACCTGGCGGAAAACGATGCCGATGGCGTGCGCATCGTGCGTGAGATCGTCAGCGCTTTGCCATGGAATGATCAACTGCCGCAGGTGCCCAAGCGCGCCTACGACGAACCGCTCTACCCCATCGAAGAGCTGCTGGGCCTGATCCCGGACGACCCGAAAAAACCCTACGACGTGCGCGAGGTCCTCGCGCGCCTGGCCGACGCGTCGCGCTTGCTCGAATTCAAAGGCGAGTTCGATGCCCACACCGTCTGCGGCCACCTGCACATCCAGGGCCGCGCCGTCGGCGTGATCGGCAACAACGGCCCGATCACGCCAAAAGGCGCGAGCAAGGCTGCGCAATTTATCCAGCTGTGCGACCAGAGCCGCACGCCACTGCTGTTCCTGCACAACACTACCGGTTTCATGGTCGGCACCGAATCCGAACAGCAAGGGGTGATCAAGCACGGCGCGAAGATGATCCAGGCGGTGGCGAATGCGCGAGTGCCTAAACTGACGATTGTGCTCGGCGGCTCCTACGGCGCCGGCAACTATGCCATGTGCGGCCGTGGCCTGGACCCGCGCTTCATCTTCGCCTGGCCCAACAGCCGCACGGCGGTGATGGGCGGCGCGCAGGCGGGCAAGGTGCTGCGGATCGTCACCGAGGCCAAGCAATTGAAAGACGGCCTGGTGCCCGATCCCAAGGTGCTGGACATGCTGGAGCAAGTCACCGCGCAGAAGCTCGACAGCCAGTCCACCGCCCTCTACGGCAGTGCCAATCTGTGGGACGACGGGCTGATCGACCCCCGGGATACACGGACCCTGCTCGGCTTTCTGCTGGACCTTTGCCACGAGGCCCAGATGCGTGAACTGCAACCCAATACCTTCGGCGTAGCGCGCTTCTAGGAGAACAATAAAAATGCTTTTTACCCAGGAACATCAGGAACTGCGCCGCACCGTGCGCGCCTTCGTCGACCGCGAGATCAACCCCTATGTGGATGAATGGGAAAAAGCCGGGCGCTTTCCCATCCACGAGATCTTCCGCAAGGCCGGCGACCTCGGCCTGCTGGGCATTTCCAAGCCGGAACAATTCGGCGGCATGGGCCTGGACTACAGCTACTCCATCGTCGCCGCCGAAGAATTCGGCAGCATCCGCTGCGGCGGCATCCCCATGGCCATCGGCGTGCAGACCGACATGTGCACCCCCGCCCTCGCCCGCTTCGGCAGCGATGAACTGCGCGACGAGTTCCTGCGCCCGGCCATCAGTGGCGAGCAGGTCGGCTGCATCGGCGTGTCGGAAGTGGGTGCCGGTTCAGATGTGGCGGGGCTCAAGACCCATGCGCGCAAGGACGGCGACGACTACGTGATCAACGGCAGCAAAATGTGGATCACCAACTCGCCCAGCGCCGACTTTATCTGCCTGCTGGCCAACACCTCCGACGACAAGCCGCACATCAACAAATCGCTGATCATGGTGCCGATGAACACACCGGGGATCAGCGTCAGCCAGCCCCTGGAAAAGCTCGGCATGCGCAGCTCCGAGACCGCCCAGGTGTTCTTCGACAATGTGCGCATACCACAGCGCAACCGCATCGGCCACGAAGGCGCGGGCTTCATGATGCAGATGTTGCAGTTCCAGGAAGAACGCCTGTTCGGCGCGGCCAACATGATCAAGGGCCTGGAGTACTGCATCGACAGCACCATCGAGTACTGCAAGGAACGCCAGACCTTTGGCAAGGCGCTGATCGACAACCAGGTCATCCACTTTCGCCTGGCCGAACTGGCCACCGAAATCGAATGCCTGCGCGCGCTGGTCTACCAGGCCACCGAGCAATACATCAAAGGCCAGGACGTCACGCGCCTGGCGTCCATGGCCAAGCTCAAGGCCGGGCGCCTGGGGCGTGAAGTCAGCGACAGCTGCCTGCAATACTGGGGCGGCATGGGCTTTATGTGGGACAACCCGGTGGCGCGCGCCTATCGCGATGTGCGGCTGGTGTCGATTGGCGGCGGCGCCGACGAAATCATGCTGGGCATCATCTGCAAACTGATGGGCACCTTGCCGGGGAAAAAACCATGAATACCCTGTTGCTGGAATCACACAACGGTGTGCTGCACATCACCCTCAACCGCCCGCAATCGCGCAATGCGATGAGCCTGGAGATGGTCAACGAACTGCATGCCGTGTTGGCACAGCTGGATGGCCACACCCGGGCGCTGGTGATCAGCGGCGCCGGTGGGCATTTTTGCGCCGGCGCGGATGTGAAGGACCTGGCCGCCGCGGGCAGTGATTTGCAGGCGCTGAACCGGGCGTTCGGCACCTTGCTGCAAGCCGTCGAAGCCGTGCCGCAGGTGGTGATCGTAGTGCTGCAAGGCGCGGTGCTCGGCGGTGGCTTTGGCTTGGCCTGTGTGAGCGACATCGCGTTGGCTGATCATCAGGCGCAGTTCGGCTTGCCGGAGACAGGCCTGGGGTTGCTGCCGGCGCAGATTGCGCCGTTTGTGGTCAAGCGTATCGGCCTGACCCAGGCACGGCGGCTGGCGCTGACGGCAGCGCGGTTCGATGGGGTGGAGGCGCAGCGATTAGGCGTGGTGCACTTTACCGAGCGCGATCCCCAGGCATTGGCCGAGCGCCTGGATGAGGTGTTGGGCCAGGTGTTGCGCTGCGCGCCGGGGGCGAATGGGCGGACCAAGGCGTTGTTGTTGGCCAGTGTGGATGAGCCGCTGGAACGTGTGCTGGATCGCGGGGCGCAGTGGTTTGCCGAAGCGGTGCGCGGGGAGGAAGGAATTGAGGGGACGCGGGCGTTTGTGCAAAAGCGCAAGCCTGGGTGGTGCGAATGACGCCTTCGCGAGCAAGCCCGCTCCCAGATTTTGAAATGCGTTCCACCTGTGGGAGCGGGCTTGCTCGCGATGAGGCCCGAACCAACACCCCATCAGCCGAGGGATAACCCCATGCCCACATTCAGCAAAATTCTCATCGCCAACCGTGGCGAAATCGCCTGCCGCATCCAGCGCACCGCCCAAGCCCTGGGCTATCGCACCGTGGCCGTCTACAGCGACGCCGACGCCGACGCCCTGCATGTGCAGATGGCCGATGAAGCGGTGCCTATCGGCCCCGCGCCCGTGCAGCAGTCCTACCTGAATACGGCGGCGATTCTCGCAGCGGCTCGAATAACCGGCGCCGATGCGATCCACCCCGGCTATGGTTTCCTCTCGGAAAACCCCGACTTCGCCCGCGCCTGTCTGGCGGCCGGCCTGACCTTCATCGGCCCCAGCGCCGAGGCCATCGAGCTGATGGGCAGCAAGCGTCGGTCCAAACTTGCCATGCTCGACGCCGGTGTGCCGTGCATCGCAGGTTACCAGGGCAGTGCCCAGGACGACGCCACCCTGCAACGCGAAGCCGAGCGCGTCGGCTACCCGCTGATGATCAAGGCCAGCGCCGGCGGTGGCGGGCGCGGCATGCGCCTGGTGCACAGTGCCGAGACGTTGCTGGAGAACCTCCATACCGCACGCTCCGAAGCCAGCAACGCCTTTGGCAGCGACGAACTGATCCTCGAACAGGCACTGATCGAGCCGCGCCACGTCGAGATCCAGCTGTTCGGCGATAGCCACGGCCACTTGATCTACCTGGGTGAACGCGACTGTTCGATCCAGCGCCGCCACCAGAAAGTCATCGAAGAAGCGCCCTGCCCGGTGATGACGCCCGACCTGCGCCACGCCATGGGCGAAGCCGCGCTGAAAGCCGGGCGCGCGGTGAATTACGTGGGTGCCGGCACTGTGGAGTTCCTGCTCGACCGCAATGGCCGGTTCTACTTCCTGGAAATGAACACCCGCCTGCAAGTGGAGCACCCGGTCACCGAGCTGATCACCGGCCTCGATCTGGTCGACTGGCAATTGCAGATCGCCGCCGGCCAGCCACTGCCGCTGACGCAACAGCAGGTGAGCCTGACCGGCCACGCCATGGAAGTGCGCCTGTATGCCGAAGACCCGACCCAGGGCTTCCTGCCGCAAACCGGCGAAGTGCTGCGCTGGACGCCAGCAGCGGGGGTACGTATCGATCACGGCGTCAGCGAAGGCCAGCGCATCAGCCCGTTCTACGATCCGATGCTGGGCAAAATCATCGCCCACGGCGCCACTCGCGAAGAAGCACGGCGCAAGCTGCTGCGGGCGGTGGAAGACACGCTGTTGCTCGGCGTGACCACCAATCAGCGGTTACTGGTGGCGTTGCTCAGGCATCCGGATTTTATCGGCGGCGATTTCAGCACCGGTTTTATCGCCGAACACTTCAACGACATCGCGCAACCGCCCGTATCAGCCGAACAACTCGCCCTGGCCGCCGCGCTGTTCTATCAGCACAGCGCCGAGCGGCATCCCCCGGGCCTGGCGGGCTGGCGTAACAACGTCGGTGTGCCGGGCACTTACCGCCTGGAGGTCAACGACACGCTGCATAGCGTCAGCGTTGCCCCGCTGGCGCTGACCAGCGACGGCCGCCACGTCAGCGCCGTACTCAACGGCATCCGCCGACGCATCGCCTACCACCTCGACGGCGACCAACTGTGGCTGCCGGGCCTGAGCGTGACCAACCGCACCCAGCAAGTCGCCCGCCGCCAGGCCGACGCGCGCAGCGGCACGGTCAAGGCGCCGATGGATGGGGCCATTGTCGATGTACGCGTCTGCGCCGGTGACAGCGTCAGCAAAGGCCAACTGTTGCTGGTACTCGAAGCGATGAAAATGGAGCATCCACTGCTGGCCGGCATCGACGGGGTGATCAAGGATGTGCAGGTGATCGCCGGCGATCAGGTGCGCAACCGCCAGGTATTGCTGGAGATCGAATAACGCCTAGGCGGAACTACGCGGCCGGGCTACGCTCTATCCCCATCAAGAAGGGAAGAGACGGGAACCTGCACGATGCCTCATTGGCTTGTTATTGACCTTGAAGCCACCACGGATGACGGCGGCTGGCCCGTGACAGAGATGGAAGTCATCGAGATCGGCGCGAGCCTGGTGAACCGCCAGGGCCGCGAACTGGATCACTTCCAGCGCTTTGTGCGGCCCCTGCGCCGGCCCTTGCTGACGCCCTTCTGCCGCCAGCTGACCCACATCACCCAGGCCAATATCGACGGCGCCGCGCCGATCACCGAGGTGTGGCCGCTGTTCGAGCGCTGGCTGGCCCAGCATCAGGCGCGCCTGGAAGGTTGGAGCAGTTGGGGTGACTACGACCGCAAGCAACTGGAGCTGGAATGGCAGCGCCATGGCCTGGCCAGCGCACTGGCGCAAACGCCCCATGTGAACCTCAAGCAACGCTTCGCCAAGGCCCGGCGGCTGGACAAGCCGCTGGGGCTCAACGGCGCACTGCAATTGGCGGGGATGCAGTTCCAGGGTCAGCAACATCGGGCCCTGGAGGATGCGCGTAACACGGCACGCCTGCTGCCGCTGATTTTGCCGGTCTAGGCAGCTCCCCTGCCCTTGGGCATACTGGCCGACCTTTCCAGACCCTTTTTCCGAGGATTCACCCATGTTTAAAGTCAACGAGTACTTCGACGGCACCGTCAAGTCGATCGCTTTCGGCACCGCAGAAGGTCCGGCGACCATCGGCGTGATGGCCCCGGGTGAATACGAATTCGGCACCGCCCAAGCGGAAATCATGCACGTGGTGTCCGGCGCGCTGACCGTCAAGCTGCCTGAAGCCGGCGAGTGGGAAACCTTCGCCGCCGGCAGCCAGTTCAACGTACCGGCCAACAGCAAGTTCCAGCTGAAAGTCGCCGTAGACACTGCTTACCTGTGCGAATACCGCGGCTAAGCCGTCGCGTGCGGAAAAAAAAGCCCGTCTCGCAGGAGACGGGCTTTTTTTATTCCAGGATCGTTACCGGCATCCCGACGGCCAGTTGGCCGATGCCATCGTTGACCAGGTTCTGCCCGAAGATCGCGCCGTTCTCGGTCTTGCGATAGGTCTCCAGGGTGGCGAAGGGTTCACGGTCGGCGCTGCGCTCGCCGGTCTGCGGGTCGATGGTGGTGAGGATGCAACGTGAGCAGGGCTTGACCGCACGAAACTCCACATCGCCGATGCGCAGGCGTTTCCAACCGTCTTCGGCAAAGGCCGCGCTGCCTTCGATCACCAGGTTGGGGCGAAAACGCAGCATTTCCATGGGACGGCCGATGCGTTGCGACAGGTCGTCCAGGGACGCCTGGCCGATCACCAGCAACGGGTAACCATCGGCGAACGCGACCTGGTCATCGTCCTTGCCGTAACCCGCTTCGGTGGTGCGGGCGCGTTCCAGGGGGATCTGTACCAGGCGTGTGGGCTTGCCGATAAAACGGCTGACCCAGGCCGCCGCGGCATCACCCGCATCCGGCACGCGCAGGGTGTCGCGCCAGATGGTCACGCCGCGCAACTCGGCGTCGCTGCCGGGCAGCGTCACGTCCAGCGCGGGGTGGCCGGGTGAGCTGAGGGTCAGGCCACCGGCGCTGTTCCACAGAGCCGACAGCTGGCTCATCTTCGCCACCGCCCGCTGGGTGAGGAAACGCCCGCTGGCCTCGTCCACCAGCATCCAGCGTCGGTCGCCGTCCAGCCCGAGTTTATCCAGGCCGATCTGTTGCAAGACCTCGGCCTTGCCGGACTTCAAGGGGTAACGGTACAACGCGCTGAGACGAAGCATGGGCCTGCGTTCCTTGGGACGAAAGCCACTACCCTATCCCAATCCCCACCTCCTGGCACCTTGTGCTGAACCTGTGGCGACAGAGCTTGCGCCCTCGCCTCAGGTCAAACGGGCGCTTCGTCCAGCATCAGGCGCTGACGCACGACGTCCACCAACTTGTCGGGCTGGAATTTGGACAGGAAGTTGTCGCAGCCGACCTTCTTCACCATCGATTCGTTGAAACTGCCCGACAGTGAGGTGTGCAACACCACGTAAAGACTGCGCAGACGTGGGTCATTGCGGATCTCGGTGGTGAGGCGATAACCGTCCATCTCGGGCATTTCAGCGTCGGTGAAGATCATCAGCAGCTTGTCGGTCATCACATGGCCGGCGTCGGCCCAGGCCTTGAGCATGTTCAACGCCTTGAGGCCGTCACTGGCGATGTGCATCTTCACACCCAGTTGGCCGAGGGTATCGCGCAGTTGCGACAGGGCCACGTTGGAGTCATCCACCAGCAGCACTTCGCGGCCACGTGCACGCTCCAGCACCGGGTCTTCGAGTTTTTCCCGCGAGACCTTGGCGTTGTACGGCACGATTTCGGCCAGGACTTTTTCCACGTCGATGATTTCCACCAACTGGTCGTCAACCTTGCTGATGGCCGTGAGGTAATGCTGGCGCCCGGCGCTGGTCGGCGGTGGCAGGATGGCTTCCCAGTTCATGTTGACGATGCGGTCCACGCCGCCCACCAGGAACGCCTGCACCGAGCGGTTGTACTCGGTGACAATGATGGTGCTGTTCGGACCCGGCACCAATGGACGCATGCCGATGGCCTGGGACAGGTCGATCACCGGCAACGTCTGGCCGCGCAGGTTGACCACGCCGCAGACAAACGGATGGCGCTGGGGCATCAGGGTCAACTTGGGCAATTGCAGGACTTCCTGCACCTTGAACACGTTGATTGCGAACAGTTGCCGCCCGGCCAGGCGAAACATGAGGATCTCCAGACGATTCTCACCGACCAGTTGCGTACGTTGATCTACCGTGTCGAGAATGCCGGCCATTAAAAGCTCCTGATGCGCTAAGGGTTTGTGTAGCTCACTTATGGCTGTTTATCGGCGGCGACCGCCAGATCTTGACCCCGTTAAAATGCCACGTAATTTAATTGATGTCACACTGACATCATGCTTTACTGGCCTGACGCTTCATATGGCAATTTTGCGACCCGCGGCGACACTCAAACCGACGCAAGGTTCCGTCATATAAGGGATTCCCCTATACGCAATCAGGCCCAACCTGATATTCGCAATATCTAATAGCCATTAATGTGACGCCATTCTCACTTGCATGAATGGAGTCAGGCTTTTGTTTGCTATGCCAAGCCCCCCGCCCACGGGTCTTCCAGACATTTACATGCTGGCAACCAAAGCCGCGCAAACGCCGCCAATGATGTGGGCAATGCGCGGTTTTTGTGTGCATTCAAATAAACGTCCTACTAAAAGTTCAGACGCCCCCTACAGACCCAAGTCATATTTCAGCGCTAGTTTTACGCCATTCACCCGATGCGGCATCTCATCGCCCGACCTTACGACCTTACGTTGTGGAGACTTGCATGATGAATAGCGCAAACGAATGGCAAACCGCACTTCCAGAGTTTCTGCTCGAAGCGGAAACACTGCTGGCCAAGTCGGAAGAATGCCTGAGCCACCTGCATCTGATCCGCAACGACAGCGATGCGATCGACTGCATGAAACTCAGCCTCACCAAACTAGCCGAAAAGGCCGATAGCCTGGCCCTGCAGGCCATCAGCGAATTCTCGCGGCACATCCAGTACCTGATCGCCAACGCCGTCAACCCGCTGCAACTGCATGATCAGGCCCTGGATGCGTTGCATGCCTGCCTGACGTTGTTGGCCTGGCAACTGGAGCTGATCGACACGCGTACCGGCGAACTGGGCCTGGACGAAAGCGAACAAACCACTTTGATTGCGACGGTGGCCTTGCAGATCCCGCAGAAAAACTTCGGCCATAAACCACAGCAGCGCCTGCATCACGCGTCATGACTGCATGCTGATTGGGTAAAGTTGTCGCTTTTAATCAATGACTTATCCAAAAACGACAACATTAACTAATACGCGACGTGCACTTATATCCCGGCAAAATAACGCCGGTTATAAGCACACGCTTATACAGCGCGAGCGGCGATATATAACCTTCGTTGCTAAAGTGACGTTTGGCGACCAACGGTAATCAAAGTGTTACCATGCAGCCCTCGAAGTGACTCAACTTCATGATGCATAAAAACTGAAAAAGCATCCGCTATGTACGCCAGCCTCAAGTCACTCCTCGCCAAATCCATTTCCCGCAGTCAGGCACGCCGCATCATTCTCGCGTTGTGCCTGTGTTCGCTGCTGATCAGCCTCTGGGCCTACAGCCGCTCTGCGCCGGTGCCGCTGGCGCTGCTCCTGCTCAACCTGAGCACCTTGAGCATCGTTGCCCTGCAACAGTGGTCCTCGCGTAAATCCATCAAGTTCCAACCCCAGGAACTGGCGGACCGCCTGCTGCAAGTCCAGGAAAACGAACGCCACCGCCTCAGCCGTGAACTGCACGACGACATCGGCCAACTGCTGACCGCCGCCAAGCTGCAAAGCGAATGGCTGCAACGGCGCATGCCCCAAGAGCTGCAAGACCAATGCACGGTGCTGTGCAACACCCTGAGTGAAACCCTGGCGAAAGTGCGCGATGTGTCCGCCATCCTCAACCCGCGCCAGCTGGCGAGCCTGGGCCTGGAAGCGAGCCTGCGCGCGCACCTGCTCAAGACCCTGGAAAACACCCCCATCCACTGGAGCCTGGAGTGCCAGCAACGGCTCACCGGCATCCCCGAAGAAATGGCCGTGGCCGCGTTTCGCATCACCCAGGAAGCGGTGACCAACATGTTGCGCCACGCCCAGGCGCGCAACCTGCGGGTGCGCCTGCAACGCTTGCCGGAAGGCCTGTCGCTGAGCATCTGCGATGATGGCCAGGGTTTTTCGCCCGCCTCCAACCCCGGCCTGGAAGGGCAACGGGGCATGGCCGGGATGGCCGAGCGCATCGATCAACTGGGGGGCACCTTGGCGGTGCTCAGCCAGCCAGGCTGCGGCACGCGGATCGACGCCCTTTTCCCCTGGGCACCCCGCGCCCTCGAACGGGCCAGCGCGCCTAAGGTGCTAGAGTGACGTGCAATTTACTGCTGGTGGATGATCACGCGCTGATCCGCGCTGGCGTGCGCGCGCTGATCATGGATATACCCGGCTATGCGGTGGTCGGCGAGGCTGGCGACGGCGCGCAGTTGCTGGCGCAGTTCGACGCGCTGCAACCGGACATCGTGCTGCTCGACCTGTCGATGAAGCACATGGGCGGCCTGGACGCGTTGCAGCAGCTCAAGCGCGCCCATCCCAAGTGCAAGGTGTTGATCCTGTCGATGCACACCGACCCGGAGCTGATCATGCGCGCCCTGGAGTCTGGCGCCCACGGCTACCTGCTCAAGGACACCAGCGCCAGCGAGCTGGAACACGCCCTGCTGGCGCTGCGCAACAACGAACGCTACCTGAGCCCGGCAATTGCCCATACGGTGATCAACCAGGCGCTGGTGCGCAGCCAGGCGCCCGCCGCGGCCATCGCCCACAGTCATAACCTCACGGCGCGTCAGTTGGAGATTTTGCGTTTGATCGTGCGCGGCAAGTCCACCCGGGAGATCGCCCACGGCCTGGGATTGAGCATCAAGACCGTGGAGGCGCACCGTTCGCAGATCATGAAGCGCCTGCAGATTTTCGACGTGGCGGGCCTGGTGTTATTCGCGGTGCGCGAGCAAATCATCAGCCTCGACGACTAGCGGCGAACCCACCGGCAGGTGCACGCGCAAGGCCTTGGGCAGTGCACTGAAACGCAAGTCGTCGCCCTTGAGCGGCTCGCCGTCGAGGTTGATATACAACCCGTCGGCCACCTTGATCTCGACCCACGGCAACCGCGCCCGTACGAAGATATTGTCCAGACCGCCGTCGGTCATCAGGGTCAGCAACGTGCCGACCACTTCCTGGGGTGCCGGCAGGATGCTGATGTCGAGCAGCCCATCGTCGGCCATTGCCCCCGGGCACAGTACATGCCCACCGCCCGCCTGGCGACCGTTGCCGATGCCCAGCGCGAGCAGGTCGCCCTTCCAGTGGAAGCCCGGCCCTTCCAGTTCGCCATAGGCCGCCTTCAGCTCGCTGAAGCGCGTCAGCCCGGTGAACAGATAGGCGGCGCCGCCCAGCACTTTTTTCAAGTCTTCGGAGGTGTTGGCGGTGACCTGGCTGCCGAAGCCGCCGGTGGCCATGTTCAGGAAGATCTGTTCGCCGGCCTGGCCGAGGTCGATGGCCTTGGGCGGCACGTCCAACAGGGCCAGGGCCTCGGCTGGCGCCAGCGGCACACCGGCGGCGCGGGCGAAGTCATTGGCGGTACCCAGGGGCATCAGCACCAGGCTCGCGTCGGTCTTGGCCTGGGCCATGGCTTCGGCGACATCGCGCAAGGTGCCGTCACCGCCGCCGGCGATCAGGTGGGTGTAGCCCGCGTCCAGCGCCTCATGCACCAGGCGCCTGGCGTCGCCGCCCTCCCACGTGACGCGCACCGCCAACTCCCAGCCCTGCTCACGCCGAGCCAGCACCGCGGCGCGCACGTCCTCGTTGAGGGCTTGCTTGCCGTGAAGGATCAACAGTGCCTTGGGGCTGGTCATAGCGGGCTTACTCCTGGATTCAAAGGTGCATGAAGGATGTGGACCTTTGGCAACCGGAAAAAAGCCATCGGCGAGGCAAATTAATCTGCCGCCCTAGAAATTATCCATCGCGTTGCACATCGGGACTTTGCCCACCGGGGTCGGTTCGATCCGCAGCCATTGCTTGCCGTCCACCGGCAACTCGTCGAGCAGGATCGAACAATCTGCCGACATGGACGCCTGCACCATGTAGTCACGCCCTGGCTTGGGGACAAAGGTCATGGTCTTGGCGCACTGGCGAGGGTATTGCAGCCGGCCCAGATAATGGAACGCGATGGGTTTGTTCGCCGGCACCACCAACTCCGACGTGACCGCACCGGCCCACGAGTAGATCGGCCCGGGCATGCCGAGGTTTTCGCCATTGTGATCGGGAAAACCGGCTTTCACCGACGCCATCACCCCGGCGCCCGGTACGTTCCAGTCCAGGCAATCACGCCCAGGCACGGCGCGCACCAGGCCGTCGGTGACAATGCGCACCCGCGCAGTCTCGCCGCTTTGCGGCGGTACATAGCCGGTGGACAACGAACGGATGTTCGCCACCTGGCCGCAGCCGCTTAGCGCGAACAACACAACAGCAATAACGCTTGGATACTTCATCAGCACATCCTTGTAGTGAGCGGGCTTGCCCCGCGCTGGTTGCGAAGCCGCCCCAAAACCTGGCGACACGGTTTAACAGGATAAACGCGGTGTATGGATTGGGGCGGCTTTGCCACCCAGCGCGGCAATCCCGCTCACTACTGGGGCTGGCGGCAGTTCTGGTTGACCGACAGGTGCGGCGCCGGTTCGTAGCTCACGCGCTGCAAGCCGTCGGCGCCCTGGAACAGGAAGTACTTGGCGCGGCAATCCTTGAACATCGGCGAATAGCCCTCGGCGCGAAAGCCCTGGCCATCGACTTGCTTGGTCACGGTGTTGTTACGGCTGACCACGGCGAGCACCTTCTGGTAGCTGTCACCCATGTTCACTCCTGGCTCGCCAGTGACGGCGGCCGACGAGGCGCAACCGCCCAGGGTGGTTGCCGCCAGCACCAATGCGGCGCCGTACAGTCCTTTGCGTAGATCGATCATTCCTTGGTTCCTTTTAGTGATGGATTAGCGGCGGCCTTCGCACACCGGCGATTCGCCGATGCGGCCTTCCTTGCACAGGTCCAGGTTGTCCTTGCGGGTAAAACCTGCATCCTTCATGCAGTAGAAGCGCGTCAGCACCACATCAATTGGCGACTTGTCTCCCACACCATCAAGGTTGGTGTACCCGCAAGCACGCATTGCGTCGTCGACGCCCTGCTGGGAGACCCCCTTCTTTTTCCATTGGGTGTAGGACCCAGGCGGAGGCTGGAAGGGCGTACACGCGCCGAGTGCCAAAAGGCACAGACTCAACATAACGGTAATCTTGAACATATTCGGATTCCTCATGATTGCGGGACCTTGACGAACTCTGGCTTGCCCGTGGGGGAGTGGTTCCAGTATTTGCGGCACGCTTCTCCGCCATTGGCGTAGCAGTTATGCACGGTGTTCTCAGCACCAAATACCTTCAACCACTCCCACAAGCGATTACTGCCATCGGGAATGTTGCCGCCAGTCCCCGGGTTGAACCCTACGCCCGGTGTGCGGGCAACGGGGTCGAAGTCATGGTTCTGATACTGCAAGATCAACCCGTCGCGCTGTTCCGCCGAGGTGATTTTTGTACGGTCCTGCAATATCCCCAATAGCGTATCGGCCTTTTTCACCCCATACGCCGCCCCGAAGAAGTTCATCGATGTATCACCCAACAGCCCAACGTTCGCTTGATCACGTACCAACGACTCCATGGCATTGCCCGTGGTCATGGTGCCACGGCTATGCCCGTCGATATGCAACCCGCTCTGACCGAACTGGACCATGTATTCCTTGGTCTGCACCGTCGCGTTGGACAGGCCCCAGAAATCGTTTTCCAGGTTCTTCTGATACGCCGCGATCATCAACTCCGACGTGAAGTTGTTGGCCTTCTCGAAATGGATCAGATACTGCGGCCCAGTGTCGGCCGAACTGTGTTGCTCGGCATATTTGGCGGCACCGTCGGCGTCGTTGAAAATGCCGTTGTTGGCGATATGTACCTTGCCGTCCGGGCCAGGCTTGAGGTGCTGCTTTTCTTCGTCGCTCAACTCGCGGTACTGAACCTTCTTGCCATCGAGCAGCAGCGCCTTGCCATTCTCATCCTTCAACACCTCATACACCCGCGCCTTCTCAAGGAAGATCTTGCGATACGCCTCATCCGCCAGCAACGACACCTGGTTGTAGAACTCACGCTTGATCTCCTGCTCAGCCTCGACCTTGCGCCCCATTTCCGCCACGTCCAGACGCTCCACGGCAGCATGGGCAGCCTCGGTATTGCGGTTGAGGTTGGCAATCGTCTGGTCGACGCTCATGCCGGCGACCACGCGCTGGCGCTCGGCATTGGTGATGACCAGGGTGCCGGCGCTGATGGCGCTGCGGGTGTCGCTGGCGGCGGAGTCGGAGTCCGAGCCGTTGGCGAGGCTGTTGGCGAGCAGCGCCTTGGCCGTGCCGAGCTTGCCGTCGAGCATGTCCGAACTGAGCTCCACCCCTGACGTCTTGACGCTGGCTTCGGAGGTGTTGTGGATGTCGGCCACGGTCAGCGTACCGGTGGTCAGGCTGTTCTTGCCGTCGGCGATGGCCTTGTCGGTGCTGGAAATCACGCCGCCCTTGAGGCCGGTGTTGCCGCGTACGTTGAGGTCGAAACCACCGTCGCCGGCGCGAATGCCCGATTGCTCGATGACGCTGGCAAAGTTGGACTTCTGCTTGGTGTTGCTCGAACTGAAGCTGGCCGTCGCCGCGCCGGCGCAGACCGGCGGAATGCAGATGCTGATGCCGGCACTCATGCTCTTCTGCTCGGAGGCAAATGTGCTGGTGTCTTGCAGGCTCTCGATATTCAAGTCGCCGCCGACGTCGGCCTTGACCTTGTCAGCCGAGACCACCGCACCGCGCAGGGTGGTGTCCTTGCCGGAGATCAGGCTGGCCTGGTTGCCCGCTGTCACGTGGGTGTTGCTCCAGACCAGGTCGTTGCCATCGGCATTGCCGCGGCTCTGGGAGGCGGAAGCGTTGAAGCTCAGGCCGTTTTTCTCGCTGCCGAAAGAGATACCAATCCCCAGGCTGCCGTTCACGCTTTTGTTGGTGCTGTGCTGCTCGATGGTGTTCTGCGCACCCGCCAGCAGGATATTGCCGTCGGCCTTGAGCAACGCATCGTTGCCTGCAGTGATCTGGCTGCCCTGCACGGTCAGGTCGTTGTTGCGCTTGCCGCCCGTGGCCACAATCGACACATCGTGCCCCGCCGCCACCGTCGAGCCGGCCGCTGTGTTGGAAGTCTGCTCGCTTTTGTTCTCGCTCTTGTTCATGCCCAGGGCGATGCTCAAGTTGATCCCGCCCGCCGCTGCCGGGTCGGCCATCACTTGGGTATGGGCTTCGCTGGCGGCCCAGGCGGTGTTCAGCGCGGCGAGGGCTTTCATGCGCTTGTCGTCGGTGCGCTCGGCGGCCTTGTTCATGCGCTGGCCGGTTTGCACCGCGTTCACGATGGGGTTGGTCAGGGTCAGGCTCACGCCGGTCTGCTTGAAGCGCTGCTCCTGTTGCTGCGCGGCGAGATTGCGCGCTTCGAGGATATTGACCTCGGATGCGTCAATCGACACATCGCCCTTGGGCGCACTCACATTGCTGCCAACCTGGCGGTATTCGCCGCCCGCGCTGATCAGCACATTGCCGTCGGTGGACCCGACGCTGCTGGCGGCGGCCGTGGTCTGCTGGCTGCTGTCCTTGTTGGTCTGCTGCTGCGAGCCGATGGTGACGGCAATCGCGCCACCGCTGAACATGCCGCTGGTCTTCACGTCCTTGGTGTGTTTTTCGTCGAGGGTCTCAGTGGCCGCCAACACCTTGATGTCATTGCCCGCCACCAGCGCCGTGCCCGAGGTCGAGACCACGTTGCTGCCGGTGAGGGTGATGTTGTTGCCCGCCTGCATCACCGTCTGCTCGCCGCTGAACGTCGAGCCTTGCGCGGTGGTCTGGGCCACCGTGTCGCGGGTGGTGGTGGTCTTGCTGGAGAACATGCCGTTGCTGCCCTTGACCTTGTGCGCCTCGTCCGCACTGTTGAAGCGCTCGCTGGCCTCGACGTTGATGTCGCGCAGCGCGCTCACCGACACCGCGCCGGCGTCACTGTTGACCAGCGCACCGCGTGCCTGCACGTCACGCCCGGCGCCCAGGCGAATGTCGCCGTTGGCTTGTACCGAACTGCCGACCTCATTGCGCCCGGCTTCCTTGCGCCAGTTGTCGCCGTCCCACTGGTTGGCCTGGGTATAGGACTCTTTGACCGTGCTCAAGGTGATGTCGTTGCCCGCCACCAGCGCGGTCTTGCCGCCGACACCCGTGTTGCTGACCTGGGCCGCTTGCAGGTTGATGTCACGGCCCGCCGTGGCAATCAGGTTCGCCGCCGGGGCCGACACGTACAGCCCGGCCACCCGCGACAACGCGGTGCGGATGCCCTGCTCGCTGGTGCTGTCGGTGGTGATCGAACGCACGTTGATGTCATTGCCGGCGCTCAACGCCAGGCGACTGTTGGCGCTGATCAGGCCACCGATGTTGTTCAGGTCCTGGCTGGCATTGAGCGACACGTCGTTGCCCTGGATGCGCCCGCCGAGGTTGTCGAGGTTCTGCACGCTGATGGTCACACCGTCGCGCCCGGCCAGGCTGCCCGAGTTGACCAGGTCACCGCGCACATCCAGGTTCAGGGTGCGCCCGGCCATCAACGCGCCCGAGCCATCCACATCGCCTTCGCGAACCCGCACATACACCTGCGGTACCAGCACCTGGCGCACTTCGCCGCTGGCCAGGGTGACGTCCTTGGACACCAGCCACACAATGTCGCTGGTCAACTGCGCCATTTGCTCGGCGGTCAGCGCCACGCCCGGGATCAGTTTCCACTGGTCGGCCAGAGTCACGGCGCTGTCGATCATGCCGCGGTATTGCGCTTCGTCGCTGGCATAGCCGTCGACAAACCGGCGCCCGGTGAGCTGCGCGACTTGTTCGCGGATCAGCTTCTGCTCGTAGAACCCGTCGCCCAGGCGTTGCTGGGTGCCCGCCGGGTCAAGGTTCAGGCGTTCGAGCATGTAGTCCGACGACAGCCACTTGCCGTAGTTGGCAAACCGCGGGTCGGTCTCCACCAGGTAACCGGCGGTGCTGTTCGGGTTGATCTGGTACAGGCTGCTGTTGGGCAGGTCCGGGTTGAAACCGCCGGTACGGATCTGCTCCACCGCGCCGGTTGCGTTCTGTTGGGTCAGCGCCTGCACCTGGCTGATCGGGCTGACCGCATAGGTGCGCCCGGCACCGGCCAGGTCACCTGTACCCGCCGCGCTGTCGGTGACCTTGGCCAGCACCAGCGCGCCGACCTGGGTGCCCGTGCCGTTGATGGCCGCGTACTCGGTAAAGACGGTCGGCGTCAGCGAGATCTGCTCGATCAACGGCGCCGGGGTATAGGCCGTGACGTTCAGGCCCTGGCGGTCACGGCCTTTGCGCTGGATGCGGTAGTAGCTGGACAAAGTGCCGCTGTCGGACGTGACTTTCTGGCCGCTCAATTCGGTGTTGATTACCGAACCGACGCTGGCGTTCAACGCCTGGCCGGCGATGATGCGGCTCTTGTCGTTGTACACCTGGTCGGCGATCAGGTTGATATTGCCGCCGGCGAGCATTTGCGCCGGGTCTGACGCGACGATCTGCGTCTGGGTGACGGTGCGGGTGTAGTCATAGCGGTTCCAGCGCGTGCCGTAGCCTTCCGGGGTGACGAGGTGCAGCACCTCGTCGTTGTACAGCGAGATCTGCCCCGGCAGGTAGCGGTTGGTCGAGCCCGACAGCAGGTATTCCTGCAACGCCTGGGTGGACACCTGCACCTGCTGGGTGGCGAAGTGTTCGTTGGTGTTGTTGATCTGCCTGGCGTTGACAGTCATGCTGCCCAGCGCTTCGACGGTGGCACTGGCGTTGTTCAACACCTGCGCCTGGCCGCTGGCCTGGTCGTTGGCATCCAGTGCACCGCCGATGAACAGGTTGCCGGTACTGAAGATCAGCCCGTGTTCACGGTTGTTGAGGACCTGCGCGCCGATGTCCAGGCGGTTGCGTGCGGCAATGGTCGCGGCCGATGCGCCTTCGAGGGTGTTGTTGAGCGTGCCGGCGGCAATCGCCAGTTGATCACCGTAGATGCGCCCGGTGCCAAGGTTGTTCAGGGTTGCGGTACCCAGGCGAGTGGTCTCGGCGTCGATCAGGCCACGGTTGTCCAGTTGTGTGGCCGCGTTGGCCTGCACGCTACGTGCGCTGATCACGCCAGCGGCGCCGTTGTCGATCACGTTGGCGTCGAGGCGCAGCAGGTTGCCCGCCTGCAAGGTGCCCACGTTGGTCAGCCGCCCGGCGGTCGCCAGTGCCACATTGCCGTTGGCCTGGAACAGGCCGCTGTTGATGAAGTCCTGGGTCAGGCGGAACGTCAGGTCGCCCAGGCTCAACACCTTGCCACTGCCGGTGTAGTTGGCACTGTCGATCAACAGCGATTGGCCGGCAATCAAGGTGCCTGCGCCATTGTTGATGACCTGGCGTTTTTGCGCGAGGTCGCGGTCGGCCACGGTCAGGTTGCTACCGGCCGAGAGAATCCCCTGTTCGTTGTCCAGGGTACCGCTGCCGGTGACGCTCAGGGTGGTGTCGGAAACAATCGAACCACTGCGATTGCTGACAGTGCCTGCATCCATCGCGACAGACTGGCCCTTGATGCCCTGGTTGGCGCCCTGGGTGCTGCTGTTATCCACGCTGGCGCTGCTCAGCAACAGATGCCCGTCGGCCCGCAACAGACCGGCCTGGTTACTCAGTTGCTGGGCGTAGACCTGCAAGGTGCTGGCGCTGCCGATAAAGCCACGGTCGTTGAGCAACTGCCCGGCGCGCACGGTGACGTCGCGCTGGCCGAGGATGCCGCCGGTGCTGCCCGAATCGCGGTTGGTCAGCAACTGGCCGTGGGTGTCCACCTTGAGGCTCGACTTGGCCTGCACGATGCCGCCGTCGTTGTTCAGCGCGCCGCTGTCGAGGGTCAGGGTGTCGCTGGCGTTGAGGGTGCCGCCGCTGTTGTCCAGCTGTTGGCCGTGGGTGTCGACGCGCAGTTGCGCGGCGGTGACCACGCCACCGCTATTGGTCAACCCTTGGGCGTTGACGGTCAATGCCTTGGTCGCCTCGAGGCGGCCGCCGGTGTTGTCGAGCGCTGTGGTGGTGCTGTTGAGCAGCAAATCGCCGGCCACCGAACCAAGCGTACCGCCCTGGTTCAATACGCTACCGGCGGTGACGGTCAGGTTTTGCGTGGCGGCGACGGTGCCCTTGGCGTTGTTCAACTGCGCGGCGTTGATACCCAGCGCGCCGCCTGCGGTGATCTGCCCGCTGCTGTTATCCAGGGTGCCGCCATCGAGGGTCAGTTGCGCGGCGGTCACCAGCTTGCCGTTCGCGTTGTCCAGGTGCTCGCGCGCAGTGACGGCCAGGTCGCCCTGCGCACCGGACTGCACCAGGCCGCCCCGGTTGCCCAGGGTGTTGGCACTCACGTCGAGGCGCCCGCCGCTGGCGAGGGTGCCGCCGGTGTTATCGAGGTTGCGCGTGACGGTCACACGCATGCCGCCGTTGCCGGTCTGGACCCATTTGCCGGCGGCGTTGGACAGGTCCAGCGCGGTAACGCTGATCTGCGCCGCGCCCACCTGGGCCGCATCGCTGAGCAAGCTCTGGTTGGCGTTGGCGGTCAGCGCCTGGCCTGCGGTGACGCGGCTGCGGCGCAGGTCCAGGTTGCCATTGGTGCTGGTCAGCTCGACGCTCTGGGCCGAGGTCTGGCTGTCGCTCAGGTCGACCTGGGCGGCGTTGGCGGTGAGTTTTTGTGCCGCGAGGTTCTGCCCCTTGGCCGTGATCGTGCCCGCCGAGGTCAGGGTCAGCGAGCCGCTGTTGCCCAGCTTGCCGGCACTGTCGACGCCCGCCGCCAGGGCCGAACCTGTGTGGCTGCGAATCGCTCCAGTGGCGCTCAGGCGTGCATTGCCTTGGGCCGACGCGATGCCTTTGTTGTCGATATCGGCGCCAGTGGTCAGCGCCAGGTTGCCCTGGGCGAACAGCGTGCCGCTGTTGTCGATGCCCTTGTCGGCCGTCGCCGTCAGGTCGGTGGCGCTGCTGATCTGGCCACGGTTTTCGATACGCCCGTCGCTGCTGATCACCACTTCACCGGCACTGGAGCCGATCTGCCCGGCGTTGCGCACGCCCACACCGGCGCCGTTGCCGACCAGGGTGATCTTTCCGGCATACATGCCGCCCAGCTGCGCCACGTCAATGGCCACTGCGGGCGTGTCTGCCGGCGGCTGGCCGCTGGTGCCGGTCTTGATGGTCAGGTCTTTCGACCAGATCCCGGCGTTCACCTCGACGGTGCGCGCGATGATCTCGGTGTAGTCGGCGCGGGTACTGTCCATGCCTGCGCCGCCGACCGTGACCTTGCCGCCCGAGACTTGATAGCCGCTGATCAAGCCATTCTCGAACTGCGCGCGCCCAGTGGTCAGCGTGGCGCGGTCGGCGTTGATAAAACCGCAGCCTTCACAGGTGATGCCCGACGGGTTGGCAATCACCACCTGGGCCTTGGAACCGGCAACTTCGACAAAGCCGCGCAACTGGCTCGGGTTGTTCGAATTGACCTCGTTGAGAATCACCCGTGCGCTGCCGTTGGCCAGCGCGCGGTTGCCTTCGATCCAGCCGCCCAGTTGAGTCTGGCTGTTGGTCGCGCCGTTGTTGAGGATCACCCCGCGCTTGTCCACATCGAACTGCGAATAGGTGTTGCGCGACACGCCCGCGCCGCTCGGCGCCGTAATGTTCACCACGGGCGCACCGTTACCGGCGGCGCCGATAGTCGGGCGCTGGCCCGCAGGCGCGGAGCCGTCCGCCACGACTTGAGCCTGGACGGGCGCGACCAGCGCGACCCAGCCCATGCCCAGCATCAGCGCAAAGCGCAGGGGCGTGAGCGTCGCCACCAGCGGGCCGGCCTGGGCCACGGCGCGTGTGGTGCCGGGGGCCTTGCAGGCACTCTTGACGTTCTCGGCCACCACCATCAGCAGGCCACGGGCGCGGTTGAAGACAACTCGAAATAGATGCTTGTTCATGCAAGTCCTTTGCGCGGTGGCTGATCAGAGCGCGTCGCTGGGTAACGGGTGAGTGGCAAACCAGGCTTGCGCCTCCAGGTCCAGGACGGCGATACCCTGGAAGTTCAAGACGCGCAAACCGCGCTCTTCGCCTTTGTGGTGCAGCGCGCGGAACACCTTCGTGGGCCACAGACGCCGCAGCAGCAAGCGGCTGATCCGCCGGGTATGGCCGAACGGCGCAACCCAGTCGTTGACCCACAACCGATCGCCGCTGTCCCAGTCTTCTGCCGGCAGGCACACCGCCGGTGCACGCAGGTAGCGCGCCTCGGCCTCGGCACTGAGGTTGAGCCATGACAGGAAAAACACCGGCCGCCCTTCCTCACTGATCAAGATGAACTGACGCCGCTTGATCGCCGGCAACAACAGGCTCGACAGGCTGTGCAACGGCGCATCGCGATGGGCTGCCGAGTGCATCCACAGCCACACCGCCGAGCCCAGCACCTGGGCTTCGTCGATGGCGCTGTCGGCGCGCTCGGGGGCGAGCACCTCCAGGGTGTCGTGGCGCATGCTGGGCTCCTTCAAAACGACCAGTTGGCGCTGAAGCCACTGGTCACGTCGGCGGTCTGGAAACCCTTGGGTTTTTCCAGGGGTTTGCCGGTGTAGATGTCATAGGAAAACTGCTTGTAGCCGCCGCGCAGGCCCACCACCGCACCAGCCAGGCGTCGGCCCGCGAGCTGCTGGGTGGAATGCCCGCCGACTTCGCCGTAGTCCACGCCCAGGTACAGCTCCTGGCCGGTGTTGGCCAGGCTCAGGCCCAGGTCGTTACTGAACGTCCAGCCGCGTTCGGCCGACAGGATCTGCTCGCCGTCAAAGCCGCGCACGGTGTAGCGCCCGCCAATCGAAAAGCGGTCCTGAGGGATCAGCGGCGTGCGGTTCCACTGCCCGCGCCAGCCCGCGACGTAACGCAGGCGTTGATCGGCCAGGGTGAACGGCACCTGCAATTGCGCGTTGGCGCTGATGATCTGCGAGCGCGAGGTGCCTTCGCCGGTTTCTTCTTCGGGGGCACGCAGTGCATCGCGGGCGCCGGTGCCACGGCGATAACCCACGCCAAGGTCGAGGGTGCTGGCGCCGATGAATTCACGGTGATTGATCCCGGCCTGCCAACCGGCCATGCGCCGCCGTTGCGATTCGATTTCGGTGTCTTCGACGTAGTTGCTGGAGGTGCGGCTCCAGCCGCCGACCGACACGGTGGTCTTGCGCACTGCGTCGCGGTAGATCACCCGTGACAGTTGCACCTCGTTGGTCCGGCTGCGGCCACTGTAGGAATAGGCCTGGTTCACCCCGGCGATCGTCTGGTGGTAGTCGTATTCGCTGGACGTCAGGCTCAACTGCCAATAGTCGTAGGGCACCGAGTAGTGCACGGTGTGGCCCTTCGAGCCGCGATCGCCGCTCTGACCGCCGCCCAGGTCGTGGTTGAAGCTGATGTAGAACAGGTCGTTGAGGCTCGCCAGGTTATCCAGCGACAGGGCGACGTTGCCCTGGTATTTGCCGGTCTGTTTGCTGCCGGAGTCGTCCACCGACAGGCTGACGCGCACCGGAATCGCCTGCTTCCAGGCAATCACCACATCGCTCTCCCCTGGCTGTGCGTCCGCGCCTTCGGCCGGCGTGATCTGCACGTCGGCTTCGGCGGTGGGCACGCGCTTGAAGTTTTCCAGCGCCTGTTCGATGTCGCGCAGGTTGAGCACATCGCCAGGCGACGCGGGCATGGCGTTCCAGTAGTTGGCGCGGCTGGAGGTGCCGGGGGCGAAACGGATGTGCTTGATGCGCCCCGGCACCAGCACCAACGCCAGCGTGCCCTGGTTCAAGTCCTGGGCCTGGGCGAGGACGCGGGTGGTGATGAAGCCCTTGGCGATGATCGCGTTCTGGATGCGTTTCATCGTCAGGTTGATACCGGCAGAGCCGATGCATTGGCCCAGCACCGGATCGTCGCTCGGGTTGGCGGCACGCAAGGCCCACTGGAAATCTTCGGACTGCTCGCCGGTGAGGACCACGCGCTCGATCTTGAAGCACGGCGTTTCATTGCGCGGCAGACGCAGGGTACCGGTGCTGTCTTGCGGGGCTTCGAGACGCACGTCGGGGGACGGCTCCAACTGCTCGCGCTGGGCACGTTCACGTTGTTGCTGCAGGAGCAATTGCTGGGCAGGCACTTGGGGTTCAGCCGCGAGTGCCGCCGCGCTGGTTAGAAAACCGACAAGGGAGCAGGTGGCGACGCAAGACTGCAGCAAAACAGAGGGTTTTGTTCTAGGTAGAGCGTCGAAAGACATTTCGCATCCTTGTGAGTGAAACTTCCTACATGCGCAGGTTGGTCACCACAAAGACATAAAAGTGCCATCGGGATGTATGGCCTTGTGACACATTTCGCAAAAACGGGGGGGTGGGAAAGGCTTGGATTTTAGTGTTGAAGGCTCTATCTCGAGGCCTAGAGCTGATTTCTCCAGACTCGACAAAAATTCAACTTTTGTACAGTTTCATATCCCCATCTACAGTAGCCGTCACAGGTCGCGGCACCACGGACGACCTGATACACCGCGGCGGCCCGTTTGGGGCGGCTTCGCCACCCAGCGCGGGCAAGCCCGCTCACTACGGTTGGGATGAAACCAAGGATCAGTTCTTGTGCAACTTGCTCATCAACTGCGCCTCGGCCTGGGTCAGACCGCAAGACTGGGTCAGCTCATCCACCGTCGCGCCCATGCCCACCAGCTTCGCCGCCTGGGCAAACGACAGGCTCGACGGATCACGCTGTTCGATCTGCGCCAGCTTGTCCGGCAACGGTGCGAGGATCGCGCGCAATTCATGCACCTCGTCCCCGACCCGCACCGCACTTTGCTGGAAGTGATCGACACGCTTGGCCAACTCGACCACACGCCGGTCGCGCACGGCGTCGCGCTCGGCCTGTTGCAGGGCCACTTCCCGTTGCTGGCGCAAATAGCGCAGCAGGAAGGCCAACGTCCCGACCCACAACAGGGCCAGGACGATCACCGCCGCTTCAAGAAACAATCAGATGTTCTCCAGATCCGACCATTCTTCTTCGCTCATCATCTTGTCCAGCTCAACCAGAATCAGCAGTTCGCCGTTCTTGTTGCACACGCCCTGGATGAACTTGGCAGACTCTTCGTTACCGACGTTCGGCGCGGTTTCCACTTCCGATTGGCGCAGGTAAACCACTTCGGCCACGCTGTCGACCATGATCCCGACCACTTGCTTGTCGGCTTCGATGATGACGATACGGGTGTTGTCGTTGACTTCGGTCGGCACCAGACCAAAACGCTGGCGGGTGTCGATCACCGTCACCACGTTGCCGCGCAGGTTGATGATGCCCAGCACGTAGCTCGGCGCACCCGGTACCGGCGCGATCTCGGTGTAGCGCAGCACTTCCTGCACGCGCATTACGTTGATGCCATAGGACTCGTTGTCCAGCTTGAAGGTTACCCATTGCAGGATCGGATCATCCAAACCTTGTGCGGACGCTGACTTGTTGTTCATACCCCTGACCCCTTCAAATGCCGTTGAAACGGCGTGTGTACTTCGTTGGCCGCACTTGCGCGCGGCCCTTATTGTTCAATCAACTGCGTGTGTTACCGGGCATCGACTTGACGGCCCCACTGGCGATCAGCTCGGCCAATTCGGACACGTCGAGCAATGCGCACATGTGTTCGATCACGGTGCCCGCCAGCCAAGGCCGCTGGCCCCGGTGGCTGCGCCATTTGATTTCGTTCGGGTCCAGGCGCAACGAGCGGCTGACTTGATGCACCGCCAGCCCCCACTCGTAGCCCTGCACCGAGATCACGTATTGCAAACCCTGGCGGAAGTCGTCGCGGTAGCGGTCGGGCATCACCCAGCGCGCTGTGTCGAGCACCTTGAGGTTGCCGGCCTGGCTGGGCAGGATGCCGAGGAACCACTCCGGTTGCCCGAACAATGGCGTCAACTCCTGGCCTTCCAGGGAGTAGATCGAGCCCAGGCACACCAGCGGCACCGCCAGGGTCAAGCCGGCGACGTCGAACAGCAGGCACTCGAACGGCTCGGCAGCCCAGCTTGGGCGACCATCGCCAGTGACCGGCGGTGGCGTGATGCTCGGCGGCAGGTGCACTTCGACCACCGGCTCGACCACCACCGGGGCGACCACCACGGGCTCAAATGGCGCTACAACCGGGGCAACGTGGGCATCACGGGCTTGTTCTTCGAGCACTGCCAACTGGAATTCATCCAGCGTGCTTTCTGGCTCAAGCACCAGAATCGGCTCGGGCAACTCTTCGGCGGTCGCCTCCTGCAGCAGGGCATCCAGGTAGGATTCCAGTGCCAGTTGCGGCCGGGTCTTAAGTTCGACAGGACGGTTCATCAAGCCACCTGCGCCACAAGTTGCTGGGACAACAGGTGCTTGAGCAGCGCGCGGTAGGCCATCACGCCACGGCTCTTGCCGTCGAACTGTGACGGCGTGAGGCCGGCGCGGCTGGCGTCACGCAGGCGCGTGTCCACCGGGATATAGCCGTTCCAGATGGTGTCCGGGTAGGCATCGCGCAATACGCGCAAGGTGCCGAGGGACGCCTGGGTACGGCGGTCGAACAAGGTCGGCACGATGCTGTACGGCAGCGCCTGCTTGCGCGAGCGGTTGATCATCGCCAGGGTGCTGACCATGCGTTCCAGGCCTTTGACCGCCAGGTGCTCGGTCTGTACCGGGATCACCAGTTGCTGGCTGGCCGCCAAGGCGTTGACCATCAGCACGCCGAGCAACGGCGGGCTGTCGATGATGGCGTAGTCGAAGTCCTGCCACAGCTGCGCCAAGGTCTTGGCGATCACCAGGCCCAGGCCGCTCTGCCCCGGCGACTGGCGCTCGAGGGTGGCCAGCGCGGTGCTCGACGGCAACAGGGAAATGCTGTCGTTGCTGGTGGGCAGCAGCAGTTGCCCCGGCAGGTCGGCCGGCACACTGCCTTTATGCAGGAACAGGTCGTAGCAGCTGTGTTCCAGCGCATCCGGGTCGTAGCCGAAGTAGCTGGTCATCGAGCCGTGGGGGTCGAGGTCGACCACGACCACACGCTTGCCCGCCTCGGCCAGCAAGCCGGCTAAAGCGATGGAGGTGGTGGTCTTGCCGACTCCACCTTTTTGATTGGCAACTGCCCAGACTCTCATTCGGTTGGTTCCTCCCGGTGGGCACAGGCGCGACCGAGACATTGCATAGGTTATTGAGCCGGTGACGGAGAATTGACGGAGCTCTGACGCACCGGCGGCTTTGCAGGGGCCGGTGCAGTTTGTGTGCCAGCCCGCTTCAAGGCCGCATCCGGTGTTGCATTGGCGGTGCCGGTGCCGGTCAGGCTGCGGCGCACATCCAGGTTGCGGGATACCACCAGCACTACCCGGCGGTTCTTGGCGCGGCCTTCTACCGTGGCGTTATTCGCCACTGGCTGGAACTCACCATACCCCACCGACGCCAGGCGTCCGGGGTTCACCCCCTGCATCGCGAGCATGCGCACGATGCTCGACGCCCGCGCCGAGGACAGCTCCCAGTTGGTCGGGTACTGCGCGGTGCTGATCGGGAAATTATCGGTAAAGCCCTCGACGTGGATCGGGTTCTCGAACGGTTTGAGGATCGCCGCGACCTTGTCGATGATGGTGAACGCCTGGTCGCTGGGCAGCGCATCGGCACTGGCGAACAGCAGGCTGGAATTGAGTTCGATCTCGACCCACAACTCATTGCCGCGCACGGTCATCTGGTTGGAACTGATCAGGTCGCCAAAGGCGGCGCTGATGTCGTCGGCGATGCTCTTGAGTGGATCACTGGTGCCACCGACGCCGGCGGCGGTTTCGTCGCTGTCGTTGACCAGCGGCTTGGCCGGGGTCACGGTCCTGGGCCGCTCTTCGCCAATGGGAATCGGCTTGAGGGCGCGATCGGCATCATTGAACACCCCGATCAGCGCCTGGGAAATGACTTTGTACTTGCCTTCGTTGATCGACGAGATGGAGTACATCACCACGAAAAACGCGAACAGCAAGGTGATGAAGTCCGCGTAGGACACCAGCCAACGTTCGTGGTTGACGTGTTCTTCAGGCTCGCGACGGCGACGGCTCACTGGCAGTTACCTCTCTGAACACACAATTCCCTGTGGCTGGCGAGCGTGTTGTGGTGGTGACGGGCGAGCTTGCTCGCTCGCCACCAAAGGCCAGTGCGCCACAGATCGATAACCATCGCCATCAGTCCATGAAGCCCTGGAGCTTCAATTCGATGGAGCGTGGGTTTTCCCCCTCGGCAATCGACAGGATGCCTTCGAGCAACATCTCGCGATAACGCGACTGGCGCTGGGCAATGGACTTGAGCTTGCTCGCCACCGGCAGCAACACCAGGTTGGCGCTGGCCACGCCGTAGATGGTGGCGACGAACGCCACGGCAATCCCGCTGCCCAGTTGCGACGGATCGGCGAGGTTGCCCATCACGTGGATCAGGCCCATCACCGCACCGATGATGCCGATGGTCGGCGCGTAGCCGCCCATGCTTTCAAAGACTTTGGCGGCATTGATGTCACGGCTCTCCTGGGTGTAGAAATCCACCTCCAGGATGCTGCGGATCGCTTCCGGTTCGGCGCCGTCCACCAGCAATTGCAGGCCTTTGCGCGCATAGCTGTCGGGCTCGGCATCGGCCACGCCTTCCAGGCCCAGCAGGCCTTCCTTGCGGGCGGTGAGGCTCCAGTTGACCACGCGGTCGATGCCGCCGGCCAGGTCGACGCGCGGCGGAAAAATGATCCACACCAAGATCTGCATGGCGCGCTTGAACGAGCTCAACGGCGACTGCAACAACGCGGCGCCCACGGTGCCGCCAATCACGATCAACGCAGCCGGACCGTTGGCGAGGGCGCCGAGGTGGCCGCCTTCGAGGTAGTTGCCGCCGATGATTGCGACAAACGCCATGGTGATGCCGATCAGGCTCAACACATCCATTAGAGGCAGGCCTCCACCAGATGCTTGCCGATGTCGTCCAGGCTGTACACGGCGTCGGCCAGCTCAGCCTTGACGATGGCCATGGGCATGCCATAGATCACGCAGCTGGCTTCGTCCTGCGCCCAGATCGCGCTGCCGCCCTGCTTGAGCAGGCGCGCGCCTTCACGGCCGTCGGCGCCCATGCCGGTGAGGACCACCGCCAGAACTTTGTCGCCGTAGGACTTGGCAGCCGAACCGAAGGTGATGTCCACACAGGGTTTGTAGTTCAGGCGCTCGTCGCCCGGCAGGATTTTGATCGCACCGCGCCCGTCCACCATCATCTGCTTGCCACCGGGCGCCAGCAGCGCCAGGCCAGGACGCAGGATGTCGCCATCCTCGGCTTCCTTGACGCTGATGCGGCACAGCTTGTCCAAGCGTTCGGCGAACGCCTTGGTGAAGGCCGCTGGCATGTGTTGGATCAACACAATCGGCGCCGGGAAGTTGGCCGGCAACTGCGTCAACACGCGCTGCAAGGCCACCGGGCCGCCGGTGGAGGTGCCGATAGCGACCAGCTTGTAGGCTTTGCGTTTCGGCGCTGGCGAGTGCGCCGTGGCGGCCGCAGCACGCGTCGGTGCTGTCAGCGCAGGCCGGGCAACCGGAGCGGGTGCCGGGCGGCCGAACGTGCTCGCCGATGCGGCAGCCGCCGGTGTCGGCGCAGGCGCGGGGGCCGGTGCGCTGAACAGGCTGCGACGGTTGCTGCGGGAAATACTGTGGACTTTCTCGCACAGCAGTTGCTTGACCTTCTCGGGGTTGCGCGAGATGTCTTCGAAATTCTTCGGCAGGAAGTCCACCGCACCAGCGTCCAGCGCATCGAGGGTTACCCGGGCGCCTTCGTGCGTCAGCGAGGAGAACATCAATACCGGGGTCGGGCAGCGTTGCATGATGTGTCGAACTGCCGTGATGCCATCCATCATCGGCATCTCGTAGTCCATGGTGATCACGTCCGGCTTCAACGCAATGGCTTGATCAATCGCCTCTTTGCCGTTGGTGGCCGTGCCGACCACCTGGATGCTTGGATCGGCGGAAAGAATTTCCGAGACGCGGCGGCGGAAGAAACCCGAATCGTCCACCACCAGGACCTTGACTGCCATAAACACTCCGTTAGGCGGGGCGGGCGAACCGCCCTACCCCACCAGAATCAAATACGCCGAGCGGCGTAACGCTTGAGCATGCTCGGAACATCGAGAATCAGCGCGATCCGACCGTCACCGGTGATGGTCGCACCCGACATGCCCGGGGTTCCCTGCAGCATTTTGCCCAAAGGCTTGATCACCACTTCTTCCTGGCCAACCAGTTGATCGACGACAAAGCCGATACGCTGGGTGCCCACGGAAAGAATCACCACATGGCCTTCGCGCTGCTCTTCATGGGCAGCCGAAGCCACCAGCCAGCGCTTGAGGTAGAACAGTGGCAACGCCTTGTCACGCACGATCACCACTTCCTGGCCGTCGACCACGTTGGTGCGCGACAGGTCGAGGTGGAAGATCTCGTTGACGTTGACCAGCGGGAAGGCGAACGCCTGGTTGCCCAGCATCACCATCAGGGTCGGCATGATCGCCAAGGTCAACGGCACCTTGATCACGATCTTCGAACCCTGGCCCTTGGTCGAGTAGATATTGATCGAGCCGTTGAGCTGGCTGATCTTGGTCTTCACCACGTCCATGCCGACGCCACGGCCGGACACGTCGGAGATCTCGGTCTTGGTCGAGAAGCCCGGGGCGAAGATCAGGTTGTAGCACTCGGTGTCGGTCAGGCGGTCGGCGGCGTCCTTGTCCATCACGCCACGCTTGACCGCGATATTGCGCAGGATGGTCGGGTCCATGCCTTTGCCGTCATCGGTAATCGACAGCAGGATATGGTCGCCTTCTTGCTCCGCCGCCAGGATCACCTTGCCGCCACGGGACTTGCCCGAGGCTTCGCGTTCTTCCGGGGTTTCCACGCCGTGGTCGACGGCGTTGCGCACCAAGTGGACCAGCGGGTCGGCCAGGGCCTCGACAAGGTTTTTGTCGAGGTCGGTTTCTTCACCCACCAGTTCCAGGTTGATTTCTTTCTTGAGCTGGCGCGCGAGGTCGCGAACCAGGCGCGGGAAGCGACCGAAGACTTTCTTGATCGGCTGCATCCGCGTTTTCATCACGGCGGTTTGCAGGTCGGCGGTGACCACGTCGAGGTTCGACACGGCCTTCTGCATGGCCTCATCGCCGCTGTTCAGGCCCAGGCGCACCAGGCGGTTACGCACCAGCACCAGTTCGCCGACCATGTTCATGATGTCGTCCAGGCGTGCGGTATCAACCCGCACGGTGGTTTCGGCTTCACTGGCAGGCTTTTCAGCGCCAGCCGGTGCAGGTGCCGCGGCACGTGCTGGGGCAGCGGCGGCGGGCGCCGCAGCAGGCGCGGGAGCCGGTTTGGCGGCTGCCGGAGTCGCAGCTTTCGCCGCCGCTGCTGGCGCCGGCGTGGCGACCTTGGCCGTCGCGCCCACTTCGGTGAACTTGCCTTTGCCGTGCAGTTCGTCCAGCAACGACTCGAACTCGTGATCGGAGATCAGTCCGTCGCCGGCAGGTGCGGCAGGTGCAGCAGGCGTGGCAGCCGCCGCGGTTGGCGCGGTGGCTGCGACGGCGGGCAAGGCGTCGGCTGCAAACGTGCCCTTGCCATGCAGTTGGTCGAGCAACGCTTCAAATTCGTCGTCGGTGATGTCGGTGCTGGTCGAGGCGGCTGGCGCTTCGGTAGGCGTTTCGGTCGGCGCGGCAGGTGCCACCGCGTCGGCGGCGAACTGGCCTTTGCCGTGCAACTGGTCGAGCAGCGATTCGAACTCAGCGTCGGTAATGTCTTCGCCCGTCGGCGCCGCAACGGGCGCTGCCGGAGCTTCAGCCTCGGCCTTGACCGCGCTGAGGGAGTTGAGCAGTTGCTCGAACTCGCTGTCGGTCACGTCCGCTTCGGGCTCTGCCACAGGTTCCGGCACAGCTTCAGCCACCGGTGCCACCGACATGTCGGCAGGCTCGGCATAGCGCGCCAGGGCGGCCAGCAGTTCCGGCGTGGCTGCGGTGATCGGGGCACGTTCACGCACTTGGCTGAACATGCCGTTGACCGCATCCAGTGCTTCGAGAATCACGTCCATCAACTCCGAGTCGACGTGCCGCTCACCCTTGCGCAGGATGTCGAACACGTTCTCGGCGATGTGGCAGCACTCCACCAGCTCATGGAGCTGGAGGAAGCCGGCGCCCCCTTTTACAGTATGAAAACCGCGAAAAATTGCATTGAGCAGGTTCGCATCATCCGGTCGGCTTTCCAGCTCGACCAGTTGCTCGGACAACTGCTCTAAAATTTCGCCGGCCTCTACAAGGAAATCCTGAAGGATCTCTTCATCGGCGCCGAAGCTCATGTGGGTGCTCCTTAGAAGCCTAAACTGGATAACAGGTCATCGACATCATCTTGACCCGATACAACGTCTTCACGTTTATCGGCATGAATCTGCGGACCTTCACCCTTGGCGAGATGTTTTTGTGGATCTTTTTCCGAGAGGATCGCTTCGCGGTCATGTTCGATGCCGGCAAAACGGTCAACCTGGCCTGCCATGAGCACCAATTTGAGCAAATTGCTTTCCACTTCGGTGACCAATTGGGTCACACGCTTGATCACCTGACCGGTGAGGTCCTGGTAATCCTGGGCCAGCAGAATGTCATTGAGGTTGCTGGAAACCATGCGGTTTTCCTGCTCACTGCGTGACAGGAAACCTTCGACCCGACGTGCCAACTCACGAAACTCTTCGGCCCCGACTTCGCGGCGCATGAAGCGACCCCAGTCGTGGCTCAAGGCCTGGGCTTCGGTGGCCATGCCGTTGACCAGAGGCGTGGCGTTTTCCACCAGGTCCATGGTGCGGTTGGCCGCCGCCTCAGTCAGCCTGACCACATAGGACAGGCGCTCGGTGGCATCGGTGATCTGCGAGATCTCTTCGGCCTGGGGCATGTGCGGGTCGATCTGGAAATTGACGATCGCACTATGCAGCTCACGCGTGAGCTTGCCCACTTCCTGGTACAGGCCGCGGTCACGGGTCTGGTTGAGCTCATGGATCAACTGCACCGCGTCGCCGAACTGGCCTCTCTCAAGGCAGTCGACCAACTGGTGAGCATGCTTTTTCAGGGTCGACTCGAAGTCTCCCTGTGATGTTTCTTTATGCTCCATAGCTCCCCCGCGATGGCATTAGCCGTGGATGCGTTCGAAGATTTTTTCGATCTTCTCTTTCAAGGCCAATGCAGTGAAAGGTTTGACCACGTAACCGTTTACCCCGGCTTGGGCGGCTTCGATGATCTGTTCACGCTTGGCTTCGGCGGTCACCATCAGCACGGGCAGGCCGCGCAGCTTTTCGTCGGCACGCACGTGACGCAGCAGGTCGATACCGGTCATGCCCGGCATGTTCCAGTCGGTTACCAGAAAGTCGATGCTCCCGCTGTTGAGGATCGGAATCGCCGTAAGGCCGTCATCCGCCTCGACCGTGTTTGTGAACCCAAGGTCACGCAACAGGTTTTTAATGATCCGCCGCATCGTTGAGAAGTCATCAACGATGAGGATTTTCATGTTCTTGTCCAATTCGACCTCCAAGCAGTCTTAAACGCGCCCAGCACCTGGACGCGCCATTTCAATCAACAGGCGTTACACAAAAAGGACTGCCCAGGGCACCACGGCGCAAAACCGCAAAAGCGTCACGCCTTCACGGTCTCGTCTGCAGTGTCCCCACACTGCCTGTCAGCGCGCGCGCCACTCTCCCAACCGCCCCCGCAAGCGGGCTGCGCACTGGCTATGCAGCTGGCTGACACGCGATTCGCTGACCCCCAGGACCTCACCGATTTCCTTGAGGTTCAGCTCTTCGTCGTAGTACAGCGCCAACACCAGTCGCTCACGCTCCGGCAAATTGGCAATCGCGTCCGCCAACGCGCCCTGGAAGCGTTCATCCTCCAGGTCGCGCGACGGCTCAAGATGTGCACTCGCGCCGTCCTCGTGCAGCCCTTCGTGTTCGCCGTCCTGTAGCAGGTCGTCGAAGCTGAACAGGCGGCTGCCCAAGGTATCGTTCAAAATCCCGTAATAATCGTCGAGACTCAATTGGAGTTCGGCCGCAACTTCGTGATCTTTAGCGTCGCGACCGGTTTTTGCTTCAATTGCGCGAATTGCGTCACTGACCATGCGCGTATTGCGGTGTACCGACCGCGGCGCCCAATCACCTTTACGCACCTCATCGAGCATCGCGCCACGGATACGGATGCCCGCGTACGTCTCGAAACTGGCACCCTTGCTCGCATCGTATTTGGTCGACACTTCAAGCAGGCCGATCATGCCGGCCTGGATCAAGTCTTCGACCTGCACACTCGCCGGCAGGCGCGCCAGCAGGTGATAGGCGATGCGCTTGACCAGCGGCGCATAGCGCTCGATCAATTCGCCCTGGCTGTCACGTGCCGACTTCTTGTAAAGGTTGTAGCCGCTGGATGTCATAGCACAGGTCCCGCGCTCGTCTGATGCACCAATCGCTCGACGAAAAACTCCAGATGCCCCCGGGGATTGGCGGGCAATGGCCAAGTATCGACCTTCTGAGCAATAGCCTTGAACGCCAGTGCGCACTTCGAACGAGGGAACGCTTCATAGACCGCACGCTGCTTTTGCACGGCCTTGCGCACACACTCGTCATAGGGAACTGCGCCTACGTATTGTAAGGCGACATCGAGAAAGCGATCCGTGACCTTGGTCAACTTGGCGAACAGGTTGCGCCCTTCCTGCGGGCTCTGGGCCATGTTGGCCAGGACGCGGAAGCGGTTCATGCCGTAGTCACGGTTAAGCAATTTGATCAGGGCGTAGGCATCGGTGATCGAGGTGGGTTCATCGCAGACCACCAGCAAGACTTCCTGCGCGGCGCGCACGAAGCTGACCACCGACTCGCCGATCCCGGCGGCGGTGTCGATCACCAGCACGTCGAGGTTGTCGCCAATGTCGCTGAACGCCTGGATCAGGCCGGCATGCTGCGCCGGGCTCAAGTGCACCATGCTCTGGGTGCCGGAGGCAGCCGGTACGATGCGGATCCCGCCAGGACCCTGGAGCAGCACATCACGCAGCTCGCAGCGGCCCTCGATCACATCGGCGAGGGTGTGTTTGGGCGTCAGCCCCAGCAGAACGTCGACATTCGCCAGACCCAGGTCAGCATCCAGCAACATGACCCGACGGCCAAGCTCTGCCAGGGCCAGGGACAAATTCACTGACACGTTAGTTTTCCCGACGCCACCTTTGCCGCCGGTCACCGCGATCACCTGTACGGGATGCATGCTGCCCATTTTATTTCTTTACCTTGTCTTGCTTAGACGCAGGCTACATGGCTTGGCCGCGTGAATCGCTTGCAGACCAACGATGTAGATACATTTCACGGTGTTCGCCCTGCCCTCAACCCACCCGCTTTGCCGGGTTGTGGTAGAGGTCGGCGAACATATCGGCCATCGCTTCCTCGCTAGGCTCTTCTTGCATTTGCACGCTGACAGCGCGGCTGACCAACTGATGACGGCGCGGCAGATGCAAATCATCCGGGATCCGCGGCCCGTCGGTCAGGTAGGCGACCGGTAATTCATGGCTGATCGCCAGGCTCAATACTTCGCCCAGGCTCGCCGTCTCATCCAGTTTAGTCAGGATGCAGCCGGCCAGGCCGCAACGTTTGTAGCTGTGGTATGCAGCGGTAAGAACCTGTTTCTGGCTGGTGGTTGCAAGCACCAGGTAATTTTTCGACTTGATGCCACGCCCGGCCAGGCTTTCCAGTTGCATGCGCAGCGCCGGATCGCTGGCCTGCAGGCCGGCGGTGTCGATCAGCACCACGCGCTTGCGCAGCAGCGGATCGAGGGCGTTGGCCAGGGACTGGCCCGGGTCGACGTGGGTCACCGACACATTGAGGATACGGCCCAGGGTCTTGAGCTGCTCCTGGGCGCCGATGCGGTAGCTGTCCATGCTCACCAGCGCGATGTTGTGCGCGCCGTACTTGAGCACATAACGCGCGGCCAGCTTGGCCAGTGTGGTGGTCTTGCCCATGCCGGCAGGGCCGACCATGGCGATCACACCGCCCTCTTCCAGGGGCTCGATTTCCGGGGTGACGATCATCCGCGCCAGGTGCGCCAGCAGCATGCGCCAGGCCTGGCGAGGCTCGTCGATTTCGGTGGTCAGTGCCAGCAGGTCGCGGGACAACGGGCCGGACAGGCCGATGCGTTGCAGGCGGCGCCACAGGTTGGCCTGGGCCGGCTTGCTGCCTTGCAACTGTGTCCACGCCAGGGAGCCCAGCTGCACTTCCAGCAGCTCACGCAGGCCATTGAGTTCAAAGCGCATCGAGTCAAACACACGCTGGTCGACTGCGCCCGCCGGTGGCGGCGCTGCAGGACGCGGTGGTTCGGTGAAGGTGGGCTCAACCAAGGGCTCCGCAGCGGTCAACGGCAGGCCGGCGAACAACTGGCGATTGGTGGTGGCATCGCTGTCGCCGCGCATGCTCAGTTCGGCCTGGGCCGACACAATGCGCGAGGCGGTCTTGCGCAGCTCGTCTTCGAGTTCCATGTTCGGCACACGCGGCGCCAGCGCCGAAGGCGTGTAATCCAGGGCAGCCGTCAGCTCGACACCGCCGGCAATACGACGGTTACCGATAATCGCGGCATCGGCGCCCAGCTCATCACGCACCAGTTTCATGGCCTGACGCATATCGGCGGCGAAAAAACGCTTCACTTGCATAACCCACTACCTCAGCCGTTGGGCCCTACTGTCGCGACGATAGTCACTTGCTTGTTGTCAGGAATTTCCTGATAAGCCAAAACGTGCAAATTCGGAACTGCCAGGCGTCCAAACCGCGACAACATCGCCCGGACGGGGCCGGCCACCAGCAGAATCACCGGATGGCCCTGCATTTCCTGGCGTTGTGCGGCGTCGATCAACGAACGCTGCAGTTTTTCAGCCATGCTTGGCTCCAGCAGAACGCCCTCTTCCTGGCCTTGTCCTGCCTTCTGAATACTATTGAGCAATATTTGTTCCAACCTTGGCTCCAAGGTGATCACAGGCAGCTCAGACTCAGTCCCTACAATGCTTTGCACGATGGCGCGAGACAATCCGACACGCACCGCCGCCACCAGCGCGGCGGTATCTTGACTCTTGGCGGCATTGTTGGCGATGGCCTCGGCGATGCTGCGAATGTCGCGCACCGGCACCTGTTCGGCCAGCAGCGCCTGCAACACCTTGAGCAACTGCGACAGCGACAGCACGCCCGGCACCAGCTCTTCGGCGAGTTTTGGCGAAGCCTTGGCCAGCAAACCCATCAATTGCTGGACTTCCTCGTGGCCGATCAGCTCGTGGGAGTGCTTGTACAAGATCTGGTTAAGGTGGGTGGCGACCACGGTGCTGGCGTCAACCACGGTGTAGCCCAGGGACTGCGCCTGGCTGCGCTGGCTGATTTCGATCCACACCGCTTCCAGGCCAAAAGCCGGATCTTTGGCGGTAATGCCGTTGAGGCTGCCGAATACCTGGCCGGGGTTGATCGCCAACTCGCGGTCCGGGTAGATCTCGGCTTCGGCGAGGATCACGCCCATCAGGGTCAGGCGGTAGGCACTGGGGGCCAGGTCGAGGTTGTCGCGGATGTGCACGGTGGGCATCAGGAAGCCCAGGTCCTGGGACAATTTCTTGCGCACGCCCTTGATCCGCGCCAGCAGCTGGCCGCCCTGGTTGCGGTCCACCAGCGGGATCAGGCGGTAGCCGACTTCCAGGCCGATCATGTCGATCGGGGTCACGTCGTCCCAGCCCAGCTCCTTGGTTTCCGAGGCGCGGGCCGGGGACGGCAGCAGTTCCTGCTGGCGCGCCACCTCTTGCAGGGCCTGGACCTTGACCGCATTTTGCTTTCTCCAGAACAGGTACGCCGCGCCGCCTGCCAGGGCCGCCATGCTCAGGAACGATACGTGGGGCATGCCCGGCACGATGCCCATGATCGCCATGATGCCCGCCGCCACGGCCAGGGCCTTGGGCGAGGCAAACATCTGCCGGCTGATCTGCTTGCCCATGTCTTCGGAGCCCGAGGCACGGGTCACCATGATCGCGGCAGCTGTGGATAACAACAGTGATGGCAATTGCGCCACTAAACCGTCACCGATGGTCAGCAAGGCGTACACCTTGCCCGCATCGCCAAAGGTCATGCCGTGCTGGAAGATACCGACGGCCATGCCACCGATCAGGTTGATGAACAGAATCAGCAGGCCGGCGATGGCGTCACCGCGCACGAACTTGCTGGCACCGTCCATGGAACCGTAGAACTCGGCTTCCTGGGCGACTTCCAGGCGGCGCGTCTTGGCTTGGTTCTGGTCGATCAGGCCGGCGTTGAGGTCGGCGTCGATCGCCATCTGCTTGCCGGGCATCGCATCGAGGGTGAACCGTGCGCTCACCTCGGAAATCCGCCCGGCACCCTTGGTCACCACGACGAAGTTGATGATCATCAGAATCGCGAACACCACGATACCGACCACGTAGTTACCGCCGATCACCACCTCACCAAAGGCCTGGATCACCTTGCCGGCGGCGGCGTGGCCGTCCTGGCCGTGAAGCATCACCACGCGGGTCGACGCCACGTTGAGCGCCAGGCGCAACAGGGTTGCCACCAGCAGGATCGTGGGGAATACCGCGAAATCCAACGGCCGCAGCGCGTATACGCAGACCAGCAGGACCACGACGGACAGGGCGATGTTGAAGGTGAAGAACACGTCCAGCAGGAACGGCGGCATCGGCAACATCATCATTGCCAGCATCACCAGTAACAGCAACGGCACACCCAGATTGCCCCGCGACAGGTCAGTCAGGGTGCCACGGGCCGTGCTGAACATTTGAGAGCGATCTACCACCGGTATTCCTCGTGTTCCTTGAAGCAAAGTTTTGACGCCAGGAGGCGACTTGAAGGCGGTATTGCAAGAAGCCTTCCAACTTTTACCCAAGTCAGACGAGGAGCGTTTTTTTACACGACCCGTACGTTTGCAGCCTGCGGTCCTTTTTGTCCGGGCGTTATCTCGAACTCGACCTTTTGCCCTTCAGCAAGGCTCTTGAATCCGCTGGCCTCGATCGCCGAATAGTGGACAAAAACATCCGTACCATCTTCCTGCTGGATAAACCCAAAGCCCTTTTCCGCGTTGAACCACTTCACCGTGCCTGTCGCCATTGCCGCTCTCCCGACATCTCATTCAAAAACCCGAGATCAGTGTGACGCTGACTGCAAAGATGCCCCGGGGACGATGAATCCTGCCAAATCGCACCCGCTGCCCAACCTTGAGCCGAACCCCGGCCGAGCTGGTGAGGTCTACCCGCACCTGCTCACTCCCGCCATCCATTGCGATGACCCCTTCCCCTGTCTCACTGCTGTAAAACCTGACGGTTCCGGTCACCCACTTCATTGCTGCCTCGCTGCTTGTTCCTACACGCAGTTTCTGCTGCCATGGAAACGCGGGACGCGCAGGCTGGCTACTGTCAGAGTTGACAGGTCAGCAAGGATTTACGACGAACGGTATGCATGCGATTTCCGTAGTGAGCGGGCTTGCCTGCGCTGGGTGGCGAAGCCGCCCCAAACGGGACGCCGCGATGTTTCAGGAAGGCCGAGGTGTCGGGATTTAGGGCGGCTTCGCCGCCCAGCGCGGGGCAAGCCCGCTCACTACAGGGTAAGGGGAATATCAGGAGTCGCGGCGTAAATCCGGGGGAATCGGCAGGTCCTTGAGCGGATCAGGCCGCTTGCCTTTGCCCGCGCGGTATTGGCGGATCTGATAGACATAGGCCAACACCTGCGCCACCGCCAGGTAAAGCCCGGCCGGGATTTCCTGGTCGAGGTCGGTGGAGTAGAAGATCGACCGCGCCAGTGCCGGCGACTCCAGCAGCAGGATGTCGTTGGCCACGGCGATTTCGCGGATTTTCAGTGCGGTAAAGTCACTGCCCTTGGCCAACAGCATCGGCGCGCCGCCTTTCTCCGGGTCGTACTTGAGCGCCACGGCGTAGTGGGTCGGGTTGGTGATGATCACGTCGGCGTCGGGCACCGAGGCCATCATCTTGCGCTGGGACATTTCCCGCTGCAGTTGGCGGATGCGCTGTTTGACCTCGGGACGCCCTTCCTGGTCCTTGTGTTCATCGCGCACTTCCTGCTTGGTCATCAGCAGTTTCTTGTGGCTTTCCCACAACTGGATCGGCGCATCCACGGCAGCAATGATGATCAGCCCGGCGGCCATCCACAGCGCGCTCCACCCCACCACCTGCACGCTGTGGATGATCGCCGACTCCAGCGGCTCGTGGGCGATGCGCAGCAGGTCGTCGATGTCAGAGGTCAATACCATCAGCGCGACGAACAGGATCAGGATGAATTTGGCCAAGGCCTTGAGCAACTCCACCAGCGCCTTGGCCGAGAACATGCGCTTGAGCCCGGCAGCGGGGTTCATGCGGCTGAATTTGGGCGCCATGCTGCCGGCCGCGAACAGCCAGCCGCCAAGGGCGACCGGGCCGATCAGCGCGGCCAACAGCAAGGTGATCAGGATCGGCTGCACCGCCAGAATCGCGATCTTGCCCGAATGCAGCAGGTACTGGCCCATCGCGCCAGGGTTCAGCAGCACTTCGCGGGGCAAGCTGAAGTTGTGTTTCATCAACTCCATCAAGTCCAGCGCCAGGCCACCGCCGTAGATCAGCAGGGCGCCGGCGCCGGCCATCATGGTCGCGACGGTATTCAGCTCTTTCGAGCGGGCGATCTCGCCCTTTTCCCTGGAGTCCTTTTTGCGTTTCTCCGTGGGGTCTTCTGTCTTGTCCTGACCGCTCTCGCTCTCGGCCATGGCTCAGCGCGCCCGTGCCAGATCACGTAAGAACTGCAAGGCGTCGGACGCCAGCGGTTGATACTGATTGAGAATGTCGGCCAGGCCGATCCAGAAAATCCCCATGCCCAACACCAGGGTCAACGGGAAACCAATCGAGAAAATGTTCAGTTGCGGCGCCGCGCGGGTCATCACGCCAAACGCGATGTTGACCACCAGCAGCGCAGTGATCGCGGGCAACACCAGCAGCAGCGAGGCGCCCAGCACCCAACCGAGACGCCCGACCATCTCCCAGAAATGGTTGACCACCAGCCCCGAGCCCACCGGCAAGGTGGTGAAGCTCTCCGTCAACACTTCGAACGCCACCAGGTGGCCGTTCATGGCAAGGAACAACAAGGTCACCAGCATGGTCAGGAATTGCCCGATCACCGCTGCCGACACGCCGTTGGTGGGGTCGACCATGGACGCGAAGCCCATGCCCATCTGGATCGAGATGATTTGCCCGGCAATCACAAACGCCTGGAAGAACAGTTGCAGGGAGAAGCCCAGCATGGCGCCGATCAGCACCTGCTCGGCGATCAACAGCAAGGCGCTGAGATCGAGCGCATTCACAGGTGGCATCGGCGGCAAGCCGGGGACCAGCACCACGGTGATCGCCACCGCGAAATACAGGCGCACCCGGCGCGGCACCAGGGTCGTGCCGAACACCGGCATGGCCATCAACATCGCCGTCACGCGAAACAGCGGCAGGATGAAGGACGCCACCCAGGTACTGATCTGGGTGTCGGTCAATGCCAGCAAAGATTGCATCGGCTCAGCCGATCAACTGCGGAATACTGCCGTACAACTGCAGGATGTATTCCATGAAGGTTTGCACCAGCCACGGGCCGGCGACGATCAGGGTGATCAGCATCACCAGCAGGCGCGGCAGGAAGCTCAAGGTCTGTTCGTTGATCTGGGTCGCGGCCTGGAACATCGCCACCAATAGGCCCACCAACAGGCTTGGCACCACCAGCACAGCAACCATCATGGTGGTCAGCCACAGCGCTTCACGGAACAGGTCAACGGCGACTTCTGGCGTCATGGCGCTATACCCCTCCGAAACTGCCGGCGAGCGTGCCGATAATCAGCGCCCAGCCGTCCACCAGCACAAACAGCATGATTTTGAACGGCAACGAGATGATCAGCGGCGACAGCATCATCATCCCCATGGCCATCAGCACGCTCGCCACCACCAGGTCGATGATCAGGAACGGGATAAAGATCATGAAGCCGATCTGGAACGCGGTCTTCAATTCGGAGGTGACGAACGCCGGCACCAGGATGGTCAACGGCGCCTGGTCCGGGGTGGCGATGTCGGTGCGCTTGGACAGGCGCATGAACAGCTCCAGGTCGCTGGAGCGGGTCTGCGACAGCATGAAGTCCTTGATCGGCCCCTGGGCCTTGTCGATCGCGACTTGGGCAGTGATGGTTTCGGCGAGGTAAGGCTGCAGGGCTTGCTGGTTCACCTTGTCGAACACCGGCGCCATGATGAACATCGTCAGGAACAGGGCCATGCCGGTGAGGATCTGGTTCGACGGCGTCTGCTGCAAGCCGAGGGCCTGGCGCAGGATCGAGAACACGATGATGATCCGCGTGAAGCTGGTCATCAGCATGACAAACGCCGGGATGAAACTCAGCGCAGTCATGATCAGCAGGATCTGCAGGCTGACCGAATATTCCTGGGCGCCGGCGGCGTTGGTGCCCAGGGTAATCGCCGGGATCGACAACGGGTCGGCGGCGAACGCCAGTGGCGCAGCCAGCAACAGCATGAGCGTCAAGAAAACGCGCATTACTTCTTATCCTTCTGATCCTTGCCCAACAACTCCATCAGGCGCTGGGCGAATTCTGGCGTGGCGGACTGGGTCTGATCCACGTTGACGGGCGTCTTGAGCACATGCAGCGGGGTGATGCGGCCGGGGGTGAGGCCGAGCAGGATCTGCTCCTCCCCCACCTGCACCAGCACCAGCCGATCACGCGGGCCGAGGGCGCGCGAGCCGATCAGTTCGATCACCTGGGCGTTGCCCGGGCCGACGTTCTGCACGCGGCGCATCAGCCAGGCGAGCACGAAGATCAAGCCGACCACCAGCAACAGGCCCAGCACCAGTTGGGTCAACTGGCCACCGACGCCACTGCCGACCGGTGCCGCCGCGGCCTGGGCCACGGGCTCCGCCGCCAACACACTCAACGGCAGCGCGAGCAACAGTCCGAGCATCAGCCGCTTCATATCAGCGCAACTTCTTGATGCGTTCGCTCGGGCTGATCACGTCGGTCAGGCGGATGCCGAACTTTTCGTTGACCACCACCACTTCGCCGTGGGCGATCAGGGTGCCATTGACCAGTACGTCCAGCGGCTCACCGGCCAGGCGATCGAGCTCGATCACCGAACCCTGGTTGAGTTGCAACAGGTTGCGGATGTTGATGTCGGTGCTGCCGACTTCCATGGAGATCGACACCGGGATGTCGAGGATCACGTCCAGGTTCGGGCCATCGAGGCTCACCGGCTCGTGGTTCTTCGGCACGCTGCCGAATTCTTCCATCTGCAAGCGGTTGCCGGCCGGCGCGGTGGCGGCGTCAGCGGCCAGCAGCGCGTCGATGTCGTCCTGGCCGACTTCGCCAGTTTCTTCCAGGGCCGCAGCCCATTCGTCAGCCAGGGCCTGGTCTTCGGCGGAAGTGTTTTCGTGTTCGGTAGCCATTACATGTCCTCGGCGGAGCAAGCATTCATAAATTAGGGTTGGATCAGCGACGGTTGATCGGCTCGATCACTTGCAGTGCCAGGTTGCCCTTGTGGGAACCGAGCTTGACCTTGAATGACGGCACGCCATTGGCGCGCATGATCATTTCTTCCGGCAATTCCACAGGGATCACATCACCCGGCTGCATGTGCAGGATGTCCCGCAGGCGCAATTGGCGACGGGCCACGGTGGCGCTGAGCGGCACGTCCACATCCAGCAGGTCTTCGCGCAGGGCCTTGACCCAGCGCTCGTCCTGGTCGTCCAGGTCGGACTGGAAACCGGCGTCGAGCATCTCGCGCACCGGCTCGATCATCGAGTACGGCATGGTCACGTGCAGGTCGCCGCCACCGCCATCGAGTTCGATGTGGAACGTGGACACCACAATGGCTTCGCTGGGGCCGACGATGTTGGCCATGGCCGGGTTCACTTCCGAGTTGATGTACTCGAAATTGACTTCCATGATCGCCTGCCAGGCTTCCTTCAAGTCGATGAAGGCTTGCTCCAGCACCATGCGCACCACCCGCAGTTCGGTGGGGGTGAATTCACGGCCTTCGATCTTGGCGTGACGGCCGTCGCCGCCGAAGAAGTTGTCCACCAACTTGAACACCAGCTTGGCGTCAAGGATGAACAGCGCAGTGCCGCGCAGCGGCTTGATCTTGACCAGGTTGAGGCTGGTGGGCACGTACAGCGAGTGCACGTATTCACCGAACTTCATCACCTGCACGCCACCGACCGCCACGTCCGCCGAGCGGCGCAGCATGTTGAACATGCTGATGCGGGTGTAACGGGCGAAACGTTCGTTGATCATCTCCAGGGTCGGCATACGTCCACGGACGATGCGATCCTGGCTGGTCAGGTCATAACTTTTGACGCTGCCGGGTTCGGCAGCCATTTCGGTCTGCACCAGACCATCGTCGACGCCATGCAGCAGTGCGTCGATTTCATCCTGGGACAGCAGGTCTTGCACGGCCATGTCGTGATCCTACTGCAATACGAAGTTAGTGAAGAGCGCCTGCTCGATCACGACTTTGCCGAGCTCTTTCTGGGCCACTTCCTGCACGCTGGCAGTGACCTTCTGGCGCAGCATTTCCTGGCCGACCGGGGTGGCCAGGGCATCGAAGCTCTGCCCGGAGAACAGCATCACCAGGTTGTTGCGGATCACCGGCATGTGCACCTTGAGGGCTTCCAGGTCAGCCTGGTTGCGCGCGAGCAAGGTGATGCTCACTTGCAGGTAGCGCTGGCGGCCGTTCTGATTGAAGTTGGCGACAAAGGCCGGGAGCATCGGCTCGAAGATTGCCGGTTGCTTGACGTTGCTGGCGGTTTCAGCCGCAGGCGCCGGTTTGCTCGCGCTGCTGTGCATGATGTACCAGGTGCCACCCACCGAGGCGCCAATGGCCAGGATCAGGCCCACGACAATCATCAGGATAAGCTTGAGCTTGCCTTTGCCTGCGGGTGGTTTTGCTGCGTCGTCGCTCTTCGCCATGCCAATAATCCGTCACTATTCGGGGATTCATAGATCTACGGAAAGGCAAGAGCAAGTGTTATGCCAGAGTTGTCTGGTAATTGGGCAGAGCCAGCACCACCAATCAAATGTGGGAGCGGGCTTGCTCGCGAATGCGGTGTGTCAGTGACAGATGTATTGACTGACACACCGCATTCGCGAGCAAGCCCGCTCCCACATTTTGTCCCGCGACAGGTTCAGGTCAGGCGTAGTAGTCGACGGCGCTGGAGCCGATGACGTTGGAGATCACAGGCGTCACTGCTTCAGCCACTTCGGCATGGGCAGTGCTGTCGCCACTGTCACCACGTCCGCTGCTACTGATGCCCCGCGCCTGATTCTGCTGTTGCTGCTGCTCCTGGCCACGGGACTGGTCCGACACGTTCACATCCACCTGCCCCATGCCCTGCTGGGCAAACATCTCACGCAAGCGCCCGGATTGGCTTTCCAGCGCCTCGCGCACCACCGCATGGCCGCTCATGAAGCTGACCTGGGCTTGCTGGTCCGCCGTCATATTGACTTTGATGTCCAGGCGCCCGAGTTCGGCCGGTTGCAGTTGGATCTCCGCCGACTTGAGGTTGGCGCTGGACAGGTACATCACGCGGTTGACCACTTCCTCGGTCCAGCCGCTCTGGTGCATGGCCAGCGGTGCGTTGATCACCGGCGGCAGGGCGTTTGCGGTTTTCGGCGTGGCGGCCTGGGTCAAGGCAGCCAGGCGATTGGCGAAGTCATCGACGCGGGTGTCGCTGCTGGCGCCCTTGAGGTCTTTGAGGCCGTCTTCGATCAGCCCGCCGAAGGCTTTGTCACCGCCCTGGTCAGTGCTGTCCTTGGCGGCTTGCTGGTCGACCATATTGGCCAGGCCGGCACTGAAATTCTGAGCGGCGGTCGGCTGGTCCAGGTCCGGCGGCGGCGCGCTTTTCTGGGGGGCCTGGCTACTGGCGGAGACGTGACCGCCCTGCTCCATCGCCAGGCGCACGGCCGGCATTGCGTCGAGAGGGTCGCTGGCAGGGTCGAACGCTGGCGCCTTGACCTCATCGGTCACGGCAAGCGGTGCTGCGGCCACGGGCTGGGCCTTTTCATCAACCACAGGCGCGACGGTTGCCGGAGCCACCGGCACTGGCACTGGCACGGCGACTGGCGTGACCGTCGCCACCAACGCCGGGTCTACGACCGGGTCAACCACCGGCTGTTGCACCAGGCTTGGGTCGGCGGGCTTGTCGTCATCACTCTTGCTGGCGCTGTCATCAGCCTTGGCCGGCGGGTTGGCAGGCAAAGGATTGCCGCTATCGGCAACTGCCGGTGTGCTGGCGGCAGGCTTGTCGCCGCCGGCCGCAGGCTTGGCGCTGCTGTCGGCAGACTTGTCACGGCTGGTTTTCGACGGGGTATCGTCGGCCTTTGCCACAGGTTTGGAACCCTGATTGGCGAACACCTGAGCAAAGCCGGCGCCCTTGTCACGCGGCTCCGCAGCCGCTGCCGGCGGGTTGGCGGCAGGCGCTTGAGGCTTGGCCGCAGGGGCAGCCTGAAGAAGCGAATTAGGGGCGACTGGCATAGGTAAAGGTCTCCACTGCATGAGGGTCGGGGATGCAGTATCTGGAGGTAGAGCAAGAGTCGGGCCAGGTTGCCGAGCGCAGCTGAAAAATGTGGGAGAGGGCCCGTTCCCACATTTGGATCTTCATATCTCTATCAGCACATCAGAGCTGGAAGCGCTGGCGCTCCGATTCGTACAGCGGGCGCACCAAGGCAAACTCATGATCAATCTGATCCACCAGAACCCCCAGGTCAGCGCCAGGCGCTTGCGCAGACTCAGCCTCCAGCCGCTGGCACAACTGCGCCAACCGCACCGCACCGAGGTTGCCGCTGCTGCCCTTGAAGCTATGGGCGATACGCCCCAGCGCCTTGGCGTCATCGCGCGCCTTGCGCAAGGCTTCGACGCGTTTTTGCGAATCATCGAGGAAGGTATCCAACAGCCTGGGGTACTCGCCCTCCATGACTTCCTGCAAACCCGACAGCACGTCGGGGTCCAGATGAATCTCAGCCACTTGTTCGCTCCTTGATCAAGAATCGGCGGATTATGCCTGAGCCGGCCATGAAAACTCCACGCAGACACTGCGCCCGCCATCGGACCAGCGCACATCGCCGCTCAATTGACGGACCAGATTCAAGCCGCGACCGGACAGCCGATCAACGTCCAGGGGCCGCGCCAACACTTGATCCACGTCAAACCCGGCGCCACTGTCTTCGATGCGCAAGGACAGCTGCCCGCCGCCTAGCGTCGGCACCACCTGCACATGCACGCGCACATAGCCACTACTGAGCTGCGCCAGCCGCTCGTTGCGCTGGCGGTAGTAGTCGGCAAAACCGTGCACGTCGCGCTTGAGACGCGAGTCCAGGCCCAGCACGCCATGCTCCAGGGCGTTGGAGTACAACTCGGCCATCACGCTGTACAGCGCCCCGCTCTGCTCGCGCAGGCCATGGACCTCCAGCAGCAGCTGCAACAGGTAGGGCAAGGGGTTGTAACGCTTGAGGGTTTCGGCGCGGAACTCGAAACTCACCGACCAATCCAGCGGGCACGACTGGCCACTATCGGTATACAGCGGCCCCGTCGCACGCAGGGATGGCCCATCTTGCAGGGTAATTTCCACCATGCTCACATCGTCGCGCGCCTCACCGCGAAACGCGGCCAAGGCCTGCTCGATCTCTTCAAACAGCCGGTCGGGCTCGCGATTGGCGGCGAATACCTGATGTAAACGTTCGACGCCAAACAGCTGATCAGCGGTGTCAGCCGTGTCGAGTACGCCATCGGAGAGCAAAAACACCCGGTCACCCAGGGCCATCGGCCAGACTTCGGTGCTGTCGTCAAACGCCTCGGCCGACAACACGCCCAACGGCAAATGCCGCGGCTCCAGCGCCGTACGCTTGCCGCTGGCGACTTCATGTACATAACCTTCGGGCATGCCACCGTTCCACACCTCCACCGCACGCCGCTGGGCGCTCAGGCACAACAGGGTGGCGCAACAGAACATGTCCACCGGCAGGATGCGTTTAAGCTTGACGTTCATTTCCCGCAGGATCTGGGCCAAGCCGTAGCCCTTGGCGGTCATGCCGTAGAACACCTCCGCCAGGGGCATGGCGCCGACCGCCGCCGGCAGGCCGTGGCCGGTAAAGTCGCCGAGCAGCACATGCATATCGCCCGACGGCGTATACGCGGCCAGCAGCAGGTCACCGTTGAACAACGCATAGGGCGATTGCAGGTAGCGGATATTCGGCGCGGCGTTGATACAGCCCGAATGTGCGACTTTGTCGAACACCGCCTTGGCCACCCGCTGCTCGTGCACCAGGTAGTCGTGGTGCCTGGCGATCAGGTCGCGTTGCTGCAGTACCGTGGCCTGCAAACGGCGCAGGCGGTCCATGGCGTTGATCTTCGCCGCCAGGATCAGTTGGTTGTAGGGCTTGGCCAGGAAGTCATCACCGCCGGCATCCAGGCACTGGGCCAGGGCCGCGCTCTCGCGCAGGGAGGTCAGGAAGATGATCGGCACCAGCGCCTCACCGGCCAGTTGCTTGATCTGGCGCGCGGCTTCAAAACCGTCCATCACTGGCATCAGCGCGTCCATCAACACCAGTTGCGGGCGTTCGCGGGCAAACACCTGCACGGCATCGAGGCCGTTGCTGGCCGTGAGCACGCGGTGCCCCTGGCGCTTGACGATGGTCGACAACAACAGCACGTCGGCGGCGCTGTCTTCGGCAATCAGCACCGTCAACGGCTCCAGCACGGGGGCCAGGCCGCTCAACTGATGTCGAACAGTTTGTCGAAGTTGGAGATGGCGAGGATCTTGCGCACATCGGAGTTGCTGTTGACCACCTGCACTTCCGAGTTGTCACCGCCGGCATGATCGCGCAGCAGCAGGAGCATGCCCAGGGCCGAGCTGTCCATGTAGGTGGTTTCCTTGAGGTCCACGACGTACAGCTCGGGCACCTTGTAGAAACGCTCATAGGCATCACGAAACACTTGGTGGCTGCCAAAATCGAAACGACCTCGGATCGCGATCGTCAACTTCTTCCCATCCAGGGATACTTCGGACTCGACTGACATGTGACTGCTTCCTTGTCATAGGCGGTAGACAAAGGTTTAGCAGCTGAAGTGAATAGCAGCAACACAGCAGTTCAAATGTGGGAGCGGGCTTGCTCGCGAATGCGCTGGATCAGTCAATGAATTTTCCAACTGATACACCGCATTCGCGAGCAAGCCCGCTCCCACACAAGCCCTCATCCACATTCAGTATTGCGACGGGCGGGGCAGGCGCTGGGAGAGTTCATCCAGCAGCTTTTGCTCGCGCTTGTCTTCCAGCGCCCGCGCTTCGTCGATATAGCGCTGCACCAATTTGCGCAAGCCCTCGACCCGCGCATAGGCCTGCTGCCAGCTGTCGCGGGCCTTTTCGAAGTTGTTCTGGTGCCAGAGCAGGCTTTGGCGCTGCTGGTCGACGGCGGTCTCCAGCTGGTTGAGGAAGCCCTGGTAGCCCATCAACCACTGGCCCGACACACCTTGGGTCCCGCGCTCGATCCACTGCTGCTGGTACTCGCTGCGAAAGCGCTCCAGGTCGCCCAGCTTGCTTTCCGCCAGGCGCACCTGGCCCTGGAAATAGCCCAGACGTTGCACGGCGGTTTTTTCGGCCTTTTCGGCCATGTCCACCACCGGCGCCAGGCGTGAAGAGCGCGTACTGGCCATGGCTTAGCCGCCTGGCGCCGGGGCGAAGATCGAGCCCAGGTGCGCTTCGCTTTCACCCATGCTGATCTTGTCGTTGAGACCCTGGCGCAGGTAGGTCACCAGCTGCGGTTGCAGGGCAATCGCCAGATCGGTGTCACGGTCGCCACCGGCCACATAGGCACCGACGCTGATCAAGTCGCGGCTCTGCTGATAACGCGACCACAACTGCTTGAACTGTTGTGCGCGGGCCATATGCTGCGGCGTGACCACCGATGGCATCACCCGGCTGATGGACGCTTCGATGTCGATGGCCGGGTAGTGCCCCTCCTCCGCCAGGCGCCGCGACAGCACGATGTGGCCGTCAAGCACGCCCCGCGCCGAGTCGGCGATGGGGTCCTGCTGGTCATCGCCTTCGGACAACACCGTATAAAACGCAGTGATCGAGCCGCCACCGGCCTCGGCATTACCGGCACGCTCCACCAGTTTCGGCAGCTTGGCGAACACCGACGGCGGATAGCCCTTGGTCGCCGGCGGCTCGCCGATGGCCAGGGCGATTTCCCGCTGGGCCTGGGCGAAACGGGTAAGCGAGTCCATCAGCAACAGGACGTTCTTGCCCTTGTCGCGAAAATATTCGGCGATGCGCGTGCAATACATCGCGGCGCGCAAACGCATCAACGGCGCATCGTCCGCCGGGGAGGCGACCACCACCGAACGCTTGAGGCCTTCTTCGCCAAGGCTGTGCTCGATGAACTCCTTCACCTCGCGCCCCCGCTCGCCGATCAGCCCGACCACGATGATGTCGGCCTCGGTAAACCGGGTCATCATGCCCAGCAATACCGATTTACCCACACCCGTACCGGCAAACAGGCCCAGACGCTGGCCGCGCCCGACCGTCAATAATCCGTTGATGCTGCGAATGCCCACGTCCAGCGGCTGGCTGATCGGGTTGCGCTTGAGCGGGTTGATCGTCGGGCCGTCCATCGGCACCCAGTCTTCGGCCTTCATGCCACCCTTGCCGTCCAGCGCACGACCGGCGCCGTCGAGTACGCGGCCGAGCATGCTGATGCCCATCGGCAGGCGGCCGGTGTCGGCCAGGGGCACCACGCGGGCGCCGGGGGCAATACCGGCCAGGCTGCCAACGGGCATCAGGAAAATCTTGCTGCCGGAAAAGCCCATCACCTCGGCTTCAACCTGCACCGGGTGGTAGCTGTCGTCGTTGATCACCAGGCAGCGACTGCCCATGGCGGCACGCAGGCCTTCGGCTTCGAGGGTCAGGCCGACCATGCGCAACAGGCGCCCTTCGAGGATCGGTTGGCCGGGCAACTCGGTGGCCTCGGTGTAACCACTCAGGCGCTTGGCGAAGCTGGTGCGATCAAGGCGCATCGGGGGCGTCCAGGTCAACGCTCAGGTCGGGTTCGGCGGGGTTGAGCACCTGCTCGTGGGCTTGATCGAGCAGCTTGGCCATGATCTGGCTGACGCGCGTCTCCACGGTGGCGTCGATGCGGCTGTGCTCGGTCTCGACCCGGCAGCCACCGGGCTGCAACGCCGCATCTTCAACGATGCGCCAGGTTTCCTCATGGCGCTCGCGCAGGGCTTTGACCTGCTCGAAATCCTGCGGGTTGATGTACAGACGCACATTGCCGACGCCCAGAGGCAGCAGCTTGAGAGCTTCGCGCATGACGCTTTCGATTTGGCTGGAGTCGAGCACCAGTTCGCGCTGGATCACCTGGCGCGCAATGTGCTCCACCAGGCCGACCATGGTTTTTTCGATCTGCGAATCCTGCTCGGCAATCGGGTCGAACAACCCGACCATCAAGCGCTCCAGGCTGGAAAGCTTGACGGCCAGCGCAGCCTCGGCCTCCTGGCGCACCTTGAGCGTGGTGGCGCGAAAGCCGTCCTTTTCCCCGGCGGCAAAGCCTTCGTTGTAGGCTTCCTGGCGGATGCTTTCCAACTCTTCGAGGGTCAGTGGCTGGACTTCCTCCAGCGGCACTTCTTCCATTTCCGCCGGCACTTCGGGTTCCGGCTCGGGCTCGGGTTGCGGCACATGCGGATCGAAGCTGGGCAGCGACCAGATGTCGAACCCGCCGACATCCCGTGCGCGAATCAGATCGCTGGGTGCCTCATCTTTGTTCGACATCAGGGGCGCCTTAGATCATTTCTTCGCCGCCCTTCCCGCCGAGAACGATTTCTCCGGCTTCGGCCATACGGCGGGCAATGGTGAGGATTTCTTTCTGTGCGGTTTCCACGTCGCTGACGCGCACCGGGCCCTTGGCTTCGAGGTCGTCGCGCAACAGTTCGGAGGCACGCTTGGACATGTTCTTGAAGATCTTCTCTTTGACGCCTTCGTCCGAGCCCTTGAGGGCCAGCACCAGCACGTCGGAGGAGACTTCGCGCAGCAACGCCTGGATGCCACGGTCGTCGACATCGGAGAGGTTGTTGAACACGAACATGAGGTCTTCGATCTGGCCGGACAGGGTGTCGTCGATCTCGCGGATCGAGTCCATCAACTGGCCTTCGACCGAGCTGTCGAGGAAGTTCATGATGTCGGCGGCACGCTTGATACCACCCAGGGTGGTGCGCGCGGCGTTGGAGTTGCCGGAGAACTGCTTCTCCAGGATGGTGTTCAATTCTTTCAAGGCCGCCGGCTGCACAGTGTTCAGCGACGACACGCGCAGGATGATGTCCAGGCGCACTTTATGGTCGAAGTGGCCAAGCACTTCACCGGCCTGGTCCGGGTCGAGATACGCGACGACGATGGCCTGGATCTGCGGGTGCTCGAAGCGGATCACGTCGGCGACGGCGCGCGGTTCCATCCACTTGAGGCTGTCGAGACCACTGGTGTTGCCACCCAGCAGGATGCGATCGATCAGGCCGTTGGCCTTGTCTTCGCCCAAGGCCGAGGTGAGCATCTTGCGGATGTAGCTGTCGGAGCCGACGCCCAGGCTGGTCTGGTCGCCGACGATCTCGACGAACTCGCTCATCACCTGCTCGACTTGCTCGCGGTGCACATTGCGCATCTGCGCCATGGCCACGCCAACCCGCTGGACCTCTTTGGGGCCCATGTGGCGCAGCACTTGGGCGGCGTCGGTTTCACCGAGGGACAGCAGCAGCACGGCGGCTTTGTCGACCTTGGTCAGTTTGGCAACAGCGGCTCGATTATCACTCATCTGCGTTGATCCACTCTTTCACGACCTGGGCCACACGACCCGGGTCTTCTGCTACCAGACTTTTGATTGCGTTCAGCTGAGCGTCGTAACCTTCGCTCGGGCTTGGCAACAGGATGCTTTGCGGGCCGCCGAGGCTGACGCGGTCGTTGGCCAGTTCGCCATCCAGGCCGCCCATGCCACCCAACTCCACGTCGCCGCCACCAAAGGCCGCCAGTTGTTTCTTGCTGCCATTGCCGGTGATGTTGTTGAGCACCGGGCGCAGCACGCCGAACACCAGTACCAGGATGAACAACACACCCAACACTTGCTTGACGATGTCCCAGAACCACGGCTGCGTATAGAACGCCGCTTCGGCAATCACTTCGCCACGCTCGGCGGAGAACGGCATGTTGATCACGCTGACGCTGTCGCCACGGCTTGCGTCAAAACCGACCGCGTCCTGCACCAGGCGGGTGAAACGCGCCAATTCATCGGCGCCCCATGGGGCACGGGTAATGGTGCCGTCAGCGGCATTGACCTTGACCTGGTCATCGACCACCACCGACACCGACAGGCGATTGACGCGGCCCTGCTGTTGCTTGGTGTGGCTGATGGAACGGTCGAGCTCGAAGTTCTTGGTGGACTGGTTACGCTTGTCCGCCGGGTACGGTGCGAGCATTGGCTGGCCGGTGGCCGGGTCCATGATCTGCTGGCCGTTGGCGTCCAACAGCGGTTGGCCCGGGGCGATGGCGCCTGCGGTGGCTGCGGCGCCGCCGGTGGTTTGCGGGGCCGAGGCCGGGGTTGGTGGCTGGTTGCTCAGGGCACCCGGCACACCTTGCGGGCCACTGCTGGCGGTGCGTTGTTCGCTGGTGGACTGCTCGCTGCGCAGCGCCGGCTGGTCCGGGTTGAATTGTTCGGAAGTCGACTCGACGGCACTGAAGTCCACATCGGCTGACACTTCAGCCTTGTAGCGGTCGTTGCCCAGCACAGGTTGCAGGATGTTGTGCACACGCTGGGTGAGCATGCTTTCCATGCGGCGGCTGTAGTCGAACTGCTTGCCTGCCTGGGTCAGTGCCGAGTTTTCGGCCATGTCCGACAGCAGGTTGCCCTTCTGGTCGACCACGGTGATTTGCGACTTGCTCAGCTCGGGAACGCTGGTGGCCACCAGGTTGATGATCGCCAGCACCTGGCCAGGCTCCAGGGAGCGGCCGGAGAACAGCTCCACCAGGACCGAGGCGCTTGGCTTGCGTTCGTCACGTACAAACACCGAGCTCTTCGGGATGGCCAAGTGCACGCGGGCGCCCTTGACGTTGTTCAGGCTGGAGATGGTGCGGGCCAGCTCGCCTTCCAGGCCACGACGGTAGCGGGTGGCTTCCATGAACTGGGAAGTGCCCAGGCCCTGGTCTTTGTCGAGAATTTCAAAACCGATGTTGGCGTCGGACGGCGTCACGCCGGCAGCGGCGAGCTTCATGCGCGCACGGGCCACGTCGTCGGCCTTGACCAGCAAGGCGCCGGAATTGGGCTCGACGGTGTAGGCGATGTCGGCGGCGGCGAGGGTTTCCATGATCTGCTTGGAGTCCATGCCCGCCAGGCTGCCGTACAACGGCCGGTAATCCGGTTGCTGCGACCACAGCACCACGGCAAAACCAATCGCCACGCTGGCAGCCAGGCCGACCATCAGGCCTACCTGACGCAGCATGGTCATTTCGGAGAGGTTTTCCAGGAACGACAGGCCAAACAGCGGCGGTTTGCCGTCTGCCTTGGCGGGTGCGTTGTCCACGACTGCTTCTGCCATGACTTAAATCTCGTCCTTAAACCGGCATCTGCATGATGTCTTGATAAGCCTGAACCAGCTTGTTACGCACCTGGGTCAACGCCTGGAACGACACGCTGGCTTTTTGCGAGGCGACCATCACATCGGTGAGGTCCACGCCGCTTTTGCCGATTTCGAACGCGCTCGCCAATTGGTTGGACGCTTGTTGGGTGTCACTGACTTTATTGATTGCCGAACCGAGCATGTCGGCGAAACTGCTTTGGCCCAATTCCGGCGCTGGCGCGACGGATTTCGGTTGAGCCATGGCATCCATTTGCATGGAGCGCATATCCAACATCAACCGATTGAACTCAATACCCTGGCTCATGACCTTCTCTCTCCGACAACCCGCATTTTTTTTGACACTACGCCGCAATTACCAAGGGAAGTAGCAACAAGGGTGCCAGCTCTGTATCGATTCGTAAGAAAAGGCGACAAACCTTGTCGGTCTTAATACCGACTAGGTGGCAAACAGATAAGCTTCCACATCCATCCCCGCATCGCGCATTTGCGCCAGCTTGTAGCGCAGGGTGCGCGGGCTGATGCCCAGGCGTTCGGCAGCCTCTTTGCGCCGGCCGCGCTCGGCGCGCAGGGTGTCGATGATCATCTGAAATTCGCGGCGGCGCAGGTCGTCGCCCAACGCTCCGGCAGACTCGGCCTCGGCCACCACTGGCGCGGGCGCCAAGGTCGGCAGTGGCGCGGCACCGCTGCCCATGGCCAGGCAGAAATCCTGGGGTTGGATCAGGCCGCCCTGTTGCAGGATCAGCGCGCGCTGGATCGCGTTATCCAACTCGCGCACGTTGCCGGGCCACGGGTAGGCGATCAGGCAGGCCTGGGCCTCGGCCGACAAGCGCGCCTGGGCGTGCTTCATTTTTTTGACGTGGTTATTCAGCAGGCGCTCAGCCAGCGGCACGATGTCGGCCGGGCGTTCACGCAGCGGGCGCCAGGCCAGGGGGAACACCGAGAGCCGGTAGAACAGGTCTTCACGGAAGCGCCCCGCCGCCACTTCACCCGCCAGGTCGCGGTTGGTGGTGGCGACCACGCGAATATCCAATTGGATCGGCTTGCGCGCGCCGACCCGCTCCACCTCGCGCTCCTGTAGCACCCGCAGCAATTTGGCTTGCAGACCCAGGGGCATTTCGGAGATTTCATCGAGCAGGATGGTGCCGCCGTCGGCCTGTTCGAACTTGCCGGCCTGGGCCGCGATGGCGCCGGTAAATGAGCCTTTTTCGTGGCCGAACAGGGTGGCTTCAAGCATGTTGTCCGGGATCGCCGCGCAGTTGATCGCAATGAACGGCTGGCTGGCGCGTCTGGATTGCTGGTGGATGTAGCGCGCCAGCACTTCCTTGCCGGTGCCGGACTCGCCGGAGATCAGCACTGTGGAATCGCTGCGCGCGACACGGGCCGCCAGTTCCAGCAACTGGGCGCTGGCCGGCTCGAAGGCAATCGGGCCTTCGCCGTCGCTGGCCGAGATCATCCCAAGGGCATGGCGCGCGACCAGGTCGATCAAGGCCTTCGGCTCAAAAGGCTTGACCAGATAGTCTGCCGCCCCCTGACGCATGGCATCCACCGCGCGCTCTACCGCGCCGTGGGCGGTCATCAGCAACACTGGCAGCTGTGGCTGGCGCGCGCGCAGCAGGCCGAGCAATTGGTGACCATCCATGCCAGGCATGTTGACGTCGCTGACCACCAAGCTGAAGGACTCCTGCTCTACCGCCTCCAAGGCTTCCTCGGCCGAGCCGACCGCCCGATAGTCATGGCCCGCCAACAGCAGCGTGTCAGCCAGTGCTTCACGCAGGGCGCGGTCGTCTTCTACCAATAAAACCTTGATTGCCATGTTCGTTTACTCCGTGCTTGCCACGCCTGAAAACAGCGGCAAGGTCATCAATGCACAGGTGCCACGCCCCACACGGGAACGCAGCTGCAATTCTCCCTGATGGGCGCGTGCCACGGCCTTGACCACGGTCAGGCCGAGGCCCGTTCCGTTGGTCTTGGTGGTGAAAAAGGGTTCGCCCAGGCGCCGCAGTACCTGCGGGTCGATGCCGCTGCCACTGTCGCTGATGCACAGGCGCAGGGTTTGTTCGCGGCAGTACAGGTGAATCTTCAGGCGTGCGCCGGGGGCGCTGGCCTGGGTGGCGTTTTCGATCAGGTTGAGCAGCGCGCCGACCAGGGTGTCGCGATTGCACAGCAGTTCGCCGAGGTGGCTGTCGCACTGCCAGCGCACCTGGACGTCCTGGATATGGGTACTCGCAGCCGCTTGCAGGGCACGCATCAGCTCGGCCGGGGTGATGCGGTCGGTGAGCGGCAACTCGCCACGGGCGAACACCAGCATGTCGCGCACTTGGTGTTCCAACTCGTGCAGGCGCTCCTTGAGACGCCCGGCAAACCGCTGCTGGGTCTGTGGTGGCAATTGCTCATCAGTCAAATGACTGGCGTAGATCAACGCGGCCGACAGGGGCGTACGGATCTGATGCGCCAAAGAAGCGACCATCCGCCCTAGCGACGACAAACGCTCATGCCGCGCCAACTGGTCTTGCAGGTGACGGGTTTCGGTCAGGTCGTTGAGCAGCACCAACTGGCCGGGCTCGGCATCCAGGGAGCGGGTGGCGATGGACAGGCGGCGCCCGTCTTTCAGGGAGATTTCATGGCCATCGTCTTCACGCGGGGCGAAACAGCGGGTGATGACGTGGCGCCACAGCTCGCCTTCCAGTGGCAGGCCGAGCAGGTCGCAGGCGGCCGGGTTGGCCTCGCGCACGCGGCCGTCTTCGTCGATGACGATCACGCCACCAGGCAACAGCGACAACAGGTTTTGCAGACGGTTGGCCAGGCGCTCTTTTTCGGCCAGCTCTTGCATGCGCTGGGCGCTGACCACTTCCAGCTCGCCCTTGAGCTCGGACACCCGGGCTTCAAGCAGGCTGTAGGAGTCCGTCAGTTGGCTGGACATCTGATTGAACAGCGAAAAGGCCTGTTCCAGGCCATTGCGACTGAGCTGCTCGGCGTCAGGCACCGAAGATAGTTGGGCGGCGTGGGGCATCATGCTCTCTCGCTTGGCTGACCGTCAGTTAAACGGAACGTTGCGAGGGCTGTAGCAATACTTGTGCCGAAAAAAAACCGCTGATTAATCAGCGGCTTGGAAAACAGGCGTCAATCATCCGCCTGTTCATCACCTTCTCGACGGCTCATGCCGTACTTGCGCATCTTCTCCACCAGGGTGGTACGGCGGATACGCAAGCGCTCGGCGGCGCGGGCGACGATGCCGTTGGCGTCGTCCAGGGCCTGTTGGATCAGGCCTTGTTCCAGGTTGCCGAGGTAATCCTTCAGGTCGAGGCCTTCCGGCGGCAGCATGGCGGTGGAACCGAAGTCCGGGGTATGGCCGTTGATGGCTACACGCTCTTCCATGTCGCTGCGCAGGCTGTCGAGTTGCTCGTCTTCGTCGTCGACGTAGCGGAATTTCTTCGGCAACTCGACCACGCCGATCACACCGTAGGGATGCATGATCGCCATGCGCTCGACCAGGTTGGCCAGCTCCCGCACGTTGCCCGGCCAGCCGTGGCGGCACAGGGACATGATCGCCGCGGAGTTGAACCGGATCGAGCCGCGCTTTTCGTGCTCCATGCGCGAGATCAGTTCGTTCATCAGCAGCGGGATGTCTTCGACGCGCTCGCGCAGCGGGGCCATCTCGATCGGGAAGACGTTGAGGCGGTAGTACAGGTCTTCGCGGAAGCTGCCGACCTCGATCATGCTTTCGAGGTTCTTGTGGGTCGCCGCGATGATGCGCACATCGACGCTCTGGGTCTTGTTGCTGCCCACGCGCTCGAAGGTGCGCTCCTGCAACACGCGCAGCAGCTTGACCTGCATCGGCAGCGGCATGTCGCCGATTTCATCGAGGAACAGGGTGCCGCCGTTGGCCAGCTCGAAACGCCCGGCACGGCTGGTGATCGCCCCGGTAAAGGCGCCCTTCTCGTGGCCGAACAATTCGCTTTCGAGCAGCTCTGCCGGGATCGCCCCGCAGTTGACCGGCACAAAGGGCCCGTCACGACGCTTGGAGTGGTAGTGCAGGTTGCGCGCCACCACTTCCTTGCCAGTGCCCGACTCGCCGAGGATCAGCACGCTGGCGTCGGTATCGGCCACTTGCTGCATCATCTGGCGCACGTGCTGGATCGCACGGCTGGTGCCGACCAGGCTGCGGAACAGGTTGGGTTCACGGTGGCGACCGCGCTCGCGGGCCTGGTCGTACATCTCGCGATAGACCTGGGCGCGGTGCAGGGAATCAAGCAATTTGCTGTAGCTGGGCGGCATTTCCAGGGAGGAAAGTACCCGGCGACGCTGGTCTTCGGGCAGGTCGACGGGAGAAATTTCGCCAATTAGCAAAACTGGAAGGAACTCATCCCAGGTGGACAGTGTCTTTAACAAGCCCAAAACAGCGCCAGGAGCGTTTACCGTCCCGATCAGCACACAAATGACTTCACGGCTCGATGACAATGAGCTGACCGCCTGCTGCCAGTCATGGCTGCCGCAGGGCAGATTTTCTTCGCCAAGAAAATTCAAAATCACCGCTAAATCGCGGCGGCGGACGCTATCGTCATCAATCAGCAGAATTTTGGTTTCACGCCACATGCAATAGCAACTTCCCTAGTAAAACTTCCTGCCCAAGAATGAGGGCAATCAAGACGCTTGTACGATTTTGTACCTTACTAGACGTCTGAAATCTGAAAACAGCACTAGTTAAGTCAAAAATGCTGGCACAGTCAAATATATGACGCACCGTTCGGACCAACTGACGCTATTCAGCCGAACAGATGGTAAACCTTTGACGCATTTTTAGCTTGGTTGATCTGCGACATCTCTTCAAAAATCGCCTGTCTTTCGCCCGTCGTCACTTCCAGCAACTGCTGATATACCGCCAGCAGACTTTCGAGTTTTTCGCGCAACATGCTCTCGTCTTCCGGCGCTTCGCTGAGCGCCTCATCGATCACACTGCGGCAACCCAGATCGAGCTCGCCAATGGCGTCCCAATTGCGCTCCGCCAGCGCGCCCATCAGCGCCTCGCGAGTTTCATCAATGCGTTGCAGTGCATGGCTCATGACGTGATCCTCAAGGCCCTCAGGCCTTATTCAGCGGCGGCCTGCGGCGCGCCAATAGCATCCCAGCCTTCTTTTACGGTAATCAGCAAACGGGCGACTTCGTCGATCATGTCCGCATCGTTATGCAGGTTCGCTTCCATCAGACGGTTGGTCATGTAGGCGTACAGGCTTTCCAACTGCTGGACGTAAGCCGGGTTGTCACTTTTCTGGGCGTCGAGCCCATCACGCAGGCCGATCACGATGTCGATGGCCTTGCCGAGCATCAAACCCTTTGCCGCGATGTCACCACGTGCCAACGCGCCTTTGGCCTGGGCCATGCGGTCGAGCCCACCTTCCATCAGCATCTGCACCAGACGATGAGGGCTGGCTTCGGAGATCTGAGCATGGGAATTGACCTTCTGGTATTGGCGAAGGGCTCTCATGGGATTCATGTTTCTACCTCGTGACGGGCGACAGCGGAAAGTGGTTGAGTAACCAATATGTCGACTGGCTCGCAAAAAGCTTTAGCGCCAGTCGTCTCTCGATAAAAAAGGCCAGGCAGGTCGCCTGGCCTTTTTTTATGACGCGGGATCAACTATTGGTCTTTACGTTGTTCAGCGCATTGAGCGTGGTCATGACACTGGTGCTTTGCTGGCGCAATTGGGCGACCAGGGTGTCCATGGCGTTGTATTTGGCCGACAGGCTGTTGGTGAGCAAGGTCATGCGCTCGTCCAGGGTGGACTGCTCCTTGGTCAGGTCCTTGAGCGTGTCCGACAAGGAGGTCGAACGCGTCGCCAGGATGCCGGTGCTGGCCTTGGCGAAATCGTCGGTGGCGCTTTTCATCCGCGCCAGCATGCCGTCCTTGCCGGAGAACATGCTGTTGATGTCAGCCGCGTTGGTTTTAACCGCTGCATCCCACTTCTTGTCATCGATCGTCAGCAGGCCAGTGGTCGAACTGGTGCTCACGCCAAATTGTGCCAGGGACTTCAACGCCCCTGTGCCCGACAGCGTGTTGAACTCGTTGCGAATCGCGCTCTGCAGGGAGCGCATGGTCGAGTCGCCCGTCAGCGTTGCCGCCGTGGTGCTACCGTCCAGGTTCTTGGTGACCTTGGTTTCGGCGTTCATCGCAGTGATCAAGGCGTTATAGGTATCAATGAAACCCTTGACCCCGGACTTGAGCGCCGTGGTGTTGGTGCTCACCGTGATCAGCGTGGCGTTTCTCACCGGGTTATCACTGACATCACCTGCCGTCTTGAGCGCCGAAACCGACACCAGCTTGATGTTCACACCACTGAGTGCCCCTTCAATGTTGTTGGTCTTGGACACCGAAGAAACACCATCGATGCTGTACAACGCATCCTTGGGCTCATCAACGACACTAGCCCCGACATCCAATCCCGAATCACCCGAAAGCGTCAGGTCAGAGCCCGTACCCATCTTGGTCGACGTCAGGATCAACCGGGAACCATTGGAGTCGGTCTGGATGTTGGCGCTCAATCCCGACGTACCAAACTGGGTGTTGATCGAATCCCGCACCTGCTGCAAGGTCGCACCGGCCGGGATATTCAAGTCATAGTTTTTGCTGGACTGGGTAATCGTCAGCGTCGTCGACTTGTTGGTGGCATTCACCACCGAAGAAGTACCACCGGAAAAATTGGCACTCGACAGCTTCGACGCCTGGGCCAATTGGTTGACGATCAGTCGGAAGCTACCTGTCGAGGCGGTATTGCTGGAGGTCATGGTCGCGACTTTTTCATCCGAGGACGAACCGGTCAGGCCGGTAAAGCTGCTGTCCTTGGCCATCGTGTCGAGCGCACCACGAAACGCGTCCAGCGCCGCTTGAATCTTGCCGATCGAAGACAGCGTGGTGGTCGCTTTCGCTGATGCGGTATTGATCTGCGTCTGCTTGGGCACCTTTTCGGCGTTCACCAAGGACGTCACGATCGCCTGCGTATCGATATTGGAACCGATACCACTTACCGTTGAACCCGCCATCTTCGTATCTCCTGTTCGGTGGCTGCCGTTATCTTGACTTATTGCGCCTCAAGACCTGACAACAACAAGTTTCATGCCAGCTCAGGCCTTGTCGTCGAACAACAAGCTGCTGGCGCTGGAAAGGCTCTGTGCCAGTTTCAATGCCGTTTCCGACGGAATCTGGCGAATCACTTCACCACTGTCGGTGGCGATGACCTTGACCACCACGCGATGGGTGGAGTCATCAATGGAAAAATCCAGGCTGCGCTGGGCAGCTTGAACGAATTCTCGAATATCGGTTACTGCTTGTTCCAGGTCGGCACGCTCAGGCTGTTTTGCTGTGGCGGCGGCTTCCTGGGCTTTTGGAACGGCTTTATCAGTCACTACCTGGGCAGATGCGCTTAGGGGTGCAACCGGCGGATAAGACTGGTTCAGCTTTACACTCATGTCCATGTCCAATCTCCTCTAAACCGAAAAAACGGAAGGGCACGTAGACGCACCCTTCCGTTAGTTACCAAGCGCTGGGATTACTGAAGCAGCTTCAGTACAGCGGATGGCAGCTGGTTAGCCTGCGACAGGATCGCGGTGGAAGCCGACTGCAGGGTTTGTTGCTTGGTCAGTTCGGCGGTTTCGGAAGCGAAGTCGACGTCCTGAACGGTGGAACGTGCAGCGGTGGAGTTCTTCTGAATGTTCTGCAGGTTGTCTGCAGTGGTAGTCAGACGGTTCTGAGTAGCACCCAGGCCCGAACGAACGCCGTCGATGGTGCCGATGGCCTTGTCGATAACAGCCAGCGCGTTTTGAGCGTTGGTAGAGTCGGTCACGTCGGTGTTAGAGATGGTGGTCTTGGTCGACGAAACGGTAGCAGCCGCGAACAAGTCCGATACACCAGTACCAGCGTCGCTCAGGGAGTAGCCTTTAGCCGAATCCAGGGAAACCTCACCGGTCACAACGATTGCAGCAGCACCCAGAGCAGCCGGGGTGGCGAATGCGCCAGCGCCGTCTTTAGCGCCAACCAGGATGTTGGTCTGGGCGTTGGCATCAGCACCCGAGAACGACAGGTTTTCGCCGGAATCCGACTTAACCGACAGGGTTTTGTTGGATTCGTCGTAGTTAACGCTGATGCCCAGTTTGGCAGCGTTCGATTTCAGCTGGTCAGCCAGGCCGGCCAGGTCCTTCACGCCGACGAAATCAACAGCATTACCGCTACCTACAGCCAGTTTGAAGTTCGACGGAGTGGCAGCGCCTACATCCAGTTTGACTTCAGTGCTGGCGGTAGCGGTCAGGCCACCGATCGAACCGTTCAGGCCCGCAGCGATGTCTTTAGCCGAAGCGCCTGCAGCGTAGTTTACGGTTTTGGTCTGACCGTTGCCGGTAACAGTGATGGCGCCGCCAGCCAGGCCAGTGGCGCTAGGTACGATGGCCTTGGTTTTGATCTGCTGCGAACCAATGTTGTTGGCTGCAACGTTTTCCAGGCTCAGGTTGATGGTTTCGTTAGCGTTGGCGCCAACCTGGATGGCTTTGGTACCGTACGAACCGTCCAGCAGCTTCTGGCCACCGAAAGTAGTGGTTTGCGAGATACGGGTCAGTTCCGAAGTCAGAGCCTGGTATTCGTCGTTGTTCGACTTACGGTCGTCAGCGCTCAGGGAACCGGTAGCGGAGGACAGAGCCAGGGTACGCATTTTTTGCAGGATGTCGGTCGAAGCCTGCATCGCGCCTTCAGCGGTCTGAGCGATGGAGATACCATCGTTCACGTTTTTTACTGCTTGGCCCAGGCCGTTGATTTGGCTGGTCAGGCGGTTAGCGATCTGCAGGCCTGCAGCGTCGTCTTTAGCGCTGTTGATACGCAGGCCGGAAGACAGGCGCTGCATGGAGGTGGCCAGGGCGCCGCCGGCTTTGTTCAGGTTGCCCTGAGTAGTGATCGAAGCAATGTTGGTGTTTACTGTTAAAGCCATGACGAAATCCTCGTTGGATGGATACTGCGGCTTCCGGCCCTGGCAACCGCCGGGTGTGGCCTGAGAACCTACGTAATAGTTATCGTCGTGCTGGGCAGTTGCTTGAGGATTTTTTTTGATTTTTTTGCTGGCGACGTGCCACCCCTTGCAATTCAAGGGCTTACGCAGGCAAAAAACCCCGAATTCATTGGCTTTTCTGGCGCCAAATAAAAAACGCCGATGATCTTTCGATCATCGGCGTTTTTTTGTGCTACGCGTTAAAGGCTCACGGACGATGCAGAATCGCCGAACCCCACGACAGGCCCACTCCAAAACCGCTGATGGCCACGCGCTTCCAGGTCGCATCCATCACGTGCTTTTCCAGCAGCAATGGAATGCTCGACGACACGGTGTTGCCGGTCTCGACCATGTCCTTGATGAACTTGTCCACCGGCGCATCTTCAAACCGACGCGCCACGGCATCGACAATCGCCGCACTGCCCTGGTGGATGCAGAACGCATCGATGTCGTCCGCTTGCAGATCCGACTCATTGAGCAGCTCGTGCAGATGCGCAGGCACTTTAAGCAGGGCAAAGTTGAACACCTGGCGACCGTTCATGAAGAACACACCGTCGCTGACCTTCAGGTGCGGCGCGCCGGAACCGTCGGTGCCGAACTTGGACTTGCCCAGCAGCCAGGACGCGTCTTCGCCCATCCAGGTCGCGGTGGCAGCGTCACCGAACAGCATGGTGGTGTTGCGGTCTTCCGGATCAACGATCTTCGAATACGGGTCGGCGGTGATCAGCAGGCCGTTTTTCAGGCCAGTGGCTTCCATGAAGCCCTTCATCGCGTAGATGCCGTAGACGTAGCCGGAGCAGCCCAGGGAAATATCGAACGCCGCGACGTGAGTCGGCAAGCCGAGCTTGTCCTGGACGATGGCGGCCGTGTGGGGCAAACCCTCTTCATCACCGTTCTGGGTGACGACGATCAGCGCGTCGATGGACTCACGCTTCAAATCGGGGTTATTGGCAAACAAAGCGTTGACCGCCTCGACACACAGATCGGAGGTTTCCTGCGCGGCTTCCTTGCGCGGCAGGAACGCCGAACCGATCTTGCCAATGATGAACTCTTCATCCTTGGCGAATTTGGCACCCTGGGCGTAGTTATCGATCCCGTCGGCCGGCACGTAACTGGCGATGCTTTTTATGCCAATCATTGTGGCTTCCCAATACTAAATAGCTGGAGATCACCCCGCGAGTCGCCTCGCCGGGTGCTGACAATAAAGGGGGCAACCCCGCAAAAAACTCGCTGAAAGCCGCTGCGCAAGGACTCTGAGACGACTTATCCTTTTCACACGATACAGTGAAGATGCGCTTTATGACTCACAGGTCACTCAATTCTGTGTGGTTTATGCAAAACCTTCAAACAATTAAACCGCGTAAACGACAACGGCCCAGCCTGTTTCCAGGCTGGGCCGCTGGGGATGACGCCGTTTACATCTTGTTGAACAGGCTCAACTGCGAGACTTTCACAAATGCCAGCTGCGAGGCTTCGAGCATGGTTTGCTGCAAGGTCAGGTTGATCGCGGCCTCACCCATATCGACGTTGGCCAGGGCACTCATAGTGCTGGTATTGGCCAGGCCGACACTGGTGTTTTCGCTGGACTGCACATTCAGCGCATTCTGCCGCGCACCGATGGAACCACGCACGTTATCCACCTGGTCGGTTGAGCTGGTCAGGTTACTGACGGCAGCGTTCAAGGCGTCCTGCAGCTTGACCCGTGCACCGGGAATTCCATCCGCCGGTTGCTCCAGAGCAATGCGCAGCTGACTCAAGGTATCGAGGGCGCTCTGGGTTTTGTGGGTACTGGCACCGACCGAAAACTGATCGCCGACGTTCGGCGCACCGCTCAGGCTGAACGTAACGCCCGCCGCCGTGATCGTCGGGCTCGGCGTGGCGGTCGCATCGATGACACCCGAATCAATCGCCTTGCTGTTGGGGGTGTAGGGCTGCGAAAACACCTCGTAGGCGTTCGGATCGGTATCGCTGAACTTGATCAGCACGCCACTGTTGGCCGGGAAGGTGCTGGCGTACTTGGCCGGGCTACTGACCGTGGCATTGGTCAGTTGCGTCGGCGACGTGTTACTCGCGGTGCGGGCGACGTTGAACGTGTCCGGCTTGGCCGAGAGCGTGAACTCACGCCCCTTGACCATCGCATCGGCATCCGGCCCGGTGGCCTTGTCGGTCAGGTCGACACTGATGTCGAACTTGACCCCACGCAGGTTGACGCTGGCACTGCCCTCCTTGGTAGAGTCGAACGTCCCGTTGCCCGGAAGCTGCGAGGTAATGTCGTTGCCGCCTTTATCCGTCACCACATACTGGGTGCTGCTGGTGAAGGTCAGCTTGTAAGGCTGGCCGTCGGCGTACGACTTGTTGTATTCAATACCCGACGTCACCAGGCCCGCCGAAATGGCGACCTTGTGATCGTCCACTTGCGACGGAGTGGTCGCGGGCGGCACGGGTGCAGGCGTGGTGTACGTGGACTTCGTGCGGCTGTTGTTGACCGCGCCTTCCAGGATCGTCTTGCCCGTATCGCCGGTGCGTACGGTCAGCGTCTCGGACACTTGCAGGCTCAGCTCATTTTCGTCGCCCTGATAGTTGTAAGTACCATCATTGTTGCGCGAATACGGCGGCGTGTCGGTCTTGGAGCCGGAGAACAGGTATTTGCCCGCCGCGTCCTTGCTGTTGAGCAAGCCCAGCAACTGATCCTCAAGAGCACCCACTTCAACGGAAATGGATTTGCGGTCCGCATCGCTGGTCACGCCACCGGCCTTCAAGGCCAACTGGCTGGCCGCCTGGAGGGTGGTGTTGATCGCATCCAGCACGCTTTCTTGGTTGGTCAGCGAACTCTGGATATTGGTGATGTTGCCGCTGTACTGCGCCAGCATGTCTTTCTGTTGTTGCAGCATCAGCAAACGCTGCGCGGCAACCGGATCATCGGCGGCGGTCTGCACACGCACGCCTGAACTCGCCTGCTGCTGCGCCTTGACCACGCTGGAATAGTTATCCGTATAGCGAGTCGCGCTGGTGTCGAAATACTGCTGTGTCGAAATGCGCATCGTCCCAGGCTCCCTTAAAGACTATTGATCAGCGTGCTGAAGGTTTCTTGCGCGGCCTTGATGATCTGCGACGACGCGGTGTAGTACTGCTGAAACTTGATCATGTCGCCCGCCTCTTCATCCAGGTTGACCTGGGACACCGAGTTGCGCGCATTTTTGTTGGCCGTCAGCAGCGCGTTGGTCGCGGTGGTGTCGGTGGTGGCCGCGGCCGCCTTGGCGCCGACGGTGGACACCAGCTTGCTGTTGGCCCCCACCAGGCTGGTGCCACCGCTGCCATCAGCGGCTGTACCGACGGTCGCCTTGGTCTGCAGGTCCAGCAGTTTCTGGGCGTTGCGGTTGTCGGAAACGCCCGTGGCATTGAACGAAAACGAGGTGCTGTCACCGTCGGTCGGCGAGCCGCCTACCGTGGTGTCGAAGCTGAAGCTCTTGGCCGGGCTCACCAGCGTGCCATCCGCAGCGCGCATCGGCACGTTGATGGTGATCTTGTTGGCCTGCCCCGGGACGATGCTGCCGGAGCCGATCGGATCGCCCTGGGCGTTATTGATCGTGTAGCTCTGGGTGCCATCGGCCGCCGGTTTGCCAAAGACCATTTTCACTGGCATCGAGTGCTCGATACCCACTTGCAACTGCGCGGTCGCGGCACCGCCGGCGATGTCCAGAGGCACCGTCAGGGTTGGCGGCGTGAAGGTGCCGGTGCCCTGGTTGGTCTTGCTGCCCTCGCCGGACAATGGCGCGGCAAAGGCAATCTTGCTCGGGTCGGTAAGGACCGTGCCGATTTCCTTGGCGCCGTTGGCGGTCGGGCTGACCTTGAAGCTGTCGCCCGGCTGCATGGTGCCGGTCTTGAGGGTCAAGGCGAAACCGTCGATCACCGGCGCCGGCTGGGTCGGGTCCAGGGTGAAGTTACCCATGGCCTTGCCATCGGAACGCACCACGCTGTACTTGTCGGCTGCGGTGAAGGTCACCTTGTAATCGAAGTTGGTCAGCTTGCTGCTGTCCTTGATCGTCACGTTCAGGCCACCGTCGCCGGTGTTGGACGCCGATGCGACACTGCGCTGGGCAATCGAGGCGACACTGTTGATGTCCTTGAACATCGCGGCACCGAACTCGCCGTTGAGGTCCAGGCCCTGGCCCAACTGGCTGTTGATCACGTCGGACGTCACCGTGGCGATGCGGCCCAGGTCATTGATGGCCGGCGTCAACACGTCGCTGCGATACCGCAGCAGGCCGCCGATGCTGCCACCACTGATCACGTTGCCCAGGTCGACCTTGGTGTTGCCGGCCATGTTCAACTGGATCGTGTATTGGCTTGCATCGCTGTCGCTCGGCACGGCGGAGATAGTGTTGGACTGGTCGCCCATCACCAGCGATTGGCCAGTGCCGGTGCTGACGCTGAACACGCCGTTCTTCTCGCTGGCGGTCACGCCGATCAGCTCATTGAGCGAGCGCACGGCTTCGGCACGCGCGTCCAGCAGGTTGGCCGGGGTAACGTTGCTCGAACCCTGAACCTGGTTGATCTGTTTGTTGAGGGACGCAATCGACGAGGTCAGCTGGTTGACCTGATCGCTCATGGAAGTCAACTGACCGTTGATGGTCTCTTTCTGCGTGCTCAACTGGGTGGAAATCGCGTTGAAACGGTTGGTCAGGGTCTGCGCATTGGTCAGCAGGATCTGGCGCGCCGACGCATCGCTCGGGTTCGCCGAAGCCGTCTGCACCGCGGCGAAGAACGAACTGAGCACAGCGGACATGCCGGTGGTCTTGTCCGACAGGGTCTTGTCGACCGCACTTACCTGGTCCAGGTAGGCCTTGGCATCGCTGTTGAGCGAGGTGCTGTTCTGGTAGGCCGCGTCGAGGTATTCGTTATACACCCGGCGCACGTCGGCCAGGGTGGTGCCGCTGCCGATGAACACGCCGCCGTAAGGGTTGGACGCGTTGGCGCTCTGGGTAGTCTGCTGACGCGAATAGCCCGAGGTATTGGCGTTGGCAATGTTATTACTCAAGACCGACAACGATCCTTGAGCGGCATTGAGCCCTGACATCCCGATACTGAGCAAACTCATGGTTCAGACCTTATAAATGTGTGGTTGCGCCAGCGGCAGCGTAATTCTGGTAACTGTTCATCGTTTTGGCGATCTGCGAAATCTTGCTGGCATAGGCCGGGTCGGTTGCGTAACCGGCTTTTTGCAACTCGCGTACAAACTGTTCGGGGTTATCGGCCGATTTCACAACTTCTTTATAGCGATCATTGCTTTGCAGCAAGGTCACGAGGTCGTGGAAGCTGTCCTGGTACGAGGCGTAGGAACGGAACTGCGCCGTTTCCTTGACCATCGCGCCATCGCGGAACTCGCTGGTGATCGCACGGGCCTGACCGCCCTGCCAGCTCTGGCCGGCCTTGATGCCAAACAGGTTGTGGCTGCTGCTGCCGTCTTCGGCACGCATTACCGATTTGCCCCAGCCGGTTTCCAGGGCGGCCTGGGCCACCAGGTACTTCGGATCGACGCCAATCCGCGCAGCGGCGGCCTTGGCCATCGGCAACATGGTGGCGACGAACTCATCCTGGGAACTGAAGGCTTTTTTCGCTGGCGCCAGCGGCGGCTGGGCGATGGCGCGGCTGTAGATCTGCATGCGATCGCTGGGCACGGCAAAGCTGCGCGTGGTGCTGTTGACCACATTGTCATCGGCAGCGCTGTTACGCAGCGGTGCCGCCTTGGCGACCGTGGTGTCGGTGCTGGGCACGATGCCGGCCAGCAGGCGGTCGGTGAGTTTGCTCGGCAAGGCGATGCGGCGCTGGTTCATCAACTCCATATCGTTGACGTGAGCGCTGGCAGTGCCTTCGGGCACCGCGACGCGATAGGCCCACAATGGACGCTGGCCATTGGAGCGACCGAGCGCACCGTCGGCCTGGGTACCGGCGCCAATTTCCGTCGGCACATCGACCTTCTTCACCGGCTCTGCCGCCGCCGGGCCCTGCAAGGTAGCCGCCTGGGCGTCCACCGGCTTGTTCTTCTGCATCTGGCGCATCAGCACATCGGCCAGGCCGATACCACCGCCTTCGCGGGACATCGACACCGCCAACTGCTGGTCGTACATTTCCTGATACTGCTTGGCCGCCGGCGTGTTCATCGGGTTGTCCTTGCCCAACGCCTCGGTGGCCGAACGCATGGACTTGAGCATTTCGCTGACGAACAACGACTCAAACTCCTGCGCCACCTTGCGCATGTTGCCTTCGCTGTTCTTGTCGGCGCCGACCTTGAGCTGGTTAAGCCTGCCCAAGTCGGAATAAGACCCCGAGTCCGCCGTGCTGCTGATCCCGCTCTTGCGCATATCCATGGCCATGGCCTCAGATCACGATCAGGTCGGCTTGCAAGGCGCCGGCCTGTTTCAATGCTTCAAGGATCGCCATCAAGTCGCCGGGCGCTGCGCCCACCTGGTTCACCGCACGGACAATCTCATCCAGGGTGGTGCCGGGGCCGAATTTGAACATCGGCTTGGCTTCTTGCTGAGCGTTGACACGCGAGCGCGGCACCACTGCCGTCTGGCCGTTGGACAACGGCCCAGGCTGGCTGACGATCGGGTCTTCGGTGATGGTCACGGTCAGGCTGCCGTGGGTCACCGCCGCCGGCGAAACCTTGACGTTCTGGCCGATCACGATGGTGCCGGTGCGCGAGTTGATGATGACTTTGGCCACCGCCTGGCCCGGGTCGACTTCAAGGTTTTCCAGGATCGACAGGTAGTCCACCCGCTGGCTTGGGTCCAGCGGCGCGGTCACGCGGATCGAGCCGCCGTCGATGGCCTGGGCCACGCCAGGGCCGAGCATGTCGTTGATCTTGTCGACCACACGCTTGGCGGTGGTGAAGTCGGAACGGTTGAGGTTCAGGGTCAGGCTATTGCCCTGGTTGAAGCCGCTCGGCACGGTGCGTTCCACCGTGGCGCCGCCAGGAATCCGCCCGGCCGACGGCACGTTGACGGTGATCTTCGAACCGTCGCGACCTTCGGCGTCAAACCCGCCCACCACCAGGTTGCCCTGGGCAATGGCGTAGACGTTGCCGTCGATACCTTTGAGCGGCGTCATCAACAGGGTGCCGCCACGCAGGCTTTTCGAGTTACCGATGGACGACACGGTGATGTCCACCACCTGACCAGGCTTGGAGAACGCCGGCAGGTCGGCACTGATCGACACGGCCGCGACGTTTTTCAGTTGCACGTTGCCCGAACCCGCCGGCACCTTGATGCCGAACTGCGAGAGCATGTTATTGAAGGTCTGCAAGGTGAACGGGGTCTGGGTGGTCTGGTCACCCGTACCGTTGAGCCCCACCACCAGGCCGTAACCGATCAACTGGTTGGAACGCACGCCGGAGATGCTCGCGATGTCTTTCAGGCGCTCGGCCTGGGCGACGGCGCTCAGGGACAGCAAGAGTGCCGCTGCCATCAGCTGTTTGAGGTTCAAAGTCATCACCTAGAAAGGGAACAGCGGGCTAAGGAAGAAACGGTCGAACCAGCCCGGCTGACTTGCATCCGCAAACGAACCCGTACCCGAGTAGGTAATGCGTGCATCGGCAATCCGTGTGGACGGCACAGTGTTGTCGGTGGAGATGTCATCGGCACGGACCATGCCGGCAATGCGCACCAGCTCGTCACCGGTGTTGAGGGTCATCCACTTTTCACCGCGTACGGCGATGATGCCGTTGGGCAGCACATCGGCCACGGTGACGGTGATCGAACCGGTCAGGCTGTTGCCCTGCCCCGCCGAACTCTTGCCGTTGGTGGCGCGATCACCGCTGTAGCCGGCGCTCAGGCTCAGGTCGCCATCGCCCAGCGGGTTGTTGGTGTTCGGCACGGCGCCAAACAACGAGGTCAGGCCGATACCGGTCTTGCTGGTCTTGCCCACCTGGGAGTTGGCATTCTTGCTGGCCTGGGTCTTCTCGTTCAGGGTGATGGTGATGATGTCACCGACCCGGAACGCCTTGCGGTCGCTGTACAGGTTCTGTTCGAAACCGGCCTGGTAGATCGAGCCATTGTTGGCCGCCGCCGGCAGCGGCGTGCGTGGCAACACCGGCGCGTAGTACGGGTCATTGGGTTTTGGCGTTGGGGCGACACAGCCCGCGAGCACGGTGATCCCACTCAATGCCAGAACAGAAACGTAGCGATTCATGACCCTTACCTCACGGTGTTGCAGGCGCCCTCAAGAGCGCCCCATAGACTTGATTACAGATTCTGCGTGACAAACGAGAGCATCTGGTCGGCGGTGGAAATCACCTTGGAGTTCATCTCGTAGGCGCGCTGGGTGGTGATCATGTTGACCATCTCCTCAACCGTGCTCACGTTGGAGGTTTCCAGGGTGCTTTGCAGCGTGGTGCCGAAACCGTTCAGGCCAGGGGTGCCGATTTGCGGCGCGCCGCTGGAGGCGGTTTCGAGGAACAGGTTGTTGCCCATGGCTTGCAGACCGGCCGGGTTGATGAAGTCGGCGGTTTGCAGGTTGCCGATCACTTGCGACGCCGGGTTGCCGGCTACGGTGATCGACACGGTGCCGTCGTTGCCGACGGTGAAGGTCTTGGCATCTGCTGGCACGACAACCGCAGGCTCCAGGGCGAAACCGTTGGCGGTCACGATCTGGCCGTTGGAATCCAGGTGGAAAGTACCGTCGCGGGTGTAGGAGGTAGTGCCATCCGGTTGCAGGATCTGGAAGAAACCACGGCCGTTGATCGCCATGTCCAGCGGCTGGCCGGTCTGTTGCAGGTTACCGGCACTGAAGTTCTTCTGCGTGCCGACGATCTGCACACCGGTACCCAGTTGCAGGCCCGATGGCAGTTCGCTGTCCTGGGTCGACTGGGCGCCCGGCTGCTTCTTGATCTGGTAGAGCAGGTCCTGGAACTCGGCGCGGTCACGCTTGAAACCCGTGGTCGACACGTTCGCCAGGTTGTTGGAGATGGTGGTCAGGTTGGTGTCCTGGGCGGACAGACCGGTTTTGGCAACCCATAGAGCCGGAAGCATGCTGTTCTCCTCTGTGCGCCTGTTTGTTGGCGCGGCGTGGCAAATTAATTAGTGGGCTGCAATCAGCTCATCTGCATGACGCGAGTCATGGCCTGGTCGTCTTCTTTGGCGCTGTTCATCATCTTGATGTGCAGCTCGAACTGCTTGGAAAGCGCGAGCACTGCGGTCATTTCTTCCACCGCATTGACGTTGCTGGCCTGCAAGAAGCCCGAGGTCAGCTTGACGCCCGCATCGGCCTGGGCCGGCTGGCCATCCTTGGTGTGGATGGTGCCGTCGAGGCCTTTGGTCATATTCTTCAGGTCAGGCTGGACCAGCTTGATCCGGTCCACTTCAGCCATGACGCGCGGGCCTTCGCCCATGGCGCGAATGCTGATGGTGCCGTCGGCGCCCACTTCGATTTTTTGCTGGGGTGGCACGGCAATCGGGCCACCGTTGCCCATGATCGGCATGCCGTTGCCGGCACGCAGCACGCCCAACGCATCGACGTTCATGCTTGCGCTGCGCACGTAGGCCTCGCTGCCGTCAGGGGTTTGCACGGCCATCCAGCCGTCGCCGCTGACGGCCACGTCGAGGTCACGGCCGGTTTCGATCATCGCGCCAGGGGTGAAGTCGGTGGCCGGGCGTTCGGTCAGGGCAAACGCCCGCGCCGGAAAGCTGTCACCAAACACCGGCATCGAACGCGCCTGTTCCAGGTCGCGTTGGAAACCATTGGTGGAAATGTTCGCCAGGTTGTTGGCATGGGCCTTCTGCGCCAGAGCATTCTGGCTGGCGCCGGTCATTGCCACATAAAGGTACTTGTCCACGCTCTATCCTCTTTCTGACGGACGCTTGCCGCCCACCGCTGTACTGATGAGGCTTAAGCAATTTGCGAACCAACTTTCAAAACCGCCGGAAAACCCAATGGATACGGGGCATCGATGGCTTGACGCCGTCGAGACGGCCGGCAGGCGAGTCGAAAAAACGGCGGTGTCATGCCGCTTACGGCAAAGACCGGCGATGGCGGTGACCCGCATCACAGGCACAAGGTGCTGGCCCTGCGCCCTGCGCCCCCCCTTGCCCATTCGTTTAAATGTAACCGCGGCCTCTTGAAATAAAACGCTGCACTCACGCCATTTATCATTTCAAAATTCACGCACTGCGCGCCAACCGCAACACCTCGCGCGCCACCCAATTAGTTAACGCGTGTGTTTTAACTTGAAGTTTTAAAAAAAGCCTGACGACCAACTACTTGAAGATTACTCCGACATACATTTACAAATACTCAACAATACCAACTTGTCGCCCCACCCTTACTTACGCAACTCTCGCACCTCGCAGAACTGCACTCACCAATCAACTTTGACTGAATGACTCTGCGACCTACATTCTTATCAATAAAAGGCCAGTAACATGTTTAGAACCAACGACGCATACACGACTTACTTCAGAGACCCCACCTCCCTATATGAACGGGACCGAGAGTATGAATCACGCCCCTCCCGGCGTCCGCCTGCCGAACCCCACTATCACCGCTGCAATCACGACCATCGAGCCGACTTTAATCGTCCGGGCTCCCGCAGGGATTTTGACTACCGCTCCGACCGCAGGCTCCCCGACGCCCGCCGCGACTGGGACTACCGCCCCGACCGGGGATTCCCCGACACCCGCCGCGACCGGGACTACCGCCCTGACCGCGGATTCCCAGACGCCCGCCGCGACTGGGCCTACCGGCCTGACCGTGGATTCCCCGAGACCCGCCGCGACTGGGACTATCGTCCTGACCGTGGATTCCCCGACGCCCGCCGCAACTGGGACTACAACCCCGACGGTGGACGCCCCGACGCCCGCCGGGATTGGGATGTGCGCTCGGATTTCAAACCAAGCCCACCACAGGGAAACCCCACAGTGGGCGCACTGCGCCAACTCCTCGACAGCTTGCCAGACCACAGGGTACAGACCGACCGTGGTATCACGGCCAATGACATCCGCGCGGGTAAATTCGGAACGCTTTCGCCGCAAGCCATCAAAGAGCTTGAAAAGTTGGATAAAAATCAGGACTACCGCCTGATAACACTGGACAGTCCCTCAAGTACAGCATCGGCCTGGATACCCACTAACAGCGACACCCCTGTATTAATCCAGGCAATGGCAAGTGAAGGCCCTCTGACTCACGACAGCATTCATCCACTGTGGCGACTCCCGAAAATAATGTCTGCGCCGATAAAGTCCATTAATGAGGGAATAACCTCCGACGCCTTGAAAGCCGGCGAATATGGTGCCCTGCACCCGGAAGTCAAAAAAAGTCTCGACGCACTGGAACAAGATAAAAGTTACACGCTGACTTCATTCCCGAAACATAACGATAACAGCGAGACGCTGCTCGCCTGGGTGGAAAAAGGCAACGGAAAAATCATACCCATTGGTACTGAGGAGGATCGACCGTCCTGACAGCCTTCACCGCAACTTGGGCCGAACACTGCGCCATTCAGTGCAGTGTTCGGCCTATGAATGTACAGGGCACTATTTGCTCACGCCAAAGTCCCGCAACTTATTGGCAATCGTGGTATGAGAAACCCCCAGGCGCTTGCCCAGTTGTCGGCTGCTGGGGTGTTCTGCATAGAGTGCTTCCAACACCGCCTTCTCAAACCGCCCGACAATTTCGTCCAAACCACCCTCCAGGGAAAAATCGCCAAGGGGTTGACGCACACCATAGTCCGGCAAGCGAATATGCTCAGCCTTGACCGTACCGCCATCACACAACGACACCGCCTGGAACAGCACGTTTTCCAGCTGCCGCACGTTGCCCGGCCAGTGGTAATGGCTGAGGCGCTCCATGGCCGCCGGCGCCAGCTTGGGCAGCGGGCAACCAATCTGGCGGCTGGCCTGGTCGAGGAAGTGATCAACCAATGGTGCCAAGCCATCCAGGCATTCGCGCAGCGGCGGGATATGCAGCGACAGCACGTTGAGCCGGTGGTAAAGGTCCTGGCGGAATTCACCACGGGCGCAGAGTTCCGACAAGTCCACTTGAGTCGCGCAGATCACCCGCACATCCAAGTAGACCTCTTCATCACTGCCCACACGCCGGAAGCAACCGTCCTGCAGGAAGCGCAGCAACTTCACCTGCAAGCGCGCACTCATTTCCCCGACACCATCGAGAAACAACGTCCCCCCCGCCGTCAGCTCCAGCAGCCCCAGCTTGCCTTCGGCCCGTGCGCCTTCAAATGCACCTGGGCCGTAACCGAACAATTCGGTCTCGGCCATCGACTCCGGCAAACCCGCGCAGTTGAGTGCCATCAACGGCGACTGCCCACGCGGGCTGGCCAGGTGGCAGGCACGTGCGAGCAATTCCTTGCCGGTGCCGGTTTCGCCTTCTATTAATAGCGGCGCATCCAGCGGTGCCATGCGCCGGGCCTCGCGGACCACGGCGGCCATGACCTTGGAGCTTTGGAAGATACTGTCGAAACCGCGCAGCTCCTGCTTGCGCACGTTATAGATGCGCTCACCGACCCGATCGGCGCGGTGCAGGGTCAACACGGCACCGGCCATGGCTTCGCTGTCATCGTGCTCGGAAGATTGCAGCGGCGCGATGTCCGCCAAAAACACGTCGCCCTTGACCTTGACCCGCAGCCCGTTGATCCGCGACTTGCTCGCACGCACCAGTTCCGGCAAGTCGAAATCCTCGGCGTAACGCGACAATGGAATGCCCGGCACCTCATCCACCCGCACGCCCAGCAACTGCGCCGCAGCGCGGTTGGCGGCGACGATGGAGCCGCCCATGTCGATGGACAGCACCGGGAACTCCAGGGCGCCAAGCAGCGCATTGAGCTCCATATGCCGACGTTCGCTGGGCATCAGCCCTACCCTTTTCACACCAAACACCCCGGCAATCGCCTCGAATTGCGGGCGCAAGGCCTGGAACTGCATGTTCACCAGGTTCGGGCAGAACAGATAGATGGCGTTGCCATGCTCACCGCCCACCTCGCCTTTGGCGACGTTGACGCCGTACTCCACCAGCAGGTTGAGGATGTCCCGCAAGATGCCGATGCGGTTCTGGCAGTGCACTTTGATACGCATGAAAAGACCCGAAAGGTGGGAAGGCGCCGCGTCTTTTTGTCGCTGAGCGCAGATAGTCGTCAAGATTATGTGACAGCTTGTGAGCTTTTCCCAGCCCAATGCAGCGCCAGACGCCACAAGCGTAACGATTACTTTACGAAAACCAGGGCATTTTCCTACACACCCTCGTCAGAGGCGGATGGATTCTTGCCCACGCCGGGTTATCAATAGAGGCACAGCAGGACATAACAAGAACGAATGCCTAGCAGGAGAGCCGTATGAAGCAGACGCAGTACGTGGCCCGCGAGCCCGATGCGCAAGGTTTTATCCACTACCCGCCGGAAGAACACGCGGTGTGGAACACCCTGATCACGCGCCAGTTGAAAGTGATCGAGGGTCGCGCCTGCCAGGAATACCTGGACGGCATCGACAAGCTCGGCCTGCCCCTGGACCGTATCCCGCAGTTGGGCGAGGTCAACAAAGTGCTGGCCGAGACCACCGGCTGGCAAGTCGCCCGCGTGCCGGCACTGATCCCCTTCCAGACCTTCTTCGAATTGCTCGCCAGCAAACAGTTTCCGGTGGCGACGTTCATCCGTACCCGTGAAGAGCTGGACTACCTGCAAGAACCGGATATTTTCCACGAGATCTTCGGCCACTGCCCGCTGCTGACCAACCCCTGGTTCGCCGAATTCACCCACACCTATGGCAAGCTCGGCCTCGCGGCCACCAAGGAGCAACGGGTGTACCTGGCGCGGCTGTACTGGATGACCATCGAGTTCGGCCTGGTCGATACGCCCGCCGGCCTGCGCATCTACGGTGGCGGCATTTTGTCGTCGCCCAAGGAGACGGTGTACAGCCTGTCGTCCGAACCCGAGCACCAGGCCTTCGATCCGCTGGAAGCGATGCGCACGCCGTATCGCATCGACATCCTGCAACCGCTGTACTTCGTATTGCCCGAGCTCAAGCGCCTGTTCGAAGTCGCGCAGGAGGACATCATGGGCATGGTCGAGCGCGGCATGCAGCTGGGTCTGCACGCGCCCAAGTTCCCGCCCAAACCCAAAGCCGCCTAAACCTCGGTTTTTTGCGCCAGGTGAGTCTGTTCCCTGGCCCCGCGTTGCTTTAGGGTGACGCCACTGACCTTCAAATACTCGAATTCAGGACACTTTCACATGACCACCTTGAACCAAGCCCACTGCGAAGCCTGCCGCGCCGACGCCCCGCAAGTCAGCGACGAAGAACTGCCGGTGCTGATCAAGCAGATCCCCGACTGGAATATCGAAGTGCGCGACGGCGTGATGCAGTTGGAAAAGGTCTTCCTGTTCAAGAACTTCAAATTCGCCCTGGCCTTCACCAACGCCATGGGTGAAATATCGGAAGCCGAAGGCCACCACCCAGGCCTGCTCACCGAGTGGGGCAAAGTCACCGTGACCTGGTGGAGCCACTCCATCAAGGGCCTGCACCGCAACGACTTCATCATGGCCGCGCGCACCGACGAAGTGGCCAAGGACGCCGAGGGCCGCAAGTAATGCATTTTGATGCGATTGACCGCGTGCCCGGCGACCCGATCCTTGGGCTGATGGACCTGTATGCCCAGGACAGCAACCCGCACAAATTCGACCTCGGCGTAGGTGTGTATAAAGACGACCAGGGCCTGACGCCGATTCCCCACTCGGTAAAACTCGCCGAACAGCGCCTGGTGGACACGCAAACCACCAAGACCTACATCGGCGGCCACGGCAATGCCGCCTTCGGCACGTTGATCAGCCAACTGGTGCTCGGCAGCGACTCCACGCTGATCCACGCCCGCCGCGCCGGCGCTACCCAGACCCCGGGCGGCACCGGTGCCCTGCGCCTGAGCGCCGACTTCATCGCTCACAGCCTGCCTGGCCGTGGCGTGTGGTTGAGCAACCCGACCTGGCCGATCCACGAAAGTATCTTCGCCAAGGCCGGGCTCAAGGTCAGCCACTACCCCTACGTGGGCGCGGACAATCGCCTGGATGTGGCAGCGATGCTCGCGACCCTCGCCACCATCCCCCACGGTGATGTGGTGCTGCTGCACGCGTGCTGCCATAACCCGACGGGGTTCGACCTGTCCCAGGATGACTGGCGCCAGGTGTTGCAGATCGTGCGCGAACGCCGGTTACTGCCCCTGATCGACTTCGCCTACCAGGGCTTTGGCGATGGCCTGGAGCAAGACGCCTGGGCGGTGCGATTGTTTGCCGCCGAGCTGCCGGAAGTGTTGATCACCAGTTCCTGCTCGAAAAACTTCGGCCTGTACAGCGACCGTGTCGGCGCGCTGATCGTGTGCGCGGCGGATGCCGAAAAGCTGACGGATGTGCGCAGCCAACTGGCGAATATCGCGCGCAACCTGTGGTCGACACCACCGGATCACGGTGCCGCGGTGGTCGCGACCATCCTCGGTGATGCTGGCCTGAAACAGCAGTGGAGCGAAGAAGTCGAAGCCATGCGTTCACGGATCGCGCACCTGCGCTCCGGCTTGGTCGAGGCCTTGGCCCCCCATGGTCTGGCCGAGCGTTTTGCTCATATTGGTGCGCAGCGCGGAATGTTTTCCTACACCGGTTTGAGTGCCGAGCAGGTCAAGCAGCTGCGCGAGAAGCACAGCGTGTATATGGTCAATTCGGGGCGGGCCAACGTTGCCGGGATTGATGCGACGCGCTTGGCGCTGCTTGCCAAAGCGATCGCCGACGTTTCCAACTGACAAAACCCGGAGCTGGCCTGTGTGGGAGCTGGCTTGTGTGGGAGCTGGCTTGCCTGCGATAGCGGTGTGTCAGCCCCACATTTTTCACTGATAGACAGCTATCGCAGGCAAGCCAGCTCCCACATTTGGACCGAGGACAACCTTTCAGCCAGCAACCATTTCGGCCTTGAGCTGCGCCTCTTTGGCCTGCGCATCCGCCAACCGATACAACTCGATCTGCCCATCCCAGTGCTCGATCAGCGCCGTGCACGACTCCACCCAATCCCCGCAATTGAGGTAGTCCACCTCGCCCACCTTGCGAATCTCCGCATGGTGGATATGCCCGCACACTACCCCGTGCAACTCACGCTTGGTGACCTCATGGGCGATGGCTTCTTCGAAATCGCTGATGAAGTTCACGGCCGTCTTCACCTTGTGCTTCAAATACGCCGACAGCGACCAGTAACCGTAGCCATACCGCGCGCGCCAGTGATTGAGCCAGCGGTTCAGCGTGAGGGTGAATTCGTAGGCCGAATCGCCAAGGAACGCCAGCCAGCGGTGATAACGGGTGATCACGTCAAACTGGTCACCGTGGATCACCAGCAGATGGCGACCGTCGGCCGTCACGTGCACCGCTTCGTCGACCAACTGGATATTGCCCAGGATCAGCTTCGAATAACGGCGCAGGAATTCGTCATGGTTGCCGGTGACGTAGATCACTTCAGTGCCACGCTTGGCCATGGTCAGCAGGCGACGGATCACATTGGTGTGAGCCTGGGGCCAATACATGCCGCCGCGCAGTTTCCAGCCATCGATAATGTCGCCCACCAGGTAGATTTTGTCGGCCTGGTAGCCCTTGAGGAATTGCGACAGATGTTCGGCCTGGCAATCCCGGGTGCCCAGGTGCACGTCGGAAATCCACAGGGTACGCACCCGTTGCTTGCGGCTGGGCTTGATCAACTCGGCACTGGTCATGGGTGTCCCTCGACGGTGTTTTCGCGAGCTTGCGCCAGGGCGATTAATAGCCCATGACAACTGTGCGTCAGTCTGATGACAGCGCCCGTAAGCCGCGAAGCGTTGTAGACTGCGACAGCCTGCCCCAGGAGACCGCGATGAGACCGATCCTCACGCTACGCCATTACACCACCGCCCCGATTGCCCACAGCCACGAGCATGCGCAACTGGTGTTCGGCCTGTCCGGGCACCTGGATTTCGAGGTCGATGGCCGTGGCAGCCAGGTGCGGGAAAGCAGCGTGATGGTGCTGCCCTACGACGCCCACCACGCCTGCGACAGCCGCGACGGCAGCCGCTGCCTGGTGCTGGACGTGCCCACCGAACACTGGGTGCTGCAATCCTTGGGCGAGCACGCCGACGCCAGCCGCCGTCTGCTCGATCAACCGGCGCGCCTGGCCTTGGACGCCCGGCAACACCAACTGGTGCAATGGCTGGCCCGCAGTCCGGTGGACGACCCGCTGATCGTGCAGCAAGGCGCGGTGTTGCTGCTGGCCAGTCTCAATCATCCCCAGGAGCAGCCGCTGGCGGGCAAGCGCTTGCCGTATGCCGCGTTCAATGCGCACATCGAACGCCATGTCGCCCATCCCTTGCAGGTCGCCGACCTCGCGCGCATCGCCGACCTGTCGGTGCCGCGCCTGCATGCGCGGTTCGTGGCCGAATGCGGGCAGACGCCCATGGACTACATCCGCAGCCGACGCCTGCAACTGGCCCTCGGTTTGCTGCGAAGTACCCCGCTGCCCATCGGCGAAATCGCCGAGCGAGTCGGCTACAGCTCGCAAAGCGCGTTTGCCGCCGCGATGCTGCGCGAGTTTGGCGCTTCGCCAGGCGCGCTGCGACGTTCAGCGTAGAAGAGTCCTGCGCTAAAAATCGCGAGTCGTACGACAGACACCCACGCCTGCAACCCCCTAGACTGGGCTTCTGTCACCTCGTTGTTTCAAGGATCGCAATGACTCCCCGTTCAGCCCTCGGCGCCCTGCATATCGGCGCATTGATGTTTGGCCTCACCGGCGTATTCGGCAAGCTGGCGGCGGCGTCGCCGGCCATTATCGTGTTTGGTCGCGCCGCGTTCGCCGTGCTGGCCCTGGCGGTGTTCGCGCGTTTCGCCAGCAATGCCCCCTGGAAACACCTGGAAAGCCGCGACTGGCGCCGGCTGCTGGTCAGCGGCGTATTGCTGGCGGCGCATTGGGTGACGTTCTTCATGGCGGTCAAGGTCGCCGGCGTGGCCGTTGCCACGCTGGGCTTTACCGCGTTCCCGGCGTTTACCGTGATCCTCGAAGGGCTGATCTTCCGTGAACGCATCCGCGCCAACGAAGTGCTGCTGGTGGTGCTGGTCAGCATCGGCCTGGTGTTGGTCACGCCAGACTTCAACCTCGCCAGCGCGGCCACCGGCGGCTTGCTCTGGGGCATCGCGTCGGGGCTGCTGTTTTCCCTGCTGTCGCTGAACAACCGCGCCAGCTCCGGACGGATTCCGGCGGTGCAGGCGGCGCTGTGCCAGAACGTGGTGGTCGCCGCCCTGCTCTTGCCCGTGGCGGCGCCTGGTCTGGCGGACGTGCGGGGCATTGATTGGCTGTGGATCGGCCTGCTCGGGGTGTTCTGCACCGGCCTGGCCCACAGCCTGTTTGTCGCCAGCCTCGCGGTGATCAAGGCGCGCACCGCGTCGGTGGTGTTCGCCATGGAACCGGTCTATGGCATCACCGTGGCCTGGCTGCTGTTCGCCGAAACCCCGACCTTACGCATGTTGCTCGGTGGCCTGCTGATCATCGTCGCCATTGTGCTGTCGGGGCTGATGGGCAGTGCGAGCCAGGCCAAACAGCCCGCGACAACGGCCTGATCTATACTTTAAACATCCGCAACAGCCAGTAGTCGTTCAACGGGTACCCGACAGCTCGATGACAGCCCTGGTGTTTTCCGAAGTTGCTGCAAGCGAGTGGTCACCCCATTAACGCGATGCAGGAGCTTTACCATGGAAATGCTCATCAACTTGTTGGTTCAAATCATCAGCGGCGCAGTCGGTGGCAACATCGCCGGCATGACCAAACAAAGTATGGGGACCGGGCTCAACACCTTTCTCGGCGGTATTGGCGGATTGGTACTGGGCCAGATTGTTTCGGCACTCACCGGCACCGCCGGCACCGAAGCACTGGATGTGGCAGCGGTCGGCAGCAATATCGTCGGCGGTGGCGTCGGCGGGCTTGTGCTGACGTGGGTCATCGGCTTCATCAAGCAAAAGCTCGACGCCAAATAGGTGCCCGGCCACCGCCCTCAGGGGCGGCGGCCTTTACGACGTGCGGTCGTTGTGCCCGAGGTCGCGTTGCGGGTCGATCCTGTCGCGCACGCGCTGCTTGAGCACCTTGGCTTCGGGGAAACCGCCATCAAGCTTGCGCTCCCAGATCTGCACGCCGTCGCAGGTGATGCGAAATGCGCCACCTGTGGCCGGCTCCAGCGCCACCCTGCCCAAGTCATCGGCGAACGTGCTCAACAGTTCCTGGGCCAGCCACGCGGCGCGCAACAGCCACTGGCATTGGGTGCAATAGGTGATGACGATCTCGGGTTTGCGCGTGGACATTGTTTGACAGGCTCCTGGCGTAACGGGCTTGGGGGTTCGGGTGGCTATAATACCGGCCTTTATCGCCCAGCCCCGAGATTCACGATGCGCCGCCTGTTGTCCTGCCTACTGCTGTGCCTGCTCCCCCTCCTCGCCCAAGCCGTTGAAAGCCCACGCCCGAAAATCGGCCTGGTGCTCTCCGGCGGCGCCGCCCGAGGCCTGTCGCATATCGGCGTGCTCAAGGCCCTGGAAGAACAGGGCATCCAGATCGATGCCATTGCCGGCACCAGCATGGGCGCGGTGATCGGCGGGCTGTACGCCTCCGGCTACAAGATCGACGAGCTGGAAAAGCTCGCGCTGAGCATCGACTGGCAACAGGCCCTGTCCGACGCGCCGCCACGGGAAGACGTGCCGTTCCGGCGCAAGCAGGATGACCGCGATTTCCTGATCAAACAGAAACTCAGCTTTCGCGACGACGGCAGCCTGGGCTTGCCACTGGGTGTGATCCAGGGCCAGAACCTGGCGTTGCTGCTGGAAAGCATGTTCGCCCACGCCAGCAACACGCGAAATTTCGACAAGCTGCCGATCCCGTTTCGTGCCGTAGCCACCGACATCACCACCGGGGAAAAGGTGGTATTTCGCAAGGGCCATCTGCCCCAGGTGATCCGCGCCAGCATGTCGATCCCGGCGGTGTTCGCCCCGGTGGAACTGGACGGCCGACTGCTGGTGGACGGCGGCATGACCGACAATATCCCGCTGGATGTGGCGCGGGAGATGGGCGTGGATATCGCCATCGTGGTGGACATCGGCACCCCGCTACGTTCGCGCAAACAACTGGCAACGGTGGTGGACGTACTCAACCAATCCATCACCCTGATGACCCGGCGCAATTCCGAAGAACAGCTCAAGGACCTGCACCCCAAGGACGTGCTGATCCAGCCGCCCCTGGCCGCCTACGGCGTGACCGACTTCGGCCGCGCCAAGGACATGATCGACGCCGGCTACCGCGCCACCCGCGCCCTCGACTTACGCCTGGCGCACCTGCGTCCCGCCGCCCCCATCGACGCGCAATTGATCGCTGCACGCACGCCGGGCGAGCGCACGCCAGTGATTACCGCGATCAACGTGGAAAACGACTCCAAGGTCAGCGACGACGTGATCCGCTACTACATTCGCCAACCCTTGGGCGAACCGCTCAACCTGGGGCGCCTGCAAACCGACATGGGCACCTTGTACGGCCTGGATTACTTCGAGCAAGTGCAATATCGCGTGGTGAAAAAGGGCCAGGACAACACCTTGGTAATCAGCGCACGGGGCAAGCGCGCCGGCACCGACTACCTGCGCCTGGGCCTGAACCTGTCGGACGACATGCGCGGCGACAGCGCCTTCAACCTCGGCGCCAGCTACCGCATGAACGGCATCAACCGCCTCGGCGCCGAATGGCTGACGCGCGTGCAGATCGGTGATCGCCAGGAGCTGTACAGCGAGTTCTATCAACCACTGGATACCGGTTCACGCTACTTCGTCGCACCCTACATCAGCGCCCAGGCGCAGAACGTGGAATTGATCCTGGACAACGACCCTATCTCCGAATACCGCCTGGAACGCTACGGCTTTGGCTTGAACCTGGGACGCCAGATCGGCAACAGCGGCGAAATCCGCTTTGGCGTCGGCGAAGCCTGGGGCAAGGCGGATGTGCGCATCGGCGACCGCGACCTGCCGAGCGTGAGCTTCAGCGAAGGCTTCTATGAGCTGAAGTACTCCTTCGACTCCCTGGATAACGTGTACTTCCCCCATACCGGCGAAGACATCGGCCTGGCCTACCGGGAATTCGAACCGGGGCTCGGCTCGGACCAGCGCTACCGCCAGTGGGAGTTCAAGCTGGACAAGGCCATGAGCAGCGGCCCGGACACCCTGATCCTGGGCGGGCGCTACGGGCGTACGCTGGATAAATCCGACGTGGTGATTTCCAGCTTCCTGCTGGGTGGGGCGCGACAGTTGTCGGGGTTTCGCGAAGATGCCATCTCGGGACAGAACATCAGCCTGATGCGCGCGGTGTATTACCGCCGGCTGACACCGCGCTCGTACTTGCCGCTGGATTTCCCACTGTACCTGGGTGCGTCAGTGGAGCGCGGTCGGGCGTGGAACAACGACAACGAGTTCGACAGTGGGTATATCAACGCGGCGAGCGTTTTCCTGGGCTTCGATACGCCGTTGGGGCCGCTGAATTTCAGCTATGGGTTCAATGATGACAATCAGAAGGCGGTGTACCTGAACCTGGGCCAAACCTTCTAGAAAGCCGAACACAAAACCAAATGTGGGAGCGGGCTTGCCCGCGAAGGCGGTGGATCAGCCAATGAATCTGTTGACTGACACACCACATTCGCGAGCAAGCCCGCTCCCACAGTTTGATCTTAGTCGTATCCGCAATCAGGACTTTTCCAGGTTCGCCAGGATGTGCCCGTGCACCCGCATGCACACGCGCATATCCTCTTCATCCACGCCTACAAACAGCTCACGGCGCAGTTGCGTGGCAATTGTCTCGATCTGGTCGATCAACGGGCGCGCGGTATCACACAGCAGGATGCGCTTGGCACGGCGGTCTTCGACCACCGCCTGGCGTTGCACCAGGCCTTGGCTTTCCAGGCTGTCGAGCAGCCTGGCCAAGGTTGGCCCTTCTACGCCGACACTTTGTGCGAGCTCACGCTGGGTAGGGGCTTCTTCGAACCGGGCCAGGTGCAACAGCACCAGCCAGCGTGCCTGGGACAACCCCAGCCCCGCCAGACGGCGATCCAGTTCGGCGCGCCAACCTCGGGACATTTGCGCCAACTGCATGCCAAAGCGGTGTTGATCGGTTAACGGCATAAAAAACTCATGGTTTAGACTGAAAATAAAGTGTGGCTAATTATTAGTCAGCTAAGCATGAGCCCTGCCAACAGGCAAGAGGTGCTATGTACTGATTCGTTACATTGTCGTAATTGGCACACTAAATTTCGAATTCAGACTGCAAAGCGGCACGCACGCAGTACAAAACCCCTTCAGGCACACGCCCGGTGAACAACGGCGCGATCTCCGCCACAGGTGGCAATTCGCCCTCTCCGTCAAGGAACGCGTCCTGGATTTCGCCGAGCAGATCCTCCGGCAGATCAAGTGCCTGTTCCAGCGACAGCTGCTGGGCGCCAATGGACTCCGCCAAAAGGGTGTAGACGTTCTTCTCCGAACATTGCAACTGGCCGGCGATCTGGATCGGCGTCATGCCGGCGCGCGCCAGGCTGATCAGTTCGTGGCGAATATCCGCGACTTCCTTCGGCGCTTCGGCCTGGCCACCGAGCACTTCGAGAAACGCCTGCCCATAACGCTCCAGCTTGCGCGCACCCACGCCACTGACCCGGGCCATTTGCGCCATCGTTGTCGGCTGCTCGCGCAGCATCTCCAGCAAGGTGGAGTCGGGGAAGATAACGTACGGCGGCACGCTGTGTTCCTGGGCCAATTTGCGCCGCAGGGTGCGCAAGGCTTCCCACTGTTCACGCTCTTCGCCACGCACCAGTTGGCTGGCCTGGCTGGTGCTGGTCTTCGCAGTGGTTTGCGGCTTGAGGTCGCGGCGCAATTCAAGGCTGACTTCGCCCTTGAGCAGCGGCCGGCAACTGTCATTCAAGCGCAGGCCGCCATAGCCCTCGATGTCGATGTCCACCAGGCCACGCGCGACCATCTGCCGGAACAGCGAGCGCCACTCCCCTTCGGCGCGGGCCTTGCCAACGCCATAGACCGAGAGTTTTTCATGACCGAAGCTGCGGACCTTTTCGTTGTCCTTGCCCAGCAGCACATCCACCAAATGGCCGACGCCATAACGCTGGCCGGTGCGATAGATGGCGGACAAGCCCTGGCGTGCCGGCTCGGTGGCATCCCAGGTCTGCACGCCATCGGTGCAGTTGTCACAATGGCCACAGGGCTCGGGCATGTCTTCGTCGAAATAGGCGAGCAACGTCTGGCGGCGGCAGCGGGTTTCTTCACACAGCGAGAGCATGGCGTCGAGCTTGTGCTGTTCCAGGCGTTTGTGACGCTCGTCGCCTTCGGAGTTTTGCAGCATCTGCTTGAGCATCACCACGTCTTGCAGGCCGTAGACCATCCACGCATCCGCCGGCAGGCCGTCACGGCCCGCACGACCGGTTTCCTGGTAGTACGCCTCAAGGGACTTGGGCAGGTCCATGTGTGCCACAAAGCGCACGTTGGATTTGTCGATCCCCATGCCAAACGCGATGGTAGCAACCATGATCAGGCCTTCCTCGTTGAGGAAGCGCTTTTGGTGCGCCGAGCGCGTTTCGTTGGGCAGGCCGGCGTGGTACGGCAACGCCGGGTAGCCCTGCTCGCAGAGGAACGCCGCGACTTCATCGACCTTCTTGCGCGACAGGCAATAGACGATGCCCGCATCGCTGCGCCGCTCGGAGAGGAACGCGAGCAGCTGCTTGCGCGGCTGCTCCTTGGGCACGATGCGGTAGAAAATATTCGGGCGGTCGAAGCTCGACAGGAAGCGCTCGGCGTTCTGCAAATGCAGGCGCTCGACGATTTCTTCGCGGGTGCGTTTGTCGGCAGTGGCGGTCAGGGCGATACGCGGCACATCGGGAAACAGCTCGGCCAACTGGCCCAGTTGCAGGTATTCGCGCCGGAAATCGTGGCCCCATTGCGATACGCAGTGGGCTTCATCGATGGCGAACAGGGCGATTTCCAGGCTCTGCAGGAACGCCAGCATGCGCGGCTGTACCAGGCGCTCGGGCGCCAGATAGAGCATCTTCACCTCACCGCGCTTGATCCGCGCGGCCAGGTCGCGCTGCTGTTCGGCGCTGAGGGTGGAGTTCAAGGACGCTGCGGCGACGCCCAGTTCTTCCAGGGTCGCAACCTGGTCGTCCATCAACGCGATCAGCGGCGACACCACCACCGCCAGCCCGTTGCGCAACAGCGCCGGCACCTGGAAGCACAACGACTTGCCGCCGCCGGTAGGCATCAGTACCAGGGCATCACCGCCACTGGCCACGCGCTCAATGATCGCACCCTGGCGGCCACGAAAACTGTCGTAGCCGAAGATGTCCTTGAGGACGCGTTGAGCCTGCTCGAGCATGTAAAACTCCAAAATATCGCCGAAATCCCTCTGTACAGGCTGGCCGAAAAAATCCGTCCTCACGGGAAATAATCCGTAAGCGAAGTTTTCGCGGGTTGGCGCTTGGCCTGCAGGGGCATCACAAAACGCGGCAGTATACCCGAGCGACACCCGGCAAAGGGCGCGGCTGACGAATAGCGGCCGCGATCTAATCTGCCATGCGGCTGGCCTGGGCGCTCAAGAAAGCCTAGAATTCAGCATCGTTTATTCCCAAGGTAGTCCTTCAATGTCCTTCGCTGAGCAACTAACCCGCCTGCAAGCCTTCCTCGACGCCGATGAGCTGCATGACGAGGCGCTGGACTACGTGGCCGCCCACGGCTACCTGACCGCCCTGTCCATCTGTGCCGAGCCTGTTCCTGATCGTGAATGGATCGACGCCCTGTTCGCCGAAGAGCCGCACTACGCCGACGCCGCCCAGCGCGAAGAAATCGAATCGACCCTGATCGCCCTCAAAGCCCACATCGGTCGCCAACTGGCCTCCGACGAGGAATTCGAGCTGCCGTGCGACCTGGACCTGGGCGAAGAGCCGGACGACTCCGACTTGCGCGGCTGGTGCATCGGCTTCATGGAAGGCGTGTTCCTGCGCGAAGCCGCCTGGTTCGAAACCGCCGAGGAAGAAGTCAGCGAGATGCTGCTGCCGATCATGGTCGGTTCGGGCCTGTTCGACGACCAGCCAGAGTTCGCCGACATCGCCTCCGACGCCAACCTGATGGACGACATGATCGTACAGATCCCGGAAGCCCTGACCGCCCTGTACCTGCTGTGCAACGCCCCTGACGAAAAACCGGCGATCCTCAAGCCACGTCACCACTGAGTCGTTTGCCCGTGACACCCATGGGCAATCGCTCGCCTCTCCTGCGTTACGTGCTGCTGGCCATCGGCTGGCTGAGCGTAGCGCTGGGGGTGATTGGCATTTTCCTGCCGGTGTTGCCAACCACGCCCTTCCTGCTCCTCGCCGCCGCCTGCTTCGCCCGCAGCTCTCCGCGCTTCTACCACTGGCTGGTGGAACACCCGCGCCTGGGCCCGTGGATTCGCGATTACCTGGACGGCAACGGCATCCCCCTCAAAGGCAAGGTCTACGCCATCGGTTTGATGTGGCTGAGTATCGGCCTGTCCTGCTATCTGGTACCTCTACCGTGGGCACGCGGCTTCATGCTGACCAGTGCCGTGCTGGTGTCGATCTACATCCTGCGCCAGAAAACCCTGCCGCCGCGCTAGACACACCCTGCGACATTCTCCCTCACACGACCTTGGTCGACACTGACTAACCCCATGCATCATGCGAGACTGTCCAACCGGGCCTGAAATGCCCGGGCGTTCTTATGCTCGGAGTTACCATGACGCTGTCCAGCGGGCTGATCGCCGCCGTTGCCCTGGCCTATATGGCCATTATGTTCGCCATCGCCTTTTATGGTGACCGCCGCCGTGCGCCGCTGCCGCCCCGCATGCGTGCCTGGGTGTACAGCCTGTCGCTGGCAGTCTACTGCACCAGTTGGACCTTCTTTGGCTCCGTAGGGCAAGCTGCCGAACAGTTGTGGGCGTTTTTACCGATCTACCTGGGACCGGTGCTGCTACTGGTGCTGGCACCTTGGGTGCTGCAAAAGATGATCCTGATCAGCAAGCAGGAAAACATCACCTCCATCGCCGACTTTATCGCCGCACGCTACGGCAAATCCCAATCCCTGGCCGTGGTGGTGGCGCTGATCTGCCTGGTCGGCGTACTGCCCTATATCGCCCTGCAACTCAAAGGCATTGTGTTGGGGGTGAACCTGCTGATCGGCGCAGGCGCCGACACCACCGGCACCCGCGCCCAGGACACGGCGCTGATCGTGTCACTGGTTCTGGCCCTGTTCACCATCGTCTTCGGCACCCGCAACCTCGACGCCACCGAGCACCACCGTGGCATGGTGCTGGCGATTGCATTTGAGTCGCTGGTCAAGCTGTTCGCCTTTCTCGCGGTCGGCGCGTTTGTGACCTACGGCCTGTATGACGGTTTCGGCGACCTGTTCAGCCAGGCGATGCTTGCACCGCGCCTCGACGAATACTGGAAAGAGACAGTCAACTGGCCGTCGATGGTGGTGCAGACCGGCGTGGCCATGATGGCGATCATCTGCCTGCCCCGGCAGTTCCATGTGACGGTGGTGGAGAACATCGACCCGCAGGACCTGCGCCTGGCCAAATGGGTATTCCCCGCCTACCTGATCCTCGCCGCACTGTTCGTCGTCCCTATCGCCCTCGGCGGCAAGATGCTGTTGCCCGGTTCGGTATTGCCGGATTCCTATGTAATCAGCCTGCCCATGGCCGAAGCGCATCCGGCCCTCGCCGTGCTGGCGTTTATCGGCGGCGCCTCGGCAGCCACCGGCATGGTGATCGTGGCGAGCATCGCCCTGTCGACCATGGTCTCCAACGACATGTTGCTACCCTGGCTATTGCGCCGTTCCAGCGCCGAGCGGCCGTTCGAAGTGTTCCGGCACTGGATGCTCTCGGTACGCCGGGTCAGCATCGTGATCATCCTTCTGCTGGCCTACGTGAGCTATCGCTTGCTGGGCTCCACCGCGAGCCTGGCGACCATCGGCCAGATCGCCTTTGCCGCCGTGACCCAACTGGCACCGGCGATGCTGGGTGCGTTGTATTGGAAGCAGGCCAACCGGCGCGGCGTGTTTGCCGGCTTGGCGGCGGGGACTTTCCTGTGGTTCTACACCCTGGTCCTACCTGTGACGGCGAAAAGTCTCGGCTGGTCGCTAAGTCTTTTCCCTGGCCTGACGTGGATGCACTCCCATCCGTTTGGCTTGTCCGTGACCTCATTGACCCTGGGCACCGTGTTCTCCCTGGCAGGCAACTTCACGCTGTTCGTGTGGGTGTCGATGCTGTCGCGCACACGAGTGTCCGAGCACTGGCAGGCCGGGCGTTTTATCGGCCAGGAAATCAGCCAGCGCGCCAACGCACGCTCGATGCTGTCGGTACAGATCAGCGACCTGCTCAGCCTGGCCGCACGTTTTGTCGGTGAAGAACGCGCCCAGCAGAGTTTCATCCGCTTCGCCTATCGCCAGGGCAAAGGTTTCAACCCCAACCAGAACGCCGACAACGATTGGATCGCCCACACCGAACGCCTGCTGGCCGGTGTGCTCGGCGCTTCGTCGACACGTGCTGTAGTAAAAGCCGCGATTGAAGGTCGGGAAATGCAACTGGAGGACGTCGTACGTATCGCCGACGAAGCCTCCGAGGTGCTGCAATTCAACCGGGCCCTGCTGCAAGGTGCGATTGAAAACATTACCCAGGGCATCAGCGTGGTGGACCAGTCTCTCAAGTTGGTGGCGTGGAACCGACGCTACCTGGAGCTGTTCAACTACCCGGAAGGCCTGATCAGCGTCGGCCGGCCGATTGCCGACATCATCCGTTACAACGCCGAGCGCGGCCTGTGCGGGCCGGGTGAGGCCGAAGTCCATGTGGCGCGTCGCCTGCACTGGATGCGCCAGGGCCGCGCGCACACCTCAGAGCGCTTGTTCCCCAACGGGCGGGTGATCGAGCTGATCGGCAACCCGATGCCGGGTGGTGGTTTCGTCATGAGCTTCACCGACATCACCGCGTTCCGCGAAGCCGAGCAAGCGCTCACTGAGGCCAACGAGGGCCTTGAGCAGCGGGTGACCGAGCGCACCCATGAACTGTCGCAGCTCAACGTGGCACTCACTGACGCCAAGGGCGTGGCCGAATCCGCCAGCCAGTCGAAGACCCGTTTCCTCGCGGCGGTCAGCCATGACCTGATGCAACCACTCAACGCCGCCCGGCTGTTTTCCGCAGCGCTGTCACATCAGAACGACGGCATGTCCAGTGAAGCCCGGCAATTGGTGCAGCATCTGGACAGTTCGCTGCGTTCCGCCGAGGACCTGATCAGCGACCTGCTGGACATCTCGCGCCTGGAAAACGGCAAGATCAACCCGCAGCGCCAACCCTTTGCACTCAATGAGCTGTTCGACACCCTCGGCGCCGAGTTCAAGGCCCTGGCCCAGGAACAAGGCTTGCGCTTTCGCGTGCGCGGCAGCCGTTTGCGGGTGGACAGCGACATCAAGCTGCTGCGGCGAATCTTGCAGAATTTTCTCACCAACGCCTTCCGCTATGCCGACGGCCCGGTGCTGCTTGGCGTACGTCGCCGCGAGGGCGAGTTATGCCTGGAAGTCTGGGACCGTGGCCCCGGCATTCCACTGGATAAACAGAAGGTGATCTTCGAAGAGTTCAAGCGTCTCGACAGCCACCAGACCCGCGCGGAAAAGGGCCTGGGCCTGGGCCTGGCAATTGCCGATGGCTTGTGCCGCGTACTGGGCCACCCGTTGCGCGTGCGCTCCTGGCCGGGCAAGGGCAGTGTGTTCAGCGTCAGTGTGCCATTGGCGCGCAACCAGGCCAGCCCACGGGTGTTGGCGACACCGGAGAACGGCCAGCCGCTGAGTGGCGCGCAAGTGCTGTGCGTGGACAACGAAGAGAGCATCCTGATCGGCATGCGCAGCCTGCTGAGTCGTTGGGGCTGCGAAGTGTGGACGGCTACCGACCAGGCGCAATGCGCGGCACTGCTGGCAGACGGCGTGCGTCCGCAACTGGCCTTGGTGGATTACCACCTGGACCATGGCGAAACCGGCACCGAGTTGATGGGTTGGTTGCGCGCGCAATTGGCCGAGCCGATTCCCGGCGTGGTGATCAGCGCCGATGGCCGTCCGGAGATGGTGGCCGAGGTGCACGCGGCCGGGCTGGATTACCTGGCCAAGCCGGTGAAGCCGGCGGCGTTGCGCGCGTTGCTGAGTAGGCATTTGCCACTGTAGCCAGGCCGTGCTCGATCTGAATTGTGGGCGGGGTTTATGTGGGAGCGGGCTTGCTCGCGAAGGCGGTGGCTCAGTCAATTATTCGGTGACTGACACTCCGCCTTCGCGAGCAAGCCCGCTCCCACAGATGCGTCCTGTGTTTATTCAGGCAGATGGGCAACGCCATCGGAATCGGTCATTGCCCGTTCCAGCAGGTCGGCAGGGAGACTTTTGCTGGCACGCGCACCGAGCAACTTTAACTGCTCGGTACGGCTGACCAGATTTCCGCGGCCATCTGTAAGCTTGTTCCGCGCCGAGCTGTAAGCCTTATCCAACTGCTGCAGACGATTGCCTACTTCATCCAGGTCCTGGATAAACAACACGAACTTGTCGTACAGCCAACCGGCACGCTCGGCGATTTCACGGGCGTTCTGGCTCTGACGCTCCTGCTTCCACAAGCTGTCGATCACCCGCAAGGTGGCGAGCAAAGTGGTCGGGCTGACGATCACGATATGGCGGTCGAACGCTTCCTGGAACAGGTTCGGTTCAGCCTGCAGCGCGGCGGAAAACGCCGCCTCGATCGGCACGAACAACAACACGAAATCCAGGCTATGCAAGCCTTCGAGGCGCTTGTAATCCTTGCCGGCCAAGCCTTTGACGTGATTGCGCAGGGACAATACGTGTTGCTTGAGCGCCGCTTGACCGATCACTTCATCGTCCGCGCCGACATACTGTTGATAGGCGGTCAGGCTGACCTTCGAGTCGACCACCACCTGCTTGTCGCCGGGCAACATGATCAACACGTCGGGCTGGAAGCGCTCACCGTCCGGGCCCTTGAGGCTGACCTGAGTCTGGTATTCACGGCCCTTCTCCAGGCCAGCGTGTTCCAGCACCCGCTCAAGGATCAGTTCGCCCCAATTGCCCTGGGTTTTCTGGCCCTTGAGGGCGCGGGTCAGATTGGTGGCCTCGTCCGACAGACGCAGGTTCAGTTGCTGTAGGCGCTCCAGTTCCTTGGCCAGGGAAAAGCGCTCGCGGGCTTCATTCTGATAGCTTTCTTCCACACGTTTTTCGAAGGATTGAATGCGTTCCTTCAACGGGTCGAGCAACTGGCCGAGGCGTTCCTGGCTGGTCTCGGCAAAGCGCTGTTCGCGCTCATCGAAAATTTTGCCGGCCAGTTCGGCGAACTGCGCACGCAGCTCGTCACGCGAACCTTGCAGGTCAGTGAGGCGTTGCTGGTGGCTGTCCTGTTGCTCGCGCAACTCGGCGCGCAAGGCCGCCGACAGCGCATCGAGGCGGCGTAGCTCGGTGTCCTTGGCGTTGCGGTCGAGGTTCCAGGCGTGGGCGGCGTCGCGGGCATTGTCGCGGTCGATCTGCAACAGTTCGACCTCACGGCGCAAGGCGGCCAAGTCAGCTTGCTTGGCGGCGTTGGCGTGGCTCAGGTCGCTGATTTCGTCGCGACTGGCGTCCAGTTGAGCCGCCAGGCCTTCCTGGGCCAGTTGCGCAGTCGCCAGGCGCTCTTCGAGCAGCTCCCAGCCGGTGGTGCGGGCGGTCAGCCGCCGTTGAAGTTGCCAGCACACGGCCAACAGAGGCAACGCGGCGCCAGCAAGGCCCAGGGCAACACTGGTCCAGTCAAAAACCATAGCCATTTCTGCCATTACCGAAAAAGAGCAAGGTTAACGGAGCACAGGGTCTGACGACAGCTCAGTCTTCGACCTGGCCGAGTTCGCGTTGGGCGCGACGATCACCGGCGCGGGCAGCCTGGCGCAATAGGTCATGGCCGATGCGGCGGTCGCGGGCGTTACCGCATTCACGGCACATCAGCTGGCCCAGGCGGCTCTGGGCGGCCACCACGCCATCACGGGCAGGCTGCTTGAGCAAGCGCCCGGCGAAGTGTTTGACGTTGGTGCTGTGCCCCAGGCGCGGGCTGTCGAGCAGCCACAAGGCAACCTTCAAGGAGAAACGCTTGGGTGCGGTAACAGTCTGGGGAGTGTCGGTAACAGAAGGTGATACTGAGCGAAACTTCATAAAGCACTGTGGGGCAGATCGGAAGGCGCGCCACTCTACTCTTTTTTTCGTACAGGTAAAGCTGAAAAATCTCAGCACGCCCGTTCTAGAGCAAGCGCTAGGGACAATCCACAGAAGCTGTGGATAACTCAGTGGACAACCCCCCTTTAACCCGCGCAAAGGCCCGTGGAACGGGGGCCGCAGTCAAACTGACGATTTTTTCACCAATTAAAAAAAGCGAGATTTTTCATTGACTTAAATTTCCATTGCAGGCTAAAGGCGGCCCTGCGAAGGAGTTGACAGGTTGGTTACACACTCCGCAACTAATGTGCACAAGTCCCGATCAGACGGTTATATCGGCGGCTTTTTTTGCTGCGACTTCTACGAAAAACGTTACCGGCGAGTCGCGCGGGAGGACTTTTCAAATCGATACGGGCTGGCCACACTGCTCTACCCATAACGCAAGCGTGCACCGCCGATGAAAGGAATTCTGTTATTCGCACTCCTGCTGCTCGCAATCTGCGCAACCGCCCTGGGCATCAACGCGGCCCTGCCCGCGCCTGACGGCGCGTTGTTTGCCATCGCCATCCTGCTGTCGGCCGCCTTTACTGCCGTAAGCCTGTGCATCGAGTTGGGTGACGGCAGGATCAACGACATGCGCGACGTGATGCAAGTGATTGAAGCCGGCCAGTCCTGGCGCCTGACCCTGGCGGCCTACGCCTTGGGTTGCTCCCTGGCCGCAGCCGCTACGGTGCTGATCTATCGCAGCCTGATAGGGGGTTGATTGAAGTTTTTTGGCTAGCACACTTTCTTTCCTTGTTTCAATCCGTTACTATCCGCGGCGTTAGTACCAAGCTGAAAGTCAATTCTGGTCGAACAACTCCCCCGAACAACGCGGGACCGACCACCTCGATGGTTTCCAGGTATCACTTGCGACGACACCGCCTTTGAACAAGCAAAGGGTGCCGCGAAGTTTCAATACTCTGACCGAACCAACCTGCAAATTGATCAGGATCTTCACCCTGGGCCCAGAACCTTTGCCCCTGTTGTGTTGCCTGCCCTCCTAAGTACCTACCTGCCAGCCCAAGCGCGCCTAACTTATTAGCGCTTCAAACTGGCTGCTTTGTTCCAGTCGGGTTCTTCGTTTGATCAATGGTGATCAACGTTACTGGAACGTTTTAACGTTGCACGGTTCTTATCCGTGTCATTTGTAGGAACACCAATAATATGAACGCTCAAATCCATACTCAGGATGCCATTCGCACCCTCACCAACGCTTTTGCACCAATGAATTGCCTGATCATGGCTGCTCGCAAAGGCTGCTTCAGCTTCACCCTGGTCAACGAACACGGCATCGCTCGTCACAGCGAACGCCTGTACCCCGATCAATACTCCAGCGCCGAGCCGCTGCAGGCCGTGATCGAGCGTACCCGTCAGGCACTGACTGCCTGATCGACCCGAGTCGCTGAAACACAAAAAACCCTGTTTAAAACACAGGGTTTTTTATTGTCTTGAATGTGTAGATTCAGCTTTTTTACTAAGTTCAAATAGATATAAACGATATAACTAAATGAATAAGATGTTTTAAAAACAGTCCTTTACATCATGAATATGACACTACACTTCAACTCAAGCGGCATGATCCGCTTCCGGCGAGCCTGAGATCCGATCCACCGCTGCCAAGCCCCCACCTCTCAGGCCTCGTCGACCACTTCCGTCACGGATTGAGGCTTGTATGGGTATCGCTGCCAGCGAATTGTGTCGTTATGTGATCCGGCCAACGTTGATGTACCTGGGCCGCCACAACCAGACAGCTGAAGCCCTGCTGCTGGGCATCGCGGCCAGCCAGTCGGAACTCGGCTCCGCCTTGCACGACCGGCGCGGCCATGGCCTGTACAGCATCACCGAACCTCGCCATCGCGCCCTGTGGGACAACTACCTGGCGCTGGACCCCGAACGCGCCAGCCTGGTACGCGGCTTGGCCAGCCAACATGCCTTTCTCAGTGCTCCCCAACTGGAACTCACCGTAAACCTGCGTTACGCCACCGCCATTGCCTGGCTATTGGTGGAACAACATCACCCCGCCCTGCCCCCTCCCGGCGATGTTTTAGCCATGGCACGTATCTGGAAAGAAATATTTCATCCCCAAGGACGGCTGCGCGATTTCACGCAAACCTGGCAAACCTGTGTTTCACCCATGAATCACGCGGTTTGCTGACCGGGCGATTTGCAAGATTCGCCAAAAACCCCGAATTTTGGTCGGATTGTCCTACAAAACCGCTCTATCTCCTGCATTACAGCCTATAGCGCGATGTGAGATTTATTGATACTTTCCGCAGCGGTGATCACCACGGAGTTCTAATAATGAAAAAAGTAATGCTCAAGACCACACTTAGCCTCGCCGTTGCCATGGCATCCTCCCAACTGTTCGCAAGCGGTTTCGCACTCAACGAACAGAGCGTCAGCGGGATGGGTACGGGTTTCGCAGGTCGCTCCTCTTCTGCCGATGATGCAAGCACTGTCTACGGTAACCCTGCCGGTATGTCCCGCCTGAATGGCCAGCAAGTCACCGGTGGTGTTGCGGCTATCGATGCGTCGACCAATATCAAGGATACGGGTGGCGTTTCCAGCGGCTCCAACAAAGGTGACATGGTTCCATTCACCGCCGTACCTTTCGGTTTCTACACCAACAAACTCAACGATCAGTGGGCTGTCGGCTTCGGCGTGTACGCACCGTTCGGCCTGGTCACCGACTATGAAAACGGCTTCCAGGGCCGTGGCTTCGGCAGCAAGAGCGAAGTGAAGGTGATGACCTTCCAGCCAACTGTCAGCTATGCCTTCAACGACCGCGTGTCCATCGGTTTCGGTCCGACCATCAACCGGATCTCCGGGGTACTGGAATCGGAAAAAACCCTTAACGCGACACTTCCCGACACCAACGTCAAGATCAAGGGTGACGACACCGCGCTGGGCTTCAACATCGGCGTGCTGGTCCAGGCGACCGATACCACCCGCGTCGGCCTGACCTACCACTCCAAGGTCAACTACAAGCTGGAAGGCCACACCACCGTCAGCGGCCCAGCGCAGACTCAAGGCTTCCTGCGTAACAACCGTTACGACGCCTCGCTGAAAATCGAGACTCCGGAATCCTACGACCTGTCGGTCACTCAAGACCTGACTGACGCCTGGAAACTCTACGCCGGTACCACCTGGACTCGCTGGAGCCGCCTGAAAGAGATCACCGTCAACAACGAAGGCGTGACCGGAGCCAACGGCGGCATTCTCGCCCCGAGCCGAATCAGCAGCATCACCGAGAAACAAGACTGGCACGACACCTGGGCTTACGCCGTGGGCACCTCGTACCAGCTGACCAAGCAGGTTGTGCTGCGTACCGGCCTGACCTTCGACCAGTCGCCAACCAACAACCAGGATCGCTCGCCACGTATCCCTACCGGCGACCGGACGATTTTCAGCGTTGGCCTGGGCTACGCAGTCATGGACAACATGACCATCGACCTGGCGTATTCCTACCTGAAGGAAGAGGACGTGAAGGTGAACAACACCGCCGCGCCGTCGAGCTACCGCGCCAAGTATGAAAACAGTGCCAACGGTTTCGGCCTGGGCATGACTTACAAGTTCTGATTCAGAACCGCGTAAAAAAGCCCCGCTCTCCTGCAAAGGAGGCGGGGCTTTTTAATGGCTGACGATCAGGGCTTCGAAGCCAACGCCTTCTCCACCGCTTCGATCAGATCCGGGCTGTCCGGCTTGGTCAGGCTGGAGAAATCAGCAATCACCTTGCCCTGGCGGTCGACCACATACTTGTAGAAATTCCACTTCGGCGCATTACTCTGCTGCGCCAATACCTTGAACAAATGCACCGCATCCGGCCCCTTGACCTTCTGCGGTTCGGTCATGGTGAAGGTCACGCCGTAATTCACGTAGCAGACCTTGGCAGTCTCCTCGCCGGTCTTGGCCTCTTGCTTGAAGTCATCTGAAGGCACACCGATCACTTCCAGCCCTTGATCCTTGTAACGTTGATACAAGGCTTCGAGGCCTTTGAACTGCGGGGCGAACCCACAGAAGCTCGCGGTATTGACGATCACCAGGGGCTTGCCAGCAAAACGCTGGCACAAGTCGATGGATTCCTTGGCCCGCAGCTTGGGCAATTGGCCCTCCAGCAACGGCGGGCAATCGGCGGCCATTGCGGCACTGCCAATCGCCATCAGCACGGGTACAGCGAGCCAGCGCATATGCATGTCGTGTGTCCTTGAAAAAGTCAGAGTCCGAACTTAACAGATCGACATACCCAGTTGCATCAACGCCAGGCCACCGTGCTGCCAACCCCACCAGGCGAGCAGCGTCAGGACCAACCCCGCCGCGATCAGCAACCCCCTTGCCGCTATGCTCATGCCGCCTCCATCTGCGCCTGCAAACGTGCCACCGGCCGCTCGCGCACGGGCCAATTCAATGCCGCCGCGAGCAGGCTCAACGCGATTGCGTCCTGCCAGATCAAATCGTAGTTACCGGTTCGATCATAGACCACCCCGCCCAGCCAACCACCAAGGAAGGAACCGATCTGATGGAACAGGAACACAATCCCGCCAAGCATCGAGAGATTTCGTACGCCAAACAGCGTCGCGACCGTGCCGTTGGTCAGCGGCACGGTGGACAGCCACAACAAGCCCATCGCCATGCCGAACAGGTAGGCGCTGACCTGGGTCACCGGCGCCCACAGGAACAAGACGATGACCACGGCGCGCAGCAGATACAACGCGGTCAACAAGCGCGGTTTGGACATACGCCCACCGAGCCAGCCAGCGGTGTAGGTGCCGATGATATTGAACAGGCCAATCAACGCCAGCACCGTGGTACCTGTGGTTGCAGGCAGATGTTGGTCCACCAGGTAGGCCGGCAGATGCACGCCGATAAACACCACCTGGAAGCCGCAGACGAAAAAACCAAACGCCAGCAGCCAGAACCCTGAGTGGCCGCACGCTTCTTTCAACGCTTCACCCAAGGTTTGCTGACCAGCCATCGACGGCAGCGGGCGATCCTTGAGCATGCCGACCAGCGGCAGAATCAACGCCACCATCAGGCCCAACGCCAGCAATGCAGCGGACCAACCCAACCAACTGATCAAGCCCAAAGTGCCTGGCACCATGGCGAACTGGCCAAACGAACCGGCCGCGCTCGCGATCCCCATCGCCATACTGCGCTTTTCCGGCGCGACGGCACGGCCAACCACGCCGAGAATCACCGAAAATGAGGTGCCGGACAGGCCGATACCAATCAGCAAGCCTGCACTGAGGGATAACGACCACGCCGAGTCGGACAAGCCCATGAATACCAGGCCCACGGCGTACAGCACCCCGCCGACAAACACCACTTTGGTCGCACCGAAACGGTCCGCCAACGCACCGGCAAACGGCTGCGCCAGGCCCCACACCAGATTCTGCAAGGCGATAGCCAGGGCGAAGGTGCCGCGCCCCCAACCGAATTCGGCGCTCATCGGCGCCAGGAACAGGCCGAAGCCATGCCGCACGCCCAAGGACAACGCCAGGATCAGCGCACTCCCCACAAGGATCCAACCACTGGTGCGCCACATCGAGGTCATTTCTTATTCTCCGTTCACGGGTATATACCCGCTTGTATTGGAACAAACCTGCCGTCAGGCGAGTTCGTCCAGCAAGGCCAACAAGGTTTCGCGTTTATCTGCGCCGAGTTGATCGATCAATTTCTGCTGTGCTGCTTCCCACGCCGGTAACGCCGCGGCCAATCGTTGCGCACCGGCCTCGGTCAACAGCACCAGGCGGTTGCGCAGGTCATTGCCTTCCACCAGTTGCACCAGGCCTTCGCCTTCCAGCACCCGCAGGTTGCGCCCCAAGGTGCTGCGGTCCAGACCCATGGCTTCCGCCAGGCTGGAAATGCTCGGTTGATCCAGACGCTGCAAGTTGCACAGCAAAGAATACTGGGCAACGTTGATCCCGAAGCCGTCGAGAGCGCCGTCGTAATGCCTGCTGACGCCACGGGCGGCACGTCGCAGGTTGGTGCATAAACATTGGGAGGCAAGCATGGAACGTGTATATACCCGCGATTAAGGATTTGCAAGAAAGTGTTACAGCGCTAAACCGACCAGAACCGCGACTTCCAGCAGTTCCAGCAAGGCCCCGGCAGTGTCGCCCGTGGTGCCACTGAGGCGCTTGACCATCAGGTGGCGCAAACCGACAAAACATAGCGCCGCGAGCAGCACAGCGATCCCGCCGCTGAAACCACCGATCAGCAGGCACGCCAGGCCACTGAGGATCAGCACCTGTTGGGCCACAACTCTCGGTAAATGATCCGACAGCGCCTGCCCCAACCCGCCGGCACGCACGTAGCGCGTGGTCAAGAACAAGCCCAGCATCGATGCGCGCCCGATCAATGGCGCCAGGATCAGCGCTACGCCGTTATGCTGTTCGATCAACGCCACCAGCGCGGTGAACTTGAGCAGCAGCACCAGCCCCAGCGTGACCACGGCAATCGGCCCACTGCGCGGGTCCTTCATGATGGTCAGCGTGCGCTCGCGGTCGCCGAAGCCACCAAGCCAGGCGTCGGCGCTGTCGGCCAGGCCATCGAGGTGCAAGCCGCCACTGAGCAACACCCAGGCGGTCAGCAACAACGCGGCATGCAGCAACAACGGGGCGCCCATCAACAACGCGTTCAAGCCCCACAACAGCGAGCCGAACAACAGGCCGACCAGCGGATAAAACAGCAACGAGCGTCCCAGCTCCTGCGGCTGTGGCATGCCCGGTAGGCGAATCGGCAAGCTACTGAGAAATTGCAGGGCGATCCAGAACGGCAACATCGTCAGATTCCTTCCTTCAGCACGCCGTCAGCCGCGACCTGCAGATTGAACAGCGCGCCATGGCCGACTTCGACATTCAGCAATTGCTCACGGGGCAAGCCCCGCGCCCGCGCCAGCAACAAGCGCATCACGCCGCCGTGACTGACCAACAACACCCGCTCACCGGCGTGCGCTTGCTGCAAGCGTGCGACGGCAGCGAGAACGCGGTCGGAAAAGTCGCTGACCGCCTCACCCTCAGGCGGTGTAAAGCTGTAGGGATCTGCCCAGAACAAGCCGAGCGCTTCGGCGTCGGTCTCCATCAGCGCCGCAGCACTTTGGCCTTCCCAGGCGCCGAAGTGCAGCTCTTGCAGATCCGGCTCCAGGCTGACCGGCACCTGCAGCTGAGCGCCCAACTCTTCGGCAAAACGTGCGCAACGCTGCAAAGGCGAGCTGACCAGCCGATGCCACGGCCCCTGGGCCACCACGGCGGCGCGCATCTGTTCCCAGCCCTTGGCGGTCAGCGCGTCGTCCAGGCTGCCGCGCAGGCCGCCGCCCAGCTCGGTCTCGCCGTGGCGCAACAGGTCCAGGTGCAAAGTCATGCCGGGCGGTCTGCCACGGCGGCTTCGGCGAAGGTGGCCATCTGGCCGTGCAAGGCACACGCCAGGCGCAACAATGGCACCGCCAGGGCCGCGCCGCTACCTTCGCCCAGGCGCAGGCCGAGCTCCAGCAGCGGCTGTGCGTCGAGGTTTTGCAGCACGAGACGATGGCCTGGCTCGGCGCCCCGGTGGCCGAACACCAGCCATTCGCGGCAGCCCGGGTTCAGGCGTGTGGCCACCAGTGCGGCGACGCTGCAGATAAACCCGTCCACCAGCACCACGATGCCTTCCTGGGCGCAGGCCAGGTAAGCGCCGACCAGTGCGGCAACTTCAAAGCCGCCGAGATTGAACAGGGTGTGCAACGCGTCATCGCGCTGCCCGGCGTGCAACGCCAGTGCCCGCTCGATCACCGCAACCTTGTGACTGACGCCTTGGGCATTCAAGCCGGTGCCCGGCCCCGTCAGATCGCTGACCGGGCAATCGAGCAACGCACACGCCAGCGCACTGGCGGCAGTGGTGTTGCCGATGCCCATCTCACCGCCGATAAACAACTGCGCACCGCTCGCCAGCGCGCGACGCGCACTGTCACGACCGGCTTGCAACGCCAACCGCCCCTGGGCTCCAGTCATCGCCGGGCCGTTGACGAAGTTGGCGGTGCCCGCGCCGATGTTCAGGTGACGTACCCCAGGCAGATTCAGCGACGGCGTGACCGTGCCGAGGTCGATCACTTCCAACTGCGCGTCCAACTGCCGCGCCAGTACGCTGATAGCAGCACCGCCGGTGACAAAGTTATGCAGCATCTGCCCGGTGACTTCCTGGGGAAACGCCGACACGCCTTCGGCGACCACACCATGATCACCGGCAAAGATCGCGATCCACAGTTGATCTACCGAAGGTTTGACCTGCCCCTGCAAGCCGGCCAATTGCACGGCCAACGCTTCCAGCTGGCCAAGGGAACCCGCCGGTTTGGTCAGTTGCTGCTGGCGCGCCAAGGCTTGTTCGTACGCCGCAGTGTCAATCGCCTTACATGGGTTGAGCCACCAGATGTCAGTCATAACGCAGTACCTTTCAAAGTCAGGGGCAGGCCGGCAACCGTCAGGACAACACGCTGACAACGCTCAGCCAAAGCTTGATGCAGCCAACCGGCTTCATCCACATAGCGGCGAGTCAATTCGCCCAGCGGCACGACACCGAGGCCGGTCTCGTTGCTGACAAAAATGATTTCACCCGGCAGCGCGGCCAGGGTTTCCAGCAGTTGATCGCGCTCGAACCCCAGGCGCTGGGGGTCTTCGAGCATCAGCAGGTTGGTCAGCCACAGCGTCAGGCAATCCACCAACAGGCAGCGCCCGACGGCGGCGTTTTCGCGCAGGACACGGGCCAGTTCGACGGGTTCTTCGATCAGCCCCCAGTGGTCGGGGCGACGCTGGCGATGCAGGGCGATGCGTTCGTTCATCTCACCGTCCAGCGGCTGGCTGGTGGCGATGTAGATGACCGGCAACGCGCTGTCGCTGGCGAGCTTTTCGGCGAGACGGCTTTTGCCGGAGCGGGCGCCGCCGAGGATCAGTTGCAGCATAAGGTCACACCTTCCTGTGGGAGCAGTGCAGCAGTTGAAACCCACATACAGTTAAATCCCACACAGCGTGCGCAGCAATTCAGTGTCCAGGTGGTTCTCCACCAAGTCCGCCAAGCGCTCGATGTCACGCTCGCGCAACGCGTGGTAATCCACGCTTTGCACATCCTGCAAGCCCGCCCAGCGCAGCAACGCGCTGCACGCGGCCGGGGTTTCGAACAGGCCGTGAAGGTAGGTGCCGAGGATCTGCCCGTCCGCACTCTGGGCGCCGTCGCTGCGCCCGTCATCCAACAACACGGCGGCGTTCGCCAGCGCGCTGCCGGAAGTCACGCCCGCATGGATCTCATACCCGCTGACCTCGGCGTTTTCCAACAGCAGGCGCCCGCGCACGTTGCGCAACTGCTTTTCTTCTTCCAGCGTGGTGCTGAAGGCCAGCAGCCCCAAGCCATGGCTGGAGCCCGACGGCCCTTCCAGGCCCAACGGGTCGTGAACCTGCTCGCCGAGCATCTGCAAGCCGCCGCAAATGCCAAGCACTTTGCCGCCATAGCGCAAATGTCGCGCCACGGCGCTGTCCCAGCCGTTGGCACGCAAGTAGGCCAGGTCGCTGCGCACGCTTTTCGAGCCCGGCAGGATGATCAGGTCGGCAGGCGGAATCGGCTGGCCCGACCCGACAAATTGCAAATCCACCTGGGGATGCAGGCGCAGCGGGTCGAAATCCGTGTGGTTGCTGATGCGCGGCAACACCGGCACCACCACCTTGAGCGCTTGGGCGGCCTTGTCGATCTGGCGCTTGTCGATGCCGTCTTCGGCTTCCAGGTGCAGGTCCATCACGTAGGGCAGTACGCCCACCACAGGCTTGCCGGTGCGCGCTTGCAGCCAATCCAGGCCGGGTTGCAACAACGCAATATCGCCGCGAAAACGGTTGATGATGAAGCCTTTGACCCGCGCCTGTTCGCTCGGCGACAGCAATTCCAGGGTGCCGACCAGGTGCGCGAATACGCCGCCACGATTGATGTCGGCGATCAGCAGCACCGGGCAATCCACGGCTTCGGCGAAGCCCATGTTGGCGATGTCGTTGGCGCGCAGGTTGATCTCCGCCGGGGAGCCCGCGCCCTCCACCATCACCACCGGATAGGCATCGCTCAGGCGTGCATGGGAGGCCAGCACGGCTTGCATCGCGATGGCTTTGTAATCGTGATAGGCCACGGCGTTCATACTGGTGACGGCACGGCCGTGGATGATCACCTGGGAACCGGTGTCACTGTTGGGCTTGAGCAGCACCGGGTTCATGTCGGTATGGGGCGCCAGGTTGGCGGCCTGGGCCTGCACGGCTTGGGCGCGGCCGATCTCGCCACCTTCGGCCGTCACGGCGCTGTTGAGGGCCATGTTCTGCGGCTTGAACGGCGCCACGGCCACGCCCTGGCGGACCAGCCAACGGCACAGCGCGGTGACCAGGGTGCTCTTGCCGGCATCGGAGGTGGTGCCTTGCACCATCAGCGTACTCATGCAGCGTCCTTGTAGGCCGTCAGCGCTTCGTCAAGGCGCAGCCAATCGGTGGCGCTATCAGGCAAGCCAAAACGCAGGCTGCTGTCGTGAACGAACAGGCGCAGCAAGATGCCGCGCTGGGCCATGAATTCGTGCATGCGCTCGGCATGCGGGGTGATCAGCCATTGGAACAAGGCACAGCCGCCGTGGGGTTGGAAGCCGTGGCGCTCAAGCAGGTCGAACAGCCGCTGGCTGGCCTCGATACAGCGCTCGCGCTGGCGCGTGTGCCCGGCCGTATCCGCCAGGCAGACTTGGCCCAGCACGCGGGTGGGGCCGCTGACGGCCCAGGGTCCCACCTGTTCGGCAAGCAGCCTGAGCAACTTGCGCTCGGCCAGGACAAAACCGAGGCGCACACCGGCCAGTCCAAAGAACTTGCCGAACGAGCGCAACACAATCAACCCGACCTGATGGGCCTGGCTCGCCAGGCTCAGGTGCGGCGTGACGTCCATGAAGGCTTCATCCACCACCAGCCATCCGCCCCGCTGCGCCAGCCGCGCGTGCCAGTCCAGCAGGCGTTGCGGACTCAGGCTGAGGCCGGTGGGATTGTTCGGGTTGACCACCACCAGCACGTCGAGGTTGTCGAGAAAGAAGTCGACTTCCTGCTCCAGCACTTCGCGCACCACATAACCGGCGCGGCGCCAGGCTTCGGCGTGTTCGGCATAGCACGGCGACAGGACGCCGACCTTGCCCGCCCGCCGCAAGCGCGGCAACAGTTGGATCGCCGCCTGGGAGCCCGGCACCGGCAGCAAATGGGCGGCGCCGTAATATTCGCTGGCGGCGCGTTCCAGGCCGTCGTCGGTTTCCGGCAAGCGTGCCCAGGCCCGCAGCGGAATTTCCGGGATCGCCCACGGCCACGGCGCGAGGCCGCTGGACAGGTCGAGCCAATCGGCCTCGGCAATCCCGTATTGAATCGCTGCCTTGCGCAGCCGGCCACCGTGCTCAAGCATAGAATTGCGCCCCCGCGCATAGGATCAGCAGCCACAACCATACGCCGCGCTGCACCAGTTGCCAGCCTCGGTCGATGGAGTCCGCATCCGCCGCCGGGCCTTCGCCCAGTTGCGGGCGTTGATGTACTTCGCCGTGATAAATCGCGGCACCGCCCAATTCGACACCCAGCGCACCAGCGCCGGCCGCCATCACCGGGCCGGCGTTGGGGCTGTCCCACGTCGGGCCCTGGGTACGCCAGCACTTCAACGCCAGGCGGGTTTTGCCCAGCAGCGCGTAGGTCAATGCCACCAGGCGCGCAGGAATATAGTTCAGAACGTCGTCGATCTTGGCCGCCGCCCAACCGAAACGCTCGAAGCGTTCGTTGCGATAGCCCCACATGGCGTCGAGGGTGTTGCTCAGGCGGTACAGCACCACGCCCGGCACACCGGCAACGACAAACCAGAACAGCGCGGCGAATACCGCGTCGCTGCCGTTCTCCAGTACCGACTCGGTGGCGGCGCGGGCGACTTCGGTACGGTCCAGTTCGCTGGTCTGACGGCTGACAAGGTAACTCACACGCTTTCGCGCTTCGTCCAGGTCATCACTGCGCAGCGCCTGGGCGACCGGGATCACATGCTCGCCAAGGCTGCGCATGCCGAGGGCGCAGTACAACGCCAGGATCTCCAAGATCCAGCCGATATACGGTGCCCACGACAAAGCGGTGGCCAGCAGGGTCAACGGCACCACGGCGATAAACCACGCGGTCACGCCATGGCTGCGCCAGCCCCGGCCACCGCTGTTGAAGCGTTGCTCGATGCGCCCGGCGAAATTGCCGAACGCCACCAGCGGATGCCAGCGCCTGGGTTCGCCCAGCAGCGCATCCAGCGCGACTGCGGCGACACACAGCAAGGCCACACTCATTGACTCACTCCCCAAGAATTTTCGTACAGCATGTCACTCAGCGGCCGCGGCTCGGTCCAGCCTTCGAGTTGCAACATCGGTGCCGGGTAGAACGCAGCGACCGGGCCCAGGCACAGCACAGCCAGGGGTTTGGCGCCGGGCGGCAGGCCCAGCAGGTCGGCCAGGGCCTGGGGCTCGAACAGCGAGACCCAGCCCATGCCCAGGCCTTCGACGCGGGCAGCCAGCCACAGGTTCTGGATTGCACAGGACAGCGAGGCCATGTCCATTTCCGGCAAGGTGCGACGACCGAAGATGTGGCGCTCGCGGTCGTCCATCAGCGCTGCTACCAATACCTCGGCGCAATCGTGGATGCCTTCGACCTTGAGCTTCATGAATTCGTCGGAGCGCTCGCCCAGGGCTTCGGCGGTGCGGATGCGTTCTTCTTCCACCAGTTGCTGGATTTGCCCACGCAGTTGGCGGTCACTGATACGGATGAAGCGCCAGGGTTGCATCAGGCCGACGCTGGGCGCCTGGTGTGCGGCCTGGAGCAGGCGCTGCAGCAGTTCAGGCGCGACGGTGCCGCCGCTGAAGTGGCGCATGTCGCGGCGTTCGGCGATGGCGCGGTAGACGGCCTGGCGGTCGGCCTCAGGGAAGGCGTTGTCGGTCATGGCCTCTTCGCGGGCAAGCCCGCTCCCACATTGGATTGGGTTTCGACGTGATCCCCTGTGGGAGCTGGCTTGCCTGCGATGGCACCCTCCCGGTCTGGCGCAAACAGTGCCGCCACCGCCGCCGGATTCGACGGAAAGTAAAAGTGCACGTAGGAAGCCGTCATCCGCCCCTGTCGGAAAACCGCCTCGGCACCACGCCCACCGTTGGGGCTCACGCCACGGGCAATCGGCGTGCAGTCGGTGCTGGTCAGGGAGTGGTGATAGGTGTGACCGCGCAATGTGCCTTCCGGCAGTTCGACATTTTGCAGGGCCAGGGCGGCCAGTTTCTTTTGCATCACGGCATCGCCCTGCAGCAGACCGAGCAACTCGGCACGCTGGCCGTCGACATCGGTGAGCGAGTCCAGCAGGTACAACATGCCGCCGCACTCGGCGAGCAGCGGTTTGCCAGCAGCGTGATGAGCACGGATCGCATCGAGCATCGCGGTGTTTTCCGACAGCGCCTGGTGATGCAATTCCGGGTAACCACCCGGCAGATACAGACTGTCGGCGTCAGGCAATTCGCGGTCATGGATCGGCGAGAAGAAGTGCAATTCGGCGCCCATCGCCCGCAACAGGTCGAGGCTGGCGCCGTAGGTGAAGGCGAAGGCTTCGTCGCGAGCCACGGCAATGCGCACGCCGTTGAGCAACGGCTCGGCCTCAATGATCTGCGGCGCAGCGAACGTCACCGGCGGCGGCAATGCGACTTCGCAACTGCTGCCCAGGGCTTGGGCGGCGGCATCGAGGCGCAGGTCGAGGTCATTCAGTTCGCTGGCTTGTACCAGGCCCAGGTGGCGGCTGGGCAATTCGATGCCGGTCTCGCGGGACAGCGCGCCGTACCAGCGCAGGCCCTCGGTCAGACTGCCTTCGAGCAATTGTGCGTGGCGCAGTGTGCCTACGCGGTTGGCCAGCACGCCGGCGAACGGCAGGTCCGGCTGATAACGCGCCAGGCCCAGCGCGAGGGCGCCGAAGGTCTGGGCCATGGCGGTGCCGTCGATCACACCGAGCACCGGCACGCCAAAGTGGCGCGCCAGGTCAGCGCTGGATGGCGTGCCGTCGAACAGGCCCATCACGCCTTCAATGAGGATCAGGTCAGCCTCGCCGGCGGCTTCCCACAACAGGCGACGACTTTCCTGCTCTCCCACCATCCACATGTCCAATTGATACACCGGCGCACCACTGGCGCGCTCGTGGATCATCGGGTCGAGAAAGTCCGGCCCGCATTTGAACACGCGCACCTTGCGTCCCAGGTTGCGGTGCAAACGGGCGAGCGCGGCGGTGACGGTGGTTTTGCCCTGGCCGGACGCCGGTGCGGCGATCAAGACGGCCGGGCAATGACGGGGCTGATTCAAAGTTCGACGCCCTTCTGTGCCTTGATACCGGCCTGGAACGCGTGCTTGAGCATGCCCATTTCGGTGACGGTGTCGCCCATTTCGATCAGCTCGGGCTTGGCGCCACGGCCGGTGACCACCACGTGTTGCATCGGCGGACGGGCTTGCAGGTCGCTGAGCACTTGGTCCAGATCGAGGTAGCCGTGTTTGAGGGCGATGTTCAGTTCGTCAAGGACGACAAGGCCGATGGCGGGATCTTGCAGCAGCTCGCGGGACACCGCCCAGGCGGCTTCGGCGGCGGCGATGTCACGTTGGCGGTCCTGGGTTTCCCAGGTGAAGCCTTCGCCCATGACGTGAAAACGCACTTGCTCAGGGAAGCGGCGGAAGAACAGCTCTTCGCCCGTGCTGTTGCGCCCCTTGATGAACTGCACCACACCGCACTGCATGCCGTGGCCCATGGCCCGAGCCAGCATGCCGAACGCAGAACTGCTCTTGCCTTTGCCGTTGCCGGTGAGCACCAGCAGCAAACCGCATTCGTTGGGCGAGTTGGCGATGCGCTCGTCGATCACGGCTTTTTTGCGCAGCATGCGCGCCAGGTGGCGTTCGTCGCGTTCAGGGGAATCGGTCATGGCAGCTCTCCGTTGGGGCTGGACAAAAAACGGCGGGCAGGAAAAAGACAAAACAGACAGCCAAGCATCGCCCACCGTGATGCTGTTGGATGTTTCAGGCCGGTCTCCGGGCTCATGAGTGGCGATCGCCGACGCTGCGCCTTCCCATATCGCGGGGCGATACAGTGGCAGAAAGCAGGGTCTTGACTCATTTACCGTTGCGGGGGCAGCGCCGGGATCGCGGCAGCACTGTGTACAAGTGCGCTCACTCACCGGCTTCCCTGTTTCACTCGGTCGACCCGTGGGTCACAGAGCACCTGGAACAAGTCGCGAAGGGTAGAGGGTTGGGGGTGGAGCGTCAATTAAAGCCGGCTTCGCACTTGAACCATCGGACCGCTGCATGCCTCTACCCTTGCAGGTACCCAGGAGAAAAACATGCACAAGACCCGACTTGCCCTACTGATCATGTTCGCAGGCGCCCTCGCCGCCTGCGGTGAAAGTTCGACCTTGCAAGTGTCTGACGGAACCGGGCCTTCCCCTAAGCTACCGGAGCCGAACAAGACCCTGATCCCCACGGTAAACATCGCGCCAGCCATCGGCTGGCCTGCGGGTGCGAAGCCAACTCCCGCCGCGGGCACCCAGGTGGCGGCGTTTGCCGAGGGCCTGGACCACCCGCGCTGGCTGTATGTGCTGCCCAATGGCGACGTACTGGTGGCAGAAACCAATGCGCCGCCCAAACCCGATGACTCAAAGGGCATTCGTGGCTGGGTGATGGAAAAGGTCATGGGCCGAGCCGGTGCGGGCGTGCCTAGCCCGAACCGCATCACGTTGCTGCGCGATGCCGACCACGATGGCATCGCCGAGACCCGGACAGTATTTCTTGAAAACCTCAATTCGCCCTTCGGCATGACCCTGGTGGGCAATGATCTGTATGTGGCGGACTCGGACAAGCTGCTGCGCTTCCCCTACCAACCGGGAGCAACCGCGATCAAGGCAGCCGGTACCAAGGTGGTCGACCTACCCGGCGGCAGCATCAACCACCACTGGACCAAGAACGTGGTGGCGAGCAAAGACGGCCGCAAGCTGTACGTAAGCGTAGGCTCCAACAGCAACGTTGGTGAAAACGGCCTACAGGCAGAAGAAGGCCGGGCGGCGATCTGGGAAGTGGACCGCGCCAGCGGCCAGCACCGCATTTTCGCCTCGGGCCTGCGCAACCCTAACGGCATGGCCTGGGAACCACAAAGCGGCAAGCTGTGGACGGCGGTGAACGAGCGCGATGAAATCGGTAGCGACCTGGTGCCGGACTACATCACCTCGGTTCAGGATGGCGCCTTCTATGGCTGGCCGTTCAGCTACTACGGGCAGCATGTGGATGTGCGAGTCAATCCGCAAAACCTCGACCTGGTGGCCAAGGCGATTGCACCAGACTACGCCGTAGGCCCGCATACCGCCTCGCTGGGACTGACGTTTGCCGAGAACAGCAAATTGCCCGCCCCTTTCACGAATGGCGCATTCATCGGCCAGCATGGTTCGTGGAATCGCAAGCCCCACAGTGGTTACAAGGTGATCTTCGTACCGTTCGAGGCTGGCCAGCCCAAGGGACAGCCGGTGGATGTGCTGACCGGGTTCCTCGACAAAGACGAGAAAGCCATGGGCCGGCCGGTGGGCGTGGTGATTGATCAGCAGGGGGGGTTGCTGGTGGCGGATGACGTGGGAAATAAGGTGTGGCGGGTTTCAGCAGCTAAGTAGATAGGCTTCAGACCACCACAAAACCCATGTGGGAGCGGGCTTGCTCGCGAAGGCGGTGTGTCAGTCACAGATGTGTGGTCTGATCCGGCGCCTTCGCGAGCAAGCCCGCTCCCACACTCAGATCTCTGTCAGCTCAGGGATTACGTGCCAGACTCCCTGGCAACACGCGCTTGGCGCTCAGGTAAGCATTCTGCCAATACGCCTTGGACAAGGTGTCCAGCTTCACCGTGCCGCCGGTTTGCGGCGCGTGGACGAAGCGGCCCTCGCCCACGTAGATGCCGGCGTGACTGACCTGTGAGCCGCCGCCGGTGGCAAAGAACAGCAGGTCACCGGTTTGCAGGTTCTCTTCACTCACATCCTGGGCGCGCATCACGATCAGTTCGCGGGTGGTGCGTGGCAGGGAGATGCCGGCCGCATCGCGGTAGACAAAACCGATCAGGCCGCTGCAATCAAAGCCTGAGTCCGGCGTGTTGCCGCCCCAGCGATAAGGCGTACCGACCAGGCCGAGCGCGCGAAAGAGTACGTCTTCGGCGACAGGCGAGAAATTCTGGGTGGAATAGTTGAACACCGGCTTGGGCTTCACCGCTACGGGAGCGGGCGGTGGACGGCTGGCGCAGGCGCTGAGGAGCGCGGCGCAAACAATAAGAATCAGGCGGGCCGAGGTCGACATGTGCAGAACAATCCTGGTCTGGATGCGGCTTTCGCTGCCGAACGCTGAAAACCAGAACGCGCAAGCAGAGCTCGCGCGTACGGTTTCCAACAATATCCAGGGATTCTAGCGCTTACACGTCAAACTTCAAGTATCACTTTAAGTTTACTTGCTAGCGGTAACCGTCGTCGGGGCCATGGCGAGTGCACGCTTGGCTTCGATGAAGGTTTTGCTCCAGTAGCTATCGCCCAGGTTGTCGACTCGGACACCGCCACTGCGACGGCTGCTGGAGTGGATAAACTGGTTGTCGCCCAGGTAGATACCGGCATGGCTTACGCGACCACGGCCAGCAGTACTAAAGAAAAGCAGATCACCGGGCTTGAGGTTGTTGCGTGCGACCAACGGTGCATTCACGTTGATCATTTCGCGAGTGGAGCGCGGCAGGTTCATGCCAGCTTCTTCACGAAACAGGTAGCCGATGAAGCCGCTGCAGTCGAAACCGGCTTCAGAGGTACCACCGAAACGGTAACGTGTACCGATCAGGGACATGCCGCGTTCGAGAATGCTGTCGGCCAGGACTGGAAGCTGGTAAGGCTTGTTGCCGGAGAAGGCGCCCAGTTCCTTTTCAGTCGCCAGCTCTTCTTCATAAACAGAAGCAGACTGTGCAGCGACGAATTTTGCCTGATTTTGAACCTGCGGTTTTTGCTGCTCGGCCACCTGTTGAGGGTGGGAGGCGCAACCAAACAACAGGGTAACGAGTGCGAGAGGCACGAGGGGTGCGAAGCGATTTAGCATGGGCACGACCGTGGCTGATGTGTAAAGAAGCCGAGACTATGCCCGCTATCAGATCGATTTGCAAATTCAATCGTGATCTATGTGACTTCTTGTTTGGACGATGACATCTAAGCCCTTAACACCCTATGCAACCGATTTGCGTGGCCAACCCGGCCCAAACGCAGGTTTTCTGGCGCCTGGAATTTGCCGAAAGCCCCGAAAACAAAGGGCTGGCTACCAGCCGAGGGTTTCCTTGAGGAAAGGAATCGTCAGCTTGCGCTGGGCTTGCAGAGAGGCCTGATCGAGCTGTTCGAGCAAATCGAACAACGCGCTCATGCTGCGGGTGCCGCGGGTCAGAATGAAGTGCCCGACCTCATCGGTGAGGTGCAAACCGCGACGGGAGGCACGCAATTGCAGGGCACGCAATTTGTCTTCGTCAGACAGGGGACGCATCTGGAAGATCAGCGCCAGGGTCAGGCGAGATTTGAGATCCGCCAGCTTGACCGGCAGTTCCCGCGGCGAAGCGGATGCAGCGATCAGCAAGCGCCGGCCGCTGTCACGCAAACGGTTGAACAGATGAAACAACGCCTCTTCCCACTCCGCCTTGCCGGCGATGGCCTGCAGATCGTCCAGGCAGACCAGCTCATATTGCTCGAGGTGGTCGAAGATACCGATACCGCGATCCATCAACTCGGCCAACGGCAAATAAACCGCCGGCTCGCCCATCTGTTCAAAACGCAAACACGCGGCCTGCAACAGGTGAGTACGCCCTACGCCGTGCTTGCCCCACAGATAGATCAGGCTTTCGGTCCACCCGGCGTCGGCTTCGCAGAGCCGCTCGACATAGCCGAGTGCAGCGGCATTGGCGCCTGGGTAGTAGTTGATAAAGGTGGCGTCGTCACGCAGACGCACACCCAAGGGCAGCTGAATCGGTTTCATGCTGACTGAACGGCTCCAAACGAACCGCTAGTGGCCTCTGTGTAAAGTTTGCAAAGTTTATACCCGTGACGCCGGGCGCACAATGCAGCAGACCACAAGCAAAATCAAAGGTTTGCGTTAACTTACCGGTTTTGCGCGGATTGTTTGACGCCCCACCCCCAGAAACAACAAACCCGACCAAGGCCGGGTTTGTGACGCAACGTTTACAGATCAGGGTCTTCGACCCCCGTGTACACATCCGAATCCTTGTACAAGTCATGCACATGGCGCACCAGCACCATGATCACCGCCGCCACCGGCAACGCCAGCAGGATGCCAGTAAAGCCGAACAGCTCTCCGCCCGCCAGGATCGCAAAGATCACCGCCACCGGGTGCAGACCGATCCGATCCCCCACCAACAACGGCGTGAGCACCATGCCTTCGAGCGCCTGGCCGACCATGAACACCGCGACAATCCCGAGCATCGGGTACAGGTCGCCACCAAACTGGAACAACCCGGCCACCAGCGCCGCGCCGATACCAATCACAAAGCCCATGTACGGCACGATGGCCGCCAGGCCGGCGATCAGGCCAATCAACAAGCCCAGTTCCAGGCCGATCGCCATCAGGCCGGCAGCATAGATAACCCCCAGGGCCAGCATCACCAGCAACTGACCGCGCACAAACGCACCCAGCACCTCATGACACTCCTCCGCCAGCGAGACGATGCGCTCTTCACGGTTGCGCGGCAGCAGGCTGCGGATCTTGGCCATCATGATGTCCCAGTCGCGCAGCAGGTAGAACGCCACCACCGGGATCAGCACCAGATTGGTCAACCAGCCGATCAGCGCCAGGCTGGACGCCGTGGCCTGGCTGAGTACGACGCCGACAATGTCGGTGGTCTGCCCCATATGCTCGCTGATCGCGGCCTTGACCTTGTCGAACTTCCAGAACCCATCCGCCAGCCCCAGCTTGGCCTGGGCCCACGGCATCGCCGTGTGCTGCAGCCAATCCAGCATCTGCGGGGCCAGTTCATAGAGGCGGAACAATTGCTTGGCCAACATCGGCACCAGCACCAGCACCAGCGCCGTGATGATCAGGGTGAACAAGGCGAAAACCGTCACCACGCCCCAGGTCCGTGACAAGCCGACCTTCTCCAGGCGATCCACCACCGGATCAAACAGGTAGGCCAGCAGCAACGCAACCAGGAACGGCGTCAGGATCGAATGCAGCAAGAAAACAAACGCGCACAGCAGGACCAGCCCACCAAGCCACACCCAACGACGCGTATCCGCCATAAACCACTCCATTGCTTCTATATAAGGAAGAACTGTTACCAACGAAACCGCAGTTGCGCCGCAGGCGTTGCTGCCGCCGGTGCTTCACCAGGCCCAACCTCCTGCAACTTGGCCAGGCCCAACTGGGTACGCAATTGATCGACACTGCCGTTGACGCGATAGACGATGCGGTCGCCATCCACAGACTGCGGCTGGCCACCAAACGGCTCGAGCAGATGCCCCAGGGCGGCATAGCGCTCCAGGTTCATGCCTTGTACTTCGAGCAACTGCTCGCTGCTTACCCCGGCCTTGACCGCAAAGCGCGGTGCCAGCTTCTGGCTGACCGCCAGCATGACGGCATCGGCCACCGCGCCCGTATCGGCGCCTTGGACGCTGCCCTGCTCGCTCTTGTCGCCCAGCCACAAGCGCCACTTGGCCTGCCACTGGTTGCCTTCCTGGCGCGCATGCACGGCCAACAGGGCATCCGCGCCGTAGCGCTCGGAGGCGGCGCGCAGTGGCGTGGCGTCGGCGCTTTCCAGGTTGGGCGCGGTGGCCACCACCTGCTCTTCCAAGTCACCCAGCGGCAGCCGCAACGGCAGCCCACGGTGCTGTGCCGCGCGACGCAATGCCTGGGCGACGCTTTGGCCATCACCGACCAGACTGCTGCCTTCGGTAGAGTCATTCAGCCACCAGCCAAGGATCGACGGCCGGTTGCTGCCCCAGATCGACAGACCCGCATCACGCAAGGCGCGGTCGGTGCTGACCGGGTCAAAATCCACTTGCAGGCTTTCCGGCGGGCCGGCGTCGTAGCCGTATTGCGTGATGATTTGCTGCGGGTCCTTGCGAACCGCCGCCAGGCCCGGGCCATCGGCGGCCTTGGCGTCGCCGGTCAGGCGGATCACCAGGGTTTGCACGGCACGCTGGGTCGCCTGGTCGCGCTCTTGCGGCGACTGGCTACTGACGGGTTCGAGCACTTGATACAGGCCATTGAGGGTTTCGGCATGACTCGCCAGGCTGACCAACGACAAGCAGCCTACAAAGAAGAATTTACACAGACGCATGGAAGATTCCCGAACAACAAATTTAGCGGCTGGAACAGACCGCGTGAATTCGGCTTACCAGGGCTGTGACCACAGCGGCTGGCAAAACATTCACGGGTATCGGTAAGTTTTCGTACTGTCATAACGATAGCGGGTTCAAGGCTATACCTTAATACGTACCAAAGCAGACCGGATTAGCATTTTTTTAACCCATATGCCTCTGCCCGTCGGCCCGAGGATGGCCGCTGCCCCTCAAGCCTGATAAAATCGCGCGCCTTCGCAGACCGTCAACGGCGTGGCCTTTATAAAAGCCCCCGCCCGCTCGGTCGTTACCCCTGAATCCCCCCTAAAGGCCTGGATCATGAGCAAGCAACCCTCCCTGAGCTACAAGGACGCCGGTGTAGACATCGACGCCGGTGAAGCATTGGTCGAACGCATCAAGAGCGTCGCCAAGCGCACTGCGCGCCCCGAAGTCATGGGCGGCCTGGGCGGTTTCGGCGCCCTCTGCGAGATCCCGGCCGGCTACAAACAGCCAGTGCTGGTCTCCGGCACCGACGGCGTGGGCACCAAGCTGCGCCTGGCACTGAACCTGAACAAGCACGACAGCATCGGCATCGACCTGGTGGCCATGTGCGTCAACGACCTGGTGGTGTGCGGCGCCGAGCCGTTGTTCTTCCTGGACTACTACGCCACCGGCAAGCTCAACGTCGAGACCGCCACCCAGGTTGTGACCGGCATTGGCGCCGGTTGCGAACTGTCGGGTTGCTCCCTGGTCGGCGGCGAAACCGCTGAAATGCCAGGCATGTACGAAGGCGAAGACTACGACCTGGCCGGCTTCTGCGTCGGTGTGGTCGAGAAAGCCGAGATCATCGACGGCTCCAAGGTTGCCGCCGGTGACGCCCTGCTCGCCCTGCCATCGTCCGGCCCGCACTCCAACGGCTACTCGCTGATCCGCAAGATCATCGAAGTGTCCGGCGCCGACATCGAAAACATCCAGCTCGACGGCAAACCGCTGACCGACCTGCTGATGGCCCCGACCCGCATCTACGTCAAGCCACTGCTCAAGCTGATCAAGGACACTGGCGCCGTCAAGGCCATGGCCCACATCACGGGTGGCGGCCTGCTGGACAACATCCCGCGCGTGCTGCCAAAAGGCGCCCAGGCGATTGTCGACGTGGCCAGCTGGCAGCGTCCTGCAGTCTTCGACTGGCTGCAAGAGAAAGGCAACGTCAACGAAAACGAAATGCACCGCGTGCTGAACTGCGGCGTCGGCATGGTCATCTGCGTGGCCCAAGAGCACGTTGAAACCGCGTTGAACGTACTGCGTGAAGCGGGCGAACAGCCTTGGGTCATCGGTCAGATCGCCACCGCACCGGAAGGCGCGGCCCAGGTTGAACTGAAGAACCTCAAGGCTCATTGATGTCCCAGACCTGTGATGTCGTGGTGCTGCTCTCCGGCACCGGCAGTAACTTGCAGGCCCTGATCGACAGCACGCGCACCGGCGACAGCCCGGTGCGCATCGCTGCGGTGATCTCCAACCGCAGCGACGCGTTCGGCCTGCAACGCGCCAGCGACGCGGGTATCGCCACCCGCTCCCTGGATCACAAGGCCTTCGAAGGCCGCGAAGCCTTCGATGCCGCCTTGGTCGAACTGATCGACGCCTTCAATCCCAAACTCGTGGTCCTCGCCGGTTTCATGCGCATCCTCAGCGCTGATTTCGTGCGGCACTACGCTGGGCGCCTGCTCAACATCCACCCTTCCCTCCTGCCTAAATACAAAGGCATGCACACGCACCAGCGGGCGCTCGACGCCGGCGACAGCGAGCATGGCTGCAGCGTGCACTTCGTCACCGAGGAACTCGATGGCGGGCCTCTGGTCGTACAGGCAGTGGTTCCGGTAGAGTCGGATGACTCAGCGCAGAGCCTTGCGCAACGGGTTCACGCCCAGGAACACAGGATTTACCCGCTGGCAGTGCGCTGGTTTGCCGAGGGGCGGTTGATTCTTGGTGAGCAGGGTGCATTATTGGACGGTCAGTTACTCGCGGCCAGCGGCCACTTGATTCGAACCTAGGAGATTTTATGCGTCGCGCCTTGCTCTTCGCTTTTGCTCTGTTTGCCTTGCCTGCGGTGCAAGCGGCAGACCTTCACCCTTTCTCCGTTAGCTACACCGCCGACTGGAAACAGTTGCCCATGAGTGGTTCGGCTGAACGCAGCCTGGCCAAGAATGGCGACGGCACCTGGACCTTGAACTTCAAGGCTTCCATGATGATCGCCAGCCTCACCGAAACCAGCGTGATCCTGTTTGACAAGGACACCCTGCAACCGAAGAGCTACATCTTCGAACGCGGTGGGCTGGGCAAAGCCAAGAAGATCAACCTGGACTTCGATCAAACCGCCAAGAAAGTCACCGGTTTTGAAAACAAAGACCCGGTCAACGTGGCCCTGCAAAGCGGCATGCTCGACAAGTCGACCTACCAGTTGGCCCTGCAGCGCGACGTTGCCGCTGGCAAGAAAAGCATGAGCTACAACGTGGTCGAAGGCACCGACGTCGACACCTACGACTTCCGCGTGATCGGCCCGGAAAAGGTCCAGACCAAGGTCGGCTCCATCGACGCGATCAAGGTTGAGCGCGTGCGTGACCCAACCCAAAGCAAGCGCATCACCCAGATGTGGTTTGCCAAGGACCAGGGCGGCATCCTGGTTGCCCTGCGTCAGGTCGAGACTGACGGCAAGGAATACAACATCATGCTGCAAGACGGTACGGTTGACGGCAAGGCTGTCAAAGGTAGCTGATCGGCTGATGAGTCAAAAAAAGAGCCTCGCTGACTGCGGGGCTTTTTTTTGCCTGCGGATTCTATATAGAGGCTTGTGCAGTCATCGCAGGCAAGCCAGCTCCCACATTTGAAATGCATTCCCCTGTGGGAGCGGGCTTGCCTGCGATGGCGATAGCGGGCTCTCAACATGAAACTTCTGTCATAAAACTCCAGCACCCATACCGCAAACCCCCACTCCTCAAGGCCTGCAGCACTGTTGCAGTTCCTGCAATGAATTGTTGCGCGAAAAGTCGGTTTACTTAGCAAGCTAACAAAACATATAACAAAGGCCTGCGACGACTTGCCGCAGACCCACCAGAGATTGGAGCAAGCAGATGACTGTAAAAGTAACTGAACGCGACGATGCACATATGTCCCATGAAGCGCTGGGCCATGGGATTCACATCTGGGATGTACACCAACAAGACCTGCTGGTCGGCATGTTTCACAACGAGAGTGACGCTCACAATTATAAGAACGAGCTCGAGTCGCTTGAGATGAAACGCCAGGCAGAAAGCTCCTGAGTATCGAAATCCTATAGGTGCTCCAGCCCACGCAGCCGGAGTACCTATCAACAAAAACCCCGCCTTTTGAGCGGGGTTTGTTGTTTCTACAGCCTTACCACATCAGATCATCCGGGATCTGGTAGGCCGCGTATGGATCATCCTCGTCCGGCACCTGGCTTTCGGTGAGGATGTTGAGCTGCACGATGCGCTCTGGCGCACGCTCCTGGATCTTCAGCGCCGCTTCACGCGGGATCACCTCGTAACCACCACCGTGATGCACGATCGCCAGGGAGCCGTTGCTCAGCTTGTTGCGCATCAACGTGTTGACCGACAGGCGCTTGACCTTCTTGTCATCCACGAAGTTGTAGTAATCCTCGGTGGTCAGCTTGGGCAGGCGCGAGGTCTCGATCAGTTGCTTGACCTGGGCCGTGCGGGCCTTGGCCTCGGCTTTTTCCTGCTGCTGGCGATTGAGTTCCTGATCGCGCTTGACCTTCTCGGCCTTCGCTTCGGCAGCCAGGCGGGCCTGGGTGTCGTCGGCCTCGATCTGGCCCTTGTGGACCAGGCGCTGCTGCTTCTGTTTCTCTTTGCCGACCTGCTTGGCCTGCTTTTGGTTGACCAGACCTGCTTTGAGCAACTGATCGCGAAGGGAAATGCTCATGGTGCTTACTCACTTAGGCAGCCGCTCAACCGCAGCTGGACATGTTCTTTTCCTGGCGTTTGGCTTCACCCCACAGGGCGTCCAACTCTTCGAGGGTGCAATCTTCTATGGATTGATGCGTATCGCGCAATGCCTGTTCGATAAATCGGAAACGTCGTTCGAACTTGGCATTGGCGCCACGCAGCGCGGTTTCCGGGTCGACCTTGAGGTGACGGGCCAGGTTGACCGCGGCAAATAGCAGGTCGCCAACTTCATCGGCGATGGCGGCGGGGTCGTTGTCAGCCATGGCTTCGAGTACTTCATCCAGCTCTTCGCGGACGTTGTCCACCACCGGCAAGGCGGATGGCCAGTCAAAACCGACCTGGCTGGCGCGCTTTTGCAACTTGGCGGCACGAGACAAGGATGGCAGCGCCGTGGGTACGTCATCGAGCAAGGACAGTTGCTCCGGTGCGCAGGACTTTTGCGCACGCTCCTCGGCCTTGATCTGCTCCCAACGGTGCTTGACCTGCTCTTCGTTCAACCGGGGGGTATCCAGCGGTGCGTACAGATCGCCGCTGGGGAACACGTGGGGATGACGACGGATCAGCTTGCGCGTGATGCTGTCGATCACGCCGGCAAATTCGAAACGCCCTTCTTCCCGGGCCAGCTGGCTGTAATACACCACCTGGAACAACAGGTCGCCGAGCTCGCCTTGCAAGTGATCGAAGTCACCGCGCTCGATGGCATCGGCGACTTCGTAGGCTTCTTCAAGGGTATGCGGGACGATGGTGGCGTAGGTTTGCTTGATGTCCCACGGGCAGCCGTATTGCGGGTCGCGCAGGCGGTTCATCAGGTGCAGCAGGTCATCTAGTGAATACATCAGTTTCTGTCCGATCAAGTGGGCACGCAGAAGATCAAATGTGGGAGCGGGCTTGCTCGCGAATGCGTAGTGTCAGCCAATGAATCTGGCACTGACACACCGTATTCGCGAGCAAGCCCGCTCCCACAAAAGCCCTCCCACATGTTAGCCCGCGTTCATCCAGCTAATCATGGCGTACGGTTACGCCGCGTCTCGATGATGTTCGGCAACTGGGAAATCCGCCCCAGCAACCGCCCCAACGCGTCCAGGCCCGGGATCTCGATGGTCAAGGACATCAACGCGGTGTTGTCCTCTTTGTTCGAGCGGGTGTTGACCGCCAGCACGTTGATCCGCTCGTTGAGCAGCACTTGCGACACGTCCCGCAGCAGACCGGAACGGTCGTAGGCACGGATGACGATGTCCACCGGATAGGTAAGCACCGGCACCGGGCCCCAGCTGACCTGAATGATCCGCTCCGGCTCACGCCCGCCCAGTTGCAGCACCGAAGCGCAGTCCTGGCGGTGAATGCTCACGCCACGGCCCTGGGTGATGTAGCCGACGATCGCGTCGCCCGGCAACGGCTGGCAGCAGCCGGCCATTTGCGTCATCAGATTGCCCACGCCCTGGATCTGGATGTCGCCGCGTTTGCCCGGCTTGTAGCCGGTGGCTTTGCGCGGGATCAACTCCAACTGCTCGCTGCCGCGCTCCGGTTCGACCAGTTGTTGCGCCAGGTTGACCAGTTGCGCCAGGCGCAGGTCGCCGGCACCGAGGGCGGCGAACATGTCTTCGGCGATCTTCATGTTGGCCTTTTCGGCCAGCTTGTCGAAGTCCACCTGCGGCAGGCCCAGGCGGGCCAGTTCGCGTTCGAGCAGGGTCTTGCCGGCGGCGACGTTCTGGTCGCGCGCCTGCAACTTGAACCAGTGCACGATCTTCGCCCGCGCCCGCGACGTGGTGATGTAGCCCAGGTTCGGGTTCAGCCAGTCGCGGCTCGGCGTGCCGTGCTTGCTGGTGATGATCTCGACCTGTTCACCGGTTTGCAGGCTGTAGTTGAGCGGCACGATGCGCCCGTTGATCTTGGCGCCCCGGCAGTTGTGGCCGATCTCGGTGTGTACGCGGTAAGCGAAGTCCAGCGGCGTGGCGCCCTTGGGCAGGTCGATGGCATGGCCGTCAGGGGTAAAGATGTAGACCCGGTCCGGCTCGATGTCCACGCGCAACTGTTCGGCGAGGCCGCCGATGTCGCCGAGTTCTTCGTGCCATTCCAGGACTTGGCGCAGCCAGGAGATTTTCTCTTCGTACTGGTTGGACCCGGCCTTGACGTCGGTGCCCTTGTAGCGCCAGTGCGCACACACGCCCAACTCGGCCTCTTCGTGCATGGCGTGGGTGCGGATCTGCACTTCCAGCACCTTGCCCTCAGGGCCGATCACGGCGGTGTGCAGCGAGCGGTAGCCGTTTTCCTTGGGGTTGGCGATGTAGTCGTCAAACTCCTTGGGAATATGCCGCCACAGGGTGTGGACAATGCCCAGCGCGGTGTAGCAGTCGCGCATTTCCGGCACCAGCACACGCACGGCGCGCACATCGTAGATCTGGCTGAAGGCCAGGCCCTTGCGCTGCATTTTGCGCCAGATGGAATAGATGTGCTTGGCGCGGCCGCTGATGTCGGCATCGACGCCGGTAGCCTGCAACTCGGAGCGCAGCTGGTTCATCACATCAGTGATAAAGCGCTCACGGTCCAGCCGCCGCTCGTGCAGCAGCGTGGCGATCTGTTTGTATTGATCGGGTTCGAGGTAGCGGAAGGACAAGTCCTCCAGCTCCCACTTGATATGGCCGATGCCCAGGCGGTGTGCCAGCGGCGCGTAGATGTCGAACACCTCGCGGGCCACACGGTTGCGTTTTTCGTCGTCGGCGGTCTTCACCGCCCGGATCGCGCAGGTGCGTTCGGCCAGCTTGATCAGGGCGACGCGCACGTCATCGACCATCGCCACCAGCATCTTGCGCAGGTTTTCCACCTGGCCCTGGGTGCCCAGCACCATCGACTGGCGCGGGCTGAGGCTGGCGCTGATGGCGGCCATGCGCAGCACGCCGTCGATCAGCTTGGCCACCACGGCGCCGAAACGCTGGCTGACCAGCGGCAACGCGATATGCCCTTCACGCACGCCGCGATAGAGCACGGCGGCGATCAGCGAATCCTGGTCCAGCTTGAGATCGGCAAGGATCTCGGCGATCTCGAGCCCGGTGCGAAAGCTCGAAGTGCCTTCGGCCCACAGGTTCTTGGCCGCATTGTCTTGTTGCTCAGACTCGCGAGCGAACTCGCAGGCTGCCTTCAAGGCTTCACGGTCCAGTGCCGGGTCGACACTGACGGCATGATCCAGCCATGCCTCGAGATTGATACTGCCGTCGGTGTTGATCGGCTGGTGTGCTCTCACCTGTACCATCTTGCTTACCTTCCCTACGACGCACCTCTGATGCGCCAAAATCATCGCCGACTTTACTGCGAACTCCGTGGCAGATCACAGGCCCTGGAGAACGCAGGCCAGTCGGATTAAACGGGCATCCTAGCCCGCTTCAAATAACGCCATGGCCTCGACATGCGCTGTCTGCGGAAACATGTCGAGGATCCCGGCACGTTTTAGCCGGTAGCCTTGCTTGACCAACTCAACCGTGTCCCGCGCCAGCGTCGCCGGGTTGCAGGACACATACACCAGGCGCTTGGCCCCCAGAGTGGCGAGCTTGCGCACAACCTCTTGGGCACCATCGCGGGGTGGGTCCAAGAGTACCGCAGAAAAGCCCTGTTTGGCCCATTCTGCGTCAGTCAAAGGCTGGGACAAATCGGCCTGAAAAAACTGCGCATTATGCAAATTGTTGCTGACGGCATTAAGCGCCGCCCGATCCACCATGGTCTGCACGCCCTCCACCGCGACCACTTCGCGTACTTGTCTGGCCAGTGGCAGGGCAAAGTTGCCCAGGCCACAAAACAGGTCCAATACGCGTTCGTCAGGCTGTGGGGCCAGCCATTCCAGGGCCTGGGCCACCATCGCCGCGTTGACAGCGGCGTTGACTTGCACGAAGTCGCCGGGACGGTAGGCCAGTTCCAGGCCCCACTGCTCCAGCTGAAAACCCAACGCGGCATCGGCATCCACCGGCTCCGGCTGGCCCTCGCCATGCAGCCACAACTGGGCTTGATGGAACGCGCAGAATTCTTTCAATACCAGCAGGTCCGCGTCCGACAATGGCGCCATATGCCGCAGCAGCACGGCGACGGATGTACCGCTGAACAGCTCCACATGCCCCAGGGCCTGGGGTTTGCTCAGGCGGCGCAGCATGTTCGGCAGACGCTGCATGATCGGCTGCAAGGCCTGTACCAGCACCGGGCAATCATCGATGGCGACGATGTCCTGGCTGGCCACGGCACGCAAACCCACTTCGAGTTTTTTCGCCTTGGCATCCCAACGCACCGCTACACGGGCACGGCGACGGTAGCCAAATTCCGGACCGCTCAAAGGTGCGGCCCACTCCTGCGGTTCGACACCCGCCACGCGGGACAGTTGCTCGGCGAGCATGCGCTGTTTCAGGGCAAGTTGTTCGCCATGGGGCAAGTGCTGCACGCTGCAACCGCCACAGCGGCCAACGTGGGCACACGGCGCCGGGCGGCGCAGTTCGCTGGCCTTGAACACCCGCTCGGTGCGCGCCTCGACCACTTTGCCGTGGGCCCCCAACACCCGCGCTTCGACTTCTTCACCGGCCAGCGCACCGTTCACGAACCAGGTGCGGCCTTCGAAGAACACGATGCCACGGCCATCGTTGGCCAGGCGCTCGATGGTCAGGCGTTGTTTCTTGCCCACTGGAATCTGCGGGGCCCGGCTGCCACCCGTCGGTTGGAAGCGCAGGCCTCTCTCGTGCTTGGCCATCAGTTGGGTTCGTCGAAAATGCCGGTCGACAAGTAACGGTCGCCACGGTCACAGATGATCGCGACGATCACCGCGTTTTCCACTTCTTGGGACAAGCGCAACATACCCGCCACGGCGCCACCGGAGGACACGCCGCAGAAGATGCCTTCTTCACGGGCCAGGCGCCGGGTGGTGTCTTCGGCTTCACGCTGGGCCATGTCGATGATGCGGTCCACGCGCGTCGCGTTGTAGATCTTCGGCAGATACTCTTCGGGCCAGCGGCGGATACCCGGGATGGCTGCGCCTTCCATCGGTTGCAGGCCGACGATCTGGATCGCCGGGTTCTGCTCCTTGAGGTAGCGCGAGTTGCCCATGATGGTGCCGGTGGTGCCCATGGAACTGACGAAATGGGTGATGGTGCCCCCGGTCTGGCGCCAGATTTCCGGGCCGGTGCTGGTGTAGTGCGCCTCGGGGTTGTCGCCATTGGCGAACTGGTCCAGCACCAGGCCACGGCCTTCGGCGGCCATGCGCTCGGCGAGGTCGCGGGCGCCTTCCATGCCTTCTTCCTGGGTCACCAGCACCAACTGGGCGCCGTAGGCGGTCATCGCCGCCTTGCGCTCGGCGCTGCCGTTGTCGGGCATGATCAGGATCATCTTGTAACCCTTGATCGCGGCGGCCATGGCCAGGGCGATCCCGGTGTTACCCGAGGTGGCTTCGATCAGGGTGTCGCCGGGCTTGATCTGCCCGCGCAACTCGGCGCGGGTGATCATCGACAGCGCCGGGCGGTCCTTCACGGAGCCGGCCGGGTTGTTCCCTTCGAGCTTGAGCAACAGGGTATTGCTGGTTTCTCCCGCCATGCGTTGCAAGCGGACCAGGGGCGTGTTGCCGACGCAATCGGCAATTGTAGGGTACTGCAAGGTCATGGCGTATTCGCAATCCAGACTGCGGGGGCGGACATCATACCGGGAAAGCCCGGCGGGCCATATCACGCAAAGTAAGGTACTTATTGCTGATAGGTATAAGCAGCATCGGCGGCACCTGTGAAGTTGGCCCACTCACCTTCTGTCAACGCCAGAAACAAGCGGTCCTCATCGACTGAGCGCCGGTTGGACAGGTCATTGGCCAACGCCAGGTAGGCCCCATCGCTCAGCTCTGCACGGTTGACTCTGTCCAAGGCGTCCTCCAGCGCCTGATCGTAATGCCCCAGCGTGGCTTGAAGACGCACCTGATACTTGGCTTGCAGGAACTGCCGCCAATACGTCTTCTCAATCAGCCACCCAGGCCAGTCCAACCTCGTCTCGCCCGCCAGGATGCCGTTAAGCATCGCGGCAACGCTCTCGGGGCTGGGGGTGCCCAACGTCCGATCCAGCCGTTGATCGAAGCCCAGCGGGAGGTCCAGGGCCGCGGACAAGGCAATTCGGTAAGCCAGTATGCGTGTGCCCGCCAGCTCCGGCGTCTGATGCGGTTCGAACAAAAGCACAGCGTTCGTGATGGCCGCCAAGCGGCTGCTGGCCCGCAAACAATTGAGCAGCGGCATCCCATCGCCGTCGCCCCCGGTGAGCAGTTCGAACATTCTGAATTTGAGCTCCAAATTGTTGAGCGACACCATGCAACCGTTCACGCCAGCGCTCATGTCGTACGGATGCTCGAACAGGATCGTCGCCAGTTGCGGGGTGTTGGCAGCCCCTTCGATCAAGCGCCAGACTCTGCCGGTGAGGTCTTCTCTCAGGGCTCGATAACCCGCGGCAACAAACTTGGGATCAGCGGCAACACGCTCGATCAGCGTGAAAAAACGCGCAAAAATCTCCCGCCCCTGCAAGTCCTGCCAAAGCGCGAGGTGCGACGGTACGTCCCTGACCGCCAGCACCGCCAGCCAGCGGTCGGGGCCGGCAGTGACGGGAATATCATGCGGGTGCAATCCGAAATGAATGCCAGAACGCCCCGGTTGCTCGCGATAAACACGAAGCATCTGAAGCGTGCCCTGCGACAAGGGGTTGCCGGACAGGTCCATGGCGCGATGGACATCCGCGTAGATAAACAGGTCAGACCGAGTCAGCACTTGGATGCGGTTGTTTGCGAGGTCAAACACCTCCAGCCATTTCAGGGTGACAGCCCCCTTGGGCAGGCTTTCCAACTGAGTGTTGCGCAGGTTCAGATAGCGCAGGTGTTTCAAACCCGCCAAGTTCAGTCGCTGCCCTTGGCGAAGGGGGTTCGAGGACAAATCCAACACGCGCAATTGCGTCAGCTCACTCAGCCGGATCACATCGCCCAGCCTGAACTTGAGTCGATTGCTACCCAGGTACAAGGCCCTCAGCCGCGGGACCTCGGAAAGCCCCGGCGGCATCTGCTCGAACCTGTTGTCGCTCAGGTAAAGCCGCGTCACCCCCGGGAAACAGCGCAGGAAACGCGTAGGCAATTGAGACAGCTGGTTTTGCTTCAGGCTCAATACCTCCACGTGCCCGAAATGCGCGCCCAACGTGGGCAAATCGGTCAGGTCCAGGCCATCGAGATTCAGTTCCTTGACCATGGCCGTCCCGTGACTGGAGGCCTCCCTGGCCCAACATCGCTGGATACGTACAACCGCCTGCGCCCGGGCCTCCCGCGCAGGGCCGGTCGCCCCATGAAGCCATTGCCCCAGCGCAACGTTCATCGCCTCACGTTCGTTGTAGAGATAGTCGATCATCCCATCGCGTTCTCGAACCGAGTCGCCCGCGTCCCGCCACAGCTGTAGAACCTCGTCGTCGGTTCTCGCCGGATACAACGCGCGCAAGCGCGCCACCTGGGCGCGCTCCATCGGCCTCAATCCTCTACCACTCAGCGGATAAGCGATGCGCCCATCCGCAACACGCTGTGGCGGATGGAAATGCGGACGGCGCCCCACACGCCTCTGGGTCTCGGCAAACTCCCATATGCGTTGCAAACGCCAACGCACCTGCTCGAGCAATTCCCCCTCCCCGGCGCCCTGGGTGAACCCCAATGACTGCCGCTCGGCCAGCGGCAGCGCGGCCAGTAACACCTCAAGGAATGGACCCGGGCGTCCCACTGGCTGTCGCCGCCCGTTTGCCTGGGGGAGATAGGCCTGATACTGGTGGGATACCCGCTCCACCATGCACTTGAGCGCCGCATCGAACGGGCCGACGCTGGTCTGCATAAAACCGCCTTGCCAGACTTCAACCCGAAGGTGCGCCGGCCAACCGTCTATTTGCGCCAATGCATGCAGGAGCGCGGTCGCACTGTCCTCGTCGGCGCTGGCCGGCAGGTGCGCGCTCTCCAGAATCCTGGTTTTGCGCAGGTATTGCACCCACCATCGGACCGCCGAGGTCAGCGTCAACGGGACCACCCCGCTCTCCAGGCTGCGGCGCTCGGCCGGGGTGACAGCGCGCACCAGGTCTTCGGCGACCCGGTTGGTCAAATCGGGGTAGTCACGCTGCAGTACTTGCGCCAGCGGGTCATTGGAATGCCGGCGATCAGGGCATAACGCCTCGAAGAACAGGTGTTCCATCTGCGGCTTGTCCAGCGCCACTTTTGCCTCCAGCACGGTGATCTGATCGGAATGCGCGACGTCCTTGCGCCCCACCAGTGCATCGGCGCGATCGGCACCGACTTCGCCCAGCATCCGTTCGAAAAAAGCCGCACCAACGTCCATACCGGCCTTGACCCGCTGATGGACCGTGAAGCGCTCAAGGGTATCCAGCAGGACGGCGGGGGGAAGCTCATTGCGTACATGCACCCGGCGCAGCATGTCTGTTGTCACCCCGCTGATCCGCAGCACCTGCTCAATCGCATCCGGCCCCAGCGCACGGGCCAACGGCCCCAGTCGATAAAACGGTCGTTGGCCGTCCCAAGTCAGCGGGTCTTCCCATTCATGGCGCCACGCACCAGCGCCGTTATGGGTGAGGGCCGGGGCGTAAGCGTCGTTCAACGAGGGGTGCTGGATGCGCCACGGCTGTGCCGGGTCCGCTTGGGCCACCTTGAAACAGTCGCCTTCGATAAACAGGTAGCGCGCCGAGCCGAGGGCATACAGGCCCAGCGCGTCGGGTTCGGCGCCGATGCGTGAAGTATCGTCGCTACGGGCGTACGCCGCGATCTCACGTCGATACGGATAGAACGTGCCGTCGGGCGCACGATTGCGCACCAGCGCCTGGGCGACTTGATGACGCAGATCGCCGATGGCCTGCGCCGCCGAGAGCCCCAGGCGGGCACGGTCTTGCTCAGACAACTGGCTCACGATGAGGGCATAGAAGCTGTCGGCGCCAGTGAACATCTCGCCGCTGCGGTGCGCCTGTACGTCATACGCCGCGAACCGCCCCAGGCGATGATCGATCACGACCAGGGTTCGATCTTGAGTGCCCTTGGAAACATAAGGCACCGGCTGCTTGGCCCAGCTGACGACCAGTGCTCGCCCGAGCCCATCACTCAACACGCCATGGGCATACGCGGCCGCCCAATTCTGGGTTTGCCGGTCAAAGCGGCGGCGGTGGAACAGGCCATCGACAATGGCCTCCCGACGCGCTCCCCGACGGGCCGCGCGCAAGGCGTCATACAGCGCTTCAGGCTGCAATTGCGAAGTCAGCAACTGCATCTGTTGGTGTGCCGACAACGGATGTTCGCGCAGCACCTCAAGCAAGCGCGCCAGGCTCACCTGTGGGTGCAGTGCCTGCAATTGCGCAACCACCGCCGGCATAGACAACTCGTGGCCGACGCGATCAGGCAACAATTGCCGCACGCCCCTGCTGGCCGCCTTGGCCGTCGAGCGACTCGCCCCGGCAAAGCGCGTCAGTGCCTCAAACAACTCGATGCTCAAGGTCTTGGCCAGCGCCGCCAGTTGCTGGCGAATCAGCGGTGCGCCCGCGGCAAAAACTGTCGGCATCAGCGCGGCGATGGCATTCGGCAGATGCACGACGCGACGGTTCGTGGGCCCATAGGCGAATTGATAGTTTTCCAGGGCGATGACGGTGACCGTTTCTGTCGGCGGCCCCATCGTATTGGCGCTGTAGCGTCGCAGCTCCAGGCCTTGCTGATTGGCAATGCTCAACGCGGTGTTTGCCGGCCAGTCCGCCAACTGGGTGAGCAGCGGCGCCATGACCTCAACAGCACCGACGGGCGCAGGGTGATCGGGATTGGCGCCCTGGCTTACCCAGTCGATCAACCGGTCAGTGTTGAAACGCTGCACCGCCTCAACCAGTGACGCCGAAGGCGGCGCGCCCTCCCACACTTGGTTCAGGGCAGCATGCGAGGTGGCACTTGAATCGAGCACGGCGTCCAGCGCACGGGAAGGCACATCCTTCGCGCCGAGCATTCGTTCGAGCAACTGCGGGCCCGTCGGGCGCTGAGGGTCGATGACCGTGTGCGACCGCGAGAGTTGCTGATAAAGACGCTGATGCCGACGCTGCGCGGTGAACGCCAGCCGGGTATGCATGCGGCCGCTGATCAATAAATCGGCCAGATCGACAAATGCCTGCAGCAGTTCGCCTGGCCGCCCCTGCAACGCCTGATGGCCCCCGCCGATCAAGCCCTGGGTCAACGCGACGAACATGCCAAACGCGCGTGCCCGCCCCAGCCCGGTGGGTGCTCCCGGCACCGGAATCAACAACAGGTTGAGGATTTCATTGAGCAAGGCCTGGAACACCTCGATCACGCTCGGCATCAACCCCGGCATCTCGTTGGCCAGTTCTTGCAGGTTGGCGCGGCAACGCTTGATGTAGAAGGCACTCAAGCTGACCACGGGCACCTTCTGCACCGGGGTGCGCACACTGCCAATGCTCTGGGCCTTGTCGAGCGAGGGAATGGACTGCGCCAATGTGTAAAGCAGGTGGGCGACGTCATTGAGGCCCTGGGGGCGGACAGAAGCGTTGGCAAGCTGCTTTACGCGTGCACAGTCACGCAGTGACATCATCTGATACAGCCAATCGACCTCGCCTCTGCGGTAGAAACCCTGGAAGGCGACGTGAAATTCCTCACAGGCTTCGCGGTGGCTGGCATGGTGACGCAACGAGCCACCAGGACGATTCGGGAAGAAGCTGAAGGCGCCCCGGCAACCACTGACGGAAAACACGATATGGGGAATGCTCAGGCTGTCGCCGGGGGGCGGGCCGACGTATTGCCCGGTGAACCCCAGGGATTGCGGCAACCAACTGAGGTTGTCCACCCCATGGGGGATAAACAGCAGCATTTCCTCAACGTTCTCCCAGCGCGCCCCTCCCACCAACGCTTGCTTCACGGCCCGATAACACGCCCTGTCCACCCGGCTTGCGGCAGTGGTTCTCAGGGCCTCGATCAGCGCGAATTCGAACTCAGCCGCGGCCAGTGCCATGACCCGCCCGCCCAACTCGGCGGAGGCCGACAGTGCCTGATCCAGACGCGCCTTGAGTTGCCCGCCGAGATCCAGCCTGCGCACCAGCGTTATGAAATCAGCCGCGTTGGCATTGATACCCTCGTCAAGAAAGCTGGCGTCAGCCAACCCCGTGCGGCCGGGATAACTCCAGCCGGTCAGCCCGTCGTAGTTAATGCACGCGGCGTCCCACAGCGTGAGGCTGGCGGTTTTTATCACATCGCCATCGGCGCCACGGCGAACACGATTGGCCGATTGAAGGTAACGCGTATGGATCTGTGCAACTTTTGGGTCGATGTCCTGACCCGTCAGGGATTTCAGGCCTTGGCGCAGCGACGCCAGGGCCTGTTGCTCGAAAGCCAGGGTCAGTTCATGAATGCCTTGTTCCAGTGCGTATTGCGCAGAAACCCACGCCCGTTGCAGACGTACGTATTCAAACCGCTCGTCGTCGTTGAGTTCACCGAGAAAGGCATCGAACTTTACCCGGTATCCGTCCAGGGCCTGCAAGGCAGACCACTGCGCACGCGACATCAGCGGCCCGGGATGCTGCGCCATAAACGCGGCCAACGTGTCAGGGGAATTCGGTTCAGCCATAGGTACGCTCCTTAAATGAACGAGCCTACCCAGTCGCCATCAGCCGCTCCGGTAGCTATGTAGCGCCACGCATCAAGCGTGGTTTTTGGCGAAGACCAAAGGCCCCATCGCGGCGATCTGCCCTTCGATCAACGCCTCGAACGGCTGGAGCAACGGCTCGAACGAGGTCGGCGCCTCCAGCACCTGCAAGGCCTGCACAATCGCCTCGACCGTCGACAACGCCCCCGGTCCCGGCGCCTTGCGCAGCCGATAACGGGAGACGGCGCCTTCGGCCAGGCTCACCCTGGGCAACGCCGCCAGCAACGGGTTGAGGTGCAACAGTTTGCGCGCCTTGCGCCAGGTGCCGTCAGGCACCACCAGCAACAACGGCTGATCGTCAGGTGTATACCCTTGCAATGGCTGGGCATCGTCGCCGGGGAACAACAACCGCGCCTGATAACCCGGCGGGTTCAACAACGCCGGCAAATCAGCAAACACCTCGCCCACCACCAACTGCGCATTGTTCAGCCCCAACGCCGCCAACCGTGCCGTGTTGAGTGCGTGGTTGACCTCGCTCGGGTGCTGCAACAGCAACACCCGGGTGCGGCTGTCGAGGCTGGGTATCAGTGGGCACAGGCAATGGGCCAGAGGCCTGAGGCAACGGGAGCATTGGGGTCTGGACATGGTTTCAGGCCTGGTTGAGCTGGGTTTTGAGCAAGTCGCGAAAGGTCTGGATCAGGGGCTCACGGCTGCGACCTCGGCGCATGATCATCGAGAACGGCGCCTGGTAGCCGAAGGTCGCCGGCAGCAAGACGCGCAAGTCGCCCTTGTCGGCCCAGGCCTGGGCGTAGTGTTCGGGCAGGTAGCCGATGTAGGCACCGGACAGCACCAGGATCAGTTGCGCCTCCATACTTTCCACCGTGGCGGCGCTGTGCTTGAAGCCGTGGCGCGCCAGTTCCGCCTGGCTCCAGTAGCCGCGCCCGACCATGCGCTGCTGGGTGATCACCTGCTCGGGGATGCGCCGCTCGTTGAACAACGGGTGGCGGGTGCTGCAATACAACCAGTGCTGTTCGCGGTACAGCGGCATGTAGATCAGCCCGCTCATGCGGTTGGAGAAGGCGCCGATGGCCAGGTCGAGACGGTTGTCCTGCACGCCCAGTTGCAGTTCGTAAGGGCTCATTACCGACAAATGCAGGTGCACCGCCGGGTGTTCGAGGCTGTAGGCGCCGATGACTTCGGCGAACGGCAAGGCTTTGTCGCTGACGGTGGAGTCAAGCACGCCGAGCTTGAGGGTACCGCGCAACTCGCCTTTCAACGCCGCGGCGTACTGCTCGAAGCCTTCCAACTCGCCGAGCAGGCGCAGGGTTTCCTGATGGAACAGCTCGCCCTTGCTGGTCAGGCTGAACCCGCCCCGCCCACGGTGGCACAACACCAGACCCAGCGCCGACTCCAGCTGGCTCATATAGGTGCTGATGGCCGACGTGGACAGGTTGAGCTCGTGCTGGGCACTGGCGAACCCCTGGTGGCGTACGACGCTGACGAAGATGCGCAAGAGTTTCAGGTCGGGCAAGGCGTTGGCCATGGGGTCTCCGAAGGCACACACATAATCCTGTGGGAGCGAAGTTTACCTCAGGGATTAGTTTAGAAAAATCTGAACTAAGTATTTGCCCCTGCCGATTCTTTCGCCTCGGGGTATTTCGCAGAATCGGCCTCCAATAAACACAACAACGATGAGGCACTCCCGTGGACAAGATTTTCCACCAACCACTGGGCGGCAACGAAATGCCGCGCTTTGCCGGCATCGCCACCATGATGCGACTTCCCCACCTGCAAACCGCCAAGGGCCTGGACGCCGCCTTTATCGGCGTGCCCCTGGACATCGGCACCTCGCTGCGCGCCGGCACCCGTTTCGGGCCACGCGAAATCCGCGCCGAATCGGTGATGATCCGCCCCTACAACATGGCCACTGGCGCGGCACCGTTCGACTCGCTGTCGGTGGCCGACATCGGCGACGTGGCGATCAACACCTTCAACCTGCTCGACGCCGTACGCATCATCGAAGAAGCCTACGACGAGATCCTCGAACACAATGTGATCCCCATGACCCTGGGCGGTGACCACACCATCACCCTGCCGATCCTGCGGGCGATCCACAAGAAACACGGCAAGGTCGGGCTGGTGCACATCGATGCCCACGCCGATGTGAACGACCATATGTTCGGCGAGAAAATCGCCCACGGCACCACCTTCCGCCGCGCCGTGGAGGAAGGTTTGCTTGATTGCGACCGCGTGGTGCAGATCGGCCTGCGCGCCCAGGGCTACACCGCCGAAGACTTCAACTGGAGCCGCAAGCAGGGCTTTCGTGTGGTCCAGGCCGAAGAATGCTGGCACCACTCCCTTGCGCCGTTGATGGCCGAAGTGCGGGAAAAAGTCGGCGGCGGCCCGGTGTACCTGAGCTTTGACATCGACGGCATCGACCCGGCCTGGGCACCGGGCACCGGCACCCCGGAAATCGGCGGGCTGACCACCATCCAGGCCATCGAGATCATCCGCGGCTGCCAGGGCCTCGACCTGATTGGTTGTGACCTGGTAGAAGTTTCGCCGCCCTACGACACCACCGGCAACACCTCACTGCTCGGCGCCAACCTGCTGTACGAGATGCTCTGCGTACTGCCTGGCGTGGCGCACCGCTGATGAGCACGCGCGAGGTGCTGCAAGCCGCCGCCGACCTGGTGGCGGCCTTCGCCCGCAATGACCGCGCCGCCTACTTCGGCGCGTTCACGGCCGATGCCAGCTTTGTGTTCTACACCCTGCCCCAGCCACTGCTCAGTCGCGACGCCTACCAGGCGTTGTGGAACAGCTGGCGCCGGGACGAGGGCTTCGAAGTGCTCTCCTGCACGTCGAGCAACGCCGTGGTCAGCCTGCAAGGTGACGTGGCGATTTTTATGCATGACGTGGCCACCGAGCTGCGCATGAACGGGGAGCAATTTTTTAGCCAGGAACGCGAGACCATTGTCTTCAAACGGCAAGGGAATCGCACAGAACAAAAACAAGGCCTGTGGCTGGCCTGTCACGAACATTTGTCCGCTATGCCGGAAGGGCTGCCGCCCCCTTAGCCAATGTGATCGGAGCTGATCATGAATAATAAAAACAACGATAAAAGTATTCGCAAGATAGAAACCAACGGGGTCGAGCAGATCCCGGACCATGAACGTACCGCCGGGCCCAAGGATCTGTTCCGCCTGATCTTCGGCGGTGCCAATACCTTTGCCACCGCCGTGCTGGGTTCCTTTCCCGTGCTGTTCGGCCTGTCGTTCCAGGCCGGGGTGTGGGCGATTGTGCTCGGCGTGCTGGTGGGGGCGCTGATCCTGGCGCCCATGGGCCTGTTCGGGCCGATCAACGGCACCAACAACGCGGTGTCGTCCGGTGCGCACTTCGGCGTGCACGGGCGGATTGTCGGCTCGTTTCTGTCACTGCTGACGGCGATTGCCTTCTTCTCACTGTCGGTGTGGAGTTCAGGCGATGCGCTGGTGGGTGGTGCGAAACGTCTGGTAGGCCTACCGGAAACCGACCTGACCCTGGGCCTGGCCTACGGCGTATTCGCGATCCTGGTGCTGACCGTGTGCATCTACGGCTTTCGCTTCATGCTGTGGGTCAACCGCATCGCGGTGTGGGCGGCGAGCCTCCTGTTTTTACTCGGGATCTTCGCCTTCGCGCCGACCTTCGACAGCCACTTCACCGGCACCGTCGCCATGGGCCAGAGCGGCTTCTGGGCGGCGTTTATCGGCGCGGCGCTGGTGGCCATGAGCAACCCGATTTCCTTCGGCGCGTTCCTCGGGGACTGGTCGCGTTACATCCCGCGTGAGACGCCGAAAATGCGCATCATGCTGGCCGTGGTCCTGGCCCAGATCGCCACATTGATCCCGTTCCTGTTCGGCCTGGCCACCGCGACCATCGTGGCAGTCAAGGCACCGGACTACATCGCGGCCAACAACTACGTCGGCGGTTTGCTCGCGGTGGCGCCGAGCTGGTTCTTCCTGCCGGTGTGCCTGATTGCGGTGATCGGCGGCATGTCCACCGGCACCACATCGCTGTATGGCACGGGGTTGGACATGTCCAGTGTGTTCCCGCGCCTGCTGTCGCGGGTCAAGGCGACCCTGCTGATTGGGCTGATGTCGATTGCCTTCATCTTTATCGGACGTTTCGCCGCCAACCTGGTGCAGAGCGTGTCGACCTTCGCCGTGCTGATCATCACCTGCACCACACCGTGGATGGTGATGATGATCATCGGCCTGATCGTGCGTCGCGGCTTCTATTGCCCGGATGACTTGCAAGTGTTCACCCGTGGTGAAAGTGGCGGCCGCTACTGGTTCAGCCATGGCTGGAACTGGCGCGGGCTGGGGGCCTGGATTCCGAGTGCGCTGGTGGGCCTGTGCTTCGTCAACCTGCCGGGGCAGTTCGTTGGGCCGCTGGGCAACCTGGCCGATGGCATCGACATCAGTCTGCCGGTGACGCTGGGGCTGGCGTCGGTGGTGTACCTGACCTTGCTGCGTGTGTTTCCTGAGCCGGCTGCGGTGTATGGGCCGGCCTTTGTGGCGAGGGAACTTGCTCCCGCCGGGGTGCGAAGCGGCCCTAAAACAGCAGCCTCCAGCTTCGCAGGCGAGCGGGAACAAGCGCCCTCGCCACACCAAGCTTCGTCATCACAATAAGAAATCGGAGAATCGCCGTCATGGCTTTGGATTTATTCGTCGTACTCATCTACGCCGCCGGCATGCTCGTGCTCGGCTATTACGGCATGCGTCGCGCCAAGACCCACGAAGACTACCTGGTGGCCGGCCGCAACCTCGGCCCGTCGCTGTACATGGGCACCATGGCCGCCACCGTGTTGGGCGGTGCCTCCACCGTCGGCACCGTGCGCCTGGGCTATGTGCATGGTATTTCCGGCTTCTGGCTGTGCGCCGCATTGGGCATGGGGATCATTGCGCTGAACCTGTTCCTCGCCAAGCCGCTGCTCAAGCTGAAGATCTTCACCGTCACCCAGGTGTTGGAAAAACGCTACAACCCCATGGCCCGCCAAGCGAGCGCGGTGATCATGCTGGCCTACGCGCTGATGATTGGCGTGACCTCGATCCTGGCCATCGGCACCGTGCTGCAAGTGCTGTTCGGCCTGCCGTTCTGGATCTCGGTGCTGCTCGGCGGTGGCGTGGTGGTGGTGTACTCGACCATTGGCGGCATGTGGTCGCTGACCCTCACCGACATCGTGCAGTTCGTGATCAAGACCGTCGGCCTGATGTTTATCCTGCTGCCGATCTGCCTGTACCGCGTCGGCGGCTGGGATGAACTGGTGGCCAAACTGCCCGCGTCCAACTTCAGCTTCACCGCGATTGGCTGGGACACGATCATCACCTACTTCATGATCTACTTTTTCGGCATCCTGATCGGCCAGGACATCTGGCAGCGCGTGTTCACCGCCCGCGACGAAAAGGTCGCCAAGTACGCCGGCACTTTCGCCGGTTTCTACTGCATCCTCTACGGCCTGGCCTGTGCGTTGATCGGCATGGCTGCCCATGTGCTGATCCCGGACCTGGACAACGTGAACAACGCGTTTGCCGCTATCGTCAAAGTCTCGCTGCCCGATGGCATCCGTGGCCTGGTGATCGCTGCGGCACTGGCCGCCATGATGTCCACCGCCAGTGCCGGCTTGCTGGCCGCCTCCACCGTTCTGACCGAAGACCTGCTGCCACGCCTGCGTGGCGGTAAACAGTCGAGCCTGGCGATCAACCGTTTGTTCACGATGCTGACCGGTGTTGCCGTGCTGGGTATCGCGCTGGTGGTGAATGATGTGATCAGCGCGCTGACCCTGGCCTACAACCTGTTGGTGGGCGGTATGTTGATCCCGCTGATCGGGGCGATTTTCTGGAAGCGTGCGACCACCTCCGGCGCGATCACCTCGATGACCCTGGGCTTTGTGACGGCGCTGGTGTTCATGTTCAAGGATGGCCTGGATGCGAACACGCCGATCTACTACAGCCTGGCGATAGGGCTGGTGAGTTTTGTACTGGTCAGTGTGCTGTCGCGCAAGCCACAGGCAGCAACGGCGCGCGCGGTGTGATGCGCAACCGGTTTTAGAGCGGTTTCTTCAGCGGGCACGACGTCGGATGTCGTGCCCGTTTTTTTTTACCTGCAACGGGCGCCTTGTGGTCGACCAGCGTTTATCTGCGACGCGGCCGGCGCTGCTCATCATCCGTGCGGATCGGCACCGGCTGCAGGGGCGGCTCGATCAGGCCCAGTGCAACACCGAGGTCATGGAGCCAGTTTTGAATTTTCTCTTTCATGGTTGCCCCCTTTGAGGGTAATGCGGGTCGGCGGTCAATTCTTTCGCCTCTTCCTACAGGATAGTAGCCCTAAGTCCTACGCATTGCTTGTACGAAACCACAACGAACTATTACTGAATTCATCGAAATCCTGACGAATCGCTCAAGCACTTGCGCGTGTGTCTTGCTCGAGCCCGACCTTGCCTTCTTGCTGCAGGTCGATCCATGCATTGAGGTTAGCGCCGAGCATACCCTTTCGCCACATCAGCCAGGTGGTCGCAGTGGCAAAATGCCCTGTCAGCGGATGAACGGACACGCTGTCCTTGCCCGGCAGGCTGTCGAGCATGGATTCGGACATCAGCGCCACCCCCGAACCGGCGATCACACAGGCCAGCATGCCCTGATAGGACTCGATCTCGATTGCCCGCCCCATGGCTACGTGTTCGTGGGAAAACCACGTTTCCAGCCGTGTGCGATAGGCGCAACTACGTCGGAAGGTGAACACCGCACGCCCCGCCACATCCTGCGGCCCACGCACAGGTGGGTGGTCAGCCTCGCAAATCAACACCAAGCGTTCTTCGCACAGGGCCACACCTTCCAGACTCGCGATGGTAATTGGGCCGTCCACAAAGGCGGCATCCAGGCGACCGGTAATCAACCCTTCGAGCAACTCACCGCTGGGCGCCGATTGCACCTGAAGGTTCACCATCGGATACGCCTTGTGATAGCGGGCCAACAGCTTAGGCAAATGCACCGCCGCCGTGCTGTACATGCTGCCCAGCACAAAGTCGCCGGCCGGTTGTCCGCCCTGGACCGCGCCGTGAGCTTCGTCATGCAGCGCGAGCAGACGAGTGCTGTAGTCCAGCAGCACCTTACCCGCAGGAGAAAGTTGCAAGCGCTGGCGTTCTCGCACGAACAGTTCAACGCCGAGTTGCTCCTCCATCTGCTTGAGCCGCGTCGACAGGTTCGACGGCACACGGTGCAGGCGCTCAGCTGCGCGGGTGATGGAGCCCTCCTCTGCCACCGCCTGGAAAATGCGCAATTGACTGAACTCCATACCTTTCTCCAAAACTGAACAAGTTACTCACTATTATTCAATTTTACAGAAAGTCAATGCGCTTTAGGCTGAAGATCACTCGCTAACCCGCAGGAACACAGCATGTCAGCCCGCCCCCGCCTACTCGCCAGCTTTATCGCCTTGATGATAGCCATGGGCATTGGCCGCTTCGCCCTCACCCCACAAATGCCGCACCTGCTGAGTGAGGGGCAGATCGACCTGACCGGCGCCGGCCTGATCGCTGCTGCCAATTACCTGGGCTATTTCGTCGGCGCGGTGGATTCGATCTTCGCCCGCAGCCATCACCACGTACGCGGCCGCCTGTATGGCGGGCTGTGGCTGTGCGTGCTGCTGACACTTGCGTCGTACTGGGCCCACGGTTTCTGGCCGCACGTGTTGTTGCGCTTCGGCACCGGCGTTGCGAGCGCCTGGGCGCTGGTGATGATCACCAGCCTGAGCCAACCCCTGGCGCTTGCCGCTGGCCAGCCGCGCCTGGGGGCGTTGGTATTTGCCGGTCCGGGATTGGGGATCTTGCTGACGGGCTTGCTGGCACTGGTCTCGAACCTGCTGGGACAGGATAGCGCCACCTTGTGGCTGGTGTATGGGGCCGTGGCGCTGGTGATGTTGCTCGCCGTGCTGCCCTACCTGCCCCGGCCGACAGCCAACTCTGCACCCACTGCCAGTGCTGGCCGCAACCAGAGCATCGCCCACTTGGGCTGGATCTACTTTCTGTTCGGCTTGGGCTACATCATCCCGGCGACCTTTCTGTCACAGATGGCCAGTGCGCAGTTCAGCGGCGCCTGGCAGGCCGATCTGTTCTGGCCGTGTTTCGGCCTGGCAGCAGCGCTAGGCGTGGTTGTCGCCAGCCTGCGCCGCAAGGACCCGAACACCACGCGGCGCTGGCTGATGACCACGCTGTGGCTACAGGGTGCCGGTGTGTTCGCCTGCTTGCTGGGCAATGGCTGGGGGCTGGCGCTGGGCGTGTCGCTGTGTGGTGCACCGTTCCTGGCGTGTATGCAATTGGTAATGGCGCGCTTGAGAGAAATCGCGCCCCACGGCTACCAGCGCAGCACCGGTTTGCTGACTGCCAGCTTTGCCATGGGCCAGTTGAGCGGGCCGTTGCTGGCTTCAGTGAGCAGTCATCTGAGCGGCGGCCTGCACCCGGCGTTGGTGATCGCCGGATGCGGCCTGCTGGTGGCAGGTGCGCTGCTCAGCCGGCAACCAGGGGTACAGGCACACGAAGCTGTTCACGACGCGCCAGCACCAGGAAGAACAGCCCACCCAGGAAGCACCCGGTGAACCAGGCGAAATTGGCCATGCCTTGCAACGCCGGGGTGAAGGTGATCGCGACACCGACCAATGTCGCCGGCACCAGCGCCTTGACCGCCGTCCAGTTCACGCCGCCATCGAAGTAATAACGACCGCCTGGGCTGTCGTCGAACAGCGCATCCACGTCGATCTGCTGCTTTTTGATCAGGTAGAAGTCCACCAGCAGGATGCCGAACAACGGCCCGATAAACGCAGCGAGGATGTCCAGGGTGTAGTGGATCATCAGCGGGTTGTTGAACAGGTTCCACGGGGTAATGAAGATCGATGCGACGGCGGCGATCATGCCACCGGCGCGCCAGCTGATTTTGCTCGGCGCGACGTTGGCGAAATCGAACGCCGGGGAAACAAAATTGGCAACAATATTGATACCGATGGTGGCGGTCACAAAGGCAAAGGCGCCGAGCAGCACGGCCATGCTGTTATCGATGCGCGACACGGTGGCAATCGGGTCGTGGAGCATTTCACCGAACACCGGCAAAGTGCCCGAGACGATCACCACGGTGACCAGCGAGAACGCCAGGAAATTTACCGGCAGCCCCCAGAAATTGCCGCGTCGCACGTCGTGCATGCTGCGGCAGTAGCGACTGAAATCGCCGAAGTTCAACGTCGGGCCGGAGAAGTACGACACCACCAACGCCGTTGCCACGATCACCTGACCAAATGCCTGCCAGCCCGACAGGGATTTTTCCGACAGGGTGAAGCTGATATTCGCCCAGCCCGCCTTCCACACGATCCACCCCGCCAGGGCAAACATCACCGCATACACCACCGGCCCGGCCCAATCGATAAAGCGGCGGATGGACTCCATGCCGGCCCAGAACACCGCCGCTTGCAGCACCCACAAGCTTAGGAAACCAAACCAGCCGAGGTAGGACAGGCCCGCAAAATGCGGCTCTGCATACACCGCCATTTGTGGGAAAAAGCGCAGCACCACGATGATCAGGGCGCTGGAAGCCAGATAGGTCTGAATCCCGTACCAGGCCACGGCAATCAAGCCACGAATCACCGCAGGAATATTCGCGCCAAACACCCCAAAGGCCAGTCGGCAAATTACCGGATACGGTACGGCGGCTTGCTGGCTCGGCTTGGCCACCAGGTTGGCGATCAACTGCACGATGCCGATACCGGCGAGCAAGGCGATCAATACCTGCCAACTGGCCAGCCCCAGGGCGAACAGGCTGGCGGCGAACACATAGCCGCCGACGCTGTGCACGTCGCTCATCCAGAACGCGAAAATGTTGTACCAGGTCCACTTCTGCGGCAGTGGGCCCAGGTCCTGGTTGTACAGGCGCGGGCTGTAGCCTTTGGGCAATTGTTCGGTCATCGCTGGGCTCCTCGTAATACCGGCCTGCGCTGCCGTAGCACTGTGCATACGGTAGGCGGCATGGTTTGTATACGAAGCAGTCAGCAGAATGCGTGCCAATGGCACACAATCCCCAGCGAATCACGCCCCAAACAGCTTGACCAATGATGGGATGCGGGGACTTCGCTCAGCAACGGTGCACAAAAATCCTGTACACAATCACTGGCGCACCCGATCTGCACACAAATACCCAAGCGTGCAGCATGCCGCCGTCAGGCAGGTGCCCCAGGCCATGTCCATCAGCGCCAGCCCGCCAGACCAGCCGTGCAGCGTGGCCCAGTTGCTCAGGTCATAAGTGCCGTAGGCGACCAGGCCCAACAAGGCCCCCAGACGCGCCGCACGCTGCCAACTCGCGCTGGGCAAGACGACAAACACCACGCAGCCGAGGACATACAGGAGATAGAAGAGTACTGCGGGCACTAACCGTGGCTGATCAAGCATCAGCGGGCCCAGCAGGGATTTGTAGGTCGGGCCCATGAGGACGCCGAGCCAGAGACCGTCAAGCACCAGGAACGCGAGCAAGGTGCCGAGGTAGGCGAATACTGATTTTTTGGACATGACACACCTCTGGCAGAAGACAGCCTGTCGTGGCGAGGCCACCACCTCCCTCGCCACCACAAGCCCTTTCATACAAAGAGGAACGTCGATCAGCTTAGTTCAATGCGATCCGCATGAATCACGATCTGGCCCTGCTTGTAGAGGGCACCAATAGCCTTCTTGAAGTTGCCCTTGCTCACGCCGAACAAGTTGCTGATCACCGCCGGGTCGCTTTTGTCGCTGACCGGCAAGGTGCCGTTGTTTTCACGCAACTTGGCGAGGATCTTGGAGTTCAGGCTGGAGGCCGCTTCCTGGCCCACCGGCTGCAGGCTCAGGCTGATGTTGCCATCGGCGCGGATCTCTTTGATAAAGCCTTTTTCTTCCTTGCCCGGACGCAGGAACTTGAACACTTCGTTCTTGTGGATCAGACCCCAGTGCTTGTTGTTGATGATCGCCTTGAAGCCCATGTCGGTGGCTTCGGCCACCAGCAGATTGACTTCCTGGCCCACCTCGTAGTTGGCCGGCGTCTTGTCCAGGTAGCGATCCAGGCGTGCAGTGGCGGTGATGCGCTTGGTGTGTTTGTCGAGGTAGACGTGCACCACGCAATATTCACCGGCGGTCATCTGGCGCTTTTCTTCCGAATACGGCAGCAACAGATCCTTGGGCAGACCCCAATCGAGGAAGACGCCGATACTGTTGACTTCGACGACTTTCAAACTGGCAAATTCGCCCACTTGAACTTTCGGTTTTTCAGTGGTGGCGATAAGTTTGTCATCGCTGTCCAGATAAATGAAAACGTTCAGCCAATCTTCATCTTCACTGGGAATATCTTTGGGGATATACCGATTAGGCAAGAGGATTTCACCGTCTTGCGCACCATCCAGGTACAAACCAAAGTTAGTGTGTTTAACCACTTGCAAGCTGTTGTAGCGCCCGACTAAAGCCATTTCCAATACCCTCGTTACGTGGGCGGCATTCTACCCGAGTTGTGCCCGCCACGCGCGCGCGCCTGAAAAATCGAGGGCTGGCGTGGCGCGGTGGTGGCAGCGCCCCGCTCGTCTGATCATTGCGCTGAATTTCACTGGTGCACATGCCACTCACCACCCAATGGTTTCGAGTTAAAACAGTAAGTTAGGGGCTTATTTCAAGGATAAACTTTGCTTATTTCCTGGCGCAGCACTTATTCCCGGAGGATATTTACCAAGCAATTGTCAAGTATTTCCTGTACGATGCCTGGCCAAGTTAATTTTCTACAGGTTAGTGGCCGCCATGCGTGTAAAAGCATCCAACAGCAAAGCAAAGCCAGCTCCCGCCGTTGAAACCAGCGAATCGATCAACAACCAGATTGCTGCATTCCTCAAGTCCGGTGGCGAAATCCAGCAAATTGCCAAGGGCGTGAGCGGCCAGACTTTCGGCCCGTCCAAGCAGATCAGCCTGGGTAAAAAGTAATACCGCGCAACACACCTGGTCCCTAAGCGCCTTGCCATCAAGGCGCTAGGACTAGAGCCCGAAGCACCCTCCCGACACATCCAACATTGCGTCAATCGACGAACGGGGCTCAACCCCGCGCATTCGCCGGTATGCTTGCACACGTCTAGCACGGGCATCTGCCCGATTTTCCCCCGGTTACTGCTCCTCGCTTTTCATGGAGTGAAGCATGTTCAAAGCGTGCATTTTCCTGCTCACTGCCCTGGCAGCCAGCCCCCTCGCCCAAGCGCAGATCTTTCAGCGCGAATTGGGCGACTTCGACCTGAAATTGGGCACCACACCCAGCCGCAGCATGGCCCAAGGCCTGGTCAAACCGACGTCTCCGGGCAGCGACTCATTCCACGGCGGCCTCGACCTGAGCCACGACAGCGGCCTGTACTTCGGCCAATTCTCCCCCAGCATGGGCCTGTCGCCGGACAGCACCCTCGAAGTCGACTCCTACATGGGCTTCAAGCACCCGTTCGACCAGACCCTGGGCTACGAAGTCGGCCTGATCCACTACAGCTATCCCAAGCTAAGCCCTCTCGACAGCCAAGAGTTCTACGGCGGCCTGAACCTGCTGGGCAATCGCTTCGGCGCCTCCTTCAGCAACGACCCGGACCGCCAGGACAGCACCCTGTTCGCCGACCTCAGTGGCACCCAACCGTTCGGCATCGGCGTCAGCCTGAAATACACCACTCATCAGTTGGGCACCCCGGCCTCCGTCGACGGTGGCTCCATCAGCAGCTTCAGTGATTGGTCGGTGCAATTCTCCCGACAGTGGATGGGCGTTGACCTGAACCTGATCTACAGCGACTCCAGCCTCAGCGGCAGCAATTGCTCGGCCTACTCCGGACACAACTCGCAATGCGATGGCCTGTTGACGTTGAAGGCAGTGCGGTCGTTTTATTGATGGGCTGAACTGTTGCATCCCATGCGGGTTCACATACCTCAATCCCTCGCGCGAAAGGACCCGCCCATGCTGCAACGGCTCAAACTCCTGACGGTGCTGCTGACCCTAAGCCTGGTGCTGGCCGGCTGCAATCGCGTCGGCCTGGCCTACCGCAACCTCGATGTGATCATCCCCTGGACCCTCAACGACTACCTGGACATGAATGCCGGGCAGAAGAGCTGGTTCAACGACACCCTCAAGGAACACCTGGCCTGGCACTGCAGCACACAACTGCCGGGCTACCTCGACTGGCTCGACCGCCTGCAACAGATGGCCGACAACCATCAGGTCAGCGATGCCGCGCTGCAAGCGCGAACCGCCGAAGCCAAGCAGGCCATCACTCAAATCGCGCGGCAGATCACCCCGTCGGCCATCGAGTTGCTGCAAGGCCTGGACGACCAGCAGGTGCGGGACATGAACGCGGCCCTGGCCAAGGACCTGCGCAAACGCCAGGACGAGTACCTCAAACCGCCACTGGCCGAGCAAATCAAGGACCGTGCCGAGCGCATGAACAAACGCCTGGATGCCTGGATCGGCCCGCTCAGTGCCAGCCAGCAGGCGCGCGTCAGCGCCTGGTCCAGCGCGCTGGGCGAACAGAACCAGGCCTGGATCGGCAACCGCGCCCAGTGGCAGGCGCAGTTCAGCGCCGCCGTGAGGCAACGCCACAGCGCCGGCTTCGCGCCGAAGATCGAGCAACTACTGGTGGACCGCGAAAGCCTGTGGACCCCGCAATACAGTGCCGCTTACGCACAAACGGAGGCCGAGGCCCGCAGCCTGATTGTCGACGTGATGGCCGAGACCACGGTGCAACAACGCCAGAAACTCATACAGAAAATCGCCAAGGTGCGCAGCGACTTGCAGGCACTCAAATGCCTGCAAAGCGCAAAAGGTTAATCCGGCGCCAAGGTGCCCAGCCAGGCGACCAACCCGAGGATCAACACCACGGCGCCAAACTCCACCGCGATGCTGCGGCGCAATGCCCGGGTCGCCGTCGCGTTGTCGCCTGAGGCCAGGGACCGCTGCAACCATGGCGTCAGATGAAAGCGATTGAGCGCCGCCAATCCCAGCATCAAGCCGAACACCGCCAACTTGAGGCCCAACAACAGTGCATAAAGCCCTTCGCTGAGCCCGTCCGGATTCAGCCCGACCACCAGCAGGTAATTGGTCACGCCCGTCACGATCAGCACCGCGACAAACCCCATGCCGACCCGCTCGAAGCCCACCAACGCCTGCGCCAACGCCTCGACATGCGGTGCGCCGGGTAACGACGGGCGCATCAACAACAGCCCGAACGCAGCCAGCGCCCCGACCCAACCCGCCGCCGCCAGCAAATGCGCAATGTCGCTGACCAGATGCCACACCCCCAGCGCGCCCTCGTGCATCACCCCATGCCCGGCCCATGCCAGCGTCACCAGTGCGACGCCGCCGCACAACGTGGCCAGCCGGGGGCTGAGCAGCACCACGACCAGCGCCACAAGACGCAGGCACCACGTCCATCCCAGTTCGGTGTGCGCCAGCATCATCTGCACATGCGGCCACAGCGTTTGCCAGTCCTCGGCACCACTCATGGCTTGGGTCATGGACACCATCGACAGCACCGACAGCAGCACTCCCAGGCTCGCCATCCACCGCAGCAGCCGCCTCACATCCAATCGGCAGTGCCTTGCGTAGAGGCCAAACAAACCCAGGCCAAACACCAGCATCAAGTCCAGGTACAGCACAAACCGCAACAACACCGGGATCATTTCACTCATGGCTGGACGCTGAACACCACGTTGCCGAGGATCGGATGCGTATCCGACGACACCGCACGCCAGTCCACCCGGTAGGTGCCGGGCGCCAACAGCGAAGCGGGCTTGATCAACATCACCTTCGGGTCGCTACTGGCCGCGACACTGGCTTTGACCGGCATCGGCGCATGGGTCATGCCGGGCATTGCAGTCATGCTCAGCTTGGCCCCGGAAAACTGCGTCAGCAGGTTTTCCGAGAAGTGCAGCTCAATCACCGCCGGCGCGGCGCCCTGGGCACCGTCCGCGGGGATGGAGGACAACAGTTTAGGGTGCGCCGAGAGCGTAAAACTGGCGCCCCATCCGACCGACAGCACAGCGCCCACCAACAGCGTTTTCAACATCGACATGCAAGGCTCCAAGCCGCTCATGGCGGCAAGTTATAAGAAGAGTGAACGTCAGAACCACAGGCGCACGCCGACTACCCAGCGCAGTTGGCTGACGTCCTCGCCGTCTTCCCGGGTGTATTGCGCGGTCTGGCCATAGCGGCGGTTCCAGGTGACGCCCACGTAGGGCGCGAATTCACGTCGCACTTCGTAGCGCAGCCTCAGGCCCAGCTCGCTGTCCGACAGCCCCGAGCCGACGCCGCGCTGCGGATCGTTGCGTCCATACAGATTGAGTTCGGCGGTGGGCTGCAGAATCAGCCGGTTGCTCAGCAGAATGTCGTAGTCACCTTCCAGGCGTGCGGCGGTGTGGCCGGATTCACCGACAAACAGCGTCGCTTCGGCCTCGAAGCCGTACAGCGCCATGCCCTGCACGCCAAAGGCGGCCCAGGTTTGGCCGTCGCCGGGTTTGAAATCCTGGCGTACGCCGCCGACCAAGTCCCACCATGGGTTGATGGCATGCCCCCACAGGGCCTGGGCCTCGGCACTTTCCGTGCGCCCGGCACTGCGCTCACCCTCGCTACGCAACCACAGGCGGTCGATGTCACCGCCGACCCAACCCTTGATGTCCCAGTTCAGAACACCGTCACCCTCGCCGCCCTGCCATTCCAACTGGTTGACCAGCAACATCGAATGCACGGCGCTGTCGTGCACCATATGCCCGCCCGGCACGTTGTACACCGCCGCGCGGTCTGCGTCGGTCAACGGCGGGATCGGCGTGCGGCTCTCGGTGAGAGCCGGGGAGGCAGGGCTCATGCCCTGAAACTCGTCCGCCAACGCCAGCGGGCCAAACGTCAGTGCGATGAACCCAGAGGCCATCCAGGCACTTCTATTCACATGCTTATTCATGCACGCGCACCTCACGAAACATGCCCATCTCCATGTGGTACAGCAGGTGGCAGTGATAAGCCCATCGGCCCAGCGCATCTGCCGTCACGCGGTAGCTGCGCCGCGACCCCGGCGGCATGTCGATGGTGTGTTTGCGCACCTGGAACTGGCCGTTCTCGTCCTCCAGGTCGCTCCACAGGCCGTGCAGGTGGATCGGATGGCTCATCATGGTGTCGTTGACCAACACCAGCCGCACCCGCTCGCCGTAGGTCAATGCCAGAGGCTCGGCATCGGAAAATTTCACGCCATTGAACGACCAGGCGAACTTCTCCATGTGCCCGGTCAGATGCAACTCGATCGTGCGGCTGGGATCGCGGCCGTCGGGGTCTTCGAAGGTGCTGCGCAGGTCGGCGTAGGTCAGCACGCGCCGGCCGTTGTTGCGCAGGCCGATGCCGGGGTCGTCGAGCTTGGGCAGCGGGTTCATGGCCTGCATGTCCACCAGCGGGTTATTGCGTTCGCTGGCCGGGTGGCTCTGCATCGCCATGGCACTGTGGTCCATGCCGGCCATCTGCGGCATATCGGCCATGGCGCCGTGGTCCATGCCACCCATGCCCATGTCGTCCATGGTGATCCAGGGGCGCGGCTCCAACGTCGGCACTGGCGCCGTGGCGCCAGCCTGGCGGGCCAGCGTGCCGCGGGCGAAACCGCTGCGGTCCATCGACTGCGCAAACACCGTGTAAGCCTGCGCCGTAGGCTCGACCAGCACGTCGAACGTCTCGGCGACGGCAATGCGAAACTCATCGACCCTGACCGGCGTCACCGGTTGGCCATCGGCGGCAATCACGGTCATTTTCAACCCCGGGATGCGCACATCGAAGTAGCTCATGGCCGAGCCGTTGATAAAGCGCAGGCGAACCGTCTCGCCCGCCTCGAACAACCCGGTCCAGTTGCGCTCGGGCGGCTGGCCATTGAGCAGGTAGGTGTAGGTCTCGCCGCTGACGTCGGCCAGGTCCGTGGGGTTCATCTTCATCTGCGCCCACATCAGGCGGTCGGCGGCCGTGGCTTTCCAGCCCTGCGCCCCCACATCGCGGACAAAATCGCCGACGGTGGGTTTGTGCAGGTTGTAGTAATCGGACTGCTTCTTGAGGGTTTTCATCAGGGCGACGGGATCTTCGTCGGTCCAATCCGAGAGCATCACCACATAGTCACGCTGCACCGTGAACGGCTCGGGTTCACGGGGATCGATCACCAGCGGGCCATACACGCCCTGCTGTTCCTGAAGCCCGGAATGGCTGTGATACCAGTAGGTGCCGTGCTGCTTGAGGGTGAACTGGTAGACAAACACCCCGCCCGGCTCGATGCCCTCGAAGCTCAGGCCAGGCACGCCGTCCATGGTCGAGGGCAGCAGGATGCCGTGCCAGTGGATCGAGGTCGGCTCGGCCAGGCGGTTTTTCACGCGCAGGGTCACGGTGTCGCCTTCGCGCCAGCGCAGCAACGGGCCGGGCAGGCTGCCATTGATGGTCAGCGCGGTGCGGTTGCGGCCGGTGAGGTTGACCGGGGTCTGGTCGATGAACAACTCAAACTCGGTGCCTGCCAGCACAGTAGGCTGGCCGGGACTGGTGAGGGCCCAGACCGGGCTGCGCCAGAGCCCGAGCCCGCCAAGCAAGCCGCCGGCGGCGAGGCCTTTGACAAAGGTGCGTCGTGAGGGGGTGAAGTGCATGCCGATTCAAGTCCGTCAGTTGAATGGCCGCAGATTAGGCAGGGATGGCTGTCAGCCACCTTAGCGCCAGATTACTGATCTGACAGGTTCGCCCGGCGCCGCAGCGGGCGCCGGGACGTGAAGGGTCTCAGGCGATCTGGGCTTTTGCGGCCACCTCGGCAAATGTCGCAGGGTCCAGCGCGTCGGCCTGCTCATCCAGCACCTGGCGCGGGTGGTCGTTGCCCGGGATCGAGCTGTCGATCAGCGCCAGCAATTGGGCACCCAGCGGGGTGAGAATGAAGTTCTCGCCGTTGCCGCCCTCCTCCTCAGGCCGCGATTCAATAAAGCCGCGCTTGAACAACAGCGCTTCATAATCCGCAGCAGTCTTTTTCAACGCATCCAGATTGCCGGTGGACTCGCCTGCCGTAGCCTTCTCGGCGGCCTCTTGTTCAGCGTATTTGCGCGGCGCGAAGCTGCCTTCGCCGTTCTGTACTTCATGCAACAGGCGTTCGATCAGATCCCAGTTGTAAGTCGTCATCCCTATTCCTCCTGCAGGCCGACGGAAAAGTGGCCCGATACGCGGTGGACAGGCCTCGGTAAGCGCCGTTCAGTCCAGCCGACGAAGCTGCATAACCGGCGGACATAAAAAAACCGGACAATCGTCCGGTTCTTTCACATCACCCCTGCCTTACTCGGCAGCCGGTGCTTCTGGCTTGCGGCGCTTGAGCGGCGCCATGCCGTCCTTGCTGACGAGCGACAGGTTGTCGGTCTTCGGCCGGTTGGCGATCTTGCGCTTGGTCGGCGACTTGGCACCGGTTTTCTTTTTGTCACCCTTGGCGTCGGTCTTTTTCTTCTTCACGCCAACGGCCTTGCCCGACGCCTTGACCTTCTTCGGCCCGGTGTAGGTGCCTTTGACTTCCTTGATGGTGCGGCGCTCGAACGACTGCTTGAGGTAGCGTTCGATGCTCGACATCAGGTTCCAGTCGCCGTGGCAGATCAGCGAGATGGCCAGGCCATCGTTGCCGGCACGCCCGGTACGGCCGATACGGTGCACGTATTCGTCGCCGCTGCGGGGCATGTCGAAGTTGATCACCAGGTCCAGGCCATCCACGTCGAGGCCACGGGCAGCAACGTCGGTGGCCACGAGGATCTTCACGCCGCCGGCCTTGAGGCGGTCGATGGCCAGCTTGCGGTCCTTCTGGTCTTTCTCGCCGTGCAGCACGAACGCCTTGTAATCCTGGGCAACCAGGCGACCGTAGATGCGGTCGGCGGCAGCGCGGGTGTTGGTGAACACGATGGCCTTCTGATAGGTCTCGTTGGCCAACAGCCAGTTGAGGATCTGCTCTTTGTGCACGTTGTGGTCGGCGGTGACGATCTGCTGGCGCGTAGTCGCGTTCAGGTCGCTGACGTTGTTGACCTGCAAGTGCTCAGGGTTGTTCAGCACCTTGGCGACCATGTCGCGCAGGGTCGAACCGCCGGTGGTGGCGGAGAACAGCATGGTCTGCTGGCGGTTGACGCACTCGCCCACCAGACGCTGCACGTCGTCGGCAAAGCCCATGTCGAGCATGCGGTCGGCTTCGTCCAGCACCAGTACTTCGACTTCCTTGAGGTCAAGGTTGCCGGCGTTGAGTTGCTCGATCATGCGGCCCGGGGTGCCGATCAGGATGTCCGGCACCTTGCGCAGCATGGCGGCCTGCACCTTGAAGTCTTCGCCGCCGGTAATGATGCCGGACTTGATGAAGGTGAACTGCGAGAAGCGCTCCACTTCCTTCAGGGTCTGCTGGGCCAACTCGCGGGTCGGCAGCAGGATCAGGGTCTTGATGCTCACGCGGACCTTGGCCGGGCCGATCAGGCGGTTCAGCACCGGCAGGACAAAAGCCGCGGTCTTGCCGCTGCCGGTTTGAGCTGTCACCCGCAGGTCACGCCCTTCGAGCGCGAGCGGGATGGCCGCTGCTTGCACAGGCGTTGGCTCGACAAATTTAAGCTCGGCCACGGCTTTGAGCAGGCGTTCGTGCAGGGCGAATTGGGAAAACACGGGTGCTACCTCGAAGAAATACAAAATATCAGCTGCATAGGGTAACGGTTTCGGGCGTCCAAACCGAGTTTCTTTACGCGAACGGTGCTAATCAGCCACTTTTTTGTCAGGACTTTTGTCCGTGACGCCAACTTTGTAGCACTTCAATGCTCTAATCGCCCCGTCTTGTCCCACAGAAGAATCGGTTTCACCCATGGATATAAAACAGCTCTGGCTCAACGTCCAAGACCTTTGGGGCGCCCTCGATGAACACCCGTTGCTGCACGCCAGCCTCGGCCTTCTGGTGTTGCTGGTGGTGGCGCTCTTGCTCGGACGGATGGCGCGCTACCTGATCCTGCACACCATCAAGTTGCTTGGCCGGCAACCGGCCCTGCACTGGCTCAATGACCTGCGACACAACAAAGTCTTCCACCGCCTGGCGCAGATGACGCCATCACTGGTGATCCAGTTCGGCCTGTATCTGGTGCCGGACCTGAGCAAGACCGCGATCCTGTTCATCGGCAACGTGGCCCTGGCGATCAGCATCCTGTTCCTGACGCTGGCCATGAGCGCCCTGCTCAACGCCCTGCTGGACATCTACGCGCGCACCGAACATGCGCGCACCCGCTCGATCAAGGGCTACGTGCAACTGGCGAAAATGGTTCTGTATGTGTTTGGCGCGATCATCATCGTCGCCACCCTGATCGACCGTTCGCCGCTATTGCTGCTGTCGGGCCTGGGTGCGATGTCGGCGGTGATCCTGTTGGTGTACAAGGACACCCTGCTGTCGTTCGTCGCCAGCGTGCAACTGACCAGCAACGACATGCTGCGGGTCGGCGACTGGATCGAAATGCCTCAGGTCGGCGCCGATGGCGATGTGGTGGACATCACCCTGCACACGGTCAAGGTGCAGAACTTCGACAAGACCATCGTCTCCATCCCCACCTGGCGCCTGATGTCCGAGTCGTTCAAGAACTGGCGCGGCATGCAGGCCTCGGGCGGGCGACGGATCAAGCGCAGCCTGTTTATCGACGCCAGTGGCGTGCGCTTCCTGCGCGACGATGAAGAGGTACGCATGACCCAGGTGCACCTGCTCACCGACTACATCGGGCGCAAGCAGGCCGAGCTCAAGGCGTGGAACGAAGCCCAGGGCCACAGTGCGCAACTGTCGGCCAACCGGCGGCGCATGACCAACCTCGGCACCTTTCGCGCCTACGCCCTGGCCTATCTGAAAAGCCACCCGGACATCCAGCCGAACATGACCTGCATGGTGCGCCAGATGCAAACCACCGCCCAGGGTGTGCCGCTGGAGATCTACTGCTTCACGCGCACCACGGCGTGGGCGGATTACGAGCGGATCCAAGGGGATATTTTTGATTATCTGCTGGCGGTGTTGCCGGAGTTTGGCTTGAGCCTGTATCAGCAGCCGAGTGGCAATGACTTGCGGGCGGGTGTGTTGCCGGCGGTGCTGGGGGCCAGTCACCTGCCGGCGGTGTAAACCGCCGCCAATGTGAGGGGGCGGTGCGACAATTCGGCTTGCCCCCCGGCAACTTTAACTTATCTAGGCAGCCCAGCGGGCACCGATCACTTCAAACAGCAAGTCCAGCTCGAAGTCTTGCGGCGTTACTTTGTTATTGCTGATCCAGTCAAATAAGTAGGCGACCTGTTGTCGATTTTTCTTGTCCATCTGCCAAAGGCAATCAAAGTTAAACCCGCCATAAGTATCAGAGTCGTACCAAGCCATCAGAAAAGCGGCAACGGGTTCTGCATCAGAAGTGCCGTCCAGCGCTAAAACGACAAGCGCCCTGATGACATGTAAAACATCATCATTGACATCAACCTTCGGCACAGGAACTGGCCTGCCATAGTGGTTCATTTTTATTTGTTTCCTTCACTCTCTAAACCACCGTGCGAGTAAAAGAGCAGACAATCATCTGCCCTTTTAACGCCGCACGACAAAGCACTTTGTCCGTCACACTCAGGGTCATACGTGGGACATCAGCGCGAACGATCAGGTACGAAAGCGTCCCACAAGCCCGCTCAGTTGCGCGGCCAACTGCGACAGCTCATTGCTTGCCGCGCTGGTCTGCAAGGCGCCCGCTGCCGATTGCGCAGACAGGTCGCGGATTGCCACCAGGTTGCTGTCCACTTCACGGGCGACCTGGGCCTGCTCTTCGGCTGCACTGGCAATCACCAGATTGCGCTCATTGATCTGGCCGATGGCCGCAAAAATGTCCTCCAGCACCGCCCCTGACGCCTGGGTGATCTCCAGTGTGCCCAGGGCACGCGCGGTGCTGCTGCGCATCGAGTCCACCGCCTGTTCGGCCGTGCTCTGCACGCTGGCAATCATCTGTTCGATCTCGCGGGTCGACTCCTGAGTGCGGTAGGCAAGGGTGCGTACCTCGTCGGCCACGACCGCAAATCCGCGACCGGCTTCACCCGCTCGGGCTGCCTCGATCGCTGCGTTGAGGGCCAGCAGGTTGGTCTGCTCCGAGACGGCGCGTATCACGTCCAGCACCTTGCCGATGTTGCGCACTTTGTCAGCCAGCTCGCGGATCTGCTCGGCGCTGCCCTGAATCTCGGCGGTCATCGATTGCGTACCGCTGATGTTCTCGCGTACTTGCTGGCGGCTTTTTTCCGACAGCGTATTGGACGCCGTCGCCGCTTGTGATGTGGACACTGCGTTGCGCGCCACTTCTTCGACCGCACTGGTCATCTGGTTAACGGCAGTAGCGGCCTGCTCCAATTGCATGTCCTGCTGCTGGAGGCCGCGGTTGCTTTCTTCGGTCACGGCATTGAGTTCTTCCGCGGCTGAGGCCAACTGCATGGCTGAATCAGCGATCTGGATCAGTGTTTCGCGCTGGCTGGCCTGCATGCGTTGGAGTTCAACGAACAACTCGCCAATTTCGTTGCGCCCAGGCGAGACAACCTCGCGAGTCAGGTCGCCCCCGGCGATGCGCTTGAAGTGCTCACCCGCCGCGCGCAATGGACGCAGGACCGTGCCCGAGATAAATACCCAGCAGACAACGGCGAGGGCCAGGGTCAGCAGGATCAAGGCGACGGCCAGGGTTTGCGCAGTTTGCAGCCGCGCAGCCGCCTCCAAGTTGATCTCCTGTGCACGGGCATCCAATGCGCCGACCAGCTTCACGCGAATCTCCTGAAGCTTGGTCATGCCGTTGCCAGCAGCGATGTTGACTTGAAAATACTGTTCTGGGGAACGCGCGCGCGTGGCAGCGCGCTGACCGACGATGGCCTGGCCGTACTCGGTAAACGCCCCTTTGAGATCTTCGGCCAAGGCGTTCAACTGCGTATCACGCAAGTCTTTGGTAGAAACGTCCAGCTTGGCGATTGCTTCATTCCAGATAGCCTCGCTGCGCACCAAGCGTGCCTCTGCTTCGTCGAAACGCCCGCCGGTTGTCTCAATAAACGCCGAGGACACATTGGCGCTGGTGCGGATGGCCAGCAGTAACGCGTTGTTGATGCCGTCGATTTGTCGTGAAGTACGACTCAACTCGTCAATCTGATTGTGACTGCTCACCGCCGACCACCAACTGTTCAGCGTCGAAAACAGCAATGCAACAATGAATAGCAGTAGCACCCCAATCATGCCGGTACGTATTTTCAGATGGGCAAACATTGCAGCACTCCTCACAAGCCAGACTAATTAACAGTGACATTAATATCGGCGTTGTTTCAGGAGCTTAAGTAACAGAAGTCCGAACTGGTTCGATTACCGAACGGTAGATGTGCAATCTTGGAACATTACTTCACAGCCCCCAACCGACTGATCCACACCGCCCCCAAAATCACCAACCCACCCAACGCCAAGCGCCCCAGCGGCTCATGCTGGTTCCAGATCAGCAAATTCAGCAGCAACCCCACCGGCACATGCAGGTTGTTCATCACCGCCAGCGTGCCGCCCTGCACCAGGCAGGCGCCCTTGTTCCACCAGTACATGCCCAGTGCCGTACTGACCAACCCCAGGAATAACAGCACGCCCCATTGCAACGGTGCATCGGGCAGGAAGTTGGCCTTGCCGAACAGCAGGAACGCCGGCAACACCACCAGCAATGCGCCCACATAGAAGAAACCGAAACGCCGGTAATGCGGCAGGTCGCTCGGGTAGCGCTGGACCAGATGCTTGTACATCACCTGCCCGGCGGCATAGGTGAAGTTGGCCAGTTGCAGCAGCAGGAAGCCACCCAGGAAGTGCGGGGTGATCTGGTCGAAGCGAATCACCGCCGCGCCCGCCACCGCCACCAGTGCGGCGACCAGCGCCCAGGGGTTGAAGCGGCGGTTGAGGGCGTCTTCGATCAGGGTCACGTGCAACGGCGTGAGGATGGTGAACAGCAGCACCTCCGGCACCGTGAGCACGCGAAAGCTCAGGTACAGGCACACGTAGGTCACGCCAAATTGCAGCGCGCCAATCACCAGCATGCCGCGCATGAAGGCCGGTTCCACCGAACGCCAGCGGGTCAGCGGGATAAACACCAGGCCGGCCAGCAACACGCGCACCAGCACGGCGAAGTAGCTGTCGACGTGACCGGCGAGGTACTCGCCGATCAAGCTGAAGGAAAATGCCTGAATCAGGGTGACAACCAGTAGATAGCCCATGCGCGCCTCGCTTCGAATGGGCGGGACATTAAAGGTTTTCGGCGCTTGACGAAACTCAGGGCAAAAAAAACCCGACCTCGCTAAAGCGGCAGTCGGGCAGGAGCACTCAGGAGCAAAAAGTGCAAAGGGAGGTTCATTACGCGTACTTGAAGGGTTTGCGTGGCACTAGATAAACACCGCGCGATTATCTGACGATTAAAGGATCAGGCGACCTGTGCCAACAGCGCCTTGGCGTGGTTGATGCCCTTTTCCTGGAAGTCACCGCTCAGGTTCACGCCTTCGGCATGAATGAAAGTCACGTCGTGGATGCCGATAAAGCCCATGACCTGGCGCAGGTACGGTTCCTGGTGATCCGACGTGGCGCCGGTGTGGATGCCGCCGCGGGCGGTCAACACGATGGCGCGCTTGCCAATGAGCAAGCCCTGCGGGCCGGTGGCGGTGTATTTGAACGTCACACCGGCGCGCAGCACGTGGTCCAGCCAGGCCTTGAGGGTGCTGGGGATGGCGAAGTTGTACATCGGCGCGGCCATCACCAGCACGTCGGCGGCGAGCAACTCATCGGTCAATGCGTTGGAGCGGTCGAGGCTGGCTTGTTCGCTGGCGCTACGCTGATCTGCAGGTTTCATCCAACCGCCCAGCAGGTCGGCATCCAGGTGTGGCAACGGGTTGAGGGCCACGTCACGGACGGTGATCCGGTCCGCCGGGTGGGCGGCCTGCCATTGGCTGATGAACTGCTGGGTCAGCTGGCGGGAGATCGAGCCTTGCTGGCGGGCGCTGCTTTCGATGATCAGAACGTTGGACATGGCTGCGTAGGCTCCATCTGTAAATGCTGTAAGTCGATGGAGTGGAGATTAAACAGAGCCAATTCGATAAAAAAGCGCAAAAAACTGCTATAACCCATCTATAAATTTGTTTATAAGCGGAGTATTCCTCTGGAGATGCTCCGCTGTCGGGTTATTTCGGGCTGCAAGCCAGGGCAATGCGCATCTTGATGATGGCGCGGTTGAACTTGACGGTGGTGTTGGTGCTTTTACCTGCCGGCACCGTGACCTTGCGATTGCGCGGCGCTTCCGGGCCGTTGGTGAAGGTTACCGAACACACTGCATCGTTGGTGCCGTAGTTATTCAGGCGGATCGAACTGATGTCACCGTCCACATCGGAGGCGGTGTAATCAATGCTCACGCCGTCGATCTTTTTCGTCACGTCGATGGAATAGGCAAACGCGCTCAGCGGCAGCAGCGCCAGCAACACACAACAGAATTTTCTCATTCGGTGGTCTCCAATAAGGACCGCCAGCTTAGGACAAGAGGAACCCATCTTGAAAGCGCCCCGCGTTACCCTCGATCAATGGCGCACGCTGCAGGCCGTGGTCGACCACGGCGGCTTCGCCCAGGCGGCTGAAGCGCTGCACCGTTCGCAGTCCTCGGTGAGCTACACCGTGGCCCGCATGCAAGATCAGCTTGGCGTGCCGCTGTTGCGCATCGACGGGCGCAAGGCCGTGCTCACCGACGCCGGCGAAGTGCTGTTACGCCGCTCGCGGCAACTGGTGAAGAATGCCAGCCAGCTGGAAGACCTCGCACACCATATGGAACAGGGCTGGGAAGCCGAAGTGCGCCTGGTGGTGGACGCCGCCTACCCGAATGCACGCCTGGTGCGCGCCCTCTCGGCCTTTATGCCGCAGAGCCGTGGCTGCCGCGTGCGCCTGCGCGAGGAGGTGCTGTCCGGCGTGGAAGAGTTGTTGATCGAAGGCGTGGCTGACCTGGCGATCTGCGGTTTCAGTATCCCCGGTTACCTGGGCACGGAAATGAGCGACGTGGAATTTGTCGCCGTGGCCCACCCCGAACACGCTCTGCACCGCATGAACCGCGAACTGAGCTTCCAGGACCTGGAAAGCCAGATGCAGGTGGTGATCCGCGACTCCGGCCGCCAGCAACCGCGCGATGTAGGCTGGCTCGGCGCCGAGCAGCGCTGGACCGTCGGCAGCCTGGCCACCGCCGCATCATTCGTGGGCAGTGGCCTGGGCTTTGCCTGGTTGCCCCGGCACATGATCGAACGCGAACTCACCGAGGGCGTGCTCAAGCAGCTACCCTTGGAACAGGGCGGCAGCCGTCACCCCACGTTCTACCTCTACTCGAACAAGGACAAACCCCTGGGGCCCGCGACGCAGATCCTCGTGGAACTGCTGCGTACCTTTGACACCGCCCCGTTGGACGCGCCTTTCGCCGCCCCCCAGCAAGCCTGAAACGGAGTTCACCCATGGCCTGGTTCGACCACGAGGGATGCAGCCTGCACTACGAGGAATACGGCCACGGCACCCCGCTGATCCTGATCCACGGCCTGGGCTCCAGCAGCCAGGATTGGGAACTGCAGATTCCAGTGCTGGCCAGGCATTACCGCCTGATCGTGGTAGACGTGCGAGGTCATGGCCGCTCGGATAAACCCCGTGAGCGCTACAGCATCCGGGGTTTCACTGACGACCTGATTGCCTTGTTCGAGCACCTGAGCCTACCGCCGGCCCACGTGGTGGGCTTGTCCATGGGCGGCATGATCGCCTTCCAACTGGCGGTGGACGAACCGGCCCTGCTCAAGAGCCTGTGCATCGTCAACAGCGCGCCCGAAGTGAAAGTTCGCAGCGCCGACGATTACTGGCAGTGGGCCAAGCGCTGGAGCCTGGCGCGGTTGCTGAGCCTGTCCACGATCGGCAAGGCGTTGGGCGAGCGGCTGTTCCCCAAACCGGCGCAGGCCGGCCTGCGTCGCAAGATGGCCGAACGCTGGGCAAAAAACGACAAACGTGCTTATCTCGCCAGCTTCGATGCAATTGTGGGCTGGGGGGTGCAGGAACATCTTTCCCGAATTACCTGTCCTACGCTGGTCATCAGCGCCGACCACGACTACACCCCCGTGGCGCAGAAACAAAACTATGTAAAACTGCTGCCCGATGCGCGACTGGTGGTGATCGAAGATTCCCGTCATGCCACGCCACTGGATCAACCCGAAGTCTTTAACGCTACCTTGCTCGATTTTCTAAAGACAGTCGAAACCACTACCCAGGATCACTGACCCATGCTGAAAAAAATCGCCTTCTTTGCCGGTTCCGTTCTATTCGCTGCCAACCTGATGGCGGCCGAGGCTGCCAAGGTGCCCCGCGTCGAAATCATCACCACCAACGGCAACATCGAAATCGAACTGGACCCGGTCAAGGCGCCGATCAGTACCAAGAACTTCCTGGCCTACGTGGACAAGGGTTTCTACACCAACACGATTTTCCACCGCGTGATCCCGGGTTTCATGATCCAGGGCGGCGGGTTCACCCCGCAGATGTCGCAAAAGCCGACCGAAGCGCCGATCCGCAACGAAGCCAGCAACGGCCTGCATAACGTGCGCGGCACCTTGTCCATGGCCCGCACCAACGACCCGAACTCGGCCACCAGCCAGTTCTTCATCAACGTTGCCGACAATGCGTTCCTCGATCCGGGCCGTGACGCCGGTTACGCGGTGTTCGCCAAGGTGGTCAAGGGCATGGACGTGGTCGATGTCATCGTCAACTCCCAGACCACCACCAAGCAGGGCATGCAGAACGTGCCAATCGATCCTGTCCTGATCAAGTCGGCCAAGCGCATCGACTGAGGTCCGCAGGAGGTTCCGCGCGTGGCCCACAAGGCCGCGCGCGCATTTGAAAGGAGAGCCCGCCCTGCGGGCGTCATACCTAATGCTCTATCGTCGTTTTGAACAACTGATCGATATTTTCCGCGACGCGCCCAGCGACGCCCCACCCGATAAAGTCCTGCCCTTCTACCTCTATTACCTGCGCCAGGTCTGGCCGCATTTCGCCGCCTTGCTGGTGGTGGGCCTGATCGGTGCGCTGATCGAAGTCGCGCTGTTCAGCTACCTGAGCCGCATCATCGACCTGGCCCAGGGCACACCGCCCGCGAATTTCTTCCAAGTGCACAGCACCGAGCTGATCTGGATGGCCGTGGTCGCCCTGCTGCTGCGCCCGATCTTCGGCGCCCTGCATGACCTGCTGGTGCACCAGACCATCAGCCCCGGCATGACCAGCCTGATCCGCTGGCAGAACCACAGCTACGTGCTCAAGCAGAGCCTGAATTTCTTCCAGAACGACTTCGCCGGGCGCATCGCCCAGCGCATCATGCAAACCGGCAACTCCCTGCGCGACTCCGCCGTGGCCGCCGTGGACGCGATCTGGCACGTGGCGATCTACGCCATCAGTTCCCTGGTGCTGTTTGCCGAGGCCGACTGGCGCCTGATGATCCCGCTGGTGACCTGGATCATCTGCTACAGCCTGGCGCTGCGTTACTTCGTGCCACGGGTGAAGGAACGCTCGGTGATTTCCTCCGAGGCGCGCTCCAAGTTGATGGGCCGCATCGTCGACGGCTACACCAACATCACCACCTTGAAACTGTTCGCCCATACCCAATACGAGCAGCAGTACGCCAAGGAAGCGATCATCGAGCAGACCGAAAAGACCCAACTGGCCAGCCGTGTCGTCACCAGCATGGATATCGTGATCACCACCATGAACGGCCTGCTGATCGTCACCACCACCGGCCTGGCCTTGTGGTTGTGGACGCAGTCGCTGATCTCGGTGGGCGCCATCGCGCTGGCCACCGGCCTGGTGATCCGTATCGTCAACATGTCCGGTTGGATCATGTGGGTGGTCAACGGCATTTTCGAAAACATCGGCATGGTGCAGGACGGTTTGAAAACCATCGCCCAGCCGCTGGCGGTGATCGACCGCGAGAACGCCCCGCGCCTGACGGTGCCCCACGGCGAAGTGCGCTTCGAGCACGTGGATTTCCACTACGGCAAGAAGAGCGGGATCATTGGCGGGCTGAACCTGGAGATCAAGGCCGGCGAGAAAATCGGCCTGATCGGCCCGTCCGGCGCGGGCAAGTCGACCCTGGTCAACCTGCTGCTGCGCCTGTATGACCTGCAAGGCGGGCGCATCCTGATCGACGGGCAGAACATCGCCGACGTGGCCCAGGAATCCCTGCGTGCGCAGATCGGCATGATCACCCAGGACACCTCGTTGCTGCACCGTTCGATCCGCGACAACTTGCTGTACGGCAAGCCGGACGCCACCGACGAAGAACTCTGGGCGGCGGTGCACAAGGCGCGTGCCGATGAGTTCATCCCGTTGCTGTCGGACTCCGAAGGCCGCACCGGGCTGGATGCCCATGTGGGCGAACGCGGGGTGAAACTCTCCGGTGGGCAGCGCCAGCGCATCGCGATTGCCCGCGTGCTGCTCAAGGACGCGCCGATCCTGATCATGGACGAAGCGACCTCGGCACTGGACTCGGAAGTGGAAGCGGCGATCCAGGAAAGCCTGGAAACCCTGATGCAGGGCAAGACCGTGATCGCGATTGCCCACCGCCTGTCCACCATTGCGCGGATGGACCGCCTGGTGGTGCTGGAGAAAGGCCAGATCGCCGAGACGGGCAGCCATGCCGAGTTGCTGGCCCATGGCGGGCTGTATGCGCGGCTGTGGCAGCACCAGACCGGCGGCTTTGTCGGCATCGACTAATAATCTACCGCTCAAACACAATTCAACCTGTGGGAGCGGGCTTGTGTGGGAGCAAGCCCGCTCCCACATTTGATCAGTGCCAGACGCCATGTTTCATGGGGCCCTTCCCCATTTGGGCACTGGATTTGTGCCACAACCCTGCTGTAATCAACGCAGTGCCCAGACGGGCGCTGTAGTCAATGCAGGGAGCATCACTGTTTTACTGATTCGGTAGAGCGATCTATCAAGGACGTGCTGCATGTCTTTGTTCAAACGTTCAATCACTGAGGGGTTGGGTACGTTTTGGCTGGTGTTGGGCGGTTGCGGGAGTGCGGTATTGGCCGCAGCGTTCCCGGCAGTCGGGATTGGTTTGCTGGGGGTGTCCCTGGCGTTCGGGTTGACGGTGCTGACCATGGCGTTTGCCATCGGACATATCAGCGGTTGTCACCTCAACCCAGCGGTGTCGGTGGGGCTGGTCGTGGGCGGGAGGTTTGCGGCCAGGGAGTTGCCGGCGTACATCGTCGCCCAGGTCGTCGGCGGCACGGTTGCCGCCGCATTGTTGTACTTCATTGCCAGTGGCAAACCCGGCTTCGAACTGGCCTCGGGCCTGGCGTCGAACGGTTATGGCGAGCATTCGCCCGGCGGTTATTCGATGGCGGCGGGGTTTGTGACCGAGGTGGTGATGACCGCGATGTTCGTGCTGATCATCCTCGGCGCCACCGACCACCGCGCCCCGAAGGGCCTCGCGCCAATCGCCATCGGCCTGGCCTTGACGCTGATCCACCTGATCTCCATTCCCGTGACCAACACCTCGGTCAACCCCGCTCGCAGTACGGGGCCAGCCTTGATCGTTGGCGGGTGGGCGATCCAGCAATTGTGGATGTTCTGGCTCGCGCCGATCCTCGGGGCGGTGGTGGGCGGTTTTACCTATCGCTGGCTGGGCAAGGAGGAACCGGCCTGAAGCAATGCGGTATCAGCCCTGCCGGCAATAGGCAGGGCTTTCCCGCACGGCTGTAGTGAGCGGGCTTGCCCCGCGCTGGGTGGCGAAGCCGCCCCAAATCCAGACACCGCAGTCTTGCTGATACACCGCAGCGTACCGTTTGGGGCGGCTGCGCCCCCCAGCGCGGGCAAGCCCGCTCACTACGAGGTTAGGGCTGGCGGTATGGCAATGCGGTTCGCGCCTCTTCGGCATAGGCCACGATCCCTACACGTTCACGCTCCAGGAAATCCTCTACGGCCGTCTTCAACCCCGCGTGCCGCAAGTAATGCCACGACCGCGTGATCACCGGCTCAAACCCGCGAATCAACTTGTGTTCGCCCTGCGCGCCAGCATCGAAACGTTGCACGCCGTGGGCGATGGCGTAGTCCATGCCCTGGTAGAAACAGGTTTCGAAATGCAGGCGGTCGAATTCCGCCAGGCAGCCCCAGTAACGGCCGTAGAAACTGTCGCCACCGATCAGGCTGAACGCCATGGCCACCGGCCGTGTGCCTTGTTTGGCCAGCACCACGCGAATCGCTGCGGGCATGCGTTCGGCGAGCAGGCTGAAAAACTCGCGGGTCAGATACGGCGATTGGCGGCGCACCGCGTAGGTGTTGGCGTAGCAGGCGTAGACAAAATCCCACTGCGCCTCGCTCAGCTCATGGCCTTGCAGCCATTCGAAGTCGATGCCCTGCCCGGCCACTTGCTCACGCTCCTTGCGCATCTGTTTACGCTTGCGCGAGCTGAGGGCGTCGAGGAAGTCCTGGAAGTCGCGGTAGCCACGGTTCTGCCAGTGGAATTGACAGCCCAGGCGCTGCAGCCAGCCCGGTTGCTGCGCCAACGCCGCATCGGCCAGATCGTCGGTGAAGTTGACGTGGGCGCTGGAGAGCCCTTCGATTTCCAGGTAGCCCGGCAGGCTCTTGAGCAGCTCGAAACCGTCCTCGGCACTCGCCGCCAGCAAACGTGGCCCGCTGACCGGGCTGAACGGCACGGCCGTCAGCAACTTGGGGTAGTACTCGATACCGGCCCGTTCACAGGCGTCCGCCCAGCCATGGTCAAACACGTACTCGCCATAGGAGTGCCACTTGCGATAACAGGGCAGCGCCGCCACCAGCCGCTCGCCTTCCCAGTGCAGCAGATGCTCCGGTTGCCACCCCGAATGCGGGCCGACACTGCCACTGTCCTCCAGCGCACTCAGGAACGCGTGCCGCACAAACGGCTGGGCGTCCGCCACGAGTGCATCCCAGGTCTGTGGGGCGATTTCGGACAGGCTGATCAGACGTTGCAGCGGCATCGGCATCCTCATTTCTTGGGGGTGTGAAAGCCTCGCGAGTATCGCTTATCGGCGGCTTTCGCACACCCTCGAATCGCCGGACAAGGCTCTAAACCAATAGTTCCCAGCATGAATAATTTGTCATCTAGATGACATCACTTCGCCACTGCGCCGTCATAAACGATCGCGATACTGACGCCTGTTTTTAGAGCGCCTGGTGCTACCAGGCGGCATTTTTTCCGTCCGTCATTGGTCGGTTGTGTCCTGGATGGTTTGCCATCCCTCCTCACTTTCGGAGATTGATATGCGTCTTGCTTCCACTAAAACTGCGGCGATCCTGTGCGGTGGCCTGTTGCTGGCCCTGAGCGTACCGGCCAGCGCTGCAGTCGACGCTAAATTGCTCGACATGCTCAAGGCCAACGGCCAGATCACCAACGCCCAATACAGCGAACTGCAAGCTGAGCTGGCACGGGATCAGAAAGAACAGCAGATCGCACGGCAAGCTCAACAAGAGACCAACGAACAGATCGCGGCCACCGCGAAAAAAACCAACGAACTGAGCAGCTTCGACCAGAAGCTGGCCTGGGCGGCCAAGACTCAGTTCAAGGGTGACGTACGTTTCCGTCAGGAAACCGTGAAAATCCAGGGTGAATCCAACAACGGCGGCCGTGACAAGGATCGCCAGCGCATCCGTGCCCGCCTCGGCGCCTACACCGAGATCAACTCGCAAGTCGACACCGGTATCCGCATTGCCACAGGTAGCAGCGACGACGCGCGCTCCACCAACCAGGATCAGGACAACTACTTCGACAAGAAGTCGATCTGGCTGGACCTCGGCTACATCGACTACCACCCGGACCAGATCAAGAACCTGCACGTCATCGGCGGCAAGATGCTGCAACCGTGGGTCAACATGGGCGACGTGATCTGGGATAGCGACATCAACCCAGAAGGCCTGGCAGTCACCTACAAATACCCACTGGGCAGCAGCGCCGAGCTGTTCGGCAGCCTCGGCAACTACAACCTCAAGGACAACGTCGACGGCGACGGCGTGCAATTCCGCCACGACCTGCGCCTGACCTCCGGCCAGCTGGGGACGCGCTTCTCGGTCACCGACAACCTGAAAATGACCCTGGGCGGCAGCGTCTACGCCTACCAGAATGACAAGGACAGCCGTTGCACAACCACCACCACGCCTTGCGCGCTGGCGGTCAACGGTAACTCGGCCGACAACCAGTTCCGTCTGTATGAAGGTTTCGCCCAAGCCGACATCGGCGGCCTGGCAGTGCCTCTGGCGTTCTACGGCCAGTACGTGAAAAACAACGACGCCGTGACCGACCAGGACACCGCCTGGCTGATCGGCGCCAAGTCCAAGGTGTTCGGTTTCAACCTGGACTACAACTATCGCGACACTCAACGTAACGCTGTAGTGGGTGCCTTCACCGACTCGGACTTCGCCAACGGCACCACGGGTTCGCGCGGTCACAAAATGAAGGTCAGCTATGACATCGACAAGAACTTCGCACTCGGTGCCACGTACTTCCTGACCAAGGCCGACTACGCCAGCCGAACCCAGCGTGACGCCAACACCAACACCCTGCAGCTGGACGCAGAAGCCAAGTTCTAAGAGTCAGTGTTACGAGCCTTGGGCCAGGACGGCCCAAGGTGGCTGCAACAGTCTCTCGTGGTCGGATCGGTCCCCATCATCCGTCCGCTCCCGCCACGCGAGCCTGCCTACTCCCCGCCTTTCTGATCCTTGAGCCGTTCGGCAGCCAATTGCTGCGCCAAGGCATCCACATCCCCTACCGGCTCTTGCGGCAGCAGCTTCAGCGTAGCCTGCATCAAACGCATCTGGCGGATAAACCGTCGGCAGTTCGGGCAGAACATCAAGTGATGACGCACCAGCAGGCGCTCGCGAAAGGTCAATTGCCCATCAAGATAGTCACTGGACCGCGCCACTTGTTCTTTACAGGTCAGCATTCGCCCGTTTCCTCAAAATGCTCCACCGTGGCGAAGACTTTAAGCCGTGCCCGATGCAGCAGCACACGGACATTGGAGAGTGAGAGCGTCAGAAGATTACAGATCTCTTCCAACTCCAGGCCCTGGCGCTCACGCAGTACCAGCACGCTGCTCTGCAACTCCGACAGGCTCGACAAGGTGTGCTCCAGGCAGTCGCGCAGTTCGCCTTCGGTGAGCAAGGCTTCCGGGGTGTCCTGGTGCCAGGCATAGGGGGCGACGGCCCAGTGGCCATCGTCCGGGGTGAAGCGGTCATCGCCGATGGTGCCATGGGGTGACGGCAGGTCGTCGAGTAGCACTTCACGGCGGTTCTGCTTGTAGCGTCCCTTGGCGGCGTTGGCGGTGATGGTCAACAGCCAGGTCTTGAGGCTGGAGCGCCCTTCGAACCTGGACAGGTTGCGGACCACCGACAGCCAGGCGTCCTGCACGATTTCATCGGCATGGCGCTGGCCGACGATCGCATAGGCCACCGCGCGCATGGCGCTCTGGTAGGTGCTGACCAATTCCTTGTAGGCCCGCTGCTCACCCTTGAGCAGGCGTTCAAGCAGATCCGCGTCGTCGGCTGCTGCCATGGGCTACCTCAATTTCACTTTGAACATGCGATCACTGTGGAAGCCAGCTCCCACCCATTGACCGCGCACACCCCACCGATCAGCGTTTACGCAGGATCACGCTGCCGATCGAGTAGCCTGCGCCAAACGAGCTGAGCACCGCCACGGAGCCCTTGGGCAAATCGTCCTGGTAAGTATGGAACGCAATCACCGAACCCGCCGAACTGGTATTGGCGTAGGTGTCGAGGATCACCGGCGCTTCTTCCACCGTGGCTTCGCGGCCCAGCAGTTTCTTCACGATCAGGTGGTTCATGCTCAGGTTGGCCTGATGCAGCCAGAAACGCTTCACATCGGCGACGTTCAACTGGTTTTCCGCCAGGTGCACACCAATCAGCTCGGCCACCATCGGGCACACATCACGGAAGACCTTGCGGCCTTCCTGCACGAACAGTTTGTCGGGCGCGCCGATGCCCTCTTCCGCCGCGCGGTTGAGGAAGCCGAAGTTGTTGCGGATGTTATTGGAGAACTTGGTCAGCAGCTTGGTGCTGACCACGTCGAACTGGTGCTCGGAGGTCGCCAGGTCGGCACGTTCGAGGACGACGGCGGTGGCCGCATCACCAAAGATGAAGTGGCTGTCGCGGTCACGGAAATTCAAGTGACCGGTGCAGACTTCCGGGTTGACCATCAGGATCGCCCGGGCCTGGCCCAGTTGGATGCTGTTGGCAGCGTTCTGGATGCCGAACGTGGCCGAGGAGCACGCCACGTTCATGTCAAAGCCGAAACCTTCGATACCCAGGGCTTCCTGGACTTCAATGGCAATGGCCGGATAGGCGCGTTGCAGGTTGGAACAGGCGACGATTACGCCGTCGATGTCAGCGGCAGTCTTGCCAGCACGCTGCAGGGCTTGTTCGGCGGCGCCGATGGCCATCTGGCAGAGCACCGACCATTCGTCGTTACTGCGCTCGGGCAGGCGCGGGGTCATGCGCTGCGGGTCGAGAATGCCTTCCTTGTCCATCACGAAACGGCTCTTGATGCCCGAGGCTTTTTCGATGAAGGCTGCACTGGACTCGGTCAGCGCCTGAACTTCACCGCGCTCGATGGCGGCGGCGTTGTCGGTGTTGAAGTGCTGGACGTAGGTATTGAAAGACTGCACCAGCTCTTCGTTGGAGATGCTGTTGGCCGGGGTGTACAGGCCAGTGCCGCTGATGACGACGTTATGCACGGTCGTTCCTCTAAATCTGTCAGGCAGGGAATGTTGGTACCTTCGTACCAAACTGTAAGTAGTCCGAATCCGCCCAGCGGACATCAAACTGGCATCGCTTTATTCCATCGCGCCGTGGCTGCAACCGCCAGCCTGTAACGACGATCCCGGCATTTATAGGCGCGAAGTTTGCCACAACCCTCGGAGTTTGGCGCTATCTGCGCACAAACACCGTTTTCCCTTGGAATGCTCCCATAGGGGGGGTTGTGTTGGCTTTCAGGGCTCTACCTGGCTCCATTGCTTGCTCAGGCGCTTGTCGGAAATCGGCACCTTGGTGCCCAACTGCTGGCCAAACAACGACACCCGGTACTCTTCCAACCACCAGCGGTAGAGCTCCAGTTGAGGATCGCGCTTGCCTTCCTGGGCGTGTTTTTTCAGGCGATTCTCGTACTGCGCCCACAAACCGGCCAACTCGCCACTCCAGACCCGATCCTTCTGTACCTGGCTCGGCAGTTTCTCCAGGCGCAGCTCGATGGCCTTGAGATAGCGTGGCAGTTCCTTGAACCACCGCGCCGGGGTTTCCCGTACAAAACCGGGATACACCAGGTTGCCCAGTTGCTGCTTGATGTCATTCAGGGCCACGGCCTGAGCCAGGTCGATCTTGCCTTTGAAACGTTTTTGCAGTGCGTGCCAGAGCTTCAGAACCTCCAGGGTCAAGCGTGCCAGGCGTTCGGCATGCTCGGTCCAACTGCCGCGCTTGCGCTCGGCCAAGGCGGCCAAACCCGCGCCGTCACGCGGCAGGCTGGTTTCGCCTTCGAGCACGCAGGTGTCGAGGCTGGCCAGCAGGATGTCTTCCACCAGTGCATCGATACGCCCCAGTTCGCGGTACATCAACCCCAACTCAGTCAGGCCGGGCAATTTGCCGCGCAGGAATTTGGCCGGTTCCGCCAGTTGCTGCATCAGCAAACGCTGCAAGGCGCGGCGATGTTGGAATTCAGCTTCGGCGGCCGTGGAAAAACGCCCTTCCTTGACCGTACCGTTTTCTTCCACCAGCGCCGGATAAACCGTCATCGACAGGCCGGCGATCTTTTGCTGGGTCTTCTGCGCCACCGCCGCGAACACCTTGGCCTCTACCGGCTGTTGGCTTTTCGCGGTTTGCGGCACCGCCAGCGCGGCCTGGCTGGCTTCGGCGAAGCGTGCGGTCAGCTCGGCCAGGTCGCGGCCTTCGCCGAGGAACTTGCCTTGGCCATCGACCACTTCCAGGTTCATCTTCAGATGGTTGTCCACCTGCTGCGCCGCCTCGGCCCAGGCTTCATCGCTGACGCGGGCACCGGTCATGCGCAGCAACTCACGGCCGAGCGCCTGGGGCAGCGAGCCCTGGCCGAATTCGATGCGTTGCAGCGCCGCCTTGACGAAGTCCGGCACCGGCACGAAGTTCTTGCGCAGCGCCTTTGGCAGGTTGCGCACCAGGGCGATGCATTTGGCCTCGATCAGCCCCGGCACCAGCCATTCCAGGCGTTCCGGCGGCAACGCCGGCAACAGCGGCGCGGGCACGCGCAGGGTTACGCCGTCGCGGGGGTGGTTGGGTTCGAAGTGGTAACTCAAGGCCAGGGCCAGGTCGCCCAGGTGCAGGGTGTCCGGGTAATGCGCGGCGGTGACCTCACTGGCCTCGCGGGCCAGCACGTCTTCTTCGCGCATGATCAACAGCTGCGGGTCTTTCTGGCTGTGGATCTTGTACCAGCTGTCAAACGTCGCAGTCTGGTGGATCTCTGCCGGCAAGCGCGCATCGTAGAAGGCATACAGCGTTTCCTCGTCGGCGAGGATGTCACGACGGCGCGCCTTGGCTTCCAGCTCATCGAGCTGTTCCAGCAGTTGCTGGTTGGCGGTCAGGCACTTGGCCCGCGACTGGATCTCGCCACGCACCAAGCCTTCGCGGATAAACAACTCACGGGACACCACCGGGTCAATCGGCCCGTAATGCACCGGCCGGCGCCCGACCACGATCAGCCCGAACAGGGTGATCTGCTCGAACGCCACCACCTGGCCGCGCTTTTTCTCCCAATGCGGTTCGAAGTGGTTCTTCTTGATCAGGTGCCCGGCCAGCGGCTCGATCCAGTCGGCATCGATCTTGGCAACCATGCGCGCATACAGCTTGGTGGTTTCCACCAATTCGGCGGTCATCAGCCATTGCGGGCGCTTCTTGCCGATGCCCGATGACGGGTGAATCCAGAAGCGCCGCTGGCGCGCACCGAGGTAATCGCCGTCTTCGGTTTTCTGGCCGATCTGGCTGAGCAGGCCGGACAGCACCGCCTTGTGCAGTTTGGGGAAATCCGCCGGCTCTTTATTGATCGTCAGCTGCATGTCGCGACAGATCAGGCTGAGCTGGCGGTGGGAATCGCGCCATTCGCGCAGGCGCAGGTAGTTGAGGAAGTTCTTGCGGCACCAGTTACGCAAAGGGCTGGCGGTGAGTGCCTGGCGCTGCTCTTCAAAACCGCGCCACAGATTGACCAACCCGGCGAAGTCCGAATCCGCATCTTTCCACTGGGCGTGGGCCTGGTCGGCGGCCTGTTGACGCTCCGGCGGGCGCTCGCGCGGGTCCTGGATCGACATGGCGCTGGCGACGATCAGCACTTCCTGCAAACTGCCGAGCTTGGCCGCTTCCAGCAGCATGCGGCCCATGCGCGGGTCCACCGGCAGGCGCGCCAGTTGGCGGCCCAACGGCGTGAGCTGGCTATTGCGGTCCACCGCCGAGAGCTCTTGCAGCAGGTTGAAACCGTCGCTGATGGCCTTGCCGTCCGGCGGCTCGATAAACGGGAAGTCGGTGATTTCGCCGAGGCGCAGGTGCAGCATCTGCAGGATCACGGCGGCGAGGTTGGTACGCAGGATTTCCGGGTCGGTAAATTCCGGACGCCCGATAAAATCCTCTTCACTGTACAAGCGGATGCAGATGCCCGGCTCGACCCGGCCGCAACGACCTTTACGCTGGTTGGCGCTGGCCTGGGAAATCGCTTCGATCGGCAGGCGTTGCACCTTGGCACGGTAGCTGTAGCGGCTGATGCGCGCGGTGCCGCTGTCGATCACATAACGGATGCCCGGTACGGTCAGCGAGGTTTCCGCGACGTTGGTTGCCAGCACCACACGACGGCCTGGATGGGACTGGAAAATCCGCTGCTGCTCGGCCGGTGACAGGCGCGCATACAGCGGCAGGATTTCGGTGTGCTTGAGCTGGGCCTTGCGCAGCATTTCGGCGGCATCGCGGATCTCGCGCTCACCCGGCAGGAACACCAGCACATCGCCCGGGCTGCGCCGTTCGCTGCGCTCGTAGGCGGCGATTTCATCCAGGGTGGCCAGGATCGCCTGGTCGACGGTGAGGTCATCCTCGACGCGGTTGCCCTCCTCGTCCTGCTCCAGGGTCAGCGGGCGATACCAGGTGTCCACCGGGAAAGTGCGACCCGAGACTTCGACGATCGGGGCATCGTCGAAGTGCTTGGAGAAACGCTCCAGGTCAATGGTCGCCGAGGTGATGATGACCTTCAGGTCCGGGCGGCGCGGCAGCAGGGTTTTCAGGTAGCCCAGCAGGAAGTCGATGTTAAGGCTGCGTTCGTGGGCTTCGTCGACGATGATCGTGTCGTAGCGCTCGAGGTAGCGGTCGTTCTGGGTTTCTGCCAGCAGGATGCCGTCGGTCATCAGCTTGATCAGGGTGTTGGAATCGCTCTGGTCTTCAAAGCGCACCTGATAACCGACCAGCGCGCCCAATGGCGTGGCCAACTCTTCGGCGACCCGGCTGGCCACGCTGCGTGCGGCGATCCGGCGGGGCTGGGTGTGACCAATGAGACCGAACTGGCCACGACCGATTTCCAGGCAGATCTTCGGCAACTGGGTGGTCTTGCCCGAGCCGGTTTCGCCGGCAATGATCAGCACCTGATGCTGGTTCAGCGCTTCTTTGATTTCATCGCGCTTGGCCGCAATCGGCAGGCTGTCGTCATAACGAATCACCGGCAGGCTGGCGCGCCGCGCCGTGACCTGGGCACAGGACGCCTGCATGCGCACGACCCACTGCGCCAACTTGTCCTCGTCGGGCTTTTTGCGCAGCTCAAGCAACTGCCGACGCAAACGGTGGCGGTCGGCAAGCATGGCGTGGTCGAGGGTTTTGAGCAGTTGGTCGATAGTGGGCGCTTGGTCAGTCATCTGGGTGGTAAAGGTCTTCGGGATGGGGCAGGCATGACCTGCACAGCGGTGGACGGATAAGACGAGTTGGCGATTGTCGCAGATTTCGACGGTTCTGAAGACGGCCCGTCAAAAGCAACGGGACTTTCGCTCATGCCGTGGCGAAATTAACTACAGCGGATCAACACTCTCCCCCACACGTTTCTAGCGAAAATCCGATTTGTGACGGGTGACGCAAGCGCTCCAATGAGCTGGCCAGTCCTGACTGGCTGTTCATTAACGCCGACTCAGAACGGAGCTCCTATGCCAATCGACTCATCCACTGCCACCCCCCATCTACCTTCTTATGCAGACGCGATGCGTGCGCAGCCTCGATCGGCTGACTCGCTGCCACCGCCAGCCTATGAATTCCCGCCCAGCTATACAAAAAACGCCAGTGAGCAGCCTGCGAACCGCCACGCCTCATCTACGCCAACCACCAACCTGACAGCGAGCCGAATCAGCAGTCAACCCAGCGCGCAAGCCATGCGCGGGATGAACGCACTGAGTGGATTCTCCCGCTGACTGGCCACGTACACGCGCCCTCTCACCACGTACAGGACATGAAATCGTTATGCCCATTGACTCCAATAGCTATGCCTACAGCAATAGTGGTAACAACCACAATTACGCCAACAAATATCAGTCCATCGCGCCTGAGACCTCGACATCGCACAGTTCCTGGCATAACCCGGAACCCCGCGAGCGCTCATCCAGTACCTATTCAAGCGCCAGCTCATCGCAACCACTGCTCAACCAAACACCCAGTTCATCATTGAGTGCCACCCAAAAAACCAATGTCCAGGCACTCACCCATCAGCACAGCGTCCTGTCGACGCTTCCTGAACAGTTTCCGACGTCTGCAATCCCTAAAGAAAGCTATAACAAGGCCCTGAACCTGACGGAAAAACGCATCACCCAGGAACAGAACCCTCCATCCAGCAGGAACCCAGTGACCCAGTACAAACACCGCCAGGAGGTCAAGAAAACAGACAAAGAGCTGGGGAACGAGATGAAAAATCTCTACAAACAAGCTAGAGATGTTCAGACAAACGGCACCAACCAGACCGACAAAAACCGCGCGTCCAACCACTCGGACTCACTGTTGGCGCTAGGCAACGGCCAGCCTTGGCTGAAAGATGTGCGCAAGGAAAACAGAAAAGCGGAAGGCGTCTAATGCCTTGTCGATCAGACCCGGCCTGATCGACACCTTCGCATTGCCTGGCGTATGACGGGCTTTAGTCGGCCGTTCGACCGGTGCGTCGGTAAGGGAAAACATCAATAACCTTACCGGCGCGAATCGCCTCTTGCAGCCCCTTCCAATAATCGGCGTTGTACAACTCGCCGTGCAATTCATTGAACAACTTGCGCTGGCCCGCATCGGCAAACAGAAACGGCGGGAATTCTTCGGGAAACACATCCAGCGGGCCAATGGAGTACCAGGGCTCGGAGGCCATTTCATCCTCGGGGGTGCGCGGCGCGGGGATGTGGCGGAAGTTGGCCTCGGTCAGAAAGCAGATTTCGTCGTAGTCATAGAACACCACGCGGCCGTGGCGGGTGACGCCGAAATTCTTGAGCAACATGTCACCCGGAAAAATATTCGCCGCCGCCAATTGCTTGATGGCCAGGCCATAGTCTTCCAGGGCCTCGCGCACTTGGGCGGGGTTGGCGTGGTCGAGGTAGAGATTGAGCGGGGTCATGCGCCGTTCGGTCCAGCAGTGGCGGATCAGCACCGTGTCACCTTCGACTTCGACGGTGCCGGCGGCGACTTCAAGCAATTCGGCCAGGCACTCGGGCTCGAATTTGCTCAGGGGGAAGCGAAAGTCGGCGAACTCCTGGGTGTCGGCCATGCGCCCGACGCGGTCGACGCTTTTGACCAGCCGGTACTTCTCGATCACGGTGGCGCGGTTGACGTTTTTCGACGGCGAAAAGCGGTCCTTGATGATCTTGAACACGGTGTTGAAGCCCGGCAGCGTGAACACGCTCATGACCATGCCGCGCACGCCGGGGGCCATGATGAACTGGTCGTCGGTGGTCGCCAGGTGGTTGATCAGCGCGCGGTAGAACTCCGACTTGCCGTGTTTGTAGAAGCCGATGGAGGTGTACAGCTCGGCGATATGCTTGCCCGGCAGGATGCGCCGCAGAAAGCCGATGAATTCCGCCGGCACCGGAACATCGACCATGAAGTAGGAACGGGTAAACGAAAAGATGATCGACACGTCGGCTTCGTCGGTGATCAACGCGTCGATCTGGATGCCCTGCCCTTCACGGTGCAGCAGCGGGATCACCAACGGCCATTGTTCGTCGCGGGTATAGATGCGTCCTACGAGGTACGCGCCTTTATTGCGGTAGAGCACCGAGGAAAACAGCTCGACCTTGAGGTCCGGGTCCTTGCACACCCAGTCCGGCAGGTTCTCGCGCAATTGCGCTTCGAGGCGGCGCAGGTCGGCGGGCAGGTCGGCGTAAGGCTCGCTGAAGCGGTAGTCGGCAAAGATCTGTCCAAGCATCCCGGCGATGTTGCCCGCCGGCAGGTAGTTGCGGGTTTGCGCCGCACGCGCCCGGCGCAGGCTGGGCCGGGTGGTGTGGATGAACATGCAGCCGTCGCTGATCAAGTCGTGGCTGAACAGGCCGCAGAAAATCGAGTTGTACCAGGTCTCGGACAGCTCATCGTCGAAACGCAGGTCGATCAGGCCGATGTAAGCGTTTTTCACCAACGGCCACAGGCCTACGTCCAACAGCTCGTCTTCGCTGAAGCTGGCGCGCAGGCGCGTGGTCACTTCACTGACCTTTTCTTCATACAGGTTGATACGCGCCGCCGACGCCGCCTGCCCCAGCTGCCACTGGGCCTTTTCGAAACGCTCGCGGGCGCCATCGGTGATCTGGCGGAAGTGCTCGCGGTAATCGTCAAAGCCATCGAGGATCATGCGGGCGATGGCAAGGGCGGGCGTCGGTTGCGACATGCGGGAAACCTCTACGGGAATCTGGAAGCCCTGAGCTTAGCCAGTGTAGGAAGGCAGGAGAAGGAGGTTTTTTCGCGCACGGTTGTACAACTTGGTGCACTTCGTACATTTACTTTCAATTTTCATAAGTCGACCAGCCGGTCAATAAATGCACCAAAACGTCGCAGTGGATTTTTCCGCACGCCTGAAACGCCGTGGCTTGGCGGGTTGGCCGTGAAAAACAGCGCATGTCACTCAAGCGCAGTGATGTGTAACCGCATCGATGCAACGTAAGGGAAACCCTGATTACCTCATTAGTGGCACTTTGATATACAGCGCGCCCCTCCCCACCCTAACAAGGTCAAAAGACCGACCCGGGGACAGGTTCTAATCGCCTAAGGAGCATTGAGATGTCATTGAGGAATATGCGGATCGGCGTGCGTGCCAGTCTGAGTTTTGGGGTTCTGGCCAGCCTGCTGGTGATTGTCGGCCTGTTTGGCCTGGGGCAGATGGCCAAGCTGCGCGAAAGCGCGCTGATCATCGAGCAATCGTGGATGCCGAGCATCGAGAATATCCACGACAGCGCCGCCTACGTCGCCAGCATCCGCCTGGAAACCTTGCGCCTGGCGACCACTGATGAGTCGCGGATTCGCGACAACAGCAAAAGCCTGATCACCCGCCAGCGCAGCGAACTGCAAACCTTGCTGGAACATCACGAGACCTTGCTCAGCAACGATCAAGAGCGCGAGTTGCTCAAGCAGCTCAAGGTCAATGTGAACAGCTACCTCAACCTGGTCGGGCAGATCGTCACGCTGGTGGACGGCGACCAGCAACAAGACGCCATCGACCTGCTCAACACGCGCCTGGCGCCCCAGGGCGTGGTCCTCGGCAAAAGCCTGGAAAGCCTGATTACCTTTAACCAGAGCGGCGTCGAGTCGGCGGTGGATGCGGCCGCGCGCACGTACTCGAGCGCGCTGTGGGTGGTCGGCCTGATCATCGTGTTTGCGTTGATCGCGACCTTGGCGCTGGCCTGGCTGCTGACACGCAGCATCACCGCCCCCATCAGCCAGGCACTGACGGTGGCGCGCACCATCGCCGCCGGAGACTTGAGCCAGCCGATCACTGTGCAAGGCCATGACGAACCGGCGCAATTGCTCGGCGCCCTGGCCGGCATGCAGGCCGAGTTGCAGGCCACCATCCGAGGCATCAGCGAATCGGCGCAACAACTGGCCTCCGCCGCGGAAGAGATGAGCTCGGTGATGGAACAGAGCACCCGTGGCCTGCAAGCGCAGAACGATGAAATCGAACAGGCCGCCACCGCCGTCACCCAGATGAGCGCGGCGGTGGACGAAGTGGCGGGCAATGCGGTGTCCAGCGCCGAGGCGTCGAAGGCGTCCGACGAAGACAGCAAGCACGGCCACTACCAGATCAGCGAAACCATCAGTTCGATCCAGAACCTGGTGGACGAAGTGCTCGGCGCCTCGAACAAGGCCGAAGGCCTGGCGGTACAGGCCCAGGACATCAGCAAGGTGCTGGAAGTGATCCGTGGCATCGCCGGGCAAACCAACCTGCTGGCCCTCAACGCGGCGATTGAAGCCGCCCGCGCGGGCGAGGCCGGCCGTGGTTTTGCAGTGGTCGCCGACGAGGTGCGCTCGCTGGCGCAACGCACCCAGGACTCCACCGAAGAAATCGAGCAGATGATCAACGGTATCCAGCAAGGCACCCAGGACACCGTCGGCGCGCTGAACAGCAGCGCGGAGCACGCCGGCCAGACCTTGCAGCGGGCCAACAGCGCCGGCAGCGCCCTGGAAAAGATCACCGCGGCCATTTCGCAGATCAGCCAGCGCAACCTGGTGATCGCCAGCGCCGCCGAACAGCAGGCACTGGTGGCCCGCGAAGTCGACCGCAGCCTGGTTAACATTCGCGACCTGTCCACCCAGACCGCCGCCGGAGCGACCCAGACCTCGGCCGCCAGCCAGGAACTGTCGCGCCTGGCGGTGGACCTCAATGGGTTGGTCACACGGTTTGTCCTGTGATCCGCGCAGGGCTCGTGCAACACTCGGCGCCTGATTGATGTAGGAGTGTTCTGTGAGACCTGTCGACACCGTATACCTGCTGGGGCTCGCTGCCATTTGGGGCGCGAGTTTCCTGTTTATGCGCATCATCGCACCGGAACTCGGGGCAGTGCCGACCGCGTTTTTCCGCGTGTCGATTGCCGCCGCCGGCTTGCTGGCGATGCTCGCGGTAATGCGCGTGAAGTGGGATTTCCAGGGCAAGTTCAAGACCGTCCTGCTGCTGGGGGTCATCAACTCGGGCATCCCGGCGACCATGTATTCGGTGGCGGCCCAGGTGCTGCCAGCGGGTTACTCGGCAATCTTCAACGCCACCACGCCGTTGATGGGCGTGTTGATCGGCGGGTTGTTTTTCAGTGAACGCCTGACGCCGTCGAAACTCGCCGGGGTCAGCCTGGGCCTGCTGGGCGTCGGCGTACTGACCCGCGCGGGGCCGGTGGCGTTTGACCTGGAATTGTTGATGGGCGCGCTGGCCTGCCTGGTGGCCACCACCTGTTATGGCTTTGCCGGGTTCCTCGCACGGCGCTGGCTGGATCAACGCGGCGGGCTGGACAGTCGCCTGTCGGCCTTGGGCAGTATGCTCGGCGCCACCCTGTTTCTGCTGCCGCTGTTCGCCTACAGCGCCATCAACCATCCGCCCGCGAGCTGGGGTGGCTGGCCGGTGTGGGGGTCGTTGCTGGGGTTGGGGCTGGTGTGTACGGCGCTGGCCTACGTCCTGTACTTCCGCTTGCTGACGGCCATCGGGCCGGTGAAGTCGATGACCACGACCTTTCTGATCCCGCCATTTGGGGTGTTGTGGGGCGCGCTGTTGTTGGGCGAGCCGTTGTCGATGGCCCATGTGTATGGCGCAGTGTTGATTGCCGGAGCGCTATGGCTAGTCCTACGCCGCCCAAACCTGTCGTGAGCGGGATTGCCCGCGCTGGGGGGCGCAGCCGCCCCAAATCCAACCGCCTGCGTCTTACTGATACACCGAGGTGCCTGGGTTTAGGGCGGCTGCGCCACCCAGCGCGGGCAAGCCCGTTCACTACAGGTTGTCGGGGAAGGCCGGGGCGTGGAGGAGTTTTCATCTGGCACCTGTAGGACGGCCGCTATAATGCCGCCCAGATTTTTCCAAGGATTCCCCATGCTCGCATTGCCCTGGCTGTACCTGGCACTTCTTTCCATTGGCTATGGCCTGGCCCTGATCTACGGGCAATTGGGCGTGCTGGCCGGGGTGTCGGTGGCCCTGTTGTTGCTGGCCGGCTACGCGGTACGCCAGCAACGCACGCCATGGGCACGTTACCTGGGCCACGGTTTGTTTATCGTGCTGGCCTTGAGCCTGGCGCTGCACTGGTTGCCGGGTTTCTACAACGGCCGCGGCATTGACCCGCAGCGGTTGACCCCGGATGCAGTGCCCTTCTCGATGTACCTGAACCAGGACAAACCGCTGATCGGCTTCTGGCTGCTGCTGGCCTGCCCGTGGATCGTGGCGCGTCGTTCGTTGCGCCTGTCGATCTGCGTCGCAGCACTGGCCCTGACCCTCACGGCTGTTGCCGCGCTGGGTGGCGCGGCGTTGCTGGGCATGATCAGCTGGGCGCCAAAATGGCCGGAGCAGGCGTGGCTGTGGGTGCTGAACAACCTGCTGCTGGTCACGCTGGTCGAAGAAGCGCTGTTCCGTGGCTACATCCAGGGCGGCTTGAGCCAGCGCTTCAAACAGCTGCCCTACGGCGACAACCTCGCACTGCTGCTGGCCTCGCTGTTGTTCGGCCTGGTGCACCTGGGCGCGGGCTGGCAGTGGGTGCTGCTGGCCAGCATCGCCGGGGCCGGTTATGGCCTGGCGTATCGCTTTGGCGGGTTGGGCGCAGCGGTAGCGACGCACTTTGGCTTGAACCTGCTTCACTTCGGTTTGTTTACGTACCCGATGCTGGCCGGTTGATTGTTGCAAAAATAAGTTAAATAAACCCCTGCCCGTGCCGATACCCATTGAAAGCCTTGCGGATTGAACAATCATGCGTAATAACCAACCCGTTACCCAGCGCGAACGTACCTTCCCCGCTCAGCAACGGTTGATCTCCACCACAGACGCCAAGGGTGTGATCACCTACTGCAACGACGCATTTGTCGAAATCAGTGGGTTCACCCGTGACGAACTGCTGCGCGCACCGCACAACCTGGTGCGTCACCCGGATGTACCGGCGGCTGTGTTCGCGCATATGTGGTCCACGCTCAAACAAGGCTTGCCATGGATGGGCATTGTCAAGAACCGCTGCAAGACCGGGGATCACTACTGGGTTAACGCCTACGTGACGCCAGTCTTCGACGGCAACCAGGTGGTCGGCTACGAATCGGTGCGCATCAAGCCCACCGCCGAGCAGATCCGCCGGGCCGAAGCGCTCTATCAACGCATCAACCAAGGCAAGTCGGCCGTTCCCCAGCGGGACAAGTGGCTGCCGGTGTTGCAGGACTGGGTGCCGTTTATCCTGGTCAGCCAACTGAGCTTCATGATCGGTGCGTCGCTCAACTCCCACTGGGGCTTCGCCCTGGCAGCGGGCTTGTCGGTGCCGCTCGGCCTGCTGGGCCTGAGCTGGCAGCAGCGCGGCCTCAAGCGTTTGCTGCGCCTGGCCGAGCAGACCACCTCCGACCCGTTGATCGCGCAGATGTACACCGACAGCCGTGGCGCACAGGCGCGATTGGAGATGTCGATCCTCAGCCAGGAAGCCCGTCTGAAGACGTGCCTGACACGCTTGCAGGACACTGCCGAGCACCTCAACGACCAGGCAGCGCAGTCCAACACCCTGGCGCACAACAGCTCCAGCGGCCTGGAACGCCAGCGCGTGGAGACCGAACAGGTGGCCACCGCGGTCAACCAGATGGCGGCAACCACCCAGGAAGTCGCCAGCCACGTGCAGCGCACCGCCGATGCGACCCAGGAGGCCAATCGCCTGACCGGTCGTGGCCGCGACATCGCCGGGGAAACCCGCGAGGCGATTCAGCGCCTGTCGGTGGCCGTTGGCGAGACCGGCGTGACCGTCACCCAACTGGCCAAGGACAGCGATGAAATCGGCGGCGTGGTCGACGTGATCAAAGGCATCGCCGACCAGACCAACCTGCTGGCGCTCAACGCCGCCATCGAAGCGGCACGTGCCGGTGAGATGGGCCGTGGTTTTGCGGTGGTCGCCGACGAGGTGCGCCAACTGGCCCAGCGTACGGCCGAGTCCACCGGGCAGATCCATACCTTGATCGCCAAGCTGCAGCAGACTGCCGCCGCCGCCGTCCAGACCATGGACGCCGGGCATCGCCAGGCCGAAGAAGGCGTGGCGCGGGTAATGGAAGCGGATCAGGCGTTGGTGGGTATCAGTGAGGCGGTGGCGCATATCACCGATATGACCACCCAGATTGCGGCGGCAACCGAGGAGCAAAGCTCGGTGGCGGAAGAGATCAGCCGCAATATCAGCACGATCGCGCTGTTGGCGGATCAGACGTCGGAGCAGGCGTTGAATTCGGCGCAGTTGAGTGAAGAGCTGACGCATACGGCGAATACCCAGTATTCGCTGGTGGAGCGGTTCAACCGGTAAACCGCTTTCGCGAGCAAGCCCGCTCCCACATTCGACTGCATTCCAAGGGATGTACACGGTTAAATGTGGGAGCGGGCTTGCTCGCGAAGAGGCCCTAGCAGCCGCCGAGAAACCCAGCCACTTTCAGCGCCGCAGCGGCCAGATGCTGCTCATGACTGAACCCCGAAGCCTTCAACGGCTTCAAGTCATGATCCCCCGCCACCAGCCACATCACCTCGATGTTCGGCGACAACACATAGCCTTCCACCGCCGCCCGATTCCCCAGGGCATCGCGCTCGCCCTGCACGATCAATGTCGGCGTCTTCAACCCCGCCAGATGCTCGACCCGAGGTTTCTCCGGCTTGCCCACCGCATAGAACGGATAACCCAGGCACACCAGCCCATCAGCGCCCAGTTCATCCGCCAACAGACTGGCCATGCGCCCGCCCATGGACTTGCCGCCCACCGCCAGCTTCCCAGCGACATGACGTCGCACCTCGGCATACACCTCCCGCCAGGCGTCCAGCAGTTTCGGCGCCGGATTCGGTGGGCGTTTACCGCCGTCCACACGGCGCTGGGCCATGTAGGGGAACTCGAAGCGCAACACGTTCACACCGTGCCCGGCAAGGCGTGCAGCCATGTCGCCCATGAAGGATGAGTCCATCGGTGCACCGGCGCCGTGGGCCAGGATCAACGTCACAGGCGTATGTCCTGCAACGTTCGACGCGACATCCCACAGCCATCCGCGTTCCCGCACACACTGCGCCCATTGATCCCCGTCAATACTGGCCTTGTGCTCTTTGCCCATGCTTGCCTCGCTATTTAGTCTGCCTATAACTCCAGCCCAAGTGCTGCATTTGCTTGGGTTGAACCGTGGATGGGGAACCATGAACACTACTTTAAGTACCGCCTATAACTACAAGGTGGTCCGCCAATTCGCCATTATGACGGTGGTGTGGGGCATCGTCGGCATGGGGCTCGGGGTTTTTCTCGCCGCCCAATTGGTCTGGCCTGCTCTGAACTTCGATCTGCCGTGGACCAGCTTCGGCCGCCTGCGCCCGCTGCACACCAACGCGGTGATCTTCGCGTTTGGTGGCTGCGCGCTGTTCGCCAGCTCCTTCTACTCGGTGCAACGCACCTGCCAGACCCAGCTGTTCGCGCCGAAAATCGCCGCGTTCTGCTTCTGGGGCTGGCAGTTGGTCATCCTGCTGGCCGCGATCACCTTGCCGCTGGGCTACACCAGCTCCAAGGAATACGCCGAGCTGGAATGGCCGATCGACATTCTCATCACCATCGTCTGGGTGGCCTACGCCATCGTGTTCTTCGGCACAGTGATGAAGCGCAACACCAAGCATATCTATGTCGGTAACTGGTTCTTCGGTGCGTTCATCATCACCGTGGCGATCCTGCATATCGTCAACAACCTGGAAATCCCGGTCAGCCTGACCAAGTCCTACTCCCTCTACGGTGGTGCGACGGATGCCATGGTGCAGTGGTGGTACGGGCACAACGCGGTAGGTTTCTTCCTCACCGCCGGTTTCCTGGGGATGATGTACTACTTCGTGCCGAAACAGGCCGAGCGTCCGGTGTATTCCTATCGCTTGTCCATCGTGCACTTCTGGGCACTGATCACCCTGTACATCTGGGCCGGTCCTCACCACTTGCACTACACCGCGCTGCCGGACTGGGCACAGTCCCTGGGCATGGTGATGTCGCTGGTGCTGCTGGCTCCGAGCTGGGGCGGCATGATCAACGGCATGATGACCTTGTCGGGCGCCTGGCATAAGTTGCGCAGCGACCCGATCCTGCGCTTCCTGGTGGTATCGCTGGCGTTCTACGGCATGTCGACGTTTGAAGGCCCGATGATGGCGATCAAGACCGTGAACGCCCTCTCCCACTACACCGACTGGACCATCGGCCACGTACACGCGGGTGCCCTCGGCTGGGTAGCGATGATCTCCATCGGCGCGCTGTACCACATGATCCCGAAAATCTTCGGCCGCGAGCAGATGTACAGCCTCGGCCTGATCAACGCGCACTTCTGGCTGGCCACCATCGGCACCGTGCTCTACATCGCCTCGATGTGGGTCAACGGCATCGCCCAGGGCCTGATGTGGCGTGCGGTCAACGAAGACGGCACCTTGACCTACTCCTTCGTCGAAACCCTGGTGGCCAGCCACCCAGGCTTCATCGTGCGGTTGGTGGGCGGTGCAGTATTCCTCACCGGCATGTTGCTGATGGCTTACAACACGTGGCGCACCGTGCGTTCGCCACAGCCTGTCGAAGCCGCCACCACTGCGCAGCTGGCCTGAGGAGTCTGTGATGAAACACGAAACGATTGAAAAGAACGTCGGCATCCTGATGCTGCTGATGGTGCTGGCCGTGAGTATCGGCGGCCTGACCCAGATCGTCCCGCTGTTCTTCCAGGACGTCACCAACAAGCCGGTGGAGGGCATGAAGCCCTACACCGCGCTGCAACTGGAAGGCCGTGACATCTACATCCGTGAAGGCTGCGTACAGTGCCACTCGCAGATGATCCGTCCGTTCCGCGCCGAAACCGAACGCTACGGCCACTACTCGGTCGCTGGCGAAAGCGTGTGGGACCACCCGTTCCTGTGGGGCTCCAAGCGTACCGGGCCGGACCTGGCACGTGTCGGCGCACGCTACTCGGACGACTGGCATCGCGCGCACTTGTACAACCCGCGCAACGTGGTGCCTGAGTCGAAAATGCCGGCCTACCCGTGGTTGGTCACAGCCCCGGTCGACAGCAGCCACACCGAGAAAAAGTTGAGCGTGATGCGCACCCTCGGCGTGCCGTACACCGACGACGACATCAGCGGCGCAGTCGCCAGCCTCAAGGGCAAGACCGAGATGGACGCGCTGGTTTCGTACCTGCAAGTGCTCGGCACTGCCATCAAGAGCAAGAGGTGAGCCATGGGATTTGAATTCGATGCGGGCACCATCCGCGGCCTTGGCACGCTGGTCGTCGCCATCGCCTTTATCGGCCTGTCGCTGTGGGTGTTCAACAACCGGCGCAATGCGGAATTCGAGCAGGCGCGCCTGCTGCCGTTCGCCGATGAACCCTCTCCATCCGACGCTCAAGAAGAGCCTGCAATAAGGAGCACCCGGCCATGACCCTATTTTGGAGTACATGGATCTGCGTACTGACCCTGGGTAGCCTGATCGGCCTGACCTGGCTGTTGATCGGCACCCGCAAGGGCGAGACCAAGGGCAGCGTCGACCAGACCATGGGCCACGCCTTCGACGGGATCGAGGAATACGACAACCCGCTGCCCCAGTGGTGGTTCATGTTGTTCGCCGGCACCCTGGTGTTTGCGGTCGGCTACCTGATCCTCTACCCGGGCCTGGGCAACTGGAAAGGCGTATTGCCAGGCTACGAGGACGGCTGGACCCAGAACAAGGAATGGGACAAGGAAATGGCCAAGGCCGACGCCAAGTTCGGGCCGATCTTCGCCAAATTCGCAGCCATGCCCGTGGAAGAAGTCGCCAAAGACCCGCAAGCGTTGAAAATGGGCGGCCGCCTGTTTGCCTCCAACTGCGCGGTGTGCCACGGCTCGGACGCCAAGGGCGCATACGGTTTCCCGAACCTGGCGGACAACATCTGGCGCTGGGGCGGTTCGGCCGAGGCGATCAAGACCACCATCCTCAACGGTCGCCACGCGGCGATGCCGGCCTGGGGTGAAATCCTCGGCGAAGACGGTGTGAAAAACGTGGCCGCCTATGTCCGTCACGACCTGGCCAAACTGCCATTGCCGGCCGACAGCACCGCCGACCTGGCCGCCGGCCAAGCCGCGTTCAACACCACCTGCGTGGCCTGCCACGGTCCGCAAGGCCACGGCATGGAAGCCATGGGTGCGCCGAACCTGACCGAGCCTGCCGGTTTCATCTACGGCACCAGCCTGGCGCAGTTGCAGCAGACCATCCGTCACGGCCGTCAAGGCCAGATGCCGGCGCAGGATGTGCTGCAAGGCAACGATAAGGTGCACTTGTTGGCGGCGTATGTTTACAGCTTGTCCCATGGGGAGCAGAAGGCTGCGCAGTAACCAGACTTCGTAAACCCTTGAAGCCCCGCCCGGTGTAAACCGGACGGGGCTTTTTTGTGGGGCTGGCTTGCTGCTCGCACTGGCAAAGTAGCAACGTAACATCGGGCTTTCACTCGCTGCGTCCTCGCGACCTTTTGTCACACCCCCTCCAAAGCACAACTTTCCCCTCTTGCCATTCGGGTCTACGCTTCCCCACAGCGGACCGGTTCTGGCGTACGCGACGACTCCCGTCGCGAGCCGAAAAAATTCCTGTCCACTTGATCAGCTTTTGAATTCCGATTTTATCCTTACGCAAAACAGGGAAAGGGCGCAGAATCTGGCGTGGAACGCCTTGACCCAGGTCAGCGTTGCGTTGCATTGGCCTCTCGCTTTCTACATACTTGCGGCCGATTTTTACCTATAAAAAAACCTAAACCGTGGAACCTTAGAATGAGCACAGCAATCAGTCCGACTGCTTATAACTATAAGGTAGTCCGCCAGTTCGCCATCATGACGGTGGTCTGGGGGATCCTTGGCATGGGGCTCGGGGTCTTCATCGCCTCGCAACTGGTCTGGCCGGAATTGAACTTCGGCTTGCCCTGGACGACCTTCGGTCGCCTGCGCCCGCTGCACACCAACCTGGTGATCTTCGCCTTCGGTGGATGTGCGTTGTTTGCCACCTCCTACTATGTCGTGCAGCGAACCTGCCAGACGCGACTGATCTCCGATGGCCTCGCCGCGTTCACCTTCTGGGGATGGCAAGCGGTGATCGTCGGGGCCGGCATCACCTTGCCGCTGGGCTACACCACCACCAAGGAATACGCTGAGCTGGAATGGCCCATCGCCATTTTGCTCGCGATCGTGTGGGTGATCTACGCGGTGGTGTTCTTCGGCACCATCACCAAGCGCAAGACCAAGCACATCTATGTGGGTAACTGGTTCTACGGCGCCTTCATCCTGGTCACGGCGATGCTGCACATCGTCAACCACGCCTCCTTGCCGGTCAGCCTGTTCAAGTCCTACTCGGCCTACGCCGGGGCGACGGACGCGATGATCCAGTGGTGGTACGGGCACAACGCGGTCGGTTTTTTCCTGACCACCGGTTTCCTGGGGATGATGTACTACTTCGTGCCGAAACAGGCCGAACGTCCTATTTACTCGTACCGCCTGTCCATCGTGCACTTCTGGGCGCTGATCACCCTGTACATCTGGGCCGGCCCGCACCACTTGCACTACACCGCGTTGCCGGACTGGGCGCAGTCCCTGGGCATGGCGATGTCGATCATCCTGCTGGCACCCAGCTGGGGCGGCATGATCAACGGCATGATGACCCTGTCGGGCGCCTGGCATAAATTGCGCACCGACCCGATCCTGCGTTTCCTCGTGGTGTCGCTGGCGTTCTACGGCATGTCGACCTTCGAAGGGCCGATGATGGCGATCAAGACCGTCAACTCGCTCTCCCACTACACCGACTGGACCATCGGCCACGTACACGCCGGCGCCCTTGGTTGGGTGGCGATGATCTCCATCGGCGCGCTGTACCACATGATCCCGAAAATCTTCGGCCGTGCGCAGATGCACAGCGTCGGGCTGATCAACACGCACTTCTGGCTCGCCACCATCGGCACCGTGCTCTACATCGCCTCGATGTGGGTCAACGGCATCACCCAGGGCCTGATGTGGCGTGCGATCAATGATGACGGCACCCTCACCTACTCCTTCGTCGAAGCCCTGCAAGCCAGCCACCCGGGCTACATCGTCCGTGCCCTGGGCGGCGCGTTCTTTGCCACCGGCATGCTGTTCATGGCCTACAACGTCTGGCGCACCGTGCGTGCTTCCGACCCTGCAGAAGCCGAAGCAGCCGCCAAGATCGTCGTTGTGGGAGCCCACTGATGAAGCATGAAGTAGTCGAGAAGAATATCGGCCTGCTGGCCTTCTTCATGGTCATCGCCGTGAGCATCGGCGGCCTGACCCAGATCGTTCCACTGTTTTTCCAGGACGTCACCAACAAGCCGGTCGAAGGCATGAAGCCGCGTACCGCCCTTGAACTGGAAGGCCGCGACGTCTACATCGCCAACGGTTGTGTCGGCTGCCACTCGCAGATGATCCGCCCGTTCCGCGCCGAAACCGAACGCTACGGCCACTACTCGGTCGCCGGCGAAAGCGTGTGGGACCACCCGTTCCTGTGGGGCTCCAAGCGCACCGGGCCGGACCTGGCGCGTGTCGGCGGGCGTTACTCCGATGACTGGCAGCGTGCGCACTTGTACAACCCGCGCAACGTAGTGCCTGAATCGAAAATGCCGGCGTACCCGTTCCTCGTGGAAAACAAGCTCGACGGCAAGGACACCGCGAAGAAGATGGAAGTCTTGCGCACCCTGGGCGTGCCCTACACCGACGAAGACATCGCCGGTGCAGCCGCAGCCGTGAAGGGCAAGACCGAAATGGACGCATTGGTGGCCTACCTGCAAGGCCTTGGCACCATCATCAAAAGCAAACGGTGACCTTCATGGATATCGGGATGATTCGAGGCCTGGGCACCGTCGTGGTGATGGTGGCCTTTATCGGCCTGGCGCTGTGGGTGTTCAGCCCCCGCCGCAAGTCGGAGTTTGACGACGCGACCATGCTGCCCTTTGCGGATGATCCCGAAGCCATCAAGCACGTCGAGCAAGCTTCTAGGAGTAACAAAGAATGACTACGTTCTGGAGTCTGTACGTCACAGTCCTCAGCCTGGGAACCATCTTCGCCCTGACCTGGCTGTTGCTGTCGACCCGCAGGGGGCAGCGCGCCGAACAAACCGACGAGACCGTCGGCCACTCGTTCGACGGCATCGAGGAATACGACAACCCACTGCCGAAATGGTGGTTCATGCTGTTCGTCGGCACCATCATCTTCGCCCTCGGTTACCTGGCGCTGTACCCCGGCCTGGGCAACTGGAAAGGCCTGCTGCCGGGCTACGCCTACCTCGACAACGACAAGCAAACCCCCTTCGCCAACGGCCAGGCCGGCTGGACCGGCGTGCACGAATGGGAAAAGGAAATGGCCAAGTCGGACGCCAAGTTCGGGCCGATCTTCGCCAAATTCGCGTCGATGCCGATTGAAGAAGTGGCCAAGGACCCGCAAGCCCTGAAGATGGGCGGCCGTTTGTTCGCCTCCAACTGCTCGGTGTGCCACGGTTCCGATGCCAAGGGCGCCTATGGCTTCCCCAACCTGACCGACGCCGACTGGCGCTGGGGCGGCGAGCCGGCAACGATCAAGGAAACCATCATGAAAGGCCGCCACGCGATCATGCCGGCCTGGGCCGAAGTGATTGGCGAGCAAGGCGTGGCCGACGTGGCCGGTTTTGTACTGACCAACCTCGATGGCCGCAAACTGCCGGAAGGCGCCAAGGCCGACGTGGCCAACGGCGAGAAACTCTTCGCCACCAACTGCGTCGCCTGCCACGGCCCGGCCGGTAAAGGCACACCAGCCATGGGCGCGCCGGACCTGACTCACCCTGGCGCGTTCATCTACGGTTCGAGCTTCGCCCAACTGCAACAGACCATCCGTTACGGCCGTCAGGGCCAGATGCCTGCGCAGGAACAACTGCAAGGCAACGACAAGGTGCACTTGCTGGCGGCGTATGTTTACAGCCTGTCCCATGGCAACAAGAAGGCTGAGGAGCAGTAACGCCGCTCACCACCTTTGAAAACCCTGAAAAACCGGTGTGGGAGCGGGCTTGCCCGCGAATGCGATAGTCCAGGCACAGAGGTGTCGACTGATACACCGCATTCGCGGGCAAGCCCGCTCCCACATCAGCTTCATCACATCAGATCGCTGGTTTTTGAAGGCCGAGCCCGCCAAAACCGACCATACTTGCCAAGTCAATTGATCCAGATCACGTACACCATCAATTGATTTCCCCCAACGCGACCAAAGGTCGCACCCTTTGCGCACCATCGGGGGCGTATCATTAGGCCACTGCAACACCCTTAATTTGACCCCGGCCGGCACGTACTGACCGAGGCAAATCTCCACCGCCGTGGGATGCAATGATGAGCGACCAGATACCGGTACATGACGTTACCCCCCCTGCCAAAACCGTCGATCTCTACGCCTCGCGAGAGAAAATCTACACCCGCGCCTTCACTGGCCTGTTCCGCAATCTGCGCATGCTCGGCGGCGCGGGATTGTTCCTGCTCTACTTCGGCACCGTGTGGCTGAACTGGGGTGGCCACCAGGCTGTGTGGTGGAACCTGCCGGAACGTAAATTCTTTATTTTTGGCGCCACCTTCTGGCCCCAGGACTTCATCCTGCTTTCGGGCATTCTGATCGTTGCGGCCTTTGGCCTGTTCTTTATCACCGTCTACGCCGGGCGCGTGTGGTGCGGGTATACCTGCCCGCAAAGCGTGTGGACGTGGATTTTCATGTGGTGCGAAAAGGTCACCGAAGGCGACCGCAACCAGCGCATCAAGCTCGACAAGGCACCGATGGGCGCCAACAAGTTCCTGCGCAAATTCAGCAAGCACACGCTGTGGCTGCTGATCGGCTTTGTCACTGGCATGACCTTTGTCGGCTACTTCTCGCCGATCCGCGAGCTGGTGATCGACTTCTTCACCGGCCAGGCCGATGGCTGGTCGTATTTCTGGGTTGGCTTTTTCACCCTCGCCACCTACGGCAACGCCGGCTGGCTGCGCGAGCAGGTGTGCATCTACATGTGTCCGTACGCGCGCTTCCAGAGCGTGATGTTCGATAAAGACACCCTGATCGTTTCCTACGACCCGCGCCGTGGCGAACTACGCGGCCCACGTAAAAAAGGCAGCGACTACAAGGCCCAGGGCCTGGGCGATTGCATCGATTGCACGATGTGCGTGCAGGTGTGCCCGACCGGGATCGACATCCGCGACGGCCTGCAGATCGAATGCATCGGTTGCGCCGCATGCATCGACGCCTGCGACAACATCATGGACAAGATGGACTACCCGCGCGGCCTGATCAGCTACACCACCGAGCACAACCTGTCCGGGCAGAAGACCCACAAACTGCGCCCCCGCCTGATCGGCTACGCGCTGGTATTGCTGGCAATGATCGGCCTGCTGGTCGCCGCCTTCTTCATGCGTTCGCTGGTCGGTTTCGACGTGAGCAAGGACCGTGTGCTGTACCGCGAAAACGCCGAAGGCCGCATCGAAAACGTCTACAGCCTGAAGATCATGAACAAGGACCAGCGCGACCACACCTACGTGCTCGACGCCGCCGGCCTGCCGGACCTGAAGCTGCAAGGCCGCCGCGAGATCAAGGTGGCTGCGGGCGACATCATCAGCATGCCGGTAGAGCTGTCGAGTGCGCCGGAGCAATTGCCGTCCAGCACCAACGAGGTCAAATTCATCCTCACCGATGCCGACGACCCCGACGTGCGAATTGAAGCCAAGAGCCGGTTCATTGGCCCACAAGTCCGTTAAGTTAAATAGAGAGCAGAACAATGCCCGTAGCGACTGCCACAAGCCCTTGGTACAAGCACCTCTGGCCCTGGATCATCATTGCCATCCTGGCCTGCTCGGTGACTTTGACCTTGTCCATGGTGACCATCGCGGTGAACAACCCGGATAACCTGGTCAACGACAACTACTACGAGGCAGGCAAAGGCATCAACCGTTCCCTCGACCGCGAACTGCTGGCCCAGACCCTGCAACTGCGCGCCAAGGTGCACCTGGATGAGCTGACCGGCGAAGTCGACGTGCACCTGACCGGCAACAGCAACCCGGCCAACCTGGAACTCAACCTGATTTCCCCGACCCAACCGGAGAAGGACCGCAAGATCAACCTGGCCCGCAGCGCCAGCGAACCCGGCCGCTATATCGGCCAGGTCACCGACAAGGTCGAAGGCCGCCGTTTCGTCGAACTGCTTGGAGTGGAAGGCGACCGCACCTGGCGCATGTTCGAAGAGGAGCAGGTCAGCCACGACAAGGATTTGCTGTTGGGGGATGAGCCGCTGCAAGGTGCCGAAGACCTGAAAAAGTAATAAGCCTGCGCTTCGCGCTTCGCGAGCAAGCCCGCTCCCACAGGAGACCGCGATCCCATGTGGGAGCGGGCTTGCTCGCGAAGAGGCCCTAACAGCCACTACAGATTCCAGCCCATGACCACCCCTTGCTACCACTGCGCCCTGCCCGTCCCCTCCGGCAGCCGGTTCACCGCCGAAATCCTCGGCGAACGCCGCGAACTCTGCTGCCCGGGTTGCCAGGCGGTGGCCGAAGCCATCGTCGCCGGTGGCCTGGAAAGCTACTACCAGCACCGCAGCGAAGCCTCGGCCAACCCTGAGGCGCTGCCGGTGCAATTGGTGGACGAACTGGCGCTGTATGACCGCGCCGACGTGCAAAAACCCTTCGTCCACCACAGTGGCGAACTCGCCGAAACCACCCTATTGATGGAAGGCATCAGTTGCGCCGCCTGCGGCTGGCTGATCGAAAAACACCTGCGCAACCTGCCCGCCGTGGCCGAGGCGCGCCTGAACCTGTCCAACCATCGCCTGCACGTGCGCTGGGCCGATGGGCAATTGCCGTTGAGCCAATTGCTCAGCGAGTTGCGCCATATCGGTTACGCCGCCCACCCCTATCAGGCCGACCGTGCCGCCGAGCAACTGGCCAACGAAAACCGCCTGGCCCTGCGCCAGCTCGGCGTCGCTGGATTGCTGTGGTTCCAGGCGATGATGGCAACCATGGCCACCTGGCCGGAATTCAACATCGACCTGAGCGCGGAGCTGCACGTTATCCTGCGCTGGGTGGCGATGTTTCTGACAACCCCCATCGTGTTCTACAGCTGCGCGCCATTCTTCAAGGGCGCCCTGCGCGACTTGCGCACCCGCCACCTGACCATGGATGTGTCGGTGTCCCTGGCAATTGGCGGGGCCTATCTGGCGGGGATCTGGACCGCGATCACCGGCGTCGGCGAGCTCTACTTTGATGCCGTGGGCATGTTTGCCCTGTTCCTGCTGGCCGGCCGTTACCTGGAGCGGCGCGCGCGGGAACGCACGGCGGCGGCCACCGCGCAGTTGGTCAACCTGCTGCCCGCCTCGTGCCTGCGCCTCAAGGCCGATGGCCAGAGCGAACGCATCCTGCTGCGTGAATTGGCCGTGGGTGACCGCGTGCTGGTGCATCCCGGCGCGGTGTTGCCGGCGGATGGGGTGATCCTCGACGGTCAATCGAGCATCGACGAGTCCCTGCTCACCGGCGAATACCTGCCACAACCACGCCAGGTCGGCGATGCGGTCACCGCCGGTACGCTGAATGTCGAAGGCGCGCTGAGCGTCGAAGTGCGCGCCCTGGGCCACGACACCCGCCTGTCCGCCATCGTGCGTCTGCTGGAACGGGCCCAGGCCGAGAAGCCGCGCCTGGCCGAAATCGCCGACCGCGCCGCGCAGTGGTTTCTGCTGTGCTCGCTGATTGCCGCTGGCGTGATCGGCCTGGTGTGGTGGCAACTGGATTCGTCGCGGGCGTTCTGGATCGTGCTGGCGATGCTGGTCGCCACCTGCCCGTGCGCCTTGTCCCTGGCCACGCCGACCGCCCTCACCGCCGCCACCGGCACCCTGCACAAACTCGGGCTGCTGCTGACCCGCGGCCATGTGTTGGAAGGCCTGAACCAGATCGACACGGTGATTTTCGACAAGACCGGCACCCTCACCGAAGGGCGCCTGGCACTGCGCGCGATCCGCCCGTTGAGCGCACTGAACAGCGACGACTGCCTGAGCCTCGCCGCCGCCCTCGAAAACCGCTCCGAACACCCGATCGCCCGTGCCTTTGGCCGCGCACCGCTGGCTGCCGACGAAGTGCTCAGCTCCCCCGGCCTTGGCCTGGAAGGCCACGTGGGCGAGCGCCAGTTGCGCATCGGCCAGCCGGCCTTTGTGTGTGCACTGAGCGGCTGTGCGATCCCGACGCCCCCCGACGAAGCCGGCCAATGGCTGCTGCTGGGCGATACCCAGGGTGCCCTCGCCTGGTTCGTCCTCGATGACCGTTTGCGCAGCGACGCCCCGGCGCTTTTGGCGGCGTGCAAGGCCCGCGGCTGGCGTACGCTGCTGCTGTCGGGGGACAGCTCGCCGATGGTCGCCAGCGTCGCCGCCGAGCTGGGTATCGACGAAGCCCACGGCGGCCTGCGCCCCGACGACAAGCTGCACATGCTGCAACAGTTGCACCAGCAGGGCCGCAAGGTGCTGATGCTCGGCGACGGGGTCAACGATGTACCCGTGCTCGCCGCCGCCGACATCAGCGTGGCCATGGGTTCAGCCACCGACCTGGCGAAAACCAGCGCCGATGCAGTGTTACTGTCCAACCGCCTGGACGCGCTGGTGCACGCCTTCAGCTTGGCGCGGCGCACCCGTCGGGTCATCATTGAAAACCTGTTGTGGGCGGGCTTGTACAATGGCCTTATGCTGCCGTTTGCCGCCCTGGGTTGGATCACACCGATTTGGGCTGCGGTCGGCATGTCCCTCAGTTCATTGACCGTGGTGCTCAACGCCCTGCGCCTGACTCGTCAACCGAGCGCGCCGGCCGCCAACGCCCCTTTAGTCACCCGTCCGCTGCCGGCGTGAGCCGCGCGAACATGGAGTACACATGCCAGCTCTCTACGTGATGATTCCGGCGGCGCTGCTGTTGGTAGGCGTGGCCATCTACATCTTCTTCTGGGCGGTGGACAGCGGCCAGTACGACGACCTCGACGGCCCGGCCCACAGCGTACTGTTCGACGATCAGGACCCGAACCACCTGGCCGCCGTCGACGAAGCCAACCACCCCGAACAACCACCGAAAGACCCACCCCATGCTTGAACTGGCGCCATTGCTGGTCTCCGCGCTGATCCTCGGCCTGCTGGGCGGCGGCCATTGCCTGGGCATGTGCGGCGGGCTGATGGGCGCGTTGACCCTGGCGATCCCCAAGGAACAACGCAGCCGCCGCTTTCGCCTGCTGCTGGCGTACAACCTGGGGCGCATCCTCAGCTATGCCACCGCCGGTTTGTTGATCGGCCTGGCGGGCTGGGCCGTGGCCAACAGCCCGGCGGCAATGTTCATGCGCGTGCTCGCCGGGCTGCTGCTGATCTGCATGGGGCTGTACCTGGCCGGTTGGTGGAGCGGCCTGACCCGCATCGAGAGCCTCGGACGCGGCCTGTGGCGGCATATCCAGCCGATTGCCAACCGTTTGCTGCCGGTGTCCAGCCTGCCACGTGCGTTGCTGTTGGGCGCGCTGTGGGGCTGGTTGCCGTGCGGGTTGGTCTACAGCACCTTGCTGTGGGCGGCGAGCCAGGGCAATGCGCTCGACAGCGCAGCGCTGATGCTCGCGTTTGGCCTGGGCACCTGGCCGGTGCTGCTGGCCACCGGGCTGGCGGCGGAGCGGGTGACCGCGTTATTGCGCAAGCGCAGCGTGCGCATGGCGGGTGGTGTGCTGGTCATGCTCTTCGGGATCTGGACGCTGCCCGGCCCGCATCAGCACCTGTTGATGGGCCACTGAATCGCTCTGTGGCATAGCGCCGCTGCCTGTTGATGCAAATCAAGGTGCCCTCCCTGCAACGCCCCTAGACTCGGCCCATTAGCCTATCCGGGGGAACGCCCGCATGCTCGACGCCATTCGTTGGGACACTGATCTGATTCATCGCTACGACTTGGCGGGGCCGCGCTACACGTCCTACCCCACCGCCGTACAATTCGACAGCCAGGTCGGCACCTTCGACCTGCTCCACGCCCTGCGCGACAGCCGCAAGGCCGCGCGACCGCTGTCGCTGTACGTGCACGTGCCATTCTGCGCGAACATTTGCTACTACTGCGCCTGCAACAAGGTCATCACCAAGGATCGCGGGCGCGCCCAAGGCTACTTGCAGCGTCTGGAGCAAGAGATCCAGTTGATGGCCTGCCATCTCGACCCGAAACAGCCAGTGGAGCAACTGCACTTCGGCGGCGGCACCCCGACGTTTCTCAGCCACGATGAACTGCGCCAGGTCATGGCCAGCCTGCGCCGCCACTTCAATTTGCTCGGCGACGATTCCGGCGACTACGGCATCGAGATCGACCCACGCGAAGCCGACTGGGCCACCATGGGCCTGCTGCGTGAGCTGGGCTTCAACCGTGTGAGCATCGGCTTGCAAGACCTCGACCCCGAGGTGCAGCGCGCGGTCAATCGCCTGCAAAGCCTGGAAGAAACCCGCGCAGTCATCGATGCGGCGCGCACCCTGCAATTTCGCTCGATCAATATCGACCTGATCTACGGCCTGCCCAAGCAAACGCCGATCAACTTCGCGCGCACCGTGGAAGAAGTGATCAAGTTGCAACCCGATCGTCTGTCGGTGTTCAACTACGCCCACTTGCCGGAACGCTTCATGCCGCAGCGGCGGATCAACACCGACGACCTGCCCTCCCCGGCGGAAAAACTGCTGATGCTGCAAACCACCATCGAGCAACTGACCCAGGCCGGCTATCGCTACATCGGCATGGACCACTTCGCCCTGCCGGATGACGAATTGGCCATCGCCCAGGAAGAAGGCACCCTGCAACGCAACTTCCAGGGCTACACCACCCACGGCCATTGCGACCTGATCGGCCTGGGCGTGTCGGCCATCAGCCAGATCGGCGACCTGTATTGCCAGAACAGCAGCGACCTCAACGCCTACCAGAACACCCTGGCCGGCGCGCAACTGGCCACCAGCCGTGGCTTGGTGTGCACCACGGACGATCGTTTGCGGCGGGAAGTGATCCAGCAGTTGATCTGCAATTTCAGCCTGGCATTCGACAAGGTCGAACAGACCTTCAATATCGATTTTCGCGGCTATTTCGACGAGATCTGGCCGCAACTCGAAGCCATGGCGGCAGACGGCCTGATCGAACTCGATGCCCAGGGCATCCGGGTGTTGCCAGCCGGGCGGTTGTTGGTGCGGTCGGTGTGCATGGTGTTCGATGCGTACCTGGAGCACCAGAACCGGCAGCGGTTCTCCCGGGTGATCTGATCAACTCGACAACGCGAGGACTTTTCCGACGTCTTCCGAGCTCATGCCTTTCATCGCCTTGGCCAGGGACACCTGGGCGGTGACGAGCCCGGCCTGCAAGGAGCTGATGGCGGTTTGCAGGTTGGCGGTCTTCATCTGCCGTTCCTCTGCCGTCAGGCTTTGGTCCATGGCGATGGCTTGCAGCTCGGCCATCTTTTCCTCGAGCTGCTGCTTGATCTGGCGGATCATCTTCAGGATCTGTTTGACGTTATCGTCCAGGCCGCTGTCGTCGATGTCCGAATCGGGGCTTTTTGCCGCAGCCGCCTTGAATGCATCCGAGGAAATCGTCACCTTGACGCCTTCGGCCGCTGGCAACGCGGCGGTGTCCTTATCCTCGACCGCAGCGGCCGGCTGCGCGTCCGGCACCGTCGGCAGGCGGAGCTGGGGGTTATTGACCGCGAAAACAATCATGGGCTGAGCTCCTGCTCGTAAAAACACGTCCTTGTATCGGCCTCGATACAAAAAGCTTTATACCTTTGCCGGTTTTTTGTACAGGCTGGCCTCCTTGCCCCCCAGTGCGTTACCCTTACGTCTTATGTGTGTTTCCCCACAAGGATTTAATAAATGTCCGAGCCAGTAAAACTGCGCGCTCACAGCCAGGCTCATTGCAAGGATTGCAGCCTGGCCCCCCTCTGCTTGCCACTTTCGCTGAATTTGGAAGACATGGATGCGTTGGACGACATCGTAAAACGTGGCCGCCCGCTGAAAAAAGGCGAGTTCCTGTTTCGCCAGGGCGACGGGTTCGATTCCGTTTATGCAGTACGTTCGGGTGCCTTGAAGACGTTCAGCCTGAGCGACAGCGGCGAAGAGCAGATCACCGGTTTCCATCTGCCGAGCGAGTTGGTGGGGCTGTCGGGCATGGACACCGAGATTCACCCGGTGTCGGCCCAGGCGCTGGAGACGACGTCGGTGTGCGAAATTCCCTTCGAACGCCTGGACGAACTGGCCCTGCAACTGCCGCAACTGCGCCGTCAGTTGATGCGTGTGATGAGCCGCGAGATTCGTGACGACCAGCAGATGATGCTGCTGTTGTCGAAGAAAACCGCCGACGAGCGTATCGCCACCTTCCTGGTCAACTTGTCCGCGCGCTTCCGTGCCCGTGGTTTTTCGGCCAACCAGTTCCGCTTGAGCATGTCGCGCAACGAAATCGGCAACTACCTGGGCCTCGCGGTGGAAACCGTGTCCCGCGTGTTCACCCGCTTCCAGCAGAACGAACTGATCGCGGCCGAGGGCAAGGAAGTGCACATTCTCGACCCGATCCAACTGTGCGCACTGGCCGGCGGTTCGCTCGAAGGTTAAGCGAAAGGCTGATCCAGACACCTGTGGCCGCGCCAATCGGCGAGGCCGCAGGTATACTTCGAGTCCGTTTCCAGCCCCAGGACTCTTCGACGATGACCTTCGATTCGTTCGACATCAAATCCCTGATCCGCCCTGTCATCGACTTCCCCAAGCCTGGGGTGATCTTTCGTGACATCACGCCCCTGTTCCAGTCGCCCCGCGCCCTGCGCCTGGTGGCCGACAGCTTTGCCCACCGCTACGTCGAAGCCGACTTCAGCCACATCGGCGCCATGGATGCCCGCGGCTTCCTGATTGGCTCGATCATCGCCTACCAACTGAACAAACCGCTGATCCTGTTCCGCAAGCAAGGCAAATTGCCGGCGGACGTGCTGGCCGAGGGTTACCAGACCGAATACGGCGAAGCGTTCCTGGAAGTGCATGCCGACAGCCTGTGCGAAGGCGACTCGGTGCTGATGTTCGATGACCTGATCGCCACCGGCGGTACGCTGATCGCAGCGGCCAACCTGGTGCGGCGCATGGGCGCGAAGATCTTTGAAGCGGCGGCGATTATCGATTTGCCCGAGCTGGGTGGCTCGCAGCGTTTGGAAGATATGGGGATTCCGACGTTTTGTTTGACGCAGTTTGCCCTGACTGAAAGGTAAGGGTTGCCTGGGCTGACGCCATCGCGGGCAAGCCCGCTCCCACATTTTGATGTGTGAACACCGTCAAATGTGGGAGCTGGCTTGCCTGCGATGAGGCCCTAAAAAACAACACGCCACTTAAAGCCCCATCTGCTTGCTGATGATCTCGTTCATCACCTCCCGCGTCCCCCCACCAATCGACAAGATGCGATTGTCCCGATACAGCCGCTCCACCAGGCTGCCGCGCATATAGCCCTGCCCACCCAGAATCTGCACCGCGTCATAAGTGACCCGGTCCGCCGTGTCGGTCGCCAGGTTCTTGGCCATGGATATCTCCTTGATCACACTCTTGCCCGCAGCCATCTTCGCCGCCTGGCGATAGGTGAACTCCCGTGAGACTTCCACCGCCGTGGCCATTTCCGCCAGGCGATGCTTGAGCACCTGGAACTTGCCGATGGGCTTGCCAAACGCCTCGCGCTGGGTCGCCCAGTTGAGGCTTTCCTCCAGGGCCAGCTGCGCTGTCATGTTGGCCATCAAGGCCAAGGCCAGGCGTTCACTCTGGAAGTTGCCCATGATGCAGGCAAACCCCATGTTCTCGGCGCCGATCAGATTGCCTACGGGCACATGACAATCGTCGAAGAACAATTCGGCAGTGTCCGACGCCCACCAGCCCATTTTCTTCAGGGGCTGGCCGACGGTGAAACCCGGAGTGTGTTTTTCGATGAGCAGCAGGCTGATGCCGCCAAAACCCGGCCCGCCGGTGCGCACGGCGACCGTGTAGAAGTCGGCGCGCACGCCGCTGGTGATAAAGGTCTTGCTGCCGCTGACCCGGTAGCAATCGCCCTCGCGGATGGCGCGGGTTTGCAGGTTGGCCACGTCGGAGCCGCCGCCCGGTTCGGTGACGGCCAGGGCGATGATTTTGTCGCCCGACAGTACTTGCGGCGCCACACGCTCGCGCACTTCGGGCCGCGCCCATTTGACCACCGGCGGCAAGCCGATATCCAACGAACCGAGCCCGGCCACGACCCCGGCAGAGCCACAGCGCATCAATTCCTCACTGGCCGCGACCTTGGCAAACAGATCTCCGGCATGACTGCCGCCGAGGTCTTCCGGGTAGCCAATCCCCAGGATCCCCGCCGCACCGGCCTTGAGGTACAGCTCACGGGGAAAGCTCTCGGCCTCCTCCCACTGCTCGATGCCCGGCAACATCTCGCGCTCGACGAAACGGCGCACGCTGTCGCGGATCAACTGGTGGCTGGGGTCGAAGTAGTCCTGATAGGCAGACATCGGCAAGCTCCACGGTGAGGTGGAGGGAAATTACCAAGCGCTTGCTTGGTTAGCAAGCCGGGCGCAAACCTCACCCTCAACACAAAACCAATGTGGGAGCAGCTCTGTGTGGGAGCGGGCTTGCTCGCGAACGCGGTGAATCAGTCAATAAATCTGGCGACTGACACACTGTATTCGCGAGCAAGCCCGCTCCCACATTTAGTTTTGCAATGTGGCTTAGAGCGCGATCGGCTTGCGACCTGCAAAGGAGTGCGCCAGCGTGCCGCCGTCCACCAACTCCAACTCCCCACCCAGCGGCACGCCATGGGCGATGCGCGAGGTGATCAGGCCTTTGTTGGTCAGCAGTTGCGCGATGTAATGCGCCGTCGCCTCACCTTCCACTGTCGGGTTGGTGGCCAGGATCACCTCGGTAAAGGTGCCCTGCTCTTCAATGCGCGCCACCAGTTGCGGAATGCCGATCGCTTCCGGCCCAAGGCCGTCCAGCGGCGACAGGTGGCCCTTGAGCACAAAGTAGCGCCCGCGATAGCCGGTCTGCTCCACCGCGTACACATCCATCGGCCCTTCCACCACGCACAGCAGCGTGTCGTCGCGGCGCGGGTCGGCGCATTGCGGGCAGAGGTCTTCTTCGGTGAGGGTGCGGCACAGGCGGCAGTGGCCTACGCCGGTCATGGCCTGGCTCAGGGCCTGGGCCAACCGGGTACCGCCGCTGCGATCACGCTCCAGCAGTTGCAGCGCCATGCGCTGGGCGGTTTTCTGGCCGACGCCGGGCAAGGTGCGCAGGGCGTCGATCAGTTGGCGAATCAGGGGGCTGAAGCTCATGGGCGAAGGGTCCGACAAAACGACGAGACGCGGTTTATACCCGCGCCCCGGATTAGCGTCAAATGCTCAATCCTGTGCGACGCGCACCACCAACTTGCCGAAGTTGCGTCCTTCGAGCAAACCGATAAAGGCTTCAGGCGCCTGCTCCAGGCCGTCGACTACGTCTTCGCGGAACTTGATCTTGCCATCCCGCACCCACGGCGCCATCGCGCTGAGGAATTCGGGCTGGCGGTCGCCGTAGTCGTCAAACACGATAAAACCCTGGATACGCACGCGCTTGGTCAGCAAGGTGCGTTGCAGCGCAGGCAAGCGGTCGGGGCCCGTGGGCGGCTGATGGACGTTGTAGCCGGCGATCAGCCCGCACAGCGGGATGCGTGCCTTGGGGTTGAGCAGCGGCAGCACCGCATCGAAGACTTTGCCGCCGACGTTTTCGAAGTAAATGTCCACGCCTTTGAAGCAGGCTTGCGCCAGTTCATCGGCGAACGCCTCGCTTTTGTGGTCGATGCACGCATCAAAACCCAGCTCATCCACCACATAACGGCATTTGTCGGCGCCACCGGCAATCCCGACCACACGCAAGCCCTTGAGCTTGGCCACCTGCCCTACCACCGAACCCACCGCACCGGACGCGGCTGCCACCACCAGGGTTTCGCCGGCCTTGGGCTGGCCGATGTCCATCAGGCCCATGTAGGCGGTCATGCCCGGCATGCCGAGGACCCCCAAGGCCATGGAGGGGCTGGGGAGCCCATTGGGCACCGGGATCAGATTGCGCCCGTCGGAAATGCCATGGCTCTGCCAGCCCGTGGCACCGACCACCAGATCACCCACCTCGAATTTCGGGTTGCGCGACTGTTCGATACGGCTGACAGCACCACCGGTCATCACCTCGTCGATTTCCACCGGCGCGGCGTAGGACGGCGCGTCGCTCATACGTCCGCGCATGTAAGGGTCGAGGGACAGGTACAGCGTCTTCAGCAAGACTTGGCCGTCTGCCAGCTCCGGCAAGGCCACGCGCTCCATGCGGAAGTTTTCCGGGGTCGGCGCGCCCACGGGGCGTGAGACCAGCACAATGCGCTGGTTCAGAATGGGTTGTTGTGGCATCTGGGGCTCCTTTCGCGAATCCATCGGTATAGGGTGCAGACCGTATTGGGGGTGCCTGGGTTCGATCGGATCGACACAAACAAAAATGCCAGGCACAAGGCCTGGCATTGGAGTCTAGCTAACGATCGCCGATCAGAACGGCAGCTTCATGCCCGGTGGCAGTTGCATGCCCGCGGTCACACCGCCCATTTTTTCCTGGCTGTTGGCTTCGATCTTGCGCACGGCGTCGTTGACGGCCGCGGCGAACAGCGCTTCGAGCATTTCCAGGTCGTCTTCGCCGACACCTGGCAATACGCTCGGGTCGATGCTCACGCGCTTGATGTCGTGACGACCGGTCATCACCACGCTGACCATATCGCCACCGGCTTTACCGGTGACTTCGGCGTTGGCCAGTTCTTCCTGCATCTTGGCCATTTTTTCCTGCATCTGCTGCGCCTGCTTCATCAGGCCGGCCATGCCACCTTTCATCATGGGAATCACCTCAAAAGTACGTGGATCAATTAGTAGCCCGGTTTCATGACGCTTGGGGCACCGGGGCTTCGACAGGTTCAATAGTATCGTGACGGACGACCGCCCCGAACTGTTGCATCATTTGCTGGATGAGCGGATCGCCGTGGATCGAGTCCTCGGCCTCACGCTGGCGGTTGATTCGCCGACGGGTCGCGGCCTGGGCCGGGGTTTCCTGCTCGGGCTTGATCAGCTCGATGGCGATGGTCAGCGTGCGCTCATGGTACTGGTTCAGCGCGTCATTCAGGCGACGTTGCTGGGTGGCGTTGAACAGGGCGCTGTGGGCCGGGTCCAGGTGCAACAGCCAGTGGTCGCCTTCGATGGAGATCAATGTGCAGTTGGCGGCGATGCTGCCGGTCATGCCAGAGATCGGCAGTTTCGGGAACAATTCCAGCCATTGCAAGGCCAGGCCGGTGGCCGGCGCCGCAGCTGGCTCAGCCTCGGGCTCGGGGGCCGGCTCGGCGGTGTGTTCGCTGGCCAGATCGTCCAGGTAGCTGTAGGCCGAATCCATGTCCGGCTCGATGTAGTCTTCGTCCAGCGGCGGCTCGTCGTCGAGGTCGATGCCGGGAACGGACGCCTCCACCTGGGCGACGGTGGGCTCGGGCACCGGCGCGGACACCCACTCCGGAGCGTCCAACACAACGCTGTCCGGGGTCGGCGTAGGCATCGGCGTCAGCTCGGGCTGCTCGCCGGTGGTTTCCAGCACGGGCTCCACGACGGGTTGCTGCTCGACTTCGGCCTCGGCCTCGGCGTCTACCGGGTCGTTCCACGGCAGGTCGACGACAGCTTGCGGCTCGACAACGGGTGCAGGCTCGGGCTCGGGCTCGGGCTCTGCCACAGGCACCGGTTCAGGCGCTGGCGCGGGAACCGGCGCAGCAGCCACTGGCGCAACCACCGCCGCGCCAGCCACTGGTTTGGCGGAATCAACTGTGGCCTGGCTGATCCCCACTGGCTTTAGCGGCTGTCTCGGCGCATCGGTCGAATCAGCAGGCCGGAAGGCCAGCATGCGCAGCAGGACCATCTCGAAGCCGCCACGCGGGTCCGGTGCCAGGGGCAAGTCCCGGCGGCCGATCAGGCCCATCTGGTAGTAGAACTGCACGTCTTCGGCCGGCAACGCCTGGGCCAGGGCCAGCACGCGGTCGCGGTCGCCATGGCCGTTGTCGACCCCCTCGGGCAGGGCCTGGGCGATGGCGACGCGATGCAGCACGTTGAGGATTTCCGAAAGCACGCCGTTCCAGTCCGGGCCTTGCTCCGACAGATGACGCACGGCTTCGAGCAGCGCCTTGGCGTCGCCTTCGATCAATGCGTGCAGCACGTCGAAAACCTGGCCATGGTCGAGGGTGCCGAGCATGGCGCGCACATCGGCGGCCATGACCTTGCCTTCACCAAAGGCAATGGCCTGGTCGGTGAGGCTCATGGCATCCCGCATCGAGCCATCGGCGGCGCGGCCGAGCAGCCACAGTGCGTCGTCTTCGAACGGCACGTTCTCGACACCCAGCACGTGGGTCAAATGCTCGACCACCCGCTCGGGGGTCATGTTTTTCAGGGAGAACTGCAGGCACCGCGACAGAATCGTTGCAGGAAGTTTCTGTGGATCGGTAGTGGCCAGGATGAATTTGACGTAGGGCGGCGGCTCTTCCAGGGTTTTCAACAAGGCGTTGAAGGAGTGGCTGGACAGCATGTGCACTTCGTCGATCAGGTAGACCTTGAAGCGGCCACGGCTCGGCGCGTACTGCACGTTGTCGAGCAGCTCGCGGGTGTCTTCGACCTTGGTGCGGCTCGCGGCGTCGATCTCGATCAGGTCGACGAAACGCCCTTCGTCGATTTCCCGGCACACCGAGCAGGTGCCGCAGGGCGTCGAAGTGATACCGGTTTCACAGTTCAGGCATTTGGCGATGATGCGCGCGATGGTGGTCTTGCCCACCCCACGGGTGCCGGTGAACAGGTAGGCGTGGTGCAGCCGCTGGCTGTCCAAGGCATTGATCAGAGCCTTGAGCACATGGGTCTGGCCGACCATTTCGCGGAACGAGCGCGGACGCCATTTACGTGCAAGAACCTGATAACTCATCGAAAACCGTCGCAACTGGGAAACAGAAGCCGGTAATGCTAGCGGAGCAAGGGGGAAATTGCATCCGGCACGCTTGCCTAATCTGACTAAGCTCTTGTGACTGGCCCTATAAAGGCCTGAACCCGGAGAGCATATGCGCGCAGTCCTGGGCATTTTATGGATGATTGCCACGGCCAGCCTTGCAGCGCCTGCACCGCTGCGCTTCTCGGTTTCCGACAGTTGGGCGATGCCCATGGTGCAACTGGAGGATGGCCGTCCCGCGCAGGGTATTTTGTATGACCTGATGTCGAGCCTGGCCACCCAGGTCGGGCAGCCGGCGCAGTTCCACGTACTGGCGCGGGCGCGCATCGCCCCCGCCATGGAGCATGGCGAGATAGATGTGCGCTGTTATGTCGCCCAGGCTTGGGTCGACGATATGCCCGGCGACTACCTCTGGAGCGTTCCGCTGTTTGTGCAGCGCAACCTGCTGGTCAGCGCCCATGTACCCGCGCAGACGGTGCAACTGGACAAACTGGCCCCGCAGTTGATCGGCACAGTGCTGAGCTATCGCTACACCGCCCTCGACCCGCTGTTTGCCAGCGGCCAACTCATGCGTGACGACGCCCGCAGCGAAGAACAGGTGCTGCACAAGCTGGTGGCCGGTCGCTTCAAATATGCGGTCATCAATGAGTGGATACTCGAACGCTTCAACCAGAACCTGGCACCCGGCCAGCGCTTGCATAAAGTCGCGGTGATCGAGGAGCAGAGCCTGGGGTGCACGGTGCGCAATGACCCGAACGTGCCGGTGCAACAAATTTTGCGCACCTTGCTGCGGATGAAAATGTCCGGCGAGATCGATGACATCATCCAGCTGTACACCGGGGAGCGCGCACCCAACGCCCCTCAAGACTGATCGCCGCCACACTGGCCAACACGATCACCCCGCCCAGCACCACTGGCAGGGCAATCCGTTCGCCAAGCAGCGTCGCGGCCATCAGCATGGCCACGGGCGGAATCAAGTACATCGCCACCGACGCCCGGCTGACCTCGACGTGTTTCAACACATACGCCCAGGCCAGGTACGCCAGGGCGCTGGGGAAAATCCCCAACACCAGCACCGCGAGGTTTTCCGCCAATGGCGCCTGCACCACCGCAGCCGGCAGGCCGGGCAGGTTGCTACACAACATCAGAGTGCCCGCCCACACCATGTAGCACGCCATGGTCAGCGGGCTGTAGCGGTGGGCAAAGTGCTTCTGGATGGCGAAGTACACACTCCACGACAGCGCCGCCACCAGGATCAACAAGCCACGCGGGTCGATGTCACCCACACCCTGATCACCCCAGGCCACCACCAGCACGCCCGCCAGCCCCAGCAGCACGCACCCCCAACGCCAAGCGCTGACGCCCTCCTTCAGGCAGAAAAACGCGATCAATACACTGAACAACGGCGCCGACTGCGCCAGCACGCTGGACGCCGCCGCCGTGACGAATTGCTGCCCATAGTTGAGGCTGGTGTGATGCAGGAATACGCCGAAAAAACCCAGCACCAGCAACCACGGCAGATCGCACAGGCGCGGCCGGCCGATGCCCATTACCAGCGCCACGCCGCCCATGAACACTGACGCAATCAGAAACCGCAGCAAGGCCAATTGCCCGGGGCTGTAGCTGTGCAGCCCCATGTGCACGCCAATTGGCGAATAGGCCCAACAGAGGATGACGCTGGCAACCACTAGCGTAAGCTTGACGGGTGACGGGGAATTCATCGAAGGCATCCAGAAACAGAGAAGGAATGCCGTCAGTCTTGGCCCCGGTAATCCGTAGGACAATTAAGCGTTTCTGACTTCTGCAATCACTGGAACTGAGCAATGGAACTGGCCCAACTGAAAATGGTGCGAGCCGTCGCGCAAACCGGCAGCGTGGCCCAGGCTGCCGTGCAGTTGCATTGCGTGCCGTCCAACATCACCACGCGCATCAAGCAACTGGAAAGCGAGTTGGGCACGCCGCTGTTTATCCGTGCCGGGCGCGGGCTGGTCATCAGCGCCGCCGGGGAGATTTTCCTGGAGTACTGCGAGCGCATCCTGGCCTTGGTGGACGAATCCAAACGCGCCGTGGACGCCAACGCCATCCCCCGTGGCACCCTGCGCATCGGCGCGGTGGAGTCCAGTGCCAGCGGGCGTCTGCCTCCATTGCTCGCGGAATATCACCGACGCTACCCGCAGGTCTGCCTGGAACTGGTAACCGGCGCCTGGGGCCAGTTGCTCGACGACCTGCAACACCACCGTCTGGATGTGGCGCTGGTGGCCAGTGGCGGCAAGCGCGCCAAGCTCGAACACTGCGTGGTCTACAGTGAGCGCCTGGTGTTGATCGCCAGCGCGGCAAGCGCACCGATCCACAGCGCCGCCGACCTGGCTGGGCGCACCTTGCTGGTGTGGCCGCCCGGCTGCCCCTACCGTGCAGCGCTGGAAAACTGGGTCAAGCCTCAGGATTTCAGACCGAACATTGCCAGCTATGCCAGTTGGGGCACGATCATTGGTTGCGTAAGCGCGGGGATTGGCGTGGCATTGGCGCCGGAAGGCATCCTGGCGCGGTATGAGCAGGCCAATCAGCTGGCGTCGTATCGGTTTGACGAGTGGCAGACGGTGGACAATCTATTGTTCTGGAACAAGGACACCCAGCGGCATCTGGCCAGGGATGCGTTTGCCGGGTTACTTCGCGAGACCTTTGGTTGACACATGCCCCTGTCGGAGCGGGCTTGTGTGGGAGCGGGCGCGCTCCCACATTTTTGCGGTGTGTTGTTGAGATCAGCTTTTCGGAGGTGCCAGGCGCGCGTACTGATCCGCGCTGATCCAGCCAATAAACGAACGATTCTGGGCATTGATGAACTCGACCTGGGCCCAGCCATCCTTGAACGCCAGCACGCCAACCACATCATCCTTGACGATATACGGACGCTTGGCCACCTTGGCGCCCGGGGTTTTCAGCAGGTAGGCCTTGTCGGCGGACACCGTCACCAGGCCAATCCACTGCTTGTTGGCGGTCTGGGTCAGGTCCAGGCCAGTGGCAATCTCTGGCATCAACACGCTCATGCAGCCGGGGTGCTGGCGACCCTGCTCAACGGTCAGGGTCACGCCGTCGGAGGACGGACTCACACTGCCTGGGTAGGCATCGTCGAGCCAGGTGGTCAGTGCATTCGCCTTGCCCTGCAGGTAAAAGGCGCAACTGCGGGTCACACCCTCGCCCAGTTCTTCGGCGTAGAAGCCCTCTACCTGATGCTCTGGCGTCACCGCCAGCATCAAACCTTCGTACTTGCCCGAATGCAACGCGGGCGCACCGGCAAACGCAGGCGCCACGACACACAACGACAACACACTCATCGCCAGAAAACGGGTCATCTTATTTCTTCCCTTCAAGTGCGTTGTAGGCTTTCTCAATAAGCTGGTCATAGATGCCGTAATCCTTGCCGTTATAGTTGCGCGCCATACCGGCGAAATCCTTGTCTTTCATGGCTTTCATCAACGCCGGGCTCTGGCTGCAAAAACCCAGGAACGCCTTTAGTTGGCTGCCGGCATTAATCTTTAATGCCGCAGCGAATTCAAACACAGTCTTGTAACCACACGCCGCAAAGTTGAACCCCATCACCTGAAACATGCCCCAGGATGCGGACATCAGCGCCGCTTCCTGATCCAGGGCAAAGGCGGTGGCCATGGTTTCCCAGGCCTTGACCTGATCCTTGTTATTGACCTGCCACTGCGGCCCGGCCTTTCTCACATAGGGGTATGACAGCAGCGGGTGCGCCTGGTCGTAGATGTGCTTGGTGTACTTGCGAAACAGGTGCCCTTCAAAGGCGATCACCGGCAACTTGGCCGGGCCAAAGCCCGAGCGCCCGCCGGATTCAACCGTGGCGAAAGCCTTGATGATATTCACCGAAATACCGTTACCCAACTGGGTGGCGGCGTTCTTGAAATCCGTTTCACTGAGGGTCATGCCCCCGTCGCACGTGGCCTGGAGCATCAACTGGCGGTTGCGCCGCTCAGCCTCGATCATCGCCCGCATGCGATCCAGGTACACATTGACCGTGGCCTGCACCGCATCGCCCTGGTTGTTGCCGAACACGTTGAGAAAGCTCGGGATGCGCAGGGTTGGATAGGCTTTGACCGGCACCTTCACTGCTTCCTCGATCAGGCTGTTGAACGTACGGCCGGTGGGGTCGATCACCCCGTCGGGATGCGCATACTTGAGATGACGGAACTGATACTGGCTGATGCACTGCACCAACTGGCCGTCGCACTTGCCGTTCTCGGCCAGCGGAAAACCCAGTTTGGGGATGATCAGATTGAATAAATACTGGATGCACTGCACATCGGCGGGCAAGTTACGGGCTTTGCCGGGAGCGCCTACCGAAGCACTGATAAGACGGGGCAACCCTTGCAGGCTTTTCATCACAGACATCCTTGTTAGTTAAAGAAGTGATAGCACTTCAATATCAAATTCGCGCCATTGTCATATTCTGAAACAAGTCGCCGGCGGAAACTAACAAGGTGGTTTTGGCTTGTAAAGTGGGGGTATTGAAAGTTGTGAAACAGCCGTCATGTGCTGCGCAATAAACCTGGCAGATGACTGAATAAAAGAATTTTTGATTTGAAGCAGAAGAGGTACTGCGGGGAAGAGCGTTATGGAGGCAACCCCACCAGCCACACCCCGGCACACAATGTTCCCGCTGTGGCTGCTGCCTTCCGGCTCTGACCAGGTTCACGGGTAATCGTTGCGGGGGGACCGATGGGGTCACCATAACGACGCCTGCCTCTCGGCAAGCGGGGCCATTGTACCGATCTCATCGGAAGTTACAACCGTTGGTGCTGGAATAAAAACATCTGGCGGTTCAAGCACTTGCCCACGGCCTCAGCCAGTACATCGCCCCCTGTGGGAGCTGGCTTGCCTGCGATGCAGGCACCTCGGTGTATCAGTTGGACCTAGGTGATGCTATCGCAGGCAAGCCAGCTCCCACAGAAAAGCCATTTCACTGGGCCTGTAGGACCTCATCCGCCCGGCCGCCCTCCTCCTGGATCACCAAGTGAATGAAGTGCAACTTGGCGATCACCGCCGGTGGCAGTACAAACGGATAGAAATCCGGCTGGCCCATGCTGCGCGACAGCTCGTTGAGCATGCCGGCCAGTTCGATCCACGCGTTGACGAATGACAGGAATGCCGGGCCGCCCGGGTGCTCGGGATCGTAGAGGGTGCTGAGGGGGAACGGCTGGTAATCCAGGTCCATCTCGCGCGCGCTCATGCCGAAGCCCAGCGCGGTGTCGACGGCGTCCATCATGTGCAGGTAATGCGCCCAGGTTTCGGCCCAGTCTTCCCAGGGGTGCATGGTCGCGTAGGCGCTGACGCAGGCCTGCTGCCAGTCGGGACGTGGGCCCTGCTGATAGTGCTGATCGAGGGCATCGGCATAACTGGCGCGTTCGTCGCCGAACAGTTGGCGAAACGGCTCGATCCAGTGGCTGTCGGCAATCAGCCGGTCCCAGTAGTAATGCCCCACCTCATGGCGAAAATGCCCGAGCAAGGTGCGGTAAGGTTCGCGCATCTGTACGCGAACTTTCTCACGATGGGCGTCGTCGGCTTCCTTGATGTCCAGGGTGATCAGGCCGCTGGCATGGCCGGTCATGGGCGCGTTGCCTTCCAGGTCGATGCCGATGAAATCGAAGGCCAGGCCGGTGTCTTCGTCGACGCTTTTGGGCACGACCTGCAAACCCAGGCTGATGAGTTGCGCCACCAGGCGACGCTTGGCGGTCTCCACTTTGCGCCAGCGTTCGGGGTTTTCCGGGATCGACAGGTCGGGAATGGTGCGATTGAGGCTGCACGCCACGCACAGCGCCGCAGTGCTGTGGGCCGGGATCAGCCAGTTGCAGGCGGCCGGGGTGTCGAGGTTGGCGCAACGACGAAAGGCGCCCGCTTCCAGGTTGCCGTCCTGCTGCCAGGTGCCTTCGACAGGACCGGGCTGCAGGGAGGCCAAGCGACCTTGCTGGGGCTGATAACCCAACAGCGCCTGGCAGGCCAGGCACTGGCTGTTGCGAAAGAACAAGGATTGGCCGCAGCGGCACTGCCATACCTTGGCGTTGCGCGTGGTATCGGCCACGAACGGTGCGGCAATGCGCGAACTGAGTTGTTCGAAGTAGCGGAACATGGCGTCTCTCCCTGGGTGACAGAGACTAGATCATTTCCCCCCCAAGATCGTTCCACATCGTTGTAGTGAGCGGGCTTGCCCCGCGCTGGGGGGGGCGCAGCCGCCCCAAACGGTCCACCGCGGTATTTCAGGAAGAACGCGGTGCCTGGATTTGGGGCGGCTTCGCCACCCAGCGCGGGGCAAGCCCGCTCACTACAATGAGTCCGTCCATCAAAGCGAACCAGCCCAGCACAGCAAGTCCGCCAATCACGGCGAACCAGCGCAGTACAGCAAGCATTCCCGTTACAAAGCGCTATCAGAGCGTGATGTGGTGCTTGGCCAGGAAGGCAATAAAGGCCTCTTCATCCAGCACCTTCAGGCCCAGCTCGCTGGCCTTGGCCAGTTTTGAACCGGCGCCCGGCCCGGCGACCACGCAATGGGTTTTCGCCGAAACGGAACCCGCCACCTTGGCGCCGAGGCTTTCCAGCTTGTCCTTGGCGACGTCACGGCTCATCAGCTCCAGGGAACCGGTGAGTACCCAGGTGTGACCGGCTTCGGGCAAGCCTTCGACGACTTTCTTTTCGCTGTCCCAGTGCATGCCAAAGTCCTTGAGCTGCTGCTCAATGGCCAGGGCACGGCGGGCGTTGTCGGGGTTATCAAAAAACTCGCGCACCGCCTTGGCCTGCTTCTCGGGTAGCGCCTGGCGCATGTCCAGCCAATCGGCGTTGATCACGCCTTGCAGGCTGCCGAACTTGTCTGCCAGTTTCTGCGCAGCACCCGGGCCGACGCTGGGCACGTGCAGCTTGTCGAGCAAACCGCCCAAGGTCGCGCTGGCGGCGAACTCGGCGCTCAGGTCGCCTTGATCCTGCAATTGCAGGCCGCACTCGTCCGGCGACAGCAACGCGCCGATCACGTCCTGGTTATGGCTGTCTTCAAAGAAGCTGTGGATCTCGTGCGCCACTTCCAACCCCACATCCGGCAAGTACGTCAGCACTTCCGGCAAGGCCTTCTGCACCCGCTCCAGGGAAGCCAGGGAGCGCGCCAGCACCTTGGCGGTCTCCTCGCCCACGTCCGGAATCCCCAGGGCATAGATAAAGCGCGCCAGGGTCGGAGTCTTGCTGTTTTCGATGGCGGTGATCAGCTTCTTGCTGGAAATGTCGGCGAAGCCTTCCAGGTCGATGATCTGCTCGTACTTGAGCTTGTAGAGGTCAGCCGGCGAGCCGATGAGCTTTTCATCCACCAGTTGCTCGATGGTCTTGTCGCCCAGGCCGTCGATGTCCATGGCCCGGCGCGAGACAAAATGGATGATCGCTTGCTTGAGCTGCGCCCCACACGCCAGGCGGCCGACGCAGCGGTACACCGCGCCTTCACTGACAGTTTCCTTGCCCTTGCTGCGCTTGACCAACTGGGTGCGCTCCACATGGGAACCGCACACCGGGCAGCTCTCGGGGATCGGCACCGCACGGGCGTGTTCCGGACGACGCTCGAGCACCACGGAGACGACCTGCGGGATCACATCACCGGCGCGGCGGATGATCACCGTGTCGCCGATCATGACGCCCAGGCGTGCCACTTCATCCATGTTGTGCAAGGTGGCGTTGGACACGGTGACACCCGCGACCTTGACCGGCTTCAAGCGCGCCACCGGGGTGACGGCACCCGTGCGGCCGACCTGGAATTCCACGTCGAGCAGTTCAGTCAACTCTTCCGTGGCCGGGAATTTATGCGCGATGGCCCAGCGCGGTTCGCGGGCGCGAAAGCCCAGTTCACGCTGGTAGGCAATGCTGTTGACCTTGAATACCACACCGTCGATTTCATACGGCAGGCTGCTGCGCCGCTCGCCGATGTCGCGGTAATACTCCAGGCAATCCTGGATGCCCTTGGCCAGTTTCAGCTCATGGCTGATGGGCATGCCCCACTTCTGCAACTGTTGCAGGTTGCCGATGTGGGTATCGCTGAGATCGGTGGTCACGCCGTAGCAGCAGAACTCCAGCGGGCGGCTCGCGGTGACCTTCGAATCCAACTGACGCAGGCTGCCGGCGGCGGCGTTGCGCGGGTTGGCGAAGGTCTTGCCGCCGATTTCCAGTTGCGCGGCGTTGAGCCGTTCGAAACCGGCCTTGGACATGAACACTTCGCCGCGCACTTCGAGGGTCGCCGGCCAACCGCTGCCGTGCAGCTTCAGCGGGATATTGCGCACGGTGCGCACGTTCACGCTGATGTCTTCGCCGGTAGTGCCGTCGCCACGGGTGGCGCCGCGCACCAGTTCGCCATCCTGATACACCAGGCTGACCGCCAGGCCATCGAGCTTGGGCTCACAGCTGTATTCCACCGCTGCACCACCGCCAAACAGATCGCCGGTGGGCAAGTCGAGCCCTTCGGTCACGCGGCGATCGAACTCGAGCATGGTGGTTTCATCGAATGCGTTGCCGAGACTGAGCATCGGCACGTCATGCTTGACCTGGGTGAACGCCGACAACGCCGCACTGCCCACCCGCTGTGTCGGCGAATCCCGCGTGACCAACTCCGGGTGCTCGGCCTCCAGGGCCTTGAGCTCGTGGAACAAGCGATCGTACTCGGCGTCCGGAATGCTCGGCTCGTCGAGGACGTGGTAGCGGTAGTTGTGCTGATCCAGTTCAGCGCGCAGTTCGAGGATGCGGGTGTGGGCGGCGGTCATCGGTGTTCTCTCATAAAGCAAAAGAGCAGCCGTAGCTGCTCAAATGTTGGTGCGCTTATTCTACTCAGCGTTTTTGTGTCAGGGCGCGACGCTCGAACTCGACGATGCGCTGACGGTAGTGTTCGATGGTCTGGGCGGTCAGGACGCTGCGTTGATCATCCTTCAGTTCGCCGTTCAGTTCCTGGGACAGCTTGCGCGCCGCAGCCACCATGACGTCGAACGCTTGTTTCGGGTGACGCGGGCCTGGCAGGCCGAGGAAGAAGCTCACCGCCGGGGTGCTGAACAGGTCGATGTCGTCCAGGTCGAAGGTGCCGGGCTTGACCGCGTTGGCCATGGAGAACAGCACTTCGCCGTTACCGGCCATGCTTTCGTGACGGTGGAAAATATCCATCTCGCCAAACCGCAGGCCGCTTTCGAGGATGTTCTGCAACAGCGCCGGGCCTTTGAAACCTGCAGCGTCGCGGCAGATCACGCTGATCACCAAGACTTCTTCGGCAGCCGGCTGGTCGTTGACCGATTGGCGCGCAGCAGTCTTGCCGACATTCTCATCGGGGAAATCATCATCGCGGCTGCTGAAGCTCGGGCCTTCATCGACGTCGAGGTTCAGGTCGCCCTGATGCGGCTCGGCCACGGCGGCGCTGGCACGCTTGCCACGCTTGGGCGACGGCTCGCGGGCTTCACGCAGCGGCGCGCTCATCGACGGCAGGTCATGCTCGTCCAGTTGCGGTTCTTTATGGGTATCCAGCACACGGGGCGGCCCCAGCAGCTCGGCGCCGCCGTCGTCGTCAGGCAAGTTGGACAGGTTGCGGTCCAGACGGAACTTGAGCTTGCCCTTGCCACCGCGCATGCGGCGCCAGCCATCAAAAAGAATACCGGCAATGACAATAATGCCGATGACGATCAGCCACTCGCGCAGACCGATTTCCATGTAATCCCGTGCCTCTAATAAAAAATGCTGAAAAATAAGGGGTTTAGCACCGTGCAAACCGCTTTAAAACGTGGCGCCAACTCTATGTTCTGACTGACGTTTTGCCCACGCATACGAAAAATTGACATTAAATTAGCACAGTTGGCGAAAGATGTATTGGATTGGCATCTTCGCTCAGCAATGGCATTTTCGTACGTTGACGCCAACTGTGAGCTACAAGCTGCAAGTTATAAGCTGCAAGCTCAAGCCAACTCACTTGCAGCTTGCAGCTTATAGCTAAAAACTGCGCCGCTAGGCGTCCACCATCGCCATCGCTTCTTCCACATCCACCGCAACCAGTCGCGAACACCCAGGCTCGTGCATCGTCACACCCATCAATTGATCCGCCATTTCCATGGCGATCTTGTTGTGGGTGATATAGATGAACTGCACGGTCTGGGACATCTCTTTAACCAGTCGCGCGTAACGTCCAACGTTAGCGTCATCCAATGGCGCGTCAACTTCGTCGAGCATGCAGAACGGCGCCGGGTTCAACTTGAAGATGGCAAATACCAGGGCCAATGCGGTCAGGGCTTTTTCGCCGCCGGACAACAAATGGATGGTGCTGTTCTTCTTGCCCGGAGGCCGCGCCATGATCGTTACCCCTGTATCGAGTAGATCTTCGCCCGTCAGTTCCAAGTAAGCGCTGCCACCGCCGAAAACTTTCGGAAATAACGCCTGTAAACCGCTATTAATCTGATCAAAGGTATCTTTGAAGCGGTTGCGGGTTTCCTTGTCGATCTTGCGGATCACGTTTTCCAGGGTGTCCAGGGCCTCGACCAAGTCGGCGTCCTGCGCGTCCAGATAACGTTTACGCTCGGATTGTTGCTGGTATTCGTCGATGGCCGCGAGGTTGATCGCGCCAAGGCGCTGGATACGCGCGGCAATCCGCTCCAGTTCTTCCTCGGCGTCTTTCTCGTTGGCCTGGGTGGTCAACGTGTTGAGCACGCCGTGCAGGTCGTAGCCATCTTCAAGCAGCTGGTCTTGCAGGGTCTTGCGGCGCACGGTCAGGGCTTGCCATTCCATGCGCTGTTGTTCGAGTTGGCCACGGATCAACTGGGATTGCTGCTCGGCCTGGGTGCGGCGCTTTTCAGCGTCGCGCAGTTCGCGGTCGGCGTCTTCCAGGGCGATCTGCGCGGTCTTGAGTTCTTCGTCGACGGTCATGCGCTTGTCGAGCAATTCTTCGAGCTTGAGGCGCAACTCTTCCAGCGGCGCCTCGCCCTCTTCCAGGTTGAGGCTCAGTTGCTCGCGCTTTTCGGTGAGGCGTTCGGATTGCATCTCCAGACGCTCAAGGGCCTGGGCGGTGGACGCGTGCTGAGCTTTGAGCGAGCCCAACCGTACCGCCAACTGGTGCGCATGATCCTTGTGCTGGCGGGCCTCCTGACGCACACGGTCGAGGCGTTCGCGCAGGCTGTCACGCTGGGCCAGCAGCAGTTCGCGCTGTTCGGTGTCGAGGGCCATACTGTCGAGGGCTTCCTGCAACTGCAGGCGCGCTTCGCCGATCTGTTCGTGTTCCAGGGCGCGCTGCTCGCCCATTTCCGCAACCTCTTCGTCGAGGCGGGTGCGGCGCAGGGTCAGTTGCTCGACCTTGGCTTTGCTCGCGGACAGCTGGGCTTTCAGCTCGCCTTGCTGGCGCGCTTCGTCCTGCAACAGACGGCGCAGGTGTTCGCGGCCGGTCTCTTGCTGGCGCTGGGTGGCGCGCAGGGTTTGCAGTTGGGTTTCCAGGCTTTCCAGGGTGGCTTCGCGCTCTTCACGCTCGGCGATCAGGTTGACGATTTCCTGGCCACGGGCCAATACACCACTTTCCGCTTCACTGGCGCGGCGCACCCGCAGAAAGTGCCGGCCGACCCAATAGCCGTCACGGCTGATCAGGCTTTCACCGGCCGCCAGTTGACCACGTTGGGCCAGAGCCTGCTCCAGAGAATCCACCGGCTTGACCTGGCCCAGCCAGGGCGACAGATCAATCGCCGCTTCAACTTTATCCAACAGACTGCCCGGCACCCGCGTGCCATCCGCCGCCGGGCTGAGCAAACGCAGATCGCCCTGGGCAAACCCGGCCAGGTCAAAGCCGCCAAAATCATCCACCAGCACCGCTTGCAGGTCGGCGCCGAGTACGGTTTCCACCGCCAGCTCCCAGCCCGCTTCCACTTTCAGGCCTTCCGCCAGGCGCGGGCGTTCGGCCAGATGCTGATCGCGCAGCCATTCGGCGGTGCCGGTGCCCGGGTCCAAGGCGGCTTGCTGCAAGGCTTCAAGGGACGCCAAGCGCCCATTGAGCCGCTGCAAATCGCCCTGGGCCTGCTGTTGCGCCTGGGTCGCCTGTTGCAACTGCTGGCGCAACTGCTCCAGGCGCTCCACTTGTTGTTCTTCGCTGGCCTCCAGCTCTTCCAGGGTCATTTCGCTTTCGGCCAGTTGCTCGCTCAGCTCCATGATCGCCGCGTCTTCCGGGTCGGCCGACAGCAACGCACGCTCTTCCTGCATCCGGCGCTGGCGCTCGGCCAAGCGCTCCATGCTGGTTTCCAGTTGCTGGATGCGCGACTGCTGCACCTCGGCCTGGCGGCGTGGTTCGGCGGATTGCAGGTTGAACGTGTCCCACTGCTCCTGCCAGCCATGCATGGTGCTTTCGGATTCTTCCAGGGCGGCGGCGGCCTCTTCGGCGGCGGCGCTGGTGACTTCCTGCTCGGGGGTGAGCATGTCCAGCTCTTCGCCAAGGGTCAGTAGCAAGGTGCGGTCGTGGCCCAGGTGGGACTCGGTCTCCAGGCGCGCGCGTTCGGCTTCCTTGAGATCATCCTGCAACTGGCGCAAACGCTGCTGGCCGTGCTGGATGCTCTGCTCGACGCGGGCAATATCGCCGCCCACCGAATAGAAGCGGCCCTGCACCAGATTGAAGCGCTCGGACAAATCATGGTGCCCGTCGCGCAGGCGCTCGATGCTGGCGTCGGCGTTGCGCTGCTCGGCCACCAGGGCTTCAAAGCTGATTTCCTGGGTGCCGATAATGGCTTCGCGCTGGCCGACCTGCTCGTTCAACGCCTGCCAGCGCAGGGCCGACAGTTGCGCCTTGAGCTGGCGTTCCTCGCCCTTGTATTCCTGATACTTCTCGGCGGCCTGGGCCTGGCGGTGCAGGCGCTCCAACTGGCGCTCCAGCTCTTCACGCAGGTCGGTGAGACGGGCGAGGTTCTCGTGGGTACGGCGGATACGGTTTTCGGTCTCGCGGCGGCGCTCCTTGTACTTGGAGATGCCGGCCGCTTCCTCGATAAAGTTGCGCAGGTCTTCGGGCTTGGCTTCGATCAGCTTGGAGATCATGCCCTGTTCGATGATCGAGTAGCTGCGCGGCCCCAGGCCGGTGCCGAGGAAAATATCGGTGATGTCCCGACGGCGACACTTGGTGCCGTTGAGGAAATAACTGTTCTGGCTGTCGCGGGTCACTTTGCGGCGGATCGAGATTTCGGCGTAGGCCGCGTACTCGCCAATCAACGTGCCATCGGAGTTGTCGAACACCAGTTCGATACTGGCCTGGCTCACGGGCTTGCGGCTGGTGGAGCCGTTGAAGATGACGTCGGTCATCGACTCGCCGCGCAGGTTCTTGGCCGAGCTCTCGCCCATCACCCAGCGGACGGCGTCGATGATGTTCGACTTGCCGCAACCATTGGGCCCGACCACCGCCGCCATGTTACTGGGGAAGTTCACCGTGGTCGGGTCGACGAAGGATTTGAACCCCGCCAGTTTGATGCACTTGAGCCGCACGTTTAGGCGTCCGCCAACGCAGCGATGACCAGCGAGCAACTGCGTTCGCCGTAGGCCGACAACACCAGGCGGATCTGCGCCAGGTCACGGGCGAGTACGGCGGCGAGCAGTTGCTCGAACAGCACCAGGTATTCGCTCATGGACGCCTTGCGTTGATCCAGCGCCAGGTAATACGCGCGGTTCATCGCCGGTTGCAGGTTCTCGACGGTTTCCTGCAGGTACGGGTTGTTGGCGAAGGGGTACGCGGCGCGCATCACGTTGAAGCTTTCTTCGACGAAGGCGCGGATGTCCTGGCGCTCGAAATTGGTCACCAGGCGCTGCTGGATCTGCACGAACGGCGCCATGTCGGCCTGGGTCTGCCAACCTTGGGCGACCGCATTGCCGAGCAGGATGTACAACTCGCCCATCAGCGTGCACAGGCTCTGCACCTTGTGCGCGGTGAGTTCGGTGACGTGGGCGCCACGGCGCGGCAGGATCGCGATGAGGTGGCGGCGTTCGAGGATCAACAAGGCTTCGCGCACGGAACCACGGCTGACATTGAGGGCCAGCGTGACCTTTTGCTCCTGGATGCGCTCCCCAGGCTTGAGTTCGCCGCGAATGATGCGTTCGGCGAGGTGGTGAGCGATTTGCTCGGCGAGACTGTCCGGCGCCTTGAACGTCATGTTTTCCCTTCAAAATCTTCTATCGATACAAGCGCGGCAGTGTAGCGCATTGGCCCGCTGATGGCGCTACGCCCACCGTGGCGAATTTGGCACGGAATAAGCAAAGCTGAAAACTCAAAAGCCCCTGAAAACGCCGGTTCCAGAAGACTGGACCATAATTGAAAGTGTTGCGATCGCATTTTCTTGACCTCCTGGTCAGAAATTCGTTGACCGAAAAGTCAGAGATGACTAGATTCGGCGCAAAGCGGTTAACAACAATAATGAGTCTGCGAGGCCTTCCGTGATCCAGTTTTTACTCAACCAGGAACTCCGTAGCGAGCACGCCCTGGACCCCAATCTCACCGTGCTCAACTATCTGCGCGAGCATCTGGGCAAGCCCGGCACCAAGGAAGGCTGCGCCAGCGGCGACTGCGGTGCGTGCACCGTGGTGGTCGGCGAACTGCACACCGACGCCCAGGGCGCCGAGCAGATCCGTTATCGCAGCCTCAACTCGTGCCTGACCTTCGTGTCGTCGCTGCACGGCAAACAACTGATCAGCGTCGAAGACCTCAAGCACCAGGGCCAACTGCACAGCGTGCAACAGGCGATGGTCGAGTGCCACGGCTCGCAGTGCGGCTTTTGCACCCCTGGTTTCGTGATGTCGCTGTTCGCCCTGCAAAAGAACAGCGACGCCCCCGACAGCCAAAAAGCCCATGAAGCCCTGGCCGGCAACCTGTGCCGCTGCACCGGCTATCGCCCGATCCTCGCCGCTGCCGAACAGGCCTGCTGCAACAAACCCCTGGATCAGTTCGACAGCCGAGAAGCCCAGACCATCGCGCGCCTCAAAGCCATTGCGCCGACCCAGACCGGCGAACTCAACAGCGGCGACAAACGCTGCCTGGTGCCGCTGACCGTCGCCGACCTGGCCGACCTCTACGATTCCTACCCGCAAGCGCGTCTGTTGGCTGGCGGCACCGACCTGGCCCTGGAAGTCACGCAGTTTCACCGCACCCTGCCAGTGATGATCTACGTCGGCAACATCGAAGAGATGAAGCGCATCGAAGACTTCGATGACCGCCTGGAAATCGGCGCCGCCACTGCCCTCTCTGATTGCTACACCGCGCTGCACCAGGCCTACCCGGACTTCGGTGAACTGCTGCAGCGCTTTGCCTCCTTGCAGATCCGCAACCAGGGCACCCTCGGTGGCAACATTGGCAACGCCTCGCCGATTGGCGATTCGCCGCCGCTGCTGATCGCCCTCGGCGCGCAGATCGTGCTGTGCAAGGGCAACACCCGTCGCACCCTGGCGCTGGAAGACTATTTCATCGACTACCGCGTCACCGCCCGTCAGGACAGCGAATTCATCGAAAAAATCATCGTACCCAAGGGCCATGCACTGTTTCGCGCCTACAAGGTGTCCAAGCGCCTGGACGATGATATTTCCGCGGTCTGCGCCGCGTTCAACCTGAAGATCGACAACGGTGTGGTGCGTGAAGCCCGCGTGGCGTTCGGTGGCATGGCCGCCACGCCCAAACGCGCCAAAAGCTGCGAAGCCGCGTTGCTCGGCGCCACCTGGAACAGCGCCACCGTCGAGAACGCCTGCGCCGCCCTGGCCGAGGATTTCACCCCGCTGTCGGACTTCCGCGCCAGTAAGGAATACCGCCTGCTCAGCGCACAGAACCTGCTGCGCAAATACTTCATCGAGCTGCAAACGCCGCACATCGAGACTCGGGTGACCGCTTATGTCTAACCATCACGCCGTCGTTAAAACCCAGGCCGAACTGGCCGAGTTGTTCGCCCAGGACCTCACCACCGGAGTCGGCCGCAGCGTCAAGCATGACAGCGCCGCCAAGCACGTCAGCGGCGAAGCGCAGTACATCGATGACCGCCTGGAATTCCCCAACCAGTTGCACCTGTATGCGCGCATGTCCGACCGCGCCCACGCGAAAATCCTCAGCATCGACACCGCCCCCTGCTATGCCTTCGAAGGCGTGCGTATCGTCATCACCCACGAAGACGTGCCAGGCCTGAAAGACATCGGCCCGCTGCTGCCCGGCGACCCGTTGCTGGCCATCGACACGGTGCAGTTCGTCGGCCAGGTCGTACTCGCCGTCGCCGCGCGTGATCTGGAAACCGCGCGCAAAGCCGCGATGGCTGCGGTGATCGAATACGAAGACCTGGAGCCGGTACTGGATGTGGTCGAGGCCTTCCGCAACAAGCACTTTGTGCTCGACAGCCACACCCACCAACGGGGTGATTCGGCAGGCGCGCTGGCGTCGGCCAAAAACCGTATCCAGGGCACCCTGCATATCGGCGGCCAGGAACACTTCTACCTGGAGACGCAAATCTCCTCGGTAATGCCCACCGAAGACGGCGGCATGATCGTCTACTGCTCCACGCAGAACCCCACCGAAGTGCAGAAACTGGTGGCCGAAGTGCTGGACGTGTCGATGAACAAGATCGTGGTCGACATGCGCCGCATGGGCGGTGGTTTCGGCGGCAAGGAAACCCAGGCCGCCAGCCCCGCGTGCCTGTGCGCGGTGGTCGCGCGCCTCACCGGCCAGCCGACCAAGATGCGCCTGCCGCGTGTCGAAGACATGCTGATGACCGGCAAGCGCCACCCCTTCTATATCGAATACGACGTGGGCTTTGACGACAGCGGCCGCCTGCACGGGGTCAACCTGGACCTGGCCGGCAACTGCGGCTGCTCGCCGGACTTGTCCAACTCGATTGTCGACCGTGCGATGTTCCACGCCGACAACGCCTATTACCTGGGCGACGCCACCGTCAACGGCCATCGCTGCAAGACCAACACCGCGTCCAACACCGCGTATCGCGGCTTCGGCGGCCCGCAAGGCATGGTCGCCATCGAGGAAGTGATGGACGCCATCGCGCGCCATCTAGCCCTCGATCCGCTGGCGGTGCGCAAGGCCAACTACTACGGCAAGACCGAGCGCAACGTCACCCACTACTACCAGACCGTCGAACACAACCTGCTCGAAGAGATGACCGCCGAACTGGAGGCCAGCAGCCAATACGCCGAGCGCCGCGAAGCGATACGCCTGTACAACGCCCATAGCCCGATCCTGAAAAAAGGCCTGGCGCTGACCCCGGTGAAGTTCGGCATTTCGTTTACCGCCAGTTTCCTCAACCAGGCCGGTGCGCTGATCCATATCTACACGGACGGCAGCATCCACCTGAACCACGGCGGCACCGAAATGGGCCAGGGCTTGAACACCAAGGTCGCGCAAGTGGTGGCCGAAGTGTTCCAGGTGGAAATCGACCGCGTGCAGATCACCGCCACCAACACCGACAAAGTGCCCAACACCTCGCCGACTGCCGCCTCCAGCGGTGCCGACCTGAATGGCAAGGCCGCGCAGAACGCCGCCGAAACCATCAAGCAACGCCTGGTGGAGTTTGCTGCGCGCAAGTACGACGTCAGTGAAGCGGACGTGGCGTTCCACAACGGCCATGTGCGCGTGCGTGAGCAGATCCTGACCTTCGAAGCGCTGATCCAGCAGGCGTATTTCGCCCAGGTTTCGCTGTCGAGTACCGGGTTCTACAAAACCCCGAAAATCTTCTACGACCGCAGCCAGTCACGCGGCCGGCCGTTCTACTACTTCGCCTTCGGCGCGGCGTGCTGCGAAGTGATCGTCGATACCCTGACCGGCGAATACAAGATGCTGCGCACCGACATCCTCCACGACGTGGGCGCCTCGCTGAACCCGGCCATCGACATCGGCCAGGTCGAAGGCGGGTTTATCCAGGGCATGGGCTGGCTGACCATGGAAGAGTTGGTGTGGAACAACAAGGGCAAGCTGATGACCAACGGTCCGGCCAGCTACAAGATCCCGGCGGTGGCGGACATGCCGCTGGACCTGCGGGTCAAGCTGGTGGAAAACCGCAAGAACCCGGAAGACACGGTGTTCCATTCCAAGGCTGTGGGCGAACCGCCGTTCATGCTCGGGATTGCCTCGTGGTGCGCGATCAAGGATGCGGTGGCGAGCCTGGCGGATTACCGGCATCAGCCAAAGATCGATGCCCCGGCGACGCCGGAGCGGGTGCTGTGGGGCTGTGAGCAGATGCGGCAGTTGACGGCGGCGAAGGTGGCTGAGGCTGATACCGAGATGGCTTCGCTTTAGACCCAAGCGCGGCCTTCGCGAGCAAGCCCGCTCCCACATTTGGAATGCAATCCCCTGTGGGAGCGGGCTTGCTCGCGAAGACGGACGAACTGACAACAGAAATGTTGAGGTAGACATGAACAACTGGATCAGCGCCCTCGCCCACCTGCAAACCAGCGGCGAACCCTGCGTGCTCGTGACCATCATCGAAGAACTCGGCTCCACACCACGCAATGCCGGTTCCAAGATGGTGATCAGCGCCGCCCAGACCTTCGACACCATCGGCGGCGGGCACCTGGAATACAAGGCGATGCAGATCGCCCGGGACATGCTCGTGCGTGGCCAGCAGAACACCCATCTGGAGCGCTTCAGCCTCGGCGCCAGCCTGGGCCAGTGCTGCGGCGGCGTGACGGTGCTGCTGTTCGAACCCATGGGCCAGGTGCAGGCACAGATCGCGGTGTTTGGCGCCGGCCACGTCGGCCGCGCGCTGGTGCCGTTGCTGGCGAGCCTGCCGTGCCGGGTGCGCTGGATCGATTCGCGTGAACTGGAGTTTCCGGAACATATCCCCCAGGGCGTGCGTAAAATCGTCAGCGAAGAGCCGGTCGACGAAATTGCCGACCTGCCAGCGGGCAGTTACTGCATCGTCATGACCCACAATCACGCGCTGGACCTGGAACTCACCGCCGCCCTGCTCAAACGCAACGACTTCGCCTACTTCGGCCTGATCGGCTCGAAGACCAAACGCGTCAAGTTCGAACACCGCCTGCGTGAGCGCGGCTTCGACGCCGCGCAATTGCAACGCATGCGCTGCCCCATGGGCCTCAGCGAGGTAAAGGGCAAATTGCCGGTAGAGATCGCCATCTCCATCGCCGGCGAGATCATCGCCACCTATAACGCCAATTTCGGCCAGCACACCGCCAGCGCCGAACCCATTGCCAAACTGCTGCCGGCTTCACGCCGCAGCCAAGCCATTTGAATTGAGATAACCATGCCTTTGACTCGCAAAGCCTACCGTGCCGCCATTCTGCACAGCATCGCCGACCCCGCCGAAGTTGGCATCGAAGCCTCCTACGAGTATTTCGAAGATGGCCTACTGGTGATTGAGAACGGTCAGATCAGCGCTGTTGGCCATGCGCAGGACCTGCTGCCGACCCTACCTTCCGACATCGACATCACCCACTACCAGGATGCGCTGATCACCCCCGGCCTGATCGACACCCACATCCACCTGCCGCAAACCGGCATGGTCGGCGCCTACGGCGAGCAGTTGCTGGACTGGCTCAACACCTACACCTTCCCGTGTGAAAGCCAATTCGCCGACAAGGCCCACGCCGAGGAAGTCGCCGACATCTTCATCAAGGAACTCCTACGCAACGGCACCACCACTGCGCTGGTGTTCGGCAGCGTGCATCCGCAGTCGGTGAATGCGTTCTTTGAAGCAGCGGAAAAACTCGACCTGCGCATGATCGCCGGCAAGGTGATGATGGACCGCAATGCCCCGGACTACCTGACCGACACCGCCGAAACCGGCTACCAGCAAAGCAAGGCGCTGATCGAGCGCTGGCACGGCAAGGGCCGCCTGCACTACGCCGTGACGCCACGCTTCGCACCGACCAGCACGCCGGAACAACTGGCGCTGGCCGGGCAACTGCTGGGGGAATACCCGGACCTGTACATGCAGACTCACATCAGTGAGAACAAGCAGGAAATCGAGTGGGTAAAAGAGCTGTTCCCCGAGCGAAACGGCTACCTGGATGTGTACGACCATTACCAGCTGCTCGGCGAGCGCTCGGTGTTTGCCCACGGTGTGCACCTGTGTGATGACGAGTGCGCGCGGTTGGCGGAGACCGGTTCGGCGGTGGCGTTCTGCCCGACGTCGAACCTGTTCCTCGGCAGTGGTTTGTTCAACCTGCCGATGGCGGAAAAACACAAATTGAATGTAGGACTGGGCACGGACGTGGGCGGCGGCACCAGCTTCTCGTTGCTGCAAACCTTGAACGAAGCCTACAAGGTCATGCAGTTGCAGGGCGCGCGATTGAGCCCGTTCAAGTCGCTGTATCTCGCCACATTGGGCGGCGCACGGGCGCTGCGCCTGGAAGACAAGATCGGTACGTTGCAGCCGGGCACGGATGCGGATTTCCTGGTGCTGGACTACAACGCCACGCCGCTGCTGAGCTATCGCTTGAAACAGGCCAATGACATTGCCGAGACGTTGTTTGTGCTGATGACGCTTGGGGATGATCGGACGGTGTTGCAGACCTATGCGGCCGGGCAATTGGTACACCAACGCTAATCCAGCAAACACCACAAAACCAATGTGGGAGCGGGCTTGCTCGCGAATGCGGTATGTCAGTCACAGATGTTTCGACTGATCCACCGCATTCGCGAGCAAGCCCGCTCCCACATTTTTTGTCCCCGGTGATTCAGGGAAATTACAGTTTTACTGAAGAGCGCCCCGGTTTCTTGGTCTGCAACAGGTGCGAAAACACCGCATGCAAATCATCCGACGCACTTTCCTCATCAAGGTTGAGCTTGCTGTCGATGTGATCCATGTGATGCATCATCAGGTCCACGGCCAACGCCGCGTCCCGCGCTTCGATCGCATCGATCAACTGGGTGTGTTCATCGTAGGAGCAGTGCGAGCGGTTGCCGCTTTCGTACTGGGCGATGATCAATGACGTCTGGGACACCAGGCTGCGCTGGAAGCTGATCAGCGGCGCGTTTTTCGCCGCCTCGGCCAGCTTGAGGTGGAATTCGCCGGAGAGACGGATACCCGCCCCACGGTCGCCACGGGAAAAGCTGTCGCGCTCGTCGTTGACCATCTGGCGCAGTTCGGCCAATTGTTCGGCAGTGGCGTGCTGGACCGCCAACTCGGTAATCGCGCGTTCTACCAGACGCCGCGCCATAAATACCTGGCGGGCCTCTTCCACACTCGGGCTGGCAACCACTGCACCGCGGTTGGGCCGCAGCAGCACCACGCCTTCATGGGCCAGGCGCGACAGGGCGCGACGAATGATGGTGCGGCTGACGCCGAAGATTTCGCCCAGTGCCTCTTCGCTCAATTTGGTGCCGGGTGCCAGGCGTTGTTCGAGGATCGCCTCGAAGATATGCGCGTAGACAATATCGTCCTGGGTTCCGCTGCGACCGGCCTTGCCAGCTCGCGGTTGTTTCTTGAGAGGTTGCAACTGTTCGTTCATGGGCACTCGGGTCGGGAGAACGGCGGCGAAATAACGGTAATACGGCAACAGCGTGTTGCTGGCAAGTATCACCTAAAAACAGCGCACATTGTACACAACCGATTGCGCCAACACACTGTACGGCTGTTTGCGGTCTCGGCTGTATTGCAATGAGTGGTTACGTTTGAGTTTAGGCTTGAATCAGCAATTTCTCTGGTTAAAGGAACACCTTTCTATGTCCGAAGCCGCCCAAGCGCCGCTGCGCCCGCTGGCCGACACCTCTGCATCGGCGATCGTCGCCGGTTTCATCGCCATGATGACTGGCTATACCAGCTCCCTGGTGCTGATGTTCCAGGCCGGCCAGGCCGCCGGTTTGACCACGGCGCAGATTTCCTCGTGGATCTGGGCGATTTCCATCGGCATGGCGGTGTGCAGCATCGGCCTGTCCTTGCGCTATCGCACGCCGATCACCATTGCCTGGTCGACACCCGGCGCCGCGTTGCTGATCACCAGCCTGGGTGGAGTGAGTTACGGCGAGGCCATCGGTGCCTACATCACCTGCGCGGTGCTGGTGACGATCTGTGGGTTGACCGGCAGTTTTGAAAAACTCGTCAAGCGCATCCCGGCGTCGCTGGCTGCGGCCTTGCTGGCGGGGATCCTGTTCAAGATCGGCAGCGAGATTTTTGTCGCCGCGCAACACCGCACCGGCCTGGTGCTGGGGATGTTTTTCACCTACCTGATCATCAAGCGCCTGTCGCCGCGTTATGCGGTGTTGGCTGCGCTGGTGCTCGGCACGCTGCTGTCGGGGTGGATGGGCCTGTTGGATTTCAGCGGCTTCCACCTGGAAGTGGCGACGCCGGTATGGACCACCCCGCACTTCTCCCTGGCGGCGACCATCAGCATCGGCATCCCGCTGTTCGTGGTGGCGATGACCTCGCAAAACATGCCCGGCGTGGCCGTCTTGCGGGCAGATGGCTACAACGTTCCAGCCTCGCCGCTGATCACCGCTACGGGCCTCGCATCCCTGGTACTGTCGCCTTTCGGTTCCCACGGCATCAACCTGGCCGCGATCAGCGCGGCGATCTGCACCGGGCCTCACGCCCATGAAGACCGTAACAAGCGCTACACGGCGGCGGTCTGGTGCGGGGTGTTCTACGGGATTGCCGGGGTGTTTGGCGCGACGCTGGCGGCACTGTTCGCCGCATTGCCCAAGGAACTGGTGCTGTCGATCGCGGCGTTGGCATTGTTTGGCTCGATCATCAATGGCCTGAGCATCGCCATGAACGAGCCGAAGGAGCGGGAAGCGGCGTTGATCACCTTTATGGTCACTGCGTCAGGCTTGACGCTGTTTTCCATCGGGTCGGCGTTCTGGGGGATTGTCGCGGGGGTGTTGACGCTGTTGATTCTGAATGGGCGCAAGGCATAAAAAAACGGCGACCCTCAGGTCGCCGTTTTTTTCAGTATCACTTAGCCGCGTTGATCGGCTTTTCCGGATACCACACGTCCAGCAACGGGCTGACTTCAGCCTTGGTCAGCTCGGAACGGGTTTTCAGCCAGGCTTCAACGGCAGCACGCTGCTCTTCGGAGACCGAGCCACGCTTCTGCAAGCAAACCAGACCGAAGTCATCGCCGCCAACATAGCCCAGACCGTTGGCTTCCATGGCTTCTTTGATGAATGCTTCGAGGAAAGCGTCGATAGCTTCTTCACTCAGGCCTTCGTTGAAGTCCAGGTTCAGTTCGAAACCCAGCTCTTGAAATTCATCAACGCACAGTTTTTTGCGCAGACGCTGGGAACGGTTAGTCGCCATTGGAACAATCCTCTTAAGTAATAACGGGCGGCACTTTAGCAGTTTAAGGCGGCGATTGCCCGACTCTCTGGGACGGGCGGCAAATTGCCTGCAAAAAAACGCCGATTTCCAGCTATCGTTCAGCTACAACAGGCCCCACCTTGGGGCATAATGCCGACACTTTCATGACCAATGAGGGATTTTCTGTCTATACCCCTCGCCTTTTTCACCCTTCTCAGCAGTAGGGTTTTATTCTTTATGATCAAATCTTTTCGTCCATTGCTCCTTGCCGGTCTGCTCTTGCCATTGGCCTTCTGCGTCCGCGCCGCCCCCGTCAACAACAGCCTGCCGCCGAATGTCCAACAGGCGCTGTCCAAAGCCAAACTGCAAAACAATGCACTGTCCCTGGTAATGATCCCCCTGAACGGCCCGGGCACGCCTACCGTCTTCAACGCCGATGTCTCGGTCAACCCGGCCTCCACCATGAAGCTGGTCACCACCTACGCGGCTCTGGAAATGCTGGGGCCCAACCACCAGTGGAAAACCGAGTTCTACACCGACGGTACCCTCAGCGGTGGCGTGTTGCACGGCAACCTGTACCTCAAGGGCGGCGGTGATCCCAAGCTGAACATGGAAAAACTCTGGCTGCTGATGCGCGACCTGCGCGCCAACGGTGTGCAGCAAGTCACCGGCGACCTGGTGCTGGACCGTGCCTTCTTCAAACAGCCGCTCTTGCCCGAGTTCAATGACGATGGCAACGACGAGAACAAGCCGTTCCTGGTCAAGCCCGACGCCCTGCTGGTCAACCTCAAGGCCCTGCGTTTTGTGACCCGCAATGATTCGGGGCGGGTGATCGTCTCGGTCGAGCCGCCAATTGCCAGCATCCGCATCGACAATCAGGTCAAGGTGTCCAACGCCAAGCAATGCACTGGCGATGTGCGCTACAACCCGGTAACGGCCGCCGATGGCAGCGTGACGGTGACCGTCAGCGGCCAGTTGGCCGATGGCTGCAGCTCGCAGACGTACCTGTCGCTGCTCGACCATGCCACCTACACCGCCGGCGCCGTGCGGGCGATCTGGCAGGAGCTGGGCGGTTCCATCCTGGGCCGCGACATTCAGGCACCAGTGCCCAAGGATGCCAAGGTACTGGCTCGGGCGTTCTCGCCGGACCTGGCGGAAATCATCCGCGACATCAACAAATACAGTAACAACACCATGGCCCAGCAGTTGTTCCTGAGCCTGGGCGCGCAGTTCCGCAACGATGCCGACGGTGACGACGCCAAAGCCGGCCAGCGTGTCGTGCGCCAATGGTTGGCGAAAAAGGGCATCACCGCGCCGCACCTGGTGATGGAGAACGGCTCCGGCCTGTCCCGTGCCGAACGTGTCAGCGCCCGCGAGATGGCCGCCATGTTGCAAGCGGCATGGAAAAGCCCCTACGCGGCGGAGTACATCAGCTCACTGCCGATTGCCGGCACCGACGGCACCATGCGTAAACGCCTGAAGACCACCGCGATGCGCGGCGAGGCCCACGTCAAGACCGGTACCTTGAACACCGTGCGCGCCATCGCCGGATTCAGCCGCGACAACAACGGCAATACCTGGGCGGTGGTGGCAATCCTCAACGATCCGAAGCCGTGGGGGGCATCGTCGGTGCTGGATCAGGTGTTGCTGGACCTGTACCGCCAGCCGAAGGCGGTGGCGGCCGCGCCAGTCCTTTAATCTGTAGGAGCGGGCTTGCGGCGGTCTCACGTACGCAAGCCTTCAACCTCCACCCGGTCCCTGCCCGCCTGCTTGGCGACATACACCGCCGAGTCCGCCCGCAACAGCAAGCCATCGATGCCTTCATCCACCCGCCAACTGGCCACACCAAAGCTGGCAGTGACAATGCCCACCGGCTCCATCGGCGCATTGCGCAACGACTGCCACAATTCCATCGCCAGGCTGTAGGCCTGCTTGCCGTCGGTGTTGGGGCACAGCACCATGAACTCTTCACCGCCCAGACGGCAGAACACGTCGGTACGCCGCAGGCGCACGCTGATGCGCCTGCACAGCTCCTGCAACACCCCATCGCCCACGCCGTGGCCATGCTGGTCGTTGATCCGCTTGAAGTGGTCAATATCCAGCATGATCAACGACAGCGAACCGCAGACGCGGTTGAGTCGTAACATCTCGGCCTTGAGGCGGTCCTGGAAATAGCGGCGGTTGTGGATGCCAGTCAGAGAGTCGGTGATGGAGAGCGCGCGCAGCTCTTCCTCGACCCGTTTCAGATCGGAAATATCCGACACGTAGCCATGCCACAAGGTGCCGCCTCCCGGTAATTCTTCCGGCGTGGCTTCGCCGCGAATCCAGCGCAGGCCGCGTTGCGGCAACTGCACACGGTACTCTTCACGCCAATGGCTCAACTGCAACGCAGATAGACGAATCGATGCCCGCACCCGCTCCACATCCAGGGGATGAATGCGCTCAAGCACCCGGCTGGCGTCCTGTTGCAACGTGCCTGGCTCGATTTCATAAATATCGCGCATGCCATCGCTGGCGTAGATGAAACGCCACTTTTCGTGGGCTTCGAGGGTGAACTGGAAGATCCCGCCGGGCACGTGGGCACTGAGTTTCTTGAGCAGGCGGTCCCGCGCGGCCAGGGCCTCGTAGGCGCGCTTTTGCTCGGTGATGTCAAGGTAGATCGCCAAGTGCCCGACCCACAAGCCATGGTCATCAAGCAATACGGTGGCCAGCATATTCACGGTCAGTTGGCTGCCGTCCCGGCGCTTGAGGGTCCACTCCCGAGCCTCGTGCTGGTGGTCGGGGCGCTCCACCAGCATCGCCTGGCTTGGCGGAATCCGTTTGCCCATGGCCATGCTCAGCGTGGCGGCGCGGGCATCGAGCTCCGATTCCAGGTGCAGGCTGTCCAGGGTCAAGCGCCCCAACACATCCTCGGACTTGAACCCCAGCATCTGCTCGGCCCCCGCATTGAAGGTGTTGATCACGCCGCGCAGGTCGGTAGCAATGATTGCGACTTGGGTCGCCGCATTCAGCACGCTGCGCAGTTGCCCATGGGCGCCGCGCAACTCCAGCTCTCGCACACGCAACTGCTCGGTGCGTTGCTCGACCAGTTTCAGCGCGCGCTGGCGCTGGCTGACCAACACATACAGCAACGCGCTGAGCAACAGGCTAAGCAGCCCGCCCATGGTCAGGATCGTACTCATCGAGGAATGGTTGGCCTGGTCGAACACCTGGCTCGGACGCAGGTTCAAGGCATACACATGATCCCCCAGGCTCAGCCGGCGTGCGGCCACCAGGTCGCTGCTGCCCGGCGCATTGCTGGACTCATACAGTGCGCGCTTGCGGATGTCGGACGTGTCGATGATCTGCATGACCAGGTTGTCACGGTTCGGCTTGGGCAAACCGTCGGCCACCAATTGCCGCATGCTGATCACCGCCATCACATAGCCGTAGGGCTCAGCCTGGGATTGTTGGGTTTCGGGCAGCTTACTCACGGGTGCCACCAGCAAGACGCCGGCGGCGTAGGCTGGTTCGACGCCGACCAGTTGCATGGGTTGCGACACGGCCAGCTTGCCCGTCTTCAACGCGCGCTCAAGAACTGAACGCCGCAGCGGCTGGGCCAGCAAGTCAAAGCCCAGGGGCGAGCCGAGCAGGCTCTGGGTCTGGCTGTAGAGCACCGGCACGTATTCATCGCGCTCGGGCGCCGACGCCAGCTCTCCTTGGGCATTCAGCTCACGAATGCTGAACGGCTCACCGCGCTGGCGCGACACGTCCTCTTCAAACGCACTGCGCTGGTCGCGAAACACCCGTGGCGCCCAGGCATAAGCACGGGTCCGCAACAGCAGGGGCTGGGCAAAACCATCGAATTCTTCGCGGGAAACCTCGCCGGAGTTGACGAAAAAACGCCGCAGGCTGCCCAGGCGTTGCTCCTGGTCCTCGAAGCGCTCTTGCAGGCGGGTGTAGCGTTCATTGACCAGCAGTTGAAAGCGTTGGCGCACCTGCTGCTCGTAGAGGTCGGAGGCGGCCCAGGCGATGATCAACGTCAGCGCGCCACCGGCCAGGAACACCATCAACGCCACCAGCCAAGCCGATGCCTGCTCACTGATAAAACCTAGGATTTTCGGGCGAACAGCTTGCAACGGCATAGGCAACACTCACAACGCCAGCGTGCGGGGGGTGTCACTTTGGCTAGGCATTAAGTTATAGCCATCGGCCCTGTATTTGACCAGCGCAAAAAAGCCGCAAGCCCGGAAAAATCCAGGCTTGCGGCTTTTTTTAGGAGCGATCAGCGTGCAGTGATTTTCCACGCCCGGTGAATCTTCGCGTTGCGCGCGAAATCCGGGTCAATGGTCTTGTCACTGATCTCTTCGACCGCATAGCGCTCGCTGAGGTTGTCCTCCAGCGCGAACTTGCGGAAGTTGTTCGAGAAATACAGCACGCCACCCGGTGCCAGGCGGGCCATGGCCAGGTCAAGCAACTGCACGTGGTCACGCTGCACGTCGAAGATGCCTTCCATGCGCTTGGAGTTGGAGAAGGTCGGCGGGTCGATGAAGATCAGGTCGAACTCATCACGACTGGCTTCCAGCCACGCCATCACATCGCCCTGCTCCAGCCGGTTCTTGTCGGAGAAACCGTTGAGGGAGAAGTTGCGACGCGCCCAGTCCAGGTAAGTCTTGGACAAATCGACACTGGTGGTGCTGCGTGCGCCGCCCTTGGCTGCGTGCACACTCGCGGTAGCGGTGTAGCAATACAGGTTGAGGAAACGCTTGCCGGCCGCTTCTTTCTGGATACGCATGCGCATCGGACGGTGGTCGAGGAACAGGCCGGTGTCGAGGTAGTCGGTGAGGTTGACCAGCAACTTCACGCCGCCTTCGCTGACCTCAGTGAACTTGCCCTGGGCGCTCTGGCGCTCGTACTGCTTGGTGCCACTCTGGCGCTCGCGGCGCTTGACGACGACGCGGCTCTTGTCGATGTTCAGCGCCTGGGGAATCGCGGCCAGGGCATCAAACATGCGGGCGGAGGCTTTTTCCGGGTCGATGGACTTCGGTGCGGCGTATTCCTGCACATGCACCCAATCGTGGTACAGGTCGATGGCCATGGAATATTCCGGCATGTCGGCGTCGTACACGCGGTAGCAATCCACGCCTTCGCGCTTGGCCCACTTGCCCAGCAGCTTGAGGTTCTTTTGCAGGCGATTGGCGAACATCTGCCCGCCTTCACTCAGGCGTGCCTGTTCAACCACCGGAGCCGGGGCGGGCTTGATCGGGTTGCCGTTCTTGTTGTACTGGCGCTCTTGCGGCTCGACCGGGGCTTGATCGTAAGCGGCTTGCTCACGTTCCGCCTGGCGTTGCTCTGGCGTGCGACGCTCGCCGGTGACGAACTGGTCGGGGTTGACCTTGATCAGCAGCAATTTGCACGGCAACGCACCGTTCCAGAACGAATACTGCTTGTGGCTGCGGATGCCCATGCGCTTGCCCAGGTCCGGCGCGCCGGTGAACACCGCCGCTTCCCAGCCCATGCACGCCTGGCGCAGGCGCTCGCCGAGGTTCTGGTAGAGGTACAACAGGCTGGCTTCGTCACCCAGACGCTCGCCGTACGGCGGGTTGCAGATGACCAGGCCTTTCTGGTTCTGGTCCGGGCGCGGCTCGAACGTGCCGACTTCGCCCTGGTACACCTTGATCCAATGGCTCAGGCCCGCGCGTTCGATGTTGTTGCGCGCAGGTTGGATCAGGCGCGGGTCGGCTTCATAGCCACGAATCCACAACGGCGGTTTGTTCATGCCGATCGCGGCACGTTCCGACGCTTCGGCGTGAAGTTTCTTCCACAAAGCCGGGACGTGACCGAGCCAGGTGGTGAAGCCCCACAACTCACGGTTCAGGTTCGGTGCCATGTCGGCAGCGATCATCGCGCCTTCCACCAGGAAGGTACCCACGCCGCACATCGGGTCAGTCAGCGCGCCGCCTTCGGCAGCGATGCGCGGCCAGCCGGCACGGATCAGCACGGCTGCCGCGAGGTTTTCCTTCAACGGTGCTGCACCCTGCTGCAGACGGTAGCCGCGCTGGTGCAGGCTGTGGCCGGAGAGGTCGAGGGACAGAATGGCTTCGCCACGGTCCAGGCGCAGGTGGATGCGCAGGTCCGGGTTGATCTTGTCGATGGACGGACGTTCGCCGGTCGGGGTGCGCAGCTTGTCGACAATCGCATCCTTGACCTTCAGCGCGCCGAAGTGGGTGTTGTCGATGCCCGAGCCATGGCCGCTGAATTCCACGGCCAAGGTGCCGTCCGGCACCATGTGATCGGCCCATTCGATGTCCAGCACGCCGTGGTAGAGGTCTTCGGCGTCCTTCATCGGGAAGCGCTTGAGCACCAACAACACGCGGTTGGCCAGGCGCGACCAGAGGCACAGGCGGTAGGCGGTTTCCATGTCGGCCATGCCGCGCACGGCCGAGGTGTGCTCGCGGGCTTCCTCAAGGCCAAGCCCGATGGCTTCCTCGATCAGCAGGCCTTCGAGGCCCTTGGGGCAAGTGAGGAAGAGTTCAAAACGGTCCGACATGGGGCATTCCAGGCTTTTCAGCAATAAATGAACGGGCGACGCATCGCCGGCTCGGTTTTCAATCAAGCACTTTTCTTGAAGAGTGCTCGCGTGGCACGAATGTGCCGTCCCACCCCGCCTGCAGGCCCTTTGGGCGTTGAGTGACGGGGCAGATCGATAAAGTGCAGCAACAAAAGGAAATATTCCGACCCTTCGTCGAATAATAACCGACTGCAACGGGCGGGCATTCTCACTAAAGGATTAAACCCATCCTCTTTGCAGGGTGCATCATAGCTGGGTTTGCCAGACAAATGGGGCGAAAAGCCAGCCCAGCTTATGGCTATAGCATCGTTATCGTTACGTGCTTATGACAAAACGATCATTGAATCCATGTGACCTATTGGTTAGAACTCAACACAGGTTGGCGCCGTAACGACGCCGACACATAGGCTCGCCACGCCGGCAGCGAGCCCACCAACGGCAGAAAAACTCTGCCCGGCTCCCAACGGGGCCGAAGGATATCAAGACAGTCAACAAGTGAGGGAAACACCCTATGAGAAGACTTAAGCGTGATCCGTTGGAAAGAGCGTTTTTACGCGGATATCAATATGGCGTTCATGGCAAATCCCGTGAGCTTTGCCCATTTACTCTACCGTCGGTACGCCAAGCCTGGATCAACGGCTGGCGAGAAGGACGCGGCGACAACTGGGACGGTATGACTGGCACTGCGGGAATCCACAGACTCAACGAACTTCACGCCGTCGGCTAATAAGGGCATTCAATTCCGACACACACTGTTGAAGCGATAACGACTTAACCATGCACGTCCTATCCGGGCGGCGGGCTTCGGCCCAGGGGGCTCCTTTATGGAGCCCTTTTTAATGGGCGCTTGTCAGGCCTTTGGCAGTGCGGCGATGGCATCCACCGCCTGGCGGATCAGCGCCGGGCCCTTGTAGATGAACCCGGAGTACAACTGCACCAGGCTGGCGCCGGCAGCGATCTTCTCGGCCGCATGCTTGCCTTCGGTGATACCGCCCGCGGCGATGATCGGCAAGCGCCCGGCCAGTTCGGCGGCCAACACCTTGACGATATGGGTGCTCTGCTCACGCACCGGCGCACCTGACAGGCCACCCGCTTCGTCGCCATGGGCAAGGCCTTCGACACCGACACGACTGAGGGTGGTGTTGGTGGCAATCACTGCATCCATACCCGAATCCACCAGGGCCTGGGCCACCAGTACGGTTTCTTCGTCGCTCATGTCCGGGGCAATCTTGATCGCCAACGGCACGCGCTTGCCATGGCGTACGGCCAGGTCTTCCTGGCGCTGGCGCAGGGCTTCAAGCAATTGCTTGAGGGAGTCACCGAACTGCAGGCTGCGCAGGCCCGGGGTATTGGGTGAGCTGACGTTGACCGTGACGTAGCTGGCATGGGCGTAGACCTTGTCCAGGCAGATCAGGTAGTCATCCACCGCACGTTCCACCGGCGTGTCGAAGTTCTTGCCGATATTGATGCCGAGGATGCCCTTGTACTTCGCCGCCTGAACCCGCGACAGCAGGTTATCGACCCCCAGGTTGTTGAACCCCATGCGGTTGATGATCGCCTCGGCTTCCGGCAAGCGGAAGATGCGCGGCTTGGGGTTGCCCGGCTGCGGACGCGGGGTCACGGTGCCGATTTCGACAAAACCGAAACCCAGTTGCGCGAAGCCGTCGATGGCCGCGCCGTTCTTGTCCAGGCCAGCCGCCAGCCCGACCGGGTTGGGGAAATCCAGCCCCATTACCGACACCGGCATCTTTGCCGGCGCCTTGCATACCAGGCCATTGAGCCCCAGGCGGCCACCGGCACCGATCAGGTCCAGGGACAGATCGTGGGAAGTTTCCGGAGAGAGTTTGAACAACAGCTGGCGGGCCAGGGTATACATGGGCGGGCTAGACTCGGATGGCGGCGAAAGGTGACGGCGATTATAGCCGCGGTGGCGCGCTGCATGCGAGGCGTGCCGCCCAATCATCAGCTGCGATTGGCGACCAGTTCCTCATAACGCGCCCAGATCTTCTGCGCATACTGCATCCGTAGCGCATCACGCTTGGGGCCGGAGCCTACACCGACGTTATAGGAACCCACGGCGGTCCAGTTGTAGCCAAAGCGCTGAATAAACTCGGAAAGAATCGAAGCCGCTACCTCTATCGACAGACACGGCTCGCTCAACAGCCTCTCTTCGGTAATGCCCTGGTTGAGCAATCGCGGCAAATGAATGCTGTTGATCTGCATCAGGCCGATGTCTCGCGTGCCATTACGATTGGCGGTGTTGATCGCGCTGGCGCGGTAGCCTGACTCTACTGCCGCGATGGCCTGCAGCAACTCCGGCTCAATGTCGTAGCGGCTGGCCACTTCGTCCCAGCAGTACGCCAGTGCCGGGGTGCTGCCCATCAATAGGCTCAGCAACAACCCTTTGCTCCACACCTTAACCATTGCTCACCTGCCCACACACCGAACACACATACGCGACCGGCGCGGGATCATCCGCCCCGGTCCGCACCTCGCAGGTAAAGCGATAGCCCCTGCCATAGATCGTCTTGATAAAGCCCTTGTCGCCCTTCAAGTGCTTGCGCAGCGAGTAGATGCAACGCGTCAGTGATTCCTCGGCCACCTCGCCACGAGGCCAGGCCAGCTCCAGCAAACGATCCTTGGTCATCAGCGTGCCGGCCGAGGCCAGCAGCAACCGCAAGACCTGCCCCTCTTTGGGCGGCAACTGAATGTCCACCTCCCCGCTGGTCAAACGGCCATCGCCATGCAAGGTCCAGCGGGCAAAGACGAGGGGCGCCGTCGATTCATCAATCGCGACAGCCATACGTACCTCTGCATCCAACTACTGACATTGAGTTCCCTATTTTCCTGTACCGACTCACCCACCAACCGCATGACTATAAAAAACCGTCCTACACCTCGCGCCAGGACAAAACCCATTCATCCCGCGATTTTCGGAAGCGTGCCTTAGGACAATTCCTTGCGCGGCCCTACCGACCTAGCCACTCCTGGTAGATCTCATGCAGCTCAACCCCTAACCGATCCTCCAACTGCACCAGCTCGCCCAACGCCATTAAATGGCCGTTAACCCGAACTTCGACGCAGCGGGTGATGCCCGGTGCCAAGGGCAGCACCTTCCCCACGTCAAACGCCGCCAGACGCTTGCGACTGATCAGTTGCTCCTGCAGAAGTATTTCCAGGTGCATGGGAAAACGCCTATTCATTGAGAAATTTCGCGACCCGGCCGCATAAATGCACGTTGCACACGCTTGGACTGCTCGGCACTCAGCAGCGGTGGCACAGCATTGTCGGCCTGCCACAACGCGGCATCATCCGGCGGTTTGAAGACATCCAACTCCGCCACCCACTTCTTGATCAGTGTCACCTGGGCGGGCTTGCCCTTGATCAGCAAGCTGTTGGTATCGGGGTAGGCAATCAGCGCAAGACGGGCGTCAGCCGGCGCGCCCTTGCGCTCCTTGGCGAGGCGGGCCTCGATCAGCGAAACCATCCCCGGCACCGTAATCGTGTTTGCGCCCGCCCCGTAACTGCGATCCGCCACGTCACGGTTGAACACCTGCACCACACCAAACGCCGCTGCGGGCTCGGCTGGTTTGCGGTCCATCAGTTGTGCCAGGCGCAGTACCCGGTCCACATAGCTTGGCGGGCCCGACACATAGAACGTACGCGCTCCGCTTGCACGCAGCGGATAACGCGATTCATCAAGCCCGGCACGCCCCATCAGGCTGCGCAGCCGAGCGACGGAAATGTAGCGGAGCGCCACCGCCGAGCTGCGCGCTTCACCAGCGTCATAGAGGTACACCACGCGCCCGTGGCTGTACCAGATCAACCCTTCGCGCTCGGCCAGCAGTTCCAGAACCTGTTGCGGGGTCTCGAAATCGAATACGCCACTGACCTGCCGGCGAGCGGCTTGAGGACTGACCACCACCGGCAAACCCAGGGGCACGGAAAGCGCAGTAAAAAACCTGCGCAGGCTTTGATCCTGCGCCAGATAGAGCTCACCCCGGGCAAACGAGGAGCCCAGCAACAACGCAACGCACAACAACCAGTTGCACAGCCGGTGGCGGGTCATGCTTGCACGGGAATCAGTCTGCACCTTGGGGTTTCCTGGGCGGCCGGGCGTAAAGAAACGGCCATACTGAAAGGCACTCAGCTTTCAATCTTGACGGAAAGCTGACGGCAAGTGACCTCCACCGCCCCGTGGCATGTGCATTGCTTTGCACTGTGCATCAGAGCGCGCGCCAACGAAGGCGCAGGCTTACGGACAAAGGCGTCGTTACCTTGCAAGGGCCTCTACCGCCACCCGAGGGAACGACGCTTTTTTTTGAGAGAAAAGGCAGGTGTTGATGAACGAACCGGCAGACTACAGCCCGACCCGCAATGCGCTGGCCTGGGTCAATGGCAGTGACGCCCCGGAAAGAAGCAGCCTGGACCTCGGCTTCATGGCCTTGAGCGATTGCGCCTCGCTGGTCGTCGCCGCCACCCAGGGCTTCGCCCAACCTTATGGCCTGACACTCAACCTCAAGCGCCAGGCGTCCTGGGCCAACCTGCGCGACAAACTGGTCAGCGGTGAACTCGACGCCGCCCACAGCCTGTATGGGCTGATCTACGCGGTGCACCTGGGCATCGGCGGCGTTGCGCCGACCGACATGGCGGTGCTGATGGGCCTGAACCAGAACGGCCAGAGCATCAACCTGTCCCACGGCCTGCAACAGCAAGGAGTGGTCACTCCTGAGGCGCTGGATCGCCACGTGCACCAAAGCCGCACAAAACTGACCTTTGCCCAGACGTTTCCCACAGGCACCCACGCCATGTGGCTGTATTACTGGCTGGCGAGCCAGGGCATTCATCCGCTACGGGATGTCGATAGCGTTGTAGTCCCTCCGCCGCAAATGGTCGCGCATCTGCAAGCCGGGCGTATCGACGGTTTCTGTGTCGGCGAACCCTGGTCCGCCAGCGCGGTGAAGCAGAACCAGGGCTTTACGATGGCGACTACCCAGGCGATCTGGCCGGATCATCCGGAAAAAGTCCTTGGCTGCACCCAGGCGTTCGTCGACCAATACCCCAACACCGCTCGCGTACTGGTGATGGCGATCCTCGAAGCCAGCCGCTTCATTGAACAAAGCCAGGAAAACCGCCGATCCACCGCGCAATTGCTCAGCGCCCGCGACTACCTTGACGCGCCGCTCGACTGCATCGAACCGCGCCTGCTCGGCACCTACGACGACGGCCTCGGCAACCACTGGCAAGACCCCCATGCCCTGCGTTTTTTTGCCGAAGGCGCGGTAAACCTGCCGTATCTCTCCGACGGCATGTGGTTCATGACTCAATTCCGTCGCTGGGGCCTGTTGCGCGACGACCCGGACTATCTGGATGTTGCCCGCCAGGTCCAGCAACTAGCGCTCTATCGCGACGCCGCCAGCGCCGTTGGCCTCAGCACGACAGCCGCGGACATGCGCAGCAGCCAACTGATCGACGGCAAGATCTGGGACGGCCGTGACCCCGCCGCCTACGCGCGCAGTTTCCGCCTGCACGCAATGACCGATCCCACAAGCCGCCAGGCCTTGCGCTGACAGGAAGAACGATATGCTGCGAATCCTGTTGATCAACGACACCCCGCGTAAGGTCGGCCGACTCAAGGCCGCGCTGATCGAGGCCGGTTTCGAGGTGATCGATGAGTCAGGCCTGACCATCGACCTGCCCGCGCGCGTCGAAACGGTGCGTCCGGACGTGATCCTGATCGATACCGAGTCACCCGGGCGCGATGTGATGGAACAAGTGGTGCTGGTCAGCCGCGACCAGCCCCGGCCCATTGTGATGTTTACCGACGAACATGACCCAGATGTGATGCGCCAGGCGATCAAGTCCGGCGTCAGCGCCTACATCGTCGAAGGCATCCAGGCCCAACGCCTGCAACCGATCCTCGACGTGGCCATGGCACGCTTCGAGAGTGACCAGGCCCTGCGCGCCCAGCTGCAGGCCCGCGACCAGCAGTTGGCCGAGCGCAAGCGCATCGAACTGGCCAAGGGCATGCTGATGAAAATGAAGGCCTGCAATGAAGAAGAGGCCTACACCCTGATGCGCCGCCAGGCCATGAGTCGCCAGCAGAAACTGATCCAGGTGGCGGAGCAGATTATCGCCATGAGCGAGTTGCTCCGCTGATCTGGCGCAGCTCTTGCTAAAGGATCTTCACAGGTAGCCAACGGCGGTTGCCCCTCCACGACAAAGACGTCGCACATCCGGTTTGCCCCTCGCGAACCCGGTGGCGGCGTTTTTGCGTTTTGGCCCCAGTGCATGGGGCCGGTGGGGCGGCCTTAGCCGGCTGTTCCATCACCAGGCCTTCTTACAAGACTACCAACCGTTGAGGTGCGTGATGAAATCAAGCTTCTGGAAATCCGGGCACACCCCGACCCTGTTTGCCGCATTCCTGTATTTCGATTTGAGCTTCATGGTCTGGTATCTGTTGGGCCCGCTGGCGATTCAGATTGCCGCCGACCTGCACCTGACCACTCAACAGCGTGGCCTGATGGTCGCGACGCCGATCCTCGCCGGCGCGGTGCTGCGCTTTTTGATGGGCATGCTGGCCGACAAGCTGTCACCCAAGACCGCCGGGCTGATCGGCCAGGTGATCGTGATCGCGGCGTTATTAGGCGCCTGGAAACTCGGTATCCACAGCTACGAACAAGCCCTGTTGCTGGGCGTGTTCCTCGGCATGGCCGGCGCATCCTTTGCGGTCGCACTGCCATTGGCGTCCCAGTGGTATCCCGCCGAACATCAAGGCAAAGCCATGGGCATTGCGGGCGCAGGCAACTCCGGCACCGTGTTTGCGGCGTTGCTGGCGCCAGTGTTGGCAGCCGCGTTTGGCTGGAGCAATGTGTTCGGTTTTGCGCTGATCCCATTGACCCTGACCCTGATCGTGTTCGCCTGGCTCGCCCGTAATGCTCCCGAACGGCCGAAAGCCAAATCCATGGCCGACTACTTCAAGGCCCTGGGCGACCGTGACAGCTGGTGGTTCATGTTTTTCTACAGCGTGACCTTCGGCGGCTTTATCGGCCTGGCCAGTGCCCTGCCCGGCTATTTTAACGACCAGTACGGCCTGAGCCCGGTGACCGCTGGCTACTACACCGCCGCCTGCGTGTTCGGCGGCAGCCTGATGCGCCCGCTGGGCGGCGCCCTGGCCGACCGTTTCGGCGGGATTCGTACCCTGCTCGGTATGTACGGCGTGGCGGCGGTGTGCATCGCGGCGGTGGGTTTCAACCTGCCGAGTTCCTACGCGGCACTGGCACTTTTCGTCTGCACCATGCTCGGTCTTGGTGCCGGTAATGGCGCGGTATTCCAGTTGGTGCCGCAACGTTTTCGCCGTGAAATCGGCGTGATGACCGGCCTGATCGGCATGGCCGGCGGTATCGGCGGCTTTGCCCTGGCGGCAGGAATGGGCGCGATCAAACAGAGCACCGGCAGCTATCAATTGGCCTTGTGGCTGTTCGCTAGCCTGGGCGTGCTGGCCTGGTTCGGCCTGCACGGCGTGAAGCGTCGCTGGCGCACCACCTGGGGCTCGGCCGCCGTGACGGCCGCGCGCGTCTGATGAGCCTGCAACTGAGCATCGCCCACGCCAGCGCCATCGGCCCACGCCCGGAAAACCAGGACGCGCTGCGGGTGGTCACGCCCGTGGCCGAACTGGCCGCAAGCAAAGGTTACCTGTGCGCCCTGGCCGACGGCGTCAGCCAATGCGCCGACGGCGGCCTGGCGGCACGCTCGACCTTGCAGGCACTGGCCCTGGACTACTATGCCACGCCGCAAACCTGGGGCGTGGCCCAGGCGCTCGAACGCTTGCTGCTCGCGCAGAACCGCTGGCTGCAAGCCAATGGCGGCGGCCAGCCACTGCTGACCACCCTCAGCGCCCTGGTGTTTCGCGGCCAGCGTTTCACCCTGGCGCATGTCGGCGATTGCCGGGTGTATCGCTGGCTGGATGGCGAGTTGCAACGCATCAGCGACGACCATGTGTGGGAGCAACCGGGCATGCAGCATGTGCTCAAGCGCGCCCTCGGCCTGGATCAACACCTGGTGCTGGACTTTCTCGACGGCGAATTGCGCCAAGGCGAGTGCTTCCTGCTGCTCAGCGACGGCGTGTGGGCCACCCTTGCCGAGCACAGCATCAGCGCGATCCTGCGTGAGCAAACCGACCTCGAACTGGCGGTCAACACCCTGGTCAATGCCGCACACCTGGCCGGCAGCCAGGACAACGCCAGTGCCCTGCTGGTGCGTATCGACACGCTCGGCGCCGCGACCCTCGGCGACGCGCTGGTGCAGTTACAGCAATGGCCGCTGCCGCCGCCACTGAAAACCGGTCAATCCTTCGAGGGCTGGCAGGTAGAAGGTGTGCTGGCACACAGTCGACAGTCATTGCTGTACCGGGTACGCGATGCCCAGCAGCAGCCATGGCTGCTGAAAACCCTGCCCCTCAACCGCGACGACGACAGCGACGCGGGGCAGGCCTTGCTGTCGGAGGAGTGGTTCCTGCGCCGGGTAGCCGGGCGCGCGTTTCCTGAAGTCCACGCCGCCAGCGCGCGTCAGCATTTGTACTATGTGATGCGCGAATATCCGGGGAGAACCCTGGCACAACTGTTCCAGCAACAAGGCCCATTGCCCCTGGCGCAATGGCTGTCCATCGCCGAGCGGTTGGTACGCGCGGTGGGCATGCTGCATCGGCGGCAGATCCTGCACCGCGACATAAAACCGGAGAACCTGTTGCAGGGGGACGACGGTGAGTTGCGCGTGCTGGATTTCGGCCTGGCCTACTGCCCGGGGCTCTCCGAAGACCGCGCGCACCTGCTGCCCGGCACCCCGAGTTTTATCGCGCCCGAGGCTTTCAGTGGAGAACGTCCTACGGCCCAACAGGATTTGTACAGTGTCGGCGTGACGCTGTATTACCTGCTGACCGGGCACTATCCCTACGGAGAAATCGAAGCGTTCCAACGGCCGCGCTTCACCCAACCCGTCAGCGCCAGCCGGTATCGCCCCGACCTGCCGGAGTGGCTGCCCCTGAGCCTGGGACGGGCGGTGGCCTCGCAACCCACACAACGGTATGAAACCGCTGAAGAGTGGCTGCGCGACCTGGAACAGGCCGACCGCCGCGAATTGAGCGTGCACCCAAGGCCGCTGCTGGAGCGCGAACCGCTCAAGGTCTGGCAAACCCTGGCCGCCATGTCTTTGCTGCTCAATCTGGTGCTGCTGTACTGGCTGCTGCACCACTAGAGGGCAAATAGCTCTGCGACATCGGGCCCAAACCCAATAAATCCGGGCATCTGCCAACTTGGCACAACCGCTGCATTAGCTCTTTCAACAACAGACATATAGCCGCCCCTTCAACGACGAAGGGTCGCGCTTCCCGAGAGAACGGGACCAGGACAAAGGCGTCCTCGCTAGGTAACTAGCGGGGACGCCTTTTTTTGTTTGCGCGTGATTTGTCGAGCCATTGCGGAGAACGACATGAAAAAACTCAAATTAGTGATGATCGGCAACGGCATGGCCGGGGTTCGCACCCTTGAAGAATTGCTCAAGCTGAGCAGCGACCTGTACGACATCACCGTGTTCGGCGCCGAGCCGCACACCAACTACAACCGCATCCTGCTGTCGCCGGTGCTGGCCGGTGAACAGACCTTTGAAGAGATCGTGCTCAACGACCTCAGCTGGTATCTGGACAACAACATCAAGTTGCTGCTGAACCGTAAAGTGGTGCAGATCGACCGCGTCAAACGCATCGTCATCGCCGAAGACGGCAGCGAAGCCGAATACGATCGCCTGCTGATCGCCACCGGCTCTACCCCGTTTATCCTGCCGATCCCCGGCAATACCTTGCAGGGCGTGATCGGCTACCGCGACATCGCCGACACCCAGGCCATGATCGACACCGCCAAGACTCATAAGCACGCGGTGGTCATCGGCGGCGGCCTGCTCGGCCTGGAAGCCGCCAACGGCCTGATGCTGCGCGGTATGCACGTGACCGTGGTGCATATCGGCGAATGGCTGCTGGAGCGACAACTGGACAAGACCAGCGGCCAACTGCTGCAAACCGAACTGGAAAGCCGAGGCCTGGTGTTTCGCCTGTGTGAACAGACCCAGGCGCTGCATGATGCCGGCAATGGTCGCGTCGGCTCGGTGCAGTTCAAGAACGGCGACATAATCCCCGCGGATTTGGTGGTGATGGCCGCCGGCATTCGCCCCAACACCGAACTCGCGGAAAAATCCGGTATCCCGTGCAACCGTGGGATTCTGGTCAACGACACCCTGCAAACCTACGACCCACGCATCTACGCGATCGGCGAATGCGCCAGCCATCGCGGGATCGCCTACGGCCTGGTGGCGCCCTTGTTCGAACAGGCCAAAGTCTGCGCCAACCATTTGGCCCAACTGGGTTTTGCCACCTACAAAGGCTCGGTGACTTCGACCAAGTTGAAAGTGACCGGTATCGACCTGTTTTCGGCCGGGGACTTCATGGGCGGCGAAGGCACCGAGACCATCACCCTCTCCGACCCGATTGGCGGCGTGTACAAGAAGCTGGTGATCAAGGACGACATCCTGGTCGGCGCCTGCCTGTACGGCGACACCGCCGACGGTGGTTGGTATTTCCGCCAGATCCGTGAGAACCACGCCATCGGCGAGATCCGCGACCACCTGATGTTCGGCGAAAACGCCTTGGGTGACGTAGGCCATCAAGGCCAGGACAAGGCCATGAGCATGGCCGACAACGCCGAGGTCTGCGGCTGCAACGGCGTGTGCAAGGGCACCATCGTCAAGGCGATCCAGGAACAGGGCTTGTTCAGTGTCGATGAGGTGAAAAAACACACCAAGGCCGCCAGTTCTTGCGGTTCCTGCGTCGGCTTGGTCGAGCAGATCCTGATCAACACCGTGGGCGGTGCGGCCGATGTCAAACCGAAAAGCGAAAAAGCCATCTGCGGTTGCAGCGACCTCAACCACGGGCAAATCCGCCAGGCCATCCGCGACCAGCACTTGCTGACCATCGCCGGCACCATGAGCTACCTGAACTGGCGCACGCCCAACGGCTGCGCCACCTGCCGCCCGGCGCTGAACTACTACCTGATTTCCACCTGGCCCGGCGAGGCCAAGGATGATCCGCAATCGCGCCTGATCAACGAACGCGCCCACGCCAACATTCAGAAAGACGGCACCTACTCCGTAGTCCCCCGGATGTGGGGCGGTGTGACCAATCCTGGGGAACTGCGCCGCATCGCCGATGTGGCCGACAAATACAACGTGCCAATGGTCAAGGTCACCGGCGGTCAGCGCATCGACCTGCTCGGTATCAAGAAGCAGGACCTGCCGGGGGTGTGGAAAGACCTCGACATGCCATCCGGCCATGCCTACGGCAAGTCCATCCGCACTGTAAAAACCTGCGTGGGCAGCGAGTTCTGCCGCTTCGGCACGCAAAACTCCACGCAACTGGGCATCGAGCTTGAGCACGACCTGTTCAATATGTGGTCGCCGCACAAGGTCAAGCTGGCGGTGTCCGGCTGCCCACGCAATTGCTCGGAAGCCGGCATCAAGGACGTGGGAATCATCGGCGTCGATTCCGGCTGGGAGATGTACATCGGCGGCAACGGTGGGATCAAGACCGAGGTGGCGGAGTTCTTCGTCAAGCTGAAAACCGCTGAAGAAGTGCGTGAGTACAACGGCGCCTTCCTACAGCTGTACCGCGAAGAAGCCTTCTACCTTGAGCGCACCGTGCACTACCTGCAACGGGTCGGCATGGAGCACATCAAGAAAGCCGTACTCGAAGACCCCGCCCGCCGCCAAGCCCTCAACGAGCGCCTGCAGTTCTCGCTGTCGTTCGAACAAGATCCGTGGAAAGAGCGCCTGGAACAGCCCCTGCTGAAAAAAGAATTTGATGTGATCCCCGTCCAACAACTGGAGGTGCCGGCATGAACTGGCTGAATATCTGCGCCCTCGACGAAATCAACGTGCTGGGCTCGCGCATCATCCAAGGCCCCAAGGGCGACATCGCGATTTTTCGTACCAGTGATGATGAAGTCTTCGCCCTTGACGACCGCTGCCCACACAAGGGCGGCCCGTTGTCCCAAGGCTTGATCTACGGCAAGCGCGTGGCCTGCCCGCTGCACAACTGGCAGATCGACCTGGCGTCCGGCGAAGCCCAGGCACCAGACGTCGGTTGCGCCCACCATCACCCGGCCCGTGTGGAAAACGGCCGGGTGCTGCTGGCCCTGCGGGACGCCGTGTGATGAACCGCCAGACCACCGCGTCCACCTGCTGCTATTGCGGGGTGGGGTGCGGCGTGTTGATCGAACATGACGGCGCGCAAATCCTGGGGGTGACGGGCGACCCGAGCCACCCGGCCAACTTCGGCAAATTGTGCAGCAAGGGCTCCAGCCTGCACCTGACCGGCGACATATCCGCCCGCGCCTTGTACCCGGAGCTGCGCCTGGGCAAAGGCCTGGCGCGCTCGCGCACCGACTGGGATACCGCGCTGGAACACGCCGCCAACGTGTTCGCCGACACCCTCGCCGAACACGGGCCGGACAGCGTGGCCTTCTACATCTCCGGGCAACTGCTGACCGAGGACTACTACAGTTTCAACAAACTCGCCCGCGCCCTGGTGGGTACCAACAACATCGATAGCAACTCGCGGCTGTGCATGTCCTCGGCGGTGGTCGGCTACAAGCGCAGCCTGGGTGCCGATGCGCCGCCTTGCAGTTATGAGGACCTGGAAAACAGCGACTGCGTGATGATCGTTGGCAGCAATATGGCCTACGCCCACCCGGTATTGTTCCGACGTCTTGAAGAGGCCAAGGCACGCCGCCCCCAAATGAAAGTGCTGGTGATCGATCCACGCCGTACGGACACTTGCGACTTGGCTGACCTGCACCTGGCGATTCTGCCGGGCACCGATGTGGCGTTGTTCCATGGGATCTTGCATTTGCTGCTGTGGGAAGACTGGATCGACCGCGCGTTTATCCAGGCGCATACCGAGGGCTTGGCCGAGCTCAAGCGCTTGGTGCACGACTACACGCCGCAGATGGTCACACAGTTGTGCGGGATCAGCGTCGAGCAGCTGCGCTTGTGTGCCGAGTGGGTGGGCACCTCCAGCAGTTTCCTGTCGCTGTGGTGCATGGGGCTTAATCAGTCCACCGCCGGCAGCGCAAAAAACAGCGCGCTGATCAATCTGCACCTGGCCACCGGCACCATCGGCCGACCAGGCTGTGGGCCGTTTTCCCTGACCGGTCAGCCGAATGCCATGGGCGGGCGCGAAACCGGCAGTTTGTCGAATTTGCTGCCGGGGCACCGTGAGGCAGCGAACCCAGAGCATCGCGCACAGGTTGCGGCGTATTGGGGGGTTGAGTCGTTGCCGGCGGCTACCGGGCTGACCGCTGTCGAACTGTTCAAGCAGATGCAGGCCGGCAAGATCAAGGCGGTGTGGATCGCCTGCACCAACCCGGCGCAATCGCTGCCGGACCAGAACAGCGTGCGCGCGGCGTTGGCGGCTTGTCCCTTTGTGGTGTTGCAGGAGGCGTTTCGGACGACGGAAACCGCAGCCTTTGCCGACCTGTTGTTGCCCGCCGCCAGTTGGGGGGAGAAGGAAGGCACGGTGACCAACTCCGAACGGCGCATTTCCCACGTTCGCCGAGCTATCGCCCCACCGGGAGAAGCGCGGCCGGATTGGGCAATTACCGTAGATTTCGCACAGCGTCTGGAACGTCGCTTGCGTCCAGGGCGCGACAGTCTGTTTGCGTTCGAGCAGCCTGCGCAGGTTTTTGACGAATACAAACTGCTGACCCAGGAGCGTGACCTCGACCTGTCAGGCATCAGCCACGCCCTGCTCGACAAGATCGGGCCACAACAATGGCCGTTTCCGAAAGGGGCACAGGCCGGCACGCCACGCCTGTATAGCGATGGCCGCTTCCCCACCGCCAGCGGGCGCGCGCAGTTTGTCGCCGACCCGTATCGCGCAGCCAAGGAACAGCGCGATGCACGCTTCCCCCTGACCCTGATCACCGGCCGCCTGCGCGACCAGTGGCACGGCATGAGCCGCACCGGCACTGCCGCGCAGTTGTTCGGGCACGTCAGCGAGGCATTGCTGAGCCTGCATCCGGACGAAATGCGCCGTCATCGCGTGAAAGACGGTGATCTGGTCAACCTGAAAAGCCGTCGCGGGCAAGTGATCGTGGCCGTCAGCGCGGACGACAGTGTGCGCCCGGGCCAGGCGTTCCTGCCGATGCATTGGGGGGATCGGTTTCTCAAGGGCGGCGTGAACGCACTCACCCAGCCGGCATTCGATCCGTTGTCGAAACAGCCGGAACTCAAGCACAGCGGGGTGCGCCTGGAGACCGTGCACCTGCCTTGGCAGCTGTTCGCCCTGATCGAGGGCGATGTGCAGCAACACTTTGAAGCCTTGCGCCCGCTGTGCGAGGGCTTTGCCTACGTGAGCCTGAGCCTGGCCGGGCGCGAGCGCCCTGCCCTGCTGGTGCGGGCCGCACACAGCGAGGCGCCCGACCTGCAACTGCTGACGCGTATCGACCAATTGCTGGGCCTGAATGACGGGCCGGTGATGGCCTATGACGACCCGCGCCGCTCGATTGGCAAGCGGGTGAAAATCGAAAAAGGCCGTATCACGGCGCTGCGCCTCGCCGGGGAAACCTTGGCGCGGCACTGGCTGCAAAGCCTGTGGCTGGAGGGGCGTACAGACGATCAACTGCGCCGCTGGTTGTTGGCGCCCCTCAGCGCCCCGCCGGGGGGTGCGGCGGCCAGCAGCAAGATCCTGTGCAACTGCAAAAACGTCAGCGAGAACGCTGTGTGCAGCGCCATTGGCCGGGGCCTGGATCTGGATGGGTTGAAGCGGGAGTTGGGTTGCGGCACGCAATGCGGCTCCTGTGTCCCGGAAATCAAACGTTTATTGGCGAGCAACCTGCAGCCAATCGCAATCAGTGTGTGAGGGCAACGACATGAGCGCAAAAGTCTGGCTGGTGGGCGCAGGCCCCGGTGATCCGGAACTGCTGACCCTCAAGGCGGTAAGGGCCCTGCATGGGGCCGATGTGGTACTGATTGATGACTTGGTCAATCCGGCGGTGCTGGAACACTGCGCGAGTGCGCGGGTGATCACGGTAGGAAAGCGCGGTGGTTGTCGCTCGACGCCGCAGGATTTCATCCACCGCCTGATGCTGCGTTATGCGCGCCAGGGTAAGTGCGTGGTACGGCTCAAGGGCGGCGATCCGTGCATTTTCGGGCGGGGCGGCGAAGAAGCCATGTGGCTGCATGAGCGCGGGATCGAGGTGGAGTTGGTCAACGGAATTACCGCGGGCCTGGCGGGGGCGACGAATTGCGCGATCCCCCTGACGTTGCGCGGTGTCAGCCGTGGTGTAACCCTGGTCACGGCGCATACCCAGGACGACAGCAGCCTGAATTGGCGTGCATTGGCCGAAAGCGGGACGACGTTGGTGGTGTACATGGGGGTGGCGAAGCTGGAGGAGATTCGCCAACAACTGCTGGAGGGCGGCATGGCGGCGGATATGCCGGTGGCGATGATCGAAAACGCTTCGTTGCCTCACCAGCGCGAATGCCGCAGTGCGCTGTCGCGGATGCATGAGGACGCCCAGGCGTTTGCCTTGAAGAGCCCGGCCATCCTGGTGATTGGCAAGGTCGCGGCCAATGGGCAAGCCGCTTATGTAGCGGCAGCGGCCAGCGCCTGAGGCAAATTGCAGGCGAAAAAAAGCCCGGCCTGAGCCGGGCTTTTTTCTACCACTCAGTAATTACTGAGCTTGGGCTTCAACCGACGCTTCTACGCGACGGTTAACAGCACGACCAGCTTCAGTTGCGTTGTCAGCAACTGGGCGGGATTCGCCGTAACCTACGGAAGTTACGCGGTTGGCAGCAACGCCGTCTTTAACCAGGACTTGCTTAACAGCGTCAGCACGACGCTGGGACAGCTTCTGGTTGTAAGCGTCTGGACCTACGGAGTCAGTGTGACCAGCCACTTCTACGTGGGTAGCTGGGTACTGCTTCATGAAGTCAGCCAGGTTTTTCACGTCGCCGTAGCTGTTAGGCTTAACAACGGCCTTGTCGAAGTCGAACTTAACGTCCAGCTCAACACGAACAACCTGAGCAACTGGAGCTTCTGGCTCTGGGGTTGGCTCTGGAGCTGGTGCTGGGGTAGGAGCCGGAGCTACTGCGCCAGCGTTGCCGCCGAAGTTCACACCCAGGCCAACCAGTGCGGAGTAATCCCACTTGCCGTTGTCCATAGCGTAGTCAGCTTCAACACCAGCACGAGCGTACAGGTTGTCGGTGAAGTAGTACTTCACGCCAGTACCAACGATAGCCAGGGTCGACTGATCGCGACCGCTGTGGCCGTCAGCTTTGACGTTGCCACGGCTCTGGTGACCGAAACCACCTTCTACGTATGGACGCAGGCTGTCTACGCCAGCTTGACCGAAGTGATACTGGGCAACCAGGCTGCCGGTATCGCCTTTGATTTTCTGGTTACCAGTACCGTCGTTCGAACGGGTGTGGTTGGTTTTGTCGTAGGACAGGTTCAACGACAGGTCGTCGGTCAGGAAGTAACCAATGCGAGCGCCTGGGTTGAAGCCGTCTTCGATGTGCTTAACGCTATCGTTGAATTGCTTCTTGTAGAACAGCTCGCCTTCAACTGCGCCTTGGCCTTGTGCCAGTGCGCCGAAAGAAGAAGCGGCAATAAGAGTACCAATGGCCAAGCCCAAGGTGTTTTTCAGTTTCATCCGTTAAATCCCCATCTGGTGATTGTAAAGCAGTCCCACAAACCGGGGGACAACTCGGCGACAAGTCTAACAGAACTTGCCTACACGTAAGAGATATTTGCCACGCACTAAGTTTCAGTCTCGCCCGCAAATTTCTCACGTAATTTATCTAGAGCACGTTTGTAACGCATTTTTGTAGCACTCAAACCCATGTGCATGATGTCAGCGATTTCCTGAAACTCGAGCTCTGCGACAAATCGTAGCACCAGAATTTCCCGGTCAATCGGGTTCACATACACCAACCAACGATCGAGTCCGCCCTTCTCCTCGGGTGCCGGCGTCTTCTCTTCAGACGCTTCCTCAAGGGGGTCCAGACTCAACGCGTCCATCAAGCGACGCTTTCGTCGTTCCTTGCGATACTGCGTGATGCACTCGTTGTACGTGATGCTATAGAGCCATGTCTTGAACTTCGATTTCCCCTCGAAGTTCTTCAAGCCGTACAGCACCTTGAGCATCACTTCCTGACAGACATCATCCGCATCTCTATCGTTCCCTAAATACCTTGAACAAACGTTGAACAGAGTGCGTTGATATCTGCGCATCAATTCTTCGTACGCGCGAGTTACGTGAAACAGCTCCGTGTGCGAGCGCGCGACCAACTCCTCATCAGAGAGCTCACGGGGGTCATAGCGCGTGGACAGCGTTTGGGCTTTATTCAAAACAAGTCGTGCCGACAGTCAGGTCAATGTCCGCTACAGCCCGGTCACCCGGGTTTGCGGCGGCGTACATTAGCAGGGTTTGCCGGATTAGCGGCTACTGACCTGCTGCTCCAGGAGAATCCGATTGGACAACGACACGAGGTCGCCGTCGTCGGTCAGCACTGTCGTCTTGACAGTACCGATCTCCTCGATTTGCCCTTCGACCTCGCCCACACGCACCTGTTGCCCCACCTGATACAGCTCACGCACATAGATTCCCGCAAGAATCTGGCCGGCAATTTCCCGGCTTCCGAGGCCCATGGCCAGTGCAACGGCCAGACCAACGGTAATCAAAACGATCACAATCACGTGGTTGAGCAGGTCAGTCTTGACCTCCAACTGGCTGATCGCGACCGAAATACTGATGATGATCACCAGCCCCTGGGCAATTCGCCCGAGGCCTGCGGCATAGTCCAGCCCCACGCCTTCCGCGGCGCCGCGCACCAGGCCGTTGGCCAATTGCGCCAGCAGAACGCCTACCAGCAGCACCAACGCGCCGCCGAAAACCTTCGGCAAATACAGCGCCAGCATGTCGAGCGTAGCTGAAACTCGCTCAAGTCCAAGGGATTGAGCCGCAGAAACCAGAAAAATCAGCAATACGAACCAGTAGACGATCTTGCCGATCAGCGTGGAGATCGGCACTTGCAGCCCGGCACGGCCCAGCAACTTGGTCAGGCCGGTGCCGGCCATCAGGCGATCAAGGCCCAGTTTGGCGAGCAATTTGGACAGCAGGGTGTCGAGCAGCTTGGCCACGACAAAGCCCAGCAACACCAGTACCAGAGCACCAAACAGGTTGGGAATGAAGTTCGCCACCTTGGTCCACAACGCGGTCATCGCGGTGACCAGGCTCTGGGTCCAGAGATCAAGTTCCATATTCAATCAGCCTTATCAGCAGTGCGAGCAAGAGATCTACGACGGGAAACCGGCGATACGTGGGCCGAACCATTGTTCAGGGCCATCATCAACGCCGGCAGCCAACGACCGAGCAGACCGAACAAATCACCCGCCCCTACCTGACGGTTGGCGGTTTTCAGCACGCGACCCAGGCAGGCATCGTCATCCCGGTTGGATGGCGAAGCATTGAGCATGTCACGCAAAGACTGTTCGAACGGATCGTGCATAAAGACCTCTCGCAAGTGTTTTAAAAGACGAGGGTAAAATTCTTGGGGTCACATAGGACCCTTCCTACGTTCAGCTCATATTCAGCTCAAACCCAGCGCAATCGTCGAAATAGCCACCATTGTCCCAGCGCAACCGCCACCATCATCAGGCAGGCAATCACGAATCCGTAGGGGCTGGCGGAGAACGGAATCCCGCCCACATTGATACCCAGCAAACCGGTGAGAAAACTCATCGGCAGGAAGATCCCGGTGATGATACCGAAGCGATACATGGTGCGGTTCATGCGCACGCTCAAACGCCGGTCTTCGGCCTCCAGCACAAGCCCCACGCGCTCCCGAGCCAATTCGAGCTCTTCCAGGTAACGCGTCAGACTGTTGTTCAATTCGTTCCAGTAATCGGCATCGTCGTCACAGAACCACGGCAATTTGATCCGCGTCAGCTGGGCAAAAATGTCGCGCTGCGGGGCGAGGAATCGCTTGAGCCCGGCCGCTCGCCGACGGATCTGCAAAACGCTGCCATGTTCCGGGGTATACCGTTCGTCGGTATCGAGTTTTTCTTCCTCGGTATCGACGATTTCAGACAGGTCGGTGACCAGATCCTGCACTTTATTGGTCAGGTACTGCGCCATATAAAGGATAAGTTCTGACGCCGTTTTAGGACCTTTGCCATCCGCCAACTGCACCAACAGCTCATCGGTGGCACGCAACGGTCGCAGGCGCAGGGAAATCACCCGGTTGGCCGCAGCAAAGATACGTACCGAGACCATGTCCTCCGGCTCGGCGCCGGGGTTGAGGTTGACCCCGCGCAGGAACAGCAACAGCTGCGCATCCGGCAGTGGCAACAGGCGCGGGCGGGTGTTTTCCTCCAGCAGCAGGTCGCAGGCGAATTCACTCAGGCCACTGGATTTGCGCAGCCAGGTCTGCGTTTGGGGATGGCTGCGATCCCAGTGCAGCCACAGGCTTTCCTGGGGCTGCAGTTGCAAATCGTCAAGCTCAGTCCGGGCAATCGAACGCGCACCGCCTTTACCGTCCAGCACCAGGGCATGCACCAGCCCCCATTGCGCGTTTTCTTCCTCGAACATCCTCACCCCTGTCGGCTATTGCAGTTTATTCAGGCATTTTCAGCGGGCTTGGCGAGACAATCACGCCATTGTTGTCGGCGTAGATGTACTCACCCGGACGGAACGTCACCCCGGCAAACGTCACCACCACGTTCAGGTCGCCGATCCCGCGCTTGTCGGTCTTCATCGGATGGCTGGCCAGGGCCTGCACCCCCAGGTCGGTCTGCGCGATGACATCGACATCACGGATGCAACCGTAGATCACCAGGCCTTCCCAACCGTTTTTCGCGGCTTTCTCGGCGATCATGTCGCCCAGCAAGGCGCGGCGCAGGGAACCACCACCGTCAACCACCAACACCTTGCCAGCGCCCGGCTGGTCGGCTTGTTCCTTGACCAGCGAGTTGTCCTCGAAGCACTTGATGGTGACGATCTCACCGCCAAAGGAATCTCGGCCACCGAAGTTGCTGAACATCGGCTCGACGACCTGCACCAGGTCCGGGTAGGCATCGCACAGGTCGGGGGTCACGTAATGGTTCATCGAAAAAATTCCTTTCTGCCAAAGAAGTGTCTTTCAAGGAAGTACCGGTCGAAACAGGCGCAGAACATCCCACTCGCTTCGCCGCAACGCAATAGCCACTGCGCGACTGAATATGACCAGAAGCGTTCAGCGCGTCATATCTTAGCCGCAACCGCAAAGGAGCGAAACGCCCGTGGCTGAGCGCTCCATCAAACCTTAGTCGCAGGCTCGACCGAGGCACCGGGCAAAGGTGTGAGCGGATCCTTCAGCCATTGCGTCATCAACGGCCACACTTCAGCCTGCGCCGCTTTGCTGACCAGCATCTCTACGTGCCCGAAATCCCCGCTGAAACCCTGCTGGCGTCCCAGGCACAGGTACTGGCGATGCTCAGAACCCACCTGTTCGAACAGCTTGCGGCAGGCCCAGTCCGGGTCTTGATGATCGCCGGCGGCGCTCACCGCCAACAGCGGCACATCGACCTCGGCCAAACCTTTCCACCAATCATTCTTACCCTCGCCAAAACGGCCAAACAGGCCATTCCAGCGCATGGCTTCGATCAGCACGCCCGCCGGCTCATCCTCTGGGCCGCGCTTGTAGCGTGAGCCGGAAATCCCGCCGATGCGTTTCAACAGCACGCGCCCCGTCCACTCCACCGGCGGCAGCTTCAACGGCCAGTGCGTGCGACTGACCTGACAGCCAAACAATGCCGCAGAAGCCACCGCCGGTGCCCCCAGATACTCGCCCCCCAGGGCCGCAGCCAAGGTCGTGGCGCCCAGGGAATGGCCGATCCAGTGCGGAACCTGCGCACTTTGCTCACGTACAAACGCGCCAATGGCCGGCAAATCGTAACGCGCATAGTCGGCGACGCGGTTGCGCGTGTAGTCATGGTTGCGCTTGGACAAGCCATGACCGCGCATTTCCGGGATCCATACATCAAACCCCTGGCGCGCCAGGTAGGCCCCCAGACCGAGCCCCTTGGGCGAATACCAGAAGCGTCGGTTGGAAAAACTGCCATGCAATAAAATAACGGGAATGCCCCGGTTTTGCGGGACATCCGCCAGGCCCAAACGGGTAACCGCGAGCTCGACGGTGCCGTCGGGACTGTTACCGGGTTTGAGTCGGTAGACATCTTCACTCAGGTCGCCACGACGTTCAGCGCTGATCAGGGCGACAGGAAACAGGTTGCTACTGCTTTGCATAATGCTCTTGCACAAAAAAGGGCGGCGTCCGCGGGGATTGCCGCCCTGTACAGATAAGAATGCCGGTCACCCGCGACAGGTGACCGGCACTTTTGACGTATCGACCTTAGGCGGACGCTTGGCCTTCCGCCAGGAAGAACCAGGTTTCAAGCACGGAATCGGGGTTCAGCGAGACGCTTTCGATGCCCTGCTCCATCAGCCAGCGGGCCAGATCCGGATGGTCGGAAGGGCCTTGGCCGCAGATGCCGATGTACTTGCCAGCCTTGTTACAGGCCTGGATGGCGTTGGACAGCAGCTTCTTGACCGCAGGATTTCGCTCGTCGAACAGGTGCGCGATGATCCCGGAGTCGCGGTCCAGGCCCAGGGTCAGCTGGGTCAGGTCGTTGGAACCGATGGAGAAGCCGTCGAAGTACTCCAGGAACTCTTCGGCCAGGATGGCGTTGGACGGCAGTTCGCACATCATGATCACGCGCAGGCCGTTATCGCCACGGGACAGGCCGTTTTCAGCCAGCAGGTCGACAACCTGGCTCGCTTCGCCCAGGGTACGCACGAACGGCACCATGATCTCGACGTTGGTCAGGCCCATCTCGTTGCGCACACGCTTGAGGGCGCGGCATTCGAGCTCGAAGCAGTCACGGAACGCTTCGCTGATGTAACGCGAGGCGCCACGGAAACCCAGCATCGGGTTTTCTTCTTCCGGCTCGTAGAGCTTGCCGCCGATCAGGTTGGCGTATTCGTTGGACTTGAAGTCCGACAGGCGCACGATGACCTTTTTCGGGTAGAACGCCGCCGCCAGGGTGCTGATGCCTTCCACCAGTTTCTCGACGTAGAAGCCCACCGGGTCGTTGTAGCCGGCGATGCGTTTGTCGACGCTTTCCTTGATGTCCAGCGGCAGGCCGTCGTAGTTCAACAGGGCCTTGGGGTGCACGCCGATCATGCGGTTGATGATGAACTCCAGGCGGGCCAGGCCCACACCGGCGTTCGGCAGTTGCGCGAAATCGAAGGCACGGTCCGGGTTGCCGACGTTCATCATGATCTTGAACGGCAGGTCTGGCATGGCATCGATGGAGTTTTGCTTGATGTCGAAGCCCAGTTCACCTTCAAAGATGAAACCGGTATCGCCTTCGGCGCAGGAAACCGTCACGCCCTGGCCGTCTTTCAACAGCTGGGTAGCGTTACCGCAACCCACCACCGCAGGAATCCCCAGCTCACGGGCGATGATCGCCGCGTGGCAAGTCCGCCCGCCACGGTTGGTGACGATCGCGCTGGCGCGCTTCATCACCGGTTCCCAATCCGGGTCGGTCATGTCGGAGACCAGTACGTCACCTGGCTGGACTTTATCCATTTCGGACACGTCCTTGATGATCCGCACCTTGCCGGCGCCGATACGCTGGCCGATGGCACGGCCTTCCACCAGCACGGTGCCGGTTTCTTTCAGCAGGTAGCGTTCCATGACGTTGGCCGAAGTGCGGCTCTTCACGGTTTCCGGACGGGCCTGCACGATGTACAGCTTGCCGTCGTCGCCGTCTTTGGCCCACTCGATGTCCATCGGGCACTTGTAGTGCTTTTCGATGATCATCGCTTGTTTGGCCAATTCGCTGACTTCAGCGTCGGTCAGGCAGAAACGCGCGCGCTCGGCCTTGTCGACATCAACGGTCTTGACCGAGCGACCGGCCTTGGCCTCGTCGCCGTAGATCATCTTGATGGCCTTGCTGCCCAGGTTACGGCGCAGGATGGCCGGGCGACCCGCTTCGAGGGTGCCCTTGTGTACGTAGAATTCGTCCGGGTTTACCGCGCCTTGTACGACGGTTTCGCCCAGGCCGTAGGCGCCGGTGATAAACACCACATCACGGAAGCCGGATTCGGTGTCCAGGGTGAACATTACGCCGGCGGTGCCGGTTTCCGAACGCACCATGCGCTGCACACCGGCAGACAGGGCCACCAGCTTGTGGTCGAAACCTTGGTGTACGCGGTAGGAAATGGCGCGGTCGTTGAACAGCGAGGCGAAGACTTCCTTGGCCGCGCGGATCACGTTTTCCACGCCGCGGATGTTCAGGAAGGTTTCCTGCTGACCGGCGAAGGAGGCGTCCGGCAAGTCTTCGGCAGTGGCCGAGGAGCGCACGGCGACGGCCATGTCCGGGTTGCCCGCCGACAGGGCGGCGAAGGCGGTGCGGATTTCCGCGTTGAGCTTCTCGGGGAACTCGGCTTCCATGATCCACTGGCGGATCTGGCTGCCGGTCTTGGCCAGGGCGTTGACGTCGTCGACGTCCAGTGCGTCCAGCGCGGCGTGGATCTGAGCATTGAGGCCGCTCAGTTCGAGGAAATCGCGGTAAGCCTGGGCCGTGGTGGCAAAACCACCGGGCACCGATACACCAGCGCCTGCAAGATTACTGATCATCTCGCCGAGGGATGCGTTCTTGCCCCCTACGTGCTCTACATCATGGACGCCGAGCTTATCGAGGGAAACTACGTACTCTACCAAGGTGATCTCTCCACTAACTGTGTTGGAAAAGCTCAGGACGCGGGCTGCTCAGTAGGAGCTTTCGCCGGCGTTTGTGGCCTGGACCTGGAAAATAAGTGAGAATGCGGCCCACTGTGGGACGGCAAAATCGCGCCTATCATATCCAAGATTCGTCATCAGCTTAAGGCCCAGGGCTCAAATGAAACGATCTGCTTTCTTTATCTCCGACGGCACCGGCATCACAGCCGAAACATTGGGTCAAAGCCTGCTCGCGCAGTTCGAAAACATTACCTTCGCCAAATTCACGCGGCCTTATATCGACAGCGTGGAAAAAGCGCGGGCCATGGTACAACAAATCAATCTGGCGGCTGAAAAAGACGGCTTTCGGCCGATCATTTTCGACACGATCGTCAATCAAGACATCCGTGAGATCCTTGCGACCTCGAATGGTTTCATGATCGACATCTTCTCGACCTTCCTGGCGCCCCTGGAACAAGAGCTGAGTGAACACTCCTCGTACTCTGTAGGAAAGTCCCATTCCATTGGCCATAACTCCAACTATATGGAGCGTATCGAGGCGGTGAACTTCGCCCTCGACAATGACGACGGCGCCCGCACGCACTACTACGACAAGGCCGACCTGATCCTGGTGGGCGTATCGCGCTGCGGCAAGACCCCGACCTGCCTGTACATGGCCATGCAATTCGGTATCCGCGCGGCCAACTACCCGCTGACCGAGGACGACATGGAACACCTGACGCTGCCTGCGGCCTTGCGTTCGCACCGGCACAAGCTGTTCGGCCTGACCATCGACCCGGACCGCCTTACCTCGATCCGCAACGAGCGCAAGCCCAATAGCCGTTACTCCAGCTATGCGCAGTGCGAATTCGAGGTGCGTGAAGTGGAAAATCTGTTCCGCCGCGAGAATATTGCGCACATCAATTCCACGCATTTCTCGGTGGAAGAGATTTCAGCGAAGATTCTGGTCGAAAAAGGCGTAGAGCGCCGATTCAAGTAACCCCGAAGCCTGTAGTGAGCGGGCTTGCCCCGCGCTGGGCGGCGCAGCCGCCCCAATCCCAGGCACCTCGGTCTCCCTGAAACACCGCGGCGGCCTTATTGGGGCGGCTTTGCCCCCCCAGCGCGGGCAAGCCCGCTCACTACAATTGAAATCGTCCGCCGCCCTGCCCCAGCGCGGTCGCCAGCGCATCAAACCCGGCCAACAGCAACTGATCATCCCCCGACGTATTGCAGATACTCGCCCGAATAAACTGCGGCACCGCCGTCTGCCCCACGGCAAACGCCTCGGCGGTGGCGATCAGGTAATTGTTCTGTTTGAGCTCGGCTTCGATTTCCGACGCGCGCCACGGCTCCGGGACTTCAATCCAGAAGTGCGGGCTGTTGAGGTGCGTGCGGTATTCAAGACCGGCCAACAACCCTTGCACCAAGGCTTTGCGGCGACTGATCTCATTGATCTGCTGGCGCAGCAGGTATTCGGCGGTGCCGTTTTCGATCCACTGTGTCGCCAGTTCCAGCGTCACCGGCGTGGCCATCCAGCAGGTCGAGCGCAGCGCCGCCGAGATGCGGCTGACCAAGGCCGGTGGTGCATGCACATAGCCCACGCGCAAACCGGCAGACACTGCCTTGCTCAAGCTGCTGATCAAAATCGTACGCTCAGGCGCGAAATAGCTGAGGGGCGGTGGACGATCCTCCACCAGCACGCCGTGGGCTTCATCTTCAAGAATCAGTAGATTGTGTTCCCGACAGACCCGGGCCAAGGCTTCGCGGCGCGGAATCGAAAGTACTGCAGTGGTCGGGTTCTGAATGGTCGGCGTGCAATACAACGCCGAAACCCGGTGGTTACGACAGACTTCATCCAACGCCCCCGGCAGCACGCCTTCCTCATCCATCTCCAGGCCGATCAGGCGCACGCCCAACATGCGCGCCGCCGTGATCAACCCTGGATAGGTCAGTTGCTCGGTGACCACCGTATCGCCGGCGCGCAGCAACGCCATCATGGCGCAGAGCAAACCGTGCTGGCCGCCGTTGACGCAGATGACCTGCTCGGGAATCGGATGAAAATCGCGCTGTACCAGCCATTGCGCACCCGCCTCGCGATAACGCGGCAGCCCGGCGTCGGGCGTGTAGGCACTGATGTCCTGGAGGAACTTGGCGTTGGTCGCCAGGGTTTGCAGGCTCTGGGCCAGGAAGGCCGTTTCCTGCCCTGGGATATGCATGTTGCGGCTCATGTCGAAGTACTGGCGCGGCTCCTCGCTGAAGTTGCGAAAGCCTTCATCGCGCTGGCGCTCCATCCCACGCTTGCGCACGAAAGTTCCATCCCCAACCCGCGCCACCACCAACCCCAGGCGTTCCAACTCGCCGTAAGCCCGGCTGATGGTGCCGATGGTCACCCCCAGATTGTCGGAAAGCACCCGATGAGGCGGTAGCTTTCGTCCTGGTTCAATCAGCCCTTCAAGGATGCCCCGTTCCATGACATCGGACAGGCGCTTGTACTTCACGCCCTGACCGCTGGACAACCCCTCACGCATAATTGACACCATGTCAATATTTGTTTTGACAGCCATCTTTCGCCCTAATAGTGTGCTTTTACGGGTTCAATCACCGGATGAAACAACTCAATACACAGTCAATATAGAGTTCAATTCCGGCTCATGGAAGTAATAAACGATGCCAATGTCCGCCGTTCTCGAAAACACTGAAAAAACCAAATCCCAGAAACAATGGCTGGCCGGCCTGGTCACCAGCGTGATGTTCCTGATCGTGTGCCTGAGCTGGGGCACCACCTGGCTGGGCATCAAGATCGCCGTGGAGAGCGTGCCACCGCTGACGTCCGCCGGCCTGCGCTTCCTGATCGCCTTCCCGCTGTTCCTGTGTTTTGCCATGGTGCGCCGTGAGCCGATCCTGTTTCCCCGGGAAAGCCGCTGGTTCTTCGTGTTCGTGACGCTTTCCTACTTCAGTGTTCCTTATTACCTGCTCAACTACGGCGAGATGCATGTCTCGTCCGGGCTTACCGCCCTGCTGTTCAGTTGCATGCCGGTGTTCATCCTGATTTTCTCCGCGCTGTTCCTGCGCGAGCGCATCTACTTCTCCCAGGTGGTCGGCATCGGCATCGGTTTCGGCAGCCTCTACATGATCATCAAGAGCCAGGGCCTGCACCTGGACCACGCCGAGTTTCTCGGGGTACTGGCCATTCTGAGCGCCGCGATCATGCACGCCTTGTGCTACGTCATTACCAAGCAAAAAGGCAGCGCCATCAGCGTGATCACCTACAACACCCTGCCCATCGGCATTGCCGGGCTGATGCTGTTCGTGGCGGGCCTGTGGTTTGAAACGCCGACCTTCGAGGCCATCACCCTGCGCTCCTGGAGCGCGTTGTTCTACCTGGGGCTGGTGGCCTCGGTCGGCGGGTTCATCGTGTACTTCATGCTGCTCAAGCGCTTGAGCCCGATCATCCTGTCGTTCGTGTTCATCATCTTTCCGGTGTTCGCGGTGATCATCGGCGCCTGGTACGAAGGCATGGCGATTTCCCGCGACCTGATGCTGTACTCGGCCATCCTGCTGGCCGGCTTTGCGATCACCAAGTTGCCGATTGAAAAACTCCTGGCCAAGAAAAATTGAGCTTGCGGCCCCATCAACATCAACCACGCGAGAGAAACATGGACGTCCTCCGCCCAAAAGCCCTGGAACAGATCTACGCCCACGCCAGCTCCAGCTATCCCGAGGAATGCTGTGGCTTCGTCTTCGCCGACGGCAGTGTGCACCTGGGCAGCAATATCCAGAACGAGCTGCACCGCAAGACCCCCCAGATGTACCCGCGCACCGCCGCCAACGGCTACACCTTCTCGGTGGCCGACACCCTACTGATGAACAAGGCGTCTCGCGGCAATAACCCAGTGGTGGTGATCTATCACTCCCACCCCGACGTAGGCGCCTACTTCAGTGACGAAGACCAGGACAAGGCGCTGTTCATGGGCGAACCGATCTTCCCTGTGAGTTATCTGGTGGTCGACGTTCGCCAGGGCCACGCCCTGGGCTCAAAACTGTTTGCCTGGGATGGCAAGCATTTCGCCCTCAACCCTTTCAACGACCTGCACACGGAGTTGTCCATGAACGCTGTCTCTTTCCCCGACATTCTGGTTCGCGTAGCCAAGCTGCCGGAATCGACCCTTGAAGGCACCGGATCGACATTGCGCGAAGTCATTGAAAACCTCTGCATCAACCACCCGCAACTGCGCCCGCACCTGTTCCACGAGAAGAACAACCAGCTCAAGGAGCACTTCCTGTTTACCGCCGAGGAAGAACTGGTGGGCGCCGATGATCGCCTCCCGGAAAAGGCCAGGATCGAAGTGCTGCTCGCCACTTCTGGCGGCATCGATGTCGACACGCTGAGCAATGAAGAGGTGCAGCGCTATGTGCGCCACATCACCCTGCCGGGCGTTGGCCGCGAAGGCCAGTTGAACCTCAAGAAAGCCAAGGTGCTGATCATCGGCACCGGCGGCCTGGGCTCGCCCATCAGCCTGTACCTGGCGGCAGCCGGCATCGGCACTCTGGGGCTGGTGGATTTCGATGTGGTGGAAAGCAGCAACCTGCAACGCCAGATCGTCCACGGCAACAGCACGTTGGGCCTGCCCAAGGTCGAGTCCGCCAAGCAGCGCCTGCAAGACCTCAACCGCCACATCCAGATCAATGCCCATGACACCGCCCTGAATGCCGACAACGCCCTGGAACTGGTGGGCGCCTACGATCTGGTGATCGACGGCACCGACAATTTCGACACCCGCTACCTGGTCAACGACGCCTGCGTCCAGCTTGGCAAACCCCTGGTGTACGGCGCCATCTACCGCTTCGACGGGCAGATCAGCGTGCTCAACTATAAAGGTGGGCCGTGCTACCGCTGCCTGTTCCCCCAGGCTCCGCCCGCCGAACTGGCGCCCAATTGCAGCGCCGGCGGGGTCATCGGCGTGCTGCCCGGCGTGGTCGGGATGATCCAGGCCACCGAAGCGATCAAATTGCTGATCGGCATCGGCGAACCCCTGTCCGGCCGCCTGATGCGCTTCGATGCGCTGGCGATGAAGTTCAGCGAGATCCGCTTCAAGCGCCGCGCCGACTGCCCGTGCTGCTCGGACCTGCGCCACAGCCAGACCCAGGCGCCAGCGGTCTGCGCCGACGCCGTGCCAAGCCAGCCGTCGCTGGCCGCAGAACGCTACATCAAGCCCCGCGTCCTCAAGCAACTGCTCGAACACCACCACAGCGCCGATGTGCTGCTGGACGTGCGTGACGCCAGCGAACTGGAAGTGTGCAAACTACCAGGCGTGGTGCACATTCCCCTGGCCGAACTGGACAGGCAACTCGACAGCCTCAGCCGCGACAATACCCACTACCTGATCTGCTACGCCGGCACCCGCGCCGAACAAGCTGCCACGACCCTGCTGGCGGCCGGTTTCGCCAATACCAAGGTCTTGCAGGGCGGGATGAAACACTGGGTGCGCGACGTCGAACCCGACATGCCGTTGTATTGAGCCGGGGATCGACTGATGCTGCATGACTCCATCCTCGACGTGATCGGCCACACGCCCATCGTGCGTCTGGCGCAGTTTTCCGAAGACCTCGGCATCGAGGTCTACGCCAAGCTCGAATCCCTCAACCCCGGCGGCAGCCACAAGGCGCGCATCGCCCTGGGCATGATCCTCGACGCCGAACGGCGTGGCGTGCTGATCCGCAACGCCGGGCAAACCATCATCGAGCCCAGTGGCGGCAACACCGGCATTGGCCTGGTAATGGCCGGCAATGTGCTGGGCTACAAAGTGGTGCTGGTGATCCCCGATAACTACAGCCCGGAAAAACAGAAGTTGCTGCGCCTCTACGGGGCCAAGGTGGTGCTGTCGGACAGCCGCCTGGGCAACAACTCCCATGGCGAGAAGTGCCTGGAAATGCAGCTGGAAAACCCCAGCTACGTGATGCTCAACCAGCAGCGCAATGGTGCCAATCCGCAAACCCACCGCGAGACCACCGCGCCGGAGATCCTGCGTGCCTTCGGTGACCTGCGCGTGGACTACTTCGTCAGCGGCATCGGCACCGGCGGCCATATCACCGGCATCGGCGAAACCCTCAAGGCCACATGGCCGCAGCTGCGGGTGATGGGCGTGGAGCCGGAAGAATGCGACCTGCTGAAAAACCAGCACGCACCGCACCATATCCAGGGCCTGTCGATAGGCCTGATTCCGAGCATTCTCAACCTCGACGTACTGGACGGCATGCTCAAGGTGTCGCGCCAGGAGTGCATCGACATGATGAAACGCATCATGCGCACGGACGCCATCAGCCTGGGCCTGTCCTCGGCGGCCAATATGGTCGCCATCGCCAGGCTTGCCCCGGAACTGCCCACCGAAACGGTGGTACTGACCATGGTCTACGACAATGCCGACAGCTACCTGCCCAGTTTCGAATAAACGGTTTCCCAACCATCCAGAATGTGGGGGTGCCTCCATGGGGGGCTTTATTGACATGCAACAGCTGCACGATGAGTTGCTCACCCACCTCATCAAGACCCTTACGCCAACGCAGATGAAGCAGCTGGAACCGCACCTGGCGCCCTTGGTGCAGAACGCCGCCCAGGCCGTGGCCGAAGACCTGATCGCCTACGCCTACCGTGACCCGGCGTCGCGCGGGCGCGGCGAACTGATCCTGGAGTCCTACGCCTCGTTCAAGGCCGTGCTGTTCTATCGCCTGGCGCACCTGGTGTGGAATTTCCCGGACCAGACCAACGGCGTGTTTTCACGCATTGCCCTCAAGCTCAGCAACCAGGGCAAGATCCTCTCCGGCGCCGAGATCCACCCGGCCGCGCGCATCGGCCGGCGCTTTGTGCTCGACCATGGCTACGGCACCGTGATCGGCGAGACCTGCGAGATCGGCAACGACTGCTACATCCTGTGCGGCGTGACCCTCGGTGCCCGTGGCATTGCCAACAACCCGGACGGCAAGCGCCACCCGCGCCTGGGCAACAACGTCGAGATCGGCTCCGGCGCACGCGTGCTGGGTTATGTGCTGATCGGCGACGACGTGTTCATCAGCCCCTCCTGCGTGATCACCCAGGACGTGCCGGCGGGCACCAAGGTCAAGGTGGTGAACCAGGTGCAATTGCAAAAAAACGACGAGTCGGACCATAGCAACTACCTCGGGGCCTTCGCCCTCGACGAGCGCCTGCACGTGGTCGGCGAGATCAATGCCAACCACAAGGTCACCGTGCTGGACGCCGACTTTCACCCCTTGCAGGGGTTGTTGCTCGAACCCACGGTGAAAGAACGCCATCACCTGCAGTTCCGCCTGCACCGCATCGACTCGGACGGCTACCTGCCGCGCCTGCCGCTGAACCTCAAGGTCTGCGGCCCGGAATTTGAAATCACCCTGCTATCCCCCCCTGGCTTGAGCGCAATGGTGCGTCATTTATTGCAAGCCAGCCCACTGATCGTCCGAGGTTGAACATGTCCGTGCACACCATGGAAACCCTGGCGCTGTTTGACAGCGCGCCCTACCAGAACGCATTCAGCGCCCGGGTGATTGCCGTCAGCGAACACGGCATTGCCCTGGAACACACGTTGTTCTACCCCACCGGCGGCGGGCAACCGGGCGACACCGGCCACTTAACCCTGGCGGACGGCACGCGGGTCGAGGTGGTCGGTACGGTACGCGACCCGGTGCTGCGTTCGATCATCTGGCACCAGGTGGAACACTGCCCCGAACAATTGACCGCCGGTGTGCAAGTCGACGCCGGCCTCGATTGGGAGCGACGCTACCAGCACATGAAGATGCACACCTGCCTGCACCTGTTGTGCTCGCTGATCGATGCCCCCGTGACCGGCTGCAGCATCAGCGCCGACAAAGGCCGCCTGGACTTCGACCTGCCGGAAATGACCCTCGACAAAGACAGCCTCACCCGCGACCTCAATGCGCTGATCGAACAGGCCCACACGGTAAAGGCCCTGGCGATGCCCGCCTCGGAATACGCCACCCTGCTGCAGATCACCCGCACCCAGGCGGTCGCGCCGCCAGTGATCCAGGGCTCGGTGCGCATCATTGAAATCGCCGGCATCGACATCCAGCCCTGCGGCGGCACCCACGTGATCAACACCGAGGAAATCGGCCGGGTGTTCTGCGAGAAGATCGAGAAGAAGAGCAAACACAACCGGCGGGTGATCCTGCGCTTCGAGTAATGGCCACGCGGCTGGGGAGCCAACCCCCCGGCCGCTTTTCGTACAGCGAACTGACAGGAAATTTATCCGCCTTGTAACATTCAGAAACGTAGAATCTCGCCAGCAGGTCATCGTCCTGATGCACTGCCACCTGACTCTCGGAGAAAGAGCGCCCGCCCCTTCTCGCGGGGTCTTTCGAACAGAAGCCAAGCTCACCCCACCGCTCCCCTGAACCTGAACGCTGCAGGAATGACTGCCTATGAATAAAGTGCTCCGTCACTACATACCAGCATCCACCATGCGCTTGCTGCCCAACCGTTGGGATTTGGTCGCCCTGCCGCTGGTGATCGGCTTTCTGCTGTTTTTTTCCATCACTGCGCGGGAAACCTGGGCCCCCATCGAGACGCTGCAGAGCGAGGTCATTTCCCTCGACCCCGCCAACCTGCCGGAATATGCGATGCGCACCACCCTGCGCATGCTCGCGGCGATGGTCGCGGCGCTGATCTTCACCCTGCTCTACGGCACCCTGGCCGCCAAAAGCCGGCGCGCCGAAAAACTGCTGGTGCCCGTGCTCGACATCCTGCAATCGGTGCCGGTGCTCGGTTACATCTCGTTTACCGTGACCTTCTTCCTGCTGCTGTTTCCCGGCCGCGTACTGGGCGCAGAGTTCGCGGCGATCTTCGCGATCTTCACCAGCCAGGCCTGGAACATGACGTTCAGCTTCTACCAGTCGCTGCGCATGCTGCCCCATGACCTGGTGGAAGTGTCCACCAACCTGCGGCTGTCCGGCTGGCAACGCTTCTGGAAGCTCGACGTGCCGTTCGCCATGCCGGGGCTGGTGTGGAACATGATGATGAGCATGTCCGGCGGCTGGTTTTTCGTGGTCGCCTCCGAAGCCATCACCGTCGGCGACAAGACCATCACCCTGCCCGGCATCGGTTCGTACCTGGCCTTGGCCATTGCCCAGAAAGACCTGCATGCCGTGGGCTATGTGATCCTGGCGATGATCGCGGTGATCCTGATCTACGACCAGTTCCTGTTCCGTCCACTGATGGCCTGGGCCGACAAGTTCCGCATGGAAACCACCGCCTCCCAGGGCGCTGCGCCGCAATCCTGGGTGTTGAACCTGATCCAGCGCACGCGCATGGTCCAACGCATCCTGCGCCCCATCACCCGCGCCATCGGCCGCATCGGCAACAAACCCTTCAGGCTCGCTGGCGGCGCGTTCAAGGCATTGCCGAGCGAATCGTCGGCAGCGTCCAAGGTGATCGATTGGGTATGGGGCGGGTTGATTGGCCTGCTCACGGCCTACGCGCTGTACCACATCGTGCAGTACGTCGGCACCGAAGTGACCTTCGCCGAGGTCGGCCATGTCTTCGTGCTCGGTTTGATCACCCTGCTGCGAGTGACCGGCCTGATCCTGATTGCCTCGCTGATCTGGGTGCCGCTGGGCGTGATGATCGGCCTGCGTCCGCGCCTGGCGCAAAAGATCCAGCCCGTGGCGCAGTTCCTCGCGGCGTTTCCGGCGAACCTGCTGTTCCCGGTGTTCGTCATTGTGATCCTGCACTACCACCTCAACCCGGACATCTGGCTCAGCCCGCTGATCGTCCTGGGCACCCAGTGGTACATCCTGTTCAACGTGGTGGCCGGTGCCAGCGCGTTTCCCAATGACTACAAGGAAGCCGCCGCCAACTTCCGCATTCGCGGCTGGCTGTGGTGGCGCAAGGTGATGCTGCCGGGCATTTTCCCGTACTACGTCACCGGCGCGATTACCGCATCGGGTGGCGCATGGAACGCCAGCATCGTTTCCGAGTATGTGTCCTGGGGCCAGGACAATGTGGTCGCCCACGGCCTTGGCGCCTACATTGCACAAACCACCGCGGCGGGCGACTTCCCGAAAATCGCCCTGGGCGTGGTGGTGATGTCGATCTTTGTGGTGGTCTTCAACCGTGCGGTCTGGCGCCCGATGTACGCCATGGCTGAGAACAAACTGCGTCTGAATTGAGGGGCAATTTGCCGAGATGAGTACCTATACCGAACACACTGCCGACACCCCGCAAATCTACTCGCTGAAAAATGTGAACCGGGTGTTCGGCAAAGGCAAGGACGAGCTGCAAGTGCTCAGCGGCGTGGACCTGAACCTGCACGAAGGCGAGATCGTCGGCATGCTCGGCCGTTCCGGTTCCGGCAAGTCGACCTTGCTGCGCATTATTGCCGGGCTGATCCAGCCGTCGTCGGGCGACGTGCGCTACCACGGCGTACCGCTGACCGGCCCGGCCGAAGGCGTGGCCATGGTGTTCCAGACCTTTGCCCTGTTCCCGTGGCTGACCGTGCTGGAAAACGTCGAGGCCGGCCTGCAAGCCTTGCAGGTCGAACGCAAGGAAGCCCGCCGCCGTGCCCTGGCCGCCATCGACCTGATCGGCCTGGACGGTTTTGAAAACGCCTACCCCCGCGAATTGTCCGGCGGCATGCGCCAGCGCGTCGGGTTCGCCCGTGGGCTGGTGGTCAACCCGACCCTGCTGCTGATGGACGAACCCTTCTCCGCCCTCGACGTGCTCACCGCCGAAACCCTGCGCACCGACTTGCTGGAGCTGTGGAGTGGCAAGCAATTACCGATCAAATCGATCCTGATCGTGACCCACAACATCGAAGAAGCGGTGTTGATGTGCGACCGCATCCTGGTGCTGTCCTCCAACCCCGGCCGGGTGGTCGCCGAGATCAAGGTGCCGTTTGCCCACCCACGCAACCGCCTGGACCCGACGTTCCGGCAAATGGTCGATGACATCTACGCGCTGATGACCGACCGACGCAGCGCCGATGCCAGCGCCGGCAAGCCGGAGTTGAAGATGAGCAGCCTGCTGCCGGAAGTCTCCACCAACCTGATGGCCGGCCTGATCGAAACCCTGGCCGCCGAGCCCTACAACGGCCACGCGGGCTTGCCCACCGTGGCCGAGCGGCGCTTGCTGGAAGTCGACGACCTGTTCCCGGTGGCCGAGATGCTCGAGCATTTGGGCTTCGCCGAACTCAAGGGCGCCGACATCACCCTCACCGACGCCGGCAAACTGTTTGCCGACTACGGCACCCAGGAACGCAAGACCCTGTTCGCCGAGCACCTGATCCAGCACGTACCGCTGGCCGCGCGCATTCACCAGGTACTGCTCGAACGCAGCGGGCACCGCGCGCCACGGGTGCGTTTCGAGCAGGAGCTGGAAGACTCGATGACCGAAGCCTTCGTGGAAAAGACCCTGGAAAGCGTGGTGGCGTGGGGGCGGTATGCGGAGATCTTTTCGTATGACGACCACACCGAGACATTCAGCCTGGAGGACGTTGAAGGCAGTATGTAGTTAGTCAGGACCAACACAGTTCCAAATGTGGGAGCGGGCTTGCTCGCGAAAGCGGTGTTTCAGCCAGCACAGGTAGCGACTGACACTCCGCTTTCGCGAGCAAGCCCGCTCCCACACAAGCTCACTTCGACATTGAATCTCTGGTGTTTTCAGATTACGAACAGGTCCAAGAAGCGATTGACCGGCGTGGCCTCAAGCTTCGCCTGATCCTTGCACAACGCAAAAATCTCCCCGCTGCGCTGCGCGGTAAACCGCGTGGCCAGGTTGGCCTTGAACTTGTCTTCCAGCAATGCAATACCCTCCACCCGACGACGGCGATGACCAATCGGGTATTCCACCGCCACCTGCTCGGTGCTGGAGCCGTCCGTGAAAAACACCTGCACCGCGTTGGCAATTGAGCGTTTGTCGGCTTCCAGGTATTCGCGGCTGTAGCGCGGGTCTTCGACGATGACCATCTTGTCGCGCAACGCGTCGATGATCGGGTGCGCGGCGTGGAATTCATCTTCGTACTGCTCGGCCACCAAATTGCCAAACGCCAGCGGCACGGCGGTCATGTATTGCAGGCAGTGGTCACGGTCGGCAGCGTTGGCCAGTTGGCCGACCTTGGAGATGATGCGGATCGCCGATTCATGGGTGGTGATCACGATGCGCTCGATTTCATGCAGGCGATCCTTGACCAACGGGTGCAAGGTCACGGCGGCTTCGCAGGCGGTTTGCGCGTGGAATTCGGCGGGGAAGCTGATCTTGAACAGCACGTTTTCCATCACGTACGTGCCGTAGGGCTGGGACAGGCTGAATGCGCGTTTGTCTTCGGGCTTGAGGGCCAGGTCCTTGTTGGTGTGGCTGAACAGCACGTCGTAGAAACCCCATTGCGGCGCGCTCAAGACGCCGGGGATGCCCATCTCGCCACGCAGGGCGATGTCGGCCAGCCGCACACCGCGACTCGACGCATCCCCCGCCGCCCAGGACTTGCGCGAACCCGCGTTCGGCGCGTGCCGATAGGTGCGCAGCGCCTGCCCATCGACAAACGCGTGGGACAGCGCGGCAAGCAACTGCTCGCGACTGGCCCCCATCAGCTTGGCGGTCACCGCCGTGGAGGCAACTTTCACTAACAGCACATGGTCGAGGCCGACACGATTGAACGAGTTTTCCAGGGCAATCACTCCCTGAATCTCATGGGCCATGATCATCGCTTCGAGTACCGCACGCACAGTCAGCGGCGCCTCGCCGTTGGCCACGCGTTTTTGTGAGAGGTGATCGGCCACGGCCAGGATGCCACCGAGGTTATCCGAAGGGTGGCCCCATTCAGCAGCGAGCCAGGTGTCGTTGTAGTCAAGCCAACGCACGATGCAGCCGATGTCCCACGCGGCCTTGACCGGGTCCAAGCGGAACGAGGTGCCCGGCACCCGTGCACCGAACGGCACCACCGTGCCCTCGACAATCGGCCCCAGGTGCTTGGTGCACTCGGGGAAACGCAGGGCCAGCAGGCCGCACCCCAGGGTGTCCATCAGGCAGTTGCGGGCGGTGTCCAGGGCGGCCTGGGAATCGATCCGGTAGTTGAGGACGTAGTCGGCGATGTCCTGCAGGACCTGGTCGTAGTCGGGGCGGTTGTTCTGGTCGACATTGGCGCTCATGGCAGTGCTCCAAGAAAGGGTTGGGGTTAGTCCTCGGGCTCACGGTTGTTGAAAGCAGGTCTTGAATGCCTGCCTTGGAATAAAAACTCTACGTAGGTAGTCCCCTGTGGGAGCGGGCTTGCCCGCGATGGCGGTGTTTCAGTCGATACAGACTTCACTGACCCACCGCCTTCGCGAGCAAGCCCGCTCCCACACAAGCCCTATCCCACATTAGGGATGGGTGTTGGGCTTAGAAGGCGTCGCCGGGGATGCGCACGAAGCCTTCCATCAATACCCGCGCACTGCGGCTCATGATGGCTTTTTTCACTACCCACTCACCGTCCACCTGACTGGCTTCGGCGCCCACCCGCAACGTGCCCGACGGATGCCCGAAGCGCACCGCATTGCGCTCCACGCCACCCGCAGCGAGGTTGACCAGCGTGCCGGAAATCGCCGCCGCCGTGCCAATCGCCACCGCCGCCGTGCCCATCATCGCGTGGTGCAACTTGCCCATGGACAGTGCACGCACCAGCAAATCCACATCGCCGGCCTTGATCGCCTTGCCGCTCGAGGCCACGTAGTCCGCAGGCTTGGCCACAAATGCGATCTTCGGTGTGTGCTGGCGCCGGGCCGCTTCATCCAGTTGCTTGATCAGGCCCATACGCAGCGCGCCGTAGGCGCGAACGGTTTCGAACATCGCCAAGGCTTTCGGGTCGCTGTTGATCGCGCCTTGCAGTTCGGTGCCGGTGTAGCCGAGGTCTTCGGCGTTGATGAAGATCGTCGGGATGCCGGCGTTGATCAGCGTCGCCTTGAAGGTGCCGACACCCGGCACCTCGAGGTCGTCGATCAGGTTGCCGGTGGGGAACATCGAACCGCCGCCGCCCTCTTCGTCCGCCGCCGGGTCCATGAACTCCAACTGCACTTCGGCGGCCGGGAAGGTCACGCCATCCAGCTCGAAGTCACCGGTTTCCTGCACGGCGCCGTCGGTGATCGGCACGTGGGCAATGATGGTCTTGCCGATATTGGCCTGCCACACACGCACCACGGCCACGCCGTTGCGGGGCACGCGGGCCGGGTCGACCAGCCCCGCGCTGACGGCAAACGAACCGACCGCCGCCGACAGGTTGCCGCAGTTGCCGCTCCAATCCACGAACGGCTTGTCGATGGACACCTGGCCGAACAGGTAATCCACGTCGTGCTCGGCGCGGGTGCTTTTGGCGAGGATCACGGTTTTGCTGGTGCTCGACGTGGCGCCGCCCATGCCGTCGATTTGCTTGTCATAGGGGTCGGGGCTGCCGATCACCCGCAGCAGCAGGGCGTCGCGTGCAGCGCCCGGCACCTGCGCCGCTTCGGGCAGGTCCGTGAGGCTGAAAAACACGCCTTTGCTGGTGCCGCCACGCATGTAGGTGGCGGGGATCTTGATTTGCGCTACGTGTGCCATGGTTCCCCCTCAGGCCGTTGCCGCCGATTCCAGGAAGTCCTGGGCAAAACGCTGCAAAACGCCACCCGCTTCGTAGATCGACACTTCTTCGGCGGTGTCGAGGCGGCAGGTCACCGGCACTTCGACACGTTCGCCATTCTTGCGGTTGATCACCAGGGTCAGCGTGGCACGCGGGGTGCGTGCGCCGACCACGTCATAGGTTTCGCTGCCATCGATCTGCAACGTATGACGGTCGGTGCCCGGCAGGAACTCCAGCGGCAACACGCCCATGCCCACCAGGTTGGTGCGGTGGATGCGCTCGAAACCTTCGGCGGCGATCGCTTCCACACCGGCCAGGCGCACGCCCTTGGCCGCCCAGTCGCGGGACGAGCCCTGGCCGTAGTCGGCGCCGGCAATGATGATCAGCGGCTGCTTGCGTTCCATGTAGGTTTCGATGGCTTCCCACATCCGCGTGACCTGGCCTTCCGGCTCGATCCGCGCCAGGGAGCCCTGCTTGACCTTGCCGTTTTCCACCACCATTTCGTTGAACAGTTTCGGGTTGGCAAAGGTCGCGCGCTGCGCGGTCAAGTGGTCGCCGCGATGGGTCGCGTAGGAGTTGAAGTCGACTTCCGGCAAGCCCATTTTCGCCAGGTATTCACCGGCGGCGCTGTCGAGCATGATCGCGTTGGACGGCGACAGGTGGTCGGTGGTGATGTTGTCCGGCAGCACCGCCAGCGGGCGCATGCCCTTGAGCGGACGGGCGCCGGCCAGCGCGCCTTCCCAGTAAGGCGGGCGACGGATATAGGTGCTTTGCGGACGCCAGTCGTACAGCGGCGCGACTTTGGGGCCGGTGTCTTCATGGATCGCGAACATCGGGATGTAGACCTTGCGGAACTGCTCCGGCTTGACCGAGGCCTTGACCACCGCGTCGATTTCTTCGTCGCTCGGCCAGATGTCTTGCAGGCGGATTTCCTGGCCGTTGGCGTCGACGCCGAGCACGTCTTTTTCAATGTCGAAACGGATGGTGCCAGCAATCGCGTAGGCCACCACCAACGGCGGCGAGGCGAGGAATGCTTGCTTGGCGTACGGGTGAATGCGCCCGTCAAAGTTGCGGTTACCCGACAGCACGGCGGTGGCGTACAAATCGCGGTCGATGATTTCCTGCTGGATCACCGGATCGAGCGCGCCGGACATGCCGTTGCACGTGGTGCAGGCAAACGCCACCACGCCAAAGCCGAGTTGTTCCAGTTCATGATCCAGGCCGGCGTCTTCCAGGTACATGGCCACGGTTTTCGAACCTGGCGCCAAGGAGGATTTGACCCACGGTTTGCGCGTCAGCCCCAGTTTGTTGGCATTGCGTGCCAGAAGGCCTGCGGCAATCACGTTGCGCGGGTTGCTGGTGTTGGTGCAACTGGTGATGGCCGCAATGATCACCGCGCCGTCGGGCATCTGGCCGGGCACGTCTTCCCATTGGCCACTGATGCCTTTGGCGGCCAGGTCGCTGGTCGCCACGCGCGCATGGGGGTTGCTCGGGCCTGCCATGTTGCGCACTACGCTGGACAGGTCGAACGTCAGGCCGCGCTCGTATTGCGCGCTTTTGAGGTCATCGGCCCACAGGCCGGTGTGACGTGCATATTGCTCCACCAGCGCGACCTGTTCGTCTTCGCGGCCGGTGAGTTTCAGGTAGGCGATGGTTTGCTGATCGATATAGAACATCGCCGCCGTGGCCCCGTATTCCGGGGCCATGTTGGAGATGGTCGCACGGTCGCCGAGGGTCAGGGCCGAAGCACCTTCGCCAAAGAACTCCAGCCACGCGCCCACCACTTTCTGTTTGCGCAGGAACTCGGTCAGCGCCAGCACCATGTCGGTGGCGGTGATGCCCGGTTGCAGCTTGCCCGTCAGCTCGACACCGACGCTTTCCGGCAGGCGCATCCACGAGGCGCGGCCGAGCATCACGCTTTCGGCTTCGAGGCCGCCGACGCCGATGGCGATCACGCCCAACGCGTCCACGTGCGGGGTGTGGCTGTCGGTGCCGACACAGGTATCCGGGAAGGCCACGCCGTCACGCACCTGGATCACCGGGGACATTTTCTCCAGGTTGATCTGGTGCATGATGCCGTTGCCCGGCGGAATCACGTCGACGTTCTTGAAGGCTTTCTTGGTCCACTCGATAAAGTGGAAGCGGTCTTCGTTGCGCCGGTCTTCGATGGCGCGGTTCTTCTCGAACGCGTCCGGATCAAAACCACCGGCTTCGACGGCCAGGGAGTGGTCGACGATCAATTGCGTCGGCACCACCGGGTTGACCTGCGCCGGGTCGCCGCCTTGCTGGGCGATGGCGTCGCGCAGGCCGGCGAGGTCGACCAGGGCGGTCTGGCCGAGGATGTCATGGCACACCACACGGGCCGGGAACCACGGGAAGTCGAGGTCACGCTTGCGCTCGATCAGTTGGCGCAGGGACGCATTGAGGGTGGCCGGGTCACAGCGACGCACGAGGTTTTCGGCGAGCACGCGGGAGGTGTAGGGCAAGGTGGCGTAGGCACCGGGGGTGATGGCCTCGACAGCCGCGCGGGCGTCGAAGAAATCCAGGCGGCTGCCGGGGAGCGGTTTGCGAAATTCAGTGTTCATCGTCAGGACTCGGTCACGGTAGTTGCAAAAGGAAGACCTGTGCCTATCCAGAATTGAAATGCGATCCCAGTGTGGGAGCGGGCTTGCTCGCGAAAGCGGTGTGTCATTCAACACACCTGCGACCGAGACACCGCTTTCGCGAGCAAGCCCGCTCCCACATTTGATCCGGTTTCCAATTCAGGGTCGCCGGTCTTCTTACTCAGCGACGTTCGATTGCCACGAACTTGCGCTGTTCTACGCCGATGTACTCGGCGCTTGGACGGATGATGCGGTTGTTGGCACGCTGCTCGAACACATGCGCAGCCCAGCCGGTCAGGCGCGAGCAGACAAAGATCGGCGTGAACAGCTTTGTCGGGATACCCATGAAGTGGTACGCCGAGGCATGGTAGAAGTCGGCGTTGGGGAACAGCTTCTTCTGCTCCCACATGGTCTTGTCGATGGCTTCGGACACCGGGAACAACACGGTGTCGCCCACTTCGTCAGCAAGCTTTTTCGCCCAGCCCTTGATCACTTCATTGCGCGGGTCGTTGTCTTTGTAGATCGCGTGGCCAAAGCCCATGATCTTGTCCTTGCGCGCCAGCATGCCGAGGGTGCCTTCGACCGCTTCTTCAGCGGACGAGAACCGCTCGATCATTTCCATCGCCGCTTCGTTGGCACCGCCATGCAGCGGGCCGCGCAGGGAGCCGATGGCGGCGGTGACGCAGGAATACAAGTCCGACAGGGTCGACGCACACACCCGGGCGGTGAAGGTCGAGGCGTTGAATTCGTGTTCGGCATAGAGGATCAGCGACACATTCATCACCTTGACGTGCAGCTCGCTCGGCTTCTTGCCGTGCAACAGGTGCAGGAAATGCCCGCCAATGCTTGGCTCGTCGGTCACGCAGTCGATGCGCTGGCCGTCGTGGCTGAAGCGATACCAGTAGCACATGATCGCCGGGAAGGCGGCGAGCAGGCGGTCGGTGACGTCGCGTTGCACGCTGAAGTCGGTTTCCGGCTCGATGTTGCCCAGGAACGAGCAACCCGTGCGCATCACGTCCATCGGGTGGGCGTCGGCGGGGATGCGTTCCAGCACTTCCTTCAGGGCTTGGGGCAGGTCGCGCAGCTTGCTCAGCTTGGCACTGTAGGCGGCCAGTTCGGCCTTGCTCGGCAGTTCACCGTACAGCAGCAGGTAGGCGACTTCTTCAAACTGCGCATCGGCGGCCAGTTCGCGCACGTCGTAGCCGCGATAGGTCAGGCCGGCACCGGCCTGGCCCACGGTGGACAGTGCGGTCTGCCCGGCCACCTGGCCACGCAGGCCGGCGCCGCTCAGTACTTTTGCTTCAGCCATGTCTGTTCTCCAATCTTGTACTTATAGGGAGTCGCGTGTGGAGCTGGGTTCGTGTGGGAGCGGGCTTGCTCGCGAAGACGGTGTGTCAGTCACAGCAATTACAGCTGATACACCGCTTTCGCGAGCAAGCCCGCTCCCACACAAGCCTGCTCCCACAAAATCACTTTTTCGCAGCAAACAACGCGTCGAGCTTCTGCTCGAAGGTGTGGTAGTCGATGCGGTCGTACAGTTCCATGCGGGTTTGCATGGTGTCGATCACGTTCTGTTGGGTGCCGTCGCGACGGATCGCGGTGTATACATTCTCGGCGGCCTTGTTCATGGCGCGGAATGCCGAGAGCGGGTACAGCACGATGGAAACATCGGCAGATTTCAACTGTTCGGTGGTGTACAGCGGCGTGGCACCGAATTCGGTGATGTTGGCCAGGATCGGGGCTTTCACACGGGCGGCGAACAGCTTGTACATCTCCAGTTCCGTGATGGCTTCAGGGAAGACCATGTCGGCGCCGGCCTCGATGCAGGCGGCGGCACGCTCAAGGGCGGACTCCAGGCCTTCCACCGCGAGGGCGTCGGTGCGCGCCATGATCACGAAGCTGTCATCGGTGCGCGCATCCACGGCGGCCTTGATGCGGTCGACCATTTCCTGCTGGGACACGATTTCCTTGTTCGGGCGGTGGCCGCAGCGCTTGGCACCGACCTGGTCTTCGATGTGGATGGCGGCAGCGCCGAACTTGATCATCGACTTGACCGTACGCGCCACGTTGAACGCCGAGGAGCCGAAACCGGTGTCCACGTCCACCAGCAGCGGCAGATCACACACGTCGGTGATGCGGCGCACGTCGGTGAGCACGTCATCCAGGCCGGTGATGCCCAGGTCCGGCACCCCTAGGGAACCTGCCGCAACCCCGCCACCCGACAGGTAAATGGCCTTGAATCCGGCGCGCTTGGCCAGCAGCGCGTGGTTGGCATTGATCGCGCCAACCACTTGCAGCGGGTGCTCACTGGCGACGGCGTCACGGAAACGCTGGCCTGGGGTGCTCTTGTTATTGGAACTCATCATTCACCTCGTGATTGGGCTGCGCCGTCGGGGAAGTGACGGGCAATGTTGCGTTTGGATGCGCCGATGTGGCGGCGCATCAACAGTTCGGCCAGTTCACCGTCGCGATCGGCAATCGCGTCCAGAATCCGGTGGTGTTCGGCAAAGGCCTGGCGTGGACGATTGGGTGTGGCGGAGAACTGGATGCGGTACATGCGCACCAACTGGTACAGCTCGCCGCAGAGCATTTGCGTGAGGGTGCGGTTGCCGGCGCCCTGGATGATCCGGTAGTGGAAGTCGAAATCGCCTTCCTGCTGGTAGTAGCCGACGCCAGCCTGGAATGCGGCGTCGCGTTCGTGGGTATGCAGCACTTGGCGCAGTTCTTCGATTTCGGCGTCGGTCATGCGCTCGGCCGCCAGGCGGCAGGCCATGCCTTCGAGGGATTCGCGGATTTCATAGAGTTCGATCAACTCGGCGTGGCTCAACGACACCACCCGCGCGCCAACATGCGGTATGCGCACCAGCAGGCGCTGGCCTTCCAGGCGGTGGATCGCCTCACGCAGCGGGCCACGGCTGATGCCGTAGGTGCGCGCCAGCTCCGGCTCGGAGATCTTGCTGCCGGGGGCAATCTCGCCCTTGACGATGGCGGCCTGGATACGGCGGAAGACGTTCTCAGACATGGTCTGGGATTCGTCCGTTGTCGCCACCGAGGCTTCCGCTTGATCCAGCATATTGTCGACACCTTTAAAATCAATGTGGCAAAAACTAGCCAATCAAGCCTGGATAGTCAAAGAATAAATCCACATTGTCGACAATCGTCTAATAACCCCCTTCACACTTGATAAGGGCATGGCCGCCTGCCAGCGCTGGCGCCAAAAAAGCATCATGTTAGAATGCCCGCCGCTTTTGCCTGACATCACCTGATGAAAAGGCGCACGAGGGAGTTTGCGCAGCAATGCCAGTCGCCTTGAATTGAACATCGCACTGTACAGCCTCGGGATTTATGAGACTCAAGCCCTTCCTTCTATTGATCAGCCTCTTGACCCTACCAAGCCTTGGCGTTGCCGCCGAGAAGACTGTGTATGGCCTGAACGAATACGCCAAGCTGGCGGGTATCGACCTCGAAGTCGCCGCCAAACTCGACACCGGTGCCAAGACCGCCTCCCTCAGTGCCCGCGACATCAAGCGCTTCAAGCGCAATGGTGAATCCTGGGTACGCTTCTACCTGGCCATCGACACCGCCCATTCCCACCCCATCGAACTGCCCTTGGCCCGCGTCAGCAAGATCAAGCGCCGCGCCGGTGACTACGACCCCGATGAGGACAAGAAATACACCGCCCGTCCGGTGATTGCCCTCGACGTCTGCATGGGCAACGCTTTACGCAGCATCGAAGTGAACTTGACTGACCGTAGCGCATTCCAATACCCGCTGCTGATCGGCTCCGAAGCCTTGAAACGCTTTGATGCGCTGGTCGACCCCAGTCTTAAATACGCAGCAGGCAAACCCGCCTGCGCCGCCGACGCTTATACCGCCGAGTAAACCGAATGCGCTCTCTGACCCTGCACCTGAAAATCCTGATCACCATCCTGGTGGTGTTGGGTATTTCGGTCACCGCCTACCAGATTTTCGTGCTGGGGATCCCCGTTACCGAGGACGCCACCGACGACTTGTGGAATATCGACGCCAAGGTCGAGTTCGTCGCCAACCCGAAGGACCCGGTGAAGATCCAAATGTTCGTGCCGCCGCTGAGCCGCGACTTCGTCAGCCTCAACGAGAGCTTCATCTCGAACAACTACGGGGTCAGCGTCAACCGCATCGACGGCAACCGCAAGGTGACCTGGTCGGCGCGCCGCGCCAAAGGCAACCAGACCCTGTATTACCGCCTGGTGCTGACCAAGCGTTACAGCGGTGAAAAGGTCAAGATCAAGGGCCCGACCTTCCGCGACAGCATCGCCGTGGAAGGCCCGGAAAAAATCGCCGCCGAAGCCCTGTTGGCGCCGATCCGCCAGCACTCGGCCGACGTCGAGACCTTCATCACCGAAGCCATCAAACGCACCAACAACCTCAACGACGACAACGTGAAGCTGCTGCTGGCGGGCGACCCGTCGACGCCGCACAAGGCCAAGATCGTCGAGTTGCTGCTGTCCATCGCCCACGTGCCGGTGGAAAAAGTCCACACCATCCGCCTCGTCGCCGACCAACCGCAAACCCCGGAGCTGTGGCTGCGCAGTTTCAACGGCAATGACTGGCTGTACTTCAACCCGGAAACCGGCGAACAAGGCCTGCCCGCCGACCGCCTGCTGTGGTGGACTGGCGATGAAAACCTGATCACAGTGGATGGCGGCAAGAAAGCCATGGTGACCTTCAGCCTGAACAACAGCGAGATGAACGCGATTCGCCTGGCCAAGCTGACGGACGAAAACACCGACGCCAACTTCCTCGAATACTCGTTGTACGGCCTGCCGCTGCAAACCCAGCAGACCTTCATGATCATGGTGATGATCCCGATCGGCGTGCTGGTGATCCTGATCCTGCGCAACCTGATCGGCTTGCAGACGCTGGGCACCTTCACCCCGGTGCTGATCGCCCTGGCCTTCCGCGAGACGCAGTTGGGCTTCGGGATTGTGCTGTTCACGATTATCACGGCGCTGGGGCTTTCGTTGCGCTCCTACCTGGAGCATTTGAAGTTGCAGATGCTGCCGAGGCTGTCGGTGGTGCTGACCTTCGTGGTGGTGCTGATCGCCGCCATCAGCCTGTTCAGCCACAAGCTGGGCCTGGAGCGCGGCTTGTCGGTGGCGCTGTTCCCTATGGTGATCCTGACCATGACCATCGAACGCCTGTCGATCACCTGGGAGGAACGCGGCGCCAACCATGCGCTGAAAGTGGCGATCGGCACGTTGTTCGCCGCGTCCCTGGCGCACCTGATCATGAGCGTGCCGGAACTGGTTTACTTCGTGTTTACCTTCCCGGCGATCCTGTTGATCCTGGTGGGCTTCATGCTGGCCATGGGGCGTTATCGCGGCTACCGCCTGACCGAGCTGGTGCGTTTCAAGGCGTTCTTGAAGGCTGACCAGTAATGTTCGGTTTCTGGAAGACCTGGAAAGCCCTCGAAGCGCGGGGAATCATGGGCATCAACCGGCGTAATGCCGACTACGTGCTCAAGTACAACAAGCGCAGCCTGTACCCGATCGTGGATGACAAGATCATCACCAAGGAACGGGCGATTGCCGCTGGCATCCACGTGCCGCAAATGTACGGAGTGATCTCCACCGAGAAGGAAATCGACAAGCTCGACGAGATCATCGGTGGGCGCAGCGACTTCGTGATCAAGCCGGCCCAGGGCGCCGGCGGTGATGGCATCCTGGTGGTGGCGGACCGCTTCGAGGGCCGCTATCGCACGGTGTCGGGCAAGATCATCAGCCATGAAGAAATCGAGCATCAGATCTCCAGCATCCTCACCGGCCTGTATTCCCTGGGCGGCCACCGTGACCGCGCGCTGATCGAGTACCGCGTGGTACCCGACCAGATCTTCAAGAGCATCAGCTACGAAGGCGTGCCGGACATCCGCATCATTGTGCTGATGGGTTACCCGGTGATGGCCATGTTGCGCCTGCCGACACGCCAGTCCGGCGGCAAGGCCAACCTGCACCAGGGCGCCATCGGCGTGGGCGTCGACCTGGCCACCGGCCTGACCCTGCGGGGCACCTGGCTGAACAACATCATCACCAAACACCCCGACACCACCAACGCGGTGGACGGCGTGCAACTGCCCAACTGGGACGGTTTCATGAAGCTCGCGGCCGGTTGCTACGAGCTGTGCGGGCTGGGTTATATCGGCGTGGACATGGTGCTCGACCAGGAAAAAGGCCCGCTGATCCTGGAACTGAATGCGCGGCCGGGGCTGAATATCCAGATCGCCAACGACTGCGGGCTGACCCTGCGCACCCACGCGGTGGAAGCACGGTTGGAGGAGCTGAAAGCGGCTGGCGTGAGCGAAACTCCGGAAGAACGGGTGAAATTTGTGCAGGAAATGTTTGGGCATATTCCGCCGGTTGAAGGTTGATCCGGCCCTCAAACTGTCTATCCCCGACATCCCCTCTAGGAGCTAGTCCTACAGGGGACTACAATGCCCTCCCCCGCGCCCATGGCTGATCCACCCCGCATGTCGACCTGTTCTGTACACCCGCTGCCCTACCGGACCAACCCCGTCGAGTATTTCGCAGCGATTCGCCATGCGCCTGGCGCGGTGCTGCTGGACAGCGGCCGCCCGGCTGCCGAGCGTGGCCGCTATGACCTGCTCAGCGCCTGGCCTGTAGAGACATTGACGGTATCGCCTGACGAAAACGGTAGTGATTTCCTGCAACGCCTGCGGGAAAACCTGGCGCAGCTAGGTGAGGCGGATTTGCCGGCCGGTTATGCACTGCCGTTTGCCGGCGGCTTGATCGGCTACCTGAGCTATGACTTTGGCCGGCACCTTGAGCAGATGCCCCATCTGGCAGCCGACGATTTACACCTGCCGGATGCGCGTTTTGGGCTGTACGCCTGGGCGCTGATCAGTGATCACCAGGCGCAGACCAGCCAATTGGTGTTTCATCCGACACTGCCCGCCAATGAGCGGCAACGGCTGATCGCGCTGTTCAGCGCTGAAGCCAGCGACATACCGGTGCCTTTCAAGCTTCAAGGCCCCATGGCCCCCGACCTCACCGCCGAGGCCTATCGACAGGCCATCGTGCGGATTCAGGACTACATCCAGGCCGGCGACTGCTACCAGGTCAACTTTGCCCAGCGCTTTCGCGCGCCGTGCAGCGGGGACCCGTGGGTCGCCTACTGCGCCCTGCGCGCAGCCTGCCCTACGCCTTTCTCCGGGTTCCAGAGCCTGCCCGATGACGGCGCCGTGCTGAGCCTGTCGCCGGAACGCTTCGTGCACATCAGCGAACGCCGCGTTGAAACCCGCCCGATCAAAGGCACCCGCCCCCGTGGCCTGACGCCAGAAGAAGACGCCGCCAACGCCGCCGAACTGCTGACCAGCCCCAAGGATCGCGCCGAAAACCTGATGATCGTCGACCTGCTGCGCAACGACCTCGGCCGCACCTGCCGCACCGGCTCGGTGAGCGTGCCGGAACTGTTCAGCCTGGAAAGCTACCCCAACGTGCACCATCTGGTCAGCAGCGTTGTCGGCACCCTGGCCGATGACAAGGACGCCCTCGACTTGATCGCCGGCAGCTTCCCCGGCGGCTCCATCACCGGCGCACCGAAGATCCGCGCGATGCAGATCATCGACGAGCTTGAACCTACAAGGCGCGGTTTGTACTGCGGCTCGTTGGTGTACCTGGACGTGCGTGGCGAGATGGACAGTTCCATCGCCATCCGCAGCTTGCTGGTCAAGGACGGGCAGGTTTGTTGCTGGGGCGGCGGCGGGATTGTCGCGGACTCGGAATGGGAGGCGGAGTACCAGGAGTCGCTGACGAAGGTGCGGGTGTTGTTGGAGACACTGGACGGTTTGTAGTGACTGGGCTGGCCTCTTCGCAGGCAAGCCAGCTCCCACACTTGACCGAGTTCCATCATGAGAATGCAGTCAAATGTGGGAGCGGGCTTGCCCGCGAAGAGGCCAGCCGCCGCGCTGAAAGCCTTACAGGCTCAACGACCGATTCGACGCTTTGATAAATTCCAGCTTCAAATCCTCAAACGTGTGCACCGCCGGGAACTGCGGGAACTCGCGGATCACATTCTCCGGCGCATGGAACAGGATCCCACGGTCGGCCTCGCCCAACATGGTGGTGTCATTGTAGGAATCGCCCGCAGCAATCACCCGGTAGTACAGGCTTTTGAACGCCAGTACTGACTGACGCTTGGGGTCTTTCTGGCGCAGTTGGTAACTCACCACGCGGTCGGTTTCGTCGGTGATCAGACGGTGGCACAGCAGTGTCGGGAAGCCCAGTTGGCGCATCAGCGGCTGGGAGAATTCATAGAAGGTGTCCGACAGAATCACCACCTGGAAGCGTTCGCGCAGCCAGTTGACGAACTCGATCGCGCCGTCCAGCGGCTTGAGGGTGGCAATCACTTCCTGGATGTCGGCGAGCTTGAGCCCATGTTCGTCAAGAATGCGCAGGCGCTGCTTCATCAGCACGTCGTAGTCGGGAATGTCACGGGTGGTGGCCCGCAGGGATTCAATACCGGTTTTTTCGGCGAAGGCGATCCAGATTTCCGGAACCAGCACCCCTTCCAGGTCGAGACAGGCAATTTCCACAAGACACTCCTATTTATATTGTTGACGTTGAGCGAGCAAAAGGACTGCCGAACTCTAGCGATTCAAGCTCGCGGCCGCAACGCAGGGCGGATTTTGATACCATCGCCCACCTATAGAGCGCTTAGCGCCACTGACCTTGTAGGAACCGTGCTGATGAACCAAGCCTTCGACGTCGCTGAACTCGCCGCGACTTATGCCAACAAGTCCGCCCAGGACATTCTCAAACTGGCGTTCAGCCAGTTCGGCGATGACCTGTGGATTTCCTTCAGCGGTGCCGAGGACGTGGTGCTGGTGGACATGGCCTGGAAGCTGAACAAGAACGTCAAGGTGTTCAGCCTCGACACCGGCCGCCTGCACCCGGAGACCTACCGGTTCATCGAGCAGGTGCGTGAGTTCTACAAAATCGACATCGAGCTGATCTCGCCGGACCAGACCAAGCTGGAACCCTTCGTCAAGGAGAAGGGCCTGTTCAGCTTCTACAAGGACGGTCATGGCGAATGCTGCGGCGTGCGCAAGATCGAGCCCCTGCGCCGCAAACTGTCCGGTGTCAGCGCCTGGGCTACCGGCCAGCGCCGCGACCAGAGCCCAGGCACCCGCAGCCAGGTAGCGGCGCTGGAAATCGACTCGGCGTTCTCCACGCCAGAGCGCACGCTGTACAAGTTCAACCCCCTGGCACAGATGACCAGCGAAGAGATCTGGGGCTACATCCGCATGCTGGAACTGCCGTACAACAGCCTGCATGAGCGTGGCTTTATCAGCATCGGCTGCGAGCCGTGCACCCGCCCGGTGTTGCCGAACCAGCATGAGCGCGAAGGGCGTTGGTGGTGGGAGGAAGCGACGCAGAAGGAATGTGGGCTGCATGCGGGGAACATCATCAGCAAGGCTTGAGGCTGATGCAGTAAACAATCTGGAATGAGCTTATGTGGGAGCGGGCTTGCTCGCGAATGCGGTGTATCAGTGATGAATGTATCAACTGACACTCCGCATTCGCGAGCAAGCCCGCTCCCACATTTGTTTTGTATTAGCCATTAGAGATGTACACACACGTGTAACTATCGGTGCCATTTATGTGTGCAATTTTTGCTTGTACGCACCAATACGTAACACCTCTTCCCGCCCATCTTTCCCGTTCGTGAATCGCCCTCTTCCCGCCAAAAAATAAATAGCTGTTCAATCGGTCAATTTATATTTCTTGTAATTCAGTCATTTATTTATCCCACCTACAAAAACGAAATTACCTACAGTTTTCATAGATCGAAAACTGGCACGCATGTGGCTTAAGGTGAAAAGCGCTTTGTATACAATAAATACAAAACCTACATACACTTTGCCATCTGCGGCTCTCCTGCGGATGTGCTGGAGCCTGCCGGAATGCGTACAAGTCTCTCGAATAACATCGCACTGGATCTGCCCTCCGCCCTCCACCCCGCGGCCGTCGACCCTGGCCCGCTGGTGCTGAGCCCGCGCCTGCACAACAAGGACCTGGCGCCCACCAAAGTCGAAGGGCGACGCTGGGGGCGCTACAGCATCTTTGCGCTATGGACCAACGACGTGCACAACATCGCCAACTATTCATTCGCCATTGGCTTATATGCACTGGGCCTGGGCGGCTGGCAGATATTGCTGTCCCTCGGCATTGGCGCTGCGCTGGTGTATTTCTTCATGAACTTGTCGGGTTACATGGGGCAGAAGACCGGCGTGCCGTTCCCGGTGATCAGCCGCATCAGTTTCGGTATTCATGGCGCACAGATTCCGGCGTTGATCCGCGCCGTCATCGCCATTGCCTGGTTTGGTATCCAGACCTACCTGGCCTCGGTGGTTTTCCGCGTGCTGCTGACCGCCATTCATCCAGGCTTTGCCGACTATGACCACGACTCGATCCTCGGTCTGTCCTCCCTGGGCTGGGCGTGTTTTGTGGCGATCTGGCTGGTGCAACTGGTGATCCTGGCCTACGGCATGGAAATGGTGCGCCGCTACGAAGGCTTCGCCGGGCCGGTGATTTTGCTGACCGTGGCCGCGCTGGCCGGTTGGATGTATTTCCAGACCGGCGGCAGCATCGCCTGGTCGATCCGCGAGCCGCTCAGCGGTGGTGAGATGTGGCGCAATATCTTCGCGGGCGGCGCGCTGTGGCTGTCGATCTACGGCACGCTGATCCTCAACTTCTGCGACTTCGCCCGCTCCTCGCCCTGCCGCAAGACCATCCAGGTCGGCAACTTCTGGGGCCTGCCGGTGAACATCCTGGTGTTTGCCGCGATCACCGTGCTGCTGTGCGGCGGGCAATTCCAACTCAACGGCCGGGTAATCGAAAGCCCGACCGAAATCATCGCCGCCATCCCGAACACCTTCTTCCTGGTCCTGGGTTGCCTGGCGTTCCTGATCGTCACCGTGGCGGTGAATATCATGGCCAACTTTGTCGCGCCGGCCTTTGTATTGAGCAACCTGGCGCCCAAGTACCTGAACTTCCGTCGTGCCGGGTTGATCAGCGCCACCGTGGCCGTACTGATCCTGCCGTGGAACCTCTACAACAGCCCGCTGGTGATCGTGTACTTCCTGTCGGGCCTGGGCGCGCTGCTGGGGCCGTTGTACGGGGTGATCATGGTCGATTACTGGCTGATCCGTAAAAGCCGGGTAGATGTGCTGCAACTGTATAGCGAAGACCCGAATGGCGCTTATTACTACAGCCGCGGGGTCAATCTGCGTGCCGTAGCGGCATTTGTTCCTGCGGCAGTGATCGCCATTCTCCTGGCCCTGCTGCCCGGTTTCGCCAGCGTGTCACCGTTCTCCTGGATGTTTGGCGCCGGTATTGCAGGGTTGCTCTACCTGCTGATCGCCAAGCGCCAGCCGTTCTACGCCGATGTCAGTGGCGAAAGCATTGCCGTCGATAACGTCAGCCATTAATCAAGGACATTCCATGCGCATCCTCGTGGTCAACGTCAACACCACCGAATCCATCACCGAAACCATCGCCCAGCAGGCACGCGCCGTGGCCGCGCCGGGCACCGAGATTGTCGGGCTCACGCCTTACTTCGGCGCGGAATCGGTGGAGGGCAACTTTGAAAGCTACCTGGCGGCCATCGCGGTGATGGACCGGGTGATGGCCTACGACCAACCGTTCGATGCGGTGATTCAGGCCGGCTATGGCGAACACGGCCGCGAAGGCTTGCAGGAATTGTTGAACGTGCCGGTGGTGGACATCACCGAAGCCGCCGCCAGTACCGCGATGTTCCTCGGCCATGCCTACTCGGTGGTGACCACTCTCGACCGCACTGTGCCGCTGATCGAAGACCGCCTGAAACTCGCAGGGCTCTACCAGCGTTGCGCTTCGGTACGCGCCAGCGGCATGGCGGTGCTGGAGCTGGAAGAAGACCCGTTGGCCGCGATGGAAGCCATCGTGCGCCAGGCGGAACTGGCCATTCGCGAGGACAAGGCCGAGGTGATCTGCCTGGGTTGCGGTGGCATGGCCGGGCTGGATGAGCAGATCCGCCAGCGCACCGGCGTGCCGGTGGTGGATGGGGTGACAGCGGCGGTGACGATTGCCGAGTCGCTGGTACGACTGGGGTTGTCGACGTCGAAGATCAGGACCTATGCGACCCCCAGGCCAAAGAAGGTCATCGGTTGGCCGGGCCAGTTCGGCCGGTAGACCGAGCTGCCTGCATCGCCGACAAGCCCGGCTCCCACAGTTGATCGCAGTGCAACTGTGAAATGCATTCTCCTGTGGGAGCTGGCTTGCCTGCGATGCAGGCGACTCGGTCCACCAGGAGGATCAAACCGCACTGAAGCGCTGCCCCAACTGCTGCTCGGCAAACTGCTCGATAATGAAATCTACAAATGCGCGAGTCTTGCCAGGCAGCAGCTTATGTTCGGCGTAGTAGATGGAGATGTTGCCGTCGTCGACGTACCAGTCGGGCAGCACCCGCACCACCGCGCCGCTGTCCAGAAACGGCACAGCCATGGGCATACTCACCAAGGCAATGCCCAGACCCTGGGCGCTGGCGCAGCAGGCGGCCTCGGAGTCGCTCATGGTCATGCTCGGCTTGAGCACCAACGGCCGGTGCTCACGCTCGATACTGGTCAATTGCCAGGAACGTATGCGCCCGGTCTGCGGTGAGCGGATCAGGATGCCGAGGCAGCGCGACAAATCCTCGGGCGCCCGCACAGGCGGGCGTTGTGCCAAGTAATCCGGCGCGGCCACCAGCACCCGATGCGCGGGCGTGAGTTTGCGTGCCACCACACCTTGGGGCAGTTCAAAACCGCCGCCGATGGCCGCATCGAAGCCTTGGCCGATCAGGTCGACCTGGCGGTTATCGAAATGCCAGTCCGGGCTTATGTCCGGGAAGCGCGCCATGAACGCGCCCAACAGCGGCACCACGTAGCGGTTGCCAAACACCGTGCCCATACTGACCTTGAGCGTGCCCACCGGCCGCCCTTCGGCGCTGGCCAGGTTGGCCACGGCGTTCTGGATGGTGGTGAGGCTGCCGCTGACTTCTTCAAGGAACAGCTTGCCGGCTTCGGTCAGGGTCAGGCGGCGGGTGCTGCGCTGGAACAGGCGCACACCAAGGCGCGCTTCCAGCTTGGCGACGCTTTTGCCCACCGCCGCCGGTGTCAGGCTCAGGTGCCGCGCCGCCTCGGCAAAACTGCCGCCTTCGGCGCTGCGCACAAAGCATTCGATACTGCCAAAGCTTTCCATATCGCCACACTCTAAACTTTTGGTTTACACAGACTATAGCAATCACGGTCTACCGATAGGTGTGGGTGAGGTCGATACTCGGCTCCAACAACAAGGCATCCCGCCTTGAACAGCTAGGAGATCGACATGACCACACACAACCTCAGCGGCAAAGTCGCCTTGATTCAAGGCGGTTCCCGCGGCATCGGCGCCGCCATCGTCAAGCGCCTGGCGGCGCAAGGTGCAGCGGTTGCCTTTACTTACGTGAGCTCGGCCGCCAAGGCTGAAGAATTACAGAACAGCGTGATCAGCGAAGGTGGCAAGGCCTTGGCGATCCACGCCGACAGCGCCGATGCCGCAGCGATCCGCAACGCGGTCAACGCCACCGTCGAAGCCTTTGGCCGCCTGGACATCCTGGTGAACAACGCCGGCGTCCTGGCCATCGCGCCGCTGGAAACGTTCAAACTGGAAGACTTCGACCAGACCCTGGCGATCAACGTGCGCAGCGTGTTTATTGCGACCCAGGAAGCGGCCAAGCATATGGGAGACGGCGGCCGGGTGATCAATATCGGCAGTACCAACGCCGAGCGCATGCCCTTTGGCGGCGGTGGCCCGTATGCGATGAGCAAGGCGGCGCTGGTGGGCTTGACCAAAGGCCTGGCACGGGATCTGGGGCCGCGCGGGATTACCATCAACAACGTGCAGCCTGGGCCGGTGGATACCGACATGAACCCGGCGAACAGTGATTTTGCCGAGAGCTTGATCGGGCTGATGGCGGTGGGGCGGTATGGGCATGTGGAGGAGATTGCCAGTTTTGTGGCGTACCTCGCCGGGCCGGAAGCCGGTTATATCACTGGGGCGAGCCTGACCATCGATGGAGGTTTCAGCGCCTAGTTTGCTGGAACACTGCAAAACCCAATGTGGGAGCGGGCTTGCTCGCGAAAGCGGTGGATCAGTCGATCAATCTGTTGATTGACACTGCGCTTTCGCGAGCAAGCCCGCTCCCACAGTTTTTACCGCGTTTATTCAGCGGATGGGCGGCAAGCCGTAAGCCGCCAGGTCAAAGTCCGCAAGTCTGCGGATGATCTGGTCGGCATGCTGGTACTTGCTGTCGGCCATGGCCTCATCCGGCACGGCGATGGCGGTCATGTTCGCAGCCTTGGCGGCGGTCACGCCGAACGGCGAATCTTCGAACACCAGGCAGTCCTCGGGTGCAATGCCCAGGCGGCGGGCGGCGGTGAGGAAGATGTCGGGCGCAGGTTTGGCGGCGCCGACTTCCGGGTCGTCAGCGGTGACGATGGTGTCGAACAGGCCAAACCACTCGCGGTGCAACGTAGTCTTGTGGCCAAACGAATTGCGCGACGAACTGGTGCCCACGGCAATCGGAATGTCATGCGCCTTCAAGTGGCGCACCAGCGCTTCGGCCCCGGGCATGCCTAGGGCGGTGGGGAAACGCTCGCTCATCAAGGGCTCGCGGACCCGCAAAAACTCCGCTGGGGTAATCGGCAGATCCAGCGCCTTGACCACGTAGTCGGCCAGGTCCTGGGCACCACGCCCGATGATGTGCTGCTTGATCCCCCAGTCATAGGTGCGGCCGTAGCGTTCAGCGATGATCTGCGTGACTTCGGTGTAGATGCCTTCTGTATCCAGCAACAACCCGTCCATATCGAAAATCACGGCCTTGATCGGGACAGCGGTACGCGGTGCATTCATCACTACAGAACCTTGGGAGCGGAGGACTAAAAGGATTCAGCACAATAACGGCCACCCTTGCCGCCAGGCAACCCTTTAGACTGTGCGCCCTTTCTTTTGAAGTGCCCGCGATGTTCTACCGTCTCGCCGCCGACAGCCTGGTGCTGTTTCACCTCAGCTTTATCCTGTTCGTGCTGTTCGGTGGGTTGCTCGCCCTCAAGTGGCGCCGCGTGATCTGGCTGCACTTGCCTGCCGTGGCCTGGGGTATCGCGGTTGAGCTGCTGCACCTGCCCTGCCCGCTGACCCGCTGGGAAAACCTGTTTCGCCACCTCGCCGGGCAGGATGGTTATGGCGGCGGGTTTATCGAGCATTACATCCTCACACTGATCTACCCCGCCGGGCTGACGCCGGATATTCAACTGGCGCTGGGCGCGGTGGTGGTCGCGATCAACGTCGCGGTGTACGGCTGGCTGATCCGACGTTACGTACAGGCTTGAGACAGCTTCGCTGGTGAAGAATCAGACGCCCTTAGTCCCTTCATAGACGCTCCCATGTCCGAAGCCTTCGAAGTCCCCAGCCCCCACGAAAAACACATCGAACACACCACCGAACATGCCCACGCCCGCGGGGACAATTTCGCCAGCCGCATCGCCGTGATGACGGCCCTCATGGCCACCCTCGGCGCCATGCTCAGTTACCAGGCCGGCTCCACCGAAAGCGAAGCGGCGATGGACAAAAACAACGCCGCCATCATCAAGACCGAAGCCGCCAACCAATGGAACTACTACCAGGCCAAATCCAGCCGACAGAACCTGGCGGAACTGGCCACCCACATTCCCGGCGTGGACGCGGCGCATTACAAGGACGAGATCGAGCGCTACAAAAGCCAGAAGGAAGACGTGCGCAAGCAAGCCGAGAAGCTTGAGGCCACCTCGAAGGAATGGGATGAAAAGTCGGAACAGGCGCTGCACCAGCACCACCGCTGGGCCCAGGCGATGACCGCGATTCAGATCGCGATTTCGCTGGCGGCGATTACGTTATTGACGAGGAAGGAGTGGTTGAAGCGCATGTCGTATGCGGCGGCGGGCGTGGCGGTCGTGCTCGGCAGCCTCGCATGGCTGCACATCTGACACCCCGCCAACCCCATGCGGGAGCTGGCTTGTGTGGGAGCTGGCTTGCCTGCGATGACGGTGGGTCAGCCCCCACAATTTGCGCTGTCACTACACCACCCCATCGCTATATAGTAAAAAGCATAACGACAAACCGACACAAGCCGAGGAACCGCTGGTGACCGCACAACCCAAGGAAGCCGTGGGCGCCGCCTACAACATAGAATCCATGCGCTACGCCCAGGCCATGACCTGGCAAGCCATCGAACAACTCGCCCAACGCATCCGCCCCGGCATGCTTGAATCCCAAGCCCGCGAACTGGGCAAGCACGTCCTCGCCGATCTCGACATGCAACGCATCTGGCACCCGCTGCTGGTGCGCTTTGGCGCCAATACCCTCAAGGCATTCAACCAGCGCTCCGAAGGTGACCCGGTGCTGGGCGAAGACGACATCTTCTTTATCGACATGGGCGCCGTGTGGCAAGGCCACGAAGGTGATGCCGGCGCCACGTTCGCCACCGGCAACGACCCGGAAATGATTGCCTGCGCCAGCGCGGCCAAGGAACTCTTCGACCGCGTGCAGGCACGCTGGAAAAACGAGCAGGTCGTCGGCCTCGAGCTGTACCGCTACGCCGAAGCACAAGCCCAGGCCATGGGCTGGCAATTGAACCTCGACATCAAGGGCCACCGCGTCAGCGACTTCCCCCACGCCATCCACCGTGGCGGCGACCTTGGCGACTTCGAGCACTACCCGAATGCCGGGTTGTGGATCCTCGAAATCCAGATCGCCCACCCGAGCAAACCCTACGGCGCCTTCTACGAAGACTTGCTCGCCTGACGCGTAAAGGACGCAGCCTGGTTCACGTGCGGGCATGAATAAAGCCCCATAAGTCGTATCATGGGGCCTACTTTCGAGGACGCCCCATGAACCTCAGCATCGTTTACGCCCTGGCCGCCGCCGCCCTCTTCGGCGCCAGCACCCCACTCGCCAAAAGCCTCGGCCTGGGCCTCTCGCCCCTACTGCTTGCCGGCCTGCTCTACCTCGGCAGCGGCGTCGGACTCGCCAGCGTGCGGCTGATCCGTGATCGCGGCTGGAAACCCAGCGGCCTGAGCCCAGCAGAATGGCCCTGGCTACTCGGTGCCATTGCATTCGGCGGCATCCTCGGCCCGGTTGCGCTGATGTTCGGCCTCACCCGCACCTCTGGCGCGACGGCCTCCCTGATGCTCAACCTCGAGTCAGTCCTGACCGCGCTGATCGCCTGGCTGGTGTTCAGAGAAAACGCAGACCGCCGCATCGTCCTCGGCATGTTTGCCATCGTACTGGGTGGCCTGGCGCTATCCGGCGCAGGCGATGGCGGCGACCAGCAGGATTGGACCGGGCCGTTCGCGGTGGCACTGGCGTGTTTGTGCTGGGGGATTGATAACAATCTGACACGCAAGGTCTCCGCGTCTGACGCCGTGTTCATCGCCGGCACCAAAGGGCTGATGGCCGGATTGGTCAATTGCAGCCTGGCGGTTTATCTCGGCGCACAGATGCCGGGCTTGGCGCAGCTGACGCCGATCCTGTTGGTGGGGTTCCTGGGTTACGGCATCAGCCTGGTCCTGTTTGTCCTGGCCCTGCGCGGGCTCGGCAGTGCGCGGACCGGCGCTTACTTTTCCACGGCACCGTTCCTCGGCGCGGCGACAGCGCTGCTGGTGCTGGGGGAATCGGTGACACTGGCGTTCTGGGCAGCATCGGCACTGATGGCCATCGGCGTGTGGCTACACCTGACGGAGCGGCACGCCCATGACCATCAACATGAGGCAATGGAACACGGGCACCGCCACGTGCATGACGAGCATCACCAGCACGAACACGACTTTGAATGGGACCCGGCAGTGCCGCATAACCATGTGCATATCCACAGCCCGGTGCGGCATAGTCACGCGCATTTTCCGGATGTGCATCATCGACATAGGCATTGAGGCGCCTTGGCCCCTGCAAAGCCAGCCCCAATGACAAAACAAGGACGTATACCCGTGAGAGCTTCACTCATTGCTTCATTTGGATTGGCCTGGCTGATTCACGCACCACTGTCCTTCGCGGATAACATCAATGGCAAGAACCTCTATTCACAACGCTGCGCCATGTGTCACGGAGCAGATCTCAAGGCCACGGGGCCCCTGGCCAATAAGAGCAATCCTCCTACCCCGGACCTGACAACACGCGCATTCAAGAAACGCATGAGCGACTACCCGGGCGTCATTGTGTCTTCGGTCATACTTCGGCCCAATGGAGACCTGATTCCAAGGACGCTACGGGAGAATGGCATGAAGGTGCCGCCGCACGCTTGGAGTGTTCAGGATTTTCGCGATTTGAATGAGTATATGAGTGGTGTGATTGCGAAGGGGCGATGAGTTTTGGAGCAAGAGGCGGCTGTCTCGGCCGCCTCACTCAGGCTTGCTGACCCGTGTGCCCCCGATGCACATACTCCCACCCCAAACACGCAAGCCCCACATGCTTGGGGATCAAAGCGGCGCCACTGCTATACGCGGTGATGGTCCGTCGAGAGAAACCCAACTCCACCGCCGCAGCGGAAAGCGACAGGTTGTTACTAAGCATCCACGCTCTGAAATCCTGCGTAAGCATGACCTCACCCGACTGCTCCAATGCCAGGCGATGCAGCGTGACGGCTGACAGTTCAAGGTCATTGCCCCATGTCACGTCAAAGCCCCATTCGCCGACTTTCACTTGGCCGAAGAGAGCTAAATCCAAAAGCGGCTTGAGGATGGGGAAAGTATTTATATGATCGGTGAGATCGACGGTGTGCCGCTTGCCGTTATTCCACTCAATCTCAAGAGCCTGCTTGCCGGCAACGGGTTGCACAGCAGAGATGCGAAGCTTGCTGGTCATAAGTCAGTTCCTCGGGCTTTGTTCATCCCATACGCGCCTAAGCTTTTAATGGAGTAAAGGCGGCTGACTTCAAACTCATCGACCAAAATCAGCAATTTGCGCAACGCCTTACAAAGCTCTCGGAAGAGCCGCTCTGCCACTTCAAAATCACCAAGCCTATAGTCGCTCGGTCGCGCAAATGGCGACCGGGTTTGGCGACCCGAATACAAGAATGGGTGGCAAATATCCCTCTGATCGAACGGACTTGACCCATGAACCCATACATAGCACTTACCAGCAACGACACCGCCACTCCTGCACTTTTTGTCGATTCCACTGCACCTCTCGACATCCTCCTGGACGCTGCAACCTATCGAATCCGCGCCGTAACCCAAGTTCTTGAAAATCTTGCCCTGAGAGGCGAGGTCAGCAGTGATGCCGTCGTGCTTAGCGACTTTGCATTGCTCTGCGCAATTCCGTTACGCGACGGGTGCGATTTGCTGGATGTCATTGGACAGCGCATGGATACGACGCACGCGTAATCCAAAAGACGTAAATTTTCAGACTCCAGAAATCACAAAACCCCTGGTTTCTCTCGAAACCAGGGGTTTTGTTTACATCGAATGTGGCGGTGAAGGAGAGATTCGAAACTACCCGTTCGCGGTTTTCGAAACCGAGGCCCCCGGCTTATAAGGGCTGCAGCCCGTTATGACCTGCCAATTACTAAATTACCCTTTTCCCACCCCTCGCCTGGAAAAAAGCCATCCGCCCATCGTTTCAGAGATTTTTTCCACACACTCCGGATTGGCAATAACAGCCGGAAATTGATGGCGATGCTGTGCAGTGCCTAAAAATGCTGGAAACCTCGACAGGCTGGGCCTCACAGTCGTTTTTGCGTAGGGTTCGATAGCGGCTGGTTGAGCCCTGACATGAACGGTTCCAAAAATGAAAACACCGTATTCAGCACGTTTTCACAACTAGAGCCCCCGTAAACGGGGCACCTCATCTGCGTGACCACTCCCCTGCCACCCCGTGACGTATGTGCAAGGCCACTGATCTTTTTTGCAAAGCGTTACACTCCGTGCAATTGCGAAGCATCCCCCAGAGCCCGCAGCGGGCTTGGGCCGGGGCAACGTTTGCACCCCACTACCTGTTTGCACAAAAAAGGGAAACAAAGCCCATCGGAGGGAGGGGGATAAGTGTTTTTTCATCTGTTTTTTCTTTGAAGGGATGATTTTTCGGAAAGCCGTTTGTATACCCGAGAACTCCGCTTAGACAACGCACCAAGTGTAATCTTAAGCCTCATCTAAGACAAAGGTCGGATAGAGCTAGAGGGCCCTGCACGAACGCTCCCGTGTGTCTCCAACAACGTCCCTAAAAATTTATTAACGGATCTTTGGCAAAGATAAAACGTTGTACAGCGAGCACGGCGTACACCAAAGCCCTTTATAACTTTAGAAAAAAGAGCCACCTTAATTATTAACCAACATAGAGACACATCAAAGAAGGGTGAAATGACAGAATTCCTATATCGCTTTAGGTCAGCTGAGCGACTTCCTGGAAACAGCAAAAGCACTGGAGAGCTTGAAGGACAATACATTTATTTTGCTTCACCCGAACAACTAAACGACCCTTTGGAAGGATATCGCGAGCTTTATTTTTCAGGAGATAAAATCGTATGAAACAGTCTTTTCAAGTATTATATTCGCTGCTTAGCACTCAGAACTGTTCAATACCTTGTAGGTCGAGACATTTCAGACATACCCTTTCCAGTTATTCAATCACTAAAACAGTTACCTCAGATATTTCCGAAAAAGCAAATAAAATATCATGCCTTTTCCTAAACAACAACACAATTAAACTTATGGAGCACCTTTCTAAATCAGAAAGAAGAGTAACAAAGCATGAACTCCTCATTCATCTAAGATCTATACATCTCTATGCACTCCATCTAGTCACACTTGCCCCTGCCTGGGATGCGTTGCAGAAGATCAACGCACTGAACCGGAAAAGAAGGAGGAAACCGTTGATATTGTTGAGCGAGACAACAAGACGGTGCGACAACACAAACTGCACTTCGTCTTCCTAAACACGAAAAGCGGCCTGCCGCACGTCAGCGACTTCGTGGTACGTGGTAGGCTTTTCAAGACTCATTTGCTTGCGGCCGGGGTTCGCTATCGTGGGCCTGGCCAGTGCAGGCACACTTATGCCAGTCAGCTGCTAACTACAGGGATAGCGTCGATAGACTAGATAGCCGAACAAATGGGAAATACCAACGGGAACATGATCCGTCAGCATTACGGGACGTGGATCAATGAAGATGGGCCGGTTGTTGTCGGCATGTTGCAGTTGGCATTGCAACTATAACGGATGATGCTAGTGCACTTAAGTAAAACGAGTGCAGCATTACGGATAGCCCACAGCATCGTCCTCTCAGAACCCAACCTAACAAACTTTTGCGAAGAAAAACGTCCTATTCAAGAAATGCGCCCTATCGTAAGGGCGCACTACTAAAGATTTAAAAATCTATCGAAACCTTGAGAATAAGTTTGGAAAATCTTCAGGCTCCAGCTCAATGACTTGCGCACCACGCCTTGTAAAGTATTTCTTTTTATAGAGCGATGGCTGTTGCTGCCCTTCTACCTCAAGGACAAAAACTGTTTTATCAAAATAACTTACACATTTCATATGCGTACCAACATATGACTTCAATGGTTCAGAAAGCTCTGAGCGATTAATGCGATCAGTTATCATTTGAAACAGCTGATCTAAATTCTTACCTAGACACTTGGCCTCATGCTCAACACCTGTAACATGAAACTCTCCAAACAACAGTGGCTCAACACCAAAGAGTTTACCTACACGTAACGCAGTTGGAGCGTTATCAGCAACACCTACAACCACATATCCTTTGTGCCCCTTCTGAATATTTGCAATCGCAGCACAGGTTTCCAAAATCTTGTCAAAAGATCCATCATCAAACTTAGGGCTTTCAGAAAGCTCCAAAAAGCCTTGCTTAAAGTCAAACGCAGCTTGCTCAGTTTTAGAGTTCGTAAGCAAATTCTGTAGTTTGGTCACCCAGTGAACTTTCGCAGGATCCGGATTCGAATCAGCTTCAAAGTACTGCTGAATAATACCAATAACAGTATTTACCGCTGCGGCTCTATTTTCAGCCCCCCAGCGACCACCCTCTTGAATTACAATATTTTTACCTTTATTCGTTAAAGCAACGATTACACCAGCCCTATCAGCTACCACCATGCCCTTTCTGACGATTAGGTCATGCATTGCCAAGAACACAGCTTGAAAATATCGAGGAATAGGATTCCCTACTCCGGTGCCAGGGAATAACAGCTGGTAGAAAGACACCCCTGCCTGAACCAGCATTAATACAAGAGCATCATGGGTGCGCTGATAATCAAGATCTACTAAATCAGGATTTCGACGCCGAATAGCCTGATCCATGGATCGAAACCTATCAAGACTCCCACCTTCAAGGGGGACTCTGGCACCATAATAATCATCAAACAACTCAGTCCTAGACGCGACCGGCCCATCAGATACCATATAGGCAATCACGTCAGCAACAAGCTCCTCATCTCGACTTTGTCGAAGATGATCTTTTGTTAAGATCCCGTGATACACCCAAAAGACATTATCTGCATTAATCCCGTAAGAAAGTTCTCTATTAGTGATGCTAATTTTTTTCATTTCATTCAAAAAGAGCGAAACGCCGTTAGAAGTATCACCGCGAATCCTTGAAGACACCACGCGGACGCAATCAGCGAAAGCGTTCGTAGCACCTGCCACCCTTAACTCTTGACGAGACAGTTGACGGCCGCCCGAATTAATCCGCCTAAACACCTCATCAACTGACTCTCCATCAGCAAACTCGTAAATAGAAAGTGGAACGGGATAGGCCGCTATCGAAAGGCATTTTTCCCGCGACATTAATGGAGTACGCTGTACCAAGACACCTCGATCCAGCATATCCTTTGTTGTAGCAAATGTATTCAAATCAAAAAAAGTATCATCGACAGCAAAGTCATTACTAATAAATGACGTAATTGCATCCATGCGCTGCATGCCATCAATGATTTCCAAATGGCCCGCTGGATTATCTTGCGGATCCGCAAGCAAGATAATCGGTACAGGAAACCCGCTAATTATGGAATCAATGAAATTTTGCTTTTCTTCGATGGTCCAGATCAGCTTCCGCTGATAGCGCCGATTCACGACGTACTTTCTATCTACATAGTTTATGTAAATACGCTCAACCTGCTCGCCCCTAACGATTAGCTCTTGCTGTGGTGAAGCCATACCAACCTCCAGTAAATTTAGATTCCTTTCGAAGCTCACTACATTTTGTAAGAACAGCAGTAGGAGCACGGTCTACCACCTACATATCCAACCGTACACAAATGACACGCCAAACACACCAGCACGCACCTAGCCAAATTCAGGGAGCCGTCACATTGTGTGTTTCTCATCACCCGAAGCGTTGATTCTACCGAAAGTCAACCGTGGTCAAAAATGAACGAGCACTGATCCGACACCATCATGCACGAACGCCACCTGGATCGACACATTGAGGCGCAACTAGGTCAATCAAATGACTCCCTTAAACGTCTGCCAGTCCCATATCAGTCCCATATAGCCATTTCTCAGACGCCAAAAACCACAAACCCCCGACTTTCTCTAGGAAAATCAGGGGTTTGTGTTTACTTAATGTGGCGGTGAAGGAGAGATTCGAACTCTCGATACAATTTCTTGTATACACACTTTCCAGGCGTGCTCCTTAAGCCACTCGGACACTTCACCGTATCTCGTCAAACCAGTTCAGTCTGTCGAGGCGCGCTAATGTAGTCGAAAGCCTTTCCGATGGCAAAGGTTTTTTTCAGAATTTTCATGCGCTTAGCGGGATATGCCATTGCATGCCCGGCAAGGGGTGGTGTTTCTGCCATTCTCAGGCACCGTCGGCGGGTGTCTGGGGCGGCTGTTGTGCCCCGCCCTAGGCCGTCCGCCGCTGGGTGAGCGGGAAAAGTCTGACTGGGTAGTCAGTCATGGCGCTTTACCGGGGCGGGTGGGGTGGGTAACGTTTGGGGATGCGTTTCTATAAACAGCCTATCTATAACAAGTCATACAAGGAACCGCGTCATGAGTGAGTTGATTGCTTACCACCTCGAAGACGGTATCGCGACCCTGACGTTGAGCAACGGCAAGGTGAATGCCATTTCTCCGGATGTGGTCAGTGCGTTTAATGCGGCACTGGATCAGGCCGAGAAGGATCGGGCAGTGGTGATCATCACCGGGACGCCGGGGATTTTGTCGGGTGGTTATGATTTGAAGGTGATGACGGCCGGCCCTAAAGAAGCCATCGGTCTGGTGACGTCGGGCTCGACGTTGGCGCGGCGTCTGTTGTCGCATCCGTTCCCGGTGATCGTGGCGTGCCCTGGGCATGCGGTGGCCAAGGGCGCGTTCCTGCTGTTGTCGGCGGATTATCGGATTGGGGTCGAGGGCCCGTTCAGCATTGGCCTGAATGAAGTGGCGATCGGCATGACCATGCACCACGCCGGGATCGAGCTGGCGCGGGATCGCCTGCGCAAGTCGGCGTTTCATCGCTCGGTGATCAATGCCGAGATGTTTGACCCGCAAGGCGCATTGCAGGCTGGCTTCCTGGACAAGGTGGTGGCGCCTGAAGAGCTGCACGCTGCCGCCCTGGAAGCGGCACGGCAGTTGAAGAAGATCAACATGAACGCCCACAAGCACACCAAGTTGAAGGTGCGTAAGGCGCTGCTGGACGCCCTGGATGACGCCATCATCCAGGATCAGGGCCACATCCTGAGTTAAGCCTTACATCCGCCACACTAGAGCCCGACCTTGAGTCGGGCTTTTTCTTACAAACAAACTCGAAACGTCCCTAGCCGCTCTAGGCGGCCGTTGCTGGTACATGTTGAAACATGTACTTAAACATCGCCTATCTCCTACCTCTACAGGGGTAATTGCCGAATACAGTGCACATCCGTACACTGCGCCACCTTTTGTCCCGATAGGCTGTGTCGATGCTTTTTCTGCTGCGTATGTTGTTGATGGGCCTGCATTTTATGCTCGCCGGTGTGCTGGGCGTGCTCGTCGGGATCTGCCGACCGTTCAACCCGGACAACAGTCGCGTGTGCGCACGTTTATACGCACTGCCGGCCATGTGGATTCTGGGGCTGAACCTCAAGGCCGACGTGGACTCGTTGCGAAACAAGCCCAGCGGCTGTGTGATCATCGCCAACCATCAGTCCAACTATGACCTGTTTGTGTTTGGCAACGTGGTGCCCCATCGCACTGTGTGTATCGCCAAGAAAAGCCTGAAATGGGTGCCGTTGTTCGGCCAGTTGTTCTGGCTGGCGGGCAATGTGCTGATCGACCGGGGCAACGCGCACAAGGCGCGCCGGGCGATGCTCACCACCACCGATACGCTGCAACACAAGGACACGTCGATCTGGGTGTTCCCGGAAGGCACGCGCAACCTGGGCAAGGGTTTGCTGCCGTTCAAGAAGGGCGCGTTCCATATGGCGATTGCCGCCGGTGTGCCGATCGTGCAGGTGTGCGTGAACAATTACGTCACGCAGATGCGCCTGAATCGCTGGAACAGTGGTGATGTGCTCATACGCTCGTTGCCGCCGATTCCTACGGTTGGCATGACGGTGGATGACGTGCCGAGGTTGATGCAGGCGTGTCAGGTGCAGATGGAGGCTTGTATTGCGCAGATGGATCTTGAGTGGGTGCGGGGGTGAGGATGTCTTGGGAGCGCTTCGCGCCCCAGCGCGAGCAAGCTCGCTCATTACAGGCTTGTGTTCCCACAATGGAACGCCTTTCGGGCTAAGCTGCCCAACACCTGTCCTCCTAATAAGAAGTGATCAGCACCATGGGTAGAGTTGTTGCGGCCGCTGTCTACAGCGCCGGTAAGAAAGTTACTGACATTACCCTCGACGAAGGCGCGGCCTGGGCCGCCAAACCCGGCCACTTTGTCTGGATCGGCCTGGAAGAACCCAACGCCCAGGAGCTGGCCAACCTGCAACGCCAGTTCAACCTGCATGAACTGGCCATCGAAGACGCCCTGGAAAAACACAGCCGGCCGAAGCTGGAGACGTTCGGCGATGCACTGTTTATCGTCACGTACTCGCCGGTGCGCGAGAACGGCAAGCTGGTGTTTATCGAAACCCATATCTTTGCCGGTAACGGCTACATCATCACGGCACGCAACGGTCATTCGGCGTCCTACGGCTTTGTGCGCCAACGTTGTGAGGCGCGGCCGTTGCTGCTGGAACACGGGGAAGATTTCGTACTGTATGCGCTGCTGGATTTCGTCACCGAGAACTACCAGCCCGTGAGCGAAGCGATCCATGCCGAGATCGATGAGTTGGAGCGTAACGTGCTGTGCAGTTCTTTGAATGAGCGCGACATCCAGAACCTTCACGGCCTGCGGCGCGACGTGCTGCGGCTCAAGCGCTATGTGGCGCCGATGGTGGAGATCAGCCAGGAACTGCAGAAGCTGAGCTTCCCGTTCATCGACAAGAATATGCGCCCGTATTTCCGTGACGTGCAGATCCACGTGACACGGCAGATGGAAGACCTCACCACCCTGCGCGACATCGCCAGCCAGACCATCGAGATCGGTGTGTTGCTGGAGGCGTCACGCCAGAGTGTGGTGCAGCGCAAGTTCGCCGCGTGGGCGGCGATCCTCGCGTTCCCCACGGCGGTGGCGGGGATTTATGGGATGAACTTCCAGAACATGCCCGAGCTGCAATGGCACTACGGCTATTTTGCGGTGCTCGGGTTTATCGCACTGGGTTGCACCGGCTTGTGGGCCAGCTTCAAACGTTCGGGCTGGCTTTAAGCCGCTGCGTCAGGCTTGTGCGCGACAAAACGCATCATCCACTCCGCCACGGTCACGCCGTGGTGGTCATGTTCCAGGCTGGCCACGCCGCTGTTGTAGATTTTTTCACCGAGGTTCTGCTGGCGAATATCCAGCAAGGCGCGGGAGTAATCGTGGATGAATTCCGGGTGGCCCTGGAAGCACAGCACCTGGTCGTTGATGTGGTACGCGGCAAACGGGCAGAAATCGCTGGAGGCGATGACGGTGGCGTTTTCCGGTAGCGCGGTGACTTGGTCCTGGTGGCTGATCAGCAGCGTCAGCTCTTCCACCCGTGGGCTCATCCACGGCGCCTTGGCGGCCATCTTGTAGTTGTGGATGCCCACACCCCAGCCCTGGCTTGCGCGCTCACTCTTGCCGCCCAGCAATAGCGCCAGCAGTTGGTGGCCAAAGCAGATGCCCAGCAATTTGTCGCCACGCTCATAGCGGTTGAGCAGGTACGCCCGCAGCCTCTCGATCCAAGGGTCGGTGCCGAAGGAGTCAGCCTTGCTGCCGGTGACGAGGTAAGCGTCGAACTGCTCGCTGTCGTCCGGGTATTCGCCGTTCATCACGTTGTACACGACGAACTCGGCCGCAATCGGCTGCTGGGAAAACAGACGCTGGAACATCTGCCCATACCCCTGATATTGATCCACCAACTCCGGGCGCAGGACATCGGTTTCCAGAATGCAGACGCGTAGCGACATAAAAAATACCTGACACGGTGATGGGAATAATGCACACCCAAGCCTGCCTCGAAACCCACCTGCAAAGCAAGTCCCTCTCTCACAGTCTGAGCCGTGTGAACGCCTAGAAAGATGCGCCCTGCGCGGCTTTTTCCAGCAGCAACGCCGGTGGCGTGAAGCGCTCGCCATACTGCTGCGCCAGGTAGCGGGCGCGGGCGATGAAATCGTTCAAGCCATACTGATTGATAAACTGCAACGCGCCGCCAGTCCACGCGGCAAAGCCGATGCCGAAGATCGAACCGACGTTGGCATCCGCCGTCGACCGCAATACACCCTCCTCCACGCAGCGCACGGTTTCGATGGCCTGGATGAACAGCAGGCGGTCGCGCACATCCTGCGGCGAGATGCGTTGGTCGGGCCGTTCAAAGCGGCTTTTGAGCTCCGGCCACAGGAATTTCTGCGCGCCGCTCGGATACTCGTAAAACCCGCCACCCGCCGCCTTGCCCCCGCGTTTGTATTCGTTAACCAACAGATCAATCACCAACGTCGCCGGGTGCTGCGGCACAGCCTTGCCTTCTACGAGCAGATCCTTGGCCGCCTGCTGTCGGATATGGCTCATCAGGCTGAGGGATACTTCATCCGACACCGCCAACGGCCCCACGGGCATGCCGGCCTTGCGCGCTTCGGTCTCGATCATCGGCGCCGCCACGCCTTCGCCGAGCATGGCAATACCTTCGTTGGTAAAGGTGCCGAACACCCGGGAAGTGAAAAAACCGCGACTGTCGTTGACCACGATCGGGGTTTTCTTGATTTGCAGTACGAAGTCGAAACCTCGGGCCAGGGTTTCGTCCGAGGTGTGGACGCCCTTGATGATTTCCACCAGGGGCATCTTGTCCACCGGGCTGAAGAAATGCAGGCCGATGAACTTGCCTTCGTCCGGCACCGCCGTGGCCAGCCCGCTGATCGGCAAGGTCGAGGTGTTGGAGGCGATCACCGCGTCGGCCCCCACCACGCGCTGGGCGGCGGCGGACACCTTGGCCTTGAGTTCGCGGTCTTCGAACACTGCCTCGATGATCAAATCGCAGCCCGCCAGGTCGGCGTCCGAGTCCGTAGGATGAATGCGCGCCAGGGTGGTTTCCCGCTGTTCGACGCTCAATTGCCCACGGCTGACTTTCTTGTCGAGCAACGCCGCCGAGTGCGCCTTGCCCTTTTCGGCGGCCGCCGGATTGATGTCCTTGAGCACCACCTCGATACCCGCGCAGGCACTCGCATAGGCGATGCCCGCGCCCATCATGCCCGCGCCGAGCACCCCGACTTTGCGCGTGACGTACGGCGCAAAACCGTGGGGACGGGAGCTGCCCGCATTGATCTCGTTGAGCTGGAACCAGAACGTGCCGATCATGTTTTTCGCCACTTGCCCGGTGACCAGCTCGGTGAAGTAGCGGGTTTCGATCAGGTGCGCGGTGTCGAAATCGACCTGGGCGCCCTCAACGGCGGCACACAGGATCTTCTCCGGTGCCGGGAAACAGCCCTGGGTTTTGCTGCGCAAGATCGACGGGGCGATTGCCAGCATCTGCGCCACTTTCGGGTTCGACGGCGTGCCACCGGGGAGCTGATAGCCCTTGTTGTCCCACGGCTGCCGGGCCTCGGGGTTGGCAAGAATCCAGGCGCGGGACTTGGCCAGCAGCTCATCGCGATCCGCCGCCAGCTCGTTGATCAAACCGGCCTGCAACGCCGGTTGCGGGCGGATTTTTTTGCCCTCCAGCAAGTACGGCAAGGCCTTTTCCAGGCCCAGCATGCGCACCATGCGCACCACCCCGCCGCCACCCGGCAGCAGGCCCAAGGTCACCTCCGGCAGGCCGAGCTGCACGGATTTGTCGTCCAGCGCGACCCGGTAATGACACGCCAGGCAAATCTCCCAGCCGCCGCCCAGGGCGGCGCCGTTGATCGCGGCCACCACCGGCTTGCCAAGGGTTTCCAGGCGGCGCAGTTGCGCCTTGAGCAGCAACACGCCGTCATGGAAATCCTTGGCCTGGGCCTTGTCGACCCTGATCAGTTCATTGAGGTCGCCGCCGGCGAAAAAGGTCTTTTTCGCCGAGGTGATGACCACGCCGGCCAGCGTGTCTATCTCCGCCTCCAGACGCGCAACGCTGGCCGCCATGGCCTCGCGGTACGCGCCATTCATGGTGTTGGCGCTCTGGCCGGGCATGTCGAGGGTCAGCACCACGATCTGGTCTTGGCCTTTTTCGTAACGAATGGCTTGGGTCATGCTGGATTCCTTGGGCTCAGAGCCGTTCGATGATGGTGGCGATACCCATGCCGCCGCCGACACACAGGGTGGCCAGGCCGTAACGCTGCTGGCGTGCTTCCAGTTCGTCGAGCAAGGTGCCGAGGATGGCGCAGCCGGTGGCGCCCAACGGGTGGCCCATGGCGATGGAGCCGCCGTTGACGTTGACCCGGGCGGCGTCGATACGCATGTCCTTGATGAATTTGAGCACCACAGAAGCAAACGCTTCGTTGACCTCGAACAGGTCGATGTCCTCGACGCGCAAGCCGGCCTTGGCCAGGGCCTTGCGTGTCGCCGGCGCGGGGCCGGTGAGCATGATGGTCGGGTCGGTGCTTGTCACCGCCGTGGCGACAATGCGCGCCCGCGGTTGCAGGCGCAGCTCGCGGCCCTTGGCCTCGGAGCCGATCAACATCAACGCGGCCCCATCGACAATCCCGGAACTGTTGCCCGGTGTGTGTACGTGCTGGATGCGTTCGACATGGCTGTAGACCCGCAGCGCCGTGGCATCAAAGCCCATCTGCCCGATCATCTCGAAGCTCGGCTTGAGCTTGCCCAGCCCTTCGAGCGTGGAATCACCACGGATGAATTCATCGTGGTCCAGCAGCACGATGCCGTTCTGGTCCTGCACCGCGACCAGCGACTTGTTGAAGGAACCGTCGGCACGCGCCCTCGCCGCTTTCTGCTGCGAGTGTAGGGCAAAGGCGTCGACATCCTGGCGTGTGAAGCCTTCCAGGGTGGCGATCAGGTCCGCGCCGATACCTTGCGGGGTGAAATGGCTGTGCAGGTTGGTGTGCGGGTCCAGCACCCAGGCGCCGCCATCGCTGCCCATGGGCACGCGGGACATGGACTCGACGCCGCCGACCACCACCAGGTCTTCAAAACCGGAACGCACTTTCATCGCGCCGAGGTTCACCGCTTCCAGGCCCGAGGCGCAGAAGCGGTTGACCTGTACGCCGGCGACGCTGACGTCCCAGTCCGCCACCAACGCGGCGGTCTTGGCGATGTCGGCGCCCTGGTCGCCCACCGGGGTCACACAGCCCAGCACGATGTCATCCACCTGCTGGGTGTCGAGGTCGTTGCGCCGGGCCAGTGCGGTGAGCAAGCCGGCCACCAGGGTCACCGGCTTGACGCTGTACAAGGCGCCGTCAGCCTTGCCTTTGCCCCGGGGCGTGCGTATCGCATCAAAGATCAAAGCTTGGGTCATGACGTCCTCGAACCGCTGTGCCTGTGTGCCCCTACCTTAGGCCCGATTGACACGGTTTCAATGACGGATGCGCTCATTGCTTTTGACCCCCTCGCTCGGACGAACGGTAGGTCGCCGGGGCAATCCGCTGATTAATCGTTTTAGCTGTCTAGCCAACGGTCTGGCGCCAAGATGGCGTTAGGCCTCATGCCGTTTTTAGCGCGAATGCTGATGAGCTGATATGAAATGGATCTAAGCCACGCAGAACGAGGGCTCTAAGGTTGAATCAGTAGGAGGTTGCTGCCGGGTTTTGCTGGAGCAGCTGTAAGAAAAGCGACACGTCATACCGTCATACTGCGATAAAACGGCACGTATTTGACGCTCAGGAATAACAAAAAAAGGCAGTCAGCCATGTTCAAGCACTCGAAAGTACGTCAGGCGGGACTTATTCTGTTCGCCACCACACTGATTCTGATCCTACCCAATCTGACCAAGATCATTGGGTAACCCTTAAACACCCGCACTGCGCGTATACACAGCATCAGGACTGCAGTTTTTGGCAGCACCTGCCGGGACATTGCCAATAGCAATCCTGTTGCAGGGGCTGTCTTTTTGCCTGGATTTTTCCGGTATCGTGAGCGCCATCGCCACTTTGCAGCAGGCCTTTCTCTTGAAATCGATCCTTGCCCTCCTCGCCCTGTTCATGGCCCTGCCGGTCACGGCGGCGCAATTGACCATCGACCTGGACCATGCCAGCAAGACCTGGCAGACCGCCGAATTGCTCAAACACCCGGCGGTCAAAACAATTCAGATCATCGATGACGTTTCCTACAAGCGCACCATGACTTATCGCGCGGTGCCGCTGGCAGCACTCCTACCGGGCCTCACAGCACAGAGCCATCTGCAAGCGGTTGCCCTGGACGGGTTTGCCGCCGAACTCACGGCCGCGCCCTTGCTGGCAACCCACGGCGCCCGCGCCTGGCTGGCGGTGGAGGACCCGGCGCAGCCATGGCCGGCGCTGGCGGATGGCAAACCGAGTGCCGGGCCGTTCTATCTGGTGTGGACCGACCCGCAAGCCGGGCATATCAGCCCGGAACAGTGGCCGTTCCAGATCTGCGCGATCAAGCAGTTGAAGACCGTTGCAGAGCGTTTTCCGGCACTGTTGCCGGCCTCGGAACTGGCCGCCGATGATCCGATCAACCAGGGCTTTGCGTTGTTCCAGAAAAACTGCCTGGCGTGCCATCGGCTCAATGGTGCCGGGGACGCGCAGGTGGGGCCGGATCTGAACATTCCCTACAACCCCACGGAATATTTCAGCGGTGACTTTCTCAAGCGCTATATCCGTGACCCGCAAAGCCTGAGGCACTGGCCACAGGCGAAGATGCCGGGGTTTGCGGCCGGTGTGTTGCCGGACCGCGAGTTGGATTTGTTGGTGGGATATTTGAAGCACATGGCGGGGCGTAAACAACAACCCTAAGTACAACTTATATCAACTGTGGGAGCTGGCTTGCCTGCGATAGCGGACTGTCAGCCAATCCATGTCTAGCTGAACCACCGCCATCGCAGGCAAGCCAGCTCCCACCGTTGATCGTCTTCGCCTACTGTTGCTGCACAGCAATCATCGGCGTCGGCGCCACGAACACCTTGGCATGCATCTGCTCATGCCCACCGCCACGGCGCATGCCGCGTACCGGGCAGGCGTCGAGGTAATCCAGGCCCACCGCCAACTTCAGGTGCCGCTCGGGCCGCGCCAGTTGGTTGGTCACGTCAAAGCTGTACCACGCGTCATCCAGCCAGGCTTCGGCCCAGGCATGGCTGGCCAGGTGCGCACTGTCTTCGCTGTACAAATATCCCGACACATACCGCGCCGGAATCCCCAGGCTGCGGGCGCAGGCGAGGAACGCATGGGCGTGGTCCTGGCATACGCCAGCACGGCCGGCGAAAGCTTCGGCGGCGCTGGTGTCGACTTCGGTGGCGCCGGGTGTGTAGACCATTGAGTGGTTGAGGGCGTGCATCAAGTCGATCAGCGCGTTGCGGTCGCGGCGTTGATGGCAGTGTTGCAGGGCAAACCCGCGCAGGGCCTCGTCAGGCTCGGTCAGGCGCGTACTGCGCAGGAACGGGAACGCCGATTGGCTCTCGTGTTCGGCCTCGCTCAGTTCGTCGATGTCTACCTGGCCACGGGCACCGATGATGATGGCGTCATGGGGCTCGTCCAGGGTCAGCACATGCAGGATGTTGCCGAATGGGTCCACTTGCGCACGTACCGGGCGCGGCAGGTCGAGCTGCCAACTGATGACGTTCTGGCGCTCGCTGTCGTGGGGCGTAAGGCGCAGGTACTGAATGCTGGCGCGAACCTGGTCTTCATAGTGGTAGGTGGTTTCGTGGCTGATGGAGAGTCTCATGCGGCCTCCAGGTAGGAGCTGTAGATGGCGTCGCCCAACTGGCGCACCAGGGGGATAAAGTCGGTCAGCCAGGCGTGCAGGCCTTCCTCGAGGATTTCATCAATGGCGGTAAAACGCAGGCGCGCATCCATCTCGGCGGCCAGGCGCTGGGCCGGGCGGCCGTTGAGGCCGGGCAGGCTGGCGAGGATCTGGTCGATCTCTTCGCTGCAGGCGCGCAATGAACGTGGCACATCGGCGCGCAGCAACAACAATTCGGCGACTTGTCGTGCGCCTGGCGCATCGCGATAGATCTCGGTGTAGGCCTCGAACGACGACAGCGCACGCAGCAAGGCGCTCCATTGATAGTAGGCGTGGGCCGTACCGTCGGTGACCGCTGCAGCCTGGTCGCCGGCCATTTCATAACGTGCGTCGAGCAGGCGCAGGGTGTTGTCGGCGCGCTCGATAAACGTACCCAGGCGGATAAAACGAAAGGCGTCATTGCGCATGATGGTGCCGTAGGTTGCGCCCCGGAACAGGTGGGAACGCTCCTTGACCCATTCACAGAAGCGGCTCATGCCATAACGGCTCAGGCCCTGCTGGGCAATGTCGCGAATATCCAGCCAGGTGGCGTTGATGTTTTCCCACATGTCGGCGGTAATTCGCCCACGCACCGCATGGGCACTGGCCCGCGCAGCGCCGAGGCAGCTGTAGATGCTGGCCGGGTTGGCCGCGTCCAGGGCAAAGAAGTGCAGCAGGTGTTCGGCGTGCAGCTCAGCGTGGCGCTCGCGGTAGTCATCCAGGGTGCCGGTAATCAACAGCGGCATGGCCAGTTCATGCAGGCCATCACCGCGCCCGTCCTGGGGCATCAGCGACAGCGAATAGCTGACATCGAGCATGCGCGCGAGGTTTTCCGCGCGCTCCAGGTAGCGCGACATCCAATACAAATCCGAGGCAGTTCTACTCAACATGGCATCAGTCCTCTACCACCCAGGTGTCTTTGGTACCACCGCCCTGGGACGAATTAACCACCAGCGAACCCTCACGCAGCGCCACGCGGGTCAAACCGCCAGGCACTACACGGGTTTCCTTGCCGGACAGGACGAACGGACGCAGGTCGATATGGCGTGGCGCGATGCCGTTTTCGACAAAGGTCGGGCACGTCGATAAACACAGGGTTGGCTGCGCGATATAGGCGTGGGGCTTGGCCTTGATACGTACACGGAAGGCCTCGATTTGCGCTGCGGTGGAGGCAGGGCCGACCAGCATGCCGTAGCCACCGGAGCCTTGGGTTTCCTTCACGACCAGATCCGGCAGGTTGGCCAGGACGTGGGACAGTTCGTCGGGCTTACGGCACTGGAAGGTAGGAACGTTGTTGAGGATCGGTTCTTCGTCCAGGTAAAAACGGATCATATCGGTGACGAATGGGTACACCGACTTGTCATCCGCCACCCCAGTGCCGATGGCATTCGCCAGCACGACATTGCCGGAGCGGTACGCGGCCAGCAGGCCGGGCACGCCGAGCATGGAGTCCGGATTGAACGCCAGCGGGTCGAGGAAGGCGTCGTCGAGGCGGCGGTAGATCACGTCCACGGCCTTGGGGCCATCGGTGGTGCGCATGAACACGCGGTCATCGCGTACGAACAGGTCGGCACCTTCCACCAGTTCCACGCCCATTTCCCGGGCCAGGAAGGCATGTTCGAAAAACGCGCTGTTGAAGCGCCCGGGGGTCAACACCACCACGCTGGGGTTATCCAGGGGGCTGGAGCTTTTCAGGGTGTCGAGCAACAGGTTGGGGTAATGGTCGATGGGCGCGATGCGTTGGGCGGCGAACAGCTCGGGGAACAGGCGCATCATCATCTTGCGGTCTTCGAGCATATAACTGACGCCGCTCGGTGTGCGCAGGTTGTCTTCCAGCACGTAGTAGGTGCCGTCGCCATCACGCACGAGATCGACCCCGGAGATGTGGGAATACAGGTCGCGGTGCAGGTCCAGGCCCTGCATTGCCAACTGGTATTGCTCGTTGGCCAGCACCTGCTCGGCGGGGATGATCCCGGCCTTGATGATGCGCTGATCGTGGTACAGGTCGGCGAGAAACATGTTCAGCGCTTTGACCCGCTGGATGCAGCCACGCTCGACAACCCGCCATTCGCTGGCCGGGATGCTGCGCGGGATGGTGTCGAAGGGAATCAACCGCTCGGTGCCCTGCTCGTCACCGTAGAGGGTGAAGGTGATGCCGGCGCGGTGAAACAGCAAATCGGCTTCACGCCGGCGCTGGGCCAACAGATCATCTGGGGTTTCGGCCAACCAGCGGGCGAACTCGCGGTAATGAGGCCGGACCTGGCCTGCCCCATCGTACATTTCATCGTAATAAGTGCGGATCATGCCGAACTCCTTGTCACCCGGGCGCTAGAACCATCGCAAGGCCCGTGCCAGCGGCATAAACACTTAAAAATCAGTGAGTTGAATTAAAGCAAGGACACAAGCGCACCGTCCTGGTGCAGCCAGATGCCCGCCGTCCCGTCGCGCGCTTCATCGCAATGCGGGCTTTGACTATCAGCAGCATAGCCAGAGTTGATTTCACTGCCCGGCCAAGCCTGCGGATAATCGCCCCATCTGCTGAACACGCTCCTTCAGCACACCGCTCTTCCCTTTAGGCCACCCTTCTTGGGTGGCTTTTTTTTTGGTGCTGAAAAATGGCGCACAAGTTCAGAATAGTTGTCCCACGCCACAAACAAAATCGGCCGACCCAAAGGTCAGCCGATACGCTGCGTTTTTTCATACAACTACATGGGTAACCCACGCACCTCCTGCTTGACGCCCCATCCTTCGATAATCCCGCCCAGAGGCTCTACCACCGCCCCAAAGTCCTGTTCGAAGTCTCCTATACCGTCGTAGGTGGCAAACATGATTTTGCTCAGTTCCAGATACCAGGCGCCATCGTCGCGCGCACTGACCTGGGCATTCAGGGATTCCCCACGAAACTCACCCGCAGCCCTGCGCGCACGTTCCTCATCCGGGAAAATGGCGTAGAACTCAATGGGGTGGAAACGCGAGAAGTCGAAGCCGCCTTCTTTCATGCGGCGCAGAACGTTGGTGCTGATGTCTTCTTGATAGGCTGTGCTCATGAAAAGTGCTCCTCTGACCGATGGATAGACTTTCCGTGCTTCCCGAGGCCCACGCCGTACTGGCGCATGGACTACGGCGATGACAACACCGCTGGAAAACAAGCATGTAGCTGACAAGACCAGACCTTAGCGATTCATTCGCTGATCTCGCTTGCAGAGTAGCGCGAAGCTTTGACCACCACCAGAGGCACTTTAGTGGCAACCACGCAATGTTCAGGCGGCGGGCAAAATGTCGAGGATTTGAATACTGTTCTGGTCTTTGAGGATTTTCACCGTGGGCTCAGACTGGCGCCCCTCAAGGTCATTGAGGTCGAGTTCGGCGGCGACCGGCAGCAGCTTGTTGCGGATCATGTGCGCAGCTTCTTCAAGGCTGGGCTTTTTATTGCAGGTGAACTGCTCCACCGAAGTCTCGCCGTGATCATCAACGAAGGTAATGTTCCACGTTTGCATCGGTGCCTCCTCGATAAAGCCCATGTGTGGGCTCACATCCATCTGGACCTTGAGGGATCGCCAAACGTTCCACTCAAGGCTGGAGGCACCGGATCAGTTGCGCTTACTTCTCGGCGTGGTCCTTGAGGGCTTTCAAGGTGTTGAACGGCGCATCCACCACGAATTTGTTGGCCAACCACGATGGCACGCTGCCGCCTGGCTCGGTGTGCACCTGGTAAGTGACTTCGGTCAGGTTGTCGCCTTTGGGCACCAGTTTCCAGAAGCCCTCGACCTGGGCCACACGCACATAGCCTTTGACTTCCGGCTGGTAGGTCGGCACTTCCAGCAGCTTGCGCGTCAGGGTGCCGTCAGCGGCCTTGGAGGTGGTGATCTCCAGGATGGAGTCACGGTCGGTCACCGGGAACGGAGCCTTGAACTGGGTGTAGGTCCAGCTCTTGTCGCCTTCCTGCTTGAGCAGTTTTTGCGATTTGCACTCGTGAATCCAGGCACAGGCACCCGCGACGTCTTCTTGCAGTGCCTGGATCTTGGCCACCGGCGCCTTGATCGTGGTCACACCGCGATAGGCCTTGTACTTGGAGCCGGCCACTTCGCTCAAGGACACCTTGATCCCGTCTTCATCTTTGGCGACCTGCCAATCCTCAGCCTGGGCCGTAGCAGCAAACAACACCGTAAACCCGCACAGCACAGCCATTCGTTTCAGCGAACCCATTGTTGTATTCCTTATTGTTGAAGTTCCGATAGTAAAGCCCATCAAGCCGCCGTCATCTGCTCCCACCAACCGATCAAGCGGATCGCATCGGCCTGGTCGGTACCGCAGACCTCGATGTCCGCCTTGAAATCACTGCATACCGCCGGCCGCTCCGGCTGCCCGAACAGCAGGCACAGTTGTTCGACCGACAGGTGCAGGCAGCGTTCGCCTGCCGGTTTGCCTTGTGGCATTCCCGGTAATGGCGAACTGATGGAGGGGGCGATGCAGCACGCGCCACAGCCTTCACGGCAATTCATGACAGGCAGGTCCTCGACGACTCAATGTGGATGGCCGGGCTAGAGTACGCCCTTAAACAGCCGTTTTAAAATGGTCTAACAGGGGTTTTTCGCAGAAAACAAAAATGACTGACCAGTCTCCGACACATGGTCGAAGAGCCACGTCACGTTTGCAGGAAAAGTTTACTGCTTGAATTCGAATTCCAACGCTGCGCCTTCAACGTCACGCCGCTCTTCGTTGCGCAGTTGCAGCTTCATCTCATTGCTGAGCAGGCGACCGTTGATCTGGAAGGCGCTGTTGCCTGCCGGTTTCTCGCCAAACATCGGCGGCAGCAGGGGCACGCTCTGGGGCTTGGGCATGGTGCCGATGGGTTGCAAGTGCCTGACCATGTCCGAAGGCAGGGACAGGTCCAACTGTGCCGGTGGCAATTTGGTCTGGGTAATTTCCTGGGACGACTTCGACTTGCTTGTCGTACGCTTTTTCACCGCAGCGGCTTTTTTCTTGGCCTCAACGGCCTTTTTGGCTGGGGCCTTCTGCGTGGCGCCGGCGGTGACCTTGCCCTGGGTCACAGGTGCTGCCGCCAGCACTGTGCTGACGTTACACAGGCTTAACAGGCCAATCACCAAGGCAGTGCGAAAAATACAGGTCATATCGCCTACAGCATTAACGGCAGAGGGCCATATGCTCGCTTGTTGTGGGCAGCATGACAAGCGCGGTGATTGGCCGGCGGCCGGTCATGTCCCTGTTCCCGGGCTCAAAAGCCGGCGGCGGTTTCCTGGCAAAGTTGGCTGGCGAGCATCCCCAACGTCATCAGCGCCCGCTCTGCCTCGCGGTTCCACGCTGTGCCGCAATTGAGACGGATACAGTGGTTGAACTGCTCGGTGTTACTGAAGATCAGCCCCGGCGCAATGCTGATGCCTTGTTGCAAGGCGCGTACGTGCAGTTCCTGGGTATTGACCCGTCCCGGCAAACTGACCCACAGGATAAAACCACCACTGGGACGGGTCATCTGCGTGCCTTCGGGGAAGTACTGCTGCACGGCGAGCTGGAAGGCGTTGAGGTTCTTGCGGTACTCCTGGCGGATGTAACGCAGGTGGCGATCATAGCCCCCGTTCTCCAGATACGCGGCAACGCCCATCTGCGTGACGCTGCACGCCGAATGGGTGCTGAACATCTGCAGGCGCTGGATTTCCTGCTGGTACTTGCCGGCAATCATCCAACCGATCCGCACGCCGGGTGACAGGGTCTTGGAGAAGCTCGAGCAATAGATCACCCGGTCCAGGCGGTCGTAGGCCTTGAGGGCCTTGGTGCGACCGACTTCAAACATCAATTCGCCGTAAATGTCGTCCTCGACGATCTGAATATCGAAATCCGACGCCAGGCGCAGCAACTGTTTTTGCCGTTCCTCGGGCATGGTGCCACCGAGGGGATTGCTCAGGCGCGTGGTCAGCACCAGGGCCTTGATCGACCATTGGTTGGCCGCCAGTTGCAAGGCTTCCAGGCTCATGCCGGAGGCTGGATCACTGGGGATCTCGATGACCTTGAGGCCAAGCAGATCAGCCAGTTGCAGCAAGCCGTAATACGTCGGCGATTCGGCGGCGATCAGGTCGCCAGGCCGGGTCAGCACGCGCAGCGACATCTGCAGCGCATCGACGCAGCCATGGGTGATCACCACTTCGGACGGGTCGACCACCACGCCCGCATCGCGCATGCGGATCGCCACCTGGCGGCGCAGCGGCTCGAAACCAGGGCTGAACATATAGCTGAACGCCCGTGGGCTCTGGAAGCGCGTGACCTTGGCCAACTGCTGGTGCAACGCGCGCACCGGCAAGTAATCGACACTCGGCACGGCGGCGCCCAACGGGAACACCCCTTCGCGGCGCGATTCGACCAATACCTGTTGGATAATGCTACTGCGGGTGACCAACCCTGGGCGCTCGACGCGGGCGATGTCTGGCGTTGGCGCGGTGAGCGCCGGCGTCTGGTGCACGTAGTAGCCCGACTGCGGGCGTGCGCGGATCAGCCCCTGGTCTTCCAGGTTGGCATAGGCCTGCAACACCGTGGCGTGGCTGACGTTGAGCTGGGAGCTCATCTTGCGCACCGAAGGCACGCGCTCGCCCGGTTGATAGACGCCGCGCCGGATGTCCTCGGCCAGTTGCTGGGCGATACGTTGGTAAAGCAACAGATTGGTCATGACGCAGCACTCGATTTCACGGGTATTTTATTTTTGTGTGAAACATACCGGCACAGTTTAAAAGTGTACGGGGACAGTTGCCACAATAGTCGAGCGCGGGCGGGAGTGACAGTAAAAACTGTAAGGGTGCTCAAGAGCCTTTTAGGTGTACACCAAACAAAATGTGGGAGCGGGCTTGCCCGCGATAGGGGTGTATCAGCAGAAACAACTCTGGCTGACCCACCGCAATCGCGGGCAAGCTGAACTGGTCAAGTAATCTTGGACACCGATTAAGGTTTCACGCCGCCAACTTCTCCCTGGCGACTGGTGACCGATAGTCGTTGTAGCTATGCGGCCTGGTGATGTTGTAGCGCGATACATAGCGCTG
>NZ_JACVAC010000020.1 GCF_014851685.1 Pseudomonas sp. PDM05
TAAAGCTCGACAGCTCCCACAGAGGATTGGCAGTGCCTGGGCTATCTCCAGCCGAACACTGACATCCCAGCAACACAGCTCAAATGTGGGAGCGGGCTTGCCCGCGAAAGCGGTGGTTCAGCCAACACCTCTACCAACAGTGCCACCGCCTTCGCAGCCTCGCTAAAGCTCGACAGCTCCCACAGAGGATTGGCAGTGCCTGGGCTATCTCCAGCCGAACACTGACATCCCAGCAACCCCAATCACCTGTGGGAGCGGGCTTGCCCGCGAAAGCGGTGGTTCAGCCAACATCTCCACCAACAGTGCCACCGCCTTCGCAGCCTCGCTAAAGCTCGACAGCTCCCACAGGGGACTAGCAGTGCCCGGGGGATCTCCAGCCGAGCACTGACAGCCCGCCAACACCAATCACCTGTGGGAGCGGGCTTGCCCGCGAAAGCGGTGGATCAGCCAACATCTCCACCAACAGTGCCACCGCCTTCGCAGCCTCGCTAAAGCTCGACAGCTCCCACAGAGGATTGGCAGTGCCCGGGGGATCTCCAGCCGAGCACTGACAGCCCGCCAACACCAATCACCTGTGGGAGCGGGCTTGCCCGCGAAAGCGGTGGTTCAGCCAACATCTCCACCAGCAGTGCCACCGCCTTCGCAGCCTCGCTAAAGCTCGACAGCTCCCACAGGGGATTGGCGGTGTGAGAGGGATCTCCAGCCGAGCGCTGACATCCCAGCAACACAGCTCAAATGTGGGAGCGGGCTTGCCCGCGAAAGCGGTGGTTCAGCCAACACCGCTATCAACAGTGCCACCGCCTTCGCAGCCTCGCTAAAGCTCAACAGCTCCCACAGGGGACTAGCAGTGCCATAGAGGGGCGGCCGGCGTTTAACGACCCGTGCGGATGGTGTTCCACACCCGCGTGCGAATCCGGTCGATATTCAGCGGCATCGCCTCCAGCGCAAACAACTTGCCCATCATTTCTTCGCTCGGATAGATCTTGGTGTCGGCCTTGATCTCGGGCGCCACCAGGCCGTCCGCCGCGCTGTTGCCGTTGGCGTAGTGCACCGAGTTGGTGATGTCGGCCATCACCTTGGGCTCCAGCAGGTAGTTCATGAACGCATACCCGGCCTTTTCATCCGGCGCGTCGGCGGGCATGGCCACCATGTCGAACCAGATCGCGGCGCCTTCCTTGGGAATCTGATAGCCGATCTTCACGCCATTCTTGGCTTCCGTGGCGCGGCTTTCCGCTTGCAACACGTCGCCGGAGAAGCCGACGGCCACGCAGATGTCGCCATTGGCCAGGTCGCCGGTGTATTTCGAGGAGTGGAAATACGCCACATACGGCCGCACTTTCATCAGCAGCGCTTCGGCTTTTTTGTAGTCCTCGGGATTTTTGCTGTGGGGTGGCAGCTTCAGGTAGTTGAGGGCAATCGGCAGCAATTCCGGGCCGTTATCCAGGATTGCCACCCCGCATTTGCTGAGTTTTTCCATGTACTCGGGCTTGAAGATCAAGTCCCAGGAATCCACCGGGGCGTTGTCACCCAGCACCGCCTTGACCTTGTCGATGTTGTAGCCGATGCCCGTGCTGCCCCACAGGTACGGGAAACCATGGGCGTTGCCCGGGTCGTTGTTTTCCAGGGCCTTGAGCAACACCGGGTTGAGGTTTTTCCAGTTGGGCAACTGGCTCTTGTCGAGCTTTTTCAGGGCGCCGCCCTGGATCTGCCGTGCCATGAAGTGGTTGGACGGAAACACCACGTCATACCCCGAGTTGCCGGTCATCAGCTTGCCATCGAGGGTTTCGTTGCTGTCGTACACGTCGTAGCTGAAACCGATACCGGTCTGCTTCTGGAAGTTCTTGGTGGTGTCCGGCGCAATGTAGCTGGACCAGTTGTAGATCTTCACCGTCTCGGCGGCCTGGCTGACGGAGGCCAGCAACATCAAGGGCAACAGGGCAATGGCTTTCATGGTTCGATTTCCTGGCGGTTTTAGGGCTGTTTTTATGGCAGGCGATCAAGGATCAAAGCGTTACAGAATCAATACGTAGGTCTTGCGCACGGTTTCCTGGATGTCCCAGATGCCGGTGCTGTTGGCCGGCAACATCAGTGCATCACCGGCTTGTATGTGGACGGTTTCACCGGAGTCGGGGGTGAAGGTGCAGCGGCCCTGGATGAAATGGCAAAACTCCTGGGATGTGATCTGCCGGCGCCAGCGACCCGGGGTGCATTCCCAGATACCGGTCTCGACGCCGTCGCTGCGCTCCACGCTCAGGGTCGAGGCCACGGCGATCGGTTCGCCGAGGGGCACGGCCACGGGTGACGAGTCCGGCAGGTGGGCGTTCAGGGTGTCTTTGAATTGAGTGATGGTCATGGGTTCTCCCGTGTGAGTGAAACGACTTAGTGCATGAAACCTTCCATGAACTCGGCCACGCCGGTCGCCAACTTGCGGCGCCAAGGGGCGCTGTTGGGGTCTGCCAACACTTGGTCCTCATGGACAAAACTGCGAATGATCGCGTTGTAGCCCAACCAGCGGCACGGTTCCGGTTCCCAGGCCTTGAGCGCATCTAGGCCACGTTCGCGGATTACCCAGGGTTGCCTGGTCAGTGGCGTGGCCTGGCCGAGGATCAGGTCGGCCAGGGTGCGCCCGCCCAGGTTGCTGGCGCCGACGCCCTCCCCGCCATAACCGCCGGACAGCGCGATGCCGGTCTGGTGGTCGCACAGCATGTGCGGGCGGAAGTTGCGCGCCATGCCCAGGTTGCCACCCCACGAATGGGTAATCCGTACGTGCTTGAGCTGTGGGAAAAGCTCACCGAACAGGTAGCGACGCAGCTCGACTTCACTGTCGGTCAAATCGAAGTCATGCCGCAGTTTGCCGGCGAACTGATAGCCGCCACGGGCGCCAAACACCAGGCGATTGTCGGCCGTGCGTTGGCCGTAGGTGACCTGGCGGCTGCTTTCACCGAACGCCTGGCCGTGGCTCAGGCCGATCTCATCCCAGGTGCTGGCAGGCAGCGGCTCAGTGGCGACGATCAGGCTTTGCACCGGTAATTGGTACCGGCCCAGGGGCGCCAAGGTGTTGGCATAACCTTCCACAGCCGGCACCACCCAGGCGGCGCGGATGCTCGCCTTGGCCGTGCGCACGCGCCCGGATTGCCAGTGGATGGCCGGGGTGTTTTCGTAGATCTTCACGCCCATGCTTTCGACCACCCGTGCGAGGCCGCGCACCAGCTTGGCCGGGTTGATCGTCGCGACGTGGGGCGCATAGATACCGCCATAGGGCTTGGCGATGCGGATCTGTTGGGCCAGTTGCTGCGGGGCCAGCCAGCGATAATCCGCTTCGGTCAGGCCCTGGGCGTAGAGTTTGTCCAGGTAGCGGCGCAGGCTGCCTTCCTGCTCGGGATAACGCGCGGCGCAGTACAGCGCGCCGCCCTTGCGGTAGTCGCAGTCGATGCCTTCACGGCCCAGGACCTGCGCAACTTCATCGGGGATGCCGTGCAACAGGTCGAACGAGGCGCGGCGCTGCTCGGGCGGCACGTCGGCCAGCAGGCGATCTACGCCGAGCAGGTTGCCCATCAGCCAGCCACCATTACGGCCCGACGCGCCGAAACCGGCGGTTTGTGCCTCGATGATGGCGATGTTCAGCTCGGGGGCCTGGCGCTTCAGGTAATAGGCGGTCCACAACCCGGTGTAACCGGCGCCGATAATGACCACGTTGACGTCGAGGTCATGCTCCAGGGACGGCCGCGCCACCAGCGGGTCGTCCAACTGGCCCATCCATAAACTGATATTGCGCCATGCTGGCATGCCCGCTTCCCCTACCTCGTTTCGATAGGGTCGATCCTAGAGCGCGGTGTTACTGAATGTCTTGCGCGCGTGCACGCAGGGAAATTTGTTTGACGTAGGCCTTGGGCGACTGCCCGGTGTGTTGGCGGAACGCACTGTAGAACGCAGACAACGAATTGAAACCGGCGGCGAACGCCAGGTCATCGACCTTGATCGGCGGCGTGGCGTGCTCCAGCGCGGCGAGCAAATGTTGCAGCCTGGCCTGGTTCACGTAGCGGTAGAAGCTCTGGCCGAGCACTTGATTAAGCAGGTAGGAAATCTGATTACGGCTGTAGCCGCATTCCTTGGAAACCCGTTGCAGGTCCAATTCGGGGTCCAGATAAGGCTGTTTGCGTTCGAAGTACTGCTGCAAGTCATTGGCCATATGCCCCAATTGCTGCGGTGACAGGCCCAGGCGGCTGACCGTGGGACGCAGGGTCTGGGTCGGCTGTTCGTGCACCAGGGAGGCGTATTCGTTGACCCGCCAGATCAGCCCGTCGCGCACGGTGATCGCTTCGCTGGTGCGAAACGACACCAGGCCCTGGCCGCCGCGCAAGGTGATGCGGTATTGGATGAACGCAGTGTTGCCATCAGCGCGGATGCGGTCGGTGTGCTCAATCGCCTCGTCCGCCTCACGGGGCATGCTGGCTTGCAGGTACTCACGCAGCTCGGCGTAACCGACCACACGGTTCTGGAAAAAATCGTGGTACTGGATCTGCGGGTGGTAGTAGGACATCACCCCATCAAGGTCGCGACGCCGCCAACACAGGCTGTGGCGCAGCACGACGTCGCAGGTGGCTTGGGTGTGCTGGCTATCATCGTCTGGGGCGATGTTTGGCATGGAAGGCTCTGCGGCGGGTAAAGCGTGGAGATTGCCGAATTTTGTGGCTTGCGACAATGGCCAAGTGGAACGCCCGGATAATGGCCTTTTGGCATCCTCACCATAAGGCGTGATCCATATCAAAAGGTAGGAAAACAACCGCCAAACGGGGCGAAAAAAGTCACGTTGCGTTTACAAACGGATGCTATTTTTAACTTCTCCGATGCCACGACCGCTGACGGTCATGGCCCCTGCCGCGAGCAAAAGGAAGCGCTCAATGAACAAGGTGGGCAACATGAATAAAGTGACATTCCCCAACGCCTGCCAGCTGATGCGCTGGCATTTCCATCCGATGGGCTTCGAGGGCAGCATGGACGCGCCCGGCAGCATGGTCGCCCGCCTGTTTGACCGAGCGAGTGGCGAGACGTTGATTGCCATCGCGGGCATCCCTTGCGCCACGGTGATGAATGCGGCCGATGTGGAGCGGATCATCGAAGCGGTGGAGGATGAGTTGGCGTCGTTTGTGCCCCCGCTGACTTTACGGGCTTGAGTACGCGCTGACAGGCAACACCGTTCGAAGGTGGAACAGGCTTGTGTGGGAGCAAGCCCGCTCCCACAGGGGGGGATGTTGCATTCGCCGGCTAACCCCGCTGGTCGTCGAAGAAGGCTTTCTTGCCATCTACCCGCTCTGACGCCTTGGGCACATTCACCGCCTGGCCCTCGGGCTTTTCCACATACCAGTAGCAATGGCTGACAGCCCGGGTAATACCCACATAGGCCAGGCGCAGCACCTCGTCCCTTTGCGCAGTGTCATACGGCTCGCTGTCACCGTCCTTGCCCAGCCCCGCCATGCGGTACACCTGATTCTTGTAGGGCGAGCTGGTGACATGTTGGCAATCGCCCAGCAGAAATACCGCGTCTGCCTGTAGGCCCTTGGCACTGTGGTAGGTCAGCTGTTTAAGCCTGCGCGCCTGGGGTGGCAAGCTAGAATCCAGATTAACTACAGACTGAATATGCTCTTGAATCAGTAACTTATCGCTACTTTTTCGATAAAGCATTAACACTGTTTCGCCGTTTTGATAGTGCATCAACAACTGCTGCCCCAGTGCGGCTTCATCGCGCTCCAGCACCTTGACCGGCACCAACGGCTTGGGCGCTCCGCTGGCCTTGGCCTTTTTGCCGGGAATCGCCGGCGCAGCGCGCACGATATGCTCCGCTGCGTCGATGATGTGCTGGTGACTGCGGTAGTTCTCCGCCAGCATCACGCGAGTGGTGGCCGGGGATGGGAATTCCTGGTTGAACTGCATGAAATACTTGGGCGAACTGCCGCGCCAACCATAGATCGACTGCCAGTCATCCCCCACGCACAGCAGCGATGAACGCTGGGCGCCGCGCCCGACGTGCATGGCCGGACCGCGACTGCGGATCTCGCGCAGGCTGGCGCGGATCCACGAGACGATCTGCGGCGAGACGTCCTGAAATTCGTCGATCATCAGGTGGGACAGCGGCCGCAGCAACGGATCGCTGAGCAGCTTGAGGTTTTCCGGGGTGTTTTCGCCAAACAGCGAGAACATGCGGTTGTAGGTCATGATCGGCGGCGACTGGTCGAGCAAGTGGTCTTCCAGGGCCTTCCAGAAAATGCTCAGCGCCTCGAAGAAAAAGCGGTCCGGGTCGTCCTTGGCAAAGCTCATCTGGCCCACGGCCGTGGGCACATCCAACCCGAGGTTCTCGATAAAACCGGCCGCCATGACGAAACAGTCCAGCAGCGGCGCCGAAGCCAGCTCGCCCTTGACCTTGTAATCAAAGCCCGGCCCCGCGCTGGCATCACCGGCCAGGCTGCTTAACAGTCGTTTTGATGAATCGTAATTATCAAGCCATATCAGCGGCTTACGACAGAAAGCTTGAAACAGGGTGCGCTTTACCGCCCACTCGGCGCGCACCGAAAGTTTCGAATTGGGCCGACTGACCTGGGCGTTTTCCCGCGAATCGAAGCCCAGCACCACCCACGCATCCAGCTCCGGGATGTAGCCATGGCAATGGAATTTCGCGCCATTGATCTCCACGGTCTGCCGGCTCGGCTCAATGCCCTTGATCGGCCAGGCCCCTGCGCGGAACCACAGGTCTTCGATCAGATCGCAGAGTTCTTCGTCGCGTTTGGCCGCCAGCTCGGTCACTGCCACGCGCTTTTGCACGTCGGGATGCTCGCGCTCCAGTTCCTTGAGCTGCAGCCCATGCCGGGCCAGCGGCGCGATCAGCTCGCGGAACCGCGCATGCTGGCCGTGCAAACGGTGATAGCAGGCGTTCATTTGCTGACGCTGGGCGTCGTTGATACGCAGGTCGAACGGGTTGCTGTCAGCCTCTTCAGTACCCGAATTCAGGTTCTCGAAGGCCTGCAGGCGCTCGAAACCCGGCAAGCTGCGCACCATCGGCAGGATGCGCGAATGGAAGGTGCGTACCACCGCCTGGGCCTCTTTGAAGCCAAGGGGTTGGCCCCACAGGTTGAGAATTTCCATGAGCTTGTGGATGAAGTCTCTGCGCGATTCGCGGGTGAAGGTCACCACGGTCATCGAACTGAGTTCAAAGCCCAGGTAATGGGTCAACAGCAGGATACGCAGCACCAGCGAGGTGGATTTACCCGCACCGGCACCCGCGATCACCGACGTCGAAGGTGTGTCGCTGAAGATCATCTTCCACTGCGCGGCACTGGGCTGGGCATGCGCCGGCAGCAGGCGCGCCACGTCAGCCTTGATGCGTTTTTTCAGGTCGGCGGTCAGCGGCAGGCGCCAATCATCGAACAGGTTGTCGTCGACACCCGGCGCACGGTGTTCATCGGGGCGAAAGTCACGGATCAGCAGGACTTGCCGGCCCTCCTCGATGCCGTCGGCCTTGCCCTCGCGGTAGCCATACTCCACGCCTGCCTCATGCCCACTGCGAAAGCCATCGGCCTGCCCATGCAGCCAGGAAAACCGGTGCTGGGCGCGCAGGCGCGTGAGTCCGTGGCCAAACAGGCGCGCCGCCAGGCGCTTGAACAGCGGCATGTCTGCCAGTGGGCGTAGCTCTGGGGGCAAATCAGGGGTGTGTTGCGGCACGCGGACTCCAGCGATGAGGTTGGTTTTGGCGAATGCGCCATGGTCGCCGGAATCGGCGTTCAGTTCCAGCCAATTGCTTTGCTGTCATGCAGTTAGGCGATGAAGTGAAAGTCAAACCCCTGCTTATCAATCTAGTAAGTCGATAGGAATCAGGCACTTTTTACGCTTTTTATCGATCATGTAGTGCCGGATCATAGGCGCTATCCACAGGAGACGATCATGCTTGAACTTCGACCTTTCAACACGCTGGGCGGCGCCCACCATGGCTGGCTTGACGCCCATCACCACTTTTCCTTTGCCGAATACCACGACCCTGCGCGTATGCACTGGGGCAACCTGCGGGTGTGGAACGACGACATCATCGCCCCCGGCACCGGCTTCCCGCAGCACCCCCATCGCGACATGGAAATCATCACTTATGTGCGCGAAGGCGCCATCAGCCATGCCGATAATTTGGGCAACAAAGGCCGTACCGAGGCTGGCGATGTGCAAGTGATGAGCGCCGGCACCGGGATCGCCCACAGTGAATACAACCTGGAAGCCACACCGACCAAGATCTTTCAGATCTGGATTATCCCGAATGAAAGCGGCTTGCCGCCGTCGTGGGGGGCCAAGCCGTTTCCCAAAGGTGACCGCGAAGGCTTTGTGACCCTGGCCAGCGGTAAAGCGGGCGACAGCGAAAGCCTGCGTATTCGTGCGGACGCACGGCTGGTCGCGGCGAACTTGAAGGCTGGGGAAAGCGCCGAGTATCGGCTCGACAACGGGCGCCGGGCGTACCTGGTACCGGCCACCGGAGCCGTAGACGTCAACGGCTTGCGCGCACAGGCTCGGGATGGTGTTGCGGTTGAGGATGAGTCGGTGTTGCGGGTGACTGCCATCGAGGATAGCGAGATCGTTCTCGTCGACCTGGCTTGACCGCGTCCAACGTCTGGAGGGGGCTAAATGTGGGAGAGGCCTGCCCTCTCCCACACTGGTTTTGCCGTGTTACTGGGAAATGGCGCCGTCTACGAGGACCTGAGCTTCTTCCACCAACAACTTGAGGTGATCTTCGCCGATAAAACTCTCGGCGTAGATCTTGTAGATGTCCTCGGTGCCCGATGGCCGTGCGGCAAACCAGCCGTTTTCGGTCATCACTTTCAGGCCACCGATCGCCTGGTTGTTGCCCGGCGCATGGCTGAGGATCTGCTGGATGCTTTCCCCGGCCAGTTGGGTGGACGTCACCTGCTCCGGCGACAACTTGCCCAGCAATGCCTTCTGCGCCGGGGTGGCCTTGGCGTCGACGCGGATCGCGAACGGCTCACCCAGGGCGTCGGTCAGGCCACGGTAGATCTGGCTTGGGTCCTGGCCTTTGCGCGAGGTCATCTCTGCGGCCAACAGCGCCGGGATCAGGCCGTCCTTGTCGGTGCTCCAGACGCTGCCGTCTTTGCGCAGGAACGACGCGCCGGCGCTTTCTTCACCGCCAAAGCCCAGCGAACCGTCGAACAAACCATCAGCGAACCACTTGAAGCCCACCGGCACCTCGTACAGGCGCCGGCCAATACGTGCAGCGACGCGGTCGATCAAGCCGCTGCTGACCACGGTCTTGCCCACGGCCGCATCGGCGCGCCAGTCGGGACGGTTCTGGAACAGGTAGTCGATGGACACCGCCAGGTAGTTGTTCGGTGCCAGCAGGCCACCGGACGGGGTGACAATGCCGTGGCGATCGTGGTCCGGATCGCAGGCGAACGCCACGTCGAAACGTTCCTTGAGGCCGATCAGGCCTTGCATCGCGTAGCTGGAGGACGGGTCCATGCGGATCTGGCCATCCCAGTCGACGCTCATGAAGCGGAACGTCGAATCGACTTCGGTGTTCACCACATCCAGGTTCAGGCGGTAGTGCTCGGCAATCGCCGACCAGTAGCGCACCCCTGCTCCGCCCAGCGGGTCTACGCCCAGGCGCAGGCCGGCGCTGCGGATAGCGTCCATGTCGATGACGTTGATCAGGTCGGCCACGTAGCTGTTGAGGTAGTCATGGCGATGGGTGGTGTCGGCCTTGAGCGCCTGGGCGTGGCTGATGCGCTTGACCCCGGCAAGCTTGTTGGCCAGCAACTCGTTGGCCTTGGCTTCAATCCACTTGGTGACGTGGGTATCGGCCGGGCCACCGTTCGGCGGGTTGTACTTGTAGCCGCCACTTTGCGGCGGGTTGTGGGACGGCGTGATGACGATGCCGTCCGCCAGACCACTGGTGCGGCCGCGGTTGTAGCAGATGATCGCGTGGGAAATCGCCGGGGTTGGCGTGTATTCATCACCCTCGGCCAGCATCACGTGTACGCCGTTGGCGGCAAGCACTTCCAGCGCACTGGCGCCGGCAGGCGTGGACAGCGCATGGGTGTCCAGGCCAACAAACAGCGGGCCGTTGATGCCTTGGGCTTCACGGTACAGGCAAATGGCCTGGCTGATGGCGAGTACGTGCCATTCGTTGAAACTCAGTTCGAACGAGCTGCCCCGGTGCCCGGAGGTGCCGAAGGCGACGCGTTGGGTGGAGATCGCTGCATCAGGCTGGCCCGTGTAATAGGCCGTGACCAGTCGCGGGATATCCACCAGCAACTGGGCTGGCGCCGGCTTGCCCGCAAAAGGACTGATTGTCATGCATAAACCTCGGAAAGAAGGATTCGGAAAAAATGACAGTTTACTGAGAGTTGGACTACGACGCGATGGTATCGATCCCACAGCAGAAGGAGAATTTTCTAACACTCCCTAACTCAGCCAATCTGCGCCTGCTGGAATGCCAGTGCCAATGCGTCCAAGGCCACGTCCAGGTTCGGATGCCCATTGAATACATGGCTCAGGCGCACATGCTGGTGGTGCAGGCCAGCCAGGCTGAACAGCTCGCCCGGGGCAATCACCACTTGCTGGGCAACCATGCGCTGGAACACCTGGCGCATGTCTACCGTGGCCACCGATTGCAGCCATAGACTGGCGCCCGCGCGGGGCGGCTGGTAGGTCACGCGCCCCTCCAGGCGCGCATCCACACGCTGGCTCATGGCCTCGGCTTGCTCCTGCAGGCGCTGGCGCAGGGTCTGCAAGTGCTGGTCAAACCGCCCGCTCTGGTACAGGCGGGCGATGGCACGCTGTCGGATCGACGACAAACGAAAGGCGCGCAGCAGGAACTGACGCTGCAATTCGCTGCTCAAGTGCCGCGACAGCAGATAGCCGAACGGCGCTTCCGCCCCCAGGGTTTTGTCGAACGACGAAAAGACGATCAGCCGCTCCGGGTTGACCAGATTGCGCAGCGCCGGCTGGCCAGCGGCAAACGCCAAGTCGCCGTAGCTGTCGTTTTCCAGCAGCCAGCAGCCGTGCTGCTCCAGCAGATGCGCCACGTGCAGCCGCTCTTGCACCGACATGGCCACGCCCGACGGCAGGCTGACCACGGATGACAGCAGTACCAGCTGCACCGGCTCATGGCGCAACAGGTGCTCGAAGCTCATCAGGTCGAGGCTGCCATCGGCCTTCCAGGGCAACTCGATCACCCGCACACCGGCGGCCTGCAGCAAACGCAGAATCAACCAGTCGCAGGGCGATTCGACAATCAACGTAGTCCCCTTGAGGCCCAGCACATCGATCAGGATTTCCAGCACGCCACGCAGGTCGGCACCGATGTACACCTCGTCGGCTTGCCAGCAGCGCGTGGGCGATGAGGTGTAGCGCGCCGCCAGTGCCGCCCGCAACTCCCACACGCCGCAGGGTTGCGACCAGGGTTGCAGGTGGCGCGGATAACGGCGAATCAACTGGCGCTCGAGCGTCAGCAAGGTGCCATCCAGTGCGCCCAGCAACGCAGGTTCGTCGCTACTGAGTACGGCCATGCGCGGGCGTCGTGCCGCGGCATAGAGCCTTTCCAGCAGGTCGCCACCGGGAGCCATCAACGGGTTGCTGGTCACTGGCCAGGCGAAGTAACCGGACTTGGCCACCGAGTAGACCCGCCCTTCCTTTTCCAGCAGCGAATAGGCGTACTGAATCGTCGAGATCGACACGTTCAAGCGCGTCGACAACTGCCGCAGTGACGGTAGTTTGACCGGGGTCTCAAGGCCGACTTCATTGATCAGGCTGATCATGTAGCGGTACACCGCCTGATAGGCAAATTCCGCTTGCCGCTCACCCCGCAGGTTCATGACCACCCACCAGGGCAACTGCACCCACCCATGCCGCTAGCGCCCGGACATTTGAAAGGCGCAGCCTGGTGTGGCGACAGCCGAACCCGAGGCCTCGCGGCCGCGCGCAAGCACGCTACGTTCCACCTCTCCGGGCCGCCGGCGGTACAACGCCTGGAGTAACGGCAGCGGCAACCCGCTGGCGTCGACAGCCCACTGTTGCAGCACGTCGGAGGACACCTTGCCTTGCAGCACCTTATGCAGTTCCGGGAGCGCAACCAGCATTCCGGGGTGGCATTGGCGCAGGTAACCCTCAAGGCGCTGGCCGTGGTGGATGAAGGGCGAGTAGAGCAAGCACGTCAACTGGCTCTCATCCAGGCCAAAAACCGCCTGCGCATGAGCGGTCGACAACGCACGGCCATCCGGGCTGCTGGCCTCTGCGATCAGGTATTCGGGAATCTGTCGGCGACTCATGTAGCCGTGCGCCTGGCGAATAAAGCTTTCGACGCCATCCTCGTAGGACAGCTCACGCAGACACTGGGCCTGCAAGCCGTACAGATGGGCCATCAGCAGCGGGTTCGGATACACCGGATGGCTGAAGTGGAAGCCGAACGGGTCTGGCTTATAGGCCAGGAACTCCGTGAGCAACGGCGCGGAGCCGGGGTCTACGTCAGTCAGTAGGTCGGCAATCCCAATGTAGGCCAAGTGACGATGCCCGCCACGACCAGGGCTTTCGCCCGACACGTATTGATCGCCGTAGAGGTCGCGGTAACAGCCGACGCTCCACTCCTCCATGCGTGCAAACAGCCCACTGAGCGACATCGGTTTACCTCGCGACATCCCCACTCCAGCTATCAGTGCGTGCTTTTTCAGCCAGGCCAGGTACTGGCTCTGCTTGCGCGCCGAATCGCCACTGACCACGGCATGCACGCCACCGTTCCAGGTCGTGACCCGCTGAAAGAAATCGCCCAGGGACAGGAAGGTGTCAGTGCACAACGTGGCGCGCAGATCACCGGACGTCAGGTGCCCCACCATCAGCGTCGTGCGCTGGCTGGTTTCGCGACCGCTGCTCGACGCAGGGCGCTGGTGGTTGAAGGGGTACACCTCCTGGTTTTCCACCATCAATAATTCGACGCGGGGGTCGTCATGGAAAAACAGCGCGCTATACCCTTGGTGCAGCGTGTCGAGGGTGGCCTGGGTCATCCCTGCGTGTCGCAAGGTCGCCACGCGCAACTGGAAAGTCTTGGGTGCGCGCCCGGCGATGGACAGTTGCGCCGCCCTTAGCAACGCCAGCGTGTAGCTGCTGACTTCGCCGCCGCCATGGGCTATCAGCACTTTGTAATCACCCACCTGCTCCATGCCACCGGCCGCGACGACTATGCGTTGAATCAGTAATTGAAGTGCGGTGCGTTCGGCGCGTGTGAAGTGCCCGATCAAACGTTGTAGAACTTGTTGATAAACATAGTTCATGGCCTGCTCGTGAATTGCGCTCATAATTCTACTACCCGAGTTGAAATATCAGTTTCAGGCAACTATCGAGATTAGTTGCCCGACCCATTACACCTATAGGCTGGATGTGTATCGCTCTGTACTACGCTGGATCAACGTTAGCACCTCGCAACAAAAGCACTGTGTGCACTTATTCGCCTGCCGGGTGCCCAACCCCTTCACAGGCGGCAGAACCACAGGGGCTAGAGCGGTGCCGCCGTACAACCTAGGAATGTTCCGACAACTTCCTACGCTGCTTTATCCAGAAAGTCAGAGAAGCGTCCGACAAGTAACAATCAAGCAAACCCGTGAATTCAGTGGCTATTGATCAGTACTTTCTGACGCTTGCGCTTTTCGTTTGCGCGAACATATAAACAACCTCTTAGTGCTAGAGGCATGGGACGGTAATGTCAGACATTCAATCATTGCTCAATCCTTGAGATGACAGTGAAGGCACAATTATCGGCAGTCGAATACTGATTAACAGATACAGAAAAGTGCCGAAAACCAGTTCAGATGAACAACCGGCGAAACTTTGTTTGCGCCCACACGACAACGCCGCACTGAAATTCAGCGCGGCGTCAGGGGCAAAGGTATTAAATGCGGGGTCGGCGTGCTTGGGCGGACTTAACCGTGCCGCGGGTTAAGCCCTGTCAAATGGCGTATTCGCCCCATCCGTTCGGATGCATTGGACACGCATTTGCGAATACTCCTACAGATCAAACAGCTTCAACCTGCAATGCGACGCGCTCGCGGCACGGACATTCGTCCATATAGCGGTGTGCTTCGACAAACTGGCTGAACGCAAACACCGTGGTTTTCAGCGGTACCAGCACGCGATCGGCGGTCAGTTGGTTGATGTCGCGTAATGCACGCTGCAATGCCACTTGGTCCTGGATGATGCCCAGTTCCGGCTTGCCGGTGAAATTGCCGATGCAGTGCACAAAAAACTGAATGTTTTTCTGGAACGCTGCACATGCGGGGAATGGCGTCTGGTTGCCACCCTGCAAACCATACAGCACCAGGCTGCCACGCGGCGCCAACACATCGCCGAGCAACGACATCTGCGGGCCACCCAAGCCATCAAACACCACATCGACGCCGCGGTTGTCGGTGAACTTGTTGATCTGCATGAGCAAGTCCTGCTCTTCAGTGACGATGACCTTTTCCGCCCCCAGGGACAGCAGGTATTCACGCTCGGCGCTGTCCTTGGTGGCCGCAATCACCCGCACACCCAAGGCCTTGCCCAGTTGCACGAACGATGGGCCGGCGCAGTGGCTCGCGTCGGTCACCAAGGCAAACTGGCCGGGCTTGACCCGCGCCAGGTCCACATATGCAAAGTAGGCAATCAACAGCGGCGTGTAATGCACGCTGGCTTGAATGGGGCTCAACACATCCGGATAGCGGGTCAGGGCCGAACGGGGCAGGACGATCACTTCGCCATACACCGGATAATCATTGGGGCTCTCGGCCGGAAAACTGGCGACTTTATCGCCCACCGCCAAATCATCCACGCCTTCACCCAGGGCCACGACCACCCCGGCCATCTCATGACCAAGGCCGGACGGCAGGCGCGCATGGGAAGACGCCAGGTTCTGGCGCCACAAAATGTCATACCAGCTGATGCCAATCGCCTCGACACGCACCTGCACTTCGCCCGGTGCGGGCTGCGCGGCTACATGCTCTTCGCACTTGAGCACCTCGGCCGGACCAAACTTGTGAAAACGGATCGTGCGGGACATCGCAAACCTCGTCAAAGTAACCTCTAATGCCATGAACTCTATCTGGGCTTTCCCGGTAAGACCACAGATCACCATTAATAGTCGACATGCCTGTCATTGATTCCGCTCCCGAGGAAAAGACCCCGGCTAACGTAGGAAAACTCAATTAGCCGGTGCAGAGTACCAGCCTTTCCCCGTAAGATTCATGCCGGTCATGCTTCTTAATCGAATCCAGGGGGTTCTTTTATGGCCGCTCTCGTCAAGCTCGCTGACTCTTCCAGGACACAAGATGAACCGTAACGACCTGCGTCGTGTCGACCTTAACCTCTTGATCGTATTCGAAACCTTGATGCACGAGCGCAGTGTGACCCGCGCGGCCGAGAAACTGTTCCTCGGCCAGCCGGCCATCAGCGCGGCCTTGTCACGCCTGCGCGGTTTGTTCGATGACCCACTGTTCGTGCGTACCGGCCGCAGCATGGAACCGTCCGCACGCGCCGTGGAAATCTTCGCCCTGCTCTCCCCGGCCCTGGACTCGATCTCCACCGCCGTCAGCCGTGCCGCCGAGTTCGACCCGGCGACCAGCACCGCGGTATTTCGCATTGGCCTGTCCGATGACGTCGAATTCGCCCTGCTCCCGCAACTGCTCAAACGCCTGCGCGCCGAAGCCCCCGGCATCGTGCTGGTGGTGCGCCGCGTCAACTACATCCTGATGCCCAGCTTGCTGGCCTCCGGCGAAATCTCCATCGGCGTCAGCTACACCGCCGACCTGCCGGCCAACGCCAAACGCAAAGTCCTGCGCCGCAGCCTGCCCAAACTGCTACGCGCCGACAGCGTCCCCGGCGCCCTGAGCCTCGACGACTTCTGCGCCCGCCCCCACGCCCTGGTGTCATTTGCGGGAGACTTGAGCGGATTTATCGACGAAGAACTGGAAAAACTCGACCGCAAACGCCACGTGGTGCTGGCCGTTCCGCAGTTCAACGGCCTGGGCACCTTGCTGGCGGGCACCGATATTGTCGCCATCGTGCCGGACTATGCCGCCGAAGCACTGACCGCCGCCGGCGGCCTTCGCGCCGAGGAGCCGCCGTTGCCGGTGCGCTCGTTTGAACTGCATATGGCGTGGCGTGGGTCGCAGGATAATGATCCCGGGGAGCGGTGGTTGCGGTCGCGGATTCAGATGTTTTTTGGCGACCCTGAGAGTCTCTAGGCTTCGTCGGGCAGGCTGTTCATCTGATCATTTTTGCCTTTCCACAAACCATTGAGCTCCATTCACTTCCGGTGGATTGCTCCATTGGGGGCACATCTGAGGGCATGCTTTGGATGGTTTGAAAATGCTCCGCATTTTTCGATACGGAGCATTCTCTTAAGGGGCTGGACAGATTGCTAGGTTTTCACACTGTCTGTTGCAGAACCATTTCATACTCAAATTGAAATCACCTAGCAAGCAAAGATTCGAAGCTTGCATTTAGGTCACCTGAGATAAGGGGATTCACTTCATCGTCGGCATAGAGAACTCGACTCCCTCCCGAATTCCCGAAGACGGCCAGCGCTGGGTGACCGTTTTACGCTTGCTATAGAAGCGAACCGCATCCGGGCCGTAGGCATGCAAATCGCCGAACAACGAGCGTTTCCAGCCACCAAAGCTATGATAGGCGACAGGTACTGGGAGCGGTACGTTGACACCAACCATGCCGACCTTGATGTTGTCAGAGAAGTATCGGGCAGCTTCACCATCGCGAGTGAAGATACAGGTGCCATTACCGTATTCATGAGCATCGATCAGTTGCATCGCCTCTCGCATGCTCTGCGCACGCACGATCAACAGCACCGGCCCGAAGATCTCTTCCTCGTAGCAGCGCATGCCGGGTTTGACTTGATCGATCAATGTCCCCCCAACAAAAAAGCCGTTCTCGCAAGCTGGAACCTGAATGTTTCGACCATCCACTACGACCTGTGCGCCCTCCTCTTCTGCGCTGTCGATGTATCCGATCACCTTTTGCTGATGTTGGCGAGTGATCAGAGGGCCGAAGTCGTTGCTCTTGTCTTGATAGGCGCCGACCTTGAGACGGGTCATTGCGTCGCGCATTTTACTGATCAAGGCATCGGCTGTTGCATCACCTACTGTGACCGCTACAGACAGAGCCATGCATCGTTCCCCAGATGATCCAAATGCAGCTCCCACCAACTGATTTACCGCGTTATCAATGTCCGCATCTGGCATGACGATGGCGTGGTTTTTTGCTCCACCCAATGCCTGGCAACGCTTGCCATTTGCCGCAGCCGTCCGGTAGATGTACTCAGCGATTGGTGTCGAGCCTACAAAACTCACCGCCTGAACACGATGGTCGTGGAGCAAGGTATCGACGGCCTCCTTGTCACCATTAACCACGCTCATGACGCCATTCGGCAAACCAGCTTCCTGCAGCAGTTGGGCGATGAACAGGGTCGAACTTGGATCGCGCTCGGAGGGCTTCAGGATGAAGCAATTGCCGCAGGCAATCGCCATAGGAAACATCCACAGGGGCACCATCGCAGGGAAATTGAATGGCGTGATTCCAGCAACTACCCCCAGCGGTTGGAACTCACTCCAAGAATCGATATTGGGGCCAACATTTTTGCTGTGCTCCCCCTTGAGCAACTCGGGCACACCACACGCATATTCAGCTATTCGTCCTGGGATCATGTCCGGCGCGCTCTTTGCGATGGTGACCTCATTCGATGAGGCGGTGCTGGTGCAATTTCTTGGCGGGGTTGAGCAACGCACCATCCCGCGCCAGATGTGGTCAGGCATGCGCGAACAGATCAGCCCAACCATCCTGGCGGCGGCCAGGTTACTGATTCTCGGCTCGGTGGCATTGCTGGTCGCTGTTGAACTCATGCGTCAACGCTCGTTGCGCCTACGCGGCATCAAAGAGTAACGAGCGCAGTTCCTGAGGCCCGTGAGACGCACACTTTTATAAAGATGCGTCCAAAAAGAAACCGGGCAGAGGTTAGGCAATCTCTGCTTCGGTTTATCGACTCCAACCGCCTAGGCAACCGTCATGGCAGTTATGCAATTGACTTTGTAGACGATCAGTCTAATATCCTTGGCCATGATCAACTCCTCGCAAACTCCTCGCCGTGGCCGTCCGCCCAAGGTATCCCGACAGAATCCGGATACCCGTGACGCACTCATTCGCTGCGGGACCGAAATTCTAACTGAGCAGGGCTTCATGGCCACCGGCATCGACGGCGTACTGAAAACGGTCGGTGTTCCAAAAGGCTCCTTCTACCACTACTTCGATAGCAAGGAGGATTTTGGACGGGCCGTGATGGACAACTACGCAGCTTACTTCGCCAACAAGCTCAAACGCTGGTTTCTCGATGACTCAATGACTCCTCTGCAGCGTGTTCTAGCCTTCGTCGAGGACGCGAAGGGAGGGATGGAGAAATACCAGTTCAGACGCGGCTGCCTGGTAGGTAACCTTAGCCAGGAAGTAACCATTCTTCCCGCAGGTTTCCGTGAGCATCTGGATGCCACCCTATTCAGTTGGCAGCAACAATTGGCCACTTGTCTAAGAGAGGCACAGGATGCTGGCGAACTCGCCAGACATGTTGATTGCGCAGAACTCGCTGCGTACTTCTGGATTGGTTGGGAAGGTGCGGTGCTCAGAGCACGGCTGGTGAAAAGCGCAGCCCCTTTAAATACGTTCATCAACGGATTCATGGCCGGATTACCGCGTTAATTTTTTTGGCTTTTTATAGACGATCGGTCTAATTGAGGAAAACCTTATGTTCCATGGCATTTTGATTGAAAAAAATGACAACAGCAGTCTCGCAAAACTAGCCAGCTTGGACGAAGCACAACTGCCTGCCGGTAATGTGACGGTTCGTGTTGCTTATAGCACCCTCAACTACAAAGACGCACTGGCGATAACGGGACAAGGCCCGGTTGTACGCAAGTTTCCGATGGTGCCTGGTATCGACCTGGTGGGGACGGTTGAGGAAAGTAGCCATCCTGACTTCAAGGTCGGTGACGATGTGCTGCTTAATGGATGGGGCGTGGGTGAAGCGCACTGGGGTGGCCTGGCTCAAAAGGCTAGAGTCAATGGTGACTGGCTTATTCCCCTGCCTCGCGGGTTCACCGCGCAACAAACCATGGCAATTGGCACAGCAGGTTATACGGCGATGCTCTCGGTGCTCGCTTTGGAGCGCAACGGCGTGACACCGGATTCAGGTGAAGTCTTGGTGACAGGAGCCAATGGTGGCGTTGGCAGTTTCGCTATCGCCCTCCTCGCTGGCTTGGGCTACACCGTCGTGGCTTCAACTGGTCGTCTTGAAGAATCTGATTACCTAAAGAGGCTTGGCGCCTCGGAGATCATTGATCGCTCAGTCTTAAGCGGGCCAGGTCGCCCACTTGCCAAAGAACGATGGGCAGGCGCGATTGATTCGGTTGGTAGCCATACGCTGGCCAACGTATGTGCCAGCACCTGTTATGGAGGCACCGTTGCGGCATGCGGACTCGCACAAGGGATGGACTTACCTGCCAGCGTTGCCCCCTTCATTTTGCGTGGGGTGACACTGGCTGGTATCGACAGCGTGATGCGTCCGCGAAGAGATCGGATCGCAGCTTGGGATCGTCTGGTACGAGATCTTGATATCTCTATCTTAAAAGAAGTAACGCGAGAGATTGGTTTGGGCGCGGTTGTTCAGACGGCAGAGCAACTGCTCGCCGGCGAAGTACGCGGACGGGTTGTGGTTAACGTCAATAATTGACAGCATTGTTTCAGGCAATGAGGTGTCTACGAAACCCGGGGCGATTCAGTTGATCGCCTTGGGCTGCGGAGCCGTTCAACGAACCAGGAAGCCTCTTGAAGAAAGGACAACCGCGACCGCCGTGCGGACTAGCGCCCCCCGGCCCCCAGCCCCTTCAAGAAGCCTGCAACCAACCCATTGAACACCTCCCCCTGATCGTCATGCACATAGTGACTCGCGTCCGCGACCTCCACCGTTCTGATGTGCGGGTTGCAGGCAGTCATGGCCTCAAGCGTCGCGGCCGGCAGGAAGTCCGAGCGGCCGCCGCGAATGAACAGGGTCGGGCAGTCCAGGGCGCGTACGGCGGGCCACAAATCTGTCGGTTCGATGCTCAGGCGTGCCTTGGCAATGCCTTGCTGATCATGCCGCCAGGTGACCCCTGTGCCACTGTCCTTCATCGAGTGCGCGAGCCGTGAGGCCAGGCCCTGCTCCGACAGGCCTGGGCGCGACGCCTGCCAGAAGGCACGGGCCAGTTCCCAGTTGCCGAACTGCAACGGCGTCTGGCTCATCTCGCGGCGAATACGTGCGGCACCATCACCTTGGGTTGAAGAGCCGGGGCCGATGTCTTCGATCATCAACCCCATCAACCGCCCCGGGTTTTGCCGTGCATATTCAAGGGCGTTGGCTCCTCCCAAGGAATGCCCCAGCAAGACGAAACGCCCCAATCCCAGATGAGCCACCAGGTCCTCAAGGTCTTCCACATAGGATTGCGTGTGGTAGGTCTCTGGTGCGGCCCAGTCGCTTAAACCGCGCCCACGTTGGTCCAGGGCGTAAATGCAGTAACCGGTTCCCAGGGACTGCACCAGCGATTCCCAGGTCTGTGCGTAGGCCCGCAAGCCATGCAGCAGAACCAGCGGCACGCCGCTCGAATCGCCCCAGTGCACGAAGTGCAGGCGCAGGCCTGAACGATTGGTGAAAAAACAGCTTTCAGAAGCCATGGGTTGATTCCTTTGCGTCAGAAACGATCGAAACGATACGGGCTTGGATCAATGATCGGCGTGTCCCCGCTGACAAGGTCCGCCGCGAGGTGGCCCGCCGCCGGTGAGGTACCAAAGCCGTGCCCGGAAAAACCCGTGGCTACGGTCAGCCCGGGGATCTGCGCGACCGGCCCGATCACGGGGTTGGAGTCCGGCGTGACGTCGATGGTGCCCGCCCACGCCTGGGCGATTCGCGCCTGTTCGAACACCGGCCAGGCGGCGATCAGGTTGTTCATCGCGTCACTGTTGAGGCGCGGGTTGGCCGCCGGGTCCTGCACCCTCACCCGCTCGAACGGGCTGACACTGTCGGCGCGCCAACGCCTTGCAAGTTTCAGATCGTCCAGAAAAGGCTTGCCCAGCGACACGTTCAGCACATGGCGCTGTGCGCGAAACTGCGGCATGTATGGCTTGGCGAGCAACAGGTGATCCAGGGTCAGGAACGCGTCCAGCTTGCCGCGCTGGGTGATGATGAAGCCGCCGTCCTTGTGCTTGCGAAACGAAAAATCCGGCGCGCCGACCGCAATCTGCGTCGGGCCTTCCATGGGGTGGGTGCGCAGTACCGAGCAGGTCAGCGGCAAGGTCGGCAACGCCACGCCCTGGTTGCCGAGGAAACGCCGCGACCACATGCCCCCCGCCAGCAGCACGTGATCACAACGGATTTCACCGCGCTCAGTGACCACCCCGCTGACAATCCCGGCGGACATCTGCAGCGTACGTACCGCACATTGTTCGATGATCACCACCCCTTTCGCCATGGCAGCCTTGGCGATCGCGCTGCTGGCCAGGGTCGGCTCGGCACGCGCGTCGGACGGCGTGTAGATGCCGCCGGCCCAGTCGCCTACGCCACCCGGCACCAATGCGTCGATTTCACGTTTGCTGAGCAGGCGCGAATCCAGCGACAGGTGCTCCACCGACTTGAGCCACCCTTCATGCATCGCCATCTGCGCCGGGGTCCGCCCGACAAACATGATGCCCTCCTGGCGGTAGCCAACGTCCGCGCCGACCCGCTCGGGCATCTGCGCCCACAAGCGGTCGGCGGCCAGGGCCAGGGGAATGTCGGCGGCATGGCGGCTGGTCTTGCGCACCCAGCCAAGGTTGCGCGACGACTGCTCGGCGGCGATGCGGCCTTTTTCCAGGACCACCACGGCGATATTGCGTTCGGCCAGGGTCAGCGCGGCCGTCAGGCCAATAATCCCGCCGCCGATAATGACCACGCTGGTGCTGGCGGGAAACGCGGTGGAGGTGTTCACGGGCGCGATAGTCGGTGCCATGCTCAAGACTCGGTGATAGGCAAATAAAAGCGGCCGCCGTGCTGCGCGGCCGCGTGACGGTCATGGCGCCAGGCGGATCACTTCAACCTGTGCCTTGGCGGCGTTGCGATACGCCGTCACTTCCAGCTCGACCTTGTAGACCGTCGAGCCCAGCGGCGGGCACGTCACGGTGCTGGCCGGATCGACGCCGCGAAACTTCTCGCCGATCAAGCCCATCACCGTCGGGACGTCCTTGGGGTCCTGGATGAACACCCGTGAACACACCACATCCGCCAGGCTCGCCTGCACCGCCGCCAGGGCGGTTTCGATGTTGGCGAAGACCTGATGGGTCTGCTCCAGCACATCCTCCGGGATCAGCTTGGTCTGCGGGTTGCGGCCGGCGGTGTTGGACACGTAGATCCAGTTGTCCACGACCACCAGGCGTGAATAGCTGCCCATTTCTTCGAAGGGGGAGCCGGTCTTGAGCTTGATGATGTTTGTCATGTCGAATGCCTCTTCAGAGTAAGTGTCGGGTGGCTCAGCGCAGCACCGGGGTGTCCCACAGGTTCAAGGTCACGCCGATGCCTTTTTCAATCGCGTTGCGGTACACCACCGTGCCCCAGGCCACGTCTTCGACAGGCATGCCGCCCACCGACATGATGATGATTTCCTCATCGTTCCGGCGGCCGGGCGCGGCACCGGCGATGATCTTGCCGATGTCTTCGACGTCTTCGAGGCGCAGCTTGCCTTCGGCGATCATGTCCATGAAGCGCACGCCAATCACCGGCACGTTGTGGTGCGCGGGCTTGGGCAGCTCGTCAAACCAGGCTTGGTACAGGCCGGTGTTGTCCAGCACCTTGCGCACGTCGGGTTGCTCCATGCCGTCATCCAGGGAGCACGCCGCCGGCATCGCCAGGAACGCGCCCGGCTTGACCCACTCGCGCCGCACAATTGGGTAGATCGAGGGGTCGCCCGTCTCGCCGGAGCTACAATAAGTAACAAGGTCCGAGTCGCGGACCACCGCTTCCAGGGTGTCGACCACGCTGATCGAGGTGATCTGTGGGTAGGTCGCCCTCACCCAGGCAATAAAATCATCCAGGCTCTTCTGGCCACGGCCTTTGATTTTCAACGTATCGATCTGCGGGCACACCGCAATGAACGCCGACAAGGTGGTCTTGCCCATTACCCCCGGGCCGAGCAACCCCACCACCCTCGCCGCCTTGCGCGCCAGGTGCCGCGCACCAACGCCGGGGATCGCGCCGGTGCGATACGCCGACAGCAAGTTGGCCGACATATGCGCCAACGGCGCGCCGGTATCGGGGTCATTGAGGGTGAACATCAGAATCGAACGCGGCAGGCCCTTGTCACGGTTGGCGATATTCGAGCCGTACCATTTCACGCCGGCCGTGCCGAAGCTGCCGCCCAGGTAGGCGGGCATCGCCATCATGCGCCGGTCCGCCGTGGGCTTGGGCATGTTCGGGAACGGCGAATCCTTGGGAAAGACCACCATTGCCCCGTGGGAGTCGTTGTTCGGCCCGGCCATGCGGTAGTCGCCGGCATAGAGCAAGCCGAACATCTCTTCCATGGTATTCACGCAGGCCGGCATGTCCGTGACGCCGGCACGGATCATGTCCTGCTCGGAGAGGTAGATAAAGTCGATTTTTGTGGAAGTAGACATAGTCATTCTCGGGCCGCAAGTGAGATCGCTGCGATAGGCGCAGCTCCACGCTGTCGACGTCGAGTATCGAGGGGCACTTGCGCGCCGTATTGTAAATTTCGGACACGCCAGGGCCCGTGTCACCGCAGTAGTTGGCGCGAATCATGCGTGATAAATCCCGCCTCGCAGCCTATCGACAGTGCACACATGACTCCGACTCCACGGCACCACACGGCAAACGAACAGCCCTGGTTCGTCCTCAACTCCTCACGGTATTCGGTGATGCCTTCCGAACACCCGGCGATCTCGCATTTCTATGCCTTCGATGTGGCGCAAACCACCGAGGTGTTGGCGGTGCCGGATGGTTGCGTGGACATTGTCTTCGACTGCGACGCCACCCGCCCCAGCGCCAAGATTTGCGGCACGCCACTGGCGGCCCAGGCCGTCGAGTTGAACCAGAACCACCACTACTTCGGCGTGCGCTTTGCCCCCGGCGTCATCCCCGGTTTCATCAATGTGCTGGCTGAAGAGTTGACCGAGCGCGAACTCGATCTGCTGGAGGTCTCGCGGTTTGCCCGGCGCATCTTCGACAACATCGTGCAGGCCCCGCAGCTGGGCGAACAGATGCGCCTGTTCAACGACTACCTGGCCCCCCAGTTGATGGGGCGCACGTCGCCGCTGACGCGCATGGTCATTCAGCAAGCCTTGCGTCATCGCGGGGCGATCCGCATCAGGCAACTCGAAGACCTCAGCGGCTACACCAGCCGCACCCTGCACCGCCAGTTCAGCCAGGACACCGGCCTGTCGCCCAAGGCGTTCTGCCGGATCATCCGCTGCCAGGCCGCGCTTGAAACCCTCAACACCCAGCCCGATGTATCGTTCTGCGAACTGGCCCTGGACCTGGGTTTTTCCGATCAGTCGCACTTCCTGCGCGACTTCAAGAAACTGGTCAGCACCACGCCCTGCGACTACCAGCGCCAAATGCTGCAGAACGCCTACACCGACCGCATCAGCTACGCCTGATCACGCGCCAACAAAATAAATTCGCGTCTCCATCGTTTCTCCACAAAACCTCCCATGAAAGCGCACGCTCGGGGTACACACTGGCCTTCGTTGCCCTTGGATGATTCGTCATACTGCGACGATCCCAGTGCACCTGACCCAGACCCGAGCCTGCCATGACTGAATCGCCGCTTGCACCGACACCCCAGGACTCCACCGGCAAACACCAGGCCTTGGTGCTGATCGCCGAAGACGAGCCGGAAATTGCCGACATCCTCGCCGCCTACCTCAAGCGCAGTGGCTTCCAGACCGCCCATGCGCTAGACGGGCGCCGTGCCCTGGAACTGCACCAGACACTCAAGCCCGACCTGGTGCTGCTCGATGTACTGATGCCGCAGCTGGATGGCTGGATGGTCCTCGCCGAGATCCGCCACCGCGGCAACACCCCAGTGATCATGCTCACCGCGCAAGACCAGGACATGGACAAACTGCTGGGCCTGCGCATCGGTGCCGACGACTACATCGTCAAGCCGTTCAACCCGGCGGAAGTGGTCGCCAGGACCCAGGCCGTGCTGCGCCGCAGCATCGATCACGGCTACGGCAACGGCCAGCGCGTGCTGCGTGTGCAGGCATTTGAAATCGACATCGACAACCATGCCGTCAACGTGCAGGTCGGTGCCGACAAGCACCCGCTGCACCTGACCGTCACGGAGTTCCGCCTGTTGGCGCAACTGGCCAAGGCGCCCAAGCGCGTGTTCAGCCGCGCCGAACTGCTGGCCCTGTGCGCCCCCGAGAGCGACAGCCTGGAGCGCACGGTCGACAGCCACATCAGCAAGTTGCGGCGAAAAATCGAAGACCTCGGCGTGCAGGGCGTACCCACCAGCATCCGTGGCGTCGGCTACCGATTCGGGAGCCACACATGAAGGTCGTCAACGGGTTGAGCCGGCAGATCATTGTGTCGATGTCGGCCGTGGTGCTGTGCGTGATTGCCCTCGCGGTGGTTGGCTCCTACGTGTTCTACGCGGTGCTGTGGACGTTCTGGCCGCCGTCGGACCTTGACGTCGATGAGTGGCTGCCCACCGGCATGGAATGGGCATGGATGGGCTTGATCACCTGCATCAGCCTGGCAGTGGGTGCCGTGGTCGCGATCAAGCTGTCCCGGCGCATTCTCATGCCCTTGAACTCCGTCGCCGCCAGCCTGCGCCGCCTGGCCGACGGCGACCTCGATGCGCGGGCCGTTGCGCCCGACCTTTCATTGGGAGAGACCGCCGTGTTGGTGGATGACTTCAACAGTATGGCCAAGCGCCTGCAACGCATGGCTGAAGAACAGTCGTTCTGGAACGCCGCCATCGCCCACGAATTGCGCACCCCGCTGACCATCTTGCGTGGCCGCTTGCAGGGCCTGGCCGAAGGCGTGTTCGAGCCGGACAAGGCCCAGTTCTACAGCTTGCTCACCCAGGTCGAGGGCCTGACGCGCCTGATCGAAGACCTGCGTGTGGTCGGCCTGGCGGACAACGGCTACCTGGAAGTGCACATCCAGCACGCCGACCTGGCCGAGGAAATCGAGGCCGACGCGCAACTGTTCGAGCCCGGCCTGAACGCCAGTGGCTTTACCCTGCACCTGGACCTGCTCAAGCACCCCGTGCACTGCGACCCGGCGCGCATCCGCCAGGCCTTGCTGGCCCTGCTCGACAACCTGCGGCGGCATGCCACGCCCGGCAACGTCATCGTGCGCCTGGACAGCAGGGAGGGCCTCAACACCTTGAGTGTCGCCGACGAAGGCCCGGGAATCGATGAAGCCTTCGTCGCGCACATTTTCGACCCGTTCCAGCGCGGCGAAAGTTCTCGCTCGCGCGCCCAGGGTGGCAGCGGGCTGGGGCTGGCCGTGGTGCGTGCGATTGCCCTGGCCCATGGCGGCAGCGTGACCTGCCGCAACCTGGCGAGCGGCGGCACGTTGTTCGAACTGAGCTGGCCCGACCATCCCACCGACCTCTGAACTCAACCGGCCCAGGTGAAGGCATGCGCCTCTCTATGTTTGGTTTCTATAGAGCCACACCCTATCGCCACTTTGCCTTGCTGGACACACACGGACGCTGTATCGCTTTCAAGAGCTGCGAAGGGATGCCACAGAACGGCAAGTGGGTACAAGTCAACGAAGTCAAGCTCGCCTGGTTGAACCGGGCGTTGCCTGCGGGCGCCTTGACTACGCCAACCGACCCTTGTGATTCACACGCGGATTGCACCTATGCCCCTCAACTATCGCAGTCGAAACCTGATTGACCTGGCCCAACTCGAAGACTCGGTAAAGTTCTACAGCGCCAGGCTCAGAAAGTTGCAGCGCTTCTGGATCCCCCTGCAAAAACAGGCGCCGCGCCTGGTGATGGTGCTGTGGGTGCTTGGGGTGAGCGCGTCGCTGTTCACCCAGTCCTATGCCCACTGGCTGTTCACCGCACCGGCGATCTGCCTGTTGATCGTCCTCGAGATCGTCATCGACGAAATGCAGATCGACCTGCTGCTGATGACCGAGGAAGCCCGTTATCTGCTCGACATCACTCGCGGTCTGTATACCGACTCATTGCGTCCCCCCACTGCGCTGCACACAGGTGCCCCATGCCCTCCGCCACGCCACAAAGAGTGATCGAGCACAGCCACAACATCGGTCAACAATCCGCCAGTCAAACCCTCAAGGCCATCGCCAGGGCCTACCCCGGCAAGTTGTTTGCCACCTTGTCGCTGGTGGCGTTGGAGAACGCGCTGCTGCTTGCCTACCCACTGTTCGCCGGGTTCGCCGTGGACGCGATTATCCGTGGCGATACCGCCAACGCGCTGTTCTATGCCCTGGTGGTGCTGGGGTTCTGGGTGGTGGGCGCGGCCCGGCGGGCTCTGGACACCCGCACCTTTACACGTATCTATGCCGACCTCGCGGTGCCGGTGATCCTCAACCAGCGCCTGCAACGCCACAGCACTTCCAAGGCCGCGGCGCGGGTGGTGCTGGCGCGGGACTTCGTGGACTTTTTCGAGAAGCACGTGCCGATCATGGCCACCGCGCTGGTGTCCATCATCGGCGCGGCGGCGATGCTGCTGGTGATCGAACCGTGGGTCGGCCTGGGCTGCCTGTTGGCCCTGGGGCTGTGCCTTACCGTGCTGCCCGGCTTCGCCCGGCGCAACGAGCAACTGCACGAGCGCCTGAACAACCGCCTGGAGAAGGAAATCAGCCTGGTGGAACAGGTCGGCGCCCACACCCTGCGCCGCCACTACCGGGTACTGTCGCGCTTGCGTATCGGGCTGTCGGACCGCGAGGCCATCGCCTTCCTGACCATCGGGGTACTCGCGGCGTTGCTGTTTGTGCTCGCCATCACCCAACTCGCCCTGTCACCTGCGGTCAAGGCCGGGCACATCTACGCGGTGATGACGTATTTATGGACGTTTGTCAGTTGCCTGGATGAGGCCCCAGGCATGGTCGACCAGTTGGCCAGGCTCAAGGACATCGGCAAGCGCGTTGACCCCGGGCTGGGCAGCACCACTCACTGAGCCCGCGCTACACCGCCTTCAACGCGGCGCCCGCTGGGTTTCCGAGGGCGACTCGCCAAACAGCTCGCGGTAATGGGTAGCGAAATGGCTCAGGTGAAAAAACCCCATCGCCACCGCAACTTCGCCGACGTTCTGCGTGCATGCCGACGTGGTGATCAAGCGCCGGCGCACCGCATTCAGGCGCAGGTTGCGCAGGTATTCGACAGGGCGCATGCCGGTCACCGCCTGAAAACTGTTCTGCAAGGTCCGGCGACTCACCCGCAGGTGTTCGCACAGGTCAAGAATGCTCAGGGGCGTGTCACCGCTGGCGTCGATCAGGTCCTGGCAGCGTTTGACCAGATAGGCACTCACGGTGACATTGCCACGTCGGCAGCGCACCTCATCGGTGGCGTTGCTGAACAGATCGAGAAAAGCGTTGAGCAGCGCGTCCTCCAGCATTTTTTCGGCGATGGGACTGATGGCGTCGGACTGTTCCACAAGGTGACGAAACAGCGGCTGGATGCGCTGGCGGATGCGCGCCAGCAACGCATCATCCACACTCAGCTGCGAGGTGGTCTTCAGCCGTTTGAGCTGCTCACTGGACAATTCGAAGGCCGCGAGCTTGGCGAAGCGCACCGTGTCGACATTGAACGCAAAAAAGTGCGTGCCCTCCGGCGCGTGCAGCACAAACTCCTCGGCGTCGCGCAACAGCACCACACTGTGGCTGCCCACTTGCTGCCCCTGCACCACCGGAGCACTGCCCAACGACATCGCCGCGCACAGCCGCCCTTTTGGCGCATAGCCACGCTGGACCACGCGCTTGTCCAGCACCTCCTGGAACACCTGGAAGCGGTCGGCGGACAACTGCCGCAGCTCACTGGTCAGGCAGCCACGGCCGAGCTGGTCGTACACCTGTCGCCAACCGTGGATCGAGCCGGCGTGTTGTTGAGGGTCATTGAAGGTTCGCGCTTCAGCAAGCATGGTCGTGGTTCCTCGGTGGCCCCGGCATGACGGCAACTGGTGTTCACACTGGGACGGTATCAACCGTGAAAACCAAAGCCAGTTCCGTGCCAAACATCCGCAAGCGGTACGTGGTCGGCTGGATCGCCATCGGCGCCAGCAACGCCCCGGACAGCACCACCTGCCCCGCCTCCACCGGTTGACCGTCAGCCAGCAGGCGGCGGATCAGCCAGCACAGGTTGACCAGCGGCGGGTCCTCGCGCTCGGCGGTATTGCCCTCGCCGCACAGCGCGCCGGCGCACTCCAGGCGATAGTCGACGCCGCTGTGTAGCAACGGATCAAACGGCGTGCGCGGCCCGATGCAATACAGCCCTGCCGCCGCGTTGTCGGCCAGGAATGCCCCGGCGCCGAACGCCCAGCCCTGCCAGCGGCAATCGGCGATCTCGAAGGCCGGCGCCACCGCGCCGATGGCGGCCAGGATGTCCTCGTCACGGTATTCACCGGGCGCCAGGCTGCGGCCCATGATGATCGCCACTTCAATCTCCAGCTTGGGCTGGATCAGCCGCGACAGGGCCACCGGTGTGCCGGGCGCGACGTGCATCGGCGTGGTCAGCGCGCCATACACCGGCTGGTCGAGGCCAAAGCGCTGTTGCGCGGCGCGGCCGGCGAAGGCGATTTTCCAGCCGCTCAGGCGCTCGCCGGCTTCCTGGCGTGCCTCCAGGCCCAGGCGTTGCAGCGCGTAGCCGGAATACACGTCCAGCGCATCCGCCGGCAGCGCTGGCAAGGCCTGCGCGCTATGCGTGGCCTGGTGCAAGCGGTTGAGCAATTCGTTGTTGCCATTCATGAGAGTTGCTCCGCCAGCTTGCGCAGCACGCCGTCGAGCCGCTCGGGGGTGGTAATGGCGGCGACAAACCGATCCGGTCGCACCACCACAATGCAATCGCGCACCCTGGAGAACCATTCGCCCAGGCGGTTATCCACGTCTTCCACACTGATAGCCGCTGCGGCCGTCAACGGCTGGCCGCGCCCCAGGCCGCTGCGCGAACGGTTGACCTGGATAAACCGCGTATCCCAGCGCGCCCAATACGCGGCCATTTCGCCACTGAGATGCGCGTGTGGGTTGACCCGGTAACCGAGCACCGCATACGAGTTGCCCAGCACATCGTCCAGGCGTCGGCGCTGGCCGTGGGCATCTTCGATATGCGGCTGCACAAACAGTTGGCCAACCAGATCGTCCTCGCGCAATTCGGCACGTTCGTGATGCACCAGGCCCTTGGTGATGGTTGCCTTGGGTTTGAACTTGAACTCCAGCAAATGCGAGCGCAGGTTGTCGACGCTGTTCACTGCCTGGAACAACCAGTCGCGCACCCCGGCCATCAACGGATTGGTCAGGCCCAGCACCGCGCCCATGTTGTCGGCCAGGGCCACCAGTTCGGTCGCGTGCCCGCGGCGTTCCTGGTCGTAGCTGGCAAGAATCCCGTGGGCGGCGCGGCCCTGGAGGATCGCGGCGAGTTTCCAGGCCACGTTGGCCACGTCCCGCAGCCCGGAATTGAGGCCCTGGCCGGCCCACGGTGGCGAGATATGTGCGGCATCACCCACCAAGGCCACGCGGCCTTGGACAAACCGCGCCGCCACCCGCGAATGGTGGGTGTAGGCGCGGATGCGGATGATGTTGAGTGAGTCCACCGCATCGCCGATATGCCCACGGATCAGGTCGCGGATTGTGCGCTCTTCGCACATCTTCGCTTCGTCTTCGCCCTCCAGCAGCATGAACTCCCAGCGCCGCTGCTGGTACGGCAGGTAAATGCACACGAACGGCCGTTGCGGGTCGGCATGCAAGGCGGTATAGGGCGCATCCAGGGTGTCGTTGGCCGTGTCGACCACCACCCATTTGCGCGCATGGGTCAGCCCCAGCAGCTCGATGCCGAGCTTCTTGCGCACGGTGGAACGCCCGCCGTCGGCGCCGATCACGTAATCGGCACGCAGTTGATAGGTCTCGCCCTGGGCATCGCGCACCTGCAAGGTCACGCCTTCGCCGTCCTGCTCCAGTTCGAGCATTTCATGGCCTTGGCGCAACTCGACACTGGCGTGCTGGCCAAGGGTTTCGCGCAGCGTGCCTTCCAGCAACTGCTGCATGAAGATATTGCGCATCGGCCAACCGTAATGGGCGGTGCTCGGTTTGACCTCGGCGAAGCACACGCCGCGTGCGTTGTAATAACGCAGCGGCACATCGCAGATCATGTCGCGTGCGGCCAGTTCGGCGATGCCGATGCCTTGCAGTACGCGCAGGGCCTCGTCATCCATGCCGACCGCGCGCGGGTACGGCAAGATGCAGTCGGCGAGTTCAAGGACGACGCAGTCGACACCGTACATCCCCATATAGTGTGCGGCTGTGATCCCGTTGGGGCCGCCGCCGACAATGACAACTTGGGTCTTCTCCTGCTTCATCGCTTATCACCGCTTTCTTGTTGTGGTTTTAATCTGCGCCGCCGAAGCCGCACGCGTGTATCAGTGCAGCCCATCCAGCCCTTTGACCTCGTCGGCCTGCAAGCCGCCCAGGCGTGCATGCAAACGCCCGCGAGTGGCGAACGCCCAGATGATAATCACCTCGTCTGGCGCCGGGCCGTCACCAAACATCAGCGACATGCTGTCGTAGTGGGAGCGCACATACAGGGCATCCTTGTGTGCCAGCGGTACATCAATGGTGGAACCCGGCCCACCGCGCTTGCCGGTAGACGGCACCCACGACTTGCCTCCGCCCAGCGCCACGCGCACCGGGTCGGCCGCCGGGTTGGTGAGGAACGCGTTGCCATGTTCGTACTCGCCCTGGCTGCCCACCAGGCAGGCCTTGCCGTAGCTGACGATGTCGTGCTGGCCGGCCAGCGCCTGGATACGGCGGCCGAACTCTTCGCCCAACAGCGGCGACGGCTCCACCAGCTCGGCCAGCGACTCGCTGTAGCGCCCGGCATAGGGGTTGGCGATCACCGCCGCGACGGCGTACTTGAACAACGGCTCGCCATCGGCCAACTGGCCGGTTTCATTGGCCAGGGTTTCTTCGACAAAGCTGTACCATTTGCGGATGTGATAGGTGGCGAAATTCGCAGTTTTCATCGGGGTTGCCTCACAAGGGGTCGAGTGGGTCGAGTTTGAAATGTCGGCTGGGCGCGCCTGCTTCCTTGAACCGCGCCTTGCCACGCGCATCGTCGTGTTCGGTCTCCAGGAAAAACTCCATGCGGTTGCCGTCCGGGTCGTTGAAGTACACGCCATGGCCGATTTCATGGTCGGTGATTTTCACCACCTCCACGCCCTTGCCCAGCAACATGCCGTACAGCTGGCGCAAGGTGGTCATGTCTCCGGCGATTTCCAGGCCGTAGTGCTGCAACCCCATGCCGCCCTGGTGGGCACCGGGGTCGGCACGGATCAACGCAATGTCGTGATGCTTGGTGCCAAACGCCATCATCACCCAGCTTTCGCCACGGGCACTTTCGTGCATGCCCAGGATGTCGGCGTACCAGCGGGCCGACACGTCAGGGTCACTGACCCACAGCGATAAGTGCGTACGAAGGATGTCGACTTTCATCGCGGGCCACCTCAGCTTTTCTTGACGATGGATTGATGCCCGGCCTTGATCTGCGCCACGGCAGGCGTCCACAGCACATCGGCGATTTCGCTGAAATCGCGCCACTGCTTCTGCCAGCCTTCACCGCCATTTTCCGAGGTAAACAAATGCCCGTACTTGGTGCCCGCGACGATCTGCCGTGGGTTGGCCGGGTTGATGGCGATCGCCCACACGCAGGAATTCGGTTGCTGCGGCAGCGGCAGCACTTCCCAGCTGAGCGCGGCATCGCGGGACACCAGGATTTTGCTGGTGGTGCCCGGCGTACCATCGGAAATGCTCAGGTACAGATCGCTTTGCGTGCCCAGCGGCGCGTTCATGGCGCGGATGTAATACAGGCCGAAGGCTTCACGGCCGATAATGCCGGTCCAGGTCAGGCCCTCATCGAGGCTGCGGTAGACCGCGTTGACGCACACCACCACGATGACTTTCTGGCCATCGTTGGGCAGCACCAGGATATTGTGTACGTCCGAGTTGTAGTCCCACAGCAAGCGGTCATCGACGCGGGTCCAGCTGTCGCCGCCGTCGCGGGAGTGGAACAGGCCACCCTCTTCCAGGCCGAACCACAGCTGGTTGCGGTCGGTCGGGTCGTAGGCGAAGGCCAGCAAGCGCGGGCGGCTGACACCGTCGCAGAACTCGGGGATTTCCACCGGCGCGCGGTCCCAGGTCAGGCCACCGTCGAGGGTGCGCCACAACACCGCGCGCGACGGTGCGCCGGTGCCGACGAAAATCCGCTGGGCGTCCTGCGGATCGACCGCGACTTTCCACACCGTCTGCCCGTTGAACGGCGAGTTGATGCGCTGCCAGCGGCCGCCGGTGTCGTAGCTGACACACAGGCCCACATCCGTACCGGCGTAGATCACCTCGGGGGTGTCCGGGTGCATGCTCAACGAGCGGGTGATTGCGTCGAACTCCAGGTCCTGCCCCAGGCCGAGGCGATGCCAGGTCCGGCCATCGTCGGCGCTGCGGATCACCGCCTGCCCGACAGTTGCCACCAAAAGGGTTCCGTTACTCATCGCTGATGCTCCTCAGATGAAGATGCCGCGGGTCAGGCCGCCGTCGATGCCAATGGATTCGCCGGTGACCGCACCGGCCTTGGGGGATGCCAGGAAACCGATCAGCCAGCCCATTTCAATCGGTGCCAGGGTGCGCCGGATCGGCGTGGCGTCGATGTAGCCCTGCTCCACCTCGGCCGGGGTCTTGCCTTGCTTGACCCCTTCACGCTCGTACAGCTCCTGGATGTGCGGGGTATCCACCACGCCTGGGTGAATCAGGTTGACCGTGATACCCGACGGGCCGAGTTGGTCAGACAGGGTCTTGGTCATGTGCGCGATGGCCAGGTTGCGCATGCCCGACAGCACTTTGCTGCCGCGCCCGGTCAGGCCGCCGATGTTGATGATGCGTCCGAAACCACCGGCTTTCATGTGCGGGGTCACGGCCTTGGCGCAGCGGAAGTAGCCGATCACCTTGGTGTTGAGGTCCGACAGCAGTTCGTCGTCGCCGGCATGTTCGATGTCATTGCGCACCACACCGGACGGTGCTGCCGCGCCGTTGACCAGGATGTCGATACGGCCGAAGTGCTTGTAGGCGGCCTCGACCATCTCCGACACGGCCGACATGTCGTTGGTGTCGCAGAACAACGGCAGCACTTCATTGCCGGTCTGCGCGGTGATTTCCTCGGCCGCCAGTTGCAGGAACGCCATGCGCCGCGCGCAGATCACCACCTTGCACCCTTCCTCGGAGAGAAACCGTGCGACTTCCTTGCCGATGCCCATACCACCACCCGTGACGATGGCCACGCGGCCTTTCAATTCCAGATCCATAGCAACTACCTCGTGTGATTATTCAGTTCAGGTCAGATCGACAAACACGCTTTTGGTCTCGGTGTAGGCATCGATCACGTTCTTACCCATTTCCCGGCCCCAGCCGGATTGCTTGTAGCCGCCGAACGGCGAGGCCGCGTCGACCACGTTCCAGCAGTTGATCCACACCGAGCCGGCCTTGAGTTGCGCCGCCACCCGGTGTGCCGAGCGCAGGTCGCGGGTCCACAGGCCTGCGGCGAGGCCGTAGGGCGAGTCGTTGGCGCGTACCACCAGCTCGTCGATTTCGTTCCAGCTCATCACCGTCAGCACCGGGCCGAAGATCTCTTCGCGGGCGACACAGGCACCCTCGGCACGATCGAGGAACACGCTGGGGGCGATGAAGTGGCCACGCTCCAGATGCGCCGGGCGTCCGCCGCCACAGATCAGCTCGGCGCCTTCTTCCTGGCCCCGTTGCAGGTAGCCCTTGACCGTATTCAATTGGCGCCCGGACACCAGCGGGCCCATGCTGCTGGCCGGGTCCAGGCCGTTGCCGAGCACGTGGGCGGCGGCATGTTTTTGCAGTTCTTCAAGGACTTGATCCAGCACGCTGGCGTGCACGTACAAACGCGACGCAGCGGTGCACACCTGGCCCTGGTTGTAGAAAATCCCGTCGGCGGCGCCTTTGGCGGCGCGCACGATGTCGGCGTCGGGCAGGATGATGTTTGGCGACTTGCCGCCCAGTTCCAGCGAGACTTTTTTCATGTTGCGCGTGGCCGCCTGGGCGATCAGCCGCCCGACCTGGGTCGAGCCGGTAAAGGCGATCTTGTCGACATCGGGGTGTTCGGCCAGCGGTGCGCCGGTCTCCGCGCCCAGGCCGGTGACCAGGTTGACCACACCGGCGGGGAACCCCGCCTGCTCGATCAACTGCACCAGACGGATCGCCACCAGCGGCGTCTGCTCGGCAGGCTTGAGCACCGCCACGCACCCGGTGGCCAGCGCCGGGCCGAGCTTCCACACGCACATGTTCAGCGGGAAATTCCACGGCACGATCAGCGCGCAGACCCCCACCGGCTCACGCAAGGTGTAGTTGAGCATCGGCGCACCACTGGCCGGTGACACCGGCAACGTGCTGCCTTCGATCTTGGTCGGCCAGCCGGCGAAGTAACGCAGGATGGTCGCGGCGCTGGCTGCTTCACCACGCGCGGCAGCGATGGGCTTGCCGTTTTCCAGGGTGATCAGTTGCGCCAGCTCTTCGCGGTGCTGGTCGAGCAGGTCCGCCAGGCGGAACAGCAACAGGCCGCGCTGGGCCGGTGACTGCAACGCCCAGGGGCCGGTGAAGGCCGCTCGTGCGGCAGCCACGGCGGCATCCACATCCCGCGCGCCGCCCTGGGCGACTTCGGTCAGGGTGTCTTCGGTCGCCGGGTTTTCCACCGCGAACCGGCGGCCATCGGCGGCGTCCTGCCAGGTGCCGCCGATAAACAAGCGACCCGGTTGCGACAAAAAGGCCTGGACGGCGGGCAATACTTCGAACGTTTTCATGGTCGATTCCTTCACAGCGCCATCTCGATCAGGCACGGGCCGCTGCTGGCAGTGGCGTTGGCCAGCGCGCGTTGCAGTTCGGCATTGGTTTGCACGGTGCAGGCCGGTACGCCGTAGCCTTTGGCCAGGGCTTTCCAGTCGATGCGCGGGCTGTCGAGCACGGTGAGCTTTAGCGCCTCCGGGCCCAGCTCGGTCATGCCGAAACGACGCAACTCGTTCTGCAAGATCGCGTAGCGATGGTTGGCGGCGATCAGGATCACCACCGGCAATTGCTCGCGGGCGATGCTCCACAGGGTTTGAATGGTGTACTGGGCACTGCCGTCCGATTGCAGGCAGTACACGCGGTTGCCGCGCTCGGCCAGGGCCGCGCCGAACCCCACCGGAATGCCCTGACCGATCGCGCCCCCCGTGTTGGTGAGCACCCGGTGCCGTGCGGCGCGAGCCGAAGCGGTGAAAAACGGGTAGCCGCAGGTACCGCCTTCCACCGAAACAATGCTGTCGTCCGGCAACGAGGCAGCCAGTACCTGGCCTACCGACTGCGGGGTGAGTTCGGCATGCCCCGGCGGCAGTTCGATGCCCTGTGGCGTCGGCACGTAGGCCGGTGCTTCGAGTGCATCGGCGAGCGCGGTCAATGCACCGGCCACGTCGTCGCCGACATCGGCCAACCCCAGCAGGCGCTCACGTTCGGCCAGGCGCGAGGGGATGCCTTCGTAGCCGAAATAGCTGATCGGTTCCGGCACACCGGCGCACACCACCAGGTCGTACTGTTCGAGGATTTCAATCGCCACTTCCGGGAAGTACGGCAGGCGATCCAGGTCCGGCAAGCCACCGCCACGGTAACTCAGGCGCGGAAAGGTCTCGGCAAACAGGCGCACACCCGGCAGTTGTGCCAGGCGCCCCGCCGCTTCCAGGCCCGCCACCGACAGCCCTTCGTCACCGACGATAAACACCAGGCGCAGCCCATCACGCAGGGCCTTGGCGACCGCTTCGATGCGATCGCCGGCAAACCGTCGCACCGGCGGGCGGATCGGCGCGAATACACCGCTGTGGGTCACGGCATGGGCTTGCAGGTCCATCGGCAAAATCAAGCTGGCGATCTGGCCTTTGGCCTGCCAGGCCGCGCGCATTGCTTCCTGCAGGTCATCGCCAATACCCGACGCGGTGCGCGAAGTGCGCACCCAGCCGGAGACGGCACCGGCCAGGGCCTGGATGTCACTGGCCAACGGCGGGTCGTAGTTGACGTGCCATGAAGCGTGGTCACCGATCACGTTGACGATGGGCGTGTTGGCCCGGCGGGCGTTGTGCAGGTTGGCGATGCCGTTGGCAAAGCCCGGGCCCAAGTGGGTCAGGGTCATCGCCGGTTTGCCGGCGATGCGGCCGTAGCCGTCCGCGGCCCCGGTGCAGACCCCTTCGAACAACGACAACACCGGCTTGAGTGCAGGTGCGCTGGCCATGGCCGCCACCAGGGGAATTTCGGTGGTTCCGGGGTTGGCGAAGCAGTACTCGATACCGCTTGCCGCTGCCGCATTCACTATCAGTTGCGCACCATTCATTTTCAGCCCTCTTGCTTGAGCGTTTGCAGTGATGAGATTTATCACACACAAATATTCAATCAACAAGCATTTTATTTGTGCTTATCTCATTTATTGAGACTTTTGAGGTTTTTAGGCGGCCAATAATCCGCCAAATATTGCGTTTTTCTCTCACTGCGGTAGTGTTGCGCCAGCCCGACGCAGCACGTCCCCCCTTTTCTAGGAACGAAATGAGTAGCCTGAGCAAATTGCTGAGTGTCCTGGACCTGTTCGGTCCACAGACGTTGAAGATCGACCCCGACACCATCGCCGAGCGCATGGGCCTGTCACGGGCAACGGTGTACCGCTACGTCAAGGATTTGTGTGACGCCGGCTTGCTGACCCGCGTGGACGCCGGCAGCTATGGCTTGGGCCCGCGGGTGATCGAGCTGGACTGGAAAATGCGCCAGTACGACCCGATCCTCGTCGCCGGTCGCGAGTTGATGCACGAGCTGTCCGCGCAGACCGGCCTGGCGGTGTTTGCCAGCGTGTTTTACGACGGGCGCATCATCAACACCTACATTGCCGAACCCACCGACACCTATCACTTTGCATTCGGACGCGGGCAGCCGTTGCCGTTCTTCCGGGGGGCGCAATCGAAGGTGTTGATCGCGTTCCAGAAAGGCCGCCGCCTGCAACGCCTGTTCGACGAGCACATGGCCAACGACCCCGCCAGCCCCTATGACTGGGCGGGGTTCAACAAGGCCGCGAAAAAGATCCGCAAGGACGGCTACTGCCTGACCCACGATGAACTCAACCTGGGCCTGACCGGGATCGCCGCGCCCATCATCCAGACCGACCTCGACGAAGTGGTCGGCAGCCTGTCGGCCGTCGGCAGCACGCAAAGCTTCAAGCTGCTGCGCCAGGAGACCGTGATCGAAATGGTCATGGACACCACCCGGCGCATCGCCGACAACATGCGCAACCCGCCCGCCACCCCGGCGGCCTGAGCGACTCAGAACGGCACGGCGACGGTCACCTGGCTGTACACGTTGGTGCCGTTGCTCCCCACCTGATTGCCGCCCGAGCTGGCGTCCTGTTGCGGTTTGTACAGGCCGACCAGCGGGGTGATGATCAGGTGCGGGTTCACCGCCCACTCGGCATACAGGTCCAGCTCGCGGGCGTTGAGGTTCAGTGCGTTGGCCTTGCGCACAGTATCGAAATCGAAGAACAGCGCGCCCAGGGTCAGGTTTTCCAGGGGGGTCGCCTTGAGGCCCAGGTGCTGTACGCGCGTGTTGCTGTTGAACGGCCCGCTGTAGTTACTGGCGACTTCGCCCTGCAACCAGGTGCCGTAGCCCTGGCTCAGGCCAGTGAACAGCGAATCCCACTTTTGTGAATAGCGCGCATAGCGGTAGGTCAGCTTGGGCGCCCAGGCCGTGTCGGCGAAGGTGTAGCCGGCTTCACCGTACCAGGCGTTTTGCGCCCCGGCGTCCTTGTCCTGCCAGGCATACTCGAACGCCAGGCTGACGTTGGGTATGCCTGCGTCGCCCTCACCGCGCAGGCTGTAGACATTCATGCCTTTGCGCTGGCGTTGAAAGTCGCTGGCCCACCGCTCGTTGACGTCGATGCCGTGGACCCAGGTCAACCCCAGCGTGCCCGGTTTGGCGGTGTACTCCAGGGTGCCGGCGGCCAGTTCGGTTTCGGCCTGGGCGCGGTTGTCGGACTTGAGCCAGAGCAGGCTGCCATGCACGCCCTCCTGCCCGCCGAGGCGCACAAATGCGGTCTGGTCGAACGCATGCCGCGCCGCCAGGTAAAACGCGCCACCCCGGTTCAGCTGGCCATCGGCGGGGCCCTTGCCCAGGTTCGGCCCGTCATCGTTGATCAGGAAACCGCGGCCCAGCTTGACTACCTGGCGCCCGGCGGAAATATCCACGCCATCCTTGCCCAGGGCCGGGAACAGATCCCCGGAACGCCAGCCGAGGTAGGCGTCTTCGATCTTGGTGGTGCGCTCGGTGCCCAGGGTGTTGCCAGCCGGGTCACCGTCGCCCCAGGTTGCGGAGCTGAGCAGCGCAAAGGCGCCATACGCCGTGCCATTGCCCGCCAGGGCCTGGTCGCCGCTCAGGCCGTATTTGATAAAACCTTCGCGCCAGGTCGAACCGCCGGACGTGCCGTCATAGTTCTTGCGACTGTTGAAGTGCCCGAACACGGCGGTCATGTCGGCGTTGAGATGCCGGCTTTCATCACTGTACAACTCATAGGCCTGGGCCTGGTTGAGGGCGCACAGCGCCAACGTGCACACAAGTACCGGACGACGCGATGGATAGCGCATGGCTGAAGCTCCTTGGGGGGCGCCTTTGATAGGCTGTCTCAGATAGGGATGTGACGTCGGTGCGGGCGGGCCGCACCGAATGCGCGGGAACTAGCCGCAGCGGGCGAATGCCGCTTCCAGCGCCGACACCATCAAGCCCGCCTCGTCGCGGGTGAGGGTCAATGGCGGCGAGAGGATGATCTTGTTGCCGATCGGCCGTACCAGCACTCCGGCACGGCGCGCCTCGTCGGCGATGCGTGACGGTTGGCCCGCGGCCGGGTCGAGGGGCTGGCGGGTACGTTTGTCGCTGACCAGGTCCAGGGCAATCATCAGGCCCTTGCCGCGCACCTCGCCCACCACCGCGTAGCGTTCAACCAGTGGCTGGAGTTGTTCCAGCAGCTGCGCCCCCACCTTGGCGGCGTTACCGGGCAGGTCTTCGGCTTCGACGATATCCAGCACCGCCAGCGCCGCCGCACACGCGGTCGGGTGCCCGCTGTAGGTGTAGCCGTGCATGATCATGTGGCTGAAACCCTGGCCGTTCTCGATGGCATCGGCGATGCGCTGGTTGAACAGCGTGGCGCCCAGCGGGATGTAACCGGCGGTGATGCCCTTGGCCAGGCACAGGATGTCCGGCGCCACGCCCCAGCCGCGACTGCCGAGCATGCAGCCCGAGCGCCCGAAGCCGGTGACCACTTCGTCGGCAATCAACAGAATGCCGTGGCGGTCGCACACCTCGCGCAAACGCGGCCAATAGTCGGACGGTGGCACGATCACCCCGCCCGCCCCTTGCACTGGCTCGGCGATCAACGCCGCAATGGTCTGGGCGCCGAGCAACGCGATCTGCTCTTCCAACTGGTGGATGCAGTGCGCGGTCAGCGCTTGGGGATCGCGGCAATCCCAGGGGTTGCGATACAGCCAGGGCGTGTCGAGCAAGTGGCAACCGGCGAGGAGTTGGCCGTGGTTGTAGTGGTACACCCCATTGCCGCCCACCGAGGTGCCGCCCATGTGCACGCCGTGATAGCCGTTGCGCAGGGACAGGAAGCGCGTACGCCCGGGCTCGCCGCTGGCGATCCAGTATTGCCGGGCCATTTTCAGCGCGGTCTCGACCGCATCGGAACCACCGGAACTGAACAACACCCGCGCCATGCGCTCCTGGGCGAACATGCCGGTCAGCCGTTCGGCCAGGTCAAACACCCGAGGGTGGGCAATGCCGTCGAAGGTCTGGTAATACGCCAGCTCATCCAACTGTGCGGCAATCGCCGCCTTCACACTGGCGCGGTTGTGCCCGATGTTGACGTTCCACAGCCCGCCCACGCCGTCGAGCATGCGCTGGCCGTCGATGTCGGTGATGTAGTTGCCGTCGCCCCGGGCGATGACCAGGGTTTTGTCACGGTGCGGCGCGGCGCTGGAGCCCATGGGGTGCCAGAATTTTTTCTCGGCGTTCTTGTATTTCTCGTACATGCTCATGTTCCTTATTCAGCCTCGCGCTTGCGGACAAACAGCAGTTGTTGTCCGGTGAATTCCAGCAGCCCTTCCAGGCCGAACTCGACGCCAAACCCGGACATCTTGCTGCCGCCAAACGGTGTATTCGGTTGGATCTGGGCGTGGCAGTTGACCCACGCCACACCGCTTTCCAGGCGGCTGGCCAAGGCCTCGGCCTGCGCGACATCCGGCCCCCACACTGAGCCGCCGAGGCCCATGTCGCCCGCATTGGCGCGTTGCAGCACGTCCTCGACATCGCGGTAGGCGATCAAGGGCAATACCGGGCCGAATTGTTCTTCATCCACCAGGCGCTGGCCGTCGGTAACGTCCGCGACCAAGGTCGGCGGATAGAAGTAGCCGGCATGATCCAGGCGCGCGCCACCACACAGCACCCGGCCACCCTGCGCCCGTGCGTCGGCGACCAGCGCTTGCACCAGTTGCAGTTGTTCCAGGTTCTGTACCGGGCCGAAGGTCACGCCTGCGTCGAGGCCATCGCCCACCACCTGGCGCGCGGCAATTTGCGTCAGCGCCTCGCAAAACGCTGCGTATTGCGATTCGTGGATATACAGGCGCTTGAGCGCGGCGCAGGTCTGGCCCATGTTGAGAAAGGCCGCCTGGAAAATTGCCTCGGCCACCGCGTCCACCGGGGTGCCGGGCAACACGATGGCAGCGTCGTTGCCGCCCAGTTCCAGGGTCAGGCGCTTGAGGTTGCCTGCCGCGCCACGCATCACGCTTTGCCCGGTGGCGGTGGAACCGGTAAACACGATTTTCTGGATGCCGGTGTGGGAAGTGATCGCGCTGCCAAAGCCTTGCTCGCCGGTCACGCAATTGATCACGCCGTTTGGCACATGGCGGGCGATGATGTCCACCAGGCCCAGGGTGCTCAGCGGAGTCAGGCTCGACGGCTTGCTGATCACGCAGTTGCCCGCCCGCAGCGCCGGCATGATGTGCCATACGGCGATCATGAACGGCCAGTTCCACGGTGTGATCGAGGCCACCACGCCCAAGGGCTTGCGGTGCAGCTCGATGCGTTGCGTCGGGGTTTCCTCGACCAACTCCACGGCGATTTCCTGCCCGGCCGCGTAGCGGGTCCAGGCGGCGGCGCCCATGACTTCGGAGAACGCCAGCTCCAGCGGCTTGCCTTGCTCTTGCACGATCAGCCGGGCCAGGGCGTCGGCTGCCTGCTCGATGTCGGTGGCGATGGCGAGCAAGCGCTGGCAACGGTCGGCGTGGCTGCTGTGGCGCCAGGTCTTGAACGCGGCGTGCGCGGCGTCGACGGCCTGGTCGAGTTGCGCCAGCGAGCCCGCCGGGCATTGGGCGAACACCTTGCCGGTGGCGGGGTTGATCACATCGAAGCGACCCTGTTCACCCGCCACTGGCAGCCCATTGATATGCATCGTGTAGTTTTGCATTGGAAACCTTCCTTTCACACACTGACGGGCCGCGCCAACTGGCGGCGGCCCGGTTTTGCCTAGGTAATCGGGTGCGGCTTAAAGCTTGTGGCTGCCCAGCGCGTGGAAACGCGATGGCGAGCTTTTGCGCAGGCGGGCGGCGAGATAGACCCCGATGATCAAAGCCACCGGAATGATCGCGCAGAGGCCGTAGGACAGGACTTTGCTGGCCCCGGTCAGCACGTCGAAGTGCACCACCGCCAGCACCAGCACCGACACCAGCGCCAGGCAGGAAAACCCCGGCAGGATGCGCCCACGCCACACGCCGACATTCAATTCGGGATGGCGCTGGAAGTACGCGCACACGGCCACCGAGGTCAGCGCCATCAGCAAGATCACGCACAGCGTGGCCAGGTTGGAGAACCAGGCGAACAGTTGCAGGATCGGGTCGGCGTCCATCGCCGCGAAAATCAGTACCACCACGGCGGCGATCAGGCTTTGCAACGCCGAGCCCATGTGCGGGCTCTGGTGCACGCGGTGGGTGGTGCCCAGCAGGCTGTGCAGCAAGCCGTCGCGGCCAATCGCGTAGAAGTAACGTGCGGCGGCGTTGTGGAAGGCCAACAGGCCAGCGTAGATGCTGATCATGAACAGCACACGGATCACCTGGGTCAGCTGCGGCCCGACAAAGTGGTCGGACATGCCGTAGATAAAGGTCGTCGGGTCTTGCAGGGACTGCAACAGCGGCACGATCTTGTCCGCACCGACGCCCACCACCATCGCCCACACCGACAACGCATAGAAGCCGCCGATCAACAGCACCGAACAGTAGGTGGCAATCGGGATGGTGCGTTGCGGGTTCTTGGCTTCCTCGCCGTAGATGGTCGTGGCTTCAAAGCCGATAAACGCCGCGAAGCAGAACAGCAGGCCGATGGACGGGGTGCCGCTGAACACATGGCTGCTAGTGAATGCATCGAGGTTGACGCCACTGTCACCGCCAGATTTGAGGATGGCGAAATCCAGGATCAGGATCGCCAGGTACTCGGCAATCACCACCACCGACAGCACCCGCGCCGACAGGTCGATCTTGCGATACCCCAGGATCGCCACGCTGGCCATCGCCAACAGCGAATAGGCCCACCACGGCAACTCCAGGCCGAACACACTGGCCATGGTGCCGCTGACCACCCCGCCGAACATGCCGTACAAGCCGACCTGGAGGATGTTGTAGGCAAACATCGCCAGCACCCCCGCCGCACCGCCGGCCAGGCCGCCGAGGCCACGGGAGGTAAAGGCGTAGAAACCACCGGCGTTGGTCAGGTGCTTGGACATGGTGGTGTAGCCCACCGAAAACGCCAGCAGCACCAGCAAGGCCAGGATCAGCAACGCCGGCGTACCGGCGCCGTTGCCAAGCATGATGCCAATGGGAAACCCGCCGGCAATCACACTCAGCGGGCTGGCCGCCGACACCACAAAGAAGATGATGAAGCCGACACCCAGGGCGCCACGCTTGAGCTCCGTGGAGCTGTTGACCGGAATAGAAACACTCATTTTGTTGACCTTATTGTATGAGGCAGTCGCTGTTGGGTTGGTCCGACCACACCGCATCGGCACCGGTTAGCTTGTTGTTTTGGTTGCACGCTGAATTTGATCCTATGCCCGCCCCAAACCCCTCGCTATCCCAAATCGGTAGCATCCGAACCCGCGCCCCAAAACAGGTCAAGCCGCCACCGCCAGCGCTTGCCGATTCGGGATAGCCGCTTATCCAGACGCCCCGCATGCTCGCGCCATCGTGCTCTCTTCAGGAACCTCAGCCATGCGTTCAACCCACCTCACCCTCCAATGGCGCATCACCCTATTGAGCGGGCTGTGCCTGCTGACCGTAGTCGGCGCGCTGATCGGTGCCGGCGTGTACCAGAATCAACAAAGCGCCAACCTGCTCAAGCAACAGAGCAGCCAGTTGCTGGGGCAAGCCGCCGTCGAGCGTTTGCAAGCCCAGGCCGTTGCCCAAGGCCTGCGCGTGGAGCGTTTTTTCAACGCAGCGGCGCTGTACAGCGAAGGCTTCGCCGAACAGGTCGTGCACCTGCGCGAGCAGGCACTCAAGGGTCGCCTCAGCGCTGCGCAATTGCGTGAAAGCCTGGTGGAGGTGACCCGCCAGGCGCTGTTCAAGCGCGCGGACGTGCTCGGCCTGTACGTGGTGCTGTTGCCCGGTGCACTGGCCGGTACCGACGCGGATTTCGTCGCGCAACCCGCCCTGGCCGGCAACGAAACCGGACGCTTTGCGCTGTACTGGTCGCAAAGCCAGCCGGGGCAACTGGTACAGGATGTGCTGAGCGAGGCGCAAATCACCGCCAACCATGCGCTGCCCGGCGCCGATCCGGATACCGACTGGTATCGCTGCCCCCAGACGCAACGGCGCACCTGCGTGGTCGAGCCCTACACCAGCCAGGTGGAGGGCCGTGACGTACTGATGAGCAGCATTTCCGTGCCGCTGATCGTCAATGGCCAGGTACTCGGCGTGCTCGGCCTGGACGTCAGCCTCGAGACCCTGCAAAAGCTTGCCGCCAACCTCGGCCAGGACCTGTACGCGGGGGCCGGCGAGGTGACGATCCTGTCACCCGCCAGTCAGGTGGCCGGGCGCGACGGTTCGGTCAGCGAGGCCGCCGTGGACGTGGGCCAGGCCCTGCAAACCGTGACGGGCAACCCGGCGTGGCAACTGCAGATCAAAGTACCGCAAGCTCTGGTGCAGGCGCCCGCGCGGCAAATGCAAAGCGAACTGGACAACAAGAACCGCGACGCCAATCGCTTCAATCTGGGCCTGGGCCTGCTGGCCAGCTGCCTGGGCATGCTGCTGATCTGGCTCGCGGCCTACGGCGTGACACGTCCGATATTGAAGGTGGCCAACCTGCTGGATGCGATTGCCGAGGGCGACGGCGACCTCACGCAACGCCTGCCCGCCGGGCGACGCGACGAACTGGGTCGACTCGCCAGTGGCTTCAACCGTTTCCTCGACAAGCTACAACCGATGATGCGCGCCATCCAAAATGCCGCCGTGGAGACCCGCAACCATGCCGACACCTCATCGGGCATTGCCCGCGAGGTCAGCACGGGCATGCAGCGCCAATACCGCGAAGTGGAATTGGCCGCGACCGCGCTGCATCAAATGAGCGCCAGTGCCCAGGAAGTGGCGCGCCATTCCCACAGCGCCGCGGACGCCGCCACCGCCGCCGAAAACGCCAGCCGAACCGGCCAGGCGGTATTCGCCACGGCCGAGCGCAGCATCGATAGCCTCGATCAGCGCCTGGACGGCACCCTCACGCAGGTCACCGCCCTCGCCGACAGCAGCACCCAGATTGGCCAAGTGCTCGATGTAATCAGCGCCATCGCCCAACAGACCAACCTGCTGGCGTTGAACGCGGCCATCGAAGCCGCCAGGGCCGGCGAGCAGGGCCGTGGTTTTGCAGTGGTGGCCGATGAGGTCAGGCACCTGGCGAGCAACACCCAGCGCTCGGTCGAACAGGTGCGCGCGGTGATCGAAACCTTGCAACAGCTCAGCCAGGAAGTGGTGCACAGCACCCAGGCGAGCCGCGAGCAGGCCGGCCACAGCGTGCTCCAGGTGCAACAGACCCGCTCGGCGCTGGAGGCGGTTTCCCAGGCCGTGGATGTGATTGAACAAATGAACCAGCAGATCGCCAGCGCGGCCCTGGAACAAAGCACGGTGGTGGAAGACATCAGCCATCGGGTCAGTGACATCCGTGGCATCAGCGAAACACTCAGCCACCAGATGAACGACGCCACGCGAGCCAGTGAATCGCTGCACGCCATGGCCAATCATCAACAGCAACTGGTTGGGCACTTTCGCGTGTAAACGGCACGGCGCCACGCGCGCCGAGCCTGAGTTACAGTAACCTGCCTGCAACGCTTCCCCTGCCTCCGAGTCCCCCCATGACACTTCCATTACGCTGGTTGATCCTGGCGATTATTTCCAGCGCCCTGCTGCTGATCGTCATTGACATGACTGTGCTGTATACCGCCCTGCCCACCCTGACCCGCGAGCTGAATGGCTCGCCGTCGCAGAAACTGTGGATCGTCAACATCTACGCGCTGATCGCCGCCGGGCTGCTGCTGGGCATGGGCACCCTGGGTGACCGCCTCGGCCACAAGCGCCTGTTTATCGGCGGGCTGGCGGTGTTTGGCGTGTTCTCGCTGGTTGCCGCATTTTCGCCAACCGCCAGCGTGCTGATCGGTGCGCGCGGCTTTCTGGCGGTCGGTGCCGCGATGATGATGCCGGCGACGCTGGCCATCGTGCGGATCACGTTCAGCGACCCACGGGAGCAGGCCATGGCATTCGGTGTGTGGGCCTCGGTGGCGTCTGGCGGCGCCGCGTTCGGGCCGGTGGTGGGCGGCCTGTTACTGGAGCATTTCTGGTGGGGCTCGGTGTTTTTGATCAATGTGCCGATCGTGCTGGTGGCGCTGGTCGTCGGCGTTCTACTGATCCCGAATCCGCCCGCAGATACGCAAAAACGGTGGGACTGGCTGGGCTCGTTACAGGTGATGATCGGTTTGATCAGCCTGGCCTATGCAATCAAGGAGCTCGGCAAGCGCGCCCCCGCCTACAACGGCATGCTGGTGGCGCTGGTCCTCGGTGCGCTGTTCCTGTGGTTGTTCGTACGGCGTCAACGCCGCGCCGCACAACCGATGCTCGACCTGAGCTTGTTCAGCACCGCCGGTTTCAGGAATGCGGTGATCGCAGCGGTGGTGTCGGCCGCCGCGCTGATCGGCATGGAGCTGGTGTTCAGTCAGCGCCTGCAACTGGTGCTCGGCCTGTCACCGTTGGAGGCTGCACTGTTTATCCTGCCATTACCCCTGGGTTCCTTCGTCTCCGGCCCCCTGGCCGGTTACTACCTGCCGCGCCTGGGGCACCAGCGCATGCTGTTCTGGACATTACTGCTGTCTTCTGCCGCGATGCTGGCGTACCTGTTGCTCTACACCGCGCCGGCGTACCTGCAACTCATCAGCCTTGGGGCCTTGGGTTTCACGATTGGCGCGGCGCTGACCGCTTCATCCAGCACCATCATGCTCAGCGTGCCCGCCGACAAGGCCGGCATGGCCGCATCCATCGAGGAAGTGTCGTTTGAGCTGGGCGGCGCGGTCGGTGTGACCCTGGCCGGCAGCCTGTTGTCGGCGATCTATGCGTATGCCGCGGGAGTGGCGATTCCGACGTGGCTGACCCGCGATCCCGTGGCATTCGACAGCCTGGACGATGCGCTGGTGGTCGCCGAAACGCTCGCGCCCGAAGGCCGTGCGATGCTGATTGCCTTTGCCCGCTCAGCGTTTGATGCCGGTTTTGTGCTGGTGTTGGCGGCATCGGCAGCGCTGCTGTTGGTTGCAGCACTGCTGGTCAAACTGAGCAAGCCGTCAGCCCCCGTCCAGCCTTAGAGCTTGTGGCTGCCCAGGGCCTGGAAGCGCTGCGGTGAACGCTTGCGCAGGCGAGTCGCGAGAAACACGCCGCCCAGCAGCGCCGCCGGAATAATCGCGCACAAGGCATAGGACAAGGCCACGCTGGCGCCCGTCAGCACATCGAAATGCACCACCGCCAGCACCAGCACCGCCAGCAGCGCCAGGCACGAGAACCCCGGGAAAATCCGCCCGCGCCACAGCCCGACCTTCAGCTCAGGGTGGCGCCGGAAAAACATCAGCACCGCAGCCGACGTGAGCGCCATCAGCAAGATCACGCACAACGTCGCCAGGTTGGACAGCCAGGCAAACAGTTGCAGGATCGGGTCGGCATCCATCGCCGCGAAAATCAACACCACCACCGCCGAGATCAGGCTTTGCAACGCCGAGCCCATGTGCGGGCTCTGGTGCACGCGGTGGGTGGTGCCCAGCAGACTGTGCAGCAAGCCGTCGCGGCCAATTGCGTAGAAGTAACGTGCGGCGGCGTTGTGGAAAGCCAACAGGCCAGCGTAGATGCTGACCATGAACAGCACGCGGATCACCTGGGTCAACTGCGGCCCGACAAAGTGATCGGACATGCCGTAGATAAAGGTCGTCGGGTCTTGCAAGGACTGCAACAGCGGCACGATCTTGTCCGCGCCGACGCCCACCACCATCGACCAGACCGACAACGCATAGAAGCCGCCGATCAACAGCACCGAACAATAGGTGGCAATCGGGATGGTGCGCTGCGGGTCCCTGGCTTCTTCGCCGTAGATCGTGGTGGCTTCAAAGCCGATAAACGCCGCGAAGCAGAACAGCAGGCCGATCGACGGCGTGCCGCTGAACACATGTGTGCTGTTGAACGCATCGAGGTTGATACCGCTGTCACCGCCGGATTTGAGGATGGCGAAATCCAGGATCAGGATCGCCAGGTACTCGGCGATCACCACCACCGACAGCACCCGTGCCGACAGGTCGATCTTGCGATACCCCAGGATCGCCACGCTGGCCATCGCCAGCAACGAATAGGCCCACCACGGCAGCGCCAGGCCGAACACACTGGCCATGGTGCCGCTGACCACCCCGCCGAACATGCCGTACAAGCCGACCTGGAGGATGTTGTAGGCAAACATCGCCAGCACCCCCGCCGCACCGCCGGCCAGGCCGCCGAGGCCCCGGGAGGTGAAGGCGTAGAAACCACCGGCATTGGTCACATGCCGGGACATGGTGGTGTAGCCCACCGAAAACGCCAGCAGCACCAGCAAGGCCAGGATCAGCAAGGCCGGCGTACCGGCGCCGTTGCCAAGCATGATGCCAATGGGAAACCCGCCGGCAATCACACTCAGCGGGCTGGCAGCCGACACTACAAAGAAGATGATGAAGCCGACACCCAGGGCGCCACGCTTGAGCTCCGTGGAGCGGTTGACCGGGAGAGGTACACTCATGTTGTTGACCTTATTGTATGAGGCAGTCGCTGGAGGATCGGCACAGTCAACCGCTCACCGTCACCGAAGGGTTCGTCGTTCTTGTCGCACGCTGGATTCGATCCTATGCCTGCTCACGAACGCCTCGGTAGCCCAAATCGGTCACCCAATGGCTCAACGACACCTGCCCGGCTGGCGCCGGTTATTCCAGGTCTTTGTTCAGGCGCGCACGCACCCGGTGATGGCGGCGCGGGTGGTCTGGGACGGTAGCTCGGCGAACAGCTCCTGGTACTCCGCGGCAAAATGGCTGAGGTGATAGAAACCCCATTGGGCGGCGGCGTCGCCGATGGACAGCTCGCGGGCGCGGGTGGTCATCAAGGTGCGGCGTACGCCGTTGAGCCGCACCGAGCGCAGGTAGTTCAGCGGCGTGGTCTCGGCCACCGCGCGAAAGCTGTTTTGCACGGTGCGCCGACTCACCTGCAGGCGCTGGCACAAATCGGTCACGCTGGGCACGTTGAGCAGCTCGGCGGTCGCCAGGCGGTGGCATTTCTCCACAATGAAACTGCGGGTGGAACTGGGGCTGCGCTGTTGCTTGTCGCAAGCCGGGTCGAGCATCAGTTGCAACAACTCGTCGAGCATCGCCTGCTCCAACGCCAACTCCCAGGTGCTGTCGAGGTCGTCGTGCAACAGGGCCTGGGAGAACAGCGCCAGCAAGCGGCGACGCGCCTGGGCGAAACGCTGGGGCGACACCTTGATCACCGGCTGGCGCAGCAACTGGTTGAGTGCCTTCGCCGACGGGGTTTGCTCCAGCGCCTGCTCGAACATTTCACGCTCGAAGGTGATGGACAGCAGCTCCATGCCCATCGGCATATGGAACATGAATTCCTCGCCACCGTGCAGGAAGAACAGGCTGCTGTCGTCCACGTCGCGGCCCTGCATCCGGATCGACCCGGGAACGTTGATGGGCACGGCAAAGCACATCTTGTCGCGGGGGGCCACGCCGTTCTGCACCACACGCTGGTTGATCTGTTCGAGAAACAAGTGACAGCCGGTCGTCGTCAGCTGCATGAGCGTGCTTTCGGCGGAGCCAGCAGTGAGTTGGCTGTAGTCCTGGTTCCACTGCTGAACCGTGGCGGCATGCACGTGGATGTCGCGAAAATGGCTGATCGTCTGGTTTTTCATGGTATCTGGAGCCTCTACCCATATTCTTGTTTTTAGATCGCCGCGCCTTTGGATAGTCGCATATCGCAAAAATCCTGCAAATTGTTTCTGAGATTCCGCGCCTCCCTGGGGCCGACACGCGCAATTGCCGATTCGGGCTACCGGCCTGCAACCCGCCACGCAGATGATCGGGCTGACTTAAATCGACATTCCAGAGAGACCGTCATGAGTGAAGCCAAATTTGAAGCCCTGCACTTCGCGGATGCCCCGCGGATCATCTCCAGCGCCCTGCCCGGCCCCAAGGCGAGCGAGGCCCTGGCGCTGTCGGCGCGCACCGAGTCGATGGCCCGCGGGGGTGGCCGCATGCCGGTGGCGATGGACCGCGCTTTTGGCGCCACGTTCAAGGACCCGGATGGCAACACTTACATCGACCTGTCCGCCGGTGTCGGCGTCAGCAGCGTAGGCCGTTGCCACCCCAAAGTGGTGCAGGCCATCCAGGCACAATCCCAAGTGCTGATGCACGCCCTGGAGATCAACAGCACCCGCCGTACCGAACTGGCGGCGAAGATGTCCGAGATCGCCCCCGACGGCTTGCGCGGCGACTGCATTACGTTCTTCACCCAAAGCGGCAGCGATGCGTTGGAGGCCGCGATCAAGTTCGCCAAGCGCATCACCGGGCGGCATCAGATCATTGCCTTCCATGGCGGTTATCACGGTGTGTGGAACGCATCCGGCGCCCTCACCACCGGCACGGCCTACCGCAAAGGCTACGGCGCACAGATGGGCGGCGTGATCCACGCGCCCTACCCGTACGCCTACCGCTTCCCCTTCGACACCACCCACAAGAGCGCCGAGCAGATCGCCGGCGACTACGTCGACTACCTGCTGAACACCCCGTACACCGCCGCCGATGACGTGGCCGCCGTGATCGTCGAGCCCGTGCAGGGCGAAGGCGGCTACGTGCCGCCCTCCCCCGAGTTCCTGCAACGCCTGCGCCAAGCGTGCGACCGCAGCGGCACGTTGTTGATTGTCGATGAAGTGCAGTCCGGCGCGGGCCGTACCGGCAAGATGTGGGCGGTCGAGCACTCCGGCGTCAAACCCGACATGCTCACCTTTGGCAAGGGCATCGGCAGCGACCTGCCCATGGCCGGCCTGATCATGCGCTCGGACCTGGCCGCACAGATCCCCGACGGTTCGATGCCCAATACCTTCGCCGCCAACTCGCTGTCGGCAGCCGTGGCGCTGACCAATATCAGCATCCTGCAAGACCCGGAACTCGACCTGCTCAACCGCGCCCACGACCTGGGCCTGCAAGCCCAGGAACGCATCCGCGGCTTCAACAGCCCCTTCGTCGGCGAAGTACGCGGGCGCGGCCTGATGATCGGTATCGAACTGGTCGAGGACCCGCTCACCAAGGCGCCACTGGCCGGTGAAAAGATCGGCCAACTGATGGGCTACCTGATCAACCACGGCGTGCTGATGATCCCTTGCGGTCGCTACAGCAACGTGATGCGCGTGATGCCTTCACTGACCATCTCCCGTGCGCTGTTCTTCAAGGCACTGGACATCTTCGGCGACGCCCTGGCCTCCCTCAAGGCCTGATCCAAGGAGCACAACATGACTGAACAGTTGAACCACTTCATCGCAGGCGCCGCCGCCGAACCTTCGAGCGGACGCTACATCGACCTGCTCGACCCGGTCACCGAACAGGTCTACGGCCGCAGCGCACGCGGCAGCGTCGAGGACGTCAACCACGCCGTGGGTGCCGCGCTCGAGCAACTTGAGCGCGGTGCCTGGAGCCAGCTCGATGGCGCCAGGCGGGGCCGGCTGCTGTCAAAACTGGCAGACCTGGTGGAGCGCGACAGCGAGCGCCTGGCGGACATGGACGCCAACGCCATCGGCCGCTCGCCCATCGAACCGCGCCGGATGGACCTGCCCAACGCCATCGCCAACCTGCGCGCCGCCGCCGGTTGGGCCAACCAGCTGGAAGGTCGCACCATTCCCACCGGCGGCTATTTCGGCACCCGCACCCTCTCGTACACGGTGCGCGAACCCGTGGGCGTGGTCGGCGCCATCGTGCCGTGGAATTCGCCCCTGATGATCACCGTGTGGAAGCTCGCCGCGCTGCTGGCCGCCGGTTGCACCGTGGTGATCAAGCCGTCGGAAGAGACCCCGCAGTCGGCCCTGCACCTGGCGGCGCTGGCGCAGGAAGCAGGCTTCCCGGACGGCGTGATCAACGTAGTCACCGGCTACGGTGCCGAGGTCGGGCGTGCGTTGTGCGAACACCCGCACATCGCCAAGATCAGTTTCACCGGCAGCCCCGAAGCGGGTCGCGAGATCCAGCGCACGGCCGGCGTGCTGTTCAAGCGCGTGGCCCTGGAGCTGGGCGGCAAGAGCCCGCAGATCGTGTTCGATGATGCGTCCTTCGACGACGCGGTACGCGGCTGTGCCCTCGGCCTGTTCGCCAACCAGGGCCAGGTGTGTGCCGCCGGTTCACGCATCCTGGTGCAGCGCAGTCTCGCCGAACGCTTCGGCGCGGCGCTGGCTGAAGCCGCGCAGGCGGTCAACGTCGGCGACCCGCACCAGCCCGGCGTACAGATGGGCCCGGTGGCCAAGAAAGCCCAGTTCGAGCGCGTCAACCGCTACATTCAGCTGGGCATCGACCAAGGTGCGACGCTGCTCGCCGGTGGCGTGTCCCCCCCCGGGCGCGGCTGGTTTGTGCGCCCGACGATCTTCGCCAACGCACGCAACGACATGGCGATTGCCAGGGACGAGATCTTCGGCCCGGTCGGCACCCTGATCACCTTCGACACCGAAGATGAAGCGGTCGCCCTGGCCAACGACTCCAGCTACGGCCTGGCGGCGACCGTGTGGACCACCGACCTGGTGCGCGCACACCGCGTCGCCGCGGCGGTAAAGGCCGGTGCCGTGGGTATCAACTGCTGGAGCCCGCTGGACGCCAACCTGCCGTGGGGTGGCCTGAAGACCAGTGGTATCGGGCGTGAAGGCGGCTTCAGTGGCGCGCTGGCCTACACCGAGGAGAAAGTCATCACCGTGCTGATGCCTTCCTGAGTCCTTCCCCCGCACCGAGCGCGCCGCCCTTGCCTGGGTGGCGCGCTCCCAGGCGCCCCCTTGCTGACCGTTGGAGAAACCGTGATGAACTCAAACAACCAAACGACAATCGATCGTTATCCGACGTCCCTGCGCCTGCTGCATTGGGTGCGCGCAGTGATCATCACCGGCCTGCTCTGGGCGGGCTGGCACATGACCGGCATGAATGACGAAGTGGCGAGCAAATTCGAGCTGTATTACCCCTGGCACAAATCCTTCGGGGTGTTGGCGTTCCTATTGGTGCTGACCCAGATTGCCGTGCGCTTTCGCACGCCGCACATTCCACAACCGCTGGAAACACTGGCACCGCATGAGCGCGTGCTGTCCAGGCTGATCCAGCGGGCAATGTATGCCTTGCTGGTGATCGTGCCGCTGATGGGGTACTCCATGTCGAGCACGTTTACCATGAGCGACGGGGTGTTCTTTTTTGGCGTCAACCTGCCAGAGCTGTTGCCAAAAAATGACGACTGGTTCGTGGTGTTCCAATTGCTGCACAAGGTGTGCGCCTACACCCTGCTCGCGCTGATCGTGCTGCACATCGCCGGCGCCCTCAAGCACCGCTTCTACGACAAGGACCCACGCAACGACGTGTTGCGCCGCATGCTCTGAGGCAAACAGGCGTTGGCGCCAGGCGCCAACGCCGCCCTCTTCTAGAACGTCACCCACACAATCAACTGCATGTACGTGTTGGTGGATGCGCTGCCACTTTGCAGCCCACCATTGCCCAGCCACTTCTCTGGTTTGTAGAAGCCAACCAGCGGCGACAGGGTGATGTTGTCCGTTACCACCCAATCAAGAAACAGATCCACCTCTCGCGCACTGAAGTTCTGTTGTTGTTTACGGGACAGTTGGTGGTAGTCGAAGGCCATGGCATTGAGCGTCAGCTTGTCGGTCGGCCGCACGGAGAGCAGGACATCGTTGATCTGCATGTTCGACGTCACGGAGCCGGCGTAGTTGGCCGCAACCTCACCCTGGTAGCGCTTGCGGAAACCGCCCTGGAACAGGAAATCCCAACCTTCGGAATACCGCGTATAGCGATAGCTGAGCGTCGGCTGCCATTTGACGTCGGCGAAGGTGTAGCCCGCGTCGAAGAACATCGCACGCTGTGACCCCGAGCGTTTTTCCTGGCGCGCCACTTCAAAGGCGAAATCGGCGTTGTCGATCCCGGCGTTGCCCTGGCCCCGCAGGCTGTAGATGTTCATGCCTTTGCGTTCCATCCGATCAGCGAAGGCGTAGCGCTCCTCGACATCCAGGCCATGTATGTAGGTGGAACCGAGCGAGCCGAACGGCGTCGTGTAGTCGACCGTGGCCGCCGCCACTTCGGTTTTGGACTGCCCCGGGTTATCCGACTTGAGCCAGATCAGGCTGCCGTGCAAGCCCTCCTTACCGCCTACCTTGAGCACGGCGGTATTGCCGAACGCCAGGCGCTGGCCAAGGTAGAAGGCGCCGCCACGGTTGAAGCGACCATCGTTGACGTCCGCGATGGGACTGAAGGCGTTGCCGGGGTTGAAGCCATCGTCGGTAATCAGGAAGCCGTCCACCGTCACCAGTTGGCGGCCGAAGGAAAAATCCACGCCGTCCTTGCCCAGGGCAGGGATCAGCTCGCCCGAGCGCCAACCCAGGTAGGCGTCTTCCACGGCAGTTCTGCGCTCATTGCCAGCCGTGTTTTTGCCGGTGTCGCCATCGCCCCATGTGGCGGAACTGAGCAGGCTGAAGCCACCGTAGATCGAGCCGGCGGTAAGCTTGTCGGTGGTGCCGTTGAGGCCATATTTGGCGTAGCCCTCTTGCCAACGCATGCTGCCGGGTACTTTCTGCGGGTCGGCGAGGTAATTGCGGGTACTGCCGAACCAGCCGAAGCCAGCGCCCAGTTCAGCGTTCAAAACGGTGCCACCATCCTCTTCGTTGTACAGCGTGTAGGCGTGTGCTTGCGGCTCGAATGCACACAGTGCAACCAGCGACAGTAACGGGGCATAAGGGGGGCTGCGCATGACGTCTCTCCTGTTTTTATATTTATGAGGCGAGTCGCGATTTTTCCGATTCAACCCTGCCAGCGGTAACCCAAATCAGCATGTGCATGGCCATCGCGCGAATTCCTTCGCTCACCGCCATTGGTTGCCGTTTTGGGCTACGGCCTGCCCACTTCGCCACCCTATGCTGGGCCCATAAGAACCATAAAAACCGAGGCACCCGTCATGACTGTTCTGCCCTCCCCGCTGTTGCGCCAGGGACTTTGCCTGCTGAGCCTGGTTGCCTGCAGTGCCCTGTCGTCAACCGCCACGGCCCACCATTCCTTCGCGCTGTTCGACCAGACCCGCACGGTCACCGTCAAGGGTGTGGTGGAGCGCTTTGCCTGGACCAACCCGCACATCACCATTTACCTCGATGCCCCCGGCCCGCCGCCCCAGCGCTACAAGATCGAGACGGGCAGCGTCAACGCGTTGCAGCGCACTGGCTGGAGCGCAGACTCGATCAAGGCCGGCGAGAACGCCGAGGTGTCCTTCAAACCGCTGAAAAACGGCGAACCCGGCGGGCTCCTCGTGGAGATCAAGATCGGTGACGTGGTGCTCTCGGGCGGCGGTTGAACGCCGTCTCTTTGCCGCCCAACCGCACCGCACCACTTTGTGGAGATGTCTCTATGAAACCGACACGCACCTTGCACATAGCAATCATCGGCCTGGGCTTCGCCCTTGCGACGAGCACAGCGCTAACCAACGCCGCGACAATGCCCAAACCCAAGCCCGATATCAGCGGCACCTGGGAACGCACTCCGGACGATTGGTTTGGCGAGAACCCGGACGACCCCGTGCACCCCGGCGGGCCGATGGACCTCAAGGCGCCGTATGCCGCCGAATATGCCGCGTTCAAAAAGAAACAGGCCGCCGCCAATGAGGCTGGCACTCCGCTCGCGACCACCAGTTCCAAATGCCTGCCCGAAGGCATGCCGACAATGATGGCGGCGCTGTTCCCGATCCAGATCATTCACGACGGCAAGCAAGTGGTCGTCCTGGGTGAATACCTGCAGCAGGTCCGCCGGATTCTGTTGAACCAGGCGATGCCGCCCAAGGAAAAACTCGACCCGCTGTACCAGGGCCATTCGCGTGGGCATTGGGAAGGCGACACCCTCGTCGTCGAAACCCAGCGTGTGCGCAGCGACGTGCACTTCTATGACGTGCCCCACGGCCCGGACATGAAGATCACCGAACGCATCCGGCTGCGCGGGCCTGATCACCTGGAGGATCAGGTCCTGATCGAAGACCCGCAGGTGCTCAACACGCCGTATCGCTTCACGTTCGACTACAAGCGCTCCAGCTATGCGATTCAAGAGTACGTCTGCGAGAACAACCAGATCGTGATCGACAGCGAGGGCAAGGCGTCCCTCAGTCTTGAATAAGGTGGGCCGGATGCAGCGCACGATGACCCTCGGCGGCCTGTTGCTGGCGCTCACGTCGAACGCGTGGGCCGAAGTGCCGCGCCTGCCGACCGCGATTGCCGTGCCGCCGTCGGGCCACTTGCCGCTGTCGTCGGCATTACGTCCCGGCACCGAGTACAGCGACCTCGACCAGTACGGCTACACCGAGCAAGAGTTCTACCTGCAAGGCATCGCCCCGGCCATTACCGCCACTGGTGAGCAACGCTTCGACGCGCCCTACACCACGCGCATTCTGGTGCGCCGACCGGCCGACCCCGCGCGCTTCAACGGCACGGTGGTGATCGAGCCCTTCAGCTGGTTTGGCGAGCGTGGCGCCGGATGGATCCTGACCCGCGACTATTTGCTGCGCCGTGGCTACGCCTATGTCGGCTACACGCTGAACACCAACCAGCCGCGGGTCGATCCCAAGTTCATCGCGGACACGCCAGCGGCCGAGGCCGAGCAGATCGCCAGGTACGGACGAATCGTCAATTTCGACTTTATGCGCCGCTTCGATTACGCGCGGTATGCGCCGCTGGGCACTTACTACGACCCGGAGCATTTCAGCCGGGGCACCGTGCCCGATCCGTTCGCGCCGCAGTCACAAAGCATCGCGGCGCAGCTGGCGTTGCTGCTGAAAACCCCTGCGACACAGGGCCCGCTGGCCGGCTTCGACGTGCAGCGTGTCTACGTCAATAGCTGGGCCGTGACTGCACAAGTCTGGATGGACTACCTCGACCAGGGCCGCCACCAACAATGGCGCCTGCCTGACGGCAGGCCGCTGATCGATGCCTACATGACCGGCCGCATGGCCTATGGCGAAGTCGGCGGCGACGTCATCCGCGTGCCGCGCCAGATGCCCGAGGGCGTGCCGTTCGTGACCGTCTACAGCCAGTCCGAAACCCTGCACGACGTGATCGAAGGCATCCCCTTGCCTTCGGACACCGACAGCCCGCAGCTGCGTTACTACGAAGTCACCGGCATGCCTCATCTACGCCTGGCCGACCTGGGGACCGAGCACACCGAACCGCTGGCGGCCGATGTCGGCAAGGGCGACGACCCTCGCTGCCAGACGCTGTACGACGAACCCGTAGAGCTGGTGGTGTCGGCGCTGCTCGATCGCATGGACCGTTGGGTGCGCGACGGCACCCCTATGCCGAAGGCGCCAAGGGTGGTGCGCGACGGCAAGGCGGCCGCACGTGCCCCGGCCACCGGCAACCTACAGGGCGGCGTGCGCCCGCCGTGGGTCCAGGTGCCGAGTGCGACCTACCTTACCGACCAGGAGACCGGCTGCGGCCTGATCTACGACACCAAGGTGGCCTACGCGAAGGACGTGCTGGGCCGGCACTACGCCAACTTCAACCGCTACGCGCAGAAATTCGAAGAAGCCAAAGCCGTTTCGATCCAGCAAGGCTACCTGCTGCCAGAGGATGCGGCGCGCCTGCGGCCGATCGCGACACCCCAAGACTTCTAAGCCCACGAGGAAGGAACGCCGATGTCATCGTCACTCATCATTGCCTGGATCTATGCATCGCCCCTGAGCACCGCCATCCGCGACATTCTCTGGGTCATTCCCACGGTGCAGAGCATTCATATCATCGCCATCACCGTGCTGTTCGGTTCGGCGCTCGTTTCCGACCTGCGCCTGGCTGGCGTGCTGGCCAGCGACGAACCCATGCGCGGCGTGGTTCGCCGCTATTACCCGTGGATGCGCAACGCACTCATCGTGCTGCTCATGACCGGCTTGCTCATGATCATCGCCGAGCCCGACCGGGTCCTGGTCAACACCACGTTCTGGCTGAAGATGGCCCTGGTGGTGACGGCGTTCGGCCTGACGCTGTGGCTGCGCCGCCCGCTGCTACGCGCCCCCGACAACGGCGATCCGCGCCCGATCAAGGCATTGGCCTGGCTGTCGATCGGCTTGTGGTGCGTCGTGATCATCTGCGGTCGCTGGATCGCCTACACGATCTAAGCGTTTTCAACCCACGCCTTCAGGTAACCGCCATGGATATTCAAGTGTTGCTGCAAACCCTCCAGGACACCGCCGTCGCCACCTTCATCCGCGAGTCGGGCTCGGCCTTTCCGCTGTTGGAATCGCTGCATGTGATCGGCATCGCCATCGTCTACGGCACCATCGCCGTGGTCGACCTGCGTCTGCTTGGCGTGACGGCCCATCGGCGCAGCGCGCTGCGGCTGATCAATGACTTGCTGCCGTTCACGTGGGTCGCATTCGCGGTGTGCGTGATCACCGGCCTGCTGATGTTCTGCGCCAATGGCACCACCTATGTGCAGAACACCGCCTTCCTGTGGAAGATGGGCCTGCTGGTGCTGGCAGGGCTCAACATGGCGGTGTTCCACCTGGGCGCGTTTCGCCGTATCGGTGAATGGGACACCACGTTGCCACCGCCCAGCCAGGCGCGGGTCGCGGGCGCCAGCTCCCTGGCGTTGTGGGCCGGGGTGATTTTCCTTGGCCGCTGGATTGCGTTTCTCTGATGGCCGGCGCGAGCGCTGCAACCCAGGTGGTGCGCCCCGCCTCCGGTCGATGGGAGTCGCTGGGCCTGCTGTTGGCGACCCTGGCCGTCACCGCTGGCGTGCTCGGCTACGTGATGTTTCGCCCCGAGCGCGTCGGCCCGCCCGTGCCCTTGAGCTGGCAGGTGCGTTCCTTCGATGGCTTGGGCGCCGCCGACCAGGCCATTCACAGCGCGCTGTTGCCCGCCGGTGAAGAAATCATCTGGAACAACAACGACACCGGAGGCTGGATCACCCTGGAACATGCGCAGAAGCTGTTGCTGCCGCCGTTCTACCGTGACGGTTTCTGGAAAACCAACGGCGAAGTGCACTGGCAACTGATCCTGCCCGGCACCCACCAGGCCCATGACCCATCGGCCGCTGCCGACGCACCGGCCACCCCGACTGTCAGCAGCGTATCGCAGGCCACCCAGGGCCAGGGCGCCACCGTGTATTACGGTTCTGCCGGCCGAGCGCCGGGGCAGAGTGCGTACCTGCTGGTCATCGGGCATGCACATGCGGGAGTCATGTGGGCGAACCAGGCGACGATCTGGGTCCACCGCGACCCGAATGCGCCCTACCCTGGCATCGTCAAGCCCGAGTCGCTGGTCGGCGCCGGCTGGCGCCAGGTCATCCCTTACGACGGCGCCAGCGAAGTCGAACGCGTAAAAGGAACTCAGCCATGACTGCCTCCACCTCACTGCGCGCCCTGTGGCGCGGCTGCATGGCGCTGCTCGCGCTGATTCCGCTGGTGGCCCTGGCAGGCGCCGCGCCGGACGCAGGCAAGAAACTCAAGATCGGCGTCACGCTGCACCCCTACTACAGTTTCGTGGCGAATATCGTCGGTGACCGCGCGGACGTGGTGCCGCTGATCCCGGCAGAGGCGAACCCCCACAACTACCAGCCGCAGCCCGACGACATCACCCGGGCGATGAGCCTCGATGCGCTGGTGGTCAACGGCATCGGCCACGATGAATGGGCCTTCCAGATCGTCAAGGCGGCCGGCCGTACGCAGACGCTACCGATCATCCAGGCCAATGCCTCGGTCGCGCTGATTCCGGTGGGGGGCGACCAGGGCGGCGTCAAGGTGGTCAACCCGCATACCTTTGTCTCCACGACCGCAGCGATACAACAGGTGTTCGAGATCGCCCGCAAACTGGGGGAGCTGGACCCGGCCAACGCCGTGACGTACCGCCACAACGCCCTGGCGTACGCCACGCGTATCCGCGAACTGCGCGCGCGTTTCATGACGCGTTTTGCCGCACTGGACCTGTCCGGCTTTCGCTGTGCCACCACGCACGCCGGCTACGACTACCTGATGCAGGAATTCGGCCTGTTTGTCAGCGCGGTGATTGAACCGCGCCATGGCGTTGCGCCGACGGCACGCCAGTTGGCCAATACCATCGAGGCGATCAAGAACGCCCATGTGCGTGTGCTGTTTGCCGAGAAGAACTTCTCCCTCGACCTGGCCAAACCCATCGAAGCTGCCACCGGCGTGAAGGTGTTTGCGCTGTCGCATATCACTGGCAGCACCTACAGCGCGGACGAGTTCGAGGTGGCCATGGCCGAAAACCTCGAGACCCTGGCCGAAGCCGTCGAGTTCACCCAGCAATGAAGGAGCAATCAGCAATGCGTGGACCTGCCGTGGTATTCGACAACGTCTCATTGCAACTGGGCGGTGCCCCAGTGCTGGACGCCGTGAACTTCCGGATCGAGGCCGGGGCCCTGCATTGCCTGGTCGGTCCCAACGGCGGTGGCAAGACCTCGCTGGTACGTGCCCTGCTGGGCCAGATGCCGCACTCGGGCACCGTGCGGTTGGAGGGCGAGATCACCACGCCCATGGGCTATGTACCGCAATTGCCGGATTTCGACCGCCACGTGCCAATGACCGTCAACGACGTCATGGCCCTGCTCGGCCAGCGTCGGCCGGCCTTTCTCGGCGCATCCCGCGCAGCCAGGGCAAGCAGCGACGCGGCCTTGCAGCGCACCGGGGTAGGCGCAATGGGCGCCAAGCCCTTTGGCAGCCTGTCTGGAGGCGAACGCCAGCGCGTGCTGTTGGCCCAGGCGATCAGCCCGCTGCCGCGGCTGCTGATCCTCGACGAGCCCACGGCCGGGATCGACGAACCCGGTGTGCGCCTGGTGGAGGAGTTGGTCAGCGAACTGCACGCCCAGGGCGTCACCATTCTCTGGATCAACCACGACCTGGAACAGGTCAAGCGCGTTGCGCAATCGGTCACGGTGATCAATCAACGCCTGTTGTTCCATGGCAGCTGCGACCATTGGGAGCACCTGCAATGAACGCCCTGTACGATTTCATTCGCAACCAACTGCAGGCGCTCGCCGCCAACGGCCTGCTGCCACAGCCGTTCGAATACGAATTCGTGATCAACGCGCTGCTTTGCGCACTGCTGATCGGCCCCCTGCTAGGGGTGCTGGGCTCGATGGTGATGATCAAGCGCATGGCGTTTTTCAGCCAGTCCGTGGGCAATGCGGCGATGACTGGCGTGGCGATCGGCGTACTGATCGGCGAGTCCTATACCTCGCCATACTTTTCGATGTTCGGGTTCTGCCTGCTGTTCGCGCTGACGTTGAAGTACACACAACACCGCACCACGCTGGCCAACGACACGCTGATCGGAGTGTTCCTGTCCATCTCGCTGGCGGTCGGCGCCTCATTGCTGCTGTTCGTGTCGGCCAAGATCAACACCCACGTGATGGAGAGCGTGCTGTTTGGCTCGATCCTGGCGGTAGACCACACCGATATGAATGTGCTGCTGGTGGTCACGGCCACCTGTGCGCTTTTCGGCCTGCCGGCGTACAACGGCATGCTGCTCGCCAGTCTCAATCCGAGCCTGGCCCATGCGCGTGGCGTGCCGGTGCGCAGCGTCGAGTACCTGTTCGTGGTGCTGGTCACCCTGGTGACGGTGGCCTGCCTGAAAATCATCGGCGCCGTACTCGTCGAAGCCTTGCTGCTGATACCGGCGGCCGCGGCGCGCAACATCAGCCATTCACTGCCGGGGCTGGTCGCCCGCGCCGTGCTGATCGCCACATTTTCCTGCGTGGTCGGCATCCTGGTGCCCATGCAATTGCACATTCCGGTGCCGACCGGAGGCGCCATCGTGATCGTGGCGGCACTGGTGTTCCTGGTCACCGTGGTCATTCGCGCCTGCGCGTCGCGTTTCAGAGGGGCAAGCGTATGAACAGGCGTTGCATGGGGATGATACTGGCGCTGTTGCTGGGTAACTCACTGGTCGCCGGCGCCGATGCCGGCCGCCAACAGGTGCTGGTCGCACTGCCGGCCGTGTATGCACTCACCTCGGCGCTCAGCGACGGCACGGCAATCGAGGTCGTGCGCGTGCCACAAGCGGCCGCAGTGCCCATGGAAAGCCAGGCCAACGCACTGTCGCGCCTGGACGCCGGGGTGTTCCAACGGGCCGTCGCCGTGGTCACCCTGGGCAGCCTGTGGCGGGCAGACCCGCTTTATGCCGCCGCCCGGCGCCACAACCTGCGGATCGTCGAGATCGATGCCGCACACTCCTGGGACAGCATCAAGCCCGGCGTCGCCGTGACCCGCGTGCCATCGAATGACGTACCGTGGGCAGCCCCCCAGGAGGCCGATGGCGGCCAGTCGCCCTATGCCTGGCTCGGGCCGGTCAACGCCATGCGCATGTCGGCGATTATCGCCGCAGACCTGGCGCGCCTGTCCCCTGCAGATGCGCCCCGCATCACACGCAACCTGGCGGCACTCGAAGGCCGTTTGCGTGCGCTCAAGGCCGAGTATGGCGCCCGACTGGTGCAAATCCCGGACCTGCGCGTGCTGTCACTGGCCAATGAGTTCATCTATCTGTTCGGCGAGTTCGGCATCTATGTCGACGGTTGGTTCGTCCGGCAGGACATTGACTGGAGCGACGCCGACCGCACGGCACTGACCCGTTATCTGCGCGAGCGTGAGATTCGCGTGGTGGTCCACAAATGGGCGCCGGACGCCCGGATCGTCCAGGCCATCGAGGACGCAGGCGCACACCTGCTGATCCTCGACACGGGCAACCCGGGCATGCTCGCCGACCCGGCCAACAGCTACGACGCCCTTGTAGTTTCAAACCTGAACGCGTTGCTGGCGGCCTTCGCAGCGCACCCATGATCACTTTCGAGGGTGGAGACCAAACCCCATGAAATTCCCACAACTGCTGATCGCAGGCAGCGTGCTGTTCTGCCAGTTCGCCCTCGCCCATGCCCCCGTATTCGACTGCTACATCGAGCGCGATGACCGGGTGAAATGCGAGGCAGGTTATACGGACGGCAGCTCGGCCCTGGGCAGAAAAGTCCAGGTCCGGGACGCGAGAGACAAGGTGTTGCTCGAAGGCAGCATCGGCCAGGACAACACCTTTACGTTCCAGGCGCCCGCCGAAAACTACTCCGTGGTGTTCCTCGGCGGCGACGCCCATGACGCCACGCTTCAGTCCTCCGACATCACAAGGTGAAACCGAGCATGCAGATCCCAACCCGACAACTGCTCCAAGCCCTTGCCGTTACTGTGTTCAGTGGCTTGACTGGCGTGGCCCAGGCGCATTTCCAGATGCTCTACGTGGAAGACACCGCACTGACGCGTGCGCAGAATCTGGAGTTTGCGCTGGTGTTTACGCACCCGTTCTCCGGCGGCCCGACCATGGTGATGGAAAAACCCCGCGCGTTCAGCCACATCAGCGCCCACGGTGGCGAAAAAATCGACTTGCGCCACTACCTGCGCCCGGTGCAATGGCAGAGTCGCGACAACCGGACCACCGCTTATCGCGCCTCGATTCCCCGCGAGCTGGTGCGTTCGCTGGGTGACCACGTATTTGTGCTGGAACCCGAGCCCTACCTGGAATCGGAAGAGGACGTGTATATCCAGCAGTTCACCAAGCTGATCGTCAACGTAGGTGGCGTACCCGGCAACTGGTCAGAACCCCAGGGCTTGCCCGTGGAGATCCAGCCGCTGAGCAAGCCCTATGCAAACTGGACAGGTGGCGTGTTCCGCGCCGTGGTCTTGGCCGACGGCAAGCCCGTGCCGTTTGCCGAAGTCGAAATCGAATACCTCAACCACAGCGTCGACATCGCGAACAACGCCTTCGGCGAGCAAGACTACGTCACGGCACCGCAAGCCTCATTCAAGGCCCAGAGCACCTACACAGACGCCCAGGGCGTGCTGACCATCGGCCTGCCCCGGGCGGGTTGGTGGGGTATTGCCGCACTTAACATCGGCAGTACCAAAACCCATAAAGGCAAACCGCTTTCCCAGGACGCCGTGTTGTGGGTGCAGGCCAGGGATATGAAATAAAAGACATGCACCGGCAAGGTTTCGCGATGCCCATCTGACAAATTGTGCTATCGATACGGCTCATCACTTTAGATTCAGGTAGCACTCGACATGAGCCTCTCGATTCACTTCACCCCCTGGACATCGCTGCTCGGCGGCGCACTGATCGGCCTGTCGGCAGGCCTGTTCATCCTGCTCAACGGTCGTATTGCCGGTATCAGCGGCCTGCTGGGCAGCCTGTTGAGCAAGGGTGGCGACGGCCGCGCAGAGAAAGGGCTGTTTGTGGTCGGCCTGCTGATCTCACCCTGGGTGTGGTCACTCGTTGCGCAGTTGCCCGAATCGTCATTCCAGGCCAGTGGCTACGCGTTGGTCGCCGCTGGGCTGTTGGTCGGGATCGGCACGCGGTATGGCGCCGGGTGTACCAGCGGGCATGGCATTTGTGGGCTGTCCCGCCTGTCGCCGCGCTCGCTGGTCGCCGTTTGCTGCTTCATGGGCAGCGGGTTTGCCTGCGTTTATGCCATTCGCCATCTGATCGGAGCCTGAACATGCGCAAATTAGCTGCATTGGTTGCCGGTTTGCTCTTTGGCCTCGGGCTGCATCTCAGCGGCATGACCAACCCGGCGAAAGTGTTGGACTTCCTTGACCTGGCCGGCGACTGGGACCCGTCCCTGGCGTTGGTCATGGCGGGCGCCCTGGCTGTCAGCAGCGTGCCGTTCTACTTCGCCAGGCGTCTTCAGGTGTCACTGCTGGGGGCGCCCTTCCAAATGCCGACTAACCGGAAAATCGATCGAAGACTGGTACTGGGCAGCCTGCTGTTTGGCATGGGCTGGGCGATTGCCGGCCTGTGCCCCGGACCCGCCCTGGCATTGCTGCTGACAGGGCGGTGGCAGGTGGTTGTATTCACGCTGGCGATGGTGGTGGGGATGTTGATTTTTGCCGGGCTTGAATCCCGTAAAGGCCGATGACGTGAATAGACGCGAGACGGCGGGTGGTTCTGGGCGGGCGGTAAAAAGCGTGGGGGCTGGCGTGCGGGCAGGTTCTGCGAGGCACACGGCCATACAGACCGCGGCCGGTTTTATCGGCCAGACGGTCAATATCATAAAAATAGATGATCTTAATTTACCGGGAGATGCCAATTTATAATAATTAGCTTATTCCAAAAAAGAATTTCACTCAGGTTTTTTATAGGAATATCTTCAAAACACTAGACGACTTCCCTACCCCGCTTTTGAAGCTGTACCCACACCAAGGGCCAGTGCCAGACTCAATGGACTACCACTGACATGCCCGACATCGCCTCTGCCGCCCCTCTGAAGAAGTTCCACCTGTCCTTGCTCACCAGCTCGCTGCTGCTGGCGACTGCGCCGTCGTTCGCCGAAACCGCGAGCGAAGACGCCAAGCTCGACACCGTCACCGTGATCTCCACCGGCCTGCGCGGTCAGCAACGTACCGTGGCTGACAGCCCGGCACCGATTGACGTGATCAACAGCGACCAACTGCTCAAGACCGGCCGTGCGGAACTGTCCGAGGCAATCGCCAAATTGCTGCCGTCGTTCAACTTCGGCACCAATATCGCCGGCTACAACTCGGTGACGCGGCCGTTGAGCAACCGCAGCCTGGGCCCGGCGTACACCCTGGTGCTGGTCAACGGCAAACGTCGCCACAACGGCGCCACCGGCCAGCGCGGTTCCATCGACAACAGCGGCGCAAACGCGGTGGACATCGACCTGATCCCGGTCAGTGCCGTGGACCATATCGAAGTGCTCAAAGACAGCGCTGCCGCCCAGTACGGCTCGGATGCCGTGGCGGGCGTGATCAATATCATCCTCAAGAACAGCAAAAGCGGCGGCCACCTCGAAACCAGTTACGGCCAGCTGTTTTCCGGCCAGGGCGAGACCATCAAGGTCGCCGGTGACCAGGGCTTCGAACTCGGCGAAGGCGGCTTCTTCCACCTGTCCGCCGACGCGCGCAAGCGCGGCAACGCGTCGTGGAACGACAAGGCCGACCGCAGCGTCAGGGCCTTCAACGACCCGGCCAAGGAAGCCGCCTGGGACCGCGTAGCGATCAAGAACGGCGACCCCGACCTCAAGGCCTTCAACCTCGCCTACAACGCCGAACTGCCCCTGGAAGACCTTACGCTGTACTCGTTCTCCACCTACGGCGAACGCGACGCCGAAGCGGCCAACTACTTGCGCCTGCCCACTGGCACCGCCGCCGTGCCGGAGGTATTCCCCGACGGTTATTTCCCGCTGAACAACATCAAGGACCGCGACTATCAATTGCTGTTTGGCGGCAAGGGTGAGCTGGCCGAGTGGAACTGGGACCTGAGCACCACCTACGGGCGCAACAATGTGCACCACTCCAGCGACCTGAATATCAACCCATCCCTGGGTAGCGCATCGCCGACCAAATTCGACAACCTGGCAACCTTCCGGTTTGAGCAGTGGGTCAACAACCTCGACTTCACCCGGCGCTACGACAGCCTGTTCAACCTGACCCCGCCGGTGCAGGTGTCGGCCGGCCTGGAGCACCGTTGGGAGCATTTCAGCACCTTCGCCGGCGACCGCGAGGCGTATATCACCGGCACCTACCCGGCCGCGTCGGGTGCGCAGGCGGCGGTGACGATCCGCCCGGAAGATGAAGTCAGCCTGATCCGCAACAACTACGCCGGCTACCTGGACCTGGGTTTTGACCTGACCGACAAGTGGTTCCTCGACGTCGCCGGCCGCGTCGAGCATTACGATGACGATTCGGGCAACACCTTCGGCCTGAAAGTGAACTCGCGCTACGAACTGACCAACACCGTGGCCGTGCGCGGCACCGTCGGCACCGGTTTCCGCGCGCCATCGCTGACCCAGATCGGCTACACCGTGGCCGACAACCGCGTAGCCCTGGACGCCAATGGCAACGTGGTGCCCGCCGTCACCCGCCTGACCCCGTCCGGCAGCAACCTGGCCAAGGCCCTTGGCGGCGATGACCTCAAGCCGGAAAAATCGCGCAACCTGGGCCTCGGCCTGACCTGGCAACCCGCGCCACGCACCAGCATCACCGCCGATGCCTACCTGATCGACATCGACGACCGCATCGCCCTGACCAGCAACCTCTACGACCGTGGCAACGGCGCGATCAACGCCATCCTCACCGCCCAGGGCGTGCCGTCCGGCACCTGGGTCAACTACTACACTAACGCCTTCGACACCCGCACCAAAGGCCTGGACATCGTTGCCGACCACACCACGCCGTTGGATGCGCTGGGCGATGTGCGCTGGAGCCTGGGGTTCAACTGGAACAAAACCACTATCCAGGACAGCCGCGACACCCCCGCCGCGCTGGCCAATACCGGCGTGACCCTGGTCGGCCGCGACCGCGCCGGCGACCTCACCGACGCCACGCCCAAGACCAAGTGGATCCTCGGCGCCAACTGGAAGCTCGACGACCTCGCGGTGAACCTGCAAACCGCGCGCTACGGCGCGGTCAAGACCCTGGCCGTCAACCCCAGCGGCGACCGCAGCTTTGGCGCCAAGTGGATCACCGACCTGGACGTCAGCTACACCTTCGTCGACAGCCTGACCCTGAGCATCGGCGGCACCAACATCTTCGACGTGCGCCCCGACAAACACGCGGTGTACAGCAACCTGGGCCTCGCCGCCTATGGCAACCCGCCGTTCTACCCCGGCGGCGGCTACTGGTACACCAAGCTCGCCTACGACTTCTGATCCACACCTTGCATGCACTTGAATCGCCACATGAGGGCAACCCATTGAATACCGCCAACTTGATGAGCCGTCTGCTGGCCCCCTGCGCACTCGCCCTGGCCCTCGCCGGCTGCTCACCTTCGGGTGAGCAGGCCCAGGCCAGCAAAACCCTGAACATCGCGTTTTTTGGCGACAACACCATCCTGGTCAGCATCGACCCGTTCCAGGTCTATTGGCTGGAGCACCGGGTGCTGTTGCGCAACATCGCCGAGTCCCTGACCGACCAGGACCCGGAAACCGGCAAGATCATCCCGTGGCTGGCCAAAAGCTGGGAGGTCAGTGACGACGCGCTGACCTACACCTTCCACTTGCGCGAAGGCGTGACCTTCAGCAACGGCGAGCGCTTCGATGCCAAGGCCGTGAAAACCGCCTTCGACAGCGACAAGGCCCTGGCCACCCAGTTGCCGGCGACCTTCGGCGCGACCTACCTGGCGGGCTACGACCATGCCGAAGTGGTCGACGATTTCACCGTCAAGCTGGTGCTCAACAAACCGAACGCGGGCTTCCTGCAAGCCACGTCCACCACCAACCTGTCGATCCTCGCGCCCGCCTCCTACGCGCTCACCGTCAAGGAACGCTCCCTGGGCAAGATCATCGGCACCGGGCCGTTCGTATTGCAGAGCTACACCCCGGAAGTCGGCGCGCATTTGACCAAACGCAAAGGCTACGCCTGGGCCTCGGCCAATATGAAAAACCAGGGCGAAGCGCACCTGGACGCGGTCGATGTCACCTACATCCCCGAAGAAAGCGTGCGCAACGGCCTGTTCGTGCAAGGCAAGGCCGACATCCTGTGGCCGCGCAACCCGTTCTCCGAAGTGGACTTGAAACTGTTCCAGTCCAAGGGCGCGACCATCCAGAGCCGTTCGCTGCCAGGGCCGTCGCTGAACCTGTTCCCCAATACCCGTGGCGGCCGCGTGCTGGAGGACAAACAAGTGCGCCTGGCCGTGCAGAAAGCCATCGACCGCAAGAGCTACGCGAGCACCGTCTACAACTCCGAGTTCGCCGTGGTCGACGGCATCTTTGATGTGACCACGCCGTACTTCAAGAGCCAGGGCGACAAGCTCGCCTATGACCCGGCGGGCGCCGAACGCTTGCTCGACAGCGCGGGCTGGGCCAAGGGCGCCGACGGCTATCGGCAGAAAAACGGCAAGCGCCTGAGCCTGAGCTACAACATCAGCCCGGCGGAAACCGCAGGCGATGTGTTGCTGCAGGACCAACTGCGCAAGGTCGGCATCGAAGTGAAACTCAACGTGGTTACCCGCGCCGAATGGGTGGCTAACAACTCGGCGGGCAACTATGACCTGACCATCAACTACATGACCCGCGCCGACCCGATCATCCTGCAAACCATCCTCGATCCGCGCAGCGCCAACAGCGCGACCGTGGCCACCAACATTTTCGAGCCGCCGGTACTCGAGCGGGCCAAGGACTTGTTTGACGCGGGCATCACCGCCACCCAGGGCCAGCAGCGCGCAGCGGCCTACGGCGCGCTGCAAGACCTGCTGATCGATGAGGGCTCGGCGTTCCCGGTATACGAGCGTGTGTGGCAGGCCGCGACGTCGGCCAAGGTGAAAAACTTCCGCTGGACCGCCGAGGGCTTCGCGCTGCTGGGTGACATCGAGATCGGCACACCATGAGCCGCTACCTGATCGGCCGTGTCGGCCAGGCGCTGCTGGTGTTATGGGGCGCCTACAGCATCACCTACTTCATCCTGTATCTGCTGCCGGGCGACACCCTGACGCTGATGCTCAGTGCCTCGGGTATGCAGGCCGACGCGCTGTCGGCGCAAGACCTGGCCAAGGCGCGAGCCTATTACGGCTTGGACAAGGGCGTGTTCGAGCAGTATTTCAGCCTGTTGTCCGGTGCGGTGCGCGGTGACTTCGGCCAGTCGCTGTCGCTGAACCGTCCGGTGGCGGAGTTGCTGGTGGAGCGTTTACCGCAGACGCTGTCCCTGGCCGGCCTGGCCATCGTGCTGTCGTTGCTCGGAGGGATCGGCCTGGCTTATCTGACCGCCTATATCCGCTGGCGACCGCTGAAGCAGGCGTTGACGCGCCTGCCGTCGCTGGGTTTTTCGGTGCCGGTGTTCTGGATGGGGTTGTTGCTGATCCAGGTGTTCGCCTTCGGCCTGGGTTGGTTTCCGGCCACCGGCAGCCGGGGTTTTGAAAGCCTCGTATTGCCGGCAGTCACCCTGGCGATCCCGAGCGCCGCGGTGTACGCCCAGGTGCTGCAACGCAGTTTCCAGGGGGTGTGGAAGGAGTCGTACATCGCCACGGCCTACGCCAAGGGCCTCAGCCGCGCCCAGGTGCAAGCGCGCCACGGCTTCAAGAACGCGGCGCTGCCGATCCTCACGCTGATTGGCTTGCAAGTGGGCAATACAGTGTCCGGCGCGGTGCTGGTGGAAACCATCTTCGCCCGCTCCGGCATCGGCCGCCTGGCGCAAGAGGCGGTGCTGCGCCAGGACATTCCCGTGGTGCTGGGGATTGTCGCGGTGTCGGCGGCCGCGTTTGTGCTGGTCAACCTGCTGGTGGACCTGTTGTACCCGTGGCTCGACCCGCGTATCTCCCACACGCCAAAGGTGTCCTAGACCATGACGATCCTTGAACAGAACCTGATCCCGGCCAGCTCCCGCCCTACCCTGTGGCGACGCCGCAGCCGCCTGCAACGCGCCGGCGCCGTGGTGCTGCCGTTGCTGCGCCGGCCGGGGTTCGCCCTGGCGCTGTTGCTGGTGGTGTTTGCGCTGGTCGCGGCCGTTGCGCCGCAGTTGTTGACCGGCTTTGACCCTTACGCCACAGCACCCGTCGACAAGCTGCGCGCGCCCAACCTGACCCATTGGTTCGGCACCGATGAACTGGGCCGCGACTTGTATACCCGCGTGGTCTTTGGCGCGAGCCTGTCGGTGTTGGCCGCGTCGCTGGCCGTCGGCATTGCGCTGGTGGGCGGGCTGGGGCTGGGCATTCTGTCGGGCTTTGCCGGCGGGCGGATCGATGCGGTGATCATGCGTTTTGTCGATGTGTTATTGGCGCTCCCCGGGGTGCTGCTCGCCCTGGCGATTGTCACCGCCATCGGTTTCGGCACGGTGCCGGTGGCCATCGCAGTGGGCGTCGGCATCATCCCGGGGTTTGCCCGCACCACCCGCGCCGAGGTGCTGCGGGTCAAGACCCTGCCCTACGTCGAAGCCGCGCGCCTCGGTGGCGCGAGCTGGGGGCGCACCTTGCTGCGGCACATTCTGCCGAACGCCTGGGGCCCGGTGGCGGTGCTGGCGACACTCGATTTCGGCGCGGCGATCCTCGCAACGGCCGGGCTGAGTTTCCTCGGCTTCGGCGCAGTCCCCCCGGAAGCGGAATGGGGCACGTTGATTGCCAACGGCCGGCACTTTCTGATCACCGCGCCGTGGGTGTCACTGCTGCCCGGCCTGTTCCTGGTGGCCGTGGTATTCAGCCTTAACCATATTGCCCGCACGTTCGAGGAGATTCAGCGATGAGCGCTTTAGTCGATGTTCGCCAACTGAGTGTCAGCTACCGCTCCGGCGGGCAACACGTTCAAGCCGTACGCGATCTGTCACTGACCATCGCCAGCGGTGAGACGGTGGCGATTGTCGGTGAGTCCGGCTCCGGCAAATCGACCCTGGCCAACGCCATCCTCGGCCTGTTGCCAGAACACGGGCAGATCAGCGCCGGCCAGCTGTGGGTGAACGGCAACGACCTGACCCACGCCAGCGAACGGCACAAGCGCAGCGTGCGCGGACGCACCGTCGGGCTGGTTCCCCAGGACCCGATGGTCAGTCTCAACCCTACCCTGCGCGTCGGTCAGCAGATCGCCGAGGCGCTGGTCCTGGCCAAGGGCAAACGTTATCCCGGGGTCGATGCAGACATTGTCGAGTTGCTGCAACACGTTGGCATCGACAAGCCGGTGCTGCGTGCGCGCCAATACCCCCATGAACTCTCCGGCGGCATGCGCCAACGCGTGCTGATCGCCATCGCGTTGGCCGGCAATCCGCGCCTGATCATCGCCGACGAACCGACCAGCGCCCTGGATGTGACGGTGCAGCGCAAGATTCTCGATCACTTGCAGCGCCTGGTGGCCGAACGCGGGATTTCGCTGTTGATCATTACCCACGACCTGGGTGTGGCCACCGACCGCGCAGACCGGATTGTGGTGATGCAACAGGGTGAGTTGGTGGAGCAAGGTGCACCGCGGCAAATCCTCACGGCGCCACGGCATGACTACACGCGGGCGCTGATTGCTGCCGCCCCGGCATTTGCCAAACGGCGTGCGCCGCTGATCCGGATTGACCCGATGGAAGAGCCGATCCTCAGCCTCAAACACGTCGGCAAGACCTTCGCGCTGCCAAAGGTCAAAGGCGAGGCGTCGACCTTCGTCGCCCTGGACGACCTCAGCCTGGAGGTATACCCGGGCCAGACGCTGGCGATCGTCGGCGAATCCGGCTCGGGCAAAAGCACCGCACTGCGCATTGCCCTCGGCCTGGAAAAACCGACCCGGGGCCAGGTCTGGTTCGAACAGCAGGACGTCACCCCCCTCAGCTGGCGCGAATTCCGCCCGCTGCGCCAGCGCCTGCAACTGGTGCAGCAGAATCCGTTTGCGGCGCTGGACCCGCGCTTCACCGTGTACGACAGCCTCATCGAACCACTGGTATCGTTCGGCCTGCTCAAGGGCCCGGCCCTGGAACAGGCGGCGCGGGAACTGATCAGCCGCGTGCACTTGCCGGCCAGCTACCTGGACCGCCTGCCCCGCGAACTGTCCGGCGGCCAATGCCAACGGGTCGCCATCGCCCGGGCCCTGGCATTGAAACCGGACCTGCTGCTGCTCGACGAACCGGTCAGCGCCCTCGACGTGTCGGTGCAGGCGCACATCCTCGACCTGCTGGAAGAGCTGCAACGGGAAATGGGCATCGCCTACGTACTGGTGTCCCACGACTTGTCGGTGGTGGCCAACTTTGCCCACGAAGTGCTGGTGCTGCGCAACGGCAAGGTGGTGGAACAAGGCTCGGTGGAACGCATCTTCAACCACCCTGCCAGCGACTACACCCGCGAACTGATTGCCGCCATTCCCGGACAACAAGCCACCGCCGCCTGACCTGTAGTGAGCGGGCTTGCCCGCGCTGGGCGGCGAAGCCGCCCCAATAAGACCGATGCGGTGTTTCAGGGAGATTGAGGTGTCTGGTTTTAGGGCGGCTTCGCCGCCCGGCGCGGGGCAAGCCCGCTCACTACAAGTCTCCGTTTGGGTGTGGTTGCGATGCGCAATCGCGCGCGGCGATCAGCCTGTAGCCAATACGCACGGTCAACAAACTGTAGTGAGCGGGCTTGCCCGGGTACAAACCGGGGACATCGTTTACATATCTAACCGGGGACATGGTTTACAGGTTAATACGCATGATCAGGAGGTAACTGATCATGCCCTGGAACCAAGAGTCTCCCATGGATCAACGAATCAAACT
>NZ_JACVAC010000021.1 GCF_014851685.1 Pseudomonas sp. PDM05
TGTTTGGGATCTGTACCTGTGTGACTATCCCCTAGGGAGGCTTGGACGAGGCATGGGCCGCGTCCAAGCCTAAAATGTGTAAACGATGTCCCCGGTTTCAGATGTAAAGGATGTCTACGGTTCTACAATCCCCTCACCGAATAAGTGGCGGCTGACGCTGTGAGAGTTCCTCGTGGGGTTTGCGCTAACCATGAAAAAGCCCGGCAATTCAGGCTGTGTGAAAACCTAGCAATCTGCCGCCCGGTTCCTGCTTCGCCAACTCGACGGTACACGAACGGAAATGGCGCTAGCGATGCAGGTGTACAACCTGAAAAGAGCCATAAACGTTTCGGGGGTGCGAAAAATGATGGAGTTGATGGGCTGAAAAGCCCTTTTTTGCTATCCGAAACCGCAAAAGCAAATGCCCCGACAAGTCGGGGCATTTGCTTTAGACCGGCGTGGGCTGCGTTTTCACACAGCCTGCATTGCCGGGCTTTTTTTACTGCAAGTGTTGCTTAGGCAGTGAAGGTCTTGCCTTCGAACTGCTCAGCCACGAACTTCCAGTTGACCAGGTTCCAGAACGCTTCCACATACTTTGGACGCGCGTTGCGGTAGTCGATGTAGTAGGCGTGTTCCCACACGTCGCAGGTCAGCAGCGGGGTGTCGCCGCTGGTCAGCGGGTTGCCGGCGCCGATGGTGCTGGCCAGGGCCAGGGAACCGTCAGCCTTTTTCACCAGCCAGCCCCAACCGGAACCGAAGGTGCCGACGGAGGTCTTGGTGAACTCTTCCTTGAACTTGTCGAACGAACCGAACGCAGCGTTGATGGCTTCAGCCAGCGCGCCGGTTGGTTGACCGCCGGCGTTTGGCGCCAGGCAGTTCCAGTAGAAGGTGTGGTTCCAGACCTGGGCAGCGTTGTTGAAGATGCCGCCCGAAGAGGACTTGACGATCTCTTCCAGGGTCTTGCCTTCGAACTCGGTGCCTGGCACCAGGTTGTTCAGGTTCACGACATAGGTGTTGTGGTGCTTGTCGTGGTGGAATTCCAAGGTTTCCTTGGAGATGTGCGGCTGCAGGGCATCGTGTGCGTAGGGCAGCGGCGGCAATTCGAAAGCCATGATGATTCTCCTAATCAGGTCAGTTGCGGTGAGCGCAAGGCCGATCACGGGCGGCCAAACAAGCGCCGGGGAGTTTGTACTCTTTGCGGCGCAGGGTCCGGATCATAGCACCGGGGGTGCGGCAAAACCACGCAACAACTGTGTGGGATAGAGGTTCCAGAGCGTTTTGGAATATTCGTCAGGCGGCGATCAATTGATAGGCCACGCTGAACATCATCACCGCCACCAACAGGTCCAGCAGGCGCCAGGTGGCCGGGCGTGCCAGCCACGGCGCCAACCATGCCGCACCGAGGGCCAGGGTGGCGAACCACAGGAAGGACGCACTGGCCGCCCCAGCCACGTAGGCACCGGGTTCGGTTTGTTGCGCGCCCAGTGAGCCGATCAGCAATACCGTGTCCAGATACACATGGGGATTGAGCAGCGTCACCGCCAAGGCACTGAGCATCACCGCGCGCAACGAACGCACCTTGAGTTTGCCGCCCTGCTCCAGGCTTTGGCTCGAAAATGCCCGACGCAGTGCCAGGGTGCCATACCACAACAGGAATGCCGCGCCGCCCCAGCGGGCAATCGCCAGCAGCAGCGGGTTTTGCGCCAGCACCGTGGCCAGGCCGAACACCCCCGCGGCCACCAACAACGCGTCGCATACCACGCACAACGCTGCGACGGGCAAATGGTGTTCGCGGCGCAGGCTTTGCGCCAGCACGAAGGCGTTCTGGGTGCCGATGGCCATGATCAAACCGAGGGCCACCAACAGGCCGTTCACATAGCTTTGCCACATAGGATTTACTCCGCGTCCGCCGCCAGTTGCCGTAGCACCTGCAAGGCACGCTCGGCATCGGCGCGGCCGACGAACAGGTGATCGTGGTAATAACCGGCAATCACATTGCAGCTGATTCCGGCCTGGCCCAGCGCGCTGGCAAAGGCGGCGGTGAGGCCGACAGCCTCCAGGGACGAATGCACGTTCAAGGTGATCCAGGCGGCCACGTAGTCGAATTGCAATCCTGCCTGTTCGGCTTGCTCGCGCTTAACAATCAGCGTCAGGCCTTCCTGTTCGCGAAAGCTGCCGATCACTTCACAGCCCGCCGGGATGCGGTGGTCGGGCAGGGTGCAGAACACATAGTCGCCGTCATTCAACTGCGGGCTCATGCTACTTAGCAGGGTCGCCAGGGCGGTTTCGCCAGTCATGTGAGAATTCCTTGAATAGGGAGAAGCAATGCTGGTCATTCTCACGGGCGAAGCTGTATAAGAAAAACCAATATTGCTGATCGCTCATTAGAGAAACTGATGTTCGACTATAAATTGCTTTCCGCCCTGGCAGCGGTGGTGGAACAGGCCGGCTTTGAACGCGGCGCCCAAGTGCTGGGGTTGTCGCAATCGGCGATTTCCCAGCGCATCAAGCTGCTTGAAGCACGCATCGGCCAGCCGGTGCTGGTGCGGGCCACGCCGCCGACGCCCACCGACATCGGCCGGCGCCTGCTTAACCATGTGCAACAGGTGCGCCTGCTGGAGCGCGACCTGCAAAGCCAGGTGCCGGCGCTGGACGCAGAGGGCATGCCCGAACGCCTGCGCATCGCCTTGAACGCCGACAGCCTTGCCACTTGGTGGGCCGAGGCGGTCAGCGCGTTTTGCGCCGAGCAGCATTTGCTGCTGGACCTGGTGGTGGAGGATCAGACCGTCGGCCTCAAACGCATGCGCGCCGGTGAGGTGGCGGCCTGTATCTGCGCCAGCGAGCGCCCGGTGGCCGGGGCCCGCAGCCTGTTGCTCGGCGCCATGCGCTATCGTGCGCTGGCCAGTCCGGCGTTTATCGCCCGGCACTTTCCCGGAGGGGTACGTGCCGATCAACTGGCGCGCACTCCGGCGCTGGTGTTCGGTCCGGATGATTTCCTGCAACACCGTTACCTGGCTTCGCTTGGTGTGGACGGTGGTTTCGAACACCATTTATGCCCATCTTCCGAAGGCTTCATTCGCCTGACGGAGGCCGGGCTCGGTTGGGGCCTGGTGCCGGAATTACAGGTGCGCGACCAGTTGGAAAAGGGCGTGCTGGTGGAGTTATTGCCAGATAAGCCCATCGATGTGCCGCTGTACTGGCATCATTGGCGCAGTGGCGGGCAACTGCTGGGCTTGTTGACCGACCATCTGGCCCAGGCGTGTGGCCAATGGCTGGTGCCGTTGGACTGACAGCGGGCGTCAAGGCAACAGCGATGAAAAATGAAAGAACATGGGGTAATACATGAAAATTCTGGTCACCGGCGCAAGCGGCTTCATCGGCGGACGCTTTGCGCGTTTCGCCCTGGAGCAGGGCCTCGACGTGCGGGTCAACGGGCGACGCGCCGAAGGTGTGGAGCACCTGGTCAGGCGCGGTGCCGAGTTTATCCAGGGTGATTTGAATGATGCCGACCTGGTACGCGAACTGTGCCGCGACGTTGAAGCCGTGGTGCATTGCGCGGGCGCCGTCGGGTTGTGGGGCAAGTATCAGGACTTCTACCAGGGCAATGTGCTGGTGACTGAAAACGTCGTCGAGGCCTGCCTTAAACAGCGTGTCGGCCGGTTGGTGCACCTGTCGTCGCCGTCGATCTACTTTGATGGGCGCGACCACCTCGGGTTGACCGAAGAGCAAGTCCCCAAGCGTTTCAAGCATCCTTACGCCGCGACCAAATACCTGGCCGAGCAGAAGGTGTTCGGCGCCCAGGAGTTTGGCCTCGAAGTGCTGGCGCTGCGCCCGCGTTTCGTGACGGGCGCCGGCGACATGAGCATCTTCCCGCGCCTGTTGAAAATGCAGCGCAAGAACCGCCTGGCCATCGTCGGCGACGGTTTGAACAAAGTTGATTTCACCAGCGTGCACAACCTCAACGAAGCGCTGCTCAGCAGTTTGCTCGCCACAGGTTCGGCGTTGGGCAAGGCCTACAACATCAGCAACGGTGCCCCGGTGCCGGTGTGGGATGTGGTGAACTATGTGATGCGTCAAATGGAACTGCCGCAGGTGAAGCGTTACCGGTCCTACGGTTTGTCCTACGGCGTTGCGGCGTTGAACGAAGCGTTCTGCGCGATGTGGCCCGGCCGCCCGGAACCGGCGCTGTCGCGCCTGGGCATGCAAGTGATGAACAAAGATTTCACCCTCGACATCAGCCGTGCCAGGCATTATCTGGACTACGAGCCCAAGGTCAGCCTGTGGACCGCCCTTGACGAGTTCTGCGGCTGGTGGAAGGCCCAGGATTCGGGGCTCAAGTAAGGTCACAACAGGCAACATATCGGGAACCGAATTCGTGGTTCCGGGTCGATCAGAGCGACAGGACTGCGGTTTATACTCCCGTCGCTCGCCACCTCACCGATTCAGGGTTGATTCATGCGTAACGATGCCAAAGACGATTTCGACGACGTTCCCAGCCTGCGGGCCGATGTAGGGGATGACGATGATTTCGAACCGACTCCCGCCACCTCGGTGCGTTCGCGCAACACGAAGGTGGTCAAGGTCAAGAGCGCTAGCACCGGGCCATTGTGGGCCCTGATCGGCGCGCTGCTCTTCGCCTTCGCCGGGCTGGCCTGGTGGAGCTTCCAGCAGATTTCCCTGATGGGTCAGCAACTGGTCGCCACCCAGGAAAGCTTTGCGCGCATCAGCGAAGAAGCGGCGGGGCGCCTGCAGGATATTTCCGGCAAGGTCGTCGCCAGTGAGGCCAGTGTGAACAACGGCAGTGAAGCGTTGAAGTTGCAGATCCGCCAGTTGGAGACCCAGTTGCTGGAGCAGGGCAAGCAGCAGGTCGGCGTGGCCGGTCAGGCCACCGAGCTCGACAAGCGCCTGGCGACCATGACCGCCAGCACCACCGAACTGTCGAGCGCCAACAGCAAGCTGCAAGGCCAGGTGCAGGCCTTGACCGACGCCGTGGCAGGCTTGAAGGCGGCACAAGGTGAGGCGGCCAAGCGCGATGCCGAGTTCAAGGAGCTGGCTGCCGATGTAGCCGCACTGAAGAAACAAGGTAATCCGAGTGCGGCCATTGCCCGTTTGGAGCAGGACCTGGTGGTGCTCAAGAGCGCCCAGGAAAACCAGCCGGCCAGCAGCGATGCGCCGACCAATAAAGAGTTTGATGTGTTCCGCATCCAGACCACCCGCAACATCACCACCTTGCAGAGCCAGGTGCAGAACCTGCAGCAACAGCTTAATGCGCCGGCGAGGGTCACACCGTTGGGGCAGTGATTCCACCGGCGTGTAAAACGATTTAAATGTGGGAGCAAGCCCGCTCCCACATTTTGTACTGGGGCCAAGAGTTAAGTAGTACTCTTGGCTGCATTGTCACCGCTTGGTGACATTTCCCATCCCCTTCGTTACTTGCCCCCATCCTGCCCTTGTTTAGACTCCGGTCACCCCATAAACAATAATAAGGGCCACCCATGACCACCCAACCACTGCCTGCCAGCAGTTGGCTGAACGCGCCTGCCCATCACGCCTGGCTTGCCGCCGAAGGCCAGCGTCTGTTGGCATTCGCCAAGGCCGCGCGCCTGCCCGACGGTTTCGGCAACCTGGACGACAGAGGCCAACTGCCGGCCGATGCCCACGCCGAAACCATGAACACTGCCCGCATGACCCACAGCTTTGCCATGGCCTACGCCCTTGGCCTGCCGGGTTACGCCGAGTGGGTGGCCCACGGTGTCGCGGCCCTCAGTGGTTCGCTGAAGGATGCGCAGCACGGTGGCTGGTTCGCCACGCCCCGCGCCCTCGATGGCAACCGTGGCAAGGCTGCTTACCTGCACGCCTTTGTCGCCCTGGCCGCCAGCTCCGCGGTGGTGGCCGGTGTTCCCGGTGCCCAGGCCCTGCTAAACGACGCGATCCACATCATCGACCAGTGCTTCTGGAACGAGGAGGAGGGCGTCATGCTCGAAACCTTTGCCCAGGATTGGAGTGGCGTCGAAGCCTATCGCGGCGCCAACAGCAACATGCACGCCACCGAGGCCTTCCTCGCCCTGGCCGATGTAACCGGTGACACGCGTTGGCTGGACCGCGCGCTGCGGATCGTCGAGCGGGTGATCCACACCCACGCCGCCGGCAACCAGTACATGGTGATCGAACATTTCGACGCCCACTGGCAGCCCCTGCTGGATTACAACGAAGACAATCGCGCCGACGGCTTCCGCCCCTACGGCATCACTCCTGGCCATGGGTTCGAGTGGGCGCGGCTGGTGCTGCACCTGGAGGCCTCGCGCCTGCGCGCTGGGCTGGTCACGCCGGACTGGTTGTTGACCGACGCCAAAGGCCTGTTCGCCAGCGCCTGCGAATACGCTTGGGCGGTCGATGGTGCGCCCGGCATTGTCTACACCCTGGACTGGAACCAGCGCCCGGTGGTGCGTGAGCGCCTGCACTGGACCCACGCCGAAGCCAGCGCCGCAGCCCAGGCCTTGCTCAAACGCACCGGTGAGTTGCACTACGAAACCTGGTATCGGCGTTTCTGGGAGTTCTGCGAAACCCATTTCATCGACCGCATCCACGGCAGCTGGCACCACGAGCTCAGCCCGCACAACCAACCTAGCAGCACGATCTGGGCTGGCAAGCCGGACCTGTACCATGCCTGGCAAGCGGTGCTGCTGCCTGCGCTACCGTTGGCGCCAAGCATGGCCAGTGCATTGGGGGCGGGGTCTTATGTCACCAGCTGGTGACATTTGTACGTCCCTTTGTTACCTGCGCCCTAAATATCCATGTTTAAACTCCGTGCAGCGCAAGCTCTAGACTTGCATGCATAACAACAAAAAAAGGTACTCAGATGAACGCGATTAATCGCCTCGCCGTCGCTATTTCCATTGCCTCGTTGTTTCCCCTCAGTGCATTTGCCGCCGACTCCAAAGGTACGGTTGAAGTGGTGCATTGGTGGACCTCTGGCGGTGAGAAAGCGGCAGTGGATGTCCTGAAGGCCCAAGTTGAGAAAGACGGTTTCACCTGGAAAGACGGTGCCGTCGCCGGTGGCGGTGGTGCCACGGCCATGACTGTGCTGAAAAGCCGCGCAGTTGCGGGCAACCCACCCGGCGTTGCCCAGATCAAAGGTCCCGACATCCAGGAATGGGCGTCCACTGGCCTGCTCGACACCGACGTCTTGAAAGGCGTGGCCAAAGACGAAAAATGGGATTCCCTGCTCGACAAAAAAGTCTCCGATACCGTGAAGTTCGACGGTGACTACGTCGCCGTGCCTGTGAACATCCACCGCGTCAACTGGCTGTGGATCAACCCGGAAGTCTTCAAGAAAGCCGGCATCACCAAGAACCCGACCACCCTCGAAGAATTCTACGCAGCCGGCGACAAGCTCAAGGCTGCCGGTTTCATTGCGCTCGCCCACGGCGGCCAGCCTTGGCAGGACAGCACGGTGTTCGAAGCCGTCGTCCTGTCGGTGATGGGAGCCGACGGCTACAAGAAAGCCCTGGTCGACCTGGACAACGCTGCGCTGACGGGCCCGGAAATGGTCAAGTCGCTCACCGAGCTGAAAAAAGTCGCGACCTATATGGACGTCGACGGCAAAGGCCAGGACTGGAACCTCGAAGCCGGCAAAGTCATCAACGGCAAGGCCGGCATGCAGATCATGGGTGACTGGGCCAAGTCCGAGTGGACCGCCGCCAAGAAAGTCGCGGGCAAGGACTACGAGTGCGTCGCCTTCCCGGGCACCGAGAAAGCCTTCACCTACAACATCGACTCCCTGGCGGTGTTCAAGCAGAAAGACAAAGGCACTGCCGCTGGCCAGCAGGACATTGCCAAAGTCGTGCTGGGTGAAAACTTCCAGAAGGTCTTCAGCATCAACAAAGGCTCGATCCCGGTGCGTAACGACATGTTGAACAACATGGACAAGCTCGGCTTCGACTCCTGCGCCCAGACCGCTGCCAAGGACTTCCTGGCCGACGCCAAGACCGGCGGCCTGCAGCCAAGCATGGCGCACAACATGGCCACCAACCTGGCGGTGCAAGGCGCGTTCTTTGATGTCGTGACCAACTTCCTCAACGACCCGAAAGCCGACCCGGCCGACACCGCCAAGAAACTGGGCGCTGCGATCAAGTCGGCCAAGTAAGCGACAAGCTGCAAGTTATTAGCTGCAAGTGGTCTGCAACCTCTCTTGCCGCTTATAGCTTGTAACTTGCAGCTGCCCTCACTCTTTCATTGGATTTCCCCATGAGTTCTGTTGCTGTGTTCAGCAAAGCCTCGCCGTTCGATGCACTGCAGCGCTGGCTACCGAAACTGGTGCTGGCGCCGAGCATGTTCATCGTACTGGTGGGCTTCTACGGCTACATCCTGTGGACGTTTGTGCTGTCGTTCACCACATCCACTTTCCTGCCCAGCTACAAGTGGGCGGGGTTGGCGCAATATGAGCGCCTGTTCGACAACGACCGCTGGTGGGTCGCAAGCAAAAACCTGGCGCTGTTTGGCGGCATGTTTATCGGCATCACCCTGGTGATTGGTGTTCTGCTGGCGGTGTTTCTCGACCAGCGTATCCGTCGTGAAGGTTTTATCCGCACCATTTACCTGTACCCGATGGCGCTCTCGATGATCGTTACGGGTACGGCCTGGAAGTGGCTGCTCAACCCGGGCATGGGCCTGGACAAACTCCTGCGGGACTGGGGCTGGGAAGGCTTCCGTCTCGACTGGCTGATCGACCCGGATCGCGTGGTCTATTGCCTGGTAATCGCTGCGGTGTGGCAAGCCTCGGGTTTCATCATGGCGATGTTCCTCGCGGGCCTGCGTGGGGTTGATCAATCGATCATCCGCGCCGCGCAGATCGATGGCGCCAGCCTGCCGCGCATCTACTGGAGCGTGGTGCTGCCCAGCCTGCGTCCGGTGTTCTTCAGTGCCGTGATGATCCTGGCGCACATTGCGATCAAGAGCTTCGACCTGGTGGCGGCGATGACCGCAGGTGGGCCGGGCTACTCATCCGACCTGCCGGCGATGTTCATGTACTCGTTCACCTTCAGCCGTGGCCAGATGGGCATGGGCTCGGCCAGTGCCATCCTGATGCTCGGTGCGATCCTTGCGATCATCGTGCCTTACCTCTACTCCGAGCTGAGGACCAAACGCCATGACTAGTCTCGCCTCCAAACCTGCCATCAGCTTGAGTCGCGTCGCGATCTACGCGGTGCTGATCCTCGCGGTGCTGCTGTACCTGGTGCCGCTGGTGGTGATGTTGCTCACCAGCTTCAAGACCCCGGATGACATCAGCAACGGCAACCTGCTGAGCTGGCCGACCGTGGTCACCGGCATCGGCTGGGTCAAGGCCTGGGCCACGGTAGACGGTTACTTCTGGAACTCGATCAAGATCACTGTGCCGGCCGTGCTGATTTCCACTGCCATCGGTGCGTTGAACGGCTATGTGCTGTCGTTCTGGCGCTTCAAAGGTTCGCAGTTATTCTTCGGCTTGCTGTTGTTCGGCTGCTTCCTGCCGTTCCAGACCGTGCTGCTGCCCGCGTCGTTCACCCTTGGCAAGATGGGCCTGGCCAGCACCACCACCGGCCTGGTGTTTATTCATGTGGTCTACGGGCTGGCGTTCACCACGCTGTTCTTCCGTAACTACTACGTGAGCATTCCGGATGCGCTGGTCAAGGCCGCACGCCTGGACGGTGCAGGTTTCTTCACCATCTTCCGTCGGATCATTCTGCCGATGTCGACCCCGATCATCATGGTCTGCCTGATCTGGCAATTTACCCAGATCTGGAACGACTTCCTGTTCGGCGTGGTGTTCTCCAGCGGCGACTCCCAGCCCATCACGGTGGCGCTGAACAACCTGGTCAACACCAGCACCGGGGCCAAGGAATATAACGTGGATATGGCGGCGGCGATGATCGCCGGGCTGCCGACCCTGCTGGTCTATGTGATCGCAGGCAAGTATTTCGTGCGCGGCCTCACGGCCGGCGCGGTCAAGGGGTAATCATGGCTACGCTTGAACTTCGCAATGTAAACAAGACCTATGGCCCCGGCCTGCCCGACACCTTGAAGAACATCGAACTGTCGATCAAGGAAGGCGAATTCCTCATCCTGGTCGGCCCTTCGGGTTGCGGTAAATCCACGCTGATGAACTGCATCGCCGGCCTGGAAACCATCACTGGCGGCGCGATCATGATCGGCGACCAGGACGTCAGCGGCATGAGCCCCAAGGATCGCGACATCGCCATGGTGTTTCAGTCCTACGCGCTGTACCCGACCATGAGCGTGCGCGAGAACATCGAATTCGGCCTGAAGATCCGCAAGATGCCCCAGGCCGACATCGACGCCGAAGTGGCACGCGTGGCCAAGCTGTTGCAGATCGAACACCTACTCAACCGCAAGCCGGGCCAACTCTCCGGTGGTCAGCAACAACGTGTGGCCATGGGCCGTGCCCTGGCGCGGCGGCCGAAGATCTACCTGTTCGACGAACCGCTGTCCAACCTCGACGCCAAGCTGCGCGTCGAGATGCGCACCGAAATGAAGCTGATGCACCAGCGCCTGAAAACCACCACCGTCTACGTCACCCACGACCAGATCGAAGCGATGACCCTGGGCGACAAAGTGGCGGTGATGAAGGACGGCATCATTCAGCAGTTCGGCACGCCGAAAGACATCTACAACAACCCGGCCAACCAGTTCGTGGCGAGCTTTATCGGTTCGCCGCCGATGAACTTCGTGCCCCTGCGCCTGCAACGCAAGGACGGTCGTCTGGTGGCCCTGCTCGACAGCGGCCAGGCCCGTTGCGAGCTGGTGCTGAACGTGACCGACGCCGGTCTTGAAGACCGTGACGTGATCCTTGGCCTGCGCCCCGAGCAGATCCTGCTGGCGGCGGGCGAGGGCAACGGTTCGAGCATCCGCGCCGAAGTGCAGGTCACCGAACCGACCGGCCCGGACACCCTGGTATTCGTGCAACTCAATGACACCAAGGTCTGCTGCCGCCTGGCGCCCGACGTGGCCCCGCAGGTGGGCGAGACCCTGACCCTGCAATTTGATCCATCCAAGGTATTGCTGTTCGACGCCAATACCGGCGAGCGTCTGGGCACTGCTTCTTCATTGCCCGCACAGGGGCATGCCGACAATGTGGCCCAATTCAAAGGCCGCTGAAGCAGTTAAGTTGTTGTTTTTGATAAAAAAGTAACCCGCGTTAGATAAAAACAGTTTAATAACAATAAAGACGAGGATGTAGGGATGAAAAAGCAACACAACACTACCCGGCTGATCTGCCAACTGTCAGCGGCAGCAGCCCTGGTTTTGTCCGCCAATGCGATGGCGGACGAAGCATTCAGCGCCGATTCCAAGTGGATGACCGGCGATTGGGGCGGCGAACGGACCAAGCTGATCGAGCAAGGTATCGACATCAAGGCTGACTACGTAGGCGAAATGGGCTACAACGCCCACGGCGGCTACAACACCGACAAGACCGGTCGCTACTCCGACCAGTTCGGCCTGGGCGTCGCGCTGGACCTGCAAAAACTGTGGGGCTGGGACAACACCCAGGCCAAGATCCAGTTGACCAACCGTAATGGCCAGAACATCTCCAACGATCGCATCGGCGACCCGCGTGCCGGCACGCTGAGTTCGTCGATGGAAGTCTACGGCCGTGGCCACATGGTGCGTCTGACCCAGTTCTGGATCCAGCACCAGATGTTCGACAACAAGTTGGACGTGAAGCTCGGTTACTTCGGTGAAGGCGAAGACTTCAACACCTTCCCGTGCGACTTCCAGAACCTGTCGTTCTGCGGTTCCCAGGTCGGTAACTATGTGAGCACCTGGTACAACTGGCCGGTCAGCCAGGCTGCGATCCGCGTGAAGTACCACATCAATCCTGAGCTGTACGCGCAAATCGGTGCGTACAACCAGAACCCGTCGCAGCTGGAGCACGGCAACGGCTTCAAGCTCAGCGGCAGCGGCACCAAAGGCACTGTTATCCCGGTGGAATTGGTCTGGTCGCCGAAGGTCAATAACCTGCCGGGCGAATACCGTGTGGGTTACTACAAGAGCGCGGCTGATGCCTCCGACGTGCGTGAAGACGTGAACGGTAACGATGCGGCTACCACGCGCGCGGCCTACCGTACCCACAGCAGCAAAAAAGGCTACTGGTTCGTTGCTCAACAGCAGCTCACCACCCACAACGGTGACGCTTCCCGTGGTCTGAACATCGCGGCCAACGCCACGTTCCACGACAAGGAAACCAACACCGTCGACAACTACCAGTCGTTGATGCTGGTGTACAAAGGTCCGTTCGACGCGCGTCCAAAAGATGACGTCGGCATCGGTGCGGCGCGTCTGCACGTCAACAATGACGTGAAGAAAAACGCCGAGCTGCTCAACGCCTCCAATGGCGTGAGCGACTACGACAACCCGCTGTACACGCCGATCCGCGAGACCGAGTACAACTTTGAAATCAACTACGGTTTCCACGTCACCAACTGGCTGACCGTGCGTCCCAACCTGCAATACGTCGTGCAACCTGGCGGCGTGGACAAAGTCGACAACGCGTTGGTGGCTGGCCTGAAAATTCAGTCTACGTTCTAACGTTGTTGCGATAAGCTCCTTCTCTCTGTGCGCATTTTGCGGGTAGCCATGGCTATCCGCTTTTTTTTGCGCAGCACTGTGAAGACCTTCAGGACAGTGGCAAATGCATGAGCAACCGCTGCAACGCTTTTTCAAATCCCTGCGCGAACGTCCAGTGTTCGCCTGGGAGCGCTTTCAGATGCGCGACGTATTGGTGATCGACCACCCGTTGTGCCAGGCGGTGTTCAGTCGTCAGGGCGCGCAACTGTTGCACTTTCAACCCACGGGGCAAAAACCCTGGCTGTGGTGTGCGGCGAAGTGGCCGCAAGTCGGCGCGATCCGTGGTGGCGTGCCGGTGTGCTGGCCGTGGTATGGCCGTCATCCCAGCGAGAACGCGTGGCCATCCCACGGCTGGGCGCGGCTGATCGACTGGAAACTGCTCGACAGCAGCACCGACGACGACGGTGTGCGTCTGCATTGGCAACTGCAGTTGTGCGATTGGCAGGTCGACCTGCACGCACACCTGGGCGACACCCTGGAACTGCGCCTGAGCACCGAGCATCAGGACGAACTGCCGTGTCAGTTGAGCCATGCTTTGCACGCCTACTGGCGTATTGGTCACGTTGATGAGGTAGCGCTGTCTGGGCTCGACGGCGCGCAAGGTTATGACCAGCTCAGTCGCCAGGCTTGCCAGCAGGAAGGTGAGTTGCGGGTGGACGGCGGCTGCCAGCGGGTGTTCCAGCATGACGGTGAATTGCAGCTCAAGGACCACGCCTGGCAGCGCGAACTGTGCATCGATACCGGCGACAGCGCCGACACCGTGGTGTGGCATCCGGGCAGTCGTCCGCTGTTGGGCGTGAGCTTCAACGAGGCGTCGGGGTTTGTGTGCGTGGAGTCGGCAATGGCCGCTGCCAGTTTGGCGCCGGGGGAGCGGGCGCATTTGAGTCTGCAGGCCAGGGCTAGGGTGTAGCGGTGTGGCTGCGGGCCCCTTCGCGAGCAAGCCCGCTCCCACATTTGAATGTGTTCACAAATCAAAATGTGGGAGCGGGCTTGCTCGCGAAGAGGCCGGTACAGCTGGTAGAGATTCCAGCCTTAGTTGAACTCATCTCCAACCGGATACCGGCTGTCATTCAAGCTCTCTTTGATCTTGCGCAGATGGGGCTGGAAATCCACCCCACGGCGCAGCGTCATGCCTGTCGCCAGCACATCCAGCACCGTCAACTGAATGATCCGCGAGGTCATCGGCATATAGATGTCCGTATCTTCCGGCAGCGGAATATTCAGGCTCACCGTACTGGCCTTGGCCAATGGTGAGTTCTCGGCGGTCACGCCCAGCACCGAGGCGCCGTTGCTGCGGGCGATACGTGCCACTTCCACCAGCTCACGGGTACGCCCGGTGTAGGAAATGATCACGAACAGCTCGCCCGTATGCGCCACCGACGCGATCATGCGCTGCATCAGCACGTCCGCGTGGGCGGTGACCGACAGGTTGAAGCGGAAGAACTTGTGCAGCGCGTCCATCGCCACCGGTGCCGAAGCGCCGAGGCCGAAGAAGTGGATCTGCCGCGCCTGGATCAGCAGGTCCACGGCCTTGCTGATCAAGTTCGGGTCCAGGGCCTGGCAGGCGCTGTCCAGGGACGCGATGGCGCTGCCAAAGATCTTCTGGGTGTAGGCCTCGGGGTTATCATCGGCCTCCACGGCGCGGCTGACATACGCAGCACCGCTGGCCAGGCTTTGCGCCAGTTGCAATTTCAGTTCAGGGTAGCCGCTGACGCCGAACGAACGGCAGAAACGGTTGACCGTCGGTTCACTGACCGAGGCGGCTTGGGCGAGGGCGGCGATAGAGAAGCGGGTCGCCTGCTGCGGGTTGAGCAGGATGACCTCGGCGACTTTTTTCTCGGCCTTGTTCAATTCTTCGAGGCGGTTCTGGATCTGTTCCAGAAGATTTCGCACGCGGTCCATTCAGTCTTTCCTTCGGGCGACGATGCAAATAAGGGTGGCAACCAATCGACCAGTGGTCTTTTGCGGTGGCCTATCCTACTGAGGGTAGCTGAACACCACCACTCGCAATGCGTATTTCGGGAAAATGTTGTGGTTATTACTACATTTTTCCTTGAGTGATGCCTTGAAAAAAGGTATTTGTAGCTTAACTTGATAAAAGAACAAACATCATGCCTTCGATAACCGTAGAACCCTGCACCTTTGCCCTGTTTGGCGCCTTGGGTGATCTGGCGCTGCGCAAGTTATTTCCTGCCCTCTATCAACTCGATGGCGCCGGGCTCTTGCACGACGACACCCGCATCCTGGCCCTGGCCCGTGAAGCCGGGACCGAGCAACAGCACCTGGCCCATATCGAAAAAGAACTGCGCAGCTACGTCGGCAAGGAACTGGACGAAACCATCGCCCAACGTTTCCTGGCCCGCCTGACCTACGTCCACGTCGACTTCAAGAACGCCGATGACTACGTCGCCCTGGCGGAAAAAGTCGGCCACGAACAACGTCTGATCGCCTACTTCGCCACCCCGGCGGCGGTGTACGGTGCGATCTGCGAAAACCTGGCCAAGGCCGGCCTGGCGGAAAACACCCGCGTGGTGCTGGAAAAACCCATCGGCTCGGACCTGGAATCCTCGCGCAAGGTCAACGATGCCGTGGCGCAGTTCTTCCCGGAAAACCGCACCTACCGCATCGACCACTACCTGGGCAAAGAAACCGTCCAGAACCTGATCGCCCTGCGTTTCGCCAACAGCCTGTTCGAAACCCAGTGGAACCAGAACTACATTTCCCACGTGGAAATCACCGTCGCCGAGCAGGTTGGCATCGAAGGCCGTTGGGGCTACTTCGACAAGGCCGGCCAGCTGCGCGACATGATCCAGAACCACTTGCTGCAACTGCTTTGCCTGATCGCCATGGACCCGCCGGCTGACCTGTCCGCCGACAGTATCCGTGACGAGAAGGTCAAGGTGCTCAAGGCCCTGGCGCCGATCAGCCCGGAAGGCTTGACCACCCAGGTTGTGCGTGGCCAGTACATCGCCGGCTACAGCGCTGGCAAGCCGGTGCCGGGTTACCTCGAAGAAGAGAATTCCAACACCCAGAGCGACACCGAGACCTTCGTCGCCCTGCGTGCCGACATCCGCAACTGGCGTTGGGCCGGGGTGCCGTTCTACTTGCGCACCGGCAAGCGCATGCCGCAAAAGCTGTCGCAGATCGTTATCCACTTCAAGGAACCGTCCCACTACATCTTCGCCCCCGAGCAGCGCTTGCAGATCAGTAACAAGCTGATCATCCGCCTGCAACCGGACGAAGGTATTTCCTTGCGTGTAATGACCAAGGAGCAGGGCCTGGACAAGGGCATGCAACTGCGCAGCGGGCCGCTGCAACTGAATTTTTCCGACACCTATCGCAGCGTACGGATTCCCGATGCCTACGAGCGGTTGTTGCTCGAAGTGATGCGCGGCAATCAGAACCTGTTTGTGCGTAAAGATGAAATCGAAGCCGCGTGGAAGTGGTGTGACCAGTTGATCGCCGGGTGGAAAAAATCCGGTGATGCGCCCAAGCCGTACGCGGCGGGTTCCTGGGGGCCGATGAGCTCCATTGCACTGATCACGCGGGATGGGAGGTCGTGGTATGGCGATATCTGATTTGAAACTGCCCCAGGGCGTCACGCCGCACGAGTACCGTACGCCGGTGCTGTTGGCGCAAGGCCTGGCCAATGACGTGGCGGAGCAATTGCGTGCGGCCATCAGCGCCCGTGGCGAAGCCACGTTGGTGGTGTCCGGTGGCCGTAGCCCCGTGGCGTTTTTCCAGAACCTGGCCAAGCAAGGCCTGGACTGGTCCAAGGTGACGATCACCCTGGCCGACGAACGCTGGGTGCCGGTGGAACACGCCGACAGCAACGCCGGTCTGCTCAAGCAGTACTTGCTGCAAGGCCCGGCGGCCAAGGCCAAATTCCTGAGCCTGTACAGCGCCGCGGCCAATCTTGAAGACGCTGCCGAGCAGGCCGATCGCCTGCTGGCGGAATTGCCGGCGATTGACGTGTTGGTGCTGGGCATGGGCGATGACGGTCACACCGCGTCGCTGTTTCCCAACAGCCCGAACCTGAGCGAAGCCTTGCAGCCGGACGGCACGCGCCGTTGCTGGCCGATGCTGGCGCCGACCGTACCCCACCAGCGCCTGACCATGAGTCGCGCGCTGCTGGCTTCGGCGAACTACACCGTACTGTCGATTTCCGGCAGTTCGAAATTGACGACCTTGAGCGCTGCACTGGCCGGTGACGACATCGCTGCCATGCCGATTCGCGCGTTTTTGCAACCCACATTAGAGATTTACTGGTGCCCATGAGCCAAGGATCAGCCGCTATGAAAAGCCCTCAACCGACCGTGTCCATGGCGGATAAAGTTGCCCTGATCGACAGCCTCTGCGCCAAGGCGCGGATCCTGCCGGTGATCACCATCGCCCGCGAACAGGACATCCTGCCGCTGGCCGATGCTCTGGCCGCCGGTGGTTTGACCGCGCTGGAAGTGACCCTGCGTTCGCAGTTCGGCCTCAAGGCCATTCAGGTGCTGCGCGAGCAACGCCCGGAACTGTGCACCGGTGCTGGCACCGTGCTGGATCGCCATATGCTCGAAGCGGCCGAAGTCGCCGGCTCGCAATTTATCGTCACCCCAGGCATCACCCGCGACCTGCTGGAAGCCTCGGTGCACAGCGCAATCCCGCTGCTGCCGGGCATCAGCAACGCCTCCGGGATCATGGAAGGCTATGCGCTGGGTTATCGCCGCTTCAAGCTGTTCCCGGCTGAAGTCAGCGGCGGCGTCGCGGCAATCAAGGCCCTGGGCGGCCCGTTTGGCGAAGTGAAATTCTGCCCGACCGGCGGCGTTGGTCCGGCCAACATCAAAAGCTACATGGCGTTGAAAAATGTGATGTGCGTGGGCGGCAGCTGGATGCTTGATCCTGAGTGGATCAAGAACGGCGACTGGGCCCGCATTCAGGAAGTCACCGCCGAGGCGCTGGCGCTGCTGGATTGATCTGATTCATCGAATCGTTGTTGCTGTGCTTGACGGCATTTTTGCGGTGCACTTGGTCGGTGTACCGCTTTTTTTTGCCTGCAGAAACCCTTTCAGGCCAGCGTAAATCCTTGGGTTGGAATGGGCTTGTGTGGGAGCGGGCTTGCTCGCGAATGCGGTGGTTCAGCTTGCAGATGTATTGCTGACACACCGCATTCGCGAGCAAGCCCGCTCCCACAGTTTTAATCGGCGTTGAGTTCGGCGATGGCGGTGACCAAGACATTGATATCCGCAGCCGACGTCACCAACCCCGGCGTCACCCGAATGCAGGTCCCAAACGCCGCGCCCACCCGTGTGGTGGTAAACAGGTTGTAGTCCTTGAGTAAACGATCTGCCATCGCCTGCTGGTCCCTTCCGACAAACTTGAACGCCGTAATCCCGCAATACAGGCGCGGATCATCCGACGTCAGCACCTCAACCCCCGCCAGCGGCCGCACCTTGCTCACCCACAGGTCACGCAGGTAATTCACCCGCGCGCCCTTGGCCGCCGAGCCTCCCAGGCTTCGATGCTCCTCAAACACCGAGGGCAAGGTCATCAGTGCCGGAAAATTCGGTGTGCTGTAGGACGTGCGTGCGCGCACGTCGCTGGGCGGGTAGTGAAACTCGCCCATGTCCGGGTCGATGTCGGCCAGGCGCTCGGGCGCGATGTACAGAAAACCCAGGGTCAGCGGCGCGCCGATCCATTTGTGCAGATTGAAACCGGCGAACTGAATGCCCAGTTCGGCGAGGTTGAAGTCGATCTGGCCCAGGGCGTGAGCGCCGTCGAGGATCACATCCACATCATATTCACGCGCCGCCTTGGCGATCGCCTCGACCGGCATCACCAGGCCAGTGCGATGGGTGACGTGGATCAGCGCCATCAGCTTTAAACGTGGGTATTGCGCGAACGCATCGCGATATGTCCGCAGCAGGCTGTCGAAACTCGCCGGGTGCGCGTGGGACAGTTCGATCACCTCCACGCCGCGAACCCCGGCCAACCAGCGCATGGCGCCTTTGACCGTGTCGTACTCCAGGTCACTGATCAACACCTGATCCCCCGGCTCCAGGCGGTTGTAGTTACGGATCAGCGACTGCAAGGCCTCGGTGGCGTTGCGGGTGAAGGCGACCGACTCGGGGTCGACGTTGATCAGCTCAGCCAGTTGGCGGCGGATCTCGACGTTTTCGCCCTGCTCGAAACGCTGGCGCACATGCAGGGAATTGCTGCGGTTGATAAACGCCACGTGTTCCAGATACTGCGCGCGCACGACGCGGCTCATGCGTCCGAAATAGCCGTTTTCCAGATTGATCGGGCCAGGCTCCAGCTCATAGCGCCTGGCAATGGCGGTCCAGTGTTGCTCGTTATCGGCATTCCTTGGCATGGCGGGGTTCTTTCTTAATGGCGGGGGGCGGGCTTGCCGTGTTTTACACGCAACGGTTCGAGCAATTCGGCCAGGCCGTTGCTGTCGATTTCCTGCATCAATGCCAGCAGCCCGCCCAGTTCGCCGTGGGGGAAACCTTCTCGGGCAAACCAGTTCAGGTAGGGGCCGGGCAGGTCGGCGATGATCCGGCCCTTGTACTTGCCGAAGGGCATTTGGCGGGTGATCAGCAGTTCGAGTTTTTCGGGGTTCATGGGGCTTCAGACGAATGAGTCGAGAGCCCTGAAAATACAGGCATTCTGCATGAAGGCCAATTGACAGATCATGCAAATAACGTACATACAGATGGTTCAAATATTTTTAAGTTATTGAAAACAAAGGAAAAGTTGTTATTGAAAAAACTGGCACGGGCGCTGCAATCATTAAGACAACCTCTTAACCCGTACAAGGAATTGGAAAATGACTGACATCACCAAAGAATCGATCTCCGTACTGAACGACCTGATTGAAACCAGCATCGACGGTCAAAAGGGTTTCAAAGAGTGCGCTGAAGACATCAAGCACCCAGAGCTCAAAGCGTTGTTCGCCAAGCGTTCCGCCGACTGCGCCACTGCTGCTGCCGAGCTGAAGACTGCCGTGCGTGCCTTGGGTGGCGATCCGGAAGATTCCGGCAGCGTTGCCGGCGCACTGCACCGTGGCTGGGTCGACGTGAAGTCGATGCTCACCGGCAAGGATGAAGAGGCGGTACTGAACGAAGCCGAGCGCGGTGAAGACCACGCACTGAAGGCTTACAAAGAAGCGATCGAGAAGATCAACAAGCACAACCTGTTGGGCATTCGTGACCTGGTTGAGCGTCAGTACCACGGGGTGCAACGTAACCACGACCAGGTGAAGGCGCTGCGTAACCAGGCTCGCGCCCAGTCGTAAGCCTTACGTTGTAACGAATGTGGGAGCGGGCTTGCTCGCGAATGCGGTCTCTCAGTCACAGTGTTGGTGACTGATCCACCGCTTTCGCGGGCAAGCCCGCTCCCACATTTGTATTGTGTAGATTTCAGCCAATGCTGATCGGCGGCAATTCGGTCAGCGTCACCACCTGCTGCTTACGCGGTGCCAGAATCTCCGCTTCACCATCCACCACCAACTCATCGCGCTGGTTGAACACCCGCGTGGCGATGCGTACGCGGAATTTCGGCAGTTTTTCGAGAATTTCCAGGCGCACGGTCAGGGTGTCGCCGATCTTCACCGGCTTCTGAAAGCTCATCTGCTGGCCGATATAGATAGTGCCCGGCCCAGGCAATTCGCAGGCTACCGCCGCGCTGATCAGGGCACCGCTGAACATGCCGTGGGCGATACGCTCCTTGAACATGGTCGCCTTGGCGTATTCGGCGTCCAGGTGCACCGGGTTGTGGTCACCGGACATCGCGGCGAACAGCTGGATGTCGCGCTCTTCCACCAATTTGCTGTAGCTGGCGGTCTGGCCGACTTCAAGGGCTTCGTACGGGGTGTTGGTTACCTGGGTCATCTAAAGGTGCATCCTGTGGCTAATCGGTAATTTAATCGGCTGATTCTAAAGCAAACATTATTCGCAGCGGGCCGGCCTGTGCAGGGTCAGGGCCTGGTCGAGCCACGTCAGCAGGTCGGCGGTGACTTGGTCACGGTTGGTTTCGTTGAACACTTCATGGCGCGCCTGCGGGTAGATCGTCAGTTGCACGTGGCGGCAGCCGGCTTCACGCAGGGCGTTGGCCAGATGGGTGAGACGCTTGCCCTCACTCACCGGATCACATTCGCCGCCGGTCACCAGGATCGGCAGGCCCGGATCGATCTGCGCGAGATTGGACGCTTTGCTGATTTGCTGCAAGCCGCCGAGCAGGTCGACCCACAGCTGGTTGGTGCAGCGGAAACCGCAGAGCGGGTCGTTGATGTACTTGTCGACTTCCGCCGGGTCGCGGCTGAGCCAGTCGAAGGCCGTACGGTTGGGTTTGAACGCTTTGTTGAATGAGCCGAACGACAGGAAGTCGATCAACGCACTGCGCCCGCGCAGGCCCTGGCGGGCCCGCTCGATGCGCGCGATCACCCGGGCGGCGCGGTACAGCGCCACGGGTTGGAAATTCGAGCCGCTCAGAGCCGCGCCGCTCAGGCTGGCGCTGTGATGCAGCAGATAGGCCTGGGCGATGTAGCTGCCCATGCTGTGGCCCAGCAGAATGATCGGCAGCCCCGGATGCTGCTGGCCGATATGCTGGTTGAGGCTGGCGAGGTCGCCCACCACTTTGTTCCAGCCGTCGTGCTCGGCGTACAGGCCCAGGGTGCCTTCGTCGGCGGTGCGGCCGTGGCCACGCTGGTCCGGTGCATACAGGCCGTAGCCCGCCGCACACAGTGCCTGTGCCAGGCGCGCATAGCGCCCGCTGTGCTCGGCCATGCCGTGGGACAGCATGATCATCGCCTTGGCGGGGCCGTCCGGCAGCCATTGATTGACGTACAGGCGGCTGTGGTCATTCGCGGTCAGCCAGAAGGTGCTGTGGTTCATGGCGGTTCCTTTGCTCGGGGTCGTTGCAGTGTATAGCTCATCCCACGGGAAGCGTCTGATCAGTGCAGGGCCTTGTAGGAAGATTCACGCAATTAATGACGCTCTTTCCTGTATTTGCCTGTTTGGCCATAGCTGCTAACGTCCCCAAAGCTCCGCTTTGTATGCAGTGCAAAAGCGGCCGGACACACTCAGGTAAGAGGACAAGAATAATGCAACCTGATTTCTGGAATGACAAACGCGCCGCGGGCGTTCCCAATGCCATCGACCTCACCTCTTACAAGTCGGTGATCGAAGTCTTCGAGCGTTCCTGCAAGACCTTTGCCGACCGTCCGGCGTTCAGCAACATGGGTATCACCCTGACCTACGCCGAGCTGGAGCGCCAAAGTGCGGCGTTCGCCGGCTACCTGCAACAGCACACCGACCTCAAGCCCGGCGAGCGCATTGCGGTGCAGATGCCCAACGTGCTGCATTATCCGATTGCCGTGTTCGGCGCCCTGCGCGCCGGGCTGATCGTGGTCAACACCAACCCGCTGTACACCCCACGCGAGATGCGCCACCAGTTCAAGGACGCCGGCGTGCGTGCGCTGGTCTACCTCAACCTGTTCGGTTCGCGGGTGCAGGAAGTGTGCGCCGATACCGAGATCGACTACCTGATCGAAGCCAAGATGGGCGATTTCATGCCCGCTGCCAAAGGCTGGCTGGTCAACACCGTGGTCGACAAGGTCAAGAAAATGGTCCCGGCCTATAGCCTGCCGCGCGCCGTTTCCTTCAAGCGTGCGTTGCGCATGGGCGCAGGCCTGGGCGTGATCCGCCATCCCGTGACCCTGGACGACATCGCAGTGCTGCAATACACCGGCGGCACCACCGGCCTGGCCAAGGGCGCGATGCTCACCCACGGCAACCTTGTGGCGAACATGCAGCAGGCGCGGGCGTGCATGTCCCAGGTCAACGACGACGGTCAGCCGCTGGTGCGCGAGGGGCAGGAAGTGATGATCGCGCCGCTGCCGCTGTACCACATCTATGCATTCACGGCGAACTGCATGTGCATGATGGTGACCGGCAACCACAACGTGCTGATCACCAATCCGCGCGACATCGGCGGCTTTATCAAGGAGTTGAAGAAGTGGCGCTTCTCCTGCCTGCTGGGGTTGAACACGCTGTTTGTGGCATTGATGGATCATCCGGACTTCAAGACCCTGGATTTCTCCCACCTCAAGATCACCAACTCCGGTGGCACCGCGCTGGTCAAGGCCACTGCGGAGCGCTGGAAAGCGCTGACCGGCTGCACTATCGGCGAGGGCTACGGGCTGACGGAAACGTCGCCGGTCGCCAGCACCAACCCCTACGGCAGCCAATCGCGGTTGGGCACCGTGGGCATTCCGGTGCCGGGCACGGCGATGAAAGTCATTGATGACGAAGGCCGCGAATTGCCCTTGGGCGAGCGCGGCGAGTTGTGCATCAAGGGTCCGCAGGTCATGAAGGGCTACTGGCAGCAGCCGGTGGCCACCGCCGAGACGCTCGACGCCGAAGGCTGGCTCAAGACCGGCGACATTGCGGTGATCGACACCGATGGCTTTGTCAGCATCGTCGACCGCAAGAAAGACCTGATCATTGTCTCGGGCTTCAATGTGTACCCCAACGAGATCGAAGATGTGGTGATGGCGCACCCGGCGGTGGCCAACTGCGCGGTGATCGGCGTGCCGGACGAGCGCACGGGGGAGGCGGTGAAGCTGTTCGTGGTCGCCCGCGCCCAGGGTGTGAGCCTTGAGGAATTGAAGACGTACTGCAAGACCAACTTCACCGGCTACAAGGTGCCCAAGCATATTGTGTTGCGTGAGTCGTTGCCGATGACTCCTGTAGGGAAAATCTTGCGGCGGGAACTGCGCGACATCGCCTGACCCCGAATTGAAATGCAATCAAAAAATGTGGGAGCGGGCTTGCCCGCGAATGCGGTGTACCAGTCACCAGATATGTAGACTGATGCACCGCATTCGCGGGCAAGCCCGCTCCCACATTTGCTGTTCGGTGTCCTCAAAGCCTTATTCCAGAGCCTTTCCCGAGGCAAATTAAGTGCTGTTTATAGTGTGACCAAATATTGTAGGACAGTCGCGAATATGACTGTAGGGCCCGCGTTTGGCTCTAGTCGGCCCTTGGCAAAGCTGCTACTCTCGGCGCGCTTTGTGACGTCTCGGCCTGCTTGAAAGCGCCAGATTCACCTTAAAAAAACATACACCAATAATAATCGCATCAAATGCGATGATGAATTCGCGTCGCTGAGGAGTGGGCTTCCATGAACGAAGACTTTTGGAAGGATAAGTACCCCGCCGGGATTGCTGCAGAAATCAATCCAGACGAGTATCCGAATATTCAGGCGGTACTGAAGCAGTCCTGCCAGCGCTTCGCCAACAAACCGGCTTTCAGCAACCTGGGCAAGACAATCACCTACGGTGAGTTGTACGAATTGTCCGGTGCTTTCGCCGCGTACCTGCAACAGCACACCGACTTGAAGCCCGGCGACCGCATCGCCGTGCAACTGCCCAACGTCCTCCAGTACCCGGTCGCCGTGTTCGGTGCCATCCGGGCCGGCTTGATCGTGGTCAACACCAACCCGCTGTACACCGCGCGGGAAATGGAACACCAATTCAACGACTCCGGTGCCAAGGCCTTGGTCTGCCTGGCCAACATGGCGCACCTGGCGGAAAAGGTCGTGCCCAAGACCGCCGTCCAGCATGTGATCGTCACCGAAGTCGCCGACCTGTTGCCGCCGCTCAAGCGTCTGCTGATCAACAGCGTCATCAAGTACGTGAAAAAAATGGTCCCGGCTTATCACTTGCCCAAGGCGATCAAGTTCAACGATGTGCTGGCCAAGGGGCAGGGCCAGCCGGTAAGCGACGCCAACCCCGCCAGCAGTGATGTGGCCGTGCTGCAATACACCGGCGGCACCACCGGCGTGGCCAAGGGCGCGATGCTCACCCACCGCAACCTTGTCGCCAACATGCTGCAATGCAAGGCGCTGATGGGCTCGAACCTCAATGAGGGCTGCGAGATCCTGATCACGCCGCTGCCGCTCTACCACATCTATGCGTTCACCTTTCATTGCATGGCGATGATGCTGATCGGCAACCACAACATCCTGATCAGCAACCCGCGCGACCTGCCGGCGATGGTCAAGGAATTGTCCAAGTGGAAGTTCAGCGGTTTTGTCGGCCTGAACACGCTGTTCGTGGCGCTGTGCAACAACGAAGCGTTCCGCAAGCTGGACTTCTCTGCGCTGAAGGTCACCCTGTCGGGCGGCATGGCCCTGCAACTGGCCGCCGCCGAGCGTTGGAAAGCCGTGACCGGTTGTGGCATCTGCGAAGGCTACGGCATGACCGAAACCAGCCCCGTCGCGACCGTGAACCCGATCCAGCATATCCAGATCGGCACCATCGGCATTCCCGTGCCGTCCACCGTGTGCAAGGTCATCGCCGATGATGGCACCGAGTTGCCGCTGGGCGAAACCGGCGAGCTGTGCGTGAAGGGCCCACAGGTGATGAAGGGCTACTGGCAGCGTCAGGACGCCACCGACGAGATGCTCGACAGCGAAGGCTGGTTGAAGACCGGCGACATCGCGATCATCCAGCCGGATGGCTACATGCGCATTGTCGACCGCAAGAAGGACATGATCCTGGTCTCGGGTTTCAACGTGTACCCCAACGAGCTGGAAGACGTGCTGGCAGGCCTGCCGGGTGTGCTGCAATGCGCGGCCATCGGTGTGCCGGACGAGAAGTCCGGGGAGATCATCAAGATCTTCATCGTGGTCAAGCCGGGCGCCACCCTGACCAAGGACCAGGTGATGGAGCATATGCGCGCCAACGTTACGGCCTACAAGGTGCCGAAGGTCATTGAGTTCCGCGATGCGTTGCCGACGACCAACGTGGGCAAGATCCTGCGGCGTGAGTTGCGTGATGAAGAGCTGAAAAAGCTCGGTCTCAAGAAGTAACGCATAAAAAAACCCCGCGAACGCGGGGTTTTTTTATGCCTGCTGATTTCCCGGGCTGGATTGGAACGCAATCCAATGTGGGAGCAGGCAAGCCAGCTTCCACCGTTTTTGATCCGGTTTTTACAGGGCGAACTGGGCGAAGCCGACGCCTGCACCCGCTGGCCGCACGTCCTTCAAGAACGAATCCTTATCTGCGCTCAGCTCCAGGGTGATCTCCGGCTTGCGCTTGCCCGCATTGCGCACCACCAGGCCTTCGATGTGTTCGCGCAAAAACGCCGTCGGCACCTTCAGGTGCAGCAACTGGTCGGTCTCGGCGTTGTGCATCAACAGGTGAATCCACTCGTACTGGCCCACCGCAATACGGCCCACCGGCAGATCGAACCACCAGATGTTGCGTTTGCGGTCCAGGTCGGTGAAGTGGCAGTTGTTGACGCCGAGTACGGCACCGCCCAGTTCGGTGTTTCTGCGGGCGATGGCCTGTGCTTTATTGAGTTTCATAACCTTCCTACGGGATCTGTTATTCAGCGTTATAGCCTGAATGTGCCGGGCATTCTCGTGGGTTGGCCACAAAACATAAAGCCAAACCTGCGCCCGGCGATGAAATGTCCATGGAAAATAATTGAAACTCTGCCGGACAGCCCCGGGTCAATTTCTACGTAATGACCAAAACCCTTGATTGTTCTTCTGGAGAAATACCATGGGCAGCACAGCGGATAAGGCAAAAGGTTTGAAAGACGAAGCCGTCGGCAACATCAAGCAAGGCATCGGCAAAGTTACCGGAAACGACAAGCTGCGCGCTGAAGGCGTGGTGCAGGAAAAGAAAGGCCAGGTTGAAAAGGCCATTGGTGACACCAAGGACGCGGTCAAGAAAGCCGTCAAATAAGGCAGCACTTGAGCAGTCGGAGCGGCCATCCACGGATGGCCGTTTTTTTGTCAGCGGATGCGGTTAAAGTTTCGAAATTGTTTCAAGGTCGCCAAATAAGCTACCTTGATGTAGAAAACGGCCCCTGAGTCGCCCTTGAACTCACTTTTTGCGGCGAAAGGAGACGCTATGATTTTTCCGGTCCTTGATGGCCTCAAGCTACATAAAGTGTTGGTGCGCACCGTCAAAGAGTTCGTCGATGACGAGATGTCCACCTACGCCTCGGCGCTGGCCTACCAGATGCTGTTTTCGCTGTTTCCCTTCCTGCTGTTTCTCATCGCCCTGATTGGTTTCCTGCACCTGCCCGATTTCTTCACCTGGCTGCGCCTGCAGTCGGAGCTGGTATTGCCGCCCCAAGCCCTGGAGCAGGTCAACCCGGTGATCGACCAGCTGCAGCAATCCAAGGGTGGGCTGCTGTCGGTGGGTATCGTGATTGCGCTGTGGACCGCTTCGGCGGGTGTGCGCCTGATGATGAGCGCAATGAACGCCGCCTACGACGTGGTCGAAGGCCGGCCGATCTGGAAGCGTTTTCCGCTGTCGATTTTCTACACCGTCGGCATTGCCGGCATGCTGCTGGCCGCTGCGGCGCTGATGGTGCTCGGCCCACAAGTGATGGAATGGGTGGCGGGGCAGATCGGCATGCAGGAGTTCGTGGTCACCCTGTGGACCATCCTGCGCTGGCCGCTGATCGTGATCCTGCTGATGTTCGCCGTGGCCCTCATGTACTACGTGATGCCCGACGTAAAACAGAAATTCCGCTTCATCACCCCAGGCTCGGTATTGGCGGTGGTAGTGTGGATTGTCGCGTCCCTGGGCTTTGGCTACTACGTCAAGACGTTTGCCGATTACAACGCCATGTACGGCAGCATCGGTGCGATCATCGTGCTGCTCCTGTATTTCTACATTTCCGCCGCCGTGCTGCTGCTGGGGGCAGAGATGAATGCCGTGATCGAACACATGTCGGCTCAAGGCAAGGAGCCTGGCGCGAAGGATTTCGACGAGCCAGCCCATGAAAAACAGCATGTCTCCGGCCTCGGCCGGGACCATTCCAAGCCCACTACTGATGAAGTCTGATCGATGATCCGTGAAATCCTGAAAATGGGCGACGAGCGCCTGCTGCGTATCGCGCCACCGGTGCCGCCGGAGATGTTCGACAGCCCCGAGCTGTGGCAATTGATCGACGACATGTTCCAGACCATGGAGCACGTCGGTGGTGTCGGCCTGGCCGCCCCGCAGATCGGCGTTGACCTGCAACTGGTGATCTTTGGTTTCGAGGCCAGCGAACGCTACCCGGAAGCGCCGCCGGTGCCGCAGACCATCCTGATCAACCCGTTGATCACGCCGCTCAGTCCGGTGTTGGAGGAGGGGTATGAAGGCTGCCTGTCCGTGCCTGGCTTGCGTGGTGCGGTGAACCGTTACCAGCAGATTCGCTACGAGGGTTTCGACCCCAAGGGCGAGCCGATCGTACGGGTTGCCGACGGGTTCCATGCGCGGGTGGTGCAGCATGAATGCGACCACTTGATCGGCCGGTTGTACCCTTCGCGGATTACCGATTTCAGCAAGTTCGGATTTATCGAAGTGATGTTCCCCGACATGGACCCCACGGCTGACGATTAGCTTTCAAGCCCAATGAGGCAAAACTGTGGGAGCGGGCTTGCTCGCGAATGCGGTGTTTCAGTCGACATATCAGGTGACTGGTACACCGCATTCGCGAGCAAGCCCGCTCCCACAGTTGGAATGCACTTCAAATAGGTTTATTTGGCTGGCTTGACGAACCGCAACGTCAGCCGATCCGACTCGCCAATTGCCACATACCTGGCCTTGTCCTGTTCGCCCAACTTCAACGTCGGCGGCAATGTCCACACTCCCGCCGGATAATCCTTGGTGTCCTTGGGGTTGGCGTTCACTTCACTCTGCGCCGCCAGCTTGAACCCGGCATCGGTGGCCAGTTTCACCACCTGGGCGGTGGTCAGGTAGCCGCTGTCCTTGATTGCTTCCAGGTCTGCTCCGTCCTTGGCCCGGTGATCTTCCACGCCCAGTACGCCACCGGGCTTGAGCACCTTGTAAAACGCGCTGAAGGTCGCGTCGGCGGTGCCCGCCAACACCCAGTTATGCACATTGCGAAAGGTCAGCACCGCATCCGCCGAGCCCGGCTTGCCGAACACCGGCGCCTTGGGATCGAACTCGACGACTTCGGCCTTGCCATACCGCGTCGGGTCTGCGGCGAATTTCTTCTTCAGGTTCTCTTTGGACGTACGCGCGTAGGCGCTGCTGCTCGCGGCCTGTACGGCAGCGATGTAATGCCCGTGGTCCTTGAGCAGCGGTGCCAGCAGCTCGCTGTACCAACCGCCGCCCGGGGTGATTTCGATCACGCTCTGTTTGGCGCCCAGGCCAAAGAATTCCAGGGTCTGTTGTGGATGGCGATAACCGTCGCGGGCGCTGTTGGCCGGGTCACGCCAGCTGCCGGCGAGTACGCTTTGGTACTGCTTGGCGCTGATCGGCGCGTCGGCGGCCTGGCTGAGGGGCGGGACGAGGAGGGCGGTGAGGCAGAAAGCTGCAAGCGTCGTTTTCATGATCATCCTCTGAGGGGGCCACTGTGTCGCCGAGGCTAGCATGGGCCCTGTACCCACGGATCACACATTATCCGAGGTCAACCTCACTAACGGTTCTAAGCCCATGGCGATCATCGGCTTGTTGCGTTTGTAGCGCACCAGACGTTCGCTGAGGGATTGCGGTAGCAGTGTGTCCTGAGTGAATCCCATGCGTTGATACAACCCTTCCAGGTCCGGATGGCACAGCAGCCATACGGTGCCTTCGCACGCGGCCACCGCCTGCAGAATCAGGGTTGCCGCCAACCCCCGGCCGCGATAGGCCGGGTCTACAAACACCCCGGTCAACCACTGCCCGCCCACCACCGGCGTGAGGCACAGGCCCGCGACAATCTCGCCGTCGCGTGCGACCCACAAACGCCCGCCCTTGAGCGCTTTCATCGAGCAATTGTGGCTGCGATAGAACTTGTTCAGCAGCGGCCACAGGGGTTCTGCCAGTAGATCGATGGTCAACTCGGGCATGGTGTTCAGACGACGTGATGAAGGGGGCGCGATTATAAGCGCCTTCTGTCGGGCAATAGGTGGTATACCCAGTGTTACGTTCCCTGACAGTGGAGTACGCATCATGGCCAAAGGTATGGATTCAAAGAAAGCCGCGAAGAAAAAACCGGCAAAAACCGCCGATGAAAAACGCGCCGACAAGAAAGCCAAGAAATCCGAGGGTGGTTTGTTCGGCCATTGAGTTTCAAGCCTGATGTGGGAGCTGCCTGGCTCCCACATGCTCATCCCATTTCAGCTCATTGAGCTTCTGCCGCCAGTGCCGCAATCACTGCCGGCCGCTGCCCGACCCTTTGTTCAAACGCCTGCAGCGCCGGCCATTCGCGCAGATCAATAGCGTGGAACGCCGCCCAGCGCAGCACCACGAACAGATAAGCATCCGCCACCGAATACTGCGAACCCAGCAGATAGTCCTGGCGCTCCAACGTCTGCACCAGAATCGCAAAGCGCTTGAACAGTGTGGCCTGGAACATCGCCCGCACTTCGCCCTGGATCGCGCCGTTGAAGAACACCGCCAGCCCGCCATGGATCTCGGTGGCAATAAAATTCAGCCATTCCTGCAAGCGCACCCGCTCCCAGCTGCCATTGGCCGGGGCCAGTCCGGCGGCGGGTTTCAGGTCTGCCAGGTATTGCAGGATCGCGCTGGCTTCGGTCAACACCTGGCCGTTGTCCAGTTGCAGTGCCGCCACGTAGCCCTTGGGGTTGATCTGTAGGAAGTCCTCACCGTTGGCCGTGGTTTTTGCCTGGTTATCCACCTTCACCAACTCAAATGGCAGCGCCAACTCCCGCAGCACGATGTGTGGGGCGAGGGAACAGGCGTGAGGGAAGTAATACAGTTTCATCGAGGGCAGCTCCGTTGGATTTGCGTCAGTCTCGCGGGCATGACACCGTGCGTAAAATTAAACCTTCAGAGCCCTGCCATAAGGACAGCTACTGCCATGATGAACCTGATGCACTGGCGCCTGCTGGTGGCCGTTGCCGACCACGGCAGCATCACCGCCGCCGCCGAGCACGTGGGCATGACCCAGTCCGCCGCCAGCCAGGCCATGGCAGGCATGGAGTCGACCCTGGGGGCGCAACTGTTTACCCGCGCGCCGCGCCAGACCTTGCCCACCGCCCTGGGCCTGAGTGTGATCGAGCAGGCGCGGGTGATGCTCGGCGCCTTGCAGGCGATTCGCAGCACCGTCGACGAAGCCAGGCCGATGTTGCGTGGAAGTCTTCGCATCGCCAGTTTCCCCATGGTGCTGGCGACGTTTCTGACGCCGCTGTTGCAGCGTTTCGCTCAACTGTACCCAGGCATCGACGTCACCACCCTGGAAGTCACCGACAACGAAGTGAACACCTTGCTCGACGCCGGCCTGATCGATCTGGGCGTGGTGCTCAACCCCAAGCCGGAGCGCAATGCCACGGTGTTGGGGCGCGACAACTGGCTGGCGGTGTTGCCGCAGGCGCATGCGCTGGCCCAGCGTCCGGCGGATGCCACGCTGACGCTGGAGGAGTTGTTGCAACAGCCGTTTGTACTGGCCACTGGCGGCTGCACTGCCAATGCCCGCAGCCTGGCCGCCGAGGCGGGGCTGACTTTGGCTGATATTCGCGTGCAAGTGCGCGAATGGAGCAGCGCCTTCAGCCTGGTGCGTGATGGCATCGGCGTGACCCTGGTGCCCGAAGTGACACTGCCTGTCCAGCGCCAGGGCCTGCGGGTGATGCCACTGGCCGTGCCCCTGCACCGTGAGTTCTCTTTGGTGGCCTCGCAAACCTGCCCGCCCTCCGTCGCTGCCCGCGCGTTGTTGAAAACGCTGGCTGACTAGTGGCCTTGCGTAGCGCCGAGCCCTGTCTATGCTCATCCAAAACCGATGATGACACTTGGCATATATAGCGTTTCGGATGGTTTGTTCCCCATGAAAAGCGTGCCAGCAGTATCCAACTGATGAATGGAATGCGCCTTCCAGGCGCCGGGACTCAAGGGTGATCTGACCATGTTCAACCGCCATCACAAAGCCGATCTGCGCGAAATCGAACGTTTCTCCTGCGCCCTGACCGAAGCCAACGCCAAACTCGCCGCCATCAGCCGTTCGATGGCGATGATCGAGTTCGATCGCAATGGAGTGATCCTGGATGCCAACGACAACTTCTGCAAAACCATGGGTTACAGCGCCGAGGAAATTCGCGGCAAGCATCACCGGATTTTTTGCGACGAGGCCTACACCCAAACCGAGCCCTACGCCAAGCTCTGGCGCGACCTGGCGCGGGGGGAGGCCATCAGTGGCACCTTCATGCGCTTGAACAAGCACGGTGAGGAGGTCTGGCTTGAAGCCAGCTACATGCCGGTGCTGGACAGTGACAATCAGGTACAGAGTGTCATCAAGGTGGCGTCGGACATTTCCGCGCGGGTCCACCATGAACACGAAAACCAGAGCCTGATCGATGCCATCGGCCGCTCCATGGCGGTGATCGAGTTTACCCCGCAAGGGCAGATCCTCAACGCCAACGACAACTTCCTGCGCACTGTGCAGTACTCCTTGGACGAAATCATCGGCCAGCATCACAGCATGTTCTGCCACCGCAGCGAGGTCGAATCGCCCGCCTATAAGGCGTTCTGGGCCTCGCTGAACCGCGGCGAATATCACTCTCACCGCTTTGAACGCAAAAGCAAATACGGCAAGACGCTGTTTCTGGAAGCGTCCTACAACCCGATCTTCGACACCAATGGGCGCCTGTACAAAGTGGTGAAGTTCGCCAGCGACATCACCGACCAGGTCTCGACCCTACGCAACGCTGCCGATTCGGCCCACGCCACATCGGTACAAAACGACGCCTGCGCGCGCAAAGGTTCGGAGGTGGTGCAGCAAACCGTGCAGATCATCGAAGAAATTTCCCAGGACTTGAACCAGGCCGCCGTGAGTATCGACGCGGTGAGCAAGCAGTCGGACATCATCGGCGCCATCGTGCAGACCATCCGCAGCATTGCCGAGCAGACCAACATGCTCGCGCTCAATGCCGCCATTGAAGCCGCACGGGCAGGTGAGCATGGGCGCGGCTTTGCGGTGGTGGCCGATGAAGTGCGCAGCCTCGCGGGGCGCACCAGCCAGGCGACGGTGGAGATTGTCGACGTTGTACGCAAGAACCACGACCTTTCGCTGAGCGCGGTGTCGAGCATGCAATCGAGCCTGAGCCGCACGGGGCTGGGTGTGGAACTGGCGAATGAGGCAGGGCAGGTGATCCTGGAAATTCAGGAAGGGTCACGGCACGTGGTGGATGCGATCAGTCAGTTCAATTCGACCCTGCAACTGCAATAACACCCGTAGTGAGCGGGCTTGCCCGCGCTGGGCGGCGCAGCCGCCCCAAATCCAGGCACCTCGGTCTTCCTGATCCACCGCGGCGATCTGTTTGGGGTGGCTTCGCCGCCCGGCGCGGGCAAGCCCGCTCACTACGGGTTGCGTTTTAGATTGCGGCGAGGGTTTCTTTTACGCTTTGAGCCGGGTCAGTGGCCTTGGCGGCAACCTGCTGCTCTTGCTGCTGCTTCAAGCGCTCGGCCACTTGCTTGGAAATCGCGTCCTGCTTTTCCTGCGTCATGTTCTGCACATCCGCTTCGGTCAAACCCTGTTCCTTGAGCAATTGTTCACGGATACGCTCGGCCGGAGTCTTGCTCATGTAATCGGTGAATTCCGAACGTGCCGCCGACGTGGCATTGACCGCTGGAACATCCGTGGTTGCCGCCTGCAACTGCACGCGGGTCTTGGCGAAGGCTTCGTCGATACGGTCGGCGGCCTTGTCCAGTTCCCTCTGCGCGGCCGGCACGGTAATGCTCTGCTGCGCCGCTTGCACCGCACCGCTGTACAGCGCGCTGGCGGCGGCGTTGGCGGGGTCCATATCGGAGCGCTTGAGCTGCTGGAGGGTCGTCACAGCTTGGGTGTTGTTGTTAACCAGCATGATCGGTCACCTGGGGAAATGTTCGTGTGCCACAGGTAGAGCAAATAGCGTGCCGATGATGAAGTGCCTATCAACGTGGCGGCTGGCCAATGAAAGCGGCAAAAAATGGCGGGTACGGGCCAATTTTTGCCGCAGCGCTGCCAGATCTTGCCTTCTTCATACGGTGCGAATGTCAAAGTCTCCTTTGAACGAATGGTCGGTGCCATCAACTTGCGCCACTACGTCGAATGTACCCGATGCGCAGCCCTTGGTCTGGTCGTAAGTGGTCAGATTGAGCATGCCACTTTTTGCCGGATAAGAGGTTCGTTGGCCGCTGCTTGTCTGGCGAAAGTAGCTCACCCGGACAGTGTCTGGAAACGGTTGCGGTACTGGAATAGGGCCTGGAACTACGTTACCGGGGAAGTCGATCTGGATGCCGGTAAAGCTATTGTTCTGGGTTGGTTGCAGGCCACTCAGCGTGACGCCTCTGGTTCCCGTGGGCGATTGGCGATAGCTGACATCGGTGGTGTTGATCTCGCCTTCGAAGGCAGTGGAATTCAGCCAACCCTCAGAGGCGTTAGGGGTGCTTTGTGTCATGTTCCTCTCCTTTTTTTGACGCCGCCGCTGCCCGATATGGACTAGCGGGCTCAGCAGTAAAGCGTCGTAAAAAGGCGGGGTCTACTGTCAGAACTGACAGTTGTTTCATCTGGCTGACGAAGGGTACCCCACGGGTCTGCAAGGACCTCGTCAGTCAAATGCCATGGGCGATCCAGCGTTTCGAGCGTCTCGAAAAGCCCTTTCCCGGTGCTGTCCTTCGCTCAGTTATGCCCGTCGAGGGCAAACGCCTGGAAACCCGGCCGTTGGCTGAGGCGTTGGTAATACGCCTCGACGGCCGGGTAGCGCGGATGCTCCAGCGGCGCGTTGCGCCAGCGGTGCACCGACAGGCCGACGAGGATGTCGGCCAGGGTGAACTCATCTCCAGCCACGTAGGCACCGGTCTTGAGCAACTGTTGTTCGAGCAGGCCCATCTTGCTGTTCCAGGCTTGCACACCGGCCTGGATGCGCTGCGGGTCCTGGTAATCGGGGTGCTGGCGTACCAGTGCATGGAACGCGTAGCCCCAGGACGGGTTGAGTTCGGTGGCTTGCCAATCCATCCATTGCTCGACGCGCGCCCGTGGCGCGGGTTCGGCGGGCAGCAGGTCATGGCGTTCGTAGAGGCCCACGAGGTAACGGCAGATGGTGTTGGATTCCCACAGCACACCGTGATCGTCGATCAGCACGGGCACCTGGGCGTTGGGGTTCAGGGCGAGGAACTTGGGGGATTGGGTGGGGGTGTAGCCGATGCCCCAGTCTTCGCGCTTGTAGTCGATGCCGAGTTCCTGGCAGGTCCACAGCACTTTGCGCACGTTGATGGAGGAAGTGCGGCCCAAGATTTTCAGAGAATGTCCCATGGTGCTTTCCTTGCGGTGGAGAGCAGCCAATCTAGCAGTGGACAGCAGCGACGGCGAGTGCGCACTGTCTATTTCTTTCTCACTGGAACCCAGATCCTTCAACTATTGTTGACGGATCTGCTCGCGATGGATGTTCTCATGCAGTCTGTTAATTCGGAGTGCATCGATGGAACTGGCGCGATGATTTCGGCAAGGCGTGGCCTGTCGTAGGCCACGTCTTATTGCGAGCAGTTATATAATGCAGCGAAGTTGCGACGTGCTTGATAAGCTGAGTGTCGGTATTCTCATCTGATAAAATCTTTGTTGAAAAGGTGGTTGTGTTTCTATCTTTGCGTAATATTGAACTCGATTGCAAACTTTTCATTAGCCCCGTCGCGGTTTGATATGAAGTTGGATTTTCCCGTTAGGTGCGATATTTTTTCGATGTAAGTCATCTCGAAAGTACCAGTGTCTGCGTTATAGAACTCACCACTGCCATTGCTGGGGTTATAAAGGCCAAAGGCCCAGGGCCTGCCATCGAAATCGGTCACTTGGAAGTCTCCCTTAGACGTACCATCCACGAGTGCGACATTGAGTTCAATCAGGATCCTATCGCCAGATGGAGATGATACTAACCCCGCCACGATCATGACCCCATTGGCCAAGAAATAAAAATCTGTAGCGTGATAAGCGCCGAAGGGCGATTCAGTTACCCTAAAGTAACCTGTGAACTTAGGGTTTTTGTTGGGTGTGGGGTTCATGGTGGATTCCTCTCGCGTTTTTTATGCGGTGTATCTCTATTTGGAGATGGGTCGAGTATGGGCGGCGAGAGTGGTGTGTCTACTGTCATACTTGACAGTGGTAGCCACGTATCTGTTGACGTATGGTTTAAGGTTTTTATATTCGAGTGGGGGGTGGTGTTTTTTATTTCGCTATAGCAAGTTTCGACGTGTCGCTTTTAGTGCTTGGAAATGAATTGAGTGGTTGATGCAAGCCGCACCAGCGCAGCCGAAGGTGCACTCAGCGGTGGGTCAATTATCGGGTGCAGTGGTGGCTACTCAGCAATCGGCGCCAAGTACCCTCCCACAGGTTTAGTGTGCTCGGCTTTTGAGCGTCAGGTACTTTCGCGCACCTGCAACTCAAAGCCCATATCCACCACCGGCTTGGCCACCTTGTTGCCCGCCATGATCGTCAACAGATGCTCTGCTGAACGCCGACCAATTGCTTCACGCGGCGTGCTGATGCTGCTCAGGCGCGGCACCATGAACGATGACGACGGCAAGTCGTTGAAACCCAGCACCGCCACGCGTTCCGGCACCTTGATGCCGTGGCGCAGGGCTTCGAGCAGCGCGCCCTGGGCCAGGTCGTCATTGCCGAAGAAGATCGCGTCCACATCGGGATGGGCGGCCAGCAACTGCAGGAACAGTTCGCCTCCCAGGCCCACGGAGGACGGGCGTGGCGTCAGCACTTCCAGTGCCGGGTCGTACAGGCCGGCCTGTTGCAGCGCCCGGCGGAAACCTTCGCCACGCAGCAGGGTGCGTTGGTCCAGTTGCGCGCCGATATACGCCAGGCGCTTGCGCCCACGGGCCAGCAGGTGCGCCGCCGCCGTTTCACCGGCTGCCAGTTGCGAGAAGCCTACGCAGTTCACGCCGGCGTTGGGGTCCAGGTCCATCATGTAGACGCAGGGAACATTGCTGCTCTCGACCATCCGTCGGGCGCTCTCGGTCCGGTCGAAGCCGGTCAGCAGCAAACCCCGTGGCTGGTAGGCCATGTAGTTGCGCAGCAGGTTTTCTTCTTCATCGCGCGAATAGTGGGAGTTGCCGATCAGCACTTCAAAACCCTTGGGCCGCAGCACTTGGTGGATGGCTTCGAGGGTTTCGATAAACAGCAGGTTGGACAGCGACGGCACGATCACCACCACCGAATGGCTCTGGGCCGAAGCCAGGGCGCGGGCGGCGGGGTTGACCACGTAATTCAACTCGGCAGCGGCGTGCTGGACTTTTTCGACCAGCTCTGTCGCTACGGTGCTGATGCCGCGCAGGGCGCGGGAGGCGGTAATCGGGCTGACGCCAGCGAGGCGGGCGACTTCGTTGAGGGTCGGGCGACCCGTGGTGCGCAATTTTTTATCGTTCTTGGAGGTCATCAGGCGGCTTGCCAAACAAAAATCGAGGCACTAAGGTAGCGCTGTCTCCAAAAGGCTGCAAATTCTTGAACAAAGGGTTGCCTGATCCTGTTCAAACGCTTGGAGCGGATGCACGCGTCACTCCATAAAAAAAGACAAGACGGCGCGGGAAAAGCCTGTTTTTGCACTAGCCTTACAGCGTGCAAAGGTAGCGCTATCTGCGTCCTGAGGTGTTTCATGAGTCAACCTGTTACTGCCCTGGTCATCATGGGTGTTGCTGGCTGTGGCAAGACCAGCGTCAGCGAAGCCGTGTGCCGTCTGAACGGCGCTACCGCCATCGAAGGCGACAGCTTCCACCCTGCCGCCAACATCGAAAAGATGAGCGCCGGCCACCCCCTCAACGACGACGACCGCGCCGGCTGGCTCGACATCCTTTGCGATGAACTGCGCCGTTCGCTAAAAGCCGGCGAACACCCGGTGCTCACCTGCTCGGCCCTCAAGAAGAAATACCGCGACCACCTGCGCGAAGCCGCGCCGGGCCTGGGTTTCGTGTTTCTGGAGTTGAGCCGTGAAGTGGCGTCCGACCGCGTGTCCCATCGACCCGGCCATTTCATGCCGGCAAGCCTGATCGACAGCCAGTTCGCCACCCTTGAATCGCCCGTGGGCGAGCCGCTGACCCTGGCCCTCAACGCCAGCGTCGACAGCGTCGAGCAATTGGCCGAGCAGACCCATGCCTGGTGGCTGCAACACGGCTTCGAACCTTCCAAGTGATTTTTTGCCGGAAAAGATAGCGCTATCTACGGCAGGAAATTCAACACCCGCTTTAATAACAACAACAAACAGGAGAGACCCCCCATGTTTGGCATGTCCCACGAGTCCTACCTGCTGCTAGATGCAGTGGTCACTATCATCGGGTTGATCGTTCTGATCACCAAGTTCAAGGTTCATCCGTTCATTGCACTGATCATCGCGGCCGGCTTCCTCGGCCTGACCTCGGGCATGCCCGTGGACAAGATCATCAAGGCGTTCCAGGACGGCTTCGGCGGTGTGCTCGGCTTTGTCGGCATTATCCTCGCGCTGGGTACGATGCTCGGCAAGATGATGGCTGAATCCGGCGGTGCCGATCAGATCGCCCAGACCCTGATCCGTGCCTTCGGCAAGGAAAAGGTCCAGTGGGCCATGATGTTCGCCGCGTTCCTGGTGGGCATCCCGCTGTTCTTCGAGATCGGTTTTGTACTGCTGATCCCGCTGGTATTCATCGTCGCGCGCCGCACCGGCGTGTCGCTGATCAAGATCGGCATCCCGCTGCTCGCCGGCCTCTCGGCGGTGCACGGCCTGGTGCCACCGCACCCGGGCCCGCTGCTGGCCATCGGCGTGTTTGGCGCGGACATCGGCAAGACCATCCTGTACGGCCTGATCGTGGCACTGCCGACCGCCATCATTGCCGGCCCGATCTTCGGTACGTTTATCGCCAAGTACATCCCGGGCAATCCGTCCCAGGAACTGGTCGATCAACTGGCCCGCGAGTCGCAACACAAGTCGCTGCCGAGCTTCAGCATCACCCTGATCACCGTGCTGCTGCCGGTGTTCCTGATGCTGCTGAAAACCTTTGCCGACATCGGTCTGCCGGACGGCCATATCGTGCGCAACTGGATGGACATGATCGGTCACCCGATCTCCGCCCTGTTGCTGGCATTGTTGCTGTCGCTGTACACCTTTGGCCATCGCCAGGGCATCCACTCCAAGCAGATCCTCAAATTGCTCGACGCCAGCCTTGCGCCGACCGCCGCGATCATCCTGATCATCGGTGCCGGTGGTGGCTTCAAGCAGATGCTGGTGACCAGTGGTGTGGGCGATGTGATCGGCCATATGGCGGTGAACGCACAGATCAACCCGATCCTGCTGGCGTGGCTGGTGGCGGCGGTGATCCGCGTGGCGACCGGTTCGGCGACCGTGGCGACCATTACTGGCGCGGGCATCGTGGTGCCGGTGGTGGGCATGATTCCAGGGGTTAACCGCGAGCTGCTGGTGCTGGCGACGGGGGCGGGGTCGTTGATCCTGTCGCACGTCAACGATGCGGGCTTCTGGCTGGTGAAGCAGTACTTCAACATGACCGTGGCGGAAACGTTCAAGACGTGGACGGCGATGGAGACGATTCTGTCTGTGGTCGCGCTGATCTTCATCATGCTGTTGTCGCTGGTGGTGTAACAGGTACACCACAAAGGTAGGGTTCAAACCCAACCCAAATGTGGGAGCGGGCTTGCTCGCGAATGCGGTGGATCAGTCACCCAATACATTAACTGATCCACCGCATTCGCGAGCAAGCCCGCTCCCACAGTTTTGACCATATTCCTACAGGTTGATCGGGTCAGGCTTTAGGGCCTAGGCCATCAGCCCTGAACATCCCGCGAATCCCCCGCACCGCCTGCCGTATCCGGTCCTGGTTCTCGATCAGCGCAAAGCGCACATGATCGTCGCCATACTCACCAAAGCCGATGCCCGGCGACACACACACCTTCGCCTCCAGCAGCAGCTTCTTGGCAAATTCCAGCGAGCCCATTTCGGCGTACGCCTCGGGAATTTTCGCCCAGACGTACATCGACGCCTTCGGATTTTCCACCATCCAGCCCAGTTCATGCAGGCCCTTGACCAGCACGTTGCGGCGCTGGCGATACTGCTCGGCAATGTCCTTCACGCACTGTTGGTCGCCTTCCAGCGCGGCAATCGCCGCCACTTGCAGCGGGGTGAAGGTGCCGTAGTCGTGGTAGCTCTTGATGCGCGCCAGGGCGTTGACCAGTTCCGGGTTACCCACCATGAAACCGATGCGCCAGCCGGCCATGTTGTAGCTCTTGGACAGGGTGAAGAACTCCACCGCAATGTCCTTGGCACCGGGCACTTGCATGATCGACGGGGCTTTCCAGCCGTCGTAGACGATGTCGGCGTAGGCCAGGTCGTGGATTACCAGCACGTCATATTGCTTGGCCAGGGCGATCACGCGCTCGAAGAAGTCCAGCTCCACGCACTGCGCGGTGGGGTTGGACGGAAAGCCCAGGATCATCATCTTTGGCTTGGGGATCGAGCCGCGAATCGCCCGTTCCAGCTCGGCGAAGAAGTCCACGCCAGGCACCAGCGGTACCGAGCGCACCTGGGCGCCGGCAATCACGGCACCGTAGATGTGGATCGGGTAGCTGGGGTTGGGCACCAGCACGGTGTCGCCCTGGTCCAGGGTGGCCAGCATCAAGTGCGCCAGGCCTTCCTTGGAACCGATGGTCACGATGGCTTCCGACTCGGGGTCGATGTCCACTTCATAACGGTCCTTGTACCAGCGCGAAATCGCCCGGCGCAGACGCGGAATGCCTTTGGAGGTGGAGTAGCCGTGGGTGTCTTCACGCTGGGCCACTTGTACGAGTTTCTCGACAATGTGCGGCGGCGTGGGGCCGTCGGGGTTGCCCATGCTCAAGTCGATGATGTCTTCGCCGCGCCGACGCGCAGCCATCTTCAGCTCGGCAGTGATATTGAAAACGTAAGGGGGGAGTCGATCTATGCGCGCAAAGCGGCGCGGCGAACCTTGGTCGGCCATTGTTGCCTCGAGAGTACGTAAGCGCCCGGAACCGTCCGAGCGACGTTGGCCACTGCGGTGGCCTGCGGGGCAGACAATACGGTCGATGATGGCCAGTTGTCCAGATGCGTAGGAAAATTTTCTGCTTGGAGTGCAGCGTCGATATAGCCCTATACTCGATGCGGGTTTGTTCCCCTATAAGAAGGAGACTGTTCCAATGGATCAGCAGACAACACAACCGTTAGAGCCACGCATGGAAGAGGGTAAAGCCCTGGTGATCGCCGGTGTACAAGGGCGTTATTCGAAGGCCACCGTGGGTGATATTCCCAAATTGTGGGAGTTGTTCGACACCTGCATCAAAGACATCAAGCAACGCGTCGGCGGCGTGACTTACGGGGTGTGCCATAACCCCAACCACGGCGAGTTCGACTACATGGCCGGGGTTGAAGTGCCGCGTAAAAGCGATGTGCCCGGTAACTTCGAAACCGTTGAAATCCCGGCCCATCGCTACGCCGTGTTCCCGCATTACGGGCCGGTACAGGCGCTGGAGCAGACCTATGAACGCATCATGTTCGAGTGGTTGCCGCACTCGGGCTTCAAGGTGGCGGGGCCGGATTTCGAGCGTTACAGCGCGGATTTTGATGTGACGAAGGGCACGGGGACGGTGGAGGTCTGGCTGCCGGTGGAGCCCAAGTAAACCCATCGATCTCTGTGGCGAGGGCGCCTGCTGGCGCTGGACTGCGCAGCAGGCCCCTCGCTGGGGGACGCTTCGTGCCCCAACGGGAGCAAGCGCCCTCGCTACAGGTCTAGCGTCGTTGACTCGGCAATGGCGCATTTCAACCTGCGCTCATACCCCGCCCGCGCCTTGTACGCCTCCCCGCAATCCACCCATCCAGCTCCAAGATACAAGCCCATTGCCGCCACATTTTCGGTGTCCACCGACAACTCGATCCCCTTGATCTGCGGCCACGCCAGCAACGCCGCAGCGGGCAGCGCCTGCAAGCACGCCTTGCCGAACCCGCGCCCTTGTTGGCCACGATCGACTTGCAGCGCATGCAGCGTGGCGCTGTGCTCGTCGGCCCAATGGGGCAGGCACGGCGGGCGTTTGAGCAGCAGGAAAGCCACGGGCTGGTCGTCTGCGAGGAGGGCGAAGCCTTTGATGCCAGGGTTGGGGTTGACCCGCAGGCTGTTCAGCGCGCAGTAGATGTCGCCGCAAAACGGCAGCTGTTCGGGGTGCACTTGCAGGCTGTCGAGCTGCTGTTTTTGCAACATGCTCAACGTCTCATAGGGGACGAGGCGGGTTTCCATCGGGGCTGCATCCCAAATACTACAAAGAGGCGCGGATTCTAGCGGGTTTGGCGCCGGTCTGGTCGAGTGCCACCTCCCGGCGCTGCGAACTATAGTGAATGCCGTGCACCGTTGACTCTCTGAACACAACAAACATAAGACTCAGGAGGTTTATTCCATGTCTACCCAACCTGCCGAATTTGAGTTGTCCATCAGCCGTGTGATCGACGCGCCCCGCAGCCGAATGTTCCGCGCCTGGACCGAGCCGGCTCTGCTGCAACAATGGTGGGGCCCCCACGGCATGACCACCCCTGAGTGCGAAATGAACCTGTGGGTCGGTGGGCTGTTTCGCACCCTGATGCGCGCGCCCGACGGCAGCGAATACCCGACCGAGGGCGTGTTCCTGGAAATCGTCGCGCCCCAGCGGCTGGTGTTTACCGATGCGTTCAGGCCGGGGTGGATGCCCTCGGGCAAGGCGTTCATGACGGCAGAAGTGACGTTGCAGGAGGTCGAGGGCAACAAGACGCTCTATACCGCGCGGGCGATGCACTGGAGTGCTGAGGATAAACAGGCCCACGAAGCGATGGGCTTTCATGACGGCTGGGGCCAGAGCCTGGATCGCTTGGTGACGCTGGTCACAACCGGCATGCGCGATTGACCAGGCGGTAGGCGATCAACACTGTGGGAGATTCTATGGGTGAGGGGCAGCATATCCGCCAGCAGTACCGCCGCCTTCGCAGCCTCGCCAAAGCTCGACAACTGCCACAGGGAATTGGCAGTGCCTGGGCGATCTCCTGCCGAGCGCCTACTGCCCATCAACACCGATCACCTGTGGGAGCGGGCTTGCCCGCGAAAGCGGCGGTTCAGCCAACACCTCCACCAACAGTGCCGCCGCCTTCGCAGCCTCGCTAAAGCTCGACACATTTGCTCTGCATTGTTGCGCCCAGCATATTCGGGCATCACTCCAACATCTTGCCCAGTAACCAGCTCCCCGCCGGCCCCGGCGGGTGGTGGCGGGACCACAGGGCATCCACCGCCACCGACCGTGGCCAACTGCGGGCCTTGAGCTCCACCAGGCGGCCGCCGTCAAAACGCTCCACCAGCCAGCGCGGCAGCGGTGCCCAGCCAAAGCCGAGCTGGGCCATCTCCATCAACATCAAGTAACTGGGCGCCGACCACACCCGCCCGCTGGCACGGGTTTCAGTCGGGTTGATGATACTCGCCAGGCGCAGTTCGCGGTGTTGGCGCAGGGTGTCGACGGGGATGCTTTTCAGCCTGGCCAGCGGATGTTCGGGCGCGGCAAACAGGGCGATTTCCGTGCGCTCTTGCACTGGCGCGCCGGTGAGGTCGGGCGGGTAAGTCTCCTGTTGTTCGATAAACGCGATCTGCGCCCGGCCGCTCTGTACCAGGGCGATCAAGTCTTCGCACTCGGCGATCAAGCATTCCAGTTCAAGGTCCGGATAACGCTGTTCAAACGCACTGAGGGCCACTTCAAAGCGGTCGGACTGGTAGGTGTCGGACATCGCAATCGTCAGCTTCGGCTCCAGGCCCTGGGACAACTGGCTCGCCGCCAATTCCAGGCGGCTGCTGGCTTCCAGCACCTGTTCGGCGCGTTGCAGCAACACATGCCCGGCCGGGGTCAGCGTTGGCTTGCGGCTGCTGCGATCAAACAGCACCACGTCCAGGTCGATCTCCAGGCTCGCCACCGCCGCGCTGACTGTGGATTGGCTCTTGCCCAGCTTGCGCGCCGCCGCCGAAAACGAGCCCTGGGTCGCCGCCTGGACAAACGCCTGGAGCACTTCATGTGAGGCCATGACTATCGCCTTGATCGATGGTTATTGGTTATGAAGTATCGGCACAAGGGGTAATGATGGCAACCTCTTCACTCACGGAGCCGGGCCATGACCCCTACCAAATCGATGACTGAACGTGTGTGCCAAGCCCTCGGCTTTGAAGGCCTGGCCTTGTTGATCTGCACCCCGTTGCTGGTGTGGATCACCGGCCGGCCGGCGTTGCAGATGGGCGCTGTCACGCTGGGGATCAGCCTGCTGGCGCTGACCTGGAACATCATTTTCAACAGCCTGTTCGACCGCCTCAAGGCGCGTCTGCAACTGGCCAACAACAGCGGCACGCGGGTGCTGCATGCGCTGATGTTCGAAGGCGGGCTGATCCTGGTGTGTGTGCCGTTGATCGCGGCGTGGCTGAACATCAGCTTGATGGACGCGTTTATCCTCGATATCGGTGTACTGCTGTTCTTCCTGCCGTACACCTATGTCTATCACTGGGTCTATGACGTGCTGCGTGACAAGTTCCTACAGAAACATGCCGCCCGAGGCCTCGATGCGCTGCCCGGTGATCCAGTGGCTGCCGTCGGCCAGCAAGAGGGAAATGGCCCCGCCAATGTCGTCCGGTAAACCGGCGCGGCCCAGGGCGGTATTGTTGGCGACCATCGTGTTCAATGCGGCGTTGTCACGCACGGCGCCGCCGCCGAAATCGGTCTCGATGGCACCCGGTGCAAGGATGTTCACGCTGATGCCGCGACCGCCCAACTCCTTGGCCTGATAGCGCGTGAGCACTTCCATTGCGCCTTTCATCGCGGCATACGCGGCATAACCCGGCAGGCTGAAGCGCGCCAGGCCGCTGGAAATATTGAGAATGCGACCACCGTCGCGGATCAGCGGCAGCAGCTTCTGGGTCAGGAAAAATGGACCTTTGAATTGGATCGCCAGCAGTTGGTCGAACTGCGCCTCGGTGGTCTCGGCAAAGCTGGCATGGGCGCCGATGCCAGCGTTATTGATCAGAAAATCGAAGCGCTCCTGTGCGAAAACATCCTTGAGCAAAGTGCCGACGTCGCCAACAAAATCATTGAAGGTCGCGCTTTGGCCCACATCCAGTTGCAGCATCGCGGCACGGCCGCCCAGCGCCTGGATCTGCTCGGCCACCGCCTGGGCTTCGGCCGCAGCACTGTGGTAGGTGCCGATGATGTCGACGCCTTGTGCTGCCAGGTGCAGCGCGGTGCTTTTGCCCAGGCCACGGCTGGCGCCGGTGATCAATGCGATTTTACGGGTCATGGTGCAATCCTCTCGGGTGGTCAGTGGGATTGAGTGTATTTGTCCGGTCATTACGTGATAAACAGCGCTATACCGGAATCACTGGCCGGATAAAGCGAACAATCCCATGAACAAACTTGAGCTGTTGCGCACCTTTGTGCGCGTTACCGAACTGTCGAGTTTTACCGGCGCGGGCGAGAGCCTGGGGCTGCCGCGCTCCACCGTGTCCGAGCATGTGCAGGCGCTGGAAGAACTGCTCGGCACGCGCCTGCTGCAGCGCACCACGCGCAAGGTCCAGGCGACCCAGGATGGTCGCGTGTTGTATGAGCGCAGCAAGGACTTGCTGGCGCACATGGACGAGCTGGAAGGGCTGTTCCGCCAGGATGAAGCGCAATTGAGCGGGCGCATTCGCGTGGACATGCCCAACGTGATGGCACGGGAATTGATCCTGCCGCGCCTGCCCGAATTCATGGATGCGCACCCGTTGATCGAGCTGGAAATCAGCAGCACCGACCGCCAGGTCGACCTGCTCGCCGAAGGCTTCGATTGCGTACTGCGCGTCGGCGCGCAGCCGGACCAGACCGTCGTCGCGCGGCTGCTGTGCCGCCTGCCGATGATCAACTGCGCCAGCGCGGCGTACTTGCAACGGTATGGCGTGCCCCAGACGCTGGCCGACCTCGCGCATCATCACCTGGTGCATTATGTGCGCCCGTTGGGCTCACGTTCGGCGGGGTTCGAGTACCAACAGGGCAACAAGGTGCAGCGCATTCCCATGGCCGGGCGGGTCACGGTCAACAGCACCGACGCGTACCGTGTGGCGTGCCTGGGCGGGTTTGGGATTACCCAGGTGCCGGCCCTGGGGATTCGCGAGTTGCTGGCCAGTGGGGAACTGGTGGCGGTGTTGCCCGACTACCCGGCGCCGCCGTTGGATGTGTCGTTGCTGTACGCCGGTCAGCGGCACTTGCCGCAGCGAGTGCGGGTATTCATGGATTGGTTGGCCACTCTTTTACAGTCGCAGTTGTAGCAAATGTGGGAGGTGGCTTGCCCCTCCCACATTTTTTTACCCTCTGCCGGGTCAGAAGAGTTTGGTGAATAGCCAGTAGAGGCTGCCCGACAACACAATCGCCGCCGGCAACGTCAACACCCACGCCATCAACAGATTGCGGATGGTCTTCATCTGCAACCCGCCGCCATTGGCCACCATGGTTCCCGCCACACCGGACGACAGCACATGGGTGGTCGACACCGGCAAGCCAAACATATCCGCCGCGCCGATGGTCAGCATCGCCACGGTTTCCGCCGAAGCCCCTTGGGCATAGGTCATGTGGGTCTTGCCGATCTTCTCGCCCACCGTCACCACGATGCGTTTCCAGCCGACCATGGTGCCCAGGCCGAGGGCGATGGCCACGGCGATCTTCACCCACAGCGGGATAAAGCGCGTGGAGTTGTCGATCTGTTGCTTGAACAGTTGCAGCTTGCTTTGGGTATCGGCGTCGAAATTGCCGACCTTGCCCTTGTCCATCAAGCGAATGGTTTCGCTGGTCAGGTACATGTCGTTACGCACGTTGCCCACCGCTTCGGCGGGGACTTTGGCCAGGGAGCCGTAGCCTTTGACCTGCTCGCCGATCTGCCCGGCGAGGGCGGCGAGGGCCGGGATCAGTTGCGGAGTGACTTCCTTGGTACTGACGTACGCCGACAGAATCGGCCGTGGGTTGCCCGGCAATGCCTGCGGCGCGCTTTTCGCCAGCGCCACTTGGGTCACTTCGGCCACGGCGGCAAATTGCAAGGATTGCTCGGCGGGCATGGTGCGGTTCAGCGCGTAGGCCATTGGCAACGTGCCCACCAGGATCAGCATGATCAGGCCCATGCCTTTTTGCCCATCGTTGGAGCCGTGGGCGAACGACACGCCGGTGCAGGTGGCGATCAGCATGCCGCGAATCCACCACGGCGGCGGGGTGTCGCCTTTCGGCGCCTTGTACAGCGAGCGGTTCTTCACAAACGCGCGCAGCGCCAGCAACAGCAGGGCGGCAAAGCCAAAGCCGATCAGCGGCGACAGCAGCAGCGCGTAACCGATCTTGGTGGCCTGGGCCCAATCCACTCCGCTGGTGCCGTCACGCCCGTGCATCAAGGCATTCGCCACGCCGACGCCGATGATCGAGCCGATCAGGGTGTGGGACGACGAGGCCGGCAAACCCAGCCACCAGGTGCCCAGGTTCCACAGGATCGCGGCGATCAGCAGGGCGAAGATCATCGCGAAACCGGCCGACGAGCCGACCTGCAAAATCAGCTCCACCGGCAGCAGGGCAATGATGCCGAACGCCACGGCACCGCTGGAGAGCAGCACGCCGAGGAAGTTGAAAAAGCCCGACCACACCACCGCAAAATGCGGCGGCAGCGAGTTGGTGTAGATCACCGTCGCCACCGCGTTGGCGGTGTCGTGGAAGCCGTTGACGAACTCGAAGCCCAGGGCGATCAACAGCGCCACGCCGAGCAGCAGGAAGGGGGTCCAGGTGGTGACCACCGTGCCCAGTTCGTGCATGTCGTGCATCAGGCTGTAGGCGGTGAACAGCAGGCCCATGGCGAGCACGGCGAAGAAAATGATCACCGTGAGCAGGTTGGGCTTCTTGTCCAGCCGGGGTTTGGGGTCTGCGGGGGAGGCGTGCGTGGAGGCAGTCAGGGAAGGGGTGGCCATGCCGGAGCATCCAGTGTGAGAGGGATGCTGCCCATGATCATTGCAGAATGTTACAGAGATGCTGCCATATGTCAGTGTTTCAATGATTGAAGATGCCGCTGGTCGAGATCACACCGCAGGGCCAAATGTGGGAGCGACCACATTTTCAATGGCGTTCCAGTTCAGTAATCCTTGCGTTTGCGGAACGCCCAGCGCCCTGCAATCAGGGTAAAGGTCGCGACCAAGGCCACCAATATCCAGAAGCCTTCCGGGTCCTGGGAAAGCGGCACGCCCCCCACGTTCATGCCGAAAAAACCGGCAATGATGTTGATCGGCAATGCCAGCACCGTCACCACCGTCAGGGTGAACAGCGTGCGGTTGCTTTGCTCGTTGAGGTTGGCGGCGATCTCTTCCTGCAACAGCTTGATACGCTCTCCGAGCGCCGTGAGGTCGTTGATGATCAGCGCAAACTCCTCGGTGGATTTGCGCAACTCCTTCACGTCTTCCTTTTGCAGCCACTGCGGTGGGCGGTTGAGCAGGCGCAGCAGCGAGCCCGGTTCCAGCGCCAGCAGGCGTTGCAGGCGCACCAGCACCCGCCGCGCGGCACCGAGTTCGGCGCGGTTGGTGGACAGGCGCGAAGACAGCAACTGGTCTTCGATATGGTCGACGCTGATGCTGGTCTTGCGCACGATCTGCGTCAGCACCTCGCCCTGATCGCGCAGCAGATGCACGAGCAACTCCAGCGGCGAACGGAAGCGTTCCCCGGCCTTTACCGACGAGCGCAGTTTGTCCACCGAGTGCAACGGTTGCAGGCGTGCACTGATCAGCAGGCGGCTGCGGGCGCACACCCACAGCGTGGAAATATCCGACGAGACCATGCTGCTGAAGTTGAACACCACGTCGTTGACCACCGCCAGCAAGGCCGAGTCAACGTGTTCGATACGGGTGGAGCGTGAGCCTTCGTGCAGGGCTTCGAAGAACTCATCCGGCAATTCCAGATGCTTCTGCATCCAGCGTTCGCACGCGGCATGGGCCAGGTTCAGGTGCAGCCACAGGAATTCTTCCGGGTCTTGTGGGGCCTGTAGCGCAGCCAGTGCGGTGGCCGAGTCGATCTGTTCACCCTTTTCGCCTGGGCGAAAACGAAAACCGTAGAGCAAGCCGAACAGGTCGGAGTCCTGGTGGCTGTGGTCAATGCTGTGATTCATGGAGGCTCGCAGGGAAAGGGCCTGTAGGACGTTTCACAGGTCGCGTAGCTGAATCATTGCAAGGAGATTTGACATTTTTGTGACGGTTTTCTGTTTATTTCGCCGGCATGACGTTTATTTGACCATTTGTCAGGAAGCGTTCAAGAACCCTCTAGCCCGGCCGATTCAAGCGGTATGAACCGCCGTGGATGGACGGTGCCTTTGATGACAAGGATGTTGTGGCGTGCATGCACGAACTTCTTGTATCGAGGCTTTACCCCGATGAACGTTTTGCGTACCTCCTTGAGAGCACAAATCCTGTCGCTACTCGGTGGCAGCCTGCTGGCGATGCTGTTGATCGCCCTGGCCTGTTTCAACTTCCTGTCCAATGGGGTGCAGAGTTATCGCAGTTTGATCGATGGGCCGTTGCAAACCTCGCAGTTGATCGACGAGGCCAACCTGCAATTCAAGGTGCAAGTGCAGGAATGGAAAAACGTTTTGCTGCGCGGCAAGCAACCCCAGGACATGGACAAATACTGGGGCCAGTTCCAGGACCGCCAGCGCGATGTACAAGGCATCCTCGCCCGGCTGGTCACCCAGACCCATGACGATGCGGCCTTGAGCCGACGTATCGAGACCCTGCGCCAGGAACATCAGCAACTCGGTGTGGCCTACCAGAAAGGCCGCGACGCCTACGTGGCAGCTGGCAGCGATGCCGCGGCCGGCGATGCCGCCGTCAAAGGCGTGGACCGCGCCGCCAGCGACCAGATGAGCGCGCTGGTCAGTGACCTGCGTGAGCAAGGCGCGAAACAATCCCTTGCCATCAGCGCCTATGCCGAACGCACGGTGATCGTCGGTCTGGCGATCATGCTGCTGTCTGGCGTATTGATCGGGCTGTTCAGCCTGTGGTTGATCAACCGCAACTTGATCCTGCCGATCCGTGGCTTGATCGACTACGTGACCCAACTGAGCCACGGCCGCTTTGCCGAGCGCGTCGCCAGCCGTCGCCAGGACGAACTCGGCCACCTGGCCGCTGCCGCCAACACCTTGCGCGACTTCCTCGCCGAAACTTTCAGCCGCTTGCAGCGCAGCGCCACTGATCTGGTCAGCGCCAGCGGCGAGTTGAATTCGATTGCCGGGCAGATGAGCGCCGGCACCCATGAACAATTCAACCGCACCGACCAAGTCGCTACGGCGATGACCGAAATGTCGGCCACCGCTCAGGAAGTCGCACGCCACGCCGCTAGCGCTTCACGCGCTGCCGATGAGGCGGATCACTCGGCCCGTGAAGGCGGTGAAGTGATGCAAGTCACCATTGCCACCATCGGCCAGATGCGCAACGAAATCCTCAACACCGGCACCATCATCCGCCAGTTGGAAACCGACAGCGTGCGTATCGGCAAGGTGCTCGAAGTGATTCGCGCAATTGCCGAGCAGACCAACCTGCTGGCGCTCAACGCCGCGATCGAAGCGGCACGTGCAGGCGAGGCCGGGCGTGGTTTTGCGGTGGTGGCCGATGAGGTGCGCAGCCTGGCACAACGCACGGCGGCGTCGATCATCGAGATCAACCAGATTATTCACGCGGTGCAAACCGGCGCGGTGGATGCGGCCGAGGCGATTGTCAGTGGCCAGGCGAGCAGCGATGCGAGTGTGGAAAAAGTCGCCCAGGCCGGCGCCATGTTGACGCACATCACCCAAGCGGTGGAGGCGATTCGTGACATGAACCGGCAGATTGCGACGGCGGCCGAAGAGCAGACATCGGTGGCCGAGGATATTTCGCGCAACATCACGCAGATCACGACGGTGGCGACGGCGAATATGGATAACGTGCAGCGTACCGAAGCGGCGAGTCTGAACTTGCGGGGCTTGTCGGGGGAGTTGAATGAGGTGACAGCGCGTTTGGGCGCTTGATCACAGTGTGGGAGCGGGCTTGCCCGCGAATGCGGTGTATCAGCGATGAATGAGTCAACTGACACTCCGCCTTCGCGAGCAAGCCCGCTCCCACATGGGGTTCTGCGTTTTGATCAAGTATCCAGTTTGTTTTCCAGCACTTCGCCGGTCTTGGCGTCGAGCTTCACGTCCCACTTCTTGCCGGTGGTGTCGGTCAGTTCAACTTCGTAGACCAGGCGACCGGCCTTGTCCTCCAGCTCGGTGTCGTGGATAACGGCGCCAGGGTGTTTGGCGAGGGCGTCTTTGTTGAGTTGTTCAAAAGGCTTCACCGCGCCGGATTGCAACAGGCTTGGAATCTGGTCAGGGCGAACGTCGGCTTGAGCCAGGCCGGCGGTCAGGGTCAAGGCGGTGGCGGCGAACAAAGCGGTCAGGGTTTTCATCGTGTGGGTCCTTTTGGGGTGAGCTGTTTAAGTGGCCTCAGGTTAGTCAGCGCAACTTAACTCACCCTTAATTATTTCAAGCAGTTGCGCAGTTTGTTCAATTCGTCGGGCGCGGCGGGTTTCATGCCGGGGGCTGTGGCAATCGCACCTGCTGTTGCTGGTGTTCGCGGGCACTGCGTTTTATCGCGATGCCTAGCGCACGGCCTCCAAGGACAGGTCTGCGTGCAACAACGGGGCGAGATCGAACACGGCAGGCTCGGCACATAGCACCGATACCTCACCCTGGCTCTCAAGAATGGCGTGGGGCTGACGCGAAGGGATAAACAGACGATGGGCTCTGGTGACCTGGCCATCGAGGTTGACCGTGATCGGCGAACCGTTGGAGCACATCACCTGATGCGCATGGGGCGCGGTACGCCCCAGCTCGCCGATGATCAGGCCGTAGTCACGCCCCAACCACAGGCGGCCTGACCAATGGGCCTTCACTCAGTACTTATAGTCGTTCAGCAAGTCCTGCACGCTGGACGACGGCCAGCGCTTGTAGAACTTCAGCAGTTCGGCCGCGCGGTTGGTGAAGATGCCGTCCACGCCAGCCTTCATCACCTTGTCGAAGTCCACCGGCTCATCGACGGTGTAGACGTGCACCAGCAGGCCTTTGTCGTGGGTCAGCTTGTTCATTTCAGGCTTGACCAGGTTCGAATAACTTTGATCGCCATGGGCGGTCAGCTCAGCCGACGGGCCAGTGCCGATGGCGCCGAGGCTCTTGGCTTCGTCGACCCACTTTTCGAACTCGGCGGCGTCTTTCGGCTCTTGCTTGGCATAGTAGGCGGCCTTGGTGGTTTCGCCGGACTCGGCGAACGTCTGCTTGGATTTTGGCTCGATGCTGCCTTCACCGACCCACAACAGCAGGATTTTCGGGGTGTTCGGCATCTCTTTTTGCAGCTCGACCAGGCTCGACTTCTCGAAGGTTTGCAGCACCACGCGGCCCTTGCCCTGGCCGACACCGGTGTTGCTCTTGCCCAGCTTGGAGCCGGCGGAACTCAACCAGCCTTTATCCAGCAGCTTGTTTTTCAGGTCGGCCTCGATGCCCGGGAATTGCTTGGGCTCCTTGGTCTCGATGTACAGGCCGGGTTTGTGCTGTGGGTTGCCTTCGGCGATCTTGATGATGTCGTCCAGGCTCTGGATTTTCAGGCCGACGAAACCCGGGCGGGCGCGGTCCGGGTAAGCGGCGTTGAACCAGCTGCCGGCGTCGAGGCTTTGCAGTTCTTTCCAGGTGAATTCGTTGGCCGGTGCGTCTTTGCGCTCGGGGAACTTGGTGGCCACGTCGGTGGTGCGCTGCAGGTTGTTGTCGTGCAGGGCGAACAGCACGCCGTCCTTGCTGCGTTGCAGGTCCATTTCCAGGTAGTCGGCACCCAGGTCGCGTGCAACTTTGTAGGCGGCGGCGGTGGATTCGGGAGCGTCGTACGAGGCGCCACGGTGAGCGATGACGGCGGGATACGGAATGCCTTCGTTTGTCGCCAATTCAGCCGGGCTGATCGGATCGGCAGCCTGTGCCTGGCCGAGGCCAAGCGTCAGGGCGAGCAGCAGGGCGCTCTTGGTGAACGTGACAGGCATATGCGAAGTCCTTTCGTGGAGGTAGCTTTGAGAAGGCCTCCTTTTTAACAATTGATTGCGAACGGCGCCATCACCAAACCGACATTAACGTGCGCATGCGCCAATTTTCTGGGTTTTTTTGCGGTGCATTGCAGTACTCTTGCCCGAAGCTTCCCCGACAGAGGGCGGCAATTTCTGCCACGCGTGTAAACCATCTTTCCAGTCCCTGTGGGACTTTTCAGTGAGGTTTACCATGCGCATCACTTCCGAGCTTATCTGCCAGGCTGCCGACAGACTCCACGGTTTTGTCGGACTGAACCGCAAGACCGGGCAGTACATCGTGCGTTTCAGCGAAGACTCCTTCGGCATGGATGTGGCCGATGACGGCATCATCCCCACCGCCGAATTTGTCTGGCTGCCCGCCGAGGATGACACCATGACGTTGTCCCGCGAGCGCATCCAATTGCTGCTGGACCAGAACATCGACGACCGCATCAACATCAGTGAGCCGCTGCGGGTGTACATGCGCCGGGTCGAGATCCCGCAGATTGCTGCGTTGCGCAGTCTGGTCAGCTAGCTACCTGTTTGCGAGGTTATAGAGAGCCAAATGTGGCAGCGGGCAAGCCCGCTCCCACAGGGGGGCAGCATTTCAGTTCTGGAACGCATAGTCCCGTTCGACTTTGCATACCCGTGTCTGAAACGCCGAGTACCAAAGGGCCCGTCCTTGCTCGCGCACGGCACTGTGCTCGGCCTGCCGCTTCCACGCCAGGATCGCCGCCTCGCTTTGCCAGTACGACACGGTGATCCCCAGGCCATCCTCCCGCGCCGATTCCACCCCGAGAAACCCCGGTTGCCCACGCGCCAGTTCCAGCATGTGCGTGGCGGCCGCGCCGTAGCCGTGATCGCCCTCGGTGCGCAGCGAGCTGAAAATCACTGCGTAGTAGGGCGGGGTTGGTGTGACGGCGATCATGCGGACACCTCCCGGCAGGCGTTGAGCAAGGCCATCGCCAGCGGCGGCGTGATGCCGTTGAGGGCGGCGCGTTCGGGTTGGAACAAGGTGGCGACGAAAAACGGGCGATCGAGCAACTCCACCGCGCGCAGATCGCCCGCCGAGTCGTGGCCGCAGGCAATCAAGTCGCCTTCGAGCAGGGCATCGAGAAACTCGCGATTGACCCCGTAACGGCAGCGATAGCCCTCTTCAAGGTCCAGCGTGCCGTAGGCCTCGGCGATGCGGGTGTAGGGCGCCAGACGCACGCGGTCGGTGGCTTCCACCAGGGCGCAGCTCAGCGGCGCGATCACCGCGCGTTTGGCCTCGGGGTTCAGTTCGCCATGTTGCGCATCCGCCCAGCCCAATACGTGGCGGGCATATTCCAGCACTGCGTGCTGAAAACCGCCGCAGGTGCCGAGGAACGGTCGCCGCTGCTCGCGGGCAAAACGGATGGCTTGCAGGGCGCCGTCGGTGTCGCGATAGGGGCTGGCGGGCACGCACCAAAAACCGTCAAAGCCGTGCAGCGATGGCAAGTTGTCGGTGTCGAGCCATTGCAGGTGAACGGTCAGGCCAAGCCTGTCGGCCGCCTGTTGCAGGGCCACGGGAATGGCTTGGTGCGCGGTGACAGCGGGGTGGTATTCGCCGATCAGGGCGAGGTGCAGCGTAGAGGCGTTCATCGTGTGCATCCCATGGCTTGTGGTGTCCTGGGGCGCACTATAAATTGGCGTTCACGCAATCAATATTGGCGTTTACCCATATGTTCAATGCGTCAACGCACTATCAGATTGACTACCCCGACTTGTCGCTGATCCTCGCGCTGGTGCGCGGTGGCTCCCTCGCGCGGGCGGCGGCGTTGTTGCGGGTGGACGTGTCCACGGTGTTTCGCGCAGTGCGGCGCCTGGAGGCGGCATTGGGCCAGACGCTGTTTGAAAAAAGCCGCGCCGGCTACTTGCCCACGGGCTTGGCGCGGGACCTGGCGCAACAGGCCGAACGTGCCGAACAAGCGCTGGAGGCGGCGCGCATTGGCGTGGAGCAGGGCGGTGAAGTGATCAGCGGCACGGTGCGCCTGACCTGTACCGACTCGGTGTTGCAAGGGTTGCTGCTGCCTGCCTTGGCGCAATTCATGCCGGATTATCCGGCGCTGACCCTGGAGCTGAGTACGTCCAACGACTTCGCCAACCTCAGCCGCCGCGATGCGGACATCGCCCTACGCTTGACCAAGACGCCGCCGGAGCACCTTGTAGGACGCTGCCTCGGCAACGTCGCCTACCAGGTGTGTGCGAGCCCGGGTTTTGCGCGTGAGCATGCCGGGCGCGAGTTGGCCGAACTGGCCTGGATCGCTCCGGATGATTTCATGCCGGACCACCCGACGGTGGCCTGGCGTCGCGAGCACCTGCCGGGTGTACGCCTTGGTTATCGCTGCAACAGTATGCTGTCGGTCACCGAACTGGTGCGTGCCGGGCTGGGTGTGGCGGCGTTGCCGGACTTTCTCCTGGATGAGGGCTTGCAACCGATGGGGCCGACGTTGGCAGGGCATGGCACGGCGTTGTGGTTGCTCACCCGTCCTGACTGCCGGGCGTTGCGCTCGGTGGTGGCGTTGTTTGATGAATTGGGGCGGCATATCCGGATGAAGCCCTAGACCCAAATCAAAAATGTGGGGGGACAAGCCCCCTCCCATATGGGATTACGGGTGTTCTTGGGGTTTTCTTACAAAGTGCTCGTGCAGTTCACACGTCAGGCTTTCGACATGTTCCGTCAGTTGCTTGGTCATTTCCGTCAGCCGGGTGTTCTGTTCGAGTAATTCCAGCAACTGTTTGGTGGTCTGCGCGGCCTGGGCCTGGCGTTCGGTATTGGCCACGGCGAGGGCTTCACGGTGCTGCGCATCGGCGTCGGACTGGGCTTTGTCCCGCGCGGCCTGGCGTGTCTGCGCCAGCAGGATCAGCGGCGCGGCGTAGGCCGCTTGCAGGCTGAAGGCGAGGTTGAGCAGGATGAACGGGTAGGCGTCGAAGTGCGTCACGCCGGTCATGTTCAATACCATCCACACCACCACGATCACGGTCTGCGCACCGAGGAAGGTCGGCGTGCCGAAGAATCGGGCGAAGGCTTCGGCCTTGAGGGCAAAGGTGTCATTGCCAAACGTCGGTGCCAGGTGGGCATGGGGGCGGTGGAAACGCAGGTGATCGACGGGGGCGGCTTCAGGTTTGCTTGGGGTCATGATGGGCTCGGATCTTCAACTGAGAGACAGTGAAGCACTATAGACCGAGCCCCCGACGCTACGTATGAAGATCGGGTCAGCTGCCGCCACGCTCGTTGGCGAATGCACTGACTGCCTGCACGGCCTCGCTGGTGCCTTCACGAATCTGCAGGATCACCGTGCCGGCGCGGTTGGCCAGGTCGACACCCTGGGCCGCGCGGTCGCGGGTGCCGTCCATGCTGTGGATGGCCTGGCGGGTTTCGTCCTGGATCATCGCGATCATGCTGGAGATCTCCGCGGTGGAGCCGCTGGTACGCGCTGCCAGTTGCCGCACTTCATCGGCCACCACGGCAAAACCACGGCCTTGTTCACCCGCACGTGCCGCTTCGATGGCCGCGTTGAGGGCCAGCAGGTTGGTCTGGTCGGCGATGCCACGAATGGTGTTGACGATGGCGGTGATCTGCTGCGAACGCTCGCCCAGCTTGGCGATCAGTTGTGAGGAGCCGTCAATGTCGGCGGCAATCTCGCGCATGCCGCTGGCCGTTTGCTGGATCACTTCGGCGCCTTTTTCGGCGATGTCCCGGGTGCTCAGGGAGATGTGGTACGCCTGGGCTGCGCTGGCCGCATCGGCGCTGTGCTGCTGCACCATGGCGGTGACGTCGGAGGCGAACTTGACCACTTTGCACAGGCGTCCGCCGGCGTCATACACCGGGTTGTAGTTGGCTTCCAGCCACACGGTGCGGCCGTTTTTATCCACGCGCTCGAACTGGCCGCTGAACATTTCGCCCTGGTTCAGGCGGCGCCAGAACTCGCTGTAGGCCGCACTGTTGGCCAACTCCGGGGTGCAGAACAGGCGGTGATGCTGGCCCTGGACCTGTGTGAGGCTGTAGCCCATGCGTTGTAGGAAATTCGTATTGGCGGTGAGGATGGTACCGTCGAGGTTGAACTCGATCACCGCCATCGCCCGGCCGATGGCGTCCAACTTGGCGTTGGCTTCGCTCTCGGCTTGCAGGCGTGGGGTCACGTCCATGGCGTACTTCACCACCTTGACCACGCGGCCGGCGTCGTCGCGTACCGGGTTGTAGCTGGCTTCCAGCCACACTGAATGGCCGTCGCCTGCCACCCGTTCGAAGGTGCCTGACTGGAATTGGCCGTTGCGCAGGTTCGTCCACAACTGGTTGTACTCGGCGCTACGCGCAAATGCGGGGGTACAGAACAGCTTGTGGGGCTGGCCGACGATCTGTTCGGCGCGGTAGCTCATGGTCTTGAGGAAGTTGTCGTTGGCCCGCAGCACGTTGCCTTGCAGGTCGAATTCGATCACCGCCATGGAGCGCTCGAGGGCGTCCAGCAGGCTGGCCTGTTGGGCCACGGTATGTTGCAGGGCGCTGATGGTTTTTTTGTGGGCGTTAAATAGCATGTTCGGATGCTCGGGCAAGCAAGCGTAGGGGGTATCCATGTGAGGTCGCCTGCCCCGTAAGGCGCTGGGCTCTACGGTTGACGTGCTCATTGTCAGCTTCCTGGTGCTGACAGCGGGGGTGGAACAACGGGGTCAGAGTCGCGTAGCGGGAAGAAAGTTCGGCGATGTGCCACTACTTTTTAGCGGCGGCGCCCAATGAAGGCATTATGCTATCGCTGCGAGTGCTGGGCAGGAAATTCAGACGAGGTGTCGTACGACAACTTCAGGCGGAATGAGCCACGCAGTAGTTGCTGACGTTGACCCGGTTGCGCCCGGTGGCCTTGGCGGCATACAGCGCCCGATCCGCGGCGTTGAGCCACATCGCGGCATCGCTGAAACCGGGTTGGAAGTCGGCCAGGCCGATGCTCAGGCTGACGCGTAGCTCCGGGATCTGCGGGTTACGGTAGTTGCTGAAGGTCTCACGCATGCGTTCCATCAACTGCGCGGCTTCTTCCAGGGGCATTTTCGGAAGAATCACGCAGAACTCATCGCCACCATAGCGTCCGGCCAGGTCGTTTTCCCGCAGGTTGCGCCGCAACTCCAGGCTCAGTTGGCGCAGCACCGCGTCACCGACGATATGGCCGTGGGTGTCGTTGATCTGTTTGAAGTGGTCAATGTCGATCAGCGTGATGGTGGCGTGGCTTTGTTGTTGCCGGCACTTATGGAATTTGATGTGCAGCAGGTCTTTCCACGAACCGTGATTAAGCAAGCCCGTGAGGCTGTCGATACGGCTGAGGGCGCTGAGGGCGCGCTTGTGCTCGGACAGTTTGATCGCCAATTGGTAACAGACCATGCCGATGGCCATGGGGTAGAGGGTCAGCATCGGCAGGCAGGCGTAGACCTCCAGCACGCTGACATCCGTGTCGAAGCGCATGCCGAACAGCAACCACCCGGCTCCGATACCCGCTGCCTGGGCCAACAGGCCGCGCAGGAACATCTGTTTGCCGCCCGCTGCGACGTTATTCATAGCCATCATGGACAGGATGGTCACGGCCGTCAGCGGCGAGAACTGAATGGCTGCCGCCCAGAACCCGCCGAAAAACGAGTCGTAGATCAGGTTGCGTTTTTCGGCCTGATAGGGGAACTGGGCGCGCGTCGAGAGTTGATACGCCACATGCGCCCAGGCAAGACCATTGAACAGCAGGAACGCCCAGACCCAACCGGGCATCGAGAGCGGGTAGAGGGCGGCGGCCACACTGATGCCGCCGATGCCCAGGCCGATGATCCTTGGCTTGTAGATACGCCTGGCAAATGAGAGCCCTTTGCCTTGTCGGTTTTCCATAAATTCTGAGTCAGCTCTTTTTGCAGGTACGGCAGCGTGTTCGTGGGGTAACCGTTTATCGGATAAGGCTGTGAATATTGTCAGTTATTTGCGCACGAATAATCAGTGGCCTTACAGGCCATTTGTGCAAAACAGAGGGCGAATGCGTCAAAAACGACCTGCGATGTCGTTCAAGCAACAGCGTCTACCGAGGGTGGACTTCGTAGCCGGCCAGGAACAGGTCGATGGCAGACTCGATCACGCTGGCCTGGTTGGCGGCATCCAGGGTCGGTTGGCCAAGGGTGATTTGCGGCCAGAACGCGAACGCCTTGAGCAGGCTTTGGATCTGGTGGGCGGCGAATGCCGGATCGCTGCAACTGAGGCGGCCGTCTTCCTGGGCGGCGCGGACCCACTGGGTAAAACCTTCTTCGCGCTGGCTCAGGCGGGTCACCATGTCTTGGGCACGTTCCGGCGAGTGAATGGTGGCGGCGATAGCGACCCGGGCCAGGTCAAGGAAATTGGCATCCGCCATCATCTTCATCTTGGCCTCCAGCAACCCGCGCAGTTGCTCGCGCAGCGGGCGGTCGCTGGCGTAGCTCACATCCAGTTGCGCGACGCTGCTGGCCCACAATTGGTGAAGGATTTCGGCGAACAATTCCTCCTTGCTCGGGAAGTGGTTGTACACGGTGCGCTTGGAAACACCGGCGGTGGCGGCGATCTTGTCCATGCTGGTGACCTCGAAACCGTTGGCGCGAAACTCGGCGATGGCCGCAGCCACGATGGCTTCGCGTTTACGGTCGGTGAGGCGTTGAGGGGCAGTCATGGGGGGCATTCGGCTCGGCAGAGGAAATTACACTCGGTAGTTTACTTGCTCCGGATTTTGTTGCAATCTTGAAACTACACTGTGCAGTGTAATTCTTCAGCGCTCTGTAGGAGTCACCTGGTAATGGCCATCCTCTCATCCCGTGTCGACCCTTTGCCTGAGGGGCTCAAACCTGCCGAGCAGGAACAGGGCCCCTTCAGTAACGACGCTCCCGTACAACACGGCGGCTTTGGCAAAACCTTGCGGATTTTCTGGAACATGCTGTTCAACAAGCCACGCAGTACGCGGCCGGTGGGGACGATCCCAGTGCAACCGCTGACCCGTGACCAGTTGCTGGCAGCGCCCGATCACAGTGTGTTTCGCCTTGGGCATTCCACGGTCTTGCTGAAAATGCGCGGTAAGTTCTGGGTGACCGACCCGGTCTTCGCTGAGCGCGCTTCGCCGTTCAGTTGGGCTGGCCCCAAGCGTTTCCACCAGCCCCCCATCAGCCTCGATGAACTGCCTGCGCTAGAGGCGGTGATTCTTTCCCACAACCATTACGACCATCTTGACTACAAGGCGGTCGTGGAATTGGCCGACAAGACTCGCTATTTTCTCGCACCGCTGGGCGTGGGCGACATTCTCGTCAAGTGGGGCGTTGAACCCGGCAAAGTACGGCAACTGGATTGGTGGCAGGGCACCGAGGTGGATGGCATCCGGTTTGTCGCCACACCTGCGCAGCATTTTTCCGGGCGCGGCTTGTTCGACAGCAACCAGACCCTGTGGTGTTCCTGGGTGATGATCGACGGCGCGCGGCGGATCTTCTTCAGCGGTGACACCGGCTATTTCGATGGCTTCAAACGCATTGGCGAGCAGTACGGTCCGTTTGATCTGACGCTGATGGAAACCGGTGCCTACAACGTCGACTGGCCCCACGTACACATGCAGCCAGAGCAAACCGTGCAAGCACACATCGACCTCAAGGGGCGTTGGCTGCTGCCGATTCACAATGGCACCTTCGACCTGGCGTTTCATGCCTGGCACGAACCGTTCGACCGCATCATGGCCTTCGCGTGGGAGCGCAATGTGTCGATCACCACGCCGGCGATGGGCCAGGCGTTCAGCCTGAACCAACCTGAGCGCGGGCAGGCGTGGTGGCTGGAGGTGGAAACCCAGGGCGCCGAAGAAAGCCTGGCAAGCTGAAGCTGGCGGCGTCGGAAAAAGGAGTTTTCAAGGTGTTTCCGGGCTGCGACAGAGGCCGGATGAGGGTGCGATGATTCCCGGAAAATTAATTTCTGGGGGACGTTTTGATGGATGAAAAGTGTAGGAAAATTTGTGCAGTACGCGTGCCGTGCCTGCCGGTGCAAGTGCTGCCCACGTTTGTCGAGCCTGCACCTGCTGGCCACGTTCCTGAGGCAGCGGGCCAGCGCGGTATTGCGTTTAGCGTCGAACCCCAGGCCGGCATGCCGCATGAGGTGAGTATCCCGATCCCTGGATATGACGCACCGGCGATTCCCTTGAAAACCGTGCGTGATCCCTCGCTGTCATTGATCGCCCTGAGTGGTATCGACCCCTCTGGACCAGTCATGGTGGAGGTGCCTCTGGTGCAGAACAACACCACATTCACTGCGACCCCGGCTCTGGCTGGCCGACGCGTGGGGGTTGCCGAGCGATTTGATGATCAGACACCGATCGAGCACCACGCCTCTTTTCTCCGCGCGCTGGAGATACTGCGGCGGGCTGGCGCGCACTTGGTGCTGGTGCCTGCCCGCGCGACCAAGGGCGATCTGCACTTCACCTTGCAGAGCCTTAATGAAGTCGATGAGCTTGTCAGCGAATATCGCTTGGATGCGGTGGTGTCCGACAGCCGCACTGGAGCGTTTCACAGCGCTTGCTGGAACGGTTACCCAGCGCTCAACGAGCCGCTTGAGGACGGGGCGACACTGTGGTTCTACGGTGCGCGCTGGTCGAAGGCGATGTTGGCGACGCTGGTGCAGGGCTATCGCAGCGTGCGTGCGTTGACTCCGGTTTAGGCCAGGCTACCCCATGCGTTGAACAATCCCACGGTATGAACGACTGGCCTCGCGCAGCCTGGATGGAGGGGCGTTTTTAGAATGGTGTGCGGATCAACATAGGTCCTTCGTCAATTCTTACCCCTTCCTGGAGGTGTTGCATGTTTGGTATTGGTCTTGGTGTGGGCGCGGTAATTAGCCAGGCGTCGAGAATGATGGGGGTGAAACCCGCGGGCGATCTACGCAAACCGGTACCGCCTGGCACTGAGTATGTCGGTGTTCGCGAACTCGGCGAGCAAATGGCACGGCCGGGTGGGTTCACCTCGGAAGATCTGGTCACCTATTTGCAAGCGCGCATTCGTAAGCTCGACCCCGCGTTAAGCACCATCATCGAACTCAACCCACAAGCGTTGGAGATTGCACGCGAACTGGACCGCGAGCGCGTGTCAGGCAAGATCAGGGGGCCGCTGCATGGGATTCCGGTGCTGCTCAAGGACACGATCGAGACAGGCGATACCCAGCAAACCAGCGCCGGCGCGTTTGGATTGACGGGGACGGCGGCGAGTAAAGATGGGTTTATTGTCGAGCGCCTGCGTGAGCAGGGCGCGGTGATCCTGGGCAAGACCAACCTGACGGAGCTCGCGGGTTTTCGCGGTGGCCCCGACGGTTGGAGCAGTCGGGGCGGGCAAACGCACAACCCTTACCATGCGGATGCACCGGTCGGCGGTTCAAGTTCGGGATCGGCCGCCGCTGTTGCCGCCGGGTTGGCGCCGCTGGCCGTGGGCACCGAAACCAGCGGTTCGATCATTGTGCCGGCGGCGCTCAACGGCGTGGTCGGTTTCAAGCCCAGCGTGGGCGTGTTGAGCCGCAGCGGCATCATTCCAGCCAGCCACCGGCAGGACACACCGGGGCCGATGGCGCGCTCGGTATTTGATGCTGCGCTCATGCTTAATGCCATGTCTGGCAGCGACCCTGACGACAGCGCGAACATTGATGCGCCCAAGGGCATCGACTACACCGCATTGCTCAAACCCGGAGCGTTGCACGGCAAGCGTATTGGTTACCCGGCGACCTTTTGCGCGAAGGGCGAAAGCCTGTCGGTGGACAATAGCCCTCAGTTTGCCCGGGCGCTTGAGGTGCTTCGGGCGCAAGGGGCAACTGTGGTGCCGGTGAATATGCGACTGGCCGACGCCTCGCGTTATGGCGAATTGTTGTTTGCCGATGTGAAGGACGAGTTGAATGACTACCTGGCCAAGCGACAGGGACTGCCGGTCAAGTCGGTGCCGCAACTGATTGCGTTCAACGATGCGCGTGATGGAACCGCCACCGAGCACCAGCCGGTACTCAAGCAAATCGAGGCATCCACCCTCACGCCTGAGGAACGCGAACCCCTATGGGATGCCCTGATCCAGGAGTTTCGTGGCACCTTGGATGAGCTGATTGACGAGCAACACCTTGATGCGGTGGTCTCGGACTTCGAGACCAACAGCTACTTTGCGGTCGCCGCAGCTGGTTACCCTGGTGTCTCGGTGCCTTCCGGGAAAAATGACGACGGCGTACCGACCAGCGCGTATTTCTTTGGTGCCCGCTGGAGCGAACCGACGTTGCTGGCGGTTGCCCATGGCTATGAGCAGGCTGCGAAAGTGGGGATCAAGCCGGTTCTTTAACGTCAACGCATTACACTTCATCCTGCGCCGCCTACGCTGTCCAGTGATCCGGCAGGACACTACGCACCATTCGGTTGAGGGGCTGGTGAGTCAAGAGAGGCCGCTGTTGAACCCATCAGCCGCGAGATGATACCTGGCTCGGCGGGTTCGGCCGGAGCAGGGGTAGACCGGCGTGCACTCATTCCCCACCCCGGCGCGAACCCTGGGAAAAACACCAGCCCCTCCGCCTCCAGCCGAAACGCCAGGGTCAACCGGGTTTCATCTTCCACGTCGGCGTGGCTTTCAAAGCGTTGCACCGCTTCCACTGCCACACCCGCCTGGCGGGCCAGGTCTTCGCGGCTCCAGCCCAGCATCGCGCGGGCCTGGGCGCTGTGCTTGGCGGTGAATTGGTGCAGGACGATCTGTTGTTCTACGAAAGAGCTCATTGCCAGAGAGGACATGGGGTTTCTCCAGGATTCGACGGGGGAGGGCAAACTATACTGTGTTTTTGTACAGTTGTTTTGACCGCTCATCAACTGGATTTTTTCGAAGGCTCGCGACTAGCCTTTACTCCACCCCCGGCGCCTCCCGAATAATCAAGTGATCCAGGTTCTCGATATTCGCGCTGAACACCCCGAACGTCTGCTCGGGGTGTTTCTTGCTTGGCACCTGTTTCAGTTCGGGCGTCACCCCGTAAAAGAAGCAGTACAGCGCCTGTTTACTGTCCACCGCTGCCTTGATCTGCTCCAGGAACGCCTTGCGCTTGCGGTAGTTCTCGATCAGTTTTTTGCTCAGGTAGACGTTGACCGAGTAAGGCTTCTTGTCGAGCCACACCTTCTTTTCGAAGTCGATGCGAAAGCTGCTGGTGTAGTCCTTGATCGCCTTGATCCTGCCCCAGTAGATCAGGCCCTTGTTGTCTTGCAGGTACTCGATCTTCTTGAAAAACGCCCAGTACGTCGCAGTATGCTCGCCGATCTTCAGCGGCATGCTTTTGAGCTTGTGCTTGTCGTCGATGTTCGACACATAGCATTCCACCGGGTGGGCGAACACACTGGTTTTGTCTGGGGGGGTGTCAGTGGCGACGTGGGAGGTGCTGCTGCGGATTGAAGGTGTTTTCGTTGGCTCTTGTGGGGCGTTTGCTTCGGTGTCGACCACAGTGGCTTTGCGTAGGTATTGGCGTCGGGTGAGCACAAACTCCGATGGGAAATTGTCCTCGCGCTCGTCGTCACTTTCACCGGATGCGGCCTTGTGCGTGCTGGCATAACGGCAGCCGTCGATATGCCGGGTGCCGGCCTTGTTCTTGAAGTGCGGCGTGCGTTGGTAGTTGACGTTTTTTGCGTTGAAGGTGCTCAGCGTGTTGCCCGCATCGAATGCTGCACGGCATTCATCGTTGGGGCAGAGGAAACGATCCTTGTCGGAATCGAAGTCGCTGGTTTCGTCGAAATTCAGGTCTCGTACGTCGTAGATCGACAGCTTTTCATCGAGACTCAGGCTGTAGGCCGTGTCGAATTTCATGGGGCTCGGGTCCGTGAGATAGTTCGCTATTAATAGCGGGATTTACCTCAAATATCAGCAACAAAAGCAATCCGTATACCTTTGGCGAGGCGCCGATGGGGTCGCCATGATTCACTCGTAACGCCGGCCAAGGCGCTTGCGAATATCTACGTTCGACCGCGTGCCAGGCTTGCGGGTCGAGGATTGGGTTTAAGCTGCGCAGCAGAGCAGCGTCAGCGTTCACGGTTTTCAGACTCGCACCGATTAAATGTGGGACCTGTCGAACCCCTGTGAGGCTGCGAAGGGATCGGCTCAGTTTTTTTTGCCGACCCCACCCACTGGTATTACCGCTGCAACCGGGCCCGCTTTTTCTTCTTCCCATGAAAATGCCGAAAATGCGCATCCTGCGCCGCCGCCAGCAACTCCCGATCCCCGCGCGTGTCACCCCAGGCCCGCAGACGATAATCCCCCAGGTCCCCATACACCGCTTCAAGCCGCAGCACCTTGTTCTCACAGCGGCAATTGTTGCCGGTCAGCTTGCCGGTCAGCACCCCGTCGACCACTTCAAGCTCGGTGCCGATCAACTTGATCCCCAGGCGATCGGCAAACGGCTGCAACACCAGCGCCGGCGACGCCGAGCACAGGGTCACCACCGCTCCGGACTTCAACTCATCGGCTACCGACTGCAAGCCGCTTGGGCGCATCAACTTGGTCCAATACGCCTGGCAATACGCTTGCGCCTGCTGCTGCACCCAAGCTTTCTCCACCCCGGTCATGAAGGTGCGGATCAACTGCGCCTTCAACTCATCCCGGCTGGTCAGCCGCAACAAAAACCGCAGCCCAGGCACCGTGAGCTTCACCATCCGCCGGCAGAACTCAGCCTTGCCAAAGGCAAACTTGAGGAACGGCACAAAACTGTCGTGGTGGGTCAGGGTGCCGTCGAAGTCAAACACGGAAAGTACTTTGGCATCGGCGGGGCCGGCTTCGAGCATGTCTGGGGTCACGGGGTGGCCTCGGTCGTATCTACTGAATATTGGAATGCACCAGCTGTGACAACCGCAGTTTACTCGCGTATCAATCTATCGATTTTCGCGTAAACCGCTGCGGTAAAAGCCTCCCGGTCGCTGGGCCGGTGACAACGCTGATGGCAATTGGGGCACAAGGCTACAGCATTGGTGATGTGATCCGAACCCTTCCGGGCGAGGTGCTGGGTGCGATGTGCTTCAAGAAGAGGCTGATCGTCGCAATGACTTTTCGGAAAATATACAAGACATCTGCGAGTTAAATTCCGTGTGCTTTTGAGCGTGCATGGTAAAAAATCACCTCTAAAGTTTGAATTATTTAGCCTGATTTCGTGGTTCGACTTTTTAAATTTCGGTGTTTGGTTAGATGTTAATGCCATGTTCAAAGAGTGGTGTATGGGTCATGAGTTTATTTTGTTTTTTGTGAATTTGTCTAGTGGTTCGTGTTGGTGGGAGTGAGATGCTTTATTTTGTAGGTATTTGTATTTATGGTTTTTATTATGTGTGTGCAGTGTTGTGATGAATAGATATGCCATCTAGAGAGTAATGCTTCAGGACTCTCTAGGTGGGCTTAGGTTTTTGTGTTGGGTTTGATGTGCTATGGCGTTATTAATACTCCATAGCATAATATCTCTCCGGTCGAGCTAGTTCCAATTGCTATGTCTTCGCGTTGATCTTTGTAAAATTTCTGAAGGAGTGTTTTGGCATCCAGGCTCCAGGCCTTAGATATGGCCTTGAAAATAACATTTATGTGTGTGTCATAGTTCTTGTTGAAAAATGGGCTGGATGTGCCGAAGTACTGTGATCCTCTCGTGCCAATGAGGTCATGGTAGTAGCTATGCTCAATGAGTAAGATGTTTTCTGTGAGGTTTACGTCTTTCAGATTTCTTATGGAGTTATGAAGTTGATGCTCGTAAGTGAATATTACTTGTTCTGGTTTTGGTAAGTTTTCTAGTTCTTTTTTAGATTTCCACTCGCCGTTATATATGGCTAGAGGTAGCTCGCCCGTGTCTCCTCCAAACATACTAATGGTGGAGGCGCATGCCGCTTGTTGTTCTTCGGTTGAATAAAATTCTTTTATTAATGGTGCTTGTTCTGTCGCCCACTGAGCGAAGCTTTCTTTTGAAGCGAGAAACTCAGATGTGTCTCGCGAGGCTTTTATGGCTTTACCCTTCAATACTCCAGTAACTCCGCGTATGTAGTTGGAGTCTAGTCCGCCGACCGTTAATTGTCCAAGTATCTGGCTGTGCTCGGTTGTATCCGTAGAAATGCATGCTCGACCAAGTAGTATGCCATTTTCATAAATCGATCTTAGGTTTTTATGGATGGAAGTGTCATATTCTTTATGGGATTGGTACTTTGCTCTAGTTAAGTGGCATATTGATGCGAGACGTTGAGTTAAGTCTGAGCTGTTTGCGCTTTCCCAGTCGTTTGCAGTTATTACCTTGGTTTGATATTTATTGTACTCAGTGGTTGTTAAATTTACATCTATGCTAGGCGCTAAACATAGGCAGAGTTCCGCCAAGCTAAGGAGTTTTTCTCTGGTTTTGGAGTAGAGAATTCCACCATCTTCCTCTGGGTTGGTTGTTAGGCGGAGTGAGATTGTTGTGCCCCCATCACGGATGTATTCAGATTGATTTGCAGGCCTTAGTATTGGCCTTTCGTGTAGTCCACATCCGAATTCTAGTACTATAGTGTCTGATTTTGCCTTGTCTACATGGCGAGTGGTTATTGTTAGTTTATCCGCAATCATGAAGGCGGAGAAAAAACCTATTCCATATTTCCCAGTAGGCTCAAAATTCGATGATGCTAATCCTGGGAATTCTTCCTGGGCGTTTGATGATGCCCAAAAACTTTTACCGAAATCAAGGAGGTAGTTGGTTAGGACGAACTCCGACATTCCAGTACCATTGTCTGATATGTGTAGCCAGTAACGTTCATCTTCTTTTGTAATGCTGACTTTTATTTCTCCAAATAAATCTTCTTGTTTTTCATAGGCGCGTCTAGCTTTGATGGCATCGCTTGCGTTTTGTATAAGCTCCCTTACGGGGACGGTCGGCCTTGCACCATATAGCTCTTGGCCGCCAACACTTTTTATGATGCTCGGGATGTCGGTAATTTGTATTGTTGCATTTACAGGGTGCCAGTTCTCTGTTCTGATATATTTAGCTAGTCTTGACGGTTGGTCAATGCCAGCAACTCTTTTAGCTGAAAAACGCGGAAGGTTTAAGTCAGAGAGTAAGGCATCTATGCTTCTTAATTCGTGGTCTACCATCTTAAGTGTTTCTAGGCAAACCCACCAGCTTGTAGCTTCAGCAAAAGGGAAACTCTGTCCGCTAGTAAATATCAGAGCATCATCTTTTAAGTAGGGCTTTAATAGTTTTTCCTGGAAGTCCCAATGCATTTCTGAAACTTGGTTAAGTTTTCGAAAACTGCGGATAAATATTGGTGCTCGTCGGGAGTCCAGATGTGCTGCATCAGCGGCTCTCAATATACAGGCAATTTTTAATGGGTTTACGGTCCAGTCTGTTGCTGTTGCCCAAGGAGGGGTGCCAATAGTTTCTTTGAATCGAGTTTCGATTTCTGCAACGCTCCACCAATGGCTATGGGCAATTTCGCCAATAATTCTTCCGTACGCCAAGCGTAATTCTGCATCTTCTATCAAGAAAAGATTGTTTTTTTTGTGTTCGAAAGAAGTGAACGCCAGCTTTTCTGCGCTTTCAGCATGGATTTTTCTAAGAATCTCAAAAATTGCTTCTTTATATATATCAGGGGATGGGGTCTCCAGCTCTTGGGGCGTTGGGGGCCTTTTTTCTCTAGATTGATATTTGTTGTTTATGATGTCTGACCAGCGCTGAGTTTTTCTCAGTGCCTCAATTCCGCCAGGAGTTGCTGCTACAGACATCGCCAGGTCGTGTAGTAAAATTGCGCCACCTAAAACATAAGTTTCTGTCGGTGTAAGATTGTAAGCGCTACCACAGATCTGAGATGCTGTTTCCCAGAGTGCGTCTAAATGAGTAATGTCATGAATGGTAAGCTCAGGAAGGTCCAGTCTTATTTCAGTGGCAAGCTGAGCTGCCCTTTCGCGAAAGTGTAAAAATGACTGTTTAAGTCGATCCCTATTTGCCGGATATTCACTTTCGACCTCAAAGCAATTTTTCCATAAATGGGATTTTTGTATGGTCCCCGACAATTCCATCGTATGCACTCTTGATTAGTTGATGCAAGATATAGTGAGTAAAAATAGCCTCCTGCATAAACACTTATATCATGGCTGTTGGCCATTATCAATTTTGGGGTTGATAAAGAGTTGCGATTGTATGTGTTCCACTATTTTATAAGATCTATAAAAAAACCCTGGCATGGCCAGGGTTTAAAGGTTAGATCGCAACTTATTCACTAGTGAGTCTGAATAGTATTCAGTCCCAGCTCAACGCACCGCCAGTCTGATACTCGATCACACGGGTCTCAAAGAAGTTCTTCTCTTTCTTCAAGTCCATGATCTCGCTCATCCACGGGAACGGGTTGGTGGTGCCTGGGTATTCTTCCTTCAAGCCGATCTGCGACAGACGACGGT
>NZ_JACVAC010000022.1 GCF_014851685.1 Pseudomonas sp. PDM05
CGAACTTGACCGCCACCGCCTGCGGGTTTTCGCGGGCGCGGTCGGCGAACAGTTCGTGCACCAGACGAGCGTTTGAGAAGCCGGACTCACTGCGATCCCACAGTTGCAGGATGTGCTGTTGCTCATCCGCATCCAGCAGGTTCAATTGCCCGATGTTCTGCTGCTGATCGGCAACCATCGCCTGCAGCAGGTTCTGCCAATGCCGCGACATGCGCTCGATGGTGCTGGCTTCAAACAGATCGGTGGCGTAACTCAAGGACGCTAGCAGGTGCGTCTGGGACTCTTCGATGTCCAGCGTCAGGTCGAACTGGGCGACCGCTTCATCCCAACCGACCGGGCTGATCGTCAACTCGCCCAGGCGCCGCAAGTGCTCGCCCGCGAGGCTGATGTGGTGGTTGAACGCCACTTGGAACAGCGGGCTCAGGCTCAGGCTGCGCTCCGGCTGCAGGGCTTCCACCAGCTGTTCGAACGGCAGGTCCTGGTGGGCCTGGGCTTCAAGGGCGCGCTGTTTGACCTGGGCGAGCAGTTCACGAACGCTGGTGTGCCCGTCGATCTCGGCCTTGAGCACCTGGGTGTTGACGAAGAAGCCGATCAGGCGCTCGGTCTCGACCCGGTTGCGGTTGGCGATGGGCACGCCGACACGGATGTCCTGCTGGCCGCTATAGCGATGCAGCAGCACTTGGTAGGACGCCAGCAACAACATGAACAGCGTCACGCCTTCGCGTTGGGCCAGGGCCTTGAGACTGTCGAGCAGCGCCGCCGGCAACGGCACATTGAGCCGCGCACCGCGATGGGTCGGCACGGCCGGGCGCTGGTGGTCGAACGGCAGCTCGAGCACCGGCTGTTCGCCGCCGAGCCGTTCGCGCCAGTAATCCAGCTGGCGGGCCTTCTCTCCCGCTTCCATCCATTGGCGCTGCCAGGCGGCGTAGTCGGCGTACTGGATCGCCAGCGCTGGCAGTTGCAGGGGTTGCCCCTGGCTGTAGGCGGCGTAGAGCTGGACCAGTTCATCGACCAGCACGTGCATCGACCAGCCATCGGAGATGATGTGGTGCTGCACCAGCACCAACACATGCTCATCGGCTGACAGGCGCAGCAGGCTGACGCGCAGCAGCGGGCCCTGGCGCAGGTCGAACGGCTGAGTGATACAGGCTTCGACCAAGGCTTTCAGGCGCGTTTCATCGGCATCGACGACGCGCAGAGCGATGCGCGTTTCGGGGCTGATCACTTGCACCGTGCGCTCGGCGTCCTGCTGCAAGTGAGTGCGCAGGCTATCGTGGCGCGCCGCCAGGGTGTCGAAGGCGCGCTGCAGGGCCACCTGATCCAGCGGGCCCTTGAGGCGCAGGGCGCTGGGCACGTGATAGGCCGCGCTGTGGGGGTCGAGTTGCCAGAGGAACCATTGGCGTTCCTGGGCATAGGACAGGGCCAGCGGCCGCTCGCGTTCAACGCGTTGGATCGGCTTGTCTTCAACCCGCACGTCGGTCAGTGCGCGGACAAAATCCCCCAGCACCGGCTGGTCGAACAGCGCCTTCAAGCCCACATCCAGCCCCAGGCCGTGGCGGATGCGCGAGACAGCCTGGGTCGCCAGCAGAGAATGCCCACCCAGTTCGAAGAACTGATCGTTCAGGCCAACCTGCGCCACCCCGAGCACCTCGGCCCAGATCATGGCGACCTGTTGCTCCAGCTCCGTGTGCGGCGCGAGGTATTCACGCGCTTGCGCTTCAACGTTCGGCAGAGCCTTGCGGTCCAGCTTGCCGTTGGGGCTCAACGGCATGCGCTCAAGCGACAACCATTGCGCCGGGACCATATAGTCCGGCAGGTGCTCGGCCAAATGGGCGCCGAGCACTTCACGCCAATCCTCGGCGGCGGCATGCAGCACCACGTAGGCCACCAGAGACCGGCCGTCGACCGCCAGCACGGCGCACTCGCGCACCGAGGTGTGTTCCAGCAGGCGCGCTTCGATCTCCCCCAACTCGATGCGTTGGCCACGCAGCTTGACTTGATGGTCGATGCGCCCGGCGTATTCGATCACGCCGTCGTCGCGATAGCGCGCCAGGTCGCCGGTGCGGTACAGGCGTTCCCCGCTGACGAAAGGATGGGCGATAAAACGCTCGGCGGTCAGCGCCGGGCGGCGGTGATAACCGCGGGCCAGGCCGACGCCGCCAAGGTACAACTCACCCAGCACGCCCACCGGCACCGGCTCGAAGTTGTTGTCGAGGATGTAGCAACCGAGGTTGGCAATGGGACGGCCAATCGGCACGGCATCGCGGCCTTCGTCGATGCAGGTCCAGTGGGTCACGTCGATGGCCGCTTCGGTCGGGCCGTACAGGTTGTAGAGCCCGGCCTGCGGCAGCTTGGCGAAGACTTGCTGCTGGGCGTCCACCGGCAGCGCTTCACCGCTGCACACGATGCGGTGCAAGGTGTGACAGGTGGCAACGCTCGGCTCCTGCAAAAATGCCTGCAACATCGACGGCACAAAGTGCAGTGTGGTGATGTGCTCGGCGTTGATCAGGCTGACCAGCCTGGCCGGATCGCGATGATCACCGGGCGCGGCGACCACCAGGCGCGCGCCGGTCATCAGCGGCCAGAAGAATTCCCACACCGACACGTCGAAACTGAATGGGGTCTTTTGCAGCACGCTGTCGCTGACGTCCAGCGCGTAGGCTTGCTGCATCCAGTGCAGGCGGTTGGCAAGTGCCGAGTGGCGGTTGCCGGCACCTTTGGGTTGGCCGGTGGAGCCAGAGGTGTAGATCACGTAGGCGAGGTTGTCGCCGTCCAGCGCGATGCCGGGGTTGGCTTCGCTGTAGCCCTCGAACGTTGAATCGCCCAGCACCACGCGTTGCAAACCCTCGGGAATCGGCAGTTGCGCCACTAGATGCGCCTGGGTCAGCAGCAGTTTCACGCCGCTGTCGTCGAGCATGTAGGCCAGGCGTTCGCGTGGGTATTGCGGGTCCAGCGGCACGTAGGCGCCACCGGCCTTGAGCACGGCGAGCAGGCCGACGACCATTTCAACCGAACGTTCCACCGCGAGGCCGACCAGCACATCCGGGCCGACACCGGCTTCGATCAGGCGGTGCGCCAGGCGGTTGGCGCGGCGGTTGAGTTCGGCGTAGGTCAGGCGCTGCTGCGCAAACACCAGCGCCGGGGCATCCGGTGTGAGGGCCGCTTGATCCTCGATCAGTTGATGCACGCAACGCTGCAACGGGTAGTCGCGGGCGGTGGCGTTCCAGTCGTGGAGCACCTGTTGGCGGACGGTGTCGGTCAGCGCCGGCAGATCCCCCAGGCGTTGCGGCGTGGCCTGGCTCAAGCCGTGCAGCAGGTGTTGGAAAGACTCGGCCAACTGGCGGATTTCGCCGGCGCCGAACAGTTGCCGATCAAAGCTGAATTCGAATTCAAGGACCGCACCCGCGCCCGACAGCACGGTAAGCGGATAATGCGTCTGCTCCAGGTTTTGCACATTGCTGAACCCAAGCCCGGCGGGCGCACCGTGGGCCAACGCCGCGGACACCGGATAGTTTTCCACCACCAACAGGGTGTCGAACAACGCCGCCCCACCCGCCCCCGCCCAGCGCTGGATGTCGAACAGGGGCGTGTGTTCATGTTCACGCAGGCTCAGGTTGAGCGCCTGCAGCTGTTGCAACCAATCGGCGACCCACAGCTGCGGGCTCGGCGTAGCGATGACCGGCAAGGTGTTGATGAACAGGCCGACCTGTTGCTCTACCCCCGGCAAACCGGCCGGGCGCCCGGAAACGGTGGCACCAAAGGCCACGGTGTCCTGGCCGGTGTGGCGTTGCAGCAACAGCAGCCAGGCCGCTTGCACCAGGGTGTTGAGGGTGACTTTGTGCGCTTGGGCGAAGGCTTTCAGTTGCGCGGTCTGCGCCGGGCTCAGGGCCAGATGCTCACTGCCCTTGGCCGCTGCGGGTGCCGTCGAGACACCACGCGCCAGTTGCGTCGGGGTGTGCAGCGCGGCCAGTTGGTCTTTCCAGAACGCTTCGCTGAGGGCCCCATCCTGCGCCTGCAACCAGCCGATGTAATCGCGGTAGTGCCCATGAAGCGCGGGCAATGGCTGGCCGGCGTAGTGCTGCAAGACTTCGCCGAACAACTGCGCACGGCTCCAGCCATCCAGCAGGATGTGGTGGTTGGTGTAGATCAGATGGAAGCGCCCGGGGCCGGTACGCACCAGTTTCAGGCTGAGCAGCGGCGCCTGTTCCAGCACGAAACCCTCGGCGCGGGTCGCCTCGCTCAGTTCGTCCAGCGCGGCTGGCTGATCGGCGCGCGCCTGCCAGTCGTACTCGATGAACGGCAAGCCCACCTCGCGGTACACCGCTTGCAGGGGCTGGGTTTGCGCGTCCTGCCAGACAAAGCCGGTGCGCAGCATGTCATGCCGGGCCAGCACCTGTTGCCACGCGTGCTGGAAGCGCGGCACGTCCAGGCCCACAAGGTCGGCGCGCAGCTGGCTGACGTAGATGTCGTCCTGGCCTTGTTGATACAGGCTGTGGAACAGCATGCCCTGCTGCATCGGCGACAATGGGTAGAGGTCTTGCACGCCCCGGGCGGGCAGCGCCAGCTCGTCCAGTTGCGGCTGGGTCAGGCGCGCCAGGGGCACGTCGGCCGGGGTCAGGCCGCCGTGTTGCGGGTCGACGCAATGGGCAATCAACGCCAGCAGTTCCTGCCGGTAGTCGTCCGCCAGGCGCTGGATGGTCGAGCGCTGGAACATCTCGCGGCTGAAGCCCCAGTTCAGGCTCAGTTCACCGCCGTAGACCTGGCCTTCCAGGGTCAGCCAGTTGGCCAGCGGCGCTTCGTCGTCCTGGGCCTGGCCGCTGCCTTGCGTGGCCGGGACGAACAGCGCGGACTCGTCGAACTGGCGGTCGAACTGCCCCAGGTAGTTGAAGGTAATTCGCGGTGCCGCGAGGCGTGCCAGGGCTTCGCGCGATTGCACCGTGCCCAGATAGCGCAGCAGGCCATAGCCCAGGCCCTTGTCAGGCACGGCGCGCAGTTGCTCCTTGACCGACTTGATCGCGCTCGACAGCTCGCCTTCGGCCTGCAAGCGCACCGGGAACAGGCTGGTGAACCAGCCGACGGTGCGGGTCAGATCAACGCCGTCGAACAGGTCCTCGCGGCCATGGCCTTCGAGTTGGATCAACGCGGCGTGCTGGCCGCTCCAACGCCCGACTACCCGCGCCAGCGCGGTCAGCAGCAGATCATTGACCTGGGTGCGATAGGCCGCCGGGGCGTCTTGCAGCAGTTGGCGGGTGTGTTCGCTGCTGAGACGGATTTCGAGCTTGTCGCCCAGGCGCTGTTGCAGGCCGCCCTGGGGGTTGTCGCACGACAGCTCGGCATCGACCGTTTGCGCCTGCCAATACGCCAGTTGTGCGTCGAGGTGGTGTGCATGGGCCTGCAACCGCTGCGCCCAGGTCTGATAGGCGCTGGTTTTTGCCGGCAAGGCGGCTCGGCTGTAAGCCTGTTGCAGGTCTTCCAGCAGGATGCGCCACGACACCCCATCGATCACCAGGTGATGCACCACCAGCAGCAGGCGCTGGGTGCCATCGGCCAGCGTGACCAGCGCGGCGCGCAACAGCGGGCCATGTTGCAGGTCGAGGCTGCGTTGGGCGTCATTGCACAGGGCGGTGAGTTCTGCATCGGTGTTCGCGTGACGTTGCCACAACGGCGCATCCGTCACGGGCTCGGCGTGGGCCTGCTGCCAAGCATCGGCCTGCTGGGTGAAGCGCAGGCGCAAGGCGTCGTGATGGTTGATCACCTGGATCAACGCCGCGCCAAGACGCGCAGGCTCCAAAGCCTCGCGCGGGGTCAGCAGCAGCGACTGGTTCCAATGCTGGCGCACCGGGATCGCCTGGGCGAAAAAGGCTTGCTGCACCGGGGTCAGGATCACATCGCCACTGACCGGACCTTGATCAATAAGCGTGGCCTGCTCGAAGCTCGCCACCAGCGCAAGCGTGCGCACGCTCTGGTACTGGAACAGGTCGCGCGGGCTGAAGCGCAGCCCCGCCTGCCTGGCGCGGCCTACCACTTGGATGGAGATGATCGAGTCGCCGCCGAGCTCGAAAAAATTGTCGTCCAGGCCGACCTGTTCGACGCCCAGCACATCAACCCAGATCGCCGCCAACGCCATTTGCAGGGAGGTTTGCGGAGCGCTGTAAGCCTGTTGCGGCGCGGTGTCCGGCAGCGGCAGCGCCTTGCGGTCGAGTTTGCCGTTGGCGGTCACCGGCAGTTTGGCCAGGGCCACGAAGTGGGTTGGCACCATGTATTCCGGCAGGCTGCCGAGCAGCCAGGCCTTGAGGTCGACGGGCTCGTCGTGTGCGTGGACGAGATAGGCGACCAACTGTTTGCCGCCCTGCACCAGCACCACCGCCTCGCGCACGGCGGGGTGCTGCATCAGGCGTGTCTCGATCTCACCGAGCTCAATACGCAAGCCACGCAGCTTGACCTGATGATCGAGGCGACCGAGGTATTCGATCACGCCGTCGGCGCGTTGGCGCACGCGGTCGCCAGTGCGGTACAGGCGCTCGCCGCCGGCGAACGGGCTCGGCACAAAGCGTTCGGCGGTCAACGCCGGGCGCCGGTGATAACTGCGCGCCAGGCCGGTGCCGCCCAGGTACAGCTCGCCGGACACACCCGCCGGCACCGGATTGAGCTGGGCGTCGAGCACGTAGGTGGCCAGGTTGGCGATAGGCCGACCGATGGGCACGCTGTCGGCGCCTTCATCGATGCAGGTCCAGTGGGTCACATCGATGGCAGCCTCGGTCGGGCCGTACAGGTTGTAGAGCGCGGCCTGGGGCAGTTTGGCGAAGACCTGGGTTTGCGCATCCAGCGGCAACGCTTCGCCACTGCACACGATGCGCTTGAGGCTGGCGCAGGCATGCACGCCCGGCTCGTGGATAAACGCCTGCAGCATCGAGGGCACAAAGTGCAACGTGGTGATGCCATGGCGGCCAATGGTCTCGATCAGCCGCGCCGGCTCGCGATGTTCGCCAGGGGCGGCGACCACCAGGCGCGCGCCGGTCATCAGCGGCCAGAAGAACTCCCACACCGAGACGTCAAAGCTGAACGGGGTTTTCTGCAAGACCGCATCGCTGCCATCCAGCGCGTAGGCCTGCTGCATCCAGCACAGGCGGTTGACCAACCCACGATGGCTGTTGCCGGCGCCCTTGGGCTTGCCGGTGGAGCCGGAGGTGTAGATCACGTAGGCGAGGTTGAGCGCCTGGACCTGCACCGCAGGGGATGCCGTGCTGTAGCCATCGAGTGCGCTGGCCGCCTGATCCAGGGCGATCACCTGCAGGCCCTCGGCCGGCAGTTGCGCGAGCAGGCGCTGCTGGCTGAGCAGCAGCGTGATGCCGCTGTCTTCGATCATATAGGCCAGGCGTTCCCGGGGGTATTCCGGGTCCAGCGGCACGTAGGCGCCACCGGCCTTGAGAATCGCCAGCAGGCCGATGACCATGTCGATGGAGCGCTCAACGCAGATGCCCACCAGCACATCCGGGCCGACCCCGCGTTCGCGCAACAGGTTGGCCAGTTGATTGGCGCGGGCGTCGAGTTGGGCGTAGGTCAGGCGGTTGTCGCCAAACACCAGCGCCGGTGCGTGCGGCGTGCGCTGCACCTGGTCTTCGATCAGTTGATGAATGCCGCGCTCGGTCGGATAGGCCTCGGCGGTGTGGTTCCAGGCGTGGACCAACACCTGCTGGTCCTGCGCCGCGAGCATCGGCAACTCGCCGATGCGTTGCTGGCCATCGGCAATCATGGCGCGTAACAGGCTGATCCAGTGTTCGGCCATGCGCGCGATGGAGGGCGCGTCGAACAGGTCGTTGGCGTAGGTCAATGCGGCATGCAGGGTGCCGGACTTTTCATAGGTATCGAGGGTCAGGTCGAACTGGGTGGTGCGGCCTTGCCACTCCACCAATGCCAGCTCCAGGCCCGAGGCGGTGCTGATGCTCGCGATGTCCGCCACCATCGGTTGGTGGTTGTACATCACCTGGAACAGCGGCGTGTGACTGAGGCTGCGCTCGACCTTGAGGGCTTCCACCAGGCGCTCGAAGGGCAGTTCCTGATGATCCTGGGCGCCCAGCGCGTGTTCCTTGATGGCTTGCAGCAACTCGCCGACGCGGGTTTGCCCGCTGAGTTCGGTGCGCAGTACCTGGGTGTTGACGAAGAAACCGATCAGCCCTTCGACTTCGCTGCGGTTGCGGTTGGCGATGGGCACGCCGATGCGGATGTCGCCCTGGCCGGTGTAGCGATGCAGCAGCACGTTGAAGGCGCCCAGCAGCAACATGAACAGCGTGACGTTGTGCTGTTGCGCGCAACCGCGCAGTTGCGCGGCAAGCGTCGGTTCGATCGCAAAGTTATGCCGTGTGCCCTGGTAGCTGGGCACGGCCGGGCGCGGGCGGTCGGTGGGCAGTTCCAGCACCGGATGTTCATCGCCCAGGCGTGCCTGCCAGTACTCAAGCTGACGCGCCTGCTCCCCGGCTTCCAGCCAGCGGCGTTGCCACAAGGCGTAGTCGCTGTACTGGATCGGCAGTGGCGGCAGTTGCGGCGCTTCGTTGCGCTCATGGGCGTCGTAGAAACGGATGAATTCGTCGATCAGCACGTTCATCGACCAGCCGTCGGAGACGATGTGGTGCAAGGTCAACAACAGCACATGCTCCTGCTCGTCGAGCTTGAGCAGTTGCACGCGCAGCAGCGGGCCGTGCTCCAGGTCGAACGGCAGCAGTGATTGACGGGTCGCGGCGGCATTGACGGCCGGCTCGCGCTCGGCAGCAGCCAGGGCGCTCAAGTCGAGCTGCTCAATGACCAGCGAGGTCGGCGTGGCGATTTGCAACAGTTGCTCATCGGCGCCGCGCTGGAACACCGTGCGCAACGTTTCATGCCGCACCACCAGGCTGGCGAACGCCTGCTCCAGGGCGCCCAGGTTCAGCGCGCCCTTGAGCCGCACCGCGCCTGGCAGGTTGTAGGCGCCGCTGGCCGGGTCCAGCTGCCATAAAAACCACATGCGCTGCTGCGCGTAGGACAGCGCCTGACGATCCCCCGCCTCCACCCCTGCCGGAATCGGAAACCGGGAAAAATCCACGCCTTCTTTCTGCAAGGCTTGCAGGAACAGTTGGCGTTTTTCCAGGGGCAACCCGATAAACCGGCGAGCAAGTTTCAAGGAGTCTTCAGCGTTCATTTCTTGGAGTCCGGAGCAATAGGCGGGAAGCACAAAGGCACGTCGTCCCTATAAAACGAACCGGAGAGGGAAAAATTAGCGCGGGGTAAAAGGCGTGCAACCGAGTGTCATCAACGAACTGAAACACTACGTTCGGCGCCAGATCATCGAACAATTGAAATCAGAAGACCTGATTCAGTGAACAACCGACCGAAACACAAAGGCTACATTGGCTCCATCGAAGATGACCTGACACGCCAGGCATTGAACGAGTTTTTACAACATCACTGCGCACAGCCGCTCCCGACGATTGGCTGATTAGCCCAATCGCCGATACCCAAGCACCGCTGACCCCGCCACCACTGCCCCCGCCACCAACGCCACCCAAAATCCGCTGGTGGCGCCAAAGTGGTCGATCATCCAGCCGGAGCTGGCGGCACCGATGGCCACGCCGATGCTCAGGCCGGTGATCAGCCAGGTCATGCCTTCGGTCAGGCGGCTGGGTGAGACGATGCGCTCCACCAGGGCCATGGACACGATCAGGGTTGGCGCGAAGAACAGGCCGGAAATAAAGATCGTCACCGCCAGCCCCGGGATGTTGGTCACCAGCAACAGCGGCAAGGTGGTCAACGCCGTGGCCACGCCGCAATACAGGAACTGCCGGGGCAGCGGCGCCTTGAGCTTGAGCGTGCCAAAGACCAACCCGGCGAGACACGAGCCGATGGCATACACCGACAACACAATGCTCGCCGCCGCCGGCTGGCCCTGGTGCTGGGCGAAGGCCACACTGACCACGTCCACCACGCCGACGATCACGCCCATGGCCAGCAGCAGGATCATCAGGATCAGCACGGATGGCGACGCGATTAACCAGCCGCTGTGGTGGTCGTGGCGCACATGCACGGGCGGTTCGGTTTCACGCTGCAACACAAAGGTGGTGACGCCCACCGCCAGCAACAGGGCGGCGACTAGCGGCCCGGCCTCCGGGAACAGCACTACGCTCAAGCCCACCGAAATCGGCGGGCCGATGATAAAGCACACCTCATCCAGCACCGACTCCAGGGCAAACGCGGTTTGCAGTTTGGGTTGCCCACGGTACAACTCGGTCCAGCGCGCCCGCACCATGGCGGACATGTTCGGCATGCAACCGGCCAGGGCGGCGAACAGGAACAACGTCCAGCCCGGCGCCTGCAATCGGGTACACAGCAGCACCATCAACAAGCCACCGCCGCCGATCAACGCTGCGATGGGCAGCACCCGGCCCTGGCCATAACGGTCCACCAACCGTGAAACCTGCGGTGCACAAAATGCCGTGGCCAACGCAAACACCGCCGCCACCGAGCCCGCCAGGCCATAGCCGCCATGCACTTGGGCGAGCATGGTAATCAGGCCGATGCCGGCCATCGACACCGGCATGCGCGCAAGCATGCCGGCCAGCACAAAAGCCCGCGCGCCTGGAACCTGGAATAACGCGGCATAGGGGTTTGCCATCTCTTCTTGACCTCTTCTTCTGCGCCTTGGGGTTTGCCATTTGAAGCGATCAAGGCAAAATACATACGATACGTATGTGACGAATCATGCTTAACATACGCACCGTATGTCAATCACTCACTTGCCCATAACGAGCCCCCCCATGAGCCGAGCCCGTGCTGAAATGATCGAAGACACCCGCGCCCGGCTGATCGCCAGCGCGCGCCAGGCGTTTGCCACGCAAGGGTACGCCAACACCTCGATGGACGACTTTACCGCCCGCGCCGGTCTGACCCGCGGTGCCTTGTACCATCACTTCGGTGACAAGAAAGGTCTATTGGCTGCCGTGGTCGCGCAACTCGACAGCGAGATGGATGCGCGTTTGCAGCACATCACCGACCAGGCCCTGGACCCCTGGGTGGGCTTCTGCGAGCGCTGCCGGACGTATCTGGGCATGGCCCAGGACAGCGAGATCCAACGCATCGTATTGCAGGATGCCCCTGCCGTGCTGGGAGACACCGGCTCCCAGCAACACTGCGTGGCATCGCTGCGCCAACTGCTGGAAGGCTTGATGCAAGCCGGGGTGATCCACCCGGCCCCGAGCCAGGCATTGGCTCAGTTGATCAACGGCAGCCTGGTCAGCACCGCGCTGTGGATCGCCCGGAATGAACACCCGGACGCGCGGCTACAAGAAGGCTTGCTCGGTTTGGAACTGCTGCTGGGCGGCCTTAAACTCACACCAACCGCGTGATCTGCTTATGCCGCCACACCAGGCGGTAATAGGCGACCTGCAACCCGAACATCGCCAGGTAGGTCACCGGAAATGCCATCCACACGCCTTCCAGGCCGAAGTGCGCGTTGAACAGGTAGGCCGTCGGCAGCTCCACGCAGAGTACGCAGAAAATCGAGATCGCCACCGGCATCAGCACCACCCCGCTGGCACGCATGATGCCGCCGACCACGGCCTGGAAGCCAAACACCAGGATGCTCCACAACATGATGTGCAGCAGGTGCTCGGCATTGACCCGCGCCGCGTCCTCGGTGATGAACAGGCCAAGCAACCAGTGCGACAGCAGGTAACCCAGCACGATCAAGCCACCTGTCAGGCAGGTATTGATCAGCAGCCCGGTGCGCAGGATCGGCCCGATACGCTCCAGCCGCCCCGCGCCAATCGCCTGGGCGCCGAGGATCGATGCAGTGATGGCAATCGACAGCGCCGGAAACTGTACGTAGTTGACGATCTGCGTCACCGCGCCATAGGCCGCGGTGGCCTGGGAGCCGTGACTGTTGACCAGGGCAAGGATGACCAATTCCGACAGCGACAACACCACCATCTGCAAGCCAGTGGGCAAACCGATGCGCAGGACTTTACCGAGAATCACGCGGTCAAGGCGCAGGGCTGACAGCAGTTCGCGATCCGGCGCCATGACGTGGTTTTTATGACGCAGGCGCAGGATCAGAAACAGCATGGCCAAGGCATTACCCACCAGCCCGGCATACACCGCGCTCTGGATGCCCATGGGCGGCAGGCCGATCCAGCCACGGATCAGCGCCGGGGTCAGCAGCAGCCCGACCAGGGTCGAGACCGCCAGCGCCAGCAGTGGCGATACCGTATCGCTGACACCGCGCAGCAACTGGGTGTAGAGGATGAACACCAGCAGCAGCGGCATGATCAACATCATCATCTGCGCATACCCCACCGCGTCATCCAGCACGTCAACTGGCGTGCCCAGCGCCTGCAACGCCGGGCGCGCGAACAGGCAGCCGAGCACCGCCGCGATCACACCCACCCATGCGCCCAGGGTCAGGGTCGCGCCGGTAATCACCTTGACCAGCGCGGTTTCCTGGGCGCCCCAGGCCTGGCCGATCAGCACCGAGGCGCCCGCCCCCAGGCCGATGACCAGGGCAATAAAGAAAAACACGATGGGAAACATCCCCGACACCGCCGCCAGCGCCTGGGTGCCGAGCATCTGCCCAACGTAGATGCCGTTGAGCGTGCCGGAAAAACTTTGCAGGAAGTTGGACAGCACCATCGGCGCCAGGAAGATCAGGTAGATCTGCCATAGCGGGCGTTGCATAGGGTTTTGCATGAAAAACGGAGCCTCGTGACACATGCGCGATGCGAGCTTATACCGCAAATGGATCCAATCCAGTAACGAGGAATGCAGAACGCCGCAGCTTGCCGCCCTTCATCTGCCATGGTCAGGATGAAATGCTCCACCTCTACCAACAGTGCCGCCGCCTGCGCAGCCTCGCTAAAGCTCGACAGCCACGGGAGATTGGCAGTGCCTGGGCAATCTCCAGCCGAACACTCACTATCCATCAACACCAATCACCTGTGGGAGCGGGCTTGCTCGCGAAAGCGGTGTATCAGTCAGCGGTTGCACCAGCTGACAGACCGCTTTCGCGAGCAAGCCCGCTACTACGCCCTGAAACGATGATCAGTCCGGGTTCCCGATAACAGCAGCGATGAGCCGGGCCACCGACTCATCGCTGTGCCTCAACCCGCTGACGATCAGCTTTTACCGAGCATGTGGTTGAGGTTGTCGATATCGAAGCGTTGGTCTTCTGCGCCCGGCTTGCCACTCTCCACTTTGATACCGATGTCCAGGTCTCGCAGCAGGCCCGGACGCCTTAGCAGCTCGGCCGCCAATTGCTGCGCTTGCGAGCTGAACGTACGGTTAGAGGCAACTTGCCCTGCCGCTTCCTTCAACTCATTGACGTTGACGTACTTATCGTTGGCGCCAGCGGTGAATTGCCTGAAGTTGTCTTTAACGCCTTGCAGCAGATCGTGATCACTCATATTGCGATACTTGTCCGACGAGAACTGCAAATTGCCCCTGGAGAAAGCGCCGTCCATTACGCCCATGCTGCTTTGATCAAGCTCCTTGAACAAGCCACCCCGCTCCAGCAGTTCATTGGCCAGATCTACCTCCTTCTGCGTGGCGGGCTGGCCATCCAGGCGATAACCGCTGGCAACGGCACTGAGGGACTTGTCGGTGATCATGCCCGGAGAATTCGGATCTTCAAAGGCACTGAAACGCGCCAGTATCTTGTTGCTGAAATCCTCCTTCGAGTCATTGGCATACGGACGATTCCCGGAAGCTTGGGCCGGGCCGTTCCACTGGCTGCGATTGGCGTACTGGCCGTCCAAAGCCGGCTGTCGCGGGGAGGGTTGAAGGGCCAAGCGAAAGTTGAATTGACCGTCGGGCCGCTGCTGCAAGCCACTGCTGTAGCGCTTGGGTACTTCACGCAGCAGTGGAGCTTCCCGTTGATCAAAATGCATGATCATAGCGTCCGCTTCGCCCCGGCTGACTTGATTATTCAGCAGTTGGCTCACTTCAGGACGGCTGAGGAGCTCTCGGGCGAGGGAGGTCATCCGGTTGACGTAGTTATCACCCATCGGCTCGCGGCCGGCCGCCCACTCAAGGTTTGGACGCGTGACAACGTCGCTGCCGAACCTGCGGAAGTGATCGAAGTTGTGGGCGAACTCACGGGCCACTGATGAGTTGGGCACGTTCATATAGATGCTGGTAAGCGCAATTGCGGGTGGCTCACTACGCTGGACAAAACCGCCATTGAAAAGCGATTCCTGTTGAAGACTTAACTGGTACATGGCACAACCTCAAATTGTGGAATCGATAACTGCCGACCCCCACTCGTTGGCGCGCACAGGATCGACCTCCTCTCTGTGGCAACTGGCTGTCGAATGGTTCCTGCAAGCACCCATGAGCTTGCCGATACCCCTCGGTTAACTTTCCTCGCTCCCCGCACGTTGCTTTCGCCGACAAATAACGACCTATCGCCACGAAGCCTGCAAACTCAAGCGTCAGATCGGGGTAATCGGCAGTGCGCGCTTGTGAGCCGTCTTCATGTAAGCACCCTGCAGTAGCCCCCTCACCCGCTCGCTCACCGGCTCGCCCATCAGGTACGCATCGATTTCTGCGTAGGAACAGCCGTAAGCGTGCTCATCCAACTTGCCAGGCGTCAGTTCTTCAAGGTCGGCCGTGGGCTGTTTGTGCACCAGTTTGGCCGGTGCGCCAAGCGCCGTGGCCAGCAGGCGCACCTGGGTTTTGGTCAAGCCCGACAGTGGAGCCAGGTCGCACGCGCCATCGCCGAATTTGGTGAAGAACCCCATCAACGCTTCGGCACCGTGGTCGGTGCCGACCACCAGGCCGTTGTGCAGGTTGGCCACGGCGTACTGCGCAATCATCCGTGCGCGCGCCTTGACGTTGCCCTTGATGAAGTCGAGATGGGCGGCGCTGGCTTCAGTGGCACCCAGGCTGGCCATCAAACCATCGACGCTGGCGGCGATGTTCAGGGTATCGACCTGGTCCGCAGTGATAAACCCCAGTGAGGCCTGGGCATCGGCTTCATCCGCCTGGCTTTTGTAAGGCAGGCGCATGGCAATAAAGCGTGCGTCGTAGTGCTCGGCGCGTAATTGCTCCACCGCCAGTTGGCACAGGCGGCCGGCAGTCAGGGAGTCAACACCACCGCTGATGCCCAGCACCAGTGCTTGGCAGCCGGACTGGCGCAAGGTGGTCTTGATGAAGTCGATGCGCCGTTGGATTTCCCCGGGCTCGCCGCCCGCCACCAAGCGCCGATTGATGTTCAGTTCCTGCGCGATACGGTCTTGTGTTTGCATGTCACACCTCGTTGTTGCCTAAGTCGACCCGTGGAAGCGGGCTTGCTCGCGAAGACGGCGTTTCAGTCAGCCCCTTTGATGCTGCGCCACCGCTTTGAAGGGCAAGTCGCCTGCCACCGAAAACACCTGTGCCGCGTACTGCAAAAACGAGGCGTCTTCGCAGACATTCTTGATCGGGTCATCGGAGAACTTCACCACCGGCTCGCCGTGCACCCGCACCAGTTTCATCACGATGCTCAGTGGTTCGACGCCTTCTACATCACACGCCAGGCTGGTGCCCATGCCGAAACCGAACCTGGCCTTGCCACGCACGTGGCGCAGGATCGGCAGGCATTTTTCGAAATTCAGACCGTCGGAGAACATCAGGTCCTTGGTCATCGGGTCGATGCCCAGTTGTTTGTAGCGGGCCAACACTTTGTCGGCCCAGGCGATCGGGTCGCCGGAGTCCTGGCGCAGGCCGTCGTAGAGCTTGGCGAAGTACAGGTCGAAATCCTTGAGGAAGAAATCGGTGCTGATGCAGTCGGTCAAGGCAATGCCGAGGCGGCCACGGTACTCACGCACCCAGTTCTCCAACGCCGCATTCTGGCTCTCACGCAGGCGCCCCAGTTGCTGGTGCACCATCAGCCATTGGTGGGCCATGGTGCCAATCAGCGGCAGGTCGAACTCATAGGCCAGGTGCGCGTTGCTGGTGCCAACGAACTGGCCGGGGAAGTCGCGACGCATGATGTCGACCACTTCGCGCTGGGCCTTGAACGACAGGCGCCGACGGGTGGAGAAATCAGACACGCGCAGGTCGGCCAGTTCGTCGCGGCTGAGGTTTTTCTCCAGCCAGTCAAACTTCTGGTAGAGCTTGCGGGTGACGTCTTCGAGGCTCACGTCGGGGTACTTGTCGCGGTTGCGCAACTCGCTGACCAGCGCCAGCACCGGCTGTTCGAACATGATGCAGTGCAGCATCGGGCCGACCACGCGGATGTTCAGCTGGCCATCGACTTCACTGACATGGATATAGCGCAGGTTGAAACGGAACAGGCCGAGGAAACGCTCGTAATCCGGGGTGAGGTATTCGCGAAAACGCGGGTTGAACAGAAACCGCAACTCGCCTTCACGCATGTGCAGGCCAGCGAGTTTTTCCAGTTCGTCGCGCAGTTGCGGGATCAAGTGGCCGAGCTTTTCCTTGGAACGCACGATGAAGTTGTATTCCACATCGACGTTGGGGTGCTGGTGCAACACGGCCTGCATCATGGTGAAGGTGTAGTAGTCGGTATCGAGCAACCCCTGGATTACCGGGGATTCGTAGTCGTAGGCACTTTCCATGCTGGTTCTCCTTAACGCGTGGCCATCGCGGCCAGTTCTTCGCGGGTGCTGCTGATCACGGCACCGGCCTTGAGCAGATCGTTGACCGCCTGCACACCGCCCTCTTCGCTGATGCCTCGGCAGGCGGGCAGGTGCAGGACCACTTCCAGGCCGGCCTTGAGCAGTTGCAACGCGGTGGTCTTGACGCAGTAGTCCAGGGCCAGGCCGCCGACGAGCACGCGGCTCACGCCGTGGGCTTTGAGGTACTCGATGACGCCGGTGGACAGTTTGTCGTGCAGGTCATGAAAGCAGGCACCGTAGGGGTGCAGGTCGGGTTCGACGCCTTTCCAGATGAAGTAGTCGTAGTCATACGGGGTGGGCAACTCGTCGAGCAAGGTGAAGCCTTCGGTGCCGGGTACGCAGTGGCTGACCCAGGTCACATCGGCATGGGCCAGGCCGGTGGGTTGCAGCATCTCGCTGTGTTGCGCCACCACCCACGGGGCGTGCGGGGTATGCGCATCCTTGCTGCCGACACGATGGCCGGCGAGGCTGGCCATGAAGTTGAGCTCGGCGCCGATCTGGTCGCCGCCGGCCACTGGCAATTCGTTGGGGCACAGTGGCGTGAAGCTCTTCTGGGCATCGACGTCGAATGAAGCAATGGCGGTTTTTGCGAGGGTCATGGCGGTTCTCCTGTGGCCTGAAAACAAAAGTACACGTCATGTACTTTCATTGCAAGAAACATTTGTTTATCTATGCTGGACTCAGTACATGACATATCTGTTCGATCCGTTAGACTGTGCCCGCCACTGTTCATAAGGATGTTCCATGTCACTCAGCGCCTACCTGCATACCATCGACCTGTGCGTGTTGTACTACTGCCGCGCTAGCGGCGAGTTGAAGCTGTTGCTCAACCAGCGCGAAGCCGAACCGTTCGCCGGGCATTGGGCACTACCGGGTGTGGTGGTGAATGGCGGCGTGCAGGACCTGAGCCTCAAGGATGCGCTGGAGCGGTTGCGCGCCAGTGACAAGGTGGGTTTTGAGCTGGCCTGGAGCGAACAGGTGGGCACCGTGGGGGATGCGTTCCGCGACCCGCGTTGCTGGTCGTCGTCCACCTACTACCTGGCGATCGTTGCGCAGGCGGTGGAATTGGGCGCGCATCAGGCGTGGTTTGCGCTGGATGCCGTAGCCGCGGGCGGCTTCAAGCTGCCGTTCGACCACAACCTGATCGTCGCGGCAGTGCAGGAACGGCTGTTGTCGAAGTCGTTGTACAGCAGCTTGCCGTTGATGTTCCTGGGCGACGAGTTCAGCGCACCGGAGGCGACTACGATCTTTTCCGTGGTGCTGGCGCGGCCGGTGTTGAAGACCAGTATTCGCCAGCGCCTGATGAAGCTGACGGAGGCAGGGTATTTGCGGGAAACGGGGCGCAAGAAGCAGGGGGAAGGAGGAAGACCGCAGGCGACGATGGAAGTGTTGAAGCCAGGAGAGATCTACTTTTTCGACCGTAGCTTTGCGGACTGACGCGTTCTGCCGAACAACACAGCTCAACTGTGGGAGCGGGCTTGCCCGCGAAGGCGGTGACTCAGTCAAGATCCCCAGCGCCTGACACTCTGCCTTCGCGAGCAAGCGCCCCCTACACAAGCCCTTCCCCACACCCCGGTACGACGCTAATTCATCCAGTTGCCGCCGTCGACGTTGTAGGTCTGGGCCACCACATAGTCAGCGTCCTTTGATGCCAGGAACACCGCCATCCCGGTCAAATCCTGCGCCGTGCCCATCCGCCCAAACGGCACATCCGCCCCCACCCGCCGCTTCTTCTCCCCCGGCGCCAGACCTTCATGGCGGGCGAACAGCGCATCCACCCCATCCCAATGCTCGCCGTCCACGACCCCCGGCGCGATGGCATTGACGTTGATGCCCTGCTTGATCAGGTTCAACCCCGCCGACTGCGTGAGGCTGATCACCGCGGCCTTGGTCGCGCAGTACACTGCCACCAACGGCTCGCCACGGCGTCCGGCCTGGCTGGCCATGTTGATGATCTTGCCACCGTGGCCCTGGCGGACCATCTGCCGCGCTGCCGCCTGCAAGGTGAACAACGTGCCGGCGACATTGATCGAGAACAGCCGCTCGTAGCTAGCGCGGCTGATGTCGACAATGGGTGCCAGGTCGAACAACGCGGCGTTGTTGATCAGAATATCCAGCTTGCCGGCCTCGGCCACCACGGCGGCAATCGCGTCGTCGATGGAGGTCTGGTTGGTGACATCCATTTCAACGGCATAGGCGTGTGGACCCAGCTCGGCGGCGGTCGCTTGCGCCTGTTGCAGGTTTATATCAGCGATGGCCACGCGGGCACCCTCCGCGATATAGGCCTGGGCAAAGGCGCGGCCGATGCCGCGCGCCGAGCCGGTGATCAGCGCGCTTTTACCTTCCAGTCGTTTCATGGCTGCTCCTGTCAAAGTCATTTCGGATAACCCGCACGTTTCATCTCGCGTTCGGTGGTGGACTGGGCCTGAAGCAGCGCCTGGTCCACCGACATGCCGCCGGTCAGCGCCGCCGAGAACAGCTTGCCGACCGAGGTGCCGATGGCCTGGAACTCGGGGATGGTCACGTATTGGATGCCCACGTACGGCACCGGTTTGGCCGACGGGTGCGCGGGGTCGGCATGCTTCATCATTTCCAGGGTCACCTGGGCGAACGGCGCGGCCTTCAAGTAGGCGTCGTTGTAGGTGGACTGGCGGGTGCCTGGCGGGACGTTGGTGATGCCTTCTTTATCGGCGACCAATTGGATGTAGTCCTTGGAGGTGGCCCAGGTGATAAACGCTTTCGCCGCGTCCTTGTGCTTGGAAGTGGCCGGGATCGCCAGGGACCAGGCGTACAGCCACGAAGAGCCCTTGTCGGTGACTTCGGTCGGCGCGGCGGCGAAGCCCGTGCGGTCGGCGACCTTGCTTTGGTTCTTGTCGGTGGTGAAGGAGCCGGCGACGCTGGCGTCGACCCAGATCGCGCATTTGCCGCTGTTGAACAGCGCCAGGGTTTCGTTGAAACCGTTGCTGGACACCCCCGGCGGGCCGTATTGCTTGAGGTTGTTGACGTAGAAATTGGCCGCCGCGGTCCACTCGGGGCTGGTCAGTTCGGGCTGCCACTGCTCATCGAACCAGCGCGCGCCGAAGGCATTGGCCATGGTGCTCAGCAGCGCGATGTTCTCGCCCCAACCGGCCTTGCCGCGCAGGCACAGGCCGTACTGGTCCTTGTCCTTGGCAGTGAGCTTGGCGGCGAATTCGCCGAGCTGGGTCCAGGTCGGGTGCGCGGGCATGCTCAGGCCAGCCTGCTCGAACAGGTCGGTACGGTAGTAGGTGACGGTGCTTTCGCCATAGAACGGCAAGGCGTAGAGGGTGTTGTTGACCGACAGGCCCTGGCGCACCGAGGGGAAGATGTCGTCGGCGTCATAGCCGGCCGGCAGCCCGGTCAGCGGTTCCAGCCAGTGTTTGGCGCCCCACAGCGGGGTTTCGTAGGTGCCGATGGTCAGCACATCGAACTGCCCGCCCTGGGTCGCAATATCGGTGGTAAGGCGCTGGCGCAGCACGTTTTCTTCGAGCACTACCCAATTGAGCTTGATGTCCGGGTGCTGCGCTTCGAACACCTTGGACAGACGCTGCATGCGGATCATGTCGCTGTTGTTGACGGTGGCGATGGTCACGGTATCGGCGGCGTGACTGGCCATGGCCGAGGCCAGGCCGGACAGCAGGAACAATGCTTGCGTAAGCTTGAGCATGGCGGTTTCCACCTGTTGTTTTTGTTGTTGAGGGCCGATTACAGCAGCTTGGCCAAGCCCCCACAAACCCATGGCGGACGCGCGAGTGGTACTTTTTTAACCGTCACTCGCGGGTTAAAAAAGTATCAGTCCCGGGCGAAAACAGAGGTAGCGCGGCCACGGCCGAGGCGCGTATTTTGGAGCGATTCCAAGAATCATAAGAAGCCCCGCCATGCCTGCCAGCCGCGCCCAGCTGTTCGAGCACCGCCCCGCCGAGCGTGAAGTGATCCTGCCCGAGCCGGACCACTGCTTTCGCTGGTTCGAACACGACTACCCCTATGACCTGGCGCGCTGGAACCATCATCCCGAATTTGAAATCCACCTGATCCGCCAGGGCAGCGGCAAGTTGGTTGCGGGCGACTATATCGGTGCATTCAGCGCCGGCCATGTCGCCCTGATCGGCCCCGACCTGCCCCACGACTGGATTGGCGAACTGGCCCCCGGCGAACACCTGCACGGTCGCGATGTGGTGCTGCAATTCGACGGCGCCGCGCTCCTCGCCCTGCGCAAGACCCTACCGGAACTCGGCGACTTGCAGCCGCTGTTCGAGCACGCCCGACGCGGCCTGCAATTTCACGGCGACACCGCGCTGCGTGCGGCAGCCTTGATGGAAGACATCGGCCGCGCCCAGGGCCTGCAGCGGCTGATCCTGTTCCTGCAACTGCTCGACACCCTCAAGCACGCCCCGGCGCAGCACGTCCAGGCACTGGCCAGCCCGTGCTACGCGCCGACCCTGGATGCACGCAGCGCCGAGCGCATCAACAAGGCCTTCGATTACCTGATGCGCGAACTCACAGGTGACGTGCGCCTGTCGGAGATCGCCGCGCAACTGGAGATGAGCGAGCCGGGCTTCTCGCGCTTCTTCAAACGCAACACCGGCCACGGTTTTATCGACCTGATGCGCAAGTTCCGCGTGCAACGCGCCTGCCGGTTGTTGCTGCAAAGCGAGATGTCGGTGGCGGCGATCTGCTTTGAAGTGGGCTACGCCAACCTGTCCAATTTCAACCGGCACTTTCGCATCGAGATGCAGCAGACGCCGAGCGAATACCGCCGGGAAACCGCGATGCACCTGTTCAATCGCCTCGACACAATGACACCCAGTCAATTCTGACCAAAAGGTCGATTAATCACGCTTTTTCCCTGCTTATTCAAGCCAATAGGCAAAGTTGGTACAGCCTGTGCAAACGTTTGCGGGACGAACTTGCCAGCCAAGTTCACCACCACCCGAAGAATTGGGTTCAAACCGCGTACGAATAGGGATTTTCAATGCATTCCACTTCAAGGCACCCCTGCGCCCTTGGTGTTTCCCTGCTACTGGCTGTCGTTACGGGAGTACTCAGCGCACCCATTTTGGCGCAGGAAAACTCCATCGATGACTCAGCACAGGGCGAAACTCTGAGCCCGCAAGCCAGCCCGACGAAAAAAGGCGCTTACCTGTCAGACTGGTTCAATCAGGACCTGACACTTATCGGCAGCAAAGACATCAGCTTCGGCCCCAAGCCGTCCGACGACATCTACCTGGAATACGAGTACTTCGGCCGCAAGGGGCCGTTCGAGCTGTATGGCTACATCGACGTGCCGAAGATCCTGGGCATCGGTAACAGCAATGACAAAGGCGCGTGGGACCATGGCTCGCCAGTGTTCATGGAGCACGAGCCGCGCATCTCCATCGACTACCTGGCGGGCCGCAGCCTGGCCATCGGGCCGTTCAAGGAATGGTATGTGGCGTTCGACTGGATCTACGACCACGGCAGCAACCAGGCCAACCGCGCCAACACGCTGTACAGCGGCCTGGGCACCGACATCGAGACCCACTCGCGGGTCAACCTGTCGGCGAATTTCTACGGGCGCTATCAGTGGGAAAACTATGGTGCCAGCAATGAATACGCGTGGGACGGCTACCGTGCGCAAATGAAATACATCGTGCCCATCAGCAGCTTCGACAACGGTGCCTCGCTGACCTACATCGGCTTTACCAACTACGATTTCGGCTCGGACCTGCACAAGGACAACCCGGCGCGCACCGCCAATTCCCTGGTGGCAACCAACGTGCTGCTGTACTCATTCACCCACCTGCGCTTCACCCTGGTCGGTCGCTACTTTCACAACGGCGGCAACTGGGAGGACGGCAGCGAGTTGAATTTTGGCGAAGGCAACTTCCGCGCCCGTTCGGACGGCTGGGGTTACTACGCCGGCGTCGGTTATCAATTCTGATCAAGGAGCTTTGGATGAAACTGTTTACCCGTCTCTCGCTGGCCGTCGGCCTGACCCTGCTATCCCCTGTGGTGTTGGCGGATGCGCCCATCAAGCCCAAGGTGATGCTGATCACCATGTTCGCCCCCGAGGCGCAGACCTGGATCGATCGCCTGGAACTCAAGCAGGAAGTCCGCGTACCGGGCCTTTCCGCCGAATACCCGGTAATCCGCTGCAACACCCAGGACGTCTGCCTGCTGGTGACCGGCATGGGCCAGACCAATGCCGCCGCGTCGACCCTGGCGCTGGCCTTGTCGCCCAAGTTCGACTTGCGCCAGAGCTACTTCCTGATCGCCGGGATCGCCGGCATCAGCCCCAAGCATGGCACCATCGGCACTGCGGCCTGGGCTCACTATCTGGTGGAGTTCGGCACGCAGTGGGAACTGGACTCGCGGGACGCGCCAAAGGATTGGCCGACCGGTTACATCGGCATCAACACCAAAGGCCCGAACGAAAAGCCGCCGCTGGACTACAAGACCGAAGTGTTTGAGCTCAACCCCAAGTTGCAGGCCAAGGCGTTTGCCCTGTCGCACCAGGTTAAGTTGAGCGAAAGCAAGGAATCCGCTGCCTGGCGCAAACACTACCCGGCCGCCCCGGCCAATCAACCGCCGCAGGTCACGCGCTGCGACACCCTGGCGGGCAACACCTGGTTCTCCGGCACACGCCTGAGTGAACGCGCCGAAGTCTGGACCAAGCTGCTCACCGACAACAAAGGCGAGTACTGCACCACCCAGCAGGAGGACAACTCCACCTATGAAGCACTGCTGCGCGCCAGCCGCGAAGGGTTAGTGGATATTCAACGTTTGGCGGTGGTACGAGCGGGGTCGGACTTCGACCGGCCTTATCCGGGCTACAGCGAAGTGGACAACCTGCTGAAGTACGCCGACCAGGGTGGGTTCGTGCCGGCGCTGGAGAACCTGTATCGCACGGGTAACCCGCTGGTACAGGCGATCCTCAAGAACTGGTCGGCGTGGGAAAACGGCGTTCCCGAGGCCTGATAGGGATCAAGCTGTGGGAGGGGGCTCGCCCCTCCCTCATTTGAATGGCATTAAGGCAAGAAGATGATCTTGTCTGCACTGCCGCTGTTCACTTCCTCATAGCTCACCAAACCATCGGCCAACGCCACTTCCCGCAACCCCGTCGGCAGCGGCAGCGACCCCTCATCAAAAAACCGCCCGAACTGCTCCAGCATCCGCGCGCATTGCTCGCAGTTGTAGAGCAACGAATTGATCCCCACCACCGACCCGCCCTTGCGGTACAAGGCCAGGGCTGGCAGTTGCACATGCCCGTCCAGCGGCGCGGCGATGATCGCGATACGGCCGAACGGCGCCAGGCCGGCCACGGCCGCCGGCAGCCAGAAGCCAGTGGTGTCGAAGATCACATCGGCACCGCCGGTGAACACGCGGTTGACCTGTGCGCCCAAGTCCTCCGGCTGCCCCAGGGCAATCGTGTCGACCCCCTGCCCTTGCAATGCCTCAACCTGCTCCGGGCGCCGTACCGCCGCCAGCACTTGGGCGCCACGGATTTTCGCCAGGGCCAAGGCCGCACTGCCAACGGCGCCATTGGCACCAATCACCAGCAAGCGCGTGCCTTTGCCCACACCGCTGCGCTCCAGGGCATCCCAGGCGGTGGTGTAGGGAACACCAAGGCTGGCGGCTTGGGCGAAACTCAGATGGCTGGGCTTGCGGGCCACGCCGTTGGCCGCCACTTTCAGGTATTGGGCATGAGAACCGTCGGCAAAAAAACCGAGGTCGCGACCGGTGCCCCAGACTTCCTGGCCAAGCAACGCCTGCGGACCTTCGACGACAACGCCAGCGAAGTCACGCCCGGGAATGCGCGGCAACGTGGTGTAAGGGAAACGCCCAAGCAGGTTTTTCACATCGCTGGGGTTCAAGCCTGCCGCCTTGATCTGTACCAGCACTTCATCGGCGCCCGGCACCGGGGTGGCGACGTCGACGAAGCGCAGGGCGTTGAGGTCGCCGGTAGCGGAAAATTGCAGTGCTTTCATGACCAATATCCATCGCAGGGAAAAGGGAAATCAGGACCACCAACCGCTGACCAGTTGCCGACCCAGGGGCCAGAGCTTTTCGCCGAGCAACATGCCCATCAAACCCACCAGGGCGATGGCCGGCGGCGCGGGCGAGCGGAAGTCCAAGGCGCCGTAGATCACGCCGACAAACAGGCCGATGGCGAGAGAAATGAGGTAGTTCATGGGGTGGCGCCTTGTGGGTTGATGGGCTCAGTCTAGAGCCCGCCTTCCTCACGCATCGGCCAAGTGCTTCAGGATTTCGGCCAATTCCTCAGCCGACGTAGTGCGACGGCGCCACACCGAGTGCGCGGCGGAACATGTCGCTGAAACTGCTTGGCGAGTAACCCAGAGCGCGCGCGATACTGCTCACCGATTGGCCCTGGATCAACTCCGCGACCGCCGTGGCCAGTTGCACCTGGCGACGCCATTCGGCGAAGCCCATGCCCAGGTGGCTTTGGAACAACCGCGACAAGGTACGCACGCTGGCCCCGGCGGCGGCGGCGTGTTGTTCGAAGGAGATGTCCAGGGATGGTGCGACCATCACAGCCTGGCACGCATTGCTTAGACGGCGGTCGGCGTCCATCGGCATGGCGATGCGGATTGGCGAGCGCCGCGCCCGTTGCAATTCCAGCAACGCCAGACGCACCACCGCGTCGTAGTAGCCGGCATCACCGCTGTCACCCTCGTCCACCAAGGTCACGATCAGTTCGCGCAGCAGCCCGCCGACCTCGATCACCTGCACCTGGCCGTCCAGCGTCGCTGCCAATGCGGGGCGCAGGTAGATATTGCGCATCTGCAAGTCCGACACCACGCGAATCCCATGCTCCACCCCCGGCGGCAACCAGACGGCACGCTGGGGCGGCACCACCAGGGCTTCGCGCGGGGTTTCGACCCACATCACGCCGCTCATGGCGTAGAGCAATTGACCCCAGTCGTGGCTATGGGGCTCCACATACAACCCACGCGGATAGGTGCGTGCCAGAGGCTGCACGGGAACGGCATGATCACTGAGATCGGGGGGTGCGGCCAGGGCCATGGGGAGCACATCAGTCAGGAGTGAGTGCTCATGGTAATCAGCGACGCTCGACAATCCGAGCTATTTTCCGATGTGGGAACGGGTTTGTGTGGGGGTGGAAGATTCTATGGTTGCGCCGCAACACCTCTACCAACAGTACCGCCGCCTTCGCAGCCTCGCTAAAGCTCGACAGCTCCCACAGGGGATTGGCGGTGTGAGAGGGATCTCCAGCCGAACACTGACATCCCAGCAACACAGCTCAAATGTGGGAGCGGGCTTGCCCGCGAAAGCGGTGGCTCAGCCAACACCTCTACCAACAGTGCCGCCGCCTTCGCAGCCTCGCTAGGGCTCGACAGCTCCCACAGGGACTAGCAGTGCCTGGGCGATCTCCAGCCGAACACTCACTATCCATCAACACCGATCAACTGTGGGAGCGGGCTTGCCCGCGAAAGCGGTCGTTCAGCCAACACCTCCACCCACAGTCCCACCGCCTTCGCAGCCTCGCTAAAGCTCGACAGCTCCCACAGGGGATTGGCAGTGCCCGGGCTATCTCCAGCCGAGCACTGACAGCCCGCCAACACCGATCAACTGTGGGAGCGGGCTTGCCCGCGAAAGCGGTGGTTCAGCCAACATCTCCACCAACAGTGCCACCGCCTTCGCAGCCTCGCTAAAGCTCGACAGCTCCCACAGGGTATTGGCAGTGCCTGGGCTATCTCCAGCCGAGCACTGACAGCCCGCCAACACCGATCACCTGTGGGAGCGGGCTTGCCCGCGAAAGCGGTGGTTCAGCCAACTCCTCTACCAGCAGTACCGCCGCCTTCGCAGCCTCGCTAAAGCTCAACAGTTGCTCCCACATTTCTTTGACCACGTCAGTCGGCCTGGCGAGTATTGCTGCGATACATGAACACCAATGCCAGTGCCAGACAGACCATCGCCACAATACGGCTCCCCGATAAATCAATCGCCGGGTTGCCCAGCCAGCCGAAGTTGTCGATCAACATGCCCATGCCCAATTGCCCGACGATCACGGCCACCGTCGCCACGGCGGTGCCGACCACAGGCACCGCGCCGACCATCACCAACATGTACACCACGCCGAACAAGGCACCGGTCAGTTGCCATTTCGGCACGTCCAGCAAGCTGACGGCCTGGGCGGGCTCGAAGAAGAAAATCAGCAGCGCCGTGCTGAGCGCACCGACGGCGAAGGTCAGCAAGCTGCTGCGCAACACGCCGACCGTCTGGCCGAGGCGCCCGTTGATCGCGGCCTGCACACTCAATACCGCACCGGCGGCAATGACCAGTACCAACAATAGAATCAGATTCATCGCCTTACCCTCGTGCAATCAGAACAAGCGCCACCACAATCAACGCCAGGGCTATCCAGCGCTCGCCGTTGACCCGCTTGCGCGCGGTGCCGAACCAACCGAAATGGTCGATCAGCACGCTCTTGCCGACCTGCCCGGACAAAATCGCGACCATGGTCATCGCGATGCCGATATGCGGCGTAGCCAGGGTCAACACCACCACGTACATCGGCCCGAGGAACCCGCCGATCAATTGCCAGCGCGGCAGGTCGGCCAGCGCCGGGCCCTTTTGCGGGCCGCTGAACAACAAGAGCACGTACAAGATCGCCGAACCAACGCCAAAGATGCTCAACGTCGCCCACAAATGCCCGACTTGCTGGCCCAGCGGCCCGAGCAAGCCTGCCTCCACCGACAGGCCCATGCCCGCCAGGATCACCAACGGCAGCAACAACAGCCGCAGAAGGTTATGTTTCGGACGGGCCGACGCCACACCCTCGATAGAACTTGCCTGCATACATCACCTGCGCTTCAAGAAAGAAACCATGGCGCGCATTATCCGGTGGTCGTGCTATGCAATAAATGGGAGCATGCCGACAACACCTTTGCGCAAAACGCACAGCACGGAGTCATGATGCAGGGTTTGAATGAATTGAGTTTCAAGGCGCTGCGCCTGTTCGTCGCGGTGCTCGACCACGGCAGCTTTTCCGAAGTGGCCCGCCGGGAAAGCCTGGCGCCCTCCTCCATTTCCCGGCAGATCCAGCTGATGGAGCACGCCCTGGGCCAGCAGTTACTTTACCGCCACACCCGAGCGGTCAGCCCGACCGAGGCCGGGCGCCTGCTCGGGCATCATGCGCGACTGTTGCTGGAACAACTGGAAACCGCCGGCCAGGCCCTGCAGGAACAGGAGAGCGAACCCAGCGGCCTGGTACGTATCAACGCACCGATGGTGTTCGGCCAGCGCCACCTGTCACCGTGGCTCGGCGAACTGTGCCGACGCTATCCCAAGCTGCAACTGGACATCCAGCAGACCGACACCTACGTCGACCCGCTGCAAGACGGCACCGACCTGCTGTTTCGCATCGGCGTGCTCAACAACTCAGGCATGCAGGCGCGCATCTTCGCCCCGCAGCGCTTTCGCATCGCCGCCAGCCCCGCCTACCTGGCCCGACACGGCACGCCGCAGCACCCCGACGAACTCGTCCACCACCAATGCCTGGCCTACAAAGGCATCACCGGCCAACAACGCTGGTTCTTCCGCCGCGCCGGCAGCGACTGGACGCCCTACAGCGTCAAGGGCCCAATCACCGGCAACCACGCCGACACCCTCACCCACGCCGCCGAACAAGGCCTTGGGCTGGTCGTGTTCCCCTCCTGGCTGATCGGCGAAGGCTTGCGCGCCGGCACCTTGCAGGCGGTGCTGAGCGAATACGAAGTGGCGACCACACTGGAGCCGCAGCAGATCGCCGCACTATGGCCGGGGAGCCGGCGGTTGTCGCTGAAGGTGCGCACGGTGATTGATTACTTTGTGGAGTGTTTTGGGACCGTGCCGTATTGGGATCGATGATTTAAAACAGCCACTGCCCAATCAACCACGCATTCGCCCCGCTGATCACGGTAAACAGAAACCACGCCAACACCCGCGTCGGCAGCCGATTCACAAACGGCCCCATTAGCTGCTTGTCTCCGGTCATGCGGATCAGCGGGAACAACGCAAACGGCAATTGCAGGCTGAGCACCACCTGGCTGAGGATCAACAGCTTGCCGATGGCCGCATCGCCCATCAGCCACACGCCGAGGAACGCCGGGATCAGCGCCAGGCCGCGGGTGATCAGGCGGCGTTGCCAGCAGGGAATGCGCAGGTTGAGGTAACCCTCCATGATCACCTGCCCGGCAATGGTGCCGGTGAACGTCGAGCTTTGCCCCGACGCCAGCAAGGCGATGCCGAACAGGATGCTGGCAAACGCGCCGCCCACCAGTGGGTCGAGCAGATGGTAGGCGTCCTGGATCTCGACCACATCGGTGTGGCCGCTCTTGTAGAACGCGGCAGCAGCAAGGGTCAGGATCGCGGCATTGACCAGCAAGGCCAGGGCCAGCGAGCCGATGGTGTCGATGCGCGCCAGTTTGACCGCGTCCTGTTTACTGGCGAGATCCTTGCCGATCAGACGGGTCTGCACGATCGAGGTGTGCAGGTAGAGGTTATGCGGCATGACCGTCGCGCCGAGAATACCGATAGCCAGGTACAACGGCGCAGCGTCGCTGATCGCCGAGAGTGACGGCGTAAAGCCGCTGAACACATCCGGCCAATACGGTTTGATCAGCACCAGTTCGATAAAGAAACACACGCCGATGGTCGCCACCAGCGCCAGCATGATCGCTTCCAGGCGCCGGAAGCCTCGGTTCTGCAGGGCCAGGATCAGCAGCGTATCGAAGGCGGTGATGACAATGCCGGTGGTCAGAGACACCCCCAGCAGCAAGTGAAACGCCAGGGCGCAGCCGAGCACTTCGGCCAGGTCGGTGGCAATGATGGAGATTTCCGCCAGCGCCCACTGGGTACGGGCGGAGCGCCGGCTGTAGCGCTCGCGGCACAGTTGCGCGAGGTCCTTGCCGGTGGCGATGCCCAGCCGCGAGCACAAGCACTGCACCGCCATCCCCGCCAGGCTGGCCAGCAGCACCACGAACAACAGGCTGTAGCCGTAACGTGAACCGGCCTCGATGGCCGTGGCCCAGTTGCCGGGGTCCATATAGCCGATGGAGATCAACAGGCCGGGGCCGGCGAACATCAGCATGCGCTTGAAGAACGAAGCCTTGGGGTCGACGGCAACGGAGCCGGCCACTTCCGGCGGGCAGAACGGGGCGGTGGCAATTTTCGGCAGGCTGAATTTCACGCGGTATCCCAGGCAAACACACTAGACAGGCGCGCAGCTTAGCAGTCGGACGCGACCGTGCGCATTACCGTGTCCCTGGGCAGGTCAAACGCTTCCACGACTTGTACCACCAGGTCCATTTCCTGGTTCAGCGCCTCGCGCTCCATGCGCTGACGGATCACGCCGACCACCAGTACCGCCAAGGTGGTAATCGAATAGGCCGGGCCGGAAAATGCACGCACCCCGCTCACCAGCAACATCGCGGCCGCCAACGCCTGGCCCACCAGCGGAATCGCCGTGGCCGCACCGCGCCGCAGGATGAAACCGGTGAGCCCGGCCAGCGCCGTGCCACTCAACGCCGTGGTCGCCGAGCGGCCCATGTCGAAACGATTGAACAAGCCCTGCTCTTTTTGCGCCGCGGCCTTGAGTTCGGCTTCGAAGGCTTGCCGGTCGGCGCTGTTGAGTTTGTCCTTGTATTGTTCGATGAGCTGCTGCGCGACCTGTGCCTCGATGTCCGCCAACGCCACGGTTGCAACCGGCTGATCAAACTTGATCCCCAGCCGTTGCGCGACATCCTCGGCGATCTGTCGATAACCCACGCCATGGCCACGGGCCAGGTTCATAAAGCTGTCGCCGCCCATGCGTTGCAGCTCGATGGCCAGTTTCAGCGGCTCGCGCACGCTGGCATCAATCGACGCGCTGCGTTTTTGCGCCATCAGTTCGGCGAGGAACTTCAACTCATCCGGCCGCGCCTGCACCAGTGCCGGGAACAGTTCGGCGTCCTCTTCGGCAAAGCGCACCTCGCTGCTGCGCTGGTCGGCGCGGATCATGCCGCGCCGTTCCTGCAACAGGTCGGTGTATTGCACCACCGTTTTAAGCTGCGGCCAGTAGGCGGCGTGATCGAAAGTTGCCAGGTGCACATTGGTGACCTTGGACTTGAGGGCGGGCGTGAGCGGGATGGCATAACGACCGATGCAGCGCTCGTTGTCCGGCTTGATCGCCAGTGCCCAATCCTTACTGGAATGGCAGTTGATCAGCCGGCCCTGCAGCGGCGCCGAGACTTGATCCCATGGGCTCGACGTACAGACCGCCCCGCCCATCAGCAGCAAGTGATTCAACGGCAGCTCACGGGCCACCTCAGGGCTGGCCAACAAGCTTTTGACCAGAATCCGCGCGCCGAGGGAATGGCCGATCAGGTTGATGCGCCGCACCGGCAGGGCCTCGGCGTGCAGAAAGTTGGCCAGTTCAGGCAACAGGGTCTGGGCGACTTCGTCGACACGCGCCTCAACACTTTTGTAATGGTCGAGAAAATACGCAATCGCCTTGCCCACCCCCACGGTAGCGGCGCCCAGGCCACCGCCGCCGAGCATCGCAGCGATCACCTCCTTGAACGGGGCGAACAGGTTTTCCAGAAAATGCCCGGCCGGCCAGAACAGCATCACATTGGTCGAGCCTTCGATACTTGCCAGTTGCGCCTTGAAATTACCCAGTTGCTGACGGTTGAAGAACGCCGAATAACCGTGAACGTAGAGATTGAGCACATCCCCCTGGGGCTCGCCACACAACACAAAGGTGGGCTTGCGGGTGCGGTGCATTTCATCCCACTGGTGCTGCATGGGCCGGTGACTCCTGGTGACGATGGACGGCGATAGTAACAAAGCATGGCCGGCGCAACGGTGAATCCTGACCGATGAACGATCAGAACAACGCCGCCGCCCTTGATTTGGCCAGGTAGCGCGCCGGCGCCTCCCCCACGTTGCGCCGGAACACCGAGGTGAATGCGCTGGAGCTGCTGAAGCCCAATGCCAGCGCCACGTCGGTAATCGAGGCACCGTGGCCGAGCCGCGCAGTGGCTTCCAGCAGGCACACCTGCTGGCGCCAGGCCACGAAGGTCATGCCAGTGTGTTCAAGGAACTGACGGGTAAAGGTGCGCCGGCTCATGCTTGACCATTCGGCCATGGTGTCGAGGGCGATGGTCTGCGTGGGCGCGTCCAGGAAGCGCTGGCAGGCGCGGGCGAGCCGAGGCTCTAACGGCAGCGGCGCGCTGAGGGGCAGTTCTGGCATGGCGCCGATTTCATCCACCAGCAACGTCAGCACGCAATGCTGCCTGACACTGGGCCCCGCCGCCGGGTCAATCGCCAGTGCCGCCTCCAGCAAATGCCGCAGCAGCGGCGACACCTCGAACACCTGGCAATGCCCCTGCAAACCTGCGCGCCGGGCAGCGGCGTCAGAGAGATAGGTATTGAGCATGACCACATCGCCACGCATGTGCATTTCATGGGGCACGCCGCCGGGCACCCAGATCGCCCGCTGCGGCGGCACCACCCAATTGCCAAGGTCGGTAAACATCTTCATCGCACCCGTGGACGCATAGGCGAACTGGCCACGGCTGTGGGCGTGGCGCGCAAACACGGTGCCCGAGGCATATTCGTGCAGCGTCACTACGGCTTCGGGGTCATCGCGGGTGAAGGTCGGGATCATGGCCCGATTTTGTCAAAACATGACCTGGCATAGCAAGCGGGCCATGAGAACGCCGCCTACCATCGTTGCCTTTGGACACGCCTGCCAGCTCAAGGGAACGACCATGCTCAAGAAACACCTGGCACTTGCCATCCTCGTCACTCTGGTCTGGGGTTTGAACTTTCCCATTACCAAGCTTGGCCTGCGCGGTATCGACCCCTTCGTACTCACCGGCATCCGCTTCGCCCTCGCCGCCTTGCCGCTGGTGTTTTTCATCCGACGCCCCGCCGTGCACTTCGGCTATGTAGCGGCTTACGGGGTGATTTTCGGCTTGGGCATGTGGGGCGTGATCAACTACGGCATCCAGATAGGCGTGAGCCCCGGCATCGCTTCGCTGATCATCCAGCTCAGCGTGTTCTTCACCCTCGGCTGGGGCGTGGTGCTGTTCAACGAAACCCTGCGTGACGCACAACTGGTCGGCGCCGGGCTGACCTTGCTCGGCCTGGCGGGCATTGTCGTCACCCAGGAGGGTAGCCACGCGGTGCTGGGGGTCATGCTGATCGTACTCAGCGCACTGGCGTGGAGCGTGGGCAACGTGATCATCAAACGCTCAGGGGTGAAGGAAATCTTCGCGTTCATGGTCTGGGCCAGCCTGTTTCCACCGATCCCGCTGTTCCTGATGGCCTGGTGGATGCACGGCAACGCTGCGTTCGAAAGCCTGCCCGCCCACCTGGACGCCACGGCCATCAGCTCGATCCTGTTCCAGGTCTACCTGGCCACGCACTTTGCCTACTGGGGCTGGAACTCATTGCTCAAGGCGTACCCGGTATCGACGGTGGCACCGCTGTCGCTGCTGATCCCGGTGTTTGGGCTCGCCAGTTCGATGCTGATCATTGGGGAGCGGGTTTCCTGGCTGGAGCTGGTTTCGATGGCTGTCATTCTGGTGGGGTTGGGGGTGGGGTTGTATCGCTGGCCGGTGAAACGCAAACCCGGCACAGGGCCAGGTAGCCTTCAATAGGCAAAGTTATCGATCTTGACCTGGCCGTCTGGAAACGTCGCGATAATCTCCAAGTCGCCGCCCATCGCACGGATGTAGTCTCGCAATGTACTGATGTACATGTCGGTGCGACGCTCCATCTTGGAGACCGCCGCCTGATTGATATTCAATAGTTTGGCCAGGCTCTCCTGGCTCAAGGACACGCCACATGCATCACTCACCGCAAAAACACAATTCTCGAAATGTAAAAAGCGCTCTAATACGCTCCTGTTGATTCGCTCTAAAGATCCTGGAGTTCCCAATGCCCCATGAAGGCAACCTGTTACAAGCAGCCGTGGTGTTCCTGCTCGCCGCCGTATTGACCGTGCCCCTGGCCAAGCGCCTGCAATTGGGCGCGGTGCTGGGCTACCTGTTCGCTGGCGTGATCATCGGTCCGTCAGTCCTCGGGTTGGTGGGTAACCCGCAAAGCGTCGCGCAATTTTCCGAATTGGGCGTGGTGTTGCTGCTGTTCATCATCGGCCTGGAACTGTCGCCCAAGCGTCTGTGGGTGATGCGCAAGGCGGTGTTCGGCGTCGGCCTGGCCCAGGTGTTGCTCACCGGCCTGGTGATGGGCGCTGTAGCCTTGTGGCTGTTTGGCCAGTCGTGGAACAGCGCGATCGTGCTGGGCCTGGGCCTGGCGTTGTCGTCCACCGCCTTCGGCCTGCAAAGCCTGGCCGAACGCAAGGAGCTGAACCAGCCCCATGGGCGCCTGGCCTTTGCCATCCTGCTGTTCCAGGACATCGCAGCCATCCCGTTGATCGCCATGGTGCCGTTGCTGGCCGGCAGCGATCATCCGACCACTGAGGCCCAGGGCTTGCAGCATGTGTTGCAGATCCTCGGCAGTATCGCCGTGGTGATCATCGGCGGGCGCTACCTGTTGCGGCCGGTGTTTCGCGTGGTGGCCAAGACCGGCCTGCGCGAAGTGTCCACCGCCACCGCCCTGCTGGTGGTCATCGGCACCGCATGGTTGATGGAACTGGTGGGCGTGTCGATGGCCCTCGGCGCCTTCCTCGCCGGGCTGCTGCTGGCGGATTCGGAATACCGTCACGAACTCGAATCCCAGATCGAGCCGTTCAAGGGCCTGCTGCTGGGGCTGTTCTTCATCAGCGTGGGCATGGGCGCCAACCTCAGCTTGCTGCTCAGCAGCCCACTGCTGGTGATCGGCCTGACCCTGCTGCTGATCGGCCTGAAATTACCCCTGCTCTACGCCGTCGGCCGCCTGGTGGGCGACCTCAACCGCGAAAGCGCCCTGCGCCTGGGCGTGGTGTTGGCGGCAGGCGGTGAATTTGCCTTCGTGGTGTTCAAGATCGGTCGCGACCAGGGCCTGTTCGAACCTCATCTCTACGATGTACTGGTGCTGACCATCACCCTCTCGATGGCGGTCACCCCGTTGCTGCTGTTGATCTGCCCGAAGCTGTTCAAGCCCAAGGTCAAGCCGGTGGAAGTGCCCGAGGAATACCGCACCATCGAGAGCGATGCACCTCGCGTGGTGATCGCCGGCATGGGGCGGATGGGCCAGATCGTCGCGCGGATCCTGCGCGCGCAAAACATCTCGTTCATCGCCCTCGACACCTCGGTGGAAACCATCGAGCTGACCCGCAGCTTCGGCGGCATGCCGGTGTTCTACGGCGACCCGCAACGCCCCGAAATCCTGCACGCGGCCAAGGTCGACCAGGCGGAGTTCTTCGTGATCGCCATGGACGACCCGGAAATCAACATCAAGACCGCCGAACTGGTGCGCAACCTCTACCCGCACATGAAAATCATCGCCCGTGCGCGTAACCGCCAGCACGTGCACCGCCTGGTGGACCTCGACGCCTCACCAGTGCGCGAGACCTTCTACTCCAGCCTGGAAATGAGCCGCCGCACCCTGGTCGGCCTCGGCTTGACCCAGGCCCAGGCGGATGCGCGCATCACCCGCTTCAAGAACCACGACCTGCAAGTACTGGCCGCGCAGCACGCGGTGTACGACGACGCGGCCAAGGTCATGCAGACCGCCCAGGAAGCCCGGGCGGAACTGGCGCGATTGTTTGAGATGGACCGGCTCGAAGAAGAGTCCGACAAGGTGTAAGGCCCAGGGCGAACGAGATTGCGATTTTTCTGACAGAATGTGCCGCAATTTCGTTCACCCCCCCTGGAGCGCTTCATGGCCACTTTCACCAAGACCGCCGCCCTGCTGGCCCTCGCGCTTGCCGCCGGCAGTGTGTTCGCCGCCAGCAAGCCGGCCACGCAGACCATCTCCACCCTGGGTGGCAAGTTCACCTTCAACCTGCCCAAGGCCTACGCGGCCGACACCCTGCCGGTCAGCAAGGCCGAAGATGCCAGCGCCGCGACTCAAGGCACGCTATACGCCAACCAGACCACGAAAAGTGTGGTGATCGTCGCCGAAACGGTACGGACCGACGGGGTGAACGTCGAGGATAACGACGCACAGTTCCTCGACGGTGCAGTGGCCGGCTTCGTCAAGGATCAGAGCGCTGCCCTGCCGGACTTCAAGAAACAGAGCGAGAAAAAACTGACCTTCAAGGGCCTGGGCCTGCGCCAGGTGGACAGCACCGCGACACAGGGCGGTGGCAAGACGCTGAACAGCACATTCCTGGGGGGATCGGGCAACCACATGCTGGTGATCCAGGCGATTTCGCGCGGCGATGACGCCAAGGGCCATGCCGAGCTGGTGAAGCAGATCACGGGCGGCAAATAACCCGACCCGCCAAGCAACACCAAACCAAATGTGGGGGCCCGCCCCACATTTTTTGACCGTGCTCACTTCAAGCTTTTTTCCAGCCAGGCCTTCAAATCCTGCACTTCAGCCTCGCTGATGGTATGCGGCATGCCCATATACCCATGAAACTCCGGCTTCAACCCCACCCCCACCAACGCCTCATTCGCCCTCGTCGCCGACGCATACGCCAGCGCCTGGTCCAGCGTGCCGTGGCCAATGAAGATCGCCAGCCCGCTCAATGCCGCATCCGGCTTGAGCTCAGCCTTGAGCACTGGCAACACACTGCCACTCAACGCCGCAATCCCACGCACCAACGTCGGCTTACGCAACCCCACCTCGTAGGACATGATTGCGCCCTGGCTGAACCCCACCAGAAACACCCGATCGCTGCGGGTGTGGTACTTGGCGGTGGCCTGGGTCACAAAGTCTTCGATCAGCCTGGCGCTGCGTTGCAAATCGGCGGTCTCGCCGTCGTAATCGCCATCCCCGGGTTTCTTCGCAAACCAGCGATAGCCGCGCGCATCCACCGGCATCGGCGCCCGTGCCGACAGGTAGGTCCAGGTGGATGGCAATGCGTCCTTGAGGCCAAACAGGTCCTCTTCGTTGCTGCCAAACCCATGCAGGAAAATCACCAGCGGCGCGTTACGCGCATCAGCCTGGGTCTGCTCCAGGTACGCCAGGGGTAAATCGGTGTGTAGCGTATCGTCGGCATGAACGGCGCCGGCCACCAGGGTCAGCGCGAGGGCAAACAGCTTGAGCATGGGGCGATACCTCAGGGTTTGCGCAACAGATAAGTGTCCATGATCCAGCCATTGGCCAGGCGTGCCGCCTTGCGCACCCGCTCGATTTCTTCGGCGACTTCAGCGACTTTGCCGCTGATCAGGATCTCATCCGGCGTACCCAGATAGGCCCCCCAGTAAATGTCCAGGTCCTGATCGGCCACGGTGCGGTAGGCGTCTTGCGCATCGAGCATCACCACCAAGGTGTCCGCATCACTCGCCTGCCCTGCCGCCAAAAGGCGCCCGGTAGTGATCTCGATGGAGCGGCCAATACGGTTCAGCGGCACTTTGTGTTGCGCCGCCAGGGCCTGCACGCTGGTGATGCCGGGGATCACTTCGAATTCAAACTCACTGCGCCCGCTGGCCAGGATCGCTTGCAGGATGCGGATGGTGCTGTCGTACAGCGCCGGGTCGCCCCAGGCCAGGAAGGCACCGACTTCTCCGTCGGCCATTTCCTCGTTGATCATGCGCTCAAAGGTTTGCTGCTTGTCGCGGTTCAGATCCTCCACGGCGGTGGTGTAGTCGATTTCACCGCGCACGCGTTCGGGGCAATCGGCCTCGACAAAGCGGTAGCCGGGCTCGGTGATGTAGGTCTCGCAGATCTCGCGGCGCAGGTCGATCAACTTGTCTTTGCTCTGGCCCTTGTCCATCAGGAAAAACACGTCGGTGCGATTGAGCGCCTTCACGGCCTGCATCGTGATGTAGTCAGGGTTGCCGGCGCCAATGCCGATGATCAGGATGCGTTTCATGGGTTGCTCTCATTGCGGGGCGTGGATTTTGCCATGTTCGGCGGTTCAGGCGTGAGTTTCCAGGCGCAGGCGCCAGACCGTATTGAAGCGCAGCTCCGTACTGGACAGCGGCTCGACGTCGATCCGGTAGAACATCGCCACCGGAAGCTGCAGGGCGTAGAGCATCGCCGCGCGAATCACCAAGGGGTGGGTGACGGCGACGATATGGCCGGGGTGCGCTTCAAGGGCCTGCATCCACTGCGCGACCCGTGCACAGACCTGATCCACCGATTCGCCACCGTGGGGCGCACTGGCGCTGTCGGCCAGCCACGCGTTCAACTCATCGATCGCCAGCTGGCTGATGTCCTGGCCTTTCCACTGACCGAAATCGCCATCGCGCAAGGCCTCTTCAAGCAGCGCATCGCTGCCGAACAAACCCGCGGTCTGCCGAGTGCGTGCTTCCGGCCCGCACAGCAGCCGGCGGCTGGGCTTGTAACGCGCGGCCAGCGACAGCGCCGCGCCTTGCCAATCCATCACCACCGCTTCGTCAGCGCAGAAGCGCCCGCGTTTTTGCAGGGGCGTGACGGCATGACAGATCAGGGTCAAACGGGTGGCTTGCACGGACTTCGCTCCGACAGAGACAGGTCGGCAAGCCTCGCGCACTTATCCCTCAAGCGCAACGCCCTTGAACGGGCTTACCCCAATGCCAGTCGCTCAAGCAGTCCCGAGGGCAAACCACTCGCGCCGCCCCTCGAACGTGCTCACGATCAACTCCACAATCACCTGCACCGCCTGCGCATCCCGCACCTGGGCGTTCACCGCCAGCCACACCTGGCGTTGCATGCTGTCGTCCAACAACCCCGGCAACGCCACCAGCCCTCGGTCGAAGCTGCCCATGTAGTGCGGCAGCAAGCCGATGCACGCGCCGCAGCGGATCATTTCCAGCATCAGCGAGTAGGCCTGCACTTGCACCACGGCAGCGCGGCGTTGTTCCACCACGTGGTTCCAGGGGTGCAAGGCCTCGACCTGCACGTCGGGCTGCCACTGCACCAGCATGTAGTCGTCGAGGTCGTCGACGCTGTCCGGGCGCGTGGTCAGGCGTGAGTAGCGCTTGGCGATGTGCGGCAGGTAATGCAGGCGCGCCAGGGGCTGCGGCGGTTCAGTGGGGAAACTCGGGCCGCACGCCGGGCCCTCGGTGTCGGACAACCACAGCACCACGTCCACATCCACCGCTTGCAGCGACAGCTGGCTGTCGATGGAGGTGATCTCCAGGCGCACGCTGGCATTACGGCGCAGCAAGGCAATCAAGTCGCGGCCGAGGATGTCGTGCAGGATCGGTTCGGCCACGGCCAGGCGGATCAGCGGCTGCTCCACCACCGGCAGGCGCCGTTCATGGGCCAGGGCGACCAGTTGTGCCTGCAATTGCTGGCCATCACGACTGAGCACCAAGCCGTTGCCCTGATACGTGAACAGCGCATGCCGCACCTGTTCTTCGAGCTGCGCCAGGCGTTTGCGCAACAACGTCGATTTGATATTCAGGCTGCGCGCCGCCTGCATGAAACAACCGCAGCGCGCACTCACCAGGAAGTAGCGCGCCACCTCCGGGTCGATCTCGCCGGCCAAGGCCTGCCAAGTGCGGTGTGGCGCATTCACGGCGCGCCAGGGGGCGGGCGATTGGACGCCGGACGGTTCTAGAAATGCCATGGGAGACTCCCTGTCTTGTTGGTCTGTGCATCCAATGCGGGTGGTCGCGCGTTACTCCAACACCTTGTTCAACTCGGCGCCATCAATGCTCAAGGTCGCGGTGTTGAGCATGCCTTCCAGGTACGCCTTGGCGATCTGCTCCTGGCGTTGGCTGCGCAAGGCTTCGGTGAGCCGTTCACGCAGTTCGTCCAGGGTCGCGGTGCGCGCCGGTTGCTGGCCGGTGAGCTTGAGCACATGGAACCCGGCCGGGCTCTGCACCACCTCCGACACCGCGCCGACCTTGAGCCGCGCCACCGCCTCGCGTATCTGGGGCACCAGCTGCTGCAACGGCTGCATACCCGAATCGCCGCCGCGTTGGGCGGTGTTCGGGTCCTGGGAATATTGCGTGGCCAGCGCGGCGAAATCTGCCGGCGCGGCCTGGGCCCTGCGGCTCAGCTCCTGGGCCTGGCGGCGGACCGCGTCGGCGGACTGCGGGTCGTTCACCGCGAGGAAAATCTGGCTCACCCGATACAGCGGCGGCGTCACCCACTGTGCCTTGCCGGCGTCGTAGGCCTGTTGCAACTCAGCCGCACTGGGATAGTCGGCAGGCACCTGGCTGACCGACAGCATGTAGTCGCGAAACACAATCTGCTCGGCGGCGGCACGGGTCTGCTGCTCCACCTCCGGGCGCTGGCGCCAGCCCTGGGCGTCGGCCTGTTCAAGCACGGCCTTTTGCGCCAGGCGCGAGCGCAGCCACGTCTCCAGCGCGCCACGGTTGCCGCGCAATTGCTCGCGGGACTCGGCCGGCAGGCTCGCCAGCACGCTTTTCATTTCCGCCAGGTCGATCTGCTGGTTGCCCAGGCGCGCCACCGCCGGGCCGCTCGCCGGCGTCGCGGCTACCGGCGCCGGCTGTTGCGCCGCCACCGGGTCGCTGCCCGGCCGCAAGCTCAAGCCCACAGCCACCACCAGCAGGGCCAGCGCACCGGCGCCGACCATCAGGGTTGGCTTTTTCACAATACGCCCGCCTCTTCGCCCACCACCTGCGCGGCGGCCTGCAACTGCGCCGCCTGTTGGCTGTACTCACGCAGGTAGACGATGAACTCCTGCAACAGGCGGTCCCACAGTTCCAGCTGGCTGCGCAAATGCGTGACGCCCACACCGGCCACCACCACGTCCATTTCCATCAGCAAAAATTCACCTTGCACCGACAACCGCGCAAAGCGTCGCGAGGCGTTCCACACCTCGGCCAGGCCTTGCGGCAATTGCCCCTGGATGCGCAGCGCGCAGCTGTAGGTGAAGTCCACATAGCTGCCCTGCTCCGCCGCCGGGTTGCCGAAGCGCACGGCAAAGCCGATGCCCTGGCTGGCGCTGAGCAGTTGCACGATACCGTTCTGTTCGCTCGGGTTGACCCGGTAACCGGCGTCCTGCAACAGCTCGGTGAGGCTCTGGATGGTCACGCTATCAATCAATTCGCTCATGCTGATCTCTTCCCTGTCTATCAATGATTGGTGGTTGCCTGGGGCGCATCGAAACGGCTCTTGTACAGATCGTCGCCAAAGCCTTGGGCCAGTTCCTCGAACTTGACCCGCGCGCTGCTGGCGAAGGGCTGGCGGATGCTCATCACCTCGGCCACATCGATCTTTTCGTAGGCCGCCAGCAACTGCTGGGCCACCCCGTACATCTGTTGATTCTTGACTGAACATTGCTGCACTTGTGTGTCACGTTCGCTCAATTGCGCCTGCAAGCGGGCGCGTTCGGCCTCCTTGCCCTTGGCGAGCACCAGCAGTTCTTCATAGGCCTTCTTGAATTTGCCGATCTGCTCGTTGCTCGCCGCCACCTGGGCTTGCGCCTGGTTGTGCAGGCTCTGTTGCTGGCCGGCCATCTGTTCGGCCACGCCACGGGTCTTTTCCAGCTCGGCGGTCAATTGCTTGATTTGCGCCTGGGCCTGCTTGGCCTGGGCTTCGGCGGCGATGCGCGCGGCACTGGCCTGGGCCTGTTCGCTTTGCAGCGCCTGCAACTGCTGGGTGCTGCTGCGCAGTTGAGTACGCAGGCGCTCTTCCATGCCTTCGGCGCAAGCGCCGCTGGCGATGAACAACAACAGCAGCCCGCAGATTCGCGTGTTCATGTGGCATCTCCTGTGCGCCTCAGAAGCGCGTGTTGAGTTCCAGTTGCATCACATCGACTTCGAACGGCGCGCCATACACCTCGGAAGCACTCAACCAACGCGCACTGGCGTAGACGTTCTTTTCCAGCCCGTAGTTGGCGCCAATGAAGTAACCCTTGGCGTTGGTGCCGCCCAGGTGAAACGAGGAATCGTTGAAGCCGTCGGGCAAGGCATCCGGCTGGATGTACTTGTAGCCGGCCAACACGTTCCAGTCGCCACGCTTGCGCATCTCCAGTGCACTGCCGAGGGTGAACGAGACCATCAGCGCATTGCCGCCACTTTCAAACTGGCCGTTGCTGTTGATGTTGTTGACGATCTGGCCTTCGCCACGCTTGAGCATCTCGCCCTTGTCGTAGGCCAGGTTGTGGATGAAGTTGGCCTGGCTGCGCAGCTTGAAGTCGCTCGGCAGCTCGCTGTCCCACACCGCATTGAGGTCGAGCACATTGAACTTGGACGCCAGCCCCACGTACTGCGGGTTCGGCGTCTTCGCCGGGTCGGCCGGGTTGGGCGTGATGTCGCGCAGCAGGAACACGCTGTTGCCCTTCTGCATAAAGGCCACGCGCGTGCCGTCGGTGTCGCAACCGGCGGCACCGGCCCACGGCTTGCACGGGCTGGAGCGCTGCCCTTCGATGTCCTGGAACTGGTAGTAGGCGCCCGCCAGCTTGAGGCTGTTGCTGCGGTTGATCTTCCAGTCCGCACCGATCTGCGCGCCGAACAGCCACTTGGTCTCGCTGTCCTCCTTGTCGATGCCGTTGCTGCTGGCGGCATCCGCGGTGTATTCCACCGGGAACGCCCCCACGGTGCCGAACAAACCCCACTCGCTGTTGAGCTTGTGGTTGAAGATCGCCGCCACGCCGTCAAAGTTGAGGTCGTTGGAATACATCATGTCGGTGGAATAGAACGGGTTGCCGATACGCCCGGCGGTCAGCGCCATGGAGTCGCTGGCTTTCCAGGTCAGGTAGCCCTGGTCGAGCCAGATGTCCTTCTTGCCAAAGCCGCCGCCGAGGGTCTGGGTGGTCGACACCGGGTTGTTGTCGGAACCGGTGCCGATGCGGATACCGGCGGTCCACTCCGGTGACAGCACCGCCTTCATGCCCAGGCGTGCGCGCAGGCGGAACAGGTTCTCGCGGTCCTTGGTGGTGTTGAGCAGCGGCGGGAACTTGGTGTTGGAGTCCTTGTTCACGTCATACGGGCCGGTGTCATTGAGTTTGGCGTAGTCGACGATCTGGTTGCTGTTGTTGCCGGAGAAGTAACGCGACTCGTCACGCAGGCGGATGTCGCCGTCAAAGCTGATGCGCGAGACCCAGTCCGGGAACGTGTTGGGCTGTGCCCAGTTTTCCTGCTTGGCGGTGGCCATGACTTCGGCCTTGACCTGATCGCGGATCTGATCGCGCACCGCTTGCGGCACGTACTGCACACGCACATCCCCCGGCGCGGCGGCGGGACCGGCGGCCACCACCGGCCCGGCGTTGGCCTGGCGCGCCTGCTGGGCTTCTCTTTCAGCCTGGGCGATCAGCCCGTTGGCCGTGTCCTGGGTCAATACCCCCTGCTGCACCAACAGGCGGATCAGGTTGACGGTGACGTTTTCCGAGGGGGCGACCGGGGCTGCCGTCGCCTGGCCGACCAGGGTCGCGATGACCATGCCAACCGCCAGGGTCAGTCGATTCACGGGGGAAATCATGTGTACGCAACTCCTGTAAAAAACCGTAGAAAAGGGGTTCGATCAATCCGGCCGCCGGCCCTTGAAGGACAGGCGTACCGGCATCTTCACTGCGTCCGGAACACGTTGCGGCACGTGGGAGGCACGCAACGCCGCCAGCACCTGTGCATCGATCTCGGCATCACCGCTGGACTTGACCAGCTCGGCCCGCGTGACCTGCCCGTCACCGCGCAGCCACAAATCGGCCTGCACTGCATAGGCGCGATTGCGCAACTGCGGGTCATCGCGCAGCAAGCGCTGGAACACACCGGCCAGGTACTGCTTGTAGGTCCCCGCACCCAGGCCGCCGCCACCGGAACCGGCCATGCCGCCACCCTTGCCGGCGCCGATGTTGAAGCCGTCATTACCCGACTGCGCATCACCGTCGATCTGCATCGGGTTGGCCAGATCATCGGCCGGCGACGGTGGGGCTTCGTCCGCTGGCTTGACCTCTTGCGGCTCAGGCGTCGGCACCGGCTCGGGGATTTTTTCTTCGACCTGGGGCTCGGGCTCCTTGGGTTTTTCCGGCGGTGGTGGTGGCGGTGGCGGCAACGGAATAATCGTCGGGATCTTTGGCGCTTCGCGGCGCACGCCGCTCATGTCATTGGCCCACTGCCACAAAAACCAGGCCGCAACCGCGCCCAGCAAGAGGCCTGCGCCCCACTTCAGCGGGCGCAGCGGCGGCTTGTTTTTCACCGGCAACGGCGGCATCGGAATCTGTGCGGTCATGGCTCAGCCCTGGCTCGGTTTGCCGGTGACCAGCCCGACCTGGGACAGCTCCAGCCGTCGCAGCAAGTCGAGCACCTCGATCACCTTCTGGTATTGCACCAAGGCGTCACCGCGCACGATCACCGGGAAATCCGGGTTCAGCGCTTTCTCGATGCGCAGGCGTTCTTCCAGCTCGCCGAGGGTCACCGGGTAGGCGTCGAGGAACACCTGACCGCCGTCGTTGACGGAGATGGCCTTGGTCTTGGCCTCCGACAGCGATACCGAGGCGCTGGCCTTGGGCAAGTGGATCTGGATCCCCGAGACCTGGGCGGTGGCGGTGAGGATAAACATCACCAGCACCACCATCAGCACGTCCACCAGGGGCGTGATGTTGATGCTGTCGACGGCGGCATCGTCGTCATCGTCGTGGGAGGCGTTTACGGAAGCCATGCTGATACTCCTCAGGCCGGTACGGCGGCGTGCTGCTCGCGGCGATGCGCGGCTTCACTGGACTGGCTTTCGCCGTGCATCTCCGCCAGGCGGGTGATGAACTCGTCGACGAACACCCGCATATCGGCGCTGACTTCCTTGTTGCGCGTGATCAGGCGGTTGTAGCCAAACAGCGCCGGGATCGCCACGAACAGGCCCATGGCCGTGGCCAGCAAGGCGGCCGCCATCCCCGGCGCAATCGCGTTGATGTTCACGTCACCGGCCATGGCCGTGCCGAGGAACACCACCATGATCCCCAGCACGGTGCCGAGCAGGCCGATGTACGGGCCGCCGGCGATGGCGTTGGACAGGGTCGAGAGCTTGGCGCTGAGCGCCTGGTTTTCGCGGGTGCGCACACCGTCCATGGAGCAGCGGATCGCTTCGATGGTCGCCGCCGAGACTGACGAGGTGTCAGCGCCCTGGGCGCGGCGCGTGCGGATTTCCTTGACCGCCACCAGGTACAGGCGCCACAGCGAGGAATGCTGCAGACGCTCGGCCAGCTGCGCGTCGTCGGCATACATCTCCAGACGCGTGCCGATCTGCGCGAAGTGCTCGCGGAACACTTCGTTGGCCGCGCTGAGACGGCTGACCTGGCGGTTCTTGCGCAGCATGATGACCCACGACTGGAACATCATCGCCACCAGCACCAGGATGATCACCCACGCGTCCACCGGCACGGCGTTGAGCAAAAAGCCCAGGCTGCCGAAACCAAAACCGGACTGTTCTTCATCAACGCCGTACGCCACTAGTTTCGACTCGGCGCCCTGGGCGCTGGCGTCGGCCAGCAGCAACGTGGCCGGGCGTGCGACCTTGGACAGGCGCAGCTCGTCGATGGCCCCGGCAAACGGCTGGTGAGTGCTGGCGGCGTCCGGCAGGTCGCCACCAATCGCCAGTGGCGAGTTGAACGCAGGCACGGCCACGGCCAGGGTCGCGGTTTCGCGGCCATTCACATACAACGCGACTTTTTCACCCTCGGCGGTGAACGCCAGGTGCTGCCATTGGCCGGGGTTCAGCGCTTGGCTCGACACGGCGCGCTGGCCGTCGATGTCCACAAACGGCGTGCCCTGGTTCAAGCCCAGCAACAGGCTGTGCGCACCCTCGCGACGGGCGAAGACGATTTGCTCGCCGCTGGCCTGATCCAGGCGCAACCAGGCGCTGAAAGTGAACGCCGCGCCGGCGGCGTGTTGCAGCGACGGGCTGGCCGGCAACAGCAGCGGCTGGCCGCCGAACTGCAAGGCGCGGCCGATCACGCCGTCGATGCTCGCGCCGGTGGCGTTCAGCGCGGTGTTGGCATAGGCCGTGGCGTCACGGGCCGGGGTGCCGTTGGCATCGTCGAAGTGGTAGAGCGCGGTGTAGTTGGGGTCGAACGCCAGTTGGCCGTTGCTGGTAGCCGCAGCTTTCTGGTTACCGTAGTACATCCACAGGTCCTGGCGCTGGCCGCCTTCAACCTTGGGCACATCGACCCAGATCAGGGCCATGCCCATCAGCGGGTCGAAGCTTTCGATCTGGTGGTTGAGCACGGTCTTGTCATCGGCGCTGACAAAGCGCAGGTCGGCGCCGTCGTCCTTCACCCCGTCAAAGGTGAAGTTGCCAGTGTGCAGGCGCACCAGCAGCGCGGTGCGGCCCAGGGCCTGGCTGATCGCGGCGCCTTGGGCGGTGGTGTCCACGGAAATCTGTTTGCGGTAGTGCCAGTCGTCTTGCCACCAGGCATGGGCAGTGGCCGGGAGCGCGAAGCCCAGGCAGATCAACAGGCTCAGGAATAGGCGTTGCATGGGTGGAGTCTCCGGAAGAAAAAGTCAGAAAGTCGCCTGCACACTGAAGTGCAGTCGCGAGTCCTGTTTCTGGGTGTTCGGTCCATCGAGCAGCGGGTAGCCCCAATCCAGGCTGCCGGACAACCATTTGCTCAAACTGGCGCGGGTGCCGAGGCCGACGCTGGCCAGGCTGTATTCGTCTTCTTGCTCGGGCATCGGGTCGTGCAGACGCAGGCGTGCGCCTTCGGCAAACGCGTAGAAGCGCCAGTCCTTGACGTAGCTGCCGACGTACTTGGCCAGGGACGGCGTGCGCAGCTCCTGGGAGAGCAAGTAGCCCTCGTCCCCAGTGCGCTCCGCCGCCAGATAACCGCGCACCGAGGTGGCACCGCCGGCCGAATATTGCTCGTTCGACACCAGCGGCCCCGAGGCCAGCTGGAACGCGGCCTTGGACGCCGACTGCCAATCGCCAGTGAAGGTGTAGGTGTAATTCAGGTCGCCCTTGAGCACGGCGAAACTGGGGCTGGCTTTGTAGCGCTTGTAGTCGAACTCTGCGGCATCGCTGCCATAGCCGAAGAACGCGCGGGTGCCCACCACCAGGTTCAAACCCAGGCCGAGCTGGGATTGCTCGGTGTAGCGATAGCCGTTGTAGCCGAGGGTGAACGGCGCGTACTTGAGCGGCACCTGGTCGCTGCTGGCGCCGAATTTCATTTCTTCGTCGAAGTCTTTGAAGTCGATACCCACCGACAACGAATTGGCCCAGACGCCCGCGCCCGGAAAGCTGTAGATCGCCGACACGCCATAGGAATGCCCCTTGCCCAGCACGTTGCTGCCGCCGAGGGTGGCGATATTGCTGTCGGACTGGTAGCCGGCGAACTGCAACGCCCAGCGATCATCCAGCGGCGCAGTGTAGGAGCCCGACCAGACCTTGGCGTTGGTGCTGTCCTGGGGCGCGGTGAAGTAGGTCAGGGAAATCGCGTGGCCCAGTTGCCAGAGGTTGTCGTAACTCAGGGTGGCGACCGAGCGCAGCTTTTCGGTGTCGGCGCTGTAGTCATTGTTCAGGCCGATGCTGGCGTGCCAGGGATTCTGGTCTTCCACCTGCAAGTCCACATCCATGGTGCCCGGGCGCTGGCCCTCGCGTACCAGTGGCGTGACCTGACGTCCAACGCCACGGTTGAGCCCGGCGAGCTGGGTTTGCACGGTGGCGAAGTCCGGCACCGCACCTTCCTTGAGCGCCGACACTTCGTCGCGGATTTCCACTGGCGAGTAATGCTTGGCACCGACCACGCGTACGCGGCCGATCTTGGTTTCGCTGACTTGCAGGTAGACGATGCCGTCATCGACCTTCTGCTCCGGCAGCTCGACAAACACCGACTGGTAGCCCCGTGCCTGGTAGATCTTTTGCAGCGCGTCGCGAGCGCCTTCGATGTCGCCCAAGGTTTTTTGCGGGCCGAGAAACGGGTACACCGCCTCTTCAATCGCCGCCGCATCGAGCACGGTATTGCCGCGCACGAAATACTCATTGACGTCGACCCGGCGTGCTGCGCCCTCCTCCTCGGCCTGCGCAGGCTGGGCCTGGGCCCACAGCGTCAGGCAGCACAGCGCCAGCGTTGACTTGAACAGATGCTCCACACCGCCCCCTAACTTTCCAAGTTTTTGCACCGTCGCCGTTTGCACGGCGTTTGGCCTGCTCAATTGCTGGTTGTCGAAAGATGGCTGTGCCGGGCCAGCCAGGTGTGCAGCAAGGCGAAATTCAGCGAGAACTCCGGCATGTGCAGCAAGGCGCCACAAAACACGTCACCGATGATGGTCTGGATCAACTGCACCGCCCGCGGGTTGCCCAGCACGCTGGCGATGTCCCGTTGCAGGACGTGAATGCCCCACACCTTCTGGTTCAGGTCGAGGCCGACGAACCAGCGGAACAGCAGGTTGTAATTGAGCTGCTCGTGCAGTTGCTGCTCGCTGGGCACCGAATACAGCAGTTGCAACAGGAGGATGTGCACCACGGTGTGCGGCGCAATCAGCATGCCCGGCTCGGGCTGGAGCCAGTCGCGATGGCTGTCGAGCACCTCATCGATCTGCGGGCGCAGCAACACCAGCGAATGCCCTGCCGGGATAAAGCTGGACACTTCCTTCAAGGCGCCCTGCCAATCGTCCTGGGAGACGATCCACACCCACGGCGCGCCATAGCGGTACACCGAAACCGGCTTCTTGCGCGCGGCTTCGACGATCTTCGACAGGCGCTGATCGAGCTCCTGCATGCCGACTTTCGAGTAACGTTCCATAGTTCCCATTGCCCCACTCCTGGCGTCCTGCTGACGGCTTCGACAACGACTTTTGATCGTATCCAGCGCGTTACATAGGACAGACAGGCGCGGGTGGGAGCTACCGAACTTTTGTCATGAAAGCTTCATTTGGGATTGATTCGGAGGCAATTTTCAGGACCCGGCACGGAAGGACATATGTGCACGAGCTTTTGTGGGAGCGGGCTTGCTCGCGAATGCGGTGTATCAGTTGATGCATGTGCTGACTGACCCACCGCATTCGCGAGCAAGCCCGCTCCCACACAAGCCCGCTCCCACATTTGGATCTGCGCCCACCCTCTTGCTTCACATCGCCCACAAAAAAACGGGGCGATCAGTGATCGCCCCAAAGGTACATCGAGAGGTCCTTCAAAAAGTCTACAAACTGATCTGCTTGCGCTCCTCATCCGTCAAGCGCGCCCGTGCCTGGTCGCTCAAGGGGCCGGCGCCCAGCACCTGCACGGGGCTGTTGGGGTTGTAGCCGCTGGTTTTCGGCGCGTCTTCGGGGCCGCGTTCTACCGGCTCGGTGCCAAAGCTCAGCACCTCCACGGTGACGATGGACGGCCGCCCTTGCTTGGCCGCCGCCTGCTGGCTGCGCGCCGCCTCTTCCGCCGCCTGGGACGCCGCCGCTCCGGCCGCGCTGGCCGAACTCATGGCGCCGGTGTTGACCGCCGCCGCCACCGGCACCCCGGACGACTTGCCCTGGGTCTGGATGTTCGCCGCGTTCACCACGCGCAACGCGGCGATGTTGACGTTGCCCGACACCCGAATGCCCGCCTCGCCCGCATCGATGGTGCCCAGCGGTGCGATCAGGTCGATGTCCCCCGCCGGTATTTCCGGGATCGGGTTGAGCGTGGCGATCCCCGCGCCCGTACTCGGCACGGACGGCGACAGGCTGACGTTACCCCAGTTGTCATAGACACGCTTGGGCGGCGTGTACACCACGGTGGTCTTGGAACCGCGCCCGGCGTTGATGTCGCCCGCGGCGGTCCAGCCCATGATCGAGCCGCCAAACGTAGTCATGATGCGGCTCTGGCCGAGCAGGATGCTGCCCATGGAATACAGCTGGATATCGCCAGCCCCCTGGGTGATCACCCCCGCCGTGGACGGTGGCGCCTCGCCTTCGATACCGAAGGTCTGGCTGCCGCCCGGGGTGAGCATCTGGATCGCGCCACCGAAGTTGGTGTGCACGCCCGAACTGCCGAACAGGGTGATGTCGCCCTTGTAGGTGATCGGGTTGCCGGCCACATCCTTGTCCGGGAACAGCGCGGCGATGGCGGCACGCCCACGCAGGTAGCTGCCCTGGCGCACGCTGCCATCGGTGTTGTACTCGCGGCCGGCGGCCTTGAGTTCGGCGAAGTACACGTCACGGGCGAACACCCGTTGTTGCTCCGCAGGCAGCGCCTTGTAATAGGCCAACGCCTGCGTGCTATCGCCGACAAAACCGAAGCGCTCGGCGAGCCAGGTGACCAACTCGTTTTCGTAGGTCTTGGCCACCTTGGCGCCCTGGATCGACTCGCCGGCTTGCGCCAGATTGACGGGGTCCAGGTAGGGCTCGACGAAACGCAGGTAATCCGGGCCATTGGGGCCGACACCGGCTTGCATCACGATGCTTGCGCCTGGACGGTTATCGCCTGCCACGACTGCTCCGAAGCTGGTGACACTGACCTCGCCACCTCCCGCCGCATCCCGCCCGGACATCAGGATATTGCCGCCCGCCGTCACCTCCAGCAGACCAGGACCGGCGACCTGGAAGTTGCTGTAGAGAATGTCGCGACCGGCGGAGACGATGGAAATATCGTTGGGGTTGTTGTGGATGAACAGGTTGCCGGTTTGCCGCTCCGAGTCCGGTCCCATGGTGTTGTTGAACGCGCTGCCGCTGCTGACGATGTCGCGCCCGGCCATCATCCACACCGCTCCGTTGCCCTCGTACCAGACCTGTCCCGCGTTGCGCGTTCCAGCCGTCGTGGAGAAAGTAATCACCCTGCCGCTGCTGACGCCAATCAGGTCACCGCTCAACGCGTAGAAGCGCGCCGGGGCATTCGGCACATACCCCGCCGCAGAGGCCGTCGGGGCTCCAAAGGTGAACAAGGGACGCGGAATACTACCGATAACGCTACCCCCCGACACCAGGCCGCTGCTGTCGGAGATATTGTGGCTAGCGGCGTCTGTCTGGCCGTTGATCCTGCCGACGAATGCCGGCCGCCAAGGGGTGGCCATGATGCCGGGGTTGGCCGCAGACGGCGTGACGAACATGCCGCCCGCGTAAATCGAATCGCTGGCCAGGAACTGCAACTCGCCATTGGCGCCTGGGGCGAGCAGAAGGCTAGAGAGGTAGCCAGCATCAATCGAGGATTCTCGCACCGCTCGTCCATAGTAGAGACTGCCACCGGCGGCGGTTGCTCGAAGGATCGAGGGATACACGATCGCCATATCAGAAGGGACGCCGCTGACATTCGGCGTCACATTGCCGCCAGCCGAAAAAAGATCAATCGCGGTGTGATCCGTCCATAACGTGAACCAGCTGTCCCCTACACCCCGCTCGGTTCCCCGTGTAAACGCGGACTTGTTCGCCACCGAGCCCCGGCCCGGGTCGAGCACATCCTGCACCACCAGATCGCCGGCCGCCGCCAGGTTGAACGTGGCGTCACCCGGCACCAGGGTAATTCCGCCCAACGGCAAGCCACGGGTGGCCTTTAACGGATCGTATGCGCGCGTTTCGCCAGGGCTGTGCTGGGTGGTCGTGCTGCCGTAAGTCAGATTGATACCGCCCACCGCGCCGCTTTGCACCTGTGCATTGCCACGCACGTTGACCAGTACCCCGTTGCGCAAATCCGTCGTCTGCACCCCAACCGGGTTGAGCGTACCGCCGACACGCAACCGCAAGTCGCCCCCGCCGTTCAGCACCAGGCTGCCGTCGTTGGCCATCCGGCCGGTGCTGCCCACCGCCAATACCAGGCCCTGGGTACGCGGGTTCAAACCGGGATCGAGCGCGCTGTTGGTCCGGCTGTCCAGCAACCCGGCGTTGCCGCGCACGTTGACATCCAGGTCACCGCCGCCAAGGGTGCCAAAGCCGGTGAAGCCGAGCATCTGATCGACCGAAGGGGTACTGGCGTAAGTGCCGAAGTTGATCCACCAGGCCGTGGGTTGGGCCTGCCCGCCGGTGGCCACATCGGCGCTGCCTTGACGCCACAACCAGTTGCCGACGCTGGCGGAATCGTAGCCACGATCCTTGGGATCAGGCCGCCCGGCGATGCCCTCGGAGATACCGGTGATATTGCCCGTCAGGTTCCCGCCGACGTTCAGCGTGAGGTTGCCGCCGGCATCGGGATACCAGGCGCGGTACAGGCTGTCGGCAGAACCATTGACAAACTTTTCGTAGGCGCTGGCAGGATCGGCCAGGACGGTGTTAGTGCGGCCCAGGGTCCGCGCTTGATTGTAGGGATCGCCCGTCTGGGTCGCGACGGAGGACGTACCTGCGGTGTAGACCCCATAGAGCGAGTCCATGCTCAGGTCGCCAGCACTCAACAGCTCCAGGTCACCCGTGCCGGTACGCAGCACGCTGAAGCGGGTACTGGACGGTGTCGAGGCATACTGCTTGCCGCCTTGGGCGAGGCAGTAGGCGGGCGAGCCCCCGCAGAATTCGTCTACGGAAGGTATGCCGAACAGGTCCAGGATGCTTTGCTCGATCACGGTACCCACCGTCACGACCACGCCGTTGGCGGCCAAGTCTTGGACCGCATATTCGGTCCAGACGTAGCTGACCTTGATCTTGCAATAATTCGGGGAGCTCGCGCAGAAATCGGCAATCGCTCCCAACTGGAAATCATCCAGGATCTTCTGGTCGATCGGGTCGCCTTCCTTGACGATCACGCCGTTGGCAGCCAAGTCCTGGACCGCAAACGCGGTCCAGGTCTGCACCCCGGTAGCTGGCAGTTCCTTGGCGAACATGCCGTAGTGACTGTCCGCCAGGCGCAAGTCGCCACTGCGTGGATGGGCTTGCAGGATACGGCTGTCTGCCGCGTCGGTATCGGCACCCGCCACCAGACGCAGTGACCAGGATTGCGAACCCTCGGCCAGCATCGGTGCGATGGCCCAGAGCTTGCCCTGGCGCCCCGCCACTTGCGGACGTAACTGGATCGAGTCCACCCCGCTCGGCAACTTGACGTTGGTGCCAGCGGGAATCAACGCCCCGCGTGGCAAGGCGCGAGCGCCGTCCAGCAACACGATGCTGCTGGTCAGCGAGCCCTGGTGAACCTGGGGTAATGGCACGCCTTTAGGCCAGACCATGCTCATCAATTGCGTGCCCTGGCTGAGCAACGTACCGGCGTCCAGTTGAGTACCGGCTTGCAATGTGGTCGTCGCGCCAAGCAGGGTGCCAGCGGCAAACAGCACATTGCCCGAAGCGTCCCGTACAGCGGCCGCCAACACCGTGCCCGCCGGCAAGACCAGGTCCTGATTGAGTACGGCGCTGACCGGCAAGCGCGTGCCGGCTGCCACCGTCAGGCCCTTGATCGGCAGGTCGTAGTTCAACGTACTGCCCGCCGGGAACGCCGTGCCATCGGCCAGGGTCACGCCGTTGCCCGGCACGACGATATCGCCGCCGCTGAAGTCTTTGCCGGGCAACAATACCCAGCCCTTGTCATCCACGGTTTCCGGCGGCGGTGCAAAGCCATCGTTGATGCTGCCGTAAACGCTCAGGTCGCCGCCCGCGCGCAGGGTCAGGCTGCCCGCTTCACCGGAACCGTACACCGAGGTCTGCCGGGTGTGCGGGTTGAGGCTGGCGTAGCGATAGCCGGACAGGTCCAGGTCGCCCTGTACCACCAGGTCACCGTCCGGGGTGCTGCTGACGATTTGCACCCCTGGGCGCAGATGGAACGTATCGGCATACGTACTGTTGTTGAGCCCGGCGAGCTTGTTGTTGAGCAAGTCCGAGTTGAGCAAGGCCGCGTTGATAAACGCCGTACTCAATGCGTGCTTGCCGTCCAGGTAAGCCTGGTCGATCTGCTGATAAGGTCGCCCGCTGGCCGTCGGGTCGGTGATCACGGGCGCATCGTCGTATGTGGCCATGCCGTTGAGCGCGATCGAGCGTGCGCCCTGGATTGTCAGGCGGCCACGGGCGTCGATGTCGATGTCGTTGCTGCTGCCATCGGCATTGATCAGCCGTGGCGCGTTCAATTCAAGGCTGCCACGCGCAAGCCCGTCGTTGTGGGTCGAACCGGCGGTGCCGTGACGCAGGTCGATGCGCACGCCATCGGCGAGGGTCAAGCGCCCGTCGCCGGAGCCGAGCACCACCATGGCACGGTTCGGCGAGTCGATGATCTTGCCGTAGCTGTCCACCCGCAGTTTGCTGCCGTGGGCATCCAGCACGGCACTGCCGTCCAGGCTCAAGCCGTGCTTGCCGGCCAGGTTGATGCTGCCCACGCGTTCACCGCTGGCATCCACCAGGCCAGTGACACGCAGGCTGCCGTTGTCTACCGAGACGCTGATGTTGCCGGCCTTGAGGCCGTTGCCGATGGTCAAGTTGCCTTGCTTGAGTTGGAAGCTGCGCGCGCCGAACACCTGCCCAACGTTGAGGCGGCTATTGAGGTCGGCAAACTGCTGGTCCAGCGCACCGCTGCTGCCCAGGCGCTGGGCCTGGATCTGCACGCTGCCCGCCAGATACGGCATCAAGGTGCCGCCCGCGTCGTAGTAGCCGCTGCTGCTGCCCAGGAGCGTGCCTTGCAGGTCGACGATCCCGCCCGCCGCATCCAGCGCCACGGCCCGCAGCGTGCCCGCCTGGTTGTACTGGGCCGATAGATCGATGGTCGAGCCTGCCGCTTGATGGATATTGCCGGTGCGGCTGTCGAGGGTGACGTCGCCGCCCCAGCCGTACTTGGTCACATCGTTGAAGGTGATCGCACGCCCGGCGACATCAACCAACGCCGCGTCCGTCAACTGCACATCACCCCGCGCTGCAAGGCTGACCTTGCCGCTCGGCAGCACCACGGCGCCCGCCAGACGAATGCTGTCGCCGTTCAAGGACAATTCGGCACCCTGCCCCTCGGCCTTGCCGCGTGCCCCGGCAGACGCCGCCACATCAATCGCGCCACCGGCAGTGATGCGGTTGACTGAGCCAGCGGCACCGGTCATCAGCGGCGTGAGGATATTCAGGTTACCGCCTGTGTAGGTGAAACCCTTCACCGCGTCATAGGCACCCTGCTGTTGATAGACCGACAGGCTGCCCTTGTGGTTGGCGGTGATGCGTTCGCTGGCGTTCAGATTGACGTTGGCAAAGCCCAGCGCCAGGCGGTCGAAGTTCAGGGTCGTGCTCGGCTGGGCAAAGCTGCCGTAACCGAATTCGATGCGGTCGGCGTTGATGTCCAGGCGCCCACTGCCGGTGCCCGCGCCGCCGCTGACCACGGCACCCGCAGGGTTGGTCGCGCCCTGCCAGATCAGGTTGGCGGTGTGGATGCTGGCCACATCGTTGGCACCGCCGGCGCCATAGATCGCCGGCGTGGAGATCATCAGGTTGCTCAACCGCGATTTGCCGGTCAGGGGGTCATAAGTATCCAGCGAGGTGCTGCCGTAGAAATTGAAGCTGTCACGGGCCGAAAGTTGCAGGGTCTCCAAGGCGGGCGCACCGAACTGGGTATCGCCCTGCAGCAGACGGTCGAGCAGTGCCTGGGACAACGTGAGGCCTGCCGGCCGTTGATTCGCGGCTTCTGCGGCGGCGAGCGCAGCGGCGCTGCCAAGGTTGATCGCACTGACCCCCAGGTTGAGGTGACGCGTGCCGTAGCGCACTTGATCGCCCAGTGCAAACGAGGCGTCGGTCAAAGCGACGATACTGCCTTCGGAATACAGCCCGGTCTGCCCACTGCAAGGGCTGGTGCTACAGGTGCCGATGCTGATGCCCCCACTGACCTCGCCACCAACGCCCGGCGCCGCGATCACATTGAGCAGGCCGTTGGACACCGCCAGCATGTTGGTGACCTTGTAGATAAAACCGTCACGGGCGTCGTAGCCCGCGTTGCCTCGGCCGATAGTGTTGATCGAAGCGCCCTGCTCAACGACGATCGAGCCGGTTTGACTGACCAGGAACACTTCAGGCGCAGCCAACGTCGCGCCTTCACGCAGCACAATGTTGCTGCGGGCGCCGTTCACCCCATCCACCAACGTGATGAAGTTGCCAGACTGGCCATACGTGACGCTGGTCATGCCCCCGACGACCAGGCGCGATGCCCCCAGTGCATTGAGGCTGTCAGCCCGCAAGGTGATCCCTGCAAAACCCTGGGTCGCCGCCCGATCTGCGCCCACTACTTCAATGCCACCACGGGTCGTATCGACTACCGTTACCGTACCGCCATAACCCCCCTGCGCTGCACCGAAGCGGCCAATACCCTGGAATGAAAATGCATCCGCACCACCACCGGTGCGCAAGGCCAGTTTCAAGGTCTTGGCATCCACCTCAAGCATGGGGCGTGGCACGCCGATTTTTGCCGCGTCCGCCCTGGCGAACTGCGCATAGCTGGTTTCGTTGTACTGGGAATAGCGGCGCAGTGTATCGGCCGACGTCAGGATCAATTGACTGGCAACGTTGTCGCTGATTCCGGTATTGGCAATCGACAAGCGCCCGGCCGTGCTCCACGAACCGTTGCGCATCAATTGGGCCGCGCCATCGCCGCCCAAGCCAGCCAAACCGTTGATTTCAACGCGATAGGCCCCGGGCAGTAACGCGTAGGTCGATGGCATCAGCGTGTAAGTTCCGGCGGGCAGCCCCGGTATACCGGCGCCGATCGTGACTTGCTGTCCAACCAACGGTGTGACCGCCCCGGCCTCCCCCGCCACAGGCGCGGCAACGGGCTGCACCCCCGGCACAATCGCGTAGATCGGGTTGGTGGACAGGCCCGGCAGGCTGAACCCACCGTTGGCACCCACTTGCACCAGCGGGTTGTAGCGCGCATCGGTGGAGCCGCCGCGCCCGGACACAAACCCGGCACCCAGCAATTCGCCGCCGCCGGACAGGTCCACGGTGGCATCGGGCAGCACGGCGACGTTCTTGCCGCCCAGGATCACGCCAATCCCCAGATCCTGACCGCTGGCACTGAGCCCGCCTTGCCCGACAAACACCACTTGCTTGCCGTTATAGCGGTAGACCTGGCCGTCCACCGTGCCGCCAAACGGCATCACCAGGCCCTTGCCACTCGCCGACGTGAGGCTGCCCGGCAGCAACTGCACGCGCTCGCTGCCCGTGCTGCCAATATCGATCAGCCCCAGCGGAGCGCGTACCACGCCCCCCTGGATAATGTTTGCGGCACCCAGTTGCAGGTGGCCGAACACCGAATAAGGCAGCGGTGCATCGGTGCTGCCGACACGGCCGATGGTCAACGTGCGCAAGGGGTCAAAATCCAGGCCAAGGGCAGCGGTGGATGAATCGCCCAAATAGCCGGCGACGATACGCGCACCGACTTCGGTGGCCGGGTAGAGTTGCGCAGCGCGCAGAGTCATGTCGCCTTGGGTCAGCAACTGCGTGTTGATACCGGCGACGATAGCGTTTTCAACGCTACCCGCCAGGAAGCGCAAGTCGCCCTGACTGGTGAGGTTCACCTGATCAAAACCACGCCGCTCGACGGTGAGCAAGCTGGCGTCGGCCTGGCGCAGGCTACCCTTCATGCCAAATATCACGTTGTCGCGCACATCAATCAGAGCACCGCCAGCATTGAACTGCGCCGCCGTGGCGAGCTGAGACGGCTTGCCCAGGTTGATGGTCGGGCGCACGTTCGGGTCCAGGGTCTGCGTCGTCAGACCGGCCAGCAACAGATACGGCGCCGACAGGTTGATGCGTGAACCAGCGGCGGCTCCTTCACTGAGGTTATACGCGGCGCTGAACAGGCGCAGGCTCTGCCCCATGGCGATGTTCACGTCGCCATCGAAGCTCATCAGGCCGTTGCTCATCAGCGCCAGGTTGTCAAAACCACCCGCGCTGATTTGGTCCACCCCGAGCCGCGCATGCCCATAGACCAGGCTGTCGGCGGCGGCCTCGGCGGTGTCCGCCAGATTCAAGGGCTGGTGGGTCTGGCTGATGATCAACTCGCGGCCGTTGAGTACCCGGTTACTGGCGTACTGCTTGAGGTAGTTCGGGCTCTCCAACGCGACGACCAGGCTACCACCCGCCGCCCCCACGCCACCGGCGCGGGCGACAAAACTGCCATCCAGGTACAGGCCGTTGTTGGAGGCCAGGCTGATGGTGCCGCCGTTGCTGGCGACCTGCACCGTGCCCTGCCCCGCTACATTCAGCGTGGCCTGGGTGCCGGACGCTTCCAGGCGCGCCCCGTCACGCACCACCACAAACAGGTCGCTGGCGCTGGCGACGCCGGTGGTCAGGTCAAGATCGCCACCGATGCGGATCTTGCCACCGGCGTCCACCACGCCGTAGCGGCGCCCTTGGTTGTCCACGGCGCTGACGGCGCGGGCCGACACATCGACCACGGCCTGTTCACCCAGCCAGATCGAGCGGCCATGCCCTTCGGCATTCGCCTGCAACAGCACCTGCGGGGTCACCGCCAGGCCGCCCAGGCTGACGTTGCCGCCCCAGGCGTTGAGTGTGCCGTTGAGGGTCAACTGGCCAACGCTGCGCAGGTTGATGGCCTGGCGCGGGTCGACGTTGATCACCGCACCCTGGCCGACGGTCAGGGCCGTGGTCGCCAGCTTGTCAGCCGTGATGTACGGGTTGCCGGCGGTCAGGTTCAAGCTGGCGCCGCGCCGTGGGGTCAGCACGCCTTTGACGGCGTCCGGCTGATACAACTCCGGCAGCCAGAGCGCCAGGGCGCTGGCGGGGTCACTGCCACTGGGCGTGGTACTCGCCTGGCCACCCAGGTGCAAGACCGGCACGGTCACGTCGACCTGGGTGCCGTCGGCGACGAGCAGCCCTTCATTGCCAGTGATGTCGTAGGCCGAAAAGCCCTTGTTGAAAAAGTCCCCGGCCAATTGCAACGTGCCGGTGGCGAGGGGATCGGCACTTTCGCCAATCAACACCTTCTGGCTCTGCAAGGCCAGGGTGCCGCCGCCACTCACACCGTAACCGCGCACCTCGCCCTGGAGGCTCAACGCGCCCAGGGCGCTCAGGGTGGCGCTGCCGCCTTTGCCACCGTTGACACTGCGATCGACGCCAAACGTGGCCCCGGAGGACACCTCCACCAGGCTGCCCGCGCCAAGGCTCACATCGCCGCTGCTGCGCAGCGAGACCTTGCCGCCGTTCACGTACGCCACACCGTTGCCGCCACCGGTAGGGTCCAGCAGCAGATTGTTCCAGCGCCCCGAGGCGTCCAGCTTGACACCCTCGGCCACGTCGATCTGCCCGCTGCCCGCCAGGATCACGTCGGCCACCGCGTTGTTGCCGTTGAGATTGACCTGGTTGAGCACGTTGCCCAGATTCAGGCTGCCGCCGTGGGCAGTCAGGTTTGCGTTCACCTCGACACGCGGTGCGTAGAGGGTGATGTCGCCGCCATCGGCGACGTTGAGTGCGCCATTGACGGCGATGCCCTGCTTGGCACCGAGCTTGATCGCGCCCAGCTGGAAGCCATTGAGTTGATCGGCGTCCAGCACCACCGCGCCTTGACGCTCGGCGGGCAATGCCGTGCTCAAGTCCATACCGGCGGCGATCTTTTGCGCGGACTGCTCGATCAGCACCTGCTCCGCCATCGGCGTCAGCCCATAACGCAGGGTGCCGGTGGTCTTGTCATAGATCGGCGTGTATTGCCCGATGATCAACTGCGCCCGCTGGGCCAGCGCTTTCTGGGATTGCTGATAACCGTCGAGGTTGAGCGCCGGTGCCCGGGTCTGGCGATCACCCTGGAACACGTCGCTGAGAATCTGGCCTTCCAACACCGCGCCTGAGGTGCCGACCACCAGCTTGCCGGCATCGCGGCCCACGGTGTAACCGGACTCCTGGCGGCTTTGCTGGGCGATCAGGGGGTTGTAGTAGTAATCGGTCTGGCCCCAGCGCGCACTGGTGTCTTCAAAACCCTTGTAGACGCCGGAGTAGAGAATGTCGCCCGGTGCCTTCGACAGTTCGTACAAACGCCCGTCCGGCCCCTTGAGCCAGGTCAGGCGGATCTTGCCGGCCTGCACATCCACGGTGCCGCCCGACAAGTTGATCTGCGCGCCCTGCTGGGTCACCACGTCCTTGCCGGTAAACGTCACGGTGCCGCCCTGGGCCATCCACTCGCCCACCGAGTGGCCCTGGGTGCCGAGGTAGCCACCGACTTCGAGCAAGCCGCCCGCGGTGTACCAGCGATCCGTCGTATAGCCGTTGGTGCCGGCCGGGACAAACACCAGCTCACGCAGGTCGACCCACACGTCGTTGTTGATCAGTTGCCCGCCATCGCGGTTGACCACCGCATCGCGCTGCTCGTTGCCCTGCACGTTGATCTTGATGTTGTTGGCTTCCATCGCCACCTTGACGCCGACCGCGCCCGACACATCGATCTTCGCGCCGTCGCGCACCAGGCTGCGTTGCCCGGCACTGACGGCGACCTGGCCGCCGGTGGCGAGGGTGATCGAGCCGTTCTGGAAGTCCACCGTGCCGCCGCTGACGATCTCGACCCGTGATTGGTCGCTGCGGTCGGCCACGGCGCTGAGGTGATTGAACTGCCCGTTGATCAGATTGGCGGCCAGACCATCGAACTTGCTCAGGCCGTTGGCCTGCTGGCTGTTGAGCGCGGTGCTGGCGCTGGCATCCAGCAGGATCGCGGTAGTGCTGCCTTCGCCCAGGGTGACACTGCCAGTGGTGTCAGTGGCCGAGTTGAGCAAGTGGATGGTCCCACGCGTATCCACCGAGGTACTGGCCAGGGCCACGCCGTTCTGCGCGACCTGGTGGCCGGTCAGGGTGATGTCGCCGGTGGAGGCCATGATCAGGCCGCTGTTGCCGACCTTGCCCGCCGTGCTGCCAGCGTTGAGGCCAGCCGCCACTTCGTTGCCACGGGTGGTGGAACGCTCGTTGCCGGCGGTGCCGACACCTTTGCGGATGTAAAAGCTGTCACCCGCCGCCAGGGTGGTCTGGCCCTTGGCGGTGATGATCGTACCGGCGTTGTCCACCTCGGAACCAAGCAGCAAGGCATAGCCGCCGGCATCGGTGGACGTGGCGGCGTTGTGGGTCTGGATCACTGCGCCGCGCTGGACTTCAACCTTGCCGGCCGCATCGGTAAACGTCGGCTGGGTGCCGTTGGTATCGACGTAAATGCCGCGCTGGGTGAACTGTTCATCGGTGATGTTCGCCGCCGCCGCCACCAGATTGCGCACGTTGACCTGGCTGGTGCCACTGAACACCACGCCGTTGCGGTTCATGATCATGACCGTGCCGGCGCCGTTGATCTGGCCCTGGATTTCACTCGGGCGCGCATTCGGATCGTTGACGCGGTTGAGCAGCGCCCAGTTGGACTGCTGCTGGAAGTCCACCGTGGTGTTGCGCCCGACGTTGAACGTCTCCCAGTTGAGGATCGCCTTGTCGGCGGTCTGCTCGATGTTCACCGTGGTCTTGCCGCCGGCCTGGGTCTGGGTCGGGCCCTTGGCGTTGGTCCAGCCCTGGGTCAGGCTGTTGTCGACCTGCAAGCCGCCCTTGCCCAAGCCATCGGGAATCGTCGACACCTGCCCCAATGCCGCATGCCGCCCGGCCGCTTGCGCCGCCTGCTGCGCGGCAATCGCCGCGACGCTGGTGTTCAGCGTGCTGATCGAACGCGCCAACTGCTGATTGGCCCGCGCCTGCTGGTTCAAGGTCGGAATGCCCGACACCTGCCCACTGGTACGCGCCGCCGTGGCCGCCTGGGACGCGCCCTTGTCGGCAAACCAGCCGGAACTGAACGCCGACGCCGCCTGGGCGTTGCCCGCCACCATCAACAAGGCAATGGCCTGGGCCAGGGGCTTGAGCAACAACACAGGCTGGGCTTTGCGGTGAACCGTTGGTTTGCAGCGGACCATCTGGATCTTCCTTCTTTGTAGTTGCCCAGGGGCAAGACACGCTCACGTATGAGGGTTAGGCGGTTGGCGAGGGGCACGACTGAACTTCTGTCATGCAAAGTTCATAAAGGGCTGCTAACGCAAAAAAATCAGCAACGGCACGGGCCGTTGCTGATCGGTGTTGCGGGTCGTTGAAGCGGGGTTACAGCGGACGACCGATGCCGTTGCACACGTTGGACTTGCCGATGCTCAGGGCGCTGGTGGCGGTCAGGAAGTTATCGTTGATCGCGGTTTTCCAGGAGTCTGGCAGAGGCACGAAGCGGTTGTTGCGGATCGCGGTATCGTTGCTGCCGAACGCGCTGAGGTTGTAGTGACGGGTGAAGAAGTTGCGGACCTGGGTGGTCTGGTCAGCGTTGGCGTAGCACTGGCTGAAGATCACGTTGGTGAAGCCCAGGATTGGGTAGCCCGAAGTCGGGTAGGCGACGACGCTTGGGTCGGTAGTGCTGGCAGCGGCGGCGAAGGTAGGAACCCAGGCGTTCTGGTTGGCGACGTTGGTGCCAGTCGGAACCGGTACAAGGGCGATGGCGGCAGATACGTTGGCAGGTGCTGGGGAAACGCCGTTGACCTTGGCAACCTTGGTCGCGTCATCCAGACCGGCCAGCGTGGTGGCCGCGTAGTCCGGGCTCATGTAGGTGATGGCACCGTCGGTGGAGTTCAACAGGGTCATTACCGCTTGGCTGCCCGAGGCAGAAACGGAACCGGCTGGAACCTTCTTGGTCACGTTGCCGTAGCTCTGGGCAAAGTTAGTGGTCACAGCGAATGCCTCGGTCTCGGCGCACTTGGCGTTGAGGAAGCGCGTGAACAGTTCGGTGGTGCCGCTCGCTTCGCTGCGGTAAACAACCTTGATCGTGCCGGTACGGCCCGAACCCGCGATCTGGCTCCAGTCGGTCAGACGGCCGGAGAACACACCACACAGTTGGTTGACGCTCAGGTCAACGGCAGCAGTCCCTGCCTTGTTGAACGGAATGGCCACCGAAGTCGCCACCGAAGGCACCTGGATCAGCTTGCCCCACGCGGCTTCATGACCGTTCTTGTAATTGAGCAGTTCATCGGCCGTCAGCTTGGAGTCGCTGCCAGCCCAGTGCACGTTCTTGGTGCCGGTGCCGAATTGGCTGTAGTCGTTGTTGAGGAACGCCGCTTTGCCTTTGCCGCTGCCAACGCCGATGTAAGGGGCAAAGCCGGTGGTGAGTACGCCAGCAGTCTGGTACAGCGGCTGAGGCAGAGTGGCGCCGCCGCCGTTTACGTCTGCGAATGCAGCTTGTGCCGAGCACAGTGCAGCGAGGGTCATGGATACCGCGAGAACGTTGCGCTTAAACATGAAGAAGCTCCTTTCGTCGTGTTTGTACGTTTGGGGTAGATGGCTCTTGCATGACGCTATGGCTTCGGTCCCAAGCCGTCGTGCGGGGGTGGCCAGGGGTGAAAACCATGGGAGAGAAATTCGCAGTTTCCGATGACGGTTGTAGGAAAAAACCTCGGGAGGAACGCCTTGATTTTTAAAAAGATTCTCGGGTGTTTTGGTCATGATTTTGAGCGGTTTGGGCGCAGGTGACAGCGAGGTTTCAGCGGGTGGGGCTGGAGGCCGTACAGACCTTGGGATGTGACGGAATGAGGAACCCGAGGTAGAACGGGAGCACGAAAAATGTGCTGAACACACATAACCCATGTGGATTGGGTTTGGCCAGTAGGTCAGGTGACGAGTTGGTTGATCTCGATGATCGGCAGCAACACCGCCATGACAATGACGAGTACGACGGCGCCCATCACCACAATCATCAGCGGCTCCAGCAACGCGGTCATGCCCATCGCCCGCCGTTCAATATCCCGCGACAGCGTCTGCGCCGCACGCTCCAGCATCGGCGGCAGCGAGCCGGTCTTTTCGCCGCTGGCGATCAGGTGGATCAGCACCGGCGGAAACACCTTCTCCACCGCCAGCGCCGGGGCCAGGTTGACGCCTTCGCGCACTTTGGCGGTGGCCTCGCAGACGCACCGGTCGAGGCGGTCGTTGGACAGGGTCTGGCGCGCCGCTTCCAGGGCGCGCAGCAACGGCACGCCGGCACCGCCGAGGATCGCCAGGGTCGAAGCGAAGCGCGCGGTGTTGAGGCCCAGCACAAACCGCCCGATCAGCGGCAAGCGCAGCACCCGGCTGTGCCAATTCAGGCGCGCCACGGGATTGCGCAAATACAGGCGCCAACTCCAGAAACCAGCGACGATCCCGGCAAAACACAGCCAGCCCCAGGCGCGGATAAAGTCGCTGGCGTTGAGCATCGCCAAGGTCAGCCCCGGCAAATCCTGGCGCGCCTGGGAAAATGCGCTGACCACCTGGGGCACCACGTAGCTGAGCAAAAAAATCACGATCCCGATGGACACCAGCCCCACCACGCCAGGGTAGATAAACGCCGTAAGGATCTTGCCGCGCAGGTTGTTGCGCTCCTCGATGTAGTCGGCGAGGCGCTCCATCACCTGGGCCAGGTCGCCGGACTCCTCCCCCGCCGCGATCAATGCGCGGTAGATCGAGGGGAAGTCCCGTGGCCGCGCAGCCAAGGCATCCGCCAGACGCATGCCGCCACGCACATCGGCACGCACTGCGCTGAGGGTCTGGGCGATGTGTTTTTTCTCGGCCTGCTCCACCGTTGCGCTCAACGCCGCTTCCAACGGCAGGCTGGCACCCAGCAGGCTTGCCAGTTGGCGCGTGGCCCAGGCCAGGTCGTTGTCCGAGAGCTTGGGGGTGAACAGGCTGCTGCCGGCGACCTGCTGGTTGCTCTCCAGCTGCACCAGCAACGCGGTCAAACCGCGCCCGCGCAAGTTGGCAAATGCCGCGCTCTGGCTGTCGGCCTCCACATGCCCGGTCTCGACGTTGCCGCTGGCATCGGCGGCCTCGAAGCGATAGCGATTCATCAGGCGTCCCGTGTCACGCGCAGGATTTCTTCAGGCGCGGTGGCGCCGCTGCGCACCCAGCGCTCGCCGTCTTCACGCATGCTGAACATGCCGGCGCGGCGGGCGGCCAGGCGCAGGTCCTGCTCGCCGGCGCCCTGGTGGATCAGGCTGCGCACGTCGTCATCGACGCAGAACAACTCGTGGATGCCGGTGCGGCCGCTGTAGCCGACCTGATTGCACTGCGCACAGCCCACCGGGCGCCAGGTACCGGGCGCGGCCGGATCTTCCTGCTTGCAGTGCGGGCACAGGCGACGCACCAGGCGCTGGGCCAACACGCCCAACAACGAGGAAGCCAACAGAAACGGCTCGACGCCCATGTCGATCAGCCGGTTGACCGCCGACACCGCATCGTTGGTGTGCAGGGTCGCCAGCACCAGGTGACCGGTCAGCGAGGCCTGCACGGCAATTTGCGCGGTCTCCAGGTCGCGGATCTCGCCAATCATGATGATGTCCGGGTCCTGGCGCAGGATTGCGCGCAGGGCGAGGCCAAAGGTCATGTCGATCTTGGCGTTGACCTGGATCTGGCTGATGCCCGGCAGGTCGTATTCCACCGGGTCTTCCACGGTGAGGATATTGCTGGTACTCGCATCCAGTCGCGCCAGCGCCGCATACAGGCTGGTGGTCTTGCCGCTGCCGGTCGGCCCGGTGACAAGCACGATGCCGTGGGGCTGGCGGATCAGCGTGTCGAGGCGCGCCAACAGCTGCGGTTCCATGCCCAGGGTCTCCAATTGCAGGCGCCCGGCCTGCTTGTCCAGGAGCCGCATCACCACCCGCTCGCCATGCCCGGTGGGCACCGTCGACACGCGAATATCGATCGGCCGCCCGGCCACCCGCAGAGCGATGCGGCCGTCCTGGGGCAGGCGTTTTTCGGCGATGTCGAGCTGGGCCATGATCTTGATCCGCGACACCAGCGCGCCGTGCAACGCCTTGCGCGGTGACACCACATCACGCAGGGTGCCATCGACGCGGTAGCGCACCACCGAGTGGGTTTCATAGGGCTCGATATGAATATCGCTGGCCTCGTCGCGGGCGGCCTGGGTCAGCAAGGCGTTGATCATGCGGATCACCGGCGCGCCGTCCTGGGTGTCGAGCAGGTCGGTGACTTCGGGCATGTCTTGCATCAGGCGGTCCAGATCCACCTCGTTTTCTGCCGCGCCGACCACGGCGGCGGCGCTGCCGGTGTCGGCGTAGGCGCTGGTGAGCAGGCCGTCGAGTTCGTCGTCGCGCACTTGTTCGATGGGGGATTGGCCGAATTGGCGGTGGACTTCGCTGATGGACCAGCCGGGGGTTGAGGGGCATACCGTCAGGAGCAGGCCTTCGGCGTTAGTGCGCAGGAGGATGCGTTGGGATTTGGCCCAGGCGTAGGGGAGCAGGCTCATGTTGTTGGCCCTGTTTGTCGGTGTACATATCCGTTTTTTGGGCAACGGCGGCTTATGGTTCCGCTCTTACAGCGGCTCACTTTTGAAAAGCGCAAAAGTAAGCAAAACGCTCTTGCCCCAACACTCGGCACCTCGCCTAGGCTCGGTGTGCCCGTAATCCATGTCGAATTCCGGCCAGCGTGTTTAACGGGGCGCCTAAGATCAAAATCAAGAGCCAGAGCACAGTTCCATCTGAATACATGGAGATCCAAATGTGGGAGCGGGCTTGCTCGCGAATGCGGTGTGTCAGTCAACTCATTCATTGGCTGATCCACCGCATTCGCGAGCAAGCCCGCTCCCACAGTTTT
>NZ_JACVAC010000023.1 GCF_014851685.1 Pseudomonas sp. PDM05
TGTGTACGTGCCGCTGGACATCGAATACCCGCGTGATCGCCTGCTGTATATGATGCAAGACAGCCGCGCGCAATTGCTGCTGACCCACAGCCGTGCGGTGCCGCAACTGCCGATTGCCGAGGGCCTAAAGGTGCTGGCGATCGATCGCACCGAGGACTATGCCGAGACCGCGCCAGAGGTGGCGTTGGACGGCGACAACCTTGCCTACGTGATCTACACCTCCGGCTCCACCGGCATGCCCAAGGGCGTGGCGGTTTCCCACGGTCCATTGGTGGCGCACATCATCGCCACTGGCGAGCGCTACGAAACCGGTCCGGCCGATTGCGAACTGCACTTCATGTCCTTCGCCTTCGACGGCTCCCATGAAGGCTGGATGCATCCGTTGATCAACGGCGCCAGCGTGCTGATCCGCGATGACAGCTTGTGGCTGCCGGAATACACCTACGCGCAGATGCATCGCCACAACGTGACCATGGCGGTGTTCCCGCCGGTGTACCTGCAACAGCTGGCCGAACATGCCGAGCGCGACGGCAATCCACCGGCGGTGCGGGTCTACTGCTTTGGCGGGGATGCGGTGGCGCAGGCCAGTTACGACCTGGCTTGGCGTGCGCTCAAGCCGACCTACCTGTTCAACGGTTACGGCCCGACTGAAACCGTGGTCACGCCACTGTTGTGGAAAGCGCGCAAAGGCGATCCCTGCGGCGCCGTCTACGCGCCGATTGGCACCTTGCTGGGCAACCGCAGCGGCTACGTGCTGGACGCCCAGCTCAACCTGCAACCCATCGGCGTCGCCGGCGAGTTGTACCTGGGCGGCGAGGGCGTGGCCCGGGGTTACCTGGAGCGCCCGGCGCTGACCGCCGAACGCTTCGTGCCCGATCCTTTCGGCAAACCCGGCAGCCGCGTATACCGCAGCGGCGACCTGACCCGTGGGCGTGCGGACGGCGTGGTCGATTACCTCGGGCGCGTCGACCATCAAGTGAAAATCCGAGGTTTTCGCATCGAACTGGGGGAAATCGAAGCGCGCCTGCGGGAACAGGACAGCGTCGGCGAAACCGTGGTGGTGGCCCAGGACGGCCCGACCGGCAAGCAATTGGTGGCCTACGTCGTTCCGGCCGAGGCCAACCTGGCTGATACCGCCGCGTTCCGCGACACCCTGCGCCGCGCCCTGAAAGCCCGCCTGCCGGATTACATGGTGCCCGCGCACTTCATGTTCCTTGCCAAAATGCCCCTGACCCCCAACGGCAAACTCGACCGCAAGGGCTTGCCGCAACCTGACGCCGCGCAGTCCCAGGGCATGTGGGTTGCACCGGTCACCGCGTTGCAGCAACAAGTCGCCGCGATCTGGGCCGATGTGCTCGGCGCCGAGCGCGTCGGCCTGACCGATCACTTCTTCGAGCTGGGCGGGCATTCGCTGCTGGCGATGCAGGTGATCTCGCGGGTGCGCCAACTGCTGGCGCGGGAAATCGCCCTGCGTACGCTGTTCGAACAACCGCAACTGGAAGGTTTCGTGTTGGCCTTGCAGGCCCTGCAAAGCGATGAAGCGCCGTTGGCTCCAGCGATGCTGGCCGTGGACCGTGATCAACCGCTGAGCCTGTCTTACGCCCAGGAACGCCAGTGGTTCCTGTGGCAGTTGGAGCCTGAAAGCGCGGCCTATCACGTGCCCAATGCCTTGCGCCTGACGGGCGAGCTGGACCGCTCGGCGTTGCAACGCAGCTTCGACAGCCTGCTGGCCCGTCATGAAACCTTGCGCACCGTGTTTGTCAGCGCCGGCGAGCGCACCCTGCAACGCGTGCTGCCGGTGGTCACCCTGCACATCGACAGCCTGGCACTCGATAACCCGACTGCCGAGCAGGTGCAGGCGCTGGTGGAAGCCGAAATCGCCCGCCCGTTCGATCTGCGCCAGGGCCCGCTGCTGCGGGTCAAGCTGTTGCAACTGAGCGCGCAGGAACATGTGCTGGTGCTGGTGCAGCACCATATCGTCTCGGACGGCTGGTCGATGCAGGTGATGGTCGATGAGTTGGTGCAACTGTATGCCGCCTTTAGCCAGGGCCATGACGTGCAGTTGCCCGCCATGCCACTGCAATACGCCGATTACGCGCTGTGGCAGCGTGCCTGGATGGACGCCGGTGAAAAGCAGCGCCAACTGAGTTACTGGCGCGAACTGCTGGGCGCGGAGCAACCGGTGCTGGAGTTGCCCCTGGATCATCCACGCCCGGCCGTGCAGAGCTATCGCGGCGCACGCCTGGATGTGGCGCTGGAGGCGCATGTGGTCGCCGGCCTCAAGGCCTTGGCACAACGCGAAGGCGTGACGCTGTTCATGCTGTTGCTGGCCTCGTTCCAGACCCTGTTGCACCGCTACAGCGGCCAGTCGGACATCCGCATCGGCGTGCCGATTGCCAACCGCAACCGCGTGGAAACCGAGCGTCTTATTGGCTTCTTCGTCAACACCCAGGTGCTCAAGGCTGAAATCGACGGGCAAATGAGCTTTGCCCAGGTGCTGCAACAGACCAAGCGCCGTGCGCTGGAAGCCCAGGCGCATCAGGACCTGCCGTTCGAACAGTTGGTGGAAGCGCTGCAACCGGAACGCAGCCTGAGCCACAACCCGCTGTTCCAGGTGATGTTCAACCACCAGTCCGAGCTGCGTGTGCAGCGTGGCGAACAACTGCCGGGCCTGCGCCTGGAAGGGCTGGAGTCCAACAACCATCCGGCGCATTTCGACTTGAGCCTGGACACCCAAGCCTCGGCCGATGGCCTGTTTGCCACGCTGACCTACGCCACCGACCTGTTTACCGACGCGACCATCGCGCGCATGGCCCGGCACTGGCAGCACTTGTTGCACGCAGTGGCCGCTGATGCGCACAGACGTGTCTGCGAGTTGCCGCTGCTGGCCGGGGTCGAGCAAGCGCAATGGAACAACGGCGCTGCTGCATTCCAAAGCCCGTTGGGTGTGCACGGGCTGTTCGAGCGGCAAGTACAACGACGTCCCGACGCCATTGCCCTGTGCCTGGATGAGCAGACGCTGACCTACGCCGAGCTCAATCGCCAGGCTAACCAGCTGGCGCATTACCTGATCGCTGAGGGGGTCGGCCCCGAGGTCCTGGTCGGTGTCGCGGTGGAGCGTTCGTTCGCCATGGTGGTCAGCCTGTTGGCGACCCTCAAGGCGGGCGGCGCCTACGTGCCGCTGGACCCGCAATACCCGCGCGAACGCCTGCTGCACATGTTGGAAGACAGCGGCGTGAGCCTGGTGCTGACCCAGTCCCACGTACCAATGCCGTTGCCCGCAGGGCTGCGCAGCGTGGCGATTGATCGGGTGGCGCTGGACCCGTGTGCCCAAGGTAATCCGCAGGTAGCAGTTGAACCACAGAACCTGGCCTACGTGATCTACACCTCGGGTTCCACCGGCAAGCCTAAAGGCGTGGCGATCAACCATGCGGCGTTGACCGAGTTTTCCGCGATTGCGGCCGGCTATTCGCGGTTGAGCGAGGACGATCGCGTCCTGCAGTTCGCCACCCTGAACTTCGACGGTTTCGTCGAGCAGCTCTACCCGGCGCTGACCCACGGCGCGACCGTGGTTCTGCGCGGTGCCGAGCTGTGGGACACCGGCCGCCTGTACGCGGAAATCATCCGCCAAGGCATCACCCTGGCGGACTTGCCGACGGCGTACTGGAACCTGTTCCTGCTCGATTGCCTGGCGGCGGGGCCGCGCTCTTATGGGGCGTTGCGCCAGATCCATATCGGCGGCGAAGCGATGCCGTTGGACGGCCCGGCGCAGTGGTTCAAGGCTGGCCTTGGCCACGTACGTTTGTTGAATACCTACGGCCCGACCGAGGCCACGGTGGTGTCGAGCGTGCTGGACTGCACCCGTGGTGAAGAAACCATCGGTGCCACCGCCAGCCCGATTGGCCGTTCGTTGCCGGGGCGTGCGCTGTACGTGTTGGATCGCGATTTGAATCTGGCACCGTTGGGCGCCGTCGGCGAGCTGTACATCGGCAGCCAATGCGGCCTGGCCCGTGCTTACTTGAATCGCCCGTTACTGACTGCTGAACGCTTCGTCCCCGATCCTTTCGGCGGCGACCGCCTGTACCGCACCGGCGACCTGGCGCGTTATCGCGCCGATGGCGTGATCGAATACGTCGGCCGTGTGGACCATCAGGTGAAAATCCGTGGTTTCCGTATCGAGTTGGGGGAAATCGAAGCCCTGTTGCTGGCGCAGGACGGTGTGCGCGAAACCCTGGTGCTGGCGGCTGACAATCAACTGGTGGCTTATCTGGTCGCTGCCGATAAGGACGCTGAAGCCCTGAAAACGCTGCTGCGCGAGCAACTGCCGGACTACATGGTGCCCGCGCACCTGATCTTCCTTGAGCGCATGCCGCTCAACCCGAACGGCAAGCTGGACCGCCAGGCCCTGCCCAAGCCGGACGCCAGCCAGGCGCAACAGGATTGGGTTGCGCCGGTCACTGAACTGGAGCAACACATCGCGGCGATCTGGGCCGAGATCCTCGGCGCCGAGCGTGTCGGCCTGAACGACCACTTCTTCGAGATGGGCGGTCATTCGTTGCTGGCGATGCAAGTGATCTCACGCCTGCGTAACCTGCTCGGGCGTGAGGTGCCGCTGCGCAGCCTGTTCGAGCAGCCACGCCTGCAAGGGTTTGTCGCCAGCGTGCTGGCCGATGCCGTGAACACACAGCCACTGGCGCCGCCGATGGTGGCGGTAGGGCGTGAGCAGCCGTTGCCGTTGTCGTACGCCCAGGAGCGCCAGTGGTTCCTCTGGCAATTGGACCCACACAGCGCCGCTTACCATATCCCCGGCACCTTGCGCCTGAAAGGGCGCCTCGACACGGCTGCGTTGCAGCGCAGTTTCGACACCCTGGTCGCCCGTCATGAAAGCCTGCGCACCCATGTGCAACAGGACGGCGAGCGCGCGGTACAGGTGATTGCGGCGCATGTCGAGGTCGAGATCTCGCGCCGTGACGTCGATGAGGGTGACGTGCTGGCCCTGGTCGAAGCACTGATCGCCGAGCCGTTTGACCTGCAACGCGGCCCGCTGATGCGCGTCAACCTGCTGCGCCTGGCCGAGGACGAGCATGTGTTGGTGTTGGTGCAGCACCACATTGTCTCTGATGGCGGGTCGATGCAGGTGATGGTCGATGAACTGGTGCAACTGTATGCGGCCTACAGCCGCGGCCAGGACCTGCAACTGCCTGACCTGGCGCTGCAATACGCCGATTACGCGAGCTGGCAGCGCGACTGGATGGATGCCGGCGAAAAACATCGCCAGCTCGACTACTGGCGCGAGCGCCTGGGTGGCGAGCAACCAGTGCTGGAGCTGCCGCTGGACCACGGCCGCCCAACCTTGCAAAGCCATCGCGGTGCGAGCCTGGACATCAGTGTGCCGCCGCGCTTGCTGGCGGCGTTGCGGCAAGTGGCGCAGCGTGAAGAAGTCACGCTGTTCATGTTGCTGCTCGCCTCGTTCCAGACCTTGCTGCACCGCTACAGCGGCCAGTCGGACATCCGCGTCGGCGTGCCGATTGCCAACCGCAACCGTGAGGAAACCGAGCGGCTGATCGGCTTCTTCGTCAACACCCAGGTGCTCAAGGCCGACATCGACGGCCAACTGACCGTCAGCCAGCTGCTGCAACAGGTCAAGCAACGGGCGCTGGAAGCCCAGGCGCACCAGGATTTGCCGTTCGAACAGTTAGTCGAAGCGTTGCACCCTGAGCGCAACCTGAGTTTCAACCCGTTGTTCCAGGTGATGTTCAACCACCAGACCGAGACCTCAGAACCGGCGCAACAACTGCCGGGCCTGCACGTCAGTGGCCTGGAATGGCAAACCCGCACCGCACAATTCGACCTGAGCCTGAGCACCCAGGAGTCGAGCGATGCGCTATTGGCTTCGCTGATCTACGCCAGCGACTTGTTCGACGCCGCCACGCCGGCCCGCATGGCGCGGCACTGGCTGAATCTGCTGGAAGGCATGGCCGGTGATGGGCAACAGCGCATCGGCCAGTTGCCGTTGCTGGATGCGCTCGAGCAGCAGTCAGTGGTCCACGACTGGAACGCCACCGCCCAGGTTTACCCGCTGCAACGCGGTGTGCACCAGCTGATCGAAGAACAGGCCGCACGCACGCCGGATGCGCCAGCCTTGGCATTTGCTGAAATACGCCTGAGCTACGCCGAGCTGAACCGTCGCGCCAACCGCCTGGCCCATCGTTTGATCAGCGCCGGTGTGGGCCCTGACGTGCTGGTCGGCGTGGCAGTGGAGCGCTCCATCGAAATGGTCGTCGGCTTGCTGGCGATCCTCAAGGCGGGCGGTGCCTATGTGCCGCTTGACCCGGAATATCCACGCGAACGCCTGGCCTATATGCTTGAAGACAGCGGCGTGACGCTGCTGTTGACCCAGGCGCACGTGTTGGAACAACTGCCGATTCCAGCAGGGTTGCACAGCGTGGTGCTGGGTGAGTCGTGGTTCGAAGGGTATGGCGAGCACAACCCAGGCATCGCTATCGATCCGGAAAACCTCGCCTATGTGATCTACACCTCCGGCTCCACCGGCCAGCCCAAAGGCGCAGGCAACCGACATTCGGCACTGACCAACCGCCTGTGCTGGATGCAGCAGGCCTATGGTCTGGATGCGCGAGACACGGTGCTGCAAAAGACCCCGTTCAGTTTTGACGTGTCGGTGTGGGAGTTCTTTTGGCCGTTGATGACTGGCGCACGCCTGGTGGTGGCAGCGCCGGGTGATCATCGCGATCCGGCCAGGCTGGTCAGCCTGATCAACGCCGAGCAGGTCACTACGCTGCACTTTGTGCCGTCAATGTTGCAGGCGTTCCTGCAAGACCCGGCGGTATCGACCTGTCATAGCCTGCAACGCATTGTGTGCAGTGGCGAAGCGCTGCCGGTGGATGCCCAGCAGCAGGTCTTTGCCAAGTTGCCCCAGGCCGGGCTGTACAACCTGTATGGCCCGACGGAAGCGGCGATTGACGTGACGCATTGGACTTGCACCGATGAAGGCAGCGATACCGTGCCGATCGGTGAACCCATTGCCAACCTGCGTACCCATGTGCTGGATGCGCAGTTGCTGCCGGTGCCGGTCGGGGTTGCCGGTGAGTTGTACCTGGGCGGTGAAGGCCTGGCGCGCAGTTATCACCGGCGTCCGGCCTTGACGGCCGAGCGCTTCGTGCCGTGCCCATTCCAGCGCGGCGCACGCTTGTACCGCACCGGCGACCGCGTTCGCCAACGTGCCGACGGGGTGATTGAGTACCTCGGGCGCCTCGATCATCAGGTCAAGTTGCGCGGCCTGCGTATTGAGTTAGGTGAAATCGAAGCGCGCCTGCTGGAGCATCCGTTGGTGCGCGAAGCCACGGTGCTGGTGGTCGATAGCAAACAGCTGGTGGGCTATGTGGTGCTGCACGCGACCGACGCCGAGTGGCGTGCGCACGTCAGCGCGCACCTAGCCCGGCACTTGCCGGATTACATGGTGCCGGCGCAGTGGGTGGTGCTCGAGCAGATGCCGCTGAGCCCCAACGGCAAGCTGGACCGCAAGGCGCTGCCCAAGCCGGATGCCCATGGCCGGGGGGGTGAATTCGCTGCGCCGCAAACGGCGTTGCAGCAGCAGATTGCGTCGATTTGGGCCGAGGTGCTCGAGGTTGAGCGCGTTGGTTTGCACGACAATTTCTTTGAATTGGGCGGCCATTCGTTGTTGGTGCTGATGCTCAAGGAGCGGATCAATCGGCTCTGCGGCGCGGTGCTGGCCGTCAATCAGTTGATGCTCAACCCCACGGTGGCCGGGCAAGCCCGTTGTATCGAGGGTGATGCGCCAAGTTCATTGATCGTGCCGCTCAACAGCCAGACCCAAGGCACGCCGCTGTACCTGTTCCACCCAAGTTTCGGCTCGGTGCATTGCTACAAGCCAATTGCCTTGGCATTGCGTGAACAGCGGCCGGTGTTCGGGATTATTTGCCGGGCGCTGGTGGCAGAGGACGGTGCAGTGCCGGGTTGGACGCAGATGGTCGAGGACTACGCCCAGCAACTGTTGAACGCGCAGCCTCAGGGCGCCTTCAGACTGGCGGGCTGGTCGCTGGGTGGGAACCTGGCGATGGAAGTGACGTACCTGCTGGAGCAGGCCGGGCGCACGGTGGAGTTTGTCGGCTGGATCGACGCGCCACCGCCGGCACGGTTTACCGCGTTCTGGGAGCAGGGCGCTGCACCGTCGCAGCCGCAACTGAGTGCGGTTGAACGCCGGGCGCAGATGTTGGAGGTGATGTTCCCCGCGCATGCCGAGCAGGTCCAGGCGCAATGGCGCCAGGCGCAGCAGGCTCATTGCAATGAGGAGCAACAGTGGCAGCACCTGTGCGACTGGGCGGATGCGACGCTGGGCGCCAGCTTCCAGGCCCTCAAGGCCGAACTGCAAAGTGGCGGTGAAACCGAGCGTTCGTGGGCGATCAAGCAGATCCTCGATGAGCGTTTGCAGGCCACCGACTTCCGCGCGATCAAGGCGCCGGTCAGTTGCTGGTGGGCGGCACGTAGCGAGGCGGGGATGCACCAGGCGCTGATCGAAAGTGGTTTGCGCGAGGTGATTGGGCAGGCGGGGATCGAGCGCTCGGTGGTGATCGACACGACTCACCATCGGATTGTTGATAACGCTGAGTTCATCAAAAGCCTAGCGGCGGCCCTGGCATAAACCATCCCTGTAGTGAGCGGGCTTGCCCGCGCTGGGTGGCGAAGCCGCCCCAAAACGGTCCTGCGCGGTGTTTCAGACAGACCGAGGTGCCTGGGTTTGGGGCGGCTTCGCCCCCCGGCGCGGGCAAGCCCGCTCACTACAGATTGCATTTCAGGGTGATAAAAAAGCCGCGTATCTCGTTAGACGGGGCCTTGGCGGCGGCTCTGGCATAAACCGTCATTGTAGTGAGCGGGCTTGCCCGCGCTGGGTGGCGAAGCCGCCCCAAAACGGTCCTCTGCGGTGTTTCAGACAGACCCAGGTGCCTGGGTTTGGGGCGGCTTCGCCCCCCGGCGCGGGCAAGCCCGCTCACTACAGATTGCATTTCAGGGTGATAAAAAGGCCCCGTATCTCGCGATATGGGGCCTTGGCGGCGGCTCTGGCATAAACCGTCATTGTAGTGAGCGGGCTTGCCCGCGCTGGGGGGCGAAGCCGCCCCAAAACGGTCCTGCGCGGTGTTTCAGACAGACCCAGGTGCCTGGGTTTGGGGCGGCTTCGCCCCCCGGCGCGGGGCAAGCCCGCTCACTACAGATTGCGTTTCAGGGTGATAAAAAAGCCGCGTATCTCGTTAGACGGGGCCTTGGCGGCGGCTCTGGCATAAACCATCCCTGTAGTGAGCGGGCTTGCCCGCGCTGGGGGGCGAAGCCGCCCCAAAACGGTCCTGCGCGGTGTTTCAGACAGACCGAGGTGCCTGGGTTTGGGGCGGCTTCGCCCCCCCGGCGCGGGGCAAGCCCGCTCACTACAAAATGGTATTGCAGGCACAAAAAAGCCCCGTATCGCGAGATACGGGGCTTTTGCTTTAGCGCGGGTTTAGAAGTTGTAGCGGGTGGTGACCATCATGTTGCGCGGGTCGCCAGGGTAGGCGGAGTCATAGAAACCGATGTTGGTGTAGTAGTTCTTGTCGAACACGTTGTTGACGTTGAGGGTGGCCGACAGGTTTTTGGTGATCTGGTAGCGGGCCATCAGGTCCACCAGCCAGTACGGGTCTTGGGTGAGGACTTCGGAGCGGCGCAGGCCGGAGTTGCGGATCGACTTCCAACCTTCGCTCTGCCAGCGTGCGCCACCGCCGACGGTGAGCTTGTCCAGCGGGCCGGTGAGTTTGTAGGTGGTGTAGAAGTTGACCTGGTCTTCCGGTTCCCAGGTGGAAACCTTCACGCCGCTGTCGTCGCGGGCAACCTTGTGGGTGTAGCCCGCCTGCAGCTGCCAGCCGGTGGCGATTTCGCCGGAGATTTCTGCTTCGTAGCCCTTGGTCTTGGATTTGATGCCGTAGTAGGCCGTATCGTTGCCGGGAACTGAGTTGTGCTCGCTGTCGAGTTCCGGACGGTTTTCTTCGTGGACTTCGAAATACGCGAGGCTGGAATTCAAACGTCCATTGAAGAATTCACCCTTGAGGCCGATTTCGTAGTTCTTACCTTCGTCCGGCTCAAGCATTTTGTCTTCGCGGTCGAAGTAGTCGGTCTGCGGCTGGAAGATCTCAGTGAAGCTGGTGTAGGCGGTAAAGTTATCGTTGAGGTCGTATGTCAGGCCGGCATAAGGCACGACTTTACCGCTCTCCTTGGACTTGCTGGTGCCGGTGACTTCGTAGTTGGCCAGGCGCGCGCCGAGCAGCAGGTGCATTTCGTCGGTCAGGCTGAAGCGGCTGGTGAGGTAAGTGCCGGTCTGGCGAGTGCTCTGGTCGAGTTTGCGGTATTGAACCCACTCTGGCTCCGGAATGTCGCCGTCCCAGTTATAGAAGTCAGCAGAGTTGGTGCCGGGAGCAAAGACGGCGTTGTAGCTCTTGCCCGTCCATTTGCTGGTCGAAATGGATTGGCCCACCACCAACTCGTGCTCACGACCAAACAGTTCAAAAGGCCCCGTGGCGTAGGCGTCAAGGCTGTCTCCGGTGGTTTCGCCAGTGTGTTTTTTTGCAAACAGCGAGCTCTGGTTGCCGGAGTCCTGAGAGAGGGCGCCTAGCGGTGCATGGTAGCCGTTGATCTGGTGGTTGTATTGGCCTTTGGCGACCCAGCCATTGGCGAAGCTATGTTCCAGAGTGGCGAAGGCTGTACGGCTGTACTGCGCCCACGAACCCCATTTCGGGCCGTTGTTGAACGAGCGTGGCAAGTCCAGCTCTTTGCCTTCTGCGTCGAAGATCATGCGGCTGCCGGTCCAGCTGGAACCTTTCGGGTCGCTGTCCTGGTAGTCGGCGCCTACGGTCAGCAGGGTGTCTTCGTCCAGGTCGGCTTCAAGAATCCCGTAGAAAACACTGGTCTTGCGCGAGTAGTGGTCGAGGAACGAGTGCTTGTCTTGATATGACGCAACCGCTCGACCACGAATATTTCCAGTTTCAGTCAGCGGGCCGCTTACGTCGATCTGGGAGCGGTAGTTGTCCCAAGACCCGGCGCCCAATTCGACGCTACCTTGGAACTCGGACGTCGGCTTCTTGCGGATCAAATTGAGCGTGCCGCCTACACCGCCAGCCCCGGTCAACAAACCGGTAGCGCCCTTGAGCACTTCTATGCGGTCATAGATGGCCATGTCGGTCAGCGTCTGGCCAGCCGAGTATTGGGCGTCGCGCAGGGTTGGAATACCGTCGTATTGGAAGGTATTGATGGAAAAGCCGCGCGAGAAATAGTTGGTACGCTCACTGTCATAGGTCGACACGGTAATGCCGGGGGTGTGGCGCATCACGTCGTCAATCGAGTTGAGGCCGAAGTCATCCATGGCCTGGCGCGTGACCACCGAGATCGATTGCGGCGTTTCCCGTGGCGTCAGCACCAGGCGCGTGGCGGTGGCGATGGTGCCCGGGGTGTAGGAGCCGGTGCCTTCGGTCACGGTGCCGAGTTGGTTGGCCGTCACTTGGGTCGCGCCCAGTTCCAGGCCGGAACCTGCGTGGCTGCTGATACTGATGGTGTTGCCTTGCAGGCCATACCCGACGCCGGTGCCTTTGAGCAGGGTGCCGAGGGCGCGGTCCGGGTCGAATTTGCCTTTGACGGCGTTGCTGCGCTTGCCTTCCACATCCGTCGGGCTGTACAGCACTTGCAGGTTGGACTGGCGGCCGAACGCTTGCAGTGCGCTACCCAGGGACTGGGCCGGCACGTCGATCTCAAGTTCCTGTGCCTGTACATAGCCGGCAATCGGCAGCGACACGGCCAGCGCCAGCGCGCTGGGCAACAGGTTGAAGTTCAGTGCCCGTCGCATCGATAGCGCTTTGCTCAGGGGGCTCAGACCGAGTCGTACTGACATGAATACTTTCTCTTCTATGTTTTAGTGGGCAGATTATAGATGTTTATTGAGTCTGGTTCTCATTACCACTAGTGAGACGTTCCTACTTGAAAAAACCGGAAAGTTTTTTTCATGCCGGTTCCAATTCGTGCACGACCTTGCCCGCACGCAGGCGCACCAACTGGTCGGCGATGTCGAAATAGCGGTCGTCGTGGCTGATCACGATGATGGTCTTGCCCAGGCGCTTGAGGTCCGGCAGCAGCTCGGTATAGAAAATCTTGCGAAAGACCGGGTCCTGGTCGGCGGCCCATTCGTCGAACACCAGCACCGGGCGCTCTTCGAGCCAGGCGTTGACCAGGGCCAGGCGCTTGCGCTGGCCGGTGGACAGGTCGGTGGTGCTGAACACGCCGTCCTTGACGCTGACCTTGTGCGCAATCTCCAGGCGCTCGAGGTACTTGGTCGCGCTGTCCAGCGACTGCGTGGCGCTGCCCTGTACCAGGTCATCGAACAGGTAATAGTCGGCAAATACGGTGGTGAACAACTGGCGATAATCGTCGCGCACCGGGTCGGTGACGGTTTCTCCGTTGAGACGGATTTCTCCGGACTGGGGTGGGTACAGGCCCAGCAACAGCTTGATCAGGGTGGTCTTGCCGCAGCCGTTTTCGCCGACGATAAACACGATGTCGCCCTGCTTGATGCTCAGGTTGATCGGCCCCAGGTGGAACGGCTGGCTGCCTTCCACCGGCGGCGGGCTGTAGCTCACGCCGCGCAATTCCAGGCTGGTGACCACCGGGTGGGGCGCCTCGCTGGCGTCCATCAACAGGTGCGGCTCGGGGGATGAGAACCGCTCGGCCAGTTCGCTGATGCGCGCAAACGCGATACGCGCCTTGCCGATGATCGGCAGGTAACCCACCACGTGCTCCAGCGGGCCTTTCATGTACAGCAGCACCAGTACGAAACCGGTGATCACCGCCGGGTCCGGATTGGGGCTGTAGGCCTGCATCGCCAGGGCCAGGCCGATGACTACGAAGAACAGCATCGAGCCGAAGGTCTTGGCGACGATATAGATGTTCACCGAGCGCACCTGGATGTCGCTGATCTGGTCGGCGGTTTCCTGGATGCGATGGGTGTTCATGCGATAGCGACGTGGCCGGTGGATGCGCAGCTCCTTGGCGCCCGAGGCGATTGCCGAATAGTAGCGTTGCAGTTCGTCTTCGAGGTCACGGGCCTCGTCAAAACCGCGAATGCCCTTGGCGCCGGCGATGAACTGCACGCTGCAACCGATGGCGATGGCGACGATCATCAGCAGGAACATCGGCACCGATAGGTACGCCAGGTAGCCCAGGCAACCCAGGGTCACGGTGGTGGCGATGGCCAGCGGGGTGAAGGCGAAGGAGAAATCGCTGATGGTGTCGACGTCGTGGGTCAGCACCGGGATCAGGCGGTGGGAGCGGTAGCGCTCGATCTGTTCGATGGGCGCCGACAGCACTTTCTCGCCCAGTTCCTTGCGCAACGCGGCGATGATGCGTTGGCCGACATAGTTGGTGCCGATGTCGGACACGATCGAACTGGTCAGGGCCAGCACGCACAGGGCGGCAAAGGTCAGTACCACGCCTTGGGTCATGCCGGTGGAGGAGTGCAGGGCGTTGTTGATGGTGGCCAGCAAAAAGGTGATGGCCAGGCCGCCTGCCATGCCCAGGGCGACGGACACCGTCACCAGGGTACGAAAAGGTCTGAGCAATGCGAGCAGACCATTGAAGGCGCCGCGCTTGGGGTCGGTCATAAATACTTCCCGGAGAGTGAATAGAGGGGCTGGGCACACAGACCCTTACCCATGACAAACGAAGCGTGGTGGCGAGTATTTAGCGCGATGTGCCCGGTGGTGCCGGCGGCAGATAAATTGGCGGCGGGCTGGTTCGTTCTTGTGATGTAGGCGCACGCGTAAACACGCAGCGCGCAGTCCATCCAGCGAGAGCGAAACAATGTCGAAGAAGAATCTGGTGTACGTGTGGTCCCTGAGAAATGCTGCCGCCGACAAGGCCGGGCAGCCGGTGGCCTACAAGGACCACGAGCGCTACATGAAATCGGTGCTGGAGTTCCTGGTGGGTTCGTTGAACGACACCTCGCTGGGCGAGGCCTACAACCTGGTGGGCGTGGTGTACGACGATGACGAGCAGAACCCGCGGGACCAGCAACTGGTCAAGGACTACGGCTTTGCCTACCAGCCTGGCCGCCAGTGGCTGTACCCGGCGGACCTGCGGGTGCAGGGCCGGCTGGTCAATGACTTGTTGTTGAGTGTGCCGTCCACCTATCGCCGCTTGCCACGGGGCAGCGCCGAACACATCGCCGGCAAGCAGGATTTCGAACGTCGCTTGCATGACACGCTGGTGGAATTGAAGGCTGACATCGTGGTGCTCGATGGCTTGCTGGTGATCCTGGATGAGCTGGTGCGACCGGGTGCGCCATTTGCGCGGCGCATCATGAACATTCACCCCGGTATTACCCGCATCGAATCGCCGTACGAGCGCCGCGGCGCGTATGCCACGTGGAATGCGCTGTACGGCGCGCGCGGGCTGACGGTGACGGATTGGACCACCAAGGCCACCACGCCGTCGGAACCGCTGTACCTGACTGGCGCATCGTTTCATTACGTGGATAACGGCATTGATTCGGGGGAGGTGTTTCACGACGTGTTGAAGACCGAGATTTCGCCTGAGGACACCATCCTCGAATTGCGCTGGAATAACTTCAACAACAGCCTGTTCCCGGCGTTGCATGAAGGGTTGGAGCTGTTGGCAAAAATCTGAAGCGGGCACAGTTCAAAATGTGGGAGCGGGCTTGCTCGCGAAAGCGGTGTGTCATTCACCGGAAATAGTGACTGACACACCGCTTTCGCGAGCAAGCCCGCTCCCACACAAGCCTGCACACATTTGAATCTTCAGTGCTTCAGAGTTCGCGCACTACCCGAAAGCCAATCCAGTCCCCCCGCGTCTGCGGGTAGATATTGTTGCGGTTGCCCGAGCGCGAAAACACGGGCGCCTCGCCCCAGTCATTGCCACGAATGACGTAGGCCTCGCAGGTCTGTTCCGTCCAGGCGCTGCCATCGGACGGCGCACCGGCGTAGTTCTCGTGGTAGCAGTCGGCAACCCGCTCGTAGACATTGCCGTGCATGTCATACATGCCAAACCCATTCGGCGCATAGCTGCCCACCGGCGAGGAATAGCTGTAGCCATCCGCCGGGCCGTAGGTGTTGGCGTGCCCGGCAATGCTGTAACCCTTGCCCTCGTCAAACGGGAACGGGAAGGGCCCCTTGGTGCCGGCCCGCGCGGCGTATTCGCGTTGGGCTTCGCTGACCATGTGGTACTGCTGGCCGGTCTTTTTCGACAGCCAGCTCACGTACCTCTGGATGTCGTCCATGTCCATGCATACCGCCGGTTGGCGTGGGCCCTGCGGGTAGCGCGGTTTGCTGGCGATGCATTCGCGGCCGGGGCGGGTGTCGCCGTCAGCGATTTTTACTCCGGTCTGGCGCACGTAGCTGTCCCACTCGCTGGCGGTGATGTGGAAGCGGCTCATGGCGAAGGGCTTGGCGAAGGTCACTGTGTGCATCGGGCCTTCGTCAGGCTCGCGGCCGACTTCATCCTCGGGCGTGCCCATGGTGAACGTGCCCGCGGGCAGTACCACCATTTCCGGGCAGTCCTTGCAGTCCTTGAACACTTTGCCCGGCTGCGGCGTGGCAGCCTGGGCCAGGCCTGGCAGCAGGGCGCCGCAGGCGGCCGCCAGGGTCAGGGCGGCCAGGGGGTTGAATCGGGATCGCATCATGAGGGCCTCTGGTCAAAAGGAAAAATGCACGTCACAGCCGAGGGCTCAGCAGGGCCATGAAACGCTGGATCTCGTCGGAGGAATTGAGCAGGCCGGGCGCGGTGCGGATCACCGGGCCGGCATCGCGGTCCACCGCATCGATGACAACACGCTGTTTCATCATGTAGTCGGCGATGTCGCTGCTGTCCTGGCCCTTGACCCGGAAGAAGGTGAAGCCAGCCGACAGTTCGGCGCTGCGCGGCGTGACCAGTTCGATCTGCGGGTGGCTCAGCAGTTGGTCTTTAAGCTCGGTATTGAGCGCATGGATACGCGCCTGCACCTGCGCCTTGCCCAGCTGCAGGTGCAGCTTGAAGGCTTCATCGGCCGCCCAGCGGTGTTCGAATGCGTGGAAGCCACCAGGGGTCATGGTGGTCGCGAAGTTGGTGTCCTCGGAAAAGGTCGGCACCATCGGCGTGATGTACTTGTTCTCGCTCTCGCGGGCGCAGACCAGGCCGGTACCGCGCGGGCCGAACATCCATTTGTGGGTGCCGGCGATAAAGAAGTCGCAGTGCATGTCCGGGAAGTCGAGGTTTTCCACGCCAAAGCCATGCACGCCATCGACCACGTAGAGAATGCGGTCGTGGTCGTCGCGGTGGCGGTTGTGTTCAGTCACCAACTGGCCGATCTCGCCGATGGGCAGCTTCACGCCGCTGCCGGACTGCACCCAGGTCATGCCCAGCACGCGGGTATTGGGGCGGATATTGCGCTGGATATTACCGAGCACTTCGTCCGCCGAGAGGCGGTTGGCGTGCTCGAACAGCTTGAACCGGCGCACCTGGGTGCCTTGCTTGCGCACGCGAAAATCCAGCACGTTCTGGGTCGCGTAATGTTCGTGCACGGTGGTGAGGATCTCTTGGTCGGCGCGCAGCTGGATGCCGCCATAGATCATCGCCAGGCCCTCGGACGTGCTGCCGGTAAGGGCGATCTGCGCGGGTGCGGCCTGCAAATAACGACCGGCCCATTCGCGCACCTGGCCTTCGCGCTTCCAGGTTTCTTCCAGGCCCCAGTCCATCGCCAGGCCGGGATTGCGGTCGATCTGCAGGCGGTAGTGCTCGATGGCGTCGCGCACCGGTTTGGGGTGTGACGCCACGAGGAAGTTGGAGAAGTGCAGGTAGCTCGGGTCTTGGTTGAACAGTTGCTTGAGATCCGTCCATGGATGTTTTGCCGCAGGCGCGGCAGTCGCGGCCAGCGCCTCGGGCAGCAGCGGCAGGCTGGCGGCAAATACCCCGGCCTGCTTGAGAAATGTACGGCGGTCGGTCATGGACGTGCTTCTAGGTGATTAGCGATTGGCCAAGGGCTTGGCGGCTTTTTGTACCTGGTCCCACACGCGCAGGAAGTTGCCACCCCACAGCTTGGCAATGTCAGCTTCGGAGTAGCCGCGCTGGATCAACTCGGCGGTGACGTTGCGCACCTCGCCGACGTTCTCCCAGCCGTCGATGCCGCCGCCGTCGTTGAAGTCCGACGAGATGCCGACGTGATCAATGCCGATCTTGCGTACCGTGTAGTCGATGGCGTCGCCCCAATCCTTGAGGCTGGCCTTGGGTTCTTCCTCAAGAATGCCGTACAGGCCCTGGGCGTACTGGCCGAATTTCTGCTCGGGCCAGGCGGCGATGATTGCGTCGCCGGGCATCAGCGCCATCGCGAGGTTTGGCAGCGGTGGCAGATCAAAACGTGCGCGCAGGCTGTTGAGCTTGTCCTGGGTCGGCTGGCTCAGCGGCCGCAGGTACGCCGAGAACCCGACGACTTGCACCACGCCGCCGCTGTTCTTGATCAGTTGCAGTTCCTTGTCGCTGAGGTTGCGCGCAATATCCACCGACGCTCGCGGCGCCGAGTGGGACGCGACCATTGGCGTGCGGCTCAGCTGTGCCACCTGCTCCAGCGCCTTGGTCGACATCTGCGACACGTCGATGATCACGCCCAGGTCGTTGAGGCGGTGCACGGCTTGCTGGCCAATCGGCGACAGGCCTTCGAGGGCGTCGGTGGAATCATTGAAAAACGGCAGTGGGCGCGATGAGTCGGACCACGCGTTGTTGCCGATATAGCTGAAGCCGAACATGCGCATGCCACGTGCGGCCCACAGGTCCAGCTGATTCAGGTCATTGCCCAGGGGGTAGGCGTTGAGCATGCTGATAAAGATCGCGAATTTGCCTTCGCCATGCAGGCGCCGGAAATCGTCCGGGGTGTAGGCAATGCCCACTTGGTTGGGAAAGTCGCGGACCATGCCGGAGATGATCTTGTAGCGCACTTCCTGCTCGTGGCGCGCTTCTTCGACAAAACCGTCGGTGGGTTTGTGCGGGGCGTTGGCACCGTTCCAGATCTCCGGCCAGCCGAAAATCGTCAGCGCCGCTCCCGACAAGCGTCCGCGGGCAGCCTTGGCCAGGTCGAACTGGCCGCTGCCGTCCTTGTCGGCCTCGCTGCCGACACCGCCAAAATCCAGGGGCACGGTGATATGGCTGTCGAACGACAACAGGCGATCCTGCATTTCATTGGCCTGCTTGATCACTGCCAGCGGGTAACCCGCATTGCCCCTGAACCAGTGATCCCAGGCCAGGAAACCGGCTGCGGCGCCGATGGCCAGTACCAGTGGCAGGCCGATATACAGCGCCTTTTTCGAACGTGGTTTTGTCATTGCCATCTCAGTCAGTTGAGGCCTTTGCTATCAGGGAAGAACGAGCGCTGGACGCAGAAATTTAGGCGGTGCGCCAAGTGCGGTAAATTTCCCCGGCCTGCAAACGTTCTAGCTCTGATTAAGCCGTTTCCTAAGGTAGACAATGACGATCTCTCGACGTGGGTTCATCGCAGGCCTGGCGCTGACCGGCGCGGCTGTGCCAGCGGCCTTCTATGCCCATCGCGAGCTGACGCGTGAAGAAGAATTCCCGATCACTCCCGGCGAAGCCACGGTGGACTTGGCCGACACTGCCGGCCAGCACCTGGCGAACAGCTTGCGCGGTGTCTGGAGCCTGCGCCTGGAAGGTCGCGACGCGGGTCTCAAAGGCCTGCCGCTGCAGGGCCTGGAACTGTTGCTCGACATCGCCCCACGGGGTCGTGGCCTGCGTGGCTACCTCGACACCGCAGCCAACCTGCGCGCCGCCGGCGAACCGCGTTACCGTGTCCTCGGCGACCTGCTGCCGGGGGAGGGCGCCACGCTCTACTGGCGCCTGATCGACCGCGACGCGCCCGGTGGCGTGCCCGCCTATGAATTCAAAATGACCCTCGACGAAGTCTGGGGCGTGTTTGGCAACGCCGGCAGCGGCACCCTCAGCGGGCAGATTCTCAACCTCGATCGTCCCCTGGCATTGACCGAACGCGACAACCGGTTTATCGCGCACAAGCAACTGTTTCCCGAAGCCCGCGAGCGCATCGGCCTCAATCCGACCCTGCTGGCCTGGCTGATCAGCGCCGAACATCGGTTGTTCCACCAGCTCTGGCACGCGACCCGTGACCAATGGCACAAACTCTCCGAAGAAAAGCGCGATGCCCTGCGCGGCATCGGTTGGCAACCCGGCCCCCGCGGCCAGGAGCGCGATGCGCGCGGCAAACACAAGGACCGCAACGGTTCGGGGATCGATTTCTTCTTCATGCATCGCCATATGCTCGGCACCGCGCGTTCGATGCAAGACTTGCCTTCGTGGCCCGAATTCCCTGCACCGCAACCTGCACTGGAGCGTGACCGGCTGGGTTTCGTGCGTTACTTCGACAACCACGATGGCTTTGCCTTGCCGCCCACCTGGTCGGCGCCGGATGACCCTGACTACACCCAGTGGGTCAGCGACATCAAGGCGGCCGAGACTTACCACAGCAACTTTCAAGTGTGGGAGTCCCAATACCGCGATCCGCGCTACCTGGCCAAGTTGACCCTGGGCCAGCTCGGTTCCGAGATGGAATTGGGGCTGCACGACTGGCTGCACATGCGCTGGGCCTCCGTGCCTCGCGACCCCTCCAACGGTGGCCCGGTGCCCTTCGCCCGCGATCCTTCGGACTTCGCCGCGCGGTGGTATGCCGCGGAAAACGACTTTCTGGGCGACCCGTTCTCATCCCATGTGAACCCGGTGTTCTGGCATTTTCATGGCTGGATCGACGACCGTATCGAGGACTGGTTCCGTGCCCATGAGCGCTTCAATCCGGGTGAGGTCAGCCGGCTTGAGGTCAACGGTGTGGCGTGGTTTGCCCAGGGGCGTTGGGTAGAAGTCGGCGACCCCTGGCTGGGCCCGGACACCCACGGCTGCAGCACCACACCGGGGTTGCAGATGGGGCGGTCGATGGAGATGGACCCGGAAACCATGAAGCTGGCATTGCGCATTACTTTCGGTGCAGAAGATGACGCGCTGAAGGGATTGTTCAAGCGGGTGCCAAAGCGGCCCTGGTACGCGCGGCATCTGAAGGTGAAAAGTCGGGAGGCCTGATCCCGACTTGCCCTAATACAACTATTACGATTTCAACCGACCGCAGCCGGACGTTAATGTGCCGGTTGCGGTGTGAGTCGTGCCTCGCTTTTTAAGCGTTCTTCTCATCGAATGCCTCGCCTTGGGTTTTCTCGCGTTTGTAGGCATTGTGATTTCTAACGCTAGGAACACTCTGTCTGTATAGGTCTTGCCTCATCGGTTTGTTTTGGGTTCTCCCTGGATTTACTCTTCTTCTGACAGCTGTTTCATATTTTTTTGTTTATGAATAAATAGAAAGTTGAAATAGAGTTTATCTGTGCGGTTTGTAGGATGCATCTTCAAAGCTTTGTGGAAAGTTCCCGCGCATAGTTCGGGGGCTGGTAAAAAATGTCTGGGATACTTCATTCTTGCGGCGACAGAGAGCGCCAGTGATGGCCGGTTATTGTTTTGCCATACAGCAAGGGATGAAGTGATGACGCTAGATAGTTTTCAGAATGAAGTGCCCAAGGCGCGGGTCAATATCAAACTGGACTTGCATACCGGCGGCGCCCAGAAAAAAGTCGAGTTGCCCCTGAAGTTAATGGTGATGGGGGACTACAGTAACGGCAAGGAACAACGCCCACTCTCGGAGCGGGGCAAGATCAATATCAATAAAAACAACTTTGACAGTGTTCTCGGCGAGTTCTCGCCGGGACTGAAACTGGTGGTGGAAAACACCTTGCCGGATGACGCATGCGACACCACTGTCGAGTTGAGCTTCCAACGCCTGAAGGATTTCGAACCGGAGCAGGTTGCGCGGCAAGTCCCGCAGTTACGTGCACTTCTGGCCATGCGCAATCTGTTGCGCGATCTCAAATCCAACTTGCTGGATAACGCGACCTTCCGACATGAGTTGGAGCGCATTCTCAAGGACGACGCGTTAAGCGCTGAACTTCGTACCGAACTGGCCGCGTTGGCGCCTAAAACTAATTGATGTCCGCGGGTTTGAAAAAGGAGTTTTGAGCATGTCCGTAGAACAATCCGGTTCGCAATCCCACGGCAGCACCGTACTGTCGGAAAACAACAGTGGGGTCTACGCCACACTGTTCAGCAAAATTAACTTGAGTCCCGTGGCGGAGTTAGGCGGGCTCGAGGTGTTTCAAAATACCGAGGCACTTTCCGATGTGTCTGCTGATGAGCGGGTTACCGCCGCGGTCAATGTGTTCCTGCAGTTATTGAAACAGTCAGCCCATAAGGTCGAACGCCTGGACAAGGTGCTGTTGGATGAGCATATCGCCTCGTTGGATCGGCAGATAAGCCGTCAACTGGATGCGATCATGCACCACCCGGACTTCCAGCGCGTCGAGTCGACCTGGCGTGGGGTGAAATCGCTGATCGACCAGACGGATTTCCGCCAAAACGTGCGTATCGAGCTGCTGGACATCAGCAAAGACCATCTGGTGCAGGATTTTGAAGACGCGCCGGAAATCGCCCAGAGCGGTCTCTACCTGCATACCTACACCCAGGAATACGACACCCCCGGCGGTGAGCCCATCGCTGCTGCCATCTCCAGTTACGAGTTTGACCGCAGCCCGCAGGACATTGCCCTGTTGCGTAACATTTCCAAAGTGGCCGCGGCTGCCCACATGCCGTTCGTGGGTTCCGTCGGGCCTGCATTCTTTGGCAAAGCGTCCATGGAGGAAGTGGCCGCGATCAAGGATATCGGCAACTATTTCGATCGCGCCGAATACATCAAGTGGAAGTCGTTCCGGGACAGTGACGATGCGCGCTACATCGGCCTGACCATGCCGCGTGTGCTGGGGCGCCTGCCCTATGGCCCAGACACTCTTCCGGTGCGCAGTTTCAATTACGTCGAAAGCGTGAAGGGTCCGGACCACCACAAGTATCTGTGGACCAACGCCTCCTTCGCGTTCGCCGCCAATATGGTCAAGAGCTTCATCGCCAATGGCTGGTGCGTGCAGATCCGAGGGCCACAGTCCGGTGGTGCGGTGACCGAGTTACCCATCCACTTGTACGACCTGGGCACTGGCAACCAGGTGAAGATTCCCTCGGAAGTCATGATCCCGGAAACCCGCGAATTCGAATTTGCCAACCTCGGTTTCATCCCACTTTCCTACTACAAGAATCGCGACTATGCGTGTTTCTTCTCCGCCAACTCCGCGCAGAAACCTGCCCTCTACGACACCCCGGATGCCACGGCGAACAGTCGTATCAACGCGCGCCTGCCCTACATCTTTCTACTGTCACGCATCGCCCATTACCTGAAGTTGATCCAGCGCGAAAACATCGGCACTACCAAAGACCGGCGCTTGCTGGAACTGGAGCTCAACAAGTGGATTGGCGGGCTCGTGACTGAAATGACCGACCCCGGCGATGACTTGCAGGCTTCACACCCGCTGCGCGATGCGAAGGTGACGGTGGAAGACATCGAAGACAACCCGGGCTTCTTCCGCGTCAAGTTGTACGCCGTGCCGCATTTCCAGGTGGAGGGCATGGATGTGAACTTGTCGCTGGTTTCGCAAATGCCCAAGGCCAAGGCTTGAGTCAATCGTAGGGAAACGATGCCATGAAGATCGATCGCCCTCTGTGGGCTTGCGGCGTATTGCTGTCGGCGCAGCAATTCCAGCAACAAACGCGTTGGGAGGCCTGGGCCAACGCACAGCTTGCTCATCTGAGCCTGGCGCACCCTTGGGGCGTCCAGGCCGTCGGGTTTGATTTGGAAGCCTTGCGCCTGGGCAAACTCAAGGCCACTCAGTTGCGTGTGTGCCTACCCGACGGGACGTGGATCGACACCGATTGCGTTGACCGCCTGCCACCTGCCTTGGGTTTGGCCGATGAGGTCCAAGATACGCTGGTGCATGTGGCATTGCCGCTGGAGCAGGCCAATGGCAACAACTGTCTGTTTGACGGCGGCAACAGCGACCGGCCGATCCGTTATCGCCAGGACTGGCGCGAGGTCCAGGATGTCTACAGCGATGAACGGCAATCCATCGCAGTGCTGGAGCACGCGCTGAGCCTGCGTTTGCACAGTGACGACAACGCGGACTACGTGACCTGTCCCGTTGCGCGGCTGGTCCGTGACGGGCAGGGTGCCTGGAGCCTTGACCCGATCTACGTGCCGCCGCTGCTCAACTTTGCAGCGCATCCGGGTTTGTTGAGCCAGTTGGATAATCTGTTGACCCAGTTGGCGGCCAAGCGGCAACGGCTCATGGGCATGCGGCGCGAGAGCAATCAGCGCATGGCCGATTTTGCCGTGGCCGATGTCTCGCTGTTCTGGTTGCTCAATGCGTTGAACACCTACCAACCGGTCCTGGCCGATCTGCGGAGTTTTCCGGCGCGTCATCCCGAACAGGTCTACCAGGAACTGATCAAACTCGCCGGCAGCCTGTTGACGTTCTCATTGGAGCACGACATCGACAAAGTGCCCGCGTATCAACACGGCAACCTGGAAGCGGTGTTCGCACCGCTGATGAACACTATTTCGCTGTTGCTGGAAGCCAGTCTGCCGTCGCGGGTCGTTGCCCTGGAGTTGGAGGCACAGGGCGCCAATCGTTGGCAGGTGCAACTGCATGATCCCCGCCTGCGTGAGCGTGACGGTGCGGATTTCTATCTGTCGGTGCGCAGCCGTCTGTCCGCGGCGCAGTTGCAGGATCAGTTTGCGCAGCTCTGCAAGGTGGGTACGCCGGACGCGGTCGACTACCTGATCAACGCGGCGCTCGACGGCGTGCCATTGCAGGCCCTCAGCCATGTGCCGGCAGCGATTCCGCTGCGCCTGGAAAACCAGTATTTCGTGCTTGATTTCAGCCATCCCAAGGGCCAGGCGGTACTGGACGCAGGAGTCTGTGCGTTCTACGTCCCAAGCACATTGGTCGACGTCAGGCTCGAACTGTTTGCGGTGCTGCGCGCATGAACCAGATCAATTCAAACGGTCACGACACCCCACCTGCGGACGTTGATGAGCTGCTGCAGGACACCTACCTGCTGGTGGTTGAGTTGCGTCAGGGCGTTGCATCCGAGGGCCGGCCGGAGTTGTGGGGAGTATGTGTCGCGCAGGTCGAGCAGGTTCGACAGCGGCTCGCGTCGGCGGGCATGACGAAGCGCGCAGTCGATCACATCTCCCATGCGCAATGCGCGTTGCTGGATGAGACGGTGCTGACGTATGGGAGTAAGAACGATCAGGCCGCGTGGGCAAAACCCCTTCAGGCCAAGTTTTTCAACCACCATCAGGCTGGCGAGTTCCTGTACGAGGACATGCAGGCAGTGTTACGCGAACCGGCACCGGACCGGCAGGTCCTGACGGTGTTCCATCGCGTGCTGATGTTGGGTTTTCAAGGTCGTTACCGCGACCTGAACGACCCTGAGCGTCAACGCTTGCTGCACGCGCTCAACGCCCATGTGCCGCCCTTGAGGCTCAACCAGAGCCTTGTCACCCAGGCACGTGGCGGCGCCATCCCGGGCTTGGGCTGGTTGCAGTCGCCGCTGATGCATGTGCTGGCCGCCACCGTGGTACTGGCCGCAACGTGGTGGGGGTTGGATCAACTGTTGAGCGATGCGGTTGCGTTGCTCCTGCCTGATCAAGCGTGAGGGCCCGATGACGATCTCCTCTCATCGACTGCTGGTGCTGTGGGCAGGGGGGCTGCTCCTTGCGTTGCTGGCGATCATTCCACTCACCGTCTGGGTGCGAGCGGCCGGGCTCGTCCTCGGGTTGTGCGGTATCGGGTTGGCATGGGTAGCAGTGAACCGCCGGGCACGCGTGTTGCGCGAATCGGTGAAGCTGGGTGGCAACGTCGCCTTGCCGGCGGCGTCCTTCCGGCATCCGGTGGTACTGGTCTGTGGTGATGGCCTTGATGCGCTTTTTGGCCCGGTGTGCGTTGAGCAGTTGAGCCTGCGGGAGACTCCCTCGGGTTGTTACGTGCGGGTACCCAGCCTTGGGCAACTGCCGCTGATCTGCGACGGCATCCTGGCACTGCGACCCGGCTGGGGCGCCCAGCTGTGCGTGATGTTTGTCGTGAATCCCGGTGCACACAGCGACAGCTCGGCGCTGCTCGGTCGAGTGCGAGCCCTCGGTTACCAGGCCACCCTGGCACGCAAGCGAGGTATCGCGCTGCCATTGCTGCTGGTGAGTTATCTGCAAACCGTGCAGGGCGCCGAGCCGTGGTTCAGTTGGGAAGGCGGCAACGCCGAGGCATATGTCCGCGATATAGACCAGTGCGCCACGCTGAGTGAGTGGCAGCACCAAGCCGCCGACCTGCCTGAGCAGTCCGCACGGTTGCACGCTTGCGTTCAGTTGGGGAGTGTCGCCGGTTGGCTGCAGGACAAGGTGTTGCCTTGTCTCGTTCATCACGACACGGATGTCGCCAGCGTGTGCGCGGTCAAAATGGTCTCGGTGCTGCCCCGGGCGGTGGAGGGCAACCTGTGGGGGCAATGGCTTGCGCACAAGGTGGCGTTGGTCGATGGCCGCGTCATCGATGCGACGGCGACATTACCTTTTCCAGATGCATTGCTTGGCGTGCTCAAGCGCCATCCGTCGCGTACCCCGCGGCAACGGGCAAGCGTCGTGGCCTTGTGGTTGTGGGTAGCTGCCAGCGCGGTCGCGCTGGCCAGCTCAGCCTGGCAGAACACCTTGTTGCTGCGCCAGGTCAGTGATGACCTGCGTCGCTATACCTCGATTCCGCCGCCGACGCACCGAGAACAGCGTGCGTTCCTGCTGCGCGAAGACGCCGTCACTGCGCTGCGCCAGGCCGCCCAACGGCTGGATACCTACTACCGACAGGGTGCACCGCTGGCCCTGGGACTGGGCCTGTACCGCGGCGAGCATCTGCGTGCCCCGTTACTCGCCGTGTTGGCCGCCCATGTCGAGCCGCCACCGACGGTTTTGCCCACGGGACCGGCGGGTGTGGTGCGCTTGGACAGTCTTTCGCTGTTTGCCAGCGGCAGCGCCCGACTCAAGCCGGGCTCGACCAAGGTGCTGATCCGTGCGCTGGCCGGCATCCAGGCACGGCCTGGCCAGTTGATTGTGATCGCGGGGCATACCGATGCCACTGGCGACGCCGAGAAAAACCGCCGGCTGTCCTACGCCCGGGCCGCTGCCGTGCATGGCTGGATACAGCAGATGAGCGCAATCCCCGACAACTGCTTCGCGGTGCAGGGGTTCGGTGCCAGCCAACCGATTGCAAGCAACGACACGGTAGAAGGGCGCGCAGCCAATCGTCGTGTCGACATCCGTCTGGTGCCTGAGGCAGGGGCGTGTTCACGCGCTGTTCCAGGACCAGACGGGCAACCTCCCGTCGCACATCGCGACGTTTAATGTCCAAGAAAAGGAGCTTCACATGGCAATTCCCGTTTACCTCTGGCTTCAAGACGACGGTGGCGCAGAGATCAAAGGCTCGGTGGACGTGCAAAAGCGCGAAGGCAGCATCGAGGTGGTCGCCCAGGACCACAGCCTGTACATCCCGACCGACAACAATACCGGCAAGTTGACCGGTACGCGGGTGCACACCCCATTCCTGTTTTCCAAGGAAATCGATGCCTCCAGCCCGTACCTCTATAAGGCCGTCACCACTGGGCAAACCCTCAAGAGCGCCGAGTTCAAGTGGTATCGCATCGACGATGCGGGGCAGGAGGTCGAGTACTTCATCACCAAGCTGGAGAACGTCAAGGTGGTGAAGGTCGCGCCAAAAATGCACGACGTCAAAGACCCCAGCAAAGAGAAACACAACCATCTGGAGCAGATTGAGCTGCGCTACGAGAAGGTCACCTGGACCTACAAGGACGGCAACATCATCCACTCCGATGCCTGGAGCGAACGCCAGAGCGCGTGATGTACCTGCACCACCAGGCGATTTGCCGGTGTGCTGGGTTGAGCGTCCGCTCGCGGGCGCTCAGCCAAACACATCGCGTTTCAACCTGACGACCCAGCCCCTTTGGTGAGGATGTATTGCGTATGGCCCAGAACTCCACCCGTTTGCTTCGTCGACTCAACCCTTTCTGCGCGCAGGCGTTGAGTGCGGCCGCGTCCCTGTGCCAGGGCAGCGGCCACGCGCAAATCACCATTGAACACTGGCTGCTCAAGCTGCTGGGCCAGGGGGAGGGCGACCTCACGGTCATCGCGCGGCGTTACGAGTGGAATCTGGAGGCACTGTGGTACGGCCTGCTTGAACACCTCGACGGCCTGCCACGCAGCGTGCAGGGCAAGCCGCAGTTGTCCGCGCCCTTGCAGCAATTGATCAGGCAGGCCTGGTTACGCGCCTCGCTCGACGACAACAACGACAGCCTGCGCTCGGTGCATCTGTTGGGCGCGCTGATGGAGACGCCCGGCCTGTTGGCCTGCGAAGCCGCCTGGCCATTGCTCAGTCTCGGTGAGGCACAGTTGCAGCGGTTGATGGGGCTGCTGGACCAGGTCTCCGAAGAGCGTCCGGCGCTGCAAGAGACTGTCGAACCGGAGTCCATTGAACCGAAGGGTGATGATGCCCGGTCGGCAACGCTGGACAGGTTCACCAGAGACCTCACCGCGAAGGCCGCACAAGGAGAGATTGACCCGGTGTTTGGCCGTGACGATGAAATCCGTCAGGTCATCGACATCCTCAGCCGTCGGCGTAAAAACAATCCGCTGCTGGTGGGCGAGCCTGGCGTCGGCAAAACGGCCTTGGTGGAAGGCCTGGCATTGAGCATTGCCCAGGGACGCGTGCCTGACAGCCTCAAGTCAGTCTGCGTACGCACTCTTGACCTGGGGTTGTTGCAGGCGGGTGCGGGCGTCAAGGGCGAGTTCGAGCAACGCCTGAAAAGCCTGATCGATGCCGTGCAACAAGCCGACAGCCCGGTGCTGCTGTTCATCGACGAGGCCCACACCCTGATCGGCGCCGGCAACCAGGCCGGCGCTGCCGACGCCGCCAACCTGCTTAAACCCGCGTTGGCCCGTGGCGAGTTGCGCACCATCGCCGCGACCACCTGGAGTGAGTACAAACAGTACTTCGAGCGCGATGCGGCCCTCGAAAGACGTTTTCAAATGGTCAAGGTCGACGAGCCGGACGACGCCAATGCCGGCCTGATGCTGCGCGGCCTGAAATCGCGCTACGCCACTCACCATGGCGTGCATATCCAGGACGCGGCGGTGCAGGCCGCAGTCAGCCTTTCACGGCGTTACCTGACCGGGCGCCAACTGCCGGACAAAGCGGTCGACCTGCTCGACACCGCCAGTGCCCGCGTGCGCATGAGCCTGGATTGTGAGCCGCAAGCGCTGGTCCGGCTGAAGGCGCGGCAAGCGGCGCTGGAACTGGAGCGTCAGGCATTGGAGCAAGACCAGGCCCTCAGCGGCGGCGACGTTGGCGAGCGCCTGGGGCTGATCGACGTGCAATCCGCGGATTTGCAGCGCGAGCAAAGCGCACTGGAGCAGCAATACCGGCAAGAGCGTCAGTTGGCCGAACAACTGATGAGTGCACGCCGGATGCAGCCACCACAACCGGGCACCTGCGCACGGCTACAACGGGAACTCCATGCCATTCAAGGCGAGCAGCCGCTGCTGTCACTGGATGTCGACGTACGCAGCGTGGCCCACGTGATTGCCGATTGGACCGGCGTTCCGCTGGGCAGCTTGCTCAAGGACGAACACCGCAGCCTGTTGGCGCTGGAGCAGCAGTTGGGGCAGCGGGTGATCGGCCAGGCTGCGGCGCTGAGCGCATTGGCACAACGGCTGCGCGCGGCCAAGACCGGCCTGACCAACGAGCATGCACCGCTGGGAGTGTTCCTGCTGGTGGGTACCAGCGGCGTGGGTAAGACCGAGACCGCCCTGGCCCTCGCAGACAGCCTGTTCGGCGGCGAAAAATCACTGATCACCCTGAACTTTTCCGAGTACCAGGAAGCCCACACCGTCAGCCAGCTCAAAGGCTCGCCGCCCGGTTACGTCGGCTATGGCAAGGGCGGTGTGCTGACCGAAGCCGTGCGGCAGCGGCCCTACAGTGTTGTGCTGTTGGACGAGGTCGAAAAGGCGCACAGCGACGTGCTCAATCTGTTTTACCAAGTGTTTGATCGTGGATTCATGCGAGACGGTGAAGGGCGCGAGATCGACTTTCGCAACACCGTCATCCTCATGACCTCCAATCTCGGCAGCGACCTGCTGTACGACTGCTTGCAGGCCCAGCCCGACGCCCCCGACAGCCTGCTGCACGAACAACTGCGGCCCATCCTGCGCGAACACTTCCAGCCGGCCTTGCTTGCACGGTTCCAGACGTTGATCTATCGACCGCTGCAAGCCGACGCACTCAAGCGCATCGTCGCGCTCAAGCTGGCCCAAGTGGCCAAGCGGTTGCGTTTCCACTATGGCCTCGACTGCCGGTTGGGCGACTCACTCCACGAAGCCCTGGTTGCCGCCTGCCTGTTACCGGACATGGGCGCGCGCAACATCGACAGCCTGCTCAACGAACAAATCCTGCCTGTCCTCAGCCAGCAACTATTGGAGCGGCGCGCAGCACAACAGCGTTGCCAATGCGTCAGCCTTGAGTTCAGCGAAGAGCAGGGCATCTGCCTGAGTTTCACGGACGACGATGCTGCGCCGCAAACCGCAATCATGGAGGCGTGAGATGAGTGTCTTCTTCGATCACAGTCGACACACATTGCGGGTCAACAATGTTGCCGCGCCGCTTGAGGTTCTGGCCTTTGAAGGCAAGGAGGGGCTAAGCCAGCCGTTCAAGTACCGCATCGAATTCACCAGCCCCGACCTCGACCTCGCCGCCGACTCCATCCTCGGCCATCAAGCCAGTTTCAGCCTGCACGCCCCACCACAAAAACTGCCGCTGCTGAGCCTGTCGCCCCCCAAGATCAAACCCCTGCGCGTGCTGCACGGCGTCGTCACCGCCTTCGCCCGCCGGTCCGGCTCCAATGACCAGGCCACCTATGCAATCACCCTGCAACCGCGTCTGGCCCTGCTTGAACGTGGCCGACAGTTGCGTATCTACCAGCACCAATCCGTGCCCGAGATCGTCGAACACATCCTGCGCAGCCGCCACGCTTTCGAAGGCCAGGACTTCCTGTTCACCCTCAAGCGCGACTACCCCCGGCGCGAACAGGTCATGCAATACGGCGAAAGCGACCTGGCCTTTATCAGCCGGCTGCTCGCCGAAGTGGGCATCTGGTATCGCTTCACCAGCGACGAACGCCTGCGCCTAGAGGTCGTCGAGTTTTTCGATAGCCAGCGCGGTTACCAATTCGACGTCGAACTGCCATACCGCCCGCAGTCCGGGCTCGGCAGCAGCGGGCAGGACGGCGTATGGGCGTTGCAATCGAGCCACCAGGTCGTCGAGCAACAGGTCAGCGTACGCGCCTACCACCACCGCGACGCCTGCGCCCACCTGAACGGCGGGATCGAGCAGAGCCGCGGCGGGGCCTACGGCGATGCCTACCACTACGCCGAACCCTACAGAATCCTCGGCAACCGCCTCGATCAAGACGAAGACCTGCCATGCGAAAGTGGCTACTTCTTCGCACGCCTGCGCCACGAGCAGTACCTGAACCAGCAGACCCGCCTGGGCGGCCTCAGCAGCAGCGCCACCCTGGCGCCGGGCCAGGTCCTCAGGATCAGCGGCGGCGCACCCCAGGCGTTCCAAGCCGGTGCAGTCATCACCCGCCTGACCACCCAGGCCGCGCGCGACCGCAGCTTCGAAGCCACGTTCGAGGCGATGCCCTATTCAGAAACCCTGTGCTTTCGCCCGGCCCCGCACGCCAAACCGCAAATCGCCGGCACCGTCCCGGCCCGCGTCACCAGCCCCCAGGCCCACGACCCTTACGGCCACATCGACATGGAAGGCCGCTACCGCGTCAACTTCCTGTTCGACCGCGACACCTGGAAACCTGGCGAAGAAAGCCTGTGGCTGCGCCTGGCCCGGCCCTACGCAGGCGACACCCACGGCCTGCACCTGCCACTGATCCCCGGCACCGAAGTGGCCATCGCCTTCGAACAAGGCGACCCGGACCGCCCCTACATCGCCCACGCCCTGCACGACAGCCAGCACGTCGACCACGTGACCCTGCGCAACTACAAACGCAACGTGCTGCGCACTCCGGCCAATAACAAACTGCGCATGGACGACACGCGGGGGCAGGAGCACATCAAGCTGAGCACGGAACACAGCGGCAAGAGCCAGTTGAACCTGGGGCATCTGGTGGATGCGCACAGGCAACAGCGTGGTGAAGGGTTCGAGTTGCGCACGGATGGGTGGGGCGCGATCCGGGGTGGGAAGGGGGTGTTTATCAGTGCGGATGAGCAGGCCAGGGCGCAGGGGCAGCAGCTTGAAATGGGCGCGGCGATGGCCCGCTTGGAGCAAGCGAGTGAGCAGTTGGACGCGCTCTCCACTGACGCTCTGGCGGCGAATGCCGATCCGGCGGACGTGCAGGCGCAGTTGAATTTACTCAAGCAAGACCTGGAACGACTCAAGTCGTCCGTGCTTCTACTCAGCGCTCCCCGGGGCGTTGCCCTGAGCAGCGGGGAGCACCTGCAACTGGCTGCGCAGGGCAACGTGATGATCAACGCCGGGGCTGAGGCGGATGTCAGTGTGGTCAAGCGCTTGTTTATCGGTGTGGGGCAGGGCGTCAGTCTGTTTGTGCGCAAGCTGGGGATCAAGTTGATCGCCAACGCCGGCCCTGTACGTATTCAGGCACAGAACGACACGTTGGAACTGATGGCGCGCAATGGCTTGGAAATCATCAGTGCTGAAGATGAAATCCGCATCGTCGCGAAAAAGAAAATCAGCCTGAATGCAGGTGGTAGTTACATCACCCTGAATCAAAGCGGGATCGAAGCTGGCACCCAAGGTGACTTCAATATCAAGGCTGCAGATTTCCAATTCCTGGAGCCCTCCCGGCAGTCGCTGGAAATGCCACAGCCCCCTCAACTGACCGAGCATAAATCCGTGCCCTCTGGGCTTACGGGTTTCTCTGGCTGATCACCTTGCGAAACCAGAAGTGAACTACGCCATGACCAACTTGTTTTCTCGGTTTTTCGAGCTCTTCAGTCCCGCTCGACACACGCCGATCTACTTGCCCGACTCGCCCACGGCGCAGAGCCGCTCTGCTCATTCAACTGCGCCTGCGCCAACACCGTTACCACTGAAGAACTGGAGCCATCCCTTCAAGGACAAAGCTCATCCGCTTCTGCAACTGACCCAAATGGCCAAGGCTGCAGCAGGTTACTACCCCGTGGGACGCAATGGCCTGTGGCACGGTGGCGTGCATTTCGACGGTGGCACTGCGGGGACTCTGGATCAATCCGGCGTGCATTGCCTGGCCGATGGTGAAGTGGTGGCTTATCGCATCGATCAGCACTCGCCCGGCACGACCTACTTCTTTGAAAAACTGACGGTGAAAAAGCCGTTTTCACGCAACTTCGTGTTGGTGCGCCACCGTCTTGAGGCGCCCAAAATCGAGGGCAGCCCAGACGCCCCGCCAAGCCTGGTGTTCTACAGCCTGTACATGCATTTGCGCGACTGGGCGGTGTACCAAACGGATCCGGCCATCGTACGGCCGGGATTCTGGCCCGAGGCGCAAACGCGTCGGGTCAAGGCCACGGCAAGCGATACCCACCCCGATTATCCCGGTCAGCAGGGTCTGAGCGTGTTCGGCCAGAGGCGACGTGGCAAAGCCCTGGCCCTGTTGCCTCGGGGCATGGAAGTGACGGTCAGCGGGGAAGGGGAATACCGTAAGGTGGAGGGCACCGATGGCCCGGAGGTGTTGAAAGATGCCGACGGTCGCCTGCAAGGTTATGTGGCCTATGAGTATCTGGTCGCGTTTGGCGAGGGCGTGTATCGGATCGGGGCCAGTGCACTGAATGTCCGCGCCGCAGCGAGCGCCAATAGCGACGTCCTTATGCGCTTGCCCCAGGGCACGGAAGTCTGCGTCAGCGGTGAAGGTGCCTTCCGTAAATTGGAGCGCGTAAACCAGTATGTTCACGCCGACTCTCTGGAGGGCGAGCGCGAGCCGGTAGCGGATCGCATCGTTGTCCTCGAACCGCCCTTTGCGATCAAGGCCGCCGACTTGATCGGTCACATCGGCCTATATCAAGACTGCGCTGCTGATTACCCGGAAGAAAAACTGCATCTGGAAGTGTTCAGTGGCGATGACGTGGAAACCTTCATCGAGGATTGCCGCGCCTGGGCGGAGCGACTGCCGGCGAGCAGCAAAACCTGGCTGAAACTTGCCAAGGACACTGCCGTGGTGGCGCATCAAGCGTACTTCAGTGCAACACAACCACCGTCTCTGAACGCGGCCAACACCCCCAGCGATGCTGATTTGTGGGTGCCCAAAAGCCTGCTCGACGGGCTTCCCTCTGAGAAAAAAATCCAGGTAGCGGCGATGCCGGGTCGCAAGGTGTGCAACTGGTATCGGCTGGAAGGCCTGCTTCACGACGCAGACGGTAACCTGCTCGACGGTTGGGTTTGCGAAGAAGTCGGCGTCACTCCTTGGGTCAGTCCCTGGTCATGGGATGGCTTTGAGGTGATCTTCAACTACGACACGCCGCGCCAGGCCCTTGCCTCCTTCTTGCGTGCGGCCAACCGTTTAAGTGCAGAGCAAATCGAACGCCACGGCGCCTTGGCGGACATGGCAGATACCGGCCCGCTCAAGACGCGGCTCTACGACCTCATCGACCGCAACCGCGATGGGAGCATGAGCGCCGACGAGCTGCAGTCCGCGATGGCGTTACCGGCCCATGCGCAGTCATTGGCGCAACTGATCATCTTTTATGAAAGCGAGTGGCGTCATGCCCCGAGTAAGTGGGATGGGTTGGACGAGATATTGGGTCATAACGGCTCGACACCGCAGCTGAATTGGGTGGCGGAGAAGGGGCGGATCAACGCGATGAGTTGGTGGGATGAAGTGGCGGTAGGGGTTGGGCTGCCAGGGCATGGGCAGGTTTATCACTTGCATCCGGTGGGGTTGGTGGGGAAGTTCTATACAAGCAAACATAAAATCACAGTAGAACTATTAGAGAAGATAACTGGTAAATCGGGTGGCTGGTTCTCCGGGAAAGGCGCAGGCCGCGCATTTGCTGAAATGTTCAAAGTGAAGTACCCGCAAATATATAACTATGATAAGTCCCGGTTTGTTGGGGAGCTGAATGATGCACTTGAGCGGTACGGGATCATAACGCCACATCAACAGGCGCACTTTGTTTCGCAATGTTTTCATGAGTCTGCGGCCTTCGAGACGACAGTTGAATTTGGTTCCGGCGTGCAGTATGACCCTGGAAGGCATTCGAGTGCAGTGGCTAACGGTAATACAAAGGTTGGTGATGGTCCGAAATATAAGGGCAGGGGCTTGATTCAGCTGACATGGAAAAATAACTACACGTCTTACTCTAACTACCGGAAGGTAGACTTTGTAGTGGATCCGGAAGCGCTAGCTTCCAATATGTTTAATGCGATAGACGTTTCGTGCTGGTATTGGCGGTTTAGCGGAGCTGTCACTAGGAAATATGATGCGCGGGGCGATATTAACGTTTTGGTAGATCATGAGCCTGGCAACGTTCAGCTAGTAACTCGCGCAGTGAATGGCGGTGACAATGGTCTGCATGAGCGTATGAAAATATATGAGGAAATTCGGAAAGAATGGGGGCTTTCATGATGCAGGTTACGACGTATGTGTTGAGGGTGTTTGGGGTCGTATTTTTTTGTGTTTTTTCATGCGTAAGCCATGGGCAGGCAGAGTCGCCTGTCATTAGCGTAATTAGTCGTGTGCCACTCTTGTTGTCGGTTTCCGTGAAGGGAGAAACGTTCGCGGTGTCTCCATCACAACAATTTATGCGCGACGTTTTTGAGATGTATGAGGATGTGTATGTTGAAGATATAACTGGTGATGGTGTGGCAGAGGTGTTTTTTCGTTTGGAAGGGCGAGGCGCTAATGCGTGCTACAAAGTATTGACTTACATAGAACGTAATAGGTCTCTAGATGAGTTGCTTTTTTCTGGGGGGGATCTATGCAATTACAGGATGGAAAGTGGTCGCGTAGTGAGTTCTTATAAAAATGGTGCGGTGTGGATTGAGGATGTTTACTTTTTTCGAGGTGGGAGGTTTTTGATTGAACTCTCGGATAGCTGTGTAGGGTGTGGCGAGGTGACGCGTAGAGCGCACAGGCGTGATGGTTCATTTTCTAGCTTCTTAGTGTCCGATGATATGAGTTTCGAGGCTAGAGCTCCATTTGTCGCTGAAGTGAAGTCTCTAAGGGCATGGGTTTTTTCCTCGCCAGAGGCTGCAGGGCCAACCGAAAAATATCTGATGGCGGGAGATAAAGTTACTTTTTTGAATGTTGAGCGTGTGGGCGGGGAGGAATGGGTTGAGTTTAGGTTTTCAAAAGATTCCGACCCTGAAGGGTGGTTGAGGTGCAGCGATGTTGGTGGGTGTGATTTTGGTTGATTTAATACTGTGAAATTAAAGTGTCGGGTTTGGTATAGAGGTGAGCATAAAAAGTGGTTAAATATCTGGTTTTTGTTTTTTTCTATGTTTTTATGTTGCCGGTACTTGCGCATGAGCGCTCATGTGATGAAGTTGGCGGTGGGCGGGGTTATCGACCAGTCGAACTTGACGGAGTTGTTGTGTGCTTTGTATACGTGGAAATACCAAAGGAAAAACAAGAGCAGCTGTCGCGTGACCCTGACGGTATTGCGGCTTACTCAGTATCTAAATCTGAGGGGGCGATGCTTGTTTATGAGTTTCCGTATGCAGGGACAAAGGGCAGGATTAACGATGTGTTTTCGCTTTCTGTTGGCGATGCAGGTGGGAAAGTGTTGTTTGTGATTCATAGTGTAGAAGCACCAAACTCCTGGGATGTTGCCGGTGATATTTACGATGTGGCTGTGATGAGGGTTCAAGTCGGTCGACTTGTTAAAGATGAAAAGCTTTCTCGGTTTTTTAGTCTGGGGGGAGACTTGCTTGGTGCGCATGGGAGAAGTGGTTATATATATCCCTATAAGGAAAGAAGTGCAGTGGTTGACGTTGTGCGCTCTCCACTGTTTGATTTTTTATATGCGTCTTCCCCGGTGGTTGGTGTGGTTAAAGAAAAAACATTCCTATATAGAGGAGGTGTAGAGCCTTCCGAGCAAGACCCGAAGGGCATGTATTTGATAAGCGGCGATGAAGTGATGCTTGAAGATTCAACGGCCGGCTGGTGCAAGATTTTGTATTTGGGCGGAGGAAAGGAAATCAAGCGATGGATGCAATGCAAGTCAGCGACTTTCAGCAAACGCTAAGTTGCCAGCGCGATTGCTGCTGGTCATTGTTGGTCTAGTCAAGTCTTTAATTTCTACTGGTCGGAAGTTTCCATGAAAAACATCATCCGCATCGGCGACAAAACAACCAGCGGCGGCACAGTTCTATCAGGCTCTACCACGATGATTTTCAGGGGCATAGGCGCGGCACGCCAAGGCGATCTCGTAAGTTGCCCAGTTCCTGGTCATGGTCAAACGGTTATTGCCGAGGGGCATCCCGCATTCCGTGACCATGGTCTTCCGGTAGCCTTCGATGGGCATCGGTGTGCTTGTGGCTGCGCGTTGATTTCGTCACTGCCTGCCGTGAGTGCGCGTTAGTCATGCCTGTCAGGTTGGATCAAGTGCCTGCCCAGGCTTCCAGACCCGTTCGGCCGGGGAAAGGGTGGTGGTTTGCAGGTTTACCGTTGTTTCTGCTCTTGCTGGGTGTGGGTGGGGTGTTTTTATTCGGCGCTCAACTACTGCGTCAGAACCCGATTGGTTTTCTGGGGCTGGCGGTGGGTATTCCACTGTTTGGTTGGTGTCTTTTGGGGTTTGGACGTGCCTTGCTGTACCTGGGGCAACAGCAAGTTGCCGATGGTTGGGATATGGCCCGCGAAGAGGATCTTGCCCACAAACTCCGGCGCGGTCGGCGTGTTCTACGGGTGTTGGCGGCGAACCATCACTGGATCGCGGGTAGTACCGAAGAAGCCCCTGGGCTGAGGCTACAGAGAGTACTGACGCAAGTACTTGCTGACCTTGTACAAGTGCTGGAACAGGTGCCTGGAAATACGCCATTGGCCGTATTGTTCGAAACAGAGAGTGCTCTGCCGGAGGCTGTGTCGCGACAAGCATGGCGACAAGCGTGGAGCCTCTGCGGAATTCGGCAGTCGGTGGTTCCTGTTCAGAGTGGCGGGCTGGATGCCTTGGACTATTGGCTGGACCATCGCATTGCTGATCAAGCGTTGCTCCTGGTGGTAACGATTCAGTTCATGCCGGCACAGCCGGAAGGCAAGGCTGAAGTGGCGACCGGGACATTGTTCGCTAATAGCAGGGCGCATCAGGCGTTGCCTTACAAAGCCTGTCTGCATCGCCCGGAACAGGCGCGTGAGGCAAATGACGATGCTTTGCTTTATGCCGCACGCCAGGCACTGGAATGGGCGCCGTTGGATGCGCAACCCGTCGAGCAGATCTGGCGAGTGGGAGTTGACACCGAGGGGGGAGCGCAGTTGCTTGCGGTATTGGACAAAGTGCCGATTCCGGCAATGCACAAGAAAAGATTTAACGACTTGGATACCTCACAGGGTAACCCAGGCAGAGCATCACCTTGGCTGGCGATTGCCGTAGCCACCCAGGCTATCGAGTGCGGTGTCGGATCGCAGTTCATCTTTAGTGGTGACGGCAATGGAGCGCATGGGCTCTGGTGCATGGTTTTGACACCCATGGAATCATTTTCGAAGTAGGAATTTCGGATGCAATTTCGACGGATTGTTTGGTTAGTCGTTCTATTGTCCGCGCTGCTATTGGTCGGTGCGGTACTGGGCATATTGATTTGGCGTTATCCCGAATTAGTCGGGATAACGCCCGGCAGTGTTGGGCAAATCATCGGTTTGTGGTTGATATCGGCTACGACTTTACTCTTGATGGCGTTCTTGGTGGCCTACCATTTTCTGGGTCATCAGCTGGGGCGTTCGGCTTACCAGCGACAGGCGCCAGACGACGTGTCCGAAGGTGTTGTCACTGAGCCTCGTGATATTCAGCAGGCGCAGTGTGTCGATTCGTTGAAAAAGCATTTGCATGCTCGTTATGGTTTTTTCTGGCGTCGAAAGGTGCGCCTGATGTTGGTGGTGGGTGAGCCTGAGCACATTGAGGCTGTTGCTCCCAATCTTGGCGCGCAACGTTGGCTGGAAGGCCGGGATACCGTCCTGTTATGGGGCGGCCGTGCTCAAGCAGAACTGAGCAAGTCGTTCGCTTTGCAATGGGTAGGGCTGAGCCACTGGCGCGCATTGGACGGGGTCATCTGGGCACTGGACCAGGTGCGTTGTGTTGATGGCGCCTTGATGAGCACAGGTACAAGCCAATTGCAGCAATTGGCTCATAGCCTGAGTTGGCAGTTACCTTTGCATTTTTGGCAGGTTTGCAACAGCCACTGGCCTCAGGGAGCGCGCAACTTGCAACCCGTGGGTTGTCTGTTGCCGACACGACTTGATGGCCACGTGATACAGGGCTGTTTGGAGACTTTGCTGGTGCCCCTGCGTCACCTCGGCCTATCCAACATACACGCTGATCTAAACCACGACTTCCTACTACGCCTCTCCCGCGACCTGCACTCGGAAGGGATTACCCGTTGGCGCCAAACACTTGCACCGCTACTAGGCAGGCGTCCCCACGGCACACCACTGCGCGGCCTATGGTTCAGCCCACCCATCCAACCCGTCGAAAACTGCCCCAAACACATCTGGCCCGTCCCCCCAGCCTGGCAAGGCATCGTCAACGACAAACCCGCGCCGCGTCGCCTTGGCTGGAGCGCGCCCCGAATCGCCTACACCCTGGCGCTATCCATGACCCTACTGTGGACCGCAGGCCTGCTCCTGTCCTTCAGCCAAAACCGCACCCAGATCAGCCGCGTCCAAACCGTTCTCCACACCCTGCAAACCACGTCCCAAGGCGACGCCCAACTGCTGGCCCTCAACGAGCTGGTCGACGAGCTGGCCCGCCTGGATTACCGCGCCGTTCACGGCACGCCTTGGTATCAACGTTTCGGCCTCAATCAAAATCAATCACTGCTGGCAACCCTCTGGCCCCACTACGTCGAAGCCAACAACCGTCTGATCCGCGACCCCGCAGCCGCCATCCTGCACCAGCAGCTCTCGGCGTTGCTCAAACTGGCTCCGGACAACCCGCAACGGACAGCCGGGGCTTACGCCCAACTCAAGGCTTACCTGATGATGGCGCGTCCGGAAAAAGCCGATGCCGCCCTCCTGCTCAAAACCCTCAACGAACTGGAACCCGCTCGCGCAGGCATCCCCCCCAACCTGCGTCAGTTCTACGCTGAACACTTATCCGCCAACCCCTCCTGGCGCATTCCGCTCGACCCCCGCCTGGTGGCGCAAGTCCGCCAGCTTCTGCTGCTGCAACTGGGCCAGCGCAACGCCGAGGCGAGCCTCTATCAGCAAGTCCTTGATGATGCCGGCAATCACTATCCCGATCTGGGCCTGCACCAACTGGTTGGCGACACCGATGCCTTCGCGCTGTTTGCCACCGACGCCAGCGTGCCCGGGGTCTTCACCCGGCAGGCCTGGGAGGGGCAGGTGCGCCAAGCCATCGAGCGGATTGCCGAGGCACGGCGTGAGGAAATCGACTGGGTGCTCAGCGACAAACCGACGGACCTCGATTCCCGGCTGAGCCCGGATCAACTGCGCGAGCGCCTCACCGAGCGTTACTTCCAGGACTACGCCAGCGCCTGGCTGGGCATGCTCAACAGTCTGCGCTGGCAGGCTGCGGGCAGTCTGGATGAGGCGATCGACCAGTTGACGCTGATCAGCGATGTACGCCAATCGCCGCTGATTGCGTTGATGAACACCCTCGCTTACCAGGGGCAGGCGGGGGCGCGGACGCCGGCCCTGGCGGACTCATTGGTGAAGTCTGCGCAAAAGCTGATCGGGCAGGACAAGGCGCCGCTGATCGATCAGTTGGCCGATGTGCCCGGCAGCCCGCTGGACACGACCTTCGGGCCGCTCCTGGCGCTGCTCGACAAACGCAACGATGATGGCCTGAGCCTGCAAACATTCCTCACCCGCGTGACCCGGGTGCGCCTGACATTGCAGCAAGTCAGCACTGCGCCCGACCCGCTGGAAATGACCCAGACCTTGGCGCAGAGTGTGTTTCAAGGCCGCAGTATCGACCTCACCGACACCCAGTCCTACGGCAGCCTGCTGGCCGCCAGTCTTGGCGCAGAATGGGGCGGCGTGGCGCAGACGTTATTTGTGCAGCCGCTGGAGCACGCCTGGCAGCGCGTGCTGCAACCCTCGGCAGCCGGGCTCAACAGCCAGTGGCAGCGTTCGATCGTCAACCATTGGGACAGTGCCTTCGCCAGTCGTTACCCGTTTGCGGCCAGCGCCAGCGACGCCTCCTTGCCCATGCTCGGACAGATGATCCGCGCCGACTCCGGACGTATCGAACGGTTCTTGCAGCAGCAATTGAGTGGCGTGTTGCGCAAGGAGGGCAATCGCTGGCTGGCGGACCCACGCCACAGTCAGGGCTTGCGCTTCAACCCGCAGTTCCTCAGCGCAATCAACCAACTCAGCGATCTGGCCGACGTGCTCTACACCGACGGCGGCATGGGCCTGCGCTTTGAGCTGCAAGGCAAACCGGTGCGCGATGTGGTGCAAACCCGCTTCATTCTCGATGGCGAACGCCATGATTACTTCAACCAGAAGGAGAGCTGGCAGCGCTTCAACTGGCCGGGGCGTAGCGACTATCCCGGTGCGAGCCTGAGCTGGACCAGCGTGCACAGCGGCGAACGCTTGTTCGGTGACTTCCCCGGGACCTGGGGCCTGCTGCGCCTGCTGGAGAAGGCCCAGGTCACGCCGCTGGACGATGCCGACAGCCGCTACCGCGTGCTGCTCAAGGCGCCGGATGGCTTGAATCTGGTTTGGCATCTGCGCACCGAACTGGAGGCCGGACCGTTGGCGTTGCTCAAGCTGAGGGGGTTCAAATTGCCCCGGCAGATTTTTCTCAGCGAGCGCGGGATCGACACGCCGTATGCGCAAAACGGGAGCTTGCCATGAGCCTGCGAACCCTGATCGATCGCTGCCTGGGAGGACGTGATGCACCTTCCTTCGCCAGTGCCCAGATGAGCCACTGGCAACCCTGGCTGTTACCCATCAGCGCTGCATCCAGCGTCGGCGAAGACCCGGCCTATCACGACGACTTCCAACGCATGCGCGAAGAGGTCAACAAACTGTCGGGGGCCGATGCCGAACAGGTCGCCGAGCTGGCGCAGAACCTATTGCTCCATCGCTGCAAGGACCTGCGCGTGGCCACCTACTACTTATGGGCACGCCTGCACAAAGACGGCGAAGCCGGCCTGGCCGACGGCCTGTGTTTGCTCGCGGCCCTGGTGGAACGTTTCGGCGACACGCTGCTGCCCGCCAGGCCCAACAGCCGCAAGCTGGCATTGGAATGGTTGGCCAGTGGCAAGGTGCTGGACCTGCTGTTGCTGTACCCGGAAGTGGTCAGGGCCGAAGCCAGCCGTACCGCCGCGGCATTGGCCTGGCTGGAGCGGGGCGTGACTGCGTGGCCGCAGGCGCAGCGGCCGCTGCTGGGCCCGTTGTATGACGCGTTGAGCGCCAGGCTCGCGCAGTCCGGCGGCATGGATGCACTGGTGCCGCAGAACAGCGCCAGCCCGGCGTCGCCTGCACTGCCCGCGCCAGTCATAAGATCCGGGCGCGACCTGCTGGACAGCGGCCGTGCACTGGCCATTTACCTGCGCGAGCAACCCCAGGGCTGGCTGGCCGCCCACCGCCTGATGAAAAGTCTGCGCTGGGACACGGTGCATCAGGCGCCGCCGCAAGAGATCAATGGCAACACGCGCCTGGCGCCGCCGCGTGCGGACTACCGCGCCCAGCTCAAGCGCCTGTACCTGCAACAGGGCTGGACCGAGCTGCTCGATCAGGTCGAGCGGATTTACGCCGAGGGCGTGAACCATTTCTGGCTCGACCTGCAGTGGTACCTGTACCAGGCCTTGAGTCGGCAACCGGCGCCGCAGGATGGTTGGGCTGATATTGCCAAGCGCGACCTGGGCATGTTCCTTGAACGCCTGCCGGGGCTGGAAGAACTGCGCTGGAACGACGGCAGCCCGTTCGCCGATGAGACCACCCGCGAGTGGATCGCCCAGCACGTCAGTGGCAATCGCCCCCAGACCTGGCTTCCGGTTGCGTCCGCCGCGCCCACGACGGACCCCGACGACATCCTGCCCCTGGAAAGCGAAGCACTGGCCCAGGCCGACAGCGACGGCGTGGACCAGGCCCTGGCCTGGCTGGCGGCGCGCCCAGGCATCCATACCGGGCGCCAGCGCTGGCTGCTGCGCCTGTTGATGGCGCGTGTCGCCGAACAGCATGGCAAGGGCGAGTTGGCCATCCACCTGCTGGGCGAACTGGACGCCACCGCACAACGTCAGGCCCTGGCCGAGTGGGAGCCCGACCTGCATTTCGAGGTCAAGGCGCGCCTGCTCAAATTGCTGCGAACCAAAGCCCAGCGCAACGACGCCGACAAACCCACCCTGGCCCGCAGGATGGAGGCCTTGCAGGCGGCGCTGGTGGCCATCGATCCGGTACGCGCCGCCGTGCTGTGTGGCTGAACCTCAACAATCAGGATGATAGTTATGGACATGGACAATCTGACATTGCGCTACTTCGACGCCGAAATGCGCTACCTGCGCGAAGCCGGCAAGGAGTTCGCCGACGCGTTTCCCGACCGCGCTGCCCAACTCAACCTGGACAAGCCAGGCGCGCAGGACCCTTATGTGGAGCGCCTGTTCGAAGGCTTCGCGTTCTTGATGGGACGCCTGCGGGAAAAACTCGACGACGATTTGCCGGAGCTGACCGAAGGGCTGGTCAGCCTGTTGTGGCCGCATTACTTGCGTACGATTCCATCGTTGTCGGTGGTCGAACTGGCGCCTGAACTCGAACAGATGAAACGCAGCGAGCGGATCGCCCAAGGCTTCGAAGTGTTGTCGCAACCGATCGGGCCACAACGCACCCGGTGTCGTTTCACCACCACCCAGGACCTGACCCTGCGGCCGCTGGCCCTGACAGCGCTGGGGCGCGGCTACGAAACCGACGGTCGCTCGCGCCTGCGCCTGCGTTTCGCCTGCGGGCCGCAGGCCGACTGGAGCCAGATCGACCTGAGCCGCCTGCCGTTGTACCTGAATGCCGATGCACCCCTGGCCAGTGCATTGCATCAGGCGCTGACCCTCAACGTCCAGGCCCTGTACCTGCGCTGGCCGGGCCAGGCCGAACGCCAGCCGCTGGCAGCGCATTTCAGTGCCAAGGGCTTTGCCGATGAGGACCGGCTATGGCCCAAAGGCGATAGCGCCTTCAGCGGCTACCAGTTGCTGCTGGAGTATTTCGCCTTTCGCGAGAAATTCATGTTCGTGACCCTGTGTGGCCTGGAGCAATTGCAGATCACACCCGGCACCGCCTGGTTCGAACTTGATGTGGTACTGCGCGAGCCTTGGCCGCACACGTTCGACTTGAACAGCGAACACATCCGGCTGCACGCCGTGCCGGTGATCAATCTGTTTGCGCTGGAAGCCGACCCGTTGACCCTGGCGCCCCTGCAAACCGACTACCTGCTGCGGCCGATGCGCTTGCAGGACGGGCATATGGAGATCTACTCGGTGGACCAGGTCACTGTCTCGGAAAACGCCGAGCGCCAGGATTACGTGCCGTTCACCAGCTTTCGTCACAAGGGCGGCATGCTGCGCGCCGATGCGCCGGAGCGGTATTTCCATACACGGCTCAAGCGCGCGCCCAATGGCCTGCACGACACCTGGCTGATCCTTGGCGGCGAGGGCTTCGACAAGGACCGCCTGCTCGAACACAAAAGCCTGTCGCTGCGCCTGACCGGCACTCACGGCCAGTTGCCGCGCAAGGCCCTGCAAAGCACCTCTCTCGACAGTGTGGTGCAGTCCACCCAAGTCGGCTTGCGTGTGCGCAACCTGTGCGCGCCGACCTTGCCCTGCTACCCGCCGAGCCGCGACCGCTTTCACTGGCGGGTGCTCAGTCACCTGGGCTCGAATTTCCTGCCAATGCTCGATAACGCCGAAGTGCTGCGCGGCACCCTGGCGCTGTATGACTGGACGGGCAGCGAGCTGAACCGCCGGCGCCTGGCCGCGATTGTCGAAGTCAGCCATCACCTGGTCCAGCGTTTCGACAAGGGCTTGCTGCTGCGTGGCGTGGACATCGAAATCGTCCTGGATGCCCAAGGCTTTTCAGGGGAGGGCGACATCAGCCTGTTTGGCGAGATGCTCAACCGTTTTTTTGCCCTCTACGCCGATGTGCATCTGTACACCCAGCTCACGCTGGTCCTGCAACCGACTGGAAAGTGCCTGCGATGGAACGAGAACCACAATCAGCGTATTCCCGGCTGACCGCCAGCGGTTTACTGGAGGCCATGGCCGGGCCGGTGGCCGAGGCCAACCTGTATCGCTTCTGCCAACTGCTGGAACAGGTGTTGCCCGGCCACCCGCCCTTGGGCAGCACTGCGCACCCGGGCGATGACGTCGTGCGCTTTCGGCCCGACCCCGGCATGGGGTTTCCGGGGGGCGAACTGCGGGCGATTGAAAGCGCGGGCGAGCACCCCGAGCGCCCGGCCACGGTACGCACCCGTTTGCTCGGGTTATACGGGGTGGATTCGCCCCTGCCCAGCGCCTACCTGGATGACATCGCGCAACGCCGTGAAGGGCATGAAGCGCTGCAAGCCTTCCTGGATATTTTCAATCACCGGATCTTCACCCAGTTCTATCGGATCTGGCGCAAGTATTCCTACCCGGCCACGTTTGAAGCGGGCGGCGCCGATGCCACTTCGCAGTGCCTGCTGGGCTTGGTCGGCCTGGGCATTCCGGGCACCGCTGCGCAGATCGGTACGCCGATTTCGCGTTTTCTGGCCTTGCTCAGCGTGATGCGTCTGCCCACGCGCAATGCCGAAGGCATCGGCGCATTGGTCAAGTTGCTGGCCCCCAACACCCTGGCGCAAGTCACCGCGCATTGGCCGCAGTACATCGTGCTCGCGCAGCCAGCGCGCCTGTGCACGCGGCGCCCGATGCGCCTGGCACAACAGGCGCCGTTGGGGCCGCTCGCCCGTGATGCCAGCAGCCAGCTGCGCCTGGCGCTGTATACCGAAGACCCACAGCAAGCCCGCGACTGGCTGCCCGGCGGGCAGTTGCACAGCGATCTGCTGGTGCTCCTGCGCGTCTACCTGGGGTGGCGCTGCACCGCGAAGCTGCAATTGACCCTGCCGCTGCGCAGCCTGCCGACGCCAGTACTGGGTCGCGCGCCGCTGCGCTTGGGCATGACCGCTGTGTTGGTGCCCGGCGGCGACGCCCAACCGCAGCAACGCCTGACGATCAACCTGGGCCGCTATCAAGGCCTGTCGATAAACCCTTGCAACCGGGAGACACAGCATGTCGCGTACCCTTTTTAGCCTTGTGATGCTGGCGCTGCCCCTCGCCGGGTGTGGCCTGGCCCAGACCGTGGCGGACGGCACGGCGTCCACCGCCCAGGCGATTTTCTACAAGCAGGTGAAAACCCTGCATCTGGATTTCAGCGCGCGCGCAGCCCTGAATACCGACACCGCCGACATGAATGCGCTGTCGCTGCCGACCCTGGTGCGCGTGTACCAGTTGCGTGACGACACCGCTGTAGCGCGGGCGACCTACGAAGGCTTGCTGGGCGATGACGAGCAACTGTTGGCCGGCGCATTGCTGGACAAACACACCCTGGTGGTGAAACCCGAGGAGGGCGCACCGCTGAGTGTGCCCCTGCACAAGGACGCGCGGTTCGTCAGCGTGGCGGCCTTGTTCCGCAGCCCGGATACCCGCGCCAACAGCTGGCGCCTGACCTTGGCTCGCGATGAACTGGACCCCGACCGGGTGCGGGTCATCGAGTTGGGAGACAACCGCTTGCGCCTGCGTCCGTTGGCAAAGGACTGAACCATGGGCGAATCCAACCCGTCGTTGTATGAATTGCTGCTGCAGAACTTTGCCGGTGAGTTGCCGCTGCATCAGGTCAGCGAAGCACATCAGCACACCCTGTCAGTCCTGGACAACCTGCAGCGCATCCTCAACAGCCGCGCCGGTGCCCTCAGCCATTTGCCCGACTACGGCCTGCCGGACATGGGCCTGATCCTGCAAGGCCTGCCCGCCACGGCCCACAGCCTGATCGGGATCATGGGCGACACCTTGCTCACTTACGAACCGCGCCTGGCGGCAATCGCCATCGAGCTGTTGCCCCAGGCGCTGCCGGGGCACCTTGAGTACGCCCTGGAGCTGCAATTGAAGGATGGGCAGCGCGTGAACGTAGGCACCACCCTGGCACCCACGGGCGACGTCACGCTGCGGGCGTTGAAACCGGGCGCCGCCCCAGAGCCATAAGGAGCACCCCATGAGCGCAGTGTTTGAAATGCATATCCAGGTCGGTGGCGACCCGCGGCACCTGGCCGAATTCACCGCCGTGCACGCCGAGATGGCCAAGCTCGGCCATCCTGCCCGCCCGGATGTGGACTGGGCGAGGGTGGAGCAGGGCTGTCTGGCGCTGTTCCAGAGCAATGGCGTGGAGCTCAACAGCGCGTGTTTCTACACCTTGGCCCGCGGCCAGCGCCACGGGCTGGAGGGCATCGTCCAGGGCGCGGTGCTGCTCACGGCGTTGGTGGGCGAGTGGTCGCGCTTGTGGCCGCCGATGGTGACGGTGCGCCAGACCTTGCTGGAGTGGTTGTGCGAGCAACTGCAACGGTTGGTGCGCAGCCTCGCGGGGATGTCGCCAAGCGTGAGCGTGCTGCTGCAGTTGGAGGTTGAATTGGCGCGTTTGCAGGCACGCCTGCTGCCGCTGCTTGGCGGGCCGTTATTGACGTTGGAGTCGCTACGCCAGCAGGTCAGCCAGTTGAGCCAGCGCTTGGAGCCGCAACGGCTGCCAAGCGCAACGGCCCCGGCGTGGCCAGCCCCCGTGGTGATCCTGCCGCCGCCAGCCCTGCCAATGCGCAAGCCGCGCCGGGGGTTGTGGCTGGGCGCCGGGGTGCTGGCGACGGCCATGGTCACCGGGCTGTGGCTCAGCGGGGCAGACAGTGACAAGCCGTCCCTGCCCGAGCCGATCCGGCTGGACAGCCTGGCGCTGTTCGACCCCGGCAGTTCAACCCTCAAGCCCGGTTCGACCAAAGTCCTGATCAACGCCTTGGTGGGCATCAAGGCCCAGCCGGGCTGGCTGATCGTCATCGCCGGGCACACCGATGCGAGTGGCACCGTCGAGCACAACCTGGCCCTGTCCCACGCCCGCGCCAGCGCCGTACGCGATTGGATGCAACGCATGGGCGACCTCGCCGACAGCTGCTTTGCCGTGCAGGGGCTGGCCGCCAGCCAACCGATTGCCAGCAACCAAACCGAGGCCGGGCGTAGCGCCAATCGGCGTGTGGACATTCAACTGGTGCCACAGGTGGGCGCGTGTGAGGAGCCCGCACGGGCGCAGGAATAACCCGCGCCGCAGCCTGAATACGAGTTGTCCCCGCTTCCCATGTCACCCCCCATCGGCCAAATCCCTTAATTTTCCAGCCCTACCGGATGCCCCTCCAGGCGTGCGGCTGCGTCCGCATTTTTTAACCGGCACCTCTTTTGGATGATAAAGATCAACTGTGGGAGCGGGCTTGCTCGCGAAAGCAGTGTGACAGTCACTGAATATGCTGACTGATTCACCGCATTCGCGAGCAAGCCCGCTCCCACACAAGCCCGCTCTCATATTTAGAACTGTGTTGGCTCAGACATCCGCGGTTTGCTCTGTTGAGTACATCCACCGCAACAACGAATGTCGTCCACTGATCCCCAGCTTGATCGACGCGCGCTTGAGGTAGCTCTCAATCGTGTTGACCTTCAACGCCAACTGCTCGGCCAACTCCGGTGCGGTACGCCCGGCCAGCAGGCCAACGCACACTTCCAGTTCACGTTTGGACAGGGTCAGCCCCGATTGCACCAGGCGCTCTTCGATGCGTCGGCGCAGGGTTTCGAGGCCTTGGTTTTGCGGCGCCGTGCCATCGTTGTCCAGGCGGCACGGCTGGATCGCGGCGATGTGCTTTTCCACCATGGGCAGCAGCAGGGTGGAAAAGTCCTGCAGCATGCTGCGCTCCTGGGCGGAGAAGTTGGCCGACTGGTGCGAGCGGTATACCGAGAGCACGTAGCGCACGTCGTCCTTGTGACGGGTGAGGTGCAGTTGCGCGGCCGGTTGTTCTTCGCCCATGGTCGCCACCGAATCGGTGTAGACCGGGCTGATGGTGCGACGGGTGTGGCCGTCGGAGCTCGCTCGCAATTGGCTGATATGGGTGGCGTCCACTGCCAGTTGGGTGAGGATCAGGTCATGCAGCATGCGTGGGAAATGGCGACTGCCGGTGCTGGCGATGACCTTGCCTATATGTGGGAACAGGTGTGAGTTCATCTGCTTCGTCCATGAGTTTCGAGTGCAGGTATTCAGCCATGACGCCGCGGGAATCAACGAATGCTAGTGCGAATACCCCACAGTGAGAGCGTTTCCCGCCGAGACGTATGCTAGTACAGCCTGGCGTCGGGAAGGGGACCAATCCGGATTAATCTAGATTAAAACCGCATAACGGTAGTCGGACCCTTCCGACCACCGTTAAGGAAACGAGCTACGGTTTATTTCAGCGCATGCTCAACCGTTGCCGTATGACGCGGCGCAGCCCGCGTGCATTTGGCCAGGGCCTGCTGCACATCCGCCAGTAGGTCGGCAATGTCTTCCAGGCCCACCGATAAACGCACCAGGCCCTCGCTGATGCCGTGGTGTGCACGCTGTTCCGGGGTGTAGGTGGAATGGGTCATGCTGGCCGGGTGCTGGGCCAGTGATTCGGCGTCGCCCAGGCTGACCGCACGGGTGAACAGTTTGAGTGCATTCATGAAGCGCCGACCGCTGTCGATGCCGCCCTTGAGTTCGAAGGCGATCATGCCGCCGGACAGTTTCATCTGGCGCTGCGCCAACTCGTACTGTGGGAAGGATCGCAACCCTGGGTAAGTCACCCACTGCACGGCCGGGTGGGCGTCCAGGGCTTCGGCGACGGCCTGGGCGTTGGCGCAATGACGGTCCATGCGCAGGGCCAGGGTCTTGAGGCCGCGCATCAGCAGCGCCGCATCCTGCGGTGACATCACCGCGCCGGTCAGGTCCTTGAGCCCTTGCAAGCGGATGCGTTGCGCCAGGGCGAGGCTGCTTACGGCGATACCGGCGGTGATGTCGCCGTGCCCGCTGAGGTACTTGGTGGCCGAGTGCACCACCACATCCGCGCCCAGTTCCAGCGGCCTTTGCAGATAGGGCGTGCAATAGGTGTTATCGACCACCACGGTGATATTCGGTTGCGTATGGGCGAGGGCGGCCACGGCGGCGATGTCCACCAGTTGCAGGGTGGGGTTGGCCGGGGTTTCGCAATAAATCATGCGCGTGGCGGGGGTGATTGCGGCGCGCACGGCGGCGAGATCGGTGAGGTCGACATGGCGCACCTTGATGCCGAATTCGCCGATGCCGTGGTGCAACAGCGCAAAGGTGCAACCGTACAGGGTCTGGCTGACGAGCACTTCATCGCCGGGACGCAGCAGGGTCCAGAACGTGGCGGCAATCGCGCCCATGCCGGAACTGAACGCCACGGCGGCCTCGCCGTTTTCCAGGGTGGCCATGCGCGCTTCGAGCAACGCCAGTGTGGGGTTGGAAATGCGCGTATAGAAGTGGCCGTTGGCTTCACCGGCAAAACACGCAGCCCCGTATTCGGCGGTGGGAAAGGCGAAGGTGGCGGACAGGTAGATCGGCGGCACGAGTGCGCCGTGGTGGTCCTTGGGGTCATAACCGTGGTGGATGGCGCGGGTCGAAAAGCCGAATGCATTGTGTTTATTGTTCATGTCGGGCGCTCCTTATTTCCTACAATGCTATGCTCATAACCGCAGATGAACGTTGCAAAGTTTGCTGCCAAAACGCCGCCTCAAGGCATGAAAAACCGATAAAAACAAGGAATAGGGGCACATTATGCCTGTGAGTCTGGATCGCACCGACAAAGCCCTGTTAAACGCGCTGCAAGGTAACGCCCGCCTCACCGTGGCCGAGTTGGCCGAGCGTGTTTCCCTGACCACTTCGCCGTGCTGGCGGCGGGTGCGCAACCTGGAGGAGAGCGGGGTGATCAGCGGCTACCAGGCGATCCTCTCGCCCAAAGCGCTGGGCTATGGGGTGACGGCGTTCGTGAGCATCATGATGGAGAGCCATACCCAGGAAATCGCCCGTGCATTCGAGCAGCGGCTGCTGGCGATCCCGGAGATCGTCGCGTGTCATAACGTCTCGGGGCGCTATGACTTTTTGCTGGAAGTGGTGGCCAAGGACCTCGAGTCGTTTGGCGAATTTGCACGGGAAGTGTTGCAGACGCTGCCGTGTGTCAAAGAGATCTATTCGAGCTTTTCCTACAAGTCGGTGCGGCCGTTGCGGGTGATTCCCTTGCCCCAATAACGCACATACCAACCCCGTATCGAGGCGATAGGGCGGGGCAGCCTAAGCTAATTCTAAAAAGTTATTTATTGAGGTTTTTTAAGATCATTTAGATTGGTTGCTCCCACCATAGACGTTCATGGAGTGAGCCGCCGATGTCCCAGCTTCAGTCAATCACCACCTTGCCGTTGCTCGACTTGTCGCAGCTCGACGCAGGCCCGCAACAGCGTCAGCAGTTCCTCGATGAGCTGCGGTTTGCCGCGCGGCATATCGGCTTTTTCTACCTCACCGGCCATGGCATCGACGCGGCGCTGCTGGCCGAGGTGCAGCAGCAGGCGCGGGCATTTTTTGCCTTGCCCGAGGCCGACAAACTCGCCGTCGGCATGCTCAACTCGCCACATTTTCGCGGCTACAACCGCGCCGCCTCGGAGATCACCCGTGGCCAGCCGGACCTGCGCGAACAGTTCGATGTCGGTGCCGAGCGCGAGCCCTTGAGCGTGGCGCAACACCCGGCCGCCTGGGCCCGGCTGCAAGGCCCCAATCAATGGCCGGCGGCGTTGCCTGAGCTCAAACCACTGGTGCTCGGCTGGCAGCAGGCGATGACCCAGATGGCCTTGCGCCTGCTGCGTGCCTTCGCCCAGGCCCTGTCCCTGCCGGAAAACGCCTTTGACGCGCTGTACGGCGACAAACCCAACGAACACATCAAGCTGATCCGCTACCCCGGCCGCCATGCACAGCAAAGTCGCCAAGGCGTCGGCGCGCACAAAGACTCGGGGTTCCTCAGCTTCCTGCTGCAAGACCAGCAAGCCGGCTTGCAGGTGGAAGTGGAAGAGGGCCGTTGGATCGACGCGTCGCCGCGCCCCGACACCCTGGTGGTGAACATCGGCGAATTGCTCGAACTGGCAAGCAACGGCTACCTGCGTGCCACCGTGCACCGGGTGGTCTCGCCGCCGCTGGGCAGCGAGCGTTTGTCCCTGGCGTTTTTCCTCGGCGCGCAACTGGACGCGGTGGTGCCGGTGTACCAGTTGGCGCCCGAACTGCTGCGCGACGCCCATGGCCCCGAAAGCGACCCGCGTAACCCGTTGCTGCGCGACGTCGGTTGGAACTACCTCAAAGGCCGCCTGCGCTCGCACCCCGATGTCGCCCAACGTTTTTATACCGATGCCACGCTGCCCCAAGCACTGTCCGCCTGATCAGGAGATCACCCCATGTTGAAAAAAACCGCGCTTTCCCTGGCAGTGTTGCTCGCTTCATTCAGCGTGTCGGCCGCCGATGCCTTGCGTGTTGCCGCCGACCCGATTCCCCATGCGCAGATCCTCGAATATGTGCAGAAACTCGACCCGGGCCTGAACCTCAAAATCATCGAGATCCCCAGCGGTGTGAACTCCAACGAGCTGCTCGCCCACGGCGATGTGGACGCCAATTACTTCCAGCACCTGCCGTACCTCAATTCCCAGGAGCAGGCGCTCGGCCAGAAATTCAGCGTCGCGGCCACTGTGCATATCGAGCCGTTGGGCATCTATTCGCGGCGTCACAACAGCTTCGCCCAAGTGCCGGACAAGGGCACCGTCGCCGTGCCGAACAACGTCACCAACCTCAGCCGTGCGCTGTACCTGCTGCAAGCCAATGGCCTGATCAAGCTCAAACCGGGTTTCAACGATGCGGCCAAGGACCAGGCCACGCCGAAAGACATCGCCGAGAACCCCAAGCACCTGAAGATCCTGGAGATCGAATCACCGCAAATCCCCCGTGCGCTGGACGATGTGGACCTGGCGGTGATCAACGGCAACTTCGCCCTTGAAGCCGGCCTGGAACCGGCCAAGGACGCGCTGGGCCTGGAAGCGGCCAAGGGCAACCCCTATGCCAACATCCTGGTGACTACGCCGAAACTGGCCAAAGACCCGCGCATCGAGCAGTTGGCCAAGGACTTGCGTTCGCCCCAGGTGGCCAAGTTCATTACCGAGAAATACGCCGGTTCGGTGATCCCGGTGGCGGCCGAATGATCGTTGTCGACGGCGTCAGCAAAACCTACGCCGACGGCCAGCCGGCGGCGCTGGATAATGTGTCGTTGCAGATTGCCGACGGTTCGATCTTCGGCATCGTCGGGCGCAGCGGCGCGGGCAAGAGCACCTTGCTGCGTTGCCTGAACCTGCTGGAACGGCCGAGCGCCGGGCGCATCCTGATGGATGGCCAGGACCTCACCCAACTCACGGGCAAGGCGCTGCGTGCGCAACGCCAGCGCATCGGCATGATCTTCCAGGGCTTCAACCTGCTGCATTCGCGCAACGTCGCGGATAACGTCGCGGTGCCGCTGGAGATCGGCAATGTGCCCAAGCCCGAGCGCGTGGCGCGGGTCGCCGAGTTGTTGGCGTTGGTGGGTTTGAGCGACAAGGCCCAGGCGTTTCCTTCGCAGCTCTCCGGCGGGCAGAAACAGCGCGTCGGCATTGCCCGCGCATTGGCGGCGCGCCCGGCGTATCTGTTGTCGGACGAGGCCACCAGCGCCCTGGACCCGGAAACCACCGCATCGATCCTTGAGTTGCTGCGTGACATCAATCGGCAACTTGGCGTGACCATCGTGCTCATTACCCATGAGCTGGAGGTGGTCAAGGCGATCTGCGACAGCGCAGTGTCCCTGGCCGATGGCCGCGTCGTGGAAAGCGGCACGCTGCTGCAACTGCAGGCCGACCCCGCGTCGCGCCTTGGTCGTTCGCTGGCGCCGAGCCTGCAAGTGGCGAGGGCGGTATGAAGACCGATTGGAATGACATCCTGCAACTGCTGCTCAATGCCACCGGCGAAACCCTGTACATGGTGCTATTGGCCGGGTTGTTTACCTTGTTGATCGGCCTGCCCCTGGGCGTAGTGCTGTTTATCAGCCGTCGCGATGGCCTGCTGCCGTTGCCGCGCCTCAATCGTGCGCTGGGCGCGGTGATCAACCTCGGGCGCTCGTTGCCGTTCGTGGTGATGCTGATTGCGTTGATCCCGCTGACACGGCTGATCGTCGGCACGACCTTGGGCAGCACGGCGGCGGTGGTGCCGATCACCATTGGGGCCTTTCCGTTTTTTGCACGCATCGTCGAAACCGCGTTGGACGAAGTGGACAAGGGCCGCATCGAAGCCATCGTGGCCATGGGCGGTGACATCCGCCATGTGATTTTCAAAGTGTTATTGCCCGAAGCCTTGCCGGCGCTGGTGGCCGGCGTGACGTTGACCCTGGTGATGCTGATCGGTTTTTCGTCGATGGCCGGGGTGATCGGCGGCGGCGGGCTGGGGGACTTGGCGATTCGCTACGGTTATCAGCGCTTCAACAACCAGATCATGGTGGTCACGGTGGTTGTGCTGGTGCTGCTGGTGCAGGGCGTGCAAAGCCTGGGGGACCGCTGCGTGCGCTCACTGGCCCATCGTCGCTGAGCCGTCACTGATGCGCCGGTGAAGCCTTGAGCAGCAAGGCCTCGAATACCTGCTGCGCCTGGGGTTCGTCGCTGTGAGCCACGTTGAAGCGCATCGAGTCGCGGCGCGTGGGGTCGTAACCGAACAAGGTGCCCGGCGCCAGCACCATGCCCTGTTTCAACGCGTCCTGGGCCAGCAGTTCGCCGTTGACGCCCGGTGGCAGGTGCGCCCAGATAAACATCCCGCCTTCATACGGCGTCGGCAGTTCGCAACCGCAGCGCTTGAGCCATTGCTCGACCCGCGCACCGGCCTCGATCAAGCGTTGTTGCATGCGCTTGCGATGCTTGGCGTAACTGCCTTCGCTGAGCATGCGGTACACCACCTGCTCGAACAGTTCGGACGTTACGCCGCCGCTCATCAACTTCATATTGGTCAGGTTGGCCGCCAGTTGCGGTGCCGCCACCACATAGCTGACCCGCGCGTTGGCGCTGAGAATCTTGGAAAACCCCGACAGGTAGGTGACCTGCTCCAGCCCGGCCAGTGCGGCCAGGCGCGGTGGCGGGTTGGGATGCAGGTCGCCGTAGAGATCATCCTCGACGATATGGCAGTGGTACTGCCGGGTCAGTTGCAACAGCCGGAACGCCTGGCTCGGGCTGAAGGAGTGGCCGGTGGGGTTGTGCAGCACGCTGGTGGTCAGGTACAGGCTGGGGCGATGTTCGGCCAGCAGCTGTTCGAGGGCGCTGAAGTCGAAGCCGTCGGGGCGCCGTTCGATTGTCAGCACCTTGACCCCATGCAGGGCCAGGTTGGCGTGGAAGTTGAAGTAGCACGGCGCGTCCAGCAGCACCGTGTCGCCAGGGCGTGCGAGCAGGCGCATGAGCATGTCCAGGCCTTGCACAGTGTTGGGCGTGGTGATGATTTGCTCCACCGGCACCGACACGCCTTCACCGTGGAGCTTTTGCTGCAAGGCCTGGCGCAACGGTAACAGCCCGGCCGGGGTGCCCATCCCGGCGATGCGCAACGCCGGTGCACGCACCACGCTGCGCAGGGTCTGGCGGATAGCCTCGGTGTCCAGCCAGGCTTCTGGCAAGTGGCCGCCGCCGGGGCGCAGTTCGCCATAGACCGTAGCCAGGGGACGGCGCAGCACGCTGAGCAGGTCCTGGGGCAGCAACTCGACCCAGGTCGACGAGGCGGGACGGGTGCTGTCCACCGCGACGAAATAGCCACGGCCTTGACGGGAGGTCAGCAGGTTGCGTCCGCGCAGGCGGTCGAGCGCTTCATTGAGGGTGAACTTGCTGACGCCCAGGGTCTGGCTCAACTCGCGCACCGACGGCAACGGGCTGCCCGGTGCCCATTCACCGTTCGCGATAGCCTGGCTGAACGTCTCGACGATCTGTTGCACCTTGGGCGTGCCCGGCACAAAAGCGATGGCGGATACCAACATGCAGCTTCCTTATCTTTGCTGGTGATTTTACCGGTAAAGTCCGGGCGGATTAGGCCTGACTTTACCTGCCCTGCGCAACGCCGCTTGCCTAGACTGCAAGCCTTCTCCCCCAGGGCTGACCACCATGACCAGCGCATTGACGCTTTCTTCGTTTGTCTATTTCCTGCTGTTTTGCGCGACCCTGACCTTCAGTCCCGGCCCCATGACCCTGCTGCTGTTGAGCCTGGGCCTGCGCGACGGCCTGCGTCGATCACTCCCGGCTCAGCTTGGCGCCAGCGTGTCGTACCTGATTTCGATCCTGATCTTTGCCGTGGGCTTTTCGGAACTGATCAAGGGCAACGTGGCGATTACCCAGGGCATCCAGTTGGTCGGCGTGGCCTACATCCTGTACCTGGCGTACAAACAGTGGACCAGCAGTGGCGTGTCGCTGGATAAGGCTGGCGCCGTGGAAGGTGCCCGCAGTCTGTTCGGCAAGGGACTGCTGACCGGGTTTTCCAACCCCAAGGCGATCATCATGTTCAGCGCCGTATTCCCACAGTTTGCCGGGGCAGGGGAGCACAGTTCGGCGTCGGACATCGCCATCCTCGGGCTGACCTTCCTGTTGCTGCAATTTGCCAGTGGCTGCCTGTATTGCTACTTCGGGCAGCGCATCAAGCATGTCCTCGAAAACCCCAAGCGGCGTGTGTTGCTGCAACGGGTCACCGCCGTGGTGCTGCTGGGCGTCGCATTGATGCTGGCGCGGGGCTTTTCCCACTGAATGCGGCGAGCTTATAAGGGGTAGTGGCGATTTGCTGTTACCCTGTTAGACTCCGAGCAATACCTCAGGATTGCACCTCACCATGGCAGCCGTCGGAGGAAAGGGACTTCCGCTCGCTTCGCGCTTGTATAAATCCCGCACCCTGGGGCTGATGCTCGGCTTTGTGTGCGTGGCGTTTGCGATGTACCCCCTGGATCCGCACCCGTGGGTATGGGCGCTGATGCTGGTAAACGCCTTCGTCTGGCCGCACCTGGCGTTCCTGATCTCGCGACGTGCCGAGCATGCCCTGGGCAGCGAACGACGCAACTTGCTTATCGACTCCTTTTGCGGCGGGTTCTGGGTCGGTGCCATGCATTTCAACCCGCTGCCAGCGGTGACCAGCCTGTCAATGATGACCATGAACAATGTCGCCATCGGCGGCGCACGCTTCATGCTGGCTGGCTGGGCCGCCCAAGGCCTCGGCATCGGCACTGCGCTGCTGCTATTCACCCCGGCGTTCATCGGCGTGACGACCCAGGCCCAACTCTACGCCTGCTTGCCGCTGCTGATGCTCTACCCCATGGCACTGGGCTGGATCTGCTACCGCCAGGCCGTCACCCTGGCCCGGCACAAACGCGAACTGCTGGCCCTGAGCCGTACCGACAGCCTGTCCGGCCTGCTCAACCACGGCGCTTGGAAAGACCAGCTGGAAATCGAATTCCAACGCTGCCGCCGCAGCCAGACCGGCGCCGCCATTGCGCTGATCGACATCGACCACTTCAAGATCATCAACGACACCTACGGCCACGTCACCGGCGACATCGTCCTGCGCCAACTGAGCAAAGTCCTGCGCCAGAACCTGCGCGCCACCGACCTGGCGGGGCGCTACGGCGGCGACGAATTCTGCGTGATCCTGCCAGGCATGCCCCTCAACCGTGCGACGGAAGTGATGGACGCCTTGCGTGATCGGTTCAACGCGCTGGCCTATGCGCAGGACCCGACATTGCGGGCTAGCTTGAGCATCGGCTTGGCGCCGTACCAATCGACGCACGCGGATTCGATCAGTTGGCTGAGTGATGCTGACCTGGCGTTGTACGAAGCCAAGAGCAGCGGGCGTAATCGCGTCAGCTCAGTACAAGTAAGTTGGTTGCGGTCCCTGTAGTGAGCGAGCTTGCTCGCGCCGGGCTGCGCAGCAGCCCCAACACGGACGACCCGGACCTGACTGGAAAAAACGCGTGGCCTGGGTTGGGGCCGCTGCGCGGCCCGGCGCGAGCAAGCTCGCTCACTGCAGGTTTGGTGGTGTTACCAGGTTGATGGGTCTTCTTGGCTGGCTTTTTGGAGGTCGTCTTTCCAGACTTCGTTGGCGATTCGGTAGATGTCGGCGAAGAAGCCTCGGGGGTCGTCTATTTCGGTTTCGTCCCAGGCCATTGTTTCGTACTTGTCGTGATCGCTTTCGAATTCTTTGGCGAAGTCGAAGTCTTGAGTGGTTAAGGCGCTTTTTAACATTGAAATTAATACATGGCGGTGTCTGTACGACAGATACATAAGCTCCTTGAGAATAAAGTCGGTTATTATTTTTTCCCTGTCTTCAGTGTTGTTTGGGTCATGTTTCCATAGTGCTTCACCTTTGGTTTCTTCAAGGTCATATATTGATAGTGCAGCCAGGATGTAAGAGAGCTTTGGCGTAAAAGGTGTATCTCTGAATGGCGATTTCAACATGTTCGACTCAATATGGGAAAGCAGTGAATGGGCGAGTTATATCATCTTTATCAAATCTTACTTCGACGTGATCCATGTGTTCGATGTATTTGGGGTTGTATTTGTCTTTCTTGTTTGGCTTATATCCGTGTCCTGCGTCTGGTGCTTCTATTCTTATCGTCGGATTGCCGAAAGAGTCATATCCTGTATATGAAGGGTTGCTACCTTGCATTCTATTAATGGCTTTGTTGAGTGTGTGGAATTGAGTCTTTTTAGGTCTGCAATCAGCTCGTCGTCTAAATAGCTCATTTTTTCTCAAACCTTTTAGTTAGTCGTATTACTGTTTTGGGGCTGCATCAGTTTCTGTTTCTAAATACCTCATTGAGGAACACCCACTCGGGACCGGCTAACGGGTAATGGTAGTGAGCGAGCTTGCTCGCGCTGGGCTGCGAAGCAGCCAGTCCGGACCGGGTTGAATAAACGTGTTGCCTGGGGTGGGGCCTCTGCGCGACCCAGCTCGCTCGCCACAGGTTTTTGGGTACTAGGAAGGTTTAAATCTCCACAGCACTGTAGCCGCCAGCAACCACTATAAATATCACCTCTCCACCGTTGCTTGATGTGAAGCAGTAGCTGATTCCTGTCTCACCTAGCTCCAGCCGTTCTGCCTCTTTGGAAAGAAACGAAGTTTTCTCTTCGTACATATCGCATATTTCTGCGCCAACAGCGCTCACACCTTGAAATGCGATAAGACCTTCAAAAGTTACCAGCCATGATTTTTCTTGCCAGTCTGTGAACTCCAACAAGAGGGTATTTCGGTTGCAGGTTATTTTTTCAATTGTTCCATCAGAGACGGGGAATTTTGTCATGTCAGATTCCTGGGTGTCGTTCGCCCGGCAAGAAGCCTGTCCCGTGTTCGGGGTCATAATTTTCGGGTTTTACCTTCAATAACAGTTTTTGTTTTTCAGCCTGCTTCCAACACAAATTATTCGGTTTGAGTTCTATGTGGTAGTGCTCTCCATGATGTCTTGGCGGATAGGGGCCTTTATCTCCTGGATGGCTTTCAAACCTTATTCGAGTGAGCGAGCTTGCTCGCGCCGGGCTGCGAAGCAGCCCCAACAAGCACGACCCGGACCTGATTGAAGAACGCTTTGCCTGGGGTGGGGGCCGCTGCGCGGCCCGGCGCGAGCAAGCTCGCTCACTACAGTTGGTTTTTCGGTTGATCAATATTGGCGTATTGCTTCAACTTCTTAAGAAGGGTTTGCATAAATCTTTGCTGATCACTTACAGGTTTTGGGAAGTAGGTTGTCATGGTTTTAAATACTGCATCGAAACTGTCATTAATAGATAGATAGTGTTCGATCGAATCAATGAACCACTCTTGCTCTGATTTTGTATATGATAAAAACTCTGGCTTTGTCAGTTCGTCAAGAAGTTCGTTAAGGTCCTTCTCGTTGTTTATGTCTTTTGAGCAAATAAGACTCTCTCTTTTCAGGTCGTCTGTATTCTCAATGTCATAAGTGAACAATAATCCTCGGATTATTGACATGCTTGGCTTTTTTTTCATAGTTATTGCTCTGTGTAAGCAGTTTTTGGTTTGCCATTGGCGTCTAGTATGACTCGTGCTTTTCGTTGTTGGCTATACCTTGTTCCGTCACGGGAATACCCCTCGCCAATAATTTTTCCCATGTCCATAGGTTCTAGTGATGTTGCTCTGCCATTTCTTCTGAAAATAAGCTGTGCTCTATATATAGCGTTCAATTGATCCCTGTGGCCAAGGAAGCGTGTTGCAGCCGGAGGGTATTTAGGTTTTCCTATGTAAGGGCCTGTTCGATGAGTTTCGATAATTCCTGTCGTCGGGTTTTTGGCGGTATTCAATCTTTCGAGCTGAGATTCGAGTGTTGTCTGTGCACCATGTTTTTCCAAAAAGTGTGCGCCTGGTGTCGCTTTTTCAAGTTCGTCCAAGCGTCTATGGGCGTTTGCCTCTGCAAGTTCATCGATTCTTGCCTGCCGCTCCGCACGTGTAGGTTGCGGTAACGCCGGTTCTCCATGATCTACACCCTGGTTTGGATTCTGAAACGTAGTATCGGGTTTACATCCGTCCCCTCCCGGACAATTGCTTAGCCCTAACGGATCCACCCACCCCGTAGGATTGGGCACATACCGATACCCATTGATCCCACCCGCCAGCTTCACCGGGTCCGGCGTCAAATAACGCCCAATATCCGGATTGTAGTAGCGATGCCGGTTGTAGTGCAGCCCGCTTTCCGCGTCGAAATATTGGCCCTGAAAACGCAGCGGATTATCGATTATTCCCACATCGAGACGGGCTATTTCCCCGTAGGCACGGTAGTGCGCAGACCAGACGATTTCGCCGTCGGCGCTTGTCAGTTCTTGGGGTGTTCCAAGGTGGTCCA
>NZ_JACVAC010000024.1 GCF_014851685.1 Pseudomonas sp. PDM05
GAAAGGAAAGTTGTTGTTTGTAAGCGAAGCGCTATCAGGAGAGCGGATTGCGCTCAAAGAAGTTGAAGATGATGTTTGGGATCTGTACCTGTGTGACTATCCCCTAGGGAGGCTTGGACGAGGCATGAGCCGCGTCCAAGCCTAAAATGTGTAAACGATGTCCCCGGTTTCAGATGTAAAGGATGTCTACGGTTCTACACCGCGCTGGGCGGCGAAGCCGCCCCAATAAGGCCGATGCGGTGTTTCAGGGAGACCGGGATGTCTGGTTTTAGGGCGGCTTCGCCGCCCGGCGCGGGGCAAGCCCGCTCACTACAAGGTCTGCGTTTGGGTGTGGTTGCGATGCGTAATCGCGCGGGGCGATCAGCCTGTAGCCAATACGCACGGTCAACAAACTGTAGTGAGCGGGCTTGCCCGCGCTGGGTGGCGAAGCCGCCCCAATAAGACCGATGCGGTGTTTCAGGGAGACCGGGATGTCTGGTTTTAGGGCGGCTTCGCCGCCCGGCGCGGGGCGAGGCCTTTCTCTTCGGCATATGCTGCGGACTTGGCCTCGATCAGTGGGCGCAACGTGGCGCGGTCAGCCTGTAGCCAATCCGTCACCAATACCCACTTCTGCCCATCCCACTGCTGCACGCGGGCGGAGCCGCCGCCTTCGTGGTCGGCGCACGACAGCTTCAACGGCGCCAACAAACCTTCAAAGCCCAGGGCCTTGAGGCGTGCAGCATCGATGTCCAGATGCTCGAATGCCCAGCGGGTTTCTTCGCCGTTGAGCGCACGGTTGCCAAACTTGGCCTGGCCGGTGCGCAGCGCTTCGACGGCAATCGCGGCATTGATCAGACCGATGTTGTAGTAGACCTTGCCGAAATAGCTGGGGTCCTTGAGGTTGCTCTTGCCCGGATCGAGGATGTACTGCTTGAGCTTGCGGTGAATCTCAAAACCGTCGCCGCCCGGAAACGGCGCCAGGGCCTGATAGCCCTTGGCGGCCGTGCCGGCGGGAATCACATCGGCTTCGGAACCCGCCCACACGTCACCGATCAGGCGGTCTACCGGGACGCCAAAGCGCACGGCGGTCTTGATCGCCACCGGGGTGGACACGCCCCAGGTGCGCAGGAATACCCAATCCGGGTTGAGCTGGCGCACTTGGCGCCACTGGGTCGACTGTTCGTTGCCCGGGTCCGCCACGGGGATCTGGATGTTGTCGAAACCATACTTGTGCGCCAGCAACTGCATGGCCGCCTGGGTTTCGCGACCGTAGGCGGAATCGTGGTAGACCGTCACAATCTTTTTGCCTTTGAGCTTGTCCAGGCCGCCTTCGCGCTGGGCGATGTAGTTGATGCCCACCGACGCCTGCCCGTAGTAGTTGAGCAGCAGCGGGAAGGCATAAGGGAACACGCGACCATCGGTGGACTCGGTGCGCCCACCGGCACCGTCGATCAGCGGGATATGGTCCTTCGCCGCACGATCCATCAAAGCGTAGGAAGCAGGCGTGCTGTGGGTGAAGAAAAACCCGGTGGGTGCGCCATCCAGGCCATCTTTGTAGCGCTCGTAGCATTCGATGATGCGGTCGGTTTTCCACTCGGTCTCGCATTCCTGCCAAACCAGCTTGACGCCGTTCACGCCGCCTTCGACTTCGTTGATGTAGCGAAAGTAGTCAATCTCCCCTGCCCACCACGGGATGCCGCTGGAGGCATAGGCGCCGACGCGATAAGTGGCCAGCGGGATGAACTGTTGATCATTGGCAGCCTGGGCGGCCGCCGGAAGGAGCGTGCCCAAGGTGGTGAGCGCCACCAGGCTGGCGATCAGGGTGCGTTGCAAGAGCTTGTGCATGGGTGTGGTTTCTTGTGAAGGGTGGGGTTCCCCTCCCGTGGTCGGGTTGAGGCAGCGAGTGCTTCAATCAACTGGAGACACAATTCATGCCAAACCAATAAATCAATGTATTCAATGACTTGATCCGCATCAGGAGTGCGGACTCCAGCAGGCAATCGGACAATCTCTTGAACCGCTGTTGCGTCACCAACACTGCGCCTTGAATCTGTGCTCCAATTGCCGCCGCCTTTCGCACTATAGGGATATTCCGCACATGGCTGCTTCCAATAAATGGCTGATGTCATCGCTCGCTTACTACCTCGATTTTTTCACCGTGCCCCTCTTTATCCTGCTGGCGCTCTACCTCGCGCCATTCGACCTGGGCCTGGCCCTGATGGGGCTGCTGGCCTGGACGCTGGTGGAATATTCGGCGCACCGCTTCCTGTTCCACTCGTTGTATCGCCGCGAGCATTGGACCCACCACGTCGACGTGCTGGCCTATATCGGTGTGTCCAGCTGGAAGACCAGTTCGACCTTCGCCATCCTGCTCCTGCTGGCCTGGTACACCGGGCTGACCTCGGCCTTCGTCGGCGCAGTCGCGGGCTATGGGTTCTATATCTCGGTGCACTACGTGATGCACCGTCCCGAGCACTGGGCCTACCGCTTTATGCCACGGTTGGTGGCCAATCATGATCTGCACCATCGCCAGGGGATCGAGAAGAACTTCGGGGTCTCTTCGCCGCTGTGGGACCACGTGTTCCGCACCTTTATCCGCGCCGAAACCCGCCGCGCCGACAAGGAACCTGCTTGACGCCGTTAGCGATTGTTTTTATTACGAATAAATCTAGTCGCAGAACCACCGGTCATTCCAACGTTATCTAATCTCAAGCCCGTGCCAGGAGGCGCATTGAAGAGTCCATGACGGACCCACTGTCTCCTGACGCCTGATGCCCAGGAGATAACGATGAGAACGGAAACCCATCGCCCCCGGCCCGGGTTCGGCTGCGCGCTGTTCGGCGCATTGCTGAGCCCACTGGTCGTCGCGGCCCCCACGCTGTCTACGCAAATCCCCTTCGATGTCACGGCGACCCCGCCGTTTTCCCTGACCAGCCTGCAACAGAACTTCGATGACATGTCGTGGCAGACATTCATTGCACTGAACTGGCCGGCCCTGGCCGACGGCAACCCCAACACCGGCATGCAGATCGGCCAGCAGGACGCGGCCACGGTGTGGGAAGGCTACCGGGAGAGTTACCAGATCTTCCTGCCCCAAGGGCAGAAGCCACAGCCCTATCACGCCCCGGCAGCCGTACCGCCGGCCTGTGAAGGCAAGGGCTCCGGGCGCCTGTTGCAGCAGATGGGCAAGGTCCCGGATGTGCTCGACGAGTTTATCCAACCGTTTGAAAGCGGCCCGCTGGTGGACCAGAGCGGCGTGTACACCCGCAATGAAATCGTGGTCAATCAGTCGATGTTCGACGGCATCGTCAACAACGGCCTGTATAGCATCCAGGGCCAACAGGCGTTTTTTGCCGCCAGCCCGACCAACGCAGTGGCGTTCAGTTGCGGCGACCCGGCTACCAGCCAGGTCGGTTCGCTGATGGTCAAGGCCTCGTGGAAGGTGCTGGATGGCAACGACAAGCCCGGCAGTTTCCATACGGTGGATGCGTTGGTGTATACGCCGGGCAACAGCGACCCGAGCAAGGGGCCGGTGGTGGCTGAATCCTGCGTGGCCGAGCCGGTCGGGTTGGTGGGCCTGCATATCGTGCACAAGACCACCAGTGCGCCGCAGTGGGTGTGGTCGACCTTCGAGCACGTCGCCAATGTGCCGGAAAAGACCACGCCACCGGCCGAGCGCAAGGGCCCGTATCTGTTCTACAACGCCAGCAGCCAGGCCGAGGTCAACCAGCCGCCGCCCCGCCCGTGGAACCCGGCGGTGAAAGCGACGCCGTCGCAGATCGTGCGCGAGATCCCGCTGACCGACGCGACCAAGACCCTCAACAACACCTACCAGACTCTGCTGCGCACGGTGAACCCCAACAGCGTGTGGGCCAACTACCAGTTGATCAGCACCCAGTGGCCGACCCTCACCGGCCAGCCTCCGTGCCAGATCTCGGCCACCGTGCCGCTGGGCAAGCCGGCGCCGTCGTTCCTGGCCAATGCGACCTTGGAGACTTACATCCAGGGCACCGTGCCCCAGGCGTCGTCCAGTTGCATCGCCTGCCACGGCAATGCCGCGACCCACGTGACCCAGTCGCCGCGCACCAGCTTCGCGGACTTCACCTACCTGCTCGAACGCGCCCAATCCACAGGTGCGACAGGGAGTCAGCCATGAGTACCGACCTCGACAATTTCACCGGCCTGAGCGTGGTGCTTACTGGCATCGACCAGGAACGCCTGGCGCCCTCCGTGGACCCCATCGGCCTGCCCACCACGTTTCTCAACTTCATCGGCCCGCGCCTGGGCCAGAACGTACTCGGCGCCCTGCTCGCCCAATACGCTTCGCTGCTGGCCGAGCAACAGACGCCGCAGCAGATCGGCACCGCGATCCTGATGCAGAACGGCCAGCCCGCCACCACCCAGACCGCCCTGGCGGCGCGCGCGATCATGAAGCTGTGGCTGCTCGGCGTGTGGTATCAGCCGTATGCCCAGGGGGCGTTCCCGCTGGGTGAGCAAACCGTGGTCAGCGACGAGGCCTACACCCAAAGCTGGGCGTGGAGCATCGCCCAGGCCCACCCGATGGGTTACAGCGAGTTCTTCTTCGGCTACTGGAACAGCCCGCCGCCCAGCCTTGAGGATTTCACCGGGGTGGCCGCCAGCCTCCAGCCAGGAGCATCGTCATGAGTACTGAACAAGCAGATGTAGTGATCGTCGGCGCGGGCCTTGCGGGCAGCCTGATTGCCTATCAACTGGGCCTGGCGGGCGTGAAAGTGCTGGTGCTGGAGTCCGGCCCGGAAATCCCGGCGAACCGTAACCAGTACCTGGAGCGCTTCTACACCGCGACCCTCAAGACCCCCGAGTCGCCCTACCCGCCGGTCAGCACCCTGAGCCCGGCACGCAACCCGGCCGAGCAGAATGCCCCGCGCGCGACCATCGCCGACCTGATCCTGGGTTGGGACAATCCCGACGTCAGTTACCTGGTGCAGAAAGGCCCGCTGCCGTTCACCAGCACCTACGAGCGCGTGGGCGGTGGCACCACCTGGCACTGGGTTGCCACCTGCCTGCGCATGTTGCCCAATGACTTTCGCATGAAGTCGCTGTACGGCGTCGGGGTCGATTGGCCGATCGGCTACAACGACCTGCAAAGCGCGTATTGCCGCGCCGAAGCGGAAATCGGCGTGGCGGCGAACGTGGCCGACCAGGGTTACCTCGGTATTACCTTCCCGCAGAACTACGAATACCCGATGACCAGCATCCCGCTGTCACTGGTCGACGGCAGTTTCGTCAGTGCGGTGCAGGGCCAGGCGTTCCAGGGCCTGCCCCTGGTGGTGAGCCCGACGCCGGCCGGGCGCAACTCCCAGCCCTATGCCGGGCGTCGCGTGTGTGCGGGCAACACCAACTGCACGCCGATCTGCCCGATCCAGGCCAAGTACGACGCCACGGTGACCATGAACAACGCGCTCAACACCGGCAACGTGCGGGTCCTGTACAAGACCGTGGCGAGCAAGGTTACCGTGGCGGCGGACAAGACCATCAGTGGCATCGAGTTCATCCAGTATCAATTGGGCGACGGACCGGCGACCGGCACCGGGATGGCAATCGGGCAGCGCTATGTGATCGCCGCCCATGCCATCGAGACGCCCAAATTGCTGCTCAACTCCACCAGCAGCGCCTGGCCCAAAGGCGTCGCCAACAGCAGCGGCCAGGTCGGGCGCAGCCTGGCGGACCACCCGATCTACCTGGCGTGGGGCTTGATGCCTGAAGGCAAGACGGTGTTCCCGTACCGCGGGCCGGTGTCGACCTCGGGGATTGAAAGCCTGCGCGATGGCGCCTTTCGCAGCCAGCGTGCGGCGTGGCGTATCGAGATCGGCAATGAAGGCTTCAACTGGCCGATTGGCGACCCCTACACCACCGTTGCCGACCTCATCGATGGCAGCAATGTCAGCCGTACCAACCCGCTGCCCAACAGCGGCGATGTCACGCAGACGCTATTCGGCACGGCGCTGGTACAGCAGTTGAACAACCTGTTGACCCGGCAATTTCGCGTGGGCTTCCTGGTGGAGCAAGTCGAGGAAGATCCCGACAACGCCAACTGCTACATCGTGCCGTCGAGCCAATACAAGGACCGCCTGGGCATCCCGCGCCCGGAGATCCACTACGACCTGTCGGACTACACCAAGGAGGGCTTCAAACAGGCGCGCATCCTGGCCAGCCACATCATTACCGAACTGCTCGGTGCCACCGAACTGACGGCCGACATCCAGCCGGGGGTGTTCGTCTATCAGGGCGAATCCTATTCGTTCCAGGGCGCCGGGCACTTGATGGGCACCTACCGCATGGGCGCCGACCCCAAGACCTCGGTGGTGGACAAATACCAGCGCAGTTGGGACCACGCCAACCTGTTCCTGGTCGGCGACGGCGTGTTCCCTACCACGGGCACGTCCAACCCGAGCCTGACCATCGCCGCGCTGTCGATCCAGGCCGGTGACACCCTGTGCAACGACCTCAAGGCCGTGACCGTGCAGGTGCAGGCCAACCAACCATGGCAAGGCACCGGCGTGCAGATCAGCGGGCCGAGCCCACGCCTGGTGCGTTATGTCAGCGGCAAATGGCTGGCCAGCCCGGTGGGCGGCATGGTGGATGGCAACGGCAGCCCGGGGTTGATCGCCAAGGCCGGGTATACGTTGCCGGGGGCCAATGAAGGCGCGCTGATCGGGCGTGTAGGCAGTGGTGGGACGCCGTTTCTGGTGGGCGATCTGGCAGCGGTTCCGCCGGGGCTGACGGGGGAATTGCAGCTGTGTATCAATGATGATCTGGAGGGCCGGTATGGGATTGGACTGGGGGATAACCAAGGGGCGCTGACGGTGCAGGTGGGGTTCGGCACGGTGTAGCTTGTCGACCTGATACATGGATCTCCACATGTGGGAGCGGGCTTGCCCGCGATAAGGGGCTGTCAGTCAATTAATGTATGACTGACACACCCTCATCGCAGGCAAGCCAGCTCCCACAGTTTTGAACGAGTACGGCACATGCTTCGGTGCTGCTATTCAGTTTTGCTGTTGCACGCCCCGCAACAGTCCTTTGTCATCACCGACATTGATAGCACCCTAACGAAAAGCCCATGCTAGAGGGCTAATCCCGCGCTTATATCATTCCGAATGATAGTTACCTTTGCTTCATTCGATTCGTGACATAGCACCTCGCCGCGCATGATCCGCCCATCTCAAATACATTGGCGGATGCACCTCATGGAACAGTCACTCAAACATTTGCGCTTCCCCCTGGCAATCTTGGCCGTGGTGGTGATGAGCGCGTGCGGCAAGACCCCGGAACAAGCGGCCGCCATGCCCCCTGCGCAGATCAGCGTGGCCAAGGTGCTTGAGCAACCCGTCAACGAGTGGGACGAGTTCACCGGTCGCCTGGAAGCGCCGGAAACCGTGCAGATCCGTCCACGGGTGTCGGGGCAGATCGATCAAGTGGCCTTCACCGAAGGTGCACTGGTGAAGAAAGGCGACCTGCTGTTCCAGATCGACCCGCGTCCGTTCCAGGCTGAAGTGCGCCGCCTTGAAGCCCAACTGCAACAGACCAAAGCCGCCGCCAGCCGCAGTGAAAACGAAGCACAACGTGGCGAGCGCCTGCGCGAAAGCAACGCGATCTCCGCCGAGCTGGCCGAGTCGCGCACCACGGCCGCCCAGGAAGCCCGCGCCGCTGTCGCCGGCATCCAGGCGCAGTTGGACCTGGCCAAGTTGAACCTGAGCTTTACCCGCGTGACTTCGCCGATCAGCGGCCGCGTCAGCCGTGCCGAGATCACCGCCGGCAACCTGGTGACCGCCGATGTCACCGCGCTGACCAGTGTGGTCTCCACCGACAAGGTCTACGCCTACTTCGACGCCGACGAGCGCGTGTTCCTCAAGTACACCGAACTGGCCCGCCAAGGCCGTCGTGGTGCGACCACCCCGGTGTACCTGGGCCTGTCCAACGAAACCGGCAACCCGCACCTGGGCCAGATGAACTTCGTCGACAACCAGGTCAACCCGGCCACCGGCACCATCCGTGGGCGTGCGGTGTTCGACAACACAGACGGCCGCTACACCCCTGGCCTGTATGCACGCCTGAAACTGGTCGGCAGTGGCACCTATTCCGCCGTGCTGATCAATGACGAAGCCGTCGGCACCGACCTGGGCAAGAAGTTCGTGCTGGTGATGGAAGGCGACAAGCCGGCGTATCGCTCGGTGGAACTGGGGCCGAAGATCGAAGGCTTGCGCATCGTGCGCAGTGGCTTGGGCAAGGACGACACCATCGTCGTCAAAGGCCTGCAGCGCATCCGCCCTGGCTCGCCGGTCGCCCCGCAAACCATCCCGATGGCCAGCAAGGAAACCCTCGCCGCCTTGGCCCAACAACGACAAGCGCTTGAAGCCAGCAACCTGGAGCAAGTGGCGCCGGAAAAAACCGCGCCCAAGCTCGCAGCCGTCGCGACTCCACGCGGTTAAGGGATACGACTCAAGATGAATTTTTCCAAGTTCTTCATTTCGCGGCCGATCTTCGCAGCGGTGCTGTCGCTGTTGATCCTGATCGCCGGCGCGATCTCGCTGTTCCAATTGCCGATCAGCGAATACCCGGAAGTGGTGCCGCCAACCGTAGTGGTACGCGCCAACTTCCCCGGCGCCAACCCCAAGGTCATCGGTGAAACCGTGGCCGCGCCACTGGAGCAGGCCATCACCGGCGTCGAGAACATGCTGTACATGTCCTCGCAATCGACCGCTGACGGCAAGCTGACCCTGACCATCACCTTCGCCCTGGGCACCGACCTGGACAATGCGCAGGTGCAAGTGCAGAACCGCGTAACGCGGACTCAGCCGAAACTGCCCGAGGAAGTGACACGCATCGGTATCACCGTGGACAAGGCCTCCCCCGACCTGACCATGGTGGTGCACTTGACCTCCCCGGATCAGCGCTACGACATGCTCTACCTGTCCAACTACGCCTTGCTCAACGTGAAGGACGAGTTGGCACGCCTGGGCGGTGTGGGTGACGTGCAGTTGTTCGGCATGGGCGACTACTCCCTGCGGGTGTGGCTGGACCCGAACAAGACCGCGTCGCGCAACCTGACCGCTACCGATGTAGTGACGGCGATCCGTGAGCAGAACCGCCAAGTGGCCGCCGGTGCCTTGGGTGCGCAACCTGCACCGAATGCCACCAGCTTCCAGTTGTCGGTGAACACTCAGGGCCGTCTGGTGACGGAAGAAGAGTTCGAGAACATCGTCATTCGCGCAGGCAACAACGGTGAGATCACCCGCCTCAAAGACATCGCACGGGTCGAGCTGGGTTCCAGCCAATACGCCCTGCGGTCGTTGCTGAACAACCAACCGGCAGTAGCGATCCCGATCTTCCAGCGCCCGGGTTCCAACGCGATCCAGATCTCCAACGAAGTGCGCGGCAAGATGGAGGAGCTGAAGAAGAACTTCCCGCAGGGCATGGACTACAGCATCGTCTACGACCCGACCATCTTTGTGCGTGGCTCCATCGAAGCGGTGGTGCACACCCTGTTCGAAGCCCTGATCCTGGTGGTCTTGGTGGTGATCCTGTTCCTGCAAACCTGGCGCGCCTCGATCATTCCGTTGGTGGCCGTGCCCGTCTCGTTGATCGGTACGTTTGCGGTGATGCACCTGTTTGGCTTTTCGCTCAACGCGCTGTCGCTGTTCGGCCTGGTGCTGGCCATCGGTATCGTGGTGGACGACGCCATCGTGGTGGTGGAAAACGTCGAACGGAACATCGAGCTGGGTCTGGAGCCGTTCCCGGCGACTGAAAAGGCCATGAGCGAAGTGACCGGCCCGATCATTGCCACAGCGTTGGTGCTGTGTGCGGTGTTTGTTCCGGCGGCCTTCATCAGTGGCTTGACCGGGCAGTTCTACAAACAGTTTGCCTTGACCATTGCGATCTCTACGGTGATCTCGGCGTTCAACTCGCTGACCTTGTCACCTGCCCTGGCAGCCGTGTTGCTCAAAGGGCACCACGCACCGAAGGACGGCTTCTCCAAGTTCCTCGACAAGCTGCTCGGTGGCTGGTTGTTCAAACCGTTCAACCGTTTCTTCGAGAAGGCCAGCCATGGCTACGTCGGCACCGTACGCCGGGTGATTCGCGGCAGTGGTATCGCGCTGTTCCTGTACGCCGGCTTGATGGTCCTGACCTGGCTGGGCTTTGCCCACACGCCAACCGGGTTCGTACCGGCCCAGGACAAGCAATACCTGGTGGCCTTCGCCCAATTGCCGGACGCCGCCAGCCTGGACCGCACCGAAGACGTGATCAAGCGCATGTCCGACATCGCCCTGAAACAGCCGGGTGTGGAAGCCGCGGTGGCCTTCCCGGGCCTGTCGATCAACGGTTTCACCAACAGCCCCAACAGCGGCATCGTGTTCGTGACCTTGAAGCCATTCGATGAGCGTAAAGACCCGAGCATGTCCGCCGGTGCGATTGCCGGTGCGCTGAACGGCAAGTACAGCGCCATCCAGGAAGCCTACATGGCGATCTTCCCACCGCCGCCGGTACAGGGCCTGGGTACGATTGGCGGCTTCCGCCTGCAGATCGAAGACCGTGGCAACCTGGGATATGACGAACTGTACAAAGAAGTGCAGAACATCATCACCAAGAGCCGCACCACGCCGGAGCTGTTCGGCCTGTTCACCAGCTACACGGTCAACGTGCCCCAGGTCGATGCCGCCATCGACCGCGAAAAGGCCAAGACCCACGGCGTGGCGATCAGCGACATCTTCGACACCCTGCAGATCTACCTGGGTTCGCTGTATGCCAACGACTTCAACCGCTTCGGCCGTACCTATCAGGTCAACGTGCAGGCTGAGCAGCAGTTCCGCCTCGACGAAGACCAGATCGGCCAGCTGAAAGTACGCAACAACAAGGGCGAGATGATCCCGCTGGCGACCTTTATCAAGGTCAGCGACACCTCGGGCCCGGACCGCGTGATGCACTACAACGGCTTTATCACCGCTGAAATCAACGGCAACGCTGCACCGGGCTACAGCTCCGGCCAGGCGGAGGCGGCGATTGAAAAACTGCTGAAAGAGGAACTGCCCAACGGCATGACCTACGAGTGGACTGACCTGACGTATCAGCAAATCCTCTCGGGCAACACCGCACTGTTCGTGTTCCCGCTCTGCGTGCTGCTGGCGTTCCTGGTACTGGCCGCCCAATACGAAAGCTGGAGCCTGCCACTGGCGGTGATCCTGATCGTACCGATGACGCTGCTGTCGGCCATCACCGGGGTGATCATCTCGGGCGGCGACAACAACATCTTCACCCAGATCGGCCTGATCGTACTGGTGGGCCTGGCCTGCAAGAACGCGATCCTGATCGTCGAGTTTGCCAAGGATAAACAGGCCGAGGGTCTCGACCCGCTGGCTGCGGTGCTGGAGGCGTGCCGTCTGCGTCTGCGGCCGATCCTGATGACCTCGTTCGCCTTCATCATGGGTGTGGTGCCACTGGTGTTGTCCAGCGGTGCCGGTGCCGAGATGCGTCATGCGATGGGTGTGGCGGTGTTCTCCGGGATGATCGGCGTGACCTTCTTCGGTCTGTTGCTGACGCCAGTGTTCTACGTACTGATCCGTCGCTATGTGGAGCGCCAGGAAGCGCGCAAAGCGGCCAAGGCCTTGAAGCTGGAGACACAGCAATGAGCGTGAAAGTATTCCTGCCGAGCTTGCTGGTATTGGCGCTGAGCGCCTGTGCCGTGGGCCCGGACTATAAAACCCAAACCCCGGAGGCGGCGAGCATCACGGCCGCCGCCGATGCCAAACAGTACGACCACGCCAAGTTCGAAGGTATCTGGTGGCAGCAGTTCGACGATCCGACCCTCAATCAGTTGGTGACCCAATCGCTGCAAGGCAACCGCGATTTGCGTGTGGCGTTTGCCCGTCTGCGGGCGGCTCGGGCCATCCGCGACGACGCCAGCAATGACGCCATGCCGACCATCACCAGCCGCGTCAGCAGCGACCAAGGCAAGGGCCAGATACCAGGCCAGACCACCCGCCGTGTGAAGACCGAGCGTTACGACCTCGGCCTGGACATGGCCTGGGAGCTGGACCTGTTCGGGCGCATCCAGCGCAACCTGGAAGCCACCGACGCCGACCAGCAGGCCGCGGAAGCCGACCTGTACCAACTGCAAGTCACGATGATTGCTGAGCTGGTGGATGCCTATGGTCAACTGCGCGGCGCCCAATTGCGTGAACGCATCGCCCTGGACAACCTCAAGAACCAGCAGGAATCGCGCACCATCACCGTCAGCCTGCGCGATGCCGGGGTTGGCGATCAGTTGGACGTGGAGCGTGCCGACGCACGCCTCGCCGGGGTCGAAGCCAGCGTGCCGCAACTGCAAGCCGAACAAGTGCGCGAGCGCAACCGCATCGCCACCCTCCTCGGCCAGCGTCCGGACAAGCTCAGCGTCGACCTGAGCCCGAAAGACCTGCCAGCGATTGCCAAGGCCTTGCCAATTGGCGATCCGGGGCAACTGCTGCAACGGCGTCCGGACATCCTCAGCGCCGAACGCAAACTGGCGGCCGCCACCGCACGCATCGGCGTGGCCAAGGCCGACCTGTTCCCACGGGTCAGCCTCAGCGGCTTCCTTGGCTTTACCGCCGGGCGCGGTTCGCAGATCGGTTCGTCCGCCGCCAATGCCTGGGCCCTCGGCCCGAGCATCACCTGGGCCGCGTTCGACCTGGGCAGCGTACGCGCGCGTTTGCGCGGTGCAAGCGCCGAGGCCGATGGCGCGTTGGCGACCTATGAACAGCAAGTATTGCTGGCACTGGAAGAGTCCGAAAACGCCTTCAGCGACTACGGCAAGCGCCAACAGCGCCTGGTTTCGCTGATCCGTCAGAGCGAATCCAGCCGCGCCGCCGCCGACCTCGCCGCAATCCGCTACCGCGAAGGCACGGTGGACTTCCTGGTGTTGCTGGACGCGCAACGCGAACGCCTGGCTGCCGAAGACTCCCAGGCCCAGGCCGAGGTGGAGCTGTATCGCGGCATCGTCGCGATCTACAAGGCGTTGGGTGGTGGCTGGCAGCCGGACACGGTGGTGGCCAGCAACCAGTGATGTAAAGAGCTCCTTTGGTTGGTCGCATCCAGCCAATTTTTAGCCCCACGGTCCATTCGGTCGTGGGGCTTTTTTTTAAAGTGGGATTAAGGGTGGCCGATAAATAGACGTAGCTTTCGGTTGATGGAGGACTTTGCGATGGCCGTGTTATTGACTGCGGAGCAAATGAGGCATACGAAGGCGTCTAATGCGTTTCAGATACAGCATCCGGAAAAGGTTGAAAATAAATATACGATAAAAGAAGCGTCGGTGGCGGCAGATACGTTGAAGCTGCGCGAGCAGGAAGAGATTGAGAGCTTGAAAGTTTTTCTGAAGGACTATGACATGACGTCGATCAGTACCGATGAACTAAAGAAAGTCGGTAGACGACTCTATGAAAGCGGAATGATTGACGTGAACACTTTTGGCATATTCATATCCGGCGACGGCGCATCCGATGCTAATGGAAAACAAACAGACACGCATGTTAAATTTAATGCAATCGCCCTTTTCGATGAAAAACTAGAAGACTATCTTGCGTTTGTTAAAAGCAATCCTAATGTCGGGCGGTCAATGGGCATTCCTGAATATATTCAAAGCATGGTGGACGCCAATCATGCTATCAATGCGCTGGCGCACTTTGTTAATTCATCAAAAAATAGTCTTACGTTAGACGAACGCGTTTGATTTGTTACTTGAACGCTGCAGCATGCCAATTGCCTGGCATGCTGCCCCCAACTGCGATTACCGGCCGTATCGTACGGTCCCCCAATATGATTTGGAAACCGCCTCAGGGTTTTTTACTCTTACGCGATAAGTTCCCAACGGCCCCGTCCATGTCGCCTGAACTGACAAAGGATTGCTGACTACCGTTTTCCATGACGCGCCCACCTGTTGTTCGATGGAAATCTGAGGAATCCGACCGATCCCCGTAGAAGACACCATTGCATGAATATTTGCGCTGGAACAACCATTAGCGCCCGTAATGGTGAATGGCCCCAAGGCTGTATCTTCCGAGTCAGGCTGTAGTATCCCGCTATAGTTATCAGTAAGCGTCAAGCAAAGCGCAGACACTTGCGACGACAACAACATAAGCACAGCGAAGGGTAAGGCAATTAAACTTTTCATTTTCATCACCGTAGAATTGGTTATCGAACACCCGCTCAGAAAGCGAGTGGCCACTTCCCCGCTCACATAGGATCATTCGTCCCCTTGCGTAGGAATGACACGACAAAGCCTGCATGATTTTTTTAGTTAAATATGCCAGCTGCGTCCTAAAATCATTAAGGAGCGATCTGTAATACCAAACAGTAGGATGTTGTCAGTTAACTCCTAGTCCTTTGGGTGTGCGAACAGAGCAGGCGTTTTCTCACGATTTGAATCTGAGTCAAAGCCATCAAGTCTGGACTTTATTTCGAGCGACTCGCTGCCCTTGGTTAAGCTCGGCCAAAACCGGTCGATACAGAGAGGTAGCTTTCTTTTGATGGAGAACTGCGAGATGAACACAAGCTCATCGGCGGCAACGAACACCATAAGCAAACAAGACGCTGGATACATAATCAAGAACCCAACCAAAGTAATAACTGACTTTACCGCCAGGGACGACGCACACGCTGCAAAGGCACTAAAGTTAAAAAATAACGAGCAAATCACAGAGCTGAAGAAATTCTTGAAAAACTATGACATGACATCCATCACCAACATGGAACTCAAACATGTCGGCCGAAAGCTGTATGAAAACAAGCTGATCGACGAGCAGGCATTTGGCGTTTTTATCGAGGGAACACGGGCTGTTGATAAAAATGGTAATCAAGCAGATCTTTACGTCAAATTCAATGCAATTGCACTGTTCGACCAAAGACTTGAGGAGCAGACAGCATCCTTGCCGATGTACTCTGAAAAAACCAAACAAGAACCCTTGTTCTGGCCATGGCGGCAAGGAATGATCGCTGCAAACCAAGCTATAAACGCGCTCGCATATTTTGCCTATTCGTCCAGAAGTGATTTATCAATAGATGAGCGCGCTTAACGTCTTTGCAAAAAAGCAGGGCATTGAAGATGACTCTTCACGCCCTGCGCAACTCAAGCTTCAACGACCATATCGCACTGTGCCAGAGTAAGCCTTTGAAACTGCATCAGAGTTTTTCAGCCTGACTCGGTAAGTACCGTATTGTCCGGAGTAAGATGCAATGCTCCCTATACTGAATGTCGCGCGCACCCATGACGCGCCAACTTCGCGCTCAATATAAATCTCCGGCGCCTTCCCAGCACCAGGAGCAGAGACAGTTGCATCGATATTTGCGCCAGCACATCCGCCAGCCGAAGTGATCGTGAAAGGACCGTTAGCGGTGATCGCCGTATCAGCCGCTATCGTGCCGACGAAGCTCTCGGTAGTGTACAAACACAATGCAGACGCTTGAAATGATGCAAGGGTTAGAGCCAAAAAAGGCAATACGAAAGAAACTTTCATACTATTCACCTCCACAATTAAACAACGAGTGTTATTAGCGTACGATGACAATACGAAAACTGTCGCTTCATCTCGACACAGGTAAACCTCCCGAATAAAAAACCGACAACGCAACTCGGGATGCTCTTACGCTGCGAGTAGGATCAATGATGAATCGCAGTAGGTATCACGAGACAAAGCATGCACGAATTCACACTCGGAATATGCCGGCTCCGTCCTAAAAACTAGAAAGACCACTCTGTCATACCAGGAAGCAGGACATCGTCAGTTACGTCCTAGTCCCAGATGCCGCCCATTAATCTCGACTGACTTCATTCAAAATCAAACTCCGATAATGCCCCGGATTCGACCCACACCATTTACGAAACGCCTTATAAAACGAACTGGCATCGGCAAACCCCAGCCGTGCCGCGATCTCGGCAAAGCTGATCTGAGGTTCCGCCAACCACACAATGGCCAACTCTTTACGCACGCTGTCCTTGAGCCCCTGATAAGTCTGCCCCTCTTCCGCCAAACGTCGGCGCAGGGTTGAGGCGGAGATGCACAGGTTGGCAGCGAGGCGTTCGGTTTCCGGCCAGGTGTCGGGGGGCATCTGGCGCAGGTCGTGTTTGATGCGGGTGGCGAAGCTCTCGGGGTCGCGGTATTTGACCAGGATGTTGGCCGGGGCATGGGCCAGGAAACGTTTGAGTTCTTCTGCGCTGCGCTTGATGGGCAGGTCGAGGCAGTCAGCAGAAAAGATCATGCGGGTACGTAGCCGATCAAACCGTAGGTTGTCAGAGAACATCACTTGGTAGTCGTGACAAAAGTCCGGCTGCTCACAGCGCAGTTCGATCGCCAGGATCGGAATGCGCCTTCCCGCCAGCCAGCAAGCCACGCCGTGGACGATCATCCAATAAGTGAAGTAGGTGAATGCGCGCTTGGGCACGGGCTCCGACAACACGATTTCCGCCAGGCTCTGCTGACGCACCAGTTGCGCAGGCATCTGCTCCAGCATCAATGACAAAAACCCCAACACCGTTTCCAGGCTCGCGCCCAGGGTCGGCTGCGCCATCGCGGCGCGGCACAGGAAGGCCAGGCTGCCGGACTTGAGCTTGCGTGGGTCCATGCCGAAAAACTCATCATCCGTACGCCGTGCAAGCAAACGCCACAAACGCGCGTAAGCCGTGGCCGGTACGCGGGCGTCAGGCTGCTGCAGCAGTGTCGGGTCAATCCCGACCTTGCTCAGCGCCTCAGCCGTGGCCGCACCGGGCGCACAGCTCTGCAACAGGGCTTCGCGCACCAGGTGGATGGAGATGGTGTCTTTTTCCGACATGAGCAGTTGAACATTCCGCAGCACATAACAGGGTCTGCATCATAAGGGCGCCCGCCCTTCACCACCACCGTTCAGCCACTGTTCAGTAAACGTCAAGTTTTCCTGTTTAGTAATGAGTATCATTATGTTACAAATTAGCTTCCTATCTAATGACGCTGCGGTGCCGAATGCTCGTTCCCTTTCTCATCATGCTGCGCGAAGGCATTGAAGCCGCTTTGATCGTTGGCATCATCGCCAGTTACCTGCAACAGACCGGGCGTGGCCAATGGATGCCAGCGGTGTGGATCGGCGTGTTCCTCGCCGCCGCACTGGCGCTGCTGGTGGGCGGTGGCCTGGAATTGGTCAGCGCAGAGTTTCCGCAAAAGCAGCAGGAGCTGTTCGAAGGCGTCGTTGGCCTGGTCGCCGTGGGCATTCTCAGCTCCATGGTGTTCTGGATGCGCAAAGTGGCGCGCTCGATCAAGCATTCCCTGCATGAATCCCTCGACCACGCCCTGACAGGCTCCAAGCACCAAGTGATCGCGCTGATCGCCATGGTGTTTTTTGCCGTGGCCCGCGAAGGTCTCGAAACGGTGTTCTTCCTGCTGGCCGTGTTCCAGCAAAGCGAAGGCCCGGGCGCACCGATCGGCGCCCTTCTCGGCCTGGTCCTGGCGATCATCGTGGGCTTGCTGATCTACAGCGGCAGCATGCGCCTGAACCTGGGGGCGTTCTTCCGCTGGACCGGCCTGTTCATCCTGGTCGTAGCCGCCGGCATCCTCGCCAATTCGGTGCAGGCCCTGCACGAAGCCGGCGTGTGGAACCACCTGCAAACCGTGCTGTTCGATTTCAGCGCGGCACTGCCCATGGACAGCCCGCTGGGCTCGGTGCTCGCCGGGATGTTCGGCTATCAGGAAGCGCCGACCGTCAGCACCCTGGGCGCCTATCTGATTTACCTGGTGATCGCTCTGGTGATGTTCTTCCTGCCCTCGCCTGTCGCCCAACCTTCTTCCGTTTCCAGCCAGTAAGGACCGCCTCTTGTCCAGCCCAACCCCTCAACCGGCTCTGCCACCCCGCGCCTTGCGCTGGGCCGTGGCGGGCTCGGTGGTCGTGATGATCGCCGCCGGTGGCCTGTTCTACTACGCGTCACAATTGGCCGCGAGCAAGCGCCAGACCAATCACAATGAAATTGCCGTGACCATTCATGGCCACGCCTGCGAGCCGAATGAACTGACGGTACCGGCCGGGCGTGCGAGTTTTCGCATCATCAACCGCTCCGACCGCGCGGTGGAGTGGGAAATCCTCGACGGCGTGCTGGTGATCGAAGAACGGGAAAACATCGCCCCCGGCCTGAGCCAGGTGATCAACGCCAACCTGCTGCCCGGCGACTACGCCATCACCTGCGGCCTGCTGAGCAACCCGCGCGGCACCTTGCACGTCACGCCAACGGCTGAGTCCGACGCCCAGGCCAAGGCCAAGCCGTCGATGGTGGCGTTCATCGGCCCGCTGTCGGAATTCCGGGTATACCTGAGCAGCCAGGGCGGCGCCTTGATCAAGGCCGTAAACGCCTTGCAACAGGCCATCGACGCCGGCGATCTGGCCCAAGCCCAGTCGCTCTACGTCCCAGCCCGCGAGGCTTACCAGCGACTGGCGCCAGCGTCCCAACGCCTGGCGCAGTTGGACAACGCGATCAATGCGCGTGCCGATTACTTTGAGAACCGCGAGCAAGACCCGGCCTTCAGTGGCTTCCATCGTATTGAATACAGCCTGTTCCAGCAGCGCAGCCTGGATGGCCTGGCGCCGATTGCCCAACGTCTGTTCAACGACGTCACCACCCTCAAGCAACAGTTGCTGGCCCAGTCCCTGCCGCCGGAGCAATTGGTGGGCATCGTGGTGCGCAACCTCAACAGCCTGGCGGATGTGCGTGCCCTCAGCGGGGAAGAAGAGCGCTACAGCCACATCGACCTGAATGGCTTTGCCGCCAACCTGGACGCTGCACACAAAGTGGTCGAACTGATGCGCCCACTGCTGAGCAAATCCGCCGCCAACCTGTTGCCCAAGATCGACAACGCCCTCGCCGCCTTCGACAGCGAGCTCGCCGGGTTCAAAACCAACAACCGTTACATCTCGTATGACAGCGTGACCGCCGATCAGCGCAAGCAGATCGCCGACAAGGCCAAGGCTCTGGCCGCCGCACTCGATGGAATCGATCCCGCCCTTGGCCTTTCCGGCCTGCAGTGAAGACGACCGCACACATGAGTGATTCAGCACACACCAACCTCCAACGCCGCCGTGTCCTGCTGGGCATGGCCGCCACCGGCGTCGCCATTGCCGGCAGCAGCCTGAGCTGCCCGGCCATGGCCGCCGCCGAGCAAGTCACCACCGCGCCGCGCAGCGACAAGACCCAGGACCATCACGACTTTTTCGGCAAGCACCAAACCGGCATCGTCACCCCGCGTCCGGCCTGCGGCATGCTCGTGGCGTTCGACGTACTGGCCAGCGACCGCGACGATCTGGAGCGCTTGTTCCGCACGTTGAACGAACGTATCGCCTTCCTGATGACCGGCGGTGCCGTGACGCAAGTCGATCCGAAACTGCCGCCTACCGATTCCGGGATTCTCGGCCCGGTGGTCACCCCGGATAACTTGACGATCACCGTGTCGGTCGGCGAGTCGTTGTTTGATGAGCGCTTCGGCCTCACGGCGGCCAAACCCAAGCGCTTGAGCCGTATGGTCGGTTTCCCCAACGATGCGCTGGAACCGGCGCAGTGCCACGGCGACCTGAGCCTGCAATTTTGCTCCAACACCCCTGACACCAACATCCACGCCCTGCGCGACATTGTGAAAAACCTGCCGGACCTGCTGCTGGTGCGCTGGAAACAGGAAGGCAGCGTGCCGCCCCAGGCACCGAGCAAACCCGGGGAACCGGCGCAGAGTGCACGTAATTTCCTCGGCTTTCGCGACGGCTCGGCCAACCCCAATTCCAACGATGACAAGGCCATGGACCAGATCGTCTGGGTCCAACCCCATAGCAACGAACCGGCCTGGGCCGCCCACGGCAGCTATCAGGCGGTGCGCATCATCCGCAACTTCGTCGAGCGCTGGGACCGCACGCCCCTGCAAGAACAGGAGAGCATCATCGGCCGCGTCAAGACCACCGGCGCGCCCATGGACGGTAAACAGGAAAGCCAGGTGCCCGACTACAGCAAGGACCCCGAGGGCAAGTTGACCAAGCTCGATGCCCACATCCGCCTGGCCAACCCTCGTACCCCGCAGACCCAGGCCAACCTGATCCTGCGCAGGCCGTTCAACTACTCCAACGGCGTCAATAAAAACGGTCAGCTGGACATGGGGCTGTTGTTCATCTGCTACCAGGCTGACCTGGAGAAAGGCTTTATCAGCGTGCAAACCCGGCTCAACGGCGAGCCCCTGGAGGAGTACCTCAAGCCGGTCGGCGGCGGGTATTTCTTCACCTTGCCGGGCGTCACCGGGCCAGAGGATTTCCTTGGGCGCACGCTGCTCGCCGCCACGCACCCTCACACCACTGCCAACACCTGAAACCAACCCCACAGCGGAAACCGTCCCATGAAGAAGTCGACTCTCGCGTTGTCGTTGCTAATGACCCTTTCGCCCCTGGCCGCCTTCGCCGCCACGGCGCCGCTGGACCTGGTAGGCCCGGTGTCGGACTACAAGATCTATGTCACCGAAGAAATCGGTGAGCTGGTGACCCAGACCCAGGCCTTCACCGACGCGATCAACAAAGGCGACCTGGCCACCGCCAAGAAGCTCTACGCACCGACCCGTGTGCACTATGAGTCCATCGAGCCGATTGCCGAGCTGTTCAGCGACCTCGATGCGTCCATCGACTCGCGGGTGGATGACCATGAGAAAGGTGTAACCGCTGAAGACTTCACCGGTTTCCACCGCATCGAATACGCGTTGTTCTCGCAAAATTCGACCAAGGGCCTGGAGGCGTTGACTGCCAAGCTCAACGCCGACGTCAACGACCTCAAGACCCGCGTCGACGGCCTGACCTTCCCACCGGAGAAAGTCGTTGGCGGCGCCGCCGCGTTGCTGGAAGAAGTCGCCGCGACCAAGATCTCCGGTGAAGAAGATCGCTACAGCCACACCGACCTCTACGACTTCCAGGGCAACATCGATGGCGCGAAGAAAATCGTCGATCTGTTCCGTGGCCAGATCGAGAAACAAGACAAGGCCTTCCTGGCCAAGGTCGACAAGAACTTCGCCACGGTCGACAAGATCCTCGCCAAATACACAACCAAGGACGGCGGTTTCGAGACCTACGACAAAGTGAAGGAAAACGACCGCAAAGCCCTGGTGGGTCCGGTCAACACCCTGGCGGAAGACCTGTCCACATTGCGTGGCAAGCTGGGCCTTAACTGACAAGACGTCCGCAGGCTGTGCATTCAAGCGGTGGAATGCACAACCCGCGGGCGCTGGTGCTTAACTGGTGCCGGCGTCGGGCTTGAAGTCAGTCAGCGGGGCTCCGGTTGGCTTATGGGTGAGCGGGTCAATCGCATACCACGCGGCGCCCTGCTGCACCGCGTATAACCTGCACTGCTGGCTCACACCCAGGCGGCTTCCAGGGTAAGTGGCGCTGGCCGCGGGGGTGGCACGCAACGTGTCGTACACCCCAAGTCCCCATCGGCATCGCTCAAAGGCAGTGGCCCCCATATAAAAGCCTTCACCGGCAGTCACAAACTCACCGGCCAACGCACGCTGGGCGGTCTTCATGACGTCAATCGAGCTGTCGAGCGGGTTGAACACGCTACGCACCAATGTCGGCGCCCCCTTGAGCCCGCGCATGGCAAACCCACGACCGCCGTACGGCACAACGACTTTCAGGCCCTTGAAGAATGCTTTGGCCCCAGCCACCCCGCCTGTCACGGCGAACGAGCCGAAGTCGAGCAGCAAGCCCTTGATGCCAGCCCCGACCTTCCCTTCGGCGATATCGGCAATCGCTCCGACAAACGGGATCATGCTCAACACCGTCCTCGCGTTCAGGTTGGAAAAAACCGCGCTTGAACTGAAGGGGTAGTTACGTATTTTGTGATACGTGGTGGGCTGGTTGGCATAGTCGATCAGTTGCGTGCGCTTCTGATCAAAGGTGACATCGAGTATCGCGTTGGCGATCGCAGTGGTTTTGTCCGATGCCCAACTGTTCGGTACATAATCGGCACCCGGCGCGGGCCAGTTTTCCAGGCCCAGGCCCGGCAATGCAGGACCTGCTTTTTCGATAATGACGTTCGACTTTACGTTGGGACGCGGGTCCCCCCCGCTTTTATAGGCCTGAAAATCAAACGACTCCGGCAGGCCGTCACGAAAGGACTCGCGCCTGCGCGCTACCGTTCTCTCTTTCACTTGCCCGCCATAGACCTTGAGGCTGTCGCGCAGATCGTCGCGCCGGATGATCTTCATTGAACCCGGGAAAAACTCTAAATACCCACCCGTAGGGCTCGTCGCTTTCGTGTCGTAGCGAATCAACACCCCCTGCCTGCCGATTTTTTCGGCCACGCCCTCAGGTTCGTATTGATCGTCCAGCAGGGTTTTGCCCGTGGCTTCACGCAGACTGAATACCTGGATGTCGGCAACCTCCAGGATTCGCCGCACATCCAACGGCGCGTTGGCGATCATCTGCCTGATTACCGTTGCGTGAGCGCTACGGGCATCGGCCAAATGCTTGTCCACAGCGGGTTCGACCAATGAGGCAATGTTCGGCAGCTGCTTGATGCGCTCGGAATAGGTTTCCCAGGAAATCTTCGGATGAACAAACGCGTAATCCTTGAGGTTGTTCAACACTTTTATCAGGGGGGGCATAAGAACATGTAAAAGCTCCGGCGGAGCTTGTTCATAAAGGATCACGTCGGTTAAAAGCGGCCCAGACACCCCCGTATGGCCCCGCGCGGCAGTGTCCATAGGCTGCAACCTGAAATCGCGGATCTCCTCCTCTGTCATCTCGGGAAACAGTAGCGCCAGTTGTTTGATCAGCAGGTTTGTCTGATTGGGCGTATCCCGCGTCAAGGTTTCAAATGCCTTGCCAATGCCCGTCTCTCGGTCGACAAACGCTTGCGTGGCCGCACGGTAGTCCTCTGACGAGTAATGTCCATCGGTACGCTTGGGAATCACGCCAGTCATCACGGCCCAATCCAGCACCGGTTGCGCGCCAAGGCTTTTGATCAATTGCTCCTGTTCATCTATCACCGGATTGAGCCGAGCAAGGGCATGGGCCTGGGTAATGTTCAAGGCCCGCGAACTGCCTGGGCCGCCGAGTTTTTCCGACAGGGCACAGGCAAGTCGCAGGTTGAGCCAGGACGTTGAACCGATGCTCACTTGCCCGGGCGACAGCTTCAGTGCTGCAGGCGCTTGCGCCGGCACTTGAGGGTCGGGCTTGAGCAGGAACTCGGGGGCAGCCTGCGCCAAAAACAGGTGGGCAATCAGCGGCGCGGTGGTCGCGTCCGCACCTTTGCCGATCAAGTGCCGTTCAATGTCTCGGCGCTCCTCCTCCAGCGTACGACCGAGGTTACTGGCGCGATAGATCTGGTGGCCCGCCACTACGCCCGGCTTACCGGGTACATCTGCCGTGATGCCGGTCTTGATCGCAGTTGCCAGGAGCTGATGGCGGGTTGCCCGTGAAAGCGCCCGCCCCTCGGCCACCTCGGCCATGTTCAGCAGCCGAGCCAGGGCCTGGGCTTTTGTTTTGGCCTGTGCCGAGTCGAAGAAATGTTGAAGTTTCAGATGGTCATCGTCGGGCATGCCTGACGGGAACGTGTGGTTGCGCAGTAGGCTATGCACCGAACCAGGCCCGGCGGCCTGGGCCCTTAATGTGGCCAGATCCGTTGGCGATAACGCTCCAGGGCCCCAGGTATAGGGCGTCAAGCCGGCGTAATCAGCGCCTATGGGCGAAGGCGGCAACGTGCTGCCGAGCCAGCCGATGACGGACTTCACTTGCCCGACTGTCGTGGGCGTCCCAAGCTCGGAAAACGCCAGGTACTGACGCGCATCGTAGATGGGCTGGGAGCACAACGCGTTGCCGGTCGCCTGGCTCTTTTCAACCAGTTGATCAAACTCAGTGCGCAGCGTGCCAATGGCAGCTTTTTCCTGGGCGTTGCCGGTCACCTGGACCTTGCCGATCTCATCGTCCAGATAGGCCTGTAATGACTGCCACTGCAGGTTGTCGCCACGCAGTTGCAGTTGCCCGTTCGAGATCCGGTAAACGTTATCGTCGCCGCCAAACCCGATTTTCTGGATAAACGCCTGGAATGTCGGGGTCGCCAGCCATTGCAAAAACTGCTCGCGCGGCGCCTGGCTGATTTTTGCCAGCGTCGATTCGGGGTCGATCAGCACAGGCTCATCACTCAGGTTGAGCTGATCGCCCTCGGCTTTAGCGTTGATCAGCGCCTGCAGTTGGGACGCCAGCGCTGGGCGCGTATCGCGGTCGCTGTTTTTCTGCAAAAGCTGCACGAATTGTTCGCGCCAGTGAGCCCGCTTGTCGTCGGTAATGGGTGGCCAGCCGTTATCTTCCAGGGCCTTGCCCAACTGTGCAGCGTCCGCCGGTCGAGAGGGCGCATTCACCCCATAGAAGCCAAGCATCACGCGGACATCGCGGAAATCACCGGTTTTTGCATCCGGCATCAGCACCCCGGCATAGTCAGGGCACAATATGTTGACGGCCTCGGTGACCTTCGCGCCAACCTCCCACCAGCCAGAGCCGTCAGTCGTGGTGAACCGTTGCCTGACCTTTTTGCCGTCGATATTCACCTCACCGTCGACCCCATCGTTGAAGATGCGCACGGTGGACACATCCAGGCCCTTGGACGCGAACCAGGCCTGCACCTTTGGCTCACGCAGGGCTTCGCCAAAAGCGTCGGTGAAGGGCTTGATCGAAGCATCGGGAGGAATGGGGTTGGCGTTGAGTTTGCCGGTGACCAGCCAACGCGCCAACGTGTCTTGCAAGCTGCTGTCGGCAGCCCTTGCACGCTCATCCGTTGGAAAAGCCCTGCTCGGCCTTCTCGTCACGTCACGCTTGCTGCGCCCAGAAGCCTGCTCAAGGATGACGAGCTTCAGCTGCTGGCTGCTTGTGCGCGGCGCACGCCCCGGCAGCGGCGTTTCGGTTTGCCCTGATCGCCCCTGTAGGGCTGGGGGCTCAAGGGAGGTCGCAAAGGCGTTGTTCGGGACCGAAACAACTGCGCGCACGGACGAATAATCGGGCGGGAATGTCGGCATCGGGAGTTCTCTTCACGGTTGAGATCGCGAAAGTTCTCGTCCCTTAGAACCGTCCAAAGAAATCCTACAAAGCCACCTCAAGACCGCATGTAAGTGTTTTCGCAATGCACGTGCTGCCAGGGCCCGTTCAGCCCTGGAAGTGGTTTCGGGTTGTGTCGCTACAGAATCCGGTACAGCAACCGTTCGATCCGCACCCGACTGACCCGCCGCAGAAACTTGCCTACCGCCGCCGGGTAGTCCACCAGGGTCTGCAACTGCGCGTAACCGTCGATGCGCGTGGTGTGCTGGAAAATCTGCGCCAGCTCGGTACGCCGTGGCTCCAGCCACTGGCCTTGCGGGTCATCGATCAGCAAGGCGTTTTCCAGGTCCAGCCGAAACGCCCGCGGGTTGAGGTTGTTGCCGGTCAGCAACGTATAGCGCTGGTCGATCCACATGCCCTTGAGGTGGTAGGTGTTGTCGCCATCACGCCACAGGTGCAGGTTCAACTGGCCGCTGTCGATCATCGGCTGGTGACGCTTGGCGAAGCGGCGCAGGCTGATTTCGTACAGGTACGGCAATGCCGCGATCACCTTGAACGGTTCGCTGGGCGGGATGTAGAAGTCGTTGGCGGTCTTGTCGCCGACAACGATGTCGATCTTCACGCCACGCGCCAGGGCACGGTTGATCTCGCGGGTCACCGGCAACGGCAGGTTGAAATACGGCGTGCAGATCGTCAACTGGTGCTGGGCGCTGGCGATGAGCTCCAGGATCACCCGGCTCAACGGGTTGTTCTTGCCCACCCCCAGCAAGGGGCTGACCGACAGATGACCGTTGGGCAACTGCCCGCGGGTGGTGTCGTAGGCCGCGTGTTTGAGGCGGCTGCGCAAATCGCCGATGTCGTTGCGCAGGCTGCGGGTGGTCGGCGGGTTCGGCAGGTCGAGGCGATGCACCGCTTTGGACGCCACCAGGCCGTGCTCGATCAGGTGTTGCATGGAATCGGCCAGCGGCTGGCTGTGAATCAGGTGATAGCGGTCGAAGCGATACTTGTCGAACTTGTGCAGGTAAACGTTGTTCAGGCTGGCGCCGCTGTATAGCACCGTGTCGTCGATCACAAAGCCCTTGAGGTGCAGCACGCCGAACAGTTCGCGGGTCTGCACCGGCACGCCATACACCGGCACTTCACTGGCATGGGATTGGGTCATCGCCTGGTACCAGGCGCTGTTGCCGGGCTGTTTGCCGGCACCGATCAACCCACGCTGGGCGCGCAGCCAGTCGACTACCACCACGATGTCCAACTCGGGCCTTGCGGCCTTGGCGGCATGCAGGGCGTCGTAGATTTCCTGCCCGGCTTCGTCCTGCTGCAGATACAGCGCGACGATGTAGATGCGGCGCGTCGCCTGGGGAATTTTCTCCAACAGGCAGCGGCGATAGGCATCGGCGCCGGACAGCACCTCGATGGCATCGGTGGACAGTGGGAAACCGCGCAGTTTAGGCAACAGGGAACGTTTGAAGAACGACGGCATAAGGCTCGCAATGGGTCGAATCCGAAGAGGCCCCGAGCTTACACCATGGGGGTGCTCAGGTCTTGCTGCGGCGCATGGAAAAAATTTAATTGACCATGAAGAACGATCGTTCTACTGTCTGCAGCATGAACGATATGACCCATAGTGAAACCCGCGACATTATTCTCGACGTCACTGAAAAGTTGATCTACCGCCATGGCATCGCCGCCACCGGCATGGACTTACTGGTGAAAACCGCCGGCGTGTCGAGAAAAAGTATTTACCGCTATTTCGCCAACAAGGACGAATTGGTGATTGCCGCCCTGCAACGGCGCGACGCGCGTTGGATGCAGTGGCTGCGCACTGAAGTGGCGCGCAGCGAGGGCAGTGGCGAACGCCTGCTGGCGCTGTTCACGGCGCTGAAGGCGTGGTTCGGCTCAGCCGACTTCCGTGGCTGCACCTTCATCAACACCAGTGGCGAAACCGGCGACCCACAAGACCCGGTACGCCTGCTGGCCAAGGCGCATAAACAGAAACTGTTCGAGTACGTACTTGAACTGTGTCAAGCACATGGCACCGCCGACCCACCGCAGCAGGCCGCGCAACTGCTGATCCTGATCGATGGCGCCATTACCGTTGCCCTGGTGATGGGTGATTCAACAGCTGCCGATAAAGCGCAATGCATGGCGCGAACGTTATTGGGACTGTGAACGCACTTGCCTGGCAACTTTCGATAGAACCTTATTGTTTACAGGAGCTGCCTGATGTCATCTAACACCGAAACACGCCCGCCGTTGCCGCCGTTCACCCTCGAGTCGGCGGTCGAGAAAGTTCGCCTGGCCGAAGACGGCTGGAACTCCCGCGACCCGCAACGGGTGTCCCTGGCCTACACACTGGACACACGCTGGCGCAACCGCGCCGAATTTGCTCACGGCCGTGACGAAGCCAAGGGTTTGCTCAGCCGCAAATGGGCCAAGGAGCTGGACTACCGCCTGATCAAGGAGCTGTGGGCATTCACCGATAACCGCATCGCCGTGCGTTATGCCTATGAGTGGCATGACGACTCCGGCAACTGGTTCCGCTCCTACGGCAATGAGAACTGGGAGTTCGACGAAAACGGTCTGATGGCCAATCGGTTTGCCTGTATCAACGACCTGCCGATCAAGGAGAGCGAGCGCAAGTTCCACTGGCCGTTGGGTCGGCGACCGGATGATCATCCAGGGCTGTCGGACCTCGGCTTATAAGCCTGCGCAGGATCAAACGGCGGGAGGGGACGTGCCCCCCCTCCCGCCGTTTTTGACCACGTGGTGTCAGTACCATCAGTCCTGATTCAATCCGACCCGATACAACACGCCGTCATCTTCATCCGTCAGCACATACAAGTAGCCATCCGGCCCTTGCCGCACATCGCGAATTCGCGCTTTCAAGCCGCCCAGCAGGCGCTCTTCATGCACCACCTTGTCCCCTTCGAACTGCAAACGGATCAATTCCTGGCTGGCCAATGCACCAATGAATGCGTTGTGCTGCCAAGGCTTGAAGCGGTCAGCGTCATAAAACGCCATGCCGCTGATGCCCGGTGACTTTTCCCACACATGGTGAGGCGCCACCGTGCCTTCCGCCGTCTTGCCCTTGGCTTCCGGAATCGGTGTCAGGGAATAATTGATGCCGTGGGTTGCCAGCGGCCAGCCATAGTTCTTGCCACGTTCGATGATGTTGATTTCATCCCCGCCACGCGGCCCGTGTTCGTTTTCCCAGATCGTCCCACTCCATGGGTTGAGTGCCAGGCCTTGCGGGTTGCGCTGGCCGTAGGACCAGATCTCAGGCCTCACGCCGGCCTGCCCCACGAACGGGTTGTCATCCGGCACGCGGCCGTCCGGATAAATACGCACCACCTTGCCTTGCAGCTTGTCGAGGTCCTGGGCGGTCGGCCGGTCGTTGTTTTCGCCCAGCGTCACAAACAGATAGCCGTCGCGGTCGAACGCCAGGCGCGAGCCGAAGTGGTTGCCGGTGGACAGCTTGGGCTCCTGGCGCAGGATCACCTTGAAATCCTTCAGCCCGCTCAAGTCGTCGGCCAATCGTCCGCGCCCGACCGCCGTACCGGCGGTGCCGCCCTGCCCGCCACCTTCGGCGTAGGACAGATACACCATGCGGTCCTGCTTGAAGTCCGGCGACAACACCACATCGAGCAGACCGCCCTGCCCTTTGGCCCAAACCTGCGGCACACCGCTCAGCGGTGCAGAGAGCTTGCCGTCCGGGCTGACCAGCCGCAGATGGCCGGGGCGTTCAGTCACCAAGAAGCCTTGCTTGTCCGGCAGAAATGCTACCGCCCAAGGGTGGTCCAGGCCCTTGGCGATCGGCGTGGCGGTGATGCTGCCTTGCTCACTGGGGAACTGCTGGCCATCGGCGGCGTAAGCAGTGGCCAGAGGCAGCAGCGTGCTGGTGCAGAGGACGGCGAGCAGCGTTTTACGTAAAAACATATGGCGAGTCCTTACCGGCGATTGCCGTTGGCATCGTAAGTGGGGGCTTTGGTTTCGGTGGCCGGACGGCTGGGGACGGTATTACGCGTGGGGTAACGATTACCGATACCGCCGTTTTCAAGGGTCGGCGCAGGTGGGGTCGGGCCAGTCCGGGGGCCGCGAATGGCCGGCGCATTGGGCTGGGTGCCCTGCATGCTGTTGGGGTTGGCCCGGTGGATCGCGCCGTTGTTGGCGTCGTTGTTGCCGGGCAGGTTTTGGGCCTGGGCCAGTGAGGTCAGGGCCAGGCCCACCGCCAGCGCGGCCAGATGACGTACACAACTGTTCATGACAAAGCCTCTCAAGGGCGAGTAGTACGTGCTTTCGATAGCACGCTACGCCCAGGGTTCGGCTTTGGTAACTAAATTGTTTCTCATCAGGTGTAACACGATCTGTCTGCGCCAGGCTCAGATCAGCACGAAGATCATCGCCAATGCCGCAAAAATCGCCCACTTTTCCAGGTAATAACGCGTGCGGTTGCGCTTCTTCAGCTGCTTGCCACGCAGACGAATCTTGTACAGCCGCGTAAACGCTCGGTTCAGCCCGCCAGTCTTGTCGCCAGCGTCATTCGGCGAACCTGCGGCCGCCATCACGTTGCGGCTGAACCAGCGGTTGAATGCGCTCGCCCAGCGGTATTTCATTGGCCGTTCGATGTCGCAGAACAGAATGAGTCGGTTCTGCTGGGTGGTGTTTTCGGCGTAGTGGATATATGTCTCGTCAAACATCACCGCTTCGCCGTCACGCCAAAAATACTGTTCGCCATCCACATTGATATAGCAACCGGGATCGTTCGGCGTATCCAGGCCCAAGTGGTAGCGGTAGGACCCGGCGTAGGGGTCGCGGTGCCGCACCAGCCGCGAGCCCGGCGGCAGCTCGGCGAACATCGCCGCCTTGATCGAGCCGATGCCTTTCACCAACTCCGTGGTGCGCGGGCACAGCTTCATGGCCGAGGGATGACTGTCGCCGTACCACTTGAGGTAGAAACGCTTCCAGCCCGACTTGAAGAACGAATTGAAACCCACGTCGTTGTATTGGTCCGAGCGCTTGATCGCCCCGGCGCGCATCAGGTTCTGGCCTTCTTCACGAATTTCCTGCCAGTGCTCCTGCAATGGGCTCAGGTCCGGAAAGTCGCTGGGCGACAGGTACGGCCGGCTCGGCAGTTTGGAAAACAGGTAGAGAAAGCAGTTGATCGGCGCCAGGAACGTAGAGTGGTCGCTCAGTTGGCGACCCAGTTTGTGGCGCACCCGGCCACGCAGGTGTACATACGCGATGCAAGCAACGTAGAGGCCAACAATGATGAGTTTCACGGGAATCCGTCACACGTCAGAAGAAAACAGGCTGCTCCTGCGTGCCCACGACGGCCGAGGTTTAATAAGCAGCAGCTGAAATCACAATTCACAGACCGGCGACGCGCACGGTTGAATGACTCAGCGCGACGTCGCCATTGGCAGATATTTAGCCACAATTTGTAACCAAAGGTTAACTAAGAATTGTGAAAAGCTGTCCACTTAATGTGTAGAGGGTGTGCGTTCCCCCCGCGTCTGGAAGAGATGGCGGATCAAGGCCAGCAACATCCCGAGCATCAGCCCAGCCGACAGGCTCACGACGATGATAAGCGCCTTGCGCGGCTTGATCGGGCTCAGCGGTTCCTGGGCCGGGCGGTCGATTGTCACCAGTTTCAGCCCGTTCATATCAATATTGAGGCCGCGCAGCCGTGCGATTTCGGCCCTCGGCCATTCCACATTCTGGATGAACATGTCGTCATCGCCACGTGCCTTGAGCGCATCAACCTCTCGATTCGCCTCCAGCAGATGCAGCTCCTTGCCGATTTCGGCGACGCGTTCACTGGTGAAGTCGTCGCCGGTGCGCTGCTGCAACGCGGCACGCTCGGCCTCCAGCGCTTGAGTGCCCATCAAGTAGAGCGCTGACGCCTGGTTCGTGACCTGCGTAGGTGATGCTTGGGGTGTGCCCACTGCCGAGGGCGTTTTTATTCCGGCGGACCTGGCAATCGCAATCGCCTCACTCAACTGCGCCAAACGTTGGGTGCGCTGCACTCGCAGCGCCAAGCGCAACGCATCGAGTTCGTCCTGTAACTGGGCGCGCTTGATGCTGTCGTTTTCCAGTAATTGGGCGATTTTTGCCGCTTTTTCCCGCGCGTAATCTTTACGCGCGTTATCGATCTTGCCCTCGAGTTCCGCCAGGCGATTGTTGACGATCACCGTCAAGTCGGCGCCAACCTGATCCCGTTGGCGGGCAATCGCATAGTCGATAAAACCCTTGAGGATCGCCACACCATCGACGCCTTTTGGGTACTGCATCTCCACCCGCAGGGAAGCGTTGCCCGCGTCGCTCCCTTTGGAATCAAACAACATCAGATTGAATGCCTCAGCGCTTTGGGCCTGGCTGTATCCAGAGCGCTCATCGGCTGCAAGCAACGTTGGGTTCGCCCTGAAGAAAGCCAAACGGGTTTCGTAGGAATCCAGCTGTACCGCCACTTTGGCCAAGGCATCCGCCGGTGACAGCTTGTACACATCGGAACGGTTGAGCGCATCCAACTCATTGATGGCTACCGGCCTCAGCACACTGCTGACCTGATACACCTGCGGCGACATAAACGCGTAAATGGCGCCCAGCAGCCCGGCGACAAGTGCACAGCCAGCCACCCATGTTTTCTGCTTCCAGATCGCTTGAAGCAGGTCAAACAGGTCGATTTCGTCAGAAACGGGATGCTGGCGTAACGGATGAGTATTTTTCAACGTTGATATGCCCCGAAAAGTTGTTACTCAGTGCCCAACAACACAGACCTGAATAACGACGGAATAAACAGGGGGCAACGTCAAGGACACACAAGGCGTCCTCTGTTACTGACGAAAGCATAGACGGTTGCGTGGCGGACACTGCCCGAGGGCCAGAAAATAACGCTAATCCATTGGCAAAAAAGGAAAAATCTCGGTCAGCGGAATAAAAGCAGACCATTCCTACAACCTTGTGAACTCAAGTAGACGGAGTAAAGTGAAGCCCCCCCTAACGACTCGCGACCAGTCCAACAACAAAAAGGAATTTGTATGACATTTACTGCAGACCCAGACTTCCAGGCCCTACAAGGCATCTGGGAACAGACCGCGCTGGAAGACAGTGGCGTGCTCAACCCGGTCGATGCCCACAGCGCTCCAGGCGCCGTGACCACCATTACCGATGATCGATTCGAAGTGACTACCGTCGACGGCGAAGTATTGCTGGCGGGGCGGTTTTTCCTGGACAGCGCCGCTGTCCCCAAAAGCATTACCTGGATCGATGCCATCGGCGAAGACGCCGGCAAGCAGTTGCCCGCCAGCTATCGCCTTGAAGCGGATGAGTTTGTGTTTATTGCAGCAGATGAACACATGCCCCGGCCGACGGTATTCAGCACAGGGCCGGGGCAAACCATGCGTACCTTCGTGCGCAGGGCCTGAGCGCCAATGCTCAGCGCTTGCTTGCCGTCAGGGTAAAACACAACGGCAACTGCGCGAGCTGGTGCTCATATTGGTCATAGAGCTCCTCGCGGTTGGAATGCGGGTACTCCTGCAAATGACCAATCTGCAGGCCCGCCCCAATTGCCGCGGTGATCAGACTGCCCAAGGTGTGCACAAACCAATAGGACGTAGGCCCGGCCGTCTCACCCAGCCCTTCATAGACGATGGACTCCTGCAACACGAAAGGATCGCGCTGGAAATACGAGCTGGCGGGCAACTGCGGATTGTCTGCGCGTGGGTCAAACACTTCCAGGAACGGATGGGTTTCATACATCACCAGCGTGCCGCCGGGCTTCAGGGTGCTGGCGACATGACGCATGAACAGCGCCACATCCGGCATCCAGCCCAGTACCCCAATGGTCACCAAGGCCACGTCGAACCGTTCGTGCAGACGCTCGGGCAATTGATAGACATCGGCCTCGATAAACTCGGGGTTATGGGGCGAGACCTGTGCCAGCTCCCCTGCCTGCTGCAAAAAGGCCCGGGATTGATCCACACCCACCACCGAACGCGCGCCCAGGCTGAACAACGACAGGCATTCGCGGCCGTTGTTACAGCACAACTGCACCACGTCTTTACCGTCTACACCGACGTCTCGCAGCAAGGCGGTGATGGTCGGGTCCAGCCGCGAGAAATTCGGGTCGGCGACCGCGCCCAGCAAGCTCTTCCAATTATCGGTGTCTTTGTGCAACTGCGCGGATTGGTCCCAGGCGTGCTTGTTGCTGGTGATGGCCTGTTGGGCCGAGGGCATGTCCATTGCTTCTCCAGGGAGTTGTATTCGCGGGGACAGAAAGTAAGCCAAGCGCGTCGGGAATAAAACCCTGATGACGCCGCGAAACTAATCCCAAAGCCGGCAGGTCATTAACGCAATGCGTGTTCAGCCGTTGAACGCCGCCCCCGAAGAACCCGCCGTGGCCCGACACTCAGACCTGCGCAACACCCTGTCCCTCGACAGCCTCAACTTCTTCCTCGCGGACGTGCGTGACGGCCTTGGCCCCTACCTGGCGATTTACCTGCTGGCGGTACACAAATGGGACCCCGCCAGTATTGGTGTCGTCATGACCCTGGCCGGCATCGCTGCACTGCTTACCCAAGGCCCGGCCGGAGCACTGATCGACCGCACCCACAGCAAGCGGGCCGTGATCGCCATCGCCGCCATCCTGGTCACCCTCAGTTGCCTGCTGCTGCCTTTCGTCAGCTCGTTCAGCCTGGTGGCCTTGACCCAAGCGGCCAGTGCCGTCGCCGCCTCGGTGTTCGCCCCGGCCATTTCTGCGATTTCCCTGGGCATCACCGGACCACGCGCCTTCACCCGCCGCACCGGCCGCAACGAAACCTTCAACCACGCCGGCAACGCCACCGCCGCACTGCTGGCCGGTGGCCTGGCGTACTTGTACGGCCCGGTGGTGGTGTTTTACCTGATGGCCTTCATGGCCCTGGCCAGCGTGGTGGCGATCAGTTGCGTGTCGGCCAGCGCCATCGACCATGACGTCGCCCGCGGTTTCGACCCTACCCACAGCCGCGACCACACCCAACCGTCCGGCCTGCGCGTGCTGCTGGCAAACCGCCCGCTGCTGGTGTTCGCCATCTGCTGCGCACTGTTCCACTTGGCCAACGCTGCGATGCTGCCGCTGGTCAGCCAAAAGCTCGCGCAAATCAACCTGCACCTGGCCACACCGCTGACCTCCGCCTGCATCGTCGCCGCACAATTGGTGATGGTGCCAGTGGCCTGGCTAGTGGGCATAAAGGCCGATGTGTGGGGGCGCAAACCGTTGTTGCTGGCCGGCTTCATGATCCTGCCGGTACGCGGTGTGCTTTACACCTTGTCCAATGATCCCTACTGGCTGGTGGCGGTCCAGCTGCTTGATGGCGTCGGTGCAGGCATTTTCGGCGCACTGTTTCCGGTCATCGTCAAAGACCTGACTCAAGGCACCGGCCGCTTCAACGTCAGCCTGGGCGCCCTGTCCACCGCATTTGGCCTGGGCGCGGCACTGAGCAGCAGCCTGGCCGGTTTTGTCGTGCAACAGGCTGGGTACAATGCGGCGTTCCTGACGTTGGCGGGTGTGGCGACGGTGGCGCTGGGGCTGTTGGGCATGGCGATGCCGGAGACGTTGGTGAGGGGGGCTTCGGTGCGGCGTGTCACTGTTGCCTGAAGCCAAAAATCCCACCAGGATCGTCGACGTTGTCCTGTAGGCTACCTACACGTTCGGCTACTGCCATCGGCACTGGATAATCCAATGAACTCATGGCGAAACCAGCGCTTTGTGCTGTACGTTTTCGTAGGTGTGGTTGAGTTGCTACTGCCGAATCATTTCTTTGGGGAGCATGGGTAAATGGCAGATCTGATGGAAAAGCTCGACGGCCCCAGGACCGCCCAACAGGAACTCTTCTACGACCTTGAAGATGCGGCGGCGGTCATCGCCTGGTCGGTGAACGCGCTGACCGCCAGCGCGGGGATCGACAGATCCCCCGATCAAGCAATCGCCTTGATGAAGCTGTGTGCCCTGCTCACGGCTCAGCAGGCAAAGCTCGCCGGGTATGCGGATGAGGTGAAGGCGGGACAAATAATCCGGAGCCATTCCGTTTAGGCACATGGTCTTACCCTGAAATTGCTGCCCGGCTATTGCGACGCCGGGCAGTTGGGCGATGAACACGCGGCTTGGCGGGCGATTGCATCCCTCAGAACGATTGCAGCGAGATGCAATTGGGCGTAACCCTCTTATTTGGCGATGTAAACGCCGCACAATTCCTTCTGAAGCACCTGAAAAGGTGGAGCGCTGAGTTTTTTTACCATCTCGGCAACTTCGGGTTTATATGCAGGTTCTGCTTGTATTCTTCTGACTTCTGCTTTCGTTTCAACCTCCCAAGTGTCGTTGGCGAAAGCGTTTTCGAGGCTCACATTCATCCCAGGGTTGGCGTTTTGGCAAACCTGCTCCATCGCAATAGTGGTTATAGCGGTTCGATGCAGTTCTAAACTCTCGCTTGCAAAAGCACTCGCCGCGAAGCAAATGCCTGCCCAAGATAGTGACAGCCTACAAATCCCTACAACCGACATTCACAGCTCCTTTTGGATAAACGCTGAGGCCCGCAAACAGCGGGTAGAACAGTAAAAAATATGCACCGTGCTACTTAACCCTTGCACAGCGTCTGTGGCGACTCCGAACCTGCAAGCCTTTTCGGCAATGCAAACGGTAAGTTAGGGACAGAGGCAAGCTCGACTACGCCAAACATACACACAAGCACCACATTTCCATCCGCGTTTGGCGCGCGGCCGAATCCGACCAACGCCTCATAGTCTTTTCCGGGCTCCAGATTGAATACTTTCGCCTGGCCTGGGCACACAGCATAAGTGCTGCCGTAGCTGCCGGCCGACGCCCCCAATGTCGCGATCTGAAAGGGTGTATCTGTTTTAACGCGATACTCAGCCACCATCTCGGTGTACAAGCCCTCGGCCATCCGAACAGCCCCGATATACTGCTGAAGCTTGGGTGAAACCCTTCCCGGCATACCAAGAATGGCCGGTTTAAGTGGGTACTGAGGGTAGTTAATGCTCGGCTGTCCGTCCTCGGAGAAACGGCCAGCTTCAGCCATTTTGTGGCGAGTACCCGGGGCGCAACTACCAGTCACGCTATCGCCAAACACACTGGAATTGGTGATCACACGGACTCGGGCCGTATTCTCAGCCTGAGTTGGATCGACATAGGGAACAGAGGGAATCCCGCCACAACCCGCAAGGGCGATAGACGAAGAAAACAGGAGCAACCAGGTATTACGCATCTACTACATCCTTGAATCTGGTTTTTTTGGAAGATCGTCCCAATCTCTTCTCGAGTAGGCATCGTCCAGTCAGAAGGGGTTCTTTCATGGACTGATTTATCGCGACTGTATCCACCGTAGGTGAACATCAAATGCGGTTGCGGCTAACGCCCTCACTTTAGTTCAAGGCGGCCTGAGTTTTTCATGCCCTACACCGCCCACAGCGGGCTGGTTTGCGTCTGGATTTAGAAGCTCACCAGGCGCCAAAGGAGCAGCCAATCAGCAGCGCGACCAACCAAGACGCGGTTGTACATAGTGAAATGTGACGATACCATAATGCCACGATCCTCACGGTGGTAGGGGATGGAAAAATGGAGTATAGGGACGTCACATGTATGCAGTAGGGCTTATAATTTCCTTCAAAATCGCTCTGTTAATATCGATTTTTTTAGTATTTTCGGGACTAAGAGCTGAGGCAGAGTACTTTAAAAAGCTCGGCGTGAGTGCCCCGAAGATCAAGCGATTTTACAGAGAAAATTTAGTTTCTTCGTCTATAACAGTGATCCAGGTTTCTCTGGTTGTTGGGGTTGTATTTTCGTTTATTTCCCTGACTGCGATCTGGACAGTTTCCTGATAATTATTGGGAAATGCCTTGGGCCTAGGAAAGGCAAGCCTTTAACGCAATCAAGGCGTTTCCCCACTCCTCGGTGATAGCACCTACGTCCATCTTTGCTATCAAAATTCTACGAGAACCAACTCACGCTTGAGGTATCGATCTTTTAGCGCCTGCGTGGATTTATTCAAGGTGCACAGAAGCAAGGCTAGAAAAGCCGTTTCATGAATTCCTGAGTCGTTACATCCAGCCCATTACCTTCACCGAATGCAACGTTAACCCCGTCATTTGCCCTTAACAGCATCTCACTGTGCATACCCAGAGCAGCCGCTTGATGGTAATACTCGCGCTGCTCTTGCACGTACTTATCCTTGTAGACTTGCAGGCGTTCAGCTACCAGGCCCTTGTGCTTCGGATCTGTCTCTTGGGCTAGAGCGCGCTGCTCTTCTAGCAGTCGCCGCTCAGTCATACCGACCCGCAAATTGGCCATACGAAAGCGCGTGTACGTGCGTATTACGTTCAAGGCACGGGATGTGAACTCTATTGCCGCATCTCTTTTCGCCTCGGCGCCCGACCAATCGGCAGATTGCATTTCAAGCAGATCCGCCGCCAGTTCCTTCTCAGCCTCCTCACCGCGCGCCAAATAGCTCGACAGGTCAACTCTCGGCTCCTGTTCAAAAGCAAGCAGGTGCCTGGACACCAGGGACGACGTTTTGGCGACGTTGCCCCTGTCACGTTGCTCGCACCATCCATAATCAGCTGTCCCAAACCCGAGAATGACCAATAAAAGCGGGACGATCGTTTTTCTCATGGATCCCTCCAAATCATCTTTAAAGGCTATCACGGCGCGTACCCAAAGAAGGAATTGAACCTCCTCGCGTGGTGACAATACGGAAGACGAAGAGCAAATGACGGCCCACGTCTCCATCCACCAAAGAACGCGCCATACAACTGTCGCCTGACATATGCGACAATGCGCGCCAAATTCCAACACACATCCAAATTTTCTGTTCAGCGACCGGGTTTCGCGCCTTGATGTCGCTGTTGACGCATGCCTGAAGGCTCCTGCCGCCACGCTCGCAACCCATTGATAGGTAAAGTAATTGATCTCCACAGCTAACATCACCATGCAGTTCGGCGCCAAGCCGCTCTTCGAGAATGTCTCGGTCAAGTTCGGCGCTGGCAACCGTTATGGTTTGATCGGTGCCAACGGTTGCGGCAAGTCGACCTTCATGAAAATCCTCGGTGGTGACCTGGATCCGTCCGGCGGTCAGGTCATGCTGGAGCCGAATGTGCGCCTGGGTAAGTTGCGCCAGGACCAGTTCGCCTACGAAGAATTCACTGTGCTCGACACCGTGATCATGGGCCACGAAGAGCTGTGGAAGGTCAAGGCCGAGCGTGATCGTATCTACTCGCTGCCGGAAATGAGCGAAGAAGACGGCATGGCCGTGGCCGAGCTGGAAACCGAGTTCGCCGAGATGGACGGCTACACCGCCGAATCCCGTGCCGGCGAGTTGCTGCTGGGCCTGGGTATTCCGCTGGAACAGCACTTCGGCCCGATGAGCGAAGTGTCGCCAGGCTGGAAACTGCGCGTGTTGCTGGCCCAGGCGCTGTTCTCCGATCCTGAAGTGCTGTTGCTCGACGAACCGACCAACCACTTGGACATCAACACCATCCGCTGGCTGGAGAACATCCTGACCCAGCGTTCGAGCCTGATGATCATCATCTCTCACGACCGTCACTTCCTGAACAGCGTGTGCACCCACATGGCTGACCTGGACTACGGCGAGCTGCGCCTGTTCCCGGGCAACTACGACGAGTACATGACCGTGGCGACCCAGTCCCGCGAGCAACTGCTGTCGGACAACGCCAAGAAGAAGGCGCAGATCTCCGAACTGCAATCCTTCGTCAGCCGCTTCTCGGCCAACGCCTCCAAAGCCAAGCAGGCCACTTCCCGCGCCAAGGCGATCGACAAGATCCAGCTGGCCGAGGTCAAGCCTTCGAGCCGGGTGAGCCCCTTCATCCGTTTCGAGCAGAACAAGAAGCTGCACCGCCAGGCAGTCATGGTCGAAAAAATGGCCAAAGGCTTCGACGGCAAGCCGCTGTTCAAGGACTTCAGCTTCCAGGTCGAAGCCGGCGAGCGCGTGGCGATCATCGGCCCGAACGGTATCGGCAAGACCACCCTGCTGCGCACCCTGGTCAACGAACTGACCCCGGATGCCGGTAGCATCAAGTGGACCGACGCGGCGGAACTGGGCTACTACGCCCAGGACCACGCGCATGACTTCGAAGACGACGTCACCCTGTTCGACTGGATGGGCCAGTGGACGCAGGGCGAGCAGATGATCCGTGGCACCCTCGGTCGCATGCTGTTCTCCAACGACGAGATCCAGAAGTCGGTGAAGGTGATTTCCGGTGGTGAGCAAGGCCGCATGCTGTTCGGCAAGCTGATCCTGCAAAAGCCGAACGTGCTGATCATGGACGAACCGACCAACCACTTGGACATGGAATCCATCGAAGCATTGAACCTGGCGCTGGAAAACTACCCGGGCACGCTGATCTTCGTCAGCCACGACCGTGAGTTCGTATCGTCCCTGGCTACCCGCATCATCGAGTTGAGCGCCACCGGCGTGATCGACTTCAGCGGCACCTACGACGACTACCTGCGCAGTCAAGGCGTGGTGTTCTAAACACCCGCTTGTACCCCGCGCCGGGCTGCGCAGCAGCCCTGCATCCAAACACCGCGTTCTGCCAGACAGACCGCGGTGTTTTTTTTGGGCGGCGCTGTGCAGCCCGGCGCGGGCGAGCCCGCTCACTACAATAGATAGCCTGCTTTCTTTTGTGCCAAAGCCTTGCCATGATGCCCTCACCGCCTCCCGCGAATGAGTGCTCATGTCTGCCGCCGCCCCCAGCTCCCTGTCGATTACCCTGCAGATTGTCTCCATCGTCTTTTATACCTTCATTGCCTTCATCTGCATCGGCCTGCCGATTGCGGTGATTCCGGGCTATGTGCATGAGCAACTGGGGTTCAGCGCGGTAGTGGCCGGGATCACCATCGGTTCGCAATACCTGGCGACCCTGCTCAGTCGGCCGATGGCTGGGCGCATGTCGGACAACGTCGGCACCAAGCGTGCGATTGTGCTGGGGTTGGCGGGGATTCTGCTCAGCGGCGTGCTGACGTTGCTGGCGACACTGCTCGAAAGCCTGCCCGAGTTGAGCCTGGGCATCCTGATCGCCGGGCGTTTGTTGCTCGGTGTGGCCCAGGGCCTGATCGGCGTGGGCACTATCAGTTGGTGCATGGGCCAGGTCGGCGCCGAGCACACGGCACGCTCGATCTCCTGGAACGGGATCGCGTCCTACGGCGCCATCGCCATCGGTGCACCACTGGGCGTAGTGATGGTCGCCGAATACGGCTACACCAGCCTCGGCATTGCACTGTCGGTGCTGGCGGCGCTGGGTTTGCTGCTGATCCGCAATAAGCCCTCGGTGCCGGTGGTGCGCGGCGAGCGGCTGCCGTTTTGGGCGGTGTTCGGGCGTATCGCACCGTTTGGTGCCAGCCTGTGCCTGGCGTCGATCGGCTATGGCACCCTGACGACCTTTATTACCCTGTACTACCTCAATCGCGGCTGGGCCGGTGCGGCGTACTGCCTGACGGTGTTCGGCGTGTGTTTTATCCTGGCGCGGATGGTGTTTATCTCCGCCATCAGCCGTTTTGGCGGCTTCCGCGCGGCGATTGCCTGCATGACCATCGAAACCCTCGGCCTGACGCTGCTGTGGCTGGCGCCGTCCACCGGCGTGGCGTTGATTGGCGCCGGGCTGACCGGTTTCGGCTTGTCGCTGGTGTACCCGGCGCTTGGCGTAGAAGCCATCAAGCAAGTACCCAACAGCAGCCGGGGCGCGGGGCTGAGTGCGTTCGCGGTGTTCTTTGACCTGGCCCTGGCGATTGCCGGACCGTTGATGGGCTTTGTTGCGTTGAACCTGGGTTACGGCTGGATCTTCTTCTGCGCGGCGTTGCTGTCGGTCAGCGCACTGGGCCTGACCCTGCTGCTCAAACGTCGCGCTTACTGATCAGCGGTCTGCAACCCGGCGCGGGTCGATTGCCCCAGGGTATGGGTGAAGAAACGCCCCGCCTCGGAAATCAGGTTGCGATGGATGCCTTCACGGTCGACGCCATCGGCATCGGTGCAGATCGCCGGCATCGCCAATAGTTGATCGCTGTCGCACGGGGCCATGAAGACGAAGTGCCCCGCCCCCGCCAACAGCTTGAAGTTCGGCGGTTGCGGCAACTTGCGTGCGAGGGCGGCGGCGTTCTTGTCCACGGCCACCAACTTATCGCCGTCACCACTGTAGAGCAGCACCGGCACATGCACGTCGGCCAGGGTCTGGCGACCAAACATCAGGCTCAGCGGCGCCATCAGCATCAGCGCGTGGATACGCGGGTCGGCTTGCGGTTGCAGGTCGTCGCGGTCGACCACCAGCTCACCCTTGGTAGTGCAGGCGTCGCGGTCTTCCGGACGCTCCTGGCAATAACGGCGCAAGCGGTCGAAATCCGGCTTGGCCCCTGCCAGGATCAGCGCAGTCTCGCCACCGGCCGAATAGCCGATGACCCCGACTTGATCAATATTGACGAACGGCGACAGCATCGGGTCGCCGAGGGTGGCGGTGATCGCTTCGGAAATCTGGATCGGCCGCCCATACAGGTTGCTCAGGGTGCCCAGGCGACTGTGATCCTTGTAGTTGTCGCCAGGGTGCAACACCGCCACCACCACAAAGCCCTTGCGTGCCAGGGAGGTGGCCAGGTCATGCAGGGCCAGCGGCGTACCGGTATTGCCGTGGGACAGCATCAGCATCGGGAAGCGGCCGATGGCGACCTTGGCGTCCTCACCCGCCGTGACTTGGTAGGCGCCCAGGTGCGTGGTGTGCTCGACGTCGGTGGACGGGTAAAAGGCGATGGCTTTCATCGGCTGCAAATCCAGCGGATCGAGAAAGGTCATGCGATGGAAGCCCACGCTCCAATGCGGGTGCGGCGCAGGCGCGGCATGCACTGAAACCAGGCCGCCGAGCAGGGAAAGAACCAAAACAGCACAAAGACGCATCATGGGGATGTCCACCTTTGTTGCGTAAGAACCGACATGTCGAATTAAAAGTCCAGGGCACTGAACCCGAGCTTGCATAACCTGGGCCATATTAAAAAGACAGCGGGTAAACGAAAAAACTCCGTACTCCGGTCGCGTATTGAGGCGAACAGAATACAGAGTTTAGGCGCCCGTTTTCAGATTGAAACGGGGAACGGCGATGTTTTACACAACCCTTACGCGGCGGCGAACAATTGTTCGTTGATGAGTACGTTGGCGTCGCTCAGGGACTTGTTGCGCACGTCATCACCGTAGGCCAGGCCTTGGGCGCGCACGAACTCGATGTCGGTGATGCCCAGGAAGCCAAACACCAGCTTCAGGTAGTCTTCATGGCCGACGTTGCTCGCCTGGCCGGCGTGCAGGCCACCGGCGGTGGAGACGATGATCAGTTTCTTGCCGCCGCACAGGCCTTCAGGGCCGGCTTCGGTGTAACGGAAGGTCTGGCCAGCCACTGCGATGCGGTCAATCCAGGCTTTCAGTTGGGATGGCACCGAGAAGTTGTACATCGGCGCACCGATCACCACCGCGTCCGCGGCGATGAATTCAGCCAGGGACGAAGCGCTCAGCTCGGCTTCGTGCTGTTGAACGGCATCACGCAATTCGGCAGCAGTCCCCAGCGCCCCCAGGGTCAGGCCGGAAAAATGGCTGATGGCCTCGCTCGCCAGATCGCGATAGGTCACTTCCACGCCCGGCTCGGCGGCTTGCCAGGCCTTGACCACGGCAGCGCTGAGCTGACGGGATGCCGAGTTGTCGCCGAGGATGCTGGAATCGATGTGCAACAGTTTCATGGGGGATCTCCGAGTAGGATCGTCAGTGGCGATCAGATGGTGATGATGCTACGCATGAAACCAATAGCCGATAAGCCCGCTGAAATGCGATAGTTTGTCCCACTGACAGGACAATAGGTTGACCATGCAAGACCTCAACGATCTCTACTACTTCGCCAAAGTCGTCGAAGCCGGCGGCTTCGCGGCTGCCGGCCGGCTACTGGGGATTCCCAAGTCGCGGCTGTCACGACGCATTGCCGAGCTGGAGGAACGCCTCGGCGCCCGCTTGCTGCAACGCACCACGCGGCAACTGACCCTGACCGCCGTCGGCGAACGCTACCTGCGCCATTGCCAAGCCATGTTGCTCGAAGCCGAGATGGCCGACGAGGCCGTGGCCAGCATGTCCAGCGAAGCCCGTGGACGGCTGCGGGTCAGTTGCCCGGTGGGCATGGCCCAGCACATCCTGCCGGAACTGGTCGCCGGATTTCTGGCCGCCCATCCCCATGTGCAACTGGAAATGACCCTGGTTAACCGACGTGTCGACCTGGTGGCCGAGGGCATCGACGTGGCCCTGCGCGTACGCGAGCTGGGCGACGAAGACCCACTGCTGGTAACCAAGCGCCTGCGTCAGGCCCAGACGGTGCTGGTGGCCAGCCCCGCCTTTGTGCAAGGCAAGCGCATCGACTCGCTCGACGACCTCCGGCAACTGCCTATCCTCGGCGCGTTGGAGCCGGACCGCATGGTCCATCAGCGCATCCTCGACCCCCAGGGCAACCCCCACGAACTGGTGATGGAAGCGCGCCTGGGCATCGACGATTTCATCGTGCGCAAGGCCAGCGCGATCATGGGCCTGGGGTTTACCGTGCTGCCGATGATGTATTGCGAAGAAGAACTGGCCAGCGGCCGCCTGGTGCAATTGCTGCCGCAGTGGTCGTTGCCGGGCGGTTGGTTGCAGGCCGTATACCCACACCGACGCGGCGTGTTGCCGGCGATCCGGGCGTGGATCGACTACCTGGAAGAAGGCTTCAAAAGCTGCGGAGACCGTCTGTTATGAAGATCAGCGAAGAACAAGTCGCCACATTCTGCCTGAGCCTGCCCGGCGCGCGGGAAGACTACAAATGGGGCGGCGTGCGCGTGTTTTCGATTGCCGGCAACAAGATGTTCGCCCTGCAAAACCTGCGCGGTGATTCGCTGGCATTCAAGGTCGACAAGGATCTGTTCCTCGGCCACGTCGACCGCCCAGGCATCCACCCGGCGCCCTACCTGGCCCGCGCGCAGTGGATCATCATGAACACGCCCTACCCGCTGGGCGCCGAGGAACTGCGCGGCTTGTTGCGGCGCTCCCACCAACTGGTGGTGAGCAAACTGCCCAAGCGCACGCAGATCGGCTTGCTTTTAGAGGACTGAAAGAAAGGTGCCGCCCAGGAACAACTGGTCCAGCCAGAACACCTGATGCAGCAGCACAATCGCCCAGAACAGCACCTGATAAGACACCTTGCGCGTCTTGTGCCGCAACACCTGCTGGGCGATCAACGCCCCCGGCCAACCGCCTGCCAGCTCGACGGCGTGCAGGATGTTTTCCGGGGTGCGCCAGCCGTTGGTTTGCGCCTGGCGCTTATCGCGCCAGTACAACAAGAACGCCAGCACGCTGACCACGGCGTAGGCCACCAGCGGCAGCACCGTCTCGCCGCGCCACCACAGCAGCACCGAGCCCAGCAGCGGCGCAGCGCACAGCAACAGAAAAATCGCCGCCTTCAGGCGTGGGTACTGGATGCTCATGGCTTGACGGCAGACCAGTCGATCCAACCGAACTGCCAGGTCGCCAGGATCAGCAGGCCAAACGCGATCCGATACCAGGCAAACGCCGCGTAGCTGTGGCTGGCGATGAACTTGAGCAACGCCTTGACCGCGATCATCGCGAAGATGAACGAGGTGACAAAGCCGATGGCAAACACCGGCAAGTCATCGGGCTGGAACAGGTGACGGTACTTGTAGCCCGAATACACTGCCGCACCGACCATGGTCGGCATCGCCAGGAAGAACGAGAACTCGGTGGCGGTCTTGCGCGACAGGCCGAACAACAGGCCGCCGATAATGGTCGCGCCGGAACGCGAGGTACCCGGGATCATCGCCAGACACTGGGCCAGGCCGACCTTGATCGCGTCTTTCCAGGTGATGTCATCGACGCTTTCGGCATGCACCGCGTGTTGACGCTGTTCAGCCCACAACATGATCACGCCGCCCACCACCAACGCGGCGGCCACGGTGATCGGGTTGAACAGGTAGTGTTTGATCAAGTCGGCAAAAATCACGCCCAACACCACTGCCGGCAACACCGCGATGATCAGGTTCACCGTGAACCGCTGCGCCTTGCGCTGGGTCGGCAGGCCGATGACCACGTCGAGGATCTTGCGTCGGAACTCCCAGACCACCGCCAGGATCGCGCCCAGTTGAATGATGATATTGAACGCTTCAAAGCGCTCACCGCCGAAACCGATCAAATCGGCGACGATGATCTGGTGGCCGGTACTGGAGATCGGCAAGAACTCCGTCAGCCCCTCCACCACGCCAAGAATCAATGCCTGTATGGCGGTCCAAAAATCCATGCTTCCCCCAAAAGGTCATGCGCGTGGCATGCCTCGTTAGTCTTTTTTAATTGGTTCACTGACGCTGGGCGTTTGAAAAAACCCGTGAAAAATCAGGCAGTACTCAGGTTTTCCGATTACCGGCCGAAAGCCTATCAGACAAGGCGTAAAAGTCGATGCAACGCCCACAATTATAAAAAGCCCGGAGTGACAGGACGATGAACAGTTTGCGCAATATGTCGATCAGCCGCCGCCTCTGGCTGATCCTGATAGTCGCGGTGCTGATGCTGCTGGCCTTGGGTTTACTGATGCTCAAGCAGATTCATGGCGAGCTCTACCAGGCCAAGCGCCAGCAGACCGAGCACGTGGTGCAGACCGCCAGCGGCATCCTGACGTTTTATCACGGCCTCGAAACCAGCGGCGTCATGACCCGCGAAGCCGCGCAGAAGCAAGCCCTGAGCGCGGTGCGTGGGTTGCGCTACGACCATGACGACTATTTCTGGATCAATGACCTCACGCCCGTGATGATCATGCACCCGGCCAACCCCAAGCTTGACGGCCAGAACCTCTCGGCGATCCGTGACCCAGACGGTTTTGCGGTGTTCAACGAATTCGTGGCCCTGGCCAAGGCCAAGGGTGCCGGCATCGTCAACTACCGCTGGCCGAAACCGGGCGCCGATGCACCGGTGGCCAAGACCTCGTACATCCAACTGTTCCAACCCTGGGGCTGGATCATCGGCTCCGGCGTCTACGTGGACGATGTGCAGTCCGAGTTCTCCGCCCAGGTGTGGAAAGCCTCGGCCATTGGTTTGATCATCGCGCTGGTGATGACCCTACTGGTGGTGTTGATCGCGCGCAGCATCGTGCGCCCGTTGCAGGCAGCAGTGGACGCCATGGGCAATATCGCCAGTGGTGAAAGCGACCTGACCCACAACCTCGACACCCACGGCCGCGACGAAGTGACCCAACTGTCCCAGCACTTCAACAGCTTCACCGCCAAATTGCGCGACGTGGTCGGCCAGTTGCAGGCGTGCGCCAACGCCCTCGGCCAATCGTCTACCGAGCTGGGCAACAACGCGAGCCAGGCCCACGACCGCAGCCAGCAGCAATCGCAGCAGATGGAATTGGTGGCCACCGCGATCAACGAAGTCACCTACGGCGTGCAGGACGTGGCCAAGAACGCCGAACACGCCGCCAGTGAAATGCGCGATGCCCAGGCTCAGGCACAGCAAGGCCAGGTCAATATCGATGGCAGCCTGCAACAGATCGACCAGCTCTCCGGCACCATCAGCCAGGCGGTCGAGGTGATGCGTACCCTATCCGCCGAAAGCACCCAGATCGGCAGCGTGCTCGAAGTGATCCGTTCCATCGCCGACCAGACCAACCTGCTCGCACTCAACGCCGCCATCGAGGCCGCACGGGCCGGCGAACAAGGCCGTGGCTTTGCCGTGGTCGCCGATGAAGTGCGCCTGCTGGCCCAGCGCACGCAAAAATCCACCGCCGAGATCCAGGGCATGATCGAACGCCTGCAAGGCCACTCGGAAGCGGCGGTCAAGGTGATCAGCGAGAGTCACAACGCCTCGCAACTGACCATCGAACAAGCCGGCCAGGCCGGCGCCAGCCTCACCGCCATCGGCCAGGCCCTGCACAACCTCAACGGCCTGAACGCGTCGATTGCCAGCGCCACCCTGCAACAGGCGCATGTGGTAGAGGACATCAACCAGAACGTCACCCAGGCGGCGGGCTTGTCCCACAGCACCGCCATCGCCGCCGAACAGTCGAGTGCCGCCAGCACCCACCTGCGCGGCCTGAGCGAACAACTCAACACGCTGCTGCGCCAATTCAAAATCTAACCCCAGGACGGGGTCTGTAGTGAGCGGGCTTGCCCCGCGCCTGGGGGCGACGCAGCCCAGCGCGGGGCAAGCCCGCTCACTACAAGGTTAATTCCTACGCGAAACTTCTTTCGTTACAATCACCGCCCCTTTCCACACTCCCAAGGAACCGCCATGTCCGGGCTTGAACTGTTCGCCGCCGCCCTGGGGGTGATCGCTGTCTGGCTGACGGTTAAACAGAACCCCTGGTGCTGGCCCATCGGCCTGATCATGGTGTTGCTCTACACCTGGGTGTTCTACGACGTAAAACTCTATTCCGACATGCTGCTGCAAGTGGTCTACGCCGTCCTGCAACTGTACGGCTGGTGGCAGTGGACCCGCGCCGGCGAGGTCAAGCAAGGCCGCCAGGTCACCAGCCTCGGCGGGCCAGCCATCATCGCCAGCCTCGCGGTGGGCGCCGCCGGCAGCCTGCTGCTGGGCGCCGCCATGGCCCACTGGACCGACGCCGCGCAACCCTGGCTCGACGCCGCCCTCACCGGCTTCAGCCTGGTGGCGCAGATGTGGATGGCGCAGAAACGCGTGCAGTGCTGGCCGCTGTGGATTGCCGTGGATGTGATCTTCGTCGGCCTGTTTCTCTATAAAGGTCTCTACCTCACCGCCGCGCTCTACGCCCTGTTTACCACCATCGCGGTGCAAGGCTGGCGCGAATGGCGTGCAGACCCGGCGTTGCAGGCATGAAGGTCGTGGTATTGGCCGGCCCCGAATCCAGCGGCAAAAGCTGGCTGGCCACCGAGTTGCAAGCGCATTTCGGCGGGTTGATGGTCGGTGAATACGTGCGCCATTTCATCGATCATCACCAACGCGATACCACCCTGGCCGACATCCCGGCGATCGCCCGTGGTCAACTGGCCTGGGAAGACGCCGCCCGCGCCCAACAGCCTGCGCTGTTGATCCTCGACACGCATTTGCTGACCAACAAGCTCTGGAGCCAGACCCTGTTCGGCGACTACCCGGCCTGGCTCGACAGCGAACTGCTGGCCCGTGACTACGACTTGCACTTGCTGCTGTCGCCGGACGATGTGGAATGGACTGCCGATGGGCAACGCTGCCAGCCGCAGTTAGAGGATCGCCAGGCTTTTTTCCAGGCCAGCCTGGACTGGATGCAGGAGCATGAACAGCCGGTGATTCTGATTCGGGGGGATTGGGAAGAGCGCAGAAGTGCGGCGTTTTCAGCAGTGGAACAACTGTTTCAGCCATAACACTGGCCTCAATGTGGGAGCGGGCTTGCCCGCGATGACGGAGTACCAGAAACACAATGGTTGGCTGATACACCGCAATCGCGGGCAAGCCCGCTCCCACACTTTTGACCGCGTCAGGCGTTAGTAGCCCAGCGACAGGCCGGTGTTACGACGCGGATCATTCGCGCCATAGAACCGGTTGTTCCCCACCGGCTTGCCACCCAACGACGGCGCACCCACCAGAATCGCCGCCAAGTGGTTCGCATCCTGCGGCCCGGCGAACTTGTGGCCCCAGCTTTCGAGGATCTTCTGGGTATCCGGGCTCACTGCAAACGTCTCAAGGTTGGTAGTCTCCGGCATCCACTGCTGGTGGAAACGCGGCGCGTCCACGGCTTCCTGGATGTTCATCTTGTAGTCGATGACATTCAGCATCGTCAGCAAGGTCGCGGTAATGATGCGACTGCCACCCGGCGTGCCCACCACCATTACGGCCTTGCCATCCTTGGTCACGATGGTCGGGCTCATCGACGACAGCGGCGCCTTGCCCGGTGCGATGGCGTTGGCTTCACCCTGCACCAGACCGTACATGTTCGGCACGCCGACCTTGACGGTGAAATCGTCCATTTCATCGTTGAGGATGACCCCGGTCTTGCTCGCCATCACGCCCGCACCGAACCAGTCGTTGAGGGTGTACGTCACCGAGACCGCGTTGCCCCACTTGTCGACAATGGAGTAGTGCGTGGTGTTGTTGCCTTCATGGGGCGAAACACCCGGCTTGATCGCTTGGGAATCGCCCGCCTTTTGCGGTTCGATGGCAGCGCGCAGCTTGGTGGCGTAGTCCTTGTCCAGCAGGTGGGCGATGGGGTTCTTCACGAAGTCCGGGTCGCCGAGGTAGCTGTTGCGGTCCACGTAGGCATGGCGCATCGCTTCGATCTGGTAGTGCAGGCCCTGGGCCGAGTGATAACCGAGGTCGGCCATCGGGTAGCCTTCGAGGATGTTCATGATCTGGCAGATCACCACGCCACCGGAACTCGGCGGCGGCGCGGAGACCACGTGGTAGCCACGGTAGTCGCACTCGATCGGCGCCAGTTCGCGGGTCTTGTACTTGTCCAGGTCAGCCTGGGTGATGATGCCTTTGCCGGCCTGGCTGGAATCCACCAGCGCCTTGGCTACCCAACCTTTGTAGAAACCGTCGCTGCCCTTGGCCGAGATTTCCTTGAGGGTCTTGGCCAGGTCTTTCTGCACCAGCTTCTGGCCCACCTGCATCGGTTGACCGTTGTGCAGGAAGATCCCGCGCATATCTTTATCTTTTTCGAACTCGCCGGTGGCGGTATGCAGCAGGTCGATATCGCCCTGCTCCAGCTCAAAGCCGTTTTCCGCCAGCTTGATCGCCGGGGCAATCACCTGGGCGCGCTTGAGGGTCCCGTATTTGCTCAGGGCCAGCTCCATGCCCGAGACGGTGCCGGGCACGCCGACCGCCAGGTGGCCCTTGGCACTGAGGCCTTCGATGACGTTGCCGTCTTTATCCAGGTACATGTTCGCGGTGGCCGCCAGCGGGGCTTTTTCGCGGAAGTCGAGGAAGGTCTTGCGCCCGTCCGCCAGTTGCACGGTCATGAAACCGCCGCCACCGAGGTTGCCCGCCGCCGGGTATACCACCGCCAGTGCGTAACCTACGGCCACGGCCGCATCCACGGCATTGCCACCGGCCTTGAGGACATCCACGCCCACATGGGTGGCCAGATGCTGGGCCGTGACCACCATGCCATTTTCACCGGCCACCGGGGCCTGGGACGCGGCTTGCACACCGCCGACCGTCAATACCAGCGCAGTGGCAATCAAGGTACGGCTGAAGGGTTGGTATTTCATCCATGGCTACTCTGGTTATTGAGATGCACCAAAATAGCCCGTCGAGGATCTAATCCCCAGCGCAGTGACGTTTTTATTACAGAACTTGTCGGTCACAGATTCGTACAGCATCACCGCCCCTGTGCCCCAGCCACGGTTTGCCCGGCAATCACCCCACGCAACACCTGCGCAATAGCCTGGGCCTGTTGCGCCGTTGCCACATTAGTGAACCCCATCAGCAAGCCCTGTGGCCCCGGTTCAATCGCCCACCGCGACAACGCCTGCAGTGCCAGGCCCGCCTCATTCGCTGCCTGCGCCACCGCCTCGTCCGGCACCGCGACCACCAAGCGTGCCAACAGATTAATCCCGCCCGCCTGCTCATCGACCCGCAGGACATCCGCGCAATGGGCCTGCAACGCCTGCACCAACAGCCCGCGTCGCTGCGCATACAACTGACGCATTTTCTTCAGGTGCCGGGTGAAATACCCCTGCTCGAGAAAATCCGCCGCGGTCAGTTGCAACAGTTGCGCACAGCGTTGCTGCAACAACTGCGCACTGCGCTCAAACGCCGCCACCAAGGCGTTCGGCACCACCAGGTAGCCCAGGCGCAAACCGGGGAACAACATCTTGCTGAAGCTACCGGCGTAGATCACCCGGTCGTCGTGATCCTGGCTCTTGAGCGCGGCCAGCGGTTTGCCGTGATAGCGGAATTCGCTGTCGTAATCGTCCTCGACCACCCAACTGCCCTGCGCCGCTGCCCAGCCCAGCAAGGCCTTGCGCCGCGCCGGGCTCAGCGCCACGCCGAGCGGGCTCTGGTGCGCCGGCGTGACCAGCGCCAGCCGCGCCTGTGGGCTGCGCAGGATGCCCTGGCCCACATCCAGCCCATCGCGGTCCACCGGCACCGGCACCAGTTGCAAGCCTTGATGGCTCAACAGCTGCCGTGCATGCACGTAACCCGGGTCTTCGAACCAGCAGCGTTGCCCGGGCATGTCCAGGGCGTCACAGACCAGGGTCAGGCCCGCCGCATAACCGGCGCAGACAAACACCTGATCCGGCGAACACTCCACGCCCCGGTACAACGCGAGGTAACCGGCGATGGCCACGCGCAGGGCTTGTACGCCGCGCACGTCGCCCATGGCCAGGCTGTCGGCATCGGTGCGGCGCACTTGCTGGGTGACCAGCCGGGCCCACAGCTTGCGCGGGAACGCGTCCAGTGCCGGCACGCCCATTTGCAGCGGCAACGGTCCGCTGGGGACGGGCGCCGGCACGGGCGCAGGCTTTACCGCGATCTGGGGCAGCGTCGTCGCAATCACCGTACCGGCCTGCCCGCGCGCCTCAAAAAAACCTTCGCTGACCAGCAACTGATACGCCGTCTCCACCGTGCCCCGCGCCACCTTGAGTTCCTGGGCCAGCGCCCGCACCGACGGCACCCGCTCGCCGGGGCGCAATTGGCCCTGGTCGATGGCCTGGCGAAAACGCCGGTAGATTTCCTGGTATTTGGGCAGTGACGACATCGCGGGCGGGCTCGGCGGGTAAACAGGGCCAAGTCTGATCATGTCCCAACCCACTTGTCCAATCATGCCCCTGTCGACTGGCCGGGCGAGCCGCGAAAATGGCGCATCTGTTCAACCACCTAAGGAACCTTCCCATGAAAGACCGTCTTGATTACGCCCAGGCCGCCCCCGCCGGTTACAAAGCCCTGGGCTCGGTGCACAGCTACGTGCATGGCTGCGGCCTGGAAAAGGAATTGATCGAACTGGTGTACCTGCGCATCTCCCAGCTCAATGGCTGCGCCTATTGCCTGGACTCCCATTCCCGCGACCTGCTCAAGCAAGGCGTGAGCCTGGAAAAAATCATGCTGGTGGCCGCCTGGCACGAAGCCTCGCCGCTGTTCAGCCCGCGTGAACGTGCCGCATTGGCCTGGGCCGAATCGGTTACTCAAGTGGCCCAGACCCACGCGCCGGACGCCGATTACGCCGCCGTCGCCGCAGTCTTCAATGACAAGGAAGTCGCCGACCTGACCCTGGCCATTGCCCTGATGAACGCGCTGAACCGCGTCGGTATCAGCTTTCGCAAGGTGCCGGCAGCGGTCAAGGCCCATCTGGAGAACCTCAGCTATGCATGAGCACGTCGACTTCGTGCCCGTGGAAAGCGACGCCGACTGCCTCGCCAGCTTTCAGTTGATGCAGCAACTGCGCCCGCACCTGACGGACGCCACCGCGTTCGTCGCGCAGATCCAGCGGCAACGGCAGAACGGCTACCATCTGCTGGCCGCCCGTGAAGACGCCAAGGTGATCGGCCTGGCCGGCTACCGGCTCAGCGAGAACACCCTCTACGGACGCTTCATCTATGTCGATGACTTGGTGGTAGATGCCAGCCTGCAGCGGCGGCGTCTGGGTGAGCAACTGCTCGAGCGGGTCCGCGAGCAAACCCGCGCCCTGGGCTATCGCTACCTGGTGCTGGACACCGGCATGCACATGGCCATGGCCCAACGTTTCTACTTCCGCCAAGGCCTGTTGCCGCGCGGCATGCATTTTTCCCAGGATTTAAGCCAATGACCCGCGCCCTGCTGCTCAGTTTCAGCCCCCACGGCAAGTCGGCCCAGAACTTCCAACTGGCCCGCAACCTGCTCAGCGACTGCCTGCCCGACGCGCAGGTCAGCGAGCGCGATTACGGCAGCCAGGCCCTGCCGCCGCTGACCTGCGAATACGCCTGCGCCCTCACTGGCGCTGACGACGGCAGTGAGGACGCCACCGCGCTGTCGGAACAATTGATCGTCGAGTTGGAAGCCTGCGACCTGCTGGTCATCTGCACCCCGGTGCACAACTTCACGGTGCCGGCGGCGCTCAAGGGCTGGATCGACCATGTGGTGCGCATCCACCGCAGCTTCACGGTGAACGAGCGGTTTGAAAAAATCGGCCTGCTCGACGACCGGCGCACCTTTGTACTGGTCAGCTCGGGCAACGCCCGCAAGGGGCATGAGCCGGACTTTTTGACGCCGTATCTGAGCGCCATCCTGTCTATCGTGGGCATCCGCAGCGTGGAGTTCGCCTACCTGGGCGCCATGGTGCGCGGTGAAGAAGCGGTCAGCCAGGCCGTGGCACAGGCACATCGGCAACTGTCCGAGGCAATCAGCTCTGGTCTATAAAATTAATGGCGCTAGAATCAGCGCCATTCTTTGCGCCAGCCCCCCTGATACGAGCCGCCCATGAGCTTTGATTTCGACACGATCCACCCCCGCCACAACACAGGCAGCACCAAATGGAGCCGCTACCCGGCGGATGTGCTGCCGATGTGGATCGCCGATATGGACATCGCCGCGCCGCCCGCCGTGCTGCAAGCCCTGCGCGAACGCCTCGACCAGCAGATCCTCGGCTACAGCGTAGCCGGCCCGGATGTGCGCGAGGCCATCGTCGCCGACTTGTGGCACAAGTACGCCTGGCGCGTGCAGCCCGAAGACCTGCTGTTCCTGCCCGGCGTCGAGCCCGGCTTCAACATGGCGCTGCACGCATTCGTGCAACCGGGCCAGCCGGTGGTGCTGCAAACCCCCAACTACCGGCCGATCCGCCTGGCGCCAGGGCACTGGAACCTGCCGAAAATCGAAGTGCCATTCGAACTCGTCAACGGTGAATACCTCACGCCCCTGCCCGCCCTGCGCGATGCCTTGAGCGGCGCCGGTGCACTGCTGCTGAGCAATCCGCACAACCCCATGGGCAAGGTGTTTCCCCGCGAAGAACTGCTGGCCGTGGCCAATGCCTGCCTGGAACAGGGCGCACTGATCATCAGTGACGAAATCCACGCCGAACTGTGCTTCGACGGCCGCCGCCACATCCCCACCGCCAGCCTCAGCCCGCAGATCGCCGAGCGCACCATCACGCTGATGTCGGCGAGCAAGGCCTACAACGTCGCGGGCCTCAAGACCTGCTTTGCGGTGATCCAGAACGCCGAGATCCGCGAGCGCTTCAACAATGCCCGCTGCGGCATGGTCGACAGCGTCAGCCCCCTGGGCCTGGAAGCCACCCGTGCCGCCTACAGCCAATGTGGCGAGTGGCTCGACGCACTCAAGGGCTACCTGCAAGCCAACCGCGACTACCTGCTCGACGCCGTGAACAGCCGCCTGCCGGGCGTAGTCATGCACGCGCCGCAAGGCACTTTCCTGGCCTGGCTCGATTGCAGCGCCCTGGGCCTGGACGACCCGCAGCGGTTTTTCCTGGAACAGGCCAAGGTCGGGTTGAGCGCCGGGATCGAATTCGGCGATGACAGCCAGCAATTCGTGCGCCTGAACTTCGGCTGCCCACGGGCCTTGCTGGAAGAAGGTTTGCAGCGAATGGAGCATGCCCTGCGCGGTCGGTAAGCCATGTGGGAGGGGCTCGCCCCTCCCACATTTGAGTGGGATCTACAGCTTGGCGATGGACACTTCGGTGGACTTCACAAAGGCAATCACTTCACTGCCCACTTTCAATTCCAGGTCACGCACCGAGCGGGTGGTGATCACCGAAGTGACGATGCCGGACGCCGTCTGTACGTCGATTTCGGACACCACTTCGCCCAGCAGGATCTCCTTGATCACGCCCTTGAACTGGTTGCGCACGTTGATCGCTTTAATGGTCATGTCGGCTTTCCTTTTGGCTGTTGGGTCAATCCGCACGAATGCGCAGGCCTTCAAGATGCCGCAGGCGGCAAAAACCTAAAAGGAATATATAAATCTTTATTTATTCCATATGGAAATATAAAGCAGCATTTCTCAGGTGAGAGTGACCCAGTAACGCGTTCGCGCCTGCACCTTGAAGCCCAGGGTCGAGGCCAGCAGGTTGAGGATGCGGTCGGTGTCGTCCAACTGAAAACTGCCGGTGACGCGCAACCCCTCCAAACGCGGGTCCCAACGCAAGACACCCGGGCGGTAGCGCTGCAACTCGCGCAAGAAATCCCCCAGCGCCTGATCCTGCGCAGTCAGCACACCATCACGCCAACCCAGTTGCAGCACATCAAACGCCACCGACGCGCCAAGGCCCGTGGCTTGAAGCGACGCTTGCTGGCCACCGTGCAACGTCGTCGAGTGCCCATTGAGGTCGCGCACCTGCACCGCGCCCTTGAGCACCGAGACCCGGCAGCCCGACGCCAATTGCCGCACACCCACCTCGGCCTGGCTGACCGTCAGTTCGCCATACCGGGTCTGAAGCGTCATTGCACTCACGCCCGGCACGTTCAACGCCAACTCGCCTTCCACCAGCCGGATGTGCCGTGGCGCCACGTCCACGGCAGTGGCGGTATTGAGTTGCAGGCTGGCGCCGTCGCCCAGGGCCATGCGCGTGCGCTCACCCGTGGCGGTGTGCAGGTCTGAGCGCCACACGTCGATGGGTAACTGGCGGCTGATCAACCACGCGGTCGGCACCAGAGCCGCCACGCCCAAGGCACGCTTGAGCACGGCGCGCCGCCCCGGTTGCGGACGGTCGAGGCTGGCCAGCGCCAACGCCTGGGGCAACCCGCCGAACCGCTGGCGCAGGGTCTGGGCTTTTTGCCAGGTCTGTTCGTGCTGCGGATGGCTGTCGCGCCAGTGCTGCAGGGCGAGGTGATCACGCTCGGTGGCCGCGCCGGACTCCAGCAGCGCCAACCATTGCGCGGCGGCACGGGCGACGTCGCGGTTCACAGGTCCACCAGCAAACAGTGTTCATAGGCCTGGGCCATATAGCGTTTGACCGTGCGTTCGGACACCTCCAGGCGTGCGGCAATCTCGCGATAACCCAGGCCTTCCAGCTGGCTCCAGAGAAACGCGCGGCGCACCAGCACTGGCAAGCCATCAAGCAATTCATCCAGTGCTTGCAGGGTTTCCAGCAACACCCAGCGCTGTTCCGGAGACGGCACGCAGGCTTCGGGCAAGCTGGCAAGCGCATTCAGATAGGCCTGTTCCAGGCTACGGCGCTGATGAAAATTGACCAGCAGGCGCTTGCCGACTGTCACCAGGTACGCCCGTGGCTCCTGCATCTGCGCAAGCGGCTGGGCACTGGCCAGCACGCGCAAAAACGTATCCTGGCTCAGGTCCGCCGCATCCCAGGCATTGCCCAGGCGCCGGCGCAGCCAGCTTTCCAGCCAACTGCGGTGGTCGCGGTAGAGGCTGGATAACGTCAGTTCGGGGGCGACAGCATCATTCATGGCAAGCAACCTGCAAGGCGCGATTATATCTCAAATGAGATTCATTCTATTTAATATCGCTACTGCATACCATGATCTTTTCAACATGCCGTTTAGAGCATCGCCGCCTTCTGCCGCAGCAGGTCGATAAACAACCCCAGTCGGCTCACACCCCGCCGACTTCCTTGATCACAAACGTCGTCGGCATGATCTTGAGCACCGAGAGCTTGAACTGGCGATTGTGTTTCCTGAATGTCCACACCGGCAGGTCTTCCCGGGTGTCGAGCGTTTCTACGTGCTCCTCGGAGTCGGGCAGCGTCAAGAAAAAATCCACCGAGGAATTCAATGGCCCCAAGGAATAGCCGCCCATCCTGATACTGACCCCGAGGCGCTCATCGGACCAGTTCCCACCTTTTGTCATGACGATATTCATCGGTGGTAACGGGCTGGGGATTGCGCTGACCTTGGCCGTCAGATCGGCCAGTTGTTGCTGTAGCTGCTGATAGTCAGCTTTCGGCACGTAGAGGCTGTGGATTTTGTCGATGGCGACGTAGTTTTTTTCAACATCGACCTTGCTCAAATAGTCCGACGATACCTTGGCAAGTGGGAGGTATGACTCGGCAAGCACGGTCCGCGAAACGTAGTTTTCCATCAGTTCCGCGGACGGGATAAAGTTGTCTGCCGCGCCGAATTTAAGGCCGAACAGTGAGGCCGCAGCGGTAAATGCCGCCCACAGGCCGGCCGCGACGATAATGATCAGCGGCCAGGAATAAGTGGTGGGCGTGGGTGTAGGTGCACCTTGAGTCATACGTACTGACGTCCTTTTCTAGAAACTGAGCCTTGCGTGTCACGATTGACAACGACCGCTCTGGTTCAACGGTTTGAGCGCCAACAATATCACTAGGCCACCACCCCTGACAGGGGAATGCCCCTGCGACGATCAATACACTCTCGTTCGTTGACCCATCCCCGCACACACCATATAGTGTGCCCACAAACAGAACAGACCACTACATAGTGTGCAGCATCGGTATTTACCGACCACACTACGCGCAGTATTTCAATGCCTAGTAGCCTGCAAATCGAATATTTTTGGACGGGTTCACACGCCGTCAGAACAGACCAGGAAGGAGTATTTCAATGCTGAGTTGGGATGAAGTCGACAACGAAGACACCGGTGCAGCGGTGATCAAGGGCGCCAACGCCGGCCACGCCAGCGAAGCCAACATGGACCGCCTCGACGGTGCCGGCGCTGCCGCTGCCGTGGAAGCCCGCGCCGTCACCGCCAACGACTCCGCTGCCATCGTGCGCGCCAAAGCTGCGC
>NZ_JACVAC010000025.1 GCF_014851685.1 Pseudomonas sp. PDM05
TATCCCCTAGGGAGGCTTGGACGAGGCATGGGCCGCGTCCAAGCCTAAAATGTGTAAACGATGTCCCCGGTTTCAGATGTAAAGGATGTCTACGGTTCTACACCCGCGCTGGGTGGCGAAGCCGCCCTGAATAGGTTCGCCGCGGTGTATCAGGAAGACCGCGATGCCGGATTTAGGGCGGCTTCGCCCCCCAGCGCGGGGCAAGCCCGCTCACTACAAGAGATTCAAGCGAACGTCTGTAGCAGGCAACAGTCTGATATAACACTCGAACACGGCTAGCCGCACAGCAACGCCAAGTCAATGAAATATTGGGTTTTTTTCAAGTGCGCAAAAAACGCCCGATCTGACTGCAAGCCTTGTAAACCGTGGCTTTCAGCCAGCAAAACCGGCTCTGTTCACAAGGTTATCCACAATTTGTGTGGATAACATTTGTGTTCGCCTGGAACTGGAGTGACGAATGAAACCACCCTTCAATTTCACCCGTTTCCTGCCCATGGCGGCGCGTTTGCTCGGCCGTGGCCGTTTGCCGACGCTGCTCTTCGCCGTCGCTGCCAAGGGCTCCAGCCAGGGCAACCGCCTGGGTAAGCTCAAGGATGATCTCAAATTGCTTCAGGCCCTGTGCCTGGCGTACTGGCGTGGCGAGTATCGGGCGATCAGCCCCAAGGCACTGGTCTCGGTGGTGGCGGGGCTGATGTACTTTCTCAGTCCGATAGATGCGATCCCGGACTTTATCCCGTTGTTCGGCATGCTCGATGACATCGCCGTGCTGGCATGGCTCATGAAGACCCTGAACGACGAGCTGAGCGCTTTTCGCGCCTGGCGTGAGGCACAGCGTCCGGAAAAGCTCGTGGTGGTTGAGCGGCTGCCTGCGACGCCGGCACTGCTGGCCAAGGAAAACCCGCAAAAAAACTGACGATACGGCTATCCTCTGCGACCTTTGTGGCTGTTAGGATTACACTCCTAAGGAAAGAGCTTACTTAGTAAGTGTTGTTATCCTACGGGGCAGTCATGGATATTCAGATAATTTCACGCAATGGCGAACCCGAATACGCGGTGTTGCCTTGGGATCAATACCAGGCGCTGCTGAAAGCTGCCGGTCAGCAACAACCCGCTACACCTCCCCCCGTTTCTACTGCCCAAGCCGCCGTCCCGGATCTGCGCCCGCTCGCAGACCTGCGCGGCTTGCGCGAAGCCAAGGGCCTGGCAATCGAGGCCCTGGCCCGTACCGTGGGCATCAGCCCGTCGTATCTTGGATTGATCGAAAGTGGTGAACGCCAGCCGGATGCCGCGATCCGCCGCAGCCTGGCCTGGGAATTGGGCGTTGCAGGTTGGAGGGATGAATCTTGAGCCTACGTATCAGCCGTCAACATTGGGATGGGTTACTCAACGAACTGGACCAGGCGCGCCGCCAGCGCCATCTGCTGACGTACCGCGCGCTGCTGGAGCGCCTGCAATTCCCCACGCCGGCCATGCAAACCCTGGCCGCCGCCCTGGAGCACCTGGCAGCGCTGGACGCCAAGGCCGAGCAGCCGTTGCGCAGTTCCCTGGTGATCAGCCAGGGTGCGAGCCGCCTGCCGCGTACCGGCTTCTTTGAATGTGTGGAGCGCCTAGGGCGTTTCAGCGGGCCGTCCGATGGCGTGGCCGCGGCATCCTGGCATGCCTCGGAAGTGGTGCGGGTATTCGAGTACGAATACCCGGAATCTGCCGAGGCCTAAAGCGCCTGGGGCAGCGCGTCCATGCTGTCGATCACATGGATGCTGTAGCCGGCCACGTCCTTGGCATGGTGCTTGGCTTGCGACGCCAACTCCGCCAATTGGCTGGCATCGAGTTGTCCACAGGCCTGTGGATATAAATGCACCACGCCGATGGACAGCGACAGTAACGCGAACTCCTGACGTACGCCCTGACGGTTCAACGCCACGAAGCAGCCAGCCTCGAGGTGCTCGGCACGGTAGAAGCGCCTGCACTGGGTGTGGAAGTCATCCAGCAGTTGGTTGAGCCGCTTGCGCCAATCCTGCGGCCCCAATACCAGCAAGAAATCATCTCCGCCGATATGCCCGACAAAGTCGCGGCTGGCGTCGACCCGGTCGTTCAGGCACTGCGCCAGGCACAGCAACACTTCATCGCCACGCCCATAGCCGTAGATGTCGTTGAACGGCTTGAAGCTGTCGATATCCACGTAACAGATCACCGACTCCCGTTGTTGTTGCAACAACCGCGTCAGGCATTGCTGGATCGGCACGTTGCCGGGTAGCAAGGTCAGCGGGTTGGCGTAGCGTGCCTGTTGGATTTTCAGCTCGGTGATCAGCTTGAGTACGTCGATCACGCGGCCCAGCCCCAGGTAATCGCCGTTCAGCGTAATGATGAAATCTTCTTCGATACGCTGCCGTGCACGGCTGGTCAGCAGGCGGCTGACCTGTTGCAGCGACTGGCTCAACTCCACCGCGAGAAAGTCGCTGCTCATCAAGCGGCTGATGGGCTTGCGCGCAAACAGGTCGGTGGCGAACGGCTTGAGCAGCGCATCCGACAGCGAATGCCGGTGCACGATACCCACCGGATGCCCGCGGCCATCGAGCACCGCCAGGGAGTTGAGGTTGGCCTGGCGGCGAAATGCCTCAAGCACCTGGGCGGTGGCGGTGTCCTGGTCCACGGCAGGTTGTTCGTTGAGCAGGGCGCTGAGGTCGCTGCCTTCGTCGCTCAGGGCCACGTTGGCGCTGTCGGGCCTGGGCAGCATTTGGCGTGGTTCCTGCGGAGGATTTTCCTGGGGACGACAAAGCAGATAGCCCTGCACCAGGTCCACGCCCATCTCCATCAGCACCGCCAGCTCTTCCGGCAACTCGATGCCCTCGGCGATCACCTGGGCGCGGGAGGCCTTGGCGATTTGCAGGATCGAGCCGACAAACTCGCGCTTGAGCGCATCCTGATGGATGCCGTCGATAAAGTGCCGGTCGATCTTCACGTAATCCGGACGCAACTCCGACCACAAGCGCAGGCTGGAATAGCCGGCGCCGAGGTCGTCCAGGGCAATCGAGAACCCCATGTTGCGGTAGTGATGCAGTGCGGTTTGCAGCAGGTCGAAATCGTCGGTGGGGGTCTGTTCGGTGAGCTCGATCACCACCTGGCTCGGTGGGATGCCATAGTCGCGCAGCAATTGCAGGGTGCGCCCGGGTTGGTGCGCCGTCTCCATCAAGGACTCCGGGGAGATATTGAGGAACAGCTTGCCCGGCAGTTTCTGTTCGCTGAAGCGCCGGCACGCGCTTTCGCGGCAGGCCATTTCCAATTCGCTCAGACGCCCCGCCTGGCTGGCCACCGAGAACAGCGCGACAGGGGAGTGCAGCGGGCTGTTGGAGGGGCCACGGCTAAGGGCCTCATAGCCGAGGATGCGTCGTTCGGACAGGCAGATGATCGGTTGGAACAGGCTGTGCAAACTGCCTTGAGCCAGGATTGAGCCCAATGCATTCAGCTGTTCGGTCATGGTCATGGCGATCTCGATCGAAAAAAAAGGACCGCGGGCGGTGAGCCGACGGTCCTTCATTTCACGACAGAATGATGTCTATATGATGACAGCTCGGGTCGCCATCACATTAAATTGCCATCATTTACTGCTTGGCCACCTGCTTGCTGATCTTCAGGTAGTCCAGCAGGATCCGGCCAGTCTCGGCCAGGTAGGCGTCGTCTTCCGGCTTGGTTTTTTCCGCCTCGGCCGGCAGCGCATCTTCATCTTCTTTCTTCAGCTCTTTGAGCGGGTCTTCGCCTTTGGCCTTGCGGCGGACGTTTTCCAGCAGCAGTTGCTGATTCTCGATGTCGGCATGCTGCTTGCGGCGGTCGACTTCGTTGAGGCTGACGGATTTTTCTTCCATCAACTTTTTGGCCAGGGCCAGCTTGTCGCGGATGAACACGAACTCGGCATCCTTGGCGGAGCGGGTGTCGTGGTCAGCCTTCAACTGCACCAGGAATGGCTTGAACGGGTCGGACGCTGGCTTGATCGCAGGGCGGATGGTATCCCACGGCATGGCTTCCGGCAGGGCGCTTTCGCCGATTTCCTTAGTGTCGATGATCGACGGGAAATCGATGTCCGGCAGTACGCCCTGATGCTGGGTGCTCTGCCCGGAAACCCGGTAGAACTTGGCCAGCGTCAGCTTCAGCTCGCCATGGTTCAGCGGCTGGATGGTCTGCACGGTGCCTTTGCCGAAGGTCTGGCCGCCGATGATCAGCGCGCGGTGGTAGTCCTGCATGGCGCCGGCGAAAATCTCCGAGGCCGAGGCCGAGAGGCGGTTGACCAGCAACGCCATCGGGCCTTTGTAGAAGGCGCCCGGGTTCTCGTCTTCGAGCACGTCGACACGGCCGTCAGCGTTGCGTACCAACACGGTCGGGCCCTTGTCGATGAACAGGCTGGTCAGCTCGGTGGCTTCCTGCAGGGAACCGCCGCCGTTGTTGCGCAGGTCGATGACCACGCCGTCGACTTTTTCCTTCTGCAACTCTGTCAGGATTTTCTTAACGTCGCGAGTGGTGCTCTTGTAGTCCGGATCGCCAGCACGGAACGCCTTGAAGTCCAGGTAGAACGCCGGGATCTCAATCACGCCCAGTTTGTAGTCCTTGCCATCCTGCTTGAGGTTGAGGACTTTCTTCTGCACGGCCTGGTCTTCGAGCTTCACCGCTTCACGGGTGATGGACACGATCTTGCTGGTCTGGTCGTTTGGCGCATTGGTGTGTGGAATCACTTCAAGGCGCACCACGCTGCCTTTCGGCCCACGGATCAGCTTGACCACTTCGTCCAGGCGCCAGCCGACCACGTCGACCATCTCTTTGTCGGCCTGGGCCACGCCGATGATCTTGTCGGCCGGTGCGACCTGCTTGGTCTTGTCCGCCGGGCCTGCCGGCACCAGGCGCACGATCTTCACCTGGTCGTTGTCGCTTTGCAGGACGGCACCGATGCCTTCCAGGGACAGACTCATATTGATGTCGAAATTTTCCGCGTTATCTGGTGACAGATAATTGGTGTGCGGGTCGTAGGACATCGCGAAGGTGTTGATGTAGGCCTGGAAGATGTCTTCGGCACGGGTCTGGTCTAGGCGCGCCAGCTGGTTCTTGTAGCGCTTGGTCAGCAGTTCCTGGATCGCCTTAGGGTCTTTGCCGGCGATCTTCAGGCGCAGCACTTCGTCCTTGACGCGTTTGCGCCACAGGTCGTCCAGTTCTGCGGTGGTCTTGAGCCAAGGGGCGTCCTTGCGGTCCACCAGAAGGGTTTCCTTCTCGGTGAAGTCGAGCTTGTCGGTGCCTTTGTTCAGCTCAGCCAAGGCGAAGTCCAGACGCGCTTTGACGCGGTCCAGATAACGCTTGTAGATGGTGAAGCCGGGCTGCAGGTCGCCGCTCTTGAGGAAGTCGTCGAACTGCGTCTTCCACTTGTCGAACTCAGCGATGTCGCTGGCCAGGAAGTAGCTGCGCGACGGATCCAGCAGCTTGAGGTAGCTGTCATAGATGATCACCGAGCGAGCGTCGTCGAGCGGCGGCTTGCTGTAGTGATGGCGCTTGAGCAACTCGACGACGTTAAGGCTGGCAATCACCTCATCGCGATCCGGCTGAAGGTTGTCCCAGCTGTTGGCTGCGAACGTATTGGTCGACATCGACGCGAAGCCGAGACCAATGAAAAGAGCGAGGGCGGTGCTTGGGAACAAATGCTTCATGCTGATTCGACGCGGGGGCAATTGATAACGCATATTAGGCCGTCTTTGAGGGAGCCGGTTCCATATGGTCCGGTCGCATAATGCAAAAAGCCCGGCGCTACTGCTACGGGCTCAGTCCAGACTCACTATGGAGGCACTGTGAAAGCATTGCAAGGCGTTGACGGTCACGTGGAGTGGTTGGAAGAACCCAGTCCTACCTGCGATGTAGGCCAAGTTCGCATTCGTGTGTCGGCAGCGGGCCTGAATCGCGCCGATTTATTACAGCGTGCGGGGCTTTATCCGCCCCCTCCGGGTGCCAGTGCAGTGCTGGGCCTGGAGTGTTCCGGGGTGATCAGTGAAGTGGGGGCGGGCTCGTCCTGGCAGGTCGGCGACCGCGTCTGCGCGCTGTTGGCCGGGGGTGGCATGGCCGAAGAAGTGGTGGTGGATGCGCGCCATGTATTGCCGGTACCGGAGGGGCTGTCGCTGATCGAGGCGGCAGCGTTGCCTGAGGTGTACAGCACGGCGTGGCTGAATCTGTTCCAGTTGGCGGGCCTCAAGCCCGGTGAAAAAGTCTTGCTGCACGCAGGCGCCAGTGGCGTGGGCTCCGCGGCGATCCAGCTGTGCAAGGCATTTGGCAGCCCGTGCTGGGTCAGCGTGGGCTCGGCCGAGCGCCTGGCGTACTGCGAAGCTCTAGGTGCCCAGGGCGGCGTGGTACGTACGGATGGGATAGAAGGGCTGCGGGATTTCGGGCCGTTCGATGTGATTCTCGACCCGGTGGGCGGCGACTATGCGGCCCTTGACCTCAAGCTGTTGGCCCTGGATGGTCGCTGGGTGTTGATCGGCCTGATGGGCGGTCGCGAGGCCAAGCTGGACCTGGCCCAGGTGCTTGGCAAGCGCATCCAGTTGCTGGGGTCGACCCTGCGTAGTCGCAGTGATCAATTCAAGGCTGACCTGTTCAGCGACCTGAGCCAGCATGTATGGCCGTTGTTTGTCGAGGGGCGCCTGAGCCCGCAGTTGGCCAAGACGTTCCCGATCAAGGATGCCGAGGCGGCGTTTGCCGAGCTGGCGACCAACCAGATTTCCGGGAAGTTGGTGTTGGTGATCGATGAGACGCTGGCCTGATCTTTAACTCGGAATGCAACCAATGTGGGAGCTGGCTTGCCTGCGATAGCGGTATATCAGTGAAGAATTCTTCATCTGACACACCGCTATCGCAGGCAAGCCAGCTCCCACAGTTGATTGGGTTTTCAACTCGGCAGGGTGTGATCAGATCCAGTGGTGGATGGGCCAGCCAGCTTGTTCCGCATGGGCGCGCAATACTGGATCGGGGTTCACTACTTGCGGATGATCCACTTTCAACAGCAACGGTAGATCATTACGCGAGTCCGAGTAGAAATACGCCCCCTCCAACGTCTCGCCTTCCTGCTCCAGCCACTCCAGCAAACGCGTGATTTTGCCCTCGCGGTAAGTCAGTACCCCCACGGTTCGCCCGCTGTACACGCCATGACTGACCTCCAGTTCAATACCCAGCACTTCATCAATGCCGATCCGCGCTGCAATAGGCTGGACCAGATGGGTGCCCGACGCGGAGATCACCAGAATCCGGTCGCCATTTGCGCGGTGACGGGCGATGGCCCTGGTGGCGTCGCTGTAGATCAGCGGCTCGATCACGTCCTCGACCCACGGCTCTACCAGGTGCTCGATTTCCGCCGGTGTGCGGCCAATCATCGGTTCCAGGCTGAAGTCCATGAAGTCTTCCATCTTCAGCTCGCCCTGGCTGTAGGCGTCCATCAGCTCGTTGTTCTTGCGCATGAACGACTCCGGGTCGACCCAGCCCAGGCGGCCCATCTGCTCGCTCCACAGGGTGGCGCAGTCGCCGTGGATCAAGGTGTCGTCCAGATCAAAAATTACCAATGCCATCGGTCGTGCTCTCTCAGTAAATCGTTGCGTCAGGCTACTTCACACAGGGCGCTTGGGTCGATGGAAAGTGCCAGGCGCTGGCCGTCCGGATGCAGATCGTCGGCCGAGCGGTTGAGCACGTCCACCACCAGTTCCACGCCGCGCGCCTCAATGCGATAGCGGATCACATTGCCCAGCAGGCTGTGGCTGCGTACCAGGGCGTCGAGTTCGCCGCTGCGGCTCAGCTCGATGGCCTCGGGGCGAATGGCGATGCGGCTGTTGATCGGACGTTGCAGCAGTTGGGTCGCCTTGTCGGCGTCCAGCAGGTTGTAGTTGCCGATAAACCCGGCGGCGAATACGTCGACCGGCGCGGTGTAGAGGGTCTCGGCGTCGCCGCTCTGGACGATCTTGCCCTGGTTCATCAGGAAGATGCGGTCGGACATGGTCAGGGCTTCTTCCTGGTCATGGGTCACGAAGATCGTGGTCAGGCCCAGTTCGCGCTGGATCTGGCGGATCTGTTCGCGCAGGTGCTTGCGAATCCGCGCATCCAGCGCCGACAACGGCTCATCCAGCAACAGCAGGCGCGGCCGGGTCACCAGGGAGCGGGCGAGGGCCACGCGCTGGCACTGGCCGCCGGACATCTGGTGCGGGTAGCGGCCGGCGAGGTCCTTGAGTTCCACCAGTTGCAGCACTTCCTGCACGCGCTTGTGGCTGTCGTCGGCGTTGACCTTCTGCATGCGCAGGCCAAAGGCGACGTTCTGTTCCACGGTCATGTTGGGAAACAGTGCATAGCTCTGGAACACCATGCCGATGTTTCGTTTCTGCGGGCTCAGCGGGACGATGTCCTGGTCATCCAGCAGGATTTTGCCACTGTCCACCGGCGTCAGCCCGGCGATGCAGCGCAGCAGCGTGGACTTGCCGCAACCGGACGGGCCGAGCAGGGTGACGAACTCACCTTTGGCGATCTCGCAGTTGATGTCACTGAATACCGGGGTGCCGGCGTAGCCTTTTTGCAGGTGTTGGACGCTGACGAAGCTCATTGGCTTTTGTCCTTGTTCAAGATATTGGCGGCCCAGGTCAGCACCAGCACAAAGAAGAAATAGGAGATCACGACGGCACTGGTGAAGTGGCCGCTGCTGTTACGCATGTTGTTCAGGTACACCTGCAACGTTTCGTAGCGGGTGCCGACGAGGATGTTGGCGAACACGAACTCGCCGAACAGGAACGAGAATGACAGCAGCAGCGCCACCATCAGGCCTTTGCGCAGGTTCGGCAGCACCACCAGGATCGCCGCCTGCCAGGTGCTGGCGCCGAGCAGTTGGGAGGCGTCCATCAGGTCGCGCAGGTTGATCGCTTGCAGGTTGTTGGTGATCGCGCGGTACATGAACGGCAGGGCGACGGTGAAGTAGCAACCGATCAGGATCCACGGTGTGCCGACCATCGCCAGCGGCCCGGAGCCATAGAGTTGCAGCAGGCCCACGGACGACACCACCGGCGGCACCGCGAAGGGCAGCAGGATCAGGATGTTCATTAGCGCATCGAGTTTCGGGAAGTGGTAATGCACCACGAACAGCAGCGGCAGTATCAGCACCACCGACAGGATCAGCGCGCCGACGCACACCAGCAGCGACTGCCCGAACGCCATCAGAAAGCGCGGGTCGCTCCATAACTGCACGTACCACTTCAGGGTAAAACCGGCAGGCAGGATGGTCGCCGACCAACTGCTGGCGATGGAGTAGACAAAGGTGCCCACCAGCGGCAGCACCAGGATCGCAAACAACACATACACCACCACACGGTGGTAGAGGGAGGCCGGGCCGGCTTCAGCGCGAGACATGGTAGCTCCTCTTGAGCAGCAGTTGATGGACCACCGTGACCACGGTCATCAGCGCCACCAGTACCACGGCCAGGGCGCTGGCCATGTTCGGGTCGAGGGACACATCGCCGGACACCAGCCCGGCAATACGGATCGGCAGCACGTTGAAGTTGCCGGTGGTCAAGGCATACACCGTTGCATAGGCGCCCAGGGCGTTGGCCAGCAGAATCACGAACGTACCGAGCAGGGCCGGGGTGAGCACCGGCAGGCCGATATGCCGCCAGAACTGCCAGCCATTCGCGCCGAGCAGTGCAGCCGACTCACGCCAGTCTTCGCGCAATGCATCGAAGGCCGGGTACAGCAGCAACACGCCCAGGGGAATCTGGAAGTAGGTATAGAGGATGATCAAGCCGGTCTTGGAGTACAGATTGAAGTCCTGAATGATCCCCGCCTGCTTGAGCATGATCGTAATGCTGCCGTTGAAACCGAGCAAAATGATGAACGCGAACGCCAAGGGCACACCGGCAAAGTTGCTGGTCATGTTGGCGAAAGCGGTGACGAAATTGCGCAGTGGCGAATCCACCCGGCGCAACGAGTAGCTGCCCAGCGTGGCGATGATGATGCCGAATATGCTGGAGTAGAAGCTGATTTCCAGGCTGAACTGGATGGCTTGCAGGTAGAACTTCGAGCTGAAGATGCGCACGAAGTTTTCCATGCCCCAGCCGGCCTCTTCGGTTTGCAGGCTGTTGATCAGCACCCATACCAGCGGGGCGATTTCGAACACGATAAAGAACAGTGCGAAGGGCACCAGACACAGCAGCGCCAACCATTTGCCTCGGGTCATTTCAACAGCTCCCGGCAGACAGGTTTGTCGTGGGGCGCGCCCAGCAGTTCACAGACGGTGCCGCACAGGTCGGTCTGTTTCGGCGTGGCGTTGGGGTCCAGGCTGAAGGCATCGCCGAAGACAAACAGCGGCACTTCGCGTTCCTGCGGCAGCAGGCCGTTGTGGGAACGGTCGTTGTTCATGCCGTGGTCGGCGGTCACCAACACTTGGTAGCCGGCGTCGAGCCAGGCTTGCAGGTAATCGGCCAGGATAATGTCAGCCGAGCGTGCGCTGTTGCGGTATTGCGGGGTGTCAAGGCCGTGCTTGTGGCCGGCGTCGTCGATGTTCATCGGGTGCACCACCAGGAAGTTCGGTGCGTGTTTGCGGCGCAGGCTTTCGGCGTCGGCAAATAGGTGGGAGTCCGGGTAGTGGTCATGCCAGTAGAAATGCCCGTGCTGGATCGCCAGTGCCTTGTCGTCGGTATGACGGTCGCGGGCGGCGAGGAAGGGGGTGCGGTTATACAACTCGCTGACCCAGTGGTAAGCCGCCGCTGCGGTGGACAGACCGGCATCGGTGGCGTAATGGAAAATGCTGCGCTGGTTGGACAGGCGCGAGACGTTGTTGTGGACGATGCCGCTCTGGATCGGAGGCACGCCGGTGAGTATGCATTCATACAGAGGGCGGGACAGGGCGGGCAGTTCACATTCCAGCTTGTAGAGGGCTGCGCGTCCTGCGCCGACATAGGCCTGCAAGTGCCCCATGGCGTGCCTTGCAACCTCGAAGTTGAGGCCGTCGAGCACGACAAGGATGACATTGTGCTTCATGGGGGGAGGCGCTCCGCAACAGTAGGCTTGACTCAATTTCTCTGACCCAACCGGACCAAATTGTGGGAGCTGGCAAGCCAGCTCCCACACTGACCGCATTTCAGGTCTGTTATTTCATCTCTACGATGACTTGCTCGTTCCACAGTTGTGGCAGCTTCTTGGCAGTTGCTTCCCAGGCGTCGGCATCCTTGATCGGTTGCGGGTTGGCCTTGGTGTACTGCTCGCCCGGGATCAGGTTCTTGGCGATTTCGGCCGGCAGTTTCAGGTCGGTTTCAGCGCGGATCGGGCGCGCATTGCCCTTCGCCAGGTTGAGCTGGCCGGCGTCGCTGAAGATGTATTCGCGGGTCAGCTTGGCGGCGTTCGGGTGCTTGGCGTATTTGTTGATGATGGTGGTGTAGCCGGACTTCACCGAACCGTCGGATGGGATCAGCACCACGTAGTCATCCGGGTTAGCCATCTTGGCCTTGTAGCTGAGGCCGTTGAAGTCCCAGACCACGCCCACTTCGATTTCGCCTTTTTCCATGGTGGCGATGGTCGGGTTGGACAGGCCGAGGCGACCTTGCTGAGCAATCTTGGTGAAGAACTGCAGGCCTGGGGCGATGTTCTTTTCGTCGCCTTTGTTGGCGATGGCCGCCGCCAGTACGCCATTGGCCGCTTGGGCCGCAGTGCTTACGTCACCGATGGAGACCTTGTACTTGCCGGTCAGCAGGTCAGCCCAGCTGGTAGGCACTTCAGAGCCGTGCAGCAGCTTCTTGTTGACGATAAACGCGATGGTGCCGGTGTAGGCCAGGGCCCAGTGCCCGTCTTTGTCCTTGGCCCAATCCGGCACCTGGGCCCAGGTGGACGGTTTGTACGGCTGGGTCACGTCCTGCTTCACCGCAATCGGGCCGAAGGCCGCGCCGACGTCGCCGATGTCGGCGCTGGCGTTGTCTTTCTCTGCCTTGAACTTGGCGATTTCCTGGGCCGAGCTCATGTCGGTGTCGATGTGCTTGAGGCCGTAGGTCTTGGCCAGGTCTTCCCAGGTGCCTTTCCAGTTGGCCCAGTCATCGGGCATGCCGACGCTGTTGACGGCGCCTTCCGCTTTCGCGGCGGCTTCAAGGGTTTTTAGATCGGTATCAGCGGCCATGGCGGCGGTGCACATGGCAATGGTCGAGCCTAACAGTGATGCCAGGAAAAGCTGTTTCATCCGAAGCTCCTTTGGGCGTTATCAACGCTGCGTTTTTATGAACGATTGCGGGGGGCGATTCATCACTGATTTCTTGGGGCGCCCCAAGAAATCAGTGATGAATCGCCTCAGTTGGTCTAGGTCAGCAATACCTGAGCCAATTTAGGCCCGGTGGATGACAGTTTCATGTCGATGTCGTTTTTAAATCGCTGATGTCGCTGCGCTCAGAGTGAGCGTAGACCATGCCCAGGTGCCCGCATTGATTGGACTTGGCCGATGTATTGCAGGGTGTTCTGCGCGGGGCAGACACGGACTGTCATCTGTCGGTCATCTGCAATGCCTAGGCTGGCATGCAACTGCAACAGCCCAAATACAGCGCGGTTTCTGCACCCGAACGGTGCTGGTCTAGTCCAGATAGGTAACGTTGATGCGTGATGAGGCAATCAAGGCGGTGACATCCATCGGCCTGGCGCTGCAAGAGCAGATCGACCACGGCCTGTTGCCGCCCGCCAGCAAACTCCCGGCCGAGCGCAAGCTCAGCGAGTTGTTTGGTACCACCCGGATCACGGTGCGGGAAGCCTTGTTACAACTGGAGGCCCAGGGCCAGATCTATCGCGAAGAACGCCGTGGCTGGTTTGTCTCGCCGCCACGGCTGGCCTACAACCTGATGCAGCGTAGCCACTTTCACGCGATGGTCAGCGACCAGGGGCGGGTGGCGTCCACCGAAGTGATCTCGGCGCGCTTGCAGCCGGCGTCGGCGGCGGTGTGTGCGTGGTTGCAGTTGCCGGCGTTGTCGAGTGTGATCCAGATCTGCCGGGGTCGGCGGATCGACGGGCGCTTGGTGCTGTATGTGGAGCACTACCTGAACCCACAGTATTTTCCGGGGATTCTGGACTGCGATTTGAATCAGTCGATGACCGAGTTGTATGCCCGCAAGTACGACCTGCACTACGGGCGGGTACGCTTTGAAATCGTGCCGACGTCACTGCCGGTGGAGGCTGCCGCGACGTTGCGTGTGTCGGTGGGCAGCCCCGGCTTGCGCATTGCCCGGGTCAATTATGACCAGCACCAGCGGTTGATCGATTGTGACCTGGAGTTCTGGCGGCATGATGCGATCCACGTGGGCGTGGATGTGGTGTGACCCTCGCCACAGTTGGATTTAGGGTGTGAGTGCCTTGAGCACCTGATCCACGTTGGTTTCCAGCTCTGCCACCGGGTCTGCGCCATCCACATTCAAGACCAACAGTCGCGAACCGCCAGCGGCGACCGCCGCTTTTACCGCTTCGCTTGGCTGCCGGTGATGCAGCACCACGGCCACGTCGTTGTCTTTGAGCTCGGCACTGAGTTTCTGCAAGGCCTGCGGCGTCCACTCGGCGTCCGGCCGCGCATCGGTGCTGATGACTTCCAGGTTCAAGCTGCTGACCAGATACGCAAAGTGATCGCTCAGGCTGACCACGCTGAGGTTGTCTGCCTTGGCCAACCGCGCTTCGCTGTCGGCGGTGAGTTTGAGCAGGCGCTGTTTGAGGGCGGCGAGGTTGGCGTCGATCTTTGGCTTGGCACTCGGCGCCAGGCGGCTCAGGTCGGCGGCCAGCACATCGGCCATGCGCCCCAGGTTGTTGCTTGATTGCCATGGCTGGCTGTTCAAGCCGTCGGCTACGCCGGGCTGCACGGCGATGCCCGGCAGGCCGCCGTCTACCGGGCGTGCGGCGTCGATTTCGACGATGCGGATGTTGCTGCGTCGCGCTACCGGGTACAGCGGGTCATCGGCCCACAGCGAGCGCAGGCCGATGGCGGCGTCGGCATCCGCGGCCAGCTTGCCCAGCGCCGGGGCGCCACGGCCGGTGAAGTAGGACACCTGCCGCGAACCCGGTAGGTTGGCTGGCGCGGCGCGTTCGAGTTGCACGTCGGTGCCTTTGAGCAACACCTCGGCCAAGCCGTAGGTGACCGGCAGCGAAGCCAGCACCTTGACCGGCTTTATCGAGGTGGCCTTGCTGAGCGCGGCATGGCCGAGGCCGTGGTTGGTTTTGAAACCGTTGGGCTCGAAACCGTCGACAGCCAGTGCCGAGGTACTGATCAAGCAAGCGATGGCCAAGGCCAGTGGGCGAAAGACGGGGCGCATTATCCTAGATTCCCTTTGAGGCTGGGCACGGTGCCGCGTGCGATGGCGGCGAGGGCGAAGGCGATGCCGGCCATCAGGATGATCGCGGCACCGGACGGGATCGGCAGGTCGAAGATGATCGGCAGCAGGATGCCGCACAGGGTGCTGACCGTGGCGATCACCACCGAGATCCAGAAGAAGCCCTTGAGTGACTGGCTCAACAGGCGCGCCGCTGCGGCCGGGATTACCAGCAACGCACCGACCAGGATCGCGCCGATCACCTTGACCGCCGCCACGGTGATCAGCGTCACCAGGATCACGAACAGATAATCCAGTGTCTTTACTGCCACGCCACGCACCGCCGCCAATTGAGGGTTGAAGCTGGCGAGCATGATGCGGTTGTACAGCGGCAACGCCAGGGCCATCACCAGTGCGCCGACAATCGCCAGTACCAGCAGATCATTGCCGTTGACAGTCAACACCGAGCCGAACAGCACGTTTTCGAGGATGTGCACGTTGATCTTGCCCGCCAGGATCAGCAGCAGGCTCGCGCCCAAGGCCAGCGACACCGAGAGGAACACGCCGATCAGGGTGTCCGGCGCCAGGCCCGTACGGTTGCGCAGGTAGTTGAGCAGGATGCCGAACAGCAGGCAGTAGCCAAACAACGCGCCATACGGCCCAGTGTAGGGTTCGCCGAGCAGGATGCCCACGGCCACGCCGGTCAGTGCGGCATGGCCGACCGCTTCGGAGAAAAACGCAAAGCGCTTGACCACCACCAGCGTGCCCAAACCACCGAGTACCGGCCCGATCAGCAGGCCGGCGAGCAGCGCGTTGACCACAAAACCATAGGCCAGCGCTTCCGGCAGGTACCCGGAAGAGGCCCAGCCCTGGACCATCAAGCGAAAAGCTTCATAACTCATTGCGCCGGGCTCCGAGGGTGGGTGGAGAACAGGGTCAGCAGGCGATCCGGGGTCAGTGCTTCTTTGGGCGTGGCGTCGAACAGCACGCGGCGGTTCAGGCCGGTGACGCGGTCGGCCAGGCGGCCGACGGCTTCGAGGTCGTGCTCGATCCACAGCACGGTGATCCCGGCCAGGCGCCAGTCATTGAGCAGGCGTTCGAACACCTGGATGCCGGCTTCATCGAGGGCCGACATCGGCTCATCCAACACCAGCAATTGCGGCGCCGGGATCAGCCCCTGGGCCAGCAACACGCGCTGACGTTCACCGCCGGACAGCGCGCCCATGCGGCGCTTGCGCTTGTCCTGCATGCCAACGCGCTCCAGGGCATCGCCAATCGCGCTGGCATAGTGTGTGGACAGGCCAAGAAATGCCGGGCGGCGCTGGCACATGGCAGCCATGAAGTCATCCACGGTCATCGGCAAGCCGCGGTCAAATTCCAGTGCCTGGGGGACGTAGCCGACGGTACCCACGGCTGTCGGCCAGTGCAGGCGCAATTGCCCCTGGTGCGGCGTTTGCCCCAGCAAGGTCTTGATCAGCGAGCTTTTGCCGCCGCCGTTGGGGCCGACCAGCGCGTGGATGCTGCCCGGCTCTACCTGGAAGCTCACGCCGTCGAGGATCGTGGTGCGGCCCAGGGTCAGGCAGATTTTGTCGAACTCGATCGTCGGGCCGACGCTGGCGACTTTCAGTTGCTCCGCCGCCGTCATGCTCCCGACTCCTGGATCGCCCGCACCACGGTGTTGAGGTTGCCGGTCATTTCCTTTTCGTACTTTTCAGGCGTGTATTCGCCGTAGGAAATATGCGACAGCGGGTACAGCTTGACCCCGGACTCACGCTGGATGGTCTCGACGTAGGTCGACGGGAAATCCATCTCCGAGAAGATCACCTTCACGTCCAGCGCGCGCAGTTCATCAATGGTTTTCTTCAACTGGCTCGGGCTCGGCTCGATGCCGTGGGCCGGTTCGACCACGGCGGTGACTTCCAGGCCGAATTCGCGCAGCAAGTAGTCGTAGGCCGCGTGCACGGTGGCCACGCGCAGGTCCGGGTTGGGCGCGCTGGTCAGTTTGGCCAGGGCGTCGGCGCGCATCTGGCGCAGGCGCTTGCCATAGGCGCGGGCATTCTGGGTGTAGGTCTTGGCGTTGTCCGGGTCGAGCTTGCCCAGCTCGCGGGCAATGTTGTTGACCTGGGCAATCGACGCGCTGATCGACAGGAAGGTGTGCGGGTTGACCACCTTGCCCGCACCGCGAGCAGCATTGCCGGTGGCGGCCAGCAGCGGCACGTTGGCGTTGGCTTCGATCACCGGGATGTCCGGGCGCTCGCTGGTGGCGATCATGCGGTCGGCGAAATCATCATGGCCGACGCCATTGAGCACGATCACGTCGAGGCTGCCGATGCGCTTGATGTCATCGGCGCGCGGTTCGTAGGCATGGGGATTGAAACCGGCGGGAATCAACGGCACGACCTCGGCCTTGTCGCCGACGATATTGCTCACATAGCTGTAGTACGGGTGCAGGGTGATGCCGATGCGCAGGCGCTTGGCCGCTTCGGCATTCGCCAGCGGGGCGAGCATCAGGCTGAGCAGGCCAACCAGCAACAGGCGCAACAGGGGGGATGAAATAGACATGGGCAATCGGTCTTCTCGTTCAGTGGCGGTGCTGGCGCGTCACGCCGGCATCGAATTGCGTGACCACCTGTTGCCAGCCGGCTGCGATCAGCGCCTGGTCAGAGAGGTCGGAAGGAGCGGCCAGGTTGGCGCTGCGATTGAGCCAGACATCCGGCTCGGCACCGTGCACGCGCATCAGCAGCGACCCGGCGGTGCCCGGCGCCTGGCTCAGGCCCAGGTAGGACGATGGCTCCAGCACCTGCCAGCGATGGTCGCCGCGGCTGACTGAACTGGCGTCCTGGGCGAAGGGCGCGAAGCCTTCTTCGGCCAATTGCGCGGGCGTTGGCAGGGCGCTGTGTTCCTGCTGCAGCAACTGGATTTCATCCAGGGTCACCCGCAGGTCGGCGTAGATCCCTTGCTCGGCGGCGCTCAGGTCGCGGCGTGCGTCGAGTTGATGGCTGGGCACGGCCGCGACGGTCTGGGTTTCGCCGTGCAACGCGATCACCGAGCCCGCCACCGCGAGGATGATCAGGCACAGCAGCAGGACGTAGAGGGTTTCGTGGCCGGCCCCGGCGGGGCGGACAACCTGTGTGGTACTCATTGTGGCTGGATGTCCGCTTGGTCGATTTCCACCACGTGGCCAGGGCCCGCATCAAACAGCACGTAGAACTCCGCGGAGGGTTTCTTGAAGGTCAGGGTCGAATCCTGGCCGAGCTTGCCGGGCACCAGGATGGTTTCGTCGTAGCCAATCACGTCCAGGGTCACGCCGGGCGCGCCGCTGCCATCGGAGAAGCCGCCTTTGCACTGGATCTGCTCGCCGGGGATTTCCTTGCATTCGCACATCGGGTTGTGGGCCAGGGCCAGGTTACTGAAACCGGCGCACAGCAGCAGGACGCTGCAGGCGCGGGTCAGGCGCATCAAAGTCATGGTTTAACTCCTTGCTTGTTCAGCCAGGCAATGGTGGCAGGCGAGGCCTGGCTCAGCGGGATGGAACCCTGGTGCATGCTGCCGTCCCAGCCTTCCATGGTGATCCACACTTCGGCGTCTACCGGCGTGCGTTCCGGCACCGGCAGGGCGGCGCCCATGCGGTACGGCGTGCCAAAGAAGATCACCCCGGCAGCGCGCAGGCTGCGAGGTTTGCCGATACGCAGGTAAGTGGCCTTGACCTGCTCGGCACAGGTGTCGCACAGGGCGGCGTTGAAGAACTTCATCGGGCCTGCCGGGTCCGGGCTCGGGCCTTCATTGCGAAACTCGGCGAGGGTCAGGCTCCAGGGCCCGACCTGCACGTCTCCGGCTACGCGTTCGCCGATACCGCTGTCACCGCGGAACAACGCGGCGTCGGCAAAGTACTTGGGCATGAAACCCAGAGGGATCAGCAACAGCAGGACATTGATGTGAAAACGCCACTTCAGCCAAAAGGCCCGCAGGGGCGAAGGCGGTGCGGCAAGGACCTTGCTCATGGGCGGGCCTCCGAAGTTTCAGCCTGCATGGCCGCGATAGCAGCCGGCGCGCGTTGCGTCTTGGCTTCGCGCTTGAGGGCATTGAGGGTGGCCAGGGCGGTGCGTTTGGTCCAGATCAGCAGGCCGCTCAGGACCATCATGCTCATGATCAGGCCGAAGAACGCCCAGATCAGCTTGATCCACAGGCCACCGAAGTCGCCGGTGTGCAGCGGGCGCATGGACTCGGTGACGAACTCCAGCTTTGAACGGTCGGAAAGCAGGTGCGCGGCGGCGACCTCTCCGTCGTAGGGGTTGATCTGTGCGGTCTGGTACATCAGCGGGTACCAGCCGCGGCCACCAATCTGCAGGTGGCTGTAGGCGTTGAGCGGCAGGCTGACGAAACTCGCCTCCAGCCCCGGGATGCGCTGGGTGGCAATCTTGATTGCCTCGTCCACCGGAATCATCGGTGCCGGCACGCCGGGCTGCGACATGGGCACCTTTTCCCGGGCAATCACCGGGATCACAGGCTCCGTGGAGAACGAAATCTGGTTGTCCCCCAGGATCGCGCGGATCAGGAACCAGATGCCGGTGACGGCGATCACCAGGATGAACCAGATCGACCAGATCCCGCTCAGGCGGTGGAAGTCACCCCAGAAGATCCGCGCACCGTGGCGCACCCGCAGGGTCGGGCGCAGGAAGCCTTTCCAGAATTTCTTGTATACCACCAACCCGGTTACCAACGACGCCAGCAACGGAATGCCGAGCGCCGACACCAGGTACCAGCCCCAGCTGTAGCCATTGGTGAATGGCACCAGCCACCAGCCGTGCAGGGCGCGGGTAAAGGCCTGGAAGTTGAAGGACGGGCTGATGCCCTGGATCTTGCCGGTATACGGGTTGACGTAGACCTCCACCGAGCGCCCATCCGGGTAGCTGAGGTCGACGCTAAGGGCGAAATGCGATTCGTCGGGACGGCTGATCGACTGGACGAACACCTGGGGCTCGTCGCGCTTGATGGCGGCGATCACCTGATCATAACTCAGCGGTTCGGCATCGTCTGATGGCTTGCTGGCGCGGATGTCCGGGTTGGCCAGCCAGACGATCTCCTGGCTGACCACCGCCAGGGTGCCGGTGACGCAGACGATCAGTACAAAGAACCAGATGGGCAATGCCAGCCAGCTATGTACGAGAAACCAGAGTTTTGAGCGTGACTTCTTCGACATGTGAATGCGGGTCTTGATCGGAGGGGGGCGATGGAGGCCCGGGAAAGGCCGGTCGTAGCTTTTGCTGACGCGACGGGCTGTATCTAAGTTAAGACGGATGAGAATGAGAAATCCCTAACCGATAAATGAAAGTAAATGTTTCAGTGGCCTGTGGGCGAACACGTGATCACCCCGCAGCAGGGCTTTATCCTGCCTTGAGGTGGCAGCTGTGTTTTTCGAGGCCGGCGAACATGCAGGGACTCCTGATGCTGAGTGCCTGCATCCTGGAGTCACACGGGGCAAGGGTGAACGCGTGGGAGGGGGCAGGCCCCCTTCCACATTGTGATGGTGTTGCTTCTGGAGCCTCAGCCTTGCTGGAACATTTCCATGGCGCGTTGGCGGATCTGCGCTTCGGTCAGGTCTTCTTTGCGGGTGGCCACAAACCACACATGGCCGAAAGGATCTTTCAGCGTGCCGCAGCGGTCGCCGTAGAACTGATCCTTGGGTTCAGATATCACGGTGCCGCCGGCGGCGATGGCTTGTTTGTACTGCTTGTCGACGTCGTTCACATAGAGGTGGATGCCGACGCTGGTATGCCCATCGCGCGGGCTGCCAAAGGCACTTTCATCACAGGGCGAGCCCAGCATGATCGGCGAGCCACCGATGCGCAGTTCCGCATGGCCGACCTTGCCGTCGGGCATGTCCAGGCGCATGACCGCAATAGCATCGAAGGCTTTTTTGTAGAACTCGATCGCTTCGGCGGCTTTTTCGATGCCCAGGTATGGGGTAATTCTCTGAAAGCCCTCGGGGATAGGTTTGACGCTCATTTCGTTCTCCTTAGGTGGTGGTTTTGGAGGGACGGCCTTTTCACTATAGGTCACACCTTCGTGGCAACCACATTGACTGGCCCTTCACGTGGGCTCCAGCAACTGCGCCCCCGGCCCGCGCTCACCCAGTTGATCACCCTGATTACGCAACGGGCATGCCTCCAACGACAAACACCCACAGCCAATACAGCCGTTGAGCTTGTCGCGCAGCAGCAACAACTTGTTGATCCGTTCGTCGAGGTCTTCACGCCACAACGCGGATAGCCGCTCCCAATCCTTGGCCGTCGGTGCGCGCCCATCCGGCAAGGCATGCAGCGCTTCGCCAATGGTTGCCAGGGGAATCCCCAAACGCTGTGCGATCTTGATAACCACCACCCGTCGCAGCACATCCCGTGGATAACGCCTTTGGTTGCCCGCGTTACGATTGCTTTTGATCAGGCCCTTGGCCTCGTAGAAGTGCAGGGCCGTGACTGCCACGCCGCTGCGGGCGGCCAGTTGGCCAACGGTGAGTTCCTTGTTGAGCATGCATAAACTCCGAAACAGCGCTTGACCTCTAGTTAACTAGAGGTTTTACCCTGCGTGGCATCGAATCGCAAGATTCTGCCTACAGAGAAAGGGGAGTGTTCATGCAGGTATCAGAGAAGAATCGCGGTTTCACTCAACTGATCGAATTTCACATCGAACCCCGGCAGCAAGTCGCCCTGGTGGCGGCGTTGTCCATCCAAAGCGAACGCCTGGCCCAGGACCATGGCGGTTTTTTGAGTGCGAGCGTACAGGTCAGCGATGACGGGCGGCGGGTGCTCAATTGTCTGCAATGGCAGTCCCGCGAGGATGGCGAGGCGGCGTTCCAGCGCTTTGAGCACGGCGAGGATGATTTCTGGACGCTGATTCGCGCCCACCAGGCCACGGCCGTGACCTTTGGTTCGTTCCAGGTGCTGCGCAGTTTCGAGCGCAGTCATGACGATGCGTTGCACTGCCGCCTAAATGGATAAGTGCAACATCCGTTCGCCTTGCACGTTTTCCCCCGGGCGACGTTTGTTCACCGCCAGCTCGCCGATCTTGATCAGGCGTGTACGTGTGACGTTGCGGCTCAGGCCCAGCAGGTTGGCGGTGTGCACCTGGTTGTAGTGGCTGAAGCGATAGGCGGCACGCAACAGGGCATCCTCGACCTTTTCGTGCAGGGCACCGGCCTGTTCTTCGAAGAGTTTCTGGAAGGCTCGCTCCAGTAGCGCTTCGGCGCTGTTGTCGGTGGTGTGCTGGCTGTCGTCCTGGCGCTCGATGCGCAGGTTCGACAGGCGCAGGTCGTCGCGTTCGATCACGCCGTTGCGGCAGATCAGCAAGGTGTGGTGAATCACGTTTTCCAGCTCGCGGATATTGCCCGGCCAGCTGTAGCTTTTAAGCTTGTGTTCGGCCTCGCGGCTGATCGTGATCGGCCCGTAGCCCAGGCGCTGGCTGTAGGCTTCGATGAAATGCCGGGTCAACGGCAAGATGTCGCCGGGGCGTTCGCGCAGTGGGCTGAGTTCCAGGCTGACCACGTCGAGGCGGTAGTAGAGGTCTTCGCGGAAATGCCCGGCGTTGATGGCCTTTTCCAGTTGCACGTTGGTCGCCGCCAATACACGCACATCTATCGCAATGCTCTTGCGCGAACCCAGGCGTACGACTTCGCGCTCCTGTAGGACGCGCAGCAACTTGACCTGGATCGCCATCGGCAAATCGCCGATCTCGTCGAGGAACAAGGTGCCGCCGTCGGCCTCCTCGAACCAGCCGGCCTTGGCACTGAGGGCGCCGGTGAAGGCGCCTTTTTCATGGCCGAACAGTTCGGCTTCCACCAGGGATTCGGAGAACGCCCCGCAGTTCACCGCCACGAATGGCCGGTTGCGCCGCGCGCTGAGGTTGTGGATATGCCGTGCCACCAGCTCTTTACCGGTGCCGGTCTCGCCGATGATCAACACGCTGGCTTCGCTGGGCGCCACTTGCTGGATGTGGTCGAGCAGCGCCTGGGATTTGGGGTCTTCGAAGACCTGGGCAGTGGCGCGGATCGAGGTCGCAAGGGCGGGCGAGGGCGGTAAGGTTAAAAGCTGCATGGGCACCTCTTCTTAGGAGTAGAACGTCGGAGTCGGCAGGGATTGGTTCAACGCCCAGTCCCCCAGTTCATGGAGTTTGTAGTCCACTGGATCGTGCAGGGTTTGGGTGCGCAGGTTGCGCCAGTGGCGGTCCAGGCGCAGCGACGCGTGGGTGGAGCGTGCACCTGTGACTTCAAACAGCCGGCTGCACAACTCCAGGCCCTGGCGGGTGGCGGCGACCTTGGCGGTGGCGATGGCAATCGCCAGTTGGCCACGTTCGTGTTCACTGAGGTTGGGGCCTTTGGCCCAGGCTTGGTCGAGCAAATCGGCGGCACGTTCCACTAATAGGCGCACGCCTTCCAAGGCCACCCAGAACTCGCCGTAGTGATGCAGCACGTACGGGTCGTTGCGCACCTCGGCGGCGGCGGATTTATGCCAGGCACGGGTTTCGGTGAGGGTGTAGTTGCGCGCTTCTTCGAAGGCGCCTTCGGCAATTCCGAGAAACATGTGTGTGAAGGTCAACTGCGCGATCAGTGGGCGCAGGCAGGCGAAGGGCGTGCTCAGCGGGCCGGGATCGAGCAGCAGTTCCGACTCTTCGACGCGGACCCGCTCGAAGCTGGCGCTGCCGCTGTCGGTCTGGCGCTGGCCGATGTTGTTCCAGTCGTTGTGCAGGGTGATGCCGCTGCGCCCGCTCGGGATGGCGGCGATCAGCAGTTTGCCGCCGGCGTTTTCATCCACCGCCGAGGCGATGAGCATTTCCGAATCGCTGGCGCCGGAGCAAAAGCTTTTCTTGCCGGAGAACTCACGCCAGCCACCGAAGTCCTTGACCAGCGTGCGAGTGTCCAGCGGGTTGAGGGCGTTGCCCCAGAACCAGTTTTTGCGCGCGGTCTGTTCGAACCACGGTTGCCATTGGTCCGGGCGCGAAAACAGGCGCACGGTGGCGAGCATCAGGTGGTGGAAGCCGAAGACGTGGGCGATGGAACTGTCGACCTTGGCGAATTCACGCACGACGCCCAGGGTGTCGCTCCAACGTGCGCCGAGGCCGCCGTATTGGGTGGGAATACTCAGGGCCAGCAGGCCGCTGTGGCGCAGCGCGTCACGTTCGGCCTTGGGCGTGCCGCCGCGCTCGTCGCGTTCGACGGCGCTGAGGGCGAATTCGGCGGCCAGCAGTTTGGCGGTCTGCAAGGGGGAAGGCAGGACGCTGTGGGGGTTGGCTGTCACGCGGGTTTCCTCAATATCGATTTGGTAATGAAGGCCAAATGAGGGAGCGGGCTTTTGTGGGCGCTGGCTTGCCTGCGATAGCATTACCTCGGGCTAACTGACATACCGAGGTGTCTGCATCGCGGGCAAGCCCGCTCCCACATAAAGCCGCTCTCACTGCCCTCAAGCCTTTTTCGTGGGCAGTACATCGTTGGCAATCATTTCGCCGAATGGACCAGTGAGGTTGGTGATACCGCGCCCGGCGAGGCTGGTGTATGGCTCCGGCAACAGCGGGAACACCAGTTCGGCAAAGCGATATGCCTCTTCCAGATGCGGATAGCCGGAGAAGATGAAGCTCTCGATGCCCAGGTCGGCGTACTCCTTGATGCGTGCCGCGACCTGATGCGGGTTGCCCACCAGCGCCGTGCCGGCACCGCCGCGCACCAGGCCGACACCGGCCCACAGGTTGGGGGCTATTTCCAGGTTGTCGCGGCGCCCGTCGTGCAGGGCGGCCATGCGACGCTGGCCCTCGGAATCAAAGCGCGAGAAGGATTTTTGCGCAGCGGCGATGGTTTCATCGCTGATGTGCTCGATCAGTTTGTCGGCGGCTTTCCAGGCGTCTTCTTCGGTTTCGCGCACGATCACGTGCAAGCGAATGCCGAACTTGACGATGCGGCCGTGACGGGCGGCGCGCTCACGCACATCCGCGAGTTTCTCCGCGACGGCAGCGGGCGGCTCGCCCCAGGTCAGGTACACGTCGACCTGCTCGGCGGCGAGGTCGTGGGCCGCGTCGGAGGACCCACCGAAATACAGCGGTGGGTAGGGCTTCTGCACGGGTGGGTAAAGGGCCTTGGCGTTCTGCACGCGCAGGTGTTTACCTTCGAAATCCACCGATTCGCCCTGCAACACGCGACGCCAGATCTTGAGGAACTCGTCGGAGACTTCGTAGCGTTCGCTGTGGTCGAGGAAACTGCCGTCGCCGCGGTTCTCGTCGGGGTCGCCGCCGGTGACCACGTTGATCAGCAGGCGGCCGTTGGACAGGCGATCCAGGGTTGCGGCCATGCGCGCTGAAACGGTCGGAGAAATAATCCCGGGGCGGATCGCTACCAGATAGCGCAGGCGCTCGGTCAACGGCACCAACGCGGAAGCGATGACCCAGGAGTCTTCGCACGAGCGCCCGGTAGGAATCAGCACGCCGTGGTAACCCAGGCTGTCAGCCGCTTGCGCGACTTGCTTCAGATAATTGAGGGTGACTGGCCGTGCACCTTGGGTAGTGCCCAGGTAATGACCGTCGCCGTGAGTCGGCAGAAACCAGAAAACATCCATGGCGAATCCTTAAGCGATTTTCAGCAGGGAGGGGGAGTGCGCTGCAAACAACGGTGCAGCGCGTTCTGCCGCAAGACGGATACGGCCCTTCAAGGGCTCACTGGTTATTTGGTAGTCGGTGAAGTCGGCTTCGGTGGCGTACACACCAATCGGCAAGGTCAATGCCTGGAAGAAGCTGAACAGCGGACGCAACTGGTGATCGAGGACCAATGCGTGGCGTTCGCTGCCGCCGGTGGCGGCCAGCAGCACCGGGGTGTTGATCAGCGCGTTGAGGCCGACCAGGTCGAAGAGGTGTTTGAGCAGGCCCGGGTAGGAGCCGCGATACACCGGCGCAGCGACGATCAGCAGGTCGGCCTGTTCGATGGCCAACAGTTGGCTTTCGACCTCGGCCGGCAATTCGTCGCGGGACAGCGCACCGCCCAATGGCCGGGCAATGTCGCCCAACTCGATCAAGGTGGTCTGGATGGGCAGCAGGGTGGCGAGTTCCGCCAGCACGGCCTGGGTCAATACGAGGGTACGGGACGGGCGCCAGGTTCCGCCGGAGAGGGCAACGACATTCAGGGGACGGGTCATGAACAGTTCCTTTTTCAACAGTGGTTCACAGCAGGTGTGCAGCGTGTTGAGCAAGAGCTGTACCAAAGGCTGCGGGCCTTGAGTGGCGCGGGCTGTGGGCTCAGTGCTGGAAACTCCTGGTGTTGTCGGCCTGCTGATTTGTTGAATGGCTGTTGCCTGGGCAACAGTTGCGTGGCGAACAGTGCCCGTTGAGTGTGTTGCCATTTATAGAGGGTTATGGTTATTCCGTAAATGAACGTATTTCCATATTTATAGACCAATAAAGAATATAAAAGGCGTAGCTATCGAAGGTGCCTCGGCGGCTGATAGCGACTATCACGGCAGGTGATTTTTCCCTGCCCAGGGGCGGGAGTAGCCTGTGTTCATTGACTCGAAACCCACTTCGCAGAGCCGCCACCATGAACCGATTGCTTGCTGTTGCCTTATTGCTTGTCACTTCCGTCGTCGCCGGGTGTGCGACTCATCCTGCGCCTGAGTTGCGTCCCTATTCGGTGGAAGAAAGCAGGCAGTTGGCCCTTGAAGCACTGAGCCGTCGCGGCTTGTCGTTTGATGAATATCAACAGCAGCGCGCGGCACTGTTGGGGCAGCCACAAAAGTCCTACAGCTTCGATCGCCAGGGTGAAATGAACGCCGAGCGAAGCGTGACCCTGCATGGTCGTCCCAGTTGAGTGGGGTATTGGCAGCGAAGAACCCGAGCTTTCCCTTAAGGAACCTCGGGTTTTTGTTTTCCATGGGGCGACTTCAGCCTGTTAAGCTGAATTTCAGGAGCGTTCCTACGCACATTTGCCTAAAGTGGTCCTTTTTTAATGGCATTCGATCGGTTAAACCTGACGACCTCTGTCCCGGTCGATGCCCCTGAGACGCTGCTCTCGGGAACCTGCTCTGCGAGTCTTTAACGTCATGAATAAACGTCCGTTGTATTTCGACTACGCCGCCACCACGCCGGTGGATGAGCGGGTCATCCAGGTCATGGTTGAGTGCCTGGGTTTCAACGCCAATTTCGGCAACCCTGCGTCCAGTTCCCATGCGTTCGGTCAAGCCGCCCGGCAAACGGTCGAGCAGGCACGTCGCCAGGTCGCCGAACTGGTCGGTGCCGCGCCTGAGCAAATCGTCTGGACTTCCGGCGCGACGGAATCGAACAACCTCGCGATCAAGGGCGTGGCCCAGGCACGGGGCGTGGCGGGCGGGCATATCATCACCAGCCAGATCGAGCACAAGGCCACCCTGGATACCGCGCGGCAACTGCAGGAAGCCGGCGTGGCCGTGACCTATCTGGTGCCGGACGCCGATGGGCTGATCAGCGCCGACGCGGTCAGCGAAGCGTTGCGTGAAGACACCTTCCTGGTATCGCTGATGCTGGTGAACAACGAACTGGGCACGCTCAACGACATTCCGGGCATTGGCGCGCGGGTGCGTGAACACGGTGCGTTGTTGCACGTGGATGCGGCGCAGGGCGCGGGCAAGGTGGCGATTGACCTGGGTGAGTGGCCGGTGGACTTGATGTCGTTTTCCGCGCACAAACTGTATGGCCCCAAGGGCATCGGCGCGTTGTATGTGGGGCCGCGGGCGCAGCAGAAGGTGTTGGCGCAGATTCACGGCGGCGGCCACGAAGGCGGCTTGCGCTCCGGCACCCTGGCGACCCATCAGATTGCTGGCATGGGCATGGCATTCGCGCTGGCAGCGGCGTCTTTTGTCGAAGAGAAGGCTGTGATCGTGGCGTTGCGCCAACGTCTGCTGGAGCAGTTGGAGTCGGTGGGCGGTGTGCGCCTCAATGGCAGCGCCACCCAGCGTATTCCCCACACCCTCAGCCTCACATTTGGCGAAGGTGAATTCAACGCTGCGGCCTTGAGCGCGGGCATGGCGTTTTCTGCGACCTCGGCCTGTAATTCGGCAAGCAATGCACCGTCCCACGTACTTCTGGCGCTGGGGCATGATGCGCGCAGCGCCGGGCGTACCATTCGCTTGAGCCTGGGACGGTTTACCACCGAGCAGGATATTGATCAGGCCGTGCAGTTGATCAAGGCGGCACTCACCAGTGCACCGGCGTTCTGGGCGGTCTGAGCCATTTTTCGCAACACATAATAATTATTCGTGGTTAGCAGGAGACACAATGAGTACGCAGCCCTTGACCCATGGAACGGTTCCCCAGCGCCTGGCGCAGACCCGCGAACTGATGCGCCGCGAGGGCATCCACGCCCTGCTGGTGCCGTCGGCCGACCCGCACCTGTCCGAGTACTTGCCAGGTTATTGGCAGGGACGGCAATGGTTGTCGGGGTTCCATGGTTCGGTGGGGACCTTGATTGTCACTGCGGATTTCGCCGGTGTGTGGGCCGATAGCCGCTACTGGGAACAGGCAACCAAGGAACTCAAGGGCAGCGGTATCGAGTTGGTGAAACTGCAGCCGGGCCAACCAGGGCCGCTGGAGTGGTTGGCCGAGCAAACTCCGGAAGGTGCGGTAGTGGCGGTTGATGGTGCGGTAATGGCCGTGGCTTCGGCGCGGACCCTGGGTGGAAAACTGGCAGAACGCGGCGCACGCCTGCGCACCGACATCGACCTGCTGAATGACGTCTGGCAAGATCGCCCGCCGCTGCCGGACCAACCGATCTATCAGCACTTGCCGCCGCAAGCCACCGTCAGCCGTGGCGAAAAGCTCACGGCGCTGCGTGCCAGTCTGAAAGAGAAGGGTGCTGAGTGGCACTTCATCGCCACCCTGGATGACATCGCGTGGCTGTTCAACCTGCGTGGCGCGGATGTTTCGTTTAACCCGGTGTTTGTGTCCTTTGCGTTGATCAATCAACAACAGGCCACTTTGTTTGTGGCGCTGAGTAAGGTCGACACTGCGTTGCGCGCGGTGTTGGAGCAGGACGGCGTAACCCTGCGCGACTACAGCGAAGTGGCGGATGCGCTGCGTGCGGTGCCATCGGGTGCCACTTTGCAGGTTGATCCTGCGCGCGTGACGGCCGGGCTGTTGGAGAACCTCGATGCCGGCGTCAAGCTGGTGGAAGGCATTAACCCGACCACACTGGCCAAGTCCCGCAAGAGCCTGGCGGATGCGCAACATATCCGCCAGGCGATGGAGCAGGATGGGGCCGCGCTGTGTGAGTTCTTTGCCTGGTTGGACAGTGCGCTGGGGCGCGAGCGCATCACCGAGCTGACCATCGACGAACACCTCACCGCTGCGCGTACACGTCGTCCTGGGTATGTGTCGCTGAGCTTCAATACCATCGCTGCATTCAACGCCAATGGCGCGATGCCGCATTACCACGCAACCGAGGAAGAGCACGCGCTGATCGAAGGCGACGGTTTGTTGCTCATCGATTCGGGCGGCCAGTACCTGGGCGGTACAACCGACATCACGCGGATGGTGCCGATCGGTTCGCCGAGCGAGGAGCAGAAGCGTGACTGCACTCGTGTGCTCAAGGGCGTGATCGCCTTGTCTCGCGCTCATTTCCCCAAGGGCATCCTGTCGCCGCTGCTGGATGCCATCGCACGTGCGCCGATCTGGGCTGAAGGCGTGGACTACGGCCATGGTACGGGGCACGGTGTAGGTTATTTCCTCAACGTGCATGAAGGCCCGCAGGTGATCGCCTATCAGGCGGCCGCTGCGCCGCAAACGGCGATGCAGGCGGGCATGATCACCTCCATCGAGCCGGGCACTTACCGTCCGGGACGTTGGGGCGTGCGTATCGAGAACCTGGTGTTGAACCGGGAAGCGGGCAAGACCGAGTTCGGCGAGTTCCTCAAGTTTGAAACCCTGACCCTGTGCCCGATCGACACCCGTTGCCTGGAGCCGTCGCTGCTGACGGCGGATGAGCGTGAGTGGTTCAACGCCTACCACGCCGAAGTGCGCGGGCGCCTCAGCCCCTTGCTCAGTGGCGCCGCGCTGGAGTGGTTGCAGGTGCGTACGGCGGCTATTTGATCAGGGCTTCGCGCACAAACTCCAGACGGTCCTGACCGAAGAACAGCTGGTTGCCTACAAAGAAGCTGGGCGCACCGAACACGCCGCGTTGAACGGCTTGTTCGGTTTTGTCCTTGAGGGCGGTTTTTACGTCGTCATCGTTGGTCAGGGCCAGTACCTGCTCTGGATCAAATCCATGCCCGGCAAGGACACTGGCCACGACGGCTGGATCGCCCAGGTGCAGACCTTCGACCCAGAGGGCACGGAACAGGCAATCGACAAAATCGTCGAAGCGCTCGGGTTGGCGCATCTGCATGCCGGTGACGGCACGCATCAGCACCAGGGTGTTGATCGGGAAGTGCGGGTTGAACTTGAGCGTTACGCCATAGCGTTGGGCGTATCGCGCCAGGTCATCCAGCATGTAGCGACCTTTGGCGGGGACCATAATTGGCGATGCGTTGCCGGTGGCCTTGAATACGCCACCCAACAGCATGGGCTGGTACACCAGTTGCGCCGCGGTTTCAGCGCACAGTGCCGGTAGTTGGGTATAGGCGAGATAGGTGGCCGGGCTGCCGAGGTCGAAAAAGAACTCCAGGGTTTTGCTCATGGTCGATGCTCGCTGCTTATGGTTATGGGGCGTGCTTACCAAGGTTCATTCCAGGGGCGCAGGTCCAGCTCGAAGGTCCAGGCGTCTCTGGGTTGGCTATGCAGGTACCAATAGTTTTCGGCAATGTGTTCGGGGTTGAGGATGCCGTCCTGGTCCTTGAGCGCATACTTTTGCGGAAAGTTGTCGCGAATGAAGTCGGTATCGATGGCGCCATCGACCACCACGTGGGCGACGTGGATATTTCTCGGGCCCAGTTCTCGCGCCATGCTTTGTGCCAGAGCGCGGATCCCGTGCTTGGCCCCGGCGAACGCGGCGAAACCTGCTGCGCCGCGTAAACCAGCGGTAGCGCCGGTGAACAGGATAGTGCCTCGGTTACGGGTGACCATGCGTTTGGCGACTTCACGGGCATTCAAGAAGCCTGAGAAACAGGCCATTTCCCAGATCTTGAAATACTTGCGCGCCGTTTCGTCCAGGATGCTGCAGGGCACGTTGGCGCCGATATTGAAGACGAACGCTTCAATGGGGCCGAGCTCGGTTTCGATTTTCTCGATCAGCGCGATCACGTCTTCTTCTTTACGTGCGTCGCAGGCAAAGCCATGGGCTTCGCCGCCCGCCGAGTGAATGCTGTCGACCAGAGGTTGTAATTTGTCGGCGCTGCGACGGGTGACACAGGCCACATACCCTTCATGGGCGAAGCGTCTGGCGATGGCGCCGCCGGTGGCATCACCGGCGCCCACTACCAATACGATTTTCTTGTTGTGTGTCATGGGAACTCCGTTGGCTCGATTGTCGAGCAGGAGTCTAGACGCAACACCGCGAGGGGCTGGGTTTGTATCAGGAATTTAAGATGAGCAGTCGGAGGCTGACTGCTCGGTCGTTTACTTGCAGATGACGATCATGCTGCGGCTGGTGTAGCCGGCGGGGTTGAGGCCGAAGGGGTAGTCCCCTGGCTCTTCGGAGTTGTCACCCGACTTGGCGATAACCCGGTAGCCTTTGGCGCCGCAGGAGTTGGTTGCACTGGTGTAGCACTGCTCCCAGGAGGACGACAGGCCGGAACAGTTGATATGCAGCCCTTTTTTGCCCCGTTTTACTTCTGTCTTGGTGGTCGCGGCACAGCCGGCAATCGCCACGATCATCAACAGCATCAAAATTCGCTTCATTCCCATCCTTAATAGCCGCTTCGCAATACTTGAAGCTGGCTCTACTCGCTCTCGAGTGTAGCGTTCGCGCTGTCCTTGTCGAAAGTCTCCATGAATGACATTCGTTTGCGGCTTTAACATGGCCTAAATAAGCGGCAAATACCAGAGCTACATTTCGATATGACTCAATCGGCAGGAACCAGCGGTTTGGAGCCGCTGCCCATCGTCAGCGTCGCCCCGACAGACGCCAGGATGATGCAGGTAATGGCCAGCCATTGCGCGAGGGAGAGGTGTTCTTGTAGGAAGAGCAGGCCTGAGAGTGCGCCGAATGCCGGTTCGATACTCATGAGCGTGCCAAAGGTGCGGGCGGGGAGGCGTGTCAGCGCGACCATCTCCAGTGTGTAGGGCAGGGCGGTGGACAGGATGGCGACGCCGATAGCGATCGGGATCAGTGCAGGGGTCAGCAATGCGGCGCCAGCGTGGACGATTCCGATTGGCGCAATGAACAACGCGGCAATCATCACGCCGAGGGCAGCTGTTTGGACGCCGTTGTCGTTACCTGCTTTCTGGCCGAACAGAATATAGAGTGCCCAGCAGACGCCTGCGCCGAGTGCGTAGGCGGCGCCGACCAGGTCGATGCCGTGGCTGGTTTCTCCTGTGGGGATCAACAACAGCAGGCCAATGATGGCAAGGCCGATCCAGAGGAAATCCACCGCGCGCCGTGAGGCATATATCGCTACCGCGAGAGGGCCGGTAAATTCGAGCGCTACCGCAATGCCCAGGGGCACGCTGCGCAAGGACATATAGAAGAGGAAGTTCATGCCTCCCAATGCCAGGCCGTAGACGACGACGGTACGCAAGGATTTGGCTGTCAACTTGGCGCGCCAGGGGCGTAATAGAAGCAGCATGATCACGCTGGCAAAAATCAGGCGCAGGGCGGTGGTGCCTTGTGCGCCAACGATAGGGAACATGCTTTTGGCGAGCGAAGCGCCGGTCTGCACGGAAGCCATGGCGATCAACAGCAGGCCGACAGGGAATAATGTCGAGGCCAGGCTGCGAGAAGAGGTGGTCATTGAGAGGGGGTGTCCGAGATCATTTTAAGAGTGGCGTAGGGCGCTATGATGCTCAACTGTTTAGCGTTGAGCAATATATTGCTCAGTCATTGGCGTTGTCCTTTCTATATAGAGTGGTTTTGGCGGTTTTCAGGCTAATTGATAGTAAAAACAAATTAACAGTTGACGGCAGATTCTGGATGTCTATAATTCGCCCCACTTCCGGCGCAGTCGAAACGGAAAACTCCTTGTTAAACAATGAGTTACGCAGTTTTCGGCAGCAGGTTGCTTCAGTTCATCGAAGCGCTG
>NZ_JACVAC010000026.1 GCF_014851685.1 Pseudomonas sp. PDM05
GATCTGTACCTGTGTGACTATCCCCTAGGGAGGCTTGGACGAGGCATGGGCCGCGTCCAAGCCTAAAATGTGTAAACGATGTCCCCGGTTTCAGATGTAAAGGATGTCTACGGTTCTACACCCGCGCCGGCGGTGTGTCAGGTTAGCTTGAGGCGCCTGGTTGATCGCAGCGCGGGCAAGCCCGCTCACCACAGAGTCCTGCTAGGCGGCGCTTTCGACCAGGCGGTGCCACAACGCGTAATACACCCGACCGGACTTCTGCTCCCGGTGCAGGCGCCAGGCGCCCGGCAGACCCAGTGTGGAAGGTGCGGTCTCGCTTTCAGTGTAGATCCACGCATCGGGAGCCAGCCATTGGCGCTCTTCCAGCAGTGTGCACACGGTCGGCAGCAGGTTCTGGTTGAACGGCGGGTCGAGGAACACCACGTCGTACTCGCTGGCTGGTTGGGTTTCCAGGTAGCGCAGGGCATCGGCGGTCTGCACCTGGCCGTTGGTGCAGCGCAGGGTGCCCAGGTGTTCCTTGAGGCTGGAGACCGCCACGTTGCTCGCGTCCAGCGCCTGGGCCTGGGCGGCGCCACGGGACAGCGCCTCCAGGAACAGCGCCCCGCTGCCTGCGAACGGGTCCAGTACCTTGGCGCCGCCGATGTACGGCGCGAGCCAGTTGAACAGGGTTTCACGCACGCGATCCGGCGTTGGGCGCAGGCCCACGACATCGGGGAAGCTCAGCTTGCGGCTGCCCCATTCACCGCCAATGATGCGCAGTTGGCCCACACCGTTGTGGACGTTGTGGACAGGTTTTTTCGGGCGAGATGAACTGGCCATTAATGCTCCGGAACCCCGAGCGGCTGCTCGGCGGGTTTATCAGTGGGGGGCGGTAGTGGCTTTTGCGCAGTCGTCGGGCCGGCGGTCACGATGACCATCTTGTCGGCGCTCAAGTGTTTGTTCATTGCAGCCTTGACCTGCTCTACGGTCAGGGCCTGGGATTGTTTCATGAAATCTTCCAGATAGCTCAGCGGCAGGTTGTAGAAACCCATCGCACCCAGCTGCCCGACGATATCGGCGTTGCTCGCGGTAGACAGAGGGAAACTGCCGGCCAGTTCGCGCTTGGCGTCATCCAGTTCCTTTTGTGTCGGGCCGGTCTTGAGGTAGTCGGCGACAACATCCTCGACCAGGCGCAGGGTGCCGCCGCTCATTTCGGCTCGGGTCTGCAGGTTGATCATGAACGGGCCGCGCGCCTGCATCGGGGAGAACCCGGAGTAGACGCCGTAGGTCAGGCCGCGTTTTTCGCGCACTTCGCTCATCAGGCGCGTGCCGAAACCGCCGCCGCCGAGGATCTGGTTGCCCAGGGACAAGGCTGCGTAGTCCGGGTCGGTGCGATCGATGCCGAGCTGGGCGAACAACAGGTGTGTCTGCTTGGACGGAAACTCGATATGGCTCAGGCCGGCTTTAGGCTCGCTCGGCTGGGCGATCTTCGCCAGGGCCGGGCCTTTGGGCAGCGATGCGGACACCTTGGCGGTCATGGCTTCGGCTTCGGCGCGGGTGAGGTCGCCTACGACCGCAATCACGGCGTTACCCGCTGCGTATGCCTTGGCGTGGAACGCCTGCAACTGCGCCAGGCTGATCTTCGGAACGCTCTCGGGAGTGCCTTCGCTCGGGTGCGCGTAAGGGTGGTCGCCATAAAGACGCTTGAACAGCTCAAGGCTGGCCAGCTTGGCCGGGTTTTGCTTCTGGTATTCGAAGCCCGCGAGGATCTGGTTCTTGATCCGGGCCAGGGAGTCGGCCGGGAACGTCGGCTTGCCGATCACCTCGTCAAACAGCGACAGCGCGGCGTCGCGCTTGTCGCTGGCGCTCAGGCTGCGCAGCGACACCAGCGCCATGTCGCGGAAGGCGCCATTGCCGAAGTCTGCGCCCAGGCCTTCAAAGTCGCGGGCGATCTGGCTGACATCCTTGCCCGGCACGCCTTCGTTGAGCATGGCGTTGGTCATCAACGCCAGGCCCGGCACGTTGCCGTCCTGGCTGCTGCCGGCGGCGAACAGGATGCGCATGTCGAACATCGGCAGTTCATGGGCTTCGACGAACAGTACTTTGGCGCCCTCGGCGGTGGTCCAGGTTTGTACGTCGAGCTTGCGGTTGGTCGGCGCCTTGCCGTCCAGCTCCGCAAGGGATTGCAGCTTGTTGGCCGATTGGGCTTTTTCCAGCGCCGGGCTGGCGATGGATTCGCTCGGGCGCAGGAAATACACGGCGCTGGCGGCGACCAGGGTGACGGCGATCAGGCCGGGCAGGATCAGGCGGCTGCTTTTGCGATCACTCATGAGCGGTCTCCTCAGGCAGTACGTGGGCGACGCTGAGACGTTCGCGGGTGAAGTAGGTGCGGGCGGCTTTCTGGATGTCTTGCGGGGTCACGCTTTGCAGTTCGGCAAGCTCGGTGTCCATCAGCTTCCAGGACAGGCCGACGGTTTCCAGCGAGCCGATGGCCGTGGCCTGGCTGGTGATGGAGTCACGCTGGTAGACCAGCCCGGCGATGACCTGGGCGCGGATGCGTTCCAGTTCTGCGGCGGTTGGCGGCTTGGCCTTGAGTTCATCCAGCAGGCGCCACAGGCCGGCTTCGGCTTGGGCAATGGTCTTTTTCTTCTGCTGGTTCGGCGTGGCCGAGAGGGTGAACAGGCTGTCGCCACGGGTGTAGGCGTCGTAGTTGGTGGAGGCGGCGGAGACCAGCTCTTCACCACGCTCCAGCTGTTCGGAGATGCGTGCGCTGTAGCCGCCGTCCAGCAGCGCCGAGATCAGGCGCAGGGCCTGGACCGAGCGTTTGTCTTCGGCGGTGGCCAGGCCCGGCACGTTGAAGCCGAGGATCACGCTGGGCAGTTGGGTCTGCACTTTCATGGTCAGCAGGCGCTCGCCGGGCTCGGCCAGTTCCATCGGCACCTTGGCCGGTGGCACGTCACGCTTGGGGATCGGGCCGAAGTAGCGCTGGGCAAGGGTCTTGATCTCGTCCGGGGTCACATCGCCGACCACCACCAGGGTGGCGTTGTTCGGCACGTACCAGGCCTGATACCAGTGGCGCAGTTCTTCGACCTTCATGCGGTCCAGGTCAGCCATCCAGCCGATGGTCGGCGTGTGATAGCCGCTGGCCGGGAAGGCCATGGCCTTGAAGCGTTCGTAGGCCTTGGACATCGGGTTGTCGTCGGTGCGCAGGCGGCGTTCTTCCTTGATGACCTCGATTTCGCGGCTGAACTCGTCGGCCGGCAGACGCAGGCTGGCCATGCGGTCGGCTTCCAGTTCGAAGGCGACGCCCAGGCGGTCACGGGCCAGTACCTGGTAGTAGGCGGTGTAGTCGTCGCTGGTAAAGGCGTTCTCTTCGGCGCCCAGGTCACGCAGGATCAGCGAGGCTTCGCCGGGGCCGACCTTGGCGCTGCCCTTGAACATCATGTGTTCCAAGGCATGGGACAAACCGGTCTGGCCCGGGGTTTCGTAGCTCGAGCCCACCTTGTACCAGACCTGGGACACCACCACTGGCGCACGATGGTCTTCGCGCACGACGACTTTGAGGCCGTTATCCAGGGTGAATTCGTGGGTGGGTTGTGGGTCGGCAGCCAAGGCTGAAAGGGGCAGACAAACTGTGCTGAGCAGCAGGCCTGCGGCGCGGCGGGCTAGAGCATTCATTCGTTTTTAAACCTGTTGGGCTGCCCGCTTGGTCTTAGCGTCGGCGGGCGAGGAGGTGCTAGGATACTGATCCGATTTAGGGACGGCCACTGCGGCAGTCATCTTGTCCCGGATCAAGTCGTAGGAATGTTGGAATAGACCCTCGGTTTCCCCGACGATCTTCCACTTTTCGCCGATTTTATCGCTTCAGTCCTATATTGAATCGATTTGTAGAGGCCTTTATTTACGCCTTACAAAATGTTGCGCATGAACAAGCGAGCCTTAAATCAGTCTGTTCTGCATCGAATTTATTTACCGAGGCGCCCTGGCGCATCGCTACCTTGAGATAGCCGTCCTCCATGTTTGGTTCCAACGACGACAAGAAGAGCCCAGCTGCGGCTGGCGAGAAAAAAGGCCTGTTCGGATGGCTGCGCAAAAAGCCGCAGGAAACCGTCGTCGAACAGCCACAGGTACAGCCTGAGCCGATTCCAGCGCCCATCGTGGACGCCGAACCGATGGTCGAAACCCCTGCGCCGGTGGTACTGCCACTGGTTGAGCCGGTGTTGCAGCCGGTCGTGGAGGCCGCGCCAGAACCCGAGCATAAGCCTTGGCCGGAACTGCCAGTCGCCGAAGAGCCGGTGGCGTTGGTTGAAGACGTTCAGGCCGAACACGTAGCACCACCGATTCCTGCTGTGGTTGAACCTGTGGAAGACGTGGTGGTGCAGGCGCCGCCAGTTGTCGAAGTCGCAGCGCCTGTTGCTGTGGTCGAGGCCGCTGTGCCTGCGGTTGTCGAGCCAGAGCCGGTCGTCGCTGCCGTTGCCGTTGCCGAAACCAGCAAGACCGGCTTTTTCGCCCGCCTCAAGCAAGGCCTGAGCAAGACCAGCGCCAGCATCGGCGAAGGCATGGCCAGTCTGTTCCTCGGCAAGAAAGTCATCGACGACGAGCTGCTGGAAGACATCGAGACCCGTCTGCTCACCGCCGACGTGGGTGTCGAAGCCACCGCCGTGATCATCCAGAGCCTGACCCAGAAGGTCGCGCGCAAGCAACTGACCGACGCCGACGCCCTCTACAAATCGCTGCAAGCCGAGCTGGCCGCGATGCTCAAGCCGGTGGAAGCACCGTTGGTGATCACGCCGAACAAACCGTTCGTGATCCTGGTGGTTGGCGTCAATGGCGCCGGCAAGACCACCACCATCGGCAAGCTGGCCAAGAAGCTGCAGTCCGAAGGCAAGAAAGTCATGCTGGCCGCGGGCGACACCTTCCGTGCCGCGGCCGTGGAACAGCTGCAAGTGTGGGGCGAGCGCAACAAGATCCCGGTGATCGCCCAGCACACGGGTGCCGATTCCGCTTCGGTGATCTTCGATGCCGTGCAGGCCGCCAAGGCCCGCAACATCGATGTGCTGATCGCCGATACCGCCGGCCGCCTGCACACCAAAGACAATTTGATGGAAGAGCTGAAGAAGGTCCGCCGCGTGATCGGCAAGCTCGACGCAGACGCACCGCACGAAGTACTGCTGGTGCTGGATGCCGGCACCGGCCAGAACGCCATCAGCCAGGCCAAACAATTCAACCAGACGGTGCAACTGACCGGCCTGGCATTGACTAAGCTCGACGGCACGGCCAAGGGCGGTGTGATCTTTGCCCTGGCCAAACAGTTCGGGTTGCCGATTCGTTATATCGGTGTCGGTGAAGGCATCGACGACCTGCGCACCTTTGAAGCCGAACCCTTTGTACAGGCACTTTTCGCCGAGCGGGAGCGTTCATGATTCGATTCGAACAGGTCGGTAAACGCTATGCCAACGGGCATGTGGGCTTGCATGAGCTGAGCTTTCGAGTGCGTCGCGGCGAATTCTTGTTTGTCACCGGTCATTCCGGTGCCGGTAAAAGTACCTTGCTGCGCCTGTTGCTGGCCATGGAGCGTCCGACCACGGGCAAACTGCTGCTGGCCGGCCAGGACCTGGCCACCATCAGCAATGCACAGATCCCGTACCTGCGCCGTCAGATCGGCGTGGTGTTCCAGAACCACCAGTTGCTGTTCGATCGCACGGTGTTCAACAACGTTGCGCTGCCCTTGCAGATCCTCGGGCTGTCCAAGGCCGAGATCGTCAATCGCGTGGACTCGGCCCTGGAGCGCGTGGCGCTGTCGGACAAAACCGACCTCTACCCCGGCGACCTGTCCACCGGCCAGCAACAGCGCGTCGGCATCGCCCGCGCCATCGTCCACCGCCCGGCCTTGCTGCTGGCGGACGAACCCACCGGTAACCTCGACCCGCGTCTGGCGGCCGAGATCATGGGCGTGTTCGAAGACATAAACCGCCTGGGCACCAGCGTGCTGATTGCCAGTCACGACCTGGCGCTGATCGCCCGCATGCGCCACCGCATGCTGACCCTGCAACGCGGTCGCCTGATCGGTGACGGGGAGGCTGGCGTATGAGTGCTACCCGCAGCCCCAAGGTTTCCGAACGCGTGGCGCCGAAAGCCGCCGACCCGCAACCGCAGAAAAAGAAAAAACACGACGATGACGACGGCCCGGACTTCGGCACACTGCTGCGCGCCTGGATCGAAAGCCATCGCGCCAGCCTGCTCGACAGCCTGCGTCGCCTGGGCAAGCAGCCGATTGGCAGCTTTTTCACCTGCCTGGTGATGGCCGTGGCCTTGAGCCTGCCGATGGGCTTGTCGCTGCTGCTTAATAATGTGGAGCGCCTGGGCGGTTCCTGGCAGCGTGCGGCGCAGATTTCGCTGTACCTGAATATCGACGCCAGCAGTAAAGAGGGCGAAGCGCTGCGCGACCAGATCAAGAACATCCCGGGCGTGGCAGAGGCCGAGTACATCAGCCGCGATCAGGCGCTTGAGGAGTTCCAGCAGCAATCCGGCCTGGGCGAGGCGCTCAAGGAACTGCCGCAGAACCCGCTGCCGGGTGTGGTGCTGGTGACGCCAAACGAAGTCGACAAGCCAACCCTGGAGGCCCTGCGACAAAAACTCGCAGAGATGCCCAAGGTGCAACAGGCGCAACTTGATCTAGTCTGGGTGGAGCGCCTGGCGGCAATCCTCAAGCTGGGCGATCGTTTTGTGTTCGGTCTGACGGTGCTGTTGGTGTCTGCATTACTTTTGGTGATAGGTAATACCATTCGTCTTCATATCGAAAACCGTCGCACCGAGATAGAAGTGATTAAACTGGTCGGCGGCACGGACAGCTATGTGCGTCGTCCTTTTCTGTACATGGGCGCGCTTTATGGCTTCGGTGCCGGGATTTTCTCCTGGGGACTGTTGGCGTTTGGCCTGGACTGGCTGAACGACGCGGTTGTCGGGCTGGCCGGTTTGTACGGCAGCGATTTTGCCTTGGCCGGGGTGCCGGTAGCCGATGGTCTGAGCCTCTTGCTTGGCGCGGTATTGTTGGGGTATATCGGTGCGTGGATTGCGGTCGCTCGTCATTTACGTGAGCTGGCACCGAAGTAGTTAATGTCAGATTAATGTGGTTTCGTTTGTATTGACCGTATCAGTGGTTTAGGGAACTTGTCCTACGGTTCCCGGTCAATTTTCGCAGTGCTGAACTGCACGAGTTATGTAAGTCGGAGGTTTCGTATGACCACTTCTTTGCAACCTGCTTATGCTCTGGTCCCAGGTGCGAACCTGGAGGCGTATGTGCACACGGTCAACAGCATTCCATTGCTGACGCCCGAGCAGGAGCGTGAACTGGCCGAGAGTCTCTACTATGAGCAGGATTTGGGGGCGGCTCGGCAGATGGTGCTCGCCCACCTGCGTTTTGTTGTACATATCGCCCGTAGCTATAGCGGCTACGGCCTGGCGCAGGCTGACCTGATCCAGGAAGGCAACGTCGGCCTGATGAAGGCTGTAAAGCGCTTCAACCCGGAAATGGGCGTGCGCCTGGTGTCGTTTGCCGTGCACTGGATCAAGGCGGAAATCCACGAGTTCATCCTGCGCAACTGGCGCATCGTGAAAGTCGCGACCACCAAGGCCCAGCGCAAACTGTTCTTCAACCTGCGCAGCCAGAAAAAACGCCTGGCGTGGCTGAACAACGAGGAAGTCCACCGCGTGGCTGAAAGCCTCGGCGTGGAGCCTCGTGAAGTACGCGAGATGGAAAGCCGCCTGACCGGCCATGACATGGCCTTCGACCCGGCTGCCGAAGCAGACGACGACAGCGCCTTCCAATCGCCGGCCAACTACCTGGAAGACCACCGGTACGACCCGGCGCGTCAACTGGAGGATGCGGACTGGAGCGACAACTCCAACCACAACCTGCACGAAGCCCTGGAAGTGCTGGACGACCGCAGCCGTGACATTCTCTACCAGCGCTGGCTGGCAGAAGACAAAGCCACGCTGCACGACCTGGCGCAGAAGTACAACGTATCGGCCGAGCGGATTCGTCAGCTTGAAAAAAGCGCGATGAACAAGCTGAAACTGTCCATCGCCGCCTAAAACGCGGGTTTCGAAACCAACACGATCGAATGTGGGAGCGGGCTTGCCCGCGAAAGCGGAGTGTCAGTCGCCAGAGATGCTGGCCGATACACCGCACTCGCGGGCAAGCCCGCTCCCACATTTTTTGTGTTGAGTCAGTCGGACCAGGGGGCTTTTCAGCTCAAGCAGGTAGCCATCACCGCCCATTCTCTACCCGCGCTGGCTGGAGGAAGACAAAGCCACGCTGCACGACCTGGCGCAGAAGTACAACGTGTCGGCCGAGCGGATTCGTCAGCTTGAACAAAGCGCGGGTTTCGAAACCAACACGATCGAATGTGGGAGCGGGCTTGCCCGCGAAAGCGGAGTATCAGTCGCCATAGATGCTGGCTGATACACCGCATTCGCGGGCAAGCCCGCTCCCACATTTTTTTGTGTTGGGTCAGTCGGACCAGGGGGCTTTTCAGCTCAAGCAGGTAGCGATCACCGCCCATTCTCTACCCGCGCTGGCTGGCGGAAGACAAAGCCACGCTGCACGACCTGGCGCAGAAGTACAACGTGTCGGCCGAGCGGATTCGTCAGCTTGAACAAAGCGCGGGTTTCGAAACCAACACGATCGAATGTGGGAGCGGGCTTGCCCGCGAAAGCGGAGTGTCAGTCGCCATAGATGCTGGCTGATACACCGCATTCGCGGGCAAGCCCGCTCCCACATTTTTTTTGTGTTGGGTCAGTCAGACCAGGGGGCTTTTCGGGAGCTGTTCAGCTCGAGCAGGTAGCCATCACCGCCCAACTGGCCCATCTGCTGGCGAATCCACGCCGCGCGCCGCGCCACGTACGCCGTCGGATGGCTGGCACTCCACACCCGCGGGTTCGGCAACACCGCCGCCAGATAGCTGGCCTGCTGTCGCGACAGGGCCTTGGCACTCACCCCAAAGTGATGCCGCGCCGCCGCTTCTGCGCCAAATACACCCTCATCCCATTCCACGCTATTGAGGTACACCTCAAGAATCCGCTGCTTGGGCCACAACACCTCGATCAGCCCGGTAAACCAGGCCTCCAGGCCTTTGCGCAAATAACTGCGGCCGGCCCACAAGAACAGGTTTTTCGACACCTGCTGGCTCAAGGTACTGGCGCCGCGAATCGAGCCGCCGCGCTCGTTGTGCAGGAGCGCCGCCTGGATCGCGCCGAAATCGAAACCCCAGTGCTGCGGGAAACGCTGGTCTTCGCCAGCCATCACCGCCACTTTGAGTTCGTCGGAGATCTCCTCCCACGGCACCCAGCTGCGTTGCAGGTCAATGGGTTCGCCATCGATCCAGGATTCGATCTTGCGCTCGACCATCAACGCGGTGAACGGAGGCGGAACGATACGGAACAGCAGCACGAGCAATACGCTGCCGATCGCAAACCATTTCACGACTTTGAGAAAACGACTGAAGAGGACACGCAGCATAGAGATGGCTTGGCCGAACCCGTTGAGCGGGCCATTATACAGACCCTGCCCCTTGTGACTGGAGTTCCTCATGCTGCGTGGCTTTCTGATGCTGGCTGCCTTTTTTGGCTTTACGGGTGTCGCCCTTGGCGCGTTCGCCGCTCACGGCCTGAAAAACCGCCTGAGCGCCGAGTACCTGGCGATCTTCCACACCGGCGTGACCTACCAGTTGGTGCACACCCTGGCCCTGTTCGGCGTGGCACTGCTGGCGGCGCACCTGCCTGGTCGCCTGGTGACCTGGGCAGGCGTTTCGTTTGTGGTCGGTATCCTCTTGTTCTCCGGCAGTCTGTACGTGCTGACGATGACCGGCATCAGCAAGCTCGGCATCATCACCCCGTTTGGCGGCCTGGCATTCCTGCTCGGCTGGTTCCTGCTGGGGCTGGCTGCATGGCGCTTGCAGCTGTGACCGCTTGACGCTTGGTGCTGACCTTCCGGTCTCAATCACGCTAGAATGCGGGCCCCTAAAAACGATGGCGGCCCGTGGCATGCGCATTCAGTTGAACGGCGAATCCTTTGAACTGCCCGACGGTGAAACCGTTGCGGCCCTGCTGACCCGTCTGGACTTGACCGGACGTCGTGTCGCAGTAGAACTCAACCTGGATATTGTCCCGCGTAGCCTGCACGCCGAGACCGCGCTCACCGAAGGTGACCAGGTCGAAGTGGTCCACGCCATCGGTGGCGGCTAGTCGCCGGCCCGAATTCTGCAGAACCTCACCCCATTACGAGGATTTCCCATGAGCATCGTTCGTAGCGACAAGCCCTTCGTCCTGGCCGGTCGTACCTACCAGTCCCGTCTGCTGGTCGGCACCGGCAAGTACCGCGACATGGAAGAAACCCGCCTGGCCATCGAAGCCTCGGGCGCCGAGATCGTGACTTTCGCCGTACGCCGTACCAACCTCGGCCAGATCGAAGGCGAACCGAACCTGCTCGAAGTCCTGTCGCCGGATCGCTACACCTTCCTGCCCAACACCGCCGGTTGCTACGACGCCATCGAAGCCGTGCGCACCTGCCGCCTGGCGCGTGAGCTGCTCGACGGCCACAACCTGGTGAAGCTGGAAGTGCTGGCCGACCAGAAAACCCTGTTCCCCAACGTGATCGAAACCCTCAAGGCCGCCGAAACCCTGGTCAAGGAAGGTTTCGACGTGATGGTCTACACCAGCGATGACCCGATCATCGCGCGCCAACTGGCGGAAATCGGCTGCATCGCCGTGATGCCGCTGGCCGGTCTGATCGGTTCCGGCCTGGGGATCTGCAATCCGTACAACCTGCAGATCATCCTTGAAGAAGCCAAGATCCCGGTGCTGGTGGATGCGGGCGTGGGCACCGCCTCCGACGCAACCATCGCCATGGAACTGGGCTGCGACGCGGTGCTGATGAACTCGGCCATCGCCCATGCCCAGCAGCCGATCCTGATGGCCGAAGCCATGAACCACGCGATCGTCGCGGGCCGCCTGGCCTACCTCGCCGGCCGCATGCCGAAAAAACTCTACGCCAGCGCCTCTTCGCCGCTGGATGGTCTGATCAAGTAAGAGCCATTGATGACTGAATCAAACGAAACGCCGAACACCCTGGAAGAAGGCGACGAGTCCAAGCACCGCCGCATCAAGAGCTTTGTGATGCGCGCCGGTCGCATGACCGAAGGCCAGCAAAAGGGCCTGGAACAGGGGACGCCGCTGTTCGTGTTGCCCCTGGCCGACGCGCCGGTGGACTACGACCAGGTGTTCGGCCGTTCGGCCCCGCGCTCCCTGGAAATCGGCTTCGGCATGGGGCACTCCCTGCTGGAAATGGCGGCGGCCTCGCCGGAGCAGGATTTCATCGGCGTTGAAGTGCACCGTCCGGGTGTCGGCGCGCTGCTCAATGGCGTGCTGACCCAGGGCCTGACCAACCTGCGCGTGTACGACTGCGACGCGATCGAGGTGCTCAACCGTTGCATCGCCGATAACAGCCTCGACCGCCTGATGCTGTTCTTCCCGGACCCATGGCACAAAGCCCGTCACCACAAGCGTCGCATCGTGCAAGCGTCCTTCGCGGAACTGGTGCGTAGCAAGCTGAAAGTGGGTGGCATCCTGCACATGGCTACCGACTGGGAACCGTATGCGGAATACATGCTGGAAGTGATGGATGTCGCGCCTGGCTATCGCAACCTGGCCGAAGACGGCAAATGCGTGCCACGCCCGGCCGAGCGGCCGATCACCAAGTTCGAGCGTCGCGGTGAGCGACTCGGGCATGGTGTGTGGGATTTGAAGTTCGAGAAAATCGACTGACAGACTTCCAGCCTGGAATGCGGTCAAAAATGTGGGAGCGGGCTTGCTCGCGAATGCAGTGGATCAGTCGACATCTTCAGTGACTGAAAGTCCGCATTCGCGAGCAAGCCCGCTCCCACATTTGTTTCTCGGTGTGCTCGGGACTAGCGGCGGTCGGCGACTACGCCGATCAACACCAATACGACCACCAGCACCGGCGCCAGGCTGTAGTTATTGAACTGGCTCAACCCCCGCACAATCCAAGGCGTGGCGTAGATCAATGCGGCGCCGCTGCCGATCATGCACAGCAACGCCATCAACGGTACGCGCAACGCACCGGCCACGCTGCCCAGGCGGGCTTCGACCCAGCCTTTGATGTCGGCGCCAAACAGCACCAGCAAACAACCGACGAGGGCCAGGGAGATTTCCGACAGGTTGCTACGGCTCCAGCGGGATACGGTGGCGAGCAGGTCGAGTACCAAATCCATTCGATTTCCTTAAGAGCTTCAGCTCAAAAACGTCTGCAACAGGTCATTGAGAAAGAGTTGCCCGCGGTCGGTCGCCGCCAGGCGTGACGGTTCGACCTGCATCAGGCCACTTTGTTCGGCCTCGCGGCGGCCTTCGTTGAGGCTGGCCAGGTCCAGCCCGGTACGCTCGGCGTAGAGCCTGGCCTCGACACCTTCGGTGAGGCGCAGGGCGTTCATCAGGAACTCGAACGGCAACTCTTCGTTGGTCAGCTCTTTCGCCCCGGCCTGGAAGTTTTTGGCCGGGTTGAGGTAGTCCTTCGGTGCACGGGTCTTCCAGGTGCGCACAATGCGCCCGTCCGGATGGCTGAGCTTGCCGTGGGCACCGGCACCGATGCCGATAAAGTCGCCAAAGCTCCAGTAGTTCAGGTTATGCCGCGCCGGGCGACCCGGTTGGGCATAGGCCGACACTTCATATTGCGCGTAGCCATGCTCGGCAAGCAGGGCCTGGCCGGCTTCCTGGATGTCCCATAGCGTGTCGTCTTCCGGCAACGCCGGCGGCTGGTTCCAGAACACCGTGTTGGGCTCCAGGGTCAGCTGATACCACGACAAATGCGTGGGCTTGAGCGCGATGGCCTGGCGCAGGTCGCTCAGAGCATCATCCAGGGACTGGTTGGGCAAACCGTGCATCAGGTCGAGGTTGAAGTTGTCGAACCCGGCCTGGCGCGCCATGCCAGCAGCCCGAACGGCTTCATCGCCATTGTGGATACGCCCCAGGGCCTCAAGCTTTTCCTGCTGGAAGCTCTGGATGCCAATCGACAGGCGATTGATCCCCAGCTTGCGGTACGCCACGAACTTCTCTTGCTCGAAGGTACCGGGGTTGGCTTCCAGGGTGATCTCGATGTCGCCGGCAAACGGGATGCGCGCTTCCACGCCCTTGAGCAGGCGGCCCAATGCCGCGGCGCTGAACAGGCTTGGCGTGCCGCCGCCGAAGAAGATCGAACTCAGCTCGCGCCCGTACACGGCATGCAGGTCCTGATCGAGGTCGGCGAGCAAGGCGTCCACATACTCTTCTTCCGGCAGCACTTTGCTGGCGGTGTGGGAGTTGAAGTCGCAATACGGGCATTTGCGCACACACCACGGGATGTGGATGTACAGCGCCAGGGGCGGCAGCAGGGGCAGGGCCGCCCGAGGGGTTTGCGCGCCGCCGTGGATCAGCGGCTGCGCAGAGGTGTTCTGGGTCATTTCAGGCTCAAGCGTTGGCGCAGCAAATCCATTGCGCGGGCGCGGTGGCTGATCTGGTTCTTGTCGGCCGGGCTCAGCTCGGCGCTGGAGACATTACGCTCAGGCACCCAGAACAGTGGGTCATACCCAAAGCCATGTTCGCCGCTGGCCGCATGCAGGATGCGTCCGTGCCACAGGCCTTCGCAGAGGATCGGCAATGGATCGTCCGCATGGCGCACCAGGGCCAGCACGCAGACGAATTGTGCGCCGCGCAGCGCGTCCGGTACGTCCTTGAGGGCGTCCAGCAGCTTGGCGTTGTTGGCCGCGTCGCCTTTGCCATCGGCGTACCGCGCCGAATAGATGCCGGGGGCGCCGCCGAGGAAGTCCACCGCCAGGCCCGAGTCGTCGGCCAGTGCCGGCAGGCCGGAGATGCGTGCGGCGTTGCGCGCCTTGAGGATGGCGTTCTCGACGAACGACAGGCCGGTTTCTTCCGGCTCTACCTGGCTGAACTCGCCAATCGAGCGCAATTGCACCGATTCGCCGAGCATGGCCTGCAGTTCCTTGAGTTTGCCGGCGTTATGGCTGGCCAGTACGAGTTGAGTCAGGTTCATTTGTCGGCCGGGTACAGTTCTTGGTTGAATTGGAAGCTATGGGCTTTGCCGCCGGTTTCAACGTTGATGGTAAACGTCTTGTATTCACGCTGCGTCACGGAGTAAGGCGCCAGGTAGTTGATCCCGCCTTTCTCGTTGATCTGCTTGAAGGTCAGGATCTCGCTCTTGCCGCCCAGGTCCTTGATGGTGCCGGTCACTTGCGCCGCCACTGGGGTCACGCCCTTGATCACGGTCACGTTGATCAAGCCTTTCTCCTTGCTGCGCACCACGCCGATGTTCTGGGCGGTTTCCGGTTGCAGGAAGCTGGAGGTGAAGGTGTTGTAGTGGACGGTGATGTCACCGAAGTCTTTCTTGCGGTTAGCGTCGATAGCGTCCGCAGCGATGGCGCTGGTGCCCAGGCATGCGGTCAGTAGAAAAATAGCCAAGCGACTCATGATCATCCCTCTTGAAAATGATTAGACGGCAATCTTGTGATCCGTCAGGCCAGGACTGCTGACCCGGTAAATGCCGATTTCACCCAACAGGTTGGGCCATAGCTTGCTTGCCCAGCCGTGGCGGTGCTGTTGGTCGACCGCAAGGCGGTTGATCACCTTGGCTTCACGCTCGCCGCACAAGGCTTCGAAGTCTTCGAAGGTGCAGAAGTGGATGTTTGGCGTGTTGTACCACGTGTATGGGAGGAAATCCGAGACCGGCATACGGCCCTTGGTGGCCAGGTACCAACGGCAACGCCAATGCCCGAAATTCGGGAAGGTGATGATGCACTGGCGGCCCACGCGCAGCATTTCGTCGAGGATGCGGTCCGGGTAGTGCACCGCTTGCAGGGCTTGGGTCATCACCACGATGTCGAAGCTGTTGCTGGCAAAGTTGCCCAGGCCCTTGTCCAGGTCCTGCTCGATCACGTTGATGCCCTTGGCCACGCACTGGGCGATGTTGTCCGGGTCGTTTTCCAGGCCGTAGCCGGTGACTTGCTTGTTGTCCCGCAGCCAGCTCAGCAGTTCGCCATCACCGCAGCCCAGGTCGAGCACGCGGCTGCCGGCGGGGATCCATTCTTGGATGATGTCCAGGTCGGCTCTCATGGCTTTCTCACAATACGATTCGGTTCATGTAGTTGCTGAACGCTTGCAGGTAGCGCGGGATCGGGATCAGGAAGGCATCGTGGCCTTGCGGAGCGTCGATCTCCAGGTAGCACACGTCTTTGCGCGCGGCCATCAGCGCATCCACCAGCTCGCGCGAGCGCGCCGGCGAGAAGCGCCAGTCGGTGGTGAACGACATCACGCAGAACTTGGCCTTGGCGCCTTCGAAGGTTTTCGCCAGGTCGTCGTCAAAGTTGGCGGCCGGGTCGAAGTAGTCCAGGGCCTTGGTCATCAGCAGGTAGGTATTGGCGTCGAAACGCCCGGAGAACTCCTCGCCCTGATAACGCAGGTAGCTTTCCACCTGGAACTCGACACTGTGGAAGTCGTAGTTGAGCTTTTCGCTCTTGAGGCCACGGCCGAATTTCTCGCCCATGGAGTCATCGGACAGGTAGGTGATGTGCCCCACCATCCGCGCCAGCATCAGGCCGCGTTTGGGGATCACGCCCGCTTCCTGGAACGAACCACCGTGGAACTCGGGGTCGGTGAGGATGGCCTGGCGCGCCACTTCGTTGAAGGCGATGTTCTGCGCCGACAGCTTGGGGGCCGAGGCGATTGCCAGGCAATGGCGCACGCGATCCGGGTAGGTGATGGTCCATTGCAGCGCCTGCATGCCGCCGAGGCTGCCGCCGATCACCGCCGCCCACTGGTTGATGCCCAGCAGGTCGGCCAGGCGCGCCTGGCTGTGCACCCAGTCTTCCACGGTGAGCACCGGGAAGTCGGCGCCGAACGGCTTGCCGGTTTCCGGGTTGAGGCTGCTGGGGCCGGTGGAACCGTTGCAGCCGCCGAGGTTGTTCAGGCTGACCACAAAGAACTTGTTGGTGTCGATGGGTTTGCCGGGACCGATGCAACTGTCCCACCAGCCGGGCTTGCGCTCGTCGACCGAGTGGAAACCGGCCGCGTGATGATGCCCGGACAAGGCGTGGCAGATCAGCACGGCGTTGCTCGCCGTAGCGTTCAGTTGGCCGTAGGTTTCATAGATCAGGTCGTAGGCGGGCAGCGAACGGCCGCAGGCCAGGGCCAGCGGTTCGCTGAAGTGCGCCACTTGGGGCACGACCAGTCCAACAGAATCGGGGGGAAAGGCAGCTGGCATCGACCCTGCTCTCGTTTAAATGAGGCGTAAGTCTAAAGAGCGGGGGGGCTAGCGGCAAGCAAACCCCTGAACCCGTTCACAGAAACAAAATGTGGGAGCTGTTTGTGTGGGAGCGGGCTTGCTCGCGAAAGCGGTGGGTCAGCCACTCATCTGGTGACTGACACTCCGTATTCGCGAGCAATCCCGCTCCCACACAAGCTCGCTCCCGCATTTAGGTGTTGCGTGTCAGATCAACCCGAACAGCATCTTGGGCATCGCGGCAAATTCAGCCAGGTACGGGATCACCCAACCCTGGATCAGCTGGATTGCGATAAACGCGAAGATCGGCGAGATGTCCAGGCCACCCAGGTTCGGGATCAACCGACGGAACGGTGCCAGCACCGGCTCGGTGATCTGGTACACCAGCTCGGCGCCAGGGCTGCGGCTGCCCGGTGCGACCCAGGACAGAATCACGCTGATGATCATCGACCAGAACAGAATCTTCAAAAACAGCGAGAAGATGCCGATCAGTGCCCACGGCAACAGCAGCACGGTGTAGGGCAGGAAGCCCTTGAGCAGCAACACCACCGCAAACAGCAGGATCTGCAACAGCAGCGCCAGTACCAGCGACGACATGTCCAGCCCGAACATGCTCGGGACTATCCGACGCAGGGGCTTGAGCAGCGGCTGGGTCGCCTTGACCACGAATTGGCACAGCGGGTTGTAGAAGTTCGCCCGCACCAGTTGCAGGATAAAACGCATCAGCACGATCAGCAGGTACAGGCTGCCCAGCGTCTGGATGATGAAAATAAGCGCGTCATTGAGTCCGAGCATGTTTGATTCCTTGAAGGGGACGACTATTTGCCCAGCTGCTCGGCCATTTCTGCCGAACGATGTGCTGCGGCACCCAGTGCTGTTTCCACCAGGGCTTCAAAGCCCCCGGCCTGGAACGATTCGATGGCGGCTTGGGTCGTGCCGCCCGGCGAGGTCACGCGACGGCGCAGCTCGGCGGCGTCGACGTCGCTGGTTACGGCCATCCTGGCTGCGCCCAGTGCGGTCTGCTCGGCCAGTTGCTTGGACACTTCCTGTGGCAGGCCCAGTTTGACGCCGGCAGCGGTCATGGCTTCGATCAACAGGAAGAAGTACGCCGGGCCGCTGCCGGACACGGCGGTGACCGCATCCAGTTGCTGTTCTTGCTCCAGCCACAGGGCGATGCCCACGGCGGACAGTAGCTCCTGGGCCTGATCGCGCTGTACGGCGCTGACGGCGTCGGTGGCGTACAAACCGCTCACGCCCTGGCGCAGCAGCGAAGGGGTGTTGGGCATGCAGCGCACGATCGGCTGGGCACCGAGCCAGGCGGTCATGCTCGCGCAGGTAATCCCGGCGGCGATGGACACTACCAACTGCTGCGGTTGCAGGCTCGGGCGCAGGCTTTCGCACACGGCCTTCATGGCCTGTGGCTTGACCGCCAGCACGATCACATCGACGCCCTGGATGGCCTCGGCATTGTCGGCAAAGGTTTCGATACCGTGCTCGGTGCTGACGCGGGCACGGGTTTCGGCGCCGGGGTCACTGGCGCGGATCTGCGCGGCGTCCAGGCCCTTGGCCCGCAGGCCGCCGATCAGGCTGGCCGCCATGTTACCGGCGCCGATAAAGGCAATACGCGTGTCTCTCATGACAGGTCCTTATTCAGTGAAAAGTCAGCCGCTTCACGGCTGGCCGTAGTCGCGGGCGCCAAACAGTGCAGTACCGATCCGCACCCAAGTGGCGCCTTGGGCGATGGCCGACTCAAGGTCATGGCTCATCCCCATGGAAAGTGTGTCCAGCGGCAGATTCAAGCTGGCTTGCAGCTCGCGCACCGTGGCGAAGGCTGCATCTTGCGCGGCGCGATCTTCAGTCGGCTCGGGGATTGCCATCAACCCACGCAACTTCAAGCGCGGCAGAGCGCTGATCGCCTCGGCCAGGGCTGGCAGATCGGCGGGCGTACAGCCGGACTTGCTGGCTTCACCACTGACGTTGACCTGGATGCAGATGTTCAGCGGTGCCAGGTCGGCAGGGCGTTGTTCGGACAGGCGTTGTGCGATTTTCAGGCGTTCCACGGAATGCACCCAAGCGAAGTTCTCGGCGATAGCGCGCGTCTTGTTCGATTGAATGGGGCCGATGAAGTGCCAACTCAAGGGCAGGTCGGTTAATTCGGCCTGTTTGCCCAGGGCTTCTTGCAGGTAGTTTTCGCCAAAATCGCGCATGCCGGCGGCATAGGCTTCCCGCACGGCTTGGGCGGGTTTGGTCTTGCTCACGGCCAGCAGGTGGATGCTGCTGGCGTCACGTTGCACGGCGTCGGCTGCGGCGCGGATCCGCTGGCTAACCAGATCGATGTTGTCTGCTATCGTCGACATTCAAGATGCGCCCGTGGATATGGAGTCCGCGGCATTCTACTGGAAATGGAAAGCCCTATGGATATCACTGAACTGCTCACGGCCTGCGTGCGCCGTGGCGCCTCCGACCTGCATTTGTCGGCTGGCCTGGCGCCGATGTTGCGTGTGGACGGCGAGGTCTGGCCGCTGGATTGCCCGGCACTCTCACCGCCCCAGGTGGCGGATCTGCTCAGCCCTTTGCTCAATCAATACCAGCAAAAGGATTTCGAAACATCTCTTGATACAGATTTCGCTTTCGAACTGCCCGGCGTGGCGCGGTTCCGGGCGAACGTGTTCCGGCAGGACCGTGGCATGGGCGCGGTGTTTCGCAGCATTCCCAGTCAGGTCCAGAGCCTGCAGAGCCTTGGCCTGGGTGAGGTGTTCCAGCGCATAGCCCAACTGCCGCACGGGCTGGTGCTGGTCACCGGGCCGACCGGCTCGGGCAAGTCCACCACCCTGGCGGCGATGATCGACTACCTCAATCAGCATCGGCGCCAGCACATCCTCACCCTGGAAGACCCCATCGAATTTATCCACAGGCCGAAAACCGCGCTGATCAACCAGCGCCAGGTGCATCGCGATACCCTTAGTTTCTCTACGGCCTTGCGCTCGGCGCTACGCGAAGACCCGGATGTGATCCTGGTCGGCGAGTTGCGCGACCTGGAAACCATCCGCCTGGCGCTGACCGCCGCCGAGACCGGGCATCTGGTGTTCGGCACCCTGCACACGGCATCGGCGCCAAAGACCGTGGACCGCCTGGTGGACGTGTTCCCGGCCGGCGAAAAAGCCATGGTCCGCGCGATGCTGTCGGAGTCGTTGCAGGCGGTGGTGTCGCAGGTGCTGGTGAAGAAGGTTGGCGGCGGGCGGGTGGCGGCGCACGAGATCATGCTGGGTACACCGGCGATCCGCAATTTGATCCGCGAGGACAAGGTGGCGCAGATCGTCTCGGCGATCCAGACCGGCGGGGCACTGGGAATGAAGACGCTCGATATGAGCTTGAAGGCGTTGGTGGGCGAGGGGGTGATCAGCCGGGAGGTGGCGCAGGAGAAGGCGAGGGTACCTGGGGATATATGAGGTCTTGCAGGCAATGAAAAACCAAATGTGGGAGCGGGCTTGCTCGCGAACGCGGAGTGTCAGTCAGCTCATCTGGTACTGATACACCGCATTCGCGCGCAAGCCCGCTCCCACATTTTGTACTGCATTGCAGCTTGAAATCAGCGTTGCACAACCCGCAGGTTGTTCTGCTCTTTGGGCAAAACCCGCTTGGCGATCACGTAGTTCTTGTCCCAGAACGGCTTCTTCAGCGTGTCGATGCTCACCGACTTGCCACGACGCGGCGCGTGGATGAAGCGGTCGTTGCCCAGATAGATGGCAACGTGGTTGACCTGACGGCTCTTGAGCTTGAAGAACAACAGGTCGCCCGGCTTCAGGTCCTTGCGATCAACCTTTTGCCCGTGGCCGGCGGCCATGGCGTTGGACGTGCGCGGCAAATCCACTGCGGCAACGTCGTTGAACGCATATTTCACCAAACCGCTGCAATCGAAGCCTTTACTTGGGCTGCTGCCGCCCCAACGGTAGGGAGTACCGAGCACATTGACGGCGCGGCTGAGTACATTGCTGCTTTGCTTGGTGTTGTTCAGCGTCAGTGAGTTATGAAGGGCCTTGCCGTGAACCTTGCTCACTTGAGTAGGTCGGTTGACGGTCGGCTTTTCTCTTTTGGCGGTGGCTGGTGTGCTGTGAACTTTAGGGGTGAAACCGTTGACGTTCGGAAGTCGTTGCTCACGATTGGTGGCGTGGGCGGCCAGTGGCATTAATAGGCAAATGGTTAGCCATGTCTTGAAAAATGGTCGCATTAGGCGTGGCTCTTTTTGGTTTGCGCGCAACTTTATAACAGCTTTTTTTGCCGTTATCAGGCCGTTTGTCGACTGAACCTTGGGGTCAAAATCAGGAAAAACGCGACGAAACGCCGCAATTGTCCTACACAAGTCAGGTGGCATAAGGCTTTCAGGGGAGGGAAGATACCATTTGCCGTACGTCGGGCGCCTGTAAAAAAGTCACAAAGAAAGTGAAAAAATTTATCTATCGAGTGAAAAGAGGTACGCCATGAACACCTATCGACAGGCAATTTCGCAGCCCGACACCCATAGCAAGGTGATCGGCTACCTGCTCTGGATTTTCGGTTTCACCGGATCGCACCGCTTTTATTACGGCAAACCCGTGACAGGTACGATCTGGTTCTGCACCTTAGGTTTGCTGGGGATTGGCTGGCTGATCGACCTGTTCCTGATCCCGGCCATGGACCGTGAAGCCGACCTGCGTTTTACCGCCGGGCCCATCGAATACAACGTGGCCTGGGTGCTGTTGACGTTCCTGGGTGTGTTCGGCGTGCACCGCATGTACCAAGGCAAATGGATCAGCGGCTTGATCTACCTGCTGACCGGCGGCTTGTTCCTGGTGGGGGTGCTGTATGACTTCTGGACGTTGAATACGCAGATTTCAGTGCGTAATGCCGAGCGCAATGGCGGCCGCTGAGACTCTAGAGGCATATACAGAAGCAAATGTGGGAGCGGGATTGCTCGCGAATGCGGTGGATCAGTCAGCACCTTCAGCGACTGACACTCCGCATTCGTGAGCAAGCCCGCTCCCATATTTTTTACCCTGCCCGCTTTAGGCCTGGTAGCTGATCCGACCATCGACCAGGGTGTAGCGCACCGTCGCCGGCAGGCTGTGGCCAATGAACGGGCAGTTTTCACCCTTCGACAGCCAATGCTCCCCGGCAACGGTGGAACTGGCCGGGTCAAACAGCACCAGATCCGCCGCCGAACCCACCGCGAGCTTACCCGCCGGCAAGCGCAGGGCGTCGGCAGGCCCCGCGCTCAAGCGTGCCAGCAGCGTCGGCAAATCGAGCAAGCCTTCCTCAACCAACGTCATCGCCAGGGGCAACAACAGCTCAACGCTGCTGATCCCCGGCTCAGTCGCGCCAAACGGTGCCAACTTGGCATCGCGTTCGTGGGGCTGGTGGTGGCTGGAAATCGCCGAGACCACCCCGGACTTCACCGCCGCCCGCAGACCATCACGGTCGGCACGGGTGCGCAGGGGCGGCTGCACGTGGTACAGGCTGGAGAAGTCGATCAGCGCTTCGTCGGTCAAGATCAACTGATACAACGCCACATCCGCCGTCACCGGCAAGCCACGGGCCTGGGCCTGGGCGATCAGGGCCACGCCCCGCGCGCTGGTCAGCTGGCTGAAGTGCGCGCGCGCGCCGCTTTGCTCGACCAGCAGCAGGTCGCGGGCCAGGGCCACGGTCTCGGCGGTCTCGGGGATGCCGGGCAGGCCGAGGAAGCTGGCCACGGCACCTTCATGGGCCAGGCCACCTTCGGCGAGGTCGCGGTCCTGGGAATGGAAGATCACCGTCAGGTCGAAGGTGGCCGCATATTCCAGGGCGCGGCACAGGGTGCGAGTGCTGCGAAAGCTTTCCAGGCCGTTGCCGAAGGCCACGCAACCGGCGTCGCGCAGGGCGATCAGTTCGGCGAGTTGTTCGCCTTCCAGGCCTTTGCTCAGGGCGCCGATGGGGAACACTTTGCAGTTGCCGGCTTCACGGGCGCGGTCGAGGATCAACTCGGTCACCGCCGAGGTGTCCAGGATCGGCTTGGTGTGCGGCGGGCAGCACAGGCTGGTCACGCCACCGGCAGCGGCGGCGCGGGTTTCGCTGAGGATGCTGCCTTTGCGGCTGTAGCCCGGCTCGCGCAGGGCGACGTTGAGGTCGACCAGCCCGGGTGCGGCCACCAGGCCTTTGGCGTCGATGGTTTCTACCGCGCTGAAACCGGCCGGGGCGGCGCCGATGGTGATGATCTTGCCGGCTTCAAGATGCAGATCGGTGACTTGATCCAGGCCACTGGCCGGATCGATGACGCGGGCGCCGAGGATGCTGAGCTTCACTGGGCGTTCTCCTGCTCGAATTGACGTTGTGCGGTTTGCCCGCTCATGGCCATGGACAACACGGCCATGCGCACGGCGATGCCGTAGGTGACCTGGTTGAGAATCACCGACTGGGTGCCATCGGCCACCGCCGACTCAATCTCTACGCCACGGTTGATCGGGCCAGGGTGCATCACGATGGCGTCCGGCTTGGCACCGGCCAAGCGCGCAGTGGTCAGGCCGAACAGGCGGTAGAACTCACCTTCGCTCGGCAGCAGGCCACCGGCCATGCGCTCGCGCTGCAGGCGCAGCATGATGACCACGTCCACATCCTTGAGGCCTTCGGCCATGTCGGTGTAGACCTTCACACCGTATTGCTCGATGCCGATGGGCAGCAGGGTTTTTGGCGCGATCACGCGGATGTCCGGGCAGCCCAGGGTTTTCAGGGCCAGCATGTTCGAGCGCGCAACCCGCGAGTGCAGGATGTCGCCGACGATGGCCACCGACAGGTTTTCAAAGCTGCCCTTGTGCCGACGGATGGTGAGCATGTCGAGCATGCCCTGGGTCGGGTGGGCGTGACGGCCGTCGCCGCCGTTGATGATCGCGACCTGCGGGCACACGTGCTCGGCGATGAAGTGCGCGGCGCCGGAGTCGCCGTGGCGCACCACGAACATGTCGGCGGCCATGGCTTCCAGGTTGCGCAGGGTGTCGAGCAGGGTTTCGCCCTTGCTCGCCGACGAGGTCGACACGTTCAGCGTGATCACGTCGGCCGACAGCCGTTGGGCCGCCAGTTCAAAGGTAGTGCGGGTGCGGGTGGAGTTCTCGAAGAACACATTGCAGATGGTCTTGCCGCGCAGCAGTGGGACCTTCTTCACCGCGCGGCCGCCGACTTCAAGGAACGAGTCGGCAGTGTCGAGGATTTCGGTGAGCAGTTCGCGGGGCAAACCGTCGAGGGACAAGAAATGTTGCAACTGACCCTGAGCATTGAGCTGCAGCGGGCGCTTGGCATCTAGAGGCGTCATCGCGGGGACTCTTTACAAGGCGGTTTAAAGGGCAAGGTCTTGCAGTTCGAGTTCGAGCGGCGTGGGACCGGACAATTTTACCCGCTGGTGGGGTTCCAGCGACAGCGTTGCGCCGACCACATCCGGGCTGATCGGCAATTCGCCGGCGTCCAGGTCCAGCAGGCAGACCAGGGTCACGCTGGCCGGGCGGCCGTAGTCGAACAGTTCGTTCATGGCGGCGCGGATGGTGCGCCCGCTCATCAGCACGTCGTCGATCAGGACCAGGTGCTGGCCTTCGATCTCGAACGGCAGGGCCGACGGGCGCACTTGTGGATGCAGGCCGTTCTGGCTGAAGTCGTCCCGGTAGAACGACACGTCCAGGGTGCCGAGGGGCGCGTCGCTGCCCAATGCTTCCAGCAATGCCTGGGCGACCCACACACCGCCAGTGCGAATGCCGATGAAGCGTGGCTCGCTGATGGCGCGGTGTTGCAGATGGGCCGTGAGGTTTTTGGCCATTTGGCTGATCAGTTCGGCGGGGTTCGGCAAGCTCATGCAGGCTCCTTCAGGACCTTGGCGCAGGCAAGGTCCGGGCTCAAACGTAAAAAGACGCGGCAAGCCGCGTCAGTCAGGATTCAAATAAAGCGGTGTTTTCATCCAGCCAGCCCTGCAACAGCAAGGCGGCGGCGATGGCGTCCACCGGGTTGTCGCGGTAGCTGCCTTTCTGGCCGCCACGGTCGCGGCGTTCACCTTTGGCTTCAAAGGTGGTGAGGCGCTCGTCGTGGGTATAGAAGGGCAGGTTGTAGCGGCCATTGAGGCGGCGGGCGAATTTTTCGGCGCGCAGGCACATGTCGCTTGGGGTTCCGTCCATGTTCAGCGGCAGGCCGACCACGACGGCGTCGGGCTTCCACTCCTTGATCAGGGCTTCGACCTGGTTCCAGTCCGGTACGCCGTTCTGGGCTTTCAAGGTGCACAGCTCGCGGGCCTGGCCAGTGATCACCTGGCCGACCGCTACGCCGATCTGTTTGGTGCCGTAGTCAAAACCGAGGATCAGACGCAAAGCCATCAGGCGTGCCCCGCCTGGCTGGTCAGCAGGCTGAGGTTGACCCGCAGCTTGGCCGCAGCGGCGTCAAGGCGCAGTTCCACGGGGGTGTTGAACAGGATGTCGGCGTCGAACGGGCAGGTCAGCCAGGCGTTGCTGGCCAGTTCGGCCTCCAGCTGGCCAGCTTCCCAGCCGGCGTAGCCGAGGGTGATCAGGCTGTGCTCGGGGCCCACGCCGTCGGCGATGGCGAACAACACATCCTGGGACGTGGACAGCGACACGCCGTCCAGGTCGACCGTGGCCTGGAACTTCGGCCCGGTGGGGTGCAGGACAAAACCGCGATCGGTCTGCACCGGCCCGCCGATGTAGATCGGCACGCCCTGGCAGCGAGCCGGCGGGTCGGCCTCGGGGCGCAGTTGCTCAAGAATGTCCGCCAGGTTCAGCTCTTGCGGGCGGTTCACCACCAACCCCATGGCACCATTGGCGGTGTGCTCGACAATGTAGGTCAAGGTCTGCGCAAAGTTCGGGTCGGCCATGTGAGGCATGGCGATCAGGAATTGGTGCTTGAGGTAGGTCGGGCTGACGTTTTTCATGTCCGCTAGTGTGGCGTTGGAGGGGCGAACTGACAAGCCTGGCGTGTAGTGAGCGGGCTTGCCCGCGCTGGGTGGCGAAGCCGCCCCAAACGGTACGCCGCGGTGTTTCAGAAAGACCGAGGTGAATGGATTGGGGCGGCTTCGCCGCCCAGCGCGGGGCAAGCCCGCTCACTACAAGTGTCTGATTTAGTTGCTGGAGAGGCGGTCGCCCTTGGCAAACTTCCAGGTGCGGATGATTTCCAGGCGGTCGACGTCGTTCAGGTCGCCGGTAAACGGTGCAAAAGGTGCGGCCAGGCGCACGATGCGCTGGGCGGCCTGGTCCAGCAAGGGCTGGCCGGAGGACTCGAGTACCAGCACTTCATATAACGAACCATCGCGGTTGATCGACACCAGTAAGCGCAAATTGCCATAAATCTGCTGGCGGCGAGCCTCCTCCGGATAGTTGAGGTTGCCGATGCGCTCGACCTTCTTGCGCCACTCATCCTTATACCAGGCGCCCTTGTCACGCATGGTCGAGGCGGCATTCAGCCGGTAGATGCGCGGGCGCTTGGCGTACAGCTGTTGTTCGTTGGCCAGTTCGGCTTCGAGGCTGGAGATTTCGTCGGTCAGCGTTGAACTGTCGAAGGTCGGCGCCGGCTTGACGGGCAGGGGCTGCGGCTCGGTCTTGGCTTTTTCGCGTTGCACCGGCGCTTTCTGCGGTTTTGGCGCGACGGTGGTCACGGTGGGCTTGGGTACCGTCTGCTGGACCTCGGGCTTGGGCGTCGGCGGTGGGCTGACTTTGTTGACCTTGTTGTCCTGGAATGGCGCCACTTGCGTAGTCTTGGGCACCGCTTTCTTGTCCAGGGTGCCGCTGCCTTGCTGGTTGTCCTGGGCGAGAAAATCGGCCTTCTCGGGCTTCTTTTCGCTCTTGAACGTGGCGAGGGTGATTTCCAGGGTCCTGGTGATCTGCTTGGGTTCGACCATGGTGAAACCCACGCCAAGGAGCAGGGCCAGGTGAATCAACGCAGCCAGGAACAGGGTAAATCCGAGCCGATCAGCCGGGCGCACCCTGCTGTGGGAGAGTTCGGGGGGCAGTTCGGACGGAGGGGGCATAAAAAACCAACATCACGCGTTTGGTGGGTGCCGCATGATAGCGCAATGTTGGTTTTTAGCTTCAAGTGACAAGTTACAAGCTGCAAGTCTTGATGCGGTCCGCCTTAAGCTTGCCGCTTGGAGTTTGCCGCTTGAAGCTTCGCATCAATGGCGGCCATCAGCATTTCGCCGATATTGGTGCCGAACGCGTTGTCGATCTCGCGGATGCAGGTCGGGCTGGTGACGTTGATTTCGGTCAGGTGCTCACCGATCACGTCCAGGCCTACAAACAACAGGCCTTTTTCCCGCAGGGTTGGTCCGACTTGGGAGGCGATCCAACGATCCTTGTCCGACAGCGGCCGTGCTTCGCCACGTCCACCTGCCGCCAGGTTGCCACGGGTCTCGCCGGCTGCCGGGATCCGCGCCAGGCAGTAATCCACCGGCTCGCCGTCGATCATCAGGATGCGCTTGTCGCCGTCCTTGATCGCCGGCAGGTAAGCCTGGCCCATGATCTGCTGGGTGCCCAGGGCGGTCAGGGTCTCCAGGATCACCGACAGGTTCGGATCGCCGGCGCGGTGACGGAAGATCGACGTACCCCCCATGCCATCCAGCGGCTTGAGGATTACATCACCGTGCTTGGCGGCAAATTCACGCAACACGTCGGCACGGCGGCTGACCACGGTCGGCGGCGTGCATTGTGGGAACAGGGTGGCGAACAGCTTTTCATTGCAGTCGCGCAGGCTTTGCGGTTTGTTGACGATCAACACACCGGCGCGTTCGGCCTGCTCCAGCAGGTAGGTGGAGTAGACGAACTCCATGTCGAACGGCGGGTCCTTGCGCATCAGGATCACGTCCAGGTCGCTCAGGGAACTGTCGGTTTCGTCTCCCAGTTCGAACCACTTCTCGGGGTTGGCAAACACCTGCAGCGGGCGCATGCGCGCGCGGGCCTCGCCGTCGCCCTGGTACAGGTCGCGCTGTTCCATATAGAACAAGGTCCAGCCGCGGGCCTGGGCGGCCAGGAGCATGGCCAGCGAGCTGTCCTTTTTATAGGAAATGCTGGCGATAGGGTCCATGACAATGCCGACGCGAACGCTCATGGGGGATTTCCTCTAGCAAATTAGGGCGCATAAAAGTGGCGTCAGAGTGGCGCTGCGGCTGTTGTGGGTCAAGGAAAAACCACCTGGCCGGTTGCTCGATAGATTGCGTCCGGAGACTGTGCTAAAAAGACTGCCACAGCGCAGCAGCCCTTGAGATCCAAGGCTTGCGGCACTCACCCTGTGAGACGTCAGGCAGTACACACCGAAAACCGATTCGCTGTGGCGATGGTAGAGCAGATATGGAACAGCATTCCAACGCCTTGAGAGTGATGGTGATCGACGATTCAAAGACGATCCGCCGTACCGCCGAGACCCTGTTGAAGAACGCGGGGTGCGAGGTCATCACGGCCATCGACGGTTTCGATGCCCTGGCGCGGATTGTTGATCATCACCCACACATTATTTTTGTCGACATCATGATGCCGCGCCTGGATGGCTACCAGACCTGCGCCCTGGTGAAGAACAACCCGGCGTTCAAGTCGATCCCGGTGATCATGCTGTCCTCCAAGGACGGCCTGTTCGACAAGGCCAAGGGGCGTATCGTCGGTGTCGATCAGTTTTTGACCAAGCCTTTCAGCAAGGAAGAACTGCTGGGCGCGATCAAGGCCTACGTGCCTGCCTTCGCCGCAGTAGAACAAGCACACTGACACCGCCCCACAAGGGCCGGCGTCTACCAAGTTAGTGGGGAAAACCATGGCACGTGTTCTGATCGTCGACGATTCGCCGACTGAAATGTACAAATTGACCGGCATGTTGGAAAAGCATGGCCACGAAGTCCTCAAGGCCGAAAACGGCGCAGACGGCGTGGCCCTGGCCCGCCAGGAAAAACCCGATGCCGTCCTCATGGACATCGTGATGCCGGGCCTCAACGGCTTCCAGGCCACCCGCCAGCTGTCCAAGGAGCCGGAAACCAACGGCATCCCGATTATCATCATCACCACCAAGGATCAGGAAACCGACAAGATCTGGGGCGCGCGCCAGGGCGCCAAGGATTACCTGACCAAGCCGGTGGATGAAGACACCCTGATCGCCACCCTGAACAAGGTGTTGGCCGGCTGACGGCAGGCGATCATGACCGAGTCGCAAACCGCCTTCGAGCTGTTGCTGGACATCGACCGCCGCTGCCGCCTGCTGGCTGCCGACCTGCCGTCCCAGGAAACCCGCCAGCAGGGTTGGAGCGGCATCGGCTTTCGCGTGGGCGCGCACTGGTTCGTCGCGCCCATGGGCGAAGTCGCCGAAGTCCTGCATGAGCCGCGCTGCACTTTAATGCCCGGGGTCAAGACCTGGGTCAAGGGCGTGGCTAATCTGCGTGGACGCTTGTTGCCGGTGATGGACCTCGGTGGGTTCCTCGGCCAGGCGCTGTCCAAGGCGAGCAAGCAACGGCGCGTACTGGTGGTGGAATACAACGACCTGTTTGTCGGGCTGTTGGTGGACGAGGTGGTGGGCATGCAGCATTTCGCACAAGACGCATTGCGGGTGAACGTCACCCCCGGCGCGCCGTTTATCCAAGGCCAGTTCGACGGCGATCAGCCATGGCAGGTCTTCAGCCCCTTCGCCCTGGCCCAGGCCCCTGGCTTCATGGATGTCGCCGCATGACCACCGCTACCACGCCCAAACCCCAGGCCGCCTCGCACAGCCGCTCACAGATCATCGTGCTGTTTATCGCGCTGATCGTGTTCATCATGCTGCTGTTTGCCAACTTCGCCTACCTCAACACCCAGTCCACCTACGACAAGCAGTACATCGGCCACGCCGGTGAATTGCGCGTGTTGTCCCAGCGCATCGCCAAGAACGCCACCGAAGCCGCCGCCGGCAAAGCCGCCGCGTTCAAGCTGCTCGGCGAGGCGCGCAACGACTTCGCCCAACGTTGGGGCTACCTGAAAAAAGGCGACCCGCAAACCGGCCTGCCCGCCGCCCCCAGCGCGGTGCGCGCCGAGATGCGTGCGGTGCAGACCGACTGGGAAGCGCTGCTGAAGAACACCGACGCGATCCTCGCCAGCGAACAGACCGTGCTGTCCCTGCACCAGGTGGCCGCGACCCTCGCCGAAACCGTGCCGCAATTGCAGATGGAGTCGGAAAAAGTCGTCGACATCCTGTTGCAACGCGGCGCCCCGGCCAGCCAGGTGGCGCTGGCCCAGCGCCAATCGCTGCTCGCCGAACGCATCCTCGGTGCGGTCAACACCGTGCTCGCCGGCGACGAAACCGCTGTGCAGGCCGCTGATGCGTTTGGCCGTGATGCCAACCGCTTCGGCCAGGTGCTCAACGGCATGCTCCAGGGCAACGCCGGGCTGCGCATCACCCAGGTCGAGGACCGCGACGCCCGTGCGCGGCTGGCGGAGATTGCGGAGCTGTTCGAGTTTGTCTCCGGCTCCGTGGATGAAATCCTCGAAACCTCGCCGCAACTGTTCCAGGTGCGTGCGTCGGCGAGCAACATCTTCAACCTCTCGCAAACCCTGCTCGATGAAGCCTCGCACCTGGCCACCGGGTTTGAAAACCTCGCCAGCGGGCGCACCTTCGATACCATCGGCGGCTACGTGCTGGGCTTGCTGGCGCTGGCTTCGATCATCCTGATCGGCCTGGTGATGGTGCGCGAGACCAACCGCCAACTGCACGAAACCGCCGAGAAGAACGAGCGCAACCAGAACGCGATCATGCGCCTGCTCGATGAAATCGAAGACCTCGCCGACGGCGACCTCACCGTGACCGCCTCGGTGACCGAAGACTTCACCGGCACCATCGCCGACTCGATCAACTATTCGGTCGACCAGTTGCGCGACCTTGTCGCCACCATCAACCTCACCGCCGGCCAGGTCGCGGGTGCAGTGCAGGACACCCAGGCTACCGCCATGCACCTGGCCCAGGCCTCGGAGCATCAGGCCCAGCAGATCGCCGAAGCGTCCACCGCGATCAACCAGATGGCCCAGTCCATCGACCAGGTTTCGGCCAACGCCGCCGAATCTTCGGCGGTGGCGGAGCGCTCGGTGGAAATCGCCAACAAAGGCAACGAGGTGGTGCACAACACCATCCACGGCATGGACAACATCCGCGAGCAGATCCAGGACACCGCCAAGCGCATCAAGCGCCTGGGCGAGTCGTCCCAGGAAATTGGCGACATCGTCAGCCTGATCGACGACATCGCCGACCAGACCAACATCCTCGCGCTCAACGCGGCGATCCAGGCGAGCATGGCCGGGGATGCCGGGCGTGGTTTCGCGGTGGTCGCCGATGAAGTGCAGCGCCTGGCCGAACGTTCTTCGGCGGCGACGCGGCAGATCGAAACCCTGGTGCGCGCCATTCAGGCCGACACCAACGAAGCCGTGATCTCCATGGAGCAGACCACCACCGAAGTGGTACGCGGCGCGCGGCTGGCGCAAGACGCCGGGGTGGCGCTGGAAGAGATCGAAGGCGTGTCGAAAACCCTGGCGGCGCTGATCCAGAGCATCTCCAATGCGGCGCAGCAACAGACGTCTTCGGCGGGGCAGATTTCGCTGACCATGAACGTGATCCAGCAGATCACCAGCCAGACGTCTTCGGGCTCGACCGCGACCGCCGAGAGCATCGGCAACCTGGCGAAGATGGCCAGCCAGTTGCGGCGTTCGGTGTCGGGTTTCACCCTCCCAGCCGCAAAGCAGGTGGATGATTGAAATACCATCCCAATGTGAATGCGGGCTTGTGTGGGAGCGGGCTTGCTCGCGAATGCGGTGGGTCAGCCAATACAGATGCCGGCTGACCC
>NZ_JACVAC010000027.1 GCF_014851685.1 Pseudomonas sp. PDM05
CGAACTTGACCGCCACCGCCTGCGGGTTTTCGCGGGCGCGGTCGGCGAACAGTTCGTGCACCAGACGAGCGTTTGAGAAGCCGGACTCACTGCGATCCCACAGTTGCAGGATGTGCTGTTGCTCATCGGCATCCAGCAGGTTCAATTGCCCGATGCTCTGCTGCTGATCGGCAACCATCGCCTGCAGCAGGTTCTGCCAATGCCGCGCCATGCGCGCAATGGTCGGCGCATCGAACAGATCGGTGCTGTAACCCAGGGATGCCCACAAGCCGTCGCGGCTGTCATGGGTGTCCAGGTCGAGGTCGAAGTGCGCGGTGCGCCGCTCCCAGGCCAGGTTTTCAATGCTCAGGTGCGCCAGCGCCAGCGGTTCACGCGGCCCGTCGGTCTGGTAGTTGAACATCACCTGGAACAGCGGGTTGAGGCTCAAGCTGCGCTCCGGTTGCAGCGCTTCCACCAGTTGTTCGAACGGCAGGTCCTGGTGGGCCTGGGCGTCCAGCGCCCGTTGCTTGACCTGCTGCAGCAGTTGGGCGACGGTGGTTTGCCCGTCGATGTCGGCCTTGAGCACCTGGGTGTTGACGAAGAAGCCGATCAGGCGCTCGGTCTCGACCCGGTTACGGTTGGCGATGGGCACGCCGACGCGAATGTCCTGCTGGCCGCTGTAGCGGTGCAACAGGGTCTGGAACGACGCCAGCAAGAGCATGAACATCGTCACGCCTTCGCGCTGCGCCAAGGCTTTCAGGTCTGCCGCCAGCGCCGCCGGCAACGGCACGTCGAGACGCGCACCGCGATGGCTCTGCTGGGCGGGGCGCTGGTGATCGAACGGCAATTCCAGCACCGGCTGCTCACCGCCCAGCAGGTCGCGCCAGTAGCTCAACTGGCGCTGTCTTTCGCCGGCTTCCATCCAGTCGCGTTGCCACAGCGCATAGTCGGCGTACTGGATCGGCATCGCCGGCAGTTGCGGCACATCACCGCGGCTGTAGGCGCTGTAGAGCTGCACCAGTTCATCGACCATCACCGCCATCGACGCGCCATCGGAGACGATATGGTGCTGCACCAGCACCAGTACATGCTCATCGGCCGCCAGGCGCAGCAAGGTCACGCGCAACAGCGGGCCCTGTTGCAGGTTGAACGGGCGTGAGATTTCGGCGGCGACCCGCGCATGCAGGTCAGCCTCGTCGATGTCGGCCAGCTCGATGGGGAGCGCAACCTGAGTACCGATCACCTGCACCGCGCCCTCGCCTTCCTGCTGCACATAGGTGCGCAGGCTTTCGTGGCGCGCGATCAAGCTGTTGAAACTGCGCTGCAAGGCCTCGCAGTCCAACTGGCCGGTCAGGCGCAAGGCACTGGGAATATGGTAAGCGGCGCTGTCGGGGTCCAGTTGCCAGAGGAACCACTGGCGTTCCTGGGCGTAAGACAACAGCAGCGGTTGCAGGCGATTGCGCGCTACCAGCGGTGGCGCCTGTTCGCGGCCTTCCAGCGCCTGCACTGCCGCCGCGAAACCGGCCAGCCTTGGTTGTTCGAACAGCAGTTTCAACGGTACTTCCTGCGCCAGGACCTGGCGCAGGCGCGAGACCACTTGCATCGCCAGCAACGAATGACCGCCCATCTCGAAGAAGTGATCGTTCAGGCCGACACGCTCGGCGCCGAGAATCTCGGCCCAGATCGCCGCGACGTGTTGCTCCAGTTCAGTGACCGGCGCAACCCAATCCTGTTGCGCCTGGCTGGCGTCCGGCTTGGGCAGGGCCTGGCGGTCCAGCTTGCCGTTCGGGTTGAGCGGCATGCGCTCGAGGAAGATCAGGTGCGCGGGCACCATGTAGTCCGGCAGTTGCTCGCGCAGCAGCGTTTTCAGGGCTTCAGCGTCCTGCTCGGCAGCAACCAGATAAGCCACCAGCTGATTGTCAGCCGCCAGCACCAGGGTTTCGCGCACACCGTCCTGCGCCAGCAACAGGGCTTCGATTTCCCCCAGCTCGATACGGAAACCACGGATTTTCACCTGATGGTCCACACGGCCGACGTATTCGATCACGCCATCGGCGCGATAACGCGCCAGGTCGCCGGTGCGGTACAGGCGGTCGCCGCCGAAAGGATCGGGGATGAAGCGTTCAGCAGTCAGCAGCGGGCGATTCAAGTAAGCACGGGCCAGGCCGCATTGGCTGCCGATGTACAACTCACCGACGGCGCCCAACGGTGCCAGATTCAAATCACGATCCAACACGTACAGCGCACGCCCCGGCAACGAACGGCCAATCGGGCTGGCGGTGGCGCCGATGGTTTCTTCACCACGGGTGCAGTCCAGCACGCTCGACACCACCGTGGCCTCGGTCGGGCCGTAGGTATTCAACAAACGTACGTGGCCAAGGCCAGCCTTGAGCCACTGCGCCGGGCCGTCCAACGGCATCGCTTCGCCGCCGATATGGATCTGGCGCAACGCCCCATAAGAGCGCGGCCCCGCCGCCAGGCAATCGAGCAGAAACAGGTTCCAGTACGCCGTCGGCAAGTCCGCCAGGGTGATGCCTTGGCGGATGATTTCCGCGTACAGGCGGCCGCTGTCCCACAGCTCGGCACCGCGCAGAACCACGGTCGCGCCGTGGGTCAGCGCCGGGTAGAGCTGCTCGACGAAACCGTCGAAGTTCAGGGTGGCGAACTGCAGGACACGATCGTCCTCGCTCAACCGCGAATAGCCGGCCGCAATCGCGGAAAACTCGGTCAACGCCGCATGGTTGATCGCCACGCCTTTAGGCTTGCCGGTGGAGCCCGAGGTGTAGATCACGTAGGCAAGGTTCTGCGGGTCGACCGGTACCTGCGGATTGCTCTCGGCACAGCGCTGCAACGCGTCCTTGGCGCTGTCGATGTCGAGCCTCGCCACCTCGGCGGGCAACGGCAATGGCTGGGCGGATTGGCACACCACCAAACGCACATGGCTGTCTTCGAGCATGTGCAGCAGGCGGTCGCGCGGGTATTGCGGGTCCAGCGGCACGTAGGCGCCGCCCGCCTTGAGGATCGCCAACAGGCTGACCACCATGGCGAACGAACGCTCCACTGCCACGCCGACCATCACTTCCGGTCCGACGCCCTGGCCGATCAGGTAGTGGGCCAAGCGGTTGGCCTCACGGTTCAACTCGGCATAGGTCAGCGTCTGCTCATCCAGGCACAGGGCAATGGCGTCGGGACGTCGTTGCGCTTGCACCTCAAACAGGCCGTGCACACCCAGCGGGCTTTCGAAAGCTGCGCCGCCGTTGTTCCAATCGTTCAGCAAGTCGCGCTGCTCGCCGTCGGCCAGCAACGTCAGTTGCGCCAAGCGGGTGCCCGCGCTGGCAACCATCGCGTGCAGCACGGTTTGCCAATGCTGCGCCATGCGCGCCACGGTGGCGGCTTCGAACAGGTCGGTGGCAAAGGTCCAGGAGGCCCACAAGCCCTGGTCGGTTTCTTCGGTGTCCAGGCTCAAGTCGAACTGCGCACTCTCGCTTGCCCACTCCAGGGAGGTCACGCCCAGCCCCGACAGTTGCTGCTCGCCCACGGCTGTACGAGTTTGCGCCTGGTGGTTGAACATCACCTGGAACAGCGGGTTGTGGCTCAGACTGCGTTCCGGTTGCAGCGCTTCCACCAGTTGTTCGAACGGTAGGTCCTGGTGACTCTGGGCCTGCAACGTGCGCTCTTTGACCTGGGCCAGTAGTTGGCGGAAGGTCATCTGACCGTCGAGGTCGGCCTTGAGCACCTGGGTGTTGACGAAAAAGCCGATCAGGCGTTCGGTCTCAGCGCGGTTGCGGTTGGCAGTCGGCACGCCGATGCGGATGTCCGACTGGCCGCTGTAGCGGTACAGCAGGGTCTGGAACGACGCCAGCAACAGCATGAACAGGGTCACGCCTTCGCGCTGCGCCAAAGCCTTGAGCCCCGCGACCAGCGCAGGTTCCAGCGCCACATCCTGACGCGCGCCGCGATAACTCTGGCGCGCCGGGCGTGGGTGATCGAACGGCAATTCCAGTACCGGCTGGCTGCCACCGAGTTGTTCACGCCAGTAACCGAGCTGGCGCTCCTTCTCCCCCGCTTCCATCCAGCGGCGCTGCCACAGCGCGTAGTCGGCATATTGGATCGGCAGTGCCGCCAACTGGCAGTCCTGGCCGTTGCTGTAGGCGGCGTAGAGCTGCATCAGCTCTTGCACCATCACGCCCATCGACCAGCCGTCGGAGACGATATGGTGCTGCACCAACACCAGCACATGCTCGTCTTCGCCCAGGTTGAGCAGGTTTACGCGCAACAAGGCACCGTGCTGCAAATCGAAGGGCTCGGCGATGAGTGCCTGCACCCGCGCTTGCAACCCGTCTTCGGTGACCGTGCTTTCAATGATGTCGACGACAGCGTGGGCCAGCACCACCTGGGAGCGGTTGTCACCCTCCAGATGCAGGCGCGTGCGCAGGCTTTCATGGCGTTCGAGCAGGCGGTCAAAGCTGCGCTGCAAGGCGCTTTTATCCAGGCGCCCGCTCAGGCGCAGCACGCCGGGAATGTGATAGGCGGCGCTGTCCGGGTCCAGTTGCCAGAGGAACCATTGACGTTCCTGGGCGTAGGACAGCGGCAATGGTTCACCGGCCTCGCGGGCCGGGGCAATCGGCAGTTGCCCGAAGCTCATGCCGCGGGTTTGCAAACGTTGGTAGAACTGCTGGCGTTGTTCCAGAGGCAGGCGAAGAAAGCGCGACACCAGGTCGATGTTAGGGTTGGAAAGCATGGTTCAAATCGCCTCTAGTTCGCTCAAAAAGTCACGAAGATCATCAAAGTCTTCCGCGCTGCCGGCACGGAAGGTGGCGGCGGCCTGGACGTAGGCGCGCAGGGTTTCGGTCTGGAACACCTCCACCAGCGGCACTTCCAGGCCCAGTTCGGCCTGGACCCGCGAGGTGATCTGGATGGCCAGTAACGAGTGGCCGCCGACCTCAAAGAAGTTGTCGTTCAAGCCCACTTGTTCCAGGCGCAGGACGTCGGCCCAGATGGCGGCGATCTGCTGCTCCAGCTCGGTTTCGGGGGCTACGTAGCTTTGCTGCAACTGGCTCGCGTCCGGTTCGGGCAGGCCCTTGCGGTCGAGTTTGCCGTTGGGGGTCAGGGGCATTTGCGCGAGGAACATGAAGTGCGCGGGCACCATGTAATCCGGCAGGCGAGCTTTCAGGGCGCGGCGCAGGGTGTCGCGGAACGCGGCGGTATCAGCCAAGTTGGCCTCGGCCGGGACGACGTAGGCCACCAGTTGCTTGCCGGTCGGGCCGTCCTGGGCCACCACCACGGTTTCGCCGACGCTGTCCTGTTCCCGCAGGCGCGCTTCGATTTCCCCCAGTTCGATGCGAAAACCTCGGATTTTCACTTGGTGATCGACACGCCCGAGGTAATCGACCACGCCGTCCGCACGCCCACGGGTCAGGTCGCCGCTGCGGTACACGCGGCTGCCGGGTTTGCCGAAAGGATCGGGCACGAAGCGTTCGGCGGTCAGCGCCGGGCGCTCCAGGTAACCCCGGGCCACGCCCTCGCCGCCCAGGTACAACTCGCCGGCGACGCCGATGGGTT
>NZ_JACVAC010000028.1 GCF_014851685.1 Pseudomonas sp. PDM05
CAGTGAAACGATGCATCGCCGATGGTAGTGTGGGGTTTCCCCATGTGAGAGTAGGTCATCGTCAAGATTAAATTCCGAAACCCCATTTGCGAAAGCAGATGGGGTTTTGTTTTGGGCGGTCGAAAAGCAATTAAGCCCCGACAAATTTGCACAGTTATTTCTGAACCAGACCACTAGAATAGGCACCTAACCATTTTTAGAGTCAGAGCCCTATCTATGTCTGATCCGGTTGATACCCTTGAGGTGTCGGATTTACCACTGGACGACCTGGTGGCATGCCATGAGTGCGACTTGCTGATGCGCAAGCCAGCACTCGCCCTGGGCGAAAAAGCCCAATGCCCCCGCTGCGGCTACGAGTTGTACGCCCATCGCCATAATGTCGTTGAACGCAGCCTCGCCTTGGTGCTCGCCGCGCTGTTGCTGTACATCCCGGCGAACTTTTTGCCGATCATGCAGCTCAATCTACTTGGGCAAACCTCTGAAGATACCGTCTGGAGCGGCGTCGTCGGCCTGTTCGATACCGGCATGCAAGGCGTCGCCGTCGTCGTCTTCCTGTGCAGCATGGGGATTCCCTTGCTCAAGCTGCTCTGCCAGTTGGCAGTCCTGCTCAGCATTCGCTGGAACATCGGTCGCAGCTACGGACTGCTGCTCTACCGTATCTATCACCACATGAAAGACTGGGGAATGCTGGAGGTCTACCTGATGGGTGTCTTGGTCGCGATTGTAAAACTCGCCGACATGGCCTCCATCACCGTCGGCCTGGGACTGGTCTGTTTCGTCAGCCTATTAATGGTTCAGGTACTACTTGAGGTGGTGATGTCGCCGCACCAGATCTGGCAAGCGCTGTCAGGAGAGGATGATCATGCGGGCGATTGATGCAGGCATTCTGATTTGTACCGAATGCCATGAGTTGAACAAACAAGACTCGGACACCGATGAACAAATCTGCACCCGTTGCGGTGCGCTGATCCACGCCCGTCGCCCGAACAGCCTCGCGCGTACGTGGGCGCTGCTGATCACGGCCGCTATCTTGTACATTCCCGCTAATCTGTTGCCGATCATGACCATCAACTCCCTCGGCCAGGGCGACCCGAGCACCATCATGGCCGGCGTGATCCAACTGGTGCAGCACGGCATGTTCCCCATTGCCGCCGTGGTGTTCATCGCCAGTATCCTGGTGCCGACGTTCAAGCTGGTCGGCATCGGTCTGCTACTGTTCTCGGTGCAGCGTCACCAGCCACTGTCCGCGCGACAGCGCATTGTGATGTACCGCTTTATCGAGTTCATTGGCCGTTGGTCCATGTTGGATATTTTCGTGATCGCCATCCTGGTGGCGGTTGTAAACTTTGGGCGGCTTGCCAGTGTCGAGGCCAATCTCGGCGCTGCGGCGTTCGCCAGTGTGGTGATCTTGACGATGCTTGCCGCAGTAACTTTTGATCCCCGACTGATTTGGGATAACACGGAGTCGGACGACGACCATGAGTGATTTGCCTAAAGCTAAAACCCGCCCGGCCTCCAACTGGTCGGCCATTTGGGTGCTTCCCCTGATTGCCCTGATCATCGGCGGCTGGCTGGGGTGGCGCGCCTATACCCAGCAGGGCATCGACATCCAGGTGCGCTTTGAAAGCGGCGAAGGTATCCAGGTCAACAAAACCGAAGTGGTCTACAAAGGTATGACCGTGGGCAAGGTCAAGGCCTTGGCCCTGGACGACGAAGGCAGTAATCGCGGGGTGATCGCCACCATCGAGATGAATAAGGACGTCGATCAGTACCTCAAGACCAACACCCGTTTCTGGCTGGTCAAGCCAAGCGTCAGCCTCGCCGGTATTACCGGTCTGGAGACCCTGGTTTCGGGCAACTACATCGCCGCCAGCCCGGGTGACGGTGAGCCCACACGCAAATTCAAGGCGCTCTCTGAAGAACCACCGCTATCGGACGCCAAGCCCGGCCTGCACCTGACGATCAAAGCCGACCGCCTCGGCTCATTGAACCGAGGCAGCCCGGTGTTCTACAAGCAGATCCAGGTCGGCCAAGTCAAAAGCTACCTGCTCTCCGAGGACCAGAGCACCGTCGAAATCAAGGTCTACATCGAACCGACCTACGCCAGCCTGGTGCGTAAACACACGCGTTTCTGGAACGCCAGCGGCATCAGCATCGACGCCAACCTCTCCGGCGTGAAGGTGCGTAGCGAGTCGCTCTCCAGCATCGTCGCCGGCGGCATTGCCTTCGCTACCCCAGAGAACCGCAAGGACAGCCCGCCGACCGACCCGAGCCTGCCTTTCCGTTTGTACGAAGATTTTGACGCCGCCGCTGCCGGCATCAAGGTCAAGGTCAAGCTCACCGACTTCGAAGGCTTGCAGGCTGGTCGCACGCCGGTGATGTACAAAGGTATCCAGGTCGGCAGCCTGAAGACCCTGAAGATCGACCCGTCCCTGTCCAGTGCCAACGCCGAACTGACCCTCGACCCGCTGGCCGAAGACTATCTGGTGCAAGACACCCAATTCTGGGTAGTCAAACCGTCGATCTCCCTGGCCGGTATCACGGGCCTTGAAGCCTTGGTCAAAGGCAACTACATCGCCATCCGCCCCGGCGACAAAGGCAGCGCGCCGCAACGCGAATTCGTCGCGCGTGCCAAGGCGCCGCCGCTGGACCTGCGCTCACCGGGCCTGCACATGGTGCTGTTCACCGACAACCTCGGCTCCCTGGACGTGGGCAGTCCGATTCTATACAAGCAGGTCAAGGTCGGTTCGGTGCAGAGCTACCAGTTCTCGCGCAAGAACAAACAACTGGTGATCGGCGTACACATCGAGAAGGAATACGAAAACCTGGTCAACGGTTCCACGCGTTTCTGGAACGCCAGTGGCGTTACCCTGACCGGCGGCCTCACTGGTGGAATCCAGGTCAAGAGTGAGTCCCTGGCCAGCCTGATGGCCGGTGGCATTGCCTTCGAAACCCCGGAGCAGAACGTACCGCTGAAAAAACGCATTCCGCGTTTCCGCCTGTTCACCGACCGTGAGGCGGCCAATCAACACGGCACCTTGGTAACCATCAAGGTCGACCGTGCCGATGGCATGCGCCCAGGCACCCCAGTGCGTTTCAAAGGCCTGGATGTGGGCAAGATCGAAAGCGTCGACCTCAGCGCAGACATGCAGTCGGTGCTGCTCAGCGCGCGCATTACCCAAGTGGCGGATCGCATTGCGCGCGTCGGCAGCCAGTTCTGGGTGGTCAAACCTGAGCTGGGCCTGATGAAAACCTCCAACCTGGAAACCCTGGTCACCGGCCAATACATCGAAGTCCAGCCTGCAGTGAAGAACGCCGGCCCGCAAAAAAGCTTCGTGGCCTTGGACCAACCGCCAGAAGTCGTTCATCAAGAGGCCGGCCTGAGCCTCACCCTCAGCGCCGCCCGCCGTGGTTCGCTGAAGGAAGGCGTGCCAGTGACGTACCGTGAAGTGACGGTGGGTAAAGTCACCGGTTACGAACTGGGCCAGACCGCCGACCGCGTGCTGATACACATTCTGATCGAGCCCAAGTACGCGCCACTGGTGCGCAGCGGCAGCCGTTTCTGGAACACCAGCGGCTTTGGTCTGGACTTCGGCCTGTTCAAGGGCGCGACGGTGCGAACCGAATCCCTGGAGACCCTGGTCGCCGGTGGTATCGCCTTCGCCACGCCAGACGGCGAGCGCATGGGCAATGCCGCGCTGGCACGGCAGACCTTCCCGCTGTTCGACAAGTTCGAGGATGAATGGCTGACCTGGGCACCGAAGATTCCACTCGGCAAGTAGACCGAGGCGTGGCCTTCGCAAGCAAGCCCGCTCCCACACCCGACCGCTTTCCAAAGGATGGACTCGGTCAAATGTGGGAGCGGGCTTGAACTGGTCTAATGATTTTGGACACTTCAATCGGGCGCTATGATGGCGCCCAAATCTGAGGTGTTTGGATATGCGTAAATCTTATTCAAGTGAGTTCAAACTCAAAGCTGCCAGCATGGTGCTGGA
>NZ_JACVAC010000029.1 GCF_014851685.1 Pseudomonas sp. PDM05
AAAAAGAGGTGTTGACAGCAGCGTGTAACGCTGTAGAATTCGCCTCCCGCTAACGAGAGATCGTAAGCGCAAGTGGTTGAAGTTGTTGAAGAAATCTTCGAAAGCTTCTGAAAATAATCACTTGACAGCAAATGAGGCTGCTGTAGAATGCGCGCCTCGGTTGAGACGAAAGATCTTAACCAACCGCTCTTTAACAACTGAATCAAGCAATTCGTGTGGGTGCTTGTGGAGTCAGACTGATAGTCAACAAGATTATCAGCATCACAAGTTACTCCGCGAGAAATCAAAGATGTAACCAACGATTGCTGAGCCAAGTTTAGGGTTTCTTAAAAACCCAAAGATGTTTGAACTGAAGAGTTTGATCATGGCTCAGATTGAACGCTGGCGGCAGGCCTAACACATGCAAGTCGAGCGGTAGAGAGAAGCTTGCTTCTCTTGAGAGCGGCGGACGGGTGAGTAATGCCTAGGAATCTGCCTGGTAGTGGGGGATAACGTTCGGAAACGGACGCTAATACCGCATACGTCCTACGGGAGAAAGCAGGGGACCTTCGGGCCTTGCGCTATCAGATGAGCCTAGGTCGGATTAGCTAGTTGGTGGGGTAATGGCTCACCAAGGCGACGATCCGTAACTGGTCTGAGAGGATGATCAGTCACACTGGAACTGAGACACGGTCCAGACTCCTACGGGAGGCAGCAGTGGGGAATATTGGACAATGGGCGAAAGCCTGATCCAGCCATGCCGCGTGTGTGAAGAAGGTCTTCGGATTGTAAAGCACTTTAAGTTGGGAGGAAGGGCAGTTACCTAATACGTATCTGTTTTGACGTTACCGACAGAATAAGCACCGGCTAACTCTGTGCCAGCAGCCGCGGTAATACAGAGGGTGCAAGCGTTAATCGGAATTACTGGGCGTAAAGCGCGCGTAGGTGGTTTGTTAAGTTGGATGTGAAATCCCCGGGCTCAACCTGGGAACTGCATTCAAAACTGACTGACTAGAGTATGGTAGAGGGTGGTGGAATTTCCTGTGTAGCGGTGAAATGCGTAGATATAGGAAGGAACACCAGTGGCGAAGGCGACCACCTGGACTAATACTGACACTGAGGTGCGAAAGCGTGGGGAGCAAACAGGATTAGATACCCTGGTAGTCCACGCCGTAAACGATGTCAACTAGCCGTTGGAAGCCTTGAGCTTTTAGTGGCGCAGCTAACGCATTAAGTTGACCGCCTGGGGAGTACGGCCGCAAGGTTAAAACTCAAATGAATTGACGGGGGCCCGCACAAGCGGTGGAGCATGTGGTTTAATTCGAAGCAACGCGAAGAACCTTACCAGGCCTTGACATCCAATGAACTTTCCAGAGATGGATTGGTGCCTTCGGGAACATTGAGACAGGTGCTGCATGGCTGTCGTCAGCTCGTGTCGTGAGATGTTGGGTTAAGTCCCGTAACGAGCGCAACCCTTGTCCTTAGTTACCAGCACGTAATGGTGGGCACTCTAAGGAGACTGCCGGTGACAAACCGGAGGAAGGTGGGGATGACGTCAAGTCATCATGGCCCTTACGGCCTGGGCTACACACGTGCTACAATGGTCGGTACAGAGGGTTGCCAAGCCGCGAGGTGGAGCTAATCCCATAAAACCGATCGTAGTCCGGATCGCAGTCTGCAACTCGACTGCGTGAAGTCGGAATCGCTAGTAATCGCGAATCAGAATGTCGCGGTGAATACGTTCCCGGGCCTTGTACACACCGCCCGTCACACCATGGGAGTGGGTTGCACCAGAAGTAGCTAGTCTAACCTTCGGGAGGACGGTTACCACGGTGTGATTCATGACTGGGGTGAAGTCGTAACAAGGTAGCCGTAGGGGAACCTGCGGCTGGATCACCTCCTTAATCGACGACATCAGCTGCTCCATAAGTTCCCACACGAATTGCTTGATTCATTGAAGAAGACGATAAAGAAGCAGCCCGAAATTGGGTCTGTAGCTCAGTTGGTTAGAGCGCACCCCTGATAAGGGTGAGGTCGGCAGTTCGAATCTGCCCAGACCCACCAATTTTGTGTGGGAAACGCCTGTAGAAATACGGGGCCATAGCTCAGCTGGGAGAGCGCCTGCCTTGCACGCAGGAGGTCAACGGTTCGATCCCGTTTGGCTCCACCACTACTGCTTCTGTTTGTTGAAAGCTTAGAAATGAGCATTCCATCGTGACGATGGTGAATGTTGATTTCTAGTCTTTGATTAGATCGTTCTTTAAAAATTTGGGTATGTGATAGAAAGATAGACTGAACGTTACTTTCACTGGTAACGGATCAGGCTAAGGTAAAATTTGTGAGTTCTCTTAGTTGAGAAATTCGAATTTTCGGCGAATGTTGTCTTCACAGTATAACCAGATTGCTTGGGGTTATATGGTCAAGTGAAGAAGCGCATACGGTGGATGCCTTGGCAGTCAGAGGCGATGAAAGACGTGGTAGCCTGCGAAAAGCTTCGGGGAGTCGGCAAACAGACTTTGATCCGGAGATGTCTGAATGGGGGAACCCAGCCATCATAAGATGGTTATCTTGTACTGAATACATAGGTGCAAGAAGCGAACCAGGGGAACTGAAACATCTAAGTACCCTGAGGAAAAGAAATCAACCGAGATTCCCTTAGTAGTGGCGAGCGAACGGGGACTAGCCCTTAAGTGGCTTTGAGATTAGCGGAACGCTCTGGAAAGTGCGGCCATAGTGGGTGATAGCCCTGTACGCGAAAATCTCTTAGTCATGAAATCGAGTAGGACGGAGCACGAGAAACTTTGTCTGAATATGGGGGGACCATCCTCCAAGGCTAAATACTACTGACTGACCGATAGTGAACTAGTACCGTGAGGGAAAGGCGAAAAGAACCCCGGAGAGGGGAGTGAAATAGATCCTGAAACCGTATGCGTACAAGCAGTGGGAGCAGACTTTGTTCTGTGACTGCGTACCTTTTGTATAATGGGTCAGCGACTTATTTTCAGTGGCGAGCTTAACCGAATAGGGGAGGCGTAGCGAAAGCGAGTCTTAATAGGGCGTCTAGTCGCTGGGAATAGACCCGAAACCGGGCGATCTATCCATGGGCAGGTTGAAGGTTGGGTAACACTAACTGGAGGACCGAACCGACTACCGTTGAAAAGTTAGCGGATGACCTGTGGATCGGAGTGAAAGGCTAATCAAGCTCGGAGATAGCTGGTTCTCCTCGAAAGCTATTTAGGTAGCGCCTCATGTATCACTGTAGGGGGTAGAGCACTGTTTCGGCTAGGGGGTCATCCCGACTTACCAAACCGATGCAAACTCCGAATACCTACAAGTGCCGAGCATGGGAGACACACGGCGGGTGCTAACGTCCGTCGTGAAAAGGGAAACAACCCAGACCGTCAGCTAAGGTCCCAAAGTTATGGTTAAGTGGGAAACGATGTGGGAAGGCTTAGACAGCTAGGAGGTTGGCTTAGAAGCAGCCACCCTTTAAAGAAAGCGTAATAGCTCACTAGTCGAGTCGGCCTGCGCGGAAGATGTAACGGGGCTCAAACCATACACCGAAGCTACGGGTATCACGTAAGTGATGCGGTAGAGGAGCGTTCTGTAAGCCTGTGAAGGTGAGTTGAGAAGCTTGCTGGAGGTATCAGAAGTGCGAATGCTGACATGAGTAACGACAATGGGTGTGAAAAACACCCACGCCGAAAGACCAAGGTTTCCTGCGCAACGTTAATCGACGCAGGGTTAGTCGGTCCCTAAGGCGAGGCTGAAAAGCGTAGTCGATGGAAAACAGGTTAATATTCCTGTACTTCTGGTTATTGCGATGGAGGGACGGAGAAGGCTAGGCCAGCTTGGCGTTGGTTGTCCAAGTTTAAGGTGGTAGGCTGAGATCTTAGGTAAATCCGGGATCTTAAGGCCGAGAGCTGATGACGAGTTA
>NZ_JACVAC010000002.1 GCF_014851685.1 Pseudomonas sp. PDM05
TCTGCACATGACCGCCACGGGTCAACTGCAGCACTCTCGGTGGCGGCGCCGCCTGATACAGGCGGATGCCATTGGCCAGGGGCACGATCGGGTCGTCCAGGCTGTGGAACAGCAGCTTCGGCACGCCGGTCAGCCTGGGCATGTCATGGATGGCACTGTCGCGGTCCGGCACCAGCCAGGACAAGGGCACTTGCAACGGCCATGTTAACCAGGAGGTGCTCAGCGCGAATTGTCCTACATCACGATAACTGGCGGGCACTCCGTCCAGCACCAGCGCCTTGAGCTGCGCCTGACGCTGCGGATGGCCCGCCAGGTAATGCACCGCCAGCGCACCGCCGAGACTCTGACCGAGGACGATCAACGGTTGGTGCTGGGTTTCGGCGGCGGTGTCGATCCAGCTGAACGCCGCGTCGAGGTCCTGGTAGACCGCCGGCAGCGATGGTTTGCCTTCGGACAGGCCATAACCGCGATAGTCCAGGAGCAGTACCTGATAGCCCTGTTCCGGCAACCACCAACTGCCACCGAGGTGCCAGGCCAGGTTGCCGCCGTTGCCGTGCAGGTGCAGTACGGTGCCCTTGAGCGGCACACCAGGCTTGGCCGGCAGCCACCAGGCGTGGAGTTTCACCCCATCGGCGGTGGTGAGGGTCACGTCACGGTAGGCCAGGTGGGCTTTTTCCGGGGTGAACGGCAGGCCGGGCTCGGGGTAGAACAGCAGGGAGCTGCAACCGTTCAAGGTCAGTAGCAGGCACAGAATGCCGAGGATTCTCATCCGTTGAAGCCTCGCTATTATTCGATTTTCAGACTCACAGTGACTCAACAGTGGGAGCGGGGTTCTGTGGGAGCGGGCTTGCTCGCGAAGACGGAGTGTCAGCCAACTCATTCGTATCTGACACACCGCCTTCGCGAGCAAGCCCGCTCCCACACAAGCTCTCTACCACATTGAGATCCGGTTTCGTCAGAGGATGTTGGAGTAATCCGCCTCGATCCGATCCAGGCTCAGGTGATTGAGGAAGTTGGAGAAGCACATCCATGCCGCCAGCGCATTCATGTCGCGAAACTGCTCGGGCAGGTATTTGGGCGGCACCACCAGGCCTTCATCCACCAGTTGGCGCAAGGTGCGCATGTCCTCCAGGGTGGTCTTGCCGCAGAACAACAGCGGCACTTGCTCCAGCTTGCCTTTACGCACGGCCAGCTGGATGTAGTTGTAGACCATGATAAAGCCCTTGAGGTAGGACAAATCCTTGGTAAACGGCAGCCCCGTCGGCACCGAGCCACGGAAGACGCGACTGGCGTTGCCGTAGCTTTCGGCCATTTCAAAGCCCTGCTCACGGAAGAACTCGAATACCTGCAAGAAGTCGGCGCCCTCCTCCACCATGTGGATGGCGCGGGTGCGGTTGGTCAGTTTGCGCAGGCGGCTTGGGTAGGAGGCAAAGGTGATGATCTCCATCAGGATCGCCAGGCCTTCCTGGGTCACGGTGGAGGACGGCGGGCCCTTGGACAGGAAGGTGCAGATCGGCTGGTTCTGGCCGTTGAGGGTGGTGCCCACGTGCACCAGGCCTTCATGCACCTCCAGGGCACGCACGTCGCGGTCGTTGAACATCGCGTCGGCGCGGATCTTGATGTAGTCGGCGCCGGCGGCGGCATCGGCGACGATGCCGTCGGACTCGAACACGCGGATGGTTTCTTCGGCCTCGCCAAACACCTTGTTCAGGCGGGTTTGCAGCAGGGCCACGGCGTCCTTGGCGGTGAGGGTCTTGGCCTCATCCTTCAAGTCGCCACGGCCGTCGATATTGTTCAGGTAATCGGAAAGCATCAGGCCCAGGTCCGCCAGGGTCGGGTCGCCGGCGTGGAAGGCATCGGAAGCGGCGCCGTAGAGCTCCTGGGAAATCAGGCCGAAATCCTCGGTGCCACGCGCTTCGAGCATGCGCACCACCATGCGGTATTCCTTGCACATGCGGCGCATGATCTGCCCCACCGGGCTGAACTGGCCGAGGCGACGGGTGATGTCGCGCTCGATGTTCTGGAATTCCAGCTTGACCGCACTGGAGTCGAACGACAACGGTCGGTTCTGGTAATAGTCGCGGCTCACGGCAGGCATTTCCTTGCCCTTGGCCTTGAGGAATCCCTGGCGAATGTTGTCGTCCCACTTCACAGCGTCGAGGACGCGAATCGGTGTTTGTGCCAGCACAATGCGATCAGACAAGGTGCGTATCGTCTGCTGGTAATCGTCCACCTGATGCTTCCTCTTTAAACGTTATGTGCCCGCGCGCGGCCCCGCGTGTCAGCAGCCTACGTCAGACCGAAGCCAACACCAAATGCATGTAGCGCTTGAGGATCTCAAGCATCTCCTCAGCGGTCAGCGGTTCGGGGCTGCCCAGCAGGCCCTGATACTCCATCCGACCGATTATAGCCGTCAACACCTTGGCATCCTGTTGTGGCTCGCGCGAACCCAGTACCCGGAAAAACTGCTCGGTGCCCTGCAACAGGATCTGCTGGTGGGAACGCACCAGTTCGGCCAGGCGCGGGTTCAACAGAGCCTCCTGGCGAAAGGCCTGCTCGGCCATCAGGTGTTCGCGCCGGTTGGTCAGCTGACGCATCACGTAATCGGCGGTCAGCCGCGCAATGTCGTCGGCCAGCTGCGAACGCGACTGCGGGCTGCCATCGCCATAAGCGACCATTTCCCGCAGCAGGCCCTCGTTGCGCACCCACAGCTTGCCCATGAACTCGGCGCTGCGTTCGACGTACTGAGCAAAGGTATCGGTAAGCAGATCATCGATGTCCTTGAAGTAATAGGTGGTGGCCGACAATGGCACCCCCGCCTCCGCCGCCACTGCCCGATGGCGAACGGCGCGAACGCCATCACGCACGACGATGCGCATGGCCGCATCGAGAATATCTTGCCGGCGCTGCTCACTGCCCCGGCGGCTGGCCTTGCGGCCCTGATACTGGACGCTTTCCACCACAGCGGCAGCAATGCCGGCGGCGCTTTCTTGAGCGGTTACGCGGTTCACCCAAACACATCCTTGAATAGATCAAAACCTGGCGCTGTTTGCTTGACGCTTAAATACGCCGCATAAAAAAGCCGCCTTATAAAAGGCGGCTTCGGATTTCACTACGCTTACGCTTGTGGCCGCATGTGCGGGAACAAGATCACATCACGGATCGACGGTGAGTTGGTCAACAGCATCACCAGGCGGTCGATACCGATACCTTCACCTGCGGTCGGCGGCATGCCGTATTCCAGGGCGCGGACGAAGTCGGCGTCGTAGTGCATGGCTTCGTCGTCACCGGCGTCCTTGTCGGCCACCTGGGCCATGAAACGCTCGGCCTGGTCTTCCGCGTCGTTCAACTCGGAGTAGGCGTTGGCGATTTCGCGGCCACCGATGAACAGTTCGAAACGGTCGGTGACGTTCGGGTTGTCATCGTTGCGACGGGCCAGCGGCGACACTTCGAACGGGTACTGGGTAATGAAGTGCGGCTGTTCCAGCTTGTGCTCCACCAGTTCTTCGAAAATCATCACCTGCAGTTTGCCCAGGCCTTCGAAGCCCAGCACCTTGGCGCCGGCTTTCTTGGCGATGGCGCGGGCCTTGTCGATGTCGTTCAGGTCGTCAGCGGTCAACTCAGGGTTGTACTTGAGGATCGAATCGAACACCGACAGACGCACGAACGGCTCGCCGAAGTGGAACACCTTGTCGCCGTACGGCACGTCGGTGCTGCCCAGGACCAGCTGTGCCAGCTCGCGGAACAGCTCTTCGGTCAGGTCCATGTTGTCTTCGTAGTCGGCGTAGGCCTGGTAGAACTCCAACATGGTGAATTCTGGGTTGTGACGGGTCGAAACGCCTTCGTTACGGAAGTTGCGGTTGATCTCGAACACCTTTTCAAACCCGCCAACCACCAGGCGCTTGAGGTACAGCTCGGGGGCGATACGCAGGAACATTTCCATGTCCAGCGCGTTGTGGTGGGTCTCGAACGGCTTGGCTGCGGCACCACCGGGGATGGTTTGCAGCATCGGGGTTTCAACTTCGAGGAAGTCACGCTGCATCAGGAAGCTGCGGATGTGCGCGATGACTTGCGAACGTACGCGGAAAGTGTGGCGCACGTCTTCGTTGACGATCAGGTCAACGTAGCGCTGACGGTAGCGCTGCTCGGTGTCGGTCAGGCCGTGGTGCTTGTCCGGCAGCGGGCGCAGGGATTTGGTCAGCAGGCGTACTTCGGTCATTTCGACGTACAGGTCGCCCTTGCCGGAGCGGGCCAGGGTGCCGACGGCGGCAATGATGTCGCCCATGTCCCAGGTTTTCACCGCGGCCAGGGTTTCTTCCGACAGGGTCTTGCGGTTGACGTAGACCTGGATGCGACCGGTCATGTCCTGGATCACCATGAACGAGCCACGGTTGAGCATGATGCGACCGGCAACCTTGACCGGGATTGCAGCTTCTGCCAGTTCTTCCTTGGTCATGTCCGCGTATTTCTTCTGCAGTTCTTCGCAGTAGTGTTCGCGACGGAAGTCGTTCGGGAAGGCATTGCCCTTGGCGCGCTCGGCAGCAAGCTTTTCCTTGCGCAGGGCGATCAGGGAGTTTTCTTCCTGTTGCAGGGCTTGCGGGTCGAGTTGTTGGTCGCTCATGTCTTTAAATATTCCATCAGGTTCGTTGCCCCAGCCTGCGGCTGGGGATCGCGGGCAAGCCCGCTCCCACAGGGATCGAGGGGTGTCAGGCAATCCCGCATTGCATGTGTTACAGGCCTGATTTCAGGCTGGCTTCCAGGTATTCGTCGATGTCGCCGTCGAGCACCTTGTCGCAGTCACTGCGTTCGATGTTAGTGCGCAAATCCTTGATCCGCGATGCATCAAGCACATAGGAGCGGATCTGGTGACCCCAGCCGATGTCCGACTTGGTGTCTTCCAGCGCTTGCGAGGCGGCATTGCGCTTCTGCATTTCCTGCTCGTACAACTTGGCCCGCAGCATTTTCATGGCGGTGTCTTTGTTGGCGTGCTGGGAACGTTCGTTCTGGCAGCTGACCACGGTGTTGGTCGGTACGTGGGTGATACGTACGGCCGAGTCGGTGGTGTTTACGTGCTGGCCACCGGCACCGGAGGAACGGTAGGTGTCGATGCGCAAGTCGGCCGGGTTGATCTCGATTTCGACCTTGTCGTCGATCTCTGGCGAGACGAACACCGCGCAGAACGAGGTGTGGCGACGGTTGCCGGAGTCGAACGGGCTCTTGCGTACCAGGCGGTGCACGCCGATCTCGGTGCGCAACCAGCCAAAGGCGTATTCACCCTTGATATGCACGGTCGCGCCCTTGATACCGGCGACTTCACCGGCGGACAGTTCCATGATGGTCGCGTCGAAACCGCGCTTGTCGGCCCAGCGCAGGTACATGCGCAGCAGGATATTGGCCCAGTCCTGGGCCTCGGTACCACCGGAGCCGGCCTGGATGTCCAGGTAGGCGTTGTTGGGGTCCATTTCATGGCTGAACATGCGGCGGAATTCGAGTTTGGCGAGGTTTTCCTCGAGACGGGCCAGCTCGGCGATGACATCGCCCACTGCGCCTTCGTCGTTTTCCTCGACGGCCATGTCCAGCAGGTCACGGCAATCGGCCAGACCGGTGTTCAGTTCGTCGAGGGTGTCGACGATCTGCGCCAGCGCAGCGCGCTCGCGGCCCAGTTCCTGGGCGTATTCAGGTTTGTTCCAGACAGCAGGATCTTCAAGCTCGCGATTGACTTCGGTCAGACGCTCATGCTTTTGATCGTAGTCAAAGATACCCCCGAATAGTTTCGGAGCGCTCGGACAGGTCCTTGATGGTGTTAAGGATCGGGTTGATTTCCATGGCGGGCAGCACTCGTTGGCGAACTTTTGAAAGCCGGCGAGTATAACGGGAAATGGGGGGCAGCGGCAGCCCGCTTGGCGAAAAGGCTCGGGGTTGGTGGGCATATCCGTTGCTGCGGTAACGGCCACTTAGGGTTTCGCTCTTACAGCGACTCACTTTTGGAAAGAGCCCAAAAGTAAGCAAAAGGCTCTTGCCCCAACACTCGGCACCTCGCTTAGGCTCGGTGTGCCCGTAATCCGCCATGGATTTGAGGGGCCGCCCAAGATCAAAAGCCAGAGCCAGAGCCAGAGCAAACTACAGTTCCATCTGAATACATGGAGATCCAAATGTGGGAGCGGGCTTGCTCGCGAATGCGGTGTGTCAGTCAACTCATTCATTGACTGATCCACCGCATTCGCGAGCAAGCCCGCTCCCACAGTTTTGACCCCGTTCAACCCGCCCATGCCGGTCGGCTCCAAGGCCGCCGCGCCCTGACTTTTGATCTTGGGTCGCCCCGTCAAACACGCTGGCCGTTTGGTTACTTTTGGGTCCCTCCAAAAGTGACCCGCTGTAAGAGCGGAACCATAAGCAGCCGTTACCGAAGAAACGGATATGTACCCAGCGAACCCCAGCCCTACTCGATCCCCACCTGATTGCGCCCATTATGCTTGGCCGTATACAACCCCTTGTCCGCCGCCAATATCAACTGCCGGCAATCACCGCCCTGCTGCGGCGTAACGGTGGACAGGCCAATACTGACGGTCAGGCTCGCACCTTCCGTCGGCGCAATGTGCGGGATCTTCAGCGCCGCAACCGCCATGCGCAGCTTCTCGGCCACCAGGCGTGCGCCACCCGGCGAGGTGTTCGGCAGCACCAGCGCGAACTCTTCGCCGCCATAACGCGCCGGCAGGTCCGAAGGACGACTGCTGGCATCGCGGATGGTCGCGGCGACTTTGCGCAGGGCTTCATCGCCTTCGACGTGGCCAAAGCTGTCGTTGTAGGTCTTGAAGAAGTCCACATCGATCATCAGCAACGACAACTGGGTCTGGTCACGCATGGCGCGGCGCCATTCCAGCTCCAGGTATTCGTCGAAGTGGCGACGGTTGGACAGCCCGGTGAGGCCATCGGAGTTCATCAACCGTTGCAGCACCAGGTTGGTGTCGAGCAACTGCTGCTGGCTGACCCGCAGTGCGCGATACGCCGCATCACGCTGCAGCAGGGTCATGTAGGAGCGCGAGTGATAGCGGATACGCGCCACCAGCTCGATGTTGTCCGGCAACTTGACCAGATAGTCGTTGGCCCCGGCCGAGAACGCCGCGCTCTTGATCAGCGGGTCTTCCTTGGTCGAAAGCACGATGATCGGGATGTTCGCCGTGGCCGGGTGGTTGCGGTAGTCGCGCACCAACGTCAGCCCGTCGAGACCGGGCATGACCAGGTCTTGCAGGATCACCGTCGGCTTGATGCGGATCGCCTGGGCGATGGCCTGGTGCGGGTCGGCGCAAAAATGGAAGTCGATGTTTTCTTCGTGGGCCAGCCCACGCCGTACGGCTTCGCCGATCATGGCCTGGTCGTCGACCAGCAACACCATGGCGGCGTTTTCGTCGGTCTTGATGTCGTCGATCTGTAAATCATTCATGTGCAATCACCTGAATTACGGCCTGCAAGCCAGCACCGCGAGAGGTCATGTTCACTTTGCAAAGACCTCCAGCAGTCGGGGCGCAATTCTATCCAGTGGGCGAATTTCAACAGCAGCATCAATCGCCGCCGCCGCTTTGGGCATGCCATACACCGCACAGCTCTGCTGATCCTGGGCGATGGTCAAATATCCTTGTTCACGCATGAGTTTGAGACCCTGGGCACCGTCGCGGCCCATGCCGGTCAGCAATACACCGACCGCGTCGCCGTTCCAGTGGCTGGCAACGCTCTCGAAGAACACATCGATGGAAGGCCGGTAAATCTCGTTCACCGGCTCGGCGGTGTAGGCCAGGGTGCCGTTTTTCAACAGGCGGATATGGTGGTTGGTGCCGGCCAGCAACACCACGCCACTTTGTGGCGGCTCGCCTTCGCGGGCCAGGCGCACCGGCAGGCCCGAGGCGCTGCTCAACCATTCGGCCATGCCGGCGGCGAACACCTGGTCCACATGCTGCACCAGTACGATGGCCGCGGAAAAGTCCCGGGGCAAGCCCTTGAGCAGGATTTCCAGGGCAGCCGGCCCACCCGCTGACGAACCAATCGCCACCAGGCTCTCGCGTTTGCCGGGGCTGCGCGGGGCTGCGGTCTCGGCGCGCACGCGGCTGCCGCGCTGGCCGATCAGCCAGCCGATATTGAGGATCTTGCGCAGCAACGGCGCCGCCGCGTCCTTGGGATTGCCCACGCCGAGCGCCGGCGTATCGACCACATCCAGGGCGCCATGGCCCATGGCTTCGAACACGCGGCTGACGTTGGCCTGGCGGTCCACGGTGACGATCACGATGGCGCATGGGGTCTCGGCCATGATCTGGCGCGTCGCCTCCACGCCGTCCATCACCGGCATGATCAGGTCCATCAGGATCAGGTCCGGGGTCACTTCAGCGCAGCGCTGCACCGCTTCCAGGCCATTGCTGGCCACCCACACCACCTGATGCGCAGGCTCGAAACTCAGGGCACGGCGCAAGGCCTCCACGGCCAGGGGCATGTCATTGACGATCCCAATCCTCATGCCCGCGCCCCTCCAATCAGCTCGACTACGGCGTCGAGCAGGGCGTCGTCATGGAAACTGGCCTTGGCCAAATAATAGTCGGCGCCGGCATCGAGGCCACGCCGTCGGTCTTCCTCGCGATCCTTGTACGACACCACCATCACCGGCAGCGATTGCAGGCGACTATCACGACGCAACAATGTGACCAATTCAATACCGTCCATGCGAGGCATATCAATATCAGTGATCAACAGGTCGAAATCTTCCGAACGCAGGGCATTCCAACCATCCATGCCATCCACCGCCACGGCGACTTCATACCCACGGTTCAACAGCAATTTGCGTTGCAGCTCACGCACGGTGAGCGAGTCGTCCACCACCAGTACACGCTTGCGCGGCGCTTCGGTGGCCTGCTGGCTGCGCCGGGCGATACGCTCCAGGCGGCCGGTATTGAGCAACTTGTCCACCGAGCGCAGCATGTCTTCGACATCGACGATCAGCACCACCGAGCCATCATCGAGCAAGGCGCCGGCGGAAATATCCTGGACCTTGCCCAGGCGATCATCCAGCGGCAACACCACCAGGGTGCGTTCGCCGATAAAGCGCTCCACGGCAATCCCGTACACCGCATCGCGCTCGCGGATCACCACGACCTTCAACGTATCCGCCGGATTCTGCCCCGCAGGGCGTTGCAACAGCTGGCTGGCGGCGACCAGGCCGACATGGCGGCCCTCGTGCCAGAAGTGCTGGCGGCCTTCCAGTTGCACGATGTCCTCGGGCGCCAGGTCGCACATGCGTTCGATATGCGCCAGCGGGAATGCATAGGCTTCTTCGCCGACTTCCACCACCAGGCTGCGCACCACCGACAGGGTCAGCGGTACCTCAAGATGGAAACGACTGCCCTGCCCCGCCGTTTGCTCCAGCTCCACCGCACCGCGCAGTTGGCGCACCATGTGCTGCACCGCATCGAGGCCGACGCCACGCCCGGACACTTCGGTGACCTTGTCGCGCAGGCTGAACCCCGGCAGGAACAGGAACGTCAGCAATTCCTCTTCGCTCAGGCGCAGGGCGGTTTCCAGCGGCGACAAATGCCGATCGACGATGGTGCCGCGCAAACGCTCCAGGTCGACACCGGCGCCGTCGTCGCTCAGTTCAAGCACCAGCAACCCGGCCTGGTGCGAGGCGCGCAGGCGGATCAAGCCTTCCGCCGGCTTGCCCGCCAGCAGGCGTTGCTCGGGCATTTCGATGCCGTGGTCGACGGCGTTGCGCAATAAATGGGTCAGCGGCGCTTCGAGCTTTTCCAGTACGTCGCGGTCGACCTGGGTCTTTTCACCCTCGATCTCCAGACGCACTTGCTTGCCCAGGCTGCGGCCAAGGTCGCGGACCATACGCACCTGGCCCGCCAGCACGTCGGCAAACGGGCGCATGCGACAGGCCAGTGCAGTGTCGTAGAGCACCTGGGCGCGCTGCCCGGCCTGCCAGCCGAACTCATCCAGCTCGGCGGTTTTTTCCGCCAGCAGGGCCTGGGCTTCGCTCAGCAGGCGGCGAGTGTCGGCCAGGGCTTCCTGGGCTTCGAGGTTCAGGTCCAGGGTCTTGAGTTGGCCATCCAGGGTGTCCAGGGCGCGCACGCTCTGGCTTTGGATACGCTTGAGACGCTGCATGCTGGACAGATAAGGCTTGAGCCGCTGGGTTTCCACCAGGGATTTACTCGACAGGTCGAGCAGGCTGTTCAAGCGTTCGGCGGTCACGCGCAATACACGCTCGCCACCTTCGGTCATGCGTCGATTGTGGCGCGGCAGCTCAGCGCTCATGGGCGGCGCGGGCTCGGGCTCGACGGGCAGCTCTTCGACAACCGCAGCCGCCAAGGGCGCAGGCGCAGGCGGTGCTGGCGGCGGCGAGGCCTTGACGGGCGCCTGGGACGGATCGAGCAAGCGCTCCATCAATGTCACATACGCTTCAATGTCCGCCGGGCCCACGGTGTTGCCCGGCGTGGCGATGCGCATCAGCAGGTCGGTGCCTTGCAGCAAGGCGTCGATGTGTTCGGGTTGCAGGTACAGGCGGCTTTCCTGGGCGCTGACCAGGCAGTCTTCCATCACGTGGGACACGCTGACCCCGGCGTCCACCCCGACGATCCGCGCCGCGCCCTTGAGCGAATGGGCGGCGCGCATGCAGGCTTCGAGCTGGTCGGCCTGGGTCGGGTTGCGTTCCAGGGCCAGCAGGCCCGCGCTCAATACCTGGGTCTGGGCATCGGCTTCCAGGCTGAACAGTTCCAGCAGCGACGCGTCGCGCATCTGGTCGGGGGTCATGTGAGGCTCCGGGTCACGGCAGACAACAATTGCGCCTCGTCCAGCCACCGCAGGCTACGGCCTTTCCACTGCAACACACCCTGGGTGTAACGCGCGCTGGCCTGGGTGCCGGAGGCCGACGCCGCCTTCAAAGTGCGCTCATCGATGGCATGAATGCCATCGACTTCATCCACCGGCACCACCACCGGGCCGTCCTGCGCGGCGATGATCAACATGCGCGGCATGATCCGCCCGCCGCTCGCGCCATTGCCGGTGGCATCCAGGCCGAGCAGTTCCACCAGTGACAGGCACGCCACCAGCGCACCGCGCACATTCGCCACGCCGAGCAGCGCACGCGAGCGTTGGTGCGGCAGGGAGTGGATCGGTTGCAACGGGGCGACTTCCACCAGGCAGCGGGTGGCGATGCCCAGCCATTCCTCGCCGAGGCGGAACATCAGCAACGAGCGGGTGACCACCTCTTCGCCGACTTCGACGTCGGCCCGTGGGCGATGGTCGTCCTGCTGCAACGCGTAACGGTCGAGCAAGCGCGTGGCCGCCGCGGAATACACCGCGCAGTTGCGGCAATGGATATGGTCCACCAGCAGCGGGCAGGATTTGTCGCCATGGATACCGATACGGTTCCAGCAATCGTCGATGGCTTGGGTGTCGGCCAGGGTCAGATCCAGGCCGGCGGTATCGAGCGCTTCGGTGTTACTCATCGTTTGGACTCACTGTCAGCTCGCTCGCTACGCGCGGCACGCGCCTGCAAACGGCGCGCCCCCGCACTGTCGCCCTGGGATTCAAGCAACGCGGCCAGGTGCATCAGGGCCTGCGGGTGCTGCGGTTCCAGGTACAAGGCCTTGCGGTAAAACCCCTGGGCTTGCAGGGCACTGCCGGCCACATCGCTGAGCAGGCCCAGCCAGTAGAACACCTGGGCAGCCGGCGGGTGATTGCTCAAATAGCGCTCGCACGCGGCGCGGGCCTCGGCGCTTTTGCCTTCGTTGGCCAGGGTGGCGATCTGGCTGAGCAAATCGCCCGCATCGGACGGCGACGCCTTGATCGGCACCACCTGGGCACTGACCGTGCTGAACGGGCGCGGCTTGACCGGCTGCGAAGCTGCCGTGCGCAGCGGTGGCGGCGCTGGAATCGGCGCGAACACCGGTTCGGGCTTGAGCGGTTCGGCATGTCGACTGAACGCAAAGGACTGCGGCACACCAATCGACTTCATGCCGTGACGCCCCAGCAGGCTACCTTCGGCGGGGCCGATGAACAGCACCCCGTCGACGTGGGTCAGCTCCTTGAGCACATCGAAGACTTGCTTCTGGGTCGGCTGGTCGAAGTAGATCAGCAGGTTGCGGCAGAACACAAAATCGTAGCTCGCCTCATTCGCCAGCAGCGTCGGGTCGAGCAGGTTGCCGACTTGCAGGCGCACCTGCTCACGCACGCGCTCGCGGATATGAAAGCCGTCGGCGGACTCGTTGAAGTGCCGGTCACGAAAGCCTATATCGGCCCCCCGAAACGAATTCTTGCCATACACCCCGCGTCGCGCGCGCTCCACCGACAGCGGGCTGACGTCCAGACCAAGCACCTTGAACTGGTGCGGTGCAAGGCCGGCATCAAGCAAGGCCATGGCAATCGAATAGGGTTCTTCGCCGGTGGAACACGGCAGGCTGAGGATACGCAAGGCGCGCATCTGCTTGATCTCGGCCAGGCGCGCCTTGGCCAGGCGGGCCAGGGTGGCAAAGGATTCGGGGTAACGGAAAAACCAGGTTTCGGGGACGATCACCGCTTCGATCAGCGCCTGCTGCTCATCATGGGAGCGTTGCAGGTGCTGCCAGTAATCATCCGCCGTCTGCGCCTGCACAGCCTGGCTGCGTTGGCGCACGGCGCGCTCGATGATCGCTTCGCCGACGGACGCGACGTCCAGGCCGATACGTTCCTTGAGGAAGTTGAACACCCTTTGGTCGCTGCTCATAGGCTCGACTCGGCAGAGAACAGCAAGGCGCGCACGTCGTCGGTCAGCAGATCGTCGACGCCAATCCACTGCATCAGGCCCTGGGGATCTTCCCGCACCGGCCCGAGGTACGGCGCCTGGTGATTGTCCAGGCCATAGGGCTGGAACTCAGCGGGATCGCAGCGCAAGGTGCCGGTGGCTTGCTCCAGGATCAACCCCAGCCAGCGCGGCGCAACCTCGGGCCCGGGCTGGTAATTGACCAACACCAGCCGCGTGCTGGTACGGACCTGGGCCGCGCAGCCAAAAGTCAACGCACTCAGGTCGATCACCGGCACCAACGCACCACGATGGGCAAAGATCCCGGCGACCCACGCCGGCGCATGGGCGATGGGTTTGAGCAGCAGGCGCGGCAGCACCTCGGCCACTTCCGTGGCCTTGAGGGCGTAGCGTTCGCTGCCGATGTGGAACACCAGGAACAACGCCTTTTTCGCTGCCGGGACGGCGCCGCGTTTAGCCGCGAGGTCGCTCATCAGACTTTGAAACGCGACACGCCGCTGCGCAGACCCACCGCAACCTGGCTCAGTTCATCAATGGCAAAGCTGGCCTGACGCAGGGACTCGACGGTCTGGCTGCTGGCATCTCCCAACTGCACCAGCGCGTGGTTGATCTGCTCGGCGCCGGTGGCCTGGGCCTGCATGCCTTCGTTGACCATCAACACCCGCGGCGCCAAGGCCTGTACCTGGTGGATGATCTGCGACAGCTGCTCGCCGACTTGCTGCACTTCAAACATGCCGCGACGCACTTCTTCGGAGAATTTGTCCATGCCCATCACCCCGGCGGACACCGCCGACTGGATCTCGCGCACCATCTGCTCGATGTCGTAGGTGGCCACGGCGGTCTGGTCGGCCAGGCGCCGCACTTCGGTGGCGACCACGGCAAACCCGCGCCCGTATTCACCGGCCTTCTCGGCCTCGATGGCAGCGTTGAGGGACAGCAGGTTGGTCTGGTCGGCGACCTTGACGATGGTCACCACCACTTGGTTGATGTTGCCGGCCTTCTCATTGAGGATCGCCAGCTTGGCGTTGACCAGATCGGCAGCGCCCATGACCGAGTGCATGGTTTCTTCCATGCGCGCCAGGCCTTGCTGGCCGGAACCGGCGGCCACCGAGGCCTGGTCGGCGGCGGTGGAAACTTCGGTCATGGTGCGGACCAGGTCCTTGGAAGTGGCCGCGATCTCACGGGAAGTGGCGCCGATCTCGGTGGTGGTCGCCGCGGTCTCAGTGGCGGTGGCCTGTTGCTGCTTGGACGTGGCGGCAATCTCGGTGACCGAGGTCGTGACCTGTACCGACGAGCGTTGGGCCTGGGAAACCAGGGCCGTGAGTTCGGTCATCATGTCGTTGAAGCCGGTTTCGACGGCGTTGAATTCGTCCTTGCGCTCCAGGTTCAGGCGCTTGCTCAGGTCACCGTCGCGCATGGTGCCGAGGATTTCGACGATGCGCTGCATCGGCGCCATGATTGCGCGCATCAGCAACAGACCGCACAGGCCGGCGGCCAGGATGGCCACGACGAGGGACAGGAACATGCTGATTTTCGCCGCCGAGACCGCGTCATCGATGGCATTGGTCGCATGGTCGGCGACGTCTTTGTTTTGGGTGATGATGTCGTTGAGCTTCATGCGGCCTGCGGTCCAGGTCGGCGTGAGCTGGGCATCGAACTCTTTGCGCGCTCCCACCTGGTCACCGCGCTGCAGGCTGTCGAGCACTGTGGCCAGGCTCTTGTTATAGGCCTGGTGCAGGGCTTCGAATCTGTCGAACTCGACCCGGTCTTCTGTGGTGGCGATGGTTTTTTCGTAATTGCGCAATTCCTGCAAGACGCGCCCTTCATAGGACTTGAACTCGGCCCGGTCGGCGTCGCTCAGCTGTTTGTCGGCGCGCAGGCCAAGCAATTCCAGGGTTTGCAGGTAACTGTCGACCCAGGCGCTGCGGATCATCGAACTGAGATAGACCCCCGGCACCGCGTCGTCACGCACCGCGACTTCGCTGGTTTCGATCTTGAGCAACCGTGAATAAGAGACCACAACCATTAACAGCATGATGGCGATAATGACCGCAAAACTTGCCAAGATCCGTTGGCGCAGGGTCCAGTTCTTCACAGTAATTCCTCGAAGGGCCATTCAAATGGAGGGGAGTATAGCTGAGCAGAAGCCCTCATTAATCAACGGGTTTTGCTTGAATGCTCACATAATCCAAAAACAACCCAGGCAATCAATAACGGCGGGGGCCGCCCTCCCTCGGAACAAAGCCTGACGCGGAAAAAAATGTGGGAGCGGGCTTGCTCGCGAAGGCGGTGGATCAGTCAGCACATTCAGTGACTGAAACAGCGCATTCGCGAGCAAGCCCGCTCCCACAGTTTAATCGGTGTTTTGTAGGGAGTTATTGGCTCAGGCGCACCTGTTTTTCCAGCTCGGCCTTCAAGCCGGGCTCTAGCTTGAGCTGACGGGCCAATTCATCCAGATAGGCCTTTTCCATAAAGTTTTCCTCGTCCACCAACATCACGCTGGCGATATACATCTCGGCGGCCATCTCAGGGGTGCCTGCGGCACGGGCCACGTCGGCCGGGTCCAGGGGTTTGTTGAGCTCGGCGTGCAGCCAGCTCTGCAGCTCGCGGTCGTTGTCCAGCTTGGTGAACTCGCCTTCGATCAGCGCGCGCTCGCGCTCATCGACGTGGCCATCGGCCTTGGCCGCCGCCACCAGTGCCTTGAGGATGGCCTGGCTGTGCTGCTCGATCTGGGCCGGGGGCAGGCGGTCGACGGTCTGTGGCTCGCCCTTCGGCGCATTGGCCTGTTGCGCCTGCCAGTTGCCATAGGCTTTGTAGGCAATCACACCCAATGCAGCCAGGCCGCCGTAGGTCAGGGCCTTGCCGCCGAACTTGCGCGCCTTTTTATTGCCCAGCAACAGGCCCATGGCGCCCGCCGCCAGGGCGCCGCCGCCCGCACCGCCCAACAGGCTGCCCAGACCTGCGCCGCCGAGCAGGCCGCCCAATGCGCCCTTTTCGTCTGATTTACGCTGCCCACCGGCCTTGTTTTGCAGCATGTCCTGGCCAGACTTGAGCAGTTGATCGAGCAATCCACGGGTATTCATTCGTAGCCTCCAGACACTGGGTTCGTAGGACCAATAGGCCACCAGCGTAAAACTAAGTGCCAAAAACCCCCGATCTAGAGTGCTTCCAGATGTAACGCGGCTACCCTTCGCTAAAACCGATATACACTCGGGTAAATCTATAAAAACACCCCACTGGTAATTCCAGCATGATGACCTTGCGTCAAATCCGGCACTTTATCGCCGTGGCCGAGACCGGCTCGATCTCGGCCGCCGCACAGACCGCGTTTATTTCCCAATCGACCCTGACCCTCGCTATCCAGCAACTGGAGCAGGAAATCGGCGTCAACCTGTTCAATCGCCACGCCAAGGGCATGACCCTGACTCACCAGGGCCATCAATTCCTGCGCCAGGCCCACCTGATCCTCGCAACCGTCGATAACGCCAAGCGCAGCCTGCAACAGAGTACCGACCAGGTGGCCGGGCAGTTGATCATCGGCGTGACCAGCCTGGTGGCCGGCTATTACCTGGCGGACCTGCTCACACGTTTCCAGCGCGCCTACCCCAACGTGGAAATCCGCGTGATGGAGGACGAGCGCCCATATATCGAACATTTGCTGGTCAGCGGTGAAATCGACGTGGGCGTGCTGATCCTCTCCAACCTCGAAGACCGCCACGCCCTGCAGACCGAAGTGCTGACCCACTCGCCGCACCGCCTATGGCTGCCGGCGCAGCACCCCCTGCTGGAACACGACAGCATCAACCTCGCCGACGTAGCGCGCGAACCGCTGATCCAACTGAACGTCGACGAAATGGGCCACAACGCCCAGCGCCTGTGGACCAGCGCCGGCCTGCAACCCCGGGTAACCCTGCGCACGGCCTCCACCGAAGCCGTGCGCAGCCTGGTGGCCGCGGGCCTGGGCGTGTCGATCCAGCCGGACATGACCTACCGCCCCTGGTCACTGGAGGGCGACATCATCGAAGCACGGCCGATTGCCGACCTCAGCCAGACCCTCGACGTGGGCCTGGCCTGGCGCCGTGGCACCGCACGCCCGGCGCTGGTGGACCCGTTCCTGACGGTCGCCCGCGAACAGCCGCACCCACGCAAGCCATCTATTTAATCGAATGCTGCATTCAGTATTTAGTATTTGTTGACCTCGTGCCTGACCTCTAGTCTCTGTACATCCATAAGAGAAAGGTCAGGCCCTCGTGAGAGAACGCCCATGGCCACACAAGAAAAGAGATCGCGAAAAATGTCCGGCGCACCCACCCCGCTGCTCACTGCGTTGCTGATCGACGGCGAACTGGTCCAGGGCCAGGGCTTTGTCGAACCGATCCTCAACCCGGCCACCGGCGAAGTGCTCACCCAGATCGCCGAGGCCAGCACCGAGCAGGTCGAAAGCGCGATCCTCGCGGCCCACCGCGCCTTTGCCGGTTGGTCGCGCACCACGCCGCAACAACGTTCGAACATTTTGCTCGGCATTGCCAATGCCATCGAGAAACAAGCCGACTACCTGGCCCGCCTGGAATCCCTGAACTGCGGCAAGCCCTTGCACCTGGCGCGCCAGGATGACTTGAGCGCCACCGTCGACGTGTTCCGTTTCTTTGCCGGTGCCGTGCGTTGCCAGACCGGCCAGCTCAGCGGCGAGTACCTGCCGGGCTACACCAGCATGGTGCGCCGCGACCCGATCGGCGTTGTCGCGTCGATTGCACCGTGGAACTACCCGCTGATGATGGCCGCGTGGAAAATCGCCCCGGCCCTGGCCGCCGGCAATACCCTGGTGTTCAAGCCGTCGGAACACACGCCGCTGTCGATCCTGGCCCTGGCCCCAGCCCTCGGCCAATGGCTGCCACGCGGGGTGATCAACATTGTGTGTGGCGGTGGTGAAGGCGTCGGCAGCCATTTGGTCAGCCACACCAAAGTCCGCATGGTCTCGCTGACCGGCGACATCGTCACCGGGCAGAAAATCCTGCAAGCCGCGTCAAAAACCCTGAAACGCACGCACCTGGAATTGGGCGGCAAGGCCCCGGTGATCGTATGCAACGACGCCGACCTGCAAGCCGTGGTCGAGGGCGTACGCGCCTATGGTTACTACAACGCCGGCCAGGACTGCACCGCCGCCTGCCGCATCTACGCCCAGGCCGGGATCCACGACAAACTGGTCGCCGAACTGGGCGCCGCGGTCAGCAGCCTGCGCTTCGCCGGCAAACGCGACGCCGACAACGAACTCGGCCCGCTGATCAGCACACGCCAGCGCGATCGCGTGGCCAGTTTTGTCGAGCGCGCCCTGGGTCAACCGCACATCGAGCGTGTAACCGGCGCCGCCGTGCATTCCGGCGCGGGTTTCTATTACCAGCCGACCTTGCTTGCCGGCTGTAAACAAAGTGATGAAATCGTGCAGCGTGAAGTGTTCGGCCCGGTGGTCACCGTGACCCGCTTCGAAGAACTGGAACAAGCGGTGGACTGGGCCAACGACTCCGAATACGGCCTGGCCTCCTCGGTCTGGACCCAGAACCTGGACAAGGCCATGCAGGTGGCGGCGCGCCTGCAATACGGCTGCACCTGGATCAACAGCCATTTCATGCTGGTCAGCGAAATGCCCCACGGCGGCTTGAAGCGTTCGGGGTATGGAAAGGATCTTTCGAGTGATTCACTGCAGGACTATAGCGTTGTCAGGCACATCATGGCCCGGCATGGAAATGAGCTTTAGCTGCAAGATTTAAGCTGCAAGCTGCAAGTAAACGCAGATGCGCTTTGTCTTGCAGCTTGCGGCTTGAAGCCAGGAGCTACGCTAAAACAACAAACAACACATACCGCTGCTTTCACTGCCCCGACCATAATTAAAGAAGAGGGAACCCCCATGTCCGCGCACAAGACCGCACTGCTCAGTGCCCTGGCCACCGCGCTGCTGGCCAGCGCCAGCCTGCAGGCCGCCGAACCGCTCAAGGCCGTAGGCGCTGGCGAAGGCCAGCTGGATATAGTCGCCTGGCCCGGCTATATCGAGCGTGGCGAAAGCGACAAGGCCTACGACTGGGTCACTGGTTTCGAGAAGGAAACCGGCTGCAAGGTCAACGTGAAAACCGCTGCCACTTCTGACGAAATGGTCAGCCTGATGGCCAAGGGCGGCTACGACCTGGTCACCGCCTCGGGCGATGCGTCGCTGCGTCTGATCGTTGGCAAGCGCGTACAGCCGATCAACACCGCGTTGATTCCCAATTGGAAGAACATCGACCCGCGCCTCAAGGATGCGCCGTGGTATGTGGTCGGCCAGCAAACCTTTGGCACCCCGTACCAATGGGGCCCGAACGTGCTGATGTACAACACAGACGTGTTCAAGACCGCGCCCACCAGTTGGAACGTGTTGTTCGACGCGCAGAACCTGCCGGACGGCAAGCCGAACAAGGGGCGCGTGCAGGCCTATGACGGCCCGATCTACATCGCCGACGCGGCGCTGTACCTCAAGTCGACCAAGCCCGAACTGGGCATCCAGAACCCCTACGAGCTGACCGAAACCCAGTACAAGGCCGTGCTCGACCTGTTGCGCGCCCAGCAACCGTTGATCCACCGCTACTGGCACGACACCACCGTGCAAATGAGTGACTTCAAGAACGAAGGCGTGGTGGCCTCCAGCGCCTGGCCGTACCAGGTCAACGGCCTGCAAAACGAGAAACAGCCGATTGCCTCGACCATCCCCAAGGAAGGCGCCACCGGCTGGGCCGACACCACCATGTTGCACAGCGAGGCCAAGCACCCGAACTGCGCCTACAAGTGGATGGATTGGTCGTTGCAACCGAAGGTGCAGGGTGATGTGGCGGCCTGGTTCGGCTCGCTGCCGGCGGTACCTGCGGCCTGTAAGGAAAGTGAACTGCTCGGCGCCGAAGGCTGCAAGACCAATGGCTTCGATCAGTTCGACAAGATCGCCTTCTGGAAAACTCCGCAGGCTGAAGGCGGCAAGTTCGTGCCGTATAGCCGCTGGACCCAGGACTACATCGCGATCATGGGCGGCCGCTAAGCCCTCCTGAGAACACAGGCCCCATGTGGAGCGGGCTTGTGTGGGAGCGGCCTTGTTCGCGAATGCGGTGTGTCAGCCAACACATCCATAACTGACCCACCGCATTCGCGAGCAAGCCCGCTCCCACATTTGGGCCGAGCCAGATTCAGTACCGCATTGATATTTCAGAAGTCCAGGCCGGGCCGCTGCGACGACCCATGCCTTTTTGGAGCACCGCACCATGACGCTTGCAGTCCAATTCACCCACGTTTCCCGTCAGTTCGGCGAAGTGAAGGCCGTTGACCGGGTTTCCATCGACATCCAGGACGGCGAGTTCTTTTCCATGCTCGGCCCTTCCGGCTCGGGCAAGACCACCTGCCTGCGCCTGATCGCCGGGTTCGAGCAACCGAGCGCCGGCTCGATCCGCATCCATGGCGAAGAAGCCGCCGGCTTGCCGCCGTATCAGCGCGACGTGAACACCGTGTTCCAGGATTACGCGCTGTTCCCCCATATGAATGTGCGCGACAACGTGGCCTATGGTCTCAAGGTCAAGGGCGTGGGCAAGACCGAGCGCCTGAACCGTGCCGAGCAAGCCTTGGGCATGGTCGCCCTCGGCGGTTATGGCGAGCGCAAGCCGGTGCAACTGTCCGGCGGCCAGCGCCAACGCGTGGCCCTGGCCCGAGCATTGGTCAATCGCCCACGGGTATTGCTGCTCGATGAACCACTGGGCGCCCTCGACCTCAAGCTGCGCGAGCAGATGCAAAGCGAGCTGAAGAAACTGCAACGCCAGCTCGGCATCACCTTTATCTTCGTGACCCACGACCAGACCGAAGCGCTGTCGATGTCCGACCGCGTGGCGGTGTTCAACAAAGGCCGCATCGAACAGGTCGACACCCCACGCAACCTCTACATGAAGCCGGCCACGGCGTTTGTCGCCGAGTTCGTCGGCACCTCCAACGTGATTCGCGGCGAACTGGCCCAACGCATCAGCGGCAACGCCCAGCCCTTTTCGATCCGCCCGGAACACGTGCGTTTTGCCGAAGGCCCGCTGGGTGCCGGTGAGGTGGAGATCAGCGGTTTGCTGCATGACATCCAGTATCAGGGCAGCGCCACCCGCTACGAGCTGAAACTCGAAAACGGCCAAGCCTTGAACATCAGCCAGGCCAACAACCAGTGGCTGGACATCAGCAGCGGCCATCAGGTCGGCCAGTCGATCACCGCGCGCTGGGCCCGTGAAGCCATGACGCCGCTGACCGAAACCGCAGGCGAGGTGTGAGATGAACCTGGCCCTGTCCCAACCGCCGATGCGCAGGTTTTCCAACCTGCTGTACCGCAAGCCCAATTTGTACCTGGCGATGCTGCTGATACCGCCGCTGATCTGGTTCGGCGCGATCTACCTCGGCTCGCTGCTGACCCTGCTCTGGCAAGGTTTCTACACCTTCGACGACTTCACCATGGCGGTCACGCCCGACCTGACCCTGGCCAACTTCGCCGCACTGTTCCAGCCATCGAACTTCGACATCATCCTGCGCACCTTGAGCATGGCGATCGTGGTGTCGATCGCCAGTGCCATCGTCGCCTTCCCGATTGCCTACTACATGGCGCGCTACACCACCGGCAAGACCAAGGCGTTTTTCTACATCGCGGTGATGATGCCGATGTGGGCCAGCTACATCGTCAAGGCGTATGCCTGGACCTTGCTGCTGGCCAAGGGCGGCGTGGCGCAGTGGTTCGTGCAGCACCTGGGGCTGGAGCCGCTGTTGCAGTTCGTGCTGGGCATTCCCGGCGTGGGTGGCAGCACTTTGAGCACCTCGCACCTGGGGCGCTTCATGGTGTTTGTCTACATCTGGCTGCCGTTCATGATCCTGCCGATCCAGGCCTCGCTGGAGCGCCTGCCGCCATCATTGCTGCAAGCCTCCGCCGACCTGGGCGCCAAGCCGCGCCAGACCTTTATGCAGGTGATTCTGCCGCTGTCGGTACCGGGGATTGCCGCCGGTTCGATCTTCACGTTCTCGCTGACCCTCGGCGACTTCATCGTGCCGCAACTGGTGGGCCCGCCGGGCTACTTCGTCGGCGGCATGGTCTACGCCCAGCAAGGTGCCATTGGCAACATGCCCATGGCCGCGGCGTTCACCCTGGTGCCGATCGTGTTGATTGCGGTGTACCTGTCCATCGTCAAACGCCTGGGGGCCTTCGATGCACTCTGAAAAATCTTCCATTGGTCTGAAGATCGCCGCTTGGGGTGGCCTGGTGTTTCTCCATTTCCCGATCCTGATCATCTTCCTCTACGCCTTCAACACCGAAGAAGCGGCGTTCAGCTTTCCGCCCCAGGGTTTCACCCTGAAGTGGTTCAGCGTGGCCTTTGCGCGGCCGGACGTGCTGGAGGCGATCAAGCTGTCGCTGCAGATTGCCGCCATCGCCACCCTGATCGCCATGGTGCTCGGCACGCTGGCGTCGGCGGCGTTGTATCGCCGGGAGTTCTTCGGCAAGCAAGGCGTGTCGCTGATGCTGATCCTGCCGATTGCGCTGCCGGGGATCATCACCGGTATCGCCCTGCTGGCGACGTTCAAGACCCTGGGCATCGAGCCTGGGATGTTTACCATCATTGTCGGCCACGCGACGTTCTGCGTGGTGATCGTCTACAACAACGTCATCGCCCGCTTGCGCCGCACTTCCCACAGCCTGATCGAAGCGTCGATGGACCTCGGCGCCGACGGCTGGCAGACCTTCCGCTACATCATCATGCCCAACCTCGGCTCGGCGCTGCTGGCCGGCGGCATGCTCGCGTTTGCGCTGTCGTTTGACGAAATCATCGTCACCACCTTCACCGCCGGCCACGAACGCACCTTGCCGTTGTGGTTGCTCAACCAGTTGAGCCGGCCACGGGATGTGCCGGTGACCAACGTGGTCGCGATGCTGGTGATGCTGGTGACGATGTTCCCGATTCTGGGTGCCTATTACCTGACGCGCGGTGGTGAAAGCGTGGCGGGGAGTGGCGGTAAATAAATGGCCACTGTTGAAACACGATCAATGTGGGAGCTGGCTTGCCTGCGATAGCGGTATCGACTGCACTACCGCTATCGCAGGCAAGCCAGCTCCCACCTTTGAATCGGGTTTCTTCAGGGAGATAACAATAGTTTTGTGGAGGACTGAACCATGCAAACCAAACTCTTGATCAACGGCCAACTGGTCGCAGGCGAAGGCCCGACCCAGGCCATCTTCAACCCGGCACTCGGCCGTGTGCTGGTGGAAATCAACGAAGCCAGTGAAGCCCAGGTCGACGCCGCCGTGCGCGCCGCCGATGCGGCTTTCGAAAGTTGGTCGCAAACTGCACCGAAGGATCGCTCGCTGCTGCTGCTGAAACTGGCGGACGCCATCGAAGCCCATGGCGAAGAACTGGCCAAGCTGGAATCGGACAACTGCGGCAAACCCTACAACGCCGCGCTGAACGATGAGATCCCGGCGATTGCCGACGTGTTCCGCTTCTTTGCCGGCGCCAGCCGTTGCATGAGCGGTTCGGCCGGTGGTGAATACCTGCCCGGCCACACCTCGATGATCCGCCGCGACCCGGTGGGCGTGATCGCCTCCATCGCACCGTGGAACTACCCGTTGATGATGGTCGCCTGGAAAATCGCCCCGGCCCTCGCCGCAGGTAATACCGTGGTGCTCAAGCCATCGGAACAAACCCCGCTGACCGCGTTGCGCATGGTCGAACTGGCCGCTGAAATTTTCCCTGCGGGCGTACTCAACCTGGTGTTTGGTCGTGGGCCAACGGTGGGAAGCCCGCTGGTGAGCCACCCGAAAGTACGCATGGTGTCACTGACCGGCTCCATCGCCACCGGCGCAAATATCATCGCCAGCACCGCCGACAGCGTGAAGCGCATGCACATGGAACTGGGCGGCAAGGCGCCGGTGATCATCTTCAACGATGCGGACATCGACGCTGCCGTGGAAGGCATTCGCACCTTCGGTTTCTATAACGCCGGACAGGATTGCACCGCCGCCTGCCGGATCTATGCGCAAGCGGACATCTACGACGCGTTTGTCGAGAAACTCGGCGCGGCGGTCGCCAGCATCAAGTACGGCTTGCAGGATGATCCGGCCACCGAACTGGGCCCGCTGATCACCGCGCAACATCGTGACCGCGTGGCCGGGTTTGTCGAGCGCGCGGTGGCGCAGCCGCATATCCGCCTGGTCACGGGCGGTAAAGCCGTGGAAGGCAACGGCTACTTCTTCGAACCGACCGTCTTGGCCGACGCCCAGCAAGATGACGAGATCGTGCGCCGCGAGGTGTTCGGGCCGGTGGTCTCGGTGACCAAATTCACCGACGAAGCCCAGGTGCTGGGCTGGGCCAACGATTCGGACTACGGCTTGGCCTCGTCCGTATGGACCGCCGATGTAGGACGCGCCCACCGTTTGGCCGCACGTTTGCAGTACGGCTGCACCTGGGTGAATACCCACTTTATGCTGGTCAGCGAAATGCCCCATGGCGGTCAGAAACTGTCGGGCTATGGCAAGGACATGTCCATGTACGGGCTAGAGGACTACACCACTGTGCGACATGTGATGTTCAAGCACTGACGCTTTTTCTCCTGTGGACGCCGGCTAGTGTGGGAGCGGGCTTGCTCGCGAAGGCGGTGTGTCAGCCAATATATGCCTAGCTGACCCACCGCTTTCGCGAGCAAGCCCGCTCCCACAAAAAGCCGAGCTCACCCAAGATCCCTCTCATAACAATAAAAACTCAGGTTATCCCCATGGACATCACCCGCCGCGACTTCCTCAACGGCGTCGCCATCACCCTTGCCGCCGGCATGACCCCGCTGCAAATCCTGCAAGCCGCGCCCGATGGCCGCTACTACCCACCCGCTCTCACCGGCCTGCGTGGTAGCCATGTCGGCTCGTTCGAAGTGGCGCACCAGATGGGCTGGGAAAAGAAGGCCTTCGACACCGACAAGCTGCCGATCACCGAGCGCTATGACCTGGTGGTGGTCGGCGGCGGCTTGAGCGGTTTGGCGGCGGCGTGGTTCTACCGCGAGAAGCACCCCAAGGCGAAGATCCTGATCCTGGAAAACCACGACGACTTCGGCGGCCATGCCAAGCGCAATGAGTTCCAGGCAGGCGGCCGCATGATCATCGGTTACGGCGGCAGCGAGGCGTTCCAGTCGCCCAACCACCTGTACAGCAAAGAAGTGAACGGGCTGTTGAAAAAGCTCGGGGTAAATATCAAGCGCTTCGAAACGGCGTTTGACCGTCAGTTCTACCCCGGCCTGGGCCTGTCGCGCGGGGTGTTTTTCGACAAGGAAAACTTCGGCGAAGACAAACTGGTGACCGGCGACCCAACGCCGATGGTGGCCGACGATATTGCGCCGGACCGCTTGAATGCACGCTCCATCGGCGACTTCATCAACGACTTCCCCCTGCCCCAGGCAGATCGCCAGGCGCTGATCGAATTACACACCGCCCCCAAGGATTACCTGCCAGGCAAGAGTGCCAAAGAAAAGGCCGACTACCTGGCCGCCACCAGTTACCGCGATTTCCTGCTCAAGAACGTGGGTTTGTCGCAAGCGGCAGTGAAATATTTCCAGAGCCGCACCAATGACTTCATGGCCCTGAGCATTGATGCCGTGGCGGCTGCTGACGCCTACAACGTGGGTTTCCCGGGTTTTGCCGGGATGAACCTGGCGCCGATTAGCGAAGAAGCGGCGGCAGAAATGGAAGAGCCCTACATCTACCACTTCCCCGATGGCAACGCGTCGGTGGCGCGCCTGCTGGTGCGCAGCCTGATCCCCGGCGTGGCGCCAGGGCACACCATGGACGATATCGTGCTGGCACCGTTTGACTACGCCAGGCTCGACCAGCCGACATCCGCCGTGCGGCTGCGCCTGAACAGCACGGCCGTCAGCGTGCGCAACGTCGGTGATGGCGTGCATATCGGCTACAGCCGTGGCGGACAACTCGCACAGGTGCGTGGCAAGCGCTGCATCCTGGCCTGCTACAACATGATGATTCCGTACCTGCTCAAAGACCTGCCGGCCGCACAAGCCCATGCCCTGAGCCAGAACGTGAAATACCCGCTGGTGTACACCAAGGTGGTGATCCGCAACTGGCAGTCGTTCCAGAAGCTGGGGGTGCACGAGATTTACGCGGCGACCCAGCCTTACAGCCGGATCAAGCTGGACTACCCGGTGAGCATGGGCGGCTACGACCACCCGCGCGACCCGACGCAGCCGATCGGCCTGCACATGGTCTACGTACCCACCAGCCCCAACAGCGGCATGAACGCCCGCGACCAGGCCCGCGCCGGTCGCGGCCGGTTGTACGGGCAGACGTTCGAACAGCTGGAGGCGCAGTTGCGTGACCAGTTGCAACGCATGCTCGGCCCCGGTGGGTTCAACCACGAGACCGACATTCTGGCGATCACTGTCAATCGTTGGTCACATGGTTATGCGAGCTTCTCCAACAGCTTGTTCGATGACGCCGATGAGAGCGAAGCGTGGATGAAGCTGGCACGCAAGCCGGTGGGGCATGTGAGCATCGCCAACTCGGATGCGGCGTGGAGTGCGTATGCCCATGCGGCGATTGATGAGGCTTACAGAGCGGTGGGTGAAGTGAGCTGAAATGTGACCTAACGGCCAACGCAGAACCCAATGTGGGAGCGGGCTTGCTCGCGAAAGCGGTTTGTCAGTCAACACATGTATGTCTGATGTACCGTCTTCGCGAGCAAGCCCGCTCCCACATTGGATCTTCATCATTCTTGAGTTGAGTGATCATCCACCCCCCCCCCGGAAATGTCTTGTCGCACTTGCAATGCCATCACCCCGCTATCAATCAATTTTCCTACACCTGCGAACCGCTTAAGCTATCCGGCGTCTGTTTATTGTCCGTTGCGTTTGGCCGAAGGCATGTCCGAACCGTAATTTCTGATCCGCTACGTGCCAGGAACGGCGCGGGATTTGCTCACGACAGGTTGTCTCTATGCACCGCAGGAATTTGCTCAAAGCGTCCATGGCCATTGCGGCTTACACCGGTTTGTCGGCCAGCGGCCTGCTGGCCGCCCAGGCCTGGGCCGGGAACCGTGCCGCCGATGGCAAGGCCGTGGCGTTCGATTTCGATACGCTCAAGACCCAGGCCAAGCAGCTCGCCGGAACCGCCTATAAAGACACCAAGCAGGTGCTGCCGCCGACCCTGGCGAGCATGACCCCGCAGAATTTCAACGCCATCGGCTACGACGGCAAGCATTCGCTGTGGAAGGAATTGAACGGCCAGTTGGACGTGCAGTTCTTCCACGTCGGCATGGGTTTCAAGACGCCGGTGCGCATGCACAGCGTCGACCCCAAGACCCGTGAGGCGCGCGAGGTGCATTTCCGCCCTTCGCTGTTCAACTACGAAAAAACCACGGTCGACACCAAGCAATTGACCGGCGACCTGGGTTTCTCAGGCTTCAAGCTGTTCAAGGCCCCGGAGCTGGATCGCCATGACGTGCTGTCCTTCCTCGGCGCCAGCTACTTCCGCGCGGTGGATTCCACCGGCCAGTACGGCCTTTCCGCACGCGGCCTGGCGATCGATACCTACGCGAAAAAGCGCGAAGAGTTCCCCGACTTCACCCAGTTCTGGTTCGAAACCCCGGACAAGGACGCCACCCGCTTCGTGGTCTACGCCCTGCTCGACTCACCAAGCGCCACCGGCGCCTACCGCTTCGACATCGACTGCCAGGCCAACCAGGTGGTGATGGCCATCGATGCCCACATCAATGCACGTACCACCATCGAACAACTGGGCATCGCACCGATGACCAGCATGTTCAGCTGTGGCACCCATGAGCGCCGCATGTGCGACACCATCCACCCGCAGATCCACGATTCGGATCGCCTGGCGATGTGGCGCGGCAATGGCGAGTGGATCTGCCGCCCGCTGAACAACCCGGCCAAACTGCAATTCAACGCGTTCGCCGACAAAGACCCGAAAGGCTTCGGCCTGGTGCAGACCGACCATGAGTTCGCCAGCTACCAGGACACCGTGGACTGGTACAGCAAGCGGCCGAGCCTGTGGGTCGAACCGACCACCGCGTGGGGCGAAGGCTCTATCGACCTGTTGGAAATTCCTACCACCGGCGAAACCCTGGATAACATCGTGGCCTTCTGGACCCCGAAAAAACCCGTGGCCGCCGGCGACTCCCTCAACTACGGCTACAAGCTGTACTGGAGCGCCCTGCCCCCGGTGAGTACGCCGTTGGCCCAGGTCGACGCGACCCGTTCCGGCATGGGCGGCTTCACCGAGGGCTGGGCACCAGGCGAGCATTACCCGCCGGTGTGGGCGCGCCGTTTTGCCGTGGACTTCAAGGGCGGCGGCCTCGATCGCCTGCCACCGGGCACCGGGATCGAGCCTGTGGTGACCTGCTCCCATGGTGAGGTGAAGGATTTCAGCGTACTGGTGCTGGATAACATCAAGGGCTACCGCATCCTGTTCGACTGGTACCCGACCAGCGACAGTGTGGACCCGGTGGAACTGCGCCTGTTCATCCGCACACAGGACCGCACCCTGAGTGAAACCTGGCTGTACCAGTACTTCCCACCGGCGCCGGAGCAGCGCAAGTACACCTGATCAACTGAGCTGTGGCGAGGGAGCCTGCTCCCTCGCCACACGTCGGCTCTAAAAGCGCGACACACTTTTCATTGCCCCAATCAGATACCGCATCGCCACTTGATCGTTCTCGGTAAGGGCGCGGTACTGCGCCAGCAATTCGGCCTCATCCGAGCTCAACCTTCGACCCCGCAACGACACTCTGCGGGTCAGAAAAAACGCCACCGCACCCGCAACCCCATAGGACTTGGCCATGGACTACTACTCCTGATTTCAATCAACTGTTCCTGATGCCCATCACCTGCCTCCCGTGAAGCGCAATGCCTCAGTGAGCGAACCGACTGACTCCCTGGGCCAGAAATCAGACGTACCCTAAGCGTAGAAACGATCTCGCCAAGCGTGCGACTTTTTTAGAGTAATCACTTAAATAATTGGTTTTGAGCAAAAAGCTTGCAGATTTTTCCTACTCGCCATTTAATTGAGTGACTACTCAATTAATGAATGAGGCGAGCATGCGTACCGTCGATCCGCAACAACGTGAAAACAAACGCATGGCCCTGCTCGATGCCGCTTCGCGCTGTTTTGCCGAAGCCGGCTTTGTCGCCACGCGCACGGCCGACATCTGCACCGCCGCCGGGATGAGCGCCGGCAACCTGTTCCACTATTTCGCGAGTAAACACGAGCTGCTGTTGGCACTGGTGGCCCGCGAAGGCGAGCAGATCAAGCAAGGCATGGCGCCCTTGGCTGCCGCCGCGGATCCGATGGCCGCACTGCTGGCGTTTGTGGACTACACCTGTGAATTGGCCTGCGACCGCCATTACGCGGGCCTGGCCTTGGAAATCTCGGCATTGGGCCACCGCGATGAAGCCGTCGCACACTTGATGAAGGCCAACGACCGCTACCTGCGCGAAGGCTTGGAGGCGCTGATCAAGGCCGCCGAGAACGCCGGGCAACTGCACACCTCGTTGACCGCCCCGCAGGCGGCCAGTTGGGTGGCGACCCTGATCGATGGCATGTTTGCCCGGGTGGCGGCCGACGCGGACTTCCACCCAGACCAACAGACTGACGTGCTGCGCGGCTTGGTGGTGCACCTGCTGCAAGGCCGTTGAACATGACGCCGACACGCCTGATACACGTCGACGCGTTGCGCGGTTTTGCGCTGCTGGGCATCCTGGTGGTGAACATTTGTGCCTTTGCCGACCCTTACTACGCCTCGCCCCTCAGCAATCCCGACTACGCGAGTACAGCCGATCACTGGGTGCGCCTGGGGATTTCACTGCTGTTCGAAACCAAGTTCTACCTGCTGTTTTCCTTTCTGTTCGGCTACAGCTTTACCTTGCAGATGGCCGCCGCCGAGCGCGCCGAGGCGGCGTTTGTACCGCGCATGGTGCGCCGGCAACTGGCGTTGCTGGCCCTGGGCGTCGCCCACGGCGCCCTGCTCTACTATGGCGAGATCCTGTCCACCTACGCATTGCTTGGCCTGGTGCTGCTGGCGGCGCGCAATCTGTCGCCGGCCACGGCATGTCGCTGGGGCGTCGGCCTGGTAACGGTTGCCTGTTCGGCATGGATGGCGCTCGGCGTGCTGCAAGCGCAGGCCGGCGACTTCAGCGCGACCTCGAGCAGTGAGGCCTCGACCAAACTCGCGGCATTCAGCGGCAGTGCCCTGGAGACCTTGCGCTTTCACAGTGCTCACCTGTGGCAGACCGTGCAGGCGTTATGGCTGCTGCAAGGGCCGAGCGCCCTGGCGATGTTTTTCTTCGGTTATGCCGCCGGGCGCAACCAGTTACTGGTCACACCGTATCGCTGGGAACCGCACCTGCGGCGCCTGCTGCTCATCACGCTTGCCGTGGGCCTGCCGGGTGCGCTGATCTATGCCGTGAGCGCCACCTATGCACCCGGCGGCGGCCTCGAAACCTTCGCCTTTGGCCTCGGCCAACTCACCGCACCGCTGTTGAGCGCGGCCTACGCGATGTCGATGCTGGCACTGTTCAGCACTGCCGCCGGCGCCCGCTTATGCCAGTGGTTGGCGCCCATGGGCAAGATGGCCCTGAGTAACTACCTGCTGCAATCGGCGCTGTTGGGGGTGCTGTTCAGCGGCTATGGCGCAGGCTTGATCAACCGGCTCGAACCGCTGCTGATGCTGCCCGTGGTGCTGGGGATCTTTGCCTTGCAACGGTGGTGCAGCGCACGCTGGCTGCGCAGTCATCCCTACGGGCCGTTGGAATGGTTGCTGCGGGCGGCCACCTTGTGGGCGTGGCCAAGCTGGCGGCGCAGCCTGTAAAAAACCCACCTGTTGCGGTGGGTTTCGACTCGACACAAGGGATCAGTCGCGCAGGTCCGACTCATGGATCGGCTGGTCCCGATGCGTCGCCCGTTGGTACTGCGCCGGCCAGATCGCCTTGCGCCCACCCAGGTCATCGTCGGCATGCAGCGGCCAGTACGGGTCGCGCAGCAACTCACGGGCGAGGAAGATGATGTCGGCCTGACAGGTACGCAGGATGTGCTCGGCCTGGGCCGGTTCGGTGATCATGCCAACAGTGCCGGTGGCGATCCCCGATTCCTTGCGCACCCGCTCGGCGAAGCGCGTCTGGTAGCCGGGGCCGGTAGGAATCTCGGCATTGGCGGCGGTACCACCGGACGAGACGTCGATCAAATCCACGCCGAGGTCCTTGAGGCGGCGCGCCAATTCCACGGTTTCGTCAGGGTTCCAGCCGTCTTCGACCCAGTCGGTGGCCGATACTCGCACAAACAGCGGCAGTTCTTGCGGCCAGACGTCGCGCACCGCTTGGGTTACCTGCAAGACCAGGCGGATGCGGTTTTCAAACGATCCGCCGTACAGATCCTGGCGCTGATTGCTGATCGGCGAGAGAAATTGATGCAGCAGGTAACCATGGGCGGCATGGATTTCCACCACTTCAAAACCGGCGGTCAAGGCACGCTTGGCGGCGGCGACAAAGTCGGCGATCACCTGCTGGATCTGCCCTTCATCGAGTTGCCTGGGTTGGGTGTGCTGAGGGTCGAAGGCGATCGGCGATGGGCCTACCGGCACCCAGCCACCGTCCTCCGGCTTGACGCTGCCATGCTTGCCGATCCACGGCCGATGGGTGCTGGCCTTGCGCCCGGCGTGGGCCAGTTGAATCCCGGCCACCGCGCCCTGGGCCGCGATAAAACGGGTGATGCGTTGCAATGGTTCGATCTGTGCGTCATTCCACAGGCCCAGGTCCTGGGCGGTGATACGGCCATCGGCGGTCACGGCGGTGGCTTCGGTGAAGATCAGGCCGGCGCCACCCACGGCACGACTGCCGAGGTGCACCAGGTGCCAGTCATTGGCCAAGCCGTCATCGGACGAATACTGGCACATCGGCGACACCGCGATGCGGTTGAGCAGGGTCAATTGGCGCAGGGTATAGGGTTCGAGCAGCTGACTCATGGCGCACCTCTTCTGGGTTCTATGGGCACTGTTCAACAGTGTTTAGAGCCTAGTCGACAACGGTGGTTTGCACAGGGTTCAGAACATCAAGCGGGGGCCGATTGCCGGCCCCCGTGCTGCAAAAACCTACATTTCGACCTGGGTGCCCAGCTCGATCACGCGGTTTACCGGGAGTTTGAAGAAGCGCAGGTTGCCGTTGGCATTCTTCAACATGAAGGCGAACAGACTTTCGCGCCAGCGCGCCATGCCTTCGATCTTCGACGCGATCACGGTCTCGCGGCTGAGGAAGTAGGTGGTGCGCATCGGGCTGAAATCCAGGTTATCCAGGTGGCACAGTTTCAGCGCCTCAGGCACATCCGGCTCATCGGTAAAACCGAAATGCAGGATCACGCGGAAGAAGCCGTCGCCAAACGAATCCACCTCGAAGCGCCGCTCCACCGGCACCCGGGGAATATCTTCATACACCACTGTCAGCAGCACCACTTGCTCATGCAGCACCTGGTTATGCAGCAGGTTGTGCAACAGCGCGTGGGGCACGGCGTCCGGGCGGGCGGTGAGGAACACCGCGGTGCCCTGCACGCGATGGGGCGGCTGCACGCGGATGCTGCTGATAAAGATCGGCAACGGCAGGCCGCCTTCGTCGAGACGGTCCACCAGCAATTGCTTGCCGCGCTTCCAGGTGGTCATCAGGATGAACAGCACGATCCCCGCCAGCACCGGGAAGGCGCCGCCCTGGATGATCTTCGGTACGTTGGCAGCAAAGTACAGGCCGTCGACCAAAAGGCAGCAGACCAATACCGGCACCGCCAGGATCGGCGGCCATTTCCACAGCAGCAGCATCACCGCCGATACCAGGATGGTGGTCATCAACATGGTGCCGGTCACCGCCACGCCGTAGGCCGAAGCCAGTGCGTTGGAGGACTCGAAGCCCAGCACCAGCAAAATCACGCCGACCATCAGCGACCAGTTCACCGCACCGATGTAGATCTGGCCCTGCTCGGCACTGGAGGTGTGCTGGATATGCATGCGCGGGATGTAGCCCAACTGGATCGCCTGGCGCGTCAGCGAGAACGCACCGGAGATGACCGCCTGGGACGCAATCACCGTGGCCAGGGTGGACAGCACCACCAGCGGGATCAACGCCCAGCTCGGCGCCAGCAGATAGAACGGGTTGCGCGCGGCTTCCGGGTCGCCCAGCAGCATCGCACCCTGGCCAAAATAGTTGAGCACCAGCGCCGGCAGCACCAGCATGAACCAGGCACGGGCGATGGGTTTACGGCCAAAGTGGCCCATGTCGGCATACAGCGCTTCGGCGCCGGTCAGTGCCAGCACCACCGCGCCGAGGATCGCCACGCCAATGCCGGGATGGGCCTGGAAGAAGCGCACGGCCCAGATCGGGTTCATCGCATTGAGCACCTCCGGGTGCAAGGTGATGCCATACACACCGAGACCGCCCAGCACCAGGAACCAGGTCACCATCACCGGCCCGAACAGCTTGCCGATGTGGTCGGTGCCGTGTTTCTGGATCAGGAACAGCGCCACCAGCACGACCAGGGCGATGGGCACGACCCATTTCTCCAGGCCGTCGAATGCCAGTTCCAGGCCTTCCACCGCCGACAACACGGAAATCGCCGGGGTGATCATGCTGTCGCCGTAGAACAACGCCGCCCCGCAGAGGCCGCACACCACCAGGAAGCTGCGCAGCTTCTTGCGCTCCCCCGCCGCCCGACGCGCCAAGGCAGTCAGCGCCATGATGCCGCCCTCGCCTTGGTTGTCGGCGCGCAGCACGAACAGCATGTACTTGATCGATACCACCCAGATCAGCGACCAGAAGATCAGCGCCAGAATACCCAGCACACCGTCATGGTTGACCTGAACCCCATAACCACCGTTGAACACCTCTTTAAGGGTGTAGAGCGGGCTGGTCCCGATATCGCCATAAACCACCCCGACCGCTGCCACCAGCATGCCAATCGGCTTTGCAGTGGAATGCGCGGCGCCTGCCGCCGGACTACTTGCCTGACCCATCAACCACTCCTGCCCTTTGACCTGAGGTCTCTTATAAACAACGCTTCTAAGCTGACCCTAGCATGCGCTGTTTTACTTCTCGTAACAGACGTTTTATTGACCTTGGTGTTTTACCTGTGGGCAACGGCGCGAAGCATAGCGCAGCACTCGTCGCATTTCCCTGCATAAAGCTGGTCAAGTGCGCTGCCCGTCGCTAGAATTGCGCACTTTTTGATCAGAGGCGCACCAAGCGCCCGTCTACCGCCTTGTCGTGCCCGACTGGCGGCGTCATTCAATACCGAGGTTAGACATGTCCACCACCATCGCAAAAGCCAACCCCAAGGTTGGCTTTGTTTCCCTGGGGTGCCCGAAGGCACTCGTCGACTCCGAGCGCATCCTCACGCAACTGCGTATGGAAGGCTATGACGTCGTGTCCACTTACCAGGACGCCGATGTGGTGGTGGTCAACACCTGCGGTTTCATCGATTCGGCCAAGGCTGAGTCCCTGGAAGTGATCGGCGAAGCCATCAAGGAAAACGGCAAGGTCATCGTGACCGGCTGCATGGGCGTGGAAGAAGGCAATATCCGCAACGTGCACCCGAGCGTGCTGGCCGTGACCGGTCCGCAGCAGTATGAGCAGGTGGTCAACGCCGTGCACGAGGTGGTGCCGCCGCGCCAGGATCACAACCCGTTGATCGACCTGGTACCGCCACAGGGCATCAAGCTGACCCCGCGTCACTATGCGTACCTGAAGATTTCCGAAGGCTGCAACCACAGCTGCAGCTTCTGCATCATCCCGTCGATGCGCGGCAAGTTGGTCAGCCGTCCGGTCGGTGACGTGCTGGACGAGGCCCAGCGCCTGGTCAAATCTGGCGTGAAAGAGCTGTTGGTGATCTCCCAGGACACCAGCGCCTACGGCGTCGACGTGAAGTACCGCACCGGCTTCTGGAACGGCGCGCCGGTGAAAACCCGCATGACCGAACTGTGCGAAGCCTTGAGCAGCCTGGGTGTGTGGGTGCGCCTGCACTACGTTTACCCGTACCCGCACGTGGACGAGCTGATCCCGCTGATGGCCGCCGGCAAGATCCTGCCGTACCTGGACATCCCGTTCCAGCACGCCAGCCCGAAAGTCCTGAAAGCCATGAAACGCCCGGCCTTCGAAGACAAGACCCTGGCGCGTATCAAGAACTGGCGCGAGATCTGCCCGGAGCTGATCATCCGTTCCACCTTCATCGTCGGCTTCCCTGGCGAAACCGAAGAAGACTTCCAGTACCTGCTGGACTGGCTGACCGAAGCGCAACTGGACCGCGTAGGCTGCTTCCAGTACTCGCCGGTGGAAGGCGCCCCGGCCAACCTGCTGGACCTGGCCGTGGTGCCGGACGACGTCAAGCAAGATCGTTGGGAGCGCTTCATGGCGCACCAGCAGGCGATCAGCTCGGCGCGCCTGCAACTGCGCATCGGCAAGGAAATCGAAGTGTTGATCGACGAAGTCGACGAGCAAGGCGCCGTTGGCCGTTGCTTCTTCGATGCGCCGGAGATCGACGGTAACGTGTTTATCGACGATGCCAGCGGTTTGAAGCCGGGCGACAAGGTCTGGTGCACCGTGACCGACGCCGACGAATACGACCTGTGGGCTGAAAAGCGCGACTGATGCGGTAAAGATTTGAAAAAGCCCTGCTTCTGGACAAGATGCAGGGCTTTTTTACGTCTATCGTTTTGCCCATCGGCATCAATCATCGGCAAGGGGCAGCGGGCATGCGTCAGCATTCGGTTATCCACACACCTAACGTCAGCGACTACCCGCAGTTGGCGCAGATCTGGGAGACCTCGGTGCGGGCGACCCATGATTTCCTGCCGGACAGTTACATCGTGTTGCTAAAAGACTTGGTGCTGACGCGCTATCTGGACACCGTCATGCTGATCTGCACCAAAGACCCGCGCCAACGCATCACCGGGTTTGCCGGAGTGGCGGCGGGCAAGGTGGAGATGTTGTTTATCGACCCGCAGTACCGGGGCCAGGGCCTTGGTCGGCAACTTCTGCGCTATGCCATCGAACACATGAATGCCGATGAACTGGACGTGAATGAGCAGAACCCGCAGGCCCTGGGCTTCTACTTCAAGCAGGGCTTCGAGGTGATCGGACGCACAGAGCATGATGGTCTGGGGCAACCGTACCCTCTGCTGCACATGCGTTTGCGCTCTTCTGTGGGAACTGGCTTGTCGGACCCCACAAAAAACCACAGCACCGAAATGGGGCCGGGATTAACCGGCCCCACACAGGTACAATAGCCGCCCCCTTTTGTTACGGCCCTTGTCATGACTGACCCCATACGCCTCTCCAAACGCCTTATCGAACTGGTCGGTTGCTCCCGTCGGGAGGCTGAGCTGTTCATCGAAGGCGGCTGGGTCTCGGTGGACGGTGAAGTGATCGACGAGCCGCAGTTCAAGGTCACCACCCAGAAGGTCGAACTCGACCCCGAGGCCAAGGCCACCGCGCCGGAGCCTGTGACCATCCTGCTGCACGCCCCGGCCGGCGTGGACGCCGAGACCGCACTGGCCTCGATCAGCGCCGAAACCCTGTCCGAAGAACACCGCTTCGGCAAACGCCCGCTAAAAGGCCACTTCCTGCGCCTGACCGCCAGCGCCGACCTGCAAGCCAAGGCCAGTGGTCTGCTGGTGTTTACCCAGGACTGGAAGATTCTGCGCAAGTTGACCGCCGATGCCGCCAAGATCGAGCAGGAATACGTGGTGGAGGTCGAAGGCGACATGGTTGCCCACGGCCTCAACCGCCTGAACCACGGCCTGACGTACAAAGGCAAGGAACTGCCGGCGGTCAAAGCCAGCTGGCAGAACGAAAACCGCCTGCGCTTCGCGATGAAGAACCCGCAACCGGGCGTGATCGCACTGTTCTGCGAAGCGGTTGGCCTGAAGGTCATCGCCATTCGTCGTATCCGCATCGGTGGCGTGTCCATCGGCAAAGTGCCGGTCGGCCAGTGGCGTTACCTGTCCACCAAAGAAAAGTTCTAAACCGCCGCCCTTTTCTCGACACCGCCTGTTTTCGGCGGTGTCCCCAGTTGAATACCAGGATTACCCACCATGATTCACAACGACGTACTGCGTAGCGTGCGCTACATGCTCGACATCAGCGACAACAAGATGGTCGAGATCATCAAGCTCGGCGGCATGGACGTGACCAAGGACGACCTGCTGACCTACCTCAAGAAGGACGAGGAAGAAGGCTTCGTGTTCTGCCCGGATGAAGTCATGGCGCACTTCCTCGATGGCCTGGTGATTTTCAAGCGTGGCAAGGACGAAGGCCGTCCGCCGCAGCCGATCGAGACTCCGGTGACCAACAACATCATCCTCAAGAAACTGCGCGTGGCCTTCGAACTGAAAGAAGACGACATGCACGCCATCCTCAAGGCCGCCGAGTTCCCGGTGTCCAAGCCTGAGCTGAGCGCGTTGTTCCGCAAGTTCGGCCACACCAACTACCGCACCTGCGGCGACCAGTTGCTGCGTAACTTCCTCAAGGGGCTGACGCTGCGCGTCAGAGCTTAAGAACAGCGACGAGCCTCAAGCTGCAAGTGAAAAGCTTGTGGCTTGGAGCTTGTAACTTGAGGCTTCAGAAATGACCTACAACGTCTCGCCCGTCGGCTTTGTGCGCTCCTGCTTCAAGGAGAAGTTCGCCATCCCGCGCCAACCGCAACTGGCGCCGGCCGCTCGGGGCGTGCTGGAACTGGTGGCGCCGTTCGACGGCGGCGAGGCGGTACAGGGCCTGGAGCAGGTCAGCCATGTGTGGCTGCTGTTCCTGTTCCACCAGGCCCTGGAAGACAAACCGCGCCTGAAAGTGCGCCCGCCGCGCTTGGGTGGCAACACCTCCATGGGCGTGTTTGCCACCCGCGCGACCCACCGGCCCAATGGTATTGGCCAGTCGGTGGTAAAGCTGGACAAGGTCGAGCCGGGGCGGTTGTGGATTTCCGGGATTGATCTGCTCGATGGCACGCCGGTGCTGGACATCAAGCCGTATGTGCCCTATGCCGACATTATCGACACCGCCACCAACAGCATGGCCAGCGGCGCGCCGGCACTGATTCCCGTGCAGTGGCTGAAGACCGCCTTGCACCAGGCACAGGGCCACGCCCAGCGGCTGGATGAGCCGTTGGTGGCGTTGATTGAGCAGTGTCTGGCGCAGGACCCGCGGCCGGCATATCAGACGCCAGGGCCGGAGCGTGAGTACGGTGTGCAGTTCTGGGATGTGGATGTGCGCTGGCACTATCCTGAAGCTGGAACGATATGCGTGCTCGAAGTGCTTGCAGCTGAATAAAGCGCAAACCAAATGTGGGAGCGGGCTTGCTCGCGAATGCGGTGGTTCAGTCAATACAGCTGTGACTGACACACCGAATTCGCGAGCAAGCCCGCTCCCACATTTTTGGATCCGCGTTGTTACTGACCCAGTGTTACTTCTCGACGAATGCACGCTCGATCAAGTAGTCACCCGGCTCACGCATCCGCGGCGAAACCTTCAGGCCGAAGCTGTTCAGCACTTCGCTGGTCTCGTCCAACATGCTTGGGCTGCCGCACAGCATGGCGCGGTCGTCCTCGGGGTTGATCGGCGGCAGGCCGATGTCGCGGAACAGCTTGCCGCTGCGCATCAGGTCGGTCAGGCGGCCTTCGTTTTCGAACGGCTCGCGGGTCACGGTTGGGTAGTAGATCAACTTCTCACGCAGGGCCTCGCCGAAGAACTCGTTCTGCGGCAGGTGCTCGGTGATGAATTCGCGGTAGGCGACTTCGTTGACGTAACGCACGCCGTGGCACAGGATCACTTTTTCGAAACGCTCGTAGGTTTCCGGGTCCTGGATCACGCTCATAAACGGCGCGAGGCCAGTACCGGTGCTGAGCAGGTACAGGTGCTTGCCCGGCTTCAAATCGTCAAGCACCAGGGTGCCTGTCGGTTTTTTGCTGATGATGATCTCGTCGCCTTCCTTCAAGTGTTGCAATTGGGAAGTCAGCGGGCCATCCGGCACCTTGATGCTGAAGAACTCCAGATGCTCTTCCCAGTTCGGGCTGGCGATGGAGTAAGCGCGCATGAGCGGGCGGCCGTTGGGCTGTTGCAGGCCGATCATCACGAACTGACCGTTCTCGAAGCGCAGGCCCGGATCGCGGGTGCACTTGAAGCTGAACAGAGTGTCGTTCCAGTGATGAACACTGAGGACACGCTCGTGGTTCATGTTGCTCATGTACGGGGGACTCCTGGAAATGGGTCTGCGCAGTATTGAGGCGCGCAATTGCACCGCATTCTAATCGCGGCGACAATATCTGTTAACTGGATTATTAAGATAAGGGTTATCGGTTATATCGATATGCGATTTACTCTCCGTCAACTGCAAGTCTTCGTCGCCGTCGCCCAGCAGGAAAGCGTGTCACGCGCTGCTGGCCTTCTGGCCTTATCTCAATCCGCCGCCAGCACCTCGATCACCGAGCTGGAGCGCCAATCCAGCTGCCAATTGTTCGACCGCGCAGGCAAACGCCTGAGCCTCAACGCCCTCGGCCATCAGCTGTTACCCCAGGCGGTGGCGCTGCTGGACCAGGCCAAGGAGATCGAGGACCTGCTCAACGGCAAGTCCGGCTTCGGTTCCCTGGCGGTCGGTGCCACGCTGACCATCGGCAATTACCTGGCGACCCTGCTGATCGGCAGCTTCATGCAGCAGCATCCCGAGAGCCAGGTGAAGCTGCATGTGCAGAACACTGCGCATATCGTGCACCAGGTAGCGCATTACGAAATTGATCTGGGTCTAATCGAAGGCGACTGTAGCCACCCGGATATCGAGGTGCAGACCTGGGTCGAGGACGAACTGGTGGTGTTCTGCGCCCCGCAGCATCACCTGGCCAAGCGTGGCGTGGCGTCCATGGACGAGCTGACCCATGAAGCGTGGATCCTGCGCGAACAGGGTTCGGGCACGCGCCTGACGTTTGACCAAGCCATGCGCCATCACCGCAGCGCACTGAATATCCGCCTGGAGTTGGAGCACACCGAGGCGATCAAACGCGCGGTAGAGTCAGGCCTGGGGATCGGCTGCATTTCCCGGCTGGCACTGCGCGATGCGTTCCGCCGCGGCAGCCTGGTACCCGTGGAAACCCCGGACCTGGACCTGGCCCGGCAGTTCTATTTCATCTGGCATAAACAGAAATACCAGACCTCAGCCATGCGCGAGTTTCTGGAACTGTGCCGCGCCTTTACCGCAGGGGTTCAGCGCAGCGACGAGATCGTGTTGCCGAGCATTGCCTGATCGTTAGATCAGGATCACGGCCCACACCAGGGTGATCATGGTCAGCGCAACGAATTGCGCAGCGCTGCCCATATCCTTGGCGTTTTTCGACAAAGGGTGACGGTCCAGGGAAATCCGGTCGATGGCCGCTTCCACCGCGGAGTTGAGCAACTCGACAATCAAGGCCAGCAGGCATACCGCGATCAACAAGGCGCGTTCCACCCGGCTGACGTGCAGGAAGAAGCTCAATGGGATCAGGATCACGTTGAGCAACACCAACTGGCGGAAGGCCGCCTCGCCGGTGAAGGCCGCACGCAGGCCGTCCAGGGAATAGCCCCCTGCATTGAAGATACGTTTGATACCGGTTTGACCCTTGAAAGGCGACATAGACGTAGGCAACTGAACCAAAGAAGTGGGGAAACTAGATCACGCCAAGTCAAAAAAGCGTGAAGCGGCTACAACTTAATGCTGTGAAATTGACTCAAGTTGTTGCAAGAGCAGCGCCGCCTGCGTCCGGGTACGCACCCCCAGCTTACGGAAGATCGCGGTAACGTGGGCCTTGATGGTCGCTTCCGACACGCTCAGCTCGTAGGCAATCTGTTTGTTCAACAAGCCTTCGCACACCATCGTCAGCACGCGGAACTGCTGGGGCGTCAGACTGGCCAGGCCATCGCGGGCGGCCTTGGCTTCGTCGGACACATTGATTTCTTCAAACGCCTGCGGCGGCCAGGACACGTCGCCGTCCAGCACCCTGCGCACGGCCTTCTGAATATCTTCCATGGCGCTGGATTTTGGAATGAAACCGCTGGCGCCAAATTCCTTGGAACGCACCACCACGTCGGCTTCTTCCTGGGCCGAGACCATCACCACCGGAATCTGCGGGTATTGCCCACGCAACAGCACCAGCCCCGAAAAACCGTAGGCACCCGGCATGTTCAGGTCGAGCAGCACAAGGTCCCAATCGGATTTTTCGGTGAGACGGGCTTCCAGCTCGGCAATGCTGGCCACTTCGACCAGGCGCACATCCGGGCCAAGGCCCAGGGTCACTGCCTGGTGCAGGGCGCTGCGAAACAGCGGATGGTCATCGGCTATCAGGATTTCGTATGTGGCCATTGATTAAATGATCCTGTTTTTTATGGGAGCCCTGATGGGTTCAGGGTTCACCAGTACACAAGATGACAGCCAGGCAGCCATCACCAGAGGGCACGTTCAGCGTCGAAAACACCTTGAACGACGTTGAAAAATTCACGCTTACGCCCAATCGGCGCCCAGCATGCCCAGCGTAGCCTGGGGGGTCAAGTACTACGCCCGTGGGCATTTTAGCGGGTTGCGGGCTTAAGGTGCCATCATGCAAACGTCGTCTGGCTATACCGCTGGAATATAGGGTGCAAGACGAGTATGGACGATGTCTGCCGGGTCCAGCGGCAGTTGGAACTTGGCCGCCAGGTAGTGGGTGCTGAACACATCAAGGTAAGCGTCCAGCACCTCGCTGGCGACGCCGTCGTCGGCCAGCTCAAGACATAGCGCCGCCACTTCAGCGGTGCAGAAATGATCATCACGCTTGGAGCGCCGCAGCTTGTAGCGTGACAGTTGCTCGGGCGCCAGGCTCAGTACCGGCAAATGCTCCAGGTACGGGCTTTTGCGGAACATCTTGCGCGCCTCACTCCAGGTGCCATCGAGCAGAATGAACAGCGGGCGCTTGCCCTCCTCCACCCGCACCTCGCTGACGACACGCTCAGGCGCGACGAATTCGCCGGGGAACACGATATACGGCTGCCACTGCGGATCGGCCAGCAAGGTCAGCAAATCGGGGTCGACTTCGGTGCGCGACCAGGCGAACGCGGTGGTGTCGTCAATCACATCGGCGATCAGCCAACCGGTGTTGCTGGGTTTCATCGGCTCGACGTCATGCATCAACAGGCACATGGCGGAACGGGCCTCGACCTTGGGGCGCCAGGCGCACAGACAGTACTCGGGGATGACCCGGCAGCCGCTGCAGCGTTCGGCACGGGAGCCACGGTTGAGGAACGGCCTGACGGCACGTGCCAGGCGCTGTGTACGCAGGCGGGAGACGGCGTGACTCATAGGGTGCGCCGTTGGGACAGGTAAATCGACACTGTGAAAACTCGTGGAGGGCTTCAAGTGGCGGCAGTCTACCAGCGATACGCCTGGCTGTAGTGGCAAGGGCTCACCTATAATTGCGCGCCACTGAACGCACAGCGCAGTGGTTGGTCTATGCACCAGTACCCGAATCAGGAGATTTTCATGTTGCGTTCCATGCTGCGCCTTGCCGCCCCGTCCATCGCCCTTGCGCTGGTATTGCCCGTGGGCGCCCAGGCGGCCTCGCTGCTGGAGGCCCAAATGAACCGCAAGCTGCAAAGCGTCGCGGCGGAGAGCAACAAAGACCTGCCCCGGGAAATCGACGAAAAAACCCTCGAGGTCGCCTACACCGTCGAAGGCATGCAACTGATCGATCACCTCAGTGTACTGCCCGACCGTGCTGAGCAGATGCGTGCCAACCCCAAGGCGGTGTACTTCCAACTGGGCCAAGCCGTGTGCCTGAACAAGGGTTACCGCGAACTGATGGCCAAGGGTGCGGTGATGCGCTATGAAATCACCGAGAACAAGACCAACCGTCCGGTGGCGTCGGTGAAATTCGTCGAAGCGGATTGCCCTGCACCGGCTGCCGCGAAGAAGAAAAAGTAAGCCTGGCGTAACCCTCGCGCGCTGCTGCCCAGCGGCGCGCACTCCCCCGTTTCAATTCTCCTGCACCGGCTAGACTGCGTGGTGAGCGACCAATAAGCGGTTGCCAGCCAAGGGTTTTTCGGCTCATGATCGAGCCATCCCTCCCGTCCATTCCCAGCGTTTCTCTTAGCTGTTTTGTCACATTTTCAGGGCAAAAGAGGGTTGCCCACCTGCGGTATGCAGCGACACATGCAGTGTCGTGGCCTTCGACGAACCTCTCGTCGAGCACCCGGGCCCTGTGTAGAAGGAGAAGTTGAATGCCTTACGAATCGAATGAGCAACTGCTCCGTCATTTTGAACAACACGGAGCCGACCTTGCGCAGCAAGTCGACGCTCAACTCCAGCTGATTGCTCCGAACAGCCCGAATATCCCCCTTTATCGCGACATGATGCTCACCGTTCTGCGCATGGCTCAGGACGACCGCGACCGTTGGAACGCGAAGATCACCTTGCAGGCCATCCGCGAACTGGATAACGCCTTTCGCGTGCTGGAACAGTTCAAGGGACGGCGCAAAGTCACGGTGTTTGGTTCGGCACGTACCCCGGCCGAAAGCCCCCTGTATGCCTTGGCCCGCGAAGTCGGCAAGTTGCTCGCCCAATCGGAGCTGATGGTGATCACTGGCGGCGGCGGTGGCATCATGGCCGCCGCCCACGAAGGCGCGGGCCTGGAACATAGCCTCGGTTTCAACATCAACCTCCCCTTCGAGCAGCATGCCAACCCGACCATTGATGGCACCGACAACCTGCTGTCCTTTCACTTTTTCTTTACGCGCAAGCTGTTCTTCGTCAAGGAGGCCGATGCGCTGGTGTTGTGCCCGGGCGGGTTCGGCACCCTGGATGAAGCGTTGGAAGTGCTGACACTGATCCAGACCGGCAAAAGCCCATTGGTGCCCGTTGTGTTGCTGGACGCGCCAGGTGGCAGCTTCTGGCAAGGCGCCCTGGACTTTATCCGCAGCCAGCTGGAAGCCAATCGCTATATCCTGCCTACCGACCTCAAGCTGGTACGCCTGGTTTACAGCGCGGAAGAAGCGGTGGCCGAGATCAATCAGTTTTACGCCAACTTCCACTCAACACGTTGGTTGAAGCGCGAGTTTGTGATGCGCATGAACCACCCACTCAGTGACCGTGCCCTGGCCCATTTGCAGAGTGAGTTTGCCAGCCTGCGATTGAGCGGGGAGTTCCAGCAACTCGCCTACACCGCTGAAGAGCATGATGAGCCAAGGTTCAGCCATCTGACGCGTTTGGTGTTTAACTTCAATGGCCGCGATCAGGGCCGTTTGCGAGAGTTGGTGGATTACATCAACTTGCCGGAAAACTGGGCACAGGCTCAGGGGAAGACGCAGCAGCGGGTAGCGCCGGAGCCGGCTTGAGTTTTTGAGTGCAAAAAAAAAGGCCCACTATTTTCATAGTGGGCCTTTTTTGTGGCGCTGGGATGAGACATTCGGGGCCGCTACGCAGCCCAGCGGGAGCAAGCGCCCTCGCCATGACAAGCCCTTGCAAAATACCAACTCAGTCGTCCATGTCCCGGCCACTCAACAGGCGGCTGATCATCTCCATCGAAAACCCGCGATAGCTCAGGAAACGCCCCTGTTTCGCACGCTCCTTGGCATCGATCGGCAGATGACCAGAGAACTTGCGACGCCAGGTATCTTCAAGCTGCGCCTGCCAACTGATACCGCATTCACGCAGGGCAAGGTCGATGTCGGCACGTTGCAGGCCGCGCTGGCTGAGTTCTTCACGAATCCGCGCCGGACCGTAGCCAGAGCGCGCTCGGTAGGAAACAAAACTTTCAAGGTAACGGGATTCCGACAACAGCCCCTCTTCCGTTAATCGGTCGAGGGCCGTGTCGATCATCTCGGGCTCCGCACCGCGCTGACGCAGCTTACGCGTCAGCTCGACTCGACCATGCTCGCGGCGAGCGAGCAGGTCCATTGCAGTGCGCCGAACGGCGACGAGTGTATCCAGTACAACTGTCATCGTTTGCTTCAGATATCAGTGTCGGCTTCTTCCACTTCTTCAACCGGCTCGCGGTTGGCAGCAGCCTTCACGTCTGGCGCTGCGGTCAGCAGCTTGTCGCGGATCTGCTTCTCGAGCGTGGCCGCGATGTCCGGGTTGTCCGCCAGGTACTTGGCCGAGTTGGCCTTGCCCTGACCGATCTTGCTGCCGTTATAGGCATACCAGGCACCGGATTTCTCGACGAAGCCGTGCAGCACGCCCAGGTCGATCATCTCGCCGTTCAGGTAGATACCCTTGCCGTAGAGAATCTGGAACTCGGCCTGACGGAAAGGCGGGGCTACTTTGTTCTTCACGACCTTGACGCGGGTTTCGCTACCGACAACCTCGTCACCTTCCTTCACCGCGCCAGTACGGCGGATGTCCAGACGGACCGAAGCGTAGAACTTCAACGCGTTACCACCAGTGGTGGTTTCCGGGCTGCCGAACATCACGCCGATCTTCATACGGATCTGGTTGATGAAGATCACCAGGCAGTTCGCGTTCTTGATGTTACCGGTGATTTTACGCAGCGCCTGGGACATCAGGCGGGCTTGCAGGCCCACGTGCATGTCGCCCATTTCGCCTTCGATTTCAGCCTTTGGCACCAGTGCAGCCACGGAATCGACCACGATCACGTCGATGGCGTTGGAGCGCACCAGCATGTCGGTGATTTCCAGGGCTTGCTCACCGGTATCCGGCTGGGACACCAGCAGGTCGTCAACGTTGACGCCCAGCTTGCCGGCGTATTCAGGGTCCAGGGCGTGCTCGGCATCGACGAACGCGCAGGTGGCGCCCATTTTTTGCGCCTGGGCAATCACCGACAGGGTCAGGGTGGTTTTACCGGAAGATTCAGGACCGTAGATTTCAACGATACGGCCTTTTGGCAGGCCGCCAATGCCGAGCGCGATGTCCAGACCCAGAGAGCCCGTGGAAATAGCCGGGATCGCCTGACGGTCATGATCGCCCATACGCATTACGGCACCCTTGCCGAATTGACGTTCGATCTGACCCAGGGCCGCAGCCAAGGCTTTCTTCTTGTTGTCGTCCATTAAAGTCCTCACGTAATCAATAAGGCCTGACGGCCAACACCTGTATAAGTAGACAGTATTGTTCCACAAAGATCGGGGATCGCCTACCCCTGATTTTCTATTTCTGCTGCAGCTCGTCGCAACAAGCCCTCTAGCGCGGCCTTTACCGTTTGTCGGCGGACCTCGTCGCGGTTGCCGCTGAAGTGCGCAAGTTCCGCCGTGACCTCGTCGCCAACGCCAAAAGCCAGCCACACGGTGCCCACCGGTTTGTCCGGCGAACCGCCGTCCGGCCCGGCTACACCGCTGACCGCCACGGCAAATCGCGCCAGGCTTTTTTCCTGGGCGCCACGGACCATCGCTTCCACCACTTCCTGGCTGACGGCGCCCACTTTGGGAAACAACGTCTCCGGCACATTCAACTGCCGGGTCTTCTGACGATTGGAATAGGTGACATAACCCGCCTCGAACCAGGACGAACTCCCCGGAATCCGCGTGATCGCTTCGGCAATACCGCCGCCGGTGCAGGACTCGGCAGTGGTGACATGAGCATTGAGCACCTGTAAACGGCGTCCCAGTTCAGCGGCCAGTTGAGTGATTTCCTTCACGGTCGTCTCCGGAGGTAGGCAGGGGATTCGTCTACCCTACAGCAGCCCATCGGCCATGCAAGTTACAGATTGCATCAGGAGACTAAAGCGCGGGTGAAACGCCTAACACCGCCCGCGCCCGCGCCCACAACCGCAAGCGGTCCTCCAAGCCATTGAGCCCACCGTTGATCCGTCGCGTAATGGTGTTGAACTGGTCCTTGTCGGCCAGTTCATTCAACCCATTGCTCTGCCAGAACCACGCAGCGGATTCGCATGCCCATTGCGCCTGCTCCAACAAGTGCGGGTGCAGCAACAACCGCTCATCGCCGAACACTGCGCGGCTGCACGCCAGGTAATTGCGGCGGCCCGTCACCTGAATCAACCCCCTCCCCCGGTACTTCTGGCCATCGCCGTCCGCCTCGGGGCTATTGCCCAGGCGGACGGCCAAAATGCCGGTGTCGTATTGACTCAAATATTGATCACTGCCGAGTTCACGCACGTAACGCAACTCGCCAGACTCATGGGCGATTTGTGCGAGAAAGGCCGCGATGCGCCGAGGACTGTTGATCTCGTATCGCGCACAAGCGGCATTTAACGCGGGCAAAAAAATGCCCGCTTTCAGGCGGGCTCCAGGCATGATTTGAATCAATTCCTGCAGTGTCATTAACATCAGCGCCCTCCCGAAAACACGCTATATCGACAATCCACCCGCCGTGATCGCACTGCGGTAGCCCGTTGCCGGGTCCCCCTCGTTCACCACCTTGGTGATCGACCATAGCCCCTGCATATACAAAGGCCAGGTTTCATCCAGCCGCAACAGACCTTCGGCGGCCAATAACGGGTTGCCAGGGCAATCGACCTGCAACTCCAACCCTTCACGGCCGACGCGGCGCAACTCAGCTTCGGCCACGGCGCGGGCCTCGGCTTCGTTCTGGCAACGCTGGCGCAAGGTCTTGAACGGTGCAATACCGATCTGGACCACCTGCTGCTTGCCGCCGCCGCTGTCCCACCACGTCACGCGACAGCCCTGATAGCTAGAGCGGGTATTTTCGTTCAGTACGGCAGTGATGAAGGCCTGGTCACCGGGACGGTTATCCTGGGTCACGGACAACTTCACCTCGGGCAATTGTTGCAGGGAAATCGACTTGACCTGCCCGGCTTCGGCCAACACATACAACTCGTTGAACGGCTTGGTGACCGCGCAGTAGCGCCTGGCAAGGCGGGTGATGAACGCCATGTCACTTTCATTGGACTGGTCGACATGGGCAATCGCAATCCCCTCCAGTGACGCGGCTACGCGCGGTGAAAAACCATGCCGGCTGACCAGTTGCCGAAACAGTGCGCCCAAGGTCGTCGGACCATGACTGGCGGAACGGCGCTGGCGGTACTCACTCGGGTCCACGCTGCTGAAAGGTGCTGCCGTGGCAACGATCATCAAGCGCATGGGAAACAGCACGGGGGTTCGCTGGGTAATCAGGAACTGCCCTTTCTCCACCAACCCTGACTCTTTATAACCAACGCGCAATCCGATCTTGCCGCTCATGCTCGGCAGGCCTTCGAGCCCCTCGATATTCAGCGTCAGCTCCAGCCGATCCGACTCGATGCCCGCGGCGTCTGTGTGCTTCCAGCGCAGGATGCGTTGATTGAGCAGTGCCGCGTTGGCACCGTAAAACTCCACGATTGGCGTAAATCCCTGTGCCATGCAGCCTCCTTAATCCCACGCCAGAACGGGGCGTACCGCGACCGGCCGCGCTTGCATTTCCGGCACGATCACCCAGACCCCCGCCGGCAGCGCCGGGCCATACTCGGCAAGCGTGGGGTTCAGGCGCCACAGGGTTTCTTCAGCCGCATCATCGCAACGCCCCAGCTCGCGGTAGAGCAGCAGGTTGACCGAGTCACCGGCGATACTTCGTACTCTACGCATTGACAAATTCCTCCAGTTCAAGCGTCCAGGCCATCACCATCGCAGTGCCGTCATCGATCACGTTGCTCTGGTTTTCCACCACCGAATTGATCCGCCACAGGCCCCAGTTACGGCCGATCCCATCGACCAGCGGCAACGGCGCCCGCAGACCTTGCAGGGCACGCAATTGATCCAGGCGTTGCATACCGATGCCGTACATGGCCGTACCACTGAACGTGAGTTTTTCCAGCCTCTGGCCGCTCTGTCGCGACTGCGGCTTGCTGGCGATAATCGCGAGGTCGCTCCAGCCGCCGTCGCTGTTTCGGACCAGCGAGGAATAGGCAAACCCTCGGGACAAACCAAAGATGAAATCACCCAACACCATCTGTTGTCGCATCAGTCACCTCCTGGGTCGGCGAGTGCCGCGTTGCGTCGAATGCCCAGCGAGTCCGTGAGCATCGGCACGCATTGCAATTGCAGGGCCTGGATAACCTGGCTGACAACCTGTCGGGCATCGGCAGGGTTCACACCAGTGATCTGGATACTGGGCGCGATGGAAACCTGAACGTTATCCGCGCGGGCACTGTTGAGTGCCTTGCTCACGCCACTCGGCGCCGGCAGGCGATCGCTGGGCCCGAACACCTTGTCACCCAGCCAGGCGCCAGCCTCACTGCCCAACAAGCCACCGATGGCACCACCGAGCACAGTGCCGGCACCGGGGAAAATCATCGTACCGATGGCCGCACCGGCGGATGCGCCGGCCCAGGCGCCACCGGCAGTACCCAGGCCGGTGGCGATGGCGTTGGCGTCACCGTTGCGTACACCCTGGACCACGTCGAGAGTGGCTGCGGCCGTCCTCAATGGACCCAGCCGCCGGATGCCGACGGATTGAAATGTGGCGAGAGCATCGGCCAAGGCACCTGCGGGTACGTTTGCCAGGTTCGACGTGGGCACTGCAACGCTAGCCCTGGCATAGGGTTGGGGGCTTTGCGAGGTCACTCCCACATGAAAGCCGTTTGACGAGCCACCCAAGGCCTGGCGACTTTGCTCGTACAGATTGCGCCCCCCTGTGCTGCGCCCTCCGATTTTTTTGCGACCTTTGTATTGCTTGGCTGCCGAGTCGATGACCCGATCAATGGCTTTTTCTACGACCTTATTTTTCAGCGTATCCCACAACTGCGCGCCAGCCGCCTTGAGCGTGCCCACCACCTCACCATCCGCGGGCTCCTTGGGCTGATCCTTGCCCGAACTCGCGGCGACATCCGCGGCCTTGGGCATCAGCGCATCGCTGTTGATGAACAGCGTACTGTTGAGCGTCTCCAACGTCTCGCGCAGCCGCACTTGTTCCTGGGTCAACGCGTTGATGTCCACACTCAATGTGAGCAACGCAGAGCGCAGCTCCAACGGCGGCTGCGGGCCAGCGTCCAGGCTCAGGGGCGGCGCAGCGCTTGTGGAAAACGGTGCCAGCACGTTGCCAAGGTCCGCGTCGCCGACCATCCAGCGCAAGTCCTCCTGGGCGAGCCTTGTCCCATATTTTGTTTCTTGCATCCCGCTCTACTCCTGTTTAACGCCAAGGCGAGTGATCGCGATGTCGTAGCGGCGCATGGCTTTGACGGCATCCCATTCCAGGATCTCCGCTTCATTGACCGAGTAAACCAGCGGCACCACATCGAGGATTACGTCGATGTCGCGTTGCGAAAGAAGGCCGCCGGTTGATTTAAAAAATCGTCGATGCGCTCCTGCAATTCGGTCCAGTCGGGCACACTCAGGCCGGCGAGGTCGGGGATCATCAGCCCGGTGCAATGGGCGGTAATGAATTCGGCTCGCTCTTTGGCAGTGGCGAGTTTTTTCATCACTTTGGTCGCGCGCAGGGCGGGCATTTCCAGTTCGAGTGCGGTATGGGTGCGGCCGGCGGCATCGACCGGCAGCAACAGTTGCACGGGATGTCCGTGGCTCGATTGCGCCTGCTCGTCGAGGAAGAACGACGCAGGACGTGTCGACATTTCATGCACGTATTGGGCGATGGTCACGTAGTCCGGGCGCTTGAGTTGGTCGAGCTCTTTTTCCGACAGGCCGGTGGCGAGTTTCGCCAGTTCAAAGAACTGGTCGTCCTCGTCCTCACCGGCCCGGGCCAGCGCGTCTTTTTGCGCGGCGTAGTACAACGGCTTGAGTTGAACCTGTTCAATCGCCGCGCCAGTGTCGGCAGTGATCGGCGAGAGCAGGCGGTGTAACGGTGGCATCCAGGCCATGGGGCAATTCCTTGGTTAACACGTTGTAGAAAAGGGCAAGCGCAGCCCCCTGTGGGAGCCGGGCTTGCCCGCGATGCAGACGACTCGGTACCTCAGGCTGACCGAGGTGTCGCTATCGCAGGCAAGCCAGTTCCCACACTGACCGCGCCCACTTCAAGCCATGATCGTTATCAAGGCATCAGCACAGCGCGGCGCGCATCGCCAAGGATGTCGACGCCATTGAGCACGAACTTCTGGGTACGTACGTCGATGTCGATCACCGGAATGCCGTTTTCCAGGCGGTTATAGGTGCGGCAGGACAGGTCCAGGGTGGTGACGGCCTTTTCACCCATTTTCAGCTTGCCCTCCTCCAGGGATTTGAGCTTGCCGCCGACCGTGTGGTAGGTGAAATAGGTCTTGCCGTCCTGGTCCTGACCGGCTTCACGCACGTTCAACAGGATGTCATCGCCCAGGCGCACACCCAGGGCCAGCATGATTTCCGGGCCGGCGCCTTGCAGGATCAACTTGGCGTTGAGCACCTTGCCGCTCTTGGCCATTTCCTCGGCGATAAAACGCCCGCCGGACATGGGCTCCATTTCGAACTCGATCTTCGGCGGGTTGAACTCTTCCACCGTCGCGGACAACGGCAGGCCTTGAAGGGTGGCCGCAATGGCCTGTCTGACTCGGTTGGTAAACATTAGAGAACGTCCTCCAGGAACTGCTCGATGATTTCATCGCGAGCGTTGAGTTGATAAACCATGTGTTCGTTCGGCGCGTAGCGGCCGTAGTCGATGACGATGAACCACGTGCCGTTCTTGTACTTCTCGACACTGTTCAGTTCCGGGTGCAGGTACACGCTGCCGCCGGGGATGGTTTCGTCGGCAACCAGGGTTTGCAGCCAGTCGTTGATGCGCTTGACCTCCTGGTCCATGAACGACTTGGTGAGGTTCTTGGCCATGGCTTTCTGGCCGGCCTTGACCAGCTTGCGGCTGATGGCGTCTTCCAGGCCGACATAGCTGATGAACTTGCCGGTGATGGAGCGGTTGCCCAGCAGCGAGAAGCCGCCAAGGATGGTGCGGGCGTAGTAGCTCACGCCGTAGCGGTTGAGCAGGTCGCCTTCGGTGGAGGTGTCGAGGATGTTGTACTCGACGACGCGGGAAACATCCTCGGCGAACGTCACCTGATTGCCTGGGCTTTCCCACTGTTTGACCTTGGCCAATGCGGCGATGGCCAGGGACGACGGCGCGAGGAACACGTTCTTCTTCGCGGCCTTGGAGTACACCGACGGCATGTTGTGCACCAGCAGGCAACGGTCGAAACCGAGATCGGCGCCACCCAGCTCACCGCTGTAGGTCACTTGGTCGGCGACCGCCACGTCCTTGCCATCCAGCACCACACGGGCCTTGATGCGCTTGCCGAAAGCCGCGAACTCACCAGCCACCGCCTTGACGCCGGTGAAACCCGGGGCGCCGATGATGGTCAGGTCTTCCGGCACGCTGGCCAATGCAGCGAGGCCCAGCTTGCGGCCGGTGACCGGCTCGTCGCCGCCAATCACGTTGTTCTGCGTATCGGCCGCAGTTGCGCCCTCCTCCACGATCACCACGTAGACCGGCACCTTCACCACTTTGAGGATCTGGTACACCGCATGAAACAACGTGCCCGACTCGGCGCCAGTAGGATCCAGCAACGCCTGGGTGGTGAAACTGTTGATACGGAACGGCGAATTTTTCGGGATCGACGCGTGAGCCTTCGGCGCGGTGCCGACCAGGCCGATGACGTTATCGCCCAGGCCGCCCATGGCCTCGGGGGATTCGCTCGCGTTGACGGTGATGCCGTTGTGCTCGAAGTTCAAAACCTCAGCCATGATTAGTCAGCCTTCTGGGTAGCGGCCTTTTGGGCCGGGGTGGCGTTGAGGACGCTGGTCAGTTCCAGGCGTCCGGCGGTGCGCAGGGCGGTTGCTTCGACGTCCAGCAGGTCCAGTTCCTCGCCAACGACAGACCAATGGCCGGCGTGGGTGGGGAAAGGGACTAGGACGGTGTAGGTTTGGCGGGTAGGCATATGCACTCCATGCACAAAAAAGCCGCTCAAGGCGGCGGGTTTCAAGATCGGGAAAGAAAACGCCCCGTCAGTGCGGGGCGTTATTCGGTTTGATTAGCGATCCAGGCTGTCGCTATTGGCCGCAGCTGGCTATTGGGGAAGTTCGGCGATTGTGGCCAATCGCGCAGTGATTGCACGTACAGCAGCAATTCAGAAAACTGCTCAGGCGTCAGCGTTGTGTTAGCACCGATCTCACGTTGATCACGATGACGCTCACGCAGCCATTTAACGCTTTCAATTTCAGCGTCTCGCCACATACGCTCTGCGACCTCAAGGTCAATCTCAATGAGTGGCGCACTGATCAAATAGGGCTGACCGTTATCATCGTGAGCCCGGATCTTGCCTCGCTCCGGGTTTGCAATAACCCGCAGAAACACCTCATCCGAGATCTCTACTGCATCACTCGGAATATTCTCGCCATGTATCGCAGGCAGATACGTGCAGCCTGTCGATGGACTGTAAAAACGCATAAACTCTCCTTATCTGCCGAAAGCAAACCAGCGCGCAACGACGGTTGCCGCAGAGGTGACTTGTTTATCGCACGTCAAGGTCATGCCTTTTTTCGTGACCTGATGCACGTAAGATCCGATCACTGAGCTCAAGATATCGCTGTCAACAGTCCAGTCGGCATAGAGCACAGAAAATGGGAACTCAACGGGAAACGAAACGGGCAGCAAGCTATCGCCGCTTGTTTGGTATTCAACGGCGCCCCATTGAATAACCAAGCCACCTAGCCAGCTTGGGAAAACAAAATAACCCGTTGGAGTAAAGCTTGAGGCAAAGCCGAGGCGCAGCTTCCTCGGTGTGACCATGACCAAATCATTTGTGCTATCGAGCATTTGCACAGCAGTGGCAAGCTTTGCTGTGCCTTGCTTGAGCTCGGTTGCCTGTGATGCAAGCGATGCGAGTGCCGAGATGTCGATGACGCCCTGGTTGATTGGGGCGTTCCAAGCTTTGATGCACCAGATGACCGCCAGGTTTCGAGGGCGAGTGCCGCCTAAGCCCACGTTCTGGGTCGTCTGGGTACCGGACCCATAAATGGAATAGCTGACGGGATAATTACTTTGCACAACAGTATCCAGACCATGTGCATTCATGGCCCCGGCGTCCGGCCCCGTGTGCCACAGCCCCCCAACAGCCGGGCTTTCGGTGCTGTAGTCAAACGCCTGTAGCGAACTTTTTTGCCAACTGCCAACTTCTCGGCCTGCGTCTATTCCTCGTCCATGATCCCAGCCTCGCAAGAATTCTCCACGGGATTCAGGCAGCCGGAAATTTCCGACACCTTCATCACCTTTGTTGAACGCCCCCCCCAGGAATTCGGACAGGTCGGGGTAAATTGCAGCGCTTTTGATACTCCCATCAACCTCAAGAAAACCTGGCGGAATTTTATTCACGGGAAAGGCGATGACCGAGCCGACCGGCAACGCCGATGCTTTAGCAATCATCGTATCGATCTCAGCCTTCGAATATGCCCTCTTCGTCAAGTAATCCGTCACCCAAGCCCGAGTCGCCTTCACCACCGTGTCATCGATCAACAACGTCACAATCGCGGCATTACTCGTCTCGAAGATCGAGCGAATGTAAAACTCCTTCCCTGACCCCGATGTCGCCAGTACCGGCTTATAGGACTCTGGATACTTCACGACAGCGTACAAAATTCCGGTATCTGTCCACAGACCGGCCTCCCGCACATACCAACCGCCAACATCCGACGGAATGGTGACTTCAGCCATTAGCCAGTTGGGGTTCTTTTCATCTTGAAACAACGCATTCAACGGCCCACGCCAGACTTCGCGCTTGAGCGCCTTGGCGCTGGCATCGGGGTTGTAGATCGCGCCGTTACCATCACCGACAGATATTTTCGTCAGCTTGATTGGTACGCCGGCAGCCTTGCAGGCGGTCTCGTAGGCGATCCCCGCGTTGGTGAGCAGGGTGTAATAGTCAGCCATTTAGTGCTCCTGTGGATAAAGGGTGGTGGTTTCGACGGTGTACAAGGCAGTCGCCAAAAAGGCGCGACCCGTGGCCTCGACGCCGGCCAGCACGTTTGGATAAATCGCCGTGAGTTCGCCACACAGAGTGAAGGCGCCGACGCTGTGGCGGCCCGAAGTGCTCAGTCCGACGGAAATCGACAGGATGTCACGCTCGCTTTTGGCGTCGGCCAGTCGACGGTCAAGTCGGGCATCGATGACTTCGCTGTAAGGCAATTCAGTCCAGGCCCGTACGGCAAAGCTATAGGGCACGCCTGGCGGTTTTTGCTCATACCAGGCACGAACTTCGGGGCTCAGTTGCAAGCCTTGGGCGGCATTTTCCAGGGCTTGGCGAGTGCCAGCCTGGCGGGCGGTGGGCCAGGCGAGTTTGACGGTCAGGCGTTTCTCGGCGTCGGGGGCGGTGGTGCTCCATTCGTTCACCGCGCGGTCCGCTGCCAAGTAGGGCAAAAACGCCGCCGGTGTACGATCCGGGTCCATCAGTTGGGGAAACGGCGGGGCTACCCGCTCCAGCAGGTGACCAAAACCGAGGTCCAGAGCCTTTTCCAGCGGGGAACTGTTGGCGGGCAACAGGCTCGTCTTGGGTTCATTCATAGCGTGCGCACCTCCACCTCGACACCCGTGCAGTACGGGGCCTGGAATGCCGAACTGATGATCGGCGCCAGCGGTTCGAGGATCTGCAGTTGCGCGGCGCCGGCACTGTGGTTGGCGTAGTCGATCCAGCTCGGGTCGACCCGACCTTCCAGGCGATGGCAGGAGTCGGCGTAGGTTTGCAGCAGCTGTTGCGCGGCAACCTGGGTCAACCCCGAATCGGGGCCCGCGTTGATTTTGGCGATCACGCGGATCTTGTAACGTTGAATCTGCGCACCTTGAACAGTGACCAGATCGGTCTCCGGCCGCACATCAGGCCTTGCGAAATGTCTGCGCACGCCGTCAAGCAAGTCGGCAGACGCACTGCCATCGCCGTCCCTGGAAAGCACCGTAACCATCACCTCGCCAGGTGCGGTGCGGCGACCGTTGCCATCCTTGACTCGCGCCGCATAACCGTCCGGATCGAAGGTGTAGCTGACCGTCACCACGCCCGGCGTGGCGCTTTGCACTTTGACCACCGGCCGCTCGCCAAGGGTGAACACTTCGCGACGATATTGCATACGCGAACCCGCCGCCGGGGCGTGGGGTGCCAGGTAATAGCGCAGGCGCGCGTCGTCATCGCTTTCCAGAGTCGGCGGCACAGGCGGGAAAGCGGCTGTGTCGCCGGGGTCGAGCACCTGGCGCTCCAGGCCCATATCCGCCAGGCGCGCATCCAGATTGCTGCCGGTGGCCCACCACGCCAGCATCTGCTTGATACGCGCGTTGTACTTGCGCTCGTGGGTTTGCAGGCGCACGCAAAACGCTTCCAGGGCCAAGGTCAACAGCTCGCTTTCATTGTCGAGGCTGACTTTGAGCTTGGCCGCACTTTGCGGCGCACGGGCGGCCACGTAATCAACAACGAACGCCTTGAATTGCGCCAGCAAAGGCTCGAAGGCGTCGACCGCGATAATCGCCGGTTCCGCCAGTTGGTTCTGGCCAGGGATCAGCATGCTCATGTGACGACCTCGAAAGATTGTTGACGGTTTTTCCAGGTGCCGGCAAAACGCAGCAACAAACCCGCTCCCTGACGGGTGGCGACGATGACCTGGGGTTGAAAGTCGGCGATGCCGTTCTGGGCGTTGTAGAACGCGTCGGCGGCGTGGCTCTGGGCGAGGATCAACAGGTCATCGCCCAGGTTCTGGCCGAGCAGTTGCGGGATCTTCGAGCCGTACAGCGGGCGCTTCTGACGAGTGCCCACGGGGGTGGTCAGCGCTCGGGTGGCACGCTGTACGAATTGCAGCCAGTCATCGACCGCTGCCCCGGTGTTCCTATCGATTCCGATCATGGCAAGTCCTTATGCGCTGCTGATCACGCGGCCTTGGTGATCCACCAACGGGCCGCTCAAGTGCACGCCGGCGGCATCCAGCAACAAGCCGGTGGCGCCGAGTTGCAGGGTGATGCTGTCCTTTGTCAGCGCCAGCATGGCGGCGCCGAGGGTGACGTTCAGCTGCTCGCGGGAACCGCTGACGCTGGTCGGCCCGTTGCTCCAGGTGAACGTGTGGCTGGCATCGTCATAGTCACTTTGAGTGCCATCCTGATAACGACGCCGGGTCAGCGAGGCCACGCTGGAGACTGGCGGAAACAGACTACTGTTGAGTCCGAACAAGGCCACAGACTGCGCCCCTCCTTCCCCACCGCCGTAGTTAAGCAACAGGCATTGCTCACCGACCGAGGGAATGCGGGTCTCGCTCTGTGTACCGGCGCTGGGGTTGAAAAAGCGGATGGCCGGGCTGAGCAGGTCCCCATGACTGACCTTGCAGGTGTTGCTCGCCGCGTCGACCTCCTGGCACACGCCAATCCGGCAGTAACTTTCCGCACGCCGATACAGGTCTTCGAGCTGGGCTTCCATTTCCACCAGGCGCTCGACAATCGGCCCGAGTTGCATGCGCAGTAATGCGTCAAACATGGATTACTCCTGGAGTGGGCGATATTGGTCCGGATCGTTGATGTCGAATACTTCCCAAGTGCGGGCAAACAACGGTTTGCCTGTGGGATCTTCGACGAGGGATGGGCCAAGATAGAGGGTTTGGCTGAAGGACACGGTCCAGGTGTCGTAGTCCGTATCCCCACCGCTCGGCGCGGCAGGCGCCGCGACGATAGCGGTAGGCAAGTCGCACTGGTCCGGTGGCAAACCCCAGCGGTTATCCAGGGCCAGGTCCATCAGTTGGCTGGCCAGGTCACACGCTTCAAAAGGAGCCGACTCGCTGGCGACCATGGCTTTGAGTGAAACCGACAACGCATGAGCCTTGCGCCCTTCAAGAGAGCGAACGCCAGGCCCGTTGCGTTCCATGCTGATCAGTACACCAGTCGTGTCGCCGGGCCCCGTGAAGTCGTGGTGATTACCTACATGCAATTGTGGGAAAGCGCTCTTCAGCGCCGCCTCAATCGCCATAGGCAGTTGGGAGACTTTTTCGATGAGAGTCATTTTTTGCGTCCTTGCGGCGGTTATTGCTGATCCGGGCGGGAGGACGGGGTTTCGTCGACCCCGATACGCTTGGCCGCCCAACGTTCATAAAGACCGATGGCGACGTCCGCACCGGCCATGGCGGTCAGGCAACCAATGGCGCCGGCGGTCCAGACCGACAGGCCGGCGGCGTACGACAGCATCAATGCCGAAACCCCGCAGACCATGCACGCCCCGGATCGCAGGGCCAGGCGCCGCACCAGCGACCAGCCGCGGGCGCCGTCCTTGTCAGCGCGCCACATTTCGCCGCTGACTCCGCCGATCAAGGCCAGTACGATCACCAGCCAGATCGGCATTTCCGCTAACGCTTGCTGCTCGTTTGTCATGTCACGCCTCCTGGCTGAGCAATGCCGGCAACGTGCCGGTGTGTGGGTACTTCCGTGTGTGGGCAGGCATTCCAAAAAGCCCGGTCGCCCAGGCTTTTCAGTAATGATTTCCACGAACCTTCGGCGCTACTGGCGCAATACGGTTCTTTCCTGAATGTTTTTCCGACCACGATCCCTGTCCGCCGGATAACTGCTTCTGGTGCTTTACGCTGCACACCCGGGTCAGTTGCCAACCCTTTGAACCGTCAAGGCCGGTTCATCGCTGCCTGTTCTTGTATTGCCTTGGAACTAAAGAGCGTCGGCATCCTTGCCGGTGTTACCTGGCGTCCTTGCCATCGCTCGGATGGCGTCCTTGCCGATGTTGCGTGCCTTCCTTGTCTTGACTGGCAGCATCCTTGCCGCCTCCACCAAGCCTTGTTGGCTGGCTTGAGATGAAGAGTATGCATGTATGCATATACAGTCAATGCACTAATGCATTTATTTTCAGCAACGACATGCACTGACGCATTAGAGACCTTGCAGGCAAAGGGTTAGGTGACTTTTGCCAGGCGAAAAAAAACCCGCACGACGGCGGGTTTTGTCTTACGCAAGGAGGTCAGCGGGCGTACATGCCCCACCAGAACACATGACCAAGGATGCTGATCTGTTCATCCTGGATGTCCTGGAAGCTGTAGTCCTCATCCGGATGCTCATCACGGTTGAAACTGCGCAGGCGAATCCCGGAAGGCAGGCGATAGAGCTGTTTGACGCGAAGTTGGCCATTGTGATTGATGGCATACAAGTCGCCATCAACGATGTCACCAATCCCACTCTTGCCCGCATTTACCCCGACCGTCGCCCCATCCCGCAGCACCGGCAACATGCTGTTGCCGCGCACGGTCACACACTTGGCCTGGTCAAACTGCACCCCGTTATGCCGCAGGCTACGCTTGCCGAACCGCAGGCTGGCCTTTTCGCTTTCTTCGATGACGAATCTTCCTGATCCAGCAGCCAACTCAACCTCGCGTAGAAAGGGGATCGACACCTCGTCGTCATTCACGGGAGTGTCGTCGTCCCAAAGGCTTATGTCCTTGAGTTCCGAATGCGTCGGGCCGCGCGTGTCTTCGCGCAAGACACCCACCGCCACGCGCCCGCGCAGTTGGTCGGTGCTGATGCGGAAGTACTCGGCGATGCGCGAGATGTGTTTGTCCGACGGATCAACGATCTTGCCGTTGAGGATCCGCGACAGCGTGGATTGGGGTACGCCAGTACGCCGGTGAAGCTCCGTGGGGGAGATCCGGTCGCGGTCCAGCAGTTCTCGTAAGACGATAGAAACGTTGCGTTTTTGCATAACGCGAATAATGAAGGGGGTTTGGGGGGTTGGCAAATGCAAATTTGCATATTGTGTGCGTCGATAGATATGTATTAGGTGAAGTTGCGACCAGTAGGGCGGTATAAATCGTGTAATAGCCTTGCGCATATCGCTGAAGATGAGGGCCGGTGGCTGGAACAGGCGGCGTATCCCGTGGACGGCAGCATGACTCCTGCTGAGACTGAGATTCTTTCGATCAAGCTAGGCCTGTCCCAAGGGGTGAAAAGCTCTTTTGCCGACTTTATTCGTGATGCAAAACCCGATCAGAAAAAGCGTGTTTACCGTGAAGTGCTCACCGAGGCGACCAAGCAACAGAACCTCGTGATAATGAAGGCTGAGACGAAACGAGCCTGACTACCTAGATGCAAACGACTTCCCGAAGCCCGGCCCTGCGCCGGGCTTTTTATTGAGTCAACGGTTACCCCGGACGTACCGCTACGAAGCCCCGACCTCGCGTGTTAACCTTGCCGCCATTGCAAAATCAGCAGGGCCGAGCGCCCCCTTTGCCCCACTCATTTCAACGAATTTGCCTACTATCCAATGAGTAAAAACACTTCCGACCTGTCCTCCCACACCCCGATGATGCAGCAGTACTGGCGACTCAAAAACCAGCACCCTGATCAGCTCATGTTCTACCGCATGGGCGACTTCTACGAGATCTTCTACGAAGATGCGAAGAAGGCCGCCAAGCTGTTGGACATCACCCTGACTGCCCGTGGGCAATCGGCTGGGCAGTCGATTCCGATGTGTGGGATTCCTTACCATTCGTTGGAAGGTTATCTGGTCAAGCTGGTGAAGTTGGGCGAATCGGTGGTGATCTGTGAGCAGATCGGCGACCCAGCCACCAGCAAAGGGCCGGTGGAGCGTCAGGTGGTGCGCATTATTACGCCGGGGACGGTGAGTGATGAGGCGCTGCTGGATGAGCGTCGCGACAACCTGATTGCGGCGGTGTTGGGCGATGAGCGTTTGTTCGGCCTGTCGGTGCTGGACATCACCAGCGGTAACTTCAGCGTGCTGGAAATCAAGGGCTGGGAGAACCTGCTGGCAGAACTGGAGCGTATCAATCCGGTGGAGTTGTTGATCCCGGATGACTGGCCGAAGGACTTGCCGGCGGAAAAGCGTCGTGGGGCCAAGCGTCGTGCACCGTGGGATTTCGAGCGTGATTCGGCGCTGAAAAGTCTGTGCCAGCAGTTCTCCGTGCAAGACTTGAAGGGATTTGGCTGCGAAACCCTGACCCTGGCCATCGGCGCTGCCGGTTGCCTGCTCAGCTATGCCAAGGAAACCCAGCGCACCGCCCTGCCGCACTTGCGCAGCCTGCGCCATGAGCGCCTGGACGATACCGTGGTGCTCGATGGCGCCAGCCGTCGCAACCTGGAGTTGGACACCAACCTGGCCGGCGGGCGCGATAACACCCTGCAATCGGTGGTCGACCGTTGCCAGACCGCCATGGGCAGCCGCTTGCTGACCCGCTGGTTGAACCGCCCGCTGCGGGATTTGAGCGTGCTGCAGGCGCGTCAGTCGTCCATTACTTGCCTGCTGGACGGCTATCGCTTTGAAAAGCTGCAGCCGCAGCTCAAGGAAATCGGCGACATCGAACGCATCCTGGCGCGGATCGGCCTGCGCAATGCGCGCCCCCGTGATTTGGCGCGCCTGCGCGATGCCCTGGGTGCACTGCCGCAATTGCAGGCCGCGATGACCGATCTGGACACGCCGCACCTGCAACAGCTGGCCGTGACCACCAGCACCTACCCGGAACTGGCGGCGCTGCTGGAAAAAGCCATCATCGACAACCCGCCAGCGATCATTCGTGACGGCGGTGTGCTAAAGACCGGTTACGACAGCGAGCTGGACGAGCTGCAAGCCCTGAGTGAAAACGCCGGGCAGTTCCTGATTGACCTGGAAGCCCGCGAAAAAGCGCGTACCGGCCTGGCCAACTTGAAAGTCGGCTACAACCGTGTGCACGGCTACTTTATTGAGTTGCCGAGCAAGCAGGCCGAGTCGGCGCCTATCGACTATCAACGTCGCCAGACCCTCAAGGGCGCCGAGCGCTTTATCACTCCGGAGCTCAAAGAGTTCGAAGACAAGGCGCTGTCGGCCAAGAGCCGTGCGCTGGCCCGGGAAAAGATGCTGTATGAAGCCTTGCTTGAGGACTTGATCAGCCAATTGGCACCGCTGCAAGACACCGCCGCCGCCCTGGCCGAGCTGGATGTGTTGAGCAACCTCGCCGAACGTGCACTGAACCTTGACCTGAACTGCCCGCGTTTTGTCAGCGAGCCGTGCATGCGCATCGTACAGGGCCGTCACCCGGTGGTAGAGCAAGTGCTGACGACACCGTTCGTCGCCAACGACCTGTCGCTCGACGACGACACCCGCATGCTGGTAATCACCGGTCCGAACATGGGCGGTAAATCCACCTACATGCGTCAGACCGCCTTGATCGTGCTGTTGGCGCATATCGGCAGCTTTGTGCCGGCGGCCAGTTGCGAGCTGTCCCTGGTGGACCGCATCTTCACCCGGATCGGCTCCAGCGATGACCTGGCCGGTGGCCGTTCGACCTTCATGGTGGAAATGAGCGAAACCGCCAACATCCTGCACAACGCCACCGAACGCAGCCTGGTTCTGATGGACGAAGTCGGCCGTGGCACCAGCACCTTCGACGGCCTGTCCCTGGCCTGGGCGGCAGCCGAGCGCCTCGCGCATCTGCGCGCCTATACATTGTTCGCCACCCATTACTTCGAACTGACCGTATTGCCGGAAAGCGAGCCGCTGGTGGCCAACGTGCACCTCAACGCGACCGAGCACAACGAGCGCATCGTGTTCCTGCACCACGTGCTGCCAGGGCCGGCGAGCCAGAGCTACGGCCTGGCTGTGGCGCAACTGGCCGGCGTACCGAACATCGTGATCAGCCGCGCCCGCGAGCACCTCAGTCGCTTGGAAACCACGGCGCTGCCTCATGAAAACGTGGTCGCCAGCCCCGCCAAAGCCACGAGCAAAAACGCCGCGCCGCACCAGAGCGATATGTTCGCCAGCCTGCCTCACCCGGTGCTGGATGAATTGGCAAAGCTTGACCTGGATGACTTGACGCCGCGAAAAGCGCTCGAAATGTTATATGCACTGAAGACTCGGATATAACGCTGAGGCTTGCAAGCTGGTAGACTCTCGCGCGGTTTGGGATGCTGCGGGCTCTTAGCCTGGTCCGCAGACTACCACTCCCGAACCTCGCGAGCCCTGCCACAAAGGGTTTCGCCGCCGCCGCCTGAGGAGAGAATTAGAAATGACCTTCGTCGTCACCGACAACTGCATCAAGTGCAAGTACACCGACTGCGTGGAAGTATGTCCGGTGGACTGCTTCTACGAAGGCCCGAACTTCCTGGTCATCCACCCGGACGAGTGCATTGACTGCGCCCTGTGTGAACCGGAATGCCCGGCCGTCGCAATTTTCTCCGAGGACGAAGTCCCGGCAGGTATGGAACAGTTCATTCAGCTCAACGTCGAGCTGGCGGAAATCTGGCCAAATATCACCGAGAAGAAAGATTCGCTGCCAGATGCAGCTGAATGGGATGGCAAGCCCGGCAAGATCGCTGATCTGATTCGCTGATCGGTTTGCTACGACTTAAAAGGCCCTCAAGGGCCTTTTTTGCGTTTTGCAGGCTGGGGTTCACTTTTCTACAGGCAAAAAAAAGGGGCGGTATGACCCGCCCACATTTTTTCCCTAGTCCCTGTATTCCTTTTCATCATCCTGATGAATCGCATCCTGCGACATTCCTTCAAACCATCGTTCCTTGATGGCTGTGTCAATCCGTGGACACGGGGCCGATCTTAAAGAGTTCCAAAGGAAGTTCAACGGCAACCCAGCCGCCGGCCGAGAGATTTGCGCCTCAGAACAAAAGTAAATAATTGTTATTATTCAATAGGATAGAAAACAACCCGAGTGTTTCGAGACGCCCATGGCGGCTAAAAAAACCAAACACTTACGAGAAAGTAAGTAATTGCTTACACGAGCAATTGCGTAAAAGCGTAACTGGCAGGCCTTGAGCGTTCTGCAAACATGAAAAAGCCCCGACACCGTCGAGGCTTTTCTCCTTCACGTCGCTTAGTCGTCGCTGACGGTAATCGTCGGCATTGCCGGTGCAGCCGCTTCCTGCAGGACGATCCGCGCGCCTACGTGGCGGGCCAGTTCCTGATAAATCATGGCGATCTGGCTGTCAGGCTCGGCGACAACGGTAGGCTTGCCTCCGTCGGCCTGCTCACGAATCAGCATGGACAACGGCAACGAGGCCAGCAGTTCGACCCCGTACTGGGTGGCCAGCTTCTCGCCGCCGCCCTCGCCGAACAGATGCTCGGCGTGACCGCAGTTGGAGCAGATGTGCACCGCCATGTTTTCCACGACGCCCAGCACCGGGATGTTGACCTTGCGGAACATCTCCACACCTTTTTTCGCGTCCAGCAGCGCCAGGTCCTGGGGCGTGGTGACGATCACAGAGCCGGCCACCGGGACTTTCTGCGCCAGGGTCAGCTGGATGTCGCCGGTGCCTGGCGGCATGTCGATCACCAGGTAATCCAGGTCGCCCCAGGCAGTCTGGGTTACCAGTTGCAACAGCGCGCCGGAAACCATAGGGCCGCGCCAGACCATCGGGGTGTTGTCGTCAGTGAGGAAGGCCATGGACATGACTTCCACGCCCAGGGACTCAATCGGCACAAACCATTTCTGATCCTTGACCTTCGGTCGGGTGCCTTCGGCGATGCCGAACATCACGCCTTGGCTCGGGCCGTAGATGTCGGCGTCGAGAATACCCACGCGGGCGCCTTCACGCGCCAGGGCCAACGCCAGGTTGGCGGCGGTGGTGGATTTGCCGACGCCGCCCTTGCCGGAAGCGACAGCAACGACGTTCTTGACATTGGCCAGGCCCGGAATCTGCGCCTGGGCCTTGTGCGGTGCAATCACGCACTGGATGTCGACCCTGGCCGAGCTCACGCCGTCCAGGCCTTCGATCGCCATCTGCAGCATCTGCGCCCAGCCGTTCTTGAACAGACCGGCGGCATAACCCAGTTCCAACTGGACCGACACCCGCTCGCCCTCGATCTCGATGGCGCGCACACAACCGGCACTGATCGGGTCCTGGTTCAAATAGGGGTCGGTGTACTGGCGAAGAACGGCTTCCACCGCTGCGCGATTCACGGCGCTCATGGGCTACTCCCGAAAAAGACTGACTGAAACAGGCGGCTATCCTAACCGTTCCTATGGCTCAACGGCATGCTTTCGCAGGTTTGGAAGATGCTGAAACAGCGTCACGGGGTGAAATATATTTCCCGGCGCTTTATAGTGGCCGACCTCCGTTTCATCAAGTAGCCGAGCCCCATGTCCGAGCCACGCAAGATCCTCGTCACCAGCGCCCTGCCCTATGCCAATGGTTCCATCCATCTTGGCCATATGCTTGAGTACATCCAGACCGATATGTGGGTGCGCTTCCAGAAGCATCGCGGCAACCAATGCATCTATGTCTGCGCGGACGACGCCCACGGTTCGGCCATCATGTTGCGCGCCGAAAAGGAAGGCATCACCCCGGAACAACTGATCGCCAACGTGCAGGCCGAACACAGCGCCGACTTTGCCGAGTTCCTGGTGGATTTCGACAACTTCCACTCGACCCACTCCGAAGAAAACCGCGAGCTGTCGAGCCAGATCTACCTGCGCTTGAAGGATGCCGGGCACATCGACCAGCGTTCGGTCACCCAGTATTTCGACCCGGAAAAGAAGATGTTCCTGGCCGACCGCTTCATCAAGGGCACCTGCCCGAAATGCGGCACCGAAGACCAGTACGGCGACAACTGCGAAAAATGCGGTGCGACCTACGCACCGACCGAGCTGAAGGATCCGAAGTCGGCGATCTCCGGCGCCACCCCGGTGCTCAAGGATTCCCAACACTTCTTCTTCAAGCTCCCGGACTTCCAGCAGATGCTGCAAACCTGGACCCGCAGCGGCACCCTGCAGGACGCCGTGGCGAACAAGCTCTCCGAGTGGCTCGACAGCGGCCTGCAACAGTGGGACATCTCCCGCGACGCGCCGTACTTCGGCTTCGAGATCCCGGGCGAGCCGGGCAAGTACTTCTATGTGTGGCTGGACGCGCCAATCGGCTACATGGCCAGCTTCAAGAACCTGTGTGATCGCACCCCGGAGCTGGACTTCGACGCGTTCTGGAACAAGGATTCCACCGCCGAGCTGTACCACTTCATCGGCAAGGACATCGTCAACTTCCACGCCCTGTTCTGGCCGGCCATGCTTGAAGGTTCGGGCTACCGCAAGCCGACCGGCATTGCCGTGCACGGCTACCTGACGGTCAACGGCCAGAAGATGTCCAAGTCCCGTGGCACCTTTATCAAGGCGCGCACCTACCTGGACCACCTGTCGCCGGAATACCTGCGCTACTACTACGCCTCCAAGCTGGGCCGTGGCGTAGACGACCTCGACCTGAACCTGGAAGACTTCGTACAGAAGGTCAACTCGGACCTGGTAGGCAAGGTCGTCAACATCGCCAGCCGTTGCGCCGGTTTCATCCACAAGGGCAACGCTGGCCTGCTGGTGGCCGAAAATGCCGCACCGGAACTGACCGACGCGTTCCTGGCCGCCGCACCGAGCATCGCCGAAGCCTATGAAGCCCGCGACTTTGCCCGCGCCATGCGCGAAATCATGGGCCTGGCCGACCGCGCCAACGCCTGGATCGCCGACAAGGCACCGTGGTCGCTGAACAAGCAGGAAGGCAAGCAGGCGCAAGTCCAGGCGATCTGCGCCACCGGCGTCAACCTGTTCCGCCAGTTGGTGATCTTCCTCAAGCCGGTGCTGCCGCTGCTGGCCGCCGACGCCGAGGCGTTCCTCAACGTTGCGCCGCTGACCTGGAAGGACCACGCGACCCTGCTCAGCAACCATCAGTTGAACGAGTTCAAGCCGCTGATGACCCGCATCGACCCGCTCAAGGTCCAGGCCATGACCGACGCTTCGAAAGAAGACCTGGTCGCCAGCCAGACCGATACCGGCTCGGCTGCGCCAGTAGGCAATGGTGAATTGGCCAAAGACCCGATCTCTGCGGAAATCGACTTTGACGCTTTCGCCGCAGTCGACCTGCGTGTCGCGCTGATCGTAAAAGCCGAAGCCGTGGAAGGTGCCGACAAGCTGCTGCGCCTGACGCTGGACCTTGGCGGCGAGCAACGCAACGTGTTCTCCGGGATCAAGAGCGCTTATCCGGACCCGTCCAAACTCGATGGTCGTCTGACCATGATGATCGCCAACCTCAAGCCACGGAAAATGAAGTTCGGCATCTCCGAAGGCATGGTGATGGCGGCCGGTCCTGGCGGTGAAGAGATCTACCTGCTGAGCCCTGACAGCGGCGCCAAGCCGGGTCAACGGATCAAGTAAGCCTGCAAGACGGCCCTGTCGCTTCGGCGACAGGGCTTTTCAGCTAGTTCCCCCTTTTCGCTTGCCGGATAATCAGACCCTGTTTGTCTAACCTACCGGCACGCCAATGATCACAGCATGAACCTCATTCAACGTATCGACGCGCTGCTACCGCAGACCCAATGCGGCAAATGCGGGCACCCCGGATGCAAGCCTTACGCAGAGGGCATCGCCAGCGGCGAAGCCATCAACAAGTGTCCGCCTGGTGGACAGGAAACCATCGCCGGCCTGGCGCACTTGCTGAACGTGCCGGTGCTGGCGCTGGATACCTCCCGTGGCGAAGCTCCGGCGCAGATTGCGTACATCCGCGAAGCCGAGTGCATCGGCTGCACCAAGTGCATCCAGGCGTGCCCGGTGGATGCGATTGTGGGCGCCGCCAAGTTGATGCACACAGTGATCGTCGACGAATGCACGGGTTGTGATTTGTGTGTGGCGCCGTGCCCGGTCGATTGCATTGAAATGCGCCCATTGGTCAGCGTGCTGCCGATCGTGGGAGGTCTGGCAGCCAATGATCACGAGCGCCACGAACGCAGCCTCAAGCGTGACCGGGCACGGCGTCGCTACGAACAACGCAACGCGCGCTTGCAGCGGGAAGAGGAGCATCGGCTCGCCGAGCGCCAGGCACGGACCAAACGACCGGCACCGACGGAAACCGCGCCGGTAGATGCCCTGCAAGCGATTACGGACGCAGCGGTGAAGAAGGCCAAGATTGAGCTGGCGATGAGCCGCGCACAGCTGCACAAGTCCTTGAAAGCCTTTGGTCATCCACCGACCTTTGAACAGCAATCTCAGTTGATCGTCCTGCAACAGCAGTTTGAGGCCGCGGAACGCGCATTGGCTGCACTGGAACCAGACAGCACGCCAGCAATGCCACGGTCGCCCGTGAATACTGCCGAACTCAAACGCGCCAAAATCCAGCTGGCGATGCGCCGCGCCGAGCTGAAGAAAGCGCAGGATCGGCTGGCCGCCCCGCAAGAACTGGCCGACGCACAAAACCGGCTCGATGAAGCGCAACGTCAAGTCGATGCCCTGGGCACGTGACCTGCAACGTTGAGAACGGTCAGCAACTGTTTGCTGCATTGCGCTCACGCTAGGGTTGTTACGCGGCGAGGCAGACACCACTTTGATGCCTACCGGGTTTATCCTGCTGGGGTTACTGCTGGCAGGGGCCCGGCCTGGACCCTTTTCACCTTCACGCTGAACACCGGCAAGGAACCACTCGTCCCATGAACGCCGTAAAACGCCTGGAAATTTTCCGCAGGTTTCACGAAGACAATCCGGAACCCAAAACCGAACTGGCCTACTCCTCGCCGTTCGAGCTGCTGATTGCGGTGATCCTGTCGGCACAATCCACCGACGTAGGCGTCAACAAGGCCACGGCCAAACTGTACCCGGTAGCCAACACGCCAGCGGCAATCCATGCCTTGGGTGTCGATGGGTTATCGGAGTACATCAAGACGATCGGCCTCTACAACAGCAAGGCCAAGAACGTGATTGAGACCTGCCGGATGCTCGTTGAGCTGCACGGCGGTGAAGTGCCACAAACTCGCGAAGCGCTGGAAGCCCTCCCCGGCGTAGGGCGCAAAACCGCCAATGTCGTGCTCAACACCGCGTTCCGACAGTTGACCATGGCGGTGGACACGCACATTTTCCGGGTCAGTAACCGAACTGGTATCGCCCGCGGCAAGAATGTGGTCGAGGTGGAAAATCAATTGATGAAGTTCGTGCCCAAGCCGTATCTGCTCGACTCCCATCATTGGCTGATCCTGCATGGGCGCTATGTTTGTCAGGCGCGCAAGCCGCGCTGCGGCAGCTGTCGCATCGAGGACCTGTGCGAATACAAGGACAAGACATCAGACGATTGAGCAATCATTGGTTTTTTTGATCTGTCGATTGAAAAAATCTTTTTTACCCATTCATGGATTATCGTTATAAGGAGCGCCAACGGCAGTCTTAGCCCGGAGTGAACCTTATGAGCACTGGCAAAGAACAATTGGATGTAGAAGACGACCTCGTTGCAGAGCCGGATGACGATGGCGAAGCCCCCGTTGCGGAGGTGGCCAAGACCAATCTGAGCAAACGTCGCACTATCGACAATCTTCTGGAAGAGCGACGCTTGCAAAAACAACTGGCCGATTACGACTTCGACCTCTGACCTGGCCGTTGACGACCAGAAGCCTCCCTGACGGAGGCTTTTTTCCAACGAGTACTCTGGTTACCTATCAGCGTTTTGATGGACCCCTTCCCACCTATACCAACCCATTGCGCTGGGCCAGTTCAATCAGGTCCACCAGGGAGCGGGCATTGAGCTTGAGCAACAAGCGCGTCTTGTAGGTGCTGACGGTCTTGTTACTGAGGAACATGCCATCGGCGATCTCCTTGTTGGTTTTACCACGGGCCAACTGCTGCAACACCATCATCTCCCGGCCCGAAAGGCGTTCAACCATGTCGGCCTCGCTGGCATTGCCCATGGTAGAGCGCACCGAATTCAGCGCCTGGTTCGGGAAATAGCTGTAGCCGGAAAGCACCGCCTTGATAGCGCTCAGCAACTCGGTCAGGTCCTGTTGCTTGCATACATACCCCGCCGCCCCCGCCTGCATGCATCGCATGGAGAAATGCCCCGGAGCCTGTGACGTCAGCACCAACACCTTGAACGGCGCAGGCTGTTTGACCGAAGAGAGCCGGCAAATAACTTCCAACCCATCGAGCTTGGGAATTCCAATATCCAGTATGACAATGTCCGGCATATGTTCCCGTGCAAGTTGCAACGCATCGACACCGTTATCGGTCTCGGCAACGACCTCATAACCATGACGCTCCATTAGCATACGCACAGCAAGACGAATGACGGGATGATCATCCACGATCAGCACTTTATTCATAAGAAAGTCCAATTTCGCTGTTCGAATTATTCAGAGCAAGCACAATAGCCTAGTCGTTTCCTAGTTGGCATAGTATTCCCCCCCGCGCAACAGCAAGCAGAGACCCAACCCACAGCGCAATAGGAATTGACCTACAAAAAAACGCAAAGTCGACCGTAGCGAGTTGTATGAGGCCTTTCAGATCTTTCCGGTCCCACACATATTTTGAATAAATTATCCCTCGGATATGGGATGGACGGCGAAAGTAGCGCACACGACTTTCAGGAAATATCCCTTGCTTGTGGCCATCGCTCCCTTGAGAGGCCAAGAAAACCACCACCTTTTTAGTTCCATTAAACATATTCATTTACACCCATATTTCCTACAGAGCATTCAGCGCACAACAATTAAATTGTGCTTACTTGTGTGATTTATCTGTAAGACATAGTTCCTTGCCAGGTGTAATTAATTCATTTCACCTCGCAAACAAGCCATCAAGTGCAGTTGGCCCGGCAGACAAATTTCCTGTCGCCTTAACTTCAACAAAGTTTAAACATCGATAAACAAAAGATCGAATCAAGGCTGCCTGGCTTTTCATCGGGCAAAAAAAAGCCCCTTCAACAAGGGGCTTTCCTTAGAGTGTCTTGAGCACTCAGAACAACTTGCGACCTTTGTTGGCCGCAATGCGCATGCGCAGTGCGTTCAACTTGATAAAGCCCGCTGCGTCCGCCTGGTTGTAGGCGCCGCCGTCTTCTTCGAAGGTGGCGATGTTGGCGTCGAACAGCGACTCATCGGATTTACGCCCGGTGACGATCACGTTACCTTTGTACAGCTTCAGGCGCACAACGCCGTTCACGTGGACCTGGGAAGCGTCGATCATCTGTTGCAGCATCAGACGCTCAGGGCTCCACCAGTAGCCGGTGTAGATCAGGCTGGCGTACTTAGGCATCAGCTCGTCTTTGAGGTGAGCCACTTCACGGTCCAGGGTGATGGACTCGATGGCGCGGTGAGCGCGCAGCATGATGGTGCCGCCCGGAGTTTCGTAGCAGCCACGGGACTTCATGCCCACGTAACGGTTCTCGACGATGTCGAGGCGGCCGATACCGTGTTCGCCACCGATACGGTTCAGGGTCGCCAGCACGGTAGCCGGAGTCATTTCGACGCCGTCCAGCGCGACGATGTCGCCGTTGCGGTAGGTCAGTTCCAGGTACTGTGGCTTGTCTGGCGCGTTCTCCGGGGAGACGGTCCATTTCCACATGTCTTCTTCGTGCTCGGTCCAGGTGTCTTCCAGCACGCCGCCTTCATAGGAGATGTGCAGCAAGTTGGCGTCCATCGAGTACGGGGACTTCTTCTTGCCGTGGCGCTCGATCGGGATTGCGTGCTTTTCAGCGTAATCCATCAGCTTTTCACGGGACAGCAGGTCCCATTCACGCCAAGGGGCAATCACTTTGACGCCCGGCTTGAGCGCGTAGGCGCCCAGTTCGAAACGCACTTGGTCGTTGCCCTTGCCGGTCGCGCCATGGGAAATGGCGTCGGCGCCGGTTTCGTTGGCGATTTCGATCAGGCGTTTGGCGATCAGCGGACGTGCGATGGAAGTACCCAGCAGGTACTCGCCTTCATAGACGGTGTTGGCGCGAAACATCGGGAAAACGAAATCGCGGACGAATTCTTCGCGCAGGTCGTCAATGTAGATCTCTTTCACGCCCATGGCTTGCGCCTTGGCACGTGCAGGTTCGACCTCTTCGCCCTGACCCAGGTCAGCGGTGAAGGTCACCACTTCACAGTTATAAGTATCCTGCAGCCACTTGAGGATCACCGAAGTGTCCAGGCCGCCGGAATACGCGAGAACGACCTTGTTTACGTCGGCCATGCCATCACTCCACGGGGTTGTACGGAAAGGCGACGATTCTACCGATCAAAACCGTGAAATTACAGGGGCGCGACAGCAAATGAAGATAAAGCGACAGATTATGTCGAGAGGGCGACCGGTGGTCGCACCTTATGAGGTGGCTGCGGGATTACTCCGGACCGCAGCCTGGGGTGCCGGTTTCTCGGGAGTTGCGACCCGCTCCAGCTGAATATTGACGCGGCGGTTGCGTGCGCGGTTGGCAGCATTGGTGTTGGGCGCCAGCGGGTAGCTTTCGCCGTGGAAGCGCAGGGTAATCTGCGACTCCTCGATGCCGTTGGCCTTGAAGTAGTCCATCACCGCCAATGCACGACGCCGTGAAACATCACGATTGGTCAGGCGGTTGCCGCTGTTGTCCGAGTGGCCGTTCAACTCGATGTGGTTGACGGTCGGGTCTGCCTTCATGAATTCAAGAATCACCGCCAGCTTCTGCTTGGCCGCCGCATCCAGCTCGATGCCACCGCCCGGAAAGCCGACTTCGGTCTGCTTGACCTGATCGTAATTCATCGGCAGCAGCTTGGCGGTGCACAGTTGATAGTCGCTGTAGGCCTTGTTGAACTTCACCGGCAACAGGCGGATTTCCGAGTAGCCACCCTCACGCCCGTAATGCCGTACGGTCGGCGAACGCCCCTCGAGCAAACCATTGAACAGGCGCCCGGCCTGGGCCTGGGAGCTGTTGAACAGCACTTCGCCACTGCCGGCACGCACGGCTCCCAGATTGATGTCGCCGCGTCCGGGCTGCCAAGGTGCGGCAGCGGCCAGCAAGGTGGCCGAACCTGCGCCCAGCGAACCATTAAAGGCTTTCAGACGAAACGTCGCCTGCTCGCCGGCCCGGCGCACGAACTCACCCGAACCAAAATCGGTGATCGGTTGGCTCAGACGGCACTCAAACTTGTCGCCCTCTACCTTCCACTCAATATTCTCCAGACGTGTCTGGAACGTGAGGGCCATCGCAGGCAGGCTGGCGAACACACTGAGCAGGGCTAGATAATGCTGGCGCACGGGAGGCTCCACTGGTTTCTACAACACTTCAAAGCGTCATACATCGATAAGGCATACGAAAGGCTATCGGATGCATCCTGTAAAACTTGATAGCGAGTGCCTGCAAGAGTCTTTTCCGGTAGCATTCCCACCAGATTGACCCGCCTGGAATCCCCAATGTCCGACCGCCTGACCCTGCTGCGTCCCGACGACTGGCATATTCATCTTCGCGATGGTGCTGCGTTGCCCCAAACCGTGGCCGATGTTGCGCGCACGTTTGGCCGTGCCATCATCATGCCTAACCTGGTACCTCCGGTGCGTAACGCCGCTGAAGCCGACGCCTATCGCCAGCGTATCCTCGCTGCGCGCCCGGCCGGCAGCCGCTTCGAACCGCTGATGGTGCTCTACCTCACCGACCGCACCCAGCCCGACGAGATTCGCGAGGCCAAGGCCAGCGGCTACGTGCACGCCGCCAAGCTGTACCCGGCTGGCGCGACCACCAACTCCGATTCCGGTGTGACAAGTATCGACAAGATCCTGCCGGCCATCGAAGCCATGGCCGAAGTCGGCATGCCGCTGTTGATCCACGGCGAAGTCACCCGTGGCGACGTGGACGTGTTCGATCGCGAGAAGATCTTCATCGACGAGCACATGCGTCGCGTGGTCGAACTGTTCCCGACCCTCAAGGTAGTGTTCGAACACATCACCACCGCCGATGCCGTGCAGTTCGTCACCGAGGCCTCGGCCAACGTCGGCGCGACCATCACTGCGCACCATCTGCTGTACAACCGCAACCACATGCTGGTGGGCGGGATTCGGCCGCATTTCTATTGCCTGCCGATCCTCAAGCGCAACACCCATCAAGTGGCACTGCTGGATGCCGCCACCAGTGGCAATCCGAAGTTCTTCCTCGGCACCGACTCCGCTCCACATGCCCAGCATGCCAAGGAAGCCGCGTGCGGCTGTGCCGGTTGCTACACGGCCTATGCGGCGATCGAGCTGTACGCCGAAGCGTTCGAACAACGCAATGCCCTGGACAAGCTCGAAGGTTTCGCCAGCCTCAACGGCCCGCGTTTCTACGGCCTGCCGGCGAATACCGACCGCATCACCCTGGTCCGTGAAGACTGGACCGCCCCTGCCAGCCTGCCGTTTGGCGAGCTGACTGTTATCCCGCTGCGCGCCGGTGAAACACTGCGCTGGCGCCTGCTGGAGGAAAGCAAGTGAGTGAAGACCATTACGACGACGAACACGAGCACAGCGGTGGCGGTTCACGCCACCCGATGGCCGAGCGGTTCCGCGGCTATCTGCCGGTTGTCATCGACGTAGAAACCGGTGGTTTCAATTGCGCCACCGACGCCTTGCTGGAAATCGCAGCCACCACCATCGGCATGGATGAACAGGGTTTCGTGTTCCCGGAACACACCCACTTCTTCCGCGTCGAGCCGTTCGAAGGCGCCAACATCGAGGCGGCGGCCCTGGAATTTACCGGGATCAAGCTCGATCACCCGCTGCGCATGGCCGTGAGTGAAGAAGCGGCACTGACCGACATCTTCCGTGGCGTGCGCAAGGCGTTGAAGGCCAATGGCTGCAAACGCGCGATCCTGGTCGGCCACAACAGCAGCTTCGACCTGGGTTTCCTGAACGCCGCCGTGGCGCGGTTGGACATGAAGCGCAACCCGTTCCACCCGTTCTCCAGCTTCGACACCGCTACCCTCGCGGGCCTGGCTTACGGCCAGACCGTACTGGCCAAAGCCTGTCAGGCAGCCGGTATCGACTTTGACGGTCGCGAAGCCCACTCGGCGCGCTATGACACCGAGAAGACCGCCGACCTGTTCTGCGGCATCGTCAATCGCTGGAAGCAGATGGGCGGCTGGGAAGACTTCAACGACTAACAGCGCTGTCGTAGTGAGCGGGCTTGCCCCGCGCTGGGGGGCGAAGCCGCCCCAAATCCAACCGCCTCCATTTTACTGATACACCGAGGTGCCTGGGTTTAGGGCGGCTTCGCCCCCCAGCGCGGGGCAAGCCCGCTCACTACAGGCATTTTCCGCCCATAAAAAAACGGCCTTCTCAGGCCGTTTTTTTGTACCTCAAATCTGGCTTACAGCTTGCCAGCGTTCTCGGTCAGGTAAGCCGCAACGCCTTCTGGCGAAGCGTTCATGCCTTTGTCGCCTTTTTTCCAGTTGGCAGGGCAGACTTCGCCGTGCTCTTCGTGGAATTGCAGGGCGTCGACCAGGCGGATCAGCTCTTCCATGTTACGGCCCAGCGGCAGGTCGTTGATGATCTGGGAGCGCACAACGCCCTTGTCATCGATCAGGAACGCGCCACGGAAAGCCACGCCGCCTTCGGACTCAACGTCGTAGGCCTTGGCGATGTCGTGCTTCATGTCGGCAGCCATGGTGTATTTGACTTTGCCGATGCCGCCATCATTGATGGCAGTGTTGCGCCAGGCGTTGTGGGTGAAATGGGAGTCGATGGAAACGGCAACCACTTCAACGTTACGCGCCTTGAAATCGTCCATGCGGTGGTCCAGAGCGATCAGCTCCGACGGGCAGACGAAGGTGAAGTCCAGCGGGTAGAAGAACACCAGGCCGTATTTGCCTTTGATGGCTTCAGACAGTTTGAAACTGTCTACGATTTCGCCATTGCCGAGGACGGCAGGTACATCGAAATCCGGGGCTTGTTTGCCGACGAGTACGCTCATTGGGTATCTCCTGATGTGAGGGTGACGATTGAAGTAAAAGGACCGGCCCAGTCTGGCGCCTGTAGGCGACAACCCTGTGACGCAGTCACGCTTCGTGAAGACCGACCATCATACACTGAAAAAACCGTTCGTCAGCGCAGGGGCAATACGCGCAAATACCCTACGAATCTACTTTGACAATCATTCTCGTTAACATTAAGATCCATCGCACTCAAGCCTTAAACCCGCGACGGTTCTCCCTTATGTATGTGTGCCTCTGTACTGGCGTCACCGACGGACAAATCCGCGAAGCAATCTACGAAGGTTGCTGCAGCTACAAGGAAGTGCGTGAAACCACCGGCGTTGCCAGCCAGTGCGGTAAATGTGCTTGCCTGGCCAAGCAAGTGGTACGGGAAACCCTGACGCAGCTGCAGACAGCCCAGGCCGCGCTCCCCTATTCAGCAGAATTTACACACGCTTAAATCGGCGTGTTTTAAAGAACCGGACTTAGTGTCCGGTTTTTTTATGCCCGCAATTCAATAAGTTAGCGCTAAGACGCGGAACACAAACATTCTTATTCCGATTAATTTTCATTTATTATTCAATAACTTAGGTTTGACACTAAGGTTTTCGCCGCTCAAACTCCGCCCTATATACAGCTATTACAGGGCAGGACCCCAGTCATGAAAGGCGACATCTCAGTCATCCAGCAACTCAACAAAATCCTTGCCAATGAACTGGTCGCGATCAATCAGTACTTCCTGCATGCACGCATGTTTGACGATTGGGGCCTGGAAAAGCTGGGCAAGCGTGAATACAAAGAATCGATCAAAGCCATGAAGGACGCCGACGCGCTGATCAAGCGCATCCTGTTCCTCGAAGGCCTGCCGAACGTGCAGGACCTGGGCAAGCTGAGCATCGGCGAGCACACCCAGGAAATGATCAACAGCGACCTGAAATTCGAGCAAAAGAGCCACAGCGACCTCAAGGCCGCCATCGCTCACTGCGAAACCAAAGGCGACTTCGGCAGCCGTGAGCTGCTGGAAGATATTCTGGAAGACCAGGAAGAACACATCGACTGGCTGGAAACCCAACTGGGCCTGATCGACAAAGTCAGCCTGGAAAACTACCTGCAATCGCAGATGGGCGAATAAGCCCCCGGTACGCAGGTATAAAAAAGCCCCGCTCTCTCACGAGAAGCGGGGCTTTTCATTGCAAGCGAATCAAGCGTCAGTCTTGGCCGCCGCGTTTGCCGCCGCTTCCTTGATCAGCGCTTGCAGCGAACCATCAGCCGCCATCTCAACGATGATGTCGCTACCGCCGACCAATTCACCGGCAACCCACAGTTGTGGGAACGTAGGCCAGTTGGCGTACTTGGGCAGGTTGGCACGGATTTCAGGGTTCTGCAGGATGTCCACGTAAGCGAATTTCTCGCCGCACGCCATGATCGCCTGGGAAGCCTTCGCGGAGAAACCGCACTGAGGAGCGTTTGGCGCGCCCTTCATGTAAAGCAGAATGGTGTTGTTGGCAATCTGCTCTTTGATCGTTTCGATGATATCCATGGAACACCTCGGCTGGAACTTTGCGACTCACAGGTCGGCACGGTGGCGCATTGTAACGCAAAATTCCAGCGCGGTGCTCAGGCGGCTGCGACCTGAACCGGAACGCCGTTGAGCGCAGCGTTGCCCGACAACTCGTCCAATTGCCGCTCGTCGGTCAAGTCGTTCGCACTCGCCCCCGGCTGCCCACTGGCAATGCTCATCTGCACACCCGGACGGCCATGGCCCCAACCGTGGGGCAGGCTGACTACACCGGGCATCATATCCAGGCTGGCCAGTACTTCCACTTCGATCATGCCGATGCGCGAACTCACTCGCACGCGCTGGCCATCGCTCAATTGCCGACTGGCCAGATCGTCCGGGTGCATCAACAACTGATGACGGGGCTTGCCCTTCACCAAGCGGTGATAGTTATGCATCCAGGAGTTGTTGCTGCGCACGTGGCGACGACCGATCAACAACAACTCATCCGCCACAGGCAGCGGCTGCGCGGCAAAGCGCGCCAGATCGGCAAGGATCACCGCCGGTGCCGCCTGCACTTTGCCATCCGCCGTTTTCAAGCGCGCAACCAGATTGGCCTTGAGCGGCCCCAAGTCGACGCCATGGGGATGTTCCGCCAGCATCGCCACCGACAACTTGTGGCTCGACGCATCACCGTAAACCCCGGCTCGCAACCCGAAATCGATCATCTGCGCCGGCGCCATGGTCGGCTTCAGCACTGCACCGGTCTGCGCGGCAAACGCCTCTGCCAGGCCTACGAAGATCTCCCAGTCATGCAGCGCCCCCGCCGGCTTGGGCAAGATCGCACGGTTGAAGCGGGTGACGTTACGCACCGCGAACATATTGAAGGTGGTGTCGTAGTGATCGTTCTCCAGTGCCGATGTAGACGGCAGGATCAAGTCGGCATATCGCGTGGTCTCGTTGATATAGAGATCGATGCTGACCATGAACTCCAGCCCATCCAGCGCCTGTTCCAACTGGCGGCCGTTGGGTGTCGACAACACCGGATTGCCGGCCACCGTGACCAATGCGCGGATTTGCCCTTCGCCCTCGGTAAGCATTTCTTCAGCCAGGGCCGACACCGGCAACTCGCCGCCATATTCCGGACGCCCGGACACCCGGCTCTGCCAGCGATTGAAATGCCCACCGCCTGTCGACGCCACCAGATCCACCGCCGGCGTGGTGCACACGGCGCCACCGGCACGGTCTAGGTTGCCAGTGACCAGGTTGATCAGTTGCACCAGCCAATGACACAAGGTGCCGAACGCCTGGGTGGAGACGCCCATGCGCCCGTAACACACCGCCTTGTCCGCCGCCGCAAAGTCCCGCGCGAGCTGGCGAATCTGCGCGGCCGGCACTGCACATTGGCGACTCATGGCCTCGGCGGTAAACCCGACGATTGCCTGGCGCACATCGTCCAGGCCAGCGACCGGCAGGTGACTGTCGCGAGTCAGGTTTTCACTGAACAAGGTGTTGAGCACCCCAAACAACAACGCCGCATCCCCGCCGGGGCGCACGAACAGGTGCTGATCGGCCATCGCCGCTGTCTCACTGCGCCGTGGGTCGACCACCACCACTTTGCCGCCACGGGCCTGGATGGCCTTGAGGCGCTTCTCCACATCGGGCACGGTCATGATGCTGCCGTTGGACGCCAATGGGTTGCCGCCGAGGATCAGCATGAAATCGGTGTGATCGATGTCCGGAATTGGCAGCAACAGGCCATGACCGTACATCAGGTGACTGGTGAGGTGGTGAGGCAACTGGTCCACCGAGGTCGCCGAGAAGCGGTTGCGCGTCTTCAACTGGCCCAGGAAGTAGTTGCTATGGGTCATCAGCCCATAGTTATGCACGCTGGGGTTGCCCTGGTACACCGCCACCGCATTCTGGCCGTGCCGGGCCTGGATACCCGCCAGGCGCTCGGCTACAAGGGCGAAGGCGTCTTCCCACGGGATTGGCTGCCATTCGCTGCCCACCCGCAACATAGGCTGGTGCAGGCGGTCCGGGTCATTCTGGATGTCCTGCAGTGCCACCGCCTTGGGGCAGATATGCCCGCGGCTGAACGTATCCAGCGCATCACCCTTGATCGAGGTGATCGCCAGGCTGCCGTCGTCGGCCTCGGTGGTTTCCAGGGTCAGGCCGCAGATGGCTTCACACAGATGGCAGGCACGGTGGTGGAGAGTCTTGGTCATGGCCAGTCTCTTTATAGGGGCTTTGACTCAACTATGAGCCGCCACCTGCAGTGGCGCCACCAACGTTCGCGGTGTGAATCGACGGGCATCAGGCCCGGCCATGGCTAAGAGTGAGCAAATGTTTCAGAAGCCCGCAAAGCATCGCTGAAACCGACGCAACCGGGCCCAAGCCCGCCGCCGCGCATTGCAAAAGGTTGCGACGCCAGTGTACAAATGGCCCGCTGCCGTATGGAATTCGTCTTCAAAAGCGCTCTCGCGCCCTTCTTGAACACCCCTAAAAACGTAGCCCTATTGGTAAGACGCGACATTTAATGTCAATATCGCGCCTTCCCCTATTTCGTCGCCCCGTGCGGCTTTCGCCGCAGGTCTCGCCCGTTGTCACAATAAACAAGGCTTTGAGTATCTGCGGTCTGTTGCAAAAAGGTAGTTAATGATGAGCGCAAGGCACTTTCTCTCTCTGATGGATTGCACGCCCGAAGAGCTGGTCAGCGTGATCCGTCGAGGCATTGAGCTTAAAGACCTGCGTAACCGCGGCGTACTGTTCGAGCCTTTGAAAAACCGCGTCCTCGGGATGATCTTCGAGAAATCGTCGACCCGCACCCGCCTGTCCTTCGAAGCCGGCATGATCCAGCTGGGTGGCCAGGCCATCTTCCTGTCACCGCGCGACACCCAACTGGGCCGTGGCGAGCCGATCAGCGATTGCGCGATCGTCATGTCGCGCATGCTTGATGCGGTGATGATCCGTACCTTCGCCCATAGCACCCTCACCGAATTCGCCGCCAACTCCCGCGTGCCCGTGATCAACGGCCTGTCCGACGACCTGCACCCGTGCCAGTTGCTGGCCGACATGCAAACCTTCCTTGAGCATCGCGGTTCGATCCAGGGCAAGACCGTGGCCTGGATCGGCGACGGCAACAACATGTGCAACAGCTATATAGAAGCGGCGATCCAGTTCGACTTCCAACTGCGCGTTGCCTGCCCGGAAGGCTACGAGCCTGACGCACGTTTCCTCGCACAGGCAGGTGAGCGCGTCACCGTCGTTCGAGACCCACGGGATGCCGTGATCGGCGCTCACCTGGTCAGCACCGACGTCTGGACCTCCATGGGCCAGGAAGACGAAACCGCCAAGCGCCTCGCGCTGTTCGCGCCGTTCCAGGTCACCCGTGCCCTGCTCGACCTGGCCGCGCCGGACGTGTTGTTCATGCACTGCCTGCCAGCCCACCGTGGCGAAGAAATCAGCCTCGACCTGCTTGACGATTCGCGCTCCGTCGCCTGGGACCAGGCCGAAAACCGCCTGCACGCGCAGAAAGCCCTGCTCGAATTCCTCGTCCCGCCTTCGTACCATCACGCATGAGCCATCCACTCCTGCTGAACCTGCGCAATCTGGCATGCGGCTATCAAGATCAACGGGTGGTGCAGAACCTCAACCTGCACCTCAATGCCGGTGACATCGGTTGCCTGCTGGGCTCCTCGGGCTGCGGCAAAACCACTACCCTGCGGGCGATAGCCGGTTTCGAGCCGGTGCACGAAGGTGAAATCAGCCTGGCCGGCGAAGTGATCTCCAGCGCCGGTTTCACCCTGGCGCCGGAGAAACGTCGTATCGGCATGGTGTTCCAGGACTACGCACTGTTTCCCCACCTCAGCGTGGCGGACAACATCGCGTTCGGCATCCGCAAGCACCCGAAAAAAGACCACGTGGTCGCCGAACTGCTGGAACTGGTCAACCTGAAGAACCTCGGCAAACGCTTCCCCCACGAGCTGTCCGGCGGCCAGCAGCAACGCGTTGCCCTCGCCCGCGCACTGGCGCCGGAGCCGCAACTGCTGCTGCTCGACGAACCCTTCTCCAACCTCGACGGCGAACTGCGGCGCAAGCTCAGCCACGAGGTGCGTGACATCCTCAAGGTCCGGGGCACCAGTGCGATTCTGGTCACCCACGACCAGGAAGAAGCGTTCGCCGTGAGCGACCAGGTCGGTGTATTCAAGGAAGGCCGCCTGGAGCAATGGGACACGCCCTACAACCTCTATCACGAGCCGCAGACCCCGTACGTCGCCAGTTTTATCGGCCAGGGGTATTTTATCCGCGGCCAATTGAGCACACCGGAGTCGGTCAGCACCGAACTGGGTGAACTGCGCGGCAATCGCGCCTACACCTGGCCAACGGGTGGCGCGGTGGATGTTCTGCTGCGTCCGGATGACCTCGTGTATGCGCCGGACAGCGCGTTGAAAGCGCGCATCGTCGGCAAGACGTTCCTCGGTGCGTCGACCTTGTACCGACTGCAACTGCCGACGGGCGCGCAGCTGGAGTCGATCTTCCCGAGCCATGCGGACCATCAGCTCGGCGCGGATGTAGGGATTCGGGTGGCGGCGGAACATCTGGTGCTGTTCCAGGCTTCGGGCAGCGTTGCGGCGCAGATTCCCCAATCCGAATCAGGCGTAAGACGCTACAGCCCGGCCACCTGAAGACACCGGCTCAAAAAAAGTGGGAGCGGGCTTGCTCGCGAATGCGGCTTATCAGTGATGACTGTATCGACTGAAACTCTGCATTCGCGAGCAAGCCCGCTCCCACATTTTGATCCAGGTACACCCCAGCGTAGGTTTACGCCCGGCCAATCGGCGCAAATTTGGCCTGGGTGTGCTCCGCCAGCACCGCCGCCGACAGTTCCACTTCAAGCCCCCGCCTCCCCGCACTGACAAAAATCGTCGCAAACGGCTGCGCCGTTTCATCGATAAACGTGCGTAAACGCTTCTTCTGCCCCAACGGACTGATCCCCCCCAGCAGGTACCCGGTAAAGCGCTGCGCTGCCGCCGGGTCGGCCATTTCGACTTTTTTCACCCCCGCCGCCTGCGCCAGGGCCTTCAGGTCCAGACTTCCGACGACCGGCACCACCGCCACCAACAATTCACCCTTCTCGCTGCTGGCCAGCAAGGTCTTGAACACCTGCGCCGGATCAAGTCCCAACTTTTCCGCGGCTTCCAGGCCATAGGAAGCGGCCTTGGGGTCATGTTCATAACTGTGGATGTGATGTTCGGCGCGAACTTTTTTCAACAGGTCCAATGCAGGGGTCATGCTGGCTCCAAGCGTGGCAAACAGATCGCCAATTCTAGGCCAACCCCACGTAAAACGCTCTACTGCGCGCACTTTGGCAAACACACACAACGTTACAAGCGTGATCATTCATCAGGTCAATAGTTTGAAAGTGACCAATGGTTCACTTTCGACCTTTGACAGCAGTGATTCTTGTCTATATTTTTTCGTTTCCGAATACTGTAGGAATAGACCTGCAACATTCGAGCAGTAAGCCGTGTCCGGGATGGGGATCCTTGCCACGGTGAAAATCGCGCAACGCCCCGTTGAGGTCGTGCGCCAGACAAGAACAACAACTGAGGTTTTCCATGACAACTGCTCTTCAACAGCCTTCACTTTCGAGCCAATGCATGGCCGAATTCCTGGGCACTGCGCTTCTGATCTTCTTCGGTACAGGGTGTGTCGCTGCGCTCAAGGTCGCGGGTGCCAGCTTTGGTTTGTGGGAAATCAGCATTATCTGGGGGATCGGCGTCAGCATGGCGATCTACCTGAGCGCCGGTATTTCCGGGGCTCACCTCAACCCGGCGGTAAGTATCGCCCTGTGTATTTTCGCCGATTTCGAAAAGCGCAAACTGCCCTTCTACATCCTCGCCCAGATCGCCGGCGCCTTTTGCGCCGCGGCCTTGGTGTACACGCTCTACAGCAACCTGTTTTTCGATTACGAACAAACCCACCATATGGTGCGCGGCTCACAAGCCAGCCTGGAATTGGCCTCGGTGTTCTCCACCTACCCCCATGCGCTGCTGAGCACCGCCCAGGCGTTCCTGGTGGAAATGGTCATCACCGCGATCCTGATGGGCGTGATCATGGCCTTGACCGATGACAACAACGGCCTGCCACGCGGCCCGCTGGCCCCACTGCTGATCGGCCTGTTGATTGCGGTGATCGGCAGCGCCATGGGCCCACTGACCGGTTTCGCGATGAACCCGGCGCGGGATCTGGGGCCCAAGCTGATGACCTTTTTCGCTGGCTGGGGTGAAATAGCCTTCACCGGCGGCCGCGACATTCCTTATTTCCTGGTGCCGATTTTCGGCCCGATCGTGGGTGCATGCCTCGGCGCCGCGGCCTATCGCGGGCTGATTGCCCGCCATCTGCCGAGCGCCGCACCTGCTGCAGTTGAAGAAACACCTGACACGGCTGTCAACGGCAAGACCCGTATTTCCTGATAGCGCCAGCCTGGACCCACCTGCCCTTTTTGCGGCCCAGGCTGATTACCGATCTTCTTATTTTCCAAGGCATTCGACATGACCGACATTCAGAATAAGAACTACATCATCGCCCTTGACCAAGGCACCACCAGTTCGCGGGCGATCATCTTCGATCGTGACGCCAACGTGGTCTGCACCGCCCAGCGCGAATTCGCCCAGCACTACCCGCAAGCGGGCTGGGTCGAGCATGACCCGATGGAAATCTTCGCCACCCAGAGCGCGGTGATGGTCGAAGCCCTGGCCCAGGCTGGCCTGCATCATGATCAGGTCGCCGCGATCGGCATCACCAACCAGCGTGAAACCACCGTGGTGTGGGACAAGGTGACCGGCCGCCCGATCTACAACGCGATCGTCTGGCAATGCCGCCGCAGCACCGAGATCTGCCAACAACTCAAGCGCGACGGCCACGAGCAGTACATCAGCGACACCACCGGCCTGGTCACCGACCCGTACTTCTCCGGCACCAAGCTCAAGTGGATCCTCGACAACGTCGAAGGCAGCCGCGAGCGCGCGCGCAACGGCGAACTGTTGTTCGGTACCATCGACAGCTGGCTGATCTGGAAATTTACCGGCGGCAAGACCCACGTCACCGACTACACCAACGCCTCGCGCACCATGCTCTTCAACATCCACACCCTGGAGTGGGATGCGAAGATGCTGGAGATCCTCGACATTCCGCGGGAAATGCTGCCGGAAGTTAAGTCGTCGTCGGAAATCTACGGCCGCACCAAAAGCGGCATCGCCATCGGCGGTATCGCCGGTGACCAGCAAGCCGCGCTGTTCGGCCAGATGTGCGTCGAAGCCGGCCAGGCCAAGAACACCTACGGCACGGGTTGCTTCCTGCTGATGAACACCGGCGACAAGGCGGTCAAATCCAAGCACGGCATGCTCACCACCATCGCTTGCGGTCCGCGTGGCGAAGTGGCCTACGCCCTCGAAGGCGCAGTCTTCAACGGCGGTTCCACCGTGCAGTGGCTGCGTGATGAGCTGAAAATCATCAATGACGCCCACGACACCGAATACTTCGCCGGCAAGGTCAAGGACAGCAACGGCGTGTATCTGGTGCCTGCGTTCACCGGCCTGGGCGCGCCCTACTGGGACCCCTATGCCCGTGGCGCGCTATTCGGCCTGACCCGTGGCGTACGCGTGGATCACATCATTCGTGCGGCCCTGGAGTCGATTGCCTACCAGACCCGTGACGTGCTCGACGCCATGCAACAGGACTCGGGCGAACGCCTCAAGGCCCTGCGCGTGGACGGCGGCGCGGTGGCCAACAACTTCCTGATGCAATTCCAGGCCGACATCCTCGGCACCCAGGTCGAGCGCCCGCAAATGCGCGAGACCACCGCACTCGGCGCGGCCTACCTGGCTGGCTTGGCGTGTGGTTTCTGGGGCAGCCTGGACGAGTTGCGCGGCAAGGCGGTGATCGAGCGCGAATTCGAACCGCAATTGGAAGAAAAGGAAAAAGAAAAGCTCTACGCCGGCTGGCAAAAAGCGGTCAGCCGCACCCGTGACTGGGAGCCCCACGAAGGCGCTGAATAAGCCAACATCCGGTTGTAACTGGCAGGGAGCAGATTCCTGCGTCATCATGGGCCACTTTTGTATGGCAGCCCAAAGGACGCCCAATGAATCTGCCTCCCCGCCAACAACAAATCCTCGAACTGGTCCGCGAACGCGGCTACGTCAGCATCGAGGAAATGGCGCAGCTATTCGTCGTCACCCCGCAAACCATCCGCCGCGATATCAACCAGCTGGCGGACGCCAATCTGCTGCGCCGCTACCACGGCGGCGCGGCCTATGACTCCAGTGTCGAAAACACCGCATACGCCATGCGGGCCGACCAGATGCGCGACGAGAAACAGCGCATCGGCGAAGCCATCGCCGCGCAGATCCCCGATCACGCCTCGTTGTTCATCAATATCGGCACCACCACCGAATCCATCGCCCGTGCGCTGCTCAACCACAGCCACCTGAAAATCATCACCAACAACCTCAACGTCGCCAGCATGCTCAGCGCGAAGGACGACTTCGATGTGCTGCTGACCGGCGGTAATGTGCGGCGTGACGGTGGCGTGGTGGGTCAGGCCAGTGTGGATTTCATCAACCAGTTCAAGGTGGATTTCGCCTTGGTGGGCATCAGCGGCATCGATGAAGACGGCAGCCTGCTGGACTTTGACTATCAGGAAGTACGGGTTTCCCAGGCGATCATCGCCAATGCCCGTCAGGTGATCCTGGCGGCGGACTCCAGCAAATTCGGGCGCAATGCCATGATTCGCCTGGGGCCGATCAGCCTGGTGGATTGTTTGGTCACCGATCAGCAGCCGGTGCCAGCGTTGGTGCAGCTTTTGAATCAACACAAAGTCCGCCTGGAAGTCGTCTGACTGTAGTGAGCGGGCTTGCCCCGCGCTGGGGGGGCGAAGCCGCCCCAAATCCAACCGCCGCGGTCTTACTGATACACCGAGGTGCCTGGGTTTAGGGCGGCTTCGCCCCCCAGCGCGGGGCAAGCCCGCTCACTACACAAGTATCTCCACTCACCCATACATGTTCACAAATTTTCCTTTGCCTGTCCTTCGATGAGTTTTTTCAATCGAAGTTGACTGGCTGTGCCCGCGTTTATCAGCTACCATTTTCGCAAATGAACATTAATGTTCGAATTCCAAGATAAAAATCGCGAGGCCAGCCGATGAACCCTTCCACCTTGCCTGCCCCACCGCTTGCCGAAGTCTATGACGTGGCCGTTATCGGCGGCGGGATCAATGGCGTCGGTATTGCAGCAGACGCAGCCGGGCGCGGTTTGTCGGTATTCCTTTGCGAAAAGGACGACCTGGCCAGCCACACCTCTTCCGCCAGCAGCAAGCTGATCCACGGCGGCCTGCGCTACCTCGAACATTACGAATTCCGTCTGGTGCGCGAAGCCCTCGCCGAACGTGAAGTGCTGCTGGCCAAGGCGCCGCACATCGTCAAGCAAATGCGCTTCGTGCTACCGCACCGCCCACACCTGCGTCCGGCCTGGATGATTCGCGCGGGCCTGTTCCTCTACGATCACCTGGGCAAGCGTGAAAAGCTGGCAGGTTCGAAAAGCCTCAAGTTCGGCCCGGACAGCCCGCTGAAAAGCGAAATCACCAAAGGCTTCGAATACTCCGACTGCTGGGTCGATGACGCCCGCCTCGTAGTCCTGAACGCCATGGCCGCCCGCGAAAAAGGCGCGCACATCCACACCCAGACCCGTTGCATCAGCGCACACCGCAGCAACGGCATGTGGGAAATGAACATGGAACGCGCCGATGGCAGCCTGTTCTCGATCCGTGCCCGTGCACTGGTGAACGCGGCCGGCCCATGGGTCGCCAAGTTCATCAAGGATGACCTGAAGCTGGATTCGCCCTACGGCATCCGCCTGATCCAGGGCAGCCACCTGATCGTGCCGAAACTCTACGAAGGCGCCCACGCGCACATCCTGCAGAACGAAGACCAGCGCATCGTCTTCACCATTCCGTACCTCAACCACCTGACCATCATCGGCACCACCGACCGCGAATACACCGGCGACCCGGCTGCAGTTGCGATCACCGAAGGTGAAACCGACTACATGCTCAAGGTGGTCAACGCCCACTTCAAGCAACAGCTGAGCCGCGATGACATCGTCCACACCTACTCCGGTGTGCGCCCGCTGTGCAACGATGAGTCGGACAACCCGTCGGCCATCACCCGCGACTACACCCTGGCGTTGTCCGGCGGCACGGGCGAGGCGCCGATCCTGTCGGTGTTCGGTGGCAAGCTGACCACCTACCGCAAGCTCGCCGAATCGGCGATGGCGCAACTGGCCCCGTACTTCACCCAGATGCGTCCGAGCTGGACCGCCAAGGCCAGCCTGCCCGGCGGCGAAGACATGACCACGCCAGAAGCGCTGGCCGAAGCGATTCGCCAGAAGTTCGAATGGGTACCGAGCGAAATCGCACGCCGCTGGTCCACCACCTACGGCAGCCGCACCTGGCGCCTGCTGGAAGGCGTACAGTCGCTGGCCGACCTGGGCGAACACCTGGGTGGTGGCCTGTACACCCGCGAAGTCGACTACCTGTGCACCGAAGAATGGGCGACCCAATCCCAGGACGTATTGTGGCGTCGCACCAAGCTTGGCCTGTTCACCACACCGGAAGAACACGCCAACGTGCAGCGTTACCTGTCCAAGGTTGAGCACAATCGCGGCAAGATCGAAGCGGCCTGACCGCTCAGTCTTGCAAAAAGCCCCTGTGCCGTGAGGTCCAGGGGCTTTTTTATGCCTGCCTTGCCATTCGGTTTTCCGAACGCCAACCCCACGGCTATTCGGTTTGCCGGACCAAACCTAAGAAAATTCGCTACCAACCAAACTTAATCACCATATAAATCAACTGCTTAACCTTTAAGTACTGGTCTGGCACGACTCATGCTCTACACTCCATGACGATTGCCTGAGACGCCTCAGGAGCCGTTACGGGCATTCGCTGTACAAGAGAGCCGTCTAGCCGGCTTCATAAAAAAAACAAATGTCGAGGAAGTATTGATGCGCATCGTTCCCCATATCCTGGGCGCAGCTATCGCTGCTGCTCTGATCAGCACTCCAGTATTCGCCGCCGAACTCACCGGCACGCTGAAAAAAATCAACGACTCCGGCACCATCACCCTCGGGCACCGCGACAGTTCCATTCCGTTTTCCTACATCGCGGATGGTTCGGGCAAGCCAGTGGGCTACTCCCACGACATTCAGTTGGCCATCGTCGAAGCCCTGAAGAAAGACCTCAACAAACCCGATCTGCAGGCCAAATACAACCTGGTCACATCGCAGACCCGTATTCCATTGGTTCAGAACGGCACCGTCGATATCGAGTGCGGTTCCACCACCAACAACGCCGAACGCGCCCAGCAAGTTGACTTCACCATCAACATGTTTGAAATCGGCACCCGCCTGCTGGTCAAGAAAGACAAGGACGGCAAACCGTCCTACAGCGACTTTGCCGACCTGAAAGGCAAGAACGTCGTGACCACCGCCGGCACCACGTCCGAGCGCATCATCAAGGCGATGAACGCCGACAAGCAGATGGGCATGAACATCATCTCCGCCAAAGACCACGGCGAATCCTTCCAGATGCTGGAAAGCGGCCGTGCCGTAGCGTTCATGATGGACGACGCACTGCTGGCCGGTGAAGAAGCCAAGGCCAAGAAGCCGGACGACTGGGTCATCACCGGTACTCCGCAGTCTTTCGAAGCCTACGCGTGCATGGTGCGTAAAGACGACCCAGCCTTCAAAAAGGCCGTGGATGACGCCATCGTCGGCCTGTACAAGTCCGGCGAAATCAACAAGATCTACGCCAAGTGGTTCGAAAGCCCGATCCCACCAAAAGGCCTGAACCTCAACTTCCCGATGAGCGACAAGGTCAAGGAACTGATCAAGAACCCGACCGACAAGCCGGCTCCGGAAGTAAAGATCTAAAACCTGACTAACCTTATCTCCTGAGGGAGCCAACCCTCCCTCAGGCGTCTGTTACTACCTGCTGGCTTTTATTTGGAACACTCGACCTGGCGGTTTTCGAGCCGATCTTGTGTGCCTGGCGTTCACCGCCGGGCGGGAATGGATTTTCCCCAAGCGGGTGCTTGTACATCGATCGACTTCGAGGGGAGACCCTAATGAATTACAACTGGGACTGGGGCGTGTTCTTCAAGTCCACCGGCGTGGGCGGCGAGACCTATCTCGACTGGTACATCGCCGGCTTGGGCTGGACCATCGCCATCGCTGTCGTGGCATGGATTATCGCCTTGCTGCTGGGCTCCATTCTGGGGGTCATGCGCACCGTGCCAAACCGCATCGTATCGGGCATCGCGACCTGCTACGTGGAACTGTTTCGTAACGTGCCGCTGCTGGTGCAGCTGTTCATCTGGTACTTCCTGATCCCCGACCTGCTGCCGCAAAACCTGCAGGACTGGTACAAGCAAGACCTCAACCCGACCACCTCGGCCTACCTGAGCGTCGTGGTGTGCCTGGGCCTGTTCACCGCAGCGCGGGTGTGCGAGCAAGTGCGGACCGGTATCCAGGCGCTGCCACGCGGCCAGGAATCCGCCGCGCGCGCCATGGGCTTCAAGCTGCCGCAGATCTACTGGAACGTGCTGCTGCCCCAGGCCTACCGGATCATCATTCCGCCGCTCACCTCGGAATTCCTCAACGTCTTCAAGAACTCCTCCGTGGCGTCCTTGATCGGCCTGATGGAACTGCTGGCGCAAACCAAGCAGACCGCCGAGTTCTCGGCCAACCTGTTTGAAGCCTTCACCCTGGCTACGCTGATCTACTTCACCCTGAACATGAGCCTGATGTTGCTCATGCGCATGGTCGAGAAGAAAGTCGCGGTGCCCGGCCTGATCTCCGTGGGGGGTAAATAATGGAACTCGATTTCAGCGGCATCATCCCCGCCATCCCAGGCCTGTGGAACGGCATGGTCATGACCTTGAAGTTGATGGTCATGGGCGTGGTCGGCGGCATCGCCCTTGGTACGGTCCTGGCGTTGATGCGCCTGTCGTCCAGCAAGCTGCTGTCGCGCCTGGCCGGCGCTTATGTGAACTACTTCCGTTCGATCCCGTTGCTGTTGGTGATCACCTGGTTCTACCTGGCGGTGCCGTTCGTGCTGCGCTGGATCACCGGCGAAGACACCCCGATCGGCGCGTTCACCTCCTGCGTCGTGGCCTTCATGATGTTCGAAGCCGCGTACTTCTGTGAAATCGTGCGGGCCGGCGTGCAGTCGATCCCCAAGGGCCAGATGGGTGCGGCGCAAGCGATGGGCATGACCTATGGTCAGACCATGCGCCTGATCATCCTGCCCCAGGCGTTCCGCAAGATGACCCCGTTGCTGCTGCAACAGTCGATCATCCTGTTCCAGGACACTTCGCTGGTCTACACCGTGGGCCTGGTGGACTTCCTCAACTCCGCCCGCTCCAACGGCGACATCATCGGCCGCTCCAATGAGTTCCTGATCTTCGCCGGTGTCGTCTACTTCATCATCAGCTTTTCCGCCTCGCTGCTGGTCAAGCGTCTGCAAAAAAGGTTTGCCGTATGATCTCTATCAAGAACATCAACAAGTGGTATGGCGACTTCCAGGTGCTGACCGATTGCAGCACCGAGGTTAAAAAAGGCGAAGTGATCGTGGTGTGCGGGCCATCCGGCTCGGGCAAATCCACCCTGATCAAGTGCGTCAACGCGCTGGAACCGTTCCAGAAGGGCGACATCATCGTGGACGGCACCTCCATCGCCGACCCGAAGACCAACCTGCCGAAGCTGCGTTCGCGGGTGGGCATGGTGTTCCAGCACTTCGAGCTGTTCCCGCACCTGACCATCACCGAAAACCTGACCATCGCGCAGATCAAGGTGCTGGGCCGCAGCAAGGAAGAAGCCACCAAGAAAGGCCTGCAGCTGCTTGAGCGCGTCGGCCTGTCGGCACACGCCCACAAGCACCCTGGCCAACTCTCCGGCGGCCAGCAGCAACGTGTGGCGATTGCCCGCGCGCTGGCCATGGACCCGATCGTCATGCTGTTCGACGAACCGACCTCGGCCCTCGACCCGGAAATGGTCAACGAAGTACTCGACGTGATGGTGCAACTGGCCCAGGAAGGCATGACCATGATGTGCGTGACCCACGAAATGGGCTTTGCCCGCAAGGTGGCCGACCGCGTGATCTTCATGGACGCCGGCAAGATCATCGAAGACTGCCAGAAAGAAGAGTTCTTCGGCGACATCCGCGCCCGCTCCGAACGCGCGCAGCACTTCCTTGAGAAAATCCTGCAACACTAAAAAGCAGCCCCGTTCTCCCTGCGGGAACCGGGCGTGTGCAGGCACTGGCTCTTGTGTGGGAGCTGGCTTGCCTGCGATGCAGACACCTCGGTGCAGCAGTGACACCGAGGCGCTCCGATCGCAGGCAAGCCAGCTCCCACACAAGCCCAGGCGCCCACACAAACACCGGACCCAGCTCTGGTTGACCCAAGGCATCTGTGATGAAATGCGACCCCAATCAATATCGCGCCGCGCCGCCATCACTTGCCGTGAAGCCTCGTCTGATTCGCCAACTGTTCCTGCCGCCACTGATCATCATCCTGATGGTCGGCCTGGGTTATATCGGCTTCTGGGTCAGTGACTACTACGGCATCCGCACCCTCAGCGACACCGGCGAGCGCCAGTTGGAGCTGCATGCCCGTACCGTCGAAAGCGAACTGAGCAAATACACCTACCTGCCCAGCCTCCTGGAGCTGGAGTCCAGCGTCTCCAAGCTGCTGGCCGACCCGAACCAGGAAACCCGCAAGACCGTCAACGATTACCTCGAAGGCCTGAACCGACGCAGTCGCAGCCGGGCCATCTACGTGATGGACACCACCGGCCGCGTGCTGGCCACCAGTAACTGGCGCGATGCCGACAGCTACCAGGGTGAAGACCTGTCCTTCCGCGCCTATTTCCAGAACGCCGTGCGTGGCCAGCCCGGGCGCTTCTACGGCATCGGCAGCACCAACGGCGAACCCGGCTACTACCTGGCCCACGGCCTGGAAGAGCACGGCAAGATCATCGGCGTGGCCGTGGTCAAGGTGCGCCTCGAAGCCCTCGAAGAACGCTGGCAACGCGCGCGGCTCGAAGCCTTCGTGAGCGACGAGAACGGCATCATCATTCTCTCCAGCGACCCGGCCCGCCGCCTCAAGGCCGTGCGTCCATTGAGCGATGACACCAAGGACCGACTGGCCCACAGCCTGCAATATTACTGGGCCACGCTCAACGAGCTGGAACCCCTGGCCCGCGAGCGCCTGAACGAAAGCGCCGAGAAGCTCACCTTCCCGGCCAACAGTGAAGTGGTCAACGACGAGCAGGAAGTCAGCTACCTGGCGCAAACCCGCCCGCTCAACGACACCCCGTGGAACTTCACCCTGCTCACCCCGCTCAACGACCTGCGCCGCGCCGCGATCAACCAGGGCATCCTGGTGGCCGTCGCCTTTGGCCTGGTGGCATTCCTGCTGATTGCCTGGAACGAGCGGCGCAAGGTCATCGCCACCCGCCTCGCCGCCCGCGAAGCCTTGCAGGAAGCCAACAGCCAGCTGGAGCGAAGGATCGCCGAACGCACCGCCGACCTGCGCGCCAGCAACGAACGCCTCAAAGGCCAGATCCGCGAACGACGCCAGGCCGAAGAGACCTTGCGCCGCGCCCAGGATGAACTGGTGCAGGCCGGCAAACTGGCGGCCATCGGCCAGATGTCCACCAGCATCGCCCACGAACTGAACCAACCGCTGGCCGCGCTGCGCACCTTGTCCGGCAACACCGTGCGCTTCCTCGAACGCGGCGCCCTGGACACCGCCAGCGCCAACCTGCAAACCATCAACGAACTGATCGACCGCATGGGCCGCATCACCGCCAGCCTGCGCTCGTTTGCCCGACGCGGCGACGATCAGGGCGAAGCCAGCCTGAACAAGGCGGTGGACGCCGCGTTCCAGGTGCTCGGCCCACGCATGGACAGCCTGCCGCTGACCGTGCACCGCGATTTTGCCCACGCCCAATTGCAGATCGACCAGACACGCCTGGAGCAGATCCTGGTCAACCTGATCGGTAACGCCGTCGACGCCATGCAAGCCCAGCCGGCCCCCGAACTGTGGCTGGAAGGCAGCAGCAGCGAGGGCAAATACCGCCTGCATGTGCGTGACAACGGCCACGGCATCGACCCCGAGGCCCGCAAGCATCTGTTCGAACCGTTCTTCACCACCAAACCCGGCGAGCAAGGCCTGGGCCTGGGCTTGACCCTGTCCGCCAGCCTCGCCGCGGCCACCGGCGGCAATCTTGCCGTGGAGCATCCGGTGGGTGGTGGTACTGCCTTTGTCCTGTGCCTGCCGCTGGTGGGTGCTCAAACAGCTGAGTCGACATGAATACCAACCCCGCAGACCTCACCGTCCTGATTGTCGAAGACGATCCCCATGTACTGCTCGGCTGCCAGCAGGCCCTGTCGCTGGAAGATATTCCCAGCATCGGCGTGGGCAGTGCCGAAGAAGCGCTCAAGCGCATCGACGAGAACTTTGCGGGTATCGTCATCAGCGACATTCGCCTGCCGGGCATCGACGGCCTGGAGTTGCTCACGCGCCTCAAGGCCCTGGATAAAAGCCTGCCGGTGGTGCTGATCACCGGGCATGGCGACATCTCCATGGCGGTCGGTGCGATGCGCAACGGTGCCTACGACTTCATGGAGAAACCCTTCTCCCCGGAACGCCTGGTCGACGTCGCCCGCCGAGCCCTGGAGCAACGCGGGCTGGCGCGGGAAGTCTGGGCGCTGCGCCGCCAGTTGGCCGAGCGCGACTCCCTCGAAGGCCGCATCATCGGCCGCTCGCCGGCCATGCAGAACCTGCGCGAGCTGATCGCCAACGTTGCCGACACCTCGGCCAACGTGCTGATCGAAGGCGAGACCGGCACCGGCAAGGAACTGGTCGCCCGCTGCCTGCATGATTTCAGCCGCCGTCACGATCACCAGTTCGTCGCCCTCAACTGCGGCGGCCTGCCGGAGAACCTGTTCGAAAGCGAGATTTTCGGCCACGAGGCCAACGCGTTTACCGGCGCCGGCAAGCGCCGTATCGGCAAGATCGAACACGCCCACCAGGGCACGCTGTTCCTCGATGAAGTGGAAAGCATGCCGATCAACCTGCAAATCAAACTGCTGCGGGTGTTGCAGGAACGCACCCTCGAACGCCTGGGTTCAAACCAGAGCGTGGCAGTGGATTGCCGGGTGATCGCCGCGACCAAGTCCGACCTCGATGAACTGAGCCGCGCCAGCCAGTTCCGCAGCGACCTGTACTACCGCCTCAACGTGGTCACCCTGGAACTGCCGCCCCTGCGCGAACGTCGCGAAGACATCCTGCAATTGTTCGAACACTTCCTGCAGCAGTCGTCCCTGCGCTTCGATCGCGCGGTGCCGGAACTGGACAACCAGACCCTGTCGAGCCTGATGAGCCACGACTGGCCGGGCAACGTGCGCGAACTGCGCAACGTCGCCGAACGCTTTGCCCTCGGCCTGCCCGCCTTCAAGAAAAGCGGCGCGGCCGGCAGCGGCCAGGGCCTGGCCTTTACCGAAGCGGTGGAAGCCTTCGAACGCAACCTGCTCAGCGACGCCCTGCAACGCAGTGGCGGCAACCTGACGCAAGCCAGCCAGGAACTGGGGATGGCCAAGACCACCCTGTTCGACAAGGTCAAAAAATACGGGTTGAGCCACTGATGGACCTGTTCCTCAAAGCCGCCCTTGGCGCGGCAGTCGTGTTGATCCTGGCCGCGCTGGCCAAGACCAGGAACTACTACATCGCCGGCCTGGTGCCGCTGTTCCCGACCTTTGCGCTGATCGCCCACTACATCGTCGGCAAAGGCCGCTCGGTGGAAGATTTGAAGACCACGATCCTGTTCGGGATGTGGTCGATCATTCCGTACTTTGTGTATTTGGCGACGTTGTATGTGGTGGTGGATCGGTTGCGGCTTGAAGCCTCGTTGGCCGTCGCGGCAGTTGCCTGGCTGATGGCCGCGACTGTGCTGGTCACTGTCTGGGTACACCTGCACACCTGACACAACTCGGTTAAAAATGTGGGAGCGGGCTTGCTCGCGAAAGCGGTGTGTCAGTCAAAGATATTCCAACTGAACCACCGCATTCGCGAGCAAGCCCGCTCCCACATTTGGATCAGTGACTGACAGAAAGATCAGCGCACGATCTTGTCTACCTGGATGCCCAGCTTTTTCAGGCGATACCAGAAGCTCCTCTCCGAAATCCCGATCTTCGCCGCCGCAGCCGCCTGCACCCCATTGCTCTCCTGCAATGCCGCCAGAATGTACGCCTTCTCTACCTCAGCCAGCGCAGCGTCGAGGTCCTGGGGAATCCCCGGCCCGTCACTGAGGATCGCAGCAACGCCAGCTTCACTTGGCTTCGACGCAAACAGATACCCCGGCAGGTCGATGTCTTCGATCACCGGCGTGGCCGCCACAATCGTCGCGCGCTCCACGCAGTTTTGCAGTTCACGGATATTGCCCGGCCAGTGATACGCCGCCATCGCCTGCAACGCCTCCGGGCTGAAGCCGGTGATGCGCTTGCCGGCCGTGGCACTCAGGGTGTGGGCAAAGTGCCGGGCCAGGGGCGCGATGTCTTCCACGCGTTCGCGCAAGGCCGGCAGGGGAATCGGGAACACGTTGAGGCGGTAGTACAAGTCTTCGCGAAACTCCTTGTTGGCCACCGCCTCCAGCAGGTTCTTGTTGGTGGCGGCGATTACCCGCACGTCTACCTTGCGCTCTCGGGGGTCGCCTACCGGCTCGATCACCCGCTCCTGCAACGCGCGCAGGATCTTGGCCTGCAACGCCAGCGGCATGTCGCCCACTTCATCAAGAAACAGCGTGCCCTTGTCGGCCTGCTGAAAGCGTCCGATCCGGTCCGACACCGCGCCGGTAAACGCGCCTTTGCGATGGCCGAACATTTCGCTTTCCAGCAGCCCCTCGGGGATCGCCGCGCAGTTGACCGCCACGAACGGCTTGTCGGCGCGACTGCCATGCTTGTGGATAGCCCGCGCGACCATTTCCTTGCCGGTGCCGCTCTCGCCGGTGAGCAGGATCGTCGCGGCGCTGTCACGCACCGCGTCCACCGCCTGCAACACGCTACGAAACGCCGGGCTGTCGCCGACCAGGCTGTCGAACTGGGCGTGTTCATCCAGCTCGGCGCGCAGGCGCGCGTTGTCACGCAGGATGTCGCGAAACTGCAAGGCCTTGGCCACCGTGATGTCCAGCTCATCAATATCGAAGGGCTTGGCGATGTAGTCGTAGGCGCCGTTGCGCATCGATTGCACGGCGTTTTTCACGGTGCTGTAGGCCGTCATCACGATCACCGGCACCTGGGGATAACGCACCTTGATCTCGGCCAGCAGCGCCGGGCCGTCCATGCCGGGCATGCGCCAGTCGCTGATCACCAGGTCGATGTCTTCCTGCTCCAGCACCTTGAGCGCGTGCAGGCCGTTACCGGCAATGAAGACCTGGATGTCGTTCTGGCCCAGGGCCGATGCCAGCAGATCGCAGAGTTTGGGTTCGTCGTCGACCACCAGAATGCTATGCGTCATGGTTGTCCTCGTCGTCTTGGTCAATCGCTGGAATATACAGGCTGAAGGTGGCGCCGGCATCGACCTCGCTGACGCATTCGATGCTGCCGTCGTGGCTTTCCATGATTGAGTAGACCTTGGCCAGCCCCAGGCCCGTGCCCGACGCCTTGGTGGTGACGAACGGCGTGAAAATGCGTTCGATCATCTCGGGCGCAATGCCTTGGCCGCTGTCGGCGATGCTGATTTGAGTGGTGCCGTCGCCAAGCGTGCGAATACCGACGGTCAACCGCCCCCCTTCGGGCATCGCGTCGATGGCATTGAGGATCAGGTTGAGGCAGGCCTGCTTGAGCTGCTTGGCATCGGCATAAATCGTCGCGCCCGGCGCCTGATCATCGAGCTGCACATCGATCTTGTGATTGGCCAGTTCCGGCGCGCAAAAGCCGAGGATTTCATCCACCAGCGGGCGGGCCGCCTGCAACACGCGCAGCGGCGGGTTGGGTTTGGCGAAGTCGAGAAACTCGGTGATCAGTTCGTTGATCCGGCTGACTTCGCTGACCACATATTCCAGATGACGCTTGTCCGTTTCCGCCAGGTCAGCGCGCCGGTGCAGCAGTTGGGTCGCCGTCTTGATAATGCCCAACGGGTTGCGGATTTCGTGGGCCAGGCCCATGGCGACTTCACCCAGGGCATGCAGGCGATCACGCCGGCGCAGTTGCGCTTCCAGGTGATGCAACTCGCCCAGGCGCTCGGTCATGTGGTTGAAGGTGCTGCTCAACTGGGCCAGTTCGTCGCCACCGCTGACCGCCACGCGGTGTTGGTAGTTACCGCAGATCACCGCACTCACCCCCTCGGACAGGTCACGCAACGGCTGGGTCAGGCGCCGTGACACCAACACCCCGGCGCCCAGGGACAACGCCGAACTGACCAGGAAGATCAGCACGAACAGATTGCTCTGGTTCACCAGCCCCACCAGGCTGGTGTGGCGCAGCAGGCCGCTGAAGATAACGCCTTGCAGCTCACCGGCATCATTGAAGATCGGCCAGTACAAACCACTGTAGTTGTTGGTGAACTGCTCGCTGGGCTGGCGCGTGCTGCGCATCGCCGCTTCGACGTCCCTGGGGATGCGCGAGGGATGATCCTGGAAACGCTGGGTCGAGAAAATCTCCGAAAAGCCCTTGGGGTTGGCCAGGTACAAGCGCAGGTCGAGGGAATGCACTTCGGCCACGCTGGTGAGGAAACTGCTGTCCAGATAGGTGGCCACCAGCAGCAGGTAATCGACGCCGTCCTTGTTGGTCTCGAACGTCGAGACCACGATGCCGGTATCGACGCCCGACACACTCACGGTTTGCAGCACCGCATTGCCGGTCAGGTTGATCTGTTTGACGATGTCATCGGGCGCGGTGCTGAACATGATTTTGTGGTCGCTGACGCGAATCAGCGCCACCACGTCGATGTCCGTTGCGTCGGCAATATCCGCGGTCAGCCGGTCGTGTTTGGCGGCTTGCTTGCCCGACGGCGGACTGGCGTAGCGCAGGAACAGTTTGGCCATGCGCGCGTTGTCATGAACGATGTCGCCGATCTCGTCCTTGACGATACGGGTCGACTCTTGCAGCCAGATCCGCACGTTGCTGTCGAAAATCTGCGACAAGGTGGTGGCGGCCAACTCCGCCGCGATCATGGTGGGGATCACGCTGACCAGCCAAAACGCCAACACCAGCTTGCGCTGGACGCTCCAGCGTGAAATGGCAAAGGGGCGGGCTTTCTGGCGGGTCTTGGTGATCATCAGGTTTCGCTTATCGCAGCAGCCATGGCAGGGTCGGAACGATCCGGTCGAATAAACAGTTTTACTAGCTTGAGCAGGCCGTTGACCAGCCGGTTGCGGTGCCGGAAAAACACGCTGTTGCCCTGGAACTCGCAGCCCAGGCGCAGCTTACTGGCATACCCGGCCTGTCCGCACTCGTAGACGGCAATCTTGTGTTCAATACAGTAGTCGACATTGGTCAGCCAACTGCGGAAGTACAGGTTGTAGTCACGGCTGAATTCAACGTCATGCCCGAAGAACTTGTCCACCAGGCGGTGCTCGTCCAGCAGGATCAGGTTGAACGCCACCAGGTGGTCATCCACCCAGTAAAGAACACACACCGCGCGCTCCCCGAGGCGTTCCAGCACACCGGTGAAGTAGCCGGCGGGCAGGCGCTCGAACTGCAAGTCGGCGCGGGTGAGCGTAGCGTCGTACAGGCGCATGATCTCGGGGAGCACATCGTCGATATTGCGCCGCCACTCGACCCGCGGCCCCGGTGCACGCAGTTTGCGGCGCAGGTCCTTGCGCGTGGATTTACCCAGGGAACCGAGGTAGGCGTCCACCGAGCCATAGGGCAGCGGCAACACGCCCGTGGGCAAGCTCGGCATGCTTTGGAAGCCGGCGGCGCGGCAGCTGTCGGACCAGTGCGGATCTTTGCTTGGCGCGTCCTTGACCGCTACGAGGCCGATGCCGAACTCATCGGCGTCCTGGCGTGCGGCAGCGAGCAGATGCTTGAGCAACAGCGGGCGGCGCGATTCAGGCACGCTGCTGGCGAAGCCGACGTCGCAGCGCTCGGCTACCGGGGAACCGAGGGCATACAAGCCCAACTGCAAAAGACCCGGCCACAGTCGGTCCAGGCGTTCGGTCAAACGCTTGCCGGCGCCCGACACCGTGGTGTCGAGGCGGTAATGGGTGATGAACGCGGCGGCCACGGCCACCAGCGTTCCATCTTCGTACACCGCGAGGTATCGCCATTGGAAATCCGCGATGGCGGCGCTTTCCACGGCGACGTAATAGTCCCAGTCTTCCAGGGCAGCGGGAAAGCAGTCATTCCAGGCACTGCGCTGGAGGGCCCGGATGCTCGGGAAGGCTTGCGTCGTAATCACGTATTTCCCGTCCTTCTATGACGATCGCCGCTCAAATGTGGGAGCGGGCTTGCTCGCGAATGCGGTGTATCAGTCAACACATTTATTGGCTGAACCACCGCATTCGCGAGCAAGCCCGCTCCCACATTCAAGCTGAGGTCGGCGGACAATTTCGGTTGGCTGTCAGACCGCCATTGCATGCAAACCAACATCGAACTGCGCTGGTTTGAAGGCGGTGTGCTGGTCAACGAACTCGGCACTCAGCTCGATCACCCGGCGGTATTGCAGGTCGACGGTGATCATGTGGTAGCAGTTGTCCAGCAGGATCTTGGTCACCGGCCCGCCCAGATGGCGCTCGACATAATCCGCGTTCCAGCGGCTGGTGATGTCGTCCTCGATGGAATGCAACACCAGCGCCGGCACGTTGACCTCGGGCATGCGTTTCTTGACCACTGCGTTCATCCGGTGCAACTCGCGCACGGTGATGCCCTCCATGGTCAACAAGCCCGCCTCGCTGCTCTCGCCCTCCTTCATCTGCCGTTCAACGATGGCCCGCAGGCGTTCGTTCTTGATGCCATATGGCGGCTTCTCTTCGAAGCGGCAGATGTGCACGCCGAACGGGATTTTCATCAGCAACGGGGTAAGGAACGCCAGTTTGTTGATGCTCCAGCCGTCGTACTTCAAGGTGGTCGAATACATCAGCAACCCGCTCACTTGCCCCGGATGCTCGGCGGCCACGTACATCGACATCACCGCGCCCATGGACAAGCCACCGACGAACACCTGGGCGTGGCGTTGCTTGACCTGGGCGAAGGTCTTGCGCACGCCGTCGTACCAGTCCAGCCAGCCGGTGGCCTGCAAGTCGCTGTTATCGCCGCAATGCCCGGCCAGGGTGGGCACGTACACCGTGCAATTGCCCGCCTTGGCCAGGCCCTTGGCGACCTGGCGCAATTCCGTCGGCGTGCCGGTCAGGCCGTGGATCAACAAGATCCCGACCGGACCTGCACCGAGAACGAAACCGGCAGTACCTTCACCGAGGTCGATCTCAGGCGTATTCACCGTTTGGTCGCTCGCACCAGCAGTTGCTCCAGCAGCTTCAGGCCCAGGTCGATTTCCGGGTAGCTGATTTCCAGGGACGGCGCCAGGGTGATCACGTTTTTGTAGTAACCGCCCACATCGAGGATCAGCCCGAGTTTCTGGCCGTCCACGATCATGTCGCCTTTCATGCCTTCTTCGACCATGTAGTCCAGGGTTGCCTTGTCCGGCGTGAAACCATCCGGGCCGCAGATTTCGCAGCGCAGGGCCAGGCCCAGGCCGTCGACGTCGCCGATGATCGGGAAGCGTTTCTGCAAGTCCTGCAGGCCTTCGAGGAAGTATTTGCCCTTGGCCATGACCATCGCGCCGTAGTCGACTTCGTTGGTCATCTTGAACATTTCCAGGCCTACCGCCGTGCCCAACGGGTTGGAGGCGAAGGTGGAGTGGGTCGAACCTGGCGGGAAGATCTTCGGGTTGATCAACTCTTCACGGGCCCAGATACCGCCCAGTGGGTTGAGGCCGTTGGTCAGCGCCTTGCCGAACACGATCACGTCCGGTTGCACGTCGAAGTGTTCGATCGACCACAGTTTGCCGGTGCGATAGAAGCCCATCTGAATCTCGTCGGAGACCATCAGGATGCCGTGCTGGTCCAGCACGTGCTTCAACTCACGGTAGAAGTTCATCGGCGGGATCACGTAGCCGCCGGTGCCCTGGATCGGCTCGACGTAAAACGCGGCGTATTCGCTGGAACCGACTTTCGGGTCCCACACGCCGTTGTATTCAGTCTCGAACAGGCGCGCGAATTGCTGCACGCAATGGCTGCCGTATTCTTCCTTGGTCATGCCTTTAGGGCCACGGAAGTGATACGGGAACGGAATGAACTGCGCACGCTCGCCAAAGTGGCCGTAGCGGCGACGGTAGCGGTAGCTGGAGGTGATCGACGAGGCGCCGAGGGTACGCCCGTGGTAGCCGCCTTCGAAGGCGAACATCAGGCTCTTGCCGTTGGTGGCGTTACGCACCACTTTCAACGAATCTTCGATGGACTGCGAACCGCCGACGTTGAAGTGCACACGACCGTCGAGGCCGAATTTCTTCTTGGCGTCGACCGCGATCATTTCCGACAGCTCGATCTTGCCCTTGTGCAGGTACTGGCTGGCGATTTGCGGCAGGGTGTCGATCTGCTGTTTCAGCGCGTTGTTCAGGCGCGGGTTGGCGTAGCCGAAGTTGACCGCCGAGTACCACATTTGCAGGTCGAGGTAGGCCTGGTCTTCGGTGTCCCACACGTAGGAGCCTTCGCAACGGCTGAAAATACGCGGCGGCTCGATGTAGTGGACGGTGTCGCCGTAGGAGCAATACTTGGCTTCTTTATCCAGAAGGATCTGGTCTTCGGCGGTAGCGATGCGGATATCAGACATGGTGGAAGAGTTCCTGGTTGTCGGCAGCAGTAAAGGAGGTGGCGTTGGCGGCGTTGCCCTGGGGCAGTCGAGCCAGCAAGGCGCTGACTTCGGCGAAGGTGTCGAAGCGCGCGTGGGGAATGTTGTGGGTGACGCAGTAGTCGGCGAGGCTGCCCTTGGCAAAGACGAAGTCGGCGGTGGAGGCCACGCACATGTCGGACTTGCCGTCGCCGATCACCAGCACGCGCTTGTTGCGCGGCGTGGATTTGCACTTGCAGTTGCCGGAGGCGGCGCGGCAGGCGTCGCTGGAATACGGGAAGTCGATGCGCCAGCTGTTCTGGTCGACCTGGCGCAGGCGGTTGGCGAGGATCGGCAACAAGGTCACGTAGTTGCGCGACAGGATGCGCGCGATGCCTTGCTCGATGCCGTCACTGACCACTTCGATGGACGCGCCCAGGCCGATGACCTGATCGACGAAGTCGGGGAAGTCCGGGTCGATCTCAACGCTGTCGAAGTACGCCAGCAGTTCCGTCGGGGTGGCCTTGATCAACGCCAGTTGGCGGCTCAGGCATTCGCGTGACCCGATATGCCCGTCCAGCCATTGCTGTTCGATGGTTTCCCACTCGGGCCCGGCGAAGCGTTGGAGGACGTTGTCGATAACATCGGTGGGGGTGATGGTCCCATCGAAGTCGCACACGATATGCCAGTCGATCATCTGTGTTTACCTTGGAAGAGCGCGCTGTATGCGCTTGCACCAGGGCTAGAGCAGGGACTGTGCCAACCGCACAAAGCCCAGCGGGGCTGGGGCTTTGCTCACTGCGTGATGGCATTTGTGTCAGCCGAGCTACAATTTTTGTAGCTTGCTACAAACAAGATCAGTGCTTGCGCCAGGGCGGCGCTTCGCGCGTTCATGCGCGCATATCCCCAGAAGGAAACGCTTTCATGCACAAGGTCAGTTCTGCTGTAGTCGCCGGTTTATTGGGGCTGTGGGGCTTTTGCAACGCGGCCCAGGCCGAGCCCATCACCGGCGAAGTCGGCGCGGGTCTTACCTATCAACCCCACGACCCGACCGGCAGCCGCTACGAAACCCGTCCCGTGCCCTACCTGGACCTGGACTGGGGCAATGTCAGCCTGAGCACCGAAGACGGCTTGAGCTGGAGCGCGCTGAAGACCCACGGGATCACCGCCGGCCCGTACATCAATTACTTGCAGGGGCGCACCTCGAACGGCGAGCTGCAAGGCTTGCGCAACGTCTCGGACATGGCTGAAGCAGGCGGTTTCATCCAATACGCACCGGCCGATTTCTGGCGCGTATACGCCCAACTGGGCCGGGCCGTTGGCGGCGGGCACGACCAAAGCGGCGTGCTGGGTAAAGTCGGCGGCGAACTGGGCTACCCGCTGGGCGGCGGCATTATCGGCAGCAGCAGCCTGATGGCGCACTTTGCCGACGCGCGCCAGACCCAGACCTTTTTCGGCGTCGACGCCAATGAATCTGCGGCCTCGGGCTTTCGCCCGTACAACGCCAGCGGCGGCTTCCAGAATGTGACGCTGAGCCAGAGCTTCGAGTTTCCGCTGGCGCCCAACTGGTCCTTGCTGACCAGTGCCAGCTGGGTGCACCTGGTGGGTTCGGCGGCAGACAGCAGCATCGTCAAGGAAGCCGGGGATGTGAACCAAGGCCAGGTGCAGACGGCGATCAGCTACAAATTCAACTGATTCAACTGGAACAACCTGTGGGAGCTGGCTTGCCTGCTCCCACATGGGCCTGCATTTCATAGCAGGTTGTTCAGTTTTCTTCGCCTTCGGCCAACAAGGCGATCCCGCCGATAATCACCGCCACGCCCACCCAGTGCAGCGCGCTGATATGCTCCCCCAGCCCCAGCCACGAACCGAGCAATACCACCACAAACACCAGTGAACTCAGCGGAAACGCCAGGGACAGGCTGCTGCGCCGCAGGATCAGCATCCACACGAAAAACGCGCCGATGTAGCAGGCAATCGCCGCCAGGATTGCGGGGTTGCGCGCCACTTCGCCCAGCCACAGCCAGTTGAAGTCCATCTGCCCCAGCTGGTCGCCGGCCACCTTGGTAAACAACTGTCCGGCGCTCTCGGTGCAGATCAGCAACGCCCACAACACCACCGTGCCAAAGCGCCCGTGTAGCCACGCGTGCGTACTCATACCTGCCCTCCTCCAATCGCCACCAACATCACGCCCAAGGTGATCACCCATGTCCCCGCCCAACGGCGACGGCTGACGGTCTCACCCAGCACCACTTTGCCCACCAGCACCACCCCGCAATACGCCAGCGCGGCGGCGGGGAACAGCAGGCTCAAGGGCGCACGGGACAAGGCTTCGAGCCAGACAAAAAACTCAATCGCATAGGCGCCGATCCCCGCCCACAACAACGGCGCATTGAATACCTGGCCCCAGAACGCGTTCAGGCGAAAGCCGCCTTCCAACTCGGGCAAACGGTCCAGGCCGAGCTTGAAACACAACTGGCCGATCACATCCAGCACGATGGAAAACGCCACCAGCAACACCACGGTCAACGTCACGGGAACAACTCCTCAAACAGATCGATCAGGACCGCATTGGTGGCCGCATTGCGTTGCAGATCCTCGGGGCTCCAGCGCTCGGGTGGCGGCTGGTCGGACTTGGCTTCCCAGCGCTTGAACGCGTTGCTGAATGCAGGCTGGGCGAACTCGCCGCACACGTCGATGCCAATGATCCGCTTGCGCGCCGCCAAGGCACGCAGGGCCTGGAGCAAGTGGCTCAGGCGCATGCCGCCCTGATCCCAATTGGTGGCGGCGTCTTCGCTGGCGAGCACGTCTTTGTCGATGGTGATCCAGATCGCCTCGGTGGGCAGGCTGTCGATCATCTGGTCGAGAAACTCAGCCCAGTCCAGCTCGGCCAAATTGCGCCAGTGCAGGTGGTTTTCCTGCTGCCGGTGCCCGGCGCCATCGCCGACCCGGCCCCAGACTTTCGAGGGTGGATGCTGCCAGGGAAACAGCTGCAATTGCCCGCGCTTGAGCGCCCCGAGGTTGCCACCGCGCAGTTGCGGGTTATGCAGGTCGTCGCTGCAGGGGCCGAGGGTGACGATGCGTTTGATCGCCGGCATTTTCAGCGCGCGATTGACCCACGAGCCACAGTGGCGCTTGGGCGCAAAGCGCACCCAGTCGGGGTGGTTGTCGAAGTGGATCAGGCTGACGGGCTCTTTCAAGTCGGCGAGAAACGCCGGTGTGAGGTGGTGATAGTCGCCGGAGCCGACAAACAGGATGTCCGGCCGCGCATCCACCGGCCGGGGCCGCTGGGCCAGGCGTTGGGCGAAAGACTTCCAGGTTTTTTCGGTGGACCACAGGCGCAGCTTGGGGCCCAGGTCCAGCAGGTCGATGCGCGTGGCCTGACCGCTGGCCAGGCGCCGGGCAATCGGCGGTTGGCTGGTGAGGCTGTGATCGAGGTCGAGAATATTCAAGGCAGAGGTGCCCCCTTTATGGCTTCAGGGGGTCAATGCAAGGGCCGGGCCAGCGGGTCTTTTGTGAACAATGAGTAACCCATGTGGGAGCGGGCTTGCTCGCGAACGCGGTGGATCAGCAACAGGTTTAGTGACTGGCACTCCGCTTTCGCGAGCAAGCCCGCTCCCACATTTTTAGTTGCGGGATTCGTTGATGATCTGGCGAATCGCGCCGACAAACGCTTCAGCCGGTTGCCCACCGCTCACCGCGTACTGGTCGTTGAACACAATGGTCGGCACCGACGTCACGCCACGCGACACCCACAGTTCCTCTTGCTCACGCACCTCGGCGGCATATTCGTCAGACGCCAGAATCTCAGCCGCGCGCTTCAGGTCCAGCCCGACGCTTTCGGCGATGATCGCCAGGGTCGCGTGGTCGGAAGGGTCCTGGCCGTCGCTGAAGTACGCCTTGAACAGCGCTTCCTTGAGGTTGTACTGCAAACCTTCGAGGCCAGCCCAATGCAGCAGGCGGTGAGCATCAAAGGTGTTGTAGATGCGGCTCTGGCCGTCGGTGCGAAAGGCAAAGCCCAGCGCGGCACCCATGTCGCGGATGCGCTCGCGGTTGGCCTGGGATTGCTCGGCAGTGGAGCCGTATTTTTCGCTGATGTGCTCGACGATGTTTTGCCCTTCGGCGGGCATGTTGGGGTTCAGTTCGAACGGCTGGAAATGGATCTCGGCCTGCACGTCGGCGCCGAGCTGGTCGAGGGCTTCGGTCAGGCCGCGCAGGCCGATGATGCACCAGGGGCAGGACACGTCGCTGACGAAATCGATTTTCAGGGGAGTACTCATGGTGGGCAACCTCGTAGGCAAAAACGCGCCAGAAAGGTTGCACGATACACCAATGTCACAACACCTTCGAAGGCTCGCCCAGGTCAATCCGCGCCAGGTGCGCCGCGTCTTGGCGATGGGCTTGCAGGTACGGCAACACCGCCGTCAGCAGCGGCGCCTTGAACGCTTCCTGGAAACGGTGGGCCATGCCGGGAATCAACCTCAATTCGCTGCCCTGGATATGCGCCGCCAAGTGCACGCCGTGCATCACCGGCAACAGCGGGTCGGCGGTTCCGTGGACGACCAGGGTCGGCACGCGCAGTTGGTTGAGTAGCGGCACGCGGCTCGGTTCGGCCAGGATCGCCATGATCTGGCGCTTCACGCCATCGGGGTTGAACGCGCGGTCGTAGGACAGCGCCGCCTGGTGCAACAGCGCCTGGCGATCATCCTTCACATTCGGGCTGCCCAGTGCGGCGAGCAAGTCGGCCTGTTGCTCTAGCGCCACCTCACGGTTGGGCGCGCTGCGTCGCGACAACAATTGCACCAACGCCGCATTCGGCGCCGGCAGGCCTTCGGCGCCGGAGCTGGTCATGATCAGCGTGAGGCTTTCGACTCGCTGCGGCGCCATGGCCGCCAGGTGCTGGGCGATCATGCCGCCCATGCTCGCGCCCAGCACGTGGAATTGCTGGATCTGCAACGCGTCCATCAGGCCGATGGCGTCATCGGCCATATCGGTCAGTGTGTAAGGCGCCGCCACCGGCAGGCCGAGTTTGTAGCGCAGCACTTCGAAGGTCAGGTTGGCGCTGGCCGGGGCCTGGCGCCAGGAGGACAGGCCGACGTCACGGTTGTCGTAGCGGATCACCCGAAAACCCTGTTGGCACAGGGCGACGACCACTTCATCCGGCCAGTGGATCAACTGCCCGCCCAGGCCCATCACCAGCAACAAGGCCGGGTCGGAGGCACGACCGATGCTCTGGTAGGCGATGCTTACCTGAGCCAGGTCGACCGTTTGGGTCGGGACATTGACGTCACATCGAGAAGCCGCAAAAGACGGCAGGCCGAACAAGAAAGCGGCCAGTAAAAGCAACACGCGCATGAAAAACACCGAAACGCAGAACCCCAGTAGAGCGCGAGTCTGATGAAGTTTGTTCAAGCGCGCTGCCACAGTTGCGTGACAGTTTGATGAAGAGTGCCCAGCGGTCATAGTCGACAGGCCTTACAACATGAGACAAACTCACGGCATTCCGATTCGTCACAAATTATCTTCATGGAGAGCCCGTGCTCGAAATCCGCCACCTCAAGACCCTGCACGCCCTGCGCGAAGCCGACAGCCTGGTGGAAGCCGCCGAACGTCTGCATCTGACGCAATCGGCGCTGTCCCATCAGTTCAAGGAGCTGGAAGAACGTCTGGGCATGCCGCTGTTCGTGCGCAAGACCAAGCCGCTGCGCTTCACCAGCGCCGGCCTGCGCCTACTGCAATTGGCCGACGCCACCCTGCCGCTGCTGCGCGGCGCCGAGCGTGATATTGCACGTTTGGCCGGTGGCACCGCCGGACGCTTGCACATGGCGATCGAATGCCACAGCTGCTTCCAGTGGCTGATGCCGACCATCGACCAGTTCCGCGACGCGTGGCCGGAGGTCGAGCTGGACCTGGCCTCCGGCTTTGCCTTCGCACCACTGCCGGCCTTGGCCCGTGGCGACCTGGATCTGGTAGTGACGTCCGACCCGCTGGAACTGCCAGGCATCACCTATGTACCGTTGTTCACCTACGAAGCCATGCTGGCGGTGGCGAACCAGCATGCGTTGGCAAGCAAATCCTATATCGTCCCCGAAGACCTGCTGACCGAAACCCTGATCACCTATCCGGTGGAGCGCGACCGCCTGGACATCTTCACCCGCTTCCTCGAACCCGCCGACGTCGAACCGGCCCAGGTGCGCACCTCGGAGCTGACGGTGATGATGATGCAACTGGTGGCCAGCGGCCGTGGTGTGTGCGGCATGCCCCATTGGGCGCTGCATGAATACAGCTCGCGCGGGTATGTGAAAGCCAAGCGCCTGGGCGAGAAAGGCTTGTTTGCGACGCTGTATGCGGGGATTCGTGCGGACATGTTGGATGCGCCGTATATGCGCGATTTCCTGCTGACGGCCAAGGACACGTCGTTTTCGACATTGGATGGGGTCAGCGCCGTCCGCTGATACTGAAAACTCTGATGATCAAAATGTGGGAGCGGGCTTGCTCGCGAATGCGGTGGTTCAGTCGAATTATCTGTACCTGACACACCGCTTTCGCGAGCAAGCCCGCTCCCACATTGGATAGGGTTTCCACAGTTGGATTTCAGTCGGTCTTCAGTTCGCGCCACATGTGGATTTTGTCGAAGTATTCGACGCCCACCCTCACCGCCAACGGTTCCAGGCCGTATTGGATGAAACCGCAACGCTGGTACAGCGCAAACGCCGCGGCATTGCCGGCGGTTACGGTCAGTTGGATCACCTTCAGGCGCGGCTGCCTGCGCGCCTCATCCAGTGCCGCCTCGACCAGTTGACGGCCCACACCCTGGTGCTGATGGCGGGCATTCACATACATGCCAAACAACGTCACCTTGTGCCACGCCTTCTCCCGAGGCTCGAACGCCAGGCCGACAATACCGACCAGTTCATCCCCTTCAAAAGCACCGAGCAATCGATCCAACGGGCTGTCCAGACGCTTCTCCCACCAGCTCAACGGCATCGCCGCACGCTCGGCCACGCTGGAGGTGAAGGCCTGGGGATAGACGCCATACGCCTCCAGCATCAATGCCCGATACGCCTGCGCGTCACGGGCGGCCAGCGTGCGGATGATCATGCGCTGCGGCGCTGCTCAAGCATCAGGCGCACGGCCAGGGCCGCCAGCACGAAGCCCATGAAGTAGCGCTGCACCGCCAGCCAGGTCGGGTTGTTGATAAACCAACTGGCAATACTCGCGGCAAAAATCGCGATCAGCGCATTGACCATAAAACTCACGCTGATCTGGGTGAAACCGAGCATCAGGCTCTGGGTGAACACCGAACCGTGTTCCGGGGTGATGAATTGCGGAAACACCGAAAGGTAGAACACCGCGATCTTCGGGTTCAACGCGCTGGTGAGAAAGCCCATGGTCACCAACTTGCGCGGGGAGTCCGCCGGCAGTTGCTGGGCTTCGAAGGGCGAGCGCGCGCCGGGCTTGACCGCCTGCCAGGCCAACCACAGCAGGTACAGCGCGCCGGCCCATTTGAGCACTTCATAGGCCATTGGCACGGCGAGAAACACCGCGGTCAAACCCGCCGCCGCGGCGAACAGGTGCACAAAGAAACCCGCGACCACACCCAACAACGACACCAGGCCCGCCTTGCGCCCCTGGCAGATCGAACGGGAGATCAGGTAGATCATGTTCGGACCAGGGGTCAACACCATCAGCAGGCAGGCAGCGGCGAAAATCAGCAACTCGTTGAGTGGGATCACGGTTCAGTCCTTTGAGCCTGTGTGTCAGGCGGTGGTGGTCAGCGATGCGCGATAAAACGGCAGGATCAGGTCACGTGTCAAGGGTGCCAAAACCAGGCCGCCATCGCCGGCCGGGTCGATCCAACGCACTTCTTCAATTTCGGCGGCGGGGTTCACCGGCACGTCGATGCAAACCTTGTACAACTGCGCCTCGACGGTATAACCAGGCTCATTGGCGGCGGGTGCCGAAAAGTGCCCGAGGTACACGGCGGCGTTGGGGTCGATACGCAGGTTGAGTTCTTCGTGCAGTTCACGGGCCAGGGCTTCGGCAGGTTGCTCACCGGCGTCGATCTTGCCGCCCGGTTGCATGAACGCCTGAGTACCGCGCTTGCGCACCAGCAGGGTTTGGCCGTCGCTGCCGATCAGGAGGGCGGCGGCGATGCGGATGGTGGACGGCATGGGAGGGTTTCCTTGGGGCAAAGGGTGCAAGAATCACATGTGCGCATGGAACACAGCAATCAATGTGGGAGGGGCGGTGCGACGACTCGACCAGGCCCCTCGCGGATTTTTTACTGGAGTGCGCCTGAAGCGCCTGGATCTTCCTTGATGAAGACGCTGTACTTGGCGCCTTCCATCGCCTCGAACGCAATCAGCTTGTCCACCAGCGGCAGATTCAGCACCTTGCCGGCGTTGAGCAGCAGCATGCCGTTGTCGGCGTTGAGGTTGCGCGCCAGCACCATGCCGTCGGCCAGTTCGCGGGTGGTCAGCACTTTGATCGACGGATCACCGAGGGTCACATCGCTGAGGAACTTGGCGCAGGCCTGGGAGAACGCTTCCACCAGCTCCGGGTCATAGAGTCGCCCGGTGTATTTCTGGATGTACAACAGCGCCTCGCCACTGTTCATCTGCCGTTCAAGGATCAGGCCCTTCTGCAACTCGATGAAGTCCACCGCCAGTTTCAACAGGCGCGAGCCGAACGGGATCGCCTCGCCCTTGAGGTGGTCGGGAAACCCGCTGCCATCCCAGCGCTCCTGGTGGTGGCGAATGATCCGCGCCGCGTCCTTCATCGGTTCCAGGGTCATCAACAGCGATTCACTCTGGGTCGGATAGGCACGGTACTGTTCGCGGTCGGTGCTGTGCAGTTTGTCGGACGGGGCGACCAGCATGTTGTCGTTCCAGCTCAGCTTGCCGATGTTGTAGAGCGCGGCGGCCATGGTCAGGTCGCGGGTGCTGGCTTCGTCCATGCATTGGGACGCGCAGTACACGCGCACCAGTTCGATCAACGGGCGGTTGGTCTGCTTGTCCTTGGGCAGGCGCAGGTTGGCCAGCAGCGAGAACACTTCGGTGCCGGTCACATAGCTGCGCTTGAGTTCGTCGTAGGCCAGGTCGAGCATGTCGGCGGTTTGCTGCAACTCGCTGGTACGCGCGGCCACGCGTTTTTCCAGGGTGGCGTTGAGCGTCTTGAGCTGATCGTTCTGCTCCAGGGTCAGGCGCTCCAGGCGCTGATGCTCCAGGGCCTGCTGCAGGATCAGCTTGAGCTCGTCGTCATTCCAGGGTTTGCCGATATAACGGTGGATCTGCCCTTCGTTGATCGCCTTGATGATCGTCGGCAGGTCGGCGTAGCCGGTCAGCAGGATACGGCTGGTGGCCGGGTAAAGCTCGTGTACCTTGGCCAGCAGCGTGGCGCCGTCCATGTTCGGCATGCGCGCATCGCTCATCACCAGGTCGATGGGTTGCGCCGCCATGATCTCCAGCGCCTGGGCTCCGCTGCCGGCGAGCACCACGTCATAGGGCTGGCCCCGCAACAGGCGACGCAGGCTATTGAGGATCGACTCTTCGTCGTCGACCAGCAAGATCGTAGGGTTCACAGCGAGTTGATCATCCATGGATACTGCGCCTTCAAATTAAACAGAATTGATCTAAATTGAACCATTGAGCCCGGAGGTACTGCGTCGTAGAAAAGCCTGGCCTATAAACGCCGGATGCCTCAGGGTGAGAACCGGGGTTGATTTGACGCCAACTGGCCGTCGATTTCAAGGGAACTCGACTACGCTGTCAGAGCCGGTGTGCGCTTCGCTCAGCAGTGGAATCAGGGAAGGAATCGTTATGTTGTCGTACCTTACGCAGTTGCGGAGCGCATCATGAATCCGGGCTCAGGACGGGCCAACCGTCGCATTCTGATCGTCGATGACACCGCATCGATCCACCAGGACTTTCGCAAGATCCTCTGTGCCCATCCCGATGATGAACCGACCCTGGACGGCCTCGAAGAGGCGCTGTTCGGCACGGTCGCCCCGGTGCGCCAGGCGTTTGAGCTCGACTCCGCCTACCAGGGGCAAGAGGCCCTGGCCCTGGTGAACAAGGCCCTCGCGGCGAACGCCCCTTATGCCATGGTGTTTATCGACATGCGCATGCCGCCAGGCTGGGATGGCCTGCAAACCATCGAACAGCTGTGGAATGTCGACCCCAACTTGCAGATCGCACTGTGCACCGCGTACTCCGACTATTCCTTCGAAGCCATCGAGGCGCGGTTGAAGTACAACGACCAGCTACTGATCCTGAAAAAACCCTTCGACCACCTGGAAATCCGCCAGATGGCCAGCGCCCTGACCTGGAAATGGCAGCTCGCCCAAGATGTCGCGCTCAAGGTCATCGGCCTGGAACGCACCATTGAAGAACGTGTGCAGGAACTGCTGAAAGTCTCGCACCTGCTGCAATACGACGCGCTCACCGAGTTGCCCAACAGCACGCTGCTGGGTGACCGCCTGACCCAGTCCATTGCCCTGAGCCGGCGGCATGACAAGCAGTTGGCGGTGATGTTTGTCGGGCTCGACCGCTTCAAACGCATCAATAACGCGTTGGGCTACCCAGTCGGCGACGAGGTACTCCAGCAGGTCAGCCAGGGACTGGTGGCGACGGTGCGCGATTCGGACTCGGTGTTCCGCTACGGCTCCGACGAGTTCGTCATCGTCCTCAACGACATCCAGCACCCCCAGCAAACCCAGCATGTGGCACATAAGATCCTCAAGGCCATCGGCGCCACCCGCCATGTCGCCGGGCACGACCTGAGCGTCACCGCCAGCCTGGGCATCAGCATTTACCCCAACGACAGCGGCAATGCCGTGGAGTTGATCAAGCACGCTGAAACCGCCATGCACACCAGCAAGGAGCGTGGCCCCAACGACTTCAGCTTCTATACCGAGGACATGAACCTGCGCGCCCAGCGCCAGCAGAACATGGAAAGCGCGATTCGCCAGGCGCTGGACCGCGATGAGCTCGTGCTGCATTACCAGCCCAAGCTGGACCTCAAGTCCGGGCAGATCGTCGGGGCGGAGGCGCTGATCCGCTGGTATCAACCGCGCTCGGGCTGGGTCAACCCGGCCGAGTTCATTCCGGTGGCCGAAGACAGCGGCCTGATCGTGCGCGTGACCCTCTGGGTGTTGCAGCAAGCCTGTGAACAGACACAAGCCTGGCGGGCGATGGGCCTGGCGCCGTTGACCATCTCGGTGAATGTCTCGGCGATTGACCTGCGCCAGCGCGACTTTGTCGACAACCTGGCCGCCATCCTCAAGCAGACCGGCCTGCCACCCGCACAGCTGGAGCTGGAAATCACCGAAAGCGTGTTGATGCAGAACGTCGAGGAAACCGTCACCCAGCTGGAATCCATCAAGGTCATGGGCGTGCGCCTGGCCCTGGATGATTTCGGCACCGGTTACTCCAGCCTGAGTTACCTGCGGCGCTTTCCCATCGATGTGTTGAAAATCGACCAATCCTTTGTGCGCGGCATGGGTACAAACAGCCAGGACGCGCAGTTGATCAGCGCTATCATCGGCATGGGCAAGAGCCTGGACCTGAACATCATTGCCGAAGGGGTGGAAACCTTCGAGCAACTGACCTTCCTGCGTAATCAGCACTGCGAGGAAGGTCAGGGATTCCTGTTCAGCAAGGCCGTGTCATCGAAGGATTTCACCCAGATGTTGCAAGTGGGTTCCGCAACGCTGATGCCCAACCAATAAACAGCCCTATGCTTGCAAGGAGTGCTCGCTTGAGCCAAGCCCCAACCTACCGTCTCATGCTCCTGCTGTGGGTGAGCCTGCCGCTGGCGGCCGCGCCGCTGGACGAAGCGCTCAAGCCGTTGCCTGCGGTGCCGGCGCTGGACCCGGCCAAAGTCGAGCTGGGTCGCCGTCTGTTCAACGAAACGCGCCTGTCGGTCAACAACACGCTGTCCTGCGCCAGCTGCCACCGCCTGGAAATCGGCGGGGGCGACGACAAACCCTTCTCCCTGGGCTTTGATGGCAAGCCGGTGCAGATCAATACCCCGTCCGTGTTCAACGCCAGCCTGAACTTCAAGCAGTTCTGGAATGGCCGGGTGGACACGCTGGAAGCGCAGGTCGAACAGGTGGTCATCAGCCCGGTGGAAATGGGCAGCGACTGGAAAACCGTGGTGCAGAACCTCACCGACCTGCCCCTCTACCAAAAAGCCTTCAGCCAGGCGTACCCCGATGGTGTCACCGCCGCCAATGTGCAAAACGCCCTGGCCACCTACGAACGCACGCTGCTCACGCCCAACTCGCGCTTTGACCAGTACCTGCTGGGCAACACCGAGATCCTGACCCTGCAGGAAAAATACGGCTACCAGCGCTTCAAGGATTACGGTTGCATCGCCTGCCACCAGGGCGTGAACATCGGCGGCAACATGTTCCAGAAATTCGGCGTGATGGGCGACTACTTCAAGGCGCGCGGCAACCCGGTCGAAGCGGACCTGGGACGCTACCTGCTGACCAAGGACGAAGAAGACCGGCACGTGTTCAAGGTGCCGAGCCTGCGCAACGTCGCGATCACCGCGCCGTACTTCCACGACGCTTCGGCCAAGACCCTGGAGAACGCGGTGGACGTGATGTTCAAGTACCAGTTGGGGCGTAACCCGACCCAGGAAGACAAGGACCTGATTGTCCAGTTTCTCAAGACCCTTACCGGCGACTGGGCGGGCAAACCTCTATGACTCTGTCTTCGCGCCGTACCAGCCAGGTGCTGTTGACCCTGGTCACGCTGTTCCTGGCTTCGACGCTGGTGTTTCTGTACCTCAAGTCGACCCGCGACCAGACCGCCAACTACACCGAGTCACGCGACCTGATCCGCCAGCTCCAGCAACTCAACGCGCAATGGGACAGCGAAGTGCTCAAGGCTCGGATCGCCATCACCCACAACTACGACCCGCTGGTCACGCCGCTCACCGACATGACCCGCTTGTGGGCCAACCTGAACGATCGCGACACCTACCACCAGCCCGAAGACCTGACGCGCTGGCAAGCCACCAAAGAGGCATACCAGGCCGCTATCCAGGAAAAAGCCCGGCTGGTGGACCAGTTCAAGTCGCACAACGCAGTGCTGCGTAATTCCCTGGCGTTTTTGCCGACTGCCGAAGATGACATCCAGGCCCAGTTCAATCGCTATGACGATCAAGACCGCCTGCAACTGCAAAGCGTGGCAACCGACACCTATGACCTGTTGCTCAGCAGCCTGGAGTTCGCCCAGGTCACCAGCGATGATCGGGCCGCCGATATTCTGGTGGGCCTGGGCAAACTGGAGGTCAACAAGGAACGCCTGCCCACGGAGTTCCAGGCACCGGTCGAAATTCTCAGCAATCACATCTCGCTGATCCTGCGCGAGCAACCTGTGGTCAACAACCTGCTCGAACGGATCGCTACCGTGCCCGTGGCCGAGCGCCTGGATGACCTGACCACCCACCTCAATCAGGACCAGCAAGCCGCCGACCTCATCGACCACCAATACCACCGCTACCTGCTGATCTTCTCGACCTTGCTGGTGGTGGTGCTGCTCTACCTGGCCGTGCGCCTGCTGCGCAGCTTTGCCGAGATCAACCGGGTCAACCGCGCCTTGCAGGCGGCGAACGAAACCCTGGAACAACGGGTGGAAAGGCGCACCCAGCAGCTCAAGGATGCGCAAACCGAACTGCTCGACAGCGCGCGCCAGGCCGGTATGGCCGAGATCGCGACCAACGTGCTGCACAACGTCGGCAACGTGCTCAACAGCGTGAACATCTCCGCCGACCTGGTCACGCGCAAACTGCGCAGCAGCAAGGCGCTGGGCCTGGGCAAGGCGATGCAGTTGATCAACGAACACCAGGCAGACCTGGGCACCTTTCTCACCCAGGATGAAAAGGGCAAGCTGCTGCCCGGCTACCTGAACCAGTTGGTGGAGGCCATCGCCCAGGAGCAACACGGCATGGCCGAAGAACTGGCGCAACTGAGCAAAAGCGTCGACCACATCAAGGACATCGTCTCCACCCAGCAATCCTATGCCGGCGCATCCGCCCTGCTGGAGCCGGTGCACATCAGCGCCTTGATGGACGACGCCCTGCGCATGAACGCCGGTGCCCTGAGCCGGCACCATGTCACGGTGGTCAAGGACTTTGCCCCGGTGCCGGAGATTCTCGCGGACAAACACCGCTTGCTGCTGATCATGGTCAACCTGATCAGCAACGCCAAATACGCCATGAGCAACCTCTCCAACCGCCCGCGGCAGATGACCCTCAGCGTGCAGCCGCTGGGCGACGGCAACCTGCAGATCAGCGTGAAGGACGACGGTGAAGGCATCCCGCCGGAAAACATGGCGCGGATCTTCACCCACGGCTTTACTACCCGCAAGGAAGGCCACGGCTTCGGCCTGCATAGCTGCGCCCTGGCGGCCGTAGAGATGAAAGGCCAGCTCAGCGCCCACAGCGACGGGCCTGGCCTCGGCGCGGTATTTACCTTGACGATTCCCCTAACCCTGGCCGGACACCCCGAATGAACCAACCGCCCAACCGGCGCATCCTGTTGATCGATGACACGCCGTCGATTCATGACGACTTCCGCAAGATCCTGATGCCCATCACCGAGTCGAACCAGGCGCTGGACGCCATGGAGTCCGCCCTGTTTGGCGGCCCGGAAAAACCCCAGGCCCAGGCATTCGAGCTGCACTCGGCGTACAGCGGCGAAGAAGGCCTGGGGTTGCTGACCACGGCCATGGCCGAGCAGCGCCCCTACGCCATGGCCTTTGTCGACATGCGCATGCCCCAGGGCTGGGACGGCGCCAAGACCATCGAGGAACTGTGGAAAGTCGCCCCCGACCTGCAAGTGGTGGTGTGTACCGCGTACTCCGACTACTCCTGGGAAGAACTGCTGGAACGTCTGCACGCCCATGATCGCTTGCTGATCCTGAAGAAACCCTTCGACAACATCGAAGTGCAGCAGATGGCCAACACCCTCTCCAACAAGTGGGACATGGCCCGCCGCGCCGCCCTGCAAACCTCGCACCTGGAGCTCTTGGTGGAGCAGCGCACGCAGGCGCTGCAAGTGGAAATCGAAGAACGCAAACACCTGGAAAGCCAGTTGGTGCAGTCGGAAAAACTCGCTTCCCTGGGCCAACTGGCGGCGGGTGTGGCCCATGAAATCAATAACCCGGTGGGGTTTATCTCCTCCAACCTCAGCACCCTCGACGGCTACTTCGAGCAACTGCAACAGATGCTGGATGCCTATCGCCAGGCCGAAGCGCTGCTGCCCGCCGGCGAGCAGCGCGACCAGCTCATGGCACTGGCCAAGACCCTGGAACTGGATTTTCTGCGGGAAGACATTCCGATCCTGATCCGCGAATCCAAGGACGGTATCGGGCGCGTGGTACAGATCGTCAAGGACCTGAAGAACTTCTCACGGGTGGACACCGACCAGACCTGGCAGTGGGCCAACCTGCAACAAGGCATCGACTCCACGCTGAACATCGTCGCCAGCGAACTCAAGTACAAGGCCGACGTGGTGAAGCAATACTCACCCCTGCCGGAAATCGAATGCCTGGCTTCGCAGCTCAATCAAGTGGTGATGAACCTGGTGGTCAACGCGGCACAGGCCATGGGCCCGGAACGCGGCACCATCACCATCAGCAATGGCGTGGAAGGCGAAAACGTCTGGCTGGAAGTGGCCGACAACGGCTGTGGGATTGCCCCGGAGACGGTGCAGAAAATCTTCGATCCGTTCTTTACCACCAAACCAGTGGGCGAAGGCACGGGCTTGGGTTTGTCGCTGTCGTACGGCATCGTCAAGAAACATGGTGGCGATATTTCTGTCAGCAGCGAGCCGGGTAAGGGGACGAAATTTCGGGTGGTGATACCGATTCGGCAGACGGCGGCGTAGGGCATTAAAAACCCGGCTTTTCACCGGGTTTAAATAGGCGCTGCTACACGATCAAGCGCAATGCGCGACTTTCTCGACTTCTTTGAAGATTTGATCGCCCGTAGCAATTTCCGCGGTGCGCAGATCATAGGCCGTCTGCAAATTCAGCCAGAATTGCGCAGAGGTTTCCAATGCAGCCGCCAAGCGCAGCGCAACATCCGCGCTGATGCTGCGACGCTTCAAAACGATGTCATTCACCGTGGGCGCGGAAACGTGCAACGCCCTGGCAAGGGCGGCGGCGGTAAGGCCCAGCGGCTCCAAATACTCCTCCTTGAGAATTTCTCCAGGGTGTACGGGACGCATGCCATTTTTAAACATGATGCACCTCAGTGGTAATCCACAATTTCAACGTTGGGTATTCAAGATATTCAACCGGCAGTTAAAGCGACCCTAAGACCTCGCGACGAACGGTCAACACCGAAAGCAAAAAAAGCCGCTCCTGAAACAGGCGCGGCCTTCACGCAAAGAGTTATATCCCTCACGCCTCGACTTTTTTCGCACTCGACCCAAACGCCGCAAAACGCTTGTTGAACCCGGCGATCCGGCCTTCAGCCTGGGTCTTGCGTTGTTGACCGGTGTAGATCGGGTGCGAGGCGCTGGACACGTCCAGCGGGATGTAGGGGTAGGTGTTGCCGTCGCTGTGTTTGTGGGTGCGGTCGCTGTCGGCGGTGGAGCCGATCAGGAAGAACACGTCGGCGGCCGTGTCGTGGAACAGTACAGTGCGGTAGTCGGGGTGGATTCCAGCTTTCATGGGGCCTCCGGGGCGTCTGGGTGCATTTCAAGTGTTATACAGTAACGCAAATCATGCAGCCAAACGAGAACCGATTGCAATAAGAATAGGCCTGCCACTTCTATGCAGAATAAACCCATAGGTTGTCTGGGGTTTCGTTACGGGCGCAGAATGGCGGATCGACCTTAGAGTCCGAACCAAGGGAACCGTATGAGCCTGTCCTTGCTAAGCCGTTACGCCTTCTTTGCCGTGTGCGTCATTTTTACCCTCGCCAGCCTCCCGTTTATCCAGCATGAATGGCTGTGGCCCATCACCGTGGTCACCGGCGTCCTCAGCCTGATCGGCATTTTCGACCTGCTGCAAAGCCCCCACGCGGTGCGCCGCAATTATCCGATCCTGGGCAATATCCGTTATCTGGTCGAAGCCATCCGCCCGGAAATCCGCCAATACCTGCTCGAATCCGACAGCGACGCCCTGCCCTTCTCCCGGGCCCAGCGTTCACTGGTGTACTCGCGCGCCAAGAACGAAACCGCTGACAAACCCTTCGGCACCCTGATCGACGTGTACCAGTCGGGCTTCGAATTTATCGGCCACTCCATGCGCCCTGCGCCGCTGAGCGACCCCAGCGCGTTTCGCGTGATGGTCGGGGGGCCGCAATGCACGCAGCCGTATTCGGCGTCGGTGTTCAATATCTCGGCGATGAGTTTTGGTTCATTGAGCGCCAACGCAATCCGCGCGTTGAATCAAGGCGCCAAGCTCGGCAACTTCGCCCACGACACCGGCGAAGGCAGCATCAGCCCCTATCACCGCGAAAACGGCGGCGACCTGACCTGGGAACTGGGCAGCGGCTACTTCGGCTGCCGCACCAGCGATGGCCGCTTCGACCCGGAACGCTTCGCCGTGCAGGCGCAGAACCCGCAAGTGCGCATGATCGAAATCAAGATGAGCCAGGGCGCCAAACCCGGCCACGGTGGCATCCTGCCCAAGCATAAGGTCACCCAGGAAATCGCCGAGACCCGCGGCATCCAGATGGGCGAAGACTGCATCTCGCCGTCGCGCCACAGTGCGTTTTCCACGCCTATCGAATTGATGCGGTTCATCGCCCAACTGCGTGAACTGTCCGGCGGCAAGCCGGTGGGCTTCAAGTTCTGCCTGGGCCACCCGTGGGAATTCATGGGCATTGCCAAGGCCATGCTCGAAACCGGCATCCTCCCGGACTTTATCGTGGTCGACGGCAAGGAAGGCGGCACCGGCGCCGCGCCGGTGGAGTTCACCGACCACATCGGCGTGCCGCTGCGTGAAGGCCTGCTGTTTGTGCACAACACCCTGGTGGGCCTGAACCTGCGCGACAAGATCAAGCTCGGCGCCAGCGGCAAGATCGTCAGCGCGTTCGACATCGCCAGCGTCCTGGCCATCGGCGCCGACTGGGCCAACTCGGCACGCGGCTTTATGTTTGCCATCGGCTGCATCCAGTCGCAGTCGTGCCACACCAACAAATGCCCGACCGGTGTCGCCACGCAAGACCCGCTGCGCCAACGCGCACTGGTAGTGCCGGACAAGGCCCAGCGCGTGTTCAACTTCCACCGCAACACCCTCAAGGCGCTGGCCGAAATGCTCGCCGCCGCGGGCCTCGATCATCCGTCGCAACTGTCGGCCAAGCACCTCGTGCGACGCATGTCGGCGACCGAGATCAAGCTGTTCTCGCAACTGCATGTGTTCCTCAAGCCCGGCGAACTGCTCACTGGCGAAGTGAACGGCGAGTTCTATTCGCGCATGTGGCAGATGGCGCGGGCGGACAGTTTTGAACCCCATGAAGTGGTTGCCGCCTGAGGACGCACATTGTGTTGAAAGTCATCGCCGAAGATTTCATCAAACCCGAACACGTGGAAACAGTCCGTGGGTGGTACGCCGAACTGGTGGAAAAAACCCGTCAGGAACCGCTGTGCATCGCCTACGATCTGTTCATCGATCAAAAAGACCCCGGGCACTTTGTCTTTATCGAGCAATGGCCTGACCAGGCCGCGCTCGACATCCATTGCCAGACCGAACACTTCACCCGGCTGGTGCCACAGATCAATGCGTATCAGGCCAAGCCGTGCCGAGTGTTGTTGATGGATGCGTTTTAAACCCACACCTGCCCCCTGCTGAACCGGACCACCGACGGCATCGTTGAAACAAGGAGATTCACATGCCGTTACTGGACTTTTCTGCCATCGCGGAACAACTGCCCGCCCCTTGGAAATCCACGCGCCTGGGCCAGGTCGGCCCGGCGCGGATCAAGGTCTTGCGCATGGATCAGCAGGCGTATGAGCAAGAGACTCACGACTACAACGAAGGGTTGCTGGTGATCGATGGCTGCTTGCGACTGGCGATTGCCGGCGAGGAAGTCGAGGTCGGGCCAGGCCAGATGTACCTGGTGGACGCCTATGTCGCTCATGGGGTGCTGGAAGGAAGCCACGGTACGCTGGTGATTATTGACCTGTAGCTCAGTCCCTACTGTCCAATCACCTCTGGCGGCGTTTGAAGCTCCTCATCAATAGCCGCCACCGGCGTACTCAAGCCCGCGACGTACGGCAATATTGAGACATTCAGTAATACCCGACCTTTGCAATTGCTTACAAATACCGCCAACCTGCCCGCCCGACGTGCGGCGCATGACGTTGCCCACGTCCACCTGTCCTTATTAAACCTATTGTTCAAGAGCCCGTAGCCATGTCTAACGGACGCGACCCGCGCATCGATTTCTTTCGGGGCCTGGCGTTGATCTTCATTTTCTGGGATCACGTCCCCCACAATCCTCTCGGCCAGATCACCCTGCGCAACTTCGGCTTCAGCGATGCCGCAGAAGTGTTTGTATTCCTCGCCGGTTTTGCCGCCGTGCTCGCCTACGGCAAGATCATGCAGCGCGACGGCTACTGGATGGCTTGCCTGAAGATCCTGCGCCGGGCGTGGGTGCTGTACGTGGTGCATATCTTCCTGCTGGCCCTGTTGATGGGCATCGTGTTCTTCGCCAACAGCCATGTGGAAACCCGCGACCTGGTCTCGGAGATGGGCCTGACGCACTTCGTCACGCACCCGCAACAAGCCCTCACCGATGAACTGCTGCTGCGCTTCAAGCCCAACCTCATGGACCCGTTGCCGTTGTACATCGTGCTGCTGGCCGGCCTGCCGCTGGTGTTGCCGATGCTGGTGCGCAAGCCCTCCGTGGTGGTCGCCGTATCGCTGACGATCTACCTGCTGGCGCCGTGGATGGGCTGGAACCTGCGGGCGATTGCCGATGGCGTTTGGTACTTCAACCCGGTCACCTGGCAACTGTTGTTTGTGCTCGGTGGCGCGGCGGCGATACACAGCCAGCGACCAAGACCCGTCGAGACGCGCCCACTGTTGCGTCAGCCGCTGTTTGTCAGCGCGGCGCTCTACGTATTGCTCGCGGGGATACTCACCCTGTCGTGGCGCTGGCCCGAGGTGCACGATGCGTGGATGCCGTCGCGCCTGAGTGACCTGCTCTACCCCATCAGCAAGACCGATCTGTCGCCGCTGCGCCTGGTGCACTTTCTGGCGTTGGCCTACGTCACGGCCAAGCTGCTGCCCGGCGCAGGCTGGACGCAAAACCGCCTGGCGGGCGAGGTCTGCCGCATGGGCCGCTACTCCCTGGAAGTGTTTTGCCTGGGGGTGGTGCTGGCGCCCTTGGCGGACATGGTCAACGCCATGGCCAACGATGCGCTGGCCGTGCAACTGGCCACGGCCATCGTCGGCGCGTTGCTGATGGCGGGGCTGGCCGCGTGGTTGGAATTCAACAAGCGCCTGGATCAACGCAAAGTCGCGCTACATAGCTAGCGCCCGGCACCCATAGGTGGGTGCTTCCATTTGCCTTCCACTCAACCCGTGAAAGGAAATGGCCCATGCCTACCCACCAACTGCTCAACGGCTTGTCGGGCAACCTGCAATCCAGCGAATCCTGGGCTCGCCAACAGGCTCTGGAGCTGATCCGCGAAACCCTGGCGCGAACGATGGGCAGCCTGACGCTGGCGCAACAGCGCGACTACGTCAGGCTGCAACGCGAAGCCCACCAGGCCCTCAAAGCGGTGGACCGCGAAAACACCGCGATCATCCAGGCCTTCAAGACCCAAGGGCTGGCCCAACTGAGCAGCAGGCTCGGCGGCCTGGACCCGCAAGCCATCCACCTGCACACCCGCTACCTGCAAGAGCTGCAACCACCGCTACCGTGGGAACCCAGGTCCAGCCAGCCGCTGTCACGCCAGCGTCGCTTTCGCCGTGCCTACGATGAATGGAAATACCGCGCCCACGTCTCCACGCTGTCGCTGTGGGATGCGGCCTGCCTCAATTTTGACTTCGCCACCGCTGAGCATCAGGCATCAGGGCACAGTTTTGTCGACGCGTCCTACCTCAGCGGCGCCGCAGGCCTGAAGCTGAGCGTCAGCGAGTTCATCACGATTGCCCGTGAACTGGACTTCGGCGGCCAGTTGGCGCAGCGCCTGCAACGCGCACTGGGCCCCGGCGGCGATCTGTACGCCACGCTCCAGGCCAGCACCAAGGCCTGCCTGCGTTTCGAAGCCCTGGAGGCCTATCGCAATCGCGCCATCACCGGCGTGACCCGCGAGCACTATGACAGCCTGAGCGCCGCCATCGACGGTAGCGGCCCGGCATTGAAATTCGACACCCTGGGCATGAGCACCGGCATCACCGTGTTGCCCGCCGTCCCCTTCGTACCGTCAGGGCAAACCGTCCCGGTGCCCCTGCTGGTGATTCATGTGGGCAGTCGCGCGGTGCTGTCGTATTTCCCGTTCCGCCCCGGCGGTGCCCTGCGCTACCACACCGATACCCGCCAGGCGGCGGATGACTTCCTGCAACAGCTCAAGGACAGCCACGCCCAGGGCGACCTGGGCTGGTTCGCCCGGCAACTGCCGATGACCGAAATGCACGGGTTCAAGCAATTGCTCAAGGAGGCATCACGCCCCGTGGGCCTGAGCCCGACCGCCGGGTTCCTGTACGACACGTTTCACTGTCTGTTCCCACCGCACACCCTCGATAGCCTGCGCTTTACACCGGACCCCAAACATGGCCGCGAAGAAACCCTGGTACAGGCCTGCACATACCGCGAAGTGCAACGCTATCAAGCCAACCTGTCGACCCTCGCCACCCGTCGCTCGGAACGCGACCTGCAGGCCTTGATCGACGGCGCGGCCGCCATCGCCCAGGAAGTCCTCGAACTGTTGCTCACCCCCGTGCCCGGCGGTGTAACGGGCCTGAACCGGGTCATGCAGGTGGCAGTGTTCGGCAGCCTGGCCTACAGCGTGATCGTGGGGATCAACGAAGCCGCGAGGGGGGAAGCCAATGAATTCGCGTCGGCCCTGGCCGACACCGCCGACCTGGCCATCAATGGCCTGTTGATCACCACCGCCGGCCGCGTGCATCGCCAGCGTATCGAGAGTTTGCTGCACCGGCTGGGTAACCCGAGAAAAATGCTCAAGGCCGACGGTACGCATGTGCTCTGGAAGCCGGACATCGGCCCCTACGCAATTCTCGACCAGCACCTGCTCGACGGCCAGGTCGCCAACCCCCAAGGCGTCTTCCAGGTCCACGGCAAGCAGTACGCCTGGCTGCAACAAAACGGCCAGCGCCGTGTGGTGGAGGTCAGTTACGACGCCAAGCTGATGCGCTTCGTGCTCAAGCAGGAAAACGACAGGCAGTTTGCCCCACCGATTCTGTTCAACCCCGCGCAACAGGCCTGGACCCTGGACCTGCACAACGCCCATACCCTCTCGGACATCCAACTGGCCGAGCGCATGCTGCCCAACGGCTCCACCGCCGTACCCCGGGTCGACATGGAAATAATGCTGCGCAGCACCGCCACCGACCGCGCAACCCTCGATAGCGTATGGAGCGGCCAGCCCGCACCGATCAACCTCACCGAAGGCGTAAGGCGCCTGCAGGCCGACCAGATCATCGAGCAGTTGATCAAGGACTTCCACCGTCGCGGCCACATGCCGCCCCATGCCGACGCTGCCGTATTGAGCCTGTTGACCCAGGCGCCTGGCTGGCCTGCCGACGTCAGCATCAACGTGCACGACCGGCAAGGCACCCTGCTCGAAAGCTATGCCGCCAACGACAACGGGCTTTCCCACACCATCGACCTGATGCGCCGCGATGATGGCACCTACGGCCTGCTGGCGGACCCCGTGACCAGCGTGCCCACCCGCGAGCAACTGTTCGAACTGATCCTCACCCAACAACCGGCCCATTCACACTTGGGCAAAGAAGGCAGCCCGCACCTGACGCTGGCCCAGCGCATTGCCCGGGTGCGCCTGCAAATCAGCCAACTGGCGCAGGCACACCGCATGGCGCTTTTCGAGGCCATGACGCGCTATGACGGCTATGCCCGCGCTGAGTTGGCCGCCGATGAAAGCGCACGGCAATTCTTGCCGATCAAGGTCGCTCCGTCCTTGGTGGAAGTGACCCCCGTGCTGAAAAAACTGCGCCGGCTCTACCCACCCCTGACCTCGGCCAACCTGCAACAGTTACTGCTGATCACGCCCTTGAGCAGCCGCGAGCAAGCGCAATTCCTGCACGATGCAAGCCTGCCCGCCTCGGTGCGGGAACACCTTGAACACCATCGCACCGCCCTGCGTATCGACGCCGTGATAGACGGCCTCTACCATCGCCGTGCCTTCAACCCCGACACCGACCAATGGGCCCGCGAGTTCACCGCGAGCCTGTTGCTCAATACCTTCGAGCGCCACTTCGTGGTCACCGACATGAGCCGCGGCACACCGTCCAATCGCTACGTTTCAAGCGGGCCCGACGACACCACTGTCGAGCTGTTGCACTACGGCCAGGGCCGCTACGAGGCCTACGACATGCGCAACGCCGGGCCGATTCCGGTGACGCCCGGGGTCGACAGTTTCTACCTGGCCGTCGCCTCGGTGCTGCAACCGGGTGAACGCCTGCAACTGGGGATGAAGAGCGCCAGTGATGCCCAGGGCCTGCGCAAAACCCTCGGTGATCTCATGAGCGCCCAGCGCAGCCCTGGAGGCCAGGTCAGCCTGCTGGATCAGTCCCTGGGCCAATACGAACAACGCGTCGTGCTGCCCCATGACCTCAAGCCCGACGCTGAAGGCATCTACGAATGGGAAGGCCAGCAACTGCTGCCGCTCTATGGCTCGCTGTACCCGATTTTTTTCGACAAACGCCTGCGCAAATGGCGGCTCAAGCATCCGGAAAAAGTCGGGGTCGATACCCCCCGTCTGGAGCACAACCGCCGGGGCGCCTGGCGATTGTCGAATGAAAACCCGATGACATGGGATGACCACCGTCTGTTCTACCGCCTGGGGCCGAGCAACTTTCATGTCGACCAGGCCACCGCTGCGCGGATCATGCGCGTCACCGACACCCCGGCGCGGGCCTTGCGCGAAGTGCACAGCGCCGGCCTGCCGCCGCCACCGTTGCTGCAAGACACCAGCAAGCGGTTTCGCATCGAGCGGGAAATCCTGCAGTTCATCAATGCCATGACCGTCTACTCGGCCACCCGCAATGCGCGGCCGTCCCTGCAACTGCTGCTGGTCACCAGCTTACCGGCGTGGCCCGCCAGCCATGCACTGCAGATCGTGGATGAGCAGGGTCAGGTGATCCGTCGCTATCCGGCCAGAAGCGCACCCGAAGCCAAGGCCATCCGCCTCACCGAAGCCGAAAGCCGTGGTCTGGAACCGCTGAAAAACATTGCGCTGAACGATGACGTCAGCCGTGCGCTGCTGGGTACCTTGCCCGCCACCCAGGAGGAGCGTCTGTTCAAGCTGTCCAAACGCATCGCCGACCACGCGTGGCGTGAACGCGCGCAATTGTTCGACATCCTCTACGCCCAGAGCGAGCATGCCACGACACTGATCGAACGGCGCCTGCACGCCCACTTCCCGCACCTGCCTACCAGCGCGATCACCGCGATACTCGAACAAGCCACGCCCAAGGAACTCAAGCGCTTGCAACAGCAGGACCAGGTCGGCCTGCGCCTGGCGGAACAGGCGCGGCTCACCGCCGACGATATGCGCCTTAACCGGGCGTACGAAGGCCTGTTCCTGGACACCCTGGCCAACCCCGACAGTGACAGGATCATCCTGCACGTGCTCAAGGATTTGCCCGGCTGGCCCCTGAGCCTGCGCGTGGACGTACGCCAAGCCAGCCTCTCCGGCCCGTTGCTAGGCAGTGGCGGGCATGCCAGCGCTGTCGACCGCCGCACGCTGGTCAAGATCGATGGCACCTACCAGGCCTATGGCCGCGAGGGACAACTGCTCAACGACCCCAGCGACAGCAGTGGCCTGATCAATAGCGTGGCCTCGCTGCTGACCGATACAGAACGCAGCAACCTGGGCCTGGACGACAGCGGTGACACAGCGCCGCTGCGCGAACGCATCGCCGACTTGGCCCTGGGCCAGCGCGTGGCAATCAAATCGCTGCTGGGCCTGGCGCATATCCCGCCGTGGTTGCAACCGCCGATGCCGGTGCACAGCACATTCCTGGCCTACCCGTTTTCCCTGCGCAGCCTCTGGCCTTTCAGCGGCCGCCAGCCGGTGGACCTGGTCAGCAAGGTCAAGGAGCTCTACCCCAGCTTCAGCACGGCGGCGGCCAACGAATTGATTGACGGCCTGGGCATGAGCGAACCGGCGGCGCTGATTGAGCTGGAGCGGCGCAAGGCCGAGTACCAGACCCTGGAGTTCGAGCTCAACCGCTGGATCGAAACGCCCCAGGCCATCGACGACCCCGAGACCGATCCGCTGGGTTGGAACTATGGCGTACGCCGCAGCCTGGCCGAACGGATATTGCGCGCCTGGCGCAGGGAAACCCGCTCGGCCTATGAAAATGAATCAGGCCTTTTCGACACCCACCAACTGGTGTTGCGCCTGGACGGCAACGACCTGCCCGACCCGGCCTTCATCCTGAGCAACCGCGCATTCGAACACATTGAATACCTCAGGATCGACGGTGACATGCTCCCCACCATCGGGAACGCATTCCTCAGCAAGTTCACCGGCCTTACCCACCTGAAACTCGATTGCCTGCTCGGTGAGCTGCCCCCCGCACTCGCCCAGATGACCCAACTGCAACAGTTGGATCTGAGCGACAACATGATTGAACTGACGGTTGAGTCGCGCCAGCAGCTGGCCGGGCTCACACGCCTGGACGGGCTGTTCCTGGATGGCAACCCCCTGGGCCTGACGCCCGATGTCAGCCGGATGACCCGCCTGCGGGTGCTGTCTCTGCGCCAGACCAACATCGACCAGTGGCCCATCGGTGCCGAGAGCCGCAGCAGCCTGCGTAGCCTGCTGCTTCAGGAAAACCGCATCACCACTATTCCCGACGCGGTGTTTTCCGATGTGCGCATGGGCCCCACCAACCGCAACACCATCCTGCATGACAATCCATTGAGCGATGCCACGCTCGACAGGCTACGCAACTACCGCAACCGCACCGGCATCGTACTGGGTGGCGCGCTGCCGGGCGTCCTGCATCAACAGGCGCAGGCCATTGACGTCAACCGATGGCTGACCGGCGTGCCCAGCGCCCAACACGCGCAACGTCAAACCCTGTGGCAACAGTTGCGCCAGCATGAAGATGCCAACCCCGACGACACCTTCCGGGTCCTGCGGGACCTCACGCAGTCGTATGCCTACCGGCGCAACCAGGCCACCCAGCAAGCACTCACCCGCCGTGTGTGGAACCTGCTCGACGCCATGGGCCAATCCACCGATCTGCGCAACCGGGTATTTCTCAATACCTACGTGGCCGGCACCTGCGGCGACGGCGCCATACTGGCGTTTATCAATATGGAAATTGAGCACCAGGTGCACCAGGCACGCAGCCAGGCCGGCAGTGAGCAGGCCGACCGCCAATTGCTGGGCCTGGCCAGGAGCCTGTTCTACCTGCGTCGGGTGGACCAGTTGGCCGAGGCGCATATCGAGCGCCTGCGTGCAGCGGGAGTGGACCCGGACGATGCCGAGATCAAGCTCTACTACCGGCTCAAGTTGCGCGATGCGTTCGACCTGCCGATCAGACGTGAAGAGATGCTCTACGCGGTCGAAGAATGGGTGAGCGAAGACGACGTGATCCAGGCCCGGCAAACCCTGGAGGCACTCGGCCGGACCCAGGCGGCGCAGGAGTCGTTATTGATGGAGGACTTCTGGATCGAGTACCTGGCCCGCAGCTACCCGGAGCCCTTCTCGACCATCGACAATGTGGTGCGCCACCAGCTCAATGCGCTGAACCAGGAGATCAGCGACCGGCGTTCGGACGCGTACCTGGAACGACGCCAATCCCTGGTGGAGCTGGAAATTGCCGAGCGCAATCGCCTGGTGCGCCAGTTGACCGAAGCGGCGCAACTGGCACAAGAGGCGCACTGAAGCTTACGCCGAGCGCGGGGCGGCTTGGACGTTGGCGACCGGCTGCAACTTGAACACGTAGAACAGCACGGTCAGCAACACCAGAAACGCCGGCCCCACGTACAGCGCCACGCGGGTATCCGGGAAGTACGCCATCAGGCCCACCACCAGTACCAGGAAAGCCAGGGCCAGGTACGAACTGACCGGGTACAGCCACATGCGGTACTTGAGCCCTGCCTGTTCGGCCGGGCTCAGGCTTTTGCGGAACTTGAGCTGGGCCAGCAGGATCATCAGCCAGGTCCAGATCGCGCCGAAGGTGGCGATGGAGGTCACCCACACGAACACCTGGTCCGGCACCAGGTAGTTGAGCAACACGCCCAGCAGCAAGGCAAAGATCGACAACAGCAAGGCCTTGCGCGGCACACCGTTGCTGGAAGTCGTGCCGAACGTGGCCGGGGCCTGGCCGTTCTGCGCCAGGCTGTAGAGCATGCGCCCGGTACTGAAGATACCGCCGTTGCAGGAGGACAGCGCGGCGGTGATCACCACAAAGTTGATGATGCCCGCCGCGGTCTTGATGCCCAACCGCTCGAACGTCATCACGAACGGGCTGCCCTGGGTGCCGATTTCATTCCACGGGTAGATCGACAGGATCACGAACAATGCACCGACGTAGAACAGCAGGATGCGCCAGAACACCGAGCCGATGGCGCTGGGAATCGTCTTCTGCGGGTTGCGGGCTTCGCCGGCGGTGAGGCCGATCATCTCTACGCCCAGGTAGGCGAACATCACCATTTGCAGGGACATCAGCACGCCCTGCACGCCGTTGGGCATAAAGCCGCCGTGGGCCCACAGGTTGGAAATGCCCAGCGCCACGCCGTCGTTGCCAAAGCCGAAGGCGATGATGCCAACACCGCCGATCACCATGGCGATGATCGTGACGATCTTGATCAGGGCGAACCAGAACTCGAATTCACCGAACGCCTTCACGGCGATCAGGTTGATCGTGCCCATGCTGATCAAGGCGGCCAGGGCCCAGATCCAGCGTGGCGTGTCAGGGAACCACACGCCCATGTACACCGCCACGGCGGTGATCTCGGCAACGCAGGTCACCAGCCACAGGAACCAGTAGTTCCAACCCGTGAGAAAGCCCGCCAGCGGGCCGAGATAATCTTGCGCGTAACGGCTGAACGAGCCGGCGACGGGGTTGTGCACGGCCATCTCGCCGAGGGCGCGCATGATCACCAGGATCGCCAGGCCGCCGATGATGTACGACAGCATGATCGCCGGGCCGGCCATTTCAATGGCCTTGGCCGAGCCGAGGAACAGGCCGACGCCGATGCAGGCACCGAGGGCCATCAGGCGAATGTGTCGTTCACCGAGTTCGCGTTTGAGCGGGCCGCCTTGAGCGGTCTCGCCATGGGGCAGTGGGTTGCCGACGGGCATAGGGGTACAACCTCATCTTGTTATTGGAGTGCCCGCCGTGGAGCGATCGCAGCGGGGCGTGCAGTATAAAAAGCCAGGGTTAGGGTCTTTCACTATAAAAACCGCTCAATTTAGTTAAAGAACCCGCAAAAATGTAACTTTACAGGAGCATCTAACCTACCCGCAGCGACCAAACGTCGCAGCGCTCGCACAGAAACTTCCGACAAACAAAGCACAATTCCCTCACAACAAGCCCCCAGCGACTAAGCTTCCAGCAAGTCCGATCAATCTGCGTGCAGGATCAATCGACTATGGGCGCACTGTGGCAAACCGACTCGACCAAGGCTGCGAAAGTACACGGCAGTTCGGACCCAGCGCCTTCATCAAAAACCAGACCCAGGCCGCGCTACGCTTGGCGTTTGTTCTGGCTGATCGTACTGATGGGCTTGATTGCCCTGGGCGTGGCCGCCACCAAGGAGATGCGTACCTCGCGCCTGCAAGCCCAGGAACTCAGCCGCCTGGCGCGCAACCTCACCTATCAGGTCGAGCCCGGCGCCAGCGATGCCATCGACTACCCGGGTGCCGGGCCATTCGACCGGCGCCTGGGCTACAGCGACCTCGACACCTTCCTGCCGCGCCTGCTCAAGCGCGGCTACGTGATCCAGGCGCAGTCGCGTTTTTCCCCGGCGTTGATGGACTACAGCGCCAAGGGCCTGTTCGTGCCCTACGCGGAAAAAATCCAGGCAGGGCTGTCGATCACCGACTGTCGCGGCGCGCCGCTGTACACCTACAACTACCCGCAGCAGCTCTACGCCAGCTTTGCCGCGATCCCACCGCTGGTGACCAACAGCCTGCTGTTTATCGAAAACCGTGACCTGCTCGACCCCGCCCAACCCCTGGCCAACCCCGCCGTGGACTGGCCGCGTTTCGCCAAGGCCGCGTGGTCGCAGGTCGCCAAGCTGCTGCACCTGCCAGGCCAAAGTGCCGGCGGCAGTACATTGGCGACCCAACTGGAAAAATACCGCCACTCGCCGGATGGCCTGACGGTGTCCGGCGGCGAAAAACTGCGGCAGATGTTTTCCGCCGCCGTACGCGCCTACCACGATGGCCCCGAGACCCTGGCGGCGCGGCAGAACATCCTGCGCGACTACCTCAACAGCGTGCCGCTGTCGGCGGTGCCGGGGCACGGTGAAGTGCACGGCATGGCCGAGGGTTTGCGGGTGTGGTACGGCGCCGACTTCAACCAGGTCAACCAGGCGCTGTGGGGCCCGGTGAATGCCGAGCAAGGCCTGGCGCTGCGCGAGGTGCTGTCATTGATCATCGCCCAGCGTCGGCCATCTCATTACTTGACCAAGGGCCGTGACGAACTGGCGCAACTCACCGACAGCCACCTGCGCCTGCTGGCCCAGAGCGGCGTGATCGAACCGGCGCTGCTCCAGGCGGCACTGGCAAGCAAGGTCAGCTACCGCGACTGGGTGCAACAACCCACGGTACAACCGATCGAAACAGACAAGGGCATCAGCGTGGCGCGCAGCCGCCTCGCCGCCCTGCTCGACCGGCCGCTGTACGACCTGGACCGCCTGGACCTCTCGGCCACCAGCACCCTGCAAGCGCAATTGCAGGGCCAGGTCAGCGGCTACCTCAAGCACCTCGCCGACCCCGAATACGCACGCCAGATCGGTCTGCTCGGCGAGCGCTTGCTGACCGCCACCAGCACCGCCCAGGTGCGCTACAGCTTCACCTTGTTCGAACTGACCCCGGACGGCTCGCGGGTGCGCGTACAAACCGACAACACCGACCAACCCTTCGACATCAACGAAGGCAGCAAGCTGGAGCTGGGTTCCACTGCCAAGCTGCGGGTGCTCACCACCTACCTGCAAATCATCAGCGAGTTGCACGCCAAATACGCGGCCCAGGCCCCGGCCGAGCTGAAAAAAGCCAATGTGGATGAACAGGACCGCCTGAGCCGCTGGGCCGTCGACTACCTGATCCAGGCGCCGGACAAATCCCTCGCCCGGATGCTCGACGCCGCCCTCGACCGCACTTACTCGGCCAACCCCGGCGAGCGTTTCTTCACTGGCGGCGGCCTGCACACCTTCCATAACTTCCGCAGCCAGGACAACGGCCGCAACCCGACCCTGCGCGACGCCCTGCGCGAGTCGATCAACCTGCCGTTCATTCGCCTGATGCGCGATGTGGTGCGTTACGTCACCTACTCCGGCGAGAACAACAGCGCCGAACTGCTCAAGGACGACAACGACCCGCGCCGCCAGGAATACCTCGCCGGTTTCGCCGACCGCGAAGGCACCACCTTCCTGCTCAAGTTCTGGAAGAAGTATCAGAAGAAGGACACCCAGGCGCGCCTCGACACCTTCCTCGACAGCCTGCACCCCACGCCGATCCGCCTGGCTGCCGTGCATCGCTACCTGCTGCCCAACGCCAGCCAGGCGAGCTTCAACCTGTTCGTGCGCTCACATATGTCGGGCGTCCAGAGCCCGCTCAAACTCACCGACGAACGCCTGGAAAAGCTCTACCAAGACTACGGCCCCGGCGCCTACGACCTGCCCGACCAAGGCTATATCGCCAAGGTCCATCCGCTGGACCTGTGGTTGTTGGGCTACCTGCTCAACCATCCCGACGCAACCTTCAGCGACGCCGTCAAGGCCAGCCAGTTCGAACGCCAGGAGGTCTACAGTTGGCTGTTCAAGAGCCGCCACCAAAGTGCGCGGGACAGCCGCATCCGCACCATGCTGGAGATCGAGGCGTTCCTGGATATTCATCAGCGCTGGAAAGCCGTGGGGTATCCCTTCGACCACCTGGTGCCGTCGCTGGCCACCGCCATCGGCAGCTCCGGCGACCGCCCGGCGGCGTTGGCGGAACTGATGGGCATCATCCTCAATGACGGCGTGCGTCCCAGAGTGCTACGCATCGACACGTTGCACTTCGCCGCCGGGACACCGTACGAAACCCAGGTGGTCAACGACCCGGCGCCCGGCAAGCAGGTGATCCCGGTGGAAGTGGCCAGGGCGTTGCGCGGCGCCTTGTCCCAGGTGGTGGACGCCGGCACCGCCAAGCGCGTCGCCGGCAGTTTCAAGCTGGCCGACGGCACGCCGCTGGCCATGGGCGGCAAGACCGGCACCGGCGACAACCGTATCGAGGCGATTGGTGCCGGTGGGCGCATCCTCAGTTCCAAATCCATCAACCGCACCGCGACCTTTGTGTTCTACCTGGGCGAGCACCACTTCGGCACGCTGACCGCGTTTGTGCCCGGCCAGTCCGCCGAGCACTTCACCTTCACGTCGGCGTTGCCGGTGCAGGTACTCAAGGGCATGGCGCCGATCCTGTTGCCGTATCTGCAACCTGACGGCCATACCCGGTGCGCGCCCTCAGTCGACGCTGAAAAACAACTGGCGAGCCAAGGCTAGCCCGATCTGCGCACGCCGGATCTCGAGGGTTTGCTGCACTCGCCCGGTCTGCCCGGTGCGCATGCGCGCGAAGGCCTGGGCTTCGACTGCGGCCTGTGCCTGGCGGCCCAGGCGTTCCTGTTCCGGACTCTTGAGGTGAGCAGCGGTGAAGTGATCGTCCGGGCCTTCACTGCGCCCGTAGTGAAAATGCGCGAAGCACAACGGCTTGCCGGTGTGGACATCATTCACGGCATACACCTGCAAAAAATCATCGCCCTTGAGCTTTACCCGGGCGCCTTGGCGATGAACGCGCACTTCGTTGTGGCTATGCAAAAAAGCCACGTCGGTTTGGGTCAGCGTTTTATTGCGTGTGGCGCGCACGCGTGCGCTCAGCCCTGCCGCTTCAAGCTTTGCCACCGCTGCCCGCAAGCTCGCCTCGGCCGTCCGCGCATTGGCCTGCTGCACCGCCGCCAGCCGCGCGTTGTCCAGGCCGCGCAGTTTTCGGCCAATGGCCTCGGCCGCCCACAAACGGCTGCGGGCCTGAGCGTCCAGTAGTTCTTGCAGGGATGCCGCGTCATTGGCCTTGTCGACCATCGCTTCAACATGGGCGATGGCTTTATCGGTTTCTCCCAGCAACAGGTTGGCCTTTTTCAACAGGCTATTGAGTTCGGGATCGGGCCGCGCGGGTGGCGTGACGTTTTCCAGGTCCCAGACGCCGTCCTCGGCCTCGGTGAATGAACCGATGACGCTGCCGGCCGCATCCAGCATCTGAGCGGTATCTACGCCTGTGGGTTCTGGGCTCATACGCGCTACATACAGGTCATGATTGCGGGTGCGGATGATCTTGTTGCGCCGTTTCCCCGAGGTGTCAGGTGGGGCTTTGAACACCTCTTGCGCCTGCGGCTGCAGCAACCCCGCCAGTTGTTGTTCCACGTTACGGTGCAGGGTGGCCAACAACCCTTGAAGCTGCTGCAGGTACGCGAGGTTGAACCTGTCCGGTTCCATGGCACGCCAGAACTCAATGCGATCATCGGTCTGCGCAAACACATGGTCGATGCTGTCGAGCAATTCAACGCGTTCAGCCTCGCTGCTGTGCACCTGCGACAACTCGGCCAGGGAGCGGCTGGCCCAGCGGGCACGGTCGACTGTGGTGCTCATGTTCTCGAAAAGATCATCTTCGAAGGGCAGGCCCGGCACGTCGATGGCCAGGCCCCATAGCGTGGTGAGCTGCAAGGACTGCAGGTCGAGGACCGACGGGCGCACCGGCATCAACTCTGCCAGCGCCCGGGCCTTGTCGCGGCCGAGTCGGGGCACTTGGCGAAGCTCGTCGAGGTAGCGCTGTTCCAGGATGCGCCAACGAATCACGTTGTCGTGGATGACTGCCAGCTCACGCAAGCCCTGGTTCAGTTCGGCATGGGTCTGTTCGTCGCCGGCCTCCAGCAATGGTCGCAATTGCAGGTTGCGCAGATGCATGCGTGTGCGGCTGTCGGCATCCAACAACTGTATCGTCAGAATGATCGACTCCAGTATCTGGCTCAGTTCCTCTTCGTAGCGCGGCCGTGGCCCCTGGTCGCGCAGGCGCCTGAGCAGTTGCAACTCGTCCTGGCAAAGCTCCAGTTTCTCTTCCAAGGCCTTGAAGTAGCGGGCCTGGGCCTGAGTGCGCTGTTGCTCGGTGACTTCATCGGCGGGCTTGTTGGCCAACGTGCGGGCGAGTTCCATGGCGCTCTGGGCGCGAGCGCGTTTCTGTGTGGCCTGACGGTATTGGTTTTCAAGGACCTGGCGGTTGTCGACAGGCTCGATAGCGCCATCTCCCGCGCCACCGAGCAGGCGCAATTGCAGGTCAACCTCCCAGCGCCCTTGCCCCACGGCTTTGAGCCACGGCCCCCGGTGCATGCCATCCGCACTGATCACCCGTACGCGTCCATGTTCCATGCGCACGCGGAATTTATGCCCTTGCACCAATGCCAGCCAACGCGGTGGGGTGCGCTGTGTGTCGCGCACCAGTCCTTGCCAGGGCCCGCTGGTTTCAGCGCCTTCCAAGGCCACGGGCCAGGGCGCTGCAAAGCTGTGCAGGCTGAACCGTTGCAGGCGTGCCCACATCTCTGGCGTGAGGGTGTCGCGGGCATTGGCCCAGCCCGACGGCGCGAGGAACTGCGCAGGGGGCGCGATCCGTACAGGCGGCAGGGGCGGCGGTTCCGCGAGGGCCAACGGCGCAAATACCGGGTGCTCTACCTCCAGGTGGCGCCGCGCGTCATGGGGTGTGGCCTGGTGCGCCACGACCACCATCAGGTTGGCCAGTAGATCGACCAGTGCGGCATTTTTGGCCTGCTCGTCGGTGCCCTGCAAGGCGACGATGTCCTGCCGGGTGCTGTCGACCAACTGCACCAGCCACCCCACCAGCATCAGCGGCCCGGTGAGCAGGGGTTGCAGGGTGCCGAACAACAACCAGCCGACCTGCTTGAGGCTGGCCCAGCGCTGTTCGGCGTTCGACACCGTCTGACGCTCAGCCAGGCTTGCCAAGGCTTGAGCCATGGCCGTAAACAGGTGATCAGTGGGGTCGCCGACAAGCACTGACTTGCTCAGCTGTGCCGGTGCCGGTTGTTCATAACGCGTGAACTCATCGCCCTGCAGAAAATGCTGAGTGCGCGGTTCGTCAAACCCACCATTGGCATAGACCGCCTGACGCTGGGGCGCCAGCCAGGTCAGCACGCTGTCTTGCAGCGCGCCGGGTTGCCGGATCGCCTCGAACAAGGCCTTCAGCGATGGGAACTCCTGTAGCGGCGGCTCGAACAAAGGCCGATAGAGCAAGTGGGGGCCGACCTCGCCTTGCCGAGGGCCAATGATGAACATATTGGCCACTTCATCCGCCGTCGCCCCGGCGACGGCCTTGAACGCCAAGGGCCAGAATGCGTCGGACGTCGCACTGGGTTGCAGCGCAGCCCGCAAGCGCCGAAAACCTGCCTGGGTCAGCCCATGCTCACCCTTGATTTGCCATTCCAGGGCCTGCATCGGCAGCTGCACGCGCAATTGCAGGCTGAACAATTGACGTCGATTGGGGTTACCAATCAATTGTTGTTTGAGCAGTGCCGGATACCGCTGTCCGATGTCGGCCTCGGTCACGCAACGCTGGAGCAGCTCATAGCTCAACCAGGCGGGCGCAGGCTCGCCCTTGAGGCGAATCGCTTTGACGGTGTGGGCAAAGCCCACCAGGTTCTCGAGGGCCCACTCCGTCAGGCTGACGTGGAAGCGCTCCACCTGCCCGGCGATAAAACCTCCCGGCACCGGCACTGCGGCGGCAATCACCCGCTCAAAGGTCAAGCGAATATCGGCGGGGCTCAGCGCCGCGGCGCGTGCGTCCTTTCGCAAACAGGCTTGCAAGCGCTCGTTGGCATAGCCCTGCAACGAGGGGATACCGTCGAGAAAATGCCGCGCACCGCTGTGCTGGCGGGCGAGCACCAATGCTTGCAGCAATTGCGCGTAGGCGATGCACTGATCGGGCGTGGCATGGACCAGCCACAGCGGCAGTTGCTCGCGCAACGTCTGCTGACGCGGACTGAGGGCCGCTACAAACCAGCGGCGGCTGTCGGTGATCATGCCCAGTAGCGCCTGATAATCCTCGACGGAGCGCGGCACCAGGGGGTCAAGCAACGCAATCTCTTGCAACTGCAACGCCAGGTAACTGGCCGCCAGCGCGTCAAAGGGATCGCCCTGCACCTCGACGGCGAACCATTGCCCGCCCGCGCCTGCAAGCAATGGGCTGGCGTAGGCCGGCAACAGCGCTGGCAGGCTGTCCGGAGTGTCCAGGCGCTGCACACCGCAGGCCGGGCTGAACAAGAACGTCTGCGTGGCGGTTTGCAGCAGGAGCAGCGCCAGCATCTGCACCGACGCCCCGCGGCGCAGGTGCAGCGTTTGTACCCTCAGTGCCGGGCCATGGGCCGACCACTCCCGATTGGGGCGGCGGCCATGCAACGCCGACCTGGGAAAGACCCGGGCGAAGCACTCCGCGCTCATGCCCGGCGGCGGGGGCGAGTCGTAGAGCAACGCCAGCAACTCATCGGCCAGGTAGCCCCAACGCGTCATGTGCAACGGCAGCGGCTCGTTCCACCACGCCTGCAGACGCCGTGAAAAAAACCCCAGCAGGCGCGCCCCGCAGCGGTTGATCAGGCCTTCCAGCTCCGCCAGGCTTGGGCCGCCCGGCGCATAGGTTTCCCGGACTCGCTGCACCACATGCTGGTAGCCCTCGGCCAACAACGTGGGCCGCGCGGCTGCCAGACGCGCCATCACCAAGTCGGGCAAGGAACGATACGGGCCGTCGGGTGTGGCCAGGTAAATCAAACGCGCAGAATAATTGCGTCCCGCGCAGTACTGGTCCAGGTAGGCCTGGGCACAGTCTGCGGCGACGGTTGTCAACGAGGGAGGGTCGTCGAACAGGTTCAGCACCTGTTCGATATGCACCTGGCGCATGGCCGCCGGGGGTGTCGAAGTGAGAGTCATCGGGGTTTCTCTATCGAGGGTGAACGCCAGACCCTACTCGCGCTCGCACTGCGACTCGCACTACACAAATACCGCCCCGTCGCCTGTCGCTCAAGCCGTTAATACCCAAACAACGACTTGCTCTCCAGGTATTCTTCAAACCCCCACTCACCCCATTCCCGGCCATTACCCGACTGCTTGTAGCCGCCAAACGGCGCGGCCTGGTCGGCCCGGGCGCCATTGAGATGGACCATGCCGGTGCGCAGTTGCCGCGCAACCCTGCGGCTGCGTTCGAGGCTGGTCGAAGTGACGTAACCTGACAAGCCATAAGGGCTGTCGTTCGCGATGGCAATCGCCTCGGCTTCGCTGTCGTACGGCATGATCGCCAGGACCGGGCCGAAGATTTCTTCACGCGCCACGAGCATGTCCGGGGTGACGTCGGCAAATACCGTAGGTTGCACGTAGTACCCGCGTTCAATCCCCCGTGGTCGTCCCAGCCCTCCGGCGATCAATCGCGAACCCTCGCCGATGGCCTCAACGATCATGGCCTGAACCCGCTCAAATTGCAGGGCGTTCGCCACAGGGCCGATGGCGCAGGTCGGCTGGCTGTCGTCGAAACACACCTGCGCCAGCACTTCCTGGACGATATCAATCACGGCCTGTTGCTGCGCGCGCGGTACTAGCAGGCGCGTCGGCGCATTGCACGACTGGCCACTGTTACGGATGCACGCCTGTAACCCGTGACGCACCGCGCTAGGCAGATAGGCGTCGTCGAGCAGAATATTCGCGGATTTGCCGCCCAGCTCCTGGGACACACGCTTGACGGTATCGGCCGCCGCCTTGGCCACTGCGATGCCGGCGCGGGTCGAGCCGGTAAACGACACCATATCCACCTCGGCATGGCTGGCCAGCGCAGCGCCAACCACCGGCCCACTACCGTTGACCAGGTTGAACACCCCCTTCGGCACCCCGGCCTCATGCAGGATTTGCGCGACGATATGGGCCGACAACGGCGCACACTCACTTGGCTTGAGTACGACGGTGCAGCCCACCGCCAGGGCGGGTGCGAGCTTGCAGGTGAGTTGATTGAGTGGCCAGTTCCAGGGGGTGATCAGGGCGCACACGCCGATAGGCTCACGCACCACTAGCGTCTGGCCCACGCGGCGTTCGAAGCGATAATCGCGTAGCACTTCCAGCGCCTGCACCAGATGGCCCAGGCCGGCCGGCACATGCGCACTGCGGGCCAGGGACAGCGGCGCGCCCATTTCCAGGTGAACCGCTTCGACCAGCGCTTCGCTGTGGAGTTTGTAGGCCTGGATAATGCGTTGCAGCAGGTCGACACGCGCCTCAAGCGAACTTGCTGCGAACCCGGCAAACGCTTGCCTGGCCGCGCCGACTGCGCGGTCCACATCGTGGCTGTCGCCAAGGCTGATGCGCGCAACCACCTGCTCGGTGGACGGATTTACCACGGGCTCAATGGCCGTGCCGTGAGGCTTGACCCAGGCACCGTCAATGTAGAACTCAAACAGATCCGACATACCTTGGACTCCCTTCAGGCGACGTGTTTCAGGGCACTGGCCAGGGTGTCGAACACCTGGGCGATCTCCTGCGGGCTGATCACCAGCGGCGGCGAAATCACAATGGTGTCGCCCGAGCCGCGTACCAGCACGCCGTTGTCGAAGCACCACTGCGCAACCTCGCTGCCACGCGCACCGGGGAAACCAGGGCGCGGCTCGAGTTCGACCGCGCAGAGCAAACCGATCGCGCGTACGTCCAGCACCGGGCCGATGCCCTGCAGCGCGAGTGCGGTGGACTGCCACAGCCCACTCACCGCGCTGACGTGCTGGTTGATGCCCAGTTCACGATGCACCTCGAGGGTGGCCAACCCGGCCGCACACGCCAGTGGATGGGCTGAATAGGTGTAGCCGTGCATCAGTTCGATGACATTCTGCGGCCCGGCCATGAACGCTTCATACACCGCGCCACTGACCAGCACGCCGCCCATGGGCACGGCGCCGTTGGTCAGGCCCTTGGCGGTGGTGATCAGGTCCGGCAGTACGCCGAAGGCTTGCGCGGCAAAGGGAGCGCCGACGCGGCCAAAGCCCGTGATGACCTCGTCGAAAATCAACAGCACGCCGTGCCGTGTGCAAATCTCGCGCAAGCGTTGCAGGTAGCCTTGGGGCGGCGGATAAACCCCACCGGAGCCGGTCACCGGCTCGACAATCACCGCGGCCACGGTGCTCGGGTCCTGGATGTCCAGCAGTTGTGTCAGCGCATCAGCGTAACTGGCGCCCTGCTGCGGCTGCCCGACGCTGAAACGCATGCCCGCGTCATACGGCAATGGCAGGTGCGAGACCTCCCCCAGCAGTGGGCCAAAGTCACGTTTCTGGCGGCCGATACCGGATACCGACAGCCCACCGAAGCCCATGCCATGGTAGCCCTTGGCACGCCCGATAAACTTGGTACGGCGGCAATCACCACGCGCCTGGTGATACGCCCGCGCGATCTTCAGCGCGGTATCCACCGCTTCAGAGCCGGAGTTGGTGAAGAACACCTGCTCCATACCAGCGGGGCTGACGTCGATCAATCGCTCGGCCATTTCCAGGGCCTGGGGGTGGCTCATCTTGAACGACGAGACAAAGTCCAGGCGCCCCGCCGCTTCGCGAATGGCTTCGACGATTTTCGGCTGGCCATGCCCGGCATTCACGCACCATAGCCCCGCCATTGCGTCGAGTACGCGGCGCCCATCGGTGGTGGTGTAGTGCATACCCTCGGCGCTGGCGAACATCATCGGTTGTTGCTGGAACTGGCGCATCGGCGTAAATGGCGCCCAGAACGCGCCCCGCGCGGAAACTGAAGGGTTGGAAAGATCGGTCATGGCGACTCCTGCAAAGCGATGGTTGGATGGCCGGTCAGCGTCGGGCGCTGCAATGGGCCTGCGTTTACGTTGACGCTGCGGTCCACGTACAAGGTGCCGTGTTCGAGACGGCAGGTGACCCGATCACAAAACGCCGTCTCGACAAACTGCCAGGTCATGCTCAACACCCCGTCTTCGGTCCAGCGCGCCTGCGCCACCACCGGGGTGAGTTGCGGCTGGTATTGGTGATGCAGATAGTGGCCGGTCATGCTGGTCTGGGTTTCGATGCCGGCGCTCAGCCCGGCACGGATGCAATGGGTGCCACGGGGGTCGGTGAGGTAAAAGTCACAATGCTCGGGCCCGAACTCCAGGCGCACTTGGCTGACCTGGTCTTCGTTGGCCTGCATGACGAACGTACCGCTGAATTGAGCCTGGCGCGGCGAGCTCGCGGCGCCAGACATGACCGGCCGCTGTTGACGCGCCAGCAGCGCCGCCAGCCCGGCATCCAACGAGCCTTCGCTGGGTACGTCCAGCGCGGGCAAAAGATGCTCCCAGAGCAAGCTGTGCAAGCGCCGCTCGCCCAGGGCAAGCCCCGCGGTAAACGCAATCACCGTGTTATGGCGAGGTAACACAATGCACTGCTGGCCAAACACGCCGGAGGCGTAATACCCACCGTGCAGGGTCATCCACCACTGGAAGCCGTAGCCTTCGCGGCGCGTGACAGAGGCGTCGCTGGACTCGTCGCGGCTCAGGTAGCGTTTGCCATCGAAGGCGCCCATCCATACATCATCGACGTGCCCACGGGTCGCTTGGGCCACCCATTCCCGGGACAACAATTGCTGCCCCTGCCAATGGCCGTGCTGCAAGTGCAATACGCCGAACTTGAGCAAGTCTTCGGTGCGGCAACTGAGGCCATTGCCCCCGGTGTTGAAACCGCCAGGTGCCAGGTCCCACTCGATGGGGCCCATGCCCATGGGTTGGAAAATACGTGCGTTGCACAGCTCGAACGCCGTCTGGCCGCTGACCACGCTGACAATCGCCGAGAGCATGAAGCTCGACGCACTGCTATAGATAAACCGGTGCCCTGGCGGGTCTTCGACCGGCTCGTTGAGGAACAACCGCACCCAACTGTCACTGCGCCCACGCCAGGCGCCACCCGAGATGCCCTGGCGATGGCCGGTGCGCATTGTCAGCAAATCCCGCACGGTCATGGCCGCCAGGTTGGCGCTGATGGATGCCGGGCAATCGGCGGCAAAAAAATCCACCACCTTGGCGTCCAACGACAGCGCGCCGTCATCCACCAGCAGCCCGACGGCCATGGACACCCAGCTTTTGGTCGCCGAATGCTGGACGTGCAGGCGTGTGGCGCAATAAGGCGCCCAAAACGCTTCAGCTACCACCGCGCCATCGCGGTACAGCATGAAGCTGTGCAACTCCAGGTCCGCAGCGTTCACCGCTTCGATGAAATCACTTACGCCACGCGCCGATACGCGTTGTTGACTGGGCGGTGCCCGCCGCAACGGCAAACTCGTCATCTGATCTATCCCCTCATGTCCACTGCTTGGGCGTGCAACAGGCTGTGCCTGTTGCACGCCATTCCCGCTACCAGAGCGCCACGGTGTAGCCCAGGATCACTCTGTTTTCGTTGGTGTCACGGGCGAAGTTGCTCGTGGCGCTGGCGTTCTGCCAACGCAGCGAGACATCCTTGAACGTGCCGCTCTGCACCACATAGCCGAGGCTCACGTCCCTCTCCCATTCGCGTCCTTCGCCGTTAAAGCCAATGACCTTGGCGTTGTCGCCCTTGGCATACCGCGTCGAGAACAGCAGGCCCGGAATGCCCAGCGAGGCGAAGTCATAGTCATAGCGGGCATGCCACACGCGCTCGCCGGTCTGGGAGAAGTTGGCCAGTTGATATTCGGTGAACAGGTAGGTGTTGGTACCGTCCACATAGGTGAACGGCGTCGAACCGTACTGTTCCTGGTAGCCGCCGCTGAGGTTGTGGCCGTAGAGGCCATAGCCGATGCGCGTGCTCAACGCCCGGTTATCCACCTTGCCGGCCAGGGCCGCAGCGTCTTCACTGGCGCTGAAGTAGCGGACATCGGTCTTGAACGTGCCCGGGCCCCACTTGAAGCTGTTTTTCAAGCCCAGGTAATGCTGTTGGTACAGGCTTTCCAGTTGCGCGAACTGGTAGGTCACGACGGTCGTTGGCGTGAGTGCATACTCGCCACCGGCGTAGCGAAATTCATCGCTTTTCGCGCTGCTTTTGTAAGCGCCGTACTGGCTGGTAAGCCCCATATCTTCGTAATGGGTTGAGTCGCGCTGCTTGACCTGGTCCAGTTGGCCGGCGGTCAGTGTCAGCTTGTCGATGTCCTTGGAGGTCAGTGCAGTACCGCTGAAGCTCTGCGGGAACAGGCGGCTCAGGTTCGGCTGCAGCGTCGGCAGGTCAGGCACCATGTAACCCACGCGCAACTCGCTTTTGCCCAGGCGCGCCTTGCCGGTGAGGCCCAGCTTTGAGTAGTTGTCATGGGCTCGGCGGGCGTAGCTGGGGGAGCCTGGCTCGGCCGTGCTGGAGCGTGCCAGCAGCCCGGTACCGGAGTTGTCAGGGCTGGAATCGAGCTTGATGCCCAACATACCCACAGCGTCCAGGCCAAAGCCCACGGTACCGTCGGTAAAGCCCGACTCGAGCTTGAGGATAAAACCCTGCGCCCACTCGGCTCGCTTGTTCTGCCCGCTGGACTCGCGGTAGTCGCGGTTGAAGTAGTAGTTCTTCAACTCCAGCGCCGCTTTGCTGTCGGCGACGAAGTCGGCCTGGGCAAACAAGGGCATGAAACCGGCGCCCATGACGCTGGCACTGGCGACAACTTTGTTGATGCGGTTATTCATGTGTAGGTTCCTGGCAGACAGGTTGAATGGGGTTGTTTTTGTTTTCTTCAGCCATGGCTTCGCCCGCTTCGCAAATCGTCGATTTGCGAAGGGTTGGGGTTCAATGCCGTGGCCTGGGGTGCAGCAGTACCTAAATCACACTGGCACGGAGGCGGTAACTGCCGTCCGCACGTTTCTCCAAGGGGCTGGCCGCGGCGAGTAGCCGACGGGTGTAAGGGTGTTGTGGGGCGTCGAAAATCGTGTCACGCGGGCCCATTTCGACCACTTCGCCCTGGTTCATCACCGCTACACGGTGGGCGATGCGCTCCACCGCCGAGAGATCGTGGGAAATGAACAGGCAGGCAAAGCCGTATTGGCGCTGCAAGCGCTCGAACAGTTCGAGGATCTGCTTCTGGATGGTCATGTCCAGTGCCGAGATCGGCTCGTCGGCAATCACCAGTTTGGGCCGGCGCACCAACGCCCGGCCAATCGCCACGCGCTGGCGCTGGCCACCGGAGAGTTGATGGGCGAAGCGCTCGCGAAACTGTTCGGGCAAGCCCACGTCAACCAGGGTGTCGGTGACCCGCTGACGCTTTTGCGCGGCCGTCAGGGCTGGTTCATGGCGCAGCGGTTCGGCGAGGATCTGCCCGACGGTCATGCGCGGGTCGAGGGACGAATACGGGTCCTGGAAGATCATCTGGCATTGCAGGCGATGTGCCCGGTTGGCGGCTTTGAGGATGTCCACTCCCTGGAACAGGATCGCCCCGGCACACGGGTTGACCAACCCGACGACCGCGCGCCCGAGGGTGGTCTTGCCCGAACCGCTGCCACCCACCAGGGCCAGGGTCTCGCCCGGCGCGATACTCAGGTTCACCGAGTGCACCACGCGCTTGGGCACGCTGCGCCCCCAGAAACTGCGCGGCCCCGGGTGTTCGATACACACATCGCGGACCTGCAACAACGCGCTGTCGGCCGCCGGCACTGGCACCAGTTCCCCGCGCCGTGGCAGCGCTTCGAGCAGTTGCCGGGTGTATTCGGCCTTGGGGGCAAAGAGGATGTCTTCGATACGGCCCTGCTCTACTGCCTTGCCCGAGCGCATCACCACGACTTTATGGGCGTAACGCGCTACCAGGGACAGGTCGTGACTGATAAACAGAATCGCGGTGCCCTGCTCGCGGGTCAGTTCCAGCATCAACTCGATCACGTCCAGTTGCGCCAGGCAATCCAGGGCCGTGGTGGGTTCGTCGGCAATCAGCAGTGCCGGGCGCAGCAGCATCACCGAGGCCAGCATGATCCGTTGACGCATGCCACCGGAGAACTGGTGCGGATAGGATGCCAGGCACTTTTCGGCGTCCTTGATGCCGATGCGTTGCAGCATGGCGATGCAGCGCTCATGGATCGTCGCCGCATCCAGCGTGGTATGCAGTTTGAGTGCCTCGCTCATCTGCCGGCCGATGGTCAGCGCGGGGTTGAGCGAGACCATCGGTTCCTGGAACACCATGCCGATGCGTGCCCCCCGCACTTCACGCATGGCCTTGGCATTGCTGCTGTCCAGCGCCTGCCCCTGGAAGATGATGCGCCCACCGCACACCTGCATCGGTGCTGGCAGCAAGCCAATGGCAGCTCGCGCGGCCATGGTCTTGCCGCTGCCCGACTCGCCCACCAGTGCGACGATTTCGCCGGGGGCCATGGTGAAGCTGAAGTCATCAACGGCCAGCGGACCGTCCACGCCGACGCGAATCTGTAGATTTTCAACGGCCAGTAAAGGCACTGGAACGCTCATGCTCATTTCCTCATGCGCGGGTCGAGACGATCACGCAAGGCATCGCCGAACAGATTGATAGCCAGCAGCGTCAGGCTGATAAAGATGCCCGGGAAGATCCCCAGCCAAGGCGCCGTCGAGATATAAGTGCGGCTCGCCGAGAGCATGCTGCCCCAGGTCGCGGCCGGCGGTGGAACCCCAAGGCCGAGGAAACTCAGCGCACTCTCCGAGAGCAACGCCCAGCCAAACATGCTGGTGGCCAACACACACAGCGGCGCCAGACAGTTGGGGGTGATGTGACGGAACATGGTGTACAGCTCGGAGTTGCCGATCACCCGCGAAGCCTCGATGAACTCCAACTCACGCAGCGACAGCACGCTGCCACGTACCACCCGCACCACCGAAGGGGTGTAGGCGATACCCAGGGCGAGCACGATGCCGTACTGGCTGGCGCCGACAATGGCCATGATGCCCAGGGCCATAAGGATGCCGGGGAACGCCAGCAACGCATCGTTGAGCATCATCAGCAGCCGGTCGGTCCAGCCGCGCAGGTAACCGGCGAGCATGCCGATCAGCGTGCCGCAGATCACCGCCACGCTGACCGAGAGCAGGCTGATCCACAGGCTGGTACGCGCACCAATGATCAGCCGGCTGAACACATCGCGGCCAAATTCGTCGGTGCCCAGCCAATGCAAGGCGCTCGGTGCGTGCAGGCGTGAGAGCAGGTCCAATTTGAGCGGGTCGTAAGGTGTCCACACCACGCCGAGCAATGCCAGCAACACCAGTGCCGCGAGCAGGCTGCCGCCGATCAGGGCGTTCAGCGGCGGGTAACGCCGGCGCCGCCGAGGCGTGATCGCCGCCACGGGGGGCAAGGCAGGAGTCTTGAGGTTCATAGCTTCACCCTTGGATCGAACAGCGGATACAGCAGATCCACCAGCAGGTTGACCAACACGTAGATACAGGTGACCAGCAGCAGGCAACCCTGCAACACCGGGTAGTCGCGGGAGAAAATCGCATCGACCATCAACCGGCCGATACCTGGCAGGGTGAACACCGTTTCCAGCACCGCAATGCCGCCGAGCAAGTTGCCAAGGATCAGGCCAATCAGGGTCCAGGTCGGCGCAAACGCGTTGCGCAAGGCGTGCCTGCACAGCACCGCACCTTCCGACAACCCCTTGGCCCTGGCATGGGCGATGTACTCCAGGCGCAGCACCTCAATGGTGCTGGCCCGTGCCATCCGGGCAATGGCCCCGAATTCCACCAGCGTCAGGGTGACGATCGGCAGCACCACATAGGTCAGCGCTTTCATCGGGTCAGTGGCAAAGCCGACGTACCCGATCACCGGCAACCAGCCCAATTGAATGCCGAAGACATACAGCAGCAACAACCCCAACCAGAAGCTGGGTACCGACAGCAACAACGTTGCCGTGGCCACCAGGCCCAGGTCCATCGCACTGTTTTGCTTCCAGGCGGCGAGCAAGCCCACCGGGACTGCGAGCACAGTCGCCAGCAATACCGCCACCAGCACCACGGTCGCACTCACGCTGAAGCGCTCGAGCAGCAACTCCAGCACCGGCTGGCGGCTGCTGATGGATACACCGAGGTCGCCACTGAGTACCGATTTAATCCAGATCAGGTACTGGGTCACCACCGAGTGATCAAGCCCCAGGCTGCTGCGCATATCGGCAAGACTTTGCGGGTCGGCCATGTCGCCCAGCATCAGTAGCGCCGGGTCGCCGGGGATCAGACGGATCAAGGCAAACACAATCACCGAGATCAGCAACAGGGTCGGCACCGCCATGCCGAGCCTATGCAATATGAATCGAAACATAGCGCTACGCCTTACTTGGAAGTGTCGAGCAGCGTCACGCCCCACAGGCGCGGCTTGGCAACAGGCCAGGAACGATACCCTTCGACGCGTTTGCCCATGGCGCCGATGGCAGTGCCGTTGTAGATAACCACCATGGGCACATCCTTGAGCATCAGCGTGTGCAGCCTGTCGAACAATGACCGGCGTTTGGCTGGGTCAACTTCACGCTGGGCCTCGCGCAATATGGCCAGGGCTTCGGGGTTGTCCCAGACCTTGCGCGGCTCCTTGTCCTTGTCGCCGATCACCGATTCGTAGCTTTGCGCCGCATCGAAACGTCCCGAATAGGAGAACGACATCATCTGGTAGCTACCCGTCTGGTAACGCTCCAACTGCGTGCCCCACTCCAGGGTTTCCATCTCGATGTTCAACCCTGCCGCTTGGGTCATGGCCTGGCTGAGCAAACCCATGTCAAACATCTGCGGATAGCGCTTGTTGACCAGCATTCGGATCTTTTCACCGCCGTAGCCGGCTTCCTTCAACAGGCGCCGGGCCTCGTCGAGGTTATAGGTATAACCCTTGTGTGCGGTGGCGTCGTAGTACGGACTCGCCGTGGGAATGATTGAATTGTTGACCACCGACAAACCATCGGACAACGCCGCAACCATCTGCGCGTAATCCAGGGACAATGCCACTGCACGGCGGATGCGCACGTCCTTGAGCAACGGGTCGCGAGTCTGGAACAACAGCCCGCTGATGGTCATGATCGGGCTGACCTGGATCTGCAGGTTCTTGACCTGCTTGAGTTGCGCGGCATCCATTGCGGTCACGTCGGGCAGCAGGTCCACGCCACCCGACAGCAGCGCCGCCTTGGCCGAGGCCGAATCGGGGATGACCTCGAACCGCACGGTGTCGACAAACGCCTGCTTGTTGCCGGTGTAACCGTCCGCCTTGTCTTCGGCACGCGGGGTGTATTGCTTGAAGCGATCCAGTTCGACGTATTGGCCCTTCTGCCATCTGCCCAGCGTGAACGGCCCTGTGCCAATCGGTGCGCGCCAACTGCCATCCGCGGCCAGGGAGTCTGGATGCAGGATGCCGCTGCCCGCACAATCCGGGCGCGCCATGGCAGCCAGGAACAAGCCATTGGCCTGATCCAGGGTGAATACCACGGTCTTCGGGTCGGGGCTGGCGATATCAACGATCTTGGCCGCACCGCGCCCATCGAACTCTGCCAGGCAACGCCACTGAGTCTTGGGGGCCAGGTAGCGCTGCCAAGTCCATTGCACATCCTTGGCCGTCAATAGCTGGCCGTTGTGGAAGTGCACGCCGTCACGCAGGGTAAAGGTGTAGCGCAGGCCATCCGCCGAAACGTCAACCGCGCTCGCCAGCATCGGGGCGATGCTGGTGTCTTCACGGTACGCCACCAACCCTTCGACGATATGCATCATCACCGCGTCGGTGTTGTCATCGCGGTTGACGCCTGGGTCGGTGCTACGGATATCACCGTTGAGCCCAACGCTGATGACCTTGTCCTGTGCAACGGCTATGGAAAAGGTGCACGCCGACATTACGACGGCCAATGCCGTCTTTACGTAACTATTCACGGGAGAAAGACTCCTTGAAGGAATGTTCCGGTCAGTGGCGGGAGCCAAGGCAGGACCGGCATCAGAATGAGTGAATCCTTGGTTATTTTTATACGGTCTGTTCTGAGTGCATCACCTGCGGTGTATCAGCCCAGGCTGCGCTTGTGGCGCAACACCTTGGCGAAAAAATCCTGGGCAGCCGGCATCGCCTTGATGCCCTGGTGCGCGACGTTGGGCAGCAGGTCAAAGTGCACCTGCACACCGGCGGCCTCGAAGCTGGCCTTCAAGGTAGCCAGGCGTTCCGGTCGCGTACGCCCGGCAGCGTTGGCCCCGGCCATGAAGTGTTTGCCGCCTTCACGGTGGGTGATTTCCCAGGTTTCGAGGTCTGAATCCCCCACCACCATATGCACGGGCAATCGCTGCAAGGCTGGCAGGTTCAACGGTTTGCCAAAGCGCGTGGCAAAGTCCCGCACACCGACCCACCAGTCCTGATCGGCATCGAGCAGGGTCACCGAACCGGGCGCGCCGATGGACGCCGCCCAGAGTTTTTCGGGGTGCAGATAGCAGAAGCGATGGGTGAATTGCCCACCACCGGAATAGCCGAACAGTGCAAAGGTATCGAAGCTGCGACCGTAGCGTTTGCCAACACTGGCGATCATGTCGAGTAGTACTTGGTCGTAACGGATATCGCCCTCGACCATCTGCTTGTAGCCATCACCATTGCCGTCGCCCAGCACACCGACCGGGAACAGCGGCGACAGGATCACACAATCGTTCCAGCGGCCAAACTCCGCGAAGCCATTGCGGTAAACCTCCATCGCACGGGTGGAGCCGTGCAGCGAGACCACCAGATCTACCGGCCGGGTGGTGTCCTCGATGGCTTCAGGCACGTAGAGGGTGTAGGCAAACCGGCTGTCCTCATGGTGGGAGTACACCGTGGTTGCACCGAGGTGATACACGTTTTTTGCCGCACGCAATGCTGCGTATTCAGGGCTGATATCTGGATTGCTCATTTGGAAAGTTCGCCGAGTCAGTTCGGACTTGAGTATTGGCAGAGTGCTATAAAAAGAAAAACTAATTTAACTTTATCCAGGGTAAACAAAACCTTTACGATGCAATCGCATCCATGAGCACGGGCCTCTCCATGAGCAACATTCGTTTCTTCAAGACGTTTATCGCCGTCGCCGAATACGGCAGTTTTGCCGCCGCCGCCGACCGTGTGGCCCTTACCAACGCCGCTGTCGGCCAGCAAATGCGAGCCCTCGAAGAAGAGATGCGCCGACCACTGTTCGACCGTAGCCAGCGGCAGATCAAGCTGAGCCGCGATGGCGTGTTGTTGCTGCCCAAGGCCAAGCGCCTGTTGGCGGACTACGAGCAAATGATTGCCGAGGCCCCCGATGGCATGGCCATGGAGGGTGAAGTGTCCATCGGCGGCATTACTTCCGGCATGGGCCTGCTCGCCAATTGCCTGGTGCAACTGAAAAAGCTGCACCCTCGCATATCGGTCAACCTGATGACCGCCCGCTCCGACGAAGTGGTCAATCTGGTACACGCCGCCAAGCTTGACGCGGCCTTACTGATCGAGACGGCACGGCAGAACTTCGATGGATTGAGCTGGACCCTGCTCTACAACGAGCCCATCGTCATGCTCGCCAATGCTGCGCAAACCGCCGGCATCAACGACGCAGTGGAATTGCTCAGGACCCAGCCGTTCATTCGCTATGACCGTTCCACTGCCGTAGGCCGCAAAGTGCAGTCGATCATCAAGAGTGAATCGGTCGAACCGTTGGAAATCCTCGAACTGAACTCCATCATCGGCATCGCCGACCTGGTACGCCAGCAAGTCGGAGTGGCCATCGTGCCGCTGCTGAAAAATTTCGACTGGCACAAAGACCCAAGCCTGCGGGTACTGCCATTGCCGGGAGACTTGGCGGTGCGCCGAGTGGGGATCTTGGAGCAAGGCACCAAAAGTGCAATTACCGGGGAAATTCGCAAGTTGCTGATGTCGGCAGTGGCAAAGTAATCCTGCCCTTGGCGCAGTTCATCAGTGCCGACCATTGGAAAAGTCCGTGATAACCTGATTCGCCAGATCGACGGCGCCTACCCCCCCGGCATGATCGACCCGACGCTGACGTTCCTGGAAAAAAACGCTACACAATCACCGACGCCGGTCGTCTCTTCTCTAGCGAGCCTGCAGTGGCGCTGGAGCCCGCAAAAAATCGTTCGTGTCGCAGCGCTGCTCAATCGCACCGCTCAAACCATTGCCGACGGGAAAGACCCATGAAGACTCAAGTAATCCACCGCGTTAGCCACGAAATCAAACGCCGTCGCCTGCAGGTGCTGCGGGTGGTCGACATCACCCCGCGCATGCGCCGCATCACCCTGGGCGGGCCTGAGCTGGCAGGGTTTGTCAGCCTGGGCAGCGACGACCATATCAAGCTGTTGTTCCCACAGAACGCCGCCGAACAGGCCGCGCTGGAGAGCCCGAGTTTCAACATCAAGGGCGACGGCCCGCAACCGGCCATGCGCGACTACACGCCGCGCCGTTTCGACCTGAGCCTGGGCGAGTTGGACATCGACTTCGTGCTGCACGGCGACGGCCCCGCTTCGACCTGGGCCGATCAGGCGCAGGTCGGCCAATACCTGTACATCGGCGGGCCACGGGGCTCGATGATCGTGCCGGACATCTTCGACAGCTATCTGCTGATCGGCGACGAAACCGCCCTGCCCGCGATTGCGCGACGCCTGGACGAATTGCCGGCCGGGCGCACGGTGCTGGCGGTGATTGAGATTGCCGATGCGGCGGAAAAGCAGACGCTGAACAGCGCGGCCGATGTAGAGGTGATCTGGGTGATTCGTGGCCAGGATGACCTGGTGCAAACCGTGCGCAAGCTGACGCTGCCGAGTGGTTCGCTGTACAGCTTCGTGGCGACGGAAACCAAACTGTCGCGCCAGGTGCGGCGCGTGTTGTTGGATACGCACAAGGTCAACGAGGAATTCCTCAAGGCCGTCGGCTACTGGCGTGCCGAAGGCAGCGAAGAAGACTAAGACCGGACTCGGGCAAAGCTCCCACAGTTGGAGCTTTGCCCGCTTCAGGTACGGGGGGATTTCAGCAGCTTGTCCAGCCCGACCACCGCCAACGCAACCGCAACAAACCCCGCCAGTATCCCTCCGGCATTCACAAATACTTGTGGATAACCGAGCGTGTCCACATCGATGAACGGGTACTGATACTGCCCAAGCAAATGCCCACGCAGCAGCACATAACCAAAGTAGATCAAGGGGTAAATCACCCATGCGCCGATGTGCTTGAGCCGCAACGAGCCCTTGGGCACACAGCGCCACCAATAGATGCAAAACAGCACCGGCATCACATCGTGCAGCAACTCGTCGGCAACCCATTGAAAGCCTTCCGGCTGCCACAGGTACCGCAGCAGAAGGCTGTACGCCAGGCCCACCACGACGATGCTCACGGCGATGCCACTGCTGATCCCTGGCGCGAGGAAAAACCGCTTCGCCGCCGAATCGCGCCTGACCAGCGCATAGCTCAACACCACCACCGCCAAGGTGTTGGTCAGCACCGTGAAGAAACTGAAGAAGTTGATCAACCCGCCCAACAGGCTGGCGCCGCTGGACCAGCGCGAATAGAAGATCAGGTATTGCTGGATTGCCAGCCCCGCCCAGCCGGCCAGCGCCGCCGCGGCCACAAAGCGCTTCACCGGCTCAATCCAACGGGCGTTTGGTGCGCATCAGCTTGACGTACAACCCTTCGACTTTTTCCCGCGCCCATGGGGTCTTGCGCAGGAAGGTCAGGCTCGACTTGATGCTCGGATCACTCTTGAAGCAGCGAATATCAATGCGTTCGGCCAGGCCGGACCATTCGTAGTGTTCCACCAGGGTGGTGAGGACGTGTTGCAGGGTCACACCGTGGAGGGGGTCGTTGCTTGTCGCGGTCATGCCAGGCCTATGAAAAAAGTGCTCACGAAGGTGCACACCTTAGCACTGCACCTGCCAGTTATAAAAAGTTCCCGTTCCCAGCGAAAAAGAGATGTTATATTGTAACGATAGTTATCAAATCTTTTCGCCGTTTTGCCAAGGAATGTCCGATGTCCCTCTCTTCTCTGTGGCGCTTGACCCCGCTTGCCGCCGCCCTGTTGATCTGCTCCCAAGCCCAGGCCCTTGAGCTGCAACCCCAAGTCATCACCGGCAACCCGCTGGGCAGCGAGCAACTCGCTTCGCCGACCACCGTGCTGGAAGGCGATGACCTGACCCTGCAACAAAAAGGCAGCCTCGGCGAAACCCTCAACAAGCAGCCAGGCGTGTCGTCCTCATACTTCGGCCCAGGTGCCAGCCGGCCGATCATCCGTGGCCAGGACGGCGACCGTATCCGCATCCTGCGCAACGGCGTCGGCGCACTGGATGCGTCGTCGTTGTCCTACGACCACGCGGTGCCGCTGGACCCGATCAATGTCGACCGCATTGAAATCGTGCGCGGCCCGGCGGCCTTGCTGTACGGCGGCAGCGCCATCGGCGGCGTGGTGAATACCTTCGACAACCGCATTCCCACCGAAGCCATCGAAGGCATCCACGGTGCCGGTGAATTGCGCTACGGCGGCGCCGACACCACCCGCAGCAGCGCGGGCAAGCTGGAAGCCGGCAACGGCACGTTCGCCTTGCACCTGGATGCCAACGCACGGGAATTCAACGACCTCAAGATCCCGGGCCAGGCCCGCAGCCGCCATGCACCCGAGACCGACGATGGCCCCGGCAAAAACGGGCGCCTGGGCAACAGCGACGGGCGCCAGGACGGCGGCGCCGTAGGCGGTTCCTACACCTGGGACGACGGTTACGCCGGGCTGTCCTACAGCAATTACGACGCTAACTACGGCTCCCCCGCCGAGCAGGACGTGCGTATCCGCATGAAGCAGGATCACTACGCCTTCGCCTCCGAAATCCGTAACCTGCAAGGGCCGTTTACCTCGGTCAAAGTCGACGCGGGCTACACCGATTACGAACACCGCGAGATCGAAGGCGGCGAAACCGGCACGGTCTTCAAGAACAAGGGTTATGAAGCCCGCGTCGAAGCCCGTCACCAACCGATCGGCCCGTTCAACGGCGTGGTCGGTGCCCAAGTGACGCGCAACGAATTTTCGGCCCTGGGTGAAGAAGCCTTCGTACCGCAGACCGATACCAATGCCGGCGCGCTGTTTATCCTCGAAGAGATGCAGGCCACCGAACGCCTCAAGCTCAGCCTCGGCGGGCGCCTGGAACACACCAGCGTCGACCCGGACGCCAAGGGCAACGCCCGCTTTGCCGGCGCCGACAAATCCAATGATTTCACCGCCGGCAGCCTGTCCTCGGGCGCGGTCTATACCCTCACGCCGATCTGGTCGCTGGCCGCGACCCTGGGCTACACCGAGCGCGCCCCGACCTTCTACGAGCTGTACGCCAACGGCGCCCACGTCGCCACCGGCACCTACGAGTTGGGCGACGCCAACCTGAAGAAAGAGAAAGCCGTATCCAGCGACCTGGCCCTGCGTTTTGACAATGGCACCCACAAGGGCAGCTTCGGCGTGTTCTACAGCCACTTCTCCAATTACATCGGCTTATTGGGCAGTGGTCGTACGCTGAACGATGAAGGCGAAGAAGACGCGGATGGCATCCCCGAGTACAAATACTCCGGCGTACGCGCCCGTTTCGCAGGCTTTGAGGCCCAGGATCACTGGAAACTCGGCGAAGGCGCCTACGGCAAGTTCGCACTGGAGCTGTCGGGCGACTACACCCGCGCCACCAACCTCGACACCGGCGAAGCCTTGCCACGCATCGCCCCGCTGCGCTTGAACAGCGGCTTGCTGTGGGAACTGGAGCGTTGGCAAGCGCGCATCGACGTGGAACACGCCGCCGGCCAGGGCCGTGTGCCGGACAACGAAAGCGGCACCGATGGCTACACCACCCTGGGCGCGAGCGCGGGTTACCGCTTCAATGTCGGTGGCAGCGAGTGGCTGGCGTTTGTGAACGGTGAAAACCTCACCAACCAGACCGTGCGCTATGCCAGCTCGATCCTGCGGGACATCGCGCCGGCGCCGGGGCGCAGCGTGCAGTTCGGCGTTCGTACGACGTTCTAAGCGACACCGTAGATCCCCTGTGGGAGCGGGCTTGCTCGCGAATGCGGTGGATCAGTCACAGCTGCATTGACTGACACACCGCATTCGCGAGCAAGCCCGCTCCCACATTGGTTTTGCAGCGACGATTCGTCACTGTTACCAATTCAGAAATGATGCATATCGCGATTCGCCCTTTCTCTCCAAGACAACTCCCTTTATCCTTCCCGGCAACAACCTGAAACGTTTCATTTCCCCGGTCGACCCCATCTTGCCGAAGCCTCCTGCTCGTAAAGACAGCGCTGTCTTACACCCCCCTGCGCCTGGGAATAAATCGCCCGCCTGTGGATAACCATGCTTATCCACAGAAAAACCGACTATCGCTGAACCAAGCCCGCGCTGAATCGTCATCTACAGTGAAGCACGGGGTTACATAATTCCAACGTAACGGAGAAACACACTATGAGCACTGATGGTGCTTCAAGTCCGAGCCGCTTGCTGCCCAAGCTGCTAGGCGTCTTGCTGCTGATCATGGGCCTGGCCTTGCTGGCCGGCGGCGTCAAGCTGAGCATGCTCGGCGGGTCGCTGTACTACTTGCTGGCCGGTATCGGCGTCGGCCTGACCGGCATCCTGCTGCTGGCCAACCGCCGCGCCGCGCTGGGCCTGTACGCACTGGTGCTGTTCGCCAGCACCGTATGGGCCCTGTGGGAAGTCGGCCTGGACTGGTGGCAATTGGTGCCGCGCCTGGCACTGCTGTTTGCCTTGGGCATCGTCATGCTGCTGCCGTGGGTCCGTCGCCCGCTGCTGAACGGCCAACCGGCGCCACTGGGCACCGGCGCGCTGAGCGTGGCCGTGGTGCTGGCGGGTGCTACTGCCCTGGCCAGCCAATTCACCAACCCGGGTGAACTGGTCAAAGGCCAGCTGGACCGCGACGCCGTGCCTGGCATGACCAACACCGCACCGCCCCAGCCCGATGGCGACTGGAATTCCTACGGCCGCTCGGCCTTTGGTGACCGTTACTCGCCGCTGGCGCAGATCACCCCGCAGAACGTCAGCAAGCTGGTCCCGGCGTGGACCTACCGCACCGGCGACCTGCCTGGCCCGAACGATCCAGGCGAGACCACCGCGGAAAACACCCCGCTGAAAGTCAACGGCATGCTCTACGTGTGCACCCCACACAGCCAAGTGATTGCCCTGGATCCGGACACCGGCAAGGAAATCTGGCGCTTCGATCCGAAGATCAGCAGCATGGGCGCCGAGAACTTCAAAGGCTGGGCCCACATGACCTGCCGTGGCGTGTCGTATCACGATGACGCCGTCTACGCCTCCGAACAGAGCCCGACCGGCAGCGCCAGCCCGGCCGCCGCGCCGAATGCCTGCCCGAAACGCATCTTCGTGCCGACCGCCGACACCCGTCTGATCGCGCTCAACGCCGACACCGGCAAGATGTGCGAAGACTTCGGTGACAAAGGCCAGGTCGACCTGCGCGCCAACATCGGTGGCTTCGCCCCCGGCGGTTACTACTCCACTTCGCCACCGGCCGTGACCAAAAACCTGGTGGTGATCGGCGGTCACGTCACCGACAACGTCTCCACCGACGAACCCAGCGGCGTGATCCGTGCGTTCGACGTGCATACCGGCAAGCTGGTGTGGAACTGGGACAGCGGCAACCCGGACGACACCACCCCGTTGGCCGAAGGCAAGACCTACACCCGTAACTCGCCGAACATGTGGTCCATGTTCTCGGTGGATGAAAAACTCGGCCTGCTCTACCTGCCGATGGGCAACCAGATGCCCGACCAATACGGCGGCGACCGTACCGATGAATCGGAAAAATACAGCGCCGGCCTGACCGCCCTGGACATCGACAGCGGTCACGTGAAATGGCACTTCCAGTTCACGCACCATGACCTGTGGGACATGGACGTGGGCGGCCAACCTTCGCTCGTCGACATCAAGACCGCTGACGGCGTCAAGCAAGCGGTGATGGCGTCGACCAAGCAAGGCAGCATCTACGTGCTGGACCGTGCGACCGGCCAACCTGTGGTGCCGATCAACGAAGTCCCTGTACCGCAAGGCGCAGTGGCCGGTGATCGCACCTCGCCGACCCAACCCAAGTCCGACCTGAACTTCATGCCGCCGCCGTTGAAAGAGCGCGACATGTGGGGCGTGACCCCGTTCGACCAACTGCTGTGCCGGATTGATTTCAAATCCATGCGCTACGACGGTCCGTTCACTCCGCCATCGCTGCAGGGTTCGATCGTTTACCCAGGTAACTTCGGCGTGTTCGACTGGGGTGGCATTTCTGTCGACCCGGTACGCCAACTGGCCTTCGTCAACCCAAGCTACATGGCGTTCAAGTCCAAGCTGATCCCGGCCGCCGACATCGCCAAGCAAGGCCCGCGCGTCAGCGAAACCGAAGGCGTGCAGCCGAACAAAGGCGCGCCGTACGGCGTGATCCTCGAAGCGCTGCTGTCGCCACTGGGCCTGCCGTGCCAGGCGCCGGCCTGGGGTTATGTGGCTGCGGTCGACCTGACCACCCACAAAACCATCTGGATGCACAAGAACGGCACCGTGCGTGACAGCGCGCCGGTACCAATCCCGCTGACCATGGGCGTGCCAAGCCTGGGCGGGACGTTCACCACCGCCGGTGGCGTCGCGTTCCTCAGCGGCACCCTGGACCAGTACCTGCGTGCCTATGACGTGAAAAACGGCAAGCAACTGTGGGAAGGCCGCCTGCCAGCAGGCGCGCAAACCACTCCGATGACCTACACCGGCAAGGACGGCAAGCAGTACGTGCTGGTCGTGGCGGGCGGTCATGGTTCCCTGGGTACCAAGCAGGGTGACTATGTGATGGCGTTCAAACTGCCGGATTAAGCTTTACCGGCAGTAAAAAAGGCGGCGACCTGTTGAGGGTCGCCGCCTTTTTTCATGTTCATTGACACAAAACCAACTGTGGGAACGGGCGTGTGTGCAAGCTCAGTGCTCGATCACTTCGCCGCGCATGGGCGCCAACCGCGCTATCAGGCGATTCTGCACCGGCACCGAAATCCCTTGCTTGTCCATCGCTGCGATCAAATCCTCGACCAACGCATTGAAGTCACTGCGGCTCACATTCTGCCCCTTGTGACTCTCCGCCATGCTGTCCCCGGTATACACGCACGGCCCGCCCGCCTCTGCGCAAAACTGCTCGATCAGCTTATTACGCAAACGCTGGATGTCGATCCGCCGGAAGCGCTCGACGATGCGCTCATCACGGGCGATGTTGAGCAGCATGCCCTCGACGATCCGCGTGATGCCGGGCATGGCGCCAAGGTCACGGTACAGGCTGTCATCCTTCGGCGGTTGCTGGGCACAGGCGCCGAGCAGCAGGACCAGGCATAGCGGTAGCCAGCGCATCAAAAACTCCCTTGCACAGACAGATAAGTGCCGTTCTGGTTATCCAGCGTGGCGATTTCGCCGAGGCGTGCGTAGGCCAATACAAACGACACATGCTTGTTCGGGAAGTAGCCGACAAACACATCCGCCCAGTCGCTTTCACCGGCAAACGACAGGTTGTCAGGCTTTTCGCGGTATTCCACACCCACCGCCCAGCGCGGGTTGAACAGCAGCGCCACCGAGCCTTCCTTGAGCAGGCTGCGGCTGTCACGGCGGTCGCCGCCAAAACCGAGCAAGCCGGTTTCATTGGCGCGGCTGTAGCGCAGGCTGCCGTTGACCAGCACGTTGTAGCCAAAGGCTGCACCCATGAACAAACGGCTGGCGGCCAGGTAGCCTTCGACGTCGCTGTCGCGCTTGGCACCGACCAGGTTGGGAATGTCGAAGTTAGTCTGGTGCTTGTATTCCAGGCCCAGGGACACCTGGGGCAGGTTGTCGTAGATCACATCGCCAAACAGCCGCACCTTGAGGCCCAGTACGTCCTGGCCGAGGTGGTCTTCGGGCAGGTCCAGCTTGTGCACCAGGGTGCCCAGGTCGAAACGCTGGCGGGCGAAAGACAGCTCGACACGGTTGTCATAGGCCAGCGCCAGCCCGGCCACGTCGAGCCGGTAGTCCGGCAGGTTGACCGTGGTGGCGAACGCCGTGGCGCCCCACTCGTGCTGTTCGCCGTAACCGGCCAGCACCGCCCACGGCGTGATCCCGCCGCCCGCCGTGCCTTCAATGCTGCTGGCGCCGCCGGTGGCAATCAGGCGGCCGTTGTCGGCCAGCGCAGTTTGCAGGGTCAGGGCGCCGAGGCAGCCGATCAGAACGGAACAACGCACGCGCATGTCACTCAATGAACCAGGGAAGTTTGCGCACTGAGGGGCAACGCCACCCAGGCTTCGAAAGCATCGGCACTCAACGGCCGGCTGATCAGGTAACCCTGGGCCGTGTCGCATTGCCAGCGCTCCAGCAAGCGTAGGCTATGGGCGTACTCGACGCCCTCGGCGACGACCTTGAGGCCCAGGTTGTGGCTCATCTCGATGGTGGAACGCACGATCACCGCGTCTTCACTGGTTTCATCAAGGTTGCGCACAAAGGATTGGTCGATCTTCAACTCTTGCACCGGCAGGCGCTTGAGGTGCGCCAGCGACGAATAGCCGGTGCCGAAGTCATCCACCGACAGGCTGATGCCACAGTCGCGCAGCAGGTGCAGGACTTTCAGGGCTTTTTCCGGCTCGCGCATCACCGCGCTTTCGGTGATCTCGAACAGCAGTTGTTCGGCCGGCAAGCCATAACGGCGCAGCAGCGCCGAGACGCGATGGGCCAGGTCATCACCGAGCAGATCATCCGCCGAGATGTTCAGCGACAGTTGCAGGGACAGGCCGCGCCGGTTCCATTCACACAGTTGGCGGATGCCCTCTTCGATCACCCAATGGGTCAGCAACTGGATGCTGCCCGAGCGTTCGGCCAAGGGGATGAATTCCGCCGGCGAAACCATGCCGAACTGCGGATGCTGCCAGCGCAACAAGGCTTCGGCCTGGCGTACGTGGCCTTGGCGGATGTCGAGTTTGGGTTGGTAGTGCAAGAGCAACTGGCCCTGGCTGGGCGCGTGGCGCAGGTCGCGGATCAGGGTGACCTGGCGACGGTGCACAAGGTCGCGACCGTGTTCGTAGATCTGCAGGCGGCCGGGCATTTGCGCGGCGTCCTTCATCGCAATCGCCGCACGTTCGAGCAAGGTGTCGGCGCTTTCACCATCGTCCGGGTAGGCCGCAATACCAAGGCGGCAATCCAGCGCCAGGTCGTGGCCGTTGATGCGCCGTGGGCGCAGCAGCAACTGTTGCAGCTTGTCGGCCAGGCCCACCGCTTCGTCGCTGCCGGCGCCTTCGAGCAGCAGCAGGAATTCGTCGGCGGTCAAATGCGCCAGGGTATCGCCGGGGCGCAACGCGCCTTGCAGGCTGCGGCTCACGTCCTGCAACAACTGGTCGACTGCCTCAGGCCCGGCGGTTTCGCTGGCAGCGCGCAGGTTGTCGATGCCCAGGTAGATCAGCGCCATCGGCCGGTGCGTGGCAATGGCATTGCCCAGGCGTTCCATGGCCAATGCGCGGTTGGGCAAGCCGGTGAGGCGATCATGCAAGGCGTTGTGCGCCAGTTGCAGCTCGCGCTCGGCGATGCCGCTTTGCATCGAGTTGAACACGCTGGCCAAGCGCCCCAGTTCATCACTGCGCGCCAGCACCACGGGCGTCTGGTAATCGCCCTGGCCGATGCGTTCGGCGGCGAGCGCCAGGGCCTGCACCGGGCGCGAGACACCGCGTGCCAGCAGCAAGGCACCGATCAACGAGGCAATCAACGCGATCAAGGCAATCCCGAGGATTTTTTCGTCGAGCGGCGCAAACGCCTGCATCGCCGCATCCAAGGGGCTCTGCAACAGGGCCAGGACCTGGCCGTCGGCGTCGCTGGCCAACACCAGCGACTGGCTGAGAAAACTGTGTTCCAGGTGTTCGGTGGTGGCCACACCGTGATGCGTACCCTGCGCCAGCATCAGGTTGACGATACTGTCGCGCAGCACCTGGGGCTGGGTGCTGACCAACTCGCCCGGCTGCTGGCGGTCGAGGCTCAGGAACGACACTTCCAGGTTGCTCAACGAGCGCAGCTCTTCGGCGAACGCGCTGTCCATGCGCAGGCCCATCACCACCCGCGCAATCGGCAGCGGCGCCAGCACCGGCGCTTCCACCAGCAGGTGCGGCATGCCTTGCAGCGGCACCATCAGCATGGTCTGGCGATTGCGCCGCGCGTCGCGCAGCGCCTGGTCATAACGAAAGGTCGAGCCTTCGGGCACCTCGTCGAGGGTGCTGGCGAGGACTTTGCCGTCCATGCCCAACAGGATCATGTCGCTGGCGTTGATGCGCTTGCCGTGGTTGAACAGTACCGAGCGCATGGTGGCCGAATCGCCACTGGCCACCGCATCGCGAAAACCGAAGTCGGACGCCAGCAATTGCACACCGTCGGCCAGGCGCCGGCCGCGCACGTCGAGCAAGCGTTCGAAGACCCGCGCACCGACTTCCAATTGCGCCTTGGCCTGGCCGCGCACCGCCTCGCTGGTCGCGGCCTTGACGCTGAAATACAGCGCACCGACCACCACCAGCAACAGCAGGATCAGCACACTGGCGACACGCGCCTGGAAGCTACTGCGCAGTTTCATGGGCGGCTCGATTGAAGGCATCGCCAAACGCAGTCGGTGTGGGCGCTGGCGGCAGGTCGGCCGACGGTGGTTCAAGCTTGAGTTGCACGGCGTGGCTCAGGCCCGTGGCAGGCAGGCTCAGGGTGCCGCCGTCCTGCGGCTGCATGTCGAGCAATTGCGGGTGCCACAGGGTGACGTGGTAGGCACCGGCCGGCAGGTTGTCCAGGCGCACGCGGCCCTGGGCATCGCTGACGCCGAAGCGGGGGTCGTCGGTGACATAGATGTAGCCGAGCATCCAATCGTGGATATTGCAGCCGAGCACCACCACCCCGGGCTTGTCGAACAGCAACGGTTCGGTGGGCGTGCCTTCGTACAGGCGCAGTTCAAAGCGCTTGGCCGCGGAGAACGAATAGACCTGATGGCGGATGTTGTCGCTGTTGGGGAAGCGCACCTGGGTGCCGGTGTGCACCGCCAGCACATGGGGCGCGAACTTCTGGCCGCGTTGATCCATATCGGCCTTGAGCGTGCCAACGGGCGCACCGACCGGACCTTGCAAGGTGATCACGGCATCGCTGACCGGCGTCTGATCGGCCTGTCGCACCTGTACGTCCAGTGTCGCGGCACCGGCGTCGGTGTGGGCGGACAACAATACGGCCGCCAGGGAAAACTGCAGGAAAATCCGGTTCATCAAGGGTCCGCACGGCAGTGAAAAAAAGCGGCCTGCCTTGGCACATACGAGGGTTATGGCGCAGATGATGCCGCAAACAAGGCCAATTGCCATCATTGTTTCAGCACAAAGCTTGACCGCCGGTCGGCAAAAAACTATGCAATCGGTCAGGACATGTAGAGGTCATCGGCGCAGCACGAAAAATCTGTAGCCGCTGCAAACGGGGTTTTCTAGAGCGGCACCCGCTCGCGGCGCATCCACATCTCGAACGCCATGGCATTCAATGGCCGGCTGATCAGGTAACCCTGGGCGGTGTCGCACTTCCACTGCTTGAGCAGCTTCAGGCTCGGCGCAAACTCCACGCCTTCGGCCACCACCTTGAGTCCCAGGTTGTGGCTCATCTCGATGGTGGAACGCACGATCACCCCGTCGCCGCTGGTGCTGTCGAGGTTGCGCACAAAGGACTGGTCGATCTTCAACTCCTGCACCGGCAAGCGCTGCAATTGCGCGAGGGACGAATAGCCGGTGCCGTAGTCGTCCACCGACAGACTGATGCCGCAACCGCGCAGTTGCTCCAACACGTTCAGTGCCTGTTGCGGGTTGTGCATGATCGCGCTTTCGGTGATCTCGAAGATCAGTTGCTCGGCCGCCACCGCGTATTGCATCAGCAACGCGGTGACACGAATCGCCAGGTCATCATCGGCCAGGTCATCCACCGAAATATTCACCGACAGTTGGATATGCAGCCCGCGCTGCCCCCACTCGGCAATCTGGCGGATTGCTTCTTCGATCACCCACAGGGTCAGGCTGGCCATGCTGCCGGTGCGCTCGGCCAGGGGAATGAATTCGGCCGGCGACACCTGGCCCAGGGTCGGATGCTGCCAGCGCAGCAAGGCTTCGGCCTGGCGCACATAGCCCTGGCTGAGGTCGAGCTTGGGCTGGTAGCACAGGAACAGTTCGCCTTCGACCACCGCACGGCGCAGGTCGCGGATCAAGGTGATCTGGCGCTGGTGGGCCAACTCGCGATGCTGCTGATAGATCTGCAAATGCCCGGGCAAGGTGGCCGCGTCGTGCCGGGCAATCGCGGCGCGGCTGATCAACTCTTCCACCTGCTGGCCGTCGCCGGGGTAGGCGGCGATGCCGATACTGACCTCGTGGCGTACTTCGTCATGGCCGATGCGCTGGGGTTCGGTGAGCAGCGCGTAGAGGCGGTCGGCGCGGGCGACGGCGCGGTCGATCTCGGTGTTTTCCAGCAGCACCAGGAATTCACTGCCAGCGATACGTGCGGCAGTGTCGCTGGCGAGCAGGCTCATGGACAGGCAACGGCTGGCTTCGCGGAGCATTTCCTCGACGCCCTGGGCGCCGAAACCCTCGTTGATCAGGCGGTAGTTTTCGATCCCCACATACAGCAACACCACCGGCCGACGCGCACTGATCGCGCTGCCCAGGCGCTCCATCGCCAGCGCACGGTTGGGCAGGCCGGTCAGTGAGTCATGCAGGGCGTTGTGCGCCAGTTGCCGCTCGCGCACGGCGATGCCGCTTTGCATGGCGTTGAACGCCCGGGCCAACAGGCCGAATTCATCGTGGCTGCGCACACGCACCGGGGTGCGGTAATCGCCGGCACCGATACGGTCAGCGGCCTCCACCAACGCATTCAGCGGGCGCGATACCCGCCGCGCCAAGAACAACGCGCCGGCCAGCGACACCACCAGCACCGCCAGGGCTATCCCGAGGAACTGCCGGTCCAGCGGCGCAAAGGATTCCAGGGCGTGGTCCAGTGGGCTCTGCAGCAGCACCCGCACCTCATCGCTCTCGCCGGTATTGGCCAGCGACAGCACCTGACTGAGCATGCGCTGGCCGTGGAAGCGTTCGATGTAGGCCTCGGAGGTGGCCGGCGCCCGGCGCAGCGTGGCGAGAATATCGGCGCGGACCGTGTCGGGCTGAGTGCTGAACAACGGGCCGGTGCGACCGTCCTGCCTGGCGAGGAACGACACTTCCAGGTTGCTCATGGAACGCAGTTCGTTGGCGAACTGGGCGTCCATCGCAAAGCCCATGACGACACGCGCCACCGGCTGCGGGTTCAAGACGTCCTTTTGCACCAGCAGGTAGGGATGCCCGTCCATGGCCACGATCAACATTTGCAGACCGCTGCGCCGCGCATGGCGCAAGGCTGCGTCCTGGGGGAACAGCATGCCAGGGGTGAACAGCGGCAAGGTGCTGACCGTGACCTTACCGTCCAGGCCCAATACAAACACTTCGCTGGAACCGATACCGGTGCCGTGCCGGTACAACGCGGCCAGGATGGCTGCGGTGTTGCCTTCGGTCACGGCTTGCTTGAAAGGTTCGTCGGCGGTCAGCCAGTCCAGGCCGTATTGCAGGCGGCGACCGCGCAGGTCGAGCAGGCGCTCGAACACCTGGCTGCCGGTTTCCAGCTGGACCTCGGCCTGGTTCTCGACGGCCCGGGTAGTTGCGGCCTTGACGGCAAAGTAAGTGGCGGCGACGACCACCAACAGCAATAACGCGAGCACCCCGGCGATACGGGTCTGGAACGTATGGCGCCACCTCATTGCAGTGCCCTCTGGCAGCAACTTTGTCTTTCTGCCACTACGTCCCTGTGTCATACGCATCCCTGGCAACTGCTGACCTGGCGTCAAAAAAACATCCATTTCAATTGGATATTCGGTTTAAGCAGGTTAGCTGGGACCTGGGATATGTACACCCAATAGAACAGGGAAAATCACTGCCAATTTATTGGCGACACTGGCTTGACCGAACGTCCACCTCCCCCGCGTTCGACACCTTGTAGTGAGCGGGCTTGCCCGCGCTGGGCGGCGCAGCCGCCCCAAATAGTCCGCCGCGGTGTTTCAGCAAGATCGAGGTGTCAGGGTTTAGGGCGGCTTCGCCACCCAGCGCGGGCAAGCCCGCTCACTACAGGGGCGGGAGCGCATGGGGTCACGTAGTGCGGGCGCGCATGAAGTCGCCCCAGCGCCGTACCAAGTAGTGAGCGGGCTTGCCCCGCGCTGGGCGGCGCAGCCGCCCCAAATAGTCCGCCGCGGTGTTTCAGGAAGACCGAGGTGCCAGGGTTTAGGGCGGCTTCGTCACCCGGCGCGGGCAAGCCCGCTCACTACAGGGGCGCGCGCGCATGAGGTCACGTAGTGCGGGCGCGCATGAAGTCGCCCCAGCGCCGTACCAAGTAGTTGTGCTCGTCCATCACCGAGTTCCACACCGCGATATGCCCCATGCGCTGCTCGTAGGAACCGCCATCGCGCACTTCACCGATGTCGATCAGCGGCAGGCCATCGCTGCCGAGCAATTCTTCCCGGGCCGGTTGGCCGGCGTACCAGTAATCCCACTCGGCGCTGCTCAGGTGATCGCGACTGCGGGCCGGGTTGCCGATGTAATAACCCTGGCGCGCCATCACTGCGCCGGGCCAGCCGGACAGCCACCAATTGAGGTAGGCGTAAGCCGCGTCCAGCACCGGGCCCCGGGCATGCCGTGACAACGACAGGCCGCCGAACCAGGCGCGATAGCCCTCGCGCGGTACCGCCAGGCGGTATTTCACCCCGGCGCGGTGCAGGCGCATCAGGGTCGGTGACCATAGGCTCTGGATGTCGATACTTGGGCTGAGCATCAGTTGGGCAGCCTCTTCGTCGTCCGACCAGAACGCGGCGAAGTGGCCTTCCTTCTGTTTGCGCACCAGGATAGTGGCGAGCACGTCGATCTCTTCGATGCTCATGTTGCCGATGTCCTTGAACTGCGCCAGACCCGCGCCCTGCACCGCCAATGCCGCGTCCAGTGCGCCGATGGCCGCGTCGCTTTGCAGCGCGGTGCGTGCGCTCCAGGCCGGGTCGAGCAGCCAGCCCCAGCTTTCGTTGCGGTGGCAAAAGCCTTCGGGCAGCCGTTCGGGGCGGTAGGCGAAACTGTCGGCGTTGTGGGTCAGGGGCAGCATGCTGATGCGTTCGGTGACGGTGCTGCCGAGGCTGCCGTCGTGCTGCACGAACAGGCGCTCACTGGGCACGCTGCCGCTACCGAGGCGGTCATCCGGCGACAGCCGGCCGCGCTTGGGCAGGTCGTTGATTTCGTGCCACAGCGCGATGCGCCGCGTGTCGATGGGCTGGATCGCCCGCGCCGGCCACACGAAGTCGACGTTATGGAACCACTGGTCGTACAGGTCGTAGCTGTCGGGCTGCATCACCGCGATGCGCTGGGCCTGTTCGACGTCGTGCACCTGATAGACCAGGCGAATGCCCAGTTCCTGCTCGGCGCGCACACGCAGGCATTCCAGCAAGGTCACGGAGGTGCCGAGCACCCGCAAGGTGATCATTGGGCGAACCGCCGCGAGAACACTTCAAAGGAACGGCGCAGCAGCGCCGGGTCGAGGCCGCGCAGGATAAACACCAGACGCGACTGGCGGTCGTCGCCCGGCCAGGCAGGCAAATGCACCGGGGCATGCAGGCAGTGCTGCACGCCATGAATGACGATGGGGGCGTGGCTGGCGTTCACGTTGAGCAGTCCTTTGACCCGGAGGATTCGTTCGCCATGGCATCTTAACAGCATCGACAGCCACACCCCGAAACCAACCCAGTCCAACGGCTGCTCGAAGGTCAGGCAGCACACCTGCGCGGCGCCGTGGGTGGCGCTGACGGGTTGGTGCAGTTGCCAGCGGCCAACCTCCACGGCGGGCTCGGCACTGCGCAGGCCTTCTCCGAGCAGCAATTGGTCGCCGCTGTGGATCTCGTGGGTGTTGAGGATGGGCGTGCCGGCATTCAGCGCCTGCAAGTGCGCGCGCAGTGGGCCACTGTCGCCGGCCACATCGGTCTTGCTCAGCAGCAAGCGATCCGCCGCCGCGACCTGGGCCAGCCATTCCGGGTGCAGGCGCTCTTGCAGCGCGGCGTGGCTGGCGTCGACCAAGGTGATCACCAGACCGATATGAAAACGCCCGCGCAGTTGCACGTCATTGTTCAAAGTGGCCAGGATCGGCGCCGGATCGGCCAGGCCGGTGGTCTCCAGGATCACCCGCTTGAACGCCGGGATTTCACCACGTTCGCGGCGTTGCAGCAGGCCCAGCAGCGCGTCTTTCAACTCGCCGCGAATCGAACAGCACACGCAGCCGCTGGGCAGCAGCACCGTGTCCGGCGCGACTGCTTCGACCAGCAGATGGTCGATGCCGACATCGCCGAATTCATTGATCAGCAGCGCGGTGTCGCCAAGGCTTTCACCTTGCAGCAGGCGCTTGAGCAAGGTGGTCTTGCCGCTGCCGAGGAAACCGGTGATGACGTTCAGCGCGATACTCATGGTCGTTTCCCTCGCCACAGCGGGCGGGTTTAGTGTTCAAGGTGGTCGAGCAATTTTGGATCGAGCGGGTCCAGCGCACGCCCGAGCATGGTTTCGGCGGCCTGCCACAGTTGATCCAGGCCGCTGGCCAATTCCTGCTTGCCCGTGGCGCCGAGCAACAGGTACGAGGCGCCCTGGAAGTCTTCGACCTTGAGCCGGAACACCGCCAGCACCTGGTTGATCGCCGCGATCCGGCGCAGGCGCTCGCGGCGCCTGGGCAACTCGTCGCCCAGGGGGTCGCTCCAGTGCAGGTCTTCGCCGAGCAGCCCGCAGAGTCCGCACATGGCTACACCTCGCTCATGGCATGACGTCGCCGGAGTTCGGGCCGAGGGTCTGGCCGACAAACAGGTTGCCGCCCGGCTCGCTGGCCAGCAGCACCGCGGTGGGCGCGACTTCGTCGGCCAGGCCGAAGCGGCCCAGGGGCAGTTCCTTGGCCTTGGCGCGTTTCCAGTCGTCGCTGATGCCGCCCACCAGCGGCGTTTCAATCGGGCCAGGGGCGATGGCGTTGACCAGCACGTTGTCCTTGGCCACTTCCAGCGCCAGGGACTTGGTAAAGCCGATCACCCCGGCCTTGGCGGCCGCATAGTGGGTCAGCTCGGCACCGCCCTTGATGCCCAGTTGCGAGGCGACGTTGATGATCCGCCCCCAACGCTGCGCGAGCATGTGCGGCAAGGCACGCTGGCTGGCGACAAACACGCTGGTAAGGTCGACCCACAGCATGTCGTTCCACATCTCGATGGTCAGGTCGACACAACGCGCCTGGGTGAGCATGCCGGCGTTGTTGACCAGGATGTCGATGCCGCCAAACTGTTCGACGCACTTGTCGACACTGGCCTGGGCACCTTCGACGGTGCCGACGTCGGCCAGGCATTCGACCACTTCGGCGCCGAGGTTGCGGCAGGTGATCGCGGTTTCGGCGAGGCTCGGCGCGTTGCGGTCGGCCAGCACCAGGCGTGCGCCTTCGGCGGCATAGGCGCGGGCGATGGCAGCACCGATGCCGCTGCCGGCGCCGGTGATCACGGCGCGGCGGTTAATGAGTTGCTGCATATACAAGTCCCCTTAAGCTCACACAGATCCCATGTGGGAGCGGGCTTGCTCGCGAATGCGGTGTGTCAGTCACAGTTGATTTATCTGAACCACCGCTTTCGCGAGCAAGCCCGCTCCCACATTTGGACCCAGTACATTCAGTCTGGCCAGCGTACGGTGAGGCCGCCGTCGATAATGATGCTTTGCCCGGTCAGGTAGCTCGACGCCTCACTGGTCAAAAACTGCACCAGCGACGCCACTTCATCCGCCCGCCCTACCCGCCCCAGCGGGATCGCCCGCGCGGCTTTCGCCAGGCCTTCGGGCCCCAGGGAGTTCTTCGCGTCCAGCGACTGCGGCGTCTCGATCAACCCCGGAATCACCGCATTGCAACGAATGCCCTGGGCTGCCAACTCCACCGCCAGCGAGCGGCACAGCCCCGGCACGCCGGCCTTGGCTGCGGCGTAATGGCTGTGTTCCTGCCAGCCGTACACGCCACCGGCAATCGACGAAATCGCCACCAGCGCACCGCCTTCGCCCATGTGCCGGACTGCGGCGCGGAAAGTGCGCATCACCCCCGTCAGGTCGACATTGAGCATCTCGTCCCACAGCGCATCGGTCATTTCCAGCAGCGGTGCGCGGCGCAGCAAACCCGCGTTGGCCACCGCGTAATCGAGGCGACCGAAGTGCTCCACGGCTTGCGCGGCCAGAGCGTCGACCGAGGCGGTATCGCCCACGTCCAGCGGCAACATCAGGCACTCGCCGCCGGCTTGTTGCACCAGGGCTACGGTGGTTTGCGGGTCATGGGGATCGGCCGGGTAATACCCGCCGACCACCGCCACACCGACCCGCGCATAGGCCACGGCGAGGGCTTGGCCGATGCCGCTGGCGGCACCGGTAATCAAGGCAACTTTACGGTTCATCAAAAACTCCTTACTGAACGGTTTCCGGGCGCACATGGCGCGCGGCAAACATCAACACGCCGGACAGGAAGCACGGCACCGCACCGAACCACAGCGCGGCGGTCTGCCAGTCGCTGCCGGCGGCCAGCACTTGGGTCGCGCCGAAACCTGCGACCACGGCACCAATCGGGCCCATGGCATGGATGATCGCGCCGCCGGTGGCGCGGATGCTGGTGGGGAAACTCTCGCTGATAAAAAACAGTGCCGCCGAGTACGGGCCGATCAGGAAGAACAGGCCCAGGCTGTACAGCCCGACCACCATCGCCATGTTGCTCGGGCCGAACAGCATGCCGGCGAACGACAGCCCGCCGAGCATCCAGCCCAGGCCGATGACGTTGCGACGGCCGATCTTGTCGCCCATCCAACCGTGGCTGAGGTAACCGCAGTAACCCACCAGGTTCGAGAGCACGAGGATGATCAGCGAGTTTTCGAACGAGATGTGGTGCACGCTGACAATCACCGACGTACCCAGCACGCTGAACACCTGGATCGCGGCCCAGTTGAGCAACAGCGCGGCACCGATCACCAGGGTGGCACGACGGGCCGGGCCACGGAACGCGGCCTTGAGGCCGGCCTTGCTGTGTTCGTCGTAGTCCACGCCGTAGGTGACGGCGACGTTTTGCGCTTCAGTCACCGCGCCGCTTTTGCGCAGTTGGTTGATGCGTTCGTGGATCTGGAACTGCGGGCTCTCCTTGAGCTTGCGCGCCATGATCGCGATGACGATGGCCGGGATCGCGGCAAAGATGAAGCAACCCTGCCAGCCGATGATCGGCAGCAACAGTGCGGTCAAACCGGCGGCGATCAACGCACCGACCGGCCAGCCGCCTTGCACCAGGCTGTAGATAAAGCCACGGCGCTTGGTCAGGCGCGGATCTTCCGAGGCGCCGTACAGCTCGCTCAGGTAGGTGGCGTTGACGGTTTCCTCGGCATAGCCCAGGCCGCCCAACGAACGGATCAGTATCAGCGGCGACTTGCCCCACGCACCACCGATCGCAGTCAGCGCCGAACACAGCGCGGAACCCGCCACGGTAAAGATAATGCCTTTGCGCCGGCCCAACTTGTCGACCACCGGCCCAATAGCAAACGCCACCACCGCCGTGCCCACCGCGACCCAGGTCGCGATTTGCGCTTGCTCCACTTCCCCCCAGCCGAAGTGTCGGCCGATTTCCGGCAGCAAGGTGCCGAAGAGGATGAAGTCATACACCGCAAACACCCAGGCGAAAAACGCGATCCAGGTCGCGAAGCGCACTTCCTTGGAGGTCAGTTGCCGGGGTTTCCAGCCAGTCAGGTCAAGCTTGTTATAGATGGACATGGGTCGCGCCTCTGGGGGTCAGGTACGGGGTTGGCGGCGGATGAAGTCGTCGGCGATTTCGTCAAAGGTGACGAAGCGCACGCCGGCATGGCTCTGGATGTGTTCGATCAGGCGCTCGAGCATCAGCAGCACTTGCGGGCGGCCGGACACGTCGGGGTGGATGGTCATGGTGAACACCGCGTGTTCGTGTTCGCGGTAGACCCAGTCGAACTGGTCGCGCCACATTTCTTCGAGGTGACGCGGGTTGACGAAGCCGTGGCTGTTGGGGGCTTTCTTGATGAACATCATCGGCGGCAGGTCGTCGAGGTACCAGTTGGCCGGGATCTCCACCAGGTCGGTTTCCTCGCCGCGCACCAGGGGCTTCATCCAGGTGTCGGGGTGCTGGCTGTAGTCGATCTTGGTCCAGCTGTCGCCCTTGCGCACGTAGTAGGGATGGAAGTCGTTGTGCATCAGGCTGTGGTCGTACTTGATGCCTTTTTTCAGCAGCAGCTCGTTGGTGACCTTGCTGAATTCCCACCACGGGGCGACGTAGCCAGTGGGGCGTTTGCCGGTGACTTGGGTGATCAATTCGATGGATTTATCGAGGACGATTTCTTCCTGCTCGGCAGTCATGGCGATGGGGTTTTCGTGGCTGTAGCCGTGCACGCCGATTTCGTGGCCGGCGTCGGCCACGGCCTTCATCTGCTCGGGGAAGGTTTCCATCGAGTGGCCAGGGATAAACCAGGTGGTGCGCAGGCCGTAGCGTTCGAACAGCTTGAGCAGGCGTGGCGCGCCGATTTCACCGGCGAACAGGCCACGGGAAATGTCGTCCGGCGAGTCTTCACCGCCGTAGGAACCGAGCCAGCCGGCGACGGCGTCAACGTCGACGCCAAATGCACAAAGGATGTCTTTAGCCATGGTGTGTCTCCTTAAATAGTCAGTACGGATTCGACGGACAACGCCGCGCGCAACAGGCGCGCGTCTTCCCCCGTCGGGGCGCTGAGCAGCAGCCCGGTGGGCAGGCCCAGGGCATCGCGGCCGCTGGGCAGGGTCACGCCGGGCATGTCCAGGAAACTGCCGGGCATGGTCAGGCGCAGGGTGGCGAGGTTGGTTTGGATGAACAGGTCGTCGTCGGCTTCCAGCGGTGCCAGGGGCGGCGCGACGTGGGCGACGGTCGGGGTGATCAGGAGGGCGCCGTCGAGGTCGTCGGCCAGTTGCTGTTGCAGGCGACGGCGGGCTTCGGTCAGGTGCAGCAATTGGCTGGCGGGCAAGCCGCGGGCAGCTTCGAGGCGGCGCCGTACGCGGGGGTCGAGGTGCGCGGCGTCGGGGCTGTCGAGCAGCGCTTCGTGCAGGGCGAAGGCTTCGAAGGCGCCCAGCCAGCCGTGATCCCGGATCAGCTGCAAGGTGGCCTGGAACGCCTGGCATTCACGTTCTTCGATCAGCGCACCGGCGGCTTTGAGTCGCTGCACGGCGTGCAGCAGGTTGTTGCGCACCGCGGGTTCGGCGTCCTGTTGCGCCAGCACCAGGCGCAGGCCCTTGAGGCTGCGGGCACTGTGGGTCTGGCGGCGGCCGTGGAGCAGATCGTCGATGGCCAGCGCATCGCGCACGCTGCGGGTCAGTGGCCCGAGGCTGTCGAGGGTGCGGGACAACGGGAATACGCCGTCGCGACTGTAGCGTCGGCTGCTGCTGCGGTAGCCCACCAGGCCATTCAACGCGGCGGGAATGCGGATCGAACCGGCGGTGTCGGTGCCCATGGCAATCGGCACGATCCCGGCCGCGACGGCGACCGCCGAACCCGATGACGAACCGCCGGGAATGCGGGCTTGATCGCTGCTGCTCGGGTTGTGCGGCGTGCCGAAATGCGGGTTGAGGCCCAGCCCGGAATAGGCCAGTTCGCTGAGGTTGGTCTTGCCCACGCTGACCATCCCGGCGCGGCACAACAGGCCGACACAGGGCGCATCAAGCGCGGCGGCGGGAGCGTTGCGCCGGTAGGCGGCACCGGCGGTGGTGACGCTGCCGGCCACGTCGAACAGGTCTTTCCAGGCCAATGGCACGCCGTCGAACACGCTCAATGGCTGACCGGCCCGCCACCGTGCGGCAGAGGCTTGGGCTTCACGCCGGGCACGCTCGGCGCTCACCGAGATAAATACGCTGGGGGCCATGTTCGCGTGCATCAGTGCTTGCTCGAGCACCTGCACCGGGTCGTTGCGACCGCTGGCGAAATCCTCGGCCATGGACGTGGCGTCTGACATCAAGATGACCTCCAAAAACGTACATATTAATAAAATGTACATTTTACAAAGGCAGCTTTCGTGCCAGTCTGCATGCGGGACGCATCGTGCAAGTAGGGAATTTCGCCCAGAGCTGCGGGATAGATGCTTTCGCTTGGCGGAAAAAAATCTTGCGGGAACGCCGAATAGCGCCTTCAATGAAATAATGTATCTTTTATGAATAAGTACATTTTGGTGCAGAAAAGTAACATCCCTACATTCAAGGCCCCAAAAAAGTGCCATCGCCGTGGCGCAGGGTGACAGGCGCAAGTTATGAGAGAATCCCCGGCCACCGTCCTACATGCCCCAGGGAAAGCAATGAAAGCAGCGTCCGCCTCGGCCTCCCGTTACGCGATGATTCACCAGGTGTTGCGTGACGCGATCGTCAACGGCACGGCTCGCCATGGCCTGGTGTTACTGGAAGCGCCGCTGGCCGAACTGTTCGGCACCAGCCGCGTGCCGGTGCGCAAGGCATTGGACCTGCTGCATGACGAAGGCTTGATCTGCCGCTTCAACGGCCGGGGTTATCTGATCAACCCCGAGGGCCTGGCGCTGGAGCCGTTGCGTCTGCCCTTGAGCCATGCGCACCTGGGCCTGAACGGTGAAGATGAGCTGGTGGACACGCGGCCGCTGGGCGAACGCATCGTCGAGGAAATCGGCGCGGCGTTGTCCACCTGCATCGCCTTCGGCCATTACCGCCTGGACGAACAAGCCGCGGCTGACCATTACGGTGTCAGCCGTGCGGTGGTACGTGAGGCACTGATGCGTTTGCGCGACCGTGGCCTGGTGGAAAAAGAGCCCTACTCCCAGTGGCTGGCCGGGCCGTTGACCGCGCGGGAAGTCACCGAAGACTACGAACTGCGCGCCTGCCTGGAGCCCGAAGCCTTGCGTCAAAGCGCACCGGGGCTGGATCGCGAGACACTGGAAGCGATGTTGCAGCGGGTGCTGGAAGCGCAGGAAAGCCCGCAATGCAGCCTGCAAGCCATCGAACAGATCGAAGAGGATCTGCATCAACGCTGCCTGGCCGGCTTGCAGAACCGCAAGATCGCCGCACTGATCCGCCAGGGGCAGAGCCCGATGATCATCAGCCGGATTTTTTACCGGTTGCTGGGCATCGGCGCGGACCCGGCGATGTTGGCCGAACATCGGTTGATTCTGGAGTTGTTGTTGCATGGCGCGTTTGATGCGGCGGCGCTCAACCTGCGCGAGCATCTTCAGCGCGCCAGGCAGCGGATGTTGCAGCGCCTCAAGGTGTTGTCGGTGCTACCAGAGCAACCCCTGCCCTCCTACCTGCACAAAATCAGCTGACTAAACGCAATTTAAAATGTGGGAGCTGGCTTGCCTGCTCCCACAGGGCAGAAATACTGTGCAATATGTTGCTATCTCGCCCCCACCATTGAAACCACCGCAACCCCGCCCCATCTAACCTGCATACTTCCTGACGCAGGTGCCCCATGAGCGACCAGCAAGAATTCCCCGAATACGATCTAAACGACTACGCCGACCCCGAAAACGCGCAATCCCCTTCGTCCAACACCGGCCTGGCGCTGCCTGGGCAGAACCTGCCGGACAAGGTCTATATCATCCCGATCCACAACCGCCCGTTCTTCCCGGCGCAAGTGCTGCCGGTGATTGTCAACGAAGAGCCGTGGGCCGAGACGCTGGAGTTGGTGAGCAAATCCGACCACCACAACCTCGCCCTGTTCTTCATGGACACGCCGCCGGAAGACCCGCGCCATTTCGACACCTCCAGCCTGCCGCTGTACGGCACCCTGGTGAAGGTGCACCACGCCAGCCGTGAGAACGGCAAGCTGCAATTTGTCGCCCAGGGCCTGACCCGTGTGCGCATCAAGACCTGGCTCAAGCACCATCGTCCGCCGTACCTGGTGGAAGTGGAGTACCCGCACCAGCCGTCCGAGCCGACCGACGAGGTCAAGGCCTACGGCATGGCGCTGATCAATGCGATCAAGGAACTGCTGCCGCTCAACCCGCTGTACAGCGAAGAGTTGAAGAACTACCTCAACCGCTTCAGCCCCAACGACCCGTCACCGCTTACCGACTTCGCCGCCGCGCTGACCTCGGCCACCGGTAACGAGTTGCAGGAAGTGCTGGACTGCGTGCCCATGCTCAAGCGCATGGAGAAAGTGTTGCCGATGCTGCGCAAAGAGGTGGAAGTCGCACGCCTGCAAAAGGAAATTTCCGCCGAGGTGAACCGTAATATCGGTGAGCACCAGCGCGAGTTTTTCCTCAAGGAACAACTCAAGGTCATCCAGCAGGAGCTGGGTTTGACCAAGGACGATCGCAGCGCCGACGTCGAACAATTCGAGCAACGCCTGGAAGGCAAGGTGCTGCCACCCCAGGCGCAGAAACGCATCGACGAAGAACTGAACAAACTGTCGATCCTGGAAACCGGCTCGCCGGAATACGCGGTCACGCGCAACTACCTGGACTGGGCCACTGCGGTGCCGTGGGGCGTATACGGCAAGGACAAGCTCGACCTGAAACACGCACGCAAGGTGCTGGACAAACACCATGCCGGCCTGGATGACATCAAGAGCCGCATCCTCGAATTCCTCGCGGTGGGTGCCTATAAAGGTGAAGTCGCCGGCTCCATCGTGCTGTTGGTAGGCCCGCCGGGTGTGGGCAAGACCAGCGTGGGTAAATCCATCGCCGAATCCCTGGGGCGGCCGTTCTACCGCTTCAGCGTCGGCGGCATGCGCGACGAAGCCGAGATCAAGGGCCACCGCCGCACCTACATCGGCGCCCTGCCCGGCAAGCTGGTGCAGGCACTCAAGGATGTGGAGGTGATGAACCCGGTGATCATGCTCGACGAGATCGACAAGATGGGCCAGAGCTTCCAGGGCGACCCGGCGTCGGCCTTGCTGGAAACGCTCGACCCGGAACAGAACATCGAATTCCTCGACCACTACCTGGACCTGCGCCTGGACCTGTCCAAAGTGCTGTTCGTGTGCACCGCCAACACCCTCGACTCGATCCCCGGCCCGCTGCTGGACCGCATGGAAGTGATTCGCCTGTCGGGCTATATCACCGAAGAAAAGGTCGCCATCGCCAAGCGCCACCTGTGGCCCAAGCAGCTGGAAAAAGCCGGCGTGGCGAAAAACAGCCTGACCATCAGCGACGGCGCCCTGCGCGCCTTGATCGACGGTTACGCCCGCGAAGCCGGGGTGCGCCAGCTGGAGAAACAGCTGGGCAAACTGGTGCGCAAGGCGGTGGTCAAGCTGCTGGATGAGCCGGACTCGGTGATCAAGATCGGCACCAAGGACCTGGAACGCTCCCTGGGGATACCGGTGTTCCGCAATGAGCAGGTACTGTCCGGCACCGGGGTGATCACCGGCCTGGCCTGGACCAGCATGGGCGGCGCCACATTGCCGATCGAGGCGACGCGCATCCATACGCTCAATCGCGGCTTCAAGCTCACCGGGCAGTTGGGTGAAGTGATGAAAGAATCCGCAGAAATCGCCTACAGCTACATCAGTTCGAATCTGAAGTCGTTTGGCGGCGACCCGAAATTCTTCGACGAAGCCTTCGTGCACTTGCACGTACCCGAAGGTGCCACGCCGAAAGACGGCCCGAGTGCGGGCGTGACCATGGCCAGTGCATTGCTGTCGCTGGCGCGCAACCAGCCGCCGAAAAAAGGCGTGGCCATGACCGGCGAGCTGACGTTGACCGGGCACGTACTGCCGATTGGCGGCGTGCGTGAGAAGGTGATTGCGGCGCGGCGCCAGAAGATTCATGAGCTGATTTTGCCGGAGCCGAACCGTGGCAGCTTTGAGGAGTTGCCGGAGTACCTCAAGGAAGGCATGACGGTGCACTTCGCCAAGCGCTTCGCTGACGTCGCCAAAGTACTCTTCCAATAACACGGTAGTGAGCGGGCTTGCCCCGCGCCGGGTGGCGAAGCCGCCCCAAACCCAGGCACCTCGGTCTTGCGGGAACACCGCGGCGCCCTGGTTGGGGCGGCTTCGCCACCCGGCGCGGGGCAAGCCCGCTCACTACAATGGTTTATGTCACTTTCGCCTTGTCACACCTTGTCTCATCTTCGGTTATGCTCGCCCTTCGTCGTCAATCAACGGAGGCTTCATGACTGCTGCCCGCCTGCTTCTCCCCTTGAGCCTTGCCCTGCTGGCCGCCTGCGCCAGTACTCCCAAGCAAAACGTCAGCGTGGACAACCAGAGCGCATGCCCGCTGCAGCTCAAGACCGGGCAGAACCTGATCCTGACCCTGCCGAGCAACCCCACCACCGGCTATCGCTGGGCCATCCAGGATTCCGCCGGCGGTGTTCTGCGCGCGTTGAGCCCTGAGGTCTACAGCAGCCGCGAATCCGGCGTGATCGGCGGCGGCGGCCAGTCCACCTGGCGCTTCCAGGCCTTCGCCGCCGGCCAGGGGCGTTTGCGCCTGACCTCCCAGCAACCCTGGGAACCCGAAGCCGAACCCGCCGAGACCTTCGACTGCGCCATCACGGTGAACTGATATGCCATGGCTGATTCTTGCGTTGATGGGCGCCGGCACCTTTATCTACGGCCTGAGCACCCACGCGACGTTGTTGTGCCTGCTGGTCAAGCCGCTGCCGGTACTGGCGCTGCTGGGCTGGCTGCATGATGCGCCGCCCACCGACTATCGACGCTGGATCAGCCTGGGGCTGATTTTCTCCCTGGTGGGCGATGTGCTGCTCGCGTGGCCGGGCGACTTGTTTATCTTCGGCCTCGGCGCGTTTTTGTTCGCGCACCTGGCGTATCTCAAAGCGTATTTGAGCGACTGCCGCCGCTTGGCGCTGTTGCCGTTGGTATTGGCCCTGGGCGTGGGGGCTGTGCTGCTGAGCATCCTGATCTCACATGGCCTCGGCGACTTGCTGATCCCCGTGGTGGTTTACGCAACGGTGATCAGCGCCATGCTCTGGCGAGCGTTGGCACGCCTGGGCAGCGACGTGCCCAAGCGCTCGGCGTTACTGGCAGCGGCGGGCGCGGTGTCGTTTGTGTTTTCCGACACGCTGATCGGCATCAACCGCTTTGTGGTGGCGTTTGAGGCGGCGCCGTATGTGTTGATCGTCTCGTACTGGCTGGGCCAGTGGGGGATCACCGCGTCGGCGTTCGACCGAGTACCTCACAACTTGTCGAGCGTGAACCGATAACTTTCGATGGCATAGGTCAACTGAAATTCGACGGCCTTTTTAAGCGCGGCCTTTTCCGCGTCTTTCTTGGCGTTCTTGACAGGGTCCTTGTCGGGCACGCCGTAGTCGAGGCGACGCAATTCCAGGTACAGGATCTTCATGGCATCGGACAAGATGTCGGCGGCATTGGAAATAATCCGCAGGTTGTCGCGTACGGGCAGCAACGCGCTTTTGGCAATTTCGTCATCCGCCTGTTTTCTCAGATCGAGAAATTCAGTGACGTCGATTTTCTTGTCCTTGTTGATCTTCGCCAGCAGCGCTTTCAACTTCTTGTCAGTGACGGTCAGTTTCAGGCTCATGATTGCATCCTCAGGGAATATCAGACTCCCCCGAACTTAGGCCCTCGCAAATAAGCCGTCTACTGTCAGAATTAACAGGTCGCCCGCCTTGCCTGACTAACGGTCCGATCAACCATGCATCCCGCTGTCAACTTGGCTAAAATGCCGGCCTTCCCCCCATCAATGCCGGAACAACCGTGAGCAAACAACCCGATCGCCTATTCGCCCAGCCCCTGACCCAGGTGCCGGACTTCGCCTTTAACGAGGATGTGGTGCGGGTGTTCCCGGACATGATCAAGCGCTCGGTGCCGGGTTACCCGACCATCGTCGAAAACCTCGGCGTGCTCGCGGCGCAGTTTGCCCAGCCCAATAGCGTGCTCTACGACCTCGGTTCATCCCTCGGCGCGGTGACCCAGGCCCTGCGCCGGCATGTGCGTACCGACGGCTGCCGGGTGATCGCGGTGGATAACTCGGCGGCGATGGTCGAGCGTTGCCGCGAGTACCTCAATGGCCAGGACTCGATGTTCCAGGAGTTGCTGCCGGTCGAGGTGGTCGAAGGCGATATTCTCGCGCTGCAATTTCAACCGGCCTCGGTGGTGGCGCTGAACTTCACCCTGCAGTTCATCGCCCCCGAAGAACGCCTGGCGCTGCTCTCGCGCATACGCCAGTCGCTGCTGCCGGGTGGGGCGCTGATCCTGTCGGAAAAGCTGCGCTTCAACGATGTTGAAGAACATGAACTGCTCACCGACCTGCATATCGCGTTCAAACGCGCCAACGGCTACAGCGAACTGGAAATCGCCCAGAAGCGCAGCGCCATCGAAAACGTCATGAAGCCCGACAGCCTCGAAGAACACCGCGAACGCCTGCTGGCGGCTGGTTTCTCGAAAGTCGTGCCGTGGTTCCAGTGTCTTAACTTTGCCTCGTTGATTGCCTTGCCATGATTGATCTGTCCCCCCTCGCCCGCCATCTGGTCGGCACTCCCCTGGCTGTGTGGGCCCAGGGCCTGCAAGCGCAACTCGATAGCAAGATGGAAAAGGGTCATGGCGACCTGGAGCGTTGGCAGAGTGCGTTGGACGTCTTGCCAAAGATCCAGCCAAGCGAGGTGGACTTGCTCAATGGCCTGACCCTCGACACCGATTGCGACGACGAAACCCGCGCACAAATGCGCACCGCGTTGATGGGCCTGAGCCCGTGGCGCAAAGGCCCGTTCAACCTGTTCGGCGTGCATGTGGACACCGAATGGCGTTCGGACTGGAAGTGGTCGCGGGTGGCCCCGCATTTGAACCTCAAGGGCAAGCGAATCCTTGATGTGGGCTGCGGCAATGGCTACTACATGTGGCGCATGCTCGGCGCCGGGGCGGACAGTGTGATTGGCGTCGACCCGAACTGGCTGTTTTTCTGCCAGTTCCAGGCGGTGCAACGTTACCTGTCGGAACCGAAAGCCTGGCACCTGCCGTTCCCGTTCGAAGACCTGCCGGCGAACCTGGAAGGCTTCGACACGGTGTTTTCCATGGGCGTGTTCTATCACCGGCGTTCGCCGATCGAGCATCTGCTGGCACTGAAAGACACCCTGGTCAAGGGCGGCGAACTGGTCCTGGAAACCCTGGTGGTGGAAGGCGATCAGCAACAAGTACTGGTGCCGGAAGACCGCTACGCGCAGATGCGCAACGTGTGGTTCCTGCCCTCGGTACCGGCGCTGATGCTGTGGCTGCGGCGCGCCGGGTTCAGTGATGTGCGCTGTGTGGACGTGAGCGTGACCACGGTGGAGGAACAGCGGGGGACGGAGTGGATGAAGTATCAGTCGCTGAGGGACTTCCTTGATCCTGAAGATCACAGCAAGACCATCGAAGGGCTGCCGGCGCCGATGCGGGCGGTGATCATCGCCAAGAAGTAGCGGTGACGTATCCCTGAAGAAACAAAGATCAAAATGTGGGAGCGGGCTTGCTCGCGAATGCGGTGGTTCAGATAAATCGATTGTGACTGACCCACCGCTTTCGCGAGCAAGCCCGCTCCCACATTTGATCTGCAGTGTTCTTTAGAGCGGGGGCTTGGCGCGGCGGGCCTTGAAGAATTCGCTCAAGACCGTGCCGCACTCCTCGGCCAACACCCCACCTTCAAACAGCACTTTGTGATTGAGAAACCCCTGGGTAAAAAACTGCCCCTGGCTCTGCACAATCCCCGCCTTCGGCTCCAGCGCGCCGTACACCACCCGCGCCACCCGCGAATGCACGATCAAACCGGCGCACATGCTGCACGGTTCCAACGTCACATACAGCGTGCTGCCCACCAGCCGATAATTGCTGATGGCCTGCGCGGCATTGCGGATAGCGACCATTTCGGCGTGGGCGCTGGGGTCGTTGCCGCTGATCGGGCAATTGAAGCCACGGCCGATGATTTCGCCGTCCTGGACCAGCACCGCGCCTACCGGCACTTCACCCAAGGCTGCGCCCTGGGCAGCGAGGGCCAGGGCTTCGCGCATGAAGTCCTGGTCGCGGCTGCGGTCGATGATCGCGGTGGGGCGGAACTGGCGCATCACGCCACCTCGATGGCGGCCATCAGGCCGGTTTCCATGTGATCGATCACGTGGCAATGGAACATCCATACCCCCGGGTTATCTGCCACCAGCGCCACGCGGGCGCGTTCGTTCTTGCCCAACAGGTAAGTGTCGGTGAAGTACGGGATCACCTTGTGGCGGTTCGAGGCGATCACCTTGAAGCTCATGCCGTGCAGGTGGATCGGGTGCTGGTACTGGGTCATGTTCTTCAATTCGAAGATGTAGCTCTTGCCCTTCTCCAGCTTGGCGATGGGCCGGTCGGCGCAGGTCTTGTCAGTAATGTCCCAGGCCTGGCCGTTGATTTGCCACAGGCTGGGCGGCCGACCATCGTCGACGGAAACGGTGCCGACCCACTCGAAATTGAAGTTGAGCTTCTCGGCGTTGGCCAGGTCCGGCTCGGCAATCGGGTTGGCGGGCAATGCCGCTGGCCAGTCCGTCGGCGCATCGCTGTTGGCGACCGAGCGGAACGTGCCCAGGCGCACCGGGCCGTTGCGGATCGACAACTCTTCGCCGGCCGGCGGTGCCTTGATCGCCAGGCAGATGCGCATGCCCGGGCCCAGCCAGTATTCCTTGCCCAGCGGGCGCGGCTCGATGGGGTTGCCGTCCAGCGCGTAGATCTGCGCTTCGACGTCAGGGATGTTGATGCGATAAGTCAGGGTGTTGTCGAGGTTGAGCAAGCGCACGCGGGTGATCTGCCCAGCGGGCAAGTCGATCACCGCCTGGGACACGCCGTTGATCGTCGATAATCGCCCGGCAGTACCGCCACGCGCGGCCTCACGGGGTACGCTGAAAGCGACGAAGGCGCCCTCTTCGTCCACGTGCCAGCTTTTCAGGCTCAAGGTGCGTTCGTGTTTGAACCCGGTGGGCTCGCGCTCTTCAATGATCAGCGGGCCGACCAGGCCACGGCCGAGTTCTTCGCTGCTGTTCACATGGGGGTGATACCAGTAGCTGCCGGCGTCGGGCACACGGAATTTGTAGTCGAAGTACTCACCAGGCAAGACCGGCAACTGGGAGACGTAGGGCACACCGTCCATTTCCAGCGGCAGGCGGATGCCGTGCCAATGAATGGTGGTGGCGACCGGCAGGTGGTTGATAAAGCGCACCCGCAGCCATTCGCCCTGGCGTACGCGCAACTCGGTGCCCGGCGCCGACGGGCCGAACGCCCAGGCCTCGGTCTTGTGGCCCGGCACCAGTTCCACGTCCAACGGCGCGGCGATCAGCTCGTAATCGTGGCCCGCTTCGGCCTCGGCGACCTTTCCCAGCCAGTAGCGGTAGGCGCCACCCGCACCGACGCCCACTACGGCCAGGCCTGCGAGACCACCCAGGATTTGTCGACGGGAAAAGGATCGGGACACAACAACCTCACGTATCGGCCGCGGGCACAGGGCCTGCAAAGGGCAGATACGATACACCTGCATCGGCTAAACAGTAAGGCTTCGCATTGCCGCATGGCCGAATTCAAAGGGTTTCGCTGGATGAACACCGCTCTAGACACACCAAAGATCAACTGTGGGAGCGGGCTTGTGTGGGAGCGGGCTTGCTCGCGAAAGCGGTGGGTCAGCCACAGATGTATCAACTGACAGACCGCATTCGCGAGCAAGCCCGCTCCCACATTTTTTTGATCTTCAGTGGTTTTTAGACTGTGTTGGTTCAGGCCTTGGCGGCAGCCAGGATCAGGGCTTTCATCTCGGCCACGGCGCCTTTGAAGCCGACAAACAGCGCATGCGCCACCAGCGCATGGCCGATGTTCAGCTCGTTGATACCCTTGATCGCCGCCACGGCTTCGACGTTGTGGTAGTGCAGGCCGTGGCCGGCATTGACGATCAAACCTTCGCGCAGGCCGACGGCAACACCGTCGATGATGCGTTGCAGTTCGTCAGCCACTTCGGTCGGCGTGGTGGCATCGGCATAACGGCCGGTGTGCAGCTCGATGGCCGGCGCACCGACGCGGCGCGAGGCTTCGATCTGGCGCTCGTCGGCATCGATGAACAGCGAGACTTCGCTGCCGATCTGCGACAGACGATCCACCGCCGCCTTGATCCGTGCCTCCTGGCCGGCAACGTCGAGGCCGCCTTCGGTGGTGAGTTCCTGGCGCGTTTCCGGGACCAGGCAAATGTGCGCCGGGCGGATGCGTTCGGCGAACGCCATCATTTCTTCGGTGACGCCCATTTCAAAGTTCATGCGGGTTTGCAGCACGTCCTTGAGCAGCAACACGTCGCGCTCCTGGATATGGCGACGGTCTTCGCGCAGGTGCACGGTGATGCCGTCGGCGCCCGCTTCTTCGGCGTCCAGCGCAGCCTTGACCGGGTCAGGGTAACGGGTGCCCCGGGCCTGGCGCAGGGTGGCGACGTGGTCGATGTTGACGCCAAGAAGAATGCGATTGCTGGTGGTCACGGAAGCGCTCCTGAAAAGGGAAAGAAACGCCGCACAGCATACACGGGGTTGTCAGGGCTTTCGAAACAACTCGCGACTGACCAGCGGCCGGCCGCCCAGATGCACGGCCAACGCTTGGCGCATCAGACGCTTGGCGGCGGACAACGCACCGGGGGCGCTCCAGTCGGCTTCGCTCATGGCCAGCAACTCGGTGCCCTGGAACAGGCCGGGTTGCAGCAGGTAGACGCGCTCCAGGCCGGCGTCGACTTGCAGGCGGTACATGCCGTCGGCGGCGATGGGCTCGCCGTGCAGGTCGTTGGCCAGTTCGAAGCCGTAGCCGAGGTCGTCGAGCAGGCGCCATTCGAACGCACGCAGCAAAGGCTCCAGGGGGCGGCCTTCGGCGAGGGCGAGCAGGGTCGCAGCGTAGTGATCGAAGACGGCTGGGTGCGGGTCTTCGGCGGGCAAGAGGCGGATCAGCAGTTCATTGAGGTAGAGGCCGCTGAAGAGGGCTTCGCCATTGAGCCAGGCGGAGGTGCCGACGCTTTCCAGGCGGCCGACGTTTTTCAGCTCGCCCTTGCCGCGAAATTCCACGTCCAGGGCCACAAACGGCCGTGCCTGCGTACCGGCCTTGCCCCGTGCACTGCGCAAGACGGCGCGCAAGCGGCCCTGGGGCGTGAGGAAGTCCACCAGGGCGCTGGTCTCGCGGTAGGCGCGGCTGTGCAGGACGTAGGCGGGTTGGCTGAGGGGTTGGGACATGGGGTCTCACTGCTGGAATGCATTGTTGAAAACTACACAAACCGAATGTGGGAGCGGGCTTGCTCGCGAATGCGGTGTGCCAGTCGACTTATCAGTGACTGATCCACCGCATTCGCGAGCAAGCCCGCTCCCACATTTTTAGTCCTGCGGTGTTCTTACAGGTCGCCGTAGCCCAGGGAGCGCAGTGCGCGTTCGTCGTCGGACCAGCCGCCTTTCACCTTCACCCACAGGTTGAGCATGATCTTGGAATCGAACAGCAATTCCATGTCCTTGCGCGCTTCGGTACCGATGCGCTTGATGCGCTCGCCCTTGTCGCCAATGATGATTTTCTTCTGGCCATCACGCTCGACGAGAATCAGCGCATGGATGTGCAAGGTCTTGCCCTGCTGCTTGAACTCTTCGATTTCGACGGTGATCTGGTACGGCAGTTCGGCGCCCATCTGGCGCATGATTTTCTCGCGCACCAGCTCGGCGGCCAGGAAGCGGCTGCTGCGGTCGGTGATCTGGTCTTCCGGGAAGAAGTGCTCGTTCTCCGGCAGATGCTCGGCGATCACGCGCTCCAGGGCTTCCAGGTTGTGACCGTGCTGGGCCGAGATCGGGATGATCTGGGCATTCGGCAGTTGTTCCTGCAACCAGCTCAGGTGCGGCATCAGCTCGGCTTTGTCTTCAATGCGGTCGGTCTTGTTCAGCGCGACGATCAACGGGCCGGTGACGTACTGCACACGTTCGAGGACCATCTGGTCTTCGTCGGTCCACTTGGTGCGGTCAACCACGAAGATCACCACGTCGACGTCTTTCAACGCTGCCGAAGCGGTCTTGTTCATGTAGCGGTTGAGGGCTTTCTCGCCGCCTTTGTGCATGCCCGGGGTATCGACGTAGACCGCTTGCACGGTGCCTTCGGTCTTGATGCCCAGCATGTTGTGGCGGGTGGTCTGCGGCTTGCGCGAGGTGATCGCGAGCTTCTGGCCGAGGATATGGTTCAGCAGCGTGGACTTGCCCACGTTCGGGCGGCCGACGATGGCAACATAGCCACAGCGTGTTGCGGTTGAATCAGTCATGGCCATTCTCCACGCCCAGGGCAATCAGTGCTGCAGCGGCCGCTACCTGTTCGGCAATACGACGGCTCACACCCTGACCTCGGCTTTTTTCGTTCAGTAAGGTGATTTCACACTCCACGAAGAACACGCGGCAATGGGGCTCACCCTGGATGTCCACCACTTCATAGCGTGGCAGTTCGCAACCGCGCGATTGCAGGAATTCCTGCAGGCGGGTCTTGGGATCTTTGTTGGTGTCGACCAGCGTCAGGCTCTCGATCTCGGAGGTCAGCCAGGCGGTGACGCGCTCCTTGGCCGCCTCCATGCCGGCGTCGAGATAGATCGCGCCGATCAGCGCTTCTAGAGCGTCGGCCAGGATCGACTCACGGCGGAAACCGCCGCTCTTCAACTCGCCGGAGCCCAGGCGCAGGTACTCGCCCAGGCCGAAACCGCGGGCCAGCACGGCCAGGGTCTCGCCCTTCACCAGGCGTGCACGCAGGCGCGACAACTGGCCTTCACGGGCTTGGGGGAAACGCTCGAACAGCGCTTCACCGGCGACGAAATTGAGGATGGCATCACCGAGGAATTCCAGGCGTTCGTTGTTACGCCCTGCAAAGCTGCGGTGTGTGAGAGCAAGGACCATCAATTCCTGGTCCTTGAAGGTGTAGCCGAGCTGGCGCTCGAGACGTGCTAGAGAAACGGTCACGGTTTACCCATATCTGTGTGGTGGCACCGGCGGCCATCGACGATTGACGCAGTGTTCAAATTCAAATCCTGGTTGGTGCTGCATGAGGCCGGACATTTGTCCAAGCCCCAGAAAAGCATTCGGCGCTGTGTTCACAGCGCCGCCTGTATTACTTGATCAGCCCGACTCGCGAGAAGTTCGGCAGGTGGCTGAGTTTGGACTCCGGCCAGCTCATCCAGACCGCGAAGGCCTTGCCGACGATGTTCTCGTCGGGAACCATGCCCAGCATGTCCTTGGGAATGTTGGGATCGTTCCAATAACGGCTGTCATTGGAGTTGTCACGGTTGTCGCCCATCATGAAGTAGTGCCCGGCCGGCACTTTCCACTCGCCATCAGGCTGGCGGTAGCGCGACATTTCCTTGCGGATCTGGTGCTCCACCGCGCCGAGTTTCTCCTGGTACAGCTCGGCGCTGCCCAGGGAGTTCGGCTCGGAGCCGATCAGCTTTTCAGCCACCGACTCACCGTTGATGAACAGGCGCTTGTCGCCGGTGTAGCGGATCACGTCGCCCGGCAGGCCGATCACACGCTTGATGTAGTTGACGTTCGGGTCGCTCGGGAAGCGGAACACCATCACATCGCCGCGCTGCGGGTCGCCGACTTCAATGACCTTCTTGTCGATCACCGGCAGGCGGATGCCGTAGGCAAACTTGTTCACCAGGATGAAGTCGCCAACATCCAGGGTAGGCTTCATCGACCCCGAAGGGATCTGGAACGGCTCCACCAGGAACGAGCGCAGCACCAGCACGATGAACAGTACCGGGAAGAACGACTTGCCGTATTCAACCAGCAAAGGCTCTTTGTTCAGCTTCTCGACCACCACCGCATCGGGCTGGCTGACGCTGCCCTGATAGGATGCGATAGCCGCCCGCCGACGCGGGGCGAAGAACACCAGATCGAGCAATGCCAGAAGACCACAGACGGCAACGGCGATGACCAGCAACAGCGGGAAATTTAGTGACATAGGACCTAACTATCCAACCTGAGCACCGCAAGGAAGGCTTCTTGTGGAATTTCCACGTTGCCCACTTGCTTCATGCGTTTTTTACCGGCCTTTTGCTTCTCAAGCAGCTTGCGCTTACGGCTTACGTCACCGCCGTAGCATTTGGCCAGTACGTTCTTTCTGAGAGCCTTGACGGAGGTCCGCGCAATGATCTGCCCGCCAATGGCGGCCTGGATCGCGACGTCGAACATCTGGCGCGGAATCAGTTCTTTCATCTTCTCGGTCAACTGGCGACCTTTGTAGTGCGCGTTGTCCTTGTGCACGATGAGTGCCAGGGCATCGACCTTATCGCCGTTGATCAGCACATCCAGTTTCACCAGATTAGCCGATTGATAACGATCGAAATGGTAATCCAGCGAAGCATAGCCGCGACTGGTGGATTTGAGACGGTCGAAGAAGTCCAGGACCACTTCGTTCATCGGCAAATCATAGGTCACTTGGACCTGGGTACCGAGGAACAGCATGTCGTGCTGCACGCCACGTTTTTCGATACACAGGGTGATGACGTTGCCCAGGTGTTCCTGCGGCACCAGGATATTGGCGCGCACAATCGGCTCGCGCATGTCTTCGATGGAAGACAGGTCTGGGAGCTTGGACGGGTTGTCGACGTAAATCGTTTCACCGGTTTTCAGCGCCAGCTCAAAAATAACCGTTGGCGCGGTGGTGATCAGGTCCAGGTCGTATTCACGCTCCAGGCGCTCCTGGATGATCTCCATGTGCAGCATGCCCAGGAACCCGCAACGGAAGCCGAAGCCCAGGGCGTCGGAGCTTTCCGGGGTGTACTGCAACGACGAGTCGTTGAGGGTCAGCTTTTGCAGGGCTTCGCGGAAGTCTTCGAAGTCATCGGAGCTGACCGGGAACAGGCCGGCGTAAACCTGCGGCTGGATGCGCTTGAAGCCGGGCAGCACGTCAACGTCCGGCGTCGAGCTCAAGGTCAGGGTGTCACCCACCGGGGCCCCGTGAATGTCCTTGATACCGGCAATGATGAAGCCTACTTCACCGGCTTTCAGATCGGTGGTCGCCGTGTGCTTGGGGTTGAACACACCAACGCTGTCCACCAGGTGGATCTTGCCGGTGGATTTGACCAGGATCTTGTCGCCCTTCTTCACGCGGCCGTGGCGCACGCGGACCAGGGACACAACGCCCAGGTAGTTGTCGAACCAGGAGTCGATGATCAACGCTTGCAGCGGATCTTCGTAGTTGCCGGTCGGCGCGGGAATGGTCTTGACCAGGCGCTCGAGCACTTCGTCGACGCCCAGGCCGGTCTTGGCGCTGCACTCGACGGCGTCGGTGGCGTCAATGCCGATGATCTTTTCGATTTCTTCCTTGACGCGGTCCGGATCGGCCTGTGGCAGGTCGATCTTGTTCAGCACCGGCATCACTTCCAGGCCTTGCTCGATCGCGGTGTAGCAGTTGGCGACGGACTGGGCTTCAACGCCCTGGCCGGCGTCCACCACCAGCAAGGCGCCTTCGCAGGCGGCCAGCGAGCGGCTGACTTCGTAGGTGAAGTCAACGTGGCCGGGGGTGTCAATGAAGTTCAGCTGGTACTTGATACCGTCTTTTGCGGTGTAGTACAGGGTAACGCTATGGGCCTTGATGGTGATGCCGCGTTCACGCTCGAGGTCCATGGAGTCCAGGACCTGGGCTTCCATTTCACGCTCGGCAAGGCCACCGCACATTTGGATGAACCGGTCGGCCAGCGTCGACTTGCCATGGTCAATGTGGGCGATGATGGAGAAATTGCGGATATGACTCAAATCACTCACGGATCAACACTCAAAAAGGCTGCAGGCAGATTGCCCGCTGAAAAATAGCCGGGAATTGTACCTGATGCTCAGGCCAGACGTCATCTTTGCTGACCAGAACAAAAATGCCCCGATCTCTCGACCGGGGCACGTTTTGATCATAAGCGCTCTATCAACCGGCCCGGCGCAATAGCCAGAACCCGGCCAGGGCGCAGATACCAGTGGGCACCAGCACCGCAAACAGCGGCGAGAAGCCGAACACCAGGCTCGAAGGGCCGAGCAGGTCCTGGGCGATGCGGAAGGTAAAGCCCACCAGCACGCCGGTAAAGACGCGCTGGCCAAGGGTCACGGAGCGCAGCGGGCCGAAGATGAACGAGATCGCCATCAACACCAGCGCGGCAGTGACCACCGGCTGCAGCACCTTGACCCAGAATGCCAGCCAGTAGCGACCGTTGTTCAGGCCCTGGTCCTTCAAGTAATGGATGTAACCCCAAAGCCCGGAGATCGGCAGGCTTTCGGGGATCATCACTACGGTATTGAGCAGTTCCGGCTTGAGGGCGATGTCCCACTCCTCGGCCGGCACGTTGATCACTTCAGTACTGGCCTTGGTACCTTGCCCTACATTGCGGAAATGCGTGGTGGTGACATCGCTCAGCTGCCATTTCTCGGCGTTGTACTGCGCGCGCTTGGCAAAGCTCGACATCAGCAGATGGCGTTCCTTGTCAAAGGTATAACGTGTCACACCAATCAACAGGCCGCCGGGCTGCACGGCGTTGATGTGGATGAACTCGTCACCCTGGCGGTGCCACAGGCCATGCTTGGAGCTTTGTGCGTCGCCCGACCCCTGGGCCAGGGCGCGGTTGGCCTGGGCCGTGGTTTCGGCCGGTGGCGCAACGTATTCACCGATCAGCACGCTGCACAGCATCAGCAGCAGCATCGGCTTCATCACCGCCCAGACAATACGACCGATGGACACACCGGCGGCACGCATGATGGTCAGTTCGCTGTTGCTGGCCAGGCTGCCCAGGCCGATCAGGCAACCGATCAGCGCGGCCATCGGCATCATGTCGTAGAGGCGGCGCGGCGCGGTGAGGGCCACGTAGCTCATCACGTCCCATACGGTATAGGTGTCGCTGACGTTGCCGACTTCATCGATAAAGGCGAACAACGACGCCAACCCAAGGATGATGCCCAATACCGCCAGGATGGCGATCAGTACGCTGCTACCAATGTAGCGATCGAGCTTAGCCACGAGCCAACTCCTTCTGGCCACGACGGCTCAACATTTTCAGACGGATAGGTTCCCAGTAGAGCAGCCCCAGGCCGATCACCAGGAAGATCCCATGCACCCACCACAGGCCCAGGGTCGGCGACAGCTTGCCCTTCTCCAGGGAACCACGGGCGGAAATCAGGATGGTCAGGTACGCCATGTACAGCAGGATCGCCGGCAACAGCTTGAGGAATCGGCCCTGGCGCGGGTTGACGCGTGACAGCGGCACTGCCATCAAGGTCACGATAAACACCAGCAGCGGCAGGGAGATGCGCCATTGCAGCTCGGCAATGGAACGCAGTTCCTTGCTGCCGAGCAGTTCCGTGGTGGGGATGGCGTCACGATCGGTGACTTCGTCGCTGACGTCCGGACGGGCCAGCAGCACGCCGTAGGTGTCGTACTTGATCGCACGGTAATCGGCCATGCCGGGGCTGCCGTCATAGCGATAGCCGTTTTCCAGGATCAGGTAGCGGCTGCCATCGGGGCGCACTTCCTGGCGGCCTGAGTCGGCCACCAGCACGGAAATACCGCGGTCTTTCTTGTCCTGGCCCAGGCGCTTCTCGGAGATGAATACGCCGCCGAGATTGGCACGGTTTTCGGTCATGGTTTCGGTGTAGGTCACGCGGGTGCCGTCGCTGAGTGCCTGGAAGCGGCCCGGTTCGAGGGTGTCGAACTCGGTCATCGCGTCCTGCTTGTTCAGCACCAGCTGGAACTGCATGGCGCCCTGGGGGGCCAGGCTCAGGCTCAGCCAGGCGACGATCAGCGCAACACCGGCGGCCGGGATCATGGTCATGCCCAGCAGGCGTTGCTGGCTCATGCCGGTGGCCGAAAGCACGGTCATTTCACTTTCGAGGTACAGGCGACCGTACGCCAGCAGGATCCCGAGAAACAGGCCCAGCGGCAGGATCAGTTGCAGGAACCCCGGCAGGCGAAAGCCCATGATCAGGAACAGCGAGCCCGGATCCAGCGCGCCAGAGGCGGCCTGGGCGAGGTATTTGACGAAACGACCACTCATGATGATGACCAGCAACACCGCGCTCACGGCACTCAGGGTCAACAGGACTTCGCGGGACAGATAACGGAAGACGATCAAACCAGACACTCCAGGGTTGTCAGGCTAAGGCGGCCAAACAAGCAAGCATACCAGTCGACCCGTTTGCACAGGCCGGCTAAAAAGATGGCGCATTATCCTGTGATTGGCCGCGCCTGTCACGGAGCATGCTCAACCAAGTGGACAAAGCTTACACCAAGGGTTGTCAGGCTCCGCCGCCGAGGTTCAAACTGCGGCCTTTGTCGCGGGCGGTTTATACAGCCGCCAAGCTTTAAAGCCGGCGTACAGACGCCCGGCTCTTTGACCTTTATAAGGGACCCGAAAATGGAATTGGTTGTAAAAAGCGTTAGCCCCGAAACGTTGAAAACCGCCACCCTCGTGGTCGCCATCGGCGAAGGCCGCAAGCTCGGCGTCGCTGCCAAGCAAGTCGACGAACTGAGCGGCGGCGCCATCAGCGCGATCCTCAAGCGCGGCGACCTGGCGGGCAAAGTCGGCCAGAGCCTGCTGCTGCAAAGCCTGCCAAACCTGAAAGCCGACCGCGTATTGCTGGTGGGCGTGGGCAAGGACGCCGAGCTGGGCGACCGTCCGTTCCGCAAGATCATCAGCGGCATCCTCACCACCCTCAAAGGCCTGGGCGGCGGTGATGCCACGCTGGCGCTGGATGAAGTGGTGGTCAAGGGCCGCGACAGCTACGGCAAGACCCGCCTGCTGGCCGAAAGCCTGGTGGACGGCGGCTATATCTTCGACCAGTTCAAGAGCACCAAGGCCGAACCCCGCGCCCTGAAGAAGATCACCCTGCTGACCATCAAGGCCGCCCAGGCTGAAGTGCAGCGCGCCGTGACCCACGCCACCGCAATCGCCAACGGCATGTCGTTCACCCGCGACCTGGGCAACCTGCCGCCGAACATCTGCCACCCAACCTTCCTCGGCGAACAGGCCAAGGCGCTGGGCAAGGAATTCAAGGGCCTGAAAGTCGAAGTCCTGGATGAGAAGAAGATCAAGGAACTGGGCATGGGCTCGTTCTATGCCGTGGGCCAGGGCAGCGACCAGCCGCCACGCCTGATCGTGATGCAATACAACGGCGGCAAAAAGGCCGACAAACCTTACGCCCTGGTCGGCAAAGGCATCACCTTCGACACCGGCGGCATCAGCCTCAAGCCAGGCGCCGGCATGGATGAAATGAAGTACGACATGGGCGGCGCCGCCAGCGTGTTCGGCACCCTGCGTGCGGTGCTGGAGCTCAAGCTGCCGATCAACCTGGTGTGCATCCTGGCCTGTGCCGAGAACATGCCAAGTGGCGGCGCGGCGCGTCCGGGCGACATCGTCACCACCATGAGCGGCCAGACCGTCGAGATCCTCAACACCGACGCCGAAGGCCGCCTGGTGCTATGCGATGCCCTGACCTACGCCGAGCGCTTCAAGCCGCAAGCCGTGATCGACATCGCCACCCTGACCGGCGCGTGCATCGTCGCTCTGGGCTCCCACACCTCGGGCCTGTTGGGCAACAACGACGAGTTGATCGAACAACTGCTCAGCGCCGGCAAGGCCGCCGACGACCGCGCCTGGCAACTGCCGCTGTTCGATGAGTACCAGGAACAGCTGGACAGCCCGTTCGCCGACATCGCCAACATCGGCGGCCCGAAAGCCGGCACCATTACCGCAGCCTGCTTCCTGTCGCGCTTTGCCAAGAACTTCAACTGGGCGCACCTGGACATCGCCGGCACGGCCTGGACCAGCGGCGGCAAGGACAAGGGCGCCACTGGCCGCCCGGTTCCATTGCTGACCCAGTACCTGCTGGATCGCGCAAAAGCCTGAAAATGAGAACGCCAGGGCGGCTTTTACACAACCGCCCTGGGTTCCAGGAACCACAATGACCCAAGTCGACTTCTATATATTGCCCAGCGCCGACCCGCTCGCGCGCCTGGACTTTGCCTGCAAACTCACTGAAAAAGCCTGGCGCATGGGTCACCGCATCTACCTGCATTGCAGCGATGCGGCCCAACGCGACGAGCTGGATGCCCGCCTGTGGCGTTTCAAGGGCGAAAGCTTCGTGCCCCACGGCCCCGCCGAGTCAGAACCCGAAAGCCTGGTGGTCCTGGGCTTGGGCGACAACTGCGGCGATCACCATGACCTGCTGGTCAACCTGGACCTGAAAGTGCCGCCGTTCGCCAAGGCGTTTGCCCGCGTGGCAGAGGTGGTGGTGGAAGACCCGGCTATTCGTCAGGCGGCGCGGGAGAGTTTCCGTTTCTATCGCGAACAGGGCTATCCTTTGCAGGATCACCGGCTACAACGACTTTGAGTAAATGATGGACACTCCCAACTCGGTAAAAAAAGACGACCACCTGCTGGACGACCTGGAGTCGATCCGCCAGTTGCTCGGTGACGACGGCCTGCAACCGCCACTGCTGACCGACTCGGTCGATGCAGAGGTACAGATCCCGCTGTTGTTCGATATGGTCGGCGCCAAGCCCGCTGCGCCGGAGCCGGTTGCCGCTGCTGTCGAGCCCGCCCCCGCCGAAAAAGGCCAGGACGCCCTGCTGCTGCACCTGGACAACGAACTGCGTGCCGCCGCGCAACTGATCATGCAAGACGTCATCGACGACTTCGCCCCGCATATCGAAACCGAGATCAAGCGTCGGCTGGATGCGCGGATGGAGCGGTTGCTCGCTGCAGCGACAAGTAACTAGCTACAAGCCACAAGTAAAAGCTCCCCGCTCCACTTGCAGCTGATAGCTTGTAGCTTGCAGCTGCTCCCCCCCGCTATACTTGCCGGCTTTCCTGAATAAATGCCAACTAGGGTCCCGCCGCGCATGGATAAGACCTACCAGCCGCACGCTATCGAAACTTCCTGGTACAACACCTGGGAATCCGAGAATTATTTCGCCCCGCAAGGCGCGGGCGATTCCTACACCATCATGATCCCGCCACCGAACGTCACTGGCAGCCTGCACATGGGCCATGGCTTCAACAATGCGATCATGGATGCGTTGATCCGTTTCCGCCGCATGCAGGGTCGCGACACCCTGTGGCAGCCGGGCACCGACCACGCCGGTATCGCCACGCAGATGCTGGTGGAACGCCAACTCGAAGCCACCGGCCAGAGCCGTCACGACCTGGGTCGCGAGAAATTCCTGGAAAAAGTCTGGGAATGGAAAGACCAGTCCGGCGGCAACATCAGCCGTCAGATCCGTCGCCTCGGCTCGTCCGTAGACTGGAGCCGCGAGCGCTTCACCATGGACGACGGCCTGTCGGAAGCCGTGAAAGAAGCCTTTGTGCGCCTGCATGAAGACGGCCTGATCTACCGTGGCAAACGCCTGGTCAACTGGGACACCAAGCTGCACACGGCGATTTCCGACCTCGAAGTGGAAAACCACGACGAAAAAGGCTTCCTGTGGAACCTCAAGTACCCCCTGGCCGACGGTGCCAAGACCGCTGAGGGCAACGACTACCTGATCGTCGCCACCACCCGTCCGGAAACCATGCTCGGCGACGCCGCCGTGGCCGTTAACCCGAACGATGAGCGCTACCAGGCACTGATCGGCAAGTTCGTCGAGCTGCCGCTGGTTGGCCGCCGCATTCCGATCATCGCGGACGACTACTGCGACCCGGAATTCGGCACCGGCTGTGTGAAAATCACCCCGGCCCACGATTTCAACGACTACGAAGTCGGCAAGCGCCATAACCTGCCGCTGCTGAACATCTTCGACAAAAACGCCGCCGTATTGCCGGCCTGCCAGGTGTTCAACCTGGATGGCACGTTGAACGACAGCATCGACGGCAAGATCCCGGCCGAATACGCCGGTCTCGACCGTTTCGAAGCGCGCAAGCAGATCGTTGCCGCCTTCGACGCTGCCGGCCTGCTGGTCAGCGTTGACGACCACGGCCTGAAAGTGCCGAAGGGCGACCGCTCCGGCACCATCATCGAGCCGTGGCTGACCGACCAGTGGTACGTGTCTACCAAGCCGTTGGCCGAGCCTGCGATTGCTGCCGTGGAAGATGGCCGCATCCAGTTCGTGCCGAAACAGTACGAAAACATGTACTTCTCGTGGATGCGCGACATCCAGGATTGGTGCATCAGCCGTCAACTGTGGTGGGGCCACCGTATTCCGGCCTGGTACGACGAGTCGGGCAAGGTCTATGTAGGCCGCGACGAAGCCGAAGTGCGTGCCAAGCACAACCTCGGTGCCGACGTTGCGCTGCAACAGGACAACGACGTACTGGACACCTGGTTCAGCTCGGGCCTGTGGACGTTCTCCACCCTGGGCTGGCCGCAACAGACCGAATTCCTGAAGAAATTCCACTCCACCGACGTGCTGGTCACCGGCTTCGACATCATTTTCTTCTGGGTCGCCCGGATGATCATGCTGACCATGCACCTGGTGAAGAACGAGGACGGCACGCCGCAGGTTCCGTTCAAGACCGTGTACGTGCACGGCCTGGTGCGTGACGGCCAGGGCCAGAAGATGTCCAAGTCCAAGGGCAACGTCCTGGACCCGTTGGACATCATCGACGGCATCGACCTGGAAACCCTGGTAAAAAAACGTACCTCGGGCCTGATGCAGCCGAAACTGGCGAAGAAGATCGAGAAGCAGACCCGCGACGAGTTCGCCGACGGCATCGCCAGCTATGGCACCGACGCCCTGCGCTTCACCTTCTGCTCGCTGGCGTCCACCGGTCGCGACATCAAGTTCGACATGGGCCGCGTCGAAGGCTATCGCAACTTCTGCAACAAGATCTGGAACGCCGCGCGCTACGTGCTGGACAAAGGCGAAGACTGCGGCCAGAACGGCGAAGCCGTCGAACTGTCCCTGGCGGATCGCTGGATCATCTCGCAATTGCAGCGCACCGAAGCCGAAGTGACCCGCCAACTCGACCAGTTCCGTTTCGACCTGGCCGCACAAGCCTTGTACGAGTTCATCTGGAACCAGTACTGCGACTGGTACCTGGAACTGTCCAAGCCTGTGCTGTGGGACGAAAACGCGCCGATCGAACGTCAGCGTGGCACCCGTCGCACCCTGGTGCGCGTGCTGGAAGTGGCCCTGCGCCTGGCGCATCCGTTCATGCCGTTCATCACCGAAGAAATCTGGCAGCGCCTCGCGCCGCTGGCCGGTATCGAAGGCAAGACCATCATGCTGCAACCTTGGCCGGTGGCCAACGAAGCGCGCATCGATGAGGCGGCCGAAAGCGATATCGAATGGCTCAAGACCCTGATGCTTGGCACGCGCAACATCCGCGCCGAGATGAACATCGGGCCGGGCAAGCCATTGGCGGTGTTTGTGAAGAACGCCAGTGCCGAAGACCAGCGTCGTCTCGCCGAAAACGATGCGCTGCTCAAGAAGCTGGCGAAGCTGGAGTCGATTACGGTATTGGCTACCGACGCCGAAGCGCCGCTGTCCGCCACCGCACTGGTCGGCGAGATGGAAGTGCTGGTGCCGATGGCTGGCCTGATCGACAAGGGCGCGGAACTGGCTCGACTCGACAAGGAAATTGCGCGCCTGCAAGGCGAAGTGCAGCGTGTGGGCGGCAAGCTGTCCAACGCGGCGTTCGTCGACAAGGCACCGGCCGAAGTGATCGACAAAGAACGCGCCAAGTTGGCCGAGGCTGAACAGGCCCTGGGCAAGCTGGCGGAGCAACATGCGCGGATTTCCAGCCTGTAAGGTGGATTCCCTGTAGAAAAGAGGCCTTCGGGCCTCTTTTTTTTGGCCTGAAAACCCAATCGATGTGGGAGCGGGCTTGCTCGCGAATGCAGTGTGTCAGGCACTGCATCTGTTTCTGAGGTACCGCATTCGCGAGCAAGCCCGCTCCCACATTTAACCGAGTTCACCCTGAGAATGTGTGACAATGCCCGTCACTTTGAGCCAACACCAGAATCATCATGACCGCCCCCAGCACACCCAAGCCTGCACGCAAGAAGCCTAAAACCGCCGCCACGGCCAAGCCCGTCGCGCCGCGCAAAGAGGCTACCCTGCACCCGCGCAACCGCCACACAGGCCGTTACGACTTCCCGGCGCTGATCAAGACCACGCCGGAACTGGCGAAATTCGTGATCATCAATCCGTATGGCAAAGAGAGCATCGACTTCGCCAGCCCGGATGCGGTGCGGGTGTTCAACCGGGCGCTGCTCAAATCCTTCTATGGCATCCAGCATTGGGACATCCCGGCCGATTACCTGTGCCCGCCGGTGCCGGGGCGTGCGGACTACGTGCACTTCCTCGCTGACCTGTTGGCCAGCAACAACGACGGCAAGGTCCCGCGCGGCTCGATCATCAAGGTGCTGGACATCGGCATGGGCGCCAACTGCGTCTACCCGCTGATTGGCTACATGGAGTACCGCTGGACCTTCCTCGGCTCGGAGGTCGACCCTACCGCCGTGGCCGCCGCCAAGGCCATCGTGCAGTCCAACGACCTGAGCAAGGTCATCCAGCTGCGCCAGCAACCCAACCCCAAGCAGATCCTGCTGGGCTTGCTGGAGCCGGGTGAGCGTTTTGACCTGACCATGTGCAACCCGCCGTTCCACGCGTCCATGGACGAAGCCACCAAGGGCAGCGAGCGTAAATGGCGCGCCTTGGGCAAGGCCGATCCCAAGCGCAAGTTGCCGGTACTGAACTTCGGTGGCCAATCGGCTGAATTGTGGTGTGAAGGCGGCGAAGCGCGTTTTGTGACGCAGTTGATCGCCGAGAGTGCGCATTTTGCCCACAAGGTGTTGTGGTTCAGCACCCTGGTGTCAAAGGCGTCGAACCTGCCTGCCATCGAGACCGCGCTGAAAAAAGCCGGCGTGCTGGAAAGCCAGGTAGTGGAGATGTCCCAGGGGCAAAAACAAAGCCGCTTTGTGGCCTGGACCTTCCAGACCAAGAACGAGCAGCAGATCTGGCGCCAGCGCTGGGCCCGCGACTAACTGTAGTGAGCGGGCTTGCACCCGCGCTGGGGGGCGAAGCCGCCCCAAATCCCGTCACCTCGGTTTTCCTGACACACCGCGGCGGACCGTTTTAGGGCGGCTTCGCCCCCCAGCGCGGGGCAAGCCCGCTCACTACAGGGCCTCTACAAATCGCAGGCAACAAAAAACCGTGCCCGGATCGCTCCGGAGCACGGTTTTTTTTGCTGCGTCTTACTTGTTAACAGCGTCGGTCAGGCCTTTGGCCACAACCAGCTTGATAACTTTCTTGGCAGCGATTTCGATGGCAGCGCCAGTCGAAGGGTTACGGCCAGTACGGGCAGGACGCTCGGTCACTTTCAGTTTGCCAACGCCTGGCAGAGTGATTTCGCCGCCGTTTTCCAGCTGGTCAGCAACAACTTGGCTCAGTTGGTCCAGCAGAGCGCGCACGGTGGTTTTCGGTGCGTCTACTGCTTCAGCCAGGTCAGCGATCAGTTGGTCTTTAGTAATAGCCATTGTGGTGTTCCTTCCCTATCAAATTCATATGGATTGCAGAGTGCAGTGTCAGCCGTCGAGCCCGACCGTCTAGGTCTGGCACCCCAGGCTATAACCGCGAAGATCGGGGTTATAGATGCTTGAAACGGGGATTGGTTCGACCTGACAGATGCTGAATGCACGCTTAACGCCGAGACTTGGCGTAAGACGGGGCAAAACTAGCACAGAGACGGGGAAATATCCGCTTCTACCTACCCATTTGGTCAGCTTTATCGCTCTAAACCGTGAAAAAATGGCATATGCCATGTCGGAGAGCGGCAAAACCGCCTTGAAAGCGCGTCTTGACCAATGGGTGCGGTACACTGGGCGACTTTTCGGGGAGGCCAACCGCTCCCCTTCAACCAGCCGAGAAGCCCATGCCGATCCGTCATTGCATCGTCCACCTGATCGACAAAAAACCCGACGGCACGCCCGCAGTTCTCCACGCCCGCGATTCGGAGCTGTCCGAATCGGCCGCCATCGAGAACATGCTTGCCGACCTCAACGAGAGCTATAACGCCAAACAAGGCAAGGCCTGGGGTTTCTTCCATGCCGAGTCCGGCGCGCACCCGTTCAGTGGCTGGTTGAAGGAGTATTTCGACGGTGGCCAGGATTTCACCACCTTTAGCCGCACCGCCGTCGAGCACCTGCAAAAGCTGATGGAAGAGTCCAACCTCTCCACTGGCGGCCACGTGCTATTTGCCCACTACCAACAAGGCATGACCGATTACCTGGCCATCGCTCTGCTGCACCACAGCGAAGGCGTGGCGGTGACCGACGAGCTGGACGTGACCCCGTCGCGTCACCTGGACCTCGGCCAGTTGCACCTGGCGGCGCGTATCAACGTTTCCGAGTGGCAGAACAACAAGCAGTCCAAGCAGTACATCTCGTTTATCAAGGGCAAGAACGGCAAGAAGGTCTCGGAGTACTTCCGCGACTTTATCGGCTGCCAGGAAGGCGTCGACGGCCCGGGCGAAACCCGCACCCTGCTCAAGGCATTCAGTGACTTCGTCGAAAGCGAAGACCTGCCGGACGAATCCGCCCGCGAAAAAACCAAGACCCTGGTGGACTACGCCAGCAGCCAGGCCAAGCTCGGCGAGCCGATGGGCCTGGAAGAACTCTCGGGCTTGATCGATGAAGATCGGCCTAAGGCGTTCTACGACCATATCCGCAACAAGGACTATGGCCTGTCGCCGGAAATTCCGGCGGATAAGCGCACCCTCAACCAGTTCCGCCGCTTTACCGGCCGCGCCGAAGGCTTGTCGATCAGTTTTGAAGCGCACTTGCTGGGCGACAAGATCGAGTACGACGAGGCGGCTGGCACGCTGATCATCAAGGGTTTGCCGACCCAACTGACCGACCAGCTCAAGCGCCGCAACTGATGCTCGGCGGGGTGTTCAAGAAAGTCCTGCTGGTATTGCTGGTGGTGGTGGTGTTCCAGAACTGGGGCAAGATCGAGCGGGTGTTCAATCCGTCCCAGGTGGCGCCGGAACAAACCCGGGCCTCGGCGCGGGTGGTGCTCTATTCCACCGAATGGTGCGGCTACTGCAAGCAGATCCGCCGCTTCCTGGACCAGAAAGGCCTGCCCTACCAGGCGTTCGACATCGAAAAGGACGCCCAGGCGCGCAAGGCCTACGAGGCGCTGGGCGGCGGTGGGATTCCGTTTGTAGACGTCAACGGCACGCTGATCCGTGAGTTCAGCCCGGAGAAGATCATGGCGGCGCTGAAATAATCAGCGCACCACGATCACGCGACCCAGCAGGTTGCGCTGCTCGAACCCGAGCACGGCCTGCAACGCATTCAACACCGCCTGGGGATCCTTGCTCGGGAAACTGCCGCTGACGCGCTTGCTGCCCATCTCATCGTTGAGCAACAGGATACGGCCCGGGTAGTAGCGCTCCAGATCCTTGACCACATCGGCCAGCGGCGCCTTGTAGTAGTTGAGCCAGCCGTCGCGCCAGGCCAGGCGCGATTCGCTGTCCACCGGGTGCGTGGCATCGGCCACACCTTGCGTGTAGGCCACTTGCTGGCCGGCTGTAAGGACTTGCTGTTGGCCGTGCCTGGACGGCGTCACCCCTACCCGCCCCGATAACACCGTCACCTGCGCCCCCGCCGGTTGCAGGCGCACTTCGAATTGCGTACCGAGCACCCGCGCTTCACCGCTGCCCGCCTCCACCACAAAGGACTCGCCAGTGTGGGTCACGCTGAAAAACCCCGCACCACGACGCAACTGGATGTGCCGTTCGCCATGGCTGAAATCCACGGCAATCGCGCTGTCGGCATCGAGGGTGACTTGGGATTTATCCGCCAGGGTGACGGTTTTGACTTCGCCTGGCGCCGTCACATAGTCGGCGCCAAAGTCATCGACCCAGCGCGACGGCTGCCAGCCTGCGCCCATGGACACCATCAGCAGCAGGCACGCGGCCATCGCCAAGGCGCCGGCCCCGCGTACAACCCGCGAGCGCTTCGAGGTGTGCATCGCCTTGAGGTAACCCTGCAAGGCCAATGCATCCTCGTCCGCCAATTTTCGCGCAGGCACTTCACTCAATTCCCACAGTACCTGGGCCTGGGAGTACGCCTCGATGTGGGCCGGATCGGCACGCAACCATTGGCTGAACGTGGCCTGGTCGCCGCTGCTCGGCTGGTCGTGCAGCAGGCTCAGCCAGGCCAGCGCGGCGTGTTCCTGGTCGGGCGTGGGGGTGCGGTTCACGGTGCTGTCCCTGGCGTGCGTGGGGGTGATGGCTCGCGAAGGCTGGCTTTGCAGGCTTCGAGGGCACGCATCATATGTTTTTCCACGGCACTTTGGGACAGACCCATGGCCTTGGCGATTTCCGCGTACTTGCGGCCATGAATGCGGTTGAGCAGGAAAATCTGCCGCGTGCGCTCCGGCAAGCTGCGCAGGGCAGCTTCGACATGGCGCAGATCATTGCCCGCCTCCAAGGCCGCTTGGGGTTCGCAACCCTGATTATCCTGTTGCTCGGGCAGCCAGCCTTCGCTGCTGCGCACCCGCGCGCTTTCGCTGCGCAGGTGGTCAATGGCGATGTTGCCAGCGCAGCGCAGCAGGTAGGTGCTGAGTTCCTCGACCTGCACCAACGGGCGGCGCCAGAAGCGTAGGAATAAATCCTGCACCAGGTCGGCAGCCGTGGCACGGCAACCGACACGACGACTGACCAAGGCTTCCATCTGTGAACGCTGCGAGAGAAACACCTGCAGGAAATGCGCACGCCCGCCTGCTGATTCAGCGCGCTGGCTGTCTTGGGACTCCGGTGGGGTGCTGATCATCATGGGCGTGGCTCAGAGGATGGCGAAGGCCGCGACGGGGCTGGCCAGCAGGCCGACGCCCGCCAGGATCAAGGCCAACCGTGGCCGATACGGCAACAACAGCACCAGCAACAGCGCACTGAGCATCAACACCGCGCACCACTCCACCAGGCCCCGGCTCCAACCACCGAGCGCCACGGCCGGCCAGATCGACAGTGCCAGCAGCAACCAGCCCGCCGCCCGCAACCCCACGCGCCGTTGGGGCGACGGCTTGCTGTGCAGCAATTCGCCATGGTGACGGTCGGTGGACAGGCACAGCGCGGTGAACCCGGCGTAGCACATCAAGAGAGCGAGCAGCATTCAGTTCGCCTCCTGCTTGAGGGTCAACGAATGCGCCCGCTCGGCCCTGGTCTGGGACGCAGCACGGTGCTGCATCTTCCACGCGGCCCAGGCGAGGAATACGCCGCTGGCCAGGCACGTCAGGTCGAAACCGGCCATGGCCCAATCACCCGTCGCCAGCGACACGCCCAGGTGGTGCGAAGTGGTCAGCGCATTGAGCATCGGGATCGCGACAAACATCAGCGCGCCGACACTCAGTTGTTCAACCCAGCCCTGGCGGCCACGGCGCAGGACCGCGTGCAGCAGGCTCACACCCCAGGCCATGAAGAAGGTCTGTACTTCCCAGGCAGAGCGCTCGGCAAAGCCCACCGGCAGCAGGCGGTTGGCCCAGAAGAACGCCGCAATGGCGATCATCAACCCGGACATGCTGGCGATGTTGAGCACCTCCACCAGGCGCAGTTCAAACGGCATCACGCCGCTCTTGGCGTGCTTGAGCTGGCGCTTGCCCAGCCAGATCACCAGCCCGGTGCCGATCATCGCCGTGCCCGCCAGCCCGCAGATAAAGTACAACCAACGCAACACCGGCCCGGCGAACTGGCCCATGTGCAGGCCGTAGAAACTGCCGCCGATGATCGCCGGCAGCGATTGCCCGGCACTGGTGCGCAGCAGTTCGCCGCTGGTGCCGCTGAACGACACGATGCTGTCGAACTCATGCACCACGTTGTCGGAACTGGCCCGAAACACATTGACCGAAGCGTTCACGTCGCTGGGGTTGTTCACCCCCAGACGCCCCACATGGCCACCGTCCCATTGCGCCCGCGCCTGTTGGTACATCGGCAACAGCGGCAGCAATTTGCCCGGTTGCCCCTGCGCCGGCGCGTTGTTGGTGGCGGGGAACACGTCGTTGAAAAAGGCGCGGGTATCGCCCGCATAGGAGGCAAGGATCGGCGCCGGCATCACCATGCTCATGAAAATCACCAGGCTGCTGTAGGTGATCATCAGGTGGAACGGCAGCACCAGCACACCGACCGCGTTATGCCCGTCGAGCCAGGAACGCTGGCCTTTGCGCGGGCGGAAGGTGAAGAAGTCCTTGAAGATTTTCTTGTGGGTGATGATCCCGGTGATCAGCGCGACAAACATCACCATCGCAGCGATGGTGGACAGCCAGCGGCCCCAGGGATGGGGCATTTGCAGCTGGAAATGGAAACGATAGAAGAACTCGCCGCCCATGCTTTCGCGGGCCTGCACATCTTGGCCGGTAACCGGGTCGAGGGTTTTCTGGATGAAATTGCCGCGACGGCCAGGGTCGAGTTTGTCTTGCCACATCACCGTCAAGGCGGGGTCGCGGTCATCCGGCAGGTTGATAAACCAGCGCGCGGCCGTTGGCGCCACCTGCTGCAAATAGGTTTGCGCGACGCCCAGGCTGCGCGCGTTGTCCAGTGGATAAGCCTGCACTTCGGGCTGCATCCAGTGGCTGATCTCGTCCTTGAAATACGACAAGGTGCCCGTCAGGAAAATCGCAAACAGCAGCCAGCCAAAGATCAGCCCGCTCCAGGTGTGCAACCAGGCCATGGCCTGGCGAAAGCCCTCTTTCATGGACGCGCCATCCACAACCCCACACCCGCCAGGGTGGCAAACGCCGCACTCGGCAACATCACGCCAAACCAGGCGCGCCAGGCCGTGCGGCATGCAAAGCACCAGAGCACCGCCAGCAGATAGAACACAAACGAACTCATCATCCCGGTGATCACCGCGTCGGCGCGGGACGTGGGCATCCACAGTGCCAGGCAGATGGCGGCCAGGGAGGCCATCAGGTAGCCGCCGACGACAGCCGCGAGCACCCGCGATGTGACGGCCAGACGGTAGGGTAGCGCAAGTGAGGTTTTGCTTTTCATGCGGGAGACGCCAGGTTCATCAGTACGCAATATTAATGATAAATATTCTCATAAGCAAAAAAGAACGGATGAAACGCCGGTACTGGCGGATTGCCGAACCGTAGCGGCCCACCTACAATGCGAACAATTCTTGTTCTCTAAAGCATGCCGAATGCCCGCATGCTCGTAGCGAAGGGTGATCGCGTTGCAGCCGTCCAACACCGTCGAAGTTTTGTACACCGACCATCACCACTGGCTCACCGGCTGGTTGCGACGCAAGCTCGGCTGCCCGGAAAGTGCCGCCGACCTGGCGCAAGACACCTTCATCCGCGTGCTCAGCGCCCGTGAAACGCCAACATTGATCGAACCCCGCGCCTTCCTCACCACCGTGGCCAAGCGCGTGCTGTGCAATTTCTACCGCCGCCAGGACCTGGAGCGCGCCTACCTCGACGCCCTGGCCCAGTTGCCGGAACACGTGGCACCGTCGGAAGAAGAACGCGCAATCATCCTGCAAACCCTGGTCGAGCTGGACCAGTTGCTCGACGGTTTGCCCACGCCAGTCAAACGCGCCTTCCTGCTGGCCCAACTCGATGGCCTGACCTACGCGCAAATCGGCGCAGAGCTGGGCATCTCCATCGCCACCGTCAAACGCCACCTGAATAAAGCCGCCATGCGCTGCTACTTTGCCCTATGAATTTCTCGACCCAAGTTGCCGAACAGGCCGTGCATTGGCTGATGGAAATGCAGCAAGGCGCCCTCAACCCGCGCCAACAAGCGGCCTGGCAGCAATGGCTGAATGCCCACAGTGAACACCAGCGCGCCTGGGACCATATGCAACGCGTCAACCAGCGCCTGCGTGGCATGCCATCGCCCCTGGCCCATGCGGCGTTGAACGCGCCAACCTCCACTAGCCGCCGCCAGGCCCTCAAGCTGCTGCTGATCCTCGGCGCTGGTTCGGCCGCCGCCTGGAGCCTGCGCCAGCAACATATCCTGCCGCCGCTCACGGCCGACTACCGCAGCCCCGTCGGTCAACGGCGCAAGGTGCAACTGGCCGACGGCAGCCAGTTGCAGCTCAATACCGGCAGCGCGGTGGATGTGCATTTCGATGGCCAGCAGCGGCTGATCCGCCTGCTCGAAGGCGAGATCCTGCTGACCGGCGCCAAAGGCAACAGACCGCTCAACGTGCTGACCGGCCAGGGCCTGCTCAGCAGCCAGGCGGCGCGCCTGAATGTGCGCCAGTTCAACGACCACACCCAACTGGCGGTCCTCGACGGCCACGTCGACGTGATGCCCAATACCTACAGCGGCCTACCGCTGACGGTCGACACCGCGCACCAGGTCAACTTCACCCGCAAAGGCTGGGACACCCCGCGTGCCACCGACGCCAACAGCGGCGCGTGGGCCGATGGCATGCTGGTCGCGGCCCACATGCGCCTGGAAGATTTCCTCGGCGAACTCAGCCGTTATCGCCGTGGCCAACTCAATTGCGCCCCCCAGGTCGCCAACCTGCTGATCTCCGGCAGCTACCCGCTGGACGACAGTGAACGCATTCTCGACCTGTTGACCGTCAGCCTGCCGGTCAAGGTGCGGCGCTTTACCCGCTACTGGGTGACCGTCGAGGCGCGAGCCTGAAATTATCTGCAATTGTTGTGAGCCGTTTTCCACACCTGGCGTGACAGAGAAGGAAAGCCACCTTGATCCTTCCTTCTCAGGACCGCACTTCATGCCCCAGCAACCGACGCTTCTTGCCCGCACCTTGGGCCAACTCCTACTCGGCGCCAGCCTGAGCCTGACCGTACTGCCTGCTGCAATGGCCGCCGACGCCAAGCCTTACCACATCGCACCAACGTCGCTGGAGGCCGCGTTGAATCAATTCGGTCGCGAGGCCGGCGTGCTGATTTCCTTCGGTTCCGAGGTCACGGCCGGCATGCAGAGCCGTGGTTTGAGCGGCAACTACAGCGCCGCCGAGGGCCTGCAAAAATTGCTCGAAGGCACCGGCCTGCAAGCCCGCGCCGAGGGCGACAATGCCTACAGCCTGCAGTCGGCCAGTGCACCGGCAACCCTCGAACTGGGCACCTCCAGCGTGGTCGGCGACTGGCTCGGCGATGCGGCGCAAACCAATGTCTTCGAACATCCCGGCGCCCGTGACGTGATCCGCCGCGATGAATTCGAACGCCAGGGCGCCACCCAGGCCCGCGATGTGCTCAACCGCATCCCCGGCGTCAACGCCCCGCAAAACAATGGCACCGGCAGCCACGACATGGCGCTGAACTTCGGCATTCGCGGCCTCAACCCGCGCCTGGCGTCGCGCTCCACGGTGCTGATGGACGGCATCCCGGTGCCTTTCGCACCGTATGGCCAACCGCAACTGTCATTCGCGCCGATCAGCATGGGCAACATGGACGCGGTGGACGTGGTCCGCGGCGGCGGCGCCGTGCGCTACGGCCCGCAGAACGTCGGCGGGGTGGTCAACTTTGTGACCCGCGCAATCCCGGACACACCGACTGTCAAAGGCGGTTTCCAGACCGAAACCAGCCCGTCTTCGAGCCATGACGGTTTCAAGACCACCGCCAACCTGCTGGCCGGCGGCACCGCCGACAACGGCCTGGGCGGCGCGCTCCTGTACTCCGGCACCCGTGGCGGCGACTGGCGTGAAAACAGCAACACGCACATCGATGACCTGATCCTCAAGGGCAAATACCAGCTCGACGAGGCCAACAGCTTCAACGCCATGGCGCAGTACTACGAAGGCCAGGCGGATATGCCCGGTGGCTTGAACGTCAAGGACTACAAGGCCGACCCGTATCAGTCGACCCGTCCCTACGACAAATTCTGGGGGCGCCGTACGATGTTCAACGCCGGTTACCGCTACCAGGAAGACCGCCGCGAATTCACCGTGAACACCTTCTTCACCACCACCCTGCGCAACGGCTACCTGGACCAGACCCGCTTCCTGTCCCTGTCGCCCCGCGAATACTGGGTGCGCGGCCTGGAAACCCGCTTCGCCCAAGGCTTCGACCTCGGCAACACCAGCCACGAAGTCGGCGTGGGCTATCGCTATATCAACGAAGCCGGCCACGAGATGCGCTACACCACGCCGATTGCGGCCAACCAGCAAATTCCGACCACCAGCAGCAAGAACGACCGCGACACCCGTGGCAGTACCGAAGCCAACGCGTTCTTCATCGACGACCGGATTGATATTGGCAAGTGGACCATCACCCCGGGCGTGCGCTACGAAATGATCAAGTCCCGGCAGGTCGACCACATCAACAACCTCTACAACAAAGGCAGCTACAACACCGCGCTGCCAGCGTTGAACGTGCTCTATCACCTGACCGACAGCTGGAACCTCTACGCCAACACCGAAGGCTCGTTCGGCAGCGTGCAGTACAGCCAGATGGCCAAGCGCGTGCCCAAAGGCGAAGTCAAACCGGAAAAAGCCCGCACCTGGGAAATCGGCACGCGCTACGACGACGGTACCTTGCGTGCGGAACTCGGCGCGTTCCTGATCAACTTCGACAACCAGTACGAAAGCAACCAGACCGATGACTCGGTGATTGCACGCGGCGAAACCCGCCACCAGGGCATCGAATCCAGCATCAACTATGCCCTCGACGGTTTGAGCCCGGCGCTGGCCGGTTTTGATGTGTACGCCAGCTACGCCTACGTCGACGCGACCATCCGCGAAGACGGCCCGAACAAAGGCAACCGCGTCCCCTTCTCGTCCAAGCACAAAGGCACCCTGGGCGTGGGTTACACCGAAGGTCGCTGGAAACTCAATGTGGACAGCAGCTACCAGAGCAGCCAGTTCGCCGACAACGCCAATACCGAGCAGGAAAATGCTGAAGGCAATACCGGACGTATCCCTGGCTACATGCTGTTCAGCAGCCGTGCCGCGTACGACTTTGGCCCGCAACTGTCAGACTTGAACGTCGCGGTCGGTGTGAAAAACATCTTCAACAAGCAGTATTTCACCCGCTCGTTCGACGACAACAACAAGGGCAAGTACGTCGGTGAACCGCGCACGGTGTACGTGCAGACTTCCATCGCATTCTAACCCTCGCCACTTTAACTGCCCGCCAGGCAGCTCGGCGTCGCCGCGACCAGCGCGTCGATGGCGCACCGGGTCTTGGCCGGCATATGCGGTGCGGTCGGCCAAATCACGTGGATCGGCGAAGGCTGTTCACGGTAGCCCGGCAACACCGCCTCCAGCCTCCCGCGCAGTACGTAATGCGCGATCAACCAACTCGGCAACCAGGCCAGGCCAACGCCCGCGATGGCGGCATCGGCCACGGCCTGGAGGTCGTCCAGCACCAACGGCGAAACCACTCTCGAACGATGCGGGGTGTTGGTTCTGTAGGCGATGCCGCGATGGCCTGTCAGATCATCGATAGATTCAATTCGTCCTACGCGCTGCAGGTACGCCGGTGACGCCGCCAGGCCTACCGATTGTTCACCCAGCCGGCGCGCACTCAGGCGGTCGGTGTCGGGCAGCGGGCCGATCCGCACGGCGAGGTCAAAGCCTTCCTGCACCAGATCGATCATGCGGTCGGCAAAACTGATCTCAATCTCCAACTCCGGGTAAACATCCATCAGCCCCCACAACGCAGGCGCCGCATAGTGATGCCCGAACGCCAGTGGCACGCTTGCCCTCAAGCGTCCGCGCGGCTGCTGGCGCCCGCTTTCCAGCACCGATTCGGCCGCCTCCAGTTCCGCCACTGCGCGTAGGCAATGCTCGTAGTACGCCTGCCCATCCTCGGTCAGATGCTGACGCCGGGTAGAACGCTGCAGCAAGCGTGTGCCCAAGCGGGCTTCCAGCCGCGCCAGACCTTTGCCGACGGCCGAGCGCGTGAGGTTCAGGCGTTCGGCCGCCTCGGTCAGGTTGCCGCTTTCCACCACTTGCAGAAAGAGCTCAACGCCATCAAAACGTGGGGTAGACATGCTTGAATTGTCGCTCTTGATTCCCGTATTGGCGGAAAAATTATCACGAATAAAGAACTGAATTCCCCTGAAAATAGCGTCACTTCACCCTTCCCAGGAGAATTCCATGCCCGCCGCCACGTTATCGGCCACTCAACCAACCCACTCCGCCAGGAACGGCCTAGCTTTAACCGCCGTCTGCCTGGTGGCCCTGATGTTCGGCCTGGAGATTTCCAGCGTGCCGATCATCCTGCCCACCCTCGAACAACAATTGGGCACCGGCTTCCAGGACGCCCAATGGATCATGAACGCCTACACCCTGGCCTGCACCAGCGTGTTGATGGCAGCCGGTACCCTGGCCGATCGCTTTGGTCGGCGGCGCATGTTGGTGCTGTGCCTGTGGCTGTTTGGCCTGGCCTCGCTGGCGTGTGGCCTGGCTGACGACGCCTCCACGCTGATCGCGGCACGTTTCGTACAGGGTGTGGGCGCTGGGGCGATGATGATCTGTCAGTTCGCGATTCTGTCGCACCAGTTCCGCGAACCGGCGGCGCGGGCACGGGCCTTTGCGGTATGGGGCGTGATCGCGGGTGTGGGGTTGGGCTTCGGGCCGATGGTCGGGGCGCTGATCCTGGCGGTGGCGGACTGGCGCTGGGTGTTTCTCGTACACGTGCCGCTGACCTTGCTGACGCTGGGATTGCTGCACATCAGCGTGCAAGAATCCCGCGACCCGGCCGGAAACCGCCTCGATATCGCCGGCATGTTGACCCTGACGCTGTCGGTGTTTTCGCTGGTGTACTTCATCACCCAAGGCAGCGAATACGGTTTCGGCACACCGGCCATGCTCGGTTGGGCGGGCTTGGCGTTGGTCGGCCTGATGCTGTTCATATTTATCGAGAGGCGCAGCGCCCACCCGATGTTTGATTTCTCGGTGTTTCGCATCCGCCGCTTCAACGGTGCGCTGATGGGTTCCATCGGCATGAACTTCAGCTTCTGGCCGTTCATGATTTACCTGCCGCTCTACTTCCAGGCTGGCCTGGGCTACGACACCCTGACCACCGGCGGCGCCCTGCTCGCCTACACCTTGCCGACCTTGCTGGTGCCGCCACTGGCCGAACGCCTGGCCCTGCGCTACGGCGCCGAACGCATCATCCCCCTGGGGCTGGGCCTGATGGGCGTAGGCTTCTTGAGCATGGCCGCCGTCAACCTTGCCGCACGACCAAGCGTCGTGCTGGTGCTGATCAGTTGCGTGATGGCCGGCGTGGGCCTGGCGCTGACCAACTCGCCGACCACCAACACCACCACCGGCTCCGTGTCGGCAGACCGCGCGGGAATGGCCTCGGGCATCGACCTCAGTGCGCGGTTGATTACCCTGGCGCTCAACATTGCGTTGATGGGGTTGGTGTTGCTACTGGGGATCAGCGATCAACTGGCCGCACTCTTGCCCGCCAGTACGCTGACGCAGTGGCCGGCCATCAGCCAGAATATTGCAGCGGGCAAGCTCACCGCCTCAAGCGTACTTGCGGCCACCGACGCCCAGGCGGCGCTGCGTCACGGCGCTGGCTGGGCGATGCTCTTCGCGGGGGCGGGCGCCGCCGGGCTGGCAGTGTTGAGCCGGTATTTTTTCCGACGTCTGGGGTAAACGAAAACGGGCCTGCATTTGCAGGCCCGTTTTATGGGGGGGATGAAAGAACTGTCAGCTATCAGCTGTTAAATACGGCACGTTCTTTTTCCAGAAACTCCTGTTCAAGCTCATCTTCATTGACTTTGGTATCCGACAAACTTTTACCGGCAGCGCGTGGCTTGCCTTGCAGTCGGCCAAACAGATGTTCCAACGCGTGGTCCAGCTTGGTCGCCGCACCGTCGATCGCCTGTTCCAGGGTATCGGCCTTGTGCAGTACCGAGAGCGGCTGATGACCCTTTGGCCGTGCTTCCAGACGGCAGCTCAAATCATGGGGACCGGGCTTGTCGCCGTTCTCATCGCGCAGGTAGACCTCAACGCGGGTCAGGTCTTCTTCGTATCGTTCGAGCGTGCTCTCAATGGTAGTACGTACCCACTCCTCCAGTCGGATGCTGCTTTCAATATGGTTATCGCTATTGACTTGGATTTGCATAGTTCTTCCCTTATTTCAGCTAGCTCGCGGGAGGTCACAACTGCAACACCGATGCGGTGAAACCATGACCTCCTGACTACACAATTGAGCAGTCAGCGAAACAATTCAACCCCTTTGCAAAGATAAATCCCACATTACAAATTAACCCTGACTACAAGCAAAAACGCTGTTAGGGTGGGGAGTTAGTTACAACTTATTCCACCCTGCGCCCCTCACAATTGCCCCTCGCCCAACGGGTGCAATCCGCGAAAAATCCCTGCCTCCTCCACCAGCCAGTCATGCACCGCCCGCACGCCCGGATGGTTCAGCGCGCCCGGCGCATACAGCAGCACGTAACGTTTATGGTTGGGCACCGCCAGGCCGAACGGCACGATCAAGGTGCCGCGTTCCAGCTCATCGTTGAGCAAGGTGCGGCGTGCGATGGCCACGCCCATGCCGGCGATGGCGGCTTCGATGGTCAGGTGGTTGCGGTTGAACGTGTGGCCGCGGCGCACATCGGCTTCGTGATAACCGATGGCATTCAGGTAAAACTCCCACTCGGCGTATTCATAACTCCCACGCCAGGCGGTGATGTCGTGCAGCAGCGGGAAATGCACCAGGTCGGCCGGGCCATGCAACGGCGGACGCCCGCGCAGCAGGCTTGGCGCGCACACCGGGAAAATCTGCTCATCCAGCAGGGCTGTGGATAACAGGCCGGGGTAGCTGCCGTCGTTCAGGTCGATAGCCAGGTCGAAGTCGCCCTCATGCAAGGCGATGCTGCTGTCTTCGGCGACCATGCGCAGCTGAATGTCCGGGAACCGTTGCTGCAAGCGCGGCAGACGCGGGGTCAGCCATTTGCCCAGGAACGACGGGATCGACCGCAGGCGCAAAGTGCCGCTGATCATTCCTGCGTCCAGCCGCTGCAATTCCGCATCGATGCTGCCGTAGGCCTCCCCCACCGTCGCCGCCAGCCGTTGCCCCTCGGCGCTGAGCTCTACCCCGCGTGCACGGCGATGGAACAGCCGAAACCCCAAACGCTCCTCCAGCTGGCGAATCTGCTGGCTCACCGCCCCCGGTGTGATGTGCAGTTCTTCGGCGCAACGGGTGAACGACAAGTGTCGTGCCGCGCAGGAAAACACGTGTAGCCAGACATAAGTCTGGCCATGGAGAGGACGGGTCATAGGGTTTAGTCCTGCTAAAGGGTGTCTTAGGATAATTCGTTGGTCAGTGCCGATCCAGAGGCTCAGTATCGCGCCAACTCCGCTCGGCCGACAAAAAATGGCAGCGATTATCTTCCATTGCTTGTAAGGCTTTAGCATGGCTATCAGTGTTTTTGATCTATTCAAGGTGGGCATCGGCCCGTCCAGCTCCCACACCGTTGGTCCGATGCGTGCGGCGGCGACCTTCGCCCAGGCACTGCTCGACCACCATCTGCTGAGCGACACCCGCCGCGTCGAAGTGCGCCTGTACGGCTCACTGTCCGCCACAGGTATCGGCCATGCCACCGACCGCGCCTGTGTGATGGGCTTGATGGGCGAGTGGCCCGATCGCGTCGATCCCACGTCGATCAATGCACGTATCCAGCACCTGCGCGAGTCCGGTCGACTGCTGCTCGCAGGCCAACAGGAAATTGCCTTCAACTGGCAAAGTGATCTCCTGCTGCTGGACGAAAGCCTGCCCTACCATCCCAACGCCATGTCCCTGCACGCCTATGGCGACAACGGCCTGTTGAGCGAACAAACCTACTACTCGGTGGGCGGCGGTTTCATTATCGAAGCGGCTGAGGCCGAATCGGGCATTGCGCCGACCAGCGATGTGCAATTGCCCTACGACTTTTCCAGCGCCGTCGAACTGCTGGCGCTGTGCAACAAGCACGGCCTGCGGGTTTCCGAGCTGATGATGGCCAACGAACGCGCATGGCGCAGCGATGAGCAGATCCGCAGCGGCCTGCTGCATATCTGGTCGGTGATGCGCGAATGCGTGGAACAAGGCCTGCGCGATGAAGGCATCTTGCCTGGCGGCCTGGATGTTCCGCGCCGAGCGGCGAAATTGCACCGCAGCCTGTTGGAAATCGGCAAACCGAATGTGATCACGTCGACCTTGTCGGCGATGGAATGGGTCAACCTGTTCGCCCTCGCCGTCAACGAAGAAAACGCCGCCGGCGGGCGCATGGTCACCGCGCCGACCAATGGCGCGGCGGGGATTATCCCGGCGGTGCTGCATTACTACATGAAGTTCAATGCCGATGCGTCCGACGACGACGTGGTGAATTTCTTCCTGGCGGCCGCCGCTGTCGGCATTTTGTGCAAGAAAAACGCCTCGATCTCCGGCGCCGAAGTCGGCTGCCAGGGCGAAGTCGGTTCAGCCTGCGCCATGGCCGCGGCCGGCTTGGCCGATGTCCTCGGCGCCACGCCCGAACAGCTGGAAAACGCTGCCGAGATCGGCCTGGAACACAACCTTGGCCTGACCTGCGACCCCGTCGGCGGGCTGGTCCAAGTGCCGTGCATCGAGCGCAATGCGATTGCCGCCGTCAAGGCGATCAACGCCACGCAGATGGCCCTGCGCGGCGACGGCAAACACTTCATCTCCCTCGACCGGGTGATCCGCACCATGCGCGATACCGGCGCCGATATGCATGACAAATACAAAGAAACTTCACGGGGCGGCCTGGCCGTGAGCTGGGTGGAATGCTGAGGAGCATTCCCTGACCGTCCCAACGTGAGCCCGCGCAAAAATAATAACGAGGCAATAACGATGACCGATGTACGTACACCTGCTGCCGAAAATCCTGTAATTGAAACAACCGTGAGCAAAGGCTGGACCAAACACGACACCACCTGGATGCTCGGCCTCTACGGCACCGCCATCGGTGCCGGCACGCTGTTCCTGCCGATCAACGCCGGCGTGGGCGGCTTCTGGCCGCTGATCGTGCTGGCGCTGCTGGCTTTCCCGATGACTTTCTTCGCCCACCGTGGGCTGACGCGCTTTGTGCTGTCGGGCAAATCCGGCGACATCACCGAAGTGGTCGAAGAACACTTCGGCGTCGGCGCGGGCAAACTGATCACCTTGCTGTATTTCTTTGCGATCTTCCCGATCCTGCTGGTGTACAGCGTGGCGCTGACCAACACGCTGAGCAGTTTTATGGAACACCAACTGCACATCGCCCCGCCGCCCCGGGCGATCCTGTCGCTGGTGCTGATCCTCGGCCTGATGGCGATTGTGCGTTGCGGCCAGGGCGTGATCGTCAAGGCCATGAGCGTGCTGGTGTATCCGTTCGTCGCCGCCCTGTTGTTGCTGGCATTCAGCCTGATCCCCAACTGGAACGGCGCATTCTTCGCCTCAGCCAGTGAGGGCATGCCCCTACCGCTGTTCTTCAAGACCCTGTGGCTGGCAATTCCGGTGATGGTGTTTTCCTTCAACCACTCGCCGATCATCTCCGCGTTCGCCGTCGACCAGAAACGCGTGTATGGCCCGCAGGCCGAGCGCAAAAGCAGCGGCATCCTCGCCACCGCCCACGGCATGATGGTGCTGACGGTGATGTTCTTCTGCTTCAGCTGCGTGCTGGCCCTGTCGCCGGCCGACCTGGCGGCCGCCAAGGCGCAGAACATCTCGATCCTGTCGTACCTGGCCAACCACTTCCAGACCCCGGTGATCGCCTATGCCGCGCCGTTGATCGCGCTGGTGGCCATCACCAAATCGTTCCTCGGCCACTACATCGGCGCCAGCGAAGGTTTTCAAGGTTTGATCGTCAAATCGCTGCGCGGGCGTAACCGTTCGATGTCGGCCAAATGGCTGGAACGCAGCACCGCGCTGTTCATGGTGCTGACCTGCTGGGCCGTGGCCACCTTCAACCCGAGCATCCTGGGCATGATCGAAACCATGGGCGGGCCGATCATCGCGTGCCTGCTGTTCCTGATGCCGATGTATGCGATTCGCCGCGTGCCATCGCTGCGCCAGTATTCGGGCCAGGTGTCGAATGTGTTTGTGGTCGTACTCGGCCTGATTGCGCTGTCTGCGATCGTTTTCTCGGTACTGCCCTGAAACAACGCACACACCTGAAGAACAACACTGACTCAATGTGGGAGCGGACTTGCTCGCGAATGTGGTGGACCAGCCAATGAATACCTGGTTGATCCACCGCATTCGCGAGCAACCCCGCTCCCACATGGGGGTCTCATTGCCAGGGGGATCGCTGTACGGCACGGCGCTTGCTGTACAGATCACAAGGGAAATGGCCGGTGGTCAGGAGATGCGAACTAATCCCGACACCGGTCGTCAATGACTGCATGTTCTTATCAGGCGGTACGCACCATGGACAATCCTTTTCAGATCATCACCGACACCTTCACCCCCGAATACCGCGTCAACCTCAGCATCCAGCGGCTGGATGGCAGCATCATGCTCACCCTCTCGAATGAGTCGGGCGTGGTGGCCAAGCGCATGATCAGCGCCGAACAACGCAACGATCCACAGCGCCTCAAACGCCTGGTGCAAAGCATCCAATTCGGCATCGCCATCGAGCAGGGCCACAGCGCCATGGAGATCCTGGCGGTGATGACGGATGGCGATCACAAACTGTTGCAGCGACCACCCAGCCGCGCCCTGCCCTTCAGCGTCGGGCTTTAAAGCTCACCCTTCTCGGTCTCCAGGCTCGCCTCGCCCTTGCGCCGCGGCCCTTCGACTTTCACCGAAGGGAACGCCGACGAGGCGTAGCGCACCACCAGAATCGAGAAGGCCAACAGCAGAATCCCACCGCACAGGTAGATGATGCCTACGTCAGGCGGGTTGTGGTGGGACACGTTGGAGATCAGAAGGCGTGTCAGCGCGGTGATCGCCACGTAGATCAGGAAGCGCACGGGCATGTGGTTGGTCTTGAAGTAAATCCCGACCATCGCGCCCAATTCCAGGTAGATGAACAGCAGCAAGATGTCATCGATCTTGATATGCCCGTTCTCCAGCATCCCCAGAAATTCCATCACCGCCGCCCAGGCCGTCACCGCACCAATGGCGAACAACGCCAGGTAGTGGAACGACTCCACAAACAGATTACCCAGGGATTCCGCCAGCCCATGCACGTTCTGGCGCAGCCTTTCGGCCCAGTTGATTTTCACGATGATGCTTCCTTAGGTCGGTTCGACCGGATAATGCGGGTTGGACGTGACGGTTGTTCTGCATGCAGAAAAAAGGCCAGCGGCGTGTATAAGATGATGGCGGGGTGACATGAGGCACGCTCAACCTGTATTTACGGGCTACATTAAAAAACTGCTACCCAAACCCCACGGTTTGGCTTACCCTTTTCGCTGTATATAAATACAGTAGTCGCAAAAGACAACTATCGTGAAGGCATGTGAGGTGGTGAATGGCCGTCGAAGTGGTATACCGCAGCAGCCGAGATCTGGAGCGTTTGTTCATGGATAAAGCCGAAGCTGACCGTCATGACAAGATGCTTGAACTCGCTGAGTTGCTCGCAGAAGTGCTGCAAAAAGCCGTGCCGTCGTTGAGCGAGCAGCAGGTTGAGGAAGCCGGGATCTACATGGCGAAGAACCGCGATGTGTTTGCCAAGGCGTTCAAGAGCCAACCGGATGCACTGTCCGAGTTGCTGAACCCCGCGGCAGAATAAAGCCCGAATTGAACAGGCCCTGAATCATTGATTCAGGGCCTTTTTAATATCTGGCTAGCGGTACAGCAGGCGTTCGGCCAGTTCGTCCGCCACCCTGGCGGGGGAGCGTTTTTCGGCTTGGGCGTGGGCGTAGATTTCCGTCAGGCGGGTGCCAATGTTCGACAGGTGCGCGGTGATGGTGGGCAGTTCGGCGCCGCGGTGCTTGAGCGCGACGTAGATCAAGCCGCCGGAGTTGATCACGTAGTCGGGGGCGTAGAGGATGCCCCGTGCTTCCAGCTGATCGGCGTTGTCCAGGTGGGTCAGTTGCGCGCTGGCGGAACCGGCGACGGCGGCGCAGCGCAGTTGGCCGACGCTCTGGCGGTTGAATACGGCGCCCAGGCCGCAGGGGGCCAGGATGTCGCAGGGGGTGCTGAGCAATGCATCGTTGGCGATGGGGTGCGCGCCCAATTGCTCCATGGCCAACTGCACCTTGCCATGGTCGATGTCGCTCACCAGCAGCTCGGCACCCGCGGCGTGCAGTTGCTCGGCCAGCGCGTAACCGACGTTGCCCAGGCCCTGCACGGCCACGCGCAGGCCTTCGAGGTTGTCACTGCCCAGGCGCGCCATGGCGGTGGCGCGGATACCGGTGAATACGCCCATGGCAGTATGGGACGAAGGGTCGCCCGCCGCCGTGGTGCTGGTGACGAAACGGGTGTGCTGGGCGATGCAGTCCATGTCGGCCACCGAGGTGCCACTGTCGATGGCGGTGATGAAGCGCCCGTCGAGTTTTTCGAGGCAGCGGCCAAAGGCTTCGAACAACGCGGCGCGGCTTTCCACGTGCACTGGGCGGACAATCACCGCCGTGCCGCCGCCCACCGGCAAGCCAGCCAGGGCGGCCTTGTAGCTCATGCCCTGGGCCAGGCGCGCGGCATCCGCCACGGCACTTTCGTCGTCGGGGTAGGAGAGGTAGCGACAGCCACCCAGGGCGGGCCCGAGACGGCTGTTGTGGATGGCGATGACCGCCTTCAGCCCGGTAACCGGGTCGACGCTCAAGTGCAGCGATTCAAGGCGGGTGCTGTGCATGAGAGCAAACATCGTCAAGCTCCCGAATCACTTCTGGTAGTGGCCCAAGTATAGGCTTGCGGTGGAAAACTGCCGGAATACGCTGGAATAAGCCGCCCGTTTTTGTAGGTCGCGCGACATAAGCAAGTGGGATATATCTCAAGCCACTGGACGAAAATTCCCAGCAAGGCTAAAACGGGGACATCCGCCGGAGAATGCAATGAATCCCCGCAAAGCCTTTTTCGCCTGCCTGGAACGCTCCCCCCCTGCGCTGTTTGAAGCGGCGCTGTGGATTGCCGCCGAGCACGACTCCACGGTGCAGCCGTTGGTGATCCTGCAAGAGCTGACGTTGCTGCAACAGCAAGTCAGCGTAGGCATGCCCATGCTGCCGGCGGATGAACTGGGCCAGCCGCTGCTGCGCCGCCTGAACGACCTGGGCTTCGCCCAGGACGACTTCACCCCGCTACGCCCCGCCGCGGCCTTGCTGGACAAAGTCTTGCAACGCAAACGCGGGCAGCCGCTGGCCATGGGGTTGATCGCGCTGGAGCTGGCGCGACGTCTGCACATCCCGATGGTCGGCGTGAATTTCCCCGGACACTTCCTGCTGCGGGTACCCGGCGCCGATCACCTGCTGGACCCCTGCGGCGGCCGGCGCCTGTACCCCAACGATTGCCGCGAACTGCTGCAACGCCAATACGGCCCCAACCTCAAGTTGCAGGCCGACCACCTGCACAGCGCCGACCCACGTTCGATCCTGCAACGTCTGTCACGCAACCTGCGCCAACTGCACCTGGCCAATGACGCGCCGCTGGCCGCCCTGGTGGATGCCGAACGTGTACTGGAACTGGGCAATGCCAGCGCCGCCGATTACCTGGCGCGGGCCAGTTTGTATCAGCGCCTGGATTGCCCGAACGCCGAGCGTTTTGATCTGGAGCACGCGTTGATGCTCAGTGAGGACCCGATCCAACGCCTGCGCTTGACCGAGCGATTGGGCCATTTGCCGCCTAACTCAGTGGTGCACTGAGCATCAAATTGTGGAAGCTGCGGCGCATCAGCGATTGGCCGGCGCTTTTAGAATGTCGCCATGCAATGGACTCACAGGCCCACTTGAGCCCGGTGATCTCACTTGGATGATCAAGAGCGCCGCCATCACCGCCGGAATCGCACAGAAGAAGAAAATCTGCTGCACCGGGATATGCATCGCCAGCAACAGGCTGCCGAACAGCGGCCCCAGGATCGAGCCAAACCGACCCACACCCAACGCCCACCCCGTGCCGGTGGCGCGCACGTGGGCCGGGTAGAAGTTGCTGGCGAAAGCATTAAGCGTCAGTTGCCCGCCGATAATGCAGAACCCGGCGGCAAACACGCACGCCACCAGGTAGCGCGGATTGTCGTGATTCAAGCCCAGCAGGATCGTGCACAGCGCGGCCGCCGCCAATACCCCGGACAACAGGCGCACTTTGCTTTTCAGGCGGTCGGCGAACCAGGCCATGCCGATGGCGCCAAGGGTGCCGGCAAACAGGAACATCGAGGTCACCAGGTTGGCTTGCTTGAGGGCCAGCCCACTTTCCAGCAGCAGCGACGGCAGCCAGCTGATCATGAAATACAACAGGATCAGGCTGACAAAAAACGTTGCCCAGATCAGCAGCGTCGGGCGCGCATAGCCGTTGCGGAACAGCTCCACTACCGTCAGTTGGCCGCCCTGCGCCTGCGGGCTGTCTGCCGCAGCCGCCAGCGGCGCTTGCCAGCCGGGCACCATGTGCGTGCTGACATCGTGCAAACGCGCATACGGCGGCGCATCCCGCAGCAAGCGCGGCAGCGACTCCGGCAGCAACCACACGAGGAACGGGAACAGCAGCAACGGCGTCACGCCACCGGCAAGAAACACCGCCTGCCAGCCGAAGCCGTCGATAAACCCGGCGGCCACAAACCCACCCGCCGCACCGCCGAACGAAAAGCCGCACGCAGCCAACGTCACCATCAAGGTGCGCAGGCGCGGTGGCGAGTAGTCCGACATCAACGCCATGGCGCTCGGCATGGCGCCGCCCATGCCGATGCCGCAGATAAAGCGTGCCGCCATCAAGCTGGTCAGTGAGTGGGCGAACACCATCAGCAGCGTGAGGCTGGCGTAGATCAGCACGCAGCCGAGCAGGATGCGGCGCACGCCAAAGCGGTCCGCCAGCGGCGTAACCAGCAGCGAGCCCAACGTCAGCCCCAACAGGTTGGCGCTGAACACCGGGCCGAAGGCCGCTTTTTCCAGCCCCCAATCCTTGGCCAGCGCTGGCACCACGTAACCCAGGACCTGGGCGTCGTAACCATCGGTCACCAGCAACAGCGCCAGCAACAGAAGAATCAACCACTGATAGCGCGACACCGGACGGGCGTCGAGTGCCGCGCGAAAGCTGGCAATCTGATTGTGCATCGCAAGGTACCTATTATTTTTATACGGATGACGCTGATCAAACTGTGGGAGCTGGCTTGCCTGCGATGGCGGCGTGTCAGGCAACTCATCTGGCACGGGTGCTCCGCTATCGCAGGCAAGCCAGCTGCCACATTTGTATTTAGGGGGTGTCAGGTTGATTGGCGGGGTGCGCCTGAATAAAGGCCGGATGCTGCGCCGCCAACGCCGCCACCCGGCCGATACGCGGATACGCCGCCAACGGCACCTTGAAGCGCTCCGCCGCATACAGCTGCGGAATCAGAAACGCATCCGCCATGCCTGGCTGCTCCCCAAAGCAAAACCCTGTGTCGCCAATCAACTGTTCCACCGCGCCCAGGCCCTGGCTGATCCAATGGCCGATCCATTCCAGCAGTTGCGCTTCGTCATGCCCCCACTGGCGCAGCAGGTTCTGGGTGCTGGAGTTGTGCAACGGATGAATATCGCAGCCAATGATCGACGCCACCGCGCGTTCGTGGGCGCGGGTTGCCAGGTCTTTGGAAAGCAGCGGCGCCTGTGGATAACGTTCGTCGAGGTACTCGATGATCGCCGGTGACTGGATCAACAGCTCGCCGTCATCGGTGCGCAGGGCAGGCACGCGGCCCTGCGGGTTGATCGCCAGGTACTCGGGCTGGCGGTTCGCGCCACCGGCCGGCACCAGCAGGTTGACCGGCACCGCACGAAAATCCAGGCCCTTGAGCGCCAGGGCGATGCGCACCCGGTACGACGCGGTGGAGCGGTAGTAGGTATAGAGTTCCATCGCCCTGCCCTCTTAACGTGCGGCGACCACCGTGCCACGGCACTCGCCGAAGCCGATGGAGGCAAACCCTTCGCGGTTGCAGCGGGCGCGCAGGATGATTTCGTCACCGTCTTCAAGAAACTTGCGCACTTCGCCGGAAGGCAACTCGACCACCTTTTTACCGCCCTCGGTCATTTCCAGCAGGCTGCCAAACTGGCCTTCCTGCGGCCCGGACAAGGTGCCCGAACCAAACAGGTCACCGGGCTGCAATTGGCAACCGTTGACGCTGTGATGCGCCACCAACTGGGCGACGGTCCAGTACATATGCAAGCTGTTGCTCAGGGCCAGGCGCTGGGCCGGCAGGTTCTGCTCGCGCATGGCGGCGGTGGTCAGCAGCACTTCCAGTTCGATGTCCAGCGCACCCGCCGCCTGGTCGCGTTTATCCAGCAGGTACGGCAGCGGTTGCGGGTCGCCTTCAGGCCGCGCCGGTTGTGCCTTGCGGAACGGCGCCAGGGCTTCGGCGGTGACGACCCACGGCGAGACGGTAGTGATGAAGCTTTTCGACAGGAATGGCCCCAGCGGCTGGTATTCCCAGGCCTGGATGTCCCGCGCCGACCAGTCGTTGAGCAGGCAGAAACCGGCGATATGCTCGGCCGCGTCGCCAATCGCAATCGAGTCGCCCATGGCATTGCCCTGGCCGATCCAGATGCCCAGCTCCAGCTCGTAGTCCAGGCGTGCACAGGGGCCGAAGCTCGGTTCGGTCTGGCCGGCCGGCAGCGTCTGGCCTTTGGGGCGGCGCACGTCCGTACCGGAGGGGCGAACGGTCGAGGCGCGACCGTGGTAGCCAATCGGCACGTACTTGTAGTTGGGCAGCAATGGGTTATCCGGACGGAACAGTTTGCCAACGTTCTGCGCGTGTTCGATGCCGACGTAGAAGTCGGTGTAATCGCTGATTTTCGCTGGCAGGTGCATCTGGCAATCGGCGGCGCGATGCAGCACCTGGGCCTCTCGCGCTTGCAGCGGGCTGCCTTCGGCGAGCAGTTCCAGCAGGCGCTCGCGCAGGGCCACGCGCGCGCCGCGACCCAGTGCGAAAAAGTCGTTCAACTGGCCACCGGCCGTGGCTTCGACGGCACGCCGGGCTTCGCCTTCGAACGCGTCGATGGCCGCGTGCAGGTCCAGGATCGCATCGCCAATCGCCACGCCACTGCGCGGCGCCGAGCCGTTGTGGCTGAAGATGCCCAGGGGCAGGTTTTGCAATGGGAAATCGGCGTGACCGTTGGCGGAGGCTACCCAGCTGCGGGTCGTGGTGGGCTGAGTCATGGGTTATCTCCGGTTCGGGTTGAAGGTGACGGGCAGCGAGGCCCAGCACGCGTCATAAGAGGGTTGCAGTTGCGGGCAGTCCAGGGCGAATTGGGTCGGGCGCAGCACTTGGCTGGTCTCGAACATGAAGGCCATGGTGTTATCGATCTTGTGCGGCGCCAGCTCGACGTTGATCGCCTTGGTGCAGGTTTCGCCGTCCGGGCCGTGGGCGCTCATGCAGCTGTGCAGTGACGCGCCGCCGGGCAGGAAGCCTTCGGCCTTGGCGTCGTAGGCCCCCTGGATCAGGCCCATGTATTCGTTCATCAGGTTGCGATGGAACCACGGCGGCCGGAAGGTGTTCTCGGCCACCATCCAGCGCGGCGGGAAGATCACGAAGTCGAGGTTGGCCAGGCCGTGCACGCTGGTGGGCGAGGTCAGCACGGTGAAGATCGACGGGTCGGGGTGATCGAAGCTGACGGTGCCGATGGTGTTGAAACGGCGCAGGTCGTATTTGTACGGCACATTGTTGCCGTGCCAGGCGACCACATTGAGCGGCGAGTGGTCGAGCTCACAGCCCCACAGTTCGCCGAGGAATTTCTGCACCAGGGTGGTCGGTTGCTGCAGGTTCTCGTAATGCGCGACGGGCGTGAGGAAGTCACGCGGGTTGGCCAGGCCATTGCTGCCGATGGGGCCCAGGTCCGGCAGACGCAGGGGTGCGCCATGGTTCTCGGCGGCGTAGCCGCGGGCTTGGGCATCCAGCAGTTCGACGCGGAATTTCAGGCCGCGTGGCAGTACGGCGATCTCCAGCGGCTCAACGTCCAGCACGCCCAGTTCGGTGGCAATGCGCAGGCGGCCCTGCTCGGGGACGATCAGCAGTTCGCCATCGGCATTGAAGAACACCCGTTCCATCGAGCGGTTGGCGCAATAGTTGTAAATGCTGATGCCTGCGGGTTTTTCCGACCCGGAGTTGGCGACCATGCCGACAAGGCCGTCGATAAAGTCCGTCGGTTCAGCGGGAATATCCAACGGGTTCCAACGCAACCGGTTTGGCGTCACCGCGCCCAGCGGTCCGCCGGCGAGCTGGCGCTCCAACTTGACGAACGCCGGGTGATTGGCCGACGGCTGGATGCGGTACAGCCAGGTACGCCGGGCTTCGCTGCGCACCATAGTGAAGGCCGTACCGGAGAAGAGTTCGGTGTACAGCCCGTAGGGCGCTTTTTGCGGGGAGTTCTGGCCGACCGGCAATGCGCCGGGCAGGGCTTCGCTGGCGAATTCATTGCCGAAGCCCGAGAGGTATTCGAGGTTCATGGATCATCCTCTGTACGGAAGTTGTTTTTATCGTAATCCAGTTACGCATAACGTAATTTGATCACTATCGACCGTCAAGCTATAAAGACGCCCATTCATCTCTCGGATTCCCGCTCCCCCATGGAAAAGCCCCGCGACACAGGCAAACAGAAAGTCCGCTCGGCCGAAGTGGGCACCGACATCCTCAAGGCCCTGGCCGAACTGTCGCCGGCCACGTCGCTGTCGCGCCTGGCCGAACATGTGCAAATGCCGGCCAGCAAGGTGCATCGTTATCTTCAGGCGTTGATCGCCTCGGGGTTTGCCGAACAGAACACCGCCACCAACCATTACGGTCTCGGCCGCGAAGCGTTGCGCGTGGGCCTGGCGGCGCTGGGCAGCATGGACGTGTTGAAAGTCGGCGCCCTGCCCCTGGCGGAACTGCGCGATGAGCTGAATGAAACCTGCTTCCTGGCGGTATGGGGCAACCAGGGCGCGACCGTGGTGCATATCGAACCGGCGGTGCGTGCGGTGACGGTGGTGACGCAACTGGGCTCAGTGTTGCCGCTGCTCAGTTCGTCCACCGGATTGGTCTTCAGCGCCTTCCTGCCCTCGCGGGAAACCGTGGAGTTGCGTGAACGGGAGATCCAGGCCGGTATCGCCCACGCCCTGGCCGACGATCAGGCCTACGCGACCACGTGCGAGCAGATCCGCGCCCGTGGCCTGCACTTTGTGCATGGCTTGCTGATGCCGGGTGTGGATGCACTGTCGGCGCCGGTGTTCAACGCCGTCGGGCAAGTGGCGGCGGTGATGACCGTGGTCGGTCCCACCTCGCTGTTCCACGCCGATGAAGACGGCCCGGCGGCGCAGCACTTGCTGGCCGCGACCCGGGCCGTGAGTTGGCGCATGGGCTATCAGCCCTGAGTCACCAGTTGGCCAAGGTCAGCGCGACGCGGTTTTCCAGGGCCTTCACCTGCGCGCCGCTGGCCAGGTAATTATTGCTGATCATCGAGAACACCAGGCGGCGCCCGTGGGCGTCGGTGATGTAGCCACCCAACGAAGAGACGCCGGCCATGGAGCCGGTCTTGGCGTGCAGGTTATCTGCCGCCGGGGTCTTGCGCAGGCGCCAGCGCAGGCTGCCGCCGGTCATGCGCTCGCGGTTGCCGGCAATCGGCAGCGCGTTGTACCAGGCGTCGAACCACGGTTGTTTGCTCGCGACCAGCAACAGGTCGGTGAGGGTTTGCGAAGACACCAGGTTCAGCCGCGACAGGCCAGAGCCGTCCACTTGCCTCAACATCGTCGTATCCAGCCCCTGGCGCTGCATGAAACCCGCCACCGCCGCCACGCCTGCCGCCGCAGTCCCGGCATTCGCGGTCTTGCGCCCCATGGCCTTGAGCAAGGCTTCGGACATGTTGTTGTTCGACAGCTTGAGCAACGGCGTGATCAGCGCCTGCAAAGGCGCGGACTGATGCTCGGCCAGCACGCTCGCCGTGGCCGGGGTTGCACCACCGATCACGCGACGCCCGACCACACTGATGCCCTGCTGCGCCAGGGCCTGCTCGAACAGGTTGGCGACCAATTGCGTCGGTTCCCAGACACTGAGCAGTTGCTTGCTCTGTTTACCCGGCGCCAGCGCACCGCTGAGCTGCAGCAGGTTGGTGCCGTGGCGACGGTTGATGCCATAGCTGTTGCCTGGCCCGCTGACCGCGCGATTGCTCAGTTGCAGGTAGTCGGTGGGAGGGAAAATCTCCACGCCCACCGGCTGGCCGACCCGCACCGGCGCCTTGGCCGTGACCAGCACGGTGCCTGCATCAAAGTCAGCATTGGGTGACACGGTCAGCGCCGAAATCTGCGCGCCGTAGTAGGTGCTTTCGTCATCGTGGGACCAGTCGACCCCCAAGCGCTCGGCATCAAACCAGCTGTCGTCGAACACCAGGTCGCCCTGCACCTGGCGGATGCCCTGGCTGGCCAATTGCGCGGCCAGGGCCTGATAGTCGGCCCACTGCAGGGTCGGGTCGCCCAGGCCGCGCAGGTAGAGATTGCCGCTCAGGCGCTCGCCCTGCCGGGTGCCATTGCTCAACAGTTGCGTGGCAAAACGGTATTGCGGGCCCAGCACATCCATCGCCGCCGCCGTGGTCAACAACTTGAGGTTGGAGGCCGGCACCAGCCGTGTGCGCGGGTTGTGCTGATAGAGCATGTTGCCACTGCGGGCATCACGCACCGTCAGCGACACCGTGGCGCCGTGCAGCGCCGGGTCGGCCAGGAGTTGGTCGAGGGAAGTGGTTTGCGAAACGCTGGCGCAACCGCTGAGTAACAACAGAAGTGCGCTGGTGTAGATCAACTTTCCAAATGGCATCAGTGAGGTGTTTCCGCGAAAAATCAGTGCGGCCACGCTACCAGCTCGCTTCCCTTGTGGCGAGGGAGCCTGCTGCCGTCAGGTCGCGCAGCGGCCGCCGCTCTTTACTTGGAAAGACGAGGACTGCTGCGCAAAGCGCCTTTGCCACAGGGGCCGGGTCTAGAAAGCCAACGTGCTGGACACCGACACCTGCCGCGCATCACCAATCGACACAAACAGGCGGCTGGCCGCCGAGCTGTAGTAGGTGCGGTCGAACAGGTTCTTCACGTTGAGCTGGAACTTGACCTTCTGCCCGTCGATCTTGGTGTCGTAGGTGGCAAACGCATCCGCCACGGTGTAGCCCGGCAAGGTGAAGTCGTTGGCCGCGTCACCTGCGCGCTCGCCGACGTAGCGTGCACCTGTGCCCACGCGCAACTGGTCGCCACCGAAAATGCTGCCGAAGTCGTAGGCCACCGACAGCGAGCCGGTGTGCTTGGCGACGTTTTGCAGGCGGTTGCCTTCCAGGGTCGGATCTTTGTCCTTGGTGTCCCTGGCGTCGGTATAGGCGTAGCTGCCGATCAGGCTCCATTGGTCGGTCAACTGGCCGCTGGCGTCCAGTTCCAGGCCACGGGAGCGCACCTGGCCAGCCAGGCTATAGATGGTGCTTCCCGCCACTTCCGACGACACCAGCACGTTGCGCTTGTCGATATTGAACAGCGCCGCACTGGCGGTGATGCGCCCAGGAATGTCGAGCTTGGCCCCCAGCTCCCACGACTTGGATCGCTCTGGCGTCAGGTCGCCGGTCAAGGTGCTGCCATCGGCCAGGGCGGCGATGGTGGAGTTGGGCTTGAACGACTCGGTGTAGCTGCCATAGAACGACAACTCATCGGTGTAGCGATACACCAGGCCCGCACGCGGCACCCAGGCCTGGCCATTGCCGTTGGTGTTGGCCTTGAACGGCACGCCTTTGCCGGCGTACTGGTCGTACATCTGGTAGCGCGCACCGGCGACGAAGATCCACTGGTCGGTGAGGTGGATCGCGTCCTGGAAGAACAGCGAGTCGCTGCGCAGCAGGTCGGTCTGGGCGCTGTCGGCGGCGCTGACGTTAGTGCCCGCGACTTCATTGCCGTAGACCGGGTTGTAGTAGTTGAACGAGCTGCGCGAATTCTGGCGGATCAGGTCGGCGCGGTAGACCTTGCGATACTCGTCGTCCATGCCGAACACCAGGTCGTTCTGCAGGCCAAACACATTGACCTTGCCTTCGAGGCTGGCGGTGGTGAAGCGGTCGGTGGTGATCGCGCCTTTGGTGCCGTCCATCCTGCGCGTCAGTGCGCCGTTGGTAGCCACGGCGCTGACGCGTACCTGGCTGGCGTCGTAGGTTTCGCGGTTCCAGCTGTAGCCGAAGTGGGCCTTCCAGTCGTCGTTCAGGTCGTGGTCGGCTTCAAAGCGGTACAGGTCGGAACGGCCTTCCATGTTGTTGAAGGGCTCGTCCAGCCGGCGGGTGGACGGGATGTCCAGCGGGTGGTTGGACTTGTCGATGGCGGTGCCGCGGTCGAACGGCGAGAGAAACTCGCGGTGCTCGTAGGCGAACAGCAATTTGGTGTTGTCGCCGTACCAGGCCAGGGACGGCGCCACCAGCGTCTCGCGGTGGGTGCCGAAGTTGCGCCAGTAGTCTTCGTCTTCATGGTCGACGATCAGCCGATAGGCCAGGCCGCTGTCGCCAATCGGGCCGGTGGTGTCGAGGCTGCCGCCGCTGCCGTTCTTGCCATCGCCGAAGGTGGAGCCGCGCACCGTCAGGGCGGTGGATTGCACCAGTTCCGGCTTTTTGCTGACGATGTTGACCACGCCGCCCGGGTCCTGGATGCCGTACAGCAACGACGCCGGGCCCTTGAGCACTTCGACGCGCTCGGCGGTGGCGTTCAGCGCACGGCCCTGCACCACCGGCATGCCGTCGCGCATGATCGAGCCGTTACGGTTGTCGCCAAAGCCGCGCAACATCACGGCGTCCTGGGTGCTGGCAAGGGTGTTGGCCTGGGTGATGCCGCTGATATTGCCCAGGGCGTCATCCAGGTTGCGCGGGGTCTGGTCGCGCAGCACTTGGGCGGGCACGACGTTGACGGTTTGCGGGGTTTCCAGCAGCAGGCCGCGCGAGCGCATCACCGAGCTGGTGGGCGGCGGCTGGTAGCTGGTGCTGTCCTGGGTCTGCTGGCCGACACCGCTGATGGTGGTGGCGCCCAGGTTGACTGCGCCTTCGGTCGGCGCGGGTTCCAGGGCCAGGGTGCGGGCGTCGATCTGGCGGAAGGTGAAACCGGAGTGGCCGAGCAGGCGTTGCAGGGCCTGGGTCGCGCTCATCTGCCCGCTGACCGCTGGGGCGCTGAGGCCGTAGGGCGCTTCATCCGTGTAGATCACACTGATCCCGGTGACCCGGCTGAAATCGCTCAGCGCCTGCGGCAGCGGCTTGGCTGCCAGGGCAAAGGTGAACTGGGTGCTTTGTTGCTCTTGCGCCTGCGCCACGCACAGGGGCAGCAAGGCCAACCCCGAGACTGCCAATACCGAGGCTCCCAGCCATTGTTTAACCAAACCGCCCGCCGTCGACTTCATGCTGTGAGAACCCGTGTAGAAAACGCTGTTAATGCGAATTGATCGCAGTTTCAAGCACTACACGGATGGGCCGCAGGTTTACCTCACATCTTTTGCAAAATATTTTCAGTTATTGCGCCTGGATGCGGAAACCCAGGCGTGGGAAATGCACATGCACGGTGCCAGCGCGTTCATCGGTGCGGCGTAGGATCAGTTCTTCGCGGCCAGCGAAAAGCAGCTCACCGACGACCGGGTCGGTGCCATAGTCGGTGGCACTGATAGCCACCTGCTGACCAGCCTTGAAGCCGTTCAAGTCATCGAACTGCTCATCCGGCAGCGCGGCTGGGGTCGCGTTATGCGCAATCTCCAGGGCTTGGGCGGCACTCATCTGGGTGGCCGTGCCGTGTTCGAAGCTCAGCACCCGCTCCAGCCAGGCGGCCATGGCCGGATAGGCGTCCACCAACGGCGCCGTCACCGACGAGCCTTTGAGGAACCACAACGGGTGGGCCAGGGCGATGTCGGCAATCGACGGCTCGCCAAACAGGAAATCCCCCGCCTGGTGCTGCAACTGCTGCTCGATGCGCCCGGCAATCGCCGGCCATTGGTGCAGGGCCTGGTCCAACTGCACCCGGGCTGCGGTGCCGCCGCTGAACAACTTGCCGCGGTCGGCCACCAGCACCTGGAGCATCTCTGGCGGTACCTTGGCAAATTTCACTGCCAGGGATTGCGGTTGGAACACCAGCGCCACGGCATGGGAAAACACCACCGAGTCCGCCCAGGCGGCAAAGCCCTGGGTGATGATTTCCTGGCCTTGGGGGAACAGCGCCGGGGCGGCTTTTTCCTGCTCCAGGCGACGGGCGATCAGGGCGGTGTCGCAGTAGATATCGGCCCCCACTTGCAGCACCGGCGTCTTGCGATAGCCCCCGGTGAGCGCGGTGAGGTCCGGCTTGGGCATCACCGGCGGAATCAGCACCGAGTGCCACGACAGGCCCTTGAAGCCCAGCAGCAGGCGGGCTTTTTCAGCGAAGGGGGATTGCGGGTAGTGGTGCAGGATCAGCTCAGACATACCGGGCTCCGCTCGAGAAGTGAACGCCTAGCTTAGCCTGCAAAAATGCGCAGGGGGGCGATGGGAACCCATCAGTCAAATCAATGGAGCGCTCGCCGCAAGGCACTCCTTGGCGCTCTTCTTCAATTTCTTGATCAGCCTCTCCTGGCGCAGTGCCTCGCCTTTGTTTGCGCACCTTTCGGTGTACACCAGCGCCACGGCCGGGCTGGACAGGAAAAACCGCGCGCCCTTGCCGCTCTGGTGCATGGCAAAACGGCGTACCGGGTCATTGCTGATGCCGCAATACAGCGAGCCATTCGCGGCGCGAACCAGGTAGACAAACCAGGGTTTGGGTTCAGAAGGATCAGTCACAGGTCAGTTCAGCAAAACCGGAAGAGCGCCAAGCTTATCAACGACTGGCCTGGAATGCCTTCAAACCACGCAATGCCTGGGTACGCACGGCGTTTTTCACCAGCGGCGTCCAGCCGAGCAACAGGCCTTTGGTGCCCAGTGCCTGACGCGACCAGCGCCACAGGTCGAAACTGTCGTGGTGTTCGCAGATCTTGCCGTCGCGAAACACAAAGCGCGCCTGGATGTCGTTGACCACGGTGTTGCCGGTGGCGCTGAACAAATAGGTGGCGACCCAATGCGCGCCGCCGCTGCGGTCATCGCTGCGCACGTTGTCGAAGGTCAGCGAGAAGTCTTTGGCGCGGGTGGTGAGCATGCGCCACATATCGCCGGCATCGCGCCCACGCAGTTCGCCAAAGGCTGGGTCGCTGAACACCACATCATCGGTGTAGCAGGCGGCCATGGCTTCGGCGTCCAGGCGCTGGAATGCCTGGTAGAAACGGGTGATCAGGGCGGTGTGGGCATCACTCATGGGCAGGCTCCGCGGGAACGTCAGGGGTGCAGAACGATAATCCGCGGGACGCTGGAAAGCCATGGCTATTCGCCAGGAAAATACGGGCTGTACCGCGACGGCCATGGCGTTGCAACTCACAACAATGAACCGTCAAGCGTGAGTGCAAGTAATACAACCGAGGGCGCAGAACGTTTATGTTCGACTTAAGTATGCAAGTCGTTCATTAACAGTCAGGGCACCATGCCACTTTCCCGTGCATAGGCATATAAGTCCACATCAGTGGAGATGCACAGTCGCAACATCGCCGTACTTTTCTGTTTACTGATCGTGGAGATACTGCGATTCACCTGTGCAGCAATCTGGCTGACAGTCATGCCACTGGCCAGCATTCGCACCACCTCCCGTTCTTTGCCGGACAATTGCGGAGGCTGGTCGTTTTTCGCGCTGCCGGCCAGGTCCATTTGGGCACGCAGGCATTCACTGACGAAGGTGCGCCCATTGATGACCGCCTTCAAGGCCAACGGCAACTCCCTCGCCGAAGCGCTCTTGGCCACAATCGCCCGGGCACCATGGCTGAACGCCGCCCTCAGGGTGGCAACGTTGGCAAACATGGTCACCAGAATCACTGGCAACGTCGGGTATTGGCGCTGCAACAAACCCAGCAAGCCAAAGCCGTCGGCCTGCTGGTCACCCGGCATAGCGAAATCGGTAACAATCACCTCGCACGGCGTACTCGCCACCAACGCCAACAGTTGGTCAGGACCATTGGCCTCACCGACAACTTTGCACAGACCACTGGCCTCGATCACCACTTTCTGCCCAACACGAACAATCGGGTGATCGTCGGCAATAATTATCCGAAGCATCGTTCTTTCCATGATGGCAATTTGAGTATTTCAAAATACATCGACAAGACTTACACAACAACAGGCGATCTCGTACAAGTTGCGGGTCCTAACCCTTGTTCACACGGCACCAACTTACGCCTACAAAATAAAAAGAATTAACTTACAGAAACACCCTACAAACAATAATTAAAAGTCTTACATATCTATGTAAAAAATCACAAATCAGCCAAATACAGCAGGTAGCGCTCGATGTCCCCATTGAAACGCTCAAGCAACGACCTGTTCGCCGCAACACCCGTGCGTCGTACCCGCTCGATCAGATGCATCGCCCGCTGCTCAAGGCCGGTATCGCCTAAAAATGCCACACCACCGACCAGCCGATGCAAATGGTGGGTGGTCAGGGCTGCATCGAAAGCGTTTCGTGCACTATCCAGTGCCGCCAGATCGTCGTGGGCTTCTTGAATCAGGCAAAACAGCAGGGGTTCGACAACTTCCCAGAAACCGAAGGTGGCAATCAGGCTCGCCCGCGTTGGATACCTGCCGTGCAGGCGTGACAAGTTGGCCGCTCGCCTGCCCTGCTGCCGATACGTTTCAGGGGCAGGCAACCAGTACAACAGCATGTCTCGCAGTTGCCCCAGCGTGATGGGCTTGAGCATCCAGTCGTCCATGCCGCACGCCACACAGCGCTGGATCTGTGCGATGTCCAGGCAGGCGGTCAAGGCAATCACGGGAATACGCGCCGCACACGCTTCACTTTCGCGCTGGCGCAGTTCAAGGGTCATGGCATAGCCGTCCATTACCGGCATGCGGCAGTCGCTGATAACCAGGTGAAAGGGGCGCGTTGCCAGCGCCTCAAGGGCTTGCTGCCCATTTTCGACCGTTTCGTGAGCCACTCCCAACACTTGCAGAAATGAGCCGATCAACAAACGGTAGGCACTGTGGTCGTCTGCCAGCAACACCCGGATTGCTTGCCAATGTGGCGGCGGAGACATGGCGTTGCCTGGACCACGACCGGCACTGGTGTGCTGCATAGCTACCTCGCGCAAAACGATCAGCGCGCCGGCCATGCATGTGGCTGACGGGTGCCGACCTGACGGTCGACCTCACTCGATTTTTTCGCGCAAGGACCTGTATCACCATTCAAAGTAATGAATTGACGTGATTTACCCGCAAAAAAAATATCCGAACGAATGATTGATGGCGATACAACAACTACGACATTGCAGCTTTCCCTGCATACACGGCGTGACGTTTCAAAAAAATCCTGCCCTGATCGCGTTCTCGTAAAAGTTGCATGTTTCCTGGCCAGAGCCGGCGCTAAATTCGCCGCCGCTCTGGCCATCGAAGGCGCAGGGGGGCGAGTACTGCCACGCCCCCATCAACGCACGGCCCGAGCTCCCCCTATTCCTGTACGACACGGAGCTCACTTCACATGAAACCTCTCTTCTACCCCCTGGTCGCCACTGCCTTGCTGGCCAGTACCGCCTCGGTTTTGGCGGCCAGCAGCGTCGACCTGAACGTAACAGGCCTCATCACCCCCAGCGCCTGCACGCCAACCCTGAGCCAGGGCGGTTCCATCGATTTGGGCAAGCTGGCGGCCAAAGACCTGACTGAAGACATGGAAACCGAACTGCCGGCGATCACCCTGCAACTCAGCGTGAATTGCGAGGCCCCCGTGCTGTTTGCCCTGCAGGGCACGGACAACCGCCCCGGCACCGCCATTACCCCGGACGGTTATGGCCTGGGCCTGACCGACGCCGCCGAGAAACTGGGGGCCTTTAGGCTTGCATTGCGCGATGCCGTTGCCGACTCCACCAGGGTCACCGCCCTCCTGTCGGCGGACGACGGTGTCACTTGGCAGGAGCGGGAATACCCCAACACCTGGAATCGCACGGGGTTGGCGGCGTTCGGCAGCAATTCGGGCGGTGTCTGGACGCCCCAGGCCGCCAAGGAGCTGACCAGTGACCTGGTTGTCGAGACCTACATCTCCGCCAGCCGAGACTTGACCCTGACCGACGAACAAACCATCGACGGCTCGGCCACCCTGGAAGTGCGCTACCTCTAACGCCCGCTCGGCATTCAGCCGCGCAGAGCGCTTTCGTATTAGTTGCATTTCAGCCACCCAAGTGCGGCGCTACAGTCGCCGACGCTCAGGCAATGACGGCGCGATGGGGTCCCCCCTCACAAGAATAAATGTTGGGTTCCTGTCAGCGCCCTGCCCGAGCCTTGTTCCAAAGGAGTTCCATTAATGAAAGCCTTATCCACAACCCTGTTGGCCGCCACCCTGCTTGGCCTTACACCTTGCGTGCTGGCCGCCAGCGGCGTGGACCTGACACTCAAGGGCAGCATTACACCCAGTGCCTGCGTCCCCACACTGACCCAGGACGGTACGGTCGATTACGGCAAGATCGCGGCCAAGGAGTTGTCCATGAACAGCTCCACCGAACTCCCGCCTGCCAACCTGCAACTGAGCGTGAACTGTGAGGCCCCAACCCTGTTTGCGCTGAACGGCAAGGACAACCGCTTTGGTACAGCCCACTACTCCGCCTTGAACTGGGCCTACGGCCTGGGCTTGATCAACGGCACCGAAAAGTTGGGCAGCTACGGCATTGACGTGCTCAACCCTGTTTCGGACGTTGTGCTGTACCCGCTGTTTTCCTTCAACAACGGCCAAAGCTGGTTGATGAACCCCTCGGGCAGCTACATGTCGCACAGCGCCTTGAATGCCTTCACTGACATCCCCGGCAGCGGGCCTCACTTTCCGGCCGCCCTGCGCAACATCACCGTCGACCTGCGCATCTCCACCGACATCGCGCCAGCCAGGACCCTGACCCTGACCGAGGAAGTGCCGTTGGATGGCAGTGCCTCGCTGGACCTGCTGTACCTCTGACCACCGTCCCCAAACGCCCACCCACAAGGACTTGTGCCCATGGATAAAACCCCCTCCGCCGCCCTCGCGCTCCTGCTGGCGGCCTGCACACCCGGCGCCATCGCCGCCAGCAATACGGACCTGAGCGTCACCGGGATCATCACCCCGGCGTCGTGCACACCCAGCCTGTCCGACGGCGGCGTAGTCGATCACGGCAAATTGACCGCCAGGGACCTGGAACTGGACAAGCCCACCAGTCTGCAAACCGGCGAAATGCGCCTGCACGTGCAGTGCGAGGGGGCGACATTCTTCACCCTGACCACCTTGGACAACCGCGCCGGCAGCTCGGCAATCAACCCGGCGCATCATGGGCTGGGCATCATCAACGATGACCAGAAACTCGGCAGCGTGGCGCTCGGCCTATTTGACCCGGTGGCCGACAGCCAGCCGGTGCAAGCCATCCTCTCCCGAGACGGCGGTGCCACCTGGTATCCCTCTTCATACCTGGGGCACGCCGGCTTGACGTCGTTTGCGACGCCAAGCGATCCCTACACACCAATCGCCTTGCAAGAGCTGAGCGCTCGCCTGCGCGCCTTCACCATGATCGTGCCCGCCACCGACCTGACCTTGCTCGACGAGGTGCCGATCGACGGCCAGGCCACGCTGCAACTCAAATATTGGTAACCCTCGCTTTCCCTTAACCTCTACTCAGGAGCTCAACCATGAACACCGCGTTCAAATCCCTAACCGCCGTCCTTCTGTTCGCTGGCAGCACCAGTGCCTTCGCCGCGTCCAGCGTCGACTTGACCGTCAAGGGCCTGATCACCCCAAGTGCCTGCACCCCCGCCCTGTCCAACAGCGGTTCAGTCGACTACGGCAAGATTTCGGCCAAAGACCTGAACATCGACCAGGTGACCCCACTCGACGAGCAAACCGTGCAGCTCACCGTCACCTGCGATGCTGCGACGCTGATGGCGCTGGACGCCAACGACAACCGCGCCGGCTCGAACTACGGTGGCAACACCGCGGAGTTCGGCCTGGGCCTGATCAACGGTACGGAAAAGCTCGGCGCCATGAACCTGAGCTTGAACGCGCCCGTCGCCGATGGCGTGGCTGGCCGTCCGATCGCCTCTGCCGATGGCGGGGTCACCTGGCTCAGCGAACGCAATCTGACACCTGCCAACCTGGTGTCGGTGGCCGACGCCACGGTCGACGCGCCAATCCCTGTGCAGGTGCTGACTTCGGACCTGATTGTCAGCCCCAAAATCGCCCCATCCAGTCAATTGACGCTGACCAACGAAGCCGCCATTGACGGCTCGGTCACCGTAACCGTGCGCTACTTGTAAGCACACCTTGAAGCGTGTGGCGTCAGGCACCCCGCCTGGCGCCGTCTCGCATTGAAACGATGAAACAGGCAACCGGTGAACCTCTTCCATGAAGCACACCCTTCCACGCCTTCTCTCCATGCTTTTCCTGCTGGGTAGCGGGCCTTCGGCCCTGGCTGCATCCAGTGTCGAGCTGAACATCACGGGCCTGATCACCCCCAGCGCCTGCAACGCCACATTGTCTGCCAACGGCATCGTCGACCACGGCATGGTCCCGGCACGCACGCTCAACCAGTTCGAATTCAGTGCGTTGCCCACCCAGTCCCTGGACTTGACGGTGAGCTGTAACGAACCGGTGCTGTACGTACTGGTGGGCCTGGACAATCGCGCCGACTCCTCCCTGGGCCCCGGTTTTTACTATGGCCTGGGGAATAACGTGCATGTCCCTTCCGAGCGACTGGGTACGGTCTCCCTGGCGTTTCGCGAAGTGATGGGCGACGGCCAGCGTGCATTGGTGCTGGCCTCCAGCAACCAGGGGCTGACCTGGTTCCCGGAAACCAACGCCTACCCGGACAACTTCATGGGTTTTGCCCACCCGGGCACCCTGGTGCCGGAGCCCCACCGCCTGCTCACCGCCACCCTGCAAATCAACACGTCCATCAATGCGGCCGCCTACCTGACCCTGAAGCAGGAAGTGCCGCTGGACGGTTCTATCGTGCTTGACCTGAGGTATTTGTAGCCATGACGTCCCTGCCCCTTCTAACCCGCGCCTTTGTCTGTGTGCGCTACGCCGGGGTCTACCTCGGCGCACTCGCCTTGTCGCTCGCCGGCCCCGCGCTTGTTCTCGCCGATGGCATGGTGCCCGACACCTCGGTGGTGATCGTCAACGAAGCCGACGGCGAAGCCTCGGTCACCGTGACCAATACCGATGACAAGTTGGCCCTGTTGCATGTGACCCTGGAAGACATTCCCGAAGACAAGGCGACCTTGCTGTTCGTGACTCCTCCCCTGGCCCGGGTCGAGCCAGGCAAAAGCCAGCTCATTCGTTTCATTCTGCAGGCGCCTGAACCCTTGGCCACCCAACGCCTCAAGCGGGTGATCTTCGAGGGCATGCCCCAAGGCCGTTCGGCAGCGCAGGCCGGGCATGCGCGCGTCGGCGTGACGGTACGCCAGAACCTACCCGTGATCCTGCACCCCAAGGGCCTGGCGCCCAATCGCACCCCCTGGACCGGGCTTGAGTGGCGCTTGAGCCACGACCAATTGAGCGTGAGCAACCCCACGCCCTACGTGGTGCGCCTGGCCCAGGAACTGCGGCTGCTGCCCGGAAACGGTTCGGCGTTGCTGCCGCGTACTTATGTGCTGCCGGGCGAAACCCTGAAGATGACGGCCAGCAGCACTGGCGCCAGTCGCATTCAGCTGCAACCGGCCACGGTCTATGGCTTTGCGGTAGCGCCCTACGAAGCACCGATCTCCCTATAAAAAAGAGTGGCCTGCCAACGCCACCAGAAGGCCTGACTGAACCGCAGAGTCGGCGGGCCATCCACAGTTGAGTATGACCTTGTGAGCACAGCAATGACTGACCGCTACGGCGGAGCCGTGCCCGGCGTTTCACCGCGCCGCGCACACACACTAGTGGCGGGGCTGGCGCTGGCCCTGGGCGGCACCCTGCCGTCCGAGGCACCGCTGGCGGACACCCTGATCGCCGGTTCCTTCGACCCCCAGACGCTGTCCCGACGCGGCATCGACCCGGATCTGGCCAACCTGCTGCTGCAAGCTCCACGCTTCGCGGCTGGCCGGCATGCCGTGAACCTGAGCGTCAACGGCCAGCGCCGGGGCCGGGTGGATGTGACCTTCGACCGCGACGCAGCGCTCTGTTTCAACCAGGCCCTGCTGGATGCGGGTAACTTGCAGGAGCCCGAAAACAACGACGCTGCAACCTGCCACCGATTCACCGAGCGCTACCCGCAAACCGTGATCGAGCAGGACCCCGCCAGCCTGAGCCTGGCCCTGGTGGTGCCGACCGAGGCCCTGCGCCCGGCCCGGCAGGACATTACCGGCTACCAGACCGGTGGTTTCGCCGGCCTGCTCAACTACGACCTGACCGGGCTCTACAACGAGTTCGGCGATACCACCAGCCGCTTCGGCTCGGCCAACACCGAAGTGGGCTTCAATGCCGGCGACTGGATCGTGCGCAGCCGCCAGGTCAAGACCTGGCAAGACAGCCGCTCGCGCACCACCCACCTGGACGCCTACGCCCAGCGTACCTTCGCCGCGCAACAGGCGGTGTTGCAGGCCGGGCAGATCAGCCTTTACAACCCGGTCCTGGCCGGTACACAGATCACTGGCGCGCAAGTGCTGACCGAAACCGCGCTGCAAGACCAGAACCAGGGCGCGACCATCACCGGCATCGCCAACAGCCCGGCGCAGGTGGAGGTGCGCCAGAACGGCGCGCTGATCCACTCCAGCGTGGTGCCGGCGGGGCCGTTCGCCCTGACCGATGTGCGCCGCTTGAACGGTCGCTCCGACGTGGAAGTCACCGTCAAGGAAACCACCGGCGAAGAGCGCCGCTTTACCGTCCCTGCCGCCATGCTTGGCCTGGGCCTGCCGGCGCCGGGTTATTCGGTGGCCGCCGGGCGCGTGCGGCAGATCGGCGAAAGCCAAGGCAAGGAGCCCTGGGTAGTCAGTGCCGGCTGGAGCGGTGCCGTACATCCACAGCTCAGTGTGGGCGGTGGGGCGCTGGTGGCGGATGCTTATCGGGCGGCGGGCTTCAACCTGGGGTGGCTGCCCTGGCAGGACAGCCAACTGCAATTCTCCGCACAGGGTGCCGAAGCCAGCCGCGAGGGGCGTGATCGCGGGGTGCAGACCGACCTGTCCTGGTCCCAGCGGTTGAGCGCCAGTTGGTCGGTCACCGGCGCAGGGTCCTGGCGCTCCCAGGGCTATCGCGACCTGGAAGACTCCACCTACGTCGGCAACAGCCGCGACCAGCAACGTTCACGTTATCGCGACCAGCAAAGCCTCACCGCGTCCTGGGCGCACCCGGCCCTGGGGGCGTTCAGTGCAGGCGTCTCGCGTACGGCGTCCTACAACGGCGAAAGCAGCAGCCGCGCATTGGCAGCCTGGGGCACCAGCTTTGGTCGGGTATCGGTCTCGGCCAGCGCCGAATGGCAGGTCGGTGGTCGTCAGCAGAACGACAACAGCCTCTACCTGAACATCAGCCTGCCCTTCGGTGAAAACCGCCGCGCCCGCACCTGGGCCCGCAAGACCGGCAGTGAGCATCGCCTGGGCGCCGGCTTGAGCGAGCAACTCAACGATCAACTCAGCTACCGGGTCGGCGTGGAACGCGACAGCCGCGACCGCGAGGTGGAGTCGTCATTCGGCGTGTCGGCCCTGCCGTGGTACAGCCAGCTGGATTTCAACTACACCCGCAGCGACGACGAGCATTCCAGCTATCAAGGTGGCGCCCGCGGCGGCGTGGTACTGCACGGCGACGGCGTGACGTTTTCGCCCTACCCGGTGCGCGACACCTTTGCGGTGATGTCCGTGGGGGAAATGGCCGGGATCAAAGTCAGCACCCCAAGCGGCCCGGTCTGGACCGACTGGCAAGGCCAGGCGGTGGTGCCGCAACTGAGCGCCTATGGCCGCAGCCCGGTGGAAGTGCAGACCCGTTCATTGCCGCGCAATGCCGACATCCACAACGGCCTGGCGGTGATTTCCGCCGGGCGCGGGGCGGTGGACAAGGTGCAATTCGGCGTGGCGCTCACCCGCCGTGCGCTGTTGAACGTCACGACCGATAGCGGCCAGCCGCTGCCACGCGGTGCAACTGTCAGCACCGCCGAGGGTGAATTCGTGACCTTGGTGCAGGAAGGCAGCCAAGTGTTCCTGCCCGACGTGCTCGACCCGCGCGCCCTGTGGGTCAAGGCGCCGGGGCAGCCACGTTGTCGCCTGGATTTTGCCCTGCCGGAAGACGCCGACCCCGAGGTGTACTTCGAAACCGCACCAGCCCGGTGCCATCAGCCATGAGGACGTTGACCATGGGTCTGAAACACGCGCTGTATCCCTTGAGCTTGCTGCTGTTGGGCTCCCAGGCCTGGGCCGCGCAGGAGTGCCAGTTGAACCTCAGCCAGGCACAGCTGGACTTTGGCCTGATGAACCGCGCCGTTCCGTTGCTGGCCGCCACCGAACGGTTGCTGGGGGAGCGGCGGATCAGCCTGACGCTGAACTGCCCGCAGCCCACCGACATGAGCCTGTTTTATCGCAGCCTGGGCGCGGACACCGAGCGTTTTCGGTTTACCGAGCGCGGCAGCTACGGCCTGCGCGTCAGCGAAGCGCTGCTTGACAGCCAACCCGTGGAGCTCGGACTGATCGCGGGCCAGGGGCAAGCGCCGGCGATTGTCGGCACTCAACTGGCCTGGCAACCGGGCCATGGACTCGTGCCGATACGCGGCGGTGTCGCAGTCACCGGGCACAACCTGTCATTGCAGATCGACGCCAGCGCCTGGGCCGATGAAAGCGCCACGCGCGTACGCGATGCGGTTACCTGGGACACCGCAGGGCTGTTTGACGCCCTCGCTGCCGGTCGCTCACGGGAACTGCGCCTGCAAGCACGCTTTGCGCCGGCGGCCTGCACGCCCACGCTGTCCAATGGTGGGCATGTGGAACTGGGCAAGCTCTCGGTCAGCGATCTGAATATCGACAAGGAAACGCCCCTGGCGCCACGCCCGCTGTCACTCAGCGTGACCTGCGATGCGCCCACCGCCTTCGCCGTCCGCATGCAGGACAACCGCCAGGGCTCGGCAACCGGCACGGGCGACCAATCGGTATACGGGCTCGGCCTGGACGCCCGCCAACAGAAGATCGGCCGCTATCGGTTGCTGTTCGATCCGACACACATCATCGCCGACAGCTTCTCCCAGGTGTTCAGCACCGACTCCGCCACCGCGGGCCTGCCCTGGAGCAGTGCCAGCAGCCGCATCGCGGCGGTCAGCGCCAATCGCTACCTGGGTTTCAGCGCCACGTCCGGCAGCACGGGTGGCCCCACCGCCATTCAAAACCTCAACGCCACGCTGAACCTCGAAGCGATCATTGCGCCTCTGGGCTCGCTGGATTTGGGCAATGAGGTACGGCTCGATGGTTCGGGCACCCTCGAAATCACCTACCTATAGGAGCACCCCATGAAACCCTTTCTGATGACCCTGATCACCACGCTAGGACTGGCCACCATGGCGCCGGCCCACGCGGCCTCCAGCGTCGACCTGAGTGTCAGCGGCCTGATCACCCCTAGCGCCTGTGAGCCCAGCCTGTCCAACGGCGGGATATATGACTTGGGCAAGATTGCCGCCAAAGACCTGAATGTCGATCAGCCCACCAAGTTGGCTGAGCACACCCTGCAACTGTCGATCACCTGCGAGGCATTGACGTTGCTGGCGCTGAAGCCCAGGGACAACCGCCTCGATTCCGCGGGTGCAGTGGGGACGACGCGATTCGGCCTGGGGATGGCCAACGAGAGCGTAGCGCTTGGCTACATGCATCTGAACCTCGGCTCGATCGTGGCTGATGGCGTCGGTATGTACCCCATCGGCTCCAGCGGCCCATCCACCTGGGCGCCGACGAGTATGTTGTCGCATTACTTTCTGTCCTCGTTCTCCCTTAACAGAAACCCAATGGTGCCGGCTCCGGTGAAACAACTCACGGCCGCTGTACTGATCTCCCCGACCATCGCCCCGAGTAACACGCTGCCGTTGACCGAAGAAATCCCCATCGACGGTTCCGTCACCCTGTCCATGAACTATTTGTAGGAGACCGATCATGAAAACGTTACTGATCCCTCTGGCGACCTGTGCATGGTTGGCCAGCATCGGAGCAGCCCAGGCCGCGTCCACCGTCGAACTGACCGTCGGTGGCCTGATCACGCCCATGGCGTGTACCCCCGTATTGTCCGGTGGCGGGCTGATCGACTTCGGCAAGATCTCCCAACAAGACCTCAATCAGGCCACGGGGACGCGGCTGCCGCTCAAGTCACTGACCTTGACCGTCAGTTGCAATGCCCCAGGCCGCTACGCCCTGCGCATGCGCGATAACCGCGACGGCAGCGCCCACGTCAACAGCGAGATCTACTACGGCCTGGGGCTGGACAGCGCAGGCAACAAAATTGGCGTGTATTCGGTGAAGTTCGACCCCAGGCAGACCGTGGCCGACGCGTTGCCCGTGGCCTATGGCACTGAGTCCACCACCGGCGGCCTGGCGTGGCGCACGTCCAACCTCAATCCCATCGACGTCGGTTCGCGCAGCTTGCTGGGCTTTACCGATGTGGCGGGCAGCACCGCAGGGCCCTCGGCGATCCAGAACCTGACAAGCACCCTGACCCTGGAGGCAGTGATCAACGCCAAGCAGAACCTTGAACTGAGTGTGGAGACGCCCATGGACGGCTCCGCGACGCTGGAGGTGGTTTACCTGTAATCAGACCTTCTCGCTGGTTACCCCGACGTACAGCGCGCGGCCGGCACCGCACCCGGTGACGATCGCGCCCACGCCGATCACGGCAAATACCCAACCCGTGGCGCCCCAGCCGCCGGTCCAGTCATGCAACACGCCCACCGCCAGCGGCCCCATGGACGCCAGGGTGTAACCGAACCCCTGGGCCATGCTCGACAGGTTGGCCGCCACATGGGAGTCCCGTGAGCGCAGCACGATCAGGGTCAGCGCCAGGCTGAACGTGCCGCCCTGGCCCAGGCCCAACAGGATCGCCCAGCCCCACAGGCCGTCAAGCGGCGCATACAGACAGCCGAACAGGCCGCCAAGGGTCAGGACCATCACCACCACGATTGCCAGGCGCTGGTCCTTGCCACGCGTGGCCAGCCACGGCGCGGCGAGGGAGCTGATCAATTGCACGATGATCGAACCCGACAGCGCCAACCCGGCCTCGGTGGCACTCAGGCCACGGCCGATCAGAATCGACGGCAACCAGCCAAACACGATGTAGGCCAGGGACGATTGCAGGCCCATGTACAAGGTCACTTGCCAGGCCAGCGGGTCGCGCAGCAACCCCTTGACGCGGTACGCCACCTGATGGGCGCCAGGCTTGTGCCCGACCTGCGGCAACCAGACCAACGCTGCCACCAGCGCCGGCAGCAGCCAGAAACCCAAACCGATGTTCCAGCTGTCGCCAAAGTGCTGGCTGAGCGGCACCGCGGCGCCGGCCGCCAGCGCGGCACCCAGGCACAGCGCCATGGTGTAGACGCCGGTCATGGCCCCGGCCTGTCTGGCGAAATCACGCTTGACGATACCGGGCAGCAACACGCCGATAATGCCGATGCTGGCACCGGCCATCAGGCTACCGGCGAACAGCCCGACTTCGCCGAATGAACTGCGCAGCAGGATGCCGGCGGCCAGTGTCAGCAAAATCCCCAGCACCACGCGCTCGGCGCCAAAGCGACGGGCCAGGATCGGTGCCATCGGCGCAAACAAGCCCAGGCACAACACCGGCAAGGTGGTCAGCAGACCGGCCCTGGCCGCCGACAAGCCGAGGCTTGCCGAAACCTCGCTGAGCAGCGGCGCCATGCTCGACAGCGCCGGGCGCAGGTTCAGCGCCACCAACACCAGGCCCAGCAGCAACAGCCATGGGCGGCTCACTACCGGCGCGCTGTGTTGCACCACTTCGTCGTCGGCTTCGGCGTCGATCAACAGTTCTTCAAGCTTGGGTTCAGGGTTCATTGAGCAACTGCCGGCAGAGGGATGGGCGCTTGCCCTGATCACCTATTGAAAAGTCCCACAGCCTATTCGGACGCACCTACAAGAGCAACGCACTAGCGCTCTTATCAACGATATGAAGAGGATTGCGCTGCTGGCGGCTCAAGCCTCCTGACAACCCGCAGGCAAAAATAAACCCGGCGCCGGGCCGGGTTTATTTGTTCAAGCATCGATCAATGCAGGATCTGGCTCAAGAACAGCTTGGTCCGGTCGTTCTGCGGGTTGTCGAAGAAGTCATTCGGCGCCGCCTGTTCGACGATCTCGCCCTTGTCCATGAAGATCACGCGGTTGGCCACGGTGCGTGCAAAGCCCATTTCGTGGGTTACGCACAACATGGTCATGCCGTCTTCGGCCAGGCCGATCATGGTGTCCAGCACCTCTTTCACCATTTCCGGGTCGAGTGCCGAAGTCGGCTCATCGAACAGCATGATTTTCGGTTTCATGCACAACGCACGGGCAATCGCCACGCGCTGTTGCTGGCCGCCAGACAGCTGGCCCGGGAACTTGTGGGCCTGCTCCGGGATGCGCACGCGCTCCAGGTAGTGCATGGCAATTTCTTCGGCCTTGCGCTTGGGCATCTTGCGCACCCACATCGGCGCCAGCGTGCAGTTCTGCAGGATGGTCAGGTGCGGGAACAGGTTGAAGTGCTGGAACACCATGCCGACTTCACGGCGGATCGCTTCGATCTGCTTGAGGTCGTTGGTCAGTTCCACGCCATCGACCACGATGCGGCCTTGCTGGTGTTCTTCCAGACGGTTGAGGCAGCGGATGGTGGTGGACTTGCCCGAACCCGACGGGCCGCACAGCACGATACGCTCGCCCTGCTTGACGTTGAGGTTGATGTCTTTCAACACGTGGAACTGGCCGTACCACTTGTTGACGCCCTGCATCTGAATAATGCCTTCAGGGCTCACAGGCTGTTTGATCGCTTCGCTCATAACATCAACTCCTAACGCTTGTGGCCTGTGTCGAGCTTGTGTTCCAAATGAATGGAATAGCGCGACATACCAAAACAGAAAATCCAGAACACCAGGGCTGCGAACACGTAGCCTTCGGTCGCCATGCCCAACCATTTCGGGTCGGCGGCGGCTTGCTTGACGCTGTTGAGCAGGTCGAACAGGCCGATGATGATCACCAGGCTAGTGTCCTTGAACAGCGCGATAAACGTATTGACGATGCCGGGAATCACCAGCTTCAGGGCTTGCGGCAGAATCACCAGGCCCATGCTGCGCCAGTACCCCAGGCCCATCGCCGCGGCCGCTTCGTATTGGCCCTTGGGAATCGCCTGCAAGCCACCGCGCACCACTTCGGCCACGTAGGCCGACTGGAACAGGATCACGCCGATCAACGCCCGCAGCAGTTTGTCGATGCCCATGCCTTCAGGCAGGAACAACGGCAGCATCACCGAAGACATGAACAGCACGGTGATCAACGGCACGCCGCGCCAGAATTCGATGAAGGTCACGCAGACCACACGAATCGCCGGCATGTTCGAACGCCGCCCCAGCGCCAGCACAATCCCCAGCGGCAACGCGCCGGCGATACCGACGGTGGCGATCACCAGGGTCAGCATCAGGCCGCCCCATTGGCTGGTCGCCACGTTGGTCAGGCCGAAGATGCCACCGTGCAACAGGAAGTAGGCAATGATCGGGTACAGCACCAGGAAGCCCAGGCCGTAGACCGCCTTGCGCGCAAAACGCGAGATGAACAACGGCGCCACGCCGACGATGGCCAGCCACACGGTCAGGTCCACGCGCCAGCGCAGGTCGCCGGGGTAGTAGCCGTACATGAACTGCCCGAAGCGCTGCTGGATGAACACCCAGCACGCGCCTTCCTTGGTGCAATCGGCACGGGTGGTGCCAACCCAGTTGGCATCGAGGATTGCCCAGTGCAGGATCGGCGGCACCACCAGGTAGACCAGGTAGAACGCCAGCAACGTCAGCAGGGTGTTGAGCCAACTGGAAAACAGATTGGCGCGCATCCATGCCACCGGGCCGAAGACTTTGCTCGGCGGCGGCATATCAGGTTTGAAAGTATGCGTACTCATGCAGGTTTCCTCACCGCTCGATCAGCGCAATGCGCTTGTTGTACCAGTTCATCAGCAGGGAAATGCTGATGCTGATCGCCAGGTACACGCTCATGGTGATGGCAATGACTTCGATGGCCTGGCCGGTCTGGTTGAGCACCGTGCCGGCAAACAGCGAGACCATTTCCGGGTAACCGATACCGGCGGCCAGCGACGAGTTCTTCGCCAGGTTCAGGTATTGGCTGGTCAGCGGCGGAATGATCACCCGCAGGGCCTGCGGGATGATGACTTTGCGCAGCGTCGGCCCGGGGCGCAGGCCCAGGGAGCGCGCGGCTTCGGTCTGGCCGTGGCTGACGGACTTGATGCCCGAACGCACGATCTCGGCGATAAACGCCGCGGTGTAGACAGTCAGCGCCAGGGTCAACGCCAGCAGTTCGGGAATCAGGACCCAGCCGCCGACAAAGTTGAAGCCCTGCAACTTCGGCATTTCCCAGTGCAGCGGCGCACCGAAGATCAACGCGCACAACGCCGGGATCACGATGAACAGCGCCAGGCCCGCCCAGAATTTGTGGAACGGTTCGCCGGTCGCTTCAAAGCGCTTGTTGGCCCAACGCGTCATCAGCACGATGGCCACGATGGCAACCACGATGCTCACCACAAACGGCCAGAAACCGTCGGCGGCAATCGCTGCCGGCATATTCAGGCCACGGCTGCTGACAAAGAAGGTATCGCCGAAGTTATGACTGTTGCGCGGCCCCGGCATGGTCAGGAACACCGCGAAGTACCAGAACAGGATTTGCAGCAGTGGCGGGATGTTGCGGAACACTTCCACATACACGGTCGCCAGCTTGTTGATCATCCAGTTCGGCGACAGACGCGCCACGCCGATGATGAAACCGAGCAGGGTCGCCAGGATCACGCCGATCACGGTGACCAGCAGGGTGTTGAGCAGGCCGATCACAAAGACCCGGGCATAGCTGTCCGATTCGGTGTAATCGATCAAGTGCTGCGCGATGCCGAAGCCGGCACTGCGTTCAAGAAAGTCGAAACCCGAGGTAATGCCCCGGTGCTGAAGGTTGGTCTGGGTATTGTTGAAGAGGTACCAGCCCAGCGAGACCACCGCCACAATCGTGATGATCTGGAAGAGCCACGCACGCACTTTGGGATCGCTGAAGCTGAGCTTCTGCTTTGGTGCGCCGATTTGATTTTGCATGAAGTGCCCCGGAAATAATGGAACAGAACATCACCCGGCGGTTGGCCCACCGGGTGACAGAACCATCAGCGATCAGCGCACAGGTGGTGCGTATTGAATGCCGCCGTTGTTCCACAGCGCGTTCAGGCCACGGTCGATTTCCAGCGGGGTGCTCTTGCCCAGGTTGCGCTCGAACACTTCACCGTAGTTACCGACCTGCTTGACGATCTGTACAACCCAGTCTTTCTTCACTTTCAGGTCTTTGCCGTATTCGCCGTCAGCACCGAGCAGACGCGCGACGTCCGGGTTCTTGGTGGACTTGGCTTCAGCTTCAACGTTTTTCGAAGTGATACCGGCTTCTTCAGCGTTGAGCATGGCGTAGCCAACCCAGCGCACGATGGCCAGCCACTCGTCGTCGCCGTTACGCACGACCGGGCCCAGCGGTTCTTTGGAAATGGTTTCCGGCAGAACCACGTAGTCCTTCGGCGAGGCCAGCTTGCTGCGCTGGGCGAACAGTTGGGACTTGTCCGAGGTCAGCACGTCGCAACGCCCGGATTCCAGCGACTTGGCGCTTTCATCGGAGGTGTCGAAGGTGATCGGGGTGTATTTCAGGCCGTTGCCACGGAAGTAGTCGGAAACGTTCAGCTCGGTGGTGGTACCGGCCTGGATGCAGATGGTTGCACCGTCCAGTTCCTTGGCGCTCTTCACGCCCAGCTTGTTGTTTACCAGGAAGCCGATGCCATCGTAGTAGGTGATGAAGCCCGGGAATTTCAGGCCCATACCGGCGTCACGGGAGCTGGTCATGGTGGTGTTGCGGGACAGGATGTCGACTTCGCCGGACTGAAGCGCGGTGAAACGCTCCTTGGCGTTCAACTGGCTGAATTTGACCTTGGTCGCATCGCCGAACACGGCAGCGGCAACAGCACGGCACACGTCAGCGTCGATCCCGAGGATCTTGCCGCTGGCATCCGGCACCGAGAAACCCGGCAGGCCGTCACTCACGCCACATTGCACAAAGCCTTTCTTCTGCACGGCATCCAGGGTGGCGCCGGCTTGGGCGAAACCACTGACACCCAATACGGCCGCCGCAGTCACGATGGCCAGGGTGGATTTCAATACCTTCATTCAAACCTCCAGTTGCTCTTGTTGTGTCGGAGCTCGAACCCCACCGCACCCTTTTGAGGCGACATCGACCCGTGTTGGCTTTTTTTGGGGTCAAACGGCATGAGGCTGTCGCTGTAAGTCCAGTTGCTATCCCAGAGGCGGTTGTCACTGATAGTGTTACCGCCAGGGGAGAGACCTGACATCGGTTTCTCCGTAGCAAGCGCCGTACCAGACTGCTCGCTGAGTCGTTTCAGCCCAAGGTCAATAGAAAAAGATTCAACCTTGCGACATTCTCTTAACAGATCAACCTGTCGCGCACCGTTCCGTCGCACCCAATCGGAGCGCGCGCACATATATGGAGCAGACATGACCGACCCCTTGATTCTTCAGCCCGCCAAGCCCGCAGACGCCTGCGTAATCTGGTTGCATGGCCTGGGTGCCGATCGCTACGACTTCCTGCCGGTGGCCGAAGCACTGCAAGAAAACCTGCCGACCACCCGTTTCGTTTTGCCCCAGGCGCCGACCCGCCCTGTCACCATCAACGGTGGCTACGAGATGCCCAGTTGGTACGACATCAAGGCCATGAGCCCGGCCCGTTCGATCAGCCTGGAAGAACTGGAAGAGTCGGCCCGGATGGTCACCGATTTGATCAAGGAGCAAAAAAGCAGCGGAATAGACGCCTCGCGGATTTTCCTCGCCGGTTTTTCCCAGGGCGGCGCAGTGGTTTTCCACACCGCGTTTACCAAATGGCAGGGAGCCTTGGGTGGTGTGATCGCCCTCTCCACGTATGCGCCGACCTTCAGCGACGAGCTGGAATTGTCCGCCAGCCAGCAACGTATTCCAGCCCTGTGCCTGCACGGCCACTACGACGACGTGGTACAGAACGCCATGGGGCGTAGCGCCTACGAGCATTTGAAGACCCGTGGTGTCACCGTGACATGGCAGGAATACCCAATGGGCCACGAAGTGTTACCCGAAGAGATCCGTGACATCGGCACCTGGCTGACCGCCCGCCTGGGTTGAAACCCGGCGTTTATGTAGCCGTATGACAGACGCACTACGCCGCGCCCGTTTCTTGCATTACACTGGCCGGCGTACATTCCTTAACCAATTAATGAGATCACCGTGCTCGAAGCACTCAAGAAGATGTTCGGCAAAAGCGAGGCCGAGCCGCTCGCGCCTGTTCCCAGTGCTCCTGTCCCGACTGCCGGCAGCCGCAATGACGGTAAACAGCCAGAGCGGCCTGCGCCTGTCGCCCAGCCGACGACGCCTACGGTGACCACGCCTGAACCGGCTAAAGAAGCGGCACCGGCCCCCAAGCCTCGCCGCGAACGCGCGCCCAAGCCGCCGGTCATTCCCTGGAAACTCGAAGACTTCGTCGTCGAACCCCAGGAAGGCAAGACCCGCTTCCACGACTTCAAACTCGCCCCGGAACTGATGCACGCCATCCAGGACCTGGGTTTCCCGTACTGCACGCCGATCCAGGCACAGGTGCTGGGCTTCACCCTGGCGGGCAAAGACGCCATCGGCCGCGCCCAGACCGGCACCGGCAAGACCGCCGCGTTCCTGATCTCGATCATCACCCAGCTGCTGCAGACGCCGCCGCCGAAAGAGCGCTACATGGGTGAACCGCGCGCGCTGATCATCGCCCCGACCCGCGAGCTGGTGGTGCAGATCGCCAAGGACGCCGCCGACCTGACCAAGTACACCGGTCTCAACGTCATGACGTTCGTCGGTGGCATGGACTTCGACAAGCAGCTCAAGCACCTCGAAGCCCGTCACTGCGACATCCTGGTTGCCACCCCCGGCCGCCTGCTGGACTTCAACCAGCGCGGCGACGTGCACCTGGACATGGTCGAAGTGATGGTGCTGGACGAAGCCGACCGCATGCTCGACATGGGCTTTATCCCGCAAGTACGCCAGATCATTCGCCAGACCCCGCCGAAATCCGAGCGCCAGACCCTGCTGTTCTCCGCGACCTTTACCGAAGACGTGATGAACCTCGCCAAGCAGTGGACCACCGAGCCGTCCATCGTCGAGATCGAAGCGGAAAACGTCGCCAGCGAAAACGTCGAGCAACACATCTACGCCGTGGCCGGTGCCGACAAGTACAAGCTGCTCTACAACCTGGTCAACGACAACGGGTGGGAGCGCGTAATGGTGTTCGCCAACCGCAAGGACGAAGTGCGCCGCATCGAAGAGCGCCTGGTGCGGGATGGTGTCAACGCCGCGCAACTGTCCGGTGACGTGCCGCAGCACAAGCGCATCAAGACCCTGGAAGGTTTCCGCGAAGGCAAGATCCGCGTGCTGGTGGCCACCGACGTGGCCGGCCGTGGGATTCACATTGATGGCATCAGCCACGTGATCAACTTCACCCTGCCGGAAGTGCCGGATGACTATGTGCACCGTATTGGTCGTACTGGCCGTGCGGGGGCTGCGGGTGTGTCGATCAGCTTTGCCGGGGAAGATGATTCGTACCAGTTGCCGTCGATCGAGACGTTGCTGGGGCGCAAGATCAGTTGTGAGACGCCGCCGACGCACTTGCTGCGCCCGGTAGAACGCAAACGCCCTGCTTAAAGCTGAAATGCGGTAAAAAAATGTGGGAGCGGGCTTGCTCGCGAATGCGGTGTATCAGTCATGCATGTATCGACTGACACTCCGCATTCGCGAGCAAGCCCGCTCCCACATTGGGTTTTGTGTTCGACCCGCTATTTCCAGCGGTCCGCGGCGGCGTGATCGCTACTGCGCCCTTCCACCCAACGCGGCCCCTCACTGGTATTTTCCTTCTTCCAGAACGGCGCCCGCGTCTTCAAGTAATCCATCACAAACGCACACGCCTCAAACGCAGCCTGACGATGGGCACTCGCGGCCGCCACGAACACAATCGGCTCACCCGGCTCCAAGGTGCCTACGCGATGCAACACCTCCAGCTTGAGCAGCGGCCAGCGCTGTTCGGCCTCGACGGCGATCTTGGCCAGAGCTTTCTCGGTCATGCCGGGGTAGTGCTCCAGGAACATCCCCGCCACCTCCAGACCGTCGTTGAAGTCGCGCACGTAGCCGACAAAACTCACCACCGCACCTACGCCCACGTTGGCCGCATGCATGGCGTTGACCTCGGCGCCCGGATCGAACGCCTGGACCTGCACTCGAATGGCCATGCTCAGCCTCCGGTCACCGGCGGAAAGAACGCAACCTCATCGCCAGCCTTCAACGGCTCGTCGAGGCCACACAGTTCCTCGTTGCGCGCACACATCAGGCTGGTTTCGTTGAGCACGTCAAAACCTGGATCGGCGGCCAACGCCAAACGCACCGCGTCGACAGTGGCGAACTCGCCTTCCATTTCCAGCGAGTCCAAGCCAATCACTTCGCTGTAACGCGCAAAAAACAATACGTTGATGCTCATGCCAGGTCCGCCTTGAAATGCCCGCTCTTGCCGCCCAGCTTTTCCAGCAGGCGAATGCTTTCGATGGTCATGCCACGGTCCACGGCCTTGCACATGTCGTAGATGGTCAGGGCCGCGACGCTGGCGGCGGTGAGGGCTTCCATCTCCACGCCGGTCTGGCCGGAGAGTTTGCAGCGCGCCAGGATGTGCACCGAGTCTGCGCCGTCGGCGCTTAGTTCGACCTTGACGCCCGTCAACATCAACGGGTGGCACAGCGGGATCAGATCACTGGTTTTTTTCGCCGCCTGGATCCCGGCGATGCGGGCCACGGCAAACACGTCGCCCTTGGGATGGGCGCCGTCGACAATCATTTGCAGGGTCTCGGGCAGCATGCGCACCCGGGCTTCGGCCACCGCTTCACGGAACGTCACGGACTTGTCGGTGACGTCGACCATGTGGGCGCGACCTTGGGAATCGAGATGAGTCAGCACAGGGATACTCCTGATCAGGAGCAGCGATTGTAAACCCAACACTGATCAATATGTGGAGAGAGCTTGTGTGGGAGCGGGCTTGCTCGCGAATGCGGTGTGTCAGTCAATACATCCGGCGACTGACAGTCCGTATTCGCGAGCAAGCCCGCTCCCACATTTTTGACCGCGGTTATAGGTGAGATTCGGCGTATTCAGCCAGAATCGAGCGTGGAACCCCTTGCAGCGCAATATGCACGCCGTTCGGGAAGTCCTTGAAGCGTTCCGTCAGATACGTCAGCCCGGAGCTGGTCGCGGACAGGTAAGGAGTGTCGATCTGTGCCAGGTTGCCCAGGCACACCACTTTGGAACCGGCGCCGGCACGGGTGATGATGGTTTTCATCTGGTGCGGCGTGAGGTTCTGGCATTCATCGATCAAGATCAGGCTTTGCTGGAAGCTGCGACCCCGGATGTAGTTGAGGGATTTGAACTGCAACGGCACTTTGCTGAGGATGTAGTCGACGCTGCCATGGGTGTTTTCGTCATCCATGTGCAAGGCTTCGAGGTTGTCGGTGATCGCCCCCAGCCACGGCTCCATTTTTTCCGCTTCGGTGCCCGGCAGGAAACCGATTTCCTGATCCAGACCCTGCACGCTGCGGGTGGCGATGATGCGGCGATAGCGCTTGGTCACCATGGTCTGCTCGATGGCGGCGGCCAGGGCGAGAATGGTTTTGCCGGAACCGGCGGCGCCCGTCAGGTTGACCAGGTGGATGTCCGGGTCGAGCAGCGCGTACAGCGCCAGGCTCTGGTAGATGTCACGCGGTTTCAGGCCCCAGGCTTCCTGGTGCAACAGGGGTTCCTGATGCAGGTCGAGAATCAGCAGCTTGTCGACCTGGATCTCTTTGATCCAGCCCACAAAGCCCTGTTCGTCGACGATGAATTCATTGATATGCACGGCCGGCAGGTTGTCGATCAGTTGCACCTGGTGCCAGGTGCGGCCATGGTCCTGGCGGGTTTCGACCTTGCTGACGCGGTCCCAGAACGAACCGGTCATCATGTGATAACCACGGGACAGCATCGATACGTCGTCGACCAGTTGGTCGGTGCTGTAGTCCTCGGCCGCGATCCCACACGCACGGGCCTTGAGGCGCATGTTGATGTCTTTGGTCACCAGCACCACGCGCAGGTCCTTGTCACGCGCGTGCAGGTCGATCAATTGGTTGATGATCTTGTTGTCGTTGAGGTTTTCCGGCAGCAGGCTGTTGGGTTCGCGGCCCTTGCTCATCAGGATCGACAGCAAGCCCTTGGGCCCGCTCTTGCCGCGCTGGATCGGCACGCCGACTTCAACGTCCTCAGGAGAGGCCTCGCCCAAGGTCTTGTCGATCAGGCGAATGGCCTGGCGGCATTCGGCCGCAACGCTGTGGTGCCCGCTTTTGAGTTTGTCGAGTTCCTCAAGCACGATCATCGGGATGGCGACGTGGTGTTCTTCAAAGTTGAGCAGTGCGTTTGGATCGTGGATCAATACGTTGGTATCAAGCACATAAAGGATTGGCTGGTCGGAAGAAGGGGTGCGTCCGTGATCATCCATACTCGGTCACCTTTTGTGGGAGCCAGTCGACGCAATACCTAAGCGGTGCTGCGCCTCGATTCGACCACCGAATGCACCTGAGGGACGTCAAGTGCATGCCCACATGAGGAGTCTTGAAAGACGCCACCTGTGCTGCAGGTTTCGGCGATCTGACTTCGTAATACCGCAAAACCTGTGACAGAAAAAAGCACTTTGACGTTTTTTTGAAGTTTATTTTTCAGGATGACGAATAGCACTAGCCGAGTGCCATGCACCCCGTTAAAGTCGGAAGTCAACCTGCAACGATTTGCCGCACAAAATCACCCCAAAAACGCCCCGCGCCCAACAGGGCCGGGCTCTTCAGCGAAACGCCTCGCGGCAGTCCTGCCAACCCAGGCCACTCTGTGCCGTCGCCTGCATCAGCAGGGGTAACGCAACCCGCGCCTTGTCCTGAGTGTCGTGAAACACGATCACACCTTTGCGCCACAACAGCATCAGCGTCAGCACCCGTTGCGCCGACTCTTCGGCCTTGAGCTTGCCCGGTTCGTCCTGGGAATCAATGTCCCACAACGCCACCTGCAAACCCTGGGACTGGAAAAAACCCTGACTGTCGGCGCGGCGCTGGCCGTAGGGCGGGCGGAACAGCGGCACATAGTTTTCCGGCATCAGGTTCTGCGCCAGCGACGCGCTGCGGGTGATCGAGCTTTGCCAGTCGACCCAGTGGCTGTGGGACCGATACTGCCAACCCTGGGTGCCCACGCACTGGCCCTGGTACAACGTCTGCACATCACTGGCAGAACTGCGCTCCACGCGGGTTTGCAGGCTGCTGCCAAGGACAAAGAAGGTGGCGTTGAGCTTCTGCTTGCGCAGGTAGTCGGTAAGCCAGTCGGTATTACCGCTGACGGGCGCGGGGCCGCCGTCGAAGGTCAGCAGGAACAGGCGGTCGTTGAATTCATCGCCATTACGCTCGTGATCGCCAAACCGCGCAACTTCACTGCTGATCTGCGGGAACAGCGCAGCCTTGCGCAGCAGCTCGTCCAGGTAGCGTTCGTGGAAAACGTGGCTGGGGTTCGCCCAGCCTATATAGAAGGAGTTTTCACTGACCTCGAGCTTGCCCGCCTGCTCGCGCAGATCGTCCATGTTCTCTACCAAGTAACAAAACGAGGCGTCCTCTTCGCAGCTTTTCTGGGCGACCAGGTAGTTCTCCAACAGGCGCTGCCAGAGCTGGCGACGCAAGTCGTCGATGGCGGCCAGGTTGATGATCTTCAAGCCCAGGCGCTGCTTGAGCGCCGCTTCGTCCAGGGCTTCGCTGGCCAGCAGGCCATGGGCAAACATGAGGATTTCCGCACGCGAGGCCACATCGAACAGCGCCGGGCTGCTGAGCTTTTCGGGCCAGGTGCCACGGTCCAGGCTGGCCACATCCACCGGCGCGGCCTGGGCGTTCAGGCAGAGCAGGCAGGCCGACAATAAAAGCGCTATTCGCACGCAGGGTCTTCCTTTGCAGAGTTACCGCCCATCATAGCGGATCATGCCTATCGCCATCATAGGTGGAGTCAAAACGCCCCAGCCCCTAGAATCGCGGCACGATTTAAGGAGACGACTTCATGCTGACGGTGATTTCACCCGCCAAGACCCTCGATTTCGAGACCGCGCCCGCCACCCAGCGCTTTACCCAGCCGCAGTACCTGGATCACTCCCAGGAGCTGATCGAGCAACTGCGCGAAATGAGCCCGGCACAGATCAGCGAACTGATGCACGTGTCCGACAAGATCGGCGGCCTCAACGCGGCGCGCTTCGGCAGCTGGAATCCCGCCTTCACCCCCGCCAACGCCAAGCAGGCGCTATTGGCCTTCAAGGGTGATGTGTACACCGGCCTCAACGCCGAGACCTTCAGCGATGCCGACTTCAGCTACGCCCAGGACCACTTGCGCATGCTCTCGGGCCTCTACGGCCTGCTGCGCCCCCTGGACCTGATGATGCCGTACCGCCTGGAGATGGGCACCAAACTGGCCAACGCCCGTGGCAAGGATCTCTACGCCTTCTGGGGCACGCGCATCAGCGAATGGCTGAACGAAGCCCTGACCGAGCAAGGTGACGACGTGCTGCTGAACCTGGCGTCCAACGAGTACTTCTCGGCGGTCAAGCGCACGGCCCTGAATGCGCGGATCATCAACACCGAGTTCAAGGACTTCAAGAACGGCCAGTACAAGATCATCAGCTTCTACGCCAAGAAGGCCCGGGGCATGATGAGCCGCTTTGTGATTGAAGAGCGCATCAACGACCCGGCCAGGCTCAAGGAGTTTGATGTGCAGGGTTATCGCTTCAATGCCGAGCAGTCCAAGCCGGACAAGCTGGTGTTCCTGCGCGATCACGCACCGGAATAAAGCCAAACCCGTGTGCTTCAGACAATGAGATCCAAATGTGGGAGCGGGCTTGCTCGCGAATACGGCGTGTCAGTCGATAAATTCTTATCTGACCCACCGCATTCGCGAGCAAGCCCGCTCCCACAGTTTTGATCGCATTTCAAATCTAGAATCGCCATTTTTTTGGCGTCAAAAAACATTTTGACGTACTCCTAACAATTCTTTCACTCGACATTCGTCATTTTTTTTCGTAGTGGCACCACTTTTTTCAAACACTAGTGGCACAAAACTATCCCCGCGTACCAACTCCCTATAACTATTGGCCCAAATAGCAAGTGCTATCAATATAGTACTAGTGCCATCTCTTCTCATATTTCAAGAAATTTCAGGAAACAGGATGAGCGGGCTGGAACTTCATCAAAACCCACGGCTCATACCACCGGTAACGAAATTCTCTGTTTCTGTAAGAGATGACTTACATGGCGATCCAAGGAAGTAGCGAAGTTGCCCCATCAACTTTGACTCACGGGTCACATCATCAACTGATATGAGTTGAGGGCAGCGATAAGGATTAATTGCTAACCCCTATAGGCCAAGGCAGCGCTTACCCAAATGTGTCAGTGATGACACCCAAGGCTTTGATAGTTAAAGGCTTATGGCCTGTATCAAGGTCCTGCGGCACTGGCGTCGGACCCTTCCCCCAAGGAAGGCCGGCTGCATTTGAGGGCAAGCCCCAATAACAAGGCCAAGTTGCGCACAACTTGAGTGCAATAGTTAGTCACTCACTAATTAACATGCCCGTACGCGGTAAGTCGGCGTCTATTCGCCCAACTTCCGTGGCATCAGTGACGCTTGCAAACATGAACTCCGGCCAATTATTGGCATGATTATTAAAGAGGTAAATGCGATGCGCATCAGCATATTTGGTCTCGGTTACGTCGGCGCAGTCTGTGCCGGTTGCCTGTCTGCCCGTGGCCACGAAGTGGTCGGCGTAGACATCTCCAAGGACAAGATTGACCTGATCAACGCTGGCAAATCGCCCATCGTTGAACCGGGCCTGGGCGAACTGTTGAGCCAGGGTATTCAAACCGGCCGACTGCGCGGCACCACCAACTTCGCCGACGCCATCCGCGATACCGACCTGTCGATGATCTGCGTCGGTACGCCAAGCAAGAAAAACGGCGACCTGGAACTGGACTACATCGAAGCCGTGTGCCGCGAAATCGGTTTTGTCCTGCGCGACAAGACCACCCGCCACACCGTCGTGGTGCGCAGCACCGTGTTGCCAGGCACCGTGGCGAACGTAGTGATCCCGATCCTCGAAGACTGCTCCGGCAAAAAAGCCGGCGTCGACTTCGGCGTCGCGGTCAACCCGGAGTTCCTGCGTGAATCCACCGCCATCGCCGACTACGACCTGCCACCGATGACTGTCATCGGCGAGTTCGACAAAGCCTCCGGCGATGTCCTGCAGTCGCTGTACGAAGAACTCGACGCGCCGATCATCCGCAAGGACATCGCCGTTGCCGAGATGATCAAGTACACCTGCAACGTGTGGCACGCCACCAAAGTCACCTTCGCCAACGAGATCGGCAACATCGCCAAGGCCGTCGGCGTCGATGGCCGCGAAGTGATGGAAGTGGTCTGCCAGGACAAGACTCTCAACCTGTCCCAGTACTACATGCGCCCAGGCTTCGCCTTCGGCGGTTCGTGCCTGCCAAAAGACGTACGTGCCCTCACCTACCGCGCCAGCTCCCTGGACGTGGAAGCGCCGCTGCTCAACTCGCTGATGCGCAGCAACGAATCCCAGGTACAGAACGCCTTCGACATCGTTGCCGGCCACGACAAGCGCAAAGTCGCGCTGCTGGGCCTGAGCTTCAAGGCCGGTACCGACGACCTGCGTGAAAGCCCCCTGGTAGAACTGGCGGAAATGCTGATCGGCAAGGGTTACGACCTGAGCATCTACGACAGCAACGTCGAGTACGCCCGTGTGCACGGTGCGAACAAGGACTACATCGAAGGCAAGATCCCCCACGTGTCGTCCCTGCTCAACTCGGACTTCGATGACGTGATCAACAACTCCGACGTGATCATCCTCGGCAACCGTGACGAAAAATTCCGCGCCCTGGCGCAGAACGCACCGCACGGCAAGCAAGTGATTGACCTGGTGGGCTTCATGAAAAATGCGACCTGCACCACAGGCCGCACCGAAGGCATCTGCTGGTAACAGCAACGGCAAGTTTCAGGCGGCGCGCGTTTCCATCCCCAGCGCTCGCCGCCTGAAACCTCCTTCACCTTCGGAAGATGCTTATGTCCAAGTTAAAACACGTCCTACTGCAATCTGCCGGCTGGCTGTTCTTTCTCAGCCTGCTGATGGGACTCGCCCTGCTGTTGCCGGCGAGTACGTTCGACTCGGAGTCGAAGAATTTTATTTTCCTGATTGGCGCCGTCGGCATCTGGCGCTACTCGATGGGTGCTACGCATTTCTTTCGCGGCATGCTGTTTTTGTACGTGGTCTACCCGCACCTGCGCCGCAAAGTGCGCAAGCTGGGCAAGGCCGCCGACCCGTCCCACGTGTTCCTGATGGTCACCAGTTTCCGTATCGACGCGCTGACCACCGCGCAGGTCTACAGCTCGGTGATCCGCGAAGCCATCGAATGCGGCTTCCCCACCACCGTGGTCTGCTCGCTGGTAGAAATGTCCGATGAGCTGCTGGTGAAAAGCCTGTGGGAACGCATGAACCCGCCGGACCACGTGAAGCTCGACTTCGTGCGCATCGCCGGTACCGGCAAGCGCGACGGCCTGGCCTTCGGCTTCCGGGCGATCTCCCGCCACCTGCCGGATGACCGCGCCGTGGTCGCCGTGATCGATGGCGACACCGTGCTGGCCGAAGGTGTCGTGCGCAAGACCGTGCCGTGGTTCCAGTTGTTCGGCAACGTCGGCGGCCTGACCACCAACGAATTCTGCGAAGTGCGCGGCGGCTACATCATGAGCGAGTGGCACAAGCTGCGCTTCGCCCAGCGCCACATCAACATGTGCTCCATGGCCCTGTCCAAGCGCGTGCTGACCATGACCGGGCGTATGTCGGTGTTCCGCGCCAGCGTGGTGACCGACCCGGGCTTCATCGCCGACGTCGAAAGCGACTCGCTGCAGCACTGGCGCCTGGGCCGCTTCAAGTTCCTCACCGGCGACGACAAGTCCAGCTGGTTCAGCCTGATGCGCCTGGGCTACGACACCTTCTACGTGCCGGACGCCGCGATCAACACCGTGGAACACCCGCCGGAAAAGAGCTTTATCAAGGCCAGCCGCAAGCTGATGTTCCGCTGGTACGGCAACAACCTGCGCCAGAACTCCCGCGCCCTCGGCCTGGGTGTGCGACGCCTGGGCCTGTTCACCAGCGTGGTGCTGTTCGATCAGCGCGTGTCGATGTGGACCTCCCTGCTCGGCCTGACCGTGGCAATCATCGCCACCTTCAAATACGGCGGCGCCTTCATCCTTGCGTACCTGCTGTGGATCGGCATCACGCGCCTGATTCTCACCCTGCTGCTGTCGTGCTCCGGCCACACGATCGGCCCGGCGTACCCGGTGATTCTCTATTACAACCAGATCATGGGCGCGCTGGTGAAGATCTACGTGTTCTTCCGCCTTGATCAACAGTCCTGGACCCGCCAGGACACCAAACTGACCCGCGATTTGGCCAGCTTTCAACGTTGGTTCAACACCTGGTCGTCTCGGACCATGACCTTCTCCGCCGGCAGCATTTTCGTCGCCGTGTTGCTGATGATGGTCTGACCCTGCCAAGCCTGAATTAACTCTAGGAAATTGCCCTGATGAACAGCCAAGTAAATGCCAATGTTGTCCACGAATCCGAAGCCCAGCGCCAACATGCCCGGGTAAAAATTCCGGCCAAGCTGCGCTTCTTCAACACCGACCGTACCCAGACCGAAGCACGGGTGATCGACCTGTCCGCCGGCGGCCTGGCGTTCACCGCCACCCAGCCGTTGACCGTCGGCGAAGTGCACAAGGGCCGCCTGCAATTCGTCATCGATAACCTCGGCCTGGCCATGGACGTGGAACTGCAGATCCGCTCCTACGACCGCCAGACCGGCCGCACCGGTTGCCAGTTCCAGAACCTCGACGCCCAGGATATTTCCACCCTGCGCCATCTGATCACCTCGCACCTGTCCGGTGACATCGTGACCATGGGCGACGTGCTGGCGACCCTGCAACGCGATAACTTCACCAAGGCGCGCAAGGTCAAGGACAGCGGCAGCGGCATGACCGCGTTCGGTCGCCTGCGCGCCGTGGTATTCAGCGCGGGCATCTTCATCGTCGGCCTCGCCGCGTTTGGTTTCGTGTTCAAGTCGGTATACGGCATGTACTTCGTCAGCCACGCCCAGGCCGGCCTGGTCAGCGTGCCCGGCATGAACGTGACCATGCCCCGCGACGGCACCGTGCAAAGCCTGCTCAAAGGTGACGCGGTCGCCGCCAAGGGCGCGCCACTGGCGACGTTCAGCACCAGCATGCTGGATGTGCTCAAGGGCCACCTGGACGAAGACCAACTGCAACCGGCCAAGGTTGAAGAACTGTTCGGCAAGCAAATGACCGGCACCCTGACCTCGCCGTGCGACTGCGTGGTCGCCCAGCAAATGGTCGCTGACGGCCAGTACGCCAACAAAGGCGACGTGATCTTCCAACTGGTGCCTCGCGGCAGCCAGGCCAATGTGGAAGCACGCTTCACCTATCGCCAGTTCGCCGACGTGCGTCCAGGTACGCCGGTGAGCTTCCAGGTCGCCGACGAAGAACAGACCCGCACCGGCACCATCGTCAGCAGCACCAGCCTGAACAGCGCCGACCTGTCCTCCGATATCCGCGTGCAGATCAAGCCCGACGCTCCGCTGGACAGCACCTACGCCGGCCGCCCGGTGGAAGTGACCAGCGACCGCGGCCCTTCGCTGAACTGGCTGATCGACAAAGCCATGGCCAACGGTCTGTAAGCAGAGGACATGCCTGTGATGACTCCAATACAAACACCGCGGTCCCTGTGGGAGCGGGCTTGCTCGCGAAAGCAGTGTGTCAGCCAGCACATGTATCAACTGACAAGGCCCCTTCGCGAGCAAGCCCGCTCCCACATGGGTTCTCTGTGCACCTTGACACTTGCGGTGAGCCTCGCCGGTTGCGCCGGCCTGCCCGACCAACGCCTGGCCAATGAAGCGCTCAAGCGTGGCGACACCGTCACCGCGCAGCAGAATTACCAGCAACTGGCAGACCTGGGTTACAGCGAGGCCCAGGTGGGCCTGGCCGACATCCAGGTCGGCACTCGCGATCCGGCGCAAATCAAACAGGCCGAAGCCACCTACCGTGCGGCAGCGGACACCTCGCCCCGCGCCCAGGCCCGCCTCGGTCGCCTGCTGGTGGCCAAGCCCGGCAGCACCGAAGCCGAACATCACGAAGCCGAAGGCCTGCTGAAAAAAGCCTTTGCCAATGGCGAAGGCAACACCCTGATCCCGCTGGCGATGCTGTACCTGCAATACCCGCACAGCTTTCCCAACGTGAATGCCCAGCAGCAGATCAGCCAATGGCAGGCCGCCGGTTACCCGGAAGCCGGTCTGGCCCAGGTGCTGCTGTATCGCACCCAAGGCACTTACGACCAGCATCTGGACGACGTGGAACGCATCTGCAAAGCCGCGCTGAATAGCACCGACATCTGCTACGTCGAGCTGGCCACGGTCTACCAGAAACAAGCCGCGCCGGAAAAACAGGCTGAACTGCTCAAGCAAATGGAAGCCGGCTACAGCCGTGGCAGCGTCACCGCCCAGCGCGTCGACAGCGTCGCCCGTGTGCTCGGCGATGCCAGCATTGGCACCCCGGACGCAAAAACCGCCCAGGCCCTGCTGGAAAAAATCGCCCCTGGCTACCCGGCATCCTGGGTCAGCCTGGCGCAATTGCTCTACGACTTCCCCGAACTGGGCGACGTCGACCAGATGATGAAATACCTGGACAACGGCCGCGCCGCCGACCAGCCGCGCGCCGAGCTGTTGCTGGGCAAGCTCTACTACGACGGCAAGTGGGTACCGGCCGATGCCAAGGCGGCCGAAGCACACTTCCAGAAAGCCCAGGGCAAGGAAGTCGCCGCCGACTACTACCTCGGCCAGATCTACCGCCGTGGCTACCTCGGCCAGGTCTACTCGCAAAAAGCCCTGGACCACCTGCTGACCGCTGCGCGCAACGGCCAGAACAGTGCCGACTTCGCCATCGCCCAACTGTTTTCCCAAGGCAAGGGCACCAAGCCCGACCCATTGAACGCCTACGTCTTCAGCCAATTGGCCAAAGCCCAGGACACCCCGCAAGCCAATGACCTGGCCACCCAGCTCGAAGCCCCGCTGACACCGGAGCAACGCGCCCAAGGCCAACGCCTGGTGCAACAGGAACTGGCCGCCCGCGGCACCCTGGCCCAGAGCACGTTGCAACTGCACGCCCTGGAAGAAGACGACGGCGAGGAATCCCTATGAAGCTCAACCCATTCGTCAAGGCCGGTATCGGCCTGACTTTCGCCCTGCTGTGGTCGTGCCCGACCCTGGCCGCGCTGACCGAAGCGAAGAACTTCGGCCTGGAAGTGAAAATCACCGGCCAGTCCGAAGACGACCGTGACCTGGGCACGCAAAAAGGCGGCGACGTCAACGGCATCGGCCTCGACGTACGCCCGTGGATCTACGGCGAAAGCGGCGCCTGGAGCGCCTACGCCATGGGCCAGGCCGTGGCTTCCAGCGACATCATCGAGACCGACACCCTGCAACAGTCCTCCGATGACGAGAACCAGCAAACCAGCAACGACGACCGCAAGACCAAGAAAAACTTCCTGGCATTGCGCGAGTTCTGGGTCGGCTACAGCGGCTTCACGCCCTACCCCGGCGAGATCCTCAAGCTCGGTCGTCAGCGCCTGCGCAATGACGACGGCCAATGGCGCGACACCAACATCGAAGCCCTGAACTGGACCTTCGACACCACCCTGCTCAAGGCCAATGTCGGCGTCGCCGAACGCTTCAGCGAATACCGCACCGACCTCAAGGAACTCGCCCCGGTCGACAAAGACCGCCAGCACCTCTACGCCGACGCCGCCTACCAGTGGACCCCCGGCCAGTGGATCGGCCTGCGCGGCCATCACACCCATGACAACGGCAAGCTCGACTACCCGGAACAGGGCGTCGCTACCGACTCCCTGGACAAGCGTGAAAACGGCGACCTGACCTGGCTCGGCATCGAGGCCAATAGCGACGCCTACAACTGGCGCAACACCAACACCGTCAACTATTGGGCCAGCATCACCGGCATGCGCGGCGACCGCGACAAGGTCAACGCCTTGAAAGCCGACGGTTCGAGCCCCGACCAAGCCAAGCGCAGCGACAACCTGAGCGGCTGGGCCACCGACATCGGCGTGCGCCTGCGCCTCGACCCGCAGTGGCAAGTCGGTGCGGCCTACTCCCGCGCCAGCGCCGAGTACGAGCAGAACGGCCTGCAAAGCAACCGTTCGAACTGGACCGGCACCCAGTCCCGCGTGCATCGCTTCGGCGAAGCGTTTCGCGGCGAGATGAACAACATGCAGTCCATGAGCCTGTTCGGGTCCTGGCAACTGCGCGAGGACTACGACGCCAGCCTGGTGTACCACAAGTTCTGGCGCGTGGACGGCAACAAGCCGGTCACCAGCAATGGCATTGCAGCCGTGGACAACACCACCGACGCCGCCGGCGACATTATCGCCAGCACCTCGCTGCCGCTGGCCGATGGCAAGAAAGACCTGGGTCAGGAAATGGACCTGGTGGTCACCAAGTACTTCAAGAAAGGCCTGTTGCCAGCCGGGCTCAGCCAGTCCATCGACGAGCCGTCGGCGCTGGTGCGGTTCCGTGCTGGCGTATTCAAGCCGGGTGATGCCTATGGCAGCGGAGTCGATTCCTACATGCACCGCGCATTTGTCGATGTGGTGTGGAAATTCTGATGGGAGCCTGCGCTATGAAACCTCACCGTTTGCTGGTTGCCGCGATGCTGATGGCGAACGCCACTGCTTTCGCGGATACCGCGCAGCAGGTCAAGGCGCCGACCATCGCCAAAGGGCTGCAACAAGCCAAGACCTACACTATTTCCAGCCCGCCGACCGCGCCGCTGGAAATGGCCAAGCCCGCCCTGCCTGACCTGTCGGGCTACACCGCCGCCGCGATGGAAAGCAAGATCGTGCGCAGCAAGCCGGGCAAGATCAGCCTGCGCCGCATGATGCAGGAAGACGCCCTCAAGGACTTTATCGGCGGTGACAACAAGATGGCCGAATGGGTGGTGCGCCAGCACGGCATTCCCCAGGCGATCTTTGTCGACGATGGCTACATGAACCTCAAGGACCTGCTGGGCAAGGTGCCCAAGCAGTACTTCAGCGAAACGTCGCCCGGGGTGTTCCTCGCCAAGCTGCCGATTGTGGTCGGGCGCAAGGGCATCCTCGACATCGACGGCAAGACCCAGGAGTTGCGCCTGTCCCAGGAAGCCGGTTCGTTCCTGATCAACGACGGCCAGTTGTTTGTGCGTGACACCAGGATCACCGGCTGGAGCGAAAAGGCCAACGGCCCGGCGCTGTTCAAGTCGCCCAAGGAGTTCCGCCCGTTCCTGCTGGCCTGGGGCGGCACCGAGACCTACGTCGCCAACACCAAGATGGCCAGTTTCGGCTATGCCAACAGTAAGTCGTACGGGGTGAGTATCTCCCAGTACACGCCGAACATGGCCAAGGTGCTCAAGCGTGCGGAGCCGACCGGCTGGATCATCGACTCCGAGTTCTCGGACATGTGGTACGGCTTCTACTGCTACGAGACCACCGGTTTCGTGGTCAAGGGCAATACCTACAAAGACAACATCGTCTACGGCATTGACCCCCACGACCGTTCCCACGGCCTGATCATCGCGGACAACACCGTCTACGGCACCAAGAAGAAGCACGGCATCATCATTTCCCGGGAAGTGAACGACAGCTTCATCTTCAACAACCGCAGCTACGACAACAAGCTCTCGGGCCTGGTGATCGACCGTAACAGCGTGAACAACCTGATCGCCGACAACGAGATCTACCGCAACCACACCGACGGCATCACCCTCTATGAGAGCGGCGACAACCTGCTGTGGGGCAACAAGGTGATCGCCAACCGTCGCCACGGCATCCGTGTGCGCAACAGCGTAAATATCAAGCTGTACGAAAACACCTCGATGGCCAACGGTCTCACCGGCCTGTACGGCCACATCAAGGATCTGACCGACACCGACCGCGACATCGCCCTCGACCCGTTTGACGCGAAAGTCTCGCTGATCGTGGTGGGTGGCGAACTGGCGGGCAACGGCAGCGGGCCGCTGTCCATCGACTCGCCGTTGAGCGTGGAGCTCTACCGCGTATCGATGCTGGCGCCGACCAAATCCAGCGGCATCAGCTTCAACGGTGTGCTGGGTGATCGCCAGGAAGAGATTCTCGACCTGCTGGTACGCCAGCAGAAAGCCGTGCTGATCGACCCTGTCGAACGCCAGACCGAAATGCAGGACTGAGGATGACCCTTATGCACCCACACATGATCAAACTGCTGAGCCTCTCGGGTCTGACCCTCGGCCTGCTCGCGGCCAGCCAGGGCGTGCGCGCCGACGACGTACAGGCACCGAAATTCACTGCCGAACCGTGCTGCAGCCTGTGCCCGGCGGCGCATGACGCGAAGAACTACACCACCCGTTACCAGCAGAACTTCACCACCCTGGTACAAGCCCAGGGCGACTGGTTGTTCCGCACCCAGGAAGACCTGCGCACCGAATTCGACACCAGCCCCGCCGGCTACAAACGCATGCAGCAACTGCACGATGCGTTCAAGGCCAAGGGCGTGGAACTGGTGGTGGTCTACCAGCCGACCCGTGGCCTGGTGAACCGCAACAAGCTCAACCCCGAAGAGAAAGCCAAGTTCGACTTCGACAAGGCCCTGAGCAACTACAAGACCATGCTCGGCCGTTTCGCCAAGATGGGTTATGTGGTGCCGGACCTGTCGCCATTGACCAATGAGCAGCTGCCGGATGAGCTGCCGGCCCACGATTTCTACTTCCGCGGCGACCAACACTGGACGCCATACGGCGCTCAGCGCACGGCGAAAATCGTTGGCGCCAAAGTGCGCGCGATGCCTGAGTTCGCCGACATTCCCAAGCGCGAATTCGAAACCACCCGCTCCGGGCGTATGGGCAAGACCGGCACCTTGCACAACATGGCCGGGCAACTGTGCGGCACCAGCTACGCAGTCCAGTACATGGACCAGTTCACCACCGAGCCCAAGGGCGAAGCGGGCGACGGCGACCTGTTCGGCGATTCGGGCAACCCGCAGATCACCCTGGTGGGCACCAGCCACAGCGGCAAGAACTACAACTTCGCCGGCTTCCTGGAGCAGGAAATCGGTGCCGACATTCTCAACGTCGCCTTCCCTGGCGGCGGCCTGGAAGGTTCGATGATCCAGTACCTGGGCAGCGATGAATTCCAGAAGAGCCCGCCGAAAATCCTCATCTGGGAGTTCTCGCCGCTGTACCGCCTGGACCAGGAGACCATCTACCGCCAGATGATGTCGCTGCTCGACAACGGCTGCGAAGGCAAGCCGGCACAGATGAGCGCCAGCACGTCGTTGAAGCCCGGCAAGAACGAATTGATGGTCAACAGTTCGAACAAAGACCTGCGTAACGCCAATCACCAGGTTGATATCCGCTTTGCCGACCCGTCGGTGAAAACCCTGCAAGCCACCCTCTGGTACATGAACGGGCGCCACGAGGACATCAAGATCGAGAAACCCGACACATCCGATACAGACGGGCGTTTCGCCTTTGAACTGCGCACCGATGAAGACTGGGCCGCGCAGAACCTGCTGGCCGTGGAAGTGCAAGGCCCCGAGGCGGGCCAGGCCGCGCAGAAGGTTGAAGCGAAAATTTGCACACGCAACGTATTCCCAAGCGGCGGTCAGAAGACCGCCTCCCTCGGGCAATGAGGTTACCTATGCAGAAGTTATTGATCCCTACGTTACTCGGCCTGGCGATGTTTGCAGGCTCGGTCAACGCCGCCGCGCCCCTGCGTCCGCCCCAGGGCTACTTCGCACCGATCGAGGCGTTCAAGACCGGCGACTTCAAGGAAAACTGCGACACCATGCCGGCGCCGTACACCGGGCCGTTGCAGTTTCGCAGCAAGTACGAAGGCTCGGACAAAGCCCGTTCCACCCTGAACGTGCAGTCGGAAAAAGCCTTCCGTGACAGCACTGCCGACATCACCAAGCTGGAAAAAGACACCAGCAAGCGCGTGATGCAGTTCATGCGTGACGGTCGCCCCGAACAGCTCGAATGCACCCTGAACTGGCTGGTGTCGTGGGCCAAGGCCGATGCATTGATGTCCAAGGACTTCAACCACACCGGCAAGTCCATGCGCAAATGGGCACTGGGCAGCATGGCCTCGGCCTACGTACGCCTGAAGTTCTCCGACTCGCACCCGTTGGCCAATCACCAGCAGGAATCCCAACTGATCGAAGCCTGGTTCAACAAGCTTGCCGATCAAGTGGTCAGCGACTGGGACAACCTGCCGCTGGAAAAAACCAACAACCACTCCTACTGGGCCGCCTGGTCGGTGATGGCGACGTCCATCGCCACCAACCGTCGCGACCTGTTTGATTGGGCAGTGAAGGAATACAAGGTCGGCGTGAACCAGGTCGACGACCAGGGCTTTTTGCCGAATGAATTGAAGCGCCAGCAACGAGCCCTGTCGTACCACAACTACGCCCTGCCGCCGCTGTCGATGATCGCCAGTTTTGCGTTGGTCAACGGTGTCGATCTGCGCCAGGAAAACAACAGCGCGCTCAAGCGCCTGGGTGAAAAAGTCCTGGCCGGGGTGAAAGACCCGGACATCTTCGAGCAGAAGAACGGCAAGCAGCAGGACATGAAGGACCTCAAGCAAGACATGAAATATGCCTGGCTTGAGCCGTTCTGCAACCTCTACACCTGCGCCCCCGATGTGATCGAGCGCAAGCACGGCATGCAGCCATTCAAGACATTCCGCCTGGGGGGTGACCTGACCAAGGTCTACGACCCGGCGCATGAAAAAGGCAACAAAGGTTCCTGAATAACTAACTGAAGGAACAGGGTCCCCATGTGGGAGCGGGCTTGCTCGCGAATGCGGTGTGTCAGTCGACACATCTGTAACTGAACCACCGCATTCGCGAGCAAGCCCGCTCCCACAGTTGAACCGGTTTCGACAGTTGGAATGTTGTACGGCCCTCCCCCGAATTTTCGTGGGGGGGTTTGGGGGGGCTGCGGCCCTTGACTGTTGGTTAAACATGGAGAGATCGGGATGGTTTTCTCGTCCAATGTGTTCCTGTTTCTGTTCTTGCCGATCTTTCTCGGCTTGTACTACTTGAGCGGGCAACGCTATCGCAACCTGCTGCTGCTGATTGCCAGCTATGTGTTCTACGCCTGGTGGCGAGTGGACTTCCTGGCGCTGTTCGCCGCCGTGACGCTGTGGAACTACTGGATCGGCCTCAAGGTCGGTGCCGCCGGCGTGCGCACCAAGCCGGCCCAGCGCTGGTTGCTGCTCGGCGTGGCCGTCGACCTGTGCATCCTCGGCTACTTCAAGTACGCCAACTTCGGTGTCGACAGCATCAATGTGATGATGAAGTCGGCGGGCCTGGAGCCGTTTATCCTGACCCACGTGCTGTTGCCGATCGGGATCTCGTTCTACATCTTCGAGTCCATCAGCTACATCATCGACGTGTACCGCGGCGATACCCCGGCAACCCGCAACCTCATCGACTTTGCGGCGTTCGTGGCGATCTTCCCGCACTTGATCGCCGGCCCCGTGCTGCGCTTTCGCGACCTGGCCGACCAGTTCAACAATCGCACCCACACCCTCGACAAATTCTCCGAGGGCTGCACGCGGTTCATGCAGGGTTTCATCAAGAAGGTGTTCATCGCCGACACCCTGGCGGTGGTGGCCGACCATTGCTTCGCCCTGCAAAACCCCACCACCGGCGATGCCTGGCTCGGCGCGCTGGCCTACACCGCGCAGCTGTACTTCGACTTCTCCGGCTACAGCGACATGGCCATCGGCCTGGGCTTGATGATGGGTTTCCGCTTCATGGAAAACTTCAAGCAGCCGTACATCAGCCAGTCGATCACCGAGTTCTGGCGGCGCTGGCACATCAGCCTGTCCACCTGGCTGCGTGACTACCTCTACATCACCCTGGGCGGCAACCGTAAAGGTACGCTGACCACTTACCGCAACCTGTTCCTGACCATGCTGCTCGGTGGCCTGTGGCACGGCGCGAACATCACTTACATCGTGTGGGGTGCGTGGCACGGCATGTGGCTGGCGATTGAAAAAGCCATCGGCCTCAACACGTCGCCGCGCAGCTTCAACCCGGTACGTTGGGCCTTCACCTTCCTGCTGGTCGTCGTGGGCTGGGTGATCTTCCGCGCCGAGAACCTGCACGTTGCCGGCCGCATGTATGGCGCAATGTTCAGTTTCAACGAGTGGTCGCTGTCGGAACTCAACCGCGCCAGCCTCACCGGCCTGCAAGTGGCAACCCTGGTGGTGGCGTATGCCACGTTGGCGTTCTTTGGCCTGCGCGATTTCTACCGTGACCATCCCGCGACGCCAAACCCGGCGCGCAGCGTGCCCGGCTACGCCATGCGGGCCTGTGTGCTGCTGCTGTTCGCGGCATCGATCCTGAAACTGTCGGCGCAGAGTTTCTCGCCGTTCCTTTACTTCCAATTCTGAGGGAGCCGACATGACCCGTTCATTACGCGTGCTCTACATCACCGTGTTCCTGGCCATGCTGTTGGTGCTGGGGCTGTGGTCGATGCGCAGTTTCCTGGGCTTTAGCACCAACGCCGATGCCACCGTGCTTAACGGTCGCTGGACCAAGGCCGTAGAGACCCACTACGACGACGAGTTCCCGATCAAGCGCCTGGGCACCAACCTCTGGGCGGCGCTGGACTACAAGCTGTTCAACGAAGGCCGCCCTGGCGTGGTGCTGGGCCGCGACCACTGGTTGTACAGCGACGAGGAGTTCAACCCCATCGTCAACGAAGACCAGAACCTGCAAGGCAACTACGCGCTGGTCGAAGGCGTGCGCCAGAAGCTCAAGGCCCAAGGCGTGCAGTTGGTCATGGCGATTGTCCCGGCCAAGGTGCGCTTGTACCCGGAGCACGTCGGCGACGTGAAGCCGGCAAGCATCCACGCCAACCTGTATCAGGACTTCCACGCCCGTGTGGCGGCCGACAAGATCCCGGCACCTGACCTGCTTGGCCCACTGCAACAGGCCAAGCTGAGCGGCACGCAAGTGTTCTTGCGTACCGATACCCACTGGACGCCGGACGGTGCGGAAATCGCCGCCAAGCAACTGGCCAAGACCATTGCCGAGAAAACCCCGCTGAGCGGCGAGCCGCAGCGTTTTGTCACCGAGGCCGAGAGCACCGCACCGCATAAAGGCGACCTGCGTCTGTTCCTGCCCCTGGACCCGCTGTTCGAAAACCTGATGCCACCGAAAGAACCGCTGCAAAAACGCGTGACCCATCTGGCCGAAGCCGGGGGCGACGATGCGCTGTTCAGCAACAGCGAAACCCCGGTGGCGCTGGTCGGCACCAGCTACAGCGCCAACCCCAACTGGAACTTCGTCGGTGCGCTCAAGCAAGCCCTGCACAGCGACGTCATCAACTATTCGGAAGACGGCCACGGCCCGATCTTGCCGATGCTCAGCTACCTGAAAAGCGATGACTTCAAGAACAGCCCGCCACAAGTGCTGATCTGGGAGTTTCCTGAACGTTATCTGCCCGTGAACAACGAAATCGGTGATGCCGACCCGTCCTGGGTTGCGCAGCTTAAACAAGCCGGTTCGCGCCAACAAAACATGGCTTTGAACACCCTTGAAAAATCCGAGACGCCCGACCGGGCGCAAAACTGAAAGAGAGGTAACTCACATGACTTTCACTACAACTCCTCGTCGTCTCGCCAAGACCCTGGCCCTCGCCGCTGGCATGAGCATCGCGTCGATGTCGGCCTTCGCCGGTGATGCCGCGTTGTACGGCCCCGTCGCACCGAAAGGCTCCAGCTTTGTGCGCGTATTCAACGCCTCCAACCAGGAAGTCAGCGCAACGGTTGGCAGCACCAACCTCAGCGACGTTGCGCCCCTGGCCAGCAGCGACTTCAGCTTCATGCCCGGCGGTGACTACAGCGCCAAGGTCGGCAGCCAGACCGTGCCGGTCAAACTTGCCGCCGACCACTACTACACCCTGGTCAACAACGGCAGCGGCCAACCGCAATTGATCGAAGAGCCGCCGTTCAAGAACAAGCAGAAATCCCTGGTACGTGTGCAGAACCTCAGCGACAAGGCCCTGACCCTGAAAACCGCCGACGGCAAGACCGATGTAGTCAAGTCGGTGGCGGCCAAGGGCCGTGGCGAGCGTGAAATCAACCCGGTGAAAGTAAGCCTGGCGTTGTATGACGGTGACAAAAAAGTCGGTGATGTGAAGCCGGTTGCGTTGGAACGTGGTGAAGCGGCGGTGCTGTACGTGACCGGCTCCGGTTCGAGCCTGTCGCCAGTCTGGGTGAAACGCCCGGTGTCGACCCGCTGATCGCGCGAGCAATTTAGCGACAAGCTTCAAGCGGCAAGTGAAGAGCGTTTCACTTGCAGCTTAAAGCTTGCAGCTTCCAACTATTTTTCAGGAGAAACACCCATGATCCCAGTAATCCTCTCCGGTGGTAGCGGCTCACGTCTTTGGCCGCTGTCGCGTAAACAGTTCCCGAAACAATTCCTGGCGCTGACGGGCGAGCACACGCTGTTCCAGCAAACCCTGGAACGCCTGGTGTTCGAAGGCATGGACACACCGATTGTGGTCTGCAACAAGGACCACCGCTTCATCGTCAACGAGCAACTGAGCAACCGCAAGCTGGACTGCCAGCGCATCCTGATGGAACCGTTCGGCCGCAACACCGCGCCGGCCGTGGCCCTGACCGCGATGATGCTGGTCAACGAAGGCCGCGACGAGCTGATGCTGGTGCTGCCCGCCGACCACGTGATCGACGATCAGAAAGCCCTGCAACGTGCGCTGGCCCTGGCCACCGTGGCAGCAGAACGCGGCGAGATGGTGCTGTTCGGCGTACCGGCGACCCGTCCGGAGACCGGCTACGGCTACATCAAGTCCACCGCTGATTCTCTGCTGCCCGAAGGCGTGAGCCGCGTCGAGCAGTTCGTGGAAAAACCCAATGAAAAACGCGCGGTCGAGTTCGTCAAAAGCGGCGGTTATTTCTGGAACAGCGGCATGTTCCTGTTCCGCGCCAGCCGCTTCCTCGAAGAGCTGAAAAAGCACGACCCGGACATCTACGACACCTGCCTGCTGACCCTTGAGCGCAGCGAACAGGACGCCGACACCGTGTCCTTCGACGAAGCCACCTTCGCCTGCTGCCCGGACAATTCCATCGACTACGCCGTGATGGAAAAAACCCAGCGCGCCTGCGTGGTGCCGCTGAGTGCCGGTTGGAGCGACGTGGGTTGCTGGGCCTCGCTGTGGGCGGTCAACGATAAAGACGCCAACGGCAACGTGACCAAGGGCGACGTGGTGATCCAGGACAGCAAGAACTGCATGATCCACGGCAACGGCAAGCTGGTGTCGGTAATCGGCCTGGAAAACATCGTGGTGGTGGAAACCAAGGACGCGATGATGATTGCCCACAAGGACAAGGTCCAGGGCGTCAAGCAGATGGTCAACACCCTCAACGAACAAGGGCGCAGCGAGACCCAGAACCACTGCGAGGTCTACCGCCCATGGGGCTCCTACGACTCGGTGGACATGGGCGGGCGCTTCCAGGTCAAGCACATCTCGGTCAAACCGGGTGCGTGCCTGTCGCTGCAAATGCACCACCACCGCGCCGAGCACTGGATCGTGGTCAGCGGCACGGCCGAAGTGACCTGCGACGAGAACGTATTCCTGCTGTGCGAGAACCAGTCCACTTACATCCCGATTGCCTCGGTGCACCGCCTGCGCAACCCGGGCAAGATCCCGTTGGAGATCATTGAAGTGCAATCGGGTAGCTACCTGGGCGAGGATGACATCGAGCGCTTTGAAGATATTTACGGGCGTTCGACGCCGGTTGAGCGTGGCGTGTCGGTGAAAACTATCGCGCAGTAAAACAGTCGTAAAAAGAAGCCCCCGTCCAGCCGACTGCGTCCCCTATCCGCAGCCGGTTGGGCGGGGGCTTTTTCTGTGGGTTTGGGGGTGACTGTGAGGGCCTCTTCGCGAGCAAGCCCGCTCCCACAGGTTGATTGCATTCCAAAGGTTATACGCGGTCAAAATGTGGGAGCGGGCTTGCTCGCGAAGGCGTCAGCCGCATCAACCTATCTCTCAAGCCGCCCAAACCCACCTACGCTTAAGTTAGGATGCTCGTTCCCCATTCGAGGTGGTCTCCATGTTCTTCGGCGTTCTCCTGATCATCACCTGGCTGATCCTGCTACTGCGCTACCCTGCCAAGGCCTTGCCGGTATCCCTCGCGGCCGCGGTCGGCCTGGGTTTCGTCGCCATCTGGGTGGTCTGGCTGGACAACCGCGAAGCCTCGCAACTGGCGCGCCTGGAACTGCGCATCACCTACGCGCCCGAGGAATGCCCCGCCGACCGCCCGCTGAAACTGGTCCTCAACAATGGCAACGACGTGCCTCTCACCGAACTGCGCTGGCGCGTCGCCGCCTATGCGCCGGGCGACACCGTCAACCTGGCCGACAACGTCTACGCCGCCCCGCGCTACCGCGGCCCCGGCGAGTTGCAGGCTGGCGCCACCTGGGACGATTGCCTGCCCGCCCCACCGCTGCGCCCCGGCTATCGCCCGCAAACCCTGGAATTTCGTGCCGAGCACCTGCAAGGCAGCTTCTCGGACTGACAAAGGATTGATCCATGCCCAACGTACTCATCACCGGCTGTTCCAGCGGTATCGGCCGCGCCCTGGCTGACGCGTTCAAAGCCGCCGGCTACAGCGTGTGGGCCAGCGCCCGTCGCCCGGACGATGTCGCCGGTTTAGCCGCCGCCGGCTTCAACGCGGTACAACTGGACGTCAACGACAGCGCCGCCTTGCAGCACCTGGCTGAACAGCTGGGCGAGCTGGACGTACTGGTCAACAACGCCGGTTACGGCGCCATGGGTCCGCTGCTCGACGGCGGCACCGAGGCGATGCAGCGCCAGTTCGAGACCAACGTGTTCTCCATCGTCGGCGTGACCCAGGCGCTGTTCCCGGCACTGCGCCGCAGTAAAGGCCTGGTGGTGAATATCGGCAGTGTTTCCGGGGTGCTGGTCACGCCGTTTGCCGGTGCCTACTGCGCATCCAAAGCCGCCGTGCATGCCTTGAGCGATGCCCTGCGCATGGAGCTGGCGCCGTTTGGCATTCGCGTGATGGAAGTGCAACCGGGGGCCATCGATACGAGCTTCGCGAAAAACGCCGGCGCCCAGGCCGAGCTGTTGATCAGCGAGAAATCGCCCTGGTGGCCGTTGCGCGACGGCATTCGCGCGCGCTCACAGGCCTCGCAGGACAACCCCACCCCGGCCAACCGGTTTGCCGCCCAGGTGCTCAAGGGCGTACAACAAGCCACGCCGCCACGCCTGCTGCGCGCGGGCAATGGCAGCCGGGCGCTGCCGTTGATGGCGGCGCTGTTGCCCAAGGGGCTGCTGGACAAGGTGTTGAAGAAACGGTTTGGGCTGGATGGCGCGCTCTAACCCTTCAAGAAATCGATGAACGCCCGCACCTTCAAGGGTAAATGCCGGGTGTCCGGATACATCGCATAAACCCCCTGGGGGTCGAAGCGATGGTCCGGTAACAGGCGCACCAAGCGCCCCGTTTCCAGATCGTCATTCACCAGCCACTGTGGCAGCACGGCTACACCGTGGCCGTGCACAGCGAACGCCTGGAGCACAGCTGCACTGTCGGCCACCAATGTCGTTTGACCGACGCGGTAGAGACGTTCGGTGCCTGCCGGGTCGGTTACCGTCAATCCCGTCAGCCGTCCATGGCCCAGGCGGGGCAACTGCTCCAGTTCATCCAGGGTGGCAGCCCCGGCAAACACCGGTGCCGCCACGGCGAATACCTCGAACGTCGACAACTGCACCGCACGGTGATTGGAATCCGGCAGGCGCCCCAACCGGATCGCCACGTCAAAACGCTCGGAAATCAGATCGGCATGGGTCGAGGACGTGGACAAGTGAATGTTCAGGTCCGGGTGTAGACGCCGAAAGGCCTCCACGGCAGGGGCAACCACGGCCAGGGCGTATTCCACCGTGGTGGTGATGCGCAATGTGCCCTTGAGTTGGGCGTGCTCCGAACGCGCTTCTTCGACCGCCAACCGCGCTTCTTCAAGCATGCGGGTACAGCGCAGGTAGAAGCGTTCGCCGGCATCGGTCAATGCCAGTTGGCGAGTGTTACGGGTCAGCAGAGTCACGCCCAGCTCCGCTTCCAGGCGCTTGAGATTGAAGCTGACCACGGCGCGGGTCTGGCCCAGCAGGTCGGCCGCAGCCGTGAGCGAGCCGGCCTCGACCACGGCCTTGAAGGTGTCGAATCGGTCCAGGCTGACCATGGGCCAGGCCTCCTTTGTCAAAATATTTTTGACAAACTAACAGGCAAACCGACGTAGCCCAACTGCAATGCCCGGCCTACCCTGCCCGCTTCATTCGCAGGATCGCGCTCATGACCTACCGCTCGAAAGTCGCCTGGATCTTTTTGCTGGGCTTTGCCCTGGACCTGGTGAACATGTTTGTCGCCACCGTCGCCTACCCGGACATCGCCCGCGACCTGCACGCCTCGGTCACGCAATTGGCGTGGATCAGCAATGCGTACCTGCTCGGTCTCACGCTGATCATTCCATTGAGTGTGTGGCTGGCGGCAATGCTGGGCGAGCGCACGTTGATCGCCGCCAGCCTGCTGTTGTTTGCGGGCGCATCGGTGATGGTTGGCCAGGCGGCTTCCATTGACACGTTGATCGGCTGGCGTGCGCTGCAAGGGCTGGGCGGCGGCTTGCTGATTCCCGTTGGGCAGGCCATGGCGTACCGGTATTTTCCGGCAAATGAGCGCAGCCAGTTGACGGCGCGGGTGATGTCCGTGGCGCTGCTGGTGCCAGCGTTGTCCCCCGCCTTGGGCGGCTTGATCGTCGACAGCATGTCCTGGCGCTGGATCTTCTACGCCAACCTGCCACTGGCCTTGATCACACTGTTGCTGGCGCTGCTGTGGATAACACCCGATGAGCCCACGAACCCACGCCCGAGACTGGAAGTGGGCGGCATTTTCAAACAAGTCCGCAGCCCGATGCTGCGCGTGGCGATGCTGGTTTACCTGTTCATCCCTGGCGTCTTCATTGGCACCAGCCTGATTGCCGTCCTTTATCTACGCGGCCTGGGTTACGACGCAACCCGCACCGGCGCACTCATGCTGCCGTGGGCGCTGGCGTCGGCAGTGGCGATCTACCTTGGCAAAACACTGTTCAACCGCTGGGGGCCGAAGCCTTTACTGCTGACGGGCATGGCACTGCAATGCGTCGGCATTATGTTGCTGAACGAACCGACCCTGATCATCGCGGCCTACTGCTTGATGGGCCTGGGCGGCAGCCTGTGCAGCAGCACCGCGCAAACCCTGGCGTTTCTCGACATTCCTGCCGAACGCATGGGCCACGCCAGCGCCTTGTGGAATATCAATCGGCAAATGAGCTTTTGCCTGGGGGCAGCGGCGCTCAGTGCGCTGTTGTCGGCCTTGGATTCCTTCAGCATAACCTTCACGATGGCGGCAGCTCTGACACTGCTACCTGCTTTTGCGGTGCTGCGCCTGGATACCGCCAGGGTACGGACACTGCTTCACCCTGCCAGCGAGGCTGACCAATGATTGACTACAGCGATTTTTTTGAAGAAGTGATCCAGACCCACGTCGAGATCGAACAGTGGTTTGCTGGCGTCGCACCGCAGGGCACCTTGCAGAACCTGCTTGCGCGCTTCTCCCCGGAGTTCAGCATGGTCGCCCCCGCCACCGGCACGCGCGTCAATGCGGCCGGGGTCAATGCGTTGTTCACACGCCTGGGCGGGATGCGCCCGGGGTTGAAGATCACCTTGAGTGAGATGGCCGGGATCGACCGGCATGCACGCGGTGCAACGGTGACTTACCGCGAGCATCAAGTGGATGACAGCGGCACGCAGACCGATCGTCGCGCCACGGTGGTGTTCGAGAAACAGGCCAGCGGCGCGCTGCTGTGGCGCCACCTGCACGAAACCTTCATCAAGGCCTGATGCGCTCCCACTTTTTTAGCTTTATGCCTGGCTAGTCGGGCCAGGTACTACAAGAAACAGCGAACCGCCTGACATCATTCCAAGGAAACAACCCCCACGCTCTTCCACCTCTGTCTACCCACAGGTGAAAGGATGCCCAGGGATTTCCTGCAAAGCGGCGTGCCGACCGCACACACCACCACAACGGGCCGCGATCTGAAGGACATTTTGAGACGCATGAGTCGCCAGGAACGCGCAAAGCTGACAAATGAGGTTCTGCGCCTGCAGAACATTCGCCGTCCTCGCGAAATGATCCGGTTAATGCAGTTGGCCGGAAAACTCCCCAAACGCTTCAGTAATGCCCAAATACGTCGGGATATTTTCATTCAATTAGCCGATCAGGTGGGTGCCGCGTTTGCGGTAACGGGCAGCGGCATTTCAGGAAATCTCAACCACGTCGTCATTGCCATCTACGAGGAGTTCGGCAGCCATGAGCAATAACATCGATCCCGTGCGAGCGCCACGAACGTTGCGTCGTTACATCCAACGTTTCGCATTCACTGTGGGAACTGCGGTGTCCATGAATATGGTCGCCATATCAGGAAACCTTTCACATAGTCTGACGTATTACGCACGAATAAATTATCTCCCCAGCGAATACGCGTTGGTGGCCAGCTTGGTATTGCTACTGACAATGTGCATTGGGTTAGCCCTGGTAGCAGTTGGGTTTCGACTAGGGCCGCCATTACTCGTATGCGTCGCCGTCTTGAACGCTTTGATTTCGGCGGACTATCTTGGGAACCACCCCGTGACTCTGTTTGCAGTATTCCCTCTGTTCCAATCCCTGGCTTGTCTACTGATGCTCCATACAAGAAACCACCGCCGCTTCGTCAGCATGCTGCGGGTCAAGCGCCGACGCAAAACCAGAGCCGCCAAGTCGCTCATTCACTGAAATGACTGACTCAGTGTGGCGAGGGCGCTGCTCCCACACTCAGTTCGGTGTTTGGTTCACGATAACGGTGCAGGTAATACCGGCCGCCAACAGCACGCCTTCCGGCACTTCATCGATATGAATCCGCACCGGCACCCGCTGGGCCAACCGCACCCAGTTGAAGGTCGGGTTCACATCGGCCACCAGCTCACGGCTCTCGGGGTTGTCGCGGTCGTAGATGCCCCGCGAGATGCTTTCCACATGGCCCTTCAAGGTCTCGCCGCTCATCAATTGCATATCGGCTTTATCGCCGACCTTCACATGGGGCAACTTGGTTTCTTCAAAGAAGCCGTACACCCAGAAGGAATTCATATCCACCACGGCCATCTTGGCCTCGCCGATGCGCGCGTAGTCGCCGCGATGCACGTTGAGGTTGGTGACGTAGCCGTCCACCGCCGCCAGCACCTGGGTGCGCTTGAGGTTCAGCTCGGCCGCTTCCAGTTGCGCCAGCGCGTGCTGGTAGTCGGCCAGGGCCGAGTCGGCGATGTTGCTGGCGTCGTCGCGGTTTTCCTTGGAGATCACCAGGGCGTCGAGGTCGGCGCGGCGGTGGGCGTTGACCTTGCGCATTTCCCAGGTGGCTTTGCGCGAAGCGACGAGGGACTGCGCCTGCTTGACGGCGATGCGGTAGTGCTCGGGGTCGATCTGCATCAGCAGGTCGCCTTTTTTCACCAACTGGTTGTCACGCACCGGCACGTCGACGACTTCGCCGGTGACGTCGGCGGCGACGTTGATGATGTCGGCGCGCACACGGCCGTCGCGGGTCCACGGGGTTTGCATGTAGTGCACCCACAATGTACGGCCAATCCAGATTGCCAGAGCCAGTACCAGCAAGGTGGCGAGCAGGCTGAAAAACTTTTTCATCGGGGCATTCTCAACGGTAGACGGTCAGCGCCAGGGCGCCGAACAGGCAAACGAACAGGCTCAGGCGCAGCAGCGCCGGGTGCCAGAAAAACCGGTACAGGTCGAAGCCGGCCAGGAAGCGATCCAGGGCCCAGGCCAACACGGCTGCAATCAGGAACATCAGGGTCATGGTCGGCATGTAGATGCCGTGGAACGCGATTTCACGGGGCATGCGCAGCTCCTTTAAGGGCAGCGAGGGGCGATTGCGGGTCGAGCAGCGAGGTGCGGATAAAGTGCAGGTAGCTTTTCACCCGGCGCAGGGCCGAGGTGTCGAAGTGCGGGGCGAAGGGTTCGTCGGTGGCCTGCACACGGCTGATCGCGTGGTCGACGGCAATCAGGCCGCGCTCCAGGTTGCTCGCGCTGGGTTGCAGGAACAGCCGCACCAGCGAGCGCCCCATCACGCGGATCGCCTGGCGCCACGGTTGGGATTCGGCGTACGCCGGATGCACCGGCAAAATCGCCTGTTCCTTGCGCAACTCGATGATCGCGTGGCCGACTTCCAGCACCACGAACATCCAGCGCAACAGGTCGCGCTGCACTTGCGGCTGGCCGACGGCGAGGCCGTAGGCCTGGTGCAGCAAATCACGGGTGCGGCTTTCAAAACTCGACGCCAGGCCCTTGAGCTTGCCGCTGATCGCATACACCACCTGCTCGCGCAGGTCCTGCTCCAGGCGGCGCCACAACCAGCGGCTGTTGGGCGGCAGGATGATCGCCCCGGCGGCGGCACACACCAACATGCCGATGATCATGGCGATGTAGTCGTTGATAAAGGTGTAGGGGTTGTAGACCGTGAGGTTGTCCGGCACCGAGCCGGTGCTGAAGAAGATCAGCAGCCCCACGCCCACCCCGGCGTATTGCGGCCGCGAAGCGAGGAACGCGCCAAGGATGATCACCGGCGCTAGCATCACGCACAACAGCGGGAAGCCGTCGATCCAGGGGAACACGAAGAACATTTCGACAAAGCCCACCAGCGCGCCGATCAAGGTGCCGCAGGCCATCTGGAATGCCATGCGCTTGGGGTTCGGTGTGGCGGCGGACAGGCCGACGGTGGCGGCGGCGATCAGGGTCATGGTCGCGCCGCTGGGCCAGGCGGTGGCCACCCAATAGCTGCCGAGCACGATGAGGATGAATGACGCCCGGATCCCCGAGGCGGCGCAGGCCAGCCAGTTGGTTTTCGGCGTGTAGGGTTCGTCCCAGTCTTCGCGGGCGTGGCTGTGGTCGGCCAGGGAGGCGTGGGTTTGCGCGTAGTTGTGCAGGTCGTCGACGAAGCGGTACAGCAGCTCGTAGGCGGTGTGGAAATCCAGTTGCTCGGCGTCGGTGGGGTCACCCTCCTGGAAAGTTGCGCGCAGGCTGCGCACCTTGGCGGGCAGGCCGTCCTTGTAGGCGCTGAGTTGCACCACCAGGCGCGCGGCGTCGGGGCTGGTGAGGGCGCGCCCGGAGAAGCCGTCGAGCAGTTCGGCCAGGTCATGCAGGCCCGGCTTGATGGCCGCCACCACATGATCGGCCGCATCGGTGCGCAGCCGTTCGAGCAACTGGTGCAAGGCGTTGAAGCGCGTGGTGATGCTCATGAATTCGCTGTTCAGGCGACTGAGCCGCCCGTTGCGCCTGCGCATGTGCGGGTCTTCAAACACCGTGAGACTGCGCAGCCCTTCCAGGCCCACGGCTTCGGCGATAAAGCGCACGTTGCTGGCCTCGAACCCTTCGCGCTGGCTGCGCCCGCGCAGGCCGTCAGTGACGAACAGCGCGAACACGCCGAAACGCTGGTAAAGCGCGTTGCGCATGGCGGCGCTGGAGGTTTGCGGCAGGATCGCGGCGCTGACCAGGGTGGAGCACAAAATCCCCAGGGAGATTTCCAGCACGCGCCACACCGCCGCCATGAAGGCGCCGTCTGGATGGGCCAGGGCGGGCAAGCCGACCATCGCCGCGGTGTAGCCCGCAAGGACAAAACCATAGGCGCGAAAGTTACGGTTGCGGGTCGCCCCAGCCGTGCACACGCCGACCCAGATCGCCAATGCGCCGAGGAACAGTTCGGTGTTCTGCGCGAACAAGGCGATCAACAACACCATCACCGCCGACCCCGCCAGGGTGCCGAGGAAGCGGTAGAAACTCTTGGCGAACACCTGGCCGCTTTGCGGTTGCATCACGATAAATACGGTGATCATCGCGGTGCGCGGTTGCGGCAGTTCCAGGCGCATGGCCAGCCACAGCGTGAGAAACGCGGCGATCAGCACCTTGAAGATATACACCCAGGTCACGCCGTCGCTGCGCGCCCAGTCGAAAAAACCGCGGCGCCACTCAAGGGAGTGCAGCCAGCGCAGCGGTGCAGGCAAGGGAGTCATCAAATCCTACTCAGTGATCAAACACGGCGAGTGCCGCCGGGGTCTTGCTCGGAAGGGTCTTGGCGTCTGGTGGTACGTCGTCGCCAGCACCCAGACCGCCGCCCAGGGCGGTGACCAGTTCGGCATGGGCGCTCAGGCGCGCGGCCTGGACCTGTTGCTCGATTTGCTGCTGGTGGAACAACAACGTCTGCGCGTTGAGCACATTGAGGTAATCGGTGAGGCCGCGCTGATAGGCGATCATCGCGATGTCGTAGGTTTTCTGCGCCGAAGCCACCGATTGCGCAGCGAAGGCCGATTGCTTGTCCATGGATTCGCGGCGGATCAACTGGTCACTGATGCCCTTGAGCGCATTGACCAGGGTCTGGTTGTACTTGGCCACGGCCACGTCATACCCGGCACTGGCTTCGCCCAGTTCGGCGCGCAATCGCCCGCCGTCGAAGATCGGCAAGGTGATCGCCGGCCCCACGTTGTAGTTGAATTTCTTGCCGGCCAGAAACTCCAGCATGCCGCCGCCGGTGGCCATGTAGCCAAGGCTGCCGACCAGGTCGACGTTGGGATAGAACCCGGCGTGAGCCACATCGATGCCACGGGCCTGGGCCGCGACCTGCCAGCGGCTGGCAACCACGTCCGGGCGCTGGCCGAGCAATTGAGCGGGCAGGCTTGATGGCAGTTTCAGCGGCGCGGCCAACGCCAGGCTCGGACGCTGCAATTGCGCGCCCTCCCCCGGCCCTTTGCCGGCCAGTGCCGCGATCTGGTTGCGACTCAGGGCGATTTCTTCGTCCAGGGCGTCCAGTTGGCGATGGGTTTCCGGCAACGGGGTTTCGGCCTGGCTGACATCCAAGTGCGTGCCGATCCCGGCGTCCAGGCGTTTGTTGGCCAGGTCGAGGATCTGCTGTTGCTGGGCCAATGTCGCGGCAACGATGTCGCGGTTGGCGTAATGCAACGACAACTGGATATAGGCGCGCACCACGTTGTTCTGCAATTCGAGCCTGGCCTGACGCTCCTCGGCGGCGCTCATGTGCGCCAGGTCGACGGCGCGCTCGGTGGTATTGCTTTCGCGGCCCCACAAGTCGAGGGCGTAGCTCAGGCCCAGGGACGCGTTGTTGTCCCAGGTGTTGGCGCCGCTCAGCTCGCCAGGGCCGTAGAACTGGTCTTTCGGCCAGTTATGGCGCTTGAGGCTGGTGTTGCCGTTGATCTGCAGCGACTCGGCCGACTCGGCAATCCCGGCCATGGCGCGCGCTTCACGCACACGGGCGGCGGCCATGGCCAGGCTTGGGCTGTTTTGCGTGGCGAGTTCGACCCAACGGTTCAGTTGCGGGTCGCCATAGGCCTGCCACCACTGGCTGGCGGGCCAATGGGCATCCCGGATGGCACTCTGGATCGCTTCGTCGGTGGCCAGGGTATTGGCGCTGAGAGCCTGGCCTTGGGGGGCGATTCCTCCGGTTCCGATGCAGCCGCTGATTGCTAACGATAAGGCGCAAACACTGAGAGCCTTCAGCCCTCTGTTAATGAGAGTCTTCGGCTCTCTGCTGATGCGACGCGGCACGGCAAGCGTATTCCTGAGGTGGTGTTGCGGGGTAGGTAGCGCAATTCTAGGCGGCGGCCTGGAGGACGATAAGCGGGTATTCCTGTGAATCTTTGTTACCGTTCTAGCGATAATCCGGGCATTTGACCTACATCGTAGGGGGCAAGCGAGCAACAGAATGAGGCACCTAAGCACGCTTGGAGCCGCCCATGCTTTCAGCCCTCAGCACGTTTACCCCACTGCCGCCGGCACACGACACCGCCGAAGGCTTGCGCAGGCAGTTACATCTGCGCCCTGAGCCGTTGCGTCCGGGGATGCTGCCGGTGCAACGCGATGTGCGTTGGATCGCAGACACACTGCTGGAAAAGCTGCAGTCCTACGCAGGCAGTTCCCAGGAGCTACAACCGATCAGGGCACTGCACCAGACGCTGACCCACAGCGAACCGCAGCTGGAAGTCTCGGCCGACGAACTCCCAGGCTTCTACGCCTTTTTCAAACAGGCCGAACACCTGCTTGAACGCCACCGTAGCCGCGGCAACCCACAGATTGAGGCTGACTACAGCTTGTGCCGTGCGCTCAAATGGCAATTTCGCGCGGCCGTCGGCGAAGCCCGGCATACGCACCAGGCCCCCGCCAGACTGCGCTCGCTTGCCGATGTCAGCGCCGGGGACAAACGTTCGAGCCACTACCATCTCGGGTATGACTTCATGCTGGAACCCTCCCGGCAGCTCAGTGCAGGCCCTTGCCTGACGAACGACTCACACCTGGAAATCACCCGTGACCAGCGCGTCGAGCGCTCGCGGGTCATTGCCCTGCAGGGCAAGCTGAAATCCATTGCGCTGAACCTGGGCCAGAGCCAGTCGCGCAGCCAGCTCAGCCTTGGCTATTTTTCCTCCAAGGAGTACGCGAGCCTGGCGCACTACGCCGACGTTCCCGGCAGCACGCTGCAAAGGCAGCGGGATTATTCGGCGCTGAGCCAGCCGGGTGTCAGGCAGGCACTGGCCGAAAACGGCTTGGCCGACATCGAACTGCCATGCCTGTACGACACTCCCGGGCCGCTCAAGACGGAAAAAGGCTTCATCATCAGTGCACGCAGCGACGTCGCCGTCGATGTCTTCAGCTTCCTCAAGCTCAACAGCGCAATGGACCTGACACTGCGGCGCACCTACCCGCACAAGGCACTGGATATTCTCGGCCTGTACGACACCTCAGCGACGATGGCCGCACGCAAGCTGACCCCGTTGCCGCCCGACGGCGACACGCCAGAGCGGTTGCTCGACGATATGAAGCGCCTGGCCGCGTCGGGCAGCCGGCACTTCATGCAAAAGCTTTCCACGCCTGCGCACCACACCCAGCAAGCCCAGGCATTGCTCGAGCGCTACGTGCGGCTGAAGCTTCAAGCGCCAGTCGACCCCGGCCTGGACCGACAGATACTCGATGTGATCCAGCAGCACCGCGCACTGCTCCGACCGGATGCCGTGAAGGTCTACACACTGGCGAGCCATGCCCAGGTGTTGAGCGGATCGGTAAGCGCCACGGCGTCGGCCCAGGACGAAGGCGGCAAAGGTGTGAGCATCGAAGTCAGCCATCGAAAACTCGACGACCCGCACTTGAGCGGCGATTACCTGAGCATCGACATCGCCCCGCTCCAAGGCGCCCAGGTGCTCAAGACAACCTTGCGCAACGGGCTTAGCGCCATTGGCCAGCAGACGTTTGACTGGGAGCAACTGGTCCAGTCGATCAGCGCCTCACTGCTCGATCCGGCCAAACGAGCGGTCACCCAGGTGCTGGTCAAAATCAAACACGGGCAACCCGTGGTGTTGCTCACGCGCCACACGCTGAGCAAGGCTAACGACCTGCGGCTACCGCCAGTGGTCAACCACTACACCGGGTTCGATCTGCAGTCCCTGCGCACCCGGCAACAATTGCGCAGCGAGCAATTGGGCAGCGACTCGCTGGACCAGGTATTGCCCATCGCCCGTCGCCTGCTGCCGGAGCGACCCGCCTGGGACCAGTACGTGAAGCAGCACGCCGAAGCGTTCCAGACGTTGCTCGACAGCATCGGCCAACAAAAAACCGGCAGCGTGCTCGGCGCCGAACTTGATGAGCTGGCACGCATCAGCCCGGCTCTGCGCCAGGCCGTTGAAAGCCTGAGGTTGCTGACGGCCACTGCCTCAGGCACGCCAACCCAGGAAAACCGTGCCCTGGCGCAAGAAGCGCTGGTGCAAATGCTGCTCGACTACCTGCCGCACTATGAGGCACGGGTCAGCACAGCCTGGACCTTGCGCTGAGCCTTGGGGGCGGGCGGCACCCAGTGGATGCACACCTGCGCGCAACTTCATGTCACAATTTGCCATCGCCCCTGAGAACCCCCCATGGACACTTTGCAAAACATGCGCGCGTTCAGTTGCGTGGCCGAAGCTGGCAGCTTCACCGCCGCCGCCGCGCAACTGGACACCACTACGGCCAACGTTTCGCGCGCGGTCTCGAACCTTGAGGCCCATCTGCAAACCCGCTTGCTCAACCGCACCACCCGCCGCATCGCCCTGACCGAAGCCGGCAAACGCTATTTGCTGCGCTGCGAACAGATCCTCGCCTACGTCGAAGAAGCCGAGGCCGAAGCCAGCGACGCCCACGCACGCCCCGCCGGGCAATTGAAAGTGCACACCATGACCGGCATCGGCCAGCATTTCGTCATCGACGCAATCGCCCGCTACCGCCGCACCCACCCGGACGTGACCTTTGACCTGACCCTGGCCAACCGCGTGCCGGACCTGCTCGACGAGGGTTACGACGTGTCCATCGTGCTGGCCAGCGAGCTGCCGGACTCGGGCTTCGTGTCCCAACGCCTGGGCATCACCTACAGCATCGCCTGTGCCTCGCCGGATTACGTCAAGGCCAAGGGTTGCGCGCAACGCCCCCATGATTTGCTCAACCACGCCTGCCTGCGCCTGGTCAGCCCGGTGATCCAGCTGGACAAATGGACCTTCAACGGCCCCGAAGGCCAGGAAAGCGTGGCGATCAACACCTCGCCGTTCCTGGTCAACTCGGCCGACGCGATGAAGACCGCGATCACCAGCGGCATGGGCGTCGGCCTGCTGCCGGTGTACGCGGCCATCGAGGGTTTGCGTAATGGCACCCTGGTTCGGGTGATGCCGACCTACCGCTCCCAGGAGCTGAACCTGTACGCCATCTACCCGTCGCGCCAGTACCTGGATGCGAAGATCAAGACCTGGGTGGAATACCTGCGCGGGTCGTTGCCGGAAATCCTGGCGGCACATCAGGCGGAGTTGGCGGCGTATGAGTTGAGTGGGGGTTTGGGCGGCGCTCGTTTGGCGAACTGAGGTAGTTCGAACCGCAGAAATCAAAAGTGGGAGCGGGCTTGCCCGCGAAGGCGGTGTGTCAGATACAGATTTGCTGGCTGATCCACCGCATTCGCGGGCAAGCCCGCTCCCACAGGTTGAACGGTGTACACGTTGCATGGGCGTCGGCCTGCTGCCGGTGTACGCGGCCATCGAGGGTTTGCGTAATGGCACCCTGGTTCGGGTGGGGGGTTGGGCGGCGCTCGTTTGGCGAACTGAGGTAGTTCGAACCGCAGAAATCAAATGTGGGAGCGGGCTTGCCCGCGAAGGCGGTGTGTCAGATACAGACTTGCTGGCTGATCCACCGCATTCGCGGGCAAGCCCGCTCCCACAGGTTGAACGGTGTACACGTTGATTGAGTGGTGTCCTGACAACACAGACGAGGAATGTTAGCTTGCTTGGCATTCTTCCGTAGTCGATGAGCCCGCCTGCAATGAAAAAGACCGTCCTCGCCTTCAGCCGTATCACCCCGCCAATGATCGAACGCCTGCAACAGGATTTCGAGGTGATCGCGCCCAATCCCAAACTGGGTGACATCAACGCGCAGTTCAACGAAGCCCTGCCCCACGCCCACGGTTTGATCGGCGTGGGTCGCAAGCTGGGCCGCGCGCAGCTCGAAGGCGCCGGCAAGCTGGAAGTGGTCTCCAGCGTCTCGGTGGGCTACGACAACTACGATGTGCCCTACTTCAATGAACGCGGGATCATGCTCACCAACACCCCTGACGTGCTCACCGAAAGCACCGCCGACCTGGCCTTCGCCCTGCTGATGAGCAGTGCGCGCCGCGTCGCCGAGCTGGACGCCTGGACCAAGGCCGGTCAGTGGAAAGCCAGCGTCGGCGCAGCGTTGTTCGGTTGCGATGTGCACGGCAAGACCCTGGGCATCGTCGGCATGGGCAATATCGGCGCGGCCGTGGCCCGTCGCGGGCACCTGGGGTTCAACATGCCGATCCTGTACAGCGGCAACAGCCGCAAGACCGAGCTGGAACAAACGCTGGGTGCACAGTTGCGCAGCCTTGACCAGTTGCTGGCCGAAGCGGATTTCGTCTGCCTGGTGGTGCCGTTGAGCGACAAGACCCGTCACCTGATCAGCACCCGCGAGCTGGGCTTGATGAAATCCAGCGCGATCCTGATCAACATCTCCCGTGGCCCGGTGGTGGATGAACCGGCACTGATCGAAGCGCTGCAAACCCAGCGGATTCGTGGGGCGGGGCTGGATGTGTATGAGCAGGAGCCCCTGGCGCAATCGCCGCTGTTCCAGCTGAGCAATGCAGTGACCTTGCCGCATATCGGCTCGGCGACAGATGAAACCCGCGAAGCCATGGCCAATCGTGCGTTGGAAAACTTGCGCAGTGCCCTACTGGGCCAGCGTCCGCAGGATCTGGTGAACCCGCAAGTGTGGAAAGGCTGACCTCTCACTACGGTGGGCGGGTGCTTCCAGGGAGAGTTGGCTTGCCTGCTCCCCCAGAAAGCCGCCCGATACAAAACCCGGTTAAAGCCTGGCGTTCTCAAGTCGATAACTCGGTATAGATCGTCATCCCTGATCCTCAGAAGGTTTTTATGTCCACCACCAAAGCCCGCGCAGACTCACTCTCGCTTCTGCTCTTTACCTTACGTAGCGGCAAGCTGATGGCGATCAACCTGCTGAAAGTCAGCGAAATCATTCCCTGCCCGCCGCTGACCAAGCTGCCGGAGTCCCACCCCCACGTCAAAGGCATCGCCATCCTGCGCGGAGCCTCGCTGTCGGTGATCGACCTGAGCCGCGCCCTCGGCGAAATGCCCCTGCAAGACCCGGACGGCGGCTGCCTGATCGTCACTGACGTCAGCCGTTCCAAGCAGGGCCTGCATGTACAGGCGGTGAGCAAGATCGTGCACTGCCTGACCACCGATATCCGTCCGCCGCCCTACGGCTCCGGCGGCAACCGCGCGTTTATCACCGGGGTCACCCAGGTCGAAGGCGGCTTGGTACAAGTGCTGGATATTGAAAAAGTCATCCACGGCATCGCCCCGGCGCCGGTTGAAGCAGCGCCGACCGACCTGACCATGGAAGAAGCCGAAGTGCTGGGCAACGCCCGCATCTTGGTGGTGGATGACAGCCAGGTCGCCCTGCAGCAATCGGTACACACCCTGCGTAACCTCGGCCTGACCTGTCACACCGCGCGCAGTGCCAAGGAGGCCATCGATGTGCTGCTGGAGCTGCAAGGCACGGCCGAGCAGATCAATGTGGTGGTATCGGACATCGAGATGTCCGAAATGGACGGTTACGCCCTCACCCGCACCCTGCGCGAAACCCCGGATTTCAAAGACCTCTACGTGCTGTTGCACACCTCCCTGGACAGCGCGATGAACAGCGAAAAAGCCCGCCTGGCCGGGGCCGATTCGGTGCTGACCAAGTTTTCTTCGCCGGAACTGACCAAGTGCCTGGTGATCGCCGCCCAGACTGTGGCGCAAAAAGGCCTGTAAGCGGTGAGCGAGTATTTCCAGCTGCTGCGCCGCGACCTCACCGCCAGCCTGCCCGCGCCGCAATGGCCGGCGGGTACGCAGTTGGATCACTACCGCGACGCGCTGGCCCCGGCGATTCATGCAGTGTTGCGCATGACCCAGGACCAGGGCGGTGGCCGCGTACCCGGCCTGGATGAATGGCGACACCAGTTTGTCACCGACGCCGAATTCGACCCGACGCTGTGCCTGGTAGCCAGCAACGCCGACGGTATTCTCGGCGTGGCGCAATGCTGGACCAGCGCGTTTATCAAGAATCTCGCCATACACCCCTGCGCCCAGGGCCAGGGACTGGGCCGTGCGTTGTTACTGCACTGCTTCCAGGTGTTCAAGCAACGCGGCGAACCCTACGTGGATCTCAAGGTGCTGGAGAGCAACCTGCGCGCACGCAAGCTCTATGAAAGCGCTGAAATGAGATTCGTCCTACGCGATGTCGTCGCAGCAGACTGACAGGCACTGGCGCACAACTTGCTTCCAGACAGGCTGAGCGGTGGACAGAGGTAAAACCCGTCACCGCTCAAGTGTGCCCTCTGACCTAGCCTGGTGACAGATCTGCCATGAACACTCATTTTTCCTGCGTCGGTTGCGGCAAATGCTGCAGCGACCACCACGTCCCCCTGACCCTCGACGAAGCCCGCATGTGGGCGGCGGACGGCGGCCAGGTCATCGTGCTGGTGGAAGGTTTTCTCGCCAGCGGCCTGGGCTTGCCCGCCCAGCAACGCGAGCATGCCGAACGCCGTTCGGTGGTGGTGCCCTGCGGCAACACCGAGGCGTTGCTGGCCATCACCTTTGCCGCCTACAACGCCGGGCGTTGCCGGAATCTTGACGCAGACAACCTGTGCCGCATCTATGAGCGGCGGCCGTTGGTGTGTCGGATCTATCCGATGGAGATCAACCCGCACATCCCGTTGAACCCCGCGGCCAAGGACTGCCCACCGGAATCCTGGGAACAGGGCCCGGCGCTGATCGTCGGTGGCGAACTGGCGGACCCGCAGTTGGCCGCCTTGATCCAGCGCTCGCGCCAGGCCGACCGCGATGACGTCCAGACCAAAGAAGCCGTGTGCGCCTTGCTCGGCCTGCGCACCACGGCGCTCAAGGGCGATGGGTTTACCGCGTACCTGCCGGACATGGGCGCGTTTGCCCAGGCGCTTGAATTGGCGACGCAACGGCCGGCCGTGGCCAATGAGTGGGTGTTTCATGTGTCCGGGATGGACATTGCCGAGCAACTGTTGGATGCGGGGGCGCAGATTGCTACCGAGGTGCCGGCCAACTATGCGTTTATTTCGTTGAGGGCGGCGTAGGCAGTACCGGCCACTTCGCGGGCAAGCCCGCTCCCACAGGTGATTGGTGTTGCTGGTCTTTCAGTGCTCGGCGGGAGATCGCCCAGACACTGCCCATCCCCTGTGGGAGCTGTCGAGCCCTAGCGAGGCTGCGAAGGCGGTGGCACTGTTGATAGAGGTGTTGGCTGAACCGCCGCTTTCGCGGGCAAGCCCGCTCCCACAGGTGATCGGTGTTGCTGGTCTTTCAGTGCTCGGCTGCAGATCCCCAGGCACTGCCCATCCCCTGTGGGAGCTGTCGAGCCCTAGCGAGGCTGCGAAGGCGGTGGCACTGTTGATAGAGGTGTTGGCTGAACCGCCGCTTTCGCGGGCAAGCCCGCTCCCACAGGTGATCGGTGTTGGCGGGCTGTCAGTGCTCGGCTGGAGATCGCCCAGACACTGCCCATCCCCTGTGGGAGCTGTCGAGCCCTAGCGAGGCTGCGAAGGCGGTGGCACTGTTGATAGAGGTGTTGGCTGAACCACCGCTTTCGCGGGCAAGCCCGCTCCCACAGGTGATCGGTGTTGCTGGTCTTTCAGTGCTCGGCTGCAGATCCCCAGGCACTGCCCATCCCCTGTGGGAGATGTCGAGCTTTAGCGAGGCTGCGAAGGCGGTGGCACATTCACTCCAGATCCCACTAATGTCGCTTGCCCCAGAACTCCCGCGCCAACTGCCGCAAGTCCTCCGCCAACGCTGCCACATCCCCGGAACTGCGCTGGCTGCGCTGCCCCGCGCAGACGGTGGCCTCCCCTGCATTGCGAATACCGACAATATTGCGATTGATGTCTTCGCTCACCGCACTTTGCTCCTCCACCGCCGCCGCGATCTGCTGGCTCATGCCGGTGATCTGGCTCACGCGCTGGCTGATGCCATCCAACGCGGCCGCCGCCCGTTGTGCCTGCACGACGCTGGCGTCGACATGTTCGCTGCTCTGCGCCATGGCCTGCACCGCGTCCCGCGCGCCGCCTTGCAGGGTGCTGATCATGCGCTGGATTTCGTTGGTCGATTGCTGGGTGCGTTGCGCCAGGCCGCGTACTTCATCGGCAACCACGGCAAAACCACGGCCCTGCTCGCCGGCCCGCGCCGCTTCGATGGCGGCATTCAGTGCCAGCAGGTTGGTTTGTTCGGCAATGGTGCGGATCACCTCCAGCACGCTGCTGATTTCACCGCTGTGACTTTCCAGTTGGTGGATCACCTCAGTGGCGCGGGTCAGTTCCTGGGACAGGCGCAACACCGCATCGCGGCTTTCATCCACCCGCAGATGGCCTTCACGGGTTTCGTTGCCGGCCTGGTCGGCCGCCTTGGACGCCGCGACCGCATGGTTGGCCACCGCGGCCACACTGGCGGTCATCTGGTGGATCGCCGCCGCCACCTGATCGGTCTGGGTCTGCTGGCCGAGGCTGCTGGCATGACTGCTGTCCAACTGCTCGACCAACTGCGCGGCATGCCCGGACAAGCGCCACGATGCATCACCGATGCGCCCGACCACTGCGCCCACTTGGGCTTCGAGCATGTGCAGGGCAAATTCGATCGTCCCGCACTCATCCGTGCGTCCGGTGTAGATCGCCTGGCTCAAGGGGTTGTCGGCGATTGCACGCGCGCGTTGATTCAATTGCGCCAGGGGCCGCAGGATCGCGTTGACCCCCGCCGCGCCCACAGCGCCACCGAGCACCAGCGCCAGCAGTTGCCAAACCAGCGCGTAGTCCGCCAGGCCCAGTCCCAACGCCCAGGTCAGGCCGCCGGTGCCGACCACCCACAACGATAACTTCAGGCCCATGCCGAACGTGGGCAGCAGCGGCCGCTTACCCGCGCGCAATTGGGCGTAGGCACGTTCCGCCGCTGCGACGCGGCGCGCATCCGGCTTGGTGCGCACCGACTGATACTCCACCGTCACGCCATCACGCGTGACCGGCGAGGCATAGGCGCTGACCCAATAGTGATCGCCGTTCTTGCAGCGGTTTTTCACCATGCCCATCCATGAGCGTCCCGCCTTCAAGGTTTGCCACATGTGCGCAAACGCCGCGGCCGGCATGTCCGGGTGACGCAACAGATGGTGCGGCGCGCCGAGCAACTCCTCACGGCTGTAACCACTGACGTCGATAAAGTCCTTGTTGGCGTAGGTAATCACACTGGTCAAGTCGGTGGTCGAGAGGATATTCGCGTCAGGGGCAAAGTCCACATTTCGACCGGTGACCGGCAGGTTGATCTTCATGGATAAGCGCGCTCGTAATGGTTGAAGAGTCGGCAGGGCCGTCGACTCTAAGCGCACCAAGGGGGCAAATACTGATCCAGCTCATGTTCCGCGCAATTAGTTTGCCATCACGGCGTGCCGGGGGACGTCCAGCTGATAGGGCTGGGTGATCCGCTGGTATTCGCCGTTGTGCATCAACTGCTCAAGGGCCCGATTCAGCTCATTGCGCAGCGCCGTATCAGGCTTGCGCAGTGCAATCGCCACACCGTCACCCAATGATTGCGCCGAGATGGCAGGGCCGAGGAAATCGAAATCCTGGCCGTCTGCCGTGTCGAGCAGCAGCTCGCGGATCTCTATGGGGCCTTGCAAGGTTGCATCTATATCGCCAGCCACCAGGCTGCGCACGAGCTCTTCATTGAGCCAGAAACTCTTGATGATGACGCCCGCCGGCGCCCATTTCGACAGGGCGAAGGCTTCGCGATTGCTCCTCAGCAAGACCCCGACGCGCTTGCCTTTGAGCGAGCGCCGGTTCGGCAGCAAGCCCGAGGTTTTGCGCGCTACCAGGCGGGTGGTAAAGGGATAGAGATCATCGGTGAAATTTACCCGCTTGCGCCGCTGAGCGGTCGGCGCCATGCCCATGATCGCGTCGAATTGCCGGGCTTCAAGGGCTGCGAAGCTCTCGACGAGGATCTGATCGACCCAGATGCAACGTGCGTTGAGCTGCTCACACAACGCATTGCCCAACTCGATGTTCAAACCCACCAGGCGGCCGTGCTGATCACGGCTTTGGAACGGCGGAAACTGCGCGGCGACGGCGAAGCGGATTTCGCGCCGTGGCAGGTCATCGGCTATTGCGATAGTGAAGCCCCCGGACAACATCAATAGGGCGAGGGAAACACGCAGGTGTGTCAGGGCCACAGGGACGTCCTTTTCTAGAAAAACCAGCTTCATCCTCATCCAACCCCGTGAAGAGGCCGTGCAGGTGTCGCGAGAGCTTTCAAAAAAAGGACCTGTGCCTACAAGCAGAAATATCGACTGAGGCTGTAGGCATTTACCACTACAGCTTGTGACCCTCTACTCTCAGCGTTTACCCATGGAGCGACGGGTGCCCGGTGGCGCCATGCCAGGCGATTTGGTGTGACCGTTCTTGGCACCGTTTTTATACCAAGGTTGGGCGGCATTCTTCGCCCCGGCCAGCTCACCCGGTTTGAAGGGAAACTTGAACGCCGGAATCTCGGCTTTTTCAACGCCTTCGGCGTTGGCCGAATCGACGAGGTCGGCCGCTTCAACAGGGGATTGTGTCGGGGAATTCATGAAAGCTCCGGGGCATGCAGATAATGATGCGGGGCCGGCTTGCAGGCCACACTGGCGCGCAGTATACCTGCGGGCCCGTGATCTTTTACCACTGTCGTACGAATGGTCAGCATGTAACTGACAGCGCCGTCAGAAAGCGGTCACCTTGCTGACCGGGTTCACAAGCTATAAATACCCATCCTTTTTCCACCTCTCGTCCCGGCACCTGACAGCATGCACATTCAACGCAAAACCGCCTTGATCGTTGGCGTCCTCGTGGTAGTGGCCATTGCGGCATGGGTCTTCACACGGCCAGCCAAGACCAAATTGGTGGCTTCGACCGCCGTGCCGGTACGCGTCATCCACGTGGTGGAACAGGACCTGCCGCGCTACGTCAGTGGCATCGGTTCGGTGCTGTCGTTGCACAGCGTGGTGATCCGCCCGCAAATCGACGGCATCCTCACCCGGCTGCTGGTCAAGGAAGGACAACTGGTCAAGGCCGGGGACCTGCTGGCGAGCCTCGACGACCGCTCGATCCGCGCCAGTCTCGACCAGGCCAGGGCCCAGCTGGGACAGAGCCAGGCGCAACTGCAAGTCGCCCTGGTCAACCTCAAGCGCTACAAGGAACTGAGCGTCGACGACGGCATCTCCCGGCAGACCTACGACCAGCAACAGGCGCTGGTCAACCAACTGAAAGCCACAGTGCAAGGCAACCAGGCGGCCATTGACGCGGCCCAGGTACAGCTTTCCTACACCCAGATTCGCTCGCCGGTCACAGGTCGCGTGGGGATTCGCACGGTGGACGAAGGCAACTTCCTGCGCATGAGCGACACCCAAGGCTTGTTCTCGGTGACGCAGATCGATCCGATTGCCGTCGAGTTCTCCCTGCCGCAGCAAATGCTGCCGACCCTGCAGGGGCTGATTGCCGCCGACCACCCTGCCAAGGTCGACGCTTACCAGGGCGCCGATACCGAAGGCCGGGACAGTGACCTGCTGGGCCAGGGCCGCCTGAGCTTGATCGACAACCAGATCAACAGCACCACCGGCACCCTGCGCGCCAAGGCCGAGTTCGCCAACACCGCGCAGAAGCTGTGGCCCGGCCAGTTGGTGACGATCAAGATCCAGACTGCCCTCGACCGCAATGCCCTCGCCGTCCCCCCGACCGTGGTGCAGCGTGGCCTGGACTCGCATTTCGTGTACCGTGTCAAAGGCGACAAGGTCGAGACCGTGCCGGTGCAGGTGGTGTATCAGGACAGCGAGCGCAATATCCTCAAGGGCATCCAGGCCGGCGACGTGTTGGTCAGCGATGGCCAATCGCGGCTCAAGGCCGGCGCCCAGGTCGAGATCCTCAAGGAGCCGCCCCAAGTGATCCAGACCGCTGACGCCCAGGTGCAGCCATGACGTCGCGGGGCTCGGTTTCGGCCTGGTGCATCGACCGCCCGGTCGCCACCCTGTTGCTGACCTTTGCCCTGGTGCTGCTTGGGCTGATTGCCTTCCCCAAATTACCCATCGCCCCACTGCCGGAAGCGGAGTTTCCGACGATCCAGGTCAGCGCCCAATTACCCGGCGCGAGCCCCGACACCATGGCCTCGTCGGTGGCCACGCCGCTGGAGGTGCAATTCAGCGCCATCCCCGGCATGACCCAGATGACCTCCAGCAGCGCCTTGGGCTCAAGCCTGCTGACCCTGCAGTTCACCCTCGACAAAAGCATCGACACTGCGGCGCAGGAAGTGCAGGCGGCGATCAACACCGCCGCCGGCAAACTGCCCGGCGACATGCCGAGCCTGCCAACCTGGCGCAAGGTCAACCCGGCGGACAGCCCGGTGCTGATCCTCAGTGTCAGTTCCCATGACATGCCCGGCACCGAACTGAGCGACTTGGTGGAGACCCTGCTTGCCCGGCAAATCAGCCAGATCGACGGTGTCGGCCAGATCAACATCACCGGCCAGCAACGCCCGGCGATCCGTGTGCAGGCCTCGCCCGACCGGCTCGCCGCCATCGGCCTGACCTTGGCCGACGTACGCCTGGCCATCCAGCAATCGAGCCTGAACCTGGCCAAGGGAGCGCTGTACGGCAAGCACAGCGTGTCGACCCTGGCGACCAACGACCAGTTGTTTCACCCGGAGGAATACGGTGACCTGATCATTTCCTACAAGAACGGCGCACCCGTGCAACTGCGCGATGTCGCCAAAGTGGTCAACGGTTCGGAAAACGCCTACGTCCAGGCCTGGGCAGGGGACACCCCCGGCGTCAACCTGGTGATCACCCGCCAACCCGGCGCCAACATTGTCGAGACCGTCGAGCGTATCCAGGCCGAACTGCCGCGCCTGGAAGCGATGTTGCCTGCCGCGGTGCAGGTCAGCGTGCTGATGGACCGCACCACCACCATCCGTGCGTCGTTGCATGAAGTGGAAATGACCCTGCTGATCGCCGTGTTGCTGGTGGTCGGGGTGATGGCGATTTTCCTGCGCCAGTGGTCGGCCACCCTGATTGTGTCGAGCGTGCTGGGCGTGTCGTTGATCGCCAGTTTTGCCCTGATGTACGTGATGGGTTTCAGCCTGAACAACCTGACCCTGGTGGCGATCGTGGTGGCCGTGGGGTTTGTGGTGGACGATGCGATCGTGGTGGTGGAGAACATCCATCGCCACCTCGAAACCGGGCTGGACAAACGCGAGGCGGCGATCAAGGGCGCCAGTGAAATCGGCTTTACCGTGGTGTCCATCAGTGTGTCGCTGGTGGCGGCGTTTATTCCGCTGCTGTTCATGGGCGGCGTGGTCGGCCGGCTGTTCAAGGAGTTTGCCTTGACTGCTACGTCCACCATCCTGATCTCCGTGGTGGTATCGCTGACACTGGCCCCGACCCTCGCGGCGCTGTTCATGAAAGCGCCGAGCCACCGCGGCCATGACAACCCCGGCTTTGGCGAGCGGCTGCTGGCCGGATACGAAAAATACCTGCGTCGCGCCCTGGCCCATCAACGCACCATGGCCGGTATCTTCCTGCTGACCCTGGGCCTGGCCGTGGTCGGCTACGTATTTATCCCCAAGGGTTTCTTCCCGGTGCAAGACACCGGTTTCATCCTCGGCACAAGCGAGGCAGCGGCGGATGTGTCCTACCCGGACATGGTCGCCAAGCACAAGGCACTGGCCGAAATCATGCAGGCCGACCCGGCCGTGCGCGCGTTTTCCCACTCTGTCGGCGTGACCGGCAGCAACCAGACCATCGCCAACGGACGCTTCTGGATTTCCCTGGTGGATCGCGGCGACCGCGACGTGTCCGCCAGCCAGTTTATCGACCGTATCCGGCCCAAGCTGGCCAAGGTGCCAGGGATCGTCCTGTACCTGCGCGCCGGGCAAGACATCAACCTCAGTTCCGGCCCCAGCCGCAGCCAGTATCAATACGTGCTCAAGAGCAACGACGGTGCGCTGCTGAACACCTGGACCCAGCGGCTCACCGAAAAACTGCGCGCGATCCCACAATTTCGCGACATCTCCAATGACCTGCAACTGGGCGGCAGCATCACCCACATCACCATCGATCGCCGCGCCGCCGCACGCTTCGGCCTCACGGCCACCGACGTCGACCAGGCGCTGTACGACGCGTTCGGCCAGCGCCAGGTCAATGAGTTCCAGACCGAAATCAACCAGTACCAAGTGGTGCTGGAACTCGACACCCAACAGCGCGGCAAGGCCGAAAGCCTGAATTACTTCTACCTGCGCTCGCCGCTGACCAATGAAATGGTGCCGCTGTCGGCGCTGGCCACGGTTGACGCGCCCACGGTCGGGCCGCTGTCCATCAGCCATGACGGCATGTTCCCGGCCGCCAACCTGTCGTTCAACCTGGCGCCCGGCGTGGCGCTGGGTGATGCGGTGATCCTGCTCGACCAGGCGAAAAACGAGATCGGCATGCCGGCCTCGATCATCGGCAACTTCCAGGGTGCGGCCCAGGCGTTCCAGAGTTCCCTGGCCAGCCAACCCTGGCTGATCCTCGCCGCACTGGTGGCGGTCTACATCATTCTCGGCGTGCTGTATGAGAGCTTTGTGCATCCGCTGACCATCATCTCGACCCTGCCCTCGGCGGGCCTCGGGGCACTGGTGATGCTGTGGCTGCTGGGGCAGGACTTTTCGATCATGGCGCTGATCGGCCTGGTGCTGTTGATCGGCATCGTCAAGAAGAATGGCATCCTGCTGATCGACTTCGCCCTGGAGGCGCAACGTACACGCGGCTTGTCAGCCCATGATGCGATCTTCGAAGCCTGTATCACCCGGTTCCGTCCGATCATCATGACCTCCCTGGCCGCCCTGCTCGGCGCCCTGCCGTTGATGCTCGGCTACGGCGCCGGTGCCGAACTGCGCCAGCCGCTGGGCATCTCGGTGGTCGGCGGCCTGCTGGTCAGCCAGGCGCTGACGCTGTTCACCACGCCGGTCATATACTTGTACCTCGAGAAGTTTTTCCACAGGCCCAAACCAGCGCTTGCGCCGGTGACCACACATTAAGGCCTAGGCCCCGTCCTGGAACGAAAGGCTCATGCGCGTCCTGATTATTGAAGATGAAGAAAAAACCGCGGACTACCTGCACCGCGGCCTGACGGAACAAGGCTACACCGTCGACGTGGCTCGCGAAGGCGTCGAGGGTTTGCACCTGGCGCTGGAGAACGACTACGCGATCATCGTGCTGGATGTGATGCTGCCAGGCCTGGACGGTTTCGGCGTGCTGCGGGCCTTGCGCGCACGCAAACAGACGCCGGTGATCATGCTCACTGCCCGCGAGCGCGTGGAAGACCGCATTCGCGGCCTGCGTGAAGGCGCGGATGATTACCTGGGCAAGCCGTTTTCGTTCCTTGAACTGGTGGCGCGCCTGCAAGCCCTGACCCGCCGCAGCGGCGGGCATGAGCCGGTGCAGGTGACCGTCGCCGACCTGTGGATCGACCTGATCAGCCGCAAGGCCAGTCGCAACGGCCAGCGCCTGGACCTGACCGCCAAGGAGTTCTCGCTGCTCAGTGTGCTGGCGCGTCGCCAGGGCGAGATCCTGTCCAAGACCGCGATTGCAGAGATGGTCTGGGACATCAACTTCGACAGTGACGCCAACGTGGTGGAGGTCGCGATCAAACGCCTGCGCGCCAAGCTCGACGGACCGTTTGAAGAAAAACTGCTGCACACCATTCGTGGCATGGGTTATGTGCTGGAGAGCCGCAGTGTCGGCTAATTCCATCGCCCTGCGCCTGAGCGGCATGTTCACCCTGGTGGCGCTGCTGATCTTCGTGTTGATCGGCGGCGCGCTGTACCAGCAGGTGGACCGCAGCCTGGGCTTGTTGCCCGAAGCCGAGTTGGACGCGCGCTACAGCGTGCTTGAATCGTCGGTGGGTCGCTTTGGCACGCCCGAACATTGGGCAAAAATCACCGCCAAGCTCAAGCTGCTCAGTGAAGAGGACAAACGTATCCACTTCTGGGTAGTGAGCGGCGACCCATCCTACGAATACGGCAACCCCGACCCACAGATCCGTGCCTTTGCCAACGGGCACACCGGCAAGCGCGATTTGCATCTGCCGGGCCACCAGCATCCGTTCAAGGCCCTGGTGAGCCAGTTCCCGGCCAAGGATCAGCGCCCGCCGCTGCGCTTCATGATCGCCATCGACACGCAGAATTTTCACGCGACCCAGCACCATTTGCTGGTGGCGCTGATCAGCCTGGCGTTTGCCGGCGTGGTCCTCGCCGCGTTGCTGGGCTTTTGGGTATCGCGCATCGGGCTCAAGCCGCTGGGCAAGCTGTCGGATGAGGCGCAGAAACTTGCGCCACCGAAATTATCCGGGCGCCTGCGGTTGTCGCCGCTGCCGCCGGAGCTGAGCCAGTTCGTCAACTCGTTTAACTCCACCCTCGACCGCGTGGAACACGCCTACTCGCGCCTGGAATCGTTCAACGCCGACGTCGCCCACGAGTTGCGCTCACCGCTGACCAACCTGATCGGCCAGACCCAGGTCGCCCTGACGCGCGGGCGTTCGGCGGAACACTACTTCGAAGTGCTGCAATCGAACCTCGAAGAATTGGAACGCCTGCGTTCGATCATCAACGACATGCTCTTCCTCGCCAGCGCCGACCAGGGCAGCAAGGCCACCAAGCTGATCGAAAGCGCCCTGGCCGATGAAGTGGCAACCACTCTCGACTATCTGGATTTCATCCTCGAAGACGCCCAGGTCAGCGTGCGGGTCAGCGGCGATGCCACGGTCCACATCGAAAAAGCCCACCTGCGCCGCGCACTGATCAACCTGCTGAGCAACGCCGTGCAACACACCGCGCCAGGGCAGGTCATCGACGTGAAGATCGAGGTCCAGGCGGATCAAGTGGCAATCGGCGTGACCAACCCCGGCGAGGTGATTGCCAGCGAGCACTTGCCACGCTTGTTCGAGCGCTTCTACCGGGTGGACGCCTCGCGCAGCAACAGTGGCGCCAATCATGGCCTGGGGCTGGCCATCGTCAAGGCGATTGCACTGATGCACGGCGGCGACGTCTTTGTACGAAGCGACGCCAACGGCAACACCTTCGGCATCACCCTGCCCTTGTAGTGAGCGGGCTTGTCCCGCGCCGGGGGACGAAGCCGCCCTCAATCCAAGCACCGCGGTCGCCCTGAAACACCGAGGCGTACCATTTGGGCCGGCTGCACCACCCGCGCTGAGGACGCAACCCCGCCCACCACACTGTTGCGATTTGGGCAACAGTCATTATCTTGTTACACTCTGTATCGTACCGCTCGCCTGCGTTAATTTGACGCATCGATGAGTGTGACGGCAAAAGCAGTTTGCGCTTACCCGAATTTCCCTCGACTTATTTCCAGGGCTCTAAACTGGGAATCTGTTTAAAAGCCGCTGACTTCAGCGGCTTTTTTTTGCCGTAAAAAAGGCCAGAAACACCCCACGACATGGCCGTTCTCGATTGATCCAAAGGAGCTCCCCCGGTGAAGAACTCGCTGACGTTCACCCCGTTATTCCTCGCGATTACAGCAACGATCGCCCCGCCGACCCAAGCGGCAGGCAGCCCCCCCGCCGACGGCTTCGTCGAAGGCTCCCACCTCAGCGTCAACACCCGCAACTACTACATGAACCGCGACCGGCGCGACATTCACACCGATGACAGCAAGGAGTGGGGCCAGGGCTTTCTCGGCACTTTCGAATCCGGCTACACCCAGGGCACCGTTGGCTTCGGCCTGGACGCCCACGCCATGCTCGGCCTCAAACTCGACGGTGGTGGCGGCACAGACGGTTCCAGCATCCTTCCGTACGGCAGCGGCAACGGCAAGGCGCCGGGGTCGTTCTCCACGGCGGGCGGCACCTTGAAAATGCGCGCGCTGGACACAGAATTGAAGGCCGGCGACCTGTTCCTCAACAACCCGGTGATCGCCGGCGGCATGACGCGCATGCTGCCGCAGACCTTCCGTGGCGTGACCCTGGCCAACCACAGCCTCGACGGTTGGCTGTTCGAAGGTGGCCAGGCCAGTTTCACCAAGCTCTATAACCAGAGCGGCCACCAGCGCATCGGCACCAGCTACGGCGCCCTGCCGAGCCACACCGATGCACAGCACATGAACTGGGCCGGTGTCTCGTTCAGCGGCATGCCCGGGCTGACCAGCAACCTCTACGCCTCCGAACTGAAGGATGTGTGGAACCAGTACTACTACGACCTGGACTACACCTACGCGCTGAACGACCTGGTCAGCCTCAATCCCGGCCTGCACTACTACCACACTCAGGACACCGGGCAATCGCTGCTTGGCAACATCGACAACAACACCTACAGCCTGCATTTCAGCGTGGGCGTGGGCCATCACAGCGTCACTGCCGCGTACCAGCGGGTCAACGGCAACACGCCGTTCGACTACATCGCCCAGGGCGACAGCGTGTACCTGGACAACTCCCAGCAATACTCGGACTTCAATGGCCCGAACGAACGCTCGTGGAAACTCAAGTACGCCTACGACTTCAGCGGCCTTGGCATGCCTGGCCTGACGTCGGCAGTGTCCTACATCAGCGGCAAGACCGACCTGACCAGCGTCGACCCGCAAAGCCGTGGCTACAGCCGCTGGTACAGCGCCGAGGGCAAGGACGCCAAGCACTGGGAACGGGACATCGACCTGAAATACGTGGTGCAGGGCGGCAAGGCCAAAGACTTGGCCGTGCGCCTGCAATGGGCGACCAACCGCGGCAGCAACGGCTACTCGGCGGTGGACAATGACGTGGATGAATACCGCGTGATCGTCGACTATCCGATCAACGTGTTCTGATCCGGGGATCTTTCTTTTTTACCAGCCATTTAATTTTCTTCGCGTAGAACTAAACTGCCAGCATTCCAACCGCTGAAGTCTGCACGATGAGCCAAGACCGTGGCCGTACCCTGCCTGCACGCCCAGAGCTTTTTCTGATTCTGGGCAGTGGCCTGACTGTTGTCCTGATCATGGTGATTGTCGCGGCGCTGTTGATCCGTGAACACGCCAGCACCTTGCAGGCAGCCCAGCGCGCGACCACCAACATCACGCAACTGATCAATGCCGATGTACTGCGTAATGTCGAGCTATACGACCTGACACTGCAGGGACTGATTGCCGCCACCACGCGCACGGACCTGGCGAAAGTGCCCCCGGACGTCAGACATATGGTGCAGTTTGATCAATCCATCGCGGCCCCCTTCAAAGGCGAAGTGCTGTTGCTGGACGCCAACGGAGATGTGACTGCCGACTCCTCGACACTGTGGCCGACGCCGCGCAATTTTGCTGACCGGGACTATTTCCAGGCGCATAAAGACAATGCGCAGGCCGGACTGTTTATCAGCCGCCCCTTCAAAATCCATTGCGCCTGCGATCAAGTATGGCGAATCGCATTCAGTCGCCGAGTCTCAGGCCCCAGCGGCGAGTTCGCCGGCGTCGCAGTGGCCACCATGCGCCTGGCGTATTTCGATCAGTTGTTCAATCGCCTGACCATCGGCAATGGCAGCACCGTCAACCTGCTGAACACCCAGGGCATCCTCCTGGCCCAGCAACCGTTGCTGGAACGCGACATGATCGACAAGGACCTGAGTGATCGCCCCAACTTCAAACGCATGCTGCGCGAAGGCGAAGGTAGCTTCCGGGCGATTTCCACCATCAGCGGCACCGAACGTTTGTATACCTTCACCACCGTCGGCGAGTTGCCGCTGATCGTGGTAGTGGCGCTGTCCAGCGAGGATGTGTTCGCCCCCTGGGAACGCGCCGCGCTGCTGACTTCCGGTGCCACCGGCGTGCTCTGCATCGGCTTGCTGTGGCTGACCTGGATGCTGCGCCGGGAATTGCGCCGCCGCTATCGCACCGAGCGGGTGCTGTCAGAACTGGCAGCCACCGACGCCCTGACCGGCCTGGCCAATCGCCGCATCCTCGACGAACGTCTGCGCCTGGAATGGGACCGCGCACAGCGCTCCACCGAGCCGTTGACCTTGCTGATGATCGACGTCGACCACTTCAAGGCCTTCAACGATCGCCACGGCCACCACGGCGGCGATGAGGCGTTGCGTAACGTCGCCCAAGTGATCGGCACCAATATCCGCCGCCCTGCCGACCTGGCGGCACGCTATGGTGGCGAAGAGTTTGCGGTGGTATTGCCACATACCGATGCCAACGGCGCCCAGGTCATCGCCGAGCATATCCGCAGCAGCGTCGAGAACTTGCCACGGGTGGCAGGGGACGAGCGGCCAATCACGGTGAGTATTGGCTTGAGCACGTGGGACAAGCGCAGTCGGCTGTCGCTGGAGGCGCTGTTGTTGAGTGCGGATCAGGCGTTGTATGAGGCCAAGCACACGGGGCGCAACCGCACAGTGGTCGCCGCGACCCTCTGACATGTCAATGTAGGAGCTGGCTTGCCTGGCAAAGCGCAGTGTCAGGCAGCGGATGTGTAGCTGACATATCGCGTTCGCGGGTAAGCCCGCTCCTACATTTTTGATCTTCATAAGCCTGAACGGCAGGCATAAAAAAAAGGCCACCCGAAGGTAGCCTTTCAAAACTAAAGAAAGAGAGTTGTTACTTACACCGCCGCAACGGGACGCATGTAAGAGATCGGTGCGGTGCTGGCATCTTCGAAGGTCACGACTTCCCAAGCGTCTGTCTGCTCAATCAACTTGCGCAGCAGCTGGTTGTTAAGGGCGTGGCCCGACTTGAAGCCTTTGAACTCGCCTATCAGGCTATTGCCCAGCAGGTAGAGGTCACCGATTGCATCGAGGATCTTGTGCTTCACGAATTCGTCTTCGTAGCGAAGGCCGTCTTCGTTCAGTACACCATCCGCGTCGACCACGATGGCGTTTTCAACGCTGCCGCCGAGTGCAAGGTTGTGCTTGCGCAGGTACTCGATGTCACTCATGAAACCAAAGGTACGGGCGCGGCTGACTTCTTTTACGAACGAAGTGCTGGAAAAATCCACGCTTGCACTTTGGGTGCGGTCACGGAATACCGGGTGATCGAAATCGATCTCAAAGCTCACTTTAAAGCCTTCGAACGGGACGAAGGTGGCGCGCTTGTCGCCGTCTTCTACTGTCACTTCCCGCAGAATGCGAATGAACTTCTTCGCTGCGTCCTGTTCTTCCAGGCCGGCAGATTGGATCAGGAATACGAAAGGTCCAGCGCTGCCATCCATGATCGGGACTTCGGACGCGGAGAGCTCGACGTAGGCGTTATCGATGCCCAGGCCAGCCATGGCCGAGAGCAAGTGCTCCACCGTGTCCACTTTGACGTCACCGTTGACCAATGTGGTCGACATGGTGGTTTCGCCAACGTTTTCCGCGCGAGCAGGAATATGCACGACAGGGTCCAGGTCGGCACGCACAAACACGATGCCGGTGTCGACAGGTGCAGGCTTGAGGGTCAGGTATACCTTCTCCCCGGAGTGCAGACCTACACCTGTGGCACGAATAATATTCTTCAGGGTGCGTTGTTTAATCATGGCTTGGACCGCTTCAGCGCAAATTGCGAACTGGTATCAACAAAGGCTGGCGATAATAGCAGACCAGACCTTTGCTGAACACCAATCACCTTCATAGCCCTGATACATTCCATTAATCGGCCTGACGACGCAGGAATGCCGGGATGTCCAGGTAGTCCAGATCATCTTGCGGATTCGGGCTACGGGACGCCGCAGCACCGGCCTGAGCCTGGTTGCGCATCACGGTCGGACGGTCCAGGTCGCGGTAGTTCACCGACGGCAGTTCCTGGCGCGAAGGCGCTGGAGCGGCAGCCGCCTGGCTTACCTGGCTGGTGTGCAGGGTGTTGTCGATGACCTTTACAGGCTTCTCGATCTTGGCACCCAGGCCGGTAGCAACCACGGTCACGTGCAGTTCGTCGCGCATGTCCGGATCGATAACGGTACCGACCTTGACCATGGCGTGCTCGGAAGCGAAGGCTTCAATGATGCTACCCACGTCGGAGTACTCACCCAGGGACAGGTCAGGACCGGCAGTGATGTTCACCAGGATGCCGCGTGCGCCCTGCAGGTTCACGTCTTCCAGCAACGGGTTGCGGATGGCCGCTTCGGTGGCTTCACGTGCACGGTTCGGACCGCTGGCGCAGCCAGTGCCCATCATCGCCATGCCCATTTCGCTCATCACGGTGCGTACGTCGGCAAAGTCGACGTTGATCATGCCTGGGCGCTTGATGATGTCGGAGATACCGCGAACGGCACCGGCCAGTACATCGTCAGCCTTGGCGAAAGCGGACAGCAGGCTCGCGTCCTTGCCCAGGATGGTCAGCAGTTTCTCGTTGGGGATGGTGATCAACGAGTCAACGCTTTCAGACAGCAGACGGATGCCTTCGTCGGCGATCTGCATGCGCTTGCGACCTTCGAACGGGAACGGACGGGTCACGACTGCAACCGTCAGAATCCCCATTTCCTTGGCCACTTCGGCAATGATCGGTGCAGCACCGGTACCGGTACCGCCGCCCATGCCGGTGGTGATGAACACCATGTTGGTGCCTTGCAGCACTTCGGCAATACGCTCGCGGTCTTCCAGGGCGGCTTGACGGCCGACTTCCGGATTGGCGCCAGCGCCGAGGCCCTTGGTCACAGCAGTGCCCAATTGCAGGATGGTCCGCGCGCCGATGCTTTTCAGCGCCTGGGCATCAGTGTTGGCGCAGATGAATTCAACGCCTTCAATGTTGCTCTTGACCATGTGGTTGACAGCGTTGCCGCCGCCACCGCCGACACCGATCACTTTGATGACCGGGCTTGCGGGGATGTTGTCTACGAGTTCGAACATGTTCCCTCTCCTTTCAGTTCTCTAGTTTTTTCGCCTACTGCTTACTGCGGTGTTGCGGTAAATCTTTAAAAATTGCCTTTTACCCAAGCCTGCAAGCGCTCGAACAACGGCGCCTTGGCTTCATCGTCACTGCGATAGCTGTCACGGATGCTCGGGCCCGACAGGGAAATGCCGTCGGTCTGCTTTTGCAGGCCGTACAACAGCAAGCCCACGCCAGTGGAATAAATCGGGTTGCGCACCACGTCGCCCAGGCCCTTCACGCCATGGGGCACGCCCAGGCGCACCGGCATGTGGAAGATTTCCTCGGCCAGTTCGACCGCGCCTTCCATCTTCGAGGTGCCACCGGTGAGCACGATGCCGGCCGGGATCAGATCTTCGTAGCCGCTGCGGCGCAGTTCAGCCTGGATCAGGGTGAACAGCTCGTCGTAGCGTGGCTCGACCACTTCGGCCAGGGCCTGGCGCGACAGTTCGCGCGGTGGACGGTCGCCCACGCTTGGCACCTTGATGGTCTCGCCGGCACCAGCCAGTTTGGCCAGGGCGCAGGCGTAGCGGATCTTGATTTCTTCGGCGTACTGGGTCGGTGTACGCAGCGCCATGGCGATGTCGTTGGTCACCTGATCACCGGCAATCGGGATCACCGCGGTGTGACGGATCGCACCCTCGGTGAAGATCGCGATGTCGGTGGTGCCGCCGCCGATGTCCACCAGGCACACGCCCAGTTCTTTTTCGTCGTCGGTCAGCACGGAGTAGGCCGAAGCCAGTTGCTCCAGAATGATGTCGTCGATTTCCAGGCCACAACGGCGCACGCATTTTTCAATGTTCTGTGCGGCGTTGACCGCGCAGGTCACTACGTGGACCTTGGCTTCCAGGCGCACGCCCGACATGCCCAGGGGCTCACGCACGCCTTCCTGGTTGTCGATCACGTAGTCCTGCGGCAGCGTGTGCAGCACGCGCTGGTCAGCCGGGATCGCCACGGCCTGTGCAGCGTCGAGCACGCGTTCAAGGTCGGCAGAGCTGACTTCACGGTCGCGGATCGCCACGATGCCGTGGGAGTTCAGGCTGCGGATGTGATTTCCAGCCACGCCGACAAACGCCGAGTGGATCCGGCAACCGGCCATCAGCTGCGCTTCTTCGATGGCGCGCTGGATCGATTGCACGGTGGACTCGATGTTCACCACCACGCCCTTCTTCAGGCCCCGGGACGGATGCGTGCCAATACCGACGATCTCGATCACGCCGTCTTCCCCGACCTCGCCGACCAGCGCCACCACCTTGGAGGTGCCGATATCGAGACCGACGATCATTTTGCCGCTTTGCACGTTTGCCATGGGTCCTGCCTCTTCTTAATTCTTCGCGACAGCGGGTTGCGCTGCCGTGGGCGCAGCCGGTTCACGCCAGCCGACGGCAAGGCCGTTGGCGTAACGCAGGTCGACGCTCGCAATGTTCGTAATCTGTTCTTTCAAGGTCTTGTCATAGATGGCAATAAAGCGGCGCATCTTTTCCACCAAGCGGTCGCGTCCCAGCAACAACTGGATGCCCGGGCCGGAACTGCCGGCGCCGGTCGTCAAAAACCAGCTGCCCCGTTCACGCAGTTCCAGGCGTGCAATGGAGAAGCCCAGTGGCCGCAGCATCTGGCTCAAGGCCTGGTACTGCTGCATCACTTGTTGTTGCGCCCGCTGCGGCCCGAACAGCTGCGGCAGGTGCTCATAGTTCGCCAGCTCACGCGGGGTGAACGCCTGGCCCTGGTTGTTCAACAGCGCTTCGTCACCCCAACGGGCCACGGGCAGTTGTTCTTCCAGGCGGATCGTTACCTGGTCCGGCCACACGCGGCGGACTTCGGCGTGGGCGATCCACGGCATCTGCTCCAGCTCCCCGCGCATCCCCGCCAGGTCGATGGTGAAGAAGCTCGCCGCCAGGTACGGGCCGATGCGCTGCTGCACTGCTTGCTGGCTGATGTAGCTCAAGTCGCCCTGCACGCTGATCTTGGTGATCGGGCGGTCGGCATACGGCAACAGACGCTGCGCGCCTTCGTAGGTTCCGAAGCCCAGCACCACCAGCAACACCGGCCAGTACAGCGCCTTGAGGAAACCAAAATTGGCTTTCGGCAGGCGCGCCGACATCGGCTCTTTGGCCACCATCCGGCTGGCACCCCGTGGCACCGGCTTGCGGCTCGGTGCTTGTGGGGGCTGATGACGAAGCGATGCGCCTTTCATGTCTTAGCCTCGGGGCTCAACGCTGGCGGCCAGGATCGCCAGCACCAACTGCTGGAAATCCAGGCCCGCTGCGCGAGCGGCCATTGGCACCAGGCTGTGGTCGGTCATACCGGGTGCGGTGTTGACTTCAAGGAACCAGAAATTCCCTTGGTCATCCTGCATCACGTCTGCCCGCGCCCAACCGGCGATACCCAACGCCTCACAGGCTTTCGCCGTGAGGTCCATCAATTCCTGTTCCTTGGCTGCGTCGAGGCCGCACGGGATCCGGTACTGGGTATCGGAGGCCACATACTTGGCGTCGTAGTCGTAAAAGGTGTGGGGCGTGCCCAATGCGATAGGCGGCAATACCTGGCCACGCAGGGTGGCGATGGTGTACTCGGGACCCTGGATCCACTGTTCCACCAACACTTGCGAATCGTAGGTACTTGCCGCTTTCCATGCGTCGATCAATTCGGCGGCCGAGTTCACTTTGGCCATGCCGATACTGGAGCCTTCATGGGCAGGTTTGACGATCAAAGGCAGGCCCAGTTCCTTGGCCGCAGAAATACAATCGTCTTCGCTGCACAGAACGCTGTGACGCGGGGTGGGAATCCCCAGGCTGTGCCACACCTGCTTGGTGCGCAACTTGTCCATGGCCAGCGCGGACGCGAGGATGCCACTACCGGTGTAAGGGATGCCGGCGCACTCCAGCAGGCCCTGCATGCTGCCGTCTTCACCGCCACGACCGTGGAGGATGATGAAGGCGCGGTCGATCTTCTCGGCCTGCAAGCGGGCGAAGAAGTCGTCGCCCACGTCGATGCCGAACGCGTTCACGCCAGCGCTTTGCAGGGCTTCGAGCACGGCGTTGCCGGACTTGAGCGACACTTCGCGCTCAGCGCTTTTGCCGCCGAACAATACCGCGACGCGACCGAAGTCGGCCGGGGCGATGGTGGAAAACAGGGCGTCGTAATTCGTGGTCATTTCGACTTCCCCTGTGCAACGGCAAACAGCGGGCTTGCCAGCAGTTTCGGGGCAAGGCCACCAATGTCACCGGCGCCTTGGCAGAGCAAAATGTCGCCAGCACGCAGCAACGGCTTGACGATTGGCGCCAGGTCCACACCACGCTCGATGTAGATCGGGTCCAACTGGCCACGCTGGCGGATGCTGTTGCACAGCTTGCGGCTGTCCGCGCCCGGGATTGGTTCTTCACCGGCCGGGTACACCTCCATCAGCAACAGTACGTTGGCATCGGCCAATACATTGACGAAATCATCGTAGAGGTCGCGGGTACGGCTGTAGCGGTGCGGCTGGTACACCATCACCAGACGGCGCTCGGGCCAGCCACCGCGTACGGCCTTGATCACGGCTGCGACTTCGGTCGGGTGGTGACCGTAGTCGTCCACCAGCATTACGTCGCCACCCTCTACCGGCAGTTGGCCGTAGACCTGGAAGCGACGGCCCACGCCGGCAAAACCCGACAGGCCGGCGACGATGGCTTCATCGCTGACGCCCTCGTCGCTGGCGATGCAGATGGTCGCCAAGGAGTTCAATACGTTGTGGTTGCCGGGCATGTTCACCGACACGTCCAACGGCTCGCGATCCGGACGCAACACGGTGAAGAAGGTTTGCATGCCTTCCTGGCGCACATTGATCGCACGCACGTCGGCGTCTTCGCTGAAGCCGTAGGTCACGGTCGGACGCTTGACCTGCGGCAGAATCTCACGCACCACCGGATCATCCAGGCACACCACCGCCAAACCGTAGAACGGCAGGTTGTGCAGGAACTCGACGAAGGTTTTCTTCAACTTGTTGAAGTCACCGTCATAGGTCGCCATGTGGTCGGCGTCGATGTTGGTGACCACGGCCACCAACGGTTGCAGGTGCAAGAAGCTTGCATCGCTTTCATCAGCTTCGGCGATCAGGTAACGGCTGGTGCCCAGTTGTGCATTGGTACCGGCTGCATTCAGGCGGCCACCGATCACGAAGGTCGGGTCCAGGCCACCGGCGGCGAACACCGAGGCGATCAGGCTGGTGGTGGTGGTTTTGCCATGGGTACCGGCGACGGCAATGCCGTGGCGGTAGCGCATCAGCTCGGCCAGCATCTCGGCACGTGGCACCACCGGAATACGGCGCTCAAGGGCAGTGGCAACTTCCGGGTTGGAGGTGTTCACGGCGCTGGATACCACCAGCACATCGGCGTCGGCGGCGTTCTCGGCACGGTGGCCGATAAAGATCTGCGCGCCGAAGCTTTTCAGGCGTTCGGTGACCGGCGACTCTTTCAAGTCCGAGCCGGACACCTGGTAGCCCAGGTTCAGCAACACTTCGGCAATGCCGCACATGCCCACGCCGCCGATACCAACGAAGTGGATGCGACGGATGCGGCGCATCTCGGGTTGTGGCATGGCTTTCTGATTCTCAACCATGGGCCACCTCCAGGCAGATATCGACCACGGTGCGGGTTGCGTCAGGTTTGGCCAGGCGGCTTGCGGTGCTCGCCATGCTGTTGAGTCGTTCCGGTTGCATCAAAACCTCGGTCAGGCGTGCGGCCAAATCGGCGGCGCCAGTCGTTCTTTGCGGCAGCAGGAAGGCAGCGCCCTCCCCGGCCAAATATTCGGCGTTGCGGGTCTGGTGATCGTCGATCGCATGGGGCAAAGGCACCAGCAAGGACGGCAGACCGGCGGCGGCCAGTTCACTGACGGTCAGCGCACCGGAGCGGCAGACCACCAGGTCGGCCCAGCCATAGGCTTGGGCCATGTCTTTGATGAAAGGCTGTACGTTCGCCTCTACACCGGCTTCGCGATAACGCGCAGCAGTGACTTCACCATGGTTCTTGCCGGCCTGATGAAAGACCTCTGGACGCAATTCCACAGGGAGTTGCGCCAGTGCTTCCGGCAGCAGTTTGTTCAAAGGCTCGGAGCCCAGGCTTCCGCCCATGATCAGCAGGTGCGCCTTGCGCCCCACCAACGCGTCACGGGCGATGCTCATAAACAGCTCGGTGCGTACCGGGTTACCGGTCGTGCGCAGCTTGTCCGATGCACCGAAGGTTTTCGGGAAGGCCTCGCACACCCGCGCAGCCAACGGCACCAACAGGCGGTTGGCCGTACCGGCGACGGCGTTCTGCTCGTGCACGATCACCGGCACACCGGCGAGTCTGGCGGCAACGCCTCCCGGGCCGGTCACGTAACCACCGAAGCCGAGTACGCACACCGGCTGCACTTCGCGGATCACCTTGCGCGCCTGCCACACCGCCTTGAGCAACACGAACGGCGCCTTGAGCAGGGACAACTTGCTCTTGCCACGCAGGCCGGTGACGTTAATCAGGTGCAGCGGCAAGCCGGCATTCGGCACCAATTCGTTTTCGATACCGCGCGGTGTACCCAGCCAGTGCACGGTGTAGCCACGGTTCTGGAATTCCCGCGCACAGGCCAGGGCCGGGAACACATGGCCCCCGGTGCCGCCCGCCATGATCAGCACGTTAGCGCCCATGGGTCGGCTCCTCGGCAAAGTCGCTTTCGCTGAATTCCATCTCTTCGCTGCCCAGGTGGGTTCGACTCTCCCACTCGATGCGCAGTAACAAGCCCAGGCACGCGCAGCAGATCACCAACGAACTGCCGCCATAACTGAGGAACGGCAAGGTCAGGCCCTTGGTCGGCAACAGGCCGACGTTCACACCGATATTGATCAGGAACTGGCCGATCCACAGGAACGACAAGCCGTACGCCACATAGGCGGCGAAATACTGTTTGGCCTTCTCGGCCCACAGGCCGATGTACATGCCGCGTACACACACGAACACGAACAGCGCGACGGTGCATAGCGAACCCACCACACCGAGCTCTTCGGCCAGTACCGAGAACACGAAGTCGGTGTGGGCTTCCGGCAGGTAGAATTGCTTCTGCACGCTGTTGCCCAGGCCCACGCCCAGCCACTCGCCGCGACCAAAGGCGATCAGCGCCTGGGTCAACTGGTAGCCGGAACCGAACTGGTCGGACCAGGGGTCGGTAAAGGTAATCAGACGGGCCATCCGGTAGGGTTGCGCCTGCACCAGGACGGTCACGGCCGCGACGGCCAGTACCACCATCAAGGTGAAGCGGAACAGGCCAACACCGCCAAGGAACAGCATTGCCGCCGCTGCCCCCATCATCACGACGGTGGCGCCGAAGTCGGGCTCCATCAGCAACAGGCCGGCCATGGGCAGCAGCACGATGAACGGCTTGAAGAAGCCCATCCAGCTTTCGCGCACTTCTTTCTGGCGACGCACCAGGTAGCCGGCCAGGTAGATCACCACGAACACCTTGGCGATTTCCGACGGCTGCACGTTGAACGCACCGAAGCCGATCCAGCGCATCGAACCGTTCACCTCGCGGCCGATGCCGGGCAGGATCACCATGATCAGCAAGCCAAACGCGCCGATCAGCATCAGCCAACCCAGGCGCTGCCAGGTGGCGATGGGAATCATCATGGTGACGATGCAGGCGCCGAGGCCGAGCAGCAGGTACACCAGGTGACGGATCATCATGTACAGGGTGTTACCCGACTGCACGGCGGCCACTTCGGACGATGCCGAGGTAATCATCACCAGGCCCAGGCCCAGCAGTGCGAGGCAACCGGCGAGCATCGGGAAATCAAGGTCGATACCGCGCCCGGTGATGATCGGCGACGGGTACGGCTTGATGATGTTTCTCAGACCGAGGCTCATACCAAAGCCTCCACGGCGCGGGCGAACAGCTGGCCGCGCTCTTCGTAGTTCTTGAACATGTCGAAACTGGCGCAGGCTGGCGACAGCAGCACCGCATCGCCGGACTGGGCCAGGGCCTTGCAACGGGCGATAGCGTCGTCCAGGGACGTGGCGCGCACTTGCGGCACCGCGTCACCGAGGGCGGCGGCGATCAGATCGGAATCGCGGCCCATCAGCACCACGGCGCGGCAATGCTCAGCCACCGGGCCTTTAAGGTCCTTGAAGTCGGCACCCTTGCCGTCGCCACCGGCGATCAACACCAGCTTGCCGTCGATATCGGCGCCAAGGCCTTCGATGGCTGCCAGGGCTGCACCCACGTTGGTGGCCTTGGAATCGTTGTAATAGCTGACGCCATCAAGGTCGCGCACCCACTGGCAGCGATGCTCAAGGCCGCCAAAGCTGCGCAGCGCCGAGAGCATGGCGTCAAACGGCAGGCCGACGGCATGCCCCAGCGCCAACGCCGCCAGGGCATTGGACTGGTTATGGGCGCCACGGATTTTCAGCTCGCGCACCGGCATCAGGTTCTGGAATTCGAAGGCCAGGTATTTCTCGCCGTTCTCTTCACGGATGCCGAAGGCCTTGAAGTCGGGTGTGCTCAGGCCGAAGGTCCAGCAGGGCAGGCCCTCGCCCATCAACGGACGGCTCAGGGCATCCTGGCGGTTGACCACCACTTGCCGCGCACCACGGAAGATCCGGTGCTTGGCCAGGTGATACGCCGGCAGGCCGCTGTAGCGGTCCATGTGGTCCTCGCTCACGTTCAACACGGTGGCCACTTCGGCGCCGAGGTCGTGGGTGGTTTCCAGTTGGAAGCTCGACAGCTCCATCACGTACAGCTCGACGTCGTCACTGAGCAGGTCCAGCGCCGGCACACCGAGGTTGCCGCCCACCGCCACGCGCTTGCCGGCCGCAGCCGCCATCTCGCCGACCAGGGTGGTCACGGTGCTTTTCGCATTGGAACCGCTGATGGCCACGATCGGTGCCTTTGCGTTACGCGCGAACAGGTCGATGTCACCGGACAGCTTCACGCCACGGGCCGCAGCAGCTTGCAGGGCGGGTGTCGCCAGGGCCAGGCCGGGGCTCACGTAGAGCTCGTCGGCACGGCACAGAAACTCGACATCCAGCTCGCCACAACGCACTTCCACGTGCGGGTAGTCACGGCGCAGCGTGACCAGCTCCGGTGGATTTTCCCGCGTATCGGCCACGGCAAACGACGTGCCCCGGTTCGCCAGGAAGCGAACCAGGGACATGCCGCTCTTGCCGAGGCCGACAACGATGCGGAAGTGGTCTGAAGCGATCAGGGACACTCGTTTCTACCTCAGTTTCAGGGTGGCAAGGCCGACCAACACGAGAATCACGGTGATGATCCAGAAACGGACGATCACGCGCGGCTCGGGCCAGCCCTTGAGTTCAAAGTGGTGGTGGATCGGCGCCATGCGGAACACGCGGCGCCCGGTCAATTTGAAGGACGCCACCTGGATGACCACCGACAGGGTTTCCATCACGAACACACCGCCCATGATGAACAGCACGATTTCCTGACGCACGATCACCGCGATGGTGCCCAGGGCCGCGCCCAACGCCAGTGCGCCGACGTCGCCCATGAAGACCTGTGCGGGGTAGGTGTTGAACCACAGGAAGCCCAGGCCTGCACCGATCAGCGCGCCGCAGAACACGATCAGCTCGCCCGCGCCCGGTACATACGGGATCAACAGGTATTCAGCGAATTTCACGTTACCCGACAGGTAGCAGAAGATGCCAAGCGCGCCGCCCACCATCACCGTCGGCATGATCGCCAGGCCGTCGAGGCCATCGGTGAGGTTCACCGCGTTGCTGGAGCCGACGATCACGAAATAGGTCAGCACCACGAAGCCAACGCCCAGTGGAATGCTGGCGTCCTTGAGCATCGGGATGATCAGGGTGGTTTCCACCGCACTTGGCGCGGTCATGAACAGGAAGATCGCTGCGCCCAGACCGAACACCGACTGCCAGAAATACTTCCAGCGGCTTGGCAGCCCCTTGGAGTTTTTCTCGATCACTTTGCGGTAGTCATCGACCCAGCCAATGGCGCCGAACAACAGGGTCACCAGCAACACCGTCCACACGTAGCGGTTGTGCAGGTCAGCCCAGAGCAAGGTGCTGATGCCGATGGACGACAGGATCAGCGCACCGCCCATGGTCGGGGTGCCGGACTTGGACAGGTGCGACTGCGGGCCGTCATTACGAACCGATTGACCAATTTGCAGGTTCTGCAGGGTGCGGATCATCCACGGTCCCAGGAACAGCGACAGAGACAGCGCAGTCAGCACACCCAGAATCCCGCGCAGGGTCAGGTACTGGAAGACCGCGAAGCCTTTGTGGAACTGTTGCAGATACTCAGCCAGCAGCAGCAGCATTAATGTTTCTCCGTACTTGAGCCACACAAGGCCGCGACGACGTTTTCCATCACCGCGCTGCGCGATCCCTTGATCAAAATAGTGGTTTGTTTGTCTTGTTCAGCCGTAGCCAGCGCCTGGATCAGCTCGGCCTGGGTCGCGAAGTGTCGCGCACCGGAGCCAAAGGCGGCCACGGCGTGGGCCATGTTCGTCCCCACGGCGTACAAAGCATCGACTTTGCCAGCGGCATAGGCACCGACTTCGCGGTGGCCTTGTTCAGCCCAATCGCCCAGCTCGCCAATGTCGCCGAGCACCAGGACCTTGCGCCCGGCAAAGCCCTTCAGCAGGTCGACAGCGGCGTTGATGGAGGACGGGTTGGCGTTGTAGGTGTCATCGATCACGCGCATGCCGTTGGTGGCCAACTGCGCCACGGTGCGGCCCTTGACCGGCTGCACCGCGCCCAGGCCGGTGACGATCCCGAACAGCGACACACCCAGGGCGTGGGCGGCAGCAGCGGCAGCCAAGGCGTTGGCGACGTTGTGGTTGCCCAGCAGATTCAACTGCACCTGCTCGCTGCCTTGTGGCGTGTGCAAGGTGAAGGACGGGCAGCCACGGGCGTCGACGCTGATGTTGGAAGCGTGGAAGTCTGCCGCTGCGTTGTGCACGGCAAACGTCAGGACCTTGCGACCGGCGGCGCGTACACGCCAGGTCTCGAACGCCTTGTCGTCCAGATTCAATACCGCAGTGCCCGCGGCATCGAGGCCTTCAAGGATTTCGCCCTTGGCTTCGACGATTTTTTCCGGGCCGCCGAACTCACCGACGTGAGCGGTACCGGCGTTGTTGATGATCGCCACGTGGGGCTTGGTCAGCGCCACGGTGTAGGCGATTTCACCGATGCGCGACGCGCCCAGCTCAATCACTGCCGCCGTGTGTTCCGGGGCCAGTTCGAGCAGGGTCAGCGGAGCGCCGAAATCATTGTTCAGGTTGCCACGGGTGGCGAGCACCGGCCCGCGTGTGCGCAGGACACCGGCGAGCAGTTCCTTGACCGTGGTCTTGCCGCTGGAGCCGGTGATGGCTGCAACGGGTTTGTTGAAGGCGGCACGGTTCAGCGCGCCCAACTGGCCGAGGGCCAGACGGGTATCGGCGACCAGCAATTGCGGCAAGGTGGAATCCGCCACTTCGCGCTGCACCAAGGCCCCCACCGCGCCTTTGGCGGCGACGTCATTCAGGTAGTCGTGACCATCGAAACGCGGGCCGGCCAAGGCGACAAACAGCTGTCCCGGCTTGATGTTACGACTGTCGATGCTGACACCGTTGAAGCTGCAATCGCCCGACAGCATACGGGCCGACAGGGCCTGGGTCAGTTCGCTGAATTTCATCGCTTCAAGCATGGGCAACCTCCCAGGCGGTCAAGGCGTGATCGGCCTCGACCAGATCGGAGAAGGCATGGCGTTCGCCGTTGATTTCCTGGTAGTCCTCATGACCTTTACCGGCCAGCACCACCACGTCGTCAGCACTGGCGCCAGCGATCAATTGGGCGATGGCGGCGCCGCGGCCGGCAACGAAGGTGACCTTGGACGCGTCTTTGAAACCGACGCGGATGTCATCGAAAATCTGGCTCGGATCTTCGCTGCGTGGGTTGTCGTCAGTGACAAGCACGCCATCGGCCAGACGCTCGACGATCTCGGCCATCAATGGACGTTTGCCGCGATCACGATCGCCACCGCAGCCGAACAGGCACAGCAACTTGCCCTTGGCGTGGGGACGCAGGGCTACCAGGACTTTTTCCAGGGCATCCGGAGTGTGGGCGTAATCAACCACCACCAGCGGCTGCGAACCGCCACCCAAACGCTGCATGCGACCGGCCGGGCCTTCCAGCTTGGGCAGCACCCGCAGGATTTCATCCAGGGCGTAGTCCAGGCCGAGCAAAGCACCGACGGCGGCGAGGACGTTGCTCAGGTTGAAACGGCCGAGCAAGGTGCTGCGCAAATGATGCTCGCCCTGGGGCGTGACCAAAGTGGCGCGCACGCCTTCGTCATTGAATTGGGCTTCACGGCAATACAGGTACGCACTGGAATCTTCCAGGCTGTAGCTGATCAGCCGAGACTCGCGGTCTTCTGCTGCCAGTTGGCGACCGAACGCGTCGTCCAGGTTCACCACCCGGCACTTCAATTCATTCCAGGCAAACAGCTTGGCCTTGGCGGCGGCGTACGCCTCCATGGTGCCGTGGTAGTCGAGGTGATCACGGGACAGGTTGGTCATCACCGCCACGTCAAATGCCAGCGCGGTCACGCGGCCCTGGTCCAGGCCGTGGGACGAAACTTCCATGGCAACGGCCTTGGCGCCGGCCTTTTTCAAGTCGGCCAGGGTCGCTTGCACGGCAATCGGGTTCGGCGTGGTATGCAGGCCGCTTTGCAGCGCACCATAAAAACCGGTGCCGAGGGTGCCGACGATGCCACAGTGCTGGCCGAGCAGGTCAAGCGCCTGGGCCACAAGCTGGGTCACGCTGGTCTTGCCGTTGGTGCCGGTGACGCCCACCAGGTTGAGGTGACGGCTCGGCTCGCCATAGAAGCGCCCGGCGATGTCCGACAGCTGTTTGGCCAGGCCCTTGACCGGAATCAACGGCACGTCGGTGATCGGCAGCACAGTGGCGCCTTCCACTTCATAGGCCACGGCCGCCGCACCGCGCTGCAAGGCATCGGCGATGTGCTCGCGACCATCGAACTTGCCGCCCGGCACCGCCAGGAACAGGTCCCCGGCGCGCACATTGCGGCTGTCCAGGCTCAACTCGCGGATCAGCAGATCACGACCGGCGTGGGCAAAAATCTTGTTCAGGCTAAGAGACATCAGCCGCGCCCTCCATTGGCTTTTACAGCAGCGGCCGGTGGTCCGGCGTTCGCTTGTTGGGTCGGCGGCAGGTTGTCCGGGGTGATGTTCATCAGGCGCAGGGTGCCGGACATCACTTTGCTGAACACCGGCGCCGATACCAGGCCACCGAAGTAGCCGGCTTTACTCGGTTCGTCGATCACTACGACGATGGCGTAGCGTGGATCGCTCATCGGGCCGAAGCCGGCGAACAGCGAACGGTAGGAGTTCTCGGCGTAGCCCTTGGTGCCCACCGAGGTTTTACGCGCAGTACCGGACTTGCCGCCCACGTGGTACGCCGGCACCTGGGCACGGAATACGCCGCGCGGTGCTTCGATCACTTGTTGCAACATGCCCTGCATGGTCTTGGCGACGTTTTCCGGGATCACCTGGGTGGCTTTCGGCGCTTCGTCGACGTGGATCAGGCTCAGTGGAACCATGCGACCATTGTTGGCCAATACCGAGAAGGCGTGGGCCAGCTGGATCGCGGTCACCGACAGACCGTAGCCGTAGGAGAGCGTGGCGGTCTCGGCTTTCTTCCAGTCGCGATAGTTCGGCAGGTTGCCTACGCGCTCGCCCGGGAAGTCGAGGCCGGTGGGTTGACCCAGGCCGATCTTCTGCGCCAGGTGGTAGATGGTTTCGCCGCCAATATCGAAGGCGACCTTACTCATGCCCACGTTACTGGAGTTGATCAGGATACCTGTCAGATCCAGCACCGGGCCTTCGGTACGGGACACGTCACGGATGGTGTATTTGCCCAACTGCAAGGTGCCCGGATAGACCTCGACCTTGTCGCTGGGCTTCCAGCGCCCGGTTTCGAGGGCGGCACTCATGGAGATGGCTTTCATGGTCGAACCCGGCTCGAACACGTCGATCATGGCGCGGTTGCGCATCATCGCCGGTTGCAGGTTGCGACGGTTGTTCGGGTTGTAGGTCGGCTGGTTGACCATGGCGAGGATCTCGCCGGTCTTCACGTCCATGATCACCAGGCTGCCAGCCTTGGCGCCGTTCTCGATGATCGCGTTACGCAGCTCGCGGTTGGCCAGATACTGCAGACGCAGGTCAATCGACAACGCCAAGGGCTTACCGGCCTTGGCGTTTTTGGTGACCTGGACATCCTTGATCAGTCTGCCGCGCCGATCCTTGATGACTTGTCGTTTGCCGGGAACCCCGGCCAGCCATTCATCGTAGGCCAACTCCACGCCTTCGCGGCCGTGGTCATCGATGTCGGTAAAGCCAACCATGTGGGCGGTGGTTTCACCGGCCGGGTAGAAACGCCGGAACTCCTCGATGCCGTAGACACCGGGAACCTTGAGGTCGAGCACTTGCTGGCCTTGCTCGGGGGTCAGGCCGCGAACAAGGTAGATGAACTCTTTGTTGGCCTGGGCTTCGAGGCGCTCGGAGAGGGCCTTCGGGTCCTGGCCCAAGGCGGCGGCAAGCTGCGGCCACTTTTCCTTGGCGGTTTGCAGCTCCTTGGCGTTGGCCCACAGGGTGGTCACCGGCGTACTGACGGCCAGGGGCTCGCCGTTACGGTCAGTGATCAGGCCGCGGTGCGCAGGGATCGGGATATGTCGCAGGCTGCGGGCATCGCCCTGGCCGATCAGGAAGTCACGATCGATCACTTGCAGGTCGATGATCCGCCAGGCGATCGCGCCCACCATCAATGCCAGCAAGCCGAGCATCAGGCGGAAGCGCCAGGGGTAGAGTGCGCCTTCGAGCTTCATCATGGCGCCACCATGCGGACTTCGGCCGCGCCGGGGATGTGCATTTTCAGCTGTTCAGTGGCCAGCACTTCGATACGGCTGTGGGCCGTCCAGGTGCTTTGCTCCAAGATCAGTCGCCCCCACTCGGCCTGCGCCTTGTCACGCACACTCAACTCCCCGTACAGGGTGTTGAGCAATTGACGGTTGAAGTGGGCGCTGTAGGACACCGCAATCGCGGACACCAGCACGCCGACGTACAACAGCATCATGAAGAAGCTGCCGCCCGGGAGGGGCTTGGCGAAAAGCTTGCTCAACGCAGCTTCTCCGCGACACGCATGACGGCGCTGCGCGAACGTGGGTTGGCCTTCAGTTCGGCTTCGGAAGCGAATTGCGCTTTGCCATGGATCTTGATTTTCGGCACAAAGGCTTCGAAACGTACCGGCAGGTTGCGCGGCAGGTTGTCGGACTCACCCTTGACCAGACGGCGCATGAACAATTTGACGATGCGGTCTTCCAGGGAGTGGAAGCTGATCACCACCAGGCGACCGCCCACTTCCAAGGCATCCAGCGCGGCTTCGAGGCCCGCTTCCAGATCACCCAATTCGTTGTTGACGTGAATGCGCAGGCCCTGGAACGCACGGGTGGCCGGGTTCTTGCCCTTCTCCCACGCCGGGTTGGCGACTTTCAGCACTTCAGCCAGGTCGGCGGTGCGCTCGAACGGCTGGATTTCGCGGCGCTCGACCACGGCACGGGCCATGCGGCCGGCGAAGCGCTCTTCGCCGTATTCCTTGAATACACGGGTGATTTCTTCGTGGGAAGCGGTGGCGATGAACTCGGCCGCGCTGATGCCCCGGGTAGGGTCCATGCGCATGTCGAGCGGGCCGTCGTTCATGAAACTGAAGCCGCGCTCGGGATCATCGAGCTGTGGCGAGGACACGCCCAGGTCGAGCAAAACCCCGGCCACTTTGCCCGCCATGCCGCGCTCGGCGACTTCGGCACCCAGCTCGGCAAAGCTGCGCTGCACAACGACAAAGCGGCCGTCTTCGGCCGCTAGCGCTTGCCCGGTGGCAATCGCTTGGGGGTCCTTGTCGAATCCGAGGAGCTTTCCGTCGGACCCAAGCTGACTGAGTATCAAGCGGCTATGCCCGCCCCTGCCGAACGTGCCATCCAGATAGCAACCATCCGCGCGCACGGCGAGAGCCTCAACGGCTTCGTCAAGCAGTACGGTAATGTGGTTAAAGCCGCTATCAATAGTCACAAGATCAAATCACGCAGTTCATCAGGCATGGCGCCCGGTTGTTGAATAGCAGCCAGGTCAGCTGCAGAAACAGCATCCCAGGCATCTTCGTCCCACAATTGGAACTTGTTCAGCTGGCCGACCAGCATTGCGCGCTTATCCAGCTTGGCGTACTCGCGCAAACGCGGCGGCACCAGGAAGCGACCACTGCCGTCGAGCTCGAGGTCGACGGCATTACCAATCAGCAAACGCTGCAGGCGACGGTTTTCTTCACGCAATGAAGGAAGAGCGCGCAATTTGGTTTCAATCAACTCCCACTCATCGAGGGGGTAAACACATAAACAAGGGTCAACGGCATCGATCGTGATGATCAACTGTCCGGAACTTCGCGAAATGAGCTCGTCACGATACCGGCTCGGCATGGCGAGACGGCCTTTTGCATCGAGACTGATAGCGTTAGCTCCGCGAAACACAGATGCGTTTCTCCAAATTTTAGCGTTTTACGTTCAAAAAACCCACTTTGTGCCACTTTCCGCCACTTGCGCACACTATAGGAATGCGCCCACCACACCGTCAAGGCGCGGATTAAAGGAAAAGCCTTACAGAACGGAGATTTAGGAGCGTAAAAGGAGGAGAAACGAGAGTTTGGCGAAGTTTTTGACCCAGCAAGCACAAACAGCTCAAAGAGCTATCGCTCAAAGTTAAAGTGATTTATTAAGAGTAAGATTTTTTTGGTATTACGAAGATGCATCTGCCAATGATTCGGCAGGGAGGGATTCTTGCGTTACTACCGGTTTTCTGCACGAGATTCGGACAGAAGGAAAAAGGTGGAGAGTCGATCTGTAAGCCGGGTTCTGTCTTGAACAGTCATTCGTCTACGATGGCCATCACTGGACATCTTTAGCAACCTACCCGGTCCCAGCGCGGGCCACGCCTTGGGACCCTATTTGGTCTTGCTCCAAGTGGGGTTTACCTAGCCACGAACTGTTGCCAGTCGTGCGGTGCGCTCTTACCGCACCTTTTCACCCTTACCGGCACCGAAGCGCTTAGGCGGTTATTTTCTGTGGCACTTTCCGTAGGCTCACGCCTCCCAGGCATTACCTGGCACTTCGCCCTATGGAGCCCGGACTTTCCTCCCCCCCCTAATTTTCATAGAGGGCAGCGACTGTCCAATCGACTCTCCGCCGCGCAGGTTAACGGCACGGCGGACTTAGGACAAGTAATAAAAGTTCAGAATTGCCATCACGTTCAGACGGAATACAGCTTTAGCCCCGGAACTATTCGGCTTTCTGTTTATCCAGCGCAACTTGATACAACACATTCTTGCGCACGCCGGTAATTTCCGCCGCCAACGCTGCCGCACGCTTGAGGGGCATTTCCTTGAGCAGCAGGTCGAGAATGCGCATGGCCTCACTGTTTACCGCATCTTCACTCTCCGGCGCCGTCCAGCCCGCCACGAGCACCACACACTCGCCGCGCTGCTGGTTGCTGTCGCCTTCGACAAATGCGCGCAGCTCTTCCAGCGGCAGGCCCTTGAGGGTTTCGAAGGTCTTGGTCAGCTCGCGGGCCAGCAGTGCTAGGCGCTCGCCGCCGAACACCAATTCCATATCCTGCAAACATTCAAGAATGCGGTGAGGGGCCTCATAGAAGATCAGCGTACGCGGCTCTTCCTTCAACGCTTGCAGGCGCGCACGCCGCCCCACGGCCTTGGCCGGCAGGAAACCTTCAAAAATAAAGCGGTCCGACGGCAGGCCTGCAGCCGACAATGCTGCAATCAGCGCGCAGGCCCCCGGAACAGGCACTACATTGATACCAGCGGCCCGCGCCTGACGCACCAGATGGTAGCCAGGGTCGGAAATCAGCGGCGTGCCCGCGTCGGAGATCAGCGCCACGTCATCACCGGCCAGCAAGCGCACGATAAAGCGGCTGCCTTCTTCCCGCTCGTTGTGTTCGTGACAGGCCGCTAATGGCGTGCTGATACCAAAATGCTGCATCAAGCGCTGGGAGTGCCGCGTATCTTCCGCCGCGATCAATTTGACCTCGCGCAACACTTTCAGCGCCCGAGCGCTGATGTCGTCCAGGTTGCCAATGGGCGTCGCCACCACAAAAAGCGAGCCAGCAGTGGAATTCAAAGGACCTGGAGCAGTCAAAACGCACACCTCGATGGTTGGCAAAAGCCGCATTGTAACGCGTAGACGCCTTGAAAATATGCCATCACGGCCGATGCCTTTTCAGCCAATGATGGCCACCAGCAACATTTGCACGACCTAATTCGACGGTTTCACGCCAGTAACATCGCGCCTGGGCCAGTGCTTGGGTACAATTCCACGCTAATTTGATCGGTATCAGGAACACTTACATGATCGCTTGCCTGCGGCTGCTCTCCGCCCTCTGCCTCGCTGCCCTGTTGGCCGCTTGCGCCAGCTCGCCCTCGTCCAGCCTTGGCGACCTCCCACGGACCCCGGACGCCAGTATCGAGCAACTGCTCGAACAGGCCACCTCCGCCAAGACGCCAGAAAAGGCCGCTTTGCTGCGCCTGAGTGCGGCAGACATGGCTTACCACCAAAACAATCCAGGCCGCTCGTCGCAGATTCTTGCGCAGGTGCCCCTGGACGTCCTGAAACCAGCCGCGCAAGTATTTGCCAGCACCCTGGCTGCCGAACTGGCCATGGCGCGCAACCAGCCCAAGGCGGCGTTGACCGCCCTGAGCCACCCAAGCCTGCAAAACCTGAAGGACCTGCCGCCCGAACAACAGCTGCGCACCGGCAGCGTGCACGCCCGCGCCTATGAAGCCGATGGCCAGACGCTGGCCGCCGCCCGCGAACGCGTGGCCATGGCCCCACTGCTCAGCGGTGATGCAGCCAAAAACAACCACGAAGCCATCTGGACCTTGATTGCCGCAGTGCCTGCAGACCAACTGCAAGCCAGCGGCAACCCAACGCTCGACGGCTGGATCACCCTGGCCCAAGCGGTCAAAGGCGCCGGCACCCTGGAGCAACAACAAGCCGCCATCGACACCTGGCGCGCGCAGAACCCAAGCCACCCGGCAGCCGTACAACTGCCGTTGCCACTGACCAAGCTCAAGGAACTGGCCAGCCAGCCCCTGAACAAGATCGCCCTGTTGCTGCCGCAGGAAGGCCCGCTGGCCTCCGTCGGCAAAGCGCTGCGTGAAGGTTTCATGGCGGCGCACTACCAGGCTCAGCAGGCCGGGCAGAAGCCGCCGGTCATCGAGTTCTTTGACAGCTCGCGCCTGACCTCCATCGACGACTTCTACGCCAAGGCCCAGGCTGCCGGCGTGCAACTGGTGGTCGGCCCGCTGGAAAAACCGCTGGTCAAACAGCTGAGCGCACGCCCGCAACTGCCGATCACCACGCTGGCACTGAACTACAGCGAGGCCGACCAGAACCCGGCGCAACTGTTCCAGTTCGGCCTGGCCGCTGAAGATGAAGCCCGTGAAGTCTCGCGTCGTGCTCGCGCTGACGGCTTGCATCGTGCGGCCGCCATGGTGCCGCGTGGTGAATGGGGTGAGCGTGTCTACAAGGCCTTCCGCCAGGATTGGGAAGCCAACGGCGGTACCGTTGTCGGCGTGGAATACGTCGACCAGCCGGTCGCCCTCGCCCAGCAAATCGCCGACCTGTTCCAACTGCGCAAAAGCGAAGGCCGCGCCAAGAGCCTGCAAAACACGGTCGGCACTGACGTAGCGGCGCAACCTTCGCGCCGTCAGGACATCGAGTTCATCTTCCTGGCCGTGCCCCCGCAGTTGGCCCAGCAGATCAAGCCGACCCTGAACTTCCAGTACGCCGGTGATGTACCGGTGTATGCGACCTCCCACGTATTCAGCGCCAGCGGTGACAAGAACCAGTACCTGGACATGACCAACGTGATGTTCTGCGAAACCCCTTGGTTGCTCAACAGCACCGACCCGCTGCGCAATCAGGTGGCTGCGCAGTGGCCGCAAGCCAATGGTAGCCTGGGCCGTCTGTACGCGATGGGCGTTGACGCCTACCGCCTGGCGCCACGCCTGGGCCAACTCAAGGCACTGCCGGACACTCGTATTGACGGTCTCTCTGGCAACCTGGGCATCAGTGCCAGCCAGCGTGTTGATCGCCAGATGCCATGGGCCAAGTTTGTTGGCGGCGACATCCAGCGCCTGCCCGACACCCCGCGCTGATGCCCAAGCGGTCCAGCGCACAAAGCGGCAAGGACGCCGAACTGCAAGCTCTGAAACACTTGCAACAGCAGGGTCTGCGCCTTCTGGCGCAGAACTGGTTGTGTAAACGCGGTGAGCTTGATCTGGTCATGCTTGACGGCGATACAGTAGTATTCGTCGAAGTCCGCTACAGAAAACACGCACAATGGGGTGGCGCGCTCGCCAGTATCGACGGGCGCAAGCGTCAGAAGCTGATACTCGCCGCGCAGTTTTTCCTGCAGAAAGAGCATCGCTGGGCCGACGCCCCCTGCCGTTTCGATGTGGTTGCCATTGAATGCACACCGTCTGGTCAGGCTGATCTGAACTGGCTCAAAGATGCCTTCGACAGCTGATTCGCCGGACATCTTCACCACACACTTTTGCTCTTTGCTTTGCGGGCTGCACATTCCTGTGCCAAACAGCCGCGCTACTTAAGGTCACACAGATGGACATGCAATCCCGAATTCGCCAGCTTTTCCAGGCCAGCATCGACACCAAGCAACAGGCGATGGACGTACTTGCACCGCACATCGAGCAAGCCAGTCAGGTCATGGTCAACGCGTTGCTCAACGAGGGCAAAATGCTTTCGTGCGGCAACGGCGGTTCGGCCGGCGATGCCCAGCATTTCTCGTCCGAACTGCTCAACCGCTTCGAACGCGAGCGTCCGAGCTTGCCGGCCATCGCCCTGACCACCGATTCGTCGACAATCACCTCGATTGCCAACGACTACAGCTACAACGAAATCTTCTCCAAGCAGATCCGCGCCCTGGGCCAACCTGGCGATGTGCTGCTGGCGATTTCCACCAGCGGCAACTCGGCAAACATTATTCAAGCGATCCAGGCCGCACATGATCGCGAAATGATTGTCGTAGCATTGACCGGGCGCGATGGCGGCGGCATGGCTTCGCTATTGTTGCCGGAGGACGTGGAGATCCGCGTTCCAGCCAATGTCACCGCACGTATCCAGGAAGTCCACCTGCTGGCGATCCACTGCCTATGCGATCTGATCGACAGCCAATTGTTTGGGAGTGAAGAATGACCGTTAACCGCCTCAGCCTATTGGCCATCACGCTGTGCATCGCTATCAGCGGCTGCAGCACGGCAATCACTGCAACACGTGACACCCCGATCCAGGATGACAAGGGCACCCGCACCTTCGGTAGCAAGATCGACGACTCGTTGATCGAAACCAAGGTTGAGGTCAACGTTGCCAAGGCCGCTACCGACCTGGGCAACGGTGCGTCGCGCATCGTCGTCACCAGCTTCAACGGTGTGGTCCTGCTGGCCGGCCAGACTCCGCGTGCCGACCTCAAGGCCCAGGCTGAACAGGCCGCCTCAGCGGTGCAGCGCGTGAAGAAGGTGCACAACGAACTGCAGGTCATGGACCCGATCACCCTGCTGGCCATCAGCAATGACGCGCTGCTGACCACCAAGATCAAGGCACAGATGCTGACCGATAACGCGATTCCTGGCTCGCGCATCAAGGTCGTCACCGACAACGGCATCGTCTACCTGATGGGCCTGCTGACCCAGGCCGAAGCCACCCGTGCAGCCAACCTGGTGCAGGGTGTGTCCGGTGTGCAGAAGATCGTGAAAGTGTTCGAATACATCGACTGATCCAACCGTCAGCCACAAAAAAGGGCGCCGTGCATTGACTGCACGGCGCCCTTTTTTGTGGTCCTGTGTGTTACTGGTACTGCGAGTACGGGTTGCCCTGGAACTGGTTGTTCTGTTGTGGCGCTTGTTGCTGGGCGCCCGGCTGGCCATATTGCTGACCTGGGATCGGGCCAAGGTTGACCTCTACTCGACGGTTCTGGGCACGGCCGTTGACATCGGCGTTGCTGGCAATCGGGTTATCCGGACCGGCGCCACGTACACTCAGGTTGGCCGAACTCACACCCTGGGAAGTCAGGTAGTTGGCCACGCTCTGCGCACGACGCTGGGACAGGTCCATATTCAACTGGCGGCTGCCGGTGCTGTCGGTGTAGCCGACGATCTGGATGGTATTCTGATTGAACTGCTTGAGGGAGTTGGCCAGGTTGTTCAGCGGCTGGTAGAAGCTGCTGGAGATCGCGTCCGAGTTGGTGGCGAATGTAATGTTGCCCGGCATGATCAGCTTGATCTGGTCACCCTGGCGCTGCACTTCGACCCCGGTATTGGCCATGCTTTCGCGCAGCTTCTTCTCTTGCTGGTCGGCGTAGTAGCCATAGCCCGCAGCACCGGCACCGGCAACCACCGCACCGATCAGCGCACCCTTGCCGCGGTTGTTGTGGTCGATGGCCGCACCGGCCAATGCACCGGCCAGGGCACCCAGGCCACCGTACTTGGCGGTCTTGCTCATACCGCCGGAATCATTGCTGGCCTGTCCTTGGCTGCTGCCGTCGTAAGGGTTAGGCGTAGCGCAGCCCGACAACAGGGCTACGACGGTGGCGACAACAAGCAGACGACGCGAAGTGAACATGAAGGAGGCTCCTACTTTTGCATTCTATGGTGCAAAGGACATTGGCAATGGACCTGTGCCGAGTTTGGAACGCGACAAACAGCAAAAATTCCGTGGCCGCGCGCCGACCAGTAACAAAAGATTCGGAACCAAGACTGCTATAGAAACCGTAGCAGACCTACGCTGAACGCGACCTGAGTTTTTGCTACAACGGTTATCGGTTATAGAACAGCCCGCCCCTCCTAAGCCCGTACAAACGGGTTCTCCCGCATCTCATCCCCCAGCCGGGTATCCGGCCCGTGCCCTGCCACCACCGTTGCGCCCTCATCCAGGGTATACAGGCGCTGCTTGATCGAGCGCACGATGGTCGCCTGGTCCCCACCCCACAAGTCCGTACGTCCCACGCCACGCCGAAACAGCGTATCGCCGGCAATCAGCAACTTGGCATCGGCAAACCAGAAGCTCATCGAACCCGGCGTGTGCCCTGGCGTATGCAACGCCACACCGCAACCGCAGGCCAACTCTTCGTCATGTTCCAGCCAGCGATCCGGAGCCGGCACTGGAGTGTAGGGCACGCGAAACATCTGACACTGCATCTCAAGGTTGTCCCACAGGAACTGATCTTCCTTGTGCAGGTGCAAGGTGGCACCGGTCTTCTCCTTCAACTGGCCGGACGCCAGGAAGTGATCAAGGTGAGCATGGGTGTGGATGATGCTCACCACCTTGAGACCCAGCGCATCCAGGCGCGCGAGGATCAACTCATGGTTGCCGCCCGGATCGACCACGATGGCTTTCTTGCTGATGGGATCGCCGATGATGGTGCAGTTGCATTGCAGGGGGCCGACGGGAAAGGTTTCGCGGATGAGTGTCGGCTTGGCGGTGTCCATGGGCGGTCCTCTAGTGCAAACGGAATGTCGCTTTCGGGCGAATATCGCCAGAACAATTGCACTATTAAAACAGACTGGCGGTCACTCGCTAACCAATCAATCGCAACTCCTGCGCCCGCGCCACCGCCTGCGTGCGGCGCTCCACCCCCAGCTTGCTGTTGATATGGCTCGCGTGGGTCTTGACCGTGTGCAACGAGATAAACAGCCGATTGCTGATCTCCTGGTTCGAGCAGCCTTCGGCGATCAGTTGCAGCACCGCCAGCTCCCGTGCACTGAGGGTTTCCTGCAGGGGTGCGGCCTCCACCACCACAATCGCCGGCAACAGCGCCAGCAGGCTCTGGTTCAGCAAGCCATGGGCGTCCTGGCCCAACTGTTCGCGCATCCAATCGGGGTGGTTTTCCAGTAAGCGCTGGAACGGCTGCAGCGCGCCACCTGCGCCCGCCTCCAGGGCCTGGGCCACAACCACACGGGCCTTGGCTTCGTGACCACCGTCCAGTAGCAATTGCGCCAACTGGGTCAGGGCCATCAGCGCAATCATCTGGCGTCCGCTGTTCCGGGCTTGCTGCGCCAGTTCTTCGAGACGTTGCAGAGCGGCAGCGGGTTGATGACGCGTGGCCTCCAGCGCGGCCTGCTGCAGGCCGATATGTTGCGGCAGGTGTGGATGAAATTCCGGTGCGGCCGCGGCGTGCTCGCCATTGTAGGTTTGCCCCAAGCGGTTCAACCACGCATCCGCCAGGTCGGTGCGGCCCTGGGCCAGCCAGAGTTCGCACTTGATCAGGGTGATCATCGCCAGGTAGTAAATCGGCGGCACGTCCCAGATATGCATCAAGCGCTCGGCCTCGGCCAGTTCGGCAAACGCCTTGGAGAAATCATTGCGCCGCCCCTCAAAGCTGGCGATCACGCAGTGCCCGATCAACACGCTTATATCGCGGCAGGCGCGAGCCTCCACCAGCCCTGCGCGCAAACGGTCAATCCCCGCATCGGGCTGGTAGCGCACCAACAACAGGTAGCCCTCATAGAGCGACAGGCGCGCACGCACTGCGTACAACCGCTCGGGCGCCAAGCCATGCAAGCGTTGCAGGCCCTGACGCACTTCATCCAACGAACGCAGAATCTCGCCCCGGGCCTGTAGGACGCGTGCGCGGTCATAGTGGGCCAAGGCTTCAAATAGCGGGTTGCCGACACGTTGCGCCAACTCCAGGGACTCACGGTTCAAGCCACGGGCACGCCACAAATCGGCGTCGACGATGGCCAGGTTGGAGAGTGTCGACAGGCACATCAAGCGCTGGCCGTAGCGTCGCTGCGGCAGACTTTCCAACGCTTCACTGCAATAGCGCTGGGTCAATTCACGATTGCCCCGCCCGCGCGCGATGACGCCACTGAGCGCCAACCACTGGGCCAGCATCGACTTTTGCGCGGTGGCGGAAGGCGCCGGCAGAAAGCGGCTGAGGTAGCCGGATAATTCCTCCGCGGCATCCAATTGGCAGGCCAGGCCCAGGGCCCAGCTATACAGCACGATCAGGCGTGGCGTGCTGATCAGCAGGCTATCCGGCAAGTCCATCTTCCAGCGCAGCAACATGCCGACATTTTGCTCGGCCAGCAGTTGCTCCTCCGAAAGGTTCTGCACCAGATTGGCGGCCACATCCAGATGGCCGGCGCGCAACGCCTGCTCCACCGCTTCATCGATCAAACCCTGGGCATTGAACCAGCGGCACGCGCGCAGGTGCAGGCTGGCCGTCGGCAAGACGTTGCTGCTTTCGCGCCGGGACCGCAACAAATCGGAGAACAAATGGTGGTAGCGATACCAGTGGCCCTGATCATCCAGTGGCACCAGGAACACTTGATGGGCTTGCAGGTAACGCAGGTTCTCCGCGCTGTCGTGGGCTTCGCGTACGGCGTCGCACAGCTCGCTGCAAAAACGTTCCATGGGGGCGGTGTCAAACAAGAAGGCCTGCACATCGGCCGGCAGGCAGTCGATCACCTCCTCCAGCAAATAATCGCGGATCAGCCCTTCGCCGCCATGCAGGTTTTGCGGCAACGCGCCTTCATTGCCCGCTTCGGAAGCGGCCAGCAACCAGAAGCGCAGGCCGGCGACCCACCCCTCACTGCGGCGGATCAGGTTGTCGAGAGCTTCACCGCGCAATGAGCTGCTATGACGATCCAGTACGGCAAGGGACTCGGCATGGGTCAGGCGCAGGTCTTGCTCATGCAGTTCCAGCAGGTGCCGTGACAGGCGCAGACGCGCCAGATGCCAGTCCGGGCGCTGGCGACTGGTGACCAATACCACCAAGCCATCAGGCAAATGGTTGAGGAAAAACTGCAGGCAACGGTCGAGCACCGGCCCCTGGGCCAAATGGTAGTCATCCAGTACCAGCAATAGCGGTGCGCGGGTGGATAGATGCACCGTCAGTTCGTCGAGCAAGCCGTCCAGCCATTCTTCAAACGCAAAGGGTTGGTGACGCTGGCGCATTTTCAGCAGCCCCAGGGATTGGGCGCCGAGTTGCGGGAAGTACTGCTGCAAACCGTCGAGCAGGCGCTCGAGGAAACGTCCGGGGTCGCTGTCCCGTGGGCTCAAGCCCAGCCACAGGCTTTGCCAGTGGGCCGGCAGGCTCTGGCAGAACTCCACTGCCAACGAACTCTTGCCAAACCCGGCGGGTGCGCTGACCAGCAACAGTCGCCCGTCCAGCCCGGCAGTCAGCCGTTCGCACAGCCGCGGTCGCAGCACGTAGCCGTCAGGCAGGGGTGGCCTGTAGAAGCGACCTTCCAGGGTCGGGATTACCGCACTGGCAGGCCCTTGGATTCGGGACAGATCAGTCATCGCCGGGCTCTTGTAGAAGGCTGTTGTCGGCATTGCAGATGTCCGCAGACTAGCGGTAAAAGCGGCGGGATTGTAGATCTTTGCAACATTTGCCTGAAAAAGAACTGAGACAAAAAATGTGAGAGGGGGCTTGCTCCCGATAGAGGCGGGTCAGTCAACCGATGAATTGACTGGCCTGCCGCCATCGGGGGTAAGCCCCCTCCCACATGGGCAATCGCTAGGGCTTAGCGAACACCGTCCTGACGCAACGCCGCCGGGGTGAAGTCGCTGGTAGTAGCGGTGAAGCCGAAGTTATACGCCTGCTTCTCTTCGTTCTTCATACCCAGCGCCAGGTAGCGACCCGACTGCAGGTCGTAGAGGGTTTCCACGGCATACCACGGCACTTGCTTGTCGTAGTAGTTCTCGGCGTGGGCCTCGGCGACGCGCCACAGTTGGCCGCGACCGTCGTAGTGATCAATCACCGCCGCTTGCCAGGTATCTTCGTCAATGAAGAAGTCACGCTTGGCGTAGATGTGGCGCTGGCCTTCCTTCAAGGTCGCGACCACGTGCCAGACGCGGCGCAGCTCATAGCGGGCCAAGTCCTGGTTGATGTGGCCGGCCTTGATGATGTCGGCGTACTTGAGCTTCGGATCGTCGAGCTTGTAGCTGTTGGAGGCGATGTAGATTTCCTTCTTGCCTTCCAGCTTCCAGTCGTAGCGGTCCGGTGCACCGTTGTACATGTCGAGGTTGTCTGAGGTACGCAGGCCATCGGCAGCAGTACCCGGGCCGTCATAGGACACTTGCGGCGCCCGGCGCACACGGCGCTGGCCGGCGTTGTAGACCCACGCCGAACGCGGTTCCTTCACCTGGTCCAGGGTTTCATGCACCAGCAGCACACCACCGGCCAGACGTGCCGGGGCAGTCACTTCCTGCTTGAAGTAGAACAGCACGTTGCCCGGGTTTTTCGGGTCGAAGTCCTTCATCTTGTCGCGGAAAACGAACTGGTCCTTGAAGTACACCAGGCTGAACGAACCGTTGGTTTGCGGTGTGGCCTGGGTGACCAGGCGCGTCACACTGCCACCACGATAGCGGGTGATGTGGTTCCAGATCACTTCCACACCGCTTTTCGGGATCGGGAACGGCACGGCGGTTTCGAAGTTCTCCAGGCCGTTGCCGCCAGACACCAGGTTGGTGGTGGTGGCGTTCTTCTTGATGGAGGCGAACACCTCAGCTGGCACCGTGGCACCGCGGTGGGTCGGGTAGACCGGCATATTGAAGCTGTCCGGGTAACGCTTGAACATTGCGTATTGGCCCGGTGCCAGCTTGTCTTTGTACTGTTCGACGTTCTGCGCGGTGATGGTGAATTGCGGTTGCTCACTGGCGTAAGGGTTGGCCAGGAAACCACGGGCATCTACAGCGCCGGCGTTGGTCGGCAATGGCGACCACTTGGGAATGGTGCCCGCCGCGTTACCGGCCATTTCGGCGCCCATCGGGGTCAGGCTCGTGCCCAGCTTGGCGGCTTCATCCGCCGAGACTGCCGCCATGACGTTGCTCGCCAGGATCGACAGCCCAAGCACACCCACGTGCAACAGACTTTTAGTTATTTTCATGTTCTGGTTCTTCCTGAAATACGGTCGCTTAGAAGTTCATGCCGAAGCTGAGCGCAACAAAATCCCGGTCGTCCACCGTGGTGTACTTGCCATCAAAGAAGTTGGTGTACGACAGGCCTGCGGTGTAGGTGTTCTGGTATTCCGCGTCCAGGCCAAGGCTGACGGCCTTGCGGCCTTCTTCGAAGTTGCCACCTGGGCCAGGGGAATAGCCGCTCACATCATGGGACCAGGCGACGCTAGGCTTGAGGTTGATCCCTGCAAAGACGCTGTTGTAATCCCAGATGGCGCGGGCGCGATAACCCCAGGAGTTGGCGGTGGTGAAGCCGTCGTTTTCGCAGTAGCGCGACAGGTTGTTCTGCGCTGCGCCAGTCAGGGTGCCAGCGTTCAAGGTCTGGCACGTACCATTTGGCAGTGGGCCAGGGCCGTAGCTAGGATCGCGGCCGTAACGGGCCTTGGAGTTTTTTTCCAGGCCACCGACGTGAGTGAAGCCAACTTCACCGACAACCGTCAGTCGCTCAGCCCCCATCACCTGATCGAAAAAGTGAGTGAACGTGGTTTGCAGCTGGGTGATTTCCTTACGGCGATAGCCAGGTTGGTCCTGGTCCGCCTTGCCTTGCAGCACCGAGTAGTTGGCCGCTGCCGGGTTGACCGCGGCCAAAGGCGTCAGCCCGGAATACAGAATATCCGTAGTGTTCAACTGCACCGGTGCATTCGGACGGTAGCTGATTTCACCACTCCACGCGGTGCCGGTAGGCAACGTCGTAGAGAAGCTGAGGCCGTACAGGCGGATGTCCTCAGGGTATTCGACGTAGTAACTCGAGTTGCCGGCAACCACGAACGGCAACAGCGATGGCGCGATCGCGCTGGCTTGTCCCAAGGTCAACCCTTGGCCCATCAATGACCCAACCAGGTTCGCAGGGCTGTACTTGCTCGCCGCCGCCCCTCGTCCGCTGAAGATTGGTGCCCGGCTGTGGTAGTTCATGAAGTAAGCGCCGAACTCGGTATCCAGCGGCTCGAACATGTAGTGGGCGGCGAAACCAAACTGGCCGCTGTCGCGCGCATCACGGTCAGGACCACGGCGAACAATGGCGCCCTCATCCGGCGAGCCGAAGTTCACACCCTGGGCCGCCAGCGCACCGAACGCCGCATTCCGGAACGGCGCCGGCAAGGCGTTGGACAAGCCTTGACGGGTTCGCAGTACCGCAAGGTTATTGTCGCAACCGTCGGCGATCACATCTGGCTGCGAGAAGAATGTCCCGCAGTTGTCGACAACGGTCTGGTCCCACTCCAACTGGTAGAAACCATCTACGGACAGGTTGTCCGTTACGCTTTGCGACAGATAAAACATGTTGACCGGGATCAGGCCTTCCTTGATCTCGGCGCCCGGACGACGGAACGCAGACACGTCGATCGGGTTGATGGAGTTGATACCACCCCCAATGAAGGTACTTTCACCCCAGCTGACCACCTGCTTGCCGAAACGCACCGAGCCCGGCAAATCGGCAATGTTGTAGTTGTGGTAGATGAAGGCGTCGAGGATCTGCGCGCCGGAGGATTTGGCGCCCTCTTTGCGATTGCTGTCGCTGATGTCCTTGAACGGACGACTTTCATCCTTGAGTTCAAAGTCGTACCAGTACTTGCCACGCACGAACACACCGGTATCGCCGTACTTCAGTTCCAGGTCATGGATGCCCTTGAAGATCTTCGAGAACGTCTCACCACGCTTGAAGTTCAGGTGCCCATCGTCAGAGGTCTGCGAGAGACCGTGCCCACCGTTGTTGGAACCGATCAAGTTCTTGTTGGCCTTTTCCGTCGACCAACTGGCCCCCACGGAAAGAGACGAGTCAAAACTCCCTTCGACTTCACCGATATTGAAACTGACGCCGAATGCGGGCCCGGCGAGCGTAGAGGCGAGACTGACGGCCAGGGGCAGTCTTGCCCGGCGCCAGAACTGGTTTACTGAGGTCATCGACGCTACTCCATGTGCATTATTGTTATGGCAGAGAGTTCATTCTGTGATGCGTGTAACGGCCGGAATACAACGATTCCAATGCCGCTCGGCAACTGAGCCCCCATGGCCCAAAGCGGAACATCCTTGAAAAACTCTGGAAGGGACTATAGCCAGCAGGGGGTAGTGCTTGATCCCTCTAAAGTGTGATTTGCATCACCGACCCGTCTGCCACGACCCTTTCGCCATGTCGGCGAAGGCCGACGCGGCAAGGATGGCTGAAAATCGGCAAATCACAAGTAGAGGCGCAAGATAGAGCATTGCCGTGCCCGGGCGGGCACGGCGAGGGGCGTCAGAGGGTGGACAGGAACGTGCTGTTGTTGGCCTGCCATTCAATGATGTCGATGCGGATACGTTTCTTGTCGAGCTTGCCGACGCTGGTCTTGGGAATTTCCGTAACAACGGCGATCTGACTCGGAATCGCCCACTTGCTCAGATGGCCCAACTCCACGAACGGCTTGAGGTGCTCCTTGAGCTCACGGGCCCCAATCACATGGCCATCACGCACCACCAGCAAGGCAAACGGACGCTCACCCCACTGCGGATCGGCGATGCCCACCACCGCTACTTCGCGTACCGCCGGGTGACGGCTGACCAGATCTTCGAGGGCCAGGGAGGAGACCCATTCGCCGCCGGTCTTGATCACGTCCTTGATGCGATCACGAATATCGATCACCCCAAACGCATCCAGCGTGGCCACGTCACCGGTGTGCATCCAGCCGCCTTCCCACAGCTCGGCGCCCTTCTGCGGCTCGTTGTAATAGCCTTCGGTCAGCCATGGCGCACGCAGCACCAGCTCGCCTTGGGACTCGCCGTCGGCAGGCAGGAAGTTGCCTTCGCTGTCGATGATCGCCGCGTCCACCAACGGCCCGGGCACGCCGGCCTTGATGCGGTAGGTGGTGCGTTCGTCCTCGCTGCCGGCCATCAGTTCTTCGTTGAGGTGGGCACACGATACCAACGGCCCGGTCTCGGACATGCCGTACGCCGCCGTCAGTTGAATCCCACGAGCCTTGGCAGCTTCGTACAGCGTACGGTTGAGCGCGCTACCGCCGATGACGATTTTCCAGCCGCCAAAATCCACGCCCTGTGCAGCCTTGGCGTTGAGCAGCATTTGCAGGATGGTTGGTACGCAATGGGAAAAAGTGACTTTCTCCTTGCGCCACAACTCCACCAGGAACTCCGGATCGTAGCGGCCGGGATAGACCTGCTTGAGGCCCAGCATGGTCGCCACATACGGCAGGCCCCACGCATGAACGTGGAACATCGGCGTGATCGGCATGTACACATCGTTGGTGCCCAACAGGCGCACGCTGTCGACGCTGCCCATGATGGTCGCCACACCGATGGTGTGCAGCACCAGTTGGCGATGGGTGAAGTACACGCCCTTGGGGTTGCCGGTGGTGCCGGTGGTGTAGAAGGTGGTCGCGACGGAATTTTCGTCGAAATCCTGGAAGTCGTATTTCGGGCTGGCGGCGGCCAACAGGGTTTCGTACTCGCCCACGAGGTCTGGCAGCTCGGCGGTTTTCGATTCACCGTCGGTGAGCAGCAAGGTCTTGTCGACCGTCGTCAATTGCCCGGCGATGGCTTGGTAAAGCCCCACGAATTCACTGTTGACCAGCACAAAGCGGTCCTCGGCGTGATTCATGGTGTAGAGAATCTGTTCCGGCGACAGACGCACGTTGATGGTGTGGATCACCGCGCCAATCATCGGGATGGCAAACATGCACTCCAGGTAGCGATGGCTGTCCCAGTCCATCACCGCCACGGTGTCACCGGCCTTTACCCCGGCTTCGGTCAACACATTGGCCAGGCGCGCGACGCGCTCGATCAAGGTCGGATAGGTGTAGCGCAACTTGTCACGGTAAACGATTTCCCGGGTTTTCTCGTAACGGGTCCCGGACATCAACAGGCGCTTGATCAACAGCGGATATTGGTAGGCGCCTTCGGCGGGGGGGATAACACGGGTCTGCAACATAGGAATCCCTTTTATGACTGCACGGTCTTGGCTGGAAGTTCTGCACTGTAGAGCGCTTATGTTTCAGCCAAATCAGCCAAAGGAATGATTTGCAGGAACCTATAGGTGCTGGCTCCGAGCCATCAATGCAACTTCACACCGATTCAACGTGGGAGGGGGCTTACCCCCGATTGCGGCGGGTCAGCGACAAATAAGCCGGCTGACCCAATGCTATCGGGAGCCTGCCCCTCCCACACTTGAAATGCGTCCGCTCAAGTTTTACTTCATGCTGGTGAACGCCAACTTCACCCCAATGGCAATCAACACCGCCCCCATCGTCCGATCAAACCAGTGCCCCATCCGCGCAAACCCTGCACGCACGCGCTGTTGGCTAAACAGCATGGCCACCAGGCAGAACCACACCGCCGTGGCCACTGCCAGGTACAAGCCATAACCCGCCTGGATCGCCAACGGCGTGTGCGGGTTGATCACTACGGTGAACAGTGACAGGAAGAACAACGTCGCCTTGGGGTTCAGGCCATTGGTCACGAAGCCGGCAGTGAACGCCCCGCGCGCGGTGCGTTCGCCGACTTCAGCGTGCAATTCTCCCTCGGCCGCAGGCTTGGCCGGCTGTGCGCGCAGGGCTTTGAAGCCGATGTACAACAGGTAGGCCGCCGCCGCCCACTTCAGGGCGTTGAACAACACGATGGACTGGGACACGATCAAGCCAATGCCGAGTAGCGAGTAGCCCACGTGCAGGAAAATCGCCGAGCCGACGCCCAGCGCAGTCCAGGTCCCGGCGCGGCGGCCGTGGGTAACACTTTCCCGTACCACCACGGCGAAATCCGGGCCGGGGCTGGCCACTGCCAACAAGTGAATCAGTGCCACGGTCAAAAACTCGGCGACGTACATGCTCACTCCAATTCAAGTAACTGATTATTTCATCTGATAGGCTCGGGAGATTACGCCTTCGAACCCTGTCGCAAAAGGTACAGTTGATGACGAACAATCGCCGCGCCGTCTTCCTCGATCATCCCTCACTGGATTTGGGAGACCTCGACCTCAGCGAGCTGCGAAACAGCTTCAGCGAACTGCAGCTGTTCGAGCAGACCACGCCGCAGAACGTGATCGAACGCCTGCAAGGCGCCCAAGTGGCGATCAGTAACAAGATTGCGCTCAACACCGAAACCTTGGCCGCTTGCCCCGAGCTCAAGTTGATCCTGGTGTCGGCCACCGGCACCAACAACATCGACCTCGAAGCCGCCCGCGCCCATGGCATCACCGTGAGCAATTGCCAGGGCTACGGCACGCCGTCGGTGGCACAGCACACGATCATGCTGTTGCTCAACCTGGCGACGCGCTTGAACGATTACCAGCGGGATGTCAGCGCCGGCAAATGGCAGCAAGCCAAGCAGTTCTGCCTGCTGGATCACCCGATTGTCGAGCTGGAAGGCAAAACCCTCGGCCTGCTTGGCCACGGTGAATTGGGCAGCGCCGTCGCGCGCCTGGCCGAAGCGTTTGGCATGCGCGTGCTGCTCGGCGCGATTCCCGGGCGCCCTGCCCGCGCCGACCGCGTGCCGCTGGACGAATTGCTGATGCAGGTCGACGCCCTGACCTTGCACTGCCCGCTGAACGAACACACCCGCGACTTTATCGGCGCCCGCGAACTGGCGCTGCTCAAGCCCGGCGCCTTTATCGTCAACACTGCGCGCGGTGGCTTGATCAATGAACAGGCCCTGGCCGATGCGCTGCGCAATGGCCATCTGGGCGGCGCGGCGACCGATGTGCTGAGTGTAGAGCCGCCGGTCAACGGCAATCCGCTGCTGGCCGGCGACATCCCTCGACTGATCGTCACGCCCCACAATGCCTGGGGCAGTCGCGAAGCACGCCAGCGCATCGTCGGCCAACTGGCGGAAAACGCCCGGGGCTTTTTCAGCGGTGCCCCGCTGCGGGTTGTGAGTTGATAAACTGCGCCCCTTTTCAAGGAGCAGACCATGGATCCGCGCAGTGAAGTACTGCTTCGTCAGGCCGAACTTTTTCACGGCAACGTGCTGCTCGTCGGCTTGCCTGCCGATGATCTGCTGGGCCGCCTGCCCAACGCCCACGGCTGGTGCTGGCACGCCGGCGACCAGGCGGCGCTCGACGCACGTTTCCCCGAGCGCAGCCAGTTCGGCGTGAATGTGCCCGAGCGGGCATTTGATGCGGCGGTGATCTTCCTGCCCAAATCCAAGGATCTCACCGACTATCTGCTCAATGCCGTGGCCGCTCGTCTGCCCGCTGCGGAGCTGTTCCTGGTGGGGGAAAAAAAAGCCGGCGTCGAAAGCGCCGCCAAGCAGATGACCCCCTTTGGCAAACCACGCAAGCTGGATAACGCGCGGCACTGCCAGCTGTGGCAAGTCACCGTGACAAACGCACCGCAAGCGATCGAACTGGAAAGCCTGGCTCAGGTTTTCGAAGTGCCACTGGCTGAAGGGCCGCTGAAGGTCGTGAGTTTGCCGGGGGTATTCAGCCACGGTCGCCTGGATCGCGGTACGGAACTGCTGCTGGAGCATCTGGATAAACTGCCGAGCGGTCACCTCCTGGATTTCGGTTGTGGCGCGGGCGTGCTCGGTGCTGCGGTCAAGCGTCGCTACCCGCACAACGCGGTGACGATGCTTGATGTCGATGCGTTCGCTGCGGCCAGCAGTCGCTTGACCCTGGCTGCCAACGGTCTGGAAGCCGAGGTGCTGACGGGCGACGGAATCGACGCTGCGCCGATGGGTTTGAACACGATTCTGAGCAATCCGCCGTTTCATGTCGGTGTACACACCGATTACTTCGCCACGGAAAACCTGCTGCGAAAAGCGGCGAAACACCTGGCAAAAGGCGGCGAACTGCGCTTGGTCGCCAACAGTTTCCTGAAGTACCAACCACTGATCGAAGAGCATCTGGGCGTGTGCGCAATCAAGGCCGAAGGCAATGGCTTCCGCATCTATCGCGCCAAGCGCGGCTGACGGGCGTTTGAAAAAGAAGGCTTGCCGAATGGATTCTGCCTAGGCAGAATCCGCTCCGTCCTAGGGGAGTAGTCTCCCACGAGCGCCATGCTCGTCCGGCATACGTCAACATACTTGGTCAACAGGCCATGGCGTATGCGACCCAGGTGTCCGCACAGACGGACCAGGGTTTGACAAGACCTATGACACGCACACCTTACCCGGGGCGGGAAGGCTGTACGTGTCATAGCCGTGTCGACCCGCCCCTGGAAACCTACCTGATGCTGGATTCATTACTCGTTCCTACCGCAATCGTTGCCTTGGCCGAAATCGGCGACAAGACGCAACTGCTCGCGCTCATCCTTGCCGCACGCTTTCGCAAACCCTGGCCGATCATCGCCGGCATCGTCGCCGCGACCCTGGCCAACCATGCGGCCGCCGGTGCCGTGGGGGCGTGGTTTGGCAGCTTCTTCTCGGATGCGGTGCTGCACTGGATCCTCGCAGCGAGCTTCTGCGCCACCGCGCTGTGGACCCTGGTGCCGGACAAACTCGATGACGACGAAGCCAGCACCACCCGCAAGTTCGGGCCGTTCCTGACCACGCTGATCGCATTCTTCCTCGCTGAAATCGGTGACAAGACCCAGATCGCCACAGTGATGCTGGCGGCACAGTATCCCGAGTTGTGGCTGGTGATTATCGGTACGACGCTGGGCATGCTGATTGCCAACGTGCCGGTGGTTCTGGCGGGAAATTTTGCGGCGGAGAAGCTGCCGCTGACCTTGATTCGGCGATTGGCGGCTACGGCGTTTTTTGTACTGGCGGTGGTTGCGGTGTACAAGGCCATGCAGAGCAGCGGCTGGATCTAAGACTCCAACACCAGTCCAATGAGGGAGGGCTTCAGGCTTTCTGCGCAAACTCGTTCAGTTCATAACCTGCAACGGCGCGCTGTTTGCGCCCTGGCCGGTGGGTCAGGGCAGGATTCTCCACGGCGCGTCTTTGGGCAATACACACAGGGGTAAGCCAGTGCGCGAGCCTTTGCGGAATTATCTGAAGGAACAATTCAGATCTGGATACCACAAACGTGTCATGACCCTTTCTATGCAATGAGAGGTACCGATGGACACGTCATCTTCAGTTTCTTCGTCCAACGCCGCGCAACGAACAAAATCAAGCGAGGATGATAAAGAGCAAGCCGCCTATAACCGTGCGAGCGACCCTGCCTATCAAGCGGCGAACGCTGCGCCTTACATGGCGAATGTGCCATTTACGTACAACAACTCTGAACCATCCACATCGGAGCAGCGCTCGATCGGCGTCAGCTCGATTCCCCAGAGCGGCGCGGGAGGTATGCCCAGTCACTCTCGGCAAAGTGGCGGCGGCGGTTCCAGCTATCAGCCCGACCCCACCCCAGAACAAACGCCCTATCAGGGCCAAGGCCGCTCAGGATCTATTCAATACGGCAGCCCTCAATCATCGTCTGCGCCGACCCAGGTTGACCTGAGTAACGGATTCTATGACGGCAATGTTCGCATTGAATACAGCGCCGGGATTCCGCCGGGCGAAAAGAAACTCCACGAGACGCTGTCGATTGAAACCGGCCAGGGAAATGATTCGGTTTATGTTTCCGGGGGGCAAAATGGCGGAGTTGTTGCGCAGGTAAACGGGCAGTCTTACGAGATTCCTTTTTGGGCGAACACGCAGAATCAACAGACCATTGATGTCAATACTGGCGATGGGAACGATTCCGTCGTTATTGATCAAAGACTCCATCATAACGCCAACATCGACCTTGGAAGGGGCGATGATGCTGCGTACGCCGGATCTGGAAGGACCAAAATCTTCGGAGGGCCCGGGAACGACAACATCAATCTGGGAAGTGGCGAAGGCTACGCTGAAGGCGGTGATGGCAATGATTTCATCAATGGTGGCTCAGGACATGCAACGATTTACGGTGGGCCTGGCAGTGACGAAATACGTGCGGGTGGAGGGCCGAACACGAAAATCAACTACGTGGACGGGGGAGACGGCAGGGACGTAATTTATGGTGGGAAGGGTCATAACGTGTTGTTTGGAGGGCGCGGAGATGACTACATCTTCGCTGGTGACCGCAGCACTATTATTCCAGGCAAAGGTAACGACTGGGTGCAGACAAACTCCCAAAATGATCATGTCATTGGGGACGGAGCCGACGACCTTAGTTACGTCCACCCGTCGTCGTCCTTTGAGCACACAATACCTTCCCCTGATGCCGGCGCGCGCGGCATTAACATCAAGGGTAGCCCTTCGTTCACTCAGCGCGTAAATGATGACCTGGAGTCCCTGAGAAGCACTCGGGCCGGGCAGGAAACCCTGAAAATCATAGATTCGCTAAATGCACCTGTGACCCTGAAAGAAGGCGTATCAGGTAGTTTCTATTATTACGACGACCCGGGCGGGCGTCGCATGACCCCGCAGGAACAGGGTTTGGCGCGCACGCCTGGCGTAATAAAAAACGGTGTTGCAGGCATTCCGGCGCAAAACCCAGCGGTTGAGTATGACCGAACATTCATTGCTCCCGGGCACCAGCGGCCTCCACTGGTTATTCTTCAACATGAACTTTCCCATGCGGTCAACGGGGGGCAGGGCACGATTCTGCCGGGGTCAACGATAGTCTGGAATGGCCGTGATTTTAAATGGGAGTCGAATTATGAGCGCCAGGCGGTAGGACTCCCTGCATGGAGCATTTTTGACTTTGACCGCAATCCCCGAACGCCGCCCACCAACACCAATCCCTGGCCTTACAACGAAAACGCGCTCCTCAACGAGCTTGGGTTGCCGCTGCGGCAAATATACGGAGACTAGCTCATCAAGGCACCATACAAATGGCCTGGCGCAAAAGACGATGGCGCTTTTTCAGAGCCCCCCAATAGCAGTGTGTCAGTACCTTCTTCATTAACTGACACCTTGCTAACGGGGTGCCCCCCACAACATTTGGGGGGCTATAGGAACTGGGAGATCAGGATTTCTTGGCCTGCTGATACAACGGCATCACTTTTGGAATCGCCGCTTGCAACGAGGCGATTCGGCTGTCCGACGCCGGGTGAGTGCTCATGAACTCCGGTGGCGCACCTTCCGAAGCCTTGGCCATTTTGTTCCACAGCGTGATCGCCGCATTTGGGTTGTAACCGGCGCGAGCCGACAGCTCCAGGCCGATCAAGTCTGCCTCGTTTTCATTGGCTCGGCTGTTGGGCAAAGTCATGCCGTAGTTGGCCACGGTATCGGCCAATGCCAGGCTGTCCTGGCCCAGGCCGAACAACGCGCCTGCGCCCTGCTTCGCCATCTCGATGCCATACGCCTTGGACATGGCTTCGCGGCCGTGCTCGCGCAAGGCGTGGGCAATTTCATGACCCATCACCGCCGCCAGTTCGTCATCGGTCAACTTGAGGTTGTCGATCAAAGCGCTGTACACAAAGATCTTGCCGCCAGGCCCGCAGTTGGCGTTCATCTCGTCGCTCTTGATCAGGTTCACTTCCCACTTCCACTGCGCCGCATCGGGGCGGAAAGTCGGTGCCTGGGCGATCAAGCGGTTGGCGATGGCCTGCACGCGCTTGGCGTTGGTGCTGGTCTTGTCCAACTGGCCCTTGCTGCTGGCTTCACCCAAAGTCTGCTGGTAGGACTGGGCATACATCTGGTCGACTTCCTGACTCGACAGCATGCTGAACATGTATTGCTTGCGCTCAACCCCGACGGCGCCGCCGCTGGTGGTGTTGACCGACTGGCAACCAGCCAGCAACAGCGCCGCTGCCAGTACGTTTATTGCCAATGATTTCTTCATGAACACTCTCCCTGAAAACATGGCGCGTATCGTAGGCGGTCATTTGTATTGGCGCCAGATACAACAGACGTGTAGCCGGATAATTTCAGATACATCTCACATGCCGCTCAACCGGGCGTCAAACACTCCGGCCCGTTCAGCTTCGGATCATTGACCATATTGGCCAACACACGCTCACGCAACGCGCCAGGCTCGCTGGCCAGCAACGCCTGAAGCGTGTGCAAGGGCGTCTCTGGATTGAGCCACGCCTCCTGCCCTGCCGCATCCAGAATCAACGGCCGTCGCTGGCTTTGCGCGGCCTGGGTGACCACTGCCGTGCTCAGCCACACCTGCTCCTGCACAGGGTACGCTTCCCAGATCGCCGCAAAAAACAGCGTAGAGCCCTCCCCCGGCGTCAGCCAGTACGGGCGCTTGCGTTGGGTTCCGCGCCATTCGTAGAACCCATTGGCCGGCAGCAGGCAGCGGCGCTGGCGAAATGCCTCGCGAAACATCGGCTGTTCGGCAAGGGTCTCGGCGCGGGCGTGGGCGGGGGTACGCGAAAGGTCAGTCAGCCACGGCGGCGTCAACCCCCAACGGGCACGGGCCAGGGTGCGCTGGCCGGCGTCGGCGCGCTGGATCAGCACCGAGTCATTCGGAGAAATGTTCCACTGGGCCTGCTGATCGGCCGGAAAGCCCGGCAAGGCAGCAAAGGAGGGATTCCAGCGAAACAGGGCATAACGTCCACACATGGGGCAACACGACTCTTGGGTAAACCGACCGACAGCCTAACAGACCAACACGTCGGGGAAGCTGTCGGGTTCATCGCCCGCCACGGGCTGCGCACCGATATAGGCGGTGATCAGCGCACGGGCATTGGCGGCCTGGTCGTTATCCACTTCCAGGCCCAGCAGGCCGAAGATCGGCAGCTCGCCCGTGCCGCCGAGCAAATGCCGACCGACCAGATGCGCCTCGATGCCCTCGCTGGCGAGCATCTGTTGCAACAACTCGCCTTCCATCAGGTTTTCCGGCTCGTAGATTCGCTGCATGGACCCACCTGTTATTCGTTTTCACCGCGCACGTTCAGCATCCATTCGCCGCCGTGCACTTGCAGGTCAAAAATGATCGGCCGGCAGCACACCGGGCAGTCTTCTATATATTCCTGATCGCCCCCGGACAGGTCCAGCAGTGCCGTGACCAGCTCCCCACAATAAGGACATTCGTACGACTCTTCTTCCATCGCGGCCTCCAAGGTGACTTGTGCGTATAATCGCCGGTCTATTTACAGGGTTATTTTCGGCCGGGCCCATTACCCGGACCGTACCCTGGTATTTCCTCTACTTACCCTAGCCGTTTCTAACAAGAGAGCATGATGGGCCAATTCGATACCATCCGACCTTACAACGACAGCGAAGTCCCGGCAGTGCTGGACCGGCTGTTCAGTGACAAGGCCTTTCTGGACATCCTGACCCACTTCCGTTTCCCGCGCTTTGCCGGCGCCCTGGGCTGGCTGCTCAAGCCGATGATCGCCCGCAAGCTGCGCCGTGAATTTGCCGGCGTCACCACCGTGGCCACGCTGCAAGACAAAGTCGAGTACTACGTCGACCATACCATCGACCGCGCGACCGACGGCGTGACCTACACCGGCGTCGAGCAGCTCAAGTCCGGCACCGCCTACCTGTTCCTCGCCAACCATCGCGACATCGTGATGGACCCGGCCTTCGTCAACTACGCCGTATACCACGCCGGCCTGCCGACGCCACGTATCGCCATCGGCGACAACCTGCTGCAAAAGCCGTTTGTCAGCGACCTGATGCGCCTGAACAAGAGCTTTATCGTGCACCGCTCGATCAGTGGGCGAAAGGAGAAGATGGCGGCGTTCAACCTGCTGTCGGCCTACATCAACCATTCGATCCGCAATGACGGCGAGTCGATCTGGATCGCCCAGGCCGAGGGCCGTGCCAAGGACGGGGATGATCGCACCGAGTCGGCGATCCTCAAGATGTTCCATGTCAGCCGCAAGGATGAGCCGTTTGCCGAGGTGATCCAGTCGCTGAACCTGACGCCGGTGTCCATCAGCTACGAATACGACCCGTGCGATTCAGCCAAGGCCCGCGAGCTGTACATCCGCGCCACCACCGGCACCTACAGCAAGGCACCGGGCGAAGATGACGTGAGCATTGCCCTGGGCATCACCGGCTACAAGGGCCGGGTGCACGTGAACTTCGCGCCGCCGATCACCGAGCGGTTCGAAGACACCAAGGTGCTGGCCATGGAAATGGACCGGCAGATTCTCGGCGGTTATCGGTTGTTCCCGGTGCACTACCTGGCGTACGCGCAGTGGAGCGAGGCTGATCCGCAGTTGCAGGTGCCGACGGCCGCCGAGGTATTCCCGGCCGATGAGCTGGCGAAGGCGAAGGCCGAGTGGGAGCGACGCTTGCACGAATGCCCGGCTGAACATCGGCCGTTCCTGGTGGTGCAGTACGCCACGCCGGTGCGCAACCAGTACCGGGTCAAGGCTGGCATCCCGCTCTAGACGAAAATGTGGGAGCGGGCTTGTGTGGGAGCGGGCTTGCTCGCGAAAGCGAAGTGTCAGTCACTAGATTTGTTACTGACCCACCGCATTCGCGAGCAAGCCCGCTCCCACATTTGTTTTGTAGTGTGTTTTAGAGGTGGGTGCTGAGCCAGGAAATAGCCAGCGCCACGCCCAGGCAGGCGAACCCTATGCGGTAAGCCACTCGATGCGCCCGTTCGGTGCGTACATCCAAAAACAACATCGGCTGGTCGATAGCGCGATCTTCGCCTTGTGCGGTCAGGTCGGCCATGGCGCGTTGCTCGCGCAGGCGGGTAATGGCCAGCAGCGCCGAACCCGGGAGCGCCACCGCCAAGGCAACAACATTGATCAATAGAGCGGGCAGCGCCATCGCAAACCTCGGGAAAACAGTGCCTGGGTATCAGTTCGGATACCTATCCGGACGCAGTGGCATCTTGCGCCACTCATGTTTCATTCCCAGCATGGACGGCTAATGTAGCCAGTAATTTACAGCGTCACCTGAACGTCACCTTAACAAGCCACTCTGTTGCCCTTCGAACGTTCGGGAGCTTGTCATGCTGCACGCAAACAACCAGGATCGGCTGTATCTGATCACCCAAAGCGATGAACAAGAGGCGCTGATCGGCGGCCTGGCATTCAACGTTCAGGATCGTCATTGGCTGGTGTATTGCGCCCTCGGCGGGCACCAGCATGCGGACTTGCCGGAAGCGGACTTGTTGACCGGCGTGAGCCTGCTGGACTTCTGTATCGACACCGCCGCGTGAAACTCAAGGCGTAAAAAAACCGGGCCCATCACTGGGCCCGGTTTTTTGGATCGGTTATTGCGAACTGAGCAACGAACCGATGCTTGGGTCCTTGAACAGGCGGGTCAAGGCATCGCTCAACACGTCGCTGACCAGCTTGGTGTTGGTTTCCTGGTTCGGCGACATACCGAAACGCTGGTTCAACGATGCGCCGTAGCGGCCGCTGTAGCGACGGGTGCCGGCGGTGACGTCGGACTTGAACGTCGCGCCGATGGAGGCTTCGGTCACGTACAGGCCTTCCTTGGGCGACTGATATTTCAGCTCGGCCAGGGTGATGGTCAGTTGCGGGGCGCCCGGCGCGTTGGGGCTCGGCGTGAAGCCTAGCAGGCGCACGGCCGCTTCAGCCTGGGCTTGCAGCTTGGGCAGCACGTCCTGGCCGGTGACCGAAATCAGCGCAGTCTCCGGGTACAAGCCACCGCGGGACCCCAGGGTTGGCGACGGACGGCCGTCCACCACACGCACCGACACCGGCTGGCCGTGGCCCACTGGCGCCAGCTGCGTGGTGAGCTTCGGTTGCGGGCTGAGTTGTTGCGGGCTGTTGGCGCAGCCAACCAGGGTCAAGCTGGTCACAGTGATCAAACCGAACAACAGGCGTTGCAACATGCGCTTCTCTCCAGAAATCAAGTACCGACAGGCCGGCAGTATAGCGGTGCGCCACTGCCCGGAACTAGCATCAGTTACAACCTGAGACCCGCAAGGGCGGCGGCGGTTCGCTGTCACCGATATGTCACAGCCGATACATCCGCTCGTCATCCCCCGCAGGCAAGCTTGGCCTCAATCCCAGGAGGTTGATCACCATGAATTTTCTCTGGTCATTGTTCGTGCGCAAGCCCGCCCTTCGCCAGTTTGCCCTGCTCGATGCACAAGGCCGCTGCCAGGCATTCAAGGAGTGCGACCAGCCGCCGGTGGGCAATGGCTGGGTGGAAATCGACGAGATCCGCCTGAGCTGGATGCACCGCCCGCTGCCAGCCCGGGCCCGCGTCAGCCCGCGTGCGGCGCAGTCGCCCCGGCACCAGCCGTTGGCCGCCTGACCGAACACCTAATAAAAGTCATAAAACACGCCCATTTCCTTGGCGTTCTTCGCTACAATCTCCCCCCGATTATAAGGACGTCTCCTGATCGGGCCCCGCAACATCGTTAATGCCTCGGTATTAACCCCCCAATCGCCCACAGAGAGCCGCCCACACAGATCGAATAGAGCTGGCGTGCTTGCTGCTTTCGTTGCAAACCACCCCCTCTTTATATCGAATCTGCCAGAGCTGCCATTGCGCTCGGCCACTTGAGTTGTTTGCCCGTTTTTGCCGCCTGTCGGCAAGCAATCCGGGCCAGGTGCCAGGCTGAGGCAGCCCTTTTTTGAGGTTCACGTCTTCAAAAGAGCGTGAAAAAAACGGGTTTTCACAACTTCACAAGAGTGTGGCGAGCAAATGAATAGTTTGGCGTGTGTACAAGCACTATCAGCGTCTTTAACAGCCCAACCACACAGGACCGAGCCCTCCTCAAAAACCGGAGCTTGAGCCTGTCCGCTACGGATTGGTTGCACGAATCACACGCTTTGACCATAAGTCGAATTGCCACAGGCGGCCATGAATGCGTTCATAGGCGGATTGGCCCGGCAGGAAGCGTGTGCTGAAGTTGCAAAGAATTGCGAAACGGACATGGCGATCCTGGCCATGAGTATCCTGGGGCAACACGTGAACCGCCCCGTCACTCCTGGCAGCCATGCCGTCAATTTGGTGCTGCAGATTTTGGAGACGCGTTAAATGGCGCATAACGAAGCAGTCGACGTAGTACTGGTAGGGGCCGGCATCATGAGTGCCACCCTGGCCGTACTGCTTAAAGAGCTCGACCCCGGCCTCAAGCTGGAAGTCGTTGAGCTGATGGATTCGGGTGCCGCGGAAAGTTCCAACCCGTGGAACAACGCCGGCACCGGTCACGCCGGGCTGTGTGAGCTGAACTACACGCCGCAGGCCGCCGATGGCTCCATCGACATCAAGAAAGCCGTGCACATCAACACCCAGTTCGAGGTGTCGAAGCAGTTCTGGGCGTACCTGACCAAAAAGGGCACCTTTGGCTCGTCCAAGTCCTTTATCAGCCCGGTGCCACACCTGAGCTTCGTACAGGGCGAAAAAGGCGTGGAGTTCCTCAAGAAGCGCTTTGACTCCCTCAGCCGCCATCACGCATTTTCGGACATGCACTACACCGAAGACCGCGCCGAGATGGCCGAGTGGATGCCGCTGATGATGCCGGGCCGCCCGCTCGACGAAAAAATCGCCGCCACCCGCGTACTCAACGGCACCGACGTCAACTTCGGCGCCCTGACCAACCAGCTGCTGGGTCACCTGACCAGCTCGCCGGATGCCCAGGTCAAGTACTGCAAGCGCGTCACCGGCCTCAAGCGCAATGGCGCTGGCTGGACCGTGAGCATCAAGGACGTCAACAGCGGCAACAGCCGTGAAGTCGACGCCAAGTTCGTCTTCCTCGGCGCCGGTGGCGCGGCCCTGCCGCTGCTGCAAGCCTCGGGGATCGAAGAAAGCAAAGGCTTTGGCGGTTTCCCGGTCAGCGGCCAGTGGCTGCGTTGCGACAACCCGGAAGTGGTCAAGCACCACCAGGCCAAGGTCTACAGCCAGGCTGCCGTGGGTTCGCCGCCGATGTCCGTGCCACACCTGGACACCCGTGTGGTCGATGGCAAGAAGTCCCTGCTGTTCGGGCCCTACGCCGGCTTCACCACCAAGTTCCTCAAGCACGGTTCGTTCCTCGACCTGCCACTGTCGATCCGCGCCGGCAACATCGGCCCGATGCTGGCCGTGGCCCGCGACAACATGGACCTGACCAAGTACCTGGTCAGCGAAGTGCGCCAGTCCATGGAACAGCGCCTGGAATCCCTGCGTCGCTTCTACCCTGAAGCGAAAGCCGAAGACTGGCGCCTGGAAGTGGCCGGCCAACGGGTACAGATCATCAAGAAAGACCCGAAGAAAGGCGGCGTGCTGCAATTCGGCACCGAGCTGGTCGCGGCCAAGGACGGCTCGCTGGCCGCACTGCTGGGCGCATCCCCGGGTGCTTCGGTGACCGTTTCGATCATGCTGGAACTGATCGAAAAATGCTTCCCCGGCAAAGCTGCCGGTGAATGGGCTGCCAAGCTTCAGGAAATATTCCCCGCGCGGGAAAAAGTCCTGGAGACCGATGCCGAGCTGTATCGCAAGATCAACACGCAGAACAACATCAGCCTGGAGCTGGTGGAGCCTGCCGCCGAGACCGAGAGCTACGCTTGAGGCCTTGAAGCCATAAAAAACGCCCCGCCCTCTGCATGAGGACGGGGCGTTTTTGTATGTCTCGGAAAATCAGCCGCGGGCTTTTTCGATCAGTTCGATGTACTCATCGGCGTTGCGCTGATCCTTGACCAGGTCGACAAAGGTCTGGCCATGTTCGTCCTTGCCATCGAGGTCCAGGCCGGCTTCCTTGAAGAAACCCAGGAAACGCTCGAAGTCGTCGATGCGCAGGCCACGGTAAGCCTTGATCAGTTTGTGCAGGGACGGGGAAGTCGCGTCGACTGGCTCGAAGTCCAGGAACAACTTGATCTGATCATCACCGATCTCGTCACCAATCACCTGTTTCTTATCTTTACGCATTACCGACTCCAGCCTGCAGACATTTACACGGGACTGGAAGTCTACCTGCGAGACGCCGCCTTCGAAAGCGCTGGAGGTCCAATGTGGGAGCGGGCTTGCTCGCGAAAGCGGTATATCAGTTGAAGCATTTATCGACTGACCCACCGCTTTCGCGAGCAAGCCCGCTCCCACATTTGGATCCTCAGTGTTCTGGCTATTTGGTACGAACGGCACCGGTGTGTAAGTCCGCCCAGATGTGGCCGTTGGCGTAACTGAGGAATTGCACATACAAGGTGTCATTACGCAGCAGGTCGACGATCACGCGGTATTGGGCCACCGGATACGACAAGGTCAACGTCTTGCTCTTGTCGTCATACGCAGGTTTTTTCAGGCTTTTGCTTTCAGCGTCGAAATTGAGCACCACCTGATTGATGGTCGCGCCTTTGTTCAGGGACTTGCCCTTGAGGCGGATCATCAGCGGCGAAGTCACCGGGATCGGTTGCTGAGTGGACTGACGCTGGTTACCCACCACCACCGCGTACTCGGTGACTTGCAGCAACTGCTGCTGGTCGGGAGTTCCGGCACGCAGGCTCAGGTCGTCCGGCGGCAGGAATTGGCTATGCATCGGTGCAGGGGCGGCAGCCAGGGGCAGGCTGAGGGTCAGCGCCAGGACGGCGCAGGTGCGAATCAACAGGCTCATGGAAAGCTCCAGACGCAGGGCCAGGCACTCTAGCATGCCGGCCCTGCACCTGATGCAGCGCGTTTACATGCCTTTGACGGCATAGATGCCATTGGCATTGCGCCAGTAGCCCTTGTAGTCCATGCCGTAACCGAAGATGTAGCGGTCAACGCATGGCAGGCCGACGAAATCGGCTTTCAGTTCTGGGCGGGCCTTGCGGTCGTGATCTTTGTCGATCAGCACGGCGGTATGCACTTTGCGCGCGCCTGCGTGTTTGCAGAAGTCGATGATCGCGCCCAGGGTGTGACCTTCGTCGAGGATGTCGTCGATGATCAGCACGTCACGGTCGATGAACGAGACTTCCGGCTTGGCTTTCCAGAACAGATCGCCGCCGCTGGTTTCATTGCGATAACGGGTGGCGTGCAGGTAGGACGCTTCCAGCGGGAATTGCAGGTGGGTGAGCAATTTGCCGGCAAAGATCAGGCCGCCGTTCATCACACAGAAAACCACCGGGTTGGTGTCGGCCATTTCGCGGCTGATGTGCGCGCCGACCTTGGCGATCGCCTCTTCGACTTGCGCTTCGGTGTACAGGCAGTCAGCCTCGCGCATGATTTGACGGATATGCTCGAGATCAGCGGACATGGCGCTCTCCAAGGGGGTGCTGTGGCAAGAAAAGCGGGCGAAGGTACGCTTCTCGTGCGCTCCGATCAAGCGCTAATGGACTAACGTACTAGATGTCTATAGGACAACACCCTCGGATAGATTAATCTAGGCCGGTTTTTTTGCCCGCCGCCGGAGCCTTTCCCATGCCCACTCGCGAGATCCGCCACCCGCTGATCCGACACAAACTCGGCCTTATGCGCCGCGCCGACATTAGCACGAAGAATTTCCGTGAGCTTGCTCAGGAAGTCGGAGCGCTGCTCACTTACGAAGCCACCAAGGATTTGCCCCTGGAGAGCTACGAGATTCCTGGTTGGGCCGGTCCTGTCCAGGTCGAGAAAATCGCCGGTAAAAAAATCACCGTCGTCCCGATCCTGCGCGCCGGTATCGGCATGCTCGAAGGTGTGCTCAGCCTGATCCCGGGCGCCAAGGTCAGCGCCGTGGGCGTCGCCCGCAATGAAGAAACGCTGGAGGCGCACACCTACCTGGAAAAACTCGTCCCGGAAATCGACGAGCGCCTGGCGATGATCATCGACCCGATGCTCGCCACCGGCAGCTCCATGGTCGCCACCATCGACCTGCTGAAAAAAGCCGGCTGCAAAGACATCCGCGCCATGGTGCTGGTCGCCGCGCCGGAAGGTATCGCCGCGGTCGAGAAGGCCCACCCGGACGTGCAGATCTACACCGCGTCCATCGACGAGCGCCTGAACGAACACGGCTACATCATCCCGGGCCTGGGCGACGCCGGCGACAAGATCTTCGGCACCAAGCAGAAGGACGCGTGAGCATGCAGGATGAATTCAACGACCCGCTTTGGCGCCAGATCCTGTCTGGCGCACAAATGCTCTTCGTGGCATTTGGCGCGCTGGTGTTGATGCCGCTGATCACAGGTCTTGATCCAAACGTTGCACTGTTTACCGCAGGCCTGGGCACCTTGTTGTTCCAGGTGGTCACAGGGCGGCAGGTGCCGGTCTTCCTGGCGTCTAGCTTTGCGTTTATCACACCGATCATTCTCGCCAAGGGCCAGTTCGGCCTCGCAGCGACCATGGGCGGCGTGATGGCGGCCGGTTTCGTCTACACCTTCCTTGGCCTGGCCGTGAAGATCAAGGGCACCGGGTTTATTGACCGTCTGCTGCCTCCAGTCGTGATCGGGCCGGTGATTATCTCCATCGGCCTGGCTATGGCGCCGATTGCGGCGAACATGGCGATGGGTAAATCCGGCGATGGCGCCGAGTTGATCCACTACCAGACGGCGATGATGATCTCGATGCCGGCGCTGCTGACCACGCTGATCGTGGCGGTGTTCGGCAAAGGCATCTTCCGCCTGGTGCCGATCATTTCCGGCGTGCTGGTGGGCTTTGCCATGTCGTTCTACTTTGGCGTGGTCGACACGGCGAAGATCGCCGCGGCCCCCTGGTTCGCCCTGCCCCACTTCACCGCACCGGAGTTCAACTGGCAGGCGATCCTGTTCATCGTCCCGGTGGCCCTGGCCCCGGCGATCGAGCATATCGGCGGCGTGATTGCGGTGGGCAGCGTGACCGGTCGCGACTACCTGAAGAAGCCCGGTCTGCATCGCACCCTGCTGGGTGACGGCATCGCCACCACCGCCGCCGGCCTGTTTGGCGGCCCACCGAACACCACCTACGCCGAAGTGACTGGCGCGGTGATGCTGACCAAGAACTACAACCCGAAAATCATGACCTGGGCGGCGGTGTTTGCCATCAGCCTGGCGTTTATCGGCAAGTTCGGCGCACTGCTGCAAAGCATCCCGGTGCCGGTAATGGGCGGGATTCTGTGCCTGCTGTTCGGTTCGATTGCAGCGGTGGGGATGAACACGTTGATCCGCCACAAGATCGACCTGGGCGAAGCGCGCAACCTGGTGATCGTCTCGGTGACGTTGGTGTTCGGGATTGGCGGTGTGCTGGTCGGCACCGGCACCGGCCCGGACGATTTCGGCCTGAAGGGCATCGCCCTGTGTGCGGTGGTAGCGATTGGCTTGAACCTGCTGCTACCGGGCAATGATGGCTGGAAGAACAAGAAGCCGGATGAGCCATTGCTTTAACCGTGCGGTGTCGCTGATGACCTCATCGTGGGCAAGCCCGCTACCACAGGGAACTGCATTCCAATGTGGGAGCGGGCTTGCCCGCGATGGGGCCCGTCAAGCCAACCGAGAATTAAAGCTCGCCTAGCCCATCGATCAACGCCTGGTTCTGCTCCGGCGTACCGATGCTGATCCGCAGGAACTGGGCAATCCGCTCCTGCTTGAAGTGCCGCACGATCACACCCTGCTCACGCAACTTGGCCGCCAGGCCGGCAGCGTCGTGCTTGGGGTGACGGGCAAAGATGAAGTTGGCCGCCGACGGCAATACTTCAAAGCCTTTACCTTCCAGCTGCGCGACGACGGTGTTGCGGCTGTCGATCACCAACTGGCAGGTTTTCTCGAAGTACTCACGGTCTTCAAACGCCGCCGCTGCGCCGACAATCGCCAGGCGATCCAGGGGATACGAGTTGAAGCTGTTCTTGACCCGCTCCAGCGCCTCGATCAGGTCCGGGTGGCCCACGGCCAGGCCCACGCGCAAACCGGCCAGTGAGCGCGATTTGGACAGGGTCTGGGTCACCAGCAGGTTCGGATAGCGATCCACCAGGCTGATGGCGCTTTCACCGCCGAAGTCGATGTAGGCCTCGTCAACCACCACCACCGAATCCGGGCTGGCCTTGACGATCTGCTCCACCGCATCCAGCGCGAGCACGCAGCCCGTCGGCGCGTTGGGGTTGGGGAAGATAATCCCGCCGTTGGGCCTGGCGTAGTCCGCCACACGGATCTGGAACTGCTCGTCCAGCGGCACCGGTTCGAACGTGATGCCATACAGGCCGCAGTAAACCGGATAGAAGCTGTAGCTGATGTCCGGGAACAGCAGCGGCAAGTCGTGTTGGAACAGGCCGTGGAAGATGTGCGCGAGGACTTCATCGGAACCGTTGCCGAGAAATACCTTGCCGGCATCCACGCCGTAGTACTTGGCCACCGCCTGCTTGAGCAGGTCGCTGTTGGGGTCCGGGTACAGGCGCAGGTTGTCGTTCAACTCGGCCTGCATTGCCGCCAACGCCTTGGGCGATGGCCCGTAGGGGTTTTCGTTGGTGTTGAGCTTGACCAGTTTGGTCAGCTTCGGTTGTTCACCCGGCACGTAAGGCACGAGGTCCTTGACGAAGGGGCTCCAGAATTTGCTCATGCCTCACTCTCCCTTGACGATGCGATATTCGGCGCTACGTGCGTGTGCGCTCAGCGATTCACCACGGGCCAGCACCGAGGCGGTCTTGCCCAGCTCGGACGCGCCTTGTGGCGAGCAGAAAATGATCGACGAACGCTTCTGGAAGTCATAAACCCCCAGCGGCGACGAAAAGCGTGCGGTGCCGGACGTCGGCAACACGTGGTTCGGGCCCGCGCAGTAGTCGCCCAGGGCTTCGCTGGTGTGGCGGCCCATGAAGATCGCACCGGCGTGGCGAATCGATGGCAGCCAGGCCTGTGGGTCGGCCACAGACAGCTCCAGGTGCTCCGGCGCGATACGGTTGGCCACTTCGATGGCCTGCTCCATGTCGCGTACCAGGATCAGTGCACCACGGCCATTGATCGACTTCTCGATGATCTCGGCGCGGTCCATGGTCGGCAGCAGCTTGTCGATGCTGGCGGCAACCTTGTCGAGGAACTCGGCATCCGGGCTGACCAGGATCGCCTGGGCGTCTTCGTCGTGCTCGGCCTGGGAGAACAGGTCCATGGCGATCCAGTCCGGGTCGGTCTGGCCGTCACACACCACGAGGATTTCCGACGGGCCTGCAATCATATCGATGCCGACCTGGCCAAACACGTGGCGCTTGGCAGTGGCAACGTAGATGTTGCCGGGGCCGACCACCTTGTCGACCTTCGGCACGCTTTCGGTGCCATAGGCCAGGGCCGCAACAGCCTGGGCGCCGCCGATGGTGAACACGCGGTCGACACCGGCGATGCACGCGGCGGCCAGTACCAGTTCATTGATTTCGCCGCGCGGGGTCGGTACGACCATGACCACTTCGGTCACGCCGGCAACCTTGGCCGGAATCGCATTCATCAACACCGACGACGGGTACGACGCCTTGCCGCCCGGCACGTACAGGCCGGCACGGTCCAGCGGCGTGACCTTCTGGCCCAGCACGGTGCCGTCGGCCTCGGTGTAGCTCCACGAATCCTGCTTCTGCTTTTCGTGGTAGCTGCGCACCCGCGTCGCCGCCACTTCCAGCGCTTCACGCTGCGCGGCGGTGATGCGCGTCAGGGCCAGCTCCAGGCGTTCGCGGGGCAGGATCAGGTCGGACATCGACGCCACATCGAGGCCGTCGAACTGGCGGGTGAAATCCACCAGCGCCGCATCACCGCGCTCGCGCACGGCCTTGATGATGTCGAGTACTCGCCCGTTGACCGACTCGTCGGACACACTTTCCCAGCTCAGCAGATGATCCAGATGATGGGCGAAATCCGGGTCGGCAGCGTTGAGTCGGGCAATTGCAGTGGACGTGGTCATAGCGAGGGCCTCAATAGAATTGGCAAAAACTCAGGCGCCCTAAACTAGCAGTCGTTTCCGCTTGGGCACCTGAGAATTCTGGCTATGAGGCGGATAGACGGGCGCAGCCTTTCAGCTACGCGGGTAGGTCAACCGCGGTGTCGCGACTCCACTGCCTTGCGCAGGGTGTCGATCAACGCCTGGATACGGGCGTGCTGCATCTTCATCGATGCTTTGTTGACGATCAGGCGAGAGCTGATGTCGGCAATGAATTCTTGTGGTTCAAGACCGTTGGCACGCAGGGTATTACCGGTGTCGACCACATCGATGATCTTGTCGGCCAGGCCAATCAGCGGAGCCAGCTCCATGGAGCCGTAGAGCTTGATGATGTCGACCTGGCGGCCTTGCTCGGCGTAGTAGCGCTTGGCGACGTTGACGAACTTGGTCGCCACACGCAGACGGCCTTTGGGCTCGACGTCACCGACACGGCCGGCGGTCATCAGCTTGCACAGGGCGATGCGCAGGTCCAGGGGCTCGTACAGGCCCTGGCCGCCGTATTCCATCAGCACGTCCTTACCGGCGACGCCCAGGTCGGCCGCGCCATGTTCAACGTAGGTCGGCACGTCGGTAGCCCGCACGATCAACAGGCGAACGTCGTCCTGGGTCGTGGGGATGATCAGCTTGCGGCTCTTGTCCGGATTCTCGGTCGGCACGATGCCCGCTTCAGCCAGAAGCGGCAAAGTGTCGTCAAGGATGCGGCCCTTGGACAGTGCGATGGTCAACATGGGAAACGTCAGTCCTTCATCAGGCTATTGCGGTCCGGTCGCAAACGGCGCCGGACACAGATCGAGGCCATGACAGCCTCGATTTGAAACAAATTCACAGCAAGCTTCTGTAGTGAGCGGGCCTGCCCCGCACTGGGTTGCGAAGCAGCCCTAAAAATCTTGGGAGCGCTGCGCCCTCCAGCGCGGGGCAAGCCCGCTCACTACACTAGCGTTTGGGACTAGCCCGGTACGCGGCGGATTTTCGCGCCGAGCATCTGCAGTTTTTCTTCGATGCACTCGTAGCCACGGTCGATATGGTAGATGCGGTCGATCAGGGTGTCGCCGTCGGCGCACAGTGCCGAAATCACCAGGCTGGCCGACGCACGCAGGTCGGTGGCCATCACTGGCGCGCCCTTGAGCTTGTCGATACCGGTGACGATGGCGGTGTTGCCTTCAACCTGGATCTTCGCGCCCATGCGGTGCAGTTCGTACACGTGCATGAAACGGTTTTCGAAGATGGTCTCGATCACGGCACCGGTGCCTTCGGCAATCGCGTTCAGGGAAATGAACTGAGCCTGCATGTCGGTCGGGAACGCCGGGTACGGAGCGGTACGCACGTTGACGGCTTTAGGCCGCTTGCCGTGCATGTTCAGCTCGATCCAGTCTTCGCCGGTGGTGATGTCCGCACCCGCTTCGCGCAGTTTTTCGAGGACCGCTTCCAGGATGGTCGGATCGGTGTCCTTGACCTTGACGCGGCCGCCAGTGACGGCAGCGGCAACCAGGTAGGTGCCGGTTTCGATACGGTCGGGCATGACCTTGTAGGTCGCCGTGTGCAGGCGCGCCACACCGTCAATGGTGATGGTGTCGGTGCCAGCACCGGAAACCTTGGCGCCCATGGCGTTCAGGAAGTTGGCCAGGTCGACCACTTCCGGCTCGCGCGCAGCGTTCTGCAGGACGCTGCGGCCGTTGGCCAGGGCAGCGGCCATCATGATGTTCTCGGTACCGGTCACGCTGACGGTATCAAAGAAGAAGCTGGCGCCACGCAGACCGCCTTCCGGCGCCTTGGCCTTGATGTAGCCACCTTCGACGTCGATGGTTGCGCCCATGGCTTCAAGGCCACGGATGTGCAGGTCCACCGGACGCGAGCCGATGGCGCAACCGCCAGGCAGGGCCACTTCGGCCTCGCCGAAACGGGCAACCATCGGGCCCAGCACCAGGATCGATGCACGCATGGTTTTCACCAATTCGTACGGGGCGATCAGGGTCTTGATGGTGCGCGGGTCAATTTCGACCGACAGCTTTTCGTCGATCACAGGCTCGATGCCCATGCGACCGAACAGCTCGATCATGGTGGTGATGTCGTGCAAGTGCGGCAGGTTGGCCACGGTGACCGGGCCATCACACAGCAGGGTCGCTGCCAGGATCGGCAAGGCGGAGTTTTTTGCACCGGAGATGCGAATCTCGCCATCAAGGCGGGCACCGCCGGTAATAATCAATTTATCCATAAGAATCTCGACGCCTTGGGGGCTCAGGTGCGCTCGGCCCAGGCCGCGCGGCTGAAAAATTTCATAGTGACCGCATGGATGCTGCCATCGGTGATCCACGGGTTCAAATGGGCATAGATCTGCTGCTGACGCTTGACCGGGCTCAGTGCCGCCAGTTCATCGCTAATCACGTTCAGCTGGAAGTTGCAGCCTTCGCCTTCAACTTCTACGGTCGTTTCCGGCAGCTTTCCTTCAAGAAAGCTCTTAACTTCTAGGGCCTGCATGCTCAACCTCTATCGGCGCCCAGTGCGCACGGGTCGCACATCATACAAAAAAGCCCCGCGCCTGCGAACCCCGCATAGCAGGACTCTGACGGGGGGCTTCTCTAATAGTGTGTATTAAGGATGTGCCAACAGCTCGGTCAAACCCGAAACCTCGGCAATTTCGCGCATGTCTTCAGGCATGGCGCGGATGCTGACCGTTTTGTTGGCTGCCTCGGCATCGCGCATGAAGCACAGCAGCAAGGACAAACCCACGCTGCTGGACTTGGTCACCTGCGAGCAATCCACCACCAACGCAGGCGCGCTACTGCTGTTGATCAGTGCCTGACCCTGCTTGCGCAGGCCCGGCCCGGAGCGATAGTCCAGTACGCCGCTGATGAACAACTCGCCGGCATCGCCGAGACGAACGGCCGATTCGGTCATTGCGCAGGCTTCCCGGCAGCTTGCTTGTCGGTTTCTTCCTTGGCCTTGGCGACTTCACCGGCCCAACCATTGATGGTTTTGTCCAGGTCATTGCCATTGCGCTGCATGGCATCGGCGAACTGATCACGGAACAGCTTGCCGATGTTGATGCCGTTGATGATCACGTTGCGCAGTTTCCACTCGCCGTTGATCTTCTCCAGGGTGTACTGCACCGGGTAGACGGCACCGTTGGAACCCTTGACGGTCATGCCAACGCTGGCGCGGTCACCGGACTCATCCTTGGCGGGATCGACGGTAATGCCCTGGTTGTTGTACTCCAGCAACGCGTTGCCATAGAACTGGAACAGGCCTTTCTTGAAGTTCTCCTGAAACGTCTGCATCTGCGCCGGGGTAGCCTTGCGCGAATACTTGACCGTCATGATGCTGCGGGAAATACCTTCGGCATCGACCACCGGGCCGACAATGGTGTTCAGCGCGTCATAGAACCTGGTCGGGTCTTGCTTGTACTGCTCTTTGTTCGCCTTCAGGTCGGCCAACATCTTGTTGGTCGTGTCTTGCACCAGTTCGTGGGCAGAACCTGCCGCGTTGGCCATCAACGGCAACGCTGCAAGCAGCACCAGCAGGCCACGTCGCAAGGTAGAGATCATGAACAGATTCCTCATTTGGCGTCTTTATTGACCGTATTGAGCAGGAATTTACCGATCAGGTCCTCAAGTACCAGTGACGACTGCGTGTCGTGGATGGTCGAGCCATCCTTGAGCAGGGCTGTTTCCCCACCCACGCTGATACCGATGTACTTCTCGCCCAGCAGACCCGCAGTGAGGATAGATGCAGTGGAGTCGGTCGGCAGATTATCTACCTTCTTGTCCAACTGCATCGTCACTCGACCGGTGAAGCTGTCGCGATCCAGATCGATTGCCGTGACCTTGCCGATGGTTACACCGGCCATGGTCACTTTAGCTCTGACAGTCAAACCGGCGATATTGTCGAAGTACGCGTAAAGTTTATAAGTATCGGCGGTGGGGCTGGCCGACAGGCCGCTGACTCGCAGCGCCAGCAACAGTAAAGCCAGGATGCCAGCCAGCAAGAAAAGGCCGACACCGATTTCCACAGTGCGGTTTTGCATCAGAAATCTCCAAACATCAAGGCGGTCAAAATGAAGTCAAGGCCCAGTACCGCCAGCGAGGCGTACACAACGGTCTTGGTGGTGGCACGACTGATCCCTTCTGAAGTGGGCTCACAGTCGTAGCCTTGGAATACGGCGATCCAGGTCACTACAAAGGCGAAGACGATGCTCTTTATGATCCCGTTGAGCACGTCACCGCTGAAGGTCACGCTGTTTTGCATGTTGGCCCAGTAGGAGCCGTCGTAGACCCCCAGCCAGTCCACCGCCACCCATGAACCGCCCCAGATACCCACCACGCTGAAGATCATCGCCAGCAGTGGCAGGGAAATGAAGCCGGCCCACAGACGCGGGGCAACAATGTACTTGAGCGGGTCCACGCCGATCATTTCCAGGCTGGACAACTGCTCGGTGGACTTCATGTTGCCAATCTCGGCAGTCAGCGCAGAACCTGCGCGCCCGGCGAACAACAACGCAGTCACCACCGGCCCCAGTTCACGCAACAGTGTCAGGGCAACCATCTGCCCTACGGCCTGCTCCGAACCGTAGCTGGAGAGAATATTGAAGCCTTGCAGCGCCAGCACCATGCCGATGAACACGCCGGAGACCACGATGATCACCAGCGACATCACGCCCACCGCATGCAACTGCTTGATCAACAGACCAAAACCGCCGCCAATGCCGCCGCGCCCCAACAGGGCATGGAACAGGAAAATCGTCGAACGGCCGAGCACTTCGATGATGTCGATGCCCGAGCGACCGAAAAGGCGAACCTTCTCGATAAGTGAAGTCTTGCGCATCAACGCTTCCCCAGAAGATCCGAGCGGTAGTCCGCTGCCGGAAAATGAAATGGCACCGGGCCGTCGGGATCGCCGGTCATGAATTGGCGAATGCGCGGGTTGTCGGCGTTCATCAACTCTTCAGGCGTACCCTGCCCCAACACTTGGCCATCGCCGACGACATAGAGGTAATCGGCGATGCTCGCGGTTTCTGCAAGGTCATGGGAAACCACGATGCTGGTAATGCCCAGCGCGTCGTTGAGCAGGCGGATCAACCGCACCAGCACGCCCATGGCGATAGGGTCCTGGCCGACAAAAGGCTCGTCGTACATGAGGATCTGCGGATCGAGGGCGATAGCCCGCGCCAGGGCGACACGACGTTTCATGCCACCCGACAGCTCGTCGGGCATCAGGTCGATGGCACCGCGCAGCCCTACGGCCTGCAGTTTCAGCAACACGATGTCGCGAATCATCTCGTCGGACAGTTGGGTATGGACCCGCAGCGGGAAGGCGACGTTCTCGAAAACGTCAAGATCGGTAAACAGTGCGCCGCTCTGGAACAACACGCCCATGTGCTTGCGCGCGTCGAACAGGTCGCTGCGCGACAACGTCGGCAGGTTCTGGCCGTTGACCCACACTTCGCCGGCAGTCGGGCGCAATTGCATGCCCATCAGGCGCAACAGGGTGGTCTTGCCGCAACCGGAAGGCCCCATGATGCCCGTGACCTTGCCGCGTGGAATGCGAATATCGACGTTATTGAAGATGCTGCGCGTCCCGCGCTTGAAGGTAAGACCCTTCAGCTCGACCGCGTAGGCGTTATCGGCACTCATCTAAACTCCTTGGGATGCAGCCTTTCACTCAGACACCACGTTTGCGCCAAACGTTTGCAACGCTCGTGCAATAGTTAGCCACATGGGCTGGGCGGACCGAACTGGCGGCGAACTATATCACTGCTGGTACAACGCGCCCAAGGCCGGAACTGTGCTTGTTCAGACTGAAGACAGGGAAAAACCGTTGCTTAAGATGAATCTCACCCGCATCACGAACAAACCCTGACGAACTTGCGTGAGGGAATTGCTCATTACCGCTATAATCGCCGACTTTTCGTCAGGCTATACGATTTCAGACATGAGCCAATCCAGCGACCTTATTCAATCCGCACAACGCACCATCCGCCTCGAGCTTGAAGCCGTAGAAGGCTTGTTGGCGCATATCGACGCAGATTTCGTACGCGCATGCGAGATGATTCTGGCCAGCAAGGGCCGCGTTGTTGTCGTCGGCATGGGCAAATCCGGCCACGTCGGCAACAAGATTGCCGCCACTCTGGCCAGCACCGGGACCACCGCATTTTTTGTGCACCCGGCCGAAGCCAGCCACGGCGACATGGGCATGATTACCAAGGATGACATCATCCTGGCACTGTCCAACTCCGGCACCACCAACGAAATCGTGACGCTGCTGCCGCTGATCAAGCGCCTGGGCATCAAGATGATCAGCATCACCGGCAACCCCGAATCGACATTGGCCAAGGCCGCCGAAGTAAACCTCAACGTGCATGTGGCCCACGAGGCCTGCCCACTGAACCTGGCGCCGACCTCCTCCACGACCGCCGCCCTGGTCATGGGTGATGCGCTGGCCGTGGCGTTGCTGGAAGCGCGCGGGTTTACCGCCGAAGACTTCGCGTTCTCACACCCAGGGGGCGCCCTGGGCCGTCGCCTGCTGTTGAAAGTGGAAAACGTCATGCACTCGGGCGATGAATTGCCCCACGTCCAGCGCGGCACGCTGCTGAAGGACGCGCTGATGGAAATGACCCGCAAGGGCCTGGGCATGACGGTGATCCTGGAAGCCGACGGCAAACTGGCCGGGGTATTCACCGACGGCGACTTGCGTCGCACCCTGGACCGCACCATCGACATCCATACCGCGACCATAGATGCTGTGATGACGCCCCACGGCAAGACCGCTCGCCCCGAGATGCTGGCAGCTGAAGCCTTGAAAATCATGGAAGACCACAAGATCGGCGCGCTGGTGGTGGTCGATCATCAAGACCACCCGATTGGCGCCCTGAACATGCACGACTTGCTGCGTGCGGGAGTGATGTAAATGACAGGCGACCTGTTGCAACGCGGCAAGAACATCAAACTGGCGATTTTCGACGTAGACGGCGTGCTGACCGATGGCCGCCTGTATTTCCTCGAAGACGGCAGCGAATTCAAGACCTTCAACACCCTCGACGGCCAAGGCATCAAGATGCTGATGGCAGCGGGCGTGCAAACGGCGATCATCAGCGGCAGAAAAACCCCGGTTGTGGAACGCCGCGCACAAAACCTGGGGATTCCTCACCTGTATCAGGGCCGCGAGGATAAACTGGTGGTCTTGGACGAGCTTCTTGGCCAACTCAACCTAAGCTATGAGCAGGTCGCCTATTTGGGCGATGACCTGCCTGACTTGCCGGTGATCCGTCGAGTCGGCCTGGGCATGGCCGTCGCCAATGCGGCAGCCTTTGTTCGCGAACACGCCCATGGCATCACCACCGCCCGCGGCGGCGAAGGTGCCGCCCGCGAGTTCTGCGAGCTGATCCTGCGCGCCCAAGGCAGCCTTGAAGCGGCCCACGCCGCCTACCTATAGAGCGTTTTATGCTGAGCAAAAAGATTCGCAACTTCCTGTTATTCGGGGTCATCGCCGCGCTGTTCCTGGCGGTGGGCTACTGGAATATCAGCCCGGAGCGCTTTCTCGACCAGCCTGTTGCGCAGGTTGACGAAGGGGCTATCGACTATTACGCCACCAATGCCTACAGCATCCAGTTCCTGCCCGACGGCAAGGTGCAGTATGAGATGACGTCGGACAAGGTCGAGCACTTGAAGGCCACCGAAGTCACCCTGCTGACCAACCCGGACATGAACATCTACCGTGGCACCGAGTTTCCGTGGCATGTCACCAGCAAGCGTGGCGAGGTCAACCCGGACGGCACCGAAGTGGAACTGATCGACTCGGTGCGCGTCGCGCGTACCGACGATAAAAACCGTGACACCGTGATTACCAGCAGTCGTATGACCGTATTCCCGCAGAAGCAATATGCGCAGACCGAGCAAGACGTTAGAATCGACGGCGCTGGCGGGGTATCGACTGGCAAGGGAATGAAAGCGTATTTGAAAGAAAGCAGGATACACCTGCTATCGAACGTAAGAGGACAGTATGAGGCTCGTTAAAACTCTCCCTATTTTGCTCAGTCTGGGCGCAGCACTGGGAAGCGTGAGCGCCTGGGCTCTGCCGAACGATAGCCAGCAACCGATCCACATTTCGGCTGACGATGCGCAACTGGACGACAAGCAAGGCGTCGCCACCTACACCGGCGGCGTGATCATCACCCAGGGCTCGATGAAGATCACCGGCAACACGGTGACCTTGACGCGTACCGCCAATGGCGACATTGACGTGGTGACTTCGGTGGGCAACCTGGCTTACTTCGAGCAGAAGCAGTCGCCGACCGACAGCGGCCCGATGAAGGGCTACGGCAAGACCATCCAGTATCACGCCCAGCAGAACCGTATTGTCCTGATCGACCAGGCCAAGGTCCTCAGCCCGGACGGCAACTCCACGGAAGGTGAGAAAATCACCTATGACACCGTGAAACAGATCGCCAACGCCGGCCGCGCCAATGGTGCCAAGGTGACTGCGCCACGTCCGCGTATCGACATGGTTATCCAGCCGAAGAAGAAGGCCGAGTAATGGCAACCCTGAAAGCCCAGCATCTGGCCAAGGCCTATAAAAGCCGCCAGGTCGTGCGCGACGTCAGCCTGTCGATCGACAGCGGCCAGATCGTCGGCTTGCTCGGCCCCAACGGCGCCGGCAAGACCACCTGCTTCTACATGATCGTCGGCCTGGTCCAGGCGGATCAGGGTCGCGTCCTGATCGACGACCTGGATGTCAGCCACCAGCCAATGCACGGTCGTGCACGGGCCGGTATCGGCTATCTTCCGCAAGAAGCGTCGATCTTCCGCAAACTGTCGGTGGCCGACAACATCATGGCGATCCTCGAGACCCGCAAGGAACTCGACCGTGATGGCCGTCGCAAGGAGCTGGAAAGCCTGCTGCAGGAATTCCACATCAACCACATTCGCGACAACCTCGGCATGAGCCTGTCCGGCGGCGAGCGTCGTCGTGTGGAAATCGCCCGTGCCCTGGCCACTGCGCCGAAATTCATCCTGCTGGACGAACCGTTTGCCGGCGTCGACCCGATCTCGGTCGGCGACATCAAACAGATCATCCACCACCTGAAAGCCAAGGGCATCGGTGTATTGATCACCGACCACAACGTGCGTGAAACCCTCGACATCTGCGAAACCGCATATATCGTCAACGATGGCCAACTGATTGCCGAAGGCGACGCCGCCACGATCCTGGCCAACGAATTGGTGAAGGAAGTCTACCTGGGTCACGAGTTCCGCCTGTAAACACCGTGGTGTCACGGCCGCTGCCAAGATGCGCGGGAGTCAATGAAAACCTCCGGATTTTTATTGTTACCGTGCTCTAGGCAAAGCCCCCGACATCAGGCATATAATTTGCTTATGTTTGGCGCTCACGCGCCCTGTCGTGGATGGCGCATTGCGCCGGCGAATAAGGTGTTAAGCCCCTGCCATGAAACCATCGCTAGTCCTGAGAATGGGCCAGCAGCTGACGATGACACCGCAGCTGCAACAGGCCATCCGCCTGCTCCAATTGTCGACCCTGGACCTGCAACAGGAAATCCAGGAGGCCCTGGAGTCCAACCCGATGCTCGAACGCCAGGAAGAAGGCGACGACTTCGATAACGCAGACCCGCTGGCCGACAACATCGAGCAAAAACCCAATTCCGACGTACAGGAACCTTCCTATCAGGAAACCGCCCCAACGGTGGATAACCTGGAAGAAGGTGAATGGAACGAACGCATTCCCAACGAACTTCCCGTGGACACCGCCTGGGAAGACGTCTACCAGACCAGCGCCAGCAGCCTGCCCAGCAACGACGATGATGAGTGGGACTTCACCACCCGCACCTCCGCCGGCGAAAGCCTGCAGAGCCATCTGTTGTGGCAATTGAACCTCGCGCCGATGTCGGACACCGATCGCCTGATCGCCGTGACCCTGATCGACTGCATCAACAACCAGGGCTACCTGGACGAGACGCTTGAGGAGATCCTCGAAGCGTTCGACCCGGAACTGGACATCGAACTGGACGAAATCGAAGCCGTCCTGCACCGCATCCAACAGTTCGAACCCGCCGGCATCGGCGCCCGCACCCTCAGCGAATGCCTGTTGCTGCAATTGCGCCAACTGCCTGCCAAGACGCCTTGGCTCATTGAAGCCCAGCGCTTGGTGACCGACTACATCGACCTGCTGGGTAGCCGCGACTACAGCCAGTTGATGCGCCGCATGAAACTCAAGGAAGACGACCTGCGCCAGGTCATCGAACTGGTACAGAGTCTCAATCCGCGCCCGGGCTCGCAGATCGAGTCCAGCGAAGCCGAATACGTGGTGCCTGACGTCATCGTGCGCAAGGACAACGAACGCTGGCTGGTGGAGTTGAACCAGGAGTCGGTGCCACGCCTGCGGGTCAACCCGCAATACGCCGGCTTTGTACGCCGCGCCGATACCAGCGCCGACAACACCTTCATGCGCAACCAGTTGCAGGAGGCCCGCTGGTTCATCAAGAGCCTGCAAAGCCGCAACGAAACCCTGATGAAAGTCGCCACCCAGATCGTCGAGCACCAGCGCGGCTTCCTGGAATATGGCGACGAAGCGATGAAACCGTTGGTGCTGCATGACATCGCCGAAGCAGTCGGCATGCACGAATCGACGATTTCACGGGTGACCACGCAGAAATTCATGCATACCCCACGGGGTATTTATGAGCTGAAATACTTTTTCTCCAGTCACGTCAGCACCTCCGAAGGCGGCGAATGCTCGTCCACGGCGATCCGCGCGATCATCAAAAAACTGGTTGCCGCGGAAAATCAGAAAAAGCCATTGAGTGACAGTAAGATCGCTGGTTTACTGGAGGCACAAGGCATTCAGGTCGCCCGTCGAACCGTCGCCAAGTACCGCGAGTCCCTCGGGATCGCGCCTTCCAGCGAGCGTAAGCGTTTGATGTGACGGGCGGGCCATAGCGTTCCAGTGGTGGGTATTCCTGCCCACCGCTTTATGCACTGGCAACGAAGGAGAAGCTGTATGCAAGTCAACATCAGTGGACACCAACTGGAAGTGACCGAACCGCTGCGCGCCTATATCGGCGAAAAACTCAAAAGAATTGAGGGGCATTTCGACAAGATCACCAACGTGCAAGTCATCATGACTGTCGAAAAGCTGAAGCAGAAAATCGAAGCCACCTTGCGTATACCCGGCGGGGAAGTAGTCGCCAATGCCGAGCATTCAGATATGTATGCCGCTATTGACGACCTGACCGACAAGCTGGATCGCCAAATCAAAAAGCATAAGGAAAAGCAGCAGAGCCTCCTCCAGGGCACAGGCCGCTAACACTCCCCACCCATGATTCGACTTGAAACCATCCTGACCCCCGGCCGTTCCCTCGTGAACGCGCCGGGTGGCAGTAAAAAGAAAGCCCTTGAGCAAATTGCCAACCTGATCAGCCGCGAAGTGCCTGATCTGGAGATGCAAGATATCTACGAGGCTCTGATTGCCCGTGAAAAACTCGGCTCCACCGGTTTTGGCAACGGCATCGCCATTCCCCACTGCCGCCTCAAAAGTTGTGAGGCACCTGTCAGCGCCCTGCTGCACCTGGACGCTCCCATCGATTTCGACGCCATCGACGGCGCCCCGGTCGACCTGCTGTTTGTTCTGCTGGTCCCGCAAGCCGCCACCGATGCGCACCTGGAACTGCTCCGGCAGATCGCCAGCATGCTCGACCGCAAGGAAGTACGCGACAAACTGCGCAGTGCCAGCAGCAATGAGGCGCTGTATCAGGTAGTCCTGGATGAACAGAACGGGCAGTAATCATGCGTTTGATCATCGTCAGCGGCCGTTCCGGCTCGGGTAAAAGCACCGCCCTCAACGTACTTGAGGACAGTGGTTTCTACTGCATCGACAACCTGCCCGCCGGCCTGCTGCCAGAGCTCGCGGAACGCGCGTTGATCCACACCGAGCTGGCGCAACCGCTGGTGGCCGTATCGATCGATGCCCGCAACCTGCCCAGCCACCTTGAGCGGTTCCCGCAACTGCTCGAGGAAGTTCGCGCCAAGCACATCCATTGCGATGTGCTGTACCTGGACGCCGACGAAGAGACCCTGCTAAAGCGCTTCTCTGAAACCCGTCGACGCCACCCCCTCAGCAGCCCCCATCGCTCCCTGGCAGAAGCCATCGAGGACGAAACCAAGTTGCTGGGGCCGATCATTGACCTCGCCGACCTCAAGATCAACACCACCGGGCTCAACCTGTACCAGTTGCGTGATGCCATCAAGCTGCGTCTGCTGAACCAGCCCGAGCCGGGTACGGCATTCCTCGTCGAGTCGTTTGGCTTCAAGCGCGGCATGCCGGTGGACGCCGACCTGGTGTTCGATGTGCGCTGCCTGCCCAACCCTTATTGGAAACCGGAACTGCGTGACCAGTCCGGGCTGGACCAACCCGTGGCTGAATACCTGGCGGCGCAACCGGATGTCGAGGAGATGTTCCAGGACATTTCCAGCTACCTGCTCAAATGGCTGCCGCGCTTCGCTGCAAGCAATCGGGCGTATGTCACCATTGCCATTGGCTGCACCGGCGGCCACCACCGCTCGGTCTACCTGACCGAACGCCTGGGCCAACTGCTGCAAAAAACCCTCAAGAACGTCCAGGTTCGCCACCGCGACCTTAGCTGAAAGGAACACCCCCGCGATGCCTGCTCTGGAAATTGAAATCATCAACAAGCTGGGGCTGCATGCCCGGGCTTCCGCGAAGTTCGTCGGCGTTGCCGGGCAGTTCCCCTGCCAGATCCGCGCGGGGCGTACGCCAGAGTCCATGGTCGATGGCAAAAGCATTATGGCCATGATGATGTTGGCCGCCGGCAAGGGCACCCGAATTCACTTGAAGACGGAAGGCGAGCAGGAGCAGGAAGCCATGGACGCCCTGGTGGCGCTGATCAACAACTTCTTTGATGAGGGTGAGTGACACCCTTGAAGACGGGCGTGAAGTCGCAACGACTTCAGCCCAATGCGGTATCCATCACCATCATCAAACAAAACCCGATGCACAACCCCAGGCTGGCGAGCATCTCGTGACCGTTGCGCCGCGACTCGGGGATGACCTCGTGAGTCACCACCAACAACATGGCCCCCGCGGCGAGCGCCAGCCCAAGCGGCAACAGCACTTCAGCCAGGCTTACCAACCAGGCGCAGAGCACCGCGAACACCGGCTCGACCAACCCTGAAGCAGCTCCGATCAGGAACGCCTTGATCCGCGACATCCCTGCCCCGGCCAACACCAACGCAATCACCAAGCCTTCGGGCACATCCTGCAAGGCAATGCCCATGGCCAGGCTGTCGGCATCGGGCATTGCGCCGCCCGCCGAAACACCCACGGCCATGCCTTCGGGGATGTTGTGGGCAATGATGGCAAACACAAATAACCAGATACGCGGCGGGATCACCGGGTGATCGGGCGTGCCTACCAGCATTTCCGGGCTGGCACCGGAGACCTTGCGATCAACCAGATACAACCCCAATGCCCCCAGCATGATGCCAACGCTGATCAGGCCACTGGCCCCCCAAGGCGAAAGCCCCAGGCCTTCGGCGGCGGCGATGCCCGGCACGATCAGCGAAAATGCCGTCGCCGCGAGCATGACCCCGGCACCAAAACCCAGCAAGGTGTCACTGAGCGCCACCGGCATGCGCCGAATCACCAGCACCGGCACCGCACCGAGTGCCGTGCCCAGTGCGCAGATCGCGCCGCCTTGCAGCGCGCGCAGGATTCGCGGCTCCAGGTTCAGCCAGTCCAGCCCATGGGCCACCAGCAATGCAGTCCCTGCCAATAGCAGCAGCGAGCCAAACGCATAACGAAACATCCGCCCGCTGCTGACCGCCAGTGTTTCAGTGCCCATAGTCGGCCTTAGATCTTGTTATGGAGGTGAATGTCAGGCCAAGGCGGCCTGATAGCGTGCGGCAACTTCCGGCCAATTGATCACGCTATAGAACGCGTTGATGTATTCCGGACGCCGGTTCTGATAACGCAGGTAGTAGGCATGCTCCCACACGTCCAGGCCGAGGATTGGCGTGTTGCCATTCATCAGGGGGCTGTCCTGATTACCGCTGCTTTCGACGACCAGGGTCTTTTGTGGAGTAACGCTCAGCCAGGCCCAGCCGCTGCCGAAACGGGTCAGTGCGGCTTTGGTGAAGGCTTCCTTGAAGCTCTCGAAACCGCCCACTTGCTCGTCGATAGCCTTGCCCAGCGCGCCCTCAGGCTTGCCTCCGCCTTGTGGCGACATCACTGCCCAGAACAACGAGTGGTTGGCATGGCCGCCACCTTGGTTGATCACCGCAGCGCGCAGTGTTTCCGGCAATTGCTGCACACTGGACACCAGTTTCTCTACCGGCCAGCCCGCGAACTCGGTGCCTTCGACGGCAGCGTTGAGGTTATTGATGTAGGTCTGATGGTGCTTGGTGTAGTGAATCTCCATGGTTTGCGCATCGATATGCGGCTCCAGGGCGTCGTAGGCGTAAGGCAAGGCAGGCAAGGTGTAGGACATCTCAATGTGCTCCGTAATAAGGACTGTTGCGAGTCGACGCATCCTGTTGCGCCGCGGTGCTGCCCAGCAGGCGATGGGTACGCGGGTACTCACCGTGATCGCTGATGAAATTCAACAGTTCAATGTAGGTCTTGCTGCTCTGGCGTAGCGCCGCCTCGCGTAACTGCGGGGTCAGGCGCGGGTCCTGCATCGCATGCAACAAGCGCTGGTGAATGGCGCAGAGGTACTCCGCGCTTTCTTCCGGCTGGTTCAGACGCAGATGCAGGTCCGCCAGGTTGTGATGGGAAATGACAAAAGCCGCCACCGCTTCGTCGGCATCCGCCCAGCGTTCGAACAACACTTGGGCCAGGGCCAGGGCTTGCAAATAGGCCTCGCGAGCGTCGACCAACTCGCCTTGCATAAAGCAGCGATTGGCCCGTTCGATCGTGCGTTTCCAGTGCTCCATGGTGAGCCTCCAAAGCAGTGTCGGTGATTACACGCCGCCGGCCGTGAGCTTTTCCGGGTCCAGCAGGACTTCCAGTTGGCTGCGGGGCAAGTCGGTGTGCTCCAGGGCGACATCAATCACCGGACGGCCCTGCTGATAAGCCTTCTTGGCGATTTCAGCAGCCTTCTGGTAACCGATGATCGGGTTGAGCGCGGTGACCAGGATCGGGTTACGCGACAACGCTTCCTTGAGCTTGGCTTCGTTGACCTTGAAGCTGCCAATCGCCTTGTCCGCCAGCAGACGGCTGGAGTTGGCCAGCAATTCGAGGCTGCTGAGCAGGTTCTGGGCGATGATCGGCAGCATTACGTTCAGCTCGAAGTTGCCGGACTGGCCTGCGACGGTGATCACCGTGTCATTGCCGATCACTTGGGCCGCGACCATGGCAGTGGCTTCCGGAATTACCGGATTGACCTTGCCCGGCATGATCGAGGAGCCCGGCTGCAGGCCCTCAAGCTCGATTTCACCGAGACCGGCGAGCGGCCCGGAATTCATCCAGCGCAGATCATTGGCGATCTTCATCAGCGATACCGCGGTGGCTTTCAACTGACCGGAAACAGCGACAGCGGTGTCCTGGGAGCCGATCAGTGCGAACAGGTTCTTGCCCGGCGTGAATGTGACGTCGGTCAGCCTGCTCAGTTGCTGGCTGAAACGCGCGGCGAATTCCGGATGCGCGTTGATCCCGGTGCCGACCGCAGTGCCGCCCTGGGCCAGGGCCTGCAGGCTTGGCAGCAGGTCCTGCAGATGGCCGATATTGGCCTTGAGTTGCTGCGCCCAGCCATTGAGTACCTGGCTCATGCGCACCGGCATGGCGTCCATCAGGTGGGTGCGACCGGTCTTGATGAACGGGTGGACTTCTTCGGCCTTGCGTTCGATCACCTGCACCAGATGCAGCAGGGCCGGCAGGGTTTGCTCATGCAAGACCAACGCGGCGCTGACGTGGATGGTGGTCGGAATGATGTCATTGCTGCTTTGGCCGCAGTTCACGTGGTCATTGGGGTTGACCGCCTCGCCCAGCAAGCGTGTGGCGAGGGTCGCAATCACTTCGTTGGCGTTCATATTGGAGCTGGTGCCGGAACCGGTCTGGAAAACATCCACCGGGAAGTGCTGCATGAAATCGCCTTCGAGCAAGCCCTGGGCCGCATCGACAATGGCCTTGCCCTGCCCTTCGCTGATTTGCTTGAGGTCGACGTTGACCTTGGCGGCGGCAGCCTTGGCAAGGATCAGCGCGCGAATGAATTGCGCGGGCATACGTTGACGGCTGATCGGGAAGTTGTTCACCGCGCGCTGGGTTTGTGCGCCATACAAGGCCTCGGCCGGCACTTGCAGTTCGCCCATGCTGTCGCGTTCGATACGGGTGTTACTCATCGGAGGATCCTTGCACAAGGTCAGACACAGAAAGGGAAGGCAGCAACTCGCAGGTCGCCAATTGCCAGGCAAAGGTCTGCCAGCGCTTGAGGCGGCAGGCGCAGTGGGAAAGCTTTTCCAGGTCGCGCAGGGGGCGCCAGGCCTGGTCCAGGCATGTCGTGCGCCAATGCCAGGGCAGCGCAATATCGCCGGCGGTGTCGAGCAGCAGGTGGAATGAGGTTTCAGCGATCGTCCACGGATGGGTCGCAGTGCAGCACGCCAGGTATCGACCCTCGTTGAGGTAATGTTCGATCAGGCGCGGCTCGTCGGGATTGAGGCCGCAGCGAATCTGACGACTCATCCAGCGCCAGCTCTCCAGGTAAGGATCCTCATGCAGGACAGAACTCATGATCCACACTCATTCGGTAATGATATTTATTATTAAATGATATTGAGAATCAAAACAAGAGCCGCAAGTCAATCCACCTGTCACGCAAGCACAAAAAAGGCGCGCCATCAGTGATGATGGCGCGCCTTTTCTGTTGAAGCGTCGGGAGGGTCAGCTGCCAGCGACAGTCATCCGCTCAATCAATACCGAACCTGTGTGAATGTTGCTACGCCGTTCCAGGTCGTTACCCACCGCGACGATTTGCTTGAACATGTCGCGCATGTTGCCGGCGATGGTCACTTCCTGGACCGCGAACTGAATCTCGCCGTTTTCCACCCAGAAACCCGCCGCACCACGGGAGTAATCACCGGTCACCATGTTCAGGCCATGCCCCATCAACTCAGTCACCAGCAGGCCACGCCCCATGCGACGCAGCAACGCCGCCTGGTCTTCATCGCCATGGGTAACGAACAGGTTGTGCACGCCACCGGCGTTGGCCGTGCTCGGCAGGCCGAGCTTGCGGCCGGAGTATGTCCCCAGCACATAGGACACCAACTCGCCGTTTTCGACGAACGGTTTGGCATAGGTCGCCAGGCCATCGCCGTCGAACGCCGAGCTTCCCATGGCACGCATCAGGTGCGGGCGCTCATCGAGGGTCAACCACTCCGGGAACAGCTTTTGCCCGATAGCGCCCTCAAGGAACGACGACTTGCGGTACAGGTTGCCGCCGGAAATCGCGCCGAGGAAACTGCTGAACAAACCACCGGCCAACTCCGCCGAAAACAACACCGGCACTTCGCAAGTTGGCACCGGTCGCGCGCCCAAGCGGCTGGCGGCACGTTGTGCGGCGCGCTGGCCAATGCTGACCGGGTCCGCCAGCAACTCGCCCTGGCGGCTTACGTCGTACCAGTAATCACGCTGCATCTGGCCGTTGGCTTCAGCGATCATCACGCAGCTCAGGCTATGGCGAGTGGAGGCATACCCCCCTACAAAACCATGGCTGTTGCCGTAGACACGACAACCCTGATGCGTGCTCAACGTGGTGCCATCGGCGTTCTTGATGCGGGCATCTGCATCGAACGCAGCGGCTTCGCAGGTCAATGCCAGTTCAATGGCCTGCTCTGGGGTAATGTCCCAGGCGTGGAACAGATCGAAGTCTTTCAAGTCCTTGGCCATCAGCGCTTTGTCGGCCAGGCCCGAGCTTTCATCCTCGGAGGTGTGCTTGGCAATCGCCAAAGCGGCGGCGACGGTTTCGCGGATCGCCTCCGGGCCGCTCGCCGATGTACTGGCCGAACCTTTACGCTGCCCTACGTACAAGGTGATGCCAAAACCCTGGTCGCGGTTGAACTCAACGGTTTCCACTTCCCGCTGGCGTACCGATGTCGACAGCCCCTGCTCCAGCGACACCGCCACCTCACAGGCACTGGCCCCCTGGCGCTTGGCCTCGGCAAGGATCTGCTCGACTTGTTCCTGCAGTGCCGGTAACGCTTGCGGGCCGACGCTTTGGGCTGCACTCATGGTTTTCTCCACTCAAATTCTGCTTTCGGTTAAGGCCATCGAGCGACCGGGCCGGACAAGCGGCCCCCGACTGGTTATCATGGCGGCGTTTCTTTGCGGACTGCCACCATGGTTGATTCTTACGACGACTCCCTCGATGGGGAGAAAAGCAAAACCCAGGTCAAACGTGAGCTGCATGCTCTGGTTGACCTGGGCGAGCGCCTTACAACGCTCAAGAAAGACTTGATTGCAAAACTGCCATTGACCGACGAAATGCGCCGGGCTCTTGCAGACGCACCCAAGCACACCGCGAATATCGCGCGTAAACGCCACATCATGTTTATCGGCAAGCTGATGCGCGATCAGGACACTGACGCCATTCTGGCCTTGCTCGATCAAACCGATGCCTCCACTCGCCAGTACAACGAACGCTTCCATAACCTGGAACGTTGGCGTGACCGCCTGATCTCGGGCGACGACGCCGTGCTGGAGAAATTCGTGCTGGACTACCCGGACGCGGACCGCCAGCAATTGCGCTCCCTGATCCGCCAGGCCCAACACGAGCTGGCGCATAACAAGGCGCCGGCCACCAGCCGTAAAATCTTCAAGTACATCCGTGAGCTGGACGAGACTCAACGCGGTCTGCGCTGATCCTCTTCCCCGGGTGGCGATCTTCGCCACCCGAAGCTCCACTCTTCCTACGAGCCCGTGCCTCCCACGGTGATCGCATCAATTTTCAGCGTTGGCTGGCCGACACCCACCGGCACCGACTGCCCATCCTTGCCGCATGTGCCCACGCCGCTGTCCAGCGACAGGTCGTTACCGACCATCGACACCTTGCTCATGGCTTCCGGCCCGTTGCCAATCAACGTTGCGCCTTTGACCGGCGCGGTGATCTTGCCGTCTTCGATCAGGTACGCCTCGCTGGTGGAGAACACGAACTTGCCACTGGTGATGTCCACCTGGCCGCCACCCAGGTTGGCGCAGTAGATTCCGCGTTTTACCGAGGCGATGATTTCCGCCGGGTCGCTTTCGCCACCGAGCATGTAGGTGTTGGTCATGCGTGGCATCGGCAGGTGCGCATAGGACTCGCGACGACCGTTGCCGGTACGTGCCACGCCCATCAGGCGAGCGTTGAGTTTGTCTTGCATATAGCCCTTGAGCACGCCGTTTTCGATCAGCGTGGTGCATTCGGTTGGAGTGCCTTCATCGTCGACACTCAACGAGCCACGGCGCCCGGCCAAGGTGCCGTCATCGACAATGGTGCACAGCTTGGACGCAACCATCTCGCCCATGCGCCCGCTGTAGGCCGAGCTGCCCTTGCGGTTGAAGTCACCTTCCAGACCATGGCCCACGGCCTCGTGCAGCAATACGCCGGACCAACCCGAGCCCAACACCACCGGCAACGTACCGGCCGGGGCCGGAATGGCCTCCAGGTTCACCAGCGCCTGACGCAGCGCTTCACGGGCATACCCCATGGCGCGGTCATCAGTGAGGAAATAACGGTAGTCGGTACGCCCGCCACCGCCATGCCCGCCGCGCTCCCGGCGGCCATTCTGCTCGACGATCACACTGACGTTGAAGCGCACCAGCGGCCGTACATCCGCCGCCAGGCCGCCATCGGTGGAGGCCACCAGGATGCGCTCCCACACACCGGCCATGCTCACGGTGACCTGCTGGATACGCGGGTCAAGGGCGCGGGTAGCCGCGTCGACACGTTTGAGCAGCTCGACCTTCTCCGCACGGCTGATCACTTCCAGGGGGTTATCGGGCGCATACAATTGCGCCACGTCCTGGGTACTGAACGCCTGCACCGTACCGTTTTGCCCGGCACGGGAGATCGAACGCGCCGCACGCGCTGCCAGGCCCAAGGCTTCCAGGGTGATCGCGTTGCTGTAGGCAAAACCGGTTTTTTCTCCGGATTGCGCACGCACGCCTACACCTTGGTCAAGGTTGAAACTGCCTTCCTTGACGATGCCGTCTTCAAGGGCCCAGGACTCGGAGATCTGCCCCTGGAAATACAGGTCAGCCGCGTCGATACCCGGCCCGGCCAGATCGCCCAGCACGGTTTGCAAGCTTTCGATGGTCACGCCACCAGGTGCCAGGAGGTGTTCACTGACTGAGGACAACAACTCGCTCATAGGTTTGGCCTTAAATTCATCGTTCCGAAGCAGGCCGCTGTGCGCCCTGCGAGAAAAAACGCCGGTGGCTGACCACCGGCATGCGCGCCCGTATCGACGCTTGTTCACTGCTATCGCGTTCGGCCAACAACACCGCTTCGCCTTGATCCTGTTGCGCCAGCACCCGCCCCCACGGGTCAACGATCGCTGCGTGACCGTAGGTTTCCCGCGGCCCCGGATGCACGCCGCCCTGGGCGGCCGCCAGCAGGTAACACTGGGTTTCGATGGCGCGTGCGCGAATCAGCACGTCCCAGTGCGCCGCGCCGGTCACCGCGGTAAACGCCGAAGGCGCGGTAATCAATTCAGCCCCTGCTGCACGCAACTCGCTGTACAGCTCGGGGAAGCGCAGGTCGTAACACACCGTCAGGCCCAATCGCCCCACCGGCGTGTCCGCCACCACCACGTTGCTGCCGAAAGCATAGTCGTCGGATTCACGATAACGACCACGCGCGTCGGCAACGTCCACATCGAACAGGTGCAACTTGTCGTATCGGGCAACGATTTCGCCCTGGTCATCGACCAGCAGCGAACAGGCGTTGGACTTGGCGTACGGCTGATCCCTGGGCGGCAACGGCAAGGTGCCAGCCACTATCCATAAGGTGAGGTCACGGGCGGTCTGTTTCAACCACGGCAGGATCGGTCCTTCGCCCAATGCCTCGGTCCGGCCGATATCGGCCACATCACGCCGGCCCATGGCGGCAAAGTTTTCCGGCAGCACCGCCAGCTTCGCCCCCCCTGCCGCCGCTTGCTCCAGCAGGCGCCGGGCCTGGGCAAGATTGGCCAGCACATCGCTCTGGCTGACCATTTGAATTACCGCAAAGGACATGGGCCGACTCTCCGTAATGGGCGTGCGACCATGCTACTCCACAGGCTCTCAGTTTGGCTTTTCAAATGGCTTGTCGAAGGTGATTTTCGGATCCTTCCACGGCCCCTCGACTTTGTATTGCACGCTGGCGAAGCGCGAAACGCGGTCACCGATCAGCTTGTCGATCAGGAACAACGCCCCACCAATCGCCGGAGCCCCCACGATCAACGCGGCAATCGGCAGGTTGTTGGTGACCGGCAATGTCACCAGCAACTTGGCGTCGACACGGTCGGCCACCAGATCCAGGGTGCCGTTAAGCTCAAGGTTGGTCGACGGCCCGGTCATGGTGATCGGTTCGCGGGTAACGAACACGCCGTTACTGGCAGCCAACAGGCCTTTGACCCGGTCATAACTCAAGCCCTTGCCGAGCAAGTCGGAAAAGTCCAGGCGCAACCGGCGCCCGATGGAGTTGAAGTTGAGCAGGCCAAACACACGCAGGGCCTGGGCGCCGCCTTCCACTTCAACGAACTGACCGCTGCGAAAGGATGCATCCAGGCTGCCGGAGAAACGTTTCGGCCCCACATAGGCCGGCGAGCCCGGCCAGCGCCCGTCCACGTCCAGATGGAAGTCCTTGCTGGTGACGGTCGGCGCATAACCCCAGCCCTTGAGTACATCGCCGATATTCTTACCGTCCAGGCGCCCCTTGTACCAACTGCCGCTGCTTCCCGGCGCGCCTTCCCAGCCGCCATCACCCTTGAGCTGCATGCCCTTGAGGCCAAGGTCCAGATTGGTGAAGGCCAAACCCTTGGTCGTCGGGCGGATCTTCAACGACCACGCGCCGATCAAGTCCGGCCCCTGGAACAGCTGGTCGATGGCAATGTCGAGCGCGGGAATATCCTTGGGGTCGATGTCGGCCAAAGGGTCCGGGGCGTTTTCATCGGCCTGTACGCTCGGGTCCACGGCCGGCAGTTTCACATACTGCAGGTTGATCGCAATCGGCGCGCCCTTGGCGTCCGGCAGGTTCACCGTGCCCTTGGCCTGCTGGCTGTCGAGCTGCAGGCCCCACGCCGCGGGTTTGCGGTCCAACTGCAATTTGACCTGATCGAACTGGGTGCCAAAGCCGGTCAGCTTGCCGACCTTGAAGTCGGCGCCGCTGAGCAATTGCTTGGCGCTGCCGCCCGGGTCGTTGCCCGCATAACGGTCCACGAGCTTCTTCCACGGGTCGAGATCCAGTTCCGACAAGACTCCGCGAATGCGCAGGCCTTTGACTGTCGGCAACAGCGCATCGCCATCACCGAGGAACAACTCGCCCCGGCCGTCATTGAACTTGTCCGGCGGCGCCGCGAAGGTGAAATTCGCCAGCTCGCCATAATCGAACCAGTAGCGGCGCTCGTTACCCTGCAAGGTCATGCGGAATACACTGTCACGCCCCTGACTGGCTGGCATGCCAAAGGGCGCTGGCAAATCCACTGCCACGCCCTTGAGGTTGGAGCTGACCATCAGTTGACTGTCGGCACCGTCAAGGTTCAGTTGCAGCTGGTACGGAATATCGCCGGACACCGGCAACGGCTGGCTGATTTTCAACCAGTCCGTCAGCCGCTTGACCGTGACCTGCCCTTTGGCCGTCACGCGCGTACTGATATTGCCCGGCTTGCCGCCGGCAACAATCTGCGCGCTGATCGGCCGGTCGAACGCCTGGGCCGTGATGTTCTGGCCACTGAGGCCCTTGGCGCTGTCGAAGCGGAAATCCCCCTTGAGCTGGGTCAGGTCCAAGGTGGGCTCGGCCAATTGCAGGCGGGACTTGTCGGTCTTGAAGTCCACCACGATTTTCGGTTCGGCGCCCTTGGCCAGCGGTATGTCCAGATCCAGGCTGCCTTGCAGGTCGCCCTCGCCCTTCCAGCCGGCAAACGTCGAAGCCGTGCCGATCGGCGCTTCCTGAAGGATCTTCAGACCATCCCCCAGGCCGCCGGCAAAACCGCCGGTGAGCAGCAGGTGGCTGTCCTTGTCCGCCGGCGCATGGGGAATATTGACGTAGATGTCGTTGACCTTGGTGTCGAGCAATTGCCCCTTGCTGGCCAGGATGCGCACACCGCTCTCTTCGACGAACACTTCACCCGTGACCTTGCTCACATGCGGCCAGCCTGGCTGGAACGCCAGTTCGGCGTCATGCACCTTGAAGAACAGGCTGATATTGCGCGAGGCGGGCAACGCATCGTGGTTGAGCGAGCCCTGGTATTGGAAGAACCCCTCGTCGACCGCACCTTTGAGAATCGCCGTGCGCAGCCATTCATCCAGCGCCGGGCTCAACACCGCCGGCAGGTATTTGGAGGTGAAGCGCCCGTCGCCATCGACCATGCCGACCCGCAGGTCCATGTAGTCTTCGCGGCTTTGGTCAAAACTCAGGCGAATCAAGAAATCGGCAGCCACTTTGCCCTCTTCGCCCAGCACCTTGATATACGGCGCGATCAGGGTGAAGCCATCTTTATCCAGCTTCCACGTCAGGCGCGCATTGGCCTGGATGTACTGCCAGGGTTTGGCAAAGATGGGATCCAGGTGCAGGGAAAAGTCCCTGCTGTCCATGCGCAGTTCGCCATGGCCAAGGTCACCGCTGATACTGCCGGAAATGTTACGGGCAGCCGGGGCACCGAAGTAGGCGTCAAACCCCACACGTTCGAGATTGGCGGCGAAACTGAGTTTTTGATCCGTGGTGTCCTGAGGACGGAAATCCACCAGCACATTGCGCAGCAAGCCAATCGCCTTCAGGTGCTCGATGGTCGTGGCGAAACCTTCGGGCAACGGCGCCAGGGCATTGAGCAACGGTGTGATGGGGGTCAGGTCCAGGCGGTCCGCCTGAAGCTTCCACACCTCCTGGTCCTTGTCGGTGGCCAGGCTTTGCTGCAATTGCACGCGCGATTCCCAGCGGGTCTCGCCCAGGTTCATCGCCAGCGAGTCGAACAGCACCGTAAGACCGCTATCACTGCGTTGCAGGTAGGCGTTGAGGGCCAGGTTTTCAATGTGCACCGGCTTGCGCTCGGCGTAGCTGCCCTTGATCTGTGGCGAGTTGAGGCGCACCACCGCGCTTTGCACGGTGCCCTTGGCCCAGGTCAGCCAGAATTCGCCGCCGGCCTTGAATTGGGTGAGTTTCCATTGCTGCGTCAGCTTGGCCGGAATCCACTTGGCCCAGTCGCTCTGGGGCAGGCTCAGGTAGGCCTGTGCTTCAGCGTCTTGCCATTGGCTCGCACGAATCCGCGTGCGCAAGCTCAGTGCCAGGGGCTGGCCATCAGGCAGGGTCAGGCGCGCGTCCAGGCGCTGGCGGGTGATGCCGGTGTGCAAGCTCAGGCCGACATATGTCAGGGTCAACGGGGGCTGGTCGAAGGGTTGCAAGGTCACCTGGCTGTCGAGCAGTGACACACGCTTGACCATCTGCATACGCTGGAGCAATTGCTGTGGGTCCAGCGGCTGGTCATCCTGCACCGGCAGGCCTTGCAGCGCCCAGTGGCCGTCCTTGTCTTCCTTGACGCTGAGTTGCAGGCCACTGACTTCCAGATGTGCGATGCGCACTTCACGCGCCATCAGGCTGGCCCAGATGTCCGGCACCACTTCGACCTGATCCAGGCGCAAGGCGCTGCTGCCCTCGCCCAGCATCACGTCGTGGGCCAGCAGCATCGGCGCAAAGCCGCTCCAACGGCCTTCAAGGCTGCCAATGTGCAGCGGCATATCCACCGCCGCCTGGGCCTTGGCCTCGACTTCGGCGCGATATTCGGCCACCAGCGGGGTCAATTCGCGCCCCAGGCTCACGTACACCGCCGCCAGTACCAGCAGCAACGCGCAAAGGCCCAGGCCCCAACGGGTCAAAGCGGCAAAAAAGCGTGTCAGACGCTCCATGTCAGGCGACCCTCAAGACAGTCAAAAGTAAGCGAATGGGGATCAGAGCAGCACCACGTCGTATTGTTCCTGGGAATACATGGTTTCAACCTGGAAACGAATTGTGCGTCCGATAAACCCCTCCAATTCGGCGACGTTGCCGGACTCTTCGTCCAACAGACGGTCGACCACTTTCTGGTTGGCGAGCACTCTATAACCTTCGGCCTGGTAAGCCCGAGCCTCTCGTAGGATTTCCCGGAAAATCTCGTAGCAAACGGTTTCCGGAGTCTTTAATTTACCGCGCCCCTGGCAACTGCTGCACGGCTCGCACAGCACTTGCTCAAGGCTTTCGCGGGTGCGCTTGCGGGTCATCTGCACCAGGCCCAGCTCGGTGATGCCGATAATGTTCGTCTTGGCGTGGTCGCGCTCCAGTTGCTTCTCGAGGGTGCGCAGCACCTGACGCTGGTGCTCTTCATCTTCCATGTCGATGAAGTCGATGATGATGATCCCGCCCAGGTTGCGCAGGCGCAGTTGACGGGCAATCGCAGTGGCCGCTTCGAGGTTGGTCTTGAAGATGGTTTCTTCGAGATTGCGATGCCCCACGAACGCGCCAGTGTTGACGTCGATGGTGGTCATGGCCTCCGCAGGGTCCACCACCAGATAGCCACCGGACTTCAGTGGCACTTTGCGTTCCAGGGCTTTCTGGATTTCATCTTCAACGCCATACAGGTCAAAGATCGGCCGCTCGCCAGGATAGTGCTCCAGGCGATCGGCAATTTCCGGCATCAGCTCGGCAACAAATTGCGTGGTGCGCTGGAAGGTCTCCCGCGAGTCGATGCGAATTTTCTCAATCTTGGGGCTGACCAGATCGCGCAGGGTACGCAGGGCCAGGCCCAGGTCTTCGTAGATGACACTGGGTGCGCCGATGGTCTTGATCTGTGCGCCGATCTGGTCCCACAGGCGCCGCAGGTAACGGATGTCCATGAGGATTTCATCGGCACCGGCACCTTCGGCGGCGGTACGCAGGATGAAACCGCCAGCTTCCTTGATGCCTTCGGCCGCCACACAGTCGCTGACCACCTTCTTCAGGCGCTCGCGCTCGGCTTCATCTTCGATCTTCAGGGAGATGCCGACGTGGGCGGTACGCGGCATGTACACCAGATAGCGCGACGGAATCGATAGCTGCGTGGTCAGGCGCGCGCCTTTGGAGCCGATGGGGTCCTTGGTGACTTGCACCACCAGGCTCTGCCCTTCGTGCACCAGCGCGCTGATGCTCTCTACCGCCGGGCCTTCGCGCAGGGAGATTTCCGATGCGTGGATAAACGCTGCACGGTCCAGGCCGATGTCGACGAATGCCGCCTGCATGCCCGGCAAGACACGCACCACCTTGCCTTTATAGATATTGCCGACGATCCCGCGCTTCTGGGTACGCTCGACGTGCACTTCTTGCAGAACACCGTTCTCTACCACCGCCACGCGTGATTCCATCGGCGTGATATTGATCAGAATCTCTTCACTCATGGCTAGGTCTCGTTCAGGCGTTTTCACAATAGTGACCGATCGCTTAGGGCTGGGCGCTGGGGTTAGGCGTTCAGCGCGCGGTAAGGTGTTGCCAACAGGGTATGCCGAATTGACCGAGCAGTTGCGCGGTTTCGCACACCGGCAGGCCTACCACGGCGGAATAACTGCCATTGAGCCCGGCGACAAACACCGATCCAAGCCCTTGAATAGCATAGCCGCCCGCCTTGTCCTGGGGTTCGCCACTGTGCCAGTAGGTTGTAGCTTCCTCGACAGAAATACTGCGAAAACGTACACGACTGCTTACACAAACAGTTTCGCAGCGCTGGCCATCGGTCACGGCAATGGCAGTGAGCACGTCATGTTCACGCCCCGCCAGCGCCATCAACATGGCCAGGGCATCGGCCTGATCCACGGGTTTGCCGAGGATCTGGCCGTCGACAATGACAGCGGTGTCGGCACCCAGCACACAGGCACCCGAGGCGTGTTCAAGCGCAGCCAAACCCGCCGCAGCCTTGCCGCGCGCCAGACGCTCGACGTAGGAAACGGCGGATTCGTGGGTAAGAGGAGTTTCATCAATCGCGGCGCTGACCACGGTGAAGGGCACACCGATCTGGGTCAGCAACTCACGTCGCCTCGGGGAGCCCGAGGCCAGATAAAGCGAATTCATGCAGACTCTCCCTGTAGGACTCGATAACCAGGCAGAGCCTCGCAATCCATTCAATTGATTTTATAGCGACGACGTAACCCACGCAGGCCAAAACTGATCCAGGGCCACAGCAGCGCACTGACCAGCGCCGGCAATACCAACGCGAGCGTCGGCTGGCGGTTGCCCGTCAGGGCACTGAGCCATAGCTGCACCAACTGCGCCAGGCCGAAGATCACCAGGATCACCAGGCACTGCTGCCACATCGGAAACATGCGCAAACGCTGCTGCAACGACAGCACCAGGAACGTAATCAGCGTCAGGATCAGCGCGTTCTGGCCCAGCAAGGTGCCATACAGCACGTCTTCCGCCAAGCCCAGGAACAGCGCGGTGACCATGCCGATCTTGTGCGGCAGGTTCAGCGACCAGAAGGCCAGCAGCAATGCCAGCCAGAGCGGACGCAGGATTTCCATGAATTGCGGCAACGGAGAAACGCTGAGCAGCAAGCCGACCGCGAAGGTCAACCAGACGATCCAGCCATTGCGCGAATGAGTACCGGCCATTATTCCTCCCTCTGCCGCGTGGTTGCCGGAGCCGTTGCCGCTGGACGGGCAGCCGGCGTTGCAGCAGGCGGTTTGGTCGCAGGCGTGGCAGTCGCGGGCGCCGAAGCAGGTGGTTTGGTGGCCGCCGGCTTCACCGCGTGCGCGTTGTGCGCAGCTGGCTTGACCGGCGTCGCGACCGGCGCGGCGGCAGCGGGAGCGGCCGCAGGTGTGGCCGATGGCGCAGCGGCAGGCTTGGGCACCGTCGCAGGGACGATCGGCGTGGTGCCGTTCTGCTTGTCTTCGGCTTCCTGGGCTTGGGCGGCATCGTTGGCGCGTTCTTCCGGGGTGCGGTTGTCGCTGAACACCAGCAGCAGATAGCGGCTGCGGTTCAGGGCGGCAGTCGGCACGGCACGGACGATGGCGAATGGCTGGCCGGAGTCGTGGATCACTTCCTTGACCGTCGCCACCGGATAACCCGCCGGGAACCGTTGACCCAGGCCGGAGCTGACCAACAGGTCGCCTTCCTTGATGTCGGCGGTATCGGCTACATGACGCAATTCCAGGCGTTCCGGGTTGCCGGTGCCGCTGGCAATCGCACGCAGGCCGTTGCGGTTGACCTGCACCGGAATGCTATGGGTCGTGTCCGTCAGCAACAGTACGCGCGAGGTGTAGGGCATCAACTCGACCACCTGGCCCATCAAGCCACGGGCATCGAGCACCGGTTGACCGAGGACCACACCGTCGCGCTCACCTTTGTTGATGATGATGCGATGGGTGAAGGGGTTGGGGTCCATGCCGATCAACTCGGCGACTTCGACCTTCTCGTTGACCAGCGCGGAAGAGTTGAGCAACTCGCGCAGCCGAACGTTCTGCTCGGTGAGGGCCGCCAGCTTTTGCATGCGCCCCTGCAGCAGCAGGTTTTCAGTCTTGAGTTTTTCGTTCTCGGCGACCAGCTCGGTGCGGCTGCCAAATTGGCTGGCCACGCCCTGGAACAGCCGTTGCGGCAGGTCGGTGATCCAGTAAGTCTGCATCAACACCAGCGACATCTGGCTGCGCACGGGCTTGAGCAGTGCGAAACGGGCATCGACCACCATCAGCGCGACCGAAAGCACGACCAGCACCAACAAGCGCACGCCCAATGAGGGGCCTTTGGCGAAAAGCGGTTTAATAGGCCGCTCCTCCCAGGCAAATGTTCTCTTTACTCATACGGCATCTAACCGGCCTGGATGCAGGTTGAAGAAGATAAACGCCAACAGGCAGCACTGCAAAGTGCTGCCTGTTGGCGACGCATGAACCGACCAACGAAGCTTATTCGCTGGAGAGCAGGTCCATGGTGTGTTTATCCATCATTTCCAGTGCACGACCACCGCCACGGGCAACGCAGGTCAGCGGGTCTTCGGCAACGATCACCGGCAGGCCGGTTTCCTGGGCCAGCAACTTGTCCAGGTCGCGCAGCAAGGCGCCACCGCCGGTCAGCACCAGGCCACGCTCGGCGATGTCGGAAGCCAGTTCCGGCGGCGATTGCTCCAGGGCGCTCTTCACAGCCTGAACGATGGTGGCCAGGGACTCTTGCAGAGCTTCCAGCACTTCATTGGAGTTCAGGGTGAAGGCACGTGGAACACCTTCGGCCAGGTTGCGACCGCGAACATCGACTTCGCGCACTTCGCCGCCCGGGTAGGCGGTGCCGATTTCCTGCTTGATGCGCTCTGCGGTGGATTCACCGATCAGGCTGCCGTAGTTACGGCGCACATAAGTGATGATCGCTTCATCGAAGCGGTCGCCGCCGACGCGGACGGATTCGGCATACACCACACCGTTCAGGGAGATCAGGGCGATTTCGGTAGTACCACCACCGATATCCACCACCATCGAACCGCGGGCTTCTTCAACCGGCAGGCCGGCACCGATCGCAGCGGCCATTGGCTCTTCGATCAGGAAGACTTCGCGAGCACCGGCACCAAGGGCCGATTCACGGATGGCACGACGCTCCACCTGGGTGGACTTGCACGGAACGCAGATCAGCACACGCGGGCTGGGCTGCAGGAAACTGTTTTCGTGAACCTTGTTGATGAAGTACTGCAGCATCTTCTCGCAGACGCTGAAGTCGGCGATCACGCCGTCTTTCATCGGACGGATGGCGGCAATATTGCCTGGTGTACGGCCGAGCATGCGCTTGGCCTCGGTGCCGACGGCAACGACACTTTTCTGATTACCATGGGTCCGAATGGCCACAACCGATGGCTCATTCAGAACGATACCGCGCTCGCGCACGTAAATAAGGGTGTTGGCAGTGCCCAGGTCAATGGAAAGATCGCTGGAAAACATGCCACGCAGTTTCTTGAACATGGGGAAAGGACCCTAGGCAACGCGTGGGTAAAAAAGTGCGGCAAACTCTAACAACGACAGGGATTTTGGGCAAGGCGCCAATGTGCTAAATTGGCCGACTTTCTACGCACCAACCCCCACAATCGCGGCCATATGACCGTAGAAATGCGGTAGTGTTCCGACAATCTAACACACGGACGCCTTTCCACTGGAGAATCCCATGGCGCTTGAACGCTCCGACGTGGAAAAAATCGCTCACCTGGCCCACCTGGACCTGGTTGAAAGCGAAATTCCACAAACCACCGCAGCCCTGAACAGCATTCTCGGGCTGGTTGACCAAATGCAGGCCGTGAATACCGACGGCATCGAGCCCCTGGCTCACCCACTGGAAGCCAGCCAGCGCCTGCGCGCAGACGTCGTGACCGAACGTAATAATCGCGAGGCCTACCAGTCCATCGCACCAGCGGTCGAAAACGGCCTGTATCTGGTTCCGAAAGTCATCGACTAAAGGGAAAGAGCCTTTCATGCATCACATGACTCTGGCCGAGATCGCCCGCGGTCTCGCCGACAAAAAGTTTTCTTCCGAAGAGCTGACCAGGACCCTGCTGGCGCGTATCGCCGCACTGGACCCGCAGGTCAACAGCTTCATCAGCCTCACCGAAGAGCTGGCCCTGAGCCAGGCCAAGGCCGCCGACGCACGTCGCGCCAACGGTGAGAATGGCGCACTGCTGGGCGCTCCAATCGCCCACAAGGACTTGTTCTGCACCCAGGGTATCCGCACCAGCTGCGGCTCGAAGATGCTCGACAACTTCAAGGCGCCCTATGACGCCACCGTGGTGTCCAAGCTGGCTGCCGCCGGGGCCGTGACCCTGGGCAAGACCAACATGGATGAATTCGCCATGGGTTCGGCCAACGAATCGAGCTACTACGGCGCGGTGAAAAACCCGTGGAACCTGGAGCACGTGCCCGGCGGCTCGTCCGGCGGTTCGGCTGCAGCCGTTGCCGCGCGCTTCCTGCCGGCGGCCACCGCCACCGACACCGGCGGCTCGATCCGCCAGCCAGCGGCGTTCACCAACCTCACCGGCTTGAAGCCGACCTATGGTCGCGTTTCCCGCTGGGGCATGATCGCCTACGCCTCCAGCCTCGATCAGGGCGGCCCGTTGGCACGCACCGCCGAAGACTGCGCGATTTTGTTACAAGGCATGGCCGGGTTCGATCAACAGGACTCCACCAGCATCGATGAGCCAGTGCCGGACTACAGCGCCAGCCTCAACACGTCGATCAAGGGCCTGCGCATCGGCGTGCCGAAGGAGTACTTCAGCGCCGGTCTCGACCCACGCATCGCCGAACTGGTGCACAACAGCGTCAAGGAGCTGGAAAAGCTCGGCGCGGTGATCAAGGAAATCAGCCTGCCGAACAATCAGCACGCGATCCCTGCCTACTATGTGATCGCCCCGGCTGAAGCCTCTTCCAACCTGTCGCGTTTCGACGGCGTGCGCTTCGGCTATCGCTGCGAAAACCCGAAAGACCTGACCGACCTGTACAAACGCTCCCGTGGCGAAGGCTTCGGTGCCGAAGTACAACGCCGCATCATGGTCGGTGCCTACGCCCTGTCGGCCGGCTACTACGACGCGTACTATCTCAAGGCGCAAAAGATCCGTCGCCTGGTGAAGAACGACTTCATGGCTGCCTTTAATGAAGTCGACGTGATCCTCGGCCCAACCACGCCGAACCCGGCCTGGAAGCTCGGCGCCAAGAATGGCGACCCGGTGGCTGCGTACCTCGAAGACTTGTACACCATCACCGCCAACCTCGCGGGCCTGCCGGGCTTGTCCATGCCTGCCGGTTTCGTCGATGGCCTGCCGGTGGGCGTGCAATTGCTCGCCCCGTATTTCCAGGAAGGCCGCCTGCTCAATGTGGCGCACCAGTACCAGTTGCACACAGACTGGCACACCCGCACCCCTACCGGCTTCTGAGGAGAACACTATGCAATGGGAAGTCGTGATCGGGCTGGAGATTCATACCCAGCTCGCCACCCAATCGAAGATTTTCTCCGGTAGCGCCACCACGTTCGGTTCCGAGCCCAACACCCAGGCCAGCCTGGTCGACCTGGGCATGCCCGGTGTCTTGCCGGTGCTGAACCAGGAAGCGGTGCGCATGGCGGTGATGTTCGGCCTGGCGATTGACGCCGAGATCGGCCAGCACAACGTGTTCGCGCGCAAGAACTACTTCTACCCGGACCTGCCCAAGGGCTACCAGATCAGCCAGATGGAACTGCCGATTGTCGGCAAGGGCCACCTGGACATCCCTCTGGAAGACGGCACCATCAAGCGCCTCGGCGTGACCCGTGCGCACCTGGAAGAAGATGCCGGCAAGAGCCTGCACGAAGAATTCCCGGGCGCCACCGGCATCGACCTGAACCGTGCCGGCACGCCGCTGCTGGAGATCGTTTCCGAACCGGACATGCGCAGCGCCAAGGAAGCCGTGGCCTACGTCAAGACCATCCACGCACTGGTGCGTTACCTAGGCATCTGCGACGGCAACATGGCCGAAGGTTCGCTGCGTTGTGACTGCAACGTGTCGATCCGCCCGAAAGGCCAGGTCGAGTTCGGCACTCGCTGCGAGATCAAGAACGTCAACTCGTTCCGCTTCATCGAGAAAGCGATCAACAGTGAAGTGCGCCGCCAGATCGAGCTGATAGAAGACGGCGGCAAGGTCATCCAGCAGACCCGCCTGTACGACCCGAACAAAGACGAAACCCGCGCCATGCGCAGCAAGGAGGAAGCCAACGACTACCGTTACTTCCCCGATCCGGACCTGTTGCCGGTGGTCATCGAGGACGCGTTCCTCAATGACGTACGCGCCACCCTGCCGGAATTGCCGCAGCAGAAACGCGAGCGCTTCCAGGAGCAGTTCGGCCTGTCGGTCTACGATGCCAGCGTGCTGGCCTCCAGCCGTGAGCAAGCCAACTACTTCGAAAAAGTCGTGAGCATTGCCGGTGACGCCAAGCTGGCGGCCAACTGGGTGATGGTCGAGCTGGGCAGCCTGTTGAACAAGCAGGGCCTGGAAATCGACGAAGCCCCGGTCACTGCCGAGCAATTGGGCGGCATGCTGCTGCGCATCAAGGACAACACCATCTCCGGCAAGATCGCCAAGACCGTGTTCGAAGCCATGGCCAGCGGTGAAGGCAGCGCCGACGAGATCATCGAGAACCGCGGCCTCAAGCAAGTCACCGACAGCGGCGCGATCTCGGCCGTGCTGGACGAAATGCTCGCGGCCAACGCCGAGCAGGTCGAACAGTACCGTGCGGCAGACGAAGCCAAGCGCGGCAAGATGTTCGGCTTCTTTGTGGGCCAGGCAATGAAAGCCTCCAAAGGCAAGGCCAACCCGCAACAGGTGAACGAATTGCTCAAAAGCAAGCTCGAAGGCTGATAGCGACGAATGGTCCGAGTGAGATCCCATGCTCAACTCGGACACTTTGTAGGAGCGGGCTTGCTCGCGAAGGCGGTTGATCAGTGAAGGAATACTTGGCTGACACACCGCCTTCGCGAGCAAGCCCGCTCCCACATTTGATAAGGGGGTATCCTTGAAAATGCAGCGTCTATTTGCCCTTCTGGCCCTGTTCTCGCTGTTGGCCGGCTGCGCCAGCGGCGTCATCAACCCCAACGGCTACGACGAAACCGGCACCGCCTCCTATTACGGCGCCAAGCACCACGGCAAAAAGACCGCCAGCGGTGAACCCTTCAACCAGAACGCCCTGACCGCCGCCCACCGGCAACTGCCGTTCGGCACCCAGGTCAAGGTCACCAACTTGAACAACGACAAATCCGTGGTGGTGCGCATCAATGATCGCGGCCCGCATACCCGTGGGCGCTTGATCGATCTTTCACGCAAGGCCGCCGAGCAGTTGGGCATGATCAGCAGCGGTACCGCACGCGTGCGGGTACAAGCCCTTGGCAACTGAGGAGCCCTGGCCATTTTCGGATTACTGACAGCCCTCTCCCCCTGGAGCCTGCTCGAACTAGTCGGCGGCCTGCTGCTGCTGATCACCGGCGCCGAAATCCTGGTGCGCGCGGCGGTGCGCCTGGCTGCCAGCCTCAAGGTGCGGCCACTGATCATTGGCCTGACGATCGTCGCCTTCGGCAGCAGCGCGCCGCAGATGAGCGTCAGCCTGCAAGCCACCCTGGCAGGCAACACCGACATCGCGGTGGGCAGCGTGATCGGCAGCAGCATCTTCAACATCCTCGTCACCCTGGGCCTGTCGGCGCTGATCATCCCGCTGCGGGTCTCGCGCCAGCTGGTACGCCTGGACATCCCGGTGATGATTCTCGCCGCGCTACTGGTGTTCACGCTGGCGGCCAATGAAGCACTCACACCGGCCGATGGCCTGTTGTTGCTGAGCGCGCTGATCGCCTACCTCGGCGTGCTGCACTACCAGACCCGCCACTCTCGCCGCCCACGCACCCTGGACACCGTGGCCCGCGCGCCCTGGCTGAGCAGCGTGCTGTTGATAGTCGGCGGGCTGCTGATCCTGCTGCTTGCCGGCCACCTGCTGCTCGCTGGGGCGGTGGATGTGGCGGCGGACCTGGGCTTGTCGGAGCGCATAATCGGCCTGACGCTGATCGGCGTCGGCACCTCCCTGCCGTGCCTGGCGACCTCGCTGATCGCCGCCCTGCGCGGCCAGCGGGAAATCGCCGTGGGCAACGTGATCGGCAGCAACCTGTTCAACCTGTTGGGTGTGCTGGGGTTCACCGCCCTGGTGGCGCCCACGCCGCTGTCGGTATCGCCCAATGCCTTGGATTTCGACCTGCCGGTGATGCTCGCCGCCGCGGCGCTGTGCCTGCCGGTGTTCTACAGCGGCTACCGCGTAACCCGCGCCGAAGGCCTGGTGCTGCTGGGCCTGTACCTGGCATATGGGCTGCATGTGATGTCGTTCACCACTGGCATGCCGCTGGCCACCAAGCTTGAACACCTGATGCTGTATTACGTCCTGCCAGTGCTGGTGGCATTCCTGTTGTTCAGCACGCTGCGAGCCTGGCGCCGTCAACACAAGAGGGAATCGCAATGACCGATCAGAAGAAGTCCGGGGTTGAAATGCGTCGCCAGGTCATGGGCGACGTGTTCGTCGACCGTGCCTTGGGCAACGCCACCGAATTCACACAACCGTTGCAGGATTTCGTCAATGAACATGCATGGGGCGGTGTGTGGAATCGCGAAGGCTTGCCGCTGAAGACCCGCAGCCTGATCACCCTCGCCGCCCTCACCGCGCTCAAGTGCCCGCAGGAGCTCAAGGGTCACGTACGGGGCGCGTTGAACAATGGCTGTACGGTGGAAGAGATTCGCGAGGCACTGCTGCATTGCGCGGTGTATGCGGGTGTACCGGCGGCGATCGATGCGTTCAGGGCGGCGCAGGAAGTGATTGAGGCGTATCAGGCCGATCAGCAGTGACGGCTAGATAGTATTCGCGGGCAAGCCCGCTCCCACAGTTGGCCGAGCTTCAACCTGAGAACGCGGTCGAATGTGGGGCTTGCTCGCGAATGCCCCCCACAAAATTCAGATCCACCCACCCGCCTGCAACACGAAAATCCCGATATTCGTGGTCACCGCCGCCATCAGCGTAGTGATCACGATAATCGCCGCCGCCAGCTCGTGATTGCCCTCTGCTGCCCTGGCCATCACAAAACTGGCCGCTGCCGTCGGCGCGCCGAAATACAGGAACAGAATCCCCAACTCCGGGCCCCGGAAACCCAACAGCCAGGCGCCCAGCGTGGCCACCAGCGGCAACCCGATCATCTTCACCAGGCTCGCGCTCAAGGCCATGCTCCCGCTTTTACGCAGCGCCGCCAGCGACAGGGTGCCACCGATGCAGATCAGTGCCAGCGGCAAGGTCATGTCTGCCAGATAGCGGCCGGAAGACTCCAACCAGCCCGGCAGGCCAATCTGGAACACCGCGAACGGCGTGGCCACGATCACGCTGATGATCAACGGGTTGGCCACCACACTCTTGCAGATGCTCCATGGGTCGGACTTGATCACCGGGCTGTACACCGCCAGCACAATGGTCGACAGCGTGTTGTAGAACAGGATCACCAGCGCGGCGAGGATCGCGCCGAGGGAGATGCCGTAATCGCCGTACATGCTGGCCGCCAACGCCAGGCCAATCACCCCGTTGTTGCCGCGAAAGGCGCCCTGAGTATAGATGCCGCGGTCTTCACGCGGGCAGCGAAACAGCGCCCAGCCCCAGGCCAGGGCAAAGCTGAGCAGCGTGGCGACGGCAAAATAGATCAGCAAACCCGGCTTGAGTGCCGAGTGCAGGTCGGCATGCAGGATGCCAAGAAACAGCAGCGCCGGCATGGTGACGTTGAACACCAGGGACGACGCCGTGTGGATAAAGTTGTCATTGATCCAGTCGATGCGCTTGAGCAGCACACCGAGAAACAGCATGGCAAACACCGGCGCGGTGATGGACAGGGTGGTGAGGAAAATTGCCAGCATGCCGGGGAGAACCTTGGTGAGCGTCGTTAGGTGGCTAATGATAAGCCAAGCAGCCCACTTCGTCCCGGCAACGCTGATCATATGTGGGAGCTGGCTTGCCAGCTCCCACAAGATCCGCGGCGATCTCAGGTAATGGGTGCCGGGTTGAACAAGGTGATGTCGTTATGCAGCTTGTGATGCTCAGCCCACGTTTGCTTCTTGCCGCTGGCCACGTCCAGATAGAAGTGAAACAACTCCCAACCCAGCTCCTCGATGCTCGCCCGCCCAGTTGCAATACGCCCAGCGTCGATATCGATCAGGTCCGGCCAGCGCTGTGCCAACTCCGTACGCGTCGACACCTTCACCACCGGCGCCATCGCCAGCCCGTAAGGCGTGCCACGCCCTGTGGTGAACACATGCAGGTTCATCCCCGCCGCCAACTGCAAGGTGCCGCAAACAAAGTCACTGGCCGGCGTCGCGCAAAAAATCAGGCCCTTGCCCTTGAAGCGCTCGCCCGGACCCAGCACGCCATTGATCGCGCTACTGCCGGATTTGACGATCGAACCCAGGGACTTTTCGACAATATTCGACAACCCGCCCTTCTTGTTGCCCGGCGTGGTATTGGCACTGCGATCGGCCTCGCCCTTGGCCAGGTAGCGGTCGTACCAGTCCATTTCCCGGACCAGTTCCTCGGCGACTTCCTTGCTCTCGGCGCGCGAAGTCAGCAGGTAGATGGCATCGCGGACTTCAGTCACTTCGGAAAACATCACCGTCGCCCCGGCCCGCAGCAACAAATCCGAGGCATAACCCAGCGCCGGGTTGGCGGTGATCCCGGAAAACGCATCGCTGCCACCGCACTGCATGCCCAGGATCAGTTCCGAGGCTGGCACGGTTTCGCGGCGGCGTTGATCGAGTTTCTTCAAGCGCGTCTCAGCCAGGGCCATGATCTGCTCGATCATTTCGGTAAAGCCATGGCTGGAATCCTGGAGCCGATACAACCACGGCTCGCTCAAATCGACCGAGCTGTCGTTGTCGTGCATCACCTGCCCGGCCTGCAATTTCTCACAGCCCAGGCTGATCACCAGGGCTTCGCCCCCCAGGTTCGGGTTGCGGGCCAGGTTACGCACGGTGCGGATCGGGATGTAGGCATCCGTCGCGGTAATGGCCACGCCACACCCGTAACTGTGGGTCAGCGCCACCACGTCATCGACATGGGGGTACTTGGGCAGCAACTCGTCCTTGATGCGCTTGACCGCATGGTCCAGTACCCCGGTAACGCACTGCACCGTGGTGGTGATACCGAGGATATTGCGCGTACCGACGGTGCCGTCGGCGTTGCGATACCCTTCGAAGGTGAAACCCTCCAACGGTGCCTGGGTTTCAGGCACCTCGGTGGACAGTGGCAGGCTGTCCAACGGTGGCGCGGTGGGCATGCGCAGTTGATCTTCCTGGACCCAACTGCCACGGGGAATCGGCGCCAAGGCGTAACCGATGGTCTGGCCGTAGCGAATAATCTGACCGCCCTCGGGAATATCTTCCAGGGTCACCTTGTGGCTCTGGGGGATGAAATCCACGGTCACCAGGCCGTCCGGGAACTCGGTCCCGGCCGGTACGCCCTGGTCATTGACCACGATCACCACGTTGTCGCGCTCGTGCAAACGGATGGAGCGCGGCGAGTCGGCATGTTCAATCAACTGCATTACATCGCCCCTCAGGAATGCGCTTGGGAAAGATTGGTCAGCTCAGGGCCCTTGCTCGGCGGCTCCTTGAGCACTACGCGCTTGATCGGGCCGACGATGACCAGGTAACTGAACACCGCCACCAGCGCGTTGGCGCCGACAAACACCAGGGCCCATTTGAACGACCCAGTGGTGCTGATGATGTAGCCGATGACAATCGGCGTGGTGATCGACGCGAGGTTACCGAAGGTGTTGAACAAGCCGCCACTAAGGCCGGCGATCTGTTTCGGCGAGGTGTCGGACACCACCGCCCAACCCAGTGCGCCAACGCCTTTGCCAAAGAAGGCCAACGCCATGAAGCCCACCACCATCCATTCAATATCCACGTAGTTGCACGCCACGATGCTGCTGGAGATCAGCAGGCCACCAATGATCGGCGCCTTGCGGGCGAAGGTCAGGGAATGGCCCTTGCGCAGCAGGTAGTCGGAAATCACCCCACCCAGCACACCACCGATAAACCCGCAGATCGCCGGCAACGAGGCGATGAAACCGGCCTTGAGGATAGTCATGCCACGGTCCTGCACCAGGTACACCGGGAACCAGGTCAGGAAGAAATACGTGATGCCGTTGATGCAGTACTGGCCCAGGTACACACCGAGCATCATGCGATTGGTCAGCAACTGACGAATGTAATCCCACTTCGGCCCGTCGGTTTTCTTACCTTTGCCCTTGTCCTGATCCATATCGACCATCGCGCCATTGGCGGCGATGTGATTGAACTCGGCTTCGTTGATCAGCGGATGCTGGCGCGGGCTGTGGATAACTTTCAGCCAGATCAGCGAGAACAGGATGCCAATCACCCCCATCACGATAAACACGTGCTGCCAACCGAAGCTGTAGACGATCCAGCCCATCAACGGCGCGAACAACACCGTGGCGAAATACTGCGCCGAGTTGAAAATCGCCGAGGCCGTGCCGCGCTCCGCTGTAGGAAACCACGCCGCCACAATACGGGCGTTTCCGGGGAACGACGGCGCTTCGGCCAGGCCCACCATAAAGCGCAGCATAAACAGCGCGACCACGGCGGTGGAGACACCGAACTCACCCACATAGCCTTGCAGCACAGTGAACAGTGACCAGGTGAAGATGCTCAGGGCATAGACTTTTTTCGAGCCGAACCGGTCCAGCAGCCAGCCGCCAGGAATTTGCCCGGCCACGTAGGCCCAACCGAATGCAGAGAAGATGTAACCGAGGGTGACCGCGTCGATGCCGAGGTCTTTTTGCAGGCTGGAGCCTGCGATAGCGATGGTGGCCCGGTCGGCGTAGTTGATCGTGGTCACCAGAAAAAGCATGAGCAATATCAAATAGCGGACGTGGGTCGGCTTGGTCGCTTGCATGTAGAAGTACTCCCACTAATTATTTTTTTTGCGGGTAATGGTCTGGTTGTCTCTGAGGACCGCTTTTATGTGGGAGCCGGGCTTGCCCGCGATACAGGCACCTGGGTGTGCCAGGCACACACCGGTGATGCTATCGCAGGCAAGCCAGCTCCCACAGGAACCGGTGCCAACAGGTAGTGCGTGTTACGAACCGATGTAGCTGGTTTTTACGACGGTGTAGAACTCTTGCGCATAGCGACCTTGCTCACGCGAACCATAGGATGAGCCCTTACGGCCACCGAATGGAACGTGATAGTCCACACCGGCGGTCGGCAGGTTGACCATCACCATTCCGGCCTGGGAATGACGCTTGAAGTGGTTGGCGTACTTGAGCGAGGTGGTGGCGATACCCGCCGACAGGCCGAACTCGGTGTCGTTGGCCATGGCCAGCGCCGCCTCGTAATCGGCTACGCGCACCACGTTGGCCACCGGGCCGAAAATCTCTTCACGGCTGATGCGCATCGCGGCTTCGCTGTCGGCAAACAGCGTCGGCGCGAGGAAGTAACCCTCGGTGTCGCACGTCACCAGGCCGCCACCGCTGACCAGCCGCGCGCCTTCGCTTTGGCCGATGTCGATGTACTTCAAGTCCTGGTCCAACTGGGCCTGGGAAACCACCGGGCCGATGTCGGTCCCGCTTTTGAGGGCGTGGCCGACTTTGATCGACTTCATGCGTTCAGCCATGGCCGCGACGAACTGGTCGTGGATACCGGCGGTGACGATCAGGCGACTGGAGGCCGTGCAGCGTTGGCCGGTGGAGTAGAACGCGCTTTGCACCGCCAACTCGACGGCCTGCTTGAGGTCAGCGTCGTCGAGAATGATCTGCGGATTCTTGCCGCCCATTTCCAACTGCACCTTGGCCTGGCGCGACACACAACTGACCGCGATCTGGCGTCCGACACCCACGGAGCCGGTAAAGCTGATGCCATCGACTTTCGGGCTGTTGACCAATACATCACCGACCACACGCCCGCTGCCCATCACCAGGTTGAACACGCCGGCGGGGAAACCGGCGCGGGAGATGATGTCCGCCAGGGCCCAGGCACAACCCGGCACCAATTCAGCGGGCTTGATCACTACGCAGTTGCCGTAGGCCAGGGCCGGGGCGATTTTCCACGCAGGGATGGCGATCGGGAAGTTCCACGGGGTGATCAGGCCGACTACGCCGAGGGCTTCGCGGGTCACTTCAACATTGACGCCCGGGCGCACCGACGGCACGTAGTCACCGGACAAACGCAGGCATTCACCGGCGAAGAATTTGAAGATGTTGCCGGCACGGGTCACCTCGCCAATGGCTTCGGGCAGGGTCTTGCCCTCTTCACGGGCCAGCAGCGTGCCGAGTTCTTCGCGGCGGGCGAGGATTTCACTGCCGACTTTATCCAGGGCATCGTGGCGCGCCTGAATCCCCGAGGTGGACCAGGCCGGAAAGGCGGCCCGTGCCGCATCGATGGCGGCGTTGACTTGGCTGACATCGGCCTTGGCGTATTCGCCAATCACATCGGACAAGTCCGACGGGTTGAGGTTGACGCAATAGTCGGCACCGGCCACCCATTGGCCGTTGATGTAGTTTTCAAAACGCTGGGCTTGGGACACAAATCTTCTCCTGACGCAAAAGGCCGCTGATCTCTCAGCGGCCTTGTAGATAAGTTATTGCGCGCCTTGCTTGTCGATCAGCGCGGCCAGGGCTTCATATTCTTCCGGCAACAGGTCGGTCAGCGGGGTGCGCACCGGGCCTGCGTCGTAGCCGGCGATCCTGGCGCCGGCCTTGACGATGCTCACGGCATACCCGGCCTTGCGGTTACGGATGTCCAGGTAAGGCAGGAAGAAGTCGTCGATGATCTTGGAGACCGTGGCGTGATCGTCCTTGGCAATCGCGTGGTAGAAGTCCATCGCGGTTTTCGGGATGAAGTTGAACACCGCCGAGGAGTACACCGGCACGCCCAGAGCCTTGTAGGCAGCGGCGTAAACCTCTGCAGTCGGCAAGCCGCCGAGGTAACTGAAACGATCACCGAGGCGACGGCGGATCGAGACCATCAACTCAATGTCGCCCAGGCCGTCTTTGTAGCCGATCAGGTTCGGGCAGCGTTCGGCCAGGCGTTCCAGCAGTGGTGCGGTCAGGCGGCAGACGTTGCGGTTGTACACCACCACGCCGATTTTTACCGATTTGCACACGGCTTCAACGTGGGCGGCAACCCCGTCCTGGCTGGCTTCGGTGAGGTAGTGCGGCAGCAGCAACAGGCCTTTGGCGCCGAGACGTTCGGCTTCTTGGGCGTACTCGATGGCCTGGCGGGTCGAACCGCCGACACCGGCAAGAATCGGCACGCTGGTGGCGCAGGTATCAACCGCGGTCTTCACCACTTGGGAATATTCGCTGGCGGCGAGGGAAAAAAACTCACCGGTGCCGCCGGCAGCGAAAAGCGCCGTGGCGCCGTAAGGGGCCAGCCATTCCAGACGTTTGATGTAACCCGCCTGGTGGAAATCACCCTGGGCGTTGAAATCGGTCACGGGAAAAGACAGCAGGCCGTGGGAGAGGATGGACTTCAGTTCTTGTGGATTCATTATTCGAACACCCTGGGCAAAGACTTTCTGGCGAAAGGTTGTTGTTGGTTTTGATGATGTCGTACGTCATCGTACAACTATAAAAAGATTCGTCAACTGCAATTCGTCGACGTTGATCCACGAGTGAGTGGTCTGCATCTGCGCTTGACGTAGGAAAGTATTCCTCTATGCTTGCAACAACTGTATATGCATACAGTTATTAAGGAAGATTCCTACGACATAGCAAGGAGCTAACATGTCAGGTCTTGAACTCGCAGCACCCGTAAAAAACCCTCCTGTCCTGCGCTTCGAAGGCGGTGAACACACTGCCATCGGCGACGATACCCTGTTGCGTTTCGCTAAGGACGCTGCGGCCATCCCAGCCCGACAAGTGCAGTTGCACCTGCCCAACGGGCTGGCACTGACCTACGGCCAGGTGATTGCGTTGGGCGGTGATTTCTATGGCATCCCCGGCCAGCCCATCAGCGATGGCGCCTCCCCTGCCGAACGCGTGCAACGCTTCACGGCCGCGTTTAACTCGCTGGCGGTATTGCCGGCCTCGCGAGAGGAAGCAGGCAAGATCCTCGCGGTGATGCAAAAGGAGATCAATGCGGTCAACCAGGCGATCAGGGACGGCAAGCAAGCCCATGAAGCCTACGACGCACTCGGTGATACGTTGTCCGAAGAGTGGAACCGCATCACCGGCGGCGGCAGCGTGGTTTCGGCCCTGGTGCCATTGGGGCGTTATTTGAAGCTGGCGGCCGACAATGCCGACCACTTCGGCGAGTGGGCGTTGTCGGCGTATCTGGCAGGGCACACGGCGGCCTTGCAGCAGGCGGTGGTGGCGCATCAGACCGGTACCGACCAGGCACTGGAACTGGCCTACGCCATGAACAGTTTTGCCGATCACTTTTTGACCGACCTGTTTTCCGCCGGGCACTTGCGCGTTCCACGCAAACAGCTGGCGGCCGTGGTCACGCCGGGTGAGCTGGGTTCGCTGATCAGCCGCTTTATGCACGACGAAGACAGCAAGTTCGGGCTCAAAGTGCGCAATGCGCTGGGGGATCAATGGCACGCGTATGGGGACAAACGCTACTTCGACGCCATCGATGCGGACAATCGGACGCAGGTCAAACGTGCGGTGCAGGCCTCAGCCGATGAAGTCTTCGAAACGTTTATCAGCGGCGTGGCGCCCTCCCCGGCCAATTTCAAGGCGCCGTTGTATGTGCCCGACTTGAACGCCGTACAGAACCCGGCGAACAACTTTTCGCCACTGTTCAAGATGGAGGGAGACAAGGTGCTGCGCCGCAAGGACGTGAATGACCTGAACGACAAGCACTGGACGGATGATTGGTGGGGGTGGAGTACGTATCTGTTGCTCAAGGACTACAAGCCCAACCAACCGGCCAGTTAAGTAAACACGCCATCCGAGACACTGGAGATCAAAATGTGGGAGCGGGCTTGCTCGCGAAGGCGGTGTGTCAGTCTGCACATGCATTAACTTAAAGGACGCATTCGCGAGCAAGCCCGCTCCCACACTTGGATTGCTTTACACCCGGCACAACTCGGTTGCCTGCTTTAACCGCGCTGCGCTTCTGCCTCTTCGTGGGCATGGCGCAGTCGCTCACGGCTGTTGGTCAGGTGCAGGCGCATCGCCGCACGTGCCGCATCCGAATCCTTACGGGCAATCGCCTCGTAGATCTCTTCGTGCTCACGACTCAGGCGCCCCATGTAGTGCTGCTGGTCATCATGGGCCAGGCGTGCCGAATTCAGCCGCGTGCGCGGAATAATGCTGGTGCCCAGATGGGTCATGATGTCGGTGAAGTAGCGGTTGCCGGTGGACAGGGCAATTTCCAAATGGAAAGCGAAGTCGGAGGCCACCGCGTCGCCGGCGTGGGCCGCGCTTTCATTCAGGGCATCGAGGGCTGCGCGCATGGTCGCCAGTTGCTCGTCGGTGCGGCGCAGGGCGGCCAGGCCGGCAGACTCGACTTCCAGGCTGATCCGCAGCTCGAGGATCGCCAGCACATCACGCAGGGTAACGACGGTGGCCGGGTCGATACGGAAACCGCTAGGGCTTGGGGTATCCAGCACAAAGGTGCCAATCCCGTGGCGGGTTTCGACTTGTCCGGCGGCCTGCAAGCGCGAGATCGCTTCACGCACCACGGTGCGACTGACGCCATGGGCTTCCATGATCGCCGACTCGGTGGGCAGCTTGTCGCCACGCTTGAGTTCGCCGTCGCGGATCTGCTCGGACAACACCGTGACCAATTCCTGGGCAAGGCTGCGGCGCTTGCGGGGGAGACGCGGGGCGGTGTTGGCGTTTTCCATGATGAATCATCTTTCTCGGTGAGCTTGAGGGAGCATCATAGCCCATGGCGGTTGTACGATCACCGTCCAGGCACGACTTTCATCTATATCCCGAGCGCAAAAAAATGCCCCGGCACAGGCCGAGGCATCCTTCATGGCTGGCCCGAAGGCGGCAGCCGTTTACTTCACCACTTTCAAGCTCGGCCGACCGCTTGGACGCGGTGGCTCGGTATCCGGTGGCAGATCATCGCCGTCTTCGCTGTCGATCGATTCGTCATCCTCGAAAGGCGACTCCAGATCAAACACCATGCCTTGGCCATTTTCCCGGGCATAGATGCCGAGGATGGCGCCAATCGGCACGAACAGCGTATGCGGCACACCGCCGAAACGCCCTTCGAAGCTCACCGCCTCGTTGTCCATGTGCAGGTGGCGCACGGCACTGGGCGATACGTTCAGCACAATCTGTCCGTCACTGGCAAAACCCTGCGGAACCTGAACCGCAGGAAATTCGGAATTGACCAGCATGTGCGGGGTGCAATCGTTGTCCACAATCCACTCATAGAGCGCGCGGACCAAGTAGGGTCGACTGGAGTTCATCAGCGGCTCCTTAAGCCTTAGCGCATGTCGCGTTCGACACCAGACAGACTCGCCTGGAAAGCCTCACGCGCAAACTGGCGCTCCATATAATCAAGCAGCGGCTTGGCCGGCCGCGGCAGTTCAATACCAAGAATCGGCAAACGCCAGAGTATCGGTAATAGGCAGCAATCGACCAAACTTTGTTCCTCACTGAGGAAAAAAGGTTTATCGGCGAACAACGGCGAAACGCCGGTCAGGCTTTCGCGCAATTCCTTACGCGCTTGCGTGCGAACAGCTTCTTTTGTGCGCGAATCCAGAATCACGTCCACCAGCCCGCACCAGTCACGCTGGATCCGATGGATCAGCAGGCGGCTGTTGGCACGTGCCACCGGATACACCGGCAGTAAAGGCGGATGCGGGTAACGCTCATCCAGGTATTCCATCACTACGGTCGACTCCCACAACGCCAGGTCACGATCGACCAGGGTGGGCAAGCTGCCGTACGGGTTCACTTCGATCAGTTTCGGCGGATGACGGCCCGCCTCCACACTGATGATCTCGGCGCTGACACCCTTCTCGGCGAGCACGATACGCACTCGGTGGGAATAGTGGTCGGCGGGGTCGGAGTAACAGGCCAACCGATTGGTCACGCCCATGGCGGTCCTCCTCGCTTGTTGAAATTATCGAAAGCTCAAAAACGAGCGCGCCCAGAGAGCATCTCTGTAACAACCTGTTCAACCGGGTCGCTACGTATTCAGAGATGCCGCTGGGCGCGCAAGATTAACAGCAATTGCTTACGGTTGGATCAATGCACATCCTTCCAGTATTCGCGTTTGAGCAGATAGGCGAATACGAAGAAGAAGGCCAGGTACAGCAACACATACGTACCGATGCGCTGGTGCTGCAGTTTGACCGGGTTGGCCGAGTAGGCCAGGAAGGTCACGAGGTTTTTTACTTTCTCGTCGAACTGCTCTTCATTCAGCGCTCCGGTCTTGGGCACGATGGTCAGCTGATCGCACGCTTCGTGAGTCAAAGGCGTGCCAGTCAACGGGTCATATTGCTTCTTGCCGTTTTCAACGACCTGAACCTGCTTGCATCCTACCACTTGGCGACCCTGCAGGCCGACCAGAACGTTCGGCATGCCGACGTTCGGGAAGACTTTGTTGTTCACGCCGTATGGGCGCGACGGGTCTTCATAGAACGACTTGAGGTAGCCGTAGAGCCAATCGGTGCCACGTACACGGGCGACCAGGGTCAGGTCGGGCGGTGCCGCACCGAACCACGTCTTGGCGTCAGCCGGCTGCATGCCGATGCTCATGTGGTCGCCGATCTTGGCGCCGCTGAACACCGCGTGACTGAGCATCACGTCATGGGGGATACCCAAGTCATCGGCGACACGCTCGTAACGCTGGAACTTGGCGCTGTGGCAGCCCATGCAGTAGTTGGTAAAGGTGCGCAGACCATCCTGCATGGCGGCCTTGTCGGACACGTCGATGTCGACCTTTTCCAGCTCAGGGCCACCGTGCTCGGCAGCGAAGGACAGCAGCGGCAGGGCCGCAAGCATCAATGCAACGAATAATTTTTTCATCAGCCAGTCACCCTTTCCGGAACCGGTTTGGTCTTCTCTAGCCGGGTATAGAACGGCATCAGAATGAAGTAGGCGAAATACAGGAAGGTGCAGACCTGCGACAGCAACGTACGCTCAGGGGTTGGCGCCAACACGCCGAGGACACCCAGGATCACGAAGGCAATGCAGAACACCCACAGCCAGATTTTGCTCAGCCAACCCTTGTAGCGCATGGACTTGACCGGGCTGCGGTCGAGCCAAGGCAACACGAACAGCACCGCGATGGCCGCGCCCATGGCGATCACGCCCATGAGTTTGTCGGGGATCGCACGCAAAATTGCGTAGAACGGCGTGAAGTACCAGACCGGGGCAATGTGCTCAGGGGTCTTGAAGGCGTTGGCCTGTTCGAAGTTAGGCTTCTCGAGGAAATAGCCGCCCATCTCCGGGAAGAAGAACACGATCGAGCAGAACACGAACAAGAACACCACTACGCCGACAATGTCTTTCACGGTGTAGTAAGGGTGGAACGGAATGCCATCCAGCGGGATGCCGTTCTCGTCCTTGTGCTTCTTGATGTCCACGCCGTCCGGGTTGTTCGAACCCACTTCGTGCAGTGCCAGGATGTGCAACACCACCAGGCCCAGGATCACGATCGGCAGGGCCACCACGTGCAAGGCGAAGAAGCGGTTCAGGGTAATCCCCGAGATCAGGTAGTCACCACGGATCCACTGGGTCAGGTCGTTGCCGATCACCGGGATCGCACCAAACAACGAGATGATCACCTGGGCGCCCCAGTACGACATCTGGCCCCAAGGCAGCAGGTAGCCCATGAAGGCTTCCGCCATCAGCGCCAGGTAGATCAGCATGCCGAACACCCATACCAGTTCGCGAGGCTTCTGGTACGAGCCGTAGAGCAAGCCGCGGAACATGTGCAGGTAGACGACGATAAAGAACGCCGACGCGCCGGTGGAGTGCAGCAGGCGCAGGATCGAGCCGTACTCGACGTCACGCATGATGTATTCGACGGAGGCGAACGCTTCTTCAGCCGACGGCGTGTAGCTCATCGTCAGCCAGACCCCGGTGACGATCTGGTTGACCAACACCAGCAGCGCCAGGGAACCGAAGAAGTAGAAGAAGTTGAAGTTCTTTGGTGCGTAATATTTGCTGAGATGGTCTTCCCACATTTTAGTGGCGGGGAAGCGCGCATCCACCCAATCCATGAACTTGCTCATCACGCGTTCTCCTTATCGAGGCCAATGACAATGAGGTCGTCAGTTTCGTAAGTATGCGGAGGCACGGGCAGGTTCAAAGGCGCGGGCTGAGACTTGTAGACGCGACCGGCGAGGTCGTAGTGCGAGCCGTGGCAGGGGCAGAAATAACCGCCAACCCAGTCTTTGCCCAGGTCGACCGGGGCGACTTCCGGGCGGAACGTCGGCGAGCATCCAAGGTGAGTACAAAGACCGACCAGCAGCAGAATCTCTGGCTTGATCGAACGCGCTTCGTTTTTGGCGTAGGCGGGTTGGTCGGACTTCTCGGATTTAGGGTCAGACAACTGGCCTTCGATCTTCTTGAGATTGCCCAGGATTTCCTCAGTACGACGAACAATGAAGACCGGCTGGCCGCGCCACTCAGCAATCATCTGCTGACCTGGTTCGATCTTGCTGATATTCACCTTCACCGGTGCACCTGCGGCTTTCGCCTTGGCACTGGGAAACCATGACCCCACGAACGGGACCGCAGCCCCCACCGCTCCTGCAGCACCCACCACGGATGTGGCTGCTACCAAGAAGCGACGCCGGCCTGCATTCACGCCGTCATTGCTCATTCAGTCCTCTCCCATCAGCTTTTTGGCCTGTTAAATCAGGCGTCTACTAAGTGTTGAATCTTTGCTTATAAAAATTTTGCCGAATGGTAATGAAAAGCCCCACGTATGACAAGGGAATTGCCCGGGGCTCAGCCTCCAGGCCCTGTAGTATAGGGGGTCTACGGATGTGGCAAGTTGTCACGCACAAATTTGTGCATAAATCGCAGGCAATAAAAAACGCCCAGCTCCGTAAGGAGGCTGGGCGCTTTTGTGGAACGTAAAGCGAATTAACGCTTCGAGTACTGCGGACGCTTACGCGCTTTACGCAGACCGACTTTCTTACGTTCAACTTCACGAGCATCGCGAGTCACGAAGCCAGCTTTGCGCAGAGCGCCACGCAGGGTTTCGTCGTACTGCATCAGAGCGCGAGTGATACCGTGGCGGATTGCGCCAGCTTGACCACTTACACCGCCACCGATAACGGTGACGTAGATGTCGAACTTTTCAACGGTCTCGGTCAGTTCCAGCGGCTGACGAACTACCATGCGGGCAGTTTCGCGGCCGAAGAAGTTGTCCAGGGAGCGGTTGTTGATCGAGATGTTACCAGTGCCCGGACGCAGGAAAACGCGTGCGGTTGCGGTTTTGCGACGGCCAGTGCCGTAATTTTGAGTCGCCGACATAATGAACTATTCCGTTAAAACTTCAGTTCTTGGGGCTGCTGAGCAGCATGAGGGTGTACAGCGCCCGCATAGACTTTCAGCTTGCGAAACATATCGCGACCCAGTGGGCCCTTGGGCAGCATGCCTTTTACCGCGATTTCGATCGGGGCTTCAGGCTTCTTGGAGATCAGGCCTGCGAAGTTCGAAGACTTGATGCCACCTGGGAAACCGGAGTGACGGTAGTACATTTTGTCTTGAGCTTTGTTGCCGGTAACACGTACCTGCTCAGCGTTGATGATTACGATGTAGTCACCGGTATCAACGTGAGGGGTGTATTCAGGCTTGTGCTTGCCACGCAGACGGCTAGCGACTTCAGTGGCCAGACGACCCAGAGTCTGACCAGCGGCATCGACGACAAACCAGTCGCGCTCAACTGTTTCCGGTTTTGCAGTATAAGTAGACATTCTTTAATAGCCTCAGGGGCCGCCCTGTAAATTTAGACGGCGGATCTTACTGAATAGTGCGTACTTTGACAAGTCAAAGGCAGCCGGATACAGACGCTATCGGGGGCTCGGGTCGGCGCGTCCGTTCAACGGCAAGATTCTTCGGCAGGCGGCGCATCACTTCCACTGCAGAAAGAGGTGGGCAATTATGCAGATTGCGAAAAAAAATTCAACCTGCTTTTATGATTGTTTTCCCTGAAGGAGCACCCGATGGATTATCGACAGCTGGGCCGTACGGATCTGAACGTGAGCGCGATAGCCTTGGGCACCATGACCTGGGGCGAGCAGAACAGCGAAGCAGAGGCCTTCGCCCAGATCGAACGGGCCAAGGCCGCGGGGATCAACTTCCTCGACACGGCGGAAATGTACCCGGTGCCGCCCAAGGCCGACACCTATGCCACCACCGAGCGCTACATCGGTAATTACTTCAAAAGCCGTGGCGATCGTGCCGACTGGATCCTAGCCAGCAAGATCGCCGGCCCCGGCAACACCATCGACTACATCCGCGACGGCCACCTGCGCCACAACCGCAAGCACATCGCCGCCGCCCTGGACGCCAGCCTCAAGCGCTTGCAGACCGACTGGATCGACCTCTACCAACTGCACTGGCCGGAACGCAGCACCAACTTCTTCGGCCAACTGAGCTACAAGCACAAGGACGAAGACGACCTCACCCCGCTGGAGGAAACCCTCGAAGCGCTGGACGAACAGGTCAAGGCCGGCAAGATCCGCCACATCGGCCTGTCCAACGAAACCCCGTGGGGCACCATGAAATTCCTCGCCCTGGCCGAAGCCCGTGGCTGGAGCCGTGCGGTATCGATCCAGAACCCCTACAACCTGCTCAACCGCAGCTTTGAAGTGGGCCTGGCGGAAGTCGCGATTCGCGAGCAATGCGGCCTGCTGGCCTACTCGCCCCTGGCGTTCGGCATGCTCAGTGGCAAATACGAAAATGGCGCACGCCCGGCCAAGGCGCGGCTGACCGAATACAGCCGCTTCAGCCGCTACTTCAACCCGCAGTCGGAAGCGGCGTGCAGCCGTTATGTAGCGCTGGCCCGGGAACATGGTCTGGACCCGGCGCAGATGGCGTTGGCATTTGTGACGCAGCAGCCGTTTGTGACCAGCAACATCATTGGCGCCACGTCGCTTCAGCAACTGGATAGCAACATTGCCAGTGCCGATCTGAAACTGTCCAAAGAGGTGCTGGAGGGGATTGAGGCGATTCAGAAGGATCATCCGAACCCTGCGCCTTGATTGATCTGTAGACCGCCATCACAGGCAAGCTCCTACATTTTGACGAGTGAACACCGCCAAATGTGGGAGCTGGCTTGCCTGCGATGAGGCCCTCAAACACGCCACATCACTCAAAGCGCCCGCGCAATGATCTCCTTCATGATCTCATTGGTCCCCGCATAAATCCGCTGCACCCGCGCATCCGCCCAGGCCCGCGCAATCGGGTATTCCCACATGAAGCCGTAGCCACCGTGCAACTGCACGCACTCATCGAGCACCTTGCATTGCAGGTCGGTGGCCCAATACTTGGCCATTGCGGCAGTCGGCACGTCCAGCTTGCCCTCCAGATGCAACGCTATGCACTTGTCGACAAACACGCGGCCGATCTGAATCTCGGTGGCCATTTCCGCCAGCTTGAAGCGAGTGTTCTGAAAATCCGCAATTGCCTTGCCAAACGCCTTGCGCTCGCGGGTGTATTCCAGGGTCCATTGCAGTGCCGCCTCGGCAGATGACACGGCGCCGATTGCCACCGTCAAACGCTCCTGAGGCAACTCCTGCATCAGATACGCGAACCCCGCACCGGCCTGGCCCAGCAGGTTCTCCCTGGGCACGCGCACGTCCTGGAAGAACAACTCCGAGGTGTCCTGGGCCTTCATGCCGACCTTCTCCAGGCGCTTGCCCTTGGCGAAGCCCGGTGTGTCGGCCTCCACCAGAAACAGGCTGGTGCCCTTGGCGCCCGCCTTGGGATCGGTCTTGGCCACCACGATCACCAACTCAGCCAGATAGCCGTTGGTGATAAAGGTCTTCGAACCGTTGATCACATATTCATCGCCATCCAGCACGGCGGTGGTCTTGACCCCTTGCAGGTCGGAACCGGCACCTGGCTCGGTCATCGCAATCGCCGTGACCATCTCACCGGAGATCAGTTTGGGCAGGTATTTGTGCTTCAACGCCTCGCTGCCGTAATGCAGGATGTACGGCGCGACAATGTCCGAATGCAGGGAAAAACCGATCCCGGTCAGCCCCAGCCGGGCAACCTCCTCGATCACCACCGCGCTGTACAGAAAGTCCGCACCCAACCCGCCGTATGCCTCCGGCAGGTGAGAACACAACATCCCCGCCTCCCCCGCCTTGCTCCACAAGGCTCGGTCGATATAGCCCTGCTTCTCCCATTGCCCATGGAACGGCACCGCGTCTTTTTCGAGGAAGGTGCGCACGCTCTCGCGAAAGAGTTCGTGCTCCGGGCTGTACAAGGTTCTGGGAATCATGGGTCACCTGCGAGGATTGTCGGACAAAGACGAGCCCACAGAGACTATGCCGCTAAGGCAGCACGGGACACTGGACACATGCGACAAAAAATAAGACGATCCAGCCGTCTGGTGACCACTTTCCCCTATAAGAATAAATGAAATTATGTCTAACCAAATCTCCACGCCCTTGCGGCGCGTCAGCATTTTGGCCATTGATCGGGTATTCGCTTCAACCCTCATGCAAGCCAAGGATTTCTTCCACCTCGCCAGCCTGCGTTACGGCAAGCAACAAGGCCTGGGCCTGATCCCGGCGTTCGAAACGCGCCTGGTCAGCCCCGACGGGCAGTCGGTGCGCAGCTTCAGTGATGTGATCATGCCGGTGGATGGCGGCCTGGAAGACGCCGACATCATCGTGCTCCCGGCCTTCTGGGACGACTTCGACGCCCTCTGCAGCCGCTACCCGCAAGTGCTGCCGTGGCTGCGCGCGCAACACGCACGCGGCGCCGTGCTCTGCGGCGAAGCCACCGGGGTGTTCTGGCTGGCCGAAGCCGGCTTGCTCGATGGCAAGGAGGCAACCACCTATTGGCGCTTTTTCAACGCCTTCAGCGAACGCTTCCCACGGGTACAACTCAACCAGGACAAGCACCTCACCGACGCCGACAACCTGTACTGCGCCGGCGGCACCACCTCGGCGTGCGACCTCTACATCTACCTGATCGAACGCTTCTGCGGCGCCAACATCGCCCAGGCCGTAGCCCGCGACATTCTCTACGAAGTGCAACGCAACTATTCGCCGGGACGTATCGGTTTCGGTGGGCAGAAGCTGCACCAGGACGTGATCATCCTGCAGATCCAGCACTGGCTCGAAGAGCACTTCGCCGACAAGTTCCGCTTCGAAGACGTCGCCCGGGAACACGGCATGAGCATCCGCAACTTCATGCGCCGCTTCCAGACGGCGACGGGCGACAAACCATTGCACTATCTGCAACGCCTGCGCATCGAGACGGCCAAGGGACTGCTGTCAGGCAGTCGCAAGAGCATCAAGACCATCAGTTACGAGGTGGGTTACGACGATGCGAGCTTCTTTGCGCGGTTGTTCAGGCAGCACACGGAACTGTCGCCGAACCAATACCGCCAGCAGTTCCAGCAGGCGGCATAGGCAAGGCTGAACGCGGTAAAAAATGTGGGAGCGGGCTTGCTCGCGAATGCGGTGGGTCAGTCAACATCATCAGTGACTGACAGTCCGCGTTCGCGAGCAAGCCCGCTCCCACATTTGATCTATAGCGTTCTCAGGGCTTATGGCCGCGCGCCAGGAACTCGTGGGATTGCATTTCCAGCAAGCGACTCAGGGTCCGCTGGAATTCAAAGGTCAATCGACCGCCGGTGTACAGATCCTTCAACTCGACTTCCGCCGAGATGATCAGCTTCACGTTACGGTCGTAGAACTCATCGACCATGTTGATAAACCGCCGCGCGATGTCGTCGGTGGTCACGCTCATCTGCTCCACACCGCTCAAGATCACCGCATGGAAGATCTTGCCCAGCTCGATGTAGTCGTTCTGGCTGCGCGGGCCGTCGCACAGGGCGCGGAAGTCGAACCACGCCACGTCATCGCAAGTACGCAACGCGATGATTTCGCGGTTTTCGATGATCAACTTGTCGTTTTCCACCGCCTGGGTGCATTCCGGCGTCAGGGCGCGAAAGCTCTTTTTCAGGCTTTCGTGCGCCGCTTCGTTGAGCGGAAAGTGGAACAGTTCCGCTTGCTCAAGGTGACGCAGGCGGTAGTCGACGCCACTGTCGACGTTGACGATTTCGGTGTTCTGCTTGATCAGCGCGATGGCCGGCAGGAAGCGCGCGCGTTGCAGGCCGTCCTTGTAAAGGCCGTCGGGCACGATGTTCGAGGTGGCGACCAGGGTCACGCCGTTCTTGAACAACTCTTCCATCAGGGTGCCAAGGATCATGGCATCGGTGATGTCGGAGACGAAGAACTCATCGAAGCAGATCACCCGCGCTTCGTCGGAGAAGCGCTTGGCAATGATGGTCAGCGGGTTTTTCTCGCCCGGCAGGGTCTTCATTTCTTCGTGCACGCGCTTCATGAAGCGGTGGAAGTGCGTCCGGACCTTTTCCTTGAACGGCAGCGCTTCGAAGAAGGTGTCCACCAGATAGGTCTTGCCGCGGCCGACGCCGCCCCAGAAATACAGGCCTTTGACTGGCGTGCGGTCTTTCTTGCCGAACAGCTTGCCGAGCATCCCTGGCTTGCTTTGCGAGGCCGCGACGAGATCGTCGTACAGGCGCTGCAAATGACGCACCGCCGTTTCCTGGGCTGCGTCATGGAAGAATTCAGGGCGTTTCAGATCAGCTTGGTATCGTTCTAGGGGCGTCATAATTTCGTTAGCAAGGCAACAAAAACGGGCCGTCACTGTAACGACGGCCCTGATTAATGGCAATCTTCAGTCAGTTCAAACTATCAGTGAATTTCAGGCGATTGATTGATTGTTTGGCCTTTTCGAGAGCTACCTTGCACTCATAGGGGCTTGGGTATTTCGGGCTTTTTGCAACGATCTCCCCATTCACATAAAGGAGAAACTGGTGAACGTCGGTCTTAAGGTCGACGTGATTCTCAAGCATCACCGCCTTGGTAACCATCCCAACATCTTTGCCATCCTTAAAAGCCCTCGATATAAGCAGTTCTTCCCCGTCCTCAGCTAAAAACCTGAACTTAAATCCATCGTTATCTTTGAAACTGACAAACCGCGCGATTTTGGAAGTTTTTTTCTTAACTGTTTTAACTACCTGCGACTGATTGACGAACGAACGCAGCCCTACAGCTTCACGCAGCTCAGCCAAAAACGGAGCAGCGACAGCACGAGCTTTCTTAGCGCCAATCAACAGCAAGTCTTCCATATCTGAAGGACGCGACATCAACTGATGATAGCGCTCGCGAGCTTCGCCCAACTGATCATCAAGCAGTATGAACAGAAGCTTCTTCGCATCGCCCCAACCTAAGCCACCAAGCAGTTTAAGACGCATATCCTCTGCTTCGTTCTTACTGGCAAACGCTTGATACAGAGTGAACAGGTGCGATTTGCTCGGATCTTTCGACTCGCCCGGCGCACGGGAGTCCGTGACGATCCGCGAGATCGCGTCCTTCATGTCCTTGGCGCTGGTGAACAACGGGATGGTGTTGTCGTAGCTCTTGGACATCTTGCGGCCATCCAGGCCCGGCAAGGTGGCGACGCTTTCTTCGATCAGCGCCTCGGGCATGGTGAAGAACTCCTTGCCCTTGCCGAACAGGTGGTTGAAGCGCTGGCCGATGTCACGGGCCATTTCCACGTGCTGGATCTGGTCGCGGCCGACCGGCACCTTGTGCGCGTTGAACATCAGGATGTCCGCCGCCATCAGCACCGGGTAGCTGTACAGGCCCATGGTGATGCCCGCATCCGGGTCTTCGCCGGCTTCCACGTTCTTGTCCACCGAGGCCTTGTACGCGTGGGCGCGGTTGAGCAGGCCCTTGGCGGCAACGCAGGTGAGCAGCCAGGTCAGCTCGGGGATTTCCGGGATGTCGGACTGGCGGTAGAAGGTCACCCGGTTCACATCCAGGCCACCGGCCAGCCAGGTCGCGGCGATTTCCATGCGCGAGCGCTGGATGCGCTGCGGGTCATCGCATTTGATCAAGGCGTGGTAGTCGGCCAGGAAGTAGAAGGAGTCGGCATTGGCATCCTGGCTGGCGAGGATCGCCGGGCGGATCGCACCGGCGTAGTTGCCCAGGTGCGGCGTGCCGGTGGTGGTGATGCCGGTGAGGATACGGGTACGAGTCGTCATGGGTAATCGCTTATCAGACTGCTATCAATTCGAGAGGCGCGGCAGCACCAGATCCTTGAGATCGGTGAGCTTGCCATGAAAAAAGTGCCCGCATTCTGCCACTTTCAGCAGCTCATGGGGGCGATTCAAGGCGGCGGACCAGTCGTAGACGGTCTGCGGATCGACCACTTCGTCGGTTTCCGGCTGGATCAGGGTCAGTGGGCAGCCCTGTGGCAACACATCGGTATCCCGCAGGCGCATCACTGCCGCGGCGACCATGAACAGGTGCGCGAGTTTTTCGCCCTTGGCTTCCAGACGCCCGCCAAGGCTGGCGGCGACATAACCGCCAAAGGAAAAACCGAGCAGGGTCAGCGGCAAACCGGGATGTTTTTCCCGCAGCCAGGTGGCGGCCGCTTCGGCATCGTCCACTTCGCCGGTGCTCATATCGTGGCTGCCGGCGCTCGCGCCGACGCCACGATAGTTGAAACGCAAAGTGATCAAACCGGCATCGCGGGCGGTGCGTTGCAGGGTCGATACGACTTTATTGAGCATGGTCCCGCCCTGCACCGGGTTAGGGTGGCAGATCAGCGCCAGGCCACGTGGCTCGGGGTGATCCAGGTACAAGGCTTCCAATTGGCCTACCGGGCCATCGATCAAAACAGGGGTTTCACGCATGAGCAAGAGATGAACTCCGTGACCTCTCAAAGGGTCGACTCGTCTAGCTAAAAGTCTGTGCATGGCATCATTGCGAGGTTAATCGCGGTATACAGCGCAGGTTTGAGCCGTTAACGTAAAGCAAAGCCGTTTATAGAGGAAGGACTCGTGGAACACTCGCTCTTAGTTTGGTTGTTGCCGACTCTTGCCCTGGTTGCCGGTGTCGCCATTGGATTCCTGGTCGCTCGCCTGCTGCCGAATGCCGCGCCTAACCGCACGCAGCGTCAGCTGGATGACATTCAGGAACGTTTTGACAGTTATCAGAACGAGGTGGTTACCCACTTCAACAGCACCGCAAATCTGGTCAAGAAACTCACCCAGAGCTATCAGGAAGTACAGGATCACCTCGCGGACGGCGCCAACCGCCTCGCCCTCGACGACATCACCCGCCAGCGTCTGCTGGCCGCGCTGCATTCCGATGCCCCGCAAACCCCACGGGAGCGCCTGACCCCGCCACGGGAAAACCAGGAGCCACCACGGGACTACGCGCCAAAAACGCCGAACGCCCCAGGCATGCTGGATGAGCATTACGGCTTGAAGAAGTAAGTTTTCTTCAAGCACTAAAAAGCCCGGCTGATCGATGATCAGCCGGGCTTTTTGTTGGCTTCATTTTACAGAACAATGGAGACCCAATGTGGGAGCGGGCTTGCTCGCGAATGCGGCGTGTCAGTGACGGATGTGTTGACTGATCCAGCGCATTCGCGAGCAAGCCCGCTCCCACAGTTTTTGACCGGGTGCAGCCTCAAGCCGGTTGTTGTTCCTGCAACAACCCACCCTCAATCCGCACATGCCGCCCATGGAAGCGCTTGAGGCTGCTGCGATGGCCCACGCTGACGATGCTCAACCCCGGCAATTCATCGATCAACGCCTGGTACAACGTCGCCTCATCCTCTTCATCCATGGCCGAGGTCGCTTCGTCCATGTACAGCCACTGCGGCGCAAACAATAGCGCGCGGGCAAACGCCAAACGCTGCTGCTCACCCGGCGAAAGCATGCGCTGCCAGTGTTTGGCTTCGTCCAGGCGCGCCACCAGATGGGGCAAGCGGCAGGTCTGCAGCACCTGTGCATAACGTTGCGCCGGGTAAGCGCTGTCGTCCTGTGGATAACTCAGCACGGCTTTCAAGGTGCCAATCGGCAGATAAGGCTTTTGCGGCAGGAACAGATAACGCGCCGCCGGCAGGCGAATGCTGCCGTGCCCCGCCGGCCACAAATGCCCCATCGCACGCAGCAAGGTACTTTTGCCGCTGCCGGAACGCCCGCTGAGCATCACACGCTGGCCGGGCTCGACATTCATGTCGGCATCGCTCAGCAGGTGGCGGCCATCGGCCAGGTCCATCCGCAGCCCTTGCACCACCAGGCGCTCGCCTTCCGAACGCACATCGATCGCCGGCGGGCGCTGCTCGTTGTCACTCATGGCCTGTTGAAAGCTCAGCAGACGATCACTGGTGGCACGCCACGACGCCAGGTCCGAGTACGCGTTGATAAACCAGCTGAAGTTCTCTTGCACGTTGCCGAACGCCGAGTTGATTTGCATCAGCTCGCCCAACTCGATCTTGCCGGCGAAGTAACGCGGCGCGGCGACGATAAACGGGAAGATGATCGCGATCTGGCTGTAGCCGGCAGTGAAAAACGTCAGGCGCTTGGACACTTTCATGATGTCCCAGAAGTTTTGCCAGACCTTGCTGAAACGTGCGCTCAAGCGCTGTTTTTCATTCGGCTCGCCGTTATACAGCGCGATGCTCTCAGCGTTCTCACGCACCCGCACCATGGAGAAACGCAAGTCCGCTTCAAAGCGTTGTTGTTGGTTGTTCAAGCCGATCAAGCGACGGCCGATCAGGTGGGTCAGCCAACTGCCCACGGCGGCGTACAACAACGCGCACCAGAACATGTAGCCGGGGATGGTGATGCCAAACACGTCGATACTGCCCGACACGCCCCACAGGATGATCGAGAACGACACCAGGCTGACCACATTGCGCAACAACCCCAGGCCCAGGCTCAAGGAACTGGAGGTGAAGTTGTTGAGGTCTTCGGAAATCCGCTGGTCCGGGTTATCGGTGTAACCGCCCTGCTCCAGCTGGTAATAGTTCTTGTCGGCAAGCCAGCGGGCGAAGTGTTTTTCGGTAAGCCAGGCCCGCCAGCGGATGGTCAGCATCTGGGTCAGGTACAGGCGGTACACCGCCCCCAGGATCGCCACGGCGGCAATCGCGCAGAAATAGCCGATCAACTGCCAGAACGCGGCGGTGTCCTTGTGTTCAAGGGCGTTGTAGAAATCCTTGTACCAGTGGTTGATCCACACCGAAATCGCCACGCTGAACAGCGACAAGCCAATCACCGCCGCCAGCAGCAGCCACGCCTTGCCCTTCTCTTCACTGCGCCAATACGGCGTGATCATCGCCCAGGTTCGGCGCAGGAATTGCCCACGCACCGCGTCATTGACCGCGCAATACTCAGCGTTCTGATTCATCGTTCAGGCTCTGTAAGAAAATGTAACAGACGTTTGAACCGATCATAGACGATCGGTTCAGGGCTCCGTGCGGCCTGAAGCGGGTTGTTCAGACTTCGTTCAGCGGCGTACCGGACGCTTTTGCAGTTTGCGCTGCAAGGTCCGACGGTGCATGCCCAGGGCGCGGGCAGTGGCGGAGATGTTGCCTTCGTGCTCGGTCAACACCCGCTGGATGTGTTCCCACTGCAAGCGGTCCACCGACATCGGGTTTTCCGGCACCAGGGTGTCGAGGTCGGCATGCTCGGAAAGCAAGGCGGCCAGCACGTCGTCGGCGTCCGCCGGTTTGCACAGGTAGTTGCACGCGCCGCGCTTGATTGCCTCGACGGCGGTGGCAATGCTGGAGTAGCCGGTGAGGATCACCACGCGCATTTCCGGGTCAAGCTCCAGCAGCTTGGGCAACAGCACCAGGCCGGAATCGCCGTCCATTTTCAGGTCGAGCGCGGCGTAGTCCGGCAGGTCGGCCTGGGCGATGGTCAGGCCTTCTTCGGCGGAACCGGCGGTGCTCACGCGAAAGCCGCGACGGCTCATGGCGCGTGCCATCACGCGGGTAAAGGTGGCGTCGTCATCTACCAGCAACAGGTGCGGCAGTTCTTCGCCTTCGACTTGGATCTCGTCACTCATCGATATCTCCTCGTGCGACACGGGGCAGGCGCAGCTCGGTGAGCGTGCCACCTTCCTCATGACTATAGAGCTTCACTGAGCCGCCCGCGCGGGTCACGCTGGCCTTGCTCAAAAACAGGCCGAGGCCGAAGCCTTTGCCCTTGGTGGTAAAGAATGGTTTGCCGATCTGCTCGGCAATGGCCAACGGCACGCCCGCGCCGTGGTCACGAATATTGATGGTCACGTGTTCCGCATCCCAGTCCAGCTGCACGCCCAGGCCTTCGGGGCAGGCGTCGGCGGCATTGTTCAACAGGTTGAGCAACGCCTGGGTCAGGTCGGGCGGCGGCGCCATGCGCGGGACGGTGCCTTGCCCAAGCAGGTGGAAGCGGTAACTGGCTTCGGGGCGCATCAGGTGCCAGCGGTTCAAGGCTTCGTCGAGCCACTGGGTCACGTCCTGCATCTCCACCGCCAGGCGGCGATTGGCTTCGGCGGCGCGCACCAGTTGCTGCAAGGTCTGCTTGCATTGCTTGACCTGCTCCTGCAACACCCCGAGGTCTTCCTGCAGGGCCGGGTCGTGGTGGTCTTGAATGATTTCCTTGAGCAGTACGCTCATGGTCGCCAGCGGCGTACCCAACTCATGCGCCGCACCGGCGGCCTGGGTGGCCACGGCCAGCAGTTGCTGATCGCGCAGGCCTTCTTCCCGCCGAATGGCGCGCAGCTGTTCCTGGCGGCGCAACTCTTCGGCCATGCGCGCAGCGAAAAAGGTGATGACCGCGGCGGACAGGGCAAAACTCAACCACATCCCGTAGATCTGCAGGTTTTCCCGGGCAATGGGAAAGGTCTGCAGCGGATAGAAGCGCGCCAGCAACAAGGTGTAGAGGGTCAGGGCGATGCCCGACAGCACCACCGAATAGCGCCACGGCAACGTCACGGCGGCGATGGTCAACGGCACCAGGTAATACGAAACGAACGGATTGGTGGAACCGCCGGAGAAATACAGCAACACACTGTGGATAAACAGGTCGCAAGCCAATTGCAGCGCATATTCCAACTCGGTCACCGGCCACGTGGTGCGCAGGCGGATCGCGGTAAACACGCACAGCACGGTGGAAAAACCCAGGGTCACACCCAGTTGCAGCCACGGCAGTGGCAACAGGTCGAACCAATAGGCAAGCCCAACGGAGCCGGCCTGTGCGGCCAGGACCAGCGTGCGGATGAACGTCAGGCGCCAGAGGTTCTGGCGAGTGGCGGAAGTCAGTTTTACGGCGGCGAGCATGAGCTCTCCCGGTGAGCGCTGCAGGCGGATCGGCAGGAGTATAAACGATGCCGGCCGGCTGGCACGGCGCGTGTGGCTCTTTGCCGCAGGGCGGGCGAATGACCGTTCGTCGGCCCCACACAACTTGTAGCGAATGTGTAAACCCGAAGAACCCGATGCCACCGTCTACAGTCCTATCGAACACGACTATCCCAAGGAGCTCTCATGTCTCGTTTCACTCGCAGCGCAGCCGTCATCACCCTCAGCGTCGGCACCCTGGTCAGCGTGCCTGCATTGGCCGCCGACGCACTGAACTACAACCAGATTTCCCTGCGCGCCGAGGTCAGCCAGGAAGTTGCCCGCGACAAGATGATCGTGACCCTCTACACCGAATCCCAGAACAGCGACCCGGCCAAGCTCGCCGCTGAAATCACCACCACCATGAACAAGGCTCTGGGCCAGGCGCGAGCAGTCAAAGGCGTGACCCTGCGCCAGGGCAGCCGCAACAGCTACCCGATCTACGACAACAAGAACCAGAAGATCACCGGCTGGCGCGAGCGTGCCGAACTGCGCCTGGAAAGCGCGGACTTCCCGGCACTGTCCAAGCTCACCGGCGAACTGCTCAACACGCTGAAAATGGACAGCATGGATTTCGCCATCGCCGATGCCACGCGCAAGGCCAGCGAAGATTCATTGCTCAAGGACGCCGTCGCCGCCTTCAAGGCCCGTGCGCAACTGGCCACCGACGCGTTGGGTGGCAAGGGCTACAAGATCGTCAACCTGAACTTCAACACCAACGGCTATCCGCAGCCCTACGCACGCGGTGAAATGATGATGAAAGCGGCCGCGATGGACTCGGCGCCAACACCGGAGGTGGAAGCTGGCACCAGCAAGGTCGGCATGATTGCCGACGGGGTGATTGAAGTCTTGCAATAACTTCACGAACAGGCGGTAAAAACGGCGCATTCCTCACAGGTTTGCGCCTTTTTCTTGGGCGTCGTCATATGCCGCAGCATGTTCTCTGGAATCCCCGACAGGATTTTCCCGACACAGAGAGTGCCGCAGCGACAGGGAGTGCTGCGTAGGCATATTGTCTACCTCACGAGAACCCAGCTCATGTCTATCTCCGCAATTTACACCGCGCCTCTCCAACAACATTCCACCCATTTACCCACGCCCTCCCCCGTAGCGCCGGTGCCACAGGCCGGCGCCGATACAACGGCGTCGCCCCACGAGACCGCTCTGCTCAACGCATACATTGCGGCGGTGCAACGCAAGGTGCTGCACAACGATGCCGGCCTGGTCAAAGTGCCGCCCCAGAGCACGCTGGGCCAATGGCTGGAGCTGTATCGGGCCCAAGTGGAACACCCAGTCGTACAAGGCTGGATGCGCGATCAGAAGATCGATCCCTCTGCCGTGCTTTCAATCGACCCCTTCAAGGGCACGCTGACCGTCGGGGTCGACGCAAAGGCCAAAACCTTTTCTCTCTCGGACACATCCGGCTGGGGCCAGGTCTCTGGCCCGTTGCTGGCCGCCGCAAAAGTGATCGCCCCCGAAAACAAAGGCGCCCTGCGCGTGCGGTTCGGTGATGGCTACACGCAGGTCAGCGCCAAAGTGGTGGCGAACTTCCAGGGCATTCCCCTTCCTGCAAGCCGTTCCCAGGCCAGTGACCAAATCAGGCATCTGGAGCAGCAAAAAGCCTTCGACCCTATCCCGGCGGACGACCCAGCACGCCCGGCCAGTCACCGCTCAGCGGACGCCCTGGCAGTGCACAAAAAAAATGCAGCCACGTTCTACAGCAGCGCGCCTCAAGCGTTGGAGTACAAGCATCTGGCGGTCGATGTTGCCACTAACCTGCCTGACACACGGGCAGAAGCCAAGAAGTGGGCGGAGGCACTCATTTTCAAGTTGACCGGCAAACATGTCGACGCGGACACCCTCTATTTCAATCGCTTCGACAACTACAACACCCCGCTGAAGGGAGCCACCGCCTCGGGCGCCGAACATATCAACGATGAGCCAAAATCGTCGTTGCGCCTGCCCGATGCGCTGCTGAAAAACTTCTCCGAACATGACGCAATTCCAGGTGAACTGGATACCCACGCCGGCATTTACACGGTTGGATACGGTGCAGGTGCGACAGGTGGATACGGCGCCCATAACGAATTCCCCTTGGCCCCGTCCAAACTCATGCACGAAAGCTGGAAAACCGACTTCCAAGTCCAGATGGACGAGAAAATCGACAAGTTCTGGAGCACGCATACCGACAACTACGCGGCAGCCATCAAAGGAGAGTTCACCTACCAGGCCCGCAAGCAATTGAAGGCGGCCGAGGCCAAGCCCGCGGCGGAACAAGCGGTGCAGGCTCCCGAGCATCGATTTACGCGTGACGACTACCGCTTGGTCATGGGCGCCGTGTCCAACCTGCCACTCGATGAAAACGCGCCGCTGAGCGTTGAGCAGCTCAAGGCCAAGGCGCCGGTCAACGGCGTCGTGAAGGCGTACGCCCTCGACATCCACGGGATTACCTCCAGCGATATTGTGCGATTCAGTGCGGACGACGGGGGCCGGCAAGTCCTCTACATACCGGGAGCCGTGCCGGCGTTCCTGAGGTTTGATTCGCTCGACAAGTTGAACGAGTGGGTCACAAACCAAGCCGCTGACCCTCAAAAACGCGAGGCCTTGGCCGCTCATTTCCCGCTGGCATCTCGGCAAGACCATACCCATGAACCCAGCGTGAGCGAGAGCATTCTTGATGGCTTGATCCCAGGATTCGCGCTTGTGCGTTCAGGTTGGAAAACCAAAGGTCTGGACACCCTGCTCAGCGAAATGGCAAACGCAAGCCTGAAGGGGCCAGCCGTCAATGCCAGCCATGCACAGATCGAAGGCGATGTGTTTTCCACACTGACTGCCGCCAGCAAGAAGCGTATGAGCAGCGATGCAGACATCGTGATCAAATCCAACAGCGAAGTGAGCCGCGATACCTGGCTGAACGACATTACCGCGGCCGCAGGCTTGCTGGCCAAGCTTGCCCCCATCGCGGCACCTGTAGCGGCGGCCGCGGTCATCACTAGCTTGGCTGAGGTGGCGCTGGGAACAGAAAAGGCATCGTCCGGTGACACCGAGGCGGAACGCAAGGACGGTGCGTCCAAGGCCTTCGATGGTGTGCTGAACGTGTTGTTCTCGGCCGGCGCCAGCACCGTCCCCGAAGACCCTTTTGCTCTGCCTCCCGAGAATGAAATAGTTCCGGGAGAGCCGATCTCTCCACCTGACATCAATGCCAGTGAAGAGCCACAACCGGGGCCATCCAACGGTAAGCCCGTTGTGCCCGCCCCTGAGGCGGGGCCTGCGGCCAGATCCAAATCGCTCATTCCCTTGGCTCAATACGCTGTTCCGGAAGGCGAAACGCTGATAAAGAACACCACCGCCGACGCGAAGGGGGTCTATCGAGTGAGCGACAGCGACGGGGTGCTGCATCAATACGTGCGCCTTACCGATGAAACAGGCACAAGTAAGGTATTTGAAATATCAGGTCGCTACAGGACGGGGAACTCATTCGCCAAAATCATTGATCCCAATAATGGCGCGGGTCTGATAGTGATAACACCCGGCCGCAATGGCGAGTGGGCGCGAGCTCCAGCCGATGGCGGTACATGGTGGAAACGTACAACTTCGCCAACACCCAGCCCGGAACCCAAGGCACCGCCAAAACTATCGGATCAGTTCCTTGAAGTCGATGGCACAAAAATCAAGGGCTCCGAAAAACTGGACAGCTACTTCAATCTTGATGACAACGAGTACGTTTACGGCATTGCCGTGAGCGATGACGGTGAAGTCATCCCGCAAATTTCCTGGACATCTGAAGAAAATCCAGCATTAGCCACTCCACCGCCTACCGAATACACTTCGGTGTTTGGCACCAATGAATACACAGAACAGTTCATTAAAGATCTACACCGCAGTAAGTTCACCATACAAGCCCCCGGTGGCAGCAAACTGGAAATTGATCTCGGTAAACAAATACACGAACTTGAACTGAAAAAGGGCAGAATCCTATCCACGTCCGAAATAGATGAGCTCAAACAAAAAAGTATCGAAGCGATTGAGAAGCTCATTCCTGATCCCGAGCTGAGAAAACGCATATCTGAAGTTTCCAATCAATGGGCACTTGGCGCGGCCCCGGATCAATTCAGAACGTCTCGATTCAAAGGTACCGTTTTTGGAAGCGGACGTGACCCGCACTATTACGTCAACTATGATCCGGCAAGCGATGCAACCACGGTCACGGCCAAGTCCGATTTTATAATCACCAAACTAGATGAAGAGAATGGTGAACTAGAGCCCCTTACTGATCTGAATGTAAAAGCATCCAGAACACTCACTCTGCGTAGCAGCAATGAACTGGACAGTAACGGCTATGTCTTGGACCCCTCTTCGCCGACTCGCATAGAGATTAAACCTACGCAAGATTGATAACGCTCCTCCTCTATCACCTCCTACTGAACGGCGGTAACCTCGGGGACCGCCGTTTTCGTTTGGGCAGCGAATCTATGCCTGCCATCTCAGGGGTCTCCATGGAAAGAATCACCTTCAAACCGCTCCTCCTCGCCGCCAGCCTATGGGCCTTCATGCCCATGGCCCACGCCGCCAGTACCCTGGTCTACTGCTCCGAAGCCAGCCCCGCCGGTTTCGACCCCAGCCAGTACACCAGCGGCACCGATTTCGACGCATCGGCCGAAACCGTGTTCAACCGCCTGACCCAGTTCAAGCGCGGCGGCACCGAGGTCGAACCCGGCCTGGCGACCCGCTGGGAGGTGTCCAAGGACGGCCTGACGTACACCTTCCACCTGCGCGAAGGCGTCAAGTTCCATACCACGGATTTCTTCACCCCGACCCGCGACTTCAACGCCGATGATGTGCTGTTCACCTTCAACCGCCTGCTCGATGGCGACAGCCCGTTCCGCAAGGCTTACCCATCCGAGTCGCCGTATTTCACCGACATGGGCTTGAACACTACGATCAAGAGCGTCGAAAAACTCGACGAGCACAGCGTGCGCTTCAACCTCAACAACGTCGATGCCGCGTTCGTGCAGAACCTGGCCATGAGTTTCGCCTCGGTGCAGTCCGCCGAATATGCCGCGCAATTGTTGAAACAAGGCAAGGCCGAAGACATCAACAAGAACCCCGTGGGCACCGGGCCGTTCGTGTTCAAGCGCTACCAGAAAGACTCGCAGATTCGCTACGTGGCCAATAAACAGTATTGGAAACCCGAGGACGTGAAACTCGACAACCTGGTGTTCGCCATCACCCCCGATGCCGCCTCGCGCCTGCAAAAGCTCAAGGCCGGCGAATGCCAGGTCAGCGGCTACCCACGCCCGTCCGACATCGAAGTGATGAAGCAGGACCCCAACCTGCGCGTGCTGCAACAGGCGGGTTTCAACCTGGGCTTTCTGGCCTACAACGTGACCCATCCGCCGCTGGACCAACTCAAGGTGCGCCAGGCCCTGGACATGGCCATCGACAAGCCGGCGATTATCAAAGCCGTGTACCAGAGCGCCGGGCAATTGGCGCAGAACGCCCTGCCACCGGCGCAGTGGTCTTATGACCCGAATATCAAGGACGCGCCCTACGATCCCACCAAAGCCAAGGCGCTACTAAAAGAAGCAGGCATTGCGCCAGGCACCACCATCAACCTGTGGGCCATGACGGTCCAACGCGCGTCCAACCCGAATGCGCGTATGTCGGCACAAATGATCCAACAGGATTGGGACAAGGTCGGCATCAAGGCCAACATCGTCAGCTATGAGTGGGGCGAATACATCAAGCGCGCCAAAAACGGCGAACACGACGCGATGATTTATGGCTGGACCGGCGACAACGGCGACCCGGATAACTGGCTCGGCGTGCTCTACAGTTGTGCCGCAGTGAAGGGCAGCAACTACGCCAAATGGTGTAACCCGGCCTACGACAAGCTGGTGCAGCAGGCCAAGGTCAGCAGTGACCGCGAGCAGCGCATCAAGTGGTATCAACAGGCGCAAAAAATACTTAAAGAACAAGTACCTATAACACCTATTGCGAACTCGACGGTTTTCCAACCCCTGCGCAAGGAAGTGCGCGACTTCAAGATCAGCCCGTTTGGGCTCACGCCGTTCTACGGCGTCAGTCTAGATAAGTAACAGCAACGCCCCAAGCGGGTGCGCCAGACGCCTCGCCCGGTCTTTTTTGGTGCGCCTGGCGCACCGAAAAAACCCTCGAAATGTACGAAATTATGTACAAACTTTCATATTTGCGACATTCCTGTACGTTCGTACCACTCTTTTAACCTCGTATCGGTTCTGCGTCTTGCAATGGGTATGGCCCCTGCATAAGTATCCGCAGGTCGACTCACGAGGTCGCCCTCACTACCAAAAATGACAACAAATCATGAGGCCAACATGCTTAAACACGCAGTCCTTCCGCTTTTAGTTAGCGCTGGCCTTATGGCCGCAGCCCCTTTCGCCCAAGCGGCGACTAACCTGGTGTTCTGCTCCGAAGGGAGCCCGGCCGGTTTTGACCCAGGCCAGTACACCACCGGAACAGACTTCGATGCTTCGGCAGAGACCATGTTCAACCGCCTCAGCCAGTTCGAGCGCGGCGGCACCGCCGTTGTTCCTGGCCTGGCCACCAGCTGGGACGTGTCCCCGGACGGCCTGACCTACACCTTCCACCTGCGCGAAGGCGTCAAGTTCCACACCACCCCGTACTTCAAGCCAACTCGTGAATTTTCGGCTGACGACGTACTGTTCACCTTTAATCGGATGATCAACAAAGACGATCCTTTCCGTAAGGCCTACCCCACCGAGTTCCCGTACTTCACGGACATGGGGATGGACACCAACATCAAGAACATCGAGAAAGTCGATGACCACACCGTCAAGTTCTCCCTTGGCACCGTGGATGCGGCTTTCATCCAGAACCTGGCCATGAGCTTCGCTTCGATCCAGTCCGCCGAATACGCCGCGCAGCTGTTGAAAAACGGCACGCCGCAGGACATCAACCAGAAGCCGGTCGGCACTGGCCCGTTCGTGTTCAAGAGCTACCAGAAAGACTCGAACATCCGTTACACCGGCAACAAGGACTACTGGAAACCTGAAGACGTGAAGATCGACAACCTGATCTTCGCCATCACCACCGACCCGTCGGTGCGTATCCAGAAGCTGAAGAAAAACGAATGCCAGGTCACCCTGTTCCCACGTCCGGCCGACCTCAAGGCGCTGGGCGAAGACAAGGACCTGAAACTGCCGCACCAGGCTGGCTTCAACCTGGGCTACATCGCCTACAACGTGATGCCGGTGCTCAAGGGCCAGACCGACGCCAACCCGCTGTCCGACCTGCGTGTACGCCAGGCACTGGACATGTCGGTGAACAAACAACAGATCATCGACTCCGTGTACCAGGGCGCCGGCCAACTGGCTGTCAACGCCATGCCGCCAACCCAGTGGTCCTACGACACGACGATCAAGGATGCGAAGTACGATCCTGACAAAGCCAAGGAATTGCTCAAGGAAGCCGGCGTCAAGGACGGCACCAAGATCACCCTGTGGGCCATGCCGGTCCAGCGCCCGTACAACCCGAACGCCAAGCTGATGGCCGAGATGCTGCAGAACGATTGGAAGAAAATCGGCCTGAACGTCAACATCGTCAGCTACGAGTGGGGCGAGTACATCAAGCGCTCCAAAGGCGGCGAGAACCAGGCCATGATCATTGGCTGGAGCGGCGACAATGGTGACCCGGACAACTGGCTGAACGTGCTGTTCGGCTGCGATTCGCTGTCCGGCAACAACTTCTCCAAATGGTGCGACAAGAAATTCGACGGCATCGTAAAAGAAGCCAAGGCTACGTCCGATGTCGCCAAACGCACCGAGCTGTACAAGCAGGCGCAACACATCCTCAAAGATGCTGTCCCGATGACACCTATCGCACACTCGACGGTGTATCAACCCATGCGCAACACCGTGCAGGACTTCAAGATCAGCCCGTTTGGCTTGAACTCCTTCTACGGCGTGAGCGTAAGCGGCAAGTAAAAATCAATAACGGCGACGTTTCATAACGTCGCCGTTATTGCATCCGCCATGACAGTAGGAAACAGACCACAGTCGCATTCGTTGCCGTCCTACAGCAATAAACTGCGATCCCTGTCTACGTTACCTACGAAGTCAGTCAGATTTTGCGCATTTACTGCGAAGTCCACGGCCCATAACGTCGTAGGACAGCAGAGGCTGCAATCTGATGGGCACTTGCTGCGTGGGGTCAGCCATGCATCCCGGCCGGTAAATGGCCGGGTGATTGCACGCTGACGACAACTACAAACAAGGATCGGGATCGTCATGCGCCATACCACCGTTCTATCCGCACTGTTTGCCACCAGCCTGCTGGCTGTGGCCACGATGGGCCAAGCCGCCGAGAAAAAGAGCCTGGTGTTCTGCTCTGAAGGCAGCCCCGCAGGCTTTGACACCGCGCAATACACCACCGCCACCGACAACGACGCGGCCGAGCCGCTGTACAACCGCCTGGTCGAATTTGAAAAAGGCGCGACCAACGTGGTACCGGGCCTGGCAACCAAGTGGGATATTTCCGAAGACGGTTTGACCTACACCTTCCATCTGCGTGAAGGGGTGAAATTCCACAGCAACAAGGAGTTCAAGCCGACGCGCGACTTCAACGCCGACGACGTGCTGTTCACCTTCAACCGCATGCTTGACCCCGACCAACCGTTCCGCAAGGCCTACCCCACCGAGTTTCCGTACTTCAACGGGATGAGCCTGAACAAGAACATCGCCAAGGTCGAGAAAACCGGCCCGCACACCGTGGTGATGACGCTGAACACGGTCGACGCCGCGTTTATCCAGAACATCGCCATGAGCTTCGCCGCGATCCTGTCGGCCGAATATGCCGAACAATTGCTCAAGTCCGGCAAGCCCAGCGACATCAACCAGAAGCCGATCGGCACCGGCCCCTTCGTGTTCCAGCGTTACCAGAAAGATTCGCAGATTCGCTATGTGGCCAACAAACAGTACTGGGACCCGAGCAAAGTCAAGCTCGACCAGCTGATTTTCGCCATCAACACTGACGCCTCGGTACGTGTACAAAAGCTCAAGGCCGGCGAATGCCAGGTAACCCTGCACCCACGCCCGGCCGACGTCGACGCCCTCAAGGCCGACCCGAACCTGCAATTGCTCACCAAGCCCGGCTTCAACCTCGGCTACATCGCCTATAACGTGCGCCACAAGCCGTTCGACCAGCTCGAAGTCCGCCAGGCGCTGGACATGGCGGTGAACAAGCAGAGCATCCTGAACGCCGTGTACCAGGGCGCGGGGCAACTGGCGGTCAACGCCATGCCGCCGACGCAATGGTCCTACGACGACAGCATCAAGGACGCCGCCTACAACCCGGAAAAAGCCAAGGAACTGCTCAAGGCTGCCGGCGTGAAGGAAGGCACCGAAATCACCCTGTGGGCGATGCCGGTGCAACGCCCCTACAACCCCAACGCCAAGCTGATGGCGGAAATGCTGCAGAACGATTGGGCCAAGATCGGCCTGAAAGTGAAGATCGTCAGCTACGAGTGGGGCGAATACATCAAGCGCACCAAGAACGGTGAGCACGATGTGAGCCTGATCGGCTGGACCGGCGACAACGGTGACCCGGACAACTGGCTGGGCACCCTGTACAGCTGCGACGCCATCGGCGGGAACAACTACTCCATGTGGTGTGACCCGGCGTACGACAAGCTGATCAAGCAAGCCAAGGTCGTGACCGACCGCGAACAACGGACTGTTCTGTACAAACAGGCGCAGCAACTGCTTAAAGCGCAGGTGCCGATCACGCCGGTCGCCCACTCGACGGTCAACCAGCCATTAAGCGCCAAAGTCGAAGGTTTCCAAGTGAGCCCCTTCGGCCGCAACGTGTTCTCGGGCGTCAGCATTACCCCATAAAAACATAACCGGATGATGGAGAGCCAAACTGGCTCTCCAGCAAACGTGCAGCCAATTTTCAGGAAATTTCCTACGGCAAACGTTTGCAACAGCTTGAACGAGTTACACCCAATAGCCGGTTCACCTGATAAGGCCGGCATAAAAAAGAGAACCAAAGGAGCTTCACACATGAAACTGAGCAGCAAAGCGCTTCTGGCCCTGGCCATCAGCAGCATCACGGCGACCGCCTACGCGGAACCCGCCAGCCAGGATTTCGTGCCGACCACACTGGCCGGCACCAGCGCCCAAAGCGAGGCCAAAGGCTTTATCGATGGTCAAAGCCTGGGCGGTACCACTCGCAACTGGTATGCGAACGAAATGAAGTTTCGCAACGACCGCTTCAGCTATCGCAAAGACGGCGTGAAGACGCCGATCTCGCGCCGTATCAACTGGGCCCAGGGCACCATCCTCAACTACACCTCGGGCTTCACCCAAGGCACTGTCGGGGTCAGCACTGAAGTCGCTGCCTACAACTTCATCGCCCTCGACCGCGACCGCAAAGATATCGCCGGCGGTTCCAACCGTACCCTGGCGGATTCCGGCGGCGACGCTGTAGGTCAGTGGAGCAAACTGGGCCTGGCCAACGTCAAGTTCCGTGTTTCCAACACCACCTTGACCGCCGGTCGCCAGAACTTCAGCACCGGTATCGTCGACACCATCGGCAACCGTGCGCTGCCTTCGAGCTTTGAAGGTGTGAGCTTCAACAGCGAAGAGTTCAGCAACCTGTCGTTCCAGGGCGGCATCTTCGACCGCGTTTCGCCGCGTACCGAGCAGAGCCTGTCGAAATTCCGCTCCGAATACGGCAATGGCCAGGAAACCGACAAGGTCAAGACCCTGGGCTTCAACTACCAGCCGTTCAAGAGCCTGAAAACCAGCGTGTTCGCCGCCAACGTCGAAGACTTCTGGAACCAGTACTACTTCGGCGCAACCCACGAACTGGGTGATGCTCAAACCCTGGCACTGACCACCGGCCTGAACTACTACAAGACCACCGACACCGGCAGCAAGAAGATGGGCAACATCGACAACGACACTTACTCGTTGTCCCTGGGCTTGACCCACCAGGCCCACAGCCTGACCTTCTCGTACCAGGAAGTGAACGGTGACGAGTACTTCGACTACCTGCACGAAACCAACGGCATCTACCTGGCAAACTCCCTGACTTCGGACTTCAACAGCCCGAACGAGAAGTCTTTCCAGATCGCCTATGCCATCAACATGGCCGAATACGGCGTGCCAGGCCTGAAGTTCAACGTGTACTCGGCTCGCGGCTGGGGCATCGACGGTACTCACTACAACGGCACCGCCTACGGCGAAGCCGGCGCATCGCGTAGCGACCTGCGCCTGATGGACGGCGAGAAACACCAGGAATACGGCGTTGGTACTTCCTACGCAATTCAGAGCGGCCCGCTCAAGGCCACTACGATCCGTGGCACCTACGTGACTCACCGAGCCAGCGCCCAACAAGCTGACGGCAACATCAAAGAGTTCCGCCTGGTCACCACCATCCCGTTCAACATTCTTTAAATAGCGCCAGGTAGACGGCAGGCTCAGGACGAGCCTGCCGTCTACGCTTGTCTGGTCCCACCGATTGCAGAGGGCTCTGAATGAAAATGCTCCCACTCCAAGCCGCCATGGCTGCCGCGTTGTTGAGCGTGGCCGTCGGCATTTCGGCCAAACCGCTGGTGGTCTGCACCGAAGCCAGCCCGGAAGGTTTCGACCCGGTCCTGTACACCACGGCCGTGACCGCTGACGCCGCCGCCGAAACCATGTTCAACCGCCTGGTGGACTTCAAGCCCGGCACCACCGAAGTGATCCCCGCGCTGGCCAAGGCCCTGCCCGAGATCAGCGCCGATGGCCTGACCTACACCTTTCATCTGCGTGACGACATCAAGTTCCACACCACCGACTACTTCAAACCCACGCGCAACATGAACGCCGACGACGTGCTTTGGAGCTTCCAGCGCCAGCTGGACCCGAATCATCCGTGGCATAAAAAGTCCCTCGTGGGCTACCCGTATTTCGAAAGCATGGGCTTCAAGGAACTGCTCAAGAGTGTCGAGAAGCTCGACGATCACACCGTTGTCTTCACCCTGACCCGTCCTGAAGCACCGTTTTTGGCCGACCTGGGCATGGCATTCTCTTCGATCCACTCGAAGGAATACGCCGACCAGTTGCTCAAGTCCGGCAAGACTGAAGACCTCAACGCCAAGCCTATCGGCACAGGCCCGTTCGTCTTCAACCGTTATCAGAAAGATGCCCAGGCTCGATTCAAGGCCAATCCCGACTACTTCCGAGGCAAACCGGCGGTAGACCCGCTGATCCTGGCAGTCACCACCGACAACAACGTGCGCCTGCAGAAACTCAAGGCCAACGAATGCCAGATCGCGTTGTTTCCCAAGCCGGATGACATTCCAAGCATCAAGAAAGACCCGAACCTGAAAGTCGATGAACTGGCGGCGATGACCACCAGTTACACCGCGCTGAACACCACCCACAAGTACATGAGCGACGCGCGGGTGCGTCATGCGATCAACATCGCGTTCGACAAGGCCGGCTATACCGAAGCCCTGTTCGGCAAAGGCAATGCGGTGGTAGGCACCGGCCCCTATCCGCCGACCTTGCTGGGTTTCAGCGAAAAACTGAAGAACCCGCCCCGCGATCTGGACAAGGCCCGCGCCCTGCTCAAGGAAGCCGGCGTACCGGAAGGCACCGAATTCACCCTGTTCACCCGAAACGGCGGTGGCCCGACCAACCCTAACCCGATGCTCGGCGCCCAGCGCATGCAGGCAGATCTCGCGCAGATCGGCCTGAAAGTGAATATCAAAGTTATGGAATGGGGCGAAATGCTCAAGCGTGCTAAAAACGGCGAGCACGACATGGTTTCGGCTGGCTGGGTCGGTGATAACGGCGACCCGGACAACTTCCTGACACCCAACCTGAGTTGCGACGCTGCGAAAAACGGCGAAAACTACGCACGCTGGTGTAACAAAGAATTTCAAGACTTGATCGACAAGGCCCGCGCCACCGCTGAACCCGGCCAGCGCGCTGCACTCTATGAACAAGCGCAGGACGTTTTCGAGAAGGACCAACCATGGCTTCCCATGGCTTACCCGAAACTGTTCACCGCCATGCGCAAGAACGTAGAAGGCTTCACCCAAAGCCCTCTGGGGACCAATAACTTCGCCACCACCCAGGTGAAGTAAATAAGAAAAACGCTCGGCGCCGTCGCTATTGACGGCGCCGGACCTGCCTAACCGGCTGATTGAGGTACACGACAAGATGTTTAGTTTTATTGCCCGCCGACTGGGGTTATTGATCCCCACGTTTTTCGGCATAACGTTGCTCACGTTTGCGTTGATTCGCATGATCCCTGGCGACCCCGTCGAAGTCATGATGGGCGAGCGGCGCGTCGACCCCGAGATGCACGCACAGGCAATGGAACGCCTCGGCCTTAACAAGCCGCTGTATGCGCAATACCTGGATTACGTTGGCAAGCTCGCCCAGGGCGACCTCGGCGAATCCCTGCGGACCCGCACCAGCGTGTGGACTGAATTCACCGCCCTCTTCCCGGCGACCCTGGAACTGTCCATGGCCGCCCTGCTGTTCGCCGGTATCCTGGGCCTGTTGGCCGGGGTGATCGCGGCCTTGAAGCGAGGATCGCTGTTCGACCACGGGGTGATGGGCATCTCCCTCGCGGGCTATTCGATGCCGATCTTCTGGTGGGGCCTGATCCTGATCATGTTCTTCTCGGTGAGCCTGGGCTGGACCCCGGTGTCCGGGCGGATCGACCTGCTCTACGACATCGAGCCGCGCACCGGCTTCATGCTGATCGACACCCTGCTGGCTGACGAGCCGGACGCTTTCTGGGACGCGCTGCACCACCTGATCCTGCCAGCCATCGTGCTTGGCACCATTCCGCTGGCGGTGATTGCGCGGATGACCCGTTCGTCGATGCTCGAAGTGCTGCGTGAAGACTACATCCGCACCGCCAAGGCCAAGGGCCTGTCGCCGGCGCGCGTGGTATTCGTCCACGGCTTGCGCAACGCGCTGATCCCGGTACTGACCGTGGTCGGCCTGCAAGTCGGCACGCTGCTGGCCGGTGCGGTCCTGACCGAAACCATCTTCTCGTGGCCCGGCATCGGCAAATGGCTGATCGAAGCCATTGGCGCACGGGACTACCCGGTGGTGCAAAACGGCATCCTGCTGATCGCCTGCCTGGTGATCCTGGTGAACTTCGTGGTGGACATCCTCTACGGCTTCGCCAACCCACGCATCCGTCACCAGCGCTGAGATCAAGACCATGACCACACCTACTCCCGTGTCAGCAGTCGATCAAAGCCTGCTGTATCCGTCCCCGTACAAAGAATTCTGGCAAGCCTTTTCCAAGAACAAAGGCGCGGTTGCCGGCCTGGCGTTCATGTTGCTGATCGTGTTCTGCGCGATCTTTGCCCCCTGGGTCGCGCCGCATAACCCGAGCGAGCAATACCGCGACTTCCTGCTGACCCCGCCGGCGTGGCTGGAAGGCGGGCAGATCCAGTTCCTGCTCGGCACCGACGAACTCGGCCGTGACCTGCTCTCGCGCCTGATCCAGGGCTCACGCCTGTCGTTGCTGATCGGTCTGTCGTCGGTGGTGATGTCGCTGATCCCGGGCATCCTGCTGGGCCTGTTCGCCGGGTTCTTCCCGCGCTTGCTCGGCCCGACCATCATGCGCTTGATGGACATCATGCTGGCCCTGCCGTCGCTGCTGCTGGCCGTGGCCATCGTCGCGATCCTCGGCCCTGGCCTGATCAACACCGTGATTGCCATCGCCATCGTCTCGCTGCCGTCCTATGTGCGTCTGACCCGCGCCGCGGTGATGGGCGAACTCAACCGTGACTACGTGACCGCTGCGCGCCTCGCTGGCGCCGGGCTGCCACGCCTGATGTTCATCACCGTGCTGCCCAACTGCATGGCGCCGCTGATCGTGCAGGCCACCTTGAGCTTCTCGTCGGCGATCCTGGACGCTGCGGCGCTGGGCTTCCTTGGCCTTGGCGTACAACCGCCAACCCCGGAGTGGGGCACCATGCTGGCTTCGGCCCGTGACTACATCGAACGCGCTTGGTGGGTGGTAAGCCTGCCGGGCCTGACCATTTTGCTCAGCGTGCTGGCAATCAACTTGATGGGCGACGGCCTGCGCGATGCGCTGGACCCGAAACTCAAGAACGCCGCCTGAGGAGATTCCCATGTCACTGTTAGAAATCAAGAATCTCAATGTGCGCTTCGGCGACAAGACCGCCGTGCCGGTGGTCGATGGCCTCGACATTTCCGTCGATAAAGGCGAGGTACTGGCCATCGTTGGCGAGTCGGGTTCGGGTAAATCCGTGACCATGATGGCGCTGATGGGCCTGATCGAGCACCCCGGCATCGTCACCGCCGACGCCCTGAACTTTGACGGCAAGGACATGCTCAAGCTGAGCAACCGCCAACGCCGCCAGATCGTCGGCAAAGATCTGGCGATGGTGTTCCAGGACCCGATGACCGCGCTGAACCCCAGCTACACCGTGGGTTTCCAGATCGAAGAAGTGCTGCGCCTGCACCTGAAAATGTCCGGCAAGCAAGCGCGCAAGCGTGCCATCGAGCTGTTGGAAAAGGTTGAAATCCCGGGCGCTGCCAGCCGTATGGATGCCTACCCGCACCAACTGTCCGGCGGTATGAGCCAGCGTGTGGCTATCGCCATGGCAATTGCCGGCGAGCCGAAACTGCTGATCGCGGACGAACCGACCACGGCGCTGGACGTAACGATCCAGGCACAGATCATGGAGCTGCTACTGGCCCTGCAGAAAGAGCAGAACATGGGCCTGGTGCTGATCACCCACGACCTCGCGGTGGTGGCTGAAACCGCCCAGCGCGTGTGCGTGATGTACGCCGGCCAGGCTGTAGAGGTCGGCCAAGTGCCGCAGTTGTTCGACATCCCGGCGCACCCGTACAGCGAAGCGCTGCTCAAGGCGATCCCCGAGCACAGCCTCGGTGCCACGCGCCTGGCCACGCTGCCGGGTATCGTGCCCGGTCGTTATGACCGTCCGCAGGGCTGCCTGCTGTCGCCGCGCTGCCCGTATGTGCAGGACGCCTGCCGGGCCCAGCGACCTGGGCTGGACCCGAAAACCAACAGCCTTGCGCGCTGCTTCTACCCCTTGAACCAGGAGGTGGCGTAATGGCCGTCGTTCTTACCGCCCGCGACCTTACCCGTCACTACGAAGTGTCCCGTGGCCTGTTCAAGGGCCACGCGTTGGTGCGCGCACTCAATGGCGTGTCCTTCGAGCTGGAAGCCGGCAAGACCCTCGCCGTGGTGGGCGAGTCGGGTTGCGGCAAATCCACCCTGGCCCGTGCACTCACACTGATTGAGGAACCGTCTTCAGGCTCGCTGAAAATCGCCGGCCAGGAAGTCGCCGGCGCCGACAAGGCCCAGCGCAAGCAATTGCGCAAAGACGTGCAGATGGTATTCCAGAGCCCGTACGCGTCGTTGAACCCACGGCAGAAAGTCGGCGATCAACTGGGCGAGCCGCTGCTGATCAACACCAACCTGTCCGCCGCCGAACGCCGCGAAAAAGTGCAGGCGATGATGAAGCAAGTGGGCCTGCGCCCTGAGCACTATCAGCGCTACCCGCACATGTTCTCTGGCGGCCAGCGCCAGCGCATCGCCCTGGCCCGGGCGATGATGCTGCAACCGAAGGTGTTGGTGGCGGATGAACCGACTTCCGCACTGGACGTGTCGATCCAGGCCCAGGTGCTCAACCTGTTCATGGATCTGCAGCAGGAATTCAACACCGCCTACGTGTTCATTTCCCACAACCTCGCGGTGGTGCAGCACGTTGCCGATGACGTGATGGTGATGTACCTCGGCCGCCCGGTGGAAGTCGGCCCCAAGGAAGACATCTACGCGCGCCCCTTGCACCCCTACACCCAAGCGCTGCTGTCGGCCACCCCGACCATCCACCCGGACCCGAACAAGCCGAAGATCAAGATCGTCGGCGAACTGCCCAACCCGCTGAACCCGCCGCCGGGCTGCGCGTTCCACAAGCGTTGCCCGTACGCGACCGCACGCTGCAGCAGCGAGGAGCCGCAACTACGGGCCTTGGATAACCGCCAGGTGGCCTGCCACTACGCGGAGCAATTCGTGGCGTGAGATCGCAACAAAAATGCCCTGGGCTGATTAAGCCCAGGGCATGACAGGAGTTCTACCGCCCCACCCGTCGGATTGCGCATCAGTCCGGCAGGTGGGGCTTTTTTTCGTCTCGACTCAGGTATCGCTGTCGCCTTCGCTGTCATCGTCATCCGGTGGGGCTTGTTGGTCGTCATCATCCTCGGAGCCGCCTTGGCCTTTGTCACCGGCTTCCGACTCGCTCTGGGCCAGCTGCAAGTGCTTCGCCGCCACAAACCCGGGCGCCTGGCTTTGCACCGCGGTATTGGCCCATGCGGTGGTGGTACCCAGCGTTAACAGCACCAGCACTTTCAGCAGCAGCACTAAACGTTGAAAGGTAGTCATGGTCGATTTCCGTCCAGTCAGTGAGTCACGTGCGCCAGCGTTCAACTGGCGCTGTGATTCAAGCTAGTTGCGATCCGAGGTTTACGCCAATCGCCTGTCAGGTATCGCCGTCATCGTAGGTTTCGCTGTCTTCCCCTTCGTTATAGGGGTTTTCGGCGTCTTCCTTGGGCGCGGGCTGGGCCTGGGGCTGCCAGCTGCCGGAGTTGACCTCTTGTTGCTTGCGCTTGGTGACGGGGCCGGTGTCTTTCCACTGGGGCGTTCCGGCGTCGGCCTGGGCGTGTGCGGTGGGTAGCGCCAGGCCGGCGAGCAATATCAGAGGGATGGCGTGTTTAACACTAGGCACAGGGGTCACCTTCTCAATCGTTGGGTAGAAACTAGACCCGATGTACGGTTCTCGCCAATCCCAAGCCTTGTGAAGATCAAAACTGTGGGAGCGGGCTTGCTCGCGAAGACGGTGGATCAGCCAGCATATTCTGTGAATGGCACACCGCATTCGCGAGCAAGCCCGCTCCCACACAAGCCCATTCCCACCGTTGGTTTTGTGTGGGCATGAAAAAGGGTGAAGCCATCACAGCTTCACCCTTTTTTTACCGCTCAGCCCTTAATGGTGCTCGCGCGTCGCCCTGAATTTCACATCCGGCCAGCGCTCTTCCATCAGCGCCAGGTTGACCCGGGTCGGGGCCAGGTAGGTCAGGTGCCCACCGCCGTCCACCGCGAGGTTTTCCACGGCCTTGTTGGAGAACTCTTCCAACTTCTTCTTATCGCTGCAATCGATCCAGCGCGCGGAGTACACGGTGATCGGCTCATACGAGCACTCAACCTTGTATTCCTCTTTCAAGCGGCTGGCCACTACATCGAACTGCAGCACACCGACGGCGCCAAGGATGATGTCGTTGCTGCGCTCCGGGAAGAACACCTGGGTGGCGCCCTCTTCCGCGAGCTGCTGCAGGCCCTGGCGCAGTTGCTTGGATTTGAGCGGGTCGCGCAGGCGTACGCGACGGAACAGTTCCGGGGCGAAGTGCGGGATACCGGTGAAGCCCAGCGCTTCGCCTTCGGTGAAGGTGTCGCCGATCTGGATGGTGCCGTGGTTGTGCAGGCCGATGATGTCGCCGGCGTAGGCTTCTTCGAGCTGTTCACGCTCGGAGGAGAAGAACGTCAGGGCGTCGCCGATGCGCACGTCCTTGCCGGTACGCACGTGGCGCATTTTCATGCCTTTTTCGTATTTGCCGGAGCAGATGCGCATAAAGGCGATGCGGTCGCGGTGCTTGGGGTCCATGTTCGCCTGGATCTTGAACACAAAGCCGGTGAACTTCTCTTCCACAGGCTCCACGGTGCGCTCGTTGGCCACACGGGCCAACGGCTTCGGTGCCCAGTCGACGACCGCGTCGAGTACGTGGTCGACACCGAAGTTGCCCAGGGCCGTACCGAAGAACACCGGGGTCAGCTGGCCGTCGAGGAATTCCTGCTGGTTGAACTCGTGGCAAGCGCCCTGCACCAGCTCCAACTGGTCGACAAAACGGTCGTACTCGTCACCCAGATGGGCGCGGGCTTCGTCCGAGTCGAGTTTCTCGATGATCTTGGTTTCGGTGCGCTCGTGACCGTGGCCGGCGGTGTAGACAATGATGTAGTCGTCGGCCAGGTGGTACACACCCTTGAAGTCGCGGTAGCAGCCAATCGGCCAGGTGATCGGCGCGGCCTTGATCTTCAGGACGGCTTCGATTTCATCCAACAGCTCGATCGGGTCGCGGATGTCGCGGTCGAGTTTGTTGATGAAGCTCACGATCGGCGTGTCACGCAGACGGCACACGTCCATCAGTGCGATGGTGCGCGGCTCGACGCCTTTACCGCCGTCGAGGACCATCAGCGCCGAGTCCACGGCGGTCAGGGTGCGGTAGGTGTCTTCGGAGAAGTCTTCGTGGCCCGGGGTGTCGAGCAGGTTGACCATGTGCTCGCGATACGGGAACTGCATGACCGACGTGGTAATGGAAATACCCCGTTGTTTTTCCATTTCCATCCAGTCGGAGGTGGCATGGCGGTCGGATTTGCGGGATTTCACCGTGCCGGCCACCGCGATTGCCTTGCCCATCAGCAAGAGCTTCTCGGTGATGGTGGTTTTACCGGCATCGGGGTGGGAAATAATGGCGAAAGTGCGGCGTTTCGCGACTTCGGCGGCCTGGTGGGTCATGGGAAATCGCCTGGCAGGTGAGTCAAAAAAGGGCGGCGAGTATAGCGCAAACCCCAGCCACCGGACCACCGTTCACCCGATTGGGGGTGGCTAAATGCTGCCAAGTATGGAACCTTTTAAAAGGTCGAGACGTCCACTCCCCTGCTACCGCACTCGGAACAGGGGCTGATAAATCAGCAAGTTAGCCTGACGAGGCTGCGCTCATGGCTCGGATTGATACCGCGTTGCCGGTATAGACGAGCTGCTTTTCGCGACCACATTCGCCGACAGCCAGGAATGGCATGCCACGAAGGAATGTGCTCGCCGACAGAAGAAAAAAAGGAGTCCGCCTGTGGCTATTCGCTATGGCAAAGGGCTGATAGGAGGTGCGGTTGTCGTCGCGCTCCTGGCCCTGCTGGTCCACTGGATCGGCATCAACACGATCGAACTGTACCGCGACGATTTGTTGTTTTACCTGCAAGCACACCTGATCCTCGTTCTAGTCTCCATGCTGGCCGCCCTTGTTGTGGGCATCCCCGCCGGCATCCTGCTCAGCCGACCGAACATGGTCGGGCGCGCAGAACGCTTCATGCAGATCTTCAACATCGGCAACACCGTCCCGCCCCTGGCCGTCCTGGCGATCGCCCTCGGCGTCCTCGGTATCGGCAGCGGCCCGGCGATCTTCGCGCTGTTCCTCGCCTCCCTCCTGCCCATCGTGCGCAACACCTACGAAGGCCTGAAAAACGTCCAGGGTTCCCTGAAAGAAGCTGCCACGGGCATCGGCATGACCCCGCGCCAGGTGCTGTTTCGCGTGGAGTTGCCCAACGCCGTGTCCATCATCATCGGCGGCGTGCGCGTGGCCCTGGCGATCAACGTCGGTACCGCACCGCTGGCGTTCCTGATTGGCGCCAACAGCCTGGGCAGCCTGATCTTCCCTGGCATCGCCCTGAACAATCAGCCGCAATTGCTGCTTGGCGCCGCGTGCACCGCGTTGCTGGCATTGCTGCTTGACGGTCTGGTGACCATGGCCAGCCGCCTCTGGCTGGAACGCGGTTTGCGTCCGTCTTAAGGCTTGGCAAAGGAATCGACATGAAAAAACTTAGCTTGATATTAGGCTGCGTCCTGCTGCTCGCCGGCATTGCGCAAGCCGCTGAAAAACCGGTCATCCGCATCGGCGCCCGGGTGTTCACCGAACAGACCCTGCTTGCCGAAATCACCTCCCAGTACCTGCGCACCAAGGGTTACGACACCCGCGTGACCGGCGGCCTGGGCAGCAACCTGGCGCGCAGTGCCCAGGAAAGCGGGCAACTGGACCTGATCTGGGAATACACCGGCGTGTCGCTGGTGGCCTACAACCACGTGGACGAGAAGCTCGACAGCGAACAGTCCTACGCCCGAGTGAAAGAGCTCGACGCGAAAAAAGGCCTGGTCTGGCTCTCCCCATCGCGCTTCAGCAACACCTACGCCCTGGCACTGCCAGAAAAAGTGGCCGCCGAGCATCCCGAGATCAACAGCATCAGCGACCTCACCCAAGCCGTGGCGGCCGACGACCAGGCCCATCGCCTGGTGGCCCTGGACACCGAGTTCGCCAACCGCTCCGACGGCCTGGCCGGCATGGTCAAGCTGTACGACATGAACCTGACCCGCAAGAACACCCGGCAAATGGACGCCGGCCTGGTCTACACCGCGCTGCGTAACGGCCAGGTGTTTGCCGGTTTGGTCTACACCACCGACGGTCGCCTCAACGCGTTCAAATTGAAGCTGCTGGAGGACGACAAGCACTACTTCCCGGACTACACCGCAGCGCCCGTGGTACGTCAGGTTTATCTCGACGCCCACCCGCAACTGGCCGCCGACCTCAAACCGCTCGCTGCACTGTTCGACGATGAAACCATGCGCCAGTTGAATGCGCGGGTCGATGTCGACCACGAAAGCCCGTCCACTGTTGCCGCCGATTTCCTGCGCCAGCATCCGCTCAACTAAAGAGGAGAAGACATGGAATTCCTGAACGCCTTTTCCCATCTTGATTGGGCCCAAGTCCTGCATCTGACCTGGCAGCACATCACCCTGGTCGGCGTCGCCGTGATCCTCGCGATCCTGATCGGTGTGCCCCTGGGCATCCTGATGACGCGCTTTCCGAGCCTCGCAGGCCCCTTGCAAGCCAGCGCCACGGTGCTGCTGACCGTGCCGTCCATCGCCCTGTTCGGCCTGCTGCTGCCGTTCTACTCCAAATTCGGCCAGGGCCTGGGGCCAATGCCGGCGATCACCGCCGTGTTCCTCTATTCCCTGCTGCCGATCATGCGTAACACCTACCTGGCCCTGACGGGCGTGGAACCGGGCATTCGCGAGGCCGCCAAAGGCATCGGCATGACCTTCGGCCAGCGCCTGCGCATGGTCGAGTTGCCCATTGCCGTGCCGGTGATCCTCGCCGGTGTGCGCACCGCCGTGGTGATGAACATCGGTGTCATGACCATCGCCGCCACCATCGGCGCCGGTGGCCTGGGTGTACTTATTCTGGCTTCCATCAGCCGCAGCGACATGTCGATGCTGATCGTCGGCGCCGTGCTGGTCAGTCTCCTGGCCATCTTCGCCGACCTGCTTCTGCAATGGCTGCAACGCTCGCTGACTCCAAAAGGATTGCTCAAATGATCGAACTTCAAAACCTGTCCAAGACCTTCCAAAGCAACGGCAAGACTGTCACCGCCGTGAACGATGTAAGCCTGACCGTCAACGAAGGCGAAATTTGCGTATTCCTCGGCCCCTCGGGTTGCGGCAAGAGCACCACGCTGAAAATGATCAACCGCCTGATCAAGCCGACCTCGGGCAAGATCCTGATCAACGGCGAAGACACCACCGACCTCGACGAAGTGACCCTGCGTCGCAACATCGGCTATGTGATCCAGCAGATCGGCCTGTTCCCCAACATGACCATCGAGGAAAACATCGTGGTCGTGCCGAAACTGCTCGGCTGGGACAAACAGAAATGCCACGACCGCGCCCGCGAATTGATGAGCATGATCAAGCTGGAGCCCAAGCAGTACCTGCACCGCTACCCGCGTGAACTGTCGGGCGGCCAGCAACAGCGGATCGGCGTGATCCGTGCGCTGGCGGCCGATGCGCCGTTGCTGTTGATGGATGAGCCGTTCGGCGCAGTCGACCCGATCAACCGCGAGATGATCCAGAACGAGTTTTTCGAGATGCAGCGCGCGCTGAACAAGACCGTGATCATGGTCAGCCACGACATCGACGAAGCCATCAAGCTGGGCGACAAGATCGCCATCTTCCGCGCCGGCAAGCTGTTGCAGATCGACCACCCGGACACCCTGCTCGCCCACCCGGCCGACGAATTTGTCAGCAACTTCGTAGGCCAGGACAGCACTCTCAAGCGCCTGCTGCTGGTCAAAGCCGAGGACGCGGCGGACAACGCCCCGTCGGTGAGCCCGGAAACCCCAGTGGCCGACGCGCTGGAGCTGATGGACGAACACGACCGCCGCTACGTGGTGGTGACCTGTGCCGAGAACAAGGCACTGGGGTATGTACGACGTCGCGACCTGCACCGCCAGAGCGGTACTTGCGGCCAATACCTGCGCGAGTTCAACGCCACGGCGGCGTATGACGAACATTTGCGCATCCTGTTGTCACGCATGTACGAGTTCAATCGCTCGTGGTTGCCGGTGATGGATGCGGAGCGGGTGTTCCTTGGGGAAGTGACCCAGGAGTCGATTGCCGAGTACTTGAGTTCCGGTAAGTCCCGGGGTGGCAAGACCAGTATCGTTTCGCCTGCCGAAACCGCACTGGCTTGACCTGACACCACTCGGTCAAAACTGTGGGAGCGGGCTTGTGTGGGAGCGGGCTTGCTCGCGAAAGCGGCGTATCAGTCAAACATCTATCGACTGACAGTCCGCTTTCGCGAGCAAGCCCGCTCCCACATTGGATCTCTATTGGGTCTGAAACACCCCAATTTGCCCCATCCGGGGAACATCATTCCGTCACACCTGTCGGTTACATAAGTAGCTGCACGGGTCCTCGCGACGAACGCGTGCAAAAACGCGACATTTTTAGTTGATCTCAAGCCCCTCACGCCCTAAAGTTCGCGCCGAACGTCCATGCTGGAAACGATCCATCCGGCTCAAGTACTGACGACGAGACAGCAAGGCCAAGGGAAGCGGTAGATCCCATGGCCTTTTTGCTTTCGGCGACATGCCTTGGGAAGTAGGCGAACCAAAGTGGGGATACGGAGGACGTTCATTTGCACCCATTGATCAATCTAGTTTGCCCTTAGGAGTTCCCAGCATGTCGATCCAGGTCGAAGATTATTTCGCGCGCGCCACATTTGACAAAATGAAGGCGTTCGCCGACAAGCAAGAAACCCCGTTCGTGGTGATCGACACCGCAATGATCAGCCAGGCCTACGACGACCTGCGCGCCGGTTTCGAATTCGCCAAAGTCTATTACGCGGTCAAGGCCAACCCGGCCGTCGAAATCATCGACCTGCTCAAAGAGAAAGGTTCGAGCTTCGACATCGCCTCGATCTACGAGCTGGATAAAGTGATGGACCGTGGCGTCAGCGCCGACCGTATCAGCTACGGCAACACCATCAAGAAATCCAAGGACATCCGCTACTTCTACGAGAAGGGCGTGCGCCTGTTCTCCACCGACTCCGAAGCCGACCTGCGCAACATCGCCAAGGCCGCGCCGGGCTCGAAAGTGTATGTGCGTATCCTCACCGAAGGCTCGACCACGGCTGACTGGCCTCTGTCGCGCAAATTCGGCTGCCAGACCGACATGGCCATGGACCTGCTGATCCTCGCCCGTGACCTGGGCCTGGTGCCTTACGGCATCTCGTTCCACGTCGGCTCGCAACAGCGCGACATCAGCGTGTGGGACGCCGCGATCGCCAAGGTCAAAGTGATCTTCGAGCGCCTGAAAGAAGAAGACGGCATTCACCTCAAGCTGATCAACATGGGCGGCGGCTTCCCGGCCAACTACATCACCCGCACCAACAGCCTGGAAACCTACGCCGAAGAAATCATCCGCTTCCTCAAGGAAGATTTCGGCGACGACCTGCCGGAAATCATCCTGGAGCCGGGCCGTTCGCTGATCGCCAACGCCGGTATCCTGGTCAGCGAAGTGGTCCTGGTTGCACGTAAATCCCGTACCGCCGTCGAGCGTTGGGTGTACACGGATGTGGGCAAGTTCTCCGGCCTGATCGAAACCATGGACGAAGCCATCAAGTTCCCGATCTGGACCGAGAAGAAAGGCGAGATGGAAGAAGTGGTCATCGCCGGTCCTACCTGCGACAGCGCCGACATCATGTACGAAAACTACAAGTACGGCCTGCCGCTGAACCTGGCGATCGGTGATCGTTTGTACTGGTTGTCGACCGGTGCGTACACCACCAGCTACAGCGCGGTTGAGTTCAATGGCTTCCCGCCACTGAAATCCTTCTACGTTTAAGAGCAGCGGTTAGTTTTTAGCCGCAAGCTGCAAGAAAAAAGCCCATGACGTGTCATGGGCTTTTTTGTTTCCGCTAAGCCGATAGCTCACGCAACGCCGCCGTCGCCAAAAAGCCTGATCGCGAGGCGTAGCGATGGTCCTTTTGCACACGCTCATCGATGCGTTGTAACAGGTGTTCCGGTAACGACGCGTTGAAACGCACGGACTTGCCCAGATAAGGCGTGAGATCAAAATCGACTATCGCCCAAACCCCACCAGCAAAATCCGGGTTATCCAAATGGGCGTCCACCTCCAGCGCTTGGGGCAACGGTTCCTGGTCTGCGACCAGCCCTTCAAGATGCAACGCCAGTGCCTCACGGACATTGTCCAGCGCTTCGGAAAAGGTCCCACCGGCCGAGAAACACCCCGGCACATCAGGGACAGTCACGCTGTAATCCGAGTCGGCATCTTTATGTACCACCACTGGAAACTTCATTGTTCCTCCTTTGGACGAGCCCCTGGGACTCCATCCAATTCATCAAGCGAGGCCATCACTTGATACCTGCTGATTTAAAAATACTGTGCAGCGTGCCTTTGGCAATCTCTGATTTGGGATGAGGAACGGTCACTCGCCCCCGCTTCACCGGATGCTTGAACTGGTGATGGCTGCCCTTGACTGCCACCTCAAACCAACCATCCGCAACAAGCAGTTCTATTACCTCTCGACTTTTCATCGCCCACCCTTTCAGTGTGTACATTACACACTACTGGATGGCAATGGGTTTTATACACACGAAACACACCAATGAAAAAGCCCGCTTAACCTTCAAGCGGGCTTGTGTGACGCGATGATGACGAGGGGCGAACCGTTTTCACCAGAAAACTAATGTCAGTTTTTATGCCTGCCTCGTCACAGCCGGTGTTTACAGAGTCAGCTGTGTAGCACGCGCCTCGTATGCATCGGCCATTGCGCGAATCTGCGCATCATCCGCCGCAGCCAATGCCTTGCACGCCGTGCGTAAAAACTTCAAATTGCCCCCCGCCAATGCCTTGCGCAACCACTCCAGCGCCGCATCGACCTGGCCGCTGTCCGCCAGCACCGCCGCGTAGCTGAACTGCCCGCGAAAATCTCCGCCTTCGGCTGAACGGCGATACCAATCCACGGCAGCCTCCAGATCCTGTGCGCAGAAGCGGCCGTCTTCCAGATAACGCCCCAGCAGGTTCATCGACTTGGCGTGGCCTTGCTCAGCTGCCCGGCGATAAAAACTCAGCGCTTGCGATTGATCCTCTGCAACACCGCGCCCGGTCGCCAGCAGATTGGCGTAGTTGTATTGGGCCCAATCCAGCCCGGCCTCGGCGCCCTTGCGGTATTCCCGCGCAGCTGCCGCTTCATCCACCGCGCAGCCCCAACCATGTTCCAGACACCGCCCGGCCATATTGCGCGCCATCAGGTGCCCGCCCTGGGCCGCGATCCGGAACCAACACAGCGCCAGCGCTTCATCCCGCGCAATGCCACGGCCTTCCAGCAGGATTTGCCCGAGCAGCGCCTGGGCATCCACCACGCCTTCTTTCGCCGCCATCAGGATCGCCTGGGCGGCGCGTACCGGGGAATCGTCGAGCATCGATTGCAGTTGTTCGACGTTGAGCACTTCTTCGCGACGCAGCAAGAAGCCCATGTCAGACCTCGACCCAGCGGCGCAACAGGTTGTGATAAGTGCCGGTGAGCTGGATCAGCGCCGGATGGTCGGGCACATCGGCGGTCAATTGCTGGATCGCGCCGTCCATTTCAAACAGCAGGGTGCGCTGGCTGTCTTCGCGCACCAGGCTTTGGGTCCAGAAAAACGAGGCGTAGCGCGCGCCACGGGTCACGGCGTTGACTTTGTGCAGGCTGGAACCGGGGTACAGCACCATGTCGCCGGCCGGCAGTTTTACCCGTTGCAGGCCGAAGGTGTCCTGGATCTCCAGCTCGCCGCCGTCGTATTCCTCCGGGTCGCTGAAGAACAAGGTGGACGACAAATCGGTACGCACCCGTTCAAAACTCCCCCGGGCCTGGCGCACGGCGTTGTCGATATGGAAATCGAAACTGCCGCCGGCGGTGTAGCAGTTGAACAGCGGCGGGAAGACCTTGTGCGGTAACGCCGCTGACATAAATAGCGGGTTTTTCCACAAGCGCTCAAGCATCGCCGCGCCGATTTCCTTGGCCAGCGGGTGGCCTTCGGGCAATTGCAGGTTGTGCTTGGCCTTGGCGGACTGGTGCCCGGCGGTGATTTTACCGTCGGCCCAATCGGTGCTTTCCAGGGCTTGGCGAATGCGCTGCACTTCCTCGCGAGAGAACAGGCCGGGGATGTGCAGCAACATGGGCAGTACCTGAATGCAGAGAGGCGCCAATGGTATTGATTCTTATCAAGCCTGTAAAACGCCGTGGACGGATGAGATCGTAAAAACCGTAAGCAAAAAGTGTAAAGAATGTAAATTCAGTGCAATTAGCAATGTATCGCAATTGATAGAAAGTCGTGTTCACCCTATATTCCGCCGCCTCACATCCTTGGGGAAAGGACACGTCATGTCGCGCACTTCAATAAAAACACCTGCCAGTTCACCGCGCCTGCTGGCTTCGGCCATCGGCGTCGCGCTTACCGCCAGCTCTGCCGCCCAATTGGCGCAAGCGGCCGAAGACACTGAACAAAAAGGCGAGCGCAACACCATCTCCCTGGGCGCCACCAGCATCACCGGCGAAGAACAGGACCAAACCTCCTACCAGGTCGAAAAAGCCTCGTCGCAGAAGTACACCGCGCCGCTGGTAGACACCCCGCGTTCGGTCACCGTAGTGCCACAGCAAGTCCTCAAGGACACCGGCGCCACCTCGCTGCAAGATGCCTTGCGCACCGTACCGGGCATCACCTTCGGCGCGGGTGAAGGCGGCAACCCCCAGGGCGACCGTCCATTCATCCGTGGCTTCGACGCCCAGGGCGACACCTACCTCGACGGCGTGCGCGACACCGGCGGCCAGAGCCGTGAGATCTTCGACATTGAGTCGATTGAAGTCAGCAAAGGCCCGAACTCCTCGTTCGGCGGTCGCGGTTCGGCCGGTGGCAGCCTCAATCTGGTCAGCAAGACCCCACAAGCGCGGGACTTCACCAACGGCGGCTTCACCTACGGCTCCGACCAGACCCGCCGCTATGTGCTTGACGTCAACCGCCAGTTCCTCGACGACAGCGCCGCGTTCCGCCTGAACCTGATGAGCCACGAACAAAACGTCGCCGGCCGCGACGCGGTCAACTACGACCGTTGGGGCGTGGCCCCGTCGCTGACCTTTGGCCTGGGCACCCCGACCCGCGTCAACCTCAGCTACTACCACATGGAAAGCAACGACCTGCCGGATTCGGGCATTCCGTACGGTTATGGCTCGGCAAGCGCCACCACCCATGGCCATGACAAACCCACCGACGGCGGCGACAGCAGCAACTTCTATGGCCTCAAGGATCGCGACTTCCGCAAGACCCGCGCCGACATCAGCACGATCTCCATCGAGCACGATCTGAGCGACAGCATGACGCTGAAAAACACCCTGCGTCATGGCAGCACCGGCCAGGACTACATCCTCACCCAGCCGGACGACAGCAAGCTCAACGTCAACAAATACGGCACCGTATGGCGTCGTGCCAACACCCGCGTCTCCACCACCACGACCACCACCAACCAGACCGACCTGTTCGGCAACTTCCAGGCCCTGGGCTTCAAGCACAGCTACTCCACCGGCCTGGAGTTCACGGGTGAAGAAACCCGCGTCAGCGGTTACACCGTGACGCCGAACGCCAACCCGACGCCCAACGGTTGCACGCCTGGCATGGTCGGCAACAGCGGCGGCAGTTGCACCTCCCTGGGCAACCCGAACCCGGACGACGCCTGGACCGGCGCCACCGCTCGCAACTACATGGGCACCAACACCAAGGCCACCAGCCGCGCCGCCTACGTGTTCGACACCATCGAGCTAGACCCGAAATGGCTGCTGAACGTTGGCCTGCGCTACGACACCTTCGACACCGAAGCCAACACCAATGCCACCACCGGGCGTACCAAGGTCAAGGACGACAGCCAATTCTTCAACTGGCAGGCCGGCCTGGTCTGGAAACCGCTGGAAAACGGCAGCATCTACACCTCCTACGCCACCTCGGCATCGCCGGCCGGCGGCCTGGTCGGTGAAGGCGTCGACAGCAACGCGATTCCGACCGGCATCAACACCAGCGACATGAAGCCGGAAGAAACCGTCAACTACGAACTGGGCACCAAGTGGGACCTGTTCCACAACCGCCTGTCCCTGTCGGCGGCGGTGTTCCGTACCGAGAAGAAAAACACCCGCATCCTGGTGGACTCCAACACCTACCAAACCGCCGGTGAGTCTCGCGTCGACGGCCTGGAGCTGACAGCCAGCGGCAAGATCACCGAGCAATGGCAAGTGTTCGCCGGCTACAGCTACCTGAAAGCCGAGCTGGTTGATCCTGGCAAGAACGGCAACCGTCAGGGCGTCGTCACCGCGGGTTCGAACAAAGGCAACCAGATGCCGAACACCCCGGAAAACTCGTTCAGCCTGTGGACCACCTACGCCATCACCCCAAAACTGACCGTCGGCGGCGGTGCGTTCTATGTCGACGATGTTTACGGCGACGCGGGCAACACGGTTTACGTACCGTCCTACACCCGCTACGACGCCATGGCCAGCTACAAGCTGACCAAGAACGTCGACCTGCAACTGAACGTGCAAAACCTGACCGACAAGACCTACTACGACAAGGCCTACGGTTCGCACTTCGCCAACCAGGCGGCGGGGCGCACGGCGTTGCTGTCCACCAACTTCCACTTCTAAGCAACAGCCTCACGCAGCACAAAGCCCCACGCATCGGATGCGTGGGGCTTTTGCGTGTTGAACAGAATGTTTCTCGACAAGCCACGGCATAATGCGCGCCGTGTCCTACATACCCAGATAGACGAGGCGGTCAGACGTGTTGAAGAAAACCCTGTTCCAGTTGCACTGGTTCTTCGGCATCAGCGCCGGGCTGGTGCTGGCCTTGATGGGGATCACCGGGGCTGCAGTGTCGTTCCAGGATGAAATCCTGCGCGCGCTCAACCCCACGGTACTGAGCGTGGAAAAACGCGAAGCCGGTGTGCTGCCGCCCGCCGAACTCGTGCGCAAACTCGAAGCCACCGAAGGCAAGACCGTCTCCATGCTTTGGGTGGAAAACGATAGCGGCAATGCCGCACGCGTGTTCTTCACCCCGCCACCGGGCGAGCGCCGCGGGCAGATGCGCTATTTCGATCCGTACACCGGCGCCTACATGGGCGACGCCGTCGGCCAGGACGTGTTCGGCTTCCTGCTGCAATTTCACCGTTTCCTCGTGATGGGCGACACCGGGCGCAACATCACCGGCGCGTGCACGCTGATCCTGGTGTTCTTCTGCCTGTCCGGGCTGTACCTGCGCTGGCCGCGCCAAGTGGCGAACTGGCGGGTATGGCTGACGCTGGACTGGCGCAAAAAGGGCCGCAGCTTCAACTGGGACCTGCACTCGGTATTTGGCACGTGGTGCCTGCTGGCCTACCTGCTGGCGGCGCTGACCGGCCTGTATTGGTCCTACGACTGGTACAACCAGGGCCTGACCAAACTGCTCTCCGACGCGCCGCAGAACGAACGCATGCGCAAGCGCGGCCCACCACCCGCTGGCCCGGCGCCAATCGCCAACTACGACGCGCTGTGGAGCAGCATCTACAGTCGCGCCGGTCCTGGCTTGAGCGCCTACAACATCCGCATGCCAGCCGTTGCCGGGCAACCGGCCACTGTCTACTACCTGCTGCAGGACTCGCCCCACGACCGCGCGCTGAACCAGATCAACCTGGACCCGGCCAGCGGCGAGGTCAAATCCCACGACCGCTACGCCAGCAAGACCCTCGGTTCCCAACTGCTGACCAGCGTTTACGCCCTGCATACCGGCAGCTATTTCGGCCTGGCAGGGCGGATTATTCTCACCGTCAGCTCGCTGCTGATGCCGTTGTTCTTTATCACCGGCTGGCTGCTGTACCTCGACCGTCGCCGCAAAAAACGCCAGGTGCGTGATGCGCGCAAAGACCTCGGCGCCAACAGCAGCGAGGCCCCGGCATGGCTGATCGGCTTTGCCAGCCAGAGCGGGTTCGCCGAGCAACTGGCCTGGCAGACCGCCGGCCAATTGCAGGCCGCCGGGCTGCCAGTGAAGGTGCAGCCCCTGGGCAGCGTCAGCCAGGACGACCTGCGTCAGTCCGAAAACGCGCTGTTCGTGGTCAGCACCTTCGGCGACGGTGAAGCGCCCGACAGCGCCCGTGGTTTCGAGCGCAGCGTGCTCGGCCAGGACCTGTCTCTCAAGGGCCTGAACTACTCGGTGCTGGCCCTGGGTGATCGGCAATACGAACACTTCTGCGGGTTCGCCCGGCGCCTGCATTTCTGGCTGACCAATCAGGGCGGCAACGCGCTGTTCGCCCCGGTTGAAGTCGACAGCGGCGACACCGCCGCCCTGCGCCACTGGCACCAGCAACTCGGCGAACTGACCGGCCACGCCCACACCACCGCCTGGCCAACGGCGCAGTACGAAAACTGGACCCTGAGCCAACGCACCCTGCTCAACCGCGACAGCATCGGCGCCAGCGTCTACCTGCTGGGCCTCACCCCGCCATCGCCGCAGACCTGGCAGGCAGGCGATCTGGTGGAAGTGCTGCCGCGCAATTGCCCGTGGGCCATCGAACACTTCCTCGAAGGCCTCGGCCTGAGCGGCAGCGACGGCGTGTTGATCGACGACCTCGCGCACACCCTCGATCAGGCCCTGGCCACCCGCCAACTGCCGACCCATCGCGCCCATCTGGTCGGCCTGCACGCCCAGGCACTGGTCAACGCGCTGGTGCCCCTGGGCATGCGCGAATACTCCATTGCTTCGATTGCCAGCGATGGCGTGCTGGAGCTGATCGTGCGCCAGGAACGCCACCCCGACGGCAGCCTCGGTTTGGCGAGTGGCTGGCTCACCGAACACGCCGCCCTCGGCTCAGCCATCAGCCTGCGCCTGCGCCGCAACAGCGGCTTCCACCTGCCCGACGCGCCGGTGCCGCTGATCCTGCTGGGTAACGGCACCGGCCTCGCCGGCCTGCGCAGCCTGCTCAAGGCACGCATTGCCGACGGCCAGCAGCGCAACTGGCTGCTGTTCGGCGAGCGCAACATCGCCCACGACTACTTCTGCCAGGACGAGCTGCAAGGCTGGCTGGCGAGTGGGGATCTGGCGCTGCTGGACCTGGCGTTTTCCCGCGATCAAGCGGAAAAGATCTACGTGCAGGACCGCCTGCGCGAATCGGCGGATGTGCTGCGCAAGTGGCTGGCCGAGGGTGCGGCGATTTATGTGTGCGGCAGTTTGCAGGGCATGGCGGCCGGGGTGGATCAGGCGCTGGCGGATATTCTGGGCAGTGACGCCGTGGAGCGGTTGATCGAACAGGGCCGTTACCGTCGCGACGTGTACTGACCTCTGCCAGACACTAAAGATCAAAATGTGGGAGCTGGCTTGCCTGCGATAGCGGTGAGTCAGCTTGCATATCTGCTACTGATAGACCGCTATCGCAGGCAAGCCAGCTCCCACAGGTTTTGACTGCATTCCAAGTCAGACAGGTTGGAGTTTTTGCTGGAATACCGACACGCCATCCAAGTCACGCAAAACCACCGTCAACTCCGACGTCTGCCCATCAATCTGCACCTCGCCAAAAAACTGGAATCCCGCAAACGGCGAGGTGTTCTGCGCCGGTGGTGCTTTCTCGAACACCACTTCTGGCCCAAAGGTTTTATCCAACGGATTGGGCCCAAAGCTGCCAGCATTCAGCGGCCCCGCAACAAACTCCCAGAACGGTTCGAAATCCTGGAACGCCGCCCGGTCCGGGTGGTAGTGATGCGCCGCGCAGTAGTGCACATCGGCGGTCAGCCACACATGGTTGCGCACCTTCTGCGCCCTTAAAAAACCGAGTAACTCGGCGATCTCCAGCTCACGCCCTTGCGGTGCGCCGGGGTCATTGTTGGCGATCGCCTCCCAGCGCGGCACGCCCGGGCTGACCTCACCATCCGGCACGCCCAGGCCAATCGGCATGTCGGCGGCGATGACTTTCCACTGCGCCGTGGACGCCTTGAGTTCGCGCTTGAGCCAGTCCAGTTGCTCACGGCCCATGAAGGCTTTTTCGCTGCCCAGGTTGTCATCGTTGGGCCCGCGATAGCTGCGCATGTCCAGCACAAATACATCCAGCAACGGCCCGTAGCCGAGCTTGCGATAAATCCGCCCGCCGCCGTCGGCGCTCTGCCGGCGCATCGGCGAATATTCCAGCCAGGCCTGGCGGGCACGGCTCACCAAGGTGTTGATGTCCTTGGTCTGGTAGCGCTCATCGAGCTGCTTGCTCGGCGACCAGTTGTTCACCACCTCATGGTCGTCCCACTGCCAGATCTGCGGCACCTCGGCATTGAAGCGGCGCACGTTTTCATCCAGCAGGTTGTAGCGGTAATTGCCGCGATAGTCATCGAGGGTCTCGGCGACTTTGCTCTTGGCTTCGCTGGTGATGTTGCGCCACACGCGTCCGCCCTCCACCGCGAGCTGCGCGGGCACCGGGCCGTCGGCGTAGATGGTGTCGCCGCTGTGGATAAAGAAGTCCGGCAGGCGCAGGCGCATGGCTTCATAGATGCGCATGCCGCCGATGTCCGGGTTGATGCCGAAGCCTTGGCCAACGGTATCGCCGCTCCATACAAAACGGATGTCGCGCCGCTGTTGCGGCACGCTGCGCAGGTGGCCGAACCAGGGTTCGCTGGCGACACCGGTCTGGGCGTCTTCGAAGTGCACGCGGTAGAAGATCGCCTGGTCGGCGGGCAGCCCGGTGAGTTCGACGCGGGCGGTAAAGTCGCTGCGATGGTCGGCCAGGGGCGAGATGGATTTGCGCGGGTTGCCGAACGTGCTGCGGGTGTCCCACTCCACCACCATCCGTGCCGGGCGGTCGCTGCGGCTCCAGATCATCGCCCGGTCGCCAAGCAGGTCGCCGGACTGCACGCCATCGGTGAGTTGCGGGCGGTCCTTGACCGAAGCGATCACCGCCGGCGCCAGGCCCGGCAGCAACAACCCGGCGCCGACGGCTTGCATCACGCGGCGACGGCCGAGATCGAAGTGGCTCATGCAGGTGCCCTCTTGAATATCAAAAGGACAACTTAAACATGCAGGGATGAAGCGGATATGACACAGGCCTTGCGATCAATGAAGATCAAACGGTGGGAGCGGGCTTGCTCGCGAAGGCGGTGGGTCAGTTAGAACATCTTTGACTGACCCACCGCCTTCGCGAGCAAGCCCGCTCCCACCGTTTTAGACTGCGTCAGGCTTTAACAGGTGCGACCGACAACTCGACCACTTCCGGCCGCTTGATCACCGCATACACCAACCCAGTCAACACACTCCCCGCCACAATCGCCAGCAAATACAGCAACGCATGGTTCATCGCATTCGGGATGATCAACACAAACAACCCACCGTGGGGCGCCGCCAGTACGCAGCCGAAATACATCGACAACGCGCCGGTCAACGCGCCACCGGCCATGCTCGCCGGGATCACGCGCAGCGGGTCCTTGGCGGCAAACGGGATCGCGCCTTCAGAGATAAAGCACATGCCCAGGATCATCGCCGCCTTGCCTGCCTCGCGTTCGGTCTGGGCAAACTTGCGCCGCGCCAGGAACGTAGCGATGCCCATGCCAATCGGCGGCACCATGCCGGCAGCCATGGTCGCGGCCATCGGTGCACCGCTGTGGGCGGCCAGCAGGCCGACGGAAAACGCATACGCCGCCTTGTTGATCGGCCCCCCCAAGTCGACACACATCATGCCGCCGAGCAGGATGCCCAGCAGCACCGCATTGGTAGTGCCCATGGTGCTGAGAAAATCGGTCAGGCCCACCAGCATGCGCGCCACGGGTGGGCCGACCAGGTAGATCATCGCCAGGCCGGTGAACAGGCTCGCCAGCAGCGGGATGATCAGGATCGGCTTGAGCGCCTCCAGGCTCTGGGGCAATTTCACCGCACGGGTGATCAGCTTGACGCAATACCCCGCGAGGAAACCGGCGAAAATCCCGCCGATAAAACCGGCGCCCAAGGTGCCTGCCAGCAGGCCGCCGATCATGCCGGGGGCGATGCCGGGACGGTCGGCAATCGAGTAGGCGATGTAGCCCGCGAGCAACGGCACCATCAGCATGAAGGCGCGGTCGCCGACGGTTTTCAGCGCGGCAGCCAGCGTGCCTTCCTGTTCAAACGCGTGGATACCGAACACAAACGACAACGCGATCAACAACCCGCCCGCCACCACCATCGGCAACATGAACGACACGCCGGTGAGCAGGTGCTTGTACACCCCGGTCTTTTCCGACTTGGCAACCGTCGCGCTGGCGCTGCTTTCCACCACGCCTTCGGCCAGGGCCTTGTTCAGAATCGACTCGGACTGCTTGAGGGCAATGCCGGTGCCGCAACGGTAGATCTTCTTGCCGGCGAAGCGCTCGGTGGCGACTTCGATGTCGGCGGCCAACAACACCACATCGGCATTGGCGATGGCCTCCGGGCTCAACGGCGTGCGGGCGCCCACCGAGCCTTGGGTCTCGACCTGCAGGTCATAACCCAGGCGCTTGGCGGTTTGCTGCAAGGCCTCGGCGGCCATGAACGTGTGGGCCACGCCGGTTGGGCACGCGGTGACCGCGACGATGCGCGGCGCATTCGGCGTGGCCTGTTCGGCGGCGACATACACCACCGCTTCTTCGGCACCCCGGCGCAACACCGCCTCGACATCCGCCAGCGCCTGGGCCGGCGTGCTCTGGAACACACGCTTGCCGACGAACCGTTGCATGTCCACCGGCGCGCTGCTGACCAGCAGCACCCACTCGGCATCGTCGATGATCGCCTGGGACAACTGGCGTTCCGGGCGCTGCACGTCGACCACTTCGACGCTGGTGCTCCAGCCCTGGCGTTGCGCGGCGGCGTCCAACAAGCGGGCGCACAGCACACTGGTGACCATGCCGTTGGGGCAGGCAGTAACAATGGCTAACTTCATGACAAACCCTCTTATTGTTCTGTCAGCGCGCGTACATCGACGCCGCTTTCGAGACGCGCCAGCTGCGCGTCATCGCTGATGCCAAAACCGATCTGTGTCACCGCCATCGCGGCAATCGCCGTGGCGCGGCGCAGGGTCTGCTCGGGTGTGTCGCCACTGAGCAAACCGTGGAGCATCCCGGCGAGCAGCGAGTCGCCCGCGCCCACGGTACTGGCGACAGTGACCTTGGGCGGCGTGGCATGCAGCGCGGTGCCAGGGCGGTACCAGTTCACACCGGCCGCACCATCGGACACCACCACGTGTTCCACGCCCAATCGATGCAATTGGCTGATGGCATCGCTGGCGTTGCCCAGCGCCTCGGCCAGTTCCTCGGTGTTGGGTTTGACCAACCACGGGCCCGCCTGCAAACCGGCGCGCAACGCTTCGCCGCTGGTGTCGAGGGCAACTTTCAAACCGAGGTTTTTCAGGGTTACCAGCAAACCGTGAAACCACTGTGGGCTGACACCGCGCGGCAAACTGCCAGCGACCACCACCGCATCGAATTCAGGGCCGATAATCTCGACCATCTTGAGCAGTTCCTTTTGCGCCCGCTCATCCACAAACGGCCCCGGTGCGTTGATGTCAGTGATCCGGCCGTCCTGTTCGGCGATCTTGATATTGCTGCGGGTTTCACCCGCCACGCGGATAAACGCATCACTAAAACCACGGCGGGCGATCAGGGCGTTGAATGCCTGGGGATTTGCCTCGCCGAGGAAACCGCCCACGCTCACCGAATGCCCCAGGTCGGCCAACACCTGCGCCACATTCACGCCCTTGCCAGCGGCGTGGGTCAGCACGTTGTCACTGCGATTGACTTCGCCCGGTTCCAGGCGCGCCAGGCGCACCGTCAGGTCCAACGCCGGGTTCAGCGTCAGGGTCAGAATCCTTGCCATTTACACGGCCTCCACAAGGGCACGCACTTCGGCGGGCGAACCCACCGCAAGCGCTTTTTGCGCCAGGCCCTGGGCCTCGCTCAGACTGAATTCACGCACCCGCGCCTTCACTTCGGCAATGCTGCGCGCCGAAACGCTCAACTCATCCACCCCCAGGCCGATCAGCACTGGCACCGCCAACGGGTCCGCCGCCAGCTCGCCGCACACGCCGACCCATTTGCCATGGGCATGGGCCGCACGCACGGTGATGTCGATCAGTTGCAGCACCGCCGGGTGCAGGCCATCGGCCTGGGCCGACAGGGTCGGGTGGCCGCGATCGATGGCCAGGGTGTATTGGGTCAGGTCATTGGTGCCGACGCTGAAGAAGTCGACTTCCTTGGCCAGCACCGGCGCGAGCAAGGCGGCGGACGGCACTTCGATCATGATCCCCAGTTGCAGGTCGGCCACCGGGATTTCCAGGCGCAGGCGCTCGGTCATGTCGCGGGCGGCGCGCCATTCGTCGACGCTGCCGACCATGGGGAACATGATGCGCAGTGGACGGTTGTCGGCCGAACGCAACAGTGCCCGGAGTTGCGCTTCCATGATCTGCGGACGTTGCAAGGTCAGGCGAATGCCGCGCACGCCGAGGAAAGGGTTTTCTTCTTCGGCAATCGGCCAGTACGGCAACGGTTTGTCGCCGCCCACATCAAGGGTGCGTACCACCAGCGGACGCCCGCCGAGGCCGTCGAGTACGCGGCGGTATTCGGCTTCCTGGGTGGCTTCGTCCGGTGCTTGCGGGTGAGCCATGAAGATCAATTCGGTGCGCAGCAGGCCAATGCCTTCGGCGCCCTGCTCCACCGCGCTGGCCACACCGGCGCTTTCGCCGATGTTGGCGAACACTTCCACGGCGTGGCCGTCGCGGGTCAGTGCCGGTTCATGGCGCTGGGCGGCGGCGGCTTGCAGGCGTTGTTCGCGGGTGTCGCGCTCGACGGTGGCACGTTGCAGGGTGGCGGCGTCGGCGTCCACATGCAGGCGACCACGCTGGCCATCCAACAGCAGCGGCGTGCCGGCGGCCAGCAGCAACACGCCGGCACCGGCGCCGACCAGCGCCGGAATCCCCAGGGCGCGGGCGACGATGGCGCTGTGGGCGGTCGCGCCGCCACGGGCAGTGAGGATGCCGGCGACGCGCGCCGGATCAAGCCGCGCCACGTCGGAGGGGCCGACTTCGTCCATCACCAGAATGTAGGGCTCGTTCGGCTCCCTGGCGGTTTCGACGCCGCACAGTTGCGCCAGCACACGGCGGCCGATGTCACGCAGGTCGGCGGCGCGCTCGGCGAGCAAGGCGTCCTGCAGCGACTCCTGCTGTTTGGCGGCGGCTTCGATCACGCTCATCCACGCCGCTTCGGCGCTTTCGCCCTGCTTGAGGCGGGTGTCGACTTCATCGGTGAGTTCCGGGTCGTCGAGCATTTCCTGGTGGGTGATGAAAATCTCGCGGATGGCCTTGGATTGGCTGCGCTCGATCAAGCCTTGAATGTCGCGACGCACATCGGCCAGGGCATCTTGCAGGCGCTGGCGCTCGATGGCCGAAGATTCGCCGCGCAGCGGGTAGTCGAACACCTGCTGAACCTGGATATGCGCCGGGCCGATGGCAATGCCCGGCGCGGCGGCGATGGCCTGGATCTGACTGCCGCTGGACGGCGCACTGAGCACCGGTTCGACCTCGACAGCAGCCAGTGGCGCGCGCACGGTCGGCAGCGGCTCAACCTCTTCGCCGAGGCCCGCTTCGACCGCCGCCAGCAACGCCGGCAGCGCATCGCCGGCAATCGTCGGCTCGGCAACAAATTCCAGCACCTGGCCGCGACGAGCACCGAGGCTCAGCAGTTTGCTCAGGCTTTTGACCGACACCGCGCCGACGGGGCCATCAACGATGCGCACGCGGATGTCGCCTTCAAAACTTTTCGCCAGTTGCGCGAGGATCTTTGCCGGGCGGGCATGCAGGCCATGGGCGTTGGCCAGGGTGATGCGGGCGTTGGGCCAGTCTGGCGGCAGTTCACCGCCGAGGACTTCGAGGACGGCGCGGCTGCTGGTGGCACGGCCCAGCTCCTGGCCGCGACCTTCGATCAGCAAGGCGCACAGGCGCTCGAGCAAGGCTTGGTGGGCTTCGCCGAGGCTGGCCAGGCAGAACAGGCCGTTGAGCGGCTGGCCGAGGTAGCGCATCGGTTTGTCCGGGGTGACAAACGCCAGGCCCGGACGCTTGACCGTCTGCTCGCTGTGCAGCCACCACAGGCCGTCGCCCAGGGGCAGCGCATCGACCTGCTGCAACACCGCGGCGAAACCGTTGCTCACACAATCGGCCTGGCGCAACAGGCGTGCACCGCGCCATACCAGCTCTTCAAAATCGTCGGCGGACACGCCCAGGCTGATCATCTGGGCGTCCAGCGCCAGTTCCTGGGGCGCGCCTTGCAGCAGTTTGAGCAAGGCTTGCGCCGTACCGGCACGGCGCAGTGCCTGGCCGAGGTCGGTCTCACCGAGGGCCCGGGTCAGCAGTTGCAACAGGCGCAGGTGTTCATCGGATTTGGCCGCGATGCCAATCGCCAGGTAGACGATCTGGCCGTCGCCCCAATCCACCCCTTCGGGGAACTGCAGCAGGCGCACGCCGGTGGCGAACACCTGGTCGCGGGTTTCGGGGGTGCCGTGGGGGATCGCAATACCTTGGCCGAGAAAGGTCGAGCCTTGGGCTTCACGGGCTTGCAAGCCACTGAGATAACCCTCGGCGACCAGACCGTCGGCCACCAGTTTTTCAGCGAGCAGGTGCAAGGCTGCAGATTTATCCACAGCCACCTGGCCCATGGAAATCTGCTCGTGGGTGAGCTCAAGCATGCCGTTCTCCTAGTTAGTGCGATGGACGCACTAGGTATTGTTTTGAATAAACAGGGTAATAGCGCTTCAAAATAGCTGACTGAGTAGTCAATTGGCAGTAGCCACTCAGTAGCGAAGATCGTAAAAATACGCTTGCTGAAACGTTTAATCTAGAATTTATGGCAGATTACGCGTTAATTGAACATCCTTGAAGAACCACTCGGCACTTGAGCTTGGACATTGGTCGCGTGCAGTAATCGGTTACGATTGGACAAAATGTCGGGGCACGCTCCAAAAAACAAGGAAATCCCGGTTTGAAACTCAGTGATATTGCACGTCTCGCCGGTGTGTCCGTGACCACCGCCAGCTACGTCATCAATGGCAAGGCCGAACAACAACGGATCAGCAACGCCACCGTCGAGCGTGTGCGGGCCGTGGTTGACGCCCATGGCTTTACGCCCAACCCCCAGGCTGCCGGGTTGCGCAGTCGGCATACGCGCACCTTGGGTTTTATCCTGCCCGACCTGGAAAACCCCAGTTACGCACGCATCGCCAAGCTGCTGGAGCAAGGCGCACGGGCGCGTGGCTATCAACTGTTGATCGCCAGCTCCGACGATGATGCCGACAGCGAACGCCAGTTGCTGCAACTGTTTCGCGCCCGCCGTTGCGATGCGCTGTTTGTCGCCAGTTGCCTGCCAGCCGGCGACGACAGCTACCGCGAACTGCAAGCCAAGGGCCTACCCGTGATCGCCATCGACCGGGTGATGGACACTGCGCAGTTCTGCTCGGTAGTCAGCGACGACCGCCGGGCCTGCCAGCACCTGACCGGCAGCCTGCTGCAACCGCTGCCCAAGCAGATCGCATTGATCGGTGCGCGGCCCGAACTGAGCATCAGCCAGGAGCGGGCCGCCGGCTTCCGTGAAGCGCTGCAGGGTTTCAGCGGCGAGGTGATCGTCGAGCACGGCGAGTCGTTCAGTCGTGACTGTGGCCGACAACTGATGGAGCAATTACTGCAACGCCTGGGGCATTTGCCTGACGCGCTGGTAACAACCTCCTACGTGCTGCTGCAAGGTGTGTTTGACGCGCTGCATGACTTCCCGCTGAAGTCGCGCCCGCTGCGCCTGGGCACCTTTGGCGATACGCAACTGCTGGACTTCCTGCCGCTGCCGGTCAACGCCATGGCCCAGCAACACCCATTGATCGCCGATACCGCGCTGAAACTGGCCCTGGCGGCGATTGAAGAGCAGCAGTACCAACCGGGCGTGCACGCCATCGGCCGTACGTTCAAGCAGCGTATCCGCGAGGCTTGAGCGTGGAGCTGATCGACACCCACACCCACCTGGACTTCGCGGAGTTCGACAACGATCGCCGCGCCGTCCTCGCCCACAGCCGTGCACTTGGCGTGCGGCGCATGGTGGTGCTGGGGGTGTATCAGCAGAATTGGCAGCGGTTGTGGGATCTGGTGCTGGAGGATGAAGGCCTGTTCGCAGCCTTTGGCCTGCATCCGGTGTATCTCGATGACCACCGCCCCGCCGACCTGACCGAACTGGGCGATTGGCTCACGCGCCTGCACGGCCATCGGCAACTGTGTGCGGTGGGCGAGATCGGCCTGGATTACTTCCTCGAACAACTGGATCGCGAGCGCCAGCAAAGCCTGTTTGAAGCCCAGCTCAAGCTGGCGGTGGACTTCCAGCTGCCGGCGCTTTTGCACGTACGTCGCAGCCATGCCGCGGTGATCGCCACCCTCAAGCGCATCCGCCTGCCACGGGGCGGCATCATCCATGCCTTCGCCGGCAGCCGGGAGGAAGCCCGCGAGTACATCAAGCTGGGCTTCAAACTGGGCCTGGGCGGCGCGGCCACCTGGCCCCAGGCGCTGCGCATGCATAAGGTACTGGCACAGTTGCCGCTGGACAGCGTGGTGCTGGAGACCGATGCCCCGGACATGGCGCCCGTGATGTATCCGGGCCAGCGCAACAGCCCGGAGCATCTACCCCAGATTTGCCACGCCCTGGCCGAGCGGATGGGCATCAGCCCCTTATTGCTGGCTGAGGCGAGCACACGCAATGCGTGCGAGTTGTTCCATTGGTAGCACCGGGCTGACCGCTTCCAGGCTAAGGGTCAACCGCTGCCGGTAGCGCGCATAACGCAATGCCAGGCCATGCACCAACACCACCACCAGCGAAACATTGAGCTGCCCGATCACGCTGACCAGCCCGACCCACTCCGCCACCAGTGCCACGATCAGCACCATGCAGGTCAGCACCATCATGCCCGGGTGGACCAGCGCCCAATGGTCCAGCGTCCTGAGCTTGCGCAACTGCCGTGGGCAGCTCAGGTGCAAGACCCGCTGGCAATACGGACAGTCGAAGGGTTCCTTGATGGCGATGGCATTCAACTGCCAAGGCTTGAGTTCAAACGTGATGTCACAATGGGCGCAGTGCCCTTTGATGCCGACTGCAGTGGTCATCGCCGTGCGTCCCCAAAACCTGAATGTGAGAGAGGTGAAGTTTCGCCCATTCACACACCACGGAAAGAGCCTCAGGCAAATTAGGACATACACCACACGCCCAAAAGAAAAACCCTACACCAAGACCTTACACACGAAACGCCCCGATCAGCTGCTTCAGCTCGATCACCTGCATCGACAGTTGCCGGCTCGCGGTTTCGGTCTGATAAGCGCCCTGGGCCGCGTGTTCACCGGCGCGATTGATTTCGACGATGTTCTGGTCGATGTCATGGGCGACGGCGGTCTGTTGCTCCACGGCGGCGGCAATCTGCTGGTTCTGATCAACGATCATTCCTACGGCGCCTAGGATATTTTCCAGCGCCTGCTGGACTTTTTCCGACTGCTCCACGGTGCCATTCGCCATTTCATGGCTGCTGCCCATGGCTTTCACCGCAGCGGCGACACCGCTGTGCAAGCGGCTGATCATCTGCTCGATTTCTTCGGTGGAATGCTGGGTGCGCCGCGCCAGGGTGCGTACCTCATCGGCCACCACCGCAAAACCGCGCCCCTGTTCACCGGCCCGCGCCGCCTCGATGGCGGCATTGAGCGCCAGCAGATTGGTTTGTTCGGCGATGCTTTTGATCACTTCCAGCACGCTGCTGATGGATTGGCTGTCGGTGGCCAGTTGGTTGATCACCCGCACCGACTGGTCGATCTCCGAGGCCAGGCGCGCGATGCTGCCCTGCTGGGACTGCACCAGGCCACGGCCGCTGACGGTTTCATCGTTGACACTATGGGCACTGCTGACCGCCGCCGCCGCACTGCGCGCCACTTCCTGGGCGGTGGACGACATCTGGTTCATCGCCGTCGCCACCTGTTCGATCTGGCTACGCTGGCCGGATACCGCCTGGTTGCTCTGGGCCGATACCGTTTCCACTTGCCCGGCCTGGTGCTCCACCTGGCTGACGGTGTGCCCGACGCGCTCGATCAGGTCATGGATTTTTGCCACGGTGGCGTTGAACACCTGGCCGAGGTCACCGAGTTCGTCGCGGCTGTGGGCAACGAAGGTGACGGTCATGTCACCAGCCGCCACCTTGTCCATCATCGCGCCGAGGCGTCGCAGGGTGGTGCGGGTGGAGGCGTAGAAGCCCGCATATAAATAGAAGATCAGTAAAAACACCGCCGTCAGCGCCGCGACCAGCACCACCATATGCGTGCGGTTTTGCGCCAGGCGTTGCTCCAATTGGTGCCCGAGGAACGTCAGGGTCGCCTCATCCAGCTCGTAGGTCTGGGCCATCAACTGGCTGACGCTGTCATAGAAGCCCTGCCACGGCGCGTCGAGGGTTTCGGCCATCACCACCTGTTCTTCAAACAACTCGCTGGCGTGCTTGAGGCTGGCGTTGCTGGCCGTGGCCAGGCTGTCGAGCGCGGCGTGGGCGGCCTTGCTGGAGCCCAGGGCATCTTGCAGCTTCAAGGCGTATTCGCCATGGAGTTTTTCCAACTGCTGTAGCAGTTCGTCGAAGCGCGTGCTCGAGGATGAATTGAGAAAGCCCTGGCCGAGGGAGTAGGCCCCCATCGCCCGACCTTCACCCAGGGTCTGGGTGACCTGTGGGGTGACACTGGTGATCAGCTCGCTGAGTTGGCGCAGATCGCCCTGGGGGTCGCGGCTCAAGCCGGATTGGCTGGCGATGATCTGGCTGAGCATCTGCGCTTTGTTGGGCAGTTTGCCGATCAGCGCGCTTTTGCTCAGCAGCGAGGTTTCCTGTTGCTGGGCCTTGAAGGCCGCGATCAGCTCGTCGCGCTTGCCGTCAAACGCGGCGATTTGTTCGGGATCGGTGGTCATTGCGTTGAGGCTTTGCAGGCGGCTCAGCACACTCTGCTCCAACGCGCTGATCTTGCCCTCCAGGTCACCGGCCTTGCCGGATTGGCCAAGGGTCGCGTTGATTTGCACCTGATTGTTCAGGGTTTCCAGGTCGCGGCGCAGGGCCAGGCTGCTGCCGAGCAGATCCAGGCTTTGCAGTTCGATGCGGGTGCCCTGGAATTCGCGCCAGGAATCGCGCACCAGATAATAGTTGGTGGCCAACATAGGCAGCAGGAACAGCACGCTGATCAGGCTGAACTTCATGCCGAAGCTCAAGCGATTCATCAGCGCAACGGCGGGATAGAGCAAGCTCTTCACGGGTGAACTCCCTTTCTTTTATTTTTATTGAGGTCAGGGCGACGGCAGAACGCCAGCATCTGTATAGCTCAATTTGAAAGGGAGTTTTGTAACGTAAGGTTAACGAGCGTTTGGCGCGGCAAAAACAAATGTGGGAGCAAGCCGGCTCCCACAAGGGTTTATGGCAATACGGTCCAGATCGCGAAGCCGGCATACCACAGCACCGCCGCGCGCAGCAGCAGTTCCCACAAGCGGTCCAGGCTGTTGATGCCGTCGGCCCCCACCACCGGCGGTGGGATCTCAGCGGCCACCAGGCCGACTTTTTCCACCAGTTGCGCGGCACTGATGTCCCAGCTCAGTAGTTCGTGGAGCATCACGCGGCTGACGGCAACGAAGTTGCCCACCAGGGCAAAGCTGGCCGCGAGCAAGCGCACCGGCAACCAGTCAAAAGCATGACGCAGTTGCCCGGCGCGCTCGGCCACCAGCGGGTTCTTGCTGTGTTCGTTGGCCAATGCCAACAGGCGGTAGGCCAACGCGGCGACCGGGCCCAGCAGGAAATACCAGAAAATCACCGCAAAAAAGCTCTGATAGGCCTGCCACAGCAGGTGGCCCTGCACGCGTTCAAGCAGTTGCTCGCCACTGTCGGCGCCCAGTTGCAGGTCACGTTCGGCCACGTGTTCGGCGGCTTGCAGATCACCGCGCCGCCAGGCATCACGAAACGGCCCGAGCCCGGCCAACAGATCGCCTCGCCCCAGGCTGTAAATCACCACCAGCAAGTGCACCGGCAGCGCCAACAGGCCGTAGGCCACTGGTTCCAGCACCAGCAGCAACAATGCCAGCAAGGCCACCGGCAACAGCACCAACGCGGCCAGGATCAGCCACGGCCGTTTGCCCATGCGCGGGCTCGATTCCAGCCTGGCCAGCTCGCGCAGCCAGCCGCCATCACGCTGCAATCGTTGGCGAAGGGCCGAGAACTTCTCGATCCACACCGCCAGCACCAATACCAGGAAACTCATTGTGCGTGTCCTCCATCCTGCAAGGCGCTGCGAAAGCGCGTCCAATCAAAAGCCGGGCCGGGATCGGTCTTGCGCCCCGGCGCTATATCGCTATGACCACAAATACGTTGGCGGGTGATACCTGGATACGCTGCCAGCAATTGGCGGGTCAGGTCGATCAGCGACGCATATTGGGCGTCGGTGTACGGCAAGTCATCCGTGCCCTCCAACTCGATGCCAAGGGAAAAGTCATTGCACGTCTCACGCCCTTCGAACGACGAGACACCGGCATGCCAGGCCCGGTCGACGCACGCGACAAACTGCGTCACCGCGCCGTCGCGCTCAATCAGAAAATGCGCAGATACCCGTAGGTCGGCAATCCCTTCAAAGTAGGGATGTTCCGTGACATCCAGGCGATTCTGGAAAAACTCTTGCACCTTGCCGGTGGCAAACTGCGCAGGTGGCAGGCTGATGTTATGCACCACCAACAGCGAGATTTCGCCGGCAGGGCGCTCGTTGAAGTTGGGCGAAGGGCAATGACGGATGCCCTTGCACCAACCGCTGAGGGGGTCCAACTGCATACAGGGTCCTTGAGCGTGACAAAGTGTGACCAGTATGCCGCGTTCAAGCCTATGGTTGCGATGCCTTGGCGCGATTGAGTTGACGCAGGTGGCCCAGCACCGAGGCCAGCGCCCGGTCGAACAGCAACCCGTCGTCAAGCCTGCGCAAGGTGCCACGCTTGAATCCAAGCGCCAATTGCCCCACACGCTGCTCCAGCACCTTGAGCCCGGTGCGGTTGATGAACACGTAGCGATTGGCCGGCGCGACGATCGTCGTCAGCTTGCAACGCTGCACGGTGTCCGCGCCGTCCTGGAACTCGATCCAGTCACCGATGCGCGTCTGGTAGGCGTTGATCAGGTCGGGATCGTCACTCGGCAAATCCTCGGCGGCGTCGGGCAACGCGGCACTAAATACAAAGGGCTCGCGCACAACGCTCAAGGTTTCGACGCCGTCCAGTGGCTGCACGTGCAACGCTTGGAGGCGGATGAAGAATTCACGGGTGCTGAACGGGTCGAACGCCGCGCTGGTCAGGCCGTCGCGCAGAGCCTTGAGCAATCCCGGCAGCCGCGCCAGCAGATGCCGCCCGGCCTCGGTGTCGTCCTGCAGGCCCACGCTCCAGATCAAATCGTCCATGGTGCGCAACGCTGCCAGCCACTGCACCGACTGCTCGCCATGCTTGAGGCTGGCCAGCAACAGCACCTGGCTCCAGGCCTGTTGCAGGAATTGCACCACGGCTTGCGGCAAGGTCTTGCCCAGCAGCCGACGATTAAGCACATCGGCCACCCGCTGGCGGGCGGCGTCGGTGCGTACGCGCGTGTCTTCGGCATCGCGGGTGTGTTGCTCGACCAGTTCGCTGCGACGTTGCTCATCGGCGGTAAACGCCGTGAACTCTACGAGCAGTTGGGAAAAAATCGCCGGGTCTTCCACAAAATCATTCAGCAGACGCTGCACTACCTGCTCGATACGCAGGTAGAGGTAGTCCCGCGAATAATCTTCGCGAGGGCTCCAGCCCAGGGCAACAGCGGCGATTTCATTGAGCAGCCGCCGCGCCGGATGGCTGGCGCGGCTGAAAAAGCTTTTATCCAGCACCGCGACTTTCAGCAGCGGGATCTGCAATCGCGCGATCAACGCCTTGAAGGGGTCCGGCAGATTGCAGTCCTTGCGAATGAACTCGAACAACATGGCGATCAGGTTGATCACGTCTTCGTCCGCAACTTCCACCACCCGGGACTTGCCACTCTTGACGCTGACCCGGGTCAGCAGTTGCCCAAGCTGGTTGCGCAGGTCGACATCATCTTCGGTTTCTGACGCAGGCACGTATTGCTGCAAATGGGACAGCAGCCGCAACAGGTCGCGGGTGGCGATCGGTTGTGGTTCGGCGCTGGCTTCCAGGGTGGGCGCCACGCCGCCACGCACGGCCTTGAGCAATGCCTGTAGGGCGGCAAACGCTTGCTGGCCGTTCTCATCGAGCGGCGGATCAGCGTTCGGTGCGCTGTCTTCACGCAAGCCCTCACGGGCCGTTCGCCCGCCGGGACGCCGCGACGGTGCGGCCTTGAGCTCAGGCAATACGCCGGTGGCAACCAGCAATCGGTTGGCTTCGCCGTACAGTTGGTCGGCGTCGCTGAGCACGTATTTTTCAAACAGCTTGAGCATGATCAGCTTGACGCGGATCTCCACCCCAAGGCTGCGCCCCGCACGCAGGAAGAACTCACATAACAGCGCAGGCCCCAGCGGGTTTTCGCGCTCATCCAGGCACTTGTCCAGCAAGGCGCTCAAGCGCGCCGTCAGTTGGCCCAGGGCCAGGCCGTCGCGGTGTCGCACCCGCCCCAGCATGGCCTCCAGTGCCACGGCTTTTTCCAACTCATCGCTGGACGTGCCCGGCACTGCGTCGTAGGACACCACCGGCACCAACTGCCGCTCCCCCTGCCCGGCCAGGCCCAGGTTGGCGAAGGCAGCGAACAGCTGCTCCATGAACACACGCTCGAAATTCTTGCGCTTGAGGCGCAGGTCGCGCATGGCTTCAAAGAAAATGTGGTGATCGAGGTTGTTGCGCGCCTTGTCGGCCATCTCGAACAGGGTGTCGTCGGCGTTATCGAACAACTCCTGCAAGCCCTGCTGCAACTGCTGCGCCGCCTTGTCGCGAACCTGCAGCAACACCACCGGCAAGCGCGCGAGCGGCGATGGCGTGGTGTGTGCTTTGCTAATGGGCACCACCTTTCCGTCATAGTGCATCCTGGCCTCCTGATACGGCGGTGTCTGTTGGGGAATGATGGGGCGGGCGCTGCGCGATTCCAGTCATCACCAAGACGTCAAAGCTATGACGCCAATTGCAAGGCGCGAGATTATCTTGCAAAGAGGGGCAGTTGCGCCAGCGAACTCTGTCATTTGGCAGCAATTGAGCGGTGGGTTCTGGGTTCGGGCGCACACTGCCCCTATAATCGGGACACTTTGTTTGTGGAGCCTGTTATGCCGAATCTCCGTCTTGCCGACCTCACCGCCGAAATCGAAGCCAACGTGCGCCGCGCGCTGCTCGAAGACATCGGCAGCGGCGACATCACCGCGCAGTTGATCCCGGCCGAGCGGCTGGCCAAGGCCACCATCATTACCCGTGATGCGGCGGTGATTGCCGGCACAGCCTGGGTAGATGCCGTGTTCCGCCAGCTGGACCCACGGGTTGCGGTGCACTGGCAGGTGGCCGACGGTGAGCGTGTCAGCCCCAACCAGACGCTGTTCCACCTCGAAGGCCCCGCACGCTCGCTGCTCAGCGGCGAACGCAGCGCACTGAATTTCTTGCAACTGCTGTCAGGCGTGGCGACGCGTGCCCGGTTCCTGGCGGATTTTGTCGCGAGCACCCAGGTCAAGCTGCTGGACACCCGCAAGACCCTGCCTGGCCTGCGCCTGGCGCAGAAATACGCAGTCACCTGTGGCGGCTGCCACAACCACCGCATCGGTTTGTATGACGCGTTCCTGATCAAGGAAAACCATATCGCCGCCTGTGGTGGCATCGCCCAGGCCATTACTGCCGCGCACAAGATCGCCCCGGGCAAACCGGTGGAAATCGAAGTGGAAAGCCTGGAAGAGTTGCGTGAAGCGCTGGCGGCAGGCGCCGACATCATCATGCTCGACGAACTGAGCCTGGACGATATGCGTGAAGCCGTTCGTCTGAATGCCGGCAAGGCCAAGCTGGAGGCCAGTGGCGGGATCAATGAAAGTACGTTGCTGCCTATCGCGCAAACCGGTGTGGACTACATCTCCATCGGCGCGATGACCAAGGACGTGAAGGCGGTGGATCTATCGATGCGCCTCAGTATCTGAGGCCAGGCACCAGCCTGCTGTTGTGGCGAGGAGGCTTGCCGCCTCGCCACAACACGCTCGGCTCAGACCACCAGATTATTCATCTCGCAGTATTCTTCCCATTCGACGCCCAACACTTCGGCCGCCTCCTTGTGCAATGCCAAGCGTGCCTCTTCGAACTCTTCCGGTGTCGAGGTGTACTTGAGGGTCAATTCCCAAGGCTGCAGGCCCTGGCTCTCGGCCTCATCCTCGAATGCCCACTGGATCTGATCACGCCGGTCATCAGCGCTCAAATCCTTGATCTCTTCTTTAAGCTGCGGCGACTCCTCGATGTATTTGTCGAGGGCTTTGGCGTGCCGAACTTCCTGGGTCATTTCAGTTGTGGTCATGTCGTTCTCTTAGATCGAGGAATGGGGATGCATCTGGGTCATCAAGGTCTCGCAGATACAAAAGAGCGGGCGTGAATACCGGCTCGTCTGGCCTTCAGAACCATTCTTGGGATCATCTGAAAACAGTGCTGCCTTTTTGCCCGAGACAGGAATCGAACCTGCGACCTTCGCGTTACGAGTGCGCTGCTCTACCAACTGAGCTACACGGGCGGTGGGCTAAAGCTAGCACCGCATCGGGTGTCCGGCAACTCACGGACGTGGCAGCGCGATTACCCCCTGGGCCCAGAAGCGTGGCTGCAGGTGGTTATGGGTCGCATCAATGTAGCGCTGCTGCGCCTGCGTGATGTGCGGTACATCACGTGCAGCAACAAATATCAGCAGACCAACGGCCACGACACTCAGCACCGTCCATACACCCGCGACCATCGGCAGCGCGGCACCGCCCGGCACTCGCGGATGCAGCGCCAGCAGCCAACCCACCACCAGTGCCAGCCACAGTTGCGAGATGGGCATCACGATTACCCCATCGACCATCGACTGCACCAGCGCAGCGACCAAGGCCGCGAACAGGCACAGACGCAACAAATCCACACGCTGGGTCGACAACCCACGTTCACGCAGTACGCCAAGCGTGGCCCAACCGCCACGCCAGGCCAGCGCAATGACAACCAGGGTTGATGGCACACCCCATTCGCTGGCCCATTGCAGAATCGCCTGATGGGGATGGGCCGCAATCACGTTGGGAATATCGGCAAACTGCATCGGCCCGAACCCCAGCCAAGGCCGCTCGACGATCATATGCCAGGCCTGCCACCAGATCGGCCCACGCCCAGACAGCGACGTGGTGAGACGATCGCCGGCACCGCTGGACAACTCGATCCCCAAGTAGCCCGCCAGCCCCGTGAACAGCAGCCAGTACAGCAGCAACCCGCCGCCCGCCGCCGCCAGTTGCCAGGCCACCCAGCGCCGCCCTCCTGGCCCCAGCGCCGCCAGCAGCACCCCTGCCGTGCCCAGGCCCAGCCAAGTACCGCGCGTACCGCCGCTGATTGCGATCAACCACCATACGCACAGCAACGCCAACACCGCAGCGCGCACTGGGCGAGAGAGCGTGGGCAACAGCAAGGGAAGCGCCAGCAACGGCAGCGTGAAGGTCTGAAATTGACCGTAGAAACGTTTGTTGGAGAAGCCTGACAGCAGCAGATCCGGGTCCAGCAGGCGCTGGCCACTGGTAAACGCCAGCATGCCGGCATACAGGTACTGGGCCGACTTGACCAGGCACAGCAGCACCACGATCAGGATCAGCACACGATCCAGGCGCTCCCCCCCCTCGCGGCGCACCGCGGCAAACGCCACGGCAATCAGGCCGCAACTGATAAACAGTGCCACCTCGGTGAACGCCCAGAGCGGTTGGTGCGCCAGCCCCGAGGAAATCATCCCCAGCGCGATCACCAGCGCCAGGCCTATGGCGGCGGGCCGATCCAGCCACGGCCCGTGGTTGACCGACAACCCATACAGCAGCGCGAGCAGCGCCAGGGCAATCTGGAGCGTGCGCTGAAGATCATGACCGCCGAACGGCACACAGATCCCCAGCACCAGCAGGCACACCGCCAGCACCAGGAAAACGTTACCGCGCTGCCGTATGGAAAAGGCCATCGTCCACCTCTACGTCCGTGTGGATGGTTGGGTCGTTAGGCGCCGTCGGCGCCACAGCCCTTGGCAACGTATTTTGCTTCAGCGCTGGTAACACACTTCCAGCCCTTGGTCGCATCACGGGTCAACGTGATGGTCTTGCCCAGCACCGGCGCCGGGGCGTCGAGGATTTCGCAACTGATGGAACCAGTGCCCGTGGCCACATCCCCCGCCACATCGATCTTGCAGTGGGCGGTCGGGCTAGTCCCACCGATCAGGGGGACGGTCGGCACGGTGCCTTGATTGAAGATGTCCTCGTAACCGGCTTTCAACGCGGTGATTTCCGCCAGCCCCGCCGTGAACTTGGCCTTGGCCTGGTGCGTGGTGTACATCGGCAGGCCGATGGTGGCCAAAATGCCAATGATTGCCACGACGATCAACAACTCGATCAGGGTAAAGCCTTTCTGACGCATCACATTCACTCTCCAGAATAGAACCTATGACAAGGCGCATCCTGCGCCCCGTAGTGTGCAGCCGCGCCAGTGTACTCACCCGCGAGCGGCCAATCGTATCCAAGACGCACATTCTGACATTTTATCGTGCACCACCCGCGTGCCCGAATCCGTCACCTGACTACGCTATAAATTCTCCACCACCGGCATGCGGAACAGTGACATGGACAACGCGTCAACGATCTACGCCTGGGAAGGCATCAACCGCAAAGGGCGCAGGGTGTCCGGGCAAACCGTCGGCCACAACCCTGCGCTGATCAAGGCGCAACTGCGCCAACAAGGCATCTGCCCCGAGCGTGTGCGCCAGCGCTCCCGTGTTTTTCCAGACCTCGCCCCACCGATCAAATCCGCCGACATCGCCCTCTTCACCCGACAGTTGGCGACGCTGCTGAAAGCCGGAATTGCGCTGCTGCAAGCCCTCGACATCCTCGCAGAGGGCTGCGAAAACCGGCGCATGCAGGCGCTGGTCAAAAGCTTGAAACAGGAGATCGCCGGCGGCAGCAACCTGGCCACGGCACTGCGTAAACAGCCGCGCCATTTCGATGCGTTGTACTGCAACCTGATTGCCGCGGGCGAGCAGGCAGGCGCCCTGGAAACCCTGTTGGAACGCGTGGCGCTGCACCTGGAAAAAACCCAGCAGCTCAAGGCGCGGATCAAAAAAGCCATGACCTACCCTGTGGCTGTGCTGGTGGTCGCCGGCGTAGTCAGCACGTTGCTGCTGGTGCACGTCGTGCCACAGTTCCAGACCCTGTTCGCCGGCAGCGGCGGCAAATTGCCCGGTTTTACCCAAGTGGTCATTGCCCTGTCGGAATTCCTGCGCAACGCCTGGTGGCTGCTCGCACTCGGCCTGGGCACGGCAGTGGCCGGGCTGCGCCGGGCCTATCGTGTATCCCCAGGGTTTCGCCACCGGCTGCAAGCCGGTTTGTTGAAAGCGCCCCTGGCAGGCACACTGTTGAAAAAGTCCGCCGTCGCCCGCTACGCTCGCACACTCTCGACTACGTTCAGTGCAGGCGTCCCCCTGGTGCAGGCATTGGACTCGGTCGCCTGCGCCGTCGGCAATGGGCCATTCAGACAAGCCATCGAGCGCCTGCGCGACGATGTATCCACAGGTATTCAGTTGAATCAATCCATGACCACCAGCGGCCTGTTTCCAGCCATGGCGATCCAGATGACCGTTATCGGCGAAGAGTCCGGCACGTTGGACCGCATGCTGGAAAAGGTGGCAAACCACTATGAGGCTGACGTGGACACACTGGTCGACCACCTCACCAGCCTGATGGAACCGCTGATCATGGTCATACTGGGAGGGATTGTCGGTGCGCTGGTGATCGCAATGTACCTGCCAGTCTTCCAGTTGGGGTCGGCATTTTGAGCTTGCTGCTGAGCGAACACCCTTGGGCCTTTATCGGCATGGCGCTGGTGCTGGGCCTGATCGTCGGCAGCTTTCTCAACGTGCTGGTGTGGCGCCTGCCGAAAATGCTCGAACGCGAATGGCGCGCCCAGGCCCAGGAAGTCCTCGGCCTGCCGACCGAGCCACCCGGCCCGACCTACAACCTGATGCACCCCAACTCCTGCTGCCCGCATTGCAGTCAGCCGATTCGCCCCTGGGAAAATATCCCGCTGTTGAGCTTCCTGCTCCTCAGGGGGCGCTGCGCTCATTGCCGTGAGCCGATCAGTGCACGCTACCCCTGCACCGAACTGACCTGCGCGCTGCTTTCGGCCGTGGTTGTCTGGCACTTCGGTTTTGGCTGGCCAGCGGCAGCGGTGATGCTGCTGACCTGGGGCCTGCTGGCCATGAGCCTGATCGATGCGGACCACCAACTACTGCCGGATGTGCTGGTACTGCCGCTGATGTGGTTGGGGCTGGTCCTCAACAGTTTCGAGTTGCTGGTGACACTGCCCGATGCGCTGTGGGGTGCAGTGATCGGCTATATGAGCCTATGGACAGTGTTCTGGCTGTTCAAACTCGCCACCGGCAAGGACGGTATGGGTCATGGAGACTTCAAGTTACTGGCGCTGCTGGGTGCCTGGGGCGGCTGGCAGATCCTGCCGATGACCCTGCTGATGTCTTCATTGCTGGGGGTGTTTGTCGGGCTGATCCTGATGCGCCTGCGCAAGACCGAAGCGTCGACTCCGATGCCGTTCGGTCCTTATCTGGCAATTGCCGGCTGGATTGCATTGCTCTGGGGTGGTCAAATAACCGACTTCTATTTGCAGTCTGTCGGTTTCAGATGACCACTTCTGTTGCAACACCCTGGATTCTTGGCCTCACTGGCGGCATCGGCAGCGGCAAAAGCGCGGCGGCGCAACACTTTATCGACCTGGGTGTCGACCTGGTGGACGCCGACCACGCCGCCCGCTGGGTCGTCGAGCCTGGCCGGCCGGCACTGGCACGCATCGCCGAGCATTTTGGCGCAAGCGTGCTGCAGCCTGACGGCCAACTGGACCGCGCGGCGTTACGCAAGCTGATCTTTGAAATCCCCGAAGAGCGCCGCTGGCTGGAAGGCTTGCTGCACCCGTTGATTGGCGAAGAGATTCGCAGCCACCTGGCGCACGCGCAGTCGCCTTACGCGATCCTGGTGTCACCGCTGCTGATCGAGTCCGGCCAGCACAGCATGACCCAGCGCATCCTGGTGATCGACGTGCCGCAATCGCTGCAGATTCAGCGTACCCTGCAGCGCGATGGCATCAGCGAGCAGCAGGTGCAGGCGATCCTCAAGGCCCAATCGAGCCGCGAAGAGCGCCTGAGCCATGCCGATGACGTGCTGGTCAACGACAAGGACCTCGCCTGGCTGCACAGCGAGGTCGAGCGACTGCACCACTTTTACCTTACTTTGCGTGGAGGCCGATCATGAGCCAACCCTTGACCGTCGACTGCCCAACCTGCGGCGCACCCGTGGAATGGACAGCGACCAACCTCAACCGGCCGTTCTGCTCGGACCGTTGCAAACTCATCGACCTGGGCGCCTGGGCAGCTGAGGAACACAAGATTCCCGTGGCGCCGGATGCCGAGGACGAGCTGTTTTCCGAAGACCTGACGCCGCGCCACTAAGGCCGCATAAAGGCGTATTCCTGCTGGTCGTCGAGGTTTTCTGCAAGGTATTGCAGCTCGTCGGCCAGGTCTTCAAAACTGCGCACGCCCTTGCTCTGCTGCACCACCGCGCTGAGCATGGCGCGCAGGGTCAAGCCGGGGTCAAAACCGATTTCCTGCGCTGCGTCCTGGCTTCTGCGCAACTCCTGCCGTGCCCACTCATACACACTCATGATTCGTGCTCCTGGAAAATTTCGCAGAGCATGGGCCTGCGCGTGCCGATAGGATTTGATCTGGGTCAACGCCGCGAATCGTCGTCATTCCAGGGCGCCGAGAGGTAGCGGGTACGGTTGAAGGTCTCCAGCCATTCAGGGCAAAACACTACCAGGGCGCTGATGACCATGCCGTTGATAAAGGCTTCGGGAAAGATGATCAGCCATAGGTAACCGACAAAGTCTTCCAGCCATTCCGGCATGGCAAAACGTCCGTCGAACCACAGCAAGCCCAGCCCGAGCAGCAGACAGAGCAAGGCTGACAGGGCGGCGGCGAAAAAACCGGAGCAGAAGATATACACAAAGGGGTTGCGAGGCTGTGCGCGCTCCACCAGCAGCGCGCAGCCTTCAGTGACCAGCACCGGCAACACGATCAGCAGCAGGCCGTTGACGCCAAGCGCGGCCAGATCCTGGCGCCCCAGCAGCATCAAGCCGAGCTGGGCGGCAAAGCCACCGACAATGGCCAGGGGCCAATCCAGCAGCAGGGTCACGGCGGTCATGCCGATGAAATGGTAAGACACGCCGGTATCGAAATCCCTGCGTACCAACCAGAGCATGAACAGTGCGAACACCGTGCCGAACAGCAAATGCTGGCGCCGTCGGTCGGCGAACAGCTCGACCCACGGCGAACGCAAAATCGCCCACACCACCACAGGCACAAATAGCAGCCAGCCAAGGCCAAGGGTTTGTGGTGCGAGCACTGCAGCACTGATCACGGCGGCCCCCATGCTTGAATAACGGTCGAGTAGGCAGTCTACACCGAGCTTATGCAACGGGACTTCCTGCGGTCATCATTTGAACGCTAAGCTGCAAGCATGGATGACTCAGATTACTTGCGCCTGCTCACGGTAGCGGCCGAACAAGCCAACGCGTTTTTGTCCAATGCCCGCAAATGGGAGCGTGAGCGTTGGGTCTGCCAGCGCCTGCTGCAAGGCTTGAATGTGCCCTACCGCGTTGAAGAGTTCCACGCCGCCGGGCAAGAGCCGCCGGACGTGCTGTTTCGCGACGCCAGCTTCGAAGTATTTTTTGTACTGGATGAAGGCCGGCGCCTGAACGACGAATGGCGCGACGAGTTGCTGCGCCGACGCAGCGCGTTCTCCCTCAGCCAACTGGTGCGCCGTGAAGCCAAGCCGCGGCGGATCCCGGCCCATGAATTCCTGTTGCGCCTGGCGCCGACGCTGCGCAAAAAGGCGCACAACTATAAAGAACGCGGCATGGACCTGGGCGAGCTGGATCTCATCGCCTTCACCAGCCTCAAGCGCGAAGTGCTCGACCTCAACAGCCACTTCCCACCACCGACGGAATACCTGCGCCAGGGCTGGCGCTCGCTGTCGCTGGTGGGGCCAACGTTTGCACGGGTGCTGTTCGCTCACCCCGACGCGCCGGATTTCTTGCGCAACAACCTGGGCCGCAGCATAGTGTTCGACGTGGGCATCAGCCTCTGAGCCCCCGGACTGTAACGTGGCGCCCTTTTGCAACGTCTACCTGACGAGGCCTTTATGACCAGCCGCCTGAACCCCGATGACCAACAGCATGTCGAAGAGTACCTGCAACTTTCCCAGAACCGAGTCGAGCGCAAGCCTTTCCGGCCGTGGCTGCTCCTCGGCGTGGTGCTGGTTGCAGTGATCGGCCTCGGTCTGTTGAGCCGCCTTTTGAGTTACCTGACGCTATGAGCTGCCTGGCGCTCGCGGGGGTAACTGCTCCGATTTCTTTTAGCCTTGCGAGATACCCCCATGACCCATCGTATTATTATCGTCGGCGGCGGCGCCGGCGGCCTGGAGTTGGCTACCCGCCTGGGTAAGACTCTGGGCAAGCGCGGCACCGCCAGCATCACGCTGGTGGACACCAACCTGACCCACATCTGGAAGCCCCTGCTGCACGAAGTGGCCGCCGGCTCGCTGAACTCTTCGGAGGACGAACTCAATTATGTCGCCCAAGCCAAATGGAACCACTTCGAGTTCCAGCTGGGCCGCATGAGCGGGCTTGATCGTGAACAGAAGAAAATCCAGCTGGCCGCCACCCTCGATGAAGAAGGCCGCGAACTGGTGCCCGCGCGCGTACTGGACTATGACAGCCTGGTAATCGCCGTCGGCAGCACCACCAACGACTTCGGCACCGAAGGCGCAGCGCAGCACTGCCTGTTCCTCGACACACGCAAGCAGGCCGAGCGTTTCCACCAGCAATTGCTCAACCACTATCTGCGCGCGCATGCCGGGCAGACTGATGCTGTCGAGCAGATCAGCGTGGCTATCGTCGGTGCCGGCGCCACAGGCGTCGAGCTGGCGGCCGAACTGCATAACGCAGCCCATGAACTGGCGGCCTATGGCCTGGACCGGATCAAGCCGGAAAATATGCACATCACCCTGATCGAAGCCGGCCCACGGGTGTTGCCTGCCCTGCCGGAACGCATCGGTGGACCTGTGCATAAAACCCTGGAGAAGCTCGGCGTGACCGTGCTGACAAACTCGGCGGTCAGCGAAGTAACCGCCGACGCGCTGATTACCAGCAGCGGCCAGGTGATTCCTGCCAGCCTGAAAGTCTGGGCCGCCGGGATTCGCGCACCGGGTTTCCTCAAGGACATCGATGGCCTGGAAACCAACCGCATCAACCAGCTGCAAGTGCTGCCGACGCTGCAAACCACCCGTGACGAGAACATCTTCGCCTTTGGCGATTGCGCCGCCTGCCCGCAGCCGGGCACCGACCGCAACGTACCGCCACGGGCCCAGGCGGCTCACCAGCAGGCTTCATTGCTGGCCAAGTCGCTGAAATTGCGCATCGAAGGCAAGGCCCTGCCGAGCTACAAGTACACCGACTACGGCTCGCTGATTTCGCTGTCGCGTTTTTCCGCTGTGGGTAACTTGATGGGCAACCTCACTGGCAGCGTGATGCTGGAGGGCTGGTTGGCGCGGATGTTCTATGTGTCGCTGTACCGCATGCACCAGATGGCGCTGTATGGCTTCTTTCGCACGGCGATGTTGATGCTGGGTAGCAGGATTGGCCGCGGGACTGAGCCACGCCTCAAATTGCATTAACAACCGGGTCTGGAATGTGACCTGATAAATGTGGGAGCGGGCTTGCTCGCGAATGCGGTGGTTCAGTTCCAGATGTACTGACTGACACACCGCTTTCGCGAGCAAGCCCACTCCCACATTTGCTTTGCGGTGAATTCAGGTTTTTGCAGGCAAAAAAAATCCCCGTATCTTTCGATACGAGGATTTTTAATATGGTCGGGGTAGGGGGATTCGAACTCCCGACATCCTGCTCCCAAAGCAGGCGCGCTACCGGACTGCGCTATACCCCGGTAATAAAAAGGCGACCTTTCAGTCGCCTTCTTCGATCAGCGCTTTTGGCCTCTGATCTTAAGATTCGATTCCAGCGTTAACTGGTTTCAAAAATGGTGGGTCGTGTGGGATTCGAACCTACGACCAATTGGTTAAAAGCCAACTGCTCTACCAACTGAGCTAACGACCCAAAAATGGTCGGGGTAGGGGGATTCGAACTCCCGACATCCTGCTCCCAAAGCAGGCGCGCTACCGGACTGCGCTATACCCCGATTTGAAATTGGCTCCGTGACCAGGACTCGAACCTGGGACCCAATGATTAACAGTCATTTGCTCTACCGACTGAGCTATCACGGAACAACATATTTCAACGTACAACTTCTACTGCGGTGTAACCTTCTCTTCGACGCTTCCGTATCGCTACGTTGTCGTGTCTGAGGCGCGCTATTCTACAATCTTAAAAACCCCTGTCAACCCTTTAAATTGCTTTTAAGACAATGATTTGCGCTTGTTTCTGATTTCTTCTTGGGGAGAAGAAACCCGTGGGCTGACGTTGCTGCGGGGCGCACTTTACAAGCCTTTTCCTTACAGTTCAACGCCCTATCGAAAAAAAAAGGCCCCGCGATGCGGGGCCTTCTTTTATTACGCCAGTGTAGAGGCTTAGTGGAAGACGATTTCGTCGTTTTCCACGGTCGCTTCGACGCTGGTGCCAGGCATGAAGCTGCCCGACAGGATCAGCTGCGCCAGCGGGTTCTCGATCCAGCGCTGGATCGCACGTTTCAGAGGCCGTGCGCCATACACCGGGTCGTAACCAACCGCGATCAACTTGTCCAACGCCTCGCTGCTCAGCACCAGGTCCAGCTCGCGCTCGGCGAGGCGGCTGCGCAGACGACCCAGCTGGATCTCCGTGATACCAGCGATCTGATCCCGCGCCAGAGGCTCGAAGATCACCACTTCATCGACCCGGTTGATAAATTCCGGGCGGAAGTGACTGGTCAGCGCATCCATCACCGCAGCACGCTGGCCTTCACGATCTCCGACCAACTCCTGGATCTGCGCAGAGCCCAGGTTGGAGGTCATCACGATCACCGTGTTGCGGAAGTCCACGGTACGTCCGTGGCTGTCCGTCAGCCGGCCATCTTCCAACACCTGCAGCAACACGTTGAACACGTCCGGGTGGGCCTTCTCGACCTCGTCCAGCAGGATCACCGAGTAAGGCTTACGCCGCACGGCTTCGGTCAGGTAGCCACCTTCCTCGTAGCCCACATAGCCTGGTGGCGCACCGATCAAGCGAGCCACCGAGTGTTTCTCCATGAATTCGGACATATCGATCCGCACCATGGCCTCTTCAGTATCAAAGAGGAACTCGGCCAAGGCCTTGCACAACTCGGTCTTACCCACGCCGGTTGGGCCGAGGAACATGAACGAGCCGCTCGGACGGTTCGGGTCGGACAACCCGGCCCGCGAACGCCGTACCGCGTTGGACACAGCCACCACGGCTTCTTCCTGGCCAATCACACGCTGGTGCAACAGGCTTTCCATCTTCAGCAGCTTGTCGCGCTCGCCTTCGAGCATTTTCGACACTGGAATGCCGGTCCACTTCGAGACGACTTCGGCAATTTCTTCCTCGGTCACCTTGCTGCGCAGCAACTGGTTCTCGCTGTGGCCATGCTGGTCGACCATTTGCAGGCTGCGTTCCAGGTCCGGGATCACCCCGTACTGCAACTCGGCCATGCGGTTCAGGTCGCCTTTACGGCGCGCTGCTTCCAGCTCCTGGCGGGACTGCTCGATTTTCTGCTGGATCTGCGCAGAGCCCTGCACTTCGGCTTTTTCCGAAGTCCAGATTTCTTCCAGGTCCGAATACTCGCGTTCCAGACGGACGATTTCTTCCTGGAGTTTTTCCAGGCGTTTCTTCGCCGCGTCGTCCTCTTCTTTCTTCAGGGCCTGGGATTCAACTTTAAGTTGAATCAGACGCCGATCCAGACGGTCGAGCACTTCCGGCTTGGAGTCAATCTCCATGCGAATGCGGCTGGCCGCTTCGTCGATCAAGTCGATGGCCTTGTCGGGCAACTGCCGGTCGGTGATATAGCGATGGCTCAATTTCGCCGCCGCAATGATCGCGCCGTCAGTGATGGCCACTTTGTGGTGGACCTCATAACGCTCTTTCAGGCCACGCAGGATCGCGATGGTGTCTTCTTCGCTCGGCTCTTCCACCAGCACTTTCTGGAAGCGACGTTCAAGGGCCGCGTCCTTTTCAATGTACTGGCGATACTCGTTGAGCGTAGTGGCACCGACACAATGCAACTCACCCCGCGCCAACGCTGGCTTGAGCATGTTGCCCGCATCCATCGAGCCCTCGCCTTTACCAGCGCCGACCATGGTGTGCAGTTCGTCGATAAACAGAATGATCTGCCCTTCCTGCTTCGACAGTTCATTCAGCAGGGATTTGAGGCGCTCTTCGAACTCACCACGGAACTTGGCGCCAGCGATCAACGCCCCCATGTCCAGGGACAGCAGGCGCTTGCCTTTAAGGCCGTCCGGCACTTCACCATTGATGATGCGCTGGGCCAGACCTTCGGCAATCGCGGTTTTACCCACGCCAGGCTCACCGATCAGCACCGGGTTGTTCTTGGTGCGACGTTGCAGGACCTGGATGGTGCGACGGATTTCATCGTCACGCCCGATCACCGGGTCAAGCTTGCCGTCTTCGGCGCGCTTGGTCAGGTCGACGGTGTATTTGTCCAGGGCCTGGCGCGACTCCTCATGATTGGGGTCGTTCACCGCGTCGCCGCCACGCAGGTTGTTGATGGCGTTTTCCAGGGCTTTCTTGCTCACGCCCTGGCCCAGCAACAACTTGCCGAGTTTGCTGTTTTCGTCCATGGCGGCGAGCAGCACCAGTTCGCTGGAGATGAACTGGTCGCCCTTTTGCTGGGCCAGGCGGTCCGCTTGGTTAAGCAGGCGCGCCAAGTCCTGGGACATATTCACGTCGCCGGTCGGATTTTGGATTTTCGGCAATTGGTCGAGCTCTTTGCTCAACTCCTTGCGCAGGCTGTTGACGTCGAAGCCCACCTGCATCAGCAAGGGCTTGATAGAACCACCTTGCTGCTCCAGGAGCGCCTGCATCAAGTGCGCAGGCTCAATGGCCGGATGGTCGAGGCCCACCGCCAGGGATTGAGAGTCAGATAATGCCAACTGTAATTTGCTGGTTAAACGATCAATACGCATTAGTCACCTTCCTTTTGAGCAGGCCGGAGCTATAAAACATCCTGAATGAAGAAACCTGCCAGATACCCTTATAGATGGGGTGGATTCTGGGAGTTTCAAGCGTCGGACAGTTGACCTGGGTCAGAAGAGTCTAGCGTGCAAGCCAGATAAGGGAGGCAAACCGACCAGTGCGAGGACTGCGGCGGTAAGAAAAGAAGCGCGGATCGGTCACGGTGCAGAAACCGCCACCATAAACAGCAGTTACACCGCGTGCGGCAAGGCGCAGGCGCGCGAGCTTATAGATGTCGGCCATGAACTTGCCGGGGTTGCGACTGGGCACGAAAGCTTCGGCGGTGACCGGCAATTGCTGCATGAAGGCTTCCCGCACTTCCGGGCCGACTTCAAACGCTTGCGGACCAATGGCCGGGCCGAGCCAGACCAGAACCTCGCCGGGTTCGGCATCCAGGCTTTCAAAAGCGGCTTCCAGCACGCCAGCCGCGAGGCCACGCCAACCGGCATGGGCTGCGGCGACGCGAGTACCGGCACGGTTGCAGAACAACGCGGGCAGGCAATCGGCAGTCATGGACGTGCAGGCGATACCTGGGGTGCTGGTCCAACTGCCATCGGCTTCAGCGGTGCGGCCTGGGTCGGCTTCGACCACGGTCACACCATGAACCTGACGCAGCCAGGCCGGCCGGACATCGAACGCATCGCTCAGACGGCGGCGATTCTCGAGGACGGCCTCCAGGCTGTCCTCGACGTGATCGCCCAGGTTGAGGCTGTCGAACGGCGCCAGACTGACGCCGCCCGCACGGGTGGTGACGCAGGCCTTTACCCGAGCCGGCGCGGGCCAGTCAGGAATCAGCCAGTCACTCATCCGATAAACGCCTCGCGATCCTGCTTGAGCAACGACAACAACCAGACCAGATCGTCTGGTAGAGGCGATTCCCAGCTCATCCGCTTACCGCTCGTCGGATGATCCAGTTCCAGGAAGCGTGCATGCAGCGCCTGGCGCGGGAACGACTTCAGCGACTCAACCATGGTCTGACTCGCCGCTGGCGGAATGCGGAAGCGACCGCCGTAGGCCGGATCCCCGACCAACGGGAAGTTGATGTGGGCCATGTGCACACGAATCTGGTGGGTACGACCGGTTTCCAGCTTGACCCGCACGTGGGTGTGGGAACGGAAACGCTCCAGCACACGGTAGTGGCTGACGGCTTGCTTGCCGCCTTCCATCACCGCCATACGCTGGCGCTGCTGGCCGTGACGACCGATCGGCGCGTTGATCTTGCCACCGGCCACCACGACGCCGATCACGATGCACTCGTAGATCCGGCTGACGCTGCGGCTCTGCAGTTGTGTGACCAGCTGCGTCTGCGCCTGAATGGTCTTGGCCACCACCATCAAGCCGGTGGTGTCTTTGTCCAAACGGTGCACGATGCCGCAGCGCGGGACATTGATGATGTCCGGCACGTGGTGCAACAGGGCATTGAGCAAAGTGCCATCAGCGTGCCCGGCTGCCGGGTGAACCACCAGGCCTGCGGGTTTGTTGATGACCAGGATGTCGTCGTCTTCATAGACGATGTCCAGCTCGATGTCCTGGGCGACCCATTCTCCCTGGGCTTCCTGCTCGGCAGTCAGCTCAAGAATCGCACCGCCATGGACTATGTCTCGCGGGCGGATAACCGCTCCATCCACAGTCAGGCGGCCGTCTTTGATCCAGGCGGAAAGGCGCGAGCGCGAGTGCTCAGCGAATAATTGTGCGGCGACTTGATCGAGGCGTTGGCCGCCCAATTCGGACGGCACCTCTGCGCGAAGTTCAATTTTATCGGACATGCTCAGACTAGGCGTGGCACAGCCTTTGGTTTCGGCTGCGCGCTTGTGGTTAAATACGGCGTCTTTTGCCCCGAGGCTTTCAACGGGGCGCTCATCATAACAGGACGGCCCCGCCCAAGACAGCGGCCGTCATAGGGACGCAAGCCGCCATGCAAGTGAAACACCTGCTGCTGATCGCCATCCTCGCCATGACTGCTGCTTGCTCGTCAACAAAGGAAGTCGTCGACGAAAACCTGAGCGAAGTCGAGTTGTACCAACTGGCTCAGAAAGACTTGGACAATAATAGCTACACCAGCGCCACAGCGAAGCTGAAGGCACTGGAGTCGCGCTATCCGTTCGGGCGCTACGCCGACCAGGCCCAGCTTGAGTTGATCTACGCCAACTACAAGAACGCCGAGCCGGAAGCCGCCAAGTCCGCCGCCGAGCGTTTTATCCGCCTGCACCCACAGCACCCGAACGTTGACTACGCCTACTACCTCAAGGGCTTGACCTCGTTTGACCAGGACGTCGGCCTGCTGGCGCGCTTCCTGCCGCTGGACATGACCAAGCGTGACCCAGGCGCTGCCCGCGACTCCTACAACGAGTTCGCCCAGCTGACCAGCCGCTACCCGAACAGCCGCTACGCGCCGGACGCCAAGCAGCGCATGATCTACCTGCGCAACCTGCTGGCGTCCTACGAGATCCACGTGGCCCACTACTACCTGACCCGTCAGGCCTATGTCGCTGCCGCCAACCGTGGTCGCTATGTCGTGGAGAACTTCCAGGAAACCCCGTCCGTCGGTGACGGCCTGGCCGTGATGACCGAGGCTTACCAGCGCCTGCACCTGGACGCTCTGGCCACCACCAGCCTGGAAACCCTGAAGCTCAACTACCCGGATCACCCAAGCCTGAAGGACGGCCAGTTCGTACCCCAGGTCGCCGAAGCGGACAACCGCTCGTGGCTGAGCAAGTACACCCTGGGCCTGATCGAGTCCCGTCCACCGCTGCCGCCGGGCGAAACCCGCGCCAACCAGGACGTGATGAAGCAGTTCCAGGATGCCAAGGAAGCGATTCCTTCGGAGCTCAAGCCCCACGACGAGAACGGCGACGTGATCGAAGAAGAAGCCCCGCAAGCCCTGGGCAACAATCAGGACCGCTCGTGGTTCAGCTACATGACCTTCGGTGTGTTCGACTGATCTGTTGACGCAACGCAAAAAGGGAGCCCTTGGGGGCTCCCTTTTTTGTGGGCAAGCATTATTGCGCTGTGCGCCTGCCATGTCCTTGGCTAAACTGGCGCATTCCTTGTCGAGAAGCTGCCCATCATGGTTCGTCTACTGTTCTGGATTGCCGTCATTGCCGCCGCAGTATGGTTCTGGCGTAAATTCAAAAGCCCGGCTGCCAAACAGCAGCGCTCCGCCGAGCCCGACGCGGCATTGATGGTGCGCTGCGCCCACTGCGGCGTGCACCTGCCGCAGGATCGCGCATTGAACTCACGCCAGGAGTGGTACTGCACCCAGGCGCATCTGGAGCAAGGGCCGAAGTCTATCCAGCGTTGATCCGACCGTCGGGAGCGTACGGCGCCGGGTCGATGATCGGCGCACGTCCCAGCAGCAGATCCACAAACAACTGGCAGGACGCCGGAGCGAGCACCAGGCCGTTGCGATAATGCCCGCAGTTGAGCCACAAACCGTTGAAACCCGGCACCTGGCCAATATATGGAATGCCTTCCGGCGACCCCGGACGCAAGCCGGCCCAATGCCCCACCACCTCGGCGTCGGCCAACGCGGGGATCAACTCCACCGCTGAAGCCTTGAGGCTTTCCAGTGCCGCTTCGGTTGGCGTCTTGTCGAAACCTTCATGCTCTAATGTGCTGCCAATCAAGATATGTCCATCACGCCGAGGGATCGCATAACGCCCCTTGGCCAGGACCATGCACGACAAAAAGTCCGACGCGCATTTGTACAGAATCATCTGCCCCTTGACCGGCTCTACCGGCAGCGACAGCCCCAGGGTGCCGAGCAACTCACCGCTCCACGCCCCCGCCGCCAGCACCACCTGATCACCCAGGACCGGGCCACTCGGTGTGTTCACGCCGATCACACGCTCACCCTCCCGAATAAACCCGCTCACTTCGCACTGCTCATGGAGCGTCACGCCCGGCAGCGCCAACAGCGCCGCCTTGAGCGACTTGACCAGCCGCGGATTGCGCACGTTGGCCACGTTGGCCATGAACACCGCCTGGGAATATCCGCTGCCCAGCACCGGCACCGCGTCATGGGCGGCGCAGACATCCACCTTGCTCAAAGGACGACCTTCGCGTGCAGCCCAGGCAAGCGCTTCGGCCTCATCATCCAGGTCGAGCCAGTACAAGCCGGTGGTATGCACCTCCGGGTCAACACCAGTCGTAGCAAACAGGCGCTGCGCCAACTGTGGATAAAAATCCTGCGACCAATGGGCCAGCGCGGTGACCGCCGGGCTGTAGCGCCACGGGTACAACGGCGAAACAATACCGCCGCCGGCCCAGGACGACTCCTGCCCCACGCCCGCACGCTCCAGCAGCACCACCGCCTGCCCCTGAGAGGCCAGGTTGAACGCCGTCAACAAGCCGATTACGCCACCACCGACAACCACCACCTGCTGTTGCTTAGCCATCATTTGATCCAGCCGATAAATAGGGACAAGCGCACCCGGCGCCCAATCTTCCAGCACTCTCATCACTGCCCCCAGCACAGCTTGCGCGACATGTCCGGCGCTGCGCCAGGGTTGGCCCGGGCGCCGGTGCTGGTCAGGCTGAAGTCGCCGCAAGGGTCGCCGGCCATCACCGAGTCGACGGCTGGCGTAGCCACCAGGCGGAAATCCTGAGGGTTCAATGCAGCGGTGATTCTATAGCGATCATTGCCCGCACTGATGCCGCTGGCGTCAATAAAAGTACCGTTGCTCGTATAAAAACGTTCCAGATGCTGGGCCTGCTCGTTCAGCAGGGCGACGATTTCTGCGCGATAAACCTTTTTTATATGGCCGGTGTAGCTGGGGTAAACGATCCCGGCCAGCAACCCGATGATCGCCACGGCGATCAGTAATTCGATCAGCGTAAAACCCTGGCTATCCCTGCCCATCACACCACTCCTTATTGAACCTGCCGCCACGCTACCCGCCGAAACCGTGGGCCGCCCTCCTCCATAAGCCGCGCATACACGCTCTCCAGCACCGTGCGTGATTGGCCGCTGAGCCCGACAGCCGTCACCCGATACACATTGGCCACAGCCTGCGGGGGCAAATGCGCCAGCCCCACCGCTTCCCCAAGGGACTGAATGCCGTAGAAACCGCCCTTGAGCGCGATCCAGTCAACGCCAGAAACCGGGTTCGCCCCAGCGCCAATCAATAGAAGCGCTTCACCCGGGGGCGCACAGGTGGCAACCGACTGGCACACCGGCAAGGCGGCAAACGCCCGTTGCACGTTGGACTCCCCCAACCTCAGGCCACTCTCGGCACTTTGCAGCGACTGATTGCGATGCCAGAGGCTGGCTGCCATCTTTTGCTGGGACACCGCGCCTTGCATCGAAGACAGGCCGATCAGCGACAACAGCAGCAGAAACACCAGGCTGATCAGCAGGACCATCCCCGCCTGCCGTACACCAATACGTTGAGTCATTTCCATGCTCGCGCCCTACCCCAGACGGTTTCGTAGCGCGGCGACGACGCTGTAGGTTTGATCCTTTACCCGCCCGGAAGGGTCTTGCAGCGTCATCCGGATGCGCACACTGCGGATCAACGACTCGTCCCCGGGGCTGGTGTCGTAACGCACCACACCAGGCGACTCCGGCTTGGCGGCCAAACCAAAACTGATCTCGAAATTGCGCACGTTATCCACCAGCACGGCCTTGGCCGGTGCGGTGGGCGTACTGACCTTCAACTGGCCCGCCTCGAATGTGTAGGTGAGTTGGCGTATCGCAAAACGAATCTGCCCGGGAGCAGGCGCCGGTCCGTGCGCAGCGTAAGCCTGGGCGCTTGCGGTGCAGTCTGAAAGCACCGTCCAGTCCGGCGTGCCACCAGCGACATCAGCCGTCACCAACATCAGCGCCGTTGACCCGCTACCGGCGCTCCAGCCCACTGGCCGATCAAAGGCCGGCGGGGCGTTGTCGATAAACGCCGTGGCCAGGCAGCCGAACATGCCGGCCTGGCGAATATCCTGAACCATCTTGCCCAGGACAAACCGCGCATCGTCCTGCAGCAGCATGGCTGCCTGCTGGCTGGCGTGTGTCATGCGAGCGCTGACCGCGACTTGGCTGGCCCCGAGCACCAGCACCAGACCAACGGCCAGTGCCAGCAGCAGTTCCACCAGACTAAAACCTCGCACATGACGCTTCATTGCGCGCCCGCCATACGGCTGGTCAGCGTGAATGTTTCACGGGCGCCCGGGGTATGGGTGCCCCGACTGTCGTCCCAAGTGATGCTGACGGTGACTTGATCATCGCTGACCACCACCGAGCCTTTGGCGCTCTCTCCGGCAAAGCCGCGGATATTGGCTTCGAAATCATGCAGGTCCAGGTCACGCACGCTGGAGGAAGGGCTGCTGAGCGGGGCGCGCTCGGCGCGTCCCCAGGTGTAGTCAGCGGTGGAATTGGCGCGGATCCGGTCAAGCATGTCGTACGCGATAAAACTCGCCTGGCTGGCCATCCTCGAGCTGTCGGTGTACTTGAGCGCATTGAGCTGGATAAGCGCCGCCCCCAGCAGACCGATCGTGAGGATCGACAGCGCAACCAGCACTTCGATCAGTGTCGTGCCGGTTTGGCATCGACGTGAAGCATGGGAAAAAACATTGTTGGGGCAGGCGGGCATCACCATCGTCATCCGTGTCGAGGGCCAAAAAAAGCAGGCAAATTCTGCTGTGCGAACCAAGACTAGCGGCGGTTTTTACCGCGTGCCGCTGCCGGAACAAAGGGAAATACTTTGGACAAAAAGGCCATCATCCAGCGCCACGGACTGGGCGCTATACCTATCACTGCACCCAAATCCATGGAGGGATGACCGATGAAACAGCGAGGTTTCACCTTGATTGAATTGCTGCTCGCGCTGATCGTGAGCGGCATCCTGGCGCACCTGGCGGTCCCCAGCTTCAAGCATCTTCTGCAATCGCAACAACGACACAGCGCAGCACAGTCGCTAGTGGGAGGGCTGCGCTTTGCCCGCACCGAGGCCATTGCACACAACCGGGCGGTGGTGATTCACGCGCTGGGCGATGATTGGAGCCGGGGCTGGCGGGTGATATTGGATCTGAGCGGGCGCGGCCACCTGGACGAGGACAACCCGGTGCTGCTGGAGCACCAGGACAGCGGACAGGTGCCGATGGTCGGCAATGGGCCAGTGAAGAACCAAGTCCGCTTCAGCGGGCTGGGCGAACCGGTCTTTTCAGGCGGAGGGTTTCGGGCAGGGACGGTACACGTATGTACCACGGACCAGGCGGAGAGCCTTTACCAAGTGGTGCTGGCGCCCAGCGGGCGCATCAGCCTGCGCAGCGACAGGGCCGAGCAGGCGCTGTGCCGGAGCTACTCCGGCAGCCTGGCGCTCAGAGCAGCGAGCGAACCCGCAGCTCCTTGGGCATGGAGAAAGTGATGTTTTCTTCACGACCAGCCAACTCATCGGCGCCAGTGGCACCCCATGCGTGCAGTTGCTGGATCACACCACGCACCAATACTTCCGGAGCCGAGGCACCGGCGGTGATGCCGATACGCTCGACACCATCGAACCAGCTGCGCTGCATGTCTTCTGCGCCGTCGATCAGGTACGCCGGCGTGGCCATGCGTTCGGCCAACTCCCGCAGGCGGTTGGAGTTGGAGCTGTTGGGGCTGCCGACCACCAGGACCACATCGCACTCGTCGGCCAGTTGCTTGACCGCGTCCTGGCGGTTTTGCGTGGCGTAGCAGATGTCATCTTTACGCGGGCCACCGATGGCCGGGAAGCGGCTGCGCAGGGCGTCGATCACCCGGCTGGTGTCGTCCATGGACAAGGTCGTCTGGGTCACGAATGCCAGGCGCTCGGGGTTGCGCACCTGCAGGTTGGCGACGTCTTTTTCGTCCTCCACCAGGTAGATGGTGCCGCCATTGCTGGCATCGTACTGGCCCATGGTGCCTTCGACTTCCGGGTGCCCGGCGTGGCCGATCAGGATGCACTCACGGCCGTCACGGCTATAGCGCGCCACTTCGATATGCACCTTGGTCACCAGCGGGCAGGTGGCATCGAAGACTTTCAGGCCACGGCCTGCCGCTTCGGTACGCACTGCCTGGGAAACACCGTGGGCGCTGAAGATGACGATCACGTCGTCCGGCACCTGATCCAGCTCTTCGACAAAGATGGCGCCGCGTGCGCGCAGGTCTTCGACCACGAACTTGTTGTGGACAACTTCATGGCGCACGTAAATCGGCGGCCCGAAGACTTCCAGGGCGCGGTTGACGATTTCGATCGCACGGTCCACGCCGGCGCAGAAGCCACGGGGGTTGGCGAGTTTGATTTGCATGCTGTGCCTCGTGTCTTGCAGCCACTTGGGTTCAAGCTAGACGCCAACCCACCTGACAGTAGAGATCAAAGGTGGGAGCGGGCTTGCTCGCGAATGCGGTGGGTCAGTAAATACATCTGTTGACTGACACTCAGCATTCGCGAGCAAGCCCGCTCCCACATTTTTAACCGTGTCGTTGATCAGAGCGCTTTAACGTCGATGATTTCAACGTCAAAGGTCAAGGTTTTACCGGCCAACGGGTGGTTGAAGTCGATGGTTACTTGCGTGTCATCGAAGGTTTTCACCACGCCAGGCAATTCGGTGTTCGCCGCGTCATTGAAGATCACCAGCAAGCCTTCCGAAAGGTCCATGCCTTCGAACTGCGAACGCGGGATGATCTGTACGTTTTGCGGGTTGGGCTGGCCAAAGGCGTTTTCCGGCAGGATCTGCAGGTTGCGCTTGTCGCCAGCCTTGAAGCCGAACAGGGCCGCTTCGAAACCCGGCAGCAGGTTGCCGTCGCCGACCTTGAAGGTGGCCGGGGCTTTGTCGAACGTGCTGTCGACCGTGTCGCCATTCTCCAGGCGCAGTGCGAAATGCAAGGTGACTTCCGTGTTCTGGCCGATGCGTTGCTCAGCCAATACCTGATCAGTCATTGACGGTCTCTCCGGTTTTCTTACTTTTGAACATGTCCAACGCCAGCATGATTGCACCGACGGTGATGGCGCTGTCGGCAAAGTTGAACGCCGGGAAATACCAGCGGTTCTGCCAATGCACCAGAATGAAGTCGATCACATGGCCCAGGGCAATGCGGTCGTAAAGATTGCCCAGCGCGCCGCCCAGCACCAGAGCCAGGGCGACAGCCAGCCAGGTGTCATCGCGGCCCAGGCGCTTGAGCCACACCACCAGCACCGCACTGACCACAACGGCGATCAGGGCGAACAGCCAGCGCTGCCAGCCGCCACCATCAGCCAGGAAGCTGAAAGCAGCACCGGTGTTGTAGGCCAGGGTCCAGCTGAAGTAATCCGGGATGACCACGATCTGCTGGAACATCTGCAAGGAGCCTTCGAAATGAGCCTTGCTGACCTGGTCGATGACCAGGACCAGCACGCTCAGTACGAGCCAACCCAGACGTCCGAAACGACTGGCGTTAGGCATAGTGGCGAACCTCGCCAGCGCCCGAGATGTTGTCGACGCAACGACCACAGATCTCCGGATGCTCAGGGTTCACGCCGACGTCTTCACGGCAGTGCCAGCAACGGGCGCACTTGGCGAAGGCCGACTTGACCACTTTGAGCTTCAGGCCTGGAACTTCGGTAGCGACCGCATCCGTTGGAGCCTGGGCGAAGGGTGCCAGGCTCGCAGTGGAGGTGATCAGCACGAAACGCAGTTCGTTGCTCAGCTTGGCCAGGTCGGCGCTCAAGCCTTCCTCGGCGAACAGGGTGACTTCGGCTTGCAGGTTGCCACCGACGGCCTTGGCCGCACGCTGCACTTCCAGCTCCTTGTTCACCGCGACCTTGACGGCCATCACGCCTTCCCAGTACTCGCGGCCCAGTTCGAAGTCGGCCGGCAGTTCGGTCAGGCCTTCGTACCAGGTGTTGAGCATCACGGACTCGTTACGCTCGCCCGGCAGGTATTCCCACAGTTCGTCGGCGGTGAAGGCCAGGATCGGCGCGATCCAGCGCACCAGTGCTTCGCTGATGTGGTACAGCGCGGTCTGCGCCGAGCGGCGCGCCTTGCTGTTGGCGCCGGTGGTGTACTGGCGGTCCTTGATGATGTCGAGGTAGAAACCACCCAGCTCCTGCACGCAGAAGTTGTGGATCTTCGAGTACACGTTCCAGAAGCGGTATTCACCGTAGCTTTCCTGCAACTCGCGCTGCAGCAACAGGGTACGGTCCACGGCCCAACGGTCCAGGGCGAGCATGTCCTCGGCCGGCAGGATGTCGGTGGCCGGGTTGAAGCCGGTCAGGTTCGACAGCAGGAAGCGTGCGGTATTACGGATGCGACGGTAGGCATCGGCGCTACGGGCCAGGATCTGGTCCGACACGGCGATTTCGCCCGAATAGTCGGTCGACGCTACCCAAAGACGCATGATGTCGGCGCCCAGGGTGTCATTGATCTTTTTCGGCTCGATCACGTTTTTCAGCGACTTGGACATCTTGCGACCCGTCTCGTCGACGGTGAAGCCGTGGGTCAGCAGTTCGCGGTACGGGGCGTGGTCGTCGATGGCGCAACCGGTCAGCAGGGACGAGTGGAACCAGCCACGGTGCTGGTCCGAGCCTTCCAGGTACAGGTCGGCACGCGGGCCGGTCTCGTGACCCATCGGGTGCGAGCCGCGCAGGACGTGCCAGTGAGTGGTACCCGAGTCGAACCACACGTCGAGGGTGTCACTGATCTTGTCGTACTGCGGCGCTTCGTCGCCCAACAGCTCGGCCGCGTCCATCTTGAACCAGGCTTCGATACCTTCCTGTTCAACACGCTGGGCAACGATTTCCATCAGCTCGACGGTGCGTGGGTGCAGTTCGCCGCTTTCCTTGTTCAGGAAGAACGGGATCGGCACGCCCCAGTTACGCTGGCGGGAGATGCACCAGTCCGGGCGGTTGGCGATCATCGAGTGCAGGCGCGCCTGGCCCCAGGCCGGGACAAACTTGGTGTCTTCGATGGCTTTGATTGCGCGGTTGCGCAGGGTGTCACCGCTGGCCGGCTCTTTGTCCATGCCGATGAACCACTGCGCGGTGGCGCGGTAGATCAGCGGGGTCTTGTGGCGCCAGCAGTGCATGTAGCTGTGCTGGATGGTCGCGGTTTGCATCAGCGCACCGACTTCACGCAGCTTCTCGATGATCGGCTGGTCGGCCTTGAAGATGAACTGGCCGCCGAAAAACTCCAGCGAAGTCGCGTAGACGCCGTTGCTTTGCACGGGGTTGATGATGTCATCGTTGACCAGGCCGTACTTCTTGCAGATCACAAAGTCGTCTACGCCGTAGGCTGGCGAGCAGTGAACCACGCCCGTGCCCGAACCCAGCTCAACATAGTCGGCCAGGTAAACCGGCGACAGACGGTCGTAGAACGGGTGACGGAAATTGATCAGTTCCAGCGCTGTGCCGGTGGTGGTCGCGATGACCGAACCCTGCAGTTCGTAACGGGCCAGGCAGGCCTCAACCATTTCCTCGGCCAGTACCAGCAGGCGATCACCGACGTCCACCAGGGCGTAGGTGAATTCCGGGTGCACGTTCAACGCCTGGTTGGCAGGGATGGTCCACGGGGTGGTGGTCCAGATCACGATGGCGGCGGGTTTGGCCAGCGATGCCAGGCCAAAGGCCTCGGCCAGCTTGGCGTCGTCGGCAATCGGGAAGGCCACGTCGATGGTCGAGGACTTCTTGTCTTCGTACTCGACTTCCGCTTCGGCCAGGGCCGAACCGCAGTCGAAGCACCAGTTCACGGGCTTGAGGCCCTTGAACACGAAACCGCCTTTGACGATTTCGGCCAAGGCGCGGATTTCACCGGCCTCGTTCTTGAAGTTCATGGTCTTGTAGGGGTTGTCCCACTCGCCCAGCACGCCCAGGCGGATGAATTCGGACTTCTGCCCTTCGATCTGCTCGGTGGCGTAGGCACGGCACAGTTCGCGGGTTTTATCCGCGCCCAGGTTCTTGCCGTGGGTCACTTCGACCTTGTGTTCGATCGGCAGGCCGTGGCAGTCCCAACCCGGCACGTACGGCGCGTCGAAGCCCGACAGGGTTTTCGAGCGCAGGATCATGTCCTTGAGAATCTTGTTCAGCGCATGACCGATGTGAATCGTGCCGTTGGCATAAGGAGGGCCGTCGTGCAGGACGAATTTCGGACGATCCTTGCCAATCTCGCGCAACTTTCCGTACAGGCCAATACTGTCCCAGCGCTGCAGGATCTGCGGTTCGCGCTGTGGCAGGCCGGCCTTCATTGGGAAGGCGGTGTCCGGAAGGTTTAGCGTGGCTTTATAGTCGGTCATTTAAGGCTCTTCGGTTAGCGATGGGCGCTAGGTGCGGCTAGTGCACGGGCGGCGGCGACATCCGCATTGATCGCCGTTTTCAACGCCTCAAGGGAGGCGAAACGCTGCTCTTCACGCAGCTTCTGGTGGAAAACCACCGTCAAACGCCGGTCATACAGATCACCGGCAAAATCCAAAAGATGAACTTCCAGGTGGGCCTTGCCATCACCTGCAACCGTGGGCCTGACGCCTATGTTGGCGACTCCCGGCCACGGTTGGCCGTCGATGTCGACACTGACCAGGTATACCCCGGTGAGCGGCACACGACGGCGCTTGAGTTGCACGTTGGCAGTTGGCGTGCCCAGTTGGCGCGCCAGCTTCTGGCCGTGCAGTACCCGCCCGGCAATGCGGAACGGGCGACCGAGCAGACGCTCGGCCAATGCGAAGTCGGCAGCGGCCAGGGCGTTACGCACCTGGGTGCTGCTCACGCGCAGGCCATCGAGTTCGACGGTTTGCGCGGCTTCGACGGTAAACCCCTGGTTGACGCCAGCGTGTTGCAGGAAATCGAAATCACCGACGCGGTCGCAACCAAAACGGAAGTCGTCGCCGACCTCCAGGTGCTGTACGCCCAGGCCATCGACCAGGATACGGTCGACGAACTCGGCGGCGCTGAGGCTCTGCAAACGCTGGTTGAAGGCCAGGCAGAGGACGCGGTCCACGCCTTCTTCGGCCAGCAGTTGCAGTTTGTCGCGCAGGCGCGCCAGACGCGCCGGAGCGGTCTCGGGAGTAAAGTATTCCCGCGGCTGTGGCTCAAAAATCACCACGCAGCTGGGCACGCCCAACTCGACCGCACGCTCGCGCAGCCTGGCCAGGATAGCCTGGTGGCCACGGTGAACACCGTCAAAGTTGCCAATAGTGGCGACGCAGCCCCGATGCCGGGGGCGCAGGTTGTGGAGACCTCGAACCAGCTGCATAACGCGCTTCTTGCTCATAAAGTGGTCGATTATAACCACACCCGGCCCCGGACGACAGGCAACAGAACAGGCCAAATGGATCGAATCGATAAAACAATGGTTTTATCGCCGCAAACGCTCTAACTGATCGACTTGCGATTGAAATCCCGCAGGCGGAAGCCTTGCAACAGCAACATCCCGAAGTACACCACCACCCCCGCGACCACCAGCACACCCAGGCGCATGAAGCGCTCCAGCATGTGGCCCTGGTCCCAGGCGGGCATGAAGTGCATCAGGCCCAGCAATACCGCCGACATCGCCGCGACCGCCACCAGCAGTTTCAGGGCAAACATGCCCCAGCCCGGCTGCGGCTGGAACATCTGCTGCTTGCGCAGTTGATAAAACAGCAGGCCGGCGTTGATGCATGCCCCCGCACTGATGGCCAGGGCCAGCCCGGCGTGGGCCAACGGGCCGATAAACACCAGGTTGAGCAGTTGCGTGACGATCAGCGTGAAGATCGCGATCTTCACCGGCGTGCGAATGTTCTGCTGGGCATAGAAGCCCGGTGCCAGCACCTTGATCACGATGATGCCAAGCAGGCCGACGGAGTAGGCGATCAACGCATGCTGGGTCATCAGGGCGTCATGGGCATCGAACTGCCCGTACTGGAACAGCGACACCGTCAGCGGCTCGGCCAGGATGCCCAGCGCCAGGGAGCATGGCAGCACCAGCACAAAGCACAGGCGCAGCCCCCAATCGAGGATACGTGAATATTCCTGACGATCCTTGCTGGCATAGGTGCGCGCCAGCGTCGGCAGCAAGATAGTGCCCAAGGCCACGCCGAGCACGCCGGACGGCAATTCCATCAGACGGTCGGCGTAGTACATCCACGACACCGACCCCGAGACCAGCAGCGAAGCAAATGCGGTGTTGATGATCAGGGAAATCTGGCTGACCGATACGCCGAGGATCGCCGGCAACATATTGCGCATCACACGCCAGACGCCGGTGTCCTTGAGGTTGAGACGCGGCAGTACGAGCATGCCGATCTTTTTCAGGTGCGGCAGTTGGTAGAGCAATTGCGCCAGGCCACCGGCCAGTACGGCCCAGCCCAGGGCCATGACCGGCGGATCGAAGTACGGCGTCAGGAACAGCGCGAAGATGATCATGCTGACGTTCAGCAGGGTCGGCACGAACGCCGGCACCGAGAAGCGGTTCCAGGTGTTGAGGATTGCCCCGGCCAGCGATGACAGGGAAATCAGCAATATATAAGGAAAGGTCACCCGCAACAGGTCGGTGGTCAGCGTGAATTTTTCCGGGGTGTTGGCAAAACCGGGGGCCGTGGCCCAGATCACCCAGGGCGCGGCGAGCATGCCAAGGATGGTCACCAGCATCAGCACCAGGGTCAGCAGACCGGAGACGTAGGCAATGAAGGTGCGGGTCGCCTCCTCGCCTTGTTGGGTCTTGTATTCGGCCAGGATCGGCACGAACGCCTGGGAAAATGCGCCCTCGGCGAAGATCCGCCGCAGCAGGTTGGGCAGTTTGAAGGCAATAAAGAAGGCATCCGTGGCCATGCTTGCGCCAAAAATGCGGGCCAGCAGAGTGTCACGCACAAAGCCCAGAACCCGGGAAATCATGGTGATGGAGCTGACGGCGGCCAACGATTTGAGGAGGTTCATTGAAAGAGTTTGCGCCTATTAGATAAACAGCAGGCGAACAACGCGCCTACTTATGCGATACTGCGCGCCTGCAAAACAGCACAGAGCCAAAGCTCGCGAGTTTACAGGTCAAGCGCCGGAAATAAATCACCCGCCTCTTCAGATCGACCACTCAGCAGTTCGCATCAACCGCCCTTGACAACCAATCAACTCATCGGCATGATTCGCGGCCTATTTTGTTTGCTATTTCCTAAAAAGTCTTTCGAGGAGCTCGACGGTGGCCAACACACCTTCCGCCAAAAAACGTGCAAAACAGGCTGAGAAGCGTCGCAGCCACAACGCCAGCCTGCGTTCCATGGTTCGTACCTACATCAAGAATGTAGTTAAAGCCATCGACACCAAAGACGCTGAAAAAGCTCAAGCAGCTTACGTTCTGGCTGTGCCAGTTATCGACCGTATGGCCGATAAAGGCATCATCCACAAGAACAAGGCCGCTCGTCATAAGAGCCGTCTGAATGGCCACATCAAGGCTCTGAACGTCGCTGCAGCAGCCTAAGTGGTAACAACTGCCGCGTAACCCAGGTTACGCAACAGTTAAGAAATGCCCCGTACCGAAAGGTCCGGGGCATTTTTGTTTGCACCTGAAAATACTTGTAGTGAGCGGGCTTGCCCGCGCTGGGTGGCGAAGCCGCCCCAAACGGTCCGCCGCGGTGTTTCAGAGAGACCGAGGTGATTGGATTTGGGGCGGCTTCGCCACCCAGCGCGGGGCAAGCCCGCTCACTACAAAAGCCCGGCCGCCACAAAATACGGGCACAAAAAAAACGCCCCGAACAGGTCGGGGCGTTTTGCTAGCAGCTGATCAATACATCGATCAGTGCTGGTGACCGCCTTCACCGTGGACGTGGCCGTGAGCCACTTCTTCCTGGGAAGCGTCGCGGATGGCAACGATCTTCACTTGGAAGTTCAGGCGCTGGCCAGCCAGCGGGTGGTTGCCGTCAACGGTAACGTCGTCGCCGTCCAGATCACGGATGGTCACGATCTGCATTTGGCCGTCCGGCGCGGAAGCGTGGAACTGCATGCCCACTTCCAGCTCGTCAACGCCTTCGAACATGCTGCGGCTCAGGGTGCTGACCAGTTCGGCCGAGTACTCGCCATAAGCATCTTCAGGTTCTACGGCAACGGTCAGTTCGTCACCGACGCTCTTGCCTTCCAGAGCCTTTTCCAGGCCTGGGATGATGTTACCTGCGCCTTGCAGGTAGACCAGCGGCGCGCCGCCGGCGGAGCTGTCGATGACCTCACCAGCGTCGTTGGTCAGGGTATAGTCGATGGAGACAGCCTTGTTAGCGGCGATCGTCATGGGGCGAGACCTTTTGCATAAGAATGAAGAACGGACAAGTCTAAACAAGGATTTGCCCGAAAGCGAACACAACCCGGACAGACGGGGTCGCACACGCGACTCGACGGTCATCGGTTTTCATCTGGACGACGACCAACACTGGGTCGCCGAGCTCTCCTGCGGCCACACCCAACACCTGCGCCACCAGCCGCCCTGGCAAACCCGCGCCTGGGTCCTGGACCCCGCGCAACGCCTGGAAAAAATAGGCCAGCCCTTTGCCTGCGGCTGGTGTGCGCAAGCACGCGAATAACGATAACCTTGGCACCTGATTCGCGGTAGACGCTCAGCCATAGAGCGCCACCCAAGCCATGCACCTCCAGAGAATCCGCATGCAGACTTTTTTTATCGCGCCCACCGATTTTGGTGTGGGTCTGACCTCCATCAGCCTTGGGCTGGTGCGTACCCTTGAGCGGGCCGGGCTGAAAGTCGGGTTCTTCAAGCCGATTGCCCAGCCGCACCCCGGCGACACCGGCCCCGAGCGCTCCACCGAACTGGTGGCACGCACCCACGGCCTCAAACCGCCACAACCCTTGGGCCTGGCCCATGTCGAGCGCATGCTCGGCGACGGCCAACTCGACGAGTTGCTCGAAGAAATCATCACCCTCTACCAGCAGGCCGCAGTCGGCAAGGACGTACTGATCGTCGAAGGCATGGTGCCGACCCGCAGCGCCAGCTATGCGGCGCGGGTCAACCTGCACCTGGCCAAGAGCCTGGATGCCGAAGTGATCCTGGTCTCGGCCCCGGAAAACGAAGTGCTCACCGAACTTTCCGGCCGCGTGGAATTGCAGGCCCAACTGTTCGGCGGCCCGAAAGACCCGAAAGTCCTCGGCGTGATCCTCAACAAGGTGCGCACCGACGAAAGCATGGAAGCCTTCTCCGCCCGCCTGAAAGAACACTCACCGTTACTGCGCAGCGGCGACTTCCGCCTGCTCGGCTGCATTCCCTACCAACCGGAACTCAACGCCCCGCGCACCCGCGACGTGGCCGACCTGATGGGCGCACAGATCCTCAACGCCGGCGACTACGAAAGCCGGCGCATGACCAAGATCATCATCTGCGCGCGCACCATGCGTAACACCGTAGAACTGCTCAAGCCCGGCGTGCTGGTGGTGACTCCCGGCGACCGCGACGACATCATCCTCGCCGTCAGCCTGGCCGCGATCAACGGCGTGCCCCTGGCCGGCCTGCTGCTGACCAGCGACACCCTGCCCGACCCGCGCATCATGGATCTGTGCCGTGGCGCATTCCAGGCCGGGCTGCCAGTGTTGTCGGTGAGCACCGGTTCCTACGACACCGCCAACCAGCTCAATAGCCTCAACAAAGAAATCCCCATCGATGACCGCGAACGCGCGGAGATCATCACCGATTTCGTCGCCAGCCACCTTGATGCGCGCTGGCTGCACCAACGCTGCGGCACGCCACGGGAGATGCGCCTGTCGCCGGCGGTGTTCCGCTACCAACTGATCCAGCGCGCCCAGGCGGCCAACAAGCGCATCGTGCTGCCCGAAGGCAGCGAACCGCTGACCGTGCAGGCCGCCGCGATTTGCCAGGCCCGCGGGATTGCGCGCTGCGTGCTGCTGGCCAAACCGGCGGACGTGGAAGCCGTCGCCCGCGCCCAGGGCATCGAATTGCCCGAGGGCCTGGAGATCCTCGACCCGGACCTGATCCGCCAACGCTACGTCGAACCCATGGTGGCCCTGCGCAAGAGCAAGAGCCTCAATGCGCCGATGGCCGAGCAGCAACTGGAAGACACCGTGGTGATCGCCACCATGATGCTCGCGCTGGATGAAGTGGATGGCCTGGTCTCCGGCGTCATCCACTCCACCGCCAACACCATCCGCCCTGCCCTGCAACTGATCAAGACCGCGCCGGGCTGCACCCTGGTGTCGTCGGTGTTCTTCATGCTGTTCCCCGAGCAGGTGCTGGTGTACGGCGACTGCGTGATGAACCCGCACCCGAGTGCGGCGGAACTGGCGGAAATCGCCCTGCAAAGTGCCGACTCGGCCGCCGCGTTCGGGATTACGCCGCGCGTGGCGATGATCAGCTATTCCAGCGGTGATTCGGCCAGCGGTGAAGAAGTCGAAAAAGTCCGCGAAGCCACCCTGCTCGCCCACGAGCAGCAAAGCTCGCTGCTGATCGACGGCCCGCTGCAGTACGACGCCGCCGCCAACGAAAACGTTGCGCGGCAATTGGCGCCCAACAGCCAGGTCGCCGGCAAGGCCACGGTGTTCGTGTTCCCTGATCTCAACACCGGCAACACCACCCACAAGGCCGTGCAACGCAGCGCCGACTGCGTGAGCCTGGGGCCGATGCTCCAGGGCCTGCGCAAACCGGTCAACGACCTGCCACGTGGCGCCCAGGTGGACGACATCGTGTACACCATCGCACTGACTGCGATCCAAGCCGCCAACCGACCTATGGATATTTAAATGCTGGCTTTCCTACCTGCCGCCGTGCGCGGGGTGATCGCGTCGCTGTTGTTGGCGCTGAACACCATTCTGTTGTGTTCGTTCCTGTTTATCGTGGCCCTGTTCAAGGCGCTGCCGTTCGCCAAGCGCTTCAGCGAATGGCTGATGAACCACACCCACGAAGCCTGGGTCACCAACAACAAAGGCTGGATGAATCTGGTTCGTCGCACACGCTGGCACCTGAGCGGCCTGGAAGGCCTGGACTACCAGCACTCGTATTTGGTGACCAGCAATCACCAGAGCTGGGTCGACATCATGGTGTTGCAGTACGTGCTCAATCGGCGCATTCGCCCACTGAAGTTCTTCCTCAAGCAGGAGCTGATCTGGGTCCCGGTGATCGGTCTGGCGTGGTGGGCCTTGGGCTTTCCGTTCATGAAGCGCTACAGCAAGGCATACCTGGAGAAGCACCCGGAAAAGAAAGGCAAGGACCTGGAAACCACCCGCAAGACCTGTGCGAAGTTTCGCGACAACCCGGTGGGTATTTTCAACTTTGCTGAAGGCACGCGGTTTACCCCGGGCAAGCATGCGCAGCAGAAATCGCCGTTCCGCTATCTGCTCAAGCCCAAGGCCGGCGGCATTGCGTTTGTGCTGGATGCGATGGGGGAGCAGTTGAAGTCATTGGTCAATGTGACCATTCACTACCCGGCCGGGCGCCCTGGTTATTGGGATTTGCTGTGCGGGAATGTGCAGGACGTTGTGGTGCAGTTTGAAGAGGTGCAGATCCCGGCCGAGTTCATTGGCAAGAATTATGAGCAGGACGGGGAGTACCGGACGGCCTTCCAGGGCTGGATCAACCAGCTATGGGAAGAAAAAGACCAACTGCTAAAAAAACTGCACACACAATTCCCAGGCAAGCACTGATCAAAATGTGGGAGCGGGCTTGCTCGCGAAAGCGGTGTATCAGAAACAGATGTGCTGGCTGACACACCGCTTTCGCGAGCAAGCCCGCTCCCACATTTGACCGAGTTGTTTTCAAGCCCTCCACAAAAAGCCCGCCACCGATGACTCGGTGGCGGGCTTTTTTGTAGCGACGATCTTTAGATCGCGCCGCGCTGACGCAACAACTCCAGCACTTGCTTGACGCTCTCATCCACCGACAACGCCTGGGTGTCGATCACCAGATCGGCATTCAACGGCACGTCGTACGGGAAAGATTCGCCCGGGATGTTATCCCCACCGGCAGCGTACAGGCCTTGCGGATCACGCTCGGCGCACGCCAGCGGCGACGCTTGCACATAGACGGTCAACAAACGGTCGGCGCCGATCAACGCCTTGGCCGCCTCACGCCCTTCGGCATCCGGCGCAACGAACGCAGCCAGGGTCAACAGGCCGGCTTCGTTGAACTGACGCGCCACGTGAGCGGCACGACGCCAGTTCTCGGTGCGACCGGCACGGTCCTGCGGCAACCCCTTGTTCAGGTCGTGGCGCAGGTTCTGGCCATCCAGTACAAACACTGCACGGCCCATGTCGAACAGCTTGCGCTCAACCGCATAGGCCAGGGTGCTCTTGCCCGCACCCGACAGGCCGCTGAACAGCACGGTCGCCGGTTGCTGGCCAAAGCGCTGGGCGCGCTCTTCAGTGGCTACATGGGCCAGCTTGCCGTGCTGCGCCGAACTGCCGTGGCTCACTGGCGGCGCGATGATCATGCCCGCGGCCACAGTGCCGTTGGTCAGGCGGTCGATGACGATGAACGCACCGGTGGTGCGGTTGCTGTCGTAACCGTCCAGGGCGATGGCGGCATCGAGGCTGACCTTGACCCGGCCAATCTCGTTCAGTTGCAGCGAACTCGCCGGACCTTCGGCCAGGGTGTTCACGTCCACGCGGTGCACGATGCTGGTGATGGAACCCGGCACGTAGCTGGTGGCGCGCTTGATGTCGTATTTCTTGCCCGGCAGCATCGGTTCTTCGGCCATCCACACCAGCATGGCGTCGAAGGCGTCGGTCACTTGCGGCACGTTGTCGGCATGCACCAGCAGGTCGCCACGGGAGATGTCGATCTCGTCTTCCATGGTCAGGGTCACGGCCTGGCCTGGGCCTGCGTGTTCCAGTTCACCTTCAAAGGTGACGATGGATTTGACGCGGCTGCTCTTGCCCGACGGCAGCACCACGACTTCGTCGCCCTTGTGCACGATGCCGCTGGCCAGGGTGCCGGCGAAACCGCGGAAATTCAGGTTCGGACGGTTGACGTACTGCACCGGGAAACGCAGGTCGGTGTAGTTGCGGTCGTTGGCGATCTCGACGGTCTCGAGGATCTCCATCAGCGACTGCCCGGTGTACCAAGGCGAACGCTCGCTCTTGTTCACCACGTTGTCGCCCTTGAGCGCCGACATCGGCACGAACGCCATGGTGCTCGGCTTGAACGCGATACCTTCGGCGAACTTCAGGTAATCGGCCTTGATCGACTCGAACACGCTTTGGTCAAAGCCATTGATGTCCATCTTGTTGACGGCAATCACGATGTGCTTGATGCCCAGCAGCGAGGCGATATAGCTGTGGCGACGGGTCTGGGTCTGCACGCCGTAGCGGGCGTCGATCAGGATGATCGCCAGGTCACAGGTGGACGCGCCAGTGGCCATGTTGCGGGTGTACTGCTCATGGCCAGGGGTGTCGGCAATGATGAATTTGCGCTTGGCGGTGGAGAAGTAGCGGTAGGCCACATCGATGGTGATGCCCTGCTCACGCTCGGCCTGCAGGCCGTCGACCAGCAACGCCAGGTCGATGTCGTCGCCGGTGGTGCCGACTTTCTTCGAATCGCGGGTGATGGCTTCCAGGTGATCTTCGTAGATCATCTTGGAGTCGTGCAGCAGGCGCCCGATCAGGGTGCTCTTGCCGTCATCGACGTTGCCGCAGGTCAGGAAGCGCAACATTTCCTTGCGCTCGTGCTGGCCCAGGTAGGCGAGGATGTCCTCGCTGATCAAATCAGATTGATGCGACATTGGTGACAACCCCTTAGAAATAACCCTGACGTTTTTTGTCTTCCATCGAGCCTGCGCCATCGTGGTCGATGACACGGCCCTGGCGCTCGGAAGTTCGCGTCAGGAGCATTTCCTGAATGATGTCTGTCAGCGTCTCGGCTTCGGACTCCACCGCGCCCGTCAACGGGTAGCAGCCAAGGGTACGGAAACGTACTTTCTTTTTGACGATTCGGGCTTTGTCTTCGTCGGACAAGTGCTCGAGGATGCGGTCGTCGTCGATCATGATCAACGTACCGTTCTTCTCGATCACTTCACGCTCGGCGGCGAAGTACAGCGGCACGATCGGGATGCCTTCCAGGTAGATGTACTGCCAGATGTCCAGCTCGGTCCAGTTGGACAGCGGGAACACACGGATCGACTCACCCTTGTTGACGTTGCCGTTGTAGACGTTCCACAGCTCGGGGCGCTGGTTCTTCGGGTCCCAGCGGTGCTTGCTGTCGCGGAACGAGTACACGCGCTCTTTGGCACGGGATTTCTCTTCATCGCGACGGGCACCGCCGAACGCGGCGTCGAAACCATGCTTGTCCAGGGCTTGCTTGAGGCCCTCGGTCTTCATGATGTCGGTGTGCTTGGCGCTACCGTGGGTGAACGGGTTGATGCCCTGCGCCACGCCGTCCGGGTTGACGTGGGTGATCAACTCCAGGCCCAGCTCCTCGACCATCTTGTCGCGGAACTTGTACATCTCCTGGAATTTCCACTGGGTGTCGACGTGCATCACCGGGAACGGCAGCTTGCCCGGGAAGAATGCCTTGCGTGCCAGATGCAGCATCACGGCGGAGTCTTTACCGATCGAGTAGAGCATCACCGGGTTATCGAACTCGGCGGCGACCTCGCGGATGATGTGGATGCTTTCCGCCTCCAGCTGTTTCAGATGCGTCAGTTTGTCGACCATGGTTACTCACGGAAAAACGATCTTGTGGACGGCCAGCGGGCCGTGTTCGAGCGGGGCATGCTAGCACAGCACCTTCTTCTATTCAGGGCGCCGGCTAGATCGAAACGGTATATGAATATGCCCCCAGGTTTGGCTCATCACCCACTGCGAACACGGGACAGGTGGGAGCTGGCTTGCCTGCGATGCAGACACCTCGGTGTATCAGTTGCACCTCGGTGATGCTTTCGCAGGCAAGCCAGCTCTCACATTTGTTCGGCGGTATTTGTCAGATCGGGTTCGGGCAATCGATAAACAGGTGCTCCAGCGCAAAGCGACGCGCCAGGTAATCCCCCAACGCCTGCACACCGTAACGCTCGGTGGCGTGATGGCCGGCGGCGATGAAGCTGATGTCGTTTTCCCGCGCACTGTGGAAGGTCTGCTCGGAGGCTTCGCCACTGAGGAACAGGTCCACGCCGGCCGCAATCCCATGGTCGATGTAACCCTGGCCACCCCCCGTGCACCAACCGACGCGACGGATCATTTCGCTGCCTTCGATCAGCAGCGGCTCACGGCCCATGACTTCCTGCACGCGGCGGGCAAAGTCGCGGGGCGACAGCGGTTCGGCGAGGGAGCCGACCAGGCCGACGACCTTGGCGTCGCTTGGGTCCAGCGGGCCTTCGACGGTGATGTCCAATTGCCGGGCAAGTTGCACGTTGTTGCCGACATCGGGATGCAGGTCCAGCGGCAGGTGATAGGCCAGCAGACTGATATCGTGCTTGAGCAGGGTTTTCAGGCGCCGCTGCTTCATGCCGGTAATGCAGGGGTTCTCGCCTTTCCAGAAATAACCGTGGTGCACCAGCACCAGGTCGGCCCCGGCCTCGACGGCCGCGTCCAGCAGGGCCTGGCTGGCGGTCACACCGCTGACGATGCGCATCACCTGCGGGCGCCCCTCGACTTGCAGGCCATTGGGGCAATAATCGGCAATTTTGGAGCTGTTCAGGTAGCGGTCAGCTTCGTCGACTAATGTGCTCAGGGCAACGGCCATAAAAGACTCCTAAATATCCCGTTCGAAGGCACTCACAGCCTCGTATAATGCGCGCCATTATGGGCGCTCTCCCGCCCCCTGCAACCTGTCAGGACTTACTTGATGCTCAAGGCACTGCGTTTTTTTGGATGGCCATTGTTGGCTGGCGTGCTGATCGCGATGCTGATCATTCAGCGTTATCCCCAATGGGTGGGCCTGCCCAGCCTGGATGTGAACATGCAACAGGCACCGCAAACCAGCGCGGTGGTGCAAGGCCCGGTGACCTATGCGGACGCGGTCGTCATCGCCGCGCCGGCGGTGGTCAACCTGTACACCACCAAGGTCATCAACAAACCGTCGCACCCGTTGTTTGAAGACCCGCAGTTTCGCCGCTATTTCGGCGACAACGGGCCCAAGCAACGCCGCATGGAATCCAGCCTGGGTTCCGGCGTGATCATGAGCCCGGAGGGCTACATCCTCACCAACAACCATGTGACCACCGGCGCCGACCAGATCGTGGTGGCCCTGCGCGACGGCCGTGAAACCCTGGCCCGCGTGGTCGGCAGCGACCCGGAAACCGACCTCGCCGTGTTGAAGATCGACCTCAAGAACCTGCCCTCCATCACCCTGGGCCGCTCCGACGGCCTGCGTGTAGGTGACGTAGCGCTGGCCATCGGCAACCCGTTCGGCGTGGGTCAAACGGTGACCATGGGCATCATCAGTGCCACCGGGCGCAATCAGTTGGGCCTGAACAGCTACGAGGACTTCATCCAGACCGACGCGGCGATCAACCCGGGCAACTCCGGCGGTGCGCTGGTGGATGCCAATGGCAATCTGACCGGTATCAACACGGCGATTTTCTCCAAGTCCGGCGGCTCCCAGGGCATCGGCTTTGCGATCCCGGTGAAGCTGGCGACGGAAGTAATGAAGTCGATCATCGAGCACGGCCAGGTGATCCGCGGCTGGCTGGGCATTGAAGTACAGCCGCTGACCAAGGACCTGGCCGAATCGTTTGGCCTGACCGGGCGGCCGGGCATCGTGGTCGCCGGGATCTTCCGTGACGGCCCGGCACAGAAAGCCGGCCTGCAACTGGGCGACGTGATCCTCAGCATCGACGGCGAACCGGCCGGCGATGGCCGCAAGTCGATGAACCAAGTGGCGCGGATCAAACCGACCGACAAGGTGACGATCCTGGTGATGCGCAACGGCAAGGAGATCAAGCTCTCAGCGGAAATCGGCCTGCGTCCACCACCGGCGCCGGTGAAAGAAGAGGAATAAACGCCCTCGGCGAGGTGCCTGTTCGCGGGCACCTGCAAGCCCATAATTCATAGCGATTCATTCTCATTAGGCATGTTATATTGTTTCAATATCGACATTGGAACGCTCTATCATGCCGTCTCGAAGAATTGCCCCCCTGGCTGGCCTGGCCTTGGGTCTATTGCTTGATCCCGCCTTCGCCGAAGACAACACCCTGGAACTCGATGCCATCAGCGTCACCACCGACGCTTACGAGTCCGCCACAGGCCCGGTCAACGGCTACCGAGCGACCCGTTCGGCCAGCGCGACCAAAACCGACACCGCCCTTCGCGACATCCCACAATCCATCAGCGTGATTCCGGCCACGGTGCTCAAGGACCTGGGCAGCACCAACGTCGAGCGCGCCCTGGAATTTGCCGGCGGCGTGTCCAAGCAGAACAACTTCGGCGGCCTGACGCTCTACGAATACAGCGTGCGCGGCTTCACCACGTCCGAGTTCTACCAGGACGGCTTCAGCGCCAACCGTGGCTACCCGAGCACCCCGGACACGGCCAATATCGAACGCATCGAAGTGCTCAAGGGCCCCGCCGCCAGCCTGTACGGGCGCGGCGATCCCGGCGGCACCGTGAATATCGTCACCAAAAAGCCCCAGCCTGAAGCCTTCACCACCCTGCAAACCAGCGCCGGCAGCTGGGACCGCTACCGCACCGCCCTCGACGTCAACACGCCGCTGGACAGCGAAGGCCACGTGCTGTCACGGGTCAACCTGGCGGTGGAGGACAACCACAGCTTCCGCGATCACGTGCAGAGCAAGCGCGTATTCGTCGCCCCTTCGTTCAGTTGGCAATTGGACCCGGATACCACGCTGCTCGTCGAAAGCGAATTCGTGCGCCACAGCTCCACCTTCGACCGCGGCATCGTCGTCGCCCCCGGCGTATCTCGCTCAACCTTCCTCGGCGAACCCAACGACGGCGACATCGACAACCACAACAATCGCATCCAGGCCGCCCTCGAACATCACCTCAACGACGCCTGGAGCCTGCGCCTGGCCAGCCATTACAAACAGGGCAGCCTGTGGGGCGACGCCTCGGAAAACCGCGCACTGAATGCCGATGGCCACACCCTCAACCGCCGCTACCGCGAACGCTCCATGGGCTGGCACGACAGCATCACCCAACTGGAACTGCGCGGCCTGTTCGACATCGGCAGTTGGCAACACGAACTGCTGGTCGGTACCGAATACGAGGACTACCGCAAGAACGAACGGGTCACCGCCATCGCCGGCAGCCCCTACGCCATCGACCTCTACAACCCGGTCTACGGCCAGACAAAACCCAACGGCACACGCAGCGGCACCGACTTCTTCGAACAGACCAAAAGCCACGCCCTGAACCTGCAAGACCAGATCGTCTTCACCGAGCGCCTGCGCGGCATGGTCGGCGCACGTTTCGAGCATTTCGAGCAACGCATTGACGATTTCACCCTCAACGCGCCGCCGGGCAAGCAGACCCACGACGCCCTTACCCAGCGCGCCGGCCTGCTCTACCAACTCACGCCAGAAGTCGGCGTGTTCGCCAACGCCTCCACCTCGTTCAAACCCAACAGCGGCCTGGACGCCAACAACAAAGGCTTCAAGCCGGAAGAAGGCGTGGGCTACGAAGTGGGGATCAAGAGCGAGCTGTTCGACGACCGCCTCAGCACCACCCTCGCCGCCTTCCATATCGAGAAGGAAAACGTGCTCACCCTCGACCCGGCCACCAACCTCAACCGCGCCATGGGAAAGGCGCGCAGCCAGGGTTTTGACCTGCAACTGACCGGGCAAGTGACGGACGCCGTACGGGTAATCGGGGCCTTTGCCTACATCGATGCCCAAGTCACCAAAGGCGACACAGCCATTCCCGCCGGCAGCCGGATCCTTGGCGTGGCCAAGCGCAGCGCCAGCCTGTTGGGCGTGTATGAATTCCAGGACGGCGCCTTGCGTGGATCAGACCTGGGGGCGGCGTTTACTTATGTGGGGGATCGTTCCGGTGAGGCGGGCACGGGCTTTGAGCTACCGGCGTATCACACGGTGGATGTGTTGGCGCATTACAAGGCCACAGAGAATGTCACCGTAGGACTGAACCTCAATAACCTGTTTGATGAGAAGTACTACGAGCGGTCTTACAGCAACTATTGGGTCAACCCGGGTGAACCGCGCAATCTCACGGTCAGCCTGACCCTCAATCTGTAACGCGGTAAAAACTGTGGGAGCGGGCTTGCTCGCGAATGCGGTATGTCAGTCACTTATTATTTGACTGATCCACCGCATTCGCGAGCAAGCCCGCTCCCACATTTAGACTGCGCCAGGTTCAGTTACAGCTCAACGGGTGCTTTTTCACACAAGGTATTCAACGCCTTCGCCCACTGCGGATCATCATTCAGGCACGGCACCAGCACCAACTCCTCGCCCCCAGCCTCGCGGAATTGCTCCGAGCCGCGATCACCAATCTCCTCCAGCGTCTCAATGCAGTCGGCCACGAACGCCGGGCACATCACCAGCAGCTTCTTCACGCCTTGCCGGGCCAGGCTTTCCAGGCGGGCTTCGGTATAGGGTTCGATCCACTTGGCGCGGCCCAGGCGCGATTGGAACGCCACCGACCACTTGTCTTCGGGCAACCCCATGCGTGCGGCAAAGTCACGGGCAACGCTGAAGCACTGCGCGCGATAGCAGGTCTTGAGCACCTCGGCCGACGCGTTCTTGCAACAGTCGGCATCCTTGAAGCAATGCTGGCCGGTAGGGTCGAGCTTGGTCAGGTGGCGCTCAGGCAAGCCATGGAAACTCAGCAGCAGGTGGTCGTAATCCTGCTCCACGTACGGCCGCGCGCTGGCGACCAGAGCGTCGAGATATTCGGGCTGGTCGTAAAACGGTTGCAGAATCGAGAATTGCACGTCGAGTTTGTGGTCGCGCACCACACGCCTGGCTTCCTCGATTACCGTGGTCACGGTGCTGTCGGCAAACTGCGGATACAACGGCGCCAGCGTGACCTTGCGGATGCCCTGGCCGGCGAGGCGGGTCAGCACGCTTTCAATCGACGGCTCGCCGTAGCGCATCGCCAATTCCACCGGGCCTTGGCTCCATTGCGCAGTCATTTGTTGTTGCAGGCGGCGGCTGAGCACCACCAGCGGCGAGCCTTCGTCCCACCAGATCGAAGCGTAGGCGTGGGCCGACTGCTCGGGGCGCTTGATCAGGATCAGCGACACCAACAAGCGCCGCACCGGCCACGGCAGGTCGATCACGTAGGGATCCATCAAAAACTGATTGAGGTAGCTGCGCACATCGGCCACCGAGGTGGACGCCGGTGAACCCAGGTTGACCAGTAACAACGCGTGATCCGTCATGCAACATCCTATCTTTAGAGGCGGCTGGACAAGTCATCCAGGGCCGCGCGCAACTCAGTGAACTGAAAAGTGAAACCGGCCGCCAGCAACCGCTCCGGAACGGCCTTCTGCCCGCCCAACAGCAACCCGGACAACTCGCCCAAACCGACCTTCAACGCAAAAGCCGGCATCGGCATGAACGCCGGGCGATGCAGCACCTGGCCCAGGGTCTTGGCGAACTCGCGGTTACGCACCGGGTGTGGCGCGCACGCATTATAAGGACCGCTGGCGTCGGCGTTGTGCAGAAGAAAATCAATCAGGCCGATTTGATCCTTGATATGCACCCACGGCATCCACTGCCGACCATTGCCGATCGGCCCGCCCAGCGCCAGCTTGAACGGCAGCAACAGGCGCGACAAAAAGCCGCCCTCGGCCGCCAGCACCAGGCCCGTGCGCACCAACACCACGCGTATGCCCAGGGCTTCGGCGCGCTGCGCGGTTTCTTCCCAGGCGATGCACAGTTGGCTGGGGAAATCGTCCTGCACCGGGCCGCTGGCTTCGCTCAACTCACGCTCGCCGCCGTCGCCGTACCAGCCCACGGCGGAACCGGAGATCAGCACCGCCGGTTTTTGCGTCAGCTCATCGAGCCACGCCAGCAGGGTTTCGGTCAGGCCGACCCGGCTGTTCCACAACAACGTCTTGCGCTTGTGGGTCCAAGGGCGATCCGCGATGGGCGCACCGGCGAGGTTAATGACCGCGTCCACCGGGCCGATAACCTGTTGTAGGCGGCCGACTCCCGACACCTGAGCGCCGCAGACCTTGGCAACCTGTTCCGGGTGACGGCTCCACACGGTCAGGCGATGGCCCTGGGCAAGCCAGTGTTGGCAGAGTTGGCGGCCGATCAAACCCGTACCGCCGGTCAGCAAAATATGCATGGGACACTCCTCATGTAACGTTCGCCGCCGATCACTGGTCTATTTTATAGGCAGGGATCATTTGCTATCGGGCGTAGCCTCAACGTTAACCATAGGCCACGCCGTAAGAACAGGCACGCCAAAACTTATACCAAAAAACAATATTGTACAGCTATTGGTGTCGGCGTAGTCTGTACCCAAAGGTAAAACGAGGCCTCCCATGACTGTTCCCATCGCGATCATCGGCACCGGCATTGCCGGTCTCTCCGCCGCCCAAGCGTTACGAGACGCGGGGCACGTTGTACAACTCTTCGATAAAAGCCGCGGCAGTGGTGGCCGCATGTCCAGCAAGCGCAGCGATGCCGGCTCACTGGACATGGGCGCGCAGTACTTCACCGCCCGCGACCGGCGCTTCGTCAACGAAGTGCAACGCTGGCAAAGCAACGGTTGGGCCGAGCAGTGGAAACCCCAGCTGTACAACTTCAAGTCCGGCCAACTCACACCCTCCCCCGATGAACAGGTGCGCTGGGTCGGCACGCCGCGCATGAGCGCGATCACCCGCGCCTTGCTCGACGACTTGCCGGTGCAATTCGGTTGCCGCATCACCGAAGTGTTCCAGGGCACACAGCACTGGAACCTGCTGGATGCCGACGGCGGCAGCCACGGCCCGTTCAGCCACGTGGTCATCGCCACACCCGCGCCCCAGGCCACCGCCCTGCTCGCCGCCGCGCCGAAACTGGCCAGCGCCGCCGCCGGAGTGAAGATGGACCCGACCTGGGCCATCGCCCTGGCTTTCGACAAACCCCTGGATACACCGATGGAAGGCTGCTTCGTCCAAGACAGCCCCCTTGACTGGCTGGCGCGCAACCGCAGCAAACCAGGGTGTGACGCCAGCCAGGACACCTGGGTGCTGCACGCCACCAGCGCATGGAGCCGGGCGCACCTGGACCTGGCCAAGGAAGCGGTGATCGAACACCTGCACGGCGCCTTCGCCGAACTGCTGCACAGCGCCATGCCTGCGCCGTCGTTCAGCCTGGCGCACCGCTGGCTCTACGCACGACCGTCGAGCAGCCACGAGTTCGGCGTGCTGGCCGACGCCGACCTGGGCCTGTATGTGTGCGGTGACTGGTGCTTGTCCGGCCGCGTGGAAGGCGCCTGGCTCAGCGGCCAGGAAGCGGCGCGACGCTTGATCGAGCACCTGCAATGAACCGCATCAACCCCGCCAAGTTGCTGCTGTCGAAGTGGACAGCAGCCCAGCCTCGCCACAAAGAAAAACACTTCCTCGTCACCGAGCTGTTTCGCGACGAGGAAGGCACCGTGCTGGAAATCGAACTGCAAGCCGTGCTGACCCGCCGAGCCGAGCGCCTGGCGTGGCAAACCCTGCAAAACGCCGAGGACTGGAAGATCGGCTGGAAATAACTTGTACAAAAAGTTTGACTTGTACAGCATCGAACCTATGATGAGATTTAGTTGTACAAGAATATTATCTTGTACAGGAATCTTGCCGGGGTTCGCGTATGTCCAGCACCACCAAACCCAAGATCGCCATCAGCGCCTGTCTGCTCGGCGAAAACGTGCGCTTCAACGGCGGGCATAAACAATCCCTGCTGTGCAGCCAGACCCTCGCCGACTACTTCGACTTCGTGCCACTGTGTCCCGAAGTCGCCATCGGCCTGGGCATCCCCCGTGAACCGATCCGCCTGGTGGGCGACCCGGCCCATCCGCAAGCCGTCGGCACGGTGCACCGCGAACTCAACGTCACCCAGCCGCTGAACGACTACGGCCAACAGATGGCGCTGGAACACACCGACCTGTGCGGTTACATCTTCATGCAGAAATCCCCGTCGTGCGGCCTGGAGCGGGTCAAGGTCTACCGCGCCAACGGCACCCCGGTGGACGGCGGTGGGCGCGGCATCTACGCCCAGGCGTTCTGCTCACGCCATCCCAACCTGCCAGTGGAAGAAGACGGTCGGCTGAATGACCCGGTGCTGCGGGAAAACTTCCTGACCCGCGTGTTCGTCTACGCCAGCTGGCAACAGCTGCTGGCCGACGGCCTGACCCGCCACCGCCTGCTGGCCTTTCACTCGCGCTACAAATACCTGCTGATGGCCCATAGCCCGGCGCACTACAAACGCCTCGGCCACTTGCTCGGCAGCATGGGCAAAAGCACGCAACTGGAAGAATTGTCCGCCTGCTATTTCAGCGACCTGATGACCGGCCTGAGCCAGTGCGCCACCCGTGGCACCCACAGCAACGTGCTGCAACACATCAGCGGGCATCTGAAGCAGGCGATCAGCGCCGACGACAAACAGGAAATGCAAACCGTCATCGGCCAATACCGCCACGGCATCGTGCCGCTGGTAGTGCCGCTGACCCTGCTCAAGCATCACTTTCGCCAACATCCGGACCGCTACATCGCACAGCAGGCCTACCTGCAGCCGCACCCGGAAAACCTCAGCCTGCGTAATGCGATCTAACCCATGAAAGCTGCCCCACCCGAAGACCTCGCCCAAGCCGTCGAAGACGGCTGGCTGCCGATCCGCGAAGTGGCGCGCCAGACCGGAGTCAACGCCGTGACCCTGCGCGCCTGGGAACGCCGCTACGGGCTGATCGTGCCCCAGCGCACACCCAAGGGCCACCGACTGTTCAGCGCCGAACACGTGCAACGCATCCATACCATCCTCACCTGGCTCAACCGTGGCGTGCCGGTCGGCCAGGTGAAAGCCTTGATCGACTCCGCCCAACCCGCCATCGACGTCGTTGAAAATGAATGGCACACCTTGCGCCAGACGCTGGTGCAAGCGATCAGCGAATTGGCCGAGCGTCGGGTCGACGATGCCTTCAACCAGGCCATGGCGCTGTACCCGCCGCGCACCCTGTGCGAGCAACTCTTGCTGCCCCTGCTCAAGGATCTGGAGTTGCGCTGGCAAGGCCAGTTCGGCGCGCAGATGGAGCGGGTGTTTTTCCTGTCGTGGCTGCGCAGCAAGTTTGGCGCACGCATCTACCACAACAACCGTCAGCTCCAGGGCGCGCCGCTGCTGCTGGTCAACCACTCGGACCTGCCGCTGGAACCGCACTTATGGCTCAGCGCCTGGCTGGCCAGCAGCGCCGACTGCCCGGTGGAAGTCTTCGACTGGCCGCTGCCGGCCGGCGAACTCGCGCTGGCGGTGGAACATCTGAAACCGCGCGCCGTGCTGCTGTATTCGAGTAAAGCGCTGCATGTGCCGGCCCTCGGCAAACTGCTGGGCGGTGTCGATTGCCCAACGCTGATTGCCGGACCAACGGTATGCATCCACCAAGCCGAGTTGGCCGTATTAAGCACTGACACCCCCCAACTGTGCGTGGCCGAAGACCCGTTGTCGGCCCACCAGCTACTGATCCAGCGTGGAATCGTTTAAATGCATTTGATCTGGTTGCGCACCGACCTGCGCCTGCACGACAACACCGCCCTGGCCGCCGCGAGCCAGCGTGGCCCGGTCGCCGCCGTGTACCTGATAACCGCCGAGCAGTGGCAGGCCCACGATGACGCACCGTGCAAGGTGGATTTCTGGCTGCGCAACCTGCGCGAACTGAGCAACGCCCTTGGGGAGCTGAACATTCCCCTGTTGATCCGCCACGCCGCCACCTGGGACCAGGCGCCAGGCGTCTTGAGTGAACTGTGCCGCGAACTGTCGGTGACGTCTGTGCACGTCAACGAGGAATACGGCATCCACGAGAGCCGCCGCGACGCTGCCGTGGCCACGGCGCTGGACGCCGACGGCGTGACGTTCCACAGCTACCTCGACCAACTGTTCTTCCAACCCGGCAGTGTGCTGACCAAGAGCGGCACGTATTTCCAGGTGTTCAGCCAGTTCCGCAAGGTCTGCTATACGCGCCTGCACAGCGCCCTGCCGCGCCTGGTGCCGACAGCCAAAGCCCAGGCGCCAATCGCCATCAAACGCGATCCGATCCCCCAGGCCGTCGACGGCTTCGAGCCCCCCAGCGACAGCCTGCGCGCGCTCTGGCCCGCCGGTGAAGACGAAGCCCGTCGGCGCCTGGACGCCTTCGCCGAGCAACAGATCAGCTACTACAAGGACGAGCGCGACTTCCCCGCCAAGCCCGGTACCAGCCAGCTTTCGGCGTACCTCGCGGCGGGCGTGGTGTCACCGCGCCAATGCCTGCACGCCGCGCTGCAAACCAACCGGGGCGAATTCGAAAGTGGCGACATCGGCGCCATCACCTGGATCAACGAACTGCTCTGGCGCGAGTTCTACAAACACATCCTCGTCGGCTACCCACGGGTGTCCCGTCACCGTGCGTTCCGTCCCGAGACCGAAGCCGTGGCCTGGCGCGATGCGCCCAAGGACCTGGCGGCGTGGCAAGAAGCGCGCACCGGCCTGCCGATCATCGACGCGGCCATGCGCCAACTGCTCGAAACCGGCTGGATGCACAACCGCCTGCGCATGGTGGTGGCGATGTTCCTGACCAAGAACCTGCTGATCGACTGGCGTGAAGGCGAGCGCTTCTTTATGCGCCACCTGATCGACGGCGACCTCGCCGCCAACAACGGCGGCTGGCAGTGGAGTTCGTCGACCGGCACCGACTCGGCGCCGTATTTCCGCATCTTCAGCCCGCTGAGCCAGTCGGAAAAATTCGACGGCGACGGCGTGTTCATCAAGCGCTGGCTGCCCGAGTTGGCCGCGCTGAATAAAAAGGAAGTGCATAACCCCGAGGCGGTCGGCGGCCTATTCGGCGTGGCGGATTACCCAAGGGCCATCGTCGACCTGAAAAAATCCCGCGAACGCGCCCTGGCGGCCTTCCGCAGCCTGCCGTCACGCGCGGCGATCGGGGGCGAGCATGAGTGACTTCCTGCGCCGCTTCGCCCAGGCCTTTGCCACGCTGGATAAGCACAACCTGCACCTGCTCGACAGCCTCTACAGCCAGGACATCGCCTTTGCCGACCCGCTGCATGAAGTCCACGGCCTGCCCGCGCTACGGCGTTACTTCGCCGAGCTGTACGGCAACGTGCGCCAGTTGCGCTTCGACTTTCACAGCTTCGACGAGGTGGCTGAAGGCGAAGGCTACCTGCGCTGGAAAATGAGCTTCTGCCACCCGCGCCTGGCCAACGGCAAGGTGATCCGCGTGGAAGGCTGCTCGCACCTGCAGTGGCGCGACGGCAAGGTGTATCGCCATCGCGACTATTTCGACGCCGGCGCCCTGCTTTACGAGCACCTGCCCGTGCTGGGCCGCGTGGTCCGCTGGCTGAAAAGGAGAATCGCATGAGCCAGACACCCCCCCGCCGTTACTGGCTGACCGGCGCCAGCAGTGGCATCGGCGCAGCGCTGGCGATCGAGCTGTTGGAAAGCGGCGCCCAGGTCGCGCTCAGTTCGCGCACCACAGCCCCGCTGCAAACCCTGGCCGAACGCTATCCGGGGCAAGTGCTGCTGGTGCCCGGCGACTTGACCGACAGCCAGGCCGTGCGTGAGATCGGCGCACAGATCAGCGCTGCCTGGGGCGCGCTGGACACGGTGATCCTCAACGCCGGCACCTGTGAATACATCGATGCCCAGCACTTCGACGCCGCGATTGTCGAACAGGTGGTACGCACCAACCTGCTGGCCAGCAGTTATTGCATCGAGGCCGCGTTGCCGCTGTTGCGCGCCGGAATCCGCCCGCACCTGGTGGGCGTCGCGAGCGCCGTGACGTACCTGCCGATGCCGCGCGCCGAAGCCTATGGCGCGTCCAAGGCCGGCTTGCGCTACCTGTTGGAATCCTTGCGCATCGGCCTGTCGCCGGAACACATCGACGTCACGGTGATCAGCCCGGGCTTTGTCGACACGCCGCTGACCGAACGCAATGATTTCCCCATGCCCCTGAGCTGGCCGGCCGGCAAGGCCGCGCGCCATATCTTCGTAAAGCTTGCGAAACGTCCGCTGGAAATCGCCTTCCCGGCACTGTTTATCGCCACCCTCTGGCCGCTGTCGAAGCTGCCGGCGCGCGTGCAGTTGTTCATCGGCAGGCGCATGTTGCGCAGCCCGCTACCGCAGAAGGATCGCCTGTGAAAATCGCCATCATCGGCAGCGGCATCGCCGGGCTGACCAGCGCCTACCTGCTCAGCCGCCGCCACGACATCACGCTGTTCGAAGCGGGCGACCGCATCGGCGGGCATACCCATACGGTCAACGTCAGCGTCGCCGGTGAAAGCCATGCGGTGGACACCGGTTTCATCGTGTTCAACGACTGGACCTACCCCAATTTCATCCAACTGCTGGGGCAGATCGGCGTCACGTTCAAACCCACCGAGATGAGCTTTTCGGTACACGACGAGAGCCAGCGCTTCGAGTACAACGGCAACAACCTCAACAGCCTGTTTGCCCAGCGGCGCAATATCTTGTCGCCGGGGTTCTGGGGCATGTTGCGCGACATCCTGCGCTTCAACCGCGAGGCCCCGCTGGACCTGCAAGAACAGCGCATCAGCGCCGAGATGACCCTGGGTGAGTACCTCAAGGCCGGCGGTTATGGCGAGCGGTTTATCCGACACTACATCGTGCCGATGGGCGCGGCGATCTGGTCGATGTCCCTGGCGGACATGCTCGGGTTTCCGTTGCAGTTCTTTGTGCGCTTCTTCAAGAACCACGGCTTGCTGTCGGTGAGCAATCGCCCGCAGTGGTGCGTGATCGAGGGTGGTTCGAGCAGCTATATCGAACCGCTGACCCGCAGCTTTCGCGAACAGATCCGCCTCGACTGCCCTGTGCATAACGTTGAGCGCACCGCCGACGGGGTGGTTATCCACAGCGCCGCCGGCCGCGAGACGTTTGACCGCGTGGTATTCGCCTGCCACAGCGACCAGGCCTTGGCGCTGCTGGCCGACCCAAGCCAGGCCGAACACGACATCCTCGGCGCCCTGCCCTACGCCGACAACGACGTGGTGCTGCACACCGACACCCGTCTGCTGCCGGATCGCAAACTCGCCTGGGCCAGCTGGAACTACCGGCTCAGCGGCGATGCGCAGACCCAGGCCGCCGTCACCTACGACATGAACATCCTGCAAGGCATCGACAGCGCCACCACCTTTTGCGTCAGCCTGAACCAGACGGCCATGATCAACCCGCTGAAGATCCTCGCCCGCTACACCTACGCGCACCCGCAATACAGCCTCGCGGCGGTGGCCGCCCAAGCGCGCTGGCAAGAGTTGTTCGGCATGCGCAACACCTATTATTGCGGCGCCTACTGGGCCAACGGCTTTCACGAAGATGGCGTGGTCAGCGCGCTGCGCGTGGCCAAGGCCTTTGGGGAAAGCCTGTGAACAGCGCCCTGTACAGCGGCTGGATCGCCCATCGCCGGTTTGCCCCCAAGGCCCACGCCTTTCGCTACCGCATCGGCTTGCTGTACCTGGATTTGAGCGAAGAACACACGGTGCTCGGGCTCTCGCCCTTGGCCGGGCGCAGCCGTTTTGCCGCGTTCGGTTTTCGCCAGCAGGACTACCTGCGTGAGTTCACGCGCACCGGCATGAGCTTGAGCGATGCCGTGCGCCATGAAGTCGGCAAGGCTCTGGGGCGTACACCCCAGGGCGTTATCTGCCTACTGACCCAGGCCCGCAGTTGGGGCCTGGCTTTTAACCCGGTGAGTTTCTTCTACTGCTTCGAGGCTGACGGACAATTGGCCGCGATCCTGTGTGAAGTGACCAACACGCCCTGGCGCGAGCGTTACCACTACGTGCTGCCGGCCCAGGCGCTGGACGCGGATGAACATCAGCATTTCGCCGTGGCCAAGGCGTTTCATGTGTCGCCGTTCCTGCCCCGCGACCTGGAATACCGCATGAGCTTCAGCCCGCCCGCCGCCAGGCTTGGCGTGCACATGGCCGATTGGCAGGGCACGCAAAAAGTCTTCGACGCCACCTTGAGCCTGGAAAAACATGCACTGAACCGCGCCAGCCTGCATCGCTACCTATGGCGCTTCCCCTGGATGACCGCCAAGACCTGCCTCGCGATTTACTGGCAGGCCCTGCGCTTGTTACTCAAACGCACACCGATTTTTTCCCACAGGGCTGCCGAAGGCACCTCTCGCACTGCAGTCGGGTATACCAAGGATCGCCGCCATGAAAACCCCTAGTTTATCGGTCAAGTCCCACCGTCTGAACGTCAACGGCATGACCAGCGCACTGCTGCGCAAGGCCGTGCTGCGTCAATTGAGCCAACTGCGCCACGGCCAGTTGGTGGTGATCGAGGACGGCGAACGCCAGGTGTTCGGCGCACGGGAAGCGCACCTGCTGGGGGAGATCCACATCCTCGATCCGGCGGTGTGGGGCCTGGTGGCGGCCAGTGGTTCCATCGGCGCGGGTGAGGCATTTATCCATGGTTACTGGAGCAGCCCGGACCTGACTGCCGTGGTGCGCGTGATGGTCAGCAACCTCGATGTGCTCGATGCGATGGAAGGCGGCCTCGCACGCCTGGCGCGTCCACTGACCCAGGGCTTGCACTGGCTCAACCGCAACACACGCAAGGGCTCGCAGAAAAACATTGCCGCCCACTACGACCTGGGCAATGACCTGTTCGAAGAATTCCTCGACCCGACCATGATGTACTCGTCGGCGCAATTCCTGAGCCCCGACGACAGCCTGGAACAGGCGCAATTGAACAAGCTGGAGCGCATCTGCCAGAAACTCGCGCTCAAGGCCACCGACCACCTGCTGGAAATCGGCACCGGCTGGGGCAGCATGGCGCTGTATGCCGCGCAGCATTATGGCTGCAAGGTCACCACCACCACCTTGTCCAAAGAGCAGTTTGCCTACACCGAAAAACGCATCGCCGCACTGGGCCTGGGTGATCGGGTGACACTGCTGTTGCAGGACTACCGCGACCTGACCGGCGCGTACGACAAGCTGGTCTCCATTGAAATGATCGAAGCGGTGGGCCATCGCTTCCTGCCGACCTACTTCAAACAGTGCGCGCAACTGCTCAAGAGCGACGGCCTGATGTTGCTGCAAGCCATCACCATCCGCGACCAACGCTACGAACAGGCCAAGCGCAGCGTCGACTTTATCCAGCGTTACATCTTCCCCGGCGGCGCCCTGCCCTGTGTACAGAAGATGCTGGAGATCGTCAGCCGCGATACCGACTTGAACCTGATGCACATGGAGGATTTCGGCCTGCACTACGCGCGAACCCTGCGCCTGTGGCATGAGAACTTTCGCCGCGCCCATGGCCGCCTCGCGGAGCTGGGCTACGATGAGTACTTCCTGCGGCTGTGGGAATTCTACTTGTGCTACTGCGAAGGGGGGTTCATGGAGCGCACGATCGGCACCGCACAACTGCTGCTGGCCAAGCCCGCTGCGATCAACCCGCCGTTGCTCGGGCGCTTCGATGCTTAAACCGCTGGTGAATGCCGTGCTGTTCCAGTGCGGCTGGTTTGCCTGCGTGCTGGGCGGCGACAATCGGTGGCTACTGGTGGCGGTGGCGGCGCTGGCCGTGCACCTGCTGTGGATAAGTTCGTGGTCGCGCGAGGGCCAGGTGATTCTCGCCGTGACCTTGCTCGGCACGCTGATCGACACCTCGTTGCGCTCCTTTGGCGTGTTTCATTTCAGCCTGCCGGGGCCGCTGATTCCGCTGTGGCTGATGGTGTTGTGGGCGCTGCTGGGGACGACCTTGCGCCATTGCCTGGCCTGGAGCGCACGCCCCTGGTGGCGGGCCAGCCTGCTGGGAGCCGTGGGTGGGCCGCTGTCCTATTACGCAGGCAGCCAATTGGCCGGGGTGAGTTTCGGCTACGGCACGGCACCGACCGTGATTGGCCTGGCGCTGCTCTGGGGACTATTGTTCCCCGTCTTGCATTGGGTCGCCCGAGAGCTGGGACACTGACGTCTGTCAGAGCATTCACACGCTCTTGATCGGCTTGCCTTACACTGCGCGCCTATGACCAACATCCCCCACACCCAAATCACCGAACCCGCCGTCACCTGCTCGACGTGCGCGGCCTGCTGCTGCCAGTTGGAAGTGATGCTGATCACCGATACCGGCGTGCCGGAGCGCTACATCGATACGGACGATTGGGGCGGCGAAGTGATGCTGCGCCTCGACGACGGCTGGTGCGCAGCGCTGGACCGGGACACGATGATGTGCACGATCTACGAGCGCCGGCCCTTGATCTGCCGGGAGTTCGAGATGGGCGCGCCGGAGTGCCTGGAAGAGCGGCAGGGGATTGCGACGGCCTATCGCTGAACCTGAATGGAGATCCAAATGTGGGAGCGGCCTCGTGTGGGAGCGGGCTTGCTCGCGAATGCGGTGGGTCAGCCAATGCATGTATCGGTGATCCACCGCATTCGCGAGCAAGCCCGCTCCCACATTGATTTGCGCTGTTTGGAAGAACTACAACGGCAGGGTGTAGTGCAACGAATAGCTCTCGACCCCATCGTTGTTGCTGCTCAGCCCGGCATTGGAATAGTGCGTGGCGCGAATCCCCACCTCATGCCCACCGGCAAAGCGCAGGCCGAATCCCAGCCGATCTTCGAACTGAAAAGCCTGGCCAATATTGTTGTCCTCGACCCGTGTGCGCGAGAACAGCGCCACGCCCACCCCCGCCTCGATGTACGGCTTGACCTTCTCACCGGCAAACTCATACACAAACACTGGCGAGAGCGACAGGCTGCTGACGCTGGCGTGCTTGTCACCATCCCAGTAGGTGTAGGCACCGCTCCAGTAGCCGGTCAAGCGCCCGGTATCGGTCTGCCACCAGCTTTTGTCCCACTGCGACGTCAGCCCCAGCCGATAGGTCAGTGTCGAATCACTGGTGCTCCCCACCCCCAATTCCAGGCCAGCGGCCTGGGCTGAAACGGTGTGCCCTACAACGACGGCCGCAATCGCGGCCAAACAGAACAAGCGCTTCATAAGAAACATCCTTTCCCGACGAAGTTATTTGGTTTTGTACAAGCTATCTCGCTATAGAAGCTGGCAAATAGACGGAAGTTCCAGCTTTTAACGCGGGCATTTCACGAATTTTTCACGCACCGAAGCTTCGCACAACGCCCGGATATTTCCATAGTGTTGGTAGGATATTTCTTAGATGAGACACATCGCCGCTGGTCCAGAACTGCGCTGGCGCGGGTTTGCCGTCGGCCAGCAGGTTGCGCTCGCCGAGCAAGCGCTTGAGCTGGCGGGCCACGGCGGCGCCGGTGTCGATGAGGATGATGCTGGGGGGCAGCATCTGCGCCAGCAGCGGCTTGAGGAAGGGATAGTGGGTGCAGCCGAGGATGATGGTGTCGCAGCCGGCGCCGAGCAGCGGGTCGATATACCCCTGCAACAACTGGCGCAGTGCCGGGCTGCTCAGGTCGCCGGTTTCGATCAGTTCCACCAGGCCCGGGCACGGCTGAGTAATCACGCGGACATCGGTGGCGAAGCGATCAAGCAGTGCCGCGAACTTGGCGCTTTGCAGGGTGCCCGTGGTGGCGAGCACGCCGACCACACCGCTGCGGGTCGCGGCGGCCGCAGGCTTGACGGCAGGTTCCATGCCCACCAACGGCCAATCCGGGAAGTCCTTGCGTAAATCGGCAACGGCCGCAACGGTCGCGGTGTTGCAGGCAATCACAAACGCCTTGGCCCCCTTCTCGCGCAGAAACCCGGCAACCTGCCGCGAGCGCTCAAGAATAAAGGCCGGGCTTTTCTCGCCGTAAGGGATATGCCCGCAGTCGGCCACGTACAGCAGCGATTCGTGGGGCAGCAGTTGCTGGATTTCCTCCAGCACCGACAGCCCGCCGACGCCGGAATCGAACACACCGATCGGCGCGTCCTTAACCATGGTGAGTCCCGCACACGCTGCAACCGGGGTCGCGCTTGACGCGCAACTCGCGGAAACGGCTGCTCAATGCATCGATCAGCAACAAGCGGCCCACCAGCGGCTCGCCGAAACCGGCCAGCAGCTTCAAGGCTTCCAGCGCTTGCAGGCTGCCGACCAGGCCCACCAGCGGCCCGACCACGCCGGCTTCGCTGCAGGTCAGTTCGGTGTCGCTGCCGTGCCCGTATAAACAGTGGTAGCACGGGCTGTCGGCGCGACGCGGGTCGAATACCGACAGTTGCCCTTCCAGGCGAATCGCCGCGCCGCTGATCAACGGCTTGGTCGCGGCGACGCAGGCGGCGTTGACCGCTTCGCGGGTGGAGAAGTTGTCGCTGCAATCGAGGACCACATCCACCGCCGCGACCGCCGCGGCGAGTGAATCGGCGTCCAGCGCGCTGCGATGGGCGACCAGCGTGATTTCAGGATTGATCGCGCCCAGGCGACGCAGGGCCGAATCGACCTTGGTCTGCCCGACGCTGGCGGTGTCGTGGATGATCTGGCGTTGCAGGTTGGTCAGGTCGACGCTGTCGAAGTCCGCCACGTGCAACTCACCGACCCCCGCAGCAGCCAGGTACAACGCAACCGGCGCGCCCAGCCCGCCCAGGCCGATGATCAGGGCGCGGCTGTGTTTCAGGCGCAACTGGCCGTCGATGTCGACATGCTGCAACAGAATCTGTCGGCTGTAGCGCAGCAGTTCCTGGTCGGTCAGCACGGCCGGCGTCCCAGGGTAATGCGCTCGTGGCCGCCAAGGTCGATGCGGCTGTGCACGTTGTCAAAACCTTCGCCCAGCAATAGGTCACGCACGGCGCCAGCCTGGTCGTAACCGTGTTCGAGCAGCAGCCAGCCAGCGGCATTCAGGTGCTGGGGTGCCTGCTTGATGATGTGGCGCAAGTCGTCCAGGCCATCGCGGCCCGCCACCAGCGCACTGGCCGGTTCGAAGCGCACGTCACCGGCGACCAGGTGCGGGTCGTTGTCGGCAATGTACGGCGGGTTGCTGATGATCAGATCGTAGGTGTGGCCTTGCAGGGCGCTGAACCAGTGGCTGTTCAGCACGGTGACGTTATTCAGGTGCAGGCGCTGGCGATTGCGCTCGGCCAGGGCCACCGCTTCGAGCACGCGGTCGACGGCGGTGACGGTCCAGGCCGGGCGCTCGCTGGCCAGGGCCAGGGCAATCGCGCCGCTGCCGGTGCCGAGGTCGAGAACCTGGGTCGGCGTGGCCGGCAACAATTCCAGGGCGGTTTCCACCAGTAACTCGGTGTCCGGACGCGGGATCAGCGTGTGGGGCGCGACCTCCAGGTCCAGCTTCCAGAAGCCTTGCTGGCCGAGGATGTAGGCCACCGGCTCACCGCCGCGGCGGCGTTGCAGGTAGCCGGCAAAGGTCAGCGCATCTTCGCTGCTGACGATTTTCTCCGGCCAGGTGTGCAGGTAGCTGCGCGACTTGCCCAGGGCCGCGGCGAGCAATAACTCGGCGTCCAGGCGCGCGGTGGGCGAGTCGGGCAGGTCGGCAGCGCGCAGCAGGCTGGCGATAATGGTCATTTAGTCACCTATCGCTGCAAGTTGGTCGGCCTGGTATTCGGCGAGCAACGGCTCGATCACCGCATCGACGCCACCGGCGAGGATCTCGTCGAGGGAGTAGAGCGTGAGGTTGACCCGGTGGTCGGTGACCCGGCCCTGGGCAAAGTTGTAGGTGCGGATGCGTTCGGAGCGGTCGCCCGAGCCCACCAGCAACTTGCGCTCGCTGGCAATCGCATTGGCAGCGGCGCTGGTCTGCTGGTCGTTGAGCTTGGCCGACAGCCAGGACATGGCCCGCGCCCGGTTCTTGTGCTGGGAACGTTCTTCCTGACACTCCACCACAATGCCGGACGGCAAGTGGGTAATGCGGATCGCCGAGTCGGTCTTGTTGACGTGCTGGCCGCCGGCGCCCGACGAGCGGTAGGTGTCGACGCGCAGGTCGGCCGGGTTGATCTCGATGGCTTCCTGCTCGTCCGGCTCGGGCAACACGGCCACGGTGCAGGCCGAGGTGTGGATGCGGCCCTGGGACTCGGTGGCCGGCACGCGTTGTACCCGGTGTGCGCCAGACTCGAACTTGAGCTTGCCGTAGACGTTATCGCCTTCAACCCGTGCGATGACTTCTTTATAGCCGCCGTGCTCCCCCTCATTCTCCGAGAGGATCTCGACTCGCCAGCCGCGTCGCTCGGCATACCGCGAATACATGCGGAACAGGTCGCCGGAGAAGATCGCCGCCTCGTCGCCGCCGGTGCCGGCACGGATTTCGAGGAACACGTTGCGCCCGTCGTTGGGGTCTTTGGGCAGCAGCATGCGTTGCAGATCGCCTTCGAGCGCGACCAGTTTTTCCTTGGCTTCGCGGACTTCTTCCACGGCCATTTCGCGCATGTCCGGGTCGCTGTCCTTGAGCAGCGCCTGGGCGCCTTCGAGGTCGGCCTGGGTTTTCAGCCACTGGCCATAGGTGGTCACAATCGGCTCAACTTCCGCGTATTCCTTGGAATAGGTACGGAACTTGGTCTGATCGGAGATGACTTCGCCATCGCCGAGCAAGGCGGTCAGTTCTTCGAAACGGTCCTGGAGCACGTCCAGTTTATTGAGCAGTGACGCTTTCATTGCGGTTTTTTATCCGAAGAGCTATCTGACGCGCCCTCACCGAGGGCAAAGAGTTCTTGGGCCATGGCCAGCGCATCGAGGCGGCCTTCGGCAGTCAACTTTTTAAGCTGCACGCTGGGGGCGTGGAGCAGCTTGTTGGTCAGGCCACGGGCCAGTTGCATCAGCACCTCTTCGGCGTTGCTGCCGTTGGCCAGCAAACGCTGGGCCTTGCTCAGTTCCTCGTCGCGCAGGCGTTCGCCCTGCTGACGATACGCCTTGAGCACGTCCACTGCCGCCAGTTCACGCAAGCGCACCATGAAATCTTCGGCGCCGTCGCTGACCATCTCTTCGGCCGCCTGGGCTGCACCCTGGCGACTCTTGAGGTTCTCGGCGACCACTTCGTGCAGATCGTCGACGCTATAGAGGTAAACGTCGTCCAACTCGCCGACTTCGGGTTCGATGTCCCGGGGAACGGCGATGTCCACCATAAAGATCGGCTTGTGCTTGCGCAGCTTCAGCGCGCTTTCGACCGCGCCTTTGCCGAGGATCGGCAACTGGCTGGCGGTGGAGCTGATGACAATATCGCTGCGCACCAACTCGGCCGGGATGTCCGACAGCAACACCGCATGGGCGCCGAACTGCTCGGCGAGGATGCTCGCACGCTCAAGGGTGCGGTTGGCGACGACAATGCGTTTCACGCCCAGGTCGTGCAGGTGGCGGGCGACCAGGGTGATGGTCTCGCCAGCGCCGATCAGCAGGGCCTGGCTGCGCTGCAAGTCGCTGAAAATCTGTTTGGCCAGACTGACGGCAGCAAACGCCACGGACACCGGGTTTTCGCCGATGGCGGTGTCGGTCCGCACCTGCTTGGCCGAGTTGAACGTGGCCTGGAACAGGCGGCCCAACAGCGGCCCCACCGTACCAGCCTCACGCGCCACGGCGTAGGCGGATTTCATCTGGCCAAGGATCTGCGGCTCGCCCAACACCAGCGAATCGAGACCGGCCGCCACACGCATCATGTGACGAACTGCCGCATCCTCTTCGTGCACATAAGCACACGCGCGCAGCTCATCGAGGCTTAAATGGTGGTAATCGGCCAGCCAGCGCAGTACCACATCCGCGGAAAGATGTTCCTGCTCTATATAAAGCTCGCTGCGATTGCAGGTTGAAAGGATTGCAGCTTCGCGGCTGTCGGTGAGCCGGCAGAGCTGTTGCAAGGCCTCAACCAACTGCTCTGGCGTAAACGCTACGCGCTCGCGCACGTCTACGGAGGCAGTCTTGTGGTTAATACCGAGTGCGAGGAAGGCCATTCAATATCGCTGATGATGTCGGGAAGCCGACAATTGTCCTACTTCGAAAGATTCAGAACAACCACCGTCGTCTATTGTCCCTATACCTTGTACCTATAAATACGCCAACTGAGTCTCGGTTATGTTTGGCCGAAGGCTTGTGTCATGATGATCCGACCGCAGGTTAGTCGTCCTCTTCCTATATGAATAGATCCTCCGCGTTGCTCCTTGCTTTTGTCTTCCTCAGCGGCTGCCAGGCCTTGGCCCCCGTGTCGCCGGACGGTACGCCGCCGGTGGAAGACAGCACCCCCGCCCCTGAAAAGCCCAAGGTTTATTCTTCATTCAGTGAAGAAACGGTGTTCAGCCTGCTGAGCGCGGAGCTGGCTGGCCAGCGCAATCGTTTCGACATTGCGTTGGATAACTACGTGACGCAGGCCATCAATACGCAGGACCCGGGGATTTCCGAGCGGGCGTTTCGTATCGCCGAGTACCTGGGCGCCGATCAGGCTGCGCTGGATACCTCGCTGATCTGGGCGAAAAACGCGCCGGACGACCTCGAGGCGCAGCGCGCCGCGGCGGTGCAACTGGCGCGTGCGGGGCGCTACGACGACTCCATGGTCTATATGGAGAAGGTCTTGCAGGGCAAGGGCGACACCCATTTCGACTTTCTTGCGCTGTCGGCTGCCGACACCGACCAGGACACGCGCAATGGTCTGATGAAGAGCTTCGACCGCCTGCTGCAAAAACATCCCAAGAACAGTCAGCTGATTTTCGGCAAGGCCTTGCTGTTGCAGCAAGACGACGAGGCCGATGCGGCGCTGAAACTGCTGGAGCAGAACCCACCGGAAGAGGGTGAGATCGCGCCGATCCTGCTGCGTGCGCGCCTGCTGCAAAACCTCAATCGCGGCAAGGAAGCGATTCCGCTGCTGGAAAAAAGCATCAAGAAGTACCCGGACGACAAGCGCCTGCGCCTGACCTACGCGCGCATGCTGGTGGAACAGGACCGCATGGAAGACGCCAAAGTGCAGTTCGCCAACCTGGTCCAGCAATACCCGGACGACGACGAACTGCGCTATTCCCTCGCACTGGTGTGCCTGGAAGCCAAGGCCTGGGATGAGGCCAAGGGTTACCTGCAAGAGCTGATCGAACGCGAAAGCCACGTGGATTCGGCGCACCTGAACCTGGGCCGCATCGCCGAGGAGCACAATGACCCACAGGCCGCCCTGCTTGAGTATGCCCAGGTCGGCCCTGGCAACGATTACCTGCCGGCGCAACTGCGCCAGGCCGACATATTGATGAGCAACGGTCGCACCGACGAGGCGGAAAAACGCCTGGCGGCTGCGCGTGATGCCGAGCCTGACTACGCGATCCAGCTGTACCTGATCCAGGCCGAAACCCTGTCGGCCAATAACCAGGGCGAGCGCGCCTGGAAACTGCTGCAACAAGCGTTGCTGCAATACCCTGACGACCTGAACCTGCTGTACACCCGCGCCATGCAGGCGGAAAAGCGCAACGACCTGGCGCAGATGGAAAAAGACCTGCGCCTGATCATCAAGCGTGATCCGGACAACGCCATGGCCCTCAACGCCCTGGGCTACACCTTGTCCGACCGGACCACGCGCTACGACGAAGCCAAGGCGCTGATCGAACAAGCGCACAAGCTCAACCCGGAAGACCCGGCCGTGCTCGATAGCCTGGGATGGGTGAATTACCGCCTGGGCAACCTGGATGAAGCCGAACGCTTGCTGCGCCAGGCACTGGAGCGCTTCCCCGACCAGGAAGTCGCCGCCCACCTGGGTGAAGTCCTGTGGGCCAATGGCAAACAACGCGAAGCGCGCCAGATCTGGGAAAAATTCCTCAAGGAACAACCCGAAAGCCCCATCCTGCGCGGCACCATCAAACGCCTGACCGGATCCGAGACCCTTTAAGCTTATGTTCTTGCGCCACGTTGCAGTCTTCAGTCTTATCGCCCTGCTCGCCGGTTGCGCGGGCGTCGGCACCCGCGAATCCGTTGAGGGCCAGGGCAACCCGGCGCAATGGCAACAGCACAAGGATCAGCTCGCCAGCATCGATGGCTGGCAGATCGAAGGGAAAGTCGGTGTTCGTGCGCCGAAAGATTCCGGGAGCGGTACGTTGTTCTGGCTGCAACGCCAGGATTACTACGACATCCGCCTGTCCGGCCCATTGGGCCGTGGCGCGGCACGCCTGACCGGCCGACCGGGGCAAGTCAGCCTGGAAGTGGCCAATCAGGGCCGCTATGAAGCGACATCGCCGGAAACATTGCTGGAAGAACAGATCGGCTGGAAGCTGCCAGTGTCGCATCTGGTGTGGTGGGTACGCGGCTTGCCCGCGCCTGAGAGCAAAAGCCGCTTGAGCCTTAACAGTGACAGCCGCCTGGCCACCCTGGAGCAGGATGGCTGGCAAGTCGAATATTTGAGCTACGTGCAGCAAAGCGGTTACTGGCTGCCTGAACGAATCAAGCTGCATGGCACCAACCTTGACGTCACGCTGGTGATCAAGGACTGGCAACCACGCAAACTGGGACAATAACGTGACCGTAGAACGCTTGACCCTGCCCTCCCCTGCAAAACTCAATTTGATGCTGCACATCCTGGGTCGTCGTGAAGACGGCTACCACGAGTTGCAGACGCTGTTTCAATTTCTCGACTACGGCGATGAGATGACGTTCGCCGTACGCGACGATGGCGTGATCCAGCTGCATACCGAATTCGAAGGCGTGCCCCACGACAGCAACCTGATCGTGAAGGCCGCAAAAAAACTTCAGGAACAATCTGGCTGCTCGCTCGGCATCGACATCTGGATCGATAAAATCTTGCCCATGGGCGGTGGTATCGGCGGCGGCAGTTCGAATGCGGCCACCACACTGCTGGGTCTGAATCACTTGTGGCAACTCGGCTGGGACCACGATCGCCTGGCGGCGCTGGGCCTTACACTGGGCGCGGACGTCCCGGTTTTCGTGCGTGGACACGCCGCATTTGCTGAGGGTGTCGGGGAAAAACTCACCCCTGTAGAGCCCGAAGAACCGTGGTATGTCGTACTTGTGCCGCAAGTATCTGTAAGTACAGCAGAAATTTTTTCAGATCCGTTGTTGACACGTAACTCTTCTCCCATTAAAGTGCGCCCCGTTCCCAAGGGAAACAGTCGAAATGACTGCTTACCGGTTGTAGCAAGGCGTTATCCAGAGGTACGTAACGCTTTGAATTTGTTAGGTAATTTTACCGAAGCAAAATTAACCGGAACTGGAAGTTGTGTGTTTGGGGGCTTCCCAAACAAAGCTGAAGCTGATAAAGTCTCGGCCCTTCTTACAGAGACCCTTACAGGGTTTGTAGCAAAAGGAAGCAACGTTTCGATGTTGCATCGCAAGCTGCAAAGTCTGCTCTAAAAGGAACCGAGTGTTAGGCACTCGTTGCAACAGATACAGGGGCGTCGCCAAGCGGTAAGGCAGCAGGTTTTGATCCTGCCATGCGTTGGTTCGAATCCAGCCGCCCCTGCCATTTTCTAATACTCATCCAGGTTACCCTCAGCCTCTAGGTACTGCGCGTGTCCAAGATGATGGTCTTTACGGGGAACGCCAACCCCGATCTGGCTCGACGTGTCGTACGTCAGCTGCATATCCCTCTCGGTGACATCTCTGTCGGTAAGTTCTCCGACGGTGAAATTACAGCCGAGATCAATGAAAACGTCCGCGGTAAAGACGTCTTCATTATTCAGCCGACTTGCGCTCCGACCAACGATAACCTGATGGAACTCGTCGTGATGGCTGATGCCTTCCGCCGCTCCTCAGCGACTCGAATCACAGCTGTAATCCCTTACTTTGGTTATGCCCGTCAGGATCGCCGTCCGCGCTCCGCACGTGTGGCCATCAGCGCGAAAGTCGTCGCTGACATGCTGACCGTGGTAGGTATCGACCGTGTTCTCACGGTTGACCTGCACGCTGACCAAATCCAGGGGTTCTTCGATATTCCGGTAGATAACATCTACGGCTCCCCAGTCCTGGTGGATGACATCGAAGACCAGCGCTTTGAAAACCTGATGATCGTATCCCCGGACATTGGTGGCGTCGTGCGTGCACGGGCTGTTGCCAAATCCTTGGGCGTGGACCTCGGGATCATCGACAAACGCCGTGAAAAAGCCAATCACTCTGAAGTGATGCATATCATCGGTGATGTCGAAGGGCGTACCTGTATTCTGGTTGATGACATGGTCGACACCGCCGGCACCCTGTGCCACGCGGCGAAAGCCTTGAAAGAGCACGGTGCCGCAAAAGTCTTCGCCTACTGCACACACCCTGTGCTGTCGGGCCGAGCGATCGAGAACATCGAGAACTCCATGCTGGACGAACTGGTGGTGACCAACACCATCCCGTTGTCCGCTGCAGCTCAAGCCTGTTCGCGTATCCGCCAACTGGATATTGCACCGGTAGTTGCCGAAGCGGTTCGCCGCATCAGCAATGAAGAATCGATCAGCGCGATGTTCCGTTAAGGGTCATACCTTCGGATCATTTCACTGACGAAAAGCGCCCCGCCCCGGCATTCTGTCGGGGCGGGGCTTTTTTGCCCATATCGAGAACGGCGCTGGTCGCAAACGCCACTCGATGATGGCTATTTTGGAGATACAAAATGACTGACTTTACTCTGAACGCTCAAGCGCGTACTGACCTGGGGAAAGGTGCGAGCCGCCGCCTGCGTCACGCCGCCAACGTCCCAGCCGTTGTATACGGTGGTAACAAGCCTGCTGAATCCGTGACCATCCTGGCCAAGGAAATCGCCAAGCTGTTCGAAAACGAAGCTGCCTACAGCCACGTTATCGAGCTGAACGTCGACGGCGCCAAGCAGAACGTCATCGTTAAAGCGATGCAGCGTCACCCGTCCAAGCAGTTCATCATGCACGCTGACTTCGTTCGCGTCGTAGCTGGCCAGAAACTGACCGCTGTCGTGCCTGTGCACTTCGTCGGCGAAGAAGCTCCGGTCAAGAAAGGCGGCGAGATTTCTCACGTTGTGAACGAAATCGAAGTGACCTGCCTGCCGAAAGACCTGCCTGAGTTCATCGAAGTCGACCTGTCGACCGCTGAAGTTGGCGCCATCATCCACCTGTCCGACCTCAAGGCCCCTAAAGGCGTTGAGTTTGTTGCACTGGCTCACGGTGATGACAAAGCTGTTGCAAACGTACACGCTCCACGCGTTGCTCCAGAAGCAGACGCTGCAGAGTAAATCACTCTGTAACGTCGGAGCTTGAGGAAACATCGCGGACCGAAACGTAGCGAGAAAGCGGGCGATAACGCGACGTTTACTCTTGAGTAAATGAGCTACTGTTGTCCACTTTCGCCGCACCTTGGTTTGGCGATGTTATCCACAACTCCAAAGGAAGGGCCCCTGTCGTGACTGCCATTAAACTGATCGTTGGCCTGGGAAATCCAGGCGCCGAATACGAACAGACCCGGCATAACGCGGGGGCCCTTTTTGTTGAGCGCATCGCCCACGCGCAAGGTGTGAACCTTGTGGCCGATCGCAAGTATTTTGGCCTGACCGGGCGCTTCTCGCACCAGGGTCAGGATGTTCGTCTGCTGATTCCCACCACCTACATGAACCGTAGCGGCCAAGCCGTGGCGGCGCTTGCGAACTTCTTCCGGATCAAACCCGAAGAAATCCTGGTGGCCCATGACGAACTGGACCTGCCACCCGGTGTTGCCAAGCTCAAGCTCGGCGGTGGGCATGGCGGGCACAATGGCCTGCGCGACATCATCGCGCAGCTGGGCAATCAGAATAATTTCTACCGTCTGCGGCTCGGCATTGGCCACCCAGGCGTTGCCAGTATGGTTTCAAATTTCGTCCTGGGTCGTGCGCCACGCGCCGAACAGGAAAAACTCGATGCCAGCATCGACTTTGCCCTCGGCGTGCTGCCGGATATCTTCGCCGGTGAATGGAACCGCGCGATGAAAAACCTGCACAGCCAGAAGGCCTGACTCTTTATCCGAGGGGAAACACCATGGGATTCAATTGCGGCATCGTCGGCCTGCCCAACGTCGGCAAATCCACCTTGTTCAACGCCCTGACCAAGTCCGGTATTGCGGCGGAGAACTTCCCCTTCTGCACCATCGAACCCAACAGCGGTATCGTGCCGATGCCGGACCCACGCCTGGACGCCCTCGCGGCCATCGTCAATCCAAAGCGCATCCTGCCGACCACCATGGAATTCGTCGACATCGCGGGCCTGGTGGCTGGCGCGTCGAAAGGTGAAGGCCTGGGTAACAAGTTCCTGGCCAACATCCGTGAAACCGATGCCATCGCCCACGTGGTCCGCTGCTTTGAAGACGAAAACGTGATTCACGTCTCCAACAGCGTCGACCCGAAACGCGACATCGAGATCATCGACCTGGAACTGATCTTCGCCGACCTCGACAGCTGCGAGAAGCAATTGCAGAAGGTCGCGCGTAACGCCAAGGGCGGCGACAAAGACGCCGTGGTTCAAAAAGCGCTGCTGGAACAGCTGATCGCACACTTCACCGAAGGCAAGCCGGCACGCAGCCTGATGAAGAACATGGGCGCCGACGAGAAGGCCGTGATCAAAGGCTTCCACCTGCTGACCACCAAGCCGGTGATGTACATCGCCAACGTCGCCGAAGACGGTTTCGAGAACAACCCGCTGCTCGACGTGGTCAAGGCCATCGCCGACGAAGAAGGCGCGATCGTGGTGCCGGTGTGCAACAAGATCGAAGCCGAAATCGCCGAGCTGGATGACGGCGAAGAGAAGGACATGTTCCTCGAGGCCCTGGGCCTGGAAGAGCCTGGCCTGAACCGCGTGATCCGCGCCGGTTACGAAATGCTCAACCTGCAGACCTACTTCACCGCCGGTGTCGAAGAAGTCCGTGCATGGACCGTCAAGGTCGGCGCCACCGCGCCACAGGCCGCCGGCGTGATCCACACCGACTTCGAGAAAGGCTTTATCCGTGCCGAAGTAATCGCCTACAACGACTTTATCCAGTTCAAGGGTGAGGCCGGCGCCAAGGAAGCGGGTAAGTGGCGCCTGGAAGGCAAGGAATACATCGTGAAAGATGGCGATGTGATGCACTTCCGTTTCAACGTATAAGTTTCACGCTGCAGATAAAAAGCCGATGCAATGCATCGGCTTTTTTGTACCTACCTGATTGTCATAGATAAACAAATTTAAGATTAATCTTACATATACAGTTCGCATCAAAACCACACAACCACCATAGGCCCTCCGTTTATCCTACAACACTTTAGCTGCTTACCCCTTTCAACCCTACCTCCCACCCTGATAAGTTTCGACCTGCTGGCGAGGCTAACAGGTCGTTCGCCCAGCCATAAAGCAATAGCGTTGGCGGAGCCTCTTTACGATGTCGGTCTTTATTCACAAGCACAATGAAGTAGATCCCCTCTTTATTGCAGGCTCGGAAATTGAAAGCACCCTCAATACGACCGCAACACTTAATATAGACATCCTATTACTAGGAGAAACCGGCACCGGCAAAGATACCTTGGCGCAACGGGTACATCGTTTGTCTGGCCGCCGTGGAAACCTGGTCGCCGTTAACTGTGCAGCCATCCCGGAAACTCTCGCCGAAGGCCAATTATTCGGGGTCAATAGTGGCGCCTATACCGGTGCAGTGCAGTCGAGGGCAGGCTTTATCGAAGCCGCACACCTGGGTACGTTGTACCTGGATGAAATCGACAGCATGCCGCTGCCCCTGCAGGCCAAACTGCTTCGAGTCTTGGAGTCGCGCGGTGTCGAGCGCTTGGGGTCGACCCGGTTCATCCCAGTGGACATGCGCGTCATCGCGTCCGCTCAGCAATCGCTGCATGACATGGTCGAACAAGGCACCTTTCGACGTGATCTTTACTTTCGCCTGAATGTCGTGAGCATCAACCTTGTGCCACTGCGTAACCGGCAAGAGCAAATCATTCCGCTGTTTATGGATATGGTGCGACAAGAAGCGCAATACTTCGACTGCCCCGCGCCTACACCAACCGATACGTTACTCCAACAATTGCTCTGCCACCGCTGGCTGGGTAATGTCCGCGAATTACGTTCGGCAGCCAAACGCTTTGTGTTGGGCATGCGGCCCCTCGATTCGCCGGTAAAAGATGCTCGGTTCATGCCGTTGAAAGAGCGCCTGCAGCAAATCGAAAAGTCATTGATCGAGGAGTCGTTGAAACGTCATGCGGACTGCGTGGAGCGTGTCGCCGCAGAACTGGGCGTTGCCAAGCGAACGCTGTATTACCGTTTGAAGCATTTGAACATATTGACCTAGGCATCCACCTAAACTCGACGAAAACATCTTTAGAAACACTTCAGAAATACTTTAGAAATATAATTCTGGAACGTTTTCTACCTCTTCTGCCACTCAATTGACGAGCCTAGGCTCTGAAGATTTTAGGCATGCTATATGTCTATTATTTAGGCACTGACTATATTGAAATCAGGTGATTAATATGGCTATTGACACTATTACCGGATACAACAGTAATAATATTTACACAAACGGATACGGAAGCGGAAACGATATCACCGGCGCATTCGGCGAGATAGACAACGACACCTTCACGGCGCTTCAACTACAAAATCAGCGCCGGAAAAATGGGCAGAACCACTACCAAACCGTAGAAGGCATGAAGGTCGACTTCAACAACAAACTTATGCAGCAGATTGGCCAATCAAAGGGTTAAGCATCAAACGACTTGTCTCCTCAGTTCATTGATGGAGGAGGCAAGTCCCCACCGATACACTTGGAGTGTCAAATGCTTTCGAAAACCGAGTGGGTCTCACAGCCTCAAACGCTTGTACAAAGAAACGACATGACAACGCCTGCCGACTCCACGCTCGACAGCCATTTTTTTGCCTCCGCGTTGATGAGCGATAGCAGTCCAAAGCCCTCGGCTCCGGCCATTGGCGCTCACTATCTGGCGGAGCAATCCACTGCCCTCAAGAGCAAGTCAGACCTGGTATCCAGAGGGTTGAAAGACTTCGCCAGCGGCAAGCACTCCCTAAAGGCAATGCAAGTGCCCCTGGCGTTGGTTGAAAGCAAGGAACTCCTGTCAGTTTCAGTGAAAGTCATCAAACACAGTATTGCAATGGTGGAAAAAACCACCAATCTGCAATAGGAAACCTATGCGCAGCCGTCTCATCACTTGTTTACTGTTAACACTGGCACTCCTCCTTGCCGGCTGTGGTGAACGCATCGAACTTCACCGCCAACTGTCCGAGCAGGAAGCCAACGATGTCATTGCCGAGCTGGCGGATAAACAAATCCGCGCCCAAAAGACATTGGAAAAGGACGGTGTGGTCGTTCGGGTGAAAACCAGCGACATCGCCCGCGCGGTGCGCACGCTGGAGGCCGCGGGGCTGCCCAGAACCGCGCGTTCCACGCTGGGAGAGATTTTCCGCAAGGAGGGTGTCATCTCCACCCCCCTGGAGGAACGGGCCCGTTACATCTACGCGTTATCACAGGAACTGGAGGCCACGTTATCCAACATCGACGGGGTCATCGTCGCGAGGGTGCATGTCGTGTTACCCGAACGCGTGGCCCCGGGCGAACCCGTTCAACCTGCATCGGCCTCGGTCTTTATCAAGCATGACCCGCGCCTGGACCCCGACAACATCAGACCACGTGTGCGCAGAATGGTCGCCAGCAGCATCCCAGGCATGACGACCACGGTGGACAACCCAGAAAAGCTCACCGTCACCTTCGTACCTGCAACCGCCTATGTCGAACAGGAACGCCTGACCTATTTCGGGGCTTTCTTGGTACCCGAGAAAGATCTGACGTTTTGGCAGACAGCGCTGGCAGCACTGCTGATTGCGTTGGCGCTATCGGCCGCAGGGTTGGCATTCTGGCTTCGGAAAAAACTAAGCCCGCAAATGGCACAGGTCAATGACCCACCAAGCACCGCACTCCATGAATGAGCTGTACCAATGGGCACGCTGGTGGACATCTCCCTGGAGCCATTCGCAACAGGACTGGTGGCCCTTCGACTTGGACTCACCTGCCGCCAAGACACTGTGCCGAAGCCGGCATGAACGCATAGGTGTCGCACTGGGCATTACCCCGTGCCTGCCGATTCACCCCTCCCCAGCCCTGTTGCACTTGGTGCTGGCACCGACCGCGCAACGGGAACTGATGCTGGCGCTGGTCGAGGGCATTTACCATCCACAGCACGACAGCGCCTTGAGCACGGATCAACGCGAATGGTGCGCGCGTCTGTCCATGGCGCTCCCCCCCGCGTCCCACAAACCCAGCGTCGACCCTCTGTATTACCTGCGTAGCTGGGTTGACCCTGCCATCTGGCAGCGCCTGCGGCTCAGCTTCTCCCGCCAGCGGGTGCAACTACTCGAGAGCGCACTTCAGATACCAGCCGCCAGCAAGCTCGACACTGTCTGGCAAGCCGTGATCTGGCGTGCCAGCGCCCTGGCCAACAATGTCACCCTACCCGCGGAGAACCTCAATCATGCTCTGCCGACGCAAGATTGAATTATTGACGTCTTCTGCCAGCCTGTCACAGCCCGTGATCTCAAGGGAACTGCTCGCCGACAACCAGCGCGCAGAACATGTGCTCGACAACGCCCAGGCGCAGGCCGAGACGCTGCTGCAGCAGGCGCAAGAGCAGAGCGCGCAAATACTCAAGCAGGCGCACGAAGAGTTCTGGCAGCGTGCCAACCACCAACTGCAGCGGTGGGAAGCCGAACGACAGACAATCGGCGACCAGTGTGAAAGATTCGCCACTACCATCACCCAACAGGCGCTAAGCAGCTTGCTGGAGATGACCCCTCCCGCTGAGCGCATCAGTGCCTTGCTCAACAAGTTGCTGGACCCACTGATCCCCCGCCCCAACGCCGCGCTGGCCTGCCATCCCGCCGATCAAGCACACGTGGAGCAGTGGCTGCATATCAACACCGAGGTGCGCTGGAGCCTGCGTCTGGACGACGCCCTCCCGCCCCAGACACTCATCCTGGAAACTGAAGAAGGCAGTTTCCACGTTGAATGGCAGCGCGCCGTCGAGAGCTTGTTTCTGCTGGACCCGCAGCCGCCGCGCAAGTAGGAAATATCCAGAAATGCCCGGACATTGCCACTGCATGATCGGCGCCTGGAACCGTTACCAAATTTGAACCACACACAGGGGCACGTCACTGGAGGATGCCCCTATGAACTTTGATTACCGGCAGCACCAACAGCAGTACCGAAAGCTGGACACCGTCACAAAACAAATGGATCAGATGAGAAAAACGCCCTACGAGGAACTGGATAGCGAAACATTCGCGGCGTTGTTGAATCAGACGCTGGACACAAAGATGAGTGCGAACCAGCTTCTGACTACCACTCAGGCCCTGACCAACTACCGGGCCGATCAGGGAAAAATCGTCTTCGATGGTATTCCCTGAGTATGGTTGAGTACAGGACGTGGGCACTCGCGAATCGAGGCCCCCCCTACCAACACGCTGCAGTCCTCGTCCTCCCCGCAACCTCCGCTTCCGCCAAATTCAGAGACTTCCCATGAATAACAAGACTGACAAGCCTGACTGCTTGCGCAACGTTTCGCCCAATCACACGCAAAAACGTCGCTGTTGGCCCGGTCTGATCGTACTGCCTTGGCTGCTGAGCGCTTCACACAGCAGCTTCGCTGCCATCCCTCCCGAATGGAAAAACACGGCCTACGCCTACGAGGCCGAGCACAAACCGCTGCGCGAGGTACTCGAAGACTTCGCACAGACCTTTGGTACCCAACTGCAAGTCGAAGGCCTGCTGGAAGGCATCGTCAACGGCAAGATACGCGCAAACACCCCACAATCGATGCTCGACAGGCTGGGCGTGGAACACCGCTTCCAGTGGTATCTGTACAACAACACGCTCTATATCAGCACCTTGGACCAGCAAGAGTCGACGCGACTGGAGGTTTCCTCCGAGACCATCGCCGATCTCAAGCAGGCACTGACTGATATAGGCTTGCTCGACAGCCGGTTCGGTTGGGGCGAGTTGCCCGAGGAAGGCGTCGTACTGGTTTCCGGCCCGCGGCGGTACATCGAGCAGATCAAGCAATTCAGCAGCCAGCGTCGCTCGCCGGACGAGAAGCAAAATGTGTTGAGCTACCCGTTGAAGTTCGCTAACGCGGCGGATCGTTTGGTGGATTATCGTGGAGAGAAGCTGAAAATCCCCGGGGTGGCCAGCATTTTGCGAGGGCTGCTGGAGCCACGTCCCTCGTCGGCTATCTCAGACATGAACTCACGTCCCGCGGCTACCCAGCCCTCCCCTTTGGTGCCGAATGTTCCGCGCCTGGGAAACCCGCTGCTAGGCCAGATGCTCGGCACCAACACCGGGCAACTGGAAACGGGCGCGACACTGACCCCACGCGCTCCTGCGAGCAGCAGCCGCATCCGCGTCGAAGCCGATGTGCGCAACAACGCTGTGCTGATCTACGACTTACCCGAGCGCCAGGTCATGTACCGCGAGTTGATCACCCAACTCGACGTCGCACGCAAGCTGGTGGAAATCGATGCCATTATCCTCGACATCGAGCGCACGCAACTGCGTGAGTTCGGGGTCAACTGGGGCTTCCAGAACAGCCGCTTCAGCGCGGGCTTCACGAATTTCGCACCCGGCACCACTTCCCAGCTATCAATTGAAAACCGCGATCGCTTCTACGCCGACATCCGCGCGCTGGAGGCCAAGGGGCTGGCAACCATGGTCTCCAACCCTTCTGTACTGACTCTGGAAAACCAGCCTGCGGTCATCGACTTCAACCGCACCCAGTACCTCACGCCCGGCCGCGACAACGTAACGATCATGCCGATCGTCGTTGGCACCAGCTTTCGTGTCATACCGCGGGTCATCACCAGCCGCGGCAGCCATCAAGTGCATTTGGCGATCGATATCGAGGACGGTAATTTCGGTGCGCCCAATCCCGTGAACGGCAACCCCAATACCAGCCAGGGCAAGGTCAGCACCCAGGCGGTCATGGCGGAAAAACGCTCCTTGGTGGTCGGTGGCTTCCATGTCACCGAAAGCACAGACAAGCAAAACAAGGTCCCGCTGCTGGGGGATATTCCACTGCTGGGCAAGGCGCTGTTCTCCTCAACCGAACGGCAGAACAACCGGCGTGAACGCCTGTTCATCCTGACCCCACGGGTGATCGGCGACCAGTCCGACCCGTCGCGCTACCTGCCGCAGGCCGACCAGGCAGAACTGCAGACCGCCCTTGCGCCGCTGGCCAGGCGCACGGCCCCTCACGCGCCGGTGATCAAGCGCAGCGACATTATCAACACCATGGCGCGCCTGGTCAGTGGCGAAGTGCCCAAGACGTTCAAGGCGGCCCCCATGCCACTGAGCCTGAACACCTTGTGCGATACCCGAAAATTACTTGAGCTAAACACCGAACGCAGCCAGTGGTATGCCGGCCCGGAATACAACGTGGCCGTCGTGGTGCTGCGCAACACGTTCAACCGCAATGTGCGCATCGATGAGAAGGAGTGCAGCAATTCGCACACCCTGGCCGTCAGCGTCTGGCCACGTGCGTGGCTCAAGCCGGGTGAAGAAGCCGAGGTGTTTATCGCCATGCGCCCGGTGGTCAAGGATGAACATCTCGGTGTACCTCGCCCCTCATTGATCAGCCCAGCCCAGAAGGCCAAACCATGAAGCACAAAATGTTATACGCCTCCCTGATCGGCGCGGTGTTGCTTGTCGCCGGTTGCACCCCAACCTGCAAGGGCGACTCCTGCTCTCGCCCGCAATCGTCTCCGAACAAGCTGATCATCTGGTGGCCACCGCAGATGCGCGCCGAACCCGGCCCGGCGGGAGAACGTGCGGACTATCAAACGGTGTCGCTGGAGCGATGACTGCCCCCGAGCTGCCTGCTGCTCAACGCTGTTCAAGCTCAGGCAGCTCGAGGGTTTCACGCTTGGCTTCATCATCCAGCTCACGCAACGTGCGATAGATGATGGCTACGGCCTGCAAGGTTTCCCGAGGGATGCTGGCCCCCAGCTGTTGGGGGTAGAGGGTGCGGGCCAGCCAGACACACTGAATCACCGGAACCTCTGCGGCCTTCGCCCGCGCGATCAACTGGCGAGCATCGGCGTCCGTGCCTTTGTCCACCAATAGAGGCAGCGGGGTTTTTCCAGGGCGGTAATACAAGGCCACGGCAAAGTGTGTCGGGTTGACCACCAGCATGTCGGCCTCCTCCAGCTTGGGCAGCTTGACCTTGGGCTCCTCCTGGGCCAACTGGAAGGCGAGCGAGCGCCGTTGCCCTTTCACGTGGGGGTCGCCTTCCATGTCCTTGTATTCCTTGAGTACCTCCACCTGGGTCATGCGCATGCGCTTGGCAAAAAAGTGTTTTTGCATGGAAAAATCGATCAGCGCCAACACCAGCAGCAACCCCAGACAAGCGTGCAGCAAGTGGCGGAACAACGTGATCAATGCGAGGAGGTAACTTTGCAGGTCGCTATTGGCCAGGTTAATCAATGCACCCAGCGACGGCATGATCACCACGTACAACACCAGGCCCAGCAGCAACGCTTTGGCGATACTCAACAACAGGTTGATCAACGACTGTGCGGAGAACATCTGCTTGAGTTGATTGAGCGGATTGAGGCGCTTGAAATCGAGTTTCAGGACCTCTGGTGCAAACAGTAATCCGATTTGCATCCAACTGCTGATCAGCTTCATCGCAATCGCCACCCCGGCCATCAACAGGGCGAACGAAAAAAACAGCGCCAGCCCCTCGAACAACACTTCTTCCAGTGCTCGCATAAAGGGTTGGTTCATGCGCGATATCGGCAGCACTATCAACTGCTGGAAACGTTGCATGCTGGTCTCGGCCGTCATCAGCGCGATCTCGCTGATGGCCGTCAACACCAGCAACTTGCCCACATCCTGGCTTTGGGAGACCTGGCCTTTCTTACGCTGGTCCCGCAGTTTTTTGGCCGACGCGGGGTGCTTCTTTTCGCCTGAGTCACTCATGCTGAACCGACCTTGAACAGCAGCGCCAGTGAATGCTTGAGATCACCGAGCAGGCCCATGCGACCGACAATCAAGTCCTGTAACAACGCAAAATACAACAGCAGAATGCCGAGCCCCGCGAGGCATTTGAGCGGCGGCGCCAGCGTGCTCACCTGCAACTGCTGACTGTAAACCCCCAGCAACGCAATACCGAATTCCAGCAACAACAGCACCGCAATGAAGGGCGCGGCGTAGAGCATCATGTGCATGAAGGTGTCGCCGAGCAGATCCACAAACACCCCCATCCCGTTGGCCGACGGCAACGGGAACCAGACCGTGGGCGGCCATATCCGGTAACTGTCCCAGATCACCTGGGTCAGTGCCCCCAAGCCGACGCTGACCATCAACAGAAATATCGCCAGTTGCTTGAACATGTGCCCGCAGGGTGTCGCGTCCGGCCCCAGCGACGGGTTGAGCTGGCCACCGGCCAGGGCGCCGCGCTGGTTGTCCAGCAACGCCCCCACCGACTCGAACATCCAGAACGGCATCGACAGCAACACCCCCAGCACAAGCCCGAGGATGACCTCCTTGAGGACCAACCCGCCAAGCATCAGCATCGAATAGTCCTGACCCGCCAACAGCGCATGGATGCCCGGTGCCGGCAGCAAGGCCAGCACCATCACGATGGCATGCCGGGGCATACCGCGAATATGTTGAAAACAGAATGCCGCCACCAATATGGCGCACGGATAGATCCGCGCCATGGCGATGATCAGGCTCGGTAGATACTCCACATACGGCAGCACAGGCCAGGCCTCAGTTCAGGGCCGAACGGCCGATCATTTCAAAGGTCAGGTTGATCAACTGGATCAACTCAACACCGATCCAGCGGCCGGTAAGGATCAGCGTGATCCCCACCGCCACCAGCTTGATGCCAAAGGGCAGCGTCTGATCCTGAACCTGCATCAGCGCCTGCACCAGCGAGGTCATCACCCCTACCACCACGGCCACGATCAACGGCGGCGCCGACAACACCACCACCAGCAACATGCCCTGCTTGAACAGCACGATAGGTTCCATAAGCGACTCAGAGATAGGAAAGGAACAGGCTGTCGAGCAACCGTGACCAGCCGGAGACCAGCACGAACAGGAGCAATTTGAGCGGTAGGGAGATGGTCATCGGCGAGACCATCTGCATGCCCAGCGCCAAGAGCAGGTTGGAGACGATCAGGTCGATCACGATAAACGGGATGTAGATCAGAAAGCCGATCTCGAACCCGGCCTGCAACTGCGACAACACAAACGCCGGGACCAGCAGGATCAGGTCCTCACGCTGGACCTCCCGGGCCATTTCGGCAGGCCACAGGCGCGCCGTATTTTCCAGCAGATGGGTCAGCACATCCGGGTTAACATTGCGCAGCATGAATGTACGCAGCGGTTGGATGGCCTCCCGGCCGGTCTGCTGCATGCTTTGCACACTGCTGAGGTCCAGCGGCGAAACCTTGACCACCTCCGCTATCTGGTAGCCGACAGGCGCCATGATAAACAGCGTCGCCGCCAGTGCGATGCCGTTGATGGCCATGCTCGGCGGCACCTGCTGCACGCCGATGGCGTTGCGGGTAATCATCAGCACGATCACGATCTTGAGAAACGCCGTGCACACGATCAGCAGCATGGGCATCAATGACAACGCGCCCAGAAACAGCGCCAGAACGAGAGGATCGATTCCTTGCAAGCTCATCGGGAAAAATTCACACGAGACATCTGCAACCCGAGGCGCCCGTCCACCTCCACCAACTGCCCGAGGCCAATGGCTCTGTCACCGTAGTAGAGACCGGCCATGCCCGGTGCAAAACCACTGATGCCCAGCACCGAACCTGGCGCAAGGTTGCGCAGTTCGCCGAGGGTGAGATTCAGCGTTCCACAACGCACATTCAACGCCATGCTCAACTCATCGAATGGCTCGTGGCCAAATACATCCACCACGGGTTCATCCGCTTCAGGCCCGGCCACGCCAGGTACTGCAAAGTCCTCATCCACACCCACGTCCTCGATAGAAGTAACAGTAAGCCGCAACGGCCCGGCGTCATCGTCAATGCAACCGCGCAGTTGCTGCCTGCCGACCTGCAGATGGCCGGGCCCCTGCGCTTGAAAAAATGCTTGTTCGAACACCAGCACATCGCCGGCCTGCAGGCCGCGCACCTGTGCAAAGGGCAGTTGCACACGTCCGACGGTCACGGCGATCGCCAGTTGAAACGCTGCCGGCAGCGGTGCCGCAATGCCCCGCCAGGGGCCGGCCGCGCACAACGAGAGGAAACTCTGTGGCGTCAGCCACATATAGGCATCCACACGGGAGGCTCCCAATGTCACCACCAGACGACAGCCAAAGCCCTCAGGGCGGGCGGACTCGCTCAAGCGAACGTCGCCCAGCAGCCTGCTGATCTGCGGGCTCAAGTGATGTTGGAACAAGGCCCAGAACCACGAATCCGGGTCATTGCCGGACGGGGCCAACGTCACCGGGCACTCGCCCAGCAGGCTGAGTACCGGCCCCGGCTGGGCGAATGCCAGTACCCCGCAAACCGTTTCAAAACACAGCGATGGGGCACTGACGGGCGCAGGCCCAGGCTCCATCCGCAGCTCACCACGGGCTCCGGCCACCTCGAATGGCAAGCTCAAGCCACGCCCCAGTCGGCGTCGCGCGGCAACGGTGTCCCCCGGGATCTGCGGCAGCACCAGACGCGAGAGCATCACGCCGGGCGAGCATCAGGCAAATGCAGGCTGACCGGCGAGCCCAGTGCCCCCGCCATACGCTCCTGGCACTGTTGCCGCACGCCGCAGAGCCAGCGCGACGTCGCCTCATGCTCTGCCTCCAATTCAATGCCCCAGACGTTCTGCTCTCGCCGCACGCTGGCGTTGATCCGCCCCAGGCGCGGCATGTACAACGTCGCCTGCAACGGCCATTGCGCCGCACCCAACACCTGGGGTGCCAGTTGCTCGGCAAGCGCGTCGATCATTGCGACAGCGGCCGGCATCCCCGTGCCCGACCGGGCAGCGCCATACCCTGTGTGCGCAGCGTCATCACCAAACAACTGGGCAAATAACCGTCCTTGCTCCCAAGGCACCACACCAGCCATTGCCTGGTCGCGGTCCTCGCGCGATTCACGCGGCCGTGGACGTTCGTATGGCTTGCTTGAAACCTGGGTCATATCGGCTCCTGAGCCAACAAATTGGATAATTCCTGAAGTTTTTCCACCTGGCGCAGGCACGCGGTGACCTGCTTCTGGGCGGCACTGACGTGGATTTGTTTTTCTTCCTGCTGTCCCTGCAACGCGTACAGTTGCCCCTGCTCGTGACGGGTGCTGGCGCTCAGGGCCTGCTCTTGTACGGCCCAGGATTTCAGCGCCTGAAAACTCAGCACCTGGCCCTGATGCCGGCCGAGCAGCTCGGCACTTCGCTGAGCCTCCTCCTGCCGGGTCTGCTCGAGACGTTCCTCGGCCTGGCGGATATGCACAAGCAGAGTCTGCTGGGCACGTTTTGCCTCACTCAGGGCACGCTCGGCACGGTCTGCCCGGTGCCGACGCAGGCGACGCAGGGTCTCGATCTCACCCAGCAATCCGTTAGAAAGGGACATGGCCGGTCAGCTCCTTAAGTTGTTCCAGCGTGGTCATCATCGGTGTGGGTTCGCGCAGATCCTGGCGCAGAAAACTGTCGACCGCCTGGCGACTGTCCACCGCCAGGTCGGTGAGAATGTCGCTGCCGGCCTGGTACTCTCCCAGCTTGAGCATCAACTCGATCTGCTGATACGCCGACAACAGGCGCCGCAACGCCGTGCCGGCGCGAATATCCTCGGGGTCGGCGACGTTGCTCAAGATCCGTGAAAGGCTGGCCAGCACATCCACCGCCGGGTAGTGCCCGCGCTCAGCGAGTTTGCGCGACAGCACGATGTGGCCATCAAGCAGCGAGCGAACCTCGTCTGCCACCGGATCACTCATCGAGTCCTGTTCGATCAGCACCGTATAGATCGCGGTAATCACGCCCTCGTTTGTCAGCCCGGCGCGCTCGACCAGGCGCGGCAACAGGCTGTAGACCGAAGGCGGCAAGCCGCCGCGGCCCAACGGCTCGCCGGCGGCCAGGCCGATTTCACGCTGGGCCCTGGCAAAACGCGTCAGCGAGTCGATCAGCAACAGCACCCGCTGGCCCTTGCTGCGGAAACCTTCGGCCAATGCCGTCGCCGTGAATGCCGCACGGGCACGTTCCATGCTGGAGCGGTCCGAAGTGGCACACACCAGCACCGCCTTGGCGCGCAACTGCTCATCCAGTTCATGATCGAGGAACTCGCGCAGTTCCCGGCCCCGCTCGCCGATCAGGCCGAACACAATCACATCGCACTCCACGTTCCGCGCGATCTCGGCCAGCAGCGTGGTCTTGCCGCAACCGGCCCCGGCGAACAAGCCGACGCGCTGCCCCTCGCCCAGGGTCAACAGGCCATCGATGGAGCGCACGCCGGTGGCCAGCGCCCGGTTGATGCGCGGCCGCTCCGTAGGTAGCGGTGCCTCGCACAATACGGCGCTGGTGTCCGGGCTATCGGACTCGACAAAAGCACTCGGCCCTTCCCCTGCGATCGGGCGTCCGAAGCCGTCCAGCACCTGGCCCAGCAACGCCTCGCTGACCTGCACCCGATGCGACACCCCGAGGCGCTCCACGCTGGCGCCCACGCGCACGCCTTCCAGGTTGCCCAATGCACTGAGCACCGCATCCTGCTGATCGAAACCGATGATTTCGGCCAGCATGTAATCGCCGGCCTTTTTTTCCACCTGGCACAGGTCGCCGATGCATGAATGGGGCAACCGGCATTGCAGCAACATGCCATTGACGCGTTGAATACGACCCCGCATCGTCACCGGCGCAAAGCCGGCCAGCGCTTGTGCCTGGCGCTGCTGCCAGGCGTCCAGCCGCGCTTGCAGATCCGCACTCACCAACGCACCTCGTAACGCTGCGCGCCATCGAACACCACCTTGTTGTTATCGATCAAGACCAGGCGCAGGCCTTCCACTTCATCACCGACAAACAGCCGGCTACCCTCCTCCAGCACCACATGACCGTTCGACCCGCCGACGATCTGCACAATCTTGAATGGCAACGAGTTATCGTGCAGGCGCACGCGGCTGATCACGGGCACGCTGCTGTCGAACATCTCGCCGTAGCGATCGAGCATGCGCGTCACCAGGTCCATGTCCTCCTGTGACACATCCCCGCTGAGCGCGACCTGGTCATTGATCACTTGCACGGTGACCCGCTGGCCCAGTTCGCGCTCGTTGAGCATCTTCAGCAACTGCTTGCGCACGTCGAACGGCGAAGCGAGTTCGTCCTTCTGCACCGCGGGCGGCATCAAGGAGGCTTGAGCGTCTTTCTCTCCCGTGGAGACCAGGCCCACGAGCATAATGATGACTGCCCCCACCAGCGCCAGGCTGATCAAGCGCTTTTGCTGCACGTTTGAGATGGCGGATAACTTCAGCCCCCGCGCCGGTTCAACCGGCAGTGGCGCAGGTTCAACCGGCACCGCAGAGGACGCGCCAGGCCAGGGCTGATCAGCCAGGCTGACACACAATCGAGTGGAGCCCACCGAAAACGGCACTCCCAGCGCAAGGCTCGTGATCTGCGCCAGCACCTGCCCATCGTGCCCGTGCAGCAACCCCGCCTCGGCCTGCACCGACCAGTTCTGACCGGTCAGCCGCAACCGTGCGTGGTGCTCGGCAACCCCCGGGTCATCGAGTACCAGATCGGCGTCCGCGTGAGCACCGATGCTCCATTGTTCACCAAACAACGGCAGTGCCGCCCCTTGATGCAAACCGTCCAGGACACGCAGTTCGAACATCATCGAGCGCCTCTCTCTGCCCGTAGCAACAGCCTGTTCATGCCACGGCTCCGCGCATCAACTCTTCCTGCCCAAGGTCAAAGCGCCCCAGCACTTTGACTTTGGAGGTGCTGCCAAGCTCGGCAAAGGACAGCACCGGCACATGGTTGAATTCATCGATCAGCAAGGTCCGCAGCGGACTGCGCAGGTCTTGAGCCACCAGCATCACGCTGCGGGTTTTGGCGCGTACGCTGAATGCCTGGTTGAGCAGGTTGACCAGCGCCGTGCTGTGATCGTTTTCAAGGGCGAAGAACACACCGCTCTGGGTCTGGCGCAGCGCTTCGCGCAGGATATTTTCCGTCTGCGGCGACAGCAGCCAGGCATGCAGGCCATCGGCCTCGCTGTACTGGTGAAAGATCTGCGATTTGAGGGCGATACGCGCGTAATCGGCCAAAGCCTCGGGTTCACGCTCATGCTGCCCGTAATCGATCAATGACTCGACGATCAGCCGCACGGCACGCAGCGGAACGCCTTCGCTGGCCAGGCGCTGCAGTACCGACGAAAACCGCGAAAGCGGCATGATGCGTTGCAGTTCCTGCACCAGTTCTGGCTGGTTCTGCTCCAGCCAACTGAGAATCGACTTGCTCTCCTGAATGCCCAGGAACCGCGGCCCGCTGAGCATCATCGCGCGCGTCATGCGCTCGACGATCAATTGCTGGGCAGTGAACCGTTCGAGGTCGGGATCTTCCAGCAAAGGGTCATCCGGCGCGAGCCACAGCCAATCCTGCTCGTCGCGCTCGATGCGTCCGCGCTCACCCTGCTCAGGGGGCTGTGCAAACGCCGCATACTCGACAGCGATGCGGTCGCTCAGGGTCGCCACCATCACCGGAACTTCATGCACGCAAAAACGCATCTCATCGACTGCCAACGTGTCGCTGAACTCGGCGTCGAACGGTGGCAATGTCAGACCGATATTGGCCACCAGCGCATTCCTGGCCTGGCGGACTTTCCTGACGATGTCCAGGATCTCAGGCGTGTCGTAAAATACCGGATTGAACTGCAGCAAGTACGGCCGCGACGGGTCGAAGCCGCGCACGTCCTCATCGCCGTTCTCTTCCGGGCGAACCGGCTGCTGCGGTTCGGTTCGCGGCGCCTGCTCGCGCTGACGCTGGCGCATCAGGTAATAACCCAGGCCGCCGGTCTTTAGCGCGATCAGGATAAAGACCAGGGTCGGCATGCCAGGCACGATCGCAAATGCAAGCATGCCAACCGAGGCAATCACCCAACTCTTGGGCTCGCTGGTCATTTGCCGGGCAATTTCGGCGCCCATGTTACTGACCCCTTTGCGGCCATCCGGCGCTACGCGGGTGATGATCATGCCGGCCGTGAGCGAAATCAGCAGCGCGGGGATCTGCGCAATCAGGCCGTCACCGATGGTCAGCACGGAGTACAGCGAGATGGACTCTGCCGCGCTCAAGCCGTGCTGGAACATGCCGGTCGAGAAACCACCCAGCAGGTTGACCACTACGATGATCAGGCCTGCAATGGCATCGCCTTTGACGAATTTCATGGCGCCATCCATCGCGCCGAACAATTGGCTTTCGCGAGACAGCTGCTCGCGCTTGTCCCGCGCCTGCGTACCGTCGATCAGCCCGGCACGCAGGTCACTGTCGATGGACATCTGCTTGCCGGGCATTGCGTCCAGGCTGAAACGTGCCGACACCTCGGCCACACGCTCGGAGCCCTTGGTAATTACCAGAAAGTTCACCAGCGTCAGGATCAGGAAGATCACCATGCCCACCGCCAGGTTGCCCCCAACCACGAAATTACCGAAGGCCTCGACGATTTCACCGGCATCCTGTTCCAGCAGGATCAGGCGCGTGGTGGCAATCGACAGCGCCAGGCGGAACATGGTGGTCAGCAACAAAATCGACGGAAACGACGAAAACGCCAACGGCCCCGGCAGGTACAGGGCCAGTACGATCAACAGGCACGAGATGCAGATATTCACCGCAATGAGGATGTCCACCAGCCAAGTGGGCAGTGGCACGATAAAGATAAACACAATGGCCATGACCACCACGGCGCCCAGCACTTCGGCGCGCTGCGCAACCTTGAGCAGCAGCCCATTGATGCTCGACAGCGCAGTCACAGGCCCCTCCTCTGAGCAACCGGCCCCCCAGGCCCCCGCTCGACCCGGACACACTCATCCATCACCAACAAAAAGTTGTGCAGCGCGTCTCGGCGCGTCTGGCCGTCCAGCCAAATACCCAGGGGTATCTGTTGAATCACTGGGTACAGCGCATTGAGGGAGACCAGCGGGCTAGGCCGGCCAGGGGCCAACAGATCATCCGCCAGGCGCTGCACTTCAGAGGCCGCAACGCCCGTACCGGCATAGCCCAGCAGGCGCTGCAACAGGCTCACCGCATCCTGCTCAAGGTTCAGGCGCCGGATCAACGACTCGCAGTTGGACAACACGCCGCTCAGCTGTGAGCAGCTTTGCAGCCCCCGCAGCAACGAGCGCAACAAAGCGGTAGGCACCGACGGCACGTGAGCCGCGATGTCGTCCGACAAGGCGCCCCGCATGACCTTCAGGCCTTGCGAAAACCGTTCGGCACCGTACACGCGCAACAGCTCTTTCATCATCGTCGCCAGGGACTGACGAGTGACCACGCTGGCGTAATAGAGGTCGCGCACCGCCTGGCGTTCTTGCGGGTCGGCACCCGCGGCCTGCAAGGTCATGGCGATGTTCAGGCCGGCCTGGATTTCCCGTTTAAAGCGAATATTGAGCCTGGCAAGGGCATCCTGGGCCAACCTTGCCTCGTCTTTGTCCCTTGCGGCCTGCGCCTGGGCCATTACCTGGTGGAGCACCACAAACGTTCGCGCTGGATCGTTGCCGGTGATTTCCAGCAGTGTGTCGATACTTGGCTCGCGCATCAGATAGTGCCGCACCATGCGGGTGATCGCGGCAAGCTTCGCCTGAGCCGGGTGGCCCAACTGGTCGTAAAGCTGCGCCAGTTGCTCGATAGGCATAACGCTCTCACCCACCGCCTGCCGCTTCGGCACGTTGTTAAACATCAGGTCCTGATTGAAGGCAAGCTCATCGACACCCGGACTCCTCGTCTGCACCTGGGCGGCATCGACGTTGGGCGGATCCTGTTGCAGGACTTTTTGTACATCGCTGGGCGATTCAACTTTCATAAACAGATCAGGATTGGAAGAGTGTTTCCCTATGTGGCAAACCGTCTCCAAACAGTTCCATCAAAATCATCGACGCAGGCTTTTTGAAAAAGCCTGCACAACACCATCAAGGATATTTGCAAACTCTTGCGCAAACACACCTCGCACAAAGATATATATCCTTATAAATCATATATTTATGTAGTTTTTTAGTTTGGCACAGCCAGTGCTAAAGGGGTTCTCGTCGAAACCATTTCGGCAGCGTCTACCCTGAGGAAAAACAACATGAATATCCCAATTGAAGCTCTGGCTCACCTCGTTGGCAGCTCGCCTCAATTCATGCTCCAACTGACAGACGACCAGCAAAAGAAACTTCGGCGCTTCATTCACAAGCGTGTGCTCAACCCGGAAGATGCAGACGACATTCTGCAACTGACCTACCTGGAAGCCTGGCGCAACCGCGAGCGTTTCAGCGGCAACGCCACCCTCAGTACCTGGATGTGCGGCATTGCGCAAAACCTGATCCGCAATCACTTCAGGCGCCTGTACGCCAAGCCCGTGCATTGCGAGTTTGACGAGGCGCTCTGGCATGGACACGAAGACAATCACAACCTGGATTGGGAATTTGAGATCAACCGTCGCCTGGAGAAAACCTTGAGCGCCATCGACCACCTGCCGGCCGAGATGCGCAAGACGCTGTACGCGTCACTGGAAACCGACGGCAGCTACCAGGACACCGCCGACGTGCTGGATATTCCGATCGGCACAGTACGCTCACGCCTGTCGCGCGCCCGCGAACAACTCAAGCGTGTCACCCACAGCCCGATGCCCCGGTAAGCCAGACCCCGCGTTGGGCAGCAGGGATATCTGCCCAACCGAGTCGCACACCGGAAAATCGACGCAAAGCCCATGGGGGAACACCGACAGTGGCACGCCACTCGTCGCCGTTTCAGCCGATTTTGCTTAAACAGTTGAAAGCGCAGATAAAAATTCAAAATAAATACTTGACGCATTAGCGTTCTGAGCGAATAATGCGCGCCACTTGGCTACATAGCTCAGTTGGTTAGAGCATAGCATTCATAATGCTGGGGTCCGGGGTTCAAGTCCCTGTGTAGCCACCAAGTACTAAAAACGGCTTACCGAAAGGTAGGCCGTTTTTTTATGCCTGCAAGAAAGTGCAGCGCACATGCGCACAAAAAAAACCACCATCTGTACGGCGACGCTCCCCTGGCCCACTGCTAGTGTCCAACCTCCCCACACGGAGTGCCTCCCCGATGAAACTGGATATCTACCAAGTCGACGCGTTCAGCTCCCACGTCTTCGGCGGTAATCCCGCAGCGGTCTGCCCACTGACCGAATGGCTGCCCAACGAACAACTGCATAACATCGCCGCCGAGAACAACCTCTCGGAGACCGCGTTTTTTGTACCGCGCGGCGAGGTCTATGAGTTGCGCTGGTTTACCCCGCAAGTCGAAGTGGACCTGTGCGGCCATGCCACGTTGGCCGCCGCCTGGGTGTTGATCCACAAACTGGCCAGTGCACCTGAGGTGCTGCGCTTTGCCACGCGCAGCGGCGAGCTTCGCGTGACGCGCAACGGCGACGAGCTGGCGATGGACTTTCCGGCCAAGCAGCCCCAGCCGTGCGAGCCTCCAGCAGGGATGTTGAGCGCGCTAGGCATCGAACACGCCGAGGTGTTCAGCACCGATGACTACATCGTGCTGGTGGACGATGAAGCCCAGGTCGCCGCACTGACCCCGGATTTCGCCAGCCTCAAGGGCTTGCCCAAACGCGGCATCGCGGTGACCGCCAAAAGCGCACGGTTCGACTTTATCTCGCGCTGGTTCGGACCGAACGTGGGCGTCAATGAAGACCCGGTCACCGGCTCCGCCCATACATCGCTGACGCCGTTCTGGGCCGAACGCCTGGGCAAGTCGGTGTTGACCGCCGAGCAAGGCGGCACACGCCGTGGCCAGTTGCGCTGCGAGCTCAAGGGCGAGCGCGTGATCATCTCCGGCAGCGCAGTGCTTTACCTGCAAGGCACGATTTACCTGTAAAAAGCACTCCCCCAAGGACAATAGATCATTCTCAAAATGAACGGAGTTCAACGCGTGCTTTCGATTTCCCGCCGGCAGTTGTCGGTCATGGTGGCAGGCCTCGCACTGGCGGCCTGCCATACCCCGGCCACCGATCAACCACCGGCACCGGAGCTGGGCTCGGGCTACCGTACCGACCTCGCCACCCGCCATGCCGAGCGCCATATGGCAGCGGCCGCCAACCCACTGGCCGCCGAAGCCGGGCGCCAGATGTTGCGCCAGGGCGGTTCGGCAATTGATGCGGCGATTGCGATGCAAGCCGTGTTGACCTTGGTGGAACCGCAGTCGTCGGGCATCGGCGGCGGTGCGTTCATCATGCTGCGGGATGGCAAGAACGTGCGCGCCTACGACGGCCGCGAAACCGCACCGGCCGGGGCGAGGGAGCGTTTGTTCCTGCGCCCCGACGGTACGCCGATGGGGTTTGCCGAGGCGCAGATCGGCGGGCGTTCGGTCGGCACGCCGGGGGTGCTGCGTGCGCTGGAACGGGCACACAAAGACAGCGGGCATTTGCCCTGGGCCACGCTGTTCGAACCGGCGATCCGCCTGTCGGAAGAGGGTTTCGCGATTTCCCCGCGCCTGCACGCGCTGATTGCCGCCGACCGTTATATCCCCCAGTCCCCCGACATGGCGGCTTACTTCTTGAATGCCGATGGCACGCCAAAGGCCACCGGCACACGCTTGAAAAATCCGGCGCTGGCCGCCGTATTCAAACGCATCGCCAACGAAGGGCCAGACGCGTTGTATCACGGGCCGATTGCCGCTGAAATTGCCCGCAAGGTGCAAGGCCATCGCAACGCGGGAAGCCTGTCCCAGGCTGACCTCAAGGGCTACTCCGCCAAGGAACGTACGCCACTGTGTACCGACTACAAACAGTGGAGAGTCTGCGGCATGCCGCCACCGTCGTCGGGCGGGATTGCCATCGCGCAAATCCTGGGCACGCTGCAAGCCCTGGAAAGCCGCGACCCGCCACTGGCAATCGCATCGATGAAACCGCTGAAGAGCACTTCCCCCGCTGGCCTGGAACCTGTGCCTGAAGCCGTGCACCTGCTCGCCGAAGCGGGCCGCCTGGCCTTCGCCGATCGCGGGCTGTACGTGGCCGATGCGGATTTCGTCCCCGTGCCGGTCGCCGGTCTCGTCGCCCCGGACTACCTGGCCAGGCGCGCCGCGCTGATCGGTGAGCGCAGCATGGGCATCGCCAAGCCGGGCCAGCCTGCGGGCATCCAGGTGGCGTACGCACCGGACCGCTCGCCATTGCGCATTTCCACGTCGCAAGTGGTGGCGGTGGATGACCGCGGCGGCGCCGTGTCGATGACCACCACCGTCGAGGCGGCATTCGGTTCGCACCTGATGGTCCAGGGTTTTTTGCTCAACAACCAGATGACCGATTTCTCGTTCATCCCCGAAGAACACGGCCAGCCAGTCGCCAACCGCGTCGAACCAGGCAAACGCCCGCGCTCGGCGATGGCCCCGACGTTGGTGTTCGACCGCAACAGCGGCGAGTTGCTGGCCGCGGTGGGTTCACCGGGCGGCTCGCAGATCATCGAGTACGTGAGCAAGTCCCTGGTGGCCATGCTCGACTGGAAACTCGACCCACAAGCCGCCATCAACCTGCCCAACTTCGGCAGTCGCAACGGCGCCACCGAGTTGGAAGCTGGCTTGTTCAGCCCGGCGTTGAAACAGGCGTTGAAGGACAAAGATCACACGCTGAATGAAATCGACATGACCAGCGGCATCCAGGCCATCGTGCGCACGCGGGATGCCCAGGGCAAGGTGTCATTGAGCGGCGGCGCCGACCCGCGGCGTGAAGGCCAAGCCCTGGGCGACTGAACATTCAATCGACGGAGAGCACCCCATGCAGCAAGCAGACAATCTCGGCGCCCTGCCCGGCGTCGATCACGGTTTTTGTACGATCAACGACCCACTGCGCCCGGATGACGTGTTCATCTGCAAGCAGGTGCACAGTGCAACGGTGATTGAGTGGGAGGCGGATCAGCAGAGCAACACGGTTCCGGCCGACGGGGTGTTCACCGGCGAGCGGCAACCGATCGCGGTGATCACCGCCGACTGCCTGCCGATTCTCATCGCCGCAAAAAACGCCGCAAGAGTGGCGGCGGTACATGGCGGCTGGAAGGGGCTGCAAGCGGGAATCATCGCCAATGCCGTGCAGCGCTTTGCCGAGGAAGGGATTGCCGCCGAGCAGTTGCTGGTGGCAATCGGGCCGTCGATCAAACCGTGCTGCTATGAAGTGAGCGAAGGGTTTATCGGGCAGCTCCAGGCTGATCAGGGACACCTGTGGTCGGACGCTCCGGCGCCGTGGAGCGTTGTGCAACCTGCGCCGCTGCTGCCAGCGCAAATTGCGCCGCCCCAGGCGCAACAAACGGGCAGCGCCTGGTTCGACCTCAGCGGGTACGGCGTGATGCTGTTGCAAGCAGCGGGCATTCGGCGCGAGCAGATCGAAGTCAGCGCGGTGTGCACCTACTGCACCTCGCCAGCGTTTGCCAGCTATCGGCGCAGGACGCACCACCCGGACGAGCCCAAGACCCTACTGTATTCGTGGATTGCTCGTAGAGCGATCAGCGACTGATCTTCAACCCCCTGCGCCCCACATGCCGCTCCAACGCCAACTCAATCAACCGGCTCACCAACTCGCTGTAACTCATCCCCGTCGCCTGCCACAGCTTGGGGTACATGCTGATGCGGGTGAAGCCGGGCAGTGAGTTGATTTCGTTGATCAGCACTTCGCCGTCGTCAGTCAGGAACACGTCGACGCGCGCCAGGCCGGAGCAGCCCAAGACTTCAAATGCCTCCAGGGCCAGGCGGCGAATGCGTTCGCTGGCCTCGGCGCTGATCGCCGCCGGCACTACGACCTGAGCGGCCTGGGCGTCGATGTATTTGCTGTCGTAGGAATAGAAACCACTGCTCACCACGATTTCACCGCAACCGCTGGCGATGGGATCGTCGTTGCCCAGCACGGCGCATTCGATTTCGCGCCCCCGCACCGCAGACTCCACCAACACTTTTTCATCAAAACCCAACGCCAGCTCAACGGCGGCGTGGTACTCGGCTTCGTCAGCGACTTTGCTCACGCCGATCGACGAGCCCTGGTTGGCCGGCTTGACGAACATCGGCAGGCCGAGCTTGCTCACGACCGCGTCAAAGCTTGTGCGGGCCGCGTTGCGCCGGGTCAGGGTGATGAACGGTGTGACGGCAATCCCGGCATCGCGCAGCAGGCGTTTGCTGATGTCCTTGTCCATGCACACCGCCGAGCCGAGCACGTCGGAGCCGACGAAAGGCAGGTCGGCCATACGCAGCAAGCCTTGCAGGCAGCCGTCTTCACCCAGGCTGCCGTGGACAATCGGGAATATCACATCGACATGAGCCAGCAGATCGCCGCCGGAGGTTTCCACCAGTTGTTGGCTGGCTTTGCCTGGCACCACCGCCAGCTCGCGGTTGGACTGGTTGAGCGCGATCAGCGCTGGGTCTTCCCCGTTGATCAGGAAGTTCGAGGTGTCGTTGAGGTGCCAGTGACCGGCCTTGTCGATGCCGATCAGCACCGGCTCGAAGCGCGTGCGGTCGAGGGCATCGACGATATTGCGCGCCGACTGCAGCGAGACCTCGTGCTCGGCCGAACGCCCACCAAAAATAATTCCTACACGCAGCTTGCTCATGACTCGGCCTCACGGTTGAAAGTAAGGCTTCTTACCACGGGCCGTCAGCGATTCGCTACCAGATGCGCGCCGAACAACAGGTAGCAACTGCCGGCAAAACGGTCCAGCCACTTGCGCGAACGGCTGTACAGGTTGGCCATACGCTGGCTGGAAAACACCAGAGCGACGCAGGAATACCAACTGAAGGACAAGGTGGCCATGGTCATCACCGCCAGGGTCAACAGCATCGGCGACGGCGAAGGTGGCATGGTGGAAGCGAAAATGGTGGCGACAAACAGCGCGGCCTTGGGATTGGACAGGTTACCCAGCAAACCCAGGCGCCACGCGCAGAACAACGAGCGCCGCGGCTCATCCGCCAGCAAGCTCTGCGCCATGGTCGGCGCCGAGCGCTTGAACAGTTTCAGCCCAAGGTAGATGAGGTAGCAACCGCCGATAATCTTGAAGGCCAGGTACAGCATCGGTGCGGCGGTAAACAGCGACTTGATCCCCAGGCCACCAGCCAGCCCCCACATGATGGTGCCCGTGGCCACACCGGCCGATGCCACCACGCCATGGCGGCGCGAGCAACTGGCGGCCAACTGCGCGGCATTGAAGAAGTTGGGGCCTGGTGTCACCACGGCCACGGTCCACAACAGCGCCAGTGAGACCAGCGGTGCCGCATAGGCGGGGTTGAAAACGTCCATGGGAGGCAACTCCATCAGCGCAGGGTACGAACGGCGATCATAGACCTCGCCGTCACCCTGCACAATCGTACAAGACCTCGGCAGACAGGGAACGCAGACTCGGTTAACGTGTTTCCACCTCAATTTGTGACAAGCCACCATGGGCAATCCAACTTCCCCTCTCGACTGGATGCACCGCGCCCCTCACGCCAGCGGCATGGACCGTATCGAGGCGTACTTTGCCGGCTTCGCGTTCGACCCGCATCGCCATGACACTTACGCCATCGGCCGTACGTTGTTCGGCGTGCAGAGCTTTCACTATCGCGGCTGCATGACCCACAGCCTGCCCGGCACAACCATGGTGATTCATCCTGACGAAACCCACGACGGCCGCGCCAGCAGCGAGGAGGGCTTCAAGTACCGGATGATTTACGTGGAGCCGGCGCTGATCCAGCAGATCCTCGGCGGCAAGCCGTTGCCATTCATTCCCTTTGGCCATACCACCGACCCGCGCCTGTTCCGCGCCAGCGAAGTCCTGCTGCAAAGCCTGGACTGCCCGATTGATCCACTGCAGGAACAGGACGCGATGTATGACCTGGCGCAAGCCCTGAGCGAGGCGTCCGGGGTGATCACCAGCCGCAAGAGCTTCGACTACGTCGCCGCCGAACGCGCGCGGGAATTCATCCACAGCGCCCTGGGCCGCAGCATCACCCTGGATGAAATGGCCGAGCACGCCGGGCGTGACCGCTGGGCGTTGTCGCGAGATTTTCGCTTGTTGTTCGGCACCAGCCCCTACCGTTACCTGACCATGCGCCGCCTGGACCTGGTACGCAGCCTGCTGGCACAGGGGCAATCGCTGGTGAATGCGGCGATGACTGCCGGGTTCACCGACCAAAGCCATATGACCCGGCAATTTCGCAGCACCTACGGCATGCCGCCGTCGCGCTGGGTGAAGATGCTCGGGCGCTGGTAGGGCTTAAAGCTGGCGCCCGATAATCGGTTCGCCGATGCTCAGGAAGTTGCCGCCGGCAATGTGATGCAAGGTACGCAACGAATCCTGGCCGTCGAAGTGCCAGTGGCCGTCGCTGAACACCCGCGTATCGGCATACGCCGCAACCACTTCGCCAAGGAACAAATCGTAGGTGTCCTGGTTGTGCGGTTCAGGCAGCAGGCGGCATTCCAGCCAGGCGACACAACCTTCCAGCAACGGCGCCTCGGTATGTTCACCGCTGAACACCTGTAGGCCGTAGGTGGCGAATTTGTCTGTCTCGGTGCCAGTCGTGTTACCAACGGTCTGTACGAGATCGGCCTGGGCCACGCACGGTACTTGCAGCACGAAGGTGCCACTGGCCTCCAGCAACTGGCGGGTCCAGGTGGACTTATCCAGTACCACGGCGACTTTCGGCGGTTCGAAATCCAGCGGCATCGCCCAGGCGGCAGCCATGATGTTGCGCTGGCCGTTATGCGCCGCGCTGACCAGCACGGTCGGCCCGTGGTTGAGCAAGCGGTAGGCCTTGGACAGCGGAACGGGGCGACGGTGGGTCGGGCTCATGAAAGGTCGGCTCTTCAAACGAGAAAAAACCTACGATACCTCAAGCATGAACCCGACGGGTCAGTTGGTCAGCTGGTTGGCGAACTGGCCTACCGCACTGACGACCTTCTGCGCGCCGTCCTGGATCTCGACGATCACCGTGCCCGCTTCAGCCGCCAGGGCCAGGCCTTGCTCGGCTTGCAGGCGACCGTCGGTCATCAGCGCCACCGCGTCGCGGGCCATGTCCTGGTTCTGACGGACCACCCCGACGATTTCCTCGGTGGCCTTGCTGGTGCGTGACGCCAATTGCCGCACTTCATCGGCCACCACCGCAAACCCACGGCCTTGCTCACCGGCGCGCGCAGCTTCGATGGCCGCGTTGAGCGCCAGCAGGTTGGTCTGCTCGGCAATGCCACTGATGGTCTTGACGATACTGCCGATCACTTGGGACTGGGCATTCAGCGCCTCGATGCCTTCGCCGGCCTGTTGCATGTGCGTGGCCAGGTCACGCATCACGTCCACTGCCTGGGTCACGACCCTGGTACCACGCTGTGCGCTTTCATCGGTATGCAGCGAGGTGCCATAGGCGATGTTGGCCGCGTCGGACACCGCTTGCTCACGGTTGACCTGATCGGTGATCACCGTGGCGAACTTGACCACTTTGTACAAGCGATCGGTGGCGTCCATCACCGGGTTGTAGGTCGCCTCCAGCCACACCACGCGGCCATGGCTGTCGATCCGCTTGAAGCGCGCTGCCACAAACTCACCGTTGTTCAGGCGCTTCCAGAAGTTCTGGTACTCGGCACTGTTGTATTCCTCCGGTTCGCAGAACATGCGGTGATGCTTGCCCTTGATCTGCGCCAGGCTGTAACCCATGCCGCCCAGGAAGCGATCATTCGCGGTGAGCACATGGCCACTGAGGTCGAACTCGATCACCGCCGTGGAACGCACCAACGCGGCAATCAGGTTTTCATGCTCGCGCGACGCCTCGATGGTGCGCGTGAGGTCGCTGGAATAAATCGAAAAATGCTTGATGCGCCCGTCCGAACCGCGCACCGGTTGCACGATCGAGCGCAGCCAGGCTTCCTCGCCACTGCCGCGCATCAAGCGCACGGTGCCGGCGTAGTGTTCGCCACGCGTCAGGGCGTTGTTGAAGCGCTGCTGGAACTCGTCCCGGCGCACATGGGCCGGCACCAGCTCTTCAACAGGGCGCCCCAACAACTGCGTGCTCTGGTAACCCAACTCTTGCAGGAAGTTGCTATTGGCCCATTCAATACGGCCTTCGGCGTCCAGCGTCAGGCACAGCATCTCGCTTTCCAGGCTCTCCTTGACCTGCTCCAAGCTGGACAGTTCTTCGCGAAGAGCGGACAGCTCCTGCTTCAGGCGGGTGTTGAACATGGGGCACCGATGGTCAATGGGAGAGAAAGATCTGACCTGCATCGGCCCTGCCGGCGTTTTCTTAATAGGCCTTTAGCCCCGGGCCCAACTATATTTTTGCTCCCCTCAGCCGCCATTGCTGCGGCACGCGCCCATCACTTGATACTCAAGCGTCGTCAGCTTGCCGCTGGAGTCTTCATAGGTCATGCGCGACGGCACCGGGCGGCAGCCGCTGATCGGCGGCGTCACGCTGACCACCTTGGCAATATCCAGTGGCATGCCGTAGCGATACACCTGCACCTCGGGCGCGGGCTTGCCATTGCGCGCGGCGTAATCGGCCATGGCCTTTTCATTGCGCTCCATCATCAAGGCAAAGGTCCGGTCGCCGCCGCCTTCGGCCAAAGCACCGAACGACAAGACTGCCGCCAATACACCCAGGCCAAGTTTATAAAAGTTCATCACAAGTTCCTCGTTCAAAGTTGAGTGCCCAGAGTAACGAGCGAACCCTGACGCGACGTTCACCAGAACATTACTTATTTGTTAGGTAACCGTGAGATTCCAAAATTGTAATGTGCGTGCCACTTCGCTGTTATCTGTGATTTGCAACTATCAGCCCGGGCCAAATCAATAAGAACGCCCACCTCTATAAGAAGCTGATCACTGCCAATACCGAGGAGCGCAACATGCACAGTGCTTACTACACCCTTCCCTTTTCATTGATTGCGGCGCTGCCCCTGGCCGCCGTGGCCGTGGAAGACAAGCCCGAAGGTTTTATCGAAGGCAGCAGCGTGAACGTGCTGGCACGCAATTTCTACTTCAACCGCGATGACCGCAAGGGCCAGTCCAGCCCTACCGGCAATGGCTACTCCGAAGCCTGGGCGCAGGGGTTCATTGGCAAGTTCGAATCCGGCTTTACCCAGGGCACGCTCGGTTTTGGCCTGGACGCGTTTGCCATGTACGGCCTCAAGCTCGACTCGGGCACCGGCCGCAGCGGCGGCAAGGGCTCGTTTGGCGTGCTGCCGGTGGACAGCGGCAACCATCCAGAGTCCGACTACAGCAAATTCGGCGGCGCCGCAAAATTGCGCGTGCTGGACACCGTGATCAAGGCCGGTGACGTGTTCCCGCTCACGCCGGTGGTGGCATACGGCGACTCGCGGCTGTTGCCGGAAAGCTTTCGTGGCGTGACCGCGCAAAACACCAGCCTGGAGGGCCTGAGCCTGCAAGGCGGACGTTTGAGCGGTATGAGCCAACCCACCGAGAGCGGCATGGACAAAGGCTTTGCGACGTTCTATGCGGGCAAGGTCGACTCACCGTGGATCGGCTATTTCGGCGGTGATTACCAACTCAACAAACACCTGAGCCTGAGCCTGTACAGCAGCCGCTTGAAGGACGCCTGGGACCAGTACTACTTCGGCAGCGCCGCCAACTACCCGCTGAACGATGAGGTTTCGCTGTTCGGCGACTTCAACTATTACAAGGCGGTGGATGAGGGCAAGAAACGGCTGGGTGAGTTCGACAACACCATCTGGAGCGCCAGGCTCGGCGTGAAGATGGGCGCCCACAGCGTGGCCGTGTCGCACCAGCGCAACAACGGTGATGACGACTTCGATTACCTGCGCCAGTCGGACTCGATCTTCCTCAACAACTCGATCCAATACAGCGACTTCAACTCCCCCAAGGAGCGTTCGTGGATGGTGCGCTACGACCTGGACATGCAGCCGTTCGGCATTCCCGGCCTGTCGTTCATGACCCGCTACGGCAAAGGCACCGGCGCCGACTACAGCAACGCCAACACGGTGTACATGCGCCGCGATGCAGCAGGCGACCCGCTGACCGATCAGCGCCGCTGGGAGCGCGACATCGAAGCCAAATATGTGGTGCAAAGTGGCAACTTGAAAGACCTGTCGCTGCGCTTGCGCCAAGCCACGGTGCGTTCCAGTGCATTCGAGTCGGACCTGGAAGAAGTGCGCTTGATTGCCGAATACCCGCTGGCGATTCTCTGAATCATTACATTCGTTCGCGCTTGACTAACATCTGTTCACAACTAGCCAGTTATCAAAACTGTAATATTGGCCTCACCTTCTCGTTAAGTTGAACTTTATAGACTGGCTTCAACTTGCAACACCGAGCACATTCATCTCTGAAGCTTTTGTGTAGCTCCTTTGGAAAGAGATGGATTTTTAACGCCCCATTGGGGCGTTTTTTTTGCGTGCTCACTTAGTTGCGACAGAACGTCGCAGTTGACCCTGAAGTCACTTCACGGTTCAGAATTTTCCTACTCCCCCAACAACAGCCTCCATAAGGAAATGGACTCCCTTCTCTTTTCGAAAAAGGTAAATCCCCATGCGTATCCTTGTGGTTGAGGACGAGCAAAAAACCGCCGCTTATTTGCAGCAAGGCCTGACTGAAAGTGGCTACGTGGTCGATTGCGCCGCCAACGGTATCGACGGCCTGCACCTGGCCCGGCAGCATGCCTATGAACTGGTGATTCTCGACGTCAACCTGCCAGGCAAGGATGGCTGGGAAGTACTCGAACAACTGCGCCGCGACGGCAGCCAGCGCGTGATGATGCTCACCGCCCGTGGGCGCCTGGATGACAAGATCAAGGGCCTGGACATGGGGGCCGATGATTACCTGGTCAAACCCTTCGAGTTTCCCGAATTGCTCGCGCGGGTGCGTACGTTATTGCGACGCAGTGAACATATCCCACAGCCGGAAGTGTTCTGCGTGTCGGACCTGGAACTCGACCCGCGCCGCCATCGCGCCTATCGCGGCAACCGCAGGATCGACCTGACCACCAAAGAGTTCGCCCTGCTCCAGGTACTGATGCGCCAGACCGGCGAAGTGATGACCCGCACGCAGATTATTTCCCTGGTGTGGGACATGAATTTCGACTGCGACACCAATGTGGTGGAAGTCTCCATCAGCCGCCTGCGCGCCAAGGTGGATGACCAGAGCGAGGTCAAGTTGATCCACACCATTCGTGGCGTCGGCTACGTGCTGGAAGCGCGCCCATGAAGACCGGCAGCCTGTCGATGCGCCTCGGCCTGACGGTCAGCCTGATGGGTGCCGGCCTGGTGCTGCTGCTGGCCAGCCTGGCTTACCTGGCCCTGACCCATGAGCTGGAAAAACTAGCGCGCAAGGGTCTGGAAAGCAAGATGGAACAGATCCAGCACAGCCTCGCCCAGGGCCTGGACGCTCGCGACATCCGCGCGCGCCCGCACTCGCTGTTGGACTTGGTCGTCGGCCACGATAACTTCTACCTGAGCATCGTCGGCACCGCGCCCGACGAGCGTGTGCTGCTCAGCGTCGGTGCCAAGCCCCAGGTGCCGCTGCTCACCGACTACCCGCACCGGGAAACCCTCGGCTACCTCAACTGGGAAGACAGCGACGGCAACCAGGTGCTCAGCGCATCCAGCCTGATGCGCCTGGCCAGTGGCGAACGCGTGCGCGTGCTGCTGTCCCTGGACCGCATGGACGACCAGGCCCTGCTCAGCGCCTACCTGCGCGCCACGGTGGTGGCATTGCCCTTGCTGTTGCTATTGATCGGCATGGGCGCCTGGTGGCTGGTGCAGCGCGGGTTGGCACCGTTGAAGCAGTTCAGCCACGTCGCCGCCCAAGTCACCACCCAGGACCTGACCCATCGCCTGGCCCTGGACAACCTGCCCCAGGAACTGCGCGAGCTGGCCCAGGGCTTCAACGTGATGCTCGACCGCCTGGACGCGGGCGTGCAGCAACTGTCGCAATTCTCCGACGACCTGGCCCACGAACTGCGCGCGCCCCTGACCAACCTGATGGGCAAAGCCCAGGTCACACTGTCACGCCAACGGCCGTCGGAGGAATACAAGGCCGCGCTGGAATCCGGCACCGAGGAGCTGGAGCGTTTGTCACGCATCGTGTCCGACATGCTGTTCCTGGCCCAGGTCAGCCACCCGGCGGCGCGTGCCTCGTTTGTGCCGGTGTCGTTGACCGATGAAGCCCGTCGGGTCATGGAATTGTTTGCCCTGAGCGCCGAAGACAAACAGCTCAACCTGACCCTCAGCGGCGATGCCCAGGTACAGGGTGATCGCCTGATGATCCAGCGCGCCCTCTCCAACCTGCTGTCCAACGCGATCCGCCACAGCCCACGCGGTGGGCACATTGCCCTGCTGGTGGAAACGTATGCGCAACAGGTGTCCGTGTCCGTCAGCAACCCCGGTGCGGGCATTGACGCCCGGCATTTGCCGCACCTGTTCGAGCGTTTCTACCGCGCCGACAACAGCCGCGCCCGCACCGAAGGCGGCACCGGCCTGGGGTTGGCCATCGTGCGCTCGATCATGACCCTGCACCAGGGCCAGGCCGAAGTACGCAGCCCACCGGGTGGCATCACCTCGTTCCGCCTGATATTCCCCCTCCCCTGCGACCAGCCTAAGTAGTGAGCGGGCTTGCCCCGCGCCGGGCGGCGAAGCCGCCCCAATAAGACCGCCGCGATGTTTCAGGGAGACCGAGGTGCCTGGAGTTGGGGCGGCCTCGCCGCCCGGCGCGGGGCAAGCCCGCTCACTACACGTCAGTCTTGTTCTTTGTGGTGTGCCCATTGGTACAACGCCGGCAGCACCAGCAAGGTCAGCAACGTCGAGGAAATAATCCCGCCGATCACCACGGTCGCCAGCGGCCGTTGCACTTCGGCGCCGGTGCCAGTGGCAAGCGCCATGGGGATAAACCCGAGGGACGCCACCAGCGCCGTCATCAACACCGGGCGCAAACGGGTCAACGCACCTTCGTTGATCGCCACCGACAGCGAGCGCCCTTCCTCGCGCAGGTTGCGGATGAACGCAATCATCACCAGCCCGTTGAGCACCGCCACCCCGGACAACGCGATAAAGCCCACCCCCGCCGAGATCGACAGCGGAATATCCCGCAGCCATAGCGCCATGATCCCACCCGTCAGCGCGAACGGAATCCCGGTAAACACCAGCAGCCCGTCCTTGAGGTTGTTGAACATCATGAACAACAGCCCGAACACCAACAGCAGCGCCACCGGCACCACGATACGCAAGCGTTCGGAGGCTTCCTTCAACTGCTCGAACTGGCCGCCCCAGGTGGTCCAGTAACCCGCCGGCACCTTGACCTTGGCATAGATTGCCGCTTCGGCCGCGGCCACGAACGAGCCAATGTCACGCCCGCGTACGTTGGCGCTGACGATCACCAGGCGCTTGCCGTTTTCGCGACTGATCTGGTTGGGGCCGAGCACCAGATCCAGGCTGGCCACCTGGGACAAGGCGATAAAGCCCAACTGGCCGGATGCGTTTGCGGGCACCGGGATCAACAGTCGCGACAAGCCGTCAATATCAGTGCGCAGCGCGTCGGACAAACGTACGACCATGGCGAAACGCCGGTCGCCTTCGTACAAGGTTCCGGCCTGGCGTCCTCCGACGGCCACAGCGATGGTGTCCTGGACATCACCGACATTCAGGCCAAAACGTGCGGCCTTGTCGCGGTCGATATTGATGGTCAGCACCGGCAGGCCAGAGGTCTGTTCCACCTTCACTTCCGAAGCGCCATCAAGGCCCTTGAGCGTATCGGCGATGGCGTCGGCGGTCTGGTTGAGCACCGTCATATCATCCCCAAACACCTTCACCGCCACATCACTGCGCACTCCGGAAATCAGCTCGTTGAAGCGCAGCTGGATCGGTTGCGAAAGTTCGTACGCGCTGCCCGGCACAATCGCACTGGCGCGCTGGATGTCGGCAATCAGGGTTTCACGGGATTTGCTCGGGTCTGGCCATTGGTCCTTCGGCTTGAGCATCACGTAACTGTCGGAAATATTCGGCGGCATCGGGTCGGAAGCAATTTCCGCGGTGCCGGTGCGGGCAAACACCCGCTCGATTTCCGGCACCTGGGCCATCAAGGTGGTTTCCAGTTGCTGCTGCATGTGCACCGATTGCGTCAGGCTGGTGCCGGGCACGCGCAAGGCCTGCTGGGCAAAATCACCTTCGCTGAGGCTGGGGATAAATTCGCTGCCCATGCGGCTGGCCAGCACCCCGGAGCCGAGGATGCTCAGCAGCGCCAGGCCGAATACCAGCGGCCGCCGCGCCATCACCCCCTCCAACACCGGCGCATAGGCCCGACGTGCAGTGCGCATCACCAGGTTTTCTTCTTCCTTGACCTTGCCGGTGACAAACAGCGCAATGGCCGCCGGCACGAACGTCACCGACAGGATCATCGCGCCAAGCAAGGCGATCACCACGGTGAAGGCCATGGGATGGAACATTTTCCCAGCCACGCCGGTGAGGGCGAAGATCGGCAGGTACACCACCATGATGATCAGTTGCCCGAAAATCAGCGCCCGCCGTGCTTCCCTGGCGGCGGCGAACACTTCGTGCAGGCGCTCGCTGCGGGTCAACAAGCGGCCGTGACGCTGCTGCGCATGGGCCAGGCGACGGATCGCGTTCTCGACGATCACCACCGCGCCGTCGACGATGATGCCGAAGTCCAGCGCACCGAGGCTCATCAGGTTGGCGCTGACTTTGTTGGTGAACATGCCGGTAAAGGTGAACAGCATCGCCAGCGGGATCACCATCGCGGTGATCAGCGCCGCACGGATATTGCCGAGAAACAGGAACAACACCGCGACCACCAGCAGCGCGCCTTCGAAGAGGTTTTTCTTGACGGTGGCAATGGCTTTTTCGACCAGGTTGGTGCGGTCATACACCGTGACCGCCACCACGCCTTCGGGCAGTGATCGGTTGATCTGTGCGAGTTTTTCCGCCACGGCCTGGGACACGCTGCGGCTGTTTTCACCAATCAACATGAACACCGTGCCCAACACCACTTCACGGCCATTTTCGGTGGCGGCGCCGGTACGCATCTCACGGCCGATGTCGACCTCAGCGACGTTTCGCACACGAATCGGCGTACCGTCCGACGTGGTGATGACGATGTTGGCAATGTCGTCGATCGACGCCACCTGCCCCGGTGCGCGGATAAGCAGTTGCTCGCCGCTGCGCTCGATGTAACCGGCGCCGACGTTGGCGTTGTTGCGCTCAAGCGCAGTGACCAGGTCGTTCAAGGTCAAGCTGTAGGCGGCCAGGCGCTTGGGGTCGGGGGCGATCTGGTATTCCTTGGCAAAGCCGCCGATGGTGTTGATCTCGGCCACGCCCGGCACGTTGCGCAGTTGTGGCTTGATGATCCAGTCCTGGATCACGCGCAAGTCGGTTGGCGTGTAGGGCGTGCCGTCGTCCTTGAGTGCGCCGTCCTTGGCCTCCACGGTCCATAGGAAAATTTCCCCAAGGCCTGTGGAAATCGGCCCCATTGCAGTCTCGATGCCAACCGGCAATTGTTCTCGGGCGACTTGCAGGCGCTCGTTGACCAGTTGGCGGGCGAAGAACAAGTCGGTGCCGTCCTTGAAAATCACCGTTACCTGGGACAACCCGGAGCGCGACAGTGAACGGGTCTGCTGCAACCCCGGCAGGCCGGCCATGGCGGTTTCGATGGGAAAGGTAACGCGCTGTTCGGTCTCCAGCGGCGAGAAACCCGCCGCCGCCGAATTGATCTGCACCTGCACGTTGGTGATGTCAGGCACTGCGTCGATGGGTAGCTTCTGATAGCTGGCGATACCGACACCGGCCATCAACAGCACCGCCAACAGCACGATGATGCGCTGCTCGATGGCGAATTGGATAAGGCGCTCAAACATGGGGAATCACTCGCAGGATCAATGGGCGTGCTCGGCGGAGCCCTTGCCCAGCTCGGACTTGAGGATGAAGCTGCCAACCGTCGCCACTTGCGCACCGGCTTCCAGGCCTTTTCGCACTTCGACGTAGCCGTTTTCGCTGACACCTAGTTCAAGATGGCGGGTGACGAACCCGTGTTCGGTGCGCTCGAACACCGAGGGTTTGTCCTCGACGGTCTGGATCGCCGCCTCGGGCACGCTGACCGGCGCCTGGAAGCTCTCGGTGGCCAGTTGCACGCTGACAAACAAGCCGGGGCGCCAGGCATCGTCGGGGTTCGGCACGCTGACGCGAACGGTGGCGGTGCGCGTCTGTTCGCCGAGCAGATTACCGACGTAGGCCACTGTGCCACGGACTTCGGTGCCCATTTCGCTGGAGCTGACCTTGACGGGTTTGCCGACGCGGACCTTGTTCAGGTCTTTGGGAAACACACCAAAGGTGACCCACACCTGGGACAGGTCCGACAGGGTGAAGGCGTTGCTGGTTTCGCTGACCACCTCGCCGACGCCGAGGTGTTTTTCCACCACCACACCGGCAAATGGCGCGCGCAATTCGTAGCGATTTCCTCCGACGAGTACGGCGCTGCCACTCAGGGCGCTCATCTTCTGACGGGCGTTGTTCAGGGCGATTTCGGCTTCCTGTAGGGTTTGGCGTGCCAGCAGGTAGTCCTGTTCGGCAGAGATTTTGTCCTGCCACAACTGACGCTCACGCTGAAAGGTGGTGCGGGCCAGTTCGACCCGGCGTTGGCTGGCGGCCAGTTCACTGCGCAGGTCGGAAATCTGCTGGCTGGCGATCACTGCCAACAGCTCACCCTTTTTTACCGACTGGCCGAGGTTGACCTGCACCGACTCCACCACGCCCGCCGTACGCGGGACGATGTGCGAGGTGCGGTCCTCGTCGAAACGCACCTCTGCCGGCACGGTCAGCAGCGTGCTGAGCGAGCGCGGTTGGGCCTGGGCCAGTTGAATGCCGGCGGCCTGGATCTGCTGCTCGGTGAGTTCAAGTTCGCCTTCTTCTTCAGCGGCCTTGGCAACACTGCACAGCAGCAGGCTCAAGGCGACGGCGAGCGCTACGCCATGTTTGTGGTTCATAGAAAGCTCCAGGAAAAATCAAAGACGGGTGAGGTCGCCGTAGATCCGTTCGATGCGCACCCAGGCCTCCGTGGCCTGGGCGGTGGCGGCGAGGTATTGGGTGCGAGCGGCAATCAGCGTGCGCTGGGCGTCGAGGACATCGAGGAAGTTGAACTTGCCCATCTCGAAACCACGGGTGGCGCTGTCCACCGCGCTTTGGGCGGCGGGCAGGATCTGCTGGTTGAACGTGCGCACTTCGCTATCGGCGGTTTGCCACAGGTCCAGGGCCTGGCGGGTTTCGGTACGCAGGCGCAGTTCGGTGGCGTTGCGCAGGTCGCGGGCCTGGTCGGCGCGACGACTGGCGGCGAGCACGTTGCCCTGGTTGCGGTTGAACAGCGGGAGCGGCATCGACAGGCCGACCAGGTTGACCCGCTCACGCGCGCCAGCGTCGTATTGGCTGCCGATGGACACGTCGAGGTCGGGGATGCGCTGGGCTTTTTCCAGGCCGACGCTGGCTTCGCTGTGCAGGATCTGCAATTCGGCCAGGCGCAGTTCGGCCGTCTGTTCAAGGCGCGCCAGCAACTGGGCGGCGGGAGGCAACGGCAGTTTTTGCGTGGCGACGCCCTGGAAATCGACGACGGCGCTGCCAGTGCTGGCGGCCAGGCGGCGATAGGCATCGTTGAGGCCCATCTGTGCACGGTTGAATTCAAGGCGGATTTGCGACACTTGCACCTGGGCGCGGGTGGCTTCCACCGGCGAGGTTTTGCCCGCCGTCACGCGACCGTTGGCGACCACCAGGCCACGTTCGGCCAGCTTCAGGGAGCGCTGCGCGAGGTCAAGGCGCTCCTGGGCGCGCAGGGCGCCGTAGTAGCTGTCGATCACGTCGGCGCGCAGGGTGTTGCGGCGCTGTTCCAGGGTCAGTGCGGTGGCGTCCTGAGCGCGAGTGGCCACATCGATACGCGCGCCGCGCTTGCCGCCCAACTCCAGGGTCTGGCTGAGTTTGACGCTGGTGGTGCGCGTGTCACGGCGGGTGTCTTCGGCATCCACGGAAAGCACGGGGTTGGGTATCAGCGCGGCCTGCTGGCGGCCGCCCTCGGCGATGTTGATGTCCCACTGAGCAGCGGCGAGGTCAGGGTGGTTGGCGAAGGCATTCTGCAAGGCGCTATCGAGGGTGAGGGTTTGCGCTTGGGCCGTATTGGCAGCCACCCACAACAACGTCGCCCCCAGCAGATGTTTAACGGAAATTGGCATAACGAGAGTTCCACGCCCATGAAGTACAAGCGGCTGGAATGTAGCGCTCGCGACTTATCAGGGCGGTGGAGACAAGATTACAAATCCGACAGCAATGGCTCTGGGCTGGCACTTTGGGCGGGGGTCGCAGGTCGCACCAAAACGGCACATGAACACCCTGCGCAAAGCCCTCGCGCCCATCGCCGTATTGCTGCTGACCATCGGCGCCGGCGGCGGCCTCAAGCAAACCCTGCTGGATGCGGGCGTGAGCCAGACCATCAGCAAGGTCGCCGAAGGTGCGCACATGCCGTACCTGCTGCTGGCCTGGCTGATCGCCGTGGCGTTGCGTCAGGCCACCGGCTCGGCGACGGTTGCCACGACCACCACGGCGGGCATTCTCGCGCCGATGATGGCGGGGTTGGCGGCGACACAGAGCTCACTGGTAGCGCTGGCGATTGGCGCGGGCTCGGTGTTCTTTTGCCATGTGAACGACGCCGGGTTCTGGATGGTGCGCGAGTATTTCGGGTTGCAGTTGAAACAGACGATTTGGGTGTGGTCGGTGTTGCAGACGATTGTGTCCGTTGTCGGTTTGATCGGTACGCTACTGCTCTGGCACTTTCTGACCTGATCCTCAGCTCGCCAAGGTGTGGCGCTTACCGAACAGCGCCACACTCCCCACGCCCACCGCACCCATCACCACGCAATAGCCCACGCAAATCCACGGGCTCGTCGGCATCAGTGCAATCAACAGCAGCGGCGTGGTGCTTGCCCACAGCGCGTAGGCAATGTTGTAGGTAAAGGAGATCCCCGAGACCCGCACCGGCGCCGGAAACAAGCCGACCATCACCGACGGCACCGCGCCGACCACCCCGCAACTCAAGCCCGCCACGGCGTACGCCGCGCCGAGCCAGATGCCGCCGTTGATCAGGCTGGCATACAGCACGGCAATGCCCACTGGCAGCAGCAGGCTGTAGACCAGCACTGCGCGCCAGGCACCGATGCGGTCCACCAGCAGACCGGCGAGGACGCAGCCGATGTTGAGGAAGACGATGCCCAGCGCGCTCAATGCAAAGGTATGGCTGGGACTCATGCCGAAGGTTTTCTGCATCATGGTCGGGGTGATGACGACGAGGACGACCACGGCGGAGGTGAGCACGCAGGTGAGGATCATCGCCGGCAGCAGCACGGCGCGATGGTCACGCAGCACGGTACGCAGCGGCAGTTCGGCGGCGGCATGGCGGCGGGCCTGCATTTCGAGGAACACCGGGGTTTCGCTGAGCCAGCGGCGCAGCCACACCCCGATCACGCCGAACACGCCGCCGAGCAGGAAGGGGAAACGCCAGGCGTAGTCGAGGATCTCGGCAGGCGTGAATATTTGCGCCAGCAGTGTGGCGGTCAGCGCCCCAAGCAGGTAGCCGAAAGTCAGCCCGGCTTGCAGGAAACCCAACGCGTAGCCACGGTGATGGGGCGGCGCGTGTTCCGCGACGAAGGTCCAGGCACTGGGCACTTCGCCGCCCACGGCGGCACCTTGGAGCACCCGTAGAAACAGCAGGATCAGCGGTGCGAAATAACCGATTTGCGCGTAAGTCGGCATGATCCCGATCAGCAGGCACGGCAGCGCCATCATCAGGATGCTCAAGCTGAATACGCGCTTGCGTCCCAGGTGGTCGGCGAAATGTGCCATCAAGATGCCGCCCAGCGGACGCGCCAGGTAGCCGGTGACGAAAATTCCGAAACTTTGCAGCAGGCGCAGCCATTCGGGCATTTCTGGCGGGAAAAACAGTTGGCTGAGGGTCAGCGCGAAGAATACGAAGATGATGAAATCGTAGATCTCCAAGGCGCCGCCCAGGGCGGCCAGGCCCAGGGTTTTGTAGTCGGAGCGGGAAAAACGCTGCGCCTGGGAGGAAAGGATGGCAGTCATGGTGAGGCTCGGCAGACAAACAAAATGGCGTGCAGGTTATGAGCTGGGCGGGATGATGGCAATCGCGCAAGATGTATTTGTTTTCCCCATGGATCGATGGAGATAACTGCATTCCCTTGCCGATGGGCGCAGTCGCAAGGTTGGCAGCGCACTTCAAATGGCGGGCTTCTGGCTTGCGGCGTGACGCAACACCTTTCTGATTAGACGCGTGGGGTTGTCCTACTTCAGACGATGCCCTCCCCTGACTCCTTTCGCCAGCACCTTTGATTAACCTGACTCGGCTTCCCTCTCACGAACCACCAAGGAAAATCCGATGACGCCCCTGTCCAAATCACTGGAAGAGTTGATCAACGATATTTACAAGGACGACAACGTTTCGTTCGTCGAGTACAGGGCCCTGCGCGACGATGCTGATCGCCGCATGGCGGCCGTTATCAAGGAGTTTGGCCTGCACAACAACGTGACGGCCTTCCAGAAAGCGATGGACGTGACGATGCAGCTATTGCAGACCAGTGTCATCGACGCCAAAAAAGCCAAGCTGACCGACACCGGCGAGGCAATCGTCAAGGATGCACTGACGGCCCAGGTGGAGTATTTGCGCGCCGGCAGCCAACTGGCACTGCGCCTGCTGTGACCTTCTGACGTAACCCCCTGTCTTCGTTCCGTCACATTGCATTGCTACCGTCCTGCGAAATATCTTGCAACATCTCGCCAGCAAGGACTCCCGCAATGAGTGATGAGCACGAAGACCGCCCCTCCCCCGATTCCACCGCCCAAGCGCCAGTAGACAGCAGCCGTCGGCGCTTCCTGGGGGGCGCGGCGGTGCTGGGGGTTGGCGCGACCTTGAGTGCCTGCGGCAATCCCAGCGAGGCCCCGGGCAAGCCGACGGCGCGACCACTTACACCGCAGGAGCTGGACAAGGCCTTGCACGACCAGGTGAAAACCGTGGTGGTGATCTACGCCGAGAACCGCAGCTTCAACAACCTGTTTGCAGATTTCCCCGGCGTTGAGAAACCGCTGTCGGCGCTCAAGCCTGCCGACGCGCAGCAACGCGACCGCGACGGCAGCCTGCTGACCACCCTGCCTGCGGTCTGGGGCGGCGTGTTGCAAGTCGGCCCGCAAAGCGTCGACGGGGTGACGTACCCCAGCGAAGTGCAATTCCAGCAGGGCCTGCCCAATGCGCCGTTCGCCCTCAAGGGCCCGAACGCTGAAGACCTGCCCTTGGGCCTGGTGACCCGCGACTTGTGGCACGTGTTCTACCAGAACCAGATGCAGATCAATGGCGGCAAGAACGACAACTTTGTCGCCTGGGGCGATTCCGGCGGGCTGGTGATGGGGTATTACGCCCAGAGCCGTTATTCCCTGCGCCTGTGGGACGTGGCCAAGGAGTTTGTGCTCTGCGATAACTTCTTCCAGGGCGCGTTTGGTGGCTCGTTCCTCAACCACCAGTACCTGATCAGCGCCACCGCGCCGTTTTACCCGAACGCCGCGCAGTCGGTGGCCAAGGCACAGATCGCCACCCTGCAAAGCGATGACCCCACCGACACACGCCTCAAGCCCCTGGACAAGTCCCCGGCCAGCGCCATGACCGGCGCGCCGCAGTTCGGCCCCAGCGCACTGACCCCGGACGGTTATGGGGTCAACACCCTCGCCCCGCCCTACTGGCCGACCTGGATTCGCGACCCGCAAAACCCGGACTACGCCAAGGCCGACCTGCCCAACGTGCTGGTGCCGCAAACCCACGAACACATCGGCGACAAGCTGTCGAAAAAGAACGTCGACTGGGCCTGGTATGCCGGTGCATGGCAGGCGACGCTGGACCAGTTCAAGGACTCGGGGGGTATCCCCAAGATCCCGAACTTCCAGTATCACCACCAGCCGTTCAACTACTTCAAGCAACAAGGGCCGCAAAACCGTGCCGAACGGGACAAGCGCCTGCGTGATGGCGGTTTGGGCGATGAGTCGAGCACCAACAGGTTTTTCGCCGACGCCCAGGCCGGCAAGCTGCCTGCCGTGACCTTCTACAAACCCCAGGGCAACCTGAACATGCACGCCGGTTACGCCGACATAGCCTCCGGCGACCGCCATATCGCCCGCGCCTTGAAGGTGCTGCAAGAGAGCCCGCAGTGGAAAAACATGGTAGTGGTCGTCACCGTCGATGAAAACGGCGGCTGGTGGGACCACGTCGCGCCGCCCAAGGGTGACCGCTGGGGCCCTGGCACGCGGATTCCGGCGTTGGTGGTGTCGCCGTTTGCACGCAAGGGCACGGTGGATCACACGGTGTACGACACGGCGTCGATCCTGCGCCTGATCACCCGGGTGTTCCAGCTGGAAACCCTCGATGGCCTCAAGCAGCGTGATGACGCCATGATCGCCCGCGGCCAGAAGCCCATGGGTGACTTGAGCAACGCCTTGCAGTTCAACCTGTAGGTTTTCTTATCCAATAACGACATGCCCGGCGATTTAGCACGCGGTTTTCCTGGTCAGCCGCTACTGTGTGGGAGTGGGCTTTCATCCCGCGCAGACGGGCTTTCGCTGACAAGGAATCACACATGTTCAAACCGACCAGGTTGTCCCTCACCCTGGCCGCACTGATGGCCAGTGCGGTCGTACAGGCCGACGTCGAAGTACCGCTGGGCAGCACGCAACGTGTCACTCAGCTGTTCGCGTTCCCCAATAACTGCAACGTGATCTGTTTTCGGCCCTGGTCGCTGGAGCAGACGGCCGAGCATTATCTGAACCAGAGCCTGCAACGGGACGGTTACAGCAGGGCCAAGGTCAGCGTGAAGAACCACGACGGCCAGGTTGTCGCGACCTTCAGCGGTGTACCCGAAGATTACGGCCAGCCCCTAAAGACGTTACTCAACACCGCCGACCTGGCCTACCAAGGCGCCAGCAAGCTCAACAGCGACGGCAAGTGGGCCTACAACTGGTATTTGTTCCTGCCGCTGGGCATGGCCCTGGAAAACCGCAAGAGCATCGAGCTGCTGCACTTCCCGCCGGACTACTCGCTGACCCAGGCCCAGGATTACCTGGAATCCAGTACCACCGACCGCTGGGCCGCGCTGCTCACCGACAACGGTATCCCGGCCACCGAAACGCCGGCCTACCAGACCATCATCGACATCGCGCCGATCGCCGCGCCGTCCAATGCCGGCAAGGATCTGGAAGGCGTCTACAGCTACTTCACCGATTATCAGACGCGCATGGTCAAGGAACTGAGCCTGTCGCCCAAAGGGTCGTTGCCGATGGTGGCGTTCGGCGCTCCGGTGCGCAATTGGATCAAGCAACAATACGGGCAGAGCGTGGCCGTGCTGGGCCTGGCCCAGATCAGCCCGCAAGCCGGCGAAACCGTTGCGGTGCTGGGCGCCAACCACCCGAGCTACATCTGGTACGCGGCCGACCCTGCGACCTATGATGGCAACGAGCAGAAGGCCGACGAAGCGGGTTTGAAGGTCATGGGCCAGGACTTGAGCGCCGCCTGCTGGCAGGCGGGCATGGGGCAAAAGCCCGCGAGCGATCCGAATGTGTTGCTCAAGGCGTGCATGAACACCTGGCAGGTCACGCGCAAGGAGCAGACCTGCGAGTTGTTCTACACCTCCGTGCGCGGCTTGACCCCGGAAAAAGCCAACGCCCAATGCGCCACGCCGACGACCAAGGCGCAACTGCGCCTGCTCAAGAACCCCGCCCCAACGCCTACTATCACGGTGCCGGCGCTGTAAGTCGTACCGGCAACGGGGGATTTCTACTGTCAAAGTTGACAGTAGAAATCCGATCCAAGTTGAGCGAGGCTTGGAGCGCACCCATCCGCTGCAAGACTGGAAGTCAGCCACTACCCGCAGGTCGATGCAGCCGAACCCAGGAGAGTTATGAAAACTCGCGCCATGGATAAGGCTAAAACCGTTGCGAGCGACTGCCTTTACCCCTTCAAGTCCCACCTCGGCACGGGCTACCCCTCGACCGAGCTGTTCGAGGTGGTGCACGACGCAGATGGCACAGCGGCCGGGATCAAGGCTCGTGTGGCCTTTGACAGTCGTGTACGCATTGCCAAGCTCTCAGGCTACGCCCTGAGCGAACGACGCCTGCATACCTTGCAGCTGTCTTCACGCATCCACCTGTACGACTGCTGGTTTTGCGGGCTGATCTCGCACTCCTGCAAACCGAACGTATTCCTCGATTTGCATTACCTGGAAGTCTGGACCTTGCAGGAAATTGCGGCCGGCGAGTGCTTGACGATGGATTACGCCAACACCGAGGACGTGTTGTACCGGCAGTTCGCCTGCCAATGTGGCGAGTTGAACTGCCGCGGCTGGATCACCGGGCGCAATGAGCCGCTGAACGCCGAAGGCCAGGCGTTCATGGCCCAATGGCGCGAACGCAAGCGACCTTAGGCTTCGCCCAACGGACGCAGGCGATATTGCGGCGGCAACTGCTCGAAACCACTGATGGTGGTGTTCAAGCTCTTCCAGCGACCATCCTTGATGCCATAGATGCAGCCATGGATCGACAGGCTCTGCCCACGGTGCCAGGCGTTTTGCACGATGCTGGTGTGACCGACGTTGGCCACCTGCTGGATCACGTTCAGCTCGCACATGCGATCCACGCGCTCTTCCTCGGTGGGCAACTGGGCCAGCACGTCGCGGTTTTCGTAGTACAGGTCACGAATGGTGCGCAGCCAGCCGTCGATCAGGCCGAACTGGCGGTCTTGCATCGACGCCCGCACGCCGCCGCAGCCATAGTGGCCGGTGACGAGGATGTGTTTGACCTTGAGCACGTCCACCGCGTACTGGATCACCGACAGGCAGTTGAGGTCGGTGTGCAGCACCACGTTGGCCACGTTGCGGTGGACGAACAGGTCGCCCGGCAACATGCCGACAATCTCGTTGGCCGGCACGCGCGCGTCGGAGCAACCAATCCATAGGTATTCCGGGGTTTGCTGGCGGGCGAGCTTGGCGAAGAATTCGGGATCTTCCTGTTTGATCGCATCCGCCCAGCGTTCGTTGTTATCAAGCAGGTCTTGTAGTTCGTTCATCAGGGAAAGCCTCAGGAATGGTGCGCAGTTTTGTGACTGACAACCCCCCGTCCGGGTCACGCCTGGCGCAAATAAGCTTGAATCTTTGGGGTGGTGCGCCTGTCCACACACTATAAGCCCCACAGTATGAGGATTGGCCATGACTGAATCACGACGCCCTACAGAGCCTGTTGAAGATGACAAGGGCAATCTGGCGGATTACGACTTGAGCATTGTCGATGAGGACGGGATTGACGCGGGGAATCGGCTGGATGAGGCCGAACGCGAACCAATAGACGGTAATCGCTGACACACCGCAGTTACCCATGTGGGAGCGGGCTTGCTTGCGAAGAGGGAGTGTCAGTCAACCGATTCATCGACTGACCCGCCGCCTTCGCGAGCAAGCCCGCTTCCACATTGGAGGGTCGTGTTCAGTCGACCAGGGTGCAGGCCATGACAACGGCGTCCTCACGCCCACCCACTGCGGGGTAGTAATCGCGGCGACGGCCGATTTCGTTGAAGCCATAACGCTCGTACAGACGAAACGCGCCGGTATTGCTGTCGCGCACCTCCAGGAAACACTCCCGCGCACTGGCTGCATACGCCCGCGACATCAGGTGTTCCAGCAGCGCCAGGCCCAGGCCACGGCCCTGGTTTTCCGGCTTGACGGTAATATTCAGCAAATGCGCTTCATCAAGGATGATCTGCACCACGCCGTGCCCCACCTGCTGCTCGCCTTCGAACATCAACCAGATCTGGTACTTGCCCAGCCCGTCAAGAAAGATCCCACGGGTCCAGGGATGGCTGAACGCTGCGTATTCGATTTTCAGCACGGCGTCGAGGTCGGCCTCGGTCATCGGGCGGAAGGATAAAGCCTCACTCATCAGTTGTTTTCCAGCGCGCCATCAGCCGGCGCATGGCTTGCCAGACATCAGCCTTACGCTGTGGCTCTTCCATTAATAATTCCAGGCCCGGCAGGGCCCATACCGAGCCCAGGCCTTCGACCTGCAGCTCGCGATACCAGGCTTCGGCATTGGCTTCGCCGGCAAAACGCACGGCGGGCAGGCCGATCAGCCACAGGCACACACAGGGCTCGTCTTCCAGGCGCGCCGAGACAAAACCTTGCACAAAATCACGCGCGGCTTCCGGGCCCTGGTCCATGGTGCCGCGTACCAGCAGCGGCCAGCGTACCGGCTCGCCGACGATCTGCGGGCTGTCGGGCAGGCCGGCGGCGCGCAGCATGTCCTTGAGCAGCATGTAGGCCGGGTCGCGGGTCTGGAAACGTTCGCCGGTGGGCAGTTCCACCAGCAGCAGGCAGCGCCCGGCCCGCAGCAGTTGCAGGGCGAAACGCGGCGGCGGCACTACCGGGGCCTTGACCACCGGTGCAGGCGCTTCGGCCGCCACCGCCTTGGTCACCGGCGACGGGCGCGGCACTTCGACCTTGGCACGCTCCACCGCAGGCCGCACGGGCGCTTCGGGCTTGACCAGCGCCACCGGCGCAGCCGCCTCCTCGCCCGAAGACTCGAATGCCTCGTAGGGCTCAAGCGCTTCCAGCAGCTCGGGCCGCGACGGCGCGGCAAACGGCAGTTCGGTGCGGGGCAGCCAGTTGACCACCTGCATGGCGGTCAAGTAAGCGCGACGTCGGGACTCGATAAGCACAGCTCGGCCACTTGTGGATAACTAAAGAGCGGCGATTCTACCGTTGTTCGGCAACAATCGCCCACTGCGTACTGACCGGCTGTGGATAAATCCCCGGCCTGATGCAGTACAATCGCGACTTTTCATCGCCAACCAGCCGGCCATTCCCATGATCGAACCCAAGCGCGTCCTGCGCGCCCTCGCCGAACACTGGGCCTTACTTGAGCCACTGTGCGAACACTTCGACCAAGGCACCCTGAGCCTTGCCGAGCTGCGCGCACAACTGGCCGCCCAACAACTGGACAGCACGCCACAGGACATCACCAGCCTGCTGGACGTGTGGATTCGCCTGGACATCCTGGTGCCTGTCGCCAAAAGCCCGAACCGTTTCGAGCTCAACGCGCAGATCCACGACTTCCTGGCTTATCTTCGCAAGGAGCACCGGCTTGGCCTGTGCCTGGAAATCGAAGCCTACCTGCGCCATCTCGAACGCCTGGCCGGGTACATCCAGGACGCTTTCGACATCCGTGATGGCCACGACCTCGCCCGCCAACTGCGCCTGCTGGATATGCGCGTGCGGGACGTGCTGAAAAAGCTCGCCAACGACGAACAGGCCCTCGCCGCCGTAGCCGATCGCGCCAAGACCAGCGACCGGCAGATTCCGTTGCGCCAGCGTTATGCCGAGGTCTTGGCGACCTGGGACGAATACGTCGAGCCGATGATCCAACTGGTGAACGCCGATGGCGCCTTCGAACAGGGCGTGCGCAAGGTCGAGAACGTGCTGTTGCGCCTGCTCACCGAGCAACAGCGTCTCGGCCACCTGGTGGACGACGACATGCTGCTGCGCACCCACGCACGCATCCTGGAAATGCAGACCAGCGCCCAACTGACCTTGCGCCATGCGCGCGAGCTGCTGCTGCCACTGCGCGAAGAAGCCCGTCGGCACAACGCCGTGACCCGCGGTGCGGCGCTGGCGCTGTCAGCGATCCGCCGCAAGGGCCTGGACGCCGTGCCGCAGGCGGCGATGCCGATGTTCACCCGCCCGCAAAGCACCTTCCTCGGCAGTGCCAGCCAGGTGGAGGCTTATGTGTACGCCCTGGCGAATTTCGAGCCGAAACCGGCGCGCTTCCCCAAGGCGCACAAATCCCACAAGGGCGACGCCCAACGTGCACCGCGCACGGTCAAGGAAATGCTCGAGCGCTGCGAAGACGCGTTGCCGATGCCGGACCTGATGACCTGGCTGCTGGAGCAGGAACCGGACGGTGCCACCGACGAATTGCTGTACTGGTTCTCGCGCCTGTCCCGCGAAAAACGCTTCAAGCGCGAACGCCTGGAACGCCGCGACTACCACACCACCGAGCACCAGGTCAGCCTGCGCTCCTTCGCCCTGCTCCCGGCCAGTACTGACGCCGCCGAGCATTCTGCGAGTACACCTCATGCATCTTGATCTATCCGAACTGTCCCAGCTGGCGCCGATCTTTCGCGAGCTGTTCAAGGGTTACCACGTCAGCCGCCGCGACCCGGAGCTGTACGCCCAACTGTCGAACTTCCAGGACCAGTACCGCACGCTGTTCAAGGCCCTGGGCTTTGAGCTGGTGTGCGACACGCGGGGCTTCTACTACTTCGTGCCAGACACCGCCGTGGCCGCCGCGCAGGTCAACAAGACCGCGCAGCGCCTGGCGTTGTTCACCTTCATCATCGTCGAACATTTGGCCGACCAGGGCCGCGACCCGATTGCCGTGCTCGACGGTGGCAGCCTGGGCCGCGATGAACTGCCGTCGCTGCTGGAGAAGTACCGCGACCTGTTTATCCAGGCCGAAGTGCAGACCCAGGAAGAACTCGAAGAAAAGATCATGCGCCGCATGACCCAGCTGGGTTTTGCCAGCGAAGACAACGGCATCTATCGCTTCCTGCCGCCGATGCACCGTTTCCTCGACGTGTGCCTGTCGGTGCAGCAGGACCGTGACCTCGCGGCCAGCATCCACAGCGTATTGCCACTGCCGGCGCCGGTGATCATCGATGAAGACAGCGACGAGAAATTGCTGAAAACCGATGACCCGCTGGACTTGAGCGACTTTGCCGAAGAAAGCGAAGAAGACGCCCTGGCCCGTGCCATTGCCGAAGAACAGGAGACCGACGCATGAGTAAGGAACGCTACGGCATCCGCCGCTTCGCCCTATTGAACACCGCCGGTTACAGCCTGGGATTGTTCCCGCTGGAAGAGCCGCTGTCGGTATACGGCGCGAACAACCTGGGTAAATCCGCGTCGATCAACGCCTTGCAGTTCCCAATTCTGGCGCGCATGTCAGACATGAGCTTCGGCAAGTACACCCTGGAACAATCGCGGCGCTTCTACTTCGCCACCGACACCAGCTACATCCTCGTGGAAGTGTCCCTGCCCCACGGCCCGCACGTGATCGGCGTGGTCGGTCGCGGCCCGGGCGGTGGTTTCGGGCACCAGTTCTTTGCCTACGCCGGCAAGCTGGACCTGGCGCACTACCAGAAAAACGACACCTGCCTGCGACAGAAAGAACTGTTCACCAACCTGGAGCGCGAAGGCCTGAAAGCCTACGAACTCAAGCCCGATGAACTACGCCGCTTGCTGGTGGGCGGCCACACGTCGATCCCCCTGGACCTGACCCTGATTCCGCTGCGCTCCACCAGCGAGCAGAGCCTGAAGACCTTCCGCGCGCTGTTTATCAACCTGCTGCACATGCGCGAAATCACCGCGGCCAAGCTCAAGCAATTGTTCCTCGATGCCTTCGAACACAGCCTGCGTTCCGGCAGCGTGGATTACATCGCCGCGTGCGAAGAAGCCTTCCGCGATGTGCGACGCATGGAGCAGGACTACAACTCGCTGGTCGCCGCCGGGCCGCTGGTCGAGGCGTTGTCCAATGGTGTTCGCCAGCGCGATGTATTGCGCGGCAAGCTGCATCGCCTGTCACCGTTGCTGGACTCGTTGCTGGGCACTTGGTCGGACTACGCCAGTGCGCGCAAGGAAGAGCTGACCATCCAGGCCGAGCACTACCGCAGCGAACAGGACGCGTTGCAGAACGATCAGCGCGGCGGCACCCAGGAGCTGATGCGCCTGGAGCGGGAAATCAGTGGTATCCAGCGTTGGCTGGGCGAGCTGTCGGTGCTCAAGCATCGCTTTGCGCTGGTCGATGATGTGAAGGTGCTGGAGCAGCAATTGCTCGCGGCCAAGGATGCCCACGATGAACTGGCGGGCGCCCTGGCGCAGTCGCGGCAGTTCAGCGCCGAGGATCTGGACGAACGCCTGCGCGAGCTGGAAAAGCGCTTGAAGTCGGTCAAGCAGCAGCTCGATCACGCGGATAACAACAGCTACGCCAAGTTGCGCGAAGAATTCTCACAGCAAGATGTTGAGCGTCTGATGCGTCTGTTCAACAGTTCGTTGTTCAGCCTGCCATTGGGCGAGCATGGCATCACGCTGGACGAGGAGGGTCAGTGGGTCAAATCCCTGGAGCAGATCCTCGATGGCTTCAAGGGTGAACGCTTTGAAGTGCCGGGGCTGTCCATCGACATCTCCCATATCGAACCGCCGGCATTGCAGGCCCTGGCGGATCGCGCCGCGTTGCGCGACCAGAAAGAGCGTCTGGAAAAAGAACTCAAGCAACTGAAAACCCAGCAGGCCGTGGCCTCCGACCGTGCGGCGAGCAAGACCCAGACCGAAGCGCTGTACCAGCAAGTACTGGATGCGCAGAAAGCCCTGGAAGACTTCCGCCGCGCACAGACCCTGAGCGCGGAAGAAGGCGAGAAGCTGGAAAACCTGGCGCAGATGGAAGCGGCGCAGGATGAGTTGAAACGCTCCAGCGATGCGTTTACCGAACGGGTACAGCAACTGTCGGCCAAGCTGCAATTGGTCGGTCGTCAGATCGGCGATATGGAAGCCAAGCAACGCACGCTGGATGACGCGCTGCGTCGTCGCCAGTTGTTGCCGGCGGACTTGCCGTTCGGCACTCCGTTCATGGACCCGGTCGACGATTCCATGGACAACCTGTTGCCGCTGCTCAATGACTATCAGGACAGCTGGCAAGGCTTGCTGCGCGCCGATGGCCAGATCGAGGCGCTGTATGCCCAGGTGCGCCTCAAGGGCGTCGCCAAGTTCGACAGTGAGGATGACGTCGAGCGTCGCCTGCAACTGCTGATCAACGCCTATGCGCACCGTACCGATGAAGCGCTGACCCTGGGCAAGGCGCGGCGTGCGGCGGTTACCGATATTGCGCGGACCCTGCGCAATATCCGCAGCGACTACGACAGCCTTGAGCATCAACTGGCGTTGTTCAACCGCGAGATCAACAAGCGTCAGGTCTCCAACCTGCAGAGCTTCCGCATCGTGCTGGCGCCGAACAAGGAAGCGCTCAAGCATATCGACCAGATCATCCACAGTGCCGGTCAGTATGAAGAAGGCGAAACCCTATCGGTGTTCGACCTGAGCCAGAGCGCCGAGCAAGACAACAAGAACGAAGAGGCCAAGGAATACCTGGCCCGCCTCGTGGCCGCCAACCATAACCAGTTGGGCCTCAAGGATTTGTTCGAGCTGGCGTTCGAGATCACCAAGGTGCATGGCCAGCCGGTGATTCACACCGACATCGATGGCGCGGCGTCCAACGGCACCACCATGACCATCAAGGCGCTGACCAACATGTATTTGTTGCTGCACTTGATGGACCGCGACCAGGCCGGGCGCGTGCGTTTACCGTACTACCTCGACGAGGCGGCGGACATCGATGAGAAGAACCAGGCGGCGCTGCTGGAAACCAGTCTGCAGTTGGGCTTTGTGCCGATCCTGGCCAGTGTGAAGCCACAGGTTTCCGCCCAGGTGGCGATTGACCTGGAAGGTGGCAGCGGGCCGAACGGGATCTATATCGACGAGGCGGATTGGAAGTACATCCGTCGCCACGATGTGGTGAAGGCGACGCTGAATGTGCAGGCCGATGAGCCGGAGTTGGATGAGGTCTGATTTTTTCAGCTGAAATGAAAAGGCCCCTGGGTGTGAATCCAGGGGCCTTTTTTTGTATTGGCTGTGCGGGCCTCTTCGCGGGCAAGCTGAACTGGTCAAGTAATCTTGGACACCGATTAAGGTTTCACGCCGCCAACTTCTCCCTGGCGACTGGTGACCGATAGTCGTTGTAGCTATGCGGCCTGGTGATGTTGTAGCGCGA
>NZ_JACVAC010000030.1 GCF_014851685.1 Pseudomonas sp. PDM05
AGTGCCGTGGAAATGGACTGCGGGCTGGGGTTTGGCTGGAGTCATGCGCTGGCCCACCGGCTGGTGGTTTCCGGTGATTCGGTGGTGTGGACCGATCATGAAAACCGCTCGACGCTGTTGCCCTTGCCGACGGCCTCTCGGCCCGCGATCACCAATAGCCTGGCCGAAGCGGCCATTTATTTGGGTGATTTGCCCGGTGAGTTGGTACTGGCCCAGGCCTCACGTTTCTACCACTTTCAAGACGGTTTGCTGACAGCCATCAGCGATGCGTATGACAACCGGCTGCGCATTTGCCGGGATGTGCTGGGGCGCATCGAGCGGCTGGACAACGGTGTCGGGCGTTCGCTGCTTTTGCGCTACGCCTCGCACCGCATTGTTGCGGTGGACTACCAGATTCAGCGCGCCGAGGGGGCTGGCCCCTACGTTTGGGTGACAGAGTACAGCGTTGTCTCCTACGCCTATGACGACATCGGCCGATTGGTTTCGGCGACCAACGCCGTAGGCGAAAGCGAGGCTTATCGCTACGACGACAACCACGTCATTCTTGAACGTGGCCTGGCCGGTGGGGCGAGTTTCTTCTGGGCGTGGGAACGTTCCGGCAAGGCGGCGCGCTGTGTCCGGCATTGGGCGAGCTTCTCCCAGATGGACACGCGCTATGCCTGGGACGACGACGGCCGCGTCACGCTGTTCAACGCCGATGGCAGCCAGGAGGTTTACGTCCACGACGGGCGTGCACGGCTGGTGCAGCGGGTCGATCCGGAGGGCGCAACGCACTACAAATCCTACGACGACAAGGGCCGCCTGACGGTCGAGCAGGACCCGCTCGGCGCGGTGACCGCCTATCAATACGACGACGCCGGACGCCTGGTCGCGGTGTTTCCCGGGGATGATCAACCGACTTCCTACGAGCATGACAACGGCTTCGTACGGGTAGTCCGGCGTGGCGAAGCGGTTTGGAAGTACGAGCGTAACGATCAGGGCGATGTCACCCGCCGGACTGATCCTGACGGCCATGTCACGGACTACAGCTACAACAAACATGGGCAACTGACGGGGGTTTGGTATCCCGATAACAGCTGCCATCGGCTGGTGTGGAACGAGCGTGGGCAGCGGGTTGAGGAACAGTTGCCGAACGGCGGCATCAAGCGCTATCGCTATGACGATGTGGGCCGCCTGGTCTCCCGCGAGGATGAACATGGCGCGCTGACCGGGTATCAGTGGGACAGCGTGGGTCGGATGATTCGCGTGGTACTGCCGGACGGTGCCACCCGGGAATACAGCTACAACGCCTACGGAAAAGTCACCGCCGAGTGCGATGAACTGGGGCACGTCACCCGCTATGAATATGCGGATGGCCTGCACCTGATCAGCCGGCGGATCAACGCCGATGGCAGCCAGGTCAACTACCGCTACGACAACACCCGGTTGCTGCTGACCGCGATCGAAAACGAAGCCGGTGAAACCTATGGGTTGCAGTACTACCCCAACGGCCTGATCCAGCAGGAAATCGGCTTTGACGGCCAGCGCACGACGTATGCCTACGACCTCAACGGCAACCTGCAAGAAAAGACCGAACACGGCGATGACGGTAGTCAGCTGATCACCCGTTACGAGCGCGACTTCGCCGGGCGCCTCGTACGAAAAACCCTGCCCGACGGC
>NZ_JACVAC010000031.1 GCF_014851685.1 Pseudomonas sp. PDM05
TAACGAAGTGGTTGATGCCATGCTTCCAAGAAAAGCTTCTAAGCTTCAGGTAACCAGGAACCGTACCCCAAACCGACACAGGTGGTTGGGTAGAGAATACCAAGGCGCTTGAGAGAACTCGGGTGAAGGAACTAGGCAAAATGGCACCGTAACTTCGGGAGAAGGTGCGCCGGTGAGGGTGAAGGACTTGCTCCGTAAGCTCATGCCGGTCGAAGATACCAGGCCGCTGCGACTGTTTATTAAAAACACAGCACTCTGCAAACACGAAAGTGGACGTATAGGGTGTGACGCCTGCCCGGTGCCGGAAGGTTAATTGATGGGGTTAGCTAACGCGAAGCTCTTGATCGAAGCCCCGGTAAACGGCGGCCGTAACTATAACGGTCCTAAGGTAGCGAAATTCCTTGTCGGGTAAGTTCCGACCTGCACGAATGGCGTAACGATGGCGGCGCTGTCTCCACCCGAGACTCAGTGAAATTGAAATCGCTGTGAAGATGCAGTGTATCCGCGGCTAGACGGAAAGACCCCGTGAACCTTTACTATAGCTTTGCACTGGACTTTGAATTTGCTTGTGTAGGATAGGTGGGAGGCTTTGAAGCGTGGACGCCAGTTCGCGTGGAGCCATCCTTGAAATACCACCCTGGCAACTTTGAGGTTCTAACTCAGGTCCGTTATCCGGATCGAGGACAGTGTATGGTGGGTAGTTTGACTGGGGCGGTCTCCTCCTAAAGAGTAACGGAGGAGTACGAAGGTGCGCTCAGACCGGTCGGAAATCGGTCGTAGAGTATAAAGGCAAAAGCGCGCTTGACTGCGAGACAGACACGTCGAGCAGGTACGAAAGTAGGTCTTAGTGATCCGGTGGTTCTGTATGGAAGGGCCATCGCTCAACGGATAAAAGGTACTCCGGGGATAACAGGCTGATACCGCCCAAGAGTTCATATCGACGGCGGTGTTTGGCACCTCGATGTCGGCTCATCACATCCTGGGGCTGAAGCCGGTCCCAAGGGTATGGCTGTTCGCCATTTAAAGTGGTACGCGAGCTGGGTTTAGAACGTCGTGAGACAGTTCGGTCCCTATCTGCCGTGGACGTTTGAGATTTGAGAGGGGCTGCTCCTAGTACGAGAGGACCGGAGTGGACGAACCTCTGGTGTTCCGGTTGTCACGCCAGTGGCATTGCCGGGTAGCTATGTTCGGAATAGATAACCGCTGAAAGCATCTAAGCGGGAAACTAGCCTCAAGATGAGATCTCACTGGAACCTTGAGTTCCCTGAAGGGCCGTCGAAGACTACGACGTTGATAGGTTGGGTGTGTAAGCGCTGTGAGGCGTTGAGCTAACCAATACTAATTGCCCGTGAGGCTTGACCATATAACACCCAAGCAATTTGCGTCGAAAGGCCAGATTGCGGTGTGTGAAGACGAAATGAACCGAAAGTTCGACG
>NZ_JACVAC010000032.1 GCF_014851685.1 Pseudomonas sp. PDM05
CTAATGATTTTGGACACTTCAATCGGGCGCTATGATGGCGCCCAAATCTGAGGTGTTTGGATATGCGTAAATCTTATTCAAGTGAGTTCAAACTCAAAGCTGCCAGCATGGTGCTGGACGAGGGGCAGTCGGTTCCCGAGGTCTGTGCCAGTTTGGATATTGGCCCTACGGCCCTGCGTCGCTGGGTCGATCAAGTTCGCAAGGAACGCTTGGGCTCGACTCCGGTGGGAGCCAAGGCGATTACCGCGGATCAGCGAGAGATTCAGGAACTTAAAGCCTTGCTCAGGCAAAAAGACCGGGATATCGAAATCCTAAAAAAGGCCAGTGCTCTCCTGCTTTTGGACGCCAAAGATCACTCTCGTTGATCTGTGAGCTGGGCGAGCAGTACGGCGTTAACGATTGCTGTCGTGTGTTCGGAATAAACCGCAGTAGCTTTTACGCATGGCGTCAGCGCCAAGGCAAAGTGAGCCCTAAGCGTGAGAAGCTCAAGGCCATGCTGGTCAAGCACCACAGGGCGTCGAGAGAGTCTGCGGGTGCTCGGACCTTGGCTAAACAGCTGCAAGCCGGCGGGCATGATGTCGGGCGGTTCATGGCTCGCAGCTTGATGCGAGAAGCAGGCATTGTCAGCCGTCAACGCCGGCGCCATAAGTACAAGTCACCCGGCGTGGAAGCTTTGGTGGCACCGCATGTGCTCAAACGCAAGTTTGATGTTACGGCGGTCAATCAGGTGTGGTGTGGAGACGTGACGTACATCAAAGTCGGCAAGCGTTGGCTGTATTTCGCGGCGGTTCTGGACTTGTTCGCTCGCCGGATCGTGGGCTGGTCGTTTTCGATGATCTCCGATGCCACGCTGACCTGCGAAGCTCTGCGGATGGCGATTGAACTGCGCGGTCGCCCAAAAGACGTACTGTTTCACTCCGACCAAGGTTGCCAGTACACCAGCCATAAATTCAGAAATGAACTGCTGGAACATGGACTCCGGCAAAGCATGAGCCGTAAAGGCGAATGCTGGGACAACGCACCGATGGAGCGTTTCTTTGGAAGTTTGAAATCAGAGTGGGTGCCAGAAGCAGGCTACGGATCGGAACATGAGGCCCGAGCGGATGTGCAGCGCTATGTATCGCGCTACAACATCACCAGGCCGCATAGCTACAACGACTATCGGTCACCAGTCGCCAGGGAGAAGTTGGCGGCGTGAAACCTTAATCGGTGTCCAAGATTACTTGACCAGTTCA
>NZ_JACVAC010000033.1 GCF_014851685.1 Pseudomonas sp. PDM05
TCACCCGGGCGCTTCATGCCCAGCGCCTCGTGAGGTCGTATGTAATTGAATTCATGTCGAAAATGCTCCAGCAAGAGCTGCTGCTCAACCAGGTTTTTCCCCAGTGGCAACTCAAACTTCAAACTACGATGCATCCGTTCGTGCCGGCCGTTCTGGGCAGGTCTTCCCGGCATGGTTCGCTCCGGGTAAATACCCAGGCGGATCCACCAAACTGCCAGTGTGGACATTCTTGCCAGGCCTGGAGAAGCAAAAGGAACGCCGTTGTCAGAGCGAATGACTTCCGGCATCCCGTACTCTTGAAAAAGCCTCTCGAATGCCTGTTTGACGGGCAAGGTCTTGATTTTGGGGTGAGCCCTGCAGGCCAAAATCAAGCGAGAGGCATGGTCCGTAACGGTCAGGGGATAGCACATCTGGGCGTTGAGCATCTTGAACTGCCCCTTGTAATCAACGCACCACGTCTTGTTGGGCTCGTTGGCTTCGCGCATTTCCCTGTGAGCAGTGCTGTGCCGTCGCTTGAAGCGCCGTTTACTGACAAGCCCAAGCCGGTCAAGCCATTGGCCTGCCGTGCTGGGCGATGGCCAGGCGACTGACGGATCCTCGATTCGTAATAGCCTGACAAGCTTCTTCGGCCCCCATTTATCGTGGGTTTCTTTCATCGCCACTATGCGAGCCAAGATCTCATCGTCAGTCTTGTTTGGGCTGGTATGAGGTCGTCGAGACAGCTCTGCCAACGACTTCAAATCGCCGTCAACGTGACGAGAGATCCATTTATCTACAGTTGGTCGACTGACGCCGAAGCGCCGAGCTAGCTGGCTTTTGCTGAAGTCACCAGAAAGCCAGTCGATGACCAGTTTGATTCGTTGATCCATGGGAGACTCTTGGTTCCAGGGCATGATCAGTTACCTCCTGATCATGCGTATTAACCTGTAAACCATGTCCCCGGTTAGATATGTAAACGATGTCCCCGGTTTGTACC
>NZ_JACVAC010000034.1 GCF_014851685.1 Pseudomonas sp. PDM05
TTTTTTTTTCTCCCCTCTTTTTCCCCTCCCCTTTTTCCTCCTTTCTCTTCTTCCCTTTTTCCTCTCCCTCCTTTCCCCTCTTTCTTCTTCCCCCTCCTTCTCTCTTTTCTTTTTTCCCTTCTTTCTCTTTCTTTCCTCCCCCCTTTCCTTTTTCCCCTCTCCCCCTTTCTTTCCCCTCTCTTCTTCTCCCTCTCCTCCTCCCCCTCCCTCTCCTCCTCCCTCTCCCTCCCTCCTCTTCCCCCCTTTTCTTTCCTCCTCCCTTCTCTTCCCCCTCTCTCCCCCTTCCCCTCTTTCTTCTCCCTCTCCTTCTCCTCCTCTTCTTTCTCCCCCTTTTTCTTCCTTTTTCTTCCTTCCTTTTCCCCCCTCCCTCCTCCTCTCTCTCCTCCCTCCTTTTTCCTCTTCTCTCCTTCCCTCCCTCTTTCCTCTCTCCTCCCTTCCCCCTCCCTTTCTCCTTTCTCCTTCTCTCTTTCCTCCCCCTCTCTTCCTCCCCTTCTCCCTCCCTTCCCTTTTCCCTCTTCTCTCCTTCTCCCTTTTCTCCTCCCTCTTCCCCTCTCCCCCCTCCTCTTCCTCCCTTTCTTTCTTTCCTTCCCTTTTTCTTCTCCTTTCTTTCTCTTTCCCTTCCCCCTCTTTCTCCCTTCTTTCTTCCTTTCCTCTTCCCTTCCTTTTTCCTTTCCTTTTCCCCCTCTTCTCCTCCTTCTCTTCTTTCCTCCCTTCCTCCTTCCCCCTTTTTCCTCCCCCTTTCCCTCTCCTTTCCCTTCTCTTCTCTCCCCTCTCTCCCTTTCTTCTCTTTTTCTCTCCCCCATGTCTGCGCTCTTGCTCAGTACCTGGCCGCGTGTTGCCTGGCCTCCCTTGGCCCCTTGTCCTCCTCCTCCCTTTTCCTCCCCCCCTTCTTCCTCTCTTTCTCTTCTTTCCCC
>NZ_JACVAC010000035.1 GCF_014851685.1 Pseudomonas sp. PDM05
GGCGCCTCCGCCCGCGTCGCCGTTGACGAAAAGCGCATGATCAACTGCCGCGCCGACCTCAACCAACTCGTGCCCTTCAAGTACGACTGGGCCTGGCAGAAGTACCTCGACGGCTGCGCCAACCACTGGATGCCGCAAGAGGTCAACATGACCGCCGACATCGCGCTGTGGAAAAACCCCGAAGGCCTGACCGACGACGAACGTCGCATCGTCATGCGCAACCTGGGCTTCTTCTCCACCGCCGACTCCCTGGTCGCCAACAACCTGGTGCTGGCCGTGTACCGCCTGATCACCAACCCGGAGTGCCGCCAGTACATCCTGCGCCAGGCCTTCGAAGAGGCGATCCACACCCACGCCTACCAGTACTGCATCGAATCGCTGGCCATGGATGAAGGCGAGATCTTCAACATGTACCACGAGATTCCATCGGTCGCGAAGAAAGCCGCCTGGGGCCTGAAGTACACCCGTTCGATCTCCGATCCGAAGTTCGAAACCGGCACCGTCGACACCGACAAGGAACTGCTGCGCAACCTGGTCGCGTACTACTGCGTGCTGGAAGGCATCTTCTTCTACTGCGGCTTCACCCAGATCCTGTCCATGGGCCGCCGCAACAAAATGACCGGCGTGGCCGAGCAGTTCCAGTACATCCTGCGCGACGAGTCGATGCACCTGAACTTCGGCATCGACGTGATCAACCAGATCAAAATCGAAAACCCACACCTGTGGGATGCCGAGATGAAGGAAGAAGCGACCCAGATGATCCTGCAAGGGACCCAACTGGAGATCGAATACGCCCGCGACACCATGCCCCGCGGCGT
>NZ_JACVAC010000036.1 GCF_014851685.1 Pseudomonas sp. PDM05
GGAATACCCGGTAGCCGATAACGGCAGCGTGTCGGGCCGTGCCATGAACCGTCGCGTTGAAGTGACTATTTCCAACGACAACCAGCCGGTCAAGCCACGGTCTTCCGTCGCTAACTGATCGACGGTCATAAAAAACCCCGCCTGTTCGTGCGGGGTTTTTTATGACCTACTTAATAGTTGATCATGCCGCCTTCACTTAATGGCACATAGCCACCAATGGCTTTCCGAGATTCTGGGTCAACCCTAGCAAGGTCCTTCTGATAGTCTCCGTTACCGTTACCGAACAGTTCTCTACTCATCCTATCCTCAGCCGACGACATCCTCTTCCTAATGTCGGCGTCCGATGGCGGCTGCGCCCTCCCTGCGTTAGGTGCCAGCTGGGACCAGTCCGACGGGCTGGCGAAACCGCCATAAATACCTGAAACCATCTTCTCACTCCATACATTCACAATGGGTTAGATTGTGCCTAAATTTGACGGCACCCCCATCTGTGGCGCTGTAAGAAATATGGTTCCACGCAAGTGGGTTATTGCTGCAACTGCGGCGTTTCCTGCCCCATGCAGCGCACTGCCTGTTTCTTGTTGTTCACCAACACACCGCTGAGACCTTTCTGTTCGGTATCAAACATCACCAGCACGCCATCGACGCACTGCGCCACTTGTGCCGCCGGGGTCAGTGATATCTTGTAATCCTCGCCAGGCACGGTCTTGAGCATGGTGAAGTCGCTGAGCAGCAGTGCATCTTCCGGCTTGGCGAAATGC
>NZ_JACVAC010000037.1 GCF_014851685.1 Pseudomonas sp. PDM05
CTGTCGAGCTTTAGCGAGGCTGCGAAGGCGGCGGCACTGTTGGTAGAAGTGTTGGCTGAACCACCGCTTTCGCAGGCAAGCCAGCTCCCACATTTGAGCGGTGTCGTTCGGCAGAACGCGTCCGGCTGCAGGTCTCCCAAACAACGCCAATCCTCTGTGGGAGCTGTCGAGCTTTAGCGAGGCTGCGAAGGCGGCGGGACTGTTGGTAGAAGTGTTGGCTGAACCACCGCTTTCGCAGGCAAGCCAGCTCCCACATCTGAGCGGTGTCGTTCGGCAGAACGCGTCCGGCTGCAGGTCTCCCAAACAACGCCAATCCTCTGTGGGAGCTGTCGAGCTTTAGCGAGGCTGCGAAGGCGGCGGCACTGTTGGTAGAGGTGTTGGCTGAACCACCGCTTTCGCAGGCAAGCCAGCTCCCACATTTGAGCGGTGTCGTTCGGCAGAACGCGTCCGGCTGCAGGTCTCCTAAACAACGCCAATCCTCTGTGGGAGCTGTCGAGCTTTAGCGAGGCTGCGAAGGCGGCGGGACTGTTGGTAGAAGTGTTGGCTGAACCACCGCTTTCGCAGGCAAGCCAGCTCCCACATTTGAGCGGTGTCGTTCGGCAGAACGCGTCCGGCTGCAGGTCTCCCAAACAACGCCAATCCTCTGTGGGAGCTGTCGAGCTTTAGCGAGGCTGCGAAGGCGGCGGCACTGTTGGTAGAAGTGTTGGCTGAACCACCGCTTTCGCAGGCAAGCCAGCTCCCACATTTGAGCGGT
>NZ_JACVAC010000038.1 GCF_014851685.1 Pseudomonas sp. PDM05
GGAATACCCGGTAGCCGATAACGGCAGCGTGTCGGGCCGTGCCATGAACCGTCGCGTTGAAGTGACTATTTCCAACGACAACCAGCCGGTCAAGCCACGGTCTTCCGTCGCTAACTGATCGACGGTCGAAAAAAACCCCGCCTGTTCGTGCGGGGTTTTTTATGACCTACTTAATAGTTGATCATGAAGCCTTCACCGAATGGCTTATATTTCCGATAGTCTCCGTTACCGAACAGTTCTTTACTCATCCTATCCTCAGCCGACGACATCCTCTTCTTAATGTCGGCGTCCGATGGCGGCTGCGCACTCCCTGCGTTAGGTGCCAGCTGGGACCAGTCCAACGGATTAACGAAACCGCCATAAAAACCTGAAACCATCTTCTCACTCCATACATTCACAATGGGTTAGATTGTGCCTAAATTTGACGGCACCCCCATCTGTGGCGCTGTAAGAAATAGGGTTCCACGCAAGTGGGTTATTGCTGCAACTGCGGCGTTTCCTGCCCCATGCAACGCACTGCCTGCTTCTTGTTGTTCACCAACACACCGCTGAGACCTTTCTGTTCGGTATCAAACATCACCAACACGCCATCGACGCACTGCGCCACTTGTGCCGCCGGGGTCAGTGATATCTTGTAATCCTCGCCAGGCACGGTCTTGAGCATGGTGAAGTCGCTGAGCAGCAGTGCATCTTCCGGCTTGGCGAAATGC
>NZ_JACVAC010000039.1 GCF_014851685.1 Pseudomonas sp. PDM05
CGAGACGGGCTATTTCCCCGTAGGCACGGTAGTGCGCAGACCAGACGATTTCGCCGTCGGCGCTTGTCAGTTCTTGGGGTGTTCCAAGGTGGTCCAGTTGGTAGTGGTAAGGCTTGGTTTTTGTAGGCCCGAAACCTTCCAGCAGTGCCAGCGGGCGAAAACTGTCCGGTTCGTAGAGGTAGCTGCGATGCCGCTCCGCATGGTGTTCGGCGATCAGTTTGTCGCCTTGCCAGAAGAACTCCGTCGTCACGCCTTCAACGGTTTTGCTGATGCGTCGGCCAAACGGGTCGTAGCGGTAACTGGCGCTTTGCCCGTTGGGGGCTGTGACGCTGATTAATCGATGCTGACAGTCGTAGCGATACTCGGTGACAAGCTGCTGACCCTTGCCGCGACGCTCACGGATCAAATTGCCAAACGGGTCATAGTCGTAGTGCCGGTCCCCCTGGATCATCAACCGATTGCCCGCCACCACGTCCGGGCCGGTGCGGTTTTGCATGAGCAGGTTGCCGGCCGGGTCGTGTACGAAACGTTCCTGGTGGTCCTGGGAATGGTCGGCGCGGGTGA
>NZ_JACVAC010000003.1 GCF_014851685.1 Pseudomonas sp. PDM05
AGTTTGATTCGTTGATCCATGGGAGACTCTTGGTTCCAGGGCATGATCAGTTACCTCCTGATCATGCGTATTAACCTGTAAACCATGTCCCCGGTTAGATATGTAAACGATGTCCCCGGTTTGTACCGGGGCGAGCCCGCTCACCACCATTGAGTTCGCCTGCTACCGAGATTCTCATGACTCCCTCTTCAGACCGGTTCAAACCCGCCTTCGGCCTCGGCAACCCCCACCTGCAAACACTGTGGGGGCCGCTGTGGCGCCCCACTACCCATCTCGAACGCCAACGCGAACGCCTGTGGCTGGACGACGGTGACTTCCTCGACCTCGACTGGCACGGCCCCCACGACGCCCAAGCGCCGCTGGTGCTGGTGCTGCACGGGCTGACCGGTTCATCCAACTCGCCCTACGTCGCCGGCCTGCAAAAAGCCCTCGCCAGCCAAGGCTGGGCCAGCGCAGCGCTGAACTGGCGTGGTTGTTCGGGAGAGCCCAATCTACTGGCGCGCAGCTATCACTCGGGCGCCAGCGAAGACCTGGCCGCCGCAATTGCCCACCTGCGTGCCAAGCGACCGTTGGCGCCGCTGTATGCCGTGGGGTATTCGCTGGGTGGCAACGTGCTGCTCAAGCACCTCGGTGAAACCGGCGGTGCCTGCGGGCTGCAAGGCGCGGCGGCGGTGTCGGTGCCCTTTCGCCTGGATCAATGCGCCGACCGCATCGGGCTGGGGTTTTCGCGGGTGTACCAGAAGCACTTCATGCGCGAGATGCTCGCGTATATCCGCGTCAAGCAGAGCCGCTTCCTACAGGACGGCCGCGCGGACGGGCTGAAGACCCTGGAGGCCTTGGGCTCGCTGGAGAAGATGCGCACATTCTGGGATTTCGACGGGCGGGTGACTGCGCCACTGCATGGCTTCCTCAGTGCCGAGGACTATTACCGACGGGCGTCGAGTCGCTACTACTTGGGGGAAATCCGCACGCCGACGCTGATTATCCAGGCGGCGGATGATCCGTTCGTGTTTGCCCACAGCTTGCCTGAGGCCGCTGAGTTGTCGGATTGCACGGAGTTCGAATTGACCGCCAAAGGTGGGCATGTCGGATTTGTCGACGGCTCACTCAAGCGCCCGAGCTACTACCTCGAACGCCGCATCCCACAATGGCTACTGACACAACATCGGTAAAAATGTGGGAGCGGGCTTAGATCCCGAATAGCTCAATCGCCGGTTGCAATAGCCCGCGCCGGATCAGTAATCCACTCACTCCAAGACCCCGCATACAACTTACCCAATGGGTACCCCGCCAGGCTCAGGGCAAACAGGTTATGACACGCCGTGACCCCCGAACCGCAATAGGCCACCAACTCGTCCGGTGAGCGGCCTTGCAACTGATCAGCAAACCGTTGCTTGAGCTGCTCAACCGGCAGGAAACGCCCATCGCTGCCCAGGTTTTCACTGAACGCCGCGCACTGCGCCCCCGGAATATGCCCGGCAACCGGGTCGATCGGCTCAACCTCACCACGAAACCGCGCCTGTGCGCGGGCATCGATCAGGGTCAAACCTGGCTGGCCCAAGCGTTTTTGCAAGTGCTCGGCATCCAGTAGCAAACCGTTATCCGGCGTGCCGACAAAGGTCCCAGACGCAACCAGCGGCGCATCCAGGCTCAACGGGAAACCGGCGGCATGCCAGGCCTTGAGGCCACCATCGAGGATAAACACACCATCGCGCTTGCCCAACCAGGCCAGCAACCACCACGCCCGGGCGGCGTATGCGCCGGGGCCGTCGTCATACAGCACCACGTCGGTGTCGGCATTGATGCCCCACGCCTGCAGTTGTTGAAGCAGAACGTCCGCCGCCGGCAGTGGATGACGGCCGGTCACGCCTTTAATCACCGGGCCACTGAGGTGGCGCTCAAGGTCAGCGTACTGCGCGCCCTCGATATGCCCCTCGGCGTAGCTGCAACGCCCGTAATCCGGGTCTTCGAGAGCAAAACGGCAATCCAGGATCACCAGCCCGGGCGACTTCTGGCGCTCGGCCAATTGGGAGGGACTGATCAGTTGGGCAAGCGGCATGACGGACTCCTGTAAACAGATTCGGGAAAGGTCCTACTTCACTTCTTCCAGTGCCTGATTCAACGGCACGTAAAACTCTTTGAACAACGCATCCACCGCATCCTTGGCTTGGGGTGTGACAAACCCCGCCTCCAGCACCAGCACTTGATACACCCCGCGTTTGATCGCCTCGGCGCTCAAATGGGCGGAGTTTTCATTGGTGGTGCACAGGAAACGCACCCACGACGTAAGGATGATCCACGCATTGAGGGTCAGGGCTTCGGTTTGGATCGGGTCCATATTGAGGATGCCGGCATCGACAAACCCCCGGTAGATGGCGTTGCCCTGGGTCAGGCAGCGCTGGGAAAACCGCCGATAGCCGGTGGCCAGTTCCGGGTCGCTTTCCAGCAAGTGTTCAAGGTCGCGGTGCAGGAAACGATAGCGCCACATGCCGGCCAGCAGGGCCTGCAAGTAGAAGCGCTTGTCTTCAACGGTGGCGGCGCGCCCCTGGGGCGGGCGCAGAAAACTGTCTACCAGGGCTTCGTATTCACGAAACAGCACGGCGATGATCGCCTGCTTGTTGGGGAAGTGGTAGTACAGGTTGCCCGGCGAAATTTCCATGTGGGCGGCGATGTGGTTGGTGCTGATACTGCGCTCGCCCTGCTGGTTAAAAAGCTCCAGGCTGGTTTGCACAATGCGCTCGCTGGTCTTTACTCGTGGTGCCATAGGGGAATCAGCTTCTATACACGTGATGGGGCATCTTACGGCCTATCCCGGCCAGGATAAATCTGCATGTTGCTGCAATGTTATTTGACAATTTAGAGCAATGACTCTAAAAATCCAGGCAGACCTATAACAACCGGGAACTGCGCCATGTCTGCCAACGTTGCCTACCTGCAAGATTCCCAGGCGCTGGATCAACTCCAGGACCTGTTCGACGCCCAACAGCGCGCCTATGCCGCCAACCCGATGCCGCCGGCAGCGCAACGCCTGCAGTGGCTCAAGGCCTTGCGCGACGTGCTCAGCGACGAACGCCAGGCGTTGATCAACGCGATCAGCCAGGACTTCAGCCACCGCAGCGCCGACGAAACCCTGTTCGCCGAACTGATGCCCAGCCTGCATGGCATTCACTACGCCAGCAAACACCTCAAGGGCTGGATGAAGCCTTCGCGCCGCGCCGTAGGCCTGGCCTTCCAGCCCGCGTCAGCCAAAGTCATCTATCAACCGCTGGGCGTGGTCGGGGTGATCGTGCCTTGGAATTACCCGCTGTACCTGGCCATCGGCCCGCTGGTCGGTGCATTGGCCGCCGGTAACCGGGTGATGCTCAAGCTCAGCGAATCCACCCCGGCCACCGGCGAACTGCTCAAGACGCTGCTGGCGAAGATCTTTCCCGAAGACCTGGTGTGCGTGGTGCTGGGCGAAGCTGAAGTGGGCATGGCGTTTTCCAGGCTGCGTTTCGACCACCTGCTGTTCACCGGCGCCACCAGCATCGGCAAACACGTGATGCGCGCGGCGGCCGAGCACCTCACGCCGGTCACCCTGGAGCTGGGCGGCAAGTCGCCGGCCATCGTGTCCGCCGATGTGCCGCTCAAGGACGCCGCCGAACGCATCGCCTTCGGCAAAGCCTTGAACGCCGGGCAGACCTGCGTGGCGCCGGACTACGTGCTGGTCCCGGAAGAGCGTGTGGAAGGGTTCGTCGAGGCCTACACCCAAGCCATTCGCGGGTTTTATCCGACCCTGGCAGACAACCCGGACTACACCGCCATCATCAACGAACGGCAATTGGCGCGGCTCAATGCCTACACCAAGGACGCCACCGACAAAGGCGCCACCCTGATCCCGCTGTATGAGCAAGGCCAGGCACGGCGCATGGCCCACAGCCTGCTGCTGAATGTCAGCGACGACATGACGGTGATGCAGGACGAGATCTTCGGCCCGCTGCTGCCCATCGTGCCCTATCGCGGCCTCGACCAGGCCTTTGCCTACATCAACCAGCGCCCTCGCCCGCTGGCCCTGTATTACTTCGGCTACAACAAGCGCGAACAGGAGCGTGTGCTGCACGAGACCCATTCCGGCGGCGTATGCCTGAACGACACCCTGCTGCACGTGGCCCAGGACGACATGCCATTTGGCGGCATCGGCCCCTCGGGCATGGGCCACTACCACGGTCACGAAGGCTTTCTCACCTTCAGCAAGGCCAAGGGCGTGCTGGTGAAACAGCGCCTGAACGCCGCGAAATTGATCTACCCACCGTACGGAAAATCCATCCAGAAGTTGATCCAGAAGCTGTTTATCCGCTGATCACGCCACTCTCGGGATAACAATAACAATGAACCCCAGCCTGACTGAAACACCCGCGCTGTCACGGCGCGGCGTCTTGAAAATCGGCCTGTGCGCCAGCGCCTTCCTGGCCACCGCCGGGCTTGGCGCCAGCCTCAGCGGCTGCTCCAGCAGCACGCCGGCCAGCGGTTTTGTGATGTTGCGCAGCAGTGATTTGCCGTTCCTGCGCGCCGTCATCCCGGTGCTGCTTGAAGGCGTGGCCAGCGCCCAGGAAGTCGCCAGCGCAATCGAAGACACGCTGAAAAAGCTCGACTTCAGCCTGCAACGCCTGTCGCCGGAGATGTTCAAGCTCACCCAGCAACTGTTCGACGTGCTGGGCATGGGCATCACCCGCGGACCGTTGACCGGGATCTGGGGCAGTTGGGAAAACGCCAGCAGCGAGCAGATCCGCAATTTCCTGCACCGCTGGGAGAACAGTTACCTGAACCTGTTGCGCATGGGCCAGGGCTCGCTGCTCAAGCTGGTGATCATGGCGTGGTACTTCCAGCCGGCGTCGTGGGCCCACTGCGGCTATCCCGGGCCGCCGAAGATCTAGCGTTGATAACCCCATCAAAACTGTGGGAGCTGGCTTGCCTGCGATGGCGGTGCATCAGTGAAGGCGGTATTGGCTGACCCACCGCCTTCGCGGGCAAGCCCGCTCCCACAGGGGGTTTGCAGTGAATGCCTGAACTCAACTTCGTACAAAAATAAGAGTGCATGTCTATGCCCGTACCCGATCTGTTCCGTGATGGCCTGGCCCGTGGCTGGAAAACCCACAATGGCTCTGCCCTCGACAGCGACCTGACCCTGGAAGCCGACGTAGCCATCATCGGCAGCGGCGCCGGGGGCGGTACCACCGCCGAAATCCTCAGTGCCGCCGGCTACAAAGTGTTGCTGATCGAGGAAGGCCCGCTCAAGACCAGCAGCGACTTCAAGCTGCTTGAAGACGAGGCCTACACCAGCCTGTACCAGGAAGGCATCGGCCGCATGAGCAAGGACGGCTCGATCACCATCCTGCAAGGTCGGGCGGTAGGCGGCACCACGCTGATCAACTGGACATCGAGCTTTCGCACACCAGACGCCACCCTTTCCCACTGGGCCAGCGAATACGCGGTGAAGGGCCACAGCAGCGCCGAGATGGCGCCGTGGTTTGAAAAAATGGAGCAGCGCCTGGGCATCGCCCCCTGGGCCATGCCGCCGAATGCCAACAACGAGGTGATCCGCAAAGGCTGCGAGAAGCTCGGCTACAGCTGGCACGTGATCCCGCGCAACGTACGTGGCTGCTTCAACCTGGGGTATTGCGGCATGGGGTGCCCGGTCAACGCCAAGCAATCGATGCTGGTGACCACGATCCCGTCCACCCTGGAAAAAGGCGGTGAGCTGCTCTACCTCGCCCGCGCCGAACGCCTGAAATTCACCGGCGACACCATCAGCAGCCTGGAATGCGTGGCGATGGACGCCCTGTGCGTGGCGCCCACAGGGCGCAGGATCAGCGTGAAGGCCAAGCACTACGTGCTGTCTGGCGGCGGCATCAACAGCCCGGCCCTACTGATGCGCTCGGACGCGCCCGACCCGCACTCGCGCCTGGGCAAGCGGACCTTTTTGCACCTGGTGAATTTTTCCGCCGGGCTGTTCGACGAGGTGATCAACCCGTTCTACGGCGCACCGCAGTCGATCTACTCCGACCATTTCCAATGGCAGGACGGCACCACCGGCAAAATGTCGTACAAGCTTGAGGCGCCGCCCCTGCACCCGGCGCTGGCCAGTACGCTGCTCGGTGGCTACGGCACGCAAAACGCCCTGGACATGAGCCAACTGCCCAATACCCACGCGATGCTCGCCCTGCTGCGCGACGGCTTTCACCCCGACAGCCCCGGTGGCAACGTGGAGTTGCGCGGCGACGGTACGCCGGTGCTCGACTATCAGGTCTCGGACTACGCCTGGGACGGCCTGCGCCGGGCATTCCACAGCATGGCCGAGATTCAGTTCGCCGCGGGCGCCAAGTCGGTCAAGCCGCTGCATCACGATGCGCGCTACGTCAAAACCCTGGCCGAAGCCCGAACCCTGATCGAAGGCCTGAAGCTGGAACTGCACCGCACCTGCCTGGGCAGCGCCCATGTGATGGGCGGTTGCGCCATGGGCGAAGAGCCGAAAAATGCGGTGGCCGACAGCCTCGGGCGCCATCACCAATTACGCAACCTGTCGATCCACGATGGCTCGCTATTCCCCACCAGCATTGGGGCAAACCCGCAATTGTCGGTGTATGGATTGACCGCACAATTGGCCACGGCCTTGGCCGAACGTCTGAAAACAGCGTGAAAAAACGTCGGATAAGCGGCCTCTATCTACATAAGTCGACTTGGCCGACCGGGATGGCTGCGATACCATCCGGTTCCCCAACGGACTCCGCCAGGACGACGCGATGAACCGAGTGTTGTACCCAGGTACTTTCGACCCGATTACCAAAGGCCATGGCGATCTGGTCGAACGCGCCTCACGCTTGTTCGACCATGTGATCATCGCGGTCGCAGCCAGCCCCAAGAAAAACCCGCTGTTCCCCCTGGAACAGCGCGTGGAGCTGGCGCGTGAAGTCACCAAGCACCTGCCCAATGTGGAAGTGGTGGGCTTCTCGACGCTGCTGGCGCATTTCGCCAAAGAGCAGAATGCCAATGTGTTCCTGCGCGGCCTGCGCGCGGTGTCGGACTTCGAATACGAATTCCAGCTGGCCAACATGAACCGCCAACTGGCGCCGGATGTGGAGAGCCTGTTTCTCACGCCGTCGGAACGTTATTCGTTCATTTCCTCGACGTTGGTTCGTGAAATCGCCGCGTTGGGTGGAGATATCACCAAGTTCGTCCACCCGGCCGTCGCCGATGCACTGACCCTGCGCTTCAAGAAGTAATTTGGCCCGTAGTCAGCGGGCTTGCCCGCGCCCGCGGTGTGTCAGGTTAGCTTGAGGCGCCTGGTCGATCGCAGCGCGGGGCAAGCCCGCTCACTACAGCCATAGGTCAGAGCTGCTCGCACTGCGGCCGCCAATGCGGCACAATTGCGCGCATTAGTTTTCAGATGCCCTGGCTGACAGCCCTGGCAGGAGTTTCCATGTCCCTGATCATCACCGACGATTGCATCAACTGCGACGTCTGCGAACCCGAGTGCCCGAACGCTGCCATTTCCCAAGGTGAAGAGATCTACGTGATCGATCCGAACCTGTGCACGCAGTGCGTCGGCCACTATGACGAACCTCAGTGCCAGCAGGTCTGCCCGGTGGATTGCATTCCGCTGGATGAAGCCCATCCGGAATCGCAAGAGCAGTTGATGGAGAAGTACCGCAAGATTACTGGCAAGGCTTAAGGGCCTCTTCGCGAGCAAGCCCGCTCCCACAGTTAACCGAGTTCCAACATGAGAATGCGGTCGAATGTGGGAGCGGGCTTGCTCGCGAAGGCGTCATCAGCCATCACCGAGCAATCAGCTCTGACACCTTGGGCAAAACACACTCGCCCGCTGCCCCAGCACCACATTGCGCAACTCAGTCCCGCACACCTTGCACGCCTCGTTCCCCCGGCCATAGACAAACAGCTCCTGCTGGAAGTACCCCGGCTGCCCGTCCCCACCGATAAAGTCGCGCAATGTCGTACCGCCCCGCTCGATCGCAGCGGCCAGGATGCGCTTGATCTCGATCGCCAGCTTTAAATAGCGCCCACGGGAAATACCGCCCGCCGCACGACGCGGATCAATCCCCGCCGCAAACAACGCCTCGGTCGCATAGATGTTGCCCACACCAACCACCACCGCGTTGTCCATGATGAACGGCTTCACCGCCATCGACTTGCCGCGAGACAGTTGAAACAAACGCTCACCGTCGAACAGGTCGGTCAACGGCTCCGGCCCCAGGCGCAGCAGCAGCTCGTGGTTGTGCGGGTCCTGGCTCCAGAGCATCGCGCCAAAGCGCCGCGGGTCGGTGTAGCGCAGGGCCAGGCCAGACTCCAGCTCGATGTCCACATGCTCATGCTTGGCCGCTGGCGTGCCGACCTCCACCAGGCGCAGGTTGCCCGACATGCCCAGGTGACTGATCAAGGTGCCCACTTCGGCATTGATCAACAGGTACTTGGCGCGCCGTTCCACCAGCACGATGCGCTGCCCGGACAGGCGCACATCCAGGTCTTCCGGGATCGGCCAGCGCAGGCGCCGCTCACGGACCACCACGCGGCTGACGCGCTGGCCTTCCAGGTGCGGCGCAATTCCGCGCCGGGTGGTTTCGACTTCAGGTAACTCGGGCATGTGTACCTCGTGAAAGAAGGGTCAGTGGGCGCCCAGTTCGCGGATCGACAACTTCATGCTTTCGAAGTCGTAGTCCGACAGGCCCACGTAGTCCAGCACCAGATGGCCGATGGCATTCCACTCATGATCGACAGTCTGGTTGCCCAACACGCGGTACGACGAGCCGATGTGCTCGGCCATTTTGAGGATCGCCAGCAGGTTTTTCAGCTGCGGATTGCGCGACGATTCATCGCTGAAGATCGCCAGGGCGTTGTGGTGGTTGGCGATGGCGTCGGTCACATGCTCCGGCAGGCGCCAGGACTTGGCGGTGTAGTAGCCGACCACCGCGTGGTTGGTGTTGAACGCGTTGTTCTCGGTGTCGACCACACGGCAGTCGGGGCCGGCGTTGGCATAGGCCTCTTCGAGCACCGTCATGTAGTTGGGGAAGCGCTTGAGCATCAGCGGCACGCCGCAATCGTGGAACAGGCCGAGGGCGTAAGCCTCGTCCACCGCCTGGGCGCCGATGCGCTTGGCCAGGGTCAGGCAGGTCATGGCCACGTCCTGGGCAGTGTCCCAGAAGCGGTTGAGGGTGACGATGGTGTCGTCGCTCATCTCGCCCTTGATCGACAGGGCGTTGATCAGGTTGATGATCGAACGGCTGCCCAGCAGGTTCACGGCGCGCTGGATCGAGGCGATCTTGTTGCTCAAGCCGTAATACGACGAGTTGACGATCTTCAGCAACGCGCCGGACAGGCCCGGGTCCTGGGCGATCAGCCGGGCGATCACTTCCAGGTCCGGGTCAGGCATGTACTGCTCCATCTGCAGATCCACCATGATCTGCGGTTGAGGCGGCACACTGATGCCTTGCAGGGCCTGCTGGATCTGTTCGGCGGATAGCTCTTGGGACATAAGTACTTACTCTGGGCTAGGCGGGGATTCTAACCCCTAAGCAAACCTGACCGACACCTCAAAAACCCGAACTGGAACCCGATCCAAGGTGGGAGCTGGCTTGCCTGCGATGGCCTCACCGCCGTACGTCAGATACACCGCGCCGTCTGCATCGCAGGCAAGCCAGCTCCCACATGAAACGGCGTGCAACAGGTATACTCCCGCTCTTTTTTCCGGAGCGACGTCATGTCCCTGCCAAGCCTGCGTCTCAAAGCCAACGCCGATCGTCGTTTGCGCAACGGCCACCTGTGGGTCTACAGCAACGAAATCGACGTGGCCGCCACCCCACTCCACGGCTTCCAGGCAGGCGACCAGGCTATCCTGGAAGCGGCCGGCGGCAAGACCCTGGGCATCGTGGCCATGAGCCCGAACAACCTGATCTGCGCCCGCCTACTGTCGCGCGACATCAAGTTGCCGCTGGACAAGTCGCTGCTGGTGCACCGCCTGAACGTCGCCCTGTCCCTGCGTGACCGCCTGTTCGACAAGCCGTTCTACCGCCTGGTCTACGGCGATTCCGACCTGTTGCCAGGCCTGGTGGTCGACCGTTTCGGCGACATCCTGGTGGTACAGATCGCCTCGGCGACCATGGAAGCCCATAAAGAAGACGTGATCGCCGCCCTGACCCAAGTGCTCAAGCCCAGCGGCATCCTGTTCAAGAACGACTCCGCCGCGCGCGACGCCGAAGGCCTCAACCGTTACGTCGAAACCGTGTTCGGCCTGGTGCCGGAGTGGGTGGCGCTGGAAGAAAACGGCGTGAAATTCGAAGCCCCGGTGATCCAGGGCCAGAAAACCGGCTGGTTCTACGACCACCGCATGAACCGCGCGCGCCTAGCGCCGTATGCCAAAGGCAAACGTGTACTCGACCTGTACAGCTACATCGGCGGCTGGGGCGTGCAAGCCGCGGCCTTTGGCGCCAGTGAAGTGTTCTGCGTCGACGCCTCGGCCTTCGCCCTCGACGGCGTGGAACGCAACGCCGCGCTGAACGGCTTCGCCGAGAAAATGACCTGCATCGAAGGCGACGTGTTTGAAGCCTTGAAAGAACTGAAAGCCAGCGAAGAACGCTTCGACGTGATCGTCGCCGACCCACCGGCCTTCATCAAACGCAAAAAAGACATGAAGAACGGCGAAGGCGCCTACCGCCGCCTGAACGAGCAAGCCATGCGCCTGCTCAGCAAAGACGGCATCCTCGTCAGCGCTTCGTGCTCCATGCACCTGCCGGAAGACGACCTGCAAAACATCCTGCTGACCAGCGCCCGCCACCTGGACCGCAATATCCAGATGCTCGAACGCGGCGGCCAGGGCCCGGATCACCCGGTGCATCCGGCGATTGTCGAGACGCGCTACATCAAGAGCATCACGTGCCGCCTGCTGCCTAACAGCTAAGTAGAGTTAGAACGCAGAACAAAATGTGGGAGCGGGCTTGCTCGCGAATGCGGTGGATCAGTTACAAAGTTGTTAACTGACACACCGTATTCGCGAGCAAGCCCGCTCCCACACTTTTTTGCGCAGTGCCAGAAACATTGTTCCGACTTCTACAAGCCACTTTTTTTGATTGAATTCCACTTTCCGCAGACTAGTATCGGTTTCTGGTTCTACTGCGGAAAACAAAAACAATGTCCGGGCCGACCCTCTCGCGCTTCATCCTGATCACCTGCATTTCCCTGATCAGCTTCTTTCCGATCAATATCCTGCTGCCCTCCTTCCCCGCCCTGTCCGCCCACTTCGATACGCCCACCGCTGACGTCGCGCTGTCCATCAGCCTGTTCACGCTGGTCTTTGCGGTCTCGCAACTGGTGGCCGGCCCGCTGTCGGATAAATGGGGGCGCAAGGAAGTGCTGGTCGGCTGCATCAGCCTGTCGATCCTCGGCGCCATCGGTTGCGCATGGGCGCCGGATTACCTGAGCTTCCTGCTGTTTCGCAGTGTCCAGGCCATGGGCTGTGGATTTTTCGTGCTGGGTCACGCGCTGGTGGAAGACCTGTTCGACGAACAAGACCGCGCCCGCATACGCCTGTATTACATGACCTTGAGCGGCTCGTTTGTCGCGCTGTCACCGCTGATCGGCTCCTGGCTGCAAACCACCTTCGACTGGCAAGGCAGTTTCTACGGCTTTGCCCTGATGGCCCTGGGCATGTTGATCCACGCGGCCTGCATCCTGCCGTCGAAGGCCGCCAGCACGCACCGCGCCGCCGTTTCCATCATCGGCACGCTGAAAGCCGTGGCTAAAAATCGCGACTTCCTACGTTATTGGTGGATCGCCGCGCTGGTGTTCGCCTGCTACTTCGCGCTGATCAGCGTGACACCGCTGATCTTCATGGACACGCTGCAGCTTTCCGAATACCAATACGCGCTGGTGCTGATGGTGTACGGCGTGGCCTACCTGCTCGGCGGCGTCGTGGCGTCGTATTTGCAGAAGCGCATCACCCTTTCGCGGCAGATAAACATCGGCCTCGGCTTGCTGAGTGTCGCCGGGGGGCTGCTGACATTGATTGTCGGCATGCGCGCCATCACCACGGTGACCTTGCTGATCCCGATGCTGATCAGCGCGCTGGCCGTGACCCTGGTGCGACCCGCAGCCATTTCCGCAGCGATGCTGCTGTTCTCCAGCAGCGCCGGCACGGCCGCGTCGGCGGGCAACAGCATCATGTTCCTCACCGCCGCCGTCAGCAGCGCGGCGCTGGCCCAGGCCGGCGAGCATCTGCTGCTGAGCATCGCCCTCAGTTTTATCGTGCTCAGCCTATGGGGGCTGGTGACCAACCGGCAGACTACGGCTCGCGCATTACCGGCGTGAGCAGCATGTCACTGGTCTGCAATTGCCGGTAACGCGGCTTGACCAGTTCGATCCTGCCGATGCGGATGTCGTGGATCAGCGTTTCGGTGTCCACATAGCCGTCCGGCAGTTGCGTCCAGATCAGTGGGCCGCGATCGTCCCATTGGCCTTTCTCATCCAGGGCAAAGATGCGCGGTGGCTTGGAGTCTTGGCGGTAGCCGGTGTTCGGAATCGCCAGCACTTCGGGCTGGCCATCCAGGTCGAGATCCACTGCCCACAACACACAGTTGGATTCGCACGGTGAGTCGGTTTCCAGACTCAGTTCGGCAAACTGTTCGCTGCCCTTGGGCTTGGGGCCGATCCATTCGAGTTCGGCCTTGGGCCGCTGGGCGCGCTCCTTGGCATATTGCTCGCTGAAACTCAGCGCCGTGTCGTCCATCCGTTCGCGCAAGACGCGACGGGAGTCCGCGTCGAGAATGCGCTCTTTATCCAGATCCTCCTGCAACTTGGCGTAAGCCTCCTCGCCGGCCTTCTCCAGGCCAAAACGCAGGTAGTGCGCATCAAAGGCCTCGGCCTTGGTGCGCCCGTCGAGCAAGCGTTGCACCTGATCATTCACACTGATCTGTACCGGGTTGAGCAGCGGCGTGTTGATCAACACCACCAGCGCACAAAACAGCAACGCCAGTGCCGGGTTGGTCACACGCAAGTTGCCCAGCCACACCGGTTTACGCAGCACCACCGCCCACACCGCCGCCAGGCCGTACAAACCACACAGTGATGCCGCCGCCAGCGCAATGAACCGTTGCGGCGACAAGGCGTATTGCTCGACCCGCAGCCAGCTCGAATAAAACGCCAGCGCCGCGAGCACCGGCAGGCACAACAGGCTCAACTCGATAAACCGCGTCAGCCACTTTGGATACGGCCGAGGCTGCGCGCCATCCTGGAACACCCCGTTGAGCAGAAACAGCTGAGCCCCGGCCAGCACCAGCAAAATCGGTGTGGAATAACCCGTCGCCCATATCCGCCCAAGCCCGGTAAACGGCAGGGCCAGGGTAAACAGCACGCTGATCAGCGCAATCAACGGCAGTAGCAAACCACACGCGCTGAACAGCATGCCGCGCATCTGGCCGATGACTTTTTCACTGCGGGCCGCCAAGTACATGCCGAGCGCGAACACCAGTGGCAGGGCGAAACACAGGAACAACTCACTCCAGAAATGATGCTCGAAGAACTCGATGCCCAACATCAGGAACAGCCGGCCCCACAGCTTGAGCAACGCCATGAACAGCCCCACCAGGATCAACGCGTAGAGCACGATGAACACGCTGTTCCAGGCTTGCTGGAACAGGTCTTCATAGCGCCAGCGCTGGCCTTTGGCCGAGGGCCAGGCGAACAGGAAGCTGGCGCAGACGTAACTCAGCACTACCACACTGATAAACCACGAGTTGATCGCCCAACGGTCGTCGCCGATATGCTCGACGCCATAACACACCCACAGCGTCATGCCGCCCATCAGCAGGGTGAACAGCAGCGTCGGCAACAGCGAACGCCAGTGCCGGACTTTTTCCCCGAGCAACTGCAACGTGGTGCCGCCCACCAGGACCAGGGTGTAGGTGACAAAAAACAGCGCTTCGTTCAAGCGATAAAGCTGGTCGGAGTAATAGAAGGCGATTCCCTGGACCAGGCCGATCAGCAGGTAGAAGCCAAGAAAACGATTGATACCGGGCATTCCAGTTCCTTTGGAGTGGGGAGGGACAAAAAAGGCCGCCAGTCTAAACAAAGCCGCAGGCCCTGTATTGCCCCGTTCCCTCCAGCCGCCAGCGGTGTAGAATCGGCCCTATTCATCGCCAGTCATCCCCCGGCGGGTTTATGAGCTCGAGGCCCAAGCACGCGGCGATCCCGCGACGCGAGTGGCAACTTCCGGACACACGGCCATTTTTCGGGTGTTCCAGTAGTGAAATAGAAGCTCACTCCCCTTTAGTACTTGATTAGCCGCCCGGAGTGCTCCAATGCCTGATTACCGCTCGAAAACATCCACCCACGGCCGCAACATGGCCGGCGCGCGCGCACTGTGGCGTGCCACGGGGATGAAAGATGACGACTTCAAAAAGCCGATCATCGCGATTGCCAACTCGTTCACCCAGTTCGTACCCGGCCACGTCCACCTCAAGGACCTGGGCCAACTGGTCGCCCGCGAGATCGAACGCGCCGGCGGTGTGGCTAAAGAATTCAACACCATCGCCGTCGACGACGGCATCGCCATGGGCCATGACGGCATGCTGTATTCCCTCCCGAGCCGCGAGATCATCGCCGACTCCGTGGAATACATGGTCAACGCCCACTGCGCCGACGCCATCGTGTGCATCTCCAACTGCGACAAGATCACCCCCGGCATGCTGATGGCTGCCCTGCGCCTGAACATCCCGGTGATCTTCGTCTCCGGCGGCCCGATGGAAGCCGGCAAGACCAAGCTCGCCTCCCACGGCCTCGACCTGGTGGACGCCATGGTCATCGCCGCCGATTCCAGCGCTTCTGACGAGAAGGTCGCGGAATACGAGCGCAGCGCTTGCCCAACGTGCGGCTCGTGCTCCGGCATGTTCACCGCCAACTCGATGAACTGCCTGGTGGAAGCCCTGGGCCTGGCCTTGCCGGGCAACGGTTCGACACTGGCCACCCACAGCGACCGCGAGCAGCTGTTCCTGCAGGCCGGCCGCACCATCGTCGAGCTGTGCAAGCGTTACTACGGCGAGAACGATGACTCGGTGTTGCCGCGCAACATTGCCAACTTCAAGGCGTTCGAAAACGCCATGACCCTGGACATCGCCATGGGCGGTTCCACCAACACCATCCTGCACTTGCTGGCCGCGGCCCAGGAAGCCGAGATCGATTTCGACCTGCGCGACATCGACCGCCTGTCCCGCCACGTGCCGCAACTGTGCAAAGTCGCGCCGAACATCCAGAAGTACCACATGGAAGATGTGCACCGCGCCGGCGGGATCTTCTCGATCCTCGGCTCCCTGGCCCGTGGCGGCCTGCTGCACACCGACCTGCCGACCGTGCACAGCCGCAGCATGGAAGAAGCCATCGCCAAGTGGGACATCACCCAGACAGACGACGAAGCGGTGCACCACTTCTTCAAGGCTGGCCCGGCCGGCATCCCGACGCAAACCGCGTTCAGCCAGTCGACCCGTTGGGACACGCTGGATGACGACCGCGAAAACGGCTGCATCCGCAGCGTCGAGCACGCCTACTCAAAAGAAGGCGGCCTGGCCGTGCTGTACGGCAACATCGCTCTGGATGGCTGCGTGGTGAAAACCGCCGGTGTGGATGAATCCATCCACGTCTTCGAAGGCCGCGCCAAGATCTACGAAAGCCAGGACAGCTCGGTTCGCGGCATCCTCGCCGACGAAGTGAAGGAAGGCGACATCGTGATCATCCGCTACGAAGGCCCGAAAGGCGGCCCGGGTATGCAGGAAATGCTCTACCCGACCTCTTACCTGAAATCCAAGGGTCTGGGCAAAGCCTGCGCCTTGCTGACCGACGGCCGTTTCTCTGGCGGCACCTCGGGCCTGTCCATCGGCCACGCTTCGCCAGAAGCCGCAGCCGGCGGCGCGATTGGCCTGGTGCAGGATGGCGACAAGGTGCTGATCGACATTCCGAACCGTTCGATCAACCTGTTGATCAGCGATGAGGAACTGGCGGCACGCCGGGTCGAGCAGGACAAGAAGGGGTGGAAGCCGGTGGAGAAGCGTCCGCGCAAAGTCACCACCGCGTTGAAAGCCTATGCCCTGCTGGCCACCAGTGCCGACAAGGGTGCGGTGCGTAACAAAGCGATGCTTGACGGGCTATAACCCCCCTCAGCGCCTCAAAAATGCCCCGATCTTCGGGGCATTTTTTTTGCCCCCTCGCTGGAACTAAATGTCATCAGCTACCGATAAACAAACTGACCCTACCGAACTCAGCACTGCAAATGCCCGTTCATGGTTTCAGTTTTCTAACAGGTAACGCTCATGCCCAGAATCGCGCCTGCACCTTCTTTCACTGTTGCCCCGCCCCTCCAGCATCCTCCACAACACAAAGCAAACCTGCCGCCAAACGGGGCAACGGCCCTTGGTGAACATTTCTACCTATTCCAAGGCCCGACACAGCAGTCTCCCAGAAAACTGGTCATCAGCGCCCATGGCGCCTACCTTCCGGGTATGAACTTGAAAGTGCCAGAGAACACGTCTCTTGTTTTTTATGGCCCGGATGGCCATTCGCTGCAAGACCCCACCCTGGGTGGCGTAGCCCGAGAAGCCGTGAATATTTACGAGAAAACGCGCCCTGGTGAAAAAGTCCGAAATTATCTGCTCGGCAAATACCCGGAAGACTCTTACAACAACATTCGATATACCGTGAACAACTCGGACTTCGACGTGCTGACTGTGCGCAACCGGAAAAACCCTTCACTCGCCTTGAGGAACATAGCCATCACTTTGCAGGATGCCCTGACGGAGGTGAATAACAAGGGGCTGCAGTATCAAGAGATTCACGCTTCATTCTGTCGCCCGAACCTGCTTAATCCTGCAGCACCTCTATACCGTGCCACTTTGCGCGAAGAAAGTTGCGATACAGTCCCGGCAACTGGAGCGCCGATACAGGATAAGTCGTCAGGCTGAAACGCCGCGCATAAAAAGTGCCCGCCAAGAGCCGGGCATTTTTTATCCGGCTGACATCAGAACTGTGGGGTGTAGGTCATGGTGAACATCACATTGCGCGGGTCGCCATAGTAGTTACTGCCCCAGTTCGCGTTGTACGCCGGGATGTAGTACTTCTTGTCGAACATATTGTTCAGGTTCGCCGCGACGGTGAACTCCTGGTTGATCTTGTAAGCCACCCGCGAATCCCACAGTGCATTGCCCGGCACGCTGAAGGTGCGATCGTAGGCGACAGTGCTGCTTTGCGCCGTCACGCCAGCGCCGACGCTGAACTTCTGCCAGTCCCCCGGCAATTGGTAGTCGCCCCATACCTTGAGCAGGTGCTTGGGTGTCCAGGTGCTGAAGACCTTGCCTTCGTACGTGTCGTCCTTGAGGAACTTGGTGGTGTTGTAGGTATAGCTGGAGACCAGTTGCAGACCCGGCAGCACTTCACCGCCCAATGTGGCTTCAAAGCCCTGGCTGCGGACCTTGCCCGAGGCCACCGAGCAGTACCAGCCATTGCAGTTCATCGGCCCTTGCAGGTCCTGGACGCCACGGTTTTCCTGGTCGTAGCGGAAGACCGCAAACGAGGTGTTGAGGCGACCATCGGCCAGTTCACCCTTGATGCCCAGCTCGTAGTTCTTGCCCTCGATAGGCTTGAGCAGCGAGCCGGAGGTGGTCAGGTTGGTTTGCGGCTCGAACGCATCGGCGTAGCTGGCGTAGGCCGACCATTGATCGTTCAGGGCATAGACCAGGCCTGCATACGGGGTGACCTTGCCGGAGGTTTGCGTGGTGCTTTCCTCGGCAGCGTCGTACACGCCCTGGCGACCGTTCTGGCCGATGTAGGAGTACTCATACCAACTGGTGCGCGCGCCGAGGATCAGCGTGAGCGGGTCCAGCACCTTGACGCGCCAGGTGCCGTAGATGCCTTTCTGGCGAATGTCATACCAGCTCTTCGAGGCGTTCCCCGCCTGGAACAACTGGTATTTGTCGCGCTGCACACGGTTGTGGTCGATGTTGAAAATATCCGCGCCATTCGTTGCCGCCCGCGCCCACTGGTCGTCGGTGGTGAGTTTGGAATAGTTGGCGCCCAGGACCATTTCCTGTTGGAAACCCAGGCCGTCGAACTTGCCGTTGACATACACGTCCGCGCCACGACTTTTGGTATTGAAGTCGGTCACCCAGTCGATGTAGCGCACATTGCCCGTATCACCGGGGTTGGGGACGGTGTCCCACGTTGCCTGGTAAGTCGCGTCGTTGTGCTCGTCCATTGCCACCAGCGCAGCCTTCACTTTCCAGTCATCGTTGAAACGATGCTCCAGGTCGGCGAACACCTGGGTCTGGTTGTTGACGGCACGGTTCCAGCTGGCGCCGACAAAGGTCGAACGCGGCAGGCCGATATCACTGCCATTGGCGTAGCGGGGCAACGACATGAAATTGGGGCGTGAATGGCCTTTCTGGTTACTGATGCCGACGCCCACGGTAGTGTCTGGCGTGAAGTCGTAGTCGACGGCGCCGTAGACGGTCTGGTTCCAGCCGCCCGCGTAGTCGACGAAGGAGTTGGTGGTGTCGTAATCCGCCACAAACCGGCCGCGCAAGGTGCCTTCCGGGTTGAGCGGGCCACCGGCATCGACTTGGGTGCCGTAATGGTCCCACGAGCCGGCCTTGGCGGTGATGGTCACTGTGGGCGCCTGCTGGCCACGCTTGCGCACCAGATTCATGGTGCCGCCGGGGCTGTTGGCGCCTTGCAGCAAGGCGGCCGGGCCACGCAGGGTTTCGACGCGGTCGTAGATCGCCATGTTTTCGGTGAGGTAGCTGCCCAGCGTGTAGGTGTTACGCGGGATGCCCACGCCGTCGTATTGCAGCGTGCCCACTTCGAAACCACGGGAGAAGATGAACATGCCAGGGCCAGGAGATTTGGTCGCCGTCAGGCCGGGCGTGCGCTTGACCACGTCGGACAGCTTGGTGGTGTTCTGGTCGTCCATCTGCTTGCGGGTCATGACGCTGACCGACTGCGGGATGTCCTTGAGTTTCTGCTCGCCCTTGCCGATGGTCACGGCACCCGTGGTGTAGGAGCCGGTACCTTCAGTGGTGACGCCCAGGCGCTCGGCACTGATGGTGGTGGCGCCGACTTCGAGGGCGCCACCGGCGTCCACACGCTTTTCCAGGGTGACGGTATCGGCATTGATAAACGCTGCGCTCAAGCCCGTGCCGCCGAGCAGTTGCCCCAAGGCTTCACGCTGCCCCAGGTTGCCCTTCACCCCCGGCGACACCACCCCCTGGGTCAACTCACCATTCACCAGCACCTGCACCCGCGTCACCACCGAAAATGCCGCCAGCGCACCGTCCAGGCTTTGCCCTGGAATATCGAAGCGGTAGGTCTGGGCCTGGGTGGCCTCAGCAGCCTGCAAATACAGCGGCGCAGTGCCGCTGGCCAAGGAAATAGCCAGTGCCAGCAAGGGCCGTGCGGCGTATCGGTGTGCCATGGATGGTGCTCCCCGGTGCAAAAAAGTCGGTGATCGGCGCCGCACTACTTGAGAGTGCTTACTATTTACGCCTCAGTGATCAAGGACGATGGCTTGCGGGGAAACCCTGAAAATATTTTGCAAAAGTTGCAGCTAAGAGGCTTTGCCTTCGCGCAACACCAGCAAATACGGGGTGTAGTGCTCGGCATGCAGGTTGAGGGTGTATTCCAGCGCCTTGATTACGGCATCGGGTTTGTCGATCTCAAACACGCCGGAGACCACGCGATTGCGCAACGCGTCGCCAAGCACCAAGGTCTTGCCGGGCCAGTAACGGTTCAACTCGTTGACCACTTCCGACAGCGGCTGTTGGCGGAACACCAGTTGGCGCTGGCGCCAGGCAAAACCGCTGGCGGGATCGAAAGCGTGCACGTCGGCGAGGCGCTGGTCCTGATATTCCACCGCCCGTCCCGGCTCCAGGTAGACCGGCTCGCCCATGCCCGCACTGACCTGCACCTTGCCCTGGGCCACCTGCACCCGCGTCTGCGCATCGCGCCGCGCCACGCTGAACTGGGTGCCGACCACCTTGACCCAGCCCTCACCGGACTGCACCACGAACGGCCGCGCCGGGTCCTTGGTCACGCTGAAAAAACCTTCGCCACGCAGCAGACGAATCTGACGCTCGCCGCCGCTCATGCGCACTTGAATCGCGCTGTCGGTGTTGAGTTGCAACTGAGAGCCATCGGCCAATTCGACGGTGCGCGATTCGCCGGTGCCGGTGGCGTAGTCCGCGCGCAGGCGGTCGAGCCAGGGCGTGTTCTGCACGGTCAGCCCAACCGCCAGCAGCACGGCAGCGGCATAAGCCCAGCGCCGCGCGGGTTTGCGCCACGCGGCCTGCTCGGCGCGGCGGATCAACCGTGCCGGTTCACGCAAACCGCCGAGCATCGCCTGCACTTCCTGCCAGGCTTCATCCTGGGCATTGCCCTGGCCGAGCCAGGCGGCGAAGGCGTCCATTTCAGCCGGCGTCACGTCCTCGGCCTGTAGGCGGAAATACCAGCCGGACGCTTGTTCAAACAGCTCGTCGGCAGTGGGTAACGCAGTCATGTCCGACGTCCTTGTGCATCGCAGGCAAGCCGCGTCTTGATGTAGGCGCGGCATTCAATCAAGGCGCGACGCAATTGGTATTCCACGCTGCGCGGGGTGATCGACAGGCGTTCGCCAATCTGGCGGTAGGAAAGTTCGTCGACATGATAGAGCAGGAAGATCTGCCGAGTCGCCTCGGGCAACGCCAGGATCGCGTCCTGCATCAGTTGCTCCTGCTGGTAGGCGGCCAATTGTTCATCGGCGCCGGGGTTGCTGCACGGCAGTTCTTCGCTGGGCTCGCCGGCGTCCAGGCGCTCACGGCGAATGGCCTGGCGCTGGTGATCGCGCACCAGGTTACTGGCGATGGTGAAGAGGAAGGCCGGGAGGTTGTCGATCTTCTCGCCGGAGTCCAACCGGGCCAGGCGCAGGAACGATTCCTGGGTCAGGTCGGCGGCTACCTGAGCGCTGCCGGTGCGGCGGGTGACGAAGGCTTCGAGGGCTTTCTTCTGCTCCGCGAACAGGCGCGCGATCTGCGAATTCCAGGAGAGCACGGCACTACCTTGAGATGAACGAGGGGTTCAGGAGGTGCGCACGCTAGCAGAGGATGAGATTGGTTCGCAATTGAAATCTATTTTTTACTGTGGGTGTTGTGGCGTTCTTCAGGGAGCCATCGCAGGCAAGCCAGCTCCCACACTTGACCGGGTTCACACGGTCAAAATGTGGGAGCTGGCTTGCCTGCGATAAGGGCGACTCGGTGTCACTGAATGTCGTCAGGCTTCACAATCACCCAATTCTTGTCCGCCGTCACCGCCAGCCCTTCCTTGGCCTGCGCCGCCGCGTGCTTGGCCATCATGCCGTTGAGCTGGGTCATGTATTTGTCCTTGCGGTTGATCCACAAATGCACGCCGCCCTTGGCCACGTCCACATCGTGGAACAGCATGTAGCCATCGCTCGTTGGCGTGTCACCGCCCACCAGCACCGGTTTTTTCCACTCGTCGATGTAGGTCAGGATCGCCGCGTGTTTACCGGCCATCCAGGTGGCCGGGGTCCACAGGTAAGGGGTGAGTTCGAGGCCGAGGTTGGCTTTCTCGTCATATTTGCCGGCGCTGATCTGTTTGCGTGCGGTGGTCAACTCGCCGGTCTTGCGGTCCTTGAGCAGGGTGGTCACGCCGATGACGTTCTCGGGTTTGACGTTGTAGCCGTACTTCGGATCGGCGGCGACCATGCGCACCAGTTCTTCCGAGGCAGCGGTCATCACATACACGTCGATGCCGTTTTCCATCAGCTTGTTGTACAGCTCCTGCTGGCCGGTGAAGACTTTCGGCGGCTGCACTTCGGATTTTTTCACCACGTCGCCTTCGAAATAGCTGACAGGCACCGGCTTGCCGGAGGCCATCAGTTCGTCGACCTGGACCTTGAGCTCCTTGAGGGTGAACCCCGAAAACACCTGGGCGACCCACGGGTAGCAGACCATGTCGTCCACTTCGCAGAGGCGATAGTAGTAACTGAACAGACTTTCCTTATGGTCGGCAGTGTCTTTGAACGGCATAAGCTTGAGCGACGGATCAAGGCTGTCGCGGGTGATCAGGCCCTTGTTTTCCATGTAGGGCAACAGGGACTCTTCGAGGTCGTAGCGGTAGCTGGTGTTGTCCATGTCGAACACCGCGAAATTGCCCTTGTTGGCGTTGGCGGCGATCATTTTGTTCAGTTGCTCGGCGGCCGGGGCCGGCCAGTGTTTCAACTCGGTGGCGGCCATGGCGTGGCCAGCAAGGCCCAGGCACAGCGCGGCGGCAAACATTCTCGAAGCGAGCTTCATATGCGTTTTCTCCCTGAGTGAAAGACATCGACGCTAACAAATCCCTGTGACAGTTAGCGCCCGAGCACGACCGCTTGCGTCCTGATTCCGCCAACGCCATATACCTGAGCGTCAAAGGCTTATTCCAAAAGCGACAGTCACCATTCGATATCGGTATTAAATCAATATATTTCAAGCTGTTAGGATTTCCGGTTCGCAATCGCAGGCTCACGCGATTGGCAGCCTCTGACGGAGCTTCAATGAATCTGCCTCTGATTCTCAACTTACTGGTGTTCGTGGTCCTGTTACTGGGCCTGGCACAAACCCGCCGCACAAACTGGAGCCTGGCCAAAAAGGTGTTGTTCGCCCTGGCCCTGGGCGTGGCGTTCGGTGTGGCACTGCATAGCATTTATGGCGCCGGCAACCCGGTGCTCAAGGCTTCCATCGGCTGGTTCGACCTGATCGGCAACGGTTATGTGCAATTGCTGCAAATGATCGTGATCCCGCTGGTATTTGCTTCGATCCTCAGCGCCGTGGCGCGTTTACACAACGCCGCGTCCCTGGGCAAGATCAGCTTCCTGACCATCGGCACGCTGTTGTTCACCACCGCGATCGCGGCGTTGATCGGTATCGGCCTGACCAACCTGTTCGGCCTCACCGCCGAAGGCCTGGTGGCCGGTACCCAGGAAATGGCGCGCCTGCAGGTGATCCAGAGTGATTACGCGGGCAAGGTCGCCGACCTGAATATCCCGCAGTTGCTGCTGTCGTTCGTGCCGTCGAACCCGTTCGCCGACCTGGCGCGGGCCAAGCCGACGTCGATCATCAGCGTGGTGATTTTCGCCGCGTTCCTGGGGGTTGCCGCGCTGCAACTGCTCAAGGATGACGTGGAAAAAGGCCAGAAAGTGCTCAACGCCATCGACACCCTGCAAGCCTGGGTGATGCGCCTGGTGCGCCTGGTGATGAAATTGACGCCGTACGGCGTATTGGCGCTGATGACCAAGGTGGTCGCCGGTTCCAACTTGCAAGACATCATCAAGCTCGGCAGTTTCGTGGTGGTGTCGTACCTGGCCCTGGGCCTGATGTTCGTGGTGCACGGCCTGCTGCTGTCCCTGGCCGGGATCAACCCGCTGCGCTTTTTCCGCAAGGTCTGGCCGGTGCTGACGTTTGCCTTCACCAGCCGCTCCAGCGCGGCGGCGATCCCGCTGAGCATCGAGGCGCAGACCCGTCGCCTGGGCATCCCGCACTCCATCGCCGGTTTCGCCGCCTCGTTTGGCGCGACCATCGGCCAGAATGGTTGCGCGGGTCTTTACCCGGCGATGTTGGCGGTGATGGTGGCGCCGACCGTGGGCATCAACCCGCTCGACCCGCTGTGGATCGCGACGCTGGTGGCGATTGTGACCCTGAGTTCGGCCGGTGTGGCGGGCGTGGGCGGCGGCGCGACGTTTGCCGCGCTGATCGTGCTGCCGGCGATGGGCTTGCCGGTGTCATTGGTGGCGTTGCTGATTTCCGTGGAGCCGCTGATCGACATGGGCCGCACGGCGTTGAACGTGAACGGCTCGATGACGGCCGGGGCGATTACCAGCCAGATCATGGGGCAGACGGATAACGCCGTATTGGATGCCGATGAGCACGCCGAACTAGCCCAAGCCTAAAATGTGTAAACGATGTCCCCGGTTTCAGATGTAAAGGATGTCTACGGTTCTACACCCGCGCTGAGCGGCGAAGCCGCCCCAAAACCAGACACCGCGTTTTTCCTGAAACACCGCGGCGTACCTGTTGGGGCGGCTTCGCCGCCCAGCGCGGGCAAGCCTGCTCACTACGGGCTGTCAGGCTTTTTTCCAGACTTCGAAGTTGTAGGCAGGCTTGTCACCTTCAGCCGGATTTTCTTGGTTGGAAACCAGCTTCCACTGGTTCAAATCAAACTCCGGAAACCACGCATCCCCCTGCGGGCTCAACGCCACCCGCGTCAAATACAGGCGATCGGCCTGCTCCAGCCCCTGCGCATACAACTGCGCACCGCCGATCAGCATCAGCTCATCCACGCCCTGCTCCAGCGCCCACGCTTCGGCGCGCTCAACCGCAGCGTCCAGCGACGGAAAAACCTCGGCACCTTCCAGCACCAGATCGGTCTGACGGCTGACCACAAGGTTCAAGCGCCCCGGTAACGGTCGGCCCAGGGAATCCCAGGTCTTGCGCCCCATGATGATCGGCTTGCCGAGCGTAGTGGCCTTGAAATATTTGAAATCCCCCGGCAAATGCCAGGGCATGCTGTTGTCGACGCCGATCACGCGGTTTTCACCGAGGGCTGCGATCAGGCTTAAAGGGAGAGTTTTTTTCATGGCGACGAGAATACCAGAGCCCCGAGTCAGGGGTTATGCTCCAGGCTCACAAACACAACAGGACGGCGCGTGACTGCACTGACCCCGCTGCAAAAACTCTGGCTGACAGAAACCGTGCGCCTGCGCGAAGAACACGCGGGGCCCCTGGACGACCAGGAAGCCAACCGCCTGGCCCGCGCGGCCGGTGGCGATTTGCCGATGCGTATCCAGCGCCGCGCCCTGCACCTGGCCGAGCGCGATGGCCTGAGCGCCGCCCTCACCCGCTGGCTGCAAGGTGCGCGCCTGGCGCTGGTGCTGCTGGCCATCGTCGCGCTGATCAGCGGCGCCGGCCTGGCCTTCGCCGCGCTGGGCAACGGCCTGGCCCCGGTGAATGTGTTCTGGGCCTTGGGCAGCCTGCTCGGTTTGAATCTGATCCTGCTGATCAGTTGGGCCCTGGGCCTGCTGTTTGCCGGCGAACACGGCGCCAGCCTGGGGCGGCTATGGTTGTGGCTCAGCGAAAAACTCGCCCGCGACGCCAAGGCCGCACAGTTGGCACCGGCGTTGTTGCTGTTGCTGCAACGCCAAAAACTCAATCGCTGGGCCGTCGGCGTGCTGGTCAATGGCCTGTGGCTGCTGGCCATGCTCAGCGCCCTGGCGATCCTGCTGACGCTGCTCGCCACCCGCCGCTACGGCTTCGTGTGGGAAACCACCATCCTCAGCGCCGACACCTTCGTCGCCGCAACCCAAACGTTGGGCAGCCTGCCCGCGCTGCTGGGCTTCAACGTACCAACCGTCGAGATGATCCGCGCCAGCGGCGATTCCGCGCTGAACATCGAACGCGCCCGCCAGGCCTGGGCCGCTTGGTTGGTAGGCGTGCTGCTGGTCTACGGCCTGCTGCCGCGCCTGCTCCTCGCCCTGCTCTGCCTGTGGCGCTGGCAACGCGGGCGCGCCGCCCTGCGCATGGACCTCAACCTGCCGGGCTACAGCCAGCTGCGTGAACGCCTGATGCCAAGCAGCGAACGCCTCGGCGTCAACGACGCCGCACCGGAGCAGTTGCCCCCTGTCAGCGGCGGCGTCAGCGACCTGCACAGCGACGGCGCCCTGCTGGTGGCCATCGAACTGGACGACCAGCATCCATGGCCGCCCAAGCTGCCTGCCAACGTCAACGACGCCGGCATCCTCGACAGCCGCGAATCGCGCCACAAACTGCTGGAACAACTCACGCGCTTCCCGCCCGCCCGCCTGGCCATCGCCTGCGACCCACGACGTTCGCCGGATCGCGGCAGCCTCGCGCTGATCGCCGAACTCGCCCGTAGCGCCGCCGCCACCCGTGTGTGGCTGCTGCAAGCACCGCCCGGCCAGGCGCTGGACGCCGAACGCCTGGGCGACTGGCACAGCGCGCTGCAACAGCTTGAGCTGCCCTTCGCCGACTGCGCGCCGCTGAACTGGCTGGAGACCGGTCATGACTAAACCGCTGAAACTCGCCGTGGTCGGCCACACCAATGTCGGCAAAACCTCGCTGCTGCGCACCCTGACCCGCGACGTGGGCTTCGGCGAAGTCTCCCACCGCCCCAGCACCACACGGCATGTCGAAGGTGCGCGCTTGTCGGTGGACGGCGAAGCCCTGCTGGAGTTGTACGACACCCCCGGCCTGGAAGACGCCATCGCCCTGCGCGACTACCTGGAGCGCCTGGACCGACCGGGTGAACGCCTCGACGGCCCGGCTCGGCTGGCGCGGTTCCTCGAAGGCAGCGAAGCGCGCCAGCGTTTCGAACAGGAAGCCAAGGTGCTGCGCCAACTGCTGGCCTCGGACGCCGGCCTGTACGTGATCGACGCCCGCGAGCCGGTGCTAGCCAAGTACCGCGACGAGCTGCAAGTGCTGGCCAGTTGCGGCAAGCCGTTACTGCCGGTGCTCAACTTTGTCAGCAGCAGCGACCACCGCGAACCGGACTGGCGTGAAGCCCTCGCCCGCCTGGGCCTGCATGCACTGGTGCGGTTCGACAGCGTCGCACCACCGGAAGACGGCGAGCGCCGCCTGTACGAAAGCCTCGCCCTATTGCTGGAAAACGCCCGGCCGCAGTTGGAGCGCCTGATTCTTGACCAGCAGGCCCAGCGCCAGGCCCGTCAGCAAAGCGCGGCGCGGTTGATCGCCGAGCTGCTGATCGACTGTGCCGCGTGCCGTCGCAGCGTGGTCACCGAAGATGAGCCGCACGCCATCAACGAGCTGCGCAAGGCCGTGCGCCAGCGCGAACAGAAATGCGTGGAAGCGCTGCTCAAACTGTTCGGCTTTCGCCCGCAAGACGCCGCCGCCAGCGATTTGCCGCTGCTTGACGGGCGCTGGGGCGATGACCTGTTCAACCCGGAAACCCTCAAGCAACTCGGGGTGCGCGTCGGTGGCGGGATCGCCGCCGGGGCCGCCGCCGGGGCGGGTGTGGATCTGCTGGTCGGCGGCCTGACCCTCGGCGCCGCCGCCCTGGCCGGGGCGATTGCCGGTGGTGCGCTGCAAACCGCGCGCAGCTACGGCAGCCGGCTGCTGGGCAAGATCAAAGGCCAACGCGAACTGACCGTGGACGACAGCGTGCTGCGCCTGCTCGCGCTGCGCCAACGTCAGTTGCTCAAGGCCCTGAACCTGCGTGGGCATGCGGCGATGCACAGCATCAAGGTCGATACGCCCCAGGACAAAAGCTGGCGCGAGGGCAAATTGCCGGACGCGCTGCACAAAGCCCGCGCCCATCCGCAATGGTCGTCGCTCAACCCCCACGCCAAACTCAGCCAGGCCGAACGCCAGGAGCAGGTCGAAGCACTCGCCCAGCGCCTCGACGAAACCTAAGCCGCCAACACCTGCCGCGCCTTGGCCTTGAGCACCTCAAGGTCGAGCAGCGGCACATGCATCTGCTTGGCCTGCTCGTCCCAATGACGCATGCGCAGGCTGACCGCGCAGAGCGGGTCCTGCTCAAAGGCCTGGGCTTCTTCGGCGGTCATCATCCCGCCCTGATAGCCCAGGGTGCGACGGCTGGCTGCGCTCAATCGGGCGTAGTAGTCCGGTTGGTTGAACGTCAGGTAGCGCTTGGCTTGCACGTGATATTCCACGAGCCTGGCCAAGCGTTCGCTGAACCCGGCGCGGCGCAGGTAATCCGCGCCCAGCCGTTCGTGGCTGACCACGCCGTAGCCGCCCATGTCCGCGCCGCCTTGGCCGCACAGATGCCCGATGTCGTGGAAAAACGCCGCCAGCACCACTTCATCGTCAAACCCTTCCAACATGGCAAGCTGCGCGGCCTGGGACATGTGCTCGATCTGCGACACCGGCTCGCCGATGTAATCCGCCGCGCCGTGTCGCTCGTACAGGCCAAAGACCTCGGCAATCGCCTGTTCCGGGCTCATCACACACTCCCCCACAACGCGCTGATATTGCGCTCGGCCAGCGCCGGCCCGACGCTCATGCCCACGCCGGTGTGCATCAACGCTGCGCTCACCCCCGGTGCCGCCCGCAGGAACGAGAACGGCCCCGGCCCCCGTGCCCCGTATACGCCCTGCCAGCGCTCCAGCACCTGGAGCCTGCAACCCAGGGTCTGCTCGGCCAGTTCGATCATCCAGTCGTCGACCTGCTCGGCGTTGAACGGCGAGGCATCGCTGCCGTAGGCATGGGAGTCGCCGATGATCAGCTCGCCATAGGGTGTCGGGCTGATCAGCAGGTGGATGCCGTGCTCGTGCAGGTGCGGCACATCGCGCAGGATCTGCGCCCGCACCGTCGCCGCCTCGGGCAGGTCAGCGAAGGCGCCGTAGTGCACGCAACTGAGGCCGGTGAGCAAGGCGTGTTGCAGGTTGAGATTGACCGCTGGCCGTGCGCGCAGCATTTGCAGGCGACAGATACTTGGGTTGAGTTCGGCCATCGCGTCGGCCAGCAGGGTTTGGTAGTCGTGACCGGAGCAGACGATGATCTGCTCGCCGCGAAAGCTGCCCACCGTACTGTGCAGCAGGCCCGGTTCCACATCGCGTACCAGGGTGGAGAAATGAAACTCCACGTTCAATTCGTCGCGAAGGTAGTTGATCAACGCCGGGAGCGCTTCGCGCGAATACAGTTGCTGGTCGTCCTTGCCGTGCAACGCGGCACGGTGATGGCGGAACTGGCCGCCATACAAATCCTTCATCGCTGCGCCTTGCAGCAATTCGACGTGGTAGCCGTGTTCCTTGGCGCGGCCGGCGCAAAAGGCTTCGAGCAGATGCTCTTCGGCTTCGTTGCGGGCGAACAGGTAGGCGCCGTTGCGCTTGAGCTGCAGGCCGGCGGCCTGGGCCCAGTGGCCCCAGATGTCACGGCTTTGCCGCGCCAGGTCGAGCATCGTGCCTGGCGGCTGGCCGGTGACCAGGGCCTGGCCGAAGTTGCGTACCGAGGCGCCCAGGGGCGTGGCGCTGCGTTCGAAGACCTTGACCTTGAGGCCGCGCTGGGCGGCGGCGAAGGCGTGGGACAGGCCGAGGATGCCGGCGCCGACAATTAAAAGGTCGGTGGGGTGTGTCATGGAATGATGTCCTGAATTCAAGGCCGCCTTCGCGAGCAAGCCCGCTCTCACATTTGAATGTGTTCACAAATCAAAATGTGGGAGCGGGCTTGCTCGCGAAGAGGCCAGTAGCTCTGACGAAAACCTTACTGACCGGCGACCTTCTCCGACTTCCCGTCATAGCGCTTGCGCCATTCGGTGAGGATGCTGTCGCGGTTCTTCGACGCCCAGGCAAAGTCGTTCTTGATCAGCCGTTGCTCATAATCGGCCGGCAATTCGGTCTGCGGCTTGGCAATCCCCGGCTGGGCGAGCACGGCGAAGTTGTCCTTGTACAGCGCCATCGCCGCCGGGCTGGCGGAAAAGTCGGCGAGTTTTTTCGCCGCGTCGGCGTGGGCCGTGCCCTTCATCACGGCCGTCGCTTCAATGTCCCAACCCAGGCCTTCTTTCGGCAGGATGATGTCCAGCGGCGCGCCCTGGCGCTTCAACTGCACGGCCGGGTATTCAAAGGAAATCCCGATCGGGAATTCACCAGACGCCGCCAGCTTGCACGGCTTGGAGCCCGAGTGAACGTACTGGCCGATGTTCTGGTGCAGGTCGTCCATGTACTGCCAGCCCTGCTTCTCGCCATAGGTCTGCAACCACGCGCTCACATCCAGGAAACCGGTGCCGGACGAGGCCGGGTTGGGCATCACGATCTTGCCCTTGTACTCAGGCTTGGTCAGGTCTTGCCAGCTCACCGGCTTGCTCAGGCCCTGCTTTTCGGCTTCAACGGTATTGAAGCAGATGGTCGCGGCCCACACGTCCATGCCGACCCAGGCCGGGGGGTTGGCAGGGTCACGGTAGTTTTTGCCGATTTTGTCCAGGTCCTTGGGGGCGTAGTTATCCAGCATGCCTTGCTGATCGAGGATCGCCAGGCTCGACGCGGCCAGGCCCCAGACCGCGTCGGCTTGCGGGCGGTCTTTCTCGGCCAGCAGCTTGGCGGTGATGATGCCGGTGGAGTCGCGCACCCACTTGATTTCGATGTCCGGGTTGGCCTTTTCGAAGGCTTGCTTATAGGTCTTCAACTGCTCGGCTTCGAGGGCCGTGTACACCGTAAGGTCGGTCTTGGCGAAGGCATTCAGGCTGAATGCAGACAGTACGGCAGCGACCAGTGCCAGGGGTTTGAACATGGAACACCTCCTATCGGGATTATTGGCCCGGCGCGCTCTGGCGCCAGGCTTGGGAGCGACGCAACGCGCCGCGTGAGGCCCACGCCAGCAACAGCGAGACGCCGGCCGAGGTGAACAGGATCAAGGTCGACATGGCCGCCGCGCCGCCCACGTTGCCGGCATCGTCCATGTTCAACACGGCGACGGCGGCGAGGATGGTGTCGGGGCTGTAGAGGAAAATCGCGGCGGATACGGTGGTCATCGCCGATACAAACAGGTAGCGCACGATGTCCAGCAACGCCGGCAGGCAGATCGGCACGGTGACTTTCAGGTAATGGCGATACAGCGGCGCCTTGAGGGACAGCGCGGCGGCTTCGAACTCGGCGTCCAGCTGGCGCAACGCCGTGGTGGCGGTCATCTGCGCGGTGGTCAAATAATGCGCAATGGTGCACACCACCAGCAGGGTCATGGTTCCGTAGAACACATGCAGCGGGTTGCCGTTGAGGTTGAAAAAGAACACGTAGCCCAGACCCAGCACCAACCCCGGCACGGCCATCGGCACAAAGCTGAGCAGGCGCAGCGCGAGGTTGAGGCCCTTCTGGCCCTTGGTCTTTTCCATCAGGTAGGCGCCGGTGAAGATCAGCACGCTGCCGATCAACGCGGTGCACAAGGCCAGGGTCAGGCTGTTGCGGTAGGCCAGCCAGCCGCCGCCGGCAGTGTCTTCGAACTGGTAGTGGTTCAGCGACAGCGACAGGTTGTACGGCCAGAATTTCACCAGCGAGGAGTACACCGCCATGCCGAACACCAGCAGCAAAACGGCGCAGATCAGTAGGACGATGGCCAGGTAGCAGCCGTCCCTTGAACGCGATGGCAGCGGTTGGAACACTTGGGCGCGGCCGCTCATGGAGTCGCCATGACGGCGGCGCAACCACGCATCCACGCCGAAGCTGAACAGCGCCGGCAACAGCAACACCATGCCGATCAACGCGCCGCGACCGAACTGTTGCTGGCCGACCACCGCCTTGTACGCCTCCAGCGCCAGCACTTGATAATCGCCGCCGACCACCACGGGCACGCCGAAGTCGGTGATGGTCAAGGTAAACACCAGACAGAATGCCGCGAATACCGCCTGGCGCGTGGCCGGCCAGGTGATGCTGCGAAACGCCCGGGCCGGGCTCGCCCCCATGCTGGAGGCCGCGTCGAACAGGCGCGCATCCGCCAGGGACAGCGCCGACAGCAGGATCATCAAGGCGTGTGGGAAGGTGTAGATCACTTCACCCAGAACGATGCCCCAGAAACCGTAGATATTCTCCGAGAGCAAGCCGCGCAACATACCCTGGTTGCCGAATAGATAAACCAGCGCAATCCCCGGCAGCATCGACGGTGCCATCAACGGCAGCAGGGACAGGCCGCGCCAGATCGCCTTGGCGGGAATCAGCGTGCGTTGCAGGGCGTAGGCAAACAGGTAGGCCAGCGGTACGACGATGGCCGCGACGCTGAGGGAAACTTTCAGACTGTTGCCGAGCAACCAGTGGAAGTTGGCGCTGCTGATCAGTGCTTTAGCCGCGACCAGACCGCCGCCCTGCCCCGCTTCGTTGCTGAAACCACGCCAGAAGATCGCCAGCAACGGCAGCAACACGGCGACGCCCAGCAAGCACAGCCAGAGCAGTTTGCCGCCGACTACAAACAGGCGGTCGCCCAGTTCCGCACGGGAAGCCTGGCGCACGGCGGGCAAGGTCATGACAACAGCCATCTCAGGCAAACACCTGCAGGCTGCGCGGCGGCAAGGCCACCCAGATGTCCTGGGCGCCCAGGCGCGGCATGGCTTCCGGGGCCAGTTCGGCGAGCAGCGCATGGCCGGGTAACTGCTCAAGCTCAAAGCTCATGCGGCAGCGGTTGCCGAGGAACGTGACCTCGCGGACCTTGGCCGGGAACAGGTTTTCTTCATGCACCGGCGGGTTGACGCTGATGGCTTCCGGGCGGCAGAACAGGCGGCCGGACTTGGCCACGCCGGCATCATCGGCCAAGCGCATGTTCATCCCGCCGACCTGGGCGTGGCTGGCGCTGTTGCGGCTGAATGGCAACCAATTGCCCTGGCCGACAAATTCCGCCACGAACGACGTGGCCGGGCGGTCGTAGATTTCCTGGGGCGTGGCGTACTGCTCGACCTTGCCGTTGTTCATCACGGCGATGCGGTCGGCCATCAGCATGGCCTCGTCCTGGTTGTGGGTGACCATCAGCGTGGTGATGCCCAGGCGCCGTTGCAGTTGGCGCAGTTCGGTGCACAGATGCTCGCGCACACGGGCGTCGAGGGCGGACATCGGTTCATCCAGCAGCAATAACGACGGCGCAGGCGCCAGTGCCCGGGCTAGAGCCACGCGTTGTTGCTGGCCGCCGGAGAGTTGGCCGGGGTATTTCTTTTCACTGCCGACCAGGCCGACCAGTTCCAACATCTGAGCGACACGCTTGCGCACTTCATCGCGGCCGCTGCCGGTGAGGCCGTAGCCGATGTTCGCTTCGACGGTCAGGTTGGGAAACAGGGCGTAGGACTGGAACAGAATGCCGTAGTCCCGCGCCTGGGGTGGCAGCAGGGAAACGTCGCGGTTGCCCAGGTAAAGTTCGCCGCTGTCCTGGCGCTCGAGCCCGGCGATGCAGCGCAGCAAGGTGGTCTTGCCACAGCCGGACGGGCCCAACAGGCACACCAACTCACCGGCGGCGACGTCCAGGGATACGTTATCGAGCGCAGTGAAGGCGCCGAAGCGTTTCTGGATATTGCGCACCTTCATCGGCGCGCCGGGTTGGCTCAGGGCAGTGTTCATGCGTGGCACCTCATCAAACGGATGAGGGTCATGCTAGGTAGGCAATGCGTCGCGCGTGTGGCAGGAAGGCAAAAGGTGGTGATAGTGGTATTGGTGGATTTGGGTAGGGGTCAAAGAGGTGTGGTGCCTGTACTGCCGCTTTTGCGGGCAAGCCTGCTCCCACACTTGATCGGGTTCACACGGTCAAAATGTGGGAGCGGGCTTGCCCGCGAAGAGGCCCTCAAGACCACCATAGAACTCAGAGGGGCGACATTTCCTGCGCCAACCCCAGAAACGCCGCTGGCAACCGTGCGTTTTTTCTTTCCTTGAGGCAGTACAAATACTCCGGAATCTGCGGCGCATGCTCGATGGTCAGCACCCGCAGTTGCGGGTCATGGGGCACTTCCTGGCGCGCAATGATGCTGATGCCAATATTGCGCAACACCGCCTCGCGGATCGACTCGCGACTGCCGATTTCCAGCAGCGGCCCGTAGCTCACGCTAGCGCCCTGCAACATCTCTTCCGTCAGCCGCCGTGTGGTCGAGCCCGCTTCACGCATCAACAAGGTATGCCCGGCCAGGGCACTGAGGGGCACATGGTCGAGCTTGGCCAGGGGATGGTCGCGATGCACCGCCAGCACCAGCGGGTCGGTGCCCAATACCCGGCGGATCAGGCGTGGGTCTTCCACCAACTGCGAGGACGCGGCGACATCGACGCGGTAATCGTCCAGCGCTTCGAGCACCTGTTGGGAGTTGCCGATTTCCACCGACACGTCCACCTGCGGCAGGCGTTCGCGGAAGGCTTTGACCAGATCGAGGATGTAATACGGCGCCGTCGCGGCAATCCGCAATGCGCCCTGGACCTGGCCGTTGTTGCGCAGGAAAAACTCGATGTCCGCTTCTTGCTGCAACAGCGCCTTGACCATCGGCAGCAGCCGCGCGCCTTCATCGCTGACGGTCAGACGCCGGCCGCCACGGTAGAACAGCTCAACACCGTATTGGCTTTCGAGGTTGCGAATCTGGGTGGTGACCGTGGGCTGGCTCAGGCCGAGTTTTTTCGCCGCCTGGGTAATGCTGCCCAGGCGCGCGACCATGTAAAAAGCCTTCAACTCGGCACTCAGCACGCCACCCTCACATCCATTATTTGCGCAACAGGCGCAGGCCATTGAACACCACCAGCAGGCTGACGCCCATGTCGGCAAACACCGCCATCCACATGGTGGCCATGCCCAGGAACGTGACTGCGAGGAAGATCGCCTTGATCACCAGCGCCAGGGCGATGTTCTGCCGCAGGATACTCGAGGTTTGCCGCGACAACCGAATGAATGCGGGAATCTTGCGCAGATCATCGTCCATCAGGGCCACATCGGCCGTCTCGATGGCGGTGTCGGTGCCGGCGGCGGCCATGGCGAAACCGATCTCGGCACGGGCCAGGGCCGGGGCATCGTTGATGCCGTCGCCGACCATGCCGACGCGATGGCCTTGGCCATAGAGGGTTTCGATGGCTTGCAGTTTATCGGTGGGCAGCAGGTCGCCACGGGCCTGATCAATGCCGACCTGGGCGCCAATCGCCTGGGCGGTGTGGGTGTTGTCGCCGGTGAGCATCAGGGTCTTGATGCCCAGCGCGTGCAGTTGCTGGATGGCTTCGCGGCTGCTGTCCTTGACCGTGTCGGCCACGGCAAACAGCGCCAGCGGGCCGGACTTGTCGAGCAACAGCACCACGGACTTGCCTTGTTTTTCCAGGGCGAAGAGTTTTTCTTCCAGCTCCGGCGAGCACAGGCCGAGGTCCTCCACCAGGCGGTGGTTGCCCAGGTGATAGGTTTCGCCGTTGATGTCGCCACGCACACCACGGCCCGCCAGCGCCGCGAAGTTATCCACAGCGTGCAGCGCCAGGTTTTTATCCACAGCCGCATTGGCGATGGCGAGGGACACCGGGTGGTCGGAACGCCCGGCCAAACTCGCGGCTAACGCCGGTGCGCTGGCTTCGACGTTGGGGAACAGCGCCAGGTAATCGGTTTGCACCGGCTTGCCGTGGGTGATGGTGCCGGTCTTGTCGAGGGCCAGGTAGTCGAGTTTGTAGCCGCCCTCCAGGTAGACGCCGCCCTTGATCAGGATGCCTTTGCGCGCCGCCGCCGCGAGGCCGCTGACGATGGTCACGGGCGTGGAGATCACCAGCGCACACGGGCACGCCACCACCAGCAGCACGAGGGCGCGGTAGATCCAGTCGAACCACACGCCGGCCATGAACAGCGGCGGGATCAGGGCTACGCCGAGGGCAAACAGGAATACCGCCGGGGTGTAGACCCTGGAGAAACTGTCGACAAAGCGCTGGGTCGGCGCGCGGGCGCCTTGGGCCTGTTCCACGGCGTGAATGATCCGCGCCAAGGTGGAGTTGTTGGCCGCTGCGGTGACTTTGTATTCCAGAGCGCCGGCCTGGTTGATGGTGCCGGCGAAGACCTTGTCGCCCACGGTCTTTTCAATGGGCAGGCTTTCGCCGGTGATCGGCGCTTGGTCAATGGTCGATTGGCCCGCAGTGACTTCACCGTCCAGGCCGATGCGCTCGCCAGGCTTGACCCGCACGATAGCCCCAAGATCGATGCTTTTGACCTCTTGTTCAGCCCACGAACCGTCGGCCTGCCGCACCGTGGCCTGTTCGGGGGTCATCTGCATCAGGCCGCTGATAGCGTTGCGCGCACGGTCCAGGGATTTGGCTTCGATCAGTTCGGCGACGGTAAACAGGAACATCACCATGGCCGCTTCCGGCCACTGGCCGATCAGGATTGCGCCGGTCACCGCGATGCTCATCAGCGCGTTGATGTTCAGGTTGAGGTTTTTCAGGGCGATCCAGCCCTTTTTGTAGGTGGTAAGGCCGCCGCTGAGGATCGACACCAGCGCCACCAGGGCAATCACCCAGGTCGGCGCGGCGTTAGTGAAGTGCAGCACTTCGGCGCCCAATGCACCGACGCCGGACAATGCCAGCGGCCACCAGTGTTTCTTGGCGGGTGGTGCGGCAGCCGGGGTGCCTTCCTCGATGGGGTCGGCCTGCATGCCGATGGATTTGATCGCGGCGATGATCGGCGCGGTGCTCGGCAGGTCGTGGGTGACGCCGAGGATGCGGTTGATCAGGTTGAATTCCAACTGCTGGATGCCGGCGAGCTTGCCCAGTTTGTTCTGGATCAGCGTCTGCTCGGTGGGGCAATCCATGGCTTCGATGCGGAACGTGCTCAAGCGCGAGCCGGCGGTGGGCGCCTCGTTCAGCGTCACCTTTGCCGCAGCCGGGCTGGCGGAACAGCAGGAATCGCCGTGGCCGTGGTTATGCACAGGCGTGAGTTTATGCTCGCCATGATCATGGTCGTGCTTGTGTTTATGCGGGGTGTGGATGGAATCGCTCATCAGGTCGCGTCCGTAAGGTGCCTGTTGCCAAGTAAAGACCCTGTAGCCACTATAGGGTCAAGCACCCATTTGGAGATTGCCGCGATGAAGATCGGCGAACTGGCGAAACTGACCGACTGCCCCGTCGAAACCATCCGCTATTACGAGAAGGAAGGCCTGCTGCCGCCGCCGGCGCGCACCGAGGCCAATTACCGCGTGTACACCCAGGCGCACACCGAGCGGCTGATCTTTATCCGCAATTGCCGCAGCCTGGACATGACCCTGGAGGAGATCCGCAGCCTGCTGGGCTTGCGCGACAGTCCGCAGGACCAGTGCGAAAGCGTGAACGCGTTGATCGACGAGCATATCCACCATGTGAAAGCGCGGATCGACGGGCTGTTGGCGTTGCAGGAACAGTTGCTGGACCTGCGCCAGCGTTGTGGCGGTGGGGAGCAGTGCGGGATTTTGCAGCGGCTTGAAGTCAGCGGAAGCGTGGCAGCCAGTGAGGCTGAGCCTTCCCATGTGGGCAGAAGCCACGGCCACTAACTCAAGTGAATACGGACTAAATGTGGGAGCGGGCTTGCTCGCGAATGCGGTGTGTCAGCTAACACATCTGCAAGCTGATCCACCGCTTTCGCGAGCAAGCCCGCTCCCACACAAGCTAGATCCCACATTGATCAGATGGCGACATCAGCCTTGATGCTCGGATCGGCGTCGTAACCCACAATCTCGAAATCTTCGAACTTGTAGTCATAGATCGACTCAGGCTTACGCTTGATCACCAACTCCGGCAGCTTCTTCGGCGTACGCGCCAGCTGGGTCTGGATCTGTTCCATATGGTTACTGTACGCATGGGTGTCGCCAGTGGTGACGATGATCTCGTGGGGGATCAGGTCGCACTGCTGCGCCAGCATATGGGTGAGCAGCGCCAGCGCCGCGGTGTTGTACGGCAGGCCGAGGAACACGTCGGAGCTGCGGATATACAACTGCATCGACAGGTGACCGTCATGCACGAAGGCCTGGTACAGCAGGTGGCACGGTGGCAGGGCTTGCTTGCCGTTGCGCGCGTTTTCCTGGGGGCTCAGGGTCTCGTCGGGCAGGTACTCGACGTTCCAACCGTGGAACAGGATGCGGCGGCTGTTGGGGTTGGTCTTGAGCGTATGCACCATGTAGTCGATCTGGTTGATCGTGCCACCGTCCTTGGTCGGCCAGGCGGTCCACTGCTCGCCGTAAACCGGGCCCAGGTCACCGTCTTCGGTGGCCCATTCGTCCCAGATCTTCACGCCGTTTTCATTCAGCCACTTGATGTTGGTGTTGCCGCTCAACATCCAGATCAGTTCGTTGGCGATGCTTTTGAAGTGAAGCTTCTTGGTGGTCAGCAGCGGAAAGCCGTCGGCCAAGTTATGCCGATACTGACGGGCAAACACGGCCTTGGTGCCGGTGCCGGTGCGATCGCCCTTGGTCAATCCATTGGTCACGACGTCGTTCAGTAGTTCGAGATATTGCTTCATTTTTTTACCCGTATCGTTGAAGCCGAGGCAGGGCAACCGCCTCGGCATTCGAATTTAAAGCGCAGTGTTCTTCAGCGGCTGCGGGCGATTGTACGCCCACCACAGCAGGCCCAGGCCGGCGAGGATCATCGGCAGGCTGAGGATCTGACCCATGGTCACCCAGCCCCACGCCAGGTAGCCCAACTGTGCATCCGGCACGCGCACAAATTCGACGATGAACCGGAAGATCCCGTAGAACAACGCGAACATGCCCGACACAGCCATGGTTGGGCGCGGCTTGCGCGAGAACAGGTAGAGAATCAGGAACAGTGCCACGCCTTCCAGCGCAAACTGGTAGAGCTGCGACGGATGGCGCGGCAGTTGCGCCGGGTCGCTGAAGGGCGGGAACACCATCGCCCACGGCACGTCGGTCGGCTTGCCCCAGAGCTCGGCGTTGATGAAGTTGCCGATGCGCCCGGCCCCCAGGCCAATCGGTACCAGCGGCGCGACGAAGTCCATCAGTTCGAAGAACGACTTGCCGTTGCGACGGCCGAACCACCAGGCAGCGATCATCACGCCGACAAACCCACCGTGGAACGCCATGCCGCCCTTCCACACTTCGAAGATCAGCGTCGGATTGGCGATGTACGCCGACAGATCGTAGAACAACACGTAGCCCAGGCGCCCGCCGACGATCACCCCCATCGACAGCCAGAAGACCATGTCGGAGAGTTTCTCCTTGGTCCAGGTCGGGTCGAAACGGTTCAGGCGCCGGGAAGCCAGCAGCCAGGCGCCGCCGATACCGATCAGGTACATCAACCCGTACCAGTGGATTTTCAGCGGACCGATGGCCAGGGCCACCGGGTCGATCTGCGGGTAAGGCAGCATTGCGACTCCTCGTTAAATCATTCGTTATAGCGCCCGGACCATGCCGTGGCGCGATTAAGGCTGCGTTACAGCAAGAAATTCAAACCGACGCAAAACAGCAACCCGGCAAACAGGCGCTTGAGCAAGCGCGGCGACAGTTTGTGCGCCAGGCGCGCGCCGAAACGGGCAAACACCATGCTGGTCAGGGCAATGCCCAACAGCGCCGGCAAATACACGAACCCTAGACTATGAGCGGGCAGCAGCGGGTCATGCCAGCCCAGAATCATGAAACTTAATGCACTGGCCAGGGCAATCGGCAGGCCGCACGCCGATGAGGTGGCCACCGACTGCTGCATCGGCACGCTGCGCCAGGTCAAGAACGGTACGGTCAACGAGCCGCCGCCGATGCCGAAAATCGCCGACGCCCAGCCGATCACCGTGCCGGCCAGGGTCAGGCCGAGTTTGCCCGGCACCGTGCGACTGGCCTTGGGCTTGACCTCCAGGGCCAGTTGCAGCGCGATCACCAAGGCGAACACACCAATGACCTTCTGCAAGTGCGGGCCGGAGATGGCTTCGGCGGTCAGTGCGCCAAAACCGGCGCCGATCAGGATGCCCACGGTCATCCACACAAAGATCGGCCAACGCACCGCGCCACGCCGGTGGTGCTCACGCACGGCGTTGATCGAGGTAAAAATGATGGTCGCCAGGGAGGTGCCCACGGCCAGGTGGGTCAGCACCTGGGGATCGAAGCCCTGCAAGGTGAAGCTGAACACCAGCACTGGCACGATGATGATCCCGCCGCCCACCCCGAACAGCCCGGCCAGCACACCCGCACAGGCGCCCAGCGCCAAATACAGCAAAAATTCCATGGGAGCCCCCAAATCAAGTCCGGCATGTTAACGGATGGAAGGCATGCGACCCAACTGGAGACGATGGAACGCCCGCGCTTGAGTGCGTAGAGTGGCAAAAAACACAAAAGGGATCGCCTGATGTGCCTGATTGTCTTCGCCTGGCGGCCGGGCCATGCCCAGCCACTGATCGTCGCGGCCAACCGTGATGAGTTCTACGCCCGCCCCAGCCTGCCGCTGGCCCAGTGGCCGGATGCACCCGAGGTCTACGCCGGCCGCGATCAAGAGGCCGGCGGCACCTGGCTGGGCGTGAATGCCGACGGGCGGTTTGCCGCCCTGACCAATATCCGCGATCCGCACCAGCCACCGGCGCGCAAGTCCCGCGGGGAACTGGTGGCGCGCTTTCTCAATGGAAACCTGCCGATTGACGACTACTTGGCCGACGTTAACGGCCGTTCGATCGAATATGCCGGGTTTAACCTGCTGCTGGGCACACGGGAGGAGTTGTGGCACTACAACGCCAATCACACCCAGCCGACGCGGTTGCAGGCCGGGGTGTATGGGTTATCCAACGCTGGGCTGGATACGCCGTGGCCCAAGTTGCTCAAGGCCAAGGCGGCGCTGAGTGCGGTGCTGGATGACCCGCAACCCGAGGCGTTGCTGGGGCTTTTGAGTGATCCGCAGACAGCGCCGTTTGCAGACTTGCCCGATACCGGCGTGGGGTTGGCGACGGAGAGTCTGTTATCCAGCGTGTTTATTGCCAGCCCCAGTTATGGGACGCGGGCGAGTACGGCGTTGATTGTGAATGCCGATGGGACTCGGCGGATGGTGGAGCGTAGTTTTGGGCCCCATGGTGGGCGGCTGGGTGAGGTAGAACTCAACGTGTAGTGAGCGGGCTTGCCCCGCGCTGGGTGGCGAAGCCGCCCTAAACCCAGACACCGCGATCTTCCTGAAACACCGCGGCGGCCGGTTTGGGGCGGCTTCGCCACCCAGCGCGGGGCAAGCCCGCTCACTACAAGGGCCATCAGCTGAAGTCAGAGAGTCTTCGCCGAAGCCGGATTGATCATCCGCGTCAGCCCCAGATTCTTCAGCGCCAACTGCAGCGAGCTGTGGATAACTTGCGGGTTGTCGATGGTCATCAATTCCGCCAGCAGCTCCTTGGCCATGCCCAGGTCCACCTGGCGCAGCATCCACTTCACCTTTGGCAGGTTGGTGGCGTTCATCGACAGGCTGTCAAAGCCCATTGCCATCAACAGCACTGCCGCCGCCGGGTCACCGGCCATTTCGCCGCAGATACTCACCGGCTTACCTTCGGCATGGGCGTCGCGCACCACATGTTGCAGGGCTTGCAGCACCGCCGGGTGCAGGTAGTCGTAGAGGTCGGCCACCCGTGGGTTGTTACGGTCCACGGCCAGCAGGTATTGGGTCAGGTCGTTGGAACCCACCGACAGGAAGTCCACCTGCCGCGCCAGTTCCTTGGCCTGGTACACCGCCGCCGGGATTTCGATCATCACGCCAATCGGCGGCATCGGTACGTCGGCGCCTTCGTCGCGCACTTCGCCCCAGGCACGGTGGATCAGGTGCAGCGCCTCTTCCAGCTCATGGGTGCCGGAGATCATCGGCAACAGGATGCGCAGGTTGTTCAGGCCTTCGCTGGCCTTGAGCATGGCGCGGGTCTGGACGAGGAAAATTTCAGGATGGTCGAGCGTGACACGAATCCCACGCCAGCCGAGGAAGGGGTTGTCTTCCTTGATCGGGAAATACGACAGTGACTTGTCGCCGCCAATGTCCAGGCTGCGCATGGTCACCGGCAACGGGTGGAAGGCCTGCAGTTGCTCGCGATAGATCGCCAGCTGCTCCTTCTCGCTCGGGAAACGCTGGTTGATCATGAACGGCACTTCGGTGCGGTACAGCCCCACCCCTTCGGCGCCACGCTGTTGCGCGCGAGCCACATCGGCCAGCAGGCCAGTGTTGACCAGCAGCGGCACGCGATGGCCGTCGGTGGTCACGCACGGCAGTTCGCGCAAGGAATCGAGGCCCAGCGCCAGTTGTTTCTCTTCTTCAACCACCTCGGCGTATTGCTTGCGCAGCACTTCGCCGGGGTTGGTGAACACCTCGCCGCGATGGCCATCGACAATCATGTCGATGCCGTCGACCTTGGCATACGGCAGGTCCACCAGGCCCATCACCGTCGGGATGCCCATGGCCCGGGCCAGGATCGCGACGTGGGAGTTGCCCGAACCGAGTACCGAGACCAGGCCCACCAGCTTGCCTTCCGGCACTTCGCCCAGTTGGGTCGCGGTCAGTTCTTCACTGACCAGGATGGTCTTGTCGGGGAAGACCATATTAGTGGTGCGATCTTCCTGCAGGTACGCCAGCAAACGACGACCGAGGTCGCGTACATCCGAGGCGCGCTCGCGCAGGTAGTCGTCGTCCATCATTTCGAAACGGTTGACGTGATCGGTGACCACCTGGCGCAGCGCGCCCTGGGCCCACTGGCCGGTCTTGATCACGGTCTTGACTTCGTTACCCAGGGACGCGTCGTCGAGCATCATCTGGTACACGTCGAACAGCGCACGCTCTTCGGGGCGCAGCTGGGTGGCCAGCTTGTTCGACAGGTTGCGCATGTCGGCGCGCACGCCTTCGAGGGCGGTCTTGAACAGTTTGATTTCAGCGTCAATGTCGTTGACGGTCTTGTCCGGCACTACATCCAGGTCCGCCGGCGGCAGCATGACCACCGCCGTACCGACCGCCGCGCCCGGCGAACCCGGCACGCCGACGAACTTGGCTTCCTGGATGCCCTTGCCCTCACGGCCCAGGCCGCGAATCGAGCCAGTGGCCTCGGCGTGGGCGATAACCCCGGCGAGCTGCGCGCTCATGGTCACGAGGAAGGCTTCTTCACCTTCGTCGAACTGGCGGCGTTCTTTTTGCTGGATGACCAACACGCCGACGACGCGGCGGTGGTGAATGATCGGCGCGCCGAGGAACGAGGCGTAGCGCTCCTCGCCGGTTTCGGCAAAGTAGCGGTAACGCGGGTGATCAGCCGCGTTTTCGAGGTTCAGGGGTTCTTCACGCGTCCCCACCAGGCCCACCAGACCTTCATTGGGCGCCATGCTGACCTTACCGATGGAGCGCTTGTTCAAGCCCTCGGTGGCCATCAGCACAAAACGGTTGGTCTCGGGGTCCAGCAGGTAAACCGAGCAGACCTGGCTGCCCATGGCTTCCTTGACGCGCAACACAATAATCCCCAACGCCGCCTTGAGATCCTTGGCGGAGTTAACTTCCTGGACGATCTTGCGCAGCGTATTGAGCATGGCTCGGGGTCGAACTCCGTCGTCAGTCGCGCGCTAAAAGGCGCGGGGCAAGCTCTTTGAGAGCGCGACGATAAACCTCGCGCTTGAATGTCACCACCTGGCCCAACGGATACCAATAGCTGACCCAGCGCCAGCCATCGAACTCCGGTTTACCGGTCAAATCCATCCGCACCCGCTGCTCGTTGGAGATCAGGCGCAGGAGAAACCATTTCTGCTTCTGGCCGATACACAGCGGTTGGCTGTGGGTACGCACCAGGCGTTGCGGCAAACGATAACGCAACCAGCCACGGGTACAGGCCAGAATCTGCACATCTTCGCGCTCAAGGCCGACTTCTTCGTTCAACTCACGGTACAAGGCGTCTTCAGGGGTTTCGTCGGGGTTGATTCCACCTTGAGGAAACTGCCAGGCATCTTGGTTGATTCGGCGAGCCCATAGCACCTGTCCGGCATCATTCGTAAGAATAATCCCGACATTAGGACGGAAACCATCGGGGTCGATCACGGCAACAACCTCGCAAACGCATGTCGCCGCATTGTTCCACAAAGGTTGTTGCAGCGGCAACGAGGCTTCTTAGCTTATGTGCACTCTTGTGAAAAGACCGTATTCTGGACGCCTTTTTACAGACATTTCAGCGAGTAACTGCAATGCGCCTGGCTTTATTCGACTTGGACAACACCCTTCTCGGCGGCGACAGCGATCACGCCTGGGGCGATTACCTCTGTGAACGCGGGATTCTCGACCCGATCGCCTACAAGGCCCGCAACGACGAGTTCTACCAGGATTACCTGGCCGGCAAGCTGGACAACGCCGCCTACCTGAACTTCAGCCTGGAAATCCTCGGCCGTACCGAGATGGCCCAACTCGACGAGTGGCACCGCGATTTCATGCGCGACTGCGTCGAGCCACTGATGCTGCCCAGCGCCGTGGAACTGCTGGCCAAGCACCGCGCCGCCGGCGACACACTGGTGATCATCACCGCCACCAACCGTTTCGTCACCGCGCCGATTGCCGCACGCCTGGGCGTGGAAACCCTGATTGCCACCGAATGCGAGATGGAAGATGGCCGCTACACCGGGCGCAGCACTGACGTGCCGTGCTTCCGGGAAGGCAAGGTGACGCGCTTGAATCGGTGGTTGGAAGAAACCGGATTCAGCCTGGAAGGCAGCTATTTCTATAGCGATTCGATGAATGACCTGCCGTTGCTGGAGCAAGTGACGCACGCGGTGGCGGTGGATCCGGACCCGAATTTGCGGGCTGAGGCCGAAAAGCGCGGGTGGCCGGTGATTACATTGCGCAGCTGATGGCCTCTTCGCGAGCAAGCCCGCTCCCACATTTTGACCGTATTCTCATGTTGGAACTCGGTCGAGTGTGGGAGCGGGCTTGCTCGCGAATGCAGGCGACTCGATCTTGCGCCTTAAACCGGCTTAGCGCCCATGAGCCCCGCAATCGCCACGAACCCCACCAGGCTGACCACCGCCAGCACCAGGGTGAAATTCAGGCTGCCGCCCTCGCCTTTACGCAGGCGATTAAGCCGCGCCACCAGCCAGAACCAGGCCAGCGCCGCTACGGTATAGAGGATGCTGGAGCCCAGGAGCCAGGTCTGCCCCAGCGGCCAGCCGACCAAATGCACCAGCCACCAGCCGGTGAACGGCATGCTGACCACGCAGATCCCCATCAGCAACCAGACGAAGGCCCACGGCCGCTGCACGGTAACCGCCGGGCCGGCACTGCGTTTGCGCCAGGCCAACAGCGCCAGGCCGAGGCCGCTGAGCAGCAGCAACACGGTGGCCGCGATGTGGATAACTTTCAGGGTGATCAGGGTTTGCATATCTCGAATCTCTCAAAGGCCGCCCCAATCAGCGTAGTCGCTCAACCGAGGAACAGTTTGTAGGCCGGGTTATCGCTTTCATCCCAGTACGGGTAGCCGATGGCTTCCAGGGCTGCCGGTACCAGGTGACGCTCGTTCGCCGGCACTTGCAGGCCTGCGACCACACGGCCGTCAGCTGCGCCGTGGTTGCGATAGTGGAACATCGAGATGTTCCAGCGCCCGCCTAATTTGTTAAGAAAGTTGAACAAGGCTCCCGGGCGCTCCGGGAATTCGAAGCGAAACACCACTTCATTGCTGACGTGCGCCGCATGCCCGCCGACCATATGGCGGATGTGCAACTTGGCCAGTTCGTTCTCGGTCAGGTCCAGCACCGGGAAACCCTGGCCGGTAAGGCTGGCGATCAAGGCACTGCGCGGGTCGTTTTCCGGGTGGGTCTGCACACCGACAAAGATGTGCGCCTCGCTGCCAGAGTGGAAGCGGTAGTTGAATTCAGTGATCTGGCGCTTGCCCACGGCCTCGCAGAACGCCTTGAAGCTGCCCGGCTTCTCGGGGATGGTCACGGCGATAATCGCTTCACGGCCTTCGCCCAGCTCGGCGCGCTCGGCTACGTGGCGCAGGCGGTCGAAGTTGACGTTGGCACCGGAGTCGATGGCCACCAGGGTTTGCCCGGTGACGCCACGGGTCTCGACGTACTTCTTGATGCCCGCCACACCCAGCGCGCCTGCCGGCTCGGTGATGGAACGGGTGTCGTCGTAGATATCCTTGATCGCCGCACAGATTTCATCGGTGCTCACGGTGATCACTTCATCCACATAGTCCTTGCAGATGTCGAAGGTGTGCTGGCCGATCTGCGCCACCGCCACGCCATCGGCAAATAGCCCGACGGTCGGCAGTACCACGCGCTCACCTGCGGCCAGCGCGGCTTGCAGGCAGTTGGAATCGTCCGGTTCGACGCCGATGACCTTGATGTCCGGCCGCAGGTATTTCACGTACGCCGCGATACCGGCGATCAGCCCGCCGCCGCCCACGGGTACGAAGATCGCGTCCAACGGCCCCGGGTGCTGGCGCAGGATTTCCATCGCCACGGTGCCCTGCCCGGCAATGGTGTGCGGATCATCGTAGGGGTGAATGTAGACGTAGCCCTTTTCGTCGACCAGTTTCAGCGAGTAGGCCAGGGCTTCCGGGAAGGAATCACCGTGCAACACCACCTTGCCACCACGGGAGCGCACACCTTCAACCTTGATCTCGGGGGTGGTCTTGGGCATCACGATGGTGGCCTTGACCCCCAGCACCTTGGCGGCCAGGGCCAGGCCCTGGGCATGGTTGCCCGCCGAGGCCGTGACCACACCGCGGGCACGCTCCTCGCTGCTCAATTGGGTCAGCTTGTTGTAGGCGCCGCGAATCTTGAACGAGAACACCGGCTGCAAGTCTTCACGCTTGAGCCAGACCTTGTTGCCCAGCCGCTCGGAGAGCTGGCGGGCGGTCTGCAGCGGGGTTTCTACGGCAACGTCGTAGACGCGCGAGGTGAGGATCTTTTTGACGTACTGTTCAAGCATCGGCGGGCATCTACTTTCACGGTTTGGCAGGGCCAAGGAGTCTAACCCGGCTTTTGGCCGGGCGACCACACGAATCCAGAGGTTTTGTTGGGTTATACTCGCGCCCCTCGATAACTCCCCCGCCCGTTCCGGAGCCCGCATGACCCAGGATCAACTCAAACAGGCAGTGGCCCAGGCCGCTGTCGATTTAATCCTTCCCAAACTCGACGACAAGAGCATCGTCGGTGTCGGCACCGGCTCCACCGCCAACTGCTTTATCGATGCGCTGGCCCAGCACAAGGGCGCATTCGACGGCGCCGTGGCCAGCTCCGAAGCCACCGCTGCACGCCTCAAGGGCCATGGCATTCCGGTGTACGAGCTCAACACCGTGAGCGACCTGGAGTTCTACGTCGACGGCGCCGATGAAAGCGACGCGCACCTGAACCTGATCAAAGGCGGCGGCGCAGCCCTGACCCGCGAGAAGATCGTCGCGGCCGTGGCCAAGACCTTCATCTGCATCGCCGACGCCAGTAAGCTGGTACCGGTGCTCGGCGCGTTCCCGCTGCCGGTGGAAGTGATCCCGATGGCCCGCAGCCACGTGGCCCGCGAGCTGGTAAAACTGGGCGGCGACCCGGTTTACCGTGAGGGCGTGTTGACCGATAACGGCAACATCATCCTGGATGTGTTCAATATGCAGATCACCAACCCGGTGGAGCTGGAAACCCAGATCAATGCCATCGTCGGCGTGGTCACCAATGGTTTGTTCGCTGCGCGCCCGGCTGATGTACTGCTGCTGGGCACCGCTGAAGGTGTGAAAACCCTCAAGGCCTAAGGCTTACTGCCTCGCTTTATGTGGGAGCCAGCTCCCACATTTGATCCCCTCGCTCAAAGCACCCATGTAACAAAAACGCTACTTTTCGCCGCCCCCCTCGCCAAAATCGTGCGCCACGTCACGACACTCAACACCGCCGCTGGTATCAAATCCGTTACAAATTACAGCCAGGCGACTCGCCCGTTTAACAATGCGCCAAATCACAATCGCCCAGGGAATGAGGCGCACATTGTGCAAAGGGTCTCGGCCTGAACATCCCCATCACCTCAAGGAAGACCTTGTGATAAAGCCCCTAGCCCTTGCTATCAGCGCGGCCTGCGCCCTGCTGCCGACCCACCTCCTGGCCTACGACTACGGCGAGCACGCCAACACCACCCTGGAAAAACTGATCAACGACTACCCCGGCCGTTATCGCGGCACGGCCAACTTCGCCGGGGCCGCCGATTGGATGCAGAGCCAGATGGGCACGGCCTACAGCATCAGCCGCCAGGACTTCACCTGGAACAGCGGCAGTCGCGCGTCGCAAAACGTGGTGGCCTACGCCGCCGGCACCAAACCGCAGTACGTGGTGATTGGCGCACACTTCGACACCTTCTTCGGCCGCCCGACCCTGCAAGGCCTGGACGACAACGGCTCCGGCGCCAGCGTGCTGACGGAAGTGGCGAAGAACCTTGGCGGCCTGCAACTGGAAAACGGCTTGCAGATCGTCGGCTTTGGCGCCGAAGAGGAAGGCCTGCGCGGTTCGCGGGCGTTTGTTGCGTCGCTGAGTGCCAGCCAGCGCGCGAACATGCTGGCGATGATCAACCTCGACAGCCTGATCACCGGCGACATGATGTACGCCCACGCCGGCCAGAACAGCACCGCCAACCCGGCCTTGGCGTCGTTGCGCGAGCACACCTTTGAGATCGCCAAGGAATTGAACATCCCGCTGTTCACCAACCCCGGCCTGGACCCGCAATACCCCAAAGGCACCGGCTGCTGCAGCGATGGCGAGCCCTTCGAGCCGCTGAACATCCCGATTCTGTATATAGAAGCCACCAACTGGGAACTGGGCGACCTCGACGGTTACACCCAGACCGACAACCCGAAGATCCCCGGTGGCTCGACCTGGCACGACCCCGCCGAAGACAACAAGGCCGTGCTCACCGACGCCTTCGGCCAGGCGCGCATCGATCAACGCCTGCGCGACTATTCGCGCCTGCTCAGCCGCCTCGTGCTGGAGTTGACCAACGCCGACCTGATGGCCTCCACCGCCTCGGGCGGCGCCGTTGCACGCAATATGCAAGACAACCTGCAACGCCAGCACCAGGCCATGGTGCGCCTGCATGACCGGCGCTGGCTGACCTTGCAGTCGGCCAGCCGCGAGGTTGGCAGCTTTGATGGCGAGATCGGCGTGGACGGCGAATACAACCCGGACAGCGGCTTCGATACTGCCCCCAACCCCGAAGCGCGACGCGTGGGCCTGCATGCGCTGGGCGACTATCAACTGACCCCGAGCCTGAACATCGGCGCCAGCCTAAGCTACCTCAACGGCCGTGACACGCTTGAGCACCGTGGCAAACTCGACAGCGACACTTGGCAAGCCGCGGCCTATGCGCTGCTCAACGATGGCGGGCCGAGCTGGCTGGCCGGCGACCTGAGCATCGGCCACAGCCGCTTCGAGTCCAAGCGCAACCTGCTGATCCAGGCGAATGGCGGACCGATCCTGCTCAACCAGCAATTGACCGGCAACACCGACGCCCTGACCCTGGGCGCGCGCGTGCTGGGTGGCTATGACTTTGACTTCGGCGCCATCAAGAGCGGGCCTTTTGCAGGCCTGGACTACAGCCACTCGCGTATCGATAAATTCCGCGAAAAGCAGGACCTGCGCACGGCCCTGACCTACGAGGAACAGTCTTTCGACTCCCTGGAAGCCAGCCTCGGCTGGCGCGTGCGAGGCGCTGTCGCCCTGCCCTACGGCCTCAACCTGCTGCCTTACGGCGACGTCGCTTGGGTCAAGGAGATGGCTGACGGCCGCCTGGACGACCTGCAACTGACCGCCCGCGCCGACGGCCAGGCGCGCACCGCCAAGCTGGGTTCAGCGGACAAGAGCTTTGGTCGCGCGCAAGTCGGCAGCCAATTGGCGATCACCCCGCAGTTGGGAGTATTTGCCGAGGTCAATGGCCGCCTGGGCCACAGCGAAGGCAGCCAGACCGGCTACTCGCTGGGGGTACAATGGATGTTCTGATCAGGGCTTCTTGAACACGTAGAACAGGTTGGGCTCACTGGTCAGGTACAACGTACCGTCATCGTCCATGGCAATCCCTTCGGCCTGAGGCACGCGTTTTTTCAGGCCATGGCGCCCGTTGAGCAGCGACAAACTGCTCAACGGGCGACCGTCGACATCCAGCTCCAACACCAGAAACGACTCATCCGACAGCGCCAGCAAATGGCCGCTGCGCTCATCGTATTGCAGGCTCGACAGGTCACGCACAAACAGCCCGGCATCGCGCTTGGGGTTGTTGATCACATGCACCGAGTAGGTTTTTTCCGGCTTGAAATGGGGAAAGCCGTGAATCTCGTAGATCAGCATCGGGTCGCGCTCCTTGGCCACGAACAGACGCTTGCCCAGCGAGTCATAGGCCAGCCCTTCAAAGCCCTTGTTGCCACCCATGTGCAGGCCCAGGACCATTTGCTCGGCGTCGGCGGCATCGAGAAACTGCGTGTCGTCATCCACATGCACCTTGATCAGCCGCTGCTGGCGCTCGTCGCTGATGACGTAGATGCTCTCGCTGATGAATTCCACCGCCTCGGCATCCCCAAACCCCACCAGGGGGATGCGCCGCAGGATCTTGCCTTCCAGCGACAGTTCGATCAGCTCGGGGTTTCTATTGGTGACGGTAAACAGGCTCTTGCGCACCGGGTCGTAAGTCAGGGCCGACACATCACTGTCCAGGCCTTCGATGACCTGGGCCTCAAGGGTCACACGGTAATCGGCCAGGCCGATGGAATGCTCATTGGCCGGCTGGCGCCACGCCAGGAAGTTGAACCAGCCACGCTCGAACAGGCGAAATTCTTGCGCAACCACTGCAGCGCTGATCAGGGCGATCAGCGCAAGTAGCAGGAGGATGGGTGTGGGGCGGACAAGTCGGCGCATCGGGCGGGCTCAAAGTCAAAGGTGGCGCATGAATATCACGCCCGTCTGAATTTAAACTTAAACGCGCCCTGGTGTCTGGCGGATGCCGTTCTTAGAGAACTATCCGACGTAACCGAGGTGTTATTTGTGCTTTTCGAAGCGATAGAACAGGTTCGGCTCGCTGACCATGTACAGGTTGCCGTCCTCGTCCATGGTCACCCCTTCCGCACGTGGAATGGTGTCCTTGAGCCCATTGAAACCGCCAAGCAGGGTCATGAAGCTGACTTGCTCGCCCTTTTCATCCAGCTCCAGCAGCAGGTGGGAATCGGCCGAAAGCACCAGCCAGTGACCGGTGCGTGGGTCCACGGCCAGGGCCGAGAGGTTGCGCATGTCCAATTCGGTGCTGCTCAGTTTTTGCTTGTCACCAGCCAGGGTCTGGCTGCCGTCGCTTTTCCAGGTGAACAGCGCAGGCGGGCGTTCTTCGCCAAGGATGATCTGCTGGTTGCGCTTGTCCCAGGTGACGCCCTCAAAGGCTTTGTTCTGGTTCTTCGACGGGCCCAGGTCGTAGCTGTGGAAGTCGGCCTTGTTCAGCTGGGTCGTGCCGGCGTCGACCTTGACGATGGTCAAGGTGTGGTCACGCTCGTCGACCACGGCCAACAGGTCGTTTTCCAGCACCGTCACGCCTTCCGGGTTGCTCCAGCCGTTGAGTGGCATCTTGCGCAGCACATCACCTTGCAGGGTCAGCTCAACCAGGAACGGGTTTTTGCCCATGACGGAAAACAGGGTTTTGGTGCGGGGGTTGTAGGAGACGTCCGAAGCCTCATCCTTCTCCATGCCTGGCAAAACTTTGCCATCGATCACCACCTGATAATCCGGCAGCCACACGCTCTGCTGGCGTTCGGCAGGGTTTTCGAAGCGTTCCTTGACCCACAGCATGCCGCGATCATCCCAGTGCATCGCCCAGGCGAGGCCATAGGTAATCACGCCGACCAATAGCAGCCAGGAATACCAGCGCAGGGCAAAACGCGAACGCGGCTTGGAGGTACTGCTGGGCAGGGTAACGGCCATGGGGGCGCTTTTTCCGGAAAGTCAGCGTTAGGTGATAGCACAGGATCTAGAAGCCCGCGCGCAAGACGCTGAGGATTATCCGGATGGCGTGTGAAAAAAATGCAAAGAGCTGGATTTTGCGGGCACACACAAAACCAATGTGGGAATGGGTTTGTGTGGGAGCGGGCTTGCTCGCGAAAGCGGTGTGTCAGTCAAAGATGTTCCAACTGAACCACCGTATTCGCGAGCAAGCCCGCTCCCACATTTTTAATCGCGTTTCGCCAGTACCTAGCGAACCACGCTTTCGAAGCGATTCACACCCGACAACTCCAGCACCAGCTCATCGCCCACATTCAGCGGGCCCACGCCTGCCGGGGTGCCGGTGAGGATCACGTCGCCAGCCTGCAGCGAGAAGCAGCCCGCCATGTACTGGATCATCGGCACGATCGGGTTGAGCATGATCGCGCTGTTGCCGTCCTGGCGCACTTCGCCATTGATGGTCAGGCGGATGCCGATGTCGGCTAGGTCAGGGAAGGTGCTGCTCACCACGAACGGCGCGATCACTGCCGCGCCGTCGAAGGACTTGGCGATTTCCCACGGCAGGCCCTTGGCTTTCAGCTCGGCCTGCTTGTCGCGCAGGGTCAGGTCCAGCGCCGGGGCGAAACCCGAGATCGCGTCCAGTACTTCTTCGCGGCTGGGCTTGGTCGACAGTGGTTTGCCGATCAACACTGCGATTTCCGCTTCGTAGTGCACCGAACCGCGTTCGGTAGGGATGGCAAAACCCCCTTCCAACGCCACCACGCAGCTGCCTGGCTTGATGAACAGCAACGGCTCGGTTGGCACCGGATTATCCAGTTCCTTGGCATGTTCGGCGTAGTTACGCCCAATGCACACCACTTTCCCTACCGGAAAGTGGATGTTGGTGCCGTCGACATACTTGTGCTGGTAGCTCATGGAACGACTCCTTCAGGGCCGATTAAACAGCGAAGATCTTGCCAGGGTTCATGATCCCGTTCGGGTCGAACACCGCTTTGACGGCTTTCATGTATTCGATCTCGACTGGCGAACGGCTGTAGGTCAGGTAATCGCGCTTGGTCATGCCCACACCGTGTTCGGCGGAGATCGAACCGTTGTACTTCTCGACGGTTTCGAACACCCACTTGTTAACAGTGGCGCACTTGGCGAAGAACTCATCCTTGCTCAGGTTTTCCGGCTTGAGGATGTTCAGGTGCAGGTTGCCGTCGCCGATGTGGCCGAACCAGACGATTTCGAAGTCCGGGTAGTGTTCGCCGACGATCGCGTCGATTTCCTTCAAGAACGCCGGCACTTTCGACACGGTTACCGAGATGTCGTTCTTGTACGGAGTCCAGTGGGAAATGGTCTCGGAGATGTACTCGCGCAGTTTCCACAGGTTGTGCAGTTGGGTTTCGCTCTGGCTCATCACGCCGTCCAGCACCCAGCCCTGCTCCACGCAGTGTTCGAAGGTTTCCAGCGCGTGGTTGGCAACTTCTTCGGTGGTCGCTTCGAATTCCAGCAGTGCGTAGAACGGGCACTCGGTTTCGAACGGTGCCGGCACGTCGCCACGGCCGAGGACTTTGGCCAGGGCCTTGTCGGAGAAGAACTCAAAGGCTGTCAGGTCGAGCTTGCTTTGGAACGCGTGCAGCACCGGCATGATCGAGTCGAAATCAGTCGTGCCCAACACCATGGCGGTGAGGTTTTTCGGCGCACGGTCCAGGCGCATGGTGGCTTCGACCACAAAGCCCAACGTACCTTCGGCGCCGATGAACAGCTGGCGCATGTCGTAGCCGGTGGCGTTCTTGATCAGATCGCGGTTCAGCTCCAGTACGTCGCCCTTGCCGGTGACGACCTTCATGCCGGCCACCCAGTTGCGGGTCATGCCGTAGCGAATCACCTTGATCCCGCCGGCATTGGTGCCGATATTGCCGCCAATCTGGCTGGAACCGGAGGATGCGAAGTCCACCGGGTAGTACAGGCCGTTTTCTTCGGCAACGTTCTGCAGTTGCTTGGTGACCACGCCCGGCTGGCACACGGCGGTGCGGTCGGTGAGGTTCACGTCGAGGATCTGGTTCATATAGTCGAAGGACACGACCACTTCACCATTCGCCGCCACGGCAGCGGCCGACAGGCCGGTACGACCACCGGATGGCACCAGCGCGACCTTATGGTTATTGGCCCAACGCACGATGGCCTGGACCTGCTCGATGGTCTTGGGGAAGACGATGGCGGTCGGCGCGGGTGCGAAGTGCTTGGTCCAATCCTTGCCGTAAGCCTCCAGGGAGTCTGCATCGGTCAGCACTTTGCCAGGCTCAACCAGGGTCTTTAGCTCATCAATCAGGGCAGGATGGGTCATCGACAGAACTCTCGAACAATTCATGGTCATCCTGAGAACGCTTCACGTCGCAGGAATGAGTGTTTGCGGGGCGCGTATGCTAGCATACCGCCCCCGCAGGACAGAGCCCAAGGGCGTTTCTGCGGTGACGGCTTTCCTGCCGTCCGGGTCAGCTTAAGCGATCCGATTCCCTGCCATTTTTCTCCGGGATACAGGTTTACGCAGATGAGCAAGACTTCTCTCGATAAGAGCAAGATCAAGTTCCTTCTTCTGGAAGGCGTCCACCCATCGGCTGTCGACGTTCTGAAAGCCGCCGGGTACACCAGCATTGAGTACATCACCAGTTCTCTGCCGGAAGCCCAGCTCAAGGAAAAGATCGCCGACGCGCACTTCATCGGCATTCGCTCCCGCACTCAGCTGACCGAAGAAATCTTCGATCACGCCAAGAAACTCGTGGCGGTCGGCTGTTTCTGCATCGGCACCAACCAGGTCGACCTCAACGCAGCTCGCGAGCGCGGCATCGCGGTGTTCAACGCACCGTACTCCAACACCCGTTCCGTGGCGGAGCTGGTGCTGGCCGAAGCGATCCTGCTGTTGCGCGGCATTCCTGAGAAGAACGCTTCCTGCCACCGTGGCGGCTGGATCAAAAGCGCAGCCAACTCCTTCGAAATCCGCGGCAAGAAGCTGGGCATCATCGGTTACGGCTCGATCGGTACTCAACTGTCGGTCCTGGCCGAAGGCCTGGGCATGCAGGTGTTCTTCTACGACACCCTGACCAAGCTGCCATTGGGCAACGCGACCCAAGTGGCCAGCCTGACCGAACTGCTGGGCATGTCCGACATCGTGACCCTGCACGTTCCGGAAACCGCTGAGACCCAGTGGATGATCGGCGAGAAGGAAATCCGCGCCATCAAGAAAGGCGGCATCCTGATCAACGCTGCACGCGGCACCGTGGTCGAGCTGGACGCCCTGGCCGACGCGATCAAGGACAAGCACCTGATCGGCGCCGCCATCGACGTGTTCCCGGTGGAGCCACGCTCCAACGACGACATCTTCGAAAGCCCGCTGCGCGGCCTGGACAACGTGATCCTGACCCCGCACATCGGCGGTTCCACTGCCGAAGCCCAAGCCAACATCGGCCTGGAAGTGTCGGAGAAGCTGGTCAAGTACAGCGACAACGGTACATCGGTATCCTCGGTGAACTTCCCGGAAGTGGCCCTGCCGGCTCACCCTGGCAAGCACCGTCTGCTGCACATCCACCAGAACATCCCTGGCGTGATGATGGAGATCAACAAGGTCTTCGCGGAAAACGGCATCAACATCTCCGGTCAGTTCCTGCAGACCAACGAAAAGGTCGGCTACGTGGTGATCGACGTCGACGCCGAGTACTCGGACCTGGCGCAAGAGAAACTGCAGCACATTAATGGGACCATCCGAAGCCGAGTGCTTTTCTAAAGCGGTGGTCGTGGTCGGCTACAAGCTACAAGTTTTAAGCGGCAAGCTAAAAGCTGTTCCTTGCAGCTTATAGCTTGAAGCTTGCAGCAATAAAAAAACGGGAACCCCGCCAGGGGCTCCCGTTTTTTTATTTCACATTAACCGTGATCACTTTCGAGGCTACAGTGGGCTCGAACTGGCGGTGTACGTTGTCGCCGGCCACCAGTTGCAGCGTGTGTTTGCCCGGGGTCAGGGTCAGTTCGGTTTCGGTTTGTGCCTTGCCGAAGTGGATCGAGGTGGCATCGGCTGGAATGGCTTCGTCGGCTTTGAGCGACTGCACGTCCCGGTCGACCAACAGGTGATGGTGGCCGGCGCCTTGCACTTGCTTGTCGATCGGCTCCAGGTCCAGGCCCTTGACGCCGAATTTGACGGTGAAGGTCTTGTCGACCGTCGCGCCGTCTTTGGGCGAGACGATAAACACCTCGGCACCCTTCGGTGCAGGGGTACGAGGCACATCGGCGGCATTGGCCAACATCGAGGCACCCAGCAACAGGCTGGCAATCGTTGCACGGGACAAAAGGGCTTTCATTCGCTTCTCCAGTTTTTCCAGGAAATCTGTAGGGTTATGACAACTTCGCGACAAATTGCTGTCCAAGGCACTCAACACCATAGCAAAGCGATGCTGAACGGCGCCTCGCACATAAAAAATTCTCTAGGAGTGACCATGCGCTTTTCGCCTGGCCTGTTACTTTTGCTGCCCCTCATGAGCCCCTTGGCTCACGCCGAACTGGTCGATGATGTGTTTGACCGTGGCGAACTGCGCATCGCCCTTGAAGCCAACACCCCGCCGTTCAACTTCAAGGAAGGCGACAAACTCACCGGTTTTGAAGTGGAACTCGGCGAACAACTGGCCAAGGAGATGGACGTGCGCCCTTCGTTTATCACCACCGACGACGCCGATTTACTGCCAGGCGTGGAAACCGGCAAGTACGACGTGGCCATCAACCATATCGCTATGACTGCCGCCTTGCAGGATCGGTTCGATTTCAGTGAGGCGTATCGCGAGAAGCCTGAGCTGGCGATCCCGTTCCAGAAGGGCAACCCGGCGTTCAAGGCAAGTTTGGATGGCGCGTTGCAGCGGGTGAAGGCGGATGGGCGGTTGAAAGCGTTGGCGCAGAAGTGGCTGGAGAACGAGCCCGCCCCCAAAGCCGAGTGATTTTTAAATGTGGGAGCTGGCTTGCCTGCTCCCACATTGAACTACACATTTTCTGAGAGATGGGCCAAGGCCACCGCCGCCTCGGGCAGCTCCAGCTCACTGAATACCTGCACCCCATGCTGTCTGAGCAGCGCTGTCGTCACGCCTTCTCCGCTGACTTTCACGCCACTAAACGTACCGTCATACGTCAGCAAATTCCCACAAGACGGGCTATTGGCCTTGAGCACGGCGATACGAATGCCATGCCGCTGCACCAACGCCAACGCCTGGCGAGCACCGTCGAGGAAGGCTTCGCTGAAATCTTCACCCTCGGCCGTCAGCACCTGCGCACGTCCTTCCCACACATCCACGCCCTGACCACCGGGAATCTCTGCGGGCGGGCGCGGCGTCGGCAAGCCACCGGAGACTTCCGGGCAGATCGCCACCACCCGCCCTTCGGCCTGCCACGCCGCCAATTGATCGAACGGCCCACTGGCGCCACCGTCGTAGCGCACCTTGTGCCCGAGCAAACAGCGGCTGATCAGAATCTTTTCCATGCTTAAAACGGCTCGTTGCCGCGCCGGCGAAACCAGCCGGTCAAGGACAGGCGCTCGCGCGTGGCGGGCAGCACTTCATGGGGCACTTCGCCAGACAGGAACACCACCAGGCTCCCTCCCGCTGGGTCCACGTCGTATTCGACACCGTCCTTGAGGTACATGCGCAACTGGCCGCCCTGCTCGGACAGCCAGGCCTCGTTCAAGTAGATCACCGCCGAGACCGTGCGCCGGTCATCGTCGCGAAAGCGGTCGAGGTGCTTGAGGTAAAACGCCCCTGGCGGGTACATCGCGAAGTGGCTTTCGAAGTCTTCCAGGCCAAGGAACAGGCTGCGGTTCATCGCCAGACGCAGGCTGTCCATCAACGCCATGTAGGTATCGCAGACGGGCGAGTCACCCTCCTCCAGCCACTGGATATGGTCACCACGGATACCCTCACGGACCTCCTGGGTCGGACCACGTCCTACAGCCGCCGGTGCCAATTCACCTTCAGCCGCACGTTTACGGCACTCAGCCGCCAGTTCCAGGGTCAGAGCCTGGGGCACGAAGCCGTCCTGCCGCGACCAGCCCTTTTCAGCCAGGTCGTCGACAATACGTTGCAACAGCGGGTGATCGAGGGGTATTTGCATGGCGCGCATAGTATCCATACGCCTGTGAATCCGACAGAGCCGCCGAGCATCTGAATACACTTTAGTCAGGCGACTGATAGGACTTCTCGACAAATCCTACGCCCGACACGGACAATAGTGGCCGACTGACAGGAGTCCCTAATGCGTCGTTTGTTTTTATCCTTGCTGATGTTCTGCGTAATGCCCGCCTGGGCAGACGGCCATGACCAGTTGTACAAGGTCGCCGGCTGGGCCGAACAACGTGCGCATTTCAATGACGCCCTCAGTGCCGCCCAGCAACGCTACCGCAACAGCCTGCCGCCGGCGGTTTACCAAGCGCTGGTAGACAACAGCAATAAACGCTTCGCCGCCCAGGCCATGGACCAGCGTGCCGAGGCGCAGTTGCGCAAGAATTTGGCGGACCCGGCACCCGCGCTGGCGTTCTTCCAGTCGCCCTTGGGCCGCAAAATCGTGGCCGCCGAGTTGCTGGCCACGCGCCGCGACCAGTTGGCGAAAAATGCCCAGGGCTTGCCGAAAATCGAAGCCGACGCCACTCGCAGCCTGATCATCGGTCACCTGGCGCAAGCACTGCCCGCCCGTGAAGCGGGCGCGGAAGTCAGCCTGGCGATTGCCGGGGTGGCTGCCGACAGCTTGAGCCAGATGATTCCCGGCCTGCTTGGCGGTGGCCAGGCCCAGGGCATGTTGAATGGGCAGCGCGAACGGCTGATGCAGCAGATTGGCAATGATCTGAACAATACGTTGCTGTACGTCTATCGGGATTTGTCCGACCCGGAGCTGGAAGAATTCGCCACGTTTGCCGAATCACCAGAGGGTAAGGCGTATTACCAGGCGGCGCTGGCGGCGATTCGCGCAGGGCTTGCTGTGGGCCAAAGCACTTCAAGCCTGACGCAGTAATCAGTGTGGAATGGGCTTATGTGGGAGCGGGCTTGCTCGCGAATGCGGCGGCTCAGTCAAAACATCTGTGACTGACACACCGTATTCGCGAGCAAGCCCGCTCCCACATTTTGAACGGTGTTACTTCAGTTGGTCCGTGAGGAAACTGAAGTACTCCTGGCGAATCTCCGCAATCTCATTCGCCAAGTGATGCCTGCCCCGCGCCAGCATCAATATCTCCGGCTGATCGAACTTGCCCCGCAGCACCTGCAAATTGTGCCGCCAGTCCACCGTCATATCTTCCTCGCCCTGCACAATCACCGGCCGTCGCGAGCTACGCGGGGCGGCTTCGATGCGCTTGATCCAGCGGGCCAACGCACCCACCCACGCTGTCGGCAGTTGCCGTGGTTGCAGCGGGTCGGCTTCGAGGAACGGCTTGAACGCGGGGTCGTTGGTGTTATCGCTGAACCGCCGCGCAATGCCTTTGACGAACGGCCGCAGCAGGTAATAACTGACCTGCGACCAGCCCCACGAACGCGGTCGCACCAATGGCGACAACAGGAACGTCTTACCCTGGGCCGGGCTGTCGGCGCCATGGTTGAGCAAGTGATCCACCACCACCGCACCGCCGGTGCTTTGCCCGAACAGGTGCCACGGCTGCGGCAATTGCAGCGTCAGGGCCTCGGCAAATAGCGCCTGCAGCACCTGCTGGTACACCGCAAAATCATCAATGCTCGCCCGCTCGCCGCTGGACAGGCCGTGGCCCGGCAAATCGCAGGCAATCACCACAAAGCCCTGCTCCAATGCCCACTTCACCACGTGGCGATACAGCCCCATGTGGTCGTAGAAGCCGTGATACATGAACATCGTCGCCACAGGCTGGGCTGGCCACCACACTTGCGCAACAACCTCGAACCCGGCCACCTCGAAACGCCCCAGGCGACTGACGGCCTGATCAAGCCCGTAGAAACGCTGGTAGACCCGCGCCTCGGCGCTGAGCGGTTGCGCGTCCACCAGGGGCCGCAAGCTTTCGCGCAGATGATCGGGGTCAAAGGTGACGGGCATAAAGGCTTCCAGACTGGCGGCGCAGATGAATATCGAGCTGCGATATTCATCTGTCAGGACAAGCATGGCAAGCTACGCGACCTTCGAGGATACATCTGAATGCGACCGTCCTACCGTTCCGCCCTGTTCGCCAGCCTGCTCCTGGTCATCTGCGCCGGTGTGCTGTGGGCGGCGTATGACTGGTTCCAGGGCCGCTATCTGCGCGCTTTCAGCGAACACACGGCGGTGTTTTCCGGCGATCCGTTGACACTGCCTGCCGACCTCGCCGGCCCCGGCCCGATCCGCCTGGTGCATTTCTGGGACCCGGCATGCCCGTGCAACGTCGGCAACCAGCAACACCTGGGCGAGCTGATCGAGCGCTACGCGCCCCAGGGCGTCGAGTTCTACGCCCTGCAAAAACCCGGCAGCCACGGCCAACTACCGGAAAACCTGCGCCAGATGAAAATCCTCAACGCCCTTCCCGGCGCCGACCAGGTGCCCGCCAGCCCCGCCGTGGGCATCTGGGATCGCAGCGGCAAGCTCGCGTATTTCGGGCCCTACAGCGAAGGGCTGACGTGCAACTCCAGCAACAGTTTTATCGAGCCGATCCTCATGGCACTGCAGAGCGGACGCGAAGTGAATGCCACGCACACCCTGGCGGTGGGCTGCTATTGTTCGTGGCCTAAGGATCAGTAGTCCGTCCCCCATTCTTGCCAAGGAAAGTTCATGAAGCGCGTCTTGCAGGTTCTCGCGGTTCTGCTGGTGTTGGTCGCCCTCGGCGCAGGCCTGTACATCTACAGCAAGCAACCGACCCGCCAGGGCACGGTGATGCTGAGCAACCTGCAAGGCTCGGTCACGGTGCGCTATGACGACCGTGGCGTGCCGCATATCCGCGCCGAAAACGAGACCGATCTGTACCGCGCCCTGGGCTATGTCCATGCCCAGGACCGGCTGTTCCAGATGGAAATCATGCGGCGCCTGGCCCGCGGCGAGCTGGCCGAAGTGCTCGGGCCCAAGGTGCTGCAGACCGACAAGCTGTTCCGCAGCCTGCGCATTCGCGAGCGCGCCACCACCTATGTGGCGCAGTTGGACCATGAGTCCGCGCACTGGAAAGCCCTGCAAGCCTATCTGGACGGCATCAATCAGTATCAGGACAGCCACGCCAGCCCGGTGGAGTTCGACGTGCTGGGCATCCCCAAGCGCGCGTTTACCGCCGAGGACACCATCAGCGTCGCCGGGTACATGGCCTACAGCTTTGCCGCCGCGTTTCGTACCGAACCTTTGCTGACTTACGTACGCGACCAGCTGGGCAGCGACTACCTGAAAGTCTTCGACCTCGACTGGCAACCCAAGGGTGCCCTCAACCTCGCCGCCAGCGATTGGCAAACCCTCGGCGCCCTTGCGTCCCTGAGCGAGCAGGCACTGGCCGACAACGGCTTGCCGCAATTCGAAGGCAGCAACGCCTGGGCCATCAGCGGCAACCGTACCAAGAGCGGCAAGCCGTTGCTGGCGGGCGACCCGCATATCCGCTTCTCGGTGCCGTCGGTGTGGTACGAGGCGCAGCTGTCGGCGCCGGGCTTTGAGCTGTATGGCTATCACAACGCGCTGGTGCCGGTGGCGTTCCTGGGGCACAACCTGGACTTCGGCTGGAGCCTGACCATGTTCCAGAATGATGACCTCGACCTGATCGCCGAGAAGGTCAACCCGGACAACCCCAACCAGGTCTGGTACCACGACCAATGGGTCGACATGACCCAGACCGAGCAACAAATCAAGGTCAAGGGCCAGGCGCCGGTCAGCCTCATCCTGCGCCAATCGCCCCACGGGCCGATCATCAATGACGTGCTCGGGGAAAATGCCGGCAAGACGCCGATTGCCATGTGGTGGGCATTCCTCGACACGCAGAACCCGATCCTCGAAGGTTTCTACCAGCTCAACCGTGCCGACACCCTGGCCAAGGCCCGCGCGGCGGCGGCCAAGGTGTCGGCGCCGGGTTTGAACATCGTCTGGGCCAATGCCAAGGGCGATATTGGCTGGTGGGCCTCGGCCCAACTGCCGATCCGCCCGGCCGGGGTCAACGCCGGGTTTATCCTCGACGGCAGCACAGCCCAGGCTGACAAGCTGGGCTTCTACCCCTTCAGCGCCAACCCCCAGGAAGAAAACCCGGCACGCGGTTACGTGGTGTCGGCCAATGCCCAGCCGGTCTCGCCCACCGGCATGGAGATCCCGGGCTATTACAACCTCGCTGATCGCGGCCAGCAGTTGAATGCGCAATTGAGCGACAAGAGCGTGAAATGGGACGTGAACAACAGCCAGGCCTTGCAACTGGGCACCACCACCGCCTTCGGCCCGCGCCTGCTGGCGCCGCTATTGCCGGTGCTGCGCGAGGTGGTCAAGGACCCGGCGCAGTTGCCACTGCTGGAGCAACTGGCCAGCTGGAAAGGCGACTACCCGCTGGACTCCATCAGCGCCACGCTGTTCAACCAGTTCCTGTTCAACCTCGCCGACGCGGCGTTCCACCCCAAGCTCGGCGACGGCATGTTCAAGACCCTGCTCGGCACCCGTGTGATCGACGCCGCGCTGCCGCGTCTGGCCGCATCGGCGGATTCACCCTGGTGGAATGGCCAGCGTGCCGAGACCGTCAAGCGCGCCTGGGACAACAGCCTCGCGCACCTCAAGGCCACCTTGGGCGATGACCCGAGCCAGTGGCAATGGGGCAAGGCCCACACCCTGACCCACGGCCATCCGCTGGGTATGCAGAAGCCGTTGGACAGCGTGTTCAACGTCGGCCCATTCCCGGCGCCGGGCACCCATGAAGTGCCGAACAACCAGTCCGCCGCTATCGGCCCGGCGCCATGGCCGGTGACCTATGGCCCATCTACCCGACGCCTGATCGACTTTGCCGACGTGGCTCACGCCCTGACCATCAACCCGGTGGGACAAAGCGGGGTGCCGTTTGATCGGCATTATGGGGATCAGGCGGAAACGTATATCGAGGGAGGCTACGAGCAGGCGCACTTCAGCGATGAAGAAGTCACGGCAAACACCCGTGGCACGTTGAAACTGCTGCCAGCCCGATAACGGCTTGGAATCCGGTCAAAATGTGGGAGCGGGCTTGCTCGCGAATACGGTGTGTCAGTTACAGATGTTTCTACTGATCCACCGCATTCGCGAGCAAGCCCGCTCCCACAAAAGCCCGCTCCCACAGTTGGTCCGAGTACAGCTTCAGACCGGCGCGGCAAAGTTGAGCCGGAACTGTTGCGGCGTCACCCCAAGCCTGCGATTGAACACACTGCGCATATGCTGGGCATCACGAAACCCGCACTGATAGGCCACCGTCTTGAGCGGCGTGTGCGTGCTTTCGAGCATCACCCGCGCCGCATCCACCCTTGCCCGCTCGACAAACTCCGCCGGGGTGATCCGCGCTTCACGGGCAAACACCCGGGAGAAGTTGCGCGCACTCATATTGGCCGCCTTGGCCAGGTCGACGATGCCCAGGTCACCAGTCAGGTTGGCCAGCACGTAGAGCTGCACCAACGCCACCGCCGAGGTGGTTTCGGCGTGGGGCGTCAGGAACGGACTGAACTGCGACTGCCCGCCCGCTCGCTGGGTGAATACCACCAATCGCTTGGCCACGCTCAGCGCGACTTCCGGGCCGTGGTCCTGGGCCAGCAAATACAGCGACAAGTCGATGCCCGCCGTAACCCCGGCCGAGGTGTAGAGATTGCCGTCCTGCACGTAGAGACGGTCGGCTTCGACCCTGGCCGACGGGCACAGGCGCGCCAGGTCGGCGGCGTCATTCCAGTGGGTGGTAACGGTTTTGCCCTCCAGCAGCCCGGCGCGAGCCAGCATGAACGCGCCGTTGCAGATCGAACCGAAGCGCTGGGCACGGGCGGCGGCGGCGCGCAGCCAGGCGTCGAACCCGGCGCCGAAATCTTCGAAAGGCAACCGTGGGCCGCCGGCGACCAGCAAGAGGTCATAGGGCTCAAGGGCTTCGCTGTAATGCCGATGGGCCTGCAATGACAAGCCATTGGAGGCGGTCATGTTGCCGTGGCCGAGGCCGATGACGTCCAACTGGTAGTGGTCCTGGGTTGGCAGGAAGCGGTTGGCCTCGCAGAACACGTCCATCGGACCGCTCACGTCCAGTGACTGGACGCCGGGGAAGATCAGGATGGCGACGGTTTTGCTCATGAACAGGCACACCTTCTCTAACTGGATAAACACAGCTCCCACATTGGACTGTGTACACCCTTGGCATGAAGTGGCGGCACATTGGCCGGGATCGCGCCCTCGCGGCGATGGCTCCGCCAGGGGTGCGCGATCAGACTGGAATTCTTCCCACAGGAGAACCACCATGACCACCATCGCCGGCATCCCGATCCCCGACAGCGCCCTCGCCAAGGCCACCACCGAATACATCCGCGACGTCGAATCCGACCTGCTCTACCACCACTCGCGCCGGGTGTTTTTGTTCGGCGCCTTGAGCGGTGAGCGCAAGAGACTGGCCTACAACCCGGAGTTGTTGTACGTGGGCGCGATGTTCCACGACCTGGGCCTGGTGGCTGGCCATCGCAGTGACAACGAACGTTTTGAAGTGGACGGCGCCAACGCGGCGGCAGCTTTCCTCAAGCCCTATGGCCTGAGCGAGGACGACATCGAACAGGTGTGGCTGTCCATCGCCCTGCACACCACCCCGGGCGTACCGCAACATCTGCGCCCGACCGTCGCGCTGGTGACTGCCGGCGTCGAGATGGACGTGCTGGGCATGGACTACGCCGCCTTCAGCGACACCCAGCGCGAAGCGGTGGTGCATGCGCATCCACGCGGTGAAGGGTTCAAGGAGTGCATCCTCTGCGCGTTCGCCGACGGCTTGCGCCATCGTCCGCAGACCACGTTTGGCAACGTGAAGACCGATGTGCTGGTGGATCAGGAGCCGGGGTTCAGGCCGATGAATTTTGTCGAGGTGATTCGCAAATCCCCTTGGGCCGCATAATCGCTGCCTTGAAATGCAATCAAATGTGAGAGCGGGCTTGCTCGCGAAGGCGGAGTGTCAGTCACCAGATTGACCGACTGATCCACCGCATTCGCGAGCAAGCCCGCTCCCACACTTTGACCCCGTTCCGACCTTTAGACCGGTGCGGGTGCTCTACGCTTGTCCGGCTGCTGCCAGCCATCCGCCGCCGCTTCTTCGATCGCTTGCTGGATGGCCTTCTTGCGCATCTCTTCGGCACGACGGCTGAAGAACCACACCAGGAAGGTCACCAGCGACACCGCCAACAGAATCAGGCTGGCCACGGCGTTGATCTCGGGTTTGACCCCAAGGCGCACCGCCGAGAACACTTCCATCGGCAAGGTGGTCGAACCCGGCCCCGACACGAAGCTGGCAAGTACCAGGTCGTCGAGGGACAGCGCGAACGACATCATGCCGCCCGCCGCCAACGACGGCGCGATCATCGGGATGGTGATCAGGAAGAACACCTTCCACGGCCGCGCGCCCAGGTCCATCGCCGCTTCTTCGATCGACAGGTCCAGCTCACGCAAGCGTGCCGACACCACCACCGCCACATACGCCGCACAGAACGTCGTGTGGGCGATCCAGATGGTGACAATGCCGCGCTCCTGGGGCCAGCCGATCATCTGCGCCATCGCCACGAACAGCAGCAACAGCGACAGACCGGTGATCACTTCCGGCATCACCAGCGGCGCGGTCACCAGGCCGCCGAACAGCGTGCGGCCCTTGAAGTGGCTGATACGGGTCAGCACGAATGCCGCCAACGTGCCCAGCGCCACGGCGGCCACCGCCGTGTAGCAGGCGATTTCCAGGGAACGCGCCACCGAGCCCATCAACTGGGTGTTGTCCAAAAGGCCCACGTACCACTTGATCGACCAACCGCCCCACACCGTCACCAGTTTGGATTCGTTGAACGAGTAGATCACCAGGATCAGCATCGGCAGGTAGATGAACAACAACCCCGCCACCAGCATAAAGCTGGAGAAACTGAAGCGCTTCATATCTTGCCCTCCATCTCTTTGGCTTGGCTGCGGTTGAACAGGATGATCGGTACGATCAGGATCGCCAGCATCACCACCGCCAGAGCAGAGGCCACCGGCCAGTCACGGTTGTTGAAGAATTCTTGCCACAGCACTTTACCGATCATCAGGGTTTCCGGGCCACCGAGCAGTTCCGGGATCACGAACTCGCCCACTACCGGGATAAACACCAGCATGCAGCCGGCGATGATGCCGTTCTTGGACAGCGGCACGGTGATCTTCCAGAAACTGTTGAAGGTACTCGAACCCAGGTCGGATGCGGCTTCCAGCAGGCTCTGGTCGTGTTTCACCAGGTTGGCGTACAGCGGCAGGATCATGAACGGCAGGTACGAATAGACCACGCCGATATACACCGCGATGTTGGTGTTGAGGATCTGCAGCGGTTCGTTGATCAGCCCGATGGACATCAAAAAACCATTGAGCAAGCCGTTGTTGCTGAGGATGCCCATCCACGCATACACGCGGATCAGGATCGCGGTCCAGGTCGGCATCATGATCAGCAGCACCAGCACGGTCTGCATCTCTTTGCGCGCACTGGCAATGGCGTAGGCCATCGGGTAGCCGATCAGCAGACACAGCAGCGTGCTGAAGAACGCCATTTTCAGCGAACCCAGGTACGCGGCGATGTAGAGCTCGTCGTCGCCGAGCATCGCGTAGTTGGCCAGGTTCAGCACCAACTGCAGTTTCTGCTCAACAAAGGTGTAGATCTCGGTGTAAGGCGGGATCGCCACGTCGGCTTCGGCAAAGCTGATCTTCAGGACGATGAAGAACGGCAGCATGAAGAACAGGAACAGCCACAGGAAGGGAATACCAATGACCGCATGCCGGCCACTGGGGGTTATTCGTTGCAGGCGGCGCTTGAGCTTCTTCATGTTCATGAGCGCAGTACCACGCCGCTGTCGTCTTCCCACCACACGTAGACCTGGTCACCCCAGGTCGGACGCTGCCCACGGCGCTCGGCGTTGGCGACGAACGACTGCACCAGCTTGCCGCTCGGCAGTTCCACGTAGAACACCGAGTGGCCGCCGAGGTAGGCGATGTCGTGCACCTTGCCGCTGGACCAGTTGTGCTCGCAGGTCGGCATTTCGGAGGTGACCAGCAGCTTTTCCGGACGGATGGCGTAGGTCACCGACTTGTCTTCCACCGCCGTGGCGATGCCGTAGCCCACGTAGATGTCGCGGTCCAGGTCCGGGCACTTGAGCACCGCGTGGCCTTCGGCGTCATCGACCACCTGGGTTTCGAAGATGTTGACGTTGCCGATGAACTCGCACACCAGGCGGCTGGTTGGCGTCTCGTAGATGTCGATCGGGCTGCCGATCTGGGCGATCCAGCCCAGGTGCATGATCGCGATGCGCTCGGCCATGGTCATGGCTTCTTCCTGGTCGTGGGTCACCATCACGCAGGTCACGCCAACGCGTTCGATGATTTCAACCAGTTCGAGTTGCATCTGCGAGCGCAGCTTCTTGTCGAGGGCGCCCATGGGCTCGTCGAGCAGCAGCAGTTTCGGGCGCTTGGCCAGGGAACGGGCCAGGGCCACACGCTGGCGCTGGCCACCGGACAGCTGGTGCGGCTTGCGCTTGGCGTACTGGCTCATCTGCACCAGCTTGAGCATCTCGGCCACGCGGGCGTCGATCTCGGCCTTGGGGATCTTGTCCTGTTGCAGGCCGAACGCGATGTTCTGCGCCACGGTCATGTGCGGGAACAAGGCGTAGGACTGGAACATCATGTTGATCGGCCGCTCGTAGGGCGGCATGTCGGTGATGTCCACACCGTCGAGGTAGATGCGACCTTCAGTCGGGCGCTCGAAACCTGCGAGCATGCGCAGCAGGGTGGACTTGCCCGAACCCGAACCGCCGAGCAGGGCGAAGATCTCGCCTTTCTTGATTTCCAGGGACACATCGTCCACGGCAATCGTCTCGTCGAACTTCTTCGTGACCCGGTCGATTTTGACCAGCACCTTCTTCGGTGTCTGGTCCCCTTCGAGGGCTTTCTTATAGGCGCCGGAGGCAACTGCCATTTACGAAACTCCCAAAAAAAAACGGTGCTGTTCGCTCTGTGCAAGCGAACCCTGGATAGTTTGAGCCTTACTTGCCCGTCTTGACCTTGGTCCAGATACGGGTCATTACACGCTGCACTTTCGGGGGTAGCTCGAAGTTGACGAACGTCCTGTCGAGAACCGCCTGCGGTGGGTAAACCGCTTCGTCGGTGCGTATCGATTGCTTCATCAGTTTGTCCGCCCCCTGATTAGGGTTGGCATAACCGACGTAATCACTGACCTGAGCGATCACCTCAGGTTGCAGCAAATAGTTGATGAAGGCGTGGGCCTCTTTGACGTTGGTGGCATCCTTGGGGATCGCCAGCACGTCAAACCACAGGTTGCCGCCTTCTTTCGGAATCGCGTAGGCGATGTTCACGCCTTTGCCCGCCTCGGTCGCGCGGGCCCTGGCCTGGAACACATCACCAGAGAAACCCGCGGCCACACAGATGTTGCCGTTGGCCAGGTCGGAGATGTATTTGGAAGAGTGGAAGTAGGTCACGTAGGGCCGCACTTTAAGCAGCTTTTCCTCGGCCTTCTTGTAGTCGTCCGGGTTGGTGCTGTTCGGGTCCAGGCCCATGTAGTTGAGCACCGCCGGCAGCATTTCATCCGCCGAATCCATGAACGATACGCCGCACGTGGCGAGCTTCTTCATGTTCTGCGGTTCGAACAGCACCGCCCAGGAGTCGATCTTGTCGATGCCCAGCACTTGCTTGACCTTATCGACGTTGTAACCAATGCCGTTGGTGCCCCACAGGTACGGCACCGCGTATTGGTTGCCCGGGTCGTTCTTTTCCAGGCGCTTGAGCAGCATCGGATCGAGGTTGGCGTAGTTGCTCAACTGCGACTTGTCGATCTTCTGGAATGCGCCCGCCTTGATCTGCTTGCCCAGGAAGTGGTTGGACGGCACGACCACGTCGTAGCCGGTACGCCCGGCCAGCAACTTGCCTTCCAGGGTTTCGTTGGAATCAAACACGTCATACACGGGCTTGATGCCGCTGGCTTTTTCGAAGTTGGCCAGGGTGTCGGTGCCGATGTAGTCCGACCAGTTATAAATATGCACCGTCGATGCGGCCTGCACGCTCAACGTCAGCGTGATACCTGCACCCACCAGCATGGCTTTGCGAAATAAAGAAATTGGCAAGTGGAGGTCCTCTTAAATAGTTGGGCCTTGAAGTTGTTGCCCGGCAACAAAACCGGCGCGCAACTTACCCTCGATAAACCGATCCGGCAAAACTTTCTGTCATTTAATTTGTGGGAGGGGGCTCACTGCTTGGCCTCCTCCCACAGGTTTCAAGGCTTACTTGCCGGACTTGATCTTGGTCCAGCTGCGTGTCATTTCACGCTGAGTAGCGGCTGGCAGGTCGGCAATGGCGTAGAGCTTGGCTTGCACGTCCGCCGGCGGGTAGATGCCCGGGTCGCTGGTGATGTCTTTATCCACCAGGGCGGTGGCTTTCTCGTTGCCGTTCGGGAAACGCACGCTGTTGGTGATCGCCGCCATGACTTCCGGCTTGAGCAGGTAGTTCATGAACTTGTAGGCGGCGTCGACGTTTTCGGCATCTTTAGGGATGGCGACCATGTCGAAGAAGCTGCCAGCGCCTTCTTTCGGAATGTCGTAGGCCACCTTGACCTTGCCACCGGCTTCAGCCGCGCGGGACTTGGCCTGTTGGATGTCACCCGAGTAGCCCACGGCCACGCAGATGTTGCCGTTGGCCAGGTCGGAAATGTACTTGGACGAGTGGAAGTAGCCGATCGAAGGACGGATCTTGAGGAACAGGTCTTCGGCTTGCTTGAGGTCTGGCTTCTTCTGGCTGTCGGTCGGCAGACCGAGGTAATGCAGGGCGATTGGCAACATTTCGGTTGGCGAATCGAGGAAGCTCACGCCGCAGCTCTTGAGCTTGGCGATGTTTTCAGGCTTGAGCAGCACGTCCCACGAATCGATCTTGTCCACGCCCAGCGCAGCCTTGACCTTCTCCGGGTTGTAGCCGATGCCGATGGAGCCCCACATGTACGGGAAGGCATGCTTGTTGTCCGGGTCGCTGACCGACACGGCTTTAAGCAGGGATTTGTTCAGGTTGTCGTAGTTCACCAGTTTGGACTTGTCCAGTTCCTGGTAGACACCGGCCTTGATCTGCTTGGCGAGGAAGTTGTTCGACGGTACGACGATGTCATAACCGGACTTGCCTGCCAGCAACTTGGCTTCCAGGGTTTCGTTACTGTCGAAAACGTCATACACCACTTTGATGCCCGACTCTTTCTCAAAGTTGGCGATGGTGTCCGGTGCAATGTAGTCGGACCAGTTGTAGACGTGCAGGACTTTATCGTCCGCCTGGGCCGCGCCCGCCATTGCGCCCATCAGGGACAAGGCGAGGAGGGTCTTGCCAGCGTTCTTCAAACCTAATGCCTTCATTTGGTGATGCTCCAATTTTTCTTTTTTGGGCCACGTTCTTACAAGGTTTTGCGACCCTTCCAAAGGGCGACAAAACAGGGCGACAGTCTGGCAAGTTCAGAGGCCGGCTTTCAACCAAAGCCTCATCTATAACTGCTCAGCACGCAGCGCTCGAAAGCCTGCGTGCTGAGCCTAGCACTTAGCCCTGCAATGCCGCCAAAGTCAGGTCCAGGCAATGGCGAGCCTTGGTCACCAGCTCGTCGATCTCTGCCTTGCTGATCACCAGCGGCGGCGAAATGATCATGGTGTCGCCCACGGCGCGCATGATCAGGCCATTCTCGAAGCAGAACGTGCGGCAGATCATGCCCACACCCTTGCCTTCATAGCGTTTGCGCGTGGCCTTGTCTTGCACCAGCTCAATCGCACCGAGCATGCCCACACCGCGAACTTCACCCACCAACGGGTGATCAGCCAGTTCCCTCAGACGTTTCTGCAAATACGGTGCCGTTTCCTCGTGCACGCGGCTGACGATTTTTTCATCGCGCATGATACGGATGTTTTCCAGGGCCACTGCCGCTGCCACCGGGTGGCCGGAGTAGGTGAAACCGTGGTTGAAATCGCCGCCTTCGTTGAGCACGTCCACCACTTCATCGCGCACAATCAAGCCGCCCATGGGGATGTAACCCGAGGTCAGGCCCTTGGCGATGGTCATCATGTGTGGTTTCAGGCCATAGAAATCGCTACCGAACCACTCACCGGTACGGCCGAAACCGCAGATCACTTCGTCGGCCACAAACAGGATGTCGTACTTGGCGAGGATTTCCTTGATGCGCGGCCAGTAGGTCTCAGGCGGCACGATCACGCCGCCGGCGCCCTGGATTGGCTCGGCAATAAAGGCGCCCACGTTGTCCACGCCCAGTTCCAGGATCTTCTCTTCCAACTGGTTGGCGGCCCACACACCGAATTCTTCCGGGCTCATGTCGCCGCCTTCGCCAAACCAGTACGGCTGGGCGATATGGACGATACCCGGGATCGGCAAGTCGCCCTGTTCATGCATATAGGTCATGCCGCCCAGGCTGGCGCCGGCTACGGTGGAACCGTGGTAGCCATTCTTGCGGCTGATGATGGTTTTTTTGTTCGGCTGGCCCTTGATCGCCCAGTAGTGGCGGACCATGCGCAACATGGTGTCGTTGCCTTCGGAGCCGGAACCCGTGAAGAACACGTGGTTCATGCCGGCGGGCGCGATGTCGGAAATGGCCTTCGCCAGTTCCAGCACCGGCGGGTGAGCGGTCTGGAAGAACAGGTTGTAGTACGGCAGTTCTTTCATCTGCTTGGCGGCGGCGTCAGCCAGTTCATCGCGACCGTATCCGATCGCCACGCACCACAGGCCGGCCATGCCGTCGAGGATCTTGTTGCCTTCGCTGTCCCACAGGTAAACGCCGTGGGCTTTGGTGATGATCCGTGGGCCTTTCTCTTTCAATTGCTTGAAGTCACTGAACGGCGCCAAGTGATGCTCACTGCTCAAGGCTTGCCATTCACGGGTTTGCGGGTTGTTGCTGGACATACCAATCTCCTAGACTTTTCAGTGAAGGGCGCGCGGGTTACCCCGTGCGCCCGGCGCATCAGACGGCGAAGAGCAGGAATTCCCGCTCCCACGAACTGATCACGCGCTTGAAGTTTTCATGCTCGGCCCGCTTGACCGCGACGTAGCCTGTGATGAATTTCTGACCCAGGTATTTCTCGATGGTCTTGCTGTTTTCCATGCGCTCCAGGGCATCTTCGATGGTCAACGGCAGGCGCAGGTTGCGTCGCTCGTAACCACGGCCGACCACAGGTGCGCTCGGGTTATGGCCTTCGACCATGCCGATGTAGCCGCACAGCAGGCTGGCGGCAATCGCCAGGTACGGGTTGGCGTCGGCGCCCGGCAGGCGGTTTTCCACACGACGGTTCTGCGGGCCGGCATCCGGTACGCGCAGGCCGACGGTGCGGTTTTCTTCACCCCATTCCACGTTGACCGGCGCCGACGTGTCGGGCAGGAAGCGGCGGAACGAGTTCACGTTGGGGGCGAACAGCGGCAGCAATTCAGGGATGAATTTCTGCAGGCCGCCAATGTGGTTGAGGAACAGCTGGCTCATGGTCCCGTCTTCATTGGAGAAGACGTTCTTGCCGGTGGCGATGTCGATGATGCTCTGGTGCAGGTGCATCGCGCTGCCGGGCTCGCCGGTCATGGGCTTGGCCATGAAGGTGGCGGCCACGTCGTGCTTGAGCGCGGCTTCACGCATGGTGCGCTTGAATACCAGGATCTGGTCGGCCAGGGACAGCGCGTCGCCGTGACGGAAGTTGATTTCCATCTGCGCGGTGCCGTCTTCGTGGATCAGGGTGTCGAGGTCCAGCTCCTGCAGTTCGCACCAGTCGTAGACGTCTTCGAACAACGGGTCGAATTCGTTGGCCGCTTCTATAGAGAAGGACTGGCGACCGGTCTCCGGGCGACCGGAACGGCCGATCGGCGGTTGCAGCGGGAAGTCGGGGTCTTCACAGCGTTTGGTCAGGTAGAACTCCATTTCCGGTGCCACGATGGGCTGCCAGCCTTTGTCGGCGTAGAGCTGGAGAACTTTCTTGAGCACGTTGCGCGGCGACAGCTCGATCGGGTTGCCTTGCTTGTCGTAGGTATCGTGGATCACCTGCGCGGTCGGCTCGACGGCCCAGGGCACCAGGTAGACGGCGTTCTGGTCGGGGCGGCAGATCATGTCGATGTCGGCCGGGTCGAGCAATTCGTAATAGATGTCGTCTTCGACATAGTCGCCGGTCACGGTCTGCAACAAAACACTCTCGGGCAGGCGCATGCCTTTTTCGGCGATGAACTTGTTGGTCGGCGAGATCTTGCCCCGGGTGATGCCGGTCAGGTCGCCAATCATGCATTCGACTTCTGTGATCTTGTGGTCTTTCAACCAATCGGTGAGCTGGTCGAGGTTGTTACTCATAAATGCCTCTGGGCTGGGTTTCCTGGCATCCATTAAAGGCCAGGCGTTGGTTGACGCAGCATCCGCGTCGTCTTTTCGTTCCGGATAGGAGCTTACCTGCCATTTGTGGTGGTGTTGCATTCCTAAAGCAAAAGCCGTGCAGAATCATGAGCGGCACCTTGGCAGGCGCGCTTCTTGAGACAGGCATAGGAGTCGCGAGGCGGTAAAGACGCAGGCGGTTGAACCGTCAAGAATATTGACCGGAACACCCACACGGGCAAAGGAAGAATGAGCGATGGAACTGGCCTGCCTGAAGCAGGCAGAGACGCCGGATGGAGACAGGCGACGCATGAAACACCCCGGTATTATTGCTGTTATGGGTTTGAATCGAGCTTAGCCTTGTTCATTTTTTTACACAACTCCCCCGTAAAAAATACAACACGGCCCGCTCAAGCCCGCGAGTCCTACACCATTCAAAGCGGAAAAATCGCCCCAAAAAGCCCCAAAAAAGCCATTGCAGCGCTTTTTTAGGGCAAAAAAGGCCTCGCTTGACTTCGGCATGCCGTTCGGGTTGACTGAAACCAGAAAAGATCAATGATTGATATTTTTAACAACAAAGGTGTTGCATCATGTCGGTACCCCCGCGTGCCGTTCAGCTTAACGAAGCGAACGCGTTCCTTAAGGATCATCCTGAGGTTCTGTACGTAGACCTTCTAATTGCGGATATGAATGGTGTGGTGCGCGGCAAGCGCATCGAACGCACCAGCCTCCACAAGGTTTACGAGAAGGGCATTAACCTGCCTGCCTCTTTATTTGCCCTGGATATCAACGGCTCGACGGTGGAAAGCACCGGCCTGGGCCTGGACATCGGTGATGCTGACCGAATCTGTTATCCGATCCCCGACACCCTGTGCAATGAGCCCTGGCAAAAGCGTCCAACCGCGCAACTGCTGATGACCATGCACGAACTCGAAGGTGAACCTTTCTTCGCCGACCCGCGCGAAGTGCTCCGCCAAGTTGTAAGCAAATTCGACGACCTCGGTCTGACCATCTGCGCCGCCTTCGAGCTTGAGTTCTACCTGATCGACCAGGAGAACGTGAACGGCCGCCCACAACCGCCCCGCTCGCCGATCTCCGGCAAACGCCCGCACTCGACACAGGTCTACCTGATCGACGACCTCGACGAATACGTCGACTGCCTCCAGGACATCCTGGAAGGTGCCAAGGAGCAAGGCATCCCGGCCGACGCCATCGTCAAGGAAAGTGCCCCGGCGCAGTTCGAAGTGAACCTGCACCACGTCGCCGACCCGATCAAGGCGTGCGACTACGCGGTACTGCTCAAGCGCCTGATCAAGAACATCGCCTACGACCATGAAATGGACACCACCTTCATGGCCAAGCCTTACCCAGGCCAGGCAGGCAACGGGCTGCACGTGCACATCTCCATTCTGGACAAGGACGGCAAGAACATCTTTGCCAGCGAGGATCCCGAGCAGAACGCCGCATTGCGTCACGCAATCGGCGGTGTGCTGGAGACCCTGCCCGCCCAAATGGCGTTCCTGTGCCCCAACGTCAACTCCTACCGTCGTTTCGGCGCACAGTTCTATGTGCCGAACTCGCCGTGCTGGGGCCTGGACAACCGCACCGTGGCGATTCGCGTACCGACCGGCTCGTCCGACGCCGTACGTATCGAACACCGCGTGGCCGGCGCCGACGCCAACCCGTACCTGCTGATGGCCTCGGTCCTGGCAGGCGTGCACCACGGTCTGACCAACAAGATCGAACCGGGCGCACCAGTGGAAGGCAACAGCTACGAGCAAAACGAGCAGAGCCTGCCGAACAACCTGCGTGATGCCCTGCGCGAGCTGGACGACAGCGAGGTGATGGCCAAGTACATCGATCCTAAATACATCGATATCTTCGTCGCCTGTAAGGAAAGTGAGCTGGAGGAGTTTGAGCACTCCATCTCCGACCTTGAGTACAACTGGTACCTGCATACCGTCTAACCGGCGGCTGCATAAAAAGAACGCCACAGGCTTTTGGTCTGTGGCGTTTTTTTATGGGTTTAATTCGGGAGACCGAGGTGGCCTCATCGCAGGCAAGCCAGCTCCCACAGTTGACTGCATTCCAAAGCTGGAACTCGGGCAACTGTGGGAGCCGGCTTGCATGCGATGGCGGCCTTGAAGACAACACAGTTTCCTGCTCATACAATGCCCGCTGCCTTGTAGGAGACTTCCATGCCCCCCCGCCCCGCCGCCCCTCGCAAACCCCGCGCCCGCAGCCAGGCCCGGATCGACGCGATCCTCGACGCCGCCCGCACCTTGCTGGCCGCCGAAGGGGTGGCCGGTTTGTCGATCTATAGCGTGGCCGAGCGCGCGCAGATCCCGCCATCGTCGGTGTACCACTTTTTCGCCAGCGTACCGGCGCTGCTGGAAGCGTTGACGGCGGATGTGCACGCGGCCTTCCGTGCAGCAATCCAGGCGCCCATCGAGCATGAATCACTCAAGCACTGGCGGGACCTGTCCTACATCGTTGAACAGCGCATGCTGACCATCTATGAGCACGACGCCGCCGCACGCCAGTTGATCCTGGCGCAGCACGGGCTGACCGAAGTGACCCAGGCCGACCGTCAGCATGACTTGGAATTGGGCGACTTGATGCTCACGGTGTTCAACCGCCACTTCGAAGTGCCGACCTTGCCCAAAGACGTGGATGTGTTTGCGCTGGCACTGGAACTGAGCGACCGCGTGTATGCACGCTCGATGCATCAGCATGGGCTGATCACGCCGCGCATGGCGGAGGAAGGGATGCGGGTGTTTGATGCGTATGTGGGGCTGTATTTGCCGGCCTACCTGCCCAAGCGTTGAACCTTGTGGTGGCGGGGTGGGCCCCTTCGCAGGCAAGCCAGCTCCCACATTTGACGGTGTTCACAAATCAAAATGGGGGAGCTGGCTTGCCTGCGATGGCGACCTCAGGAACGCTGCCAATCACAACTTGGCAATCGACACCTCAGTCGACTTAACAAAGGCAATCACCTCACTGCCAATCACCAGTTCCAGCTCCTTGACCGAGCGGGTGGTGATCACGGAAGTGACAATGCCGGACGCGGTCTGCACGTCGATTTCCGACAGCACGTCGCCTACGACGATTTCCTTGATGGTGCCTTTGAACTGGTTGCGCACGTTGATGGCTTTAATAGTCATGGAGTTCTCTCTTCGTGGGACGCGTGAGTTATTGAGCCCAACGCAATTGCGTAGGCAGCGGTGAAACAGGTTCGGGTTCCGGCGGCGTGCCGGGCAGCGACAGCACACGGTTGAGCACTTCGGCTTCCAGCGCCGCCAGGCGATGGGAACCCCGGGCGCGCGGGCGTGGCAGGTCGACGATCAGGTCCAGGCCGATTTCGCCGTCTTCGATCAAAATCACCCGGTCGGCAATCGCCACGGCTTCGCTCACGTCGTGGGTCACCAACAACACGGTAAAGCCGTGCTTGCGCCAGAGGTTTTCGATCAGTTGCTGCATCTCGATACGGGTCAGTGCATCCAGTGCGCCCAGCGGTTCGTCGAGCAGCAACAGGCGCGGTTGGTGGATCAAGGCGCGCGCCAGGGCCACCCGTTGTTTCTGGCCGCCGGACAGGGCCGCCGGCCATTCATTCGCACGCTCGGCCAGGCCGACCGCTTCCAGGGCTTCCAAGGCTTTGGGGCGCCAGTTGCCCTTGAGGCCCAGGCCCACGTTGTCGATGATCTTTTTCCACGGCAGCAGGCGTGCTTCCTGGAACATCAGCCGCGTGTCTTCAATCGCCTCGCTCAACGGCGCGGAACCAGCCAACAACTCACCGCTGCTGGCCTTGTCCAGGCCGGCGAGCAGGCGCAGCAGGGTACTTTTGCCGCAACCGCTGCGACCGACCACCGCTACGAATTGACCGGCCGGAATATGCAGGTCGATGTCCTTGAGCACTTCCCGCGCACCAAAGGCCTTGCGCAGCTTGCGCACAGCCAGCGGGATCCCCTTGAGCAGGCGCGGAGGTTGTTGAGCAGTCATGCCGCACCTCCTTTATTTACTTGATACGCCGGATGCCAGCGCAGCCACACACGCTCCAGGCCGCGCGCCGCGAGGTCGGCGAGCTTGCCGAGGATCGCGTACATCACGATGGCCAGCACCACCACGTCGGTTTGCAGGAACTCCCGGGCGTTCATTGCCAGATAACCGATGCCCGAGCTGGCGGAGATAGTTTCCGCCACGATCAGCGTCAGCCACATAAAGCCCAGGGCAAAGCGCACCCCCACCAGGATCGAAGGCAGCGCACCCGGCAGGATCACCTGACGGAACAGGCTGAACCCGGACAAGCCATAGCTGCGCGACATTTCCACCAGCGCCGGGTCGACGTTGCGGATGCCGTGGTAGGTGTTCAGGTAGATCGGGAACAGCGTGCCGAGGGCGACCAGGAAAATCTTCGCGGTCTCGTCGATGCCGAACCACAGGATCACCAGTGGGATCAGCGCCAGGTGCGGCACGTTGCGGATCATTTGCACCGAGCTGTCCAGCAGGCGCTCGCCCCATTGCGACAGGCCGGTGATAAAGCCCAGGGCCAGACCGATGCCGCCACCGATCACAAACCCCAGGCCCGCACGCCAGCCACTGATGGCCAGGTGCGTCCAGATTTCGCCGCTGGCCACCAAGTGGACTCCAGCTGCGATCACCGCGCTCGGCGCCGGCAGAATGCGCGTCGACAACCAACCGGCCGACACCGACAGCTGCCATATCGCCAGCAACAGGATCGGCAGCACCCAGGGCGCGACGCGATGGCTCAATTTTTCATAGTTCATGGGCCGCCTCAGCTCGCCGACGCAGCTTTGGGAAGGATGTCGTTGGCGACCATCTCGCCGAACGGGCTGACGTACCCGGCGCCTTTGGGCAGTTCGGGACGTTCGACATCCAGATGTGGGAACAGCAGTTCGGCGACGCGATACGACTCTTCCAGGTGTGGGTAACCGGAGAAGATAAAGGTGTCGATACCCAGGTCCGCGTATTCCTTGACCCGCGCCGCGACGGTCGGGCCGTCGCCCACCAGCGCCGTGCCCGCACCGCCGCGCACCAGGCCGACGCCGGCCCACAGGTTGGGGCTGACTTCGAGGTTATCGCGGCTGCCGCCGTGCAATGCGGCCATGCGTTGCTGGCCCACCGAGTCAAACCGCGACAGCGAGGCCTGGGCGCGGGCGATGGTGTCGTCGTCGACGTGAGAGATCAGCTTGTCGGCGGCTTTCCATGCCTCTTCGTTGGTTTCGCGCACGATCACATGCAAGCGGATGCCGAAGCGCAGGGTGCGCCCAAGGTTCTCGGCCTTGGCCCGCACCTGGGCGATTTTTTCCGCGACGGCGGCAGGCGGCTCACCCCAGGTCAGCACCATGTCCACCTGTTCGGCCGCCAAGTCCTGGGCCGCGTCGGAGGAACCGCCGAAGTACAGCGGCGGACGCGGCTGCTGGATCGGCGGGTAGAGCAATTTGGCGCCTTTGACGCTGATGTGCTCGCCGTCATAGTCCACGGTTTCGCCTTCCAGCACGCGCCGCCAGATGCGGGTGAACTCCACCGAGGCCTGGTAACGCTCCTCATGGCTCAGGAACAAACCATCACCGGCCAACTCTTCCGGGTCCCCGCCCGTCACCAGGTTGAACAACGCGCGGCCGCCGGACAGACGGTCCAGAGTCGCGGCCTGACGCGCCGCCACCGTCGGGGAGATGATCCCGGGGCGCAGGGCGACAAGGAATTTCAACCGCTGGGTCACCGGGATCAGCGACGCGGCCACCAGCCACGAGTCTTCGCACGAACGCCCGGTGGGGATCAGCACCCCGCCGAAGCCCAGGCGATCAGCGGCCTGGGCCACTTGCTGCAAATAACCGTGGTCAACGGCGCGAGCGCCTTCGGCGGTGCCAAGGTAATGGCCGTCGCCGTGGGTGGGCAGGAACCAGAAAATATTGAGGCTCATGGAGTTGTCTCCTGAAGTAGTCGGATTACGGCGCTTTGGCAACGGCTGCGGGTGGCGTCCAGATCACGTCCTTGATGCTCAAGGGTTTGGGGATCAATTTGAGTTGGTAGAAGCTGTCGGCGATTTTTTGCTGGGCGGCGACCACTTCCGGCGTCAGGAACAGCGCGCCGTAGCCCTGGCGTTTCACCGAGGTCAGGGTGATGTCGGCCGGCAGGCCGAGCAGCGGTGCGACTTGTTCAGTGACTTCCTGCGGGTTGGCCTTGGACCACTCGCCCACGGCGCGCACTTCTTCGATCAGCGCCTTGACCACTTCCGGGTGTTTTTCGGCGTAAGGCTTGGTGGCCAGGTAGAACTGATGGTTGTCGGCGATGCCGGTGCCGTCACGCAGGGTGCGCGCTTGCAGTTGTTTCTCGGCGGCGGCCTGGTACGGGTCCCAGATCACCCAGGCGTCCACGCTGCCGCGCTCGAACGCGGCGCGGGCATCGGCGGGCGGCAGGAATACGGTCTGCACGTCGGTGTATTTGAGGCCGGCGTCTTCCAGCGCACGTACCAGCAGGTAGTGCACGTTGGAGCCTTTGTTGAGCACGATTTTCTTGCCCTTGAGCTCGGCCACGGATTTGATCGGCGAGTCTTTCGGCACCAGGATCGCTTCGCTGGTCGGCGCTGGCGGCTCGTAGGCGACATAAAGCAGGTCGGCACCGGCGGCCTGGGCGAACACCGGAGGGGTTTCGCCGGTGACGCCAAAGTCGATGGAGCCGACGTTGAGGCCTTCGAGCAATTGCGGGCCGCCTGGGAACTCGGTCCACTGCACGTTGACGCCTTGGGCGGCGAGGCGTTTTTCCAACGTGCCCTTGGCCTTGAGCAGCACCAGCGTGCCGTATTTCTGATAACCGATCCGCAGGGTCTCGGCGGCTTGGGCTTGAACAATGGCGCCGAAGGACACAGCCGCAGCAAACAGTGCGACCAGGCCACGACGCAAGATGGCAGTGCGCATGGCGCTCTCTCCAAATAATGCGTTTAGGGGGTTGGCTGCACCTGCTTGGCCGTTGGCGGCTGAGTAAGGTGAGTAAATCTTTTTAGTGCGGTGAGGCTCAAATGCTCCAGCGAGCACTCAACAAACGTTCATTCAACACATGGGGGTCCAGCGGTTTCGGGCGACGGGCCATGGCGCCGTAGAGCGTTTCCAGCGCTTCGTGCAAACGCTGTTCGAGTACCGGCACCAACTGCGCCTGGGCACTGCCTTCGGCGTATGCAATCTGGCTGTCTTCGGCAAAGATGCCGTGGAGCAATTCCTGGGCCTTGAGCGCCGACAGCACCGGCTTCAAGGCGTAGTCCACCGCCAGCATGTGGGCGATGCTGCCGCCGGTGGCCATTGGCAAGACGATCTTGTGGGCCAGGGCGCGTTCGGGCAGCAGGTCCAGCACGGTTTTCAGCGCACCGGAGAACGAGGCCTTGTACACCGGCGTGGCGATCACCAGACCGTCTGCGTTGGCGACCTGTTGCAGCAGGTCGATGACCTTGGGGCTATCGAAACGGGCGTGCAACAAGTCTTCAGCCGGGAAGTCCCGAATCTGGTAACTCACCACCTCCACACCTTTGTCTTGCAACCACTGACGGGTTTTTTCCAGCAACACCCCGGAGCGGGAACGCTGGCTGGGACTGCCTCCAAGTGTTACGACCAACATGCAGTAATTCCTTGAGCAAGTGCCGGCGGTTCGCTGTGTGGCGATGGCGCCAAGATGGAACAGACCTTATCAGCAGATTTATATATCTATAAATCTTATTTTTTCATTTGTTTATTCTTTAAATGCATATGCGGATGATGAAACGCCGGGCGAAAAAAAAGGCCGTGAAAACGGCCTGAAAACCCCTGCATTGTGAGCCTTGAAATGAGATCTGGAACATGTGGAAGGCGCGCTGTGTGGGAGCGGGCTTGCTCGCGAACGCGGTGTATCAGCCACCGAATGTATTGGCTGACACTCCGCGTTCGCGAGCAAGCCCGCTCCCACACAAGCCCGCTCCCACAGGGTTGCTGTGTTAACGATTGGGCTGAGGGGTCAGGCGCAGGTACGGCTTCACGGCACGGTATCCCTTGGGAAAGCGCTTCTTGATCTCGTCCTCATCCTTGAGCGACGGCACGATCACCACTTCATCACCGTCCTGCCAGTTGGCCGGCGTGGCGACTTTGTAGTTGTCGGTCAGCTGCAACGAGTCGATCACCCGCAAGATCTCGTGGAAGTTACGCCCGGTGCTGGCCGGATAGGTGATGGTCAGGCGAATCTTCTTGTTCGGGTCGATCACGAACAGCGAACGCACGGTGAGGGTGTCACTGGCATTCGGGTGGATCAGGTCGTACAGGTCCGAGACCTTGCGGTCGGCGTCCGCCAGGATCGGAAAGTTGACGATGGTGTTCTGGGTTTCGTTGATGTCTTCGATCCACTTGTGGTGCGAATCCACCGGGTCGACCGACAGGGCGATGGCCTTGACGCCGCGCTTGGCGAATTCATCCTTGAGCTTGGCGGTGAAGCCCAGCTCGGTGGTGCACACCGGAGTGAAGTCCGCCGGATGGGAAAACAACACCCCCCAGCTGTCGCCCAGCCATTCGTGGAAACGAATCTTGCCGGCGCTGGAATCCTGTTCGAAGTCGGGGGCGATGTCGCCCAGTCTTAGGCTCATGATATGGCTCCTGGTGAGTGCTTATGGAGCCTACTGTGCATGGGTTGCAGATTATTTAAAAAGAATAAATATCGATTTATCTAGACGATAAAGGAATATTAAAAATGTGTTCATTGGACGCGGCAATGCGCGAGGCGCACCATCGTTTCCAAGGTTCGAGAAGGCCTTGAGACGCTGTACAAAGAGGGGTTCAGGAAGGGCTTGCGGGGGTTTGGCCCGACTTGAAAGGCAAGACACCTTGCCCGGCGTTGCGCCGGGCAAGGTTTTACAAACAGTCTTACAGGATCGGCAGGGTGTAGCTGACGATCAGACGGTTTTCGTCCTGGTTACGCTGAGTAGCCACTTCGGAACGCAGCGAAGCGTTTTTCCAGGCAACGCCCAGGCCTTTGAAAGTACCTTCAGGTACTACGTAGCCCAGGTTGAAGTCGCGTTCCCACTCGCTTTTCTCGCCAGTGGCAGCAGCGATGTTGTCGCCCTTGAGGTACATGACGGAAGTAGTCAGACCTGGCAGGCCGACAGCAGCGAAGTCATAGGCGTACTGGGCCAACCAGGTGCGCTCGCCGGCGCGTTGGAACTTGCCGATCTGCACGTCGGTGATCAGGTACGAAGAAGCACCGTCACCCTGGTTGAGGAACGGGAAGTCGCTCGTGCCGTTCACGCGCTGGTAGCCGGCGCTGATCGCGTGGCCTTGCAGGGCGTAGGTGAACTTGGCGCTCCAGGTGCGGTTGTCGACTTCACCGTTGTTCTGGTAGCCAGAAGCGCGGTAGCCGGCAATACGACCTTCCTGACTGGCGTTTTTGCCATCGGAGTCACTGTTGAAGTAACGCAGGTCGGTCTTGAACACGCCCACTGGCAATGCCCAGTTGTGGGACAGGCCCAGGAAGTGCTGCTTGTAGAAGTCGGACAGGTTGCCGTAGTAGTACTGGGCAGTCAGGTCCTTGGTGATCTTGTAGTCACCACCGGCGTAGTAGAACTCGTTGCTGCGGGCGTTGGCAGTCGCGGTGCGGGTAGCGCCGTTGGAGCCAGCGATGGTCAGCGAGTCGTTGTTCGACGAGTTACGGCCTTTGGCGTGTTCCAACTTACCGCCAACCAGGGTCAGGTTGTCGATGTCATTGGAGGTGATCTGGCCACCTTCAAAGGTTTGTGGCAGCAGACGACCGTCGTTGGAGGTCACAACCGGCAGTTTTGGCTGCAGGGTACCCAGCTTCAGTTCAGTCTTGGAGATCTTGACCTTGCCGGTCAGACCGATGCTGCCGAAATCGTTCACCGCACGACCGTCGCTGTCGCTTGGGAACACAATGCCGCCCTTGTTGGCGCTATTGTTGTTGTAGGCAGTGCCTTTACCCGAATCCAGGCGCACGCCGTACAGGCCAATTGCGTCAAGACCAAAACCTACGGTGCCTTGGGTGTAGCCGGAAGCAAAGTTGAAGATGAAGCCTTGGCCCCATTCTTCTTGCTTGTTCGGCTTGGCAGTGCCGTCACGGTTGTCTTGGTTGATGTAGAAGTTGCGGGCAGTAACGCTCGCCTTGCTGTCTTCGATGAAACCGGCAGCGCCTGCTTGCTGGGCGATTGCGCCCAAAGCTACAGCCAAAGCCAAGGTGGACTTCTTCATGTACCGCTCCTCTCATTTCTAATTTTTGTATTTCTTTGGTCTCGGGTCTGACGCCCTTGATCCACAGATGCGCGATTAGCACCGGATAGTGACTGGCAAGTCAATCGTAACCTTGTGTGTCTACTACCTTCGTCTAACAGCAGTTGATTTGGTCCCTGCAGGGTAATGAGTTTTTCATACACCCAAAAAGAATTGTTTCATTCTTTTTCATACGATTTGGGAATAAGCATTTGTGCGACATGGACTGGTCAGCGTAGACGACCCGCTCCACAAGCTAATTCCTAAAGGGTATTTTTCGACGCTTTTTTAGACCGATTAGTGTGGCCGTATCGTTTCTTACGTCACCCACGATCAAAAAGGCGACGCCATCATGGCCAAACGCATATCCTCCCGTCAATTTGTTACAGTTTTAGTGTCACTAATAATTTCTTCTGCTGTCTAAGCCAGCCGATTTGCCCATCGGCAACCTCGGTTCAAATCTTCTCGGTCGCCCCTTCGCGCAATCTATCCATCGTCGCGCTCATCGTATAGGCGCAAATCAAGCTTTCTGAAGCATGGATAGCCCGCAACGGCAGTCACGTTGTCGCAGGGGGCATGGGCACCCAGCCAGGCAAATGCAAAAGGGGGCTTGCCCCCGATGGCGGAGTATCAATATCAGATGGACTGACTGACATTCCGCTATCGGGGGCAAGCCCCCTCTGCATTGGCTTGAAAGCCGGGTTTACAGCGCCTTTTCGAAGATCTTCGAATTGCGCTGATAGTTGTACAGCGACGCCCGCGCCGATGGCAGGCGATCCACGCTGCTCGGCACGAACCCACGCTCGCGGAACCAGTGGGCGGTGCGGGTCGTCAGCACGAACAAGGTCTTCAAACCCTGCGCCCGCGCACGGGTCTGGATGCGCTCCAGCAATACGTCGCCGCGCGCGCCGTGGCGGTACTCCGGGTTCACCGCCAGGCAGGCCAGCTCGCCCGCGTCCGAATCAGCGATCTGATACAGCGCCGCACACGCGATGATCATGCCCTCGCGCTCGACCACGCTGAACTGCTCGATCTCACGCTCCAGCACCTCCCGCGAGCGGCGTACCAGAATGCCCTGCTCTTCCAGCGGGCTGATCAAATCCAGCAAGCCGCCCACGTCTTCAATCGCCGCTTCGCGCACCAGCTCGAATTGCTCCTGGGCCACCAGCGTGCCGCCGCCGTCGCGGGTGAAAAGTTCGGTGAGCAACGCGCCATCTTCGGCGTAGCTGACGATATGGCTGCGCCCTACCCCGCCACGGCAGGCTTCGGCGGCGGCATCGAGCAATTCGGCTTGATAGTTGCTGCTGCCCAGGCGTTGCAGGTGCGCCGGTACTTGCTGCGGGCGCAGTTCACGCACCAGGCGACCGTTTTCATCGAGCAGGCCCATGTCGGCGCCAAACAGCAGCAGCTTATCGGCGCCCAGGTCGATGGCGGCGCGGGTGGCGACGTCTTCGCAGGCCAGGTTGAAGATCTCGCCGGTGGGCGAATAACCCAGCGGTGACAGCAACACGATGGAGCGCTCGTCGAGCAGGCGGTTGATGCCCTTGCGGTCGACCCGGCGCACTTCGCCGGTGTGGTGGTAGTCCACGCCTTCGAGCACGCCGATCGGCCGTGCGGTTACCAGGTTGCCGCTGGCCACCCGCAGGCGCGAGCCCTGCATTGGCGAAGAGGCCATGTCCATCGACAGGCGCGCTTCGATGGCGATACGCAGGTGGCCGACCGCGTCGATCACACACTCCAGCGTGGCGGCATCGGTGATGCGCAAGCCTTCGTGGTAAGCCGGAGTGAGGCCGCGGGCTTCAAGGCGGGTTTCAATCTGCGGGCGCGAACCGTGCACCAGCACCAGCCGCACGCCCAGGCTATGGAGCAGCACCAGGTCGTGGACGATATTGCCGAAGTTGGGGTGTTCCACACCGTCGCCGGGCAGCATGACCACAAAGGTGCAGTCGCGGTGGGCGTTGATGTAAGGGGACGCGTGACGAAGCCAATTAACGTAGTCGGGCATAACACCTGGGCCTGTAATAAAAAGCAGCCGAAAAAGGATCAATCGTGAAAGCGCACAGCAGGCTGATGGTTATCGTCGGAACAGGCTTGGCGACACGCTCGCTCTCCTTCTATGTACGAACAGACAGGGGTTAATTTATGCAGGTTTCAGGCAGTAATGTTCGATCAGTTCCCGCAATAGACGCACTGTAGGCGTCAAGCGTGACATTTCGAGGTACTCGCCCGGCTGATGGGCGCAGGCGATGTCGCCAGGGCCGAGCACCAGGGTTTCACAGCCAAGGCGCTGAAGATAAGGTGCTTCGGTGCCGAACGCTACTGCTTCGGCACGATGACCGGTCAATCGTTCCGCCACGCGCACCAGCTCGGCGTCTTCGGGCTGCTCGAACGGCGGCACTTCGGGGAACAGCGGCGCGTAGTCGATCTTCACCTGATGGCGCTCGGCCAGGGGCTCGAGCTTCTGGCGGATGGCATCGCGCAGCACCTGCGGGTCCATGCCCGGCAGCGGGCGCAGGTCGAACTCCAGGGAACATTGGCCGCAGATGCGGTTGGGGTTGTCGCCACCGTGGATGCAGCCGAAGTTCATCGTCGGCTGCGGCACACTGAATTGCGCGTTGCGGTACTCGCGCTGCCAGGTCTGGCGCAGGCCGCGCAGTTCGCCGATGGCGTCGTGCATGGCCTCAAGGGCGCTGTGGCCCAGGCTCGGGTCCGACGAATGGCCGCTGCGGCCCAGGATGTCGATGCGTTCCATCATCACGCCTTTGTGCAGACGGATCGGCTTGAGGCCCGTCGGCTCGCCGATCACCGCCGCACGGCCCAACAGGCGCCCGGCTGCGGCCAGCGCGCGGGCGCCGGACATGGAGCTTTCTTCATCGCAGGTGGCGAGGATCAGCAGCGGTTGCTTGAACGGTTGCTCCAGCAGCGGCAGCACCGCTTCAATGGCCAGGGCGAAAAAGCCCTTCATGTCGCAACTGCCCAATCCTACCCAGCGGCCGTCGACTTCCGTCAGCTTCAGCGGATCGGTCTTCCACAACGCCGCGTCGTACGGCACGGTATCGCTATGCCCCGCCAGCACCAGGCCACCGGGGCCGCTGCCGAAGCTGGCGAGCAGGTTGAACTTGCCGGGGCTGACTTGCTGGATGTCGATGGCAAAACCCAAATCCCCCAGCCAGCTGGCGAGCAAATCGATCACCGGGCGGTTGCTCTGGTCCAGAGACGCTTGGGTGCAACTGACCGACGGCGCGGCAATCAGCGCAGCGAACTGTTCTTTCATGGACGGTAACGGCATGCGCGGCCTCTCAACTTCCCGGATGAGTCCCACTATAGAGCCATCTGTACGACACAATAAACCGTTGCGGCGCGTTGCCGGGCTCAGTCCTGTACACTGCACGACCTTGGCAGCCACTCTTTTCCCCGGCTGCGCTCCCGATCCTGGATTTTCCGGCCATGCAGAAAGAAACCGAAATCAAGCTCCGCGTCAGCCGCGAAACACTCGCCGCGCTGCGTGAGCACCCGCTACTGAAAAAACGCAACAAAAGTGGCTGGGAACGCCGTGAGTTGATGAACCAGTATTTCGACACCCCCGAGCGCGACCTGGCCCAGGCCAAAGTCGCCCTGCGCCTGCGCAAGGACGGTGACGAGATCATCCAGACCCTCAAGACCCGCGGTCAGAGCATCGCCGGCTTGTCGGAACGCAACGAGTACAACTGGGACCTGCCCAAAGCCAAGCTCGACGTGAAAAAGCTCGACGGTGAATGCTGGCCCGAGCAACTGGCCGAACTGGACAAAAAGACCCTCAAGCCGATCTTCACCACCGACTTCGTGCGTGAACGCGCCGAAATCGCCTGGGGCCGTGGCAAGGCCAAAGTAGTCATCGAAGCCGCACTCGACCTGGGCCACGTGGTGGTCGGCAAGCAGAAAGAAGAAATCTGCGAGCTGGAACTGGAACTGCGCGAAGGTGAACCGGCCGCCCTGCTGGAACTGGCCGCCGAACTGGCCGCGACCCTGGCGTTGATGCCGTGTGACATCAGCAAGGCCGAACGCGGCTACCGTCTGTATGACGCCAGCAGCTACTCCCTGAGCCTGCCCGCGCCGCAGATCCACGCCGAAATGCCTCTGGACGATGCCTTCGCCGCGATCATGTGGCACCTGCTCGGCAGCAGCCAGCGCCTGGCCGAGCAATACCGTTTCAATGGCCACTGGCGCCTGCTGCAAGACTGGGTCGACAACCTCGGCGAAATGCGCGCCCTGGTCGGCAGCCTGGGCCAGGCCGCACCGCGTCAATCCACCAGCGAACTGCGCAGTGCACTGGACGCCCTGCTGGAAGACTGGCGCCCACTGGTGCAAGCCGGTGATGACGACGAAGACATCCGTAAGGCCGCGCCGGAGCAATTCGCCGAGGAACTGGAGGACGTGCGCTGGGGCCTGTTCTCACTCAACGCCTCCCGCTGGCTGCTGGCCCGCACCTGGACCGCCGACCGCAACGTGCGCGGCAACCGCCAGGGCGCGGCGCAAATCACCAACTGGCTGCCGCGCCTGCTGGCCGACGACGCCGTCGCCCTGCAACTGCCGCGCTACCAGCAACAGCCGGAAGACCTGGCCGAGCAACTGCCGCGCATCGAACGCATCCAGGCCTGGCTGCACCATGCGCGCCAGGTGGTGGACATCCCGGAACTGGACCGCCTGTACGGCGAGCTGAACAAGTTGGCGCAACTGGCCAACCAGCCGATCACCGATGAGTCGCTGGATGCGCGGATGCATCAGGCGATTGCGGTGTATCAGAACCGGGCTTGGAAGACTCTGCTGCGTCTGTAATCCAAATGTGAGAGCGGGCTTGTGTGGGAGCGGGCTTGCTCGCGAAAGCGGTGGGTCAGTTAGCTGATTTCTGACTGGCACACCGCATTCGCGAGCAAGCCCGCTCCCACAGGGTCAGCGCAACACTGGCAGGCTGGTAGTGGACTTGATCTGCGAAAGCGCCACAATCGAATTGACCTCCTGAATCCCCGGCACCATCGACAGCTTCTCAAAGAAAAACCGCTCGTACGCCTCAATATCCGCCGTCACGATGCGCAACAGAAAATCCACCGCCCCCATCAGCACATAACACTCCAGCACTTCCGGAAACCCGCGAATCGCGTCGGTAAATTCGGTGAAGTTGGAGCGACCGTGGGCGTTGAGTTTGACCTCGGCGAAAATCTGCGTGTTGAGGCCGATTTTCTTGCGGTCCAGCAAGGTCACCTGGGCGCGGATCACGCCCTCTTCCTTGAGTCGCTGGATACGCCGCCAACACGGCGACTGGGACAGGCCGACCTGCTCGGCAATCTGCGCGCTGGAAAGCGAGGCGTCCTCTTGAAGCAGGGCTAGGATGCGGCGGTCGTAGGCGTCCAGCTCGCTGTGCATATAAATACCTTCTATGGCGCTTATCTTGAATTGTATGATTCGATTATTCGCAAATCATGCCCATTTTAGATAAGAAATCTCCGCTGCCGAATGTAAAAATTTCTCCCATCACTTGTGGAGATGTCCCATGCACGCCGTCGAAACCACCCAACCTGTCACCCGCGTCGATGCGTGGGCCGTCAACAGCAGCCATTGCCAGGCGCATTACCAGATCGTCGCCGAAGCGGAGCCGGACGTGCTGTGCCGGGTACTCAACTATTTCGCGCTGCAATTTTTGACGCCGCAACAGGTGACGATGAGCCGCGAGCAGGACCTGCTGACCCTCGACATCTTGATGGATGGCCTGAGCTGGCACCGCGCCCAGGTGATCGGTGAAAAGATTCGAAACCTGATCAGCGTGTGTTCACTGGAACTGTGGCCGGCCGATTCCGCGCGGCCTGGCGCGGTAATGGCGAGTGCTCAGTAAAAACCTGCAATACACCTCGCCACTGAGCGGTTCAGGGGCTGACTAGCCTGGGATGACACCCCAAGCCACCCAGGAACACCTTGATGTCCGTTGATCAGCGATTGGAATTGCAGCAGTTATTGCCGGCCTTGATCACAGCCGGGTTGGTGACCGCCGAGGTGGCGAAACGCCTGCTGGCACTGCCGGTCTGCCCTACCCAACATCCCCTCGAATGCATCGCCGCCCAGGGCGTCCCTCTGGAAACCCTCACTCAGTGGCTCGCCGAACAGGCCGGGCAAGCGTATTGGCGCATCGATCCGCTGAGCATCGACGTGGCGAAGGTAGTGCCCTTGATGTCCCACGCCTTCGCCCAGCGCCACACCATTCTCGCGGTGGCCGTGGACGCGCAGACCGTTACCATCGCCAGCGCCCAGCCCTACGTGACCCGCTGGGAGGCCGGCCTGGCGCAGGTGCTCAAACGCACGATCAAGCGCGTGGTCGCCAACCCCGAGGACATCCGCCGCTGTATCGGTGAGTTTTATCGCCTGGCCACGTCCGTCAGCGGCGCCGACCAAAAGCTCGCTGCGCCAGGCAACGCCGATCTGCTCAACCTCGGCGCCAGCGACCAGGAGCCGGACGCCAATGACGCGCATATCGTCAATATCGTCGATTGGCTGTTGCAGTACGCCTTCGGCCAGCGCGCCAGTGACATCCATATCGAACCCTGCCGTGAGCAAGGCCGCGTGCGCTTTCGCATCGACGGCCTGCTGCACGACGTGTATCAGTTTCCACCCCAGGTCACGATGGCGGTGGTCAGCCGCCTCAAAAGCCTGGGGCGAATGAACGTGGCGGAAAAACGCAAACCCCAGGACGGCCGGGTCAAGACCAAAAGCCCGGCGGGGGCCGAGGTCGAGCTGCGCCTCTCGACCTTGCCGACGGCGTTTGGCGAGAAACTGGTACTGCGGATTTTCGACCCGCAGGTGCTGCTCAAGAGCTTTGATCAACTGGGCTTGTCAGGTGACGACCAGCAGCGCTGGCACGCCATGACACGCCAGACCAACGGCATCATCCTCGTCACCGGCCCGACCGGATCAGGCAAGACCAGCACGCTGTACACCACGCTCAGGCAACTGGCGACACGGGAGATCAACCTGTGCACGGTGGAAGACCCCATCGAGATGGTCGAACCGGCCTTCAACCAGATGCAGGTACAACACAACATCGACCTGAGCTTCGCCAGCGGCATCCGCGCGCTGCTGCGCCAGGACCCGGACATCATCATGATCGGCGAGATCCGCGACCAGGAAACCGCCGAAATGGCGATCCAGGCCGCATTGACCGGGCACCTCGTGCTGTCGACCCTGCATACCAACGACGCGCCCAGCGCGGTCAGTCGTTTGCAGGAGTTGGGCATTGCTCATTATTTGATCAAGGCTACCCTTATAGGAGTGATGGCCCAGCGCTTGGTGCGACTGTTATGCCCGCACTGCAAGCGTGCGATGGGTGATGCCTACGAGGCCATTGGGTGTGCGCAATGCCGAAACAGTGGTTACCGGGGGCGTGCCGGGGTCTACGAAATCATGGTGCTCAATGATGACCTCAGGGCGCTGATCACGCCCGGTGCCGACGTACAGGCCTTGCGTCAACGTGCAATTGCCCAAGGCATGAGTAGCTTGCGCAAGGCCGCCACGGACAAGGTCGCCGCCGGCCTGACAACGATGGCCGAAGCGTTGCGGCTGACGCCTGGGGATTCAGAAACAAATCCGTTGATTGTTGCCGTGTGAAACCGTTCTTAACGGTGACAACACCGTTACAATCCGCTCACTGAAAACATCGGATAGGGAATCGCTATGCAGATCGGAACCGTACTGCTTCTTTTCGTGGGATTGGCCATCGCCATCCTGTTCATGGGCTTCAAGGTCGTCCCCCAGGGCTACCAATGGACGGTCGAGCGTTTCGGCCGTTACACCAACACCCTCAAGCCCGGCCTGAACATCATCATCCCGGTCATGGACCGCATCGGTCGCAAGATCAACGTGATGGAAAGTGTGCTGGACATCCCGCCCCAGGAAGTCATCACCGCCGACAACGCCACCGTGCAGATCGACGCCGTGTGCTTCTTCCAGGTGGTCAACACCGCGCAGGCGGCCTATGAGGTGAACAACCTCGAACACGCCATCCGCAACCTGCTGCAGACCAACATCCGTACCGTGCTCGGCTCCATGGAGCTGGATGCCATGCTCAGCCAGCGTGACGGCATCAACGAAAAACTGCTGAAAACCGTGGACGAAGCCACCGCGCCGTGGGGCATCAAGATCACCCGGATCGAGATCAAGGACATCAGCCCGCCCGCCGACCTGATGGCTGCCATGTCGGGCCAGATGAAAGCCGAGCGGATCAAGCGCGCACAAATCCTCGAAGCCGAAGGCCTGCGGGCGTCGGCGATCCTGACCGCCGAGGGCAAGAAGCAGGCGCAGATCCTGGAGGCCGAAGGTAGCCGCCAGGCCGCGTTCCTGGAGTCCGAGGCCCGTGAACGTCAGGCCGAAGCCGAAGCCCGCGCTACCCAGGTGGTGTCGGAAGCGATCGCGTCGGGCAACGTGCAGGCGGTCAACTACTTCGTCGCGCAAAAATACATCGACGCACTGGGCAAGCTGGCCTCCGCCAACAACAGCAAGGTCATCCTGATGCCGCTGGAAGCCAGCCAGGTGATCGGAGCGGTCGGCGGTATCGGCGAGATCGTCAAGGCTACATTCGACAACAAGAAAGGCTGAGGCCAGCGCCATGTGGGATTTCCTGCAGCATCTGTCGTTCTGGGATTGGCTGGCACTGGGTACGGTGCTGCTGATTCTCGAGGTTTTCGGCGCTGGCGGTTACCTGTTGTGGATGGGTATCGCCGCGGCTGCCGTGGGCGTGATCAAGTTCCTGGTGCCGCCCCTGGGGCTGGAGTGGCAGCTCCTGTTGTTTGCGCTGCTGTCCATACTGACAGCGGTGTATTGGTGGAAGCGCCAGCGCAGCAGTGCCAAGGTGAGCGACCAACCCGGGCTCAACGAGCGCGGCTCGGAGCTGATCGGTCACACCTTCATGGTGCACCAGGCGATTGTGGATGGACGAGGCAAGGTAAAAGTCGGCGATGGCGTGTGGATGGTGACCGGCCCGGACAGCCCTGTGGGCGCTCAAGTCCGGGTGGTTGGTCAGGACGGCGTGGTGTTGAGGGTTGAAACTGTTTAGTCAGTGAGGGAACTCGGTTGGACTAACTACAATCATAAAGAACAGATAACCCACCCGGAGTCACCCATCATGCGTCTCAAATATGCTGTCGCAACCCTTGCTGTGCTTTCCCTCCCTGTCGGTTCAGCCATGGCCGACAGTTTCTGGCGCAATGTCATCTCGTCGGGCGCCACTACCGGCTCGACGTACCTGACATTCAAAGACCACAAACTGGTGGTCGCTGCACAAGACGATGCAGGCAGCTTTGTCGCCAGCGACGGTGGCATCCGTGGCCCATACCTGGAAGCCGCGATGCAGAAAGTCCGCGCCGACAACCCTGGCCTACAGGCCACGGACATGGAGTTGGCCAACGCCATCCTTGCGAAAAACGCAGTTACCGAGTGATTCGTGCTCGATAAAAAATGCCGCTGTTAACCAGCGGCATTTTTTTGTCTTCCATTCCTACAGTCAATCTCGCCGGGGCACTACACAAGCACTCCTGCTTTCACAGCCCAATACAGCAAAGTCCTGTCGAGCCTCATCCGGGTGGGGAACAAGCTAAGGATTCCTTTTTAGATAAAGCGAATCACTGCCCATGCACAAGATTGCCTATGCACTGCTACTGTCTGCATTTTCCACCAGCTACGCCCAGGCAGAAAGCTGGTACGGATCAGTCAAATTCAACAGCGCTCGCCAGAACCTCGCCAGTTCGCTGCTCACCAGCCCTCGCGTGACAGAACGGGTGGACGCCCCGGACAGCAGCAAGTCTGTCGTGGCCTCGTTCGCCGCGGGCTATGCCTTCGACAGTGGCTGGCGTCTGGAAGGGGAATACACGATGCCGAACAACTCGACATTCAAGTCCTACTGGGCCCCCTTTAATGCCAACGTCAACAGCCTGCATGTCCAGAGCCAACGCTTGATGCTCAATGGCTACAAAGACATCTCGATCAACCCATGGTTGTCGTTCTACGGGATGGCCGGGGTGGGCGTCGCACGCGTTGAAGCCGAAGGCTATCAAACCAATGTGACCCGTCGTTTCGCCAATAACCGCCAGCATAACTTCGCCTACAGCCTAGGCATGGGGCTGGAAGCCAAGGTCACTGACCAGATCACACTGGGCACTGGTTACCGTTACATCGCAATGGGCGATGTTGAAACCGGCTACAACACCTTTGCGAACCGTGTGAACGCCCGGGATGAACAACTCAAAGGCAAGCTCAAGGAGCAGAATGTGTTTCTGGAAGCCCGCTACTCTTTTTGAAGCCTGCACAGAATGCCGCTTTTGAAGCGGCATTTTTAACCCGACGGTGACGATTCATTCACGCAGGACAGGCTATATTCAGTCGGACCGTGCAACTATGCCGGCACTGACCGATTCTTTACTCATCACCCCTTTGAAACGGATGCCTTCGTCGTCATGAGCCAACAGCCCTTTCTGCCGTTCTCCAAACCCATCATCGATGAAGCCACCATCTCGGCGGTTGGCGATGTACTGCGCTCGGGCTGGATCACCAGCGGGCCGAAAGTGCAGGCGTTCGAAGCACAGCTGTCGGAATATTTTGGCGGCCGGCCGGTGCGCACATTCAACTCGGGCACCTGCACCATGGAGATCGCGCTGCGCATCGCCGGGATCGGCGCGGGCGATGAAGTCATCACCACGCCAATCTCATGGGTCGCCACCGCCAACGTAATTCTGGAAGTGGGCGCCACGCCGGTATTTGCCGACATCGACCCGGTTACCCGCAACCTCGACCTGGCCCAGGTAGAAGCCGCGATCACGCCACGTACCAAGGCAATCATCCCGGTGTACCTGGCCGGCCTGCCCCTGGACATGCCGATGCTTTACGCACTGGCCAACAAGTACAACCTGCGCGTCATCGAAGATGCCGCCCAGGCCCTGGGCTCCAGCTGGGATGGCGAGCGCATCGGCGCCACTGGTGACTTCGTATCGTTCAGCTTCCAGGCGAATAAGAATGTCACCTGTTCCGAAGGTGGCTGCCTGGTATTGAACAATGCCGACGAAGCCCGCCTGGCAGAGAAGTATCGCCTGCAAGGCGTAACACGCACCGGTTTCGACGGCCTGGACGTGGACGTACTCGGCGGCAAGTTCAACATGACCGACATCGCCGCTACCATCGGCCTGGGCCAGTTTGCCCACATCGAAGAGATCACTGCCCACCGCCAGAACCTGGCGCGGCACTACTTCAAATGCTTCGGCAGCGACTTCGAAGAGAAATACGGTGCACAGCTGCCGCCGGCGGATTTTGAGAACAGCAACTGGCACCTGTTCCAACTGGTGCTGCCGGAACGCCAGGACGGCCTGCCCGCTCGCGCCACCTTCATGGAGCAGATGCAGGCCCGCGGCGTCGGCATCGGCTATCACTACCCGCCTATCCACCTGTTGAGCCTTTATCGGGCACAGGGGTTCAAGGAAGGCATGTTCCCGGTCGCGGAAAAGGTGGGGCGTTTGATCGTGTCGTTGCCGATGTTCACGGCGATGACGCAAGCGGATGTGGAGCGGTCGGTGGAGGCGGTAAAAGCCGTACTCAAACCCTGAGTAAACGCCAATCTGGGAGGGGCTTGCCCCCTCCCAGCTCTTTACCCGTGCTTACTCGCCGATGGCGGCTTTGTAGCCGGCAGCATCCAGCAGTTTTTCCAGGTCAGCCGGGTTGCTTGGCTTGAGCTTGAAAATCCAGGCGCCGTACGGGTCGGAGTTCAACAGCTCAGGGCTCCCACTCAACTCTTCGTTGACGGCAATCACTTCGCCAGCAACGGGCGCATAAATATCCGAAGCCGCCTTCACCGACTCAACCACACCGGCCTGGCCTTCAGCCTCGAACTGCGCGCCGACTTCCGCCAGCTCAACAAACACCACATCACCCAACGCTTCCTGGGCATGGTCGGAGATACCGACGGTCACAGTGCCGTCAGCTTCCAGACGGGCCCATTCATGACTCTCGGCAAAACGCAGGTCGGCCGGGATATTGCTCATAGTCTGTGTCCTCAAGAAGTAGTGTCAGCGGCCTTTGGCCTGCCGGAAATAGGTTAGATCAAGGTTTTACCATGGCGCACGAAGGTCGGCTTGACCACTCGAACCGGATACCACTTGCCGCGGATTTCCACTTCGGCACGATCAGCTGTCGCCGTCGGTACACGTGCCAGGGCAATGGATTTGCTCAGCGTAGGAGAGAAACTACCACTGGTGATCTCCCCTTCGCCAACATTGGCGATACGAACTACTTGGTGAGCGCGTAAAACACCTCGTTCTTCCAGCACCAACCCGACCAATTTGAATTGCACACCGGCCGCCAACTCGGCTTCCAGCGCGGTACGGCCGATGAAATTGCGCTCGGCCGGTTCCCAGGCAATGCTCCAGGCCATGTTGGCCGCAAGCGGCGAAACATCCTGGTGAATATCCTGGCCATACAGGTTCATGCCCGCTTCAAGGCGCAAGGTATCGCGGGCGCCGAGGCCAATGGGAGAAATGCCCGCGCCCACCAGGTCGTTGAAAAAGCCCGGGGCCTGTTCGGCGGGCAGCACGATTTCCAAACCGTCCTCGCCGGTATAACCGGTGCGTGCGATAAACCAGTCGCCATCGGCCAGGCCTTCAAACGGCTTGAGCTGATGAATCAGGGCGCCGCGGGACTGGGTGACCAACTCGGCGATCTTCTGCCGGGCATGGGGGCCCTGAATGGCGAGCATGGCCAACTCGGACCGCTCGTGCAGTTGCACCCCATAGTCACCCCGTTGCGCCTGCATCCAGGCGATGTCCTGGTCGCGGGTTGCGGCGTTGACCACCAGCCGGTAGCCGCTCTCGGTGCGGTAGACGATCATGTCGTCCACCACGCCGCCCTTTTCGTTGAGCATGGCGCTGTACAACGCACGGCCGCAGCCATGCAAGCGCTCGACATCATTGGCCAGCAGGTGCTGCAGCCATTCCTTGGCCTGGGGGCCGGTGACATCGATCACGGTCATATGAGATACATCGAACACCCCGCAGTCGCGTCGCACCTGATGGTGTTCTTCGACTTGCGAACCATAGTGCAGAGGCATATCCCAACCGCCAAAATCGACCATTTTCGCGCCGAGGGCGAGATGCAGGTCATACAGAGGCGTACGCTGTCCCATGGGTTTCTCCTTCCGGGCTTGGCGAAGGTGCGCAGCGTTGCCGTACGTGCTGAACGCCTTGATTTACAAGGCCGGCAACCACCTACAGCAACCCGGCCAGAAAGGCGGAGCGCACCGAATGCCGCGCATTGTAGCTGCAAGCCGTAGGACTGGCACCTAGCCGATTTGCCGAGCAGAGCGCCGGATCAGCCCGATCACCGGCAACAGGCCGACCAACACCAGCGTCAGGGCCGGCAACGACGCCCGCGCCCACTCGCCTTCGCTGGTCATTTCAAAGATCCGAACGGCCAGAGTGTCCCAGCCGAACGGACGCATCAGCAGGGTCGCGGGCATTTCCTTGAGCACATCGACGAACACCAGCAACGCCGCACTCAACGTCCCCGGTAGCAGCAACGGCAGATACACTTTGCAAAACAGTCGTGGCCCGCTCACGCCAAGACTGCGCGCCGCTTCCGGCAACGAGGGTCGGATTCGCGCCAGGCTGTTTTCCAGCGGCCCGTAGGCGACCGCCAAAAAGCGCACCAGATACGCCAGCACCAGCGCCGACAGGCTGCCCAGCAGCAACGGCTTGCCCGCACCGCCCAGCCAGCCCGACAACGGCACCACCAGCTCACGGTCCAGGTAGCTGAACGCCAACATGATCGACACCGCCAGCACCGAGCCCGGCAAGGCGTAGCCGACGTTGGCCAGGCTGATGCCGGAGCGAATCGCCCGGGTAGGCGCCAGCCGGTTGGCGAACGCCAGCACCAGCGCCACACTGACGGTCATCAGCGCAGCGATACCGCCCAGGTAGAGCGTATGCACGATCAGGCCCGAATAACGCTCATCCCAGTCGAAGCGACCGCGCTGCCAGAACCAGGCGACCAGTTGCAGCATCGGGATGACAAACGCGCAGGCAAACACCAACCCACACCAACTGCTGGCTGCCGCCGCCTTGAGCCCACGCAGGTGATACAGCGCCTTGCCCCGTGGCCGCTCGTTGCTCGGCCGGCTGGCGCCCCGGGCACGGCGCTCGCCGTACAGCACCAGCATCACCACCAACAGCAACAGGCTGGCCAGTTGCGCCGCACTCGACAGGCTGAAAAAACCGTACCAGGTCTTGTAGATGGCGGTGGTAAAGGTATCGAAGTTGAACACCGAGACCGCGCCGAAATCCGCCAGCGTTTCCATCAGCGCCAACGCCACGCCGGCACCAATCGCCGGCCGCGCCATGGGCAACGCCACGCGCCAGAACGCTTGCCACGGTGACTGCCCCAACACCCGCGCCGCTTCCATCAGGCCCTTGCCCTGGGCGAGGAACGCGGTGCGCGCCAGTAGATAGACATAGGGATAGAACACCAGCACCAATACGGTGATCACGCCGCTGGTGGAACGCACGCGTGGAAGGCGCAGGCCGGTGCCGAACCACTCGCGCAGCAGGGTTTGCACCGGCCCGGAAAAATCCAGCAGGCCGACAAACACAAACGCCAGTACATAGGCCGGAATGGCGAAGGGCAGCATCAGCGCCCAATCCAGCCAGCGCCGCCCGGGGAATTCGCACAGGCTGGTCAGCCAGGCCAGGCTGACCCCAAGCAGGGTCACACCGACGCCGACGCCCAGCACCAGAGTCAGGGTGTTGCCCAGCAGGCGCGGCATCTGGGTTTCCCAGAGGTGGGACCAGATCTGCACATCGATACTCTGCCACGACAGCAACAGCACGCTCAGCGGCAGCAGCACCAGGGCGGCGACGGTGAAAACCGGCAGGTACCAGCGGCGTTGGGCGGGGTGGGCCAAGGAAAAGCTCTCGGAATAATGAAGAATTTGAAGTCGCCGCTAACCAATGTGGGAGCTGGCTTGCCTGCGATAGCATCACCTCGGTATCACTGATACACCGAGGTGATGCTATCGCAGGCAAGCCAGCTCCCACACAAACCAGCTCTCACATTCAGGACTGCGGTGCCTGGCAGATTGTACTTAGTTCCAGCCAGCGCGATCCATCAGGCGGATCGCCTCGGCCTGACGCTTGCCCGCCACTTCCACCGGCAAGGTGTCCGCCACGAACTTGCCCCAGGTCGCCACTTCCGCCGACGGCGGCACTGCCGGGTTGGCCGGGAATTCCTGGTTCACGTCGGCGAAGATCTTCTGCGCCTCAGGCGTGGTCATCCACTCGACCAAGGCCTTGGCGGCTTCCGGGTGCGGCGCGTGCTTGGTCAGGCCGATGCCCGACAGGTTCACATGCACGCCGCGGTCGCCCTGGTTCGGCCAGAACAGCTTCACCGCCAGCTTCGGGTTCTGCTTGTGCAGGCGCCCGTAGTAATAGGTGTTGACGATGCCCACGTCGCATTGCCCGGCGTTGATCGCTTCGAGTACGGCGATGTCATCGGAGAACACGTCGGTGGACAGGTTGTTGACCCAACCCTTGACGATTTCTTCGGTCTTGGCCGCGCCATGGGTTTCGATCAGGGTGGCGGTCAGCGACTGGTTGTAGACCTTCTTCGCGGTGCGCAGGCACAGGCGGCCTTCCCACTGCTTGTCGGCCAGGGCTTCGTAGGTAGTCAGGTCACCCGGTTTCACCCGGTCAGTGGAATAGGCGATGGTACGGGCACGCAGGCTCAGGCCAGTCCAGGCGTGGGTGGAGGAGCGATACTGCAGGGGGATGTTCTTGTCGATCACCGGCGAGGTGAACGGTTGCAGGATGCCCATTTGCTCGGCCTGCCAGAGGTTGCCGGCATCGACGGTCAGCAGCAGGTCGGCGGTGGCGTTTTCGCCCTCGGCCTTGATGCGCTGCATCAGCGGGGCTTCCTTGTCGGTGATGAACTTCACCTGCACACCGGTCTTCTGGGTGTAGGCGTCGAACACCGGCTTGATCAGTTCGTCGATGCGCGAGGAGTAGACCACCACTTCGTCGGCTGCCTGCACGATGGTGCTGCCGATCAGGGTGAGTGCCAGGGCAGTCAGGAGGCGCTTGGGTGCCAACATGGGTGCGGTCTCTCATTTGCAAAAAGAGCGCAAATGATAAGGACTCACATTTGCCGGCGCTTGCTGGAGGCGTTACCAGATGTTGCATGAGTAGGATTTATAGTGGGGCTGACGGCCTCTTCGCAGGCAAGCCAGCTCCCACAGGGGACCGCGTTTCAAGCTCAGGGCTTTGCCAAATCAGGCAGATCGCCAGTCAGGCCCAAGGCTTGGCGCACGAACACCGCCTTGGCTTCGGGCATCTGGTCGACCATCTTCAGCCCGGCATTGCGCAACCAGCGCAGCGGCAGTTGGTCGGCCTGGAACAACCGCTCGAAGCCCTCCATCGCGGCCATCAACGCCAGGTTGTGCGGCATGCGTCGGCGCTCGTAGCGGCTCAGCACTTTTACATCCGCCAGGCGTTCGCCGCGCTCGGTGGCGGACAACAGCACTTCGGCCAGCGTCGCCGCATCGAGAAAGCCCAGGTTCACGCCCTGCCCCGCCAACGGGTGAATCACGTGGGCTGCGTCGCCGATCAACGCCAGGCCTTCGGCCACGTAGCGTTTGGCGTGGCGCTGGCGCAGCGGCACGCAGACACGCGGGTCGGCGCTGATCACCGTGCCCAGGCGGCCTTCAAAGGCGCGCTCCAATTCACGGCAGAAGCCTTCATCGTCCAGCGCCATCAGGCGCTCGGACTCCGTCGGCGTGGTCGACCAGACGATCGAACACCAGTCCTCCTGCCCATCGCGTACCAGGGGCAAAAACGCCAGCGGCCCGGTGTCGGTGAAACGTTGCCACGCCGTGCGCTGGTGCGGTTGGCTGCTGCGCACGCTGGTGACGATGGCGTTATGCAGGTAATCCCATTCGCGGGTCGCGGTGCCGGTCAGGCGGCGCACGGCGGAGTTGGCGCCGTCGGCCGCCACCACCAGCGGCGCGCGCAACTTGCGACCATCGGCCAGGGTCAGCAGCCAGTCATCGCCGGAGCGGCGCATCTGTTCCAGGCGCGCATTGGCCAGCAGGCCCAGGTCGCAGTCGTGCAGGCGCTCAAGCAAGGCATCCTGGACCACACGGTTTTCGACGATATGCCCAAGCACCTCGGCATGCACGCTGGCCGCCGAGAAGTGGATCTGCCCGGTGCCGCTGCCGTCCCACACCTGCATCTCGCCGTAAGGGCTGGCGCGGCGCTCGACGATGCCGTCCCACACGCCCAGGCGCTCGAGGATGCGTTGGCTGGCGGCCGACAAGGCGCTCACGCGGGGTTCGAACGCCGCGTCGTGAGCGAACGGCTTGACGCTCAGCGGGCTGCCGTCGAGCAGCAACACCTGCAAGCCACTGCCCTGCAACGCCAGCGCCAGGGCGCTTCCGACCATTCCGGCCCCGACAATCAGCACATCTGCGCGCATGTCCATGGTTTAAGCCTGTCTCGCTGGCGGCTTGCGCCGCACGTAAAGGGTTTTGTCGACGCGCGCCACCAGGGTGCCGGCGCCGTCATGAATCTGTACCTTGAGGTGAGGCAAGTACTTCTCGCCACCCTCGGTCTGCCGGCGGATTTCATCGAGCAACGTATCGTCGATGGAAAACTCGGCAAACACCGGGCCTTTGCCCGGCGAGATGAAATCGATACTCGCGGCCTTGTCCCAGACGATGTAGTCGCGGCCCAGGTTCTCCATGAGCATCAACATGTAGAAGGGATCGACCATCGAATACAGGCTGCCGCCGAACTGCGTGCCGACATAGTTGCGGTTGTACCAGCCCAGGCCCATGCGCACTTTGACGTGGCGAAAGTCGGCGCTCATCTGCTGCACGCTGACGCCCGCCCCCAGGTACGGCGGGTACAGGGTCATGATCCAGCGCAACAAGCGCGCCTTGCCCAGGAGCTCAATCAACCACTTACGCATCGGGACGCGTGCCCAGGCCCATGGCCTGACGGGCGAACCAGCGTTTGGCCGGCGGTAGCAGGTCGAGACCGAGCAGGCCCATGTTGCGGCCCAGGGCGACCAGCGGCTGGGCGCTGCCAAACAGGCGCGTGACCTGGTCGGAGAAGCCCACAGTAAGTTTCTGGTCCAGGCGCTGGCGCTCGCGGTAGCCTTGCAACGTCGCCAGGTCGCCCGGCACCTCAGGCCCGGCCAGCAAGGCTTCGGCCAAGGCATGGGCATCCCGCAGGGACAGGTTGAAGCCCTGGCCGGCAATCGGGTGCAGGCTGTGGGCGGCGTTGCCGAGGATCGCCAGGTGGGAGCGCACTTGTTCCTCGGCTTCCACCAGGGTCAACGGATACAGGTGACGTGCGCCAACTTGCTTGAGGGTGCCCAGGCGGTAGCCGAACACGCCCTGCAATTCACTGAGGAAGCTGCGCTCATCGAGGTTCGCCAGGCGCTGGGCGTCCATGCCGATGCGCGTCCACACCAGCGCGCAACGGTTGTCCGGCAGCGGCAGCAAGGCCATCGGGCCTTCATCGGTGAAACGCTCGAAGGCTTCGCCGTTGTGGGCTTCGCTCGGGGTGATGTTGGCGATCAGCGCGCTCTGGTTGTACGGCCGGGTTTTCACGCCGATGCCCAGTTGCTCGCGCAGGCCGGAACGGCCGCCGTCGGCCAGCACGGCGAGGTCGCATTCCAGCACGGTTTCATCGTTGAGGGTCAGGCGATAGCCGTCGGGCAGTGGTTCCATGCGCGTGACTTCAGCCGGGCAGCGCCAGCTGACCACGTCTTTATCCAAACCTTGCCACAGGCATTGGCCGAGCCAGGCGTTTTCGACGACGTAACCCAGGGCTGGCACGCCCTCTTCCATGGCAGACAGGCGCGCCGTGGAAAAACGCCCCCGGTCCGACACGTGAATCTGCTTGATCGGCTCGGCGCGACGGGAAATGTCCTGCCACAGGCCCAGGCGCTGATAAATCTGCCGGGCGCCGTAGGACAACGCCGACGAGCGCGCATCGTAGCTCGGCTGGTAGCTGTCGCCCGGTGCGAACGGCTCGATCATCACGATCTTCCAGCCACGCGCCTTGGCCCCGGCCTGCAACGCCAGGGCCAGACTGGCGCCCACCAGGCCACCGCCGATGATCGCGAGGTTGACCCGGCTCATCGGGCAGCCGCCATCAGCGCTTCGATCTCGGCGACGGTCTTGGGCACGCCGCCGGTCAGGATTTCACAGCCTTGCTTGGTCACTACCACGTCGTCCTCGATGCGCACGCCAATGCCACGCCATTTCTTTGCCACATTCTGGTTGTCCGGCGAGATGTAGATCCCCGGCTCCACGGTCAATGCCATGCCCACCTCCAGCACGCGCCATTCACCGCCCACCTTGTACTCGCCCACATCATGCACATCCATGCCCAGCCAGTGGCCGGCGCGGTGCATGTAGAAGGCTTTGTAGGCTTCGCTGGCGATCAACTCGTCGACGTCGCCCTGCAACAAGCCCAGCTTGACCAGCCCGGCGGTGATGACTTGCACCGTCGCCTCGTGGGCCTGGTTCCAATGTTTGTTGGGGGCGATCTGGGCAAAGGCGGCTTCCTGGGAGGCCAGCACAATCTCGTAGACCGCCTTTTGCTCGGGCGAAAACCTGCCGTTGACCGGCCAGGTGCGGGTGATGTCGCTGGCGTAGCAGTCGATCTCGCAACCGGCGTCGATCAGCACCAGATCGCCGTCCTTGAGCACGGCGTCATTCTGCTGGTAATGCAGGATGCAGCTGTTGCGCCCGGCGGCGACGATGGAGCCATAGGCCGGCATCTTTGCGCCGCCCTTGCGGAATTCGTAGTCCAGTTCGGCTTCCAGGCTGAACTCGTGCAAACCGGCGCGGCTGGCCTGCATCGCCCGTACGTGGGCCGCGCAGGAAATCCGTGCCGCCTCGCGCATCACCTTCACTTCCGCCGCCGATTTATACAGGCGCATGTCGTGGAGCAGATGATCCAGCGCAACAAATTCGTTCGGCGGCTGGGCGCCGAGGTGCGCTTTAGAGCGGATCACGTTGATCCACTCCATCAGGTGGCGGTCGAATTCGGCATTGCTGCCCATGGCCGAATACACCCGGTCGCGGCCTTCGATCAGGCCGGGCAGGATGTCGTCGATGTCGGTGATGGGGAACGCGTCGTCGGCGCCAAAGTCGCGGATCGCGCCTTCGGTGCCGGCGCGCAGGCCGTCCCACAATTCGCGTTCGGCGTTGCGTTCGCGGCAGAACAGCACGTACTCGCCATGCAGGCGACCGGGCATCAGCACGATCACCGCCTGGGGTTCGGGGAAACCGCTCAGGTACTGGAAGTCGCTGTCCTGGCGGTAGACATGCTCGACATCACGGTTGCGGATCGCCACGGCGGCGGCCGGCAGGATCGCGATGCTGTTGGGTTCCATCTGCGCCATGAGCGCCTTGCGACGCCGGGTGTATTCCGCTCTGGGGATATGAATCATGGGCAGATGGGCTTCCTTGCTTAGTGCAGCGACGGCTTGGGTGCGGCAGGTTCTGCGGACTTCTTGGTCTCGGTGAACAGCAGCAGCGGCGCGACGCGCAGGTACTCCATGACTTCCATGTAGTCGCCTTCGCCGTCTTCGGACTCTTCCAGGGCGTCTTGTACCTGGGAGATGGCCGCAAGGTCCTGCAACACTTCCTTGGCGTCGGTGCTCAGTTCCAGGCCGCCGGCGTTCACGCCGAAACCGTGGAGGAAGCCCTGGCACCATTGGCCCAGTGCGGCGGCGCGTTCGGTGAGCGGTGCGTCGTCGGTCGGCAGCAGCAGGACCACGGTGACGTCGTCACCGGTCAGCTCGCCCTTGACCATTTCCTGCAGGCCGATCAGCGCGTTGCGCACGTTGTCGGTCGGCTCGGTCTCCAGCAGTTCGGCCACATCGGCCAGCCAGTTGTCGGCATCAAAGCCTACGCCGGTGCAGCTGCGGCCCAGCAACACGCCGTGCAATTCGGCAGGCGAGCATGGGTGACCGCTGGCGCTCAGCAGTTTGGAAAAAGCATCGTACGGGGAGTTCTGAATGGGCATGGTGAGCTAGGCGCCAGACGGCGCAATGTCTAGAATGAAGCGCTGTATCCTAGCACCGGCAGACGTACCAAGACTATCAAGGGCGTCAGATCGTTTATCCTGCAGTTGCCATTCATCAGACAAATCCAGTGGAACCCAATGGAAGACACCGACCTGCAAGCGCTGATGGCCAGACTCGAGTTGCTAATTGATCGGGTTGAGCAACTTAAGAGTCAAAACGGACTCCTACTAGCTCAGGAAAAAACCTGGCGCGAGGAACGCGCTCACCTCATTGAAAAAAACGAAATCGCCCGGCGTAAGGTCGAATCGATGATTTCGCGCCTGAAGGCCCTGGAGCAAGACTCATGAGTTCAAGCAATAGCGTCACCGTGCAGATCCTGGATAAAGAATATTCGATCATCTGTCCCCAGGAAGAGCGCAACAACCTGGTGAGCGCCGCCCGCTACCTGGATGGCAAGATGCGTGAAATCCGCAGCAGCGGCAAAGTCATCGGCGCCGACCGTATCGCCGTGATGGCCGCGCTGAACATCACTCACGATCTGCTGCACAAGCAGGAGCGCCCTGACGTGCAGGCCAGCGGCTCGACGCGCGAGCAGGTGCGCGACCTGCTGGAACGTGTGGATCTGGTGCTGTCCAGCGATTCAGACACACCCAAGGGCTGATTGCCGCGACTGTTTAAGGTATACTCGCCCCACTCCCTGGCGTGTTTGCCAGTCGGCGATGTCCCTGAGCCGATTCGCACTACCCTGGAAGTTGCACGTTGGGCTGGTGTGCATGTCCGCTAGACGGAAAGCCTTAAAGCCTACTGCTTCTTCCACCTTGAACTTTCGGGTTCAAGGGCTAAGTCGACAGCGGCTCTGTCGGGGAGCCTGAATTCCCAAACTCAATGCCAGTCTTCGGACTGGCATTGTTTTATGAGCCGAAAACCATGACCGAACCTGCGCCGCTTTCCCGTCCGCAACTTCGACGCATGTTGCGCAAGGCCCGCCGCGAGCTCAGCCCGAGCCAGCAGCGCAAGGCCGCCCACGGCCTCTATCGGCAACTGGCACAGCAGCCGCTGTTTCGCCGGGCCAAACACATTTCCCTGTATCTACCGACGGACGGCGAAATCGACCCGCGCCTGTTGCTGCGTGCCGCCCAGCGCCGGGGCAAGGCCACTTACCTGCCGGTGCTCAGCGCGTGGCCACGCACCAAGATGGTGTTCCAGCGCGTGCGGCCTGGGGAAAAGCTAAAGCCCAATCGCTTCCGTATCCTCGAACCACGGGTCAACATCGGCCAACAGCGCAAGGTCTGGGCGCTGGACCTGGTGTTGTTGCCGTTGGTCGGTTTCGATGAGGCGGGTGGCCGCCTGGGCATGGGCGGCGGCTTCTACGACCGCAGCCTCGCTTACCTCGCGCGCCGCCAGAGCTGGCGCAAGCCGACGTTGCTGGGCCTGGCCCATGAATGCCAGAAGGTCGAGAAGTTGACGCAGGCGAGCTGGGATGTGCCATTGGCTGGCACCGTCACGGATAGGCAGTGGTATATCGCGCAGACGCCGCAGTAAAAAAAGCGGCGTCTGGAAGAAGGGTCAACGCTTGAAAGGTTGCGGCTGTTGCTGAGTCAATTCAACGGGAGCATCGGTCTTGTTCGACCACAAGCTTTGGGCATACCCGGTGGTCACGACGCCCAGACCAAACAAAATAACCAAAATCCATAGTAAATCCGGCTTACGTTGCATCGATTGCCCCCCTTCAGGCACCTCGTACACGATGACAACAACGTTCCTCAGGAGTCCGTTGCGGCGCTGTCAAGCTTAAAAGCGGGCATTCTGCGGTAACGTGAACCAACACGCAAACCTTGACGCCAACCGACTGTCGGTTTGTCATGCAATTGCCCGACAACTTGCCCAATCCCATTTTGAGGAGCGCAAAAATGGCCTACTGGCTGATGAAATCCGAGCCCGATGAACTCTCCATCAAGGGCCTGGAAAAGCTCGGCGAAGCTCGCTGGGATGGGGTCCGCAACTACCAGGCGCGCAATTTTCTGCGCGCCATGGCCGAGGGCGACGAGTTTTTCTTCTACCATTCCAGTTGCCCGGAGCCAGGGATTGCCGGCATCGGAAAAATCATCAAGGCAGCCTACCCGGACCCCACAGCCCTGGAGCCGCAAAGCCACTACTTCGACGCCAAGGCCACCCCGGACAAAAATCCGTGGAGCGCGATCGACGTCGCCCACGTCAAGACATTCCCCAAGGTGCTGGGCCTGGGCTACCTGAAGCAGCAAACCGCCCTCGCCGAGTTGCCGCTGGTGCAAAAAGGCAGCCGACTGTCGGTGATGCCGGTGACCGCCGAACAATGGGCGGCGGTGCTCGCCCTGGGTTAAACACCCAGAACCCGGCAGTCACGCGCCAGACGCATGCATCTGCACGCCGGGCGGGTTAGGCTTGTGCTTCATTTGACCGGAATCAACCGCCCCTGGGCGCCATCCGGTCAAACTAGGATGCTAATGCCGCAGGAAGCCGCCATGTCGACGAATCACCACACCTCCCGTCTTTTCGCCATCGCACTCATCGCCCTGTTGCTGGGTGCCGGCGGCTTCGGCTATTGGCGCTCCCTCCAGGACCGCCTTCCCGAAGGCCTGAGCATGGGCAACGGGCGCCTGGAATCCACCGAAGTGCAGATCGCCGCCAAGATCCCCGGGCGCCTGGCCGAGGTGCGCGTGGACGAAGGCGACAAGGTGCTCAAAGGCCAACTGCTCGCACGCATGGACACCCGCACCCTCGAGGCCCAACGCGCCCAGGCCGAGGCCGAAGTGCTGCGCGCCAAGGAAAACTTCGCCGCCGCCGAGGCCAATGTGCAACTGCGCCAAAGCGAGCAGTTGCTGGCCAACCAGGAACTCAAGCGTACCCAGGAGCTGTACAAGCGCGGCTTCGCCAGCAGCCAACTGATCGACCAGCAGCAAGCCCGGCAGAACACCGGCAACGCGGCGGTGATCGCCGCGCAAGCCCAGGTCAACTCGGTGAAGGCCGCCATCGGTGCGGCCCAGGCCCAAGTCGCCCAGCTCAACAGCGAGATCGACGACAGCAGCCTGCGCGCGCCCATCGACGGGATCATCCAACTGCGCCTGGCCGAGCCCGGCGAAGTGCTTGGCGCGGGCGGACGTGTGCTGCTGTTGATCGATCCGAATGACCAGTACATGAACCTCTACCTGCCCGCCTCCGTCACCGGTCGCCTGACCGTCGGCAGCGACGCGCGCATCCTGCTCGATGCCCTGCCCCAGCAACCGCTGCCGGCCAAGATCAGCTTTGTCGCCGCCAAATCCCAGTTCACGCCCAAAGAAGTGGAAACCCGCGACGAGCGCCAGAAACTGGTGTTCCGCGTCAAACTGCGCCTGACCCAACCCGACGCCGTGCCCCAAGCCAAACCGGGCATGCCCGGCGCCGGTTACGTGCGCACGGCAGACATCGCCTGGCCGGCCAACCTGCAATGACCGGCCTGGCGCTGCACGCCAGCGGGATCAGCCATCGCTACGGCAAACAACAGGCTTTGCTCGACATCGCCTTCAGCCTGCCCGCCGGAACGCGCTGCGGCTTGATCGGCCCGGACGGCGCAGGCAAGTCGAGCCTGCTGGGGTTGATCGCCGGGGTCAAAAAGCTCCAGGCAGGCCAACTGGAGGTGCTTGGCGGCTCGATCCAGGACCGGCGCCACCGCAACAGCCTCTACCCGCGCATCGCCTTCATGCCCCAAGGGCTGGGCGGCAACCTGTACCCCGAGCTGTCGATCAGCGAAAACATCCGTTTCTTCGCCACGCTGTTCGGCCTGTCCAGAGCCGACTGCGACCAGCGCATGCACAACCTGCTGCTGGCCACCGACCTCGCACGCTTCGCCGAACGCCCGGCGGGCAAGCTGTCCGGCGGGATGAAGCAGAAGCTCGGCCTGTGCTGCGCGCTGATCCACGACCCGGACCTGCTGATCCTCGACGAACCCACCACCGGCGTCGATCCGCTGTCGCGCCGACGCTTCTGGGAGCTGGTAGAAACCGTACGCAGCGAGCGCCCGCAGCTGACGTTGCTGGTGGCGACGGCCTACATGGAAGAAGCCGAACAATTCGAACATTGCCTGATGCTCGATCGCGGCAAACTGATCGCCGACGGCCTGAGCAGCGAACTGGCCGCCGCCACACCCAGTGGCAAACTGGATGAGGCCTTCACCCACTTCCAGGGCGACAGCGCCCACGACAACCAACCGCTGCTGATCCCACCCCGGGAAAGCGCCAACACCGACATCGCCATCGAAGCCCACGACTTGACCCTGCGTTTCGGTGATTTCACCGCAGTGAACAAGGTCAGCTTCGCCATCGGCCGTGGCGAGATTTTCGGCTTCCTCGGTTCCAACGGTTGCGGCAAGACCACCACCATGAAGGTGCTGACCGGGCTGATGCCGGCCACCGAAGGCAGCGCGAAGTTGCTGGGCAACCCGGTGAATGCCAAGGACCTGGCCACCCGCAAGCGCGTGGGGTTCATGTCGCAGAGTTTCTCGCTGTATGGCGAACTCAGCGTGCGCCAGAACCTGGTACTGCACGCGCAGTTGTTCGACCTGAACCCGGCCGAGAGCGGGCCGCGGATCGACGAGTTGATCCAGCGTTTCGACCTCGGTGATGTCGCCGAGCAACCCTCCGGCGAATTGCCCCTGGGCCTGCGCCAGCGCCTGTCATTGGCGGTGGCGGTGCTGCATCGCCCGGAAGTGCTGATCCTCGACGAGCCGACCTCGGGCGTCGATCCGGCGGCGCGGGATGACTTCTGGCGGCTGCTGATCGAGTTGTCCCGCGAACAGGGCGTGACCATCTTTCTGTCCACCCACTTTATGAACGAAGCCCAGCGCTGCGACCGCATTTCCTTGATGCACGCGGGTAAGGTGCTGGCCTGCGACACGCCGCACGCGCTGCAACAGCAGTTCCACGGCGACACCCTCGAAGCCGCCTTCGTCACCTGCCTGGAACAGGCCCAGGGCGAACCCGAACCGACTGCGCCCACCGCCACGGTCAGCGAAACCGCGGCGCCGCCGGTGAGCAAGCGCGGTTTCAGCCTGGCGCGCCTGTTGGCCGTGGCCAGCCGCGAAGGCAAGGAACTGCTGCGCGACAAGGTGCGCATGGCCTTCGCCCTGCTCGGCGCGATGTTCATGATGGTGATCTTCGGCTACGGCATTTCCCTGGATGTGGAAAACCTCGCCTTCGCCGTCTATGACCAAGACCAGACCCCGCAGAGTCGCGCCTACCTGGAGGCGTTCCGCAGCTCGCGGTACTTCGAGGAGCAGCCGGCGATTCAGGATTCGGGCGAACTGCACCGACGCCTGCAACGCTCGGAAATCAAACTGGCCCTGGAGATCCCCCCCGGTTTTGGCCGCGACCTCTACGCCGGTCGCCAACCCACCGTGGCCGCCTGGCTCGACGGCGGCATGCCGTTTCGTGCGGAAACCAGCCGCAACTATGTAGAAGCCGTGCACCAGGCCAACCTCCAGCAACTGGGCGAACTGAGCAGCCGGCCACAAAACACCTCGGCAGCGGCCAAACTGGAAACGCGCTTTCGCTATAACCAGGACGTGGTCAGCGTAAACGCCATCGGCCCCGGCGTAATGGCGCTGATCCTGGCGTTTATTCCGGCGATGCTCACCGCCCTCGGCATCGTGCGTGAAAAGGAGCTGGGCTCGATCACCAACTTCTACGCCACGCCGCTCACACGCCTGGAGTTCCTGCTGGGCAAACAGGCGCCGTACCTGGCCGTCAGCCTGATCAACCTGGCGCTGCTGGTGGCGATGAACCGCTGGCTGTTCGGCGTGCCATTCAAGGGCAGCGGCCTGACGTTGGCGTTCGGCGGCCTGCTGTATGTGCTGGCCACCACCGGCATGGGCCTGCTGATTTCCGCGTTCACCCGCACCCAGATCGCCGCGATCCTCGGCACCATGATCATCACCAGCCTGCCGACCATCCAGTTTTCCGGGCTGATCGTGCCGCGTTCGTCCCTGGAAGGCGCCGCCGCGCTGATGGGCATGCTGTTTCCGGCGGGGCACTTCCTCGACATTGCGGTAGGCACCTTTACCAAGGCCCTGGACCTGCGCCAGCTGTGGCCGCAGTGCCTGGCGCTGTTCGGGTTTTTCGTCGGGTTCACCGGGTTGAGCCTGATCATGCTCAAGAAGCAGGAGGCCTGATGCACAAGTTCGCGCACATCCTGCGCCTGGGTCTGAAGGAACTCACCAGCCTGCGCCACGACAGCGTCTTGCTGCTGTTCCTGTTCTACGCCTTCACCGTAGCCATCTATATGCCCGCCGCCGGTTCGGTGATTGGCGTACACAACGCCAGTGTGGCGTTTGTCGATGAAGACCACAGCACGCTCTCGCGGCAGATGGCCGAAGCGCTGCAGCCACCCGAGTTTCAAGCGCCTGTGCCATTAGCCTATGACCAGTTGGACAAGGTCATGGACAGCGGCGCGTATACCTTCGTCATCAATGTGCCGGCGAATTTCCAGGCCGACCTGCTGGCCGGTCGCCAACCCGACGTGCAGGTGAATGTGGACGCCACGGCAATGAGCCAGGCGTTTATGGGCGCAGGCTACATCGGGCGGATTTTCCAGCGTGAGCTGCTGGCCTATAGCGGGCAGACCGCCGCCGCGAGCAACACGCCGGCCCTGCTGACCACCCGCGCGCTGTTCAACACCAACCTGGAAGGCGGCTGGTTTCTGGCGGTGATCCAGATCGTCAACAACATCACCATCCTCGCCGTCGTGCTCACCGGCACTGCGCTGCTGCGGGAACGCGAGCACGGCACCCTCGACCATTTGCTGGTGCTGCCACTGACCGCGCTGGAAATCATGCTGGCAAAAATCTGGAGCAACATGCTGGTGGTGGTGTTGTGCACCTGGGTGTCGCTGGAGGTGGTGGTCAAGGGTTTGCTCGGCGTACCGCTGGCGGGGTCGCTGGGGTTGTTCCTGTTTGTCACGGCGCTGTATCTGTTTGCCAGCACCGCACTGGGGATCTTTCTCGCCACACTGGCCCGTTCGACGCCGCAATTTGGCTTGCTGGCGATTCCGGTGATTATCCCGATGCTGTTGTTGTCCGGCGGCAGTACGCCGTTGGACAGCATGCCCGAGTGGTTGCAGTGGGTGATGCAGGCGTCGCCCTCGACGCATTTTGTGAGCCTGAGCGCGGCGATTCTGTTTCGGGATGCGGGGGTGGCTGTGGTGTGGCCGGATTTGCTGGCGCTGGCGGGGATCGGGTTGGTGTTTTTTGCGGTGGCGTTGGGGCGGTTCAGGAAGAGTTTGGCGTCCTGAGGTGACTGTCAGGGCCTCTTCGCGAGCAAGCCCGCTCCCACATCCGACCGCATTCTCATGTTGAAACGCGGTCAACTGTGGGAGCGGGCTTGCTCGCGAATGGCGCGAAGCGCCCGGGTTACTGAATGATCAGGTTGTTGAACAACAGATCTTCCACCACTGGCTTGCCCGTCTCATCGTTCATCACTTGCTGAGTCTGCTTCAACGCTTCCTGGCGCAGTTTCTCTTTGCCTTCGACGGTGCTCATGGTCTCGTTGGTCTGCTGGGTGAACAGCGCCACCAGTTGGTTACGGATCAACGCATCGTTGGCTTTGACCGCCGCGGCCGCCTCGGTGCCGGTCACGCGCAGGGCGATGTCGGCCTTGTACACCTTCAGCTTGGCGGTGCCGTCCAGGCCATAGTTGCCGACGAACGGTGGCGTCAGGCTGATATAGCTGACTTTCGGCGCCTCGCCTTCTTTCGCTTCCTGGGCCTGGGCTGCCATCGGCAAGGTCAGGGCCAGCATCAACAGGATCCACGCTTTCACAGTTCATTCCTCACATTCGGTTGCGCGCTAGCATAACGCTAGCAACGCTCAGCACAAGCTTATGGCGACGTATCAGGCACGAGCATGCTCGTTGACCCCCAGACGCACCCTTCTACACTTATCGGCCACGACGCCCAAAGGAATAGTCCGATGAAAGCTGTGCTGTGCAAAGCCTTCGGCCCTGCCGAAACCCTGGTGCTGGAAGATGTCGCAAGCCCAGCGATCAAGAACAACGAGATCCTGCTGGACGTGCATGCTGCCGGGGTCAACTTCCCGGACACCTTGATCATCGAGGGCAAGTACCAGTTCAAGCCGCCCTTTCCGTTCTCGCCGGGTGGCGAAGCGGCAGGTGTGGTCAGTGAAGTCGGCGAGAAGGTCAACCACCTGAAGGTCGGCGACCGGGTCATGGCCCTGACCGGCTGGGGCAGCTTTGCCGAGCAGGTCGCGGTGCCGGGCTACAACGTGCTGCCGATCCCGCCGAGCATGGACTTCAACACCGCCGCCGCCTTCAGCATGACCTACGGCACCTCGATGCACGCGCTCAAACAGCGCGGTCACCTGCAACCCGGGGAAACCCTGCTGGTACTCGGCGCCTCCGGTGGCGTGGGCCTGGCGGCGGTGGAAATCGGCAAGGCCATGGGCGCCCGTGTGATCGCGGCGGCCAGCAGCGCCGACAAACTCGCGGTGGCAAAAGCCGCCGGTGCCGATGAGTTGATCAACTACAGCGAAACCAGCCTGAAGGATGAGATCAAGCGCCTCACCGACGGCAACGGCGCGGATGTGATCTACGACCCGGTGGGTGGCGACCTGTTTGACCAGGCCATCCGCAGCATCGCCTGGAACGGCCGCTTGCTGGTGGTGGGGTTTGCCAGCGGGCGCATCCCGGAGCTGCCGGTGAACCTGGCGCTGCTCAAGGGCGCGGCGGTGGTCGGGGTGTTCTGGGGCTCGTTCGCCCAGCGCCAGCCGCAAGACAATGCCGCGAATTTCCAGCAGCTGTTCACTTGGTATGGCGAGGGCAAGTTGAAGCCGTTGGTGTCGCAGGTGTATCCGCTGGAACAGGCGGCACAGGCGATCAATGACCTGGGGCAGCGTCGGGCTGTCGGGAAAGTCGTCGTCCAAACCCGCTAACCCACTTGAAATGCAGTTGAATGTGGGAGCGGGCTTGCTCCCACATTTGGATCTCCAGTGTCCTGCGAGACCCCATCCCGACCCACACTTATCCATTCGCGACATGTTCGTAAGAGAACATCCACTGACGCTCATTTCCTGTGTTTGCAGATAAGAGGCGATGCTATTTTCGGTAACGAAACTGTAACATTCGCATCCGCAGTCAAAACAAGAAATTTGGAGCTCTTGAATGTTTGCTTTCTTTCGTCCTGCCGCACACCAGGCGCCCCTGCCTGAAGAAAAAATAGACAGCACCTACCGACGCCTGCGCTGGCAGATCTTCGCCGGTATTTTCTTTGGTTACGCCGGCTACTACCTGCTGCGTAAAAACTTCTCCCTGGCCATGCCGTACTTGATCGACGAGGGTTACACCCGCGGCGAACTGGGCCTGGCGATGTCTGCCATCGCGATTGCCTACGGCCTGTCCAAGTTCCTCATGGGCCTGGTGTCCGACCGCTCCAACCCGCGTTACTTCCTGCCCTTCGGCCTGCTGGTTTCAGCGGGTGTGATGTTCATTTTCGGTTTCGCACCTTGGGCGACGTCCAGCGTGACCATGATGTTCATTTTGCTGTTCATCAACGGCTGGGCCCAGGGCATGGGCTGGCCGCCAAGTGGCCGGACCATGGTGCACTGGTGGTCGCAGAAGGAGCGCGGCGGCGTGGTTTCCGTGTGGAACGTGGCGCATAACGTCGGCGGCGGCCTGATCGGCCCGCTGTTCCTGCTTGGCATGGCCTGGTTCAACGACTGGCACGCGGCGTTCTACGTACCGGCCACCGTGGCCCTGCTGGTGGCGGCGTTTGCCTTCATCACCATGCGCGATACCCCGCAATCGGTCGGCCTGCCGCCAATCGAGAAGTACAAGAACGACTACCCGGAAGGCTACGACGCCAGCCACGAAGACGAATTCAGCGCCAAGGAAATCTTCGTCAAGTACGTGCTGCGCAACAAAATGCTCTGGTACATCGCCTTCGCCAACGTGTTCGTCTACCTGCTGCGCTACGGCGTGCTGGACTGGGCGCCGACGTACCTCAAGGAAGCCAAGCATTTCACCGTCGACAAGTCGTCGTGGGCGTACTTCTTCTACGAGTGGGCCGGTATTCCGGGCACGCTGCTGTGCGGCTGGATGTCGGACAAGATCTTCCGTGGCAACCGTGGCCTGACCGGCATCGTGTTCATGGCGCTGGTGACGGTGGCGACCCTGGTTTACTGGCTCAACCCGCCGGGCAACCCGATGATCGACATGATCGCGCTGTTCTCCATCGGCTTCCTGATCTACGGCCCGGTGATGCTGATCGGCCTGCAGGCGCTGGAACTGGCACCGAAGAAAGCTGCCGGTACAGCGGCGGGTTTCACCGGCCTGTTCGGTTACCTGGGCGGTTCGGTGGCGGCGAGCGCGGCCATGGGCTACACCGTGGACCACTTCGGCTGGGACGGTGGTTTCGTGCTGCTGATCGGCGCGTGCGTGTTGGCGATTGCGTTCCTGATCCCCACGCTGTGGCACACCAACAGCGTCAGTTCGGCGCGTTAACCGCCTGAACACCCCTTCGCACAACGCTTGAGCCGCGCCTCCAGGTTTTTATCTGGCATGGCGTGGCTACGCAGGGCGTGGACGGTCTGCTCGACATAATCGCGCGTAGTGCCGTAACGCCCGCAAGCGCTTTCCAACACGTGGTTCAGGATGGCGTCGGGAAGATTGCCCGCGTAGCTGGGCAAGTGCCGCTCCAACACAAACCCCAAAGCCTGCACCCGACTGCCATCTTCAAGACGGCAACTGAGCCAGTGTGGCCGATACGAGGGGTAAGGCATTTCGCGGCACCACAGCGCGTAGAGCGAGGCTTCCAGCTGGTCTTCCGGCAAGCGGTAGGCAAACCCGCTGCATGAGCCGCCACGATCCAGGCCAAAGACCAACCCCGGCAATTCCGGTGTCCCCCGGTGTTCGTGGGACCACAGGTACAGGCCACGGTGATAACCGTGGACCCGCGCCCGCACGCGTTGGGTGGATGAGCATTCAGGACGCCAGATCAACGAGCCGTAAGCGAACAGCCAGACCGGCCCACCCTTGTGCCGGCCCATGGTCGCCTGCATCGAACTCATCAACTGCTCGTGAGTGAGTTGCGGCCCCAGATCGAGCCGCGGAGGGTAAGCCAATTGCATAAGATCGGATTCAATAACGGTCATGGCAGATCGCTTAGGTCTCCTGTGTGTTACCAGTTGTAAGCAACTTTACCGTAATAAAACGCGCCGCTGTAACCGTACGGCGAAAATGTGCTGTAGGCCAGGTTGCCGCCGCTGCTGGCGAATGCATTGACCTTTTCCGGGTATTTATCGGTGACGTTGTCGCCGCCCAGGGTGAAGGTCCAGTTCTGCAACTTGTAGTCCGCCGACAGGTCCAGCACCCACGCCGCCTTGAAGGTCTGGTCGTTGACCTTGTCCGCCTGATAGCTGGTGAACTCACCATAGCGCACCAGGTTGCTGTGCAACGCCCAATTGCCGAAGGTGAAGTCGTTGCCCAGGCTCAGCTTGTGCTCTGGCGTGGTATCGCCGAGCAGGCCGCTTTTCTCGCGGCGGTCGACCCGCACCAGGTTGGCCCCCAGGCTGTCGAGGATCGCCGGGTTGGCCTTCACGTCCGTGACCTTGGTGTGGTTGTAGTTGTAGCCGACGGTGCTGTTCCAGCGGATGCCGTTGTCGAACTGGTAGCGATAGTTGGCCACCAGGTCGACGCCGTCGGTGCTGGTGTCGGTGGCATTGGTGAAGTAGCGCGCCGTGGTGTAGTTGATGTTGCCGACGCCGTTGGCTTGCAGGTAGGCCTGGGTCGCGGGGCTCAGGTTGAGGTTGGACGATAGGCTGATGCGGTCGCGAATATCGATGCGGTACACATCCAGCGTCACGGTCAGGTCATCGGCGGGCTCCAGTACCAGGCCGAGGCTGTAGTTGCGCGATTTCTCGGCCTTCAGGTCCTCTGCGCCAAGCAGGCGGGCAACCTGGCTGGAGGCCGGGAACGTGCCGGCCTCGCGGATTTCACTGCCGATCAGTTGGGACGAGGTAAACGCAAAGTTCTGCTGGGCCAGGGACGGTGCGCGGAAACCGTTGGAAATACTGCCGCGCAAGGCCACCTGCGGGGTGAAATCGTAGCGCGCCGACAGCGAGCCGCTGACATTGGAGCCGAAGTCGCTGTAATCCTCATGCCGCACGGCGGCCGAGGCGCTGAGTTTTTCGGTGAAGTTGGTTTCCAGGTCCAGGTACTGGGCCCAGTTGTGGCGTGAGCTGCTGCCGGCGTCAGCCTCACGGAAGCCGCCGAGGCCCGAACTGCCGCTCTGGTAGTAGGATGCCGGCTCGCCCGCTTCGATTTCATAGCCCTGGCGCAGGTATTCACCGCCAAACGCGACGGACACCGGATACGGCAGCAAGCCCACGTCGAACTCACGGGACAGGTCCAGGCTGACTTGCTTCTGGTCGTTGCTCAGGGTGCCGTTGTCGAACTTGCGCGGCGTGGCCAGGCCCAGGGAGGTGTTGATGGTTTCGGTGCTGAGCTCGTATTGGTTCTTGCCGTAGTTGGCCGACAGGTCGTAATGCCAGTCGTAGGCCAGCAAGCCGCGCAGGCCCACCACCAGCGAGGTGTCTTCCAGGCTGCCCTTGATCAGCGGCAGGTAGCCATTGGGGTTGAGCGCCGCGATGTTGTTGGACGCATTGCTTGCACGGTAGAACGCCGCCGTCTCGCCACGCCGCTTGCTGTAACCGCCAAAGCTGTAGAACTCGGCCGCATCGTTGAAGGAATATTCGGAGTTGAACGCCAGCTTGCCTTCATTGGTCGCCGGTTCGCCCTGGCGGAACACGCGCTGGCCGTAGGTGGTGGAGCCAATGCTGGCAGTGCGGTAATCCTTGCCGGCACGGTTGGTGTAATCGTTGTCGGCGCCTTCGCCGGAGAGGCTGATAAAGCCGTTGTCGCCCAAGGCCAGGCCGGTGTTGCCGCTGATATTGCGCTGGATGCCGTCGCCCTTCTTGTACTGGCCGAACTTGCTGGAGATCGAGCCGCCATGGTCGGCATGCTTGAGGATTACGTTGATCACCCCGGCAATCGCGTCCGAACCGTAGCGCGCGGACGCGCCGTCGCGCAGCACTTCGATATGGTCCACCGCCGACAGCGGGATCGCGTTCAGGTCCGCTGGGGCCGAGCCACGCCCCACCGCCCCGCCGAGGTTGACGAAGGCACTGGTGTGGCGGCGCTTGCCGTTGACCAGCACCAACACTTGGTCCGGCGACAACCCGCGCAGTTGCGCAGGGCGTACCAGTTCGGCGCCATCCACCAGGCTTGGGCGTGGAAAGTTGATCGACGGAATCAGCCGCGCCAACACTGCGCCCAGCTCATCGGAACCGGTGCTGCGCAGGGTGTCGCCGGAAATCACATCCACCGGCGACAGCGAGGCACTGGCAGTGCGCTCCTGGGCGCGGGTGCCGGTGACGATCACGGTGTCGAGCTTAGGCACATCGGTGGCGGACGTTTCGGCCGCAAAGACAGGATTGAAGCCTGCGGCGGTCAGCAAATTGGCTGACAAAATCGCCGAGTACAGCGCGTGTTTCTTGTAGCTCCCCATACCGCTCCCCTTGGAATCATCTATCAGAACGTCATGCTCTGAATGCGTACGATCGATCCGGCTGGCGGGCGGTGGCGGTCAGTTGTTGGTGTTTGGCAGAACGTCGGTAGTCCGTTGTCTTATATCTTAATAAGACTTTTCCTACATTTAAAAGACCTTAAATGCATAAGCATAGGCGGTCATACTTTCAGCCCACGTTCAGGCCAGGTCGGGCGCTAGCCGTCAAACTACAGGGATTAAGCGACCCCACTAGCCGCCCATCCAAACGACTACCGAGGTCGGATCATGAAACAGCTTTTCCTCGGCTTGCTGCTTCTGGCACAAGCCACCGCCGCCCTGGCCAACGAAACCGCTGCGCCAGACGACAAGGGCTTCTGGTACGCGCAGACCAGCATCTACACCCGGCATTTCTCACCGGACCCCAAGCACAACAACAACCAGGACCTGATCGGCCTGGAGCGCAATGACGCATCTGGTTGGGTATATGGCGGGGCGACATTTCGCAACTCGTTCAGCCAGCGCTCGTACTACGCCTATGCGGGCAAGCGCTATGACATGAGCGACTATCCGGTGTACCTCAAGCTGACCGGCGGGGTGATCCAAGGCTATCGCGGCGAATACCGCGACAAGATTCCGTTGAACCGTTTCGGCGTGGCGCCGGTGATCATTCCGTCAGTGGGCACCCATTACGGGCCGGTGGCGGCGGAACTGGTGTTGCTGGGGTTCAATGCGGCGATGGTGACAACCGGCGTACGCTTCTGACCCTGACACGACACAACCCAATGTGGGACCGGGCTTGTGTGGGAGCGGGCTTGCTCGCGAAAGCGGTGGATCAGTCAAAACACCTTTGGCTGACACACCGCTTTCGCGAGCAAGCCCGCTCCCACATTTTGATCGGTGTAGGCCAGTTATTTATGGACGGGGAGCGTAGGCAAACACGTCGGCGCGCATCTGGTGCGCGTCCATCCCGGCTTCGACCAGGGCATCCAATGTGCCGTATATCATCGCCGGCGAACCACTGGCATACACGTGCACGGCCTTGAGGTCGGCGATGTCCTCACACACTGCTTCATGCAACAACCCGCAACGCCCGTCCCAGCCGCACAGGTCGCTGACAACTTTGTGCAGGAACAGGTTGGGCAGTTGCAGCCACTGGTCCCAGTGCTCGATGGCGTAGAAATCTTCCGGGCGACGTACGCCCCAATACAGATGCACCGGGTGCTTGAAGCCCGAGGCGCGGCAGTGTTCGATCAAGCTGTGCATCTGTGCCATGCCGGTGCCGGCGGCGATCAGCACCAGCGGCCCGTCCGGCAGTTCGGCCAAGTGGGTGTCGCCAAATGGCAGCTCGACGCGCGCCATCTGGTTGCGCTGCAACTGCGCCAGCAAGCTGCGGGCGCTGTCTTCACGGGCCAGCACGTGCAGCTCCAAGTCACGCCCGGCGTGGGGCGCCGAGGCCAGGGAGAACGCCGACTTGTCGCCATTGTCCCGCTCGATCATCAGGTATTGCCCGGCGTGGTAACGCACCGCCTTGCCGGCCGGTGCACGCAGGCGCACGCGCCACACGTCGCCGCCGACGTCCACGCACTCACTCAACTGGCACGACAACTTGCGCAACGGCAACTCTCCCGGCGCCAGCACGCCATCCCACAACACAATGCAATCTTCCAGCGGCTCGGCGATACAAGTGTAGAACTCACCGTGGTCGCGCACCTCACCGGCTTGCTGCACCCGGCCTTCCACCAGCAACGCCGCGCATATGTGGCACACGCCGTTGCGACAGGCCTGGGGGCACTCGTAGCCCAGGCGACGGGCGCCTTCGAGGATTCGCTCGCCAGGGACCAACTCCAGCACGGCGCCGGACGGTTGCAGGGTTACACGCATCAATCTATTCCCAATTCTTTCCACATTGCATCGACACGGGCTGTGACAGCTTCGTCCTTGACGATCACCCGGCCCCACTCGCGCGTGGTTTCACCCGGCCATTTGTGGGTGGCGTCCAGGCCCATCTTCGAGCCCAGGCCCGACACCGGCGAAGCGAAGTCGAGGTAGTCGATCGGCGTGTTGTCGATCATCACCGTGTCGCGCTTGGGGTCCATGCGCGTGGTGATGGCCCAGATCACGTCGTTCCAGTCGCGGGCGTTGATGTCGTCGTCGGTGACGATAACGAACTTGGTGTACATGAACTGTCGCAAAAACGACCACACACCGAGCATTACCCGCTTGGCGTGGCCTGGGTACGACTTCTTCATGGTCACGATGGCCATGCGGTACGAACAGCCTTCCGGCGGCAGGTAGAAGTCGGTGATTTCCGGGAATTGCTTTTGCAGGATCGGCACGAACACTTCGTTGAGCGCCACGCCCAGAATGGCCGGCTCATCCGGCGGCCGGCCAGTGTAGGTGCTGTGGTAGATCGGCTTGATCCGGTGGGTGATGCGCTCGACGGTGAACACCGGGAAGCTGTCGACTTCGTTGTAGTAGCCAGTGTGATCGCCGTACGGGCCTTCGTCGGCCATTTCCCCCGGGTGGATCACGCCTTCGAGGATGATTTCGGCGGTGGCCGGCACTTGCAGGTCGTTGCCACGGCACTTCACCAGCTCGGTGCGGTTACCGCGCAGCAGGCCGGCGAAGGCGTATTCGGACAGACTGTCAGGCACCGGCGTCACGGCGCCAAGGATGGTGGCCGGGTCGGCGCCCAGGGCCACGGAGACCGGAAATGGCTGGCCTGGGTGTTTTTCGCACCATTCACGGTAATCCAGCGCGCCGCCACGGTGGCTCAGCCAACGCATGATCACCTTGTTGCGGCCGATCACTTGTTGGCGGTAGATGCCGAGGTTCTGGCGGTCCTTGTTCGGGCCTTTGGTGACGGTCAGGCCCCAGGTGATCAGCGGGCCGACGTCGCCGGGCCAGCAGGTCTGCACCGGCAGCATGGCGAGGTCGACGTCATCGCCTTCGATGACCACTTCCTGGCACACCGCGTCCTTGACCACCTTGGGGGCCATGGCAATGATCTTGCGGAAGATCGGCAGCTTCGACCAGGCGTCCTTCAACCCCTTGGGCGGCTCAGGCTCCTTGAGGAAAGCCAGCAGCTTGCCGATTTCGCGCAGCTCGCTGACCGACTCGGCGCCCATGCCAAACGCCACGCGCTCGGGGGTGCCAAACAGGTTGCCGAGCACCGGAATGTCAAAGCCGGTCGGGTTTTCGAAGAGCAGCGCCGGGCCCTTGTTGCGCAGGGTACGGTCGCAAATCTCAGTCATTTCCAGCACCGGGGAAACCGGTATCTGGATACGTTTCAACTCTCCGCGCTGCTCAAGCTGCTGCACGAAATCCCGAAGATCCTTGAATTTCATTAACCATGCCACCCGTAAAATAGGCGTACATCCTACCTGCTCCGAGGGGCATTTGGCTGCCGGAGCACTTAAAAAGCGGGCGCAAAAAAAATGGCGCCCCTGGGGGCGCCATTCTTTCGGACCGCAAGCGTCGTATTACTTACGCTTCATCGACAAGAAGAACTCGTCGTTGGTCTTGGTGGTCTTCAGCTTGTCGACCAGGAACTCGATGGCAGCAACTTCATCCATCGGGTGCAGCAGCTTGCGCAGGATCCACATGCGCTGCAGTTCGTCGTCGGCAGTCAGCAACTCTTCACGACGGGTGCCGGAACGGTTGATGTTGATGGCCGGGAATACGCGTTTTTCCGCGATGCGACGGTCCAGGGGCAGTTCCATGTTGCCGGTACCCTTGAACTCTTCGTAGATCACTTCGTCCATCTTCGAACCGGTTTCAACCAGTGCGGTGGCGATAATGGTCAGCGAGCCGCCTTCTTCGATGTTGCGCGCGGCGCCGAAGAAACGCTTCGGTTTCTCCAGGGCGTGGGCGTCGACACCACCGGTCAATACCTTGCCGGAGCTCGGGATCACGGTGTTGTAGGCACGGGCCAGACGGGTGATGGAGTCAAGCAGGATCACCACGTCCTTCTTGTGTTCGACCAGGCGCTTGGCCTTCTCGATCACCATTTCGGCAACCTGCACATGGCGGGTTGGCGGCTCATCGAACGTCGAGGCAACCACTTCGCCGCGCACGGTGCGCTGCATTTCGGTCACTTCTTCCGGACGCTCATCGATCAGCAGCACGATCAGGTGAACTTCAGGGTTGTTACGCGCGATGTTCGCTGCAATGTTCTGCAGCATGATGGTCTTACCGGCTTTCGGCGGTGCGACGATCAGACCACGCTGGCCTTTGCCGATCGGGGCGCACAGGTCGATCACACGCCCGGTCAAGTCTTCGGTGGAACCGTTGCCGGCTTCCATCTTCATGCGCACAGTCGGGAACAGCGGGGTCAGGTTCTCGAAGAGAATCTTGTTTTTCGCGTTCTCAGGACGATCGAAGTTGATCGTGTCGACCTTGAGCAGGGCGAAATAACGCTCGCCTTCCTTTGGAGGGCGGATCTTGCCAACGATGGTGTCACCGGTGCGCAAGTTGAAGCGACGGATCTGGCTCGGCGAGACGTAAATGTCGTCTGGGCCGGCAAGATAGGAGGCGTCTGCAGAGCGGAGGAAGCCGAAGCCGTCCTGGAGAATCTCCAGCACGCCATCACCGGAGATTTCCTCGCCGCTTTTCGCGTGCTTTTTCAGCAGGGAGAAAATCACGTCCTGCTTGCGCGAACGGGCCATATTTTCTATGCCCATTTCTTCGGCCAGCTGGAGCAGGTCGGTAATCGGCTTTTGCTTGAGTTCAGTCAGATTCATATAGGAATGACGTAATCATTTATGGAGGGGGGAAATTAAGCTTTTGGCTTAATGAGGCCGCGCCGCAGAGAAGGCGACAGGATCGCGTACTAATCGAAAAGGAGTGCGTCGGCGACGGCATGCAGGGGGCAGTGGAGAAACCAGTGCGGGGCCGAATGTACCACCTGAGTTTCGGAGCGTCTAGCCCTGTTTCACGAAAAAGCCCCGCAATTTGCGGGGCCTTTCTGACGACGTTTAGATGTTCGCGTCGAGGAAAGCTTGCAACTGGGACTTCGACAGCGCGCCCACTTTAGTGGCTTCGACGTTACCGTTCTTGAACAGCATCAGCGTCGGGATACCACGCACGCCGTGCTTGGCCGGGGTTTCCTGGTTGTCGTCGATGTTCAGCTTGGCAATGGTCAATTTGCCTTCGTAGGTGGTTGCAATGTCGTCCAGAACAGGAGCGATCATTTTGCAAGGGCCGCACCATTCAGCCCAGTAGTCAACCAGCACCGGGCCTTGAGCCTTGAGTACTTCGGCCTCAAAGGTCGCGTCGGTGACGTGCTTGATAAGATCGTTGCTCATGGATGTCTCCGGATTGTAAGCAAAAAAAACGTGGCCCATCATAGCTGCCCTTCCCCCGTTCAGGAAGCCGCCTCTGATTGAGTCTTGCTATGGTGGTGCATGAGTTTGGGTATAAGCCCAACTCAAGGCGCTACGGGAGTCACAAAGGCAATGCCGGTGCGCAGCGCCGCATTGCGCACGTGTTCCTGCATGGTTTTCTGCGCCGCCGCACTGGCGCGCCGGGCCAGGGCGCGCAGGATCTTGCGGTGTTCCTGCCAGGTTTCCATGGCCCGCTCCGGCCGGATGAACGGTAGTTTCTGACTTTCCAGGAACACCTCGGCGCTGGCGCTCAGGATGCTCACCATCGCCTGATTGCCACTGGCCAGCAGGATGCGCTGGTGGAATTCGAAGTCCAGCCGTGCCGCCGCTTCAAAGTCACCGGCCTTGAGCACCTTGCGCATCGCCTCGACGTTATCGTCCAGGCTGTCCAGCTCATCGATGGTCAACGTCACCGCCGCCAGACCCGCCGCAAAGCCTTCAAGGGCATAGCGCAACTGGAAAATATCCAACGGCGTGGCCTGCGCCGCAAACGGCCAGGCAAATCCCGGCGCCTCGTCGACTGCTTGCACAAACACACCTTTGCCCGGCTGCACGCTGACCACGCCCAAGGCGCTCAAAGACGACAGCGCCTCGCGCAACGACGCCCGGCTCACCCCCAACTGCAGCGCCAGGTCGCGCTGGGACGGCAATGCATCGCCCGGCCCGAAGCCTTGCTCCTTGATCAGTTTGCGGATGGCCTGCAGGGCCGCTTCCGGTACGGCTTGGGCGATGGAATTCATAAAAAACTCAAGGTTCCAGTCAACTGAGCGGCTAGTTGTAAAGCTATTCGCGGCCGGCGGCAAGCCACGCCCCAAAGGGGCTCGCGCGGTTTTAACGGCGCTCGAAAAGGGTGCGAAAAGCCCCGCCACTGTTCAGACCAGTAAGACCAGCGCAGCGCAGCAAAACCCTGCCTTGCAGACGATCCCGCGCAGGCTGGCATGGGCTGTGCAATCACCCCATCAGCCCAATCCAGAAACCCCCTTCGCCCTTCTCGGAGAGTTGCCATGACCAAGCGCTACAGCGCCCTGCTCACTGCCCTGTTTGCCAGTCTGATGCTGAGCCAGGCACCCGCCCAGGCCAACGGTCTGGACGACATCGTCGCCCGTGGCACCCTCAAGGTCGCCGTGCCCCAGGACTTCCCGCCCTTCGGCTCGGTCGGCCCGGATATGAAACCGCGCGGCCTGGACATCGACACCGCCAAGCTGCTGGCCGACCAGCTCAAGGTCAAGCTGGAGCTGACCCCGGTCAACAGCACCAACCGCATTCCGTTCCTGACCACCGGCAAGGTCGACCTGGTGATCTCCAGCCTGGGCAAGAACCCCGAGCGGGAAAAGGTCATCGACTTCTCCAAGGCCTACGCGCCGTTCTACCTGGCCGTATTCGGCCCGCCTGACGCGGCGATCACTGGCCTCGACGACCTCAAGGGCAAGACCATCAGCGTGACCCGTGGCGCCATCGAAGACATCGAGCTGACCGCCGTTGCGCCCAAGGAAGCCACGATCAAGCGCTTCGAAGACAACAATTCGACCATCGCCGCCTACCTGGCCGGCCAGGTCGACCTGATCGCCAGCGGCAACGTGGTGATGGTCGCGATCAGCGAGCGCAGCCCCAAACGCGTGCCGGCGCTGAAGGTGAAGCTCAAGGATTCGCCGGTGTACGTGGGCGTGAACAAGAACGAGCCGGCGCTGCTGGAAAAGGTCAACCAGATCCTGGTGTCCGCCAAGGCCGATGGCAGCCTGGAAAAGAACGCCCTGCAATGGCTGAAAGAGCCTTTGCCGGCCGATCTTTGAAGGCGGAGTTGACCCATGGCCTATCAGTTCGACTTTGTGCCCGTGCTGGCCAACACCGACCTGCTGCTGCGTGGCGCGCTGTTCACCTTGGAGTTGACCGCCATTGGCGCGATTCTCGGGGTGGCCCTGGGCACTGCCGGCGCCGTGGTGCGGGCGTGGAAGATCCAGCCGTTCGCCTGGTTCTTCGGCGTGTACGTCGAGTTGATCCGCAACACGCCGTTCCTGGTGCAGCTGTTCTTCATCTTCTTCGGCCTGCCGTCCCTGGGGCTGAAGATCACCGAATGGCAAGCCGCCGTGCTGGCGATGGTGATCAACCTGGGCGCCTACTCCACCGAAATCATCCGCGCCGGCATCCAGGCCGTCCCCCGTGGGCAACTGGAAGCCGCAGCGGCGCTGGCGATGACGCGTTTCGAAGCGTTTCGCCACGTGGTGCTGCTACCGGCACTGGGCAAGGTGTGGCCGGCCCTGAGCAGCCAGATCATCATCGTAATGCTCGGTTCGGCAGTGTGTTCGCAGATCGCCACCGAAGAGTTGAGCTTTGCCGCCAACTTTATCCAATCGCGCAATTTCCGCGCCTTTGAAACCTATGCCCTGACCACCCTGGTGTACCTGTGCATGGCCTTGATGATTCGCCAGTTGCTCAACTGGATCGGCCGCCGGTTTGTGATGAGGAATAGCCGATGAGTGATTTTTCGTTCTGGGACATCGTGCGCAACCTGCTCACCGGCCTGCAATGGACCCTGCTGCTGTCGCTGGTGGCGTTCATCGGCGGCGGCTTGATCGGCTTGCTGGTGATGACCCTGCGCATCAGCAGCAAGGCGTTCCCGCGGAACGTGGCACGCACCTATATCGAATTGTTCCAGGGCACACCGTTGCTGATGCAACTGTTCCTGGTGTTTTTCGGTATCGCCCTGCTCGGTGTGGATATTTCGCCCTGGCTTGCCGCAGCGATTGCCCTGACCCTGTTCACCAGTGCCTACCTCGCCGAAATCTGGCGCGGCTGCGTCGACTCCATCGCCCACGGGCAATGGGAGGCCTCGGCCAGCCTGGCGCTCAACCCACTGGAGCAACTGCGCTACGTGATCCTGCCCCAGGCCCTGCGAATTGCCGTGGCGCCCACCGTGGGCTTCTCGGTGCAGGTGGTCAAAGGCACCGCCGTGACCTCGATCATCGGCTTCACCGAACTGACCAAGACCGGCGGCATGCTCGCCAACGCCACCTTCGAGCCCTTCATGGTCTACGGCCTGGTGGCCCTTGGTTACTTTTTGCTCTGCTACCCCCTGTCCCTCAGCGCGCGCTACCTGGAAAGGAGACTGCATGCCTCTGCTTAGAATTTCCGCCCTGCATAAGTATTACGGCGATCACCACGTCCTAAAGGGCATCGACCTGACCGTTGAAGAAGGCCAGGTGGTGGCGATCATCGGCCGCAGCGGCTCGGGCAAGTCCACCTTGCTGCGCACCCTCAACGGCCTGGAATCGATCAACGACGGCGTGATCGAAGTCGACGGCGAGTACCTCGACGCCGCTCGCGCCGACCTGCGCAGCCTGCGACAGAAAGTCGGCATGGTGTTCCAGCAATTCAACCTGTTCCCACACCTGACGGTGGGCGAAAACGTGATGCTCGCACCACAGGTGGTGCAGAAAGTGCCCAAGGCCAAGGCCGCGCAACTGGCCAGGCAGATGCTGGAACGCGTCGGGCTCGGCGAAAAATTCGATGCCTTCCCTGATCGCTTGTCCGGCGGCCAGCAACAACGCGTGGCGATTGCCCGTGCGCTGGCCATGTCGCCGAAAGTCTTGCTGTGCGACGAAATCACCTCGGCCCTGGACCCGGAGTTGGTCAACGAAGTGCTCAGCGTGGTGCGCCAGCTGGCCAAGGACGGCATGACCCTGATCATGGTGACCCACGAAATGCGCTTCGCCCGCGAAGTCGGCGACAAGCTGGTGTTCATGCACCAGGGCAAGGTGCATGAAGTGGGCGACCCCAAGGTGCTGTTCGCCAACCCGCAGACCACTGAACTCGCCAACTTCATTGGCTCGGTGGAGCAGGCAGGCTGATCAGCTCAAGGCTGCCGCGTCCTTCCAGGCGCGCCTCGTTGCGCACCTCCAGGGCATCGGCTGGCAGGTCGGTGTCGATGTCGACTTGAGCGGTCAGCCTTCGCCCTGCCACCCGCATCCCCGCCACTCGCACCTCCAGGGTCTGGCCAGGCAGCAATTGCCCATCCGCCGACTCGTCGGGCCGTTGCATCGCCGCCCACTCGACCGCGCGGCCGTCCACCCGCGCGTGCTTGAGGCTCAGGCGAAAGCGCCCTGGGCGACCAAACTGAAACCCCTGGCCATCGGCAGCCGCGCCGGTAAAGCGCAACGCCATTGCCGAGGGCTCGGCACACAGCACAGTCAGATGCAGCGAGCGAGTCGGCAGTGCCATGGAGGCGCCTGTCACCGGCCCGGCCCGGCGAATGGCACCGTAGTCGATATGAGCCTGGCTCAACGACAAGCGGCAGTTTTCGGCCCACGCTCCCGGAGCGATCAGTAACGCGCAAAGCAGCATTGCCCACTTAAAGAGCATGGCACACCGCCGATGCAGTCTCGTAGAACTTGTCATTATCCGGCTTGGCCTCGGCGTCGAAACGCAGTGAGCAGGTGGAGGAGTCCGGCAGTGATACCCGCAGGTCTTGCGACTCATTGACATCATTCAGAAAAACCATGCCCTCACCCGCCACGCTGGTAAGGAAGCGGTTGCCCTTGCCGAGTACCGCAGCCCCCTGGGGCAGTGGTCGGCCTTGCGCATCACTGGCGTTGAGCAACACGCGACGGACTTTCACCACATCGAAATCCACGGTATTGACGGAACCACGGCCAGCGGCAAGCACCTGGGTGCCGTTCTTCAAGTCGACGCGCTTGGGCAGCGAGCGGGTTTGCACTTCGACGCGGCTGTTGGTATACGCCGGCAAGCCGGCGATCACCGCGTGCCCACGGTAGTCGGTCCACACCGGGCCTTGCGGGGTTTCGATCCGGGCCGAGCCGATGTCGCCCACGGAAACGATGCCAAACGTGTCCTGTACGGCGTAGGGCGAAAAGGTCACGCCGCGCTCGTGTGCCACGATCCCGCCCTGCAACTGTCCCGAGTAGCTGGTGCCCAGCGGGTCGCGACTGACCCCCAGGCCGACCCGCGTATAGCGCGGCAGCAGGTCGACATGAGCGCGAGTCGATTGCTCCCCAGCCTTGAGGTCTCGCTCGACGCCCACCTCGTAGTTCACGTACTCGTTGACCCGCTCGTTCAGCGCAGTGCCGGCGCCGAACTGATCCCCACGGCGGCTGGCATAGCTGTTCAGGCGACGATCAGCGCCCAGGGGCACGCTGACTTGCAGGCGTACCGCCAGGTCATTGTCCTGGGGCGCGTTGCGGCGGTTGCCGTCGGGCGTGGAATCACGCGTGCCGCCTACCTGCGAATCGGCAATCAACGCGACATCCACGTGATTGAACGACTTGTTCCACGAAGCGAACACCTGCTCGGCGGTCCGCCCGTCGAATTGCGCACTGCGGGTATATCCCAGGGAGAACACGCCCAGCGAGGGATCGACCCAGCTCATGCCCGCCGTATATTGGTTCTTGAACCGCGTACCCAGCTCATCGGCCGTCCATGACCGGCCCGCTTCGAGCACCTCCCGATAACCACGGGTCTGGCGGGTGGCGCTGAGGTTGGCTTGCACATTGGCGGAAACGGGGCTGCTCACCGACACGGTACTGCGCGAACCGGACACTGCGTTGCGGCTGTCCCGGGAAAGGTTGTGGCGCGCGCCCACTGCAACCCGCTGGAAAAACACGTTGCTCAAACTGCCTCCCGCCGACCAGTAGTCTTCGGCGCCCAACACGCCAAGCCCCATGGACGAATCGCGCCCAAGCCCCCAGGTGCCGCTGCCCATGGCAACCATCGGTGACGCCGCCCCTTCGCCAGTGCTTTCACGCGCCTTCCCCACCGAGAAGTAGTAGCCGGGGGCAGCCGCAGCGCCGCCGAACGACGCGGCCGGTACAACAAAGCTGCGCTTGGCGCCCCGCACATCGATCACGCTGACTTCAAGGTCACTGGTGCCATTGAGCAGGGGCAACCCCGTCAGACGAAACGGCCCCTCGGGCACCAGCGTGTTGTGGATCAGCACACCGGATTGACGCACCTCGATCCGCGACTGGCTATGGGCAAGCCCCTCGACCACCGCGTTATGACTGCCTGCCGGCACCCGCGACTGGCCATCGGGGGAAAACTGCAAACCCGACAACTGCACACCGCCAAACAGCGGGTTGTTGCTGGAGATCTGGCCCAGTTGAAAGGTCGACTGCAACGCCGCGATGTCCCGCTGGGCATAGGCGTACAGATGCTCGGTGCGGACCTTGCCGTTATCCGACACATAGAACTGGCGGCTGCGAACGATCCAGTCCTCCCAGTTGAAGCCCGCCTCCGTATAGGCCGACACGAACCGGCTGGGCCCACTGCGCGAGCGGCTGTCAAAACCCAGCAGGTCATAGTTGAACAATGCCGCCCCTCCGCCTTGGGAAAATTGTCCGGCTTCCCATTGGGGCTCACGCAATGACTGGGTGGGCACCACCAACGCGACTTCGTCGATGCCGGGGCGCAGCCTCACCATCGTCGTCGGAAACTCACCGAGGAAGTCATGACAGGCCTCGCCCGGTGCCGCGCCCTCGCCAATGACCGTATCGGGTTTGACCAACCCGGCCTTTTCCAGCAAGCCAGGGGTAAAACACAATCGGCCTTGTGCGTCGAAACGGGCATCCACCAGCCCGAGCGGGTTTCCATTGACCCGCAATCCGACCACATGGACGCCCTCGCGAAAACGCGCGGCGCTACGAAAATAGTCGGAGACCTTCGGGTCAATGCCAAGGGTGGTCAGCGCCGCCAGGTCGAAACCCTCGCCCAACTCGAGGGCCGATACCAGGGCCGGCAAGCTCCAGAGCGTGGCAACCCCCACGAACAGTGACGGCCGGCGCGACCTGGAAGAAGCCGTAATGGGGACACTCGACAGGTTTGTCATGGGCTGATCAACCCTCGCCCTGGGTGATCGGCGCCTGGTAACTGTCTACCGAGAAACCGTAGACCGTGGCCGGCTGGATCTCGACCGTGACTGAGCCCGCCATGGGCCCGTCGGCCTTCGCGGTCAGCGTTTCACCCGGCAAGAGGTAGGCACGCGGCAACGTGGCCGGGACGCCCTGCGGCAACAAGCGCACGTCTGGCGCCAGGCGTACGACATACGCGCTGTCGTTATGCACCGTGAGCTGCTCACCGGCCCGCCGCCACACCAGCAGTTCCCAGGGCGTGTGGTGCCAAGGCAGGCCCCGCGGGTGAAGGATCAGCGGCAAATTCTGGCGCAGGGTGATACCGATGGTCGCAGCGCCGGCGGCACGTGCCTGGGGAATCCCCTCGAAGGACACACGCTTGAGCCGCTGGGTCTTCAGCGGTTCCGTCGATGTGCCGATAAAACGCACCAGTTGCGTATCGCCCGCCTCCACCCGTGTGATCGGCGGCGTGACAATCAGTAGCGGGGCCTGGTCCTCGGGCACATTTTCCACGACGGAATGCAGCAGCGCCGGGCCCGCGTCCGTATTCTTGACATTGAGTGTGGCTTCACCCGCTTCTTCATACAGCACGACCACAGTAGTTTCCGGCTGCATGCCGTCCGCTGCCGCAACATTGGTTAAAAGAATAAATAAACTTGCCACCTGTAACAGCACACTGTTTATTACTGAAGAACCACGCACGCAGTATTCCCCGCAATCCATGAAGTAACGGTTGATAGCCAAGCGCCCACGTAAAACAGCCGACAAGAAGTAGTTACACTTCTTGAACGGCTGTATTGTCGTCGTTTAGATGTAACTCAATACCAGCGTGGCTCGCCCATCAATGGAGACGTCGCGGCTCAGGTCCAGGTCCTGGGCTTTATTGATGACGGCCTTCACTGCAATGGTCCCTGTCAGTTGGGTGATGGAGGCAGGTGTAATCGTCGAACCGTTGCGCCAGGAGTACTGGCTGGGTGACTGCGCAACCTTGCCATCACTGCTCTGCCAAGCTCCGCCACCGGAGCGCATGATCGGATACAGCGTTACGCCGGAAGACCGCAGATCCTTGAGCGTGATCGAATAGCCACCGGTTCTGCGGTTTCCTGCCAGGCCCAAGCCATAGTTCTGCGCCTCGGTAAAGCCGGCACCCAGGATACCCGTCACCTTGCTGCCCGCTTGCAGGTCGGTGAAGGTGATGCCGAACTTCGCTGGCGTAGAACCGCAGTTGACGACCAGGGAAGTGGTCCTCTCCTCGCGCGGGTTGAATGCTGTCTGGGACAGTTCACCGGAACGGATCACGCCGTAATCGACAACGCCACTGCCCGCCAGGCTGAGGTTGCAGGCGGCAGGTGTAATTGAGCCCCTGACCACCAACTGAGCGCTGGTGGTTGCCTGGGCGCTAAGCGTTGCTGCCAGGCAAGCGATACCAAGCGTCAATCCAATAATTTTCTTCATAGTCGACCCGTCACTTAAAGTTATCAGGCGTATTTATTTTTATCCTGGAAATATAAATCCATAAATAAATAACACCACGGCGAAATTGCCGGGTGACAGTCTGTCGCTTTGGTACTCCATTAAAGAATAAGACAACACATCAGTTAGCGTAGGACCCGTAAAAGACAAGTTGTGCAAAGAGCCCGCCTCAGCGGTAGGCGTAGAACAATAAAACAAAAAGAACATCGACCAACCACTGTAGGAGAAGTCATAAGAAGTTCTACAACAGTCCCCGGTTAACAACTCCTACATATCCGTCATCCACCTCGACATAAGCCCGTAAAGACAACCTATATTTTCTGCAAAAAAGCTCCACAAGCGGCCTCAGCGAAATTCCCGAAGCACTACGCGTTGGCTCCAGCGGTCGATCGTGGCACGATGGCTAGGTTATCGACCGAGACCCCCAAACCATGCCGCAATCCCAAGCCAAGAATCTGTCCCTGATCGCCGCCATCGACCTGGGCTCCAACAGCTTTCACATGGTCGTGGCCAAGGCCCAGAACGGTGAGATCCGCATCCTTGAGCGGCTCGGCGAGAAAGTACAACTGGCAGCCGGGATCGATGATGAGCGTCAGCTCAACGAAGAATCCATGCAACGCGGCCTCGATTGCCTCAAGCGTTTCGCCCAGTTGATCAACGGTATGCCGTTGGGCGCCGTGCGTATCGTCGGCACCAATGCTCTGCGTGAAGCGCGCAACCGTGGCGAATTCATCCGCCGCGCCGAAGAGATCCTCGGGCACCCGGTGGAAGTCATCTCCGGCCGTGAGGAAGCACGCCTGATCTACCTCGGTGTATCCCACACCCTGGCCGACACCCCCGGCAAACGCCTGGTCGCCGACATCGGCGGGGGCAGTACCGAATTCATCATCGGCCAACGATTCGAGCCATTGTTGCGCGAAAGCCTGCAGATGGGCTGCGTCAGCTACACCCAGCGCTATTTCAAGGACGGCAAGATCACCCCGGCACGCTACGCCCAGGCCTACACGGCGGCGCGGCTGGAGATCATGAGCATCGAGCACGCCCTGCACCGCCTGACCTGGGACGAAGCCATCGGCTCCTCCGGCACCATCCGCGCCATCGGCCTGGCCCTGAAAGCCGGCGGCCATGGCACCGGCGAGGTGAATGCCGAAGGCCTGGCGTGGCTCAAGCGCAAGCTGTTCAAGCTGGGTGACGCGGAAAAAATCGACTTTGACGGCATCAAGCCCGACCGTCGCACCATCTTTCCGGCGGGCCTGGCGATTCTCGAGGCGATCTTCGACGCCCTCGAACTACAACGCATGGACCACTGCGACGGAGCCCTGCGTGAAGGCGTGCTCTACGACCTGCTGGGCCGCCATCACCACGAAGACGTGCGTGAGCGCACCCTCGGCTCGCTGATGGAGCGCTATCACGTCGACATGGAACAAGCGGTGCGCGTGGAGCGCAAAGCCCTGCACGCCTTCGACCAGGTCGCGGCCGACTGGGACCTGGAAGACGGTGTCTGGCGTGAGCTGCTGGGTTGGGCGGCCAAGGTGCATGAAGTGGGCCTGGACATCGCCCACTACCATTACCACAAGCACGGCGCCTACCTGATCGAGCACTCCGACCTCGCCGGGTTCTCCCGCGAAGACCAACAGATGCTCGCCCTGCTGGTGCGCGGCCACCGCCGCAACATCCCCAAGGACAAGTTCGCCGAGTTCGGCGACGACGGCATCAAGCTGATCCGCCTGTGCGTGCTGCTGCGTTTTGCGATCCTGTTCCATCACATCCGTGGTACCCAGGAAATGCCCCAGGTGACCTTGCGCGCCGACGGCGAGAGCCTGGACGTGGTGTTCCCGAAAGGCTGGCTGGATGAAAACCAACTGACCCAGGCGGATTTTGCGCAAGAAGCGGAATGGTTGACGCGAGTGGGGTTCACGCTGAACGTGCGCTGAGGCGCTCTAAAGAACACTGCAAAAACAAATGTGGGAGCGGGCTTGCCCGCGATGACGGAGTGTCAGTCAATGCATCTTTGACTGACCTACCGCTATCGCGGGCAAGCCCGCTCCCACATTAGGTTTGTCGCAGGTTTCAGCTCACCGCCAGGATCGGGCTACCCAACCGCTCCAACAACGTCGCCTGCGCACTGCGCGGGTTCTGGTTGCCGGTTGGCGTGTTGCGCACGTAGCGCCCGTCCGATTGCAGGCTCCAGCTGTGGGTGTTGTCGGTCAGGTAGCTTTCCAGCTCCTTCTTGACGCGCATGATCAGCTTCTTGCCTTCCACCGGGAAGCAAGTCTCCACACGCTTGTCGAGGTTGCGCTCCATCCAGTCGGCGCTGGAGAGGAACATCTGCTCTTCGCCGCCATTGAGGAAATAGAACACCCGCGTGTGCTCCAGGAAGCGGCCGATGATCGAGCGCACGTGGATGTTGTGCGATACGCCGACAATCCCCGGACGCAGGCAGCACATGCCGCGCACCACCAGGTCGATGCGTACGCCGGACTGGCTGGCCTTGTACAGCGCGCGGATGATCTTCGGATCGGTCAGCGAGTTGAACTTGGCAATGATGTGCGCCGGCTTGCCGTCGAGGGCGAACTGGGTTTCGCGGGCAATCATGTCGAGCATGCCCTTCTTGAGGGTGAACGGCGCATGCAGCAGCTTTTTCATGCGCAGCGTCTTGCCCATACCGATCAACTGGCTGAACAACTTGCCGACGTCTTCGCACAGGGCGTCGTCGGAAGTCAGCAGGCTGTAGTCGGTGTAGAGCTTGGCGTTGCCGGCGTGGTAGTTGCCGGTGCCCAAGTGGGCGTAGCGCACAATCTCACCCGCTTCGCGGCGCAGGATCAGCATCATCTTGGCGTGGGTCTTGAAGCCGACCACGCCGTAGATCACCACCGCACCGGCCGCTTGCAGGCGGCTGGCCAGTTGCAGGTTGGACTCTTCGTCGAAGCGCGCCCGCAACTCGATCACCGCGGTGACTTCCTTGCCGTTGCGCGCAGCGTCGACCAGGGCGTCAACGATTTCCGAGTTGGCGCCGGAGCGGTACAGGGTCTGGCGTACGGCCAGAACGTGCGGGTCCTTGGCGGCCTGGCGCAGCAGGTCGACCACCGGGGTGAACGACTCGAACGGGTGCAGCAACAGGATGTCCTGCTTGCTCACCACGCTGAAAATGTTCTCGCTGTTTTGCAGCAGTTTCGGGATCTGCGGGGTGAACGGGGTGTATTGCAGTTCCGGATGACTGTCCAGGCCGGTAATGCTGAACAGGCGCGTCAGGTTCACCGGACCGTTGACCTGATACAGCTCGGTCTCGCCCAGATTGAACTGCTTGAGCAGGTAATCCGACAGATGTTTCGGGCAGGTGTCGGCCACTTCCAGGCGTACCGCATCACCATAGCGCCGCGAGAACAGCTCGCCGCGCAGGGCACGGGCCAAGTCTTCGACGTCTTCGGAGTCCAGCGCCAGGTCGGCGTTGCGGGTCAGGCGGAACTGGTAGCAGCCTTTGACCTTCATGCCCTGGAACAGGTCATCGGCATGGGCATGGATCATCGACGACAGGAATACATAGTTATCGCCAGCGCCCCCCACCTCTTCCGGTACTTTGATGATCCGTGGCAGCAAGCGCGGCGCCGGGATGATCGCCAAGCCCGAATCGCGACCGAAGGCGTCGATGCCTTCCAGCTCGACGATGAAGTTGAGGCTCTTGTTCACCAGCAACGGGAACGGGTGCGTCGGGTCGAGACCGATCGGGGTGATGATCGGCGCGATTTCGTCACGGAAGTAACGGCGCACCCAGGTCTTGATCTTGGTGGTCCAGTGGCGGCGACGGATGAAGCGGACCTGATGTTTCTCCAGTTCCGGCAGCAGGATGTCGTTGAGGATCGCGTACTGGCGGTCCACGTGGCCATGCACCAGCTCGCTGATGCGCGCCAGCGCTTGATGCGGTTGCAGGCCGTCGGCGCCGGCTTGTTCACGGGCGAAGGTGATCTGCTTCTTGAGGCCGGCGACGCGGATTTCGAAGAACTCGTCCAGGTTGCTGGAGAAGATCAGCAGGAACTTCAGGCGTTCCAGCAACGGGTAGGACTCATCCAGCGCCTGTTCCAGCACGCGGATGTTGAATTGCAGTTGTGACAGCTCGCGATGGATGTACAGGCTGCTGTCATCCAGGTTGGTCACCACCGCCACAGGCGCCGGGGCCGGTGTTTCGACCACCACGACAGGTGGGGCCGGCTCCAGCTCCGGCGGGGTCTCGGTGACGGGTTCAACCACCGGGTGAGCGTCTTTTACGGCAACTTCTGTGAGTCCTTCGGTATTCATCAAGTGTTCCTGTGAGGGCTATTGTTGCTCTCTAAGCAATTGGGCAGCGCGGGCGGCGAAGTAAGTCAGGATGCCATCAGCGCCGGCACGTTTAAAGGCAGTCAGGGATTCAAGGATCACCCCTTCACTCAACCAACCATTCTGGATCGCGGCCATGTGCATGGCGTATTCACCGCTGACCTGATAGACAAAGGTCGGCACTTTGAATTCCTCTTTGACCCGGTAAAGGATGTCCAGGTACGGCATCCCGGGTTTGACCATCACCATGTCGGCGCCTTCGGCCAGGTCGGCCGCCACTTCGTGCAGGGCTTCGTGGCTGTTGGCCGGGTCCATCTGGTACGAGGCCTTATTGGCCTTGCCCAGGTTCAGTGCCGAACCCACCGCATCGCGGAACGGGCCGTAATAGGCGCTGGCGTACTTGGCCGAGTAGGCCATGATCCGCACATTGACGTGACCGGCCAGCTCCAGGGCTTCGCGGATCGCCTGGATGCGGCCGTCCATCATGTCCGACGGTGCAACCACCTGGGCACCGGCTGCGGCATGGGACAAGGCTTGCTTGACCAGCGCATCGACGGTGATGTCATTCTGAACATAGCCGTCTTCGTCCAGAATGCCATCCTGGCCGTGGGTGGTGAACGGGTCCAGGGCAACATCGGTGATCACGCCCAGCTCCGGGAAACGCTCGCGCAGGGCGCGGGTGGCGCGCTGGGCGATGCCCTGCGGGTTCCAGGCTTCGGCCGCGTCGAGGGATTTGAGCCCCGCCGGTGTGACCGGGAACAACGCCACCGCCGGAATCCCCAGCTCGACCCAACCCGCCGCCTCGATCAGCAACTGATCAATGGTCAAGCGCTCCACACCCGGCATCGACGCCACTGCTTCGCGCCGATTCTCGCCGTCGAGCACAAACACCGGCAGGATCAGATCATTCGTCGTCAGCACGTTTTCACGGACCAGACGGCGAGAAAAATCATCACGACGATTGCGACGCAGGCGGGTGGCGGGGAACAGGCGATTGGCAGGGGTAAAGCTCACGACAGACTCCTGAGCCCGCGTTTACGGGCGAGCGTTGCAGTTATAAGCGGGCATTATGACGAATGAATGACAGTTGTGCTTAACGGTGCGACCTGTAGCCGCATTCGTCATTTATGTAGGAATTGTTCACTTCAAGACACATCTCGATACTTTCATGAATGTTCACGAAGGCGTAGGCTGCGCGTTCATTTCGCCAGCACCCCAGACCATGCTTCAACAATTCCTGCATGACTTCGGCTACTTTGCGCTCTTCCTGGGCACCTTCTTTGAAGGTGAGACCATCCTTGTGCTCGCAGGCTTCCTGGCGTTCCGTGGGTACATGGACATCAATCTGGTGGTGGTCGTTGCCTTCTTCGGCAGCTATGCCGGCGACCAGTTGTGGTACTTCCTGGGGCGCAAGCACGGCCGCAAGCTGTTGGCGCGCAAGCCGCGCTGGCAATTGATGGGCGACAAAGCCCTGGAGCATATCCGCAAGCACCCGGACATCTGGGTACTGAGCTTCCGCTTCGTCTACGGCTTGCGCACGGTGATGCCCGTGGCGATCGGCCTTTCCGGTTATCCGCCGGTGCGCTACCTGATCCTCAACGGCATTGGCGCGGCGATCTGGGCGGCAGCGCTGGGCGCAGCGGCGTACCACTTCGGCGCGGTGCTCGAAGGCATGCTCGGCAGCGTCAAGAAGTACGAGCTGTGGGTGCTGGGCGCGCTGCTGGTGCTGGGCTTTGGCCTGTGGCTGCGCCGCCGGATCAAGAACGCGCGCATCGCCCGTCAAGCCTGCGCCGACGCCAAGGCCCGGCTCGCGGCCGAGCCGGCGGCGGTCGAGGCGCCTAAGACACCAGTCGAGTAAGCCGGCTTCTGCAACAGTAGAGGCCGATCACGCTAAGCAGGCTGTAACTCGCCAGGCCCAGCCAGCCCAGGTTGCTGGACGGCCACAGCCCGACCTGCGGCGCCAGCCACACCAGCGGCACATTCAGCGCCAGCCGCGTCAGCTCGGCCTTCAGCGCCCACGGCCGGTCCTCCAGGGCCACGCCCAGGGTAAACAATCCCAGTGCCATGGCACTCCAGCCCAGAATCAACGCGGCGGTCGGCAGGCCTTCACCGAAATTCATCAGATAGCTGCCAAACCCCACATACGCGGCAAATTGCAGGGCGATGTACACCTGTTGGCGCACATCCAGCGGCACCTCGAATTTGCGGAACTGACTCAAGTCGTGCTTGGCCAACGGGTACCTGGCTTTCACGTCCGCCGGGCGCCAGCCGGTGCGCATGAACCAGATGCGCAATTTGTCCCACCACTTCTCGGTGCGCCGCGCATCACTCCACAGTTGCGCATAAAACTGCAGGTTGGCCCACAGCGGGTTCCAGCTGGCCAGGGGCGTGGTCACGCCGAAAATCACCGGTTCGTTGTCGTCTTCTTCCTGGAAGGTGCCGAACAGCCGGTCCCAAATAATGAACACACCGCCGTAGTTGCGATCCATGTAGAGAGCGTTTTGTGCATGGTGCGCCCGATGATTGGACGGTGTGACGAAGAACCATTCGAACCAGCCAAGTTTGGGCACGTGGCGGGTATGCACCCAGAATTGGTACAGCAGGTTGAGCGACGCCACGCTGATAAACACCACCAGCGGCACGCCGACCACCGCCAGGGGCAGGTAGAAGATCCAGCTCAGCAGGAAACCGGTGCTGGTCTGGCGCAGGGCGGTGCTGAGGTTGTAGTCCTCACTCTGATGGTGCACCGAATGCGCGGCCCACAAAATATTGCGCTCGTGACCCATGCGGTGCAGCCAGTAGTAGCAGAAGTCGTAGAACACGAAAGCGAATACCCAGGTCCAGGGGTTCTGGGCAGGCAATTCAAGCAGCGCCAAGTGTTTGAGGGCAAACGCGTAGGTGAGCAGCCCCACGCCTTTGGTCAGCAAGCCCGTGGTGGTGGACAGCACGCCGGTGCTGAGGCTGTTGATGGCGTCTGCCACCCGGTAATTGCGCGCGCCGCGCCAGCGGTCGGCAAGCAGCTCTACCACGATCAAGGCGATGAAAAACGGTACCGCGTAAGGCACGAAGTCCATGGGCTAGTCCGGTCTATTTTTGTTACATCTAGAGTAGGTGTAGCGCCGCGAGAGCCCATTGGCAACAGGTGACAAATTAGTAGACATTTAACGCCAAGACCCTAGGAGAAATGCCCATGAGCAAAAAGATTGCAGTGATCCTTTCCGGCTGCGGCGTGTACGACGGCGCCGAGATCCACGAAAGCGTGATCACCCTGCTGCGTCTGGACCAGCGCGGCGCTCAGGTCCAATGCTTTGCCCCGGACATTGCGCAACTGCACGTGATCAACCACCTCACCGGCGAAGAAATGCCCGAGTCGCGCAACGTACTGGTGGAGTCGGCACGTATCGCTCGCGGTGAAGTGAAGGACATTGGCGAGGCCAACGCCGCCGACTTCGACGCGCTGATCGTGCCCGGAGGGTTTGGGGCGGCGAAGAACCTGTCGAACTTTGCCGTGGAAGGCGCCAGTTGCAGCGTCAACCCGCAGGTACTGGCGTTGGCCGAAGCCTTTGCCGAAGCGGGCAAGCCGGTAGGGCTGATCTGCATCTCCCCGGCCCTGGCCGCGAAGATCTACGGCCCCGGCGTGACCTGCACCATCGGCAATTGCGCTGACACGGCAGCGGCCCTGGACAAGATGGGCGCCACCCACCAGGAATGCGCGGTGGACGACATCGTCGAGGACACGGCGCGCAGGCTGGTAAGCACACCGGCCTATATGGTGGGCAAAAGCATCAGCGAGGTGGCGTCAGGCATCAACAAGCTGGTGGACCGCGTGCTCGAACTGACCCACGAAAACGCTTGACCTTGTAGTGAGCGGGCTTGCCCCGCGCCGGGGGGCGAAGCCGCCCTAAAACCAGGCACCTCGGTCTCCCTGAAACACCGCAGCGCTCTATTGGGGCGGCTTCGCCCCCCAGCGCGGGGCAAGCCCGCTCACTACATCAGGGTTGGCGCATCAGGCGCGTGAGGATTCGGTCCAGGGCATTGGCAAACGCCTGCTTGTCCTTCTCGCCATGGGGCGGCGGGCCACCGCCCATGTGGCCTTGTTCGCGCAGATCGGTGAACAGGTTGCGCACCGCCAGGCGTTCACTCATGTTCGCCGGGCTGAACTCCTTGCCCCGCGGGTCGAGGGCCGTAACGCCCTTCTTCACCAAACGATCCGCCAGGGGCACGTCGCTGCAGATCACCAAGTCGCCGGGCACCGCGTGCTCCACCAGATAATCATCCGCCGCGTCAGGGCCGCTAGGTACCACGATCAGCTTCACGCAGGCAAAGCTCGGCTTGATCTGGCTTTGTCCGGCCACCAGCACCACCTCGAACTGACGCTTGAGGGCGAACTTGACCACCTGATCCTTGGCTGCCCGAGGGCAGGCGTCGGCATCGATCCATACGCGCATAAACACTCCTCATATCCACAACACAGTTCAACATGTGGGAGCGGGCTTGTGTGGGAGCGGGCTTGCTCGCGAAAGCGGTGGGTCAGCAATATATAGGCAAGCTGATACACCGCATTCGCGAGCAAGCCCGCTCCCACACTGACTGTGCCCGCTTAAGCAGTGGCGTGGCGCTTCTCAGCCAACCGACTGCGGCCATACAACACCACAATCGCCAGGATCGCCACCGCCTGCGCACTCAACGAGTACGCATCGGCATGAATTCCTAGCCAGTCAAAGTCAAAAAATGCCACCGGCCGCGTACCGAAGATGCCGGCTTCTTGCAGCGCCTTCACGCCATGCCCGGCAAACACCACCGACAACGCACACAGCAGCGCTGCGTTGATGCCGAAGAACAGTGCCAATGGCAGCTTCGCCGAACCGCGCAGGATCACCCACGCCAGGCCCACCAACAGCACCAGCGCCGTGGCGCCGCCGGCCACCACCGCGTTGTGCCCCGCCGGACCGGCTTGCAGCCACAGGGTTTCGTAGAACAGGATCACTTCGAACAGCTCGCGGTACACCGAGAAGAACGCCAGCATCGCAAAACCAAAGCGCCCGCCGCCGCCAACCAGGCTGCTCTTGATGTAGTCCTGCCAGGCGGCGGCGTGACGACGGTCGTGCATCCACACGCCGAGCCACAGCACCATCACACTGGCGAACAGCGCCGTGCAGCCTTCAAGCAGTTCGCGCTGGGCGCCACTGACGTCAATCACATACGCCGCCAGCGCCCAGGTCGCCAGCCCGGCCAACAGCGCCAGGCCCCAGCCGACGTTGACGCTGCGCACCGCCGACTGCTGGCCGGTGTTGCGCAGGAACGCGAGGATTGCCGCCAGCACCAGGATCGCTTCCAGGCCTTCGCGCAGCAGGATCAGCAAGCCGGAGATGTAGCTCAACGACCAACTCAGGCCATCGCTGCCGAGCAAGCCGGCGGATTGCGTGAGCTTGCCCTTGGCCACGTCCAGGCGCTGTTGCACCTGCTCGATCGGCAACCCGTCCTGCAACGACTGCCGATAGGCCATCAGGGCTTTCTCAGTGTCCTTGCGCACGTTGGCGTCGACGTTGTCCAGCGAGCTTTCCACCAACTCGAAGCCTTCCAGGTAGGCGGCGACGGACAGGTCGTAAGCCTGCTCGTGGTCGCCATTGCGGAACGCGGCGAGACTCTTGTCCAGAGTGCTGGCCGTGTAATCCAGCAACTGCGCCGGGCCACGCTTGACCTGCGGCGGTTGAGCACGCTGGGCGCGGAAGGTCGCGGCGGCGCTTGGGCCGCTGGCAGCCAGCACTTCATTTGGGGTCTGGCGGGCCAGGTCGGCGAGGTTGAACGGTTGTTCGCTCTTCGCGGCAGCCGGGTCGGCGGTGAAACCGGCGATGTAGGTGGCCAGGTCCCAGCGCTGACGGTCGTCCAATTGATCGGCGAAAGACGGCATGTCCGTGCCTTCGACGCCCAGGCCGAGGGTGTTGTAGATCGCGTAGAGGCTCAGGCGATCCAGGCGCGTGGTGTCCGTCAGATTGGCAGGCGGCGGCGTCATGCCCATGCCCGCCGGGCCATCACCGGCCCCGGCAGCACCGTGGCACACCGAGCAATGCTGGGCGTAGAGCGGCGCGCCACGCGTCGGGTCAGGGGTGATCGCCGGAGCCTGGCTGACTTCATACGCCACCGCCAGTTGGGCGCCCAATTGCCGGGCCTGGCGAGCCACGGTTGCGCCCTCGGCGTGAGCAGTCACGGCCGCCAGCAACTCATCGACGCCCTTTATCAAGTCGGCCCGCTCGGGCTTCGCCGGCAACTGCGCCACCAACCCCTGCAACACCCCGAGGAATTCCACCTGCTCACGGTATTCGGATTCATCGATGACCTTGCCCGCTTCCACGGTGGGAGGGTAGTCGGCGCCAATGTAGTCCAGCAAATGCAGGGCCTGTGGGGCGCCTTCGGCAGTCGCGGCCAGTAGATTGAAGCTGCACGACATCAGCGCCGGTAGCATCAGCCAGGCGAGAAAACGGAAGGGGGCAGTCATGAATGAATCTCAAAGGGAAATACGAAGTAACACATTGTTGAGGTTTAACGGCTTTGACTCAAGGCGTTAGTGAATGGGCGTTTGCAAAACCCTTGAACCGATGATGGCACTTACCACCATAAACCGAGCAAAAAGCCATTGTTTTGCCACTGATGGCGCCTATAATGCCGCGCCCTGTTATCGCGAAAGGGTCTTTATTGCCTCATTTTTATGAGGAATCTGCACATCAGCTGGTTACTTTCAGGGAAGAAGTTTGCATGGCATTTCGCGCCGTTACCCCGCTTGCGCTCGTGGCAGTCACTTTGCTGTCCGGTTGCTCGATGTTTCGCAGCTACGACACCGAGCTGCAGGCCACCAACCAGCAACTGGCCACCGGCAATGTCGACGCGGCCCTGACCCTGTTGGAAAAGAACAACAGCAGCGAAGACAAAGACCTGCTGTATTTCTTCGAAAAGGGTGAGCTGCTACGGGCCAAGGGCGACCTGAGCGGCAGCCAGACCGCCTGGCGCAGCGCCGACCTGCAAGTCTACAAGTGGGAAGAGTCGGTCAAGTTCGACAGCGACAAGTACCTCGCCCAGTTCGGCAGCTTCCTGGCCAACGACAAGGTGCGCCGCTACGAAGGCTACGACTACGAAAAAGTCATGCTGACCACCCAGATGGCCTTGAATCTGCTGGCCCTGAATGACTTCGACGGCGCCCGCACCGAAATCAAGAAGACCCACGAGCGCGAAGCCGTGATCGCCGACCTGCGTGACAAGGAATACCTCAAGCGCGAAGACGACGCCGAGCGCCAGGGCGTGACCACCCAGCTCAAAGACCTGCACGGCTACCCGGTGCAAGCCCTCGACGCACCGGAAGTGGTCGGCCTGAAGAACAGCTACCAAAGCGCGTTCAGCCATTACCTGGCCGGTTTCGTCTACGAAGCCCTCGGCGAAAAAGACCTGGCTGCCCCCGGCTACCGCAAGGCCGCCGAACTGCGCCCGAACACCCCGCTGCTGGAGAAGGCCCTGCTCGACCTGGACAAATCCAAGGTCGGCGCCGATGAAACCGACGTGCTGATCGTGATCCAGAGCGGCCTGGCCCCGGCCCGCGATTCGATTCGCCTGCCGCTGCCGATCCCGATCAACGGCAACCTGGTGATCACCCCGCTGTCGTTCCCGATTATCAAGCCCGACACGTCCACCCAAGCCTTCGCCCAGATCGGCGTCGACGGCCAGCAACAGAACCTCACTGCGCTCAACAGCACCACCGCCATGTCCCGTCGCGCCCTGCGTGACGACATGCCGGGGATCATCCTGCGCACCACCGTGCGCGCCGTCAGCCGTGGCGTGGCGCAAAACAACCTGAACAAGACCAACCCCATGGCCGGCCTGGTACTGGGTATCGCCTCGGCCGTCGCCGAAGGCGCCGACACGCGCACCTGGCGCACCCTGCCGGACCTGACCCAGGTCACCCGCCTGCGCCTCAAGCGCGGCGAGCACCAGGTCAGCCTGCCCAACGCTTTGGGCGGCACGCTGGTCACGGTCAAGGCCGACCAGCGTTACCAGGTGATCACCCTGCGCGTGGTCGGCAATCAGGTGTTCGCCGGCGGTCTCGCCGCCCACGTGGTCCCGAGCGCGGCCACCCAAGCCATCGCCCTCAAACAACCTTAAGGAGCACGCTATGCGTCATTTCATCCTCGGCGCCCTGGCGCTGGTCCTGCTCGCCGGCTGCGCCACCCCGCCACCACCGGCCCCTGGCAGCGCCGCGAGCAAAATCGTGGTGATGGGCAAGTTCAAGGGCATCGCCGTCGGCGCCATTCGTGTGGCCCGCGAGAACGGTTTCCTCACCGCCAAGGTGCAGCTGAGCAACATCACCAGCAGCAACCAGATGATGTATTACCGCTTTGCCTGGCTGGGCGCCGACGGTTTCCCGGTGGGTGATGAAGAAGCCTGGAAGGTGCTGAGCCTGTACGCCAACCAGGCGACCTTCCTGCCGGCCATTGCCAACCTGCCGCAGGCGGCGGACTTCCGTCTTGAAGTGAAAACCCCTTGAGCCGTTCATCCTTTTTGCTGCTGAGAGATTTCCCCATGTTTGCACGCTTCTCGATTCTCGCCGTGGTTGCCGTCCTGGCCAGCGGTTGCTCCAACACTTCGCCAGTGCTGGGTGGTAAAAACATCAGCTACGGCGACACCAAGGCCGTGGAACTGGTCACCAACGAGTTCGGTTCCACCGACCTGCAGATGATCGCCGAAAGCATGACCCGCTCCCTCGCCCAGTCCGGCATCCTGCAAGGCCGCCCGGTGGTGCAGGTGTACGACGTGAAAAACAAGACCAGCGAGTACATCGACACCCGTGAGATCACCACGTCGATCAAGACCCAGCTGATGAAGACTGGCACCGCGCGCTTCGCCAGCGACAACACCGACATGCAAAGCCAGGTCGACCAGCTCAAGCTGCAAAACCAGAGCGGTCTGTACAAGAAGTCCACGGTGAGCAAGACCGGCAACATGGTCGCTGCCAAGTACCGCCTGGAAGGCTCCATCAGCTCCATCGTCAAGCGCAGCTCGGACTACAAGGACGTGTTCTACAAATTCAGCCTGCAGTTGATCGACGTCGAGAGCGGTCTGGCTGAATGGATGGACGAAAAAGAAATCCGCAAGACCACGGAGCGCTAAGCAATGCGTGCATGGATCGGCATGATCGGCCTGTTGTGTGCCTTTGGCGCCACGGCCGCCCCGAAGATTGCGGTGACCGACCTGGCCTATCAGGCGCGTGTCGAGGAATACATCCACCAGGTCTCGGCCAGCAACAACTTCCGGGCAAGCGCGTACAACGCCAGTGGCGCGTCGAGCTACAGCGAGTACGAAAGCCGCTCCAGCTACATCGAGCAGAACGAGCTGCGTAAATTCAGCGGTGACATCAAGGGCGAGATCCTCAAGTCGCGCCAGTTCCAACTGGTGCAGGGCACGCCTTACACCGCCGATGCCACAGCTGACGTTTATGACGTGATCAAGCGCATCAAGGCCGGCAATTTCAAAGGCGCGGACTACGTGCTGTTCGGCACCCTGTCCGACATCGACTTCACCCAGGACCTCAACGCCATCGACCGCACCAACAGCTACTCGGCAGTGCTGGGCCTGACCCTGGTGGCGGATTTCAGCCTGATCAATACACGCACCTTCGAGATCACCTCGGCGTTTACCGCCATGGGCGAAGGCCAGGACACCAAATTGGTAAGCAGCCGTGATGTGCGTGTGAGCCTGAACCGGCCGCGGGTGGTGAAGGAAGTGTCGAAAACCCTGGGCGAGGATGTAGCGCGGCAGTTGGCGGAGCAGTTGGGGGGCGGCTATCAAGCACCGGACCAGCCGGTGTTGCGCAACAACCTGCCGAGGGATGAAGCGCCGAAGATCCTGCGCTGATCAGCTATCTCACAGGCAACATAAAACCAATGTGGGAGCGGGCTTGCTCGCGAATACGGTGTATCAGTCAGCACATCAGTGACTGACAGACCGTATTCGCGAGCAAGCCCGCTCCCACATTTTTTAATCCGGTTTCGACAGTTATGCCGTGGCGCGGTGCAGGCTGGCGAGGAAGCCCGCCGCGCCAACAAACAACCCGGCAAACGTCCGGTTCATACGCTTCTGCTGCTTAGGCGTACGCAACAACCGCAACACCTTCGACGCCAGCCCCGTATACCCCGCCATCACGATCATATCCACGCAGATCATCGTGGCGCCCAGGATCAGGTACTGGATCACCAGCGGCGCCTGCGGATTTACGAACTGCGGAAGCACCGCCAGCATGAACACCAACGCCTTGGGATTGCTCGCGTTGACCAGGAAGCCTCGGAACATCATCGCCAGCGGCTTGCCGATCGGGCGCACGGCCGCGTCGTCGGTCATGTCCACGGGCAAGGCGCGCCATTGCTTGATGGCCAGGTATACCAGGTACGCCACGCCAAACCATTTGATCGCATAGAACGCTGTGGAAGACGTCGCCAGAATGGCACCCAGGCCGCCGGCGACCACGGCAATCTGCATCGCCAGGCCGATTTGCAGGCCGATGGCGTTCCAGTAGCCGCGCGCAAAACCGTATTGCAGGCCGCTGGACATCGAGGCGATGGCGCCGGCACCAGGGGAAAGAGAGATGACCCAACTGGCCACGAAAAAGGCCAGCCATGTATCGAGTGCCATTACCCACCTCATTTCAAATTCGTCGTGAGCGTTAAGCTAACTCCGAGCAACGAGGCCTGGCTATAGATTTTTTTAAGCGGGTGTGATCCAGCGACGCACCGAACGTTGGAAGAACAGGCTGTTCGGCACCTGCACCATCGCACTGTCAGTCCCGGCCTCCGCGACTTCGATCAGCGTGGTGTACAGCAGGTTGATCGCCACCACCCGACCTTTCACCCCGGGTTTGTCGACCGTGTCGACCAACTCGACGATATCACCGATGCGAAATGGCCCGACGGTGAAGATCAGGATTGCGCACAGCAGGTTGGACAGCACCGACCACATGGCGAAGAACGCCACGGCGGCCACGGCGACAAACCCCGACAGCGCCGTCCACAACACCGTGGCCGACACGCCCACGCGCTCCAGCACAAAGATCAATGCACTGCCCATGATCAGCCAGCGCAGACCGCCGCGAAGCGGCATCAGCAGCTGCGGCGGGAACGGATAACGCTGGCCCAGGCGCGTCAGGCCCTTGGCGACAAAACGCTGGGCCAGGTAGCCGGCCAGCAGGATCAGCAGGATTTGCACGCCAATCCATACAGGCGCGATCCATTGCGCCGGCAGCGGCAGTTGCAGCGCTTCCATCAGGACAGCGCCTCCAGCTCCGCTTGCAGGGTTTCAAGCAACTCGAGGGCCTCCATCCAGGTTTCCTCCAATTGCCCTTCACGCACCTTGAGCTTGGCCTGTTCGGCCAGCAGGTCGCGCAATTCGTCCTTGCGCGCGGCTTCGTACACGGCGCTGTCGCCCAGGCTGGCTTCGATCTTGGCCAGGCGCTCGTGCACCTTGCCCAGCTCGGCTTCCAGCTTGTCGGCCTCGCGCTTGTGCGGCGCCAACTGTTGACGCAATGCGGCAGCGGCCTGGCGCTGGGCTTTCTTGTCGGTCTTGTCCGGGTTGACCGGGGTGTTGCTGACCGGCGCGTTGCGCAGGCGGTAGTCGGTCAGCCAGCGTGCGTAGTCGTCGAGGTCGCCGTCGAACTCTTCGACTTTGCCGTCGGCCACCAGCAGGAAGTTGTCGGTGGTGCTCTTGAGCAAGTGGCGATCGTGAGACACCACCAGTACCGCACCGCTGAACTCCTGCAAGGCCATGGTCAGCGCCAGGCGCATTTCCAGGTCCAGGTGGTTGGTCGGTTCGTCGAGCAGCAGCAGGTTCGGCCGGTCCCAGGCGATCAGCGCCAGGGCCAGGCGGGCCTTTTCGCCGCCGGAGAAATTCAGCACCGGCTCGTCGATACGAGCGCCACGGAAGTCGAAACCACCGAGGAAGTCGCGCAAGGTCTGCTCGCGCTCGGTCGGCGCCAGGCGTTGCAGGTGCAGCAGCGGGCTGGCCTTGGAATCGAGGGAGTCCAACTGATGCTGGGCGAAGTAGCCCACCACGGTGTTCTCGCCACGGGTCAGGCGCCCGGCCAGCGGCTCAAGCTCGCCCGACAGGTTCTTGATCAGCGTCGACTTGCCCGCGCCGTTGGGACCGAGCAAACCGATACGCGCGCCCGGCGTAAGCTGCAGCTTGACCTTCTCCAGGATGGTTTTGTCGCCATAACCCAGGCGTGCATCCGAGAGGTCCAGCAGCGGGCTGGAAATTTTCACCGACTCGCGAAAGACAAAGTCGAACGGCGAATCGACATGGGCCGCCGACAGCTCTTCCATGCGCTCCAGCGCCTTGATCCGGCTCTGGGCCTGACGGGCCTTGGTGGCCTGGGCCTTGAACCGGGCGATGTAGCTTTCCATGTGCGCACGCTGCGCCTGCTGCTTCTCAAAGGCCTGTTGCTGCTGGGCCAGGCGCTCGGCGCGGGCGCGTTCGAACGCAGTGTAGCCACCACGATAGAGGGTGATTTTCTTCTGTTCGACGTGGGCGATGTTGTCGACCACGGCGTCGAGGAAATCCCGGTCGTGGGAAATCAGCAACAAGGTGCCCTGGTAGCTCTTGAGGAAATCTTCCAGCCACAGGATCGCATCGAGGTCCAAGTGGTTGGTCGGTTCGTCGAGCAGCAACAGGTCGGACGGGCACATCAGCGCCTGGGCCAGGTTCAGGCGCATGCGCCAGCCACCGGAGAAGTCGGCGACCGGGCGATCCATCTGTTCGTTGGTGAACCCCAGGCCCGCCAGCATCTTGCGCGCACGGGCGTCGGCGGTGTAGCCGTCGGCACTGTCGAGCTCCGAATGCAGACGCGCCTGGGCGGCGCCGTCCTGGGCTTTCTCGGCCTCGGCCAGGTCGTGCTGCACCTGGCGCAGGCGCAAGTCGCCATCGAGCACGTAGTCGATCGCGATGCGGTCCAGGGTGTCGATCTCCTGGCGCATATGGGCGATGCGCCAGTCGGCCGGCAGCAAGCAGTCCCCGGAATCCGGGGTCAGCTCACCCAGTAACAGGGCGAACAACGTGGATTTGCCGGCGCCGTTGGCACCGATCAGGCCGGCTTTGTGACCGGCGTGCAGGGTCAGCTCGGCGTCTTCGAGAAGACGTTGCGGGCCACGCTGTAATGTTAGGCTTTGAAGTCGGATCATAATGGCGGCGGAGTCTACCAGCTTCGTTGGCCGCTGGCTTGGGTGTGAATATGTGCGCTGACCTGTGGAGCTTTGCCCTCTCGACTTACGCCCGTCCGGGCGTCGAAAGCACGTGCCTGCGCTTGCAGGAACACGGGACGGATGTGTGCCTGCTGCTCTGCGCTGCATGGTTGGAGCAACGCGGTGTTGCGCTTGAGCCTGGACGCGTTCATGCACTGCAACAGCTCGCCCGCCCGTGGCGCGCACAGGTGATTGAACCCTTGCGACAGCTGCGCACGCAATGGCGCGCCTTGGCGCAGCAGGACGAATCACTGGCGCAGTTGCGAGAGCGGGTCAAAAGTCTGGAGCTGGATGCCGAACGGCAATTGCTGGCACGCCTAGAAACGCTGGCGCTGGAATGGCCAACCGGTGTGAAAGGTCACCAGCCGTGGCTGGAAGGATTGGCGGCCGAGGATGCCGCCAACCTTGACCATGACGCGCTGCAACAGCTGCGCGTCATGGTCTCCGGCACTTAGGAAGCGCTGGTTGGAGTGGTGCTTGGTGCTACCGGCGCAGCAGCTGGAGCAGCAGCTGGCGTGGTGGACGCTGCCGGGGTAGCCGCTGGTGTTGCAGGCTTGGCCGGTGCGGCTTTAGCAGCGACCGGCTTTGCAGCAGCAGGTTTTGCGGCTGGTTTCGCGGCAGCAGGTTTGGCCGCTGGCTTGGCGGCTGGTTTCGCAACAGCAGTTTTAACAGCTGGCTTGGCGGCTGGTTTTGCCGCAGCGGCTTTGGCAACTGGCTTGGCGGCTGGTTTTGCAGCAGCAGTTTTCGCAGCTGGCTTGGCGGCTGGTTTCGCAGCAGCAGTTTTGGCAGCTGGCTTGGCGGCTGGTTTCGCAGCAGCAGTTTTGGCAGCTGGCTTGGCGGCTGGTTTCGCAGCAGCGGTTTTAGCAGCTGGCTTGGCGGCTGGTTTCGCAGCAGCGGCTTTGGCAGCTGGCTTGGCGGCTGGTTTTGCAGCAGCGGTTTTGGCAGCTGGCTTGGCGGCTGGTTTCGCAGCAGCGGCTTTGGCAGCTGGCTTGGCGGCTGGTTTTGCAGCAGCGGTTTTGGCAGCTGGCTTGGCGGCTGGTTTTGCAGCAGCAGTTTTGGCAGCTGGCTTGGCGGCTGGTTTTGCAGCAGCAGTTTTAACAGCTGGCTTGGCGACAGCAGCTTTGGCTGGGGCTTTTGGCGCAGCGGCTTTTGCCGGGGTGCGAGCGCCCAGCACTTTGGCTACGGCGTCCTTCACACGACCAACGCCCTGGGCCAGTTTCAGGCTTTCTTGAGCGTCTTTTTTGAGTTGGGAAATGTAGCCGCGGGTTTCGGCTTGGCGATCCTTGAGGGCATCCAGCAGGTCCTCAAGTTCTTTGACTGCGTCTTTGGCTTTGGCTTGTGCCTTGGCCTTGCCGGCAGTGGCGGCGTCTTGCAGTTTGGTGCGGGATTTGTGCAGCTTCTCTTGCGCTTTACCGCGTTGTTTTTCCAGCTTGGCGAGCAGCTTTTCTGCATCGGCCAAGGCTTGGGAACAAGCGCTTTCCAGATGTTCGAGCAGGCTGCCCGAAAGTTGTTGGAGTAAATGCAACGGGGTATTTACAGGCTTCTGTTTGGCCGACATGGTTTACCTCCTGGCTGACGTGGGTGCGGCTCATACTAGCCCTCTGCTCTTACCGCCGCTAGGGCATGTTGACAGTATCGTTTGCCTGGCGTTGCACCGTGCGAAAATTCTTATCGTCATAACGAAAATACACGGCACTTTTTACCGCCTCGCACTGGCATAATCCGTCGCACTTTCGGCGGGAGGATGCCCATGTCGCGTTACCTTTTTCTTGTGTTGGGTCTGGCGATTTCGGTGGCCAACGGGAGCGAGCAATCGTCGTCCAAAACCACTGACCAGAACCGGCACGACCTCGCTTACAGCCTCGGCGCCAGCCTCGGCGAACGCTTGCGCCAGGAAGTCCCCGACTTGCAGATCCAAGCCTTGCTCGACGGCCTCAAGCAAGCCTATCAAGGCAAGCCGCTGGCACTCGATAATGCGCGCATCGAACAGCTGCTGGCCCAGCACGAAGCACAGAGCGCAGCCGACGCACAGGCACCTCAAAGCGAAAAAGCACTCGCCGCAGAACAGCAGTTCTTGACCAAGGAAAAAGCCGTTGCCGGCGTGCGCGAACTGGCCGACGCAATCCTGCTGACGGAGCTGGCACCAGGCAGTGGTCCGAAGCCATTGGCGACGGATGAAGTGCAGGTCAAATACGTGGGACGACTGCCCGATGGGACGGTATTCGATCAGAGCACGCAGCCCCAATGGTTCCGCCTGGACAGTGTGATCAGCGGCTGGACCAGCGCGCTGCAACAGATGCCGACGGGCGCAAAATGGCGCCTGGTCATCCCCTCTGCCCAGGCCTACGGCGCCGACGGTGCAGGCGAGTTGATCCCGCCCTACACACCCTTGGTCTTTGAGATCGAATTACTCGGCATCCGCCACTGACCCAATAAAAAACGGCGCGTAAACGCGCCGTTTCTTTATCTGCAGTTCAGGGGTCAAGCCTGGGTGGCGGGCTCTTCCTTGTGAGCGTTGTGCAGCACTTCGATCAGGCAGTCTTCCAGCTCGAATCGTTCGTGAAGCAGGCCACCCAACTCTTTGAATTTCTCGGCCACGCATTGACCGGCATCACACAGGTCATTGAAGGCGACAAGCTTCTCAGTGATTGCATCAAGGCGCGGGTAAATAGTATCCGCCAGCTTGAGGCCGCGATCATCACCAAAGGCTTTCGCTTCCTTGGTCAATTGCTCGTAGACACCGAAGTGTCCCTCAGACACGTAGTCCATCAGTACACCGCAAAAACCCAACAACGGTTTGCGATTCTCAGCCAGTTCCTCGGGCTTGGCGCCAAGCGCATCAAAGGCCCGAACCAGTTCGTGACGTGCCTTCAACCAGCTGTCGATCAGCTTGTGCACCCCACCCCAGCGTTCCTGAGCATTCTGACAACTTTCCAGCATGATGATCTCTCTTCCCTATAGGGGCGCTGCCGCCTGGTGCCCGCGCAACACTTAAAGGATAACGCCGCGGCCGGACAAGGCCGCATCGGATAAACGGTTCCGATACTGCATGCGGGCCAGATTATGCCCGCATGACTATGGCTTCAAGGTACGCAGGACAGAAAGTTCATACAAGTGTTTAATCCCGTCCTACAACCCTAATGTTGATTTGCGTGCTAACCCAGACTCAATCGCTGGCCGGACAACAGCCCCGCAAACTGCATGACCCCCAGGATCAGCATCGCGACAAAGAACAACAGGCTCCACTCGGGGAGGCTCAAGTCGAATAGCGTCCAGTTGATTTCCACGCAATCGACGGTACCGTTGAAAATCGCGTGCCCCGCCTGCCAGAACGACAGCTTTTCCAGCATGTCCTGCAGGCTTGGCCAACATTCAGGGGCTACACCCGACGTGCTGCTCTGCAGCAATACCTGGCGTGCTGCGGCAATTGCGCCAAGCAACGCACACCCCATGCCCGCCAACCCGTACAGACCCGCGGCGAAACGTCTGGGGTTATGAGCGACCGCGATCAAGTTGATCAGCGTGAACGTGGCGAGAAATACCCGCTGCACCTGGCACAGGAAGCAGGGCCGCAGAAGCGCGCCATATTCCAGGTAGAAAGACGCGCCCAACGTCAGAACACCTGCCATGAACGCCAGGAGAAACAGGGAACGTGAGGGGGCCAGAGACATTGTTTATCCGTACCGCAAAAGATAGGCCGTTACGGTAGAGGAAAGGCCTGACCCCTTTCAATACGCGCTAGAGCAGACAATTCCGCGAAAACGTAAGGACATCCCACCAGAGTTTGGAGGACATAACACAACGCTACGTAGGAGTTTATGACGAATGCGATTCGGCCGAGTAAATGCGTAGACTTGAGGGGTTGGCCGTCAGACGTATCCGAGCCACCCCTTGCATCCTTCCTACTTCAGACTCGCGCAGGCACCGGCAAAGGTGAAGCAAGCAGGCGGTTATCCAGCAGGCCGAGGCCTTCCTGGAACAGCTGATTACTGCGTTCAGTATCGCCCAGTTGCGCCAGCAGGCGTGCCAGTTCGGCACAGGCTTCGGGGTTGCGCTGCACCTGCAGGCTGCTTTCCAGATAGTCGCGTGCCTTGCCCCACAGGCTGTTTTGCAGACACAGGCGGCCCAGGGTCAGCAGCAGGCTGGCATCGCCCGGATGGTCCTTGAGCCAGCTCTCGGCAAACTTCAGTTGCCGCGCCGGATCACTGCCACGCAGCAAGCCATACAGTCGGATCAGATGACTGTCATAACTGCGCTTGAGCGCCCCGCGCAGCACCTCTTCGGCCTTCGCATCGGCGCCCAGTTGGCGCAGCTGTTCGGCATACGCCAGCACCAACTGCGGCTCCTGACGCTGGGCAGAGGTCAGTTGCTGCCAGGCCCGCTCAAGGGACTGCAAGCCCGCTTCGCCCTGCTCCTCGCGCTGGGCCGCCAGGCCGAGGTTTTCACCCCAGGCGCGACGCTCCAGTTCGGCCAGTTCGGTGGCGGGCAACACTTTGTCCTTGCGCAACTCGGGCAGCAGGCGAATCACCGACGACCAATCGCCACGCTGCTGATGCAGGCGCTGCAATTGGCGCAGGACCTGGGCGTTATGGGGATGACGGGCGTGCATGGCCTGCAATGTGACGAGGGCACCCTCGGTGTCGCCGCGATCCATCTGCAATTGCGCATGGCTCAAGGCTACCGCCAACTCGGCTTGGGGCTGACGCTCCAGAGCGCGCTCCAGCAAACCATCCGCCTCTTCATAACGACCCTGCTCGTTCGCCGCACGCGCGGCACCGAGGTAGTAGAGCAATGGCTGGCGCTCCGCTTCGGCGGCGCGATGCAGGTGACGCTCGGCGCTGGCCCAGCGGCCTTCGGCAAGGTCCATCTGGCCCTGCTCAATCGCGATCTGCACACGGCGGCTGCGGTTGCGCCGCGACCACGGGTTGACCACGCCGCCGGAGGTGGTCACCAGGCTCAACAACAGGCGGACCAGGTAGATCGCCAGGCCGATGGCAAACACCGCCACCAGCGTCGCCCACAGGCTCGACTCGTAATTCAGCACATGGGGATAGGTAATCAGCACGTAGCCGGTATGTTTCGAGATGCCCACAGCCAGTGCCAGGGCGATTGCAATCGCCAGCACGAGGACCACATAGAAACGCTTCATCGGCTTCACTCCTGGGTGGCCGGCTTACCCGCCGACGCCTTGGCTTCGTCGGCAGACAAATGGCGGCGCTCAAGGTATGCCTGCACAGCTGCCAGGCTCGCCGCCAGATCCGGCGTCACCACCGACACGGCCTTGGGCTCAAGCTCGGCGATACGCGCCAGCATCGCCTTGCTCTGCGGGTTGTCCTGGTTGAAGTTGTCTTGCAGCACGCTACGCGCCTCGCCCAACGAGCGGCTGTAGACCGCCGTCTCGCCGTTGAGCGTAGCCCATTGCGCCTGCTCCAGCGCCAGGCTCAGGGCCAGGCGCACCTGGTTCAAACCCTGGCCGGCCAGGAGTGGGCGGATGTTGTCGTCAGGGTTGAAGTCGATGCGGAAGTAGCGCGAGATCTGCTCCCACCATTGGCTCCAGCGGCTTTCGGTATCGGTGGTCGGGCGCCCTTGGGACGCAGGTTCGGTGAGCTGATATTCCGGTGCGATCGCGGCCAGTTGCACCACCTGATCGCGCAGCGCCGCCAGTTGCAGGTACAGCCCGGTGCGGTCCGGCTGCTCGGTACTGCGCAGCGCGGCCAGGCTCTTGGCCAATTGTTCACGGGCGGCGTAGGCGCCCGGATCGCTTTGCTCACGCAGGATTTCGTCGGCGCCCTGCACCAGCGACTGGGCGCTGTTGATGTCCTGCAAGGCCGACAAACGCAGGCTGGCCAGACGGATCAGGTGCTCGGCTTCCGCCAGGCGCCAATCCTGGCGGCTGGCACCCAGCACGGTTTCCAGGCGCTGGCTGAGGCGCTGTTGATCGCCCTGCAACTGGGCTACCAGGCGGCGACGCTCTTCGAGCTCGTCCGCAGCCGGCAACTGGGCCAGGCGTGCCGCCAACTGTTGCTGACCCTGCTTGAGGCCTTGAGTCTGTTCGGCAAGCGTCTGCACCTGGCCCAGCTGTTGCTGGCTGCCGGCTTGCAAGGCACGGACCTGCCAGAGCCCCCAGCCGCCGGCGGCAACACCGGCCGCACCGAGCAACAGGGCAACGATCGCCAGGCCATTGCCACGGCGTGGCGCGGTGACAGCTGACTCAACCGACGCAGCAGCTGCGGGTTGGGTTTCATCTTTGGGCAAGGCTGTTTCGCTCACGTATCCGTCCTTTGCGTATCAGAGAGTGGCCGCACGATGGGCGCGCAACGCCACTAACAACGCCGCGGCACTCGCGCCGCGACAATCCACAACTTTTTCTGCGCCGGCAGCCCGCGCCATCTCACAGACTCGCGGGCTCGGCACGAACAACGGCAACTGTGCCACCTGGGGCCAATCGACACCGGCCAGGGCTTGCAGGTGTAAAAAACCCTGCCCACTGCTGACCACCACGCCGTTCAAGCGTTCCAACTGGATGCGTTGCACCAGTGCCCCAGCGGCGTAGGTCGGCAGGAAACGACGGTACAACTCCAGATAGTCGACACTAGCACCTCTCTCGCGCAAACGCTCAGCCAGCAGCTCCCGGCCGCCTTCGCCGCGCAGGATCAACACCCGGGCGCCAGGCCGTGCGATAGCCTCGCGCAAGGCGGGTAGTGCTAGCAAGGCCTCGCTGTCGTCGCCGGTTGGGGGATAGTGAACGTTGAGGCCATGATCGGCCAATACCTGGGCCGTGGCAGCGCCGACGCTGAACCACGGCAACTGCGGCCAGGCGCGATCCAACTGCTGCAACGCCAGGCGGGCGGCCGGCTTGCTGACCACAATCACCGCGCAATAGCGGCCCAGGTCACGAAACACGGCCTGTTGTTCGGGGGTGACGGGAAGCGGCTCGATGTCCAGCAACGGCAGGCTGCTGCTGAAGATCCCGGCTGCCGACAACGACGCCGCCAAGGCCAGACACTCCTCGGCAGGCCGCGTCAGCAGCACACGCCAATCGGTCACTGCGGGCCGGCCTCGCCGTAGACTTTTTGCAGGATGGCACCGGCGCCCTGGTCCAGTAGCGCGTTGGCCACCTGAATACCCAAAGCTGCCGCGTCGCCCTGCGGGCCACGGACCTCGGCGGTCAACAGGGTGCCGCCGTCCGGGTCGCCGACCAGGCCGCGCAGCCACAGGTTTTCACCTTCGAGCACCGCGTAACAGGCGATGGGCACCTGGCAGCCCCCATTAAGGTGTTTGTTCAGGGCACGTTCGGCGGTAACACGCACCTCAGTGTCGTGGTGATCAAGAGGCTTGAGCAGTGCGTGGATTTCAGTGTCGGCGGTGCGGCATTCGATACCCACGGCGCCCTGGCCACCGGCCGGCAAGCTGTCTTCGACGCTGATGGCCGACGTGATGCGGTCTTCGAAGCCCAAGCGGATCAGACCGGCTGCTGCCAGGATAATCGCGTCATATTCACCGGCATCCAGCTTGGCCAGGCGCGTGTTGACGTTGCCGCGCAGGAAGCGGATCTGCAGGTCCGGGCGACGGGTCAACAGCTGCGCCTGACGCCGCAGGCTGGAGGTGCCGACGATGCTGCCCTGGGGCAACTCATCCAGGGACGCGTAGGTATTGGAGACGAAGGCATCGCGCGGATCTTCGCGCTCGCAGATACAAAAAAGGCCCAGGCCTTCAGGGAAGTCCATGGGCACATCTTTCATCGAATGCACGGCGATGTCGGCTTCGTTGTCCAGCAATGCGGTTTCCAGTTCCTTGACGAACAGGCCCTTGCCGCCGATCTTCGACAGCGGCGAGTCGAGCAGCTTGTCGCCGCGACTGACCATGGGCACCAGGGACACCGTGAGGCCGGGATGGGCCTGCTCGAGGCGTGCTTTGACGTATTCGGCCTGCCACAGGGCAAGGGCACTTTTACGGGTGGCGATGCGGATTTCGCGAGAGGACATGGATCAATCCGTACTGAATAGATACGGCAGATAATAACAGCTCAGGCAAATACGCTTTGATTTGAATCAGCAAGTGCGGGGCCTCCCTGGCCGCATCGCACCGGGATAAGGACTGCAGGTCGCGCCACAACCCTTGGGTTAAAGCTGCTGCATCATCTTGCGCACGCCGGCGACATGGCGTCGGCTGACGATCAACGCATCGCCATTAAGCCCTTTCAGGAACAACTGAAAGTGCCCCAGTGGCGTGCGTTGCAGGCGTTCAATGCGATCGCGGGCCACCAGGGCATTGCGGTGGATTCGCACGAAGCGGTCGCCGAACTCATCCTCAAGGGCCTTGAGCGGCTCATCGAGCAGCACTTCACCGCCCTCGTGGCGCAGGGTCACGTATTTGTGATCGGCAATAAAGTAGACCACCTGGCTCAGGGGAATCAGCTCGATGCCCTTGCGGGTCCGCGCGCTGATATGGCTGCGCGGCCCGTTGCCACTTTGGGCGGCAGGCTGGGTCAAGGCGGTGAGCTGGCTGCGGTTGGGGCGCTCGGCCTTTTTCAGGGCCTTGAGCAACGCACCTGCCTCGACCGGCTTGGACAGGAAGCTGACGCCACTGACCTCAAGGGTCTGCGCCGAAAATTCCGCTTCGGCCGCGCACAACACCAACGCCGGTGGCGATTCACGCTCGCTCAGGCGGGCGGCGACTTGCAGGCCATCAAGGCCCGGCAGGCGAATATCGAGCAACACCACATCCGGCTTGAGGCTGTCGATCAGCGTCAACGCTTCTTCGCCCGTGGTGGCGCTCGGTTCAAGGACTGTATAACCCTCGAGTTCACTGACCAAACGGCTCAGTCGCTCGCGGGCTTGGGGTTCGTCTTCAACGATCAGGACATTCATATTGCGCTGGATTCCTGCGTGAGTCTCGCACAAGGATAGCGTAGACAGGTGCGGTGACTTGCGTCACAGCGATCCACGCTAAGACTAGCGCGAGCGGCAAAAAGTGCCCTGACAGCGGCACCCATATTTACCCGGACCTGTTCAATTGCGCCCAGGACCTTCTGACTTCGGGCATCGTCGTAGGGTTTGCTGATACACAATCCGAATCCCCCCGTGTTTGATGGATAGTCAGGGCTCTGACCGCAGCACCCGACATTGGTGCATTCACGCTCTGTTCAGTGCAACTGTAGACGCTCACTGCGACGGTATTGCTCTATCGTCAAATATCGTTTCAATAAACACCCGAGTCCAGTCTCTTCCCGGACGCGTCCGGCGGCAAGGCACTTTGCCATCCTTCGTGCAAATAAAAATGCCGATCACCCGTAGCACCGCCTCCACGGGCAACCCTGTTATTATCGCCGGCACACCTCCAAGCCTCTTTAAAGCAGATCACGAGCGAATCCATGAGCACCGACAAGACCAACCAGTCCTGGGGCGGCCGCTTCAGTGAACCCGTCGACGCCTTCGTCGCCCGCTTCACCGCCTCCGTCACCTTCGACCAGCGCCTGTACCGCCACGACATCATGGGCTCGATCGCCCACGCCACGATGCTGGCCAAGGTCGGCGTGCTGACCGACGCCGAGCGCGACAGCATCATCGATGGCCTGAACACCATCCAGGGTGAGATCGAAGCCGGCACGTTCGACTGGCGCGTCGACCTGGAAGACGTGCACATGAATATCGAGGCCCGCCTCACCGACCGCATCGGTGTGACCGGCAAGAAACTGCACACCGGCCGTAGCCGCAACGACCAGGTCGCCACCGACATCCGCCTGTGGATTCGTGACGAGATCGACCTGATCCTGGGCGAGATCACCCGCCTGCAAAAAGGCCTGCTGGAGCAGGCCGAGCGTGAATCCGCCACCATCATGCCCGGCTTCACCCACCTGCAAACCGCACAGCCCGTGACTTTCGGCCACCACCTGCTGGCCTGGTTCGAAATGCTCAGCCGCGACTACGAGCGTCTGGTGGATTGCCGCAAGCGCGCCAACCGCATGCCGCTGGGCAGTGCCGCACTGGCCGGCACCACCTACCCGATCGACCGCGCGTACACCGCGCAACTGCTGGGCTTCGACGCTGTGGGCGGCAACTCCCTGGATGGCGTGTCCGACCGTGACTTCGCCATCGAATTCTGCGCCGCGGCCAGCATCGCGATGATGCACCTGTCGCGCTTCTCCGAAGAGTTGGTGCTGTGGACCAGCGCGCAATTCCAGTTCATCGACCTGCCGGACCGCTTCTGCACCGGCAGTTCGATCATGCCGCAAAAGAAAAACCCCGACGTGCCAGAGCTGGTGCGTGGCAAGAGCGGCCGCGTATTCGGCGCACTGATGGGCCTGCTGACCCTGATGAAAGGCCAGCCTTTGGCCTACAACAAGGACAACCAGGAAGACAAGGAACCGCTGTTCGACGCCGCCGACACCCTGCGCGACTCGCTGCGCGCGTTTGCCGACATGATCCCGGCGATCAAGCCCAAGCACGCGATCATGCGTGAAGCGGCGCTGCGCGGGTTCTCCACCGCGACCGACCTGGCGGACTACCTGGTACGCCGTGGCCTGCCGTTCCGTGACTGCCACGAAATCGTTGGTCACGCCGTGAAATACGGCGTGGACACCGGCAAGGACCTGGCGGAAATGAGCCTGGAAGAACTGCGCCAGTTCAGTGACCAGATCGAGCAGGATGTGTTTGCCGTGCTGACCCTGGAAGGTTCGGTGAATGCGCGTGACCATATTGGCGGGACCGCACCGGCGCAGGTGAAGGCCGCCGTTGCACGTGGCCAGGCATTGCTCGCCAGCCGCTAGCTAAAAGCATCGCAGGCAAGCCAGCTCCCACAAGACACCGAGTACTACCAGACACCTCGGACAAATGTGGGAGCGGGCTTGCCCGCGAATAAGGTCTCTCAGTTAGCTATGGGCTGACTGACACACCGCTTTCGCGAGCAAGCCCGCTCCCACACTTGATCCACTCGGGCTTGCTTATTTCTTGGCAGCAATCATCGCCCTGAACGCCGGCATCGCCGCTTCCCTGTCCGCCGCGACCTTCTGGGCATTGGGCAGTGCATGCAGTTTTTCCAGCAACGCCTTGGCCGCCGGCATCTCAGCCAGCAAATCCAGCCCAAACAGGCTCTCGCCCACCGCGCAGGCGAGGTTCACGCTGTACATGAAATACAGATCGGCAATCGTGAAGCTCTGCCCCGCCACATACGGCGCGAACTTGCCGTGCCTGCCCAGCGCACCGAACCCCAGCAGCAACTCGGACCTGGACTTCTCCTTGATCGCCTCCGGCACCGGCATGCCCATAAACGCTTCGGGGTAACACGCACGGGCCGGCAGCTCGATGTACAACTCGATCTCCCTGCACAGCGCCAGCACCTGGGCGCGCTGGAACGGCTCGGTGGGCAGCAGCGAAGGCCCTTCCCGGCTCTGTTCGATGTATTCGAGGATCACGCTGGTTTCGTTGATAAACCCCTGCTTGACGCCGAGGACTGGCACCTTGCCACGTGGGCTGACCGCAAAGACATCGGAGGTCTGCCCGGAAAAAAAGAGCACCTCTTCGAACGGCAGTCCCTTCTCCAGCAGCGCGAGCTTGACCATGTTGTAGTAGTTGCTGACCGAGAATCCGTAGAGCTTGAGCATTGCAGGCGCCTCCAGGCCGGGAATGGGGTTGGCTGCAAGGGTTATAGCTCCCAGAACCCGACGTTGCCAACAGCATCACCCGCCTGAATGGGGGTAGACTGGCGCCCTTTCCTGTGAGGAGCCTGCCATGAGCGAGCCGACCGATATCGACAACGACGAAGAAGAATTCGCCGAAAACACCCTGATCGAAGCGATCGAGAACCAGATCGAAAGCGAAAACCCACCAGCGGCCAAGGCTACGTTCAACAAGTTGACCCTGGTGGGTTACGAGCGTGAAGAAATCCTGCAACTGATGGCCCACGTGCTGGCTGTCGAGATTGATGCGCTGCTGGAAGAGGACCGTGCGTTCAATACCGAATGGTATGAAACTGCACTGCGCGCCCTGCCGGATCTGCCGCCGGAAAAGCAATAATCCAAGGGCGCAGTAACACGCTGGACAGTTCGGCAAAGTGCGTTCACCTTATGGCCTGCTAGCCTCTAATAAATTCTTAGAAAGTCTGGAGTCCTTATGTCGTATACCCCTGAGTTGGTTGCCGAACTGGAAATCCTTGTACTCTTCCCATTGGACAGCACCAAGGAAGGTCTGAAAGTCCACCAGACCGCCGCTCCCACTGCTATCGCCGCTGCCAAGCGCCTCCACGCCAAAGGACTTATCGACCAGCCGGACGGAGGCTACCTGACCAGCCTTGGCCGTGACGCTGCAGAGCAGGCCCAAACCCTGCTGACCATCCTGACCACCGCCAGTACCAAAGAAGCCGCCTGACGCTCGATACCCGCCCATGGAGTCCGCCCAATGCGGATTCCGGGGGCGCTGCTGTGAAAGGGTTAAAGTTCTGACGTCAAAGACCGATTACCCTCTAAACCTCCTATGCTCCTGGCGGTAAACTCCAATACGGCCGCCCACGTCGGGCCCTGCGCGCCACCGAGCTCGACATGACCCGCACCCATGAAATCCGCCCCGACCTGGACGAAGGCATCGACCGCAAGGTGCTGGCCCAACTGCGTGCGCGCTTCATGGCGCTCAACGATGGCCGCATGGCCCGGGCTGTCGAGGGGCTGACACCACGCCAACAAAGCGTGTTGACCCTGTTGCCGCTGTTCTTTCATGTCAATCATCCGCTGTTGCCCGGCTATGTCTCCGGAAGCACGCCGGCCGGGCTGTCGAATTTCGAACCCGACACCCAAGCCCTGGCCGAAGCCCAGCGCCTGACCCGTTCGTTTTCCTATAAGCCACGCCACGGCAACCCGCCGCAGCCGATCCACGGCCTGTTCCTGATGGGCAGCCTCGGCACCCTGGCCCAGGCCGACCAGAGCGATATGGACGTGTGGGTCTGCCATGCCCCGGACCTCGGCGAAAACGAACTGGCCGAGTTGCGCAAGAAGTGTCAGTTGCTGGAAACCTGGGCCCTGGGCATGGGCGCCGAAGCGCATTTCTTCCTGATCGAGCCGACACGCTTTGTACTGGGCGAGCGCGACACCCAGCTCAGTTCCGACGACTGCGGCACCACCCAGCACTACCTGCTGCTGGACGAGTTCTACCGCACCGCCATCTGGCTGGCCGGACGCACGCCGATCTGGTGGCTGGTGCCGGTGTATGAAGAAACCCGCTACGCCGAATTCACCCACACGCTGATCTCCAAGCGCTTTATCCGCGCCGACGAAACCCTCGACCTCGGCCATCTGGCGCGCATCCCCCCGGGGGAGTTCATCGGCGCCGGGCTGTGGCAGCTGTTCAAGGGCATCGAATCACCCTACAAATCGGTGCTCAAGCTGCTGCTGACCGAGGTCTACGCCAGCGAACACCCCCACGTGCATTGCTTGAGCCTGCGGTTCAAGCGGGCGGTGTTCGCCAATCAGATCGACCTTGACGAGTTGGACCCCTACATCGTGGTCTACCGCCGCATCGAGGAATACCTCAAGGCACGCAACGAGCCCGAGCGCCTGGAACTGGTGCGACGCGCCCTGTACCTTAAGGTCAACCGCAAGCTCAGCGCTGGCCAGCGCACCACCAGCTGGCAACGCTTGCTGCTGGAGCGGCTGGCCCACGAATGGGGCTGGGACCAACGCCAGCTGGCCCTGCTCGACAGCCGCAGCCAATGGAAAGTGCGCCAGGTTGCCTCCGAGCGCCGCGCCCTGGTCAACGAGCTGAACTACAGCTACCGCTTCCTTACCCAGTTCGCCCGCACCGAGCAGACCGTCAGCCTGATCAACAAGCGCGACCTGAATGTACTCGGCCGCCGCCTGTACGCCGCGTTCGAGCGCAAGGCCGGCAAAGTCGAGTTCATCAACCCCGGCATCGCCCCGGACCTGGCCGAAGACACCCTGACCCTGGTGCAATCGCCCAACCGCAAGGAGCCCGGTCAACATTACTGGGGCCTGTACAACGGCAACCTCACAGCCCAGGAATCTGAACACTTCGCGCCGATCAAACGCAGCCGCGACCTGCTGGAGATGCTCACCTGGTGCCATCGCAACGGCGTCATCGACAGCAGCACGCGCCTGGCGCTGCACCCTGGCATCAGCGACATGACCGAATTCGAGCTGTTCAACCTGCTCGGCAGCCTGCAACAGACGGTCGCCCTGCCCCTGGCCAGTGTCGATGAAGAACGCCTGCTGCGCTCGGCCGTGCCAGAGGAAGTGCTGCTGTTGATCAACGTCGGCGTCGACCCGCTCAAGCACCACCGCGACCTGAACATCCTGATGACCACCGAGCGTACCGACTCCCTGAGCTACGCCGGGGTGCGTGACAACCTGGTTCTGACCCTGGATCAGGTCACGCTCAATAGTTGGAACGAGGTGCTGGTCAGCCGCTACGACGGCCCGCACGCCCTGCTCGATTGCCTGCGCGACTACCTGAACCAACTGCCGTCGGATCACCTGCCACGCCTGCGGGTGCGCTGTTTCTGTCACAACCGTGCGCAGTTCATTGCCCAGCGCGTCGAGGACATCTTCGACACCGCGCAGCACCTGCTGCTGGCTCAAGGCAATCACCGCTACCTGTTGCAGGTGCAGCAGCACTATCACGTGATGGAGCTGGTGCCGGGCCAGGCCACCCACGTACCGCTGCCAACCCAGGACGCATTGATCAGCTACCTCAGCGAAGAGCTGGCAGGCTACAGCCCGCTGCACCTGGACGCCATGGCACTGGAAGGCGACGACCTGGCGCTGCTGCTGCCCATGGGCCTGGCCGATTGCGTGCAGGTGTTCTACCGGGTCAACGACGGTGTTGCCGAGCTGTACGTGCTGGATGAGTTCAACGCGCTCTGGCGCCAGCAATTGCCGTTTCATGATGAGCAGAGCCTGTTGGCGCCGCTGCAGCGCTTCCTGCAATCGATCATCTATCGACGCGAAGCACTGGCACCGCTGGACAACAGGCAACCCTTGGGTGAAGTGCAAATCCTGTATTACCAACTGTTGCCGTCGGGCAGCAATCGCGCGCGCAGCGTCGAGCCGCGTCCGGCGCCGCAGAACTCGGCCAACAAACCGTTTTATGACGTGCAGGCGATTATCGGCAAGGCCGCACCGGGCCAGGTGGGCGTTACCTTGTATTGCAATCAGCGGGAGTTCTGCGAACTGGAATTTGGCGACCAGCTCTTTAGCGTGGTCGCCCAGGAGATCGTCGGGCAGCGCCGGGAAACCGAGCGCTACCGCTGCTACATCACCGATCTGGACCTGTCGGGCCTGCTCGGCGACGTGCAAAGCCCGAGCAACCTGTACCTGCGTTACAAGGCCGAGCTGGAGCTGTCGCTCAACGCGGCGCTGAAGCAGATTTAGAGCGGGAAGGCGCCGCCGTCCTTGGGCTGGCCGTCAACACTGAGCAGTTCCAGCTTGAGGGTCTTGCCGCCGGGCGCCGGCCAGTCGATATGCTGGCCCACTTGCAGGCCCAGCAACGCGCTGCCCACAGGTGCCAGGATCGAGATCTTGCCTTCATCGGCATTCGCGTGTTTCGGGTAGACCAGGGTCAGGTGGTAGTCCTTGCCACTGCCTTGTTCACGGCAATGCACGCTGGAGTTCATGGTCACGACACCCGCAGGCACTTCATCGTGGCCAACCACCTCTTCGGCGCGGTCGAGTTCGGCTTGCAATGCTTCGACGCCAGGAGACTCGTCGCCCAGGCGGTCGATCAGTTGCTCCAGACGCTGCACGTCAAGACGGGTGAGGATGATGGACGGTGCGGTGGTCATGATTCAGGCAGACTCCTTTTTTCTGCACAAAAAAGCAAAACCCCGCCAGAAAAAGGCGGGGTTCTCACTGGCCTCGATGAGTTGAGGCGTAGCCGGACACTACCACAGCGTCACAAATAAACAAGACGACGTCAGGCGCCAGCCCTGCGCTGCTCGGCCTCGGCGCAAATCACCCGGCGCCGCGCATCGTCGGCGGAGCGCCATTCACGGATGTCTTCGACGTGACGGAAGCAGCCGCGGCAGACTTTTTCCTCGTCCAGGCGACACAAACTGATACAAGGTGACGGCACCGCCGGGCTGACATTGCTGAACAGCGGCTTGGGCGGACGTACGGGAGCGGGCTGCGTCACCATCAGATCTCGTCGAAGTCCAGCTCGGCGCCGGTGTATTCGTGGACCAGGCGCGCAAGCATTTCGCCCAACAACTCTTCACTCTTGTCGCACTGCCATTTGCCGCTTTCTTCGTCGTAGTCGAAGTGCACGCCACCGGAACGCGCCGCCAGCCACAGCTGACGCAGCGGCTCCTGGCGGCTGAAGATCAGTTGTTGGCCACTCTCGAACTTGACGGTCAGCACGCCAGCCGAATTCTCCAGGTCTACATCCAGGCCGCTGTCGTCGAAAATATCTTCCAGCGCCTGCTGGGTCGCATCCACCAAGTCGTGAAAACGGGCTTCGGTCAAACTCATTGTGGCAACCTCAAAAGTGTCTGGTTTTGCTCAAGCGCCGCACGATACGGGCGAGCCCGGCCGATTGCAAAGGATACCGATTCCATCGCGATTGGCGGTATGAAATATCCCCAGTCAGCGTAGTCCGCTTCGCAGCCATCTCGGCAAACCCCCGCCGGACGGGTATTTCAGCGCATAGGCAAGCTGGCGGGTGGTCGGTATACTCGGGCGCAATTAATGCATATTCAAGGATTTCGCCATGAAGCGCCTGATCTCTTCCCTTGCTGCGCTCGTCGCGGTCGCTTGCCTCGTTAGTGCCTGTGGTCAAAAAGGCCCGCTGTACCTGCCCGACGACAGCAAAGACCCGAATGAACAGGCGCAATCGTCGCAAAAATCTGCAAAAGCGCATAAGCACGACACCTACTAAGGGACATTCATGGACGCTTTTAACTACCGGAACGGCGAGCTGTTCGCGGAAGGCGTGGCGCTGTCCGCGATTGCCGAACGTTTTGGCACCCCGACCTACGTGTACTCCCGTGCGCACATCGAAGCCCAATACCGCAGCTTTGCCGACGCGCTGGAAGGCACGCCGAGCCTGGTGTGCTACGCGGTCAAGGCCAACTCCAACCTGGGTGTACTGAATGTCCTGGCGCGCTTGGGCGCTGGTTTCGACATCGTCTCCCGTGGCGAGCTCGAACGTGTACTGGCCGCCGGCGGCCAGGCTGACAAGATCGTATTCTCCGGCGTGGGCAAGAGCCGCGACGACATGCGCCGCGCCCTCGAAGTCGGCGTGCACTGCTTCAACGTCGAATCCACCGACGAGCTGGAACGCCTGCAAGTGGTGGCCGCCGAGATGGGCGTTCGCGCGCCGATCTCCCTGCGCGTCAACCCGGACGTCGACGCCGGCACCCACCCGTACATTTCCACCGGTCTCAAAGAGAACAAGTTCGGCATCGCCATTGCCGACGCCGAGGACGTGTACATCCGCGCCGCCCAACTGCCAAACCTGGAAGTACTGGGTGTCGACTGCCATATCGGCTCGCAACTGACCACCCTGCCACCGTTCCTCGACGCCCTCGACCGCCTGCTGGCACTGGTCGACCGCCTCGGTGAGTGCGGCATCTACCTGCACCACATCGACCTCGGTGGTGGCGTAGGTGTGCGTTACCGCGATGAAGAGCCGCCGCAGATCGCCGACTACATCAAGGCTGTGCGCGAGCGCATCGAAGGCCGTGGCCTGGCGCTGCTGTTCGAGCCGGGCCGCTACATCGTCGCCAACGCCGGCGTGCTGCTGACCCAGGTCGAGTACCTCAAGCACACCGAACACAAGGATTTCGCCATCGTCGACGCGGCGATGAACGACCTGATCCGCCCAGCGCTGTACCAGGCCTGGATGAACGTCACCGCCGTGACCCCTCGCGACAGCGAAGCGCGCGCCTACGACATCGTCGGCCCGATCTGCGAGACCGGCGACTTCCTGGCCAAGGATCGTCAGCTGGCCCTGGAAGAAGGCGACCTGCTGGCCGTGCATTCGGCCGGTGCCTACGGGTTTGTCATGAGTTCCAACTACAACACCCGCGGGCGTACCGCCGAGGTGCTGGTGGACGGTGATCAAGCGTTTGAAGTGCGTCGCCGCGAGACGGTAGCCGAGTTGTATGCTGGCGAAAGCCTGCTGCCGGAGTAAGCCATGCTGCTGCGTTTTACCAAGATGCACGGGCTGGGCAATGATTTCATGGTCCTCGACCTGGTCAGCCAGCACGCGCATATCCTGCCCAAACACGCTAAACAGTGGGGCGACCGCCACACCGGCATCGGTTTCGACCAATTGCTGATCGTCGAGGCGCCGAGCAACCCGGAGGTGGATTTCCGTTACCGGATCTTCAACGCCGACGGCTCCGAAGTGGAACAGTGCGGCAACGGCGCGCGCTGCTTTGCGCGCTTTGTGCTGGACAAGCGCCTGACCGCCAAGCGCCAGATCCGCGTCGAGACCAAGAGCGGCGTGATCGAACTGGACGTCCGCAACGACGGCCAGATCAGCGTCAACATGGGCGCGCCACGCCTGGTGCCGGCGGACATTCCGTTCCAGGCCACCGAGCAAGCCGCCAGCTACACGGTCGACGTCGACGGGCAGAGTGTCGAGCTGGCCGCCGTGTCCATGGGCAACCCCCATGCGGTACTGCGGGTCCACGACATCAATAACGCGCCCGTACACGAATTGGGGCCCAAGCTCGAACACCACCCGCGCTTTCCGGCCCGGGTCAACGTAGGTTTCCTGCAGGTGATCGACCGTTCCCGCGCGCAATTGCGTGTCTGGGAACGCGGTGCCGGCGAAACCCAGGCTTGCGGCACCGGTGCTTGCGCCGCTGCCGTGGCCGCGATCAGCCAGGGGTGGATGGATTCGCCGCTGTTGATCGACCTGCCTGGCGGACGTCTGTCCATCGAATGGGCAGGCCCTGGCCACCCGGTACTGATGACCGGGCCGGCCTCGCGTGTATACGAAGGACAGGTCCGTCTATGAGTGAGCCCAGCCAATGACCGATAAGCCTCAAGTACCCGCACAAGCATCCCCGAGCGACAGTCTGGAGGCCGCTGCCGTCGCGGCGTACCTTGAGGCTAATCCGGACTTCTTCGTCGAACACGAGGAGCTGCTGCCGGCCTTGCGCATCCCCCACCAGCGCGGCGACACCGTGTCGCTGGTGGAGCGGCAGATGAAGATCCTGCGCGAGCGCAACATCGAAATGCGCCACAAGCTCTCGCACCTGATGGACGTGGCCCGCGACAACGACCGCCTGTTCGAGAAAACCCGCCGCCTGATCCTCACACTGATGGACGCCACCAGCCTGGAAGAAACGGTGATCGCCGTGGAAGACAGCCTGCGCCAGGATTTCCAGGTGCCCTTTGTCAGCCTGATCCTGTTCAGCGACAACCCGATGCCGGTGGGGCGCTGGGTCAGCGGTGCCGAAGCACAGACCGCCATCGGCGGCCTGCTGTCCGAAGGCAAGACCATCAGCGGCACCCTGCGCGAGCATGAGCTGGACTTCCTGTTTGGCGCCGAACAGCGCAAGCAGATCGGCTCCACTGCCGTCGTCGCCCTCAGCCATCAAGGCCTGCATGGCGTTCTCGCCATCGCCAGCCGCGACCCGGCGCACTACAAAAGCTCGGTGGGTACGTTGTTCTTGACCTACATCGCCGAAGTGCTGGGCCGCGTCCTGCCGCGTTTCACCACCGCCCTGCGCGCGGTGCGCTAGGCATGGAACGGCAACTGGACGCTTACTGCGCTCACCTGCGCAGCGAGCGCCAGGTGTCGCCCCACACCCTGGAAGCCTATCGGCGCGACTTGAACAAGGTCCTGGCGTACTGCGAAAAACAGCAGATCGCCAGCTGGAAGGCCCTGGACATCCAAAGCCTGCGCAGCCTGATTGCCCGCCTGCACCAGGCCGGCCAATCCTCGCGCAGCCTGTCGCGCCTGCTGTCGGCGGTGCGCGGCCTGTATCACTATCTCAATCGCGAAGGCCTGTGCGAGCACGACCCGGCCAATGGCCTGTCACCGCCCAAAGGCGAGCGACGCCTGCCCAAGACCCTCGACACCGACCGCGCCCTGCAATTGCTCGACGGTGCGGTCGAGGACGACTTCCTGGCCCATCGCGACCAGGCGATCCTCGAACTGTTCTATTCCTCAGGTCTGCGCCTGTCGGAACTGACCGGCCTGAACCTGGATCAACTGGACCTGGCGGACGGCCTGGTGCAAGTGCTCGGCAAAGGCAGCAAGACCCGCGTGCTGCCGGTGGGCCGCAAAGCCCGCGAAGCCCTGCAACTGTGGCTGCCGCTGCGGTTGTTGACCAACCCGGCGGACGACGCGGTGTTTGTCAGCCAACAAGGCCGACGCCTGGGGCCACGTGCCATCCAATTGCGCGTCAAGGCGGCGGGCGAGCGTGAATTGGGCCAGAACCTGCACCCGCACATGCTGCGCCACTCCTTCGCCAGCCATTTGCTCGAATCATCCCAGGACCTGCGCGCGGTGCAGGAACTGCTCGGCCACGCCGACATCAAGACCACGCAGATCTACACCCACCTGGATTTCCAACACCTGGCAACGGTGTACGACAGCGCCCATCCACGGGCCAAACGCATCAAGGGCGGCGACTCATGAGTATCAAGCTGATCACCTTCGACCTGGACGACACGCTCTGGGACAACGTACCCGTCATCATCAGCGCCGAAGCGTCGATGCGTGAATGGCTGGCGACCCACGCCTCGAAGGTCGGCGACTTGCCCCTGGAGCATTTCGCCAGCCTGCGCCAGCAGGTGCTGGAGCGCCATCCGGAGCTGAAGCACCGCATCAGCGTGCTGCGCCACCGGGTGTTGATGCATGCCTTTGAAGAGGCCGGTTATCCACAGCCCGAGGCCACACAAATGGCCGACGTGTGTTTTGAGGCGTTCATTCATGCGCGTCATCAGCTCACCCCGTTCCCTGAAACCGAACCGATGCTGCAAGCGCTGCGTCAGCACTTCCTGCTGGGGGTAATCACCAACGGCAATGCCGATGTGCAGCGCGTTGGCCTGGCCGACTACTTCCACTTTGCCCTGCGCGCCGAAGACATCGGAATTGCCAAGCCAGATGCGCGATTGTTTCAGGAAGCTATGAAGCGCGGCGGCGTGGAGGCCAGTGCGGCGGTGCATATCGGCGATCATCCAGGGGATGACATTGCCGGGGCGCAGCAGGCGGGGTTGCGGGCGGTGTGGTTCAACCCGAAGGGCAAGGTGTGGGATGCAGATAAGCGCCCGGATGCCGAGATTCGTAACCTGGCGCAATTGCCAGAGTTGCTTCGCGGCTGGCAGTAAAAACGCAGATCAAACCTGTGGGAGCGGGCTTGCTCGCGAATGCGGTGTGTCAGTCAGCACATCCGTAACTGACAGACTGCATTCGCGAGCAAGCCCGCTCCCACATTGGGTATGCGGTGGGCCTTAGGAAATTATTCCAGACATGAAAAAGCCCGCAGCGACGGCGGGCTTTTCTTACAAGCAGGTGGCTGACCTCAGATAGGTCGGCTGCCGTACTTGTTATCCGGCTTCTTCGGTGGATCCGCCACCACGTTGGCCTCGACTTCCTGCACTTTGCCGCCTTTGGCGAGGAATTCTTCCATCGCGCGGGCCAGCGCATCGCGCTCTTTGTTCTTGGCTTCAACGCTCGGCAGTTCATCTACCGAAACGGCGGCCTTGGCTTTGCCTTTGGCCTTGGGAGCAGCAGCGTCGTCGCCACTGTCATCGACCTCGTCGGCACTGCCATCATCCGCTGCAACTTCAAGACCTTCATCGGTCTCGTCGTCATCACCTACTTCGAGGTCGTCGTTTTCCAGATCATCGTCGCTCATGTTCTACCTCATGACTTGCGAAAAGCAGATTAGTTATAGCCCAGCTTCATCCCCTGTCGAGGCCGCTGGAAAAAAATCAACATCCACCGGATAACCAGTGGCTTATGCCCCATCACCGTGCAAGATGGCGAGGACTTTACGAGCACCGCCGTGTTCACGCTGCTCGCCGGATAAATACAGTTCTGCGCCCATCGGCGCGCATTCTAGCGCGCTCAGGGAAAAAACAAAGTGCCGAATACGCCTACATGCCTGTAAGACATTCGCATGCTTGAAAGTGGCTTGTGTGCCCCATCACAAACACAACGCAAAAACCGTTACAGCGTTGAGACACTGACAAACGCCAGGCAAAAAAATGCCCGGCAAGCCGGGCATCTTTTTTCCGCGTACTTACAAGTTGTAGCCGCGTTCGTTGTGTTGTGCCAGGTCGAGGCCGACAGCCTCTTCCTCTTCGGTAACCCGCAGGCCCATGACCATGTCCAGCACCTTGAGGATGATGTAGGTCACGATCGCCGTATAGATCACGGTGAAGCCGACACCTTTGCACTGGATCCAGACCTGCGCAGCAACGTCAGTCACGGTGCCGAAGCCGCCCAGGGCTGGCGCTGCGAACACACCGGTCAGGATTGCACCGACGATACCGCCGATACCGTGCACACCGAAGGCGTCCAGGGAGTCGTCGTAGCCCAGCTTGCGCTTGAGGCTGGTAGCGCAGAAGAAGCAGACCACACCGGCCACCAGGCCGATCACCAGGGCGCCCATCGGGCCCACGGTGCCTGCGGCTGGCGTTACAGCAACCAGGCCGGCCACGACACCCGAGGCAATGCCCAGTGCGCTTGGCTTACCATGGGTGATCCACTCGGCGAACATCCAGCCCAGCGCCGCAGCAGCGGTCGCGATCTGGGTGACCAGCATCGCCATACCGGCGGTGCCGTTGGCCGCAGCGGCGGAACCGGCGTTGAAGCCGAACCAGCCCACCCACAGCATGGCCGCGCCGATCAGGGTGTAACCCAGGTTGTGCGGGGCCATCGGGGTGGTCGGGTAGCCTTTGCGCTTGCCGAGCACGATGCACGCCACCAGGCCAGCCACACCGGCATTGATGTGCACCACGGTACCGCCGGCGAAGTCCAGCACGCCCCAGTCCCACAGCAGGCCACCGTTACCGCTCCAGACCATGTGCGCGATCGGCGCATAGACCAGGGTGAACCAGATCGCCATGAAGATCAGCATCGCGGAGAACTTCATGCGCTCGGCGAAGGCACCGACGATCAGCGCCGGAGTGATGATCGCGAAGGTCATCTGGAAGGTGATGAACACCGCCTCGGGGAACAGTGCCGCAGGTCCGGTGATGCTGGCCGGGGTCACGCCCGCCAGGAACGCCTTGCCCATGCCGCCGAAGAAGGAGTTGAAGTTGACGACGCCCTGCTCCATCCCGGTCGTATCAAAGGCGATGCTGTAGCCGTAGACGACCCACAGGATGCTGATCAGGCCGGTGATGGCGAAGCACTGCATCATCACGGAAAGAATGTTTTTGGAGCGCACCATGCCGCCGTAGAACAGCGCCAGGCCTGGAATGGTCATGAACAGCACCAGCGCGGTGGATGTGAGCATCCACGCCGTGTCGCCGGAATTGAGGACTGGAGCAGCCACTTCGTCTGCCGCCATGGCCAGGCTTGGCATTACGATGGACAACAGGGCTCCTAGCCCTGCGAATTTACGCAGAGTCATATTGTTTTCTCCTGGGGCGTTGGGGTTTGGCGGCTTAGATTGCGTCGGTATCGGTTTCGCCGGTACGGATGCGAATAGCCTGTTCCAGATTGACCACGAAGATCTTGCCGTCACCGATCTTGCCGGTGTTGGCCGCCTTGGTTATCGCCTCGATAACCCGGTCAAGATCCTTGTCGTCAATGGCGACATCAATCTTCACCTTCGGCAGGAAATCGACTACGTATTCCGCGCCGCGATACAGCTCGGTGTGACCCTTCTGCCGACCGAAGCCTTTGACCTCAGTAACGGTAATGCCCTGCACGCCGATCTCGGACAACGACTCGCGTACATCGTCCAACTTGAACGGCTTGATGATGGCAGTGACTAGCTTCATGAAAACTCTCTCCCGAATTGGTGGACTTGCCCCAGGAAAACAAACCCGTCTCAAGTCTAAGCGCAGTGCCTGGCTTTGTAACGCATCGTCTCAACGGCAGTTGCCATTGCGACACCAGCGAACCACTGGTGACGAAACCTGTACCCCTGATCCGTCGGCGCACTGCATTCGTCACAGCGACTGCATCAGTGCATGGGTCATGATCGTCTAAGCAGAAACCTTGCCAGCTCCGTAAAAATCACTGAAATCAGTCCTTTGCCCACTTTTGCCCACCTTCGGGGCTTTTTGGCGGCTGTATTGCGCACAAAAACAGTGCGCCGCCGGACGGCACGTTGCGCGAAAAGCGTGCGCCCCACGCAGTGAAAAAGACTATAGACGCTGCGTGATACACTGCCGGCCAACAGTTATTCCGGAATATTTCCCATGCTCGCGCCCAAAGATCTCCTCGACGCCCTGAGCGGCCATGCCTCTCGCCTGTTCAGCGGCGACACCCCGCTGCCCCGCAACGAAATCGAAAGCCAGTTCAAGGCGCTGCTGCAAAGCGGCTTCAGCAAGCTCGACCTGGTGAGCCGGGAAGAGTTTGACAGCCAGATGGTCGTGCTGGCCCGCACACGTGCGCGGCTGGAGAGCCTGGAAGCGAAGGTCGCCGAACTGGAAGCACGATTGACGCCGCCATCTGCTGAATAAACGCGGCCCATTGTGGGAGCGGGCTTGCTCGCGAAGGCGGGGTGTCAGTCTCCGAGTTTATTGACTGACCCACCGCCTTCGCGAGCAAGCCCGCTCCCACATTTGGCCCCGTCGCTCTCTGGATACGTTCTGTAAAACCTCCCGCCATCGATAGTTTCACTCCTCGTCTACCCTTGAAAAACCCGCAGGATGCGGCCCCCATTTCAAGGAACGAGCATGTCCCTCGCCATCGTCCACAGTCGCGCCCAGGTCGGCGTCGAAGCCCCTTCCGTCACCGTTGAAGTGCACATGGCCAATGGTCTGCCGTCCCTCACCCTGGTGGGCTTGCCCGAAACCGCGGTCAAGGAAAGCAAGGACCGCGTACGCAGTGCCATCCTCAACAGCGCGCTGCAATACCCGGCCCGGCGCATCACCCTCAACCTCGCGCCCGCCGACCTGCCCAAGGACGGCGGGCGGTTTGACCTGGCGATTGCCCTGGGAATCCTCGCGGCCAGCGTGCAAGTGCCGGCGTTGATGCTCGATGAGGTCGAATGCCTGGGTGAACTGGCCTTGTCGGGCGCCGTGCGGGCGGTCAAGGGCGTGTTGCCGGCGGCATTGGCCGCGCGCAAGGCTGGACGCACCGTGATAGTGCCGCGGGCCAATGCCGAGGAAGCCTGCCTGGCGTCGGGGCTGAAGGTGATTGCAGTGGATCATTTGCTGCAAGTGGTGGCCCATCTGAACGGGCACCAGCCCATTGAGCCCTACAAGTCCGATGGTTTGTTGTACCTGAACCGACCTTACCCGGACCTGAGCGAGGTACAGGGCCAACTCGCCGCCAAGCGCGCCTTGCTGATCGCCGCCGCCGGCGCGCACAACCTGTTGTTCAGCGGCCCGCCGGGCACCGGCAAGACCCTGCTTGCCAGTCGCTTGCCGGGCCTGCTGCCGCCGTTGAGTGAGCAGGAAGCCCTGGAGGTCGCCGCGATTCAATCGGTGGTCAGCCTGGAGCCGTTGAGCCATTGGCCCCACCGGCCGTTCCGCCAGCCGCACCATTCAGCATCGGGGCCGGCGCTGGTCGGCGGCGGGTCGAAACCGCAGCCAGGGGAAATCACCCTGGCGCACCACGGCGTGTTGTTCCTGGATGAATTGCCGGAGTTCGACCGTAAGGTCCTGGAGGTACTGCGCGAGCCCCTGGAGTCAGGGCATATCGTCATCTCCCGCGCCCGCGACCGGGTGAGTTTCCCGGCGCGCTTTCAACTGGTGGCCGCGATGAACCCCTGCCCCTGCGGCTACCTGGGCGATGCCAGCGGACGCTGTCGCTGCACACCGGAACAGATCCAGCGCTATCGCAACAAACTCTCCGGCCCGCTGCTGGACCGCATCGACCTGCACCTGACCGTTGCCCGGGAAGCCACCGCATTGAACCCCACGCCGCAAAGCGGCGACAACACGGCCACCGCCTCGGCGCAGGTTGCCCAGGCGCGGGAGCGCCAACACAACCGCCAGCGCTGCGCCAACGCCTTCCTGGATTTGCCCGGGCTGCGCCGCCACTGCGCGCTGTCCAGGCCGGATGAAGCGTGGCTGGAAAGCGCGTGCGAGCGTTTGACCCTATCCCTCAGGGCCGCCCACCGGCTGTTGAAAGTCGCCCGCACCCTGGCGGACCTGGAGTGTGTGGACACCATCACCCGCCCGCACCTGGCCGAAGCGCTGCAATACCGGCCAGTCGCCTGCGGCCAGGCCGATCAACGGTAGACCGGGTGACGCCGGCACAGCGCAATCACCTGTTCGCGCACATGATGGGTGACTTTATCGCTGTCATCGCGCTCCATTGCGTCAAGCACATCGCACAGCCAGCCGGCCAACTGTTCGCATTCGAATACGCCGAAACCACGGGTGGTGACGGCCGGCGTGCCAATGCGCAGGCCCGAGGTCACAAACGGCGAACGTGGATCGTTGGGCACCGAGTTCTTGTTGGCGGTGATGTAGGCGTTGCTCAAGGCCGCGTCGGCTTCCTTGCCGGTGTAAGGCCGGTCGGACAAGTCGATCAGCATCATGTGGTTATCGGTGCCGCCCGAGACGATCTTGTACCCGCGCTGCTGCAACACCGCAGCCATCGCCCGGGCATTGGTCACCACCTGGGCCTGGTAGGTCTTGAACTCAGGCGTCAGCGCTTCCTTGAACGCGACCGCCTTGGCCGCGATCTGGTGCATCAACGGTCCCCCCTGAACCCCCGGGAACACCGCCGAGTCGAGCTTCTTGTAAAACGCTTCGTCTTGCCCCTTGGACAGGATCAGGCCGCCCCGAGGACCGCGCAGCGTCTTGTGCGTGGTGCTGGTGACCACATGGGCATGGGGCAATGGGTCCGGGTATTCACCGGCGGCGACCAGCCCGGCGACGTGCGCCATGTCGACCCAGAAGATCGCCCCGACCTTGTCGGCAATTTCGCGCATGCGCGCCCAGTCCTTGTATCGCGAGTAGGCCGAGAAACCACCGATCAACATCTTCGGCCGTGTTTCCAAGGCAATGCGCTCCATCTCGTCGTAGTCGAGCAGGCCTGTCTTTGGATCGAGGCCATACGGCACGATCTTGTAATGACGGCCGGAAAAGTTCGACGGGTTACCGTGGGTCAGGTGACCCCCCTGGGCCAGGTTCATGCCCATCACCGTGTCGCCGGGGTTGATCAGCGCCAAGAATACAGCGGCGTTCGCCTGGGCACCGGCATGGGGCTGCACGTTGGCGTAGTCGCAATCGAACAGCGTCTTGACCCGCTCGATGGCCAGCCGCTCGGCCACGTCGACGTATTCGCAGCCGCTGTAATAACGCTTGCCCGGGTACCCCTCGGCGTACTTGTTGGTCAGCACCGTGCTCTGGATTTGCATCACCAGGGGACTTGCATAGTTTTCGGAAGCGATCAGCTCGACATGGTCTTCCTGGCGATGTTCTTCGTTATGAATCGCCTCGCACAGCTGAGGGTCGAAAGCTTTAAGGGTCAACGTTGAGTCGTACATGGTGAAGAGGTCCTTGAGTGAAAAGTCAGGCGCTGTGGGCCAGGAGTCGAGTGACACGCTCGGCGATGTCGTCGATCTGCGCGTCGTCGCAGATCAGCGGCGGCAGCAGGCGGATAGTGGTGCCCCGCGTCACGGTGATCAGCAGGTGTTGTTCGTCACGCGCGCGTCCCACCAGTTCGGCGCACGGGCGATTCAGTTCGATGCCGACCATCAAGCCCAGGCCGCGAATCGATACCACCTCCGGGTGATTGCCCAACGCCTCCTGCAACGTGGCCAACAGGCGCCGCCCCGAGACGGCCGCACGCAGCGGGATCTGGTCCCGCGCCATGATGTCGACCACCGTGCACCCGACCCGGCAGGCCAGCGGGTTGCCGCCAAACGTGGAGGCATGGTGGCCGGGCGAAAACAACTCGGCGGCCTTGCCCCGCGCCAGGCAGGCGCCAATGGGAAAGCCATTGCCCAGCGCCTTGGCCAGGGTGATCACATCCGGTACGACCTGCGCGTGCTGGAAACCGAACCAGGCACCTGTGCGGCCCATGCCGGTCTGCACTTCATCGACCATCATCAGCCAGTCATGGGCATCGCATAGTTCTCGCAGGGCATGCAGGTACTCGCGGGACGCCGGGTGTACACCGCCCTCGCCCTGCACCGGCTCGACCAGCACCGCGACGATGTCGGGATATTGCTCGGCCACTGCGCGAATGGCGTCGATGTCGTTGTAGGGCACGCGGATAAAACCTGGCATCAACGGTTCGAAGCCGCGCTGCACCGCAGGGTTGCCGGTGGCGGCCAACGTGGCGAGGGTGCGCCCGTGAAAGCTGTTTTCCATCACCACGATCTGTGGCTGCGCGACCTGCCGGGCGTTGCCGTGCAAGCGCGCCAGCTTCAGCGCGGCTTCGTTGGCTTCCGCACCGGAGTTGCAGAAAAACGCGCGCTGCATGCCGGACAAACCGCACAAGCGCTCGCCCAACCGCGCCTGCCATTCGATCTGGAACATGTTGGTGGTGTGCAGCAACTGGCCGGCCTGCTCGGCAATGGCCGCGGCGATTTCCGGGTTGGCGTGACCCAGGCTGGTCACCGCGACGCCCGCAATGGCATCCAGGTATTGGACGCCCTGCGTATCCCAAAGATAGGGCCCCTCGCCACGGGTGAACGCGACCGGTTGGCGGGCATAGGTGTGCATGAGGTACGCGGGTGCAGAAGACATCACGGGGTTTCCTTGCAAGTCACTCGATACGTAGGTAGTTCAAGGCCGGTCGATCAGGCATCCGCCGTTGGCCAGTAGTAGGCGTCCGGCATGGCGCGGGCGCCGAAAATGGCCTGGCCGACGCGCACGACGGTGGCGCCTTCTTCAATCGCAATTTCAAAGTCGCCGGACATGCCCATCGACAACTCGCCCAGGCCGACACCCGCCGGGGCGCTGTCACGCAGGCGTTCGCGCAATTCACGCAGACGTACAAAGCACGGACGCACGCGGACCACATCGGCGGAAAACAGCGCCAGGGTCATCAAGCCGCGAACCCGCAGCGCGGAAAACGCCGGCAGGGCCTGTAGAAAATCCGCCACGGCATCCGGCGCCAGCCCGTACTTGCTGGCCTCGCCGGAGGTGTTGACCTGGACAAACACATCCAGCTGGCGCCCCTCGATCTGCAAGCGACGGTCCAGCGCCTCGGCTACCCGCAGGCTGTCCAGCGCCTGGAACTCACTGGCAAAGCGCGCGACCTGCTTGGCCTTGTTGGTTTGCAGATGGCCAATCACCGACCATTGCAGGTCGGTCAGGTCGGCCATTGCCTCCCATTTGCGCTGCGCTTCCTGCACCTTGTTTTCCCCCAGCAACCGACAACCGGCGGCGTAGGCCAGGCGCAGATGCGCTTCATCAAAGGTCTTGCTCACCGGCAGCAGGCGCACGCTCGCCGGATCGCGTCCGACCCGCGCACAGGCGTCGCTGATCCGTTGCTGCACCGCCGCCAGGTTGCGGTGGAAATCCTCCACGCTGGTGGCCTGCGGATAGCGGCCGTGACCTGAGTGCAGGGTGCCGAGGTGTTGCGGTTGGGCGATGGTCACTGGGTCGCCTCCTTGACGTTCACGTCGGTCTCGGCCACTTGTGCCTTGCGCCGTGGCAGGCGGCCGTTGAGTACGGCGTACGCGGTCAGCCCGATCAATAGCCCCCAGAACGCGCCACCGATGCCCAGCAGGGTGATGTTGGCGGCGCACGCCAGGAAGGTAATCAGCGAGGCCTCGCGGGATTTGACGTCCGCCATGGCGCTGGCCAGGCTCCCGCCGATGGTGCCGAGCAGCGCCAAGCCGGCCAGCGTCGTGATGAACGTGGCCGGGAACGCCATGAACACAGCGGCCAGCGTCACCCCGAACACACCGATGAGGATGTAGAACACGCCCGCCGCTACCCCGGCGACCCAACGCTTGGACGGGTCTTCCGACGCTTCCTTGCCGGTGCAGATCGCTGCAGTGATCGCCGCCACGTTGAACGCATGGGAGCCAAACGGAGCCATGAGCAGCGAGCCCAGCCCGGTCACGGTCAGGATCGGGTTGGCGCTGGTCTTGAAGCCATCGTTGCGCAGCACCAGCATGCCCGGCATGTACTGGCCCGTCAGCGTGATCAGAAACAGCGGCAGCGCCACGCTGAGCAGCGCATTCAGCGAAAACTCAGGCGCGGTGAACACCGGCGCGGCCAATTGCAGCGACAGCCCGGAGAGGTCCACGCGGTTCTGCGTCAACAGAAACACCAACCCCAGCACCAGGATGCCGACTACGGCGTAACGGGCGGTAAAGCGTTTGAGCACGATGTAGGCGACGATCAGCAACCCCACCAGCACCGGGTCCAGGCTCATGCCACCAAACGCACCGATACCGAATTGCAGCAGGATCCCGGCGAGCAACGCCGCCGCAACACCTGGCGGAATCAGCCGGATGACTTTTTCAAAGCAGCCCGACAACCCCAGCAATACGAAGGCGACCGCGGAAATAATGTACGCGCCGACCGCCTCCGCGTAGGGCGTGGTGGACAACGCCACCACCAGGAACGCCGCGGCGGGCGTCGACCAGGCGGTGATGATTGGCTCGCGGCTGACCCAACTGAGAAACAGCCCGGTCACGCCGACGCCAATCGACACCGACCACACCCACGATGCCGTCAGCTCCGGACTGAGCCCGGCGACCCTGGCCGCCTGGAACACCAGGATAAAGGTCCCGCCATAGTTGACGATCACCGAGATTAGCCCGGCGATCACGGGATGAAACAGGTCGCGCAAGCGCAGCGACGACGGTGATCTCAGAGAAGACATGACGGATTTGCTCCTGACAGAACGAGGTTTCAGGCCCCGCGAGGTGGATAATTTTTAACCCTGAAATGGCTGGTTTTGCCCCGACACTTGCGCCAGGTTGACCAGACCACTTGGCAGACCGCCCGGGTTCAGCCATGCACGCGGGCAAAACCCTGCATGAAGTCGCCCAGCGCCGCGACGGAATCGAGCGTGACCGCGTTGTAGAGGCTGGCGCGCAATCCGCCGACCGAGGCGTGCCCCTTGAGCCCGTAGAAGCCGGCCTGTTCGGCGCGCTGCACAAAGGTCTTTTCCAGCGCGGTATCGGCCAGCCGGAACGGCACGTTGTTGATCGACCGAAACGGCACTTGCACGCTGTTGCGATAGAACCCGTCGCTGTTATCGAGCACGCCATAGAGCAACTCGGCCTTGGCCTGGTTGAGCCGGTGCAGGGCCTCGACGCCGCCGCTGCGCTTGATCCATTGGAGCGTCAGGTGGGTGAGATACCAGGGGAAGGTCGCCGGCGTGTTGAGCATCGACTGCGCGTCGGCGATGCGCGCATAGCTGAGGATGTCGGGGGTGAACGCCTGGGCGGCATCCAGCAGCGCCGGGTCGACAATCACCACCGTCAGCCCGGCAATGCCCATGTTTTTTTGCGCGGCGGCATAGATCAAGCCGTGCCGGGCCACGTCGATCGGCTTGGAAAGCAGGCTTGAGCAGGCGTCGCATACCAGCGGCACAGTGCTGTCGGGCACATCGGCAAATTGCACGCCGTGCACGGTTTCGTTCTCGGTGTAGTGCAGGTAGGCGGCGTCCGGGTTGAGGTTCCAGCCCGCCACGGCGGGGACGCGATCAAACCCGTCGGCCTTGGCGCTGGCGGCGATACGCACGTCGCAGTAACGCTGGGCAGCCTCGATGGCCTTGCCCGACCAGAGACCGGTATGCAGGTAGTCCGCGCTGCGTTTGTCGCCCAACAGGTTCATCGGCACCTGGGCAAATTGCAGCGAAGCACCGCCTTGCAGGAACAGCACCTTGTACGCGGCGGGCACCTGCAACAGCTCCCGCAGGTCCTGTTCGGCCTGGTGGGCGACTTCCATGAAGATCCCGCTGCGGTGGCTGATTTCCATCACCGACATGCCCGTGCCCGCAAAGTCGAAAAACTCCTCATGGGCTTGGCGCAGCACTTCCATGGGCAATGCCGCAGGGCCCGCGCTGAAATTGTGTGACCTGGCCATAATTGACGACTCCCTGTCGAAGCATGCACGCAGCATCTGGAATGGCCGCCGATGAAGGCGGTGGCAGGGTTTGAAGTCTACGGATAGACTGGCCTGCCGCTACAGGCCAATTCACGGAAGTTAGGCAGACCACATGGCAAAAACGTTCGAGTTGGAGACGCTGCAGATGCGGCTCAAGGATGCTGAATTCCAACTGCTGGACCTGCACCAGCGCATTCAACGCGCCTTGCGCGCCCTGATCCTGGAAGGCGCACTCGCCCCCGGCCTCAAGCTGCCGGCGACGCGGGTGTTGGCCAAATCATTGGGGATCGCCCGCGACACCGTGGAAAACGCCTACGTGCAGCTGCACCGCGACGGTTTCATCGTGCGCCGCGAAGGTTCCGGCAGCTACGTGTGCGACGCCATCGGTACCGACTTGCGCGGCGCCTCGCGCCGACGCATCAAGGCCCAGGAAGTCAAAAGCAACCAGGCCATACCCGGCGCCGGCTTGAGCCAGCGCGGGCGGATGATCCTCGACAGCGGCGGCGTCACCGATCAACAGGTGATCAAGGCGTTCGCCACCGGCCTGCCGGAAACCCGCACCTTCCCCACCGACGTGTGGGAGCGCCTGCAACGCCAGGTGATGAAGGACTATCGCAGCCATGTGCTGTTGCACGGCGACCCCCAAGGCGCCGAGCCGCTGCGCAAGGCCATCGCCACCTACCTGAACCTCGAACGTGGCGCCAAATGCTCGCCGGACCAGGTGCTGGTGCTGAGCAGTACCCGCCAGGCGCTGTTCCTGTGCGCCCAGTTGCTGGCAGACGTGGGCAAACCGATCCTGCTGGAAAATCCGGGCTACTACGGCGCCAAGAAGGCCTTTGAAACCGCCGAGACCAAGGTGCTGCCCATCGATGTCGACGAGCACGGCATTCGCACCGACCTGCTGTACGCCGACCGCAGCGGCGCCCACTGCGTGTACGTCACGCCTTCGCACCAATACCCGACCGGCGCCACGCTGACCCTGGAGCGCCGCCTCGAACTGATCAACTGGGCCGCGGAAAAAGGCAAATGGCTGATCGAAGATGACTACGACAGCGAGTTTCACTACGACGGCAAACCCACCGCCTGCGTGCAGGGCCTGGACAAGTACCAGCGCACGCTTTACATCGGCACCTTCAGCAAGACCCTCTACCCCGGCCTGCGCATGGGCTACATGGTGCTGCCGCGCGAGCTGGTCAAGGCCTTCACCTACGCCCGCAGCATGATGGACGGCCACACGCCGCAGATCCTGCAACTGACCCTGGCGCGCTTTATGGAAGACGGTCACTACAACGCCCACGTGCGCGCCATGCGCAAACTCTACGCCGGGCGCCAGTCGATCATGCTGGACGCGATCGGCAAGCACTTGGCCGGGGTGGTGACGGCCTGGCGCCCGCAGGGTGGCTTGCAGATCCCGTGTCTGCTGCATGAAGGCTGGTCGGAAGAGAAAACCATCCGCCAGGCCGCCAGTGCCGGTGTGCAGTTGTCCGGCCTCAGCCGACTGTATGCCGGCGAGGAAAAGAAGCAGGGCTGGCTGCTCGGCTATTCGTCCTTGACCGCCTACGAGATCGAAGCCGCCATGCTGCGCCTGGCGAATGCGCTGAAAACCCGCTAGTGACCCAGGGCGTAGTTCATCAACAGGCGCTGCGCCTGGGCATACATCCGCGCGCGCCGCAGCTTGTTGGCGCACGCTGTCGCGGCGGTCTGCGCTGGCGTGCGCAGGGTTTTGTGACGGGAGCGATGAGCGATGTCCGGCATGGCAGGTCCTTCTTCTGGCAAGTGGCGGGAGGCGTCAGTAGGGCAGCCTGAAGCGCTTGGTCAGGCTGGCGACGCCTTCGCGGATGGACGTCGCGGTGCGGCGGTCGAAGGTGCCGCTGCGGACCCCGCCGAGCAAGGCCAGGATCATGTCGCCGATTTCCTGGAACTCTTCGATGCCCATCCCCCGCGAGGTGCACGCCGCGCTGCCCAGGCGGATACCGGAGGTGACGTTGGGCTTGGCCTGGTCGCCCAGTACCGCATTGCGATTCAAGGTGATGCCGATCTGTTCCAGGGCGTGTTCGGCGACATTGCCCGCCAGGCCCCAGGGCCGCAGGTCAATCACCGCCAGGTGCGAGTCGGTGCCCTGGGACACCACCGACAACCCGCCCTCCGCCAGCCGTCCGCACAAGGCCCGGGCGTTGGCGATGACGGCATGGGCATAGGTGCTGAAGCCCGGTTGCAGGGCCTCGCCCAAGGCCACCGCCTTGGCCGCGATGATGTGCATCAGCGGCGCGCATTGCAGGCCTGGGAACACCGCCGCGTTGATTTTTTGCGCAATCACCGGGTCATTGCACAGGATGATTCCCCCACGTGGCCCGCGCAGTGTGGTGTGCGTGGTCGCCGTGGTGACATGGGCAAACTCGATCGGCGACGGAAACGCGCCGCCCGCGACCAGCCCGGCCACCTCGGCGATGTCGACCATCAGGTAAGCGCCCACCTCGTCGGCAATTGCGCGAAACCGCGCGTAGTCCAGCGTGCGCGAGTACGCCGAAGCGCCGGCGATCAGCAGTTGCGGACGCTCTTGTCGGGCGATGCGCTCGACTTCCTCCATGTCTACGCGATGCGTCTGCGGGTGCACGCCATAGCTCAAGGCCTGGAACCATCGGCCTGAGAGGTTGAACCGCGCGCCATGGGACAGGTGCCCGCCAGCCTTGAGGTCCAGCCCGAGGATCTTGTCCCCCGGCACCAGCAACGCCAGCAACACCGCCTGGTTCGCCTGGCTGCCCGAATAGGGTTGCAGGTTGGCGTAGGCGCAATTGAACAGCCGCTTGGCGCGTTCGATGCCGAGGTTTTCCACCACGTCGACGTTGTGGCAACCGGCGTAATAACGCCGCCCGGGGTAACCCTCGGCGTGCTTGTTGGTGAGGATCGATCCCTGGGCTTCGAGCACGGCGCGGCTGACCACGTTTTCCGTGGCCGTCAGCTCAATGGAATGGATCTGGCGCAGACGCTCGGCTTCGATCGCGCCCCAGACTTCGCGGTCCACCTGGGACAAGTGATCGGCACTGACGAATGGCAGCGCACATCCGTCCCTTCGAGCGAAATTCGGCATATTGACTCCTGTCGGCGCACATCGAATAGCAAGCCACACCCGCCAGCGGGCTTATCCATGGCCGACTACCCTAACGGCCTCCCGACGCGCCAGATAGACCATTGCGTGCCGGTTCTACAGACCACTTCGCAACCACACACCTTGTATCCCAGGGCACATCGCAAGCGGCTGGCATAACCCTACAAGTGGTCTGGTTACTCCGCCCGCAATGGACTACTGCGCAAGACCATAGCCTGCTTAATATCTGCGCCGATTCGAGCCGCAATGGCTTTTCCAATGCCCCGGCTCAACAAACGACTCTTCGCTCATTGAACAGGTTCAGCCATGTCGATCGTTCGTATCGGACTGCTCTCACAGGTCGCCACGGCGCACTTTGTCAGCCATTTGCACATCATGGTGCTGGCGGCATTGTTTCCGGTGTTGCCGGCGTTTCTGGGCGTCAGTTATGTGGAACTGGGCGTGGCGCTGAGCCTGTTCAATATCGTCACGGCGCTGGTGCAGGCCCCCATGGGTTACGCCGTCGACCACTATGGCGCCCGACGCCTGCTCATCGCCGCCGTCGCCTTGGGCAGCCTGAGCTTCCTGCTGATTGCGCTGTTCCCCAACTACACCTGCCTGCTGATCGCCATGGTCCTGGCGGGGCTGGCGAATGCTGTCTATCACCCGGCGGACTACGCACTGCTCTCCCAGGCGATCAACCCCGCCCATATCGGCAAGGCGTTTTCGGTGCACACCTTTGCCGGTTTTCTCGGCGCAGCGGTGGCCCCGGTATTGCTGCTCACGATTGCCACCGCCAGTCATCCGGGCCTGGCCTTCGTGGCGGCCGCGCTGGTGGGCGTGGTGGCGCTGGGGGTATTGCTGCTGCCCGGCTCGGGGCTGGCAGAAGTGAGCCATGTACGCCGCGTCGCCACGCCGTCCGACAGCAACGGCGGCCGACGGGCCGTGCTGCTCTCGCCGATGATCCTGAGCCTGACCTTGCTGTTTGTGGTGTTGAACCTGAGCACCAGCGCGATTGAAAAATTCTCTGTCGCGGCATTGATGCAAGGCCAGGGCGTGGCACTGACCTGGGCCAATGCGGCACTCACCGCATTCCTGTTCGCCAGCGCCTTTGGCGTGCTGGCCGGTGGTGCGCTGGCGGATCGGACCCGACGCCACGGCCTCGTCGCCGCCCTCGCCTTTGCACTGGCCGGCGTACTGATCCTGATTGTGGCCAACGCCGAATTGGGCGACATGGCCTTGTTGATCACCCTGGGCAGCGCCGGCTTCTTGACCGGCCTGATCGCCCCGTCCCGCGACATGCTCGTCCGCGCCGCCTCACCCAAGGGCGCCGAGGGCAAAACCTTTGGCATCGTCAGCACCGGCTTCAACATCGGCGGCACGCTGGGGCCGGTCGGTTTCGGCTGGCTGCTCGACAGGGGCCACCCCGACGCCATCTTCTGGGCCAGCGCCGCTTTCATGGGATTGACCGTGGCGTTGACCTTGATGCAGTCCTGGTACCTGGAGCGATCAAACCCATCAACCGCACCGCTTGTGGCCCTTAAATGACCCAGGACAACACCATGCCAACCGAATTGCCGCAGACTTGAAAAGCGCATGCCTGTAGAAAAAAACCACATGCGCAAACCAGACACAGACAAAAAAATAGCCTGACCAATGGGAAAGAAAACATGGACCGTTTGAACTGTGGAACCGATGACGTGGTTCAGAACATGCTGACGAAATTATCCGGCCTGTGGAAAACCCGCGCCGCCGTCAACAACCCACAACCCGACTACTGGAACCTGGCCTTCAACCCGGCCAAGCAGGATTTCAGTGCTTGCCTGCTGCCGTTCCGCGATCACCAGGCGTGGCGCGAAGCCCCGCAGGCCCTGCAATCGCAGTGCCTGTCCTACGCCTGGGGGATCTACAACCTCAAGACCATCTACATCGAATGCGATGTGGTGGTGCCTGCCTGCGAAGACATCATCAAGACCCCACCGCCCAGCCAGAACCGCGCCTTGCTGCAAGACGTGATGTCCCAGGCGCTGCTGGACGAGGCGCTGCATACGCGCATGTCGATCATGGCCTGCAACTACATCTACGACATGCGCAAACTCAAGCCGCTGGACTTCAGCGCGTTCAACCTGGTGACCTGGCGCGAAGGCCTGTTGGCCAACTGCACCGCCGAATGGGAACGGCGCCTGACCCGCTTTGGGGTCGCGTGCGCCAGTGAGACGCTGATCACCGACTACCTCAAGACCATGGCGGAAGACACCAGCATCCAGGCGATCTGCCATGAGGTCACCCGCACCCACGCCATGGACGAATGGAGCCATTCCAGCGTGTTCAGTTTCGTCGCGTCCGACATCGTGCACGGCCTGAGCCGCAAGGAGCGCGAGTACCTGCGCGCGGTGATTCTCAAGACCGTGCAGATGTTCGCCAACAACGAAATGGGCGCCTGGTCGAGCGTGTTCGCGATGCTCGACTTCCCCCATGCCCAGGACATCCTGCATGACGTCGGCGACAACAATGAGATCAGCGTCTACACCGACTCGGTCGAAGCCCTGATCGACCGCATCGGCCTGACCGGCAACGGCCTGGGCAACGTCGACAGCGCAATGGACGCCCTTCGCGAAAAGGCCCGCGCATGAACGGCATGACACTTCAGGCGCGCTGCGAAAGCGTTACCCATGAAACCGCCGACATCAAGGTCTTCGCCCTGCGCGCCCACGGCGCCAGCGCCGAGTTCCTCGACGGCCTGCGCCCCGGCCGGCATGTGGCGGTGAGTTACCCGGACACCACCGGCACGCCGCAGCAGCGCCTGTATTCGATCACCCGCACACCGGCGGCGGACCTGTTTGAAATTGCGGTCAAACGCGAAGGCCACGGCGGCGTCTCCGACCAATTGCACGCGACCTTGTGCGCAGGCGAAACGGCACCGATGCACTTTGTCGCCGGCGACATTTGCCTGGCCTCGATTGTGGATTGCCAGCGGGTCGGCATGCTCGCCGGCGGCATTGGTATCACGCTGCCGATCGCCTTGCTGCGCGGCCTGCGCGAACGTGCACAGCGCGGCTTGGCGGTGCCCGATGTGGCGCTGGTGTTGTGCGTACCGAGCATTGCCCAGATCCCGTTTTTGCAGGAGCTGCTGGAGCTGGAACTGACCACGGCGTGGTTCGCCTTGCAGGTGTTTGTCACCCGCGAGACGGTCAAGAGCAACGGCCACTTCAAGGCCGGGCGCCCCGGCGCCGCCGACCTGAGCCTGCTGGGCGCACCCGAGGCCGTGGTGATTTGCGGCAGCCAGGCATTTGCCCAAGGCATGCGCGAACACACCACGGCGCTGTTTCCTGACAGCACGCTGTTGATCGAATCGTTCACGCCGGTAGCGGCCCCCGCAGCGGCGGCCGAATCGCCGTCTAGCGTGCGCTTGCAGCTCAAGGACACCGACCAGGTGGTTGAAGGCCCCGCCGGCCAAAGCCTGCTGGCCATGCTCGAAGCCGGCGATATTGCCGTGCGCAGTCTGTGCCGGGCAGGGATCTGTGGTGTCTGCCGGGTCAAGGTGTCCGACGGCGACTACACCCTGCAACCGGACTTCTGCCTCAGCGATCAGGACAAGCAGCAAGGCTATGCCCTGGCCTGCTGCACCTTCCCGCGTTCCGGGACGCTCAACGTAGACCTGAACCCGCCGGCATGAACCGGCACTTAATCGCTTTCACACACGAGTTTTTTCCATGAAGACTGCAATTGCGCTGCGCCACATACATTTCGAGGACGCCGGCACCCTGGAAGCCGTCCTGGCCGCACAGGGTTACGCACTGCACTACCTTGACCCCCTGCTCGACACACTCGACAGCGCGCACGTGCAAAAGGCCGACCTGCTGATCGTGCTGGGTGGCCCGATCGGGGCCTACGACGAGCAGCTTTATCCGTTCCTGCATGACGAGCTGGCGCTGATCAACCAGCGTTTGCAGTCGGGCAAACCGATGCTGGGGATCTGCCTGGGGGCACAACTGATTGCCCGCGCCCTGGGTGCCAAGGTGTACCCGCTGGGCGTCAAGGAAATCGGTTTTTCAGCCCTGACCCTGACCACGGCCGGGCAGGATTCGGTGCTCGCGGCGCTGCAAGGCACCCCCGTACTGCACTGGCACGGCGACCAATTCGACATTCCCAAGGATGCCGTGCACCTGGCCAGCACGGCGGTCGGTGCCCACCAGGCATTCGCCCTGGGTCGCAACGTGCTGGCCCTGCAATTTCACCTCGAAGCCGATGTAAACAAGCTCGAACACTGGCTGGTCGGCCATGCCTGCGAACTGTCGCAAACCGGCATCAACCCCCACGCCTTGCGCGCCGCCGCCATCGAGCTGGGCGACCGCCTGACCGTGGCCGCCCGCGCCGTGATCAACGACTGGCTGGACGCACTGGAAACGCCAGCACAGCACTGAACAGCAGGCCGTCGACCGTGACAGCCGCCTGAGCGACACCCACTAAAAACACAAGGATGAGGAATTAACATGATCGTAGTTTTGTTTGAGCTGCAAGCGCTGCCGGGCCAGGGCGAGACCTATGTCGATCTGGTCAACAAGCTGACGCCGATGCTTGAGCCCATGGAAGGCTTCATCTCCGTGGAGTGCTTTCAAAGCACCCTGAACCCCAAGAAAGTCATGTCGGTGACCACCTGGCGCGATGAAGAAGCCGTGGTCCAATGGCGCAACGTAACCGCGCACCTGTCGGCGCAAAAAGCCGGCCGCGACAAGATCTTCGACGACTACCGCGTGCGCGTGACCTCGGTGATCCGTGACTACGGCCTGCGTGATCGGGTCCAGGCGCCGTACAACGAGGTGATCGACGCCCAGCCAGCGGGCGCGACCGTGTAACCCTCGGCTTACGCGCTTGAGCAACGCCGGTGTATGGGAATCGCTATCCCGTACACCGGCGTTGTCGTGTCTGGGTCAACGAAAGCGGTCAACCTCATGGCGCAGGCCCGCCGCCAGTGTCTCCAGCTCCTTGGCGGTAATCGCCAGGTTCGACACCACTTCACGCTGCTCGCTGTTGGCCAGGGCAATGCTTTGCAGGTTGCTGCTGAGCAAGGTCGCGGTGCTGCTCTGCTCCTGGGTCGCGGTGGTGATCGCGGCAAACTGCTGCCCCGCCGAACGGCTTTGCTCATCGATGCGCGCCAGGGCCGACGCGACATCGGCGTTGCGCGACAGGCCTTCCTGCATCAATACGTTGCCATGCTCCATGGTGCTGATGGCGTTGCCGGTCTCCTGCTGGATGCTCTGGATCATCCCGGAAATCTCGTCGGTGGCCTGGCGGGTACGCGAGGCCAGGTTGCGCACTTCATCGGCCACCACGGCAAACCCACGGCCCTGCTCACCGGCGCGCGCGGCTTCGATGGCGGCGTTGAGCGCGAGCAGGTTGGTCTGGTCGGCGATGGAGGTAATCACGCCGACGATCCCACCGATTTCCTGGGAACGCTGGCCGAGGGTGTTGATCACCGTGGCCGTGCTGTTCAAGGCGGTGGCGATGTGCTCCAGGGACGACGACGCCTCTTGCATCGAATTGCGGCCGATGCGCGTCTGCTGGGCGTTTTCCTGGGCCAGGCGTTCGGTGCTGCCCATATTGTCGGCAATGTTCAACGAGGTGGCGCTGAACTCTTCCACCGCGCCGGCCATGCTGGTGATCTCGCCGGATTGCTGCTCCATGCCTTCATAGGCACCGCCAGACAAACCGGACAACGCCTGGGCGCGGCTGTTGACCTCTTCGGCGGCCTTGCGGATATGCGAAACCATGGTCGACAGCGCTTCACCCATCTGGTTGAAGCTGCGTGCCAGTTGGCCGATTTCGTCATGGCTGGAGACGTTCAGACGGGCACTCAAATCGCCCGCGCCGAGGGCTTCGGCCTGGCGTACCAGGTCGCTCAACGGCGCCAGCTTGCTGCGTAGCAACCACACCGTTGCGCCCACCGCCAGCAACATCGCCAGTACGCTGCCGATGATCAGGCGAATCCCGACCGACCACGTCACGGAGCGAATCTCTGCCTTGGGCATGCTCGCCACCACCGACCACGGCCCACCGTCGAACGGCACCGCGACGCTGTAGAAGTCTTCGTTCTTGTCGCTCCAGAAGCGCCCTTCACCCGGCTTTTTCGCCAGGTCGACGATCACTGGGGCCGCCTGGTCCAGCGCCTGCACGCCCGCGGGCGGCACCAGCCAGTGTTTCTGCTCATCGAGCAGCGCCAGGGAGCCGGTCTGGCCAATGCGGAAACGCTTGAGGTTATCGAACTGGGCGTTTTGCGCGTCGGTGTAGTCGAAGCCGACAAACAGCACCGCGATGACTTTGCCCGCGCTATCGCGCACCGGCGTGTACTGGGTCATGTAGGAACGTTCGAACAACACTGCACGGCCGACGTAGCTTTGCCCGGCCAGCAGGCGTTGATAGGCCGGATGCTGGTGATCCAGCACGGTGCCGATGGCACGGCTGCCGTCCTGTTTGGTCAGGGACGTGCTGACGCGCACAAAGTCCTCGCCCGTGCGCACAAACACGGTGGCCACGCCGCCCGAGGTGTCCTTGAACTCATCGACTTCGGCGAAATCGTTGTTCAGCACCGCGTTGCCCAGGTACAGGCCCGGGGTCTGCACGCCGGCCACGCTCACCGGCTGGTCGGCACGCACACTCAAACCGGCGCCGAAGCGCTTCTCGAACAACCCGCTCAAGCGCTGGGTACTTTCGCGCAAGGTGCTGTGGAAGGTGTTGAGTTGATCGGCGAGCAGGCGCGCTTCGCTGGCCAGGTGTTCCTCGCGGGTGTCGAGGTTGGCGGAGTCGAGGGAACGCAAGGCAAACACCGTACTGCCGCTGATGACGACAGCCAGAATCACGGCGAGCGCGAGGCCTAGCTGGGAAGCAATCCGAGCACGAGGTTGAGACATGACAGCTCCTGGCCGAGGCCAGGATCATCCTGATCTCATAGCGCTGCTCGGCAAATTATCGGGTGGGTAGTGTTGGAGTACGATGGTTCCAACACACCTACTTCGGCGGCGCCGAGCAATACTTGAGCACTGCACAGGGGTATCACGCAAACGATTGCTATACCGAGCCGTCCTCCTTCAATCGAGGCGCTCTACCGCCGGCAGTGCCATGGCCTGCACCTCGCTCTGGAGAAAGTCCGCCAAGCGGCGCAGGCGCTCACCGCCGGGACGGGTTTTCGGCCACACCAGATAGTAATTTTCCCCACTGGCCACGGCAGTTGGCCACGGCAGGCTCAATCGCCCCTGGGCGACGTCTTCGGCCACCATCAGCAAGTCCCCCATGGACACGCCGTAACCCCGCGCAGCGGCGATCATGCCCAGCTCAAGGGTATCGAACACCTGCCCGCCCTTGAGCGAGACCTGCGACGACAAGCCCATGCGTTGCAGCCAGTTGCGCCAGTCACGGCGGTCGGGCGTGGGATGCAGCAACTCGGCAGTGGCCAGGCGCGCAGCGTCCCATGGGCCGTCGTCCAGCAGGTTCGGCGCGCCCACCGGGATCAACAACTCAGGGAACAGGTAGCAGGCTTCCCAGTCCGCCGGAAAATGCCCGTCGCTCAACAGCACCGCGCAGTCGAACGGCTCCTGGTTGAAGTCCACCTCGTCCACGCTCATCCACGCGCTGGTCAATTGCACCTCGTTGCCCGGCTGCAACGCGCGGAACCGGCTGAGCCGCGCCAGCAGCCAGCGCATGGTCAGGGTGGACGGCGCCTTCATGCGCAGGATGTCATCTTCGGCGTTCAAGGTATGGCAGGCCCGCTCAAGGGCGGCGAAGCCTTCACGCACGCCCGGTAGCAGCAGGCGGGCCGCTTCGGTGAGCTGCAACGTGCGGCCGCTGCGCTGGAACAGGCGGCAGGCGAAATGTTCCTCCAGGGTGCGGATGTGCCGGCTCACCGCGCTTTGGGTGATGGACAGCTCCTCTGCCGCGCGGGTGAAAGAGTGGTGTCGGGACGCGGCTTCAAATGCGCGCAACGCGTAAAGCGGAGGAAGACGACGAGACATAGGGAAGGCTCCGACAGCAGGATGCCGAAACCCTACCAGAATCATTCAGGCATGAGTTTTAATCATGCAAGTGATCGCTTTTATCCCTTTGTGCAATAGGCCCAGAGCGCCGAGAATCAACCCTTCCACAACCCTATGACTTTTTGAGCGTGATGATCATGCAGCATCCGGCACGTACCGAACTCTGGGCCATTCTGCGGCTGTCAGGGCCGTTGATTGCCTCACAGTTGGCGCACATGTTGATGGTGCTGACCGACACGCTGATGATGGCCCGCCTGAGCCCCGAAGCATTGGCCGGCGGAGGCCTGGGCGCGGCCAGCTATTCGTTCGTGTCGATTTTCTGCATCGGCGTGATTGCGGCGGTGGGCACCCTGGTAGCGATCCGGCATGGCGCGGGCGACATCGACGGTGCAACACGCCTGACCCAGGCCGGGCTGTGGCTGGCCTGGCTGATGGCGCTGGCCGCCGCCCTGCTGCTGTGGAACCTCAAGCCGGTGCTGCTGATGTTCGGCCAGACCGAAACCAACGTGCACGCCGCCGGGCAATTCCTCACGATCCTGCCCTTCGCCCTGCCCGGCTACCTGAGCTTCATGGCCTTGCGCGGTTTCACCAGCGCCATCGGCAAGGCCACCCCGGTGATGGTGATCAGCCTGTGTGGCACGGTGCTCAACTACCTGCTCAACCACGCCTTGATCGAAGGCATGTTCGGCTTGCCGAAACTGGGTTTGATGGGCATCGGCCTGGTGACCGCGATTGTGGCCAACGGCATGGCGTTGGCGTTGATGTGGTACATCCGCAGCAACCGCGCCTATGCTGCCTACCCGCTGGGCACCGGCCTCCTACGCCTGAACACGCACTATCTGCGCGAACTGTGGCGCCTGGGCCTGCCGATTGGCGGCACCTATGCGGTCGAGGTCGGACTGTTTGCCTTCGCCGCGCTGTGCATGGGCACCATGGGCAGCACGCAGCTGGCGGCGCATCAGATCGCCCTGCAAATCGTCTCGGTGGCCTTCATGGTGCCGGCGGGAATGTCCTACGCGGTGACCATGCGTATCGGCCAGCATTACGGTGCCGGGCAACTGCTGCAGGCACGTTTGGCCGGCCGGGTCGGCATCGGCTTTGGCGCCGCGGTGATGTTGGGATTTGCGGCGGTGCTGTGGCTGTTTTCCGACCCATTGATAGGACTGTTCCTCGACCATAACGACCCGGCATTCCACGACGTGATCGTCCTGGCCGTCAGCTTGCTGGCCGTGGCGGCGTGGTTCGAGTTGTTCGACGGGGTGCAGACCATTGCCATGGGCTGCATTCGCGGGCTGAAGGACGCCAAGACCACTTTCCTGGTGGGCCTGGGTTGCTATTGGCTGATCGGTGCACCGTCGGCGTGGCTGATGGCGTTCACCCTCGGTTGGGGGCCGACAGGCGTGTGGTGGGGTTTGGCGCTGGGGCTGGCGTGTGCGGCGGTGAGCCTGACGTGGGCGTTTGAGGCGAAGATGAAGCGGATGATCCGCCACGAGCCGCAGGCCCAAGCCACATTTCAGGCGGCACACGCGGAGTAACGACCTAACCAGGTCTACAACTGTGGGAGCGGGCTTGCTCGCGAATGCGGTGTATCAGTCACTGACTATTTGGCTGACCCAGCGCATTCGCGAGCAAGCCCGCTCCCACACAAGCCCGCTCGCACAGTCGACCGGCGTTGCAATTCAACCCAGTAAAGCCTCACGGCCTTTGCCGAAGGTCAGGTACTCGATCAGCTCCGGCAACGGCAACGGCTTGCTGATCAGATACCCCTGGGCCTGGTCGCATCCAAACAACCGCAACAACGCCAGTTGCTCAGGGGTTTCCACACCCTCGGCCACCACTTCAAGGTTGAGGTTGTGGGCCAGGTTGATCATCGCGTGCACCAGCTTGCGGTTCTCTTCGCGCTCTTCCATGCCGCCGACAAAGCTCTTGTCGATCTTGAGCAAGGCAATCGGCAGGCTGTTGAGGTGCACGAACGATGAAAAACCGGTGCCGAAATCATCCAGGGAAAAGCGCACGCCGAGGCGACCGAGGGCGTCCATGGTCTGCTTGACCAGATCGCTGCGGCGCATCACGGCGGTTTCGGTGAGTTCGAATTCCAGCCATTGCGCTTCCACGCCGCGTTCGGCGATCAGCCGGCTGAGGGTGGAGAGCAATTGGCTGTCCTGGAACTGGCGGAACGACAGGTTGACCGCCATGTGCAACGGCGGCAGGCCACGTTCGCGCAGGTCTTGCATGTCGCGCAGGGCCCGGGAAATCACCCAGTAACCCAACGGCACGATCAGCCCGCTTTGCTCGGCCAGGGGCACGAATTCGCTGGGCGGCAACAGGCCGCGCTCGCCGTGACGCCAGCGCACCAGGGCTTCGAGGCCGACGATGTGCCCGTCGTCCAGGTCCAGGCGCGGCTGGTAGTGCAACTCCAGCTCATCCCGACGCAAGGCGCGGCGCAGTTCGCTTTCCAGGTCGGCCAGGCTGCGCGCGTTACGATTGATGCGTTCGTTGAAAATATGAAAGGTGCAGCCCTGTGTGCTCTTGGCTTGCTGCATGGCGATGTGGGCGTGCCACATCAGCGGGTCGGCGCCAGCACGCGCACGCGCATGGGCCATGCCCAGGCTGCAACCGATCAACAGGCTTTCACCGTCCACCCAGTAGGGTTCGGCCATGACCTCGGTAATGCGTTCGGCCATCCACTCGGCGCGCTGGGGCGCACGGCGGGTGTCGATCAGCAGGGCGAATTCGTCGCTGCCCAGGCGCGCCAGTTGGTCGCCGGCTTCCAGCTGGCTCTTGAGCCGCGAGACCACTTGCAGGATCAACCGGTCGCCGGCCTGGTGCCCGAGGGCGTCGTTGGCGTGACGGAAATTGTCGAGGTCCAGGTGACCGAGGGCCAGGCCGCGACCTTCATTCTCGGCCAGCCGCGCCGCCAGCAAGGTCTGGAAACCCTGGCGGTTGGCGATACCGGTCAGCGGGTCTTGCTCGGCGAGGCGTTGCAGGGTGTTTTCCAGCACACCGCGTTCGCGCACATGGCGCAGGCAGCGGCGCAATGTATCGGCGTCCAACACCGTGCGAACCAGCCAATCGCTGGCACCCAACGGCGGCACCAGCGGCTCCTGCTCCAACAGCAACACACACGGCAAGCTGCAACGACCGGGAGCGGGTTGCAGGCCTGGCGTGGTCAATAGCACGGCACCGTGGTCGTCATCAAACAGACGACTTACGGAATCCCAATTTGGTGCACTGATCAGCACAGCCCCATCGCCCATCGGCGCCAGGCACTCGCGCAACAACGCTGCCCATGCCGGCTCATCGGCCAGCAGCAGCAAACGCAAGGGTTCGACAGGCGTAGACAAGCTAGCTCCCTAGACTCTGCAAGATTTCGTTGGCGACAGGCAGTATGACGTGCGGCCTGACAATCACCAATGATAGGGGTTATCAAATACACAGACTGCACGCAGTTAGTCGCAAATGCCCTGACATCCTGCGGCAAAGTAGCAAAACCGGCAAATTTAGATCGAGTGGTACGTCACACCGTCGTTCTGAGAGAGCAGAATCCTGCCAGCCTGTTAAAATGCCCGCCCTTTTGAACAACGACTCCTGAAATTCTGTATGTCCCGACTCAATCCCCGGCAGCAAGAAGCCGTGAACTACGTCGGCGGCCCTCTATTGGTGCTCGCCGGCGCAGGCTCCGGCAAGACCAGCGTGATCACCCGCAAGATCGCGCACCTGATCCAGAACTGCGGCATCCGCGCCCAGTACATCGTCGCCATGACCTTTACCAACAAGGCGGCGCGGGAAATGAAAGAGCGCGTCGGCACCCTGCTCAAGGGTGGCGAAGGCCGTGGCCTCACCGTGTGTACCTTCCACAACCTGGGCCTGAACATCATCCGCAAGGAGCATGCACGCCTGGGCTACAAACCGGGCTTCTCGATCTTCGACGAGACCGATGTGAAGTCGCTGATGACCGACATCATGCAGAAGGAATACGCAGGCGACGACGGCGTGGACGAGATCAAGAACATGATCGGCGCCTGGAAGAACGACCTGATCCTGCCGCCCCAGGCCCTGGAAAACGCACGCAACCCCAAGGAACAGACCGCCGCCATCGTCTACACCCACTACCAGCGCACGCTCAAGGCGTTCAACGCGGTGGACTTCGACGACCTGATCCTGCTGCCCGTGAAGTTGTTCGAGGAACACGCCGACATCCTCGAAAAATGGCAGAACAAGGTGCGCTACCTGCTGGTGGACGAATACCAGGACACCAACGCCAGTCAGTACCTGCTGGTGAAAATGCTCATCGGCAAACGCAACCAGTTCACCGTGGTAGGCGACGACGACCAGTCGATCTACGCCTGGCGCGGCGCCCGCCCGGAAAACCTGATGCTGCTCAAGGACGACTACCCGTCCCTGAAAGTGGTGATGCTGGAGCAGAACTATCGCTCCACCAGCCGCATCCTGCGTTGCGCCAACGTGCTGATCTCGAACAACCCCCACGAGTTTGAAAAACAACTGTGGAGTGAGATGGGCCACGGCGACGAGATCCGCGTGATCCGCTGCCGCAACGAAGACGCCGAAGCCGAGCGCGTGGCCGTGGAAATCCTCAGCCTGCACTTGCGCACCGACCGGCCCTACAGCGATTTCGCGATCCTGTATCGCGGCAACTACCAGGCCAAGCTGATCGAGCTGAAATTGCAGCACCACCAGGTGCCGTATCGCCTGTCGGGCGGCAACAGCTTTTTCGGACGTCAGGAAGTAAAAGACCTGATGGCCTACTTCCGGCTGATCGTGAACCCGGATGACGACAACGCCTTCCTGCGCGTGATCAACGTGCCGCGCCGCGAGATCGGTTCCACCACCCTGGAAAAGCTCGGCAACTACGCGACCGAACGCAAGATCTCGATGTACGCCGCCACCGACGAGATCGGCCTGGGCGAACACCTGGACACCCGTTTCACCGACCGCCTGTCGCGCTTCAAGCGCTTCATGGACAAGGTCCGCGAGCAGTGCGCCGGCGAAGACCCGATCAGCGCCCTGCGCAGCATGGTCATGGACATCGACTATGAAAACTGGCTGCGCACCAACAGCTCCAGCGACAAGGCCGCGGATTACCGCATGGGCAACGTCTGGTTCCTGATCGAAGCGCTGAAGAACACCCTGGAAAAAGACGAAGACGGCGAGATGACCGTCGAAGACGCCATCGGCAAGCTGGTGCTGCGCGACATGCTCGAACGCCAGCAGGAAGAGGAAGACGGCGCCGAAGGTGTGCAGATGATGACCTTGCATGCATCCAAGGGCCTGGAATTCCCCTACGTGTTCATCATGGGCATGGAAGAGGAAATCCTCCCACACCGCTCCAGCATCGAAGCCGACACCATCGAGGAAGAACGCCGACTGGCCTACGTGGGCATTACCCGCGCCCGTCAGACCCTGGCCTTCACCTTTGCCGCCAAGCGCAAGCAATACGGCGAAATCATCGATTGTGCCCCCAGCCGGTTCCTGGATGAACTGCCGCCGGACGACCTGGCCTGGGAAGGCAATGACGACACCCCGACCGAGGTGAAAGCCGTTCGCGGCAACACCGCCCTGGCGGACATACGCGCGATGCTAAAGCGCTAGAATCGACTACTTTTCAATCTACTTTCGACGCGTATTGCGTCAACAGAGGAAGCTTTCGTGGAAGCACTGCACAAGAAAATTCGCGAAGAAGGCATCGTGCTTTCCGATCAGGTACTCAAGGTCGACGCCTTTCTGAACCACCAGATCGATCCGGCGCTGATGAAACTGATCGGCGACGAATTCGCTGCGCTGTTCAAGGATTCGGGCATCACCAAGATCGTCACCATCGAAGCCTCGGGCATCGCGCCGGCGATCATGACGGGCCTGAACCTGGGGGTCCCGGTGATTTTTGCACGCAAGCAGCAATCGTTGACCCTCACCGAAAACCTGCTGTCGGCGACGGTGTACTCCTTCACCAAGAAAGTCGAAAGCACCGTGGCGATCTCGCCGCGCCACCTGACCAGCAGCGACCGTGTACTGGTGATTGATGACTTCCTGGCCAACGGCAAGGCGTCCCAGGCGCTGATTTCGATCATCAAGCAAGCCGGTGCCACCGTTGCCGGCCTGGGGATCGTGATCGAGAAATCGTTCCAGGGTGGCCGTGCAGAGCTGGATGCGCAGGGTTATCGGGTTGAGTCGCTGGCACGGGTGAAGTCGCTGGAGGGTGGTGTGGTGACCTTCATCGAGTAAGCACTACTCCTGAACGCGCACAGTTAAAAATGTGGGAGCTGGCTTGCCTGCGATCGCGGTGGTACAGCGACATTGATGTCGCCTGACACTCCGCTATCGCAGGCAAGCCAGCTCCCACAGTTGGTTTTGTGTGGGTTGTTAGTGCGCGGTGGCCTGTAGGCCGGCGAGCAGCAGGCGCTGGTACAAGTCCTCTTTCAGCCCTTCCGGCTGATCCAACCCCATCCGTTTCAAGTGCTCTGGAAACACCTCCGGCTCCGGCGCATCCAACGCCGCCTTGCCCAACTCCAAAATCTCCGTCAGCTTGAATTTGCTCTTGAGCCAGTTCAACGCGCGCAACAGATCCCGCTCCTCCTCGGTAAAGTCGCTGCCCAGCGGGTACTCCGTAAACAACCGTCGATGCCGTGCCTGGATACCTGTGAGCCGCTGCGGCGTGTTGTCGGCAAAGCGCGGATCGAGCTGAAAATCCTTGGGCAACTTGCCGGCCTTCTGTGCCTGTTCGATCAAGTCGTGCTGGAAGCGTGAGTCGGTGATATTGAGCAACGCCTCAATCACCTTGGCATCCGTCTGACCGCGCAGGTCGGCGATTCCGTACTCGGTGATGACAATGTCCCGCAAGTGTCGGGGAATGGTGCAGTGGCCGTAGTCCCAGACGATATTGGAGCTGACCTCCCCCGCCGCCTCGCGCCAGCTGCGCAGGATCAGGATCGAGCGCGCGCCCTCCAGCGCATGGCCCTGGGCCACGAAGTTGTACTGCCCGCCCACACCGCTGAGTACCCGGCCATCTTCCAACTGGTCGGCCACCCCCGCACCGAGCAAGGTGACCATGATTGCGCTGTTGATAAACCGCGCATCCAGGCGTTGCAGGCGCTTGAGTTCTTCCTGGCCGTACAGCTCGTTGATGTAGCTGATGCGGGTCATGTTGAATTCAAGGCGTTTGCCGTGGGTCATCTCCTGTAGGCGCTGGTAAAAACTCCGCGGCCCGACAAAGAAACCGCCGTGGATCGAAACCCCATCCGATTGCGCGGCATCGTCCAGGGTGCCGGCGTTGGCCTGTTCCTGGGTCGGCACATCCGGGTAGACCTTGCGCCGCACAATCCCGGCATCGGCCAGCACCAGCAGACCGTTGACGAACATTTCGCTGCAACCGTAAAGGCCGCGGGCGAAGGGTTCGACGCCGCCTTCATGGCTGATCAGCGGCGCCCACTGGTACACGTCGAGGTCGGTCAGCAACGAGCGGTAGGCTTCGTTGTCGGCCTGGCGCGCCAGCAGCGCGGCGGTCAGCGCATCGCCCATGGAGCCGATGCCGATCTGCAAGGTGCCGCCATCGCGCACCAGGGTGCTGGCGTGCAGGCCGATAAAGTGGTCCTGAAACCCCACCGGCATGTTTGGCGTGGAGAACAGCGTGGTGCTGTCCTTTTCGTCGATCAGGTAATCAAAGGCGTCCATGCCCAGTTCGGAATCACCGGGCATGTAGGGCAACTCGGTGTGGACCTGGCCGACGATCAGGACGGTTTCCCCGGCGGCGCGGCGCTTGGCGATCATCGGTAGCAGGTCGAGGGTGATGTCAGGGTTGCAGCTCAGGCTCAGGCGATCAGGATGCTCGGCGCTGCTGGCCACCAGTTGCGCCACCAGGTTCAGGCCGGCGGCGTTGATGTCCCGGGCGGCGTGGCTGTAGTTACTGCTGACGTAATCCTGCTGGGCCGAAGTGCTGTGCAGCAGGCTGCCGGGCTGCATGAAGAACTGCTGCACGCGGATGTTGTGTGGAAGGCTGTCTTTGCGTAGGTCGGCGAGAAAATCCAACTCGGGATAATCGCCAAACACCCGTTCAATAAAAGGTTCGAGAAAGCGTTTCTGCAAGCCGTCGCCCAGGGTTGGACGGCCCAGGCTCAGCGCGGTGTAGATCGTCAGCGCCCGCTCCGGCAGCTTGGCAACGCGCCGGTACAACGCATTGACGAACAGGTTGGGCTTGCCCAGACCCAACGGCATGCCCAAATGAATATGCGCCGGCAAACGCGCGAGTACGTCGTCAACTGCTTGCTCGATTGAACACAACTGCACCATCCGACCCTCCTGAACATTCCGTGATTAGGGGTTGGACAGAGAGTGGCGGGTGTTTGCTGCAATGAACAGCCCTCAGCACACATAACGGGCACAAAAAAGCCGCTCGTAAGCGGCTTTTTTGGCGAAGATCGGCGGATTAAAGCCCGGACATCTTCTTGATGGCGCCCTTGAGGTCGTCATCCGAGCAATCAGCGCAGGTGCCTTTTGGCGGCATGGCGTTGATACCGGTGATCGCCTTGGCCAGGATGCCGTCGAGGCCGCCCTGGTGGTCGGCGCGCTCTTTCCAGGCGGCGGTGTCGCCGATTTTCGGCGCGCCCAACAGGCCGGTACCGTGGCAGGCGTTGCAGTGCTTGGCAATGATGTCATCCGGGGTTTTCGCCCCGCCTCCACCAGCGGCGACAGCGACTTCCATCCCCTTGCATTCCTGGCCCTGGACGCAGACTTGGCCGACCGGCTCCAGGCGTTTGGCAATGTCATCATTGGTCGCAGCTTGAGCGCTGACAGCCCATAGGGCCAGTACGGTTGCTGGTGCAGCCAGCATTTTCATAATTAGGTTCACGCGTTCACCCTCAATGGTGGCTATTCACGCCTGCGGCCACGGTTTCGCAGGCGGCGAAAGTATAACGGTTAGCCCGCCGGGCCGAAACAACCCTATTAAATAAAGGGGGATTCAGCCCTGCGGATACGGCTGCGGGAACCTCTGCAACGCTGGCAGGGCGCCTCTTTTGTTAAAAGTTCGCGGGTGTGGCTGCGCTGATTAGTCGCGCCGGCACATCGAACGGATTGCGAAAACGATGGGGCTTGGTGCTTTCAAAGTAGTAGCTATCGCCGGCTTCGAGCACAAAAGTTTCAAGACCGACCACCAATTCCAGACGACCTTCCACCAGAATCCCGGTTTCTTCGCCTTCATGGGTGAGCATTTCTTCGCCAGTATCGGCGCCCGGCGGGTAGATCTCGTTGAGAAACGCAATCGCCCGGCTGGGGTGCGCCCGGCCTACCAGTTTCATGGTGACGGCGCCGTCAGAGATGTCGATCAGCTCATTGGCTTTATAGACGATCTGCGTCGGTATTTCCTGGAGGATCTCCTCGGAAAAGAACTCGACCATGGACATGGGGATACCGCCCAGCACCTTGCGCAAGGAGCTGATCGAGGGGCTGACGCTGTTTTTTTCGATCATCGAAATGGTGCTGTTGGTGACACCCGCACGCTTGGCGAGCTCGCGCTGGGAAAGACCCTTCAGTTTACGGATGGATTGCAGTCGTTCGCCGACGTCCAATGCAGGAGCCTCCTAGGATTCAGGCTTTGTTGTAATTGAGCGTTATCATGGCGACAGCGTTCAGTATTTACAACACTTGGGCCTAAATCCCGGGCAGCGGCGTTCGTAGCGGGCGGTCAATCGCCGCAATAGAGCCTTGGCACTCGGCGCAGGTTGCAGAAGATCTGGTAGGGAATGGTTTCGGCGGCAGTGGCGATGTCGCTGGCGAGGATGTTTTTGCCCCACAGCTCCACGGTCGAACCGAGACCCGCCTCAGGCACGTCCGTCAGGTCGATGCACAGCATGTCCATGGACACACGGCCGAGCAATTGGCTGCGCTGCCCGGCGACCAGTACCGGCGTACCGGTCGGTGCGTGGCGCGGGTAACCGTCGGCATAGCCCATCGCAACCACGCCGATGCGCATCGGTTTTGGCGTGATGAACTTGGCGCCGTAGCCCACCGGCTCGCCGGCCGGCAGTTCACGGACGCAAATGACTTTGGATTCCAGGGTCATCACCGGCTGCAAGCGCGCGGCCACGGCCTGGTCTTCGCCAAACGGCGTCGCGCCGTACAGCATGATGCCGGGGCGCACCCAGTCGCTGGACACGTTGGGCCAGCCCATCACCGCCGGCGAGTTGCGCAGGCTGACCTCGGCCGCCAGGCCTTGGCGCGCCGCGTCGAAGACCGCCACTTGCTCATCGCTGCGCGCACAATCAAGCTCATCGGCGCGGGCGAAGTGGCTCATCAATACGATCTTGGCCACTTTGCCGCTGGCCAGCAGGCGCTGGTACGCCTCGTGATAATCCTTGGGATGCAGGCCGACGCGGTGCATGCCGGAGTCAAGCTTGAGCCAGATGGTCAGCGGCTTGCTCAGCCTGGCCTGCTCGATCGCCTCCAGCTGCCACAACGAATGCACCACGCACCACAAATCATGCTCGATGATCAGTGGCAGCTCGTCAGCCTCGAAAAAACCTTCCAACAGCAACACCGGCGCGCGGATACCGGCGGCGCGCAGCTCCAGCGCCTCTTCGATACACGCCACGGCAAACCCATCGGCGTCGGCCTCCAACGCCTGGGCCACCCGCACGGCACCGTGGCCATAGGCATCCGCCTTGATCACGGCAAGGGCCTTGGCCCCCGTGACTTCACGGGCCAATTGGTAGTTGTGGCGCAGGGCTTGGAGATCGATCAGGGCACGGGCAGGACGCATGGCGGCAGGCTTCTAGGCGACAGAGTGAAGAAAAACCGATGCCGCCCAATAACGTCGGCACCGGGGGAGGATCTGGGTTTACGGCAGCGCAGCCACGACCGACAGCTCTACCAGGATTTGCGGTTCGCACAACTTGGCTTCGACCGTGGCGCGGGCCGGGGCGACGCCCTTGGGCAGCCACTTGTCCCACACCGCATTCATGCCGGCGAAATCGGCGTCGATGTCTTTCAGGTAGATCGTCACCGACAGCAACTTGGTCTTGTCCGTACCGGCCAGGTCCAGCAAACGCTCGATATTGGCCAGGGTTTCACGGGTCTGCTGTTCAATCCCGGCGTTCATGTCGTCGCCGACTTGCCCGGCCAGATAGACGGTGCCGCTGTGGACTACGATCTGGCTCATGCGCTCATTGGTGAGCTGGCGCTGGATTGACATGTTTTGCGGACTCCTGGTGGTTGCCGTAACGGGAAATATCGAGGCCTGCGGCGCTGATCTGCGGGGTTTTCCTGGCCATCAGATCGGCCAGCAAGCGGCCCGAGCCACACGCCATGGTCCAGCCGAGGGTGCCGTGGCCGGTGTTCAGGAACAGGTTCTTGAACGGCGTGGCACCGACGATCGGCGTGCCATCGGGTGTGGTCGGGCGCAGGCCGGTCCAGAAAGTCGCTTCGGCCAGATCGCCGCCCTGAGGATAAAGGTCGTTGACGATCATCTCCAGGGTTTCGCGCCGACGCGGGTTGAGCGACAGGTCAAAACCGGCGATTTCCGCCATGCCGCCAACGCGGATGCGGTTGTCGAAGCGGGTGATCGCGACCTTGTAGGTTTCGTCGAGAATGGTCGAAGTCGGGGCCATCGCCGGGTTGGTGATCGGCACGGTCAGCGAATACCCCTTGAGCGGGTACACCGGCGCCTTGATCCCCAGCGGCTTGAGCAATTTGGGCGAGTAACTGCCGAGGGCCAGTACGTAGCGGTCGGCGGTTTCCAGCTTGCCGTCGATCCACACGCCGTTGATGCGTTCGCCGGCGTAGTCGAGGCGCTGGATGTCCTGCTCGAAGCGAAATTCCACGCCCAACTGCGTGCACATCTCGGCCAGGCGCGTCGTGAACATCTGGCAGTCGCCGGTCTGGTCATTCGGCAGGCGCAGGGCACCGGCGAGGATGTCGGTGACGCTGGCCAGGGCCGGCTCCACACGGGCGATACCGGCACGGTCAAGCAGTTCGAACGGCACGCCGGACTCTTTCAGTACGGCGATGTCCTTGGCGGCGCCATCGAGTTGGGCCTGGGTGCGGAACAACTGGGTAGTCCCCAGGCTACGACCTTCGTAGGCAATGCCGGTCTCGGCGCGCAGTTCGTCGAGGCAGTCACGGCTGTATTCGGACAAGCGCACCATGCGTTCTTTGTTTACCGCATAGCGGCTGGCGGTGCAGTTGCGCAGCATCTGCGCCATCCACAGGTATTGATCGACATCGGCAGTGGCCTTGATCGCCAGCGGTGCGTGGCGTTGCAGCAGCCACTTGATGGCTTTGAGCGGTACGCCCGGTGCCGCCCAGGGCGAGGCGTAGCCTGGGGACACCTGGCCGGCGTTGGCGAAACTGGTTTCCATGGCAGCGGCGGGCTGACGGTCGACCACGACCACTTCAAAGCCGGCCCGCGCCAAATAGTAGGCACTGGTCACACCAATGACGCCGCTACCCAAGACCAGAACGCGCATTTTTATATCCTCATCGCGGGCGTGGCCGCTGACGTGTGTTGTTCGAGCAATGATGAGCGCAGTTTAAAAAACAATGACCAGTGCATTTCACTATATAAATGCCTATATTTGGCGACAATTCTCGGCAAAAACCCTTTTCACAGAGGCAGATCCCCTATGCGTACCAATACCCAGACCAAGCGGGAGCTGGACAAGATCGACCGCAACATCCTGCGAATCCTGCAAACCGACGGGCGGATTTCGTTCACGGAGCTGGGAGAAAAAGTCGGGCTGTCGACCACGCCGTGCACCGAGCGCGTGCGCCGGTTGGAGCGCGAAGGGATCATCATGGGCTACAACGCACGGCTCAACCCTCAGCATTTGAAGGGGAGTTTGCTGGTATTTGTCGAGATCAGCCTCGATTACAAATCAGGCGACACCTTTGAGGAATTCCGCCGCGCCGTACTGAAACTGCCCCATGTGCTGGAGTGCCACCTGGTGTCGGGTGACTTCGACTACCTGGTGAAGGCGCGGATTTCCGAGATGGCCTCGTACCGCAAATTGCTTGGCGACATCCTGCTCAAGCTGCCCCATGTGCGGGAGTCCAAGAGCTATATCGTGATGGAAGAAGTGAAAGAGAGCCTGAACCTGCCGATTCCCGATTAACTGGCACCCTGCTCCCACACTTTGACCGAGTACACCTGTCAGACCAATACCTGCCGGGTGCTCGCCATATAGTCGTGGATCTGCTTTTCCACCCGCGGGTGGATCAGCTCCACCGGCCGTCGCCCATTCGGGCACGGCAAGGTCTTGGTGGTGCCGAACAGCCGACAGATCAGCGGCCGCTCGTCGTACACCGTGCAACCGTTTGGGCCCAGGTGCACACAGTTCAACTCGTCCATGGCAGCGTCCTGCTCGGCCGCAGTCTTGCGTGGCAGGCGGGACATTTCTTCAGGCGAAGTGGTCACCGGCCCACAGCAGTCGTGGCAGCCGGGGACGCACTCGAACGAAGGAATCTGTCGGCGCAGTGCGCTGATCTTTTGGCTGTTGCAACTCATCGAAACACGTACCGAACGGCGAATAGGCGTGGATTCTGCCGCAAAAGCCCGCGGTGAGACAGCGTCGTCCGACCGCTGTATCCTGCGTCAAATTTTCCAAACAGGGATGCTCCCATGACCGCCAGCGCCCGGCACACCGCTTCCTACTATGCCGCCAGCAGCGTGCCGCAACCCGATTACCCGGTACTGACCGGCGAAATGACGGCCGACGTGTGCGTGGTCGGCGGTGGCTTTTCCGGGCTGAACACCGCCCTGGAGCTGGCCGAGCGCGGCTTCAGCGTGGTGCTGCTGGAAGCCCGCAAAATCGCCTGGGGCGCCAGCGGGCGCAATGGCGGCCAATTGATTCGCGGCGTCGGCCATGGCCTCGAGCAGTTCACCCCAGTGATCGGCAGCGACGGCGTGCGACAGATGAAGCTGATGGGCCTGGAGGCTGTGGAGATCGTGCGCGAGCGCGTCGAACGCTTCCAGATCCCCTGCGACCTGACCTGGGGCTACTGCGACCTCGCCAACAAACCCCGCGACCTGCAAGGCCTGGCCGAAGACGCCGAAGAGTTGCGCAGCCTGGGCTATCGCCACGAAGTACGCCTACTGCAAGCCAGCCAGATGAGCAGCGTGATCGGCTCGGACCGCTACGTAGGCGGCATGATCGACATGGGCTCCGGCCACCTGCACCCACTCAACCTCGCGCTGGGCGAAGCCGCCGCCGCGCAGCAACTGGGCGTGCAGTTGTTTGAGCAATCCGCCGTCACGCGCATCGACTACGGCCCCGAGATCAACGTGCACACCGCCCAGGGCAACGTGCGCGCCAACACCCTGGTGCTGGCCTGCAACGCCTACCTGAACGGCTTGAACCCGCAGTTGAGCGGCAAAGTGCTGCCCGCCGGCAGCTACATCATCGCCACCGAACCATTGAGCGAAGCCCAGGCCGCCAGCCTGCTGCCACAGAACATGGCCGTATGCGACCAGCGGGTGACGGTGGACTACTTCCGCTTGTCCGCCGACCGACGCCTGTTGTTCGGCGGCGCCTGCCACTACTCCGGCCGCGATCCGCAGGACATCGGCGCCTATATGCGGCCGAAAATGCTCAAGGTGTTCCCGCAACTGGCCGACGTGAAGATCGATTACCAGTGGGGCGGCATGATTGGCATTGGCGCCAACCGCCTGCCGCAGATCGGCCGGCTGCCCGACCAACCCAATGTGTATTACGCCCAGGCCTACGCCGGCCATGGCCTCAACGCCACGCACCTGGCGGGCAAGCTACTGGCCGAGGCCATCAGCGGCCAGCAGCAGGGCCGCTTCGATCTGTTCGCCCAGGTGCCGCACATCACCTTCCCCGGCGGCAAGCATTTGCGCTCGCCACTGTTGGCGCTAGGGATGCTCTGGCACCGCCTCAAAGAGCTGATGTGATCACTTGCGCCAGAACGGTTTCACCCCTTCCTGGCGCGCCTGTTCTGCGCTGAGGCCGATGTCCCTGAGCTGTTCGGCGGTCATGTCCAGCAAGGCCTTGCGCGTATGGCTGCGGTGCCAGAACAGACTCCAGCGGCTGTTGGCCGGCGCCGACAGCGTGCGTCCCTGCTCCGCTTCCAGTTCCTGACTGCGTAACGCCAACCGCACATCGCTCATGCCGCTCATTGTGTCGCCCCTCATTTACCTGTTGCCATGAGTGACTAGGATGGGCGCGCGAGCAAAACCATTACAGATCCAATCAATTTTTATTAAATCCATACAGACACTGCCTATAGGCGGCTGAATCCTGTATTTTCGCTGCATCTGTACTGGTCCCCTGGGAGCGACCACCATGACCCTTTACGTCAACCTCGCCGATTTGCTGGGCACCCGCATCGAACAAGGCTTCTACCGTCCCGGCGATCGCTTGCCTTCCGTCCGCGCCTTGAGCGTGGAACACGGGGTCAGCCTGAGCACCGTGCAACAGGCCTATCGCTTGCTGGAAGATAATGGCCTGGCGATGCCCAAGCCCAAATCCGGCTACTTTGTGCCGGTCGGCCGCGAGTTGCCGGCCCTGCCCGAAGTCGGCCGCCCGGCCCAGCGCCCGGTGGACATTTCCCAGTGGGACCAGGTGCTGGAGCTGATTAGCGCCGTCCCGCGCAAAGACGTCATACAGATGGGCCGCGGCATGCCGGATGTGCTGTCACCGACCCTCAAACCCCTGCTGCGCAGCCTCGCCCGCGTGAGCCGCCGCCAGGATCTGCCAGGGCTGTATTACGACAACATCATGGGCTGTATGGAATTGCGCGAGCAGATCGCCCGGCTGTCATTGGATTCCGGCTGCCAACTGAACGCCGAAGACATTGTGGTCACCACCGGCTGCCATGAGGCGCTGTCTGCGAGCATCCGCGCCATTTGTGAACCTGGGGATATTGTCGCGGTGGATTCACCCAGCTTTCACGGTGCCATGCAGACCCTCAAGGGCCTGGGCATGAAGGCCCTGGAAATCCCCACCGACCCCATCACCGGCATCAGCCTGGAAGCCCTGGAACTGGCCCTGGAACAATGGCCGATCAAGGTCATCCAACTGACCCCCAACTGCAACAACCCGCTGGGCTACATCATGCCGGAAGCGCGCAAACGCGCCCTGCTGACCCTGGCCCAGCGCTTTGACGTGGCAATCATCGAAGACGATGTGTATGGCGAATTGGCCTACAGCTACCCGCGCCCGCGCACGATCAAATCCTTCGACGAAGACGGTCGCGTACTGCTCTGCAGTTCGTTCTCCAAAACCCTGGCGCCCGGCCTGCGCATCGGTTGGGTAGCGCCGGGGCGTTACCTGGAACGGGTGCTGCACATGAAATACATCAGCACCGGCTCCACGGCGACCCAACCGCAGATTGCGATCGCGGAATTTCTGAAAAACGGCCATTTCGAACCGCATTTGCGGCGGATGCGCACTCAATACCAGCGCAATCGCGACCTGATGCTCGATTGGGTCAGCCGCTACTTTCCCGCGGGCACGCGGGCCAGCCGCCCTCAGGGCAGCTTTATGCTGTGGGTCGAGTTGCCGGATGGCTTTGATACCTTGAAGCTCAACCGGATCTTGCTGGAACAAGGCGTACAGGTGGCGGTAGGCAGCATCTTCTCGGCCTCGGGCAAATACCGGAACTGCCTGCGCATGAACTACGGCGCCAAGCCGAGCCCGCAGATCGAAGAGGCCGTGCGCAAGGTCGGCGCTGCCGCGACCAAGCTACTGAACGAGGAAATGCACTGACCTTTCCCGAGAAATAGCCGTCAGATGTCGACAACCGCCCTGATCTGGAAGCGACTCCCTTGATGATGCAACGGCTATTCCCGTTTTTCCTGTTGGGAGCCCTGGCCCTCGGCGGCTGTGCCACCGTGAACGCACCGCGCGTCCCCAGCGATGCGCTGCCCGCCGCCCAGTCGTCGTTCGGCCGCTCGATCCAGGCCCAGGCCGCGCCTTACCAGGGCCGCTCCGGGTTTCGCCTGCTGCCCAACAGCAGCGAGGCGTTCATGGCCCGCGCCGAACTGATCCGCAACGCCCAGACCAGCCTCGACTTGCAGTACTACATCGTCCACGACGGTATCAGCACGCGCATGCTCGTGGACGAACTGCTCAAGGCCGCCGACCGCGGTGTGCGTGTGCGCATCCTGCTGGACGACACCACCAGCGACGGCCTCGACCAGATCATCGCCACCCTCGCCGCCCACCCCAAGATCGAAATCCGCCTGTTCAACCCGTTGCATCTGGGCCGCAGCACCGGCGTGACGCGGGCCATGGGTCGCCTGTTCAATCTGTCTTTGCAGCACCGGCGCATGCACAACAAGTTGTGGCTGGCCGACAACAGCGCAGCCATCGTCGGCGGGCGCAATCTGGGCGATGAGTATTTCGACGCCGAGCCCAACCTGAATTTCACCGACATCGACATGCTCAGCCTGGGCCCGGTGGCCGAGCAGCTCGGCCACAGCTTCGACCAGTACTGGAACAGCGCCCTGAGCAAGCCGATTGACGACTTTGTCTCCAACACGCCATCCAAAGGCGACTTGGCGACCGCGCGCGCGCGCCTGCAAGAGTCGCTGGCCGAATCACGCCAGCAGCGTTACGCCCTGTACAACCGGCTGCGCACCTATCAGACCCAACCGCGCATGGACACTTGGCGCCGCGAGTTGATCTGGGCCTGGAACCAGGCGCTGTGGGATGCGCCGAGCAAGGTGCTGGCCACGGCCGAACCGGACCCGCACTTGCTGCTCACCACCCAACTCGCGCCAGAGCTGGCAGGGGTCAATCACGAGCTGATCATGATCTCGGCGTACTTCGTGCCCGGCCAGCCGGGGCTGGTTTACCTGACCGGGCGCGCCGACGCGGGCGTGTCCGTGAGCCTGCTGACCAACGCCCTGGAGGCCACCGACGTTCCGGCCGTGCACGGCGGCTACGCGCCGTATCGCAAGGCCCTGCTGGAACACGGGGTGAAACTCTACGAACTGCGCCGCCAACCGGGCGATGGCAGCGGCAGCGGCCCCCACCTGTTTCGGCGTGGCACCTTTCGCGGTTCGGACTCCAGCCTGCACAGCAAGGCGATGATCTTTGATCGGGAAAAGTCCTTCATCGGCTCGTTCAATTTCGACCCGCGTTCGGTGCTTTGGAACACCGAAGTCGGCGTATTGGTCGACAGTCCCGAACTGGCGGAACATGTGCGCAACCTGGCGCTGCAAGGCATGGCGCCAGCGTTGAGTTATGAACCGAAATTGCAGGATGGGCAGTTGGTGTGGGTGACCGAGGACAACGGCCAATTGCACACCCTGACCCGCGAGCCGGGCAGTTGGTGGCGTCGCTTCAATGCATGGTTTGCCACGTCTGTGGGCCTGGAACGCATGCTTTAAGAACAACACCGATCAACTGTGGGAGCTGACTGCACGGTAAGGTCAGGCCGGTTGCGCTGCGCCGAACGCCCCCTGGCGCAGCAGCAACACCACCAGGCCCAACGCGCCGGCCGCCATCAGGAACGGCAACGCATGCCCGCTGATCCACTGGCTCCCTGCCCCCGCCACCAACGGCCCGATCAGGCAGCCAATCCCCCACAACTGCGCTACGTGGGCATTGGCGCGCACCAGCGCATCGTCGCGATAACGCTCGCCGATCAGAATCAACGACAGGGTGAACAACCCTCCGGCACTGGCGCCGAACACCACCCACACCGGCCAGATCAACAACGTGTGCAAGGTCAGCGGAATCGCCAGGCTCGACGCCAGCAGCAACACCGCACAACTGAGGAACAGCGTGCGTCGCGGCAGGTAGTCAGCCAGCGCACCGATGGGCAATTGCAGCAGCGCATCACCCACCACCACGGTGCTGACCATCGCCAAGGCGATCTCGGCAGTGAAGCCCTGTTGCAGGCAATACACCGGCAGCAGCGTCAGAATCATCGCCTCGAACGCGGCGAATAAGGCCACCGCCCAGGCAATCGCCGGCAGGCTCAGGCAGAAGCGCCACAGGTCGGCGAAGGTCACGCTGAACGACTCGGCAGTGGGTGCACCGGAGCGTCCCAGCAACAACACGGGCGCCACCACCAATAAGCCGACACCCACCCAGAAGCCGTAGTCATGGTCGGTGCCGATCAGGCCCAGCAGCAAGGGCCCGGACAGTTGGCTCAAGGCATAGCTACAGCCATACAACGCGACCAACCGGCCACGCCATTGCTCCACCACCAACTGGTTGATCCAGCTTTCGCCGAGGATAAACACGATGGTCAGGATCACCCCGATCATCAGCCGCAGCACCAGCCACACCGGATAGCTCGGCAAAATCGCCAGCAAACCGATGGACAGCGCCCCGCCCCACAGGCACAGGCGCATCAAATTGGCAGTGCCCAGCCACGAGGCCAAACGACTGGAAAGCTTCGCCCCCAGCAACACGCCAAAAGCTGGCATCGCCGCCATCACCCCGATGGCAAAACTGCCGTAGCCCCAGCCTTCGAGTCGCAGGGACACCAGCGGCATGCTGACCCCCAGGGCCAGGCCAACGCTGAGGACCGAGGCCAGAACGGCGAAATAAGTCGCCCAACGCATGTCCACGCTCCTGTGGATAATTCCTGAGATCACACAAAACACTGTGGGAGCGGGCTTGCTCGCGAATGCGGTGGGCCAGCCAGCTCATCTGGTACTGATACACCGTATTCGCGAGCAAGCCCGCTCCCACACTTTTACCTGCGGCGAGCCCTGAAAGTTACAGCTTGATCCAGGTCGACTTCAGCTCGGTGTATTTGTCGAACGCGTGCAGCGACTTGTCGCGACCATTACCCGATTGCTTGAAGCCACCAAACGGTGCGGTCATGTCGCCACCGTCGTATTGGTTGACCCACACGCTACCGGCACGCAGCGCCTTGGCGGTCAGGTGCGCCTTGGAGATGTCCGACGTCCACACCGCTGCGGCCAGGCCGTAGATGGTGTCGTTGGCGATCTTGACCGCTTCTTCGGCGCTGTCGAAGGTGATCACCGACAGGACTGGACCAAAGATCTCTTCCTTGGCGATTTTCATGGCGTTGGTCACACCGTCGAAAATCGTCGGTTCAACATAGGTGCCACCGGTTTCTTCCAGGGTGCGCTTGCCGCCCGCCACCAGCTTGGCGCCATCGGCGTGACCGGCTTCGATATACGACAGCACCGTGTTCATCTGCTGGGTGTCCACCAGTGCACCGACGTTGGTGGCCGGGTCCAACGGGTTGCCGGGCTTCCAGCCCTTGAGGGCCTCGATCACCATGGGCAGGAATTTGTCCTTGATGGAGCGCTCCACGAGCAGGCGCGAACCGGCGGTGCAGACTTCGCCCTGGTTGAAGGCGATGGCGCCGGCGGCGGATTCGGCAGCGGCTTGCAGGTCCGGGGCGTCGGCGAACACGATGTTCGGGCTCTTGCCGCCAGCTTCCAGCCATACACGCTTCATGTTCGACTCGCCGGAGCGGATCAACAGCTGCTTGGCGATCTTGGTCGAACCTGTGAACACCAGGGTGTCGACGTCCATGTGCAGCGCCAGCGCGTTGCCTACGGTGTGGCCGTAACCTGGCAACACGTTGAACACGCCTTTTGGAATACCGGCCTCGACGGCCAGGGCAGCGATGCGGATGGCAGTCAACGGAGACTTTTCGGACGGTTTGAGGATCACCGAGTTACCTGTGGACAACGCCGGGCCGAGTTTCCAGCAGGCCATCATCAGCGGGAAGTTCCACGGCACAATGGCAGCGACGACGCCCACCGGCTCGCGCGTCACCAGGCCCAATTGGTCGTGAGGGGTGGCCGCGACTTCGTCGTAGATCTTGTCGATCGCCTCGCCGCTCCAGCTCAGCGCGTTGGCTGCACCGGGCACGTCAATATTCAGGGAGTCGCTGATCGGCTTGCCCATGTCCAGGGTTTCGAGCAGCGCCAACTCTTCGGCATTGGCCTTGAGCAACGCGGCGAAACGGATCATGGTGGCTTTGCGCTTGGCCGGCGCCAGGCGCGACCAGACACCGGAATTGAAGGTGGCGCGGGCGTTTTCCACGGCGCGCTGGGCGTCGGTGGCGTCACAGCTGGCCACGCTGGCCAGCAGGCGGCCATCGACCGGGCTGATGCATTCGAACGTGTCGCTGGAAGCTGCGGCGGTGTATTCGCCGTTGATGTAGGCGCGGCCTTCGATCTTCAGGTCCTTGGCGCGTTGTTCCCAATCGGCACGGGTCAGGGTGGTCATGCGAGTGTCCTCCTCTTATTGAATACAAGGGCCAGGTGATGTCCCCCGGCAGCCTCAAAGAATTCTTGCCCGGCCAGCCTGCTGTTCGGCTCAAGGCAGCTGCCACCCTAAACCAGCGGCTGGGGATGTTTCAATATATTTGACATAAGCGCGGCAAACGCCCTTGCGATGTTCATTTTAATAAACATAGACTTTGGACTCCCCCACCGCAGGCCAGACGGGACACGCACATGAGCATCCAGGACATCGTCGACTTCAGCCAAGCCAAGACCCCCGCCGACCGTTACCGCCCCGCCGCCGAGAAAGTCCTCAAGGGCGACCCCGAGCAAACGATCTACAACCACTACAACAGCCCATGCGGGCAGATGAGTGCCGGCGTCTGGGAAGGTGAAGTCGGACAGTGGAAGGTCAATTACACCGAGCATGAGTACTGCGAGATTGTGCAGGGTGTTTCGGTGCTGCGTGATGCCGACGGCAACGCCAAGACCTTGCGTGCTGGCGATCGCTTCGTGATCCCTGCGGGTTTCAGCGGCACCTGGGAAGTACTGGAGCCGTGCCGCAAGATCTACGTGGTGTTCGAACAAAAAGCCTGATCAACAAATCCGGCGCAAAAAAAAGCCCGTATCGTGAGATACGGGCTTTTTTTCACAAGGAGGAAAATCAATTACTTGATTTTGCCTTCTTTGTAGATCACGTGCTTGCGAACGCGCGGGTCGAACATTTTCTTTTCGAGCTTGTCCGGGGTAGTACGCTTGTTCTTGTCGGTAGTGTAGAAGTGACCAGTACCGGCGCTAGAGATCATTCGAATCAATTCACGCATGATAGAGCTCCTTAGATCTTGCCAGCGGCGCGGATTTCGGCCAGCACGACAGTGATGCCGCGCTTGTCGATGATACGCATGCCTTTGGCAGATACACGCAGGCGAACAAAACGTTTCTCTTCTTCAACCCAGAAGCGGTGATGCTGCAGGTTCGGCAGGAAACGACGACGGGTTTTGTTATTTGCGTGGGAAATGTTATTCCCAGTCACCGGACCCTTACCGGTAACTTGACAGACTCTCGACATGCCTCAGCCCTCTAAAACCACATGCCCAACCCGGCATGGGTTGGCCGCTTAATCTCTCAGTCATTTGGCGCCAGGCGCCGCGTTTCTTTAGGGTCTTACCGGCTACACCTACAAGCGAAGGAACCGGGCCCCTAGAAAAGAGCGCTGCTTTATACCAGAAAGACCCTGGTGCAACAACAGCCCGTGTGTTTTTACCGGTGTAAATCTAGGCAAAACACACCTGAACCGTTGCCAGGAGGGGCCGCTGTCACAGCCGACCGCTCGTCGCACAGAATGATTTACAGCGCCCGCAGGCACGATGAAGTGCTCGGCGAAACGCGCTGAGGCGCCATGAAAACAGCATTTGAAGCAAAAGCACAGGCAAAAATGGACTAGTCATTTTTCAATCAGACCTCTACGGTAGGCCTTTTCCAGACTGCACTCGCAGATGGGCCTTCGATCTGCAAAGGAAACCGAACATGCGCCTCGCTGCCCTACCGCTATTGCTAGCCCCTCTATTTATCGCCCCGCTGGCCACTGCCGCCAACAACTTGAGCGTCTGCACCGAGGCCAGCCCCGAAGGGTTCGATGTGGTGCAGTACAACTCATTGACCACCACCAATGCCTCGGCCGACGTGCTGATGAACCGCCTGGTGGACTATGACGCAGCCGCCGGCAAGCTGGTGCCAAGCCTGGCGGACAGCTGGGACGTCTCGCCGGATGGCCTGACGTACACCTTCAAACTGCACCCGGACGTGAAATTCCACCGCACCGAATACTTCACCCCGAGCCGCACCCTGACTGCCGAAGATGTGCGCTTCAGCTTCGAACGCATGCTCGACCCGGCCAACCCCTGGCACAAGATTGCCCAGAGCGGCTTCCCCCACGCGCAATCGCTGCAACTGCCGGCGCTGGTGAAGAAGATCGACGCCCTCGACCCACTCACCGTGCGCTTCACCCTCGACCACGCCGACTCCACCTTCCTCGCCGCCCTGAGCATGGGTTTTGCCTCGATCTACCCGGCCGAGTACGCCGACAAACTGCTCAAGGCCGGTACGCCGGAGAAGCTCAACAGCCAGCCCATCGGCACCGGTCCGTTCATCTTCAGCCGTTTCCAGAAAGACGCCGTGGTGCGCTACAAGGCCAACCCGGATTATTTCGCCGGCAAACCCGCTGTGGATAACTTGATCTTCGCCATCACGCCGGATGCCAACGTACGCCTGCAGAAACTGCACCGCGATGAATGCCAGATCGCCCTGTCGCCCAAGCCCCTGGACGTGGGTGAGGCCGAAAAGGACCCTGCGCTGAAGGTCGAGAAAACCCCGGCCTTCATGACCGCCTTCGTTGCCATCAACAGCCAGCACCCGCCGCTGGACAAGCCCGAAGTACGCCAGGCCATCAACCTCGCCTTCGACAAGGCCAGCTACCTCAAGGCCGTGTTTGAAGGCACCGCCGAAGCCGCCAACGGCCCTTACCCGCCCAATACCTGGGGCTACGCCAAGGATCTGCCGGGTTATCCACAGGACCTCGCCAAAGCCAAGACCCTGCTGGACCGCGCCGGGCTCAAGGACGGCTTCAAGACCACCATCTGGACACGTCCCACCGGCAGCCTGCTGAACCCCAACCCGAACCTTGGTGCGCAATTGCTGCAAGCCGACCTGGCCAAGGTCGGCATCCAGGCCGAGATCCGCGTGATCGAATGGGGCGAACTGATTCGCCGCGCCAAAGCCGGTGAGCACGACCTGCTGTTCATGGGCTGGGCCGGCGACAATGGCGACCCGGATAACTTCCTGACCCCGCAGTTCTCATGCGCCGCAGTGAAATCCGGCACCAACTTCGCCCGTTACTGCGACCCTGCCCTCGACAAGCTGATCAGCGCTGGCAAGACCACCAACGAGCAAGGGGTGCGCAGCAAGCTGTACCAGCAGGCCCAGGCGCAGATCCAGCAACAGGCGCTGTGGCTGCCACTGGCGCACCCGACCGCGTTTGCCCTGGCACGCAAGAATGTCGAGGGCTATCAAGTGAGCCCGTTCGGCCGCCAGGACTTTTCGAAAGTCCGCGTCAAGCCCTGAACACTCGCCCCGCCCCCCCCATGGGGCGGGTCTACATCCAGCCGTATTCCGCCATCGACAAGGGGTCCCCGTCCCCCACGATGATGTGATCGAGTACCCGCACGTCCACCACTTCCAGGGCCTTTTGCAGCAACTTGGTCAATTTTCGATCAGCTGCACTGGGCTCAAGGCTGCCGGAAGGGTGGTTGTGACACAGGATCAAGGCCGCGGCGTTGTATGCCAGGGCACGCTTGACCACTTGCCGCGGATAAACCACGGCGGTGTCGATAGTGCCCTGGGACAACGCCTCGAACCCCAGCACCCGATGCTTCGAGTCGAGGAACAGGCAGCCGAAAACCTCATGGGGCTCATGCCGCAATAGCGCCTTGAGGTAATCACGTACCGCTACCGGGCTTTCCAGCACCGAGTCACTGCGCAAACGCTCTGCCAGGTGCCGCCGGGACATTTCGAGCACCGCCTGCAACTGCGCAAACTTGGCCGGCCCCAAGCCCAGATGCTGGCTGAACAAGCTCTGACTGGCCTCCAACAGTGGGCGCAGACCGCCAAATTGCGTCAGCAAATGGCGCGCCAGGTCCACCGCACTTCTGCCGGAAACCCCCGTGCGCAGGAAGATCGCCAGCAACTCGGCATCCGAAAGGCTCTTCGCCCCCCATTCCAACAGTTTCTCCCGTGGCCGCTCCGCCACAGGCCAATCGCGAATACTCATCCCACCTCCCTCTTCGTAAGCGCCATGGCATGCACGCCGCTGTTGCCTGGCGGACGCTGTGTTATCGTAAGCCCTCTTTTTTGCATGTGATTTCCCCTGGGGAGGGGGTATCGCAGGCGTCACTGAACTGGCATCACTGAACTGGAAAGGCAAACCAATGCAGCGTCTGTATCGGAAACGCATCGTTCTCGGCGTCGGCGGCGGCATTGCCGCCTACAAGAGCGCAGAACTGGTTCGCAGGCTCCTGGACCAGGGCGCCGAAGTGCGCGTGGTCATGACCCGCGGTGGCAGTGAGTTCATTACCCCTCTGACCATGCAGGCGCTGTCCGGCCACCCGGTTCACCTGGACCTGCTGGACCCGGCCGCCGAAGCCGCCATGGGCCACATCGAGCTGGCCAAATGGGCGGACCTGGTACTGATCGCCCCGGCCACCGCCGACCTGATCGCCCGCCTGGCCCAAGGCATCGCCGATGACCTGCTGACCACCCTGGTACTGGCCACCGACGCCACCGTCGCCATTGCCCCGGCCATGAACCAGGCCATGTGGCGCGACCCGGCCACCCAGGCCAACACCCAACTCCTGCAAAGCCGTGGCCTCAAGGTGTTCGGCCCGGCCTCCGGCAGCCAGGCCTGCGGTGACGTCGGCATGGGTCGCATGCTTGAAGCCACCGACCTGGCGTTGTGCGCCGCGGAGTGCTTCCAACACCTGGCCCTGACCGGCAAGCACGTGCTGATCACCGCCGGGCCGACCCAGGAAAACATCGACCCGGTGCGCTACATCACCAACCATAGCTCAGGAAAAATGGGCTTTGCCTTGGCGGAAGCGGCGGTCGAGGCAGGCGCGCGCGTCACCCTGATCACCGGCCCGGTGCATTTGCCGACCCCCGATCGCGTCACGCGAATCGACGTCGTCAGCGCACGGGACATGCTTGCGGCCTGTGAAGCGGCGATTCCGTGCGACCTGTTTATCGCCTCGGCAGCGGTTGCGGATTACCGCCCGGAAGTCGTCGCCCCGCAAAAGCTCAAGAAAGACCCTACGAGCGGTGACGGCCTGCTCCTGCAAATGGTGCGCAACCCAGACATCCTGGCCACCATCGCCACCCGTCCGGACCGTCCGTTCAGCGTCGGTTTCGCCGCCGAGACCGAGCACCTGCTGGACTATGCCTCGCGCAAATTGAAAGACAAAAACCTCGACCTGATCGTTGCCAACGATGTCGCCAACCCGAGCATCGGCTTCAACAGTGAGGAAAACGCCTGCAGCGTGATCGACCGCGAGCTGCACGCCACCCTTTTCGCCCAGACCAGCAAAGGCAAGATTGCCCGCCAACTGATCTCATTTATCGCCCAACGGCTGAACCAGGTTTAATTTCCATGCACGCTTTGCAAGCCAAGATCCTCGACCCCCGCATCGGCACCGACTTCCCACTGCCGGCCTACGCCACCGAAGGCTCCGCCGGCCTGGACCTGCGCGCCATGCTCAAGGAAGACACCGTCCTTGAACCGGGCCAGACCGTCCTGATTCCCACCGGCCTGTCGATCTACATCGGCGATCCGGGCCTGGCCGCGCTGGTTCTGCCGCGCTCGGGCCTGGGCCATAAACACGGGATCGTGCTGGGCAACCTGGTCGGCCTGATCGACTCGGACTACCAGGGCGAGTTGATGGTGTCGTGCTGGAACCGCGGCCAGACCGCGTTCAACATCGCCGTCGGCGAGCGCATCGCGCAGCTGGTGCTGGTGCCGGTAGTGCAGGCGCACTTCGAACTGGTTACGGAATTTGCTGAAACACAACGTGGCGCAGGCGGCTTTGGCCATTCTGGCAGCCACTGACTACGCTGAATCAAACCGGGCAGCCCAGCCCGGTTCGATGCCACCGCATGGCTTTTCGGGATGAAGAATGCGCGGACCTAATCAGCGAGATTTCACGAGCTAAATCAAAAGATTACGCACGATGAAGCACGGAGCGACTGCTCCGATGGCACTTTTGCACCACGAACTCTCTGCCGAAAAAGCCGTCATACCCTTCAGTTTGAGCCTGCCGGTCAGCCGCTTTACGGCCAGCCTTGCCCCTTTCAGATGGAGTTTCCCCCCGCGATGAGTACCGCAGCCCGAGTAGCCCCGACATTCCCCGACAGCATCTTTCGCGCCTACGACATTCGTGGCGTAGTGCCCAAGACCCTGACCGCCGAAACCGCCTACTGGATCGGCCGCGCCATTGGCGCCCAAAGCCTGGCGCAGGATGAGCCCAATGTCTCGGTTGGCCGTGACGGCCGCCTGTCTGGCCCGGAGTTGGTGGAGCAACTGATCCAGGGGCTGGCCGACAGTGGTTGCCACGTCAGCGACGTCGGCCTGGTGCCAACACCGGCGCTGTACTACGCCGCCAACGTCCTGGCCGGCAAGTCCGGGGTGATGCTCACCGGCAGCCATAACCCGTCGGACTACAACGGCTTCAAGATTGTCATCGCTGGCGACACCCTGGCCAACGAACAGATCCAGGCCCTGCACACACGCCTGAAGACCAACGACCTGAGCAGCGGCAACGGCAGCATCACCAAGGTCGACATCCTGCCGCGCTACGCCGATGAAATCACCCGCGACGTCAAGCTCGCCCGCCGCCTCAAAGTGGTCGTGGACTGCGGCAACGGCGCGGCCGGCGTGATCGCACCGCAACTGCTCGAAGCGCTGAACTGCGAAGTGATCCCGCTGTTCTGCGAAGTCGACGGCCACTTCCCCAACCACCACCCGGACCCGGGCAAGCCCGAAAACCTGGTGGACCTGATCGCCAAGGTCAAGGAAACCGGGGCTGATGTCGGCCTGGCCTTCGACGGCGACGGTGACCGCGTCGGCGTAGTGACCGAAACCGGCGAGATCGTGTTCCCAGACCGCCTGCTGATGCTGTTCGCCCGTGACGTGGTGGCGCGCAACCCCAACGCCGAGATCATCTTCGACGTCAAGTGCACCCGCCGCCTCACCCCGCTGATCAAGGAATATGGCGGTCGCCCGCTAATGTGGAAGACCGGCCACTCGTTGATCAAAAAGAAAATGAAGGAAACCGGCGCCCTGTTGGCCGGCGAAATGAGCGGTCACGTGTTCTTCAAGGAACGCTGGTTCGGTTTTGACGACGGCATTTACAGCGCCGCTCGTCTGCTGGAGATCCTCAGCAAGGAAAAATCCACGGCCCAAGAGCTGTTTGAGACCTTCCCGAATGATATTTCTACGCCAGAGATCAATATCCATGTGACCGAGGAGAGCAAATTCAGCATCATTGACGCACTGCACGATGCGCAATGGGGCGAAGGCGCCAACCTGACCACCATTGATGGTGTGCGAGTCGATTACGCCAAAGGCTGGGGCCTGGTTCGCGCGTCCAACACCACACCGGTGCTGGTCCTGCGTTTCGAGGCGGATACCGAGGCTGAGTTGCAGCGCATCAAGGACGTGTTCCACGCCCAGTTGAAACGTGTTGCCCCTGATCTCCAATTACCGTTCTGATTTTTTGCACCGGAGCCCTGAATGACCCTCGAACGCGAAGCCGCTGCCAACACCGCCAAGGTCCTTTCCGAAGCGTTGCCTTACATTCGACGCTACGTCGGCAAGACGCTGGTGATCAAATACGGCGGCAATGCCATGGAAAGCGAAGAGCTGAAAACCGGCTTTGCCCGTGACATCGTGTTGATGAAAGCCGTGGGGATCAACCCGGTGGTGGTCCACGGTGGCGGCCCGCAGATCGGCGACCTGCTCAAGCGCTTGTCGATCGAGAGTCATTTCATCGATGGCATGCGCGTGACTGACGCACAGACCATGGACGTGGTGGAAATGGTCCTCGGTGGCCAGGTGAACAAGGACATCGTCAACCTGATCAACCGCCACGGCGGCAGCGCCATTGGCTTGACCGGCAAGGACGCGGAACTGATCCGCGCGAAAAAACTGACAGTCACCCGTCAGACGCCGGAAATGACCCAGCCGGAAATCATCGACATCGGCCAGGTGGGCGAAGTGATCGGCATCAACACCGACCTGCTGAACCTGCTGGTCAAGGGTGACTTTATCCCGGTGATCGCGCCTATCGGAGTGGGCGCCAACGGCGAGTCCTACAACATCAACGCCGACCTGGTAGCAGGCAAGGTGGCGGAAGCGCTGAAGGCTGAAAAGCTGATGCTGCTGACCAACATCGCCGGCCTGATGGACAAGGAAGGCAAGGTGTTGACCGGCTTGACCACGCAACAAGTGGACGAGTTGATCGCCGATGGCACCATCTACGGCGGCATGCTGCCGAAGATCCGTTGCGCACTGGAAGCGGTGCAAGGTGGCGTGGGCAGCTCGCTGATCCTCGACGGCCGGGTTCCGAATGCAATCCTCCTGGAAATCTTCACCGATACCGGTGTGGGCACACTGATCAGTAACCGCAAGCGTCCTTAAACGCTACAAACAAAAGGCCCCGCTCAATCTGATTGAGCGGGGCCTTTTTTATGTGCGCTGAACCTGCAGACCAATGGAGATCCCCTTGTGGGAGCGGGCTTGCTCGCGAAAGCGGAGTGTCAGTCAGCAGATATGTTTCTGAAACACCGTATTCGCGAGCAAGCCCGCTCCCACACAAGCCCACCCCACAGGACTTACTGCGTCAGACGCCAAACTGCTCGCGATATGCACGCACCGCCGGCAAATGCTGCTTGAGCTGCGGATCATCTTCCAGGAACTGCAGCACCTGGTTCAGCGACACGATGCTCACCACCGGAATGCCGAAATCGCGCTCCACTTCCTGGATCGCCGACAATTCACCGTTGCCACGCTCCTGGCGGTTCAGCGCGATCAGCACGCCAGCGGCCTTGGCGCCGTCCTGGGAAGCGATGATCTGCATCACTTCGCGGATGGCGGTGCCAGCGGTGATCACGTCGTCGATGATCAGCACGTCACCCTTGAGCGGCGCCCCGACCAGGCTGCCGCCTTCGCCGTGCGCCTTGGCCTCTTTACGGTTGAAGCACCAAGGCAGATCCTGCCCATGATGCTCCGCCAACGCCACGGCCGTAGCGGCCGCCAAGGGAATGCCCTTGTAGGCTGGGCCAAACAGCACATCAAAGGAAATACCGCTTTCAACGATGGCCGCTGCGTAGAAACGACCCAATTGCGCCAGGGCCGAGCCCGAGTTGAACAAGCCTGCATTGAAGAAGTACGGACTGGTGCGCCCGGACTTCAAAGTGAACTCACCGAAGCGCAAAACGCCGCGATCGATGGCAAAACGAATGAAATCGCGTTGATACGCCTGCATGAAAAAAGCCTCAGATACCACGGATTTAGCTAATTAGGTAGACGGCGTGTATCATACACGCACGCGATTTTTGGGGCCATTTATGCGGATCATCAGTGTGAACGTTAATGGTATTCAGGCTGCAGTCGAGCGTGGTTTGCTCAGTTGGCTGCAAGCCCAGAATGCCGACGTCATCTGCCTGCAGGACACCCGCGCCTCCGCCTTTGAACTGGACGACCCAGCCTTCCAACTGGATGGCTACTTCCTTTATGCCTGCGATGCCGAAGTGCCCACCCAAGGTGGCGTGGCTTTGTACTCGCGGTTGCAACCCAAGGCGGTCATCAGCGGCCTCGGCTTCGAGACAGCCGACCGCTACGGGCGCTACCTGCAAGCCGATTTCGACAAGGTCAGCATCGCGACCTTGCTGCTTCCTTCGGGGCAGAACGGCGATGAAGACTTGAACCAGAAGTTCAAGCTAATGGACGATTTCGCCCGTTACCTGGATAAACAGCGACGCAAACGTCGCGAGTACATTTATTGTGGCTCGCTGTACGTGGCGCAACAGAAGCTGGATATCAAGAACTGGCGTGACAGCCAGCAATCCCCGGGCTTCCTGGCGCCGGAGCGGGCCTGGATGGACGAGATTGTCGGCAACATGGGTTATGTCGATGCCCTGCGCGAAGTCAGCCGCGAAGGCGACCAGTACAGCTGGTGGCCAGACAACGAACAGGCCGAGATGCTCAACCTGGGCTGGCGTTTCGACTACCAGTTGCTGACCCCTGGCCTGCGCCGGTTTGTTCGCAGCGCACGCTTGCCGCGCCAGCCGCGCTTCTCGCAGCACGCGCCGCTGATCGTGGACTACGACTGGACACTGACCATCTAAGGTCTTTTTCCAGGCACAAAAAAACCGACATCGCTGTCGGTTTTTTTGTGGGCGTTCATTATTTGATCAGGCGCCAGGTCAAGGGATAGCGGTAGGCGATGCCCTTGTTGGCCTTGATCGCACCGATGATCGTCAGCGCCACACCGGCGATGGCCAGCGCCGTCATCAGGAAAAACCCGATGACCGCAAAAGCCAACACGATGCAAACAATCCAGGCGATGGCCACGGTGATCTGGAAATTCAGCGCCTCCTTGCCCTGATCATCAATGAACGGGTCCAATTCCTTCTTCATCTGCCACAGGATCAGCGGCCCCACGACGCTGCCGAAGGGGAATATAAACCCCAGAAACGCCGCGAGATGGCACAACATCGCGCCCTGGCGCACTTCGTAGGAAGGCGTAGGTACCGGCACTTGGTTGTCATTCATGGCGCTTCTCCTTGAGACGGGTTCAGTCAGCCAGTGCGGCGTTCTGCAGTTCGAAGATCTCGGTCATGCCCTTCTGGGCCAGGGCCAGCATGGCGTTCAGCTCGGCCGGCTGGAATGGCGCGCCTTCGGCGGTGCCCTGCACTTCGATGAAACCACCGGTGCTGGTCATCACCACGTTCAGGTCGGTCTCGGCAGCCGAGTCTTCCAGGTAGTCCAGGTCCAGTACAGGCTCGCCCTGGTACATGCCCACCGATACGGCGGCGATCATTTGCTTGAGCGGGTCGCCACCTTTCAGGCCGCCACGCTTCTTGATCACTTTGAGTGCATCAACCAGGGCCACCATGGCACCGGTGATGGATGCCGTGCGGGTGCCGCCGTCAGCCTGGATAACGTCGCAGTCGACGTACAGGGTCACATCGCCCAGCTTGGACATGTCCAGCGCCGCGCGCAGGGAACGGCCGATCAGGCGCTGGATCTCCAGGGTGCGCCCGCCTTGCTTGCCACGGCTGGCTTCACGCTGGTTACGCTCGCCGGTGGCGCGCGGCAGCATGCCGTACTCGGCAGTCAACCAACCCTGGCCCTGGCCCTTGAGGAAACGTGGCACGCCGTTTTCGACGCTGACGGTGCAGATCACCTTGGTATCGCCAAACTCGACCAGTACAGAACCCTCGGCGTGTTTGGTGTAGTTGCGGGTGATGCGGATCGAGCGGAGCTGATCGGCAACGCGACCACTTGGACGTTTCATAGGGGATACCTGTACAGAGGACGAAAAACTGCCGGACATTATAGAGCCGCGAACCGATTCGGGGCACGCCTAAAAAATTCGCTTACGAATGCTCGGGCCGTCGCCCATTGTTTGGGCGCGCTCGCCCCACTGCGCTACAATCCTGCGCCTTCTTAACCATCAGCCCGTGTACACGGGCTGCAACGCGAGGTACCTCCATGGTGCACAGCATGACCGCCTTCGCCCGCGTCGAAAAAGCCGGCGTCCAAGGCACCCTGAGCTGGGAACTGCGCTCGGTCAACAGCCGCTACCTGGAGCCGCACCTGCGCCTGCCGGAATCGTTCCGCGACCTCGAAGGCGCCGTCCGTGAAGCACTGCGCCAGGGCATCTCCCGCGGCAAGCTGGAATGCACCCTGCGTTTTACCGAGGAAACCACCGGCAAGCCGCTGCAGGTGGACCGCGACCGCGCCGCGCAACTGGTCGCCGCCGCCGAGACCATCGCCGGCCTGATCAAGCAACCCGCCGCGCTGAACCCCCTGGAAGTCCTGGCCTGGCCCGGCGTGCTGGTGGCCGACGCCAGCGACCCGCAAGCCCTCAACGCCGAAGCCCTCGCCCTGTTCAACCAGGGCTTGAAGGAGCTGAAAGCCGGCCGCGAGCGTGAAGGCGCCGAACTGGCCCGTTTGATCAACGAACGCCTGACGTCGATCGAAGAAGACGTGGTCACCCTGCGCGAGCTGGTACCGCAGATGCTGGCGACCCAACGCCAGAAGGTCCTCGATCGCTTCACCGACATGAAAGCCGACCTCGACCCGACGCGCCTGGAGCAGGAAATGGTGCTGCTGGCGCAAAAGAGCGACGTCGCCGAAGAGCTCGACCGCCTGAGCACCCACATCCTTGAAGTGCGCCGCGTGCTCAAGTCCGCCGGCGCCGCCGGTCGGCGCCTGGACTTCCTGATGCAGGAACTCAACCGGGAAGCCAATACACTGGGCTCCAAGGCGTTCGATCCGCGCAGCACACAAGCGGCGGTCAACCTTAAAGTGTTGATCGAGCAGATGCGCGAACAAGTACAGAATATTGAGTAAGGCAACTTCGATGACCCACAGCACCGGCACCCTTTACATCATTTCCGCTCCTTCGGGCGCGGGCAAGAGCAGCCTGGTCAAGGCCCTGACCGACGCTGACGCGCAGATCCGCATCTCGGTCTCCCACACCACCCGCGCCATGCGCCCGGGAGAGGTGAACGGCGTCCACTATCACTTCGTCGAGCGCACCGAGTTCGTCAAGATGATCGAACACGGCGACTTCCTCGAGCGCGCCGAAGTCTTCGGCAACCTCTACGGCACCTCGCAAAGCCACCTGCAGCAGACCCTGGACGAAGGCCACGACCTGATCCTGGAAATCGACTGGCAGGGCGCCGAGCAAGTACGCAAGCTGATGCCCCAGGCGCGCTCGATCTTCATCCTGCCGCCATCCCTCGACGCCTTGCACCAGCGCCTGACCAACCGTGGCCAGGACAGCGACGAGATCATCGAAGGCCGCATGCGTGAAGCCGTCAGCGAAATGAGCCACTACGTCGACTACGACTACCTGATCATCAACGACGACTTTTCCCACGCGCTGGATGATTTGAAGGCGATTTTCCGCACCAATCAGCTCCAGCAAAAGCGTCAACAGCAGCGTTTCGGCAAATTATTGGCTGAACTGCTCGGCTGATTGGCTCTTCCCAAAACCGCTGCAAGGGCTTTACATTGGCACTTGCGGCGGTTTTACGAAGGCTCGCGAAAAATCAGCGCTTCCCTAAACGCTGGTGATTTTTTAAACTGTTCAGTCCGCTCGCCCAACCGGGCAGCGCGCATCTTGCATTCGCTCCGAGGAATACCATGGCCCGCGTAACCGTTGAAGACTGCCTAGAACACGTGGATAACCGCTTTGAGCTGGTCATGCTCTCTACCAAGCGTGCCCGTCAACTGGCCACTGGCGGCAAAGAGCCACTGGTCCAGTGGGAAAACGACAAGCCTACCGTTGTAGCCCTGCGTGAAATCGCTGAAGGCCTGATGAGCTACGAGTTCATCGCCAACGCTGAAATCGTTGAAGACGAACCGCTGTTTGCAGCGTTCGAGGACGAGTCCAACGAGGCCGTCTAAGCCTATGCCTGGTCGACGTAGCACGGCGCGGGGTCACAGCCATCGGCAGGAGTTAACACTTTGCCGAGCATAGACGCCCTCGCCGATCGCTTATCGGCCTACCTCGGCCCAGACCAGGTCAACCTGGTCCGCCGAGCGTATTTCTACGCCGAACAAGCCCATGACGGCCAACGCCGCCGCAGTGGCGAGGCGTATGTCACCCATCCTCTTGCGGTGGCAAACATTCTTGCCGACATGCACATGGACCATCAGAGCCTGATGGCCGCGATGCTGCATGACGTGATCGAAGACACCGGCATCGCCAAGGAAGCGCTCAGCGCGCAATTTGGCGAAACCGTGGCCGAACTGGTCGACGGGGTCAGCAAACTGACCCAGATGAACTTCGAGACCAAGGCCGAAGCCCAGGCGGAAAACTTCCAGAAGATGGCCATGGCCATGGCCCGCGACATCCGGGTGATCCTGGTCAAGCTGGCCGACCGGCTGCACAACATGCGCACGCTGGAAGTGCTGTCCGGCGAAAAACGCCGGCGCATCGCCAAGGAAACCCTGGAAATCTACGCGCCCATCGCCAACCGGCTGGGCATGCACGCCATTCGTATCGAATTCGAAGACCTCGGCTTCAAGGCCATGCACCCGATGCGTTCGGCGCGCATCTACCAGGCGGTCAAACGCGCCCGGGGCAACCGCAAGGAAATCGTCAACAAGATCGAAGAGTCCCTGAGCCATTGCCTGGCGATCGATGAGATCGAGGGCGAAGTCAGCGGCCGGCAGAAACACATCTACGGCATCTACAAGAAGATGCGCGGCAAGCGCCGGGCCTTCAACGAGATCATGGACGTGTATGCGTTCCGGATCATCGTCGACAAGGTCGACACCTGCTACCGCGTGCTGGGCGCTGTACATAATTTGTACAAGCCCCTGCCGGGCCGCTTCAAGGACTACATCGCGATTCCCAAGGCCAACGGCTATCAGTCGCTGCATACCACGCTGTTCGGTATGCATGGCGTGCCGATCGAGATCCAGATCCGCACCCGCGAAATGGAAGAGATGGCCAACAACGGCATTGCCGCCCACTGGCTGTACAAGTCCAGCGGCGACGAGCAGCCGAAGGGCACCCATGCCCGCGCGCGCCAGTGGGTCAAAGGCGTGCTGGAAATGCAGCAACGTGCCGGCAACTCCCTCGAATTCATCGAAAGCGTGAAGATCGACCTGTTCCCGGACGAGGTCTACGTGTTCACGCCCAAAGGCCGGATCATGGAGCTGCCCAAGGGCTCCACGGCGGTCGACTTTGCCTATGCCGTGCACACCGACGTGGGCAACAGCTGCATTGCCTGTCGGATCAATCGTCGTCTCGCACCGCTGTCCGAGCCACTGCAAAGCGGCTCCACGGTCGAGATCGTCAGCGCACCGGGCGCCCGCCCGAACCCGGCCTGGCTCAACTTCGTGGTCACCGGCAAGGCGCGCACCCACATCCGGCACGCCCTCAAGCTGCAACGTCGTTCCGAGTCCATCAGCCTCGGCGAGCGCCTGCTGAACAAGGTGCTCAACGGGTTCGACAGCGCCCTCGACAAGATCCCGGCCGAACGCGTGCAGGCGATGCTCCACGAGTACCGCCAGGAAACCATCGAAGACTTGCTGGAAGACATCGGCCTGGGCAACCGCATGGCCTATGTGGTCGCCCGCCGCCTGCTTGGCGAAGGCGAGCAACTGCCAAGCCCCGAAGGTCCGCTGGCGATTCGCGGCACCGAAGGCCTGGTGCTCAGCTACGCCAAGTGCTGCACGCCGATCCCGGGCGACCCGATTGTCGGGCACCTGTCGGCGGGCAAAGGCATGGTGGTGCACCTGGACAACTGCCGCAACATCACCGAGATCCGCCACAACCCGGAAAAATGCATCCAGCTGTCGTGGGCCAAGGATGTTACCGGCGAATTCAACGTCGAGCTGCGCGTCGAACTGGAACACCAGCGCGGCCTGATCGCCTTGCTGGCCAGCAGCGTCAATGCGGCCGATGGCAATATCGAGAAAATCAGCATGGACGAACGCGATGGTCGCATCAGCGTGGTCCAGCTGGTAGTCAGCGTGCACGACCGTGTGCACCTGGCCCGCGTGATCAAGAAACTGCGCGCCCTGACCGGAGTGATCCGCATCACCCGCATGCGTGCATAACCTGTCTCTTACAAGGAGTCACTCATGACCAAGACTGTTATCACCAGCGACAAGGCCCCAGCCGCCATCGGCACTTACTCCCAGGCCATCAAGGCGGGCAACACCGTCTACATGTCCGGCCAGATCCCGCTGGACCCAAAGACCATGGAACTGGTGGAAGGCTTCGAAGCACAGACCGTGCAGGTCTTCGAAAACCTCAAGTCCGTGGCTGAAGCGGCCGGCGGTTCGTTCAAGGACATCGTCAAGCTGAACATCTTCCTCACCGACCTGAGCCACTTCGCCAAGGTCAACGAGATCATGGGCAAATACTTCGAACAACCCTACCCAGCCCGCGCCGCCATCGGCGTAGCCGCCCTGCCAAAGGGTGCGCAGGTTGAGATGGACGCGATTCTGGTCATCGAGTAAAACACCCGGCGCAGCCTCACGGGCTGCGCCGACTTTGTTTCAGAAGGATTTCGTAATGCGCAAAGCGCTTGTAGCCTCTTCATTGCTCACCCTGCTGCTCGGCGGCTGCGCCAGCAACCCCGCCGACCTCGATGTGAGCGGCACCTGGATCAACCAGGTCGCCATCGATGCAGCGGCCAAGGGCGGCCCTTTGCGTGAAGCCCTGCAAAGCTTTGGCCCGAACCTCGAATGGGAGGTCAACACCAAGGCTGGCCAGGCACGCTACTACAACGGTTTTGAAGTAGCGGAAGGCAAGTTGCTGGGTGAACAATCCGGCATATGGCGCGTGGATTTCTACGGCAGCTCCGCCACCGAACTCAAGCGCAAAGGCAAGCAACTGCTGCAAGCGGCCAACGACAATGAGCCCGAGCAACTGTTCGCCCGCGCCAAAGACCCCGCCCCGGACGGTGCCCCACTGGGCGCCAACTTCGAACGGGCGCTATATGCCGCTTACCTGGGCGGCGACTGGAAGATCACCGACGGCTTCGGCAATGGCGCCATCGTGCAGTTCCAGGCCAACGGCAAGGTGGTCGGCCTGCCGAATGCGGACCAGTACTCGCTGTGCCTGGCGGGTGACTGCGCATCGATGAGCGGCGGCTACGACAGCATCTGGCTGCAACTGAACGGCCAGGGCAACCCGTGGATATTCGTGCGCAAGGGTGGGCAGCTGGAAATCTTCCAGGCGGTGAATACTGCGCAGGCCGATGAAGTGCCTCAGTTCACCCCGGGCCCGCGCCAATGGTTGCTTGAAAAGCAATAGCCAGCCTCACGCTAATATAAATGTGGGAGCGGGCTTGCTCGCGAATGCGGAGTGTCAGTCACTGAATGTGCTTCTGAAACACCCCATTCGCGAGCAAGCCCGCTCCCACATTTTTGACCGCATTTCAGCCCTTGAGAATCGCCGCATAACCTTCGCGATAGCTCGGATAAGTTGGCTTCCAGCCCAGAGCCCTCACCCGCGCATTGCTGCACTGCTTGCTCCCCGCCCGCCGCACGCTCGCATCGTCCGCCCACTCCGTCACACCCAGATACCCGCGCAACCAATCCACCACCTCGGCCAACGGCGCCGGCGCGTCATCGACGCCGATGTACACCTTGTCCAACTGCCCGCCCTGCTCCACATGCCGCAGCAAAAACGCCAGCAAGCCTGCGGCGTCGTCCGCATGAATACGGTTGCCATATAAAGGTGGGTCGATTGCCACGCGATAGCCTTGGCGCACCTGGGTCAGCAACCATTCACGCCCAGGGCCATAGATACCGGTCAGCCGCACGACGCTCGCCGGGATGCCGCTATTGAGCGCGACTTGCTCGGCTTCCAGCATCACCTGACCGGAATAGCCCTTGGCCTGGGTATCGGATGTTTCGTCGACCCACTCACCGTTCTGCTGCCCATACACACTGCTGCTGGATACAAACAGCAGGTGCTTCGGCGCCTGGCCGTAGTCGTCCAGCCACTCCAGCACATGCTTCAAGCCCTGCACGTAAGCCGCGCGATACCCGGCCTCGTCGTGGTCGGTCGCGGCTGCGCAATACACCAGGTAATCCACCCCGCCGATCGGCCAGGTGTCCGGACAGTCCTTGCTGAACAGGTCGCCGGCGATGCCAATGACGCCCTCGGGCAGGCGCGAAATATCGCGACGCAGGCCATGAACCTCCCATCCCGAGGCCAGCAATTGGCTAGCCAGCCGACTACCCACATCGCCGCAACCGGCAATCACAACAGAAGGCGCAGACATCACAAAACTCCGTACTGAAAGGTCTAGATTAGCCCTCGCAGCAGACCGGCGGCCAGAAAAAGCACAAATAAAGTTACTGTATTACTTCTGTTAACAAGAATTACTTGCAATAATAACCGCCCATTTGTCCTCGGCCCCCCCGGGTCTGGAAGGACGATCACCCACTTTTTCTTCTCAGGTCCGGCCAGCATGACACGTAATACAAACCCCGCTTCGCCAACCACGTCCCGCGCCTGGCGCGCGATTGCCGCGCTGATGCTCAGCGTCCTGCTGGCACCGACCGTAGCATTCGCCGATGCCACCGCGCCGGCCGCTCCAGCTGCTGCCGAGCACAGCACTGCGGCGCCTGCCGCCGCGCCGGCCGCCACCGATCCGGCCCTGGCTGCAGCACCTGCACCTGCACCCGCCGACGAAACCGGCGTGGTCCTGGAAGAAGACAACACCCTGGGCATGGCCCACGACCTGTCCCCATGGGGCATGTACCAGAACGCTGACGTAGTGGTGAAAGCCGTGATGATCGGCCTGGCCATCGCCTCGATCATCACCTGGACCATCTGGATCGCCAAAGGCTTCGAGCTGCTGGGCGCCAAGCGTCGTCTGCGCGCTGAAATCGTCCACCTGAAAAAAGCCACCACCCTAAAGGAAGCCAGCGAAAGCGCGACCAAGAAGGGCACCCTGGCCAACACTCTGGTGCACGACGCGCTGGAAGAAATGCGCCTGTCGGCCAACACCCGCGAAAAAGAAGGCATCAAGGAACGTGTGGCTTTCCGCCTCGAGCGCCTGGTTGCGGCCTGCGGCCGTAACATGAGCAGCGGCACCGGCGTGCTGGCAACCATCGGTTCCACCGCACCGTTCGTCGGCCTGTTCGGCACCGTGTGGGGCATCATGAACAGCTTCATCGGCATCGCCAAAACCCAGACCACCAACCTCGCCGTCGTTGCCCCGGGCATCGCCGAAGCCCTGCTGGCCACCGCCCTGGGCCTGGTTGCAGCGATTCCTGCGGTAGTGATCTACAACGTCTTCGCCCGTTCGATTGCCGGCTACAAGGCCCAGGTATCCGACGCGTCGGCAGAAGTCCTGCTGCTGGTCAGCCGCGACCTCGATCACCTGCCTACCGAGCGCAGCTCGCAACCGCACATGGTGAAAGTGGGGTAATCGGCCATGGGCCTGCATTTGAATCAAGGCGACGACGAACTCGTCGAGAACCACGAAATCAACGTCACGCCGTTTATCGACGTGATGCTGGTGCTGCTGATCATCTTCATGGTGGCGGCACCGTTGGCAACTGTGGACATCAAGGTCGACCTGCCCGCCTCCAGCGCCAAACCAGCGCCACGGCCAGAGAAACCGGTGTTCCTCAGCGTCAAGGCGGATCAGCGTCTGTTCCTGGGCGAAGAAGAAGTCAAATCCGAAACCCTCGGCCAGGTGCTCGACGCCAAGACCCAGGGCAAGAAAGACACGACGATCTTCTTCCAGGCCGACAAGGGCGTGGACTACGGCGACCTGATGAGCGTGATGGATGCCCTGCGGGCAGCCGGCTACCTCAAGGTAGGCCTGGTCGGACTTGAGACGGCAGCCAAGAAATGATCACGACGCGCCACAAACTGACGCGGTATGGCACAAGCCTCGCTGTCGTGCTGGGCGTGCATGCCGTCGCGATCATCATCGCGCTTCAATGGTCCGCGCCGCATACGGTCCAGTTGCCGCCGGCTGCCATGGTCATCGACCTGGCGCCGATGCCCGCGCCGCCACCGCCGGCTCCGCCGAAGGTGATCACGCCGCCGCAACCGCCAGCGCCGGTGGAAGAGCTGCCATTGCCGAAACTGGCCGAGGCACCCAAGCCGACAATCCAGGTGCCCAAGCCGGTCAAGCCCAAACCAAAACCGCAGCCGCCCAAGCCGGTGGAGAAAAAGGTCGAGCCGGTCAAGGAGAAGCCTTCCGAAGAGCCGCCGAGCGACGCTCCACCGACCCAGGCACCGGCTGAAAAATCGGCCCAGCCCGTGCCCGGCCCGTCGCCACAACAGATTGCCGCCAAGGCATCCTGGGAAGGCACCCTGCTGGCGCACCTGCAGAAGTACAAGAAGTACCCGCCCGGCGCCCAGGCCCGTGGCAAGGAAGGCCTGAACCGCCTGAAGTTCGTGGTGGATGCAGACGGCAACGTGCTGTCCTACGAGTTGGTAGGCCGCTCCGGCAACGCCGACCTGGACCGTGCGACCCTGGACATGATCCGTCGCGCTCAACCGTTGCCCAAGCCGCCAAGCGACATGCTCAAAGGTGGCACCATCGAGATCGTTGCACCGTTCGTGTACAACATCGAGAAGCGCCGCTAAATACCGCGCGCAAGCGCGGCCTATGTGGGAGCGGGCTTGCTCGCGAAAACGGAGTGTCAGTTGATACATTCATCACTGACACACCGTTTTCGCGAGCAAGCCCGCTCCCACATTTGATTTCATCGCTGCATAAAGTCTCTTTCCCACAAAATCCCCGGCATTCCCCGCTCAATCCCCAGCAAACTTCTGATAACGTGTGTCTATCGATTGCAGCCGGTATGCTTGGCCCGCAACCTCATGGACGCCCGCTATGACTCTTACAGAATTACGCTACATCGTGACCCTCGCCCAAGAGCAGCACTTTGGCCATGCGGCCGAGCGTTGCCATGTCAGCCAGCCGACGCTGTCGGTGGGCGTGAAAAAGCTTGAAGACGAACTCGGTGTGCTGATTTTCGAGCGCAGCAAAAGCGCCGTGCGCCTCACGCCCGTGGGCGAAGGCATCGTGGCCCAGGCGCAAAAAGTCCTGGAGCAGGCGCAAAGCATCCGCGAGCTGGCCCAAGCCGGTAAAAACCAGCTGACCGCCCCGCTCAAAGTCGGCGCCATCTACACCGTCGGCCCGTATCTGTTCCCGCACCTGATCCCGCAACTGCACCGCGTCGCGCCGCAGATGCCGCTGTATATCGAAGAAAATTTCACCCACGTGCTGCGCGACAAACTGCGCAACGGCGAGCTGGACGCGATCATCATCGCCCTGCCATTCAACGAGGCCGACGTGCTGACCCTGCCGCTCTACGACGAGCCATTCCAGGTGTTGATGCCCGCCGACCACCCCTGGACCAAAAAAGACACCATCGACGCCGCCCTGCTCAACGACAAGAGCCTGCTGCTGCTTGGTGAAGGCCACTGTTTCCGCGATCAAGTATTGGAAGCCTGCCCGACCCTGACCAAGGGCAACGACGGCGCCAAACACACCACCGTGGAATCCAGCTCCCTGGAAACCATCCGCCACATGGTCGCCTCCGGCCTGGGCATCTCGATCCTGCCGCTGTCGGCAGTCGACAGCCATCACTACGCCGCCGGCGTGATCGAAGTGCGCCCACTGACGCCGCCGGTGCCATTTCGCACCGTAGCGATTGCCTGGCGCGCCAGCTTCCCACGGCCAAAGGCCATTGAGATCCTCGCCGACTCGATCCGCCTGTGTTCGGTGGCCAAGCCGCCTGTTGCGAGCTAAGTAACCGTATGACTGAGCTGTCGCAGGTATCGGTGACGGCACTCAAGGGTGTCGGTGAAGCCATGGCCGAAAAACTGGCCAAGGTCGGCCTGGAGAATCTCCAGGACGTGCTCTTCCACCTGCCCCTGCGCTACCAGGACCGCACCCGCGTGGTGCCCATCGGCCATTTGCGCCCAGGGCAGGACGCGGTGGTCGAAGGCACCGTCAGCGGCGCCGACGTGGTGATGGGCAAGCGCCGCAGCCTGGTGGTGCGCTTGCAGGATGGCACCGGCGGCCTGAGCCTGCGCTTCTATCATTTCAGCAATGCGCAGAAGGAAGGTCTCAAGCGCGGCACCCGCGTGCGCTGCTACGGTGAAGCGCGGCCCGGTGCATCCGGCCTGGAGATCTACCACCCGGAGTACCGGGCCATCACCGGCGACGAGCCGCCTCCGGTGGACACCACCCTCACCCCGATCTACCCGCTCACCGAAGGCCTGACCCAACAGCGCCTGCGCCAGTTGTGCACGCAGACCCTGACCCTGCTCGGCCCGAAAAGCCTGCCCGACTGGCTGCCGCTGGAGCTGGCCCGCGACTATCAACTGGCGCCGCTGGACGATGCGATCCGCTATCTGCATCACCCGCCCGCCGACGCCGATGTCGATGAGCTGGCCCTTGGTCACCACTGGGCCCAGCACCGCCTGGCCTTCGAAGAACTGCTGACACACCAGCTGTCCCAGCAACGCCTGCGCGAAAGCATGCGCTCGCTGCGCGCACCGGCGATGCCCAAGGCCACCAGGTTGCCTGCGCAATACCTGGCCAACCTCGGCTTCACCCCGACCGGAGCCCAGCAGCGCGTCGGCAATGAAATCGCCTACGACCTCAGCCAGCAAGAACCGATGCTGCGCCTGATCCAGGGCGACGTCGGCGCGGGCAAGACCGTGGTCGCCGCCCTCGCGGCCTTGCAGGCGCTGGAAGCCGGCTACCAGGTCGCGTTGATGGCCCCTACCGAGATCCTCGCCGAGCAGCACTTCATCACCTTCAAGCGCTGGCTTGAACCCCTGGGCCTGGAAGTGGCATGGCTGGCCGGCAAGCTCAAGGGCAAGAACCGCGCCGCGGCGCTGGAGCAGATCGCCGGCGGCGCACCGATGGTGGTCGGCACCCACGCGCTGTTCCAGGACGAAGTGCAGTTCAAGAACCTCGCCCTGGTGATCATCGACGAACAGCACCGCTTCGGCGTGCAGCAACGCCTGGCCCTGCGTCAGAAAGGCGTGGGCGGGCGCATGAATCCGCACCAGTTGATCATGACCGCCACGCCAATCCCACGCACCCTGGCGATGAGCGCCTACGCCGACCTCGACACCTCGATCCTCGACGAACTGCCCCCCGGCCGTACCCCGGTCAACACCGTGCTGGTCACCGACACCCGCCGCGTCGAAGTGATCGAGCGCGTGCGCGGCGCCTGCGCCGAAGGCCGCCAGGCGTACTGGGTGTGCACGCTGATCGAAGAGTCCGAAGAGCTGACCTGCCAGGCCGCCGAAACCACCTATGAAGACCTCACCAGCGCCCTCGGCGAGCTCAAGGTCGGGCTGATCCATGGCCGCATGAAACCCGCGGAAAAAGCCGCGGTGATGGCCGAGTTCAAGGCCGGCAACCTGCAACTGCTGGTCGCCACCACGGTGATCGAAGTCGGGGTGGACGTGCCCAACGCCAGCCTGATGATCATCGAAAACCCCGAGCGCCTGGGCCTGGCCCAACTGCACCAACTGCGCGGCCGCGTCGGCCGGGGCAGCGCCGCCAGCCATTGCGTATTGCTGTACCACCCGCCGCTGTCACAGATCGGCCGCCAGCGCCTGGGCATCATGCGCGAGACCAACGACGGTTTTGTCATCGCCGAAAAAGACCTCGAACTGCGTGGCCCCGGGGAAATGCTCGGCACGCGCCAGACCGGCCTGCTGCAATTCAAGGTCGCCGACCTGATGCGCGACGCCGACCTGCTACCCGCCGTGCGTGATGCGGCGCAAGCCTTGCTGGAGCGTTGGCCGGAACATGTCAGCCCGTTGCTGGACCGCTGGCTCCGACATGGGCAGCAATACGGCCAAGTGTGACGCTGCGCGCACTTATACGACCCCCATGTGTATCAAGCTGGTTATACTCCAACGACTGTAAGAAATTGGATCAGGCCATGTCAGAAGTTGCCCACGCCACAGCCCCACTGACCACTCCGCCGGTCATTCAGGCGCTGCTCGCCAAACTCGCCATCCCCTACACGGAAGTCACCGAACACCTTGGCTTGAACCCTGCGCGCAAGGTCCAGGCGGTGTTGTTGGAAGATGCCGTGGGCGCTCTGATGGTGCTGTTCCCGCAGAACCAACTGCTCGACCTCAACCGCCTCGCCGAACTCACCGGCCGCCGCCTCACGGCCGTGGCGCCGGATCGCGTCGCGCGCATGCTCGGCAAGCACGACCTGAGCCTGTTGCCCGGCCTGCCGGCGCTGACCAGCTCGCCGTGCCTGTACGAAGGCAGCCTGCTCAACGAGCCGAACCTGCTGGTGCATTCGGGTGAAGCCGGGTTGCTGCTGGAGATCGCCAGCGAACACTTCAAGAGCATGCTCACCAAGGCCAGCGCCGCGCAGTTCGGCGAACCCCTGAGCAACATCCGGCCGAACCTCGACCGCCCCAATGATGACCGTGAGGAAATCACCCAGGCGATGCAGGCGTTCACCGCCCGCCGTATCCAGCAGCGCCTGGAAGCGACCCTTGAGATCCCGCCGCTGGCCGACACCGCGCAAAAGATCATCAAGCTGCGCGTCGACCCCAACGCCACCATCGATGACATCACGGGCGTAGTGGAAACCGACCCGGCCCTGGCCGCCCAGGTGGTGAGCTGGGCCGCGTCGCCGTACTACGCTTCGCCGGGCAAGATCCGCTCGGTGGAAGACGCCATCGTGCGCGTGCTGGGCTTCGACCTGGTGATCAACCTGGCACTGGGCCTGGCCCTGGGCAAGACCCTGAGCCTGCCCAAGGACCACCCGCACCAGGCCACGCCGTACTGGCACCAGTCGATCTACACCGCCGCCGTGATCGAAGGCCTGACCCGCGCCATGCCGCGCGCCCAGCGCCCGGAAGCCGGCCTGACCTACCTGGCCGGCTTGCTGCACAACTTCGGTTACCTGCTGCTGGCCCACGTGTTCCCGCCGCACTTCTCGTTGATCTGCCGGCACCTGGAGGTCAACCCGCACCTATGCCACAGCTACGTGGAACAGCACCTGCTGGGCATCAGCCGCGAGCAGATCGGCGCCTGGCTGATGCGCTACTGGGACATGCCGGACGAACTGTCCACCGCCCTGCGCTTCCAGCACGACCCGACCTATGACGGTCAGTACGCCGAGTATCCGAACCTGGTGTGCCTGGCCGTGCGCTTGCTGCGCAGCCGAGGCATCGGTTCCGGGCCGGACGAGGCCATTCCCGACGAACTGCTTGAGCGCCTGGGACTGACCCGGGACAAGGCGGAGGAAGTGGTGGGCAAGGTGTTGGATGCCGAGGTGCTGTTGCGCGAACTGGCCTCACAGTTCAGCCAGCCCTGACTCTGTAGCCTGTCAGACCGCTTTCGCGAGCAAGCCCGCTCCCACAGTTGACCGAGTTCCAACATGAGAATGCGGTCGAATGTGGGAGCGGGCTTGCTCGCGAAGAATCCACCTCGGTCTACCTGAAAACCCTACTTCTTTTTCTTCGGCTTCAGATACTTGGTCAACCCCTGGAACCAGATCACCAGCGCCGGGTTGCCCTTGATCTGGATCGACTTGTCCTGAATCCCCGTCATGAACGCCAATTGCTTGTTCTTCGCCTGCATCGTGGCGAAGCCGTAGGCAGCGTCCTTGAACGCGATGGCAAACGCCGGCGTCGGGTGGACGCCCGAACGGCTGGTGATGCGTTGGTCTTTGACGATGAAGTGACGGGCGACTTTGCCGTCGAGGGTCTGCAACTGGAAGGCCAGGTCTTTATCACCCAGTTGTTGCTGGAAGGCAGGGTTGGTGCGGCTGGCTTTGCCCATCATCAGGCCCAGCACCCACAGGAGAAGACGGAATTTCATAACGACGCAGCCTCGTTGAATTAAACAGCTGGCGCAGTTTAGCCATTCCTATATAGAACACCAACAAGGTTTGCTACACGCAAGAACCAAACGTTACTTGCAGATTTAATGACTAATGAGTCACGCTCAAATAATGGTTTGCCCGAAGGATAACCACCCTGCACGCCTACCCTGCCCAAGGCTTATTCCAAAAAAGAATTGATAACTGTCAACTTTGACAGTTATGAGCGCAGTACACACCCCTCAAACTAATTACACGGACCTTGGCTGAATCAATTTCTGGTTTACGCCATAACCCATGAATGAGGGCTTAACGATGTTAAAAAACCAAACGACACCTTCGTGGTTACGCAAGCCACGTCGGGCTGCACACAGCGAGGGCGAACTAACCATAAAGATTGCTATGGATCCGCTTCCTCCTTTTGACGAATTCCGAGCCACGAAAGAAGTGATGATGAGATTCAACGGCGAGCATCTTGAAGTTATTGCACGCGTCGACAATTACCCGCATTTGATTTTTTGGGTTTATATACATTTTGATGACCTGTACACCCCATCAATACTACCGATAGAGCCAACGGGCGACCCCGGTTCAGCTTATGCGGCATTCTTCGCCGATAAAACATACGCGGGAACTACAGGGCAACTTGAGTTCTCTTTTGATGAAAAATCGGAAACCCTCACCGCCACGCTAGAGTTTTTAGCCCCGCCTTACCGGTTTACCTGTGGCCAACTCCATATCAAAGGCCTGAACCCTCCGGTGAAGTAACTATCTCTGAGGCACAAGGGACACCCGTCATTTCAATTGACGGGTGTCCCTTGTATTAACCAGTCACTGGATTAAACGTTGGGGCAAGGAACCGGCGCCCAGTCGGCCAGGTTCGGATCGCGGCAGCTGCCTTCGAGCTGAGCTTTACCGGCGCTGGCGACCTTCTTGCTTTCATCCTGCTTGGTCTGGGCGGTCTGGAAGGTCTTCTCGGTGCTCACCGCTTCTGTTGGTACGGTTGGGAGCGGCGGCTTTTTCGGCGGTTTGGAGCCTGTGCCTTTCTTCTTGCCCGCGGCTACCACAGGTGTCGTTGTATCGGCCTTGGCCACGGTGACCACGTCGGTACGCTGTACGCCAACCTGTTGCAGGTCTTTCTCGTAGGCCTGGGTGTAGTTGTTCAGGTCTTCGGCCGCTTTACCGTTGACCGCAACGATCAGGTCATTGGATTCCTTCAGGCCCGCGACGATTTCCGCCAGGCGCTTGCGGCCTTCGGTGTCGTTGACGGTCTTGGCTTTGCGATCAGCCACCAGCTTGGTGAACGCGCTCTGGTAGCACTGCTGGGACGCCTTGGCGTACGCGGTGCTGCGGTCGATGTCGGAGGCGCTTTTGTTCACATCAGCCGCATATGAGGCAATACGCTGGTTGTCATCGGCGATCTGCTTCTGGCGCTCGGTGTAGTAACCCGCTGCGCCGCCCGCCAGGGCACCGCCCGCAGCACCGATGGCGGCGTTACGGCCACGTTTTTCCTTGTCGCCGGTCAGGACGCCGAGCAGGGCACCGCCGGCAGCGCCGATGGCCGCGCCGGTGACAACCGACTTGGTCATGTTCGAGTCGGTGGCGCGCAAGTGCTGCACCGGCTCGTAGCAGTTGGGGTAGTACTCGACCTTGGTGCTCGACGCGACCTTGGAGGCCGGCGACGTGGCGCAACCGGTCAGCACGGTGCTGAAGCCGGCTGCGATCAGCAGCAAGTGACGCTTGGAAACCGCCTTACGGGAAAAAAGCATAGGTGTGTTCTCTTTTAAGTTTGACTTGCCCAGCACGGCCACGGCCGCCTGAGTCCCTTCCAAGCTCGCTCTACAGCCAGCGCTCATCGCTGACCGCTCGCTGCGAGCAATTCCTTCAAGATCGTTGCCGGGTCGGCCCGCTGTTGCTTGCGGTAGTTGCCGACATGGCGAACGAACAGTGTCGCGCGCGTCACCAGGCTCTTGCCGAGCACCGGCTTGCGATCCAACTCTTCCTTGATCCGTTGAAACTGCGCCTGGATCACCGCATCGGTATAACGCGTGCCGGTGGCCAGGTTGTCGATATAGATCGCCACTGCGCCGTCGAGGGCACTGCGGCCATTGGCGATGGCCATGTCGAACAGTTGCGCGCTGGCCTCGTCCTTTTTGTCGAGCGCCTGCTGGCGGCTCTTCTGCAGGTTCGCCAGGCGGATGTTGTAGTTGGCGATGGTCTCGGCCACCAGCGCGGCCGACTGAATCAGGTTGCCCGCCGCTTCCTCGCGTTGCTGGGCGATCAGCGAGACGTTGCGCTTGAGCTCTTCGTTGACCAGCCCCAACTCGGCTTGCAGCTTGGGGTCGACGCTGGCGGCGATGATGCTGTCCAGGCGCTTGGTCGGGTCCTGGGCGTCGTCGATGGCGTCGGTCAGCGAGGCCAGGCGGCCCTCTTTCTGCCACTGGGCGAACAGCTCCTTGTAGCGCGAACGCGGTGCCGACAGCGCGCCGATCGCCACGCGGAAACCGGTGGTCTCGTTGCTCTGCTCGGTGCCATCGGCGCCAAACAGCGGGTATTCACGGCGCATGCCGGTGAACAGCGTGCCCTCACCTTCCAGGTAGTTGCCGCCCTTGACCACAAAACCGCCATAGGTGCCCTGGCGACGTCCGGCGTGCACCAGTTGGAAGGATTCCTGGACCATCTCGGCGGCGTTGCCGATCACGTCGAACATCCCAATGGGATTGGGCAGCTTGGTGCCGATGGGCATCAGGCGTGCAGCCTGGCCGGTGCCGCCGGCGACCTGGTTGAACACTGCGTAGTCGCCCAGCGGGCCGTCGCTGTCACTGCCTTCGGCGCGGCGCGGGAACAGGCGCCCTTCCAGGTCCTGACGGCTCACCGCCTGGCCACCGCGTGCAGCGAATTCCCATTCGACTTCGGTAGGCAAACGCACAAAACCGACGCCGCCATCCTCCGCCGACGAACCACGCCCGCTCACCGGCAGCAGGTCGCGGTGGTACTTCATCAGCCACGCGCTGTACACCGCCGAAAAGCGTTCGGCCTCAAAGCGCGACAGTTTCACCTTGGGCAAACGCCCGGCCATCCCGGTCGGCGCATCGCACGCCGGCGCAGGCTCGCCACTGGCCAGGGACTGCGCCTGGGACATGACCTGGGCGTACTGACGCGCAGTCACTTCGTACTTGCCGATGAAGTACAGCATGGGCTTGAGCGGGGTCTTGGCGTCGGTCTTGGGCATCAAGGGCGCGATGACTTTGTTCCAGTCCTTGGGCAGGTCCTTGAGGGTGAACTGGCCGTTGATGAAGTCGCGGCGGTAACCGGAAATAAACGATTGCTGGTAACCCGCCTCGCCTTCGGCAAAGGGGTAGCCGAGGCTGATCTCGCGGTCATCCAGGGTGCCCTGGGCCAACACGTAGGCGTAGCGGAACACCATGTTGCCTTCGCAGGGCAGCGGCAGGCTGACATCCCCTTCCAATGGCTTGGGGTTGTCGAGCTTGTCACTCGCCTCATCGGCCCAGGCCATCGAGGCCAGGGTCAGCGCCACACAGGCGCCCAGTAACTTATACATCTCTGATTCCTTCAGAAGCCTGGATACGCGCCACTCGCCAACCACCACAAGCCGCCGCCACGGCGCTGACGCCGAGGACTGCAACCAGGGCCAGGCCGTAATGGCGCGCCAGCAGGTGGCTGGCGTACTCGCCCGGCACCTGCACGAATAATTCATTCAAACCCGCCTCGGCCAGGCCATACAGACTGGCACTGAGTACGGCGGCAAAACCCGCGCTGTACAGCGCCTGCACCACCACGAACACCAGCAGCCCACCCGTGGAAAACCCCAGCAGGCGCAACACCGACAACTCCCGGCGCTTGCGCGCCACGGCGGCCAAGGCCCCGGCGAAGATCGCCGCAAACGCCCCTGCCAACGCCAACCCGCAGATCACCCAGAACACGATAGACAGGTTGCGGCTCAACGACTGCACCTGGGCGATGGTCTGCGCCTGGGTCGACACCAACAGGTTCTGCCCGGCGAAGTACACGCGCAGCGGTTCCACATCGGTGAGGTTGCGGGCGTACAGGCGGAATGCCGGGTACACACGCTGCTCACTCACACCCACCGCTTCACCGGCCCAACCCAACGCCGGCACTGCGCGGCCATCACGGTAGTCTTCCGCCGCTTCCAGCAAACCCAGGTCGGCAAACAGACCGTCACGGGCAAAGGCCTCCAGCGGCAACACCGCCAGCACCTGTACGCGCGTGCGCTGGGCTTCGACACGCCCGGCCACCTGCCGCGCAAAGCTGGTTTCCAGCCAATCGCCAGGCCGCGCCGCAAGCTTTTCGGCAGCGGTGTGGCTCAGCACGACCTGGTCCAGGCCCCGGGGCACCGGCAAGCCGGCCAGCAGCGGATCACCCGAGGCGCTCGGCAGCATTTCCAACGCCAGGCTGCCCACCTGCACCGTCGCCGCAATCTGCCGCGTACGCGGGATGGCGAAGGCTACCTCACTGCGCTCGCCCAGTTGCTCGATAAACGCACTGCTGAATCGACCACCGCCCAGCGGAATAATTTCACGGGTAGCGGGGTCGGTCTCCAAACGTTCGGTCAAACTGCTAACCAGTCCAAATTTCAGGCCGAATAACACCAACAACGGCGCGATAACCGCGACCAACGCCAGCACCGAACAGGCCGACAGCCACGCATCGTTGCGGTAATCCTGCCAGGCCAGCGACGCCACCAAGCCGATGCGCATCAGCACGCCTCCCCGAGGGTCGCGGTGACGCCGCCGTCGGTGTCGCGACGACAACTGATGCGCCGCACCTGCAAGCCGCTGGCGCGGGCCAGGGGCTCGTCATGGGTGGCGATCACACAGGCTGCCTGGTGCTGGCGAGCCTGCGCGAGCAGCGCCTGCATCACGCGCTCGGCGTTCAGGGGGTCGAGGGACGCCGTGGGTTCGTCCGCCAGCACCAGTTGCGGCGCATGGGCCAGGGCGCGGGCACAGCTGACGCGCTGGCGCTGGCCTACCGACAACGCCGCCGGCTTCTTGGCCAACTGGTCGCCGATCTCCAATTGCTCGGCCAGGCGCGTCACGCTGCCATCGTCCTTCAAGCCCAGCAGTTGCCGGGACAAGGCGATATTCCCACGCACATCGAGAAAGCCCAGCAGGCCGCCGGTTTGCAGCACATAGCCCAAGTGCTGGCTACGCAGCGCGGCCAACGCGGATTGCCGATCAGCGCGCCACAGCCCGGCAATGTCCTGCTGATAAAACTCAAACTGCCCGACCTGATCCGGCGCCAATACCAGCGCCAGCAGGTCCAGCAAAGTGCTTTTGCCGCAACCGCTGGGCCCGACAATCGCCACTTGCTCGCCGGCACGCAGCGCCAGCGCCGGAATCACCAGGCTGTAGCGCTGGCTGCCGACGCCCCGGCTCTTGTGCACCGCGCTCAGGTTCAGCATCACGGCAACGTCGACAACGGCACGCGGTACAACGCGTCGCCCGGCTCGGCATCACCGAAACGGACCCAGTTGGCCAGGTCGTTGTGGAAGGTTTCGTAGAGGCGGATTTTCGAATCCAGCTCGTCGATAAAATCTTCCTGCTCGGCCACGCTCAACGACAACCACAAATCCTGGGTCATGTTCAGCGACTTGCTGCGGTACGGCAGGCCCTCCAGGTATTCGCCGAGAATGCCGCCGTCGGCCAGGTTGCCGCCCTTGCGCAGGGCTTGCGGGTCGCGGCTCATGTAGGCCGAGGCGCTGGCGATTTCCTGGAAGAAATCCTTCGGCGAGGTCTGGGTCTTGCGCGCCGCATCGACGATCAGTTTCAGCGACTGCTGCAAGTCGTTGAGCTGCAACTTGGTCAGCATCACGCACACCTGGAACGCCGGCAGCGCCGGGTTGGTCAGGTCGCGGTCGGCGGTCCAGGCGCTGACCAGTTGCGGCGCCTGGCTCGCGGTTTTGCGCCCAAGGAAATCCATGTGCATGGCGTAGCCGACGGCGGCGGATTTGTCCGCCAGGCTCGGCGCGCTGCTCAGCAACGGCACCGGCTGCGGCGTGTTGCTGCGCACCTGATGCACAAGGTTGGCGAACACCGTGCCGATCTCATCCACCCGCTCGCCGAGCTTGCGCACATCGCCACCGGGCACCGGCGTGTACAGGTCGCCGATCTGCGGGTTGGCGTCGGCGGTAAGGATGCGGTATTGGCTCTCGGCACCGGCGTGGGTTTTTTTGCCAACGTCGGTGCGCAGGTGCAGGGCGTAGATCTTGATCTGCTTGCCCAGCGCGGCCTGGCGCACTTCGGCTTCGTTCATCTGGGTGGCGGCGAACGGGTCGTTCTTGCGCAGCGCACCGGCGTCGGTGACCAGCAGGATGATGCGCCCGCCATAGCCGGACCAGTCCATGCCGTCCACCGCCTGCATCACCCCGGCGAACGCGTCTTCGTTGAAGGAATGGCTGGACACCGTGGACGCCTTGACCTGCCGCGCCATGTCGAGGAAGCGCTGCGGGTCGCGGCCTTGATCCAGGCTGATCAGGGTCTTGGCCACGTATTCCAGGCCCGGCGTCTTCTTCACGCTGCTGCGAAAACCCACCATGCCAAAGCTGACGCTGTCCAACTCGCCACGTTCGGCGATGCGGGTTTGCAGCTCGTGCACCACGTCGCGGATCTGGTCGATATAGGGCTGCATCGACACCGTGGTGTCGACCACCAACACCACGGCGGTGCGAAAGGCGTCGGCGTTGGCGCTGATCACCGGCGTTGCGGGTTTTGCCACCGCGCTGCTGCCGGGATCGATGGACGCCACATTCAGCAACTGCACCGGCTGGCCGTTTTCGTCGAAGCTCTCTTTGGAGTCGAAGATCGGCAACAGGTAGAACTGGTTCTGCGGCACGGCACTGGCTGCGGGCTCCAACGCCAGGATCTGACTGTTGTCTTCGCTGTTTTTCTGCGCCTTGGCCAGCACGCCTTTGGCTGCGGAAGGATCAGCCAGCAGTTTTTCCACTTCGCCGGATTGGCGCAGGAACATCACCGGTGCCCGGCCCGAGCGCTCGGTAAATTTCAGCACCAGGCTTTGTTTCCAGTCGCTGACCTGTGCCGCCGGCAACCAGCCGTCGCTGCGCCCATCGGTGGCCGCACCGACACGTACCCACGGGCTGCCGTCGACGTCTTTGCGTTGGTAAACGTAGAGCACGGAGAACGCCGGCAGGGCCTTGCCTGGCGCGCCGCCGGCATCCGTTGAGAGTTTCGCGCCCGGCTTGCTGAGCACGCGCTGGAACAGGGTCTTCTTGCCCGCCATCAACAGCGGGCGTTGGCCACCATCGACTTCGGCGACCGCTGGCGGCGGTGGCGTGACTTTCGGCACCTCGGCGGCAGGTGGCTTGGCCACCGGCTCGTCGCTGCCGCTCAACCACCAGTAACTCGCGCCACCCATCGCCAGTGCAACCGCCACTGCCACCGCCGCCAGCGCCAACACCGGCCCACGGCGCTGCTCGCTGTGCTGGGTCGGTGGCACCACGGGTTGGCGCACCGGCTGGGGTTTCTCGGTGGGGATCTCGATCGACTCTGGGGTAATGCCCCCCAGGTCAAAACTCATCGGGATCGGCAACGGCCGCACCAGCGTGGCTTCCGGGGAGTCCGCCGGCAGGTTGTCCAAGGCCCGCAACAGCGCCGCCGCGTCCGGGAAACGCTCAGCCGGGTCCTTGGCCAACAGTTTGCGCAGCACGTCCTGATAACGGCCGTGATGCACCGGCAATTCCGGCAGCGGTTCGGTCAGGTGCGCCAGCGCCGTCGACAGCGCGTCGGTGCCGCTGTAGGGCAGCTTGCCGACGAGGATTTCATACAACACCACGCCCAGCGCATACAGGTCGGCACGGCCATCGATCTCCTGGCCCCGCGCCTGTTCCGGGCTCATGTAGCTCGGTGTGCCCACGGCAAAACCGGCCTGGGTGAACTGGGTGCGGTCGTCCAGGGATTTGGCGATGCCAAAATCCGACAACACCGCCGTGCCGTCGGCGCGAAACAGAATGTTCGCCGGCTTCACGTCGCGGTGCACCAGGCCCTGGGCGTGGGCATAGCCCAGCGCCGAGGCGATCTGGCGGATCAGCGTCACCCCCTGCTCCGGCGTCATGCCGGCGGCGATGCGCTCCTTGAGCGTGCCGTTGGGCAGGTACTCCATGGCCATGTAATACAGCTCACCGACGTTGCCGATGTCATGGATGGTCACCGTGTGCGGATGCGACAGGCGCGCCAGGGTCTTGCCCTCGCGCAGGAATCGCTCGCAGAAGGTCGGGTCGGCCGCCAGCGCCGCCGCCATCACCTTCAACGCCACCTTGCGCTCCAGCGAACGTTGGGTCGCCAGGTACACGCTGGCCATGGCGCCTTCGCCGATTTCGCCGTCGATGTCGTAGCCGGGGATCAGGATATTCATGCCAAGACCTTCACGACGATGGTGGTGATGTTGTCCGGCGCCCCCCGGTTGAGACCCAGGTGCACCAGGCTGCGGACGATTTCGTCCGGCGCGTCGTGGCTGAGGACTTCGCGGATTTCGTGGTCTTCGACGGTCTTGTTGAGGCCGTCGCTGCACAGCAGATAGCTGTCGCCGGGGGCGATCAGCAGGTCGACCACCGCCAGCTCCAGCTGCGCTTCGACGCCGATGGCGCGGGTGACAATGTTTGCGCGCGGGTGCACGCGGGCGTCGGCTTCGCTGAGCAGGCCGCTGTCTTGCAGGTCTTGCACGTAGCTGTGGTCGCGGGAAATGCGCTCCAGCACGCCGTCACGCAGGCGGTACAAGCGGCTGTCGCCGGCCCACACGCACACGCCGCGCAAACCGCGTGCGGCGAGCAACACCACGGTGCTGCCCATCAAGGTCACGCCACGGTTGACGGTTTCTTCACGCACAGCGGCGTTGATGCGTACCAGGTCGTTGCGCAGCGCCGCCGAATACTCCTCAAGGGAACGGCCCGGCGCCACACTGCGCAGGCTGTCGACGATCAGGCTGCTGACATAGTCCCCCGCCGCATGCCCGCCCATACCGTCGGCCACCACCCACAGGCGGTTTTCCGGCAGATCCAGGCAGGCGTCTTCGTTGACTTGGCGCACCATGCCCACATGGCTTTTGCTCGCGGATTTGTACGTCGCCCCCATCTACACCACACCTTCTTGTCCGAGCAAAAACTGCGCAAAATCGCCGGCGGCAGGCAGGCCCTGACACCGCAATAAACCGGGTGAAATACGTTGCGAACCTCGGCCCCACCACAGGCTCGCACCTTCGCAGGCCTGTTCGGCGAGCGCGGTCATGCGGCTATGGGGCTCAGTGGCGGACACCCGTTGCAGGCCGGCGAAGCGGCTGTCTACCGCACGCAGCTCAAGGGTCGGGGCGCCCAGTTGGTCGAGGCCAGCGTTGAAGCTTTCAAAGCTTGCACCGCTGTCCAGTGTGCTCAGCAGCAGCTCTTCGGCCTGCTCGAACCAGGTGTCCGGCCCGCCCACCAGGGACGCCGGATTGGTGTCGTGATCCAGCAGCGCAACCACCGCCAACGGGAAATAGCGCCCGACCCGATCAATGCTCGGCATCACCACCCCTGCCGCTGCGTCCGGCCCGCACACACCCGGCGCCAGGACGAAGCGCCACAGCGGGCTGACCAGATACACGTTGAGCCAATCGGCGCCGAGGCTGTTCTGACTGGCGAGCAAACCGGCCGCCAGCCAGCTGTCCCACGGGCCGACAAAGCTCTGGGGCAAGGCGCGGCTGACAAAGTCGCCACGGCTGGCCAACTTGCCGTAGAAACCCAGCGTCGTCATAGCCGCTCCGGCAGGCTGAAGCCACTGAGTACGCGGCTCTTGAACGGGTTGAAGGCGCTGTTGGCGCGCAATTCGTAGGCGATGCTCGCGCCATCCACACGCAGGCGCAGGTTGAAGCGGTCTGGCGAGTTGCCCGGGGTCAGGTCCGATTGCTCCAGCAGACGGAACCAGGCCCATGGCCCATCAAGGGTCACGCCGGAGCGGCCACTGGCGGCAGGGGGCATGATCGAGATGCGCACCACGCCGATGCTGCCGGGGTTCGGCCACTGCATGGCCACCGGGCGGCTCGGGCCGTGGTCGTAGCTCAGTTGCTGGCCGTCGAGGTCGAGCAGGAACTGGGTGATGGTCGGGTCCATCGACACCGGCTTGAGTTCGAAACGCACAATCGGCTGCGTACCGCCTGCGCGGAAGAACGCATCACGGATCGTCGCGGCGCGCTGGAAGGTTTGCAGCACGCCCGGCGCAATCCCGAGCTTCTGCGCCGCGCCCGGCTGCCAGCGCCAGGTCTGGGTGGAAGTGTCCACGTAAGGCTGCAGGTATTTGCGGAAGTAGTTATCCATCACCCCGCCCACGCCGAAGAACATGCCGAAGTCGTCCAGGGTCGCATCCCGCGCACTCCCCGGCGCCAGGGGATAACGCCCGGCCAGGGACTGGCGGTAGACGTTGACCACTTCGCTCATCCAGGCCGCGTTCAGTTGGTTGCGCACCCCGCCCATCATGCTGTTGGTGGTGGAGTTGACCACTGACTTGACCATGCCCTGCACCAACGGCGGCTGGCGTTCGGCATTCAGGCTGACCCGCGTGGCCGCAGCCGCCGCCTGGTTCTTCGCCTCGCCGAGCAACGCATCGCCGCTGGCGCCGACCATGGCGCTGACCTGCACGTACAGCGCGTTCATGTCCGCGAGCAAAGCGTCGATGGCCGCCGGTTCGCCTTCGTTTTTGCTGACGATGCTGTTGAGTTCGGCAAAGTGCGCCGTCACCGGATCATCCGTGGCTTGCGCAGCGTTGGCGCTCGGTTGTTCCTGGCCGAGCAGGCTGCCCAGGCGCTCCTTGAGCTTGTCGACGCCACCTTCCACCGGCACGCCTTTGGCCGCCAGTTGACGCTCCTCGGCTTGCAGATCGGTTTCCTTGGCCACCGCCACCAGCAGTTTTTTCAGCGGCGAGGTCGGGCCGGAAATCACCCGCAGTACGTCGGCGGCCTGGGCCACGCTGGTGATTGGCACAAAGTCGATGTCGGCGAGCAGTGCGTCCCACTGGCGCTGGTAGTCCTGGAAGTACAGGCGGCGCACGTCGGCAGCCAGGCTCACCACGTTTTGCTGGTCGGCCTGTTCATGGCCCAACACCCATTGCTCTTCGGCGAGGGTGCCGGTCTGGTTCAGGCTGCTCAGCAGGAACGCCTGGCGATACCCCTTGGCCGTGAAGAAGCCACTTAACGGCTCGCCCAGCGGCTTGCCGCTCTTGCGGCTGAACACCAGCGCGGCATCGCGGCCGGCGGCTTCGTTGAGGCGGAAATCCGCGATGCCTTCCGGCAGTTTCTGGCGCTTGACCCGGTCGTAGACGCGCTGCGCCACCGGCAGCTGTTGCAGTTGCCGACGCAGATCGTCGATCAAGCGTGGATCAAGACGCGCACTCGGCGGGTGACGATCGAACAGTGCCTGCAAATGCCCGCTCAACGCCTGGCGCTGCTCGGCCGGCAGATCACGCGGCAGGTTGCGGTCCCAGTCCAGGGCAATCCAGGCCTTGATGAAATCGGGATCGTAATGCTCGCTGTCAGCCAGCATCAGGTAGGCCTTGAGGCCTTCGTAGAGGAAGTCGGAATTGCCGCCCGCGTGCAGTTGTTCTTCGATGCGCGTCACCAGGCGCGGCGCGAGCACGGCGATCAACAGCTTGCGGTAGACGCTGGCGGACTCGGCTTCAAGCATGTCGCCCTGGTACAAGCCCAAGCCTTCTGACCAGCTCGGCGAATCCCCGGCAAGGTTCTTCACCGCATTGAGCAACGGCAGTACAGCGAGCACTTCGCGTTGTGCCGGGCTCAGGTTCTGCACGGTCTGGCCCAGCGGCGCGACCTTCTGGTCGACCTGGGCGATATACGCCTGGTTGGCGCGATAGCTCACCCACCACAGGCTGCTGACCACCAGCACCAACGCCACGGTGGCCGCCAGTACACCACGGGCAACCCACTTGCGCCGCCGCTCGACCTTGGGATTCACCCCCACCAGGCCGCGTTCGGCAAACGCCACGGCGGTGAAGAGTTTTTCGATGAAGTAACTGCGTCCGGTGCCGCTCTGGCGCGCCAGGTGCTGGCGGTCCAGGTTCATGCTCTGGGCCATCGCGCCGATCAGGCGGTCAATCGGGCTGCCTTCCTGGGTGCCGCTGGTGAAGTACACGCCGCGCAGCAATACGCGCTCTTCAAAGGCGTTGGGTTTGAACACACCTTCAAGGAAGCTTTGCAGGCAATCCTTCAACGCACCGAACTGCTGCGGGAAGCCGTAGATCAGGTCGCGCCGCCCCGGGTCGCGTTCCTGTTGCAGACGTTCCACCAGGCGTTCGTTGAGGCGCTGTTCGAGACCGGCGAATTCGCTTTGCAGGTGCGCCAGCGGGCTGTCGCTGTTCTTGCCGTCGTCCAGGGCAAAGGTCATGCCCCACACCTGGGCGCGTTCTTCCTTGCTCAGGTTGTCGAAGTACTCCATGAAGCCCGGCACCAGGTCGAGCTTGGTGAGCATCAGGTAGATCGGGAAACGCACGCCCAGCTGGGTGTACAGCTCCTGGATGCGCAGGCGGATCGCCGCAGCGTGGGCGGCGCGCTCGGCGTCGGTGCCGAGCAGCAGGTCCGACAGGCTGATGGCGATAAAGGCGCCATCGATGGGACGGCGCGAGCGCTGCTTCTTCAGCAGGCCGAGGAAGCCCAGCCACGCGGCTTTATCCACTGTGGAGTTGCTGTCCTGGGTGGTGTAGCGGCCAGCGGTGTCGAGCAATACCGCTTGGTCGGTGAACCACCAGTCGCAGTTGCGCGTACCGCCGACGCCACGTACCGCACCGGCGCCCAGTTGGGCGGCCAACGGGAAATGCAGGCCGGAATTGACCAGCGCGGTGGTCTTGCCCGAACCCGGCGGGCCGATGATCACGTACCACGGCAGTTCGTAGAGATTGCGTCGCTCATCGCCGCCGAGCTTGGCTTTCTTCAGCAGCGCCAGGGCTTCGTCCATGCGCTGGCGCAGGGTGCTGAGTTCCTCGGCGGTGGCGACCGAGTTTGGATCGACCGGAGTTTCAGCGGCGAGGCTGCGCATCACTTCGGCGGCCTGACGGCGTGCCTGGATGATGCGCCACACGCGGTAGGCCAGCCACACGCCGAACACCAGGATAATCAGCGCCCAACGACGGCCTTGCGGGACCAACACATCGAGCAATGGCCCGACAAACCAGATGATCAAACTCAGGGCAATCAGCCCGAGCACTGGGATCACCCAGCGAATCATGAAACTGAAAAACGCCTTCACTCGACGCCCTCCGCCAATACGGTGATTTCAACCCGACGATTGCGGGCGCGGCCTTCGGCTGTGTTGTTGGTAGCCACCGGCTCGGTGTCGCTGCGCCCTTCGGCGCTGAAGCGTTCGGCCTGGCCGGTCTTGGCCGCCAGGATCTCCAGCACCGACTTGGCCCGCGCCTCGGACAACGCCCAGTTGGACGGGAAACGCAGCGTGGCGATCGGACGGTTGTCGCTGTGCCCGGTGACACGCACCTGGCCCTTCACTTTGCGGATCGCATCGGCGATGCGCAGCATCAGTGGCTGGTAGTCATCGACAATGCTGGAGCTGGCCGACGCGAACAACTCATCGCCGCGAATGGTCACCACCGAACGGTCCACCGCATCCTCGACGGCGACGCGCCCGGCCTTGATGTCCTCGACCAGGAAGCCGGCCAGACGCGGCCGCTCGATCACTTTCGGCTGCGCCACCGGGCGGTCGATGGCCTGCACCGGGATCTCGCCCAGGGCATGAATATTCTTGAACACCGGCTCGGCATCCGCCGCCAGCTTGAGCCGCAGACCAAACAGCAACGCCAGCAGCAGCGCCACGCCGATGGCCACGGCGATCCACGGCGGCATGAATTGCGCCAGGCGATCACGCGCCACGGTCACCCCACGCCAGTGCGGCGACAGCTCGCGCTCGTGTTCGCCGCGGGCACTGCGGATGGCCGCTGCGGTGCGTTCGCGCAAGGCTTCCAACTGGCTGCGCCCGTCGTTCATCACACGGTAGCGGCCTTCAAAACCCAGGCACATGCACAGGTACAACAGCTCCAGCAGGTACAGGCGTTCCCGTGGGCTTTGCAGGCAATGGTCGAGCAACTGGAAGACTTTCTCGCCGCCCCAGGCTTCGTTGTGCACGGTGATCAGCAGGCTTTGCTTGCCCCAGTCGCTGGCGCTGCCCCACGGCGTGCTCAACACGGCTTCATCGAGGGCGGTGCACAGCGCGTAACGCGCCAGCAGCACCTCGTTGCGGGCAATGCCGGCGGCCTCGGCGCGCTCTTCGAACTGGCGCAGGTACGCCAGCAACTGCGCACGCAGGCTGGCCGGTGCCGGGTGAGCGATGGTGTTGCGCAGGCGCGTCAACAGCGCCAGCAGCGGGCCAGCGGCGCTTTCCAACGGGTTGAGGCCCTGGCTTTTGCCAGTGAGCATCGGCGCGGCCGGCATCGCCAGGGGCGAGGGTTCGGCACGCACAGGCTCCGGCGCACGGCCACCGGGGCGCGGCATGAACTGGGTGCGGTCGTCATCATTGGGGTGCATCGCGGATTATCCTCGGATCGCCCAGAAGGCCAGGTTCAAGCCCGGGAACTGCCCGGCGATGTGGAAGGCAAAACCGCCGGAATTCTGCAGCTGCTGCCAGTGCTCGCTGCCACGGTCCAGCTCGTAATAGGTACTGCCCGCGTGGTACGGCAGTTGACGCGGCGCCACCGGCAGCGGCAGCAGGCCGATGCCCGGCAGTTGCAGGTTGACCATGTCGCGGATGTGCTCCACCGAGCCGACCTTGCTTTGCTGGCCGAAGCGCGCGCGCAGGGTTTCGCCGGGCACATCGGCACGCACCACGAGGATGAAATTGGCGCTGTCGAGCAGGGTCTTGTCGGCCAGCATCGCCACGTGGATGCCGTAGGCTTTCTCGACAATCGGGATCGGCGTGGCCTTGCTGTCGATCAGCATCGACAGCGCTTCACGCAGTGCGGCCATGACCGGGGCGAAGCTCACGGCCAGGTCGTCGTGCTGGTATTGCGGGTATTCCTGGGGACGACGGCCTGAGGTGGAGAAGGTCGAAAACTCACCGGCCAGGCTCACCAGCTCGCTGAAAAACCGCTCCGGGTGCAGCGGGCTGAGTTGGCTGAAATGCTGGATCAGCGGCTGGGCGCGGTTGACCAGTTGCAGCAGCATGAAGTCGGCAATCTCCGACGCGCCACCGGCGCCCGATGCAACCACGCGCCCGGCCAGGGCTTCACCGCGCTGGTGCAGCAGGCCCAGCAGTTCGCTGCGAAAGGCCGCCAGCGGTTTGCTCGCAGCTACATCGAGAACCGGCGGGATGTAGGTGTCATCGAGGACCAAGGCGCGGTCGGCGCGTTTTTCCTTGATGCGCACCAGGCCGATGGCAGCGTAATCGCTGATGCCGTCCTGCGCGGTCAGCAGGCGCAGGGCGCGGGAGCCCACCGCCACCGGCGCACGGTTTTCGAACGGCGCGTTGTCGTCACGCACTTCGCGCACCTGGCTTACGTAACGGGCGGCTTCCAGGGCTTCGCCTTCGTCCACGGTGTCGCGGGCACCGGCACGCTTGAGCGGCAAGGCCAGGTACACCAGGCCGTCGCGCAGGTGGTCGTCGATGTTCAGCGGGCTCGGCGCCAGGTCATCCTGGGGGATGTTGAACGGCGTGCCGTCGGGCAACAGGCCGCGTGCCGAGATGATTGCCAGCTTGCCCTGGGCCAACAGGCCCTGGTCGATCAGCAGTTCGGAAAAGCCCCAGGCCCCTGCGGACAGCGGGCGGCTGCGGGCGTCGATCAGGTTTTCCAGGTAACGGTCATGCTGCTGGAAGTGCTGCGTTCCGATGAACATGCCTTCCGACCAGACCACGCGATTGTTCCAGGACATGGGGGCTCCGATTGCTTTTTATTGGGCAGGGCTGGATGGGGTGACCGCGATGTCGGCGCGCACGGCACGCACATCGAGGCTGATCTGGTATTCGGTGTATTGGCGCGCCGGCACGTTGATCACCGTGCGCCATTGCGCGCGGTCCAACTCGCGGTAACCCACCAGCAGGCCGATCTGGCGCGTGGACGGGTCGAGGTCGCGCTGGATGCTCAATTGCTGGCCGGGCTGCACCACCACTTCGTCCTGGTCCAGCAGGTCGAGGCCGAGGGTGGACTGGGCGCGGTCAGCCAGTGCGAAGTAATCGGAACGGGCGAAGGTAGCGGCGTTTTTCAGTTCGAAGATGCGCACCCGCACCGGGGCGGCCTGGCCGTTGGCGCCGGGGTTAAGGCCTTCGATGGCGTGGAAATGCAGCTCGATGGCCGCCGTGTTTGCCTCATCCTCGACGGGCGCTGCGGGTGCGGCGGCATCTTTGGCACACGCCGTCAGCAGCAGCATCGTGGCGACTGCGAGTAAAAACCTGGGAATCATCCTGCGTCCTCAATGACGTACTTAGCTTTCCGTTAATCCATGTACTGCGATGTTTAGCGACGCTGTCGTGCGCTGTGCTCTTCGTAGGCGCGGCTGAACTCGCGGCCGAACAGGTCCTGGAAATCTTCCTGGGCCTCGCGGGAAATATTGCTGTAGAGCTCGGTGAACTGCTGCCAGTACTGGGCCTGGCGTGAACCGTTGAAAATACTCGAGAGCCCGCCGGGCTTGCCCATACGCTCTTCCAACTGCGTCGGTTCAAAGCGCGTGAGCAGATGTTTGATCGCTGCTTCTACGCCAGCCATCACCGCCAGTTGGTGGGCACGCAGGTCGTTGAAACTGTCGCGCACGGCGGCATCCGGTGCCATAAACGCCTGGTTGCCGTGGCGCAGCAGAAGCAGTAACGCTTCGTCGGCGTTCGGCGCGAATTTCAACGGATTGTTTTCGGCAGGCTGGATCATCGTCTGCTGCATGCGGAACTCGCCCTTGAGGCTGGCGCGGGCGCGCAACACGTCGATCAGGCCGTCGACCATCAGGCGGTAGCTGCGGCCGATGTTTTCCATCTGCGCTTCAGCCTGGGCCTTGTCGAGGTTCAACTGCTCAAGGCCGGCGCCGCGCAGGAAGGCTTGCAGCAGGTCGGGTTGTGCCGGGTTGGCGACCGGCGCTTCGATCACGGGTGGCGGCTGCACGACTGGCGCAGGCGCTGGTGACGGCGGCGGCGGCGGTGGCGCGGGCGCGACCGGGGCGGGGGCGTCGCCAAACAGGTCCCAGTCTTCGGGAATCACCGCACCGGATACCACGGGCTTCTCCACGACAACCGGCGTCGGCGGACGGAAATCATGCTGCTCGGACGGCACATGATCGGCGACGGTCGGCGGCGGCACGGCGGTGGGGCTGAGGAAGTCGAACAGGTCCGGCAGGGTGTCCATCGACGAGGCGCCCTGGAACTGCGGCGCGATCACAGGCGCGGGCATCGGCGCAGGCTTGCTCGCCACCGCGCCCATCAGCGCTTCGAAACTGTTCGAGGAATCGCCGACAAACGGCTGACTGTCGACGGCCTGCACATTGAAGTCGATGCGGGCCTGGATCTCGTAATCGCCGATACGGATCAACTCACCATCTTGCAGCGGCTCGCTATTACCTCTGCGCAGACGGATGCCGGCGTTAACCAACTCCACACCATTTGTACTGTTATCGGTTAAATAATAACGGCCATCTTTGTATTGAATAACGCAATGCTGGGAAGACACCAGGCGCTCGGGGTCAGGCAATACCCAGTCATTATCCGCGCTGCGGCCAATAGCCATCACGCCCTGATGCATGGACTTTTCGGGGCATTGCCCAGGGGTAATCTTGTGATAACTAGTGATAGTCAAACACAGCGCCATCTTGCCTCCTTGCTGATACTTCCGCGCGCGGTCGATTCCCGGGGCAGCGGTTCCCGAGAAATCCCCTTCAGGTCGTGCAATCGACCATCAAAACCAGCCAATGCCAGCATGATCGCTGATCTTAACTGGGCTCCATGACAAAAATCCTATCCCGGTGCGCCGTTCGACCCATCAGTCGCGCAGGTTGTTAAACACCGCACATCTGTCACAGAGGGCGAATAGCTTACCTTGACAAGGCATAAGTACTACACCAAAAATGCACAACTTCTCGAATACCAGTGATGGCACAGTAGTGGCATCTTGCTTATATGACCGAGAAAACATGCAAAGTTCCCCGCGCAACTAATGCATGAATTGCCCGCCATCTAACGGGCTGATAGGGAGATCGAATTCAGTGGATGTGCCGTTGCTGCTCACCGCCGTTTCCGCGACTTCGCCGTGTGGTGAAGACATGGAATATGACGCAGACTTTCTTCAACTTGAGCGTGCCGCCAAGGGCCAACCCGAGCGCAGCATGGGCGACTCCATCCTGCCCGCTGAACCGCCGGAATGGCGCAGCATCCAGCAGCAAAGCCTGGACTTGCTGCAGCGCAGCAAAGACCTGCGCATCACCCATTTCCTGGTGCAAAGCAGCCTCGCCCTCCAGGGTGTGGCCGGGCTTGCCGAAGCCCTGTCGCTGATCAACGCACTGCTGCGTGACTACTGGGCCGACCTGCACCCGCGCCTGGATGCCGACGACGACAACGACCCCACCGTGCGCATCAACGCCCTCACCGGCCTGACCTGCGACACCAACATTCGCCTGCTGCGCGAAAGCATCCTCACGCGCTCGCGCACCTTCGGCCCGGTGAGCCTGCGCGCAGCGCTCAACGCCAGCGGCCTGCAAAACTTCGCCGATGAAACCCTCGGCACCCAGCAGCTCAACGCCGCCTTCCTCGACAGCGACCCCGAGCACCTGCAAGCTACCCGCGACGCCCTGAGTGCAGCGCGGGCGGCCTGCGAAGCCATCGAGCAGCAGGTCAACGAGCAGGTCGGTTCCGCCCAGGGCGTGGACCTCAGCGCCTTGAAGCAGCCGCTCAAGCAGGCGCTGCAAATACTCAATCAAGCGGTGCCCGGCACCGAAGGCAGCAGCGAGCCCGAGGCCGTCAGTGACGACAGTGCCCCCTCGGTCGAATACGCCGCCCCCGCAGCACCGCGCCCGGTGGGCGACATCGCCAGCCGCGATGATGTGCTGCGCAGCCTCGACAAGATCCTTGCGTACTACACCCGGCACGAGCCTTCGAGCCCGCTGCCGGTGCTGTTGAACCGGGCGAAGAATCTGGTGCACGCCGACTTCGCGGCCATCGTGCGCAATCTGATTCCCGACGGCATGTCCCAATTTGAAAACCTGCGTGGCCCGGACGGCGAGTAAACCGCCCGGCTGTGCAGTAACAACACCGTCGCTCAAGCGACCAGGAGCAGCAACGTGGCGAAGCAAAGTTCTCAGAAATTCATCGCGCGCAACCGCGCGCCTCGAGTGCAGATCGAGTACGACGTCGAGCTCTACGGCGCCGAGAAAAAGGTCCAGCTGCCCTTCGTGATGGGCGTGATGGCCGACCTCGCCGGCAAGCCCGCCGAGCCTCTGGCGCCCGTGGCCGACCGCAAGTTCCTTGAAGTGGACGTCGACAACTTCGACTCGCGCCTCAAGGCCATGCAACCGCGCGTGGCCTTCCACGTGCCGAATGAGCTGACCGGCGAAGGCAACCTGAGTCTGGACATCACCTTCGAAAGCATGGACGACTTCAGCCCGGCCGCCGTGGCCCGCAAGGTCGACTCGCTGAACCAACTGCTCGAAGCCCGCACCCAGCTGGCCAACCTGCTGACCTACATGGACGGCAAGACCGGCGCTGAAGAAATCATCATGAAGGCGATCAAGGACCCGGCACTGCTGCAAGCACTTGCCAGTGCGCCCAAGCCTGCAGGGGACCAGTAATCATGACTGACAATACCGCCCGCGAAGGCTCCCAGATCCTGGGCGCCACCGAAGAAGCCAGCGAGTTCGCGAACCTGCTGCTGCAAGAGTTCAAACCCAAGACCGAGCGTGCCCGCGAAGCCGTGGAAACCGCCGTGCGTACCCTGGCCGAACAGGCCCTGGCGCAGACTGACCTGGTGTCCAACGACGCGATCAAGTCGATTGAATCGATCATCGCCGCCATCGACGCCAAGCTCACCGCCCAGGTCAACCAGATCATCCACCACCAGGATTTCCAGCAGTTGGAAAGCGCCTGGCGTGGCCTGCACTATCTGGTCAACAACACCGAGAGCGATGAGCAGCTCAAGATCCGCGTGCTCAACATCTCCAAGCCGGACCTGCACAAGACCCTGAAGAAATTCAAGGGCACCGCGTGGGACCAGAGCCCGATCTTCAAGAAGATGTACGAAGAAGAATACGGCCAGTTCGGCGGCGAACCGTACGGCTGCCTGGTGGGCGACTACTACTTCGACCAGTCGCCGCCGGATGTCGAGCTGCTGGGCGAGCTGTCGAAAGTCTGCGCCGCCATGCACTCGCCGTTCATCGCTGCGGCTTCGCCGACCGTGATGGGCATGGGCTCGTGGCAGGAACTGTCGAACCCGCGCGACCTGACCAAGATCTTCACCACCCCGGAATACGCCGGCTGGCGCTCCCTGCGTGAATCGGAAGATGCGCGCTACATCGGCCTGACCATGCCGCGCTTCCTGGCGCGCCTGCCATACGGCGCCAAGACCGACCCGGTGGAAGCCTTCGCCTTCGAAGAAAACACCGACGGCGCCGACAGCTCCAAGTACACCTGGGCCAACGCCGCCTACGCGATGGCGGTGAACATCAACCGTTCGTTCAAGCACTACGGCTGGTGCTCGCGCATCCGTGGCGTGGAATCCGGCGGTGAAGTGGAAAACCTGCCAGCCCACACGTTCCCGACCGATGACGGTGGCGTGGACATGAAATGCCCGACCGAAATCGCCATCAGCGACCGCCGCGAAGCGGAACTGGCGAAGAACGGTTTCATGCCGCTGCTGCACAAGAAAAACACCGACTTTGCCGCCTTCATCGGCGCGCAATCGTTGCAGAAACCGGCCGAATACGACGACCCGGACGCCACCGCCAACGCCAACCTGGCCGCGCGCCTGCCGTACCTGTTCGCCACCTGCCGTTTCGCCCATTACTTGAAGTGCATCGTGCGCGACAAGATCGGCTCCTTCAAAGAGAAGGACGAGATGCAGCGTTGGTTGCAGGACTGGATCCTCAACTACGTGGACGGCGACCCGGCGCACTCCACCGAAACCACCAAGGCCCAGCATCCGTTGGCGGCTGCGGAAGTGATCGTGGAAGAAGTCGAAGGCAACCCGGGTTACTACAACTCGAAGTTTTACCTGCGCCCGCACTATCAGCTGGAAGGGCTGACCGTGTCGTTGCGCCTGGTTTCGAAGCTGCCGTCGGCAAAATCCGCCTAAGTAATTCGCTCGTCTGTGGGAGCGGGCTTATGTGGGAGCGGGCTTGCTCGCGAAGACGGTGGGTCAGTCGAAATATCTTTGGCTGATACACCGCTTTCGCGAGCAAGCCCGCTCCCACACAAAGCCACTTCCAAACAAAACAAATTTCGTGGCTTGGGCCACACAGGGAGAAAACATGGCTGTTGATATTTTCATCAAGATCGGCGACATCAAGGGCGAGTCCATGGACAAGGCCCACAAGGACGAAATCGACGTGCTGAACTGGAGCTGGGGCATGGCCCAGTCCGGCAACATGCACGTTGGCGGTGGCGGCGGCGCGGGCAAGGTGAATATCCAGGACCTGTCGCTGACCAAGTACGTCGACAAGGCTTCGCCGAACCTGATGATGCACTGCGCCAGCGGCAAGCACATCGACAAGGTCAAGCTGACCGTGCGCAAGGCCGGTGGTGAAAGCCAGGTCGAGTACATGGTGATCAACCTGGAAGAAGTGCTGGTCACGTCCCTGAGCACTGGCGGTTCGGGCTCCGATGATCGCCTGACCGAGAACGTCACCCTGAACTTCGCCCAAGTGATGGTCGACTACCAGCCGCAGAAAGCCGACGGCACCAAAGACGGCGGCGCGATCAAGTTTGGCTGGAACATCCGTTCCAACACCAAGCGCTGATAGTTCTGGTGGCCGTGGCTTGCCGCCACGGCCCCAGCATTTTTGTTCCTCTCGCAACCCGTCCGTGGAGCTGCTTTGGTGGTAACTGAAATCGCTTCCCGCGACCGTCTGCAACCGTCCCTGCTGGACAGGTTGACCGACGACGACCCAACCAACCCCAAGGAAAGCGCCGACAAACGCGTGCTGTCCCTGACCCAATTGAAAGCCTCGGTTTTGCGTGACCTGGCGTGGCTGCTCAACACCACGTCGTTGCTCGATGCCGATGCCACGCTGCACACCCCGGCCGGTACGTCGGTGGTCAACTACGGCCTGCCGGCATTGGCTGGCAACAGTGTTTCCGGCGTCGACATCAAGGCCCTGGAAGCCTTGATCTACCAGGCGATCGCCACCTTCGAGCCACGCATTCTGCGTCACACCCTGCGCGTCAAAGCCCGCGTCGGCCACGGCGAGATGAACCACAACGCCCTGAGTTTCGAGATCGAAGGCGACCTGTGGGCGCAGCCGGTGCCGTTGCGCCTGTTGCTGCAAACCGACCTCGACCTGGAATCCGGCCACGTGCGCGTGGTGAATGCCGACCAGCGGAGACGCCCATGAACCCGCGCCTGCTGGAGCTGTACAACCAGGAACTGCACCACGTGCGCGAAAGCGCCGCCGAGTTCGCCAAGGAATACCCGAAGATCGCCAGTCGGCTGACCCTGTCCGGCATGGACTGCGCCGACCCGTACGTCGAACGCTTGCTCGAAGGCTTTGCCTACCTGACTGCCCGCGTGCAGCTCAAGCTCGACGCCGAGTACCCGACCTTCACCCACAACCTGCTGGAAATCGCCTACCCGCACTACCTGGCGCCGACGCCGTCGATGACCGTGGTGCAATTGCAGACCGACCCGGACGAAGGCTCGCTGGCCAGCGGCTTCCTGCTGCCGCGCGACACCGTCCTGCGCGCCGCATTGGGCCGCGAAACCCAGACCTGCTGCGAGTACCGCACCGCGCACCCCGTGACGTTGTGGCCGTTGCAGGTGGCCAATGCCGAATACTTCGGCAACCCCGCCGCCGTGCTCGGGCGCCTGGCGGCCAGCGAGCCGAAAGCCAAGGCCGGCCTGCGCCTGACCTTGCGCACCGGCGCCGAATTGCTGTTCAACAGTCTCGACCTCGACACCTTGCCGCTGTACCTCAGTGGCGCCGATGAGCAACCGTTCCGCCTTTACGAGCAACTGCTGGGCAACGCCTGCGCGGTATTTGCGCGCAAGCCCGGCGGCGATTGGGTCGAACGCCTGCCGCAGGACGCGTTGCGCTCCCGGGGCTTTGACGACGCCGACGCCGCCATGCCGGTGGTGGCGCGCGCGTTCCAGGGCTATCGCCTGTTGCAGGAATACTTCGCCCTGCCCCACCGTTTCCTGTTCGTCGAATTCGCCGAGCTGGGCCGTGCGATCAAACGCTGCGACGGCCAGGAGCTGGAGTTGATCGTGCTGTTCGACCGCCACGAGCCGAGCCTGGAAGGCAGCGTCGGCGCGGCGCAGTTCCTGCCGTTCTGCACGCCGGCAATCAACCTGTTTCCCAAGCGCGTGGACCGTATCCACTTGTCCGACCGCGTCAACGAACACCATGTGATCGCCGACCGTACGCGGCCGATGGATTTCGAGATTCACTCGCTCAGCGGCCTGACGGGCCATGGCACCGGGCCGGAACAGCCGTTCTTGCCGTTCTACGCGGTGCGCGATCCGTCGCGTTACGGCCGCGACCAGGCGTATTACACGGTGCGCCGCGAGCCACGGGTGCTGTCCAGCGACCAGCGTCGCAACGGGCCGCGCTCGACCTATGTGGGCAGCGAAACCTTTGTCAGCCTGGTCGACAGCCGCCAAGCGCCGTACGGCCACGACCTGCGCCAACTCGGCGTGACCGCCCTGTGCACCAACCGCGACCTGCCGTTGTTCATGAGCGTGGGCAACGGCAAGACCGACTTCACCCTGGCCGACAGCGCCCCGGTGCTGGCCGTGCGCTGCGTCGCCGGCCCGAGCCGCCCACGGGCCAGCCATGCGCATGATGCCAAGGCCTGGCGCCTGATCAGCCAGCTTTCGCTCAATTACCTTTCCCTGAGCGAACAGGGCCAGGGGGCCGGTGCCTTGCGCGAACTGCTGCGCCTGTACGGCGACAGCAACGACGCCGCGCTGCAATTGCAGATCGAAGGCCTGCGCGAGGTCAGCAGCAAAGCCGTGACCCGGCGCCTGCCGATGCCCGGCCCGATTGTGTTTGGCCGCGGCCTGGAGATCACCCTGGAGTTCGACGAAAACGCGTTTCGCGGCACCGGCGTGTTCCTGCTTGGTGCGGTGCTGGAACGCTTCCTGGCGCGCTACGTGTCGATCAACAGCTTTACCGAGACGGTGATCCGCACCACGGAGCGCGGCGAGATCATGCGCTGGAAAGCCAAGCCCGGGCGGCGGCCAACCCTGTGAAGACCCTGGATGCGATGCATCAGGAACCCTGGGAATACGATTTTTTCCAGGCGCTGCGGCGTATCGAGTGCGAATCGCCAGAGTTGCCGCGCCTGGGCCATTCCCTGCGCCTGGCGGACGACCCGCTGCGCCTTGGCCAACGGGCCGATTGCACCTTCGCCCCGGCCACCCTGGCCTCGGTCGATCCGGGTGGCGACGGCAAACCGGCGCGCCTGGAGCAGTTCTTCTTTGGCCTTGGCGGCCCCAACGGCCCGCTGCCGCTGCACATCACCGAGTACGTGCGCGAGCGCCAGCGCAACAACGCCGACAGCACCAGCAAACAGTTTCTGGACGTGTTCCACCACCGCCTGCTCAGCCTGTTTTACCGGGCCTGGGCCGAGGCGCGGCCGACGGTCAGCCACGACCGCCCGCACGACGATTACTGGTCCGCCCGCCTCGCCGCCCTGAGCGGTCGCGGCATGCCGAGCCTGCTCGATCAGGGCCTGATCCCCGACACGGCGAAGCTGCACTACAGCGGCCACCTGTCGGCGCAAACCCGCTACCCGGACGGTTTGAAGGCGATCCTCGGCGAGTATTTCGGCCTGCCGGTGACGATCGAAGAGTACGTCGGCCAATGGCTGGAACTGCCCGAACGCAGCCGCGTCGGGGTCAGCGCCAACCGCCTGGGCGTGGATTTTTGCCTGGGCAGCCACGTGTGGGACCGCCAGCATAAATTCCGCATCCGCCTCGGCCCGCTCAGCCTCGACGACTACATGGGCATGCTGCCCGGCCAACAGCCGTTCAACGAGCTGGTGGCGTGGGTGGCCGAGTACCTGGGGCATGAATTGGACTGGGACTTGAACCTGGTCCTGCAACAACCCGAAGTCCCGGCGCTGCAACTCAATGGCCGGTTCCGCCTGGGCTTCAACACCTGGCTCGGCAAACCCGAGCAAGACGCCAACGACCTAATCCTGGCCCGGCATTACGCCGATCACGCCACCACCTCAAGGAATCCAGAGCATGGGTGAAATCAGTCGCGCCGCACTGTTCGGCAAACTCAACAGCGTGGCCTACAAGGCCATCGAAGCCGCCACGGTGTTCTGCAAATTACGCGGTAACCCGTATGTGGAACTGGCCCACTGGTTCCACCAGTTGCTGCAACTGCAGGACTCGGACCTGCACCGCATCATCCGCCAATTCAACGTCGAGCCGGCGCGCCTGGCCCGTGACCTCACCGAAGCGCTGGACCGCCTGCCCCGTGGCTCGACGTCGATCACCGACCTGTCGTCCCATGTGGAGGAAGCCGTTGAGCGCGGCTGGGTCTACGGCAGCCTGATGTTCGGCGAAAGCCAGGTGCGCACCGGCTACCTGGTGCTGGGCATCTTGAAGACGCCGAGCCTGCGCCATGCACTGCTGGGCCTGTCGTCGGAGTTCGACAAGATCAAGGCCGAAGCCCTGAGCGAACGTTTTGACGAATACGTCGGCGACTCGCCGGAAAATGCCTTGAGCGCCAGCGACGGTTTCAACGCCGGGGTTCCGGGCGAAGCAAGCGGCGCCATGGCGCCGAGTGCCATGGGCAAGCAGGAAGCCCTCAAGCGCTTCACCGTCGACCTCACCGAACAGGCGCGCAGCGGCAAGCTCGACCCGATCGTGGGTCGCGATGAAGAGATCCGCCAACTGGTGGACATCCTCATGCGTCGCCGCCAGAACAACCCGATCCTCACCGGCGAAGCGGGCGTGGGCAAGACCGCCGTGGTCGAAGGCTTCGCCCTGCGCATCGTCGCCGGTGACGTGCCGCCAGCGCTGAAAGACGTGGAACTGCGCAGCCTCGACGTCGGCCTGTTGCAAGCCGGTGCGAGCATGAAAGGTGAGTTCGAACAGCGCCTGCGCCAAGTCATCGAAGATGTGCAGGCGTCGCCCAAGCCGATCATCCTGTTTATCGACGAAGCCCACACCCTGGTGGGTGCCGGTGGCGCCGCCGGCACGGGTGACGCGGCCAACCTGCTCAAGCCAGCGCTGGCCCGTGGCACCTTGCGCACCGTGGCCGCGACCACCTGGGCCGAGTACAAAAAACACATCGAGAAAGACCCGGCCCTGACCCGTCGCTTCCAGGTGGTGCAAGTTGCCGAACCTTCGGAAGACAAGGCCCTGCTGATGATGCGCGGCGTGGCCTCGACCATGGAGAAGCACCATCAGGTGCAGATCCTCGACGAGGCGTTGGAAGCTTCGGTGAAGCTGTCCCACCGCTACATCCCCGCGCGCCAACTGCCGGACAAATCCGTCAGCCTGCTGGACACCGCCTGCGCCCGCGTCGCCATCAGCCTGCATGCGGTGCCAGCGGAAGTGGACGACAGCCGCCGGCGTATCGAAGCGCTGGAAACCGAGCTGCAGATCATCGCCCGCGAGCATGCCATCGGCATTGCGATTGGCGCGCGCCAGAGCAATACCGAAGCCCTGTTAAGCGCCGAGCGTGAGCGTCTCGCCACCCTGGAAAGCCGCTGGGCCGAAGAAAAGGCCCTGGTGGACGAACTGCTCGCCACCCGCGCGACCCTGCGCGAGACCGTCGGCGCGGTGGACAGCGGCAACGATGCGTTGCGCGCTCAACTGGTCGACCTGCAACAGCGCCTCAGCGCCCTGCAAGGCGAAACCCCGCTGATCCTGCCGACCGTGGATTACCAGGCCGTGGCCTCGGTGGTCGCTGACTGGACCGGCATCCCGGTGGGCCGCATGGCACGCAACGAACTGGAGACGGTGCTCAACCTCGACCAGCACCTGAAAAAACGCATCATCGGCCAGGACCATGCCTTGCAGATGATCGCCAAGCGCATCCAGACCTCCCGCGCCGGCCTCGACAACCCGAGCAAGCCGATTGGCGTGTTCATGCTGGCGGGCACCTCCGGCGTGGGCAAGACCGAAACCGCCCTGGCCCTGGCCGAAGCCATGTACGGCGGCGAGCAGAACGTGATCACCATCAACATGAGCGAGTTCCAGGAAGCCCACACGGTGTCGACCCTCAAGGGCGCACCGCCGGGTTACATCGGCTATGGCGAAGGCGGCGTGCTGACCGAAGCCGTGCGGCGCAAGCCCTACAGCGTGGTGCTGTTGGACGAGGTGGAAAAAGCCCACCCGGACGTGCATGAAATCTTCTTCCAGGTGTTCGACAAGGGCGTGATGGAAGACGGCGAAGGCCGCGTGATCGACTTCAAGAACACCCTGATCCTGCTCACCACCAACGCCGGCACCGAGCTGATTTCCCACGTGTGCAAAGACCCGGCGAACCTGCCGGAGCCGGAAGAGATCGCCAAAGCCCTGCGCCAGCCACTGCTGGAGATTTTCCCGCCGGCGCTGCTGGGGCGCCTGGTGACGATTCCGTACTACCCGCTCAGCGACGAGATGCTCAAGGCGATCACCCGCCTGCAACTGGGCCGCATCAAGAAGCGTGTGGAGAGTACGCACAAGGTGGCGTTCGATTACGACGACGCGGTGGTCGATCTGATCGTCTCGCGTTGCACCGAGACCGAAAGCGGCGGGCGCATGATCGATACGATCCTGACCAACAGCCTGCTGCCGGACATGAGCCGTGAATTCCTCACGCGCATGCTCGAAGGCAAGGCGTTGGCGGGTGTGCGGATCAGCAGCCGGGATAACGAATTGCACTACCAGTTCAACGATTGACCTGAAGAAATGCGGGAAAAACTGTGGGAGCGGGCTTGCTCGCGAAAGCGGTGTGTCAGTTGACACAACCGGCGACTGATTCACTGCCTTCGCGAGCAAGCCCGCTCCCACATTTTGATGCGGTTTCGTCAGACATAACGACATTTACGGGTTAACCGATGCTTTTTAACCAAGCCTCACGCCTGGCCAAAATCACCAGCCCCCTCGGGCCGGATGTGCTGCTGCTCAACGGAATGGGCGGCGGTGAGGAGTTGGGCCGGCTGTTCAACTATGAGCTGCAACTGACGTCCCTGGACGCCAACATCGACCTCAACCAGCTGCTCGGCAAGCCCATGAGCGTGGGCGTGCAATTGGCGGACGGCGGTGAGCGGCATTTCCACGGCATCGTTGCGCGGTGCAGCCAGGACATCGACCAGGGCCAGTTCGCCAGTTACCAAGTGGTGTTGCGCCCATGGTTCTGGCTGCTGACCCGCACCTCGGACTGCCGGATTTTCCAGAACCTGAGCATCCCGCAGATCATCAAGCAGGTGTTTCGCGACCTGGGTTTTTCCGATTTCGAAGACGCCCTGAGCCGGCCGTATCGCGAGTGGGAATACTGCGTGCAGTACCGCGAGACCAGCTTCGATTTCGTCAGCCGCCTGATGGAACAGGAAGGCATCTACTACTTCTTCCGCCACGAGCAGGACCGTCACGTGCTCGTGCTGGCCGACGCCTATGGCGCGCACACCACGGTGCCGGGCTACGCGTCGATTCCGTATTACCCCAAGGACGAGCAGCAGCGCGAACGCGACCATATGTACAACTGGCACCTGGCGCAGGAGGTGCAGCCCGGTTCGCTGGAGCTCAACGACTACGACTTCCAGCGCCCCAGCGCGAGCATCGAGGTGCGCTCGGCGATGCCGCGTCCGCACACTGCCGGTGATTACCCGCTGTACGACTACCCCGGCACCTACGTGCAAAGCCAGGACGGCGAACACTATGCGCGCACCCGCATCGAAGCCCTGCAAACCCTGCACGAGCAGATCGAATTCAGCGGCAATGCGCGGGGCCTGGGCTCCGGGCATTTGTTCAGCCTCACCGGCTTCAGCCGCCAGGACCAGAACCGCGAATACCTGATCGTCGGCGTCCGCTACCACATCACCCAGGAGAGCCTGGAAAGTGGCGGCGGCTCGGGCGAGGCGCAGTTCAGCAGCAGCCTGACCTGCATCGATGCCCAGCAAAGCTTCCGCCCACTGGCGAGCACCTACCGGCCCATCGTCAAAGGCCCGCAGACCGCGTTGGTGGTCGGGCCCAAGGGCGAAGAAATCTGGACCGACCAGTACGGCCGGGTGAAGGTGCACTTCTACTGGGACCGTCACGACCAATCCAACGAGAACAGCTCGTGCTGGATTCGCGTGTCGCAATCCTGGGCCGGCAAGAACTGGGGTTCGATGCAGATCCCGCGGATCGGCCAGGAAGTGATTGTGAGTTTTCTGGAAGGTGATCCCGACCGGCCGATCATCACCGGGCGGGTGTACAACGCTGAGCAGACGGTGCCTTACGACTTGCCGCAGAACGCCACGCAAAGCGGCATGAAAAGCCGCTCCAGCAAGGGTGGCACGCCGGCCAACTTCAATGAAATCCGCATGGAGGACAAGAAGGGGCTGGAGCAGTTGTACATCCACGCCGAGCGCAATCAGGACATCGTGGTGGAGGTGGATGAGAGCCACTCGGTGGGGCATGACCGTAACAAGAGCATCGGCCACAACGAGACGGTGACCATCGGCAACAACCGCCTGCGTATCGTCAAGCAGGAAGACATCCTCTCGGTGGGCCAGCGCAAGACCGACAGCATCAGCCAGAGCTACGTCATTGAAGTGGGCGAAAACCTGCGCCTGGTGTGCGGTGAAAGCATCCTGGAGTTGAACGCCAGCGGGCAGATCAACCTCACGGGCGTGCAGATCAGCTTCTACGCCAGCGGCGATGCCGAGTTCAACACCGGCGGCGTGCTGCACCTGAACAACGGCGGCGGCCCCGGCGCAACACCCGATGGCCAGGGCGTGAAAGCCAGCATCGACGCCAATATCAAAGCCGCGTTCCCAACGCCCAAAAGCTCCTGACGAGGCCTGTTTGCGATGACGTACCGAATCAACGAATTCCAGTTCCAACTACCGGCCGCCGAGTTGCAGGACGCCACGATCAATATCCTCAAGTTCCCTGAACTGGGCACTTCCCTGATCATCAGTCGCAGCCTCTTGGCCGAGGACGAAACCCTGCACAGCAACTTCGCCGACCAGCTCAAGCGCCTGGAACAACAGGTGCAGGATTTGCGCTGCCAGCCGAGCACAGTCGTGCGTTTGGGCGCGGCTCAAGAGATCGAAGGCATCGAGTTGCGCAGCCAGTTCAACAAGGGCAATGACAAGGTGTTCCAGTACCAATTGGCGCTGGTGTTGCCGGGCACGCGCAAGATGCTCGCGTTGAGCTATGTGAAAGCCGAAAAGCTCGGCGATGCCGAGGCCGCGCATTGGGCCTTGATCAAGCAATCGCTGTCGTTCGAGGCCCATTGATGAGCCGCCTGCATGGCTGACGCGCTATGGGCGGCCCGCATGGGCGACGCGCTTGCCCACACGTCGATGATGGCCGACATCCTCGGCGGTGTGCTGGAGGTGGCGGCCAATATTGCGATCACCGCCGTGGCGACCGCAGCGGTGGTGGCCGCCACCGGCATCACCGTGGCCACTGGCGGGCTTGGCTGCTTCCTGCTGGGCGCGGTGGTGGGCACGATTGTCGGGCTGGCCATGAGCAAGACGGGGGCGGACAAAGGCCTGTCGAATTTATGCGAGAGCTTTAGCAACGCCCTGTTTCCGCCCACGGTGCAGGCGAACATTCTCACCGGTTCCACCAACACCCTGACCAATAACATCCCCGCCGCCCGCGCTGCCGGGGCGATCAGCTCCCACGTCGCGCCGGCCGGTACCGAGCTGGAAGAACCCGCACCAGAGCCCGGTTACCTGGACATGGCCGAGAGTTTCTTCTCACAGATGTGGCGCCCGACGGTCGCTACGCCAGCGCCAGGCGCGGTGCCCAAACCGCTGGACCTGGTGGTGTGCATGAAGCACCCGCCGATGCCGCCGCAGTTTCTGGCCGAGGGCTCGGACAAGGTCACGGTCAACGGTCAGCCGGCGGTGCGCAGCGGTGATCGCAGTACGTGCGATGCGACGGTGGTGGGTTCGGGGCTGATCTCGTCCAACGTGACCATTGGCGGCGGTTCGGTGGTGGTGCGCGAGATTCGCAGCGGCAAGACGCCGGGCGTCGGGCTGGCGGTGACGGCGTTGTTGATGCTCAAAGGTGGCAAGGGCAAGTTCTTCAGCAAGCTGCCGTGCATGCTGATCAGCGGCGCGACGTCGATGGCCGTCAGCAGCGCGATGGGGGCGATGGCGAATGCGGCGATGGGTTCGTCGAACCCGGTGCATGCTGCCACGGGCGCGAAAGTGCTGGGTGATGTCGAGGAGCTGGATTTTGTGCTGCCCGGCATCCTGCCGATTGCCTGGCAACGGTTCTACAACAGCCGCGATGAACGCTCGGGCAGCTTGTTGGGTGCTGGCTGGAGCGTGGCTTACGAAGTGTGCGTCGACATTCGCCCCCATCCTGAGGGTGGCGAAACGCTGATCTACACCGACGAGCAGGGCCGAGCAATCGACATGGGCTCGATTGCTTTGGGCGGCGCGGTATTCAGCGCCGGTGAAGGGCTCGCGGTGCGCCGCCACCTCAATGGGCAGTTGCTGATTGAAAGCGACGATGGTTTGTACCGCTTGTTCGAGCCTACGGCCAACCCGTCGCGGCTGCGCCTGAGCCAACTGGGTGATCGTAACGACAACCGTATCTACATCGACTACGACGAAGCCGGGCGCTTGGTGCGGCTGCGCGATACGTTCGATCTGGTGCAGGTTGAGCTGGTTCGCGAGCAGGGCCAATTGGCGCGCATCGAGCGCTTGTATCCCGATCAGCGTCGTGAAGTGCTGGTCAGCTACGGCTATGACATGGCCGGGAGCCTGGCGCAAGTAAGCGACGCGACCGGCCAGGTGCAACGGCGTTTTGCCTACGACAACGGCCGCCGGATGGTCGAGCATCAACTGCCGACCGGGTTACGGTGTTTTTACGAATGGGCGTTGGTTGAAAACCTGGAATGGCGTGTGGTCCGGCATTGGACCGATGAAGGCGACACTTACCAGTTCGACTATGACTTGCAGGCCGGCCTCACGCGCATCACCGACGGTTTGCAGCGGGTCAGCACCCGCCTGTGGAACACGCAGCACCAGATCATCCAGTACAGCGACAACCTCGGCCAGACCTGGCTGTTCGAGTGGAACGACGAACGCCAATTGCTCAGCGCCACCGACCCGCAGGGCGGGCGTTATGAATACAGCTATGACGAAGCCGGTAATCTGATCGGCGAGAGTGACCCGTTGGGGCGCAGCGATTCGACGTTGTGGCTGGAGCATTGGGCCTTGCCGGTATCGGTGACCGACTGCGAGGGCAACACCTGGCGTTCACGTTACGACGCACGGGGTAACTGTACCGTCGAGACCGACCCGCTAGGGCATGTCACGAGGTATCGCTACGATAGTCACGGGCAACCGGTAGAGATCATCGACGCCACCGGCAAAAGCAAACGGCTACGCTGGAATCCGTTCGGCCAGCTCATTGAACACATTGACTGCTCCGGTTACCCGACGCGCTTCAGCTACGACGAGAGAGGTTATTTACAGGTCATCATTGATGCACTGGGTGAGCGCACCTCGTTTGTACACGACGCCCAAGGCCGAGTGCTGAGTACTCAACTTCCAGATGGGCGTACTGAATATTTCCAACGCGACGGCAGCGGCCAACTGGTTGCACATACCGACTTTGCCGGCCACTCCACACACTATCAGCGCAACCGTAAGGGGCAGGTCCGCGAGCGCGTCGATGCGCACGGCCGACAGGTCAGTTTTGCCTATGACAGCTATGGCCGCCTGCGTACGTTGACCAACGAAAACGGTGAACAATACCGTTTCGAATGGGACGCCAATGATCGTGTCTCCGAGCAACAGGATCTGGATGGCAGTATCCGCCGCTATGACTACGACGCACTGAACAACATTTCACGCATGGAGGCGGTTGCAGCACCAGTCGGCAGTGGCCTGGCAGTAGTAACGGCGGTGCCCGAACCATCCATCGTGCATGACTTTGAACGCGACGCGGCGGGACGAATGGTGGTCAAAGTCACCGATGACGGGCGTACGGAATACAGTTACGACTTACTGGACCAGCTCAAAGCTGTCACGTTTACCCATAAGACAGGCCAACAACACACCGTCAGCTTCACTTATGACGCCCTTGGGCAGACCGTCGAAGAAAAAACCAGGGCAGGTGTTTTACAACATTGCTACGACGAGTTGGGAAACCTCAACCAGACTCGCTTACCCGACGGGCGCTGGCTCAATCGGTTGTACTACGGCAGCGGTCACCTCCATCAGATAAACCTCGATGGACGGGTTATCAGCGACTTTGAGCGCGACCGCTTACACCGCGAAGTCCTGCGTACTCAGGGGCACCTGAGTACACGCCAGCGTTATGATCGCTGCGGCCGATTGCGCTCGCGCGAACGCGGCCATATCAGCCGGGCATCGGTACTCCCTGACGCAGTACTCAAACAGTTCGAGTATGACCCCGCCGATAACTTGGTGGGCAAGCTTGAGCAACGGCCCGGCGGTCAGCACAGCCAGTTGCTGCATTACGATGCAACCGACCGAATAATCGCCAGCCAGGACAATGTTGCAGCACGACACGAAACCTATTCCTATGACGCCGCTGCCAACCTGCTCGATGGCCCACAGGCTGGCGCCGGACTGGTTGTACACAACAAGCTCCTGACATACCAAGACAAACGCTATCGCTACGACGGTTTCGGCCGCATGGTCGAGAAGCGAAGTGCCCAACGCGGCGTCCAGCGATTCGCCTATGACGCTGAACATCGCTTGATTGAGGTACGAAATGAACAGGGCACGCAGCGATCAGTCGTCCGCATGTCCTACGACCCTCTTGGCCGACGAACATCCAAAACAACCCACGACGCAAATGGCCATTTACTGAGTGAAACTCGCTTCACATGGGATGGGCTGCGGTTGGTGCAAGAGCACAAACATGCGCAGACCAGTCTTTATATCTACGGTGACGAAGGTCACGAACCCCTGGCCAGGGTTGACGGGACAGGCGCCCAGCAAAAAGTGCGCTATTACCACAATGACATGAACGGGCTGCCCGAGTTGCTTTCGGAAGCAGAAGGCCAGACAGTCTGGCAAGCCAGCTATCAGGTCTGGGGAAACACCGTTCGAGAAACGCGTGAGCCTTACTACATTGAAGAGCAGAACCTGCGGTTCCAGGGGCAGTATCTGGATCGGGAAACTGGCCTGCATCACAACATTTTCCGCTTCTACGATCCGGATATCGGCCGCTTCACTACGCCTGACCCCATTGGCCTCGCCGGGGGGCTGAATCTTTATCTGTATTCAACGAATCCGCTGACGTGGATCGACCCCTACGGCCTGAACCCGAAGGATTTGGTACGGTACAAGCCCAAAGATTCCGTGACACCCAAGGCTGGTGGTCGTGGCACAGCCATCAATCGGGCTTGGGGAGAAGAGCGGGAGCTTGTGACCCGCGGTGGCGGCTCAAGAGACTGGGCGGACCATGAGCGTGAGTTGATCAAAAATACCAAGAGCAACGCACGCTTGAATTCTTTGATGTCCAAAGCAGGCTACACCGGCCACCACATCAACAGCGTCGAAGGTAACGGTGCATTGGGCAAAGCCTGGAAAGGTGACCCAAGGAACATTGTGTTCTTGCAAAACGCGAACCATCCAAGTGGCATTGACGAACACTTGAACAGCCCGCAAGGGCACAGGAAGAATTACGCCAACGCAGGCAAAGGCCGATTGATCGACCGAGCCAGAACACCCGCTACAAAACCCGGCTGCGGTAAATAGGTTTCCATTGGAGAAGAACATGAGCGCCCTCGATAACGCCTTTAAAGAATTGCGCCGCATCCACAAGAAATTTGACATCGAAGGGAGCTTCGAAAAAAACGGCCAGGCAAACGGCAAATGGCCACAAACCCTGCCTCGCTCCTCTGAGACGGACTACTTTTACGACTTTTGCGAGCCTGTCGATGTAGAAATCGAAACAGGTTTGACCCCCATCCGCTTTTTCAGCTTGGACGCATTGGAAGATGGTCAGGTCGGTTACAAGTGGGCAGGCGAATCCAGCAAGACTGAGTTGAATGGAAATTGGCCGGCACAACATCTGGTTTTCATGGATGACATCGGTGGTGGCAAGCCGGTTATCGCAGTTACCGATATTCCAGGCACACCCGTATTGGCGAGTTACGATGCCATGGCGCCTTTCAAGATTGCCGACTCTCTTGCGGATTTTCTGCTGGCCTTCGCCAAGACTGTCGAGATCGTCCATGGAAAATTCGACATTTTTGATATCTACAACGACGACGATGAGCTCTCCAGCAAATTCGTTAAGCTACTCAACAAGGAAGTCGGCCCGTTACTGGGCGAGGAAAATTACCAACGCTTTTTTGACTACTTCTACGGCTGAGTCAGGTCAGACCCCACAAAAAAGGCACAGCCCAGTCGGCGTGGGACAAGCGTCCTGACCGTCCATGGTCATTCGCGACATCAGATGTTGGCGGGGACGAAGTCGGGCCCACCCAGTTTGTCCCGAACCACCAGCGCAGTACGCATCAACGGCCCCCACAGGCCGTTCTGGCTATTCCAGCCAGCGCCCGCCCAGCGGGTATCGCCGACAAGGGCAGCCTTGTTGCGTTCCAGCTGCTTCTGCAGGGCCACTGCCACGGCACCCATGTCGACCTCGAACAGGTCGGCATACAGACCATCGGGGTTCGTGCGCTTTTTGCTCAGGCAAAAACGGTAGTACCACACCCACACTGCCGCCGCGTAAATCGCCCGATTTCGATCAGGGTAAGTCGCGAGGATTTTAAGCAAGGCCGCGACGAAGCCGCCTGGGAATTGCGGGTCGCGGGTCTCTTGCCAATAGCGCACCACCAACAGATCGAACGCTGCGACCACATTCTGTGGCTCGTCGTTGTCGCTCTTGGCTTCTTGAAAGTAGAACGGTTCGCCCACCAGGAACTTATCCAGGTCGTTATTCGCCAGGGCAAGCAGCAGCACATTATCTAAATTGGCACTCATTGGATTCTCACTACATCGGGGTTCGCGAGCAGGAAATTGATGTCGTTGCCGTGTGGAATGCCCACATTGTCCAGCACCGCCTCACGCATCCCGCCAGGATGGGTCACGCCACCGGGGCGCCAGAGTGAGTTGGCTCCGCGTTCATTACCGGTTGGCATGACGACCTTGGGATTGTTCAGGTCCATCATATAAATTTCTTTGCCGGTAAAGGTGCCAGGGTCATAACCCAGGGCCTTTTCCAGGACCGCAAGGTCGCCGGTCTTTTTGAATTCGCCGACAACGCCGTGCAGGTCCGACTTCGCCATGACGTACTTGGACGGACTGAATGTTGTGTACATCGGGTTGGCGATATCATCCGGCGTGAAGAGGAACGCCCCCCCTTCATCCTGAAACACCTTGAGGTGCTTGGAGATATAAGAACCCTCAAGATAGTCGGCAGGATTCGGTCGACTGTACTGGGGAATCGCCATGATGTCGTCTTGGGTATAACCCGGCTTGAACCGCACCTTGGGGGTCGTGCCGATTTTTGCCATTTTCGGCCCAAGCCCCAGAAGCGCCATGCCGGCAACCCCTTGCAGCAAGTCCCGATAGCCTGGGCCCAAACGATCCCCCAGGTCGCCCAGCAACGCCATACCGCCCATCACCGCGCCGCCGATTACCACGAACCCGGCCAGGGCAGCCAGCCCGGCCATCGCCGCCAGGATCGCAGCGCCACCCATGGCCAGGATGCCCAAGGCTTCAAACCCGGTATGCATCCAGCCCTCGATATCCAGCACAAAGGCGACCGAGACGGTTGGCCCACCGATAAAGGTATTGGGGCTGCCACTCTTGATATGGGCACCGCACACCATTTTGCTGTGCAGGCGTGCTGCCGGCTTGCCGTTGATAAACACGGTGGCACTGCCTTCGGCGATCAAAACCGGGAAGGGCCAAACCGGGTGATTCATCGGCAGCCCAGTGCAGGAGGAGGCAATATCCTCACCGGCGCGCATCGCATTGAGGCCGTTGATATAGACGTTGAAACTGCCCGCCACCAGTGCCCCTGTCGTGGGCTCGGGCAGGTTGAAAATGGTACTCAAGCCCTTGACGACCTGGAACATCGACAGCCCACCCGCCGCGACTGAGCCGGCCATGATTGCCACTGCCAGTCCACCCGTGGCAACTGTCGCTGCGATCACCGCGGCACCGATCAATGCACCTGCGACTGCGCCCGCCAGCATTGCAGCGACGCCGAATCCGTGGGCTATTTCATCACCCAAGCGGGCTGCTGCTTGCGCATCCATTGCGTGTATCTACCGTATGGGTTAAACCGCTGCCGTGTGCGAATCAGGCGCCAGACACAAGGGGCTTCAGGCTGCTCATGGCGATTTTCCAGGCCGTCTCGTGAGACGCCAGGTCACCCGGCGTGGTCGTCAGTGTGGTAATCAGCACGGCCGGTTTTCGCTCAATAAACATCTGGCGCAACATCAGCTCGCGCCCTTCCCGCTTCCAGGTGTAATCCACCAGTGTGGCGGCATGTCCATGCAGCACCGTGTCCCAGCGCTGGATCAACTTGAACTCCGGCAATTGCTGCTCGGCGCTTTGCACTTGCTTGTCGATGTAATCCGCGAAGGTCGCATCACCTTGGGAGGCATCACGACTGATGACAAAGCTGGCTTCCTTGGCGCTGCCAACAGCTGGCAGCTTGAAGATATTGATACTCTGGTCCTGCCAGGTATCAGGGATTTCGAGGTCTGCTTCTTGAATTCTGTAGAGGGTCACAGTGATCGCTTTCCATGGACATGAGTGACTCGGGAAGGCGCAAATAGTCGAGTAATGCTTCACAACAATCAAGCCGAGGGCGATACCCTGACCCGGTCCCACAAAAAATGGGCACCCAACCCAGTCGGCGTGCCCATCTTTTCTACCACCCCACCTCCCTTCGAGGCGCTACCGCTGTTACGGGTTGACGCTGTCTTTGAGCGACTTGCCCGGCTTGAACGCAACGGTGTTGCTCGCCTTGATCTTCACTGGCTCGCCGGTCTGTGGGTTCTTGCCGGTGCGGGCGCCGCGGTGACGTTGCAGGAAGGTGCCGAAGCCAACCAGGGTGACGCTGTCCTTGCGGTGCAGGGCGCCGGTGATTTCTTCGAGAACGGCGTTGAGGACGCGGTTGGCCTGTTCTTTGGTGAGATCCGCTTTTTCAGCGATGGCGGCTGCGAGTTCTGGTTTACGCATAAATGAAGCCTCTTTGACGGTTTTTTGTTGTTATGTCCGTGCTGCTCTCTAACGGAGCAGCGCCCAAAGCGCCGCAGGCTCTACTCTGCGGCAGACGGGAGTGAGGATGGCATGCCCTAGGACGCCGCGCCAGTCTCGCGGCGACCTTTCTGGGGATAGGAACGTGCTGATTCCGACAGAACGACTGGTATTTACGCCAACAATGGCGGGAGTTCTTTGTTGAGCGCCAGTTTTTCCATCACGGCGCCACCGGTCAGCGCGTAACCCAGCAGGCGACCGCTGGCGTCGCGGCACAGCGCCTTGATGTCGGCGCCCTGGCCTTCGACACTCCATACGCCTTCGCTGCCCCGTGGCGGCGGCGAGACCACCAGCGGGCAGATCGGGGTTTTCACGGTGATCGGCATCGGCCCGTAGCTGACCGCCGTGGCATTGCCGACCAGGGTCTGGGCCAGGGCGCGGGCGCAGCTCATCAGTGGCATCACGTACAGCAGGTTCAGGCCATCGACCTCGGCGCAGTCGCCCAGGGCATAGATATTGGCGTGGGAGGTCTTGAGGTGGCGGTCCACCGTGACGCCACGATTGGTCTGCAAACCGGCGGCAGCGGCCAGGTCTACCCGTGGGCGCAGGCCGATGGCAGAGACCACCAGGTCGCAGTGGATCACTTCACCGTCCGACAGGTGCGCTTCCAGCCCATCAGCACCGCGCTGCAGGCGGTTGAGCACCGGGCCCAGGTGGAAACGCGCACCGAGCCCTTCCAGCCCGGCCTGTACCGCAGCGGCCGCAGCCGGGTGCAGCAGGGTCGGCATGACTTGCTCGCACGGGGCCACCAGTTCGACTTCGTAGCCGCCAAGGATCAGGTCGTTGGCAAACTCACAGCCAATCAGACCTGCGCCAAGCAGCAACACCCGGCGCTTGCCGGCAGCGGCGGCACGAAAGCGTGCGTAGTCTTCAAGGTCGTTGATCGGGAATATCAGCTCGGCGGCGTCGCCTTCCACCGGCACACGCACGGTCTCGGCGCCCCAGGCCAGGATCAGGTCGCGATAGGCCACCGCTTCCTCGCCGATCCACAGGCGCTTGTGGCCCGGGTCGATACCGCTGACGCGGGTGTGGGTGCGCACTTCAGCCTTGAGTTGCTCGGCCATGGCGCCGGGTTCGGCCATGCTCAGGCCATCGGCTTCCTTGTTCTTGCCAAAGCCGGTGGAGAGCATGGGCTTGGAGTAGGAACGCCCGTCATCGGCGGTGATCAGCAGCAATGGGGTCTCGCTGTCGAGCTTGCGAAACTCCCGGGCCAGGTTGTAACCGGCCAACCCTGTGCCGATGATCACGACAGGTGCGTTCATTCCTTTCTCCTTGTAGTACGTTTCTTTGCTTAAAAATTAACCGATTTCGATCATTTCGAAATCCATCTTGCCCACGCCGCAGTCAGGGCACAGCCAGTCTTCCGGGACGTCTTGCCACAGGGTGCCCGGCGCGATGCCGTCATCCGGCCAGCCGTCCTTTTCGTCGTAGATCAGGCCGCAGACTACACATTGCCACTTCTTCATTACTTGCTTCCTCAGGGTCCAGGCATCTTGGCCGACGGTCGATAGATCCAGCATTGCCGCACGGCTCAGGGCGTTTTGTACTGATCGGGGCGTGCAGATGCAAGCATGATCGACGCAAACGGCAGGGCCGGCCCGGCAAAATCCCGGGATGCCATGGTAAGCTCGCCGCCTCTTTGGCTGCCAATACTGACTCACCGTGCCGCACTCAATCGCCCTGCCCGATGCTTGCCAATGGCTGACCCAGAGCCTTCTGTCCCCCATGCCTGCGCCCCTGACCGTCAACTGGCTGTTCAACGAAGACTCGCTGACGCGCCGGCTGACGTGGCTGTCCAACGACGGTTTCAGCGTGACACCGCTGTTCGAGGGCTGGCAGCCGCTGCGTGACGACGAATGCGCCGCCCTTGAACTGGCCCCTGCCAGCGTCGGCTGGGTGCGCGAAGTGTATTTACGCGGGCACGGCCAGCCGTGGGTGTTTGCCCGCAGCGTGGCGTCGCGCAGCGCATTGCAGGGCGACGGTTTGCACATGGATGAACTGGGCAGCCGCTCGCTGGGCGAATTGCTGTTTTGCGACCAGGCGTTCACCCGCCAAGCCATCGAGGTGTGCCACTACCCGCGCCAATGGCTGCCCACCGCGGATCAGGCCGACGGGCTGTGGGGCCGTCGCTCGCGCTTCGATCGCGGCGCGCTGAGCATTCTGGTCGCGGAAATCTTCCTGCCGAACTTCTGGCACGCGTTGCACGCCCATCCGGAGAACTGCTGATGTATCAACGCCTGCTCAAGTCCCTGAACCGCTTGAACCCCAGGGCCTGGGATTTCATTCAACTGACCCGCATGGACAAGCCCATCGGCATCTACCTGCTGCTGTGGCCGACGCTGTGGGCGTTGTGGATTGCCGGCAAGGGTTCGCCGTCCTTCATCAATATCGTGATTTTCGTACTCGGCGTGGTGCTGACCCGCGCCGGCGGTTGCGTGATCAATGACTGGGCCGACCGCAAGGTCGACGGCCATGTGAAACGCACCGAGCAACGCCCGCTGGTGAGCGGCAAGATCAGTTCGAAAGAGGCGCTGGTGTTTTTCGCGGTGCTGATGGGCATCAGTTTCCTGCTGGTGTTGCTGACCAACGCCACCACCATCCTGCTGTCCCTGGGCGGCCTGGCCCTGGCGGCGAGCTACCCGTTCATGAAGCGCTATACCTATTACCCGCAGGTGGTGCTGGGCGCGGCGTTTTCCTGGGGCATGCCGATGGCGTTCACCGCCGAGACCGGCAGCCTGCCTGCCACTGCCTGGCTGCTCTACATCGCGAACCTGCTGTGGACGGTGGGTTACGACACGTATTACGCAATGACCGACCGCGATGACGACTTGAAGATCGGCGTGAAATCCACCGCCATTCTGTTCGGCGATGCCGATCGCGTGATTATCCTGACCCTGCAAGGGCTGGCGCTGGCGTGCCTGTTGCTGGCCGGGGCGCGGTTTGAGCTGGGGGGCTGGTTCCACCTGGGGCTGCTGGCCGCGGCGGGCTGTTTTGCGTGGGAGTTCTGGTACACGCGGGACAGGGATCGGATGAAGTGCTTCAAGGCGTTTTTGCACAACCACTGGGCGGGGTTGGCGATTTTTGTCGGGATTGTGTTGGATTACGGGTTTCGCTAAGTGCCATTTTTTGTAGTGACTGAGCGATCGCCTTCGCGGGCAAGCCCGCTCCCACATTTTGATCGGTGAATACATTCAAAGTGTGGGAGCGGGCTTGCCCGCGATGCTTTTAGTGGCTCCGCTGGCTCAAGGCTTGATCACATGCCACGCCCCACCCTTGCCATCACCGGTCTTGTCCCCGGCCTTCTTGTCATCCTTGTAGGTGTACACCGGCTTGCCTTTGTAAGCCCACTGACTGGTCTGGTCATCACGGGTGATCACCGTCCAGTCGCCCATCGACTTGTCAGTGGATTCAGCCATCAGTGGCGGCCAGTTCATCGCGCATTGGTCCTTGCACACTGACTTGCCGTCGGCATCCTTGTCGAAGGTGTAGAGCGTCATCCCTTTGTGATCCACCAACATCCCGTCTTTAGTCATCGCCGGGTCCATCGCGAAGGCCAGGCTCGGCAGCGCCAACGCCGCCGTTACCAACAGGGCCTTCCAGGAAACAGTACTGTAAGTCATCGGAACCTTCCTTTTGTGGTTGTCAGGATTCGGACTCAAAGCGTAGCCCACAGAGACGCAGATTGCCCAAGCGACTAAATTACTGTCACACGACTGCAATAATTCCGTTATCTAATGCGGCGCAAGACAGTTAAATGACAAGAGGATTTAGGCATGGTTGGCAGGAGCATTCTGATCGTTGACGACGAAGCGCCCATCCGCGAGATGATCGCCGTTGCGTTGGAAATGGCCGGCTACGACTGCCTGGAGGCGGAAAACTCCCAGCAGGCCCATGCCATTATCGTCGACCGCAAGCCCGACCTGATCCTGCTCGACTGGATGCTGCCCGGCACCTCCGGCATCGAATTGGCCCGCCGTCTCAAGCGTGACGAACTGACCGGGGACATCCCGATCATCATGCTCACCGCCAAGGGCGAAGAGGACAACAAGATCCAGGGCCTGGAAGTCGGCGCCGATGACTACATCACCAAGCCGTTTTCCCCACGCGAGCTGGTAGCGCGCCTGAAAGCCGTCCTGCGTCGCGCCGGGCCTACCGATGGCGAAGCGCCGATTGAAGTAGGCGGCCTGATCCTCGACCCCATCAGCCACCGCGTGACCATCGATGGCACGCCGGCCGAGATGGGCCCCACCGAATACCGCCTGCTGCAATTCTTCATGACCCACCAGGAACGCGCCTACACCCGCGGCCAGCTGCTCGATCAGGTCTGGGGCGGCAACGTGTACGTGGAGGAACGCACCGTGGACGTGCATATCCGTCGCCTGCGCAAAGCCTTGGGCGATGCCTACGAGAATCTGGTACAAACCGTGCGCGGCACGGGCTACCGGTTTTCAACCAAAGGTTGAAAGCGGCTGCAAGCTGTCAGCTGCAAGCGGCAAGTGGAAGCTAATCTGCTCTGACTTGAAGCTTGCAGCTTGAAACTTTTCACTGTCCGAAGGACCGATCGTGAACCAAAACTGGCACGGCACCCTGATCCGCCACATGCTCCTGTTGGTCACCGGCTGCCTGCTGGTCGGCCTGATCAGCGGTTATTACGGCTGGAGCCTGGCCATCGGCATCGGCCTGTACCTGGGCTGGACGCTCAAGCAATTGCTGCGCTTGCATGAATGGCTGCGCCAGCACAAACCCGACGAAGCACCGCCCGACGGCTACGGCCTGTGGGGCGAGGTGTTCGACAGCATCTACCACCTGCAACGCCGCGACCAACGGGTGCGCGGGCGCCTGCAAGCGGTGATCGACCGGGTGCAGGAGTCCACCGCCGCGCTGAAAGACGCGGTGATCATGCTCGACAGCGACGGCAACCTGGAGTGGTGGAACCGCGCCGCCGAAACCCTGCTGGGCCTCAAGACGCCCCAGGACAGCGGCCAGCCGGTGACCAACCTGGTACGCCATCCGCGCTTCAAGGAATACTTCGAGCAGGACAACTACGAAGAAGCCCTGGAAATCCCCTCGCCCACCAATGACCGCGTGCGCATCCAGCTGTACCTGACGCGCTATGGCAACAATGAACACCTGATGCTGGTCCGCGACGTGACCCGCATCCACCAGCTCGAACAGATGCGCAAGGACTTCGTCGCCAACGTCTCCCACGAACTGCGCACACCGTTGACGGTGATCTGTGGCTACCTGGAGACGCTGCTGGACAATGTCGACGAGATCAACCCGCGCTGGAGCCGGGCGCTGCAACAGATGCAGCAGCAAGGCTCACGTATGCAGACCCTGCTCAATGACCTGTTGCTGTTGGCCAAGCTGGAGGCGACCGACTACCCGTCGGACAACCAGCCGGTGGCCGTACAAACCCTGTTGCAGACCATCAAGCACGACGCCCAGGCCCTCTCCGGCCAACGCGGCCAGCAGATCACCCTGGAAGCCGACCCGTCGGTGCTGCTCAAAGGCAGCGAAGGTGAGTTGCGCAGCGCGTTTTCCAACCTGGTGTTCAACGCCGTCAAGTACACCCAGGACAAGGGCACCATCCGCATCCGCTGGTGGGCCGATGAACAAGGCGCCCACTTGAGCGTGCAGGATTCCGGCATCGGCATCGACGCCAAGCACCTGCCGCGCCTGACCGAGCGTTTCTACCGCGTCGACTCCAGCCGCAACTCCAACACCGGCGGCACCGGGCTTGGCCTGGCAATCGTCAAGCATGTGCTGCTGCGCCACCGTGCGCGCCTGGAAATCAGCAGTGTACTGGGCCATGGCAGCACGTTTACCTGCCACTTTCCGCCGGCACAGGTGACCCGCTCGCGCGTCCTCGGCACCGACGAATAACCCGAATACGCCACTGGGCTGAATGTGGGAGCGGGCTTGCTCGCGAAAGCGGTGTATCAGTCAGCACATCCTTTTCTGACAAACCGCCTTCGCGAGCAAGCCCGCTCCCACACAAGCCAGCTCCCACAGTGGATTCGCATCGCTTTCAAAGACGCATTCCAGGCCCCACCTGGCAGCAGCCACTAGGCAAGCGCCCCTCCAGCCGCTACATTGGCCGACTTGCGTCCGCGTTTGCGGGCCACCTGTTAACCCTTATTGAACACACGGAACCTGCAAAACCCCATCATGGACCCTTCCCCTGGTATCACCCTCGCTACACTCTTCGCCGACTTCGGCATGATTCTTTTTGCACTGATCCTGGTACTGCTCAACGGTTTTTTCGTTGCGGCGGAATTTGCCATGGTCAAACTGCGCTCGACCCGCGTCGAGGCCATCGCCCACACCAACGGCTGGCGCGGGCAGATCCTGCGCACCGTGCATAGCCAGCTCGACGCCTACCTGTCGGCCTGCCAGCTGGGTATCACCCTCGCCTCCCTGGGCCTGGGCTGGGTCGGCGAACCGGCGTTTGCGCATATCCTCGAGCCGCTGCTGGGCGCCGTGGGCGTCGAGTCGCCGGAAGTGATCAAGGGCGTATCGTTCTTCGCCGCGTTCTTCGTGATTTCCTACCTGCACATCGTGGTCGGCGAACTGGCGCCCAAGTCCTGGGCGATCCGCAAACCGGAGTTGTTGTCGCTGTGGACGGCGGTGCCGCTGTACCTGTTCTATTGGGCGATGTACCCGGCGATCTACCTGCTCAACGCCAGTGCCAACGCGATCCTGCGTATCGCCGGCCAAGGCGAGCCCGGCCCGCACCATGAACACCATTACAGCCGCGAAGAACTCAAGCTGATCCTGCACTCCAGCCGTGGCCAGGACCCCAGCGACCAAGGCATGCGCGTACTGGCCTCCGCGGTGGAAATGGGCGAACTGGAAGTGGTGGACTGGGCCAACTCCCGGGAAGACCTGGTGACCCTGGACTTCAATGCCCCGCTCAAGGAAATCCTCGCGCTGTTCCGTCGCCACAAATTCAGCCGCTACCCGGTGTATGACGCGGTGCGCAACGAATTCGTGGGCCTGCTGCACATCAAGGATTTGCTGCTGGAGCTGGCAGCTTTGGACCACATCCCCGAGTCGTTCAACCTGGCCGAGCTGACCCGCCCGCTGGAGCGCGTGTCGCGGCATATGCCGTTGTCGCAGCTGCTGGAGCAGTTCCGCAAAGGCGGCGCGCATTTTGCCCTGGTGGAAGAAGCCGACGGCAAGATCATCGGCTACCTGACCATGGAAGACGTGCTGGAAGTGCTGGTGGGCGACATCCAGGATGAACACCGCAAGGCCGAGCGCGGCATCCTGGCCTATCAGCCGGGCAAGCTGTTGGTGCGTGGCGACACGCCGCTGTTCAAGATTGAGCGCCTGCTGGGCATCGATCTGGACCACATCGAAGCCGAAACCCTGGCCGGCCTGATCTACGAAACCCTCAAACGGGTGCCGGAAGAAGAAGAAGTGCTGGAAGTCGAAGGCTTGCGGATCATCATCAAGAAGATGAAAGGGCCAAAGATCGTATTGGCCAAGGTCCTGCTACTGGATTGAGCCTCAGTTGCCCAACGCAAAGTTGGGCAATGCGCCCACCGGCTGGTTGAACTCATACGGGATCGACACCAGCCCCGCCTCACTGGCGCGCTGCACCACAAAATGCAGATGCGGCCCGCTGCTGTTGCCGGTATTGCCCGACAGCGCCAGCGGGCTGCCCACCGCGACCCGTTGCCCCACCCGAACGCTGACCGAACCTTGCTTGAGGTGCAGGTACACGCCCTCGGTGCCGTCATCATGGCGCACCCGCACAAAATTCCCCGACGCATCGTTGCCACGTCCGGCCTGCTGGTTCTCGGTTTTCACCACCACGCCGCTGCGCGCCGCGATGATCGGCGTGCCTTCGGGCATGGCGATGTCCATGGCGTAGCGGCTTTTGGCGTCGGTATGGCTGAAGCTGCCGTTGGGCCCTTGGCTCAGACGGAACGGCCCACCGCGCCAGGGCAGCGGGTAGCGGTAGGCTTGCGACGAGTAAGTGGGCTTGGGTCTATCGAGCACGGGCCGCTCGGGCTTGCGCTCCTGGATCACGAACGCCTGCGCCCCGGGGGTTTGCCGGTCGCTGTAAACCACGTTGCCGTTGGCATCGACGGATTTGTAGACGGTCATGGCCTGGGCCGACATGGCAACCGTGGCCAGCCCGCAGCACAACAAGCAGCGCTTGAGCATGGAGTGAACCTGCCGAGATGAAACGGCAGGCTAGCAAGGGATCATGACAACTCTGTATGCGGCAAAGCAGATCAACCGTGGGTGCGGGCTTGGTGGGAGCGGGCTTGCTCGCGAATGCGGTGGGTCAGTCGGCACATGCATCAACTGGTACACCGCATTCGCGAGCAAGCCCGCTCCCACACAAGCCCGCTCCCACAATGTTCAGGTGTCGTGCCTAAGGTTACGCACCCGGCACAAAATGCTTCTGCGCGGTGCCGCGGGCGATCAGGCGGGAGATGTAATCGAGCTTCTGCGCGTCCTGGTCGATAAACCGGAAGGTCAGTTGCAGCCAGTCGCTGTCGGGCTTGGGCTCGTGAGCGACGATGGCGTGCAGGTAGCCGTTGAGGCGTGCGACTTCGGCGTTGTCGCCTTGCTCAAGGTCGAGCACGGCGCTTTCCAATACCTGGGGCAGGACCTCACCGCGACGCACCACCAACAGCGCCTCCTTGATGCTCAGGCCCTTGATCACGCATTGCTGGGTGCCACTGGACAGGCGCAACTGGCCCTGGCCGCGCCCAGCCGCCGGCGCGGCGGCCGCGGCAGGTGCCTGCACCGGCTGGCTGTTGAGCAGGCCTCGGTTCGCCGCAGGCGCGGGGGCGGCAGCCGCAACCGGCGCCGTGCGAGCGGCTTCGGGTTTGCCGCCGGTCAGGGCGCTCAGGGAGTCGTTGCCGAAAGCCGAGTTCATCTTGGTCGGTGCGCTGGCAACCAGGGCGTCGAGGCGGCCGACCTTGTGCAGGGCCTGCTTGACCTTGTTCAGCAACTGCTCGTTGGTGAACGGCTTGCTGACATAGCCGGAAACCCCGGCCTGGATCGCCTGGACCACGTTTTCCTTGTCGCCACGGCTGGTCACCATCACGAACGGCATGGCTTTGAGATGAGGCTGTTCGCGGCACCAGGTCAACAGCTCAAGGCCGGACATCTCGGGCATTTCCCAGTCGCACAGCACCAGGTCGAACGTCTCGCGCATCAGGATGGTCTGGGCCTTCTTGCCGTTCACCGCATCTTCAAGCTTGATCCCAGGGAAGTAGTTGCGCAGGCACTTCTTCACCAGATCGCGGATAAACGAGGCGTCATCCACCACCAATACACTGACTTTACTCATCGACCCTTCATCCTATAAAAACTTCGGCACGCAAGACGCCTGACTGGTGGCATTTTGCCAAAACTCGTTAGTCACAGCAGGACTTTATTACGCCTGCCGCGCAAAAAATTCAGAAGCCACAAACGAAAACGCCCGGCCAATGGCCGGGCGTTAATTTCTCGGGCAACCTTACTTATCGTCAGATTCGCCGGGAACATTAGGGATTTGATCGGTCGAGCCTTCAACTTCAGCCTTCATGCGCTTGAGCCCCATGTGCCGTACGTCGGTGCCGCGCACCAGGTAGATCACCAGCTCCGAAATGTTGCGTGCGTGGTCGCCGATCCGCTCCAGCGAACGCAATACCCAGATAATGCTCAAGACCCGCGAGATAGAGCGCGGGTCTTCCATCATGTAGGTCGCCAGTTCACGCAGGGCGGTCTTGTATTCGCGGTCGATGATCTTGTCGTACTGGGCGACAGACAGCGCCAGCTCGGCGTCGAAACGGGCGAACGCGTCCAGTGCATCACGCACCATGTTGCGTACTTGGTCGCCAATGTGGCGCACTTCCACATAACCACGCGGCGCTTCGCCTTCTTCGCACAGCTGGATGGCACGACGGGCAATCTTGGTGGCTTCGTCGCCGATGCGCTCCAGGTCGATCACCGACTTGGAGATGCTGATGATCAAACGCAGGTCGGACGCCGCCGGCTGGCGACGGGCCAGAATGCGCAGGCATTCTTCGTCGATATTGCGTTCCATCTGGTTGATCTGGTCGTCGATCTCACGCACTTGCTGGGCCAGGCCCGAGTCGGCCTCGATCAGCGCGGTCACGGCGTCGTTGACTTGCTTCTCCACCAGACCGCCCATCGCCAGGAGGTGGCTGCGCACTTCCTCAAGCTCGGCGTTGAACTGCGCGGAGATGTGGTGGGTAAGGCCTTCCTTCGAAATCATGGTTTTGCTCCGCAAAAGCTGTAAGCCGCAAGCTACAAGCTGCAAGCTGATGTGTGTCGTTAATCAAACTGCTTTTACTTGCCGCTTGAAACTTGCGGCTTGCAGCTGCCCCAACTAGCCGTAGCGACCGGTGATGTAGTCTTCGGTCTGCTTCTTCGCCGGATTGGTGAACAGGGTATCGGTATCGCCGAATTCCACCAACTTGCCCATGTACATGAATGCGGTGTAGTCGGAAACCCGCGCCGCCTGTTGCATGTTGTGGGTCACGATGACGATGGTGAACTTGGATTTGAGCTCGTAGATCAGCTCTTCGACTTTCAGCGTCGAGATCGGGTCGAGTGCCGAGCACGGTTCGTCGAGCAGCAGCACTTCCGGCTCCACGGCGATGGTCCGTGCGATCACCAGACGTTGCTGCTGGCCGCCAGACAGGCCGAGTGCCGAATCGTGCAGGCGGTCCTTGACCTCATCCCACAGCGCAGCGCCCTTGAGGGCCCACTCAACCGCTTCGTCGAGGATGCGTTTTTTGTTGATGCCCTGGATACGCAGGCCGTAGACCACGTTTTCGTAGATGGTCTTGGGGAACGGGTTGGGCTTCTGGAACACCATGCCCACGCGACGACGCAGCTCGGCCACATCCTCGCCCTTGCGATAGATGTTGCTGCCGTAGAGGTTGATGGCGCCGTCGACGCGGCAACCGTCCACCAGGTCGTTCATGCGGTTGAAGGTGCGCAGCAGCGTGGACTTGCCGCAGCCCGACGGGCCGATGAAGGCGGTCACGCGCTGCTTGGGGATGTTCATGCTGACGTCGAACAGCGCCTGCTTCTCACCGTAGTACAGGCTCAGGCCCGGTACTTCGATGGCCACGGTTTCCTGGGCCAGGCTCAGGCTCTGCTTGTCGCGACCCAGGGCAGACATGTTGATGCCGTGGGAATGGGTTTCGTGTTGCATGGGATGCTCCCTGTGCTACCAATTCGTTGTGTTGAGCCACCTGTGGCGGCCTACTCAAAAATCTGTGTGCTACGCGGTCCAGTGTGGGAGCGGGCTTGCTCGCGAATGCGGTGTGTCAGCCAGCACATGTGTTTCTGATACACCGCATTCGCGAGCAAGCCCGCTCCCACATTGGGTCCGCGTTCACTCCAATTAGCTATCCAACGCTTTGTATTTTTCGCGCAGGTGGTTACGAATCCACACCGCCGACAAGTTCAGCGTGGCGATCACCAGCACCAGCAGCAAGGCGGTGGCGTACACCAGTGGCCGTGCCGCTTCGACGTTGGGGCTCTGGAAGCCGACGTCGTAGATATGGAAACCCAGGTGCATGATCTTCTGGTCCAGGTGCAGGTACGGGTAGTTGCCATCCAGCGGCAGCGACGGCGCCAGTTTCACTACCCCTACCAGCATCAGCGGCGCCACTTCACCGGCGGCGCGGGCCACGGCGAGGATCATGCCGGTCATCATCGCCGGGCTGGCCATCGGCAGTACGATCTTCCACAGCGTTTCCGCCTTGGTCGCGCCGAGTGCCAGGGAACCTTCACGCACGGTGCGGGGAATCCGCGCCAGGCCTTCTTCGGTGGCCACGATCACCACCGGCACCGCCAGCAGTGCCAGGGTCAGCGAGGCCCACAACAGGCCCGGCGTACCAAAGGTCGGGGCCGGCAGGGCTTCGGCGAAGAACAGGCGGTCTACCGAACCACCCAGTACATACACGAAGAAGCCCAGGCCGAACACGCCGTAGACGATGGCCGGTACGCCGGCCAGGTTGTTCACGGCGATGCGGATGATGCGGGTCAGCGCGTTCTGCTTGGCGTATTCACGCAGGTAAACCGCCGCCAGTACGCCGAACGGCGTCACGATCATCGCCATGATCAGGGTCATCATCACGGTGCCGAAGATCGCCGGGAAGATCCCGCCTTCGGTGTTGGCTTCCCGCGGGTCATCGCTGAGGAATTCCCAGACCTTGCTGAAGTAGAAGCCGATCTTGGTAAAGGTGCCCATGGCGTTCGGCTGATAGGCATGCACCACTTTGCCGATGCCGATCTCGACTTCCTTGCCGTTGCCATCACGGGCGGTCAGCGCGTCACGGTTGAACTGGGTATGCAGGTCGGCCAGGCGCGCTTCGATGTCTTGGTAGCGGGCATTCAGCTCGGCGCGGTCGGCAGCCATGTCGGCCTGGGCGGCAGCATCAAGCTTGCCTTCCAGTTCCAGCTTGCGACCGTGCAGGCGGATGCGTTCCAGACCGGCGTTGATCGCGCCGATGTCGGTTTTTTCCAGGCTCTTGAGCTGGGCAGCCAACTTGTTCACGCGGTCAACGCGGGCTTGCAACTCCGGCCACGCAGCCTCGCCTTCGGCGATGATCTTGCCATCTTGCTTGACGTTGACCAGGGTGCCGTAGAAGTTACCCCACTCACGGCGCTCGATGGCCATCAGCTCGACCGGCTTGGTCTGGTCCTTGAGCCACTCGCCGACGATCCAGGTGAAGTCGTTGCCGTTCAAGTCCCGGTTGCCGACCTTGATCAGCTCGCGGGTCATGAATTCCGGGCCTTGTTCCGGCACGGGCAGGCCAGCGCTTTTGAGGCGCTCGCGCGGCACTTCTTCTTTCTGCACCACTTCGCCGATGACGATGTGGTTTGCCTGGCCCGGTACGCTGTAGTTGGCCTGGATCAGGTCAGCCGGCCAGAAGTGGCCCAAACCACGCACCGCAATCACAGCCAGCAAACCAATGGTCATGATGACCGCGATGGACACCGCGCCACCGCTGATCCAGACGCCTGGGGCGCCGCTCTTGAACCATCCATTCAGGGAGTTCTGTTTCACAGACTTCTACCTTTCTTAAAGCGACGAGTATTTCTTGCGCAGACGCTGACGGATCAGCTCGGCGAGGGTGTTCATGATGAAGGTGAATAGCAGCAGCACCAGCGCCGAGAGGAACAGCACGCGGTAGTGACTGCCGCCCACTTCCGACTCGGGCATTTCCACCGCGACGTTCGCCGCCAGCGTGCGCAGGCCTTCGAACAGGTTCATCTCCATCACCGGGGTGTTCCCGGTGGCCATCAGCACGATCATGGTCTCGCCGACGGCGCGGCCCATGCCGATCATCAGGGCCGAGAAGATGCCCGGGCTGGCGGTCAGGATCACTACGCGGGTCATGGTCTGCCACGGCGTGGCACCCAGGGCCAGCGAGCCCAGGGTCAGGCCACGCGGTACGCTGAACACGGCGTCTTCGGCGATGGAATAGATGTTCGGGATCACCGCGAAACCCATGGCCAGGCCGACTACCAGGGCGTTGCGCTGGTCGTAGGTGATGCCCAGGTCGTGGGAGATCCACATGCGCATGTCGCCGCCGAAGAACCAGGTTTCCAGGTACGGGCTCATGTACAGCGAGAGCCAGCCCACGAACAGGATCACCGGGATCAGGATCGCGCTTTCCCAGCCATCGGGAACGCGCAGGCGGATCGACTCAGGCAAGCGGCTGAAGATGAAGCCGGCCACCAGGATGCCAATCGGCAGCAGCATCAACAGGCTGAAAATCCCCGGCAGATGCCCTTCGACATACGGCGCCAGGAACAGGCCGGCGAAGAAGCCGAGGATCACCGTCGGCATCGCTTCCATCAGTTCGATCACCGGCTTGACCTTGCGGCGCAGGCTCGGGGCCATGAAGTAAGCGGTGTAGATCGCCGCGGCGACAGCCAGTGGCGCGGCCAGCAACATGGCGTAGAACGCCGCCTTCAGCGTACCGAAGGTCAGTGGCGCCAGGCTCATCTTGGGTTCGAAGTCGGTGTTGGCGGCGGTCGATTGCCAGACGTATTTAGGCTCGTCGTAGTTCTCGTACCAGACTTTGCTCCACAACGCGCTCCACGAAACTTCCGGGTGCGGGTTGTCCAGCGCCAGCGGTTGCAGCTTGCCACCGGCTTCCACGATCACGCGGTTGGCCCGTGGCGACAAGCCGAACACGCCCTGGGCGTCGACCACTTGATCCACCAGCAAGGTGCGGTGAGCGGTGCTGTGGAACACACCGAACTTGCCGGAAGCATCCAGGGCGGTGAAGCCTTTGCGACGTTCTTCGGCGGTGATTTCAACAACCGGCGCCGTGCCCATCTGGAAGGTGCGGATCTGCTTCAGACGCTGCTCGCCATCCGGGTCGCGGGCCATGAACCACTGGGCCAGGCCGCCCTTTGAGTTACCGACGATCAGCGAGATACCGCCAACCAGCTGGGTGCTGGCGGTGATTTCGGCGGTGCCATCTTCCAACAATTTGTAGCGACCGTTGAGGCTCTTGTCGCGCAGGCTGAACACATCGGCCAGGGCGCGACCGTTGATCACGTACAGCCACTGTTGCCGTGGGTCGATGAAGATCGCCTTCACCGGCTCGGTCATTTGCGGCAGCTCGATACGCTTCTGCTCGCTGGTGACTTCGCCGGTCATCATGTTTTCTTCGCGGCTCAGGGACAGCACGTTCAGGTGCGAACCGGCGGAACCGGCGACCACCAGGGACGAATCCGTAGCGTTGAGCGCAACGTGCTCCAGTGGGCGACCGGCGTCATCCAGGACGATCGGCGTTTCACCGTAGGGGTATTCAATCGCAGGCGTAATCGTCTTCTTGCCGTCCGGGTAGGACACCTTATAGGTGTGGCGGAATACCAGGGACTGGCCATTGGACAAACCAAGGATCACCAGTGGGCTGCCCGGTTGGTCTTCACCAATGGAAGCAACGCTTGTACCGGCTGGCAGCGGCAGGTCGACACGCTTGAGTTCGGCGCCGTTTTCGACATTGAAGAACAGTGCCTGGCCCTTGTCGGAAACCCGCATGGCGACCTGGTTCTGCTCTTCGAGGGAGATCATCAACGGTTTGCCGGCGTCCTGCATCCAGGCGGGCGTCAAGGCGTCTTCCTTGGTCAGCGAGGCGCCCTGGAACAACGGCGCGACCACGTAGGCGAGGAAGAAGAAGATCAGGGTGATAGCGCCGAGGACGGCGAGGCCGCCGATCAACACGTACCAACGGGTCAGGCGATCTTTGAGCGCGCGAATGCGGCGCTTGCGTTGCAGCTCAGGCGTATTGAAATCAATGCGCTTGGGAGGAGAAGTCGTCGTCATGGTGGAATTGGCCAGATCATTCATGCGCACACCCTAGCGATCCTGTATGACAGAAAGATGACAATGCAGTGACGCAAGAAATCCGCCGCGTAGCAGAGCTGGCAGCGGACTGAAAATTAGGAGGTGTAGACCGGTTTGCTTCTGTGGGAGCGGGCTTGCTCGCGAAGGCGGCGTGTCATTCAACACAGTGGCGACTGATACACCGCCTTCGCGAGCAAGCCCGCTCCCACAGGGCCCGCTGCTACACCAGGTATTGCAGGCTTACTTGGCGCCTTCTTTCAAACCCAGGTCAGCCAGGGCCTTGGCGGCAACTTTGGCTGGCAGTGGGATGTAGCCGTCTTTCACGACAACTTCCTGGCCCTGTTTGGACAGCACCAGTTTCACGAACTCGGCTTCCAGCGGAGCCAGAGGCTTGTTCGGGGCTTTGTTGACGTAAACGTAGAGGAAACGCGACAGCGGGTATTTGCCGTTCAGGGCGTTTTCTTCGCTGTCTTCGATGAAGTCAGTGCTGCCTTTTTTAGCCAGGGCAACGGTCTTCACGCTTGCAGTCTTGTAGCCGATGCCCGAGTAACCGATGCCGTTCAGCGAGGAGCTGATCGACTGCACGACCGAAGCCGAGCCTGGTTGTTCGTTCACGTTTGGCTTGTAGTCGCCTTTGCACAGGGCTTCTTCTTTGAAGTAGCCGTAAGTGCCGGATACCGAGTTACGACCGAACAGTTGCACTGGCTTGTTGGCCAGGTCGCCAGTCACACCCAGGTCGCCCCAGGTTTTTACGTCAGCTTTGCCGCCGCACAGACGAGTCGAGGAGAAGATCGCGTCGACTTGTTCCATGGTCAGGTGCTGAATCGGGTTGTCCTTGTGTACGAATACAGCCAGGGCGTCCACGGCAACCGGAATAGCGGTTGGCTTGTAGCCGTACTTCTGCTCGAAGGCAGCCAGTTCGGTGTCCTTCATCTTGCGGCTCATCGGGCCCAGGTTGGAGGTGCCTTCAGTCAACGCAGGTGGCGCGGTGGCGGAGCCAGCGGCCTGAATCTGGATGTTTACGTTCGGGTATTCTTTTTTGTAGGACTCAGCCCACAGGGTCATCAGGTTGGCCAGGGTGTCAGAACCAACGCTGGACAAGTTGCCCGACACACCGGTGGTCTTGGTGTAGCTCGGGATAGCTGGGTCAACAGCGGCGAATGCGTTAGCAGTCGCAACGCCAGCAGCGACAAATGTCATAGCCGCCATCAAACGCTTCAGTTTCATGCCTTACTCCTAGCAGATAGGGATAGTTGGATCGGGGCCAAGTATCGGTAGGCCGTGTGAACACTCTATGTCTGGAATATGACAATTAGATGAAAGGCCAGTATTGGCTTTAAACGCGGCTAAACGGGGAAAGGTCGAGAATACGGGGGGTTGGGCAACAACGGGGGTGGTTCAGAAATACTCTGTAATGTGATCGTTCCTACATTGCATAGGAACGATCACTCTCAAGCGCTTAGCGGGAACGCTTCCACAGATACCCACCCACCAACATCCCCATCACACACAGCACGGCGACATAGTAGGCAGGGCCCATCGGGCTTTCCTTCATCAGCAACGACACCGCCAGCGGCGTCAGGCCGCCAAAGATGGCGTAGGCGACGTTGTAGGAAAACGACAAGCCGCTGAAGCGCACCACGGGTGGGAAGGCTTTCACCATCACGTAAGGCACTACGCCGATGGTGCCGACGAACAAACCGGTCAGGGCGTACAGCGGGAACAGCCAGTCCGGATGCTGGAAGAGGCTGTGGTACAGGGTCCACGAGCTGCCCAGCAACAACAGGCAACCGGCGACCAGCACACGGCCAGCGCCGAAACGGTCGGCCAGGGCACCGGAGAGGATGCAGCCCAGGCTCAAGGTGACGATGGCCAGGCTGTTGGCTTGCAGGGCGACGGTCGGCGCGAAGTGGTAGACGGTCTGCAGCACGGTCGGGGTCATCAGGATGACCACGACGATACCGGCCGACAGCAGCCAGGTCAGCAGCATCGACAGCACGATGGCACCACGATGGTCACGCAAAACCGCCCGCAGCGGCAGTTCGGCGGCCAGGGTCTTGCGTTGCTGCATCTCGGCGAAGATCGGCGTTTCATGCAGCCAGCGACGCAGGTACACCGACAACAGGCCGAACACACCGCCAAGCAGGAACGGGATGCGCCAGGCGAAATCCGAAACCTCTACCGGGGTGTACAGGGTGTTGATGGCTGTCGCCACCAGCGAACCCAGCAGAATGCCGGCGGTGAGGCCGCTGGTCAGGGTGCCGCAGGCATAACCGACGTGGCGCGGCGGTACATGTTCGGAGACGAACACCCAGGCGCCCGGTACTTCGCCGCCAATCGCCGCGCCCTGGATCACGCGCATCAGCAGCAACAGGATCGGCGCCCACAGGCCGATCTGCGCGTAGGTCGGCAGCAGGCCCATGATCAGGGTCGGCACGGCCATCATGAAGATACTCAGGGTGAACATCTTCTTGCGACCCAGCAGGTCGCCGAAGTGCGCCATGATGATGCCGCCCAGTGGGCGTGCCAGGTAGCCGGCGGCAAAGATGCCGAAGGTCTGCATCATGCGCAGCCATTCAGGCATATCGACGGGGAAAAAGAGTTTTCCGACCACGGTGGCGAAAAACACGAAAATAATGAAATCATAAAATTCCAGCGCCCCGCCCAAGGCAGACAGCGACAGGGTTTTATAGTCGTTGCGGGTCAGCGGGCGCGAAGGTTGCGCACTGCTTGCGGGCACGGAGGACATGGCAAGGCTTCTCTTATTAGTCAGAACGGCAGATCCGAGGTGCTGGCTGAGCCAGGACGGTTGGGCACGATAGCAAATCGCTTGCAAAAGCACACCAGAAGCACAGTTGTCGGAAAAAGCCGCAATACAGCGGCGAATTGCCGACCAAATCAGCCATAGACGGTCGTCGCGGCGCGAGGCTCCCGATATACTCGGCCCTTGCACGCGCCAGACCCGCAGTCTTGAGAGGCATCCTCGGCATGATCGAACTCGAACAAGAAGACCCCATCCCGCAAGGCGATCTCGCCCTGCAAATCACCGCGCTTCCCCGTGAAACCAACGGCTTTGGCGATATTTTCGGCGGCTGGCTGGTCGCGCAGATGGACCTCGCCGGCACGGCGATGGCCAGCAAGGTCGCAGGTGGCCGTGTCGCCACCGTGGCCATCGACCGCATGGCGTTCCTGGTGCCGGTCGCCGTGGGCGCACAACTGTCCTTTTATACCCAGGCCCTGGAAATCGGTCGCAGCTCGATCCAGATGATGGTCGAAGTGTGGAGCGACGACCCGCTGTCCAGCGAATGGCGCAAGGTCACCGAGGCGGTATTCGTGTTCGTCGCCATCGACGGCAGTGGCCGCACGCGCTCGGTTCCATCGCGCGCCCGTTAAACCTCGCGGGGTTTTGACGGTCAATTGCCCCATTGCCTGCCATTTGAGAGCGCTGTTATGCCTACGCCCCACGTTGAAACCGTGAAACTGGATGAGCTGGACTGCTGGCGCATCCGCCACAACGGCGCTGAATTGATGGTGGCCCAACAGGGCGCGCATATCTTCAGTTACAAGCGTGATGGCGAGCAGCCGCTGATCTGGCCGAACCCGCAAGCGGTGTTCAAGCAAGGCAAAGGCATCCGCACCGGCGTGCCGGTGTGCTGGCCGTGGTTTGGCGTGTTTGAGCGCAACCCGCAGAGCGTCAAGGCGATGCGCCAGAGCGAGCAGCCGGCCGGCGCCCATGGTTTTGCGCGCACTGCGTTGTGGGAATTGGCCACGACCGAGCTTGAAGGCGACGCCCTGCGTATCGACCTGGTCTTGCCTGTGCCGGCGGGCGGCTTCCCCGGCTGGCCCCACCAGGTCGAGCTGACCTTGAGCCTGCTGCTGGACGAACAACTGCATATCCGCATGACCAGCCACAACCGTGGTACCGACACCGTGACCCTGAGCCAGGCGCTGCACACTTATTTCGCCGTGAGCGATGTGCGTAACGTGCACGTCGAAGGGTTGGACGCAACGGCCTATATCGACACCGCCGACGGCTGGACGACCAAACGACAGAGCGGGCTGCTGCACTTCAACGCCGAGACCGATCGCATCTATCTGGATACGCCGGCGCAGTTGAACATTGTCGACCAGGATTGGCAGCGCCGCATCCAGCTCACCAGCCAGGGCTCGAAATCCACCGTGATCTGGAACCCGTGGACCGAACGCGCCAAGGCGTTTGATGACATGGCCGATGACGGCTGGACGGGCATGTTGTGCATCGAGACGGCGAATGTGCTGGATGATGTGATTGAGTTGGCACCCGGCCAGAGCCACACCCTGGGCGTGAGCATCACAGGTCTCGACCTGTAAGCGCTGATCAAAATGTGGGAGCGGGCTTGTGTGGGAGCGGGCTTGCTCGCGAAGACGGTGTATCAGACACAAATATTTCGACTGAACCACCGCATTCGCGAGCAAGCCCGCTCCCACATTAGATCTTCGCCAGGCGTTAGAGATCCGACTCCTTTACCACCCTCACCTTGCCAGCATCCAGCGCATACGCTGCATCCGCCAGGTCATTGTTGACCTTCTCCACCTTCAACGTGCCCGTCACCCACAGCGGCGTGTAGATGTCATCCAGCTTCAGCCCCTTGGGATAACGCACCAGCACCAGTTGGTTCGGCGGCGGTGGCGGCACGTGGATGCAGGCGCCCGGGTACGGCACCAGGAAGAACAGCGTGCTGCGGCCCTTGGCGTCGGTTTCCAGCGGCACCGGGTAGCCGCCGATGCGGATGTTCTTGCCGTTCATGGCGGCCACGGTCTTGGTCGAATACATCACCGCCGGCAAGCCTTTGCTCTGCTTCAAGCCACCTTTGTCGGTAAAGGTGCCCTGGGCTTCGGGGGAGTTGTGGTCGATCTCGGGCATGGCTTCGAGGGCTTTCTGGTCCGACAGCGGCATCAGGTCGAGCCAATCGGTTTCCGGCAGTTCACCGGCGTGGGCCAGGCCGGAGCCGAGCAAGAGGAGAGTCAACAAAAGACGGCGCATGGAGAGGCTCGACAAGTACAGGTGGCGAGCATTCTAGCCCTCTGCGCCTGCGCAGCGCAGAGGGCTTTGTCGCTTAGATCATTTCTTTTTGATCAGACCGTAGATCACCAGCAGGATGATCGCGCCAACCAGTGCACCAATGAAGCCCGCGCCCTGGCCTGCCTGGTAGATACCCAGCGCCTGGCCACCATAGGTCGCGGCAAGGGAGCCGGCGATACCCAGCAGGATGGTCATGATCCAGCCCATGCTGTCGTCGCCAGGCTTGAGGAAACGCGCGAGCAGACCGACGATCAAGCCGATAAAGATGGTTCCGATGATACCCATGGCATTTCCCTCTGAATGTAGGTGAGCTATGCCAAAGCCTAGACAGGCTTTGGCATCCTGCAATCAGAGAGACGACGGTCAACAATGGTTCCCGTCGGACTTGGCTTATTGCTCGGCGATCAGCGCTTCAACCTTGAGGATCTGCGCTTCCAGCGTCGCGCGGTCCTTGCAGCGCAGGTTGGCATGGCCGACCTTGCGCCCGGCCTTGAAGGCCTTGCCGTAGTGATGCAAGTGGCAGTCGTCGATAGCGATGACTTTTTCCACCGGCGGTACCACGCCGATGAAGTTGAGCATTGCGCTCTCGCCAACCTTGGCCGTGGAACCCAACGGCAAGCCCGCCACCGCCCGCAGGTGGTTTTCGAACTGGCTGCACTCGGCGCCTTCGGTGGTCCAGTGCCCGGAGTTGTGCACCCGCGGCGCGATTTCGTTGGCCTTGAGGCCACCGTCGACTTCAAAGAACTCGAACGCCATCACCCCAACGTAATCCAGCTGCTTGAGCACGCGGCTGGAATAGTCTTCGGCCAGGGCCTGCAACGGGTGATCGGTGCTGGCCACGGACAGCTTGAGGATGCCGCTGTCGTGGGTGTTGTGCACCAACGGGTAGAAGCGGGTTTCGCCATCACGGGCACGCACGGCGATCAGCGAGACTTCGCCGGTGAACGGCACGAAGCCTTCCAGCAGGCAGGCGACGCTGCCCAGTTCGGCGAAGGTGTCGACCACATCAGCGGCAGTGCGCAGGACTTTCTGGCCCTTGCCGTCGTAACCCAGGGTGCGGGTTTTCAGCACGGCCGGCAGGCCGATGCTGGCGACGGCGGCGTCCAGGTCCGCCTGGGACTGGATGTCGGCGAAGGCCGGGGTCGGAATGCCCAGGTCCTTGAACATGCTTTTTTCGAACCAGCGGTCGCGAGCGATGCGCAAGGCTTCGGCGCTCGGGTACACCGGCACGAACTGCGACAGGAAGGCCACGGTCTCGGCCGGGACGCTTTCGAACTCGAAGGTCACCAGGTCGACTTCGTCGGCCAGTTGACGCAGGTGGTCCGGGTCGCTGTAGTCAGCGCGCAGGTGTTCACCCAGGGCCGCCGCACAAGCGTCCGGCGCCGGGTCCAGGAAAGCGAAGTTCATCCCCAGCGGGGTTCCCGCCAGGGCCAGCATGCGACCCAGTTGGCCGCCACCGATTACACCGATTTTCATCGTCAACAACCTCAGGCGATGCGTGGGTCTGGATTGTCCAGCACGCTGTCTGTCTGCTCAGCACGGAATTTTTTCAGCACCGCGTGGAACTGCGGGTGCTTGGCGCCCAGGATGCTGGCGGACAGCAACGCGGCGTTGATCGCACCGGCCTTGCCGATCGCCAGGGTCGCCACCGGGATGCCGGCCGGCATCTGCACGATGGACAACAGCGAATCCACGCCCGAGAGCATCGCCGACTGCACCGGCACGCCAAGAACCGGCAGGTGGGTCTTGGCCGCACACATGCCTGGCAGGTGCGCTGCACCGCCGGCACCGGCGATGATCACCTCGATGCCACGGGATTCTGCTTCATCGGCATACTGGAACAGCAAATCCGGGGTGCGGTGGGCAGAGACCACTTTCACTTCATACGGAATGCCGAGTTTTTCCAGCATATCGGCGGTGTGGCTAAGGGTGGACCAATCGGACTTGGAGCCCATGATCACGCCAACCAATGCACTCATCGTCGTGCCTCTTCTCTCTGGGCGCCCGCAGGCGCGTCAAAAAACAACAAGCCACGCGGGAAATCCGGCGTGGCTTGGTGTGCGAATTAAGGCCGGTTGGACCGGCCGAAGGCCGCGCAGTATACCGTAATAATCCAGATAAACAGCCCCTTGGATGACCATCTGTCTAGCGGGGCAAAGCGGCGGTTTTATTGACTTTCAGGTCAGCGAACACAACACACATTCCCCATGGGAACTGGGTCAATGTGGGAGCTGGCTTGCCTGCGATAGCAATGGTGAATTCACTACAGCTATCGCAGGCAAGCCAGCTCCCACATTGATCTTCAGCGCACTCAAGCGCCCTGCGCCGCCCCACCCTCCAACTTGCGCCACAACAACCGCACGTTGGCCTTGCGTACCAATGCACAGCGATACAAACGAATCTCCAGCGGCACATGCCATTGCGGGCCACCGCACACCACCAGCTCACCGCGCGCCAATTCGGCACGCACGCTCAGTTGCGGCACCCAGGCGATGCCCAGCCCTTCCAGCGCCATGCTCTTGAGGCTGTCGGCCATCGCCGTTTCGTACACCGTGGTAAAGCGCAACGCGCGCTGACGCAGCAGCAGATGTACCGAACGGCCAAGGAACGCACCGGCGCTGTAGGCCAGGAGCGGCACGCTGCCCTCACCTTCCAGGTCGAACAACGGCTTGCCATCGGCATCGGCCGCGCACACCGGGAGCATTTCGGTGTTGCCCAGGTGCAGTGAGGGGAAAATTTCCGCGTCCATCTGCATCGCCGCGTCCGGATCGTAGAACGCCAGCATCAAGTCGCAACCGCCTTCGCGCAGGGCGTGTACGGCATCGCCGACGTTGGTGGCGACCAGCCGCGTGGCGATGTTCAGGCCTTCGTTACGCAGCTGTGCGATCCAGCGCGGGAAAAAGCCCAGTGCCAGGGAGTGGGCTGCCGCCACTTGCATGACCTCGCCCTGCCCGCCTTCCAGGTGGTGCAAATGGCGCAGTACTTCACCGAGCTGTTCGACCACGGTGCGCGCGGTCACCAGGAACAACTGCCCCGCCGCCGTCAGTTCGACTGGCGTACGCGAGCGATTGACCAGGGTCAGGCCCAACGCCGCCTCAAGGCTGCGGATGCGTCGGCTGAACGCTGGCTGGGTAACAAAGCGCCGCTCCGCCGCCTGGGAAAAGCTGCGGGTGGCGGCCAGGGCGCTGAAGTCTTCCAGCCATTTGCTCTCAAGGTTCATCACTTACTCCCACGGGTACGCACCATTTTGGTACACACGCCCGCCATGATAGCCGGGTCACACCTGCATTATGCCGTTTATGCATAGCCCAGTGCTGAACAGCATTGGCCCAAAAACACACACAAGCCTAGCATTCGCAGCGTTCCGGCCAGTTCCGGGTCCATATCGAGATGATTTCCGTCATGTCCTCCGCTGCATCTTTCCGTACCGAAAAAGACCTGCTTGGCGTACTTGAAGTACCGGCTCAAGCGTATTACGGCATCCAGACCCTGCGAGCGGTGAACAACTTCCGCCTCTCGGGCGTTCCGATTTCGCATTACCCGAAATTGGTGGTCGGTCTGGCAATGGTCAAGCAAGCGGCGGCAGACGCCAACCGCGAGCTGGGTCAGCTCAGTGAAGCCAAGCACGCTGCCATCAGCGAAGCCTGTGCCCGTCTGATCCGCGGCGATTTCCACGAAGAGTTCGTGGTGGACATGATTCAAGGCGGCGCTGGCACTTCAACCAACATGAATGCCAACGAAGTCATCGCCAACATCGCGCTGGAGGCCATGGGTCACCAGAAGGGCGAATATCAATACCTGCACCCCAACAACGACGTGAACATGGCGCAGTCGACCAACGACGCCTACCCGACCGCGATCCGCCTGGGTCTGCTGCTGGGCCATGACGCGCTGCTGGCCAGCCTCGACAGCCTGATCCAGGCGTTCGCCGCCAAGGGCGTCGAATTCAGCCACGTGCTGAAAATGGGCCGCACCCAATTGCAAGACGCCGTGCCGATGACCCTCGGCCAGGAATTCCGCGCCTTCGCCACCACCCTCGGTGAAGACCTGGCCCGCCTGAAAACCCTGGCGCCAGAGCTGTTGACCGAAGTGAACCTGGGCGGCACCGCCATCGGTACCGGCATCAACGCCGACCCGCGCTATCAGGCCCTGGCCGTACAACGCCTGGCCGTGATCAGCGGCCAGCCGGTGGTACCGGCCGCCGACCTGATCGAAGCCACCTCCGACATGGGCGCTTTCGTGCTGTTCTCCGGCATGCTCAAGCGTACCGCGGTGAAACTGTCGAAGATCTGCAACGACCTGCGCCTGCTGTCCAGCGGCCCACGCACCGGGATCAACGAGATCAACCTGCCAGCGCGCCAGCCAGGCAGCTCGATCATGCCAGGCAAGGTCAACCCGGTAATTCCGGAAGCCGTCAACCAGGTGGCGTTCCAAGTGATCGGCAACGACCTGGCGCTGACCATGGCAGCCGAAGGCGGCCAACTGCAGCTGAACGTGATGGAGCCGCTGATCGCCTTCAAGATCTTCGACTCGATCCGCCTGCTGCAACGCGCCATGGACATGCTGCGCGAGCACTGCATCACCGGCATCACTGCCAACGAAGCCCGCTGCCGCGAACTGGTGGAGCACTCCATCGGCCTGGTTACCGCGCTGAACCCGTACATCGGCTATGAAAACGCCACCCGTATCGCCCGTATCGCCCTCGAAAGCGGCCGTGGCGTGCTGGAACTGGTGCGCGAAGAAGGCTTGCTCGACGACGCCATGCTCGACGACATCCTGCGCCCCGAAAACATGATTGCCCCACGCTTGGTCCCGCTGAAGGCCTAAGCGTTTGTTGCACCGCTCACCAGGTTGAGGGACTAGACACCTCTCACCTTTTGAGGGCCTGAAGGCTCGTTCTTCAGGCCCTTTTTTTTGCCTCAAGGTTGTGAAATGACGCCCATAAAAACTCCAATATCGCCCTGTAAGCCCACCGCCCCTGCAACAGCTTGGCTGAAACCTTTAATCAGCCCAAGCAGACGGATCACGTTCGCCTAGGTATAGTGCCGCCCCTCTCGCGTCTGCGGCCGTCGGTAACGAGGCCCTGAACACAGCGCGAAACCGCATGAATAACAACCCGCAAAAGGATTGGGGTCGAACTGTCGCGCACTGCCTGGTGCCAAGCGACGGCATCGAACCGTCCTGCGTTTGCCATTAGAAAAATCAGCGAGGAACACTCCATGCTCGAAGTCATCAACGACTTCCTCTCAGGGAAAGTACTGATCGTGCTCATTGTCGGGCTCGGCGGTTATTTCACGATCCGCTCGCGTTTCGTACAACTGCGTCACTTTTTCCACATGTTCTCGGTGTTTAAAGACAGCCTGAAGAACAGCTCCGACCAACTCAGCTCGTTCCAGGCGCTGATGCTCAGCCTGGCCGGCCGCGTGGGTGCCGGCAACATTGCCGGTGTCGGCATTGCGGTGACCCTGGGTGGCCCGGGGGCCGTGTTCTGGATGTGGGTCACCGCATTGGTGGGCATGTCTTCGAGCTTTATCGAATGTTCCCTCGGCCAGCTGTACAAGCGCACCGACGCAGAAGGCACCTACCGTGGCGGCCCGGCGTATTACATCCAGCACGGCCTGCAGAAGCGCTGGTTGGGCATGGTCATGGCGTTCCTGCTGCTGGTGACCTTCGGCTTCGCCTTCAACGGCCTGCAAGCCCACGCCGTGACCCACTCGCTGAACAACGCCTTCGGCCTCGACACCACCTACACCGGCCTGGCCCTGGCGGCCTTGTTGGGCCTGGTGTTCATCGGCGGGATCAAGCGCATCGCCTCGATCGCCGACCTGCTGGTGCCGGTCAAGACCCTGGTCTACATCGCCGTGACCCTGTACGTGATCGTGCTGCAGTTCGACCACGTACCGGCCATGCTGATGACCATCGTCAAGAGCGCCTTCGGTCTGGACCAAGCCTTCGGTGGCCTGGTCGGTAGCGCGATCATCATGGGTGTGAAGCGCGGCGTGTTCGCCAACGAAGCCGGTCTGGGCAGTGCGCCGAACGTGGCAGCCGTGGCCTCTGTAGAGCACCCGATTGCCCAGGGCGTGGTCCAGGCATTCAGTGTGTTCCTCGATACCTTCGTGATCTGCACCTGCACCGCCTTGCTGATCCTGCTCTCCGGTTTCTACACCCCGGGCTTTGAAGGCGACGGCATTGCCCTGACCCAGAACTCCCTGGCTGCCGTGGTCGGTGACTGGGGCCGCATGTTCATCTCCGTGGCCCTGGCGTTGTTCGTGTTCACCTCGATCATGTACAACTACTACCTCGGCGAGAGCAACCTGCGCTTTTTGGTGGGCAACAACCGCAAGGTACTGATGGGCTATCGCGCCCTGGTGCTGGTGCTGATCTTCTGGGGCTCCATCGAGAACCTGAGCACCGTGTTCGCGTTTGCCGACATCACCATGACCATGCTCGCCTTCGTCAACCTGTTCGCCCTGGCGTTCCTGTTCAAGATCGCCATGCGTATCCTGAACGACTACGACAACCAGCGCGCGGCAGGCATCAAGACCCCGGTGTTCGACTCCAGCCAGTTCCCTGACCTGGACCTGGACCGCAGCGCCTGGCCGGCCAACCCGGTAAAACCCGAGGCCGCTCCATCGGCTGAACTGAACGCCCAAGCCCAGCGCTGAGCGTAGAGAGATGACACGCCGTACGACCTTGGGCATGCTCGGGGCCGTGCGGCGTTTTTCGTTCAGGAGATTTTTCGATGCAACCAGCTAACAACGTCATGGTGCTCTATACCGGCGGCACCATCGGCATGCAGGCCAGTGCCAACGGCCTGGCCCCCGCTTCCGGCTTCGAAGCGCGCATGCGCGAACAGCTCGCCAACCAGCCTGTGCCCGCCTGGCGCTTCGAGGAAATGGCCCCGCTGATCGACAGCGCCAATATGACCCCCGCCTACTGGCAGCGCCTGCGCACCGCGGTGATCGATGCCGTGGACCAGGGCTGCGACGGCGTGCTGGTCCTGCATGGCACCGACACTCTGGCCTACAGTGCAGCAGCCATGGCTTTCCAACTGCTGGGCCTGCCGGTGCCGGTGGTGTTCACGGGTTCGATGCTGCCCGCCGGCGTACCCGACAGTGATGCCTGGGAAAACGTCAGCGGCGCGCTGCAAGCGCTGGGCGCGGGCGTGGTGCCGGGCGTGCACCTGCACTTTCACGGCGCGATGATGGCGCCGACCGCCTGCGCGAAGGTGCGCAGCTTTGGCCGCAACCCGTTCGCGGCGTTGAATCGCCAGGGCGGCGTGGCCCGTGCCGCGACCATTCCTCAAGCCCTAGACTATCGCCAGCCGAAGGCCTTGGCCAACGTCGGCGTACTGCCGCTGGTGCCGGGTATCGGCGCGGCACAGTTGGACGCCCTGATTGGCAGCGGCATTCAAGCCCTGATCCTGGAGTGCTTCGGCAGCGGCACCGGGCCCAGCGACAACCCCGAGTTCCTGGCCAGCCTCCAGCGTGCACAGGAGCGAGGCGTGGTCGTGGTCGCAGTCACGCAGTGCCATGAAGGTGGCGTGGAACTGGACGTCTACGAAGCCGGCAGCCGCCTGCGTGGGGTAGGCGTGCTGTCGGGTGGCGGCATGACCCGAGAAGCGGCATTCGGCAAGCTCAACGCGCTGCTCGGCGCAGGGCTGGACAACGCGCAGGTCCGTGGCCTGGTGGAAACCAACCTGTGCGGCGAACTGGGCTGAGCCCACCCCTTACATAATCACCCCCCTCCTGGCTGAGCGATTCCTAGCATGGCAACACCCGAGGCAAGCCCTCGGGTCGTTTCCATTCTCAGGCACGCCAGGAGTACGCAATGACCTCTACGCTCCCCCCCCGCCCCAACCTCAACCACACCTTGATCGCTCAATTGTCTGCCGGCCCGGCTTTTCGCGAAGTGGCTGCCGTGCTGCTGCGCCAGCAGTTGCAAGAGCGTTATCCGACGCTGGATATCGACCCCGAAACCACGATGGTCGGCACCCCCGTGTGGGAAATCGTTGAAGACCAGGTGGTCGCCGGCGCCCCGCACTATCAACCGCTGACCGAAGTACTGGCCAAGCAGGCCGTACTCGCCGTGCCGACGATCTACCTCGAAGGCGAACACTTCCTCACCCGTCAGCCCATCGCCAAACCCGCCGTCCATTTGCCGGTACGTATCGACGAAATCGCCGGGATCATCAACGTGCTGGCTCCGGCGATGATTCGCGGCTATCAGGACCAGCAAGTCGCCTACTGGAATGCCTCCAATGGCAGTAGCGACCCGCACTGGCAGCAGCTGTCGCGCACCCTGCGCGAGTTCTGGAATGTCGACCAGGTCCGCGGCTGGACAGAACAGGACTGCCTCATGGCCCGCCAACTGTTCCGCGCCCCGGACCTGAAGACGTTGCGCGCAGACGATGCCTACGCCACCCGCGCCTACCTGATCGACGTCGAAGAGATCGATGCCCAAGGCAAGGCCCGCCACCTCAACGAGCATCTGGTCACGGTATTGATCGGCCGCCAGCAGGGCCACGAGGTGATTCTCACCCACTCGCTGCTGCAGGGTTACGACAAATACAGCAGCCTGGACCAACTGGGCCACGCACTGCCCACCCTCGTCGACACGTCGATTGCCCACGGCAACCTGCAATGGCGGCTGGTGGAACCCGAGGGAAATTATTTTGATTACCTGGCGTGCGCATTGATCGCGGTGCAGATCCAAGCCATCGGCGAGATCGACTTTTCCGATCTCAGAGGCAGCGAAACCCAGCAGGCTGTGCTCGCAGTGCCACCGACGGCGTCGATGGCAGGCAAGCACGCTGACTGGCAGTGGTACGAGCAAGCACTGCCAGACTGGTTGAGCCAGGCCTCCACGTCCGACCTGAACGCCTGCTCACGCCATCTCAAAGACCTGGCCGCCGTGCACCGACTCAATGAGGGCAAGACCTACCTGGACGAGATAGAGCCCATCCAGGCCTACGCCCTGAGCCAGCTCAAGGCCCAGATGCTCAAGGACCACCCCGACGCCAGCCAGCTCATGCCGGAAAAGATCGAACTGGTGATCAAGAGCCTCGTGATCTGGGGCACGTTCGTCGTACCTGGCCAGATCGACACGACAACCTTCAACCTCGTCGACCTGGCCTTGGCAAACCTGATCGCCGTGCCCTTCGGTGACAAGACCCTGCGCTCTGCCAATGACCGCGACCTGCCGGCCTGGCTGACCGTCAGTTATGTCGAAAGCCTGGTCAGCCGCATCAATATCGGCGCCCGCTACCCGGCACTCATCCAGAGCAAACTGTTGCAGGACCCGCGCGAGTCGGCGCGGCGGCAGACGCTGTATACCCAGCACTTGCAGGTGCAACTGCCGCTACTGGCCCTGCAATACAAGATTCGCCGGCAATACGGTATCAACGAGCTCGGCTACCGCTACGTGGCCGCGCTGATGCAAGCCGATGCGGCTGACCGCCTGGTGGATGGCCAGCGTATTGTCATTCGGCCGCTGGCCTTTGTGCCTCAGCGTCGTACGGACGCTACCCGGGATGAAGTGGCCAACATGTATGTGATCGGCCCTCAAGAACCGGATGCCGGTCCATGCCTGCTGTACCGTCCCTTGCTCGACCCGCCGCTGGTGCAATACCCGTCACCGACGAACGTGCTGTATGCCATCCAGCAGTCTTCGCGGCTTCGCGAGTCGGTGCTCGCCTGGCTGCCTGACGACGTACGCGAGGACTACGCCCGCTACGTGTTCCCCAGCGCGCTGCCGTCACCTTGGGCCGCGGCCGATTTCCTCGTGGACCCGACCAAACTGTGGACCCTGAGCGGGCCAATGAGCTTGAGCAACCAAACACTGAACGGCGAGCTCTTTGCCACGCTGTTCAAGGCCAACGCGAACGCCCTGGTGTCACTGGCCGATCGCCAATCGGTATCAAATGCCGAATCTCGCTGGGAGACCTTCAAGCGGGCCGGCTGGCTGATCTTCAATGCCACATTGCCGTTCCTGGGCCGCACCGTTGGCGCAGCCGCGTGGGTCTGGCAGATCATGGACCAGCTTCAAGACGTGGTCGACGCCGAGTCGCACCCCGAGCGCCAATCGCCGTGGGTCGCGCTCAGTGACCTGCTGCTCAACCTCGGCATGGCCATCGCATTGCATGGTGTCGCCCGGACGGCTCCCCGGCCGCGGGCCCCAGAAGCCTCCAAGCCGCCGTCCCCCGCGCACCGACCTTCCAAGCCCAAGCCCCTCGAGATCAAGAAGCTACCGGACATCCGCGCCGATGAGCTGCCCACCACTCGCGCCCAGCCACTGAATACCAGCGGCGCAATCAGCCGTGGCCCCACCGAACTGGGCACGCTGCTGGACTCTTTCAAAGTCACCAAGCCCGAGCGCCTGGAAGGCCCCGTCAGCGCCCCGGGCGACTATCAACACCTTTACACCAGCGCGGGGAAATTCTACGTCCCGGTCGGCACGCGCTGGTTCGAGGTGGAATTGGATGAGAACGACACCGTGCAAATTATCGATCCGACCAACCCAGAACGCACAGGCCCACCGCTGATTCACAACCGACAAGGCCAATGGTTCATCGACCTGCGCCTGCGCCTGCGCGGCGGCGGGCCCAAAATAGCGATCCGCAAGGCCAAGACCCTGGCGCAAAAGCGCGCAGAGGAGCTACGCAAGGAGCTCAGCGATTTCGAAGGCGACAAGAAAAATGCCCAGAGTGCCCTGCAACAGGCCCAGGCGGCGATGGCGGCTGGGCCATCGACCTCCGTCGAAGCGCGTCGCGAGACCTACCTGCGCACCCTGGAGTCCCAGCGCGACGATTACGAAACAGCCTTGCAAAAACTCAAGGAGCTGAACGTACACGCCCCGACGCCGGACTATTCGCAAAAGGCGCTCAATTACATCAAGGCCCAGACCGAGTTCGCCAGCGCGGACATCCGCGAGGCCCTGCCCCAATTCACCCCGAAACTGCGCACCGTGCTCGATCAGATCGAACGCCAGGCCTCGATGCCACTGGAGCGCAACATCAAGGATGCACGCGAACTGAGCATCCTGAACCAGCAGATGATCCAGCGGCTGGACTACATGCAAGGGCGCTTCCAAGAGCTGCGCAAACTGCAGCGCGACGGCATGCGGCTGATCACCACCATCAAGGCCACATTGCCGGCCTACAGTAGCGAAGACCTCACCGCGCTGCAGGTCACGCTAAGCCGTAACCTGTGCCTGGAAGAAGCAAGCCAGGCCAGTGCACCTGAAGCCTGGAAAGACATCGACTCCATAGTCGACAACGCCGACATCGCAATCCAGTGCTTGCGCGACACCCTGAGCGAGCTCAGCGAAAGCCGCCTGGATGAACGCATCGACACGCTGAGCAGCCTGATTGAACAGTTCCGCTTGTTGGACGAACGCTTGGGTGATCTGCACACGCAGTATCCACAGCACGTCATCACCGAGCCGTTTCAACACCTGCGGCGCATCCTGGGGGATTTCAATAACCGCGCCATCAGCAACCTGGCGCTGCTGAGTGCAGAAAGGGACACCTTCCGCAGCCGCCCAAGCCCACCGCCAACGCCACCGCGCCCGCAGAAAAAATTCATCCGTACTCGCTACAACGGCCAGTTGATTGGTGAGCCGCGCTTGACCCCATTGGGCCTGGAAACCGGCTTGGTAGACATCCACTCACCACTCACCCGCAACGTGGTTGCCACCTATCATGAAAAAACCCCGGGAGTCTGGGTCGAACGGATCAAGACGCCACCTCGCACCCCAAGCCCGGTGGAGCCGGTGGACCTGCAAACCAGCCTTCTCGCCGGGCAGGCCTTGCTCGATAAATTGCCTGGGTTTGTCCAGCACGCTGCGACCTTGGCCGATCAGACCGAACGCAACCCCATCGGCATCGAGTACTTGTTCCATCGCCAGGCCCGACGCCTGGAACAGGCGATCGGCGCAATCGAAACCGCGCTCATCCAAAGCAATACCAGCGAAGGTGAAAAGCTGCCGGCCAGCTGGGTCAAAAAGGCTCTTACCGTGGCCGTGGAGGACCTGTACCGCCGTAGCAACGAACATGTGCTCAAGATGATCAAACAACACCCCCCGACGATACCGAACCTGGAGTGGCTCAAACTCCACAACGCGATCACCATCAAAAAAACCATCAGCCGACGCCGCCTGAAAAGCCCGACGCCCGACTTCCTGGACGAGTACACCATCACTGACCGCAGCAACCACCAGGCCTTGTGGTACGCGCATTTTCACTACAGCACGAACTGGACGCCGGCCCGCACTTACCTCTCGGCACGCTTGAAAACCGTAGAAGAACACCGCCTGGGGGCTGCCGCCGATACCACCAAGGGGTTGAGCGATTCACAAAAGATCGCGTTCTTTCGCAGTGAGATCAGCCTCGAACAGGCCCGCCGCCTGTTTTTCGAGTGACGGCACATAACTTGCTCCCTCAAGGGCAGACCCCTTGGGCAGAGCGACCATGCTGCACTCACACCTGACGACTCTCAACGCCGTCTCCCTGCTGCTGGCCACCTTCGAGGGCCAGGCTACCGAGGCCCTGTTGGCCGGCAGCGGCATCTGCGTCGCAGACCTGAGCCACGCCGACACCTGCATCACCACCCACCAGGAGATGCAGGTGTGCGCCAATGCCGTGGCCCTGCGCCGGGACATTGGCCTGGATGTGGGCCAGCGCATGCATGTGTCGTCCTACGGGTTGCTCGGCTACGCGCTGCTCACCAGTGCCACTTTCGGTGACGCTTTACGCCTGGCACTGCGCTACCCGGCGCTGCTGGGAACACTCTTCGAGTTGAGCCTTGAAGAAGACGAAGAGCGCATCTGGTTCACCGCCAGCGATTACCGGGAAGCCCCGGCGCTGGCACAGTTCAATATCGAGTTCTGCCTGGTATCGCTGAAAGTGATCTGCGATGACTTGCTCGGCAAGCCGCTGCCCTTGCTGGGCGCGCGATTTGCCTACCCGGCGCCGGACTACCAGGCGCGCTATGCCGCACGCTTCGATTGCCCGCTGCAGTTTGCGGCGCCCTCCAATGCGTTCGCGTTCGACAAACACTGGCTGCAACAACCGTTGCCCCTGGCCGATGCCGTCACCCACCGAGCCATGGCCGAGCGCTGCCGCAAACAGAACACCGAGTTCACCGGGCGCCAGGCCTGGCTCAACCGCGTGCGCCAGCTGCTCGCCGTGCAGTTGCACGCAGCCCCCGGGCTCGACTGCCTGGCGGAGCAGATGAACTGCTCGCCACGCACCCTGCGCCGCCACTTGCACGGGCTGGGCAGCAGCTACCAGGAATTGCTCGACGAACTGCGCTTCGAGCAGGCCAAGCAATGGCTGGTGCAGGATCGGGTGCCGATCCACCGCATTGCCGAACAATTGGGATTCAGCGAAACCGCGAGTTTCCGCCACGCCTTTGTGCGCTGGAGTGGGGTGGCGCCCAGTCAGTTTCGGCCCTGATGCTCCATCAAGGGGCGAATAGCGGTCAGATTCTTTGGCCATATCTATCCCCTTTTGGCCGCTCCTGCCGTTCTCTTGCAACGCCTGCGACGCAACACTGGTGGGCACTACAAGACGCCTGGAGAACAACAAAATGCTGACGATCTATTCGGACGATCACCATCTGCACCACGGCCGCTGCGAGTTGATGGACGGGCAACTGATGCCCTGTTTCGAAATGCCCTCCCGCGCCGACCACGTGCTGCAACGGGTCAAGGACCGCGAGCTGGGCCCGGTACTGGCGCCGCATGACTTTGGCCTGGCGCCCCTGCAACGCATACACAGCCGCGACTACCTGGATTTTTTCAAAGGTGCCTGGGCACGCTGGAGCGAATCTGGCCAGGACGGCGACCTGCTGCCCTACACCTGGCCCGCCCGCACCCTGCGCCGGGTGTTGCCCACCAGCCTGCATGGGCAACTGGGGTATTACAGCTTCGACGGCGGCGCCCCCATCACCGTCGGCACCTGGCAAGCGGCCTATAGCGCGGCCCAGGTCGCGTTGACCGCGCAACAGGCGATCCAGCAAGGCGCCCACAGCGCCTTCGCCCTTTGCCGACCACCGGGGCACCACGCCGCCAGTGACTTGATGGGGGGTTATTGCTACCTGAACAATGCCGCGATTGCCGCCCAGGCATTTCTCGACCAGGGCCGGCAGAAGGTCGCGATCCTGGATGTGGATTACCACCACGGCAACGGTACCCAGTCGATTTTCTATGAGCGCAGCGATGTGCTCTTCACCTCGATCCATGGCCACCCCGAGGCGGAGTTTCCGTTTTTCCTGGGGTATGCCGATGAGCGGGGAGAGGGTGCCGGTGAAGGCTTCAACTTCAATTACCCGTTGCCGGCCGGCTCGGGCTGGGACACCTGGAGCGCGGCACTGGACGCGGCCTGCGATGAGATCGAGGGCTACAGCGCCGACATCATCGTGGTGTCTCTGGGCGTCGACACGTTCAAGCACGACCCCATCTCCCAATTCAAGCTCGACAGCCCGGACTACCTGGCCATGGGCCGCCGCATCGCACGCCTGGGCAAGCCCACGCTGTTCGTGATGGAAGGTGGCTACGCAGTGGCAGAAATCGGCATCAACGCCGTCAACGTCCTCGAAGGTTTCGAACAACAAGGAGCTACCCGATGAAGATGCTCACCTCCCTGGCCCTGTGCATCGCCGTGTTGAGCGGCACGGTGCATGGCGAAGAAAAAACCCTCAAGGTCTACAACTGGTTCGACTACATCACCCCCAAGGCGCTGGAAGACTTCAAGGCGCAGAACACCGGCGTCAAGCTGGTGTATGACATCTTCGACACCAACGAAGCCCTGGAGGCCAAGCTGCTCACCGGCAACTCCGGCTATGACGTGGTGGTGCCGTCCAACGTGTTCCTGGCCAAGCAGATCGAGGCCGGCGTGTTCCAGCCCCTGGACCGCAGCCAACTGCCCAACTGGAACCACCTGGACCCCAAACTGATGAAGTTGATCGAGGCCAACGACCCCGGCAACAAGTTCGCCGTGCCCTACATGTACGGCACCATCCTGATCGGCTTCAACCCGGCCAAGGTCAAGGCCGCGCTGGGGGATAACGCGCCGGTGGACAGCTGGGACCTGATCTTCAAGCAAGAGAACATCAGCAAGCTCAAGCAGTGCGGCGTGGCCCTGCTGGACTCGCCGTCGGAGATCCTGCCCCTGGCCCTGCAACACCTGGGCCTGGACCCCAACAGCAACAACCCCAAGGACTATGAAAAAGCCGAGGCGCTGTTGCTGAAGATCCGCCCCTACATCACCTACTTCCATTCCTCCAAGTACATGGCCGACATCGCCAACGGCGACATCTGCGTGGCCGTGGGTTACTCGGGCAGCTTCTCCCAAGCCGCCAACCGTGCCAAGGACGCCAAGAACGGCGTGACCGTGGACATGCGCCTGCCTAAAGAAGGCGCGCCGATCTGGTTCGACATGCTCGCCATCCCCAAAGGCGCTCAGAACCCGCAGGACGCCTACACCTTCATCAACTACTTGTTGCAGCCCCAAGTCATTGCGCCCATCAGTTATTTTGTCGGCTACCCCAACCCCAACAAGGACGCCACCCTGCAAGTCGACCCAGCGATCCGCAACAACCCCAACCTGTACCCCACCGATGCGGCCATGGCCACGCTCTATACCTTGAAGCCACTGGACAGCAAAGCCGAGCGGGCAAGGACGCGGGCCTGGACCAGGATCAAGTCCGGTACCTGATCTCAACGCCCGCTCCCGCCGGGGAGCGGGCCCCGGTACTTATCTACCGACTGCGCAGCACCCTCAGCGATTACTTTGCGGCTCCACAGCCCGAACAGGCTGGTGACCGACAAGGAACTGAAAGTGCCCAACGACGCCTCCAACCACAGCAATAACAACCGCCCCTCAACCGCCTATGGCCTGCTGACCCAGTTGACCACTGGTCCGACCACCCGAGAGGTCGCCAGCACCCTGTTGAAGACGGCGCTCAGCGAGCAATACCCGACGCTCAACCTCAACCCAGACCTGGCGATGCTCGTAACGCCACGCTGGCGAGTCGACAAGGAGGTGATCGAGCCGCTTGAACCGCTGGTCGAATCCCTCACCAGCATCCTGGCCCGCCAGGCGCTCGGACGTGAACCGGTGACCTACCTGGAGGGCGAGCACTTCCTGACCCTACAGCCCGACGCCACACCCTCCATACACCTGCCCGTAAAGATCGACACCATTGGCCGCCTGATCAACGAGCTCGCGTTACTGTTGTACAGCGCGTTCCAGGAGCAACAACTGGATTACTGGAACGCGTCCTACAACAGCGCCGGCCTTCGCTGGCAAGTGTTTTCCAGTGCCTTGCGCAAAATCTGGAACGTGACCCACGTGCAAGGCTGGGATGAAGATGACTGCGCCATGGCCCGCACGCTGTACCACGCCCCCGACCTGGCCATGCGGGCGGACAAAGACCCCTATCAGAGCCACGCCTACCTGATGGATGTAGACGTGCAAAGGCCAACCCACCAGGAACACGTCGGCCTGCTGGATACGGCCATATTGGTGGGCACCCATAAGCAGCGCACGATCATCCTCACCTACTCGCTGATCGCCGGATACGAGCGCTTCGACTCCATGGAGCAACTGTCGGACAACCTGCTCTACAAGCTGAGCAACGTGCACCCGGGTGCCGAGGTGAAGTGGCGGCTGTACGAGCCGCGCGGCAACTTCTTCGACAGCCAGGCGTGCGCCCTGATCGCCCTGCAAATCGACGCCATCGGCGCGCTGGGCAAGGACGCAGCCGACAACCGGGCCGAACTGGCTCGACGTCGCCCGACTGTCGCCCGGATCATGCCCAGTATCGAAGACCTGAGCGACCATCGGTTGTCGAACATCCGGGAGATCCACCAACGCTTGCCTGCCTGGATGATCGCTGCCTCGGACCTGGAGATGGCCGCCTACGGCCGCCTCATGATCGACCTGGCCCAATTACATACCCATTATCGCGGGCGCTCCTTCAACGACGACATTGCACCGATCCGCGATTACGCTCGTGAGCAACTGCAGGGCCGGATCAAGACGCACCCTCAGGGCGCGAAGCTGAATGTGGAAAAGATCCAGATCGTGATTCAGAGCCCAGTGATCTGGGGCACCTTCGTCGTCCCCGGAGGCAAGGACATCACTCGTCGCGGCCTGATAGACCTGGCCCTGGAAAACCTCACAGGCCTACCGACCGGCGTGTCGAGCGTGGTCTACAACGATAACGACGCTCCCGACTGGCTGACGTTCGACTACTTGAAAGGCGTGATCGAAAGCCTGGATATCGGTGCAAGCTACCCAGCCCTGATCCGCCAGAAACTGCTGGATGACCCCCTGGAGTCCAAGCGCCGCCAGACGCTGTACACCTCGCACCTGCGCCTGCAGCTCCCCTTGTTGGCGCTGCAAATGAAAATGCAGCATCGCAACGGGCTGGATGAGCGCGGTTTTTTGTATGTCGCTGCGGCAGTGCAGGCCGAAGCGTATGAGCGCCACGTCGACGGGCAACCCGCCGTGATCCGTCCCCTCGCCTTCTCCCCCGCCCTGCGACCCGGCCACCGCCAGGACGTAGTCGCCAATATGTTCGTCATCGGCCCCCGGGACCACACCGTGGGTCCCTGCGTGCTCTATCGACCTTTGCTGCAGCCGATGCTGATGCAGTTCCCCTCCCGGCAAAACCTGCTCTATGCCATCAAGCATGATCGTGCCTTGCGTGAGTCCGTGCTGGCCTGGCTCCCCGAAGCGGACCGTTTCAATTATGGCCAGTACGTGTTCCCCGATACCCTGCCATCGCCATGGACCGCCGTGCGCGCACTGGTCGAACCGGTGACCCTGGTGTACATGAGCGGGCCGATTGACCTCGGTGACGAAGCCCTGCTCGGCGATCCATTGGCTACATTGTTCACCAGCAATGCCAACGCGCTGATCGAACTGGCGACCCGGCAATCGGTGTCCAACGTGCAAAAGCGCTGGGACACCCTTCGCCACGCCGGCTGGCAGATTTTCAATGGGGCCCTGCCATTCCTCGGGCGCACTGCCGGTATCGCCGTGTGGATCTGGCAGATCATGGACGACCTCCAGGAAGCCGAGGTGCTGGTCGACACCCCCGAAGCCCCTGCACCCTGGGCAGCACTGGTGGATATGTTCCTCAACCTGGGCATGGCGCTGGCACTGCATGTCGCGTTGCGTCATCCCACCCGCGAAGTCATTGTCGAGTCCCTTGAGCCGCTGGCAGAGCCCGAGCTCGACCTGAGTGAGGTGACCAAGGAAACACCGATTGCGCCGATCAAGGAGATTTCAATCACCCGCCAACCCGACGTTGCGGATCGCGAACTACCGCCCGCGCATCAAGGACCGTTGCATGTCAGTGGTGCCCTCAAGCGTGCGCCGAGCAGCCTGGGTGAGTTATTGGACACCTTCGCCGTTGCCAAACCCGAGGGGCTGGGTGACCCCATCAAGACGGCCAACGAGTACCAGCATCTGCGTTTCCAGGCCGATAAATGGTACGTAGCCGTTGGGCAGCGCTGGTTCGAGGTCATAGTGGATGAAAATGACAGTGTGTTGATCGTCGACCCGAAAAACCCCTCCCGCACTGGCCCATTGCTCATCCACAACATGGCCGGGCAGTGGTTCGTCGATACTCGCCTGCGCCTGCGCGGCGGCGGGTTCAGGAACCGTCGGCGCGCCGCCCAGGAGCAGAAGCCCTCGCGCATCCAGGCGTTGCGCCGCGAACTCACTGCCTTCAACGCCGACGAAAAGCGGGCCCAGGCGCAACTGTCCTCCGCACTGTCATCGATAGGCACCGAGCCGGGCCCCTCCACGGAGCTGCGCCGCGAAGCGTTCATTACCCAGGTGGATCAACGCCTGGAAGCCTATGACGTACCGATCCGCCAGCTCAGGGCCCTGAGCGTCATCGATAGCGTGCCCAATTACCAGAGCGTGATGGTGGACTACCTGAACAAGCAACTGGTGCTGACACGTACGGCGGTAGAGGAGCGACTTGGCCCGTTTCGCGACCTGCTGACCACAACCGTGGACACACTGGAGTCCGAACCACCCGCCGACCCGCAAACCCAGGCCGGCCATGCACAAACCATGTCGGACATGAATGTGGAGATGATGCGCCGCATGGAATACGTCGAATCGCGCTTTCGCGAGCTCGACGGCCTGGGGGCGGCAGGAGCCCGCGTGATTCAGGAGACGATGCGCGTCTTGCCGAACATCCGCGTGACTGACCTCAAGGCGTTGCAGATCACCATTGCGCGCTATCTGTGCAGCGCCACCACCGAGGGCGGGGGGCAAGACACCGCTCGTGGCCGGCTTCACGACATCGTCGACGCCGTGGACCTCAGCGTACAGAGCTTCATCGAGGTGCTCGACAAGATCAACGGCAGCCCGCTGGACCAGCGCATTGAAGTCTTGAACAGCCTGGTCGAGCAGTTCACGCTCGGCGACCAGCGCCTGCTCGATCTGCATGCCGACTACCCGCAGCACCTGCTGCGCGAGCCACTGGAAACCCTGCGCCAGCATATCGACGACTTCCATCAGCGGGCCATCCAAGACCTGGTAAAACTGCTGCGCGAAAGAAGGTCCCAGGAGCCCAAGCCCGGGCCATCCAAGCCGCCAACCACGCCACAGCGCAAAATCATCAAGACCCGCTTCCAAGGTGTCGTGGTGGGCCAACCCCGCGAATCCGACAGTAGCCTGGTGGACGTCAAGGCGCCGATGACCGGGAAGATCATCGCCACCTTCCACGAGAAAACGCCAGGGGTGTGGGTTGAACGCGAAGCCCCGGTCGAGCACGCGCCAACGCCGAAAAAGGTCGACCTGGACACCAGCGTCAACGCCGGCCAGAGCCTGTTGGACGAAGAGGCTACGACGACCCGGCGCATCCTTGGGCACTCCCGCAAAGCCGGACGGCTGCCGGTGGAAATCGAAGAAATGTTCAGCCAGTACGCCACGCGCCTGGCACGCGCCGCCAGCGAAATTGAAACGGCACTGACCCAACTCAACCTGACCGGGATCGACCGCCCCCTTGCCGCCACCCTCAACAAAAACCTCACCGACGCATCAACACGGGTGTTTGAACTCGGCAAAGACACCCGCATCAGCATGATCAAGCAGCAACCCCCTACCGCTACACGCCTGGAGTGGCTGCACAACGACGGACAGGTGACCATCAAACAAGTCGGCGCCCGTCGCCGCCTCAAGGGCCCGGGCAAGGACTACCTCGACGAATACGAGATACGCGATACCCAGGACAATGCAGTGCTGTGGTACGCACACTTTCACTACCCTTCGCCCCAGGCAGCCGTTGAAGCGTTCAGCGCCGCGCACCTCAAGACCCGGGACCAACAGAAACTCGGCGGCGCCTTTGAGCGCAAGGGAGCCAGTGACCGTGAACAGATTGCGATTTATCGCAGTGAGATCAGCCCGGCATTGGCCAGGTCACTGTTTTTCCGAGGTTGAAGCCTGCCAGGCCAGCGTCAGGCGCGCCAAGGCCTGGGCGATGGCTGGCTCGGGCACGGCAGCAAACCCCAACACCAGGCCTGCGCGCTGGTCCACGGGGGTCGTGGATTGCGCCAGCCAGTAAGTGCTCAAGCCGTTGACTTCGACCTCTACGGCCCGGGCCTGCTCCAGCAATTGCTGCTCGCGCGCCAGGCTGTCCACCCGCACCGTCAGGTGCAGCCCGGCCGCGACACCCGGTAACTGACCGACACCCGCCAGGCCGCTCGGCCAACCGGCGAGCAAGGCGTTGCGTCGGCTCAAGGCCGCACGCCGCATGCGCCGGATATGCCGCTGGAAATGCCCGGCGGCCATGAATTCGGCCATCACTGCCTGGGTACTCACCTCTGAGTGACGCATATCCACCGCACGGCGGCGGGAGAAGGCATCCACCAGCCCCGGCGGCAATACCAGATAGCCCAGGCGCAACGCGGGGAACGCGACTTTGCCGAAGGTGCCGACATAAAGCACGCGGCCGCTGCGGTCCAGGGCCGCCAAGGGTGACAGGGGCGCACCGCTGTAGCGGTACTCACCGTCGTAGTCGTCTTCGATGATCCAGCCTCCCGCGCGCTCGGCCCAGGCCAGCAACTCCAGGCGTCGCGCCAGGCTCATGACCACGCCCAGCGGGTATTGGTGGGACGGCGTGACATACGCCACACGGCAGTCATCCAGGCTATTGAGTACCTGGCAGTCGATCCCCTCAGCGTCGACCTGCACGCCGTGCAAGCGCCCGCCCGCCAGCGCGAACGCATGGCCTGCGGCGCGGTAACCAGGGTTTTCCACCGCAACCCCGTCGCCGGGCTCCACCAGCAACTGTGCACAAAGGCTAATCGCCTGCTGCGCACCACTGGTGATCACAATTTGTTCAGCACTGCACTGCATACCGCGGGAGCTGAGCAGGTAAGCGGCGATCAAACCACGCAGGCGTGCATCACCCGCCGGGTCGCCGTAGCACAGTTGCTCCAGGTCCGGTTTGCGCCAGAAAGCCCCATTCAGCTTGGCCCATACGTCAAACGGAAACAGATCGAACGCCGGTACACCCACGCGAAAAGCCCGTGGCGGACCCACCGGAGGTTGCGGCAAATGGTTGTTTTCCACGCGCCCCAGCGCAGCTCTGTGGATAACTTCCGTGGAAGAATTGACCGGAAGATCCAGCCAATTTGTGGATAAGGCTGGGGATAAGCCTGTGCGTAACCCTGTGGATACTTTTGTGGATAATTTTCCCGCGCCTGGCAGTTGCGCCACATAAGTGCCATCGCCGACCCGGCTTTCGATAAACCCTTCGGCGTACAGCTGATCGTAGGCACGCACCACGCTGTTGCGCGAGATCGACAGCGCCGCCGCCAAATCACGACTGGCGGGCAAGCGTGTGCCACTGACCAGACGCCCGTCCAACACCCGCTGGCGCAGGGTTTCGTAGAGTTGGCGGGCCAGCCCCTGGCGACGATCCAGTTCGATACCGGCGGGATTGAACGACATTGGCGGCATATTGGACCTATGAAATTGGCCTTAGATGGCTCTTACAACGAACCATTAGCCTGCCTAGGATGGGCGCATTCGCCAAGGAAATTTTCCATGTACACACCCCGCGCCTTTGCCCTCGACGATTTGCCCGAACTGCATCAGTTGATCCAGCACACACGCCTGGCGCAGTTGGTGACGTTTGGCGAACAAGGCCTGCTGGCCAGCCATTTACCGCTGCTGCTCAACCCCGATGAAGGCCCGAACGGCACGCTCTACGGGCACTTGGCCAAGGCCAATCCCCAGTGGCGGGACTTGCAGAACGGCCGCCAAGCGTTGCTGATCTTTGCCGGCGCCGAGGCCTATGTCAGCCCGGCGTTTTACCCGTCCAAGGCCGAGCACGGCAAAGTCGTGCCCACCTGGAACTACATCGCCGTGCACGCCTACGGTACAGCCGACGTGTTCAGCGATGCCGAGCGGCTGCTTGGGGTGGTCAGTGCGCTGACTGATCGCCATGAAGCCGGTCGCACCCAGCCGTGGAAAGTCAGCGATGCCCCGGCCGACTACATTGACGGCATGCTCAAGGCCATCGTCGGCTTCGCCCTGCCCATCGAGCGCCTGATCGGCAAGCGCAAACTCAGCCAGAACCGCAGCCCGGCCGACGTCGCCGGGGTCCGCGAAGGCCTGGCTGCCAGCACCGATGTGCGCGACCAGAGCCTCGCCCGCTATATTCCCCAAGGAGTTGCAGAATGAGTTCGATCGAGATCCGCCAGGTGACCGCCGCCGACCACACCGCCTGGCTGCCGCTGTGGCAGGCGTACCTGAAGTTCTACAACACCGAACTGCCGGACGCCGTCAGCCAAAGTACCTGGCAACGCCTGATCGACCCAAGCGAGCCGACCCATTCGGCGCTGGCCTGGCAGGATGGCAAGGCGGTGGGCATGGTCAATTTCATCTACCACCGTTCCAACTGGAGCATCGAGAACGCCTGCTACCTGCAAGACCTGCTGGTGGACCCGGCCCAACGCGGCACCGGTGTCGGCCGCAAGCTGATCGAATTCGTCTACACCACCGCCAGGGCCGATGGCTGTTGCAAGGTGCACTGGCTGACTCACGAGACCAACGCCACGGCGATCCAGTTGTACGAACGCATCGCCGAACGCCCCGGTTTCATCCAATTTCGCAAAGGTCTTTAAGGAGCGCAGCATGTCCACTTCCCTCGCCGACTGGAAAGGCGCCCCCGCCCCCACCGTGCAACTGCTTGAAGGGCGCTTTATCCGCCTGGAAAAACTCAACCCGGCGCGCCATGCCGAGCAATTGTGGCAAGCCCTCGAAGGCCCCGGCGCCGATCCCAAGCTGTGGGACTACCTGCCTTACGGCCCTTTCCCGGAGCGCAGCGCGTTCAACGCCTGGCTCAACAACCACGCGACCCACAGCGACCCGTACTTTTTCAGCGTGGTCGACCGCGCGACCGGCCAGGTGCAAGGGATTCTCAGCCTGATGTCCATCGTGCCGGCCCAGGGCCGCATCGAGATCGGCCACGTCACCTTTGGCGCGCCGATGCAGCGCTCGCCAAAAAGCACCGAGGCGGTGTATTTGCTGGCCAAATATGCGTTCGAGCAGGGTTATCGTCGCTTGGAGTGGAAGTGCAACAACGGCAATGCCCGCTCCAAATATGCGGCTGAGCGCTTGGGCTTCAGCTTTGAGGGGGTGTTCCGCCAGCATATGGTGGTCAAGGGGCAGAACCGGGACACGGCGTGGTATTCGATCATTGACTCGGAATGGCCGCAGATTAGGGCGGGGTTCGAGCAGTGGTTGTCGGAAGAAAACCAGTCAGGCTCGGGCCAACTGAAGTCCCTGGCTGAATGCCGACGCCCAGGCAGCGCATAACCCCTGTAGGAGATTCTATGGTTGAGGGGCAGCATATCCGCCAGCAGTGCCGCCGCCTTCGAAGCCTCGCTAAAGCTCGACAACTCCCACAAGGGATTGGCAGTGCCTGGGCGATCTCCAGCCAAACACTGACAGCCCAGCAACCCCAATCAACTGTGGGAGCGGGCTTGCCCGCGAAAGCGGTAGTTCAGCCAACTCCTCTACCAGCAGTGCCACCGCCTTCGCAGCCTCGCTAAAGCTCGACAGCTCCCACAAGGGATTGGCAGTGCCTGGGCAATCTCCAGCCAAACACTGACAGCCCAGCAACCCCAATCAACTGTGGGAGCGGGCTTGCCCGCGAAAGCGGTAGTTCAGCCAACACCTCTACCAGCAGTACCGCCGCCTTCGCAGCCTCGCTAGGGCTCGACAGCTCCCACAAGGGATTGGCAGTGCCTGGGCAATCTCCAGCCAAACACTGACAGCCCAGCAACCCCAATCACCTGTGGGAGCGGGCTTGCCCGCGAAAGCGGTAGTTCAGCCAACACCTCTACCAGCAGTACCGCCGCCTTCGCAGCCTCGCTAGGGCTCGACAGCTCCCACAGGGGATGGGCAGTGCCTGGGCGATCTCCAGCCGAGCACTGACAGCCCAGCAACCCCAATCAACTGTGGGAGCGGGCTTGCCCGCGAAAGCGGTAGTTCAGCCAACACCTCTACCAGCAGTACCGCCGCCTTCGCAGCCTCGCTAGGGCTCGACAGCTCCCACAGGGGATTGGCAGTGTCTGGTCTATCTCCAGCCAAACACTGACAGCCCAGCAACCCCAATCAACTGTGGGAGCGGGCTTGCCCGCGAAAGCGGTAGTTCAGCCAACTCCTCTACCAGCAGTGCCACCGCCTTCGCAGCCTCGCTAAAGCTCGACAACTCCCACAGGGGATTGGCAGTGCCCGGGCGATCTCCAGCCGAACGCCTACTGCCCATCAACATCGCTCCCACACAAGCCTGCTCCCACCGGTTGACGTGTGTGGGTTCTATTACCCCAGCTTCTGCGCCAACACCGCAATATGCTCCGGCCCAATCCCGCAGCAACCACCCAGGTGGCTGGCACCGCGGGCCTGCCAATCGGTCGCCCAGTGCAAGTAACCCGGTGGATCAAGGTCTTCGCGCAGCGGGTCCAGGCCATCATTGGCCGTGGCCTCTTTCGGCTGCGGCGGAAAGGCGTTGGCGTAGGCCCCCACCTGAATCTGCACGCCCAGGCGTGCGAAAGTCTGGCGAGCGGCGTCGATGGCGTCGCCAATCACTTCCGGCTGGCTGCAGTTGAACAGCAGCACCTCAACCCCCAACTGCGCAGCGGCCTCTGCGGCTTGCGTCACCGGCTCGCCGGAGCGCAGGCGCGGCACGTCGTCGGTGTCTTCATCCTTCAAGGTAAACGACAGCCAGAACGGTTTGCCGTCCTTTGGCAGCCCGGCCTGGATGGCGCGTGCTTCGGCGATCGAGCTTTGGGTTTCCGCCAGCCACAGGTCGACAAACGGCGCGAGGCCCTGCACCAGTGGCGTCAGCAATTCAGACACGCGCTGCGGTTCGAACAGGTCGGGACGATATGAACCAAACAGCGGCGGCAGCGAGCCGGCCACACGCACAGCCTTGCCGGATGCCTCCACGGCACGTCGTGCCAATTCACCCGCCAGCGCCGCCAGGGCCTGGCCCTCGGCGGCGAAGCGCGCCTCGCCGATATGGAACGGCACCACCGCGTAGCTGTTGCTGGTGATGACGTTGGCGCCGCTCTGGATATAAGCCGCATGCACCGCCTCAACCGCTTGTGGCGCCTCGCTCAAGGCCAAGGCTGACCACTCCGGCTGCCGGAACGGCGCGCCACGGCGTTGCAGTTCACGGCCCATGCCGCCATCGAGTATTACTGTTGTTGTGGCCATATGCTTTTTACTCATAAGCTTATGAAAATAACTCACTATGAGAGTCGTTCTTATAACTATTTAATACGTTCAATTCCGCTCATAACAACTCTTTTTTACTCAGGTGTCCTCCGTGAAACTAAAACCGCTGCTGGCCTTGGGCCTGACGATTCTGGCTGCTTCCACCCAAGCCTTCGGCGGCGTCACGCTGGATCGGGTCGAGAAAAACAAAGAGCTGGTCGGCGTGCTGATGGAAAGCTACCCGCCGTTCTCGTTTCTGAACGAGCAAAACCAGCTCGATGGCTTCGACGTCGACGTCGCCAAAGCCGTGGCACAAAAGCTCGGCGTGAAGCTGCGCCTGGAAACTCCGTCCTGGGACGTGATCGCCGCCGGCCGCTGGAGCGGGCGCTACGACATCTGCATCTGCTCCATGACCCCGAGCAAGGCCCGCGCCGAAGTGTTCGACTTCCCGGTGGAGTACTACGCGTCGCCAGCGGTGATCGTGGTCAACGCCACGGATAATCGCATCCACAGCGCCAAGGACTTGAGCGGCAAGAAAGTCGGCCTCACCAGCGCCTCCAGCTACGAGAGCTACCTGAACAAGAACCTGGTGATCGAAGGGGCCGAGGATACCCAGTTGCAGTACCCGTTCGACAACGTCGAAATCGCCCCCTACGACACCGACAACGTGGCCTTCCAGGACCTCGGCCTGGGCGCCGGCAAGCGTCTGGATGCGATCCTCACCAACCTGGTCACCGCCCAGCCGCGCCTGACCGAAGACAAGCGCTTCAAGCTGGCCGGCGAGCCGCTGTATTCGGAGCCCAACTCGGTGGCCATCGAAAAAGGCGACCCGCAGTGGGACAGCAAGGTGCGTGAGGTCTTCGCCCAGTTGAAACAGGACGGCACCCTGAGCAAGCTCTCGCAAAAATGGATCGGCGCCGATATCAGCCAATGACTGCGTTCCCGACACCTCCCAAGCCACCGGTGAGTGCATCGCGGGTGCAGCGGCTGCTGGGCTTTCGCACGCGGCTGTACCTGACCTGGGCTGCGCTGCTGTGCCTGTTTGCCAGCTTCTTCCTGAGCTTTGATCTGAAGTTCTCGATCATCCTCGACAAGCTGCCCAACCTTGTCGGTGTGCACCTGGCGCCCAACGGCTTCCTGCAAGGTGCGGCGTTGACGCTGTTTTTATGCCTGTGCTCGATCGGAATTTCGTCGGTGCTGGGCTTTGTCACCGCACTGGGGCGCTTGTCGAAAAGCGCCGTGGCCTTCGGTATCGCGAGCTTCTACGCCTCGTTTTTTCGCGGCACGCCGCTGCTGATCCAGATCCTGCTGATCTACCTCGGCCTGCCCCAACTGGGCCTGGTGCCAGGCGCGATCGTCGCCGGGATCATCGCGTTGTCGCTGAACTACGGCGCTTACCTGAGCGAAATCTTCCGCGCCGGCATCCTCGGCGTCGCCCACGGCCAACGCGAAGCCGCCCTGGCCCTGGGCATGCGCGACAGTGCGATCTTCTGGCACGTGACCCTGCCCCAGGCCATGCGCACCATCATCCCGCCGGCGACCAACCAGTTCATCTCGATGCTCAAGGACTCGTCGCTGATCTCGGTGATGGGTGTATGGGAAGTGATGTTCCTGGCGCAATCCTACGGCCGTTCGAGCTACCGCTATATCGAGATGCTGACCACCGCGGCGATCATTTACTGGGTGCTGTCCCTGGGCCTGGAACTGATCCAGGCGCGGCTGGAGCGGCATTACGGCAAAGGGTATGTGCGCCGCAGTTGAAGCTCAACGCAACTCGCGGCGCAGCTTGACCACACCCATTTGCAGGCCGAACGGCCTGAACACGGCGTTCAACGACTTGAGGGTTTGATTGCCCTCACCGTGTTCGATATGCACCAGGGTGCGCACGGAGATTTTGCACATCCTGGCGAACTGGCTCTGGTGCAGCCCCGTGACTTCGGTGCGCAGGCGGCGTACGGCGTCGCCTATCTGAAGCGAGCCATCCGCCAAACCGTGCTCAATGCTTTCGATCAGCAGCGCACGGGTATCAATGCTGACAGTCATCTCAGCCCCCACTCTTGCAGCCGCAGGTCAAGTTTCCCCAACGGAATGTGAGCGTGATTCATCGTGACCGACGGTATGCCGCCAGCAACCAAAATGTCTGGCAGCGCACGCAGGTGATCGGCGTCATTGCGTAACCGTTCGAAGGCCTCCTGCGGGTCGACAATCCCGGCAAGGGCATCACACACTCCGCGCCAATCGATTTTGCCGCCGTGTTCCAGCAGGCCGGGCCAGCGTGTTGTCCGCACAATGCCTTCGGCGTCCATCACCATGGGCGCCAAATCATAGATTGGCGCAAGACGCAAAGCGGCGTGCTCGCGGATCACTGAAGTATTGCGACCGTGGTTATCCGAATTACCCAAGACCTTGTTGAGCAAATCGCGGCGTAAATACTCGGCAACGAGGTCGGCGAGCTGGTCCTTCTGGCCCACACGGGTCCATTGGTCGACTAACAGTCGGACCACGTCCATGTGCGACATTTCAGCCCCCGAAATGACTACGTTGGCCAGGGAGTAGATGGACTCGACAGCCAATCGCTCGACACCTTGCGCCGTCACCCGGCGGTCAAACCGGTGCATCCACAGGCTGGGCTTTTCGGCTTCTTCCAGCGCGAGCCCTTCGGCAGCAACCGTGTCGACCCCGAGGTACTGGAGCGCCTTGTAGTAGTGGAACTCACTTCTCAGGATGTCTTGATCGGTCTGCGTTGCCTTGTTGCGAGCAAACTTGATGAACCAATGCCGGGCAACGCTGGCGTCATCCAATATGGCATCCGGATACAGCAGTCCGGCGGCATCTTCAGCCATCAACAACTTCGGCGCCTCGCCTCCGGCGCCCGTTGCCCCACCGATTGCGGCACCTTGCTCGTAGGCATAGTCCAGGAATGCATGGTCCCGAATGACCACTTCCTGACGCGGAAAACCTATGGGGGCTCCCTCGCTCAACCTCTCAACCGACTCTTTGATGCGCAGGTTGCCTATAGGTGCTGGCGTGCTGTGCCCGAGTAAAAACAGATCGGTGTCGACATCATCCGGCTTTTTGCGCCCAATGCGCGCCATAAGAAAACGCTTCGCTGCACCGGCGGGGGCGATATCGTGCAAGAAAGCCGGTGCGGCCTTGAGCACATTGACGTCCCAATCCAGCGGGTAGCGTGCACTCACCGCGCTGGCAAAAGGCAATTGGATATCGTCGAGGTGTTCAACGAGATACTCGCTTTTGTAGGCAAACCTGCAAGCCCCCTTGAGCCCCTCTTGCGGCTCAGGAAACTCCAGACGCATAGCGTCCTGCCAGTGCCCATCGACGAAAATCTGAAGCGTGATTCGATAGGTTGTATTCATCTGCAATTTAATGCACCTGGGTGAGTGTTTTTTCGATCATATACGCAATATAGTGCATCCAAGGGCCCGTCAGCGAGCAAACTTATGCATTAAAATGCATTTCAACCCGTATATAAGCCGAAACCCACGGCGACCGAACAAGACCGACACGCTTTTAACCTCACCCCAGTAAAGACAACTCCCGCAAGACAGGGGGCGACGACCTGACATTCCTGCGCCAGCCACCCCGCTAAATTCCCGGCCTCATCCATAAGAGGTTGGGAATTCATGCCCTTTACACACCCGCAATTCGTCGCCGTCATCGCCCTCGTCATGGGTGCGCTAAGTCTTCAGTACGCCCATGCGCAGGGCCCATCGCACGGCTCGGCAGCGCCCATCGACACCTACCTCACCCGGCAAGCCGCCACCCACAATGGAATGCAGGTGGCGAAGGTATTGGAGCCGTATCTCTCGCACCTGCTGGCGTCCGGCCAACTGACCGCGGAGCAGATCAAGGCAATGGAAAAATTCGGCTACGCACTCTCGCAGCAACCGGGTGCGTTCGGCGCGGCCCTTGAACAACTGGCCGGTAGCCAGAATGCCAACCTGGCGGCTGCAACGCAGAGCACCACCCAGCAGCTCAGCAACCGCGTGCTCTCGTCCCTGCGCGAACTGCCCACCGACACCGACGGTCACTTCTGGGTCAAGAACCTCGGTAGTGAAGGCGGCCTCGATAGCCAGCGCGGCAGTGCCGGTCTGAACACGGCCAACGGGGGCGTACTCATGGGCGCAGACTGGGCAGTCGATCATGCATGGCGAGTCGGGGTGCTGGGGGCCAAGTCCAGTAGTCGCTTTGACACCCAACGCTTCACCGCCGATCTGGACAGCTGGCACCTGGGCGGCTACGCCGTGCGCCAGGACGGCCCATTGGCGCTGCGCCTGGGGGCGATCTACAGCAGCCATAACGGGCAGAACCGGCGCGGCGTCGAGATCCTCAGCTACAAGGACACACTCAAGGGCAACTACAACGCCACCAGCCAAAATGTGTTCGGTGAAGTGGGTTACCAACTGGGCACTGGCAGCCTGAGCATCGAGCCGTTTGCCGGGCTTGGTTACCAGCGCTACAGCCGTGACAGTTTCAGGGAGCAAGGCGGGCCGGCCGCGCTGAACGTCGATGCGCAAACCCAGCAAAACCTGAGCAGCACCTTTGGCCTACGCCTGACCAAGCAGATTCGGTTCGATAACCAGATGAGCCTCACACCCCACCTGAGTGCAGGCTGGAAACACCTCTACGGTGACGTTGATAGCCAAGTGCGCCAATCCTTTCGCCAGAGCGGCATTGATGCGTTCACCATTCAGGGCTCCTCCCTGGATCGCAACAGCCTCAGCCTGCAAGCCGGCCTGGACCTGGCACTGTCGAAAAACCACACCGTCGGCCTGGCCTACGTCGGCGAAAACGGCACCCATAGCAGCAACCAGGGTTTGATGGGCCAGTGGCGCATGCGTTTCTAAGCAAATTTCAGGCGAAAAAAAAGGGGGGCACCTGCCCCCCCGAGGATTAAGCGGTCGTGTCGAAGGCTGGATCAGCCTTCGATTTCAATCAGGATTTCGCCAGGGTTGACCCGGTCGCCCTTGGCCACGTGAACGGCAGTCACCTTGCCGGCAATCGCTGCCTGCACTTCGGTTTCCATCTTCATCGCTTCGGTGATCAGCACGGCCTGGCCGGCCTTGACCACGTCGCCGGCCTTGACCAGTACGTCGACGATATTGCCCGGCATCGCGGTGCTGACATGGCCCGGCTCGGTGGCTTGCTTGCGCTTGCTGCTGCCGCCGCCGACAAACTCGTTGAGCGGTTCGAACACCACTTCTTCCGGCATGCCGTCGATGGACAGGTAGAAGTGCCGCTTGCCTTCGGCCTTCACGCCGACACCGGTGATGTCCACGCGGTAGCTCTCGCCGTGGACGTCGATGACGAACTCGGTCGGCACCCCTTCGCCACCGGCACGCGCCACGCCGCCGGCTTCAGGGATTGGCAGCAACACTTCTGGAACCAGGGTACCGGCGTCGCGTTCTTCGAGGAACTTGCGGCCAATGTCCGGGAACATGGCGTAGGTCAGCACGTCTTCTTCAGACTTGGCCAACGCACCGATTTCGCCGCGCAGCTTGGTCATTTCCGGCTTGAGCAGGTCGGCCGGGCGTACGTCGATCACTTCTTCGCTGCCGATGGCCTGGCGCCGCAGTTGTTCGTTCACGGTGCCCGGCGCCTTGCCATAGCCGCCTTGCAGGTACAGCTTCACTTCGTTGGTGATGGTCTTGTAGCGCTCGCCGGCCAGCACGTTGAAGAACGCCTGGGTGCCGACGATCTGCGAGGTCGGCGTGACCAGCGGCGGGAAGCCGAGGTCTTCACGCACGCGCGGGATTTCGGCCAGCACTTCGCCCATGCGATTGAGGGCGCCCTGCTCTTTCAACTGGTTGGCGAGGTTGGAAATCATCCCGCCCGGCACTTGGTTGACCTGCACACGCGTGTCGACGGCGGTGAATTCGCTTTCGAACTGGTGATACTTCTTACGCACGGCATAGAAGTACAGGCCGATCTCTTGCAGCAGCTCCAGGTCGAGGCCGGTGTCGAATTCGCTGCCTTTGAGGGCGGCGACCATCGACTCGGTGCCCGGGTGACTGGTGCCCCAGGCGAAGCTGGAGATGGCGGTGTCGATGTGATCGGCACCGTTTTCGATGGCCTTGAGTTGGCACATCGCGGCCAGACCCGCAGTGTCATGGGAATGGATAAAGATCGGCAGGGTCTGCTCGGCTTTCAGCGCCTTGACCAGTTCGCCGGTGGCGTACGGGGTCAGCAGGCCAGCCATGTCCTTGATCGCGATGGAGTCGCAACCCATGGCTTCCAACTGCTTGGCCTGGGCCACGAATGCCTCGACGGTGTGCACCGGGCTGGTGGTGTAGGCGATGGTGCCCTGGGCGTGTTTGCCGGCGGCTTTCACGGCCTCGATGGCAACGCGCAGGTTACGCACGTCGTTCATCGCGTCGAAGATGCGGAACACGTCGATGCCATTCACGGCGGCCTTGGCGACGAAGGCTTTGACCACGTCGTCGCTGTAGTGGCGGTAGCCCAGCAGGTTCTGGCCACGCAGCAGCATTTGCAGGCGCGTGTTGGGCAGTGCGGCGCGCAGTTTGCGCAGGCGCTCCCACGGGTCTTCCTTGAGGAAGCGCACGCATGCATCGAAGGTCGCGCCGCCCCAGACTTCCAGGGACCAGTAGCCGACTTTGTCGAGCTTGTCGCAGATCGGCAGCATGTCGTCGGTGCGCATGCGGGTGGCCAGCAACGATTGATGGGCGTCGCGCAGGATGGTGTCGGTAACGAAGATCTTTTTAGTCATTGGTATCTCCTCATAGCGACAAGTTTCAAGCTACAAGCTGCAAGAAAAAGCCAATCCGCTTTTACTTGTAGCTTGCCGCTGACAACTTGCAGCTGCTTATTTATAAGCCTGCGTGGGCGGCGATGGCGGCGGCGATGGCCAGGGCCAGCTCTTCGGGTTTGCGCTTGATCGAGTAGTTGGTCAGCTCAGGGTGGCTTTCAACGAAACTGGTGTTGAACTGGCCGCTGCGGAATTCCGGATTGCGCAGGATTTCCTGGTAGTAGGCGGCGGTGGTCTTCACGCCTTGCAGGCGCATGTCATCCAGGGCACGCAGGCCGCGGTCCATGGCTTCTTCCCAGGTCAACGCCCACACCACCAGTTTCAGGCACATGGAGTCGTAGAACGGCGGGATGGTGTAGCCGGTGTAGATCGCCGTGTCGGTGCGCACGCCGGGGCCGCCGGGGGCGTAGTAACGGGTGATCTTGCCGAAACTGGGCAGGAAGTTGTTTTTCGGGTCTTCGGCGTTGATCCGGAACTGCAACGCGAAACCACGGTGCTGGATGTCTTCCTGTTTCACCGACAGCGGCAGGCCCGAGGCGATGCGGATCTGCTCACGGACGATGTCGATCCCGGTGATTTCTTCGGTGATGGTGTGTTCCACCTGCACCCGGGTGTTCATCTCCATGAAGTACACCTCGCCCTCGGCGAGCAGGAACTCCACGGTACCGGCGTTCTCGTAGCCCACGGCCTTGGCGGCACGCACCGACAGGTCGCCGATGTAGGCACGCTGTTCCGGAGTCAGCTGAGGGCTGGGGGCGATTTCGATGAGCTTCTGGTTACGACGCTGGATCGAGCAATCGCGCTCGAACAAATGCACCACGTTGCCAAAGCTATCACCCAGGATCTGCGCCTCGATGTGCTTGGGATTGACGATGCATTTTTCCAGGAACACTTCCGCCGAACCGAACGCCTTGGTGGCTTCGGAAATCACGCGGGGGAAGGCTTGTTCGAGTTCTTCGCGGCTGTTGCAGCGACGGATACCGCGACCGCCACCACCGGAGGTGGCCTTGAGCATCACCGGGTAACCAATGCGGTCGCCTTCGGTGAGTGCCTCAGCGATGTCGGCGACGTTGCCTTCGGTACCGGGAGTGACCGGCACACCGGCCTTGATCATGCTGCGGCGCGCTTCAGTCTTGTCGCCCATGCGGCGGATCACTTCAGCGGCCGGGCCGATGAACTTGATTCCACGTTCGGCGCAGATGTCCGCCAGTTCGGCGTTTTCCGACAGGAAGCCATAGCCGGGGTGCAGCGCGTCACAACCGGTTTCCACAGCCAGGTTCACCAGCTTGCGCGGGTTCAGGTAACCGGCCAGGGGCTCGGCACCGATGCTGTGGGCTTCATCCGCACGTTTGACGTGCAACGCGTGGCGGTCGGCGTCGGAGTAGACCGCGACCGAGCGAATGCCCATCTCGGCGCAGGCACGCACGATTCGTACGGCAATTTCACCACGGTTGGCGATCAGGATCTTTTTTATCACTTGGAAATTCCCTTGAGCCGATTGCTGCGTTCTTCGACCCGCTAGACCCGGGTCGACGCGTGACCAAATGTTTCATGACAGTCGCGAGACACACACTAAGCCCGCGGAGGGATTAACAAAAATCAATAATTATTGGGTCGTGCATAAGTAAAGACTTATAGTTGGCCGGACGGCCTCGGGCGAAAGGACTATAAAAATGCGTAAGTCATTGATGCGTATGACATTGCGTCAATTGCAGATCTTCAATGAGGTGTGCGATTTGCGCTCCTATAGCCGCGCTGCCGAGGAAATGTCCCTCACGCAACCGGCCGTCAGCCTGCAAATTCGTCAGCTGGAAGAGCTGATCGGCCAGCCGTTGTTTGATTACGTCGGCAAAAAACTCTACATGACCGAGGCCGCCGAAGCCTTGCAGCGCGCCAGCCGGGATATTTTCGGGCGCCTGGAAAACCTCGATATGCAGCTCTCGGACATGCAGGGTTCGCTGCAAGGCCAGTTGAAGCTGGCGATTGAGTCCAGCGCCAAATACTTCGTGCCGCACCTGTTTGCCGCGTTCAAGCGCCAGCATCCCGAAGTGCAACTGCACCTCACGGTGGTCAACCGCGCCCAGGTGATCCGCAGGCTGTCGGATAACCGGGACGATCTGGTGATCATGTCCATGGTGCCCCAGGACATGGGCCTGGAATTCCTGCCGTTCCTGAACAACCCGATTGTCGCCGTGGCGCGCCTTGACCATCCCTTGAGCCTGCAAGGTCCGCTGCGCCTGCAGGATCTGGAGCCGTACACGCTGCTGGTACGCGAGCAGGGTTCCGGCACGCGGATGGCTTGCGAGGAGTACTTCAAGGAGAAGCGCGTGCACTTCACCCAGACGGTGGAAGTGTCGTCCGCCGAGGCCCAGCGCGAATGTGTGAGCGCAGGTTTGGGCGTGGCCTTGCTGACGCGCCACGCGGTCAACCTGGAACTGGCCACCGGCGGGCTCAAGGAGCTGCCGGTGGAAGAACTGCCGCTGTACCGCAGCTGGTGCCTGGTGCAGGCCAAGGCCAAGCGCCTGTCACCCGTGGCCCACGCGTTCCTGGGCTTTATCCGCAGCGAACGGGTGCAGATCAGCGCGCTGGCTGAGCGTTTCGCTGGGCAGCTACGGGTACCTGCCAATGCAGTTCCGGGTAGTCACTGATGCTTTTGAGCAATTGGCGTTCTTCACAACGGTCTTCGATTGCACGACGGAACGCCATGCGGCGTTGGTCTTCCTGCTGACGGCGGGTTTTTACGGCGCTGTTGCTGTCTTCGTAGGGACGGGCCATTTCGAGTCTCCCAATGCGAGTACGGGAGTTCAGGATGGGCTCTGGCGGTTACGGTTTGGCGGCGGGGGGATGACAGGACGATGAATCTGCTGGAAATACAGGAGATCAAAATGTGGGAGCGGGCTTGCTCGCGAAGGCGGTGGATCAGTTAAAACATCTTTGACTGACACGCCGCCTTCGCGAGCAAGCCCGCTCCCACACAAGCCCAACCCCACATGGCTCCGCGTCCGACCTATCAGTCGTCGAGGGCTTTGACGGACTTGGGCGACAACCGCAGGCTGCGCAAGCTGCGCTTCACGCTCTTGAGGTGGTTGACCAGGCTTGGCCCGCGCGCCATGGCCACGCCCATCGCCAGCACGTCGATCACCACCAGGTGGGCAATCCGCGAGGTCAGCGGCGTATAGATCTCGGTGTCTTCGTGCACATCGATCGCCAGGTTGACCGTGGACAGCTCCGCCAATGGCGTCTGGCTCGGGCACAGGGTGATCAGGGTCGCGCCGCTTTCACGCACCAGGTTGGCGGTGATCAGCAGGTCTTTGGAACGGCCGGACTGGGAAATGCAGATCGCCACGTCGGTGGGCTTCAACGTCACCGCCGACATCGCCTGCATGTGCGGATCGCTGTAGGCCGCCGCCGTCAGCAGCAGTCGGAAGAATTTGTGCTGAGCGTCAGCCGCCACCGCGCCCGAAGCGCCGAAACCATAGAACTCGACACGCTGGGCCTGGGACATGGCCGTCACGGCTTTTTGCAGCTCGATCGGGTCGAGTTTCTCGCGCACTTCCATAAGGGTGTGCAGCGTGGTGTCGAAGATTTTCAGGCTGTAGTCGGCGACGGAATCGTCTTCGTGAATCGCAAACTGCCCGAAGCTCGCACCGGCGGCCAGGCTCTGGGCCAGCTTGAGTTTCAAGTCCTGGAAACCCGAGCAACCGATGGCGCGGCAGAAGCGCACGATGGTCGGCTCGCTGATGCCCACGCTGTGGGCGAGGTCGGCCATGGAACTGTGCATCACGGCCGCAGGATCAAGCAGCACGTGGTCGGCAACCTTGAGTTCCGATTTGCGTAACAGGTGGCGCGACTGGGCGATATGTTGCAACAGGTTCAAAGGGCAGGACTCTTGTTATTGGCAGGTGCCAGGGATGTAGCAAGCTTGTAGTTATACTACAAGAATTGTCGTTTTGCCCGTCTGATGCATCACTAAATCGCCCTGCTGCCCTCTGATTCAAAGGGCAGGCGCTTTGTAGCCCGCAGGGCGGCCTTGGTGCGATCAGGGAAAACCTGCATTTTTCCGTAACAAATCTGCCAGCCCTTGTGCCTGCATCGGCCGGCTGATCAGGTAGCCCTGCACTTCGTCACAACGCTCCAGCCGCAGGAAGTCCAACTGCTGCTGATCTTCCACGCCTTCGGCCACCACTTTCAGCGCCAGGCCATGGGCCATGGCAATGATTGCGCGGGTGATCGCCGCATCTTCGCGGCCCTGGCCGAGGCCACGGATGAAGGTCTGGTCGATCTTCACGTAGTCCACCGGGATGCGCTTGAGGTAGCTGAGGGAGGAATAACCAGTGCCGAAATCGTCGATGGCCAGCTTCACGCCCAGGTCGCGCAACTGCTGGAAGGTCGAGATGATGTGTTCGACGCTGTCGAGCAACTGGCTTTCCGTCAACTCCAGCTCAAGGTATTGCGGGTCCAGCCCGGTTTCTTCGAGGACCTGGCGCACCAGGCTGACCAGCTTGCCCTGGCGCAACTGATGCACCGACAGGTTCACCGACACGCGAATCGGCGCCAGCCCCTGGCGTTGCCACTCACACGCCTGCCAGCAGGCCTGGCGCAGCACGAACTCGCCCAACGGTGCGATCAGGCCGGTCTCTTCGGCCAGGCCGATAAACTCGCCCGGCGGCACCATGCCCCACTGCGGATGCTCCCATCGCACCAGCGCCTCGGCGGCATTCAGCTTGCCGCTGGCCAGGCACAGCTTGGGTTGGTAGAACACCGTGAGCTGGCGCTCGTCGATGGCCTTGCGCAGCTGGTTTTCCAGCTGCAAACGCTCCAGCGTGCTGGCTTGCAGGCTGTCGGTGTAGAACTGGAAGTTATTGCCGCCCAGGTGTTTGGCATGCTGCATGGCCATGTTCGATTGGCTGACCAACGCGGAAATTTCACGCGCATTATCCGGCAGCAGGCTGACGCCCATCGAGGCGCTGACCACCAACTCATGCCCGTCCACCGTCACCGGCACCCGCAGCTTGGCCAGCAGCCGGGTGGCCACGCGTGCCAGGCTCGACAGGCTGCCGTATGCGTCGAACAGCACGGCGAATTCATCGCCGGACAAGCGCGCAATGGTGTCCGCCTCGGGCAAGGCGTTGATCAGGCGCCGTGACATTTTTTGCAGCAATTGGTCGGCGACTTCATGGCCGAGGCTGTCATTGAGCAGCTTGAAACGGTCCAGGTTGATGTGCAGCAACGCCAGGCTACGCCCGCCCAGACGCACCCGTGAGTGAGCTTCGCGCAGGCGTTCGCGGAACAGCGAGCGGTTGGCCAGGCCGGTCAGCTCGTCATAGTGGGTGAGGTAGCGCATGCGCTCTTCGGACTCGCGGCGCGCGGATAGATCGGCGAAAAAGCCCACGATATGGCTGACTTTTCCCCGAACATCGCGCACCACATTCAATTGCAGCCACTGCGGGTACAGCTCGCCATTCTTGCGCGTTTCCACCAGCTCGCCCTGCCAGGTGCCGTGGCTGAGCAACGCCTGGCGGATCACCGGGAAGTGCCGGCGCGCATCGCGGCTGCTGGGCAGCTCGACGACGTTGCGCCCGAGCATGTCGTCGATCTCAAACCCGGTGACGCGGCTGAACGCCTGGTTGACCGCGATCAACTTGTAGTCCGGGTCCAGAATCACGATGCCTTCGCTGGCCGCCTCGAATACCGTCGACGCAAGCCGCTGCTGTTCTTCCAGGACCTTGCCGGCACTGATGTCGCGGCGTGTACCGAGCATGCGCGTGACCCGGCCACTGGGCGCACGCTCGACGGCGCGGCCACGGTCTTCGATCCAGACCCAGTGGCCGGCACCGTGACGCACGCGGTACTCGACTTGATAGTCCTCGCTGCGGCCCTTGAGGTGCTCGACCAGCGCGCGCTTGAGCAACGGCAAGTCATCGGGGTGCAGGCGCGGCTTGAGGTGGCTGAGCATCGCCGTGACGTACTCGGGCTCCAGGCCAAACAGTTCCTTGAGTTGAGTGTGGTGGACTTCGTCGGTTTGCAGATTCCAGTCCCACAGGCCCAGTTCGCTGGCTTGCAACGCCATGGCCAGGCGCGCTTCGCTTTTATTCAGGGCGAGGCTGGCGGCGTCGAGTTCCTGGCTGCGTTGCGCCACCCGGTCTTGCAGGCCGGTCTGGGCGTTGCGCAGTTCCTGTTCGATCTGGCGACGCTGTTCGACTTCGCGCACCAGGTCTTGATTCAACTGCTCGCTGCGCTGCTGCGCCTGCTGCAGATGTTCGATCAGCGCCTGGTTCTGGAAGCGCCGCAGCAGCCCGCGCTGGATCAGGCGGTTGACTTGCCACGCCACCACGCTCAAGGAGGCCAGCAGGATCAGGCCGAGCACGCCCCAGCCTTGCTGCTGCGGGGCGCCGTTCCAGAACAGATAGACAATCGCCGGCACCAGGCACGGCACGGCAAACGACAAGAACGCCGGCAGGCTCACGGCGTAGGCCACGCTGGCCGACAGCGTTGCGGCGCCGATCAGGCCGAATACCCACGCCTGCTGCATAAAGCTGTCCGCTGGCACCAGGGCGATGGCGGCGATGGCCAGGGTCAGGCCGCTGACCGCCGAGCCGAGCATGAACATGCGTCGCCACACCGGCTGCGCCTGGCGGCTGGGCATCGCCGAATCAAACGCCGCCACCTGGATCACCCGCATCGCGACCAGCGCCAGCAGCCAGACCAGCCAGATGCTGTCCAGCAGGTATTGCTTGGGGTTCCACAGCAACCAGGCGCAGACCAGGCCATTGATCAGCATCAACAAGGTGGGCAGCAACGAGCCCTGATACAGCAGGCGCGTGCGTTCGACCGCCATCTCGGTGGCGTACTGCTTGCGGATAACCTGCGCCGGCGCCACCGAGGGGCTGAGCAGGTCGGTACTGAGGGTCATAGGCAGTGTTCTTATAATGGTGAGCCCGAAACGTCGACGGAGCATACACAAGCAAAGGTCTGCGCCAAACTGCTCCACGTCATAAAATCCCCCAGGATTTACCTGCAAACCATGGGGCCAGACCCCTCGAGCGAGGCGTGGCGGGGCCTGGACCCTATGACCGACCGGTCATCCGCCCCGGCAGAATTATCGACCATCCGGCATTGGGGTTTGCCCCACTCCGCCGAGGGCCATAGAATGCGCCGATGCGCGATGATCTCTCCCTTTTGCTGAACTCCCTCAACGATGCCCAACGCCAGGCCGTAGCGGCCCCCGTTGGCCGTCAGTTGGTCCTGGCCGGTGCCGGCTCCGGTAAAACCCGAGTGCTGGTGCACCGTATCGCCTGGTTGATCCAGGTCGAAAACGCGTCGCCCCATTCGATCCTGTCGGTGACCTTCACCAACAAGGCCGCTGCCGAGATGCGCCATCGCATCGAGCAGTTGATGGGCATCAGCCCGGCCGGCATGTGGGTCGGCACCTTCCACGGCCTGGCACACCGCCTGTTGCGGGCGCACTGGCAGGAAGCGGGCCTGGCCCAGACCTTCCAGATCCTGGACAGCGATGACCAGCAACGCCTGGTCAAGCGGGTGATCCGCGAGCTGGGCCTCGACGAACAGCGCTGGCCGGCGCGCCAGGCACAGTGGTTCATCAACGGCCAGAAAGACGAAGGCCTGCGCCCGCAGCACATCCAGGCCAGCGGCGACATGTTCCTGGCCACCATGCGCAGCATCTATGAAGCATACGAAGCGGCCTGCGCGCGCGCCGGGGTGATCGACTTCTCCGAGCTGCTGCTGCGCGCCCTCGACCTGTGGCGCGACAACCCGGGCTTGCTGGCCCATTACCAGAAGCGCTTCCGGCACATCCTGGTGGACGAGTTCCAGGACACCAACGCCGTGCAATACGCCTGGTTGCGCCTGCTGGCCAAGGGCGGCGACAGCCTGATGGTGGTGGGCGACGACGACCAGTCGATCTACGGCTGGCGTGGCGCGAAAATCGAGAACATCTACCAGTATTCCGAAGATTTCCCGGACGCCGTCACCATCCGCCTGGAGCAGAACTACCGCTCCACCGCCGGTATCCTCAAGGCCGCCAACGCCTTGATCGCCAACAACACCGGGCGCCTGGGCAAAGAGCTGTGGACCGACGGCGGCGAAGGCGAGGCGATCAACCTGTACGCCGCATTCAACGAGCACGATGAAGCACGCTATGTGGTGGAAACCATCGAGAGCGCACTGAAAACCGGCCTCGCCCGCAGCGACATCGCCATCCTTTACCGCTCCAACGCCCAATCGCGGGTGCTGGAAGAAGCCTTGCTGCGCGAACGCATCCCGTACCGCATCTATGGCGGCCAGCGCTTCTTCGAGCGCGCCGAAATCAAGAACGCCATGGCCTACCTGCGCTTGCTGGAAGGGCGTGGCAACGATGCGGCGCTGGAGCGGGTGATCAATATCCCGGCGCGTGGCATCGGCGAGAAAACCGTCGAAGCGATCCGCGACCACGCGCGCCACGCCGATGTGTCGATGTGGGAAGCCATGCGCTTGCTCATCGCCAATAAAGGCCTGACCGGGCGCGCAGCCGGAGCGCTGGGGGTGTTTGTCGAGCTGATCGAGAACCTCGCCGCCAAATGCGCCGAAATGCCGCTGCATTTAATGACGCAGACGGTGATCGAACAGTCCGGGCTGATCGCCTATCACGAAGCGGAAAAAGGCGAGAAAGGCCAGGCTCGGGTAGAAAACCTTGAGGAACTGGTCAGCGCCGCCCGTGCGTTCGAAAACACCGAGAATGAAGAAGACCTCACGCCGCTCGCCGCCTTCCTTGGCCATGCTTCGCTTGAAGCCGGGGATGCTCAGGCCGACGAGCATGAGGACAGCATCCAGCTGATGACCTTGCACAGCGCCAAGGGCCTGGAATTCCCGTATGTGTTCCTGGTGGGCATGGAAGAAGGCCTGTTCCCCCACAAGATGAGCCTGGAAGAACCCGGCCGCCTTGAGGAAGAGCGCCGCCTGGCCTACGTGGGCATTACCCGGGCGATGCAGAACCTGGTGATGACCTACGCCGAGACACGACGCCTGTACGGCAGCGAGACCTACAACAAGGTGTCACGCTTCGTACGCGAGGTGCCGAAGGGGCTGATCCAGGAAGTACGCCTGTCCAACAGCGTCAGCCGCCCGTTCGGTGGCGGCCAGCAGCAGAGCGCAAGCAGCTTGTTCGCCGGTTCCGCGATCCCGGAAACCGCGTTCAGCCTGGGCCAGCAGGTCAAGCATGCGATCTTTGGCGAAGGCGTGATCCTCAACTTCGAAGGCGCCGGTGCGCAGGCACGGGTGCAGGTCAACTTCGCCGAAGGCAGCAAGTGGCTGATGATGGGCTACGCGAAGCTCGAAGCAATCTGACACATATCCCTAGGATGAAGGTTATTGGCCCGCCCTTGTAATTCACGAGCGCGGGCCAATATCTGTAATAAGTCCTACGGACACTTCCGAATCCGTCCTACGCAAAAGCCCGAAACATTATGTCGCTAGCCACTGTCACGACACCTGTGCAACATGGCGCGCGTGCAATCCACAAATGGGAATTCCCTTTATGAAACGTTTTCTTAGCATCGCCATGGCGTTGTGCATCGGCCTGACGATGAGCCTCGACGCCAACGCCAAGCGCTTCGGTGGCGGCAAAAGTTCGGGCGCAGCACCGACTCACCAGACCAGCCAAATGGCTCCATCCGCCGGTGGCATGGGCGGTGCAGCCGCGACCGCAGGCGCAGCCGGTGCCGCTGGCGCCGCTGCCAAGGCTGGCGGTGCTTCGCGCTGGCTGGGCCCTCTGGCCGGCATCGCGGCCGGTGGCCTGCTCGCTTCCATGTTCATGGGCGGCGGCTTCCAGGGCATGCAGATCTTCGACATTCTGATCCTGGCGGTCATCGCCTTTGTGATCTTCCGCTTTATCGCCGCCCGTCGCCGCAAGCAGCAGGAGCACATGGCTCCAGCCGGTGCGCCGATGCAGCGTGAAGTGTTCGAGCAAAAGCCTGCCATGGGCTCGATCTTCGGCGGCGGTTCGCCAGCCGCTGCTGCCCGTCCGGTGATCAACGCACCGGCGTGGTTCAACGAAGAGCGTTTCGTCGAAGCAGCCCGCAGTCACTTCCAGTCCCTGCAACAGCACTGGGACGCCAACGAAATGGACAAGATCGCCGAGTTCGTGACCCCGCAATTGCTGGAGTTCCTCAAGCGCGAACGCGCTGAGCTGGGCGATGCGTTCCAGTCGACCTACATCGACGACCTGCGCGTGCAACTGGACGGTGTGGATGACCGCGCCGACAAGACCATCGCCACCCTGACATTCAGCGGCGTGTCGAAAAACTCGCGCTTTGACCAGGGCGAAGTGTTCAGCGAAAGCTGGAACATGGAACGCCCACAAGGTGAAAACCAGCCTTGGCTGGTCGCCGGTATCCGCCAGAACGGCTGATCACCTGGCGCCTTGAGCGCGCAGTAAACGACCCCGGCGGTGTATGCAAATACACCGCCGGGGTCTTTTTTTGCCGGGCGGAAATGCGTTGCGGTTTTTACTGGATTAATGAGAAACATTCTCATTATACTCGTGCCCTCTCCCGGTTCTGCCCGAGCATAGGAACGTGCCGCCGTGCTGGAAAAACTCTTCAATCAACACGCATCCGCGCTGCATCGCTACCTGTTGCGCAAAAAATGCACACCCAGCCTGGCCTCGGACCTGGTGCAGGACACCTTCCTGCGCATCGCCCAGCTGGAGAACGTGGAACGCATCCTGTGTGCGCCGTCCTACCTGTTTCGCGTCGCGCACAACCTCATGATCGACCACCATCGCCGCTACGGTGAAAAGCGCTTCGACAACGATGCCGCCGCCTATTTCGATACGTTGGTGGATGAGGCCAGCGGCCCGGAAGAACAGGCCCTCGACGCCCTTGCCCTGGAACAACTGGAAAGCCTGCTGGAGCGCATGCCAGAACGTACCCGTGACATCTTCCTGCTGTGCCGGGTCGAGGGCATGACGCACAAAGAGACCGCCCGCTATTTACGGATTTCCACAAGCTCTGTACAAAAACACATGGCGATGGCGCTGGCCAGGATTGGCAAGGCGCTTGACCCAGACCAGGAGGGCTAAGCCTTGGGTCTCTTGCAAAGCGATAAGGTAAACAGTCAGAACCGTGAATGCTTCCCCACAAACGACCGACCCGTTGGAGCGCAAAGCTGCCGATTGGGTGATGCGTCATCGACAAGGCCAGCTGTCGGCGCGTGAGCTAGAAGCTTTTCAGCGTTGGCAGGAAGCCGACCCCAGGCATGCCGCCGCTGCCGGTCGGGCGGATCGCGCCTGGCGCGCCACCGCCGCGCTCAAACGCCGCCCAGGCTATGTCAAACCGCAGCGCCCGCCACGCAGCCTCTGGACACGCGGGACAGCCACCAGTGCTGTCGGCGCCCTCGCGCTGGGGTGCTGGATGCTGCTTGCACCGCCCTTCTGGCTGCAAGCGTTGAACAGCGACTATCACACCGGTTTCGGCGAGGTTCGCCACATCACCCTGGCGGATGGCAGCCAGGTTGAACTGGGCAGCCACAGCATCCTGAACATCGCCTATGACGATCAGACCCGCCTGGTGAACCTGAGCCAGGGCGAAGCGGTGTTCACCCCATCGCCAATCAATGATCAGGAACGCCGCCCGTTTACCGTGCGCGCCCCCGGCGCCGACATCACCGCACGCGGCACGCGCTATCTGGTCGGTATCGGCCAGGAGCGTGAAGGCTGGGTTGGGGTGTTGCAGCATAAGGTCGAGGTCAATCTCACCCCTGCCCAGCGCGATGACGTGGCCGGGTCCGCGCTGCTGGAGCAAGGCAACAGCCTGCGCTTCAGCCCGAAAGCCGGGTTGGTGCCGCTCACCACGCACCCGGATGAACTGGCCAGCTGGCAGGAAGGTCGCCTGGTGTTCCAGCGCGAAGCGTTGGGCGATGCCGTGGCGCGCATCAACCGCTATCGGCCGGGGCTGATCGTAGTCAAAGGCGACACATTGCGCGCCGTGCCAATCAGTGCGGTGATGCGCCTGGACAACCTCGACGACGCCGTCAAACGCCTCGCACAGCAAGCCCACGGGCGCATTCTCGACCTGCCCGGGCTCGCGCTGATCTACTGAAAGGCCGCGTCTGCGGGCCTTTTGACATCATTCATATATAAAACGCGATACATAGACCATATCGATCTATCGCGTTTTGACTGCTGCTGCGTTTCTACTACATGTGAATAACTCTTATTTGCTTTAGTGAGGCCGGTTTTGCAGATGCAACAGAACCACAAGAAGCGCAAGGCAACCCATCGCACTCGGCTGAGCCTGGGGATTCAGCTCGCCGTGTTCGCGCTGGCCGCCGACGCCGCCGACATCCATCCGCTGCAAACTCGCCCGGCCAACAGCGCGGCCCAGGTGCAACCCCAAAGTACGTATCACGACTTCGACGTTCCCGCCCTGTCACTGGACGAAGGCCTGGTCCTGCTGGCGCGCCAAGCCGGCGTCGAGGTGTACCTGGGCAGCAATGACCTCACCGGCACCTACGGCAACCCGGTCAAGGGCCGGCTATCGCTGGAAGCCGCGCTGCAACAACTGCTCGCCAACCAGGCGCTGACCTACAGCCTGGGCAACCAGCCCGAGCGGCCGATCATCCAGGTGCAACCCGCGCCGGGCATGAGCGGCATCCAGCAAGGCGACCTGCACCCGATCTACGTGCACGGCCTGGATGGCAAGGAGTCCCGCGACGAAAAAGGCTACAACGACATCTACGATCAGGACGTGTCCTCGGTGTATTCCGGCAAGGAACAGATCGAACGCTACAAAGGCGCCGCCCCCGCCGATATGTTCAAGGGCATGCTCAACGTCTACAGCGGTGACGGTCGCAACAGCGGCGCACTGGACCCGAACGTGCGTGGCATCCAGGGCCCCGGCCGCGTGCCGCTGACCATCGATGGCACCGAGCAGGCGCTGACGGTGTATCGCGGCTACATGGGCGCCAACAACCGCAATTACATCGACCCCAACCTGATCGGCAGTATCAAGGTGCTCAAGGGCCCGAACCTGGAGCGCAACGTCTATAGCGGCGTGGGTGGCGCGGTAGTTGCCAACACCCTGAACGTGGATGACATCCTCAAGGACGGCCAGGCATTCGGCGGCGAGCTGAAGGTGGAAGGCAGCAACAACTCGGTGTCGCCCAAGCTGCCGCACTTGATGACCGGCCAAAGCCCGCCCGCCGACTATCAGTACATCCCGATCTCGTCCTACTACGACCCGTCGTTGTACAAGCACCCACGCACCAGCCGCGACAACAACCTGATCACCGGCGGCGACTCGGCCTATCGCCTGGCCCTCGGCACCCGCCAGGAAAAATTCGAACTGCTCGCCGCCTACGCCTACCGCGAAAAGGGCAACCACTACGCGGGCAAGAACAAAAGCGGGTTCTACGCCACCGGCGAACAGGTCAACGGCCAGTTCGACTACATCCCCAATCTGGCCAACATCTACAAGCCGGGCGATGAAGTGCCCAACACCTCCAGCAAGATGGAGTCCTGGCTGGCCAAGGCCAAGCTCAAGATCGACGACGACCAATCCCTGGAGTTCGGCTACCGCGACACCGATTCGCTGTACGGCGAAATCCTGCCGTCACGCATTTCGTTCTTCCGCCCCGGCGACCAGTTCGATGCCGAATCCAGCGGCGTGCCGCAGTGGCCCCTGAGCCATGTGCAGAGCAAAGCCTACAACCTGGAATACAACCTCAAGCCCGAGGGCAACCCGTGGGTGGATTTCTATTCCAACCTCTGGGCCACCAATACCCAAAGCGACACCTACTCAAGTGGCGGCGTGCCCAACGCCACCAGCGCCGCCGACCCGGTGTTCAGGAATACCGCTGTCGCCAATGCCCAACATGACCGGGCCGGGGTGACCGTCAGCAACAAACTCAAGTTGATCGACAGCCTGAACCTGACCCTGGGCGCGAGCTACCAACATGAGAAGTTGGGTTCCAAAGACAACTATTACGACGCAGCGATCTTCGACACCTTGCGCATGAACCCGCGCGCGGGACGCCGTGAAGAAAAGGAATACAACTTCAATTTCGAGTGGCGACCGGTGAGTTTTGCCAAGTTCACCGCAGGCGCGCGCTATTCATCGTATTGGGCGTTTGATGACTACTTGAAAGAAACCCAAGACAAAAGCGGCGCAACCACGCAGTGGGTCAATACGGCCTATCGCGTGGATTACACCACGCGCAAAACATTGACGGATGCTGAATGGAATGCCGCCGTTGATAAGAAAGTTGCCGACCTCAACGCCGCATTTGATCTGTTTGGCATTCCGCCGGAGTTCCGCATCATTGATGTAAAGCAGTTGCAGGCAGAAACGCCGCGGGTTGAAGACACCCAACTTCGGGCTGTGTGGAATGCGGATGATAAAGGGCGCCTCGCCCGTTATAACGACCCGTGCATTCTGGCGGCCAATGCGGGCCAGAATGTCGTGTCTTGCGGCGTGTCCGATACCGGCATTGGCTACCAAAAAGACGTGACGGCCAAACATCAGAAAGACAGCGCCTGGGCGCCGACACTTTCCGGTACGTTCTACACCTCCGACAACGGTCGGGTTTACATCCGCTACAGCGAGGCCATCCGCTACCCGAGCATGTTTGAAAGTACCTTGGGCTTTTCCTCCTCTCTCAACCCATGGGGGCTTGAACCCGAACACGCCTATAACTATGAGGCCGCGTATATCCATAACCTGGCCGGGTGGGGCGGCAGTGAACGCGCCGACGTCAAACTGACCTATTACCACAACACCACCAAAAACGTGATTGAACGCAGCCCGGAACTGGTGTTCAGCAACGTTGAAAAACAGACCACATCCGGCCTTGAGTTTCAGGGGCGTTATGACAGTGGGCGGTTCTTCACTGACCTGAGCGTCGCCCATGTGTTGAAGAACCGGGTGTGCGATGAGAGGTCGGCCATCACTATTACACCCGACGGCAGTACACCAAACTGCGTAGATGACGGCTTTGTCGGTGGTTACCTGGCGAGCATGTCGCAACCCGAATGGTCGGCCAACCTCGGGCTGGGCGGTCGATTTTTCAACCGTAAGCTGGAAGTTGGCGGGCGCGCCATTTATTACCGCCAACACGAAAACAAGTTTAATAAAAACTACCCCAACAGCCCCATGGTCAGTTACTACATCAATACACCGATGTCGTGGGACAAGATTGTCACGTATGACGCTTATATCAATTACAAGTTAACCGACGACGCCTCGATCGAACTCACCGGCACCAACTTGAGCAATCTCTATTACGTCGACCCACTGACACGCTCGGCCATGCCCGCGCCGGGGCGCACATTAAAACTCGGCTTTACCACTACGTTCTAACTTATGAGGTGCACCATGGGAGGCTAAAGAAGAAATTGGCAAATGCTCTACGTGTTGACTTAATTAAATTCACTCAATGGAACATGAAATGAAAACTTTTAACTACACCGTACTGGCAGTGGCTTTTCTTGGTTTGGCTGGCGTTGCTCAAGCAGATACTTCTTCCGGTCAAAGTTATGACGGCACCATCGTTGTAGATGGCTCCAGCGGCACGGGCACTACCAATCACCCGGGTGCAGCGGGCCAACCTGCCGTGGGCGTAAAAGCCTTTTACAACGGCGCAAAAGTGACGTTTGCCGGCCTGAAAGGCATGGTCCCCACCGACACCAACGGCGTCACCACCATTACCCCGGCAATGATGCCAGCCTCCCACTCTGCACTGGGCAATTTCGACTTCAAGCAAGTCGCCAGCCAGCAGGTGTACTACGGCGAGTGGTCGCAGAACGGCACCCACAACGATCCGACTCGCGTCGTGTACTACTCCGGCGACACCACCGGCCGTGTGCTGCCCACCACCAGCGTGACCTACGCGGTGCAGGGCATCAACAACTACTCCGGGGCTAACCTGCTGTCCGGCGACCTGACCGCTACCTTCGGCACCGCATCGCCCACGCTCACCGGTTCGCTGACCAACGCCGCGCTGAAAGTCGGGATTTCGGCCAACATCAACACCGCCACCGCCGGTTTCAGCGGCAGCGCCATTGCCCAGAACCCGACCACCAGCGCAGTGCTGGCAGCCGGCACCACCCAAGGCAGCTTCTTCGGTGCAGGCTCCACCGCGTCGCTGGCCGGTATCGCCAAGTTCACCAACCGCAACTACGACACCGCTTTCGGCGGCGTAGCCAAGTAACTGCGGCTTGCACTGACGTAGCACCACGAAGCAAGTGCCTGGCCTCCAGGCACTTGCTTTTGGCGTTTTGAAGCGATCTCGAGAGCCCGGTAATGCCCCAGCCCTACTGCAAGCGATCCCTCACGTTGCATGTTTTGCCCCTTTCCCTGCTGCTGTTCACGGCCCCGACGGTGTTCGCCGCCGACCAGGACACCAACCTGCGCCTGAACCAGAGCATCGAATACCGCGCCAACAAGCAAGAGCGCGAGTTGCTCAAGGATGAACTGCCGAGTGACGGTGCCGCGCCGTCGCTGACTATCGACGGCCAGGTCTACAGCGTCGGCAACAACCTCGACGAGCTGGGCCGCGCGGTGTACCTGAGCGTCGAGCGCCAGCAATGGCCGCAAGCCCGCGACTATCTCAAGCGCTACACCGCCCTGCCCGGCCACGACCCGATGCTCACCGCCTACGCCAACGGCGGCCTGGCCCGCGCCGATGGCGACCTGGAAACCGCCGAACGCTATTACCAGGACCTGCTGGCTATCCAGCCCGATTTCCTGCCCGGTCGCCTGGAGTTGGCACGGGTACAGTTCGAGAACCGCAAGGATCGCGACTCCAAAGCCGTGTTCGAACAGATCAGCAGCAGCCTCAGCCCGTCGGACGCCCAAGCCATGGGCCTGGGCAAGACCGTCGACAGTTTCATCCAGGCCCTGGACCATCGCGAAGACTGGCAAGGCTCATTCGCCATCGGCCCGACCTGGAGCGACAACCTCAACCAGTCCTCCGAAGGCAGCGTGACCTACCGCTATGAGACCGCTGAAGAGACCTACGTGGTCAAGCAATCCCTGCCCAAGGCGGTGTCGGCCCACGGCCAGGACTATGAGGCCACGCTCAACAAACGCATCTCCATCAGCGGCCATCACGGGCTGTTCGTGCGTTCGCTGCTGTACGGCCAAGCGTACGAAAAAGAGAGCAAGTACAACGAAGCCACCGTGATCAACAACGCCGGCTACAGCTACCACGATGCGCGCAACCAGTACGCATTCGGGCCCTCGTACGAGTTCAACACAATCGGCGACAACGCCATGTACAGCGCCTGGGGCCTGCGCGGCGAGTGGATTCACACACTCTCGGCCACACGTATGTTCAAACTCGAAGGCGAGTACAAGGACATGACGTACAAACACTCGATCAACAGTAACCTCGACGGCGGTATCAGCTCGGTCTACGCCACCCTGTGGCAAGTCTTGCCCCAGCAATGGACGCTGTTCGGCGGCGTCGACATCACCGAACGCGACGCCCGGGACCGCGTCGCGGCGTACCTGCAAAAAGGTGTGCGCCTGGGCATCACCAAGGACTTCGATATAGGCGTGAGTGCCGTGCTGTTTGCCTCGTACCGTAAGCGTCAATACGATGCCTACAGCGCAATCGTCGATGGCACACGGGAAGAGAATGAGCAGGGCTACACCTTCATCCTACGTGCGCCAAGACTGGCGGTGTACGACGTGGTTCCCAGCATCACCGTCAAGTACAACAAGGTGCAGAGCAACATCGACTGGATTTATTCCTACGACAAAAACAGCATTAGCCTAAAGCTGGAGAAACAGTTCTAATCCGCCGCTGTCACAGGGATTGTGCTTGTGCCGGAATATCTATTTCACGGTTGCACTTATAGCGAGCTACTGTATAAAACGCCCCTATAAACCGCGCCATCAGCAAGAGGATCCCGGCCGTGGAAGAAATCATCGAACAATTGCGTGAAGCCAACGAACCGGTCCCGGTTCCTCTGGAACTGCCTGACGAAGACCAACTGGTGGAAATCGAAGAACAACTGTTCATCGACATCCCGTTTGTCTTCCGTGAATTCCTGCTGACCGTCAGCGACGTGGTGTACGGCAGCCTGGAGCCGGTGACCGTCACCGACCCGCAGTCCCACACCTACCTGCCGGACGTGGCCGCCAACGCCTGGGACGCCGGCGTCGATCGCAGCATGATCCCGATCTGCCAGGACGGCGACGACTACTACTGCGTCGAGGAAGACGGCACCGTGGTGCTGTGGTCCGGCGAAGAAGAACTGGTCACCGAAGAAACCTGGGAATCGGTCTGGCACTGGGCGCGGGACGTCTGGCTGGAAAGCTGATCCAGAGCGTGCTTGTGGCGAGGGAGCTTGCTCCCGCTGGGCTGCTTTGCAGCCCCCCGACATTAGCCACTAGTGCTGCGCCGTATCCTTATGGTTATCCAGCGTCTCCAGCAAGGCGACCTGCATCCGCGTATGCACGCGGATGAACCAACGCCAGAGCACGGCCGCCACCGCCGCCGTGACTACGGCGATCAACACCAGCAACTTGTTGGTTGGCAGAATACTGGCCGATAAGGCTGCCAATAGCAGGAAGATCACCAGCAGCGACAGGATCGGGATCAACTCCGCAATCACCCGCCGCACGCGCTGGGTATGCCGCCCGGCCATTTCCGGCTTCACGCTCATCTCCGCCAACAGCATCGACAGCGCCTTGAGCTTGCGATAAGCCGCAATCAAAAACGGCAGCGATAACAGCAACGCCCCGCCCCAGATCAACGCCTTCTGCCAGCTTGGATCACTGATCCAGCTTTGCAGATAACCGCCAATGCGCACTGCAAAAAAGCTGCCGGCGAAGAAGATCGCCACCACCAGCGCCAGGTTCACCCCCACTTGCAGGATGATCTTGCGGATCATCGACGCCAGCATCGCGCCCTCACCCTGGGGCTGAATGCTGCGCAGCCACTCGCCGTACAGGCCGAACACCCGGCTCATGCGCTTGGGCATCACCGCCGCGATCTTCAACGACAGTGGGTCGGCACCCCGGATCAGGTAAGGCGTCAGCAAGGTTGTGATCGCCGAAACCGCCACCGCCACCGGGTAGAGGAAGTCGCTGGTCACCTGCAGCGTCATCCCCAACGCCGCGATAATGAAGGAAAACTCACCAATCTGTGACAGCCCCATACCTACTCGCAACGAGGTTCGGCCATCATTGCCGGCGATAAATGCCCCCAGGCCGCAGGACAACATCTTGCCCAGCACCACCGCCACCGTGATCACCGCAATCGGCCAGGCGTATTGCAGGAGGATCTGCGGGTCGATCATCAGGCCGATGGCGACAAAGAAGATCGCACTGAACATGTCGCGAACCGGCTCGATCAGGCGCTCGATGTCAAGCAACTGCTTCGATTCGGCCATGATCGCGCCAATCAGGAACGCGCCCAGCACCATGCTGTATTCCAGCTTGACCACCAGCAGACAGAAACCGAAACACAGGCCCAATACGGTGATCAGCAACATCTCGTTGCTTTCGAACTTGGCCACGTAGGCCAGCAGGCGCGGTACCAGCAGGATGCCAATGACCAGCGCGACGATCATGAACAGCGACAGCTTGCCAACGGTGGAGAACACCTCGCCGGAGCTGACCGTGCCACTGACGGCGATGCTCGACAGCAAGGCAATGATGCCGATGCCAAGGATGTCTTCGACGATCAGCACGCCGAAAATCAACTGGGCAAAGCGTTGGTTCTTCATCTTCAGGTCGTTGAGCGCCTTGACGATGATGGTGGTGGAAGAGATTGCCAGGATCGCGCCGAGGAATAGCGAGTCCATGGTCTTCCAGTCGAACCAGCGGCCGATCTCGTAGCCGATCCAGATCATCAGGATGATCTCCAGGAACGCCGCGATAAACGCCGTGGCCCCGACCTTGAACAGCTTGCGCAGGCTGAACTCCAGGCCCAGGCAGAACATCAGGAAGATCACCCCCAGCTCGGCGAGGGTCTTGATCGTGTCTTCGTCGTGGATCAGGCCAAACGGCGGGGTATGCGGGCCGATGATGAAGCCGGCGACGATGTAGCCCAGCACCACCGGCTGCTTGAAGCGATGAAACAGGATGGTGACCACCCCTGCCACCAGCATGATCACGGCCAGGTCCTGGATAAAGCTGATGGCGTGCATGGCGAGGGGCTCCTTGAGGGTACTGGTGCTTTTCCCACTTCCGTTCGCGCCGCTGAAATGTCGCAAAGCGCGGAAGGAAAAGTCTGCCGAAATCGTAAGAAATGCCCTGAGACGGGCTTTTGCAGGTTAACACCGCGACTTCCGGCAGAAAGCCGGTGCAATATATGGAAACAGATCGGCCAGCGCGTGACGGCAAGCCGCCCGCCGGCGTCCCGTTATGGATGGCGCAGTAAAGATTCCAGCACCCGCAGAGGTGCCCCCCAACAGATGCCTACAACCCGTGAGTGTGCTATGGAACCCGGAAACGCCCAGCTGTCGATGACGGTGCTGATGACCCCTGATATGGCCAACTTCTCTGGCAATGTCCACGGTGGCACCCTGCTCAAGTACCTCGACGAAGTGGCCTACGCCTGCGCGAGCCGTTATGCCGGTCGCTACGTAGTGACATTGTCCGTAGACCAAGTGATTTTTCGCGAGCCGATCCATGTCGGTGAGCTGGTGACCTTCCTCGCCTCGGTCAACTACACCGGCAACACCTCGATGGAGGTCGGTATCAAGGTGGTGACCGAAAACATCCGCGAGCGCTCAGTGCGCCACACCAACAGCTGCTTTTTCACCATGGTGGCTGTGGACGACCAGCGCAAACCGGCCGCCGTGCCGCCGCTGCAACCGCACAACAGCGAAGACAAGCGCCGTTTCGTGCAGGCCCAGCAACGTCGGCAGATTCGCCAGGAGCTGGAAAAGCGTTATCAGGAAATCAAAGGCTGAGGCGCTGACAATCCCAGGGTGTAAACCGGGTCAAATGTGGGAGCGGGCTTGCTCGCGAATACGGTGGTTCAGTTGGAACATCTTTGACTGACACACCGCTTTCGCGAGCAAGCCCGCTCCCACATTTTTGCTGTGCGGTGTTACAGGCCTATCGGCGTGGCTTCAAAACGCACACGCGGATGCGCAATCCGATCCTGAGCCCGCACCAGTTCCAACTCGTAACTGGCACACGCCTGGGTTTCCAGCAGCACTTCATGCACCGCCGCTGCGGTGAACTCGAAGGCCGCCACCAGGCTGTCACCCAACAGCACCCGAGCCAGGAACAACCCGGAAGTCAGATCCCCCACCCCCACCGGCTGACGCGGAAACGCCAGCAATGGCCGACGCAGGTGCCAGCTGCCATCAGTCGTCACCAACAACATCTCGAAACCGTCCGGCAACTTGCCCGGGTAATCCAAATGTTTCACCAGCACAGCCTTTGGCCCGCGTGCCAGCAACGCCTTGGCCATTGCCAGGCAGTCGAACAGCGATTGCGGCTTGCGCCCGGCAAAACTGTCCAGCTCCAGTTGGTTGGGGCACAGGAAGTCGGCCATGGCAGCCGCTTCGTCGAGCAGGAAATCGCTGACTTCCTGGGGCACGATGCAACCTTTCTCCGGGTGACCCATCACCGGGTCGCACAGGTAAAGGGCCTTGGGGTTGATGGCCTTGATGCGCGCCACGCCGGTCAGAATCGCCCGGCCCTGATCCGCACTGCCCAGGTAGCCAGACAGCACCGCATCGCAGTTGCCCAGTTCGCCAATCGCGGCGATGCCTTCCACCAGCGCCGGAATTTGCTGCGGCGCCAACACTTCGCCGGCCCACTGGCCATACTGAGTGTGGTTGGAGAACTGCACCGTGTTCAACGGCCAGACGTTTACCCCGACCCGCTGCATGGGGAACACGGCGGCGCTGTTTCCGGCATGGCCAAAAACCACATGAGACTGGATCGCAAGCAGATGAGGTGTGCGTTTCATGCAGGGGATTTCCGTAAAACCGATGAAATTCTGGCCGCGCAGTATGCGACTAAACGCAGCCTGTACGACAGACCGGCGACACAGTTAAGCTGCTCTCACTTTGTTGGAGTTTTTCGCATGCTGACCCTGGGAAATATCTTCGTGTTGATGCTGCTGGCGACCGCTGCCGCCTGGGTGTGGCACAACCACGGCCTGCGCGAGCGCGCGTTGGAGCGGGTCAAGCAGCATTGCGCCAAGCTCGACATCGAACTGCTCGATGGCGCCGTGGCGCTCAAGCGCATCGGGTTTGTGAAGGATGCCAAGGGGCGGCGACGCTTGGCGCGCATCTACAATTTTGAATTCACCGTGACCGGCGAAACCCGCCATCCGGGGACCATCACCCAATTCGGCGCCCACAGTGCGCAGATCGAACTGGCCCCCTACCCGTTCGAGATCAAGACGCCGCTGCCCAGCGCCGATGTGATCGAGCTCAGCCAATGGCGCCAGGACCACGCGAGCAAGAACCGTCACTGACGGCAGGCAGCCAGCGCGGCCTGTAGCGTCGCCACGTCCTGTGGCGCGCTGAAGATCAATTCGATACGTGAATCGCGGCGCCATTCGCTGGGCTGCCAGGCGACTGGGCTGTTATCCACAGCGTTGGCGCTGACCCAGCCTTCGGCGCTGTGGATAACCAGCTTGGCACGACGCCAGCTCAGGGATGACAGCCATTGATCAAGGCGCTCGGCACTGAATATCTGACTCGGATGCCAGCGCCAGCCGATACTCCAGCCGCCTTCTTGAGCCTGGCTGAGGCAGATGGGCAGCGTCGGGTCGCTCCAGATCGCCGGCATTTGCGCGAGCCCCTTGGGCACAGTGAAGTTATCCACAGCCGCGCCAGCCTTGATAGTCAGCCCCGGCAACTGCGCCAGCGGCAACTGCGCCTGGCGGGTCCAGTAGCGTGCGCAGTCGGGCAATTGCCGTTCGATGGCCTCACGCTGTGCAGCGTCCAACCCTTCATCCTTGTTCAAGACCAACAGCCCGGCACCGGCCAGCGCTTGCTGCTGGGCTTGCGGCAAAGGTTTGCCCGCGGCCAGGGCTTGGGCATCCAGCACCAGTACGCAGGGCTGCACCGCCAGCACGTTTTGCCACGGCGCCTCCTGTAGCTGCTTGAGCAACTGCGCGGGATGGCCCAGGCCCGACGGCTCGATAAACAACCGATCCGGCTTGGCCTTACGCAGCAAGCGGCCCAGGCCTACCTGGAACGGCGCACCATTCACACAACACAAGCAGCCGCCGGCCACTTCGCCCAGGGCAATGCCATCGTCATCCAGGGTCAACAGCGCAGCGTCCAGGCCGATCTGCCCGAACTCATTGATCAGCACGGCCCAGCGCTCGTCCGCCGGGCGCTGGGTGAGCAGGTGCTTGATCAGGCTGGTCTTGCCGGCCCCCAAAGGGCCGGCAATCACGTGGGTGGGAATGTTCTGCAACATGGAGGGCATCGTTCAGGCCGTGTAGAGGGTTTGATCCTACGCGGTTATGCGAGCCAATCCAGCGTCAGGATCAAGCGTCGCTCATCGGCTTTTAATGCCGGCGAACGGTGGATCAAACCGTAGCCTTCGTTACCGTGCCATTTGGTGCCCTTGAGCAGGGCGACTTCGCCGCAGTGGATCTGCTCGATGCGCTCGCTGGGCTCGGCGTCCGCCTGGCTCAGTTTGCGGCGATCCATCACGCCTTCGCGCAACCACTGGCTGCCGATGCCAGCGTAGGTGGTGATCAGCCGCACCGGCACGTGATCGACGTGAAAACGCGGGCACATGGCCTTGTCCAACAGGCGCAGGCGCACGCCAATGCGCTTGGCGCCCAGCAGGCAGGCAAACGCGCTGATCAGCCATGACACGTCGGCGATAAAACCTTCGTAGCCTTCAAGATCGCGACAACTGGCCGCCAAACCGTGCAAGTTCACCGTGGCATCTTCGCTGTTGAGCTCGATGACCATGGAATCCGCCAAGGGCTCGTTGAGCGCCACCAGCAAGGCGCCGAATTCGGCGATGTGCAGCGGCAACTGCCGCTGCCACAGCGCCAGGTTGACGCCATCTTCAAGGATTTCAGCGAGCACCAGCGGGGTTTCACCAGCGGTCTGGCGAATCACGGGGCGCAGGGCAATTACCGGGGCCAGCATCAGGCTGCCTGCTCAAACCAAGGGCCAAAAGGGTCGGCCAGCAAGCGCCAACCTTCGACGCCCAGGGCCATTTCTTCGTCAGTGAGCAAGCACGCGTCCAGCTCGGCGCGCATGTGTGCGAAGTCGATGTTCTGGCCGATAAACACCAGTTCCTGGCGGCAGTCGCCGGTGCTCGGCTGCCAGTTACCCATGATCGCCGCGACGCTTTCTTCGTCCTGGGGCCACTGGCTTTTTGGCACGAAGCGCCACCAGCGCCCGGCAAACCCATGGCGCATCAAGCCACCGGCCTGGGACCAACTGCCGGCGTCCTGGTGCTTGCTGGCCAGCCAGAAAAACCCCTTGGAGCGCAGCAGTTTGCCGTTCACCCAAGGGCGGTCGATGAAGTCGAAAAAACGCTGCGGATGGAACGGCCGACGCGCACGGTAGGCGGTGGAGGCGATGCCGTACTCTTCGGTTTCCGGCACATGTTCACCACGCAGTTCCTGCAACCAACCCGGAGCCTGGGCGGCGCGTTCAAAGTCGAAACGGCCGGTGTTGAGGATCTTGTGCAACGGCACTTCACCCATGACCATCGGGATGATCTCGGCCTGGGCGTTGAGGCGTTCAAGGATCGCCATCAGCTCTTCGCGTTCGCGACTGCTGATCAGGTCGATCTTGCTGATGAGGATCACATCGGCGAACTCGATCTGCTCGATCAGCAGGTCGGTGATCGAGCGTTCATCCTCTTCACCGAGGGTTTCACCGCGCGAGGCGAGGCTTTCGGCGGCCTGGTAGTCGAGCAGGAAGTTCATGCCGTCGACCACGGTGACCATGGTGTCCAGGCGGGCGATATCGGCCAGGCTTTGTTCGTTTTCATCGCGAAAGGTGAAGGTTTCGGCCACGGGCAGCGGTTCGGAGATGCCGGTGGATTCGATCAGCAGGTAATCGAAGCGACCTTCCTTGGCGAGTTTTCCGACTTCCAGCAGCAAGTCTTCGCGCAAGGTGCAGCAGATGCAGCCGTTGCTCATCTCGACCAGTTTCTCTTCGGAACGGTTGAGGGTGACGTCGCGCTGAACTTCGCTGCCGTCGATGTTGATTTCACTCATGTCGTTGACGATCACCGCCACCCGCAGGTTTTCGCGATTGCGCAGGACGTAGTTGAGCAGCGTGCTTTTACCGGCGCCGAGAAAGCCGGACAACACAGTCACGGGGAGACGATTGGACATCAGGTATTCCTCATCAGGGTTGGCCGGTCAAATCGCCCGTTTATGGCGTTCGCGCAGCTCTTCACGTTCTTTGGCTTCGATACACAGGGTGGCGGTAGGACGTAACAACAAGCGCTGTAGGCCGATAGGCTCGCCGGTTTCACGGCACCAGCCGTATTCACCGCGGGCCAGCCGTTCGAAGGCCTCGTCGATCTTGTCCAACAGCTTCTTTTCCCGCTCCAGCAGGCGCAGTTGCCATTGGCGCTGTTCTTCGGCGCTGCCGACGTCCGCCGGGTCGCTGTTGGGTTCCTGCTCGCGCAGCAGCTGGAACTCGGCGTCGATGCGCGCTTGCAGCTCATTGCGCTGAGCCAGCAACAGCTCGCGGAAGAAGCCTTGCTGGACTTCGTTCATGTAGTCGGCGGGCGGTTGGGCCAGCAGGTCTTGTTCAGTCATGGGGAGCGGTTCACGGGTCAGGCTGTGGCTTAATGTTATAGTATAACAATACAAATAAGCCAATCCCCCTTGCTCGACATGACGAAGGGCGCAATGCTTGAGCATCTGCGCCCCTGAGAAGCCTTATGAAATATCTGGTATGCGCCCTGTTGTTGGCAGCGGCAGGACCTGCCTGCGCCCAAGCGCCGAGCCTGCTGGCGAAATGCTCGCGCAGCGCCAATCTGCTGGCCTGTGTAGACCCCCAGGGCAACGCCTATAGCGTGGCGACGGTCGGCAGCACCACCTATCTGCGCGGCTTCGAGGTGATCGGCAAACGTCGGTGGGCACAGACCAACAGCCGTTATGGGCAACTGACGTTTTTTACCGGGCTGGCTTCGGATGGTGAGGCGTGGGTCGGCTACACGCGGCGCGTGGGCTGGACCACCATAAACAGGTTCTCCAGTTCCGGTGGGAGCAGCGCCAAATTCACCTGTAGCCGGATAACGGGCTGTTAGACCTGGCCACTCTTCTGTTCCTGGGCCCAGGCCATGTAGCTGTTCATCGGCGGGTTCTTCTCGAAGTACTTTTTCAAGCCGTCGAACAAGCCGTCTGCAACCGCCTGTTGATGACGCGCCGTGACCAGCCGCTCAGCGTCCCTGGCATTGGAGATAAACCCGGTCTCCACCAGGATCGACGGCACGTCCGGTGATTTGAGCACCGCAAACCCGGCCTGCTCCACGCGCTTCTGATGCAGGGTGGTGATGCCTTCCAGGCTGCCCAGGATCGAGCTGCCCAGTTGCAGGCTGGAGGCGATGGTGGCGTTCATCGACATATCCAGAATCACCCCGGCCAGCATCGGGTCCTTGTCCTTGAGATTGAGCAGGGTGGTAGCCCCCAACAGGTCGGCACCGTTTTCGCGCTGGGCCATGAAACGTGCGGTGGCAGACGTCGCGCCGCCTTCAGACAACGCATACACCGAGGCGCCCGAGGCGGTGAGCCGTGGCGCCGCATCCGCATGCACCGAGATGAACATGTCGGCCTTGTGCTGACGGGCGATGTCCACACGTTTGCGCAGCGGCACGAAGAAGTCGTCGTTGCGTACCAGCTTTACGTCGAAACCTTTCTCACGCTTCAAACGCTTGGCCAGCAGTTGGGCGATGGACAGCACCACGTCTTTTTCACGCTGGCCTTTGGAGCCGATGGCGCCGGGGTCTTTGCCGCCGTGGCCGGGGTCGACCACCACGATGATGTCGCGCTTGGGGTGTGCCTTATCTACGGACCGTGCCGGTTCGGCGGCGATTTGACGAGGTGCCTGGGTGGCGCTGGTCAGGTCCAGCACCAGGCGATGGCCCTGGCCGTCCTGCGGCGGCAGTAGAAAGCTGTTGAGCCGCATCGGTGCCGCCAGGTCCAGCACGATGCGGGTATCGGCCTTGCCGAAATGCCCCGAGCGGATCGAGGTGATGCCGCTGTTCTTCAAGGCCAACTGCGAGAAATCTCCGCTCAGCCCCGCGCCACTGAGGTCGATGATCAAGCGTTCCGGCGAGGTCAGGGAAAAGGTCTTGTACTGCACCGGACCGCTGAGGTCGAACACCAGCCGCAGCTTGTCTTCCGAGCGCCATAGGCGTGCATTGCTGATCTGCGTGGCGTGGGCCGTAAACGGCAAGGTGAACAACGGGCTGACCAGCAGCAGGTTAAGGAGCTGACGTCTGTGCATGAAAAATACCGCAGATAAAAGGAGCGTCCCTACTCGACATGACTGAAAAAAGACCGGAGCAGAAAAATCATCGTCGACTCAATAGTTATAATATAACATGTCTTTTTACTTCCAACGATGGACCTGCCCATGAATGCGCTGACTCTGCCGGATATTGCCGCGCAGGCTTCACGCCAAGCCGTGCCACTCGACTGGGTCGGCATGTGCGGCATCGCCCTGCCGATCCTCGTCGACGGCCAACGCCTCACCGCCAGCGCGGATGCCGGCGTCAGCCTGGACGATGGCGAGGCCCGTGGCATTCATATGTCACGTCTGTACCTGGCGCTGGAGATGCTTGAGCAGCAGCCCCTTACGCCGGCACTTCTGCGTAATGTACTGCAGCGTTTCCTCGACACACATGAAGGTTTATCTAAGAACGCCTACCTGCGCATCCACAGCGATTTGCTGCTCAAACGCCCGGCATTGGTCAGCCCGCTGGCGGGCTGGAAAGGCTACCCGGTAAGCATCGAAGCGCGCCTGGAAAACCAGATGTTCCACGTGGAACTAAAAATTGACGTTACTTACTCCTCAACCTGCCCCTGCTCCGCCGCCCTCGCCAGGCAGTTGATTCAGCAGCAATTTCTTGAGGATTTCGGCAACGCCCCGCTCAAGCACGAAGACCTACTGACCTGGCTCGGCAGCGCCAACGGCATCGTCGCCACACCCCATAGCCAGCGCAGCAGCGCGCAACTGCACATCCATCTGCAAGGCGATCAACTGCCCTTCACCGACCTGATCGACAGCGCCGAAGCCGCCCTCGGCACCGCTGTGCAAACCGCCGTAAAACGTGCGGACGAACAAGCCTTCGCCCTGGCCAACGGGCAGAACCTGATGTTCTGCGAAGACGCCGCACGCCGCCTGAACCTCGCCTTGAAACGCTCGGATGCCGTCAAAGCCTTCCACCTGAAAGTGATCCATGCCGAAAGCCTGCACGCGCACGATGCCGTGGCTGAAAGCCGCTGGACGAGACACCCCGCATGATTACCTGCACCGCATTACGTTGGGGCGCCCCAGGCCAGCCGCTGACTCCCGCCCTGGACCTCACCCTGGAAAAAGGCAGCCTCACCGGGATCATCGGCGCCAACGGCACCGGCAAAAGCAGCCTGCTCAAAGTCATCGCCGGCCTGCAAAAACCGCTGGCGGGCAAAGTCAGCGTGGAGGTTCCACGGCGCGGTGGCCTGTCGTTCCTGCCGCAGCAACAACACCTCGACCGCCAGTTCCCCATCAGCCTGCAAGAGCTGGTCGCCGCCGGCTTCTGGGGCTCGCAGCTCACCCCGCAACAACGCAGCCAACGCCTTGAGGCGGTCCTGGAAGACTGGTGCCTCAGCGGCCTGCAACAGCGCCCGTTGATGGCGTTGTCCGGCGGCGAATTGCAGCGCGCCCTGCTTGCCCGCATGAGCCTCGCCGAAGCGCCCATCCTGCTGCTCGACGAACCCCACGCCGCCCTCGACGAAGACGGCCAGGCACTATGCTGGAAACACATCCACGCCTGGCACGCTGCGGGCCGCACGCTGATCGTGGTCTGTCACGACCTGGCCTCCGTGCGCCAACACACCCAGCACGTGGTGCAAATCAAAAGCAGCGGCTGCGTGTTCGGCGACAGCAAAACCCTGATCCGCCCCCAAGCGCATATGCAGGTGGCCTGATGCACCTCGCCGCCCACCTGTGGATGCCCTTCGTCGACTTCGTATTCATGCGCCGCGCACTGCTCGGCGGGCTCGTCCTCGCCTGCAGCACCGCGCCGCTCGGTGTGTTCCTGATCCTGCGGCGCATGAGCCTGATCGGTGACGCCGTGGCCCACGGCATCCTGCCCGGCGCGGCCCTTGGTTTCTGGTTCGCCGGCCTCAGCCTACCCGCGTTGACGATCGGCGGCCTCGGCGCCGGGCTGAGCATGGCTGGCCTGTCCGCGTGGATCACCCGCCGCACCGGCCTGCGCGAAGACGCCAGCCTCGCCGCCATCTACCCCATCTCCCTGGCCGCCGGTGTGCTCATCCTCGGTCTGGCGGGCAAACGCCTGGACCTGCTGCACCTGCTGTTCGGCTCCGCCCTGGCGGTGGATCAGACCACCCTCACCGGCATGCTCTGGGTCACAGGCTTCAGCCTGATCGCCATGGCGGCGATCTACAAACCGCTACTGCTGGACACCCTCGACCCGCTGTTCCTGCAAACCGTCAGCCGCCTCGGCCCACTCGCCCACGGGCTGTTCCTCACGCTGGTGGTGCTGAACCTGGTCATCGGTTTCCAGGCCATCGGCGCCTTGATGGTGGTGGGCCTGATGATGTTGCCGGCCATTGCTTCACGTTTCTGGAGCCGGCGCCTGCCGGTGTTGATCGCGGTATCGGCGGTGCTGGGATGCCTGTCGGTGTGGCTTGGCTTGTTGCTGTCGTTCTACTACTCGTTGCCCAGCGGCCCGGCCATCGTGCTGGTGGCTGGCGCCGGGTATCTGCTGTCCGTGGTCTTCGGTCCGGTGCACGGCCTGCTGCGCCGCCCGCCCTTGCTGTCATCCCAATGAGGTGTTTCCCGATGCGCGCTTTACTCGTACTGTTCAGCCTTCTGCTGCCGCTGTCGATGGCCCAGGCGGCCGACAAACTCCAGGTGGTCACCAGCTTCAGTATTCTCGATGACATCACCCACCAGATCGGTGGCGAGCACATCCAGATCAGCAACATGGTCGGCCCGGACGCCGATGCCCACACCTACGAGCCGTCACCGGACGACGCCAAGGCGCTGCTCAAGGCCAAGATCATCATCAAGAACGGCCTGGGCTTCGAGCCGTGGCTGGACCGCCTGGTGACCAGCACCGAAACCAAAGCCACCGTAGTGACCGCCAGCAAAGGCGTGATTTCCCACACCATGGACGAAGACGGCGAAACCATCCCCGACCCGCACGCCTGGCACAACCTGGCCAACGCTGAAATCTATGTGAACAACATCACCAAGGCCCTGATCGCCGCCGACCCGGCCAACAAAGCCGACTACCAGCGCAACAGCCAAACCTACCTGAAAGAAATCTACCGCCTGCTCGCCGAAGCCAAGGCCAAGTTCGGCGCGCTGCCAGCCGGCAACCGCCGCATCGTCACCTCCCACGACGCCTTCGGCTACCTGGGCCAGGCCTACGGGATTCAGTTCCTCGCGCCCCAAGGCCTGTCCACCGAACGTGAGCCATCCGCCGCCGAAGTTGCCGCGCTGATTACCCAGATCCGCAAAGACAAGGTCAAGGCCGTGTTCATGGAAAACATCAAGGACTCGCGCCTGCTCAAGCAGATCGCTGACGAAAGCGGCGCGCAGATCGGCGGCACGCTGTACTCCGACGCCCTCGCCGCCGAAGGCCCGGCCAGCACCTTCACCGGGCTGTTCGAATACAACCTCGACACCCTGTGCGCCGCCCTGGGCAAGCCATGAGCCTGCGCATGCTCGACCTGGAAGGGGCTGCCCTCGGCAGCCGCTTTCCACTCGATCAGGTGCTCGATGCGTTAGCGTGGAACAGCGACGGCCTGATCGCGGCCATCGCCCAGCAATACGGCAGCGGCGAAGTGCTGATGCTGGCCTGGATGAACCGCCAGGCCCTCGACGAAACCCTCGCCACCGGCCAGGTCTGCTACTGGTCGCGCTCGCGCCGGCGGCTGTGGCGCAAAGGCGAATCTTCCGGCCACAGGCAACAGTTGGTGCAAGCGCGCCTGGACTGCGACGGCGATGCCGTGCTGCTGATCGTCGATCAACAAGGCCCGGCCTGTCACACCGGTCGACCCAGTTGCTTCTACAACGCTATCGACGGCGACCACATCCACATCATCACGGAGCCCTCAGCATGATCCGCAAAAACCCTTCCGGCGATCTGCCAGTGATTGCCGAATCGGCCTACGTCGACAAGACCGCCATCATCTGCGGCAAGGTGATCATCGGTGAGAACGTCTTCGTCGGCCCCTACGCCGTGATCCGCGCCGACGAGGTCGACGCCAGCGGCGCCATGGACCCGATCACCATCGGCGCCAACTCCAACATCCAGGACGGCGTGGTGATCCACTCCAAGTCCGGCGCCGCCGTGACCATCGGCGAGTTCACCTCCATCGCCCACCGCTCCATCGTCCACGGCCCCTGCACCGTCGGCGACCGCGTGTTCATCGGCTTCAACAGCGTGCTGTTCAACTGCGCCGTGGGCGATGGCTGCGTGGTGCGCCACAACTCGGTGGTCGACGGTCGCGACTTGCCCGACACGTTCTACGTACCCTCCACCACTCGTATCGGGCCGAACACCGACCTGTCGCAGTTTCCGCCAGTGAGCGTCAGCGCCTCGGAATTTTCCGAAGACGTCGCGCGCACCAACGTCGACCTGGTGCGCGGCTACAAAGCCCTGCAAAACGAGTTCTGAGCCATGAGCCGCCTGCTGATCCGCAACGCCCGCCTGGTGAATGAAGGCCAGCAATTCGACGCCGATGTGCTGATCGCCAATGGCCGCATCGAGAAAATCGCCGGCAGCATCGAAGGCTGCAACGCGCCCGTGGCCATCGATGCCCAGGGCCAGTGGCTGCTGCCGGGCATGATCGATGACCAGGTGCACTTTCGCGAACCCGGCGCGCCGGACAAAGGCAGCTTCTACAGTGAATCCCGCGCGGCGGTGGCCGGCGGTATCACCAGCTTCATGGACATGCCCAACACCAACCCGGCCACCCTCACCCTCGAGGCCCTGGCCGATAAAAAACGCCGCGCCGCGCTGCACTCGGTGGCCAACTACGCCTTTCACTTCGGCGTAAGCAACGACAACCTCGACACCGTCGCCGCCCTCGACCCGCGTGAAGTGGCCGGCGTCAAAGTGTTCATGGGTGCCTCCACCGGCAATATGCTGGTGGACGATCCGCGTATCCTCGAGCGCCTGTTTGCCGAAGTACCGACCCTCCTGCTGGCCCACTGCGAACACACGCCAAGCATCCTGGCCAACGAACAGCGCCTGCGCGAGCGCTTTGGCGAGCACATCCCCGCCGTCGCCCACGCGCTGATCCGCGATGCGCATGCCTGCTATCGCTCGTCGTCCTTTGCGGTGGAATTGGCCAAGCGCCACGGCACCCGCCTGCATGTGCTGCACCTGACCAGCGCCCGTGAGCTGGCGTTGTTCGAAGACAAACCGCTGTCGGAAAAGCGCATTAGCGCTGAAGTCTGCATCCACCACTTGCTGTTCGACGACCGCGACTATCACCGCCTCGGCCACCAGATCAAATGCAACCCGGCGATCAAGACCCGCGCCGACCGTGACGCGCTGCGCCTGGCCTTGTTGAGTGAACGTCTGGATGTGATCGGCACTGACCATGCGCCGCATACCTGGGCGCAAAAACAGTTGGGGTATCGTGAGGCGCCGTCGGGTTTGCCCCTGGTGCAGCATGCACTGCCGGCGTTATTGGAGTTGGTGGCCGATGGGCATCTGCCCCTGACCACCCTGGTGGCGAAGACCAGTCATCGCGTGGCCGACCTGTTTGCCATCCCCGATCGCGGCTACCTGCGTGAAGGTTATTGGGCCGACCTGGTGTTGATCCAGCCCGAACCTGCCGGCAAGCCGGTGAGCAGCCAAGCGATCCTTGGCCGCTGCGGCTGGACGCCCTTCGCCGGGCGCAGCTTTCGCCACAGCGTCAGCACCACCCTGGTCTCGGGCCACCTGGCGTGGCACAACGGCCAGGTGGTCGACAGCTGCCAGGGCTTGCCCCTGCACTTTTTGCGTTAAGCGCGGGGTTTGACCGTACCGCAATCGTTGCCCAGCCACTGTGCGTGGCTGTCCAGGCTGCCCTTCTGCTGGATGCCGGTAGCATTGAAGGTGCCATTGACGGTGGTGGTGAATTCCTTCTGGCTCTGGAAGGTCGCCACGCCAGTGCCCTGGGCTTTCGGGCAACTGAAGCGGAACTTCCACTGGTTGCCGGTCTTGTCGGTCACTTGCTGCTTGCAGCCCGATTGCGGGTCGGTCAGGGGGATCGAATCCGAGGCGACCTGCGCCGGAGTCAGGCACACCTGCACGCCTTTGCCGGCCATGGTGATGCCCTGCTTTTCCAGCATGGCGCGCTGTTCGGGGGTCATCTGTTGCTTGAGCTGACCGAGGATCAGCGACAAGTCCGGCAGCTCCTGGTTATCGACTTTCATATTGCTGGTGGTCAATTCCCACAAGCCTGGCGCCAGCATCTGCGCCTGTGCTGCCACCGGCAGCGACAAACCAACAACCATGGCTAAGCAGAGCAGACGTGCATTCATCGGGTAACTCCTGGGTAATTGTGGGCGTTAGACGCCGCAAAGCGGTCAGTGTTGCACGGCAAAGAAAATAGCGACATTCGGCACCAGACATGGTCTGTTAGGCATTGGATTGTCTGGAGTAACGTCGTCCATGGATTTCTTTGGCCCACACCTGCTCGCCTACGTCATCGCCACGCTGCACTTTCTCGGGACCCTCGCCGCGCTCCACGCGGTGCTGACCGTCCGGACCGCGCAAGGCTCGATCGCCTGGGCCTTGTCGCTGATGTTCATGCCTTATCTCACGCTGATCCCCTACCTGATCTTTGGCCGCAGCACCTTCGACGCCTACATCCAGGCACGCCGCCAGGCCAACCAGGAAATGCACACCGCCATCACCGAGCTGAACTGGCGCCCGTGGGTCGAGGAAGCCCTCGCCGCGCGCAACTCCAGCGCCTACGCCTCGCTGCGCGCCATGCCCAAACTGGGACGCATGCCGTGCCTGGCCAACAACGAAGTGCGCTTGTTGATCAATGGCGACGCCACATTCAGCGCGATTTTCGACGCCATCCGCCAGGCAAAAACGGCGGTGCTGTTCCAGTTCTTCATCATTCATGACGACGAGCTTGGCAGGCAGTTGCACGCTCTATTGAAGGAAAAGTCCGCTCAGGGCGTAGCCATTTACGTGCTGTACGACCGCATCGGCAGCCACGCCTTGCCCCACCGCTATGTGCAATCCCTGCGTGACGCCGGGGTACAGGTCAAGGCCTTCGCCACCCGCAGCGGCTGGCTCAATCGCTTCCAGGTCAACTTCCGCAACCATCGCAAGATCGTGGTGGTGGACGGTGTCACCGGGTTTGTCGGCGGGCATAACGTCGGCGATGAATACCTCGGCCAAAAGCCGCCGCTGGCACCCTGGCGCGATACCCACGTGCAGGTCACCGGCCCGGTGGTGGCGTGCATGCAGGAGTCGTTTGCCGAAGACTGGTTCTGGGCCGCACGGGAACTGCCGCCATTGATCCTGCCGGACACCTACCCGGAAGACGGCGTGCTTTGCCAACTGCTCGCCAGCGGCCCGGCCGACCCGTATGAAACCTGCTCGCTGTTCTTCGTCGAGGCCATCCACGCCGCCACCGAACGCGTGTGGATCACCAGCCCGTACTTCATCCCCGACGAAGCGGTGTTCGCCGCCCTGCGCCTGGCGGTATTGCGCGGCGTCGACGTGCGCCTGCTGCTGCCGTCGCGCCCCGACCACCGCATCGTCTACGCGGCCTCCAGCCTGTATGCGATCGAAGCGGTACGCGCCGGCGTGCGTGTGTTCCGCTACACGCCGGGTTTTCTGCATCAGAAGGTGGTGTTGGTGGACAGCGAAATCAGCGCCATCGGCAGTGCGAATATGGACAACCGTTCATTCCGGCTGAATTTTGAAGTGATGTTGCTGACGGTGGATGAAGCCTTCGCCCATGAAGTAGAACGGATGCTGCTGGACGACTTTGCCCTGGCTCACGAGGTCAGCCAGGAAGAAAGCCGCGAGACTCGGCGCCTGCAACAATTGGGCATGCGGGTGGCGCGGCTGATTTCGCCCATTTTGTAAGTGACAGCGGCAATTGGCCTGGAAAATGTCTCGATACGACAAACGGCGTCTTCTCCAGCCTCCTCTGCTCTAGGCTTCAACCTGTCACTTATGACAATTGGAGCCCTTCATGAAAGCCACCCAAAGCGCCCCCTCGATCGTCGTGGAGATCGGCAAGCCAACCGACATCCTGTATTTGCACTACAAAGTGCTGTACCCAGACAAGCCCTTCGACCGGGCAGCGGTCTATCTCTACGACAATGGCATCTACCTGATCCTCTCACCCGGCGAACGCCATTGGGGCGTCTTCGTGATCGTCGGCGATATGAGCGATCCACGCTGGGGAATATCTTTTATCTCACTGCCGTCCACCGACTGGGGCGCATACCTGGCTCGCCATGATTTAACCTTCAGCCAGGCAACCAACGTATTTACCCAGCAGCTGTATATACAAAACGATCAAAACCCAGCCAAACAGCACGGCGTCTTCCACCGTTACAAAAATACCGTGGAAGACCCCACAACATTGACCTGGGAAAACATCCCTCACCCTCGATAAATATCGTCACGCGTCCAAGGCAGTTCATGGCTGCCATCTGCATGGGGCTTGAGTGCAAGGATTTGATGCAGATTTATCCAGCCCCGGGCAAACGCATAGGCGCACCCGGCCAGGTACAACCGCCAGATCCGCAACGCCTGCTCCGGCACCATCTTCGCCGCGGCCTCCAGGTTGTCCTCCAGGCGCTCGCTCCAATGGTCCAGCGTGCGTGCGTAGTGCAAGCGCAGGCTTTCGACATCGACCACTTCCAGCCCGGCCTCACTAAGCTCGGCGGTCATCATCGCCAAATGCGGCAACTCGCCATTGGGGAACACATACCGCTCGATAAACTCGCCGGCGCCGCGCCCCACCGGGCGGCCGTCGGTGTGCTTGGCGGTGATGCCGTGGTTCATCACCAAGCCGCCTTCGCGCACCGCGCCAAACAGGGTCTGGCAGTACTGCGCCAGGTTGGCGTGGCCGACGTGTTCAAACATGCCCACGCTGACCACTTTGTCGAAACGCCCGTCCTGGGGCAGGTCGCGGTAATCGAGCAGTTGCAGGTCGACCTGGTCCGCCAGGCCTTCGGCGCTCACCCGCTCGCGGGCCAGTTCCAGTTGCTCTTTGCTCAGGGTGATGCCAAATACCTTGACCCCGAACTCCCGCGCCGCAAACCGCGCAAGCCCGCCCCAGCCACAGCCGACGTCGAGCAAGTATTCGCCCGGCTGCAAGCGCAACTTGCGGCACAGGTGGCGGAATTTGTCTTGCTGGGCCTGATCGATGGATTCGCTGCCGGTTTCGAAATAACCGCAGGAGTACGCCATGTCCTGGTCCAGCCACAGCTGGTAGAACGCGTTGGACAGGTCGTAATGGTAGGAAATCGCCGCCGCGTCTGTAGCCTTATCGTGGATCGAGCGCACCGGGCGGGTGCCCTCGTCATCGTCGACCAGGGCAGAACTCAACTCATCGCATACCCGGATCACTTCGCTGATGGAGCCTTCCAGCTCCAGTTTGCCCTCGATAAAAGCTTCGCCCAACAGGTCGAGCGTCGGATGGGTCAGTTTCGGCACGACCGTGGGGTCCTTCACCACGATGGTCACACTGGGCTCGGGGCCCAAGTTGAATTCATGGCCATCCCAGAGTCGAAGACGCAGCGGCAGCTGAAGATTCTGTAAGGCCGGTGGAAGTTGCGCGAGCATGAGTAGTCCCCCCTTGTTTCAGACGTCTGAAAAGAGGGTAGACCATCCCAAGACAAGTAGGAGGCTATCGATCTGATAGTCCGTCGCTATGGCGCCCGGCGCTCGAGCAAGCCCTCCTCGACCCACTGTTTCAACCATGTAACAGCCTGTAGCGGCGCGCCCTCCGAGTAGGTGACAGCCAACTCGCCGCACAGCTCGGAAAAGCTCCAGCCGGTGCTCACCATCCCCGCCAAGGCGCACGCTTCGGCCGGTTCCAGGCTGCGATAGCGGCACACATTCTGGTGGCGCCACACCAGGCAGATGTGCGCCGTGTCCAAGGCTTGGCTGCCAGGGAAATCCCCTTGATCCTTGCTCGCACGCCAGATCGCCACGCTATTGAAGTGGCAAATCAGCTGTTGCACCGAAGGCGCCAGGCTGACGCGCAAATCCGGCCAGTCCTCAGGTGGCAGCAGCGCCATCGTATTCAGGCTCAGCGGTTCGCCCTGGGGCGCATCGAACGCCAGGGTGAACGCCCATTCCAAACGCGCCAGCTCGGCCAGTGGCGCACTCTGTTCGGCCACCAAGTGCTCGACGATAAACGCGGCAAAACGCTCGCCAAACCAACGCAGGCTGTAATGGGCCGATGGATAGCGCCGTACGTAGGCCTCGGCGAGCAACACAAACTCCTCATCCCCCAGCCAATACCAGATTGCGCCGAAGTCATGGCGCAACACTTCGTGCAACCGCGCACGATAGGCGTTGTGATAAATCGCCAGGCCCGTGTCTACGTCCAGGCTCGGCCCGCCCAGCAACGTGGCGGCGAAGCCGGTGTCGGCGACTGAAGTGTCGGCAAGCAGGTGCTGCTCAAAGGCCAATTGCCATTCGGTCAGGCGCATAGCGGCCTCCCGGCCAGGGCGCTGGCCCCCAGTTCACGGGCCTTGCCCAGCTCGGTGAGCAGTTCTTCGAACGGCGGGAAATGATCGTCGCGCTCCAACAGCGTCGAAACCGGCCCCAAGTGCTGCAGAGTCTGCTGATACAGCGCCCATACCGGATCGCACACCGGATGATCATGGGTATCGACCACATAGTCGCCGTAGTCCATATGCCCGGCCAGGTGCAATTGCCGGATACTCTGCGGCGGCAGGTTGCGAATAAACGTCCACGGGTCAAAGCCATGGTTACGCGAGCTGACATACACATTGTTCACGTCCAGCAACAACTGGCAGCCCGACATGTGGGCCAGGGCATTGAGGAATTCCCACTCGGTCAACTCATCCGCCTGGGCGCGCACATAGCTGGAGACATTTTCCAGCACCAGCGGACGCTGCAACACATCCTGCACTTGGCGCACGCGGGCGGCGACGTGGTAGAGACTCTCTTCGGTGTAAGGCAGCGGCAACAGGTCATGCAACTGGTGCGCGCTGCCGCGGCTCCAGCACAGGTGATCGGACACCCACGCCGGCTGGATACGCTCGGCCAGTTGCTTGATCTGTTTCAGGTAATCGAGATCGAGGGCGTGGGGCCCGCCGATGGACAGGGACACACCGTGCATCACCAACGGATAACGCTCGGCGATCGCGTCCAGGTAGTACAAGGCCTTGCCGCCTTGCACCAGATAATTCTCGGAGATCACTTCGAACCAATCCACGGCCGGCGACTGTTCAAGGATCTGTTGGTAGTACTGGTTGCGCAGACCCAGGCCGTAACCGAGGCTCGCAAGGGAAGTGGACATAAGACACTCCTGGGCAAAGTGTCCGCAGCGGTGGACGGCAACCGCTGCGGGTGCGCTCGTTTACTCGCCGACTTTACCGCCCGCCGCATCGCACGCGGCCTTGGTCATGGCCTTGAAACCGTGGCCCTTGCAGACGGCCTGGCCTTTACAGGCGTTTTCCGCGGTCTTGCAGTCGTTCATGCCTTTGCAGGAAGTCACGCCGTAGCAGTGCACAGTTGCGTCGGCGGCTTGAGCCTCGATGGCGACACCGGCAAACATGGCGGCGGCAGCGATAGCCAGGGCAGCACCGGAAAAGGCCTTCTTGAAGTTCATTGTCGTAGTCCTCAAAAGATCAGTAGGGGTGTCGGTCCGAACGGAATGTGCGGTCTCGACACACCACTAGAGAGAGGTGCCCGGCTGGCGTTACAACAAGCTCGAAATTTATTCTTCGAGCGTCAACAACGGCTCCTGGAAGCGCAGCAAACGCCCGGCGTTGCCCAGTACCAGCAAGGTGCTGAGGTTATGCAACACCGCAGCGATCATCGCCCCGGCAGCGCCCAGCCAGCCAAACGCGGCGAACACCACGATCGCCAGCGTCCAGCCCAGGCCGATGATCACGTTGACCTGCAACGTCTGCCGGCACTGGCGACTCAAGCGCACACAGGTGCCCAGGCGCCGCAGGTCGCTGCCGATCAGCACCACGTCCGCCGAGGCCAGCGCGATGTCGGCGCCGCCTGCCCCCATGGCCACGCCGACCACACCGGCCTTGAGCGCCAGGGAATCGTTGATGCCGTCGCCCACCACCATCGGGCGAAAGCCGCTGCCGATCTCACCCAGCACGCGGTTGAGCTTGTCTTCCGGCAGCGCCTGGGCTTGGACGTCGCTGATGCCCACGTCCAGCGCCAGGCTGTCGGCCACGCTCTGACGGTCGCCGGTCAGCAGCAGTTGGCGGCCCAGGCCCAGGTCGCGCAACTCTTGCAGCGCCTGGCGCGCTTCCGGTTTGACGCGGTCGGCCAGCAGCAGCCAGGCGAGGAACTGGCCATCCAGCGCCAACCCGGCAATCGGGCCGTCGTGAGTCGGCACCGGTGTGGTGACGATGCCCAGCTGTTCGAACAACTCCGGCCGCCCCAGAGCCGCTTCGCCCTGCGCGGTCTGCGCCACCACGCCCAGGCCCTGGCGTTCACGAATATCGGTCAGCCCCGGCAATTGTTCCTGCGTCGCCAAGCCCGCCAACGCGCGGCTGACCGGGTGGCTGCTGGCCGAGCCGAGGCTGGCGGCCAGGTTCAGCAACCGTTGCCGATCCGGCGCAGTGGTCTCGATGGATTGCAGGCGCAGGGTGCCATAGGTCAGGGTGCCGGTCTTGTCGACCACCAACGAGGTCAGGTCCGCCAGCTCCTCCAGAAACGCCGAGCTGCGAATCAAAATCCCATGCCGCGCCGCGACCGCGATCCCGGCAATCGCCGTGGCCGGCGCCGACAGCACCAACGCACACGGACACGCCGCCACCAGCACCGCCAGCATCGCCTGCGCGTCGTTGGTGACAAACCAGGTGACCGCCGCCAGCAGCAGCACCAACACCATATAGCTGCCGGCATAGCGCTCCAGCAGCCGCGTGATCGGCGGTTTGGAGCGCTCGGCGTTCTGCATCAGCGCGATGACTTTGCCCAACGTGGATTCATGCCCGGTGCGCGTCACTTCCAGGCGCAGCAAGCCGTCGAGGTTGATCGCGCCGCCAAACACCTGCACGCCGGCACTCGCTTCCAGCGGCACCGACTCGCCGGTAATCGGCGCGGTGTCCAGGCTCGCCTGGCCCGACAGCACCACGCCATCGGCGGGCACACGGTCGCCGGCGCGCACTTCGACAATATCGCCGGTGTGCAGCGTGCCGTTATCCACCTCGACGATGCTGCCATCGGCCTGCACCAGCCGCGCATGGCTGCGGGTCAGTTTGCCCAGGGCGTGGATCGCCTCCTGGGAGCCGATCACGCTGCGTTCTTCGAGCACGTGGCCGAAGATCATGATGATCGGCAACAGTGCGGCCGTCAGCAGATCTCCAGTGGCCCAGGCCCCAAGCATGGCCAGGGCGATCAGTTGGTCGGTGATCCCATGCAGGCTCGGAAAGCGCAGGCTGTACCACGCCGAACGCATCACCGGCACGGCCACCAACAGCGAGGCAACCCCCAGCAGCAACTGGCTGACCCCGCTTTGATCCGGCGCCAGCCAGCGCCACGCCAGGCCCAGCACCAGCAAACCGAGGGCCAGCATGGCCAGGGTCAATTGCCGCGCAGCACTGCGCTGCTCGGCGGAGGTCAGCATGGGTGCGCTCATTGTTCGGCTCCCTGAATGATCAAACGGGAGTCGTCTTTCGGATCGACTGTGGTCACGGAACCGGCCTGGCCGAGAATCTTCGGCAGGCGTTCGCGGTACAGGCGCAGCAGCAAGCCAGGGTCTTTGACCTGGGCCAGGCTGGCGACGGTGGCGGTTTGCGCCCGGGCATTGGCCAAGCGTTCGCTGGCCTGGGCGTGGGCGACTTGCACCACGCGGTCGGCCTGCTGGTTGGCGGCCTGGGTGAGTTTTTCTGCGTCGGTGCGGGCGTTGGCCACGGCTTTGTCAGCCTGCTGGCTGGCGGTCAACACTGCGTTGAAAGCATTCACCGCCGGGCCCGGCAGGCTCGATTGCACATCCACCCGGGTGACTTCGATGCCCAGGCCCAAACCGCTGGAGGTCAACTCCGCCAGGCGTTTATTGATGCCTTGCACCAGATCGCCACGCAGCCGTTCGCGACGTTCGGCGGCGCCGTTGTCGGTGCCGATCAGCTCGGGGCGCGCCACCAGGATCGTGTCCAGGTCCCGCGCCGCCGTAAGGGCCACGGCGCTGCGCGTCACCAGTCGATCCAGCGCTGGCAGCACATGCCCGCCCTGGAGCACAAAGGCATAGGGCTCGGTGACTTTGTAGAACACCCGCACATCCAGCTGCACCACCCCGGCATCGCCGGTCAGCAGGTAACCGGAGCCGGCCAGCGCATCACTCAATGGCGTGGCGAAACTGGCCACGCGGTCAGCCTGGGTCGCCGCCTCGGAGCGCAACAGGTTCTCGACCCGGCGCTCGATCACGCGATCGGCCGCGGGCAACAACACCACTTGCTCGAACGGCTGCGGCCAGGCCAGCAACAGCCCGGCATTCTGGATACGGTCGAGGGCGCCGAAGTGCAACACCACGGCACGGTTCTGCGGGTCGATCTGGCGCACATTGGAAAGCGCCCAGGCCAACGCGGCCAATACGGTCACCGCGTACAGCGCCAGGAACGTCAGGCGCCCGGCCTGGACCCATGGGCTGTCCGGGCTGTCACGCTCGGTCATGGCTGGACGTCCTTCGGCCCGTCCACCAGGGCGCGGAACGGCGCCGCGTCGGTGCGCAGGATGATCCTGGTGCCTGGCGAAACCACGGTACCCAAGGTGTCCAGCGAACGCAGCAGGTTATACAGCTGCGGATTACCGGCGTAGGCACGGCCGTAGATCTGCGCGGCTTCGACCCGCGATTGCGCCTCGATGTCGGCGGCTTTGACCGTGGCATCGGCCTGCACGATGCGCGCGTCACGCTCGGCGGCGGAGCGGATCTGCGCCGCTTCACGCTTGCCCACGGCCGTGCGCTCGGTGGCGATGGTTTCACGCTCGGCGCGCATGCGGTCGACGGTGGCGGTGAGCGTCACCGACGGCAAGGTCAGCCGTTCGATACCGACTTGGGCCACGCGCACGCCGTAGGTGGTGAGCAATTGTTGATCAATCTGTTGGCGCAACTGCGCTTCAAAATCAGCAATGCGCACTTGGCTGGCATCGGTATTGATCAAGCTCGACAGGTCAAAGCTGGCTGCGGTGGTTTCCAGCGCCGAACCGACAAAGGTACGAATCTGCCGCGCCGCTTCATCCGGCTGGTTCTGCACGGCGCGCATAAAGCGCTGCACGTTGTCGGCATCGCCCTGCACCTGCCACGCCACGTACGCCTGCACGATGATGCGCAGGCCATCGCGGGTGCCCACGTCCTGCAAGCCGCTGGAGGTGGTGCGCAGGCGCAGGTCCACCGGGATCGCCGCTTCGAACGGCGCCGGCCAGCGCCAGCCCAGGCCCGGCTCCAGCAGCACCCGCGCCGGGTTGCCGAAACGGGTAATCACCGTGGCTTCGCCGGAGCGCACTTGCACCAGGCTCGCGGCCGCGACCGCAAACAGCACCAGCAGCACCGCCCAGGCCATGCGCCGCCATGGGAACGGGCCGGCGGCGGGTTCGTCGCCATGATGATGGTGGTGGTGGTGATGGCCATGATGATGACCGTGATCGTGAGAATGAGCGCTCAACAGACCGACTCCTTATTGAACGGCTTTGCGCGGCAGCGACGGATCGGCCGGCAAGGAAAAAGAACGCAGATCGATCGTCGGCGCACTGTCGGCGCCCAGGCGATGATCCAGAATCAACAGCTTGGCGTGGGCCAGGCCCTGGCTCAGTTGGCCGAGGTACTGTTCCAGCACGAAGGCTTTGCCCGCGCTGGCGTAGGCCTTTTGTTCGGCGGCGAAACGCAGGTCGGCCGCCTGGGCACCGGCATTCACTTCGCGCGCGGTGGCCGTGGCCTGGTCACGGGCGCTGCTGGCTTGCAGCAGGGCCAGGTTGGTTTGTTCGCTGGCGGCGCCGCGTTCGCGGGAGATCAGCGCCTGTGCACCGATCTGCGCAGCTTGCACGCCGTGATAGGCATTAGCGGCGCCGGCCGGTGGGTGGATCGCTTCCACCACCGTGGCGAGGATTTCCACGCCGCTGTCGAGGTGATGCAGATCGGCCTGCACGGCGCGGCCGATCTCGTCAGCGAGGCTGGTGCGTTGCTCGCCGAGCAATTCGTCAAGGGTGCGCGAGGCAAAGTCGTGGACCAGGATGCGGCTGGCGGTGCTGCGGATCAGGGTCGGCACATCCGCGCTGTTGTAGGTGGCGGCCAGCGCGGCGTGGTCGTTGAGGCCGATGCGGTAGACGAAACGCACGTCCATGTTGACGATCTGGAAGCCCTGCTTGTCGCCGCTGCTGCTGGCGATGACCTGGGATTTGTCATTCACGTGGCTGGCGTCCCACAGGCGGTTGGCGATCAGCGGCGCCGGGCCTTCAGCGGCGGCCAGCTCCGGGGCGGCGGCCTCACTGACGCTGGTGGCGAGTTCATGCACCACGCCGTTTTCCACACTGATCACGCGGCCCAGCGGCCAGGGCAGACCGGCATGCAGGCCAGGGCCGAACACCTCCACCGGCTTGCCGAAGCGCTCATAAATCCCACGACCTTGCAGGGGCACTTCGTGCACACCAGTAAGCGCCCAGCCTACCGCCAGCACCACCAGCAACACCGGCAGAAATGCGCGGCGGATGTAGGTAAACGCCCAGATCTGGCGCAGGTCGATGCCGAAGCGGTTGTGCAATTCGTGCTGCAAGGCGAGCAAGGGTTGCGGTGGCCAGCGCAGCAGCCCGGCGATAACGCTTTGCGCCATCAGCCGCGGTTCGAGGCGTGGTTGGCGCGGACTGAACAGCGAAAGGATGGCCCTGAGCAGAAACTCGATGGCGACCAGCGCGGGTAACCCGCCGATCAGCACCGCGAGCCGCAACGGCCAGACCGCTTCGGCACTGGCGAACAGCAGGCAAATTCCACTGAGCACCAGGCAGATAATCGCCACCCGGCTCAACTGCGCCAGCTGCGCGGCTTCCGGCCATTGCACGGCGGTTTCCTGGGCGAGGCGGCGTTCGAACACCAGCAGGCCAAACGCCAAGGCCAGTGCCAACGCGGCACCGATGCTGGCGGATTGACCGACTGCTGCAGCGGGCAGGGCCAGGTTCCAGAACTCGACGACACTGACCAGCGCCAGCAGCGACCAACCGCCGAGCCACACCACCGGCGTACCGATCTGCTGGGCGAAGCGCTCGGTGAAGCGGGCGTAGCGGCTGGTGTCCTCAACCGGCACTTGCGCCGCAGGTTCTTCCAGCGCCTGGGCGCGCCAATCGGCCACCCACCACGCCGACTGCAAACCGGCCACCAGCAACAGCAACGCCGACGCACAGTTGATCAACACCACCGGCCAGATCGACAGCGGCGCGAACAGCGCGACGAACAGCGCCAGTACCCACCCGCACAGCGCCACCGCCGTCAGGCTGATCCCGGCCTGGCGCAATCGACGGGCATGGAACAGCCCCTGCTGAAAACGCGGCAGGCCTTCCACCGAAGCGCCGTCAGCCTCTAGATCCACTTGCATCCACTTACGTCCGCTTGCACACAATTGGTTACGATATAACACGGGGCGTGAAATTTTTGTCCGGTGAATGTCGCTTTCAAACCCAACCACCGATTCCCTGTGGGAGCTGGCTTGCCTGCGATGCTGACAACAAGGTCTTCCAGCAAAACCGAGGTGATTCAATCGCAGGCAAGCCAGCTCCCACATTGATCGTTTCCACTTCTATACCTCGTTGTGCTCGGGAGCGTGACTAAACCCCCATAAACACGCGCCATCACTGGTACAGGCCAGGATTAAGCGGCACACTCCAAGCCAGTTTTTCGCGGGCTCACGGACAAGGAAGCGTCACCTCCCATGATTTCGATCTATCAGCTCAAACCGCGTTTTCAAAACCTGCTGCGCCCCCTCGTGCAGCGCCTCTACGACAACGGCACCACCGCCAACCAGATCACCGTGCTGGCCGGCGTGGTTTCCCTGCTGGTCGGCCTGCTGATCGCCAGCTTCGCCCAACACCTGTGGCTGTTTGCGCTGATCCCGCTGTGGATGATCCTGCGCATGGCCCTCAACGCCATCGACGGCATGCTCGCCCGGGAATTCGGCCAGCAGTCGCGCCTGGGTGCCTACCTCAATGAGTTGTGCGACGTGATTGCCGACAGCGCGCTGATCCTGCCGTTTGCATTGATTCCCGGCGTGAGCCTGGCGCCGGTGCTGCTGGTGGCGTTGCTGGCGGTGTTCAGCGAATACGCCGGGGTGCTCGGGCCGATGGTGGGCGCATCGCGGCGCTACGACGGGCCGATGGGCAAGAGCGATCGGGCGTTTGTGCTCGGCGTGCTGGCCACTGGTGTAGCGCTGGGTTGGCTCGGCGCCAGCTGGGTGGATGGGGTGATGTGGCTGGTCGCCGCCCTGCTTGCCTACACCCTGGTCAACCGGGTGCGCCAAGGCCTCAAAGAACAACAAGACTCCCCTTCTGCATAAGGATTTTGCGATGCGCGAACAACAAGCACACACCTTCAGTACCCACGATGGCGTCGAGCTGTTCTACCGGCACTGGCCGGCCACCGCGGGCGACGGGCCACGCAAGGCCATCGTGTTGTTCCATCGCGGCCATGAGCATTCGGGGCGCATTGCCCATCTGGTCGATGAACTGGACCTGCCACACTTCGACTTCTTCGCCTGGGATGCCCGTGGCCACGGCCAGTCTCCCGGCGAACGCGGCGACAGCCCCAGCTTCGCCACCAGCGCCCGCGACGTGCAAACCTTCTGCGACCACATCGGCGCCACCTATGGCATCGAGGAAGAGAACTTCGCCGTCATCGCCCAAAGCGTCGGCGCGGTGATCGCGGCCACCTGGGTGCATGACTACGCGCCAAAGATCCGCGCGCTGGTGCTCGCCTCGCCGGCGTTCAAGGTCAAGCTCTACGTGCCGTTCGCCCGGCCGGGCCTGGCGTTGATGCGCAAGTTTCGCGGCAACTTTTTCGTCAACAGCTACGTCAAGGCCAAGTTCCTCAGCCATGACCCCGAGCGCGTGGCGTCCTACGACAGCGACCCGCTGATCACCAAGGCGATCTCGGTAAATGTGCTGCTCGGCCTGTACGAAGCGGCCGACCGGGTTGTGGCCGATGCCCAGGCGATCCAGGTGCCGACCCAATTACTGGTGTCCGGCTCGGACTTCGTGGTGCACCGCAAACCCCAGCAGCAATTTTTCGACCGCCTCGGCAGCCTGAAAAAAGAGCTGCACATCCTCCCCGGTTTCTTCCACGACACCCTCGGCGAACGCGACCGCGCCACCGCCGTGAGCAGCGCCAAGCGCTTTATCCTGCAGAACTTCGAACACCCGCTGGACCGCGCCTCGCTGCTCGACGCCGACAAGATCGGCGCCACCTGCGCCGAATCCGAAGCCCTCGCCGCGCCGTTGCCGCGCAACTCCCTGCGCGACCTGTACTGGCGCCTGACCCGCGCCAGCATGGGCCTGGGCAAGAACCTGTCGGACGGGGTCAAGCTGGGCTTCGACACCGGTTTCGACTCCGGCAGCACCCTGGACTACGTGTACCGCAACAAGCCCACCGGCAAGGGCGGGCTGGGGCGGATGATCGACACCAACTACCTCAACTCCATCGGCTGGCGCGGCATCCGCCAGCGCAAGCTGAACGTCGAGGAACTGCTGCGCCTGGCCATGGCCAAGTTGCGTGCCGATGATCGCGAAGTACGCATCGTCGACATCGCCGCCGGCCACGGTCGCTACATTCTGGAAGCCTTGCAGGGCGTTTCGCCGCTGCCGGAGTCGATCCTGCTGCGCGACTACAGCGACATCAATGTGCGTGACGGTGGCGCGCTGATTCGCGAGAAGGGCCTGGGCGACATTGCCCAATTCGTCAAAGGCGATGCATTTGACCGTACGGACCTGGCCGCGCTGGCGCCCAAGCCGACGCTGGCGGTGGTGTCCGGGCTGTACGAATTGTTTGCCGACAACGCCATGGTCGGCGGCTCGCTGGCCGGGCTGGCTGAAGCGGTAGAGCCCGGCGGTTATCTGGTCTACACCGGCCAGCCATGGCACCCGCAACTGGAGCTGATCGCCCGTGCGCTGACCAGCCACCGCCAGGGCCAGGCCTGGGTAATGCGCCGGCGCAGCCAGGCGGAGATGGATCAACTGGTCGAGGCGGCGGGCTTTCGCAAGATCACCCAGCGGGTGGACGAATGGGGCATTTTCACCGTGTCCGTGGCACAGAAGATCTGAACATGCGCGAACCCGGTCTGCTCAAGCCCGCCGTCCTCTGGCTGCTGCTGTTGGCGCCGCTGTTCTTCAGCACCTACGGCTTCGCCACCTGGGTCACCAGCCAGCGCAGCGACGTCGGCACGTTGGTGTTCGACTGGGAAACCCACATGCCCTTCCTGGCGTGGAGCATCGTGCCCTACTGGTCCATCGACCTGCTTTACGGGTTCTCCCTGTTGCTGCCCAACAGCCGGCATGAACTGAAGCAACATGCGCTGCGGCTATTGAGTGCGCAGGTGATTGCCGTGAGTTGCTTCCTGATCTGGCCGCTGCGTTTCACCTTCGAGCGGCCCGAACTGGATGGCGTGTTCGGCTGGCTGTTTGCCGTGCTGGCCGGGTTCGACAAACCGTTCAACCAGGCGCCGTCGCTGCACATCGCGCTGCTGGTGATCCTGTGGGTCATGTACCAGCGCCACACCCAGGGTGTCTGGCGCTGGCTGGTACACGGCTGGTTCGCGTTGATCGGTCTTTCGGTGCTGACCACTTATCAACATCACTTTATCGACTTACCCACAGGCGCCCTCGCCGGCTGGATCTGCGTGTGGCTATGGCCGGTGGAACATCCGAGCCCGCTGCTGAATGCGCGGCTGACGCGGGACCCCAAGCGCTGGCGGCTGGGCGCGCGTTACGGCCTGGGCGCGTTGCTGCTGGCGGTGCTTGCGTTGGCCCTGGGCGGCGGCTGGCTGTGGCTACTGTGGCCGGCGGTGTCCCTGGCCTTGATCAAGGCGAACTACTTCGTGCTGGGCGCCGCAGGCTTCCAGAAGCGCGCCGATGGTCGACTGACACCGGCCGCGCGCTGGCTGTATGCGCCTTACCTGGCGGCGGCGTGGATCAACTCGCGCCTGTGGACACGCAAACATCCACAACCGGACCGGATTGTGGATAACGTCTGGCTCGGGCGCATTCCCACGACCCGCGAGCAGGAGCCCTTCAAGGCCATCGTCGATCTCTGCGCCGAATTGCCGATTAATCCACAGGGACGTGCCTATCAGGCCATCCCCGTGCTGGACCTGATCGCCCCGACGCCCGCCGAATGCCTGCTCGCCGCCGAGGCCATCGAACGCCTGCGCGCCAGTGGCCCGCTGCTGGTGTGTTGCGCCCTGGGCTATTCGCGCAGCGCGACGGCGGTTGCCGCGTGGCTGCTGCACAGCGGGCGGGCCACGACGGTGGAGGATGCGCTGACTATTATTCGTACAGCGCGGGCCGATGTGGTCCTGCACCCCGCTCACCGTGAAGCTTTGGAGGGTTTGCCCCATGCCCGCTGATATGGAACTCCAGGTCGTCGCCAGCCTGCTGCGCCGCGGCCGTTCGCTGGATCAGTTATCCACAGGCCTGACCCTGCTCGGCGTGTTGTTCGGCCTGGCCCAACTGCTGATGGCCAGCATTACGCCAATCTGCCTGCTGCTCAGCCTGTGGATGATTATCCTTGGGCTGCTGCAAAAGTACTGGGCGCTGCGCGTGGCCTTCGATGCCGACCTGTTCGCCCTGCTCGCCCGCGACACCGAACGCACCGCCGACCTCGACCTGGCCCTGCAAACCCTTGGCCTGCAAGCGCCCAAACGCGCCGGCCGGCCCTGGACCGAACGCCGTCGCGGCGCCCTCAAACTGCTGCGCAAACAAGCCTGGTTGCTGGGTGCACAAACGCTGCTGACCCTGGGCGTGATCCTCGCCAGCCCCTGGCTGCCTTTCGCCGGATAAGGAATTCCCATGTTCGAACCCGTGGTCGCCACGCTGATTACCTCCATGGCCCGCACCGTTACCGGCGCCCGCAGCCTGTGGCTGGGCTGCGCACCTGTGCCGGTGCAACGCATCTACTTCGCCAACCACAGCAGCCACGGCGACTTCGTGCTGCTGTGGGCCTCATTGCCGCAAAACCTGCGCAAATTCACGCGCCCGGTGGCCGGTAGCGATTACTGGAGCAAAAGCGCCTTGCGCCGCTACATCATCAACCGTGTGTTCAACGGCGTGCTGATCGACCGCGAGCGCAAGGACCCTGTGGATAACCCGTTGCAGCCCATGTTGACCGCATTGGAAGGCGGCGACTCGCTGATCCTGTTTCCCGAAGGCACGCGCAATCTGGAAGACGGCCTGCTGCCGTTCAAAAGCGGCTTGTATCACTTGGCAAAAAGTTACCCACAGGCCGAACTGGTGCCTGTGTGGATAGCCAACCTCAACCGGGTCATGCCCAAGGGTCGCGTGTTGCCGCTGCCCCTGCTGTGCACCACCAGCTTCGGCACGCCGTTGCATTTGGAAGAAGGCGAAGACAAGACCGCGTTCCTCGCCCGCACCCGTGACGCCCTGCTCGCCCTAGCCCCGGAGCATTCCTGATATGCATAGCCAGACCATAATGCTGTTCGGCGGCATCGGCGCGATCCTGGTGCTCGCCTCGCTGATCGGCCTGATCCTCAAGCTGCGCACCCGTGGCACGCCTAACGCGGTGATCGACAACCTCAACGCACGCATCAACGCCTGGTGGGTGATGGTGGTGGTCATCGGCATCGCCTTCTGGCTCGGCACCGGGGCGGTGATCCTGCTGTTCTACGCGGTGTCGTTCTACGCCCTGCGCGAATTCCTCACCCTCACCCCCACCCGCCGCAGCGACTACCCGGCGCTGGTGGCCGCGTTCTACCTGGCGCTGCCGCTGCAATACCTGCTGATTTACTCGGACTGGTACGGGCTGTTCTCGATCTTCATCCCGGTGTACGTGTTCCTGCTGCTGCCGATCCTCGCCTCCCTCGGCGGCGACAGCACACACTTTTTGGAACGGGCGTCGAAGGTGCAATGGGGCCTGATGATCGCCGTGTTCTGCGTGTCGTTCGTGCCGGCCCTGCTGACCCTCGACATTCCCGGCTACGAGGGCCGCAACCTGCTGCTGATCGCCTACCTGGTGATCGTGGTGCAACTGTCGGACGTGCTCCAGTACGTGTGTGGGAAGTTGTTCGGCAAACACAAGATCGCGCCCAACCTGTCGCCCTCCAAAACCGTGGAAGGCTTTGTCGGCGGGATCTTGCTGTCCTCCCTGATCGGCGCAGCCCTGTGGTGGACCACGCCGTTCAACCCATGGCAGTCGTTCCTGATCGCGCTGTTGATCAACCTGCTGGGGTTTGCTGGCGGCATCGTGATGTCGGCGATCAAGCGCGACCGGGGCGTGAAGGATTGGGGGCACATGATCGAGGGGCATGGCGGCATGCTGGATCGCTTGGACTCGGTGTGTTTTGCCGCGCCGATTTTCTTTCACCTGGTGCGGTTCTGGTGGACCTGAGTCCACCATTCTCCAGCCATCCAAAAATCAAAAATGTGGGAGCGGGCTTGCTCGCGAAGGCGGTGTTTCAGCCACTTGATAGGTTGGCTGACACACCGCCTTCGCGAGCAAGCCCGCTCCCACATAGGCTTTGCGGTGACACCTAAAAACTTTTATGCCTACAGGCTTACAAGGGTCGGTAATTTGTAAGCCTATAGGCTTACAAATCGTGCCAAACTCCGTCAGCAAACCTGCGTGCATTTGTTCTGCGGCAAAGTCTGAAACAAGCACTCCTACCACTCGCGTCCCTTTCTTTCGCAGGACATTTCCGAGAGAATCCCTGCCGCTTGTGCCCTGCCTTTTCGGTAGCTAGTCTGCGTTCGTCACTGCCCATTCAGTGACCGGGTTTAGCAGCTCGAATGTTCAACATTGGGCGCACAAGCGCCATCTCAAGCATGGCGTTTTTTTCTGCCAACGCTTTATGGTGGCTGTGCGCAGGGCACCTTCGGGTGCGTCGGATTCCCAATGTTCCGGCCTGCTAACCTGCGTACAGCTGCCACCCATTGTTTAGCAGCGATGGCTGTCAGCTCCAATTTTCTACATTGGAGTTAACGCAATGAGCAAAGTAAGGCCCGACCCACCCCATCCCTTTTTCATCACCCATCCCGAACTCAGCTTCGAAGACGCCCTGGCTTACGCCTCAGACCTGCTCCAGTGCGCTGAAGCATTAGGTGACTCACCCAAAACCGCCAGCTATCTGGCGAAAATGGCCAAAGTCATGGTGGATCGCTCGCTGGAATGTATGACCCCTTCGTAACATTCCCTCGCCACAAATAATGCGGCGTATCGGTGTCATCTTTTGTATCAAAGACACTGTAAGATACGCCGCACTTAGCCAGGGATGCTCACCATGTTCGACTCGTTCAAAACGATCTGTCGCCGTTTGTACGGTGCATTAACGACTGTGGTGGGCGCCTTGTTCGGCCAATGGAGCCCGCCGTTCTGGCTGCGCGCCATCGGTGATGGCGTGCTGGCGCTCGGTCAGAAGGCCCGCGCTTATCCGCGCCAGGCCGGGGCCGGCGTGCTGGGCCTGGTGCTGCTGGGCGCTGCCGGGTTCTACGGCTGGCAGTGGTATTCCCACCTGCCCAAGCCCCACACCGTGAGTTATTCGCTGCACAAGCCCAACCTCACCGATTACACCCAGCCAACGCCGGTTGTGGATAACTTGCAGGTGCGTTTCGCCGAGTCCGTGGCCCCACTGGCGGCGATTGGCAAGCCGGTGAGCGAAGGCATCACCCTCAAGCCGAGCGTGGCGGGTACGTGGCGCTGGTCCGATGACCGCACCTTGCTGTTCGTGCCGGAGAAAGACTGGCCGATCGACGCCGGTTACACCCTGGACCTGGCGAAGAAAAACCTGCTGGCCGACGGCGTACTGCTCGACCAATACAGTGCCCAGTTCTCCACCCAACCGTTCCGCGCCACCCTGGCGCAAAACGAGCTGTACCAGGACCCGTCCAATCCAACGCTGAAACAGCTGGTGGCGACCTTCCACTTTTCCCACCCAGTGGATGAAGACAGCCTACGCAAACGCGTGACAGTGACCCTTGGCAAAGGCCTGGCCTACCGCGACGCCCAGTTGCCCAATCGGCCGGAAGTGACGTTCGACGAGAAAAAACTCAACGCCTACGTGCGCTCCGCCGCCCTGGCTACACCGCTGGAAAGTACCCCGGTCAGCGCCAAGCTCGACGAAGGCCTCAAGGCCCGCGACGGCGGCAACGCCAGCAACGCGCCGCTGGTGGCGCAAGTCACGGTGCCCGGGCGTTATCGCCTGACATTCACTGGCGCCGAAGTCAGCTTTGTCGACAACCAGCGCGGCGAACCCGAGCCGGTGCTGATGTTCAGCAGCTCTAGCGCCGTAGCCGATGACACCATCGCCGGTAAGGTGCAGGCCTGGCTGCTGCCGGAAAAAGCCGAGGACGATACGCGCCCCTACAACAGCAACGACATCGACGATGCCCTGCTCGCCCGCAGCACCAAGGTCAACCTGACCCACGTGCCCAGCGTCGAACCGTTGAACACCCTGCATGCCTTCAAGTTCAAGGCCCCGGCCGGCCGGGCTATCTATGTGCGCGTGCCCGCCAACCTGGAAGCCATCGGCGGTTATCTGGCGAAGAATCCTACGGCGTCGCTGATCAGCATGCCGGCGTACCCGCGCACGTTGCAGTTCCTGTCTGACGGCGCCCTGCTCAGCCTCAACGGCGAAAAACGCCTGGGCTTCATGGCCCGTGGCGTGCCCGGCGCCCATGTGGAAATCGCCCGCCTGCTGCCCAACCAATTGCAGCATCTGGTGGACCAGAGCAGCGGTAGCTTTGCCCGGCCGAATTTCGGCAACGAGTACTTCGACCGCATGGTGGAACGTCAGACGCTGGACATTCCACTGTCGTCCAATGACCCGGCGAAAACCGTCTACGACAACGTCGACCTCAGCCACTACCTCACCGCCAACGGCGGCCGTCGTGGCATTTTTGTACTCAAGCTCAGCCCCCAGGACGAGCCGGTCGAGCGCACCTTCGAGTACGACCGCAGCAGCACCAGCGACCTGCGCTTTATCGTAGTGACCGACCTGGGCATCATCGCCAAGCGCTCCAGCGATGGCAGCCATGATGTGTACGTACAGTCCATCGGCAACGGTTCGCCGGTGGCCGACGCACAGGTCGACATCATCGGCCGCAACGGCTTGCCCGTGAGCAGCGGGCGCACCGATGGCGAAGGCCACGCGCATTTCGCCAAGCTGGATGAATTGCGCCGTGAGAAAACGCCGCTGATGTATGTCGTCACTCGCGGCAATGACCAATCCTTCCTGCCGATTGCCCGTCAGTCCCAGCAACTGGATTTGTCGCGCTTCGATGTAGGCGGTTTGGAAGAAGACGGTGCGGTTGATCGCCTCAGCGCCTACCTGTTTACCGACCGCGGCCTGTACCGCCCAGGCGAGACCGCGCACCTGGGCATGATCGTGCGCAGCGGCAACTGGAAAGGTGCCCTGCAAGGCCTGCCGGTAGAGTTGCAAATCACCGACCCACGCGGCCTGGAAGTGATTCGCCAGCCGCTGAAGCTGTCCGCCAGTGGTTTTGAAACCTTTGATTTCCCCAGCAGCGAAGTCGCCCCCGCCGGGGACTACACCGCGACCTTGCAGTTGATTGGCCAGAAACAGACCCGCACCGACCTGGGCAGCGTCAGCTTCAAGGTCCGCGACTTTGAACCGGACCGCATGAAAGTCAGCCTGAGCCTGCATGACACTCCCGTGCAGGGCTGGATTCCACCGGACCAAGTGGTCGCCAAAGTCACCGCGATGCACCTGTTCGGCGCCCCGGCGGCCGGGCGTCGGGTGACCGCGAAAATGTCCCTGAGCCCAACGCTCGCGGCATTCGAGCGCTATCCCGATTACCGCTTCCGCCTCAACGATTCCCTGGAAGAGGCCAGCACCGAAGACCTCGCCGAAACCACCGTGGATGACAACGGCCAGGCTCTGCTCGACCTCAACCTGCAACGCTTCGCCAACAGCACCTATCGCCTGCAGGTCATGACCCAGGTGTTCGAAGCCGAAGGCGGGCGCAACGTGGCGGCGCAAAGTGCCTTGTTGGTGTCGTCTGCGCCTTACCTTGTGGGTGTGAAAAGTCAGGACTCGCTGTCGTACGTCGCCAAGGATGCGCCACGCGAGGTGCAATGGCTGGCCGTGGCGCCGGACCTTTCGCCGCTGGCAGTGGAGGGCCTGACCAGCGAAGTGGTCGAGCACCGCTATGTGTCGGTGCTGGTGAAACAGTCCAACGGCACCTACAAGTACGAGTCGCGCATCAAGAACATCAGCCAGCCGGCATCCAAGCTGGTGATGACCCAGGACGGCGCCAGGCAGAGCCTCAACACCGGCACGCCGGGTGATTACACCCTGCAACTGAAAGACGCCAACGGCAACCTGCTCAACCAGATCGACTACAGCGTGGCCGGGCGTGGCAACACCTCGCGCTCCCTGGAGCGCAACGCCGAACTGCAACTGCGCCTGGATAAACGCAGCTACGCCACCGGCGACGAGATCGCCATCAGTATCCGCGCGCCGTACACCGGGGCCGGCTTGATCACCATCGAACGGGACAAGGTCTATACCCAGCAGTGGTTCAGGGCTGACAGCACCAACAGCGTGCAACATATCCGCGTGCCTGCGGGGCTTGAAGGCAATGCCTACGTCAACGTGCAGTTTGTGCGCGACATGGGCTCGGCCGAGGTGTATATGAGCCCGCTGTCCTCCGGCGTGGTGCCCTTCAGTATCAACCTGGATGCGCGACGCATGGCGCTGAAAGTCGAGGGCCCGGCGAAGGTCGAGCCGGGGCAAATGCTCGACATCAAGGTCAACGCCGACCGCCCGGGCCGCGCCGTGGTGTATGCGGTAGACGAAGGCATCCTGCAAGTGGCGCGCTACCAGACGCCGGACCCGTTGGGTTTCTTCTTCCAGAAGCGCGCGCTGGAAGTCGGCACCAGTCAGATCCTTGACCTGATCCTGCCGGAATTCAGCCGCTTGCTCAGTGGGGCAGCGCCCGGTGGCGATACGGAAGGCGCCCTGGCCAATCACCTCAACCCGTTCAAGCGTAAACATCAGCCGCCCGTGGCGTGGTGGTCCGGGTTGGTGGACCTGCCGGCCGGTGAGACTGTGCTGCATTACCAGGTGCCGGACAGTTTCAACGGCAAGCTGCACCTCTTCGCGGTGGCGGTGGACAGCGACAGCGTGGGTGTCAGTGAGGCCAACACCGAGGTGCGTGGGCCGATCGTGATCACACCGAACGTGCCGGCCTTCGTGGCGCCTGGGGATGTGTTCAATGTCAGCGCCGGGGTGTTCAGCAACCTCGACGCCGCGGCCAACGTGAAGTTTGAGGTGCAAACCAGCGACGGCCTCAAGGTGCAGGGCGACAAGGGCAGCACCTTGGCCCTGCAACCGCGCAAGGAAGGCACCGCCGAGTTCAAGATCAAGGTCGGTGAAACCCTGGGTTCGGCCGACCTGCGCTTTGTCGCGGTACTGCCGGATGGCAAGCGTATCCAGGTGGCGGAAACCACTTCGATCCGCCCCCTGAGTGAGCACCGTGTGGCCTTGAGCCTGGGCCGCTTCGACAGCGCCAGCAAAGAGCTCAAGCCAACCCGCGAGCTGTTCAGCCAACTGCGCGACGTACAACTGGGCGTCGCCGCCTCGCCGCTGGTGTGGGCCAACGGTCTCAAGCATTACCTGGATGACTACGGCTACGCCTGCACCGAGCAATTGGTGTCCAAGGCCATGCCCGCGCTGATCTGGGGTGGCAACGCCCCTGAAGCCGAGCAGGCCTTCAGCAGCGCGGTGCGCATGTTGCGCCAACGCCAGAACCAGGCCGGCGGCTTTGGTTTGTGGGCGGCCAACCCGGATGTGGCGCCGTACGCCAGCCTGTATGCCACCGACTTCCTGATCGAAGCCAAGGAGCGTGGGTTGCCGGTGCCGGAAGACCTGCTGGTACGCTCGAACGCGTATCTGACAGATTTGGCCAACGGTCCTAGCGAAGGCCTGTCGGAATTGCGCAACCGTGCCTACGCCAGTTACCTGCTGAGCCGTCAGGGGATTCTGGTGAGCGGTGCCTTGAGTGACATTCGCGAGCGCTACGAGAGCTACTTCAAGGACAGCTGGCAGAACGACCTCGGTGCCGCTTACCTGGCCGCCAGCTACAAGTTGCTCAAGCAGGATCGCCAGGCCGATACCTTGTTCCGCAAGATCCCTTGGCGCGCCCTTGTGGATAAGTGGACCAGCGACGGTATGTACTACGACCCGCTGGTGCACGACGCCGAACACTTGCACCTGCTGGCGCGGCATTTCCCGGAGCTGATGGACGACGTGCCAACGGCGCTGCTGGATAAACTCGGTAAACGCTTGAACGAACAGCGCTACAACTCGCTGTCGGCGGCACTGTTGCTGCGGGCTTTGGATAACTATGGCCAGCGTGCGCAAAGCGACATGACGCTCAAGGCCACGGCCTGGTTGGGCGACAAGCAACAACAGTTGCTGGAAATGGCTGGCCAGCCGCCGCGCGCCGCCGTTCCCGGGGCCACGCAAAAACTGGTCATGGAAAAATCCGACGGCCCGGCCGCGTTCTACATGCTCAGCGAAGCCGGTTTCGACAAGGGCGCCAAGCTCAAGCCGATCAACAACGGCCTGGAGATCATCCACGAGTACCTCGACCTCAAGGGCGACCCGGTGAGCAAGGTCGCAGTGGGCGATGAGTTCCTGGTGCGCTTGCGTCTGCGCGCCACCGATCGCGACCAGGTGCAGCAAGTGGCGGTGGTCGACCTGCTGCCGGGTGGCGTCGAGCCTGTGTATAACTTGCCGCCGGAGCCGGAAGCGGCCAGCAGCGAAGAGAGTGAAGGCGAAGAGTCCGAGTATGTGGAAGAAGACAGCCAGGAAGCCGAAGCCTGGCAAGCGCCCATCGGCGAGACCGAGCTGAGCAACTGGCAGCCGGACTACGTGGATGTACGCGATGATCGAGTGGTGTTGTACGGCACTGCACTGCGCGATGTAGGTACCTTCGTGTACCGCGTGCGCGCCACCAACGCGGGGACGTTCAATACGCCACCGGCCTACGCCGAAGGCATGTACGAAACCACCCTGCAAGGGCGCGGCAAAGTAGGCCATCTTGAAATTACCAAGCCTTAAACGCCTGGCGCCGCCGCTGCTGCTAGCGGCGGTGGTGCTGGCGGGGCTGCGCCTGTGGCCCCACGCCCCGCTGGAACAGGCCGTGACCTCGTCACGGCTGGTGCTGGCCGACGACGGCTCGCTGCTGCGCATGACCTTGGCGGATGACGGCCAATACCGCTTATGGCTACCGCTGGAGCGGATGTCTCCTTCACTGGTCGAAGCCTTGCTGCTCAAGGAAGACCGCAATTTCTACTGGCACCCGGGGATCAATCCCCCGGCTTTGCTGCGTGCGGCCATGGCCACCTACAGCGGTGGCCAGCGTCAGGGCGGTTCGACCTTGAGCATGCAACTGGCGCGGCGCCTATGGGACCTGAACACCCGCCAGGTGCCCGGCAAGTTGCAGCAGATGGCCTTGGCGCTGTGGTTGGAAACGCGCTACAGCAAACACGACATCCTCGAGGCCTACCTGAACCTGGCGCCGATGGGTGGCAATATCGAAGGCGCCGAGGCGGCGAGCCGCATCTACTTTGGCAAGGCCGCCGCGCAATTGTCGTTGTCCGAAGCGCTGGCGCTGGCGGTGATTCCGCAACAGCCGGGGCGGCGCGCGCGTTTCGGGGCGTCGCTGCAAAATGCGCGGCTGCGCTTGATGGCCGACTGGCGCGAGACTTATCCACAAGACCCGCGTAACGACAGTTTGCTGGACTTGCCGCTGGAGGCGCGTAACCGCCAGCAGATCCCGTTTTTGGCGCCGCATTTGAGTGAGCAACTGCTGGCGTCCCAGCCCGGCAATGAGCTGAACAGCACCCTCAACCTGCCGTTGCAGCAACTGCTCGAACGCCTGATCAGCGGCTTTATCGCCGAGCGGCGCAGCACCGGCGTGGAAAATGCCACGGCGATCCTGATCGACAGCCGCGACCAGAGCGTCAAGGCGCTGGTGGGTTCGGCGGATTACTTATCCACAGGCATCCACGGTCAAGTCAACGGCGTGCTGTCGCGGCGCTCGCCGGGCTCCACGCTCAAGCCGTTCCTGTATGGATTGGCGTTGGACCAGGGGGTGATCCACCCCATGAGCATCCTCAAGGACTTGCCCAGTAACTTCGGCTACTTCCAGCCGGAAAATTTCGACGGCAGTTTTGTCGGCCCGCTGACGGCGCGCGATGCATTGATCCGTAGTCGCAATATCCCGGCAGTGTGGCTGGCCAGCCAGGTGAAATCGCCGTCCTTGTATGGATTGCTGCAACGCGCCGGTATCAAGGGCCTGCGTGACGAAAGTCATTACGGCCTGGCTCTGGCCCTCGGCGGCGGCGAGATGACCCCGGAGGAGCTGGCGCGGCTGTACGTGATGCTGGCCGGTGACGGGCATTTGCGGCCGCTGCGTTATTTGCAGGAGCAGCCGCAATCCACCGGGGCGCAACTGCTCACGCCCCAGGCCGCGTTCATGGTGCGCGACATGCTGCGTCGCAACCCGCGCCCGGATGGCTTGCCCGGCCGCCATTGGCGCACCGCGTGGAAAACCGGCACCTCCTGGGGTTTTCACGATGCCTGGAGCGCCGGCCTGGTCGGCCCCTACGTGCTGGTGGTGTGGGTGGGCAACTTCGACGGCCGGCCGAACCCGGCGTTTATCGGCGCCAAGACCGCCGCGCCGCTGTTCTTCCGCATCGCCGACGCCCTGCCCCTGGCGTTGCCCAATGTGGTGATCAAGCCCGACAAGCCGCCCGTCGGGCTGGTACGCATCGACGTCTGCGCCGCCTCCGGCGATTTGCCCAACCGCTGGTGCCCGCAAACCCGCAAGACCTGGTATCTGCCCGGCGTGTCGCCGATTCGAGTATCCAACCTGCATCGCCCGGTGCTGATCGACACGCGCACCGGCAAGGCCGCGTGCCCGCCCTTCGAGGCGCAGTACACCCGTGAAGAAGTCTTCGAATTCTGGCCCAGCGACATACAGCGCCTGTACCGCGCCGCCGGCCTGCCCCGGCGCACGCCGCCCAGCGTGATGAAAAACTGCCAGCCCAACCGCATCAGCGACCAGAGCGAAGCGCCGCAGATCCGCTCACCGCTGACCCAAGTGAGCTATCAACTGCGCCTGTCGCAACCCCAGGAAAGCATCCCGCTGAATGCCAACGCGGCCAGCGATGCGGCGACGCTGTACTGGTTCGCCGATCAAACCTTGATCGGCCAGGGCCCGCCGCAGACCACGCTGAACTGGCGACCGGGCAAATCAGGGGAGTATCGGCTGCGGGTCAGCGATGATCAGGGGCGCAGTGCGAGCCGGGGGTTGCGGGTGGAGTTTGTGCCGTGATCAGCCGCTATGTGACAAGCTCGGTGTAGCTGGACTCCCCACCTCCCGTCGCCCCCGACAACCAACCCCATACAAACGCCAGCGTAGTGCGCCCGGCAGCATCAACGCCGACCGTGCCGCGAGACCAGCCGGCCAATAACTCGCCCTGTGTGGTCACGCACTGAAACAGCAACTCGATCGTATCCTCGCCGGTTACACGCCCGACCTGCTGGCCGATACGAATCCGCCCGCCTTGGTAGGTGCCCCAGATGGCTTCGCCTTCGACTTGGTAATGAAAAACCGTGCCGGCGCCAGAGAGACCTTGGGTGTTGTTTGCGACCGCAAACCGGCGATTGTGCAAACGCTCGCCGATTTGGGAAAGAGGGGTTGGCATCGAGGTCGAATCCTTTCGTCGTGCTGATCCTGGAGACCCGAGGGGCCTCCAGGCTACGCGGGGTTACTCCACCGTCACCGACTTTGCCAGGTTGCGCGGCTGGTCGACGTCGGTGCCTTTGAGCACGGCGACGTAGTACGACAGCAGTTGAAGCGGGATGGTGTAGAGGATCGGCGACAGGATGTCGTGGATGTGTGGGATGTTGATGACGTGGGTGCCTTCGCCGTTGGTCATGCCGGCTTTTTCGTCGGCGAACACCACCAGTTGGCCGCCACGGGCGCGCACTTCCTGCAGGTTGGACTTGAGCTTCTCCAGCAGTTCGTTGTTCGGCGCGACGGTCACCACCGGCATGTCGTCATCCACCAGGGCCAATGGGCCGTGTTTCAGCTCACCGGCTGGGTAGGCTTCAGCGTGGATATAGGAGATTTCCTTGAGCTTGAGGGCGCCTTCCATGGCGACCGGGTATTGCGCGCCACGGCCGAGGAACAGGGTGTGGTTTTTGTCGGCAAACAGTTCGGCGACTTTTTCCACGGTGCTGTCCATGGCCAGGGCTTCGCCCAGACGGGTAGGCAGGCGACGCAGCTCTTCGACCAGGGTGGCTTCGACGCCGGCAGCAAGGGTGCCGCGGACTTGGCCGAGGGACAGGGTCAGCAGCAGCAGGCCGACCAACTGGGTGGTGAAGGCTTTGGTCGAGGCCACGCCGATTTCACGACCGGCCTGGGTCAGCAGGGTCAGGTCGGATTCGCGCACCAGGGAGCTGATGCTGACGTTGCAGATCGCCAGGCTGGCGAGGAAGCCCAGTTCCTTGGCATTGCGCAGGGCGGCCAGGGTGTCGGCGGTTTCGCCGGACTGGGAGATGGTCACGAACAGGGTATCGGGCTGCACCACGACCTTGCGGTAGCGGAACTCGCTGGCGACTTCGACCTGGCACGGGATGCCGGCCAGTTCTTCCAGCCAGTAACGGGCGACCATGCCGGCGTGGTAGCTGGTGCCGCAGGCGACGATCTGCACATTGTGCACTTTGGCGAACAGCTCGGCCGCTTGCGGGCCGAAAGCGTTGACCAGCACCTGGTGCTGGCTCAGGCGCCCTTCCAGGGTGCGTTGCACCACGGCTGGTTGCTCGTGGATTTCCTTGAGCATGAAGTGGCGGAATTCGCCCTTGTCGGCAGCCTCGGCACCGTCGCGGTACTGCACGGCTTCACGCTCGACGGAGTTGCCGTTTACGTCCCAGATCTGCACGCTTTCACGACGGATGTCGGCAATATCGCCTTCTTCCAGGTACATGAAGCGGTCGGTGACCTGACGCAGGGCCAGTTGGTCGGAAGCGAGGAAGTTTTCCCCCAGGCCCAGGCCGATCACCAACGGGCTGCCACTGCGGGCGGCAACGACGCGGTCCGGTTGGCTGGCGCAGACCACGGCCAGGCCGTAGGCACCATGCAGTTCCTTGACCGTGGCCTTGAGGGCGGCGGTCAGGTCGCTGTGGTCCTTGAGTTTGTGGTTGAGCAGGTGGGCGATGACTTCGGTGTCGGTGTCCGAGGTGAACACGTAGCCCAGGCCCTTGAGTTGGTCGCGCAGCACTTCGTGGTTTTCGATGATGCCGTTGTGCACCACGGCCAGGTCGCCGGAGAAATGCGGGTGGGCGTTGCGTTCGCACGGAGCGCCGTGAGTGGCCCAGCGGGTATGGGCGATGCCCAGGCGGCCAACCAGCGGCTCGCCGTTCAAGGCTTGTTCCAACTCGCTGACCTTGCCCGGACGGCGCGTGCGCTCCAGCTTGCCGGCGTTGGTGAAGACGGCTACACCGGCGCTGTCATAGCCACGGTATTCCAGGCGCTTGAGGCCTTCGATCAGGATCGGGGTGATGTTGCGTTCAGCGACTGCGCCTACGATGCCACACATGGTGTTTCTCCTAGATGATTGCCGCGCATATCAGCGTAATGCCGCGGGCTTGGATCTGGTCGCGGGCCTCAAGCGGCAGGCGATCATCGGTGATCAGGGTATGGACGCTGCTCCAGGGCAGTTCCAGGTTGGGAATCTTGCGGCCGATCTTGTCGGATTCGACCATCACCACCACTTCACGGGCGACCTCGGCCATCACACGGCTCAGGCCCAGCAGTTCGTTGAAGGTGGTGGTGCCGCGCTGCAAATCGATGCCGTCGGCGCCGATGAACAGCTGATCAAAGTCATAGGACCGCAGCACCTGTTCGGCGACCTGGCCTTGGAACGAGTCCGAATGCGGGTCCCAGGTGCCGCCGGTCATCAGCAGCACGGGCTCGTGTTCCAGTTCGCTCAAGGCGCTGGCCACGTGCAGGGAGTTGGTCATCACCACCAGGCCGGGCTGGTGGCCCAGTTCAGGGATCATCGCGGCGGTGGTGCTGCCGCTGTCGATGATGATGCGTGCGTGCTCACGCAGGCGCATCACGGCGGCACGGGCGATGGCGCGCTTGTACACCGAAATGGGCTGAGCGGCATCGCCTACCAGTTCCTGGGGCATGGTGATGGCGCCACCGTAGCGACGCAGCAACAGGCCGTTGCTTTCGAGAGCGGCCAGGTCCTTGCGGATGGTCACTTCCGACGTTTCGAAATGCTTGGCCAATGCGTCCACGCTGACTTCGCCCTGTTCATTGAGCAAAGCCAGGATATTGTGGCGGCGTTGGGGTGTATTTCGTTTCGACATGGTGATGATAAGTTTCGTTTCGAAAGATAACGAAGGCAATCAAAACCTATTGGCGAAAGATCGTCAAGCGGGGCGTGGTAAATTTCTGGAAAAATCCCCAACCAGATGTGGGAGCTGGCTTGCCTGCGATAGCGGTGTATCAGCTTGCACATCAGTGGCTGATAGATCGCTATCGCAGGCAAGCCAGCTCCCACAGGGGATCGCGCTGGCCAGGCGAGCTGTGGATAACTCAGCTCTTTTTGATTTTGACCGGGCGTTTCCAGCCATCGATGTTGCGCTGGCGAGCGCGGGCGACGCCGAGCTGCAAGTTATCCACATCCTGGTTGATGGTGGAGCCGGCCGCGGTGGTGGCGCCATCGCCGACTCTCACCGGGGCAACCAACGAGTTGTTGGAACCAATGAACACGTCTTCGCCCAACACAGTCTGGTGCTTGTTGGCGCCATCGTAGTTGCAGGTGATGGTGCCCGCGCCGATATTGGTGCGCGCGCCGATCACGGCATCGCCCAGGTAAGTCAGGTGACCGGCCTTGGCGCCCTCGCCCAGGTGGGCGTTTTTCAGTTCGACGAAGTTACCCACATGGGCCTTGGCCTCCAACACGCTGCCCGGACGCAAGCGTGCGAACGGGCCGGCATCGCTGCCCTCGCCCATCACGGCACCTTCCAGGTGGCTGTTGGCCTTGATCACCACGCCTTTGCGCAGGGTGCTGTCCTTGATGACGCAGTTGGGGCCGATGATCACGTCGTCTTCGATGATTACGCGGCCTTCGAGGATCACGTTGATGTCGATCAGCACATCGCGGCCCACGGTGACTTCACCACGCACATCGAAGCGCGCCGGGTCGCGCAGGGTCACGCCCTGGGCCATCAGGCGGCGGCCTTCGCGCAGTTGGTAGTGACGCTCCAGTTCGGCGAGTTGCTTGCGGTCGTTGGCGCCCTGCACTTCCATCGGGTCGTGGGGTTGCTCGGTGGCGACCAGCAGACCATCACTCACGGCCATCTCGATGACGTCGGTGAGGTAGTACTCGCCCTGGGCGTTGTTGTTGGACAGGCGGCTCATCCAGTCGGCGAGCTTATTGCCAGGCACCGCCATGATTCCGGTGTTGCCTTCGGTGATGGCGCGCTGGGCTTCGCTGGCGTCTTTATGCTCGACGATGGCCGCGACCTTGCCGTCAGCGTTGCGCACGATACGGCCGTAGCCGGTCGGATCAGCCAGTTCGACTGTGAGCAGGCCCATCTGGCCGGGTACCACGTGCTTGAGCAGGCGTTGCAGGGTTTCCACTTCGATCAGCGGCACGTCGCCGTAGAGGATCAGCACGGTGTCGGCCGTGATGAACGGCACGGCTTGCGCGGTGGCGTGGCCGGTGCCGAGTTGCTTGTCTTGCAATACGAAATTCAGGTCGTCCGCAGCCAGGCGTTCACGTACCACATCGGCACCGTGGCCGATGACCACGTGAATACGCTGCGGATCAAGTTGCCGGGCGCTGTGGATAACATGGCCAAGCATGGAGTTGCCGGCAACCGGGTGCAGCACCTTGGGCAGTGCCGAACGCATGCGAGTGCCCTGGCCTGCGGCGAGAATGACGATTTCAAGAGACATGAATGGCTACCAATCCTGAGCGGTCCGGCGTCAGACCAAAGAAGTGTTTTGCAAAAAAAGAAAAAGGGTAGCCGAGGCTACCCTTTTTAATCAAATCACACATGAAGCATGACGGCTGGGCCGCTTACTTCTTGCGGATCTGCTGGAGCGTGCGCAGCTGGGCTGCAGCCTCGGCCAGACGTACAGCAGCAGCGCTGTAGTCGAAGTCCGCACCCTTTTCATTCAGGGCCTTCTCAGCAGCCTTGACGGCTTCCTGAGCGGAGGCTTCATCCAGGTCGCCAGCACGTTGCACGGTGTCGGCAAGTACCTTGACCATGTTCGGCTGAACCTCGAGGAAACCACCGGAGATGTAGAACACCTCCTTTTCCCCGCCTTGCTTGGTCAGAGTGATCGGACCTGGCTTCAAGCTGGTGATCAACGGCGCGTGACCCATGGCAATACCAAGGTCACCGAGTTCGCCGTGTGCAATCACCATCTCTACCAGACCGGAGAAGATTTCCCCTTCCGCGCTGACGATATCGCAATGGACTGTCATAGCCATCTGATTGCCTCAACCTGATGAGCGCCCGTTTCCGGGCGCTTGGATTACAGTTTCTTGGCTTTCTCGATCGCTTCTTCGATGCCGCCGACCATGTAGAACGCTTGTTCTGGCAGGTGGTCGTAGTCACCGTTGAGGATGCCTTTGAAGCCAGCAATGGTGTCTTTCAGGGAAACGTATTTACCCGAAGCACCGGTGAAGACTTCAGCCACGAAGAACGGCTGCGACAAGAAGCGCTGGATCTTACGAGCACGGTTTACCAACTGCTTGTCGGCTTCCGACAGCTCGTCCATACCCAGGATCGCAATGATGTCCTTCAGTTCTTTGTAACGCTGCAGCACGTACTGAACGCCGCGAGCGGTGTCGTAGTGCTCCTGGCCGATCACGTTCGGGTCCAGCTGGCGCGAAGTCGAGTCGAGTGGATCGACCGCTGGGTAGATACCCAGGGAAGCGATGTCACGGGACAGAACGACGGTGGCGTCCAAGTGGGCGAAGGTGGTCGCTGGCGACGGGTCGGTCAAGTCATCCGCAGGTACGTATACCGCTTGGATCGAAGTGATCGAACCTTCCTTGGTCGAAGTGATACGTTCTTGCAGAACGCCCATCTCTTCAGCCAGGGTCGGCTGGTAACCTACTGCCGAAGGCATACGGCCCAGCAGTGCGGATACTTCAGTACCGGCCAGGGTGTAACGGTAGATGTTGTCGACGAACAGCAGAACGTCGTTACCTTCGTCACGGAACTTCTCGGCCATGGTCAGGCCAGTCAGTGCTACGCGCAGACGGTTTCCCGGCGGCTCGTTCATCTGACCGTAAACCAGTGCCACTTTGTCCAGAACGTTGGAGTCCTTCATCTCGTGGTAGAAGTCGTTACCCTCACGAGTACGCTCACCCACACCGGCGAACACGGAATAACCGCTGTGCTCGATGGCGATGTTACGGATCAGTTCCATCATGTTTACGGTCTTGCCTACACCGGCACCACCGAACAGACCGACTTTACCGCCCTTGGCGAACGGGCAAACCAGGTCGATAACCTTGATGCCGGTTTCCAGCAGGTCGTTGCCGCCAGCTTGTTCGGCGAACGAAGGTGCTGGACGGTGAATGCCCCAGCGCTCTTCGGTGTCGATCGGGCCGGCTTCGTCGATTGGGTTGCCCAGTACGTCCATGATCCGGCCCAGGGTCGCTTTACCGACCGGTACGGAGATGGCTGCGCCAGAGTCGATAACGTCCAGACCGCGCTTCAAGCCTTCGGTGGAACCCATCGCAATGGTACGAACTACGCCGTCGCCCAGCTGTTGCTGAACTTCCAGAGTAGTTTCCGCGCCTTGTACTTTCAGCGCGTTGTAGATGCTCGGTACGCTGTCGCGTGGAAATTCCACGTCGATAACGGCGCCGATGATTTGAACGATACGTCCGCTACTCATAGCTGGATCCTCTGAATATTTGAACCGTTAAACCGCGGCAGCGCCGCCGACGATTTCCGAGATCTCTTGGGTGATCGCAGCCTGACGCGCCTTGTTGTAGATCAGCTGCAAATCGCTGATCAGATCACCGGCGTTGTCGGTAGCGTTTTTCATCGCGATCATCCGCGCCGCTTGTTCAGCTGCGTTGTTCTCGACCACCGCCTGGTACACCTGCGACTCCACGTAGCGCACCATCAAGCCGTCAAGCAGCTCTTTGGCGTCTGGTTCGTAGAGGTAGTCCCAGTGGTGCTTGAGTTCCTGATCCGGAGTCGCCACCAGTGGAATCAATTGCTCCACGGTTGGCTGCTGGGTCATGGTGTTGATGAACTTGTTGGATACCACGGAGAGGCGGTCAATCCGGCCTTCCAGGTACGCATCCAGCATCACCTTCACACTGCCGATCAAATCATTGATCGACGGCTCTTCACCCAGGTGGCTGATAGCTGCTACGACGTTGCCGCCGAAGTTACGGAAAAAGGCCGCACCCTTGCTACCAACAACACACAGATCGATCTCGACGCCGTTTTCGCGGTTTACCGCCATGTCCTTGACCAGGGCCTTGAACAGGTTGGTATTCAAACCACCGCACAAACCACGGTCACTGCTCACAACCACATAACCGACGCGCTTAACTTCGCGGTCGATCATGAACGGGTGGCGGTATTCCGGGTTGGCGTTGGCCAGATGCCCAATTACCTGGCGGATACGCTCCGCATAAGGACGGCTAGCAGCCATGCGCATTTGTGCCTTGCGCATTTTGCTGACCGCCACTTTTTCCATGGCGCTGGTAATTTTTTGCGTGCTTTTGATGCTCGCAATCTTACTGCGAATCTCTTTTGCGCCTGCCATGTAACACCTATCAGGTTAGCAAGCGGGAGCCTTGCGGCTCCCGCTGCGGCTTACCAGGTTTGGGTGGCCTTGAACTTCTCGATACCGGCTTTCATGCCAGCGTCGATATCGTCATTGAAGTCACCCTTCACGTTGATCTTCGCCATCAGTTCGGCGTGATCGCGGTTGAAGTAAGCAATCAGCGCTTGTTCAAAGCTGCCGACCTTGGCGATTTCAACGTCGGTCAGGAACCCACGCTCAGCGGCATACAGCGACAACGCCATGTCAGCGATCGACATTGGGGCGTATTGCTTCTGCTTCATCAGCTCGGTAACGCGCTGACCATGCTCAAGTTGCTTACGGGTCGCTTCGTCCAGGTCAGAAGCGAACTGGGCGAATGCGGCCAGTTCACGGTACTGAGCCAGAGCGGTACGGATACCACCGGAGAGCTTCTTGATGATCTTGGTCTGAGCGGCACCACCCACACGGGATACCGAAACACCGGCGTTCACTGCAGGGCGGATGCCCGAGTTGAACATGGCCGATTCCAGGAAGATCTGACCGTCGGTGATGGAAATCACGTTGGTCGGAACGAACGCGGAAACGTCGCCAGCCTGGGTTTCGATGATCGGCAGTGCGGTCAGGGAACCGGTTTTGCCGGTCACTGCGCCGTTGGTGAACTTCTCTACGTACTCTTCCGAAACGCGGGATGCGCGCTCCAGCAGACGGGAGTGGAGATAGAACACGTCGCCTGGGTAGGCTTCACGGCCTGGTGGACGGCGCAGCAGCAGGGAAATCTGGCGGTAAGCCACTGCTTGCTTGGACAGATCGTCATAAACGATCAGCGCGTCTTCACCGCGGTCGCGGAAGTATTCACCCATGGTGCAACCGGAGTACGGTGCCAGGAATTGCAGCGCAGGAGATTCCGAAGCACTGGCAGCCACGATGATCGTGTTGGCCAGGGCGCCGTTTTCTTCCAGCTTGCGAACCACGTTGGCGATGGTCGATTGCTTCTGACCGATGGCTACGTAGACGCAGAAAATGCCGCTGTTCTTCTGGTTGATGATCGCGTCGATCGCCAGGGCGGTCTTACCGATCTGACGGTCACCGATGATCAGCTCACGCTGGCCACGGCCGACTGGGATCATGGCATCGACAGCCTTGTAGCCAGTCTGTACAGGCTGGTCTACCGACTTACGCCAGATCACGCCTGGAGCAACTTTCTCGACCGCGTCGGTCTCGGTGTTGCCCAGTGGACCTTTACCGTCAACAGGGTTACCCAGTGCGTCGACTACGCGACCCAGCAGTTCCTTACCAACCGGAACTTCCAGGATGCGGCCAGTGCACTTGGCGCTCATGCCTTCAGCCAGACTGGTGTACGCGCCCAATACAACGGCACCTACGGAGTCTTGCTCCAGGTTGAGGGCCATACCGTAGACGCCGCCCGGAAACTCGATCATCTCGCCGTACATTACGTCGGCCAGACCGTGAATCCGCACGATACCGTCAGATACGCTGACGACAGTGCCTTCGTTACGGGCTTGGGAGGTCACATCGAGCTTGTCGATGCGGCCCTTGATAATTTCACTTATTTCGGAAGGATTGAGTTGCTGCATTGCTCTGCTGCCCCTTCAAACTCAAGATTTCAATGCTTCGGCAAGATTCGCGAGTTTGCCGCGAATCGAGCCATCGATAACCAGGTCGCCGGCGCGAATGACAACACCCCCAATGAGGGATGGGTCTTCCGCAACTTGCAGGCGCACTTCCCGGTCGAGTCGTGCACTGAGAACCTTGGCGAGTTTGTCTTGCTGTTCTTGGTTCAATGCAAAAGCACTGGTCACTTCAACGTCTACCGATTTCTCTTGCTCGGCCTTGTACAGGTCGAACAGAGCGGCAATCTCCGGCAGAAGCAGGAGACGGTCGTTTTCGGCAATGACGTTGATGAAGTTCTGTGCCTTCACATCAAACTTGTCGCCGCACACTTCAATAAAAGTGGCGGCCTTGTCTGCGCTCGTCAGTCGCGGGGCCTTGAGCACGCGCTGCATGGTGTCGTCTTGCGACACTGCTGCAGCCAGGCCGAGCATGGCTGACCAAGAGGCCAGCTGCTGGTGGGCCTGGGCGTGCTCGAAGGCTGCCTTAGCGTAAGGTCGGGCCAACGTGGTCAATTCTGCCATGATCGCCCTCGCTTAAATTTCAGCAGCCAGTTTGTTAACCAGCTCCGCGTGCGCGTTTTGATCGATTGTGGCACCCAGGATCTTCTCAGCACCGCCAACGGCCAGAGCACCCAGTTGGGCACGCAGCGCGTCTTTGACACCGTTCAGTTCCTGCTCGATCTCGGCCTGAGCCTGAACCTTCACACGGTCAGCGTCGATACGGGCTTTTTCAACAGCCTCTTCAACGATCTGGTTACCGCGTTTCTTGGCTTGCTCAATGATTTCGGCTGCTTGAGCTTTCGCTTCGCGCAGTTGTTGACCCGCTTTATCTTGGGCCAACTCCAGGTCGCGAGCTGCTCGTGCTGCAGCGTCCAGCCCATCCGCGATCTTCTTCTGACGTTCGTGCAGAGCTGCGATGACCGGAGGCCATACGAACTTCATGCAGAAAACGACAAAAATCAAGAACGCTAAGGACTGACCAATAATGGTTGCATTAATGTTCACGCCAATACCTCGCTCATTCGTTGCACAACACACCAATCACTCGAAAAGACGAGTGATTAACCGGCGAGTTGACCAACGAAAGGGTTCGCGAAGGTGAAGAACAGAGCGATACCAACACCGATCATGGTCACGGCGTCGAGCAGGCCGGCGACGATGAACATTTTAACTTGCAGCATTGGAACCATTTCTGGCTGACGCGCTGCGCCTTCCAGGAATTTGCCGCCCAGCAGGCCGAAACCAATGGCAGTACCCAGGGCGCCCAGGCCGATCAACAGTGCAACAGCGATAGCGGTTAGACCAACTACAGTTTCCATCTTTCCTCCCGACTTTTACGTCGTATGGTTTAGGTTTTTTAGATTTTAAAGCGGTAAAACAAATCGTTTCATAGCCCGGTAGGGCCTACCTTCCCGTTTTACCGGGAAGGACATCAGACTAGTCGAGACTGGTCTTAATGGTTCTCTTCGTGCGCCATCGACAGGTAGACGATGGTCAGCATCATGAAGATGAAGGCCTGCAGGGTGATGATCAGGATGTGGAACACAGCCCACGCCCACTGCAGAACAATGCCCAGGCCGCTAAGCCAGAGCAGGCCGCTGCCGAACATCACAGCGATCAGAATGAACACCAGCTCGCCGGCATACATGTTGCCGAACAGTCGCAGAGCCAGGGAAATCGGCTTGGCAACCAGAGTCACGAATTCCAGCAGGAAGTTCACCGGGATCAGCAGGGCTTGAACGAAGATGTTCTTGCTGCCGAACGGGTGCAGGGTCAGTTCGCCGATGAAGCCGCCGATGCCCTTGATCTTGATGCTGTAGAAAATGATCAACGCGAATACCGACAGGGCCATGCCCAGGGTAGCGTTAGGGTCCGTGGTGGAAACCGCACGGAAAGGAATGTGGTGATCGCCGGAGATCAGGATGGCCAGCTGAGGAATCCAGTCGACCGGGATCAGGTCGACGGCGTTCATCAGGAACACCCAGACGAAGATGGTCAGTGCCAGCGGTGCAATCACCGGGCTACGGCCATGGAAGCTGTCTTTCACGCTGCCATCGACGAATTCGACCAATACTTCAACGAAGTTCTGCAAAGCACCTGGCTGACCGGAAGTCGCCTTCTTTGCCGCCATGCGGAAAATGAAGACGAAGATCAGACCCAATGCGACCGACCAACCCAGAGTGTCCAGGTGGAAAGCCCAGAAGCCCATTTCTTTGGCCTCTGCTGCGGAGTGGGCAAAGCCCCAGCCGCCATTAGGAAGCTGACCGAAGGTCAGGTTCTGCAAGTGGTGCTGGATATAGCCCGAAGCGGTTGTTTCTGCCATGGTTGCCTCAAACGCCCTAAGGTTTCGAAAGTCTTGTTTTCATTAGCAGGGGAGCGAACCAGCTGACCAGTTGGGTCAACACGAAGACGCCGAATACAGCCAGCGGCGCCAATGGCTTCACACCTGCAAAGGTCAGTGCAAACAGCACTGCCGTCAAAATCAGTTTCCCTGCTTCGCCGGCATAAAATGACCGGACGATCGCCTGGGCTGCTCGGGCGCCGGAAAACCGAAAGGCCCTGTGAGCAAAATACATATTGGGCAGCAAGGCTATCAGGCCTCCGCAGAGTCCTGAATATCCGGCTACGACTCCATGCCAGTACCAAAGCGCCAAAGCGGCGATCAGCAAAATGACAAATTGAGCCAATAAAACCGGAAATACGGCCAAGCGATGGAACGGCAACGTGTTTGGCGTGCGGGTTTCCATCACTCTTGCTCCTCAATGGTCGGCTGCCGGAAATCAATAACTTGGCATAATTTGTGCCGACAAAATGCGCGCAGAGTATAGGGGCGGTTCTGCCCCTATTCAACTGTCGGGTAGTGATTTCCGATCACACGCTACATAAGCAAATGTTTCAGCGGATGTGGGCAAGGACGCCCTGAAGCTCATCGAGAGAGTTATAGCCGATGACCAATTGGCCTTTGCCCTTCTTGCCGTGGCGAATTTGCACCGCAGAGCCCAGCCGCTCGGCCAGGCGCTGTTCAAGACGGGCAATATCCGGATCAGGTTTGGCCGTTTCGACCGGTGCAGGTTTGCCGCTCAACCACTGGCGAACCAGGGCCTCGGTCTGACGAACGGTGAGCCCTCGTGCGACAACGTGTCGCGCCCCTTCAACCTGTTGATTTTCGGGCAAACCGAGCAAAGCGCGGGCATGCCCCATTTCCAGGTCGCCATGGGACAGCATGGTCTTGATGACTTCCGGCAGCGCGATCAGGCGCAGCAAGTTGGACACGGTCACGCGGGACTTGCCCACGGCCTCGGCCACTTGTTGCTGAGTCAGCTGGAATTCCTGCTGCAAACGCTGCAACGCGATCGCTTCTTCGATCGGGTTGAGGTCTTCACGCTGGATGTTCTCGATCAAGGCCATGGCGATAGCGGTTTCATCCGGCACATCGCGGACCATCGCCGGGATGGTCTCCTTGCCGGCCTGCTGGCTGGCACGCCAGCGGCGTTCACCGGCGATGATTTCAAAACGTCCGCCACCGATCGGGCGGACCACGATCGGCTGCATCACGCCCTGGGCCTTGATCGAATTGGCCAGTTCTTCCAGCGCCTGGGGGTCCATGTCCCGGCGTGGCTGGTATTTGCCGCGCTGGATCAGGTCCAGGGGCAGGTGCTGCAGCTCGCGCTCGTCGGCCTGCACCGCTTGTTCTTCAAGCGATGTGACGGTCGGACCACTCAACAGTGCATCCAGTCCACGTCCGAGACCTCGTTTCTTGACGGCCATGGGGATTCCTTAAGTTGGCTGGGCTGCAGCGGTGCGTGAGTTGCGGCGTTGACGACGAACCATCTCGCCGGCCAGGGCCAGGTAGGCAATGGCGCCACGCGAGGATTTGTCGTACGCCAGCGCGGGCATGCCGTAGCTTGGCGCTTCGGCCAGACGGATGTTGCGCGGGATAACGGTGTCGTAGAGCTGGTCGCCAAAGTGTTCCTTGAGCTGCGCCGACACATCGTTCATCAGGCTCAGGCGCGGATCGAACATCGTGCGCAGCAGGCCTTCGATCTGCAGGTTCGGGTTGAGCAACTCAGCGATACGCTTGATGTTATCCACAAGGTCGCTCAAGCCTTCCAGCGCGTAGTACTCGCACTGCATGGGGATAATCACCCCATCGGCGGCCACCAGTGCGTTCAGCGTGAGCATCGACAGCGACGGTGGGCAGTCGATCAAGATGTAATCGTAATTCTCGCGGATCGGCGCCAGGGCGCTGCGCAGACGGCTTTCTTTCATCTGCATTTCCAGCAGCACCACTTCCGCCGCGGTCAAGTCGCGGTTGGCCGGCAGCAGTTGATAACCGCCGTGTTCGGAAAAGTGCATGGCCTGGGCCAGGTCGCACTCGCCGATCAGCAAGTCATAGACCGAGTTTTCCAGGCCGTGTTTATCCACACCGCTACCCATGGTGGCGTTGCCCTGTGGATCGAGATCGATCAACAGCACCCGGCGCTTGGTGGCGACCAGGGATGCTGCGAGGTTGATGCAGGTGGTGGTTTTGCCCACGCCACCTTTCTGGTTCGCTATCGCGAATACCTTAGCCATTCTTGCTTGTGTTCCCAATCATGCCGTGCGGCGCAGTATCAGCAGATGGCGTTGGCCTTGGCAACCGGGTACGGCCAAGGCGTGTTCGCTATCGAGGTGGAAGTCTGCCGGCAATGCTAACAGCTCGTCGCTTGGATGGACGCCCTTCATTGCCAGCCAGCGGGTGTCACGGTCGCCCAGGTGGCGAGTCCAGTTGCTGAAGTTGTCCATGCTGCTGAAGGCCCGGGAAACAATTCCGTTGAAAGGCTGTTCAGGCGTGAAGGCTTCGACGCGACTGTGGATAACTTGCAGGTTATCCAGCTTGAGTTCGAGTTTGACCTGGGTCAGGAAGCGGGTTTTCTTGCCGTTGCTGTCCAGGCAAGTCACTTGCGACTCGGGAAACAGGATGGCCAGGGGAATGCCCGGCATGCCACCGCCACTGCCGACGTCGAGCCAGCGGCCGTTTTCGATAAACGGCATCACACTCAAGCTGTCGAGCAAATGACGCGAAACCATTTCGTCCGGATCGCGCACAGCGGTCAGGTTGTAAGCCTTGTTCCATTTGATCAACAGGGCCAGGTAGCCCAACAGCAATTCGTGCTGGGCCGGGGTCAGGTCGACACCCAACTGGCGCGCACCTGTGGATAACTCTTCGGCATGTTGCGAGGTGACAGACGAACTCAAGCGCTTTGCTCCAACTGACGGCCCGCGCCGCGTTTTTTCAAATGAATCATCAACAGCGAAATGGCTGCCGGGGTCACACCGGGGATACGTGAAGCCTGGCCCAGGGTTTCCGGGCGAGTTATCCCCAGCTTGCTTTGGATTTCTTTCGACAGCCCGGAAATCCCGGTGTAGTCGATGTCCACAGGCAGCTTGGTATCTTCACTGGCGCGCAGACGAGCGATTTCGTCCTGCTGACGGTCAATGTAACCGGCGTATTTGGTCTTGATCTCGACTTGCTCGGCGACCTGTGGATCTTCTGCGCCACCGCCCGTCACTTCGACCAGACCAGCGTAGTCGATTTCCGGACGGGACAGCAGGTTCAGCAGGTTGTACTCGTGGGTCAGCGGCGTGCCGAATTTTTCGGCAATTGCGTCGCCCTGCTCGGTACCCGGGCGAACCCAGGTACTTTTCAGACGCTGTTCTTCCAGCGCAATGCTTTCGCGTTTTTTGCAGAAGGCTTCCCAACGTGCGTCATCGACCAGGCCCAGCTCGCGACCTTTTTCGGTCAGGCGCAGGTCGGCGTTGTCTTCGCGCAGGATCAGACGGTACTCCGCCCGGGACGTGAACATCCGGTACGGTTCCTGGGTACCGAGGGTAATCAGGTCGTCAACCAGCACGCCGATGTATGCCTCATCGCGACGCGGGCACCAGCTGTCTTTGCCCTGCGCGCGCAGCGCAGCGTTGGTTCCGGCCAGCAAACCCTGGGCGCCGGCTTCTTCGTAACCAGTGGTGCCGTTGATCTGGCCGGCGAAGAACAGGCCGCCGATGACTTTGGTTTCGAGGCTGTACTTGAGGTCACGCGGGTCGAAGTAGTCGTACTCGATGGCGTAGCCCGGACGCACGATGTGTGCGTTTTCCATGCCGCGAATCGATTGCACGATCTGGATCTGCACGTCGAAAGGCAGCGAAGTGGAAATACCGTTCGGGTAAAGCTCGTGGGTAGTCAAACCTTCGGGCTCGATGAAGACCTGATGGCTTTCCTTGTCGGCAAAGCGGTGGATCTTGTCTTCGATCGACGGGCAATAACGCGGGCCGATACCTTCGATCACCCCGGAATACATCGGCGAACGGTCGAGGTTCGCAGCAATGATTTCGTGGGTACGGGCATTGGTATGGGTAATCCAGCAGCTCACCTGTTTCGGATGCTGCTCTTTGGAGCCCATGAACGACATCACAGGTATCGGCGTATCACCGGCTTGTTCGGTCATCACCGAAAAATCCACAGAACGCCCGTCGATACGCGGCGGGGTCCCGGTTTTCAGGCGGCCGACACGCAGCGGCAATTCACGCAGGCGTTTTGCCAGGGCAATCGACGGCGGATCACCGGCGCGACCACCGGAATAGTTCTGCATACCGATGTGGATAAGTCCGCCCAGGAACGTACCAGTGGTCAACACCACGGATTCTGCGAAGAAACGCAGGCCCATTTGGGTGACAACACCGCGCACCTGGTCCTGCTCGACGATCAGGTCGTCCGCGGCCTGTTGAAATATCCACAGGTTCGCCTGGTTCTCCAGGGTTTCGCGCACGGCCGCCTTGTACAGGATGCGGTCGGCTTGTGCCCGGGTAGCACGCACGGCCGGGCCTTTGCGGCTGTTGAGCACGCGAAATTGAATACCACCCTTGTCGGTAGCCATGGCCATCACGCCGCCGAGGGCGTCGATTTCTTTGACCAAGTGGCTTTTGCCGATCCCGCCAATGGCGGGGTTGCAACTCATGGCACCGAGGGTTTCCACGTTGTGCGTAAGCAACAGGGTTTTTACGCCCATACGTGCTGACGCCAGTGCTGCCTCGGTACCGGCATGACCGCCGCCGATGACGATCACTTCAAAACGGGAAGGGAAATCCACCACGCACCTCGTGCCTGCTTATGTAGGTAATCAGGAATTGTCTGTTGAAAGAGATTTAGAGCTTTGGCGGCAAGTATAGGGACTTAGCCCTTCCTAAAGAACCCTTTGCACAAAATTTAACCAGCTGTGGATGAATCACAGACAATAGAAATTAAAAGAGAGAAATTTATTAAATCTTTGTTTTTATGTTTATTTCTACTGAGCCACCTTTCTGTGGATAGATCTCTACAGGCCTTTATTTACTTTGTGTACAGCGATTCAAAAGTCTGTGGTCATGTGCCAATGAGGCCGTTGGATAAGTGCTTTAAGCCTGTGGATTAAACAGGTGGTTATCCACAGATGGGTTTATCTTCAGTTTTCAAGCCCTGTTATCAACTGGGCACAGGGGCGGTTATTCACAGGGCTTAATCCACAGAAACAGACGAATCGCGGCATATTTGGCGCATGGGGAAGCCACCGAAATCTTTCGATTCGGTGAGAGTTCTGGAAAAAGAGACCTATTGTGAGAAACCACAGTGCAGTTAATAATAGCGATTATCATTAACCTGTCTTGTCGCGCCCTATGTCCCCTCCTTCACACATGGCCGCCGTCCAACACATCTACGAGCAGCACCATTCGTGGTTGCAGGGATGGCTAAAAGGCAAATTGCATAACGCCTGCGATGCGGCCGACGTGGCACACGATACGTTCGTGCGTATTCTGGGTGGACGACATGCGGCACAGATCCTGGAGCCGCGAGACTATCTAGCGACCATCGCACGGGGCTTGGTGATCGATCGTTATCGCCGCCACGCCATCGAACAGGCCTACAAACAAAGCCTGGCCGAACGCCCTGAAACCTTCGCAATCAGTGAAGAAGACAAGGCAATCATCATCGAAACCCTAGTGGCTGTGGATAAAGCCCTGTCTGGCCTGGGGGAGCGAGCACGTCGGATTTTCATGCTGTCACAAATACAGGGCCTGACTTATCAACAGATCGCCGATCAACTGCAGGTTTCCCTGACCACTGTGAAAAAGCACATGATCCGTGCGCTGACCGAGTGCGCGCTGATCATGGCCAGCCTCTGATGTCCGCCCCCGACCGCGAGGCCTTCGAGGCAGCCGCCAGTTGGTATGTGCAGTTTCAGGCACAGCCGCCGTCCCCTAGCGAACGACATGCCTGGCAACAATGGCTCAATGGCGATCCTTCCCACCAGGCCGCGTGGAACCAGATGGAACGGTTACAACGCAGCCTCGGTGCCCTGCCCCAGGACGTTAGCCACCGCGCATTGTCGACCCTCGAACAACGACGACAGGTACTCAAGTGGATGCTGGTACTTGGCGGTACGGGGTATGTCGGCTGGAACGTTCAGCAACACACTGACCTGCGGAATATCTGGGCCGACTACCGTACGACCCTGGGCGGCCGGCGGCGTATCGAACTGGCTGACGGCACACGGATCGATCTCAATACCAGCACCGCCATTGATGTGGCATTCGATGGGCGCCAGCGTTTGATTCGCCTGCGCGAAGGTGAAGTACTTATCAACACCGGCAAGTCGGGTGGGCAGACACCGTTCTATGTTGAAACCCGCCAAGGACGAGTGCAGGCATTGGGGACGCGATTTACCGTGCGCCAACTGGCGGGCTCCACACGAGTCGGTGTGCTGGAGGACAAGGTGAACATCTCGCCTGCGGATCAACCTGAACACAGCCGATTGCTTGGCGCCGGCGAAAGCGCTGACTTCGATCGACAAAATGTCGGACCCAACCAACGCTATCTTCGTACACAGACCGCTTGGGTCGACGGCCAGTTGATCGTCTTGGACGCACGGCTCGGTGACGTCATCGACGAACTCGCCCGCTATCGATCCGGTGTCATCAGATGCGATTTGGCGTCGCAACACCTGCGCGTTTCCGGGACTTTCCGACTGGATGCCACCGACGCAGTGCTGGCTAACCTGCAGGCGACATTGCCGATCCAAGTGAAGTACTTCACCCGTTATTGGGTGTCGGTGCAGCGAATCGGCTGACTGAAAAATAATCCACAAGGGGGTTATCTTTTTTCAATCTGTCGCGGCCCTACAGGTAATTACGACGCAACCTTCAGGGCTTACCCACACATGCGCCTTCCTTCCCAGCTTCGCCAGCGACTGTCCCGCCACGGCTTTTCATGCGGTTTACTGTTAAGTACTGCCAGTGCCGTCGGTGTTTTCCTGCCTACCTGTGTGATGGCCGCGAGCGCGACGCAGCACTACAGCATTGCCGCTGGCCCGCTGGATAACGTCTTGAGCCAATTTGCCGCCAGGGCCAATGTCATTCTCTCTTTCTCCCCACAACAGACTGCGCATTTGCGCAGCCCTGGATTGGATGGGGATTACTCAACAGAACAGGGTTTTGCACTGTTACTCCGCGAATCTGGCCTACAGGCCGTCGCGCAGGCGCCTGACAGTTATGTATTACAAGCCGCGCCGACCGGGGAATTGACGTTGGCACCTACCACCGTCAGTACTTATCAACAGGGTGGTTTTTATCAGGAGATTGCCGGGGACGTCGGTTACAAAGCGCAAAACAGTCGAATCGGCACCAAGACCAGTACGCCTTTGTCGGAAACGCCGCGTTCTGTATCGGTGGTCACCGGCCAACGTATCAAGGACCAGAAATCCCAGACCCTGACTGAAGTCCTTGGTTATGTACCCGGTATCTTCGCGCCGCCTTTTGCCGCAGGCGATGGTCTGGCGGGTGACCTGTTCTTCATTCGCGGGTTTAACGCCACCGATTACGGCTACGGCTTGCTGCGCGATGGCCTTCGCGTACAAGGCAACCGGTACGACACCACCAGTGAGCCCTATGGCCTGGAGCGTGTGGAAATCTTCCGGGGGCCCTCTTCCCTGCTCTATGGCGAAAACGCCCCCGGCGGCCTGGTGAATCTGGTGAGCAAACATCCAACCGCCACGCCACAGGGCGAGGTGCAACTGGGTTACGGTTCGAATAACCGCCGCCAACTGGGTGTGGATATTTCCGGCCCACTCACTGACGCCGGCAATATCCTGGGGCGCGTGGTGATGCTTGGTCGCAAGTCCGACACCCAGACCGACCATGTGCCAGATGATCGCCTCTACATTGCGCCGTCCCTGACCCTGAATTTCGACGATTACAACACCTTGACGCTGTTGGCCAACTACCAGAAAGACCACACCAACCTGGAACTCGGCCTACCCGCCGCCGGCACTCTGCTGACCAATCCAAATGGGAAATTGTCCAAGCACACCCTGCTCGGCGATCCGGACTGGAACACGTTTGAGCGGGAAGCCTGGAGCACCGGATACGAATTCAGCCACAGCTTCAACGACGAATGGCAGTTCCGCCAGAATTCGCGTTACATGCAGTCACGCATCAACCGTCATGAGACCTGGCCCGGAGAGTTGAACAACCGCGGCTTCGGCACCCAGTTGAACATGAATGCCTACGACCGCTACAACAAGTCGATGGTGTATTCCCTGGATAACCAGTTGGAGGGGAAATTCCAGCTGGGCGACCTGGAAAATACTGTGCTGTTCGGCGCGAGCTACGATCGCACCTCGTTCAACCAGGACTGGGACGCCGGGTTTGCCGGGACCATCAATGTGTATAACCCGGTGTACCTGCGCGAACCGACCACACCGCTCGCCATCCAGAACACCTTGCTGGAACAGCAGATGAAAGGGGTTTATGCACAGATCCAGAGTAAGTATGACCACTGGTTGTTCTTGCTCGGCGGCCGTCAGGACTGGGTCGACAGTGATTTCCGCGACAAGGTGAAGCCCTCGACCGACTCCAGCACCACGGAACAGAAGTTCACCTACCAGGGTGGCGTGATGTACCAGTTCGACAACGGCCTGACGCCCTATGTCAGCTATTCCACAGCATTCGTGCCGGTGCAGCAGATCTCGGTGGCGGGCTCACCGCTCAAGCCGATCACCAGCCGGCAATACGAAGTGGGTGTGAAGTACGAGCCGATTGGCTGGGATACGGCGATGACATTATCGGTGTATGACTTGCGCAAGGAGGACGATACCTACCTCGATTCCACCACCAACACGTACCGCCAGGTGGGTGAAAGCCGTGCCAAAGGTGCCGAGGTCGAGATCAACAGCAACATCTCGCCCAACCTCAACGTGACAGCGGCCTACACCTATACCGATGCACGGATTACCAAGGATTTCGCCGGTTCGCTGGTTGAGGGGCGCCAGATGACGGGTGTTCCGCGCAATCAAGCCTCGGTGTGGGGCAAATATCGCGTCCTCGATGGCCAGCTCAAAGGCCTGTCCTTTGGTGGCGGTGTGCGTTACTTCGATAGCGCGTTTTCCTACAGCAAGCCGAGCTTGTACGGCAAGCTCGACCCTGGAAGCGTCACATTGGTGGATGCGGTTGTGGGTTATCAGATCGACCCGCACTGGTCGGTGGACCTGAACGCCAAGAACCTGTTCGACAAGGAATATGTGTCGGGTTGCAACGATGCGGGGCGTTGCTATTGGGGTGACAGCCGTACCTTGCTCGGTACGGTGTCCTATAACTGGTAAACCGCTGTGGATAACTCGGCTATTTGCCGATGCAGAAACTGGAAAAGATCCGTCCCAACAAATCATCGGAGCTGAATGCGCCGGTGATTTCCCCCAACAGCTGCTGCGCCTGGCGTAAATCTTCGGCCAGCAGCTCTCCGGCACCCGCCAGGGTCAACTGCGCGCGACCGTGCTCCAACGCCGCGCTTGCATGGCGCAACGCCTCCAGGTGCCTACGGCGCGCGCTGAAGCTGCTTTCGGAGGTCTGCTCGTAGCCCATGCAGGCCTTGAGATGTTCGCGTAGCAACTCGAGGCCATCACCCGCCGACTTGGCGCTCAAGCTGATAGTGACGTGGCCATCCTCGCTGGTTTCCATGGCAATCGCCTCACCCGTGAGGTCGGCCTTGTTACGGATCAACGTGACCTTGGCCGGGTCCGGCCGCTGTTCGAGGAATTCAGGCCACAGTGCAAAAGGGTCCACAGCTTCAGGTGCGGTGGCATCCACAACCAGCAACACGCGGTCTGCTTCACTGATGGCCTTGAGTGCCCGTTCCACGCCGATCTTTTCCACCTGGTCATCGGTATCACGCAAACCGGCAGTGTCGACCACGTGCAACGGCATGCCATCGATGTGGATATGTTCACGCAGGATGTCGCGGGTAGTGCCGGCGATCTCGGTGACGATAGCTGCTTCGCGCCCCGCCAGGGCGTTCAGCAGGCTGGATTTGCCCGCATTCGGGCGCCCCGCGATAACGACCGTCATGCCATCACGCAGCAAGGCGCCCTGCCCGGCTTCGCGCAGCACTGTGGATAACTCTTCACGGACTTTATCCAGCATCGCCAGTACGTGGCCATCGGCAAGAAAGTCGATTTCCTCTTCCGGGAAATCAATCGCCGCCTCGACATAGATGCGCAGGCTGATCAATTGCTCGGTCAAGTTATGCACACGCAGGGAAAACGCCCCCTGTAACGAGCGCAGCGCATTGCGCGCCGCCTGTGCAGAACTGGCCTCGATCAAGTCGGCAATCGCCTCGGCCTGCGCCAGGTCGAGCTTGTCATTCAGGAACGCACGCTCGCTGAACTCCCCCGGCCGGGCCAATCGGCAACCCAATTGCAGGCAGCGTTGCAACAGCATGTCCAGCACCACCGGGCCACCGTGGCCCTGCAATTCCAGGACATCCTCGCCGGTGAACGAATTCGGCCCCGGGAAGTAAAGCGCCAGGCCTTCGTCCAACACACTGCTGTCAGCATCCAGGAACGGACCGTAATGGGCATAACGCGGTTTCAGCTCCCGCCCGCTGATGGCTTGGGCCGCCACGCCAGCGAGTGGCCCGGAAATACGCACAATACCGACGCCGCCGCGACCTTGAGCGGTAGCGACAGCAGCGATGGTTTCACGAGGAGCGCTCATCGGCAGGTTCCAGAACAAAAGTGACGGAAAGCAAAACGCCCCACTAGGGGGCGTCTTGAGTGGTTATCCACAGAGTAAATTACGCCTCGGCTTTTTTGGTAGCCGCTTCGATTTTACGCGTGATGTACCACTGTTGAGAGATCGACAATACGTTGTTGACCACCCAGTACAGCACCAGACCAGCTGGGAACCACAGGAAGAAGAAGGTGAAGATGATTGGCATCATTTTCATTACCTTGGCCTGCATCGGGTCCGGCGGAGTCGGGTTCAGACGCTGCTGGATGAACATGGTCGCGCCCATGATGATCGGCAGGATAAAGAACGGGTCTTTGATCGACAGGTCAGTAATCCACAGGATGAACGGCGCCTGACGCATTTCCACGCTTTCCAGCAGAACCCAGTACAGCGACAGGAACACCGGCATCTGTACCAGAATCGGCAAGCAACCACCCAACGGGTTGATCTTCTCTTTCTTGTACAGCTCCATCATGGCCTGCGACATTTTCTGCCGGTCATCACCATGCTGTTCTTTCAACGCGGCCAGTTTCGGGGCCACGGCACGCATGCGCGCCATCGACTTGTAGCTGGCTGCCGACAGTGGGAAGAAGATCCCCTTGATCAGCATGGTCAAGAAGATGATCGAGAAGCCCCAGTTGCCGACGATGCTGTGGATATGTTGCAGCAACCAGAAAATCGGTTGGGCAATGAACCACAGGATGCCGTAGTCCACAGTCAGTTCCAGACCTGGGGACAACTCTTTGAGTACAGCCTGGCTTTTCGGCCCGGCGTACAGAGTGGCGCTGGTTTCAGCCTTGGCACCTGGTGCGACGGTCAACGCCGGGCCAGTGTAGCCAATGATGTAGTTGCCTTTGGTGTCCTTGCGCGCCGCGACCAGGTTGTTCTGGCCAGGCTGGGGAATCCACGCGGTCACGAAGTAGTGTTGCAGCCATGCAACCCAGCCACCGTTCACGTTGTAGGTGATCGGTGCCTTTTGCTTGTCTTCGGCTACCTTGTCGATATCTTTCATCGACACTTTTTTGTACGGCTCCGAACTTGTCCACAGGGCAGCGCCCAGGTAAGTCGCGGTGCCAGTCGCGGTGCTGGAAGACGGATCGGAGCTGGCATCACGCTTGAGCTGGGCAAACATCGCACCGGTCCAAGGTTGAGCGCTCTGGTTGTCGATCAGGTAAGTGACAACAATGTCGTACAGGCCGCGTTTGAGTGTGAACCGCTTGATGTAGTTGACGCCGTCCTTGCTGAACTTCAAGTCAACGACCAATTGGTTCTGGCCATCGGCCAGTTGATAACTCTTCTTCTCCGAGGAGAAAACCGGACGACCGGTAGCGCTTGCATCGGGACCGTTGGTGCCGATCAAGCCACTTTGAGCCTGGTAAACGCGCTCGCCACCGTTATCGAACAACTGGAATGGAATTTCCGGGTGATCCTGACGGCGTGGGTACAGCGGAAGTGTCAGCTTGGCAACATCGCCACCTTGCGGGTCGATAGCCAGGTCCAATACATCCGTTTTGACCTGGATGAGGTCCGTGCTAGCGGCAACTGGCACTTCGGCAGGGGCATTGGTTTCGCCCGCGGCACGTGGAATGTCATCACTGGCGGCAGTGTTGGTGCCACTCACTGTATCGGGAAGCCCCGCTGGAACAGCATTGGCAGCAACATTCTGAGTCGGCAGGGCAGCTTGGCCGTAGTCCTGGTTCCAGTTAAGGACCATGACGTAGGACACGATTGCCAGGGCGACGATCAGGATCGTGCGTTTAATATCCATGATTACTCGGCCATCGAAGAAGAACGGGAGGTAGGGATAGGTGGAACCGGGTCATAACCACCGGCATTCCACGGATGACAGCGACCTAAACGACGAAAGGTCAGCCAGCCACCGCGCAGAAGACCATGATTTTCTATGGCCTCTAACGCGTAGCAGGAACAACTGGGGTAGAAACGACAGTGGTTGGCCATCAGAGGACTAATGGCATAGCGATAAAACTGGATCGGAACGATTGCCAGTTTACGCATCAAGGCTGTCTACCCCTACAGTTTCGGTGCTGACTGCTGGTGCTGGCTTGCTGGTGCGAGCCAAACGTTTCCAGAGCTTGCCGAAATGCTGAATCAATTCGGGGTTTTCTACATCCCCCAAGCCTTTGCGCGCGACGATAACAATATCCCAACCAACCAGAGTGTCCTGGTGGAGGCGAAACGATTCGCGCATCAGACGCTTGAGGCGATTGCGCTCAACGGAGAGCTTTACGCTCTTCTTGCCGATCACCAACCCGAGACGGGGGTGATCCAGATCGTTGTTACGCGCAAGGAGCAGGAGATTTTTCCCCGGAACCTTGCCGGTGGGGGAGTCAAAGACTGCCTTGAAGTGCCGGGGGGTAAGCAAACGCTTTTCCCGACTGAAGTCCTGACTCACCGCAGGTACCGGATTATCAAACTGCCAGACGTGCACGACCTTTGGCGCGACGACGCGACAGGACAGCACGGCCGTTCTTGGTAGCCATGCGAGCACGGAAACCGTGGGTGCGGGCGCGTTTGATGGTGCTTGGTTGGAAAGTACGTTTCATGGCGTTGTTACCTGGTTCGTCCACAACGGGCCGGAATGGCCCCCGTTTTAAGAGACCGGCGATTCTAGAGAAAGCAAGCCTCTAGGTCAATTTCCAACCAGCTTTTCCTTCAATTAGATCTCTATAGGCCAATTCGCCGTTTCCTGTTCGCCAGGCGTTCATGAGCAATGCCATAGATATAAAAATAAAGAAGGAAGTTATTTAAAGCTTTTCTGTAAAGCTTATAAAAGCTAGGCACGCCATCCTCTGTGGATAACTGTCTCCAGGCCATATTCCACCTGATGTACAGAGAATGACAACACGGGGGAGAAACTGGGCTCTGCCTGTGCTGCACTGTCGGATAAGCTGTGGGTGGAATGGGTTGTTATCCACAGGCCAGTTACCCACAGACTTTCGCCCCCACTTGTACAACGAGCTTAGGCACGCTTATCCACAGAGCTTATGCACAGACCATTGGTCGCATTTTTTGTGCTTAACACGTTGATTTTGGCTGCCCTGTGCGCAACCTACATGTGGATAAGTGGGCGGCTCGCCGCTACAATGGCGGCTGTTTTTGCCTCACCGGCTTTCAACTTAGGGGATATCCGTGTCAGTGGAACTTTGGCAGCAGTGCGTGGAGCTTTTGCGCGAGGAGCTGCCTGCCCAGCAATTCAACACCTGGATCCGTCCGCTACAAGTCGAAGCCGAAGGCGACGAGTTGCGTGTCTACGCACCCAATCGTTTTGTTCTCGACTGGGTCAACGAGAAGTACCTGGGCCGCGTTCTCGAATTGCTCGACGAACATGGCAACGGTGTTGCCCCTGTGCTCTCCTTATTAATAGGAAGCAAGCGTAGCTCCGCGCCTCGCGCTGCACCGAATGCGCCGTTGGCTGCCGCTGCCTCGCAAGCCCAGGCCGTGACGGCACCGCCGGCGCCTGCGCCAGCTCCCGCGCCATCCAAGGCCTCTGCGCAGAAAAGCGCGCCGGAGAACGAAGAGCCGTCACGCGACAGCTTTGACCCGATGGCCGGTGCCAGCTCCCAGCAAGCACCGGTTCGCGCCGAACAGCGCACCGTGCAAGTTGAAGGCGCGCTCAAGCACACCAGCTACCTGAACCGCACTTTCACCTTCGAGAACTTTGTCGAAGGTAAATCCAACCAGCTGGCCCGAGCGGCCGCCTGGCAGGTCGCCGATAACCCCAAGCATGGTTACAACCCACTCTTCCTTTATGGCGGCGTTGGCTTGGGTAAGACTCACTTGATGCACGCTGTGGGTAACCATCTATTAAAGAAGAACCCGAATGCCAAGGTTGTGTACCTGCATTCGGAGCGCTTCGTGGCTGACATGGTCAAGGCCTTGCAGCTAAACGCCATCAACGAGTTCAAGCGGTTCTACCGTTCCGTTGATGCCTTGCTGATCGATGACATTCAATTCTTCGCACGCAAGGAACGTTCACAGGAAGAGTTTTTCCACACCTTCAACGCCCTGCTCGAAGGCGGCCAACAGGTCATCCTGACCAGTGACCGCTATCCGAAGGAAATCGAAGGCCTGGAAGAACGCTTGAAGTCGCGCTTCGGCTGGGGCCTGACCGTTGCGGTAGAGCCGCCGGAACTGGAAACCCGCGTCGCGATCCTGATGAAAAAGGCCGACCAGGCGAAAGTCGACCTGCCCCACGATGCAGCGTTCTTCATTGCCCAACGCATTCGCTCCAACGTGCGTGAGCTGGAAGGCGCACTCAAGCGGGTCATCGCGCACTCGCACTTCATGGGGCGCGACATCACCATCGAGCTGATTCGCGAATCCCTGAAAGACCTGCTGGCCCTGCAAGACAAATTGGTGAGTGTGGATAACATCCAACGCACTGTCGCCGAATACTACAAAATCAAGATTTCCGACCTGTTGTCCAAGCGCCGTTCGCGCTCGGTGGCACGTCCACGGCAAGTGGCCATGGCGCTCTCCAAGGAGCTGACCAACCACAGCCTGCCGGAAATCGGCGATGTATTTGGCGGTCGTGACCACACCACCGTGTTGCACGCGTGCCGCAAAATCAACGAACTCAAGGAATCCGACGCGGATATTCGCGAGGACTACAAGAACCTGCTGCGTACACTGACCACTTGATGACACCAGCGCAGCTTATTAAGGCAAGGGACTAGACCATGCATTTCACCATTCAACGCGAAGCCCTGTTGAAACCCCTGCAACTGGTCGCAGGCGTCGTCGAGCGCCGACAGACCTTGCCGGTGCTTTCCAACGTATTGCTGGTGGTCGAAGGCCAGCAATTGTCCCTGACTGGTACCGACCTGGAAGTCGAACTGGTCGGTCGTGTGCAGTTGGAAGAGCCTGCCGAACCTGGCGAGATCACCGTTCCAGCGCGCAAGCTGATGGACATCTGCAAGAGCCTGCCGAACGACGCGCTGATCGACATCAAGGTTGATGAAGCCAAGTTGGTGGTCAAGGCTGGTCGTAGCCGCTTCACCCTGTCGACCTTGCCGGCCAATGACTTCCCAACCGTGGAAGAAGGCCCGGGCTCGCTGACCTGCAGCCTGGAGCAGAGCAAGCTGCGTCGATTGATCGAGCGCACCAGCTTCGCCATGGCGCAACAGGACGTGCGTTACTACCTCAACGGCATGCTGCTGGAGGTATCTGAAGGCATCATCCGTGCCGTAGCCACCGACGGCCATCGCCTGGCCATGTGCTCGATGAAAGCCGACATCGGCCAGCCGGACCGTCATCAGGTCATCGTGCCGCGCAAGGGTATCCTCGAACTGGCGCGTCTGCTCACTGAGCCGGATGGCAATGTCAGCATCGTGTTGGGCCAACACCACATCCGCGCGACCACCGGCGAGTTCACCTTTACCTCCAAGCTGGTTGACGGCAAGTTCCCGGATTACGAGCGCGTACTGCCCAAGGGCGGTGACAAATTGGTGCTCGGCGATCGCCAGGCGTTGCGTGAAGCCTTCAGCCGTACCGCGATTCTTTCCAACGAAAAGTACCGTGGTATCCGTCTGCAACTGGCCAACGGTCAGCTGAAAATCCAGGCCAACAACCCGGAGCAGGAAGAAGCCGAAGAAGAAGTGGGCGTCGACTACAACGGCGGTTCCCTGGAGATCGGCTTCAACGTGAGCTACTTGCTGGACGTGCTGGGGGTGATGACCACTGAACAGGTTCGCCTGATTCTGTCGGACTCCAACAGCAGTGCCCTTGTGCAGGAATCCGACAACGACGACTCGGCTTACGTTGTTATGCCGATGCGCCTGTAATAGACGCTAGATGTCCCTCAGTCGCGTCTCGGTCACCGCGGTGCGCAATCTGCACCCGGTGACCTTCTCCCCCTCCCCCCGCATCAATATCCTCCACGGCGCCAACGGCAGTGGCAAAACCAGCGTGCTGGAAGCCATCCACTTGCTGGGGCTTGCCCGTTCCTTTCGCAGTGCCCGCCTGTTGCCGGTGATCCAATACGAACAACTGGCCTGCACGGTATTTGGCCAAGTCGAATTGGCTGAAGGGGGACATAGCGCCTTGGGCATATCCCGTGATCGCGGTGGTGAGTTTCAAATCCGTATTGATGGTCAAAATGCGCGTAGCGCAGCGCAGCTGGCGGAAATCCTGCCGCTGCAACTGATCAACCCAGACAGCTTCCGTTTGCTGGAAGGTGCGCCAAAAATCCGCAGGCAGTTCCTCGATTGGGGAGTGTTCCACGTGGAACCGCGTTTCATGGCCACCTGGCAGCGCTTGCAGAAGGCCCTGCGGCAGCGGAACTCATGGCTGCGGCATGGTACACTTGACGCCGCTTCGCAAGCGGCTTGGGACCGGGAACTGTGCCTGGCCAGCGACGAAATTGATGAATACCGCCGCGCCTATATCAAAGCCTTGAAACCAGTCTTTGAGCAGACCTTGAGTGAGTTGTTGGATCTCGAAGGGCTGACGCTGAGCTACTACCGTGGCTGGGACAAAGAGCGAGAACTGAGTGCCGTACTCGCGACGTCCTTGCAGCGGGACCAGCAAATTGGCCATACCCAGGCCGGCCCCCAACGTGCCGATTTGCGCCTTAGATTAGGCGCTCATAATGCCGCAGACATCTTGTCCCGTGGCCAGCAGAAGTTGGTGGTGTGCGCGCTGCGTATCGCCCAGGGGCATTTGGTTAGCCAAGCCCGACGCGGTCAGTGTATTTATCTGGTGGATGACTTGCCGTCTGAACTCGACGAGCAGCATCGCCGCGCGCTATGCCGCTTGTTGGAAGACTTACGCTGCCAGGTGTTTATCACCTGTGTAGACCACGAATTATTGAGGGAAGGCTGGCAGACGGAAACGCCAGTCGCTTTGTTCCACGTGGAACAGGGCCGTATCACCCAGACCCACGACCATCGGGAGTGAAGGCATGAGCGAAGAAAACACGTACGACTCGACCAGCATTAAAGTGCTGAAAGGTTTGGATGCCGTACGCAAACGTCCCGGTATGTACATTGGCGACACCGATGATGGTAGCGGTCTGCACCACATGGTGTTCGAGGTGGTCGATAACTCCATCGACGAAGCGCTGGCCGGTCACTGCGACGACATCAGCATTATCATCCACCCGGATGAATCCATCACCGTACGCGACAACGGTCGCGGCATTCCGGTCGATGTGCATAAAGAAGAAGGCGTTTCGGCGGCAGAGGTCATCATGACCGTGCTCCACGCCGGCGGTAAGTTCGATGACAACTCCTACAAAGTATCCGGCGGTTTGCACGGTGTAGGCGTATCCGTAGTGAACGCACTGTCCGAAGAACTGATCCTGACCGTTCGCCGCAGCGGCAAGATCTGGGAACAGACCTACATCCACGGCGTTCCGAAAGAACCGATGAAAATTGTCGGCGACAGCGAAACCACTGGTACGCAGATCCATTTCAAGCCATCGGCTGAAACCTTCAAGAATATCCACTTCAGCTGGGACATCCTGGCCAAGCGTATTCGTGAACTGTCCTTCCTCAACTCCGGTGTGGGTATCGTCCTCAAGGATGAGCGCAGCGGCAAGGAAGAGCTGTTCAAGTATGAAGGCGGCCTGCGTGCGTTCGTTGAATACCTGAACACCAACAAGACTGCGGTCAACCAGGTGTTCCACTTCAACATCCAGCGCGAAGACGGCATCGGCGTGGAAATCGCCCTGCAGTGGAACGACAGCTTCAACGAGAACCTGTTGTGCTTCACCAACAACATTCCACAGCGCGACGGCGGTACTCACCTGGTGGGTTTCCGTTCCGCACTGACGCGTAACCTGAACACCTACATCGAAGCCGAAGGCTTGGCCAAGAAGCATAAAGTTGCCACAACCGGTGACGATGCCCGTGAAGGCCTGACCGCGATTATCTCGGTAAAAGTGCCGGACCCTAAGTTCAGCTCCCAGACCAAAGACAAGCTGGTGTCTTCCGAAGTGAAGACCGCAGTGGAACAGGAGATGGGCAAGTACTTCTCCGACTTCCTGCTGGAGAACCCGAACGAAGCCAAGCTGGTCGTCGGCAAGATGATCGACGCAGCACGTGCCCGTGAAGCCGCGCGTAAGGCCCGTGAGATGACCCGCCGCAAAGGCGCGCTGGACATCGCCGGCCTGCCGGGCAAACTGGCGGACTGCCAGGAGAAGGACCCTGCCCTCTCCGAACTGTATCTGGTGGAAGGTGACTCTGCTGGCGGTTCCGCCAAGCAGGGTCGTAACCGTCGCACCCAGGCCATCCTGCCGTTGAAGGGTAAGATCCTCAACGTCGAGAAAGCCCGTTTTGACAAGATGATTTCTTCCCAGGAAGTCGGCACCTTGATCACGGCATTGGGCTGCGGTATTGGCCGTGATGAGTACAACATCGACAAGTTGCGCTACCACAACATCATCATCATGACCGATGCTGACGTCGACGGTTCGCACATCCGCACGCTGCTGCTGACCTTCTTCTTCCGTCAGTTGCCGGAGCTGATCGAGCGTGGCTACATCTACATCGCCCAGCCGCCGTTGTACAAAGTGAAAAAGGGCAAGCAAGAGCAATACATCAAAGACGACGACGCCATGGAAGAGTACATGACGCAGTCGGCCCTGGAAGATGCCAGCTTGCACCTGAACGACGAAGCTCCGGGCATCTCCGGTGAGGCGCTGGAGCGCCTGGTCAACGACTTCCGCATGGTGATGAAGACCCTCAAGCGTTTGTCGCGCCTGTACCCTCAGGAACTGACCGAGCACTTCATCTACCTGCCAGCCGTGAGCCTGGAACAGCTGGGCGATCACGCAGCGATGCAGGATTGGCTGGCCCAGTACGAAGTGCGTCTTCGCACTGTCGAGAAGTCTGGCCTGGTCTACAAGGCCAGCCTGCGCGAAGACCGTGAGCGTAACGTCTGGTTGCCAGAGGTCGAACTGATCTCCCACGGCCTGTCGAACTACGTCACCTTCAACCGCGACTTCTTCGGCAGCAACGACTACAAAACCGTGGTCACACTGGGCGCGCAATTGAGCACCCTGCTGGACGATGGCGCATACATTCAGCGTGGCGAACGCAAGAAGGCAGTCAAGGAATTCAAAGAAGCCCTCGACTGGCTGATGGCCGAAAGCACCAAGCGTCACACTATCCAGCGATACAAAGGTCTGGGCGAAATGAACCCGGATCAGCTGTGGGAAACCACCATGGACCCAAGCCAGCGTCGCATGCTGCGCGTGACCATCGAAGACGCCATTGGCGCAGACCAGATCTTCAACACCCTGATGGGTGATGCGGTCGAACCTCGCCGTGACTTCATCGAGAGCAACGCATTGGCGGTTTCCAACCTGGATTTCTGATCCAGGCTACCGCTAAACCAAAAAGGCCAACGCTATGCGTTGGCCTTTTTTATTGGGTGAAACTACGCATTTTGAAAATGCTCCACGTGGAACATCCCAACTTTCAACCCTGTGAAGTTGCCGCCACACTCTCCAACCGATAGCCGTACCCATAGATCGTCAACAGCTGCCAACCCCTATCCGCCGTCAGCCCCAGCTTATTGCGTAGCCGATAGATATGCGTGTCCAGTGGGCGTGATGAGACCATTTCTTCATGGGTCCAAAACCGTTCATACAGGTACTCACGGGACAGTGGTCGCGCCAAGTTGGCAAACAGGCAGCTGGCCAGGCGGTATTCCCGCTCGGTGAGGTTGATGGGTTTCCCGGCGCGGGTCACCGTCAATTCGGCATCGTCAAAGGTCAGGTCGTTGAAGCTCTGCACTTCATGGGTAGCTGACTTTTGCAGGCCATGACGGCGCAACACTGCACTGACCCGCGCCTTGAGTTCGTTGGGCCGAAAAGGTTTGCTGACGTAATCATCGGCGCCACTGTTCAACGCGGTGACGATGTCGCTCTCGGCATCCCGGCTGGTGAGCATGATGACGGCGGGTGGCGACTCCATGTGCTCACGGGTCCAGCGCAACAGGGCAATGCCGGAGATGTCCGGGAGCTGCCAGTCGAGGATCAGCAGGTCAAAAGTTTCCCGACGCAATTGGCGCAGCAGGTCCTCACCGCGCTCGAAGCAATGCAGGGTCCAAGGCTGTTCGGCGGTGCTGGGGATTTGTCGCAGTGTCTGTTCCACCCGACGCAGCTCGGCGGGCTCGTCATCCAGTATTGCGACACGCATGGGTAGTCCTTTTTTGTGGAGAGTACGGCAGTCGTCTGAGGGTACGTACTGCGCAGATGCCAGCCGTTGAATCTGAAGAATTGTGCCTGGATTCATCGACCCCTTGGATCTCTCGGTACGCTGAGATCAGTGAGCGGTTAAACCCATGAACGCCCTCGGTACCAATGTGGGAAAGATACCGACTCCCGACCGTAAGGAAAAGGATCAGCCGACGCGTGAGCTGCCGTAAACTCCTGTGCGTCGATGTCGGATGCCTTTCCTTATGAACACCCAGCAGCGGAACTGTTCCAACCTGCCGAAAATGAGCTTCACTGGCTTTACCACCCATCAACCACACAGGCGCGCTGACCTATGATGCTCTGGGGCAAGCCCGAGAAACGCCAACCCACCCATGCCCAACGCTTGTTCCACGGCCTGGTGCGCGAGTGGTTATGGATTGGTTTGCTGCTGCTGCCCATCACTGCCTACCTGTCGTTGAGCCCCGGTCTGGCCTTGAACAACCCGCTCTACGACAGCCTGCGCCGCCTCACACCGTTGCCAGTAGACCCCCGCATTCTGCTGGTGACCATCGACGGCCCGAGTCTCAAAAAACTAGGCCAGTGGCCCTGGCCGCGCAGTTTGCATGCCGATCTCATTGATCGCTTGAGCGCCGCTCAGCCGGCCGCGATTCTGTTTGATGTGATCTTCAGCGAGCCCGCTGACCCCACCCATGACAAACGCCTGGCCGATGCGGTTTGCAACGCCGGCAACGTCTTGCTGCCGCTGGTGCGTGAGGGTCCGGGGGGCTACAGCCAACCAGGGCCGCAAATGCTACCGCTGCTCAAATGCGCCAAGGGGCTGGGGCACATCAACGTCGAGGCGGACAGCGACGGCGTGGTGCGCAACCTGTACCTGCGTGAAGGCCCGGTGGGCGCGAAGGTGCCGCAACTGGCCTGGCTGGCGTACACGATGAGCACCCCTGAACCCGGGCCTATGCCGGGAACGTCCCACGGGAAGATCACCGAACAATGGCATCGCGAACACGGCATCCGCATCCCGTTTATCGCGACCGACAGTCATTTTCCGAGTGTGTCTTACGCCAGCGTGTTACGGGGTGAAGTGGCCCCCGAGCTACTGCGTGATCGTCTGATACTGGTCGGCGCGACCGCGTCCGGCATGGGGGATCGTTTTGTCACACCCATTTCCGCCACTGTCGGCACCACGGCGGGTGTGGAGGTGCAGGCGAATGTGCTCAACGGCCTGCTGCAGGGTCGCAGCATTGTTGATCTGCCTGGCTGGCTGGCGGCACTGATGGCGTCCTCCCTGGTGGCCTTGCTGCTGGGTTTGCTGCTCTATCGTCCCCGCTACGCGCTGTGGATGACCTTAGGCTGTATGGCCACCGCGTTGATCACTGCGTGGGCGTTGTTGCGCCTGGGCCACTGGTGGTCACCAGCCGCATGCCTGATCGGTTTGCTGCTCAGCTACCTGATCTGGAACTGGCGGCGCCTGAGCGTGATCCTCGCCTACTTCGGCTGGGAATTGGCCCGCCTGGACAACGAGCCCAAAGTGCTGCCCGAACGCCGCCGAGCGCCTGCCAGCAAGGGCGATGTGTTGCAGGGCCGTATCTTCGCCCTGGAACAAGCTGTAAGCCGAACGCGTGATACCCGGCGCTTCATGGCCGATGGCTTGGAGTGCCTGCCGGTGGCGACGCTGATTACCGATCCCAGGGGCAATATCCTGCTGGCCAACCGCGTCGCCCGAGAAGTGTTCGGCAATGATCTGGTCGCCGACAACCTGCTGGAGCAACTGGCCGACCTGGGTTATCCACCCCTGCACAATGGCGTGCGCCCTGCCCTCTCGGCGCTGGAACTGGTTGAGTTCCGGGACATCCGCCAGCGTAGCCTGCGCATGGAACTGGCGCCTCTGCTGCCGGCTGAAGGCGACGTGGCGCTTGGCTGGCTGCTGAGCCTGACGGACCTGAGCAAGGAACGTGAAGCCCAGCAGCATCGCGAAACCATGCTGCGCTTTCTTTCCCACGACCTGCGTGCGCCCCACTCCGCGATCCTCGCGTTGCTGGATGTGCATGGCAGCGAGTCGCCGGTGTTTGCCCAGGTCGAGCAGCAGGTACGTCGCGCCTTGAGCCTTACCGAATCTTTCGTGCAGTTGGCAAAGGCCGAGGCGGACGGTTACCAGTTCCAGCCGACGCTGTTTGCCATGCTGGTGATGGACGCGTTTGACCAAGTGGCGTTGATTGCCCAGCTCAAGGGTATTCACCTGGTACACGATCTGGACGAAGCCGACGAGGGCATGGTGTCAGCCGATCAATCGCTGCTGACCCGTGCGTTGTTCAACGTGTTGGAAAACGCCATCAAGTATTCGCCCTCAGGAACAACCGTCAGGTTGCGCCACCACACCGCGCAGGGCTGGTTGGAATGCCGCATCAGCGACCAGGGCCCCGGTATCGCCGCCGAGGACTTGCCGGAGTTGTTCAGCCAATACCGCCGCTTTGAGTCGGCCCAGGGCAGCGAGGGGTTGGGGTTGGGGCTGACCATGGTCAAGGCCGTCGTGGAGCGCCATGGTGGGCGGATCAACTGCGAAAGCACGCTGGGCAAGGGCACCACGCTCAGCCTGCAATTGCCGTTGCTGGACAACTGAAAAACGTATTTTTCGTTGTGCATAAAAAACCGGTCACAAGGACCGGTTTTTTTATACGGGGAAAAACTTATGCACCTTTTTCCGGATTTTATGCGCTCGGGAAATATGTAAGTAAATCAGCTTGTTATGAAGCAAAAATGCTAATTCGCCAACAATCCGTGCACAGGTTATCCACAGATGCTCACGCCACCGGCGTCTCCACCACAACCGGCTCTGGCGGCAGTGAACCCATAGCGCGTTGCTGAGCCTCATTCCACGCCGCAGCCCGGTCATTCAGCGCGGCGATAGCCCGTGGGCCTTCACCTTCGGCGTACATCGGCTTACCGATCACCACGGTGATGGTGCCCGCACGCTTGGCCCAACCTTCCTTGGGCCAGAACTTGCCGGCGTTGTGCGCAATCGGCAACACCGGCAGTTGGGCGTTGACCGCCAATGCCGTACCGCCCCGGGAGAACTTACCCACGGTACCAAACGGCACCCGCGTACCTTCCGGGAAGATCAGTACCCACACGCCGTCCTTGAGCAGCTCGTCGCCCTTCTTGGCCACGTGCTTGAGTGCGGCCTTGGGGTTGTCACGGTCGATCGCGATCGGACGCAACATGGCCATGGCCCAGCCGAAGAACGGCACGTACAGCAGTTCGCGCTTGAGCACCTGGCTCAGGGGCGAGAAGTACGCAGAGAGGAAGAACGTTTCCCAGGTGCTCTGGTGGTTCGACAGAATCACGCAGGGCTGGTCCGGGACGTTTTCAGCGCCTTTGACTTCGAAGTGAATGCCCAGGAACACCTTGGACAGCCACAACGCACAGCGGCACCAATAAACGTTGATAAAGCGATAGCGCGCCTTGAACGGCAAAAACGGCGCAATAAAAAAGCTCAGGGTGCACCAGAGAAACGAACTGGTGCCCAGCAGCAGGTAAAAGAAAAAGGTTCTGATGGCCTGCAAGATCGACATGGCGGCATTTACCGTTGCGGGGCATGGCCCGCCTGTTAAAAGCGCACTCCCGAACACTCCTTGGTCAGGAAGTCGAGGGCGACTAGTTGTTGATAAGTTCTGCGGCAACCGCCGCCAGATCGTCAAAAATCAAGGTGCCCACCGGCAGGTTTTTCGCCTGGGTCTTTTCGCCTTTCCCGGTCTTAACCAAAACTGGCTGAGAGTCGACGGCTTTGGCCGCCTCCAGGTCACCGAGGCTGTCCCCGACGAACCATATCCCAGCCAGTGGCACCTTGTAATGTTCTGCAATGATTTTCAACATGCCAGGCTTGGGCTTGCGGCAATCGCAGCCCTCGTCCGGCCCGTGGGGGCAGTAGACCACCAGCCCCACCTCACCGCCCTGCTCGGCCACCAACGTGCGCAAGCGCGCATGCATGGCGTCCAGGGTGGCGATGTCGTAGTAACCGCGAGCGATGCCGGACTGGTTGGTGGCGATGGCCACGGTCCAGCCGGCTTTGCTCAACTGCGCGATGGCCTCGATCGAACCGGGCAGTGGAATCCACTCCGCCACCGACTTGATGTAAGCGTCGGAGTCGTAATTGATCACCCCGTCCCGATCGAGAATCAGCAGTTTCAACATGATCAGCTCAGCGTCGAGATGTCGGCGATATTGACGAACAGACCGCGCAGACGCGCCAGCATGGCGTAGCGGTTTTTACGCACACCTGCATCTTCGGCATTGATCATCACGGCCTCGAAGAACGCATCCACTGGGTCGCGCAAGGTCGCCAGGCGCGCCAGGGCTTCGGCGTAATTGCGTTCGGCGATCAGCGGCTTCACCGCAGTTTCTGCCTTGGCAATGGCCGAGTTCAGCGAGAACTCCTTGGCATCGGCAAACAGGCCAGGATCGACGTCTGTATTGCCCAGGCCTTCAGCCTTGCTCAGCAGGTTCGACACACGCTTGTTCACGGCGGCCAGGGCGTCGGCTTCCGGCAACTTGCGGAAGGCCTGCACGGCTTGTACACGCTGGTCGAAATCCAGCGCCGAACCCGGTTGCAGGGCACGCACTGCCAGGTACACCGACACGTCCACGCCTTCGTCTTCGTAACGCGCACGCAGACGGTCGAACACGAATTCCAGGACCTGCTCGGCCAGGCCGGCTTGCTTGACCTTGGCGCCGAACTGGCCGACGGCGAACACCACGGCCTGGGTCAGGTCGAGGTCCAGTTTCTTGTCGATCAGGATACGCAGCACGCCCAGGGCCGCACGGCGCAGGGCATACGGATCTTTGCTACCGGTAGGCAACATGCCGATACCGAAGATGCCGACCAGGGTGTCCAGCTTGTCGGCGATGGCCACGGCCGCACCGGTCAGGGTGCTTGGCAACTCGGCACCGGCACCGCGCGGCATGTACTGCTCGTTCAGGGCCAGGGCCACATCGTCCGGCTCGCCGTCGTTGAGGGCGTAGTAGTAGCCGGCAACACCTTGCATCTCCGGGAACTCGCCGACCATCTCGGTGGCCAGGTCGCACTTGGACAGCAGGCCGGCACGTGCGGCCCAGGCGGAATCACCACCGATGCGCGGCGCAATGTAGGCCGCCAGCTTGGAAACACGCACGGCCTTGTCGTAGACGCTGCCGAGTTTTTCCTGGAACACCACGTTCTGCAGGCGCAGGTTGAAGTCTTCCAGCTTCTGTTTCTTGTCTTGCTTGAAGAAGAACTCGGCGTCGGTCAGGCGCGGGCGCACGACTTTCTCGTTACCGGCGATGATCTGCTGCGGGTCCTTGCTCTCGATGTTGGCCACGGTGATAAAGCGCGGCAGCAACTTGCCGTCCACATCCAGCAGGCAGAAATACTTCTGGTTGTCCTGCATGGTGGTGATCAGCGCTTCTTGCGGCACATCGAGGAAGCGTTCTTCGAACGAGCACACCAGCGGCACCGGCCATTCAACCAGGGCGGTCACTTCGTCGAGCAGGCTTGGCGGCACGATGGCGGTGCCTTCCTGCAGGCGCGCCAGTTCTTCGGTGCGCTTGCTGATCAGCTCGCGACGCTCGTTGGCGTCGGCCAGCACGTAGGCGGCACGCAGGTCGGCGGCGTAGTTGGCCGGCGAAGTGATGCGCACGGCTTCAGGATGATGGAAGCGGTGGCCACGGGAATCACGACCGGCTTTCTGGGCGAGGATGGTGCAATCGATGACCTGGTCACCGAGCAGCATCACCAGCCATTGGGTCGGACGCACGAACTCTTCCTTGCGGGCACCCCAGCGCATGCGCTTGGGGATCGGCAGGTCGTTCAGGGAATCTTCAACGATGGTCGGCAACAGGCTGGCGGTCGGCTTGCCGGTGATGACCTGGCTGAAGCGTAGCTTCGGGCCACTCTGGTCGATCTCGCTCAGCTCGACGCCACACTTCTTGGCGAAGCCCAGTGCGGCTTGAGTCGGGTTGCCTTCAGCATCGAAAGCCGCCTGGCGCGGTGGGCCGTCGAGGTTGATGCTGCGGTCCGGCTGCTGGGTTTCCAGCGCGGTCAGCAACACCGCCAGGCGACGTGGCGCGGCGTAGACTTTTTTCGCGGCGAACTTCAGGCCAGCGCTGTGCAGGCCTTTTTCGATACCGGCCAGGAACGCGTCGGCCAGGGTGTTGAGTGCCTTCGGTGGCAGCTCTTCGGTGCCCAGTTCAACCAGGAAATCTTGAGCACTCATTGTGCAGCCTCCAGCTTAGCCAACACTTCATCACGCAGGTCCGGGGTAGCCATCGGGAAGCCCAGCTTGGCGCGAGCCAGCAGGTAGGCTTGGGCGACGGAACGCGCCAGGGTGCGCACACGCAGGATGTATTGCTGACGCGCAGTCACCGAGATCGCCCGGCGCGCATCCAGCAGGTTGAAGGTGTGGGACGCCTTCAACACCATTTCATAGCTTGGCAACGGCAGCGGCTGGTCGAGTTCGATCAGGCGCTTGGCTTCGCTTTCATAGAAGTCGAACAGTTCGAACAGCTTGTCGACGTTGGCGTGTTCGAAGTTGTAAGTGGATTGCTCCACCTCGTTCTGGTGGAACACGTCGCCGTAGGTCACCTTGCCGAACGGGCCGTCAGCCCAGACCAGGTCGTAGACCGAGTCCACGCCTTGCAGGTACATGGCCAGGCGCTCCAGGCCGTAGGTGATTTCGCCGGTGACCGGGTAGCACTCGATGCCACCGGCCTGCTGGAAGTAGGTGAACTGCGTGACTTCCATGCCGTTGAGCCAGACTTCCCAGCCCAGGCCCCAGGCGCCCAGGGTCGGCGATTCCCAGTTGTCTTCGACGAAGCGGATGTCGTGGACCAGCGGGTCCAGGCCGACATGCTTGAGCGAGCCCAGGTACAGTTCCTGGAAGTTGTCCGGGTTCGGCTTCAGTACCACCTGGAACTGGTAGTAGTGCTGCAGACGGTTCGGGTTCTCGCCGTAGCGGCCGTCAGTCGGGCGACGACTGGGCTGCACATAAGCGGCGTTCCAGGTTTCCGGGCCGATGGCCCGCAGGAATGTTGCGGTGTGGAAAGTGCCGGCGCCTACTTCCATATCGTAGGGCTGAAGTACCACACAACCTTGCTCGGCCCAGTACTGCTGGAGGGCGAGGATCAAGTCTTGGAAGGTACGCACGGCTGGCGTAGGCTGGCTCACGAAATTCACCTGTTACTTGGGCTGCGATTTAAAGAGCGGGAGTATACCCGATTCGGCCCTGCCACCACTCCCTGGAGCCTTATGCCACGCTGCTTTTGGTGTTCTGAAGATCCGCTGTACATGGCTTATCACGATCAGGAGTGGGGAACGCCGCTGCGCGATGCGCAGGGTTTGTTCGAGTTGCTTTTACTCGAAGGGTTCCAGGCAGGCCTTTCCTGGATCACCGTTTTACGCAAACGCGAGCATTATCGAAAGGTCTTGTTCGGTTTTGATGCCCAGCGCCTGGCGCGGCTGAGCGATGCCGAAATCGAAGCGTTGATGTTGGACCCGGGCATCGTGCGCAATCGCCTCAAGCTCAACGCCACCCGGCGCAATGCCGCGGCCTGGCTGGCGCTGGAAGACCCGGTGGGGTTGCTCTGGTCGTTTGTCGGCGGCGCGCCCAAGGTCAATCACTTCAAGGACCGCAGCGAAGTCCCGGCGATCACCCCCGAGGCGCAGGCCATGAGCAAAGCGCTGAAAAAGGCCGGTTTCACCTTTGTCGGCCCGACCATTTGCTACGCGTTCATGCAGGCGTCCGGCATGGTCATGGACCACACCCAGGACTGCGACCGTTACGCGGACTTGGCCAACGCCGGTTAGAATGCCCGCTTTGCGCACCACACACGATCAGGAGTGACCTGTGGAAAAGTTAAAAGGCGCCTTGCTGGTAGGGGCTCTGCGGTTGTTCGCCCTGCTGCCCTGGCGCGCTGTCCAGGCCGTCGGCACCGCGATTGGCTGGATCATGTGGAAAACCCCCAACCGCTCCCGCGACACCGTGCGGATCAACCTCTCCAAGTGCTTCCCGGACATGGACCCGGCCGCCCGCGAGCGCCTGGTCGGCCAGAGCTTGATGGACATCGGCAAATCCCTGACCGAAAGCGCCTGCGCCTGGATCTGGCCGGCCCAGCGTTCGATTGACCTGGTCCGCGAAGTCGAAGGCCTCGACGTGCTGCATGAAGCCCTGGCCTCGGGCAAAGGCGTGGTCGGCATCACCAGCCACCTGGGCAACTGGGAAGTGTTGAACCACTTCTATTGCAGCCAGTGCAAACCGATCATTTTCTACCGTCCGCCCAAGCTCAAGGCGGTGGATGAACTGCTGCGCAAACAACGCGTGCAATTGGGCAACCGCGTGGCGGCGTCGACCAAGGAAGGCATCCTCAGTGTGATCAAGGAGGTGCGCCGGGGTGGCCAGGTGGGCATTCCTGCCGACCCGGAGCCGGCTGAATCCGCCGGGATCTTCGTGCCGTTCTTTGCCACCCAGGCGCTGACCAGCAAGTTCGTGCCGAACATGCTTGCCGGCCACAAAGCCGTGGGCGTATTCCTGCATGCCCTGCGGCTGCCGGACGGTTCGGGTTACAAAGTGATTCTGGAAGCGGCACCGGAAGACATGTACAGCACCGACACTGCCACGTCCTGCGCGGCGATGAGCAAGGTGGTGGAGCGGTATGTCGGCGCTTATCCGAGCCAGTACATGTGGAGCATGAAACGCTTCAAGAAGCGCCCGCCGGGTGAGGAGCGGTGGTACTGACTAGCCGCTGACCTCTCTGCCAATGGAGGTCGAATGTGGGAGCTGGCTTGCCTGCGATAGCATCACCTCGGTGTAACTGACAGACCGAGTTGCCAGCATCGCAGGCAAGCCAGCTCCCACAGGAATTACTTCAGGCCTGGCGGTCGAGTTTTTTCAGGAACACCGTCATTTCTTTCTCCGCCTGCTTATCGCCATGGGCCTGGGCCGCTTCTATCCCCTTCTCCCATGCCTGCCGTGCGGCAGCTGAATCACCTGATCCAGCCTGCGCCTTGCCCAACAGCTTCCACGCCGCCGAATACTTCGGGTCGAACTCCACGCACTTTTGCAAATGCTCCGCCGCCTTGGCGTTGTCCTTCAAGTCCAGATAACCCTTGCCCAAACCAAAGCGCAGCAGCGAGTTATCCACACCCTTGGCGAGCATTTTTTCCAGGGATTCGAGCATGGCGGTGTGTCCTTTTGGCTATCCAGGATTTCAATATCGTCATCGCGGGCAAGCCCGCTCCCACTGTTGGAACGCGATCTCCTGTGGGAGCGGGCTTGCCCGCGATAACGGCGGCAGGCTCACCCAATCTTTCTCAGAAAAAACTCAGCCCCACGTGGAACAGTTTCTCCACATCGCGGATATGTTTTTTATCCACCAGGAACAGGATTACATGGTCCCCGGTCTCGATCACCGTATCGTCGTGGGCAATGATCACCTCTTCATCGCGAATAATCGCGCCGATGGTGGTACCCGGCGGCAGGCCGATATCGCGGATGGCCTTGCCGATCACCTTGCTCGATTTTGCATCGCCATGGGCAATCGCCTCGATCGCCTCCGCCGCGCCTCGGCGCAGGGAGTGCACGCTGACGATGTCGCCGCGGCGCACGTGGGCGAGCAAGGTGCCGATGGTCGCCAGTTGCGGGCTGATGGCGATGTCGATGTCGCCGCCCTGGATCAGGTCGACGTAGGCCGGGTTGTTGATGATCGTCATCACCTTCTTTGCCCCCAGCCGCTTGGCCAGCAGCGACGACATGATGTTGGCCTCGTCGTCGTTGGTCAGGGCCAGGAAGATGTCGGCGTCGGCGATGTTCTCTTCCATCAACAGGTCGCGGTCCGAGGCGCTGCCTTGCAGGACGACGGTGCTGTCGAGGGTGTCGGACAAATGCCGGCAACGCGCCGGACTCATCTCGATGATCTTGACCTGATAGCGGCTTTCGATCGCCTCGGCCAAGCGCTCGCCAATCTGCCCACCACCGGCGATGACGATGCGTTTGTAACTCTCATCGAGCCGACGCATTTCGCTCATGACTGCACGAATATTCGCCTTGGCGGCGATGAAAAACACCTCGTCGTCGGCCTCGATCACCGTATCGCCCTGGGGCAAAATCGGTCGGTCGCGCCGGAAGATCGCGGCGACGCGGGTCTCCACGTTCGGCATGTGCTCCCGTAACTGGCGCAGTTGCTGGCCCACCAGCGGCCCGCCGTAGTACGCCTTGACCGCCACCAATTGCGCCTTGCCTTCGGCGAAGTCGATCACCTGCAAGGCCCCCGGGATCTCGATCAGGCGCTTGATGTAATGGGTCACCACTTGTTCCGGGCTGATCAGCACGTCCACCGGGATCGCGTCGTTGTCGAACAGGCCGGCGCGGGTCAGGTAGGCGGCTTCGCGCACGCGGGCGATCTTGGTCGGAGTGTGGAACAGGGTGTGGGCAACCTGGCACGCGACCATGTTGGTCTCGTCGCTGTTGGTCACCGCCACCAGCATGTCGGCGTCGTCGGCACCGGCCTGGCGCAGCACCGTCGGGAACGACGCACGGCCTTGCACGGTGCGGATGTCGAGGCGGTCGCCAAGGTTGCGCAGGCGTTCGCTGTCGGTGTCGACCACGGTGATGTCGTTGGCTTCGCTGGCCAAATGCTCGGCCAGCGTGCCGCCGACCTGCCCTGCCCCGAGGATGATGATTTTCATCCGGTCACTCCCTTAAACCCGTTTCAGCCGCGCGCGGCGGCGATCTTGATCAGTTTGGCGTAGTAGAAGCCATCGTGTCCGCCTTCTTGCGCCAGCAACTGGCGGCCGTGGGGCTGCTTGATGCCAGCCGACGTGGCGAGGTCCAGCTCCCGTGCACCGCTGGTGCGGGCGAGGAAGGCTTCGATCACTTCGGTATTTTCCGTCGGCAAGGTGGAGCAGGTGGCGTAGAGCAGGATGCCGCCGACTTCCAGGGTTGGCCACAGGGCGTCGAGCAACTCGCCTTGCAGCACGGCCAGGGCGGCGATGTCGTCGGGTTGGCGGGTGAGCTTGATGTCCGGATGGCGGCGGATCACGCCGGTGGCGGAGCACGGTGCGTCGAGCAGGATGCGCTGGAAGGGTTTGCCGTCCCACCAGCTGGCGGTATCGCGGCCGTCGGCAGCGATCAACTCGGCGCTGAGACCCAGGCGGGCGAGGTTTTCACGCACGCGCACCAGGCGCTTGGCCTCCAGGTCGACGGCGACTACACCAGCGAGGTCTTTTTCGACCTCCAGGATGTGGCATGTCTTACCGCCAGGCGCGCAGCAGGCGTCGAGTACACGCTGTCCCGGCGCGAGGTCGAGTAGGTCGGCGGCCAGTTGCGCCGCTTCGTCCTGCACGCTGATCCAGCCGTCGGCAAAGCCCGGCAGGCCGCGCACATCGGTAGCCGCTTCGAGCACGATGCCGTCGACGCTGTACACGCACGGTGTGGCGGTGATGCCGGCGGCCGTGAGCAGTTGCAGGTAGGCGTCACGGCTGTGATGGCGGCGGTTGACCCGCAGGATCATCGGCGGGTGCGCATTGTTGGCGGCGCAAATGGCTTCCCATTGCTCTGGCCAGAACGCCTTCAGGGACTTTTGCAGCCAGCGCGGGTGGGCGGTGCGCACCACCGGGTCATGCTCCAACTCGGCCAGCAGCGCTTCGCTTTCACGCTGGGCGCGGCGCAGCACCGCATTGAGCAGGGCCTTGGCCCAGGGCTTTTTCAGCTTGTCGGCGCACCCGACCGTCTCGCCGATGGCGGCGTGGGCCGGCACGCGGGTGTAGAGCAACTGATAGAGGCCGACCAGCAGCAGTGCTTGCACATCCGCGTCCGCTGCCTTGAACGGCTTTTGCAGCAACTTGGCCGCCAGCGCCGACAAGCGCGGCTGCCAGCGGGCAGTGCCAAAGGCCAGGTCCTGGGTGAAACCGCGATCACGGTCTTCGACTTTATCCATCTGCGTAGGCAGCGAACTGTTCAGCGAAGCCTTGCCGTTGAGGACTGCGGCGAGCGCCTTGGCGGCGGCCAGACGTGGGTTCATTGCGCGGCCCCGAGGACGGTGCCAAGGGCAAATTTCTCACGACGGCTGTTGAACAAGTCGCTGAAATTCAACGCCTTGCCACCAGGCAATTGCAGACGGGTCAGACACAACGCCTGCTCCCCGCAAGCGACCAGCAGGCCGTCCTTGCTGGCACCGATGATTTCACCGGGGGCGCCTTTACCGTCGGCCAAGCTCGCAGCCAGCACTTTCAGGGCTTCGCCGTTGAGGGTGCTGTGGCAGATCGGCCACGGGTTGAAGGCACGCACCAGGCGCTCCAATTCCACGGCGGGGCGGCTCCAGTCGATGCGCGCTTCGTCTTTGTTCAGCTTATGGGCGTAGGTGGCCAGGCTGTCGTCCTGCACTTCACCGTCCAGGGTGCCGGCAGCGAGGCCGGCGATGGCCTGGAGCACGGCGGGCGGGCCCAGTTCGGCGAGGCGGTCGTGCAGGCTGCCGCCGGTGTCCTGGGCGGTGATCGGGGTGGCGACCTTGAGCAGCATCGGGCCGGTGTCCAGGCCCAACTCCATGCGCATCACGGTCACGCCGCTTTCGCTGTCGCCCGCTTCAACGGCACGTTGGATCGGCGCCGCACCGCGCCAGCGTGGCAGCAGCGAGGCGTGGCTGTTGATGCAGCCCAGGCGCGGAATATCCAGCACCACTTGCGGCAGGATCAAGCCGTAGGCCACCACCACCAGCAGGTCCGGCTGCAACGCGGCCAGCTCGGCCTGGGCTTCGGCATTACGCAGGGTCGGCGGTTGCAGCACAGCAATGTTGTGCTCAAGCGCCAGTTGCTTGACCGGGCTCGGCATCAGTTTTTGCCCGCGACCGGCCGGGCGATCCGGCTGGGTGTACACCGCGACGATGTCGTAAGGGCTGGCAAGCAGGGCCTTGAGGTGTTCGGCGGCAAATTCGGGAGTGCCGGCAAAAACAATGCGCAGTGGCTCGGTCATGGGAGGTCTCGGTTAAAAGCAGTCACAAAAGAAAAAGGCTTGCCGCAGCAAGCCTTTGGAAGAAGGGCATCAAGCTTGCTGGCGATGCTTTTTTTCCAGCTTCTTCTTGATCCGGTCACGCTTGAGCGTGGACAGGTAATCGACAAACAGCTTGCCGTTGAGGTGGTCGCATTCATGCTGGATGCACACCGCCAGCAGGCCTTCGGCGATCAGCTCGAACGGCTTGCCGTCGCGGTCCAGCGCCTTGATCTTCACGCGCAGCGGGCGTTCGACGTTCTCGTAGAACTCCGGCACCGACAGGCAGCCTTCCTGGTATTCGCCCATCTCTTCGGTCAGCGGTTCGAACTCGGGGTTGATGTACACCATCGGTTCGCTGCGATCTTCCGACAGGTCCATGACCACGACACGCTGATGCACGTTGACCTGGGTCGCGGCGAGGCCGATGCCCGGGGCTTCATACATTGTTTCAAACATGTCATCGACCAACTGACGAACCTTGTCGTCCACTACGGCCACCGGTTTGGCGACAGTGCGCAGGCGCGAGTCGGGGAATTCGAGGATGTTCAAAATAGCCATAAGCGTAATTGCTGCACATGTGAGGTAAAGGCAAATCGGCGGTGGGATGGACCCAGCCAGCCGGTGTGAAACGCCCAAAAGCCGCGAAGGCCAAGGCATTTCACGCGAACGCACATAATAAAGGAGATTCACCCCATGAGGAAATCGCTACTCGTCTTGCTGCTGTGGGCCCCGTTCGCAACCGCCCTGCTGCCCTCGTCCGGCCAGCGCCTGGATCAGGCGACACAGCAGGCCATCCAGCGTTTTTTACTGAACAACCGCATTCTTGATACACCGCAGGATCTGGACACTGCGCCCTACATTGTCGCCGCCGATACCGGGCGCGTGCTGGGCGCCAATGGTGAGCGCGTGCATGCCCGGGGCGTCCTCGACCCGACCCAGCCGGACTACGGCATCTTTCGCCGCGGCAAGGCCTACACCGACCCCGACACCCGCGAACTGCTGGGCATCAACGCCGACGCCATCGGTACTGCGCGCTTTGTGACCGCGGGCGACCTCACCACGCTGGCGGTGCAGCAGGTAACCCAGGAGGTCCGTCCCGGCGACCGCTTGCTTCGCGCCCAGCCACCGGTCGATCCGGCCAGCCTGCCAGTGCAGCAATCGGCCCCGTTCATTGCAGGAAAAATCATCGACGTCCCCAAGGGCGTCACCCAGATCGGCGTGCTGGACGCCGTGACCCTGAACAAAGGCCGCCGCGACGGCCTGGTCGAGGGCCGATTGCTGGCGGTGATCAAGACCGGCGCTACCGTGCGCGATCCCCTCAGCGGTGCCCCACAAAAACTTCCCGATGAACGCGCCGGCACCCTACTGGTGTTTCGCACCTACGAAAGACTCAGCTACGGCCTGGTGCTGAACGCCTCGCGAGCACTGGCGGTGTTGGACCGTTTCGAGACTGCCCATCAAAGGCAATAAATAGCCTGCTAAATAAGTTACCAACAGAGTTATCCACAGCTTGTTCCGATCAAGGATGATCAGATGTATCCGACAAACAGCCATGAAATATCCCCGGCAGAACTGGAAGCGCGATTACGCTTGCACAGGCTGCCGGAACTGGGTCCCAAGCGATTTCACCGATTGATCGAAGCCTTCGGCAGCGCGTCAAAAGCCATCAGCGCCCCCGCCAGTGCGTGGCGCTCCCTTGGCTTGCCGGCCATCAGCGCGGATGCGCGGCGCAACCATGAAGTGCGCGACGGAGCCAGTGCGGCATTGGCCTGGTTGGCGGCTCCAGCCCAGCAATTGCTGATGTGGGACCAACCCGAGTACCCCGCCTTGCTCGCCCAGATCGACGATGCGCCGCCGTTGTTATTCGTCGCCGGCGACCCCTCGATCCTGGAAAAACCGCAACTGGCGATCGTCGGCAGCCGGCGTGCTTCGCGTCCTGGGATGGACACGGCGGCCGCTTTTTCCCGCAGCCTGGCCGGTGCCGGTTTTGTCATCACCAGCGGCTTGGCGCTGGGCATCGACGGTGCTGCGCATCAGGCCGCTCTGGAGGTGGGGGGGCAGACAATCGGCGTGCTCGGCACCGGGCTGGAAAATTTTTATCCACAGCGCCATCGGCGGCTCGCAGCGGCAATGATTGAGCAGGGCAGCGCGGTGGTTTCCGAGTTTCCGCTGGACGCTGCGCCCCAGGCCGGCAACTTTCCGCGACGCAACCGCATCATCAGCGGCCTGTCCCTCGGCGTGCTGGTGGTGGAAGCCAGCATGGCCAGCGGTTCACTGATCACCGCCAAACTCGCTGCCGAGCAAGGCCGCGAGGTGTATGCGATCCCGGGCTCGATCCACCATCCCGGCGCCAAGGGTTGTCATCAGTTGATCCGCGAGGGCGCGGTGCTGGTGGAAACCATCGAGCATATCCTTGAAGGCTTGCGCGGCTGGCAGGCGCTGTCGCGCCCGGCGCCGGTGCCGGTGACACACCCATTGGTGGCGCTGCTGCACGCGGCGCCCCACACCAGCGAGGCCCTTGCGATGGCCAGCGGGCAGCCGTTGTCCCAGGTGCTGGCGACCCTCACCGAGCTGGAACTGGACGGCCGGGTGATCTGCGAAAGCGGGCGCTGGCTCGCGCGCCGCTAGGTTTTGTAACAGAGATCGGTAAACTGCCCAGAGCTTTAGTCTGGAGAGTAAACAATGGCCAACAGGTGGCGTGTGCTGGAAGCCGCACGAGAAATTCGCGCAGGCGCGGTGATTGCCTATCCAACCGAGGCGGTGTGGGGACTGGGCTGCGACCCTTGGAATGAAGAAGCGGTGGATCGACTGTTGGCGATCAAGACCCGTTCGGTGGACAAGGGCTTGATCCTGGTGGCGGATAACATTCGCCAGTTCGACTTTTTGTTCGAAGACTTCCCGCAAGACTGGATCGACCGCATGGCCAGCACCTGGCCGGGGCCGAACACGTGGTTGGTGCCCCATCAGGGCTTGCTGCCGGAGTGGGTCACCGGTGTGCATGACACCGTGGCGTTGCGGGTCAGCGATCACCCGCTGGTGCGGGATTTGTGCGCGCAAGTGGGGCCGCTGATTTCCACTTCGGCCAACCCGCAGGGCCGCCCGGCGGCACGTACGCGGATTCGCGTGGAGCAGTATTTCCGTGGCCAGGTGGACCTGATATTGGGTGGGGCCTTGGGGGGGCGCAAGAACCCGAGCCTGATTCGCGATCTGGCCACGGGCCAGGTGGTGCGCCCGTCCTGAAACCGAGGTGTAACCATCGTGGGCAAGCCCACTCCCACACTTGACCGCGTCCCTCCAGTTGGAACCCGATCAACCTGTGGGAGCGGGCTTGCCCGCGATGAGGCCCTCAAAGCCTTAGAAATCCCAAAACCTTACGGCAACAGAATCGTCGACCCCGTCGTGCGCCGTGCCGACAACTCTGCCTGCGCCTTCGCTGCATCTGCCAGCGAATAGCGCTGGTTGATGTCGATGCGCACCTTGCCGCTCTTGATCATCGAGAACAGATCATCCGCCATCGCCTGCAGGTTCTGCGGGTTGTTGGCGTAGGTCGCCAGGGTTGGGCGGGTCACGTACAGCGAGCCTTTCGCCGACAGAATCCCCAGGTTCACCCCCTCCACTGCGCCCGAGGCATTGCCGAAGCTCACCACCAGCCCGCGGGGTGCCACGCTGTCCAGCGAGGTCAGCCAGGTGTCCTTGCCGACGCCGTCGTACACCACTGGCACTTTTTTACCGTCGGTCAATTCCAGCACACGCTGTGCGACGTTTTCCTTGCTGTAGTCGATGGTTTCCCATGCGCCAAGGGATTTGGCCAGGGCGGCTTTTTCCGGCGAACTCACGGTGCCGATCAGCTTTACGCCCAAGGCCTTGGCCCACTGGCAGGCCAACGAACCCACACCCCCGGCAGCGGCGTGGAACAGGATGGTTTCGCCACCCTTCAACTCATAGGTCTGGCGCAGCAGGTACTGTACGGTCAGGCCCTTGAGCATGGCCCCGGCGGCTTGTTCGAAGCTGATCTCGTCCGGCAGGTGCACCAGGTTGGCGGCCGGCAGCACATGCAGTTCGCTGTACGCGCCCAGCGGCCCGCTGCCGTAGGCCACGCGGTCGCCGACCTTGAACTGGGTGACTTCACTGCCGACGGCGTCGACAACCCCCGCGCCTTCCGCGCCCAACCCCGATGGCAGCGCGGGTGGTGCATACAAACCACTGCGGAAATAGGTGTCGATAAAATTCAGGCCAATCGCCTCGTTACGTACGCGAACCTGCTGTGGGCCGGGTTCCGCTGGCGTGTAGTCCACATACTCAAGCACTTCGGGGCCACCATGGGCGCTGAACTGGATACGTTTTGCCATCTGCCTTCTCCTTTGGTCGAATTCGCGTAGTCGGCTATCGAACTCCTAAGCTTGATCTTCGTCAACTGCGGTGCAACCGGGTGCGGTGGTATCCTGTGCGCCCATTTGCCGCCGACGCCCAATGGCCTCGCGTAGCTTTGCCCGATTCAAGGTGATGCCATGACTACCCGCACCGAGGCTGTAAAGGCCTACCTGCTTGACCTGCAAGACCGCATTTGCAGCGCCCTGGAAACCTTCGAGACGGACACTCGCTTTATCGAAGACGCCTGGACCCGGCCTGCCGGCGGCGGCGGTCGCACCCGTGTGATCGAGAACGGTACGGTGATCGAAAAAGGCGGCGTCAACTTTTCCCACGTGTTCGGCAGCGGTCTTCCGCCGTCTGCCAGTGCCCATCGTCCTGAACTGGCCGGTCGCGGTTTTGAAGCCTTGGGCGTGTCGTTGGTGATCCACCCGCATAACCCTCATGTTCCGACTTCCCACGCCAATGTGCGCTTTTTCATCGCCGAAAAAGAAGGTGAAGAGCCGGTGTGGTGGTTTGGCGGCGGCTTCGACCTCACGCCTTACTACGCCAATGAAGAAGACTGCATTCACTGGCACCGCGTCGCCGAGCAGGCTTGCGCGCCATTCGGCGCGGACGTGTACTCGCGCTACAAGGCCTGGTGCGACACCTACTTCCACATCAAGCACCGCAATGAACCGCGTGGCATCGGCGGCCTGTTCTTCGATGACTTGAACGAGTGGGACTTCGACACCTGCTTCGCCTTCATCCGTGCCATCGGCGACGCCTACATCGACGCCTACCTGCCGATCGTGCAGCGCCGCAAGGCCACCGCCTACACCGAGCAACAGCGTGAATTCCAGGAATTCCGCCGTGGCCGCTACGTTGAATTCAACCTGGTCTACGACCGTGGCACGCTGTTCGGCCTGCAATCGGGTGGGCGTACCGAGTCGATCTTGATGTCGCTGCCGCCCCAAGTGCGCTGGAGCTACGACTGGAAAGCCGAAGCCGGCAGCGAAGAGGCGCGCCTCACCGACTACTTCCTGCAAGACCGTGACTGGCTGGGCCTTGCCGCGCCAAAGGCGGCGGTCTGATGGATCGTTATGTGGTATTCGGCAACCCCATCGGGCATAGCAAGTCGCCGCTGATTCACCGGATGTTCGCCGAACAGACTGGCGAGCAGTTGGACTACAGCACCTTGCTCGCACCCTTGGATGATTTCATCGGCTGCGCCCGTGAGTTCTTTCAGCAAGGCCGTGGTGCCAACGTCACCGTGCCGTTCAAGGAAGACGCGTACCGCCTGGCCAACACCCTCACCGAACGCGCCCTACGTGCTGGCGCGGTGAACACCCTGAGCAAGCTCGCCGATGGCACGCTGCTGGGGGACAACACCGACGGCGCCGGCCTGGTGCGCGACCTTACGGTCAACGCCGGGTTGAGCCTGCACGGCAAACGCATCCTGCTGCTGGGCGCCGGTGGCGCGGTACGTGGCGCGTTGGAGCCGTTGCTGGCGCAGCAGCCGGCATCGTTGATCATCGCCAACCGCACCGTGGAAAAGGCCGAGATGCTCGCCGAGCTGTTCGACGACCTGGGCCCCGTGTCTGCCAGCGGTTTCGACTGGTTGCGTGAGCCGGTGGACGTGATCATCAACGCCACCTCCGCCAGCCTGTCAGGCGATGTACCGCCGATTGCCGGCAGCCTGATCGAACCGGGCAAGACGTTTTGCTACGACATGATGTACGCCAAGGAGCCGACGGCATTCTGCCGCTGGGCGACCGAACAAGGCGCGTCTGTGGCGATGGATGGCCTGGGTATGTTGGTGGAACAGGCGGCGGAAGCGTTCTTCCTGTGGCGCGGTGTGCGCCCTGAATCAGCGCCCGTATTGGCTGAACTACGCCGCCAACTGGCTTGACACAAACCCAGTGTGGGAGCTGGCTTGCCTGCGATAGCGGTGTATCAGTGCCAGATGTGCAAGCTGACACACCGCTATCGCAGGCAAGCCAGCTCCCACAGTTTTGACCGTATTCAGTCTTCGAAGTGAATGGGGCACCTGTCGGCCCCTTCCAGTTTCTTCAATTCCTCCACGACTTGAGGCCTTGCCCGACGCAAGGTCAAACTCCTCCCCAACCCCCGCAACCTGCGCGCCTCCTGGTGCAGCATCTCCACCCCGGAGTAGTCGATAAAGTTGATCTGCTGCGCCTCGATCACCACCCGCTCGCCCTGCAGCCGTTGCAGGCGCACTTGCAGGTAATGGCTGGCGCCAAAGAAGATCGAACCGCCCACCCGCAGCACATCCTCATCACCGTCGCGCCAATGCTGCACCCGTGGCTGCGAGGTGCGCTTGAGGTAGAAAAACAACGACGCCAGCACCCCCGCATAAATCGCCGTTTGCAGTTCCAGCAGCAGGGTGGCGACGCATGTGAGAGCCATCACCAGGAATTCGGCGCGGCTCACCCGGAACAAGGCGCGAATGCCGCGACGGTCCACCAGCCCCCAACTGATCAGCAGGATGCTCGCGGCCATGCTCGGGATCGGGATTTGGGCGATCAAGGCTGCGCCAAACAGCGCAAACAGCGCCACCCACAACGCTGAAAACACCCCGGCCAGCGGCGAGCAGGCGCCGGCTTCGTAACTCAGGCCAGAGCGGGTAAAGGAACCGGCTGACAAGTACCCGGAGAAAAATCCGCCGACGATATTGGATAAACCCTGCGCCCGGACTTCCTGATTGGCATCGAGCAACTGCTGCGAGCGCGCCGACAGCGAGCGCGCAATCGACAGGCTGGTCACCAGCCCGAGCATGCCCACCGCCACGGCGCTGGGCAGCAGGCGCAAGATCATATCCAGGTCCATCGGCAACGGGCTGAACGGCGGCAGCTTGCCGATAAACGAACTGACGCGCGCCACATGCCCGAACATCGCCGGCCACAGCCAGGCCACCAGGCTGCCCAGTGCCAGCGCGATCAGCAGCGTCGGCCAGCGCGGTACCCGGTATTTCAGCAGCGCCCCTACCAGCAACGTACCCAGGCCCAGGGCCAGTGACGCGTGGTCCCATTCCCCGCTGTGATCCACCAGCGCCATCAGGCTCTTGATCGCCGTGGCCTGGCTGGGCAGATCCAGCCCCAACAGGTTCGGCAGTTGCCCCAGGGCAATGACCACGGCGGCGCCCAGGGTGAAACCCAGCACCACCGAGTGGGACACGAAATTCACCAGCGCGCCGAAGCGCAGCATGCCCAGCAACCACTGGAAAACCCCGGCGAGGAATGTGAGCAGCAGGATCAGGGTGATGTAGTCCTGGGAACCCGGCACGGCCAGTGGGCTGACGCTGGCGTACAGCACGATGGAAATCGCCGCCGTCGGGCCGCAGATCAGGTGCCAGGATGAACCCCAGAGGCAGGCGATCAGCACCGGAATGATCGCGGCGTAGAGCCCGTATTCCGGTGGGAGGCCGGCAATCAGTGCGTAGGCAATCGACTGCGGCAAAGCCAGTACGGCGCCGCTGAGTCCCACCATCGCATCCCGGCCGACGCTCGCGCGAGTCTGGCGCGGGAGCCAGCTGAGGAAGGGGAAAAGTGTGTGGCGGTTGGGCCGGGGCATCAGGGTCTCGGTCTTGAAGTTTGGCGCAGAATATCAGCACACACTGGACCTTGTGGGAGCGGGCTTGCTCGCGAATGCGGTGGTTCAGCTAAGCAATCGTTGGCTGACACACCGCATTCGCGAGCAAGCCCGCTCCCCCATTTGGATTGCATCAGGTCTTAGAGTTTTGCTTTTACTGCCGATAGTGCATCTTTGCCATCCACGGTCTTCACCCCCTCCAGCCACTTATCCAACACCGCCGGATTGGCCTTGATCCACGCCTTCGCCGCATCCGCATTGCTGACCTTGTTGTTGGTCACCTCGGCCATGATGCTGTTCTCCATCTCCTGGGTAAAACTCAGGTTGGTCAGCAGTTTCCCTACGTTCGGGCAGGCTTGTGCGTAGCCTTTGCGCGTCAGGGTGTACACGCTGCCGGTGTCGCCGAAGTACTTCTCGCCGCCCTTGAGGTAATGCATTTTCAACTGCACGTTCATCGGGTGCGGGGTCCAGCCGAGGAAGGTCACGAATTTCTGCTTCTTAACCGCCCGCGATACTTCGGCGAGCATCGCCTGTTCGCTGGACTCGATCAGTTTCCATTGGCCCAGGTCGAAGTCGTTTTTCTTGATGATGTCCTGCAACGAGATATTTGCCGGCGCGCCGGAGCCGATGCCGTAGATTCTCTTGTCGAACTTGTCGGCAAATTTGTTCAAGTCGGCAAACTCATGCACACCGGCGTCCCACACGTAGTCCGGCACGGCAAGGGTGAACTCGGTGCCTTCGAGGTTTTTCGCCAACTGCACCACTTCGCCATTGGCGATGAACTTGTCATAGAACCCCTGCTGCGCCGGCATCCAGTTACCGAGGAACACATCCACCTGGCCGTCCTTGAGCCCGCCAAAGGTGATCGGCACCGCCAGGGTGTCGACCTTGGCCTTGTAGCCCATGCCCGTCAGCAGAAAGCTGGTGATGGCATTGGTGGCGGCGATGTCGCTCCAGCCCGGATCGGCCATTTTCACCGTGTCACAACGGGTGTCCGCATACACATTGGCGCTGCTCAACGCCAAGATGCCCAGCACCGCAGTCAACTTTTGCATGGCCTTCCCTCTGTCTGTTTATTGGTTTTGGCAGGGTTGTGGATAACGTGCCTTGCGCTCCAGGTCGTCGAGGTCGATGTGGTTGCGCATGTATTGCTGACTGGCGTCCACCAGTGGCTGGTGATCCCAGCTCTTGAGCTTGCCCTGGGTCAGTGCGTCAAACACCAGGCGACGGCGGCGTTGGCTGGCGAGCACCTGCTGGTGGATCGCCGGGATGTCCCATTTGGCCCGCGCCTCACTTAAAAACGCCTCGAACAGCGGCCGGTGTTCCGGTGACTGGCTGAGGTTCTCCCGCTCGTGTGGGTCGTTGTGCACATCAAACAGCAGGCACGGATCGTCCTCGCTGTAGATGAATTTGTAGCTGGCGCGGCGAATCATCATCAGCGGGCTGATGGTGCCTTCGGCCATGTATTCGCCAAACACTTCGTCGTGCCCGCCCTGCCCCTGCAAGTGCGGGACCAGCGAGCGGCCGTCCAGTGGCAAGCGTGGGTCCAGCGCGCCGCCAGCCAGTTCGACCAGCGTGGGCAGCAGGTCGGCAGTGGACACGGCGTTGCTGACCCGCCCCGGCGCAAATTGCCCCGGCGCGCTGACCAGCAACGGCACACGGGCGGCCATTTCAAACCAGTGCATTTTGTACCAGAGGCCGCGCTCGCCGAGCATGTCGCCATGGTCGCCGGAGAAGATGATGATGGTGTCATCGGCCAGGCCAGTGTCTTCCAGGGTTTGCAGCAGTTTTCCGACATTGCTGTCGATGTAACTGCACGCGCCGAAGTAGGCACGCCGTGCATCGCGGATCTTATCCACGGGCAGTGGCTTGCCCCATAGGTCGTAGACCTTGAGCAGACGCTGGGAGTGCGGGTCGAGATCCTCCTGTGCAGGCGTTGCAGGCAAGGGGATTTCGGCGTCGTCGTACAAATCCCAGAACGGCTTGGGAATCGTGTACGGATCATGGGGATGGGTCATCGACACGGTCAGGCAGAACGGCCGGTCGCCGTCTTCGCGAATGTGGTCGAACAGGTATTGCTGGGCCTTGAACACCACCTCCTCGTCGAAATCCAGCTGGTTGGTGCGCACGCATGGCCCGGCTTGCAGCACCGAGGACATGTTGTGAAACCAACTGGGGCGCACGTCCGGTTCATCCCAGTTCACCGCCCAGCCGTAGTCGGCGGGATAGATGTCACTGGTCAGGCGTTCTTCATAGCCGTGCAACTGGTCGGGGCCGCAGAAGTGCATCTTGCCTGACAGCGCCGTGCGGTAGCCGAGGCGACGCAGGTAGTGGGCATACGTCGGTATATCGGCGGGGAAATCGGCCGCGTTGTCGTAGGCGCCGATCTTGCTCGGCAACTGGCCACTGACCAGGGTGAAACGCGACGGTGCGCACAGCGGGCTGTTGCAATAAGCGGCGTCAAATACCACGCCCTGGACGGCGAGGCGGCTCAAATTCGGCAATTGGATCGGCGAAGAACCGTAGAACGGCAGCAACGGTGCGGCCATTTGATCGGCCATGATAAAAAGAATGTTCTTGCGCTTCATGGGTTCTCGGCATTCCATAGGCGGTGTTTATGCGAATGAGCATGCGGCCCATGGAAATTGGGGTAAAGCCCATGAAAAGCAATGTCTAGGATAAGCACAGCTTATGTATGAAGCCCTAGGGGATTTGTCCCTCGACCTGCTGCGCGCCTTTGAAGCGGCCGCGCGTCACCGCAGTTTTACCGCTGCCGCGATGGAACTGGGCACCACCCAGCCGGCCATCAGCCAGCAGATCAAGCGCCTGGAGGAACAGCTGGCAATCCGCCTGTTTGATCGTATCTATCGCGGCATCGAACTGACCGACGCCGGCGCGCTGCTGTTCGAGCACGTGCAAGGCGGTTTGCAGAACATCAACCAGGGCTTGAGCGCGATCACCCAGCAGGATCAGCACGAAGTGCTGCAAGTGGCCACCGACTTCGCCTTCGCCGCCTATTGGCTGATGCCGCGCCTGCATCGCTTCCACCAGGCCAACCCGCAGGTCGATGTAAGCCTGGTCACCAGCGAGCGCAACCACGCCAGCCTGCGCAGTGACATCGACGTGGCGGTGCTGTTCGGCGACGGCCGCTTCAAGCAGGGCGAAAGCCTGTGGCTGTTCAACGAGGAAGTGTTCCCGGTGTGCAGCCCGCAGTGGCTCAAGGCCCAGGCCACGCCGCTGACTGTACAGAATCTGCACGATTTTCCCTTGCTGCACCTGCGCCAGGAAAACAACAGCCAGTGGTTCGACTGGAGCGGCGTGTTCCGCGAGCTGGGCATCAGCGCCGCGCCGACGCCCGGGCAACTGCGTTTCGACAACTACACCCTGCTGATCCAGGCGGCCATTGCCGGCCAGGGCGTGGCCATCGGCTGGCGCCACTTGGTGGACAACCTGCTGGAGCAGAACTGGCTGTGTCGACCGTTCAGCGACACGGTGGTCTCGCGCTTCGGCTACTACGTGGTGCAGCCCCAGCGCAAACGTCGCGGGCAGTTGGTCGAGCGCTTTGTCCAGTGGCTATTGGCCGAACAGGCCAGCAGCGCGCAGTCGTTGACCGGGCTGGCCCTCCCGTCGATTGCGGTCTAGGATTTGGCGCTTACTGGATCCGGAGTCCGTCATGCAACGTATCAAGGGCTACCACGCCCATGTCTACTTCGACGCGAGCACCCTCGAACAGGCGCGCACCTTGTGCGAAGACGCCGCCAGACTTTTTCCGCTGCGCATGGGCCGCGTGCATGAACGGCCGGTGGGCCCGCACCCGGATTGGAGCTGCCAGCTGGCGTTCGATCCCGAATACATCGGTGTGGTGCTGCCGTGGTTGGTGATTCATCGCAACGGTCTGGTGGTGTTCCTGCACCCCGATACCGGCGATGACCTCAAGGATCACACCGACTACGCGGTCTGGATGGGGGCGATGCGAGAGTTGAATTTGTCAGCATTTTCTTAAATTAAATCCCTAAATATGGGATTGATATTTATATATTGAGACTTTCCTCCGCGTAGGTTTATATTCGTCGCATCCGCTCAGAACTCAGGTGAAGCGATGCAGGCGCAATTGATCGCGCTCGATTGGGGAACCAGCTCCCTTCGTGCTTACAAACTCGGCCCGGCAGGCGTCGTGCTGGAACACCGCGCGCTGGCGTGCGGGATCATGCATTTGCCTGACGAGCCCCGGGACATTGCCGGTGTGCGCTGCAGCGATGGCTTCGAACTGGCCTTCGACACGGCCTGCGGCGATTGGCTCGACGCCCAGCCAGGCGTGCCGGTGATCGCCTGCGGCATGGTCGGCAGCGCCCAGGGCTGGAGCGAAGCGGCCTATCGCAATACCCCCGTCGACGTCGCCAGCCTCGGCCAGGCTTTGCACCGCGTGCGCAGCCTGCGCGGGGTGGACGTGCATATCGTGCCGGGCGTGATCGAGCAGGCCGGCTTGCCCAACGTGATGCGCGGCGAAGAAACCCAGGTGCTGGGCGTGCTGCAAGGGCTCGGCGCCGACGTGTTGATCGGCCTGCCGGGCAGCCATTCCAAATGGGTCGAGGTGGTCGATGGCTGCATCACCCATTTCGATACCTTCATGACCGGGGAAGTCTTTGCGGTGCTGAGCAAACACAGCATCCTCGGGCGCACCCAGCAGATCACCGAACAGTTCCAGGCCGAAGCCTTCGACCGTGGCGTGCAGGTGGCGCTGTCGGAGGACGGCCGGCGCGGTGTGCTGTCGACCCTGTTCAGCGCCCGCACCCTGGGGCTCACGGCCGAACTTTCGCCGCCGCAGCAGCCCGACTACCTGTCCGGCCTGCTGATCGGCCATGAACTGATCGGGCTGCCGGAGCGCGCCAAACAGCAGCCGATCATCCTGGTGGGCGCAGCGCCATTGTGCGCCCGCTACGAACGCGCCCTCGCCCTCTGCGGTTTCGCCCACGTCAGCCTCGCGCAGGAGGCCACCGCGCGCGGCCTGTGGCAGTTGGCCGTGGCCGCCGGGCTCACTCAACCAGCATTGCAGGTCTGACATGCTCAAGCACGCACTCGCACAAAACGGTTTGATCGCCATCCTGCGCGGTATCCGCCCGGACGAAGCCCAGGCCATCGGTCAGGTGTTGTACCAGGCCGGGTTTCGCGTCATTGAAGTCCCGCTCAACTCGCCGGACCCTTACACCAGCATCCGCACGCTGCGCGACAGCCTGCCCGCCGATTGCCTGATCGGTGCCGGCACGGTGCTGACGCCGGAACAGGTCGAGCAGGTGAAAGCTGCCGGTGGCCAGGTGATCGTCATGCCCCACAGTGACGCCAAGGTCTTGCGTGCCGCAAAAGCGGCAGGGCTGTTGTTGTCGCCGGGCGTTGCCACGCCTACCGAAGCCTTCGCCGCCCTGGCCGAAGGGGCCGATGTATTGAAACTGTTCCCCGCCGAGCAAATGGGCCCGGCGGTGATCAAGGCGTGGCTGGCGGTACTGCCGGCGGGCACGCTGCTGCTGCCGGTGGGCGGCATTACCCCGGACAACATGCAGGTGTTTATCGACGCCGGCGCCAAGGGGTTCGGGCTGGGTTCCGGGTTGTTCAAACCGGGTATGACAGTGGATCAGGTAGCGAGCCGCGCCCAGGCTTATGTCGCCGCCTGGAAAGCCCTGAGCTGAGATCAAGTCTTGCGCCCACAGGCGCCGCATCTATAAGAGAGATAACAGATGAAAATCACCAAACTGACGACCTTTATCGTCCCACCGCGCTGGTGCTTCCTGAAAGTCGAGACCGACCAGGGCGTGACCGGCTGGGGCGAACCCGTGGTCGAAGGCCGCGCCCACACGGTGGCGGCGGCGGTTGAAGAACTGTCCGACTACCTGATCGGCAAAGACCCACGCAACATCGAAGACATCTGGACCGTGCTCTACCGCGGTGGCTTCTACCGCGGCGGCGCCGTGCACATGAGCGCCCTCGCCGGCATCGACCAGGCGCTGTGGGACATCAAGGGCAAGGCCCTCGGCGTGTCGGTCAGCGACCTGCTCGGCGGCCAGGTGCGTGACAAGATCCGTGTGTATTCGTGGATCGGTGGCGACCGCCCGGCCGACACCGCCCGCGCGGCCAAAGAGGCCGTGGCCCGTGGCTTCACCGCAGTGAAAATGAACGGCACCGAAGAGCTGCAGTTCGTCGACAGCTTCGAAAAAGTCGACCTGGCCCTGGCCAACGTCGCCGCCGTACGTGACGCGGTGGGCCCGAACGTCGGCATCGGCGTCGACTTCCACGGCCGCGTGCACAAGCCTATGGCCAAAGTGCTGATGAAAGAGTTGGACCCGTACAAGCTGATGTTTATCGAAGAGCCGGTGCTCAGCGAAAACTACGAAGCGCTCAAGGAACTGGCGCCGCTGACCAGCACCCCGATTGCCCTCGGCGAACGCCTGTTCTCGCGTTGGGACTTCAAGCGCGTGCTCAGCGAAGGCTACGTCGACATCATCCAGCCGGATGCGTCCCACGCCGGCGGCATCACCGAAACCCGCAAGATCGCCAACATGGCCGAAGCCTACGACGTGGCCCTGGCCCTGCACTGCCCACTGGGCCCGATTGCCCTGGCGGCGTGCCTGCAACTGGACGCGGTTTGCTACAACGCGTTTATCCAGGAGCAAAGCCTGGGCATTCACTACAACGAGAGCAATGACCTGCTCGACTATGTGCGTGATCCGGGTGTGTTCGACTATGACCAGGGCTTCGTGAAGATCCCCAACGGGCCAGGCCTGGGCATCGAGATCAACGAGGAATATGTGATCGAACGCGCGGCCATCGGCCACCGCTGGCGCAACCCGATCTGGCGCCACGCCGACGGTAGCTTTGCCGAGTGGTGATATTTCACTGAAGAAATGCGGTTGAAAATGTGGGAGCGGGCTTGCTCGCGAATACGGTGTGTCAGTCAACACATCTGGGGCTGAACTACCGCATTCGCGAGCAAGCCCGCTCCCACATTTTGATCCGGTTTCTTCAGTCAGCTCCTTTCCAGACCTCAATAAACATAAGAAGAGGCAACCCCCTCATGCATCCTGAATCCTTCACCGGGCAGGCTTCTTTAGTCACGCCTACCAGAAAGCGTTTCTTCATCATGGTGCTGCTGTTCATCACCGTGGTGATCAACTACCTCGACCGCAGCAACCTGTCGATTGCCGCCCCCGCGCTGACCAGCGAACTGGGGATCGACCCGGTACACGTCGGCCTGATCTTTTCTGCGTTCGGCTGGACCTACGCCGCCATGCAGATCCCCGGCGGCTGGCTGGTAGATCGCGTGCCACCGCGCATTCTCTACACTGCCGCGCTGTTGTTGTGGTCCATCGCCACCGTGATGCTCGGCTTTGCCGCCAGCTTTATCGCGCTGTTCGTCTTGCGCATGGCGGTGGGCGCGCTGGAAGCCCCGGCCTACCCGATCAACAGCCGCGTGGTCACCACCTGGTTCCCCGAGCGCGAGCGCGCCACCGCGATTGGTTTCTACACCTCCGGGCAGTTTGTCGGGCTGGCGTTCCTGACGCCGGTGCTGGCGTGGCTGCAACACGCATTCGGCTGGCACATGGTGTTTGTGGTCACAGGTGGCGTGGGTATTTTGTGGGCGGCAATCTGGTACGCGGTGTACCGCGAGCCAAAGGATTTCAAAGGTGCCAACACCGCTGAAATCGAGCTGATCCGTGAAGGCGGCGGCCTGGTGGATATGCAGGAAAAAACCGCGAAGACGCCGTTCAGTTGGGTCGACCTGGGGATAGTGCTGAGCAAGCGCAAACTCTGGGGCATCTACCTGGGGCAGTTCTGCCTGAACTCCACGCTGTGGTTTTTCCTGACGTGGTTCCCGACCTACCTGGTGAAATATCGCGGCATGGACTTCATCAAGTCTGGCCTGCTCGCGTCGCTGCCGTTTCTCGCCGCATTTGTGGGGGTGTTGTGTTCCGGGATCTTTTCCGACTGGCTGATTCGCCGGGGCGCCTCGGTGGGCTTTGCGCGCAAGTTGCCGATCATTGGCGGGCTGCTGATTTCCACGGCGATCATCGGCGCCAACTATGTGGACTCGACGGCGTGGGTGATCGCGTTCCTGGCGCTGGCGTTCTTTGGTAATGGCTTGGCGTCGATCACCTGGTCGCTGGTCTCGACCCTGGCCCCGGCACGGCTGCTGGGCTTGACCGGTGGGGTGTTCAACTTCATCGGTAACCTGGCGGCGATTGCCACGCCGATCGTGATTGGCTTTTTGGCCAGTGGTGATTCGTTTGCGCCGGCGATTACCTACATTGCGGTGCTGGCGTTGCTTGGGGCGCTTTCCTACATATTGCTGGTGGGTAAGGTCGAGCGCATCGAGCTGTAAGAAAAACGGGCGACCTGGCGGTCGCCCGTTTCGTCTGGCTTACGGTACTGACATCTCGTTACGGAACACATTCAACGGGTCCCAACGCTGTTTGGTGCGCCGCAGACGGCTTTCGATCATAAGGTCAGGGAAGTAGATCTTGTACCACTGCGGGTTCGGCCCCTTGCTGGGGTCGCCGTCAATAAACAGCATGTCGCGGTCGGGGTAGTTGATGTAGCACCCCTGGAATTGCGCATTGACCGGAGCGCCGCCGTCATTGGCGAAGGCCGCGAAAAACAGCCCTTGAATCCATTGTGCGTGTGCCTGATCCGACGCGCTGCTGTCATCTCGCCAATAGCATTGGGGTTGCCACTTCAAGTACGACGAACGCTGTGCCACCGAGGACTCGCGGCGCACCGCGGCGTTGGCTTCATTGACTTGCCCGCCGAATGACTGGATCTGGATCAGGCTTTGGGTCAGCAGCTTATTCGGGTCATTGCGCGTCAGCGTATCCCAGATTGCCTGCAACACCGTTGGGGTAAAAATACCCATCTGATAAGCCGATTTATACCGGCCACGCTGGTTTGGCCCCGAACCGTTGAGGGTCTGCTGGCAGTGCAGCCAATCCATTTGGCGTGCCGCCGCCAGCGCCGTCGGCAGTGAGTTTATCGTGCGTCCTTTCGGGTTGCTGGGGGGCAGATGGGTGGTGGGCGATTGGCTAAGGCATTCGGTGGCGGGAATGCCGATGGCATTGAGCATGGTGCTCACGAAGTCCTCGAAGGCAGCCAGGTCATTCACCCCGCCATTCTTATCTACGTAATGAATATCCATCGTCATGTTGCCGGTGTTCTGGTGACGCATCTCCAACTTGGTCGCCAGGCCCCAGGTATCCGGGTTGCTTTGGTTGCGTGCAAACCAGTCTTGATACGCCGCCAGCAGGGCGTCGAGCCGAGGCTTGGTCAGCAGTGCCCAGTCCCACTCCAACACCAGCCAAAGAACCTCATTCGGCGCGTCAGGCAAATTTTCGAAGTAATAACTGGTGATGATTCCGAACTGCCCTCCGCCTGCGCCGCAACATGCGGCAAACAGATCCCGCTCGTCCTGATGGGTACTGTTGCGCGCGACATGCACCGGTAACAGGCCATTGCCTTGGGCGTTCGGCACCAGCATATCGACACCGCTCAACCAGTCGCACACCAGGCCATCCTTGCGCGACAACAACCCGTAGCCGCCGCCGCAAATATGCCCACCCAGCCCGACCGAATAACACGAACCACCGGGCAGGCTCTTGTTCGCCAGTTTGTACAGCGCGACGTAGGCATCCCAGTTCTGGCCGCCCGCCTCAAGGCGAAAGCTGTAGCGATGAGGCGAAGCTGGCACCAGGTCGGAGCCTATCTGCCCGTTGGCGTCGTACTGCACTTGGTTGATCTGGCTGATATCCAGAATCGACAGCACTTCATTCGGGTTGCCGGGCATTTTGTTGGCAACGAAGCCTTCGTAGCAGTGGCCGCCACTGCGCACGGTGATGCGGCCATTGGGCACGGCCAGCGCCTGGGCGGCAGCAGCGACGATGTCTTGGGGGCTGTGACAGAGGTAAATCAGGTTGGCGCCATTGGGCGAGGATTGGCCCTGCACGTTGCCCAACGGCCAGCGCAGGTTGAAGCCTTTTTGCAGGGTCGAGTGACGGCGGTCCGAGGCGGTGACGAGATCAAATGCCATGATGTACTCCAGGGAGCAGAGGATGACTTCTGATGCGGCTAACTTAACAACCGGATGGCAAGGAATGCGGGGCTTGCAGGGGTGGTTAGACGGCAATAGGCATGAAGTGAGTTAAGGGGGAGCGCAATGTTCACCCCCTCAAGCCTAGTGCAGGAACTGAAAGCGTTGCGCAATCAATTCAACACGCCATCCAGGATCTCGTAAACGATGCCTGTTCCTACGGCAATCAACACCACATCCGGCCCCGAACGGCGCCATTCGTAACCCTGGTACACCGGCAAGCGCGCCAGGGCACGGCTGTCCAGGCGTTCGCCGTAGTAGCCATGGGGCAGTGGCTTGCCGCGCTCCAGGCGCACATTGCGCGGTGGCGGTGCGCCACGGGAAAACTGGTCGTGATGGTCGCGGATCACCTGGCGTACCGGGCCGAAGTCCTGGGGCGGACCGCCGCGACGGTTGTCCTGCGGGCCGCGGTGGTCGTCGCCACGCTGCTGCTCGTGCTGGCCTCCACGGTCAGGTCCGCCCTGATCATTCGGCGCGGCCTGCACCAGGGCGCTGGCGCCAAGCACTAGCACGCCAAGGCCGGCAATCACGGATTTAGGCATTTTCATCGGGTATTCCTCAGGGCACACAAACAAAAAAGGGATCTCGAACGAGGTTCGAAATCCCTTGGTCTTGTCAGTTTAGGTACTGAGTTTTCAGTTTGATTCCTGTGTATCAGGAACTTTACCTACCACTTACGAGCCGCTTACTTACGCGCGTTACGGACGCCTTCCGACAATGCCGCGCACAGGCCGAGCACGCCGTCGATGGCTTGCTGATCATTTTTCGCAGTGGCGATGTGATCAATCAACGCCGAACCCACCACCACGCCGTCAGCCAAACGGGCGATCGCCGCTGCTTGTTCCGGGGTGCGGATACCGAAACCGATGCTGATCGGCAGGTCGGTATGCCGACGCAGGCGGGTCACGGCTTCTTCAACGTGTTCCAGGGTGGCGGCACCGGCACCGGTCACACCGGCCACCGACACGTAGTACACAAAGCCGGAGCTGCCATTGAGTACGGTCGGCAGGCGCACGTCATCGGTGGTCGGCGTGGTCAGGCGGATAAAGTCGATGCCTGCAGCCTGGGCCGGGTCGCACAGCTCGCCGTTATGCTCTGGCGGCATGTCGACCACGATCAGGCCGTCGACGCCCGCCTCTTTCGCATCGGCGATGAACTTCGGCACGCCGTATTTGTGGATCGGGTTGAAGTAGCCCATCAACACCAGCGGGGTGTCGCGGTTGTCCTTGCGGAACTCGCGGACCATTTGCAGGGTTTTCAGCAGGTTCTGCTTGGCTTGCAGCGCGCGGATGTTGGCCAGCTGGATCGCCGGGCCGTCGGCCATCGGGTCGGTGAAGGGCATGCCCAGCTCGATCACGTCGGCGCCAGCGGCAGGCAAGCCTTTGAGGATCGCCAGTGAGGTGTCGTAGCCAGGGTCGCCGGCGGTGACGAAGGTCACCAGGGCAGCGCGGTTTTGTTCTTTGAGTTGGGCAAAGCGGGTTTGCAGGCGGCTCATCAGTGTTTCTCCTGCTGCGACTGTTCCATGTGGTGCATCACGGTTTGCATGTCTTTGTCGCCACGGCCGGAAAGGTTAACCACCATCAGGTGATCTTTCGGCAGGGTCGGTGCGCGTTTGAACACTTCGGCCAGGGCGTGGGCGCTTTCCAGCGCAGGAATGATCCCTTCCAGGCGGCAGCATTTGTGGAAGGCGTCGAGGGCTTCAGCGTCAGTCACCGAGGTGTACTGGACGCGGCCGATGTCATGCAACCACGCGTGTTCCGGGCCGATGCCCGGGTAGTCGAGGCCGGCGGAGATCGAGTGAGCGTCGATGATCTGGCCGTCGTCGTCCTGCAACAGGAAGGTGCGGTTACCGTGCAATACGCCAGGTACACCGCCGTTGAGGCTGGCGGCGTGCTTGCCGGTTTCGATGCCGTGGCCGGCCGCTTCAACGCCGATGATTTCCACGCTCTTGTCGTCAAGGAATGGGTGGAACAGGCCCATGGCATTGGAGCCACCGCCGATGCACGCCACCAGGCTGTCCGGCAGGCGGCCTTCCTGGGCTTGCAGCTGGTCGCGGGTTTCTTTGCCGATCACGGCCTGGAAGTCGCGCACCATGGCGGGGTACGGGTGGGGGCCGGCCACGGTGCCGATCAGGTAGAAGGTGCTGTCGACGTTGGTTACCCAGTCACGCAGAGCTTCGTTCATGGCGTCTTTCAGGGTGCCGGTGCCGGCGACCACCGGGATCACTTCAGCCCCCAGCAGCTTCATGCGGAACACGTTGGCCTGCTGGCGCTCGATGTCGGTGGTGCCCATGTAGATCACGCATTGCAGGCCGAAGCGCGCCGCCACGGTGGCGGTGGCCACGCCGTGCATGCCCGCGCCGGTCTCGGCGATGATGCGTTTCTTGCCCATGCGCCGCGCGAGCAGGATCTGGCCGATGCAGTTGTTGATCTTGTGCGCGCCGGTGTGGTTCAGCTCTTCGCGCTTGAGGTAGATCTTGGCGCCGCCGCAGAATTCGGTCAGGCGTTCGGCGAAATACAGCGGGCTCGGACGGCCGACGTAGTCGCGCTGGAAGTAGGCCAATTCCTCGTTGAAAGCCGGATCGATCTTGGCCGCTTCGTATTCGCGGGCCAGGTCGAGGATCAACGGCATCAGGGTTTCAGCGACGTAACGGCCGCCGAACGCGCCAAACAGGCCGTTGGCGTCTGGGCCGTTGCGTAGGTCGGTCTGGGACTGAGTCATAGGACGCTCCAGGAAGGAATGGGTGTAGGAAACAATGACGGCCACTCTACCCCTGACGCAGTGGCCTGAAAACCGATAAGATCGCTGCAACATGTCAGGAAAACTCACATATGAGCCGCGACCTTCCGCCCCTTAACGCCCTGCGTGCGTTTGAAGCCACTGCGCGATTGAACAGCGTCAGCCAGGCAGCCGAGAGGTTGCATGTGACCCACGGCGCGGTCAGTCGCCAGTTGAAGGTGCTGGAAGAGCACTTGGGCGTGAGCCTGTTCGTCAAGGACGGGCGTGGCCTTAAACTCACAGATGCCGGTGTGCGCCTGCGCGATGCCAGTGCCGAGGCGTTCGAGCACTTGAGGGATGTGTGTGCAGAGTTGACCCAGGCCAGCGCCGACGCGCCGTTCGTGCTCGGTTGTTCAGGCAGTTTGCTGGCGCGCTGGTTGATTCCGCGCCTGGGCCGCCTGAATGCAGACCTGCCGGATCTGCGTCTGCACCTGTCGGCGGGTGACGGTGATCTTGACCCACGGCGTCCGGGCCTGGACGCCTTGCTGGTGTTCGCCGAACCACCGTGGCCGGCGGACATGCAAGTGTATGAACTGGCCAGCGAACGCATCGGCCCGGTGCTGAGCCCACGCTTTGCCGGCTACGAGCGGCTGCGGCATGCGCCCGCCTCGGCCTTGTGCGGCGAAGCGTTGCTGCACACGACTTCGCGCCCGCAAGCCTGGCCCAGTTGGGCACAGCAACACGGCATTGAGCCCGGCGCGTTGAAACACGGCCAGGGGTTTGAGCATTTGTATTATTTGCTGGAAGCAGCGGTGGCCGGGTTGGGCGTGGCGATTGCGCCGCAGCCGCTGGTGGCCGAGGATTTGCGCGCGGGTCGCCTGGTGGCGCCGTGGGGTTTCAGCGAAACCCCGGCGCACCTGGCGTTGTGGCTGCCCAAACGCGCCGCAGACGGGCGCGCCGGGAGACTGGCGCAGTGGCTCAAGGCTGAGCTTGAGCACCCGCCGGTTTAGTCACCGCGTTTGCACAGCAAGTAAGCAGCCAGCAGACCCAATGCACCTACCGCCACACCGGCTGTAGTCCATGGGTGCTCCTGCGCGTAGTCCCGGGTTGCAACACCGGTTTCGCGGATTTTCACTTTGCTTTCTTCGTAGGCATCGCTGATCAGGTGACGGGAATGCTTGAGGGCATTCTCGGCGTTGCTTTTCAGGGCCTTCAAGGTCTTGCGCGACTCGTCGGACGCGTCGTCCTTGAGGCTTTCCAGAGACTTGAGCAGGCTCGAAATCTCGGCTTCCATGCTTTCCAGCGACGCTTTGCGTAAAGAAGTGTTGGCCATGTGGATTCTCCTGAAGTGATTGAGTGGCGTGTGTAGATACCGACTCCAGCGCTTTCAGAAAGTGCAGTAAATCTGAACTTTCGCGTAGGAACGGTCGCCAGAAGCAGTATGAACATTGACTGCTAGGCTTTATTGACGACCCTCAGGAGAAACACCATGTCTGATCATCACACCTACAAAAAAGTGGAATTGGTGGGCTCGTCCACCTCCAGCATCGAAGACGCCATCAACAATGCGCTGGCCGAGGCCAACAAGAGCATCAAGCACCTGGAGTGGTTCGAGGTGGTCGATACCCGTGGGCATATCAAGGATGGCAAGGCCGCGCACTTTCAGGTCACGCTCAAGGTGGGGTTCCGAATCGCCAGTAGTTGATCGCCGCGGTTGAACTTGCCGACTGGCCGATTGCCATAACCTGCGCTACAACCAATGGGTGCCGACGCCATGCGCGTCGGCACGCTCTTTTTGAACAGCGCAAGGAAGGTAACGGATGAAGAAGTTTCTGCTAGCGGTAGGTTTGTTGAGCATTGCGGGTACGGCCCTGGCAGCGGGCAAGCCTTGTGACGAGCTGAAGAGCGAGATTGCAGCGAAACTGGATGCCAAGGGCGTTGCGCACTATTCCCTGGACGTTGTGGAGAAAGGTGCTGCGGGCGACGCCAAAGTAGTTGGCTCGTGTGAAGCCGGCACCAAGGAAATCGTCTACAAACGCGGTTGACCCCGTGTTGCCGGCACCTGTGGCGAGGGAGCAAGCTCCCTCGCCATAAGTGCGTTCTTCAGCCCTTCATCAACTGCGCCAGCAGTTCGTAGGAATGAATCCGGTCGGCGTGTTCGTACAGGTCGCAGGTAAAGATCAACTCGTCTGCACCGGTTTGTTCGATCAGCACTTCCAGTTTGGCGCGGATTTTTGCCGGGCTGCCGACCATCGCCAGGCCGAGGAAGCTGCCGACGGCATCTTTTTCATGGGGTAGCCACAGGCCGTCCATGCTGTTCACGGGTGGGCGCTGCACCAGGCTTTGCCCGCGCATCAGCGCGAGGATGCGCTGGTACACCGAGGTGGCCAGATAGTCGGCTTGCTCATCGGTGTCCGCCGCCACCAGCGGAATGCCGAGCATCACGTACGGTTTATCCAAGACGGCTGAAGGCTTGAAGTGATTGCGGTAGACGCGAATCGCCTCGTGCATCAAACGCGGTGCGAAATGGGAGGCGAAGGCGTAGGGCAAACCGCGCTCACCAGCCAGTTGTGCACTGAACAGGCTGGAACCGAGCAGCCACACCGGCACATTGGTGCCGGTGCCGGGTACGGCGATGATGCGTTGGTCCGGGGTGCGCGGGCCGAGGTACGCCATCAGTTCGGCGACGTCCTCGGGGAACTCGTCGGCGCTGCCGGAGCGTTCACGGCGCAGGGCGCGGGCGGTCATCTGGTCGGAGCCGGGCGCGCGGCCCAGGCCCAGGTCGATACGGCCGGGGTAGAGGCTTTCCAGGGTGCCGAACTGCTCGGCAATCACCAGCGGCGCGTGGTTGGGCAGCATCACGCCGCCAGAGCCGACGCGAATCGTCGAGGTGCCGCCGGCCAGGTAGCCGAGCAACACCGAGGTGGCCGAGCTGGCGATGCCGTCCATATTGTGGTGTTCCGCCACCCAGAAACGGTTGTAGCCGAACTTTTCCACGTGCTGGGCCAGGTCCAGGGAATTGCGCAACGACTGCGCCGGGCTGCCGTTGGCCCGCACGGGCACGAGGTCGAGGGTCGAGAATTTCACGTCGGACAGCGATTTCATAAGCCTGCTTCTCCAAGGGGGCGCGCAGGCTGTGTAGACGAACCAAGACCTGGCGCTTCATGTGCATGTTCTATGCAATGAGGGCATATACCCGAGATTCAATAGCGCGGCAGGAAATTTCCTACTTAATTGCTAGGTTTCTCCGACAGGATGAACTTTGCCTGTCCGACTATCCTCAGAACCCTTACTGACGCAAAACCATCGTTCGAGGAGACCGCTATGAGTATCGTGAAAAAAGCATCCGCACATTGGGAAGGTGATTTGAAGACGGGCCTGGGTTCCATTTCCACGGAAACCGGTGTACTGCGCGAAGCGCCCTACGGCTTCAAGGCGCGTTTTGAAGGTGGCAAGGGCACCAATCCGGAAGAGCTGATCGGCGCGGCCCACGCCGGATGTTTCTCCATGGCGTTCTCCATGATTCTCGGCGATGCCGGGCTCAAGGCTGACAGCATCGACACCCAGGCTGAAGTGACCCTCGATCAAGTCGATGGCGGCTTTGCGATCACGGCGGTGCATCTGATCCTCAAGGCCAAGATCCCGGGCGCGAGCCAGGCGCAGTTCGAAGAACTGAGCAAAAAGGCCAAGGAAGGCTGCCCGGTGTCCAAGGTACTGAATGCGAAAATCAGCCTGGATGCGACGCTGGTTAGCTGACACCGCAGGTCAAAAAATGTGGGAGCGGGCTTGCTCGCGAAGGCGCAGTGTCAGTCACCGAATGTGTTTCTGATACCGCGCCTTCGCGAGCAGGCCCGTTTCCATATTGGTTTTGCGTTAAATCAGAACCTGCGTGGGCAAACTATGGTCCTATAGCCATTGCAGCCTAGGCGCACACCCGTGCGCAGTGCATTCAGGGAGCTTCACACATGAAACGTTTTGCTTTGGCGATCATCTGCGGTGTGTTGGCCACTTCGGCCGTGGCCGCCCCCAAAGATTGTGAAGAGCTCAGGAAAGAGATCGAGATCAAGATCCAGGCGAACGCCGTGCCGTCCTACACCTTGGAGATCGTGACCAAGGAAGAAGCCGACAAGCACGATGTAGCCATGGTCGTCGGCAGCTGTGAGAACGGCACCAAGGCCATCATCTACCAGAAGAACAACGACTGATCAGAGGCAGTTGACGCTGCGCTCCTCGGCCAGCAGCTTGCGCGCGGCGTTGTACAGCCGGATGTTCGGGGTGTACGCCAGCGAGCGCCCTTCCAGCACATAGCGTTGGCCTGCCTGGAAGTGGTCGTACTGCAACGTTATGAAGCAGGTGCGCTCGGCAGTCTGCCCCAACCCGCCGAAACCGCCGCCAGTCGGCACCTCGAAATCAAAACGCACCATCAGTTCGTGGCGCCCGGGTGGCACTTGGAAGAAGCGCCCATCGTTGAGGTTTTTGCCGTCCAGGCGCTGTGCCATGAGCAGTTTGGCGCCCGGTGTCGGGGTGGTGAAATCGACCCAGGCCTGTTGCGGATCGACTGCCGGTAACGGCGTCGAGGTGCAGGCGCTGAGCAGCAGGACGGCGACGGGAAGCAAGAGCTGACGCATGGCGGGCACTCAATGAAAGAAATGAATTGAGCCTGACGCTGCAGACTCCCCATGAGTATAAACACCGCAGGCCATGGAAAAATTCCGTGCCGGCGCGATAGTCTTGCGAGCAAATCACCCAGGAGCGGTTGGGGCATGGTCAGGCGTTTTCTTCCGGGGTTGATGGTGCTGCTGCTCAGCGGCTGCTCAAGTGTCAGCTATTACGGCCAGTTGGCTAGCGGCCAGTGGCAATTGCTGCGCGCTCGCGAGCCGGTTTCCGCGGTCATTGCCGACCCCTCTCGCCCCCAACTGCTGCGTGAACACCTGGCGCAAGCGCAAAAGGCGCGGACCTTTGCCAGCGAACAACTGCATTTGCCTGACAACCAGAGCTACAGGTTGTACGCCGACATTGGCCGGCCCTATGTGGTGTGGAATGTCTTCGCCACGACAGAATTTTCCCTGTCGCCTGAAACCCACTGCTTTCCCATCGCCGGTTGCGTCGCCTATCGCGGCTACTACAACCAGGGCGCTGCACGGGGTGAAGCGGCGTTGTTGCGCCAGCGAGGCATGGACGTGTCGATTGGCGGCGTCGAGGCCTACTCGACCCTGGGCTGGTTCAACGACCCGATCCTGAATTCGATGATGAACTGGGGTGACGAGCGCCTGGCCACGCTGATCTTTCATGAGCTGGCGCACCAGCGTTTCTATGTGAAGGACGACACCGAATTCAACGAGTCATTTGCCAACTTCGTCGAGCAGGAAGGCACGCGCCAGTGGCGGGCCGCACGGGGGCTGGCGCCGCTCGGCGATGGGGCGTTGCAGCAACGTGACCAGTTTATCCGGCTGATTCTCGATACTCGCCAGCGTCTGGAAAAGCTCTACGCCCAACCGCTGTCGAAGGAGGCGATGCGGGCGGCCAAAGCGCTTGAGTTTGAGCGCTTGCGCAGCGATTACCGGCAGATGCGTGACAGCCAGTGGGCGGGCGACAAGCGTTATGACGCCTGGATCAACCAGCCGATGAACAATGCGCGGCTGTTGCCATTCGGGCTGTATGACCAGTGGGTGCCGGCGTTTGCGGCGTTGTTTCGGCAAGAAGGTGGGGATTGGCTGAGGTTTTATGCGGCGGTGGAGAGGATGGGGGCGTTGCCGGTGGAGCAGCGCAAGGTGGCGTTGAGGCAGTTGGAGATGGAGGGGCTTTAGGGCCTCATCGCGGGCAAGCCCGCTCCCACATTTTGATGTGTGAATACAGTCGGATGTGGGCGCTGGTTTGCCTGCGATGGCGGTTTCAAGGCTGCTGCAAAAACGCCTGATGCATCTCGGCCAACGTCTCGAAGTGCCAAGTCGGCGCCTCGGCATGCAACTCTTCAAAGCTGCCAAATCCATAGCCTACCGCCGCCGAATCCAGCCCGTTGCTACGCGCACCGATCAGGTCGTGCTTGCGGTCACCAATCATCAGGGTGGTCGCCGGGTCCAGGCTTTCTTCGCGCATCAAATGGGCAATCAGCTCGACTTTGTTCGTGCGCGTACCGTCCAGCTCGCTGCCGTACATCACCTTGAAGTGCTTGGCAAAGTCGAAATGCCGGGCGATCTCGCGGGCGAATTCCCACGGCTTGGAGGTAGCCACGTACAACTGGCGGCCCTGGCTGTTCAATTCTTCCAGCAACGGCATCACCCCGTCGAACACGCGGTTTTCATATAGGCCGGTGACTTTGAAGCGCTCGCGATAGAAGTTCACCGCTTCCCAGGCCTTGGCTTCGTCGAAACCGTAGAACTGCATGAAGGCTTGCAGCAATGGCGGGCCGATAAAGTGTTCGAGCCTGGTCAGGTCCGGCTCGTCGATACCGAGCTTGGCGAGGGCGTACTGGATCGAACGGGTAATGCCCTCACGCGGGTCGGTGAGGGTGCCATCCAGGTCGAACAGTACGGTTGGGTAATGCAGGGTCATTGATCGAATCCTTCAGCCAGGTGCAGGTCTTTGAGCTTCACGTAGTTCGCCGCACTGTAGGTGAAAAACGCGCGTTCCTTGTCAGTCAGTGGGCGGATTTGTTTAACCGGGCTGCCCACATACAAAAAGCCGCTTTGCAGTTTCTTGCCTGGCGGCACCAGGCTACCGGCGCCGATGATCACGTCATCCTCCACCACAGCACCGTCCATCACGATGCTGCCCATGCCGATCAGGACCCGGCTGCCCACCGTGCAGCCATGCAGCATGACCTTGTGGGCGATGGTCACGTCATCGCCGATCAGCAGCGGAAAACCGTCCGGGTTGAAAGGCCCGGCGTGGGTGATGTGCAACACGCAGCCGTCCTGCACGCTGGTGCGCGCACCGATGCGGATGCGGTGCATGTCGCCACGGATCACGGTCAGTGGCCATACGGAGCTGTCGGTGCCGATTTCGACATCGCCGATCACCACCGCCGAAATATCGACAAAAGCCCCGGCGCCCAGGGCTGGCGTGTGGTTCTGATAGGTGCGAAGGGTCACGATAGCTTCTCTCTCTTCTGCTGATAGCTGCGGTGGGCGTTGATTGTAATTAAGATGGCCCCATCTTTGTTCTTACATGTCTTCAGCCAAGGTACCCACCGTGAGCGCGAACAACCCTCTTCTGCAGCCCTACGACCTGCCGCCGTTCTCGGCGATCCGTGCCGAGCACGTACAGCCGGCCATCGAACAGATCCTCGCCGACAACCGTGTCGCCATCGAAGGCATCCTGCAAAGCCAGGGGAAAAATCCTACGTGGGCCGGGTTGGTCTTGGCCATGGACGAACTGAATGACCGCCTGGGCGCCGCCTGGAGCCCGGTCAGCCACCTCAACGCCGTGTGCAACAGCGCTGAACTGCGCGAAGCCTACGAAGGCTGCCTGCCGGCGTTGAGCGCCTACTCCACCGAGATGGGCCAGAACCGCGAGCTGTTCCAGGCTTTCGAAGCCCTGGCCAACAGCCCGGAAGCGGCCGGTTTCGACGTTGCGCAAAAAACTATCCTGGAACACTCCCTGCGCGACTTCCGCCTGTCGGGTATCGATTTGCCGCCGGAGCAGCAAAAACGCTACGCCGAAGTGCAGAGCAAGCTTTCCGAGCTGGGCAGCAAGTTCTCCAACCAACTGCTGGACGCGACCCAGGCCTGGACCAAACACGTTACCGATGAAGCCACCCTCGCCGGCCTGACCGACTCGGCCAAGGCGCAGATGGCTGCCGCTGCCCAGGCCAAAGGCCTCGATGGCTGGCTGATCACCCTGGAATTTCCGAGCTACTACGCGGTAATGACCTACGCCCAGGACCGCGCCCTGCGTGAAGAGGTCTACGCGGCCTACTGCACCCGTGCGTCAGACCAAGGCCCGAATGCCGGTCAGAATGACAACGGCCCGGTGATGGAAGAAATCCTCGACCTGCGTCAGGAGCTTGCTCAACTCTTGGGCTACGCCTCGTTCTCCGAACTGAGCCTGGCCACCAAGATGGCCGAGTCCAGCGACCAGGTGCTGAGCTTCCTGCGTGACCTGGCCAAGCGCAGCAAGCCGTTTGCCGCCCAGGACCTGCAACAGCTCAAGGCCTATGCTGCCGAGCAAGGCTGTGCCGACCTGCAAAGCTGGGACAGCGGTTTCTACGGCGAAAAACTCCGTGAGCAGCGTTACAGCGTGTCCCAGGAAGCGCTGCGCGCCTACTTCCCGATCGACAAGGTGCTGGGCGGCCTGTTCGCCATCGTGCAACGCCTGTACGGCATCGAGATCGCCGAACTGAAGGGCTTCGACACCTGGCACCCGGATGTGCGCCTGTTTGAAATCAAGGAAAACGGCCAGCACGTTGGCCGCTTCTTCTTTGACCTGTACGCCCGCGCCAACAAGCGTGGCGGTGCCTGGATGGACGGCGCGCGCGACCGTCGCCGCAAGATCGACGGCGTGCTGCAAAGCCCGGTGGCCAACCTGGTGTGCAACTTCACCCCGGCCGACAGTGGCAAGCCTGCCCTGCTGACTCACGATGAAGTGACTACGCTGTTCCACGAATTCGGCCACGGCCTGCATCACCTGTTGACCCGCGTCGAGCACGCTGGCGTGTCCGGCATCAACGGCGTGGCCTGGGATGCGGTGGAGTTGCCAAGCCAGTTCATGGAGAACTGGTGCTGGGAGCCGGAAGGCCTGGCGCTGATCTCCGGTCACTATGAGAGCGGTGAGCCGCTGCCCCAGGACCTGCTGGAAAAAATGCTCGCGGCGAAAAACTTCCAGTCCGGCCTGATGATGGTGCGCCAGTTGGAGTTCTCGCTGTTTGACTTCGAGCTGCACGCCACCCACGGCGACGGCCGCAGTGTGGCCCAGGTGCTCGAAGGCGTGCGCGATGAGGTGTCGGTGATGCGTCCGCCTGCCTACAACCGTTTTCCGAACAGCTTTGCGCACATTTTCGCCGGTGGTTATGCGGCTGGGTACTACAGCTACAAGTGGGCCGAAGTGCTCTCCGCCGATGCCTTCTCCAAGTTCGAAGAAGACGGCGTGCTGAATGCCGAAACCGGCCGCGCATTCCGTGAGGCGATCCTGGCACGCGGTGGCTCCCAGGCGCCGATGGTGCTGTTCGTCGACTTCCGCGGACGTGCACCGTCGATTGACGCACTCTTGCGCCACAGCGGCCTGAGTGAGGGCGCGGCAGCATGAGTGAAGGACCTGTGGTGACCAAAAAGCAATTTATCGCCGGCGCGGTCTGCCCGGCGTGCAGCGAGCCGGACAAGTTGAAGATGTGGACTGAAGACAGCGTGCCGCACCGTGAGTGTGTGGCCTGCGGTTATACCGACACGCTCAATGATCAGGGTCTGTCGGTACCCAAGGAATTGGGCACGCGGGTGAATACCTCGGCGCTGAAGGCGCCGGACCCGAAGGTGCAGGCGGTACAGTTTTTTCCTAACCCGAAACTGAAAAAAGACTGACGCCCACTCAGGGTTTTATCGCCAATCCCGTATCGTTCGTTGGTTCAACACGGCCGGTTCCAGCCGTGTTGAGCCAGCTCTTCATCGAGCACAGTGCAAATGCACTGGTGCTGCAATCGCCATTCGCCAGTGCTGTACGCAACTTGTCGATATCGGCCTTCATCATGTAGCGAACCCCGTCCTTGAAGCCATTGCTGGTGCCAAAGCCGCCCAGGGTCATCTCGTTCAGCGCCTCTTCCTTGCTCCATCCCTGCACCACCACGCGATACATCGCGGCCATCAGGCCGGTACGGTCGGAGCCGTGTTTGCAGTGCATCAGCACCGGGCCGTTGGCCTCGGCTTCCTTGATTGCTCTGAGTGCTGCCAGCACGTCGGAATCATCCACATGATTGGTGCGATAACTCAGTTGGACCTGACGGATGTCCGTCGCCTTCAGCCAGTTGCCATCCGACTCGGGCAGGAAGTTGATCACGGTGCCGATCTTGAGCTTTTGCAGGAGTGGCACGGCGCTGCTGTCCGGCAGAGCGCTGCGATACAGCGTCGGCGTCATCTGGTGCAGGTTGTATTGGCTGCCCACGGGCTGCGCCCACTCGGCTGAGCGTATGGAAGGGCTGTCATCGGCTTGGGCATAAACCGGAGCGAACAGTGCCGTAAGTGCCAGGCCGAGTGCTGGCAGCCAGCGATGCTTGAACATGGGTAACGTCACCGAATGGGCTGTGGGTAGATAGCGCGCAGATTGGTCTGCGGGGGGTCAATGGGGCGTGAGGCGCCCGTCAAAAAAGCGTGAATCCTCAGTCTTTAGTCGCTGAAACGATTCTGTTGATGGTTAGGCTGCTATCATTTGTAACTATTGATTGCCGCTGTGTTCTATCCAACACGCTGCCCGCACACCCCAAGCCGCTCCCAAGAAGCGGCTGTCGAACCCGTGACCACATGATGAGGTGCACCCATGTCTGATCAAGATCAAGACAACCCCCGGCGTGACTTTTTGCGCAAATCCTTGACCTTGATCCCGGTGGTCACGGTTGCCAGTACCGGCCTTGGCGGTTCGATGTTGATGGCTACGCCCGAGCCGGCACAGGCCAGCCCGGCTAAGGCGCCGGTCAACGAAAAGACCTACGAGCCAAGCTACTTCACTGCCGAAGAGTGGGCGTTTATCAACGCCGCCGTCGCGCAGTTGATTCCTACCGATGCCCAGGGCCCAGGCGCCGTGGAAGCCGGTGTGCCGGAATACATCGACCGTCAGATGAACACGCCTTACGCCAGTGGTGCGTTGTGGTTCATGCAGGGCCCGTTCAATGCCGACGCGCCGCCTGAGATGGGCTGGCAGAGCAAACTGGTGCCCAAGGACATCTATCGCCTGGGCATCGCCGCGACGGATGCATGGTCGAAAGCGTTCAACGGCAAAGTGTTTGCTGCGCAAGACAGCGCTACCCGAGACGATATGCTGCGTCGCCTGGAGGCTGGGGGCAGTGAGGTGACCGCGCATTTCGACGCGGTGCCGCCGAAGATTTTCTTCAACCTGCTGCTGCAAAACACCAAGGAAGGCTTCTTCTGCGACCCGATCCACGGTGGCAACAAAGGCATGGTCGGCTGGACCATGATCGGCTTCCCCGGCGCTCGCGCCGACTTCATGGACTGGGTTGAACGCAACGAGCAATACCCCTTCCCGGCAGTTTCCATCCGCGGCGAGAGGGCATAAACGTGGCGACCATCATGAAGAAAGTAGACGCTGTGATCGTAGGCTTCGGCTGGACCGGCGCGATCATGGCCAAGGAGCTGACTGAAGCGGGCCTCAACGTGGTAGCGCTGGAGCGCGGCCCGATGCAGGACACGTACCCGGATGGCAACTATCCGCAGGTCATCGACGAACTGACCTACAGCGTGCGTAAAAAACTCTTCCAGGACATCTCCAAAGAGACGGTGACCATTCGCCATAGCGTGAATGATGTGGCCCTGCCCAACCGCCAATTGGGTGCGTTCCTGCCGGGCAATGGCGTTGGCGGTGCGGGCCTGCACTGGTCGGGCGTGCATTTTCGGGTCGACCCGATCGAGCTGCGCATGCGCAGCCATTACGAAGAGCGTTACGGCAAAAACTTCATCCCCAAGGACATGACCATCCAGGATTTCGGCGTCAGCTATGAAGAGCTGGAGCCGTTTTTCGACTACGCGGAAAAAGTCTTCGGCACCTCCGGCCAGGCCTGGACCGTCAAAGGCCAGTTGGTCGGTGAAGGCCGTGGCGGCAACCCGTATGCGCCGGATCGCTCCAACCCGTTCCCGTTGGAGGCGCAGAAAAACACCGTCTCCGCACAGCTGTTTCAGAAAGCGGCTAGCGATGTGGGTTACAAACCCTACAACCTGCCGTCGGCCAACACCTCGGGGCCCTACACCAACCCCTACGGTGCGCAGATGGGCCCATGCAACTTCTGCGGGTTTTGCAGCGGCTACGTTTGCTACATGTACTCCAAGGCTTCGCCGAACGTGAACATCCTGCCGGCGCTGCGCCAGGTGCCGAACTTCGAGCTGCGGCCCAATTCCCACGTGCTCAAGGTCAATCTCGACAGCACCAAGAGCAAGGCCACCGGCGTGACGTATGTCGACGCCCAGGGCCGGGAAATCGAGCAGCCGGCGGACCTGGTGATCCTCGGCGCGTTCCAGTTCCACAACGTGCGGTTGATGCTGCTGTCGGGTATCGGAAAACCCTACGACCCGATTACCACTGAGGGGGTGGTGGGCCGGAACTTTGCCTACCAGAACATGGCCACCATCAAGGCGTTCTTCGACAAGGACACCCACACCAACAACTTCATCGGTGCGGGCGGCAATGGCGTGGCGATGGATGATTTCAACGCCGACAACTTCGACCATGGTCCCCATGGCTTCGTTGGCGGCTCGCCGATGTGGGTCAACCAGGCTGGCAGTCGGCCGATTGCCGGTACGTCCAACCCGCCGGGCACCCCGGCCTGGGGCAGTGCGTGGAAACGTGCCACCGCCGATTACTACACCCACCAGGTGTCGATGGATGCCCACGGTGCCCATCAATCCTACCGGGGCAACTACCTGGATCTAGACCCGGTTTACCGCGATGCCTACGGCCTGCCGTTGCTGCGGATGACGTTCGACTGGCAGGAAAACGACATCAAGATGAACCGCTTCATGGTCGAGAAAATGGGCAAGGTTGCCGAGGCGATGAACCCCAAGGCGATTGCCGTGCTCGGCAAAAAGGTCGGTGAGCATTTCAACACCGCGTCGTACCAGACCACCCACCTCAACGGTGGCGCGATCATGGGCACCGACCCGAAGACCAGTGCGTTGAACCGCTACCTGCAATGCTGGGATGTACACAACGTGTTTGTCCCGGGCGCTTCCGCTTTCCCACAGGGCTTGGGTTACAACCCTACCGGCCTGGTGGCGGCGTTGACCTACTGGTCGGCCCGCGCGATCCGCGAGCAGTACCTGAAAAACCCCGGCCCACTGGTTCAGGCATAAGGAGCGATGACCATGAAAGCACTTGTTATCGCGACGTTTGCACTGTTCGGCAGCTGCTCGGTGAGCGCCGCTGAAACCGACCTGGTCAAGCAGGGTGAATACCTGGCCCGCGCCGGTGACTGCGTGGCTTGCCACACCGCCAAGGGCGGCAAGCCGTTCGCTGGTGGCCTGCCGATGGAAACGCCGATTGGCGTGATCTATTCCACCAACATCACCCCGGACAAGACCGGCCTGGGCGACTACAGCTTCGAGGATTTCGACAAGGCCGTGCGCCATGGCGTCGCCAAGAGCGGTAGTACGCTTTACCCGGCGATGCCCTACCCGTCTTACGCGCGCGTCAGCGACAGCGATATGCAGGCGCTGTATGCGTACTTCATGAAAGGGGTGGAGCCGGTCGCTCAGGAGAACAAGGCGAGTGATATTCCCTGGCCGCTGAGCATGCGCTGGCCGCTGTCCGCGTGGCGTTGGATGTTCGCGCCGGAGGTTGCCGAGCCGCAGCCAACTGCGCAGGCCGACCCGGTGATCAGCCGTGGCGCCTATCTGGTGGAAGGCCTCGGCCACTGCGGCGCATGCCATACGCCACGGGCTCTGACCATGCAGGAAAAAGCCCTGAGTGCCACTGATGGCAGTGCATTCCTGTCCGGCAGTGCGCCGCTGGAAGGCTGGGTCGCGAAGAACCTGCGTGGCGATCACAAGGACGGCCTCGGCGGCTGGAGCGAGGAGCAACTGGTGCAATTTCTCAAGACCGGCCGCAGTGACCGTAGCGCGGTGTTTGGTGGCATGAGTGATGTTGTCGTCCACAGCATGCAGTACATGTCGGAAAACGACCTGACCGCCATCGCCCGTTACCTCAAGAGCCTGCCGGCGGTGGACCCCAAGGATCAGCCGCATCAGTACGACAAGCAGGTCGCCGACGCTTTGTGGAAAGGCGATGACAGCCGGCGCGGCGCGGCGGTGTACATCGACAACTGCGCGGCCTGCCACCGTACCGACGGCCATGGCTACACGCGGGTGTTCCCGGCGCTGGCGGGCAACCCGGTGCTGCAGACGGCGGACGCTACCTCGTTGATCAACATCGTGTTGAACGGCGGCACCTTGCCCGCTACGCACACGGCGCCCTCCACCTTCACCATGCCTGCGTTCGCCTGGCGTCTGTCGGACCAGGAAGTGGCGGATGTAGTCAGTTTCATCCGTGGCAGCTGGGGCAATAAAGGCGAGCCAGTGAAAGCGGGCGACGTGGCGCACTTGCGCCAGAAGCACTGATCCTTCCCTGGCCGCCAAACGGCACTGGTCAGAACCCGCGCGCCTCGATACTGTATATAAAAACAGTATCGAGGCGTTTTCATGTCTACTGCGCTGCCACCCCGTGGCCGAGGTACGGCCACCAACCTGCACAACCGCTTTGCGCCGACCGTCAGCGTGGCCGAGGACGACGGCTGGTATCAGGAAGTGCCGCCGACCCAGGGCACCGAGGTGCGGATCGAGACGGCCAAGACCATCATCACCCGCAACAACTCGCCGGACCTGCCGTTCGACCGTTCGATCAACCCTTATCGCGGTTGCGAACACGGCTGCATTTACTGCTATGCGCGGCCCAGCCATGCGTATTGGGACATGTCACCGGGGCTGGATTTCGAGACCCGGCTGATCGCCAAGAGCAATGCCGCAGACGTGCTGGAACAGCAACTGTCGAAACCGGGCTATGTCTGCGCGCCGATCAACCTGGGCTCCAACACCGACCCGTACCAACCCATCGAGCGCGAATACCGGATCACCCGGCAAACCCTTGAAGTGCTGCTGCGCTACCGGCACCCGGTGACAATCATCACCAAGGGCTCGCTGATCCTGCGCGACCTCGACCTGTTGACCGAATTGGCCAGGCAGCGCCTGGTGGCCGTGATGATCAGCCTCACCAGCCTGGACGACGAGCTCAAGCGCATCCTGGAGCCGCGTACGGCGGCGCCCAAGGCGCGATTGCGGGCGATCCGCGTAATGCGCGAGGCAGGCATCCCGGTGGGCGTGCTGTGCTCGCCGATGATCCCGATGATCAACGACAGCGAACTGGAGAGCCTGCTTACCGAAGCCCACGCTGCCGGGGCACAAAGCGCAGCGTACATGATGCTGCGCCTGCCGCTGGAGGTGGCGCCGCTGTTCGAGGAGTGGCTGGCGGCCCATTACCCGCAGCGCGCCGCCCATGTGATGAGCCTGGTGCGCCAGGTACGCGGTGGCGAGGTATACGACAGCCGCTTCGGTGTACGCATGCGTGGCGAGGGGCCGTTTGCCGAATTGCTGGCCCAGCGCTTCAGCAAGGCCATCAAACGCCTGGGGCTCAACCGTCGGGAAGGATTCAACCTGGATTGCACGGCGTTCTGCCCGCCGGGCAGGCAGATGGCGTTGTTGTAGAATGCTGGGAAAGGTGTACTTTTTCTGTAGGAATAGTCTCACTTTGACATCACTGAAACCCGCGATCTAGAGCGGTTCATTCAGTTTGAGTTAAGTTTCGGCGGCTACCTTGTTCAGCGAGTGACTGATGAGTCGGCAGTCTGATTTGTGGCATTTGCAACAAATTGCATTGGCCTGGCGTCGAACTGGCTTGAACACTCCCCTGCATTAACCAAGAGGATGAATCATGAGTGATAAGGATAAACAGCCGTTGGCTGCGTCGGCTTCAGCCCCTGAGGTGGCGGAATCCGCCGATGCAGCGCTAAAGCATATCGTTGACGGCTTTTTGCATTTCCATCACGACGTCTTCCCCCAGCAGGAAGAACTCTTCAAGAAACTCGCCACGGCCCAGAGCCCACGGGCGATGTTTATTACCTGCGCCGATTCGCGCATCGTCCCCGAGCTGATTACCCAGAGCTCACCGGGCGACCTGTTCGTGACCCGTAACGTCGGCAACGTGGTGCCGCCCTACGGCCAGATGAACGGGGGTGTTTCCACTGCCATCGAGTACGCCGTACTCGCCCTGGGCGTCCAGCACATCATTGTCTGCGGGCACTCCGATTGCGGTGCGATGCGTGCGGTGCTCAACCCCGACAGCCTGGAAAAAATGCCGACGGTGAAGGCCTGGTTGCGGCATGCCGAGGTCGCCAAGACCATGGTCCATGACAACTGCGACTGCGCCAACGAAGGCGAGAGCATGAAGGTGCTGACCGAAGAAAACGTCATCGCCCAGCTACAACATTTGCGCACCCACCCCTCCGTGGCTTCGCGCATGGCCAATGGTCATTTGTTTATCCATGGTTGGATCTACAACATCGAGACCAGCGAAATCCGCGCCTACGATGCCGATCAGTCCACGTTCAGACCGCTGAACGGCGAAGGGCCGATTCCTTGCGCGACGCCTAAAGCGCGCTTCTAAAACACTTCCCTGCCGGGTGATGCGGTGGCTGCCATGGATGCAGCCAGGCATTACCGCGCCCGGCGAATGCCTCGGGAGAGTCATCATGCGTGCTGCTCAATTGAAAGCTGTATTGCCACGGGAGCTGCTCGCCTCGGTGGTTGTGTTTCTGGTCGCCCTGCCCCTGTGCATGGGCATCGCGATTGCTTCCGGGATGCCGCCGGCCAAGGGGTTGATCACCGGGATTATCGGTGGCCTGGTGGTCGGTTGGCTGGCTGGCTCGCCGCTACAGGTCAGCGGTCCGGCGGCGGGTCTGGCGGTGTTGGTGTTCGAGTTGGTGCGCCAACACGGAATGATGATGCTGGGGCCGATCCTGCTGCTGGCGGGCTTCCTGCAACTGGTGGCTGGGCGTTTGCGCCTGGGCTGCTGGTTCCGCGTGACGGCACCGGCGGTGGTGTACGGCATGCTGGCGGGGATTGGCGTGCTGATTGTGCTGTCGCAGATCCATGTGATGCTCGACGGCGCGCCCAAACCCTCCGGGCTGGATAACCTGGCAGGTTTCCCGGCTGCGGTGGCGCAAGCGATTCCGAGCCTGGGCTGGCAAGCCGGCTTGCTTGGCTTGTCGACGATGCTGGTGATGTACCTGTGGGACAAATTCCGCCCGCAATCCCTGCGGTTTGTGCCCGGCGCGCTGTTGGGTGTGGGGCTGACCACGCTTGTCAGCCTGTTGCTGGTGTTGCAGGTCAAGCGGGTGGAGGTCCCGGAAAACCTCGCCGATGCCATCGATTGGCTGCGCCCCAGCGACCTGCTGAACCTGGCTGATCCGCAGCTGTTGATCGCCGCCTTTGCCGTGGCGTTTATCGCCAGTGCCGAAACCCTGCTCTCCGCAGCGGCGGTGGACCGCATGCACAGCGGCCAGCGCTCGGATTTCGACAAGGAGTTGTCGGCTCAAGGTGTCGGCAACATGCTGTGTGGTCTGGTTGGCGCCCTGCCGATGACTGGTGTGATCGTGCGCAGTTCGGCCAACGTGCAGGCCGGCGCCACCACGCGCTTGTCGGCCATGTTCCATGGCCTGTGGCTGCTGGCCTTCGTGTTGTTGCTGTCGAGTGTGCTGCAAAGCATCCCGGTGGCGAGCCTGGCGGGCGTGCTGGTGTACACCGGGATCAAGTTGGTGGACATCAAGGCGTTCAAGGCCCTGGGGCGTTACGGGCGGATGCCGATGTTCACCTATGCGGCGACTGCGCTGGCGATCATCTTTACCGACCTGCTGACCGGTGTACTGGTGGGGTTCGGGCTGACGCTGGTCAAGCTGGCGCTCAAGGCCTCGCGTCTGAAAGTGAGCCTGATCGACTTGCCGCAGGACGGTGAGATGGAGCTGCGTTTGAGTGGCGCGGCGACGTTCCTGAAAGTGCCGGCGCTGACCCAGGTGCTGTCGGCGGTGCCGGCGGGGACGACCGTACATGTGCCGCTGAACAACCTGAGTTACATCGACCATTCCTGCCTGGAGTTGCTGGAGGAGTGGGGGCGGGCCAATGCGGCGAAGGGGTCGAAGCTGGTGATCGAGGCGCGTGGGTTGAAGCGGCGGTTGGAGGGGCGGGTCAGAACGACGACGGGGATAGGCTCCGCACCCGCAACAGGCTGACGAAACCGAATCAAAAATGTGGGAGCGGGCTTGCCCGCGAATACGGTGGATCAGTCAATTATTCAGCAACTGACACGCCGCATTCGCGGGCAAGCCCGCTCCCACATTTGATCGTTTGCGTAGCAGGAAATCAGGCCGGCTGGTCCAGCGCCAACTCAACCCCCAACTGCCGCGACAGGCACGGCCAGCGTTTCCACGCAGCTTCCGTGTCCGGGCTCTTGAGGGTTTCGCGGTAAGCCTCCACCGACTCCAGCGCAAAGCTTTCTTCGTTGAGCATCTCATCCACCGCCAAATGCACGGCCTCATCCAGGCTGTTGGCAAATTCTTCGCCAATCAGCTGGTGCGCAATCACGTTGGCCACCGTGGTGTCGGCCGGGATCAGCGGCTGGCCGAAATGCTTGATATACAGATCGTTGACTTCTTCCACCAGGCGGTGCGCCAGGTAGGCCTCATCCAGCAGGCCGTCGAGCCCCTCGTGCCCGGCGAGGATCGCCGGCGGTTGCAGGAAGAACTGTTCGGCGATCTTCAGCACCGGCTTGATCTGGCTTTCGATGCCAGCCTCGCGGGCCACGTCATTGGCGGCTTCGAGCAGGTCCGGGACGAGTTCGATGTAGGCTGTGACGAAGCGCGTCATGACAATGTTGCGATCACCGTCGGCCAGGGCGATGGCCGAGTGCAGACGCGGCAATTGGCTTGCCAGTTGTTGGGCCAACTGGCCCGTGCTGGCTTCGTGTTGATGGGCACGGGAAATCTGCTCGCGCAATGCGGCGGTGTTCATGAGGGCTCCAGTGAAACAGGTGTAGGAAAAGGGAGATGACAAGGTAGCTCGTTTATACGAGCGCCTCAGACGCATTTGTCATAATTATTTCACGGTTATGCACCTGCGTTATATCGAAACGCCATCGTTCGTCGGATAAACGATTCTGCTCCCGGTTTTATTGGCTCCGCCTGTCCGTTTTTGCTGATTTGCCCCTACACATTGCGGGGTTGCAGACCCTGTCTATACTCGGATTTGTACGCAATTAGCTGATGACGCCAGACTGCATAAGCAGGTGAGGCTAAGCGGTTGTAAGCAGTATGGAAGCCGCTCCCTTCGACGCAGGTGCAAACCGGCGGGATAACAAGAACGATAAGGGGAACCCGCAATGACGCGACATCCACATGTTTGGATGGGCCTTCTGTTGTGGTCGGTATTCGGTCAGGCGCACGCCGCCTGGACAACGAATATGGCGCCAGGGGCGACTGAAGTCAGCCACGCTGTGTTTGACCTGCACATGACCATTTTCTGGATCTGTGTGGTGATCGGCATCATCGTGTTTGGCGCGATGTTCTGGTCGATGATCCTGCACCGGCGCTCTACAGGCCAGGTGGCGGCCAAGTTCCACGAGAGCACGACCGTGGAAATCCTCTGGACCGTGGTGCCCTTGCTGATCCTGATCGCGATGGCCATCCCGGCGACCAAGACCCTGATCAATATCTACGACAGCACCGAGTCGGACATCGATATTCAGGTCACCGGCTACCAGTGGAAGTGGCATTACAAATACCTGGGCCAGGACGTGGAGTTCTTCAGCAACCTGGCCACTCCCGCCGAGCAGATCCACAACAAGGCGACCAAGGGCGAGCATTACCTGCTGGAAGTCGACCAGCCGCTGGTGCTGCCGGTGGGGGCGAAAGTTCGCTTCCTGGTGACCGCCGCCGACGTGATCCATTCCTGGTGGGTGCCGGCCTTCGCGGTCAAGCGCGACGCCATCCCCGGGTTCGTCAACGAGGCCTGGACCCGCATCGAGAAGCCCGGCATCTACCGTGGCCAGTGCGCCGAACTGTGCGGCAAGGACCACGGCTTCATGCCCATCGTGGTCGAGGTCAAATCCAGGGCCGACTACGACACTTGGCTCGGTGAGCGCAAGGAAGAGGCTGCCAAACTCAAGGAGCTGACCTCCAAAGAGTGGACCCTGCAAGAGCTGGTGGCCCGTGGCGACAAGGTCTACCACACCACCTGCGTGGCCTGTCACCAGGCCGAAGGCCAGGGCCTGCCGCCGATGTTCCCGGCGCTCAAGGGCTCGCCAATTGCCGTCGGGCCCAAGGAGGACCACCTGCATCGCGTCTATTTCGGCAAGCCCGGCACCGCCATGGCGGCGTTTGGCAAGCAGCTCTCGGAAGTGGACATCGCCGCCGTGGTCACCTACGAACGCAACGCCTGGGGCAACAACAAAGGCGACATGGTGACGCCCAAGGATGTGCTGGCTCTGAAACAGGCGGAAAGCAAATGACTTCCTTCATTGCATCTGCCCTGAACCACCCCGCCCACTCGTTTGCAGGAGAACGGCCATGAGCACTGTGATCGATGACCATGGTCACGCCGACCACGCCCACGGTCCCGCCAAGGGCCTGATGCGCTGGGTGCTGACCACCAACCACAAAGACATCGGCACCATGTACCTGTGGTTCGCCTTCACCATGTTTTTGCTCGGCGGCTCGTTCGCCATGGTGATCCGTGCCGAGTTGTTCCAGCCCGGCCTGCAGATCGTCGAGCCGGCGTTCTTCAACCAGATGACCACCATGCACGGCCTGATCATGGTGTTCGGCGCGGTGATGCCGGCGTTCGTCGGCCTGGCCAACTGGATGATCCCGCTGATGATCGGCGCGCCCGACATGGCCCTGCCGCGCATGAACAACTTCAGCTTCTGGCTGCTGCCGGCGGCGTTCCTGCTGCTGGTGTCCACCTTGTTCACCCCCGGCGGCGGGCCGAATTTCGGCTGGACCTTCTACGCCCCGCTCTCCACCACCTATGCGCCGGAAAGCGTGACGTTCTTCATCTTTGCCATCCACCTGATGGGCATCAGTTCGATCATGGGCGCGATCAACGTGGTCGCCACCATCCTCAACCTGCGTGCCCCGGGCATGACCTTGATGAAAATGCCGCTGTTCGTCTGGACCTGGCTGATCACCGCGTTCCTGCTGATTGCGGTGATGCCGGTGCTGGCCGGCTGCGTGACCATGATGCTGATGGACATCCACTTCGGCACCAGCTTCTTCAGTGCGGCCGGTGGCGGTGACCCGGTGCTGTTCCAGCATGTGTTCTGGTTCTTCGGCCACCCCGAGGTGTACATCATGATCCTGCCGGCCTTCGGTGCCGTCAGCTCGATCATCCCGACCTTTTCGCGCAAGCCGCTATTCGGCTACACCTCGATGGTCTACGCCACGGCAAGCATCGCGTTCCTGTCGTTTATCGTGTGGGCTCACCACATGTTCGTGGTCGGCATTCCGTTGGTGGGCGAACTGTTCTTCATGTACGCCACACTGCTGATCGCGGTGCCGACGGGGGTGAAGGTGTTCAACTGGGTCAGCACCATGTGGCAGGGCTCGCTGACGTTCGAGACGCCGATGCTGTTTGCCGTGGCCTTCGTGATCCTGTTCACCATCGGCGGTTTCTCCGGGCTGATGCTGGCGATCGCGCCGGCGGACTTCCAGTACCACGACACCTACTTCGTGGTGGCGCACTTCCATTACGTACTGGTACCCGGTGCGATCTTCGGCATCTTCGCTTCCGCCTACTACTGGCTGCCGAAATGGACCGGCCACATGTACGACGAAACCCTGGGCAAGCTGCACTTCTGGCTGTCTTTCGTGGGCATGAACATGGCGTTTTTCCCGATGCACTTCGTCGGGCTGGCCGGCATGCCGCGCCGGGTGCCGGACTACAACCTGCAGTTCGCCGACTTCAACATGGTCTCGTCGATCGGCGCGTTCATGTTTGGCGCCACGCAGATCTTCTTCCTGTTCATTGTGATCAAGTGCATCCGTGGCGGCCCGCCAGCGCCGGCCAAACCGTGGGATGGTGCCGAAGGCCTGGAGTGGAGCGTGCCCTCGCCCGCGCCGTACCACACCTTCACCACGCCGCCGGAGGTCAAATGAGCACTTCGGCCACCCAGCCACCGCAAATCCCCTGTGGGAGCGGGCTTGCTCGCGAAAGTGGTGTATCAGTCGCCACATGCAGTGCCTGGCACACCGCATTCGCGGGCAAGCCCGCTCCCACATTGATCGCGTTCACTTTGGGTGGTCGTTATGGCTGAGTCCGTACCGATCAGGCGGCTGGTGACGCGCCTGTTGATCCTGGTGGTCGCCATGTTCGCCTTCGGCTTCGCCCTGGTGCCGATCTACGACGTGATGTGCAAGGCGTTCGGCATCAACGGCAAGACCGCCGGGCAGTACGAGGGTGAGCAGGTAGTGGACCCCTCGCGGCAGGTGCGGGTGCAGTTCCTGTCGACCAATGCCATCGATATGGTCTGGGAGTTCCACGCCAAGGCGGATGAGGTGGTGGTCAACCCGGGCGCCGTCACCGAGATGCTGTTTGTCGCCTACAACCCCACTGACAAGGCGATGACCGCCCAGGCGGTGCCGAGCATTTCCCCGGCCGAAGCGGCGATGTATTTCCACAAGACCGAGTGTTTTTGCTTCACCCAGCAAGTGCTGCAACCCGGCCAGCGCATCGAAATGCCAGTACGTTTTATCGTCGATCGCGACATGCCCAAGGATGTGAAGCATTTGACCCTGGCGTACACGCTATTTGATATCACTGCGCGCCAACCGCCGGTGGCTGTCCACACCGGGGGCTAGCTACTGTTTGCCCCCTCAATCAGGAGAGCGAATACATGTCGACTCATGATACGTACTACGTACCAGCACAAAGCAAATGGCCGATAATTGCCACGTTTGGCATGTTGGTCACCGTGTACGGCCTGGGTGTGTGGTTCAACGATCTCAAGGCTGCACGCCCGGAATCCCACGGCCCGTGGATCTTTTTCGTCGGCGGTCTACTGCTGGCCTACATGCTGTTCGGCTGGTTCGGGGCGGTGATCAAGGAAAGCCGCGCCGGTTTGTACAGCCCGCAGATGGACCGCTCGTTCCGCTGGGGCATGACCTGGTTCATCTTTTCCGAAGTGATGTTCTTCATCGCGTTCTTCGGTGCGCTGTTTTATGTGCGGCACATGTCGGCGCCCTGGTTGGCGGGCGAAGGTTCAAAGGGCATTGCGCACATGCTGTGGCCGAATTTCGAGTTTGCCTGGCCGTTGCTCAACAACCCTGATCCAAAACTGCATCCCGCGCCCGAGGGCACGATCAGTCCGTGGGGGCTGCCGTTGGTCAACACCATCCTGCTGGTCAGCTCCAGTGTGACCATCACCATCGCCCACCACGCCCTGCGCAAGGGCCATCGCGGCGCGCTGAAAATCTGGCTGGCGCTGACCGTGTTGCTGGGCTGGGCGTTTCTGGGCTTCCAGGCCGAGGAATACATCCACGCCTACAAAGAACTGGGCCTCACGCTGGGCTCTGGGGTGTACGGCGCAACGTTCTTCATGCTCACAGGCTTTCATGGCGCCCACGTGACCATCGGGACGATCATTTTGTTTGTGATGCTGATGCGCATCCTCAAGGGGCACTTCAATGCCGAGCACCAGTTCGGTTTCGAGGCGGCCAGTTGGTATTGGCACTTTGTGGATGTGGTCTGGATCGGGTTGTTTTTCTTTGTCTATGTGCTGTGAGGCGAATTACCACGGCGCGTGAGAAACCAACTGGCCACTGAAGAAGCCCCAGGTGATCAGCGCCAGGGTGATCACGGCCAGCACCACACGCACGGTCAGGGCGGTGACGAGGCGATTGGAGTGGCCCTCGTCCTTGACCAGGAAGAACAGACCACTGAACAGGCTCACGACAGTCGCGATCAGCATCAGGGCAATGGCTGCTTTGAGCATGGTCGGGCTCCTGGGGTTCAAGGGGGAGGCGGGCAATGAAAACAAGTATAGCCAGCGCCAGGAAACGCTTTCATCCAGGGATCGCCCCCACGTTGGTGGTGCTGGTGCTGCTGCCGTTGATGGTGGGATTGGGGTTTTGGCAGCTGTCCCGTGGCCATGAAAAACAGCTGTTGGTGGACAGCTACGTCGAGCGGCGTGCGGCTGAGCCGATCAGCAGCGCGCAGCTGGTGGATATGGCTGATCCGGCTTTCCGCCGCGTGCGCCTGCGCGGCCAATTCGATGCCGAGCACAGCGTGCTGCTCGACAACCGCATGCGTGACGGCAAGGCCGGTGTCGAGCTGTTGCAACCTTTCCACGACAGGGCCAGTGGTCTATGGCTGTTGCTCAATCGTGGCTGGCTGCCCTGGCCGGACCGCCGTACCCCGCCCGCCTTCACCACCCCGGACCAGCCGGTGAACCTTGACGCCTGGGTGTATGTCGCCCCTGGCGAGACCTTCCAACTGCATGCCGACCCCGCGACCGCGCAATGGCCGCGTCTGCTCACCGCCCTGCACCCTGCCGTGTTGTGGGCCGAGTTGGGTCGCAGCGGCTTTGCCTACGAACTGCGTGCAGAAGCCGGCCCTGGTACGTACGACACCTCTTGGGCCGTAGTCGCCATGGGCCCGGAAAAACACCTCGGCTACGCCGTGCAGTGGTTCGCCATGGCGTGCGCACTGCTGGCGCTTTACCTCTATCTCGGCTGGCACAACACAAAGGAGAAGTCCCATGGGAGCGGCCATGAATCCACCAGACATGTCTGAGGCACCGGACCGCCGCAAAGGCCGCTGGCAACTGATCCTGATCTTGATGATGGTGATCGGCCCGATGGCGCTGGCCACTTTCATGTACAAGCTGCAGTTCTGGGTGCCGGACAGTCGCAGCTATCACGGCGAGATGATCGGCAACGGCCAGACTCGCGCCGACATCGGCGTGCAGGCCGATGAACAGCGCTGGCAACTGCTGGTCACCGCCCCCGCTGCCTGCGCTGCTGATTGCCAGCAACTGGTGTACCTGGCGCGCCAGCTGCAAATCAGCCTGGGGCGTGATGCGTCCCGTGCCAGCCATGCCTTGGCCAGTGCGCAACCGGTGAGTGTCGACTACGAAGCCAAGCTGAAAGCCGAATACCCGCAGCTGCAACGCTACCCGCTGGACCTGTCGACCTTTACCAAAGGCGCCGCCGCGCCGGGTGATGCGCAGCTATGGATTGTCGATCCCCACGGCAACCTGGTGTTGCGTTACGACGCCACGGTCAAGGGCAAGGACTTGCTCAACGACCTGCGCCACCTGTTGAAACTGTCGAATATCGGATAAGGGCATCGTCATGGCCAAACCAGGATTTCGCCTCGCGTTGTTTGCCACCCTGCTGGCGCTGATTGTCGTGCTGCTGGGCGCATATACCCGCCTGACCCACGCCGGGCTCGGTTGCCCGGATTGGCCGGGTTGCTACGGTTTTATCAGCGTGCCGCAAAGCGAAACCCAGCTGGCCCATGCCGAGTTGCACTTTCCCGACACGCCGGTCGAGGCGGACAAAGGCTGGAGCGAGATGATCCATCGCTACTTCGCCGGCACCCTGGGGCTGTTGATCGTGGTGTTGGCGGCGCGCTCGTGGAGCCACCGGCGCGATCCGGGCCAGCCGGTGAAACTGCCGCTGTTCCTGCTGGCGGTGGTGTTCGCCCAGGCGGCGTTTGGCATGTGGACGGTCACGTTGAAGCTGTGGCCGCAGGTGGTCACGGGGCATCTGTTGGGTGGGTTTGCCACGTTGAGCCTGTTGTTTCTGCTGACGCTGCGTTTGTCCGGGGTGTTGCCCGCGCTGATCGTGCCCAAGCGCCTGCAATATTGGGCGACGGCCGGGTTGGTGCTGGTGATCGGCCAGATTGCCCTGGGCGGCTGGGTCAGTTCCAACTATGCCGCAGTGGCCTGTATCGATCTGCCGACCTGTCATGGCCAGTGGTGGCCGGCGGCGGATTTTGCCAACGGCTTTCATCTTACCCAGCACATTGGGCCCAACTACCTGGGTGGGCAGTTGGATAGCGAGGCGCGCACGGCGATTCATCTGACTCACCGCATCGGCGCGGTCGTGGTCACCCTGGTGCTGCTGGGCCTGGCCTGGCAACTGCGTGCGGTGGGCATGAGCCGTCTGGCGGGCCTGCTGCTGAGCGCCCTGGGCGCACAAATCTGCCTGGGCCTGAGCAACGTATATTTCCATCTGCCGCTGCCGGTCGCGGTGGCCCATAACGCGGGCGGTGCCGCGCTGTTGCTGAGCCTGGTGCTGGTCAATTATCACGCGCGCACCAGCCTGGTCCGCGTGCGCAACCAGTTGCCGTTCGGCTGGCGTTTCATCCCGCGCAAACATGTCTCGGGCCTCATCACCCTTAAAGGAGAGATGCCATGGCGACCTTGATCGGCGCGCACCGCGGGCGGGCAATCTGGCGTGACTACCTGGAGCTGACCAAGCCGAAAGTGGTGGTGCTGATGCTCATCACCTCGCTGGTGGGGATGTTCCTTGCGACCCGCGCCGGGGTGCCGTGGACGGTGCTGGTATTCGGCAACCTGGGGATCGCCCTGTGTGCGGGCGGTGCGGCGGCGGTCAACCATGTGGTGGACCGGCGTATCGATGCCGTGATGGCGCGCACCCATAAACGGCCGCTGGCAGAGGGGCGTGTGTCGCCCTTGGCGGCGCTGGCCTTTGCATTGTTGCTGGCGGTGGCCGGGTTGGCGCTGTTGCTGGCGTTCACCAACCCACTGGCCGCGTGGCTGACGCTGGCTTCGCTGTTGGGCTACGCCGTGATCTACACCGGTTTTCTCAAGCGTGCGACGCCGCAGAACATTGTGATCGGCGGTCTCGCGGGGGCGGCGCCGCCGTTGCTGGGCTGGGTGGCTGTCACCGGGCATGTCAGCGCCGAGCCGTTGTTGCTGGTGCTGATCATCTTCGCCTGGACCCCGCCGCACTTCTGGGCCCTGGCTATCCATCGCAAGGAGGAGTACGCCAAGGCCGACATTCCCATGCTGCCGGTCACTCACGGCGAGCACTACACCAAGGTGCATATCCTGCTCTACACCTTCGCCCTGCTGGCGGTGAGCCTGATGCCCTACGTCATCCATATGAGCGGCCTGCTGTACCTCGCCTGCGCGCTGGTATTGGGTGGGCGCTTTCTGCATTGGGCCCTGGTGTTGTACCGTGGCGGTCGGCCGCACGCGGCGATCAACACCTTCAAGTACTCTATCTGGTACTTGCTGCTGCTGTTTATCGCCTTGCTCCTAGACCACTACCTATTGTTGAACCTATGACCCGAACTCAAAAAACCGTCTTTATCCTGGTGGCCATCGTCGCGTTGATCATGGGCCTGACCGTTAATAAAGTGCTCAACGGCAAAGGCCAGGGCGACCCTACTGCGCTGATCGATGCTGGCATCATCCTGCTGCCCCAGAGCCGCCAACTGCCGGCGGTGAGCATGACAAACCAGGACGGCCAGCCTGTATCGGTCAATGAGTTGAAGGGCAAGTGGAGCCTGCTGTTCTTCGGTTACACCTTCTGCCCGGACATCTGCCCGACCACCCTGGCCCAACTGCGCCAGATCAAGAGTGAGCTGCCCAAGGAGGCGGTGGACAAGTTGCAGGTGATCCTGGTCAGCGTTGACCCGCACCGCGACACGCCGACCCAGCTCAAGCAATACCTGGGCTACTTCGACCCGCAGTTTGTCGGCCTGACCGGCGCGAATGTGGAGGAGGTGCAGAAGGTGTCGAATGCGGTGAGCATCCCGTTCATTCCGGCGGACACCAGCAAGCCGAACTACACGGTGGATCACAGCGGCAACCTGGCGCTGATCGGGCCGGATGGGATGCAGCGTGGGTTTATCCGGGCACCGTTGAATAACCAGAAGCTGGTGGTGCAGTTGCCGGTGTTGTTGCAGCGCAACTAAGTCGTACGCAGATCTGGCTAGCAATACATAGCAAATGTGGGAGCGGGCTTGCTCGCGAATGCAGTGGGTCAGTCAATATCGTCATCGACTGCTACACCGCATTCGCGAGCAAGCCCGCTCCCACATTTGTTTGATCTCCGGTGTCTGGGAGATCGGGTTGGATCAGAACGCCGGCTTGATCGCGCCTTTGTACTTCTCTTCGATGAATTTCTTCACTTCAGGCGTGTGCAGTGCTGCGACCAGCTTCTTCACTGCATCCGAATCCTTGTTGTCTTCGCGGGTCACCAGGATGTTCACGTAAGGCGAGTCGCTGCCTTCGATGACCAGGGCGTCCTTGGACGGGTCCAGTTTGGCTTCCAGGGCGTAGTTGGTGTTGATCAGCGCCAGGTCGACCTGGGTCAGCACGCGCGGCAGGGTGGCGGCTTCCAGTTCGCGGAACTTCAGGTGTTTCGGGTTGGCGGTGATGTCCTTGATGGTCGACAGGATGTTGTTCGGCTCCTTCAAGGTGATCAGGTCGTGCTTGGCCAGCAGCAACAGCGCGCGGCCGCCGTTGGTGGCGTCGTTCGGGATTACCACGTTGGCGCCGTCAGGCAACTCGGCCAGGGTCTTGTACTTGCTGGAGTACGCGCCCAGGGGTTCCAGGTGCACGGCGCCGACGCTCACCAGGTGAGTGCCCTTGGTTTTGTTGAACTCGTCCAGGTACGGCTGGTGCTGGAAGAAGTTGGCGTCCAGGCGCTTTTCAGCCACCTGTACGTTGGGCTGCACGTAGTCGGTGAAGACCTTGACCTGCAAGTCCACGCCTTCTTTGGCCAGGGCAGGTTTCACGAATTCGAGGATTTGCGCGTGCGGCACCGGCGAGGCGGCGACCTTGATGGTCTCGGCGTGGGCGGAAAACGCGGCGACCGCAGCGAAAGCAACCAGTAGTTTTTTCATCCAGCAAGCTCCTTGTTCGGGCATCTGCCGACTGATAGTCGGCAATGGCCGTTATTTTCGAGAGTAATGTGTCACCAGCTTGTCGCCGATGGTCTGCAGAATTTGTACAAGCACAATCAACATCACCACGGTGACGACCATGACGTCGTCCTGGAAGCGCTGGTAACCATAGCGTATCGCCAGGTCCCCGAGCCCGCCGGCGCCCACTACGCCAGCCATGGCGGTATAGCCCACCAGGGCGATAGCGGTCACGGTGATTGCGGCAATGATGCCTGGCTTCGCCTCTGGCAGAAGCGCCTTGGTGATGATCTGGCGAGTGGTGGCGCCCATGGCTTGGGTCGCCTCGATGATGCCGCGATCGACTTCGCGCAAAGCGGTTTCCACCAGTCTTGCGAAGAATGTCGAAGCGCCGACCACCAGCGGTGGAATCGCGCCGGCTACACCCAGCGAGGTGCCAGTAATGAAGATCGTCGTCGGAATCATCACAATCAGCAGGATGATAAATGGCAGCGAGCGTATGGCGTTGACCACGAAGGCCAGCACGCCATAGGTGGTTTTCTGCTCCAGCAACTGGCGGGGGCTGAACAGGAACAGCAGGATGCCCAGCGGCAGGCCTACCACTACGGTGAAGAACAGCGAAGTGCTGAGCATCAGCATGGTGTCGCCTGTGGCGACCCAGATGTCGGCCCAGTCAACGTTGTCGAAATAATGCAGTAATACGTCCATTAGCGCAGAACCTCCATGTGGACATCCGCCGCAACAAAGCGCGCGAATGCCGCTTCCATGTCGCCGCCGGTAATGGCCAGAGTCAGTTGCCCGTAGGGGATGTCTTTGATGCGGTCGATACGACCGGCGAGGATGCTGTAGTCCACACCCGTTTCGCGGGCGACGGTGCCCAGCAGCGGCGCGTAGGTCGCATCGCCCTGGAACGTCAGGCGCACGATGCGGCCTGGGACGTGGGCGAAGTCGTCGCGTTGCTCGTTTTCGTCGACCTGCTCGGACTCTTGCACGAAGCGTTTGGTGGTCGGGTGCTTGGGATGCAGGAACACATCGGCCACCGTGCCTTGCTCGACGATCACGCCGGCATCCATCACGGCCACCTGGTCGCAGACGCGGCGGATCACGTCCATTTCATGGGTGATCAGCACGATGGTCAGCTTCAGCTCGCGGTTGATCTCGGCCAGCAGTTGCAGGACCGAAGCGGTGGTCTGCGGGTCGAGGGCGCTGGTGGCTTCGTCGCACAACAGGATCTTGGGCTTGGTCGCCAGGGCGCGGGCGATGCCGACGCGCTGCTTCTGGCCGCCAGACAACTGCGCCGGGTACTTCTTGGCGTGGTCCGACAGGCCGACACGGGCGAGCAGTTCGGCGACGCGCAGGTCGATGTCCTTGCGCGACAATTCGCCGGCCAGGGTCAGCGGCAGCGCCACGTTGTCGGCGACGGTCTTGGATGCAAGCAGGTTGAAGTGTTGGAAGATCATCCCGACCTGCTGGCGGAAACGGCGCAGGCCGTTGGCGTCCAGCGCGGTGACTTCTTCACCATCAACCGTGATCTGACCGCCGCTGGGTTGTTCCAGGCGGTTGATCAGACGCAGAAGGGTACTTTTTCCCGCACCGGAGTGACCGATCAGGCCAAACACCTGGCCGTTTTCGACACGCAGGCTGGTGGGGTGCAGCGCGGGGATCTCCCTACCGGCGACGCGGTAGGTTTTATGGACGTTTTGAAACTCGATCACGTAGCGAACCTTGTGGGGCGCATGAAATAGGGATCAGCGGTTAGCCGGGCGCGCATTTTAGCCTGTCCGTCCAGCGTTTCTTAGCATTTATTTCGCAATCAACCAGTGATTTGGCAATAACGCGATCAAAGGTCATAAAAAAGGAACGGCCCAAAACCTCATCAGTCACTACTTAGGTAACGCGACTTCCCGGGTGCCGTGCCTGGGTCTGAATAAGGAGTTTTGACTGATGAGTACGAAAAAGCCCCAGAGCGAACTCGCCGGAACCGACACCCTGGACCGCAAGAACACCAACGCCAAACTAGAGGCTTTGGAAACGTTCCGCTCCGACGCCACCGGCCAAGCGCTGCGTACCAACCAGGGCGTGAAGATTTCGGACAACCAGAACAGCCTGAAGGTCGGCGCGCGCGGGCCTTCGTTGCTCGAAGACTTCATCATGCGGGAAAAGATCACGCATTTTGACCATGAGCGCATCCCCGAACGCATCGTGCATGCGCGTGGTACCGGCGCCCATGGCTATTTCCAGACCTATGAAAACCATTCGGCACTGACCAAGGCCGGTTTCCTACGCGACCCTGGCCATAAAACCCCGGTATTCCTGCGCTTTTCCACGGTGCAGGGCCCGCGCGGCTCCGGCGACACGGTTCGCGATGTGCGCGGCTTTGCCGTCAAGTTCTTCACCGAGGAAGGCAACTTCGACTTGGTGGGCAATAACATGCCGGTGTTTTTCATCCAGGATGCGATCAAGTTTCCCGACTTTGTCCATGCCGTGAAGCCCGAGCCCCATAACGAGATTCCTACAGGTGGTTCGGCTCACGATACGTTCTGGGACTTTGTGTCGCTGCAGCCAGAGTCGGCGCACATGGTGATTTGGGCAATGTCCGACCGGGCGATCCCAAAAAGCCTGCGGGCCATGCAGGGCTTTGGTGTACATACCTTTCGCTTTATCAACGCGCAGGGGCAGTCCAACTTCGTTAAGTTCCACTGGCGGCCTACGGCCGGCACCTGCTCTTTGGTGTGGGACGAAGCGCAAAAGCTCGCCGGTAAAGATACCGACTACCACCGTCGCGATCTCTGGGAAGCCATTGAGATGGGCGATTATCCCGAGTGGGAGCTGGGCGTGCAGGTGATTCCCGAAGATAAGGAGCATGCGTTCGATTTCGACATTCTCGATCCGACCAAGCTGATCCCCGAAGAGTTGGTGCCGATTACTCCGCTGGGCAAAATGGTGCTGAACCGTAACCCGGACAACTTCTTTGCCGAGGTCGAGCAGGTTGCCTTCTGCCCAGGCCATATCGTGCCGGGGATCGACTTCTCCAATGATCCGCTGCTGCAGGGGCGCCTGTTTTCCTACACCGATACTCAGATCAGCCGTCTGGGTGGCCCGAATTTTCATGAGTTACCCATCAATCGCCCGGTAACGCCGCTGCATAACGGCCAGCGTGATGCCATGCACCGGACCACCATCGATAAGGGGCGTGCGGCGTACGAGCCCAACTCCATTGATGGCGGCTGGCCCAAGGAAACCCCGCCTGCGGCGCAGGACGGTGGTTTCGAGTCTTATCACGAGCGCATCGATGCCCATAAGGTGCGTGAGCGCAGTGAGTCGTTTGGCGATCATTTTTCTCAGGCGCGCCTGTTTTTCCGCAGCATGAGCAAGCATGAGCAGGAACACATCATTTCGGCCTACAGCTTTGAGCTGGGCAAGGTGGAGCGTGAATTCATTCGTGTGCGCCAGGTGAATGAGATCCTCGCCAATATCGACCTGGAACTGGCCAAGCGTGTGGCGCAGAACCTTGGCTTGCCGGTGCCGAAAACAGGTACGGTGCCGGAGCGCAAGACTTCGTTGTCACGCTCGCCGGCCTTGAGCCAGGCGAACCTGCTGTCGGGTGACATCAAAACGCGCAAAGTGGCGATCCTGGCGGCGGACGGTGTGGACGGCGCGGCAATTGCGGCGCTGCAAAAGGTGCTGAAGGAGGAAGGTGCCCATGCCAAGTTGCTCGGGCCGACCTCGGCGCCGGTGACCACGGCGGATGGCAAGAGCCTTGCGGTGGACGCATCCATGGAGGGCTTGCCGTCGGTGGCCTTTGACGCGGTGTTTGTGCCGGGCGGCGCCAAATCGGTAAAAGCCCTGAGCGAAGACGGCGTGGCGCTGCATTACCTGTTGGAGGCTTATAAGCACTTGAAGGCGATTGCAGTGGTGGGTGAGGCCAAGCAGTTGCTGGAGTTGTTGAAGCTGGAGGTGGATGCGGGATTGATCGTGGGTGGCGATGCCAAGGCGTTGAAGGCTTTTGTCGCCGCGATTGCGCAGCATCGGGTGTGGGATCGGGAGCCGAAGGCTAAGGCGATTCCGGCTTAAGTCATCTGTTGTTGGTTGGATAGCTATCGCGGGCAAGCCCGCTCCCACATTTTGACTTGTGGATACATTCAAGTGTGGGGGCGGGCTTGCTCGCGATTGCTTTATTCCGTCTTGCGCGGAATCAACACAACCTGCGCCGGGATCTTCTTCAGGATCTGCCGGTGGATTTTCAGGTCATACGCCGAATCCATGCGTTTGACCCGCTTGGTCAGCAGCGTGGCCAGCCAAGGGTAATCCTGGGTGCGCGGCACCTGGAGGCTCACGTCGCACTGATAATTCACCACGTCGGTGGCGATGGCATCGAGCTGATGACGCAACGCCTGGATGTCCGTGAGGTTCAGCGCCACGGTGGTGCTCTCGGCCGCCGGGTCGATGACCTTGGCCTGGGGCTTGGCTTCGGCGGCTTTCAGCGCGGCTTCGGCTTTATCCAGCTCGGCCTTGCGGGCGTGGCTGATGGCGCTGTTCACGCCGCCGGTCAGCGCCGGGGCCTTGGGCATCAGTGCGCGGGCGCGGCTGAGGGCAGTGGCGGCGGCGTTGACGTCACCTTTTTGCAGCACGATCTGGCTGCGCTGCAGGTAGGCTTCGGCCAATTGCCGCTGGTAGGGCTCCAGCGCCGGGTCGTTGGGCGACTGCGCTTGCAGCGCCGCAAGCTGGTCTTCGGCGGTGGCCAGCTCACTGCTGGCGAGGTTTTGCTGCAGCTGCGCGATGGCCGCAGCGCGAGCGTCCGGGGCCTCGGGGGCGGCGGGCGGCGTGCTTTGACAGGCGCCCAGCAGCAAGGAAAATGCGGCAAGGAGCAGATAACGGGAGGTGAACGGCTTCATTCCTGCGACTCTCTATTTGCGCAAAAAGCGAGCAAGTCTACACCCCTCGACGGGGCAGGACAAAACTCAGCAGAAACAGCGCGGCGGCCGTGACCACAATTGACGGCCCGGCCGGCGTGTCCTTGAACCAGGACAACGCCAGGCCCCCGCATACCGCGAGCATTCCCAGCAAGCTGGCGCCAATCGCCATCTGCTCCGGTGAACGGGCATGGCGCTGGGCGGCGGCGGCGGGAATGATCAGCAGCGATGTGATCAACAATACGCCGACAATCTTCATCGCGACAGCAATCACCACCGCGATCAACAACATCAGGGTCATGCGCAGGGCCGGCACGGGCAAACCTTCCACCGTGGCCAACTCTTCATGCACGGTGATCGCCAGCAGCGGCCGCCACAGGGCCAGCAGCAACACCAACACGGCCGCGCTGCCGCCGAGGATCCAGCCCAGGTCGGTGGTGCTGATGGCCAGCAGGTCGCCGAACAGGTAGGCCATCAGGTCGATGCGCACTTCGTGCATGAAACTCAGCACCACCAGCCCCAGGGACAAGGTGCTGGGCGCGAGGATGCCGAGCAGGGTGTCGGACGCCAGCGGCTGGCGCTGTTGCAGGGTCACCAGCAGCACCGCCAGCAGCAGGCAGCCGACGGTGACTGCAATGGTCGGGCTGACATCCAGCAGGAAGCCCATGGCCACGCCCAGGAGCGCGGCGTGGGACAACGTGTCGCCAAAATAGGCCATGCGCCGCCAGACGACGAACGAGCCCAGCGGGCCCGCTACCAACGCCAAAGCCAAGCCTGCCAGCAGGGCGTAAAGCAGAAAATCAGCCATGCTTGCAGCTATCTCCATGAACGTGGGTGTGAGGTGTCGCGGGGTCGTCGACGACTTCGCCATGTAAATCGTGGGCGTGGTCGTGATGGTGATGGTAGATCGCCAGGCTTTGCGCGTTCTTGCCGAACAGCTCGACGAACGCCGGGTCGCCGCTGACTTGTTCCGGGTGGCCGGAGCAGCACACGTGGCGATTGAGGCATACCACCTGATCGGTGGTGCTCATCACCAGGTGCAGGTCGTGGGAAACCATCAGCACGCCGCAGCCATGGCGGTCGCGCAGCCGGGTGATCAGGCTGTACAGCTCGGCCTGGCCGGCGACGTCCACACCTTGTACCGGTTCATCCAGCACCAGCAGTTCCGGTTCGCGCAACAGGGCGCGGGCCAGCAGCACGCGCTGCATTTCGCCGCCGGAGATGCTTTGTACCGGGCTGTCGATCACCTGCTCGGCGCCGACCTCCTTGAGCGCGGCCTGGGCGCGAGCGCGGTCGACACCGGGCACCAGGCGCAGGAAGCGCAGCACAGACAGTGGCAGCGTCGGGTCGACGTGCAGTTTTTGCGGCATATAGCCGACACGCAGCTTGGGCTTGCGCCACACGCTGCCCGTGTCGGGCTTGAGCAGGCCGAGCACGGCGCGTACCAGGGTGGTCTTGCCGGCGCCGTTGGGGCCGATCAGAGTGACGATCTGCCCCGGTTCGACGCTCAGTGCGATGTTGTCCAGCACGTTTTGCCCGGCGAACGTGACACCGACCTGTTCCAGGCGGATTAACGCATTGCTCATCAAGCCCCCTGGCAGCCCGAGCACAGGCCGACGACTTCGACCGTTTGCCCTTCGACTTTGAAGCCTACGTCGGCAGAGCTCTTGATGATGGCGTCGCTGATGCTTTTTTGCTCAAGCTCGATGGCGGCGTGGCATTCGCGGCAGATCAGGAACTGGCCCTGGTGCGCGTGTTCCGGGTGGTTGCAGCCGACAAACGCGTTGAGCGAAGCGATGCGGTGCACCAGGCCGTTTTCCAGCAGGAAATCCAGCGCGCGGTACACGGTTGGCGGCGCGGCGCGGCGGCCGTCCTGCTCGCTGAGCACGCCAAGAATGTCATAGGCGCCCAGCGGCTTGTGGCTCTGCCACACCAGTTCCAGCACGCGGCGACGCAGGGCGGTCAGGCGCAAACCCTTCTGCGCACACAGGGTGTCGGCTTCCGACAGCGCGGTGTGTACGCAGTGAGAGTGGTCGTGGGGACGGCTGGCAAGCGGTGTTATAGGCATGAGCGGCGACAGATATTTGATAGAGACGTTATTATGTTACCCGTTCCTACGCCATTGAGTGGTCATCGTGTCCCGACTTTTTCCTGTTTTTGTCGTATTCATCACCAGTTTGTTTATCGCGGGTGCCGCCCAGGCCGAGGTCAAAGTGCTGACCAGCATCAAGCCGCTGCAGTTGATCGCCGCCGCTGTGCAGGACGGCGTGGCGGTTCCGGAGGTGTTGTTGCCGCCGGGGGCGTCGCCGCATAACTACGCGCTGCGTCCATCCGACGTACGGCGCGTGCAGTCGGTGGATCTGCTGTATTGGATCGGACCGGATATGGAGAGCTTCCTGCCTCGCGTGCTCAAAGGTCGTACAGCGCCGACGGTTGCGGTGCAGGATCTTCCAGGCATGAAATTGCGTCGTTTCGCCGAAGATAGCCACTCCCACGCCGATGAAGCCGACGAACACGACCATGATCACCGTCCAGGCAGCCTGGATGCGCACTTGTGGCTGTCCACCGTGAATGCGCGTGTGATTGCTGCACGAATGGCGTCGGACCTGGCGGCTGCCGACCCGGCGAATGCGGCGCGTTACCAGAGCAACGTCAAGGCCTTCAATGAGCGTCTGGATGCGTTGGATGCACGTTTGAAAGCGCGTCTGGCGTCGATTGGCGACAAGCCTTACTTCGTTTTCCATGAGGCCTTCGATTACTTCGAAGATGCCTACGGGCTCAAGCACACCGGCGTGTTCAGCGTTGCCGCCGAAGTACAACCCGGCGCCCAGCACGTAGCGGCGATGCGTACGCGTCTGCAGGAAGTGGGCAAGACCTGCGTGTTCAGTGAGCCGCCGTTGCGTCCGCGGTTGGCGGAAACGCTGGTGACTGGCCTGCCAGTGAAGTTGGCGGAGTTGGATGCGTTGGGTGGGTACACGCCGGCTACGGCTCAGGGGTATGAGCAGGTGCTGGAGAAGTTGGGGAATGATCTGGCGGGTTGCCTGGAGTCGCTCTGACAGTCAACACAAGGCCCATGTGGGAGATTCTATGGTGGAGGGCAATATCTCCACCAGGGGATGGCAGTGCCTGGGCGATCTCCAGCCGAACACTCACTATCCATCAACACCAATCAACTGTGGGAGCGGGCTTGCCCGCGAAGGCGGTGTTTCAGTACCAGATGTACTGGCTGACACACCGCCTTCGCGAGCAAACCCGCTCCCACATTTTTTTGACCGAGTTGAGCCCTTAGAGGGCGAACGGCAGTTGTATCGTGACCTGCTGGCGTTGCGCCAGGCGGTGTTCGAACTCCGCCGGGTCATGAATCAACACATCCTGACCCGCAAACGACTCAGCCGCGATCAGGCGTGACAGCCAGAACCGCACGCATGCCACTCGCAGCATCGTCGGCCACAATTCGGCTTCCTTCGCCGTGAATGGCCGCAGCCCCGCGTAGGCACCCAGCAGTGCACGGGCGCGTTGTCCATCAATCACGCCGTCCTCGTCCGAACACCAGTCGTTCAAGGCGATCGCCACGTCGTACAGCATCGGGCCGGAGCAGGCGTTGTAGAAGTCGATCAGGCCTGTCAGATGCGTGCCTTCGAACATGGCGTTATCGCGAAACAGGTCCGCATGAATGTTCGCGCGCGGCAGGGCGAGGATCTGCGCCTTGTGGGCTTCGATCTCGTCCAGTGCGTCTTGCAGCAGGCGCTGCGGTGCTGCTTCCAGGTGTGAAATAAGTTGCGCACCTTCACTGAGCATCCAATCCAGGCCGCGATCGGTTTTACGCTCCAGTACTTTGTCGCCCTGGGTGGCCAGGTGCAGATGGCCGAGCAGGTCGCCGACCTGGGCGCAATGTTGCGCGTTGGCGTCCTTGATGTGCTTGCCGGCCAGGCGCGGTTGCAACAGCGCCGGTTTGCCTTTCAGCTCGTGCAGGGCCACGCCGTCGGTGGTGCGCAGGGCGTAAGGTACGGGCAGGTCGGCGTCGTGGAGCACGTCGAGCAGTTCGATGAAGAACGGCATTTCGGCGACGGGGCCACGTTCAACCAGGGTCAGGACGAACTCGCCCTGTTCCAGGCTGATAAAGAAGTTGGTGTTTTCGCTACCGGCGGCAATTCCCTGGAAATCAAGCAGGCGGCCGAGCCCGTAAGGGGCGAGAAAGGTTTCCAGCTCGGGCCGAGCCAGGGGGGTGAACACAGACATGGTTAAAACTGCCAGTACGGGCGCCGCGGTGCGCGGCGCCAATTTAAGTTAAGAAATCATTTCCATTCGAAAATCTTCCATGACGGGATCAGCATATCCGGCTGGTCAGAGCGGATGAAGTTCGCATCGGTTCCGTCCGCGCGTACCAGGAAATACGGAGGCGCGCCCTTGGGCGTTACCTTGATCGCGTACAGGAAGCCATTTTGGCGGTATTCCTGGATGGTCTTGTCGCCTTCGGTGCGGATCGTGACCTCAGGGTCACCACCGGGGGCGCTGTCGGCTGCCGTGGCGGCCAGCGGCAGGAGTGCAATCAAGCCGGTCAACAACAAGCGATTCGCTGTACGCATGATAACCTTGTCCCTTTGTCGTCATTGGTCCGGCTATTCTAGCGCCTGACCCGCCGAAAAGGTTGATCCTGCTCATGAGCCAAGCCCCCCTCGTCCTGGTGGACGGTTCTTCATATCTGTACCGCGCCTTCCACGCGTTGCCACCGCTGACCACCTCCAAAGGCCTGCCGACCGGTGCGGTCAAGGGCGTGTTGAACATGCTCAAAAGCCTGCGCAAGCAGTACCCGGGCAGCCCATTCGCAGTGGTGTTCGACGCCAAGGGTGGGACCTTTCGCGACGACATGTACGCCGAATACAAGGCCAACCGCCCGAGCATGCCCGATGACATGCGCGTGCAGATCGAGCCGCTGCACCAGAGTGTGATCGCCCTGGGCTTCCCGTTGCTGTGTGTCGAAGGCGTCGAGGCCGATGACGTGATCGGCACCCTGGCCCGCAGCAGTGCGGCTGCCGACAGGCCGGTGGTGATTTCTACCGGCGACAAAGACATGGCTCAACTGGTCGACGGGCACATTACCTTGGTCAACACCATGACCGGTAGTTCGATGGACATCGACGGCGTAAAGGAGAAATTTGGCGTCGCTCCGGAGCAGATCATCGATTATCTGGCGTTGATGGGCGACTCGTCCGACAACATCCCGGGCGTTCCGGGTATAGGTCCGAAGACCGCATCCGGCTTGCTGGTGGGCGTGAATGGCGGGATCAAAGAGCTTTATGAGCAGCTGGACATCGTGCCGAGCCTGCCGATCCGGGGTGCCAAGACCCTGCCGGCCAAGCTCGAAGAGCATCGTGAGATGGCGTTTCTTTCCCACCAGTTGGCGACGATCAAGTGCGATGTGCCGCTGGACGTGGGCCTGGATGACCTGCACCTGAACGAGCCGGACCGCGACAAGCTGCTGGAGCTGTACGCGCTGCTGGAGTTCAAGAGCTGGTACGACGATATTCAGCGTGATACCAAGCGTGTCGAGCTCAAGGCCGCACCTGTTGCCGAAGATGAAGTGGTGGAGGAGGTTCCCGCTGCGCCGCTGCAAGCGTCCTACACCACCATCCGCGACCAGGCCACGTTCGATCTCTGGCTGAAAAAACTCAATGACGCGAAGTTGTTCGCTTTTGACACCGAAACCACCGGTATCGACGCCCAGCAGGCGCAACTGGTCGGGGTTTCCTTCGCCGTTCAGTCCCATGAAGCAGCCTACATCCCGCTGACTCACTCCTACATCGGTGTGCCTGAGCAACTGGATCGCGACACCGTGTTGCTGGCTCTCAAGCCGCTGTTGGAAGATCCGACCAAGCTCAAGGTCGGCCAGCACGCCAAGTTCGACATGAATATCCTGGCCAACTGCGCCATTGGCGGTGACCCGGCCCACGGCATCACCGTGCGTGGCATCGCCTTCGACACCATGCTCGAATCCTACGTGCTGAACTCCACTGCGACCCGGCACGACATGGACAGCCTGGCCAAGAAGTACCTGGACTACGACACCGTCAGCTTCCAGGACATCGCCGGCAAGGGGGCCAAGCAACTGACGTTCGACCAGATCGCACTTGAGCAGGCCGGCCCCTACGCGGCTGAAGATGCCGACGTGACCTTGCGCCTGCACCAGGCGCTGCACGCCCAACTCACCGCCATCCCGAGCCTCGCCAGCGTGCTGACCGACATCGAGATGCCGCTGGTGCCGGTACTGGCGCGTATCGAGCGCCAGGGCGCGCTGGTAGATGCGGATTTGCTTGGCGTCCAGAGCATTGAGCTGGGTAACAAGATGGTTGAGCTGGAGCGCCAGGCGTTCGAGATCGCTGGCGAGGAGTTCAACCTCGGTTCGCCCAAGCAGCTCGGGGCTATTCTGTACGAAAAGCTCGGTTTGCCTGTGCTGAAAAAGACCGGCAAGGGTCAGGCGTCTACCGCCGAGGAAGTGCTGGCCAAGCTGGCCGAAGATGACTACCCGCTGCCCAAGGTGCTGATGCAGTACCGCAGCATGAGCAAGCTGAAAAGCACTTACACCGATCGCCTGCCAGAGCAGATCAACCCGCGTACCGGGCGTATCCACACGTCCTACCACCAGGCGGTGGCGGCGACCGGGCGGTTGTCGTCCAGCGATCCGAACCTGCAGAACATCCCGGTGCGTACTGCTGAAGGGCGTCGGATTCGTCAGGCGTTTGTCGCGCCAAAAGGCTACAAGCTGCTGGCGGCGGACTACTCGCAGATCGAACTGCGGATCATGGCGCACCTGTCCAAGGACGAAGGCTTGATGAATGCCTTCCGCGATAACCTGGACGTGCACACGGCCACCGCGGCCGAAGTGTTCAAGGTTGAGCTGGGTGAGGTCACGTCCGACCAGCGCCGCAGCGCCAAGGCGATCAACTTCGGCCTGATCTATGGGATGGGGGCGCAGAAGCTCGGCAAGGACATTGGCGTGGATACCAAGACCGCCAAGGCTTACATCGACGTGTACTTCGCCCGCTACCCCGGGGTTCGCGAGTACATGGAGCGCACCCGCGCCCAGGCTGCCGACCAAGGCTATGTCGAGACCTTCTTCGGCCGCCGCTTGTATTTGCCGGACATCAACTCCAACAAACCCCAGGAGCGTGCCGCGGCGGAACGCACGGCGATCAACGCGCCGATGCAGGGCACGGCCGCTGACATCATCAAGAAAGCCATGGTGCTGGTGGACAACTGGCTGGCCGACTCGGGCCTGGATGCCAAGGTAATCCTGCAGGTGCACGATGAATTGGTACTGGAGGTGCGTGAGGATCTGGTCGCCGAAGTCAGCGAGAAAATTCGCCAGCACATGAGTGCTGCGGCGCAGTTGGATGTGCCGCTGCTGGTGGAGGTGGGCGTGGGCAATAACTGGGACGAAGCGCACTGATTTACAGGGCCTTGCCGCCACAAGCCGTGGTGGCAGAGTGCTTTAGATCAGATATTGCCGTTAGTTATTTCCAATAGTTTTTCGCACCGCCCGGAACTTAACCCGTGAAGTGCCACTCAGAGTTACTGAATGGGTGGTGAAGCCCTTCAATGCTCCTATGTTGTGTTAAGTGTTGGCAGATATCTGGACCCCGCCCTAGCGGTCCGGAACTTGAACCCCGAACTTCCCCTCCCCATACGAAGTCCGGGGTTTTTTTTGCCCGCAGGAAAGTTACTCGGCGATTTCCGCGCCTTTGTCGGCCAATTCCATCCAACCGGCCAGCACGGTGTAGGCCTCTTCCAGGCCCATGCGTTTCGGCGCCGAGAACAGCTGGATAGTGATCGCGTCACCCCAACCCTTGCGGATTTCCGCCTGCACTTTGAGCAGGGTGTTCTTGGCTGCGCCATAGGTCAGCTTGTCGGCCTTGGTCAGCAGGATATGCATCGGCATGCCGCTGGCCACGGCCCAGTCGAGCATCAACAGGTCGAAGTCGGTCATTGGATGACGGATGTCCATCATCAGGATCAGACCCTTCAAACTCTCGCGGCCACCCAGGTACGCCTCCAGGTGACGCTGCCAGTGCAGCTTCAACGGGATAGGTACTTTCGCGTAACCGTAGCCCGGCAGGTCGACCAGACGCCGATCATCGTCTAGCTTGAAGAAATTGAGAAGTTGCGTGCGCCCCGGGGTTTTCGACGTACGTGCCAGGCTGGCGTGGGTCAGTGTGTTCAGCGCGCTGGATTTACCGGCGTTGGAACGGCCGGCAAAGGCAACTTCAAAGCCTTCGTCATCGGGGCATTGGTCAACTTTGGCGGCGCTGAGCATGAACGTGGACTGTTGGCACAGACCGAGGATGGGATTCTTGAGTTGCATGAGGTTTCCGATGTGGGCGATGCCGAGAAAGGGTGCGGCAAGCGGTGTCGTTTCCGTTTCAGTAGCGCCAGTATATAATGCCGCAGATTTTGTGTGTGCTTTGTCCCAGCGAAGGATGAAGTTCACGGGAGCGATAGACCTTTATTGCGCATTAGAACGCAAAACGCTCTCAAGCCCTGAAATGGTCGACGTATGACCAGATGGTTGCTCGCTTTTGGTGTCCTGGTTCCGCTTTACGGCGCTCAGGCTACACAGGATCCGGAGGCGGTGTACAACCGAGTTTGCGTGGCTTGCCATGCCGGCCAACTGCCCAACGCCCCCAAACGGGGTGATCAGGCAGCCTGGGCGCCAAGACTGGCGCAGGGCATGGACACGCTGGTGCAGCACGTGACCCAGGGTTTCAAGGCAATGCCGCCGCGTGGTTTGTGCATGGACTGCAGTACTGAGGATTACCAGGCCGTCATTCATTTGATGGTGAGTAAACCCGGTAGATAACTCTTAAACCCCTTAGCCGTAGTTGGATTAGCTGATGAACAAACTGATCGTGAGTCTGCTGTTGACCCTGGGCATCACTGGTGTTGCCCATGCTGCAGGCGACGCTACAGCGGGCCAGGCGAAAGCCGCCGTGTGTGGTGCTTGCCACGGACCGGATGGCAACAGCCCGGCGCCGAACTTCCCTAAACTGGCCGGCCAGGGTGAACGCTACCTGACCAAGCAGATGCACGACATCAAGGATGGCAAGCGCACGGTGCTGGAAATGACCGGCTTGCTGACCAACCTCAACGATCAGGACCTGGCAGACATTGCGGCATATTTTGCCAGCCAGAAAGGCAGCGTGGGAGCGGCCGATCCGAAGCAGGTCGCCCGTGGCGAAGAACTGTTCCGCGGCGGCAACCTGGAAAAAGGCATGCCTTCGTGCATCGGTTGCCACTCGCCCAACGGCGCAGGCCTCGCCGCTGCAGGCTTCCCGCACTTGAGTGGGCAGCATGCACAGTACGTTGCCAAACAGCTGACGGACTTCCGTGAAGGTAATCGCGTCAACGATGGCGACACCAAAATCATGCAAAGCATCGCCGGCAAGTTGAGCAACAAGGACATCGAAGCGGTGTCGCAGTACATCCAGGGTCTGCACTGATCCAGGCGCTACGTTAACGCTCGATTAATCCGTCGATGCAAGCATAAAAAGGGTGGCCCAGGCCGCCCTTTTTTGTGGCCGGTGCCGTTACACTAACGAACTCATGTCCGCGTAGACCTGTCACAACAAAGGTCGCGTGAGGCGACTTTATTTGTCCAGGAGTAAAGCATGCGTAATCTGATCCTCAGCGCCGCTCTCATCACTGCCAGCCTCTTCGGCATGACCGCGCAAGCTGCCGATGTGCCGCTTGAAGCCGGTAAAACCTATGTTGAATTGACCAATCCCGTACCGGTTTCGGTACCTGGCAAGATCGAAGTGGTGGAGCTGTTCTGGTACGGCTGCCCGCATTGCTACGCTTTTGAGCCGACCATCAATCCATGGGCCGAAAAACTGCCTTCAGACGTAAATTTCAAACGCATTCCGGCCATGTTCGGCGGCCCATGGGATGCCCACGGCCAGTTGTTCCTGACCCTGGAAGCCATGGGCGTGGAGCACAAGGTCCACAATGCGGTATTCGATGCCATCCAGAAACAAGGCAAGCGCCTGACCAAACCAGACGAAATGGCTGACTTCGTCGCCACCCAAGGTGTCGACAAGGACAAGTTCCTGGCTACCTTCAACTCCTTCGCCATCCAGGGCCAGATCAAACAGGCCAAAGAACTGGCGCAGAAGTATGGCGTGCAAGGTGTACCGACCCTGATCGTCAACGGCAAATACCGCTTTGACCTGGGTACTGCCGGTGGTCCTGAAGCTGTCCTCAATGTCGCCGACCAGCTGATCGCCAAAGAGCGCGCAGCCAAGTAAGGGGCTCGCCATGCGCCGCTGGGGTACTGAACGGGTTGTTGGCCTGCATGATCCGCAGGTCAACGAGCATCACCTGGAATCCACGGGCCTGCCGGCAGACAGCCGGCTGCGCCTGCTCAGCTTCAATATCCAGGTAGGTATCAGTACCGAGAAGTACCGGCACTACCTCACCCGTGGCTGGCAGCACCTGCTGCCCCATAATGGGCGCGCCGGCAACCTGCAGAAAATCGGCAACCTGCTGAGCGACTTCGACTTGGTCGCCTTGCAGGAAGCTGACGGCGGCAGCCTGCGCTCCGGCTACATCAACCAGGTTGAACACCTGGCCCAGCTCGGGGCGTTTCCGTACTGGTATCAACAACTCAATCGCAACCTCGGGCGCCTGGCGCAGCACAGCAATGGCGTGCTCAGCCGCTTGAGGCCGTGGGCGATCGAAGATCACCCGCTGCCCGGGCCCAAGGGCCGTGGCGCGATCCTCGTGCGCTTCGGTGAAGGCCCTGAAGCCCTGGTAGTGGTGATGATGCATCTGGCGCTGGGTGCACGCACCCGCACGATGCAACTGGCCTACATCCGCGAGCTGATCGGCAATTACAAACACCAAGTGCTGATGGGGGACATGAACACCCACGCCAGCGACTTGTTGAACAATTCCCCGCTGCGGGACCTCGGGCTACTGGCGCCGCAAGTCGAAGCCACGTTTCCCAGCTGGCGCCCGCAACGTTGTCTGGACCATATCCTGCTCAGCCCGACCCTCACGCTCGAAAGCGTGCAGGTACTGGCGCAGCCCATCTCCGATCACCTGCCGGTCGCGGTAGAGATTCGTCTGCCGGGTTCGCTCACGGCTGATGCATTGCCCGCGTTGAGCCCTGGCCCCCGCGGACCCCTTGCATGAGCGACGACGCCCAGCGCTGGAAAGAAAAATACCTGCTAAGCATCGAACAACAAGAAAAGCTCGAGCGCCGTTGGGCCGCTCGCCTCGACTTGTTGCGTCGAGGGCTGGTGCGCAGCACGCTGGCGGCTGAAGGGACCGACCGTGCGGTCGACCAATGCATGAAGGAAATGCGCGATGTGGTGCGCACCGACGACATGGACGCCGCCCTCGCCGCCCTGTTGCCGCGCCTGGAAAAGGCCGTGCTGGATTCCGAGCAGCGCCGCGAAACCCGTGTCGACCAGATGAGTACCGCGTTGGCCTCCCTGGTCGCGCAGTTGCAGAAACTGCCACTGCCCCGTGAGGTCGCGCGCCCGCTGAAGACCTTCGCCAAGCAATTGGACGGCCGTGTGAGCCAGGCCCGCGAGATCCCGTTGCTGCTCAGCGAGTTGAGCAGCCTGCAAGGGCAGGCGCTGGAAAACCTGGAGCCGGATGGCGAAACCCCACGCCCGGGGCCGGGACTGTTGCAACGTTTGTTTGGTGGCAAGGAGGTTGCCAGTGAGGCGCAGGTGAGTGAGCCTGTGCCGGTTGCTGCGCCGCAGCCGCAGCCGCAGCCTGCCGCCGCCAAGCCCGTGCCCGTGCCCGAGCAGCCCGCGCAGTCTGATGAGTTGGCCGAGGCACTGCGGGCTTTTGCGCCACTTGCACCACTTGCGCCGGCTGCACCCGAGCCCGCGCCATTGCCGCCCGCCCCTGTGCAGGCAGTCGCCAGCCCAGCGGTTGCAGCCGCAGCACCGCTACCCGCTGCCGCGGTGCCAGAGCCCAAGACTCCTGCGCCCGAAGAGGCTGCCCCGCAGAGCGCACTCGCCACCTTTGTCGAAGCGCCATCGGTGCCCGTCGATACCCCGGCGCTCACCGTCATCGGCAGCCTGTCGCTGCCGCCGGTACTCGAGCGTGCCGACCCCGACGAGCTGCAATCGGACGGTATCTACGCCCTGCCCGATTCGCCCGAGCCGTCCTACAGCTCCGTGGCCAAACATATCGAAGACACCCTGCTCGGCCTGCTCGAGGACCTGTCGCTGCCCGAACGCCATCGGCCCCAGGCCGAAGCCATGCGTGAACGCCTTGCCCATGGCTTGAACTGGTACGAACTGCTGCCAATCCTCGATGACCTGGCGGTGTTGATGCTGGCGATCACCGACAGCGGCCAGCACGAGTTCGAGGCTTATCTCAAGCAGCTCAACGAACGCCTCGAGGCGTTCCAGGGGCATCTGCAAGTAGCCAGCGATGGTCATGCAGACAGCCGCGACGCTGCCCGCGAGCTGGATACGCAGATCCGCGAACAAGTCGATGGCCTGCAAAGCAGCGTCCAGGACGCGGCCGACCTCGACAGTCTCAAGCACGTTCTGGAAAGCCATCTTGAAGGCTTGCTCGGCACCATGGACCAACACCAGCAGCAGCGCGACCAGCGTGAGCAGGAGGTCGCGGCGCGTTTGAAAGGCCTCGCCGAGCGTGTTGCGAACATGGAACAGGAAGCCCAGGGCTATCGCGAGCACCTGGAGGTGCAACGCCAGAAAGCCCTGATCGACCCGCTCACCGGGCTGCCCAACCGTGCGGCCTGGAGTGAACGCCTCGACCATGAGGTCAATGCCTGGCACCAGCAGGGCAACAGCCTGTCGCTGGCCATGCTCGACCTGGATCACTTCAAGCGGATCAACGACGGTTACGGCCATTTGGCCGGCGACAAAGTGCTGAAAATCATCGCCAATGTGCTGCGCAAGCGTCTGCGCTCGAGCGATTTTATCGCGCGGTTTGGCGGTGAAGAGTTTGTGTTGCTGATGCCCAACTCATCGCTGACGGATGCGCTGGCGGCTGGCGAGGTGTTGCGCGCGGCCATCGAGGCGTGCCCGTTCCACTTCAAAGGCGAGCCGGTGACGATCACGGTATCCATGGGCGTGGCGCAGTTCCTGCCAGGTGAGCGCAGCGACCTGGCACTCAAGCGCGCCGATGCAGCGTTGTACCGGGCCAAGGCGGCGGGGCGCAACCAAGTGCAGGCGGCGTAAAAGATGTTCCATTTTGTGATTTGACCGTCTGGTTGCAGTCGGTACGTTACACTGTTGCATTATCGTCTTCAGCGTACTGCCTTCTGCCATGAAATCCTTATCCATCGCCTTTGTGTTTCTCCTCATCGCCGGCTGCGCCAGTGGCCCGCGCCTGGACACCAGCCATCCCTCGTCGAACCACGACAACCGCGTGCAGTTCGTGATCGTCCACTACACCTCCACCGACCTTGAGCGCTCCCTGGCGCTGCTGACCCACGGCCAGGTCAGCAGCCATTATCTGATCGGCGATGACGCCTCAGGCAGGATCTACAAGCTGGTGGATGAGAGCCAGCGCGCCTGGCACGCCGGGGAAAGCGAGTGGATGGGGCGCACCTGGCTCAACTCCAGCTCCATCGGCATCGAAATCGTCAATCCAGGCTATCGCGACACGCCGACGGGGCGCGTGTGGTATCCGTATTCCGAAGCGCAGGTGCAGTCGCTGGTGGTGTTGCTCAAGGACATCAGCAAGCGCAACGGCATCGACCCGAAGAACATCATCGGTCACAGCGACATTGCCCCGCTGCGCAAACTGGACCCGGGCCCGCTGTTCCCGTGGAAGCGCCTGGCCGAGCAAGGCCTGGGGGTATGGCCGGACGCCCAGGCGGTAGCGCGGTTCCAGGTGCAATATGCCGCTGAGCTGCCAAGCATCATCTGGTTCCAGCAGGAGCTGGCACGTCTGGGCTACCAGACACCGCAGACCGGCGAGCTGGACGTGGCCACGCGCCATGTGATCGCAGCGTTCCAGATGCACTTCCGTCCGGCATTGTTTGATGGCACTCCCGATGCCGAGAGTGCCGCGATCCTGCGGGCGCTGAACCGCCGCTAATCCGTGGCGAGCGGGTTTGCTGCGGCAACGCAGCTTTTTGTGGCGAGGGAGCTTGCTGTGGCCAACCCCCTCGCCACAGGCTACAGCGGCAGCGCCATGTAGAACTGCGTCCCCTGCCCCGGCCGCGAATACACACCCATGCGGCCACCGTGCAGTTGCACGATCTCCTTGCACAGCGCCAGCCCCAGGCCGGCACCGCCTTTCTTGCGGCCGACCTGCACGAACGGCTCGAAAATGCGCCCTTGCTGGCCATAGGCGATCCCCTCGCCGTTATCCTCGACGCTGATAATCACCCGCTCCCCATGGCGTCGCGCCTGCAGGCGAATCTGCCCACCTTCGGCGGTATGGCGCAGGGCGTTGGCCAGTAGGTTGTCGAGTACGCGCTCCAGTTGCGGCTGGTCGGCGTACAGGCGGGGCAGGTTGGGTTGGGCTTCTACCAGCAGTTCGATGTTTTGAGCATTGGCCGGTTCGGTGAACCGTCCACGGGCGTGTTCCAGCAGATCGGTCACGTCGCACGGCCCCAGGGTGAGTTTTTGCAGGCCGTTCTGGTAGCGCGAGAAGTTGAGCAAGTCGTTGATCAACTGCATCAGGCGCTGCATTTCTTCGTTGACCGTATCCAGCAGGTCCGCTTCGCGGGACTCCGCCGGAAATTTCGCGCGCTCGCGAAATAGCCCGAAAGCCATGTGCATGCCGGTCACCGGAGTGCGCAGCTCATGGGAGGCACGCAACACAAACTCGCTGCGCACGCGTTCGAAGGCGCGCTGCTCAGTGACGTCATGCAGCACCATGACCGCGCCAAGGATGTGCCCTTGGGTATGGCTCACCGGCGTGAGGCTATAGGTCAGCAGGCGCAGTTCACCCTCGACTTCCACTTCCAGGTCATCCGGTGCGCGCTCCAGGTTGCCGCCGCGCAGCACCAATTGCAGTTGTTCATCCAGCTCGGGGCGCATCAAGGCTTCACCCAGGCCCTGGCCGAGGCGTTCCTCATCCCAACCCAGTTGGCGCTGTGCCACCGGGTTGAGGTGCTCCAGACGGCCTTGGCGGTCGATCATCAGCAGGCCGTCGTCAATGCTGTCGAGTACCGCCTGCAGACGCTGCTGGCCGGCGAGCAGTTCGTCGACATTGGTTGCCTGGTGCTGGCGCAATGCCTCGGCCATGATGCCGAAACGCCGTGTCAGCTGGTTCATCTCGGCTGCTGAGGAAATCGGCAGTGTCACCTCGAAATCACCCTGGCCGATCTTGTCCGCCGCCTTGGCCAGCGCTTCAATCGGTCCGCCAAATCGCCGGGCGATACCGTGGGCGGTGACAAAACCGATGATCAGCACCGCCAGCCCCACCAGCCCCAGCAGGCCGGCGATGAGCAAGGCGCGCTCGCGGGATTTGTGTTCGCTGGTGCTGATGTTTTCAAGGGCCTGCTTGTGTTCGACGATCAGGCCGTTACGCAGCACATTGAAGGTTTCGGTGAGTTTTTCCTTGCTGCCCGGCGGTGGCGAGGCTTGCTGGAACTGGTCAAACGCGTCCAGCAGATTCTGGTAATCGCTCCGGGCCTGGACGAAGCCCGTGCCTTGTCCGTTGCGCTGTTCGTGGGCGATGCCCTGGTCCAGCAGCTCGAAGTAGTGCTGCTTCGACGCTTGCAGGGCCACGGGGTCGGGACGCTGCTCCAGCATCATGATCAGTTGGTCGCCAAGGCTCTGGCGCAGCTTGAGGCCCAGGTCCAGGGTGATGAAGTTGCTGCGGATCAGCGACTCCTGGGTCTTGGCCATTTGCATGACGCTGACCAGGCCGAGGATCAAGCCCAGCAGGGCGACGGTGATCAGCGCTGAGATACTCAGGAACAAGCGAGTACGCAGCTTCATCGCTAACTTCATAAGGTGCAGCTCACAGGTTGTACTGTTTGCGTTTGCGGTACAGGGTCGATGCGTCGATGCCGAGGGTGCGGGCCGCTTGGTCCAGGGTGTCGCTGGTGGCCAGTACCGCGCCGATGTGGGCCTTCTCCAGCTCATCCAGGCTCAGCGCCGCGCCGATGCGCGGGGCATTGTTGGTCGGTTGCTCAGCCATGCCGAGGTGGCTGATCTCGACCTTCTCCTGTGGGCAGATGATGCTCGCGCGCTCTACCACGTTGCGCAGCTCGCGGATGTTGCCCGGCCAGCGATAGTTGAGCAGCGCCTCGCGTGCTTCGTCGCTGAAGCCGCGTGCCGGACGCGCGTACTCCTTGACGAAGCGCGCCAGGAAGCGGTCGGCCAGGGTCAGGATGTCTTCGCTGCGTTCGCGCAATGGCGGCAGGTGCAAGGTGATGACGTTGAGGCGGTACAGCAGGTCCTCACGGAAGCGGCCGTCGCGCACCATGTCTTCCAGGTTCAGGTTGGTGGCGGCGAGGATGCGCACATCGGCGCGGCGGGTGACCGGGTCGCCGACGCGCTCGTATTCCTTGTCCTGGATGAATCGCAATAATTTTGGTTGCAACGTGAGCGGAAAATCGCCGATCTCGTCGAGAAACAGCGTGCCGCCGTCGGCCTGGTTGACCCGCCCCAATGTGCTTTCACTCGCGCCGGTGAACGCGCCGCGGCTGTGGCCGAACAATTCGCTCTCCATCAGCTCCGCCGTCAGCGACGGGCAGTTGATGGTCACGCAGGATTTCTTCGCGCGTTTGCTCCAGCCGTGGATGGCCCGGGCCAATTCACCTTTACCCGTGCCGGACTCGCCGAGGATCAAGATATTGGCGTCGGTCCCGGCGACTTGGCGCGCGGTTTCCAGCACGACCATCATGGCCGGGCTATGGGAATCGAGGCCGTCTTTGGGCTGGCGCACTGCGCCTTCCAGCGCTTCCAGGCGCGCGGACAATTGGCGCACTTCCAGTTGTTTGGCTGTGGCCAGGCGCAATTGGTCCGGGCTGCACGGTTTGACCAGATAGTCCGCCGCGCCTGCCTGGATCGCATCCACGGCGGTATCCACGGCGGAATGCGCGGTGACGATCACCACGCGCATCCATGGCGCCTGGATGCGCATTTGGGCCAGCACATCGAGGCCGTTGTCTTCACCCAGGCGCAGGTCGAGGAAGCACAGATCGAACACCTGGCGTTGCATCAGGGTATCGGCCTGGGCGGCGCTGTTGGCAGTGGCGACGGTGTAGCCTTCATCTTCCAGGCAATAACGGAAGGTGCGGAGGATCGCGGATTCGTCATCCACTAAAAGAATGCGGCCTTGAAGTTCCTTGGCTGATTCCATCTGTCCCGCGCTCCTTAACTATGAATGATGGTGATTAGTCCCGGAATAATCGGGCAAGTTGCATGGTTTATTCTGATCGATAAAAGGAGGTGCCGTGCAGGTATCTGCGCTGCTTCCTACAAAGCCCTGCCTGATGGCGTTTTCATGCCGTCTTGCCACTTCGGCAACTCACCGACAGCTTTCTATCCATTGATCCGACCGCTGGTGATCGTGCAATTCGCACGGCTCCCTTGGGGGCATCGTGCAGGATGCTGTGCCAACCAGCCTTGGCGTATATCTAACTAATTGATTTTACTGAGTTTTATTTTGTAAAAAAACTGGCATGGGCCCTGCAATACCTCTCCCAACGAATAATCAGAATGCGGGAGAACATCAGCATGACTCGCCAAAGCCTCAGCCAATTGCATGTATCGCCACTGCGCTTGCAGCAAGGTCTGTTTGCCAGCCTGGCCCTGATGGTCACGCTGATTGGCGGCCAGCAGATGCAGCATTGGCAGCAGAGTCAGCAACAAGTCCCGCACTTCGAGCGTCCGCTCATGACGCAGACCCATTTCAGTTCCATCAGCAGCGTTTCCGCCGGTGTAACCGCACCCCAATTGAGAGTGGCTGACCAGGATTCGACCCCTGGCGAGCTGCCTACCCAAGAGCGTTGGGTGTTTTAGGCAATACATACGCTCGCTCATCTTGAGCGTCCGTACCGCACGACCTCTATAAAAGCGTAAGGAGAATCACCATGTTGAGTTGGGCAATCACGTTTCTGATCATCGCCATTGTGGCTGCAGTCCTGGGCTTCGGTGGTATCGCGGGCACCGCCACGGGGATCGCCAAGATCCTGTTTGTTGTCTTCCTGGTGATGTTCATCGCTTCGTTCTTCTTTGGTCGTCGCGGCCGAGGCTGAAAATGACCACTTTGTCCTTTAAAACCCTGGCTGCCGCCCTGCTCTTGGGCGGTAGCGGCTTGGTGATGGCCGCCAATGACGGCCAATCCCGCGCCAACGAATTGCTCGCGGCGGACCCGCAATACCGCGAAACCTGGCAAGGCGTGGTGAAGAAAGAAGAGCGTCTGCCGGAGTGGGTACTGAACCTGTCGGGCACGGCCGAGCAAATGAATGCCGTGCAGGAAGATGGGGACAAATACCTGGTCGGGCCGCTCTGCGAAACGGCCGACACTTGCCTGAAGAAGCGTCTGATCGTTGCCTTCAGCCTCGACAAGGAAGATGCCTACGCCCTGTTGGTGGAAGTCCCGGCCGGTTTGCCGGCGGACAAGTCGCCAACGCGGCACGCTGACTACCGTTTTATCGGTAAGCCGGATGAAGGCATGCAGAAGCTGTTGATGGAGCAGTTGAAGAAAGATCCGAATTGGTACTAGACCCTGTCTGGCGAGCCGAGTCAGGTTGCAAAGCGTCGACGCAGGTTCACAAGCTCACCGCTTGCTGAACTTGCGACGGGCTTGTGACATTCATCCGCTGCCTCTCATGCCGCTCGTAGTCGCAAATTTCCTTTTCGCCCGACTCCAACCATTACTTGGTGTGTCGGCGTGACCATCTATCGATAAAATTTGTTCGGTGCCATAGGCCATTTCTGACATGGCACCCGCGTAATCCCAGGTATTTCTGCCATCCCTTCCAAGTTGTCCTGAATCTCTGAGCGAGCCGAGTTTGGCAGGTTCACGGCATATTCAACGGGCAATTTGTCGCATTTGAACTGACCGTTCGGACAGTTATTATGAAAAAAAGCCATGCCGATTCGGCATAGGGTAGGCGTTTACGGCATTAGACGCCGCTCCCTTGCATCGGAATAGTTGCGCCTTTTTTCGCCTGCCAGTAAGCCATTTCGGCCACGCTGCGGTGACCTTTCATGGAGGCAGATGCTCACACTTTTTCGCTTTCGAGCGTTGCGGCTGGCGCATTTGCCTTGAGTTCACTTGAAGTAAGGGTAATGACATGAAGAAGGCAAAGCTAAGCCTCGCCTGGCAGATCCTCATCGGTTTGGTATTGGGGATCGCGATCGGTGCAGTGCTCAACCATTTCAGTGCTGAAAAGGCCTGGTGGATCAGCAATGTGTTGCAGCCAGCGGGCGATATCTTTATTCGCCTGATCAAGATGATCGTGATCCCGATTGTGATTTCCTCGCTGATCGTCGGCATTGCCGGTGTCGGTGACGCGAAGAAACTCGGGCGTATCGGCGTCAAAACCATCCTTTACTTCGAAATTGTCACGACCATCGCCATCGTGGTCGGGCTGCTGCTGGCCAACGTGTTCCATCCGGGTGCCGGCATCGACATGAGTACCCTGGGTACGGTCGATATTTCCAAATACCAGGCCACGGCTGCCGAAGTGCAGCACGAGCATGCGTTCATCCAGACCATCCTCAACCTGATCCCGTCGAACATCTTCGCCGCCGTCGCCCGTGGCGAAATGCTGCCGATCATCTTCTTCTCGGTGCTGTTCGGCCTGGGCCTGTCGAGCCTCAAGCCTGAACTGCGCGAGCCGCTGGTGACCATGTTCCAGGGCGTGTCCGAGAGCATGTTCAAAGTCACCCACATGATCATGAAGTACGCGCCTATCGGCGTATTCGCACTGATCGCGGTGACTGTCGCCAACTTCGGCTTCGCCTCGCTGCTGCCGCTGGCCAAGCTGGTGATCCTGGTTTACGTCGCCATCCTGTTCTTCGCCTTTGTAATCCTCGGCCTGATCGCCCGCCTGTTCGGCTTCTCGGTGATCAAGCTGATGCGCATCTTCAAGGATGAGCTGGTGCTGGCCTACTCCACCGCCAGCTCCGAGACCGTGCTGCCGCGTGTGATCGAGAAGATGGAAGCCTACGGCGCGCCAAAAGCGATCTGCAGCTTCGTGGTGCCGACCGGCTACTCCTTCAACCTCGACGGTTCGACCCTGTACCAGAGCATCGCGGCGATCTTTATCGCCCAGCTGTATGGCATCGACCTGTCGGTCGGCCAGCAACTGATGCTGGTGCTGACCCTGATGGTCACCTCCAAAGGCATCGCCGGTGTACCGGGCGTGTCCTTCGTGGTGCTGCTGGCCACCCTGGGCAGCGTCGGCATTCCGCTGGAAGGCCTGGCATTCATCGCCGGTGTCGACCGCATCATGGACATGGCACGTACCGCCCTGAACGTGATCGGCAACGCCTTGGCCGTGTTGGTCATCGCCCGTTGGGAAGGCATGTACGACGACGCCAAGGGCGAACGCTACTGGAATTCCCTGCCGCACTGGCGCAGCAAGGAAGCCGCTCCGGCCGCACAAGCGACCCGCAGCTGATAGCGCAAGCGCTTCAAGACAAACCCCGGGAAATCCGGGGTTTGTCGTTTCTGCCAGCCCCGTTATCATTCGGCCCATCTTCTGGGGGATTTAACTGATGCTCAATGGCCTATGGCTTGGCTTCTTTGTCGTGGCAATGGTGTCAGCGCTGGTGCAGTGGCTGGTGGGCGGCAACGCCGGGATTTTTTCGGCGATGGTCGAAAGCATTTTCGCCATGGCCAAACTGTCGGTGGAAGTCATGGTGCTGCTGTTCGGCACCCTGACCTTGTGGCTGGGCTTCCTGCGTATCGCGGAAAAAGCCGGGATCGTCGATTGGCTGGCCAAGGCCCTTGGCCCGCTGTTCCGCCGCTTGATGCCGGAAGTGCCCGCCGGCCACCCCGCCATCGGCTTGATCACCCTCAACTTCGCCGCCAACGGCCTGGGCCTGGACAACGCCGCCACGCCCATCGGCCTCAAGGCCATGAAGGCGCTGCAAGAGCTCAACCCCATTCCCAGCACTGCAAGCAACGCGCAGATCCTGTTCCTGGTGCTCAATGCGTCCTCGCTGACGCTGTTGCCGGTGACCATCTTCATGTACCGCGCCCAGCAAGGCGCCGCTGATCCGACGCTGGTGTTCCTGCCGATCCTGCTGGCCACCAGCGCCTCGACCCTGGTCGGCCTGCTGTCGGTGGCGATCATGCAGCGCCTGCGCCTGTGGGACCCTGTGGTGCTGGCCTACCTGATTCCCGGCGCGTTGGTGCTGGGTGGCTTCATGGCGTTGCTGGCCACCCTGTCCGCCACTGCGCTGGCCAGCCTGTCGTCGATCCTTGGCAACCTCACCTTGTTTGGCTTGATCATGCTGTTCCTGATCATTGGTGCGCTGCGTAAGGTCAAGGTGTACGAAGCGTTTGTCGAAGGCGCCAAAGAAGGCTTCGACGTGGCCAAGAACCTGCTGCCGTACCTGGTGGCGATGTTGTGTGCGGTCGGTGTGTTGCGCGCCTCGGGGGCGCTGGAGTTCGGCCTGGAAGGGATTCGCCACCTGGTGGCCTGGACCGGCATGGACACGCGCTTCGTGGATGCCTTGCCGACCGCGATGGTCAAGCCGTTCTCCGGCAGTGCTGCACGGGCGATGCTGATCGAGACCATGCAGACCCAGGGCGTGGACAGTTTCCCGGCGCTGGTCGCGGCGACGATCCAGGGCAGTACCGAGACCACCTTCTACGTGTTGGCGGTGTACTTTGGCTCGGTTGGGATTCAGCGGGCGCGGCATGCCGTGGGCTGTGCGCTGCTGGCGGAGTTTGCGGGTGTCGTCGCGGCTATCGCGGTGTGCTACTGGTTCTTTGGCTGAGGCTGAGATCGCTATCGCAGGCAAGCCAGCTCCCACATTTGACTGTATTCACAAATCAAAAATGTGGGAGCGGGCTTGCCCGCGAAGAGGCCCTCAGCGTTTCGGCGCTGTATTGCCCTGCTGCACCACCCACTCCACCACCTGCTTGTTCAACTGATCCCCCGCCAGCCCAAACCCGGCCACCACCGCCGGCACTTTGGTGTCATTCACCGGCTGCCTCACTTCAAACCGCCGGCTGGCAATAATCCGCTGATCACTGCCGCGCACCAATCGTGCGTCGAGGCGGATCACCACCTCCACGGCATTGCCGCGGTATTCACTCTGGAACGCCTGCAGTTGCCCGCCCAGCTCGTAGTCGGCTTGCAGATTGGTCTCGTCGGTACTCAGCAACGTTACCCGCCCATCGCGCTGGAACCCGTCCAGCAGGCGATTGCGCAGCAGCACCGGCGACGGGTCGCTCCAGCGCGAATTGGCATAGCTGCTGATCAGGTCGCCATTGGGCACCACGGCAATACGTGGGCTGTCGAGAAATTCGCTGGTCTGGGGCTTGGTCACGCGCAATGACCAGGCCACTGGCGTGCCTTGGGTCGCCGCTGGGGCTGCCGCCAAGCGATACACGTCCGATGGGTCAGGCTTGGGCAGGATCGAGCACGCGCTCACCAGGGCCAGGGCTACAGGGGCGATCAGTTGATAAGCACGCTTCATGGCGTGAACTCCTTGTTCTTGTCGCTGCCCAGCAGGTAGCCGCTGGGGTTGGCTTCCAGGCGGCGGGAGATGGCGCGCAGCGAGCCGAGGGTTTCACGCAGTTCGCGCACGGCCGGCGCCAGTTCGTTGAGGCCCTGCATGCCGCTGTTCACCGAGTCCTTGTTGTCGGTCAGCAAGGTGTTGATGGTGGCGGTGCTTTTTTCCAGGGATTTCATCGCCTGCTCGGCACTGCTGAACGCCTGCTTGCCTTGATCGTTGAGCAGGCCGTTGGCGTTGCGCATCAACACCGTGGTTTGTTCCAGGGCGCCGCTGGCTTGCTTGCTCACCTGCATCAGTTGCTGCATCACCACTTTGATGTCGCCGCGCTGGTCGGCGATGGCGCCGGTGGTTTGCTGCAAGTTGTCCAGGGTAGTGGTCAGGCGCTCGACGTTCTCCCGGGAGAACAGCGCATTGGCGTTATGCAGCAGCAGGTTGATGCTGCTCATCAGGTCGTTGCTGTTGTTGAGCAAGCGCGCGATCGGCGATGGCGAGGCGATGATTTCCGGCAGGTTGCCGTTCTTGCCCTTGAGCACCGGGCTTTGTGGCGTGCCGCCGCTGAGCTGGATGATCGAGGTGCCGGTGATGCCGGTCAGTGCCAGTTTGGCCTGGGTGTCTTCCTTGATCGGCGTCTGCCCGGCCAGGCGGATGCGCGCGAGGACGCGGCGTGGGTCCTTGGGGTCCAGGCGCAGGCTGATCACGTCGCCGACCTTGATCCCGCTGTACTGCACCGAACTGCCCTGGGACAGGCCGCTGACGGCCTCGTTGAACACCACTTCGTAATCCTGGAAGGCGCTGTCGATGCTGGACTTGGCCAGCCACAGGCCAAACAGCATCGCGCCGACCACTACGATCACGCTGAACAGACCGATCATCACATGATGGGCGCGGGTTTCCATGTCATACCTCGTTGAGCGGTTGAGCGGCATCCAATGCCGCACGGCCCCGGGGGCCGTGGAAATATTCGTGAATCCAGGCGTCATCGGTTTCCGAGACGACATCGATGGCATCCGCCACCAGCACTTTCTTTTGCGCCAACACCGCCACGCGGTCGGTGATGGTGTACAGCGTGTCCAGGTCGTGGGTGACCAGGAACACGCTCAGGCCCAGCGCATCGCGCAGGGTCAGGATCAGTTGGTCGAATTGTGCCGCGCCAATCGGGTCGAGGCCGGCGGTGGGTTCGTCAAGGAACAGGATGTCCGGGTCCAGGGCCAACGCACGGGCCAGGGCGGCGCGCTTGATCATGCCGCCGGACAGCGACGCCGGGTATTTGTCGGCCGCTGACAGGGGCAGCCCGGCCAGTGCGAGCTTGACCGCTGCCAAGTGCTCGGCGTCACGGCGGCTGAGGCCGGCGTGTTCGATCAACGGCAGGGCGACGTTCTCGGTGACGGTCAACGAGGAAAACAGCGCGCCCTTCTGGAACAGCACGCCGAAGCGCCGTTCCACCAACGAACGTTCATGCTCCGCCAGGCTCGGCAGGTTCTTGCCGAACACCCGCACTTCGCCTTCACTGGGCCGCCGCAAGCCGACGATGCTGCGCAACAGCACCGACTTGCCGCTGCCGGAACCGCCGACCACCGCGAGGATCTCGCCCTTGTACAAATCCAGGTCGAGGTTCTCGTGCACGCTCTGGCTGCCAAAGCGATTGCACAGCCCGCGCACTTCAATCACCGCCTCACTGGGCGCTCGGTGCAGGCGACTCACCAGCTCATCTCCATGAAGAACAGCGCGGCGACCGCATCCAGCACAATCACCACAAAGATCGATTGCACCACGCTGGAGGTGGTGTGGGCGCCGACCGACTCGGCACTGCCGCTGACCTTGAAGCCTTCCAGGCAGCCGATGGCGGCGATCAGGAACGCGAAGATCGGCGCTTTCACCATGCCCACCAGGAAATGCTGTACGCCAATGTCGGATTTGAGCAGCGAGAGAAACATCGCCGGGGAAATATCCAGCGCCACGGCACACACCACGCCGCCGCCGACTATCCCTGACAGCATCGCCAGAAACGTCAGCATCGGCAGCGACACCAGCAGTGCCAGCACGCGTGGCAGCACCAGCAACTCCATGGGGTCCAGGCCGAGGGTGCGGATCGCGTCGATTTCTTCGTTGGCCTTCATCGAGCCGATTTGTGCGGTAAAGGCACTGGCGGTGCGGCCGGCGATCAGGATTGCAGTCAGCAATACGCCGAATTCCCGTAGGAAAGAAAACGCCACCAGGTCCACGGTGAATATCGTCGCGCCAAAGCTTTTGAGCACCGTCGCACCGAGGAACGCCACCACGGCGCCGACCAGGAAGGTGAGCAAGGCGACGATGGGCGCGGCATCCAGGCCGGTCTGTTCGATATGCGCGACCATCGGCGTGATGCGCCAGCGCTTGGGCCGGAAAATGCCGCGGGCCAAGGTCTCCAGGATCAGGCCGATAAAGCCGAGCAATTGCTTGCTGTCGATCCAGACCTTGTCCACCGCCCGGCCGATGCGTGCCAGCACCTGGATGCCGGTGGCTTCTTCCGGGGCTTTATCGGGCACGCAGAAGTCATTGAGGGAGCGGTAGACGGTCTTGAGCAGTGCGCGGTCGGCGGCAGACAGGCTGCAATCGGTCTGTTCGGCGGATTGCTCGATACGGGTGGGGCCCAGCAGTTCCACCAGCAACGACGCACCAGCGGTGTCCAGGGCGCCGAGGCCGTTAAGGTCGATGCGTGCGCCGGCGTCGTATTGGCCGTCGAGCTTGTCCGACAGCTTTTTCAGGTTTGCGTAGTGGGCAAGCGTCCAGTCCCCCGTAATCTTGAGTAACGGCGGAGTGGAGGACGTATCGAGATGGGCTGCGCCGGCCGTGGTACTACTGGTCATAAGCTCCGAGCTTGTTTGGCTATCCACAATTGCTACGTAATAGCACGAACCTACCTACTTTGGGTTGTCCGTTTGTGCTGCGTCGACGACTTTGAAGCGCAGTACGCCGATCACTTGGCCGTCTTCGGTCAGCACTTGCACCTGCCAGCGGCCGACGGCATCGCCGGGGAAATTCTGCTTGTGGGTCCAGGCGCGATAGCCTTCCTTGCGGCCGCCGTGGATGTCCAGGGCGATGCGGTCGACCTCTTTGCCATTGAATTTCCACACGTGGTAGATCCGCTCGTCCAGGCCACGCGGGGCGTTGATCGCGGTGTAGGCGTAGAGCCCGTCGCTGCGCAGTTGGGCGAGGCTGACTTGCTTGAGGTCATCGCCGGGCGTGCGGTCTTGCAGTTGGGTGCTGATGGCCACTTCTGTCATCCACAGGGTGGCCGGCGGTACCCAACTGCGTAGGAACCAGCCCGCGCAACCGATCGTGGCAGTGACCCCCAGCAGCATCACCCAGCCCTTGAGGCTGCGCAGCGGCAGGCTCACCGCCAGGCTTGGGATCGACAACGCCATGGCTACGCCCAGGGCGAGCTTGTAACTTTCGGCGGTGGTCAGGTGCAGGATGATCGGCAACGCGGTGAGCAGCGCGGCAAACAGGGTCAGGGTGTGCAGCGCGAGGAACAACGAGCGCTTGGGTGCCAGCCACTTGTAGTACAGCGGGTCGACGATCGACACCAGCGCTGCCGCGCCGAGCAGGCCGGTGAACACCGATTGGCCGCTGTTCCAGGCAGTGGTGACGAAAAAGAATGGCAATACGAAGAACAGACTTTCCTGGTGGATCATCTGGGTCGCGTAGCGCAGCAGCGGCTCGGGGATTTCCCGCTTGAAGACCTTGGTGAACAGCTGGGTAAAGCTGTTCTCCAGCATCAGCCACAACCAGCTCACCAGCATGATCACCGCGATCCAACTGGCCATGCCCTGCTGGCGATCCACCAGAATGAAGCTGCACACACCCGAGATAAAGCCGCCGAGTGCAATCACCCCTGGGTAGCGCTTCATCAGTTCGAGGATGCGGGTGATCAAGCGGGTCAGGTTTTGCATTCGGCGGTTCGCAGTCTTTGTAGGAAAAATCCCAGACAGAATAACGTCTTAGTCCTGGGTCCGGTGCCCGATTACGCGATCCGTTTGCGATAAGCCCGCACGCTGATCAATACAACGGCAATCAGCCCGAGCAACCCGGCGCCGATCCAGTTCAGCATGTTGTAGCTCAGCAGCGGTTTTTCGATGCGCCAATAGCCCGGCTGTTTGAACACTTGGCGCATGGCGCCGTTGGCCTGGTCCAGGCTCACGGCCTTGATGCGTTTGACCGGGTCGCTGAAGTGGCCGTTGTTATAGTCGCCCGCCGCGCTCCAGTAGTAATCGGCCAGGGCGCTGTTGCCCTGCACGGCCCAGGCCTGTCGGGCAATGGCGGCGTGTTGCACGCGGGCGAATACGGCGGGGTCGAGGCCATCCTTTAGCAGTTGTGCCTGCAGGTTTTTCAGCACCTGTTCGGCTTGGGGGAGGTTTTCCCGCTCCAGGTCGGCATTCAGGCTGAGGAAACCGACGCCGCCGAGCACTTCGCGTTCGCTCCAGGGGCCGTAGGACAAGGTGTGTTTGAGGCGCAGTTGGCGGTACAGCGCCCAGTCGAGATAGTCCTTGAGCAGGTCGTAGGTCTCGTCGTGCTGCTCGTCCAGTACCGGCTCGGGGAACAGCCAGTGCAGCTTGGCGCTGTTGCCGATCCAGCCGTGGATCAGTTCGCGGTTGTTGGCGGCGGCGTGCTGGATCTGCGGCAGCTCGGGGTGTTCGGTGGGGTCGACCGGGTCGAGTTGGCCGTAGGTGCGTTCCAGGTAGGCGGGTAGGAGTTTGTCGAGGTCGCCGACGATGATCAGGGTCATGTTGTTGGGTGCGTACCAGTGTTTACGCAGTGTTTCCAACTGATCGCGGGTCAGTTGGCCGACTTCGGCGCGTTCCGCGCATTTGAGCCCCAGTTCGACGGCCAGTTGGTTGCTGGCGGTATGGCCGAGGTCCTGGCGGTCGAGCAGACGTTGCAGGTGCGAGTAATGGCCGCCGTCTTCGCGCTCCACCACTTGCTTGGCCGCATTGATATTGGCCTCGGTCAGTTCGGTGCGGGTGATGATCGCCAGCAGCAGGTCGAGGACCTTGCGCTGGTTTTGCGCCGGGGCTTCGATCACGAAGGTGGTATCGGCGTTGCTGGTGTAGGCGTTCCACTCGCCGCCGAGGGCTTGCATGCGGTCTTCCAGGTCGCCTTCGCCGCCGCCGTCGATGCCGCTGAACAGCAAGTGTTCGAGCAGGTGCGGCAGTTCCTTTTCCTCGCAGGGGAAGTCATCCAGGCCTACACCGACCACCAGGCGGATCGCCACATGCCCACGCTCGGTGCCCGGCTTGAGCAGCAACTGCAGGCCGTTGGGCAAGGTGTAGCCCTCCACTTGCAGGCGGTCAAAGGCGTAGGCGTGGGCAGAGCCCATGAGCAGGCAGATAAATAACAGGCGACGCATAACAAGCTTCCTGGCGAGTGAGGTCAGTTTTAACTGACTTCGCGGGCCATCGTACGTTCAGGGCGAATGTGTGATGTCGGCAATATCTTCGGCAGAGAGCGCGCCGGTCTCGGACGTTTCCAACACGACATAGGCGCTGCTGCAAAACAACGAGTTGAGGCGTTTCATGTCGGCAATCAGCTCCAGGTGCAGGGAACTGGTCTCCAGGCTCTGTACGATCTTGCGCTGCAAACGGCTGACATGGGCGTGGGCCAGGCGCCGTTCCTGGGCGCGAAAGCGGCGTTTCTCGCGCAGCAATTGGCGAGCACTTTCCGGATCGGCACTGAGGAACACCGACAGGCCCAGGCGCAGGTTGGCGATCAGTTGGCTGTGCAGGTCGGACAGTTCTTCCAGGCCGACTTCGGAGAACTGGCGACGCTGGGAGGTCTTCTGCTGCTGGACTTTGCGCAGCATGCGTTCGATCAGGTCGCCCGCCAGCTTGAGGTTGATCGACAACTCGATGATCTCGGCCCAGCGCCGGCTGTCCTGCTCGCTGAGGTCTTCGCGGGGCATTTGCGCCAGGTAGAGTTTGATCGCGCTGTACAGCGCTTCGACGTCATCGCTGAGGCTGCGCATCTCCTGGGTGATGGCGGTTTGTTTGCCGCGCAGTACTTCCTGCATTGAGGTCAGCATGTTGTCGATCAGGTCGCCCAGGCGCAGGGTCTCGCGGGCGGCGTTGGCCAGGGCCAGGCTTGGCGTGGCCAGGGCGGCAAGGTCGAGGTGGCGCGGCTTGGCCTTGCCGTTGAGCTCTTCCCGTTCGGGCAGCAACCAGGCGCACAGGCGTGCCATCGGGCCGATGGTTGGCAGCAGGATCAGGCAGCGGCTGACGTTGTAGAGCAGGTGGAAGGTGATGACCATGCCTTGGACGCCGTAGTCCAGGCCATCCATCCAGCGTACGAGAGGGTCGAGTACCGGGATGATCAGCAGCAGGCCGATCAATTTGTACAGCAGGCTGCCCAGCGCCACCTGGCGCCCGGCGGCGTTTTGCATGCTGGTACCGAGGAAGGCCAGTACGCCGCTGCCGATGTTGGCGCCGATCACCAGGCCGATGGCCACGTGCAGGCTGATCACGCCGGCGCCGGCCAGGGTCGCGGTGAGTAGGACGGCGGCCAGGCTGGAGTAGGAAATCATCGCGAACAAGGCGCCGACCAAGGCATCCAGCAGGATGTCGCCGGTCAGCGAGGCGAAGATGACTTTGACGCCCTGGGCGTGGGTAATCGGACCGGCGGCTTCGACGATCAATTGCAGCGCCAGCACGATCAGGCCCAGGCCGATGCCAACGCGACCCAACTGCCCTGCCCGCGTCTGTTTGCGCGACAGGAAGAAAATCACGCCGAGAAAAATCAGCAGCGGCGAGAGCCAGGACAAGTCAAAGGTCAGCACCCGCGCCATCAGCGCCGTGCCGACATCGGCGCCAAGCATGGTGGCCAGGGCGGGCATCAGCCCCATCAACCCTTGGCCGACGAATGAGGTCACCAGCATTGCCGTGGCGTTGCTGCTCTGCACCATGGCGGTCACCAGGATACCGGCGACAAACGCCAGCCAGCGCTTGGACATGTTCTGCCCGATGACTTGGCGCAGATTGGAACCGTAGACCCGCAGGATGCCGGTTCGGACGATATGCGTGCCCCAGATCAGCAGGGTCACGGCGGAAAGCAGATTGAGCAAGGTCAGCATGCTCGGCCCCCCGTGTAGGTTCGCTTCAAGAGAAGCGCAGGAAAGTTGCCGCGTGCCGCTCTACGTCTTGTAGTTAAGCTGTAGTTGGCGAATGGCGTGCGCGCCAGCATCGCATAGCTGAAATGGTGATTGAAACAAAACTGTCATGAAATCAGCTTTTTGCAGACAAAAAAAAGGGGCTCGTAAAGCCCCTTTTTTGACTGGCTCGGGTTTATTGACCCGGAATGTCTTTGCGCAGTTTCACTGGGTCCTGCTGTTTCTTCTTTTTCGCGATGGCGGTGCGCATCTTGATGTTCACCGCTTCCACCGCCAGCGAGAACGCCATGGCGAAGTAGACGTAGCCTTTTGGCACATGCACATCGAAGGCTTCGGCGATCAGTACCGTACCCACTACCAGCAGGAACGACAGTGCGAGCATTTTCAGCGACGGATGCTTGTCGATGAAGTCGCTGATGGTGCCGGCAGCCAGCATCATCACCAGTACCGCAACGACGATCGCAGCGACCATGACCGGTACATGGGAGACCATGCCGACCGCAGTGATCACCGAGTCCAGGGAGAACACGATGTCGATGATGGCGATCTGGATGATGGTGTAGATGAACTTGCCACCGGCGCCCTTGGGCTCGTCGTGGGTTTCGTCTTCGCCTTCCAGCGCGTGGTACATCTCCTGGGAGCTTTTCCACAGCAGGAACAGGCCACCGAAGAACAGGATCAGGTCGCGACCGGAAATGCCTTGGCCGAAGACCACAAACAGATCGGCGGTCAGTCGCATGACCCAGGTGATCGACAGCAGCAACAGGATCCGGGTGACCATGGCCAGGGCCAGGCCGAAAATCCGGGTGCGCGCCTGCATGTGCTTGGGCATGCGGCTGACCAGGATCGAAATCATGATGATGTTATCGATGCCCAGGACGATCTCGAGAGCCGTCAGGGTGAAGAAGGCAATCCAGATTTCCGGATTGGTCAGCCATTCCATGTGTATTCCTTTGCGCGTGTGTTAGACCGCGCCGGCTTAGGGCCGGCGCAGTTGGGTTGAACGATTATAGAGTGCTGAACAGCGGAAAAATCCCCATCAGCAATGCGGCGAACATTATGCACAGGCATACCAGCACTGCCCACTTGAGGGTGAAGCGTTGGTGATCGCCGAACTCGATACCGGCCAGGGCCACCAGCAGGTAAGTCGATGGCACCAACGGGCTGAGCAAGTGCACCGGCTGGCCAACGATCGAGGCGCGGGCCATTTCCACGGCAGTGATGCCGTAGTGGCTGGCGGCTTCGGCGAGCACTGGCAGTACGCCGTAGTAGAACGCATCGTTGGACATGAAGAAGGTGAACGGCATGCTCACCAGCGCGGTGATCACCGCCAGGTAAGGGCCCAGCGCGTCAGGGATGACTGCCAGCAAGCTCTTGGACATGGCATCGACCATGCCGGTGCCCGACAGGATGCCAGTGAAGATGCCTGCTGCGAAGATCAGCCCGACCACTGCCAGAACGCTACCGGCATGAGCGGCGACGCGGTCTTTCTGCTGCTGCAGGCACGGATAGTTGACGATCATCGCGATACTGAACGCCACCATGAACAGCACCGGCAGCGGCAACAGGCCCGCGATCAGGGTGCACATCAGGGCGAAGGTCAGCGCGCCGTTGAACCAGATCAGTTTCGGACGGCGGGCGTCCGGGTATTGCGACACGCTGATCTCGCTGTGGTCGATTTCGTCGCCTTGCAGGTGCAGTTCACCCAGGCGGGCACGTTCGCGCTTGCCGTACATGTAGGCAATCACCAGGATCGCGACCACGCCGGCGGCCATCGCCGGGATCATGGGAACGAAAATATCCGACGGGTCTACATGCAGTGCACTGGCGGCACGGGCGGTCGGGCCGCCCCAAGGCGTCATGTTCATCACGCCACCGGCGAGGATGATCAGGCCGGCCATGATCCGCGGGCTCATGCCGATGCGCTGGTACAGCGGCAGCATGGCGGCCACGCAGATCATGTAGGTGGTGGCGCCGTCACCGTCGAGGGACACGACCAGGGCCAGTACGGCGGTGCCGACCGAGACTTTGAGTGGGTCGCCCTTGACCATTTTGAGGATCTTGCGCACCGCCGGGTCGAACAGGCCGGAGTCGATCATCAGGGCAAAGTAGAGAATCGCGAACATCAGCATCACGCCGGTCGGCGCCAGCTTGGTGATGCCCGCAAGCATCATCGGGCCGATCTCGGGTGCGAAACCGCCGAACAGGGCGAACAGGATCGGCACGATGATCAGGGCGATCAGCGCGGACAGGCGCTTGGTCATGATCAGGAACATGAACGTGATGACCATGGCAAAGCCAAGGAAAGTCAGCATAGGAATACTCCAGGCGTAGCGCGGCTAGGGAATGGCGAACCGGGTGGGGCTCAGCGCAGAACGAAAGGCACGAGGCGTACGGGTGGAGTCGGGGCGAACAGGCGGGTACGGGCGGACATCGGGAATCACCATTGTTGTTGTTAACAGCCGGTCTGTTGCCGGCAGTGGGGGCGATCCTAGACGGGAAAGCTTTCAGCCAGCTTTCGCCGGGAAAACAGGTGATGAAGGGAAGAGGCACAATCTTGGGATTTATGCAGATCCAAATGTGGCTGGAGTTCTTAGGGGAGTTCGAGGCCGCCAGCGGCTTTGTGCAAGGCTCTTAGATGCTCACCCACCTGCTTGAGGTTGGCCTCACACGCAGCAATCTCATCGGCCCGGGCCGGATCGAGCAGTGCCCTCACCTCTTTATCCAGGTCGCCGGTCAGGGATTGCAGCTGTTTCTGGCGCTCGGCGCTTTCCGATTCCAGGCGCTTGGCTTCCGACGGTTGCGGCAGGCCGTAGCCAGTGCTGCCCAGCAGCTCCGCCGGGCGGCTGAGGAAGCCGCTGTTGGCGAGGATCTGTTGCAGGGTGTTGTTGGCTTTTTCCATGCCGCCGTTTTTCAGCTCGCGGGCACCCAGGTAGCGTTGTTTGACTTCGTCCTGGGCGAGCATCAGTTGCTTGCGATAGCTCGCTTGTTCCAGCAGCAAGAGCGCGGCGCTGGTGCGCAGGTCGGCGCTGTCGAACCACGGGCGGCGTTCGGCGGCGCTGAGGGATAGCCAGTCTTCGACCTGGGTCTGCTTGATCGGCAGGTGTTTGCGCAGCACGTCGAACATTGCCTGGTAGCGCTCGCGGAACGAGTCGAAGTGGTAGCCCAGGCGCAAGGCGTTGCGTTTGTCGTCGAGCACGCTGGTGTCGGCCAGGCCGCGGGCGCTCAACACCTCGAGCAAACCGTTGGGGGTGATGTTGTCCAGGCCGGTCAGTTGGGGGTTGGCGCTGCCACTGCGTAACAGTTTCAGGCTTTCGACCGCACAGTTGTTGGAGATGAAGAAGTAGCTGCCGTCGTAGCTCCAGTGCATTTCGGCGGCATGCTCGACGGTGTCGTTGATTTCCTGGCGTGTGAGTTTCAGTGGCACCGACGCCAGGCCACGCAGTTCGGTCTTGGTGTACTCGTCGATCACCTGGGCCAGGGGCAGCACGAACAGCCGCGACGGGTATTTGCCGACCAGGCCGTCCCAACTCGACAGCTGTACGTCACCGACGAAAGCGCGGTAGGACAAAACCAGATGCTGATCCAGATCCAGCCGACAATCCGGACCGCGCGGGCGGCCAGGCGCACAGATCACCAATCGCAACATGCTGTGGCCCCAGCGGCTGACCAGGTTCTGGTTGGCTTCGGCGAGCAGGTAGTCGATCTCGTAGACGCGTTCCGGGTCGATCTGGCCCAGCGGGGTCTTGGCGAAGTCGTTGCCGGCGTTGAGAAACGCGTAGGTCTTCGCGCAGGCGTCCTGTGTCGGCGGCGCCCAGCCGAAGTGCTCCTTGTAATAACGGAACAGCGCGGGGCGACGGCAGGCGTAGCTCGGGTCGAGCAGGAAGTACTCCATGTTGACCGCGACGAACTCCAGCGGGCTGGTGGTTTCGTAGATGTCCGGGCTGCGGGCGACCTGGCGGTTGTGCTGTTCGCGCTCGCCACGACGGCCGACGTATTGCGGCCAGCCGGCGAGGTCCAGCAGGCGCGGGTCGTCGCTGAGGGTGAAGCGGCGGTCATTCTGGCCACGGCATTGGTCGGGCAGGCCGATCAGGCCGGTGAGCTTGTTCTGGCGGCTGCAGCGGTTGATCAGTGCGCGGTCGTCGTTGGACCACAGGCGTGCACGGTCATAGATGTGGGTCAGTTCATGCAGCACGGTGGCGAGCATTTCCCGGCGCACGGTGCCGTGGGGGCGATTGGTCTTCTGGGTGGCGGCGCTGCCGTCGGTCAGGCTGTCGAGCAGGTTGCTGTTGAGGTCCAGTTCGGACACCAGCGACGCCTGGCCGTAGGCGTTTTCGGGCATCTTGTCGGTCCAGCCGACGTCGATTTGCCGGTCCAACTGTTCGACGAAGCGCGGCGGCAGTGAACGCAGCGCTTCATCGAGCAATGCCTGGCTGGCCTGCTGTTGCGCGGGGCTCAAGCCATCGGTCTTGAGCCGCAGTTGCAGGCTGGCCTGGGCTGCGCTGGCACAGAGCAGCACAGTCCCGGCCAGGAGCCAGGCAGCGAGGCGCCTCACAGCGCGAGGATAGCTTCGGCGAGGGTCTGGTCGCTGGCGTCGCGGGCTTCTGGCACGCGGGTGCGCAGGGTATCGAAGGCGGCTTCCAATTGTGCGCCGCGAATCTCGCCGTTGCTGGCGACGAAACTGGCTGCATCGTCGTGGGCTTCGCGCACGATTTTGGAGTCGCGGATGGAGGTGGTGGTGTCCGAGGTGAAATCAATGGTGCGACCGGAGGCACGCACAATGATGTTACTGGTGGCCACCAAGGTATGCGCCTGGGCAACGTCGGCCAACAACAGTAGGCCTAGGGTGGCGGCGATCAGCGGGCTACGCATGGAGTGACTCCGAAATACAAAGATGTTTATTGGACGAGAATTGCTTGCGCCAGTTCACGATCGCTGGCGTTTAGTTTTGGGTGGGTGCGGCGCAGGTAATCCAGTGCGGATTCCAGGCGTGCTCCCCGCCATTGGCCGTCAGTGGCGATGAACGCGGCAGCGTCATCCCTGGCGGCCACGATTTTGCGGTCGAAGGGCGCGGAAGTCACCTTGCTGGTGGCGTACGCGCTCGCGACGGTACCCTGGGTGGTCACGTCAAAGGCCGAAGCCGTGGGCGACCAGCAGGAGGAAAACAATACAGGGACAATTAAAAGGCGGTATGAAAAAGCCATGGGACTCGACAACTGAAAACGAGCGTCAAGGCTAGCGTAATGCCCCGGCGAGAGCCAGCGCCGAGGCATGCGGCGTGTCGTCAGATGGCCAGGATGGCTTGGGCCAGTTGGGCGTCGGTCGCGGTGTTCAGTTGCGGCGCTTGTTGGCGGATCTGGGCCAGGGCGCTTTCCAGCTTCACGCCACGGATGGCGCCTTCGCTGGCGACAAAACTGGCGGCGTCGTCACGGGCGGCGCGCACGACTTTGTTGTCACGCAGGGACGAGGTGGCATCGGAAGTGGCGTCGGAGGTGGCTTTGAGCGCGCCAACGATCGAGTCAGTGGTCACGATCAGGCTGGTCGCGTTGGCGTTGGCAGCTACGGCCAACAGGGCGGCAGCACTCAGCAGGCGAAGACGGGACATGGGGTGACTCCTTTAGATGAACGGATAACGTGGCGCAGGGCGGCCATTGGGGATCAGACGCCTGTTCTATACAGTTCGCCACGCGGTGGCTGGATATTAAGCCGCCGCTTATCCGTTCGGAAAGCATCTTGACCGGCTAGTCACGCCAGAACGGCTTGGACAGTTCGGTCATTCGATCAGCGGGGCTGATGCCGAGATCCGACAGTTCACGAGGATCGAGTTGCGCCAACTGGCGCCGTTCGTGGGCCTGGCGCGCCCACTTGGCAAGGGTGCAGAGCAAGCGTTTGTAGATGGGGGGTTGGGTATCCATGGTGGGCGCCTTTCTTTCATGAGGTCCTGGAACACCATGTTGGGCGAGTCGCCTTGACCGATACAGATACACCGATGTCAAATTGTACTGCTTAACTGTTAGATTTTTTCAACTGTACCTGTCGGTGTGTATGTCTACTGTTTTTGCCGCCAGAAAGCCCAATCCCAGAAACAACAAAGCCCGCCTCCGGTCTCCCGGGGCGGGCTTTGTTTTGACAAATCAGGTTGCTGGCAGTGGACCCGGCAGGTCAGGGCCAGCGAGCGCTAAATCAGCGCCAGAACGGCTTGCTCAGCTCTTCGTAGCGTTGAGCTTCGCTGATACCGGCGTCAGCCAGCAGACGCGAATCCAGACGAGCCAGTTGGTGGCGGCTGGAGATGCGGCGCTGCCACAACATCAGGTTGGCGAGAACGCGCAAAGGCAGGGAAGCCTGGGTGTTTACAGCTTTTTCTTCGAAGAACAGATCGGAACTGAGTGTACGTTCCATGATGACATCCTTCCGCTTGTGGCGGGATTAGGTAGTGGTTTAACTGATGCCAATGATCCTCCTCCGGCGCAAGACTCTCTAGATACAGTTCACCTGTATTGTGAGGGGCCAGTTAACTGTTTATGGGTGCTGTACTGTACGGAAATGGGGCAACTGTACCTGTCTGCACTGAAACAGTGCGAAATAGGCATTTTTAACGAGGGGTGTGGGATTTTTCGGTAGGAAATGACCAGTACAGCAGTACAGTTTTTTGCAGAAGTGCGGGTGATTGAGTCGGGCTGATGAAACTGTGTTTGCATCAGCCCGCATCTGTATCAATCACGCCTTGAGCATGTGCCCGGTTTCTTCCAGGTTGATGTGCCAGCTCAGTGCTTCACGCAGGATGTGCGGGGTATGCCCGCCGATGGCGCAGGCGGCATCGAAGTAAGTGTTCAGCGCGTCGCGGTACGCCGGGTGCACGCAGTTGTCGATGATCACCCGCGCACGCTCGCGTGGCGCCAGGCCGCGCAAGTCTGCCAGGCCCACTTCGGTCACCAGGATGTCGACGTCATGTTCGGTATGGTCCACATGGCTGACCATCGGCACCACGCTGGAGATCGCACCGCCCTTGGCAATCGACTTGGTGACGAAGATCGCCAGGTGCGCATTGCGCGCAAAATCGCCGGAGCCACCAATGCCGTTCATCATCCGCGTGCCGCAGACGTGGGTGGAGTTGACGTTGCCGTAGATGTCGAACTCCAGTGCGGTATTGATGCCGATGATGCCCAGGCGCCGCACCACTTCAGGGTGGTTGGAAATCTCCTGCGGGCGCAATACCAGCTTGTCCTTGTAGTGTTCCAGGTTGCCGAACACATCGGCATTGCGCCGCTCGGACAAGGTGATCGAGCTGCCCGAGGCGAAGCTCAGCTTGCCGGCGTCGATCAGGTCGAACGTGGAGTCCTGCAACACTTCCGAATACATGGTCAGGTCTTCGAACGGCGAGTCGATCAAGCCGCACATCACCGCGTTGGCGATGTTGCCGATCCCGGCCTGCAGCGGGCCTAGTTTGTTGGTCATGCGCCCGGCGTCCACTTCCTGCTTGAGGAAGTTGATCAGGTGATTGGCGATGCCCTGTGTGTCGCTGTCAGGCGGCGTTACGGTGGAGGCGGAGTCGGCCTGATTGGTGATCACGATGCCGACGATTTTCTCCGGCGGGATCGGGATTGCGGTGCTGCCGATGCGGTCGTCGACTTTCACCAACGGGATCGGCGTGCGGGTCGGCCGATACGTTGGGATATAGATGTCGTGCAGCCCTTCCAGGTTGGGGTTGTGCGCCAGGTTGATCTCGACGATCACCTGCTTGGCGAAAATCGCGAAGCTGGCGGAGTTGCCCACGGAGGTGGTCGGCACGATGTGGCCTTGCTCGGTGATCGCGACGGCTTCGATTACCGCGATGTCCGGCAGCTTGAGCTGGTTGTTGCGCAGTTGTTCAACGGTTTCCGACAGGTGCTGGTCGATGAACATCACCTCCCCCGCGTTGATCGCCTTGCGCAGCGTGCTGTCGACCTGGAATGGCATGCGGCGGGACAGCACACCGGCTTCGGTCAGTTGCTTGTCCAGGTCATTGCCCAGGCTGGCGCCGGTCATCAGGGTGATTTTCAGCGGCGACGACTTGGCGCGTTCGGCCAGTGCGTGGGGCACGGCCTTGGCTTCACCGGCGCGGGTGAAGCCGCTCATGCCGACGGTCATGCCGTCTTCGATCAGTGCGGCGGCGTCGGCCGCGCTCATGACCTTGTCTAACAACGAAGGCAAGCGGATGCGATCACGGTACATGGATTCTTATCTCAGGCTACGGAAGCAAGGTGCGCAGTTTAGTGATTTCAAAAAAATTCGGCCCGCTACCATGGTCGAATGCCGGGCAGCGTTTTAGAGCCTTTGGTCGGGTTTCATGCAGTAATAAAAAACCCCAGCCTACAAGAGGCCGGGGTTTTGAGTATTGCGCTGTAGCAGTGTTACTCGACGGCTTTGACCATATCTTCGATGACCTTCTTGGCATCACCGAAGACCATCATGGTCTTGTCCAGATAGAACAGCTCGTTATCCAGGCCGGCATAGCCGCTGGCCATCGAGCGCTTGTTGACGATGATGGTCTTGGCCTTGAACGCTTCCAGGATCGGCATGCCGGCAATCGGCGAGTTCGGGTCGTTCTTGGCGGCCGGGTTGACCACGTCGTTCGCGCCCAGCACCAGCACCACGTCGGCCTGGCCGAACTCGGAGTTGATGTCCTCCATCTCGAACACCTGGTCGTAAGGCACTTCGGCCTCGGCCAGCAGCACGTTCATATGGCCGGGCATGCGCCCCGCCACCGGGTGGATCGCATACTTCACGGTCACGCCGCGGTGGGTCAGTTTCTCGGTCAGTTCCTTGAGCGCGTGTTGCGCCCGTGCCACTGCCAGGCCGTAGCCTGGAACGATGATCACGGTGTCGGCGTTGGTCAGCAGGAAAGTCGCATCGTCGGCCGAGCCGGATTTGACCGGGCGTGCTTCTTTGGAGCCGGCTGCGGCACCCGCATCCGGCGCATTGCCGAAACCGCCGAGCAGTACATTAAAGAAGGAACGGTTCATCGCCTTGCACATGATGTACGACAGGATCGCACCGCTGGAGCCCACCAGGGAGCCGGCGATGATCAGCATCGAGTTGTTCAGCGAGAAGCCGATACCTGCTGCTGCCCAGCCGGAGTAGCTGTTGAGCATCGACACCACCACCGGCATGTCGGCGCCGCCAATCGGGATGATGATCAGCACACCCAGCACGAACGCCAGGGCCAGCATCAGTGCAAAGGCAGTGAGGTTGCCGGTGAACATGAACGCCAGGCCCAGGCCCAGGGTGGCGAGGCCAAGCACCAGGTTGATCTTGTGCTGACCGCCGAACTGTACAGGTGCGCCCTGGAACAGGCGGAACTTGTACTTGCCCGACAGCTTGCCGAACGCGATCACCGAACCGGAGAAGGTAATCGCACCGATGGCTGCACCGAGGAACAGCTCCAGGCGGTTGCCCGCAGGGATGGCGTCGCCCAGGTGTTTGACGATACCCAGGGACTGCGGCTCGACCACCGCAGCAATCGCGATGAATACCGCTGCCAGGCCGATCATGCTGTGCATGAACGCCACCAGCTCCGGCATCTTGGTCATTTCTACGCGCTTGGCCATGATCGAGCCGGCGGTGCCGCCGATCAGCAGGCCAACAATGACGTAACCGATACCGGCTGTTGCGAGTTCAGCGCCCAGCTTATAGATGAGGCCTACGGTAGTAAGCACCGCCAGCGCCATGCCGAGCATGCCGAACAGGTTGCCGCGACGCGACGTGGTCGGATGCGACAGGCCTTTGAGGGCCTGGATGAAGCAGATCGACGCGATCAAGTAGAGCGTCGTTACCAGATTCATGCTCATTACTTAGGCGCCTCTTCTTTTACTTTCGGGGCTTTCTTCTTGAACATCTCAAGCATCCTGCGGGTTACCAGGAAGCCGCCGAACACGTTGACCGCTGCCAGGGCCACGGCCAGGGTGCCCATGGTCTTGCCCAGCGGGGTCACGGTGAGGGCGGCGGCCAGCATGGCGCCGACGATCACGATCGCGGAAATCGCGTTGGTCACCGCCATCAACGGTGTGTGCAGCGCGGGGGTGACGTTCCAGACCACGTGGTAACCGACATAAATCGCCAGCACAAAGATGATCAGGTTGTAGATACCGGGGGAGATAAGCTCTTCCATCGTCTGAATCCCTGCTTAGGCGTTTTTGCGGATGACTTGGCCGTCGCGGCACATCAGGCACGCGGCGACGATGTCGTCTTCGAGGTTGATTTCAAACTGCCCTTCCTTGGTGAAGACCAGCTTCAGGAAGTCCAGCAGGTTGCGCGCATACAAGGCTGACGCATCGGCGGCGACAGCGCCGGCGAGGTTGGTCGGGCCGCAGATGATCACGCCGTTCTCCACTACCACTTGGTCGGCGACGGTCAGCGGGCAGTTGCCACCCTGGGCGGCCGCGAGGTCGATGACCACTGAGCCAGGTTTCATCTGCGCGACGGTGTCGGCGCTGAGTAGGGTTGGTGCCTTGCGGCCGGGGATCAGTGCGGTGGTGATGACGATGTCGGCCTGCTTGGCGCGTTCGTGCACGGCCAGGGCCTGGCGCTGCATCCAGCTGGTTGGCATTGGGCGCGCGTAACCGCCGACGCCGACGGCGCATTCGCGCTCTTCATCGGTTTCGTAGGGCACATCGACGAACTTGGCGCCGAGGGACTCGATCTGCTCTTTTACGGCCGGACGTACGTCAGACGCTTCGATCACCGCTCCCAGGCGTTTCGCCGTGGCGATGGCCTGCAAGCCCGCCACGCCGGCGCCGAGGATCAGCACGCGAGCGGCTTTGACGGTGCCCGCGGCGGTCATCAGCATCGGCATGAAGCGCGGATAGTGATGAGCGGCGAGCAGCACGGCTTTGTAACCGGCGATGTTGGCCTGGGAGGACAGCACGTCGAGACTCTGGGCGCGCGAGGTGCGCGGCGCAGCTTCGAGGGCAAAGGCAGTGATGCCCCGCTCGGCGAGCTTGGCGATGGTTTCGTTGCTGAACGGGTTGAGCATGCCCACCAACACGGTGCCGCTTTTGATCAGCGCAAGTTCGCTGTCGCTGGGGGCCACCACCTTGAGAATCAGCTCGGCGCCAAACGCATCGTTGGCGCTGCCAATGGTTGCGCCTGCCGTTTCATAGGCACTGTCAGTGATGCTGGCTTTAATGCCGGCACCGCTTTGTACAGTGACCTTATGGCCCTGGCCGATCAGCTTCTTGATGGTTTCCGGGGTGGCAGCCACCCGCGTTTCACCGGTCTGGGTTTCGAGAGGAACACCAATGTGCACGTCAAATCTCCTGCATGATCTTTTTGCTTTTGATCTTTTTGTAAAAAGGCCAGTGCACCGTGAGTGGCACATCTGGGGCGGCCGATCAGCACGATCCCGCTGAAATGACAGCGGGGCGCGGCATTTTGCAGGCGAACTTTACGGCCTTCAAGGGATTATGACGGGTGACGAAAAATTAACTACAAGTCACCCTGTGACTGATTGTCGCAATGCTTTGAAATAACCTCTTCAAATACAGGGGTTTAAAGGGCTGCAGGCATTTATCGGGTCTTTTGCCATCGCTGATGTGAATAGTCGGGCATTGGCTTGTGAGAGTCGCTGAAGGCCATGAAAATCATGGCTTTGGGCCTTATCTTTGGTCAGCAGGTACAGTCTGCTGAAATGCGACATATACGTACATCTGTAGGATTTAATTTTTGCTGACTACAAAGTCAACAATTGCCTCGTATCCTTTAAATACTGGGGCTATAGCGGTGTGATTGATCAATCAGCCAGTCTCTGAAAGCGTGCAGCGAGGCCGATTCGACTTTTCTGTCGGGAATCATCAAGTAATAGGCCTTTGAACTGGTCAGCGCCTCGGGACTTGCAATTACGAGTTGGTGTTCATCCAACTCCCGCTGGATAAGGAACGGCGGGATCAGCGCGACCCCCATGTCATGCATGGCTGCCTGGGACAGCATTGAGAATAGCTCGTATCGGGGGCCTGTCATGTCGCGGGGTACGTTCAGTTGCTGGGCGTTGAACCATTGGCGCCAGGCGTAAGGCCGGGTGGTCTGCTGCAGCAGGGGCAGTTCCGCGATCTCCTGCGGGGCAAATTGTGTACGACTGGCCAGCAGCCGTGGGCTGCACACGGGGACGGGGTTTTCTCCCATCAATCGGTGGGATTCTGTACCGGACCAATCGGCATCACCGAAGTAGATCGCTGCATCGAAGTCGGTATCGGCAAACAGGAACGGACGCGTGCGGTTGGTGAGGTTGACCGTGACTTCCGGGTGTTGGCGCTGAAAGTCCTTGAGTCGAGGTATCAGCCACTGAGTGCCGAACGTAGGGACGACGGCCAGTTCGATCACGTTGGCACCCTGCTGGCCCATGACTGACAAGGTATCGCGCTCCACCGCGTCCAGCTGGGTGGCAACGCGACGGCTGTAGGACAGGCCCGCTTCCGTCAACTTGACCCCGCGACGCGAGCGCCGAAACAGCTCGACACTTAAAAACTCCTCAAGGCTGGCGATTTGTCGGCAGATGGCGCCCTGGGTGATGGAGAGCTCTTGCGCAGCCTTGGTAAAGCTCTCGTGGCGGGCCGCCGCTTCAAAGCTGACCAGGGCGGTGGTGCTGGGAATTTTTCTGCGCATGTACCTTGTCCTCACATATAAAACGCATAGGCGGCGCTATTTAGTGTTTCGAAGTGAGAAATTAGCACAAGCCTATGCAGAAACCTCGTTTGCCCTCCTCGCTTGTCCGGCCTAGGCTCCATCCACGACTTCTGATTTATCTTCGCGAGGACTTATTCATGGCTGGCAAGGCAAGCTTCAACTGGATCGATCCACTGCTGCTGGATCAACAGCTCACCGAAGAAGAGCGCATGGTGCGTGACAGCGCTGAGCAATTCGCCCAGGACAAGCTGGCGCCGCGTGTGCTCGAAGCCTTTCGCCATGAGAAGACCGACCCGGCCATTTTTCGCGAGATGGGCGAAACCGGCCTGCTGGGGGCGATGATTCCCGAGCAGTACGGTGGCAGTGGCTTGAACTACGTCAGCTATGGATTGATCGCCCGTGAGGTGGAGCGTGTCGACTCCGGCTATCGGTCGATGATGAGCGTTCAGTCGTCCCTGGTGATGGTGCCTATCAATGAGTTCGGTACCGAAGCACAGAAGCAGAAGTATCTGCCTAAGCTGGCTTCTGGTGAGTGGATTGGCTGCTTCGGTCTGACCGAGCCGAATCATGGTTCCGACCCGGGCGCGATGATTACTCGTGCGCGCAAAGTGGAAGGCGGCTACAGCCTGACGGGCGCGAAGATGTGGATCACCAACAGCCCTATTGCGGATGTGTTTGTGGTGTGGGGCAAGGACGATGCAGGCGACATTCGTGGGTTTGTATTGGAGAAGGGCTGGAAAGGCCTGAGCGCTCCGGCGATTCACGGCAAGGTGGGTCTGCGAGCCTCGATCACTGGCGAAATTGTCATGGACAACGTGTTTGTGCCGGAAGAGAACATCTTTCCGGACGTGCGGGGTTTGAAGGGGCCTTTCACCTGCCTTAACTCGGCGCGTTATGGCATCTCCTGGGGGGCGTTGGGTGCAGCCGAGTTTTGCTGGCACACCGCACGCCAATACACGCTGGATCGTCAGCAGTTTGGACGACCGTTGGCGGCAACCCAGTTGATCCAGAAAAAGCTGGCCGACATGCAGACCGAGATCACCCTGGCGCTGCAAGGTTGCCTGCGGCTGGGTCGGATGAAGGATGAAGGGACGGCGGCGGTGGAGATCACGTCGATCATGAAGCGCAATTCGTGTGGCAAGTCCCTGGACATCGCGCGCATGGCCCGGGACATGTTGGGCGGTAACGGTATCTCCGACGAGTTCGGGGTGGCGCGTCATCTGGTCAACCTGGAGGTGGTCAACACCTATGAAGGCACCCATGACGTGCACGCGTTGATCCTGGGGCGTGCGCAAACCGGTCTTCAAGCGTTCTATTAATAGGAGTTCGGTATGGGCGCGCTTTCGCATCTGCGGGTACTGGATCTGTCGCGAGTGCTGGCGGGGCCGTGGTCCGGGCAAATTCTTGCGGACCTTGGGGCTGAGGTCATCAAGGTCGAACGGCCAGGCAGTGGGGATGACACTCGCGCGTGGGGGCCGCCCTTCCTTAAGGATGCCTATGGCGAAAACACCAGTGAAGCGGCGTATTACCTGTCGGCCAATCGTAACAAGGAGTCTGTGACGATCGACTTCACGCGACCGGAGGGGCAGAAGCTGGTGCGTGACCTCGCAGCCAAGTCCGACATTCTGATCGAGAACTTCAAGGTGGGTGGTCTGGCTGCGTATGGATTGGACTATGAGGCGCTCAAGGAGATCAATCCGGAGTTGATCTATTGCTCGATCACCGGTTTTGGCCAGACGGGGCCTTATGCGGCGCGTGCGGGCTATGACTTCATGATCCAGGGGTTGGGCGGGCTCATGAGTCTGACCGGGCGGCCCGAGGGGGATGACGGGGCCGGGCCTGTCAAGGTTGGCGTGGCGTTGACTGACATTCTCACGGGGCTCTACTCCACCGTGGCGATCCTGGCGGCGTTGGCCCATCGGGATCATGACGGTGGCGGGCAGCATATCGATATGGCGCTGCTGGATGTGCAGGTGGCATGCCTGGCGAATCAGGCGATGAATTACCTGACGACGGGGGTGTCGCCGAAGCGTTTGGGCAATGCGCATCCGAATATCGTGCCGTATCAGGATTTTCCTACTGCCGATGGCGACTTTATCCTGACAGTGGGTAATGACGGGCAGTTTCGAAAGTTTGCTGAAGCCGCTGGGCAGCCGCAGTGGGCGGATGATCCGCGCTTCTCTTCCAACAAGATGCGGGTGGCCAACCGTGCACAGTTGATTCCGTTGATTCGGCAGGCGACGGTGTTCAAGACGACGGCTGAATGGGTGACGCTGTTGGAGCAGGTTGGCGTGCCGTGTGGGCCGATCAATGATCTGGCGCAGGTGTTTGCCGATCCCCAGGTCAAGGCGCGTGGGTTGGCGATGGCGTTGCCCCATGCACTGGCGGGAATGGTGCCTCAGGTGGCCAGCCCTATCCGATTGTCAAAGACTCCCGTGGAGTATCGCAGCGCGCCTCCTCTGCTTGGCGAGCATACGGTTCAGGTATTGCGTGAGGTGCTTGGATTGGAGGACGCCAATGTGGCTGCTCTGAGGGCTGCAGGGGTTATCTAGGTCGCTTCTTCTATATAGAAGGGATCAGGAGGCTGTCTTGGTGGTTTTTTAATCAGTTTCGGTTAATTGATAGAAAAACCAAATTATTGGTTGACGGCAGATTCTGGATGTCTATAATTCGCCCCACTTCCGGCGCAGTCGAAACGGAAAACTCCTTGTTAAACAATGAGTTACGCAGTTTTCGGCAGCAGGTTGCTTCAGTTCATCGAAGCGCTGAGGAAGTTGAAAAAGAGGTGTTGACAGCAGCGTGTAACGCTGTAGAATTCGCCTCCCGCTAACGAGAGATCGTAAGCGCAAGTGGTTGAAGTTGTTGAAGAAATCTTCGAAAGCTTCTGAAAATAATCACTTGACA
>NZ_JACVAC010000040.1 GCF_014851685.1 Pseudomonas sp. PDM05
TCAACGGTTGGTGCTGGGTTTCGGCGGCGGTGTCGATCCAGCTGAACGCCGCGTCGAGGTCCTGGTAGACCGCCGGCAGCGATGGTTTGCCTTCGGACAGGCCATAACCGCGATAGTCCAGGAGCAGCACCTGGTAGCCCTGTTCCGGCAACCACCAACTGCCACCGAGGTGCCAGGCCAGGTTGCCGCCGTTGCCGTGCAAGTGCAGCACCGTGCCCTTGAGCGGCACGCCGGCCTTGGCCGGCAACCACCAGGCGTGCAGCCTTACACCGTCGGCGGTGGTGAGGGTGACGTCACGGTATTGCAGGTGCGCTTTTGGCGGCACTGGAAACCAAGGACGCCAGCGAATGGCTGGACAAGGCTGACAAAGCCTACCGTGACAAGGAAGACCAGAAGAAAGTCGACCAACTGGCCTACCTGACCAACCAGCGTGTTGAAGTGGCCAAGGACACCATCGTGCTGCGCGAGTCCGAAGCCAAGCTGAAAAACGCCGGTGACGAACGTGCCCGCGCCCTGCTTGAGGCCCGCGACGCGCAGATCAAGCAACTGCAAGACA
>NZ_JACVAC010000041.1 GCF_014851685.1 Pseudomonas sp. PDM05
CGTGTTGAAGTGGCCAAGGACACCATCGTGCTGCGCGAGTCCGAAGCCAAGCTGAAAAACGCCGGTGACGAACGTGCCCGCGCCCTGCTTGAGGCCCGCGACGCGCAGATCAAGCAACTGCAAGACAGCCTGAACGCCAAGCAGACCGAGCGCGGTACGCTGGTGACCTTTGGTGACGTGCTGTTCGCCACCAACAAGTCCGACCTCAAATCCAGCGGCCTGGTCAACATCACCAAGCTGGCGCAGTTCCTGCGCGACAACCCGGACCGTAAAGTGATCGTCGAAGGCTATACCGATAGCACCGGGTCCGATTCGTACAACCAGAGCCTGTCCGAGCGCCGTGCGGCTTCGGTACAGCGCGCGCTGGCACAGCAAGGCGTGGATATTTCGCGCATCGTGACCCAGGGTTACGGCAAGGAATACCCGGTAGCCGATAACGGCAGCGTGTCGGGCCGTGCCATGAACCGTCGCGTTGAAGTGACTATTTCCAACGACAACCAGCCGGTCAAGCCACGGTCTTCCGTCGCTAACTGATCGACGGTC
>NZ_JACVAC010000042.1 GCF_014851685.1 Pseudomonas sp. PDM05
CACGCCATCGACGCACTGCGCCACTTGTGCCGCCGGGGTCAGTGATATCTTGTAATCCTCGCCAGGCACGGTCTTGAGCATGGTGAAGTCGCTGAGCAGCAGTGCATCTTCCGGCTTGGCGAAATGCAGATAACCGTAGAACCACAGGCAGCCAACGGTGCCGATAATGGTGCCGATGCCGGTGAGGATCAGCGGGATCATGTTGCGTTCTTCGCTCATTGCGGGCTCTCTGATGAATCAACTTTGGGAGTCGGATAGTTCGGAATTTCGCCAAGGCGGCGTAGGCCGTTGAAGTGCTGCGGGTCATCCAGATAACGCAGCATCACGGTCTGCCAGGTCTTGTCGGCAAAAGTCTGCACATGACCGCCACGGGTCAACTGCAGCACTCTCGGTGGCGGCGCCGCCTGATACAGGCGGATGCCATTGGCCAGGGGCACGATCGGGTCGTCCAGGCTGTGGAACAGCAGCTTCGGCACGCC
>NZ_JACVAC010000043.1 GCF_014851685.1 Pseudomonas sp. PDM05
CCAGAAACCCCCTCTCCCTTTTTTCCTCCTCCTCTTTTCCTTCTCTTCCTCCTCTCTTCTCCTTCCTTCTCCTTTCCCTCCCCCCTCCCTTCCTTCCCCTTTCTTTCCCTTCTTTTTCTTTTCCTTCCCCTTCTCTTCCCTCTCCTTCCCCTCCCTTCTCCCCTTTCCCTTCTCTCCTCCCCCTCTCCCCCCCCTCCTTTTTTCTTTTCTTCCTCCCTTTCCTTCCTTTCCCTCCTTCCCTTTTTCTTTCCTTCTCCTTCTCCTCCTTTTCTTTCCCTTTTCCTCTCTCCTTTTTTCTCTTCCCCCTTTTTCTCTTTCCTCCCTCCTCCTCTCTTTCTTTCTTTCCTTTTCTCCCCTTCCCTCCCTCCCTTTCCTTTCTTCTTCCCCCCTTCTCCCCTTTTTTTTCCTTCCCCTCCCCCTTTCTTTTCCTTTTCCTTTCTCTTCTCCCCCTCTTCCTCTTCCTCCTCTCTTCCTTTTTT
>NZ_JACVAC010000044.1 GCF_014851685.1 Pseudomonas sp. PDM05
CCCTCCTTCCCCTCCTCTTCTCTTCTCTACCACTTTAACTCTTCTCTCTTGATTTTTTTCCCCGTTGTTCCTTCCTTCTCTCTTTACTTTCTTGCTTCCTCTCTTTCCTTTTACCCCATTCCTTTTTTTTTCCCCCTCTTACCTTTCAACTTTCCTTTCTTTTTTTCTTTCTTTCTTTCCCTTCTTTTTTCCTTTTCTCCCCCCTCTCTTCTTCCTTCTCTCTCCTTTCCCTTTTTTCTTCCTCCTTTTTCCTCTCCCCCTCCCCCCCCTTCCTTCCCTTTCTCTCTCCCTTCCCTCCTTTTCCCCTCCCCCTCCCCTTCCTTTTTCTTTTTTTCCTCTCCCCTCCTTTCTCCCCCTTCTCCTCTCTCTCCTTCCTCCTTCTTTCTCTTCTCCCCCTCTTCCTCTTCCTCCTCTCTTCCTTTTTTCTCTCTCTTTTTTCTCCTTCTCCTTCCCCCCCCCCCCTCTCCCCTCTCC
>NZ_JACVAC010000045.1 GCF_014851685.1 Pseudomonas sp. PDM05
TAGGCCCTCGGCAATCGGCAGTTGCGGCACCGCACGGCTGTGGGTCAGCAGCAATTGCGCGCGGCTGTCTTGCATCATATACAGCAGGCGATCACGCGGGTATTCGATGTCCAGCGGCACGTACACACCGCCGGATTTCATCACGCCGAGGAACGCCACCAGGCTTTCGGCACTGCGCGGCATGGCAATCGCCACCCGCACTTCGGGGCCGACGCCACGGGCGATCAGCGCGTGGGCCAGGCGGTTGGCCTGGCGATCCAACTCGCCGTAGCTGAGGGTTTGCGTGTCGAACTTGACCGCCACCGCCTGCGGGTTTTCGCGGGCGCGGTCGGCGAACAGTTCGTGCACCAGACGAGCGTTTGAGAAGCCGGACTCACTGCGATCCCACAGTTGCAGGATGTGCTGTTGCTCATC
>NZ_JACVAC010000046.1 GCF_014851685.1 Pseudomonas sp. PDM05
GAGGTGTTGGCTGAACCACCGCTTTCGCGGGCAAGCCCGCTCCCACATTTGAGCTGTGTTGCTGGGATGTCAGTGTTCGGCTGGAGATCCCTCTCACACCGCCAATCCCCTGTGGGAGCTGTCGAGCCCTAGCGAGGCTGCGAAGGCGGCGGTACTTTTGGTAGAGGTGTTGGCTTAACCACCGCTTTCGCGGGCAAGCCCGCTCCCACATTTGAGCTGTGTTGCTGGGATGTCAGTGTTCGGCTGGAGATCCCCCAGGCACTGCCAATCCCCTGTGGGAGCTGTCGAGCTTTAGCGAGGCTGCGAAGGCGGCGGTACTGTTGGTAGAGGTGTTGGCTGAACCACCGCTTTCGCGGGCAAGCCCGCTCCCACATTTGAGCTGTGTTGCTG
>NZ_JACVAC010000047.1 GCF_014851685.1 Pseudomonas sp. PDM05
CCTACGCGCAGATGCATCGCCACAACGTGACCATGGCGGTGTTCCCGCCGGTGTACCTGCAACAGCTGGCCGAACATGCCGAGCGCGACGGCAATCCACCGGCGGTGCGGGTCTACTGCTTTGGCGGCGATGCGGTGGCGCAGGCCAGTTACGACCTGGCCTGGCGTGCGCTCAAGCCGACTTATTTGTTCAACGGTTATGGCCCGACTGAAACCGTGGTCACGCCGTTGCTGTGGAAGGCTCGTCGCGGCGATCCCTGCGGCGCCGTCTACGCGCCGATTGGCACCTTGCTGGGCAACCGCAGCGGCTACGTGCTGGACGCCCAGCTCAACCTGCAACCCATCGGCGTCGCCGGCGAGTTGTACCTGGGCGGCG
>NZ_JACVAC010000048.1 GCF_014851685.1 Pseudomonas sp. PDM05
TCTGCACATGACCGCCACGGGTCAACTGCAGCACTCTCGGTGGCGGCGCCGCCTGATACAGGCGGATGCCATTGGCCAGGGGCACGATCGGGTCGTCCAGGCTGTGGAACAGCAGCTTCGGCACGCCCGTCAGTTTCGGCATGACATATATTGCGCTGTCGGTGTCCGGCACCAGCCAAGACAGGGGCACTTGGAACGGCCATGTTAACCAGGAGGTGCTCAAGGCGAATTGCCCTACGTCACGATAACTGGCGGGCACTCCGTCCAGCACCAGCGCCTTGAGCTGCGCCTGACGCTGCGGATGGCCCGCCAGGTAATGCACCGCCAGCGCACCGCCGAGACTCTGACCGAGGACGATCAACGGTT
>NZ_JACVAC010000049.1 GCF_014851685.1 Pseudomonas sp. PDM05
AGTTGAATGGTGAAACGCTGACCTCACACCTGTTCAAATCCGGCCAGGAACGTCAACGCCAGCAAGGCCAACTGCTAAGTCACTACCACTACGACGACCAGCAACGGCTACATGCCCACACCGTCACCCAACAGCAGAACCACCTCTACCGGCGGCAGTACGACTACGACAAATCCGGCAACCTGAACCGCGTCCTCGACACCCGCAAAGGCGAACACCACTACAGCTACGACCCACTCAATCGCCTCACCCGCGCCGACCATTCCCAGGACCACCAGGAACGTTTCGTACACGACCCGGCCGGCAACCTGCTCATGCAAAACCGCACCGGCCCGGACGTGGTGGCGGGCAATCGGTTGATGA
>NZ_JACVAC010000004.1 GCF_014851685.1 Pseudomonas sp. PDM05
GATTCGTTGATCCATGGGAGACTCTTGGTTCCAGGGCATGATCAGTTACCTCCTGATCATGCGTATTAACCTGTAAACCATGTCCCCGGTTAGATATGTAAACGATGTCCCCGGTTTGTACCGGGGCAAGCCCGCTCACTACAGAAAGAGATAGGCGCTCATCGCAGGGGTTGGCTCAAGCCTTGATGAAATGCTTGCGGTAATGCTGCAACTCGGCGATCGACTCGCGAATATCATCCAGCGCCAGATGGGTGCTGCCTTTATGGAAGCTGTCTTTGACTTCCGGCGCCCAACGCGCGGCCAGCTCTTTCAAGGTGGACACATCCAGGTTGCGGTAGTGGAAGTAGCTCTCCAGCCCCTTCATGTGGGTATAGAGGAAGCGGCGGTCCTGGCAGATGCTATTGCCGCAGATCGGCGACTTGCCCTTGGGCACCCACTTTTCCAGGAACGCGATGGTCTCGGCTTCGGCTTCGGCCATGCTGATGCGGCTGTCGCGCACGCGCTGGGTCAGGCCGGAGTTGCCGTGGGTGCGGGTGTTCCATTCGTCCATGGTGGCCAGCACGGCGTCGCTGTGATGGATGGCGATCACCGGACCTTCGGCCAGGGTATTGAGGTTGCTGTCGGTGACAATGGTGGCCATCTCGATGATGACGTCGGTGTCGGGGTTCAGACCGGTCATTTCCAGATCGATCCAAATCAGGTTCTGTGGGTTTTGCATGGCTCTATTCTCTTGGCACCTTGGCGTAGCTGCGCAGTTTAGCAGGCGGGGCCGTGCTAGACTCGCGACCGTTTTACCCAACCTTTGCATTATCGACACGGAACACCAATGGCCAAACGCCAGCTCAATCGTCGCCAAAACTGGCGCATCGAAAAGATTCAAGGTGAACGCGCTGCTCGCGCCGCCAAACGTGAATCCTCCGCCGTGGAAGCGCTCGAGGGCGGCGACCTGGGCCCCGAGCAAACGGGCCTGGTGATCGCGCACTTTGGTGTGCAGGTCGAAGTCGAGGCGCTGGAAGGCGAACTCACAGGCCAGGTATTCCGTTGCCACCTGCGCGCCAACCTGCCTGCGCTGGTCACCGGCGACAAGGTGGTATGGCGTGCCGGCAACCAGGGCATCGGCGTGATCGTCGCCCAGTTGCCGCGCACCACTGAACTGCGCCGCCCGGACAGTCGCGGCCAGCTCAAGCCGGTGGCGGCCAACGTCGACATGATCGTGATCGTGTTTGCGCCGCTGCCCGAGCCCCACGCCAACCTGATCGACCGCTACCTGGTGGCAGCCGAGCACGCCGGCATCCGCCCGCTGCTGCTGCTGAACAAATTCGACCTGATCGACGAGCAGAACGCCCCGGCGCTCAATGCGCTGCTGGCGGTCTACCGCACCCTGGGTTACCCGGTGCTGGAAGTGTCGGCGCACCACGGCAACGGCATGGAGCAACTGCAACAGCAGTTGGATGGACGCATCAGCGTGTTTGTCGGCCAATCGGGCGTGGGTAAATCCTCGCTGGTCAACAGCCTGCTGCCGGAAGTCGAAACCCGTGTAGGCCCGTTGTCGGAACTGTCCGGGCAGGGCACCCACACCACCACCACCGCGCGGTTGTTCCACTTCCCCGGCGGCGGCGAACTGATCGACTCCCCGGGCATCCGCGAATTCGGCCTCGGCCACGTCAGCCGCAGCGATGTGGAAGCGGGCTTCATCGAGTTCAACGACCTCATCGGCACTTGCCGCTTCCGCGATTGCAAACACGACCGCGAGCCGGGCTGTGCGTTGCTCAAGGCGCTGGAAGATGGACGCGTGCAACAGCAGCGGATGAACAGCTATCGGTCGATTATTGCGAGTCTTCCTGAAAGCAGTTACTGACCCTTGCTTGCGCTGGGGTGCGCAGCGCCCCTAAAAAAGTCGGTGACTGCTGCGCAGCATAGAAAGCTGCGCCGCAGGGCAGGAACAAAAAGGCCGCGATCATCGCGGCCTTTTTGCGTGTGCAGCTTAAGAACCAGCTTTAGGCACCGTAGGATCTTTCACCCCACCATCGTCAAACAGGTTCAGCTTCTGCCGCAGCTCATGGGCCGGCAACGGCTCCTGCCCTGGCGGGAGGGCGTTCGGGTCGGCCGGTACTTCACCGGGCGAGCCCGCACCTGAGGTCGGCGCCGGCTTGGGTTGATCACCTTCAATCGCACGCTGGGCCTTTTTGGTCAGCACGACGATGTCGATCCGCCGGTTGATCGGGTTGAACGGGTCTTTGGGATCAAACAGCTGCGAGGAGGCAAAGCCCACCACGCGCGCCACTTGCGGGTCCGGGTAGCTGCCGGCCACCAGCGCGCGGCGAGCGGCGTTGGCACGGTTGGCGGAGAGTTCCCAGTTGCCGAAGTCGCCTTGGCCCGCGTACGGCTTGGCGTCGGTGTGGCCGCTGATACTGATCTTGTTCGGCACCGCCTTGATGGTGTCGGCCATGGCCAGCAGGATGTCTTCGAAGTAAGGCTTCAGGCGCGCGCTGCCGGAGTCGAACATCGGCCGGTTGGCCGCGTCGGTGATCTGGATGCGCAGGCCGTCCGGGGTGATCTCAAACGAGATCTGATCCTTGAACTTCAGCAGTTGCGGGTTCTCCTCGACCTTGGTCTGCAACTCTTGCAGCAACAGTTCCAGGCGTTCCTGCTCGACCTGCTCGGCCATGGCTTCGACGGTGTCGCGCTCGATCGGGATATGTTCCTGCGGCGCTTCGGTCTTGACCTCCGGGTTGATGGTGCGCTCCGGCGCCAACTGCGGCGAGCCGCCCAGGTCGATCACGAAAGGCGTGCCGCTTTCCGAGAAGCCGATCGGGTCCTTGAAGTAACCGGCGATGGCGATCTTCTGTTCCGGCGTGGCGGTGGACATCAGCCACAGCACCAGGAAGAACGCCATCATCGCCGTGGCAAAGTCAGCGAAGGCGATTTTCCAGGCACCGCCATGGTGCCCCGCAGCGAAGCGCTTGACGCGCTTGATGATTATCGGCTGGTTGTTTTCCATGGCTTAGCGACCGCGAACCGCTTGTTCCAGCTCGGCGAAGCTTGGGCGATGTTTCGGGTACAACACTTTACGACCGAACTCCACCGCCAGCGATGGCGGCATGCCGGAAGCGGACGCTACCAGGCTGGCCTTGATCGATTCGTACAGGTTGATTTCTTCCTTGGCATCGTGGGCCAGGGAGGTGGCCAGCGGGCCGAAGAAGCCGTAGGCCGCGAGGATACCGAAGAACGTACCCACCAGCGCCGCACCTACGTGCATGCCGATGGCCGCCTGGTCGCCTTCGCCCAGGGAAGCCATGGTCACCACGATACCGAGTACCGCCGCAACGATACCGAAGCCGGGCATGCCGTCGGCGATGCCGGTCACGGCGTGGGACGGATGCTCCAGTTCTTCCTTGAGGCTGAACAACTCCATGTCGAACAAGCCTTCCAGCTCATGGGGGGCCATGTTGCCGGAGGACATGATGCGCAGGTAATCGCAGATGTAGGCGGTCATGCGCTCGTCTTTGAGCACCGCCGGGTACTTGGCGAAAATCGGGCTGGCGGCAGCGTCTTCGATGTCGGCCTCGATGGCCATCATGCCTTCGCGGCGGCTCTTGTTGAGGATCTCATACACCAGGCCCAGCACTTCAAGATAGAAGGTGTGGGTAAAGCGCGAACCGAACATCGCCAGGGATTTCTTGACCACGTGCATGGTCATGTAGCCGGGGTTCGCCTGCAGGAATGCGCCCAGTGCGGCGCCACCGATAATCATCACCTCGAAGGGTTGAATCAGCGCGGCAATTTTACCGTGGGACAGGACGTACCCACCGAGCACGCTTGCGAAGACGACGATGATGCCGATAATTTTAGCCATAGGGGATGAGTACTTGCGCCGTCGGGTTCATGGACATATTTGGTGGAACTGAAAAACTCTTGTTCTACTTATCGGCAAAACTGCGCCAGACTATAGCCCGTTAAGGCGAAAAGCCAGTTCGGCCCGCTCCGGGCGTGTTGACCGCAAGTGATGATCGCGCCCCAATCATGGCTAATGAAACGACAGTCCCAACTGCAAAACCCAATTCTCTCGCCGCTTGGATCAAGCGCCTGGACGATGTGCTGCTGCCCGTCCCCCAGGCCAGTCACGAGCGCGTGTGCAAAGCCATCCGCGATAACCGCAGTTCGTTGCGCGATATTGCCGAGCTGATGCAAAACAGCCCGGCGCTGGTGCTCAGCGTGATTCGCGAGGCCAACAGCCATACCCATGGCAGCTTCACGGAACCGGCGGAAAACCTCGAAGTGGCGCTCAACCGCCTCGGCCTCAAGCGCGCCGAAGAGCTACTGGCGCGCCTGCCGTCGGTGCCGGCCCAGGAAATACCGGTGGCCTTGCGCCAACTGTTGCTGGTCAGCCAGCACGCCTCGCAGCAGGCCAACGGTTTGTTCGCCAGCCGCCTGGCGCGGTTGTGGCAGGACATCCACTGGGGCAGCCTGTTGTTCCTGTCGCCGCTGTGGCCGATGGCCGTCGCCTACCCCAAGCTCCTTGAAGAATGGGAGCTGCGGGTGATCCACAAAGGCCAGTCCGCGCGCCAGGTCGAACAGGAACTGTTCGGCGTGCGCCTGCTCGACCTGTGCCTGGGCTTGACCGAAACCTGGCACCTGCCGATCTGGGTGTCCCAGGGCTACAACCTGCTGCTCAAAGAGCAGCGCTTGCTGGTCAAGGCCCTGCGCATCGCCCGCGAGGACGACGCGCTGCGCCACCAGCAATTGCTCGACGCCGAACCCAACCTGCGACGCTGGCTGAACCAGCCGGCCAACACCGTGCTGCTGGCCAACGGCCTGGCGATGTCGGCCCAGGAATCCTGGACTTGCCCGCACACCGAGCGCTGGCAATACCTCACCGCCCTGTACCTGCAACAGCCGCTGGGCGATGTGCAGCAACAGGTGCACCAGCAAGCCGTGACCAGCGCCCGCAGCACCTTGATGCCCGACCTCTGGCACCCGGCGCTGTCGCTGATCTGGCCGTGGCATGTGCAAAAAATCCATCGCGGCCTGCTGCCGGCACCACCGCCCACCGCCGAAGCACTGGCCCTGTGGCGCAGCCGCTGCACCGAGTTGCTGGTGGAACCGAGCCGCTTCGCCAACGCCATGCACCTGACCACCTGCGCCAAAGAGGCACTGGTGGCCAGCGGCATGCAACGGGTCATGCTGCTGATGACCGACCGCGCCCAAAGCACCTTGCGTGTGCACCAGGCCGACGGCCTGCCAAAGGACGCCGCCAACCTGAGCCTTGATGTGACCAACAGCACCTTGCTGCAGCGCCTGCTGGAAAAATCCGCCCAGGTGCGCCTCAACCCGGACAACCACGCGCAGTTCTCGGCCTTGTTGCCGCCGATCCTGCGTCGCCTGTTCAACGGCGAGCACCTGCTGCTGCGCTCCCTGAGCTGCAACGGCAAGGTGGTGATGCTGATGGTGGCCGACCAGGGCGGCGGGCCGTTCTCGGAAACCACCGTGCAAGCCTTCGGCAAAACCGCCCAATGCATCGAGAAAGCCCTGCACTGCTTTACCAACCGCAGCGCCTGATGCTTGCGCTACAATCGCGGTCCTTTATCGCCAACATTTGTGCCCAGGAGACCTCACATGCCTGACTTCTCTGGCTTGCCGCTGGTGATCGAATCCAGCGACCTGCAAGGTCGCCTCGATGCCGAACACCTGATACTGGTGGACCTCACCAGTGCCGCCCGCTACGCCCAGGGGCATATCCCCGGCGCGCATTTCGTTGACCCCAAGCGCACCCAACTGGGCCAGGCGCCTGCACCGGGGCTGCTGCCCAACAAGGCAGACCTGGAAAAACTCTTCGGCGAACTGGGTCACACCCAGGACGCGACCTACGTGGTCTACGACGACGAAGGCGGTGGCTGGGCCGGCCGCTTCATCTGGATGCTCGACGTGATCGGCCACCAGAAGTATCACTACCTCGACGGCGGCCTGCTGGCCTGGCTGGAAGGCCAACACCCCGTCTCCACCGAGGTCCCCGCGCCCGTCGGCGGCCCGGTCAGCCTGACGCTGCACGACGGCCCCACCGCCACCCGCGAATACCTGCAAAGCCGCCTCGGCGCTGCCGACCTGGGCATCTGGGACGCACGCGGCCCGCTGGAGTATTCCGGCGAGAAAGTCCTCGCCGCCAAAGGTGGGCACATCCCCGGCGCCGTGAACTTCGAATGGACCGCCGGCATGGACCCTGCGCGCAACCTGCGCATCCGCCGCGACATGCCGCAGATCCTCGAAAACCTCGGGCTGACCCGCGACAAAGAAATCATCACCCACTGCCAGACTCACCACCGCTCTGGCTTCACCTATCTGGTGGCCAAGGCGCTCGGTTATCCGCGAGTCAAAGGTTATGCCGGTTCCTGGGGCGAATGGGGCAACCACCCCGACACCCCCGTTGAGATTTAAGGTTTAAGGACAGTAAATGAAAAAGCAGTTGTTTATCCTCAGCCAGTACTTGCTGCCGCACCACTTGCTCTCGCGCTTGGCCGGCTGCATTGCCGAGTGCCGCGTGCGCTGGTTCAAGAACGCGTTCACCAGCTGGTTCGCCAAGCGCTATCAAGTGGACATGTCCCAGGCCCTGGTAGAAGACGTGACCGCCTATGAGCACTTCAACGCCTTCTTCACCCGCGCCCTGAAAGACGGCGCGCGCCCGCTGGATCAAACCCCAGGCGCGGTACTCAGCCCGGCCGATGGCGCCGTCAGCCAGTTGGGCCCGATCGAGCATGGCCGCGTGTTCCAGGCCAAGGGCCACAGCTTCAGCGTGCTGGAGTTGCTGGGGGGTGATTCCGCCGTGGCGGCACCGTTCATGGGCGGCGACTTCGCGACGGTCTACCTGTCGCCGAAGGATTACCACCGCGTGCACATGCCGCTGGCCGGCACCCTGCGCGAGATGATCTATATCCCGGGGCGCATCTTCTCGGTCAACCAGACCACCGCCGAAAACGTACCGGAGCTGTTCGCACGTAACGAACGCGTTGCCTGCATTTTCGACACCGAACGCGGCCCGATGGCGGTGATATTGGTGGGCGCGATGATCGTCGCGTCGATTGAAACCGTGTGGGCTGGCTTGGTGACACCGCCCAAGCGCGAGTTGAAAACCTTCCGCTATGACGAAGCCGCACGTGCGCCGATTCATCTGGAGAAAGGTGCCGAGCTGGGCCGCTTCAAGCTGGGTTCGACGGCGATCGTGCTGTTCGGGCCGGATCAGGTGAAGTGGGCCGAAGAGTTGGCTGCGGGCACACCAGTGCAGATGGGCCAGGGTATCGCAGCACCTAAAGCCTGACGCAAAACCCAATGTGGGAGCGGGCTTGTGTGGGAGCGGGCTTGCTCGCGAATGCGGAGTGTCAGTTGATACATCAGTGACTGATCCACCGCCTTCGCGAGCAAGCCCGCTCCCACATTTTTGACCGCATTTTTTCAGCTACTACAGCTGACCGTCGCGGTCGCGAAAGCCCAGCAGATACAACACCCCATCCAACCCCAACGTCGAAATCGCCTGCTTCGCCGACTGTTTCACCAATGGCTTCGCCCGGAACGCCACACCCAACCCGGCAATCGCCAGCATCGGCAAGTCATTTGCACCGTCGCCGACCGCAATGGTCTGCTCCAGACGCAAACCTTCCTTATGGGCCAATTCCTTCAGCAAGTCCGCCTTGCGCTGTGCGTCGACAATCGGCTCGACCGCCACGCCAGTCACCTTGCCATCCACCACTTCCAGCTCGTTGGCGAATACATAGTCGATGCCCAACTTGGCCTGCAGCTGCTTGGCGAAATAGGTGAAGCCGCCGGACAGGATCGCGGTCTTGTAGCCCAGGCGCTTGAGTTCGGCGAACAGGGTTTCGGCGCCTTCCGTCAGGCGCAGCGAGGCACCGATGGAGTCCAGCACGCTCACGTCCAGGCCCTTGAGCAGCGCCAGGCGCTCCTTGAAGCTGGCGCGGAAGTCCAGCTCACCGGCCATGGCGCGCTCAGTGATCTCGGAGACCTGCTCCCCCACGCCGGCCGCCTTGGCCAGTTCGTCGATGACTTCGGCTTCGATCAGCGTCGAGTCCATGTCGAACACCGCCAGGCGGCGGTTACGGCGGAACAGCGAGTCTTCCTGGAAGGCGATGTCGACATTCAGCTCCTGGGCCACGCTGAGGAACTCGGCGCGCAGGGCTTGCGGGTCGGCCGGCTCACCGCGCACGGAGAATTCGATGCAGCCCTTGCCTTTGTCGGCCGGGGTGTCCAACGGCATGCGCCCCGACAGACGGTCGATATGGTCGATATTCAAGCCATACTGCGCCGTGATCGAGCTGACGCGCTGCAGTTGCTCGGCCGTGACCTTGCGGGTCAGCAGGGTGACGATATGGCGCTTCTTGCCCTGGCCGGCGACCCAGTGCTGGTAGTCCTCTTCCGATACCGGGGTGAAACGCACCTGTTGATCGAGCTTGTACGCGGTAAACAGGATGTCCTTGAGTACCGAAGACGCCTGTTCAGTGCTCGGGATCTCAACCAGGATGCCGAATGACAACGTGTCGTGGATCACCGCCTGGCCGATGTCGAGAATGTTCACACCACCCTGGGCCAGAACACCGGTAATGGCGGCGGTGAGACCCGGGCGATCTTCACCAGTGATGTTAATCAGGACAATTTCGCGCAAGGCGCACCCCCAGGCTGGAAAAAAACCGCATTCTACCCACTTTCAGTGACCATCGGGCACAGCCAGCGCTTTGACGCTCTGGGGCCTGTCGCTATACTGCGCGTCAACTTCACGGACCAAGAGCCGAGCGCAAGTGAACCGGCCCACGCCAGTAAAAACCGACAACTTCTTCCTGCTGATCTTCCGGGCACTGCGCCATCGCCGTGTACCGATCGCATTACGCATCGCCAGCCATAACGTGATCCTGGTCGCCCTGGCCCTGGTGATCTACGCCTGCGTGATGGGTTTGCAGTTCAAGCAGGCCATGCACGAGCAAGCCGACGCCCTGGGCGAGAGCCTGACCACGCAAACCGCCACCTCGGCGACTGAGCTTTTGGTGTCCAACGACATCCTCAGCCTCAACGTGCTGCTCAACAACCTGACCAAGAACCCGCTGGTGGCCCACGCCGCCATCTACAGCGTGGACAACCGGATCATGGCCGAAGCCGGGCAGCGCCCGAAAAACGGCCTGCTGGGTGAGGCCGAAGGCTTGTACCAGAGCAACATCACGTTCCAGGACGTGAAGGCCGGCCAATTGCGCATCAGCCTGGACATGCAGCAATTCCAGCAGCCAATGACCATCAGCCTGCAAAGCATGGGCATCCTCAGCGCGATCCTGCTGGCCCTGGCGTTGGCCCTGAGCCTGCGCCTGGGTCGGCATATCTCCACGCCTCTGATGCAACTGCGCATCTGGCTGCGGGACATCGACGAACACACCCCGGCCACCGACCGCCAGGATGAAATCGGTGACCTTGCCCGCCAACTGCATGCCAGCTTCGCCCCGGAGCCGGTCGTGCGCGAACCTGAGCCCGAGCCGGAATACGACGACGAGCCCGAGTTCGACGTGGGCGAGCCAGGCTTTGCCGAAAGCGCACCGGTCGCCGGCCTCAAGCCTGCCACCCGCAAGGCGATCCGGGCCGAAGAAGACGAACTGGACGACGAAGACCCGTTCGCCGACCTGCGCGACACGGCGTCCGACAGCCCGGCCATCGCGCCGAAGCCTGCCCCGGTCAAAAACGCCGAACCCCAGCACAGTGCGGTGCTGGCTGTGCAACTGGGCTCCCAGGATCAACTGCGCCGCCTGCCCCGCACCCGCCTGACGGAACTGCTGGAACGCTACCGCGACTGCCTCGACCAGGCCGCGTCGCTGTACCAGAGCGAACTGCACACCCTGAACGACGGCAGCACGCTGATGCTGTTCCACAGCGAAGACAGCGGCGAAGACTACCTGACCAACGCCATCTGCTGCGGCGAGTTGCTGCGTGCCCTGGGCCATGCCTTGCAGATCGAAGTGGCGGACAGCGGCATCACCTTGCAACTGCAACTGGGCCTGACGGTGGGTGATGATCTGTTCGGCATGAGCCAGATCGACCTGCTGCTCACCGAAATCGCCCAGGATGCCCTGGCCTTGTCGCAGCACAGCCGCAACCTGCTGCTGGTGGAGCGCAAGATCAGCGAAGACACGCTGATCCGCCAGCGCGCACGTATCCGCCCGATTGCCAGCCCTGAAGGCGCGAGCTGTGTAGAGCGGTTGATGGAGCCGTACCCGTCGATGCTGGAGCGCCAGTTGGCCCGGATGCACGAGACCCGCAAGCCCTAAGCAACACTGCAACATCCACTGTGGAGTGGGCTTGTGTGGGAGCGGGCTTGCTCGCGAATACGGAGTGTCAGTCGATACATCAATGACTGAATCACCGCATTCGCGAGCAAGCCCGCTCCCACAATTGATCTTCAGTGCTCCCCACATCGCGCACAAACAAAAAGGCCCGCTGAGTCAGCGGGCCTTTTTTTGTGTCGGTGATTCAGCTCAGAACCTGAACACTTCCATATCCGTACGGATCGGCGTTGCCATCGGCATCTTTGGCTTCTGCGGTTCTGCCGGCTTGGCCGCCTGCACCGGTGCCTGTTTGCGCGGCGCCTCGGCAATCGGCGGTTGGTTGGCCAATGGCTTGAGGGCCACCGACAACTGCTCGGCCAAATGCTGCAACAACACGCCCTGGGCCTGGACCTGGGACGCAGTGGTGCCGGCATGTTCTTCCTGCAAGTGCACGATGCGGCTGTCACGCACTTGGCCACGACGGTCGATCAAGCGCCACTGCGCATCGAGGATCGCTGGCTGCGACTTGCCGGAGTCAAGGCGCGTGATGGTCAACAACACCTGTACATCCGGGCTGAAGCCCGTCGGTGCCGGCGACAGCACCACGCGCTGGCTGTCCAGGTGACCCGCCACCTGGCGCAGCATCAGCTGGTTGATGTCGGACGACAAACTGCCCGCCCAACGACCATCGATGGAACCTTGCAGGCTGCCGTCGTTCTGACGTTGCAGCAGGGTTTCGCGTTGCAGGTAGTCAGCCACGACCACAGGGCCGAGCAAAACGGCCATACCGGCAGCCTGGGCGGGCTGCGCCGGACTTCCGCTGTCCAGCTGGTACAGCGACACCGGCTGGTGTGTGCTGCAACCCGCCAGCCCCAAAAGGCCAGCGAGCATCAAAAATAAAGGCACGCGTGGAGCGGTCATCATCCCATCCAGGTGGCTGCCACAAGGCTAACCACAACTAATACTAAAAATACCCTAAACACGCGCGGCCACGCCGGCGCTGGAAAGGCCATATCATCCGTGAATATGCGCTATGACTCCAGCGCCAAAGCGTCGATCTACGCGTTAAATCGTAGATCGAGGGCTCTAATGCGCGTTAAACCGGCGCTTCCACCAGCAAAGCATCCACCCGCTGGAAGCCCCGTGGCAGTTTGTTACCGCGCCGGCCGCGCTCGCCTTTGTAATGCTCAAGGTCGTCAGGGCGCAGCGACAGCGTGCGCTTGCCGGCTTGCAGCACCAGCGTCGCGCCCTCCGGAATCACCGCGATGTCGGTCACATACTCTTCGCGACTGGCCACTCGCTCGCCAGGAATCCCGATGATCTTGTTGCCCTTGCCTTTGCCCAGCTGCGGCAGGTCGCTGATCTTGAACACCAGCAGGCGGCCTTCGGTGGTCACCGACGCCAGCCAGTTGCTCTCACGATCGTCCACCGGTCGCGGCAGGATCACCTTGGCGTTGTTCGGCAGGCTCAACAGCGCCTTGCCCGCCTTGTTCTTGGCCTGCAGGTCTTCACCCTTGACCACGAAACCGTAACCCGCGTCGGACGCGATCACGTACAGCGCATCATCCTCCGGCAGCAGCACACACTCGAAATTCGCCCCTGGCGGCGGCGTCAGACGCCCGGTCAGCGGCTCGCCCTGGCCCCGTGCAGACGGCAGGGTATGGGCCGGCACCGAATAACTGCGCCCGGTCGAGTCGATAAACACCGCAAACTGGTTGGAACGCCCAGCCGCAGCGGTCTTGAAGCCGTCGCCAGCCTTGTACGACAGACCAGTGGCGTCAATATCATGCCCCTTGGCCGATCGAACCCAACCCTTTTCCGACAGAACGACGGTAATTTTCTCGTTTGGCAGCAGCTCGGTCTCTGTCAGCGCCTTGGCTTCAGCGCGCTGCACGATGGGCGAGCGGCGGTCGTCGCCATAGGTTTCGGCGTCTTTGATCAGCTCGGTGCGCACCAGCTTCTTCAGCTTGGCTTCACTGCCCAGAAGGGCTTGCAGCTTGGCTTGTTCCTTGAGCAGCGCGTCTTGTTCGTCGCGCAGCTTCATTTCTTCCAGGCGTGCCAACTGGCGCAAGCGAGTATCGAGGATGTAATCGGCCTGGATCTCGCTCAGCTGGAACTCGGCGATCAGCTCAGCCTTGGGATGTTCGGCAGTACGGATGATGTGGATCACCCGGTCCAGATTGAGATAGGCAATCAGCAAGCCATCCAACAGGTGCAGGCGGCGCTCGACCTTGTCGAGGCGGAATTGCAGGCGGCGACGCACGGTCTGCACGCGGAACTCCAGCCACTCCACCAGCAGGTTGCGCAGGTTTTTCAGCTGCGGCTTGCCGTCCAGGCCGATGATGTTGACGTTGACCCGGTAGCTCGACTCCAGGTCGGTGCTGGCAAACAGATGCTGCATCAGCACTTCATGGTCGACCCGGCTGTTGGTCGGAATGATCACGATACGGCATGGGTTTTCGTGATCGGACTCGTCACGCAGGTCGGCAACCTGCGGCAGCTTCGACGGTTTGGCCTGCATCAGCGCCGCGATCTGCTCCAGCACCTTGGCGCCGGACACCTGGTGCGGCAGCGCGGTGACAATGATGTCGCCATCTTCGACGTGGTACACGGCGCGCATGCGCACCGAGCCCTTGCCGGTTTCGTACATCTTCAGCAGGTCGGCGCGCGGCGTGATGATTTCCGCTTCGGTCGGGTAGTCCGGGCCCTGGATATGCTCGCAGAGCTGCTCGACCGTGGCCTTTGGCTCATCGAGCAGGCGCACGCAGGCCGTGGCGACTTCGCGCAGGTTGTGCGGCGGCACGTCGGTGGCCATGCCCACGGCGATGCCGGTGGTGCCATTGAGGAGGATATTCGGCAAACGTGCCGGCAATACCAGGGGTTCGTCGAGGGTACCGTCAAAGTTCGGGCCCCAGTCGGCGGTGCCCTGCCCCAGTTCGCTGAGCAATACTTCCGAGTAACGCGACAAACGCGCCTCGGTGTATCGCATGGCGGCGAACGACTTCGGATCATCCGGCGCACCCCAGTTGCCCTGGCCGTCCACCAGCGTGTAGCGGTAGCTGAACGGCTGCGCCATCAGCACCATGGCTTCATAGCAGGCCGAATCGCCGTGGGGGTGGAACTTACCGAGCACGTCACCGACGGTACGCGCCGACTTCTTGTGTTTGGAGTCAGCGTCCAGGCCCAACTCACTCATGGCGTAAATGATGCGCCGCTGTACGGGCTTCAGGCCGTCGCCGATATGCGGCAAGGCACGGTCCATGATCACGTACATGGAGTAGTTGAGGTAGGCATTTTCGGTGAAGTCAGCCAGCGAACGGCGTTCTACGCCATCTAAGCTGTCTGCGAGGATGTCACTCATGCGGGCCTCATCATTGGGTAAGGCACAGCGGAAATGCCGCGGCGCCGGGTCAATTCAAAATAATCAAAATTCATGGCTGAGCACTCCAGCCACCGGCCGGGGCGGCGAAACGATAAACCACCGGGCGTTTTTCACCATCGGCACGCGGGCCGAAGTTGTTGTCGATGCCCAACCAGGCACCGTCGGCATCCACCACCAGAGCTTCGGCCAGGCCATAGGCCTGAGGGTAGCGCCGCGCTGGGGTCAGGGTCTCGTCGGCAAACGACCAGCACAGCTCGACTTTGGCCGTGACCGCATCGCGCCGGCAGATCTGGAACGCATTGCGCTCAAGGGTAAACAGCTTGCCATTGAACAGCGCCAGGTCGGAAAAGTCCTTGGACACCGCCTTGGCATTGGAGAACTGGGCGGGCTGCACTTCCTGGCCGGCCTCGCTCAGCAACACACACGGGCCGTCGCAATCCCACAGGCTTTGCGGACGCTTGATCGAGATTAGGCCGCGCCGCTCGCGCTCGGCCGCGAGCCAAATCTGATTGCCTTCAGGATTTATCGCCAAGCCTTCAAACAACGCATTGAAGTGCAGCAATAGGCCACTGGCCCGCGCCTCGCGCACCATGCCCGGGGCGATCCGCAACCACTCGGGCGCCCCACTGGCCGGCACTTGCAGCACCGCAGCATGGGCTTCGCTGACAATGTAGCGGTTGCCCGCGGCGTCGCAGCTGATGCCTTCAAAATCCAGGTCGCCACCGCGAATGAACGACGCGGCCTTGGTGCGCGAACGCAGCCCCCAAGGCAAACCGGACTCCGGCACCGGCGGCACGTCGATCTTCACCGTTTCGGCCTTCCAGGTCGGCGCGCTGATGTCCAGGCGATAGATCTGGTCGTCGTCGCGATCAGAAACGGTCCACAGCTCCTTGCCACATAACGCCAGGCCCGACAGGTTGCCGCCGCGCATGCCGTCTACCGGGTGTTCGGATACCAACTTGAGTTCAGCCACGGGCGCAGCAGCCACCGAGGCAGCCGCCAACCCGCTCAACACCAGGATCGCCAGGGCGAAACCTGTGCGCATCAGCCCAGGACCTCGGCGAGGTTGCCTTTGGATTCCAGCCAGGACTTGCGGTCTGGCGCGCGTTTCTTCGCCAGCAGCATGTCCATCATTTCCGACGTCGCGGCGAAGTCATCGCCCAGGGTCAGTTGCACCAGGCGCCGGGTGTTCGGGTCCATAGTGGTTTCGCGCAGCTGCGGCGGGTTCATCTCACCCAGGCCTTTGAATCGCGTGACCTGCGGCTTGCCGCGCTTCTTCTCGGCCACCAGGCGGTCGAGGATGCCATCGCGCTCGGCTTCGTCGAGGGCGTAGAAAATCTCTTTGCCCAGGTCGATCCGGTACAGCGGCGGCATGGCGACGTAGACGTGACCGGCATCCACCAACGGACGGAAGTGCTGCACGAACAGCGCGCACAGCAAGGTGGCGATGTGCAGGCCGTCGGAGTCGGCGTCGGCGAGGATACAGATCTTGCCGTAGCGCAGTTGGCTCATGTCCGCCGCGCCGGGATCGACGCCGATGGCCACGGCGATGTTGTGCACTTCCTGGCTGGCGAGGACTTCGCTGCCATCGACTTCCCAGGTGTTGAGGATCTTGCCGCGCAACGGCAGGATCGCCTGGAACTCTTTATCCCGCGCTTGCTTGGCGGAACCGCCGGCGGAATCACCTTCCACCAGGAACAGTTCGGAGCGCATCGGGTCTTGCCCGGCGCAATCGGCCAGTTTGCCCGGCAGTGCCGGGCCGGCGGTGATGCGCTTGCGCTCGACCTTCTTGCTGGCCTTCAAGCGACGGCCGGCGTTGTTGATCGCCAGTTCGGCCAAGGCCAGGCCGAGTTCCGGGTGTTCGTTGAGCCACAGGCTGAAGGCGTCCTTGACCACGCCGGAGACAAACGCGGCCGCCTCGCGGGACGACAGGCGCTCCTTGGTCTGGCCGGAGAACTGTGGCTCCTGCATCTTCATCGACAGCACGAACGCGATGCGCTCCCACACGTCTTCCGGCGCCAGCTTCACGCCGCGCGGCAGCAGGCTGCGGTACTCGCAGAATTCGCGCATGGCATCCAGCAAACCCTGGCGCAAACCGTTGACGTGGGTGCCGCCCTGCGCCGTGGGGATCAGGTTGACGTAGCTTTCCTGCACGCTGTCGCCGCCTTCGGGCAGCCACAACAGCGCCCAGTCGACGGCTTCTTTATTACCGGCAAGGCTGCCGCAGAACGGCTCGTTGGGCAGGCGTTCGAAATCGCTGACGGAGTCTTCCAGGTAGGAGCGCAGGCCGTCTTCATAGTGCCACTCGACCTTCTCGCCGGTGCCTTTGTCTTCAAAGGTGACGAGCAGGCCCGGACACAGCACGGCCTTGGCCTTGAGCACGTGCTTGAGGCGGCTGATGGAGAATTTCGGCGAATCGAAGTATTTCGGGTCCGGCGCGAAGTACACGCTGGTGCCGGTGTTGCGCTTGCCAACGGTGCCGATGACTGCCAGGTCGGTGGCCTTGTAGCCATCGGCGAAGGTCATCTCGTATTCGTTGCCATCGCGCTTGACCCTGACCCGCACCAGCGTGGACAGGGCGTTGACCACCGAAATGCCCACGCCGTGCAGGCCGCCGGAGAACTGGTAGTTCTTGTTGGAGAACTTGCCGCCCGCATGGAGCTTGGTGAGGATCAACTCGACGCCTGGCACACCCTCTTCCGGGTGAATGTCCACCGGCATGCCGCGGCCGTCGTCGGACACTTCCAGGGAGTGGTCAGCGTGGAGAATGACATGCACCGACTTGGCGTGACCGGCCAGGGCTTCGTCGACGCTGTTGTCGATGACTTCCTGGGCAAGGTGGTTCGGCCGGCTGGTGTCGGTGTACATGCCGGGGCGTTTGCGCACCGGGTCGAGGCCCGAGAGGACTTCGATGGCGTCGGCGTTATAAGAGCTAGCGCTGGGAGTGGCCATGGTGTCTCGTCGTGAGTCGTTCGATTAAAAAATGACCTGCGATTTTTACAATGACGAAAAATCGAAGGATTGATACTGATCTGCGCCAATCCCGGCAAAGCTCAACAACGCCGGCAATTGCCTGGCGAACCCCTGGTAACCATGGTCGCCACCGGCCTGGATGCGCAAGGCGCAGGCACGGTAATACTGTTGGGCGAGGCGGTAGTCCAGCGTTTCATCGCCGGTCTGCAACCACACCTGGTAACGCGCGGCGTCCTGGGGCGCCGCCACTTCCAGTTCGGCCAGGGCCGCGACGTGGTCGTGGGTCAATTCCCAGGTTTCATCGGTGTAGAGGTTCTTCTGGGTGCCCAGGTAACCGTCGAACATCCGATGGGGGCTGACCGCCGGGTTGACCAGCAGCGCCTTGAGGCCATGGCGTTCGGCAAGATGGGTTGCATAGTAGCCGCCGAGTGAGCTGCCGACCAGCAGTGGCCGCCCCAGTTCAGCGATCGCCGCTTCCAGTTGGGGAATTGCCTGACGCGGGTGGTGATGCAGGGCCGGCACACGCAACTGGTCGGCCAGGCCGAGGGCGTCCATCACGGTGATCAGCTGGCTGGCCTTGTTGGACGCCGGCGCGCTGTTGAAACCGTGGATATACAGGATCGAAGCGGACATGCCGGGCTCTCCGTGACGTGGGCCAAAGAGGCGCAGTTTACAGGGATAGCGGCCCTGTGTGATGACCTCAATCCACAGGACACCGAAGAACCAATGTGGGAGCGGGCTTGCTCGCGAATGCGGTGGGTCAGTCACTGCATCTGTTACTGAGCCACCGCATTCGCGAGCAAGCCCGCTCCCACATTTATGATCAGTGTTTGCAGCGTTTAATAGCCGTTGCTGCCGTAATCCACCGTAAATTCGAAGTCCTGGACCCGCTCCACGCCAGTTTCCAACCGCCCGTCGGCATGCAATCGCAACCAGCGATACCCCGGCGCCTGCTCGCTGACCTGGAAATCCTCGCTGCCCGGCGCGAACTGGATGCAGGTCGACGGCGAGGCCAACAACCGCACGCCGTTGCGCTCGCGGTCGATTTCCTGGTGCACATGCCCCCAGAGCACTGCCTTGACCTGCGGGAAGCGATCCAGCACGGCAAACAGCGCGTCGGGATTGCGCAGGCCGATGGGCTCCATCCAGGCACAGCCAATGGACACCGGGTGATGGTGGAAACACACCAAATGATGGCGATTCGGCGCTTCACTCAACGCCTGGACGAGCAGTTGCAGTTGCTGATCCTGCAAGTAACCGGGCACCGAGCCCGGCACGGCGGAGTCCAGCAGGATGATGCGCCAGTGGCCGACATCGACCACCGGTTCCAACAGATCACTGTGCACGGCAGCGTGGGCCATGATCTGGGGTTCGTCATGGTTGCCGGGAATCCAGCGTGCCGGCGCATCGATCTGCCGGGTCATGTCGCGAAATTGCTGGTACGACGCCAGCGTGCCGTCCTGGGACAGATCGCCAGTGGCCAGCATCAGGTCGATCTGCGGTTGTTGCGTGCGCACCAACGCGATCACCTGTTGCAGGCTTTCACGGGTGTTCATGCCCAGCAGCGTGCCGTCGGCCTCGGCAAACAGGTGGCTGTCGGACAGTTGCACCAGCAGCGCCGGCGCATCGGGGTTCACGGTGGATACGCTCGGCAAGGCGCTCTCCCAAGGCAATCACAGGAATGGACAGTTGGCGTGATTATGCTGGGCAGGACACAAAGAGGAAACCAGGGGAAGCAGACGCAGTTCACATCTACCGCACCGCTTCGAACTCATGGCCCAGGGCCAGGCAGTGACTCAACCATTCACCGAGGAACACATTGAGCTGTGCTTTCTCATCGGGCTGGTGCATGAACACGTTCGGGTAAGGGTAGATGCTGCGAAAGCGCCGCGCATGTTCGGCGCTGATCACTTCGGCCATGCGCGCGTCGTGGTACACCTGCACTTCCAGTTGCGGCACCGGCAGCCACGGCAGGCTGTGCTCCTGGCGCACGCGCAGGGTAGTGGTGTACGGGCAATTGACGATGACTTCCAGGGTCAGCACGCCAAGCATCTGGTCGCCATGGGTCACGCCGATGCGCCTGGCCGCCGGGGCGTGGCGCATGTCGGGGAGCAGACGCATCAACCGCGCATAGTTGGCCTCGCAGGCTGCTTGCAGCCCGATCAGGTCGACGCGATAACGTTCCCGTGCCTTTACTGCCATAACCCCCTCACTTCCGCGCGATTAAGCGCAAGCCATTGCAGGGCGATGATGCTGGCTGCGTTGGAAATCCTGCCGTCGCGCACCGCTTGCAGGGCGTCTTCAAAAGCCCAGACGGTGACGCGGATGTCTTCTGCCTCTTCTTCCAATCCATGGACGCCACCGGCGCCCGAGCTGTCGCAACGGCCCAGGAACAAGTGGACAAATTCGGTACTGCCGCCAGGCGATGGGAAATATTTGGTGATCGGCCACAGCGCGGAGAATGTCAGCCCAGCTTCCTCCTCGGCTTCGCGGTGTGCAACCTCCTCCGGCTCCTCATCCTTGTCGATCAGGCCGGCGACCATCTCGATCAGCCAGGGGTTGTCGGTACGGCCCAGGGCGCCGACGCGGAACTGTTCGATCAACACCACTTCGTCGCGCTGGGGGTCGTAGGGCAATACACACACGGCGTCATGACGAACGAAAACTTCGCGGTTGATCACACGGCTCATGCCACCGTCGAATTTTTCATGGCGCAATTGCACCCGATCAAGCTTGTAGAAGCCCTGATAGGCATTGTCGCGCTGAACAATCTCGACCGCGCTCGGCGTCGATTTCGCTGTATCCGTCATATCCTGCCTCGTTAAGCCTGTGCAATTCGCGCCATCCTAACGCGCTCGCGCCCGTTGGTGCAGCCCCTTTCCAGTTGCCGGGATAGACGGCGAACGTCAAACTCACTCTATTCAGCTTAGTGGCGAACTGACGGCCATGCCGGTAGTCGAACCTGCACAATTTCGCTCTTATCGATAGACGAAGGACATCCATGTCGCTTTTAAAAATCGCCTCCGTGGCCTGCATCGCACTGACCCTCGGCGCCTGTCAAAGCCTGTTCCAACCCAGCTGGCGCACGCCGCTGGAAGCCACCCGCGACACCACTGAGCAAAGCCAGGCCGGTTGTGCCAGCGCCGATTGCCCACTGGTGAACATCGACACCGTGCACTTCGCCAAGGAGCCCAAGCTGGACGCCCTGATCGAACAGCGCCTGCTGGAAATGACCCGCACCAACGCGAACGACCCGCTGCCGACCAGCCTTGAGACCTATCGCGAGCAATTCCTGCGCACCGCCGCGCCGCGCAACAGCATGTACTTGCAGGCCAAGGTACGTGAGCAGCATGACGGCTTGGTGATCATCGAGCTGTCCAGCTACCTGGACCAGGGCGTTACCCACGGCGAGCCGGGCCGCGGCTTCATCAACTATTCGCGCCAGCAACAAAAGGCCCTGACGTTGACCGACATGCTGCTGCCCGGCAAAGAGGACGCGTTCTGGAAAGCCGCCCAGGTGGCCCACAACAGCTGGCTGATCAGTACCCGCCTGAGCCTGGAACCGGAGTTCGTGAAGACCTACCCCTTCCAGAAAACCCCGAACGTGGCACTGACCTACGGTGGGGTGATCCTCAAGTACCCCACCTCCACCATCGCGCCTTACGCCCTGGGCCACGTCGAGTTGCAAATCCCCTACTCGCGCCTGGACGGTATCCTCAAGCCTGAATGGGTGCCTGCGCGCCGCTGAACACGCGCCCGAGGATGAACTGCAACAGCCCTGCCAGCAGCAGCGCCGGCAGGGTTGCGCCGACATCCGGATACAGGTTGGCCAGCAGGTGGTAAGTGCCGATGCCCCCCAACCACGCCAGCAGCGCCGGCCAACGCAGAGCGGCGACCAGACCCGGGCCACGACGGCGCAGAATGAAGTGATCCACCAGCACCACGCCGAACAGCGGCGCAAACACTGAACCGATCAGCAGCAGGAAATTCTGGTACTGGGCCAAAGGCGCGAAGCAGGCGATCAGCGTACAGATCACGCCAATCGCCAGGGCCAGGTGCTCGACTTTCAGGCGCAATAGGATGCCGCTGGACACCGCCGCCGAGTGAATATCGGCAAAGGCGTTTTCCGACTCATCCAGCAGGATCAGCAACAGCGGAATCCCCAGGCCCGCACCGGCCAAGGCCAACAGCAGCGCATTCACTTCAGCGCTCGGCGCAAACGCCAGGGTGTAGGCCACGCCCAGGCTCATCAGCCAGAAATTACCGATAAAAAAGCCCAGCGCGGTGCCGCCGAATACGCTTTTGGCGCGCTTGCCGAAGCGTGAGTAATCGGCAATCAGCGGCAGCCACGACAGCGGCATGGCGATGGCAATGTCGAAACCCACCGCAAACGGCATCGAGCCATCGCCGGCCTGGGCCCACAGTGCGCCAAGATCGGCCTTGGCGAACAGGTTCCAGGTCAGCCACAGGCAGGCGGCGAGCAGCAGCCAGATGCCCCATTTGCGCAGGATCTGGCGCACAAAGGTCAGCGGCCCACTGACGGCCAGCAAGGTCGCCAGGCCACCGAAAAACAGCGTCCACACCAACGGACTGGCCAGCAGGCTGCCTTCGCTGAGCGCCCGCGTGCCCAACAGGCTGGCGGCGTCGCGCATCACGATGATTTCGAACGAGCCCCAGCCGATCAGCTGCAGCAGGTTGAGCAACGCCGGCAGGCTCGCGCCCTTGGCGCCGAGGCTGAGTTTCAGCGCGGCCATGGCAGACAGGCCGGTGTCGCTACCGATCACGCCGACGGCGGCCAGCAGCAACACGCCAACCAGGGTGCCGAGGAAGATCGCCAGCAGCGAGCCGGACAAGCCCAGGCCCGGTGCGAGCAAGGCGCCGGTTTGCAGGACCATCAGGCCGATGCCGAGGGAGAACCACAGGGAGAACAGGTCGCGGGCGCCGAAGACGCGCCTATCGGCGGGGACCGCGATGTCAGGGGAATAGGTGTTCAATTTAGGAATCTCGTGAGGGACATGGGCTACAAGCTTCAAGCTTCAAGCTTCAAGAAAAAGCAGATTCGCCTTTGCTTCTAACTTGCAGCTTGCAGCTTGCCGCTTACACCTTCTTGTACAGCTGGCTACCTTCCTGCTTGAACCGCTCGGCCTGCTCCGCCAAGCCCTTGGCCACCTCCACATCCACCGCGTCAATGCGCTGGTTGGCCGCGTACTCGCGCACTTCCTGGGTAATCTTCATCGAGCAGAACTTCGGCCCGCACATCGAGCAGAAATGCGCGACCTTGGCCGAATCCTTCGGCAGCGTTTCATCGTGGTACGAACGCGCGGTGTCCGGGTCCAGGCCGAGGTTGAACTGGTCCTCCCAACGGAATTCGAAGCGCGCCTTGCTCAGGGCGTTATCACGGATTTGCGCGCCCGGATGGCCTTTCGCGAGGTCAGCCGCATGCGCGGCGATCTTGTAGGTGATGATCCCGGTCTTCACATCATCCTTGTTCGGCAGGCCCAAGTGCTCCTTCGGTGTGACGTAGCAAAGCATCGCGCAGCCGAACCAGCCGATCATCGCCGCACCGATGCCCGAGGTGATGTGGTCGTAGCCCGGCGCAATGTCGGTGGTCAGCGGGCCGAGGGTGTAGAACGGCGCTTCGTCGCAGCATTCGAGCTGCTTGTCCATGTTCTCCTTGATCAACTGCATCGGCACGTGGCCAGGGCCTTCGATCATGGTTTGCACGTCGTGCTTCCAGGCGGTCTTGGTCAGCTCGCCAAGGGTTTCCAGCTCGCCGAATTGCGCGGCGTCGTTGGCATCGGCAATCGAGCCCGGGCGCAGGCCGTCGCCGAGGGAGAAGCTGACGTCATAGGCCTTCATGATTTCGCAGATTTCGTCGAAATGCGTGTAGGTGAAGTTCTCTTTGTGGTGCGCCAGGCACCACTTGGCCATGATCGAGCCGCCACGGGAGACGATGCCGGTGACACGCTTGGCGGTCAGCGGCACGTAGCGCAGCAACACGCCGGCGTGGATGGTGAAGTAATCGACGCCTTGCTCGGCCTGCTCCACCAGGGTGTCGCGGAACAGCTCCCAGGTCAGGTCCTCGGCGGCACCGCCAACTTTTTCCAGGGCCTGGTAGATCGGCACGGTGCCGATTGGTACTGGCGAGTTGCGGATGATCCACTCGCGGGTTTCGTGGATGTGCTTGCCGGTGGACAAGTCCATCACGGTGTCCGAACCCCAGCGAATGCCCCAGGTCAGTTTTGCCACTTCTTCTTCGATGGACGAACCCAGGGCGCTGTTGCCGATGTTGCCGTTGATCTTCACCAGGAAGTTACGGCCGATGATCATCGGTTCCAGTTCGGTGTGGTTGATGTTGGCCGGGATGATCGCGCGGCCACGGGCGATTTCTTCGCGCACGAACTCAGGCGTGATGATCTTCGGCACGCTGGCGCCGAAACTGTGGCCGGCGTGTTGCTGGTCAAGCAGGCCAGTGGCACGGGCTTCTTCGAGCTTCATGTTTTCGCGGATGGCAACGTATTCCATCTCGGCGGTGATGATGCCTTTGCGCGCGTAGTGCATCTGCGTGACGTTGGCGCCGGCCTTGGCGCGGCGTGGGTTCTTCACGTGGGCGAAGCGCAGTGCGGTCAGCTCGGCATCGCTGAGGCGCTGTTGGCCGAAGTGCGAGCTGAGGCCCGGCAGGCGTTCGGTGTCGCCACGCACTTCGATCCACGGCGAGCGCACGTCGCCCAGGCCTTTGCGCACATCGATGATCACGTTGGGGTCGGTGTAGGGGCCGGAGGTGTCGTAGACGGTGACCGGCGCGTTGATCTCACCGCCGAAATCGGTGGGGGTCACGTCCAGGCTGATCTCGCGCATCGGCACGCGGATGTCCGGGCGGGAGCCCTGTACGTAGATTTTTTGCGAGCGGGTAAAGGGTTGCACGGAGCCGGAATCAACCTTGGCCGATTCACTCAGGTGCACGGTGTTTTTTGGTTTTGTACTCATCACGGGCTCTCCAACTCTTTATCCAGGCGGTGGATTTTTGTCGGAGCGAACCTGTGACGGACGGACGCACTGGAACCAGTGCTGTGCTTGGCGCACGAGGGCTGTTCGATCGTCGAACAGCATCCCGGACGAAGCACAAGAGGACTCGCCGGGTGACGAGAAATCTTGTTCCCTACGCAGGCGCTAACCTGATCAGGTTCAACGGGATCCGGTATTTACCGATCTCAGCCTTCCAACAAGGCACCCCGACAAGAACGCGGCCAGTCTAGACCATGGCGTAGGCAAATTGCCAATGGCGGTGCATTCAGCATGATGAATGGCGCAATTGCAGGATTGTTGTGCCGTGATCGCGCCACTACACTCGGTACGGCTCCAAGGCTTGACGCTCTGAAGCTGCGGCCGTAGCCTTGGCCGACAAATTATCGCCGTAATATTTGATCAGGGAACGCCTCATGCTGCGCAAACTCTCACTGGCTCTTGCCGTGTCTTGTGCGACCAATGGAATGGTTTGGGCAGCAGAAGCGCCCTTGTCCGCCAACACTGACTTGGTCAGCGTCTACCAGGAAGCGGTAAACAACAACGCTGACCTGGCGGCCGCCCGCGCCCAATACGGCGCGCAAAAAGAAGTGGTGCCACAGGCCCGCGCCGGTTTGCTGCCGAACCTGTCGGCCGGTGCCGACAGCAACAACGTGCGCACCCAGCTCTCGCAGCCATCAGGCACTGCCAATCGCGATGCGCATTCGTGGCGCGCAACCTTGAGCCAGCCGCTGTTCCGCGCCGACCGCTGGTTCCAGCTGCAAGCCGCCGAAGCCGTCAACGAACAGGCCGCGCTGCAACTCTCGGCCACCGAACAGAACCTGATCCTGCAAAGCGCCGAAAACTACTTCGCCGTGCTGCGCGCCCAGGACAACCTGGCCTCCACCAAGGCCGAAGAAAATGCCTTCAAGCGCCAGCTGGACCAGTCCAACGAACGCTTCGACGTCGGCCTGTCGGACAAGACCGACGTGCTGCAATCCCAGGCCAGCTACGACACTGCCCGCGCCAACCGCATCCTCGCCCAGCGCCAGGTGGAGGACGCGTTCGAAGCACTGATCACCCTGACCAACCGCCAGTACAATTCGATTCAGGGCATCGTCCACACCCTGCCGGTACTGCCGCCGCTGCCGAACGACGCCAAATCCTGGGTCGAAACCGCCGGGCGCCAAAACCTGAACCTGCTGGCCAGCAACTACGCTGTCACCGCCGCCGAAGAAACCCTCAAGCAGCGCAAGGCCGGCCACGCACCGACCCTCGACGCCGTGGCGCAGTACGAAAAAGGCGATAACGATGCGCTCGGCTTCAGCAACCCCAACCAATTGCCGGTGCCGTACGGCGGCGATGTGTCCCAACGCACCATCGGCCTGCGCCTGAGCATCCCGCTCTACAGCGGCGGGCTGACCAGCTCGCAAGTGCGCGAATCCTATTCGCGCCTGGACCAGACCGAGCAGCAACGCGAAGGCCTGCGTCGCCAGGTGGTGGAAAACACACGCAACCTGCACCGCGCGGTGAACACCGATGTGGAACAGGTGCAGGCACGTCGCCAGTCGATCATCTCCAACCAGAGCGCGGTGGAAGCCACGGAGATCGGCTATCAGGTGGGTACGCGCAATATCGTCGATGTGCTGGATTCGCAGCGCCAGCTGTACTCGTCGGTGCGCAACTACAACAACAGCCGCTATGACTACATCCTCGACAACCTGCGTTTGAAGCAGGCGGCGGGGACGTTGAACCCGGGGGATTTGCAGGATCTGGCGCGTTATCTGAAAGCGGACTACAACCCGGACCGCGACTTCCTGCCGCCGGATCTGGCCAAGGCAGCCGCCGAGCAGCTAAAAGCCCGACCGGGATATTGATAACACTGCAAAACCAATGTGGGAGCTGGCTTGTGTGGGAGCGGGCTTGCTCGCGAAGGCGGTGTATCAGTCGCCACATGTGCAGGCTGACCCACCGCTTTCGCGAGCAAGCCCGCTCCCACATTTGACTTCTATTGTCAGTGGGTGATGAGTCTGCTCAAACCATCCAGCAAACGCTTCAAAGCACCTTGGTTCGCCTGCATCACCTTGAGCCCCGCCTGCCCCATCCTGCGCGCATCCTGCGGCAACTCGAACAACTGCCGCACCGCCTCAGCCAACCCTTCGGCATCATCCACCTGCCGCAACGCCCCGCCTTCACGCATCATCGCGGTGATTTCGAGGAAGTTGAATACGTGCGGCCCCATGATCACCGGCTTGGCCAACGCCGCCGGCTCCAGCGGGTTATGCCCACCAGTCGCCACCAGGCTGCCGCCGACAAAGGCACTGTCGGCCAAGGCATACAGAAACAGCAATTCGCCCATGGTATCGCCGAGCAACACCGAGGTTTGCGAGGTGACGGGTTCGCCCGTGGAACGGCGCACCGTGGCGAATCCCTGTTGCCCACACAACTCGAACATTGGCCCGAAACGCTCCTGATGGCGCGGCACCAGGATCAATAACGCATTGGGATAGCTGTCGAGCAACTGGCGATGGGCGGCGAGCACCACTTCATCTTCGCCTTCGTGGGTACTGGCGGCGATCCACACCGGACGCTCACTGGCGCCCCATTGTTCGCGCAAAGCGGCGGCGCGCTGCGGCAGTTCGGGGTCGATGGTCAGGTCGAACTTGATCGAGCCGGTCACTTCAACGGCTTGCGGACGCGCACCGAGGCTTAAAAAACGCTGGGCTTCGGTTTGCGTCTGAACGGCCAACAGACTCATCTCTGCCAGCATCGGCGCGGTGAGCTTGGCGAAACGCCCGTAACCCTTGGCCGAGCGTGCCGACAGCCGCCCATTGGCCAACGCCACGGGAATACCGCGCTGGGCACAGGCGTGGATGTGGTTGGGCCACAACTCGGTTTCCATGATCACCGCCAGCTTCGGCTGCACGCGATCAAGAAAGCGCTTGGCGGCGCAAGGCAAATCATAGGGCAGGTAGCAGTGTTGGATGCGCGGCTCGTTGGCGAACAGCGCCTGGATGCGCTCGGAACCCGTGGGCGTCATGCAGGTCACGGTGATTGCAAGCGTCGGATAACGCTCCAGCAACCCGCGCACCATGGGCGCGGCGGCGATGCTCTCGCCCACCGACACCGCATGCACCCAGATCCCGCCCGGCTGCAACACCGGCAAGCCATAGGAGAAACGTTCGCTCACCCGCTTGGCATAGGCCGGGGCCTTGCGCGCGCGCAGCCACAGACGTAAAGCCACCAACGGCAGCGCCAGGTAAAACAGACAGCTGTAGAGAGTTCTATTCATGGCGGCGGAGTTTATCGGCTTTTTCAGTCAATCGCCCGTAGACACTCGGCAAAACGTTCTGCCAGAAAGCGTGCGGCCGGGCCGAGGGGCTCGTCGCGGCGCCAGACCAACTCCACCACCAACGCCGGCGGGGTCCATTCGCTGTCGAGTTCGACCATCTGGTTCTGGTAGGTCGGGTATTGCACCACATGCCGCGGCAGCCAGGCCCAGCCGAGGCCACGGGTCAGCCATTCGGCCAGCACGTAGAAGCTGTCGGCACGCCACACCTGTGGGCTGGCAGCTTCACTGCCGGGGTAGACGCTGGTCTGGGTCGACATCAGCAGTTGGCGGTATTGCGCGAGGCCCTGGCAGTCCACGGTTTTCTGCCGAGCCAACGGGTGATTGCGCCCGCAGACGGTGACCATTTCCACACTGCCGACTACCCGCCGCTCCAGTGCCTCGGGGATCTGATCGTGATAGAACAACATGCCCAGGTCGGCCTTGCGCTCCACCAGCTTGCGTGCGACATCGCCTTGGGCGGCGCTGGAAATCTGCACTTCCAGGTTGGGAAACTGCCCGGCGAGCGCGTCCAGGCTGTCGAGCACCGGCTGATACAGCATCGCCTCATCCTGAGCCAGGCGCAGGCAGGCTTCTTCGCCGCGCATCAACGACAGCGCCCGGCCATTGAGGCGCTCGCATTGACGCAGCACTTCCCGGGCTTCTTCAAGCAACACCGTGCCAGCCTCGGTCAGGCGCGGTTGGCGGCCGCTGCTACGCTCGAACAGGCTCACGCCGAGGTCGGCCTCCAGCAGCGCAATCCCATTACTCACCGCCGACTGCGCCTTGCGCTGCCCGCGTGCCACCGCCGAAAACGAACGCTGCTCGGCGACGCTGACAAACAGGCGCATCTGCTCCAGGTTCCATTGCACGCTCATGGCTCAACCCATCTCCAATTCAGATAGGTAATGACTTTACCCCATCTGGCCAGGCCCTAAAATGGCGACATTATCAAACGCGCTTCACACCGAGGATTACCCATGAACCCTGCCTACTACTACCTGGCCATCGCCATCTGCTCGGAAGTGATCGCCACTGTTTCGATGAAAGCCATCAAGGGCTGGAGCACACCTATCCCACTGCTACTGGTGATCGTCGGCTACGGCGTGGCGTTCTGGATGCTGACCCTGGTGGTGCGCACCGTGCCGGTGGGCGTGGCCTACGCGGTGTGGGCCGGGATGGGCATCGTGATGGTGAGCGTCGCAGCGCTGTTCATCTACGGGCAGAAACTCGACCTGCCGGCGATGCTCGGCATGGGCCTGATTGTGCTGGGTGTGGTGGTGATCCAGTTGTTTTCGAAAACCGCCGGGCACTGACCACCACGCAACAGCCTGTATACTGCGCCTCTTGTCTTGAACACTGAGGTCGCCCATGCCATCCGTTATTTCCACCGACGTCCTGATTGTCGGCGCCGGGGTTGCCGGCCTCTGGCTGAATGCGCGCCTGCGCCGCCAGGGGTTTTCCACGGTATTGGTGGAAAACGCTACCCTGGGTGGCGGGCAAAGCGTGAAGTCCCAAGGGATCATCCACGGCGGCGCGAAATACGCCCTGCACGGCGCCCTCACCGGCGCCTCCGAAGCCATCGCAGACATGCCGCGCCGCTGGCGTGAAGCCTTGGCGGGCAATGGCGAGCTGGACCTGACCGGCGTGCGCGTGCTCTCCCAGGCCCATTACCTGTGGTCCCCCGGCACGCTCGCCGGCAACCTCACCAGCTTCTTCGCCAGCAAGGCCGTGCGCGGCCGTGTCGACCAGGTCAAGGGCGACGACCTGCCCCCAGCCCTGCAAGATCGCCGCTTCAAGGGCAAGGTCTATCGCCTGGCCGAACTCGTGGTGGACGTCCCCAGTGTGATCGAACGCCTGGCTCAATTGGCCGGCGACGGCTTGCTCGCCGGGCAGCACATCGAGCCGCTGCTGGACGGCAACAAGCTGGTGGGCCTGAAGGTGGATGGCCGCGAGATCCGCGCCCAGCGCATCGTGCTGAGCGCCGGTGGCGGCACCGCCGACCTGCTGACCAGCCTGGGCTTGAGCAAGCCGGCGATGCAAAAACGCCCGCTGCACATGATCATCGCCAAAGGCCCCGGCCTGAAGCCGCTGTACGCCCACTGCCTGGGCGGCGGCACCAAGCCGCGCCTCACCGTGACCACCCACCCGGCCGCCGATGGCAACTGGGTCTGGTACATGGGCGGCGACATTGCCGAGGCCGATGGCGTGGCACGTACGCCTGAAGAACAGATCGCAACGGCGCAAAAAGAACTGGCGCAATTGCTGCCGTGGATCGACATGAGCCAGACCCAATGGGCCACCCTGCGCGTCGACCGCGCCGAGCCACTGCAAACGGGCCTGAGCCGCCCCGACAACGCCTTCGTGTTTGAGGACGGCCGCCTGCTGGTAGGCTGGCCGACCAAACTGGCACTGGCGCCGGACTTCGCCGACCGGGTGATCAACAGCTTCGAACGTGATGGCATCCGTCCAGCCGCCAGCGAGCCGCTGCCCGAGCTGCCAAAGCCCGCCATCGGCGTACCGGCCTGGGAGCAACTGCTGCCATGAGCCTGCCGACCTTGCACGACCTGCATCGCCCCCTGGGCAGCACCGGCCTGCTGGTGTCGCCGCTGGGCCTGGGCACCGTCAAGCTGGGCCGTGACCAGGGGGTCAAATACCCCAACGGCTTCCAGATTCCAGATGACGACGCAGCCCGGATGCTGCTGCGTCAGGCCCAGCAATTGGGCATCAACCTGATCGACACCGCCCCCGCCTACGGCCGCAGCGAAGAGCGCCTGGGCCCGCTGCTGCGCGGCCAGCGCAAGGACTGGGTGATTGTCAGCAAGGTCGGCGAGGAATTCGACAATGGCGTGTCCCGCCACGATTTCAGCGCGGCCCACACTCGACTGTCGATTGAACGCAGCTTGAAACGACTGGAAACGGATTTTATCGACCTGGTGCTGGTGCACTCCGACGGCAACGACCTGCATATCCTCAACGACTGCGAGGTCTACCAGACCCTCGCCGAGCTGAAACAGGAAGGCAAGATCCGCGGTTTCGGTTTTTCCGGGAAAACCGTCGAAGGCGGCGTGAAGGCTCTGGAGCAGGGCGATTGCGCGATGGTCACCTACAATTTGAACGAACAGGCCGAGAAAGCCGTCATTGACTATGCGGCCGCCCACGGCAAAGGCATCCTGGTGAAAAAAGCCCTGGCCAGTGGCCACGTTTGCCTGGAGCCTGGAATGGATCCAATACGTGCCAGTTTCATGCTGTTGTTTGCGCAAACGGGCGTTGCCAGTGCTATTGTCGGGACCATCAATCCGCTGCACCTGGCCCATAACGTGGCGACCGCTGCCCAGGTTATTCGTCAACTCTGATGCCGCCGACGCGGCCGACCCAGTCGCAAGCAGGAGCCGACATGGCGCGCACGCTCATACGAAAAAACCCCAGCAACTTCAAGACACTGCCGCTGCACGTCGAAGCCACCCCCGAAGGACTGAACTACCAGAGCGTCGGCATGCCGCTCAACTTCGCCCAGACCCTGCAACGGCGCAAGCCGGTGGAGGTGGCCGACCCCGAGCGTTTCGTGCTGGAACTGGCGAACCTCGGCGTGTCGGTACGACTGACCCTGCACTGGCAAAACAAGGACTACTGGGTGCTGGTACGCCAGCGACGCCAGGACCGTGGCGACGTGGTACTCAAGCTGATCTCCGGCTACGTCCCCGCCCACGAACTGAACCTGCCGCTGCACACCGCCATCCAGGAAATCGCCGAAGAGTGCCTGCTGGAAACGCCCGAAGGCTGGCTCGGCGGGCGCTTCAACGACACCTGGCTGCCGGCGCCCTACTCCGCCGCGCTGCATTACCGCGAAGCACTGCCGTTTCGCCTCAGCCCGTTGTCCGGCGCAGCTCGCCCGGTGCGTTGCGCGACCACTCAGCTGATCGAACGCCCACGGGCCTATGTGCACCTGCCCACGGCGTCACTGCAATTGATCTACGACTTGCGCCTGGAAGTGCCGAAGGAAGCCAAGTCCCTGAGCCTGTTCCATGTGGACGAGCGCCTGGAAGGCGACCAGTTGGTGGCGCGCCTCGACCGCCAGCGCCCGGACCTGTACCTGATGCCACTCAAGGATGGCCAGCCCGTCGCTGAGCTCTACACCGTGAAGAAAGACCAGTTGTACCCGGCCAGCACCCGGGGTTTATTCCTCGCGGAGAGCTTCGCCCAGCAGGAAGGCTGGCTGGTGCGTGAGGAGCGGATTCGCTGGAAGGATTGGCTGCGCCAGCAAGGCTTGGCGGAGCCGGAGAAAGAATCGAAATTGAAGCGTTTGGCCCAGCGGGTGCTGCGCAAGATTACGCCGAAGAAGAAGGCCAGCAGCTAGCGGCTCCACTCCAATGCCAAGCCCGGCGCAAATCCAAATGTGGGAGCGGGCTTGCTCGCGAAAGCGGTGGATCAGCCCGCACAGGCAGAGACTGGTACACCGCCTTCGCGAGCAAGCCCGCTCCCACATTTATAATTGCGTCAGCCGTTGAGCAAGCGTTCCAAGCCAACCTTCAGCGGGGTCGGTTCGGGGAGTGTGAAGCTCGCCAACAAGCGCTGATTATTCGCCCGCGAGTGGCGAATATCCCCCGAACGTGCCGGCCCGTAAGTCACCGCTGGCAACTTGCCGACAATCTCTTCCAGCGCCTGCAACACCTGCTTGAGCGTCGTCGTTCGATTCCAGCCCACATTGATCGCGCCCAACGGCGCGTCCGGCGCTTCAATGGCTTGCACCAACACGTCAACCAGATCTTCCACATACATGAAGTCACGGGTCTGCTCGCCATCGCCAAACACGGCAATCGGCACGCCCTGCTGCACGCGCTCGCTGAAGATGCTGATCACTCCGGAGTACGGCGAGGACGGGTCCTGGCGCGGCCCGAAGATATTGAAGAAGCGGAAAATCACCGGTTCCAGACCGTGCTGGCGACGGTAAAAGTCGAAGTAATGCTCGCCGGCCAATTTGTCGGACGCATAGGGCGTCAACGGCGCCTTGGTGGTCTCTTCGTCAATCGAAGCGCCCTCGCCATTGTTGCCGTACACCGCCGCGCTGGAGGCGAAGACCACGCGCTTCACCGCCGCTTTGCGCATGGCTTCGCACACATTCAGCGTACCGACGAAATTGCTCTGGTGCGTGCTGACCGGGTCATCCACCGATGCCTGCACCGAGGCCACCGCCGCCAGGTGCACCACCGCCGCCGTGCCGACCGCGGCACGCGCGACCAGCTCGGCGTCGGCGACATCACCCTCAAGCAACTCGACCCGCGGATTATCCAAAGGCAGGTTGCTGCGCTTGCCGGTGGACAGGTTGTCCAACACGCGCACGCCGTAGCCCTTGGCCAACAACGCATCGACCAGGTGCGAGCCGATAAAGCCCGCACCGCCGGTTATCAGGACACACTTACTCATTGTTGCGAATCTTCTCGACGATGGCCGTGGTCGAGCTGTTTTCAACCAGCCCCAGCACTTTGACCGTGCCGCCATAGGCGCTGACGATGTCGGCACCGACCACCTGGTCGACGGAGTAATCGCCACCCTTGACCAGCACGTCCGGCTTGACCTGGGCCAGCAGGTTTTCCGGGGTACCTTCAGCGAAGCTGATCACCCAGTCCACTGCGCCCAGGCCAGCCAGGACCGCCATACGACGGTCGACACTGTTGATCGGACGGCCCGGGCCTTTGAGGCGGCTGACCGACGCGTCGTCGTTGACCGCGACGATCAGGCGATCGCCTTGGGCGCGCGCCTGTTCCAGATAGGTCACGTGGCCAGCATGCAGGATGTCGAAGCAGCCGTTGGTGAACACAATGCTCTCGTTGTGGGCACGGGCATCGTCGATCGCCAGCAGCAATTGCTCGATCCCCAGCACGCCACGTTCCGAACCTTCGGAGCGCTGGATGGCGCGCCGCAGTTCCGGTGCACTGATGGCCGCCGTACCCAACTTGCCCACCACAATGCCCGCCGCCAGGTTGGCCAGGGCCACGGCGTGAGGCAGTTCTTCGCCGGCCGCAATCGAGGCGGCCAGGGTGGAGATCACGGTGTCGCCGGCGCCGGTGACGTCGAACACTTCACGGGCCCGCGCCGGCAGGTGCATCGCCGGATGATCCGGACGCAGCAGGGTCATGCCGTGCTCGCCACGGGTCACCAGCAAGGCGCCAAGGTCGAGGTCGGCCATCAATGCCGCGCCTTTGCTCACCAGCTCGTGCTCATCGGCGCAGCCGCCGACGATGGCTTCGAACTCGCTGAGGTTCGGCGTGATCAGGCTGGCACCGCGATAAATCGAGAAATCCTTGCCCTTGGGGTCGGCCAGCACCGGAATGCCCTTGGCCTTGGCGGCCTGGATCAGTGCCTGGTGGTTCTTCAAGGCGCCTTTGCCGTAATCGGACAACACCAGCACCTTGATGCCTTCGAGCAACGCATCGACCTGACCGCTGAGGGCCAGGGCGTCGGTGGCGAAGGGTTCTTCAAAATCGATCCGCAGCAATTGCTGGTGACGACTCATGACCCGCAGCTTGACGATGGTCGGCTGATGGGCAATGCGCTGGAACAGCGCACGCACGCCGGCACCGCGCAGGCTGTTGGCCAGGCTGTCGGCGGCTTCGTCATCGCCGGTCACGCCGACCAGGGAGGCCGGGGCGCCGAGGGCGGCAATATTGAGGGCAACGTTGGCAGCGCCGCCTGGACGGTCTTCGATTTGCTCGACCTTGACTACCGGTACCGGCGCCTCAGGGGAAATCCGTGAGGTACCACCATGCCAGTAACGGTCGAGCATGACATCGCCGACCACCAAGACAGGGGCTTGATCGAATCGCGGCATGGACAACTTCATGGAGCAACCCACATACAAAATGAACAGGGGCGCGATATTAGCACAGGGTGGGCGCTGCCTAGTTCGAGAGCTTTATCTGTAAGACATCCGACCGCGCAACTGCTCACTTTTTGAACAAAAACGGGGCGCATTGCGCGCCCCGGTCGGTCAGACGATGTTGGCCGTTGCCGGCTCGTCCAGCCCCATGGCGTGCAAACGCGAGTAGTAGCCACCCAAGGCCAACAAATCGGCATGGGTGCCACGCTCGACGATTTCACCGTGATCCATCACCAGGATCAGGTCAGCCTTCTCGATGGTGGACAAGCGGTGCGCAATCACCAGGGTCGTACGGCCCTTCATGACTTTGTCCAGGGCGGCCTGGATATGCCGCTCGGACTCGGTGTCCAGCGCCGAGGTCGCCTCATCGAGGATCAACAGCGGTGCGTTTTTCAGCAAGGCACGGGCAATCGCCAGACGCTGGCGCTGACCGCCGGAGAGCAGCACGCCGTTTTCGCCGACTTCGGTGTCCAGGCCCTTGGGCAGCTCGGCGATGAAGTCCATGGCGTAGGCATCACGGGCAGCTTTTTCGACGTCTTCACGCGGCGCGCCGGCCAGGTCGCCGTAGGCGATGTTGTTGGCCACGGTGTCGTTGAACAGCGTCACGTGCTGGGTCACCTGGGCCACATGACGGCGCAGGTTGCGCAGGCGGTAGTCCTCGATTTCCACTTCATCAAGCAGGATCTCGCCGACTTCATGATGGTAGAAACGCGGAATCAGCGCGGCCAGGGTGGACTTGCCACTGCCCGAACGCCCGACCAGCGCGACCATCTGGCCTGGCGCTGCGATGAAGCTGATGTTCTTGAGCACTTCGCGCTCGGTGCCGGGGTAGGTGAAGCTCAGGTTGCGCACCTCAAGGTGGCCGCTGACCCGCTCTTTTTCCACAGTGCCGGTGTCGACTTCAGGCACCACGTCCAGCTGTTCGAAGATGCTCTCGGCACCGGCGACGCCCTTCTGGATCGTCGAGCTGACTTCCGACAACTGGCGGATCGGCTTGGGCAGCAGGCCCGCAGCCGTGATATAGGCCACCAGGTCGCCGGCGGTCGCGTCACCCCGCAGGAACAGCACCAGGAACATCAGCGCCGCCATCGCGGTGTAGATCACCAATTGCAGCATGGGCGTGTAGACCGCACCGGTCTTGGTCATGCGCATCTGCTTTTCGGTGTTGCTCATGCTCGCCTTGGCGAAACGCTGCTCTTCGTAGGTCTCCCCACCGAAGCTGCGCACCACGCGATAACCCTGGATGGTTTCCGAGGCCACGTGGGTCACGTCGCCCATCGCCACCTGGATTTTCTTGCTCTGCTTGCGGAATTTCTTGCTGGTGCTGCCGACCATCATGGCAATGATCGGCAGGATCGCCAGCATCACCAGGGTCAGCTTCCAGTTCATCCACAACAGGTAACCGAACAGGAACACCACCGTCAGGCCTTCGCGGATCACGACCTTGATCGCATCCGTGGCGGCGCCGGTGACCATGGTCACGTTGAAGGTGATGCGGGAAATCAGGTGCCCGGAGCTGTGGGTATCGAAATAGCGGTTGGGCAGGACCAGCAGTTTGTTGAACAACTGCACCCGCAAATCGTGGACCAGCCCCAGGGAGACCTTGGCCAGGTAGTAATTGCCCAGGAAAGAGCCCAGCCCCTGCCACGCGGCGATCAGCACGATCAGCAGCGGCACGGCCATCAGCAGTTTCAGATCCTTGAGGTACGGAACACTGGGGAAAAACACCACGTCCGGGTTGCTCAGGCCATCCACGAAGTATTTGAGAATCCCGGCCAGCATGGGCTGGGTGGATGCGAAAATCACAAACCCGATAATGCTCACGAGGAACATGCCGATGTACGGCTTCACGTATCCCAGCAGCCTGAAATAAATTTTCAGGCTGGATTCCTGTTCCGCTTTAGGCGGTGCGTCACTCATTGTTGAGCTCACTGATTAGGTAGGGCGGCAACTTTATCACAAGCACCGGGTTTGGCCCGAGCCCAGACCGACACGCTGACCAGCGCGATCGGCAGCCAGGTGATAAACCACTCGGCACGCGGGGTGCCGGTGAGGTTGGCCGCATCGAACTGCATCGCCAGGGTGGAGAACACCCACATGCCGATGAGGCCTTTGCCGTAATGGGTGTCACGCACTTTCCAGGCTTGCCACAGCACGCCGAACCACACCGCGCACCACAGCAGCAGGCCCGGCAGGCCCAGTTCGATGGCGACGTGGGTGAACAGGTTGTGGGAATGGTCGAAGCGGAATTCATTCCAGACCACGTTGTAATTACCACCCAGGCCCAGACCGGTCCAAGGGTGCTCGCCAATCATCTGCAGCGCCGCCATGAAAATCTGCGGCCGGAACGACACGCCACGGGACAGCATCAACGATTGCATCGACACGAATACCACCACCGCCGCCACCGCAGCTGCGATCGCGATCACCGTGCTGCGTCGGTCGCGGCTCCACAGCGGCATCGCCACCACGCTCAACAGCAAGGCCAGCGCGGCACCACGGCTCTGGCTCGCCACGACAAACAGGCCGAGCAGCCCGATCGCCGCCAGGGAGGCCACTTGCATCCAGCGTCCGCGGGGCATCCAGTGCAGCATCCACACAGCCGCGAGACCAATGACGTACGCACCCAGGATCGGATGGGACAGCTGCCCCAACCCTTCAAGACGGGCGTCCCAGGCATTGCCTTGAAGGCCATAGAACTTGACCATCGCCAGCAGCGACGACAACGCCAGGCCAAAGCCGCCCCACTGCATCAGGCGAACCACCTGCTCGGTGCGCCCTTGGGCAAGCACCGGCAAGAACAGCAGGAATACGCCGATATACAGCAGGCGCTTGGCTTCGCGGGAAGGGTCCTCGGCATTGGTCCACAGCAGGCTGATCAAGCCCCAGGCCGCCATTACGCCCAGCGCCAGGTAGACCCAGCGCTGAGCCTGCCAGACCTGCTTGAGCTGCTCACGGGCAGACCAGGCAAACACCATGGCCGGCAGCCACAAGAACAGCGTCAGCCCCTGTTGATAGATCTTATTGGTCGGCGCAAAGGCGATTGCCAGTAAAAACCACAGCAACCCGAACCCCATCCATCCTTGCGCCCAACGACTTGCCTGCATCATCCGCTCCTAATACTACGGTCAACCTGCCACCCCGGCATGGTTAAAACCCAAAACTTTCGGCATCATTGCCGACTCATGTGCCCGCGACTCCCACAAGGCTTCCTGACGATGCAATGTTCAAGGCTTCCCCAAGCCGCTCTAAACACGATGATTGAAGGCGCCAGAATCCTGGAGAAGGACAGCTATGGGCCCAAAGTCTACCTGCTGACGGACGGGAACATCCTTAAACTGTTTCGTCGCAAGCGGTTTTTTTCTTCCGCCTTGTTTCGCCCGTACTCCAAGCGTTTCATCGATAACGCGCTCGGGTTGCAACAACGCGGCATTCCCACCCTCACCGTACTCGACAGCTTCCAGCTGGACGCGCCCGGCATGACCGCCGTGCTGTATCGCCCGCTACCGGGCGAGACGCTGCGCCAGATCGCCAACAAGGAAGGTTTTGACTGGGAGCAGAACCTGGAACCGCTGGTGACGCTGATTCGCCGCCTGCATGGCGCCGGGATCTACTTCCGCTCCCTGCACCTGGGCAACATTGTCGTGACACCGGACAACCAGATGGGCCTGATCGACGTGGCCGACCTGCGCTTCCTGCGTGCGCCGCTGAGTCCGGCGCTGGTCAAGCGCAACCTGCAGCACTTCGCCCGCTATATTGCGCGCGAGAAGCTGAACGAACGCTTTCCGATGCAAGCGCTCGAACAAGCCGTACTACCGGGGTGAGAGCAGCCGGCGGGCAGTGGCGGTGAAGTCCTGCCAGGCCTGTTCCGGCGCCAGCGCTGCGAACTGAGCCGCCACGGCGACGTGCGGGCTGGTTGAGAAAGCGCGCTCCAGCAGTTGCGTCCAGGCGTCGACAGCATCAGCCGGTGCATACCAACCAGCGTCCGCCAATTGCTCGCGGAACACCGCCAGCTCGCTGGTCAGCACCGGCACACCGGCCATCACGGCCTCCTGCACGATCAACCCAAGCCCCTCCTCCGAAGACGGTATCGCCACCCAATCAAATGCGCGATACAGGGTCGCCGCGTCCGCCAGGTGCCCCGGCATGAAGACTTTGCCGCGCAAGCCAAGGTGCTCGATCTGCGCTTCAAGCTCCGCACGCGCAGTGCCTTCGCCAATGATCACCAAGCGCGCCTCGGGCCGACGCGAGGTCACGGCGGCAAACGCATCCAGCAAACAGGCAAAGCCCTTGCTGCCCACCAGGCGCCCCACGGCGCCCAGCACCGGCGCGCTGTCTGCGGCCAGGCCCAACTGCGCGCGGGCCTGCTCGCGGGACAGCATCGCGGCGCAAAACGCGCTGGGGTCAAAGGCGCTGCGCAGCACGGCCACCGGGCGATGCAAATCGCGCTGCAACGAGTCGGCCAGGGTCTGCGACACAGCTGCCACGGTCAGTCGGGTCTCGGAGAATTGCTCGAACAACTTGCGATCCGTGCGACGCAGGCGCGTCATGCCGTGAAACAGCACCACAGCACGTACCTCGGGTACGGTCTTGAGCACCGGCAACAACACTCGCGCAACGCCGACGCCATCGAGCAGCACGACCTTCACGTCCTGCGGCAGCGCCCGTCGAAAACGCGCGCGCATGCGTGGCAGCAGCAACGCCCACAGGTGACGACCCTTGAGCTGAGCCGATGAGAGATTCCATTCCAGCGCCCCATCTCCAGCTTGTGCACCGCCCTGAAGCAGCCAGGTATGCACGGCTGCACCGCAGTCGACGCTGCCAAGCACTTGCTGATGAACCTTCTGCACGGAAGCGAATGCAGTACCACCGGCCCACATGACGTTGAGGATGCTCATTGAATAATACGAACCTTCTGCGGTGTTCTGGAGGCGTGCATGCAACTCAATTGACCAGCCAGCCGATGGCGAGGCCCAACAGCAGCATGGCGACCAGCTTGATCCGCTCGCGCCGCTTGCGCTTGGCCTTGTTCAAGCGCTCGGCCGAGGTCGACACATGCAAGCCGAAACCGGTGTGCAATACCGCATCGCCCTCAAGGGTCACGGCCATCAAGTTCAACTGCGCATAGCGCCGCGACAAGCCCTTCTCGCCCTCGAACCCGGCATAAGGCGCGCACAACGCGTACTCCTTGAGGCGGCGCAAACCGGGGTTCAGGGAAAACGCCTGCCACTCCGGCTTGTCGGAGATCAGCGGGTAGCACGGCACCCCACCGATCAGCTCACGCGGCCCCAGATGGATATAGGGGCTGTGCACCTGCAAGTCATAGACAAAGTTGCGCAACCACACCTGGAGCACATCCGGGCGCAGCTCCAACACCGTCTTGGAGTCCTCGACAAACCCCGGGCGGTAAAACTCCCAGTCATCTTCACAATGGAAAATATAGGGTGTCTTCACCGACGCGTAGGCCAGGTCGATGGATGCCAACTGCCCCAGCTTCGGGCGGTTGACGAAGAAAGTGCAATGTTCCTGCCAATGGGCCGGAATCGCCTGGCGTACCGCGTCGTCACCGGCGTCCTCGGTGATGAACACCTCGCGGATGTCAGCCGTGTTGAACACGTCGAAGCTTTCAAGCGTGCGCTTTAACAGATCAAAGCGACCGCAGCTGGTCACTACAAGGGTGATGTCGCTCTGTTCGGAAAATCGCACGTGGGCACCAACAATAAAATGACCGCAATCGACGGCCTGACAGAGGTTACACGCCCAGTTTCAGGCGCAGCGTTTCCAGCAAACTCAACGGCGCACGTGGCCGCAGAGGTGGCTGCAGCACTTCGACAATACGCTGGCCGATACGTGCAAAGCTAAACTGGCTGACAGCCAACTCCTGGCCTTTACGCGCAATATCCGCCGCCAACTGAGGGTTGGCGCGCAACTCGGCGAGTTTTTCCTGCAATTGCGGGATGTCTTTATAGAACACTACGTTGACCTTGTCCTTGAAACCCAGGGCCTGGTTTTCCGCCTCGCCCTGGTCAAACGCCAGCAGCACGCAACCACAGGCCATGGCTTCGAAGTTCTTGATCATGTATTCGCCCATACCCACGTCGGCACTGACAAAAAAGCGGATCCGGTTGAGCGTCGCACAATATTCCTCACCCGACTTGGTACGCGTCACCACCAGCGGCTCGACCCGTGCCAGCTCATCGAGCAACGCCTTGCGCCCGCTGTAGGCCACGCTATTGGTGCTACCGACAAACGCCAGCTCGATGTCACGCTCACGCGCCTGCGGCTGCAACAGCGCCTGGTCGTAGCCCTTGGGCACGAACACCGCGTCGAAGCCTTCCGCACGCAGGCGCTCGGTCACCATGAAGCCCGAGCTGATCACCCGCGCCCAGGGTAAACGGCGGTAATGGGCACTGAATTTTCCGGTGTATTTGCAGGGAATGTAGTTCTGGTAGGCATCGTGTTCGAGGATCACCAGATTGGGGATCGTACGGATAAAACCGACCTGGCGGATTTCCTGCTTGAAACGCAGGAAGAACACGATGCGGTCGTAGCGGGTCACATCGACTTCGCGGCGAAAGTAGCCGCGCAGGTTGCGTTGCTCGGCGCTGCTCAGCCAGCGGGTATCGCATTCGCAATGCTCGGCGATGCCTTCGTAAAGACGATCGAGGATGGCGCGCTGTTCTTTCTGCACCAGAAATAAAACTTTCATGCTCTTCCTTTCACAGGTCACAAACGCCAGAACAACTCATGTCGCCGCACCGCCTTGCGGAAGAACTCGTTCTCCCCGTAAGGCGAGCGCGCGCGCCCGGCCAGTACACGCTGCAACAAGCGCCGGACACGCCGCTTGAAGGGTGGCGCGGGTTGCAGGTCGTGCATCATGCCCAGTGCCATGGCCTTGTCGCGCTGTTGCGCCAACGTCAGCGGCAGGCTGCACGGATGCAGCTCCTGGGTTGCATCGAACAGCGGCGGCAAGGCTATGCCACTGCCAGCGTCGCCCATGGGCCAGCGGTCATTGTCATGCAGATGATTGGCGTAGCCCAGCAGCGTGGTTGGCTGCCACTCCAGGCCTTGCAAGGCCTGCATGACGGCGCTCTGCGCGCAGATATGATCGGGGTGCGGGTCCAGCGCCGAGTACGGCAGCACGATCACTTCAGGGCGCGCCATCAACAGCACCGCGCGCAGGTCGGCCAGCAGGTTATTCCAGGTCGGCAAGCCGTCGCTATCCGACGGCAGCGGGAACGGATTGAACTGGCGAAACGGCCGCACATCGCTCAGCTCGGCTTCACGGGAGGCGAAGGGCTGGGCTGGCGCGGCCTGCATGGCTTGCAATTGCAGGCAGAAATAACCCAGTTGCACGCAGTGTGCCTGGGGTACGCCCGCCCATAGCGGCACGGCGATGCTGTCCCAGGCGCGCAGGCGGCCCTTGATGCGCGCGGCTTCGACCGTGTCCAGGCCCATCTGCTGATAGTGTTCGGCTTCGATTTCGCCCGCCGTGAGGGTAACGATCCACGGCTTTTCGGCCTGGCTGTAGAGCCCGAAAGCGGCCAGTTCGGCATCGTCGGCGTGGGGCGCGATGACCATCACGCGCTGGGCGCTGTAATCCGGCTGGGTCCAGGCCCACAGGCGCGGCGTGCCGAGCAGGCGACAATGGCGACCACGCAGCTGCAACTGATCCAGCGCCAAACCGCTGAGGTTGAGATAACGCACGCCGTTGACCCCACGCTCAAAGGTTTGGCGGTCGTCACCCAGGGCAATGTTCGGGTCGAGAAAGCGTCCCAGCCAGGTGCTTTTGACTGTGATCGCCAGCACCAGCGTGGCGTCTGCGGCGACCGGTTGATCGAGCAACAAGCGCCCGTTCTCCAGGCGCACGCCGGGTAACTCGGCATCGGCCGAGAAGCGGTATTGATAGTCTTCGTTGGGAGCATAAAACAGGTGGTCGGCAAACCACGCTTCGTGAGCGACCCAGGCCAGCACGGCCAACAGCAATGGCAACCACCAGGCCACCAGGATGCCGATCAGCACCAGCAGCAACACACCAATCAACAGCGCCATGCGCTTGTTGCGCCGATGGCGCTTGAGCAATTGCTGCTTGCGAGTCATGAGCTGAACACCTGCACAGGGTTGCACCAGCGGTCCTTGTACTCGCGGTCGGCACGCCCAAACGAAAAGCGCAGCGGCTTGCCGACTTCACGGGCCTGTTCCCAGGCGCTCTGGGTGTTGAGAAAGCTCAACACGCTGCCGGGGCTGAAGGCACGGGTTTCAGGGTCGACCCCGCCGTTGACGTACTCCACGCTGATCCACTCTGGCGACTCGACCCGGTACACCAACTGGATCGCGATAGGCGCGTCGTTGAGAAAGATCACCGAGCCGATCAACCACTCGCGCAGCAATTCGATCACCTCGGCCAAACGCTCGGCCCCCGTTGCGACAAAGCCCCAGCGACGCAGGAACAGGTCGCAGTAGATCGACGCCAGCTCAGTGCTGGAAAACTCGCTGACCGGCCGTACCACCCCGCCCGCCTCTTCCAGCAGGCGCAGTTCGCGGCGCTGGTTGTAGCGGAATTTCTTCGACAAGTCTTCGGGCGTGCGCGCCATGGCCAACTGCTCGGCCTGGGGCTTGAGCCCCGTGAAACGGCCTTCATTGAGCCCCGACAGGTAACGCCCACGCTGGCGCAGTGGCGCCTGCGCATCGGCAGCGGCCGGCAGGATGATCTCGGCATTGCCCAGGTCGAACAGGCCTTTCTTGCCGCTGCGCTTGAGCACGTCCTTGGACAAGGCCAAGTCGCGGCCCCAGGTGGCAATGCACGCCTTGAGTTCACCGGCCTGTTCCCAGGCCAGGTAGCGCACCGGAATAGCCGCCAGCCCGGCCAGGCGTTCGATCACTTGCGGATGCGTCGCGACGCTGCCGCCAAAACGCTGCCAGGCCTGGCTGTAGGCAGGTGCATCGACGACGGTCCAGCCGCGCTCGCGCCAGCCTTGGAATCGATTGAGCATCAAGCCCTCGCGGTCAGTTCAATAACGTGTGGCAGTTGCCAGAAAGCAGTGCGTACCGCCTGATCCGAGAAGCGCGCGTGCAGACGCTCCAGCATCAGCTCGGCGCACTGGCGTCGCTGGTGTTGATCCATCGCGGCCAGGTGCCCCAGGCCCTGGGCCAGGTGCTCGGCGTCGCCGAAGGGGAACAGGATGCCCACGCCTTCGACCACTTCCTTGGCGCCGCCACAAGCGGTGGCCAGCAACGGTACGCCGGCGGCCATGGCTTCAAGCAGCACCATGCCGAACGGCTCGTGGTCGGAGCTCAGGGCAAACACGTCAAACCCGCGGAAATAGCGACGCGCATCCGGCACCTGGCCGAGGAACAGGACCTTGTCGGCAATCCCCAGTTCACGCGCCAGCTCCTTGAGGTCCTGCTCCAGGCGGCCGGTGCCGAGGATCGCCAGGCGGCTTTCGGCGGGCAACCGAGGCAAGGCCAGGGCGAAGCCCTTGAGCAGCGTGGCCTGGTCCTTGTCCGGGTGCAGGCGGCCGACGTTGCCGACCACCCACTCATCCGGCGAGAGCCCGAGGGCGTCCCGCGCCTCGTCCTTCGAGACTTGCAGGGCCTGCATGGCCTCGACATCGATGCGGTTGTACAAGGTCTGGATGCGCGCCGCCGGCCAGTTCGGCAGGCAACGGCGGATGTCGTCGCGCACGGCGTCGGAGACACCCAGCAAGCTCAGGCGCTTGCGGAAAATCGAAGCGAACAGGCGGCGGCCACGACGCTGGTAGTCACCAAAGGCGTGATGCACGCCGATCACCTGCAAACGCGTCGCGAGCAAGGCGACGTAGATCGGCTTGGCGCGGTGCGCAATACAGAAACTGAAGTTGCGCGATGCGGCAATCTTGCGCATCTCGGCGATGGCGCCCAGCTTCAAGCCACGAATGGCCTTGGAGCTGAACTCCATGAACAACACTTCATCAGAGGCGCAACCGGCCGCGACCTCAGGGTCGGCGACCCCGGTGAGAAACACCGTGGTCACCTTGTAGCCGGAGCCTGCGAACAAACTGGCGTACTGCCGCGCGCAGTCCAGGAACGGCCCGTCATAGCCGTGGCAGAACTGCAGGACGTGGCGATCAGCCGAGCGAGTCATAAGGGTCCACGCCGTCCTTGACCACCAGGATGTCTTCCATGATCAGGTACTGCAGGTCGGACCCGAAGAACATGTCCAGCGCGTCTTTCGGCGAGCAGATCATCGCTTCGCCACGACGGTTGAGCGAGGTGTTCAGCGACACGCCGTTGCCGGTCAGCACTTCCAGCTCTTTCATCATGTCGTAGTAGCGCGGGTTGTATTCGCGCTTGAGCACCTGGGCGCGGGAAGTGCCATCTTCATGGACCACTTCCGGCACGCGGGTCTTCCACTCTTCCGACACTTCAAAGGTGAAGGTCATGAACGGCGCCGGGTGATCGACCTTGATCATCTGCGGGGCCACGGTGTCGAGCATCGACGGGCAGAAAGGCCTCCAGCGCTCGCGGAACTTGATCTGGTGGTTGATACGGTCAGCCACGCCGGTGGCGCTTGGGCAACCGATGATCGAACGACCGCCAAGGGCACGCGGGCCAAACTCCATGCGGCCCTGGAACCAGGCCACCGGGTTGCCGTCGACCATGATCTTGGCGATGCGTTTAGGCATGTTCTCGATCTTGCGCCATACCGGCTTGCTCGCGTGCTTGGCGCACGCCGCGATCACGTCTTCGTTGCTGTAGGACGGGCCGAGGTAGACGTGTTCCATCTTCTCCACGGGTACACCCCGGGCGTGGGACACGTAGGCCGCCGCGCCCACCGCAGTACCGGCATCGCCGGACGCCGGCTGCACGAACAGCTCTTTCACGTCGTCGCGGGCAATGATCTTCTGGTTCAGCTTGACGTTCAGCGCGCAACCGCCGGCGAAGGCCAGCTTGCCGGTGTCCTTGAGGATGTCGCCCAGGTAGTGGTCGATCATCTGCAAGGCCAGCTTTTCGAACAGTGCTTGCATGCTGGCGGCGTAGTGAATGTACGGCTCGTCGGCGATGTCGCCTTCGCGTTTCGGGCCCAGCCACTCGATCAGTTTCGGCGAGAAGTAGAAACCCTTGCCCTTCTCTTTGTAGCGACGCAGGCCGATGACGTTGGCGTAGTCGGTGTTGATCACCAGTTCGCCGTTTTCAAACGAGGCCAGGCGCGAGAAATCGTATTTGCTAGCGTCGCCGTACGGCGCCATGCCCATGACCTTGAACTCGCCGTCGAGCATCTCGAAACCGAGGAACTCGGTGATCGCGCCATACAGGCCGCCGAGGGAGTCCGGATCGTAGAATTCCTTGATCTTGTGGATCTTGCCGTTCTCGCCATAACCGAAGAACGTGGTGGCGTACTCACCTTTACCGTCGATGCCGAGGATCGCGGTTTTCTCCTGGAAGCCGGAGCAGTGGTAGGCGCTGGAAGCGTGGGCCAAGTGGTGTTCAACCGGCTCGATCTTGATTTTCTTCGGATCGAAGCCCAGTTGCTCCAGGCACCAGACGATCTTGTTGCGATAGCGCTTGTAGCGACGATTGCCCATCAGGATCGCGTCGAGGGCGCGGTCCGGGGCGTACCAGTAACGCTTGGCGTAGTGCCAGCGCGCCTCGCCGAACAGGCTGATCGGGGCGAACGGGATCGCCACTACGTCAACGTCGGAGGGCTTGATACCGGCTTGTTCCAGGCAGAACTTCGCCGATTCGTAGGGCATGCGGTTCTTTGCATGTTTGTCGCGTACGAAGCGCTCTTCTTCGGCGGCCGCGATCAGCTTGCCGTCGATATACAGGGCTGCGGAAGGATCATGGCTAAGGGCGCCGGACAGGCCAAGAATCGTCAATGCCACAGGGGTCTAGCCTCTTTTAGTCTGCATGCAGGCGGGTTACGCCGCGAAAAAGTGTGCTTCCCGCCTGGGCAGGAAACAGCTAAAGGGCGGGATTATAGCTTAAAACCAGTGGGGAGCTGTTAGCGGCAAGCGCCAAGCTGATGGGGGCAGTCTGTAGGATTGCGTCTAGAGTCAGGTCAGACGTAGCCAAAGGCGCAGCCAGAGGATTCGTTAAACAGTGAAAGAATCGCTAGAATCCCGCGTTTGCCGCACTCTGCCTGGTTATCTGATGAAAATTGCTGGTCCTGCTCACCTCCCTCTTATTGCCGGCTTGCTCGGTTTTTGCGGCCTCGCGATGGGCGACGATTTGCCACTGGTCCTCGACCCCAGCGTCGTCACCGGCTCACGCAGCGCCAGCCCGACGTTTGACCTGCCGTATTCGGTGGACGCCATCAGCCGCGAGCAGATCAGTGACGGCCAGCTCGGCATCAACGCTTCCGAAGCCCTCTCCCGCGTACCCGGCCTGGTGGTGCAGAACCGCCAGAACTATGCCCAGGACCTGCAGATTTCCTCCCGTGGCTTCGGCGCCCGCTCGGCGTTCGGAGTCCGCGGCCTCAAGCTGATCGCCGACGGCATCCCCGCCAGCACCCCGGACGGCCAGGGCCAGGCCGCTACGTTCAACCTCGACACCGCCGAGCGCATCGAAGTGCTGCGCGGCCCGGCGGCCACCCTGTACGGCAGCAACGCCGGTGGCGTGATCCAGATGTTCTCCCGCAACGGCGAAGGCCCGCCGCGCATCGGCGCCGAGACCCTGGTGGGCAGCGACGGCCTGAGCAAAAACCACCTGAGCGCCGAAGGCGCGGCCAACGGCGCCGGTTTTGTCCTCGACGCCTCGCGCATGGACACCGACGGCTACCGCGACCACAGCAGCGCACGGCGTGACCAGACGTTCGCCAAGCTCAATTTCCAGCCGGATGACGACAGCAAGTTGGCGCTGATCTACAGCAGTTTGGAGCAGGACGGCACGCAGGACCCGCTGGGACAGACGTGGGAAGCGTACAAGGCTGATCCGCGCTCGGTAGCCACCGGGGCGTTGACGTACAACACACGCAAAAGCATTGATCATCAGCAGTTGGGGATGAATTACGAGCGGTATGTCGGCGAGGCGACGCTGCAAGTGAATGCGTATACGGGGCGGCGGAGTGTGATTCAGTACTTGTCGATTCCCAAGGGCACGCCGTCCAACGAGCGCGGCGGCGGCGTGGTGCAATTCGACCGCAAATTCTACGGCGGCAGCGTGCGCTGGATGCAACCCATTGAGAGCGCACCGGGCGAACTGATGATCATCACCGGCCTGGACTTTGATCAGAGCGAAGACAGTCGCCATGGCTATCAAAACTACAGCGGCACCACCCTTGGTGTGAAAGGCGAGCTACGTCGTGATGAAATCGACACCGCCCGCAGCCTTGACCCTTACATTCAAGCCAATTGGGCTCTGGGCAACTGGACCCTGCAAGCCGGCGTACGCCATAGCACCATGGAACTTGACGTTGACGATCAATACCTGAGCAACGGTGACGCCAGCGGCAACAAGACCTATCAGAAAAACACCCCGTCGATGAGCGTGATGTACGCCTTCACGCCGCAGTTGCACGGCTACGTCAGTGCCGGTAAAGGCTTTGAAACGCCTACCCAGGCTGAATTGGCCTACGCACCGGGGAATGTCGAAGGCTTCAACTTCGGCCTAAAACCGTCTGAAAGTACTCAATATGAAATGGGCCTGAAGGCACAGCTGAACGACACCCGGATCAACGCTGCTGTGTTCCAAATAACCACAGAAGATGAGCTGGTGATCAGCCAATCCCTCCAAGGCCGCACCAGCTACCAAAACGCCGGCCGCACCCTGCGCCGCGGCTTCGAGCTGGGCATTGAAAGCCAGCTCAGCGAACAGTGGAGCACCAACCTCGCCTACACCCGCCTGCAAGCCACCTACGACAGTGACTTCACCAACAACGCAAAGGCTATTGAAAAGGGCAACTACCTCCCCGGCGTGCCCCAAACCACCCTGTTCGCCGAACTCAACTGGAAGCCCCGCGACTGGGTCAGCACCGCCATCGAAGGCCTGTACCGCAGCAAGGTCTATGTCGAAGACACCAACAGCGAGCGCGCCGCACCGGCCTACAGCGTGTTCAACTGGCGTGCGCGCTTCGAGCAGAAGGTCGAACACTGGACCTTCCACCAGACCCTGCGCCTGGACAACCTGCTGGACCGTCAGTACGTCGGCTCGGTGATCGTCGGCGACAGCAACAACCGCTACTACGAAGCCGCCCCCGGCCGCTCGTGGTACGCCGGTGCCGGCGCCGAATACCAATTCTAAAACCGCCAAAAATCAACTGTTGAAGCTGGCTTATGTGGGAGCTGGCTTGCCTGCGATAGCGCTGCATCAGGCACTGATGTGCAAACTGACACGCCGCCTTCGCGGGCAAGCCCGCTCCCACAGTTGATTGGTGTTGCTGGGCTGTCGCCGTTCGGCTGGGTATCAAGAACTTGCGGCAGGACGCAGGTCTGGCGTGTGTGGGAGCTGGCTTGCCTGCGATAGCGTTGCATCAGGCGCTGATGTGCAAACTGACACGCCGCCTTCGCGGGCAAGCCCGCTCCCACAGTTGATTGGTGTTGCTGGGCTGTCGCCGTTCGGCTGGGTATCAAGAACTTGCGGCAGGACGCAGGTCTGGCTTGTGTGGGAGCTGGCTTGCCTGCGATAGCGCTGCATCAGGCGCTGATGTGCAAACTGACACGCCGCCTTCGCGGGCAAGCCCGCTCCCACAGTCGATTGGTGTTGCAGGGCTGTCGCCGTTCGACTGGGTATCAAGAACTTGCGGCAGGACGCAGGTCTGGCTTGTGTGGGAGCTGGCTTGCCTGCGATAGCGGTGCATCAGGCACCGATGTGCAAACTGACACGCCGCCTTCGCGGGCAAGCCCGCTCCCACAGTTGATTGGTGTTGCTGGGCTGTCGCCGTTCGGCTGGGTATCAAGAATTTGCGGCAGGACGCAGGTCTGGCGTGTGTGGGAGCTGGCTTGCCTGCGATAGCGTTGCATCAGGCACTGATGTGCAAACTGACACGCCGCCTTCGCGGGCAAGCCCGCTCCCACAGTTGATTGGTGTTGCTGGGCTGTCGCCGTTCGGCTGGGTATCAAGAACTTGCGGCAGGACGCAGGTCTGGCGTGTGTGGGAGCTGGCTTGCCTGCGATAGCGGTGCATCAGGCACTGATGTGCAAACTGACACGCCGTATTCGCGGGCAAGCCCGCTCCCACAGTTGATTGGTGTTGCTGGGCTGTCGCCGTTCGGCTGGGTATCAAGAACTTGCGGCAGGACGCAGGTCTGGCTTGTGTGGGAGCTGGCTTGCCTGCGATAGCGGCGTATCAGGCACTGATGTGCAAACTGACACGCCGCCTTCGCGGGCAAGCCCGCTCCCACAGTCGATTGGTGTTGCAGGGCTGTCGCCGTTCGGCTGGGTATCAAGAACTTACGGCAGGACGCAGGTATCAGGCACTGATGTGCAAACTGACACGCCGTCTTCGCGGGCAAGCCCGCTCCCACAGTTGATTGGTGTTGCTGGGCTGTCGCCGTTCGGCTGGGTATCAAGAACTTGCGGCAGGACGCAGGTCTGGCGTGTGTGGGAGCTGGCTTGCCTGCGATAGCGGTGCATCAGGCGCTGATGTGCAAACTGACACGCCGCCTTCGCGGGCAAGCCCGCTCCCACAGTTGATTGGTGTTGCTGGGCTGTCGCCGTTCGGCTGGGTATCAAGAACTTGCGGCAGGACGCAGGTCTGGCATGTGTGGGAGCTGGCTTGCCTGCGATAGCGTTGCATCAGGCACTGATGTGCAAGCTGACACGCCGCCTTCGCGGGCAAGCCCGCTCCCACATTGATCTGCTTCCACCTTTTGAGCGCGATCAGACCTGCACTGGCAAGCGCTGGTCGATGAGTTTGTACAGCGCACTCTCCGGCGCCCAGTTGCGCATAAACCGCGCGCGGTCCTTGGCGTAGGCCGTGGCGAAGCTGGCATTGCTGCTGTGTTGGCGCATTGCATCGAGGTCGATCAGCGACCAGCGCCCCTTATCCCAGAACAGGTTGTGCCCCTTGAAATCACCATGACTGATGCGCTCACGGATCAGTTCGGCGAATAAATGATCCAGGGCCAGCAACTCACTTTCCGGGGCGTCACCGCGTTCAACATAGGGCGCAAAACGCTCGATGATGTCCGGGCCCGGCAGGTGCTCGGTGATCAGGTAAGCGCGGCTGCGCAGCCAGAAAAAGCGCTTCTCCAACACCGCCAGCGGTTTGGGTGTGGCGATGCCGAGGAACGCCAGGCGATTGCCTTCGCGCCAGGAGTGCCACGCGCGGCTCGGGCGCCAGAAGCGCTTGAGCCAATGGACGAAACCCTTGATGTTGTAGCGCTTGATCACCAGCGGGCGGCCCGCCACGTCGACCTTGGCCACGGTGGCCGCGCCTCCGGTCTTGAAGAGGTGCCCCCTGTCGAGCAACGCGTCGGCCTGGTCCAGCACCGGCAGCATCGCGGCCTCTTCTTCGCGACGGATCGCGCGCAAGGCAAACGGCCCACGTAGCACGCTGAACAGGGTGCACTCGCGGCCGACCTTGTTGAGGAAATCCTTCAGGCGCCAGGCACTGACCTTGCGCACCTGTTTTTCCAGGGCTTGCAGCGGCAAGGCGTGCTCACCGTTGCTCAGCAGGTAATACACCAACAACTCTTCGGTGAACGGCTCGAGGTTTTTCGGCAACTGGGCGAAAAATACCCCGAGGTTTTCCAGCACGCGGTCACGCGACAGCGGCTTGCCCGCCTCTTGCACGCGAATCCCGGCGCCATCGATCAAATACAGTTTGCCGTCCTGGCGCAGCAGGTTGTCCAGGTGCAGATCTTCCTGCCACAGGCCCTTGGCGTGCATCTGCGCAATCGCGCCCAGTGCTTCGGCGAGGACCGCGGTTTGTTCGTCGGCCAACGGTGGCAGGTCTTCGACGGCCTGCCAGGCATCGGCCAGGCTTTCGGCGCCGTCGATGAACTCAAAGAGCAGCCAGCCGCCCTCACCTTCCTGCAAACCGTCGGCGAGCAACGGCGGCGTGGTCAGGCCTTGTGCGGCGAGCAGGCGCACGCCGTTGAGTTCGCGCTGAAAATGCCGCGCCGCCTTGCTGCCCACCAGCAACTTGGCCAGTACCGGACGCCCGCGCCAAACCGCCGCGCCCACATAGCGCTCGCCCGGCAACACGCGTAACAGGCTCAGCAGTTGCAGTTGGCCGGGGCCCGCCGCGTCGGCCAGCTCAAGGGTCAGTGGCAAGTCGGGGGTACGGCCGGCGGTTTTCAGCTCGGACAAACGCATCAACGGTTTTCCTTGTGGCTACGACGGGCATTCAGGCGCTGATACCAAGTGGCGACCAGCGCGCTGTCCTCAGGCTGATCGAGGTACGCCGCCAACAGTTGGCGCACGTGGGCATCCGACCATTGCGGCGCGCGACGCAGCAACGGCTCCAGATCCTTGACCCGATCACGCCAGCCGAACAGCAGCGGGCGGGTCTTCTCCAGGTCGATCAGCTGCGCAGCGTAGCCGTCGCCGGTGGCCTGCAAAAAAATATGCTTGGGGTAAAAACAGCCGTGCACCTGGCCGACGCTGTGCAGATGCCGCGCCAATTGACCGCAGGCGCGCAGGATGGCGCCGTGCTGGGCGTCGCTCAGTTGCGGCCACTCGTCGAGCAGTGAATCCAGGTCATTCCAGCCGTCGAGGGCGCGGGTCAGCAGCATTGCACGATGCTCACCGGCGACCTTGCGCTCGCCGTAGAACGCCGCCTGCAATGCCGGGATACCGAGCTTGCGGTAACGGCTGATATTGCGGAATTCGCGGGAGAAACTCGGCTCGCCAAACGGCCGGTGCAGGCTGCGCGTCAGGTAGTTGCTCTGGCGCTTGAGGTAGTAGCCGTGGCCGTCGAGTTCCAGGCGAAACACGCTGCTCCAGCCACCACGGCTGGTGTTCGGCTCGTCCACCGCATCGAGTTGCTTGGCCCACAACGCATCAAACGTGGCGAGACCATGGCGCTCCAGCAGCGCACGGTCTTCAGCCGCCAGGAAGTCAGTCATTCGCGCCCCTCAAAAAACTTCACCACGTGGCGAATCCGCTGCTTGTCCGATGCACTCAGGTGCCGGCGCTGGCGGTACTGCATGTAGAAACGCAGGCGCTGGGTGGCCGACAAGTGATACTTGGCGACCTTGTCCAGGCACGCCAGGTCCTTGGTGATGCGGTACTTGAGCCAGAACCCGCGCCAGAAGTCGCCGTTGGGGCAATCGATCAGGTACAGGGTCGACTGGTCGTCGATCAGCAGGTTGCGCCACTTCAAGTCGTTATGGGTGAAGCGGTGATCGTGCATGGTGCGCGTGTATTCGGCGAGCTGACGGCTCACCGCATCGACCCACTTCGGATCGTGCAGGCGTGCATCGTCGCGCTCGGCCAGCACCGACAAATCTTCGGTGCGCGGCAATTCGCGGGTGATCATCGCGCCACGGTCATAGGCCAGGCCGTTGCGCTCCAGGCCCCAGGCGACCACGTCGGCGGTGGGAATGCCCCATTTGGCGAAACGCTTGAGGTTCTGCCATTCGGACTTGACCCGCGGCTTGCCCAGGTAGCGGCGCAGGCCCTTGCCGGCGCCGGTGTAGCGCTTGACGTAGTAATTGACCCCACCGCGCTCCACGCGGATCACTTCCGACAGCGGGTCGTGGGTCAGTTGCTCGCCTTGCAGGGCGAAGACCGCTTCAAGGCTGCCAAAATCATGCGCCAGGCTGGCGTAGGCCGGCTCCAGGTTCCAACCCGCCATCAGATCGCATCTCCGTAGCGTTGTTTGCGTGCGTAGAGCTTGTCGGCCTTGCGTTGCATCAGGTTCAGCGACGCCGATTGTTCGGCGAGGACCTGGCGCAGCGGCTGGCGGAAATAGCCCTTGAGGAAGCGCAACTTGTCGCGTCGGGTCAGGCCGATGTCCAGCGCCGAGTAGTACAACGCGGACAGGTCCTTGTCGCGCCAGCGCAGCGGCAAATGCGCGCGCAATTGGGCGCGGTGCAGGTCGATCACCGACAGCTTGATGTTGTTGGCGTCGATCGGTTGCGAGGTGTCGAGCAGGAAGTGGCACAGGTAGCAGTCGCGATGGTTCACGCCGCCACGGTGCATATCGCCGACCATGCGCGCCAGCTCAAAGGTGAGCGCATGGCGCAACGCCGGTGCCGGCGGTTGCGCGACCCAGTCGAGGGTCAGGTCTTCGAGGCTGAGGGTCGGCGCCAGTTCTTCGGTGATGATGAACGAGTGCTGATCCGCTGGATTGTTGCCCTTCTCGCCGAACGCCACGCCGGTCATGGTCGGCACGCCGAGATCCTGCAGGCGGTGAATGGCCGCCCACTCAAGGCCCGCGCCGAGCACCGGCAGCTTGGCGGTGATCAGGTTCTTGAAGATCTCGCCCCAGCCGATGCCACGGTGGATCTTCACGAAATAAGGACGGCCCTCAACCACGGTGCGCAATGTGCGCCGCGCCGCCAGTTCGCGGAATACTTCGCCTTGCAGTTTCTCGACTTCGGCAAAGGCGTCACGCCCGGCCCACAACGTCTTGAACGGTTCGGCAAGAATCAACTTCATCGTTTCGGCTCCGCCAGAATCACATCCGCAGCGTGCTGCGGCATGCTGTAGAGGTCGGCCGTCTCGGCGAAGGCCAACCCATTGCGGCCCCAGGCCGCGCGCTGTGCAGTGTCGCTGAGCATTTGCGTCAGGTAGCGGTTGAGCTGGGTTTGTTCGAATGGCTCATCCAGCACAAGGCCGCAATCGGCTTCGGCGATGTAATGGGCATAACCACATACCGCCGAGACCAGCACCGGCAGCCCGGCGACCAGGGCTTCGAGCAATACGGTGCCGGTGTTTTCGTTGTACGCCGGGTGGATCAACAGGTCGGCGCCCAGCAGGAAACGCGGGATGTCGCTGCGGCCCTTGAGGAACTGCACGTTATCCCCCAGGCCCAGCGTCGCGCTTTGCAGCTGGAATACCTTGGGGTCGTCCTGGCCGATTACAAACAGGCGCGTGCGTTTTTTCAGCTCCGCTGGCAGCGCGGCCACGGCCTTGAGGCTGCGGTCGACGCCCTTGGTCTTGAAGCCCGAGCCGATCTGCACCAGCAGCAGGTCGTCATCAGCGAGGTTGAATTCCTTGCGGAAACCTTCGCGGATTTCGGCGGCATTCGGCGGTGCGCGACGGTCCTGGGCAATGCCTGGCGGCAGCAGATGGAAGCGTTCCAGCGGGGTGTCGTAATACTTGATGAACAGCGGCTGCTGCACTTCGGAGATCATCAGAACCTGGGTCTTGGCGTCCTTGGCAAACACCGCGCGCTCGTACTCGGCGAAGTGCTTGTAGCGGCCAAAGTAGCGGTACAGCGAGTGCCGCAGGTTCTGCGCCTTATCTTCAAAGCAGCCGTCGGCGGCGTAGTACACGTCAAGGCCGGGCATTTTGTTGAACCCGATCAGGCGGTCCACCGGGCGCTTGGCCAGGTCGGCAGCCATCCAGGCACTGAGTTTCTCGTTGCGTCGATGGTTGAAGAACGCCTTGACCGGCGCCACCAGCACTTCGAAGCCGGGCGGGATGTCGCCTTCCCAGATCAGTGTGTAGACACGGATCTGGTGGCCGCGCTGCTGGCACTCCAGGGCGATGCGCATGAAGTCGCGCTGCAAGCCGCCGAAGGGGAAGTATTTGTACAAAACGAAAGCCAGTTGCATCAGTGCAGCTCCTCAGCCAATAACAACGTGCTCAGTCGGCTGGCCACACGCTCAGGGTTCAGGCGCGTGAAACACAGGGGCGACTCGCGCTTGAGGTCGAACCGACGCTGGTCGTCGGCCGTCGGTTGATAGGTACATTGTTTTTGCAGGCACGGCGCGCACGGGAAGTCGCTGCCCAGGTGAATCTGGCCCTTGCCGTAGGCGCCGGTGAGGCCGGGGTTGGTCGGGCCGAACAGGGAGATGGTCGGCACATCCAGCGCGGCGGCCAGGTGGCCGAGACCGGTGTCCACCGCCACACAGGCGCGGGCGCCGGCCAATACGCGGGCGATGCCGGCCAGGTTCAGCCTGGGCAGTACTTCGGCGTTTGGCAGGCCTTGGGCCAGGCGCTCGGCGCGGGCTTTTTCGGCGGCGTTGCCCCACGGCAACTTCACGTCCACACCCAGGCGACCCATGCGCTCGGCAAGTTCGCGCCAGTAGGCTTCGGGCCAGTGCTTGGTGTCCCAGGTGGTGCCGTGCAGCAGCAGGACGAAAGGCTTTTTCGGCGGCAGGCCGAGCAGCTTGTCGACGCTCAGACCGTAGTCGCCCAAGCCTTTGGGCAGGTCATAACCGAGGGCCACGGCAAACAGCTGGCGCAAGCGCTCCACCGCGTGCTGCCCACGGGCGACGGCCAGGCGGCGCGAGTAGAAGCGTGCGGCGATGGGCTCACGGGCGGAGTTTTTGTCGAAACCGGCAATCGGCGCACGCACGTAGCGGGTCAGCCAGGCACTTTTGAACAGGCCTTGGGCGTCGATCACCAAGTCGTATCTGGTCGACTGGACTTGCTGCTTGAAGCGCCGCCACTCGCCGCTCTTGATGGTCTGCCAGAGGTTCTTGCGCCAGCGGCGGATCGCCACCGGGATCACCTTGTCGACGGCCGGGTGCCAGGTCGGAATCTCGGCGAAGCCTTCTTCCACGACCCAGTCGAACCGGATGCCGGGGATCGCCCGCGCGGCGTCGGTGAGTGCCGGCAGCGCATGGATCACGTCGCCCAGGGATGAGGTCTTGATTACCAGTACGCGCAAACTATCGGACCTCGACCGCAGAGTCCTGCAAGCGCTGCAAGGCCTCGTTCACCGGCTGCGGCAGCAACTGGCGCATGCAGTTGTAGTGGCCGAAGCGGCAAGTGCGATCAAAACACGGGCTGCACTCCAGGCCCAGGCGCACCACCTCGACCTTGTCGGCCAGCGGCGGGGTGAAGCCAGGGGACGTGGAGCCGTACACCGCCACCAGAGGGCGGTTCAGCGCGGCGGCGACGTGCATCAGGCCAGAGTCGTTGGACACCACCGAATCGGCGCAGGACAGCAGGTCGATAGCCTCGGCGAGGGACGTGTCGCCACTCAGGTTGACCGCTTCTTCACGCAGGCCAGGAATCAGGCGCTGACGAATATCCTCGCCGACCGGATGGTCCTTCTTCGAACCAAACAGCCACACCTGCCAGCCTTCGCGGATTTTCATCTCGGCGACCTTGGCGTAATGCTCCGACGGCCAGCGCTTGGACTCGCCAAACTCAGCCCCCGGGCACAGCGCCAACACCGGACGGTCCAGGCTCAGGCCGAACTTGGCCAGGGCCGCATCGCGGCTCAGCGGGTCGATCTGCAAGCTGGGGCGCGGATACGGCTTGGGCAGCTCGGCACCCGGCTCGTAGGCCAGGGCCATGAAGCGTTCGATCATCAGCGGGTAGCGTGTCTTGTCGAGCGTGCGCACGTCGTTGAGCAGCACGTAGCGGAACTCGCCGCGCCAGCCGGTGCGCTTGGGAATACCGGCAAAAAACGGCACCAACGCGGACTTCAGCGAGTTGGGCAGCAGGATCGCCTGGTCGTACGCGCCGGCCAGGGATTTGCCGATGCGACGACGGGTCGCAAGCTCCAGGGCCCCATGACCGAGCGGGAAGCTCAAGGCCTGGCGGACTTCGGGCATGCGTTCAAGGATCGGTCGGCTCCACTCGGGGGCGAGCACGTCGATCTGGCAGTCGGGATGACGTTGTTTCAGGCACTGGAACAGTGTCTGCGCCATCACCATGTCACCGACCCAACTGGGCCCAACGATCAAAATATTCATGTAGTTTCCACAAACGATGCGGGGAGGCTTATGCCTCCCCGCCCTAATAGTGTTTCAGCTCAAGCCCAGCTCCTGCCAGATTCGCATCACCTGGCGCCGTTCGTCGGCAAACTGCTCGCCGGTCACCGTCCCCGCCTCGTTTTGCAACGCCTGGCGGTGCGCGGCGGAACGGTAGGCCTTATACACCTCGCGCAGCAGATGGGCATCGGCGGCGGGCATCAACCCCACCTGCTCCAGACCTTCCAGAATGCGGATATTGTCGGTGTAGCGCAGCAACGATGGATGTTGCGCAGACCACGCCAAAGCCGCGTATTGCACCATAAATTCAATATCGACGATACCTCCGGCGTCCTGCTTGAGGTCGAACGCCACCGTGGCGTCGAAGGCATTGGCGCCGGTACCGGCCGCCGTGCCCTTGGTGCCCAGGTTGTCACGCATCTTGGCGCGCATCTCGCTGACCTCCTGGCGCAGCGTCGTCAGGTCGCGCTCACGCCCCAGCACCTTGGCCCGTACCTGCTCGAACGCATGGCCGACATCCTGGCTACCCACCAGCACCCGCGCGCGAATCAGAGCCTGATGCTCCCAGGTCCAGGCTTCGTTTTCCTGATAGCGCTCGAACGCGCCCAACGAACTGACCAGCAGCCCGGAGGCGCCGGACGGACGCAGGCGCATATCGACTTCGTACAACTGGCCGGAGTTGGTCTGGGTGGTCAGCAAGTGAATGATGCGCTGGCCCAGGCGCGTGAAGAACTGCGCACCATCAATCGGCTTGGCGCCATCGGTTTCGGCCTGGGGGTCACCGTCGTGGATGAACACCAGGTCCAGATCCGAACCATGCCCCAGTTCGATGCCGCCGACTTTCCCATAACCGACAATGATGAAGCCAGGATCGCACAGGGTGCCGTCCACCCGCTGCGGTGAGCCGTGGCGCGCCACGGTCTGGCGCCAGGCCAGGGCCAGCACTTGTTCGAGGATGGCCTCGGCGAGCCAGGTCAGGTAGTCGCTGACTTTCATCAACGGCAGGCTGCCGGCGATTTCCGAGGCCGCGACGCGCAGGCGGTGGGCCAGTTTGAAGTGGCGCAGGGCTTCCATTTGTTGCTCGAGGTCGTCCTCGGGGATGCGCGTGAGGCGCTCGCGCAGTTCGGCCGCCAACTCAGGGGCCAACGGAGGCTTGAACAGACGGCCTTCGTTGAGCAATTCGTCGAGCAGCAACGGGAAGCGCGTGATCTGCTCGGCGATCCACGGGCTGGCGGCGCACAGGGTCAGCAGGCGGCGCAGGGCGTCGGGGTTTTCCGTGAGCAGCACCAGGTAGGCGGAACGACGGGCCACGGCTTCCACCAGCGGCAATACGCGCTCCAGCACCAGGTCCGGGTTGGCATGCTCGACGGCCTGGGCCAGCAGGCGCGGGATAAACGCATCCAGGCGCTCGCGACCGAGGCGCTGCATCGCACGCAATTGCGGGCTGCTGCGCAGGCCGGCCAAGGCCTTGAGGGCCTTGGGCGCGTCACTGAAACCGCCTTCGGCCAACTGACGGCAAGCGGCCTCTTCATCCTGGGACTCTTCCCACAGCGGCAACCACTCGCCGCCCACGACCAACTCGCTTTCTTCGCCCTCTTCTTCATCCGGGTCGGCGATCACCTGACGGAAGTGCCAGTCCACTCGACCGCGCCAATACATCAAGCGCTCATGGAAGGCCGCCCAATCATCAAAGCCCAGAATGAAGGCAATACGCGCCTGATCTTCCTCGGTGTCCGGGAGCATTTGCGTCTGGCGGTCGGCAATCGCCTGGATCGCGTGTTCGGTGTAACGCAGGAATTCGTAGCCATCGCGCAACTCGGCGATCACCGCCGGCGGCAGGTAGCCCTGGCCTTCAAGGGTGCCAAGGACCTTGAGCAGCGGCCGTTGTTGCAAGCTGAGGTCGCGGCCGCCGTGGATCAGCTGGAAGGCCTGGGCGATGAACTCCACCTCGCGGATGCCGCCCGCGCCCAACTTGATATTGTCGGCCATGCCCTTGCGCCGCACTTCCTGCTGGATCAGCTGTTTCATGGTGCGCAGCGCTTCGATGGCGGAGAAGTCCAGGTAACGGCGATAGACGAACGGTCGCAGCATGTCGAGCAACTGCGCACCGGCCACCTGATCGCCCGCAACTACCCGCGCCTTGATCATGGCGTAGCGCTCCCAGTCGCGCCCCTGGTCCTGGTAATACTGCTCCAGCGCGTTGAAGCTGAGCACCAGCGAGCCCGACGAGCCATAAGGACGCAGGCGCATGTCGACGCGGAACACAAAACCGTCGACGGTCATCGGATCGAGGGCCTTGATCAGTTTTTGACCAAGGCGAATAAAGAACTCCTGATTATCCAGCGCCCGCTTCACACCCACCGTTTCGCCGCCTTCGGGGTACGCGAAGATCAGGTCGATGTCCGATGACAGGTTCAGCTCCACCGCACCGAGCTTGCCCATGCCGAGGATGACCATGTGCTGCGGCTCACCGCTGCGCCGGCCGGTGGGGGTACCGAATTGTGTGCTGTGGCGCTGGTACAGCCATTGGTACGCCTGGTCGATGCTGGCGTCGGCCATGTCGGAGAGGTCGCGACAGGTTTGTACCAGGTCTGCCTGGCGGGTCAGGTCGCGCCAGATGATGCGCACTTGATGACGGGTACGCTGGCGGCGCAGGACGCGGCCCAGCTCATCTTCTGTTTCAGCCTGTTGCACAGCGCCAGCAATCTGCCCACACAGCTCGCCGGGGGCGAAACCGCGGTCCAGCTCGCCCCAGGCCACCAGCTCCAGCAACATCAAAGGGTCACGAACGCTCTGTTCAATCACGAAATCACTGGCGGCGCACACACGGGCAAAGTCGGCCCAGCGTTGCGGCGACCACGCAGAAAGGCCATGATCGTCGCCCAGCGCGGCCACTGCGTCACGAAATGACTGCTCGGCCCGGCTGGCGTAAGGCAGGAGGATGGCCGGCAAGTTGGCCAGCGTTGGAAGGCTCATGGTCTATCCTTGATCGGCGCGTAATTGACTGATTGCGGTGCCGACAAGAACCCCACGCGGCGACGAACTGTCGAACAAAGGTTATAAATAGCTGAAAATTCATATTTTTTGGCAGGCAACATTAAACTTCTACCTTTTCTTGTCTGCAAAAGATCAACATTAACGATTATGCTCACCAGCCAGACCGAGCAATCCGCTCTGTCTTGTGTAGTTTTACTACTCGTATATACATTCGAAAGGCTGAAATGGCCGACGATTTGTAGTAAAACTACAGGACGCCGAAGCAACCTTCGGCCATCCAAGAATTTATGTCGTCTGCCCACAAGGCCAGTCGCAAACTTCAGGCAACCGATTCTGGTAGCCTTTCCGCCCTGGAGCAAGCCATGCAAGACCTCGATCCCGTCGAAACCCAGGAATGGCTGGACGCCCTGGAATCGGTTCTCGACAAAGAAGGCGAAGACCGTGCTCACTACCTGATGACCCGTATGGGCGAACTCGCAACCCGCAGCGGTTCGCAATTGCCTTACGCCATCACCACGCCATACCGCAATACCATCCCCGTTACCCACGAAGCACGCATGCCTGGCGACCTGTTCATGGAACGCCGCATTCGCTCGCTGGTACGTTGGAACGCCATGGCGATGGTAATGCGCACGAATCTGAAAGATTCGGACCTGGGCGGTCACATCTCCAGCTTCGCTTCCAGCGCAACCCTGTATGACATCGGCTTCAACTACTTCTTCCAGGCCCCGACCGACGAACACGGCGGCGACCTGATCTACTTCCAGGGCCACACCTCGCCAGGCGTCTATGCCCGCGCGTTCATGGAAGGTCGCATCAGCGAAGAACAAATGAACAACTTCCGCCAGGAAGTGGACGGTCAGGGCCTGTCGTCCTACCCGCACCCTTGGCTGATGCCTGATTTCTGGCAGTTCCCGACCGTTTCCATGGGTCTGGGTCCGATCCAGGCGATCTACCAGGCACGTTTCATGAAGTACCTGGAAGCCCGTGGCTTCATCCCTGAAGGCAAGCAGAAAGTCTGGTGCTTCCTGGGCGATGGCGAGTGTGACGAGCCGGAATCCCTGGGCGCCATCTCCCTGGCCGGCCGCGAGAAGCTCGACAACCTGATCTTCGTCATCAACTGCAACCTGCAGCGCCTCGACGGCCCGGTTCGCGGCAACGGCAAGATCATCCAGGAACTCGAAGGCGTGTTCCGCGGTGCTCAGTGGAACGTGACCAAAGTCATCTGGGGCCGTTTCTGGGACCCACTGCTGGCCAAGGACGTCGACGGCATCCTGCAACGTCGCATGGACGAAGTCATCGACGGCGAGTACCAGAACTACAAAGCCAAAGACGGCGCGTTCGTACGTGAACACTTCTTCAACACGCCTGAACTGAAGGCGATGGTTGCAGACCTGTCCGACGACGAGATCTGGAAACTCAACCGTGGCGGCCACGACCCGTACAAGGTCTACGCGGCGTACCACGAAGCGGTGAACCACAAGGAACAACCGACCGTCATCCTGGCCAAGACCATCAAGGGTTATGGCACCGGCGCCGGCGAAGCGAAGAACACCGCGCACAACACCAAGAAAGTCGACGTCGACAGCCTGAAGTTGTTCCGTGACCGCTTCGACATCCCGGTCAAGGACGAAGAGCTGGAAAACCTGCCGTTCTTCAAGCCGGAAGAAGGCAGCGCCGAAGCCCGCTACCTGAGCGAGCGTCGCAGTGCACTGGGCGGTTTCGTGCCACAGCGCCGCGCCAACAGCTTTGCCGTACCGACCCCGGACCTGAGCACGCTCAAGGCCATCCTGGATGGCTCGGGCGACCGTGAAATCTCCACCACCATGGCCTTCGTGCGTATCCTGGCGCAGCTGGTCAAGGACAAGGACATCGGCCCGCGCATCGTCCCGATCATCCCGGACGAAGCCCGTACCTTCGGTATGGAAGGCATGTTCCGTCAGTTGGGCATCTACTCCTCCGTCGGCCAGCTCTACGAGCCAGTCGATAAAGACCAGGTGATGTTCTACAAGGAAGACAAGAAGGGCCAGATCCTCGAAGAAGGCATCAACGAAGCGGGCGCCATGAGCTCCTTCATCGCTGCCGGTACTTCGTACTCCAGCCACAACCAGCCAATGCTGCCGTTCTACATCTTCTACTCGATGTTCGGTTTCCAGCGTATTGGCGACCTGGCTTGGGCAGCCGGCGACAGCCGTACCCGTGGCTTCCTGATCGGCGGTACTGCCGGCCGGACCACGCTGAACGGCGAAGGCCTGCAACACGAAGACGGTCACAGCCACATCCTGGCTGCCACCATCCCGAACTGCCGCACCTTTGATCCAACCTACGGCTACGAGCTGGCGGTGATCATCCAGGACGGCATGAAGAAGATGACCGAAGAGCAGCAGGACGTTTTCTACTACATCACCGTGATGAACGAGTCCTACCAGCAGCCAGCCATGCCGGCCGGTGTCGAGGAAGGCATCATCAAGGGCATGTACCTGCTCGAAGAAGACACCAAGGAAGCAGCGCACCACGTACAGCTGATGGGCTCCGGCACCATCCTGCGCGAAGTGCGTGAAGCGGCGAAGATCCTGCGTGAAGAGTTCAATGTCGGCGCTGACGTGTGGAGCGTTACCAGCTTCAACGAACTGCGTCGCGATGGCCTGGCCGTAGAGCGCAGCAACCGCCTCAAACCTGGTCAGAAACCTGCGAAGAGCTACGTCGAAGAGTGCCTGGCCGGCCGCAAGGGTCCAGTCATTGCCTCTACCGACTACATGAAGCTGTTCGCTGAACAAATTCGCCAGTGGGTCCCGTCCAAGGAATTCAAAGTCCTGGGCACCGACGGTTTCGGCCGCAGTGACAGCCGCAAGAAGCTGCGTCACTTCTTCGAAGTCGACCGTCACTTCGTGGTGTTGGCAGCCCTGGAAGCCTTGGCTGACCGCGGTGAGATCGAACCCAAGGTGGTAGCAGACGCTATCGTCAAGTTCGGTATCAACCCGGACAAACGCAACCCACTGGACTGCTGAGGAGACTTTTTGTGAGCGAACTCATTCGCGTACCTGACATCGGCAGCGGTGAAGGTGAAGTAATCGAGCTGTTTGTGAAGGTCGGCGACACCGTCGAAGCCGACCAGAGCATCCTGACCCTGGAATCGGACAAGGCGAGCATGGAAATCCCTGCTCCCAAGGCCGGCGTGGTCAAGAGCCTGAAAGTGAAGCTGGGCGACCGCCTGAAAGAAGGCGACGAACTGCTGGAACTGGAAATCGAAGGTGCCGCTGATGCGACCCCTGCTCCAGCGGCTGCTCCGGCTGCCGCTGCTGCACCGGCGCCTGCCGAGAAGCCAGCCGAGGCCCCTGCGGCCCCGGCTGCTGCTCCGGCCGCCGCTTCGGTCCAGGACATCCACGTGCCGGACATCGGTTCGTCGGGCAAGGCCAAGATCATCGAGCTGCTGGTCAAGGTCGGCGATACCGTCGAAGCCGACCAGTCGCTGATCACCCTGGAGTCCGACAAGGCCTCCATGGAAATCCCCTCGCCGGCTGCCGGTGTGGTGGAAAGCATCGCGGTCAAGCTGGAAGACGAAGTCGGCACTGGCGACTTCATCCTCAAGCTCAAAGTACAAGGTGCTGCGCCTGCTGCTGCCCCTGCCCCGGCTGCTCCAGCGGCCAAGGCTGAAGCGGCTCCGGCTGCTGCCGCGCCTGCACCTGCTGCAAAAGCCGAGGCCGCTCCGGCCCCTGTGGCTGCCGCACCTGCACCAAGCGGTGCCAAGGTTCACGCCGGCCCTGCCGTGCGTCAGCTGGCCCGTGAGTTCGGCGTCGAGCTGAACGCCGTCGCGGCTACCGGCCCTCACGGCCGTGTGCTGAAGGAAGACGTACAGGCTTACGTCAAGGCCATGATGCAGAAAGCCAAGGAAGCTCCGGCTGCCGGCGGCGCTACTGGCGGTTCGGGCATTCCGCCGATCCGCACCGTGGACTTCAGCCGCTTCGGCGAAATCGAAGAAGTGCCGATGACCCGCCTGATGCAAATCGGCGCGGCCGGCCTGCACGCCAGCTACCTGAACATCCCGCACGTGACCCAGTTCGACCAGGCCGACATCACCGACCTGGAAGCTTTCCGCGTTGCGCAGAAAGCCGTGGCTGAAAAAGCCGGCGTGAAACTGACCGTGCTGCCACTGCTGCTCAAGGCCTGCGCGCACCTGCTCAAGGAGTTGCCGGACTTCAACGCCTCGCTGGCACCAAGCGGCAAGGCGATCATCCGCAAGAAGTACGTGCACATCGGCTTTGCCGTCGACACCCCGGATGGCCTGCTGGTACCGGTCATCAAGAACGTCGACCAGAAGAGCCTGCTGCAACTGGCTGCCGAAGCGGCTGCGCTGGCCGCCAAGGCCCGCGACAAGAAGCTCACTCCGGACGACATGCAGGGCGCGTGCTTCACCATCTCCAGCCTCGGTCACATTGGCGGCACTGGCTTCACGCCAATCGTCAACGCGCCGGAAGTGGCGATCCTGGGTGTGTCCAAGGCCACTATCCAGCCTGTGTGGGACGGCAAAGCGTTCCAGCCGAAGCTGATGCTGCCGCTGTCGTTGTCCTACGATCACCGTGTGATCAACGGCGCCGCTGCTGCACGCTTCACGCAGCGCCTGGGGCAACTGCTCGGCGACATCCGCACCATCCTGCTGTAAATCTCCACAGGCCTCCCTTTCACCGGGGAGGCCTGGTTGCATCGATTTCCGAGCGCCACGCTCGTACCTCAACCCCGCCACTTGGCGGGGCTTTTTTTGCCCGCTTTTCAGGTGAAAGTTGGACAGACAAAACAGGTTTGTACACCTTCCGTCAGTACCATTTCAGAAATCCCCCGCGCGGCCGATAACACCCATATAGCACTTAGCCTTCATCCTCTCTTGTCAGTGCGTGCTGCATGATGCAACCTTGCTTGCAGGCGACAGAAAAGAGGGCGTGAGCCCGGCGCCGTGCGCATTTTCCCAAGCGAGTTTCCCCCATGAAAAGCCAACCCGATGTCGCCCGTATGGCGGCCGAGGTAGTGACGCAGTTACCGGTGCCTTCGCGCCTCGGTATGCTGCGTTTCGAGCGGCTGAATGAGGCAAGCTGGGCCCTGCTGTACCTCGATCCCAATTGCGAACGCCAGTTCGGCCTGCCGGCCGTTGAGCTGTGCGCCCTGCTCGGCACCCCCTACGCCAGCCTGATGGAGCCGCAAGCGCGCTATCATTTGCATGACGCGATCCAGCAACAACTCAGCCACAGCCCCCACTACCTGGTGCGCTACACCCTGCACACCAGCGACGGCCCACTGAGCCTGCTGGAGATGGGTGAAGCCTACAAACAACACAATCGCCACCTGCTGCGCGGCTACCTGATGGTGGTCGATGGCCTGTTCAACGAAATCCCGACGACCGTCCCGACGGCCGACCTGGAAAGCCAGAACAGCCGCCTGCAAATCGCCCTGGAGCTCAACCAGCGCGCGCAACAGGAACAGTTGCAACATCTGGAGCGCGTACGCGCCCAGCAGGAGCTGATCCTGCTGCTGGCCCGCCAGCGCTACACCGCCAACAATTCGTTGCAGGAAGCCGCCGAGCTGATCACCCGCAGCGCCTGCGAGATCTATCAAGTCGACAGTGCGCGCATCTGGCACCTCGAAGACCAGCGCCTGGTGCCGATTGCCGCCTACCTGCGTGCCGAGCAGCAGCACTATCTGCCCGAGCCCATCGATGCCAGCGGTTTTCCGGATTATCTGGAAGCCCTGCACAGCAGCCGCGCCATCGACGCCACCAACGCCCTGCGCGACCCGCGCACCCGCGAGCTGGCCGAAGAACTGCGCACCAAGGACATCCAGGCCCTGCTCGACGCCAGCATTCGTGTGGATGGCCAGGTGGTCGGCGTGCTCTGCCTGGAGCAAGGTCGCAACACGCGTATCTGGCAGGCCGACGAAATCGCCTTTGCCGGTGAGCTGGCGGACCAGTTCGCCCAGGTCATCAACAACCACAACCGGCGCACCGCCACCAGCGCCCTGCACCTGTTCCAGCGTGCGGTCGAGCAAAGCGCCAACGCCTTTCTGCTGGTCAATTGCGACGGCGTGGTCGAATACGTCAACCCGAGCTTTACCGCGATTACCCAGTACAGCGCCGAAGAAGTCCATGGTCACCGCCTGGCACAACTGCCGGCGCTGGAGAACCTCAGCGAGTTGCTGTTCGACGCCCCCTCCAGCCTGGCCAAGAGCAACAGCTGGCAGGGCGAATTCAAGAGCCGGCGTAAAAACCTCGAACCCTACTGGGGTCAGTTGTCGATTTCCAAGGTGTACGGCGACAACCGCGAGCTGACGCACTACATCGGCATCTACGAAGACATCACCCAGAGCAAGCTGGCCCAGCAGCGCATCGAGCGCCTGGCCTACACCGACAATCTGACAAACCTGGGCAACCGCCCGGCGTTTATCCGCAATCTCGACGAACGATTTGCCCGCGACAGCGACAGCCCGATCAGCCTGCTGCTGGTGGACATCGACAACTTCAAGCGGATCAACGACAGCCTCGGCCACCAGACCGGCGACAAACTGTTGATCAGCCTGGCCCGGCGCTTGCGCAACAGCCTCAGCGCCAGCGGCAGCCTGGCGCGGTTTGCCAGTAATGAATTCGCGGTACTGCTCGACGACACCGACCTGGAAACCGGCCAACAAGTCGCCGGCCAGCTGTTGGCGACCCTCGACAAACCGATGTTCGTCGACAACCAACTGATCAGCGTCACCGGCTCCGTGGGCCTGGCCTGCGCACCGCTGCATGGTCGCGACCCGCAGACCCTGATGCGCAACGCCGGCCTGGCCCTGCACAAGGCCAAGGCCAATGGCAAACATCAGGTGCAGGTATTCACCGAAGCGCTGAACGCCGAAGCCAGCTACAAGCTGTTCGTGGAAAACAACCTGCGCCGCGCCCTGACCCAGAACGAGCTGGACGTGTTCTACCAGCCCAAGCTGTGCCTGCGCAGCGGGCGTTTGCTGGGCATGGAAGCGCTGCTGCGCTGGAACCACCCGGAAAAGGGCATGATCCGCCCCGACCAGTTCATCAGCGTGGCCGAAGAGACCGGCTTGATCATCCCTATCGGCAAATGGATCGCGCGCCAGGCCTGCCGCATGAGCAAGCAACTGAGCGCCGCTGGCATGGGCAACTTGCAGGTCGCCATTAACCTGTCGCCCAAACAGTTCTCCGACCCGGACCTGGTGGCCTCGATTGCCACCATCCTCAAAGAAGAACAGTTGCCGGCCAACCTGCTGGAGCTGGAGCTGACCGAAGGCCTGCTGCTGGAAGCCACCGAGGACACGCGCCTGCAACTGGACCAGTTGAAAAGCTTCGGCCTGACCCTGGCCATGGACGATTTCGGCACCGGTTACTCGTCGCTGAGCTACTTGAAAAAATTCCCGATCGACATCATCAAGATCGATCGCAGCTTCATCCACGAAATCCCGGACAACCAGGACGACATGGAAATCACCTCGGCGGTGATCGCCATGGCCCACAACCTCAAGCTCAAGGTCGTGGCCGAAGGCATCGAGACCGCCGAACAGCTGGCGTTCCTGCGCCGGCATCGCTGTGACGTCGGCCAGGGCTACCTGTTCGACCGGCCAATCCCCGGCGCAGAGCTGTTTGCTATGCTCAAGCGCTACCCACGCGGACCTGTCGCCTGACAGCGTGGTAACACTCGGGCACACTGGCTGTCTGACTCTTTACCGCTAACCCAACCTGACGAGAGGACTGATCATGGTCTTGCGCTCGGAAATTCTGGTGAATAAAAACGTGCTTCCTACTGCAGAACAAGCTTTGCCTGGCCGCGAAACCCCGATGGCGCTGCCCGAAACCCACTTCGTCAACGGCAACCCGTTGCTCGGCCCTTTCCTGGATGACGTCGGTTTCGCGATCTTCGGCCTGGGATGCTTCTGGGGCGCCGAGCGTAAATTCTGGCAGCGCGACGGCGTAGTCAGCACGGTGGTCGGCTACGCCGGCGGCTTCACGCCGAACCCGACCTACGAAGAAGTCTGCTCGGGCCTGACCGGCCACAGCGAAGTGGTGCTGGTGGTGTACGACCAGGCCAAGGTGAAATACGAAGACTTGCTGAAGATGTTCTGGGAACTGCACAACCCGACCCAGGGCATGCGCCAGGGCAATGACATTGGCAGCCAATACCGCTCGGTGATCTATGCGACCACGCCGGAGCAATTGGCGGCGGCGCAAGCCAGCGCGCAGGCTTATCAGCAAGAGCTGAACAAGGCCGGGCTGGGTGAGATCACCACCGAGATCGACCAGGCACCCACGGTGTACTTCGCCGAGGCGTATCACCAGCAGTACCTGGCGAAGAATCCGCAGGGCTACTGCGGGATTGGCGGCACAGGCGTGACCTGCCCGATCTAAGAGAGCGCCGCTAATCAAAATGTGGGAGCGGGCTTGCTCGCGAAAGCGTTGGATCAGTCAACTGATTCTGTGACTGACACTCCGTATTCGCGAGCAAGCCCGCTCCCACAAAAGCCCGCTCCCACATTTGGTTCTGTGTCTGGCCTTAGAGCTGATTACTCAGCGATCAACCAATCCATCTGCCACCCGCCCTGGGTCTGCCCAAGCTGCTTGGACAACCACGGCAGCAGCTCACGCAATTCCTCCTCCAAACCCCACGGCGGGTTGGCGATCGCCAGGCCCGAGCCGGTCAGGGTGTTCGGCGTATCCAGCGGATGCACCAACAACTCCACGCGCAGCAACTTCGGCGCACCAGTGCCGGCCAGGTCCTGGTAGAAGCGGCGCAACATGCGCTGGTCTTTCACCGGATACCAAATCGCAGCGACGGTCTGGCGCATGCGGCTCACGGCTTCCTTGAGGGAAGCGGCGCAGCGCTGCATCTCGTCGAGTTTCTCGAACGGTGGGTCGATCAGCATCAGTGCGCGTTTTTCCGGCACCGGCAACAGGGCACGCGGCACGTGCCAGCCTTCGCCCAGGTGCACTTTGACGCGGCGATCACCCTTCATATTGTCCTTGAGCAGCAGGCCGTCTTCCGGGTGCTTCTCGTTGAGCAACACACGATCCTGCGGCCGCGTGAGGCGGCGCGCCAGCTCCGGCGAGCCCGGGTAGTAGCGCAACTGGCCATCCGGATTCATCTCGTGCAGCACGCGCATGTAATCGGCGGTCAGTGGCGGCAGGTCGCTTTGGCCCCACAGGCGCGCGATGCCTTCCAGGTATTCACCCGTGCGGTTGGCCTGGTCGCCCTGCAGGTCGTACAGACCGATACCAGCGTGGGTGTCGAGGTAGGCGAACGGCTGCTCCTTGCGCGACATCAGGGCGATGAGGCGGGTCAAGGTCAGGTGTTTGAAGACATCGGCGTGGTTGCCGGCGTGAAAGGCGTGACGATAATTCATGGTTGCTCCTGCGCAGGGGGCGAAGTTTACCTTTTACGCGGGCTCAGGTGCAGTGCGGTGCTTATGCTTAAAGCGCAGGAACCTCGCTGAAAATGATCTAGCCCGTTATGTGGAAGCGGGCTTGCCCGCGATGCAGGCGACGCGGTATTACCTGCACACCGCGGTGATGCTATCGCAGGCAAACCAGCTCCCACACTGTCCAAGGAGGTCAATAACAATCATGAAAGACGCCACTATCGCACTGCACCACGGCTTCAAGTCGGACCCCACCACCAAGGCCGTCGCGGTGCCGATCTACCAGAACGTCGCCTTCGAATTCGATAACGCCCAGCACGGCGCCGACCTGTTCAACCTGGACGTGCCCGGCAATATCTACACGCGCATCATGAACCCGACCAACGACGTGCTGGAGCAACGTATCGCAGCCTTGGAAGGCGGTATTGCGGCCCTGGCCGTGTCGGCTGGCAGCGCGGCGATCCACTATGCGATCCAGACCCTGACCCGCGCCGGCGACAACATCGTCACCACGCCGCAGCTCTACGGCGGCACCTACACCCTGTTTGCGCACCTGTTGCCAAGCTTTGGCGTGGACGTACGCTTCGCCCGTGACGACTCCGCGCAAGCCATCGCCGAGCTGATCGACGACAACACCAAGCTGGTGTACTGCGAAAGCATCGGCAACCCGGCGGGCAATATCGTCGACCTGCAAGCCCTGGCGGACGTCGCCCACGCCCGAGGCGTGCCGCTGATGGTGGATAACACCGTGGCCACGCCGATCCTGTGCAAGCCCATCAGCTTCGGCGCCGACATCGTGGTGCACTCGGTGACCAAGTACATCGGCGGCCATGGCAACTCCCTAGGCGGCGTGATCGTCGACAGCGGCACCTTCCCCTGGAGCGATTACCCGGAGAAATTCCCCGGCCTCAACAACCCCGAGCCGGCCTATCACGGCGTGGTCTACACCGAAAAATTCGGCCCCGCCGCCTTTATCGCCCGCGCCCGCACCGTGCCGCTGCGCAATACCGGCGCGGCGCTGGCCCCGATGAACGCGTTCCTGCTGCTGCAAGGCCTGGAAACCCTGGCCCTGCGCATGGAGCGCCACACCGAGAACGCATTGAAAGTTGCGCAGTTCCTGCAAGGCCATGCCGAGGTGGAGTGGGTCAGCTACGCGGGCCTGCCGGATCACCCGCACCACGCGCTGGCGCAGAAATACCTGCAAGGCAAACCGTCGGCGATCCTGTCGTTTGGCTTGAAGGGCGGCTACGCGGCCGGGGTGCGCTTCTACGACGCGCTGCAAATCTTCAAGCGCCTGGTGAATATCGGCGATGCCAAATCCCTGGCCTGCCACCCGGCCTCCACCACCCACCGGCAGATGAACGAGCAAGAACAGGCCAAGGCCGGGGTCAAGCCGGAGATGATTCGCCTGTCGGTGGGCATCGAGGCGATTGAAGACCTGATCGAGGATTTGCAGCAGGCGTTGGGCTCAACCCAGCTCTGAGGCGAGGTAACCGGCCAACCCCGCATGGCTGATCTGCCGCCCGCGCGCGAAGTAGGCGACCTTGTGCCGTAAGGTCGTCGGCGTGAAGGCGGTATGGAGGTCCGGGCGTTGCTCTTCGAGCCCTTGCAACAGGTTGTCGATAAGGGTTCGGCGCGATCGCCCGGCCAGCTGTTCGAGCAGCGACGCCGGCACGTGCCACCACGGGCCGGGGTTGGCAACCGCCACCGGGCCGATCGCCACGCTCAGCGACTGACCGTTGATCAGGTAGCGTTGGAACACGGGCAATAGCTCCGCGCCGCACTGCTGAATGATCGGCCACCACTGCACCCCGTCCCAGAACCGCAAGAACACCTCCTGGCCATCCGGCAGGAAGACCTTGGTCAGGCTTTGCAGGTGCGCGACCACACTTTCCAGCGGGCTGGACGAAACCGCCAGCCAACCCCAGTCGGTGGACTCGGTGGCGGCGACCCAGTCGAGGAACGGACTGCCCGGTTCGACGATGGCGACGTAGGGCATCACCTCGCTCCATGTCCCATAGGGCGTGCCGGCCCAAACGGGTTGCAGAGGCGTTCCGGCGGCCAGCGCTCGCCAGGCGTCCACTGGCTTGGCGTCGCTGGCGGCGCCCAGTATGGCGAAGAGCTGTTCACCCGCACGCAAGGATTGATGCATCGATGTAGGCTCCTTTTCAGGCAACGGCGCACTGACCATTCTTGCAACGCTCACATTCTTCGCAGAACGGCGCACTGCGCTTGAGGCTGGCGACTTGTACGCGGCTCAACGGTGCAGGAACCACCGTCTGCAACGCCTCCTTCAGCCCAGGCCGCAACGGCGCCGACACCACAGTGGGTGCACCACCGGGCTGGATCGGCACGCTGCTGAAAATCCCGCCGGCCGACAAGGTGATCGATTGCCCCCCGGCCTGGATCGTCACGCTCGCGCCCGCGTCGATCACCACGCTTTGCCCGGCGCCAATCTGAATGGTGCCTGCGGCCCGCGTCTGCTGCGAACCACCGACCAGCAGATGATCATCCCTCTTGAGTTCGGTCAGGCGATTGCCGTGGGTGATGCGCTGCTCCTCGCCTTGCAGTTCGTGGTGCGACTCGCCGCCCACCGTGATCCGCCGCCGGTTGTCGACCTGCACCTGCTGGTCATGCAGCACATGCTGGGTCCAATCGCGCTGGGCACGCAGGTAGATTTCCTCGGCGCCCTTGCGGTCCTCGATGCGCAGCTCGTTGTAACCGCCACCCCCGGGGCTGCTGTGGCTGCGCAAGATGCTGCGGGTCTTGTCCGCCGGCAGGTCGAGGGGCAGCGGCGTCGCCGCGTTGGGCAGGCAACCCATCACCAACGGCATGTCCACGTCGCCATTGACGAAGCCCACCAACACTTCCATGCCCACTCGCGGGATCAGCACCGCGCCATAGCGGTCATGGGCCCAACCGCTGGCCACCCGCAGCCAGCAACTGGAATGGTCGTTGTGTTCGCCATTGCGATCCCAGGCCAGTTGCACCTTGACCCTTCCGTATTCGTCACAATGGATTTCGCTGTCGGCGGGGCCCGTGACCACTGCGTTCTGATACCCCGAAATACTCGGGCGCCCAGGCAACGGTGGACGAAAGATCACATCCCACGGTGCCGCCACAAATTCATTGCGATACCCCTGGCGAAACTCCCCGCCCGGCACCTCGGTGACCGCCTCTTCCAGAACCTGGGGTTGCTTGCCTTCGTGGACAATATGGGTCACCAGCCACAAATCATTCCACTCCTCGCGCGGGTGCCCGGCCAGCTTGAGAAACCCGCCGCTGACCAACGCCGGTTCATCGCCACTGCCCCGGGCGATTCGATAGTCGCTGCGATAGCGCTCCAGGCCACGCTGCGCCAGGTACTTGCCATGGGCGCGGTCGCTGAAGTGCGCGGGGTAGTCCTGCGCCTCAAGATGGGGAAGCTGCTCGCCGGCCACCGTGCTTTCCAGCGTCAGACGCGGCTTGCGCCAGTCGTAATCACGCAGATTCAGCGCTGTAGTACGCGTCTCCAATTGCACCGCAAAACGCTTGATCGCCGGGGCGTGCGCAACCATCCCGGAACCGGGGGAGTAAGGGCTGGGCCGGTCAGGCTGGGCAAACACCGTCTGGTCATCGCCAAACACCAGCAGGTGCCGCTCGACGCAATGTTGGAAGTGATAGTGCATGCCAGCCTCGGCACATAGCCGCTGGACGAACGCCAGGTCGGTCTCGCCAAACTGCACGCAATACTCACGCTCGGGATACGTACCACTGAGGCGGAACTCAAAACGATCGCCCTGAATGCCCTGCGCGGTCAGCACCTGCGCAACCATCTGCGGCACCGTCTTGTGTTGGAAGATGCGCTGGTGACTGCTGTGGGCCAGGTAGGCCAACTGTGGAACCAGACTGAGTTGATAGCGCGTCAGCCGGCGCCCCGAGTCACCTTGAGCCACGCGATAGACCACGCCGTGAATGCCATGACCCTGCGCGTCGAAACCCAGGTACATCTGACGATGCAGCAGGCCTTCGAGATCCAGATCAGGCTGTTCGCTGACCAATTCAAGATCAAAACAATAGGGTTGGCTGAGGGCTTCGGTGCCCGTGAAGCTCAAGACCTTTAAGTCACTGGCAAGCCCATCCAGGGTCAGGGTGAAGGCACTTTGATTGGCAGGAGCGAACATCCGGTGTTTCTCTGCGAAGGGGTGGGCCGGGGATAGTGCCTCAGCCACTTGCCGTACTGATCACAGCGCCAAAAAATCAGTAATTCCTTACGTCACGGGTTTGCTTTTCGCCCGTTCACGTTTGCCTGGGTTTTCAGCGCAAAAAAGCAGGCATCTGACGGAAGCTTTTCGTCACCGCGTAGCCCGTTTCCCAAACTGAAAAAACCACCCCCCAATTCCCCCTGCATAACCACGACGTTTTCCGGGCAACTGATTAAATTTCGCTGCCATGTTCACTCCAAAGGAATGCGTTCATGGCAGGACATCTCGACCCCCAATCGCTGAGGGACTTGTAATGCCTCAGCCCTATGCCTTTATCAATGAGCGGCCACTGACGTCTGTGGAACTCAAGGCGAGCTTGTGCATGAGCCGACACGCCGAAGCCAAGTTTGACGCGCTGAATACGCATATCCGCAATGTGGTGGTGCTGCCGGGACAACTGGTGATCATCGGTGACCACACCACCTCAGCCTGCACCGCAGAGGAGTCATGCCTGGTGCGCGCCGCCTGGGATGTCCGCCATAGCGTGACGGCCCATGGCGGGGCTGCCTTTGCGCTGCAGAATTATGATTTGCTGCAAAAACTACTCGGATACGCTTCGCTGGGGATAGGTACCGCAGGGGATGCCTGGAGCCGGCATTTGCAGGAAATCGTGAAAACTCTCGATGAAATCGAGGCCCTGCATAAACAGTCGCTGCGCCGAGGCGGTGGGGCTGCGCGAGATGATTTTTTGGCTCGGCGCAAAGTGCTGTTTGCCAAACTCGAAGCGCAAATGCGCAGCTTTGCGCGTTACGGCACGGGCCTGCGCAATGAAGGATCGATCAAGAAAATGCTGGGGATATCGACCAGGAGCTATTTGCACACCGGGGAGATCAATCGATACGCAGAAACGATTGCCAAAATTTCGAAGACGGCGAAGCTGCTTAAACACGGCACGCCGTTGGGGATAGCGTTGAGTACGACGTCTACGGCGCTGGAGATCAAGGAGGCGTGTTCTACCGGCAGAGGGGAACAATGCCGAAAAGCGAAGTATGTGGAAGCGGGTAAATTAACCTTTGGTGTAGCGGGAGGAATCATTGGAGGCCAGATGGGAATGGGCTTGTGTATAGCGGTAATGGCTCCGACAACCGGGCCGGGCGCCCTGAGCTGTCTTTTGATCGCTGGCGGCGCCATGGGCGCGGCGTTCGGCAGTTGGGGCAGCGAAATTGGCGCGGTCACTGGAGAGGTACTGTATGAGTATTGAGTACATACTCAACCTCCCTGCCAAAGACCAAATAGCATTGGGCTCGGCAGCCTCAATGCTTCTGGCGGTCGCGCTCGACATCTTCCTGGCCTATCGCAAATTGGAGTCGATGGAGCAACGCTTGGACCAATGCAGCCTGCTGGATAATTACAAGCACCTGTGGGGCAACAGCCTACGAGGAAGATTGACCAGACTGTGCGCGGTCTATGTAGCAATTGCACTGCCGAAGTGGAACACAAGACGAGGTGTCATCAACGTAAAACAAGTCGCAGAGTTTCCCCGCTGCCTGAAATTCGCCCTTCACGGAACAGCTCTTATCGGTCTGGTCGGCGCAGTGGGTGCGATGTTTTTTCATTTCAGCGATCAACCATGTCTGTAATCCAGCACGTTTTCACCTCCAGACCGACAAAAAAACGGCCCGTCATCCAAAGGACGCGGGCCGCTCTTTTCAACTCGACAGGCGCTTAACGCCCAGCGCAATTACTTGTTGAGGTTGTAGTCCTTCTCCGCCGCATCAAAGCGCTCGACCATACCTGCAGTCGGTGCGCCCAGCTTGCTCACGAAGTAGATCGCCAGGCTGGCGAAGATGAAGCCCGGGATGATTTCGTACAGGCCCAGCAGCTCGAAGTGTTTCCACACGATCACGGTGATCGCGCCGACCAGGATGCCAGCCAAGGCACCGTTGCGGGTCATGCCTTTCCAGATTACCGAGATCAGCACCACAGGGCCGAACGCCGCGCCGAAACCGGCCCAGGCGTAGCTCACCAGGCCCAGCACACGGTTGTTCGGGTTGGCGGCCATGGCGATGGCGATCAGGGCAACCAGCAGCACCATCAGGCGGCCAACCCATACCAGCTCACGCTGGGAAGCGTTTTTGCGCAGGAAAGTCTTGTAGAAGTCTTCGGTCAGGGCGCTGGAGCACACCAGCAACTGGCAGCTCAGGGTGCTCATCACGGCAGCCAGGATGGCCGACAGCAGCACGCCAGCAATCCACGGGTTGAACAGCAGCTTGGCCAGTTCGATGAACACACGCTCGTGGTTCTCGGTCACAGGGCCGGCCACTTCCGGGTGCGCCGAGAAGTAAGCGATGCCGAAGAAGCCTACGGCCACGGTGCCGCCCAGGCACAGGATCATCCAGGTCATGGAGATGCGGCGCGCCTTGGCAATCGACTTCACCGAATCCGCCGCCATGAAACGCGCGAGGATGTGCGGCTGGCCGAAGTAACCCAGGCCCCAGCCCATCAGCGAGATGATGCCGATGAAGGTGGTGTTCTTCAGCATGTTGAAGTTGTCAGGGTTCTTGGCTTCGATGGCCAGGAAGGTGGTGTCGACGCCGCCGGTGGCCAGCAGCACGATGATCGGCGTAAGGATCAGCGCGAAGATCATCAGGGTGGCTTGTACGGTATCTGTCCAGCTCACTGCCAGAAAACCACCGACGAAGGTGTAGGCAATGGTCGCAGCAGCACCGGCCCACAGCGCGGTCTCGTAGGACATGCCGAAGGTGCTTTCGAACAGACGGGCGCCAGCCACGATGCCCGAAGCGCAGTAGATGGTGAAGAACACCAGGATCACCACGGCGGAGATGATCCGCAGCAGGCCGCTCTTATCTTCGAAACGGCTGGAGAAGTAGTCCGGCAGGGTCAGGGCGTCGCCGTTGTGTTCGGTCTGTACCCGCAGGCGACCGGCCACGAACAGCCAGTTGAGGTAGGCACCGACGATCAGGCCGATGGCGATCCAGCTTTCCGACAGGCCGGACATGTAAATCGCGCCGGGCAGGCCCATCAACAACCAGCCACTCATATCGGACGCACCAGCCGACAAGGCCGTGACCACGCTACCGAGGCTGCGACCGCCGAGGATGTAATCGGAAAGGTTATTGGTGGAGCGATAGGCCATGAAGCCGATCAGCACCATTGCTGCGATGTAGATCACGAACGTGATCAGGGTTGGATTGCTAACGCTCATATGAGTGACGCCCTGGCTTTGTTTTTATGTAGCGACGGTCTGTCAGACGGCCACCCACTGAAAGTAGGTAGACGTAACTGCGTGCCGCGCATTTATGACTGACGTTTCCCCAGGAAAGCCGTCAGCCGATGAACCAAACCTTGCGGTGGTTGCACCTAGGGCGCGAATCCTATTCAACAAACTAAATAAGGTGCAACCAGTTTCTCGAGAATAAGTTGCACCTTGATGTTAATTCCAGAAAACACCCCGTTTTTGCTCCTTTTCGGAGCAAGTACAGCCGATCTAAGAAGCAAATGCACCACCGTGAAGCGGATTCTGTTGAGGGCCGATTTTTTTCATGCCCTCCTTCAAAAATTTCATGCATAAAAAGGGTTGCACCCGGTTGCACCTCTTCATGGGCGAAGCTAATCTTGCCGCCAGCTGATGCCACTCGGTAGTGGCACCCATGAGGATAAGAAAATGGCTACGACCACCCTTGGGGTCAAACTCGACGACCCGACCCGCGAACGCCTGAAGGCGGCCGCGACCTCCATTGATCGCACGCCGCACTGGCTGATCAAGCAGGCGATTTTCAATTACCTGGAGAAACTGGAGGGTGGTGCAACCCTGACCGAACTCAATGGCTTGAGCAGCAAGGACGGCGACGACGCTGGCGAGGTCCAGACCGACCACGCGCACCAGTGCTTCCTCGAATTTGCCGAGAGCATCCTGCCGCAATCCGTGCTGCGCGCCTCGATCACAGCCGCCTACCGCCGCCCTGAGCCGGAAGTGGTGCCGATGCTGATCGAACAGGCTCGTCTGCCAGCACCAATGGCCGAAGCCACCAACAAGCTGGCTGCGTCGATCGCTGAAAAACTGCGTAACCAGAAGAGTGCCGGCGGCCGTGCCGGTATTGTTCAGGGCCTGCTGCAAGAGTTTTCCCTGTCGTCCCAGGAAGGCGTGGCACTGATGTGCCTGGCCGAAGCGCTGCTGCGCATCCCGGACAAGGGCACCCGCGACGCGCTGATCCGCGACAAAATCAGCACCGGCAACTGGCAGCCGCACCTGGGCAACAGCCCGTCGCTGTTCGTCAACGCCGCCACCTGGGGCCTGCTGCTGACCGGCAAACTGGTCGCCACCCACAACGAAGCGGGCTTGACCTCGTCCCTGAGCCGCATCATCGGCAAGAGCGGCGAGCCGATGATCCGCAAGGGCGTCGACATGGCCATGCGCCTGATGGGCGAGCAGTTCGTCACGGGTGAAACCATCGCCGAAGCCCTGGCCAACGCGAGCAAGTTCGAAGCCAAGGGCTTCCGCTATTCCTACGACATGCTCGGTGAAGCCGCACTCACCGAACACGATGCGCAGAAGTACCTGGCCTCGTACGAACAAGCCATTCACTCCATCGGCAAAGCCTCCCACGGCCGCGGGATCTATGAAGGCCCGGGCATCTCCATCAAGCTGTCGGCACTGCACCCGCGTTACAGCCGTGCGCAGTACGAGCGTGTGATGGACGAGCTGTACCCACGCCTGCTGTCCCTGACCTTGCTGGCCAAGCAATACGACATCGGCTTGAACATCGACGCCGAAGAAGCCGACCGCCTGGAGCTGTCGCTGGACCTGCTGGAACGCCTGTGCTTCGAGCCGCAACTGACCGGCTGGAACGGCATCGGCTTCGTGATCCAGGCTTACCAGAAGCGCTGCCCGTATGTGATCGACTACGTGATCGACCTGGCGCGCCGCAGCCGTCATCGCCTGATGATCCGCCTGGTAAAAGGCGCGTACTGGGACAGCGAGATCAAGCGCGCCCAGGTCGAAGGCCTGGAAGGCTACCCGGTGTACACCCGCAAGGTTTACACCGACGTGTCCTACATCGCCTGCGCACGCAAACTGCTGTCGGTGCCGGAAGTCATCTACCCGCAGTTCGCCACGCACAACGCCCACACCCTGTCGGCCATCTACCATATTGCCGGCCAGAACTATTACCCGGGCCAGTACGAGTTCCAATGCCTGCACGGCATGGGTGAACCTCTGTACGAGCAGGTTGTAGGCAAGGTTTCCGATGGCAAGCTGAACCGTCCGTGCCGCGTGTACGCTCCGGTCGGCACCCACGAAACACTGTTGGCTTACCTGGTACGTCGCCTGCTGGAAAACGGCGCCAACACCTCGTTCGTCAACCGCATCGCCGACCAGTCCATCTCGATTCAGGAGCTGGTGGCCGATCCGGTGGCCAGCATCGAGCAAATGGCCACGCTGGAAGGCGGCTTCGGCCTGCCACACCCGCGCATTCCATTGCCCCGCGACCTGTACGGCAGCGACCGCGCCAACTCGGCCGGTATCGACCTGGCCAACGAGCATCGCCTGGCATCGCTGTCCTGCGCCCTGCTGGCCACTGCCCACAACAACTGGAAGGCCGCGCCGATGCTCGGCTGCGCCGCCAGTGAGCAGCCGGCGGCACCAGTGCTGAACCCGTCCGACCTGCGCGACGTGGTCGGCCACGTACAAGAAGCTACGGTCGAAGACGTCGACAACGCCATCCAGTGCGCCATCGGCGCCGGTCCGATCTGGCAGGCCACCCCGCCCGCCGAGCGTGCCGCGATCCTGGAACGCGCCGCCGACCTGATGGAAAGCGAGATCCAACCGCTGATGGGCCTGCTGGCCCGCGAAGCCGGCAAGACCTTCGCCAACGCCATCGCCGAAGTGCGCGAAGCCGTGGACTTCCTGCGTTACTACGCGGTGCAGGCACGTAACGACTTCACCAATGACGCCCACCGTCCACTGGGTCCGGTGGTGTGCATCAGCCCGTGGAACTTCCCGCTGGCGATCTTCAGCGGCCAGGTCGCCGCTGCACTGGCCGCCGGCAACCCGGTACTGGCCAAGCCTGCCGAGCAAACCCCGCTGGTCGCCGCGCAAGCCGTGCGCATCCTGCTGGAAGCCGGTATCCCGCAAGGCGTGCTGCAACTGCTGCCGGGCCAGGGCGAAACCGTGGGTGCCCGCCTGGTGGGTGATGATCGTGTCAAAGGCGTGATGTTCACTGGTTCCACCGAGGTTGCGCGCCTGCTGCAGCGCAATGTCGCCGGTCGCCTGGATGCCCAGGGCCGTCCGATCCCGCTGATCGCCGAAACCGGCGGCCAGAACGCAATGATCGTCGACTCCTCGGCACTCACCGAACAAGTGGTCATCGACGTCGTGTCCTCGGCCTTCGACAGTGCCGGTCAACGCTGCTCGGCCCTGCGCGTACTGTGCTTGCAGGAAGATTCGGCAGACCGCGTCATCGAAATGCTCAAGGGCGCCATGGCCGAATGCCGTCTGGGCAACCCGGAGCGCCTGTCGGTAGACATCGGCCCGGTGATCGACGCCGAAGCCAAGGCGGGTATCGAGAAACACATCCAGGCCATGCGCGACAAGGGCCGCAATGTGTACCAGGTGGCAATCGCCGACGGTGAAGAGATCAAGCGCGGCACCTTCGTGATGCCAACCCTGATCGAACTGGAAAGCTTCGACGAACTGCAACGCGAAATCTTCGGCCCGGTACTGCACGTGGTGCGCTACAAGCGCAAAGAGATCGATCAGCTCATCGGCCAGATCAACGCGTCGGGCTACGGCCTGACCCTGGGCGTGCACACCCGTATCGACGAGACCATCGCCAAGGTGATCGACAACGTCCACGCCGGTAACGTCTACGTAAACCGCAACATCGTGGGTGCCGTGGTTGGCGTACAACCGTTCGGTGGCGAAGGCTTGTCGGGTACTGGCCCGAAAGCCGGTGGTCCGCTGTACCTGTATCGCCTGCTGTCGACTCGTCCTACGGATGCCATCGAGCAGTCCTTCGTACGTGGCGATGCCCTGGCCGCTCCAGATGTACGTCTGCGGGATGCCATGAGCCAGCCGCTGACCGCCCTGAAAACCTGGGCCGACGGCAACAAGCTCAGCGAGCTGAGCGCTCTGTGCAGCCAGTTCGCCGCGCAATCGCAAAGCGGTATCACCCGCCAACTGGCCGGCCCGACCGGCGAGCGCAACAGCTACGCCATCCTGCCCCGCGAGCACGTATTGTGCCTGGCGGAAGTAGAAGGCGACCTGCTGACGCAACTGGCGGCAGTGCTGGCGGTAGGCGGTTCGGCGGTATGGCCGGAAACTGACTTGACCAAGGCGTTGCTCCCACGCCTGCCGAAAGAAATTCAGGCGAAGATCAAGCGCGTGGCTGACTGGACCAAGGACGAAGTGGTATTCGACGCCGTTGTGCACCACGGCGACTCCGACCAACTGCGTGCGGTGTGCCAGCAAGTGGCGCAGCGCAGTGGCGCAATTGTCGGGGTGCATGGTTTGTCCCAAGGCGAGACGGCGATTGCGCTGGAACGCCTGGTGATCGAGCGGGCACTGAGCGTTAACACCGCGGCAGCGGGCGGTAACGCGAGCCTGATGACCATCGGCTAAACCTGCGGGAGCGGGCTTGCTCGCGAAAGCGGTGGGTCAGTCAACTAATTCAGTGACTGGCACTCCGTCTTCGCGGGCAAGCCCGCTCCCACATTTGGACTGCGTATCTCTCACCCGTCCGTGTTCTGCCCCTCCATCACCCAAATCAATCTTGCTATCCAGCCTCTATTTGCGCACTTAGACTCGGCCCTATTCCCACATAGGTGATCCGCCATGTCCGAGACGCTGCTCAGTTCCCGCAATCTGGCTTTCGAGCTGTACGAAGTCCTTGATGCCGAGAGCCTGACCAGGCGCGAGCGGTTTGCCGAGCACAATCGGGAAACGTTCGATGCGGCGATCAGCACCGCTCGAAACATCGCCGAAAAGTACTTCGCCCCCCATAACCGCAAGAACGACGAAAACGAGCCGCGCTACGAAAATGGCGCAGCCATCCTGATTCCCGAGGTCAAACCGGCCGTCGATGCATTCCTGGAAGCCGGCTTCCTCAACGCCGCGCGCAGCTTCGAAGCCGGTGGCATGCAGTTGCCCACCCTGCTCTCCCAGGCATGCTTTGCGCATTTCCAATCGGCCAACGCCGCATCCACGTCCTACCCGTTCCTGACCATGGGCGCCGCCAACCTGATCGAAAGCTTCGGCACCCAAGAGCAGAAACAGCGCTTCCTGCAGCCGATGATCGATGGCCGCTTCTTCGGCACCATGGCCCTGACCGAACCCCACGCGGGCTCGTCACTGTCGGATATTCGTACCCGCGCAGAACCTGCGGCCGACGGCACTTATCGTCTGAAGGGCAACAAGATCTTTATCTCCGGCGGCGATCACCCGCTGTCGGAAAACATCGTACATATGGTGCTGGCCAAGCTGCCGGACGCGCCCGCCGGGGTGAAGGGCATTTCGCTGTTCATCGTGCCCAAGTTCCTGGTCAACGACGATGGCAGCCTTGGCGAACGCAACGACGTGCTACTGGCCGGGCTGTTTCACAAGATGGGCTGGCGTGGCACCACGTCCACGGCGCTTAACTTCGGCGATAACGGCAACTGTGTCGGCTATCTGGTGGGCAAACCGCACCAGGGCTTGAGCTGCATGTTCCAGATGATGAACGAAGCGCGTATCGGCGTGGGCATGGGCGCGGTGATGCTCGGTTACGCCGGCTACCTGTATTCCCTGGAATACGCCCGTGAACGCCCGCAAGGTCGCCTGCCGGACAGCAAGGACCCGACAACGGCGCCGGTCTCGATCATTCAGCACGCGGATATAAAACGCATGCTGCTGACGCAAAAAGCCTACGTCGAAGGCGCCTTCGACCTTGGCTTGTACGCCGCACGCCTGTTCGACGACACCACCACCCTGGAGACTGAAACCGAGCGTAAACAGGCCCACGAACTGTTGGACCTGCTCACCCCCATCGTCAAATCCTGGCCCTCGGAGTTCTGCCTCAAGGCCAACGAACTGGCGATCCAGATCCTCGGCGGCCACGGCTACACCCGCGAATACCCGGTGGAGCAGTACTACCGCGACAACCGCCTGAACCCGATCCATGAAGGCACCCACGGCATCCAGTCCCTCGACTTGTTGGGGCGCAAGCTGGCGCAGAACGGCGGCGCGGGTTTGAAACAGTTGATCCGACTGATCGCCGAAACCGGCACCCGGGCGCAGGAATATCCATCACTCAATGCCCTGAGAGAACCCCTGGAGCAACTGGTCAACCGCTTGCAAAGCGTCACCATTGGCCTGCTCACGGATCTCGCCCAGGGCAAGGTCAACAGCAGCCTGGCGAATTCGGCGCTGTACTTGAAGGTGTTTGGGCATACGGTGATTGGCTGGCGCTGGCTGGAACAGGCGATTCGCGCCGAAGAAGGACTGGCCAAGGGCAATGCCGCCGACACGGCCTTCTATAAAGGCAAGCTCCAGGCCGCCCGCTACTTCCTGACCTGGGAAGTACCGGGCTGCCATCATGAATTGGCGATTCTGGAGGAGCGCGATGATACATGCCTGGGGATGCAGGATGAGTGGTTCTGATCAAACCACCCACAGCCCGTCAGCCTGATGAAAAAAGAACAGACCTGTAAGAGTTGACAGGTGCGCCTTGAGCTATTGCCCCTTAGTATCTTTGAACCGGATGGTTGTCTTGGTTTTCGTTCGGCACACGCCATTGGGCCAATCTAGAACGGAGATAACCTTCATGAGTGTCGTCGGCAAAGTCCACGCTTACATGGGCGGCAAGCAACTTCTGGGGGACGTAGTTCCCAAGAGTGAGTTTGCAACGCATATCCAGAGAGGTGACACATACAAAACGGGTGTGAACACCTACCTAGTACTCGAAAAACACTGGCACTTACTTCCCAGCAGCTCGAATGCAGAGATCACGCTAACAGTTGTCACGGTGGAGGGGCTGCCCCATTGATGACGGGCTAACCTATTCTTAGCCCATCATCGAATGAATAAATGACGCCACCAACATGGCGTCATTTATTCATTCTTGAGCCCGGGCATTTAGTCACCTTGCCCGACAGCTCGTGAGATCACCTCGACCGTGGCGCTGACTTGCTCTTGGTAACGGTCGAGTTCCTCCTGGTGCGCCTGCTGCATTTCGATCTGTTCGGCGCACAGGTTCAACGCCGCCAGCACCAGTAACTTGTCCCCGATCAGGGTCGGGTACTTTTTCTTGGTGGTGGCCAGGGAGGCCTTGAGCATGGTCACGGCGTGCATCAGGGTTTTGTCTTCCCCGGCTGGCGCCTTGATCGAGTAATCCTCGCCGAGAATCGAAACGACCTTTATCCCTTCATTCATGCGCCGACCGGACCTGCGCTCACACGCTCAACCAACGCTTGGATACGGGCGGCGGTGGCGCCTTGTTTTTCTTCCTGTTCCATCAGGCTCAGTTGCAGGCTGTCGTTCTCATCCTTGGCGCGAGCCAGTTCGGCCTTGAGGGATTCGTTGCTGCCCAACAGATCCTGGTTCTGCTGTACCAGGTCGCTGACCAGTTGTTCCAATTGGCTGAGGGATGCTTCTAACATTTTGATTTCTCGGGCTTTTTCAAAGGGCGGTGACGATAAAGAAAATTCACCTCGGATGCCAGGGTTATCCCCGGCGCGCAGCCTGATTATTCAGGGCCGGGCCGCGCTTTCGAGCCTTAGTGACTGCAATTCGCCCATCTGGTTCCTGAACCTCGTCGGATGCGACAAAAACGCACAGCCCCCTTTAGACTTTAGTCGTACGACCGATAGAGAGGCACACCCCGTATCACGCCCGCACGGATCGCGCTTCTCCCCCAGGATTCCAGCATGTCCCTTCGTAATATGAATATCGCGCCGCGCGCCTTTCTTGGCTTCGCGTTTATCGGCGCACTCATGTTGTTTCTCGGCGTGTTCGCCTTGAACCAGATGAGCAAGATCCGTGGCGCCGCCGAAGACATCACCCTGTCCAGCGTGCCGAGCATTCGCGCACTGGATGAGTTCACCCAGCTGACCCTGCGCCTGCGCGTCCTGTCCTACCGTTTGCTGACCAACCGCGAGCCGGACGTGCAGCAGAAGACCCTGGAAACCTTTGAACTGCGCGACCAGCAGATCCGCGCCGCCCAGGGCATTTACGAAAAACTCATCGACAGCCGCGAAGAGCGCGCCGCCTATGACGAGTACGTCACCTTGCTCGGCCAGTACCGTCAGATCGAAACGCGCATGAAGAGCCTGTCCCAGGCCAATCAGGTGGAAGCCCTGCGCACCCTGATCAACACCGAGCTGCTGAGCAACTCCGAGCAGGTCAACGCCGTGCTGGCACGCCTGCTGGACATCAACAACAAGATGGCCCTGGTCACCAATCAGCAAGCCAAGGATCAATACGACCTGGCTTTCGACCTGGTGGTAGGCCTGCTGGTACTGGCCACCGCGCTGACTGTACTGTTCGCCTGGCTGCTGACCCGCAGCATCACCGTGCCTATCGCCCAGGCCCTGGAAGCCGCCGAAGAAGTCGCCGAAGGCAACCTGACGCGCCCGATCAAGGTCGACGGCAACGACGAAGCCGGCCGCCTGCTGGCCGCCATGGCCAAGATGCAGGACAAACTGCGCGACACCCTGCAACGCATCGCCGGGTCCGCCACCCAACTCGCCTCGGCCGCCGAAGAGCTGAACGCCGTCACCGACGAAAGCGCCCGTGGCCTGACCCAGCAAAACAACGAGATCGAACAAGCCGCCACCGCCGTCAATGAAATGACCAGCGCCGTCGAAGAAGTCGCGCGCAATGCCGTAAGCACCTCCGAAGCCTCGCGCAACGCCACCACCTCGGCCGGTGACGGGCGTGATCTGGTGCAGGAAACCGTCAGCGCCATCGAACGCATGAGCGGTGATGTGCAAGCCACCGCCACATTGATTGGCGACCTGGCCAATGAGTCGCGGGACATCGGCAAGGTACTGGACGTGATTCGCGGCCTCGCCGACCAGACCAACCTGCTGGCCCTCAACGCCGCCATCGAAGCCGCCCGCGCCGGTGAAGCCGGACGTGGTTTCGCGGTGGTCGCCGATGAAGTGCGCGCCCTGGCACATCGTACCCAGCAATCCACCAGCGAGATCGAGCGGATGATCGGCAGCATCCAGGCCGGCACCGAACACGCGGTGGATTCGATGCGCAACAGCACCGAGCGTGCGGAATCGACGCTGAACATCGCCAAAGGTGCAGGGATGTCGCTGGATACCATCAACACTGCGATTGTCGAGATCAACGAGCGCAACCTGGTGATCGCCAGCGCCGCGGAAGAACAGGCGCAGGTGGCGCGGGAAGTGGACCGCAACCTGGTGAATATCCGCGATCTGTCGGTGCAATCGGCGACGGGCGCCAACCAGACCAGTGCGGCGAGCAGTGAGTTGTCGCGATTGGCGGTGGATTTGAATGGGATGGTCGGCCGTTTCCGCCTCTAACTGACACACCTCGGCCAAAAATGTGGGAGCGGGCTTGCTCGCGAAAGCGGTGTATCAGTCGCCAGGTGTATCGACTGGCACACCGCTTTCGCGAGCAAGCCCGCTCCCACATTGGATCTTCGCCAACCTGCAAAAGCTTTTTGACAGCGCAGCAATTCAACAGGTTAGAATCGCTGGCACGCAGACTGCATGGTCAGTTTGCGCCCCGTCTTGTTTGCCCATGGAGTACTGCCTTTGAATGCGACGACCATCAACAGCCTGTTCTTGATCGGCGCGTTGCTGGTGAGTGCGAGCATTCTGGTGAGTTCTCTTTCGTCCCGCCTGGGGATTCCGATCCTGGTGATCATCCTGGCCGTGGGCATGGTTGCCGGTGTCGATGGCGGCGGCATCATCTTTGACAATTACCCGACCGCCTACCTGGTGGGCAACCTCGCACTGGCCGTGATCCTGCTCGACGGCGGCTTGCGCACCCGGGTGGCGAGTTTCCGCGTGGCACTCTGGCCAGCGTTGTCGCTGGCCACGGTGGGGGTGTTGATTACCACCGGCCTCACCGGCATGGCCGCGGCCTGGCTGTTCGACCTCAATATCATCCAGGGCTTGTTGATTGGCGCGATTGTCGGCTCGACCGACGCCGCCGCCGTGTTCTCGCTGCTGGGCGGCAAGGGCCTCAACGAACGGGTGACCGCCAGCCTGGAGATCGAGTCCGGCAGCAACGACCCGATGGCGGTGTTTCTCACCGTCACCCTGATCGACATGCTCGCCAGCGGCCAGACCGGCCTGCACTGGAGCCTGCTGACCCACCTGGTACGCGAATTCGGCATCGGCGGCGTCGTCGGCCTCGGGGGCGGCTGGCTGATGCTGCAAATGGTCAACCGCATCAACCTGGCCACCGGCCTGTACCCGATCCTGGTGATCGCCGGCGGCCTGTTCGTCTTCGCCGTGACCAACGCCCTGCACGGCAGCGGCTTCCTCGCCGTGTACCTGTGCGGCCTGGTGATCGGCAACCGGCCGGTGCGCAGCCGTCATGGCATTTTGCATATGCTCGACGGCATGGCCTGGCTCGCACAGATCGGCATGTTCCTGGTGCTGGGCCTGCTGGTCACGCCCCATGACCTGCTGCCGATTGCCCTGCCGGCCCTGGGCCTGGCGCTATGGATGATCCTGTTTGCGCGGCCGCTGTCGGTGATCGTCGGCCTGCTGCCGTTCAAGGCGTTCCACGGCCGCGAAAAAGCCTTTATCGCCTGGGTAGGCCTGCGCGGCGCGGTGCCGATCATTCTCGCGGTGTTCCCGCTGATGGCCGGCCTGCCCCACGCGCAGCTGTACTTCAACCTGGCGTTCTTTATCGTGCTGGTCTCGCTGCTGGTGCAGGGCACGAGCCTGCCGTGGGTGGCCAAGCTGCTCAAGGTCACCGTACCACCGGACCCGGCGCCGATTTCCCGCGCGGCCCTGGAAGTGCACGTCACCAGCGAGTGGGAGCTGTTCGTCTACCGCCTGGGTGCCGAGAAATGGTGCATCGGCGCCGCCCTGCGCGAGCTGAAAATGCCCGAGGGCACGCGGATCGCCGCACTGTTCCGTGGCCAGCAACTGCTCCACCCGTCGGGTAGTACGGTGCTGGAAGTCGGCGACTTGCTCTGCGTGATCGGCCACGAACACAACCTGCCGGCCCTGGGCAAACTGTTCAGCCAGGCGCCGCAACGCGGCCTCGACCTGCGCTTCTTCGGCGACTTCGTCCTCGAAGGCGACGCCCAGCTGGGCGCAGTTTCCGCCCTGTACGGCCTGAAACTGGAAGGCATCGACCCAGACATGCCGCTGAGCAGCTTCATCACCCAGAAAGTCGGCGGCGCGCCCATCGTCGGCGACCAGGTGGAATGGAACAACACCATCTGGACCGTCGCGGTCATGGACGGGAACAAGATCGGCAAAGTGGGCGTCAGATTCCCCGAAGGAAGTCGCCCGGGCCCCGGACTCTTCCTCTAAACTGCGGGGCGACAACACCCCCGATTCTTCACCTTGCTCGACCGGTCTCTATGCCAATCCTGCGCTCGTTTCTCGCCACTGCCCTGCTGGGCCTGACCCTTTGTGTCGGCACCGTTCACGCGGCCGACCCGCCCAGCGCCGACGCCATCCAGCAAACCCTGGACAAGCTGCCCGACCGCAAGCTGCCCGACGCCGACATGAAGGCCTTGCAGACCATCCTGCAACAGACCCTGACGTACCTGGGCAACAAGCAGGATTACGAGCAGCGTCTGGTGGACCTCAAGCGCCAGCTGGGCGACGCGCCGCGCCAGACCGCCGAAAACCAGCGTGAACTGACCCGGCTCAAGGCCACCAAGGTCATCCCGGTGGCCCAGCGCTACGCCAGCCTGCCGGTGCCGCAGCTCGAACAATTGCTGGTGCAGCGCACCACCCAGCAAGGCGACCTGCAAAAAGAGCTGGCCGAAGCCAACAGCCTGAGCATCGCCGCCCAGACCCGCCCCGAGCGCGCCCAGACCGAAATCAGCAACAGCCAGACGCGCATCCTGCAGATCAACTCGACCCTCAAGGCTGGCAAAGACAACGGCAAGACCCTCAGCGCCGACCAGCGCAACCAGCTCAACGCCGAACTTGCCGCGCTCAACGCGCTGATCCCGCTGCGCCGCCAGGAACTGGCCGGCAACAGCCAACTGCAAGACCTGGGCAACAGCCAGCATGACCTGGTGATGGAAAAGACCGCGCGCCTGGAACAAGAGATCCAGGACCTGCAAACCCTGATCAACCAGAAACGTCTGGCACAGTCGCAACAGACCGTCACCCAGCAATCCATCGAAGCGCAGAAAGCCGGGGGCAGCAGCCTGCTGGCCACCGAAAGCGCGGCCAACCTGAAGCTGTCCGACTACCTGCTCAAAAGCACCGACCGCCTCAACGACCTGACCCAGAAAAACCTGCAGACCAAGCAGCAACTGGACACCGTGACCCAGAGCGATGCCGCCCTGGACGAGCAGATCAACGTGCTCAAGGGCAGCCTGCTGCTGTCCAAGATCCTCTACAAACAGAAGCAGGCCCTGCCGCGCCTCACCGTGGACCGCGACCTGGCGGACGACATCGCCAACATTCGCCTGTACCAGTTCGAGGTCAACCAACAGCGTGAGCTGATCAGTTCCCCGAGCGCGTATGTGGATAACCTGCTGGCGAACCAGTCGCCGGAAGACGTCACCCCGCAACTGCGCCGCACCCTGCTGGAACTGGCGATCACCCGCAGCGACCTGCTGGAGCGCCTTAGCCGTGAGCTGAGTGCGCTGCTGAATGAATCGATCACCCTGCAACTCAACCAGAAACAACTGCTGAGCACCGCCACCACCTTGCGCGCGACGCTGGATGAGCAGATGTTCTGGATCCCCAGCAACAAGCCGCTGGACACCGAGTGGCTGGAAACCGTACCGGCGAACCTGAGCAAGCAAATCACCACCCTGCCCTGGGCTTCCAGCGTCAGCGAGTTGTATGACGGCCTGACCCAGCGGCCGCTGCTGTTCCTGCCGTTGCTGCTGTTGATCGGCGCACTGCTGTGGCGGCGTAAAAACCTGTATCAGCGTCTGAACAAAGTCCATCAGGACATCGGCCACTTCAAGCGCGACAGCCAGTGGCATACGCCCCAGGCGATCCTGATCAATATCCTGCTGGCGATGCCGGTATCCCTGGGCCTGGCGCTATGCGGCTATGCCTTGCAGATCGACGCCCGCGGGCAAAACGCCAACCTGGGCGCTGCGCTGTTGCAGATCGCCCAGGCGTGGATGGTGTTCTACACCGCCTATCGCATCCTGGCGCCCGGCGGCGTGGCGGAGCTGCACTTTCGCTGGGAGAAACCCCAGGTCGAGTTCCTGCAAGGCTGGGTGCGCAAACTCGGCCTGGTGGTACTGGCCCTGGTGGCCGTGGTGGCCATCGCCGAGCACCAACCGGCGGCGCTGGCCGACGATGTGCTGGGCATCGGCGTGGTGCTGCTGTGCTACGCCTTGATGGCCTGGCTGCTGGGCCGCCTGTTGCTGCATAGCCCCACGCACGAAAAGGCCTCGCTGTTCCGCAAAACCGTGGGCGTGCTGTTTACCGCGCTGCCCATCGCACTGTTTATCGCCGTGTGCTTCGGCTACTACTACACCGCGCTCAAGCTCAGCGACCGCTTGATCAACACCCTGTACCTGCTGATGTTCTGGCTGGTGATCGAAGCCACTTTCGTCCGTGGCCTGGGTGTTGCCGCACGGCGCCTGGCCTATGCCCGCGCCCTGGCCAAACGCCAGGCGGCCAAGGAAGCCGGCGACGGCGAAGCGGTGATCGAAGAACCGACCCTGGACATCGAGCAGGTCAACGAACAGTCGATGCGCCTGATCCGCCTGGCCCTGCTCGGCGGCTTCATCGCGGCGCTGTACTGGGTGTGGAAGGACCTGATCACGGTGTTCTCCTACCTGGACAACGTGACCCTCTACGAATACACCAGCGGCACAGGTGCCAATATCAGCATGGTGCCCATCAGTATCGGCGACTTGCTGGGGGCTTCGATCATTGTCGGCATTACCTTTGCCCTGGCACGCAACCTGCCGGGCTTGCTGGAAGTGTTGGTGCTGTCCAAGCTGGACCTGGCCCAGGGCAGCGCGTACGCGACGACCACATTGCTCTCCTACGTGATTGCCGGCGTCGGCTTTGTGTCTACGCTGTCCACCCTCGGCGTGAGCTGGGACAAGTTGCAATGGCTGGTGGCGGCGCTGTCGGTGGGGTTGGGCTTCGGCATGCAGGAGATCTTCGCCAACTTTATCTCCGGCATCATGATCCTGTTCGAACGCCCGGTGCGGATCGGCGACACCATCACCATCGGCAACCTGTCGGGCACGGTGAGCAAGATCCGCATCCGCGCCACCACGATCACCGACTTTGACCGCAAGGACATCATCGTCCCGAACAAGACCTTCATCACCGGGCAGTTGATCAACTGGTCGCTGACCGACACCATCACCCGTGTGACCCTGAAACTGGGCGTGGACTACGGCTCGGATCTGGATCTGGTGAAGGAATTGCTGCTCAAGGCCGCCCGGGAAAACCCACGGGTGCTGAAGGAACCGGAACCTCATGTCTACTTCCTCAACTTCGGCGAAAGCACCCTCGACCACGAACTGCGCATGCACGTGCGCGACCTCGGTGACCGCAACCCGGTGATCGACGAGGTGAACCGCTTTATCAACCGCGAGTTCAAGAACCACCACATCAACATCTCGTTCCGCCAGATGGAGGTCTACCTCAAGAACCTCCACGGCCAGGAATACAAACTGGTGGAAGTCGACAGCCCGGCCAAGCCCGCCAACGACGGCGGCGTCACCGAACCGCCGCCGAGCAAACTCGACTAACCGCGTTATCCCCAGCAGAATGCTCGGACATTCTGCTGGAGATGGCCGGTGAAAGCCCTCGACGAACTGACCTTCGACAATCGCTTCGCACGCTTGGGCGACGCGTTCTCAACCCACGTTTTGCCCGAACCCCTCGATGCCCCCCGACTGGTGGTCGCAAGCCCTGCCGCCATGGCCCTGCTCGACCTCGACCCGGCCGTGGCCGAAACACCGGTGTTCGCCGAACTGTTCGGCGGGCACAAGCTGTGGGCAGAAGCGGAGCCGCGGGCGATGGTCTATTCCGGGCATCAGTTCGGCGGCTATACCCCACAGCTCGGTGATGGTCGCGGGTTGTTACTGGGCGAGGTGTACAACGCGGCCGGCGAGCATTGGGATTTGCACCTCAAGGGCGCCGGGCAGACGCCCTACTCGCGCATGGGCGATGGGCGTGCGGTACTGCGCTCTTCGATTCGTGAATTCCTCGCCTCTGAAGCGCTGCATGCGCTGGGCATCCCGAGCAGTCGTGCACTGTGCGTGATCGGCTCCGACACCCCGGTGTGGCGCGAGAAACAGGAACGTGGCGCGATGGTCTTGCGCATGGCGCCCAGCCATATCCGCTTTGGGCATTTCGAATACTTTTACTACACCAAAAAGCCCGAGCAGCAGGCGCTTTTGGCCGAGCACGTACTGAATCTTCACTACCCTGAATGCCGCGAACAGCCTGAGCCGTACCTGGCGATGTTCCGTGAAATCGTCGAGCGCAACGCCGAGCTGATTGCCAAATGGCAGGCCTATGGCTTCTGCCACGGGGTGATGAACACCGACAACATGTCGATCCTGGGCATCACCTTCGACTTTGGGCCGTTTGCCTTCCTGGATGATTTTGACGCGCACTTCATCTGCAACCATTCGGATCATGAAGGGCGTTACTCCTTCAGCAACCAGGTGCCGATCGGCCAGTGGAACCTGAGCGCATTGGCGCAGGCGTTGACGCCGTTTATCAGTGTGGATGCGTTGAAAGAAGCGCTTGGCCTGTACCTGCCGCTGTATCAGGCGAACTACCTGGACTTGATGCGCCGCCGGCTGGGCCTCACCACCGCTGAAGATGACGACCAGAAACTGGTGGAGCGCCTGCTGAAGCTGATGCAGAACAGCGGCGTGGATTACACCCTGTTCTTCCGCCGCCTTGGCGATGAGTCGGCGGCGCTGGCCGTGGCGAAGCTGCGTGATGATTTTGTCGACATGGCCGGGTTTGACGCCTGGGCCGACATGTACAAGGCCCGCGTTGAACGGGACGGGGATTACAGCCAGGAACAGCGCCGCGCACGGATGCACGCGGTGAACCCGCTGTACCTCCTGCGCAACTACCTGGCGCAGAACGCCATCACCGCTGCCGAGTCCGGGGACTACAGTGAAGTGCAGCGGCTGCATGAGGTGCTGAGCAAGCCGTTTGAAGAACAGCCGGGGATGGAGCAATACGCGCAGCGGCCGCCGGATTGGGGTAAACATTTGGAGATTAGTTGTTCGTCGTAACCTTTCAATTACTGTAGGAGCCCTCATGTCCAACCCTCTCGTCATCCCCTGCCCTCACTGCAACGGCCTCAACCGCATCCCCGGCGAACGCCTGGGCGACGCGCCCAAGTGCGGGCGCTGCAAGCAGCCAGTCTTACTGAGCAAGCCTTTCGAGCTGAAGCAAGGCGACTACGCCAGCCAGATCAAAGGAGACTTGCCGCTGCTGGTGGACGTGTGGGCCGACTGGTGTGGGCCCTGCAAATCCTTTGCGCCGGTGTTTGAGCAGGCGGCGGGGCAACTGGAGGGTAAGTGCCGGTTGGCCAAACTGGACAGTGAGGCCAATCAGCAGCTGTCGGCGCAGTTGGGGATTCGTTCGATTCCTAGCTTGATCCTGTTCAAGAACGGCCGCGAAGTGGCGCGCCAGAGCGGGGCGTTCCCGTTGCCGCAGTTGATGGCCTGGCTGCGCAGCCAGGGCGTGTAACTCGGTCGAAATGTGGGAGCTGGCTTGCCTGCGATGACAGTGTTGAATTCACTACAGCTATCGCAGGCAAGCCAGCTCCCACATTGATCGCATTGCAGGTTCAGGCCAGTGGGGCTTCGCGGTCCATCATCTGGCCGACCAGCAGCACGCCCAGTTCGCTCAATTGGTGGATCGCCAAGGCCACGTCGCGGTGTTCGCCGGTGAGGTCGTTGGACAGGTTGAGCAGCAGGGTGCGCACGGAAGAGAAGGTTTCGTAGCTGTTGAGCACGAGGGTTTCGGTGGGGAGGTTGGGGGTGACGCAATAAACATTAGCCATGGATCGTCTCCTAAATGGAGCTGCAACCGACCGCTACTAAACAGAGGGTGGCAGCTGTACGCAGGTTAGTAGACCGGGAGACGCAACCGGCGCGCTCGAAAGCGCCCTCCGTACAGCCACCATAAAATGGAGAATTGCTGTACGCCTCAACACGGGCTACTAAACCCGATCACTGAACATTCAGCGACCGGCGAACCTTAAGAGACACCCCTCCAGACGCACAAGCCGGCGGATTCTGGCGTACGCGTAGGCAACGATACAAGGCTCATGCCCTATTGCCAGACCTGTCCTACAGCCTCTGTGGGACAAATCCAAATCCCTCTGCCGGAATGCAAAACAAATGTGGGAGCGGGCTTGCTCGCGAATGCGGTGGGCCAGTCAAAATACCTGTGACTGATACACCGCATTCGCGAGCAAGCCCGCTCCCACAGGGATTTTCAGTGATCTGTCAGATCAGGCGTTTTCCAGCAAGTTATGCAACTCCACAAACTGCTGGGTCAGCTTGTGCCGTGGGTCCAGGTGGATCAGCGGCTTGCTCTCCTGGTGCGACTCACGCATGCGCACGGAGCTGGCCAGGTACACCGGCAGCACCGGCAACCCCTCGGCAATCAACTCGTCGAGCATCTGCTGCGGCAGGCTCGCCCGGGCCTGGAACTGGTTGACCACGATACCTTCCACTTCAAGGCCTTCGTTGTGGTCTTCCTTCAACTCTTCGATTTCCGCCAGCAGGCCGTACAGGGCCTGACGCGAGAAACTGTCGCAATCGAAGGGGATCAGCACGCGATCAGCGGCAATCAGCGCTGAAACCGCATAAAAATTCAGGGCTGGCGGGGTGTCCAGGTAAATCCGGTCGTAGTCTTCGCTCAGCTCGTCCAACAACTTTCGCAGCTTGTTGATCTTGTGCTTGGCCTCAAGCTTGGGCTGCAAGTCCGCCAGCTCGGCGGTGGCGGTGATCACGTGGAGGTTATCGAAGGGGGTTTCGTAGATGTCCACCTGGTTTTTCTTGGAAAACGGCCCGGAAGACAGGGTTTGCTTGAAGAAATCCGCGATCCCCATGGGGATGTCGTTGCCGGTCAGCCCGGTGAGGTACTGGGTTGAATTGGCTTGTGCATCGAGGTCCACCAACAGGGTTCGATAGCCTTCGCTGGCGCTGACTGCCGCCAGGTTGCAGGCGATGCTGGACTTGCCCACACCGCCTTTTTGATTGAACACCACACGCCGCATGGAAAAACCTCCGTGTATCAATGAATGTCCGAGTGTAGAGGGCAAAAGCGCCTGTTAGCTACCTCGTTCATCCATGCATTGCTGCATCACGGGCGATTGGCGCGCGGACTGTCATCCATCGCCGACAAATGAAACAGAACGAACCGACAATCCAACCGGACCTGCGGTAACGGACAATCTGTAAATCTTTCCAACACATTTGTAATCAGCCTTGAACAATTCATTACCAAAGTTTGCTAGAACCCCACGGCACCGGGATAATGCGCGCCATTCGGCCATTGCTCCCTGTCCCGGTATTCGGGGCCAACAGCCGCACATGGAAGCCCGCAGGGGCGGGATAACCTCTCAGTGATCAATTTCAATATCGCCCAATGGCGGGCCTGGGCCCCAGGTCTCGACAGCGCGCAGGACTGGCACACCTGGTGCCAGGCCCCGGTGTTGCTGCCAGCCAGCGAAGCCTCCCCCGACGTGTCGTTCCTGCCGGCCATGCAGCGCCGTCGCCTCAGCCGCCTGGCGCGCATGGCGTTCAGCGTCGGCTGGCCATTGGCCGAAGGCCTGCAGGATCTGCCGCTGGTGTTCATCTCCCGGCATGGCGAAACCCCGCGCACCCTCGACATCCTCAGCGACCTGGCCAACGACCAGCCCCTGTCGCCGACCCAGTTCAGCCTGTCGGTGCATAACGCGGTGATTGGCCTGTGGTCGATCCTGCGCAATGAAACCAGCGAAATGACCGCCCTCGCCGCCGCCGGCGATGGCCTGGAGCACGGCGTGCTCGAAGCCGCCGCGCTGCTCAACGAAGGCGCCCCGGCGGTGTTGCTGGTGATCACCGAAGAACAGCCGCCCGCCGCCTACGCCAGCTGGATCAAAGACGTGCCATTCCCCTACGCCCTCGGCCTGTTGCTGACACCGGGCGACGAGTGGCAGCTGGAACTGCACACCGGCACTGTCCAACCCACTCAAACCCAGTGGCCCCATGCCCTGAACCTGCTGCGCACCCTGCTCACCGAGCAGGGCGCCTGCCAACATGCCTGGAAGAACCGCGTATGGAACTGGCAACGCAAGTAATGACCGACAAGCCACGGCAGGCCTACTACTGGCGCCTGTTCGCGACCGCCATCAGCTTCCTGACCTTTGGCATCGGCGGCCTGTGCCTGCGTTTGCTGGTATTCCCGCTGCTCAGTTGCCTGCCGGGCGATGCCAAGCAGCATCAACGGCGCGCCCGCCACACCATCAGTTGCCTGTTCTGGTTTTTCATTCGCCTGATGTACCGCCTGGGCATCCTCACCTACAGCGTCGAAGGTGCGGAAAAACTCGGCCGCCCAGGCCAGATGATCGTTGCCAACCACCCGTCGCTGATCGATGTGGTGTTTCTGATCGGCCTGATGCGCCAGACCAACTGCGTGGTCAAGCAGAGCCTGTTCCAGAACCCGTTCATGCGTGGCCCGGTGCGCGACGCGGGCTACATCAGCAATGACGGCAGCGCCGACATGCTCGACGCCGCCGCCGACGCCCTGCGCGACGGCCAGACCCTGATCATTTTCCCCGAAGGCACCCGCACCACACCCGGTGCCGCGCCCGCCTTTCATCGCGGCGCCGCCGCCATTGCCCTGCGCGGTGCGACAATCGTCACCCCGGTGGTGATCAAGGTCAGCCCCACGACCCTGACCAAGGCCGAACCCTGGTATCGCATCCCAAAACGCCGCTTTCACTTCAGTTTGCGCGTGGGTGCCGATATAGAACCACAGGCGTTCGCCACACTGGGGCCCGCGCCCCAGGCTTCACGCAAGCTCAACGATTACCTGCACGACTATTTTATTAAGGAGCTCGCCGAAGATGAGCAACCGAGACACACGCCTTGAGCAAGAAATAAAGGCGCTGATCATCGAGGCCCTGGGCCTTGAAGACATCAGCGTCGACGACATCGGTAGCGACCAAACCCTGTTCGGCGAAGGCCTGGGCCTGGACTCGGTAGACGCCCTGGAGTTGGGCCTGGCGATCCAGAAAAAGTACGGCATCAAGATCGATGCCGACGCCAAGGACACCCGCAATCACTTCACCGACGTGGCCAGCCTTGCGGCGTTCGTCACGGCCCGACAGGCAGCTTGAGACCGTACCATGCAAACTCGTGACGATATTTTCAACACCTTGCGCGATGCCCTGGTGGAACTGTTTGAACTGGAGCCGGAACGCGTCACCCTTGACGCCAACCTGTACCAGGACCTGGAAATCGACAGCATCGACGCGGTGGACTTGATCGACCATATCAAGCGCCAGACCGGCAAGAAAATCGCTGCCGAAGAGTTCAAGGCGGTGCGCACCGTGAACGACGTGGTTGAGGCGGTGTACCGTCTGGTCCAGCCCGCCGCATGAGCCGACTGATCGGCCTTGGCCTGTTGTTGGCGGGGCTGCTGTACCCCTTTGCGGTGTATTACGGCACCGAGCACTTTGCACCGTGGCAATTCGGCCTGCTGTTGGGCAGCCTGTGGCTGTTGCGCGCAATGACCGGCGCGCGGCGTCCCGGCAGCCGCTGGATGGCCTTGGCGGTGATCGTGTTCTGCCTGCTGTTGGCCTGGTTCGACAACCCGCATTTGCTGCGCTGGTATCCGAGCCTGGTCAGCGCATTCATGCTGGCGCTGTTCGGCCTGAGCCTGAAATACGGCCCGCCGATGGTCGAGCGCCTGGCGCGCATGACCGATCCGCAACTGCCACCCCACGCGATTGTGTATACGCGCCAGGTCACCGTGGTCTGGAGCGCGTTTTTTCTAGGTAATGGCCTGCTCGCCGCCGCCCTCACCCTATGGGCGCCACTGAGCTGGTGGACGTTGTACAACGGCCTGATCGCCTACGGGTTGATGGGGCTGTTGTTTGCCGTGGAATGGCTGGTACGACAAAGGGTTCGAGGCCGCGTATGAATGGGTTGAAACTTGAGCAGTTGCTGCTTGAGCCGCTGGAACAGCGTCCGGTCACGACCGAACCTGCAATGAATCACGCCCAGCTGTGGGAGCAGTCCCTGAGCTTGGCCGCGGGCCTGCAAGCGCGTGGTATCCAGCACGTCGCCGTGCACCTGGAAGACGCCGGCCTGCTGGCGATCGCCCTGCTGGGTGCCTGGCGAGCCGGTGTCGGCGTACTGCTGCCCGCCGACCTGCAACCGCAAACCCGCCAACGCTGGGACGCAGCCGTCGACGCCTGGTTGACCGAAGTCGCGGACCTCGACGCCCTGTATCAGGCGCCGTTGAGCGCTGCGGCGCTGGATCTGGATACCTGCCAACTGAGCCTGTGCACCTCTGGTTCCAGCGGCGAACCCAAGCGCATCGACAAGACCCTGCGCCAACTGGCCAACGAAGTCGACGCCCTGGAAACCCTGTGGGGCGCAGACCTGAAAGACGCCTGCATCATCGGCAGCGTCGCCACCCAGCATATCTACGGGTTGCTGTTCCGCGTGCTGTGGCCCCTGTGTGCCGGGCGTACCTTTGTGCGCAAGCAACTGGCCTTTCCCGAGGACTTGCAGCGCGCCAGCCGCGAACACCCACAATTCGCCTGGGTTGCCAGCCCGGCGCTGCTCAAGCGCATGGGCGACAACCTCGACTGGCCGGCGCTGAGCCAGGTGGCGCGGGTGTTTTCCTCCGGCGGTGCCTTGCCCATCGAGGCCGCTGGCGAGTTGTACGACCGCTTGCAGCAATGGCCGACGGAAATCCTCGGCAGCTCGGAAACCGGCGGCATCGCCTGGCGCCAGGGCGCACAGCCCTGGCAGCCGTTCGCCGACGTGGCGCTGAGCCAGGACGCCGACGGTGCCCTGCGCATCGCCTCGCCCTATTTGCCCGCCGGGCATGTCGAACAGACCGCCGACGCCGCGCGCATCCATGCCGATGGCCGCTTCGAACTGCTCGGGCGCCTGGACCGCATCGTCAAGCTGGAAGAAAAACGCATCTCCCTGCCCATGCTCGAACAGGCGCTGATGGCCCACCCGTGTGTCGCCGAAACCCGCCTGGGCGTGGTCCAGGAAAACCGCGCCTCCCTCGGCGCGCTGGTGGTGCTGAGCGCCGAAGGCCTGCATGCCCTGCGCAATCAAGGCCGTCGTGCGCTCACCCAAACCCTGCGCCAGCACCTGAGCCAACACTGCGAAGCCTTGGCGCTGCCGCGTCGCTGGCGTGTGCTGCACCAGTTACCCCTTAACAGCCAAGGCAAACTGCCCCAGGCCCACGTCGAGGCGTTGCTGCTGGCCCCACGGCCAAAAGCCCCGCAAGTGCTGGAACAAATCGAAGCCGACGGCGAATGGACCTTGCAACTGAGCATCCCGCCGGACCTGGCCTACTTCAGCGGCCACTTCCCGGTCACGCCGGTATTGCCGGGCGTAGTGCAGATCGAATGGGCGTTCAACCTCGGCCAGCAACTGCTCGACCTGCCCACGACCTTTGCCGGGATGGAAGTGCTCAAGTTCCAGCAACTCGTACGGCCGGGCGACCACATCCAACTGCACCTGCGCTTTGATCAGGAGCGCAGCAAGCTGTACTTCGCCTACCGCAATGGCGAGGCGGCCTGCTCCAGTGGGCGGATTTTGCTGGAGAAACCAAGTGAATAAGCTTCTGTGGGCAAACCATGCATAACCCCTGCGCCCTGATCCCGGTCTACAACCACGAAGCTGCCGTGCCCGCCGTGGTCCAGAGCCTGCTGAACAGCGGCCTGCCCTGCCTGCTGGTGGACGACGGCAGCAGCCCGGCCTGTGCGGCGGTGCTGGCACAACTGGCAAGCCTGGACAGCGTCACCTTGCTGACCTTGCCGAACAACCAGGGCAAGGGCAGCGCGGTCATGGCCGGTTTCCGTGAAGCCGCACGCCTGGGCTTCAGCCACGCCCTGCAAGTGGACGCCGACGGCCAGCACGACCTGCGTGAAGTCGAGACCTTCCTCGACGCCTCGCGCACCCACCCCGACGCCGTCATCTGCGGCTACCCCGAATACGACGAGAGCGTGCCCAAGGGACGGCTGTACGCGCGCTACCTGACCCACGTGTGGGTGTGGATCAACACCCTGTCGCTGCAGATCCGCGACTCGATGTGCGGCTTTCGCGTGTACCCGCTGGCCCCCACGCTGGCACTGATGGACTCGGCCTACATCGGCACGCGCATGGATTTCGACTCCGACATCCTGGTGCGCCTGGCCTGGCGCAACCAGCCAATGCGCTGGCTGCCGACCCAAGTGCATTACCCGGCTGATGGCCTGTCGCATTTCCGCCTGCTGCGCGACAACGTGCGTATCTCGGCGATGCACACCCGCTTGTTCTTCGGCATGCTGGTGCGTGCGCCGATGATCCTGTGGCGACGGTGGCAGGCATGAGCGACAGCGCCAAGCATTGGGCCGACCGCGAGGAGCGCGGCAGCTTCCTGCTGATGAAACTCACCGCGTTCGCCGCCAAGGTTCTTGGCCGCCGCGTGCTGAGCCCGTTGCTGTACGCCATCGTCCTGTACTTCTACTTGTTCGGCCGCACTGCGCGCCAGAGCGCCTGGCAATACCAGCAGCGCCTGGCCGACTGGAGCGGGCGTGACGAGCTGCGCCCGACCCAGCGCAAAGTCTTCGGCCAGTTCATGGCCTTCGCCGACTCCCTGCTCGACAAGCTCGACGTGTGGAACGGCAAGCTGCGCCTGGAGCAGATCGAGATCAACGATCCGGCCAAGTTACGCGGGCAACTGCGCGGCGAGCGCGGGCAAATGCTGGTGGGCGCACACCTGGGCAACCTCGAAGTGTGCCGCGCCCTCGCCGAAATCGGCGAGCAAGTGACCATGAACGTGCTGGTGCACACCAAGCACGCCGAACAATTCAACCGCCTGCTCGGGGAAGCCGGGGCGACCCACTTGCGCCTGATCCAGGTCAGCGAGCTGGACCCGGCCACCATGCTCCTGCTCAGCCAGCGCCTGGATGACGGCGAGTGGCTGGCCATCGCCGGCGACCGCGTGCCACTGCATGGCGGGCGCACGGTACGCGTGGACTTCCTCGGCCACGATGCCGCCTTCCCCCAAGGCCCGTGGCTGCTGGCCGGCTTGCTCAAATGCCCGGTGAACCTGCTGATGTGCCTCAAGCACCAAAGCCGCTATCGCCTGACCATCGAGCCGTTCACGCCGTTGATCGAATGGAAACGTAATACCCGCGAGCAGGTCATAGCCCTGTGGACCGCGCGTTACGCCGCACGCCTGGGTCAGTTCTGCCTGGAAGCGCCCCAACAATGGTTCAACTTTTACCCTTTCTGGAAGACCGATGACGACGCATCTTGAGCCGGTAACCTTTGGCGAACACGCCTTGCGCATCGAAGACGTGCTGGCCCTGGCCAACCGTCAGGCGCCCACCCAATTGCAGGGCGATGCCGCCTATCGCCAGCGCATCGCCAAGGGCGCGCAGTTCCTCGACTCGCTGCTGGACAAGGAAGGCGTGATCTACGGCGTGACCACCGGCTACGGCGACTCGTGCGTGGTGGCCGTGCCCTTGCAGCACGTCGAAGCGTTGCCCCGCCACCTGTACACCTTCCACGGTTGCGGCCTGGGCAAGCTGCTCGACGCCCAAGCCACCCGCGCCGTGCTGGCTGCGCGTTTGCAGTCGCTGTGCCACGGCGTGTCCGGGGTACGCGTGGAACTGCTGGAGCGCCTGCATGCGTTCCTCGAACACGACGTGCTGCCGCTGATCCCGGAAGAAGGTTCGGTGGGCGCCAGCGGTGATCTGACGCCGCTGTCCTACGTGGCCGCGACCTTGTCCGGTGAACGTGAAGTGATGTTCCGTGGCGAACGCCGCCAGGCCGCCGACGTGCACCGTGAGCTGGGCTGGGACCCGCTGGTGTTGCGCCCCAAGGAAGCCCTGGCGCTGATGAACGGCACCGCCGTGATGACCGGCCTCGCCTGCCTGGCCTTCGCCCGCGCCGACTACCTGCTGCAACTGGCCACGCGCATCACCGCGCTGAACGTGGTGGCGCTGCAAGGCAACCCGGAACACTTCGACGAACGCCTGTTCGCCGCCAAGCCGCACCCGGGGCAGATGCAAGTCGCCGCCTGGCTGCGCAAGGACCTGGCGATCGACGCGCCGACTGCACCGCTGCATCGCTTGCAGGACCGCTACTCGCTGCGCTGCGCCCCCCACGTGTTGGGCGTGCTGGCCGACAGCCTGAACTGGCTGCGTTCGTTCATCGAAATCGAACTGAACAGTGCCAACGACAACCCGATCATCGACGCCGAAGAGGAACGCGTGCTGCACGGCGGCCACTTCTACGGCGGCCATATCGCCTTCGCCATGGACAGCCTCAAGACCCTGGTAGCCAACGTCGCCGACCTGCTCGACCGCCAGCTCGCACTGCTGGTGGACGTGCGTTACAACCACGGCCTGCCGAGCAACCTGTCCGGCGCCCCCAAGGACCGCGCGATGATCAACCACGGCTTCAAGGCCGTGCAGATCGGCACCAGCGCCTGGACCGCCGAAGCGTTGAAAAACACCATGCCGGCCAGCGTGTTCTCGCGCTCCACCGAATGCCATAACCAAGACAAAGTGAGCATGGGCACCATCGCCGCCCGCGATGCGATCCGCGTGCTGGAGCTGACCGAACAGGTCGCCGCCGCCACCTTGCTCGCCGCCAACCAGGGCGTATGGCTACGCGCCCAGGCCGAAGACGCCCGGCCGTTGCCGCCAGCCCTGGCCGCGATGCACGAACAACTGGCCCAAGACTTCCCGCCAGTGATCGAAGACCGCGCCCTCGAAGGCGAACTGCGCCTGTGCCTGCAGCGCATTGGCGCACAACACTGGAGGCTGCATGCGTAGCCCGGGCGTGCTGCATTGCGACACCGAGATCCTCGTGCCGTTTTTCGACGTCGACACCATGAACGTCGTCTGGCACGGGCATTACGTGAAGTACCTGGAAGTGGCGCGCTGCGCGCTGCTCGACAAGCTCGGCCACAACTACACGCAGATGCTCGCGTCGGGCTACGCGTGGCCGGTGATCGACATGCAATTGCGCTACGTGCGCGGCGCCGTGTTTGGCCAGACCATCAACGTGCGTGCCAGCCTGGTGGAGTGGGAGAACCGTTTGAAGGTCAATTACCTGATCACCGACCTGGCCAGCGGCGAGCGCCTGACCCGCGCGAGCACGGTGCAAGTGGCGGTGGAAATCGCCAGCCGTGAGATGCAACTCGCTTCCCCAAAAATATTCACAGACGCCGTCGAGAGAGCCTTGAAATGAGATCCCCTGTGGGAGCGGGCTTGCCCGCGATGGACGTCAACGATAACGCGAACCGCCTGACACTGCGCAGCGCCCTCAGGCTCATCGCGGGCAAGCCCGCTCCCACCTTTTTGATCGGGTTATTCCTGAGCTTTAGTGCACACGCCTTCGACTTGCAGCAACTCAGCGACCAACTCGCCAAACCCTCGGTGATCCACGGCAGCTTCACCCAGGAAAAACACCTGCGCGCCCTGCCCCAGCCGCTGGTCAGCAAAGGCACCTTCGTGCTCGCCAAGGACCACGGCCTGCTATGGCTGCTCAAAACCCCGCTGCAACAGGACTACCGCATCAGCGCCCAGGGCATTGCCCGCCGCGACGCCAACGGTTGGCAGCCGCTGCCGAACAAGAGCGCCGGTGCCGAGCAGAATCGCCTGTTCCTCGCCGTACTTCAGGGCGACAGCAGCGGCTTGCAACGCGACTTCGAACTGCAACTGCAAGGCGAAGCCAACGACTGGAAACTGACCCTGATCCCACGCTCGCTGCTGTTAAAACAAGTCTTCACCCAGATCAATATCGACGGTGGCGAGCTGGTGCAAAACATCGAGCTGCTGGAAACCCAGGGCGACAGCACCCTACTGCGCATGCAAGACAGCACCGCAGCCTTGCCCCTGAGCGACGCGGAGCAACATGACTTTGCCCAGTGAGCGCCTGCTGCCGCGCCTGTTCCTGATCCTGCTGGTGGCCGTGCTGGCCCTGGCCGGTTGGCAGTGGCGCCATGGCGCGCCGTTGTCGGCCAACCTGATGGAACTGGTGCCGGGCAACACGCCGGACGCGCTCGAACAAAAAGCCGAACAGCGCATGCAAGAGCCGCTGAACCGCGAAATGCTGGTGCTGGTCGGGCATGCCGACCGCCAGCAAGCGGTGGCCGTGGCGCAACAGTTGGGCGAGCGCTGGCAGGCCAGCGGGCTGTTTGAAAAGGTCCAGTGGAACCTGCAAGCGGACCTGCCGGCGCTGCGCGAGCAACTGCTGCGCGGGCGCCTGGCGATGCTCTCGGCCAAGGACCGCGAACAACTGATCGAACAGCCCGACGCGTTTATCCAGCAACGTGTGCAAGCGCTGTTCGACCCCTTCACCGGCTTCAGCCTGGTACCGAGCCAGGACGATTGGCTGGGCCTGACCGGGCGCATCCAGAACAGCCAACCGCAGCACGGCGCGGTGCAGTTGGACATTGGCAGCGGCGCGTTGATCGCCGACGCCGATGGCAAGAGCTGGGTGCTGCTGCGCGCGCGCACCACCGGCAATGCCTTCGACATGAAATTGCCGCTGCAAGTGGCGGACCTGCTCCAAACCAGCCGTGCACAGGCCGGCGAGCAAGGCGCCCAGCTACTCGCCGCCAGCGGCCTGCTCTATGCGGCCAACGGTCAGCAGCAAGCCACGCGGGAGATCACCTGGGTCGGCGGTGGCGCCACCGTGGGCATCCTGCTGTTGCTGTTGCTCGCGTTTCGCCGCTGGCGCGTGCTGCTGGCGTTTGTGCCGGTGCTGGTGGGCATGCTGTTTGGCGCGGTGGCCTGTGTGGCGCTGTTCGGCCACATGCATGTGATGACCCTGGTGCTGGGCTCCAGCCTGATCGGCGTGGCGGTGGATTACCCGCTGCACTACCTGTCGAAAAGCTGGAGCCTGAAACCCTGGCGCAGCTGGCCGGCCTTGCGCCTGACGCTACCGGGGCTGAGCCTGAGCCTGGCCACCAGTTGCATCGGCTACCTGGCCCTGGCCTGGACACCGTTCCCGGCGCTGACCCAGATCGCGGTGTTCTCCGCTGCCGGCCTGGTCGGTGCCTACCTGTCCGCCGTGTGCCTGTTGCCGGCGCTGCTCAAGGGTGTGGAACTGCGCCCGGCGCAGTGGCCGCTGCGCATCGCCGAATGCCTGTGGCTGGTGCGTGCCTCGCTGCTCAAGCGCGTACCCAGCCCGGCATTGCTGGCGCTGCTGTTGCTGTTTTGCGCCGGTGGGCTGTGGCAGCTCGAGAGCAAAAACGATATTCGCCAGTGGATCGGCGCGCCGCCGCAATTGCTCCAAGAGGCCCAGGCCGTGGCGCGGATCACCGGGTTCCAGCCCACCAGCCAGTTCTTCCTGGTGCGCGCCGAGAACCAGCAGCAGTTGCTGGTGCGTGAAAGTGCCTTGGGCCAACGCCTGGATCAACTGGTGAACATGGACAAGCTCCAGGGCTACCTGGCGCTCAATCAACTGGTCAGCCTACCCGCCGAGCAACAACGGGTGCGCGATGCGCTGAACAACCTGCCCCAACACTGGCAACCGCTGCTGGACCTCGGCGTCCCCGTCGCTGCCCTGCAGGCCGAAGTCGCACAACTGCAAGCGCTGCCCACCCAAGACATCGACGCCGCACTGGCCGGGCCCCTGGCCGAGCCTTGGCGCACGCTGTGGTTGGGCCCGGTGGACGGCGGCGTGGCAGCGATGGTCAGCCTGCAGGGCCTGAACAACCCGGCGTTGCTGCGCGTGCAGGCCGTGGATTTGCCAGGGGTGCAACTGGTCGATCGCCTCGGCGAATTGAACCGGGTATTTGCCGACACGCAGATCAGCGCGGCCGAATTGAAATTGATGTCGTGCGTGCTGATCGTGTTGTTGCTGATCCTGCCGTTCGGCTTTGGCGGCGCCTTGCGGATCGTCGCGCTGCCGTTGCTCGCCGCGCTGTGCAGCCTGGCCAGCCTTGGTTGGCTGGGCCAGCCGCTGACCCTGTTCAGCCTGTTCGGCCTGCTGCTGGTCACGGCGATCAGCGTCGATTACGCGATCTTGATGCGCGAGCAGATCGGCGGCCCGGCGGTCAGCCTGTTGGGCACGCTGCTGGCGGCGTTGACGACCTGGTTGTCGTTCGGCCTGCTGGCCGTGTCCAGCACGCCGGCGGTGAGTAATTTCGGCCTATCGGTCAGCCTCGGCCTGGCATTCAGCTTTATGCTGGCGCCCTGGGCCGGGCAACAGAAGCACGCCTTATGAATGTGATTATCGCCAAAGTGGCAAGGAGCCCTCGTGCCCATAGTTGAAATGGAACGTCGCCAGGTGGTGGTGATCGGTGCCGGTCCGTCCGGGGCCATCGCCGCCGCGCTGCTAAAGCGCAAAGGGCATGATGTATTGATCATCGAGCGCCAGCATTTCCCACGGTTCTCGATCGGCGAAAGCCTGCTGTCGCACTGCATCGATTTCATCGAAGAAGCCGGCATGCTCGACGCCGTGCAGGCCGCCGGGTTCCAGGTAAAAACCGGCGCCGCGTTCGCCTGGGGCGAGCGCTATAGCGCATTTGATTTCAGCGATACGTTCAGCCACGGCAAGCCGACCACCTTCCAGGTGCAGCGCGGCGAGTTCGACAAGTTGCTGGCCGATCAGGCAGCGCTGCAAGGCGTGGACATCCGCTACGGCGAAACCATCGTCGGCGTCGATTTCAAAGGCGAGACCCACTACCTGCACGTGCGCCGCGAGAACGGCAGCGAGTACCACCTCAAGGCCAAGTTCGTGCTCGACGCCAGCGGCTACGGCCGCGTGCTGCCGCGCCTGCTGGACCTGGAAGCACCGTCGGATTTCCCGGTGCGCCAGGCGGTGTTCACCCATATCGAAGACCGCATCGAACACCCCGGTTTCGACCGCACCAAAATCCTCATCACCACCCACCCGACCCAGCGTGACATCTGGTTCTGGAGCATCCCGTTCAGCAACGGCCGCTGCTCGGTGGGCGTGGTCGCGGCCAAGGAGCATTTCGACGGCCGCGACAGCGACCTCGACGCATGCCTGCGCGGGTTCATCGACGAAACCCCAAGCCTGTCCACCGTGCTGCACAACGCCGTGTGGGATACGCCGGCGCGCACCATCGGCGGCTACTCGGCCAACGTCAAGACCCTGCACGGCCCGGGCTTCGCGCTGCTGGGCAATGCGGCGGAGTTCCTCGACCCGGTGTTCTCCTCCGGGGTGACCATCGCCATGCGTTCGGCGAGCATGGCTGCCGGCCTGTTGCATCGCCAATTGAAGGGCGAGGCGGTGGACTGGCAAACCGAATTCGCCGAGCCATTGAAGCGCGGTGTCGACACCTTCCGCTGCTATGTCGAAGGCTGGTACGCCGGGACTTTCCAGGACGTGATCTATCATCCGGACAGCTCGCCGGAGATCCGCCGGATGATCTGCTCGATCCTCGCCGGCTACGCGTGGGATGAGCGTAACCCGTTTGTCAGCGAGCCCAAGCGGCGCCTGCGGATGTTGTCGGAAATCTGTGCGAGTGAGCCGGTATGAGCAGTCAGTACCTGAGTAAAAACTACGTCGAAGAAACCAAGTTCGGCTTCTGGTTCCTGCGCAGCCACACCTGGCAGCACCACGTGTTGCGCGTGGCGATCAACGACCTGCGCAGCCTGTTCAGCGAGCCCTTGCCGCCCGCGCCGGTGTTGCTCGACGCCGGCTGCGGCCAGGGCAAGTCGTTCCAGTACTTGCAGCAGGTGTTTGCGCCGCAGCGCCTGATCGGCCTGGATGCCGACCCTCACAGCCTCGCACTGAGCCAAGCCGAAGCGGCGCGCCAGGGCCTGTCCGTCGAGTTGATCGGCAGCGACTGCGCCACCCTCGATGTGCCGGACGCAAGCGTCGACATCCTGTTCTGCCACCAGACCTTCCACCACCTGGTCGAGCAGCACCGCGCGCTGAAAGAGTTCTACCGCGTGCTCAAGCCGGGCGGTTATCTGCTGTTTGCCGAGTCCACCGAAGCCTATATCGACACCTGGGTGATCCGCTGGCTGTTCCGCCACCCGATGCATGTGCAGAAAAGCGCCGAGCAATACTTGGAGATGCTCCGCGAGCAGGGTTTTGAATTCGGTCCGCAGAACGTCTCGTACCCGTATCTGTGGTGGAGCCGTTCCAGCGATTTCGGCCTGCTCGAACGCTGGGGCCTGCGCAAGGCGCCGCCGGTGGGGCAGCGCGAAGAAACCCTGGTCAACTGTGTGGCCCGCAAACCATTGGCGAGCACCGCCCCATGATGCGTCTGTTGCTGATCGGTTGCCTGTTGCTGCTGAGCGCCTGCGCCAGCCAGCTGCCGCTGCCGGAGAAAACCCCGGCCCTGGCGTTGCCGTTGCAATTGCATGTGCAGCGCCTGGCCGACGGCCAGAGCCAGGACTGGCTGTTGGTGATCCAGCGCGAAGGCGCTGGCATCCGCTGGTCGATGATGGACCCGCTGGGCATTCCCCAGGCCCGACAAAAACTGGTCGATGGCCAATGGCAGGCCGACGGCCTGCTGCCGCCCAATCCCCAGGCCCGCGAGCTGTTTGCCGCATTGCTGTTTGCCCTGGCTTCGGCGGATGAGGTGCGCACGCTGTACCCCAGCGCCCAGGCCATGGACCTGACGCGCACACTGCCGGGGCATTGGCAGATCATCTACCAGTCGTCCGAGGTGTTCAGCGTGAACATCAGCGGGCAGCCGTTGAGCTACCGCATCACCCCGCTCGGAGCCGCCCAATGACCGCCTACCTGAATGCCCTCGGCGTGATCTGCGCCCTCGGCCGTGGCCAGGCCGAAGTCAGCCGCAGCCTGTTTGCCGGTGACTGTTCGGGCATGCGCGCCGAAAGCGGCTGGGTGCCCGAACGCGTGTTGCCGGTGGGCAGCGTGCACGGCGAACTGGCAGCCATCCCGCTGGAATTGGGCCAGCAGAGCAGCCGCAATAACCAGCTGTTGCTGGAGGCCGCATTGCAGATCGAGGGCGAGATTCGCCAGGCAATCCACACCTACGGCCCGTCGCGGGTCGGCGTTGTGCTCGGCACCAGCACCTCGGGCATCGACGAGGCCAGTCGCGGCATAGCCCATTACCTGCGCGAACACCAGTTCCCCGGCGACTACGATTACCAGCAACAGGAACTCAGCGCCCCGGCGAATTTCCTTGCCGACTGGCTGCAACTGAGCGGCCCGGCCTATGTGATCTCGACTGCCTGCACCTCCAGCGCCCGCGCGTTGATGAGTGCCCAGCGCCTGCTGGACCTGGGCGTGTGCGACGCCGTGATCTGCGGCGGCGTCGACAGCTTGTGCAAGCTGACGCTCAACGGCTTCAGTTCGCTGGAAGCGGTGTCGAACGAGCGCTGCAACCCGTTTTCGGTGAACCGCAACGGCATCAATATCGGCGAAGCCGCGGTGCTGTTCGTGATGAGTAAAGAACCGGCGCCGATTGCCCTGCTGGGCAGCGGCGCGAGTTGCGATGCACACCATATCTCCGCCCCCGAGCCCAGCGGCAAGGGCGCGTTGCAATCGATGCGCAAGGCCCTGGCCAGCGCGCAACTGACGCCTGAGCAGATCGGCTACCTGAACCTGCACGGCACCGCCACCCAGCACAACGACGCCATGGAGAGCCTGGCCGTGGCCAACCTGTTCCCCGGCGGCGTGCCCTGCTCGTCGACCAAACCCATGAGCGGCCACACCCTGGGGGCCGCCGGAGCGCTGGAAGCGGCATTCTGCTGGCTGAGCCTGACCCACGGCCAACTGCCGCCGCACCTCTGGGACGGCCAGCCCGATCCGGCGCTGCCCGCCCTGAAGTGGGCGCACCTGGGCGAAACCCTGGAAAAACCCCGCCTGATGAGCAATTCGTTTGCCTTCGGCGGCAACAACGTCAGCCTGATTATCGGAGAGGCCCCATGACCCCTTGGCCACTCGCCGAACTGCTGCCCCATGCCGGCGACATGATCCTGATCGATCAGGTGCTGTCGTTCGATGAAGAGCAGATTCACACCCGCCTCACCGTCACCCCCGGCGGCCTGTTCAACCGCCCGGACGGCAGCCTGCCGGCCTGGGTCGGCATCGAGCTGATGGCGCAAAGCGTCGCCGCCTATGCCGGCTGCCGCGCGCGCCAGAACGGCGAAGCGGTGGAACTGGGCTTCCTGCTCGGCACACGCAAGTTCGAGTGCAACGTGGAGCACTTCCCGGCGGGCGCCGAGCTGAAGATCCACGGCATACGCTCCCTGGAAGACGACAACGGCATGGGTGTGTTCGAATGCCACCTCACTGGTGACGGGATCCAGGCCAGTGCGCGCTTGAATGTATTTCGACCGCCCCAGGCGGCCAACTATTTAGATGAATCGAAGGACGTAACGCCATGACTGAATCCGTACTGGTCACCGGCTCCAGCCGTGGTATCGGCCGCGCCATTGCCTTGCGCCTGGCCCAGGCCGGCCACGACATCGTGCTGCACTGCCGCAGTGGCCGTGCCGAAGCCGACGCGGTGCAGGTCGAGGTCCAAGCCCAGGGCCGCAGGGCGCGGGTGCTGCAATTCGATGTGGCGGACCGCGCGGCCTGCAAGGCAATCCTTGAAGCGGACGTTGAGACACACGGCGCCTATTACGGCGTGGTGCTCAACGCCGGCCTGACTCGCGACGGCGCGTTCCCGGCCTTGTCGGAAGACGATTGGGACGTGGTGCTGCGTACCAACCTCGACGGTTTCTACAACGTGCTGCACCCGGTAATGATGCCGATGATCCGCCGCCGCGCCGCTGGACGCATCGTCTGCATCACTTCGGTTTCCGGGCTGATCGGCAACCGTGGCCAGGTCAACTACAGCGCCTCCAAAGCCGGCCTGATCGGGGCCGCCAAAGCGTTGGCCATCGAGTTGGGCAAGCGCAAGATCACCGTCAACTGCGTCGCACCGGGCCTGATCGACACAGCGATGCTGGATGAAAACGTGCCGGTGGAAGAGTTGATGAAGATGATCCCGGCACAGCGCATGGGCACCCCGGAAGAGGTCGCCGGTGCGGTGAATTTCCTGATGTCGGCCGAGGCCGGTTATATCACCCGCCAGGTCCTGGCCGTGAACGGAGGCCTGTGCTGATGAAACGCGTCGTAGTGACCGGCATGGCCGGCATGACTTCCCTGGGCAGCGATTGGGCGACCATCTCGGCCAACTTCCGCGCCAACCGCAGCGGCATCCGGCGCATGGATGAGTGGGACCGTTTCACCGAATTGAACACGCGCCTGGCCGGGCCGATCGACGATTTTGTCGTGCCCGCCCACTGGACGCGCAAGCAACTGCGCAGCATGGGGCGCGTCTCGCGCTTTGCGGTGTGGGCGGCGGAGCAGGCGTTGCAGGACGCCGGTTTGCTGGGTGATGAGTCGATCAAGGATGGGCGCATGGGCGTGGCCTGCGGTTCGTCCACCGGCAGCACCGACGAGATCAAGGCATTCGGCAATATGCTGCTGAACTCGGTGGCCGAGGGCCTGAATGCCAACTCCTACGTACGCATGATGCCGCACACCACGGCGGCGAATATCAGCATCTTCTTCGGCCTGACCGGGCGGCTGATCCCCACGTCCAGCGCCTGCACCAGCGGCAGCCAGGGCATCGGGTATGCCTACGAGGCGATCAAGTTCGGCCGCCTGCCGTTGATGCTCGCCGGTGGCGCCGAGGAACTGTGCCCCACCGAAGCCATGGTGTTTGATGCGCTTTACGCCACCAGCCTGAAAAACGATGCGCCGCAGACCAGCCCACGCCCCTACGACAGCGGCCGCGATGGCCTGGTGATCGGCGAAGGCAGCGGCATGCTGGTGCTCGAAGAACTGGAACATGCGCTGGCGCGCGGTGCCCATATCCACGCGGAACTGGTCGGTTTCGGCAGCAACGCCGACGGCCAGCACACCACGCGCCCGGAACAGAAAACCATGCGCCGCGCCATGGAGCTGGCGCTTGAGGATGCAGGTTTGGAGCCGGCGGCCATCGGCTACGTCAACGGCCACGGCACCGCCACCGACCAAGGTGACGTCGCCGAGACCCTGGCCACCCACGCCTTGTTCGGCAGCCGCATGCCCATCAGTTCGCAGAAAAGTTTTCTCGGCCACACCTTGGGCGCGTGCGGCGCGCTGGAGTCGTGGTTCAGCATCGAGATGATGAACCGCAACCAGTACGTGCACACCTTCAACCTGGACGTGGTGGACCCGCAATGCGGTGAGCTCGATTACCTGCAAGGTGAGTTCCGCGAGATGCAGCACGACTACGTGATGAACAACAACTTTGCCTTTGGCGGCGTCAACACGTCGCTGATCTTCCGCCGCTGGTCCTGACTTTTTAATCGATTGGAGAATACGGAATGTCTTCCTTGCTACGCGCCACCCTGATCACCCTCGCCCTGTTGACCACCGCCGGTTGCACCAGCAAGCCGGTGCTCAACACCCAGCACGAACTGCCGGCCGACGCCCAGGTCGGCGAAGAAAAAATCAAGCAGGTCATCCTCAGCGCCCTGCAAAAACGCGATTGGACGGTACAACGCCTGAGCCCACAACTGGTGCAGGCCGAGATCACCGTCCGCAACCAGTACTACGCGGCCGTCGACATCCGCTACACCCGCAACAGCTACGCCATCACCTACCGCGACAGCCGCGCCCTGGGCTACAAGGACGGCAAGATCCATCGCAACTACAACCGTTGGGTGAACAACCTGGACAGCGACATCATGGCCGGGCTGCGCAGCAACGGCGTGAGCGAGTCGGGCTCGGCGGCGCAGTTGTTTGAACAGACGGGCACGACCAAATAACACTGAGACCGCTCCCGCGCCACATCCAGAAACGACAAAGGGCGCCTTTCGGCGCCCTCTTCACAAACAGGTTGGCTTGTCATCGCCTCGTCCTGCCTGGCTCTGCGATGGCTGGTTGCCCAGGATCCTCAGAGTCTCACAAGCCCCTTTCGGGAACGTGGGCAGTATGCCTGAAAGCAGCTCGCCTGCAATCAGTGGCAAAAAGCCGCTCGCCCAGCGCCAAGCTCATCGCAACCCAAGTGCACTGCGCACCGCCGCTTTTATCGCGTGAAACTGCTCACTGGTGAGCTCAGCGATTTTGTAAGTTCGTTTGCCATGACGATCTTTGCTTTTTATTCGGTCCAGCCGGCCCAAACTCACGGTCGCCACAATGTCGCATTTTGCCCAACAGATCGGATTGGCGCCGTGAAGATGACTGTCGAGTTGTAAGTGGTGCTCCAATACCGTCTGTGGAGCGGTAGTACTCAGCGGCACTACCGTTACCAGCAGCTTATTGGTTCGGTGCCTGCGTATCACAATAACGGGCCGAATCTTGATGATTTCCGGGACTTCATAGCCGCGAAAATCACAAATCAACACGCTGCCCTCCTTGGGCTGGTAGAGAAGTGTCATCCATATCACTCACTTGAGAAAAAGCGATTCTGCGCAACTTTCTCGCGAATCACTAAGTCGCTTGCGTTACCTGATATGTGACCGCGCCTACACCGACGCCTTGCGCGTCAACAACTCCACAAACGCTTGCGCCATCGGCGTTTGCCCCCCTTTGCGCTGCACCAGCCACACCGATGTCACCGCCTCCTCATCCAGCAAGGTGCGATAGACCACGCCATCAATCCGGATACGCTGGTACGACGCTGGCAGCACCGACACTCCCAACCCGGCCGCCACCAGGCCGATGATGGTCATCGCCTCCCCTGCCTCCTGGGCAAAGTGCGGGCTGAAGCCGGCGTCACGGCACAGGTTCAGCAACTGCGCATAGAGACCGCTGCCGTAACTGCGTGGGAAAAACACGAAGGGTTCCTCGGCCAACTGCGCCAGGTGCAAGCCGCGCTCGCTGCCTTGCGCCAAGGGGTGACCGGCGCTCAGTACGGCCACCAGCGGTTCGCGCATCAACTCGATCACACTCAGGGAGTCCGGCAACGGCAGCGGGCGCATCAAGCCGACCTGGATCGACTCGTCCACCAGTGACTCGGCCACTTGGGTACTGCTCATTTCCTGCAGGTTCAGATGCACCGCCGGGAACGCCTGGCGGAAGGCAAAAATCGCCTGGGGAATGCTCGCGTTGAAGGGCGCCGACGAGGTGAAGCCGATCTTCAATTCACCCAGTTCACCCAACTGCGCACGCCTGGCCACATCGGCGGCCTTGTCGACCTGGGCCAACACCAATCGCGCCTCGTGCAGGAACAAGCGGCCAGCCTCGCTCAGCTCGACCCGACGATTGGTACGCTCGAACAACCGCGCGCCGACCTCCTGCTCCAGTGCCTGGATCTGCTGGCTCAGCGGCGGTTGCGAGATGCCCAGCACCTGCGCGGCGCGGCCGAAATGCAGTTCTTCGGCGACGGCGATGAAGTACCGCAGATGTCGTAATTCCATGCCAGCCTCATTAGGTCGTAAAAGCTCTCAAACAGGTCGAACAATATATTGGAAAGAATCATTAGCCAGCTATATTCTTTTTTGCATGGCCGGTCCTGGCACGCTTCCCCTCCCCGAGGTCCCCGTGAATTCTGCTGTCGCTCCACTCGCTCAAGAAGTGCCACCCACTGCCCTGGATGAGGTGGTGGCCCAGCTCAATGACGCGTACATCGAAAAAGGCACGCCGATGTTCATGCGCACGGTACTGGCGCTGTTCTCCGGTGGTTTTGCCACGTTTGCCCTGCTGTATTGCGTGCAGCCGATGATGCCGGCGCTGTCCCATGAGTTCTCGATCAATGCAGCGCAGAGCAGCCTGGTCCTGTCGGTGTCCACCGCGATGCTGGCCCTGGGTTTGCTGATCACCGGACCGATCTCCGACACCCTGGGGCGCAAGCCGGTGATGGTCGCCGCGCTGTTCTGCGCAGCAACGGCGACGATTGCCAGCGGCCTGATGCCGACGTGGGAAGGGATCCTCTTGATGCGCGCGTTGGTGGGTTTGTCCCTGAGCGGCCTGGCCGCCGTGGCGATGACCTACCTGAGCGAAGAGATCCACCCGCAGCACATCGGCCTGGCCATGGGCTTATACATCGGTGGCAACGCGATTGGCGGCATGAGCGGGCGCCTGATCATTGGCGTGCTGATCGATTTCGTCAGCTGGCACACCGCGATGCTGATCATCGGCGCCCTGGCGCTGATCGCCGCCACGGTGTTCTGGAAGATCCTTCCCGAATCGCGCAACTTCCGCGCCAGCAGCCTCAGGCCGCGCAGCCTGCTGGATGGGTTCGTCATGCACTTCAAGGACGCGGGCCTGCCGTGGCTGTTTCTTGAAGCGTTTCTGCTGATGGGCGCATTCGTGACGATGTTCAACTACATCGGCTATCGCCTGTTGGCCGATCCCTACGACTTGAGCCAGGCCGTGGTCGGCCTGCTGTCGCTGGTGTACCTGTCGGGCATCTACAGTTCGGCGAAAATCGGCTCCCTGGCCGACCGCCTCGGCCGCCGCCGCGTGCTGTGGGCCACCATCGTGCTGATGCTCAGCGGCATGCTCCTGACCCTGTTCACCCCGTTGTGGCTGATCGTACCGGGCATGCTGATCTTCACCTTCGGCTTCTTCGGCGCGCACTCGGTGGCCAGCAGCTGGATCGGCCGCCGCGCGGTGAAGGCCAAGGGGCAGGCCTCATCGCTGTACCTGTTCTGCTATTACGCGGGATCGAGTGTGGCGGGGACGGCGGGCGGGTTCTTCTGGCATTACGCCGAGTGGAATGGGATTGGCGGGTTTATCGTGGCGTTGTTGGTGGGGGCGTTGCTGGTGGCGTTGAAGTTGGCGAAGTTGCCGCCGTTGCAAGACGCAAAAAGCACGTAACACCTGTGCCTCTGGCAGTTCTGATGCCGCATCCAGCCATATCGAGCACTTCCGACCGCAAGAGCACTTCGCAGAGCTGGGGCTGGAGTACCAGAATCTTCACGCCTCCTGCATCAGGGAAACCAAACGTGGCTCCCCACTGCATTGCGGACATGTCAAAGGCGACTGGTTTGACGAAGCCGAGTACATATCACCGATGGAGGAAGGCTGCGAGGAGCGCTTTCGCTACTTATTGACCGGAGAAATACAAGCAACCAACACCGATGATTCGCCAGCAGCAAAAATGATCGAAGTCCTGGCTTTGGACATCGCCTACCTGAACAACCGACGCCAGAGTGCCATTAAGCGTGTTTTTGCCCCGGATTTTGTAGCGCAGGCCATCGATGAGGACTTCAAAACCCTGACTAAGGCGCTGCGCGAAACAGCACTCGCTGATCAGCAAGCCTTCGATCACGTCGTTGCACGATTCGCTGAACAGATTCTGACATCCTGATCCCTACGTACGGCAGCGGCTGTCTTATCAAACGACATCCGCGCCATCACCCGCTTACCACGCGTTTCATGCAGCACCACCGCACCAATATGTGCGACCAGCATCAGCAACAACCCCACACACGACAGCACATGCACGCGGGTGTACCAGACAATGGCCGCCGGGTCACTTTCGAACGGGGCGATGGTGAACAGGTTAAATACGTTGATCGGCCGGTCCATCATCAGCACGCCCGTGGCCAGTACCACCGCCAGCATCAGGTACATGGCCTTGTGCACCAGCAGCGCCAGGTACTCCTGCGGCGTACGCCTGATGGAAAAATCCAGGCCGTGGCCAAACGAGCAATACAGCCGCATGACAAAGACCGGGATGTACAGGCTGGTCAACGACACGTTGAAAAAGCCGACCCACGCCTTGACCGGGGCGGGCACGGTAAACATCGCCACAACAAAGCCTGACAGCAGCGCCCACAGAATAATGACGGCCGATATCCAGTGCAGGAGCTTCTGGATCGTTGAATAGGGGGAAGTCTTCATCTCGAAATCACCTGACAAGCAACGCCAATCAATGGCGAGTGGAAGAGTCGGGTAGGATTTTTACCGAGGCGAACTACCTAGACTGTAGGAGAAATCCTAAAGAGCCGAGATTACCCAGACAGTGCTGAACGACGGCTGAAACGCAACGAGCCCCCCTTTGCAGGCAAAGGAGGGCTCGTGTCAGGCGGGATGTTTACTGGTGGTATTGCGCAGACAGTTCATGCACCGCCCGCAAGAACGCACCCGCATGCTCCGGGTTCACTTCCGGCGTGATGCCGTGGCCGAGGTTGAACACGTGCCCGCTGCCCTTGCCGTAGCTGGCCAGGATGCGGCCGACTTCAGCGCGGATCGCTTCCGGCTTGGCGTAGAGCACGGTCGGGTCCATGTTGCCTTGCAACGCGACACGGTTGCCGACGCGCTGGCGGGCTTCACCGAGGTCGCAGGTCCAGTCCAGGCCGAGGGCGTCGGCACCGGCGTCGGCGATGCTTTCCAGCCACAGGCCGCCGCCCTTGGTGAACATGATCACCGGCACTTTGCGGCCTTCGTGTTCGCGGATCAGGCCGCTGACGATCTTGCGCATATAGGCCAGGGAGAACTCCTGGTACGCCGCCGCCGACAGGTTACCGCCCCACGTATCGAAGATCTGCACCGCCTGCGCGCCGGCCATGATCTGGCCGTTGAGGTAGGAGGTGACCGACTGTGCCAGCTTGTCCAGCAGTAGGTGCATGGCTTGCGGGTTGTCGTAGAGCATGGCCTTGGTCTTGCGGAAGTCTTTCGACGAACCGCCTTCGACCATATAGGTGGCCAGGGTCCAGGGGCTGCCGGAGAAGCCGATCAGCGGCACGCGGCCGTTGAGCTCGCGGCGGATGGTGCTGACGGCGTCCATCACGTAGCCTAGGTCTTTGTGCGGATCAGGGATCGGCAGGGCTTCGATGTCGGCCAGGGTGCTGACGACCTTCTTGAAACGTGGGCCTTCGCCGGTTTCGAAGTACAGGCCCTGACCCATGGCATCGGGAATGGTGAGGATGTCGGAGAACAGGATCGCCGCGTCCAGTTGCGGGTAGCGGTCCAACGGCTGCATCGTGACTTCGCAGGCGAACTCCGGGTTCATGCACAGGCTCATGAAGTCACCGGCATTGGCGCGACTGGCGCGGTATTCCGGCAGGTAGCGACCGGCCTGGCGCATCATCCACACAGGGGTGACGTCCACGGGTTGCTTGAGCAGGGCACGAAGGAAACGGTCGTTCTTCAGGGCAGTCATGTCGGCATCCGCAAAAAAAGTGCGGGCATTTTCTCAGAGCCGGACGCAAAAGGCACGGAGTGAGCCGTGCCTTTTGTCTATCGGGTTGATTTGCAGCAATGTCTTGAATGTACTGGAACCAAATGTGGGAGCGGGCTTGCTCGCGAATGCGGTGGGTCAGTCGACACATTTGGTGACTGATCCACCGCATTCGCGAGCAAGCCCGCTCCCACAGTTTGATCGCATTCCAACCCGGATTGGGGTTAGACGCCCAGGTAATCCAGGATGCCTTCGGCAGCATTGCGGCCTTCGAAGATCGCGGTTACCACCAGGTCAGAACCGCGCACCATGTCGCCACCGGCGAAGATCTTCGGGTTACTGGTCTGGTGCTTGTACTGGCCTTGTTCCGGGGCCACGACGCGGCCTTGGCTGTCGGTCTGGATCTGGAACTGTTCGAACCACGGCGCCGGGCTTGGACGGAAACCGAAGGCGATGACCACGGCGTCGGCCGGGATGATCTCTTCGGAACCCGGGATCGGCTCGGGGCTGCGACGGCCACGGGCGTCCGGTTCGCCGAGACGGGTCTCGACCACCTTCACGCCTTCGACGCGATCTTCACCGACAATCGCAATCGGCTGGCGGTTGTAGAGGAATTTCACGCCTTCTTCCTTGGCGTTCTTCACCTCTTTGCGCGAGCCAGGCATGTTGGCTTCGTCACGACGATAGGCACAGGTCACCGACTTGGCGCCCTGGCGGATCGAGGTACGGTTGCAGTCCATCGCGGTGTCACCACCGCCGAGTACCACGACCTTCTTGCCTTTCATGTCGACGAAGTCTTCCGGCGACTTTTCAAAGCCCAGGTTGCGATTGACGTTGGCGATGAGGAAGTCCAGCGCGTCATACACGCCCGGCAGGTCCTCACCGGCAAACCCGCCCTTCATGTAGGTGTAGGTGCCCATGCCCATGAACACGGCATCGTATTCTTCGAGCAGTTGCTCCATGGTCACGTCTTTGCCGATTTCGGTATTGAGACGGAACTCGATACCCATGCCGGTGAACACTTCGCGACGGTGGCTCAGGACGGTTTTTTCCAGCTTGAACTCGGGGATACCGAAGGTCAGCAGGCCACCGATTTCCGGGTTCTTGTCGAACACCACCGGGGTCACGCCGCCACGCACCAGCACGTCGGCACAACCGAGGCCGGCAGGACCGGCGCCGATAATGGCGACGCGCTTGCCGGTCGGCTTGACCTTGGACATGTCCGGACGCCAGCCCATGGCGAACGCGGTGTCGGTGATGTACTTCTCCACCGAACCGATGGTCACCGCGCCGAAGCCGTCGTTGAGGGTGCACGCACCCTCGCACAGACGGTCCTGCGGGCACACCCGGCCGCAGACTTCCGGCAGGGTATTGGTCTGGTGCGACAGCTCGGCGGCGGCGAGGATGTTGCCCTCGGCCACCAACTTCAGCCAGTTGGGAATGAAGTTGTGCACCGGGCACTTCCATTCGCAATACGGGTTACCGCAACCCAGGCAGCGGTGGGCCTGGTCGGCCGAGTGCTGGGGTTTGAAGGGTTCGTAGATTTCCACGAACTCTTTCTTGCGTTGACGCAACAGTTTCTTCTTCGGATCTTTGCGCCCGACATCGATGAACTGGAAGTCGTTATTCAGACGTTCAGCCATGTTAAAACCTCATCAAACTCTTCAGGCGCATATCACTGCGGGTTGGCACGGATGCTGGAAAGCAACGATTTCAGGTTGGCAGCCTTGGGCTTGACCAGCCAGAAACGACGCAGGTAATCATCGAGGTTTTCGGCGAGGTTGCGGCCCCATTCGCTGCCGGTCTCCTCGACGTACTCGTCCAGCACGTGCTGCAAGTGGTTCCGGTAGGACTCCATGGCTTCGCCGCTGATCCGCTGGATCTCGACCAGCTCGTGGTTGACCTTGTCGACGAAGGTGTTGTCCTGGTCGAGCACGTAGGCGAAACCGCCGGTCATGCCCGAACCGAAGTTGTAACCGGTCTTGCCCAGTACCGCGACAAAGCCCCCGGTCATGTACTCGCAGCAGTGATCGCCGGTGCCTTCCACCACGGTGTGGGCACCGGAGTTACGTACGGCAAAACGCTCACCGGCGGTGCCGGCGGCGAACAGCTTGCCGCCGGTGGCGCCGTACAAGCAGGTGTTGCCGATGATGGCACTGTCCTGAGTCTTGTAGACGCTGCCTTTAGGCGGAACGATCACCAGCTTGCCGCCGGTCATGCCTTTGCCCACGTAATCGTTGGCGTCGCCTTCGAGGTACATGTGCAGGCCACCGGCGTTCCACACGCCAAAGCTCTGGCCCGCAGTGCCCTTGAAGCGGAAAGTGATCGGCGCCTTCGCCATGCCTTGGTTGCCGTGCTTGCGCGCGATTTCGCCGGAGATGCGCGCGCCGATGGAACGGTCGCAGTTGCAGATGTCCAGGGCGAATTCGCCACCGCTGGCCTCCAGGATCGACGAGCCGGCGATCTCCACCATCTTCTCGGCCAGCAGGCCTTTGTCGAATGGCGGGTTGCGCTCGACGCCGCAGAACTGTGGCTTGTCGGCCGGGATGTGATCGCTGCCGAGCAGCGGCGTCAGGTCCAGGTGATGTTGCTTGGCGGTCTGGCCCTGAAGGATTTCCAACAGATCGGTACGACCGATCAGCTCTTCGAGGGAGCGCACGCCCAGCTTGGCCAGCCACTCACGGGTCTCTTCGGCGACGTAGGTGAAGAAGTTCACCACCATGTCGACGGTGCCGATGTAGTGATCCTTGCGCAGCTTCTCGTTCTGAGTGGCGACGCCGGTGGCGCAGTTGTTCAGGTGGCAGATGCGCAGGTATTTGCAGCCCAGGGCGATCATCGGCGCAGTCCCGAAGCCGAAGCTTTCGGCGCCGAGGATTGCGGCCTTGATGACGTCGAGGCCGGTTTTCAGGCCACCATCGGTCTGCACCCGGACCTTGCCACGCAGGTCGTTGCCGCGCAGGGTCTGGTGGGTTTCGGCCAGGCCGAGTTCCCACGGTGCACCGGCGTACTTGATCGAGGTCAGCGGCGATGCGCCGGTGCCGCCGTCGTAGCCGGAGATGGTGATCAGGTCGGCATAGGCCTTGGCCACACCGGCGGCGATGGTGCCCACGCCGGCTTCTGCTACCAGTTTCACCGAGACCAGGGCCTGCGGGTTGACTTGCTTGAGGTCGAAAATCAGCTGCGACAAGTCTTCGATCGAGTAGATGTCGTGGTGCGGCGGTGGCGAGATCAGGGTGACGCCCGGCACTGCGTAACGCAGCTTGGCGATCAGACCGTTGACCTTGCCGCCTGGCAGCTGGCCGCCTTCGCCGGGCTTGGCGCCCTGGGCGACCTTGATCTGCAGCACTTCGGCGTTGACCAGGTATTCCGGGGTCACGCCGAAACGGCCAGTCGCCACTTGCTTGATCTTCGAGCTCTTGATGGTGCCGTAGCGCGCCGGGTCTTCGCCGCCTTCACCGGAGTTGGAACGCGCACCCAGGCGGTTCATGGCTTCGGCCAGGGCTTCGTGGGCCTCGGGCGACAACGCGCCCAGGGAGATACCGGCAGAGTCAAAGCGCTTGAGGATCGATTCCAGCGGCTCGACTTCGTTGATGTCCATCGGCGTGTCCAGGGTCTTCACCTTGAACAGGTCGCGGATCATCGACACCGGGCGGTTGTCCACCAGGCTCGTGTATTCCTTGAACTTGGCGTAGTCGCCCTGCTGCACGGCGGCTTGCAGGGTGTTGACCACGTCCGGGTTGTACGCGTGGTACTCGCCACCGTGCACGAACTTGAGCAGGCCGCCTTGCTGGATCGGCTTGCGCGCGCTCCAGGCTTCGGCCGCCAGGGCTTTCTGCTCGGCTTCGATGTCGACGAAGCGCGCACCCTTGATACGGCTTGGCACGCCACGGAAGCTCAACTCGCAGACTTCTTCGGACAGGCCGATGGCTTCGAATAGTTGCGCACCGCGATAGGACGTGACGGTGGAGATGCCCATCTTCGACAGGATCTTCAACAGGCCCTTGGTGATGCCCTTACGGTAGTTCTTGAACACCTCATAGAGGTCGCCCAGCACTTCACCAGTACGGATCAGGTCGCCCAGCACTTCGTACGCGAGGAACGGGTACACCGCCGAGGCGCCGAAGCCGATCAATACCGCAAAGTGATGCGGGTCGCGGGCAGTGGCGGTTTCGACAAGGATGTTGGAGTCGCAGCGCAGGCCTTTTTCGGTCAGGCGGTGGTGCACCGCGCCGGTGGCCAGCGAGGCGTGGATCGGCAGCTTGCCCGGAGCGATGTGGCGGTCGGTCAGCACGATCTGGGTACGACCGGCGCGCACGGCTTCTTCGGCCTGGTCGGCGACGTTGCGCACCGCGGCTTCAAGGCCGAGGCTCTCGTCGTAGTTCAGGTCGATGATCTGGCGGTCGAAGCCTGGGCGGTCCAGGGTCATCAGGGAACGCCACTTGGCCGGCGAAATCACGGGTGAGCTGAGGATCACACGGGAAGCGTGCTCAGGCGACTCCTGGAAGATGTTGCGCTCGGCACCGAGGCACACTTCCAAAGACATCACGATGGCTTCGCGCAGCGGGTCGATCGGTGGGTTGGTCACCTGGGCGAACTGCTGGCGGAAGTAGTCGTACGGCGTACGCACGCGCTGGGACAGCACGGCCATCGGCGTGTCATCGCCCATGGAGCCGACGGCCTCGTAGCCTTGCTCGCCGAGCGGACGCAGTACCTGGTCGCGCTCTTCGAACGTGACTTGGTACATCTTCATGTATTGCTTGAGCTGATCGACATCGTAGAACGCCGAACCGTGGTCGTTGTCTTCCATGGTCGCCTGGATGCGCAGGGCGTTCTTGCGCAGCCATTGCTTGTACGGGTGACGCGACTTCAAGCGGTTGTCGATGGCATCGGTGTCGAGGATCTGCCCGGTTTCGGTGTCCACGGCCAGGATCTGGCCAGGGCCGACGCGGCCTTTGGCGATGACGTCTTCGGGCTGGTAGTTCCACACGCCGATTTCCGACGCGAGGGTGATGAAACCGTTGGTGGTCGTGACCCAACGCGCCGGGCGCAGACCGTTACGGTCGAGCAGGCACACCGCGTAGCGACCGTCGGTCATGACCACGCCGGCCGGGCCGTCCCACGGCTCCATGTGCATCGAGTTGTACTCGTAGAATGCACGCAGGTCCGGGTCCATCGTCTCGACGTTCTGCCACGCAGGCGGAATGATCATGCGCACGCCACGGAACAGGTCGATGCCGCCGGTGACCATCAGTTCGAGCATGTTGTCCATGCTGGAGGAGTCGGAACCCACGCGGTTGACCAGCGGGCCGAGCTCTTCGAGGTCCATCAGGTCGTTGGCGAACTTGGTGCGACGGGCCACGGCCCAGTTGCGGTTGCCGGTGATGGTGTTGATCTCGCCGTTGTGGGCAAGGAAGCGGAATGGCTGGGCCAGCGGCCATTTCGGCAGGGTGTTGGTGGAGAAGCGCTGGTGGAACACGCAGATCGCGGTTTGCAGGCGCTCATCGCTCAGGTCTGGATAGAAGGCGGTGAGGTCCGCCGGCATCATCAGGCCTTTGTAGATAATGGTCTTGTGGGAAAAGCTGCAGATGTAGTGATCGGCATCGGCGGCGTTGGCCACGGACGAACGACGACGGGAGGTAAACAGCTTGATCGCCATGTCCTGGTCGCTGAGGCCGTCGCCTGCGATGAACACTTGTTCGATCTGCGGCAGACGCTCGTTGGCCAGGCGGCCGAGTACGCTGGTGTCGATCGGCACTTTGCGCCAGCCGACCAGTTGCAGGCCGGCCGCGAGGATCTCGCGGTTCATGTTCGCGCGAGCGGCTTCGGCTTTTACCGGGTCCTGGTTGAAAAACACCATGCCCACGGCGTACTGCTTGGGCAGGTCGACCGCAAATTGCTCTTTGGCGACAGCGCGCAGGAACAGGTCGGGCTTTTGGATCAGCAAGCCGCAACCGTCACCGGTCTTGCCGTCGGCGTTGATCCCACCGCGGTGGGTCATGCAGGTCAGGGCCTCGATGGCCGTTTGCAAAAGGGTATGACTGGGCTCGCCCTGCATATGGGCTATCAGGCCGAAACCGCAGTTATCCTTGAATTCATCGGGTTGGTACAGACCTGCTTTCATAGACACTTTCTCACCAGGCTGCCTCTTATATCGAGGCAAATTTCTTTTCAATTCAACCGGTTACCTTCCACGCCGAACGTACGCCGGCTTAGCGGGGGCAAAAGGGAGGTCATTGTACACACCGACACAGACGCTCACAAATTTAGCGACGAAATGTCGCAAATCTATGTCGCATTTATGAAAGGTTTAAAGCGATATGCTGTGCTAGTCAAAACTTTTTTAATTCTGACCGCTACGACTCAAAAGCCACTGTGACGCAGACACCACAAAGCGCGCGGCCTGTGAGGGCAGCACGCACTTGCGGATATTTTTTGAGGTGCCGGGAGGGCGGCCTGGGTAAGGCCGCCGGATCTTCAGCGAGTTGCTGCCAGTTCTTGTTGAACGCTGGCGACAGTGCGAGGCCAAGGTTTACCAGCCTGAACCTTCGCTGGCAAGGATTTGATCGCAGAATCAGCGGCTGCACGGCTGGAGAAGTTGCCGTAGGTGATCACGTAGAGAGGCTTGCCGTTGAGCACTTTCTTGAAATAACGGTACTCGCCGCCCTGCTCTTTCACGAACGCCTGGGCGTTGGCTTCGGAGCTGGTGCCGAGGATCTGCACCACGAAGTTGCTCGCAGGCTGGCTGCCGTACCAACCGCTACCCGCTGCACCGGCCTTGGCGACGGTGACAGGCTTTTCAGCCGGCTTGGCGGCCGGAGCCGGGGTTGGCTTGGCGGCTGGCGCTGGCGCCGCGACAACCGGCTTGGTCACTGGCGTCGGCTTGGCGGTGGCGACGGTCGGTGCCGGCGTCGGCGTCGGCTTGGCAACTGCCGCTGGCTGGCCTGCCGGCACGCCCGCAGGTGGGGCGGTGGTGGTCACGGTTGGCGGTGTGGCGCTGGAGCCTTCCACCGGCACGCCGTCGTCGCCTTCGGAGATACCGCCGGCTTCTTCGGCGAGCGGGCCGCGCATCACCGGCTGGCCGACCATCGGCAGGTTGGTTGGCTGGCCGGAGTTGGCGAATTCGACATTTGGCGTGGGCTTGCCCAGTGGCAACTGCGCCTGTTCGGTTGGCGCGCCAGCGGTGGTCGGGGCCTTGTTGCGGCCCGGGATCAACCAGGCGGCGGCGACGGCAACCACGACAACGGCGGAAATCGCCAATACGTGCTTCTTAGGCATAGTGAACCCCATCTTTGGACGCTTGACCGCAGAGCGGCTGGCAATCATGGCTTCGATCATCGCATCGCGGGCGACCTGGTTGATGGTGCCAGGCCAGCCGTCGGAGCTTTCGTGAATATCAGAGATCTGCTGGGCGGAGAAAAGTTCGATACCGGCCCCTGCGCCTTCCAGGCGTTGAGCCAGGTATTCGCGGGTTTCCTCTTCTTCGTACGGCTGCAATTCGATCACGTGGAACAGCTCTTGATCGCCACTGATCTGCTCCAGATCGGCGATCAACGACGACTCACCAAACAGGAACACGTGGGGACGGCCTTCCGGCGTGCCAGCTGCCAGCGCCAGCAGCGCTTCCAGCGCGGATTCGTCAAGCTGCTCGGCGTCATCCACCAGCAAGTAGACTTCCTGGCCGGTCAGGCCCAATTGCACCACTTGCTTGAGGATCGCATTCGGCTCGGCGCTGGACACGTCCAGGGCCTGGGCCACCTGGCGCAGCACACCCGCCGCATCACCGGCCCCGCGAGCGGATACGACCACGCTCTGCACCGATTGCTTGTTGGTACTGGCCACCAGGGCCTGGCGCAGCAAGGTCTTGCCGCTGCCCAACGGGCCGGTGACCACCAGCAGCAACTGGCTGTAGCGCGCCAGGTGGTGCAGTTGCCCCAGCACTGGCTTGCGCTGGGCCGGGAAGAATTTGAAACCAGGCACCCGTGGAGCAAAAGGGTCGTGGCTTAACTGGTAATGGCCGAGGAACGCCTCGTCGGCATGCAAACTAGTCATCGGAATCTGGTTAACCTTTCAGCTGAGCCAGGGCGCGGTAATCCGCTCCCAGCGTGGCCTGTAGAATCTCTTTTGGATAATCGTCGGTCACCACCGCTTCGCCCATGCGGCGCAACAGCACCAGTCGTAGTCGACCGTCGATCACTTTCTTGTCTATCGCCATATGTTCGAGGAAGTCCGCCTCGGTCATTTCCTCAGGCGGAATGACCGGCAAACCGGCGCGCTGGAACAGGCGGATACCACGATCACGCTCCTGGGCACTGATCCAGCCCAGGCGCTGCGACATGTCCAATGCCATCACTGTGCCAGCCGCTACGGCCTCCCCATGCAACCACACACCATAGCCCATGTGCGTTTCGATCGCATGGCCGAAGGTGTGGCCGAGGTTCAGGGTGGCCCGTACGCCGGACTCCCGTTCATCGGCATTCACCACCAGCGCCTTGGCGGCGCAGGAGCGGGAAATCGCTTCGGTGAGGGCGACCTGATCGAGGTTGCGCAGGGCGTCGACGTGCTCTTCCAGCCAGGCCAGGAACGGCTCATCGCAGATCAACCCGTACTTGATGACTTCCGCCAGGCCCGCCGACAACTCGCGCGGCGGCAAGGTATTGAGGGTGGCGGTGTCGATCAGCACAGCCTGAGGCTGGTAGAACGCGCCAACCATATTCTTGCCCAGCGGATGGTTGATACCGGTCTTGCCGCCCACCGACGAGTCGACCTGGGACAGCAAGGTGGTCGGCACCTGGATAAAGTCCACGCCACGCTGGTAGCAGGCCGCCGCAAAGCCGGCCATGTCGCCGATCACACCGCCGCCCAGGGCGATCACGGTGGTGCGGCGGTCATGGCGCGCGGTGAGCAGGCCATCAAAGATCAGTTGCAGGGTTTCCCAGTTCTTGTGGGCTTCGCCGTCGGGCAGGATCACCGAGATCACCGAATACGCCGCAAGACTGCGGCTCAGACGCTCAAGATACAGCGGCGCGACCGTTTCGTTGGAGATGATCGCCACTTGCCGCCCGGCAATATGCGGTGCGAGCAACTCGGGCTGGTCCAGCAGACCTTCGCCAATATGGATCGGGTAGCTGCGCTCGCCTAGATCGACCTTAAGTGTCTGCATGTGTCCCCGCGTTAGAGATGTATTGACGACCGGCAACGTCGAGACTCGGCGTTGCCTGATGGCTCTACGCCACACCCCAGAGGGTGATGGCGCGCCGCCGAGAATAGCGCATTTCGGGCCTGGCTTTAACGGGGTGGCAGCCGTTGCAGGCGCTCAAGAATATCGAGGACCACCATCCGAGGTGGCCGCTCATCGGTTTCCACCACCAGATCGGCGATCTCCCGATACAGCGGATCGCGCAGCGCCAGCAGGTCCCGCAAGGTTTTTTCCGGGTTGGCCGTGCGCAGCAGCGGGCGATTGCGATCGCGGGCGGTGCGGCCAACCTGTTGCTCGACCGAGGCATGCAGGTAGACCACCCGACCACCGGCATGCAGTGCCCGACGGTTCTCTTCGCGCATGACTGCGCCACCGCCGGTGGCCAATACCACGCCGTCGAGGCCGCACAGCTCGGCGATCATCGCCTGCTCGCGGTCCCGAAAGCCCAGTTCGCCTTCCTTATCGAAGATCCATGGGATATTGGCACCCGTGCGCACTTCAATTTCCTTGTCGGAATCTTTGAATGGCAGGCGCAGCTCTTTGGCAAGCAAACGGCCGATGGTGCTTTTTCCAGCGCCCATCGGTCCTACAAGAATCAAATTTCGCACAGAATCAACGACTCACAGCAATCGCCTGGTTATTCATAATACGCGGAGTCAGGAATACCAGCAGCTCGGATTTTTTCTCCGCCAGCACATCGCGCCGGAAAAGGCGGCCAAGATACGGCACATCGCCCAAAAATGGCACTTTATCTACCACTTTGCTTTGGGTATTGGAGAAAACCCCGCCAATGACAATGGTCTCGCCATCCCGGACCAGCACCTTGGCGTTGACCTCGTTCTTCTTGATCGGCGGCACGTCGTTGAGTTTATTCAGGTAGTCGGGCTCATCCTTGGTGACCTTGACCTCCATGATCACGCGGTCATCCGGGGTGATCTGCGGGGTGACCTCCAGGGACAGAGAGGCCTCCTTGAACGACACCGATGTGGCGCCGCTGGAGCTCGATTCCTGGTACGGAATCTCGGTGCCCTTGAGGATGCGTGCGGTTTCCTTATCGGATGTAACCACCTTGGGCTGTGAGACGATTTCGCCGTTACCGGTTTTCTCCATGGCGGTCAGTTCCAGGTCCAGCAGCAGGTTGTCGGTGACGTAGGCCACGCCCAGCCCCGAGGTGCCGGTAATCGCCCCCAAATCGACAAACGGTGAGCTGGGCGGGCTTTCCGGCAGCTCCGCGCCTTCCGGCAACGGCTTGCGGATGCCTCCGCCCGCCCAGTTTCCACGATTGAGCCGTCCGCCCCAGCGCGCCCCGAGGCTTTTGTCGTAATCCACGTTGGCCTCGACAATCCGCGCTTCGATCATCACCTGGCGCACCGGAATATCCAGTTGCGCCACAATCCGCCGCAGTTCCTCCAGGCGCTCGCCGGTCTGGTAGGCAATGATGTTATTGGTGCGTTCATCCACCGCCACCGAGCCACGCTCATCGGTGACACCCTCAAACCCGCTCATCGACTGGAACAGTTTGGCCAGATCAGCGGCCTTGGCGTAGTTGACCTGCAACAGCTCCCGGCGCAGCGGCGCCAATTCGGCCATCTGCCGGCGCGATTCCAAACTCAGCAATTCACGCGCAGCCAGCTCCTCGGCGGGTGCAACCAGCAAGGCACCGGCCTTGATCCGTTTATCCAGGCCTTTGGCTTGCAACACCAAGTCCAGCGCCTGGTCCCAGGGCACATCCTTGAGCCGCAGGGTAATCGAGCCTTGCACGTCGTCGCCGGCCACCAGGTTGAGGCCCGCCACATCGGCAATTTGCTGCAACACGGCGCGCAGCTCGACATTCTGGAAGTTGAGGTTGAGCTTGTCGCCAGCACCCGCCACCGGGGGCGGCAGGTGGATCAGGTCGACGCGATTGGGCACAGCAGCAGCCATCGGTGCCGTGAACGCTATCCATAGCGCCACACCGAAGGACAGGAAAGTCCTTTTCATTGGTTTTATTCCGTTATGAGTTGACGTTTAACGCGAGGGTTCGCGGGCGTTCCAACCAGTCACCCTGTTCATCGGGGAATAACTCGACCAGCTCGATATGCCCGGCGTAGATGGCGGTGATCCGACCGTGATGCGGCCCGAGGTAGTCGCCGACCGCCAGCCGATGCACCTCGGAAGCCGCACGCAGCAAGACAAAGGCCTGCATACCACGGGACAGGGTGCCGACCATTTCGAATTGATCGACTGCCAGCGCTTCGAGGATGCCCCGTGGCCGCGCAAGGTCCGGCGCCTGGGCCGGCCGACCACGGGTGCGGGTGACTTGAACCGCAAGGGGCTGGAAAGGATCGCGCAATCCCTGGGGGTCGTAGACAAAGGACGGGGCCTGCGCCACGTACTCACCCGCCCCACCGCTTTGCTGCGCGTGCCAATAAGTTCTGGCCAGCAGATCAAGGCGCAACAGTTTGCCGTCAGGCCGCAGGGCGAGGTCATGCACCGTGGTGATCCGCGACAGGCCGCCCAGGGCATTCACGAACCTTGCCAGGTCGTGAAAGGTCCCGCTGACGCCAATCTGCACCGGCTGCTCGATATAGAACGGACGCGCCTGCTCATCCAACGGCGTGATGCTTTCTACCAACAGACCATTGGCCAGCGCCAACCGTGCCGTGTCGTCAAGCAGACCGGGCATTGCGGACTCGCCGGGCAATTGCCGCCAACGCGCCTCGACCTGCTCGCGCAGCACCTGCAACTGCTGGGTACGCTGTTCAAGGCCGGCAGCCAGCACGCTTTTTTGCGCCAATTGCTGCTCAAGCGCCACGCCGTTCAGTTCAGCCTGGCGCAAACGGTCCTGTGACGCGTCGAGATACAGCCTATCGCCCACCAGCAGCACCAACCCTGCCAGCGCACAGCCTGACAAGAGCTTGCCAGCCAAAGGCCATGTTGCAGCGTTGTGATAGAGCGAGCCGACATCGAGCCTGACCCGGCTCATGGCTGAACCTCGCCTGGCGCTCCCTTGCGCACCATCAACTGGAATTCATTGTCGCCACGCACGCCTTCCGTTCGCACATGTTGCAAGCGGGTGGCGCTGGCACCTTGCGAGGCCTCCAGGCGGCGCATCAATTGGGCAATATCCTGGCTGGACTCGGCACTGCCACGGACACTCACCGCATCGCCCTTGGCCACCACCTCATGCAGGTGCACGCCATCAGGCACCGCGCGCGCCAACTGGTCCAGCAGCTGGGCGCCGGACGAGCGGGCGTCGTGCAAGTCCTCGACCACCTTCATGCGCTGCGCCAATTGCCGGCCTTGCACGTGCAGGTCGTCGATGGTCTTGATGCGCGCATCCAGGACCGCAATGTCGCTATCGACGCGGCTATTGCGCGTGACCTGGCGGTCGATGGCCTGGTCGATCACTTGATTGGCCAGCCACACCGCTGCGAGCGCCACACCAGCGAATGCCAGCAGCAACATCAGGAAAAATTTGCGCCGCCGCTGCGCGAGTGCCTGGCGCCAGGGCAATAGGTTGATTCGTGTCATCAAGCGAAACTCCTCAGGGCCAACCCGCAAGCAACTCCCATTCCCTGGGCATCCATAGCCCATCGTTCGCCATCGACTTGATGGCTCGGCGTGAAGCTGGGGAAATCCTGAAGGCAAGCGCGCGCCAATGCAAACCGTTCTATGTCCACCACCCTCGGCATCAACCCAGCCAGGGCCAGGACCGCCGCGCGCGCCTCGACCTGTTCCCTGAGGCACGCCGCCAGCAGCACCTCGACGCGCATGGGGTCATGGGCACAAGGGCCCTGCACATAAAAGTCGAGCGCCATGTCATCCAGTGGATAGGGAATGTATTGATCCGCCTCCATCTGGATCTTCCAGCCCATCTCGTCGTCGCTGAGCCCAGCCTCCATTTCGATCACCTGCGTGATGACCGAAGGCCCCGCCACGGCAACGGCCGCGTACCTGGTCGATGTGTGCAGCCGCGACAAGGCCTGGCGCAACGCCTGCCCGGCAGCTGCAAGGTCGAGCACGGCGCCATCGACCACCACATGGGCCGGCAACGCCTGGATGACATAGCCTTGCACGCTGTAACCGCGACTTGAACGCCCCAGTTCGACCAGCTTGATCTCCTGATCATTAAGATCGACGCCCAGGACGCTGTCGACTTTTCGCCTGAAAAATCCCTTTTTCATAAAACTCCCCAAAACTTTCCCTGTCATACCGCCTGATTGCTGCCGCGCACCGTGCATTCGGTCGGCTTGTTTGAGCGGCGCGAATGACGCCCCAAGCCGAAAAATGCTTTAATGCGCAGCGTTTTTCCCCGCTTTTATCTGCAGCCCGGGTCGATCCATCGTTTGCCATGCATGCCCCGACGCCTAACCCATTCTTTTCTCTGGAAATCCAAAAGCCTTGATTCGTCTGCTGAAGTTTTTCGGGTACTCCATTGTCGCGATCGTCTGCGGGCTGCTGCTCGTACTCAGCGGGGCCTACCTCTACCTTAGTCCGGGTTTACCCTCCGTAGAGGCACTCAGAAGTATCCAGTTGCAGATTCCTTTGCGGGTCTACAGCAGCGATGAAAAGCTGATCGCGGAGTTCGGTGAAATGCGCCGCACCCCGATCCGTTTTGCCGATATTCCGCCCAATTTCATCAGCGCCTTGCTGTCGGCCGAAGACGACAATTTCGCCAACCACTACGGCGTAGACCCAAGCAGCCTGGTGCGTGCAGCCACGCAATTGGTAAAAAGCGGACACATTCAATCCGGCGGCAGCACCATCACCATGCAGGTGGCGAAGAACTTCTTCCTCACCAGCGAACGCAGTTTTTCGCGCAAGGCCACAGAGATCCTGCTGGCCTTGCAGATTGAACGCCAGTTGACCAAGGACGAGATCCTTGAGCTGTACGTCAACAAGATCTACCTGGGCAACCGCGCCTACGGCATCGAGGCGGCGTCGCAGGTCTACTACGGCAAGTCGATTCGTGATGCCAGCCTGGCGCAGATGGCGATGATCGCCGGCCTGCCCAAGGCGCCGTCGCGCTTCAACCCACTGGCCAACCCGGCGCGCAGCAAAGAGCGCCGCGACTGGATCCTGGGGCGCATGTACAAGCTGGGCAAGATCGACCAGCACGCCTACGAAACCGCCGTGGCCGAGCCGTTGAACGCCAGTTACCACGTGCCGACGCCAGAAGTGAACGCACCGTATATCGCCGAAATGGCCCGTGCCGAGATGGTCGGCCGGTATGGCAGCGAGGCCTACACCGAAGGTTTCCGCGTCACCACGACCGTTCCGAGCGACACCCAGGAAATCGCCAACAACGCCGTGCATTCCGGCCTGATCACCTACGACCAGCGCCACGGCTACCGCGGCCCCGAATCGCGTCTGCCGGGCAAGACCCTGAGCGCGTGGACCACCGAACTGGGCAAGCAGCGCGCGATCAGCGGCCTGGAGCCGGCCATCGTGACCCAGGTGAAGAAAGACGGCGTGCAGGTGCTGACCCGCACCGGCGAAGCCCATGTGTCGTGGGACAGCATGAAGTGGGCCCGCCCGTTCCTGAACACCAACAGCATGGGCCCGATGCCCAAGCAGCCGTCGGATGTGGCGCAGGTGGGCGATTTGATCCGCGTGCAACGCCAGAAGGACGATAGCCTCAAATTCAGCCAGGTGCCGGTCGCCCAGGGCGCGCTGGTCTCCCTGGACCCGCAGAACGGTGCGATCCGCGCCCTGGTCGGCGGCTTTGCCTTCGAGCAGAGCAACTACAACCGCGCCACCCAGGCCAAGCGCCAGCCCGGCTCGAGCTTCAAGCCGTTCATTTACAGCGCCGCGCTGGATAACGGCTACACAGCCGCCAGCCTGGTCAACGATGCCCCGATCGTGTTTGTCGACGAGTACCTGGACAAGGTCTGGCGTCCGAAGAACGACACCAACACCTTCCTAGGCCCGATCCGTATCCGCGAGGCGCTGTACAAGTCGCGCAACCTGGTATCGATCCGCCTGCTGCAAGCGATGGGCGTCGGCAAGACCATCGACTACATGACGCGCTTTGGCTTCAACAAGTCGGACCTTCCGCCGAACCTGTCCCTGGCCCTGGGCACCGCGACCCTCACGCCAATGGAAATCGCCACCGGCTGGAGCACCTTTGCCAACGGCGGCTACAAGATCACGCCGTACCTGATCGACAAGATCGAAAGCCGCAATGGCGACACCCTGTTCACCGCCAACCCACCACGGGTGCCGGGTGATGTGGTCAACGGCATCGCCGCCACGGACGGCCTGGCCGCGCCGAGCAACGGCGGTATCACGATCGAACCGACGCCAGGCGCCACGCCGGCCGCCAACGCCGCCGCACCTGCCGAGCCACAGGCGCCGGCAGTGGCCGAACGGATTGTGGATGGCCGCACCACCTACATCCTCAACAGCATCCTTGAAGATGTGATCAAGAAAGGCACCGGCCGCCGTGCCCTGGCCCTCGGCCGAGCAGACATCGCGGGCAAGACCGGCACCACCAACGACTCCAAGGACGCCTGGTTCTCCGGCTACAACGGCGACTACGTGACCACCGTGTGGACCGGCTACGACCAGCCGGAAAGCCTCGGCCGTCGCGAATTCGGCGGCACCGTCGCGCTGCCGATCTGGATGAGCTACATGGGCGCTGCCTTGAAGGACAAGCCGTTGCATACCCAGCCTGAGCCGGAAGGCATCCTCAGCCTGCGGATCGATCCGGTCAGTGGCCGCGCCGCCTCGCCAAGCACGCCGAATGCGTACTTCGAGCTGTTCAAGAGCGAAGACACGCCGCCGTCGGTCAATGAACTGGGCAATGGTGTGGTGCCAGGCAGCCCGCTGCCGGCAGACGAGGCGGCGCCGATTGATCTCTTTTAGAGAGCGGCAAGCTGTTAGCTGCAAGCGACAAGTAAGAGCGATGCAGTCTCGCTCTTACTTGTAGCTTGCAGCTTGCAGCTCAAAACTCCCCCATAAAAAAACCCGGCTTTCTGAGCCGGGTTTTTTTATGGGTCTACGGCTTAGCCGTTGAACACATCATCCACGCTTTGCAGCGGGTAGTTCTTCGGATACGGCAGGGTGGCCACACCGGTCTCGATGGCGGCCTTGGCCACGGCATCGGAGATCAGGGTGATCAGGCGCTTGTCCATTGGCTTCGGAATGATGTACTCACGACCGAATTCCAGCTTGGCGCCGCCGTAGGCGTCGCATACGTCCTGAGGCACCGGCAGCTTGGCCAGTTCGCGCAGGGCGTTGGCGGCAGCCACTTTCATCTCTTCGTTGATGCGCTTGGCGCGAACGTCCAGGGCGCCACGGAAGATGAACGGGAAGCCCAGTACGTTGTTGACCTGGTTCGGGTAGTCCGAGCGGCCGGTAGCCATGATCACGTCGTTACGGGTGGCGTGAGCCAGTTCCGGCGCGATCTCTGGGTCCGGGTTGGAGCAGGCGAACACGATCGGGTTGGCCGCCATGGACTTCAGGCCTTCGGCGCTCAGCAGGTTCGGGCCGGACAGGCCGACGAACACGTCTGCACCGTCAAGGGCATCAGCCAGGGTGCGCTTGGAGGACGGGTGGGCAAACATCGCCTTGTACTGGTTCAGGTCGGTGCGCTCGGACTGGATCACGCCCTTGCTGTCGACCATGTAGATGTTTTCCAGCTTGGCGCCCATGCTCACGATCAGCTTCATGCACGAGATAGCTGCCGCACCGGCGCCCAGGCAGACGATCTTGGCGTCAGCCAGGGTCTTGCCGGCGATTTCCAGGGCGTTGATCATGCCGGCCGCGGTAACGATCGCGGTGCCGTGCTGGTCATCGTGGAATACCGGAATGTCGCACTGTTCGATCAGGGCCTTTTCGATCTCGAAGCACTCAGGTGCCTTGATGTCTTCCAGGTTGATGCCACCGAAAGTGATGGAAATGCGCTTTACGGTGTCGATGAAAGCCTGCGGGCTCTCGGAATCGACTTCGATGTCGAAAACGTCAATGCCGGCAAAGCGCTTGAACAGCACGCCCTTGCCTTCCATGACCGGCTTGGAAGCCAATGGGCCAAGGTTGCCCAGGCCCAGAATCGCGGTGCCATCGGAAATCACTGCAACGAGGTTGCCTTTGCCGGTGTACTTGTACGCCAGCTCAGGGTCGCGTGCGATTTCACGTACGGGCTCGGCCACGCCAGGGCTGTAGGCCAGCGACAGGTCGCGGGCGGTGGCGGTGGCTTTGGTGAGCTCTACACTCAGCTTTCCTGGACGAGGATGGGCATGATATTCGAGAGCGGCAGTTTTCAAATCAGACATATCGGCATTCCGCTTTTACTGTTGGTCGACGGACCGCCGAGGATACGCGTGTCGTAAAGTCCCTACAAGACTGGGTAGTCACCGGTGTCAAGGCCCCAAACCGACGTACTTTGGTCTAAGGCCACGGGATACAAGGGCTCAACTGTTCACAATCGCCTAAAAAAATGTCTACAATTTTTTATCAATGCAGCAATTAAATGCGATTCTCTCAAATTCCAGGCACAAAAAAGGCGTCCACAAGGGACGCCTCTTTTTTCAGCAGGAAAAGCCCAGGGGGCTTTTCAGCCTTACTCTGCTGGAGTAGCAGCAGGCTTCTTGCCGAAAGCGCCGAAACGGTCAGCAAAGCGCTGTACACGGCCGCCGGTGTCCAGAGTTTTCTGCTTACCGGTGTAGAACGGGTGGCACTCGTTGCATACGTCAGTACCCAGTGGCTTGCACAGGTTCGAACGAGTTTCGAACTTGTTACCGCAGCTGCAGGTTACTTCGATGGTTTCGTACGCTGGATGGATATCGGCTTTCATGGTGACTTCCTCGGGCTGCGTGCCGCCACTCGACACTATTGTCGAATACCGCACGTAATTAGGCCGCGGATTCTACCAGACCTTTTTAAACGCGCAAGCGGCGCTTTGGGCGTGAAACTTCCTTTCATCAGAAAACCATCGGCTACCCCAAGCCCTCCCCTGTCTGCTAGGCTCCCGCCCCTGCGCCACCGCCTGCCTTTATAGATGAGACCCCCGCGTGCCCGACGCCATCTTGCGCCTCGCCCTGCCTTCGCCCCTGCGCCGCCTGTTCGACTACCGGGCCCCGGCCGGCGTGCTGCGGACGCAGTTGCAACCAGGCATGCGCGTGCGCGTGCCGTTCGGGCGCCGGGAAATGATCGGCATCCTGGTAGAAGTCACCGACCACAGCGAAGTGCCGGCAGAGAAGCTCAAGCCTGCACTGGCAATCCTCGACGCCACGCCACCGCTGCCGCCCGCGCTGTTCAAGCTGTGCCTGTGGACCGCCCAGTATTACCAGCACAGCCTCGGCGACACCCTGAGCTGGGCGCTGCCGGTGCTGCTGCGCCAGGGCGAACTGGCCGAAGCGCGCCAGGAACGTTTCTGGTCGATGGTGCCCGGCGCGCGCCTCGATGACCCGCGCATCGCCCGCGCCCCGCGCCAGCGTGAGGCCCTGGCCACCCTGGCGCAGCATCCCCATGGCGTGGCCCATCAGCTGTTAAGCAAGCTGATGCTGAGCAAAGACAGTCTCGACCTGCTGCTGGCCAAAGGCCTGGTGCAGGTGGAAATCCGCAAGCACGCCCCCGACCCACGTCACGAACACTGGCTGGCCCAACCGGAACTGCCGCTGAACCCCGAGCAACGCGCCGCCTACGAGGCGATCCGTGCAGGCTTCGACAGTTTCCACGCGTTCCTGCTGGCCGGGGTCACTGGCAGCGGCAAGACCGAAGTGTATTTGCAACTGATCCGCGAAACCCTGCAGGCCGGCAAACAGGCGCTGGTGTTGATCCCCGAGATCAACCTGGGCCCGCAGACCCTGGCGCGTTTCGAGCAACGCTTCAACGCGCGCATCGCCCTGGTGCACTCGGCGGTCAACGACCGCGAACGCCTGGAGTCCTGGCTCGCCGCACGAGATGGCGAGGCCGACATTATTATCGGCACCCGCTCGGCGCTGTTCACCCCGATGAAAAACCCCGGGCTGATCATCATCGACGAAGAACACGACGGCTCCTACAAACAGCAGGAAGGCCTGCGCTACCACGCCCGCGACCTCGCGCTGGTACGCGCGCGCCAGGAAGACATCCCGATTGTGCTGGGTTCGGCCACGCCGTCCCTGGAGAGCCTGCACAACGCCTACACCGGCCGTTACGGCCTCCTGCGCCTGAACGAACGTGCAGGCGGCGCCAAGCAGCCACGTTTCCTGCGCCTGGACGTAAAAAGCCGCCCGCTGGACAGCGGTATTTCCGGGCCGATGCAACAAGCCATCGGCCAGACCCTCGCCGCCGGCCAGCAAGTGCTGGTGTTCCTCAACCGTCGCGGCTTTGCGCCGACGCTGTTGTGCCATGACTGCGGCTGGATGTCCGAGTGCGAGCGCTGCGACGCGCGCATGACCGTGCATCAGCGCCACGGCGAGCTGCGTTGCCATCACTGTGGCCATGTGGAACGGGTGCCACGCCACTGCCCGCAGTGCGGCAAAGTCGACCTGCGGCCGGTGGGCGCGGGCACCGAACGGGCCGAAGAGCGCCTGGGCATCCTGTTCCCGGACTACCCGGTGTTGCGGGTCGACCGCGACAGTACCTCGCGCAAAGATGCGATGAACCAGCTGTTCGCCACCATCCAGAAAGGCCAGCCGTGCATTCTGATCGGCACGCAGATGCTGGCCAAAGGGCATCACTTTCCACGGGTGACCCTGGTTTCGATCCTGGATGCCGACGGCGGTCTGTTCTCCGGCGACTTCCGCGCCAGCGAGCGCATGGCGCAGTTGATCGTGCAGGTTGCCGGCCGTGCGGGGCGCGCTGAAGAGCCGGGCAAAGTGATTATCCAGACACACCTGGCCGACCATCCACTGCTGATTCAGCTGACAGAGCAAGGTTACTTTGCCTTCGCTGAACAGGCCTTGAGCGAACGCCGCTCCGCCGGCCTGCCGCCGTTTGCCCACTTGGCCTTGCTGCGCGCCGAAGCGCACAAGCCGGGGCAGGCCGAAGGTTTTCTCGACGAGGCATGCAGTGCCGCCGAACGTTTGCTCGGTGAGCTGGGTCTGACCGGCATCGAGTTGCTCGGCCCGGTGCCCGCCCCCATGGAGCGCCGCGCCGGGCGTTATCGTGCCCAGCTACTCTTGCAGGCGACGTCGCGAGCACCATTGCATCGGCTGCTAAGTAGCCTATTGCTTGCTCTGGAGCAAATGCCCAGCGGCCGGCAAGTGCGATGGTCGATGGATGTCGACCCCGTGGATTTGTATTGATCGATTGGTCCCACTGTTTGGATTGTGAACGCCCTGAAATGTAGGAGCGGGCTTGCCCGCGATGAGGCCCGCAGGTCCGCCAACCCGTCTGAACGGTTGGCAAGCCCGCCCTCGCCACGGATAATGCCCAGTTTTTCCACCTGCGCATCGCGCGCCGCCGCTTGCGGCACAAAGAGAACACCATGAAAGACACCATTCGCCAGCTGATCCAACAAGCCCTCACCCAACTCGTCAACGAAGGTGTGTTGCCTGAAGGCCTGACGCCGGCGATCCAGGTGGAAAATACCCGCGACAAGACCCACGGCGACTTTGCCAGCAACATCGCGATGATGCTGTCCAAGCCTGCGGGCATGAAGCCACGTGACCTGGCGGAAAAAATCATCGCCGCGCTGCCCGCCGATGACAGCGTGACCAAGGCCGAAATCGCCGGCCCTGGCTTTATCAACTTCTTCCAGAACGCCCAGGCCCTGGCCTCGCGCCTCGATGCCGCGCTGGCCGACGCCAAGATCGGCGTGCACAAGGCCGGCGACGCCCAGCGCGTGGTCATCGACCTGTCGGCGCCAAACCTGGCCAAAGAGATGCACGTGGGCCACCTGCGCTCCACCATCATTGGCGACGGCGTGGCCCGCGTCCTGGAGTTCCTCGGCGACACGGTGATCCGTCAGAACCACGTGGGCGACTGGGGCACCCAGTTCGGCATGCTGATGGCCTACCTGCAAGAAAACCCGATCACCAGCAACGAGCTGTCGGACCTGGAAAACTTCTACCGCGCCGCGAAGAAGCGCTTCGACGAATCCGAAGAGTTCGCCGACCGCGCCCGTGGCCTGGTGGTCAAGCTGCAAGCCGGCGACGCCGAATGCCTGGCGCTGTGGAACCGCTTCCGTGAGATTTCCCTGTCTCACTGCCAGGAAATTTACGAGCTGCTCAACGTCAAATTGACCATGGCCGACGTAATGGGCGAAAGCGCCTACAACGATGACCTGATCAACGTGGTCAACGACCTCAAGGCCAAGGGCCTCTTGGTCGAGAGCAACGGCGCGCAGTGCGTGTTCCTCGAAGAATTCAAGACCGCCGATGGCGAGCCGCTGCCGGTGATCATCGTCAAGGCTGACGGCGGCTACCTGTATGCCACCACCGACCTGGCAGCCGTGCGCTACCGCAGCGGCGTGCTCAAGGCCGACCGTGCGCTGTACTTCGTCGACCAGCGCCAGGCCCTGCACTTCCAGCAGGTGTTCGAAGTGGCGCGTCGCGCAGGCTTCGTGACCCACCCGATGCACATGGAACACATGGGTTTCGGCACCATGAACGGCGCCGACGGCCGTCCGTTCAAGACCCGCGACGGCGGCACCGTCAAGCTGATCGACCTGCTCAACGAAGCCCAGGAACGCGCCTACACCCTGGTCAAGGAAAAGAACCCGGAGCTGGCCGAGGCCGACCTGCGCAACATCGCCCGCGTGGTGGGCATTGGCGCGGTGAAATACGCCGACCTGTCCAAGCACCGCACCAGTGACTACAGCTTCAACTTCGAACTGATGCTCAACTTCGAAGGCAACACCGCGCCGTACCTGCTGTACGCCTACACCCGCGTGGCCGGCGTGTTCCGCAAGTTGGGCAAGGACTTCAGCGAAGTCGAAGGCCATATCGTGCTGGATGCCCCGCACGAACAGGAACTGGCGGCCAAGCTGGCGCAGTTCGGCGAAGTGCTGAACAGCGTCGGCGAGAAAGGCACGCCGCACATCCTGTGCAGCTACCTGTATGAAGTTGCCGGCCTGTTCTCCAGCTTCTACGAGAACTGCCCGATCCTCACCGCCGACGACGAGGCCCAGAAGCAAAGCCGCCTGCGCCTCGCCGCCCTGGCTGGTCGTACCCTCAAGCAAGGCCTGGAACTGTTGGGCCTGGAAACCCTGGAGCGCATGTAAGTTGGCTGCCAAGAAAAAACCTGCACCCAAGCGCGGCGCCAGCCGCTACCAGGCCCCGGCGAAAAAGCCGATCCCGGGCTGGCTGTGGATGGCCATCGGCCTGTCGGTCGGCGCGTTTATCGTGTTCCTGATGAAGCTGGACCCGGGCAAGGGCGATGACGTCAAACGGGTCAAGCAGGAGCAGCAGAAGATCACGAAAATGGCCGAAGCCAACAAGACCGCGCCAAGTCCTACAGCACCAGTGAAGCCGAAGTACGACTTCTACACACTGTTGCCGGAGTCCGAAGTGATCGTGCCACCTGACGCCGTGCCGGAGAAAACCCTGCCGACCCCACAAGTGCCGACCACACCGGTCACGCCTGCGGAAGCGGCAAAGATCGACACCGCACGGGCCCAGGCCGCGCTGGCCGGGATCACCCCGCCGCCAGCACCGCCGGTTGCCGAGACCAAAGCGGCGCCGGTGACCAAGTTCTTCCTGCAAGCGGGCTCGTTCCCCAAGCAGGCGGACGCGGACCGTGTACGGGCGCAGATTATCTTGCTGGGCCAGGCGGTGACGGTGGAATCCGGCACGGTGAAGGATGCGACCTGGTATCGCGTGCTGGTGGGGCCGTTCAGCAACCGTGAACAGCTGACCGTGGCGCAGAAACAACTGGCTGGCGCAGGGTTCAGCAACCTGTTGTTACAACAACGCCAGAGCCGCTAAACCCAAGAACACAGCAGGCCCCATGTGGGAGCGGGCTTGCTCGCGAATGCGCTAGATCAGTCAATATTTTCGGCGGCTGACACACCGCTTTCGCGAGCAAGCCCGCTCCCACATTTGATCTATAGCGTTCTCAAGAGTGTGTCAGATCAATACACACCACTCGTCCGCACACCGCCCCCACGGTTGAAATCCCCCCCGCCATCCCCATATCAGTTTTCACCAGGGCATTTTCGCCCCGCTGTGTGGAGACTCTCCCCTTGACCACCATCGTTTCAGTACGTCGCCACGGCAAAGTCGTCATGGGCGGCGACGGCCAGGTTTCCCTTGGCAACACCGTGATGAAAGGCAACGCCAAGAAAGTGCGTCGCCTGTACCACGGCCAGGTTCTCGCGGGCTTTGCCGGCGCTACCGCCGACGCCTTCACCCTGTTCGAGCGTTTCGAAGGCCAGCTGGAAAAACACCAGGGCCACCTCGTGCGCGCCGCAGTTGAACTCGCCAAAGAATGGCGCACCGACCGTTCCCTCAGCCGCCTTGAAGCCATGCTGGCCGTGGCCAACAAAGACGCGTCCTTGATCATCACCGGCAACGGCGATGTGGTTGAGCCCGAGCATGGCCTGATCGCCATGGGTTCCGGCGGTGGCTACGCCCAGGCGGCCGCCAGCGCGCTGTTGAAGAAAACCGACCTGTCGGCCCGTGAAATCGTCGAGACCGCCCTGGGCATCGCCGGCGACATCTGCGTATTCACCAACCACAACCAGACCATTGAGGAGCAGGACCTCGCCGAGTAAGCCGTAGGCTTATTCCGGCTTGAGGCCGCCAAACATTATGTCCATGACTCCCCGCGAAATCGTCCACGAACTCAACCGCCATATCATCGGCCAGGACGATGCCAAGCGCGCCGTTGCCATCGCACTGCGTAACCGCTGGCGCCGGATGCAACTGCCCGAAGAACTGCGCGTTGAAGTAACGCCGAAGAACATCCTGATGATCGGCCCGACCGGCGTCGGTAAAACCGAGATCGCCCGCCGCCTGGCCAAACTGGCCAACGCACCGTTCATCAAGGTCGAAGCCACCAAGTTCACCGAAGTGGGCTACGTGGGCCGCGATGTCGAGTCGATCATCCGTGACCTGGCCGACGCCGCCCTGAAGCTGCTGCGCGAACAGGAAATGACCAAGGTCAGCCACCGCGCCGAAGACGCAGCCGAAGAGCGCATCCTCGACGCCCTGCTGCCGCCGGCACGCATGGGGTTCAACGAAGACGCCGCACCGGCCTCGGACTCCAACACCCGCCAGCTGTTCCGCAAGCGCCTGCGTGAAGGCCAGTTGGACGACAAGGAAATCGAGATCGAAGTCGCCGAAGTGTCCGGCGTCGACATCTCCGCCCCGCCTGGCATGGAAGAAATGACCAGCCAGTTGCAGAACCTGTTCGCCAACATGGGCAAGGGCAAGAAGAAAAGCCGCAAGCTCAAGGTGAAGGAAGCGCTGAAACTGGTGCGCGACGAAGAAGCCGGGCGCCTGGTGAACGAAGAAGAACTCAAGGCCAAGGCCCTGGAAGCGGTCGAGCAGCACGGCATCGTGTTTATCGATGAGATCGACAAGGTGGCCAAGCGCGGCAACTCCGGTGGCGTCGATGTATCCCGTGAAGGCGTGCAGCGCGACCTGCTGCCGCTGATCGAAGGCTGCACCGTGAACACCAAGCTGGGCATGGTCAAGACCGACCACATCCTGTTTATTGCCTCCGGAGCGTTCCACCTGAGCAAGCCAAGCGACCTGGTGCCGGAGCTGCAAGGCCGCCTGCCGATTCGCGTGGAGCTCAAGGCGCTGACCCCGGGCGACTTCGAGCGCATCCTCAGCGAGCCCCATGCATCGCTGACCGAGCAGTACCGCGAGTTGCTGAAAACCGAAGGCCTGGGCATCGAGTTCCAGCCGGACGGCATCAAGCGCCTGGCGGAGATTGCCTGGCAGGTCAACGAGAAGACCGAGAACATCGGTGCCCGTCGCCTGCACACGTTGCTGGAGCGTTTGCTGGAGGAAGTGTCCTTCAGTGCCGGCGATCTGGCTGGGGCGCAGAATGGCGAAGTGATCAAGATCGACGCTGATTACGTCAACAGCCATCTGGGCGAATTGGCGCAGAACGAGGATCTGTCTCGCTACATTTTGTAAGCCGCACGCAGAGCCGCTTTGCTTTAATGTGGGAGCGGGCTTGCTCGCGAATGCGGTGTATCAGTCAATACTTGTGTGACTGACACACCGCATTCGCGAGCAAGCCCGCTCCCACTTTTTTTGAGCCGGTTTCTTCAGGGTTATCTCCAATGACTAAATTTCCTACTGCCGTAAACCTGCACAAAACCTCCAACACCCTCGGCCTCACCTACGGGCCCGATGAGGTCTACCAACTCCCCGCCGAGCTGCTGCGCACCCACTCGCCTTCGGCCGAGGTCCAGGGCCACGGCAAACCCATCCTGCAATTCGGCAAGCTCAACGTGAAGTTGATCAAGATCGAACCGGCCGGCCAGTACGCACTGAAATTGACCTTCGACGACGGCCATGACAGCGGACTGTTCACCTGGGACTATCTCTACCAGCTGGCCGTGCGCCAGGATGCGCTGTGGGCCGATTATCTGGCCGAACTCAAAGCCGCTGGCAAAACCCGCGACCCGAGCCAATCGGTCGTGCGGCTGATGCTCTAGTCCAGGCGTCTTGCTCTTTAGAGGGCATTTTCTAATTTCATCTGCTTGAATGCCCTGTCGCGTGGCCAACGAATGGCCCGCTTGCGAAAAAAATTAAACTCGGGTAACCAATGGAACTGGCAAGTTCCCTGCATTTGACGATGCGGTATCAACGGTCACCCGAGTCGCAGTACCTGGCTTGTGTCGTGTATCGAAACCTGGTGCACAGAGCGGTAGCCGGTACTCGTCTTTCGGACAATGGAGCGTCGTAGATGAGTAACAAGAACAACGATGACTTGAAACGCCAGGCCTCGGAAAACACCCTGGGGCTGAACCCGATCATCGCGTTACGGAAAAAGGACTTACTCGCCTCGGCGAAGATGGTGCTGACCCAAGCCATCAAGCAACCGTTGCACAGCGTCAAGCATGTCGCGCACTTTGGCGTCGAACTCAAGAACGTGATGTTCGGCAAGTCCCAACTGGTGCCGGAAAGCGATGACCGTCGCTTCCATGACCCGGCCTGGAGCCAGAACCCGCTCTACAAGCGCTACCTGCAAACCTACCTGGCATGGCGCAAGGAACTGCACGACTGGATCGGCGACAGCAACCTGTCCCCCCAGGACATCAGCCGCGGCCACTTCGTGATCAACCTGATGACCGAAGCCATGGCCCCCACCAACAGTGCGGCCAACCCGGCGGCGGTCAAACGTTTCTTTGAAACCGGCGGCAAGAGCCTGCTCGACGGTTTGTCCCACCTGGCCAAGGACATGGTGCACAACGGCGGCATGCCGAGCCAGGTCAACATGGGCGCCTTTGAAGTGGGCAAGACCCTGGGCACCAGCGAAGGCGCCGTGGTGTTTCGCAACGACGTGCTGGAGCTGATCCAGTACAAGCCGATCACCGAACAGGTGCACGAGCGCCCGCTGTTGGTGGTGCCGCCGCAGATCAACAAATTCTACGTATTCGACCTGAGCCCGGATAAGAGCCTGGCGCGCTTCTGCCTGCGCAATGGCCAGCAGACCTTTATCGTCAGCTGGCGCAACCCGACCAAGGCCCAGCGTGAATGGGGCCTGTCGACCTATATCGAGGCGCTCAAGGAAGCGGTGGACGTCGTCACCGCGATCACCGGCAGCAAAGACATCAACATGCTCGGCGCCTGCTCCGGCGGCATTACCTGCACCGCCTTGCTCGGCCACTACGCCGCGCTGGGCGAAAAGAAGGTCAACGCCCTGACCCTGCTGGTCAGCGTGCTCGACACCACCCTGGACACCCAGGTGGCGCTGTTTGTCGACGAGCAAACCCTGGAAGCGGCCAAGCGCCACTCCTACCAATCCGGAGTGCTTGAGGGCCGCGACATGGCCAAGGTGTTCGCCTGGATGCGCCCCAACGACTTGATCTGGAACTACTGGGTCAACAACTACCTGCTGGGCAACGAGCCGCCGGTGTTCGACATCCTGTTCTGGAACAACGACACCACGCGCTTGCCGGCCGCGTTCCACGGCGACCTGATCGAACTGTTCAAAAACAACCCACTGGTACGCGCCAATGCCCTGGAAGTGTGCGGCACGCCCATCGACCTCAAGCAGGTCACCGCAGACATCTACTCACTGGCCGGCACCAACGACCACATCACACCCTGGCAGTCCTGCTACAAGTCGGCGCAGCTGTTTGGCGGCAAGGTCGAGTTCGTGCTGTCCAGCAGCGGGCATATCCAGAGCATCCTCAACCCGCCGGGCAACCCCAAGGCGCGCTACCAGACCAGCGACAGCCTGACGGCAACGCCGCTGGACTGGCAGGAAAATGCCACCAAGCACACCGACTCCTGGTGGCTGCATTGGCAGGCGTGGCAGGCGGAGCGGGCGGGGAAGCTGAAGAAGGCGCCGACAACATTAGGCAATAAAACCTACGTCGCGGCGGAAGCGGCGCCGGGCACCTACGTACACGAACGCTAGATTGAAATGAGATCCAAATGTGGGAGCGGGCTTGCTCGCGAATGCGGTGTGTCAGTCAGCACATCTGATACTGATGCACCGCTTTCGCGAGCAAGCCCGCTCCCACATTCAGACTGCATTCCGGCAGTAACACTTCACAGGGCTTGAGCATGCCGCAACCGTTCATCTTCCGTACCATCGACCTGGATGGCCAGACCATCCGCACGGCGGTGCGCCCGGGCAAGCCTCACTTGACGCCGCTGCTGATCTTCAATGGCATCGGTGCCAACCTTGAGTTGGTGTTTCCGTTCGTCCAGGCCCTGGACCCAGACCTCGAAGTGATCGCCTTCGATGTGCCGGGAGTGGGCGGTTCGTCGACGCCCAAGCGACCGTACCGGTTTCCCGGCCTGGCCAAGCTCACCGCGCGCATGCTCGATTACCTCGACTACGGCCAGGTCAGCGTGGTGGGCGTGTCCTGGGGCGGCGCGCTGGCACAGCAATTTGCCTACGACTACCCGGAGCGCTGCAAGAAGCTGATCCTGGCGGCCACGGCGGCAGGCGCGGTGATGGTGCCGGGCAAACCGAAGGTGTTATGGCTGATGGCCAGCCCGCGCCGGTATATCCAGCCGTCCCACGTGGTGCGCATTGCGCCGATGATTTATGGCGGCTCGTTCCGCCGCGATTCAAAACTCGCCGCCGAACATGCGAGCAAAGTGCGCTCGGCCGGCAAGCTCGGTTACTACTGGCAATTGTTCGCCGGGCTGGGCTGGACCAGCATCCACTGGCTGCACAAGATCCGCCAGCCGACCCTGGTGTTGGCGGGGGACGACGACCCGCTGATCCCGCTGATCAACATGCGCATGCTCGCCTGGCGCATTCCCAACGCACAGCTGCACATCATCGATGACGGCCACCTGTTCCTGATCACCCGGGCCGAAGCCGTGGCGCCGATCATCATGAAGTTTCTTGAAGAGGAGCGCATGCGTGCGGTGATTCATCCACGCCCGGCGGTGTAAGGACACACCGCCGCGCAACTTGCCAGGAACCGACTAAGGTTCTGAATTGGCGTGCCCGTTTGATGGCTTGACGAAGGAGTGTTGGCTCATGCGAGAAAGACCCGTGACAGACCCGGCGCCCACCCCGGCCGCGTTTATCAATGCGCAAAATGCGATCACCGGCCTCAGGGGGCGGGACTTGCTCTCGACCCTGCGCAGCGTGGCCGCCCACGGTTTGCGCAACCCGGTGCACACCGCCCGGCATGCCTGGGCGTTGAGCGGGCAACTGGGCCGCGTTTTGCTGGGCGAAACCATGCATGAACCCAACCCCAAAGACAGCCGCTTCAGCGATCCCACCTGGAAACTCAACCCCTTCTACCGCCGCAGCCTGCAGGCCTACCTGAGCTGGCAGAAACAGACCCGTCACTGGATCGACGACCTCTCCCTGAGCGCCGATGACCGCGCCCGCGCGCACTTCGTCTTTTCCCTGCTCAACGATGCGGTCTCCCCCTCCAACACCCTGCTCAACCCGCTGGCCATCAAGGAGCTGCTCAACTCCGGCGGCAACAGCGTGGTGCGCGGCGTGACCAACCTGTTCGAAGACCTGCTGCACAACAACGGCCTGCCGCGCCAGGTCAGCAAGCAAGCGTTCGAGGTCGGCAAGACAGTGGCCACCACCCCCGGCGCGGTGGTGTTTCGCAACGAGCTGCTGGAGCTGATCCAGTACAAGCCCATGAGCGAAAAGCAGTACGCCAAGCCGCTGCTGATCGTGCCGCCGCAAATCAACAAGTACTACATCTTCGACCTGAGCCCGGCCAACAGCTTTGTGCAGTACGCCCTGAAAAACAGCCTGCAGACGTTTATGGTCAGCTGGCGCAACCCGGATGTGCGGCATCGCGAATGGGGCCTGTCCACCTACGTCGCCGCGCTGGAAGAAGCGCTCAACGTATGCCGCGCGATCACTGGCGCCCGCGAGGTCAACCTGATGGGCGCCTGCGCCGGCGGCCTGACCATCGCCGCGTTGCAAGGCCACCTGCAAGCCAAGCGCCAGCTGCGGCGCGTCTCCAGCGCCAGCTACCTGGTTAGCCTGCTCGACAGCCAGATCGACAGCCCCGCGACCTTGTTTGTCGACGAGCAGACCCTGGAAGCGGCCAAGCGCCGCTCCTACCAGCAAGGCGTGCTGGATGGCCGCGACATGGCCAAGGTGTTTGCCTGGATGCGTCCCAACGACCTGATCTGGAATTACTGGATCAACAACTACCTGCTGGGCAAGGAACCGCCGGCCTTCGACATCCTGTACTGGAACAACGACAACACACGCCTGCCCGCCGCGCTGCATGGCGACTTGCTGGACTTTTTCAAGCACAACCCGCTGAGCCATTGCGGTGGCCTTGAGGTGTGCGGCACGCCGATCGATTTGCAGAAGGTCACGGTGGACAGCTTCAGCGTGGCCGGGATCAACGACCACATCACGCCGTGGGATGCGGTGTATCGCTCCACCCAGCTGTTGGGCGGCGAGCGGCGCTTCGTGCTGTCCAACAGCGGGCATATCCAGAGCATCCTCAACCCGCCGGGCAACCCCAAGGCCAACTACGTCGAAAACCCCAAGCTGAGCAGCGACCCACGCGCCTGGTACTACGACGCCAACCATGTCGACGGCAGCTGGTGGCCGCGATGGCTGGAGTGGGTCCAACAGCGCTCCGGCGTGCAACGCGAAACCCTGACCGCCCTGGGCAACCAGAATTACCCACCGATGGAGGCGGCACCTGGCACTTATGTGCGGGTGCGCTGAGCCCAACGATCAGACTAAGAAGACTGGATGAAGACCCGCGACCGTATCCTTGAATGCGCCCTGCACCTGTTCAACCAGAAGGGCGAACCGAACGTATCGACCATGGAGGTGGCCAATGAAATGGGGATCAGCCCCGGCAACCTCTACTACCACTTCCATGGCAAGGAACCGCTGGTGCTCGGGCTGTTCGAACGATTCCAGAATGAGCTGGCGCCGTTGCTCGACCCGCCGGCGGACGCGCAGCTGGAGCCCCAGGACTACTGGCTGTTCCTGCACCTGATCGTCGAGCGCATGGCTCATTACCGGTTTCTGTTCCAGGACCTGTCAAACCTGGCCGGGCGCCTGCCAAAGCTGGCCAAGGGCATTCGCAACCTGTTGACGGCGCTCAAACGCACCCTCGCCTCTTTGCTGGCCCGGTTGAAAGCCGGCGGGCAGTTGGTCAGTGGCACCCAGGCACTGGGCCAACTGGTGGAGCAGATCACCATGACCCTGTTGTTTTCCCTGGATTACCAACGGATTCTCGACCGAGAAGGCGAAGTACAAGTGGTTGTCTACCAGATCATGATGCTGGTCGCACCGCATCTGTTACCACCGGCGCGACAGGCGACCGAAAGATTGGCACTACAGTATGTAGATGCCCCCTAGTTAAATGCCATTAACTACAGATGCTTCTTACAAACCGCTCATTAACCGGGCTCACCAAACTGTCGAGTAAACTTGAAAAGCTCGCTATCGGTTTTGATTCCCAGCTTTCGATAGGCCGACTGTTTCTGCGTACTGATGGTACTTGCACTGCGCGAAAATTTTGCTGCAATTGAATTCACCGACATGCCATCGAGAAAGCAACGCAATACTTCCTGCTCTTTGGGCGTCAGACAAGCGTTCAAGCGAAACGGTGATGACAACTCAAGTTTGGTCTTTATGTTCTCCCCTTCAGAAATGGGTTGCATACCTTGAATGGCCGATAACATACAAGGCTGCAGGTAAATCCGCCCCTGGGCGACGGTCCGGATGGCCGCGATCAATTCAGTCATCTTCTGGGTCTTGCCCAGCACCCCCCAACTTCCAGCTTTCAAGGCCAACGAAACGCTTGCGGGGGTGTAGTGCGACGACACCACAATTGGCTTGCACTGCTTGAAACGCCGGCTTAACGCGCGGATCAGGGTCAGGCCATCAATGTCCGATGGCCCGAGGATAAAGTCCATGATCACTATGTCCGCCGGGCGCCGTGCAAGTGCCTCCAGCAACTCCCGCCCCGTCCCGAAGGAGCCGATCACATCGAAGTCGCCTTCATTGGCCAGCCCTAGTTCGATCCCCTGTCGAACCATCTCATGATCATCAAGCAACATGAGGGTATGCGTATTGGAAGAAGAAGTAGGCATCAAAAAACCCGTTAAGTGAGAACAACCAAAAACTCTCTAGTTATAGCGAACACGGTATATCCCACCCACACCTGCGGATCAACACGGGAAAATAATAAGGACGGTTCTTTCAGGTGCGCCTTACAGTGGCGTCTTACACCGCAAAGTCAATGCAACAATTTTGATTGAATAGCGCATTTTTCGAATTATCACGAGATAAAACTCGCGACTTCTCTATAGGCAGTTTTCTTTTTCCCGCACACATTATGCCCTGCCCGCCAACTAGCAAAATGACGGGACATACTGAAAACTCATGATCGGGAATACTATGAAATTCAATACTCTGCCTACACTTGCTGCTATTGCCCTGGCCGCGGCCATCTCGCAAACCGCCCATGCCGCCAATGACGGCACCATCAACTTCAGCGGACTGGTCAACGATACAACCTGCACCATCGAAGGTTCGGCACCCGGTACGGGCGCTGTGGTCAAGGACGTCAACCTGGGCGGAGTCTCGGCTGCGCGCCTGGCGAAACCTGGCGACCGTGCCAACCTGACTGGCTTCACCATCCGCATCGGCGCACCGGGTGAAGGCAGCTGCACCAACGGCCGCACCGCAATGGTTGCGTTCGACCCCACCAGTCCGGCCATCGACGTAGCAACCGGCCGACTGAACATCGACGGCTACGACAACCCCGATGACACCGAAAACGCCAAGAACGTACAGGTGGAAGTCACCAACCGCAACGGCTCCCCAATCAACGTCTACACCGAAAAATCCGAAGGTGTGGTGATCGCCGACAACCAGGCTGTCATCCCGCTGGCCGCGCAAATGTACGCCACCGCCCCCGCTACCGAGGGTACGGTCAAGACGCGCGTAGGTTTTATGGTTGTGTACGCCGACTAAGGGGCCAGGGCCTGCGCACAAGCATGCCTTGTCTATAACGGACCTGCCGTAAACGGGCAGGTCCCTCCCCGATCCGAAGAGTTGCGAGACTATGAAAAAAATGGCCTGCCGAGTGCTTGCCACCTGTGCCTTGGGATGGTTAACGCTACAAGCGCTAACCGCCCATGCAGGCGTGATTATTTATGGCACACGTGTGATCTTTCCGGCTGAACAGCAGGAGGTCGTGGTGCGCCTGGAGAACAAGGGCGACCGTCCGGCACTGGTCCAAACCTGGCTGGATACCGGCGATGTGCGCTCGACACCCGCGACGGCGCAGACGCCCTTTACCCTCTCGCCGCCGATCTTTCGTATCGAGCCGAACCAGCAGCAAGCCCTGCGCCTGCGCTATCTGGGTGAAACAGCGCCCAACGATCGCGAAAGCCTGTACTGGCTGAATGTGCTGGAGGTGCCACCACGCTCAGCCAATTCCGAGCAAAACAACCAGATAGAACTGGCGTTCCGGACCCGTTTGCGTGTGTTCCTGCGCCCGCCGGCACTGCCCTATCCAGTGGCCAGCGCACCATCGAAACTGCAATGGCAGCTGGTGCCTCACGAGCAGGGGTATGCCCTGCAAGCGACCAACCCGACGCCATACCATATTTCCCTGACCTCGGTTGACTTGCTGAGCGAAGGAAGACGCTTCAGCAAAGCACCCAACAAGGAAGCCAACGACGGTCTGCTGATGCCGGCCGGTGACGTGAAACGGTTTGCGCTACCGCTGCTGCGTGATCGCCCCAACGGCACACCGAAAGTGGAGTTCACCACCGTGAGCGACTTCGGCGCCCGGGTGCGCCACTCGGCCAGTCTTACTCCTTCAGTCGCCAGATGATCTCGCCCATGAAATCGATCTTTATCTCGTCTTTGTCATTCCCGTTCATGGCATGGGCATTCGCGTTGTTTGGCGCCACGTCCGTGCATGCGAGCGTGGTGATCAACAGTACGCGGATCATCTATCCGCAGAACGAAAAGGAAGTCACCGTCAGGCTGGAAAGCAAGAATCAGGCGCCAGTACTGATCCAGGCCTGGCTGGACAGCGGTGACGAACACTCGACTCCGGATCTGGCCGCAATTCCCTTTATCGCCACGCCCCCGATTTTTCGCATGGAGCCAGGCAAGCAACAGGTGGTGCGCCTGGCGTATACGGGCGACAACCTGACGGCGAAGCAGGAAAGCCTGTTCTGGTTCAACCTGCTGGAGGTACCCGCACAGTCCCAGGACGCCAAGCAAGCCAATCAACTGCAGTTGGCCTTTCGCTCCCGGATCAAGCTGTTCCTGCGCCCGCCAAACCTGCCCTATGGGGTCGACGCCGCGCCGGCAAAACTGCAATGGCGCCATGAATCGACCGAGCGCGGCCAAATCCTGGAGGTCTATAACCCCACGCCTTACCACGTGACCTTCGACCAGATCGACGTGCTGGAGGCAAAGCTGCGCCATACACGCAAGGCCGCACTCTCTGGTGCCGAAAACATGGTGGCGCCTGGCGGCCGCAATCGCTTTGAACTGCCCAGCCTCAAGTCACCGCCGGGTGCTGCGACCACGGTGGAGTTCCAGACGCTTGACGACTTTGGCGTAAGGACCTCCCACAGCGCCAAGGTCTCGAAATGACCGACCTGGCCAGCCCGACACCGTAGTTCTCCAACCCCGGACACACCTGTTGGATGCCCTTTTTCCTGGGCAGGGCCTCCCCTTGCCCGAATTCGGACAGCACTTTTTTTGGAAATGGCAAACATGAGCTTGAACACGCCTGCCAGAGCAAGACACTGGTCCCCGACATGTCATCGTCTGAAGCTTACGGCGCAGAGCTTGTTGCTGCTCGGCGGAGCACACTCGATGGCCGCCCACGCGGTGGAGAATGTCGAGTTCAACCCGGCCTTCTTTCCGGATGGCGCGGGTGGCCAGCAGCTCGATATTTCAAAATTCAGCCAGGGCAACGTCGTACTGCCCGGCAACTACCGCAGCGACGTCTACCTCAACGGTCAGTGGATTGGCCGCGAAACGTTGTCCTTCGTCGCGGTCGAGGGCCAGGACTCGGCGCAGATGTGCCTGGAGCGTGATGCACTGCTCAGGTTCGGCATCGACCTGGACGCACCGCAAAAACAACCCGTCGAGGACGGCCAGGCGCCGATTCCCGAGTTTGCCGGTTGCGAGGATATTTCAACCTACCTGCCAGGCAGTACCAGCCAGTTCGACTCAGGCGAAAACCGCCTGACACTGCAGGTTCCACAGATCTACATGGCACGTACGGCACGCGGCTATGTCGACCCGAAACACTGGGACAGCGGCATCAATGCGGCCTTCGCACGCTACAACATCAACACCTTCAATACACGCACGAACGGCCGCTCGATCAACTCCCATTACCTGGGCCTGAACTCCGGGCTCAATCTGGGTGACTGGCATTTGCGTCATAACGGCAGCTTCAGCCAGACCGACGCCGCCTCGGGTTATCAAAGCAGCAGCACCTATGTGCAACGGGAACTGAGCCCGCTGCGCTCACAAATGATGGTGGGCGAGATCTACACCCCGGGCGAGCTGTTCGACAGCGTGCGCCTGCGCGGTGCCAGCCTGTTCAGCGATGACCGGATGCTGCCGGATTCCATGACCGGCTTTGCGCCTGTGGTGCGTGGTGTCGCCGAGACCAATGCCCGCGTGACCGTGCGCCAACGTGGCGTGTTGCTGGATGAAGTCTCCGTGGCCCCCGGCCCGTTTGTGCTCAACGACCTGTTCCCCACCGGCTATGGGGGTGACCTGACTGTCACCGTCACCGAGGCCGATGGCCGCCAGCGCGAATTCATCGTGCCGTTTGCCGCCAACGCCAACCTGCTGCGTGCGGGCTACAGCCGCTATTCACTGAGCGTCGGCCTGCTGGATGAAATCGGCCTGAACCATCCACCCAAACTGATGCAGGCGACCTACCAGCACGGCCTCAACAATCTGCTGACCGGCTACACAGGGGCGGTGGTGGGTGAGGACTATCACTCGCAGTTACTGGGGACGGCCTTCAATACCCCGTTTGGCGCGCTGTCCTTCGACCTGACCAATTCGAACGCAAACCTGCCCGGTCACGGGTCCCGGGACGGGCAAAGCGTGCAGTTGCGCTACAGCAAGAACTTCACCGATACCGGCACTCACTTTGCCCTCGGTGCCTATCGGTACTCCACGCAAGGCTTCCTGAGCATCGCCGACGCCGCGAGGGTGCGCGACCTGGCCATCGACGGGCGCAGCCTGGACAACCTGTCACGCCTGCGCGACAGAATGGATATCAGCCTCAACCAGAGCCTGGGCAACAGCTCGGTGTACCTCACCGGCTCTTCGCAGAACTACTGGAACCGCGCAAGCGGCAACCTGACCTTCACCGCAGGCTACACCGGCAGCTGGCGGGGCATGCACTACACCCTCAGCGCCCAGCGCACCAAGGACTTGCTGAGCGACAGGATCGACAAGCGAGTGGATCTGACCCTGAGCCTGCCACTGGGCAGGGATGCTCGCTCGCCGACCCTGACCACCACGGCCTTTCGCGGTAATCAAAGCAGCGGCGAACGTGTGAACCTCGGCGGCACCCTGGGTGAGCGCAACGAGTTCAGCTACGGCGTGGGCAGCAGCAGGACCCAGGGCAGTGACAACGCCCTGAGCGCCGACGTGAAATATCAGGCGAGCCATGGCGTGCTGTCCGCAGGGTATGGCCAGAGCAACAGCTACCGCGCAACGTCCCTCGGCATGACCGGCGGCATCGTCGCTCACTCGGGAGGCGTGACGTTCGCCCCGGAGCTCGGCGACACCATCGGCATCGTCCAGGCTCCCAGTGCACAGGGCGCGCGGATCAATGGCAACCACAGCGCCCAGGTCGGCAAGAGCGGTTACGCCGTGGTGCCCCACCTCACGCCGTACCGCCAGAACGTGGTGGAACTGGACCCCAAGGACTTGTCCGTGGATGTGGAGCTCAAGACCGCCGCACAAAACATCGCGCCGCGCGCCGGGTCGGTGGTGAAGTTGCAGTTCGATACGGTCAGCGGCCAGGCGCTCTTGATCACGGCGCAGCGTGAGGATGGCAGCCCGCTGCCGTTCGGTTCGGATGTGTTCGATGAGGATGGCGCCAGCGTGGGCATTGTTGGCCAGGGCGGCAAAGCGTTTGTGCGCGTTGCGAAGGATCAGGGGCTGTTGACCGTCAAGTGGGGCAGCAATGACGACGCCTCTTGCCGACTGCAATACGGCCTGCAGAAAGGCCCGGAGGGAGATGCGACACCGCGTTTACGCCATCTGGATGCTGGCACGTGCTCTGCCAACACACGTGGCTGATCCGGCGGGCGCGCACCTCGCGCCCGCGGTTCCCAACAACCTCTTCTGATTACAGGACATGAAGATGAAGTCCCCCATCCTGCTGGCTTCGACACTCCTTGCGCTTGGCATGCCGATCGCCGCCCAAGCGAGGTGCGACAGGTTTCAAAATGACACGTTCACCCTGAACCTGCCCGCGAACATCACGGTCCCGGACAGCCTTCCCGTCGGGAGTGTCATCACTCGCCAAGCCTTCAGCGGCACGGCTCCCGCCTACTTTGCAAATTGCACCGTTGCCACCCACAGCGGAGTGTTTGGAAGATATTCACGCCTGCAAGACCCGGCTACCGGCGCCTACCACACCGAGGTTCCAGGCATCGGCTTGCGCATTACGATGACGTGGGCCGGCGGCGGCCCCGCCGCCTTCGCACTGTACAACCAAGGTTACCAACAGGTTTACGGGAAAATTCCCAGCTTCACCTCAGCGGAGGCCACCTTCTACAAAATCGGCCCTGTGACCAGCGGGACAGTACCGAGCGGCATGTTCTGGGAAAAAACCTGGGTTATCGCTCCAGAGCGTTTCCGTCTACAACTCGGCAGCCCTGTGCGTTTTGTCAGGCCCGCCGCCACCTGCGACCTGGCAGCCGGTGACGTCAACCGCACCGTGACGTTGCCCACCATACAAGCCAGCGCCCTGAAGGATGTGGTCTATGCCGGCGTGCAGAATTTTGACCTGACAGCCAATTGCAGCAACGCAGCCAACGTCACCTTTCGTATTACCGGCACCCCTGCCGTCGGCAACCCCTTGCTCTTCGCCAATACCGGCACCGCCCGCGGCGTGTCGCTGTGGATGTATTCACGGATCAATGGTGCGCCCCAGACCATCAGCAACAACGATACCCGCGCAGTGGCTGTCTCCAGCAACCGCGCGGTGTTGCCGCTCAGTGTCGCGTATCACAAAAACGGCACGGTGAGCTCAGGCACGCTCATCAGCAGTGCCACCGTCAACATCACCTACAACTAAAAACCCAAGGACTCTCGAATGAACCTGCGCACACTGCCCCTACTGCTGGCAATCACTGCACTCTTCGGCCATCTCACCGCCCAGGCCGCGACAACAGGCACGTTGCGCTTTGTCGGCCAGATCAACTCAGGGACATGCAACCTGACCGCCGGGGACGTGAACCGCACCATCACGTTGCCCACCATCAAGATTTCCGACCTGGCCTCGGCCGTGTATGCGGGCGCGCACAATTTCGAGATTTCTGCCGACTGCGAAGCCGATATTCGCAACGTGCACTTTCTGTTCGCCGGCACACCTGCCACAGGCAATGGGCTGCTGTTTTCCAACACAGGTACTTCAAAAGGGACAGCGGTCTGGCTGGCGCATCGCACGCCCGGCTGGATAACCATCCCAGCCAATGGAACCCCCGCGCAGCGCACCCGCACCGTTGCGACCAGCGCCAACAAGGCAGTGCTGCCACTCATTGGCGCCTACCACATAACGGGTGAAGCGATTACCCAAGGCAGTCTGGCCAGCGCCATTACGATTTCCATCACTTACAACTGATGACGGCCAGGTGCGGCCCTGTTGCAGGAGCAGAAAATGAAGCGATGCCTCAGATTCCTTTCGGTGCCCTTGGCCTACGCTCTTCCCATGGCTGCTCAAGCAGCATGCGACCGCTACCCCAACATGCAACACAGCGTGTCCTTTCCCAGCACCATCACCGTGCCGGAAAGCCTTGGCATTGGCCAATTGATCACCAGCCAGGTATTCCCAGGGCCCTACCCTACGTTCTATATGAACTGCCCCACCGCGACCCCAACCTTCCTGACCGGGCGATTCACATCAGCCATATCGGCGCCGGGCGGGCTCATTTATCACACCAATGTGCCCGGTGTCGGCATGCGCGTAATGGTGACGCTGACCTCCGGCGCGCCGTACTCCGCCAAGCTCAAGACCGAGAGCCTGGTGTCGGCACCGGGGAGAATCCTGTGGGGGGCAACACGCCTGGTAGCGGAGTTCTACAAGTTGGGGCCGGTCACCACCGGCACGCTGCCCAGCGGTGACATCCAACACAACAATTGGGATGGGGGCAAAGGCCATTATCGAATGGTGCTCAACACCTCCATACGCTTCGTCAATCCGGCCTCCACGTGCGACCTGGCGACCGGAGACGTCAACCGCACAATCACATTGCCAACCGTGCAGGTGAACGCGTTCAACAACTCCGTCACCGCAGGCACGCGTGAATTCGAGTTGAGCGCAAACTGCAGCAACGCCTCGGATGTCACCTTTCGAGTGACGGGCACCCCGGCCCCCGGGAATAACTTGCTCTTCACCAACACAGGCTCTGCTGGCGGGGTAGCGCTGTGGATGTACTCGCGCATCAATGGCGTGCCCCAAACCATCAGCAACAACGACACGCGCACAGTGGCCGTTTTCGGCAACCGCGCTGTACTGCCACTCGGTGTGGCCTATCACAAAAACGGCACTGTCGGCTCTGGCACATTTGCCAGTACCGCCACCGTCAACATCACCTACAACTGAAACCTGAAGGACTTTCGATGAAGCGTCTAACCCTACCTCTGCTGATGGTCGTCACCGCAAGCCTCGTCGGCACTGCTGCCCAGGCGGCGACCACAGGCAGCCTGCGTTTTGCCGGCCAGGTCAATGCTGGCACCTGCAACCTGGCTGCGGGCGATGAAAACCGTTTGATCACGTTGCCCGAGGTCAAGATTTCAGACTTCGATTCGGTGGTCTACACGGGCGAGCTGGATTTCGAGATTGCCGCCGACTGCGAATCGGACGTGCGCAACGTGAGCTTCCTGTTCACCGGAACATCCTCCGTTGGCAATGCCGGGCTGTTTTCCAACACCGGCAGCTCCGGCGGCACCGCCCTTTGGCTGGCATCCCGGTTGCCCTCTGCCGCCACAATCCCTGCCAACGGCACGCCGGCCCAGCGGACGCGGACGGTAGCGACGAGTAGCAGCAAAGCGGTCTTGCCACTCAAAGCGGCCTACCACAAGACCGGTCAAGCGATTACCCAAGGCACACTGGCCAGCGCAGTTACGGTGTCGATCACCTACAACTGAAAAAGTCACTCGCACGCCGACGCATCCTGATCACTATACGAAGTGGCACGGATCTCGGGCTGAACCGGCATCCACGGAATAAAGGCGTGTCCCATCCCCCACCATAGCCCGGTCAGTGGAGCGCTTTTCAATGCGCTCCATTGTCATTGCGACAGAATAAAAAGGAAAAAGGATGAAGTTTCCCCTGACACTTATTCCTACACCATTACTGCTATTCCTGCCGGGAGTTGTTCAAGCAGCGTGTGACCGATATTTCAACCTTGAAACAGCGTCACCTTTGCAGCCACCATCTCCGTACCAGACAGCTTGCCCGTGGGCGCAATAATGCGCCATCTATAGGCACCCATGAAGTGAGCACGCAAAAAAATGCCCGACCTTACAGGCCGGGCATTGTTGGGTCCTGCAAAGATCAGGATTGACTGGAGGACGGCGGGGTTGACGGCGTCGCCGTCGGCGTCACAGCAGCAGGGGTCGGTGCGAGCACCGAGTTGGCTGTGGAAGCAGTTGGCGCAGATGCAGGCTTCGCTGCAGCAGCAGGCTTCGGTGCTGCCGGTTTTTTCGCTACTGCTGGCTTTTTCGCGGCGGCTGTTTTTGCCGCTGGCTTGGCTGCAGCAGACTTGGCTGCCGGTTTCGCGGCGGCCGGCTTGGCAGCTGATTTTGCAGCAGCGGGTTTCGCGGCGGCTTTGGCAGCGGGTTTAACCGCTGCCTTGGCGGCCGGCTTGGCGGCAGGTTTTGCAGCGACGGTTTTTGCCGCTGGTTTGGCAGCCGCTTTGACGGGCGCCTTGGCTGCAGCTTTCGCAGCCGGCTTGGCGGCCGCTTTGACCAGAGGCTTGGCCGCAGCTTTTGCAGCGGGTTTGGCGGCTGCGGTTTTCGCCGCTGGCTTAGCAGCAGGTTTTGCAGCAGCCGTTTTCACAGGAGCGACTTTAGCGCCGGTGAGTTTTTCGATTTGCTTGGTCAGGGTATCGACCTTGCTGTGCAGTGCCTTGATTTCAGTCTTGCTCGGCACGCCCAGACGCGAAATGGCACTGTTGAGGCGCTTGTCCAGAGCCCCTTCCAGTTCGCTCCAAGTACCCAGTACTTGTTTCTTCGCATCACTGATACGCGAACCGGCAGTTGCCTTGGCGGCAGTTACTTTTTTACCAACTGCGCTATTGGCTACTTTCTCGGCCTTCTCGCCGTCTTTAACCAGAGTCTCGAAGAGTTTGCTGCCGTCACTGTCGATCTTCGAGTAAACGCCTAAACCAGCCAGCCAGATTTTGCGGGAATATTCTTCAACTTTCCCGACCCACGAGCTGCCTTCTTTCTGAGGTTTCTTTTGAACAGCCATCCCGATGTCTCCTTAGTGTTTACGCGCGACACGTTCGAGCAATGCCGTCAGCTCTTCGAGCTTAGCAGAGAGTGTCTCCACGTCATGTTTAGACGCAATGCCGATTCGATTCAAGGCACTTGCAACACGAGTATCAAAAGCTTTTTCAACTTTATCCAGCTGAACTTCTACCAGACCTTTGACAGAGGAGACATTACTCTTTACTTGGTCAATCTGACTATTGGCAGCGTCAAGTTGTTCAACTGCAACTTTTTTACCTTTACTTTCAACATGTTGACCCGCCTTGACGAGTTCCTTGAAGTACTCGTTGCCCTCGCTTCCAACCTTGGCATACGCACCAAGGCCCGCCAGCCAGATCTTGCGGGCGTAGGTTTTAACCTCGCTCAGGGCAGTAGTCGGGGCATCGATTTTTTTCTTCAAGATAACTTTGGCCATGGTGCACCTCACGCGAAATAGGGTGGAGGAACGGCCCGCAGGAGTTGAGGGCTTGGGCACAAAGTAGGAGGAAAAATTAGAATCGGCACCCTAGAACACTCGGATCACGCCAATGCCTTATCCAGGGCTTTCTCGATTTCGGACTTGATGGTGCCACTCATGGCCGACATCAACAGGCCCAGTTCCACATCAATACGCAACGAATCATCTGCAACCAATACCGTGCCTTTAACCCCCGAACGCTTGAGGTTCAAGGTATCGCCAGACCACGATGGCTCCAGGCCATATTGCTCCTTGAGTTTATGCGCCAACTTCTCGGCCTTTGCCCGAGCGCCTTCTTTACCCAGGGAATGTGCACGCTCAACGGTAATACGGGCCATTGCAATGACTCCTCTTTATTGCGGTTTGGATACCTTCGATGCGGCAAAAGGTCTCGGTGACCATCCATCTTACCTATACGCAACTCGACAATCTGTAGTGAGCGGGCTTGCCCCGCGCTGGGTGGCGCAGCCGCCCCAAACCCAGGCAACGCGGTCTTTCTGAAACTCCCAGGCGTCCTTGTGGGGGGCGGCTTCGCCACCCAGTGCGGGGCAAACCCGCTCACTACAGATTGAGCCTTGCCAAGACAAAGCAGGCCTTGGGGATTATCATGTGCCGCATTCTCTTTTGGTGACAGCGATATGACTGATCAGCGCAAAGGCAGCGATGCCGAACCCACCACTCACTTCGGCTTCAAGAACGTCCCGGAAAGCCAAAAGGCGGAAAAAGTCGCTGAGGTGTTCCACTCCGTTGCGGCCAAGTACGACCTGATGAACGACGTGCTCTCCGGCGGCATGCACCGCCTGTGGAAGCGCTTCACCATCGAGCTGTCCGGCGTGCGCGCCGGCAATCGCGTGCTGGACATCGCCGGCGGCACGGGCGACCTGGCAGCCAAGTTCTCCAAGCTCGTCGGCCCCACCGGCCAGGTGGTACTGGCGGACATCAACGGTTCGATGCTCAAGGTCGGTCGCGACCGCCTGCTCGACAAAGGCGTGGCCGGCAATATCGAATTCGTCCAGGCCGACGCTGAAAAGCTGCCGTTCCCCGACAACCATTTCGACTGCGTGACCATCGCCTTCGGCCTGCGCAACGTGACCCATAAAGAAGACGCGATCCGCTCGATGCTGCGCGTACTCAAGCCGGGCGGCCGCCTGTTGGTGCTGGAGTTCTCCAAACCGACCAACGCACTGATGTCCAAGGTCTACGACACCTATTCCTTCGCCTTCATGCCGTTGATGGGCAAGCTGATCACCAATGACGCCGAAAGCTATCGCTACCTGGCCGAATCGATCCGCATGCACCCCGACCAGGAAACCCTGAAGTCGATGATGGTAGAAGCCGGTTTCGACCGCGTGACCTACCACAACATGACGTCCGGCATCGTCGCCCTGCACCGCGGCATCAAGCCCTGATGCTGCTCCAGGGCCTTCTCGCCAGCGTTGAGCACGGCCTCAACCGTGTGCTGCGCCTGGACAGCACCGCCCTGGCGCGGCTCGCGCACTTGACCGGCAAGGTGATTGCCGTCGATTGCCGCAGCCCCGCCGTGCAGCTGTTTATCCTGCCCAGCGATGAAGGCCTGCTGCTCGCCAGCACCTGGGCCTGTGATGCCGACTGCACCCTGCGCGCACCGGCGTCGAGCCTGCTGCACCTGGCATTGAGCCGCAACAAGACCGCGATCCTGCACAGCACCGAAGTCGAACTGGAAGGCGACAGCTCGGTGCTGATGGACCTGGCCGCCGTGTTGCAAGACCTGGAGCTGGATTGGGAATACGAGCTGTCACGCTGGATCGGCCCGGTGGCCACCCAGTTGATCAGCGGGCACCTGCGCAGCCGTTCGCGGTGGTATCAGCAAGGGTTCGCCAGCCTCAACCAGAACCTCGCCGAATACCTGAGCGAAGAATCGCGCACCCTGGTCGGACAACGGGAAGCGCAAGCGCGCTTTCGTGAACTCGACAAGGCCAAAATCGACCTGGAACGCCTTGAGGCACGCTTCGAGCGCCTGAGCCGTTCCCTTGATCCAAGCGATAACGCATGAAGCTGCTCGCCGTCCGCCGTTTGTTCCGTATCCAGCGCGTCGTAATCCGCTACCAACTCGATGACCTGCTGTTCGCCCTGCCGCTGCCGTGGTTCCTGCTGGCGGTTCGCTACGTGCTGCCGTGGCGCTGGTTCCCGCGCAAGAAGCTTGAACTCAGCAGAGGCGCACGCCTGCGCCTGGCATTGCAGGACCTGGGGCCGATCTTCATCAAGTTCGGGCAGATCCTCTCGACCCGTCGCGACCTGCTGCCCGAAGACATCGCCGACGAGCTGATGCTGTTGCAAGACCGCGTGCCGCCGTTCGACTCGCAACAGTCGATGAAGCTGATCGAAGAACAGCTGGGCCGGAAGATCAGTGAAGTATTCAGCCGTTTCGACGTCGAACCGCTGGCCTCCGCCTCGGTCGCCCAGGTGCACGCTGCGCAACTGAAGAGCGGCGAAGAAGTGGTGGTGAAAGTGATCCGCCCGGGTCTCAAGCCGATCATCGGCCAGGACCTGGCGTGGCTGTTCATCCTCGCCCGCGCCGCCGAGCGCTTCAGCGCCGATGCGCGCTTGCTGCACCCGGTGGACGTGGTTGCCGACTACGAAAAAACCATCTACGACGAACTCGACCTGCTGCGCGAAGCCGCCAACGCCAGCCAGCTCAAGCGCAACTTCGAAGGCTCGCCGCTGCTGTACGTGCCGCAGGTGTATTGGGACTGGTGCCGCCCCAAAGTGCTGGTGATGGAGCGCATCTACGGCGTGCAAGTCACTGACCTCGCGACCCTGGCCGACCAGCGCACCGACATGAAAATGCTCGCCGAGCGTGGCGTGGAGATCTTCTTCACCCAGGTGTTCCGCGACAGCTTCTTCCACGCCGACATGCACCCCGGCAACATCTTCGTCAGCACCGTCAACCCGTGGAGCCCGCAGTACATCGCGATCGACTGCGGCATCGTCGGCAGCCTGACCCCACAGGACCAGGACTACCTGGCGCGCAACCTGTTCGCCTTCTTCAAACGCGACTACCGCCGCGTGGCGCAGTTGCACATCGATTCGGGCTGGGTGCCGGCGGAAACCAAACTCAACGAATTCGAAGCTGCCATTCGCACGGTATGCGAGCCGATCTTTGAAAAACCGCTGAAGGACATTTCCTTTGGCCAGGTACTGATGCGCCTGTTCCAGACCGCCCGACGCTTCAATATGGAAGTGCAACCGCAGCTGGTCCTGTTGCAGAAAACCCTGCTGAACATCGAAGGCCTGGGCCGCCAGCTGTACCCGGACCTCGACCTGTGGAACACCGCCCAGCCGTTCCTCGAGCGCTGGATGCGCGAGCGGGTCAGCCCGAAAACCCTGATCGGCAATCTGCACAGCCAGTTCGAACAACTACCGCACTTGGCCAACATGACCCGCGACCTGCTGGAGCGCATGTCCCAGCCCCACGCCAAGGACCCGGCGCCGCCGTGGCACAAGCGCAAGGACGACTGGTTCCTGCGCCTGCTCGGCGCCGCGCACCTGACCGGCGGCATTGTGCTGGCCCTGGGCGGGCCGTTGAATCAATTGGGCCACTGGCCGGCCGGTATCATGGTCGCCGTGGGTGTTTATCTGATCGTGCGCCGATAGCCAATCCGGTTATACACTGTCGCAAATTGCCGGAGCCGAACATGAAAGACTGGCTGGACGAGATCAAATGGGACAGTGACGGCCTGGTGCCGGCCATTGCCCAGGACTACAAGACCGGGCGCGTATTGATGATGGCCTGGATGAACCGCGAGGCCCTGAGCCTCACCGCCACTGAGCAGCGCGCCATTTACTGGTCACGTTCGCGTGGCAAACTGTGGCGCAAGGGCGAAGAGTCCGGGCACGTGCAGACCCTGCACGAGATGCGCATCGACTGCGATGCCGACGTGGTGATCCTCAAGGTCGAGCAGATCGGCAACATCGCCTGCCACACCGGCCGGCACAGCTGCTTCTACCGCGTGTTCGAAAACGGCGAGTGGAAGGTTGTCGAACCCGTGCTCAAAGACCCGCACGCCATCTACTCCGCAGGACACTAGACATGAGCGATACCCTGAACCGTGTGGCCCAGGTACTGGAAGACCGCAAAGGCGCGGACGCCGACAGTTCCTACGTCGCCAGCCTGTACCACAAGGGCCTGAACAAGATCCTGGAAAAACTCGGCGAAGAATCCGTCGAGACGATCATCGCCGCCAAGGACGCGCAAATCAGCGGCGACTGCAGCGATGTGATCTACGAAACCGCCGACCTGTGGTTCCACAGCCTGGTCATGCTCGCCCAACTGGGGCAGCACCCACAGGCCGTGCTGGATGAACTGGACCGTCGTTTCGGCTTGTCCGGGCATGCCGAAAAGGCTTCGCGCCCGACCACCTGAATAACTTTTACTGAGGATCTGCAGCATGGGCATTTTTGACTGGAAACACTGGATCGTCATTCTGGTGGTCGTGGTACTGGTATTCGGCACCAAGAAACTCAAGAACCTGGGCACTGACGTCGGCGAATCGATCAAGGGCTTTCGCAAAGCCATGAACGACGACGAAAAGCCTGCCGACCCGGCTGCCAATCCGGTGCCACCGGCGCAGCCTGTGCACCCGCAGGCCGCCCAGCCGATCACCGAGCGTCGTACCTTCGACGTGCAGGCTGAGAAAGTCGAAGAGCCGACCCGCAAAGACTCGTGAGCACTGACTAATGTTTGGTATCAGCTTCTCTGAACTGCTGCTCGTCGGCCTTGTGGCCCTGCTGGTACTGGGGCCGGAACGCCTGCCCGGTGCGGCACGCACGGCCGGCCTGTGGATCGGCCGCCTGAAACGCAGTTTCAATGCGATCAAACAGGAAGTTGAACGGGAAATCGGTGCCGACGAGATCCGTCGGCAACTGCACAACGAACATATCCTGTCGTTGGAGCAAGAGGCGCGCAAGATCCTGTCGCCGGTCCAGGAGCCCGCCAAACCGGTTGAGCCCGTGGCCGAGCAGAGCATCGCACCGACCACCCAGACCCCACCTGTTGCGCCCACCGAGCCTGCGCCGACGCCCGTTGCGTCGCCCGCGCCCCATGACCCTACATTGCCGCCGCGAGCCCCATGAGCGCTGATAAACCGGAAAACGACCAGCACATGCCGCTGGTCTCGCACCTCACCGAGCTGCGTACCCGCCTGCTGCGTTGCGTAGCGGCGATCTTCATCATCTTTGCCGGGCTGTTCGCCTTCACCCAGCAGATCTATACCTTTGTCTCGACGCCCCTGCGCCAGTATTTGCCGGCCGGCGCGACGATGATCGCCACCGACGTGTCGTCGCCGTTCCTCACGCCGTTGAAGCTGACGATGATGGTCTCGCTGTTCCTGGCGATCCCGGTGATCCTGCACCAGATCTGGGGCTTTATCGCACCGGGCCTGTACAAGCATGAGAAGCGCATCGCGGTGCCGTTGCTGGTATCGAGCATTTGCCTGTTCTACACCGGCATGGCGTTCGCCTACTTCCTGGTGTTCCCGCTGATCTTCAAGTTCTTCGCCGCCGCCACGCCGGCCGGTGTGGAAATGATGACCGACATCACCAGCTACCTCGACTTCGTGATGACACTGTTCTTCGCCTTTGGCGTGGCCTTCGAAATCCCGGTGGCCGTGGTGTTGCTGGTGTGGATCGGCGTGGTCAACGTGGCGTACCTGAAGAAGATCCGCCCGTATGTGATCATCGGCTGCTTTGTGGTCGGCATGATCCTCACCCCGCCGGACATCTTCTCCCAGACCCTGCTGGCCGTGCCGATGTGGATGCTGTTCGAGATCGGCATCCTGTTCAGCGGCTTGATCAGCAAGCGCGGCGAACACCCGGATGACCAGCCCGACGACGACCAACCGCCAGCAACCCAGCCGTGAACCTGCTGCTGCTTGAGGAGGCCGACTTCATCGCGGCCGACCGTGTGGTACTGCGTGATCGGCGCCTGGTGCACATGCAGGAAGTCCACCGCGCAGCCGTCGGCGACAGCCTGCGCGTGGGCCGCATCGGCGGGCTGATGGGCAATGCCCAACTGCTACGCCTGGAAAACAGCGAGGCCGAACTGCAAGTCAGCTTCGACCAGCCGCCGCCGGCCAAGCTGCCGCTGACCCTGCTGCTGGCCCTGCCCCGTCCGAAAATGCTGCGCCGGGTCCTGCAAACCGTGGCGGCCATGGGCGTGCCAAAGGTGGTGCTGCTCAACAGCTACCGCGTGGAAAAAAGTTTCTGGCAGACGCCATTCCTCGAGCCGCAAGCCATTCGCGAGCAACTGATCCTCGGCCTGGAACAGGCGCGGGACACGGTGCTGCCCGACATCATCATCGAGAAACGCTTCAAGCCGTTCGTCGAGGATCGCCTGCCGGCCATGGCCGCTGGCACCCTTGGCCTGATTGGCCATCCCGGCGACTACCCGGCCTGCCCGCGTGGGCTGGACGAACCGGTGACCCTGGCAATCGGCCCGGAAGGCGGCTGGATTCCCTACGAGGTCGACTTGCTGGCCAAGGCGGGTTTGCAGCCGGTGCAACTGGGCGCCCGCATCCTGCGCGTCGAAACCGCCGTCACCGCTCTCCTGGCCCGACTGTTCTGACCCAACCCCAGACATCTGATCGCGTCGCTACAGAATCCCCGACACAGGCCGATACACCCTGAATAAGTCCAAGCCTTGTTCCAGGGGAGTTCGCAGCATGTATCGTTGGTTAGCCGAAAAGCTGGGGAATGTCAGCGTCAAATCCAAGTTGGGTGTAGGTTTTGGCCTGGTGTTACTGCTCACGCTCATGATTACCTTCACCGGCTGGAGCGGCCTGAGTGGCGTGATCAGCCGTGGCGACAAGCTGGGTTTCATCTCCAGCGTCAATGAACTGACCAAGGATCTGCGCCTGGCGCGCCTGGACTACGAAATGCGGCGCGGCGAACAAGGCCCGGCGGCGGTCAACGCGCTGCTGGTGCAACTGGAAGCCGGCCTGAAAACCGCCGACGGCATGATCGATCAGCCGGCCGACAACCTCCTGGTGGACGATCAATTGGCCGCCGTCGAGCAATATCGCCGCGCATTCGAGGCCATGGTCCAGGCCGGGGCGAACCGTGAAAATGCGCGCAGCAAGCTGGGCGATACCGCCGACAACGCGGTGCTCAAAGTCGGCGAAATCGAGAAAGCCCTGCTGCAAGGCGACAGCGTCACGCAGTTCAACAGCGTGGTAGACCTGAGTAAGTTGATCCAGCAAGCGCGCTTCCAAGTGCGCGGCTACACCTACAGCGGCAAGGTCGAAGCCGAGCAGCCTGCGCTGGACGCCATCGATAACGCCCTGAAGAAAATCGCCAGCCTGAACGGCCAGGTCCCTGATCAATATTCGACCAACCTGCAACAGGCCAGCGTCTCGCTGCAAGCCTACCGCGCCGCCGTCAGCCAGTACCGTGACTCCCAGGTTGCCAGCGTCGCTGCCATGAAAATCATGGCCGAGCAAGGCGACATCCTGCTCGATCGCAGCAAAAAACTCACCGCGTCCCAGACCGTGGTGCGTGACAACGATGCCGCCCAAGCCAAGCAAATGCTGGCACTGGCCACCGTACTCGCACTGGCGTTCGGCCTGATTGCCGCGTGGGCCATCACTCGCCAGATCATCATTCCGCTGAACCAGACCCTCAAGGTCGCCGAGCGCGTAGCCTCCGGCGACTTGAGCCACAACCTCGACTCCGCACGCCAGGACGAACTGGGTCAGTTGCAACGCGCCATGCAGAGCATGACCGTCGGCCTGCGTGAACTGATCGGCGGCATCAGCGACGGTGTCACCCAGATCGCCAGCGCCGCCGAGCAACTGTCGGCCGTGACCGAACAGACCAGCGCCGGGGTCAACAGCCAAAAAGTCGAGACCGACCAAGTCGCTACCGCGATGAACGAGATGGCCGCGACCGTGCAAGAAGTGGCACGCAACGCCGAGGAAGCTTCCGAAGCCGCCGTCGCTGCTGACCAGCAAGCCCGCGAAGGCGACAAAGTGGTCGGCGAAGCCATCGCCCAGATCGAACGCCTGGCCAGCGAAGTCGGCAACTCGACGGTGGCCATGGGCGATCTGAAACGCGAAAGCGACAAGATCGGCAGTGTGCTCGACGTGATCAAGTCCGTAGCCCAGCAAACCAACCTGTTGGCGCTCAACGCCGCGATTGAAGCCGCACGTGCCGGCGAAGCCGGGCGTGGCTTCGCCGTGGTGGCCGACGAGGTGCGCAGCCTGGCCCTGCGCACCCAGAAGTCCACCGAAGAGATCGAAGAACTGATCGTCGGCCTGCAAAGCGGTACCCAACAGGTCGCGACCATCATGGACAACAGCCGCGACCTCACCGACAGCAGTGTCGAGCTGACGCGCCGCGCCGGCAGCGCACTGGCGAGCATCACGCGCACGGTGTCGACCATCCAGGCGATGAACTCGCAGATCGCCACCGCCGCCGAACAGCAAAGCGCCGTGGCCGAAGAGATTAACCGCAGTGTGTTGAACGTGCGGGACGTGTCCGAACAAACCTCTTCAGCCAGTGAAGAAACGGCCGCATCCAGCGCCGAGCTGGCACGCCTGGGGATTTACCTACAAACCCTGGTAGGACGCTTCCGCATTTAATTAGCAGCTTGTGAAATTTCCTACGCAGTTATCAGCCCGGCACTGAGCCAAATCGATTTAGCGTTTCCTTTACTGCGAAACGCTTAATTCGATTTGGAGGTGCGTCATGTTTTCCCGGCTGACCCGTTTGCTGGTCAACGCCAGCGTCCGCGTCAAGCTTGCCATCGGTTTCGGGCAAGTGCTGATGCTCAGCTTCGCCATCGCCGTCACCGGCTGGCAAGCCTTGAATGCCATGATCTACCGCTCCACCAACCTGACGACCCTGGGACAATTGGCGGTTGCTGGCCAAGCCATGCGTGCTGATCGCATCGTCTACCGCACGCTGACGGACCCGAACAGCCGGGGCAAACTCACCACACACATCGAGACCATCGAAACCCATCTGGCCGCCCTTTCAAGCCGCATGCGAGACCCCGCCGACCGCCAGCGCCTAGAACAGGCCACCCGCCTGGTCACCGACTTCAAGGCGGCACTCAGCGAGCTAGCGCCCCTGATCGAGCACCGCGAAAACGCCCGCAGCCCACTGGACAAGACCGCACAGCAAGCCAGCGACACCCTGGCCCAACTCGCCAGTGAGCTGCCCGACCAGCAAGATCAGACAGCCCTGGATGCCATCGAAAACCTGCGCCAGGCCATGGTCCGTGCCGATGAAGGCGCCCAGCGCCCCGCATGGGCCGCCGCGTCGCTGGAGGCCTATGCCCAGGCAGTCAGCGACGCGTTGCAGGCGCTGGAGGCCGCACTGGCCGCTGTCACGGCTCTGCCGGTGGACTCGACCCTGCTCAAGAGCGACATCGCCAATTACCGCGAGCAGCTACTCAACCTCAAGCAAGCCCAACTCAACGCCGAAACCGTGCAGAACCGCTTCGAACAACAGCTCGATCAGTTACTGGAACAAAGCGACCAGATGAGCCAAGGCCAAACCCTCAAACGCGACAACGAAGCCGGCAAGACCCGTCTGCTGCTGATCAGTGTGACCGTCGTCGCACTGTTGCTCGGCACCCTGGCCGCCTGGTGGATCGCCCGGCAAATTGCGGTGCCACTGCGTGAAGTGCTGGCCCGCGCCAACCGTATCGCCGAAGGCGACCTGAGCCACGACATGCCGGTGGGACGCCGCGATGAACTGGGCCAACTGCAGCACGCCATCGGGGACATGACCCACAACCTGCGCCACCTGATCAGCGGCATCGGCGACAGCGCCCGGCAGATCGCCAGCGCGGCCACCGAGTTATCAGCCGTCACCGAGCAGACCCGCAACGGGGTCAACAAGCAAAAAGATGAAACCGATCAGGTCGCCACCGCGATGAACCAAATGCTCGCCACCGCCCAGGAAGTCGCCCGGCATGCCGAGCAAGCGTCAATCGCGGCAAACGAGGCTGACCGCCAAGCGAGTGCCGGCGACAAGGTGGTGGCGCAGGCGGTTGAGCAGATCGGCCAGCTGGCCGAAGAAATGGCACTTTCAGGCCGCGCAATGCTGACGTTGCAGCAAGAAAGCCAGAAGATCGCCAGCGTGCTCGACGTGATCAAGTCCGTGTCCCAGCAGACCAACCTGCTGGCCTTGAATGCAGCCATCGAGGCCGCACGCGCAGGCAGTGCCGGCGAAGGCTTTGCGGTGGTGGCCGATGAAGTGCGCAGCCTGGCGCAACGCACCCAGGCGTCTGCCGAAGAGATCGAAGGTTTGATCCTCAGCCTGCACAACGGCACCCAGCACGTGGCCGAGACGCTGGACAGCAGCCGCAACCTGACCGACGACAGCGTCGACCTGACCCGCGACGCCGGCGAGGCACTGGCCGCGATTGCGCGCACGGTGGCGATCATTCAGGAAATGAACCCGCAGATTGCCGCGGCCGCCGAAGAACAAAGTGCGGTAGTCGAAGAGATCAATCGCAGCGTGTTGCAGGTGCGCGACGTGTCCGAACACACCGCCGCCGCCAGCGAAGAGACGGCGGCGGCGAGTGTTCAGTTGACGCGGTTGAGCATGGATCTGCAGGCGCTGGTGGGCAAATTCCAGCTCTGACCCCGTAGTGAGCGGGCTTGCCCCGCGCTGGGTGGCGCAGCCGCCCCAAACGGTCCACCGCGGTGTTTCAGGAAGACCGAGGCGCCTGGATTTGGGGCGGCTGCGCCGCCCGGCGCGGGGCAAGCCCGCTCACTACAAGTTACAGGACCTGGCGCAGGAAGGCCTGGGCGCGTGGGTCTTTTGGCGCGTCGAAGAATTCGGCCGGGGCGGCGTCTTCGAGCAATTTGCCATGATCGAAGAACAGCACGCGGTCCGCCACTTCGCGGGCAAAGCCCATTTCGTGGGTGACGCAGACCATGGTCATGCCTTCCAAGGCCAGGGTCTTCATCACGTCCAGCACTTCGCCGACCATTTCCGGGTCGAGCGCCGAGGTGGGTTCGTCGAACAGCATGACCTTGGGCTCCATCGCCAACGCACGGGCAATCGCCACGCGTTGCTGCTGGCCGCCGGAGAGGCGCGACGGAAACTCGTTGGCCTTCTGCGCAATACCGACCTTTTCCAGCAGCGCCAGGGCCTTGGCTTCGCGCTCTTTCTTGCCGCGCTTGCGCACGACTTTTTGCGCCAGGCAGAGGTTTTCCAGCACGGTCATGTGGGGGAACAGATTGAAGTGCTGGAACACCATGCCGACTTCGCGACGGTAGGCGTTCACGTCGGTTTTCGGATCAGCCAGTTGCAGGCCGTCGATACTCACCGAGCCGGAATCGAACTCTTCCAGGCCATTGAGGCAGCGCAGGAAAGTGGACTTGCCAGAGCCCGACGGACCGATCACCACCAGCACTTCGCCCTTGGCCACCTGGGTGGTGACGTGGTCGACCGCGCGCACCACATGGCCACGGGTATCGAAGACTTTTACCAGATCGCGGACTTCAATCACTTTGGGCGAGCCTCCGCTCAAGCCGGCTGGCCATTTTCGACAGCGGCAGGTTGATCAGCAGGTACAGGCCTGCAACGCAGAACAGGATTTCAAACGGCGAGAACGAGGTGGTGATCACCTCGCGACCGCTCTTGAGCAGTTCGGTAATCGCGATCACCGAGACCAGCGAAGTGTCTTTCACCAGGCTGATAAATTGCCCGGCCAGCGGTGGCAGCACGCGCTTGAATGCCTGCGGCAACACCACGTGACGCATCGACTGGCTGGCGCTCAAGCCCAGGGAGCGCGCAGCTTCGTTCTGGCCACGGGTGATTGACTGCACGCCGGCGCGGACGATTTCCGCCACATAGGCGCCCGTGAACAGCGACAACGCGGCAATCCCGGCAAATTCCCGGGACAGGTTGAGCACCGTGCCGATAAAGAAATAGAAGATGAAGATCTGCACCAGCAGCGGCGTACCGCGCACCAACTCGACGTAGATGGTCGACAGGTCGCGCAGGGTCGGGTTGTTGGACAGACGGCACAGGCCGGTCGCCAGCCCGATCGCCAGCCCCAGGATGCCGGAGACCACCGACAGCCACAGCGTGGTCCACAAGCCCCACATCAACGGGCCCAACGCCCAATGCCGGGTCACACCGATCACGTCGCCCTCGGCCACGTCATCGCCGCGCGCCACTTGCAGGCTGTTATCAGCCACGGTCAGCGTCTGCAGGGCACCCGCGTCGTTGCGCAGGGTCACTTCGGCGACATCGCCTTTGCGCACCAACTCAACCACGGTAGAAATATCCGCCGCGCGCTGGGACGTTTCAGCCTGGTAGGCGAAGTACTGCGGTACGCGGTTCCAGCGCCATTCGTAGGACATCAGCGAAGTGGCGTAATACAAGGCACCAGCCAGACCGACCAGCACGACCACGGTCAGCAGGTGCCAGGGCCATTGGGCTTTTTTCTGTTTCATTTCAAATTCCGCGATTTGTGTTGCTTGTCAGGCCGTCTTCGCGAGCAAGCCCGCTCCCACACTCGACCGAGTTCCAACATGAAATGCGGTCAAAATGTGGGAGCGGGCTTGCTCGCGAAGGGCGCGACTCGGTCTAAACCTTTATTCCATGTCCTTGAGCCACTCGGAGCTCTTGAACCACTTGTCATGGATGCGATCGTAGGTGCCGTCGTTACGGATCTGGTGCAGGAAGTTGTTGATGAAGTTGATGCTGTCGTAATCGCCTTTTTTCAGGCCAAACGCCAGGGGTTCGAAGGTGAACGGTTCTTCGAGGAACACCAGCTTGCCGTTGCCGACTTTCTTCTCGGCGACCACGTTGTACGGCGCGTCATACACAAAGGCATCGGCCTTGCCGTTGACCACGTCCAGCACGCCTTCCTGCTCGTTGTCGTAGCCGTGGTACTTGGCTTTGGAGATCAGCTTCTTGGCGACCATCTCGCCGGTGGTGCCGAGCTTGGAAGTCAGGCGGTACTTCTCGTCGTTCAGGTCTTTGTAGGACTTGATGGTGCCTTCCAGATCCTTGCGGATCAGCAGGGTCTGGCCGACCACGATGAACGGTTCGCTGAAGTTCAGGCGCAGGTTGCGCTCCTGGGTCAGGGTCATGCCGCTGCCGATCATGTCGAACTTGCCGGTCAGGAAGGCCGGGATGATGCCGTCGTAGCCGGTGGAAACCAGCTCCAGCTTGACGCCCATGGACTTGGCCAGGGCCTTGAGGATGTCGACTTCGAAGCCGATGATTTCACCGCGCTTGTCTGTCATTTCGAACGGCATGTAGGTCGGGTCCATGCCGACCTTCAGCGTGCCGCGCTTGACCGCATCGTCGATCGCGCCGGCCTGGGCCGCAGTGGCCGCGACCAGCGCGGTGACGCCAAGCAGCAGCATCGAAAGATACTTTTTCATCATCAAGTCCCCTGAACGATTCTTATGAGGTCGGCGCGCAAAAGGGCTGCACCATTTCGGGGTGCGATCCTAACCCACTCGTCTGCCGTCACAAAGGTTTCACGGGTATTTGTTGTCGGCGTATGTCGGAAATGCCCCACAAATGCCGGAAGAACCCCAGGGGCAGACACTTCAGCACCTGGATTCGGCAACCGGCGGATGTGTAAGCAGTTATGACTTTCACTCAATGTCCGCCATCCAGTCGGTGCCCCTGAACCACTTGTCGTGCAGCCGATCATAGGTGCCGTCCTGGGCCACCTGATTGAGGAAATGGTTGATCCAGTTGAGGCTGTCGTAATCGCCCTTTTTCAGGCCGAACGCCAAGGGCTCGTAGGTGAAGGGCTGCTCCAGTGCCAGCAAGCTGCTGTTTTCCGGCCGGCCACTGGCGATCAGGTTGTAGGGCGCATCGTGGATAAAGGCATCGGCTTTGCCTTCCACCACCTGCCGCACGCCTTCTTCGGGTGTGGCGAAACTGCTCAGCTGCGCCGCGCCCAGAAAACGTTGCGCGGCCAATTCCCCGGTAGTGCCCTCGGTGACGGCGATACGGTAGCCGGCCTCGTCCAGTTCTTCGACACTGCCGACCTTGCCCGCCAGGCTTGGATGCAGCAGCACGGTCTGGCCGACGACGATAAAGGAGTCGCTGAAATTCAGCTTGAGATTACGCTCCTGGGTGACGGTCATGCCGCTGCCGATCAGGTCGAACTTGTTGGCCAGCAGCCCCGGCAGCAAATCGGTGTAGGGCACCGCCACCAACTCCAGCTCAACCCCCAGCGCACGACTCATCGTCTGAAGCAGGTCGATTTCGAAACCGACAATGCGTCCCTGCCGGTCAGTCATTTCAAACGGCACATAGGTGGGCGTGGTCCCGACCTTCAGCACACCACGCCGCACCGCATCGTCCAACGCACCGGCATACAGCGGGCCACCCTCCATCAATGCGACAGCGCCTATCAGCAGTGCCGAACAATACCTTTTGAGCATGAAAATCCCCGTGGTGAATCAAATTTGCGCGGCGATGCTAACCCAGTCGCAGGCACGGCAATACGCCTCGAACCGGGGTCTTTTGTTTCGAAATAACAAGGAGTTAGCGCTTAAAGGAAGAAGCGCGAAACGCTGTAGGACCAGCGTTTCAAATGCCCCCGGAGTGAGCCTCCGGGGGCGTCTGAATCAGGCCGGTTGGGCCTGGGAGACTTGCGGTTGCAGCGGCAGCAGTGGCGCGTGAGGATCGGACTTGATCGATTCACGCCAGGCACCCAGCCATTCGGCGTGGCCTTCGCTCCAGACCTGCTCGTGCAGGCGGGCCAGGGCGACCGGGTCGCTGAGCAACGCCACACGTTCGCCGTTGTTGAGGCCGGCAGGGCCGACTTTCAACGCATGGCGCACACGCTCGGCACGCAGGTACTCGATCGGCTCCGCTTCGCGGTGACGCGAGGTGGCCAGGGCGCAGGCCAAGGCGTTCTGCTGCGGATCGACCACGGCGCGCACGAAGCCGTCGTTCAGCGCATGCCAACGGTTTTCGTGGGTGTACTTCTCGGTCGACAACAGCGCCTGCGGCGGATTGTATTCCTCAGGAATCAGGAACAGGCTCTCGTCACGGGACTTGAGGCCCAGCTTGACCCGACTGGAGATGACCGACACCGGGATCGACAGCATCAGCGAGCCGACAATCGGCACCAGCCACCACAGGAAGCTCGGGTTCAGCCACACCACCAGCAGGGCCCACAAGAAGCCCAGCACGGTTTGCGGACCGTGGCGCTTGACCGCTTCGCTCCATGGGGTGGAGTCATCGTCACGCTGCGGCGAGTTCCAGGTTGCCGCCCAGCCGAGGAACGCGGCCAGTACGAAACGGGTGTGGAAAATCATCCGCACAGGCGCCAGCAGCATGGAGAACAGCATCTCCAGTAGCATCGACACGGTCACCTTGAACTTGCCACCGAACTCTTTCGCGCCCTTGGCCCAGATCAGGATGATGCTCAGCAGTTTCGGCAGGAACAGCAGCACGATGGTGGTCGAGAACAACGCCACCGCCTTGTCCGGATGCCATTGCGGCCACAGCGGGTACAACTGGCGCGGGGCCATGAAGTACTGCGGTTCCATCAGCGTGTTCACCGCCAGCAGCGCAGTGGACAGCACCAGGAAGAAGAACCACAACGGCGCCGACAGGTACGACATCACGCCGGTCAGGAACACCGCGCGGTGCACCGGGTGCATGCCTTTGACCAGGAACAGGCGGAAGTTCATCAGGTTGCCGTGGCACCAGCGTCGGTCACGCTTGAGTTCGTCCAGCAGGTTCGGCGGCAGTTCTTCGTAGCTGCCCGGCAGATCGTAGGCAATCCACACGCCCCAGCCGGCACGGCGCATCAGCGCAGCTTCGACGAAGTCGTGGGAGAGGATCGCACCGGCAAACGCGCCTTTACCCGGCAACGGCGCCAGGGCGCAGTGCTCGATAAACGGCTGCATGCGGATGATCGCGTTGTGACCCCAGTAGTGGGATTCACCCAATTGCCAGAAGTGCAGGCCGGCGGTGAACAGCGGGCCGTACACACGGGTGGCGAACTGCTGCATGCGCGCATACAGGGTGTCCATGCCCGACGCACGCGGCGCGGTCTGGATAATCCCGGCATCCGGCGTGGCTTCCATCAGGCGCACCAGGCTGGTCAGGCACTCGCCGCTCATCACGCTGTCGGCGTCGAGAACGACCATGTACTTGTATTCACCGCCCCAGCGACGGCAGAAGTCGTCGAGGTTGCCGCTCTTGCGTTTGACGCGACGGCGACGGCGGCGATAGAAGATCTTGCCGAAACCACCGGCTTCACGGCACACGTCGAGCCAGGCTTGCTGTTCGGCGATGCAGATGTCGGCGTCGTTACTGTCGCTGAGCACAAAGAAGTCGAAACGGTCGAGGTCGCCAGTGGCGGCCACCGATTCGAAGGTAGCGCGCAGGCCGGCGAATACCCGGGGCACGTCTTCGTTGCAGATCGGCATCACCAGCGCGGTGCGGGCGTCTTTCGGGATCGGCTCGTCACCGGCACTTTTACCGGAAATGCGGTATTTATCGTGACCGGTCAGCAGTTCCAGGAAGCCCATCAACGCGGTCCAGAAACCGGCCGAGACCCAGCAGAACAAGATCCCGAACATGATCAGGATGCTGGTTTGCAGGGCGTAAGGCAGTACCTGGGTGGCGGTCTGCAGCAGGGTCTGGTTGCGGATCTCGTCGAAGTCGACCAGCGACCAGCCCTGGTACGGCATGATGCCCTTCATGTACCAGCCGGCGACGATGGTCTGGCCGAGCATCAGCACCAACAGGATGTAACGACGGATCGAACCCACGGTACGCCAGCGCGCAGCCGGCAGCACACGTTCGTCTTTCGGCGGCTTCGGCGGGTTGGTGCGACCTGTCAGCCGGCGCCAACCGCGCACCAGGATGTTGGTGCGCCAAGGCTCCGGCACCACTTTGGTCCGACGGATCGGCGGCGTGGCTTTCAGGCACACGCGCCCTTCGGCGTCGACCGCGAGCATTTCGGCGTCTTGCAGTTCTTCGGCACTGTTGAGGGTCAACCGGCGGCCGACCGACGCTTGGGCGGCGTCGGTTGGCGCGTCAAAGGTCGACGACGACAAGCGTTCGTGCAGTTCGCTGAAAGACTTGCAGCCCGCCAGTTCGGCGCGCTGCTCAGCGGTCATCGGGAGATGCGCCAGGTACTCTTGCAGAGTCTCTGGCGTGGCTTGGGAATTACTCATCGGCAGGCAACTGATAGCTCCAGGTCTCGGTCAGGACTTGTTCAGTCTTGGCCGGTTCCGGTGTGGCTGGGGCAGCTTCTGGCTGCTTGGCTTCCTTGTCTTTCGCGTCTTTCTTGGCTTGTTTCTCGTGTTGCTTGGCCAGCACTTTGTCGGCTTTGAGCACGTGGCTCGAATCCTTCTCCGGCTCAGGCTTGACGATGTCCTGCACCAGGGCCGCACGCATCTCGGTCGGCTTGCCGGCGTCCTTGATCTTCAGGCGCAGGGTCAAGCGCCAGCCTTTGGTGTGCTCGTTGTAGCGCACGCTGTTTTCGACCACTTCGGCGTTGTCGCCAACACTGACCTGGCTGCGCACCGCGGCATCCGCAGGCAGGGCCTTGAGGGACGGGCCTTCGAAGTCCACCAGATAAGCCACGCTGCCATCCGGCTGACGGATCAGGTTGGACTGTTTCACGTCACCAGTGGAACGCAGGGTCTGCTTGACCCAGGCGCTGTCGGCCGGGTGCAGGGATTTTTCGTCCATGGTCCAGTGCAGACGGTAGGCGACATCCAGCGGCTGGCCGACTTCCGGCAGTTTTTCCGGGCTCCAGAACGCAACGATGTTGTCGTTGGTTTCGTCGGCGGTCGGAATCTCAACCAGGTTGACGGTGCCCTTGCCCCAATCGCCTTCAGGCTCGATCCAGGCACTTGGGCGCTTGTCGTAGTTGTCGTCGAGGTCTTCGTAGTGGCTGAAATCGCGACCACGTTGCAGCAGGCCGAAACCTTTCGGGTTCTCGACGCTGAAGTTGCTGACCGACAGGTGTTTCGGGTTGTTCAGTGGGCGCCAGATCCACTCGCCGTTGCCGGCATGGATCGACAGACCGCTGGAATCATGCAGCTCACGACGGTAGTTGAGCACTTTGGACGGCTGGTTCGCGCCGAACAGGAACATGCTGGTCAACGGGGCAACGCCCAGCTTGCTGACCTTGTCGCGCAGGTACATCTGGGATTTCACGTCGACAATGGTGTCGGTGCCCGGACGCAGGGTCAGGCGATACGCGCCGGTGGCACGCGGGGAATCCAGCAGGGCAAAGATCACCAGCTGTTTTTCACCCGGCTTCGGACGTTCGATCCAGAACTCGGTGAACCGCGGGAATTCTTCACCGGACGGCAACGCAGTGTCGATCGCCATGCCACGGGCAGACAAGCCATAGGCCTGGCCCTTGCCGACGACGCGGAAGTAGCTCGCGCCCAGCATGGTCATGATTTCGTCTTGCTTGTCGGCCTTGTTGATCGGGTACAGCACACGGAAACCGGCATAACCCAGCTGTTCGGTGGCTTTTGGATCAAGCTTCATGTCGCCGAAATCGAAACGCGTTGGGTCGTATTTGATTTCGTTGACGCTGTCGGCCGTGACTTCGTTGATTTTCACCGGTGTATCAAAGTGCATACCCTGGTGATAGAAGGACAGCTTGAACGGCGTGTTCTGGTCGGCCCACTCAGCTTTTTCGTTGCGGAAACGAATCTTCTGGTAATCAGCGAATTTCATTTCGCGGAATTCGTTCGGCAGATTGCTGCGCGGCGCTTCGTATTTCTGCCCGGCCAGCTCTTTAGCCTTGGCCGACACATCATCCAGACTGAATGCCCACAGTTGACCCGCGCCGAACAGGCAAAACAGGGCAGAGCCCGTCACCAGTGCGTTTCGTAACCGTTTGGCAGACAATTTTGGTGCATTACAGGGACTAACAATCACGAGCAACCCTCGCCGAAAACAGATCAAAAAACCAACGGCCAGCTATCTATATGCCAGGTTGGCGAGCATTGTTCCGACTCCCCTGGGTCAAAATGATTCCCCATTGGCGATCGGACAAGTCTCTACCTAAGTCAAAAATGGACCAAACAACGCTGATCCCCGTAGCGCGCGATTATCTAGTAGCCTGCGAGACAACGCATCAGGGGCGACCAAGTATTTGTAGTGAAATCCTGCGTTTTTAGGCATTAAAAGTCGTTTTTAATACATTCATGTCTGAAGCAGGAAGGTCACAGGGCCATCATTGACCAAATGCACCTGCATATCGGCGCCAAAACGCCCGGACCCCACCTTGCCATGCAATTGTTGCGCTTGTAACAGCAAATGTTCGAAAAGCGCCGCTCCCAGCGCCGGAGGGGCCGCCGTGGAGAAGCTCGGCCGCAGCCCGCTCTTGGTATCCGCCGCGAGAGTGAACTGCGACACCAGCAGCAAACCGCCGTCGATGTCCTTCAAGGACAAGTTCATCTTGCCCTCGTCGTCGCTGAACACCCGATAGTTAAGCAGCTTGTGCAGGAGTTTGTCGGCGCTCTCGGGCGTATCGCCCGGCTCGACGGCCACCAGCACCAGCAAACCCTGGTCGATGGCCCCGACAACCTCGCCTGCGACCTCGACCCGGGCGACACGCACCCGTTGCAACAGGCCCTTCATGCTTCTTCAGGCGGCAAGTCAAGCAAACGGCGCGCCATCTCGCCAGTCGCCCGCACCAGCGCATCGGTGATTCCAGGCTCGGAGGCCGCATGGCCCGCCTCGCGAATCACCTGCAGTTCGCTGTTGGGCCAGGCCTGATGCAGCTCCCAGGCGTTATCCAGCGGGCAGATCATATCGTAGCGGCCGTGGATGATTACGCCAGGCAGGTGCGCGATCTTGTGCATGTCGCGGATCAGTTGGTTGGGCTCCAGGAAGGAGTTGTTGGTGAAGTAGTGGCACTCGATCCGCGCAATGGACAGCGCACGCTGCGGCTCGGAAAACCGCTCCACATGCTGTGGGCTCGGGCACAGGCCAAGCATGCGCCCTTCCCAACCGGACCAGGCCTTGGCTGCATGCATCTGGGCGATCTGGTCGTTGCCGGTGAGGCGCTTGTGGTAGGCCGCGATCATGTCGTGGCGCTCATCGGCCGGGATCGGCGCGATGTAGTCCTGCCAGTAATCCGGGAACAAGCGGCTCGCGCCTTCCTGGTAGAACCAATGGATGTCTTGCGGGCGGGCAAGGAAAATCCCGCGCACGATCAGGCCAAGCACGCGCTCGGGGTGGGTTTGCGCATAGGCCAGGGCCAGGGTCGACCCCCAGGAGCCGCCGAACAGCACCCACTTGTCGATGCCCAGGTGTTCGCGGATGCGCTCAAGGTCGGCGACCAGGTCCCAGGTGGTGTTGTTTTCCAGGCTCGCGCGCGGCGTGGAACGCCCGCAGCCGCGCTGGTCGAAGGTGACGATGTGATAGAGGTTCGGGTCGAAATAGCAGCGGCTGTTGGCATCGCAACCCGCGCCGGGGCCGCCGTGGATGAAGACGACGGGCAAACCTTCGGGGGAGCCACTTTCATCGACGTACAGAGTATGCGTGTCATCGACGGCCAGATCGTGCCGGGCGTAGGGTTTGATCTGCGGAAACCAAGTCTGCATTGCGCGCTCCGTAAGGGGTCGAGTTCATCCCTGGGGGGACGTCTATTATTTTGCCGTCTGGCACTATAAACCCGAATTGTGCAATGAGCATGTCCTTGCGCGCTTAGACCTGTGTCAGCCCTTCGCTCCTGAGGTAATGCAGCAGGTGAGTGTAGAGTTGATCCACCTCCGCTACCTGCCCACGCGCCCGCAGGCAACCGTGCACCAGGCCTTTGCCGGGATACAGGAGCGTGTTGACGCCTGCGGCCTGCAAGCGTTCGGCGTACAGCCTGCCGTCGTCGCGCAACGGGTCGAATTGGGCTACGGCGATGAAGGCCTTGGGTAAACCCCTGAATGTTTCGGTACGCAACGGCATGGCATAGGGTGAGGATTGTGCGCCGTCTGACAGATACAAGGCCAAGTAGGCGTCGGTATCAGCCGTACTCAGCAACGGCGCATCCGCGCAATCACGCCGGGACGGCAAATCCGCCGCCCCGCCCAAGCCTGGGTAAATCAGCACTTGCGCCAATGGCAACGGCTGCCCGTCGTCGCGCAACCCCAGGCATAACGCCGCCGCCAGATTGCCACCGGCACTGTCCCCCGCCACCACCAGACGCTGACGGTTGATGGCATACGGCCCCTGCCCCGCCTGGAGCGCCTGCCACACGCTGCGGCAATCGTCGTACGCCGCCGGGAACGGGTGCTCAGGGGCCAAGCGGTAGTCGATGGCGATCACCAGCACCTGGAGCGCACTGGCCAATTCGAAGCAGATGAAGTCGTGGGAATCCAAGCCGCCGACGACCCAGCCGCCGCCGTGCATATAAAGAAGGCACGGCCAGCCGTCGGATGGGGTGGCTGGGGTGGGCAGGTAGCTGCGGATGCCGACGCCACCCAGATTGGAGTCCGCAACCGTCAGCCCCTGGGGCGGTGATGGGGTGAACGCCTGGCACATGCGGTTGTAGTTCTGGCGCAGGCCGGCCAGGGAGGTGTCGCTGCTGGTGAAAGATTCGGTCTTATCCACAAAGGCGAGCATTTGCGAAGAAATCGGGTATTCGGCCATGCATCAGTCTCCCTGGCACTTGAGAGCAAATGTGGGCGCAGGCAAGCCAGCCCCCACAGCGGGGGCCTCAGGGCTTGAGGCTGGCCTGTACGGCTGCCACGCCATCCTGGCCATCAAACGCCGTGACCCCGGCCAACCAACGCTGCAAATCCTCGGGATGATCGCGCAGCCACTGCCTGGCCACATCCTGCGGCGATTGGCGCTCCATGATCGGCACCATCAACTGGCTTTCCTGGGCGGCGGTGAAGGTGAGGTTCTGCAACAGGCGATTGGCATTCGGGCAGCGCTCGGCGAAGTCCGGCGCGGTGACGGTGGACACCGTGGCGCGGCCTTCGTCGGGGCCGAATACGTCTTCACTGCCGGTGAGGTAGGCCATCTGCAGGTTGATGTTCATCGGGTGCGGGGTCCAACCGACAAAGACCACGAATTCCTTGCGATTCACCGCGCGCTGCACCGCCGCCAGCATGCCCGCCTCGCCGGAAGCGACCAGCTTGAAGCCGCCAAGGCCAAAGCGGTCGGTGTCGATCATTTTCTGGATGTCGGTGTTGGCGCCGCTGCCGGGCTCGATGCCGTAGATCTTGCCGCCCAGCTTGTCCTTGAAGCGGGAGATGTCGGCGAAGGTCTTCAGCCCGGCGTCCGCCACGTACTGCGGTACCGCCAGGGTGGCCTGGGCGTCGGCCAGGCTGGGGGTGTCGAAGACCTTGACCTGCTTGGCCGCGAGGAACGGTGCGATATTGTTGTCCATCGCCGGTTTCCAGTAGCCGAGGAAAACATCCAGGCGCTTGTCGCGGATGCCGGCAAAGATGATCTGCTGTACGGCGCTGGTCTGCTTGCTGTCGTAGCCCAGGCCGTTGAGCAGCACATCGGCCATGCCGGAGGTGGCCACCACGTCGGTCCAGCTGACGACGCCCATGCGGATGGTCTTGCAGGAGGCCGGCTCGGCGGCCATGGCTTGCGCACTGAGCAGTGCGGCGCCGATCAAGGTCAACAAGGTTTTTTGCATGGGGGTGGTCTCACTCGGCTGTTGTTATTGCACAACCTTAACCAGTGAGGCCTGGGTGAACACGAACTGGGGCGACGGGCAGTTGCACTGGGGCGACTGTAAGGCCGTCATCGCAGGCAAGCCAGCGCCCACCTTTGACTGCATTCCAAAGGTGGAACTCGGTCAACTGTGGGAGCTGGCTTGCCTGCGATAGCGATTTCAGCCGTAACGCTGTTGCCCCCAGGCCAAGAACCCTTCCAGCAACTGCTTGAGCACCACCCGCGTCGGCTCAGCCAGATCCGCCCGATACCGAAACGGCTCGACCTCTTCCATGTACGTGCACTGCCCCAACTCCAGCTGCACCGCATGAATGTCCTGCGCCGGGTTGCCGTAGTGACGGGTGATGTGCCCGCCCTTGAAGCGCCCGTTCAGCACGTGGGTGTATTGCGGATGCTCGGCGCAGATGGCTTCCAGCTGGCTGGCCAGCGCGGGGTCGCAAGCGGCGCCGTTGAAGGTGCCGAGGTTGAAGTCCGGCAACTTGCCATCGAACAGGTGCGGGATCACCGAGCGGATCGAGTGGGCATCGAAGAGCAAGGCGTAGCCGAACTCGGCCTTGAGCCGCGCCAGTTCGTCTTGCAGGGTCTGGTGGTACGGGCCCCAGATCTGCTCGAGATAGGTGGCGCGCTCGGCCTTGCTCGGTTCCAGGCCTTCACGGAACAGCGGCACGCCGTCGAACAGCGTCGCCGGGTACAGCCCGGTGGTGGCACCGACGTACAGCGGCTTGTCGTCGGACGGGCGGTTCAGGTCGATCACAAAGCGCGAATATTCGGCAGCCAGGGTGCTGGCGCCAAGGTCCTCGGCAAAGTCATACAGCGTCGGGATATGCCAGTCAGTGTCCGGCAGGCTTTGCGCCTCGGGGATCAGCCCGGCCGCCACCGTAGGCGTCAGGCGCAGGCCGGCGTGGGGCATGCTGATCAGCAGCGGCACGCGGCCTCGTTTGAAGTTCAGAACCTTATCCACAGCATTGCTCCTTACACGGTGACGTCGACGCCATGGCGCACGACGCGTTTATCCAGCTCGCCGCCCAGCCAGTAAGCCAGGTCGGCCGGGCGATCGATCTGCCAGGCGACAAAGTCGGCGACCTTGCCTACTTCCAACGAACCGTGGGTATCGCCCATGCCCAGGGCGGTGGCCGCGTGCTGGGTGACGCCGGCCAGGGCTTCTTCGGGGGTCATGCGGAACAGGGTGCAGGCCATGTTCAGCATCAGGCGCACCGACAACGCTGGCGAGGTGCCGGGGTTGAGGTCGCTGGCGATGGCGATCTTCACACCGTGTTTGCGCAGGGCATCCATCGGCGGCAATTGGGTCTCCCGCAGGAAGTAGAACGCGCCCGGCAGCAACACGGCGACGGTGCCGGCGGCGGCCATGGCGATGGCGTCTGCTTCGGTCATGAATTCCAGGTGATCCGCCGACAACGCCTGGTAACGCGCCGCCAGGCTGGAACCGTGCAGTGACGAGAGCTGCTCGGCATGCAGCTTGACCGGCAGGCCCAGTTGTTGCGCGACTTTGAACACGCGCTCCACCTGCTCGGTGGAAAACGCCAGGTATTCGCAGAACGCATCCACCGCATCCACCAGCCCTTCCGCCGCCAGGGTCGGCAGCATTTCGCTGCAGATGTGCTCGATGTAGTCGTCGGCGCGGTCCTTGTACTCCGGCGGTAACGCATGGGCCGCCAGGCAGGTGGCACGCACGCTGACCGGCAGTGCCTCGCCGAGGCGACGGGCCACCCGCAGCATCTTGCGTTCATTGGCCAGGTCCAGGCCGTAGCCGGACTTGATCTCCACCGTGGTCACACCATCGCGCAACAAACTGCGCAGGCGTTTGTGGCTGCTGTCGAACAGCTCATCTTCGCTGGCGGCACGGGTGGCGCGCACGGTGCTGGCAATACCGCCACCCTTGGCGGCGATCTCGGCGTAACTCACGCCTTCAAGGCGCTGCTCGAATTCGCCGCTGCGATTGCCGCCGAACACCGTGTGGGTATGGCAGTCGATCAACCCGGGGGTCACCCAGGCGCCTTGCAGGTCATGGATAGCGCTGTAGTCCGCTGCGGGCACGTCGCTGCGTGGGCCGATCCATTCAATCAGCGATCCTGCCGTAACCAGAGCCCCATCCTCGATGATCGAGTATTTGCCGTGGGCCAGGGTCGCAATGTGGCAGTGTTGCCATAGCGTTTTCATCAACGCCTCCGTCAGTGGTCGGTGAAACTCATCCCTGTGGGAGCTGGCTTGCCTGCGACAGCGGTGGTTCAGGCTCAACCTTGCCATCGCCAGTGCTGCCGTGTTCGCAGCCTCGCTGGGGCTCGACAGCTCCCACACATTACAGGCTCGGCAGCAACTGGGCCGGCAGCAGCTCGTTGAGGCAGCGGCTGGCGAGCAGTTCGCTGGCGGCGATGATGTCCGGCGCGAAAAAGCGGTCCTTATCGTAGAACGCCACTTTGCTGCGCAGGATGCCACGCGCCTGTTCCAGCTTCGGCGAGGTTTTCAGGCCTTCGCGCAGGTCCAGGCCCTGGCATGCGGCCAACCACTCCACGGCCAGGATGCCCCGGGTGTTCTCGGCCATTTCCCACAGACGCTTGCCGGCAGCCGGGGCCATGGATACGTGGTCTTCCTGGTTGGCGGAGGTCGGCAGGCTGTCGACGCTGTGGGGATGGGCCAGTGCCTTGTTCTCGCTGGCGAGTGCGGCGGCAGTCACCTGGGCGATCATGAAACCGGAGTTGACCCCGCCATTGCCGACCAGGAACGGCGGCAGCTGGGACATGTGCTTGTCCATCATCAACGAGATGCGGCGCTCACTGAGGGAGCCGATTTCAGCGATGGCCAGCGCCATGTTATCGGCGGCCATGGCCACCGGCTCGGCGTGGAAGTTACCGCCGGAAATCACGTCGCCTTCGGCGGCGAACACCAGCGGGTTATCCGACACGGCATTGGCTTCCACCACGAGCACTTCGGCTGCCTGGCGCAACTGGGTCAGGCAGGCGCCCATGACTTGCGGCTGGCAGCGCAGGGAGTATGGGTCCTGGACCTTGTCGCAGTTCTGGTGCGACTGCGACACCTGGCTGCTTTCGCCCAGCAGGTCGCGATAGGCCGCGGCCGCATCGATCTGCCCCCGTTGACCACGCGCCGCGTGGATACGTGGGTCGAACGGCGAGCGCGAACCCAGCACCGCTTCCACGGTAAGGCCGCCGCAGGCGAGTGCGCCGGCAAACAGGTCTTCGCCTTCGAACAGGCCGCGCAGGGCGTACGCGGTAGACACCTGGGTGCCGTTGAGCAGCGCCAGGCCTTCTTTGGCGGCGAGGGTCAACGGGGTCAGGCCGGCGACTTTGAGCGCGTCGCTGGCTTGCAGCCATTCGCCCTTGTAGCGCGCCTTGCCTTCGCCCAGCAGCACCAGGGACATGTGCGCCAACGGCGCCAGGTCGCCGGAAGCCCCCACCGAGCCTTTCAACGGAATGTGCGGATACACCTCGGCGTTGATCAGCGCGATCAACGCGTCGATCACCTGGCGACGAATCCCGGAGAAGCCCCGGCTGAGGCTGTTGACCTTGAGCACCATGACCAGCCGCACCAGCGCATCGCTGATCGGCTCGCCCACACCGGCGGCATGGGACAGCACCAGGGACCGCTGGAGGTTTTCCAGGTCTTCACTGGCGATACGGGTCGAGGCCAGCAGGCCGAAACCGGTGTTGATACCGTAGGCGGTGCGGTTCTCGGCGAGGATCTGCTCGACACACGCCACGCTGGCTTCGATCTGCGCCGAGGCGCTGTTATCCAGGCTGAGGGTCACCGGCTGCTGGTAGATGGCCCGCAGTTGGGCAAGGCTCAGTTGGCCGGGGATCAGGTTTAGCGCAGTCACATTCCTACTCCTTTGAATTGTTTTTAGTGCAAATCGGGTAATGCGGTGTCTTTGAGCAACTGGGCGGCAGCGGCAATATCCGGCGCCAGCCAGCGATCCTGCTCATAGGCCGGGACGACTTCACGCAGCAAGCGCCAGGCACGGTCGGTGCCGGCGCCGAAGCGCCGGTCCTTGAGGAATTCAAACGCCTGGGCCGCCAGCAGGTACTCGATGGCGAGGATCTGGGTGACGTTGGCCAGCACCTGGTGCAGCTTGAGTGCGGCGTTGGTGCCCATGCTCAAGTGGTCTTCCTGCAGGCCCGAGGTGACGAAATTGTCGAGCACCGCCGGTTGCGCCAGCTGGCGGTTCTGCCCGCACAGGGACGCGGCGACGTACTGCACGATCATCATCCCGGAATTGACCCCGGGGTTGCTGACGAGGAACGCCGGCAAGCCGCTGACATGGGGGTTGATCAGCCGGTCCAGGCGACGCTCGGCCACCGAGCCGATCTCGGCCATGGCGATGGCGAGCATATCCGCCGCCAGCGCGACCGACTGACCGTGGGGGTTGGCCTGGGATACGACGCGGTAATTCTCCGGCGTGCCGAGCAGCAGCGGGTTGTCGGTGGCACTGTTGAGTTCGGTTTCGATCTGGCGCGTGGCGTGCTCGACTTGATCGCGGGCGGCGCCGTGGATCTGCGGGATCGAGCGCAGGCTCAACGCGTCCTGGGTGCGCAGGCCTTTGCTGCTGGCGATCACTTCACTGCCGTCGAGCAACGCACGCAAATTGCTGCCGACGTGCTGCATGCCGGGGTGCGGCTTGAGGGCGATGATGTGCTCATCGAACGCGTCGATCTGGCCGCGCAGAGCCTCGAAACTCATGGCGCCGATGACGTCGGCCCATTGCAGCAAATGGTGCGCATCAGCCAGGGCCAGGCAGCTCAGGCCGGTCATGCACGGCGTGCCGTTGACCAGGCACAGGCCGTCCTTGGCGCCCAGCACCACCGGCTGCAAGCCTTCGGCGCTCAGAGCCTGTTGCGCCGGGACGAGCTGCCCGCGATAGCTCACCGTGCCGACCCCCAGCAGCGCCACGCCGACATGGGCCATGTGGGTCAGGTAACCCACCGAACCCTGGGACGGCACTTGCGGCGTGATGCCGTGGTTGAGCAGTGCCAGCAACGCGTGCACCACCTGCGGGTGCAGGCCGGATTTGCCCTGGCTGTAATTGATGATGGCGGCGCAGATGATCGCGCGGGTCTGCTCGTCGCTGAGCACCGGGCCGACGCCGCAGGCATGGCTGAGCAGGGTGTTGCGCGACAGCTGGCTGAGTTGCTCGCCGGCGAGCGAGACATTGCACAACGCGCCCAGGCCGGTGTTGACCCCGTAGGCACGCTCGCCGCTGGTGACGATGCGCTGCACGATGGCTTGGGCGTTGTCGATGCGTGCCCAGGCCTGGCCGGAGAGTTCGAGGACGGCGCCGTGGCGGGCGACGGCGACCACGTCCTGCCAGCGTAATGGGGTGTTGGCGATGATGATTTTTGTTGGCTGGGACATCTTCATACCTTCTTCAATTCTTGTGCAGCTTTACCGGCCTCTTCGCGGGCAAGCCCGCTCCCACAGGGGGAATGCATTCCAAATGTGGGAGCGGGCTTGCTCGCGAAAGGGCCAGCAGGCGCACCACACCTTTTGGCTCAGACCACCGCCGCCCGCCGCTGAACAAACCGGTCCACATACTCATCCGCCGGCGAATGCAGGATCTCCCGCGGCGTGCCGACCTGGATCAGCCTGCCGTCCTTGAGGATCGCAATGCGGTTGCCGATGCGCACAGCCTCGTCGAGGTCGTGGGTGATAAACACGATGGTTTTGTGCAGGGTCTTTTGCAGCTCCAGCAACTGATCCTGCATCTCGGCGCGGATCAGCGGGTCGAGGGCGCTGAACGCTTCGTCCATCAGGATGATGTCGGTGTCGGCCGCCAACGCGCGGGCCAGGCCGACGCGCTGGCGCATGCCGCCGGAGAGCTGGTGCGGGTATTTGTTTTCGTAGCCCTTCAGGCCCACGGTCTCGATCCAGTGCAGGGCACGATCAACGCAGACCTGCTTGCTTTCGCCACGCACTTTCAGGCCGTAGGCAACGTTGTCGAGCACGCTCTTGTGGGGCAGCAGGCCGAAGCTCTGGAACACCATGCTGATCTTGTGGCGACGGAATTGACGCAGGGCGTCCATGTCCAGTTGCAGGATGTCTTCGCCGTCCACCAGGATCGCGCCGCTGGTGGGGTCGATCAGGCGGTTGAAGTGGCGCACCAGGGTGGACTTGCCGGAGCCCGACAGGCCCATGATCACGAAGATCTCGCCGGTGCCGATGCTCAGGGACAAGTCGTTCACGCCGACCACGCAGCCGGTTTCGGCCAGCACCTGGTCCTTGGTCTTGCCCTGGCTGATCAACGACAGCGCTTCCTTGTCACGGGCGCCGAAGATCTTGAAGACGTTTTTAACTTCGATTTTGCTGACAGTAGTCATTTGCTCGCCTCATGCCGTGGACGACCATAGGCCTGGGTAATGCGGTCGATGACCACTGCGAGAATCACGATCGCCAGGCCGGCTTCAAGGCCACGACCGACGTTGAGGGTCTGGATGCCGACGAGCACGTCTTCACCCAAGCCACGGGCACCGATCATCGAGGCGATCACCACCATCGACAGGGCCATCATGGTGGTCTGGTTGATCCCGGCCATGATGCTTGGCAGCGCCAGCGGCAGTTGCACGCCGAACAATTGCTGCCAGCGGTTGGCACCAAAAGCGTTGATGGCTTCCATGACTTCGCCGTCGACCTGGCGGATGCCCAGATCGGTCAGGCGGATCAGCGGTGGCGCCGCGTAGATCACCGTGGCGAAAATCGCCGGGACCTTGCCCAGGCCGAACAGCATCAGAACCGGGATCAAGTACACGAAGCTGGGCATGGTCTGCATGATGTCCAGCAGTGGCATCAGCACCGAACGCAGGCGATTGCTGCGTGCCGAGAGGATGCCCAGCGGAATGCCGATCAGCACCGAGATCACCGTGGCGACCATCATCAGCGCGAGGGTCTGCATCAGCTTGTCCCACAGGCCGACCGCCCCCACCAGAAACAGCAAACCGACGATCACCGCCGTGGTCACGACCTTGCGCGTGGCATGCCAGGCGACAGCGCCGACGATGGCCAGCATCAGCCACCAGGGCGCTGCGCGCAGCAGCCCTTCCAGGTTGACGATGGCCCACAACAGGGTGTCGGAGATGTGCCGGAACACATCGCCGTAGTTGGTGACCAGTGAGTCCACCCAACCGTTGACCCAGTCGGCGATGGAAAACGTAAAACTCTCAGGAAACATAGCGTGCTCTCGATCCAATGGGTTGTAGCCAGGCGCCCGGCTGACCTCTGAGGGTAGCCGGGCACGCTTGACCTACAAGGCCGCGTCGATTTTCTTGGCTGCGTCTTCACTCACCCAGGCGTGCCAGACTTCAGGATGTTCCTTGAGGAAGATCTTCGCCAGTTTCGGCGACTCAATTCGCTCCTTGGCCATGCGCCCCAGGTTCTGGTTCAGCAGGTCGATTGGCAGGTTGACCTTTTCCAGCACGGCCACCAGTTCCGGGGCCTGCTCGTGGAAAGTCTTGGACAGGCCGACCTTGATGCTCACGCTTTTATCCACGCCGGGTTTTTCTTCCAGCTTGACCAGATCGACCTGGCCCATCAGCGGCGTTGGCGACCAGTAGTAGAACAGGATCGGCTCGCCACGCTTGTAGCTCGACAACACCGCCGCATCCAGCGCCGGGCCGGTACCTGGGCGGAAGTTGGTGTAGGTGCTTTCCAGGCCGTAGCTCTTGAGCATTTCGCTGTTGTCCAGCTCACAGGTCCAACCGGCCGGGCAGTTGTAGAAACGGCCTTTGGACGGTTCTTCCTGGTCCTTGAACACGGCGGCGTACTTGGCCAGGTCGGCGATGTTTTTCAGGCCCGGGGCCTTGGCTTCCAGCTTGCGCTTGGCGTCGCCTTCAATCACGTAGCGCGGCACGTACCAGCCTTCGATAGCCCCCACCACCGGGGCGCCGACGCCGACGACTTTGCCGGCCTTCTCGGCCTTGTTCCAGACTTCGCTGCGGCCCACCCATTCTTCGGCAAACACTTGGATGTCGTTGCTGCTCAGGGCGTTTTCCATGGTGATGGAGTTGCCTGGCAGGCTGTCGGTTTTGCAGTCGTAGCCTTTTTCCAGCACGGTTTGCAGGATGTCGGTTAGCAACATGCCGCTTTCCCAGTTCAGCCCGGCGAACTTCACCGGCTTGCCAGACTCGCACCAACCGGCTGCCTGGGCACCGGCTGATGCCAGCACGCCAGCAGAGAACAAGGTGGCCAACAGGGTCTTATGCATTTTCATTGTTGTGACGCTCCCAATCTTGAAATGGATTACGGCAGTCAGTAGGCATCCAGCCATGTCCACGTCCCATCAGGCTTGTGCAACCAGCCCGTTTGTCGTCGTTGGTGCAGCGCCCTGCTCTACCGGCAGGATCAATTGATCGGGCACGCTGCCGTGCCATTTTTTCGCACACACGTAATACAGGGCGGCGGGCAGTACCAGGCCGATGATCCAGGAAATATCCACGTCGCCCAGGGCGGCCACCAGGGGGCCGGTGTAGAACTTGGTGGAGATGAACGGCAACTGCACCAGCACACCGAACACATAGACGCTGATGCCCAGCAGGTTCCAGCGACCGTAGCGGCCATTGGGATCGGCCAGCGCCGGCACGTCATAGCGCTCGCGGGTGATGCAGTAGTAGTCCACCAGGTTGATCGCGCTCCAGGGCGTGAAGAACGCCAGCAGGAACAAGATGAACGACTTGAACGCGCCGAGGAACGAGTGCTGCCCGAGCAGTGCGATCAGGGTCGCCGTACCCACGATGGCCAGCACAAACACCAGGCGCTGCAGGCGCGTGACCTCCAGGCGACCACGAAAGCCGCTGATGATGGTCGCGATGCACATGAAGCTGCCGTAGGAGTTCAGCGTGGAGATGGTCACCTTGCCGAACGCGATGCTGAAGTACAGCAGCGCAGCCGTGGCACCCGTGCCGCTCAAGCCGACGATGTAGGCCACTTCATGCCCGGCGAACTGGCCGTTGGACATGGCGGCGGCAAACACGCCGAGGATCATCGCCACCTGGGCGCCGATCACCGAACCGGCGCCAGCGGCGAGGAAGGTTTTCACCGACGACGTGCGGCTTGGCAGGTAACGCGAGTAGTCCGCCACGTAAGGGCCGAAGGCGATTTGCCAGGACGCCGCGAGCGACACCGCGAGCAAAAAGCTGCTCCAGCTGAAGTGACGGATTTGCAGGAGTGCACCCACGTCCGTCTGGCCCATCAGGCGGCTGAACAGATAAACAAAGGCGATCACCCCAATGACGCTGGCGACGCGGCCGATGAAGTGAATCACCCGGTAACCGAGCACCGTGACCAGCACGATGACACTGGCGAAGATCAGGATGCCGACGCTGTCGCTGACGCCAAACAACTGGCCCAGCGCCTGGCCGGACAGCACGGTGCCGGTGGCGGTGAACCCGAGGTACATCAGGCACACCAGCACAATCGGAATCGCCGCGCCGTACACCCCGAACTGCACCCGGCTGGAGATCATCTGCGGCAGGCCCAACTTGGGCCCTTGCGCCGCATGCAACGCCATCACGCCACCGCCGATCAGTTGGCCGATCAACAGACCGATCAACGACCAGAACACATCACCGCCCAGCACCACGGCCAGGGCCCCGGTGACAATCGCGGTGATCTGCAGGTTGGCCCCCATCCACAGGGTGAATTGGCTGAACAGACGACCGTGTCTTTCCGCTTCCGGGATGTAGTCGATCGAACGTTTCTCGATCAACGGGGTGGTGTCATTTGCAGCCATGTCGGTTCAACCTCTGGTGGATTGTTCAGTGTCTCGATTGCTCTTCTGTGGGAGCTGGCTTGCCTGCGATACAGGCGACTCGGTCTGTCGGTCAAACCGAGGTGATGCCATCGCAGGCAAGCCAGCTCCCACACAAAAGCACAGCTCCCACATTGGGTTACTTGATCATCGGGAGATTGAGGCCCTGCTCTTTGGCGCAGTCGATCGCGATCTGGTAACCCGCATCGGCGTGACGCATCACTCCGGTCGCCGGGTCGTTGTGCAGCACGCGGGCAATCCGCTCGGCCGCTTCGTCGGTGCCGTCGCAGACGATCACCATGCCGGAGTGCTGAGAGAAGCCCATGCCCACACCGCCGCCGTGGTGCAGCGAAACCCAGGTCGCGCCGCTGGCGGTATTGAGCAAGGCGTTGAGCAGTGGCCAGTCGGACACAGCGTCGGAACCGTCCTGCATGGCTTCGGTTTCACGGTTCGGGCTGGACACCGAGCCGGAGTCGAGGTGGTCACGGCCGATCACCACCGGCGCCGACAGCTCGCCGCTGCGTACCATTTCGTTGAACGCCAGGCCGAGCTTGGCGCGCTGGCCCAGGCCAACCCAACAGATGCGCGCCGGCAGACCCTGGAAGCTGATGCGCTCGCGGGCCATGTCCAGCCAGTTGTGCAGGTGGGCGTCGTCGGGGATCAGCTCTTTGACTTTGGCGTCGGTCTTGTAGATGTCCTGCGGGTCGCCGGACAGGGCCGCCCAGCGGAACGGGCCGATGCCACGGCAGAACAGTGGGCGGATGTAGGCCGGGACGAAGCCAGGGAAGTCGAAGGCATTTTCCACGCCTTCTTCCTGGGCCATCTGACGGATGTTGTTGCCGTAGTCGAAGGTCGGGATGCCTTGTTTCTGGAAGTCCAGCATGGCTTTGACGTGCACGGCCATCGACTGTTTGGCGGCCTTGATCACGGCGGCCGGTTCGGTCTTGGCGCGGGCGCGGTATTCGTCCCAGGTCCAGCCGGCGGGCAGGTAGCCGTTGAGTGGGTCGTGGGCGCTGGTCTGGTCGGTGACCATGTCCGGGCGTACGCCGCGCTTGACCAGTTCCGGCAGGATTTCGGCGGCATTGCCCAGCAGCGCGATGGAGATCGCCTTGCCTTGCTTGGTGTATTTGGCAATGCGCGCCAGGGCGTCATCGAGGTCGGTGGCTTGTTCGTCGACGTAGCGGCTGGCCAGGCGGAAATCGATGCTGACCTGCTGGCACTCGATGTTCAGCGAGCACGCGCCGGCCAGGGTAGCCGCCAGCGGTTGTGCGCCGCCCATGCCACCGAGGCCGGCGGTGAGCACCCAGCGGCCGGTCAGGTCGCTGTTGTAATGCTGGCGCCCGGCCTCGACGAAGGTTTCGTAGGTGCCCTGGACGATGCCCTGGCTGCCGATGTAGATCCAGCTGCCGGCGGTCATCTGGCCGTACATGGCCAGGCCCTTGGCATCCAGTTCGTTGAAGTGTTCCCAGCTGGCCCAGTGCGGCACCAGGTTGGAGTTGGCGATCAGTACGCGCGGGGCGTTGCTGTGGGTCTTGAACACGCCGACCGGCTTGCCGGATTGCACCAGCAGGGTTTCGTCGTCGTTCAGGTTGGTGAGGCTTTCGACGATCTGGTCGTAGCACTCCCAGTTGCGCGCCGCACGGCCGATGCCACCGTACACCACCAGTTCTTTCGGGTTCTCGGCCACTTGCGGGTCGAGGTTGTTCATCAGCATGCGCAGCGGCGCTTCAGTCAGCCAGCTTTTGGCGGTGAGCTTGTTACCGTGGGCGGCGCGGATTTCTACGTCACGGTATTTAGTAGGCTTGGTCACAACAAGAACTCCTCAGCGATCGATGCGCATACCTGATTGGTGCGAAGCGGACTCTTACGCACACATCTTTACTTGTACATACAAGCATATGCAATCGAGCGGCCAACTTGCTGAGGGAGCTGTTGAGAATTTTATGGAAAGAGCGTGCGAGCCTTGGAAATTAAGGCTTCCGCGTTGGATGAAATTTCTTACGGGGGAGTTTTATGGCGGGGGATAGTTGTCTTGTCCCCATGGCTTTGCGCCATGCTGGGGCGTTCGGTAACAAGTTGGTGCGCCGGTTGGAAACAGATCGAATCAACAGCGGGAAACACATGTGGGAGCTGGCTTGCCTGCGATAGCGGTGTGTCAGTCAGTAAATCTGCTACTGATACACCGCTATCGCAGGCAAGCCAGCTCCCACACTTTTAACCGCGTGCGGTCAGTTCGATGATGCAGCTGCGGCCGCTGACGGCGATGTCCAGCAGGCCGGCGTTACCGTCGATTTGCAGGCAATCGTGATGGCCAAGTTTCTGATCCAGCACCTTCACTTCATCAGCGACACTGAACACCAGCACCGTCTGCGCCGTGCTGAAAAACCGCTGCTCGCCGTCGATCCACTGCAACCGCGCGTGATAACGCTGTGGCGAATAGATCAGGTTGAAATCGCGGATCGGCCCGGTGATCAGGCGGCATGACACCTGGCTGTCACCCTTGAACGCAAACGCCTGCAGCGGCAACAAGCCACGCTGCTCCTCGCCATCGACGGTCAACACCATGCCAGCGCCCTGGATCACGGTAATCACGCGCTGGTAACCGGCGAAGGTGGAAAAACCGCCCGACTCGCCAATATCGGCAATCGACAGGCGCCAGCCAAAACCGTCCAGGCCCTGGCCCGCATCACGGGTGATTTCTTCGGTGCTGCCGCCGCCGTTCTTCCACGGCATGCGCACGTAATCGGCGGCGCGCCAGACTTTGACTGCAGTCATTTGCTGAAACGTCCTTCGAGACTGTGGCGCGAGCCGGGGTGGATCAAACGGGCGGCGGTCACCGGCTGGCGGCCCGACCAGGTGCGGCGACGAATCAACAGGCAGGGTTCGCCGGGTTCGATTTGCAGCAACTTGCACTCGGCGGCGTCGGCAAGAATCGCCTCGACTACGTGCTCGCCTTCGGTCAACGGTGCGACCTGGTTCAGATAGGCGTAGGGGGTTTGCTGGGTGAAATCCTGTTGCAAGTATTCCGGCGCGACCAGGGCATTGACGAAACGGTCTTCGATTTGCACCGGAATATCGTTTTCGAAGTGCACGATCAACGAGTGGAACACCCGCCCGCCTTCGCGCATTTCCAGGGCGACGGCGCGCTCGGAACCGGCGGCCTCTTCGCCCAGGTGGATGACCTGGCAGGTGTGCCGGTGACCGCGGGAGGCGATCTCGTCGGCAATGTTGTGCACTTCAAACAGCGCTGACTGGCTCTTGGGTTCGGCGACGAACGTACCGACGCCTTGCATTCGCACCAGCAACCCTTCGGCGGTGAGCTCCCGCAGGGCGCGGTTGATGGTCATGCGGCTGAAGCCCAGCTCGCTGACCAGTTCGCTCTCCGACGGCACGCGGTAATGGGGCGGCCAATTGCCGTTGAGGATCTGCTGGCTGATCATCTGTTTGACGCGGGCATACAAGGGCGCCGGACTTTCGTCCATGTGGGCAGCCAGCGAAGAGTTGGCGGGCGGAGTCGGCACAGGGAATCCTTGCAGGTGGAAAAGATGCATAGATTGCCGGAGTTTACCGAGCAGGCAAACGTCTGTATATGTATATACAAATAAACACACGACCGGGGTGCTCTGATCATGTCCGCTTTCTTTGCCGAACGCGCACTGCTGCCTAATGGATGGGCCAATGATGTACGTCTTGAAGTCAGCGCCGATGGCCTGCTGACAAAGGTTGCGGCCAATGCCAACGCAGACGGCGCCGAACGGCTGAGAGGCCCGGTTTTGGCGGGCATGCCGAACCTGCACTCCCACGCTTTCCAACGTGCGATGGCCGGTCTGGCCGAAGTGGCGGGCAACCCGAACGACAGTTTCTGGACCTGGCGCGAGCTGATGTACCGCATGGTCGGCAAGATCAGCCCAGAGCAATTGCAGGTGATCGCGCGCCAGCTGTATATCGAAATGCTCAAGGCCGGCTACACCTCGGTGGCCGAATTCCACTACGTGCACCATGACGTCAACGGCAAGCCGTATGCCGACCGTACCGAGCTGTCACGTCAGATCAGCCAGGCGGCGGCCAGCAGCGGCATCGGCCTGACGTTGCTGCCGGTGCTCTATACCCACTCCGGGTTTGGCGGCCAGGCACCGAATGAGGGCCAGCGACGGTTTATCAACAGCACTGAAAGCTATCTGGATCTGCAAGCGCGCCTGCAGCCCATCCTCGCCGCGCAACCGGCGCAGCAGTTGGGGCTGTGTTTCCACTCGCTGCGCGCGGTCACCCCGTCACAAATCAGCGCAGTGCTGAGCGCCAGCGACAAAGCCTGCCCGGTGCATATCCACATCGCCGAACAACAGAAGGAAGTCGACGACTGCCTGGCCTGGAGCGGCAAGCGCCCACTGCAATGGCTGTACGACAATGTTGCAGTGGATGAGCGCTGGTGCCTGGTGCATGCCACTCATGCCGATGCGGATGAAGTCGCGCGCATGGCCAAGAGCCGTGCGATTGCCGGGCTGTGCCTGACCACTGAGGCGAACCTGGGTGACGGGATTTTCCCGGCGGTAGACTTTCTCGCGCAAGGCGGGCGCATGGGGATTGGTTCCGATAGCCATGTGTCGTTGAGCGTGGTGGAGGAATTGCGTTGGCTGGAATACGGCCAGCGCCTGCGGGATCAGCGGCGCAACCGTTTGTATCGCAGCGATCAACCGATGGTGGGCCGCACGCTGTTTGATGCGGCACTGGACGGCGGCGCACAGGCGCTGGGCCAGCCAATTGGTCGTTTGGAAGTGGGTAGGCGCGCGGATTGGCTGGTGCTGGACGGCAATGATCCGTACCTGGCGACCGCGAGCGAAGATGGCATTCTCAATCGCTGGTTGTTTGCCGGTGGGGATCGGCAGGTGCGGGATGTGCTGGTGAACGGGAAGTGGGTGGTGCGGGAGGGTCGGCACGCTGACGAAGAAGACAGCAATCGCGCATTCACCCAAGTACTGAAGGACCTGCTCGGTTAAAAAATGTGGGAGCGGGCTTGCTCGCGAAAGCGGTGGGTCAGACAAAATATCTGCGTCTGATACACCGCTTTCGCGAGCAAGCCCGCTCCCACAATTTGATCGACGGTGGTCTCGGGGTTATTGCGAGGTCTTGGCCATCTCTTTGTCCGACGTGCGCCAGATCAACCGAGTGGTGTCATACCCCTGCTGGCGCGCCCTGCTCAGCAGGTCCTCGCGGGTGTCGGCACTGACCGTCGGCGAGCGCGACAAGATCCACATGTAGCGCCGGCTCGGGCTGCCCACGATTGCGGTCTTGTAGTCATCGCTGACATACAGTACCCAGTAATCGCCCTTGGCGACGCCCGGCAGCAGCGATGTGAACCAGTTATTGAATTCGACCCAGAGCTTGTCGGTCTTGCCCGGCACTTGCGGCGTGGCCGTGCCCTTGGCTTCTTCCCACTTCCATTCGGTCGTCAGGCAGCGGTTGAACACCGACATGTCGCCATCCGGCAGCAGGGTGTAGCGGGCCTCGGACTGCGCGCAGTTGCGCTGGAAGTACATCGGCAATCGCGCCAACTCATACCAGGTGCCCTGGTAACGCTTGAGGTTGACGTTGTTCGCTGTCTTGGGTTGCAGATCATCGCCAGAATGGCTGGCGCAGCCGGCCAAAAACAGGCTGGCACAAAGGAACACAACAAAACGGATCATTCTTCTTCTCCCGCAGGCTCACGCCCCGGTTTACTTCAGGCCTTGCCCGGAAAACATCAGAACCTTGTCACCGGCATATTGCACGCTGATAAAGCTGGTTTTATCGCCCCAGGTGCAGCTGGACATGCCCAGTGCGCCGGAACAATCGGTCGGCTTACCCAACAGCGACTCCACCTCGGCCTTGGCCATGCCAGCCGACAGCTTTGCGTAATTTTCTTGGTTGACCTTGCTGCAAGCGGCCAACAGCACGCAAAAAGTCAGCAAGGCGAGACGGCGTAACGACATGGAAAAACTCCTGGAGGGACGAAGCAGCATGGGGGTCTGCCAGAAGCTTAGAAGGGAAAAGGGGTGTCTGGTTCCCGATGGGCAAAAACAAAAAAAACCCCGAAAACGCTGAAACGTTTCGGGGCTTTCTAGCCAACACAAAATCTTGTAGTGAGCGGGCTTGCCCGCGCTGCGGTACACCAGGCGCCTCAAGCTAACCTGACACACCGCCGCGCGGGCAAGCCCGCTCACTACAAAGGTTACTTCTTGTGGTAGGCGGTTACACGCTCGACTTCTTCTTTCGAACCCAGGAACACCGCCACACGCTGGTGCAGACCTTCAGGCTGGATGTCGAGGATGCGCTGGTGGCCGTCGGTGGACGCGCCGCCTGCTTGCTCAACCAGGAAGGACATCGGGTTGGCTTCGTACATCAGGCGCAGTTTGCCTGGCTTGGATGGCTCGCGGCTGTCGCGTGGGTACATGAACAGGCCACCACGGGTCAGGATGCGGTGTACGTCGGCCACCATCGCGGCAACCCAGCGCATGTTGAAGTTTTTCTTCAGCGGGCCTTCTTCGCCAGCCATCAGCTCGCCCACGTAGCGGTTCACCGGCTCTTCCCAGTGGCGCTGGTTGGACATGTTGATCGCGAATTCCTGGGTCGATGCAGGAATGGTGATGTCTTCGTGGGTCAGCACGAAACTGCCCATCTCGCGGTCCAGGGTGAAGCCCTTGACGCCATCGCCCAGGGTCAGCACCAGCATGGTCTGTGGGCCGTAGATCGCGTAACCGGCGGCAACCTGCTGGGTGCCGGGTTGCAGGAAGGCCTTCTCGTTCAGCGGCTCGTTCTGGCTCAGGTATTCGTTCGGGCAACGCAGTACCGAGAAGATGGTGCCGACCGGCGCGTTGATGTCGATGTTGGACGAACCGTCCAGTGGGTCGAATACCAGCAGGTACGCACCTTTCGGGTATTTGCCCGGAATCTGGTAGGCATTGTCCATTTCTTCGGACGCCATGCCGGCCAGGTGACCACCCCATTCGTTGGCTTCGAGCAGGATCTCGTTGGAGATCACGTCGAGTTTCTTCTGCACTTCGCCCTGCACGTTTTCAGTGCCCATGCTGCCCAGGACACCACCCAGTGCGCCTTTGGACACGGCGTGGCTGATTTCCTTGCAAGCACGCGCCACCACTTCGATAAGGAAGCGCAGATCGGCAGGCGTGTTGTTGCTGCGGGTCTGCTCGATCAAATAGCGACTCAAGGTAACGCGGGACATGTAAGGCTCCGGAGAATGGGGGGCTAAAAACCCGCGCAGTTTAGCGCGAGTCGGGGCGTATTTCCTCCTATCAGAGGATTTAAACCCAATAGAGTTCATGGACTTTATCTAACGTGCCACCGGCGGCTTGCGCAGCAAACTGTAGGCCATGGCGCCCAGGGCCGCCACGCCGAACAGCAGCACGGCCCAGAGCCCGAATTTTTTCCAGTCGGGCCCGCTCTCGACGGCGGCAGCGGCAACAGGCGTGTTGACCACCGCGTCCCCGGCGACCGTGGCCTGGCCCAACGCCTTGAAGCGCTCGGCGCTGTAATCAGGAATCAGTGTCGACAACGGCAAATTCGCCGCCTTCGCCGCAGCATTGCCCAGCGCCAGGGTGAACGGCGGCTCACCCCGCGCCAGGAACACCAACTGCGTGCTGCGCACGGCAAAGTGCAGGGCCGGCGCATCGACGCCCAGGCCTGCGCCGCGCTCGTCTACCTGCAACTTGAGTTCGGCGACGGCCTGCCCCGGCAGCTGCAACTCATCCTGCACCACCTCCTGGCCGTTACTGGTCAGGCGGTAGAGCAACCCGTTGCTCAACGGTTGCCAGGCCTGCTTGCTGTCGCGACGCCCCGACAAGGTGACGGGCGCCAGGGTATTGGGCTGTTTCAGTTCGATGCGCAAACGCTCGACATTCAGCCCGGTCGGCAACTGCCAGCTGTATTCCCCGGCGCTGAGCCGCGTGCCCGCCAACGGCTGCGACCATACCAACGGCAGTGGCAGGCTGCTGCTGGTGGCACTGACCAGCTTGGCCGAGGTCAGCAACGGCGCTGCCTGGCCTTGCCACACCAGGCGCAGGTAGCGCGCCGATTGCCCCGGCAGGTTTACGTCATGCTGCTCGACCCGCTCGTCGGCAAACGACAGGCGCGCAACCTGCCCGTCGCCCCACGGCGTCCAATGCTGCAAATCATCGCTGGCCTCGATGCTGAAGCGCTGGAAGCCGTCGTGCTCACGACTCCAATCCAGGCTCAGTTGCTGCAACGGTGCCTTGATCGCGCTGGCGTCGAGCACCCAGCCGCGCAGCACCTGCGGCCCCTTGGCGGTGGACGGGCGAATTTCCAGCAGCGTGCCCTCGGTGGTGGATTTCATCACCACGCCGGGCAGCGCCTGCTGGGTATCGGCGGCGTACAGCGGGAACCACTTCACCTCGGTGACAGTGCGGCTTTCGCTGCGCTGCGAGGATTGGCGCGACAACGCGTAGGCCTGCGGCTCACCGGCGGCGTTGAACACACGCACGTCACTGAGGTCTGCCTGGCGCGCACTCAACTGCACGGCCAGCGGCAACTCCAGCCGATACCACGGGCCGTTGCCGCTCACGGCCAATGGCACCCGCACCGAGAAATCGGCCGGCGTTTCCTGGGCGCAGGCCGCCGAACCCAACAGCCACAACGCCAACCCACTCAGACTCAGCTTGCCCATCAAGACGATGCTCCTTCAGTTTCAACGCGCTTGGGCGGCAGCGGCGCAAAGTAGCCCACCACCAGCAACAACCCGCCCACGCCGATAAACGACACGATCCGCGCCAGGCCGCCACGGTTACTCAATTCGACAAAGAACAACTTGGCCACCACCACGGCAATCAGCGCCGCACCGATCAACCACACTTCGCGACGATGGCGCAGGTGGCCGCCGATCATCAGCCCAAGGGCGATCAGGGTCCACACGATCGACAGGCCGGCTTGCACCAGCATCGATTCAAGCAACGCCTCCAGCTGGAACGGCACGCCGCCCCAATGGTGCGCGGTGCGCATCACCAACGCGGTAAAGAACCCGAACAGCGACAGGCCCGCGACACCCTGGGCGAGCAACTCTGCGCGCGGCCCACGCTGCGGCGCGACACTGCGCGTCCACAGGTACACGCCCAACAACGCGAACAACAGGCCCAGGTCCAGCGGGTTGAGCAGCGGCACATACGGCAACGGTTCGGCGGTGCCGTCGCTGAAGATGTTCGCCAACCAGAACCAACCGAGCATCAGCACCGCCAATGGCAACGCCGCGAGCACGCGGTATTCCCGTGGGTACGCCGACACCGGCCACGGCCAGTTGCGCGGCGCAGCGGCCAGCACCAGATACAGGCTTGGCAGAATCGCCCAACCGAGCCAGCGCCAGGCGTTGTACTGATCCGACAGCAACAGCAGGCCGTAACGCAGTTCCAGCGCGAGCACGCCGATCAGCATCCAGCAGCCCAGCACATGGGCCACGCTCAACACCGTGCCAGGCACTGTCGAAGCCAAGCGCCGCAGCGAAATGAAGTGCACGACAAAAACGGCCAACCACGCCAACCAGCCAAACTGCGCCGCCGGGTGGTAATAGGCATCCAGGGACGCCAGCAACACCACGCCCGCCGCCGGCATCAGCAAGGTGCCGAGCACGCCCAGCGACGGCCAGCGCAACCGCTGCGCGCCAAACGCCCAGAGCGCCACGCTTACGGCGGCGATGCCGAGCAAGGACGGGCCTTGCAAAGCGTTCGGGACAAAGCGCAGCACCTCGCTGATCAACGCCAGCGCCCACCATGCGGCGCCCCACACCAACAGCACGTCGGACAGGCGTTGCAGTTTCAGCACCGCAAACACCGGCACATGCCGCTCGCGCTGCAAGCGCCAGGCGCCGACCAGCGCGGCCAGGCCCAGGACCATCGGTGTCCAGAAACCGCTATGCCCCAGCAGGCGCAAGCCTTCGCCGCTCAACGGCCCCAGCAGCTGCGGCACCGACAGCAGGAACGAACCGCCGCCGATCAGTTGCAGCAGCAAGCCAAACACAAAACTCACGCGCTGTTGCAGGTACAGGCTCAACCAGATGATCAACAGACCACTGGCCGCCCACACGCCACTCGCGCTTTGCCATGGCAGTACGAACAGCACCGCAAGGTTGATCAGCACCAGCCCGGCCAGCAACACCACCGACAGCCCGCGCAACAAGCGCACGTCACCGCGCACCATGTCGTCGCGCGCCGCCAGCAACATGCCGCCGATCAGCGCCAGGCCGATCAGCGAAGCGGTGAGCAAACCACTCCAACCCGCACTGAATACGGCTGCGCCCTCGCCGCCCTGCAAGCGCAGCAGGAACAACGCGCCGCCGAGCAGTTGCACGGCAAACGCGGTGAACAGGAAGGTGCGCGAGCCGATGCGCAGGCCGACAAACAGCGTCACCAGCCCGGCAATCGCCCAACTGATGGCAGTGCCCTGGGTCTGCAACAGCAACGGCGCCAGCAAGTACACAAAGCTCAAGCCCAGGCTCGCCAGTACCGGCAGGCCTCTACGCTCCCAATCCGCCGCCTGTTCAGCCGGCGCCTTGCGCAGTTGATCGAAGCTGAACAGCAACGCCGCGCCCAGCAGCAACGCCCCCAATGGCGCGCCGTCGAGCAGGCTGTGTTCGCCGATGCGCAACTCGCTGAGGAACGCCATTGCCGAGCCCAGTTGCAGCAGCAGGCCGAAGGCCCGCGCCAACGGCCGCTGTTGACGCAACCCGAGCCAGAAAATCCCCGCGCCCTCCACCGCCCACGCCGCGGCAGTCCAGCGCGCGTCGAGCCCAAGGGGAATCGCCAGGCTGGCAAAGATCACGCCCAGGGCCAGGCAGGTTTCCGCCAGCAACAAGGCGCGCCCACCACTGAGCAGACGGGCCAGGCCCATGTAGATAATGCCCAGGCCCAACGCACTGAACGCAGCGGCGAACTCCAGGTGCTGCACCAGCGCGAACTGCAAGCCAAAGCCCACCAGGGGCGGGCCGAACAGCATGCTGCCGTCGACATAATCACCCTTGGCCGCCGACCAGCGCAGCAGCGCTCCACGGCTGTCGTCCTCGGGCGCGTCGCTCATCTCCAGCAATTTGCGCCGGGTGAACAACAGGCCGATGGCCAGGTACATCAGGAAAAACAGGATCAGGAACGGCTCGGTGCTCCACAGCAGTTCCGGCGTGTAGGAACGCAGGCCCCAGGCGAAGCCGATGCCGAAGGTGCCGACGAAGCCGATCAGGTTGAGCAGGCGCCAGGCCTTGAACCAGGCAATCGCGAGGATGCCCGCGTTAAGCAACGCGAAGTAACTGAACAGCGCCACATGGTTGCCAGCCCCCGTGGAAGTGAGGATCGGCGCGGCGAAACCACCGAGCGCGGCCGCACAGGCCAACCCCAGCGCGTCCTGGGTGATCGCCAGGATCGCCGAGAACACCGTAACCGCCACCAGCAGGCCCAGTGCCGCGCTGGGATCGATCAGCGGATGCAGGCGCATCGCCGCAAACACCGTGAGGTACAACACCGCGATCCCGGTGCCTTGCAGCATCAAGCCGTAATGGCTGTTGCGCAGGCGCAGCCACCAACCCAGGCCCAACAGGCCGACCGCAGCGGCGGCGACACCGGCGTAGCGCAACTCGATCGGCACCACCATGCCTTCGGTGGCATACCGCAGCAGGAACGCCAGGCCAAGGAACAACAGCACCACGCCGACGCGCAGCACGGTGTTGCCGCCAAACAGCCAATTGCGCGCACCGCTGATGGCGCGCTCGATCAGGCTGGGGCCACGCGGGGTTGCCGGTTCTTGCGGGCTTGGTGTCGGCATCGGCGCTGGCGCTGGTGCTGGTGCTGGTGCTGGTGCCCAGACATCATCCGGCAGCGGCTGGCTGGCCTCGGCAACCATCGGCACAGGCGCCAACTCGGTCGGCAGCTCCCAGACAAGGTCGGGCGCCTTGGCGACAGGGGTGGGGTCAGGAATGGCGGGTTCGACCCTGGCACTGCCGACCGGCGGCGTGGGCACTTCCAGTAGCCGCAGGCGTTCGCCCAGGGCAATCAGCGCCTTTTGCGTGGTTTCCAACTGGCTCGCCTGCTTGTCTGCCTGGGCCGACAGTTGCGACAGGCGAATCGCCTGGCCAAGCCCCAAGCCCAGCAGCGCACCGATGCCGGCGTCACTGAACGACTCGTCGAGTGTCCAGCCGAGCGCGAGGCCAATCAGCATGAAAATCCATTGCATGGTCGATATTCCCTAGGCAAACCGGGGCCTAGTATATCGACGCGAGAGCAATGTGGGAGAAGGCTTGTGTGGGAGCGGGTTTGTGTGGGAGCGGGCTTGCTCGCGAAAGCGGTGGGTCAGTATCAGATGAGTTGCCTGACACGCCGTCTTCGCGAGCAAGCCCGCTCCCACACAAGCCCGCTCCCACAACGTAGTGCGGCGTCTAGTCCAACGCTTTCCAGATTTCGGTGGCGTATTCGCGGATGGTTCGGTCGGAACTGAACCAGCCCATCCGCGCCGTATTGAGCACCGCCGAGCGCCACCACGCCTTGGAATCGTGCCAATGCGCTTCGACCCGCGCCTGGGCGTCCCAGTAGGAATCGAAGTCGGCACACACCAGGAAACGGTCGTAGTCGATCAACCCGTCGATCAGGCCCACATAACGCCCCGGATCATCCGGCGAGAACACCCCGCCGCGGATCGCTTGCAGCACATCGTTGAGGCGATGGGAGGCGGCAACATCGGGGCCGGCATTGAACTCCCCGGCACGTTTGCGCGCTTCCACCTGCTGCGCACTGAGGCCGAAGATGAACATGTGTTCGGCGCCGACGCGTTCGTGCATTTCCACGTTGGCGCCGTCCATGGTGCCGATGGTCAGCGCGCCGTTGAGGCCGAACTTCATGTTGCTGGTGCCCGAGGCCTCGAAGCCGGCGGTGGAGATTTGCTCCGACAAGTCCGCCGCCGGAATGATGCTTTCGGCCAGGCTGACGTTGTAGTTGGGCAGGAACACCACTTTGAGCAGCCCGCGCACGGTGGGGTCGTTGTTGACGGTGCGGGCGATGTCGTTGGTCAGCTTGATGATCAGCTTGGCCTGGTGATAACTGGCCGCCGCCTTGCCCGAGAAAATCTTCACCCGCGGCACCCAGTCGGTGCCCGGCTCGGCGCGGATCGCCTGGTACAGCGCCACGGTGTGCAGCAGGTTGAGCAGTTGGCGCTTGTACTCGTGGATGCGCTTGACCTGTACGTCGAACATTGCCGCCGGGTTGACCGAAATGCCCAGGCGCTCGTGGATGATTTGCGCCAGCGCCCGCTTACTGTGCAAGCGCTGCTCGGCGAAGGCTTTGCGGAACGTCTGCTTTTCGGCAAAGGTTTCCAATTCGCCCAGGCGGGTTTCCATGTTGTCGAGAATGTCCGGGCCCAATGCCTCCACCAGCATCTCGGTGAGCTTGGGGTTGGCCTGGTACAGCCAGCGGCGGAAGGTGATGCCGTTGGTTTTGTTGTTGATGCGTTCGGGGTAGAGCTTGTGCAGCTCGGAGAACACCGTGCTGCGCATCAATTGGGTATGTAAACCGGACACGCCGTTGACGCTATGGGAGCCGAGGAACGCCAGGTTACCCATGCGCACGCGGCGGCCGTTGTCTTCTTCGATCAGCGATACGGCGCGCAGTACGTCGAAGTCGTGGATGCCCTTGGCGCGCAGCGAATCGATGTGCTGGGCGTTGATCAGGTAGATGATCTGCATGTGCCGGGGCAGCATGCGTTCCATCAAACCCACAGGCCAGGTTTCCAGTGCCTCGGGCAGCAGGGTGTGGTTGGTGTAGGAAAGGGTTTCAACCGTCACATCCCACGCGGCGTCCCACGGAATGTCATGCAGGTCGACCAGTTGGCGCATCAACTCGGCCACGGCGATGGACGGGTGGGTGTCGTTGAGCTGGATCGCGGCGTGTTCGCCCAGGCTGAGCACCGAGCCGTGCATGTTCTTGTGGCGGCGCAACAGGTCTTGCAGGGACGCGGCGACGAAGAAGTATTCCTGGCGCAGGCGCAGTTCCTGCCCCGCTTCGGTGCTGTCGGCCGGGTAAAGCACCCGGGAGATGCTTTCGGCACGGGCGACCTCGGCGACGGCGCCAAGGTGATCACCGGCGTTGAAGCGCTCCAGGTGCAGGTCTTCCACCGCACGGGCGCGCCACAGGCGCAGGGTGTTGACGCTGGCGCCACGCCAGCCGACCACCGGAGTGTCATAGGCCACGGCCCGCACGGTTTCGTTGGGCGACCACACCTGAATCATCTTGCCGGAGGCGTCCGCCAGGGTTTCGACGCTGCCGCCAAAGCCGATCGGGTAAATCACTTCAGCCCGCTCGAACTCCCACGGGTTGCCAAAATCCAGCCAGCGCTCGGTCTGCTCCTGCTGCCAGCCGTCGACAATCGCCTGGCGGAACAAACCATGTTCATAACGAATGCCATAACCGTGGCCGGCAATGCCGAGAGTCGACATGCTTTCCATGAAGCACGCGGCCAGACGGCCCAGGCCGCCGTTGCCAAGCGCCGCGTCGGGCTCCAGCAGGCGGATGCGCTCAAGGTCCACGCCCAACTCGGCCAGGGCTTCGCGGGCAATCTCCAGCACGCCGAGGTTGCTCAGGCTGTCGTAGAGCAAACGGCCGATGAGGAACTCCAGGGAAAGGTAATACACGCGTTTCTGACCTTTGCGGTAAATGCGCCGCGTGTGGTCCATCCAGTGGTCGACCATCTGGTCGCGGGCGGCCAGGGCAATGGCTTCGAACCAGTCATGGTCGAAGGCGTGATCCGGGTCCTTGCCCACCGCGTAGGTGAGTTTGGTCAAGACAGCATCGCGAAATGCGGCTACCTCTGCTTCTCGTGCAAGTGGTTCCTGAGACATCAGATGCGACCTCGGGCGAGATAGAAGGAGTTGCTAGAGCCTAGACGGTCTGACAGACGGTGACCGCTCTGGTTCGGCACTTTTTTAACGCATTTACCTTTGGCGGTTTTTGATGCATTGGCCGTGCCTGCTTTGGCCCAGACACGCCTTCTGGCCGAAACCGGCAAAATATTGTTCAAAAAACCACCAATCCCGGTATGATCGCGCGCCCGGATACCGCCCCACCTTTTGGAACCCTGATGAAGCCTCAACTGATCGCCGCCGCGGAACTCGACCGTCTTGAAACATGGCAGAAATACTCCGCACACATGTGCGGTGGCTGCGTGTCCAGCTGCTGCACGCTGCCGGTCGAAGTGAAGGTCAAGGACCTGATCCGCATTGGTCTGGTCGATGAGTTCGAGCTGGGCGACCCGGCGAAGAACATCGCCAAGCGCTTGCAGAAGGAAGGCATCGTCGAGCGCTTCAATTCCAAGTCCGAGATTTTTACCCTGCAGCGCATGAGCAACAACGACTGCCTGTTCCTGGATCGTAAGACGCGCTTCTGCACTATTTATGACAAGCGCCCGGATACTTGCCGCAACCACCCCAAGATCGGGCCGCGGCCGGGGTATTGCGCGTACAAGCCCAAGGAAGTGGTGCGCGAGACCAAGTTCAAGACGCTCGATAAGTTCTGATCCATATTTTGTAGTGCCCTTTAGGGCCTCATCGCAGGCAAGCCAGCTCCCACATTTTGACCGTGTGAACCCGATCAAGTGTGGGAGCTGGCTTGCCTGCGATGGGGCCGGTAGAGACAACACAAAAACTGCAGGCACAAAAAAACGCCCCCGGCCTTTCGACCGGGGGCGTTTTTCATTCAGCCTGAGTTAACTCAGTTCTTGGCTTTCTTGGCAGCGCGGGTACGCTCGCCTTCGTCCAGGATCTTCTTACGCAGGCGGATCGACTTAGGCGTGACTTCGCACAGCTCGTCGTCCTGGATGAATTCCAGGGCCTGTTCCAGGGTGAAGCGAACAGGTGGAACCAGAGCGATGGTTTCGTCTTTGCCCGAAGCACGCATGTTGTCGAGCTTCTTGCCTTTGGTTGGGTTGACGCCCATGTCGTTGTCACGGCTGTTCAGACCAACGATCTGACCGTTGTAGATCTCTTGACCGTGTTCAACGAACAGCTTGCCACGTGCCTGGAGGGTTTCCAGGGAGTAGGTCAGCGCCTTGCCGGTTTCAACCGATACCAGAACACCGTTCTGACGGCCGGACATGTCGCCGGACTTCATGGTGTCGTAGCGATCAAAGATCGAGGTCAGGATGCCAGCACCGTTGGTCAGGGTCAGGAACTGGTTACGGAAACCGATCAGACCACGAGCAGGGATGTTGTATTCCAGACGCACACGGCCTTTGCCATCCGGCACCATGTTGGTCAGGTCGCCTTTACGCAGACCCATCTCTTCCATCACCTTGCCCTGGGATTCTTCCGGGGTGTCGATGGTGACGTTTTCGAACGGTTCCTGCTTCACGCCGTCAACCTGACGGATGATCACTTCCGGACGACCAACGCCCATTTCGAAGCCTTCGCGACGCATGGTTTCGATCAGTACCGAGAGGTGCAGCTCACCACGGCCGGAAACCTTGAACTTGTCAGCCGAGTCGCCTTCTTCAACGCGCAGTGCAACGTTGTACAGCAGCTCTTTGTCCAGACGTTCCTTGATGTTACGGGAAGTCACGAACTTGCCTTCTTTACCGCAGAAAGGCGAGTCGTTTACCTGGAAGGTCATGGAAACGGTTGGCTCGTCAACGGTCAGAGGCTTCATCGCCTCGACGTTGTCCGGCTGGCACAGGGTGTCGGAGATGAACAGGGAGTCCATACCGCTCACGCATACGATGTCGCCTGCGAAAGCTTCTTCAACGTCGATACGGTGCAGACCGTGGTGACCCATCAGCTTCAGGATACGACCATTACGCTTCTTGCCGTCAGCGCCGATAGCAACAACCGGGGTGTTCGGCTTGACGCTACCACGAGCGATACGGCCAACGCCGATAACACCCAGGAAGCTGTTGTAGTCCAGTGCCGAGATTTGCATCTGGAACGGGCCGTCACGGTCAACTTTTGGCGCCGGTACGTTGTCGACGATCGACTGGTACAGCGGGGTCATGTCTTCAGCCATGTCGTTGTGGTCCAGACCGGCAATGCCGTTCAGGGCCGAGGCGTAGACGACTTTGAAGTCCAGCTGTTCTTCGGTGGCACCCAGGTTGTCGAACAGGTCGAAGATCTGGTCCAGAACCCAGTCCGGACGCGCGCCTGGACGGTCAACCTTGTTGATGCACACGATCGGACGCAGGCCGGCTTCGAACGCCTTCTTGGTCACGAAACGGGTTTGCGGCATAGGGCCGTCCTGGGCATCAACCAGCAGCAGAACGGAGTCAACCATCGACATTACGCGTTCAACTTCGCCGCCGAAGTCGGCGTGGCCCGGGGTATCCACGATGTTGATGTGGTAGCCGTTCCAGTTGATGGCGGTGTTTTTCGCCAGGATGGTAATACCGCGCTCTTTTTCCTGGTCGTTGGAGTCCATCACGCGCTCGTCATTGAGCTCGTTGCGCTCCAGGGTGCCGGACTGACGCAGGAGTTTGTCTACCAGGGTGGTTTTACCATGGTCAACGTGAGCAATGATGGCGATGTTACGTAGATTTTCGATCACTTGTGTATCTCGATCAGAGGATTCGGTGTGCTGACAGGTCGTGGCAGCGATTAACAGTAGAGTCAGGCCTTGCCGTTACAGCTTGACGGCAGAGTCGGGGGGCCGGTGACGCAGGCCACAGGCAAACAGCCCCGGGCTCTTAGCTCGGTCGATAAACGCGCACATTGGCATGCCCCTCACTGAGCAAATGGTGGGCATGCAGGCGACTCATCACGCCTTTGTCGCAATACAGCAGGTACTGACGGCTGTTATCCAGTTCCTTGAAACGCGCGTTCAATGCATAAAACGGCAGCGTTTGTACGTCGATGCCAGGAATCTCCAGCGGCTCATCTTCAGCGGCATCCGGGTGACGGATGTCGATGACGATCTGGCCGGCCAGGGCTTCGCTGACTTCTTCGATCTTCACGTCCTGGCCCAGTTCGTCGATGACACGATCGATAGGGACCAGCTTGGCGTTCTCGAGCGCACGCTCCAGAACCGCCATGTCGAACTGTTGTTCTTCGTACTCCACGCGGTTGCGCTTGGCGTGGGTCTTGGGGTTCACCGAGATGACCCCGCAATATTCAGGCATGTGCTTGGCAAAATCCGCCGTGCCGATTTCTTCGGCCAGGTCGATGATGTCCTGCTTGTGACTGGCGATCAGCGGGCGCAAGACCAGCTTTTCGGTGACGCAATCGATCAGCGACAGGTTCGGCAGCGTTTGGCTGGACACCTGGGAGATTGCTTCACCCGTCACCAGGGCGTCGATCTGCAACTGATCGGCGATCCGGGACGCAGCGCGCAACATCATACGCTTCAATACCACGCCCATATGACTGTTATCGACTTTGCCGAGAATTTCGCCCAGCACTTCTTCGAACGGTACGCTTACAAATAGCACGCGTTGGGAGCTGCCGTACTTCTTCCAGATAAAGTGCGCAACTTCCATCACGCCCAATTCGTGTGCACGCCCGCCCAGGTTAAAGAAGCAGAAATGGCTCATAAGGCCGCGGCGCATGATCTGGTAGGCGGCAACCGTGGAATCGAAGCCGCCGGACATCAGGACCAGGGTCTGTTCCAGGGCGCCCAGCGGGTAACCACCGATGCTGTTGTGCTGGCTGTGGATGACAAACAACCGTTGGTCGCGAATTTCCATGCGCACTTCAATTTGCGGCGCTTTCAGGGAAATTCCGGCGGCGCCGCACTCGCGACGCAGCTTGCTGCCGACGTATTTCTCGACATCCATGGAGCTGAAGGTGTGCTTGCCAGCGCGCTTGCAACGCACCGAAAAGATCTTGCCTTCAAGCTCGCTGCCGTAGTGCTGCTTGCACTTCTCGGTGATGTCGTCGAAGTCGCCCAGCGGGTACTCATCCACCTGCAGGAAATGCGCGATGCCCGGCATGCAGCTCAGGCGCTCGGTCATGTCCTTCAAGGCTTTGGCGTCGGTAATGCGGGTTTCCAGCTCGAGATTGTCCCACACGCCGTTCACCACCACAGCCGGGTCCAGGTCACGGAGCACGGCACGGATGTTCTTGGCCAATTGACGGATGAAACGCGTCCGTACCGGTCGGCTTTTGATGGTGATCTCGGGGAAGACTTTAACGATTAATTTCATGGAAACAGCGCGCGCCGGGCCTGCTGAAAAAGGGGGGCGCGGATTATAGCGGAAATCGCTCAAGGTTTAACCAGTTAATATGCATCGGACTGCAAGCGCACTAAAGCAGTGCATTTTCCAGTGCAAGCGCTACATTGCGGTGCGCCATTTTCGGGCTTTTGTCGCAATGCACCTTTATAGGGGCGTTTTTGGACCAGAAAACCCATGTTGGCGCACTGGCATGCAATTTGCTCTCTTGTGAGGCAGGTTGCCATGGCGGACTATCCGCGCCGGCATCACCCACATTCTAAGGGCTAACTCCACTACCCCAGCCCGAAGCCACCCGGAGGACACTATGTCGAAGTCGGTTCAACTCATCAAAGATCATGACGTTAAATGGATTGATCTGCGCTTCACGGACACCAAAGGCACTCAGCACCACGTGACCATGCCGGCTCGCGACGCGCTGGAAGACGACTTCTTCGAAGTTGGCAAGATGTTCGACGGTTCCTCCATCGCTGGCTGGAAAGGCATCGAAGCCTCCGACATGATCCTGCTGCCGGACGACGACTCTGCCGTACTGGACCCGTTCACCGAAGAGCCGACCCTGATCCTGGTCTGCGACATCATCGAACCTTCGACCATGCAAGGCTACGATCGCGACCCGCGCGCCATCGCCCACCGCGCCGAGGAATACCTGAAGACCACCGGTATCGGTGACACCGTCTTCTGCGGTCCTGAGCCTGAGTTCTTCATCTTCGACGAAGTGAAGTTCAAGTCCGACATCTCCGGCTCCATGTTCAAAATCTTCTCCGAGCAAGGCTCGTGGATGTCCGACCAAGACATCGAAGGCGGCAACAAAGGCCACCGTCCAGGTATCAAAGGCGGCTACTTCCCGGTTCCTCCGTTCGACCACGACCACGAAATCCGTACCTCCATGTGCAACGCACTGGAAGAAATGGGCCAAGTCGTTGAAGTTCACCACCACGAAGTGGCAACTGCCGGCCAGAACGAAATCGGCGTCAAGTTCAACACCCTGGTGAAGAAAGCTGACGAAGTTCAAACCCTGAAATACGTTGTCCACAACGTTGCCGATGCATACGGCCGCACCGCGACCTTCATGCCTAAGCCTCTGTACGGCGATAACGGTTCGGGTATGCACGTTCACATGTCCATCGCTAAAGATGGCAAGAACACCTTCGCTGGCGAAGGTTATGCCGGCCTGTCGGAAACTGCCCTGTTCTTCATCGGCGGTATCATCAAGCACGGTAAGGCCCTGAACGGCTTCACCAACCCGGCGACCAACTCCTACAAGCGTCTGGTTCCAGGCTTCGAAGCACCGGTAATGCTGGCCTACTCGGCGCGCAACCGTTCCGCTTCGATCCGTATTCCTTACGTCAACAGCCCACGCGGCCGTCGTATCGAAGCACGCTTCCCGGACCCGGCTGCCAACCCATACCTGGCTTTCGCAGCCCTGCTGATGGCTGGCCTGGACGGTATCCAGAACAAGATCCACCCTGGCGACGCCGCCGACAAAAACTTGTACGACCTGCCGCCTGAAGAGGCCAAAGAGATCCCACAAGTGTGCGGCAGCCTGAAAGAAGCCCTGGAAGAGCTGGACAAGGGCCGTGCGTTCCTGACCAAAGGCGGCGTGTTCAGCGACGACTTTATCGATGCCTACATCGCCCTGAAAAGCGAAGAAGAAATCAAGGTTCGTACCTTCGTACACCCACTGGAATACGAGCTGTACTACAGCTGCTGATCCGGTAGCGCTGCTTAAAGTAGCGTGATGAAAAAGACCTCCTTCGGGAGGTCTTTTTTTGCCCGGGATTCAGTCGCCCGGGGTATCGCGGCCGAGCATCTGCACGCCCGGCGCACTCGGTTGGTGGATGCCCGGACGGCATCGCGAGCCTTGCCTTCCGTCGCTTCAGATACGCTGAACAAAAGGGTGCTGACAATTGTGTACGCGGCCTACTTGATTTGAAGCACCGTCCTGCATCTTCACTTGGATAAGTCGCCATAGCCTGACCGTTCACTTACAGAACAGGATGGACCATGGACACTCTCAAGCTCTTGATTGCAGCAGCGTCGGGCTTATCGTTGCTGGGCTGCAACAGCCAGCCAAAGGGCGCCGTACAGATCGAAAAGGAGGTGCTGCTTGAGCGCAGCGAGTCGTGGGACGGCGAGCCCTACAAAGCCTACCCCTCCGGGCCGCCGCAGCTCACGCTGATAAGGCTCAGGATTCCTGCGCACACGCAATTGCCATGGCACACCCACCCAATGCCTAACGCCGCCTATATCGTCTCCGGAGAATTGACCGTTGAAACCCGCCAGAGCGGGGTTACTCGCACATTGAGACAAGGGCAAACCCTCGCCGAGATGGTGGGCACCGAACATCGTGGAGTCACCGGCGACACCCCCGTCGAACTTCTGGTCTTTTACGCCGGTACCGCGGGCATGCCGCTTTCCGAGCAACGTTGACCCACCGGCTATCGAGGATCGTTTTCACCACACACAGAAAGCGATCCGCCCACCACTTCCTGAACAACAGGCACAAAACCGCACTATATTGGTGCAACTGACTGCACCCTTCACACCCGCCAGCCCATTTTGGTTCGAAACTACCCGAGCAAGCTGGCAGAACGCCACAGATTCGCGCCTTAAACCCCTATTCCAGGGCATTTACGCTTCTTTTCGGAGCCTTGGTTTGGTTTTTGCATTTTCCTTGTATCAGCGTGTGCCTCAAGCCCGCGCCTTGCTCCAAAAGAGGTCCTGATGACCATCAGTGATGCACTGCACCGTTTGTTACTCGACAACCTGACCACCGCGACCATCCTGCTCAATGACGACCTGCGCCTTGAGTACATGAACCCGGCGGCGGAGATGCTCCTGGCCATCAGTGGTCAGCGCAGCCATGGGCAGTTCATCAGCGAATTGTTCACCGAGTCGGCCGAAGCCTTGAGCTCGCTGCGCCAGGCGGTGGAGCAGGCACACCCGTTCACCAAGCGCGAGGCGATGCTCACCGCACTCACCGGCCAGACGCTGACCGTCGACTACGCCGTAACCCCGATCCTCAGCAATGGCGCCACCCTGCTGCTGCTCGAAGTTCACCCCCGCGACCGCCTGCTGCGTATCACCAAGGAAGAAGCGCAACTGTCCAAGCAGGAGACCAGCAAGATGCTGGTGCGCGGCCTGGCCCACGAGATCAAGAACCCCCTGGGTGGCATCCGTGGCGCCGCGCAATTGCTCGCCCGCGAGCTGCCGGACGACAACCTCAAGGACTACACCAACGTCATCATCGAGGAAGCCGACCGCTTGCGTAACCTGGTGGACCGCATGCTCGGCTCCAACAAGCTGCCCTCCCTGGCGATGACCAATGTGCACGAGGTCCTGGAGCGCGTTTGCCAGCTGGTCGAGGCCGAAAGCCAGGGCTGCATCACCTTGGTGCGCGACTACGACCCAAGCATTCCCGACGTATTGATCGACCGCGAACAGATGATCCAGGCCGTGCTCAATATCGTGCGCAACGCCATGCAGGCCATCAGCAGCCAGAACGAGTTGCGCCTGGGCCGCATCAGCCTGCGCACCCGCGCCCTGCGCCAGTTCACCATCGGCCACGTGCGCCATCGCCTGGTGACCAAGGTCGAGATCATCGACAACGGCCCCGGCATTCCTGCGGAACTCCAGGAAACCATCTTCTTTCCCATGGTCAGCGGCCGCCCGGACGGTACCGGGCTGGGCCTGGCCATTACCCAGAACATCATCAGCCAGCACCAGGGTCTGATCGAATGTGAGAGCCATCCTGGCCACACCACGTTCTCGATCTTTCTGCCTCTGGAACAAGGAGCCCCATCGACATGAGCCGTAGTGAAACTGTCTGGATCGTCGATGACGACCGTTCTATCCGCTGGGTCCTCGAGAAAGCCTTGCAACAGGAAGGCATGACCACCCAGAGCTTCGACAGCGCCGACGGCGTGATGAGCCGCCTGGCACGCCAGCAGCCCGACGTGATCATCTCCGACATCCGCATGCCCGGCGCCAGTGGCCTGGACCTGCTGGCGCGCATCCGTGAGCAACACCCGCGCCTGCCGGTGATCATCATGACCGCGCACTCGGACCTGGATAGCGCTGTGGCGTCCTACCAGGGCGGCGCCTTTGAATACCTGCCCAAACCGTTCGACGTGGACGAGGCGGTGGCGCTGGTCAAGCGCGCCAACCAGCACGCCCAGGAACAGCAAAGCCAGGAAGCCCCACCCGCCCTGGCCCGCACCCCGGAAATCATCGGCGAAGCGCCGGCGATGCAGGAAGTGTTTCGCGCCATCGGGCGCTTGAGCCACTCCAACATCACCGTGCTGATCAACGGTGAGTCGGGTACTGGTAAAGAGTTGGTGGCCCACGCCCTGCACCGTCACAGCCCACGGGCGGCCTCGCCGTTCATCGCGCTGAACATGGCGGCAATTCCCAAGGACCTGATGGAGTCCGAGCTGTTCGGCCACGAAAAAGGCGCGTTCACCGGCGCAGCCAACCTGCGCCGCGGGCGTTTTGAACAGGCCGACGGCGGCACCTTGTTCCTCGATGAAATCGGCGACATGCCGGCCGACACCCAGACACGCTTGCTGCGCGTACTGGCCGATGGCGAGTTTTATCGCGTGGGCGGGCACACGCCGGTCAAGGTCGACGTGCGCATCATCGCGGCGACGCACCAGAACCTCGAAACCCTGGTGCATGCGGGCAAATTCCGTGAAGACCTGTTCCACCGTCTCAACGTGATCCGTATCCACATCCCGCGCATGTCGGACCGTCGCGAAGACATCCCGACCCTGGCCCGCCACTTCCTCAGCCGCGCCGCCCAGGAACTGGCCGTCGAGCCGAAGCTGCTGAAAAGCGAGACCGAGGAATACCTGAAGAACCTGCCGTGGCCCGGCAACGTGCGCCAACTGGAAAACACCTGCCGCTGGATCACCGTAATGGCGTCCGGCCGCGAAGTGCACATCAGCGACCTGCCGCCGGAGCTGTTGAGCCTGCCGCAGGACTCGGCGCCGGTAACCAACTGGGAGCAGGCATTGCGCCAATGGGCCGACCAGGCCCTGGCACGCGGCCAGTCGAACCTGCTGGACAGCGCCGTGCCGGCGTTCGAGCGCATCATGATCGAAACCGCCTTGAAGCACACCGCCGGTCGCCGTCGCGATGCCGCGGTGTTGCTGGGTTGGGGGCGTAATACCCTGACACGCAAGATCAAGGAATTGGGAATGAAGGTTGACGGTGGAGATGATGATGAGGGCGATGACGCCTGATTCTCAGCTCCACTGAAAATCCAATTTGGTAGCGGGCTTGTGTGGGAGCGGGCTTGCTCGCGAATACGGTGTAACAGGCACACATGTTCTGTCTGAGCCACCGCTTTCGCGAGCAAGCCCGCTCCCACATTTGGATCGCCATAAACTTCGGGGATGTGCACCGCTTGAATGCACCATGAACCGGCATCGGGCACAGGTTTAGCGCTTCAAATCCTGGCCGCGCTGAAAAAAACAACAGCCAGAAACCACCAAAGCCCCGTATTCCGGGGCTTTGCGCTTTCTGTAGTAATTTTTTGGCACAACTCGGCCACTCTGGCACGCACCCTGCAATAACCCCTGTACAACCCGGTTTCGGGGACCTTGGTACAGGCAGGCCGAGAATCCCCTCTTTACACCCTGGGGTGCTTGATGCGAACCGCGTCGCGCCCCGCCCCCGTTTCGGGAACCTCGGTACAGGCAGGCCGGGGCTTCCCTCTTTAACACCGAAGTCGTTGCGGCTTCAGCCCGTTTTGGGAGCCCTGGTACAGGCAGGCCGGGAACTCCCTCTTTTATTGCTCCTGGAGATGGATCTCCAACCGCCAGCGGCCGTCGGCCTTCTCGCCCTTCCACTCCCCGCGCAACGGCCGAGCCGCCACCAGGTTCAGCAGCAAGCCGCCATCGGTCTTGCGCACGCGCCAGTTCACATCCTTGTCATTGACCTTGAGTTGCCCGCCGGCGGCCTTGCCCTTGGCGTCGAACAGCAGCGCCACGGTGCCATCGATCAGCTCGCCATGCAGCTTGGGTTCGCTGTTGAACCACACCACCACACCGTCCGCGGCGGTCTCGACCTGTTGCAGTTCAACCGGGTCCGGCGTGGTCAGGCGGCCAATCATCAGCCCGACCATCATGCCGACAATCGCCAAAGAGCCCATGACCCTTGGCATTAGCTTCGGCCTTGGGTCGTCTTCGGGGGTAGAATGCAGCGCATCTTTACCTTCGGAGCCGTGCATGTTTCACGTCATCCTTTTTCAACCAGAAATTCCGCCGAATACCGGCAACGTTATCAGGCTGTGCGCCAACAGCGGCTGCCACCTGCATTTAATCGAGCCCCTGGGCTTCGACATGGACGATAAACGCCTGCGCCGTGCCGGGCTGGACTACCACGAGTACGCCACGCTCAAGCGCCACGCCGACCTGGCCAGCTGCCTGGAAAGCCTGGGCCACCCACGGTTGTTCGCGTTCACCACCAAGAGCTCGCGGCCGTTCCATGATGCCAGCTTTGCCGAAGGCGACGCCTTCCTGTTCGGCCCGGAAAGCCGTGGCCTGCCGGCCGAGGTGCTGGATGCCTTGCCTGACGGGCATCGCTTGCGCCTGCCAATGCGCGAGGGGTGCCGCAGCCTGAACCTGTCCAACACCGTGGCCGTCGCTGTTTACGAAGGCTGGCGCCAGCTGGGCTTTAGATAGCACCGCATAACAAATGTGGGAGCGGGCTTGCTCGCGAAAGCGGTGTGTCAGTCACTGAAAATATCGACTGATGGACCGCATTCGCGAGCAAGCCCGCTCCCACATTTAGTTCTGCGTCAGGTTCAGGATTACTGAACCGTCGAAGAACCTTCCTGTTGCATGCGCTGCAGCTCTTGCGCGTACAGGGCATCGAAGTTCACCGGAGCCAGCATCAGCGCCGGGAACGAGCCACGGGTGACCAGGCTGTCCAGGGTCTCACGGGCATACGGGAACAGGATGTTCGGGCAGAACGCGCCCAGGGTGTGGCTCATGGAGGCTTCGTCCAGGCCCTGGATCAGGAAGATACCGGCCTGTTGCACTTCAGCGATGAAGGCAACTTCTTCGCCGTTCTTGACGGTGACCGACAGGGTCAGCACGACTTCGTGGAAGTCGCCTTCCAGTGCTTTTTGACGGGTGTTCAGGTCCAGCGAGACGCTTGGGGTCCATTCCTGACGGAAGATGGCCGGGCTTTTCGGCGCTTCGAACGACAGGTCACGCACGTAGATGCGCTGCAGCGAGAACTGTGGGCTTTGGTCTTGCGCAGCTTCGGTGTTCTGTTGGTCAGTCATCGCAGATCCTTGTGATCTTGGGGTCTTTTAGGGGTTAGGCGAGCAGCGCATCAAGCTTGCCGGCGCGCTCCAGGGCAAACAGGTCGTCGCAACCACCGATATGCCGGGTGCCGATCCAGATCTGCGGCACGGACGTGCGCCCCGCTTTCTGGGCCATCTCGGCACGCACCTGGGGCTTGCCGTCGACCTTGATCTCTTCGAAGGCAACGCCCTTCTGCTCCAGCAAGGCCTTGGCCCGCATGCAGTAAGGGCACCAATCGCTGGAATATACGACAACCTGGCTCATATCACTTCACCAGCGGAAGGTTGTCGGCTTTCCAGCTGCCGATACCGCCGGACAGTTTGGCGGCGGTGAAACCGGCCTTGAGCATTTCGCGGGCGTGGGTGCCGGCGTGTTGGCCCTGGGCGTCGACCAGGATAATGGTCTTGGCCTTGTGCTTTTCCAGCTCGGCCATGCGCGCGACCAGCTTGTCCTGTGGAATGTTCAGGGCACCGACGATATGGCCGGCGGCAAATTCCTTGACCGGGCGGATGTCCACGACAACGGCCTCATCCTTGTTGACCAGCGCGGTCAGCTCCGATGTGCTCAGGCTGCGGCCACCACGGCTCATCTCGTGAGCGATCAGCAGCGCCAGCAGGATGACGAAGGCACCCACGAGCAGATAATGGGCAGTGGCAAATGCAATCAGGTGATCAACCATCAAGGAGGTTCCAGGGCGTTAAAATGGCGGTAAGTATACACAGCCGTCAGGGGGGGCCAACCCCCGTAAAGCGGTGACGCGGTTGGAACTTCGCTTTAAACTGCCACTCCCTTTTCAATCGCCTTCCTTTATTACCGCCACGAGAGGATCTATGACTACTACGCCTAAACCTTTGGTCCTGATAATTCTCGATGGCTTCGGACACAGTGAAAGCCACCACGACAACGCGGTGTACGCGGCCGACAAGCCGGTCCTCGACCGCTTGACCGCCAGCATGCCCAACGGCCTGATCTCGGGTTCCGGCATGGATGTCGGCCTGCCGGACGGCCAGATGGGCAACTCGGAAGTCGGCCACATGAATCTGGGCGCCGGACGAGTGGTCTATCAGGACTTCACCCGCGTCACCAAAGCGATCCGCGACGGCGAGTTCTTCGAGAACCCGACCCTCTGCGCCGCCGTCGATAAAGCTGTCGCTGCCGGCAAGGCCGTGCACTTCATGGGCCTGCTGTCCGATGGCGGCGTGCACAGCCACCAGGACCACCTGGTCGCCATGGCCGAGCTGGCCTTCAAGCGCGGTGCCGACAAAATCTACCTGCACGCCTTCCTCGACGGCCGCGACACCCCGCCGAAAAGCGCGCAATCGTCCATCGAACTGCTCGACGCCGCCTTCGCCGCCCTGGGCAAGGGCCGCATCGCCAGCCTCATCGGCCGCTACTTCGCCATGGACCGCGACAACCGCTGGGACCGCGTGTCCCAGGCCTACAACCTGATCGTCGACGGCCAGGCCGAGTTCAACGCCGCCACCGCCCAGCAAGGCCTGGAAGCCGCCTACGCCCGTGGCGAAAGCGACGAGTTCGTCAAAGCCACCACCATCGGTGAGCCGGTCAAAGTCGAAGACGGCGACGCCGTGGTGTTCATGAACTTCCGCGCCGACCGTGCCCGCGAACTGAGCCGCGTGTTTGTCGAGGATGACTTCAAAGAGTTCAAGCGCGCGCGCCAGCCGAAAGCGCACTACGTCGGCCTGACCCAATACGCCGCCAGCATCCCGGCCCCCGCCGCTTTTGCACCGGGCAGCCTGGAAAACGTGCTGGGCGACTACCTGGCGAAAAACGGCAAGACCCAGCTGCGCATTGCCGAAACCGAAAAATACGCCCACGTGACCTTCTTCTTCTCCGGCGGCCGTGAAGAACCGTTCCCGGGCGAGGAGCGCATCCTGATCCCGTCGCCAAAAGTCGCCACCTACGACCTGCAGCCGGAAATGAGCGCACCGGAAGTCACCGACAAGATCGTCGACGCCATCGACAACCAGCGTTACGACGTGATCGTGGTCAACTACGCCAACGGTGACATGGTCGGCCACAGCGGCAACCTCGCCGCCGCGATCAAGGCCGTGGAATGCCTGGACACCTGCGTCGGCCGTATCGTCGAGGCTCTGGAGAAAGTCGGTGGCGAAGCGCTGATCACCGCCGACCATGGCAACTGCGAGCAGATGTCCGACGAATCCACCGGCCAGGCCCACACCGCCCACACCACCGAGCCGGTGCCGTTCATCTATGTGGGCAAGCGCGACCTGAAAGTGCGCGAAGGCGGCGTGCTGGCGGATGTGGCGCCGACCATGCTCAAGCTGATGGGGCTGGAGAAGCCGGTTGAAATGACCGGCACTTCGATTCTGGTCTGATCCAAAGCACACCACCAACCCCTTGTGGGAGCGGGCTTGCCCGCGAATGCGCTCGTGCAGTCGACATCTTCAGTGACTGACACACCGTATTCGCGGGCAAGCCCGCTCCCACATTGGTTTTGCGTCGTCTGGAAGATGTCCTTTTGCCATCCCCCCACCGCTCGGCACCTATCTTGCCCACCAGCCCGAATTGGGCGTTTTTTTTGCAGCGCTTGCCGGGCATACTAGGCCGTCCATTTCCCTGGTGTCGCCCGCCTCTATGCTTCGCGCCCTGATTACCCTTGCCCTTGCCTGCCTGCTCCAACCGGCGTTTGCCGATGAGCGCGCACAAACCCAACAACAGTTGGACGCCACGCGTCAGGACATTACCGAGCTGAAAAAGCTGCTCGGCAAGCTCCAGGAAGAAAAATCCGGGGTGCAGAAAGACCTGCGCGGCACAGAGACCGAGATGGGCAAGCTGGAGAAGCAAGTCCAGGAGCTGCAAAAAGAACTAAAGAAGAGCGAGTCGGAACTGGAGCGACTCGACGCTGAGAAAAAAAAACTCCAGGGCGCCCGCGTTGAACAGCAACGCCTGATCGCGATCCAGGCCCGTGCCGCCTACCAAAGCGGCCGCCAGGAATACCTCAAGCTGCTGCTCAACCAGCAGAATCCGGAAAAATTTGCGCGCACCCTCACCTATTACGACTACCTGAGCCAGGCGCGCCTCGCGCAATTGAAGGGTTTCAACGAAACCCTGCGCCAACTGGCCAACGTCGAACAGGAAATTGCCGACCAGCAATCGCAGCTGCTCGACCAGAAAACCGCCCTGGACACCCAGCGCGACCAACTGGAGCAGGTGCGCAAGGAACGCCAGCTGGCCTTGGCCAAGCTCAATGACGACGTAAAAGCCCGCGACGCCAAGCTGCAGGCCCGCGAGCAGGACCAGGCCGACCTGGCCAAAGTGCTCAAGACCATTGAAGAAACCCTGGCGCGCCAGGCACGCGAGGCTGAAGAAGCGCGGCAAAAAGCGCTGATCGCCCAGCAGGAAGCGGAAAAAAAGCGCCAGCGTGAGGCCGAGCTGGCCGCCAGCTCGGACGCCCCGGCGCCGCGTAAACCGGCGCATGCAGCCCCTGGCCCACTGGTTTCCAGCGCCGGCGAGAACTTTGGCGGCCCTTTTGCTTCAGCCCGCGGCAAACTTCCATGGCCTGTTGATGGTCGATTACTGGCACGCTTTGGGGAAACCCGTGGCGATGACACCCGCGCCAAGTGGGACGGCGTGATGATCAGCGCCTCCGCCGGTAGCCAGGTGCATGCCGTTCACGGTGGGCGCGTGGTGTTTGCCGATTGGCTGCGGGGCGCCGGTTTGTTGGTGATTTTGGATCACGGTAATGGCTATTTGAGCCTTTATGGCCACAATCAGACATTACTCAAGTCGGCAGGTGATGTTGTAAAAGCCGGTGAATCCATCTCCACTGTCGGTAACAGTGGTGGCCAGGACACCCCGGCGCTGTACTTCGCTATTCGTCAGCAGGGTCGCCCGAGCGATCCTGCACAATGGTGCCGTTCCCAAGGATAGGGCCGCACCTACATTAGGAGTTCGTTCGACATGCTGCATTTGTCCCGCCTCACTTCGCTGGCTCTGACGATCGCCCTGGTGATCGGCGCGCCTCTGGCTTTCGCCGACCAGGCCGCACCGGCTGCACCTGCCGCCTCGGCCGCGACCACCAAGGCGCCGTTGCCGCTGGACGAGCTGCGCACCTTCGCCGAGGTCATGGACCGGATCAAGGCAGCCTATGTCGACCCCGTAGACGACAAGACCCTGCTGGAGAATGCCATCAAGGGCATGCTCAGCAACCTCGACCCGCACTCCGCCTACCTGGGCCCGGAAGATTTCGCCGAGCTGCAGGAAAGCACCAGCGGTGAATTCGGCGGCCTGGGCATCGAAGTCGGCGCCGAAGACGGCAACGTCAAGGTCGTCTCGCCCATCGATGACACCCCGGCGTCCAAGGCCGGCATCCAGGCCGGCGACTTCATCGTCAAGATCAATGGCCAGCCTACCCGTGGCCAGACCATGACCGAAGCCGTCGACAAGATGCGCGGCAAGATCGGCCAGAAAATCACCCTGACCCTGGTGCGCGACGGCGGTGCGCCATTCGACGTGACGCTGACCCGCGCGACCATCACGGTCAAGAGCGTGAAGAGCCAGTTGCTGGAGTCGGGCTACGGCTACATCCGCATCACGCAGTTCCAGGTCAAGACCGGCGACGAAGTGGCCAAGGCCCTGGCCAAGCTGCGCAAAGACAACGGCAAGAAACTCAACGGCATCGTGCTCGACCTGCGCAACAACCCCGGTGGCGTGTTGCAGGCGGCGGTGGAAGTGGTCGACCACTTCATCACCAAGGGCCTGATTGTGTACACCAAGGGCCGTATCGCCAACTCCGAGCTGCGTTTCTCGGCCACGGGCAACGACCTCAGCGAAGGCGTGCCCTTGGCCGTGCTGATCAACGGCGGCAGCGCCTCGGCCTCGGAAATCGTCGCCGGCGCCCTGCAAGACCAGAAGCGCGGCGTGCTGATGGGCACCACCAGCTTCGGCAAAGGCTCGGTGCAAACCGTGTTGCCGCTGAACAACGACCGCGCCCTGAAGATCACCACCGCGCTGTACTACACGCCGAACGGTCGCTCGATCCAGGCCCAGGGCATTGTGCCGGACATCGAAGTACGCAAGGCCAAGATCACCAACGAGGCCGACGGCGAGTACTACAAGGAGGCCGACCTGCAAGGTCACCTGGGCAATGGCAACGGCGGTGCCGACAAGCCTAGTGGCAGCGGCGTCAAAGCCAAGCCGATGCCGCAGGACGATGACTACCAACTGGCCCAGGCGCTGAGCCTGCTCAAGGGCTTGAGCATCACCCGCAGCCGTTGATATGCGTTTTGCCCTGATCATCGCTGTGCTGTGCAGCCTGGCAGGCGTCGCGCAAGCGGCCCCTGCCGGCGCGCTGCACAAAGCCTACCTGACCCTCATCATCGACGACCTTGGGCAAAACCTGCCCAGGGATCGCCGTGTATTGGCTCTGCCCGGTCCAGTAACCACCGCGATCATGCCCGACACGCCCCACGCCGCCGAATTCGCCCGCGAGGCGCACAAGGCCGGCAAGATCGTGATCCTGCACATGCCCATGGACCCGGCCACCGGCCCGTTCGCCTGGCACCCCGAGCTGCCCATCGAAGAGCTTGGCAAGCGCCTGGACGCCGCGTTCAAGGCCGTACCCTACACCGCCGGCATCAACAACCACATGGGTAGCCGCATGACCGCGCAACCGGCAGCCATGGCCTGGTTGATGGATGAGCTGCAACGGCGCAACAAGTTCTTTGTCGACAGCCGTACCAGCGCGCAGACGGTGGCCGCCGCCCAAGCGCAGAAGATCGGCCTGGCCAGCGTTTCCCGCGACGTGTTCCTGGATGACGAACGCACCGAAGCGGCGATCACCACGCAACTGCAGACCGCAATCAAGCTGGCCCACAAACAAGGCTCGGCAGTGATGATCGGCCACCCGTACCCGCAGACCCTGGCGGTACTCGAGCGTGAATTGCCCAAGCTCAAGGCCCAGGGCGTGGACTGGATCGACATCAAGCTGATGATCAGCCTACGCAGCAACCAGGCGATGGCCGGGCATGGCAAGGACGGCACCTATCGTCCCGCAGCTAGGTAAGTACCACCCATCCCCAACCCCGGTCCTGAATAGTGCGCCTTTAGGTTCACGCTTACAGGACACTTCATGAACATCAGCCACCTCACACTCTGCGCCCTGCTGCTCGGCAGCCTCAACGGATCACTCATGGCTGCACCGCGGGATTTCGGCGAAGGCCTGCCGAACAGCAGCCCCGCACGCATGCTCAGCAACGCGCGCCATGAACACGACCACTGGAATGGCGTCGGCCGTATTCGCAACGAAGCCCAGACCCTGTGTACCGCCACGTTGCTGGACACCCGCGACGCCGCCGGAAAATCCGGCCCGGCCTACGTACTCACCAGCAGCCATTGCCTGCACCGCCTCAACGGCGCAGTGCAAAAGGACCTGCCGATCAAAGGCAGCATCAGCTTCAACTACTTCGACGACACCCTGGAGTCGATCAAGACCTATTCGCTCAAGACCCTGAAATGGGGCAGCAGCCAAGGCATGGACCTGGCCATTATCGAATTGCAGACTTCACTAGCGGCCTTGCTCAAGGCCGGAATCAACCCACTCAAACTCGCCGAAGAAGTCCCTGCCGATGGCAATGACATCCTTGCCCTGACCGCTCCGGAATGGGACACCCTGCACCTCGGCGCATGCGTCCAGCAAAGCTCCCAAGAGCTGGTGGAGCAACCGTTCGTATGGCGCGTCACCCTGAAAAACCAATGCCCGGGCATCATGCGCGGCAGCTTTGGCGGGCCTCTGCTCGACCGCGCAACCAACACCGTGTTCGGCATTCTCAGCACCAGCACCAGCGGCCAACCCGAGGAGCGCAAATGCCAGCGGGACGCGCCGTGCGAGGTCAACCAAGGCCAAGCCTCCTGGCACGCCGAGACCAACTATGGCAGCCCGGTGACGTTCCTCAACCGCTGCTTCGCGGCCGGGGTATTGAAACCCGACAGCGAGTACTGCGACCTCTTCCCGACAACCACGATCACCTTCAAAAATCCGGAGCCGATCCAGCAGTACTTCATCAAGCAGCCTGGCACCAAAGGCAAGGACATCGTGCCGCGCTGGAACCTGGCCTTCACCACCAACACCCCGTTCTACCGTTACAAGACCACACGCCGTGCGATTGACTGCGAAAACCCGGTGCACTACAGCTCGCCCATCAACGCCGAAAACGCCCACATCAACGATGCCATCGGCCCACAGACCGGCATGCAGATGCTGTGCATCGTCGGCGTAGCTTCCGCCGAACAACCTGTGACCAACGGCATGATGCGCAACGCGTTGACCCTGGCCGTCGAACTCGCCGAACCCGGGCCGGCGCGCACGCCCAACCTGACGATCAGCCTCGACAAACATGGGCTGGGGGCCTACACCGTGATCTGGAACCTGGCCTCGCCATTCATGCATCGCTACACCTACAAATATGGCCCGGCCGCGACCACCGATTGCCTGCGTCCTGCCGCCTACTTGCCAATCCCACCCCCACCATTGCTCGGCGAAGAGGACGAGGACGAGCCCATTGACCTGGTGCGGCCCCTCAATGACTTCCCTGGGATGCAGACGGAAAAGTTCGCCCAACTGATCAACGTCAGAAACACGCCGATCAAGATTTGCACGTATGCATTCGACCAGGCCGACCAACCTTCAACCCTGCGGGTCGATCTGCTCAAGCCGCGCTGAATGCGCCCTACATAGCTACCGCTGGACGCCGCCGGGATTGACCGATAGTGCCCCCTCCAATCAACTGGAGAGATTCCCCATGAATCCGCTGCAATTCAACGACCTGCTCATCAGCTTTACCTGCGAGTTCCTGCCGCTGTGGAACGACAAGGGGTCAGGCGCCCACCGCACCATCGGCCTGTGGCGGCCCAGCACGACATCCGACGCCCTCAGTCAGTTTTTCCCACTGGGCGACATCGCCACCGGCAGCTATCGCAACATCAATCAACGCAAGATCGTCGCCGTGGTCAGCGATGCCAACAAGGTCAATGGCACCGCACTGCGCCCGCCGGCAGACTATGAACAGGTGTGGAAGGATGCAGGCTCGGGTGCGCGAAACGATTTTTCCATCTGGCGGCCGCTGCCACCTGAAGGCTATGTAGCTATGGGCCTGGTATGCGGCGTAGGTTATGAAAAACCTTCGAGCAATGCCGTGCGCTGTGTGCGCGCCGACCTGGTGACGAGTGCCCAGCCCGGCGATTTGATCTGGAGCGACGAGGGCAGTGGCGCCTCTCGGGACTTCAGCGCCTGGTCGATCAGAGTGCCGGACGCAGCGCCCGGCGAGATCAACCTGGCGCCCGGGACGTTCGTCGCCAACGCAAGCTACACCCGGCCCACCCAGCCGACCTACGCACTGCGCCTGCCCCTCAGCGTGCCACTGAACGAACTCCCGCCACCGCCGGCCCTCAACAGTTACGCGGGCCCCGACGAGGCGGCAACCACGCCCACGACCCATGTATGCCTGCTGCCGTGGTTCAGCGTCAAAGACCCGGAGTTGAATGCCATCGAACAGCTGCAGTCCTCACCGACCTACCGCCTGGAACGCACCGACCGCCATCTGTTCGCCGGCTTCGGCCACAACACCACCGACACCAGTCAACCGTTCATGTGGACCGCCAACAAGGGCGAAACAGGCAACCATTCCAGGGCCCTGGCCGCGACGACCTGCGTCGACCTGTGCAGCGAATGGCCACCCAAATACCGTGTATTCGAATTGAATTTCTCGGCGCATCTGGAACAGGACTTCACCCACACCCAACGTTCGGCCAAGGGCTGGAATCAAGCCTCGTCGCTGGACATCATCACCTACGTTCCCGCCAACAAGGCCGTCGCCGCTTACCTGATCCAGAGCGAATACCGCTTGCTGCGCCAGGACGGCAGCCAGGTGTCGACCACCGTCAGCTACACCAGCGGCGATCAAATCTATATGAGTGAATTTCCCCGCGAAGAATCGCCGCCGGCGGTGACGCAAGCCGCGCTAGAGGTAGCGAGCCATGATCTCGTCGATGAGACCGTCGCGCCGTAGCTGATCGAGCGTCGCCTGCAGCTTGAGCACCACCTCGTCCGGCACTTGCTTGTTGAGCGCCAGGTACAACTGCGCACTGTTGAAGCGCAGCACGGTCTTGAGGCCGGTGACGCCCACCTGGCGGGCGAGGTAGCGCCCGGCGGGATCGCCGGTGGCCCACAGGTCGATCTGGCCATCGAGCAGCTTTTGCGCATTGTCCTGGTCGCGCAATACCACTACCGGGTTGAGGCCCTGCTTCTCCAGGGTCTGGGCAATGGCATCGCCCTTGTACGCGCCGATCCTGTAACGGCGCGCGTGTTCCAGGTCAGTCAGTTGGATCTTGCTGTCGGCCTTGGCCAGCAGCACCCAATCGTCCGGACCGATGGGGCCGACCCATTTGAACTGGGACTCGCGGTCCGGCAGGCGAGCCATCACGAATACGCCGTAGCCGGGTTTTTCCAGGGCGAGCTTGTAGATGCGCTCCCAAGGAAAACGTAGGGTCAGGTTGTAGGAAATGCCGGCACGCTTGAAGGTCTCGCGGACGATGTCCACGGCAATGCCTTCGATGTTCTCTTCCTTGGCGAAGTTCTTGCCGTTCTTCGCCATGTTGTACGGCGGGAAGTTTTCCGTCAGCAGCACCAGGGAGGTGTCGGACGGCTCCTCGGCGTGGGCAGAACCGGCCAAAAGAATGGAGGTACTGGCGAGGACGAGCAGAAGATCTTTGAACATGAAGGTTACCGGAATCCATGGCAAGCGCAGAGAGTGCCCCGCGCCTGCCATGGTGTCCAGCAGCGTTTAGCGAACGACGATACCGCGCGCCGCCATGTAGGCCTTGGCCTCGGGAACGGTGTATTCGCCAAAGTGGAAAATACTCGCCGCCAGTACCGCACTGGCGTGGCCTTCGATGACACCGTCGGCCAGATGTTGCAGGTTGCCGACGCCGCCGGAGGCGATCACCGGGATACCCAACGCATCGCTGATGGCGCGGGTTACGCCCAGGTCGAAGCCGTTTTTCATGCCGTCCTGGTCCATGCTGGTCAGCAGGATTTCACCGGCGCCCAGGCCTTCCATTTTCATCGCCCACTCCACCGCGTCCAGGCCGGTCGGCTTGCGACCGCCGTGGGTGAAGATCTCCCAGCGCGGGGTTTCGCCCGGGCCGGAGACTTTCTTGGCGTCGATGGCCACCACGATGCATTGCGAGCCGAAGTGCTGCGCGGCTTCGCCGACGAACTCCGGGTTGAACACGGCGGCGGTGTTGATCGAAACCTTGTCCGCACCGGCATTGAGCAGGTTGCGGATGTCTTGCACGGTACGCACGCCACCGCCCACGGTCAGCGGGATAAACACCTGGCTGGCCATGCGCTCGACGGTATGCAACGTGGTGTCGCGACCGTCGACGCTGGCGGTGATGTCGAGAAAGGTAATCTCGTCGGCACCTTGCTCATCGTAGCGACGGGCGATTTCCACCGGGTCGCCGGCGTCACGGATGTTCTCGAACTTGACGCCCTTGACCACGCGACCGTTGTCGACGTCCAGGCAAGGGATGATGCGCTTGGCTAAAGCCATAGACTTAATCTCCGATTAAGAAGCTTTAAGCTACAAGCGGCAAGTTAGAGCAGATCTGCTGTAACTTGCCGCTTGAAGCTTACGGCTTGGAGCTACTCGCGTAGGCGTCGCAGTAAGCCTGGGCTTCGGCGACGTCCAGGGTGCCTTCGTAGATTGCGCGGCCGGTGATCGCGCCGATGATGCCGGGGGCCTTGGCGTCCAGCAGCGACTTGATGTCACCCAGGTTGTGAATGCCGCCCGAAGCGATCACCGGGATTTTGGTCGCCGCAGCCAGCGCCGCAGTGAACGGCACGTTGCAGCCCTGCATCATGCCGTCTTTGGCGATGTCGGTATAAACGATGGCAGAAACGCCGTCGGCTTCGAACTGCTTGGCCAGGTCGATCACCTGCACCGTGCTGATTTCAGCCCAGCCGTCGGTGGCGACGAAACCGTCCTTGGCGTCCAGGCCCACGATCACTTTGCCCGGGAACGCGCGGCAGGCTTCGGCGACGAAGGCCGGGTCTTTGACGGCCTTGGTGCCGATGATCACGTAGCTCACGCCGGCCTTGACGTAGTGCTCGATGGTTTCCAGGGAACGGATACCGCCACCGATCTGGATCGGCAGGTTCGGGTAGCGCTTGGCGATCGCCGTGACCACTTCACCGTTCACCGGCTGGCCTTCAAAGGCGCCGTTCAGGTCCACCAGATGCAGACGACGGCAGCCCCCTTCCACCCATTTGGCAGCCATGCTCACCGGATCATCGGAGAACACGGTGGAGTCTTCCATGCGGCCTTGGCGCAGACGTACGCAGGCGCCGTCCTTGAGATCGATAGCGGGGATAATGAGCATGCTTTTCCTTCGTCAAAGAGCTGCAAGCTGCAAGCTATTAGCTGCAAGCAAGCACGCGTATCAATTCTTGCAGCTACAAGCTTGAAGCTTTCAGCTACTTTTTTCTAAAGCCCACAGGTCGCTTTCGATGCTTTCGAAGCGCTCTTTGAGCAGCGTCTGTGCGTCGAAAATCGCCCTGTTGTAATAGTGCGGAGCAACTTCGGTGGTGAACAGTTCGAGGATCTCGGCGACCTCGAACGAACCCAGCTTCAGCTCGAAGCGATCTTCCATGAACCGCTTGATCTTGAGGGTAGCCTCACTCTCCTGTTCGGGCGTGAGGTTCAAGAGCGGCAACTTCGGCTTCTTGGCCATTTACCAGCTTCCGTTCCAGGTGGCGAAGTTCTGCAGCAATTGCAGGCCATGGGTATGGCTCTTCTCCGGGTGGAACTGCACGGCAAAGCGCGCACCTTCGGCCAGCGCGGCGGCGAAGTCGACGCCGTAGTGCCCGTCACCCACCACCTGGCCCGGGTTACCGGCGGCGATGTAGTAGCTGTGCACGAAGTAGAAACGCGCCAGGTCCGGGATGTCGTGCCACAGCGGGTGATCGACGGTCTGACTGACCTCGTTCCAGCCCATATGCGGCACTTTGAGGTGTGCGCCGTCTTCATGCAGGTCCTTGCCGAAGAACTTCACCTGGCCCGGGAACAGCCCGATGCAGTCGACGCCGTCGTTCTCTTCACTGCGATCGAGCAAGGCTTGCATGCCCACGCAGATGCCGAGGAACGGACGGTCCTGGCTGACTTCACGCACCAGGCTGTCGAAGCCCAGGCGGCGGATCTCGGCCATGCAATCGCGAATCGCGCCAACGCCGGGGAATACCACCCGGTCGGCTTCGCGAATCACGTCTGCGTCGCTGGTGATCAGCACCTTGCCGGCACCTACGTGTTCGAGGGCCTTGGCCACCGAGTGCAGGTTACCCATGCCGTAATCGATAACCGCGACCGTCTGCATTACAGGACGCCCTTGGTCGAGGGCATTTGCCCGGCCATGCGATCATCCAGCTCCACGGCCATGCGCAGGGCGCGGCCGAAAGCCTTGAACACGGTTTCGATCTGGTGGTGGGTGTTGGTGCCGCGCAGGTTGTCGATGTGCAGGCTGACAAGTGCGTGGTTGACGAAACCCTGGAAGAATTCCTGGAACAGGTCGACGTCAAAACCGCCCACGGTGGCGCGGGTGTAGGGCACGTGCATCTGCAGGCCTGGGCGGCCGGAGAAGTCGATGACCACACGCGACAGCGCTTCGTCCAGCGGGACATAGGCGTGGCCGTAGCGACGGATGCCTTTCTTGTCGCCGATGGCCTTGGCAAATGCCTGGCCGAGGGTGATGCCAACGTCTTCCACCGTGTGGTGGTCGTCGATGTGCAGGTCGCCCTTACTGACGATATCCAGGTCGATCAGCCCATGACGGGCGATCTGGTCCAGCATGTGCTCAAGAAAAGGTACACCGATATCAAATCGGGCCTTTCCGGTGCCATCCAGGTTGATCGAGGCTTTGATCTGGGTTTCCAGAGTGTCGCGCTCGACGGACGCCTTACGTTCGGCCATCACCAGCTCCGCAAAATCATTGGGCGAAAAAGGCAGCCATTATAGGGGCGCGGGCGCCAAACAGAAACATCGGAGGGGATAAGACTGATGGAGTGTCGAGGATAGACATGTGCATACAACTGTGGGAGCTGGCTTGCCTGCGATGCGGGCACCTCGGTCACTCAGACAGACCGAGGTGATGCTATCGCGGGCGAGCCCTCTCCCACAGGGTTTTTGCGGTATTAGTGGAACAGTACCGCCGTCTTCTGCAGGGTCACCCACACACCCCACGCCAACGGAATACCGACGACCAGCCACGCGGCAATCGCCAATGGCACGGTGCCGGGCGCTGCTTTCCATTCCAGGGAAGTGGTGGCGTCCGCGCCTTTGTCATGCCCCAGCGCCTGCTCGGCCGCCAGTTCGGCGTCGGTCATGAAGTACTTGTCCGCCACCGGGCGGACCAGCATGTTGCAGACAAACCCCAGCACCAGCAGGCCGGCGAGGATATACAAGGTGATGTCGTAGGCCGCGGCACGTTCAACGCCGATGCTCAGTTGATATTCACGCAGGTAGTTCACCAGCACCGGGCCCAATACGCCCGCCGCAGCCCATGCGGTCAGCAGGCGACCGTGGATCGCGCCGACCATCTGCGTACCGAACAAGTCGGCCAGGTAAGCCGGAACCGTCGCAAAGCCACCGCCGTACATCGACAGGATGATGCAGAACGCCGCCACAAACAGCGCCACGTTGCCCAGGTGCCCCAGGTTCGGGATCAGCGCGTACAGGGCAAAGCCCAGGGCGAAAAACACGAAGTAGGTATTTTTACGGCCCAGGTAGTCGGAGAACGACGCCCAGAAGAACCGGCCACCGATGTTGAACAAGCTCAACAGCCCGGTGAAGCCCGCCGCGATGGCGGCGATGGACGCCAGTTGACCCGCATCCAGCTGGCCGAACGGCACATCCACGCCCAGCAATTTGCCGCCGAACACTTCCTGCAGCAGTGGCGAAGCCATGCCGAGGATACCGATACCGGCGGACACGTTCAGGCACAGCACCAGCCACACCAGACGGAATTGCGGGGTCTTCCACGCCACATTCACGTGCACGTGACGGTGGGTGATCATCGCATTGCTGGCTTTTTTCGCCGGCGCGGTCCAGCCCTCAGGCTTCCAGCCGGTCGGCGGTACGCGGTAGGACAAGGCACCGCCGATCATGAACACGAAATAAATCGCCGCCATCACCAGGAAGCTCTGCCATACCCCCACGCTGTCGGGCGTGGCGAAGTGGCCCATCAAGGCTGCCGCCAACGGGGCGCCCACCATCGCGCCGCCGCCGAAGCCCATGATCGCCATGCCGGTCGCCATGCCGCGCTTGTCCGGGAACCACTTGATCAGGGTCGACACGGGCGAGATGTAACCCAGGCCCAGGCCAATGCCGCCAATCACGCCGGAACCGATCCACATCAGCCAGATCTGGTGGGTGTAGATACCCAACGCCGAGATCAGCAGGCCGCCACACCAGCACAGCGCCGATACGACACCGGCCTTGCGAGGCCCGGCATGTTCCAGCCAGCCGCCCCAGATCGCTGCCGAGCAGCCCAGGAAAATGAAGAACAGGGTGTAGATCCAGCCCAGCATGGAAATGGGCCAGTCGCATTGGGACGAGAAGACTTGGGTGATAAAGCTCATGTCCGGCGCGCAGGCCAACGGCTTGGTGATCCCCAGCGCCTTCGACAACGGCAGCCAGAACACCGAAAAACCGTAGGCCATGCCGATGCACAGGTGGATAGCCAGCGCGGCCGGCGGGACCAGCCAGCGGTTGAAGCCCGGCTTGGCGATGATGCGTTCCTTGGACAGGAACGCAGGCTGTGCGGCAGTTAAAGCTGCCGCAGTGCTTGTGCTCATTGGTGTTTCCCCCAGTTGTTAGTATGTGTTCGTCAGGCGCTCTCTCCCTCGGCCTTGCACGCAAAGCGTTGGCCGTTGTTTTGAGTCAAGCTCCATTTGATGCGCGACGTTGTGTCGCAGAAGGCAGACGAACCCGCGCAGATTAGCACCTGTGAATGCCAGAAAAACCAAACTGACATCACCTTTTTCGGGTTATCTGTTTTATTTGACGCCAAAATCCCGTTTTGCTGGGCGTGGATACAATGTAACGATCGGCGAACTGACGTACGGTTACCGGCGGTATACTCTTCGGCTAAATTTTAATCTCGACATACAAGGACTCGCCCATGAAAGCGTTCGGCAAAATCCTGGGTCTGGTACTTCTCGGGCTGTTGCTGATCATTGTGGCGCTGGGCTTTGCCCTGACCCACCTCTTCGATCCCAACGACTATAAAGACGAGATCCGCCAGATTGCCCGCGACAAGGCCCACATCGAGCTGACGCTCAATGGCGACATCGGCTGGAGCCTGTTCCCCTGGCTCGGCCTTGAGCTGCACGAAGCCAGCGTGGCGACCCTGACCACTCCGACACAACCGTTCGCCGACCTGCAAATGCTCGGCCTGTCGGTGCGCGTGCTGCCGCTGCTGCGCCGCGAAGTGCAGATGAGCGATGTGCGCGTCGAAGGCCTGAACCTGCGCCTCAACCGCGACAAGCAGGGCCACGGCAACTGGGAAGACATCGGCAAGACCGCACCGGTCGCCAGCACCGAAGCGCCTGCCACTGCGCCCGCGCCTGCCGAGCCGGCGCCCGAGGCCAAGCCGGAGAAGCCGCCGCAGCCGATCCGCCTGGACATCGACAGCCTGACCATCAACAACGCCCGCGTGGAATACAACGACGAGCAGACCGGCAAGCAATTCAGTGCTGAAAGTATCCAGCTGAGCGCCGGTGCGATTCACGATGGCGCGAGCATTCCGGTGAAGCTCACCGCATTCTTCGGCAGCAACCAGCCAGTGATGCGCGTCAAGACCGAGCTCAATGGCAACCTGCGCATCCAACGTGCGCTCAAGCGCTACCAGTTCGAAGACATGCGCCTGAGCGGCGAGGCCACCGGCGAGCCGCTGCAAGGCAAGACCGTGACGTTCTCCACCCAAGGGCAGATTTTGGTGGACTTGGCGGCGAACATCGCCGAATGGACCAACTTGAAACTGTCGGCCAACCAACTGCGCGCCCTGGGCGAGCTGAAGGTCAACGACCTGGACAAGACGGCCCAACTGAACGGCGCCCTGTCCATCGCCCAATTTGACCTGGCCAAGTTCCTCGACAGCGTGGGCAACCCATTGCCAGCGATGGCCGAGGGCAGCCTGAGCAAGGTCGAGCTGGTCAGCCGCCTGGCGGGTACGCCCACCAGCGTGGTCCTCGACGACCTGAACCTGAAGGTCGATGGCAGCACCTTCACCGGGCGCATTGCCGTGGATGACTTCGCCAGGCAATCGCTGCGGGTCCAGCTCAAGGGCGATACGTTCAACGTCGACAATTACCTGCCGGCCAAGTCCGAAGCCGCCAAAGGCGCAACCGCCGCACGCCAGGCCGAAGTGCAGAACAGCGAAGCCGGGGCCATGGCCGCCGGTGGCACCACGCCGCTGCCGGACGCGCCCACCAAAGGCGCCTGGAGCACCGACAAGCTGCTGCCCGTGGCACGCCTGCGCGCGCTGGACGTGAATGCCGACCTGGCCTTCGGCCAATTGACCTTGAGCAAGCTGCCGATCCAGAACGCGGTGCTCAAAGCCTCCGGCATCGACGGTCAACTCAAGCTCAGCACCCTGAGCGGCAGCCTCTACAACGGCTCTTTCCAGGCAACCGGCAACCTTGACGTGCGCCAGGATATTCCTGTGTTGGCGCTGCAAAGCCAGATCAGGCAAGTGCCGGTCGAGCGCATCCTGCAAGCCCAGGGGCAAACGCCGCCGGTGAAGGGCCAGGTCACCCTCGACAGCAACCTCAGCGGCCGCGGCAACAGCCAGAAAGCCCTGATCGACAGCCTCAACGGCACCGCCAGCTTTGTGATCAACAACGGCGTGCTGCTCAACGCCAACCTCGAACAACAGCTATGCACCGGCATCGCCCTGCTCAACCGCAAGACCCTGAGCAGCGCACCGCAAGGCAAGGACACGCCGTTCCAGGAACTGCGTGGCAACCTGACCTTGCGCAACGGCGTCGCCAGCAACCCGGACCTGAAAGTGCGCATCCCGGGCCTGACGGTCAACGGCAACGGCGACATCGACCTGCGTGTGCTGGGCATGGACTACCGCGTGGGCATCCTCGTCGAAGGCGACCAGCGCGAAGTGCCGGACCCGGCCTGCCAGGTGGGCGCCAACTTCCAGGGGATCGAAGTGCCGCTGCGCTGCCGTGGCCCGCTGGAACTCGGCGCCAAGGCTTGCCGCCTGGACAAGGACGGCCTCGGCCAGGTCGCTATCAAAGCCGCCGGCAACAAGCTCAGCGACAAACTTGAAGAGAAGCTCGACAAGGTCAACCCGCAGCTCAAAGACGCGCTCAAAGGTCTGTTCAAACGATGAGAAACGAGCAGTTTTCAACGGCGGTGCTGGATTGGTACGACCGCCACGGTCGCCACGACCTGCCCTGGCAACAGGGCATCACGCCTTATCGGGTGTGGGTCTCGGAGATCATGCTGCAACAGACCCAGGTCAGCACCGTGCTGAATTATTTCGACCGTTTCATGGCCTCGCTGCCGACGGTCGAAGCCCTGGCCGCCGCACCGGAAGACGAGGTGCTGCATTTGTGGACCGGCCTGGGCTACTACACCCGCGCACGCAACCTGCAAAAGACCGCAAAGATTGTGGTGGCCGACTATGGCGGCGAGTTTCCCCGGGACGTGGAAAAACTCACTGAGCTGCCGGGCATCGGCCTGTCTACCGCCGGCGCAATCGCGAGCCTGAGCATGGGCCTGCGCGCACCGATCCTCGACGGCAACGTCAAGCGCGTGCTGGCACGCTTTACCGCGCAAGAGGGCTACCCGGGCGAACCCAAGGTCGCCAAGCAGCTGTGGGCCACGGCAGAGCGTTTCACCCCCCATGATCGCGTCAACGCCTACACCCAGGCGATGATGGACATGGGCGCCACCCTCTGCACCCGCAGCAAACCCAGCTGCCTGCTGTGCCCGCTGGAAAAAGGCTGCGAAGCCCACATGCTCGGCCTGGAGACCCGCTACCCGATCCCCAAGCCGCGCAAGACCATCCCGCAAAAGCGCACGCTGATGCCGATGCTGGCGAACGCCGAGGGCGCGATCCTGCTTTACCGCCGCCCATCGACGGGGCTCTGGGGTGGGCTGTGGAGCTTGCCGGAACTGGACGACCTGCAAGACCTGGAACACCTCGCCCACCAGCACGCGCTCGAACTGGGCAAGCAACAGGAACTGCCGGGGCTGGTCCACACCTTCAGCCATTTCCAGCTGGCCATCGAACCCTGGCTGGTGCGGGTCGAGGAATCCGCCCATCACGTGGCCGAGGCCGACTGGCTCTGGTATAACCTCGCCACCCCGCCGCGCCTGGGCCTTGCCGCCCCGGTCAAGAAACTGCTGAAGCGCGCGGCCGATGTTTTGAATGCAGGAGTGTCGTCATGACCCGCACCGTAATGTGCCGCAAGTACAAAGAAGAACTGCCAGGCCTGGAACGCCCTCCGTACCCAGGCGCCAAGGGCCAGGACATTTACGAGCATGTCTCTGCCAACGCCTGGGGCGACTGGTTGAAACACCAGACCCTGCTGATCAACGAAAAACGCCTGAACATGATGAACGCCGAAGACCGCAAGTACCTGGCAGGCGAGATGGACAAGTTCTTTTCCGGCGAGGATTACGCCAAGGCCGACGGCTACGTGCCACCTGCTCAATAATTGATCAAAAACCGGGGTCGGCACGTAAGCGACGGTAATAATTAAATATTTTTTGAAAACTTGCTTGACGACCCCCTGAAAAACCCGTTTAATGCGCCCCGTTGCCCAGATAGCTCAGTCGGTAGAGCAGGGGATTGAAAATCCCCGTGTCGGCGGTTCGATTCCGTCTCTGGGCACCACTAATTAGTTTTAGGTGGTGCGAACATCATCTGAAACACACAAGAAACCCGCCTAGTGCGGGTTTTTTGTTGCCCGGGATTTATTGAGCTGCATCGGAGCAACCTCTGTCGCCCCGAAGCCCGTCATCTCAATCACTCAAGCAAAAACACCATCAACGGATTGTCATTCAACCGCCCGCTGTACACCGGCGCCTGATGTTCCAGCGGCGTTCCCGCCAGCAGCTTGGTTTCCTTGCGTGCCACGATCACCCATGCCGGCTTTGGCAATGCAGCCAACCGCTCGACCTCGCTCCCCGCGACAAACAACGGCTGCTCATCATGATCCAGGTTCATCATGTAGCGCACCGCCCAGGTATCCCGGCCGAGATTGACAAACACCAACGGCCCCGGCTGCTTCATTCGTAGCGCTTCCACCTCGCCAACAAAGGTGCGGGTGTCGAATTGCAGATCCTTGGCCGGACCGATCACGGCCACCAGCAACAGCCATTGCGCCGCCAATGCGATCGCACTGAGCCCCACCAGACGACGCCAGGCGATCACTGCCGCCACTTGCAGGACCAGCAGCGCGCCGATCAACAGCGGCAACGAAACGTCCGGCCAATAACCGTGCTTCTGCCACCCATGCCGACAGACAAAGACTACAACCACGCACAACGCCGGTAGCGCCACGACAAGCCATTCGTAACACCTGCGCACGCCAACGAGCCAGCCTTGCGCCTGGAGCAGCCCATAGGCGGCGACAGCGGCAAACATCGGCACCATGGGCAGGATGTAATAAGCGCGCTTGAAGTGCGGCACCGATAGCCCGAGCAGGATCATCAAGCCGCAGGCGCCCAGGCGCACCACCATCTGCACGTCGTCATTCACAAACCGTTCAGACCAGCGATGGCGCAGCGCGATCAACGTTGCCAGCGCCAGCGGCACCACCGGGAAGTAGCGGTACACACTCAACTGGAAGTAGAAGTAGAACGGCTCGCCACTTTCATCGAGGCGCCCGCCGACCTGCATCTTGAACACTTCGTCGGCAAAGGCATCGCCACCGCTGATCCGCGCCAGCTTCACCAACAGCCACCAGCACGCCGCCAACAGCAGCACGCCAACCACACCATGGATCAGCACCTGCCTGACCCGCTGCCCGGGGCGGCTCAACGCCCAGTACACGCACACCACGCCACAGACTTCGATCAACCCCAGCGGCCCGCGAATCGCAAAGCCGAGGACGAACAACGGGAACACGGCGAGTTGGCGCCAGCGCGATCCCAAGCGCTCCCCCGTGTGCAACAGGTAGAAACTGCCGACACAGAGCAGCGACACCATCTGATCCAGGCACACCGAACGCGACTTATCGAGCAACTGCGCAGTGAGCAACGTCAGCAGCACCGTGAGCAGCGCCCATTGCCGGCTCGACGGCACCAGCAGGCGATAGATCAGGGCAACGGTGCCGGCAGACGCGAGGGCGGTGGGCAGGATATTTGCCAGGTGGTTGGGCGCACCAAACAGCCGGGCAAACACAAAGCTGAAGAAGGTCGCGGTGCCGGGATAGTCCGCGTAGGGCTGACCGTAGGTGGTCGGGAAAAAACTCGCGCCGTGGCGAAACATTTCCTGCAGGAACAACGCCCAACGCCCGTCAAAACCCTGAGGCTGCTGATCCCAGATCCCCAGGGTAAACAGCAGAGAGGCGAGCAAGAAAATGCCCAGGGACTCCAGGCGAAAACGGTTGTGGTGATCCATCGGTTGACCTGTCAGGTAAAGAGTGCCGACTTATGGTGCCGGCCACCCTGCTGAATAGCGCCTGAACAGACTCACATTTACCGACGCACGGGCCATACCAACGCCGGGATCAGACGCACATAGATCAATTCACCGACCAACTCGATCAGGGTTTGCAGGATCACCGCCGTCGCCGCCAACCCGCGTACACCCTCGGGCAGGGCCAGCGCCAAGGGCAGCACCACCAACGAGTTGCGTGTCGATGCGCTGAACGTCACCGCACGCGCCGTCAACGCCGGCAACGCACAGACACGCGCCGCCAAAGCGCCCATCAGCGGCGCCAGCAACAGGAAGCCCAGGTAGACCGGAATCACCGGCAGCAACAGGCTGAAATCACGCACCACCGCAGTGATCTGCGAGGCGATCACCACAAACAACACCAGTGCCATGGCCGGCACCGGCAACCAGGCCCAGGCGTTGTTCCACGCGCTGATAACGGTCGAGCTGCGCGCCAGCGCCGTGGTGCCCACCGCCAACACCATCGGCACCACAATCAACATCAGGAACGCCTCGACAAAAGGCCCCGCCTCGACCACCACCCCAGGCTGCGGCCCCAGCATCAACCCCAGGTACACCGGCAACAGCGCCAACTGCACCAGCAGCAACACCGGCGTCGCCGCCAGCATCAGCCGCGAGTCGCCCTTACCCATATGGGTAAACACCACCACGTAATCGATGCACGGCGTCAGCAACACCAGCAACGCACCCAGCAATAGCGCCGGGTGCGCGACCAAGCCACGGGTCAATGCCCACACCAGCAACGGCACCAGGATGAAATTGACCAGCAGCAAAGCCGACAGGAAGCGCTTGTTGCCCCAGCCGTGGCGCAACTCCAGAAACGGGATCTGCAAGAACATCGCGTACATCAGCACGGCAATAGCGGGCGTGACCAGTGCGCCCAGGCCATTGGCCGATGAGGGCGCGAGCAGGCCGAAGGTGGCTGCCAGGAGGACCGTGATGAAGTAGAGGGGGATCTGATTGTGTTCGAGGGTGTCTCGGGTCATGAAAGCGCCCTGGCTGATCGCAAAGGCAACAAGCTTATGGATCTATTGGCAAAACGGTCGTAGCTGGCAGCCTGCTCTTCTGTTTCAAACTCTGAAACGATGGGAGAAAGTGGGATGCTCATAGAGACCTCCAAAGTGGGTGCCTGCCAGTCTAATCGGTCCATGATCGGGTGTCGTTCCTCTCGGATATATGGCTCTATCAGTGAGCGCCGAGATTAGTGGGGCCGCCGAATGGCACACACGTACTGGCAAACTGGCCAACTGTTACTAAAAAAATAAAAACCGACATAGGCAGAAAACCAATGAACTTGAATGACGCCTCTTCGCGAATACCACTCGCAACACGCAACCCAGGGCAAAGCACGCCCTTCAAGGAACCCGCTGCCGACAACCACCTCATCGGCGGCTTCACCTGGCGCCACCTGCGCACCGACTTCGACCGCCCCGTCGTCATCATCAACGCCGCCACATCCCTGCGCTGCCGCTATTACTCGCGTTTCGCCGACTACCTGTTTGCCAACGGCCTCGACGTCATCACCTACGACTACCGTGGCATCGGCGAATCCCGCCACGGCTCGCTAAAGGGCTTCAAAGCCTCGTGGTCGGACTGGGGCGTGCTGGATTTCGAAGCGATCTTGCAGCGCGCGCAACGGGAGTTTCCAGGCCAGCCGATCGATGTCGTCGGCCACAGCTTCGGCGGCTGTGCGGCCGGGCTGGGAGCGTCAGGCGCAGTGATCCGGCGGATCGTCACGGTCGGCGCGCAGTTCGCGTACTGGCGCGACTACGCCACGAGCCAGCGCTGGCAGATGTTTGCCAAATGGCATGTAGCAATGCCGCTGATGACCGCGCTGTGCGGATATTTCCCCGGCAAGCGCCTGGGCTGGATGGAGGACACGCCGGCGGGCGTGGTACGCGACTGGAGCACCCCGACACCCAACTATGAAACACGCCCCAGCGGGCGGGGCTTGCGTGAACTGCCCTTCAGCCAGGTACAAGCGCAGATACTGGCCATCAGCATCACCGATGACCCATTTGGGACCGTAGCAGCCATCGAGCGGTTACTGGGTTACTTCGACAACAGCGAACGCACCCACCTACGGCTTGCGCCTGAAGACATCGGTGAGAAGAGGGTCGGGCATTTCGCTTTTTTCCGCAGCGAGTATCAGGACCGCCTGTGGCCGATTGCATTGGCCTGGCTGCAAAACGGCCAATTGGCGACGGATACCCTTGGGATTTCCCACAACCTGCGCTTCAATAGCCCACTCTGAACCCTAGGACGCTACACCCATGCCCTCGCCAAACAAGCAGCAAAAACGCGCCCAACGAGCAAAGGCCAAGGCCAAGCAAAACCGCTCCCAGCGCGCCGGCGCGAGCAAACCGGACGCCTTTGCCGGCGATGACAGTCGCATTGACCTTGAATCGGTGGACTTGACCGAGTTGTTCGTAGAAATGCGCACCGCCAGCGAGATCAACCAGCAGGCATTGTGCGCCGCGTTCCTATCGCACCCGCTGCTGGCGGTCGTGCTGGAACAGGAAGGCGAAGAAGAAGCCACCGACTTTATCCTCGCGGCACTGATCGAATATCGCCAATGGGCCACAGATAGCGATGATGAAGCGGCTGCGTTGGCGTGGATCGAATCGCCACAGTTCCAGGCGGATTACGTGGCGGCCTCCCAGGTACTGGCCAACTCAGCAGACTGACGTAAAACCAAATGTGGGAGCGGGCTTGCCCGCGAATGCGGTGTATCAGCCACACATTCAGTGCCTGACACCCTGCTTTCGCGGGCAAGCCCGCTCCCACATTTGAACTGCGGCGCAATCAAGCGCCGCACTCGATCACATCAATTGAGTACCGCAACACCCACTTTCTGCGCCTTGCGACGGCTCGATACCATCAACCCCGCCGCCACCACCAGCAAGCTCAACACGCCAGTCGCAATGATCTCGACCCGGTGCGCTTCCTGGAACAGCATGATGGTCAACGTACCGACGATGAACACCATCACCGCGTAGGTCAGGCCCGGGAACAGCCACATCTTGAAGACAATCTTCTCACCCGCCGCCGTACGCTTCTGGCGCATGCGCAATTGCGACACCGCGATCACCAGGTACACCAGCAGCGCGATCGCGCCGGAGCTGGCCAGCAGGAATTCGAACACCGCCGCCGGAGCGACATAGTTGGCAAACACCGCCAGGAACGCAGCGCCGGTAGACAGCATTACCGCCCAGTAAGGCGTGCCGCTGCTGTTGGTGCGCTTGGCCACGGCCGGTGCATCACCGCGACGGCCCAGGGAGAACAGCATGCGCGACGCGGTATACAGGGCCGAGTTCAGGCAGCTGGTCACGGCAACCAGGACCACGATGTCAACGATCATCTTGGCGTTCGGGATGCCCATGCGTTCCAGCACGGTCTGGTAGGAACCTACGGCAGCCAGGGTCGGATCGTTCCATGGCACCAGGGACACCACGATGAAGATCGACAGCAGGTAGAACAAACCAATCCGCCAGATCACCGAGTTGGTGGCCTTGGTGATTTGCTGGCCAGGGTTCTTCGATTCAGCGGCAGCGATGGTAACGATCTCGGTACCCATGAAGGAGAACATGGTGGTCAGGATCGCGGCCAATACCGCGCCCATGCCGTTAGGCATGAAGCCTTGGGTGTCGAACAGGTGCGAAACACCGCTGACCTGACTGGTCGGCAGGAAGCCAAAAATTGCCGCCAGGCCGAGGATCACGAAGCCCACGATCGCGACCACTTTGATCAGCGCAAACCAGAACTCGAACTCGCCGTAGTTCTTCACGCTGAACAGGTTGGTCGCCGTCAGCAGCAAGGTGATGACCAAGGTAAAGGCCCAGATCGCAATGTCCGGGAACCAGGCATGCAGGATGGTCGCGGCGGCGTTGGCTTCCAGTGGAATCACCAGCACCCAGAACCACCAGTACAGCCAACCGATGGTGAAACCGGCCCAGTGGCCGATGGCGCGGTCGGCGTAAGTCGAGAACGAACCGGTGTCCGGCGACGCCACGGCCATTTCGGCCAGCATGCGCATCACCAATACCACCAGCGTACCGGCGGCGGCATAAGCCAGCAGCACAGCAGGGCCGGCGGCAGCAATCGCGTGGCCGGAGCCAACAAACAAACCGGCACCAATAACGCCGGCAATCGACAGCATGGTGACGTGACGCGGTTTGAGCCCCTGTTCGAGGTCATTGGAGCTTTGCGTACTACTCATTGACACACCTTTGCGAGGAATTGCGAAAACGGTTCGCCCGGCCTGTGCTCTTTCTCGTGAAAAGAAACCAACAGGGCGTTCTTTATTTTTTACGCAATATTTGCGCCAAAATGTTACAAACCCGCAATTGACGCGGGCTGTAGGACAATTCAACAGCCGTCGCAACTCATTGAGAACACTGAGATTCCGCTATAGCGTTACCGTGCGACTCACTTTTAAACGAACGCGCGCACCAAAAACACACACAAAAAGTACGTGACGCTCCATAACAGGGCTGATAAGCACCGTTTGCCCGATTGACCCTTCCAACACCCGGCCAAAGCTGGCACCATCGCGCCCTTTTTTACGCGAAGCCTGCGGGTTTTCCGGTTCAAACGGCTGTTCGGTTGTAGATGGCGCGACACGCCGCTGTGCCGATGCGACACCCTGCCGCACACAGCCCGTCAACCGTCCGCAGCGTTGTTGGCTGCCATCCAGACGCTATGCTAGCTTGGCGCCTCGCCAGGAAGGCGGCCCAACAGCAAGCACGCAACGAACACAATGAGGACCGCACATGGCCGAGGCCACGCCCGCGCTTGAAATCCGCAACTTGCATAAACGCTATGGTGAGCTGGAGGTACTCAAAGGTATCTCGCTGACCGCTCGCGACGGCGACGTGATCTCGATCCTGGGTTCCTCCGGTTCCGGCAAGTCCACCTTCCTGCGCTGCATCAACCTGCTGGAAAACCCGCACCAGGGCCAGATCCTGGTGGCCGGCGAAGAGCTCAAGCTCAAGGCCGCAAAAAACGGCGAGCTGATGGCCGCCGACGGCAAGCAGATCAACCGCCTGCGCAGCGAAATCGGTTTTGTGTTTCAAAACTTTAACCTGTGGCCGCACATGAGCATCCTCGACAACATCATCGAGGCCCCTCGCCGTGTGCTCGGCCAGAGCAAAGCCGAAGCCATCGAAGTGGCCGAAGCGCTGCTGGCCAAGGTCGGCATCGCCGACAAACGCCACGCCTACCCCGCGCAACTGTCCGGCGGCCAGCAACAACGGGCGGCCATCGCGCGCACCCTGGCGATGCAGCCTAAAGTCATCCTGTTCGACGAGCCCACATCCGCCCTTGACCCGGAAATGGTCCAGGAAGTACTTAATGTGATCCGCGCGCTGGCCGAGGAAGGCCGCACCATGCTGCTGGTCACCCATGAAATGGGCTTCGCCCGCCAGGTGTCCAGTGAAGTGGTGTTCCTGCACCAGGGGCTGGTCGAGGAGCAAGGATCGCCACAGCAGGTGTTTGAAAACCCGCTTTCGGCGCGCTGCAAACAATTCATGTCCAGCAACCGCTAACGGAGCAACATGCATGCAGAACTATAAAAAATTCCTTCTGGCCGCCGCCGTCTCGATGGCGTTCAGCGCCACGGCCATGGCAGAAACCTTGAAGATGGGGATCGAAGCGGCCTACCCGCCCTTCAACAATAAAGACGCCAGCGGCAACGTCGTCGGCTTCGACAAAGACATCGGCGACGCCCTGTGCGCCAAGATGAAAGTCGAGAAGTGTGAAGTGTACGTGTCCGACTGGGACGGCATCATCCCGGCCCTGAACGCCAAGAAGTTCGACTTCCTGGTGTCCTCGCTGTCCATCACCGATGAGCGCAAGCAGGCCGTCGACTTCACCGACCCGTACTACTCCAACAAGCTGCAGTTCATCGCGCCGAAAGCCACCAAAGACTTCAAGACCGACGCCGGTTACCTCAAAGGCAAGATCATCGGTGCACAACGCGCGACCCTGGCCGGTACGTACCTGGAAGACGAGCTGCCGGACACCACCTCCAAGCTCTACGACACCCAGGAAAACGCCTACCTCGACCTGATCTCGGGCCGCCTCGACGGCATCCTCGCCGACAAGTACGTGCAGTACGAATGGCTCAAGAGCAAAGACGGTTCCGCCTATGAGTTCAAAGGCGACCCGGTTGTGGAAAGCGACAAGATCGGCATCGCCGTCCGCAAGGGCGACCCACTGCGCGAGCGCCTGAACAAAGCCCTGGCAGAGATCAAGGCCGACGGCAGCTACAAGAAGATCAACGACAAGTACTTCCCTTTCAGCATCGAATGATCTGAACGGTATGCCCGACGCGCTCACCTGAGCGCGTCGGCTTTTAGCAATGCCTTGCGATATGAAAACACCATGAATTTCGATCTCTACGGATTCGGCCCCGCGCTTGCCGCCGGCGCGCTGATGACCGTCAAGCTGGCGCTCACCGCCCTGTGCCTGGGGCTGGTGCTCGGCCTCGCCGGCGCCTTGGCCAAGACGTCCCCGTACAAGCCGCTGCAATGGCTTGGCGGCGCTTACTCGACCATCGTTCGCGGCATTCCCGAACTGTTGTGGGTGCTGCTGATCTATTTCGGCACGGTCAACCTGATGCGTGCCCTCGGCGAGTTCTTCGGCAACCCCGATCTGTCCCTCAGCGCCTTTGCCGCCGGGGTGATCGCCCTGGGCCTGTGCTTTGGCGCCTACGCCACCGAAGTGTTCCGCGGCGCGATCCTCGCCATTCCCAAGGGCCACCGCGAAGCCGGCGTGGCGTTGGGGCTGTCGAAGTTCCGGATTTTCACCCGCCTGATCATGCCGCAGATGTGGCGCATCGCCCTGCCGGGGCTGGGCAACCTGTTCATGATCCTGATGAAGGACACCGCGCTGGTCTCGGTGATCGGCCTTGAAGAAATCATGCGCCACGCGCAGATCGGCGTGACCGTGACCAAGCAGCCATTCACCTTCTTCATGGTCGCGGCCTTCATGTACCTGGGCCTGACCGTACTGGCGATGACCGGTATGCACTTCCTGGAAAAACGCGCCGCCCGCGGCTTTGCAAGGAGCACCCAATGAGCGGCGACTACAGCTGGCTGGCGCATTTCGACCTGGGCCTGAACTGGGCCGTGATCATCAAATGGCTGCCCAAACTGGCCCAGGGCGCAATCCTGACCCTGGAACTGGTGGCCATCGCCGTGATCGCCGGCCTGCTGCTGGCGATCCCGCTGGGCATCGCCCGTTCCTCGCGACGCTGGTACGTCAGCGCCCTGCCCTACGCCTACATTTTCTTCTTCCGTGGCACGCCGCTTCTGGTACAGCTGTTCCTGGTCTACTACGGCCTGGCGCAGTTCGATGCGGTACGCGAGAGCTTCATGTGGCCCTACCTGCGCGATCCGTTCTGGTGTGCCACGGCCACCATGACCCTGCACACCGCCGCCTATATCGCCGAGATCCTGCGCGGTGCGATCCAGGCGATCCCGCCGGGCGAGATCGAAGCGGCACGCGCCCTGGGCATGTCCAAGCCCAAGACGCTGTTCTACATCATCCTGCCGCGCGCCTCGCGCATCGGCCTGCCGGCTTACAGCAACGAAGTAATCCTGATGCTCAAGGCCAGCGCCCTGGCCAGTACCGTGACCTTGCTGGAACTGACCGGCATGGCGCGCACGATCATCGCCCGCACCTACTTGCCGGTAGAGATCTTTTTCGCCGCCGGGCTGTTCTACCTGTTGATGGCCTATATCCTGGTGCGCGGCTTCAAACTGCTGGAACGCTGGCTGCGCGTCGATGCGTGCCAAGGACGTTGAAGCGCGCTTCGCGGCGCTCGATGCATTCCTGATCGAACACCAAGGGCTGTGGCGACCACGGCCCTTCACCCACCGGCAATTACCCTGGGAAGCCGAACACCCCGCGCTCTCCCAGTGGCTGCGCCAACGTTCGCTGGCTGACGCCGAAACCGCCCACAACCAGCCCCACGACCTGCCCGCCCCGGCCCCTTTTCCACAGCTTGCCGCCCAGGCTCTCGCGCTCAGCGCTGTGGATAACTTGCCGAAGGTGCCCCTTGAACCGGCTCGCCCGCGCCTGAATGTCGATGTGCCCGGGCGCAAGTGGCAACAGATCGAAGCCTTCGGTGCGGCCCTGTCATTTGCGGCAACGCCAACGCACTGGCTGGACTGGTGCGCCGGCAAGGGCCACCTCGGCCGCCGCCTGCTGCACACCGGGCAACAATTGACCTGCCTGGAATATGACCCGGCCTTGATCGCCGCCGGCCAAGCCTTGAGCGATCACCACGGCTTGCCCGTGACCCATCGCCTGCAAGACGTGATGGCCGACGTGCCGCTCAGCGCCGTACACACCCCCGTCGCCCTGCACGCTTGCGGCGACCTGCACGTACGCTTGCTGCAAGCCGCCAGCGCGGCTGGCTGCAAGCAACTGGCACTGGCGCCATGCTGCTACAACCGCATCAGCGCAGACCGCTATCAAGCCTTGTCGGGCCCGGGCCGCGCTTCGGCGTTGCAGCTGTCGATCGATGACCTTGGCCTGCCCCTCAGCGAAACCGTGACCGCCGGCGCCCGCGTGCGCCGCCAGCGCGACAGCTCCATGGCGCGGCGCCTGGGCTTCGACCGACTGCAACGTGAACTGCGCGGCTGCGACGACTACCTGCCCACGCCGTCATTGCCCAGCGCCTGGCTGGACAAACCCTTCGCCGACTACTGCCGGGAGCTGGCGACCCTCAAAGGGTTATCCACAGGCGCACAGGATTGGGCGGCACTGGAAGCCCACGGCTGGCAACGCCTGGCCGAGGTCAGGAACCTGGAATTACTGCGTGGTCTGTTTCGGCGCCCGCTGGAGCTGTGGCTGGTGCTGGATCGGGCACTGTTTCTCATCGAAAACCGCTACCGGGTTGAAGTAGGCAGTTTCTGCGAACCGGCACTGACGCCGCGCAACTTGATGGTGCTTGCCGAGCGCGATTAAAGGGCAAAATTGTCGCAGCCCAGCCTGTGGATAACTCTGTTGATGAATTCTTTTCAGCGCCTGTCGCGGCCTACGCTGAAGGCAAAAAGCCACGCTGGTCATTTTTTGTGCACAGAATAAAAAGCACGCAAAACAGGCAGTTGCGGCGTGTTGAGAACAGCTCCACAAAATCGCTGTTTACCCCCGACCGCAACCTACCGATTGTGCATAAGCATCTGGTGTCATGGGTCTAACAAGCGGTTCAGGGCGTGGTTTTCGGGCGGATCAGCAACTGACAGAGTTCGTTGAGATCGTCGCTCGCCAGGCTCTGGCCCAGGTTATCCAGCGGGTCCGAACCAAAGGCCAGGGCTTCGCTGATGGACGGATCGCGGTGCACGACCTCCAACAGGCTGTCACCCAGACGCAGCTTGAAGGCTTCGAGCATGTCCAGGCTGAACGCCGAATGCTCGTCCAACTGGTTGATCACAAAGTGACAACGCGGCGGGAAATTGCGCGCCAGATAGGGCGCCAGCAACGCATCCATCTGATCCAAAGTGCCCAGGCACGCGGCGTCCGGCTGGACCACCACCAGCACAATGTCGGCCACGTTCAACGCTTGATGCAGGTACACATTATTGCCGGCCGGGGTATCGACGATCACCGTGTGGCGCTCGCTCAAGCCCAGCACCGACAGGCGCTGCGCCAGCCACTTGGGTTCACGTGTGAGCCAGTGCTGCAGGTTGTCCTGCTGCTGGGGGTCGGTGTCGCCAAAGGGCATCACCTCGCAACCGGCGAGCCCGGTGTGCAGCACGTTCTGCCAGGGTCCGTTGACCAGGCTGGTGCGGCCGATGCCGGGCAATTCATGATCCACACCGAAGTGCTGGCGCAAGGCGTTCTGCGGGTCGAGGTCGAGTGCCACCACCCACTCCCCCAAACGCTGCAGGCCGCAGCTCAAGGCCGTGACCAGGGTACTGCGGCCGACGCCACCGTTGACGGACACCACAGCGACCACGTTCGGGCGCGGTGCGGTTTCGTCAAAGGCCAGGGGTTGTTCGTGAGCATATGGCGTGTTGGGGCCCAAACGTGAACCGTCTTTCATGTTCACGCGCGTGCCATCATCGAACGGAACGGTGCCGAAAAAGTGCAGCCGAGCATTGCGCCCTTTCGGGTCACGGGACACGCTCTTGCCGAACAGGGCAAGCAGATCATCAGTGCGGCTCATGGCCGGAGCTCCTTCACGGCGCGAATAAAGACGTGGGAGATCGGCAAGAAAACAAAGGGGCTCACCGCAGTCTTTTTGTAGGCGCTTTCGTTGAGACATTTTGTGACAGCGCTCGGCAAGTGTCATTATTTTGATGATATTCGCGCAAGCCTTTCAGATGAGCGGAAAATAGTCACTTTACTGACGCCTGGTTCGCGTAAATTCAGCCCCGTGATTCCACCGTGCCATTGTTTTTTACCCGCCAGCACCGCACCATTGCCGCACCTTCAATGCTGCAAGCTTGGATATTCGCAGTGGCGATACGCTTTAAATTCCCTCGGTTTCTCTACGGCCTTGCCATCACCCTGCTGCTGGGTGGCGGCCTGCTGGGCAATTTGCTTGCCGATTGGGATTTCAGCCAGATCAGCCGCCGCGCCGAGTCGCTTTACGGCCCATTGGGTGCCGGGCGTCAACGCATCGATGCCTGGCAACAATTACTCTCGACGCAAAAGCAGATCGGCGAGCTTGAGCAACTCAAAGTGGTCAACTTGTTCTTCAACCGCCAGTTGCACTACGAGGAAGACATCGACCTGTGGCACGAGATTGATTACTGGGCGACGCCCATTCAATCCCTGTGGAAAGGTGCCGGTGACTGTGAAGACTATGCCATCGCCAAATACTTCAGCCTGCGTAACCTCGGTATACCGGCGGAAAAGCTGCGGATCACCTACGTTAAGGCCTTGCGCCAGAACCGCGCGCACATGGTGCTGACCTACTACGCCAGCCCCAACGCGATGCCGCTGGTACTGGACAGCCTGATGGACCCGATCCTGCCCGCCAGCCAGCGTACGGACTTGTTGCCCGTCTACGCGTTCAACGGTGAAGGGCTGTGGCTGACGGGTGCTGCGGGCAACAAAAAAGTCGGTGACACCAAGCGCCTCTCGCGTTGGCAGGATGTCTTGAAGAAAATGACCGCCGAAGGGTTTCCGGCCAGTTCGGATAATTAACAGGAGCTACGATGTCACTGTTCAAACAATTGCTGATCGCTATCTGTGTGTTTCTCGTGGTCGCCTTCAGCGGTAGCTTCGTGGTCAGCCTGGAAAGCTCGCGCTCGCAGTACGTCAACCAGTTGCGTTCCCACGCCCAGGACGCGGCCACCGCGCTGGCGCTGTCGCTGACGCCAAACATCGATGACCCGGCGATGACCGAGCTGATGGTCAGCTCGATCTTTGACAGTGGCTACTACGCCAGCATCCGTGTGATCGACCTGAGCAACGACCAGGTGCTGGTGGAACGCGCCGCCGAGCCCGACGCCAGCGGTGTACCCGCCTGGTTCGTGAAGATGATCGGCCTTGCGCCAGCCGGCGGTGATGCCATCGTCAGCCGCGGCTGGCAGCAGGCGGCGCGCGTGGAGGTGGTCAGCCACCCGATGTTCGCCCTCGCCAAACTGTGGCAGAGCGCCTTGGGCAGCCTGGGTTGGCTGCTGCTCTGTGGTGCGGCGAGCGCGATCCTCGGCGCATTGCTGCTGCGTCGCCAACTCAAGCCATTGGACTACATGGTCGAACAATCCCACGCCATCGCCCGCCGCGAGTTCCTCAGCCTGCCCGACCTGCCGCGCACCCCGGAACTGCGCCGTGTGGTGCAGGCGATGAACCAGATGGTGGAGAAGCTCAAGGCACTGTTCCACGAACAGACCGAGCGCAGCGAGAAGCTGCGGGTGGAGTCCTACCAGGACAGCCTGACCGGGCTGGCCAACCGACGCTATTTCGAGATGCAACTCAACTCCCGGGTCAGCAACCTGGAGGAGCACAGCTCGGGCTACCTGCTGATCCTGCGGGTCAACGACCTCGCCGGCCTCAACCAGCGCTTCGGCGGGCAACGCACCGACCAACTGCTGCAAGCCGTCAGCCAGCTACTGGTGCGCACCTGCGCCAAGTACCCGGAGACCCACAACCTGATCACCCGCAGCCGTGGCGGTGAGTTCGCGGTACTCGCACCGGGCCTGGTGCGTGACGAAGCCCTGCAACTGGCCCAGGAACTGGAAACCACCCTGCAAAGCCTGCACGAAACCGGCGCTACCGACATGCAGACCGTGGCCTACATCGGCCTGGCCCCCTACAACGCCGGCGACGCCTCGGCCGACCTGTTGATGCTGGCCGACCAGGCCCTCACTCAAGCCGAAGCCAACAGCGGCCAGAGCTGGGTCTGCCTCGAACACCACACCGCCGGCACCGTCAGCGATGACCCACACAGCTGGCATACCCTGCTTGACGATGCCCTCAAGCAAGGACGTTTCCGCCTGTTCTTCCAGCCAGTGGTGAGCAGCGCCGATACCCAGCGGGTGCTGCACTACAAGGTGTTGTCGCGTTTGCTGGACAACCAGGACCAGACCATCGCCGCCGGCCACTTCCTGCCGTGGCTGGAGCGCTTTGGCTGGACCGCGCGCCTGGACCAAGTGATGCTCGACCTGGTGATCAAGCAACTGGCCCAGCACAACCAGTCGGTGGCCCTGAACCTCTCGGCCGCCACCCTGAACGACCCGCAGGCCCTGGAACGCATCTTCGAACGCCTGGCCCAGCACCCGACCCTGGGGCCGCGCCTGATCCTGGAGATCGGCGAAGAACAAGTGCCCGAGCAAACCCAGCTGGAGTTGATGATCCGGCGCATGCGCAACCTCGGCTACAGCCTTGGCCTGCAGCGTTTCGGCGGGCGCTTCAGCATGATCGGCAACCTGGCGCACCTGGGCCTGGCCTACCTGAAAATCGACGGCAGCTACATCCGCGCCATTGATCAGGAGAACCACAAACGGATCTTTATCGAAGCGATCCAGCGGGCCGCCCACAGCATTGATTTGCCGTTGATTGCCGAGCGCGTGGAAACCGAGGGTGAATTGCGGGTGATCCGCGAGATGGGCGTGGAAGGGGTGCAAGGCCAACTGGTCGGTGAACCGGCGCCCTGGAAGTAAAACGTTGAAGCCTCATGCCTCCTTGACGCTGATACCGTGAAGGAGGTGTGCCCGGTTCAGATCAAACCGGTTTCATCATCGTTGATCAGCTCGCTCAAACCGCCCAGCGCCGCCCGTGCCTGGGTCCGTTCCAGGAACTTGGCCTGTGCCGCCGGTGGCAAGTCAGTGATGCGAATCACGCCTTTGGACGTCAGCACCTGAATCAAGTCATCCAGCACTCGAATCATCTCAAGGTCACTGCTCTTGAGCTGCTTGAGGCTGTTTTCGATCTCGTCCCCGGCAAACCACGCCTGGATCTCATGGTGATCCGCCGGTAGCGTCTCGGTGGCTTCCGCGTAGGCCTTCGCCTCGACGCGCACCAAAGCGTTGTTTTGATCGCGTTGCACGTAGAACATCAGCGTTCTCCCAATAAAAAATCCCTGCAGGCGCCGCGTACGACGCCCACAGAGATTACACACTTTTTCCCGCAGCCGATGCCAAGGGGGCGCCAATCCCGAAAGATTGACGCCCCCGTGGTGATCAGTCGTGGTGCTTGACGGTCAGGTCGCCACCGGCGATCAGGTTGTTGATCGCGGTGCTGCCACTGCCCCAGTTCGCGCCATCGACCTTGATCGTCACATCGGCCGTGCCGCCGCTGGCGGTGAACGAACCGGTGCTGCTCACGCTCAGCGTCGAGTTGCCCGCCGAGTCGGTGGTCAACTTCAGGTAGTTCGCCAAGTTGGTGTCGTTGTTGCCTTGCAGCAAGTCGGACAGGTCCAGCTTGTCGCCTTCGCTGTGCTTGAAGTCCTTGATCTGATCGAAGCCGCCGTTGGTGTTGGTGTCGCCTTTGAGCCAGACGAAGGTATCGGCACCCGCCCCGCCGGTGAGGATGTCGTTACCCTTGCCGCCGACCAGGATGTCGTTGCCTGCGCCGCCATTCAAGGTGTCGTTGCCGCCCTGGCCGAACAGGATGTCGTTGCCGGCATTACCGATCAGGCTGTCGTTGCCATCATTGGTGTTGTAGATGTTCGACGCGTTGGCCAACGCCCCCACGTCCTGCACGTGCTCAGTGATGTACTGGTGCAAGGTGCGGTCATCGATCTGGTCGACGGTAGTGGACAGCTTCTCGGCGGCGAACGCCTTGAGTGCCGCACTGCCTTCCTGGCCTTTGTAGCTGATCAGGTCGCCGAACAGGATGTCGTTGCCCGAACCACCGGAAATGCTGTCGGAACCCGCATCGGCGGTGTGGCCGGTGATGGCATCCGCCAGCTTCGCGGTATCAATGTTGGCAACCACTTTGTCGGTATCGAACTGCTTGAGCACGGTGCTATCGATGTCCGAACCCAGGCCGATCGCCTCGACCACTACTTTGCCGGTGACCGCGTTGACCAAGTCGTTGTAGGCGGTCTTGGCGTTCGCCAGTGCGGTGCTGGAGCTCTGGTAGACCGACGCAACGTCGAAGCCGCCATTGCTGTTGGCCACGACCGTGCCCTCGAAGTAGCGGCTGCCACGGCTGTCGTAGGAGTAAACGTTACCGCTACCGTCGACGATCATCTGCGACTTGCCATTGATCGTCGTATAGAGCGCGTTGCTCTGGCCCAGGACGTAATTGGAGTTATTCACAACGCTGTCAAAGTAGACGGTCGAACCCCAGAAGCTGGTCGTGCCCAGGTTCGGGTTGCCCTGCACGTCGGTGTACACGTTCGGCGAACCGTCGGTGATGAAGTACGTGAGGTTTTTCGCGCCGGTGTTGCTGGTCGCGTCGCTGCTCTTGAACCAATCGGAGGCCGCTTTGAACGCGTCCTGGTAGTTGGTCATGTCGCTGGAATTGGACACCATCTGGTTCAACACAGCCTGCAACGCAGCCTTGGCAGCCGTCTTGTCGGCCAGGTTGACCGAGACCTGCGACTCGACACGGGTGTCGAAGTCGACCAGCAGCACTTTCACCACACCCGAGTCTTTATTGCCGGCATTGGCAATCAAGGTATCGAAGATGCCCGAGAGCTGGTCCTTGATCGACTTCATGGCCGAGGAGCCGATACTGCCCGAGGTGTCGACCAGGAACGCGATGTTGTAGTTGGTGCCCGCAGTGGTGATACCACCCTTGTCGCCGACCACAACGTTATTCGCCGAGCTCGAACCCAGGTCGATGGTGTCGGCAGCAGCGCCGCCTTCGGTGACCGGGGTGTAGACCTGCGGCTGAACGGTAATGGTGCTGGTAGCGACCAACGAACTCAGGCTGTTGCCGCCTTCGTTGTCCGTCACCGAGATCTCGACCGTACGATCGCCCAGGGTCGGGTACTTGCTGGTGCTGGAGTATTGGAACGACTCCAGCAGTGCCTTGTAAGTCGCCGAATCCGCGGTGCCCGAGAGGGTCAGCACGATTTTGCCGCTGACGTCGGTGCCGACGCTGGTCAGGGTGATGCCTTTGTACGTACCGCCCACCGAAACCAGGCTCGAGCTGAGCTGATCGCCGGCACTCGCGTTTTTCAGGGTGATGGTCGCGTTTTGCATCTGGGTACTGTCGACGTCGCCGATAGCGACGACGCCAGTGATCGCCACACCCGCGGCGGCACGTTCGGTGTACGCCGTGTTGTAGCCGGTGGCGACAGCACCGTCCGCAGTGCTGAGGTCCAGGGTCGGCGCGTCGTTGACCGCGGTGATCACAATGCTCACTTTGCCGGTCGTTACCGCTTCAACCCCAGTGCTCAACTCTTTGGCGGTCGCTTTCACGGTCAGGTCGAAGCTGGCGGTCGAATCCTTGAACGGAGTGACCGTCAGGGTTTTCAGGTTCCAGGTGCTGACGTCGTACAGCGTGGTACTGCCGGTCGAGGTGATGCTGTTGCCAGTGGTGCCATCGGTGATCACGGTGCCTTTGGGCAGACCGCTGATTTCCACCTTGTGGGATTCCGAGCCGTCATTGTCGACAAACGTCGTGGTGATCGGGCTGACCTTGATCGCGGTGTCTTCCAGGCCACGGTTGTAGACGTAGCCGGTGTAATAGCCTTCGCCATTGACCACGTGGCTGTCGCCGAGCACCGCACCGGCGGCTTTCAACGCATCCACGCTGGTGTAGGTCTGCACGCCGCTGTTGCCCAGGGACATCGACGGGCCGTTGTTGATCGACACGTTGACGTCGTAGTTGCCCCCGCCGGCCTGGTTGTAGTGGTAGATGTCGAGGGTGTAGTAGCCCGACTCGGTCGGCGTGTAAGCCGTGCCGGTAATCGCGCTGCCCTTGCTCCAGGTCTCGGTCGCAACCAACTTGCCGCCCACGGTGATAGCCAGGCTGTCATCGGCTGTACCCGTGAAGGTGTAGCTCTTGCCGGCTTCCAGGTAGATCAGGCCAGAGACCTTGGTCGCGGTGCCTTCCACTACGTTGCTGTTGCTCACGTTGCTGGTCACGCCAGTGGACGCGGCGCTGGCAGCGGTTTTGGCGTCGATGACCTTGATCAGGTCGTCGGTTTTGGCCACGCCATTACCGTTGGTGCCCAATGCGCTCGGCAGGTTGCCGCCGGTCCAGGTCTGGATGACCAAGCCGGTTGGTACCGCGTTGAACGCATTGATCGTGACGACAGGCACGTCCGTCACCGGGTGGATGTCCACGGTGATGGTTTTGGTGTCGCTGTAAGTGTTGCCATCGGTGGCCTGGAACTTCAGCTCGGTGTAATCACCTTGCTTGTTACCCACGCCGGTGCCGCCGAAGCTGTTGTCACCCGACTCGTTGGCCGCCGGGCTGTAACGCACGTTGTGGTTGTCGAAGTCAGCCTGGCTGAACGACTTGCCGGCCGAGGTATCGGTCTTGAGGTCAGCGGTGGTGAGCGCAACCCACACGCCGTTGACTTTGTACTCGATGGAACCGGCAGGCAGGCTGGTGAACACCACTTTCGGGTTCGTCGAGTCTTCATCCTTGACGCCAAAGGTCGCCCAGGTCAGTTCGACCGGGGTGTCTTCGTCGCTCTGGATGTAGCCGTTGGTAGCGGTTGGCGTGTCGTCGACCAGGGTGACCGTCGGCTGGCCAGTGCTGTGGGAACTGGCGTTGTCGGCGTCGGTCACGGTCAGGTCGATCTTCGGCAATTGGTTGCCAGCGTTGACCCAATCGGCGCCCTTCTGCGTCAGCACGACGTTGCTACCGGACAGGCTGTAGTAGCCGTCGGTGTTAGTGCCAGTGGTGAAGGTGATCTTCAGCTGGGCAACAGGAGTTTCTTCGTCGCTCGCGGAGAACGTACCGGCCACGGTGCCGACTTTAGCGGTGTCTTCAACGATGGTGGTCGCCGTGATGGCGATCACTGGCACGTCGTTGTGCAGGTTGACCACTGGCTGCGCGTTGTTGCTGGAGTGCAGGCCTTCTGGATCGGTGACGGTCAGGTCGATCTTCGGCAATTGGTTGCCAGCGTTGACCCAATCGGCGCCCTTCTGCGTCAGCACGACGTTGCTACCGGACAGGCTGTAGTAGCCGTCGGTGTTAGTGCCAGTGGTGAAGGTGATCTTCAGCTGGGCAACAGGAGTTTCTTCGTCGCTCGCGGAGAACGTACCGGCCACGGTGCCGACTTTAGCGGTGTCTTCAACGATGGTGGTCGCCGTGATGGCGATCACTGGCACGTCGTTGTGCAGGTTGACCACTGGCTGCGCGTTGTTGCTGGAGTGCAGGCCTTCTGGATCGGTGACGGTCAGGTCGATCTTCGGCAACTGGTTGCCGGCGTTGACGAAGTCCGCGCCTTTCTGGGTCAGCACAACGTTGTTGCCGGAGATGCTGTAGTAGCCGCTCGCGTTGCTGGTGCCCGTGAAGGTGATGGTCAGGCCAGCACGTGGGGTTTCTTCGTCGGTCGCAGTGAACGTACCGGCGACGGTACCCGCAGTGGCCGAGTTTTCTTCCAGGGTGTTGGCTGCGACGGTGATGACCGGTACGTCGTTGTGCAAGTTAACCACTGGCTGCGCGTTGTTGCTGGAGTGCAGGCCTTCTGGATCGGTGACGGTCAGGTCGATCTTCGGCAGTTGGTTGCCAGCGTTAACGAAGTCAGCACCTTTCTGGGTCAGCACAACGTTGTTGCCGGAGATGCTGTAGTAGCCATCGGCGTTGCTGGTGCCAGTGAAGGTGATGGTCAGGCCAGCACGTGGGGTTTCTTCGTCGGTTGCCGTGAAGGTACCGGCGACGGTGCCCGCAGTTGCCGAGTTCTCTTCCAGGGTGTTGGCTGCGACGGTGATGACCGGTACGTCGTTGTGCAAGTTAACGTTCGGTTGGGCCGCTGCGTTGGAGTGCAGGCCTTCTGGATCGGTAACAGTCAGGTCGATCTTCGGCAACTGGTTGCCGGCGTTGACGAAGTCAGCACCTTTCTGGGTCAGCACAACGTTGTTGCCGGAGATGCTGTAGTAGCCATCGGCGTTGCTGGTGCCCGTGAAGGTGATGGTCAGACCCGAGCGTGGAGTCTCTTCGTCGGTTGCCGTGAACGTACCGGCGACGGTGCCTGCAGTGGCCGAGTTTTCTTCCAGGGTGTTGGCTGCGACGGTGATGACCGGTACGTCGTTGTGCAAGTTAACGTTCGGCTGGGCCGCTGCGTTGGAGTGCAGGCCTTCTGGATCGGTGACGGTCAGGTCGATCTTCGGCAACTGGTTGCCAGCGTTGACGAAGTCCGCACCTTTCTGGGTCAGCACAACGTTGTTGCCGGAGATGCTGTAGTAGCCATCGGCGTTGCTGGTGCCGGTGAAGGTGATGGTCAGACCATCACGTGGAGTTTCTTCGTCGGTCGCAGTGAAAGTACCGGCGACGGTGCCCGCTGTAGCCGAGTTCTCTTCCAGGGTGTTGGCAACAACCTCAATCACCGGCACATCGTTATGCAGGTTAACAGTCGGTTGGCCTTCGCCATTCGAATGCGCGCCCGACGGATCGGTAACAGTCAGGTCGATCTTCGGCAGCTGGTTACCAGCGTTAACGAAGTCCGCGCCCTTCTGGGTCAGGACCACGTTGTTGCCAACGATGCTGTAGTAGCCGTCGGCGTTGCTGGTGCCCGTGAAGGTGATGGTCAGGCCAGCACGTGGAGTCTCTTCGTCGGTTGCCGTGAAGGTACCGGCGACGGTGCCCGCAGTGGCCGAATTTTCTTCCAGGGTATTGGCTGCGACGGTGATGACCGGTACGTCGTTGTGCAAGTTAACCACTGGCTGCGCGTTGTTGCTGGAGTGCAGGCCTTCTGGATCGGTGACGGTCAGGTCGATTTTCGGCAGCTGGTTGCCAGCGTTAACGAAGTCCGCGCCTTTCTGGGTCAGCACAACGTTGTTGCCGGAGATGCTGTAGTAGCCATCGGCGTTGCTGGTGCCCGTGAAGGTGATGGTCAGGCCAGCACGTGGAGTCTCTTCGTCGGTTGCCGTGAAGGTACCGGCAACGGTGCCCGCAGTGGCCGAGTTTTCTTCCAGGGTGTTGGCTGCGACGGTGATGACCGGCACGTCGTTGTGCAAGTTAACGTTCGGTTGGGCCGCTCCGTTGGAGTGCAGGCCTTCTGGATCGGTAACAGTCAGGTCGATCTTCGGCAGCTGGTTGCCAGCGTTAACGAAGTCCGCGCCCTTCTGGGTCAGCACAACGTTGTTGCCGGAAATAGCGTAGTAACCGTCGACGTTGCTGTTGCCCGTGAAGGAGATGGTCAAGCCATCACGCGGAGTCTCTTCGTCCGTTGCGGTGAAGGTACCGGCGACGGTACCCGCAGTGGCGGAGTTCTCTTCCAGGGTGTTGGCAACAACCTCAATCACCGGCACATCGTTATGCAGGTTAACAGTCGGTTGGCCTTCGCCATTCGAGGAAGCGCCCGCTGGGTCGGTGACGGTCAGGTCGATCTTCGGCAGCTGGTTGCCAGCGTTAACGAAGTCAGCACCCTTCTGGGTCAAGACCACGTTGTTGCCAACGATGCTGTAGTAGCCGTCGACGTTGCTGTTGCCAGTGAAGGAGATGGTCAGGCCATCACGCGGCGTCTCTTCGTCGGTCGCGGTGAAGGTACCGGCGACGGTGCCCGCAGTGGCGGAGTTCTCTTCCAGGGTGTTGGCAACAACCTCAATCACCGGCACATCGTTATGCAGGTTAACAGTCGGTTGGCCTTCGCCATTCGAGGAAGCGCCCGCTGGGTCGGTGACGGTCAGATCAATCTTCGGCAGCTGGTTGCCAGCGTTAACGAAGTCCGCGCCCTTCTGGGTCAGGACCACGTTGTTGCCAACGATGCTGTAGTAGCCGTCGACGTTGCTGTTGCCAGTGAAGGAGATGGTCAGACCATCACGCGGAGTCTCTTCGTCGGTCGCAGTGAACGTACCGGCGACGGTGCCCGCAGTAGCCGAGTTCTCTTCGATGGTGGCAGGAGCAACCTCGATTACCGGCACATCGTTGTGCAGGTTAACGGTCGGTTGGCCTTCGCCATTCGAGGAAGCGCCCGCTGGATCGGTGACGGTCAGGTCGATCTTCGGCAGCTGGTTGCCAGCGTTAACGAAGTCAGCACCCTTCTGGGTCAAGACCACGTTGTTGCCAACGATGCTGTAGTAGCCGTCGACGTTGCTGTTGCCAGTGAAGGAGATGGTCAGGCCATCACGCGGCGTCTCTTCGTCGGTCGCGGTGAAGGTACCGGCGACGGTGCCCGCAGTGGCGGAGTTCTCTTCCAGGGGGTTGGCAACAACCTCAATCACCGGCACATCGTTATGCAGGTTAACAGTCGGTTGGCCTTCGCCATTCGAGGAAGCGCCCGCTGGGTCGGTGACGGTCAGATCGATCTTCGGCAACTGGTTGCCAGCGTTAACGAAGTCCGCGCCCTTCTGGGTCAGCACGACGTTGTTGCCGGAGATAGCGTAGTAGCCATCGACGTTACTGGTGCCCGTGAAGGAGATAGTCAGGCCATCACGCGGCGTCTCTTCGTCGGTCGCAGTGAAGGTACCGGCGACGGTACCCGCAGTGGCCGAGTTCTCTTCGATGGTGGCAGGAGCAACCTCGATGACCGGCACATCGTTATGCAGGTTAACGGTCGGTTGGCCTTCACCATTCGAGGAAGCGCCCGCTGGGTCGGTAACGGTCAGGTCGATCTTCGGCAGCTGGTTGCCAGCGTTAACAAAGTCCGCGCCCTTCTGGGTCAGCACAACGTTATTGCCGGAGATAGCGTAGTAGCCATCAGCGTTGCTGGTGCCGGTGAAGGAGATGGTCAGGCCATCACGCGGAGTCTCTTCGTCGGTCGCAGTGAAAGTACCGGCGACGGTGCCCGCAGTAGCCGAGTTCTCTTCAATGGTGGCCGGAGCAACTTCGATTACCGGCACATCGTTATGCAGGTTAACGGTCGGCTGGCCTTCGCCATTCGAGGAAGCGCCCGCTGGGTCGGTGACGGTCAGGTCGATCTTCGGCAGCTGGTTGCCAGCGTTAACGAAGTCAGCACCTTTCTGGGTCAGGACCACGTTGTTGCCAACGATGCTGTAGTAGCCGTCGACGTTGCTGGTGCCAGTGAAGGAGATGGTCAGGCCATCACGCGGAGTCTCTTCGTCGGTCGCAGTGAACGTACCGGCAACGGTGCCCGCAGTAGCCGAGTTCTCTTCGATGGTGGCCGGAGCAACTTCGATCACCGGCACGTCGTTGTGCAGATTGACGGTCGGCTGGCCTTCGCCATTCGAATGCGCGCCCGATGGATCGGTAACGGTCAGATCAATCTTCGGCAACTGGTTGCCAGCGTTAACAAAGTCCGCGCCCTTCTGGGTCAGCACGACGTTGTTGCCGGAGATAGCGTAGTAGCCATCAGCGTTGCTGGTGCCGGTGAAGGAGATGGTCAAACCATCACGTGGAGTTTCTTCGTCGGTCGCAGTGAAGGTACCGGCGACGGTACCCGCAGTGGCGGAGTTCTCTTCGATGGTGGCCGGAGCAACTTCGATCACCGGCACGTCGTTGTGCAGATTGACGGTCGGCTGGCCTTCGCCATTCGAATGCGCGCCCGATGGATCGGTGACGGTCAGGTCGATCTTCGGCAACTGGTTGCCAGCGTTAACAAAGTCCGCGCCCTTCTGGGTCAGGACCACGTTGTTGCCGGAGATAGCGTAGTAGCCATCAGCGTTGCTGGTGCCGGTGAAGGAGATAGTCAAGCCATCACGTGGAGTTTCTTCGTCGGTCGCGGTGAAGGTACCAGCAACGGTACCCGCAGTAGCCGAGTTCTCTTCGATAGTGGCCGGAGTAACTTCGATCACCGGCACATCGTTGTGCAGATTGACGGTCGGCTGGCCTTCGCCATTCGAATGCGCGCCCGATGGATCGGTAACAGTCAGGTCAATCTTCGGCAACTGGTTGCCAGCATTAACGAAGTCAGCACCTTTCTGGGTCAGGACCACGTTGTTGCCGGAGATAGCGTAGTAGCCATCGGCGTTGCTGTTGCCAGTGAAGGAGATAGTCAAACCATCACGCGGCGTCTCTTCGTCGGTCGCAGTGAACGTACCGGCGACGGTGCCCGCAGTGGCGGAGTTCTCTTCGATGGTGGCAGGAGCAACCTCGATGACCGGCACATCGTTGTGCAGATTGACGGTCGGCTGGCCTTCGCCATTCGAGGAAGCGCCCGCTGGGTCGGTGACGGTCAGATCAATCTTCGGCAACTGGTTGCCAGCGTTAACGAAGTCAGCGCCTTTTTGGGTCAGCACGACGTTGTTACCGGAGATAGCGTAGTAGCCATCAGCGTTGCTGGTGCCGGTGAAGGAGATGGTCAGGCCATCACGTGGAGTTTCTTCGTCGGTCGCAGTGAACGTACCGGCGACGGTGCCCGCTGTAGCCGAGTTCTCTTCGATGGTGGCAGGAGCAACCTCGATGACCGGCACATCGTTGTGCAGGTTAACGGTCGGTTGGCCTTCGCCATTCGAGGAAGCGCCCGCTGGGTCGGTAACGGTCAGATCAATCTTCGGCAACTGGTTGCCAGCGTTAACGAAGTCCGCGCCCTTCTGGGTCAGCACGACGTTGTTGCCGGAGATAGCGTAGTAGCCATCAGCGTTGCTGGTGCCGGTGAAGGAGATGGTCAGGCCATCACGTGGGGTTTCTTCGTCGGTCGCAGTGAACGTACCGGCGACGGTGCCCGCAGTGGCGGAGTTCTCTTCGATGGTGGCAGGAGCAACCTCGATGACCGGCACATCGTTGTGCAGGTTAACGGTCGGCTGACCTTCGCCATTCGAGGAAGCGCCCGCTGGGTCGGTAACGGTCAGATCAATCTTCGGCAACTGGTTGCCAGCGTTAACGAAGTCCGCGCCCTTCTGGGTCAGCACAACGTTGTTGCCGGAGATAGCGTAGTAGCCATCAGCGTTGCTGGTGCCGGTGAAGGAGATGGTCAGGCCATCGCGTGGGGTTTCTTCGTCGGTCGCGGTGAAGGTACCGGCGACGGTGCCCGCAGTGGCGGAGTTCTCTTCCAGGGTGTTGGCAACAACCTCAATCACCGGCACATCGTTATGCAGGTTAACGGTCGGCTGGCCTTCGCCATTCGAGGAAGCGCCCGCTGGGTCGGTGACGGTCAGGTCGATCTTCGGCAGCTGGTTGCCAGCGTTAACGAAGTCCGCACCCTTCTGGGTCAGGACCACGTTGTTGCCAACAATGCTGTAGTAGCCGTCGACGTTGCTGGTGCCAGTGAAGGAGATGGTCAGGCCATCACGCGGCGTCTCTTCGTCGGTCGCAGTGAACGTACCGGCGACGGTACCCGCAGTAGCCGAGTTCTCTTCCAGGGCGTTGGCAACAACCTCAATCACCGGCACATCGTTGTGCAGATTGACGGTCGGCTGGCCTTCGCCATTCGAATGCGCGCCCGATGGATCGGTAACGGTCAGATCAATCTTCGGCAACTGGTTGCCAGCGTTAACAAAGTCCGCGCCCTTCTGGGTCAGCACAACGTTATTGCCGGAGATAGCGTAGTAGCCATCAGCGTTGCTGGTGCCGGTGAAGGAGATGGTCAGGCCATCACGTGGGGTTTCTTCGTCGGTCGCAGTGAAAGTACCGGCGACGGTGCCCGCAGTGGCGGAGTTCTCTTCAATGGTGGCCGGAGCAACGTCGATTACCGGCACATCGTTATGCAGGTTAACGGTCGGTTGGCCTTCGCCATTCGAATGCGCGCCCGATGGATCGGTAACAGTCAGGTCGATCTTCGGCAACTGGTTGCCGGCGTTAACGAAGTCAGCACCTTTCTGGGTCAGGACCACGTTGTTGCCGGAGATAGCGTAGTAGCCATCGGCGTTGCTGTTGCCCGTGAAGGAGATGGTCAAACCATCACGCGGCGTCTCTTCGTCGGTCGCAGTGAACGTACCGGCGACGGTGCCCGCAGTAGCCGAGTTCTCTTCCAGAGTATTGGCAACAACTTCAATCACCGGCACGTCGTTGACCAACGTCACATCCGGTGTAGCCGCATCGTGCGAGCTGCCTTTATCGGCATCGGTCACGGTCAGGTCAATCGCAGGCAGCTTGTTACCGGCGTTGACGAAGTTCGCGCCCGCCAGGGTCAGTACCACGGCATTGCCAACGAGGGTGTAGTAGCCATCTTTGTTGCTGTCGCCAGTGAAGGTGACCTTCAGCTGGGCAACCGGGGTTTCAACATCGCTGACGGTGAAGGTACCGGCAACGGTGCCTTCAGCCACCTGGCCTTCCACCAGGTCATTGGCGACCACTTCGATGACGGGCAAGTCGTTGACCGAAATCACATTGATCGGCAGCGTGATCGACTCGGACTTAGGCGCAGCATCACCATCCTGCGCGGTGGCGGTCACGGTCAGGTTCACCAGACCGTAGGCGTTTGGCACCGGGTTGTAGACCAGTGTGGCCTTGCTCCAGTCGCTGATGTCGACGCTTTGGTTGCCGGCCGACGCGGTAAAGGTGTGGCCCGCGCCATCGGAAATGGTCGCGCCTTGCGGAATGCCGCTGATTTCCAGCTTGAGCGTCTCGGAGCCATCCTTGTCGGTGGCGTAGGCGTCAATTGCGGACAACTTGATCGCGTGGTCTTCCAGGCCGGTGTTCAGCACCTGGGTGACGCTGATGTTGTCCATCACGCCGCCAAGGGAGTTGTTGGCTTGGCCGGCCGGGGCCTTGAATTCGAGTTTGGCGTCACCGTCGACAGTCACCGGCACCACGAAGGTGTAGGTCTTCATGCCAACGACGGTGGTGTCCAGGGTGCCGACTTTGACGCCACCCCAGAACACATCGATGACCGAGTTGTTCTCGGCGCCGGCACGCGGCGAGTAGTCGACCGAGATGGAGTACGCGGTACCGCTTTCAGCCTTGATGATGGTGTACAGGCTGGAGTCGTCGCCAGCGTTTTTCTCAAGCTCGATGACCTGGCTGTTGCCCGGGGTCTCGACGCCGTAGATGCTGCTCTGGCCGATTTCGACTTTGCCGTCGCTGTTGCCGGTCAACCACTGGGTGGTCGGCGCGGTGCCGGCTGCGTTGTTGGCATCGCCAACGGCAACCGTGCCCCACGAACCGTTGAGGTTCGCGCTGTCGAAGTTGATCGCGCTGACAACGCCGCCACCGAGCAGGCCCAGGTGCGGGGTGTCGGTGACCGGCGCGATGGTCACTGGAGCAGTGGTGACATCGCTGGCTTTACCGGCATTGTCGACCGCCGTGAAGGTCAGCGAGGTGCTGCCACTCCAGTCGGCGGTTGGGGAGAAGTAGACCGACGCCTTGCCGTCAGCGCCCGCAGGCACCGAATCACCGACCTTCAGTTCGGTGGTCAGGCTGGCGTCGCTGTACAGCTTGCCGTTTTCCGGCAAGGCGGTAATGACGAAGTTGGCAACGGTACCGTCCACATCGGCGCCGCTGAGTACGATCGTGGCCGCGTGGTCTTCGTCCGCGCCTGCCGAGGTGGCGGTTGCAGTCGGTGCGTCGTTGAACAGCTCGACGGTGACCTTGCCCGTGGCGGTGCTGGTTTCTGGTGGCTCACGGTCGAGGTTGCCGCCACCGTTATCGGTGACAGCGATGGACACAGTGCGATCAGTGCCGGCCGGGTTGTTGCCCGGGGCCTGGAAGGTGATCGCTTCAACCAGCTTGATGAAGTCGGCGGCGCTGCTGCCAGCCGGCGAGCTGCTGGTCAGGGTGTAGACGATCTTGCCATCGGCGGCGCTGCCGCTTTCGGTGATGGTGATACCGGCAACCGCGAGGGCCTTGAGCACGTCGGCGCTGCTGAGCAGGTCGCCGGACACCAGGTGATCAACGGTGACCACCACTTTGCTGAAGGTCTTGTTGTCGACGTCGGTGATGCTCAGGTTTTCAACCAGGGCCACTGCGCCTTTTTGCTCGACAAATTTGCTGCTGTCGAAGCCGATCACCGGCGCGTCGTTGACCGGAACCACGTAGATCACGGAGGTCGCCGGTGCCGAATCCGCCTGGCCGTCGTTCACGGTGATGGTCAGGTTGCGGTTGGCCGGGCTTGGGTCTTCGCTTTCGCTGGCGAAGTGCACCGAGCGCAGGACTTCCTGGTATTCAGCCTTGGTGGCTTCACCGGACAGGGTCAGCACGCCGGTGGTCTTGTCGTAGCTGACGGTGATTTTGGTGTTGCTGACATCCGCGATCAGCACGTCGTCGGTCAGGTGGTTGACCAGCGTGACCTTGGCGCTTTGCAGGGTGCTGTTGTCGACGTCGGTGATGGTCAGGTGCGCCGCGACATAGCCGCCTGGCTTGCCTTCGATGTAGGTGTCGCCGAACGCGTTGGTCGAATCGTTGCCCAGTACTGGCGCGTCGTTGACCGCCGTGACCACAACGCTGATTTTGCCGGTGGTGACTTCTTCAACGCCGGTGCTCAGCTCTTTGGCCGTGGCTTTCACGGTCAGGTCGAAGCTGGCCGTCGAGTCCTTGAACGGTGTAACCGTCAGGGTGCTCAGGTTCCAGGTGCTCACGTCGTACAGCGTGTTTGCGCCGGTCGAAATGATACTGTGGCCAGTGGTGCCGTCGGTGATCACGGTGCCTTCCGGCAAGCCGCTGATTTCCACCTTGTGGGATTCCGAGCCGTCGTTGTCGACAAACGTGGCGGTGATCGGCGCGAGCTTGATCGCGGTGTCTTCCAGGCCGTGGTTGTAGACGTTGCCGGTGTAATAGCCTTCGCCATTCACCACGTGGCTGTCGCCCAGCACCATGCCGGCGGCTTCCAGCGCGGCTGCACTGGTGTAGGTCTGCAGGCCGCTGTTGCCCAGCGACGTCGACGGGCCGTTGTTGATCGACACGTTGACGTCGTAGTTGCCCGGGCCGTTCTGGTTGTAGTGGTAGACGTCGAGGGTGTAGTAGCCCGACTCGGTCGGCGTGTACGACGACCCGTTGATCCCGCTGCCTTGGCTCCAGGTCTCGGAAGCGACCAGCTTGCCGCCCACGGTGATTGCCAGACTGTCGTCGGCCGTACCCGTGAAGGTGTAGCTCTTGCCGGCTTCCAGGTAGACCAGGCCGGACACTTTGGTCGCGGTGCCTTCGGCCACATTGCCGTTGCTCACGTTGCTGGTCACGCCAGTGGACGCGGCGCTGTCAGCGGTCTGGCCGTTGATGACCTTGATCAGGGTGTTGGAGTCGGTCACGCCTTGACCATTGGTGCCCAACGCGCCCGGCAGGTTGCTGCCGGTCCAGGTCTGAATGGTCAGGCCGGTGGGTACCTGGCCGATGTTCAAGATCGGCACATCCGTCACCGGGTGAATATCCACGGTGATGGTTTTGGTGTCGCTGTAGGAGTTGCCGTCGGTGGCCTGGAACTTCAGCTCGGTGTAGTCACCTTGCTTGTTGCCCACGCCGGTGCCGCCGAAGCTGTTGTCGCCGGATTCGTTCTCTGCCGGGCTGTAGCGCACGTTGTGGCCGTCGAAATCAGCCTGGGTGAAGACCTTGCCCGACGAGGTGTCGCTTTTCAGGTCGGCGGTGGTGAGCTTGACCCACTCACCGTCGACTTTGTATTCGATGGAACCGGCCGGCAGGCTGGTGAACACCACGCCTGGGCTGGTGGAGTCTTCATCCTGGACACCGAAAGTCGACCAGGTCAGTTCGATCGGGGTGTCTTCGTTGCCTTCGATATGGTTGTCGATGGCGGTTGGGGTGTCGTCGACCAGGGTCACCGTCGGCTGGCCGGTGCCGTTGGAGTGGAGGCCTTCTGGGTCGGTGACGGTCAGGTCGATTTTTGGCAGTTGGTTGCCGGCGTTAACGAAGTCTGCGCCCTTTTGGGTCAGCACAACGTTGTTGCCAACGATGCTGTAGTAGCCGTCGGCGTTGCTGTTGCCAGTGAAGGAGATGGTCAGGCCATCACGCGGGGTTTCTTCGTCGGTTGCGGTGAACGTACCGGCGACGGTGCCTGCGCTGGCGGTGTCCTCAACAATGGTACTGGCCGCAATTTCGATGACAGGTACATCGTTGTGCAGGTTGACGCTCGGTTGGTCGGAACCCGTGGAGTTCGCGCCCTGAGGGTCGGTAACGGTCAGGTCGATTTTTGGCAGCTGGTTTCCGGCGTTGACGAAGTCCGCGCCTTTTTGGGTCAGGACGACGTCGTTGCCCACGATGCTGTAGTAGCCGTCGGCGTTGCTGTTGCCACTGAAGGAGATGGTCAGGCCATCACGCGGGGTCTCTTCGTCGGTTGCAGTGAAGGTACCGGCGACGGTGCCCGCAGTGGCGGAGTTCTCTTCCAGGGTGTTGGCGACCACTTCGATCACCGGCACGTCGTTGTGCAGGTTAACCACTGGCTGAGCGTTGTTGCTGGAGTTCAGGCCTTCTGGATCGGTGACGGTCAGGTCGATCTTCGGTAGCTGGTTACCGGCGTTAACGAAGTCGGCGCCCTTCTGGGTCAGGACCACGTTGTTGCCAACGATGCTGTAGTAGCCATCGACGTTGCTGTTGCCAGTGAAGGAGATGGTCAGGCCATCACGTGGGGTTTCTTCGTCGGTCGCGGTGAAGGTACCGGCGACGGTGCCCGCAGTGGCGGAGTTTTCTTCCAGGGTGTTGGCAACGACTTCAATCACTGGCACATCGTTGTGCAGGTTGACGGTCGGTTGAGCACTGTTGCTGGAGTTCAGGCCTTCTGGATCGGTGACGGTCAGGTCGATTTTTGGCAGTTGGTTGCCGGCGTTAACGAAGTCGGCGCCTTTTTGGGTCAGCACAACGTCGTTGCCCACGATGCTGTAGTAACCGTCGGCGTTGCTGTTGCCAGTGAAGGAGATGGTCAGGCCATCACGTGGGGTTTCTTCGTCGGTCGCAGTGAAGGTACCGGCGACGGTGCCCGCAGTGGCGGAGTTTTCTTCCAGGGTGTTGGCGACGACTTCAATCACTGGCACATCGTTGTGCAGGTTGACGGTCGGCTGAGCGCTGTTACTGGAGTTCAGGCCTTCTGGATCGGTGACAGTCAGGTCGATCTTCGGCAGCTGGTTGCCGGCGTTAACGAAGTCGGCGCCTTTCTGGGTCAGGACCACGTTGTTGCCAACGATGCTGTAGTAGCCATCGACGTTGCTGTTGCCAGTGAAGGAGATGGTCAGGCCATCACGCGGCGTCTCCTCGTCGGTCGCGGTGAAGGTACCGGCGACAGTGCCCGCAGTGGCGGAGTTTTCTTCCAGGGTGTTAGCAACGACTTCAATCACCGGCACATCGTTATGCAGGTTAACAGTCGGCTGGCCTTCGCCATTCGAGGAAGCGCCCGCTGGGTCGGTGACAGTCAGGTCGATCTTCGGCAGTTGGTTGCCGGCGTTAACGAAGTCGGCGCCTTTCTGGGTCAGCACAACGTTGTTGCCAACGATGCTGTAGTAGCCGTCGGCGTTGCTGTTGCCAGTGAAGGAGATGGTCAGGCCATCACGCGGCGTCTCTTCGTCGGTGGCGGTGAAGGTACCGGCCACGGTGCCCGCAGTGGCGGAGTTTTCTTCCAGGGTGTTGGCAACGACTTCAATCACCGGCACATCGTTGTGCAGGTTGACGGTCGGCTGAGCGCTGTTGCTGGAGTTCAGGCCTTCTGGATCGGTGACCGTCAGGTCGATTTTTGGCAGCTGGTTGCCGGCGTTGACAAAGTCCGCGCCTTTTTGGGTCAGGACGACGTCGTTGCCCACGATGCTGTAGTAGCCGTCGGCGTTGCTGTTGCCGGTGAAGGAGATGGTCAGGCCATCGCGTGGGGTTTCTTCGTCGGTCGCGGTGAAGGTACCGGCGACGGTGCCCGCAGTGGCGGAGTTTTCTTCCAGGGTGTTGGCGACGACTTCAATCACCGGCACATCGTTGTGCAGGTTGACGGTCGGCTGAGCGCTGTTGCTGGAGTTCAAGCCTTCTGGGTCGGTGACAGTCAGGTCAATCTTCGGCAGTTGGTTGCCGGCGTTAACGAAGTCAGCGCCTTTCTGGGTCAGCACAACGTCGTTGCCAACGATGGTGTAGTAGCCGTCGGCGTTGCTGTTGCCGGTGAAGGAGATGGTCAGGCCATCACGTGGGGTTTCTTCGTCGGTCGCGGTGAAGGTACCGGCGACGGTGCCCGCAGTGGCAGAGTTTTCTTCCAGGGTGTTGGCGACGACTTCAATCACCGGCACGTCGTTGTGCAGGTTGACGGTCGGCTGAGCGCTGTTGCTGGAGTTCAGGCCTTCAGGGTCGGTGACGGTCAGGTCGATTTTTGGCAGCTGGTTGCCGGCGTTGACGAAGTCCGCGCCTTTTTGGGTCAGGACGACGTTGTTGCCCACAATGCTGTAGTAGCCGTCGGCGTTGCTGCTGCCGGTGAAGGAGATGGTCAGGCCATCGCGTGGGGTTTCTTCGTCGGTCGCGGTGAAGGTACCGGCCACGGTGCCCGCAGTAGCGGAGTTTTCTTCCAGGGTGTTGGCGACGACTTCAATCACCGGCACGTCGTTGTGCAGGTTAACCACTGGCTGAGCGTTGTTGCTGGAGTTCAGGCCTTCTGGGTCGGTGACGGTCAGGTCGATCTTCGGCAGCTGGTTGCCAGCGTTAACGAAGTCCGCGCCCTTTTGGGTCAGCACGACGTCGTTGCCAACGATGGTGTAGTAGCCGTCGGCGTTGCTGTTGCCAGTGAAGGAGATGGTCAGGCCATCACGCGGCGTCTCTTCGTCGGTTGCAGTGAACGTACCGGCCACGGTGCCCGCAGTGGCGGAGTTTTCTTCCAGGGTGTTGGCAACGACTTCAATCACTGGCACATCGTTGTGCAGGTTGACGGTCGGTTGAGCACTGTTGCTGGAGTTCAGGCCTTCTGGGTCGGTGACGGTCAGGTCGATTTTTGGCAGCTGGTTGCCGGCGTTGACGAAGTCCGCGCCCTTCTGGGTCAGGACCACGTTGTTGCCAACGATGCTGTAGTAGCCATCGACGTTGCTGTTGCCAGTGAAGGAGATAGTCAGGCCATCACGCGGCGTTTCTTCGTCGGTCGCGGTGAAGGTACCGGCCACGGTGCCCGCGGTAGCGGAGTTCTCTTCCAGGGTGTTGGCAACAACTTCAATCACCGGCACGTCGTTGTGCAGGTTGACGGTCGGTTGAGCACTGTTGCTGGAGTTCAGGCCTTCTGGGTCGGTGACAGTCAGGTCGATCTTCGGCAGCTGGTTGCCGGCGTTAACGAAGTCGGCGCCTTTTTGGGTCAGCACAACGTTGTTGCCAACGATGCTGTAGTAACCGTCGACGTTGCTGTTGCCGGTGAAGGAGATGGTCAGGCCATCGCGTGGGGTTTCTTCGTCGGTCGCGGTGAAGGTACCGGCGACGGTGCCCGCGGTAGCGGAGTTTTCTTCCAGGGTGTTAGCGACGACTTCAATCACCGGCACGTCGTTGTGCAGGTTGACGGTCGGCTGAGCGCTGTTGCTGGAGTTCAGGCCTTCTGGGTCGGTGACGGTCAGGTCGATTTTTGGCAGCTGGTTGCCAGCGTTAACGAAGTCCGCGCCCTTCTGGGTCAGGACCACGTTGTTGCCCACGATGCTGTAGTAGCCATCGACGTTGCTGTTGCCGGTGAAGGAGATGGTCAGGCCATCGCGTGGGGTTTCTTCGTCGGTCGCGGTGAAGGTACCGGCGACGGTGCCCGCAGTGGCAGAGTTTTCTTCCAGGGTGTTAGCAACGACTTCAATCACTGGCACATCGTTGTGCAGGTTGACGGTCGGCTGAGCGCTGTTGCTGGAGTTCAAGCCTTCTGGGTCGGTGACAGTCAGGTCAATCTTCGGCAGTTGGTTGCCGGCGTTAACGAAGTCAGCGCCTTTCTGGGTCAGCACAACGTCGTTGCCAACGATGGTGTAGTAGCCGTCGGCGTTGCTGTTGCCGGTGAAGGAGATGGTCAGGCCATCACGTGGGGTTTCTTCGTCGGTCGCGGTGAAGGTACCGGCGACGGTGCCCGCGGTAGCGGAGTTCTCTTCCAGGGTGTTGGCAACAACTTCAATCACCGGCACATCGTTGTGCAGGGTGACGGTCGGTTGGTCGGAACCTGTGGAGTTCGCGCCCTGAGGGTCGGTAACCGTCAGGTCGATCTTCGGCAATTGATTGCCAGCGTTAACGAAGTCGGCGCCTTTCTGGGTCAGCACAACGTTGTTGCCGGAGATAGCGTAGTAGCCGTCGGCGTTGCTGTTGCCAGTGAAGGAGATGGTCAGGCCATCACGCGGCGTCTCTTCGTCGGTTGCGGTGAAGGTACCGGCCACGGTGCCCGCTGTTGCGGTGTCTTCAACAATGGTGTTGGCCGTGACTTCAATCACCGGCACATCGTTTTGCAGGGTGACGGTTGGTTGGCCGGTAGCGGTGGTGCTGACGTTGTCAGCATCGGTAACGGTCAGGCCGATCTGCGGCAGCTGGTTGCCGGCGTTAACGAAGTCTGCACCCTTCTGGGTCAGGACCACGTTGTTGCCGTCGATGGCGTAGTAGCCATCTTTGTTGCTGTCGCCGGTGAACGCGATTTTCAGCTGGTCAGCTGGCGTTTCTGCATCGCTGGCAACAAAAGTGCCCGCCACACTGCCGGCGACCGCGGTGTTTTCGACCAGGGTGTTGCCCGTTACTTGAATCACTGGGGCATCGTTAACCGGCGTCACCGTCACATTCAGCGTGCTGCTGGACCCGGTGTTGGTGGTGTAGCCAATCGTTGGCACCTCACCGTTGTAATCCTTGATCGGCGTAAAGGTGTACGCGCCATCCGTGCCAATCGTGATGCTGCCCACGCCTTCGATATTGGCGGTTTGACCGGCGTTATAGGTATTGCCGCCCACCTGGAAGGTGGCCACGGTCAACACGTTGTCGATGTCGCTGTCGTTGCTCAGCACGTTGCCAGTGGCGAGGGTATCTTCGGCAATCGTGTTGGTATCGGGCTTCAATACGCTCGGATCATCCACGGCAACGACCGTCGAAGTGGCCGCCTGCGGATTGATCGCAAGGTTCTCGTAGTTACCGCCGGTCGCGCTGGTGATGGTGGCGCTGACAGTGAGGTCTTTGCCGTCGGCCAGGTTGGCAGGTGTGTCGACCGTGACCGTACCAGTGGTTTTACCGGCTTCGATGGTGATGGTCTTGTCGTTCGACAGCTTGATCACCACGTCGGTCTGCGCCGCGTTGGTCACGGTCGCGGTATAGACGATCTGGCCGCCTTCATTCACCGAGGCGGTCGCGGTCAGGGTGACGGTGGTGGTGTCGATGGTGTCGGTGATCTGCGTAACAGCCGGCGCCGGGTCGGTGGTGATGATCAGGTTGCCGCCGCCGGAAGTGCCGGCGATGGTGGCGGAGATCGACGAGGCGTCCACGTAAGGCGTGTCGTTACCGGCGAAGGTGACGTTCAGCGCGCCCGAGGTCTGGCCGGCGGCGATCACCACGGAGAGGCCGTTGGACAGGGTGACGGTCAGGTCGCTGGTCGGTGCCTGGGTGATGAATACGGTGTAAACGACGACGCCACCGGCTTCGGTGATGGTCGGCGTGGCCGTCAGAGTGATCGTGACGTTACGCGGGTCGACACCATTGTTGGTGGCACCGGTATCGAGGGCGGTGGTGGCGCTGGCGGCGTTCAGACCGTTCGTCGGATAGCCGATGGTCGGGTCAACCACGCCTGCGGTGGCTTCCAGCACGATAAAGCTGTGGCCGCCGCCCGCGGCGCCGTCTGCGCCTGCGGAGGTCGGGCCGGCGGCGGTGGCTTCGAGGTCTTGGGTCGGGTCGGCGCCGGCGGCGATGGCTTGCTGCAGTTCGGCAACGGACGGTGCGGCTTGGGCAGTGGCGGCGCTGAGGTCGGTGACCGAATCAGGAGCGTTTGCGCTCCACTGAGTGTCACGCCCCAGGTCAATGGTGCGGCCGTCGGCCAGTTCCAGGGAGACAGCGCCCGATGCGCCGGTATCGACTTGCTCACCCGAGAGCAGGCGATCCCCTTCTACAAGCAGGCGACGAATCCCTTCCGGGGATACCGCGAACACTTGACCGACAATGCTTTTGACGACCGCAACGCTGCTCATAAAAGACTCTCCGTGTATTACCGTTCGGGGTATCCATCATGGAGACCGGCCTCATTACCTATGCCGATTCGATAGCTGGAGTACTTAACTTTGTGTGATAAATTTGGCGTCAATAATTTGTTGTTTAATTCAGCAAATTACTTTTCCGTCAAGGTATTGACCTATTTGGCGCCATCCTAAACAATCCGCCCAGTAATGTCACATTGATATTTAATCGGCTCGCGACTTTCTGTTTGGACTACCAGGTTCCTATGACAAGCAGTCATTTCGGTTGCCAATTCCAATGCAATATTTCACGTTTGTTGCGTTTTTCAGGCAACCATCCCCGGGGAAGAATCAGAATGCGTTTGCACCTTTTTAAAGCTGTGCCGTTTGCTTTAGCCGCCAGTTTCGTCCAGGCCCAAACCCTGCCCGAAGCCATGCAAGATGCGGTGAAAAATCACCCGGAGATTCAGGCAGCTATTAATGCACGCATTGCTGCCGACTATCAGGTACGCGAAGCCCAGGGCGGCTACCTGCCTAAAGTCGACCTGTTGGGCGGCTATGGCCGTGAAAGCTCCGACAACACCACGACCCGCGCCAACAGCAACAGCCATGACTGGAAGAACCTGAACCGCGGCGAGTCGACCATTCGCCTGCAACAAAATTTGTTCCAGGGCTTTGGCACCGTCAATGAAGTCGGCCGCCAACAAGCCACCGCCAACTCCCGTGGTTATGCGCTGCTCAACACCTCCGAGCGCACCGCGCTGACCGTTGCCCAGGTTTATCTGGATGTCTTGACCCGTCGCGAGATGGTGCAACTGGCAGAAGACAACCTGAAGAGCCACGAACGTATTTTTGACCAGATCAAACTGCGCACCAGCCGTGGCGTCGGAAGAATGGCGGACATGGACCAGGCCGAAGCCCGTCTGGCTCAAGCGCAAAACAACCTGATCACCGAGCAGACCAACCTGGCTGACGCAAACACCAACTTCCTCAGTGTTGTCGGCAAGGAACCGGACCAACTTGAAAGGCCCACGGGCGTGGTGACCGAATTGCCGGCCAGCCTGGAAGAAGCACGCCGCCAGATGGTTGCCGACAGCCCGGTATTGCGCTCGGCCGAATCGGACATCGCCGCTGCCGAGAAGCAGTACGAAGCCGCCAAGTCGACCTTCTACCCACGTTTTGATGCGGTGCTGCAGCGTTCGGCCAACAACAACATCGGCGGCCAGGAAGGTCATGAAAATGGCTACTCCGCGATGCTGAACATGCAGTTCAACCTGTTCAACGGCGGCAGCGACAAGGCCAGCCTGCAATCGAAGGCGTCCCAGGCCAGCCAGGCACTGGACATCCGCAACAACGCCCTGCGCCAGCTGAACGAAGAACTGGGCCTGGCGTGGAACGCCTACAACAACGCCACCCAGCAAGTGCCGATCGCGCAGCAGTATGTTGACCGCAGCACCAAAGTACGGACCTCGTACCAGCAGCAGTTCAGCCTCGGTGAGCGTACACTGCTCGACTTGCTCGACAGCGAGAACGAATTGTTCACCGCCCAGCAGCGCTTGGCACAGATCAAAAGCCTGCAAACTTACACGCAGTACCGTATCAAGGCCGACATGGGCCAACTGCTGAGAAGTCAGGGCGTGGTGGCTCCGATGGCATCAGTTGTGCAAAACGATATTAAACCGTCGGTAAACCTGCCAGGGATGAACTGATTCTTGACGGCGTTGAACCACAAAACCGCTTAAGAGAGAGTCAGCTTGGATCCTGAAATTGGTGTGGCGCAACTCAACCATGACCCGCGCACTCAGCACGACGACCCATTGCTAGATGGGTTGTTGGCTCTCTGCTCCCTGCATTACAAGCCCGCCAGCCGGGCCATGCTGACCACCGGCCTGCCTCTGGCAGGCCAACGCATGAGCGCCGATCTGCTGCCGCGTGCAGCAGCCCGGGCGGGTTTGCAGGGGCGGTTGCTACAGCGCAAGCTGGAGCAGATCCCGTCCATCGCCTTGCCGGCCTTGCTGCTATTAAAGGAAGGCCGCAGTGCGGTGCTGTTGGGTTGGGAGGGTGATACCGCCCGCCTGCTGCTCAGCGAAAGCGACGGCGGTGAGGTGCAAGTCAGCCGAGAAGTGCTGAGCCAGGATTACAGTGGTCGGGTGTTCTTCGCCCAGCCACAGCACAAATTTGACGTCACCAGCGGCACCCTGATTCCACGCGCACGCTCGTGGTTCAAAGACACCCTCAAACGTTCACGCTGGCTGTACGCCGACGCCATCGCCGCAAGCCTGGTGATCAACCTGATCGCCCTGGCCGCGCCGTTGTTCGTGATGAACGTGTATGACCGCGTCGTACCGAACCAGGCCACCGCCACCTTGTGGGTACTGGCCATCGGTATCTGCGGCGCCTACCTGTTCGACCTGCTGCTCAAGAGCATGCGCAGCCTGTGCCTGGACCTGGCGGGCAAGAAAACCGACCTGATCATCTCCGCGACGCTGTTCGAACGCATCGTCGGCATGTCGATGAAAATGCGCCCGGCGCGCGTCGGCAGCTATGCGTCCAACATCCACGAGTTCCAGGGGATGCGTGACTTCCTCACGTCCCTGACCCTCGCCAGCCTGATCGATTTGCCGTTTACCCTGATCATCCTCGCGGTGATCGCGCTGCTGGGCGGCCACCTGGTGTGGATTCCCATCGTCGCCTTCCCGCTGGCCCTGGGCATCGGGCACTTCCTGCAAAAACCGCTGACCGCGACACTTGAACGCACCATGGCCCTGGGCGCCGAGCGCCAGTCGAGCCTGATCGAAACCCTCGCCGGGCTGGATGCGGTGAAGGTCAACAACGCCGAAAGCGAGCGCCAGTACCAGTGGGAACAAACCATTGGCACCCTCAGCCGCCTGGAACTGCGGGTGAAGGTGCTGTCCGGCCTGGCGATGAACATCACGCTGCTGATCCAACAACTGGCCGGCGTGGCGATGATCATCTTTGGTGTGTACCAGATCATCGACGGCACCCTCAGCATGGGCGGCCTGGTGGCCTGCTACATGCTCAGCGGCCGCGCCCTCGGCCCGCTGGCCCAGCTGTCGGGCCTGTTGACGCGCTACCAGCAAGCCAAGGTGACGATGGTCTCGGTGGACCAGATGATGGAATTGCCGCAGGAACGCAACTTCGACGAACGCCCCCTCAGCCGTAAAACGCTGCAAGGCGCGATGACCTTCCGCGACGTCAATTTCACCTACCCGGACCAGCAGAACCAGGCCCTGCACGGGATCAACCTGAACGTTCGTCCCGGTGAAAAAATCGGCATCATCGGCCGCAGCGGCTCGGGCAAAAGCTCGCTGGCCAAGCTGCTGGTGGGCCTGTACCAGCCGGACTCCGGCTCGTTGCTGGTGGACGGCGTAGACATCCGCCAGATCGACGTCAGCGAATTGCGCCACAACATCGGCTACGTCGCCCAGGACATCCAGCTGCTGGCCGGTACCCTGCGTGACAACCTGGTTTCGGGTGCGCGCTACGTGGACGACGAAATGGTGCTGCAAGCCGCCGAACTGGCCGGCGTGCATGAGTTCGCCAGGCTGCACCCGCAAGGCTATGAGTTGCAGGTGGGCGAGCGCGGGCAGAACCTCTCCGGCGGTCAACGCCAGAACGTCGCCCTGGCCCGTGCGCTGCTGCTGAACCCACCGATCCTGCTGCTCGACGAACCGACCAGCGCCATGGACAACACTGGCGAAGAGCGCCTGAAACAGCGCTTGCAAGCCGTCATCGAAAACAAGACGGTGATTCTGGTCACCCACCGCGCCTCGCTGTTGAGCCTGGTGGATCGCCTGCTGGTGATCGACCGTGGCCAGATACTCGCGGACGGTCCAAAAGCGGCCGTTATGGAAGCGCTGAAAAAGGGGCAGATCAGTGTTGCTTAAGTCCGGCCCAGGCCGTTGGAAAGATGTGATCTTCCGCTACTTCAAGGGCAGTGCCTCGCTTGATGGCCAGCCCCTGCCCGAAGTCGAAAAAGCCCTGATCGACGACGCCCCGCGCATCGTGCGCCTGACCATCTGGGGCGTGATCGGCTTTTTCGTGTTCCTGCTGCTGTGGGCCCACTTCGCGATCATCGACGAAGTGACCAAGGGCGAAGGCAAGGCGATTCCGTCCTCGCGCATCCAGAAGATCCAGAACCTGGAGGGCGGCATCGTCGCCCAGATCTACGTGCACGAAGGCCAGATCGTCGAAGCCGGTGCGCCGCTGATCCGCCTGGACGACACGCGCTTTGCCTCCAACGTCGGCGAAACCGAAGCCGAACGCGTATCCATGGAGCTGCGTGTGGAACGTCTCAGCGCGGAAGTCGACGACCGCCCGCTGAAGATCACCGACGCCGCGCGCAAGGCTGTGCCCAATCAGGTGTCGAGCGAAGAATCGCTGTACGCCAGCCGCCGCCAGCAACTGGCCGACGAAGTGGGCGGGCTGCAACAACAGCTGCTGCAACGCCAGCAGGAGCTGCGCGAGTTCAGCTCCAAGCAGGAACAGTACCGCAACAGCCTGAACCTGCTGCGCCAGGAAATCGGCATGTCCGAACCGCTGGTCGCCCAGGGCGCAATTTCTCCGGTAGAAGTCCTGCGCCTCAAGCGCTCGGAAGTTGAAACCCGCGGCATGCTCGACGGCACCACCCTGGCCATCCCCCGTGCCCAGGCGGCGATCAACGAAGTGCAACGCAAAGTCGACGAAACCCGCGGCAAATTCCGCAGCGAGGCCCTCGCCCAACTGAACGAAGCGCGCACCCTGCTGAGCAAGGCGCAAGCCACCTCCAAGGGCCTGGAAGACCGCGTCAGCCGCACCATGGTCACCTCGCCCGTGCGCGGCATCGTCAAGCAGATGCTGGTCAACACCGTCGGCGGCGTGATCCAGCCTGGCAGCGACATGGCCGAAGTGGTCCCGCTGGACGACACGATCCTGGTAGAAGCAAAAATCCGCCCGCAAGACATCGCCTTCCTGCACCCCGGCCAGGAAGCCATGATCAAATTCACCGCCTACGACTACACCATCTACGGCGGCCTCAAAGGCAAACTCGAACAGATCGGCGCCGACACCGTGATGGACGAAGAGAAGAAAAACACCTTCTACATCATCAAACTGCGCACCGACCGCAGCCACCTGGGCACGGACGAGAAGCCACTGCTGATCATCCCCGGCATGGTGGCCTCGGTGGACATCATCACCGGCAAGAAGAGCATCTTGAGCTACCTGCTCAAACCGATCATCAAGTCCCGGGCCGAGGCGATGCACGAGCGGTGATTGCGGGGAAATACCGGGTGACGATGGGAAAACTGGGGTTTTCGCAAAAATAGTCAGATTTCAGGGGTTTACAGAACCTTGGCAGTCGCTATAATCGTCGCCCAACACGCCGGTATAGCTCAGTTGGTAGAGCAACTGACTTGTAATCAGTAGGTCCCGGGTTCGACTCCTGGTGCCGGCACCATACAAGGTTCCAGAGAAGGCTTTCAAAATCTCTGGAACCCCCGAAAAACCCGCCTTCTGGCGGGTTTTTTCGTTTTGGGGTTCTGTCGGGTTACGTCAAAATCTGGTGGATTCCAGCCGTTTTAGGGGTAATGTTAGGGGTAAGGTAATTCGATAAAGGGGGAGTACCCTTATGTCGCGCACCACTGCTCCACTCTCCGACTCGGCTTGCCGCTTGGCAAAACCTACAGACCGCGCCTACAAGCTTTTCGACGGCGATGGCCTCTATCTCCTAGTCCAACCCAATGGCCGCAAAGGCTGGCGGCTCCGTTACGTCAAACCTGACGGACGGGAAGGACTGACCTCGTTCGGCAACTACCCCGTCATTGGCCTCGCCGATGCGCGCCGCAAGCGCTTGGAAGTCAAGCGAATGCTGGCGGATGGCGTTGATCCTATAGAGACCAAACACCAAGTTAAGGCGGAAGCCGTAATCAAAGGCAGAACCTTTGAAAGCGTTGCGCTCGACTGGCATACGGAAATGTCGGCCAAGTGGGCACCAGGCCATTCCAAGACAGTGATGAGCCGCCTCAAAACCCACGTATTCCCGCTGATCGGCGCACGCGCCATTGTTGATCTCGACACCCATGACCTTATGCAGCCCTTGGAAGCGATCAAGAAGCGCGGAACGATAGACGTTGCTTTAAGGGTACAAAACTACCTGCAGAGCATCATGCGCGAGGCAAAGCGCCTCCGGCTTATCACCATAAACCCTGCTTACGACCTCGAAGGCTCGATCAAGGCCCCGCGGGTGGTGCATCGCCCCGCTCTACCCTTATCGCGACTGCCGGAACTGCAGGAGCGGATCGACACTTATAAAGGCCGGGCACTTACCCGTCTGACGGTGATGCTGTCGCTGCATGTGTTTGTACGATCCAGCGAGCTGCGTTTCGCACGCTGGAGCGAGTTCGACCTCAAGCGCGGCACCTGGGAGATACCGGACACTCGCCCCGCGCTGGAAGGAGTACCCTTTTCCACAAGGGGTACGAAGATGGCAGGGGATATCCATTTAGTACCCTTATCGCCGCAAGCAGTGGCGCTACTCGAAAAAATCCATGCACTCACAGGCAAATTCGCATTGGTCTTCGCAGGGGATGCCAAACCCTGGAAGCCCATGTCTGAAAATACCGTAAACAACGCGCTTCGGACGATGGGATACGACACCAAAACCGATATCTGCGGGCATGGATTTCGTTCGATGGCCTGTAGCGCACTGATCGAGTCAGGATTGTGGTCGGAGACAGCCATTGAACGGCAGATGAGCCACAAGGAGCGCAACAACGTCCGCGCCGCTTATATCCACAAGGCCGAGTTCATCGAGGAGCGAAGGCTGATCATGAACTGGTGGAGCCGGTACCTGGAGGCCAACCGGCAGGAGCATGTCACTCCACACGAATTCGCGAACCAGACCGGACCGAACGTCACTCGCTTAAAAGCAAAACGTGGCGCAACTGAGTAAGCGCTCGGTCTTTATATCTCAGTGATCCGCTTGTCCACGCGGGTCCATCCAAACAGGGCTGCAAAGCCGCCCTGCTTGGATGGACCTCACTTAAAAAATCTGAAGCCCACACAACTGTCTATGGAAAACCACTGATTTCCACCGGTGGATAATTTCATCCACAGCCGCAGAACTCCCGAAAATTCGAGCCTTGACCCGAATTATCCACAGGCGTAGAAAAGATCGGGCAAAGCGCTGTTGTCGACAGCAACCCAGGTAGCCAGAACCTTTAAGGCTACGCCACACGATGGTGGTTCTCCCAAAGTGCGATTAGCGTCCGGCGGCTCGCACGGTCACAGCGATGTGATGGATGCTTACTTTTACCAGTGTGCCCACTGCGGCAACTCATCCCCTTGCATAGCTGCCCTGCAGCAACCTATCCGCTTGGCCATTCCTTGCGCCAACCTGCGCCCGTCTCTTTCTTCTGGAAAGAGACGGGCGCTCCTACCACTGCTGCAGGCCACCTCGTACAAGGCTTTGCGGCATTCCCCCTCGTGACAATCGGCGTGACAAACACCGAAGTCACCAGCAACAGCGATGCAGATGATGGTGCCGCAGCCCAAGGAACGGACTGCACCTGACTGACAGTCAGGCATGCCCCGGTCATCGCATCACTGCTTTTACCTGACTCAGGATCTCGCGGCGTTGGTTTCGTCAGCCGATGCAGCCCCCACCCGCCCACTTCCTCGGAAGTGTTCAGGAGGCCAGATCATGAGATGCCCAAGCTCCCGGTCGTAAAGAGCCGCCAGTCCCGCGTTAGTGGACAACCCTCACAGGTCGCAGGGGCCTTGATCCCTGATAACACTCAACATCCTTGGCGGGATGACGTGGGGAAAGTCTTAAAGGTTTGGCTTCGAGAGGAGTTTGATCATGGCACTGGTAGGTAGACGGGACGGGCGGAATTTTGGCTATGGTCGGCAACTGAGCTATGCCGGGCCGCAAGCGCTGAAAGACATGTTCGGCGGCGGACACTATGGGACCGTTAAAGCGCACAGTGATCGCTGGCAGGCGTTTGTTCGGTGGTGTCGGTCGGAGGATGGACCAGGAATTAACGATGCGCGACAAATTGATCGGCAGACCCTGCTGGAATACGCCGGATATCTGCGTCAGCAAGTTGAACAAGGCGCTATAGGCATCGCCACCGCGCAAAACCGATTGTCCAGCGTGAACCGGACCATGGCTGCGCTTCGAGGTGATCAGTATGTGAAGGTCGTGAGTCCGAGCAAGGCGTTGGGAATGCGGCGCATCAGTGTTCGTCAATCGGTACCGCAAGGCCAAGATCGCGAACATGTGAAACGGATCGTGGACGTACTCCGCGAACACCAAATGCAACGCGCTGCCGCCATCGTGCACTTGGTGCGAGCCGCCGGAATGCGCTTACGCGAGGCCATTTTGGCCGACCTTCCTCGACTGCAACGGGAAGCCGAGCAACTCGGGAGGATCAACATCCAGGACGGCACCAAAGGTGGCCGCTCGGGAGCCTCGGCCCCTCGGTGGATAACGGTGGATGAGCACATCCGCGACGCACTGGCATTCGCCCTTCAAGTCTCGCCCCATGGTAGCCGCAACCTGCTTGCAGCAAATGAACGCTACCTCGATTTCCAACAGGTAATCGTTCGCCCCGCACGGGAGATTCTCCATACGCACAACCTCAAGGGCTTCCACGAATTGCGGGCGACCTATGCGTGCGAACGCTATGAGCAAATCACCCAGCATCCTGCGCCCATCAACGGTGGCAATTGCTACCAACTTGATCATCACCTCGATCAGGAGGCCCGAGCACAAATCAGCTATGAGCTGGGACACGGTCGTATCGACGTGGCGTCGGCTTACATTGGTGGTCGAGTATGAGCAAGCCATTCGATATGGAGCTGTTCCTGACGGGCGTACTCACCGGGTCACATGTCACACGCCAGCGTCACCTTCGCCAAGCGAAGACCATTCAAGCGGCAATCTTTAATCGCTGGCACCGAAATAATCCATGGGACTGGCAGCGAAAGCATCTCGTATGGTTTCTCAGACACCACGTAAACCAGCACGCTGAATCGACGCGCTATTACTATCTGCTGACCATGCATTTGCTCGCTCTTCGCTTAGGAAAATCCTGGCAGTTCAAACGTTAGGAGAATGCCAACAATCGGACGATTCTGTTGAAAACAGTCGGCCGTCGGCTTCGCGCTAGTGTTGAAGCGAAAAACCGACCGTCTAAAACCGCGCGTCTAGGCGATGATCGTCCCTAGATTAATGGGTCAAGCCCCCACCCTGAAAATGCCTCCAAACAGTCAAAAAAGAGGCATTTCAAAGGAATCGGCCAAAAGACGTCGTCCAAATCTATCTAGAGAAACGTGGCGATTCAGAAATCAGTACTAGGCTTGTGTACGTGAGGATTTCTGTTTTTCGGAGTGACGTCGAAAGCATCGAGTCGCACGTAGACATTATCGTCGCAATCAAAAGTTAGACAAAAGGAGTTGTACATGCGCTTACATGAAGTCGATATAAAGAATTTTCGCAAGCTCAAAGATTGCAAAATTAAATTTAGGGACACTACCTTCTTAATAGGTCCAAATAATGCTGGGAAATCCAGCGTGTTTGCAGCACTTGATTATCTACATAAAACTGGCGACGTTTCCCTCGACGACTATTCGAAAACTTTTATACCTGAAACTGAAGACTATCGGCGGGAAACCGAAATTGAAATTGTCGCCGAATATAGAAATCTTCCAGATGATTCGGATGGATGGCTCGGCTTCAAGGGACGTGTTATCACTCACGAGACTCCTTTTCCTGGAGAAACAAACAAGAAAATTGTCTATAAGAAAAAATGGAGTATTGAGCATTCCAAGCCTAAAGTTTTTCTTATGGAGTATCCGCGTACTGTCAATGCACGTTACATCGACTGCAGAAAGGTAGAGGATCTTGTCGGAGAGGATTTTACTGATACTTTTCTTCGTGATTATTTTGGAGAGGCAAATTTAAATAAGCTGTTGAGCCACACGGCCGTTAAGAACCTTCTCACTGACTTACCTAGTTATTGGGATGCCGATTCTGCTCAAGAACCTGTTTGGGTGGAAAATCCCGGAGGCATACCCGGCAACGTTTTATCAAAGCTTCCAAAAATTGTAATTATTCCAGCAGAGTCATGTATTACCCAACTTACTCATCCTTCGGGGGCGCTTTTTAAGACACTTGGAGAGCTTTTTGATACCGTGCGTCAGGGCTCTGATAATTATAACCAAGCTCAGATTTTTCTGACTGAGTTAGCCAAGGAGTTAAATCCCAACGATAGCGAAACTGATTTTGGCAGGCTTATCACTGATCTTAATACTATGACACACAGCCTTTTTCCTGAATCATCCATTCATCTTAGCGCGTCTCTCGATCAGCCTGAAAAAGCTATAAAACCTCAATTCAACATCGAAATGAAAAGTAACGTAAGGACTACCGTTGCATACCAAGGGCATGGAATGATACGCGCTACGGCGTTCCAGTTACTCAGATATGTGCAAGGATTTGTAAATCGTCAAACTGATACTCCGAGAGCTACGATTTTCTGCTTTGAAGAGCCTGAAATATATCTGCACCCCGCTGCTGCTAACCAGATGCGCGATGTGCTTTATGAGTTAGCTGGCCCAAACTTCCAGATAGTTGCCACAACCCATTCTCCGTTTATGATAAATTTAGGCTCAGAGAAAAGCATGAGCCTGACAAAATTTTCATTTGCAAACGATGAGTTTACAACATGCAGTTCCTTTAATTTAGAGAGGGCATTCGAAGAGTTGGTTGGGGATGAAAAACAAAATCTGAAGATGCTTTTAAAAACAGATGATTATATTTCTCGTATTTTCTTTACTAAAAAATGCATATTTGTTGAAGGCGATACTGAAGAAGTCATTATTCGAGAAACAGTTAAACGGTTGGGGATGGTTGACAAGTCTCGATTCATAGGGAATTGTGAAGTACTCCGCGCTCGTGGTAAGCCCGTGTTGATTTCTATAGCTAAGTATATGAATGCGCTGGGTATGAATTACATCATCATGCATGACAGGGACGCGGGTACTCCCGGAGCTGTCATCATGAATGAACCAATTTTGGCTGCTTGTGGAGCAGATCGAAGAATTATGCTAGAGGAATGCGTTGAGGATGTCCTGGGTTATCCTTCCTCTGCATCTGAAAAACCGTTCAAGGCTTACAAACACATCCAAGAAAATTGGCCTGCAGACTTTGCAGACTTGCCGGAGCGCTGGCGTAATATTTTTATCGACTTGGCTGCTCCACACCTAAATCACCTACGCCAAGTTTAGGGCAGGATCAGATTGCTGCCATATTTTGAGCAGCAATCGGACTCCAATTAAAGAGACTGAAAATTTTGACAAATAGCGAGAGAAGAATGAGCTGAGAAAACAGGGTGAAAGCTGACTTTGAAAATTTTCTCTATTACAATGTACGACTACAATAAGAGGTTTACAACTTGCTGCTCGTCAACAAGACCGAGAAATTTCTGATGAGACTCGCTTATAGTTTTTTTCTTAGCCTTAGCGTATTGATTTTCAGGCTCAATCTGAAGAAGATAATTAAGACGCCCAAGTAACCGCTCGTAAACCAAAGGGTCAAAATTTGGTAGCCGTGCAAGATTGCTGACATTTCTCTCCAATTCATAAATCTGTGCCCTGAGCTTCCGCTTGAACACTCTCGGAGCTTTTAGTTTTCCAGATGATATAGAAACACCTGTTACTATCTTCTTTCTACCATCCAACTTAAATTGCGTTTTCTTTTCGTTTAGAAAGAAACCATACTCCAGTATAATCTTACCTACCAATGACGCTAAGTCCCTCGGTATGAAATCCCCCGAAAAAGCCAAATCATCGGCATAACGTGAATAGTCTATACCTAAGAATTTTGCTAGTGCGGAAAGCCTTATATCAATGGGGTTAAATACTAAGTTACTAAGCACCGGACTTGTACACGCTCCCTGAGGAAGCTCATCATTTAAGGTACAAAGATTAGAAATATAGAAACATGCACTATTCTCGCACCCCTCCCTCTGAAGAGCCTCAAAAACCATCTGCTTTGATATGCTCGGAAAAAAATCTTTTATATCGAGCTTAAGTAATTCCTTACCATTTATATGCACACGAGCATGATCTATCGCGCTCTTCCCCTTAACATAGGCATACGCAGACAAGTTGCACTCGACAGAAGAAAGAACACTGTTGAAAATATTGCTTTGGATATATGACAAAGAAGGGTATGGCGAGCTTATAGTCCTTACGCCGCCACTTCGTTTGGGTATCTTGAATTCCCTGTAAAAGCTCGGTGGACTTGCTATTATACGTGACAATATAGCGAGGTTTTCTTTAGAAGAAATACCTAACAACTTAAGAATATGCGAATCCATCTGCATAAAAATCGCCTAAATAGTGTTGAAGGTCGGCCCTACCAGCTTGCTCTTTTCACTTAAATTCATTCACGTCAGTGAATGGATTTAACTCTATTGCGAAGCAATAGAGTTGAATTCATTCAGTGGCTAAAACCAGCCTGAATGATAAAGGCGGATACACCTTCGATTACTAGAGCCGACCCCAACGAGTGCATTATACATAACGAGAAGCTCCGGTCAAGGTTCTAGGTGAGTACTCATCAAGCGCACTAGGTCTACGCGTTTTCTGGAGCCTATTCAAAAGCGCGATCTTGCTATTAGATAAATTATCAGAAAGTCGAACACTCCGACCCTCTTTAACAATGCAATCATTTGAGATTAGAAAGCTTATAACTTCTATTATTAACGAAGGGGAAACACCATACTGTAGGTGAAAATCATGAATCTCGTGCCATTCACGATCAGCGATAAAATTAATGAATTCTCTGAGTGCTGTTCTTTTTGAGTCCACAGATCACCCCGCACGCCTTAAAAGGGTTCTAAAACGATCTCCGTTTTTTAACTTCGCCCACCAAAAAACCGGAAACACATTATTCGGACAGTTGTCATTCTCGACACAATACAGCGCTTCGCTCTTAGAAAAACCAAGACTATAATCTGAAATTTTCTTATTTTTATAACTATCGTGCAACTTACGCTCTAATCCAAGCATGAGGCTTTTATAGTCATCGGCTATTTTCTCTTCATACTTATCTGAAATTGCTCTATCCAACGGTAAGGCCGTAAATACTTCAGACCCTGTCTCCCTAGCAATCCTCTCACACCCAAATCGCATGCCCGCAATAGACATATAATAAACTTTATAATCTTTAACACCATTCTCCGCAAGGATCTTAAACAACCATTTCCCTTTTGCAATCAGCTTGCCTCCGCTTCCGATAAAGTCATCGAAAAGCACAACCGAATCGCCATCCCTTATAGATTTTGCCCCACTAGGAATACTAGGCATCATTCGAACATGCCAATCTTCATATGGAGTCAATTTATTCTTTAACTTCTGGAGAGCCGCGACCGAGCCATCAACCTCCACATCATTCGACGCTGCTACTATCCATGTAGTTTGCGGCCGCAATAACCACTGCTGAATTTTTTCATCTATATCCTTGTGTATTTGTCGTTCCTTTTTAGAATCCAAGATCACAAAATTCTTAATCAGCTCTTTCAAAAAAACCTGCTCATTTCTATGATCGCAGATATTCCAAAGCTCCGAAAACTCATCCAGACATTCTTTGACCCAAGCCTGAGCCTCGACGATCTCGATCATATCATATAAGACATCTGCTGAAACTTTCGTGGCTACCAAGCTCAAAGCATACTCCTCACATAAAAAATCTTAAGCCAGACAAAATATAAAATAACCGATCAGCATCAAATAGTCACTAATTATAAACGCTTCCTCCAACGATACTATTACCCCTAATTACGTCATCACCTCACCAAAAGCCTCTTAGCTGGATCATCCTCAAAACACCGAATTCAAACTTACGATAACCGTTATCCTCTAACTCAAGGCAAGTACCAAAAGCTCAAATACAAATAGTATAAACTGCGGATTTGATGAGCATCGGACACTCGTTTCACGAGAGGGAAACGGGGACAGACTACGAATCCGGAACAGGCCGATTATAAGTCAGCTCGAAATCGTAGGCTATGTAGGGTGGCGATGTCTAAGATGCTAGGGGCAGTTTAGTGAGCACCAAGCGCTTAAGGATAGAAATAGGGGTAGATAAAAGTTTAGCAAAAATACAAGTCACTGAAATAATTAAAATTTTTACTGATCTTCGACTCCTGGTGCCGTACCATATCTCAAAGCCCCGCAATGCGGGGCTTTGTCGTTTCTGACGTTTAGAAAAACACTCCTCCTAAAACCACCAAAAACCCCACTCCGTCCAAAATTCGTCCAATTTCATTTTTTGGACGCTTTCCTACTACCAGCTTTTCTTCCCCCTCTTCCTCTCAAAAAAACACCCACCAACTGATCCAACAAAACTACCTCTCCCATATGCCCAGAGCTGAAATGCGCATTCTTCATCGCCATCACCAACGATGCATGCCTCGTCGTGCTGAGGCAGGCTCTGTCGCAGGAGGCGCCTAGGGCAAAGCATCTAGCGGATGGATAGGTGAGAAGATCTACGAGGCTGTTAAATGACACTGAGCACGGGCGATGCGGTTCTTTAACAGAGTTCGGTTATCACGACTTGGGCGCCGATCCGGCGCCTAGGATAATTTCTCCCAGGCCCCACTGTGGCAGGTGGACCTGATGGCCCGCTACCCGATCACCGACAACGCCTTAGCCGCTGATCGGCCGAGGCGTTTTGCATCACATCACGGCAAATTTTGGCCTCCCGCCCGCGCGTTTTTCGGTATAACCCACATTTACTGCGTCGCGAACGGACTCCCATGAACGCCCTGAAACTCATCTTTCTGCTGGTCATTTTCCCGCTGCTGCTGGTCGCCCTCGGCGGCTGGGAGTTGCAGCGGGCTGACCGCGCCACAACGGCGATGATCGACCAGCACATCAGTACCGACCTCTACAAACAAACCCTGCAAGCCGTGGCGGCCAGACAACCCGAGGCCGATGTCGCGCCGCCGGAAGGCATGATCACCGTCCAGGCCGCCCTCGCGCGTCTGGAGAAGGTCGAAGCCGAGTTTCCCACCGCCCACCGCATCAACCGCGTCTTGCGCGCACTGGCCCCCTGGGTGATCGGCCTCGGGCTGCTCGCGACGTTGATCGGCCTGGCCGCACTCGCTGGTACGCATTGGGCCGGGCGCCGCGCGCAGCAGTCTCGCGAACAGTTGCTACGCGTGTTCAGCCTGGGCAGCCGCCTGTTGCCCTACGTGTTGGTGAGTCATGTGGTGGCGATGGCCGCGACGGTAGCGCTGGTGCTGGTCTTCGAGGGGCTGGCGCTGTGGCATGTGGGCAAGCTCGGCAGCGGCGTAATGAAGCTGATGGGCATGCTGGGAATGGTCGCGGCGTTGTGCCTGTATTCGATCTGGCTGCTGCTCAAGCAATTGCGCCCGATGCTGGCGATGTTCGAGCCCACGCCGCTGGAGATGTTTGGCCAGCGCGTGACGCCCGAGCAAGCGCCGGGGTTGTGGCGCCATGTCGATGAGTTGGCCGCCAGGTTGGGTGCATTGCCACCGGAGCATATCGTGGCGAGCCTGACCCAGGACTTTTACGTGACCTCCAGCGCAGCCCTGGTGATGCCCGCCGGAACCCTCTTGCACGGCCGCACCCTGCATGTCCCGCTGCTGTACCTGGGGCTGCTGGACCGTGAAGAAATCGGCGCGGTGATCGGGCATGAACTGGCGCACTTTGCCGGTGAAGACACCGAGTACAGCCTGCGTTTTTTGCCGATCTACGATGGGGTCAGCCGCAGCCTTGGCGCATTGGCTGACACGATACTGGCCAGCGATCCGATCCAGGGTCGCCTGATGCGCCCGTCGTTCATGCTTGGCGTGTTTTTCATGGAGCGTTTCGACCACGCCGTAAACCATTGGCGCCGCGAGCGCGAGTTGCTCGCCGACGCCGCCGGCGCGCGGCTGGTGGGCCGTGCCGCCATGGCATCGGCGTTGTTGCGGGTGTCGGTGTTGCACGCGCCGCTGGACGATACGTTGATGGACAAGGGCGCAAACGCCGCTGAACGCGATCTGCCAAACGCCGTACTCATGGCGCTGCAAGGCATGGAGTTGCAACTGCCACCCGAGGCGTTGGAGAGCCAGCAGCCGCACCCCACCGATACCCACCCGTCCAATGGCGAGCGCCTGCAGGCATTGCAAGTGACCGTCGATGACAGCGTGCGCAGCGCCACGCGTGCCGTGGATGCAGGGGCAGCCAACACACAGATCGACGCGTGCTTCAGCGCGCCGCAGGCCCTGCGTGAAGCCCTGTCCCGCGACCTGACCGCCGTGATGGCGTCTGAAGAATCGGCACATATGCAGTTGCTGGAAACCATGGTGGACTCGGTCGAGGGCGAACGGACCTTCCATGAAGGCGGTCGCTGGCGCGGTGCGCTGATGGCGCTGGCGTCGACACCTTTTGTGCTCGCCGGGTTGTTTGCCATCAGCCGTCCCTGGCTCGCCCCGGAACGCCTGAAGGGCACGCCGCTGTCGGCGCTTGGCGCAGGTGCGTGCCTCAGTCTGATCGGGCTGGCCCTGCTGTGGCTGGGCATCCGCCGCTTCAAGCGTGCGCCCCAGACTGCGTTGCGCCTGACGCCGGAACATTTTGTGTTCAATAACCTCGCGCAACCGCTGCCGATCGAGCATATCGATGAGGTCAGCTTGCAGTTCGTCCAGGGCATCTGGGTAACCGTGCACCTCACACCCGAAGCGCCGCTGCCGGCAACGCGCAAAACCGCGTTCGGCGTACCCGGCGCACGGGTCAACAGGAAGAAGCGCCAGGTGCTGCTGCACATGGCGCAGCTGTGTGTCGACAATAAGAAGATCGAACCCTATGAAGGGCTGTCGATGATGCTCAACTACAAAAACGCGGCACTGGCGCGCAGGATCTTGCAACAGCGCGAGGACTGATCCGGCGGCATAAAAAAACCCCGAACCAGTCGGGGTTTTTTATCGCCTTGAATCAGGCGCTACACACGATCACTTAGAAAACGTTGATCGGGTAGTCAGCGAACAGACGCAGTTCGTTACCGCCAATGTTGTAGTTGCTGGCGTTGTTCGAAACGCGCAGCCACGAGGCGCGAGCGCGCAGGCTCAGGTCTTTGGCCGGGCCGCTCTGAACCACGTATTTGAACTGGTTGAAGATCTCGCGCTCGGTGCCATTGCCGCGGTTGGAACCGTCGTCGATGTTGGTGCCGCGCACGTACGCCACGTTGTAGCTCAGGCCAGGCACGCCGTAGGCGCTGAAGTCCAGGCCGTAGCCAACCTGCCAGGAACGCTCGTCCTTGCCGTTGAAGTCAGACCAGTAGGAGTTGGCCAGCAGGATGGTGTTGCCACCGTCGCCGATGCCGCTGTTCTTGTTGTCCTGGTGGTAGCCGCTGTACAGGTAGCCGGTGTCGCCGGTGCTGCGCTGATGAGCGAGGGTGAAGCTGTGTGCGCCAACAGCCCAAGTGGCGGCCAGGCTCCAGATTTTGTTGTCGCGGGCGTCTTGGTCGCCTTGGGTCAGCTGGGCGAAATCTTTGTCCAGCTTGGTTTTGTAGCCGTTGAAGTCAAAGGTCAGCGATTGCTTCTCTGGCAGGGCCAGCACGTAGTTGACGTTGACGTATTGCTTCTTCAGCACGTCCTGCATATCGGAAGCGTACAGCGCGGCCGACAGGCTTTCGGTGAACTTGTAGCTACCGCCGACGTAGTCGATGCTCTTCAGGTGACCGCTGTCGCTGCCTTCGGCGCTCTTGCGACCTTGCTTGGTGAAGTGACCAGCGTCCAGTTGCAGACCGGCGATTTCCTTGGAAACAATCGAGGTGCCCTCGTAGGTTTCCGCCAACAGACGGCCACTGTCGTAAGCCAGGACCGGTACGTTCGGCAGCTGCTGACCGTATTTCAACACGGTGTTGGAGATACGTGCCTTGACCGCTGCGCCGCCTTTGGCCAGGTCATTGGCGGCCGAGCCGCTGTCGCCTTGCTTGAAGAAGTCGATACCGCCACCGCCGCTGCGACCTTTACCACCGTCCAGACGGATAGCGTATTGGCCCAGCACGTCCACACCCACACCGACGGTGCCTTGGGTGAAACCGGACTCGAACTTGCCGATGAAGCCTTGGCCCCATTCCGCTTTGTCCTGGTTGTGGTCTTTGTAATCACGGCTGATGTACGCGTTACGTGCAGCGATGTTCAGGTGGCTGTCTTCAACGAAACCCTTCGATTCCGCTTGATCGTTAGCCATTGCTGTCGATGCGCTCAAAATCCCCAGAGCGATCAGACTCATCCGTTGCTTCAACATTTCTTATATTCCTTATTACTGGTTGAGTACGCGCTATGACACCAGGCTCCGTATTGCTTTCTGGCGTCGACTTTTCCCGGGAAAAAGAAGGCCCGCGGACGACGAGTCTGCCGCGGGCCTTTTCTTATTGGAGGAGTCATGGCTGTTAGCCACAGGCGTTGGACGCAATCCTAGTCGCGCCCGGAACTATGTGTCAATTTCGCGAATCGTCTGTATTTAGGCGAAAAAATTCTAAGCAAAGGCCTACAGCCTTTCTGAAAACGACCAAAAAACCCTTCCAGCGACGAAAAACACACATTTCGTAACATATTTCAAAGCCGATACATTTGGTATTGGATAACGCGCGCAAATGCAAAGCATTACCATTAGCGCGCAGTTTTCCTCCCCAATAATCCGGATACATTTCCCCCATGCCTGCCCCACGCCTGTCGCCCATCACCCTTGGGCTTTCCGTCTTGCTGTCTGCCGGTTTTGCCTGTGCCACCACCACCTTGCCTGCCACCTCGATCAGCGCCGAAGCGGATGAAGACGACCCGCGCATCAAGCAAACCAGCACCGCCACACGCACTGCCACCCCGGTGCGGTATGTGCCCCAAGCCATCGACTCGGTAAAGACTGAAAGCCTGCGTTCCTACGGCACCAACGACCTGGGCCAGGCCTTGAGCGGTATCCCCAACGTCAGCAGCGGCGCCGATACACGCTTCGACAGCCTGCGCATTCGCGGTTTCGACGCGAGCAACGATTTCTACCTCGATGGCATTCGCGACGACAGCCAATATGTTCGCGACCTGCACAACATCGAGCGCATCGAAGTGCTCAAGGGCCCGGCGGCCGTACTCTACGGGCGAGGCGGTCAGGGAGGGATCGTCAACCGTGTGAGCAAGCTGCCGATCGCCGGGCACAAGTCCAGCATCGAAGCCCAGGGCGGCAGCAACGACCTGCGCAGTCTGTATGCCGACCTGAGCACCGACCCCAGCGATAACATCAGCCTGCGCCTGAACATGGGCAACCAGGACAACAACAGTTTTCGCGACGGTGTCAGTGGCAACCGCCAACTGTTTGCGCCGTCCATGAGCTGGCAGCTCACGCCGGACCTGAACTGGCTGGTGCAATACGAATACAGCCGCTACAACCGCACACCGGATCGCGGCATTCCCGGCGTCAACGGCCGCCCGGCCGATGTGAGCCGCAGCACCACCTACGGCGACAGCCGCGACTACATCGACGACAAGTCCCAGTCGCTGCGCTCCAAGCTGACCTATGAACTCAACGACAACTGGCAACTGCGCCAGACCCTGGGCGTGTTCAAGCTCGACAGTGATTTCGACAACACCTATCAAACCGCCTACGTGCCGGCGACCCATAGCGTCACGCGCCAGCGCTGGCAGCAGGACCTGACCACCCGCAACGTCTTCAACAACGTCGAACTGGAAGGTGGCTTCAGCACCTACGGCCTGGAACACCGCGTGTTGACGGGCCTTGAACTGGGCAGCCAGCGGCGCGATCCGAAGCTGTACACCGCGGCGGTCAGTCGCGAGGTGCCAAGCCTCGACCTCAACCAGCCCAATCGCAACCAGCGCCACACCGGGCGAATGAACGTGTGGAGCAACGCCCACACCGAAGTCGAAAGTCGCGCCGTCTACGTGCAGGACCAACTGCGCCTGAACGATCAATGGCAAGTGCTCGCCGGCCTGCGCTACGACCGGTTTGAAGTGGACTCCAAGAACAAGCTGCTCAACCGCCAGCAGGCTGTCGAAAGCCACAGCACCAGCCCGCGCTTCGGCCTGGTCTGGACGCCGCTGGAAAACCACTCGTTCTACGCCTCGTGGAGCAAGACCTTCTCGCCAGCGGGCGGCGGCGTGATCGGCATCACCCCCAATGCCGCAGGCAGCGTCAACGACCTGAGCCCCGAGCTGACCAAGCAAAAAGAAATCGGCGTCAAAAGCGACTGGTTCGACGACCGCCTGAGCACCACCCTGGCGGTATACGAACTGGAACTCTACAACCGCCGCACCGCCGACCCGCAGGACCGCTCCATCACCCTGCTCAGCGGCCTGCAACGCTCGCGCGGCGTGGAACTGACCGCCAGCGGCAAGATCGTCGGCAACTGGTACGTGCGCGGTGGTATCGGCCTGCAGGACGCCACGGTCGTGAAGGACAACAACGGCTTCGAAGGTAAGCGCGTCAGCGACGTGGCCAAGCGCAATGGCAGCCTGTTCATCACCTGGAAACCGGAAATGGGCTGGTACGCGGAAACCGGCTTGACCCTGGTGGGCGATCGTTATGCCGACAGCTTGAACACCGTGGTCCTACCGGGATATGGCCGCTGGGATGCGCTGGCCGGGTTCCGTCAGAAGGAATGGGATGTGCGTGCGGCGCTGAACAACATCGCCGACAAGACCTACTACGCCTCGGCGACGAGTGTGGCGCAGATCCAGCCGGGGGAGCCGCGTAGCCTGGTCGTAACCGGCACCTACAGCTTCTAAGACAGAACACCATCCCAATGTGGGAGCGGGCTTGCTCGCGAATACGGAGTGCCAGTCACCAGATGTATTGACTGATTCACCGTATTCGCGAGCAAGCCCGCTCCCACATTTTTTTGAATGCAGTGTTCTTTTAATTTTTCAGCAAATCACACAACGCGTGCACTTCATCTTCACTGAACAGCCCCACCGGATAGCGTTGGCTCATCATGCTGCGCAAATCCGGCAGCCTGCTCTTCCGTGAGCCGTTTTCCTTCAACCAGAGCCCCAGTGCTTGGATCGCGTCGCCGTCAACCCGCATAGGGTGAAACGTGCGCGTGTACATCAGGTTGATTTGAGGACTCATTTCAGCGCTCTCTCCTACTGCGTGAGCGGCCAACTTACTCAAGGTTTATGACAGAACTGCACAGCCATAAACCTGGATCACTGTCACAACAGCGATACAAGAGCTATGCCAATGTCGGCGTTTTATCGCCAGGCGCACACAAAAAAGCCCGCGGCCTTGCTGGGCCGCGGGCTTGCTGTGGGTGATGGCAGCGTTGGGGCGCCAGTCACCGTCACGCTGCTGTTACAACTGCACTCAGTTTTTCTGTGGAGCCGGCTGTTGTTGGGTAAGGCAATGAATATTCCCGCCGCCTAGTAACAGTTCGCGGCCCGGTACCATCACCACTTCATGCTGTGGGAACAGGTTCTGCAGGATGACCCTGGCCTGGCCGTCCAGTGGGTCGTCGAAACTTGGCGCGATGATGCCGCCGTTGACGATCAGGAAGTTCACGTAGGAACCGGCCAGGCGCACGCTCGGATTACGTTCCTGCGAACCGTCCACCGGGTCGACACCGGCGCACTCTTCCTCGGTGGCGTACAACGGCCCCGGGATCGGCATTTTGTGCACTGTGAACGGGCGGCCCTTGGCGTCGGTGCTGCTTTGCAGCACGTCCAGGGCGGCGTGGCAGCGCGCGTAGTTGGGGTCTTGCGGGTCGTCGGTCCAGGCCAGCAGCACTTCGCCAGGGCGCACGTAGCAGCAGAAGTTATCCACATGGCCGTCGGTTTCATCGTTGAACAGGCCATCCGGCAACCAGATGATCTTATCCACAGCCAGGTTGGCGCTGAGCACTGCTTCGATTGCCGTGCGATCCAGATGTGGGTTGCGATTGCGGTTGAGCAGGCACTCTTCGGTGGTGATCAACGTGCCTTCGCCGTCGACGTGAATCGAACCGCCTTCCAACACAAAACCCTCGGTGCGGTAGCGCGGCGCGCGTTCGATCTCGAGGATCTTGCCGCCCACCTGCGAATCGCGGTTCCACGGCGCGTACAGGCCACCATCAAAGCCGCCCCAGGCGTTGAAGTCCCAGTTCACACCGCGCACTTCGCCGCTGTCGTTGATCACGAAGGTCGGCCCGGTGTCACGCACCCAGGCGTCGTCGCTGGACATTTCCACCACACGGATATTCGGCACATCCAGGCGTGCACGGGCGTTTTCGTACTGGCCGGCGGACACCGCCACCGTCACCGGTTCAAAACGCGCAATGGCCTTGGCCACCGCCACATGCGCCGCTTGCGCCGGCTTGCCGCCCAGGCGCCAGTTGTCCGGGCGCTCGGGCCAGATCATCCAGGTCTGGGTCTGTGGCGCCCATTCGGCAGGCATGTAGAAGCCATCGGCGCGAGGTGTGCTGTGCAGGGTGGTCATGGCGATCAGGACTCCGAATGGGGCAAAGGCCGACTTTATAACGGATAAAAATCGGCTTTAAAAGCAAGCAATGATGCTAGCCAATAAATATGACAAGAAATAACCGATAACAATCGATTAACTACAGTTGCTCGTCGAGCACCTTCGACAGCATGTCGACAAAAAAATCCACGCTGCGCCTGGACGTGACCATCGGCGGTTTGATCTTGAGGATGTTCAGATAGTCGCCGGTTGGCTGCATGAAAATCCCCAGCTCGCGCAGGCGATCACACAGCAGCGTGGTTTCTTCGGTGGCCGGCTCCAGAGTCTGACGGTCGCGAACCAGCTCCAGCCCCAGGTAAAAGCCGGAACCGTGAACCGCCCCGACCAGTGGATGCCGCTCGATCAATTCCTCCAGGCGTGCCTTGAAATGCCCGCCAACCACCTGGGCGTTTTCCCACAGCTTTTCTTCCTCCATCACATCCAGCACCGCCATGCCGATCCGGCAACTCACCGGGCTGCCCCCCGACGACGAGAAGAAATACCCCTCAGCCTCCAGCGCCTCGGCAATCTCCCGCCGGGTGATCACCGCGCCCAGCGGCTGGCCGTTCCCCATGCCCTTGGCCATGGTGATGATGTCCGGCACCACGCCCTGCTCTTCAAAGCCCCAGAAGAAGCGGCCCATGCGCCCGTAGCCCACCTGCACCTCGTCGGCGATGCATACGCCACCCTGGGCGCGGACCAGCCCATACACTTGCTGCAAATACCCCGCAGGCAACGAGATGCCACCGGCATTGCCGTACACCGGCTCGCAGATGAAACCCGCCAGCTGGCGCTGATTAGCAGCGATTTTCGCCAGGTTGTGCTCCACACTTCGTACGTAGTCCGGCGCACTGTCCGGCCCGCGAAACTCGCCTCGATAGGTGTTCGGCGCAGTCACCGGATGCACCCAATCCGGGCGGCTGCTCAGCGCCTGGGGGTTGTCGGCAATCGAGGTGGACACCGCGTCCGCCGCCACCGACCAGCCGTGGTACGCCTCCAGCACGCTGAGCATGTCGCGCCCGCCGCTGTAGGCCCAGGCCAGGCGGATCGCCAAATCATTGGCCTCGGTGCCGCTGTTGACCAGGAACACCCGGTCCATCCCCTTGGGCGCCAGCGCCAGCAAGCGCTCGGAAAATTCGGCAATCGCCGCGTAATGGAAGCGCGAGTTGGTATTGAGCAGCGACCACTGCCGCGCCGCCACCGCCGCCATGCGCGGGTGGCCGTGGCCTAGGACCGCGACGTTGTTGAGCATGTCCAGGTAGGAGCGGCCCTGCATGTCGATCAGGTGGTTGCGCCAGCCGCGTTCGATACGCGGCGGGTCGACGTAATAGTGTTTTTGCGAACGGGCGAAACTGGCGTCGCGTCGGGCCAGCAATGCCTTGGGGTCCAGCTCGGGTTCGGCATCACAGGCCAGCCCCAGCAACGAAGCTGGCGACGGGCACAGGGCCTGCCAGGCCATGGCGCGGGACGGCGTGCAGAACAGCGGCGGCGTAACGTCTGCGCGGCACAGTTGCACGATCAACGGCGCATGCACCTCGCCGAGCACCTGGCCCTCAACCAGCAGCGCCCCCGGTTTCAACCCGGTTGTCAGCCCCCACAACCGCAGGCTCAACTCGACGCCCTGCACACTCACAAGACCGTCGGCGTCGTGGTGCAGCGTCCCGGCGAAAGGCGCTTCCAACAGCGTGCCATGGGGCAGATGCATCTCGACATGCAGCGCGAATGTCTCAGGCTCCGTGGCAGTGTCCGGGTTGGTGCGCGAAAGCCGATATTGGCCGTAGCGGCTGGCCGCCAACCCATGCACCGCCGCCGCTTCGTCCAGCAGCCGGCGATCAATCCCGGGCTGCTCCCAATTGCCCGCCTCGAAATGCGGGCTGAGCACGCCCAGGTCGATCAACGCAAACTCACGCCCCACCAGCTCCGGCAACAACGGCGCGAAATCCTGGCTGGCAAACGGCAGCAGGTTCTCGCCGACGCTGCGCAAGATCGCCGCGTCCATCAACGCGAACGGCACCGACGTTGCTACGTGGAAAATTTCCCACTCATGTTCAGCGTTCTTCAGCAGGTAAGCGTTATCCGGGTCCAGCCGTTGTTGCTGCTCGCTGCTCAGTACCAGCACCGCCGCCCGTGCCACGATCAGCGGCCATAGCGCCTGCAACTCTTCACGGCGCAGCGGCGTCACCGCATGGAACGCCTGCACTGCCGGCAAGATCGCAAAGGGGTCGCCCTCGGCGTGATGCAGCAGCGCCGCGCAGGTCACCGACAGGTCGGCAATGCGCCAGGTGTGCACCAGATCACCGAAATCAATCACGCCCTCAACCCGCCAATGCCGCTGGGCGTCACGCTGCCAGACCACATTGTCGTCGGTGATGTCCATGTGCACGGCCTGCCACGGCAGGTGCTCCGCCAGCGGTCGGATATGCGCCTCGACCTGCTCGGCGACCCGCTCCAGTTCGGCGCGGTGCGGCAGATTTTCCAGGGTTGCCAGCAAGTGCGTGATCAACTCAGGCGCGTGGCGCGGGTCCCATTGCAGCGTGCGGTCCAGGCCCGGGTGCCCGAACGGCGCCAGGGCCAGGCTCATGCGCCCGCACAGGTCGCCGAAGCCTGCGATCACCTCGCGGCCCAGGTGCGGCAGATGGGTCAGCGGCTGGCCATCGATGTAGTCCAGTACGCGCAGGTGCAGGGTTTGCCCGTCGTGGGTGATGGTCAGCAACTCTTCGCCATTGAGCGCCTTTATCACCTGTGGTACGCGTACGGCGTGCAGGCTGTTGAGTGCGGCATGCTGGGCCTGCAACTCCACAGCGGCGTAGTCGCCCCGGCAGATTTTCAGAACGAACCGACCGCGGGCGCTGTCGACCTTGTAATTGAGGTCTTGTTGGCTGCCCAGTGATTGCAAGGTGCCAGTTAGGCCGTAATGCTGCTCAAGTAATTGCGCCGCCTGGTCGAGGCCCACTTGCGGGCAGGGTAGACTGGCGCGGTGAATCAACGTGGCGAGCAGCATGGGGGCATCCTCTATTTTTTAGACGTGTATCTCGCCACTGTTCGGGGGGTTTAGGCAACCCCCTGCGCATACCGTGCTTGCGCCGCCCGGCTCCACAACTCAAGCTATGCTCCATTCGCAAAACACCCGTCTTAGAAAAAGGCCCTCCGACATGCGCATTCTCATCACCGGCGGAGCGGGTTTTATTGGCTCCGCCCTGATCCGCCACCTGATTCAACACACCGAGCACGAAGTGCTCAACCTGGACAAGCTGACGTACGCTGGCAATCTGGAATCACTGACCAGTATTGCCACCAACAGCCGCTATGAGTTCGTCCAGGCCGACATCATTGACCAGGCCACAGTCAGCGCTGTGCTCGCACGTTTCGAGCCACAGGCAATCATGCACCTGGCTGCCGAGTCCCATGTCGACCGTTCGATTGACGGCCCATCGGACTTTATCCAGACCAATATCGTCGGCACCTACAGCCTGCTGGAGGCCACCCGCGCCTACTGGCAGACGCTGGCCGAGCCGGCCCGCAGTGCGTTCCGTTTCCACCACATTTCCACCGACGAAGTGTACGGCGACCTGCACGGCGTGGACGATCTGTTCACCGAAACCACGCCCTACGCCCCCAGCTCGCCTTACTCCGCGAGCAAGGCAGCGTCCGACCACCTGGTCCGCGCCTGGCAGCGCACCTATGGCCTGCCGGTATTGCTGACCAACTGCTCGAACAACTACGGCCCCTTCCACTTTCCCGAAAAGCTCATCCCGCTGGTGATCCTCAACGCCCTTGCGGGCAAGCCGCTGCCGGTCTATGGCGATGGTTTGCAGGTGCGCGACTGGCTGTTCGTCGAAGATCACGCCCGTGCGTTGCTCAAGGTCGTGACTGAAGGTGCGGTGGGCGAGACCTACAACATCGGTGGGCATAACGAGCAAAAGAACATCGACGTGGTACGCGGTATCTGTGGCCTGCTGGAAGAACTGGCGCCTCAACGCCCGGCGGGTGTCGAAAAATTCGCCGACCTGATCACCTTCGTCAAGGATCGTCCAGGCCACGATCAGCGCTACGCGATCGATGCCGGCAAGATCGAACGCGAATTGGGCTGGACCCCCGAAGAAACCTTCGAAACCGGCCTGCGCAAAACCGTACAGTGGTATCTCGATAATCTGGAATGGTGCCGCAGGGTCCAGGACGGCAGCTATCAAGGTGAACGACTCGGCAACACCAATCTAAAGGATCTGATCGCATGATGAAGGGAATCGTATTGGCCGGCGGCTCCGGCACCCGCCTTCACCCCATCACCCTGGGTGTCTCCAAGCAACTGCTGCCGGTGTATGACAAGCCGATGATCTACTACCCGATCTCGGTGCTGATGCTGGCGGGGATCAAGGAAATCCTGGTGATCTCCACGCCGGTGGATTTGCCGCAGTACCGCAACCTGCTCGGCGATGGCAGCCAGTTCGGCGTGCGCTTCAGCTATGCCGAGCAGCCGTCGCCGGACGGCCTGGCCCAGGCCTTCATCATCGGCGAGGAGTTCATCGGTGATGACCCGGTCTGCCTGATCCTGGGCGACAACATCTTCCACGGCCAACACTTCGGCGACCAGTTGCGTGCCGCCGCGCAGCGCCCTTCGGGTGCCACCGTCTTCGGCTACTGGGTCAAGGACCCGGAGCGCTTCGGTGTCATCGACTTCGACAAAGACGGTCGCGCCCTGTCCATCGAGGAAAAACCGGCCAAGCCCAAATCGTCGTATGCCGTGACCGGCCTGTACTTCTACGACAACGACGTGATCAGCATCGCCAAGGCCGTCAAGCCTTCGCCCCGTGGCGAGCTGGAGATTACCGACGTCAACAACGCCTACCTCAAGCGTGGCGACCTGCACGTAGAGCGTTTCGGTCGTGGCTTTGCCTGGCTGGATACCGGCACCCATGACAGCCTGCTCGAAGCCTCCACCTACGTGCAGACCATCGAACATCGCCAGGGCCTGAAGGTGGCCTGCCTGGAAGAAATCGCCTACGAGAATAGCTGGATCGACCGGGATCACTTGCTGGCGCGTGCCAAATACTTCGGCAAGACCGGCTATGGCCAATACCTCTACTCTCTTGCCGGGGAAAACCTATGAATGTAACCGCCACTGAGTTGCCCGGTGTATTGATCATCGAGCCAAAGGTTTTTGGCGATGAACGCGGTTTTTTCTACGAGAGTTTCAATGCCCGGGCGTTTGCCCAGGCCACCGGGCTGCAACAGCATTTCGTGCAGGACAACCACTCTCGCTCGCAAAAAGGTGTATTGCGCGGCCTGCACTACCAAGTCGAGCACGCCCAGGGAAAACTGGTCCGCGTGACGGCCGGTGAAGTGCTGGACGTGGCCGTGGACATTCGCCGCAGCTCGCCTCATTTCGGCCAATGGGCCAGCGTACGGCTATCTGCCGACAATAATCGCCAACTGTGGATTCCACCGGGATTTGCCCACGGTTTTGTGGTGCTCAGTGACCACGCCGAGTTCCTGTACAAGACAACGGATTACTACACACCGTCGGCAGAGCGCTGCATCCGCTGGGACGATCCAGACCTCAATATCGATTGGCAGTTGACCGGCACCCCGACCCTGTCCGCCAAGGACCAGAATGGCAAAAGCCTGAAAGAAGCCGACCTGTTCCCATGACCAGCCCTCTGAAAATCCTCATCACCGGCCAACACGGCCAAGTCTCCCAGGCCCTGCAACAGCAGCTCCTGGGGCTTGGCGAACTGATTGTGCTGGGCCGCGACAGACTCGACCTGGCCAACCCCGAGCAAATCCGTCAGCAGGTGCGCGCCCAGCGTCCCGACCTGATCATCAACGCCGCCGCCCACACCGCCGTCGACCTGGCGGAAAGCGAGCCGCAGGTCGCGTTCGCGATCAACGCCAGCGCCCCCGGCATCCTCGCCGAAGAGGCCAAGGCCCTGGGCATCCCGTTGATCCACTACTCCACCGACTACGTGTTCGACGGCCGCAAACCGGCGCCCTACACCGAAGCCGACACGCCGAACCCGCTCGGTGTCTACGGCCAGAGCAAGCTGGCCGGCGAGCAGGCGATTGCGGCGGTGGGCGGCGAATACCTGATCCTGCGTACCAGTTGGGTGTACTCCAACCATGGCAAGAACTTCCTGCTGACCATGCAACGCCTGCTGCAGGAGAAGCCGCAGATGCGCATTGTCGCCGACCAGATCGGCGCACCCACCTGGGCCGGCAGCATTGCCAGCAGCACCCGCGCCTTGATCGAACGCTGGCAGGCCGGTGATGCGGGGCAATGGGGCGTCTATCACCTGACGGCCCAGGGGGAAACCTCGTGGTTCGGCTTCGCCCAGGCGATTGGCGAACATTTGCGCGCCGAGGGCAAAGCCTGTGCCGAGCTGGAAGCGATCCCCTCCAGCGCCTACCCGACGCCCGCGCAGCGCCCGTTGAACTCGCGCCTCGATTGCCGCCGCCTGCAACAGCAATGGCAGGTCAGCCAGCCGCAGTGGCAAGACGCATTGCGCGAGTGTCTTGCACAGCAGCACTAGGCATAATGCGCCTGTACTCACAGGCGCCCGACTCCCATGACTCCACCTCTCCCGCGAAGACCCCGCTGGCGCAGCCTCGCCCTGTTGGCGTTGTGCCTGGCACCGCTGCTGTGGCCGCTGGAGCACCTGGCCGAGCGCTACTACCGCAGCGAACTGGCCGGGCAGAACCGCCAGACCCTCGACCTGTACGTCGCCAACCTGCTCGGCACCCTGCACCGCTTCGAAGTACTGCCGCAGATCCTCGGCGACCTGCCGGCCCTGCGCACCGCATTGGCGGCGCCCCAGGTCAGCACCAACCTGGCCAATGCCAACCAGCTGCTCAAGGACGTCGCTGCCCAGGCCGGGGTGGAAGTGATGTACCTGATGGACACCCACGGCAAGACCCTCGCCGCGTCGAACTGGGATAAACAGGACAGCTTCGTGGGGCGCAATTTCTCGTTCCGCCCCTATTTCAGCGAAGCCATGGCCGGGCGCCTGGGGCGTTTCTTCGGCCTGGGCACCACCTCGGCCAAGCGCGGCTACTTCTTCGCCGCCGCCGTGCGCGATGGCGAAAACATCATCGGCGTGCTGGTGGTCAAGGTCGACCTGGATCACACCGAAAGCCTCTGGGGCAAGACCCCGGAACAACTGCTGGTGACCGACCACAACGGCGTGGTGATCCTCACCTCACGCCCGCAATGGCGCTTCCGCGCCACCCGCCCGCTGACCGCCGAAGAGCGCCAGGCAATCACCGCCATCCAGCCCTACCCGACCCGCGACCCGCAGCCGCTGACCCTCAGCTCCACCGCGTGGCTGCGCCAATCCACGGCCATTGCCGAAACCGGCTGGAACGTGGAGATCCTCGCGCCGCAATCCCTGATCAACCGCCCGGTGCGCACCGTGGTCGCCGTCGGCGGCGCGACGTTGCTGGTGCTGATGCTGTTGCTCGGCCTGATGATGCAGCGCCGTCGCCACTACCTGGAGCGCATCGCCTTCGAAGCCAAGGCGCGTCGCGAGCTGGAAGCCCGCGTGATCGAGCGCACCAGCGATCTGGAAGGCCTCAACCGGCGCCTGAAACAGGAAGTGCTGGAGCGCGAACACGCGCAGCAGGAATTGGTGCGCGCCCAGGATGACCTGGTGCAGGCCGGCAAACTGTCAGCGCTGGGCACCATGTCGGCGAGCATCAGCCACGAGCTCAACCAGCCCTTGGCAGCGATTCGCAGCTATGCGGAAAACGCCGAGATCCTGCTCGACCACCAGCGCACCGACGACGCCCGCGGCAACCTCAAGCTGATCAGCGAACTGACCGGGCGCATGGCCTCGATCATCGCCCACCTGCGCGCCTTCGCCCGTCGCGACCGGCATGCGCCGGAGAGCGTCGGCCTGCAACCGGCGCTGGACGATGCACTGGCGTTGCTGGCCAAGCGACGCCGTTCGATGGAAGTCGAGCTGATCCGCGATTTGCCCGAAGCAACGTTGTGGGTAGAAGCCGGCGAAACCCGGCTGCGCCAGGTGCTCGGCAACCTGCTGGCCAACGCACTCGACGCCCTCACCGAAAAAGGCCCGCCGCGCAAGCTCTGGCTGAGTGCCGAAACCACCGAACAGGGCGTCAACCTGTACATCCGCGACAACGGCCCGGGCTTTTGCATGGAAGCCCTGGGCCGCGCCAGCGAGCCGTTCTACACCACCAAGACGCGCACCCAGGGCCTGGGGCTCGGCCTGGCGATCTGTGACACCCTGATGCGGGCGTTTGGTGGCGAGTTGCTGTTCGCCAACCACAAGGAAGGCGGCGCGTTGTTAACCTTGAAATTGCGTGCCGGCTCGCCGGGCGTCAGTCTGCAACCGTCCGAGGACCGCAGTGTATGAGTATCGAGAACGGCATTCAGGTGGTGTTGATCGACGACGATCCACACCTGCGCCAGGCCCTGTGCCAGACCCTGGACCTGGCCGGGCTGAAAGTCCTGCCCCTGGGCGAAGCCAACGGCCTCACCGCACGCCTGTCGCGGGATTGGCCAGGGGTGGTGGTCAGCGACATCCGCATGCCCGGCATGGACGGCCTGGAGCTGCTCACCGAACTGCACGGCCAGGACCCGGACCTGCCAGTGCTGCTGATCACCGGCCACGGCGATGTGCCGCTGGCGGTGCAGGCCATGCGTGCCGGGGCCTATGACTTCCTCGAAAAACCCTTCGCCAGCGACGCCCTGCTCGACAGCGTGCGCCGCGCCCTGGCCCTGCGCCGCCTGGTACTGGACAACCGCAGCCTGCGCCTGGCCCTCAGCGATCGCCAGCAATTGAGTACCCGACTGGTCGGCCACTCGCCCCAGATGCTGCGCCTGCGCGAGCAGATCGGTGCCCTGGCGGCGACCAAGGCCGATGTGCTGATCCTGGGCGAAACCGGTGCCGGCAAAGAGGTGGTGGCCCGTGCACTGCACGATTTGTCGAGCCGCCGCAGCGGGCCGTTCGTGGCGATCAACGCCGGCGCCCTGGCCGAATCGGTGGTGGAAAGCGAGCTGTTCGGCCACGAGCCGGGCGCGTTCACCGGCGCGCAGAAGCGCCGCATCGGCAAGTTCGAATTCGCCAACGGCGGCACGCTGTTCCTCGATGAAATCGAGAGCATGAGCCTGGACGTACAGGTCAAGCTGCTGCGCCTGCTGCAAGAGCGCGTGGTGGAACGCCTGGGCGGCAATCAGTTGATCCCGCTGGACATCCGCATCATCGCCGCCACCAAGGAAGACCTGCGCCAGTCCGCCGACCAGGGCCGTTTTCGCGCCGACTTGTATTACCGCCTCAACGTCGCCTCGCTACGCATTCCGCCACTGCGCGAGCGCGGCGAAGATGCGTTGATGCTGTTCCAGCACTTCGCCGACGAAGCCAGCAGCCGCCATGGCCTGCCCCTGCACGAACTGCAACCAGGCCAACGCGCCCTGCTGCTGCGCCACAACTGGCCAGGCAACGTGCGCGAACTGCAGAACGCCGCCGAACGCTTCGCCCTGGGGCTTGAGCTGGCCCTGGACGCCACGCCGGACAACCCGTTCGCCAGCGTACTGACCTCCACCCCGGGCGGCTTGAGCGAGCAGGTCGAACAGTTTGAAAAAAGCCTGATCGCCGCCGAACTGACGCGCCCCCACGGTTCCATGCGCAGCCTCGCCGAAGCCCTCGGCGTGCCGCGCAAGACCCTGCACGACAAACTGCGCAAGCACGGCCTGAACTTCGCCAACCAAAGCGGCGACGACGAATGACCCACGCCAAAGAGACCGCCATGAGCCGCGACAGCCAATACCTCGAATCCGTCCTGCACCACGACATCCCCCTGACCCGGGAAATGGGCCTCAAGGTGCGCGGCTGGCAGCACGGGCGGCTGGAATTGCACCTGCCGTTGCAGGCCAATATCAACCACAAGAGCACCATGTTTGGCGGCAGCCTGTACTGCGGCGCGGTACTGGCGGGTTGGGGTTGGCTGCACTTGCAGTTGCGTGAAGAAGGGATTGAGGACGGGCACATCGTGATTCAGGAGGGGCAGATCAGTTATCCGCTGCCCGTCACGCGGGATGCGACGGTGGTGTGCCAGGCGCCGGAGGAGAAGGTGTGGAAGCGGTTTGTGGCGACCTACAAGCGCTATGGGCGCGCGCGGTTGACGCTGCAGACGTGGATTGTGAATGAGGGCAGCGAGGACCGCGCCGTTGCCTTTACCGGCCAGTACGTCCTGCACCGCTAACCGCAACAACACCAAACAATTGTGGGAGCGGGCTTGCTCGCGAATGCGGAGTGTCAGCTAGAACATTTCTGACTGATCTACCGCTTTCGCGAGCAAGCCCGCTCCCACACTTTTGATCTGCTGTAGTTCTAAGACCGAGCCAGGCTCAGCAGGCGTTCACGCCACGGCGCTTTGGCCGGCAACGCCAAAAAGAACGGATTCAACAACGACGCCCGCGCCGGATAACTGAACGGCGCACCGCTCAACTCCAACACTTCGCCACCCGCGCCTTCCAGTACGCCTTGGGCCGCGGCGGTGTCCCACTGCGATGTCGGCGCCAGTCGTGGATAACAGTCGGCACTGCCTTCGGCCAACAGGCAGAACTTCAGCGAACTGCCGATATTCGCCAGCTTCAGCGCTCCCAAGCCTTCACTCAAACCGTCCAGCAGACGCTCCTGCTCCGGGCTGGTATGCCGACGGCTGGCGACCACGGTAAACGCCTCGCCGGCCGCCGGGGCCGTGCGCACCTGGATCGGCTTGTGCGCTTCATTCACATCCGAACGCCATGCGCCCAGGCCCGCACCACCGAAGTAGCAACGCCCGTTGGTCGGCATCGACACCACGCCAAACACCACGCGGCCCTGCTCGATCAAGGCGATATTGACGGTGAACTCTTCGCTGCCGGCGATAAATTCCTTGGTGCCGTCCAGCGGGTCCACCAACCACCAGCGCTGCCAAGTGGCGCGTACGCTTTGGTCAATGTCGGCATCCTCTTCGGACAGTACCGGGATGCTCGGGTCCAGCGCGGTCAGGCCGGCGAGGATCAGGTGGTGAGCGGCAAGGTCGGCCGCCGTCACCGGCGAATCATCGGCCTTGGACGTCACGGCCACCCCGGCGCGCCAGTATGGCAGGATCACTTCACCGGCCTGGCGAGCCAGCTCGATAACGGGGGCAATAAACGGGTGGCCTAAAAACAATTCGCTCATGCGTTAAACGCTCCTCGCTGGGTCAACAGGTCTCGTACCAGGTACAACGCGGCCAGGGCGCGGCCTTCGCTGAATTGCTCGTTTTGCGCCAGCATCGACAGCTCACGCAGGTTGACCTTGTCCACCCGCATCGGCTCGGGCTCATCACCTTCAAGACGCTCTTCGTAGAGATCGGTGGCCAGCACCACCTGGATTTTCTGGCTCATGTAGCCGGGCGACAGCGACAGCTCGGTAATCAGTTCCAACTGCCGTGCACCATAGCCCGCCTCTTCCTTGAGCTCACGATCGGCAGCTGCCAGGACATCTTCGCCGGGCTCGATCAGGCCCTTGGGCAAGGACAGTTCATATTCATCGGTGCCGCCGCAATACTCTTCCACCAGCACCGCATGCTCGTCATCGAGCATCGCCACGATCATCACCGCGCCGTAGCCGGCACCGCGACCCACCAGGCGCTCGTAGGTCCGTTCAACGCCATTGGTGAAGCGCAATTGCACTTCCTCCACGCGGAACAAACGGCTACTGGCGACTATTTCGCGGGCGAGGACGGTGGGTTTCTGGCGCATAAGCGGCTCCTTGGCGTGATCGGGTTACTATACCGTGGCTTTTCCGATTGTCTGTGTCGGATATTTCAACTTACAAGAGACCGCCCCATGCCCTCTTTGCCCTGGCACGCCATCGACACCGTCCTGCTGGACATGGACGGCACCCTGCTCGACCTGCATTACGACAACCATTTCTGGATGGAGCACCTGCCCCAACGCTACGCCGAACTGCACGGCGTGAGCCGGGCCATGGCCGAGATGGAGTTGCAGCCCCTGTTCGAGCGTAACGCCGGGCAGTTGCAATGGTATTGCCTGGATTTCTGGAGCGCCGAACTCAAGCTCCCGGTACGTGAACTCAAGCTGGAAACCGCCCACCTGATAGCGCTGCGCGCGGATGCAGACACCTTCCTCGCGGCGATCAAACGGGCCGGCAAGCGTGTGATCCTGATCACCAACGCGCACCGTGATTCGCTGTCACTGAAATTGGAACGGATTGAACTGGCACCGTACTTCGAACGCCTGATCAGCTCCCACGACTACGGTTTTGCCAAGGAAAACCCGCAGTTCTGGGATGCGTTGCAAGCCGACATCGGCTTCGACCCGGCGCGCAGCCTGTTTATCGACGATACCTTGCCGATTTTGCGCAGTGCGCGGGCGTTTGGTGTGGGGCATTTGTTGGCGGTCAAAGAGCCGGACAGTAAAAAAGGGGCCAAAGACACAGGGGAATTCGAGGCCGTCGACGACTACCGCGATCTCATTGCCGGACTCTAAACCCTATGTGGGCTTGCCCGCGAAGGCGGTGGATCAGAAACACATTCAGTGACTGACACTCCGCTTTCGCGGGCAAGCCCGCTCCCACATTTTGCTGCGCGTATTACTCAGGGATACGCAGTGTCTGGCCTGGATAGATCTTGTCCGGGTGCGACAACATCGGCTTGTTCGCCTCGAAAATCTTGTTGTACTGATTGGCGTTGCCATATACCGCCAGGGAAATCGCGCTCAGCGTGTCGCCCTTCTTCACCACGACAAAACGGGCGGCAGCCACCACCGGACCGGTTACCTTGATCTGATCATCCACACTGGCCACACCGGCAATATTGCCCAGCGCCAGCAGGATCTTCTCTTTCTCTTCCTGGGTGGCCACTTCACCGGTCACGGTCACCTTGTCGCCGTCCACCGTGGTCTGCACATTCGGATTCCCCAGACCGACCTTGGACACGTGGTCCTTCAACTGCTCACTGGCGTTTGCATTACCCGGCGTCAACAGGTCGACAATCTTTTCGCCGGCTTCCTTGATAAAGCTGAAAATGCTCATAGTGCGCTCTCCTTGGGATTTGAGTTCCAGATGCCCAAGACTAGACCAGTGCCAAGGGTTTGGGTTCCAGCCCGGCCAAAGACCCAAACGCGCTAGAATCCCCCCGCCATTGGAATAAGCCCGGAGCGAAGATGGACATCAAACAGCTGAAATTCCTCATCGCCCTCGACGAAACCCGGCACTTTGGCCAGGCGGCGGCGCGTTGTCACATTACCCAGCCGACCCTGTCGATGCGCCTGCGCAGTCTTGAAGAAGAGTTGGACCTGCCCCTGGTCAATCGCGGCCAGCGCTTCGAAGGTTTTACCGCGCCCGGTGAGCGCGTGCTGGCCTGGGCCCGAACAGTCCTGGCCGCCTATGACGGCTTGCAGGCTGAAGCCGCCGCCTGTCGCGGCAACCTGGTCGGTACGTTGCGCCTGGGCGTGGTGCCACTGTCGAGCTTTGATCCGTTGGCCTTGATGCAGCAACTGCACAAGCAGCACCCGAGCCTGCGCTTCGAGCTGTCGGCACTCAGCTCCGAACAGATCCTCGAACAGCTGGCCAGCAACCGCCTGGACCTCGGCGTGTCCTATCTGGAGCGCCTGGACACCGAGCGTTTCGACTCCCTGGCCCTGGGCGAAACCCGCATGGGCCTGCTCTATGACCAACGCTTCTTCAGCTTCGGCGACAAACCGTTGAGCTGGGAAGCGCTGACCGAACTGCCCCTGGGCATGCTCACCAGTGGCATGCACTTTCGCCAATCTATCGACCATAACTTCCACAGCCGCGGGCTCAACCCGCAACCGCTGCTGCAAACCGATGCCGTCCATCAGTTGTTGCAAGCGGTGCATGGCGGTTTGTGTTGCGCGGTGATGCCGCTCGATGGCGGCCTCGATGCGCTCACCGAGCACCTGCGTCTGCAACCCATCGAAGACGCGCACACCCTGGCGCGCCTGGGGTTGATCATGCGCCGCAGCGCGCCGCGTTCGGCGTTGGCCGAAGCGTGCTTCGCGCTGTTTCAGAAATCGCAAATAGAGTCTTGATCGACGTCATCTATCGGCGGATCAGTACTGGCAATTAGACGCGACGCTTTGTCGCGCCTAGTCTAAACACTGATCAATCCGCCGGTGGTATTGCCCCATGAACGCCAAGCTCCCAGTCTGCGCGGCGCCCGCCCTTGATACGCCCGCGCCGGCCGCCAGCCAGAGCTACCAGTTTTGCAATCTCGAACACACGGAAGTCGCCAGCACCGCGCTGGCGGAAGAAGTGGCGTTGGCAATTGCCTACAACGACATCAGCCAGGCGGTGATGCTGGTAACGCCCACCGACCTGCAGGATTTTATCGTCGGCTTCAGCATTGGCAGCGGCATTATCGCCGACGTTAGCGACATTTATGATCTGAAACTCAGCGGATCTGGCTCAGCGCAGTACGCTCAGGTGCAGATCTCCAGCCGCGCGTTCTGGAACCTCAAGCAGCAGCGCCGCCAATTGGCCGGCACCAGCGGCTGTGGCCTGTGCGGCGTGGAAGCGGTGGAACAAGCCCTGCCCGACCTGCCAGTGCTGCCCGGCGCACCCTTGCCGCCTGCCGCATGGCTTGATGGCCTGCGCCAACGCATCAGCGCGTTCCAGCCGTTGGGGCAGTACAGCGGCGCGGTGCATGCCGCCGTATTCATGAACAGCCAGGGCGAGTTGCTGCTGGGCCGCGAAGACATCGGCCGGCATAACGCCCTGGATAAATTGATCGGCGCCTTGATCCGCCAAAAGATTCCGACCGAAGGCGGCCTGGCGATTGTCACCAGTCGTTGCAGCCTGGAGCTGATCCAGAAAGTCCTGCGCGCGGGCATCCAGACCCTGGTCAGCCTGTCGTCGCCCACCGGCCTGGCCCTGCAATGGGCGCGCCGGCATAACCTCAATCTCATTCACCTGCCGCAGAAAAGTGCGCCGCGGGTCTACAGCCCCGCGATGGAGAACCAGCCGTGAGCAACCATAATCAAGCCGACCAAACCCCAACCCCGCGCTACAAGCCCTACAAGGGCGCAGCCGGCGGCTGGGGCGCACTGATCAGCGTGGCCCAGGCCTGGCTGACCAGCGACAACGCGCTGAAAAACCTGCGCATGATGCTCAAGACCAACCAGAACGGCGGCTTCGACTGCCCAGGCTGCGCCTGGGGCGACTCGCCGGAAAGCGGCATGGTCAAGTTCTGCGAGAACGGCGCCAAGGCGGTGAACTGGGAAGCCACCAAGCGCCGTGTCGATGCGGCGTTCTTCGCCAAGCACAGCGTCACCTCGCTGCTGGCGCAAAGCGACTACTGGCTGGAATACCAGGGCCGCCTGACCGAGCCGATGCGCTACGACGCCGACACCGACCGCTACCAGCCCATCAGCTGGGAAGCCGCGTTCGACCTGGTGGGCAAGCACCTCAACGCCCTGCCCAGCCCGGATATGGCCGAGTTCTACACCTCGGGCCGCGCCAGCAACGAAGCGGCGTACCTGTATCAACTGTTTGTGCGCGCCTACGGCACCAACAACTTCCCGGACTGTTCGAACATGTGCCACGAAGCCAGCGGCGTCGCCCTGGCGCAAAGCGTGGGCGTGGGCAAAGGCACCGTGACCTTTGACGACTTTGAACATGCCGACGCGATTTTCGTCTGGGGCCAGAACCCCGGCACCAACCACCCACGCATGCTTGAACCCCTGCGCGAAGCGGTGACCCGTGGTGCCCAGGTGGTGTGTATCAACCCGCTCAAAGAGCGCGGCCTGGAACGCTTCCAGCACCCGCAACACCCGCTGGAAATGCTCACCAACGGCGACAAACCGACCAACACCGCCTACTTCCGTCCGGCCCTGGGTGGCGACATGGCCATTTTGCGCGGCATGGCCAAGTTCCTGCTGCTGTGGGAACGCCAGGCCCAGGCCGAAGGCAAGGAAGCGGTGTTCGACCACGACTTCCTCAACGAACACACCGCCAACGTGCTGGACTACCTGGCCAGGATCGACGACACCTCGTGGGATGAAATCACCGAGCAATCGGGCCTGACGCTGGTCGAGATCGAGCAGGCGGCGCGCATGTACGCTAAAGGCAAGAACGTGATCATGTGCTGGGCCATGGGCATTACCCAGCACCGTCACTCGGTGCCGACCATCCAGGAAATCGCCAACCTGATGCTGCTGCGCGGCAACATCGGCCGCCCCGGCGCCGGCCTGTGCCCGGTGCGTGGCCACAGCAACGTGCAGGGCGACCGCACCATGGGCATCAACGAACGCCCACCGGTGGCGTTCCTCGACGCCCTGGAGCGGCGCTTCCAGTTCCAGGTGCCACGCACCAACGGCCACAACGTGGTCGAAGCGATCCACGCCATGCTCGAAGGCCGCTCCAAGGTGTTTATCGGCCTGGGCGGCAACTTCGCCCAAGCCACCCCAGACAGCCCGCGCACCTTTGAAGCGCTGCGCAACTGCGACCTGACCGTGCAGATCAGCACCAAGCTCAACCGCAGCCACCTCATGCACGGCAAAGACGCGCTGATCCTGCCGTGCCTGGGCCGTACCGACATCGACATCCAGGCCGACGGCCCGCAAGCGGTGACGGTGGAAGATTCATTCAGCATGGTCCACGGCTCCAACGGCCAACTGCAACCGCTGTCGAAACTGATGAAATCCGAGCCGGCGATCCTGGCCGGTATCGCCGCCGCCACCCTGGGCAGCAAACCAGTGGACTGGAACTGGCTGGTGGCCGACTACGGGCGCATCCGTGAACTGATCGCCGACACCATCCCGGGCTTCAAGGACTTCAACGAGAAGATCAAGCACCCGGGCGGTTTCTACCTCGGCAACTCCGCCGGCTCACGGCGCTGGAACACTCCGTCGGGCCGCGCCAACTTCCGCGCGAACATCCTGCCCAAGGACCTGATCCACCAACGCACCCACGCCACCGGCAAGGTGCCGGACCTGATCATGCAGTCGATGCGCTCCCACGATCAGTACAACACCACCATTTATGGCCTGGACGACCGCTACCGTGGGGTCAAGGGCCAGCGCGACGTGCTGTTTGTCAACGAAGCCGACATCATCCGCCTGGGCTTCAAGCCGGGGCAGAAGGCTGACATCGTGTCGCTGTGGGAGGACGGCCGTGAACGCCGTGTGAAAGGCTTTACCTTGCTGGCGTTCGATATTCCGGCAGGGCAGGCGGCGGCCTACTACCCGGAAGTGAACCCACTGGTGCCACTGGAAAGCACTGGGGATGGCAGCCATACGCCGACGTCGAAATTCGTGGCGATCCGGCTGGAAGCCGCGAGCGACAACGGCCTGATCATGGCCCGCAGCGCCTGACCATCACCTCGTAGTGAGCGGGCTTGCCCGCGCTGGGCGGTGCAGCCGCCCCAAACGGTACGCCGCGGTGCATCAGAAAGACTCGGGTGTATGGATTTGGGGCGGCTTCGCCACCCAGCGCGGGCAAGCCCGCTCACTACAATTGCGGGCACAAAAAAGGCCGCTTTTGCATAAAAGCGGCCGTTCCGAAGTAGCTAAAGACCCATGAAACCAGCTTAAGTTCCCTAGCCAAAACAGTAACTTAGCGAATTGTGCACAACTCGTGTTACTGGTCGGATTTCTATTGTCACAATACCGATACAGCCTCAGGATCGCGCCGTCATCCCCTTGAGGTTTCCCTGAATGAAGTTCTCCTCGATTCTCTTGTTGTCCCTTGGCCTGGTCAGTGGCGCAGCCATGGCCGGTGGCACCACCGAAGCCGGTGTAGGCGGCGCATTGGGCGGGGTTCTAGGTTCGGTTGTTGGCCAGCAGCTTGGCGGCAACACCGGCTCGACCATTGGCGCAGCCCTGGGTGGCGCCGGTGGTAGTGCGGTCGGCGCCGACAAACGCAGCCGTGGCGAAGCCGCCATCGGCGGTGCGTTGGGCGCAGCGGGCGGCAACGTTGTGGGTCGCAGTGTCGGCGGCAGCACCGGCAGCCTGATCGGCGCAGCCGCCGGCGGTGGCGCGGGTGGTGCGCTGGGCAACTACATGGGCAACAAGAGCGATGACGATGATCGTCGTTCGCGTGACAACCGTCGTTATGATCGTGATGACCATCGTGGCCGTGGGCATGCTTACGGGCATCGCAAGAACAAGCATCACTACCGTCACCGCTAAGCCCGCGACCTAGAGCACACAGCACGATTCATGTGGGAGCGGGCTTGCCCGCGATAGCAAACAGTCAGGCAATACGGCTTGACCTGACCCACCGCTATCGCAGGCAAGCCAGCTCCCACATTTGATTTCCACGGATCGCGAGATTGCGATCAGGCCACCAACCGCTGCAACGCCACGCGCAACACCCCCGCAATCGGCACCGGCTGGTTCGACCCACGCTCCACAAACACATGCACAAAGCGCCCCGCCGCACAGGCTTCGTCCTCGCCTGCCTTGAACACCGCCAACTCGTACTGCACCGAACTGTTGCCCAACTTGCCCACCCGCAAGCCAATGTCGATGCGCTCGGGAAAGGCAATCGACGCGAAGTAATCACACGCCGAACTCACCACGAACCCCACCACTTCGCCGTCGTGAATATCCAACCCACCCTGTTCGATCAGGTAGGTATTCACCGCCGTGTCGAAAAAGCTGTAGTAGGTCACGTTGTTCACATGGCCATACACATCGTTGTCGTGCCAGCGCGTGATGATCGGCTGGAAGTGAAGGTAATCGGCACGTTGTGGCACGGAATCAGGCATAGGGCTCACCTCTAAAGAAGGGTTCAAAGCGCGTTCAAATGGACCTCGGCCCACTCGCGTACCTCGGCATACGGATAATCTTCCAGCGCAGCAAAGCCCGGAATACCCCGCGCTTTCAACTTGGTAAACAACGGTACGCTGATCCCGCCGAGGAACCGCGTCAGGCGTTCCGCTTCGGGCAATTGGCCGGTGTGCTGATGATGCCTGTGGATAAAATCACCGCACAGCCCCATGAAGTTTTTATCCACAAGCGGCGGCAAGGCCGGCGGCGGCGGTAAGTGCGCCACATCACCGTGGCATACCGAACAATGCCCACAGCGCTGCGGCGCGTTTTCATCGCCAAAATACTGCGCCAGGCGCTGCCCCAGGCAGCGTTCGGTGGCGAACAGATCAAGCATGGCGTGAATCCGTGCCACCTCACCGATCTCGTGCTGCTTGAAGCCTGTGTATAACTCGGCGCTCAAGGCCTGTGGGTCGAAATCCGTATCGAGCAGGCTGTAGACCTCGGTCATCTGCTTGCTTTCCAGCTCGACCAAGCCCTGTTCCTGGAAGTAATCCAGCGCCTTCACCACGCGGTCGCGCCCGGCGTTGTGTTGTTGATAAAGCGCGTCGAAGTCCACCGTCGCCCAAGTCCTGGCCCGCTTGCACACCTGGATAATCGCCGCGACAAACTGCTGCCGCTCGCCGGAAAAACGCGCCAGCAGGGCTTCGGGTTCGATCAGGTACTTGAAGCGGTATTCGGCATAAAACGCATAGCGCGGCGCGATCACGCCCTTGAGTTCCAACTGCACCAGCAACGTTTTCAGCGGCAGCTCGCGGATGTTGCTGTGGTCCGACAGCGAGCGCAGCAGGAACTCCCACTGCCCGTCACCCCGCGCGGCCTGCAGCTCGTCGAGCACACGGCGAATGCCGTCCCGCTCCGGCGTGTCGCCATAGACGAAGTTTTCCAACACGTTGAGGCTGTCGCGGTTGGCCAGTACCAGGCAATCGGACGGTTGGCCATCACGCCCGGCGCGGCCGATTTCCTGACTGTAGTTCTCGATGGACTTGGGCAGGTCGAAATGCACCACATTGCGGATGTCGCTCTTGTCGATGCCCATGCCAAACGCGATGGTGGCGACGATGCAATTGGAGCGCCCGCCCATGAAGCGCCGCTGGATACCCTCGCGCTTATCGTGAGGCAAACCGGCGTGATACGCCTCGGCCTGGATGCCATGGCGATTGAGATGCTCGGCAATCTGTTCGGCGGTTTTTTGCAAGGTGACGTAAACGATGCTCGGCTGGCCCACCCGCTCGCCCATCCACTGCACCAGTCGGCGGCGCTTGTCTGCACCACTGACGGGTTCCACCAACAGGTTGAGATTGGGCCGGTAGAAGCCCGTGGTGACCACATCGTCCGCAGCAATGGCGAACTTCGCCTGCATGTCGGCAATCACCTTGGGCGTCGCTGTAGCCGTCAACAGCAGGGCTTGTGGGATATTGAACTGACGCTGGTAGTCCGGCAGCTTCAAATAGTCCGGACGGAAGTTATGGCCCCATTCGGAAATACAGTGCGCCTCATCCACCACCAACAGCGAGATCTGCACGCTTTGCAAGAAGTTGCGAAAGCGCTCGTTCTTCAAGCGCTCCACGGAAATCATCAGGATCTTCAACTCACCCGAACGCGCACGCGCCATCACATCATTCGCGTCTTCGCGGCTCTGGGCCGAATCGATGCTGCCTGCCGAAATGCCATGGCGTTGCAGGAAACCCAGCTGGTCCTGCATCAGCGCCAGCAGCGGCGACACCACCAGCGTCAGGTGCGGCAACAGCACTGCCGACAGCTGATAACAAAGGGATTTGCCGGAGCCCGTGGGAAAAATCGCGGCAGCAGAACGGCCGGCCAGCACGGCGCTGACCGTTTGTTCCTGGCCCAAACGAAACTGTGGATAACCAAAGACCTGCTGGAGGGTGTCGTGCATAAGCTGTCACTCCATTGACCGCTGAGTTGGCTCAAAAACATAGCCCGCAAATCTCAGCGCATCGAGAAAGGTCGCATGGAAAAAAGAGACAGGATGATACACAGGGCGGGGATGGCCCAGGGCCGAAGTGGGATGTTTCACCAGGTTTTGCAGGAACACCACAAACCAAATGTGGGAGGGGGCCAGCCCCCTCCCACATTGTTTAGATCTGTATTTCTGTATTACCGGTGAATCAGCGGTTTTTCACCCGCTCAATCGCCGTGTCATACACCGGATTGGCCTTCTGTTCCTTGGCCAACTGGTAGTGACGCAACGCATCCTGGAACTGCCCGGCCGCTTCATAGATCCGCGCAATGTTGTAGTAAGACCCTGCACGCACGGTAGGAGCATTCGCACCAGTCGCCAAAGCGATGGCCTTGCGGTTGGCCCAGATCGACTCGGCGGTGTTGCCAGCCTTCTGATAGGCCAGGCCCAGGTTGCCGTAGGCCTTGCCGAAGCCATTGTCCAGCTCGATGGCTTGGCGGAACAGGTCGATCGCCTGGTCCAGCTTGCCAGCCTGGTAGGCCGCTTCACCTTGCAGGTTAAGACGTTTCGCATCGGTTTGTGCGGAGGAGCTGACCGCCACTGCCGAGACCGCCACGCTGTCATCCAGCAACGGCTTGACTTCGTTCAGCACGTTCGCCGCGTCCACAGTCACGCCGGTGAAGGTGTTGATGTCCTGGAAGTCGCCGCTGCCGGTCATGCGAAATACTGTCCACAGGTTGCCGGTGCGGTTCTGCGGCACGTAGTAGGTACGTACCAGCGATTGGCCCATATACACAAACACCTTGGCCTCGCTGTTGGACAGCTGGCGCGAGCTTGGATTGCTGCCGTTGGTGAAGTCATGCACCGCATACACGTAGCTTTCGCCGTAGTGTTTTTTCTGCAGGGTGATGGTTTCCGGGCCGTAACTGTCAACGTCGTCCACGTCCAGCTCGGCGTCGGTACCTTGCTTGTTTTCGAAGTAGATATTGTTGCCGGGGAAGATCATGTGGGAATCGAGGTCTTCCGGGGTCTTGCCCCACGTCAGCACCACACGCAGGCCGTCGAGGTTTTCCATCACAGGGCTGACCGCATAGGTCATCCCCTTGCACGGGCACTTCACCACCAGGTTGGAATAGCCAGGCTTCTTGATGATCAGCAGGCTGCTGCCATCATCGGCGCCTTCGCTGGTGAGCGTCACCTGGCCTTGCGCGTTGGTACGACCCACCACGTTCTGTGCGCCGTTGCGTTGCAGCAGCACTTCGGCGTCAGCGATTTTCTGATCCTTGACCACCGCGCTGAGCACTTCGATCGGCAACTGTTCGGCCTGGACGGAAAACGCTACCGCACACAATGACATCGCCGAAGCGACACGCAGCAAACCCATGCTTAACTCCCTTTAAGTAGTGGGCGGAATCGCCCTACAAGATTTTGCGCTGCAACATACGCTGAATTCAGCGGGCTGGCAGTTTATTTGTACAAAATGTGACGTGGTTTTTATCGCGCCTGCCCTCGGAAGCATTGCGCTACAATCAAGCCTTGCTACCCAGGAGTACGCTGCGATGAGCGAACTGACGTTTGAGCAAAAACAGGATCATTACCACAAGATCCGCCGTTCCAATTACCTGGCCAGCCTGCGCCTGGAAGGGTTCGACACCCAACCGGCCGACGTCGACAAACCCCTGCCGACCCGCGAAGCCGTCCTTGCCAAGTACCGCGACACCCCACGCTGATGCTCGACAAATACGGGGTGGGCCAGGACCCGTACTGCTATCCCGGTAGCAGCGTGCTGCGCAACCGCCTCGATTTGCACGACGAAGCCCGCCTGCACCAGGCTGAGCGGGAACTCTCCGAAATCGCCGTAGGCAACCTCCCGCTCTTCTCTCCGCCCTACGACCTCGACCGCCTACAACATATCCACCGCACCCTGTTTGGCGACCTCTACGACTGGGCCGGTGAGTTGCGCAGCGTCAACATCCAGAAAGGCGACACCCTGTTCTGCACACCGGAACGTATCCCACCGGAAGCGGCGAAAATCATCCGGCATATGGAAGCGGCCAACTGGTACGTCGGCGCAACCCAGGCCGAGCTGGTAACGCAGATTGCCGAGGCGTACGGCGACCTCAACGTTATTCACCCCTTCCGCGAAGGCAACGGGCGGGTGCAGCGGATTTTGTTTGAACAGATCATCGTGAATGCGGGGTTTTCAGTGAACTGGTGGCTGGTGAAACATGCCGCATGGGTGCCGGCGAATATTGATGCGGTGGCGTGTGATTACCGGGGGTTGGAGGCGATTTTTGAGCGGTGTATCAGCAGGCCTGCCAACAACTGATCAACCACACCTGTGGGAGCTGGCTTGCCTGCGATAGCGGTGTGTCAGCCTGCCCTTCCATACCTGACACACCGCCATCGCAGGCAAGCCCGACTCCCACAATTGGCGCGTTTTTCCTGTGAAACCACTGCCAAGCTACCAACGCCGGACGCCGCTGTAAGAAACCGCCAAACACCGCGCCATCCGCTTCCGAAACTGCTTAAAACACTCACGCGCCCCTCTACAAAACCCATATTCGCCTGTCCGAAACTAGCGCCCTTTCCACGGCCAGGACAAAACCCTGTGAACATCGAAAGGACTCAATACGTCGGCCACAACGGCGTCACTTTCACCGTGCTGCGCGTTACCGTTTTACCTGCCAATCGGAACGCGCTGGCAAACCTCTGCCTACTAGAAGCTGGCGCGTCCGCAAATGAGGTCCGCCAACAACTGCTGGATCTCTACGGAAAAATGCTTGCTCGTGATTTGCCTTGCGTGATGACTATCGCGATCACCAAACCGCTAACCCGACAGCAGGCGGACCTGTTCAATGAACGCGGGACCATCATCGCTTTGTTGCTAGCGGGGGCTTTCAGCGCGCCAATTCACCCATTTTCAAAACCCGTGGCACGCGTCGTTGCCACAACGGTGGGAGTGATCACCAAAAGCATCATTAGCACCTATCACGCAGGCGATGTGGTTATCGGAATTGAAGGGATAGGCCCCCAGCGCTCCATGTCTGCAATGGTTATCCCATTCATGGGGGGCATCACCCAATGATGGAGTACCTGCAGTGGCTGATTTTTATCGTGCTGAACGTTGTCATCGACAACAAAATACGCGCGCAAAACCTAAGGAAGTATGTCGGTTTGTCTCTGCTAGCCACAGGGCTGGCCTGTGCAATATGGCTCCCTTACTGGGCACACGAAGCCCAGTTGCCCAGCGTGCCGATAGGTGCAGTCCTATTAGGTTCGGGACTGTTCCTGGACCGCAACCGCTACAGTCGAACCCAATCCGCTCACCCACTGCTTGTGGCACCCACGCTTAACTTGGCCGCCAATTTCCCAGACGACCCCCTCATGCTCCATCTTCTGCAACTCGTACATGAAGATGTGGGCCTGCCCAAGCACCAGGCCATTAACCTCAATACCTCAATCAACCACGATCTCGGCTGTAGCAGTAGCGAGGCCAGACGATTGATGGCAGCGCTGAAACAAGATTTCGGTTTGAAACTCGGTGACTATAAAAACAACCGCTACTTCAAGCGCCGAGGTTTCGACGTCTATTTGCGATATGTAGAAAGAGGGTGCGAAGGCAAGACGCCACTCACCATCAACATGCTCTACCAAGCCATCAAAGCCAAACGCTGGGACTCTGAGACGCTCGAAGCAATCGGTTACCAAATGTCATGAATATCTATCTGCAAACAGCCCTTTTCCTCGGCCTTTACTTGCTGCTGCATCTACAAGTCACAGACCCCACCCTCAGAAAGCGTTTCGCACTCACATTTCTCGTGACCGGGCTCACTTTGACGTTCCTACTCCCCTACGTGGCGGTGATTCTCAGAATGTCCTTCCTACCTGTCTTCATATTCTTGATAGGCTTGGCACTCTTCATCACCCGCAACAAATACCGCCGGCAACATAACCATCCCCCTCACCCACTCCTGCGTGCCCCCACCATGAACCTCGCCCCCGACTTCCCCGAAGACCTCGCGATGCAGCAACTCCTGCAACTGCTGCACGAAGAAATCGGCCTGCCGAAACACAAGACCATCCGCCTGCAAACCTCGATCAACTTCGACCTCGCCTGCGACGGTGCAGAGGCCAAGCAGTTCATGGAAGCCGTTGAAGAGGAATTTGCGCTCGATATGGGCGACTACGACGCCTATCGCTACTTCAACCCGCCGGTGTTCGATGTGTTCCTGAAGCATCGCGCCAAGGGTCGCGGCGACAAAATCCCGCTGACCATCGGCATGTTGTACCTGGCGATCAAGACGCACAGATGGGACACACAGACCTTGGAAAACCTGAGCTGATTGAGCGCAGACCCAAAGCACAGCAACGTTCCAATGTGGGAGCGGGCTTGCCCGCGAATACGGAGTGTCAGCCAACACACCTCCAACTGAAACACAGCATACGCGAGCAAGCCCGCACATATTCGATCTGCGCTAATCTGGCGAGCCGCTGACAGAACAACAAGGACCTTACATGGACGTAACAATGGGCCTGCTGGCCGCTCTGCTCTGGGGCGGCACGGACTTTCTCGTGGGCCTCAACGCCCGTGCCGTCGGGGTCAAGCGCGCGGTGTACTTCGGCCAGGCCCTGGGCTTTTTGATCATGACCCTGTTGCTGGTCATCTTCCCGGCCTTCCTCGTCAAATCCCTCGATGCCGCGCTGAGCGTCTGGCTACTGGGCATCACCGCCGCCCTGCTCACCGTCTCCGGCGCTCTCGCACTGTCCAAGGCGTTCGCCCTGGGCAAGGCTGCCATCGTCGCACCGCTGGTGACCTCCTACGGCGTAGTCACCACGCTGCTGTCCTGGGCCAGCGGTGAACACATCAGCCTGACGCAACTGTGCTGCATCGCGCTGTGCGTGATTGGCGTGATCCTCTCCAGCATCCACAAGGACAACGACGTCCCTCACAACAACCCGCGGCTGTCCATCATCTACGCCATGCTCGCGGCAACGCTGTACGGCACCAGCTTCTGGCTGCAAGGCCGCTATACATTGCCGGCGCTGGGGCCGATCACCATGCTGTGGTTGGGTTACCTGGTGGGCCTGTGCGTGCTGGTGGTGATGGTGCTGAAGATCAAGGACGGCCTGAAAATCCCGCCGCTGAAAAACTGTGCGACGCTGACCGGCGCGAGCTTGATGAACCTGGGTGGGTTCTCGGCGTTTTCGTGGGGGGCGATGGCGGGGTCGGTGTCAGTGGTGACGGTGATCAGTACGTTGTCGGGGGGGATTGCGGCGATCTTGGGGTTCGTGTTTTTCAAGGAGCGCTTGTCGGCCGTGCAAATTCTGGGGGTCGTGCTGGTGCTGGTCGGGGCCGTGGTTTTGCACATCGCCGACTGACCTGTCGCGCACAAAAAACCGTCTGAAAGAGGCGGCTCTTTCATAACAACCGAATCCTAAACTTGGGATAGCCAGCCTTGATCGCATCTAAATGCTAGCAAAATGATGCTATTCCGGCTTAACCTCTTGAAGCGCTGTCCGAGCGCAGGCATAGCGACTAAATATTGGCGCTGCCCAAGGATGAAAGGAAAGAAAATGGATGCGACATACTGGATAGGGAAATCCGAAATAGAACGCCCTCCTCGACTTACAATCTACCTAGTCGATAACTGGTTAATACGCTCGTGCAAGTCCGCCGCCAAAGAACAAAATAACTCACCTTGTCAAATAATTTAAAGAGGCTCCCTATGGCAGTTCTTGATAGAAATAGCGTAATTAGCACGTGCTTTTTCCACGTGGACATTTTAAACAAAACAAAAGAGCAAATTGCCGGCGATCTTAAGAACCAAGATCTTGAGGTGTATCTCGAAACATTACTAGTAGAAATCAACGACAAAGAGCAAAAAAGGATTTTTGATTTCAGTGAGCCAGAGAGTGCCTTCAAACTTTCAACAAGGGTAGTATCAGATAGCGAAGACTTAAGCACCAATCTCGCTGGAGAGCAACTCGTACAAAAACTACTAGACCAAGAGATAATAACTAATGAGCGATACAAACATCTTGGAAAGAATGAGGGCGCCCATGTTAAAACAGGTAGTTTTTTACAGTTCATTTATAAAGAAAATGGAAACCTCCGATATCTTGGTGTAAAGGTCGACCATTTGGTCATTTTAGATGACATCGACTTCAAGAAAAGGAAAGGGCTAAGTTTAACCGAAAAAGTCTACAAAGCATTCAAGGTTGACTATAACGAAAAAAAGGCACCGACATGCATTAATATTTATGATTCAAAATCAGGACTTACCAAATACTGGTGGGCAGAGTTCCTTGAATTAAAGGAAAGAAACACAGATACATACAACACAACTACAGCTTGTACAGAAACGATAACAAAACTCGCCACATTGAAAAAAGACTTCCCTCAGGACTACACCATACTTAGAAATGCCACTGTTGCCGCCTTCAAAAAAGAAGGTTCGATGAACTATCTAGATTTTGTTGAAGACACAATATCAAAATACAAATCAGACAATGAAAAATTTGAAGAAGCCAAACAAAAAATAATCGTAAAACTTAAAGACCTCCCAAAAACAAAAGGTTTCGATACCGTATTTGAATTAGTACCTTCAGCAGTACCGTTTCGCAATACAAATTACAAACTCACAACCGAGATCTCCCTTTCTATCCGAGAAGGCATTAGCAACTTGTCTGAAAAAGTCTGGTCAGAAGTCACATCAGATGGGCGAGAGTTAGTGGTGATAGAATCAAAACTGGCTAAGCAGTTCAAAAGAAAAGAACGGGAGCTATAGATGCTAAACCTATCCGAACTTAAAAAAAAATCTAAAGCATTTGAAGCCCGCGACGTGCTTTCTAGATTTTCGCTGGACATGAGTTTGGAACAGCACTGCTGGCAGGACATTAACACCTTAGTGGCTCAACTGGCAGGAGTAGCGGCCAGGGATAGCTTTGAGTTTACGATTGATTTGGATGGCGCAGACAAAACAATAACATCCTGCGAACAGCCAAATATAGATGAACTGCAAAAACACTATCAGGAGCACAACGATGAAAACACAGGTTTAACGCTAGAACTCAAGATAAATAAAACACTTAGCGAAAGCACTTACTCCGTATACAACCTACAACTCTTCGCAGAGTTCATTTCATCCCAAAGCGTATTGAAAACTATAGAGCTCTTCAGTAGAAATATGGGAAGCCATCTTACATTCGAAGTATTCGAAGATATAACGCCTTTCGGAAGCGAGGTAATAAAATTCATAAAGCACGGCGAAAACATAAAATATAGCCAGCCACACACAATCAAAAGGCGAAACAAGCGAATCGAGTCCTTTAAAGAAGGCACCACATCAATAGGGCTGCCTAATAATTTTACGGCTGATGACTTCGAACTATCAACTCAAGAAAAAATAGATCCAAAGCTGGTAACTTTTTTCGAAACCTCAAAACTCGTTTACGCTCTTGCTTTTTTGTCTAACAGCACGGAGGTTAATGCAAACGGGGAAGTGCAGTTTAAATTTAACGGTTATAGATCCTTCGTCACAATTGCTCAGCGACCGGAGGACCTCAAAGAAAATAATAAAATCGCCTTCAAAATATATTCATGGGCTTTTGCAGAAGGCCCTTCCACCGACAAACTAGGATTAATCAGAAACATAATAACTTTAAATCATCAAGACCAAAGCCTTAATCTTACAAATAACACTTGGCACACAATTCAATCAAATTACGAAATATACCTAAAAGAAAATATAAGCCAATACCTTGAATTAAAGGGTAAATTATTAGAGTTCATATCCGAATTCAACAAGAGAGTTCTGGATTCGACCGACGGATTCATCAGCTCATTCCAAAATAGCACCGTAGCCTTTGTTTCATTCATAATTTCAGTCGTAGCCATTAACGGATTAAAAGACGCTGGCTCTGAAAAGATTTTTTCAAAAGAATATTTTTTAATATCCGCTTTCATTTGTGCAACTTCAGCTCTCTGGCTGCACTTCTCTAGAAAAGACACCCAAGATAGAATCACCCATATAACAACCCAGACTAAAAATTCAATTTTGACAAACTACAAAAACATTCTTAGCGAAGACGAATTGAACTTGAGCATTGAGCCTGCAATAGTAAGTATTAATATACATACAAAGGAGCGAATAAAAAAATATACAACTCTTTGGATTTTTACAATTGTTTTGTTTTTTCTTGTTTTCTCAATCGGGCTTGCAATCTCAACCGTTGACCCCATCTCTCCCAAGCCTAAAACTGACTTAATTTCTCCACCAACGATCAAAGATCAGATAAAGAAAGCACCTCTGCCTCAAACTAATCTTCTATCGACATAAAAAAGCCGCCTACAAGAGGCGGCTTTTTCACAACTACCGAATCTTACAACTGAGGACCGGCAGCCTTGATCGCATCGCTCACGTCAAACTTCTTGAAGTTCTCGATGAACAGACCTGCCAGCGCCTTCGCTGCTTCGTCGTAGGCAGCCTTGTCAGCCCAGGTGTTACGTGGGTTCAACAGGCCGGTCTCAACGCCCGGTACGGCCAGTGGCACGTCGAGGTTGATGGTGTCGAGGTGCTCGGTTTGTGCACCGACCAACGCGCCGCTCTGGATCGCTGCGATCACGCCACGAGTGGTCGGGATGTTGAAGCGGTTGCCAACACCGTAGCCGCCGCTGGTCCAGCCGGTGTTGACCAGGTAGACCTTGGAGCCGAAGCCGCGGATGCGCTTGATCAGCAGCTCGGCGTATTCACCAGCCGGACGCGGGAAGAACGGCGCGCCGAAGCAGGTGGAGAAGGTCGACTTGATGCCGCCGCCGGAACCCATTTCGGTCGAGCCCACCAGTGCGGTGTAGCCGGACAGGAAGTGGTAGGCCGCTTGTTCTTCACTGAGGATCGACACGGGCGGCAGAACGCCGGTCAGGTCGCAGGTCAGGAAGATCACCGCGTTTGGCTCGCCGCCCAGGTTTTTCTCGGAACGCTTGGCAACGTGCTCCAGCGGGTAGGCTGCGCGGCTGTTCTGGGTCAGGCTGACATTGGTGTAGTCCGCGTGCTTGGCATCGTCGATGACAACGTTTTCCAGGACGGCGCCGTGCTTGATGGCTTTCCAGATGACCGGCTCGTTCTTCTCGGACAGGTCGATGCACTTGGCATAGCAACCGCCTTCGATGTTGAACACCACGCCTTCGCCCCAGCCGTGTTCGTCGTCACCGATCAGGTAACGGCTTTCGTCGGCGGACAGGGTGGTTTTACCCGTGCCCGACAGACCGAAGAACAGGGTTACGTCGCCCGCTTCGCCGATGTTGGCGGCGCAGTGCATAGGCAGCACGTCGGAAGCCGGCAGCAGGAAGTTCTGCACCGAGAACATGGCTTTTTTCATCTCACCGGCGTAACGCATGCCGGCGATCAGCACTTTCTTCTGTGCGAAGTTGAGGATCACGCAACCGTCGGAGTTGGTGCCGTCACGCTCTGGCACGCACTCGAAGTTGGCTACGTTGAGCACTTGCCATTCATCGCGACCAGCAGGGTTGTACTTGGCCGGGTTGATGAACAGGCAACGACCGAACAGGTTCTGCCAGGCAGTCTGGGTGGTCATTTTCACGGCCAGGTAGTGGTCTTCGGCAGCCCCTACGTGAACGTGGGAAACGAAATGCTCTTGCGCATTGTTGAAGGCCTCGACACGAGCCCACAGCGCATCGAACTTGTCGGCCGGGAACTTGCGGTTGATCGGGCCCCAGGCGATGGCGTCCTGGGTGGTTGGCTCTTCAACGATGAAACGATCGACTGGCGAACGACCGGTGCGATGACCGGTTTCTACGACCAGCGCGCCAGTATCGGCAAGCACGCCTTCACCGCGCTGCAGGGCTTCTTTGACCAGATCGTCAACACTCAGATCGGTGTATACGGCGTTATTGGCTTGCGTCATGAGGTTCCCCGTCGGCCTATGGCCGAGTGCTCCAAACGTTTTGTAGTAGAAAGTTGCGCACTACTACCGCGAAAAAAGTGGGCCGGATTATGCCAGAAAAGCCCAAAAAGAGTAGGGCCCTCCCGTCAGAACTGCGCTAATCCGGCGTTTGTCAGGTGATTTACCTGTGCTTAAACGTTTTAGTGGCGGGTATCGGAAGGGGTGTCGATGCCTGCGCCAGCGAACAATTGGGCTACATCGGCGGCGTCAAACAGGTAACGTTCATTGCAGAACTGGCAGTCGATCTCGATATTGCCGCCGTGTTCCACCACCAGATTCTGTGCATCTTCCAGGCCCAGGCTGACCAGCGCATTGGCCGAGCGCTCGCGTGAGCAGCTGCAATTGAAGCGCAGGGACTGTGCGTCGAACAGGCGCACGGCTTCTTCGTGGTACAGGCGGTGCAGGATGGTTTCGTTGCTCAGGCCCAGCAGTTCCTCAGCCGTGAGCGTACCGGCCAGGGCGGTGAGGCCGCGCCAGCTTTCGGCGCGATCGTCGTCGTCCTTGATGCGGTCAGCCGGCAGTTGTTGCAGCAGCAGGCCACGGGCGCGATGGCCATCGGCGTTGAGCCAGAACTTGGTGCCCACTTGCTGGGACATCACGAAATAGTTGGTGAAGCAGTCCGACAGGGTCTCGCCGTCGAGGTCGACGATACCCTGGTAGCGCTGGCCTTCGGTCGGATCGACGGTGAGCGCCAATACGCCGTTGGGCATCAGGTCGGACAGGGTCGCGTCCGGGGCGATCTGGTCGGCTTCGTAACGGGCCAGGCCACGGATGTCGCGCTCGCTGGAGCATTCGATCATCAGCAATGGGACAGGGCCTTCGGAACGGGCCTGCAGGATCAGCAAACCGTCGAACTTCATGGTGCCCACCAGCAGCGCAGCCGCCGCCATCAGCTCACCGAGCAATTGCGCGACCGGCTCCGGATAGGGGTGCTTGGCGAGGACTTCGGCGTAGCTGCGCTCCAGCGAGACCAGTTCGCCACGGGCGTCGGTCTCGTCGAAGATGAAGCGTTGGGTGAAGTCGGTATCCGGTAGATCAGTCATAGGTCTGGGTATCTGAATTGATGACAAATTGATTACAAGGTTTATAGAATTAAACGCTTTAGCACTAATTTGGTGCGGTTTTTTAGAGCGATGGGGGACAGTTTATGAACAATCCGGGTTTGTTCCAAGCCAAGTGGAACCTCGGGCGATGGGCCGTTTGCAATCTACTCGCAATCGGACTGCTGTGTTTTTGGCTGTGGCCCACGGGCCAGATGCTGTGTGTGGTTTTCGACGAATGGCTGTTTCATCTGCTCAATGATCCGCTGGCAACCCACTCAAGCTGGCTGCACGTATGGGCCGTGGCCAGTCTGCGACCGTTTGATGCAGTGGTCGGCGTGATTCTGCTGATGCTGCTGATTCGCGGCGACTGGGTCTTCAACGCCGTGCAGGTACGCCAGGCGCTGTTAGGTTTTGTCGGCATTTTGTTGCTGTTGCTGTTTATCCGCATGCTGTTTTCCAAACTCGCGGCACACATGGGCTGGCAACACAGTAGCCCGTCGATGGTGATCAGCGGGGCCATTCAGATGAGCGACTACTTTCCCGGGCTGGAGAAGACCTGGGAGCTCAAAGACCGTTCGAGCCAGAGTTTTCCGGGGGACCATGCCTCGGTACTGTTGATCTGGGCGATGTTCATGACGGTGTTCACCAAGCGTATCGGCCAGGTGCTGGTGATCTGGGGCCTGGCGCTGCTGTTCATGATGCCGCGCCTGGTGGCGGGTGCGCATTGGGGGCAGGACGATTACATCGGTGGTGTATTGCTGGCGCTGTTGGCTTTGGGGTGGGGGTATTACACGCCGTTTGCGGCGAAAGTATCGCAGGGGTTGCTACGGGTGACGGCGCCGGTTTTCGGACTGTTTCAGCGCGTGCCACTGATCAGCCGCCTGAGCGTCATGCACCCGTAATACGTAGGATTGCCCGAGCCGGGGTTAGTCGTCATTGCCGCTGCCGCGAAACTTGAACAGATCGCGGCGCTGCTTCTTGCTCGGCTTGCCATCGGTGCTCAGGCCCATGGCCCCGGCCTTGCGCATCGCCGCCGCATTCTCGCGCTTGGCGATGCTGGCTTCGGTCTCGACGTAGAGCGTCTGCGCTTGCGGCGCGCCACGGCGCACGATGGACAGCGCCTGGACCACCACGGTCTTTTCATCAAACCCCGTACGAATCTGGAATTCGTCGCCGACGCGCGGTTCCTTGCCCGGCTTGCAGCGTTCACCGCGATGGTGCACCTTGCCGCTCTCGATGGCGGCCTTGGCCAGGGCGCGGGTTTTATAGAAACGCGCGGCCCACAACCACTTGTCCAGACGGACCTTCTCTTCCTCTTCCTGCTTTTGAGCCACTTGAATTCCCCGCTCTGAAAAATGTCGCAACTTTACCGTTGAACCCCTTCGACGCATAAACCCTTGGGCTCACCTAAGATACGCCAGGTAGCAACCTGTATTGCGAGGATTATGCCGTGACCGATTTCCCCATTTCACTCACCTCGCCCAACCAGCGCTGCACGGGTTGCCAGGAAAGCGAGCCCCTGGGCTTCGATTTTTCCTTCGCCTATCAACCGATTGTCGACCTTCGCGACCGCTCGATTTTCGCCAACGAAGCGCTGGTGCGCGGGGTTAATGGTGAAGGTGCGCTTTCGGTGCTGGAGCAAGTCAACGAGACCAACCGCTACCGCTTCGACCAGCGTTGCCGGACCCAGGCCATTGCCGGCGCCGCGGCCCTGGGGATGCAAACCCACCTTTCGATCAACTTCATGCCTAACGCCGTCTATCGCCCGGAGCTGTGTATTCGCAGCACCCTGGAGGCCGCACGTGCGCATAATTTCCCGCTGGATCGGCTGGTTTTCGAGACGCTGGAAAGCGAGCATGTAGATAACTATCGCCATTTGACGAATATTCTGCGTGAATACCGCGAATTCGGCTTCAAGACCGCCATCGACGATTTCGGTGCGGGCTATTCGGGGCTGAATCTGCTGGCCGATTTCCAACCTGACCTGATCAAACTCGACATGGCGTTGATTCGCGATGTCGATCAGGACCGTGTCCGTCAGGTGATCGTCCGGGGGATTGTCACAATCTGTGAGCAGTTGGGGGTTACTGTCATCGCCGAAGGCATCGAAAGTGCCGGCGAGCGTGACTTCCTTTCCGACTGTGGAATATTTCTGATGCAGGGATACTGGTTCGCCAAGCCCGCATTCAAAGCCTTGGCTGAGGTTTCCCCTCATGCCTGGGCGAATTGATCGGTTACCCATATTGAAGACATTTGACCATTTGACCGTTGTCGGTCTGCGTGAGTGGGTGGCACTTCCCGACCTGGGAGTGGCAGGCCTGCGCGCAAAGATCGACACCGGCGCCAGCACCTCAAGCCTGCACGCCACCGACATCGAGCCGTTTGAGCGCGACGGTGAGCAGTGGGTGCGCTTTACCGCGCACCTGGGCAGTGTGGTGCAACTGCGTCACCGCCGCTGCGAAGCGCCGCTGGTGACGATGAAAACCATCAAGAGCTCCAACGGTCATGCGCAGGTGCGCTATGTGATCAGCACCACCCTGGCGCTGGGTGATCGGGTCTGGCGGGTGGAGTTCACCCTGGCCTGCCGTAAAGCCATGCGTTACCGCCTGTTGCTCGGTTCCAAGGCGCTGATTGACGGCCAGTTGGTGGTCAATCCAAGCGTCAAGTACGTTCAAGACAAGCCGGTGTTCCCGGTCTCTACTATTTCTGCCCCAGGTGCTGCATGAAGATTGCTGTGCTGTCGCGAAATCCGCGTCTGTATTCCACCCGCCGCCTGGTTGAGGCCGGCACCGAACGTGGCCACGAAATGGTGGTGATCGACACGTTGCGTGCCTATATGAACATTGCCAGCCACAAGCCGCAGATCCACTACCGGGGCAAGCCGCTGGAGGGTTTTGATGCGGTGATCCCGCGCATTGGCGCATCGGTGACGTTCTATGGCTGCGCAGTGTTGCGCCAGTTTGAAATGATGGGGGTGTTCCCCCTCAATGAATCGGTTGCCATAGCGCGCTCACGCGACAAGCTGCGTTCACTGCAATTGCTCTCGCGCCGGGGCATCGGCCTGCCGGTCACCGGCTTTGCCCACTCCCCCGACGACATCCCCGACCTGATCGAAATGGTCAACGGCGCGCCGCTGGTGATCAAGGTACTGGAAGGCACCCAGGGTATCGGCGTGGTGCTGTGTGAAACCGCAACGGCGGCCGAGTCGGTGATCGAAGCCTTCATGGGCCTCAAGCAGAACATCATGGTGCAGGAATACATCAAGGAAGCCGGCGGTGCGGATATTCGCTGCTTCGTGGTCGGCGACAAGGTGATTGCGGCGATGAAGCGCCAGGCCAAACCGGGTGAGTTCCGTTCCAACCTGCACCGTGGCGGCAGTGCCAGCCTGATCAAGATCACTCCGGAAGAACGCATGACTGCGCTGCGGGCTGCCAAGGTCATGGGGTTGAGCGTGGCGGGTGTGGATATATTGCGCTCCAACCACGGGCCACTGGTGATGGAGGTAAATTCATCCCCAGGGCTGGAAGGGATCGAGACCACCACGGGCAAGGACGTGGCGGGGATCATCATTCAGCACCTGGAGAAGAATAGTGGCCCGAACATGACGCGGACCAAGGGCAAGGGCTGATCAAACACGGCGGTTGAAACGCCGCAACCCAATGTGGAAGCGGGCTTGTGTGGGAGCGGGCTTGCTCGCGAATTCGATAGATCAGCCAATACATGTGCAAGCTGATCCACCGCATTTGCGAGCAAGCCCGCTCCCACATTTGAATGGTGTTGCTGCCTAGACCGCATCCCGGGGCAACATCAGCCCCAACGGCAAGCGCACCCGCGCTTCCAGGCCACCCTCTTCACGGTTGCGCAACTCAACATTGCCGCCATGCATCGAAGCAATCCGCCGCACAATCGCCAGCCCCAGGCCAGTGCCTTTGCCACCCCGGGCACGGTCGCCACGGGTGAACGGGTTGAAAATGCCTTCCAACTCGTCCGGGTCGATGCCCGCTCCCCGGTCCATCACACTCAGCACCACATAAGGCGCCGCGCTGTCGCCGGAAACGTACGCCGCCACTTCCACATCCGAACCCGCGTGATGCAAGGCATTGCCGATCAGGTTGTTCAACAGGCGCTTCATCGACACCCGGCGCAACGCAAACGGCTGGATCGGCTCAAGGCGCATGCGGACCTGTTCGCCATTCTGGTTATAGGGCGCCACGACTTCACGTACCAGATCCGTCAGGTCGACTTCCTCCAACACTTCATCACGGCCATCCCGGATAAACGCCAGGAACTGGTCGAGAATCGCGTCCATGTCTTCGATGTCACGGACCATGTCATCGGTCAGGTCGTTATGGTTGCCCATCAGCTCCAGTGACAGCCGCAATCGCGTCAGCGGCGTACGCAGGTCATGGGACACCCCCGCCAGCATCAGCTCGCGTTCACGCCCGGCCTGTTCGACATCCTCCGCCATCTGGTTGAACGCGCTGTAGACCTCGGTCATCTCACTGGGCGTGTCGCTGACCGGCAGGCGCACACTGCGCCCCTGGCCCAGTTGCCGGGCGGCAAACACCAGGCGTTTGAGCGGCTGGTTGAGCTGGCGCACGAAAATCCACGCAGACGCGGTTGAAAGCAGCCCGATCGCCAGGAACCAGCCCAGCACGTTCCAGATCTTCTGCCCCCGCAGCGGATGCGGATACAGCGGCACTTTCAGCCAATCCTCACCCAGGCTCGGCGCCCTCACCCATAACGCCGGCGATACATGCATGCGCAGCCGCACCTCGGTGTCATCGCCCAGTTCGGCCTGCATCTGGCGCTGGTAGATCTCACTGTAAGGCCAGTGCTGCTCCCCCTCGGGCACACCTGCGCCCGCCACACGGACCAGAGTGGCAGCCTTGGCGATCTTCTCGCGGTTCTCGGGGTCGGCGGCCCAGTAGGCGCGCAGCGTCAGGGCCACCCCGTGGCTGTATTGTCGGTCCACTAGCACGTCTTCGTTCATCAACAGATAAACCAGCGTGAGTGCCTTGGAAAACAGAACGACGATCAGCACCAGCCAAAGGGTGCGGGAGAAGAAACTTTGCGGGAACCACAGCGGGGTTTTCATAGGAAACAGCTAGACACCTTGCAGGAACGAGCGGCGCTCGCAGAATTGCAGACGCCGGGCACCCCGTCGACTCTCATGGAGCCGAACGCCAGGATGCCCGCCCCTGCAAATCATCGGTCACTTGGTTGCAGTGCCATCCGGCACAAACACATATCCCACGCCCCACACCGTCTGGATGTATCGCGGCTTGGACGGGTCCGGCTCGATCATCCGACGCAGACGGGAGATCTGCACATCGATGGAACGCTCCAGGGCGTCCCATTCTCGGCCACGGGCCAGGTTCATCAGCTTGTCGCGGGTCAGCGGTTGGCGCGCGTTCATCACCAGCGCCTTGAGCACGGCGAACTCGCCGGTGGTCAGCATGTGCACTTCATCGCCACGCTTGAGCTCACGGGTCGCCAGCGACAGTTCATAGTCGCCAAAGGTGACGCTTTCGTCTTCACTGCCCGGCGCGCCTGGAACCGGCGGAGCCTGGCGACGCAATACGGCCTTGACCCGCGCCATCAGCTCGTCGGGGTTGAACGGCTTGGCCAAATAGTCATCGGCGCCCAGTTCGAGGCCCTTGATGCGGCTCAGCTCATCGCCCTTGGCGGTCAGCATGATGATAGGAATCTGATTGTTCGCGCTGCGCAGGCGTTTGCAGGCGGTCAGGCCGTCTTCGCCAGGCAACATCAGGTCGAGCACGACCAGGTTGAATACTTCACGCCCCAACAGGCGGTCCATCTGCTCGGTGTTCGGCACCGCGCGGGCACGATAGCCCTTGGAGTTGAAGAAACGCTCCAGCAGGCTGCTCAGCCCCGGATCGTCGTCAACGATGAGAATTTTTTCGCCTTCAGCAGTTTGTGCAGTGCTGCTCATTGGATGCTCCTCTTATCTCGGCGCGCATTATGGCCTAGCTGCCGTTATACGCACCGTGTGCATTGTTAGCAGATTTTTCCTCTACCGACAGCGAACCCGCGCCCTGCAACCTCCAGGCGCAGTACCCCCCAAGGGCAGAACGCTGGTTATAATGCGGCGCCTTTGTGCAGGGCAACGTCAGATCGTTACCGTTTACTGCCAGGCTTTTTTTACCCGCTTGTCGTGATTTTTTCGATTTCGAGGGTCAATAGGCTGCCTCTTGACCCAGGTAGCGGCGCCAGTCGGGCCGCTCAACCAGCCTTGCCGGGCCTTGTTTTCCGGGCCTGCGAGCTGCTTTTCAGAATTTCAGGTGGTTTTATGGACAGCATCAACAGCCGCATCGCCGAGGAACTCGGCGTACGCCCACAACAGGTCGAAGCGGCCGTCGCTCTACTGGATGAGGGCTCCACCGTGCCCTTCATCGCCCGTTACCGTAAAGAAGTGACCGGCAGCCTCGACGACACCCAACTGCGTCACCTGGAAGAGCGCCTGCGCTACCTGCGAGAACTCGACGAACGGCGCATCAGCATCCTCGCCAGCATCGAGGAACAGGGCAAGCTGACCCCGCAGCTGGAGCGCGACATCAAGCTCGCCGACACCAAGACCCGCCTCGAAGACCTCTACCTGCCGTACAAGCAGAAGCGTCGCACCAAGGGCCAGATCGCCTTGGAAGCCGGCCTGGGCGAACTGGCCGACGGCCTGTTCAACGACCCGACACTGACCCCGGACACCGAAGCCGCACGCTTCATTGATGCCGAAAAAGGCGTCGCCGACGTCAAGGCCGCCCTCGAAGGCGCCAAGTACATCCTCATGGAGCGCTTTGCCGAAGACGCCAGCCTGCTGGAAAAACTGCGCACCTACCTCAAGCAGGAAGCGATCCTCAGCGCCCGCGTCATCGCCGGCAAAGAGGAAGAAGGCGCCAAGTTCCGCGACTACTTCGAACACGACGAACCGCTCAAGAGCATGCCGTCCCACCGTGCGCTCGCCATTTTCCGCGGCCGCAACGAAGGCATTCTCAGCTCCGCGCTGAAAGTCGGCGACGAGCTGCCGGGCACCATGCACCCGTGCGAAGGCATGATCGGTCAACAATTCGGCATCCAGAATCAGAATCGTCCTGCGGATAAGTGGCTCGGTGAAGTCGTGCGCTGGACCTGGAAGGTCAAGCTCTACACCCACCTCGAAACCGACCTGCTCGGCGAGCTGCGCGACGGCGCGGAAACCGAGGCGATCAACGTGTTCGCCCACAACCTGCACGACCTGCTGCTGGCCGCCCCGGCCGGCCCGCGTGCCACACTGGGCCTCGACCCGGGCCTGCGTACCGGCTGCAAGGTCGCGGTGGTCGACTCCACCGGCAAGCTGCTGGACCACGCCACCGTGTACCCGCACGTGCCGCACAACAAGTGGGACCAGACCCTCGCGATCCTGGCCGCGCTGTGCGCCAAGCACGCGGTAGACCTGATCGCCATCGGCAACGGCACCGCCAGCCGCGAGACCGACAAGCTGGCCGCCGAACTGATCAAAAAATACCCAGCCATGAAGATGACCAAGGTCATGGTCTCCGAAGCCGGCGCATCGGTGTACTCGGCGTCGGAACTGGCCTCCAAGGAATTCCCGGACCTCGACGTGTCGATCCGTGGCGCGGTGTCGATCGCTCGCCGTTTGCAGGACCCGCTGGCCGAACTGGTGAAGATCGACCCTAAATCCATCGGCGTCGGCCAGTACCAGCACGATGTGTCGCAGCTCAAATTGGCACGCGGCCTGGATGCGGTGGTGGAAGACTGCGTAAACGCCGTGGGCGTGGACGTGAACACCGCCTCCGTAGCCCTGCTGGCGCGTATTTCCGGGCTCAACGCGACCCTGGCGCAGAACATCGTCACCCACCGTGACGAAAACGGCGCGTTCAAAACCCGCGCCGCGCTGAAAAAAGTCGCACGCCTGGGCGAGAAAACCTTCGAGCAAGCCGCTGGTTTCCTACGCGTAATGAACGGCGACAACCCGCTGGACTCCTCCGCCGTCCACCCGGAAGCCTACCCGCTGGTGCAACGCATCGCCGCCGAGACCGGCCGCGACATCCGCTCGCTGATCGGCGACGCCGCGTTCCTCAAGCGCCTGGACCCGAAGAAGTACACCGATGAAACCTTCGGCGTACCGACCATCACCGACATCCTGCAAGAGCTGGAAAAACCTGGCCGCGACCCACGCCCCGAGTTCAAGACCGCCGAGTTCCAGGACGGCGTCGAAGACCTCAAGGACCTGGAACTGGGCATGATCCTCGAAGGCGTCGTCACCAACGTGACCAACTTCGGTGCCTTCGTGGACATCGGCGTGCATCAGGACGGTTTGGTGCATATCTCTGCGCTTTCGGAGAAGTTCATCAAGGACCCACGCGAAGCGGTAAAAGCCGGTGACGTGGTCAAGGTCAAGGTCATGGAAGTCGACATCCCGCGCAAACGCGTCGGCCTGTCGATGCGCATGAGCGACACCCCCGGCGAAAAAATCGACGGTGCCCGTGGCGCCCGCCCAGGCTCGGCGCCACGCCAGTCTCAAAACAGCGCACCACGCAAGGAAACCGCCACCGCCGCGCCAAGCAACAACGCCATGGCCTCGCTGTTCGCCAACGCCAAGCAGTTGAAGAAACGTTGATGCAAATCCCGGCCGGGTTGACCCAGAGCGCCTTTAGCGAACTGATCGGCTGCCGCCTGCAACGCCTTGAAGAGGGCGTTGCCGAGGTGGCCCTGACCCTGGAGCCGCACCTGCGCAACCGCGCGGGCAAGCTCCACGGCGGGGCGATTTTCAGCCTGGTGGACATCACCATGGGGCTGGCCTGTTCCAGCAGCCATGGTTTCGACCAGCAGAGCGCGACCATCGAGTGCAAGATCAACTACATCCGCGCCGTCGAAGACGGTGAGGTGCTGTGCACCAGCCGGGTGATTCATGCCGGCCGACGCACGTTGGTGGTCGAAGCGGATGTGTACCAGAGCGACAGACTTGTCGCAAAAGCACAGGGCACCTTCGCTGTCCTATAGCTCCCCACCCTCGATTTGAGTTAATTTCGGCGCTGCACTAAACAGCGTCGGAATTTTCTTGCTGCGCTATAGCCAAATTCATGGAGTGAAGTCGGCTTTTTCAGAGCGGGTCAAATCGACTCTAGACCAGGCGATAACGCCAGTTTTAACTTCACCCTTGTAGACCGTCTTGCCCACCCCCATATTGGGGCGACTGACGCGTGAAGGAATCCAACTTGAGCGAACTTCTCAACCGCCGCCTGGCTCTGCTCGGCAAGCGCGAACACCTCTCCCTGCTGGAGCAGTGCCTGCACGGCATCGAGCGTGAATGCCTACGCGTCACCGGCGAGGGTCGCCTGGCACAAACGCCGCACCCCGAAGCCCTGGGCGCCGCGCTGACCCATGAACAGATCACCACCGACTACTCGGAATCGCTGCTGGAGTTCATCACTCCCGCCCTGCCAGACCCGGCCGATACCCTGAGCAGCCTGGACAAGATCCACCGCTTCGCCTACACCAAGCTCGGCAGCGAATACCTGTGGAGCCCTTCGATGCCGTGCCCGTTGCCGGCCGAAGAAGACATTCCGATTGCCTACTACGGCACCTCCAATATCGGACAGCTCAAGTACGTGTATCGCAAGGGCCTGGCCCTGCGCTACGGCAAGACCATGCAGTGCATCGCCGGTATCCACTACAACTTTTCCCTGCCGGAACAGTTGTGGCCGTTGCTCAAGGAGGCTGAAGGATTTGTCGGCACCGACCGCGATTACCAGTCCACGGCCTACATCGCGCTGATCCGTAATTTCCGGCGCTACAGCTGGCTGCTGATGTACCTGTTCGGCGCGTCGCCGGCCCTGGACGCGGGTTTCCTGCGCGGTCGCTCGCACCAGCTCGAAGTACTGGACGCCGACACCCTGTACCTGCCGTACGCCACCAGCCTGCGCATGAGCGACCTGGGTTACCAGAGCAACGCCCAGGCCGGCCTCACGCCGTGTTACAACGATTTGAACAGCTACACCGACAGCCTGCGCGAAGCGGTGGCAACGCCCTACCCGCCCTACGTCGAAATCGGCACGCACAAGGACGGTGAGTGGGTCCAGCTCAACACCAACATCCTGCAGATCGAAAACGAGTACTACTCCAACATCCGCCCAAAACGTGTGACCTACACCGGCGAGCGGCCGATCCAGGCATTGATGGCCCGTGGCATCCAGTACATCGAAGTGCGTTGCCTGGACATCAACCCGTTCCTGCCGATGGGCATCGACCTGCCGGAGTCGCGTTTCCTCGACGCATTCCTGCTGTACTGCGCGCTGAACGACAGCCCGCTGTTCGCCAGCAACGAGTGCGGCAACGCCACGTCCAACTTCCTCAGCGTGGTCAAGGAAGGTCGCCGTCCGGGCCTGCAATTGCAGCGTGAAGGTGCGCCGGTGGACATGAAGGAATGGGCCACCGAGCTGCTGGAGAAGATCGCCCCGTTGGCCGCGCTGCTGGATCAGAGCCACGGCATCAACGAGCACAGCCAGGCGTTGGACGCCCAGTTGGCGAAGGTCCAGGACCCGTCCCTGACCCCGTCGGCCCAGGTGTTGGCGGCGATGGCCGAGCGTAAAGAGAGTTTTGCGCAGTTTTCCCTGCACCAGAGCCAGGTGCATGCCGAGCATTTCCGCCGCAAACCGCTGCCGGCCGCAGAGCAAGCACACTTTGAAGAACTGGCGCGCACGTCGCTGGCACAGCAGGCAGAGCTGGAGCAGAACGAAGTGGGTGACTTTGACGTGTTTGTGGGCTCGTACCAGGCGAGCATTTTGGCGATCAGTAACTAAAGGTCGCACCCAAAACCCTGTGGGAGCGGGCTTGTGTGGGAGCGGGCTTGCTCGCGAATGCGGTGTGTCAGTCGATGACTCTGTTAACTGACACTCCGCATTCGCGAGCAAGCCCGCTCCCACATTTGGCTTGCGCCCACTCAAGATTGACGCTGCATTCTCCTCATAAGCTAATTCGAAAATGTTATTTATTTTCGGATTCTTAGATCATTTAGTCTCCTCACACGCCGATCCTCGGCCGCCTGATTGAGGAGCTTCCCCTTGAAACTATTGACCCCTCTGCGCCTGTTGGCCGCACTGTCCCTGGCCGGCGCCAGCCTGTTTGCCCAGGCGGCGGATGTGACCATCGCGTACCAGACCACCGTGGACCCGGCCAAAGTCGCCCAGGCCGACGGTGCGTACGAAAAAGCCACCAACGCCAAGATCGACTGGCGCAAGTTCGACAATGGCGCCGACATCATCGCCGCCATCGCCTCCGGCGACGTGCAGATCGGCTACCTCGGTTCCAGCCCGCTGACCGCTGCCATCACCCGCAAAGTGCCGGTGGAAACCTTCCTTGTCGCCACCCAGATTGGCGGCGCCGAAGCCCTGGTGGCGCGCAACGGTGCAGGGATCAACAGCCCGCAGGACCTGATCGGCAAGAAAATCGCCGTACCCTTCGTCTCCACCGGCCACTACAGCCTGCTGGCCGCGCTGAAGCACTGGAACATCGACCCGTCGAAAGTGACCATTCTCAACCTCGCGCCACCGGCGATCATCGCCGCCTGGAAGCGTGGTGACATCGACGCCACCTACGTGTGGGACCCAGCCCTGGGCGTGGCCAAGGAAAACGGCAAGGTGCTGATCACCTCCGGCGAACTGGCCAAGTTTGGCGCACCGACCTTCGATGCCTGGATCGTGCGTAAGGATTTCGCCGCCAAGCACCCGGAAATCGTCACAGCCTTCGCCAAAGTCACTCTGGATGCCTACGCCGCCTACCGCAAAGACCCACAAGCCTGGCTCGCCGACAAAGGCAATGTCGACAAGCTGGTGAAACTCTCCGGCGCCAAGGCCAGCGACATCCCGCTGCTGCTGCAAGGCAACGTCTACCCGCTGGCAGCCGACCAGGTGACGCTGCTGGGCGCGCCGACCACCAAGGCCGTGACCGATACCGCTGCGTTCCTCAAGGAGCAAGGCAAGGTCGACGCCGTACTGCCGGACTACGCCCCGTACGTCAGCGCCAAGTTCATCACCAACTGATTCAGGGAGTTCATTGCGATGGCCTTGCTACAACTGGAGCGCATCAGCGCACAGTACCCAGGCGCCACACACCCGGTACTGTCTGACATTTCAATCGACCTGGGGCCCCAGCAATTGCTGGTGGCCCTCGGCCCGTCCGGCAGTGGCAAGACTTCGCTGTTGAACCTGATTGCCGGCTTTGTCGAACCGTCCGCCGGGCGCATCAGCCTGGATGGCGTGCCGGTCAAAGGCCCCAGCGCCGAACGCGGCGTGGTGTTCCAGGACGACGCCCTGCTGCCCTGGCAGGACGTGCTGGCCAACGTCGGCTTCGGCCTGGAGTTGGCCGGCGTGCCCAAGGCGCAACGTGAAGTGCGCGCCCGGGAAATGCTCGCGCTGGTGGACCTGGCCGGCTTTGACAGCCGCCGCATCTGGCAGCTGTCCGGTGGCCAGAAGCAGCGTGTCGGCCTGGCCCGCGCGCTCGCCGCCGACCCACGCGTGTTGCTGATGGACGAACCCTTCGGCGCCCTTGATGCGTTCACCCGCGAACAGATGCAGGAGCTGCTGCTACAGGTCTGGCGGCGCACGGCCAAGCCGGTGTTCTTGATTACCCACGACATCGAAGAAGCGGTGTTCCTCGCCACCGACCTGATCCTGCTGGCGCCCAACCCCGGCCAGATCGTCGAACGCCTGCGCCTGGACTTCGGCCAACGCTACGCCGCCGGTGAATCGGCGCGGGCGATCAAGTCCGACCCACGCTTTATCGAAACCCGCGAGCACGTGCTGGGCAAAGTGTTCTCGCAACGGCAGGTGTCCGCATGAGCAGCTACGAACTCGCCGCCAAACCACTGGCGCAAACGGTTATCCCGCTGCGCCGCAGCTTGAGCACCCGCTGGATCAGCGTGCTGACCCTGATCGCCCTGCTCACCCTCTGGTGGGCCGTGACCGCCAGCGGTCTGATCGAACCGCTGTTCCTGCCGCCGCCGTCCGCCGTGCTGCAAAAAGGCTGGCTGCTGGCGACCAGCGGCTATATGGACTCCACCTTGTGGCAGCACCTGGGCGCGAGCCTCAGCCGTATCGGCCTGGGTCTTGGCTTCGCGGTGCTGACCGCCGTGCCGGTGGGTATTGCCATCGGCTCCAACCGTATCGCCCGGGGCATTCTCGACCCGCTGATCGAGTTCTACCGGCCGATCCCGCCACTGGCCTACCTGCCGTTGATCGTGATCTGGTGCGGCATTGGCGAGCTGTCCAAGGTGCTGCTGATTTACCTGGCGATCTTTGCCCCGATTGCCATCGCGACTGCCACCGGCGTACGCACGGTCGACCCGGCCAAGCTGCGGGCAGCGCAGTCGCTGGGCGCAACCCGTGCCCAGCTGATTCGCCACGTGATCCTGCCCAGCGCCCTGCCCGACATCCTCACCGGCGTGCGTATCGGCCTGGGTGTGGGCTGGTCCACGCTGGTCGCTGCCGAGCTGATCGCGGCCACCAGCGGCCTGGGCTTCATGGTGCAGTCGGCGGCGCAGTTTCTGGTCACCGACGTGGTGGTGCTGGGCATCCTGGTCATCGCCCTGATCGCCTTCGCCATGGAAATGGGCCTGCGTGCCCTGCAGCGTAAACTGGTGCCGTGGCATGGCCAGGCACATTGAGTGAGAACAGCATGAGCAGCCTGACCGTTACCCCATTAAGCATCGCCCTCGGCGCCCAGATCAGTGGCGTCGATATCACTCAACCGCTGAACCTCGAACAGCGCGACGCCATCGAACAGGCGTTGCTCACGCACTCGGTGCTGTTCTTCCGCGGCCAAGCCATCACCCCGCAACAGCAAGCACGGTTCGCGGCGAATTTCGGCGACCTGCACATTCACCCGATCTACCCCAACGTGCCGGAGCAACCTGAAGTACTGATCCTCGACACCGCCGTCACCGACGTGCGCGACAACGCCGTGTGGCACACCGACGTGACCTTCCTGCCCACCCCGGCGCTCGGCGCGGTACTCAGCGCCAAGCTGCTGCCGGCGTTTGGCGGCGACACGTTATGGGCCAGTGGGATTGCGGCGTATGAGGCCCTGTCGCAACCGTTGAAGGTCTTGCTCGACGGGCTGACCGCGACCCACGATTTCACCAAATCCTTCCCGCTGGAGCGCTTTGGCAACAGCGCCGAAGACCTGGCGCGCTGGGAAGAAACCCGCAAGAAGAACCCACCGCTGTCCCACCCGGTGGTGCGTACGCATCCGGTGAGCGGGCGTAAATCGTTGTTTGTCAGCGAAGGGTTCACCACCCGCATCAATGAACTGGAACCGACGGAAAGCGAGGCGATCCTCAAACTGCTGTTCGCCCACGCCACCCGCCCGGAGTTCACCATCCGCTGGCGCTGGCAGGAAAACGACGTGGCGTTCTGGGACAACCGCGTGACCCAGCATTACGCGGTGGACGACTACCGGCCGCAACGACGGGTGATGCACCGGGCGACGATTTTGGGCGACGTCCCGTTCTAGAAACTGGCGACGTTCAGATATGGCAGCTGGCTTGCCTGCGATAGCGGTGGGTCGGCCAGCGCTTTCATCGACTGATCCACCGCCTTCGCGGGCAAGCCCGCTCCCACACGGATCGGGTTGTGACCGCATTCTTCGCAACACTGTAAACCCAATGTGGGAGCTGGCTTGCCTGCGATAGCGGTGGGTCGGCCAGCACTTTCATCGACTGACACGCCGCCTTCGCGGGCAAGCCCGCTCCCACACGGATCGGGTTGTGACCGCATTCTTCGCAACGCTGTAAAACCAATGTGGGAGCTGGCTTGCCTGTTCCCACATTGACCGCGTACTGCCGGCCGCTTATTCAGCGGTGGATGGTTTTTCCCACAGGTTGATCCCGCCTTCCTGGGCAAACCGGTCGATCTCTGCCAACTCCTCGGCACTGAAGCTCAAGTTTTTCAACGCGCCGACGTTCTCGATGATCTGCTCCGGCCGGCTCGCGCCGATCAGCGCGCTGGTCACCCGTGGATCACGCAGGGTCCACGCCAGCGCCAGTTGCGCCAGGCTCTGGCCACGGCCCTTGGCGATTTCATTCAACGCACGCACGTGGGCGATGTTGGCTTCGGACAAGTGCTTGGCCTGCAACGAACCACCGCCCGGACGATTCACCCGTGCATCCGCCGGTACGCCGTTGAGGTATTTGTCGGTCAGCAGGCCCTGGGCCAGCGGCGTGAATGCGATCACCCCGGCGCCGAGTTCTTCGGTGGTGTCCAACAGGTCTTTTTCTACCCAGCGGTTGAGCAGGTTGTAGGCCGGTTGGTGAATCAACAGCGGCACTTTCCACTCTTTGAGCAGGGCAGCGATCTCGCGGGTTTTCACCCCGGAATACGAAGAGATGCCGATGTACAACGCCTTGCCTTGTTGCACGGCAGTGGCAAGGGCGCTGGCGGTTTCTTCCAGCGGGGTGTCGGCGTCAAAACGGTGGGAGTAGAAGATGTCCACGTAGTCGACGCCCAGGCGTTGCAGGCTCTGGTCCAGGCTCGCCAGGATGTATTTGCGCGAACCGCCGCCCTGGCCATAAGGGCCTGGCCACATGTCCCAACCGGCCTTGCTGGAGATGATCAGTTCGTCGCGGTAATGCTTGAAGTCTTCGCGCAGCAAACGGCCGAAGTTGATCTCGGCGCTGCCATACGGCGGGCCGTAGTTGTTGGCCAGGTCGAAGTGGTTGATCCCCAGGTCGAACGCGGTGCGCAACAGGGCGCGCTGGGTGTCGATCGGGGTGCTGTCGCCAAAGTTGTGCCACAGCCCCAGGGACAGTGCAGGCAGCACCAATCCACTGCGGCCTACGCGGCGATACGGGATAGATTCATAGCGGTTTTCGGCAGCAATGTACGTCATCGAATCCTCTCTGGGCTTAGGGCAAATAAGGCCTGGGAATAACCTTATTCCCAGGCCTTTTAACCAGCTGAATCGCTTAAGTCTGCCCTTTCGTTTTACAGCAATTTCCTACCAGAGTGGAACGACATAGCTGACATAAAAGCGGTTTTCATCCTGTACGGTGGCACCGGAAATATCCGGGCTGGCGTGGGCATTTTTCCAGGTCACACCGAGGCCCTTGAGGGTGCCTGTAGGCACTTGATACGCCACGGCAACGTCACGCTCCCATTCGCTGGTGGTGCCCTGTGCCGTGCGGATGTCATCGCCGTGGGCATAGGCGGCAGAAAAGGTCACGCCGGTGAGGCCGAGCTTGCCCAGATCGTATTTGTACTGGGCCAGCCAGGTGCGCTCACCGGCATGCTGGAATTTGTTCAACTGCAGGTTGGTCAGCGCCGGCGTGTCCGCACCTGAGCCGGGACCTTGGCGGGCATCACCGCTGTTGAGGCCGGAGTCGAGGTAAGGGAAGTCGCTTTCACCGCTGTTTTTCTGGATGCCCAGGCCGACGGTATGACCGTCCAGGCTGTAGCTTTCAAGCAGGCTGGCGGTGGTCTGGTTGATACGGCCTTTGTTCACGCCATCGCCGTAGACACCACTGGCTGCATAGTCCTTGTCGCCATCGGCATTGCCGCCCACACCGAGGCTGCGGAACACACGCACATCGGTATCGAGCGCACCCACCGACAACGCATCATGGCGCTTGGCGCCCACGAAAAACTGCTGGTAGTAATCCTCAAGGTTCGAATACCACAGGCTGACCGTCGTATTCCGGATGCCGGTGTAATCGGCGCCGCCGAACAGGAAGCGCTCGCTTTCCTTGGTACCGCCGGCGGTGATCATGCCCTGGTCGCCGGTTTCGTTGCGGATCTTGGTCTTGAAAATATCGCCGCCGGTGAAGGTGAAATCGCTGAGGTCCTTGGATACCCACTGCACCCCGGTATTGGTCTGCTGGTACAGGCGGCCATCGGTGTTGGCCAGCACCGGGTTGTTGCCGTACAGCGTGCCGACGCGCAGCTCATCCTTGGCTAGGCGCATCTTGAACGTCGGGCTGAGTACACCGAACTGGTCGGCGGACTTGCCGTTGTCCAACGGGAACATGCTGCCGGGGTAGCGGCTCTGGTGGTCCTTGTCGTTGAGGTCACCGCCGGAGTCCAGCTTCAACCCGTAGAACGCCTGCAGATCGAGACCAAAACCCACCGGCCCGTCGGTGTAGCCCGACTTGAAGTTGAACTCGAACCCCTGCCCCCAATCGCGGATGCTGTGGGCCTTGGCGTTGCTGTTCACCACATCGCGCCCCTGCTGGTTGAGATAGCGATTGAGCAGGGTCACGTCGGCGTGGCTGTCATCGATAAAATCGGCATGGGCGGACAGCATAAAGCTCGCCATGGCGGCTCCCACCATGGGGCTCAATAACCTCTTCATCGTTACCGGTCTCCGTCACTGTTCTGAAATGAAAGCGTCAAACGCTTCACACAATTACGCAGTGGACAGATGACAGTTGCGCGTCAAAACCGGGGCGCGACGGATGAAATTAAATTCATGAAAGCCCTGTAGATCAGGGCTTTGCGAGGTTTTTTTGTGGGAGCGGGCTTGTGTGGGAGCGGGCTTGCTCGCGAATGCGTCGTGTCAGTCGATGCCTGTGTGACTGATACACCGCATTCGCGGGCAAGCCCGCTCCCACATAAAGCAGGCTTCACAAGCCAGCTATCAACGCACCAAGTGCAGGAACTGCAAATGCCGCTCGTACTGGTCAAGGATGTCGTTGATGATCTGCTCCTTGGTGTAGCCGACCAGATCGTAGTCCTGGCTGCCCTCGGCCAAATGCACTTCCGCCCGGTAGTAGCGGCGGTTGTTGAGCTCTTTGGAACCCATGCCGCCACGGGCAAACGACGGCGTGAAGTAGCCGCGCATCTGCACCTGGTAGATGAACGGATGCTCCTCGCCATGCCCGATTTCCAGGCTGACACTGTCGTTGGACGGGTCGGGCTGAGTCGTCACATTCAGGCCCTTCTCGACAAACACCGCCGTCACTTCTTCAATCGCCGGTCGCACCGTCGATTCAAGGAAGCGGTACACCTCATCCCGCGACGGGAAGTGCACGGCCTGGCTTAAACGCTGACGCCAACCGCCACGGCCTCTGCGCGACGCCGACACCGGCGCCAGGGAATGCAACTGCGCAATCTGCTTTTGCGATTCGAGGTAGAACGCCTTGTGCAGGCCCCACATCATCAGCAGCAGGATCAACGAGAACGGCAGCGAGGTCAGCACCACGGCTGACTTCAGCGAGTCGATGCTGCCGGCAAACAGCAGCGCACTGGTGACCAACCCGGTCATCACACCCCAGAACACCCGCAGCCACTTCGGCCCGTCTTCATCGGCGTTGCCGCCCTTGGACGACAGGGTCGACAGCACCACCGTGCCGGAGTCGGCCGAGGTAACGAAGAACACAAAGCTGATAAACACCGTGACCGCGATCACCACCTTGCTCCACGGGTAGGTTTCCAGCAGCAGGTAGAGGCTCATCGACGGATTGTCGACGGCCGACTGACCGAGCGCCGCCATGCCGTGGTTGAGCACCTGGTCGATGGCGCTGTTGCCGAAGATCGACATCCACGCCAGGGTGAAACCCAGCGGGATCAGCAGCACGCCAAACACGAATTCGCGGATAGTGCGGCCACGGGAAATCCGCGCGATAAACAGCCCTACGAACGGCGACCACGCGATCCACCAGGCCCAGTAGAACACTGTCCAACCGCCCAGCCAGTCGCTCGGTTTGTCATAGGCGTACACGTCGAAACTCTTGGTCGGCAATGCGCCCAGGTAGTCGCCGAGGTTCTGGATCAGGGTGTTGAGCAAATGCTGGGTAGGCCCGGCAAACAATACGAACAGCAGCAGCGCACAGGCCAGCAGCATGTTGATGTCGGACATCACCCGCACACCCTTGTCGACCCCCGCCACCGCGACAATGATCGCGGCGCCCATCATCAAGGTGATCAGGCCGACCTGGATCCACTGGGTGTGGGCGATGCCAAACAAGTAGTCCAGGCCCGAGTTGAGGTGCAGCACCCCGAAGCCCATGTCCGCGCCCAGGCCAAACACCGTGGCGATGATGCCGAAGCCATCCACCGCATAACCGATGGGGCCGTTGATACGCTTGCCGATCAGCGGGTACAGCGCCGAACGCAACGCCAGCGGCAGGTTATGCCGATAGGCGAAATACGCCAGGGCCATGCCGACAAAGGCGAACACCCCCCAGCCATGCAGGCCCCAGTGCAGAAACAGGATCTGCATGGCCTGGCGCGCGGCATCGGCGTTCATTGGCGCGCCTTGGGGTGGCTGCACCAAGTGGGTCAGCGGCTCGGACACGCAGAAGAAAAACAGCGTGATGCTGATCCCGGCAGCGAACAGCATGCCGGCCCAGGACAGGTAACTGAACTCGGGCTCGTCGTGGTCGGCACCGAGTTTTATCTTGCCGTAGCCCGATAACGCGGTGACCACCACGAAGACCAGATACAGGGTCATCGCCAGCATGTAGTACCAGCCAACCGTATTGGCCGCCCAGTTTTGCGCGGCCAGCAACCAGGCACCGGCCTGTTGCGGGATGGCGATGACAATCAGGCCGAACAGCAGAATGAACGTGGCGGCAAAGTAGAAGACCGGCGCATTCATGCGCACCAGGCCGCTGGATGGGGTGGACGATGCACTCATGAGCGATGCACCCCGAGGGTGAGGGATGTGGCTGTATAAAACGGACTCAGCAAAGGTAAGCCTCCTGTTGTGAGCGGGCAGCGAACCACCGGATTTAACTTGAACGAGTGTTCAAGTTAAACATGGATGGGCGCTCCGGGACTAATCGCAGGGCTGAGTGGTAGGTGCTTCCTACACTCGCTCAGGGAAGGCTATGACGAGCGGGGATGGCAAATCGTTCAGCAATAGGGGGGTGAAATGCGCACAAAACTGTGGGAGCGGGCTTGCTCGCGAATACGGAGTATCAGCCAATACATGTGCTGACTGATCCACCGCTTTCGCGAGCAAGCCCGCTCCCACACAAGCCCGCTCCCCCAGGGGATGTGTGCAGGTGCGCTATTTCTGCGCACCGTCATCGTGCTGCAGGTTCGCCTGGGTAATGTTCGCCCCCGCCGGCACGCTGCGCGTCAGCCACACATTACCGCCGATGGTCGAGCCCTGGCCGATGGTGATGCGCCCCAGGATCGTCGCGCCGGCGTAGATCACCACGTCATCCTCGACAATCGGGTGGCGTGGATGGCCTTTCTGCAACTGCCCGTCTTCATCCGCCGGAAAGCGCTTGGCCCCCAGGGTCACAGCCTGGTAGATGCGCACGCGCTCGCCGATGATCGCGGTCTCGCCGATCACCACGCCGGTCCCGTGGTCGATGAAGAAACTCGGGCCGATCTGCGCGCCGGGGTGGATGTCGATGCCGGTGGCCGAGTGCGCGATTTCTGCGCTGATCCGCGCCAGCAACGGCAGCCCGGCGCGGTACAGATGGTGGGCCAGGCGATGGTGAATCACCGCCAGGATGCCGGGGTAGCACAGCAGCACTTCATCTACGCTGCGCGCCGCCGGGTCGCCGTGGTAGGCGGCGAGGACATCGGTGTCCAACAGGCTGCGCAGGGAGGGCAGGGCCAGGGCGAAATCCTGGATCAGGCGGATCGCCCGCGCATCGACCTCGCGGTCATCCTGGCCGCCTTGGCGGGCGGCGTAGCGCAGTTCCAGGCGCGCCTGGCCAAGCAAGGCGTTGAGTGCGACGTCGAGGGTATGGCCGACGTAGAAATCTTCACTTTCCTCGCGCAAATCCACCGGGCCCAGGCGCATCGGGAACAGCGCCCCGCACAACGCCTCAAGAATCTGCGCCACCGCCTCGCGCGACGGCAACTCGCGCCCGCCATGCTCGCCACTCAAACGGCCATTGCGCGTTCGCCACTGGTCCCGGGCGCCGCGCAGTTGGCTGACGATGGTCTGTAATTGCCAATGACTGGAACGCTCACTCACGGTCTTCACTCCTGACGAAATGCCCATCACTTTACGGTATGCACCCTGGCCGCCATTAAGAACCAATGGTGTGATGCTAAGAACTGTCCGATATAAGCGATTGGCGGTTGCCCGATGAAAAGTGCCTGCCTATAGTCGCTTCATCCTTTATCAACCGTGCGCAGCCATGATCAAACAACAGCTCGACCGCTTTAGCCGCCTGGAACTGCTGGGCGGCGCCACCGCCCTGGAAAAACTCGAACGGCTGTCGGCCTGGTTGGGCCGCGACATCTACGTCAAGCGCGACGACACCACGCCCCTGGCCATGGGCGGCAACAAGCTGCGCAAGCTCGAATACCTCGCCGCCGACGCCATCGCCCAGGGCGCCGACACCCTGGTCACCGCCGGTGCGATCCAGTCCAACCACGTGCGCCAGACCGCCGCGCTGGCCGCCAAGCTCGGCCTGGGCTGCGTCGCGCTGCTGGAAAACCCCACCGACACCAAAGACCCGAACTACCTGGGCAACGGCAACCGTCTGTTGCTGGACCTGTTCGACGCCAAAGTCGAACTGGTCGAGAACCTCGACAACGCCGACGACCAACTCAACGCCCTCGCCGACCGTCTGCGCAGCAACGGCAAGAAGCCCTACCTTGTGCCCATCGGCGGCTCCAACGCCCTCGGCGCCCTGGGTTACGTGCGCGCCGGCCTGGAACTGGCCGCGCAGATCGAAGACAGCGGGATCAGATTTGCCGCCGTGGTGCTGGCCTCCGGCAGCGCTGGCACCCACAGCGGCCTGGCGTTGGCGCTGAGCGAAGCGTTGCCGGACTTGCCAGTGGTGGGCGTCACCGTTTCGCGCACCGACGAAGCCCAGCGCCCGAAAGTCGAAGGCCTGGCCGCACGCACCGCCGAGTTGCTCGGCGTGGCGATTCCCGAGGCGTTCAAAGTGATCCTGTGGGACGAATACTTCGGCCCGCGCTACGGTGAACCGAACGCCGGCACCCTTTCGGCGGTCAAGCTATTGGCGAGCCAGGAAGGCCTGCTGCTGGACCCGGTCTACACTGGCAAGGCCATGGCCGGCTTGTTGGACGGGATCGGGCGCCAGCGGTTTGAGGATGGCCCGATCATTTTCCTGCACACCGGCGGGGCGCCGGCGTTGTTTGCTTATGGCGCCGCCTTTAGCTGAAGGAACAAGGATCAAAATGTGGGGGCGGGCTTGCTCGCGAAAGCGGTGTGTCATTGAGCCTATGCGTTGACTGATGCACCGCATTCGCGAGCAAGCCCGCTCCCACATTAGAATAGCCACTTATTCCACAATAGAATATCAAACAAGATTTATATTATTTTCAAGTCTTAAAAACCCGCTCTATCATCGCGCCGCAGGCGAAGACGCGCTACGCGCTTTAAGGCAGGATACGACCACTGCGTCACCTGCTTCGCTCAACACAAAAAACACAGGGGCATTTCATGACTATTTCTGTATTCCGTCGCACGTTGTTGGTTGGCACTTTGGGCCTGGCACTCGGCGCTGGCCTGATCGGCCAAGCCGTCGCGGGTGAACAGCTGGACAACATCAAGAAGGCTGGCGAGATCAAGATCGGCCTGGAAGGCACCTACCCACCGTTCAGCTTCGTCGATGAAAGCGGCAAGCTCAGCGGCTTCGAAGTGGAGCTGTCCGAAGCCCTGGCCAAAGAGCTGGGCGTCAAGGTCAAGCTGCAAGCCACGCCATGGGACGGCATCCTCGCCGCCCTGGAATCCAAGCGCCTCGACGCGGTGGTCAACCAAGTGACCATCTCTGACGAGCGCAAGAAGAAATACGATTTCTCCAAGCCGTACACCGTCTCCGGGATCCAGGCACTGACCCAGGCGAAAGACGTCGACACCATCAAGACCGCCGACGACCTGGCCGGCAAGAAAGTCGGTGTGGGCCTGGGCACCAACTACGAACAATGGCTCAAGGACAACCAACCCAAGGCCATCATCAAGACCTACAACGATGACCCGACCAAGTTCCAGGACCTGCGCATCGGCCGCATCAATGTGATCCTGATCGACCGCCTGGCCGCCCTCGAATACGCCAAGAAAGCCAAGGACACCGCCGCTGCCGGCGCAGCCTTCTCGCGCCAGGAAGCCGGTATCGCCCTGCGCAAAGGCGAGCCTGAACTGCTCGACGCCGTGAACAAGGCCCTCGACAAGCTGCGCGCCGACGGCACCTTGAAGAAGCTGTCCGAGAAGTACTTCAACGCTGACGTCACTCAATAATGGAAGCAGGTTTCCAACTCGCGCTGGACTCCGCGCCCTTCCTGCTCAAGGGCGCGTATTACACGGTGATTCTCAGCCTCGGCGGGATGTTCTTCGGTTTGCTGCTGGGCTTCGGCCTGGCCTTGATGCGCCTGTCGCGCTTCAAGCTATTGAGCTGGACCGCCCGAGTCTACGTGTCGTTCTTTCGCGGCACGCCCTTGCTGGTGCAGCTGTTTTTGATCTACTACGGCTTGCCGCAAGTGGGCATCGAGCTGGATCCGATCCCGGCGGCCATGATCGGCTTTTCGCTGAACATGGCCGCCTACGCCTGTGAAATCCTGCGCGCCGCCATCAGCTCCATCGAGCGCGGCCAGTGGGAAGCCGCGGCCAGTATCGGCATGACCCGCGCGCAGACCCTGCGCCGGGCCATCCTGCCGCAGGCCATGCGCACGGCCTTGCCGCCGCTGGGCAACAGCTTTATTTCACTGGTCAAGGACACCGCGCTGGCCGCCACCATCCAGGTGCCCGAACTGTTCCGCCAGGCGCAACTGGTGTCGGCACGCACCTTTGAAATCTTCACCATGTACCTGTCCGCCGCCCTGATCTACTGGATCCTGGCGAGCATCCTGGCGCATTTGCAAAATCGTCTGGAAGACCGGGTCAACCGGCATGACCTGGAGTCTTGACCCATGATCGTGGTTGAAAAACTGACCAAACAATTCAAGGGCCAGGTGGTACTCAACGGCATCGACCTGGAGGTCAAGGAAGGCGAAGTCATCGCCATCATCGGCCCCAGCGGTTCCGGCAAGACCACCTTCCTGCGCTGCCTGAATCTCCTCGAACAACCCACCAGCGGTCGCATCAAGGTGGGTGACATCGAGATCGACAGCAGCAAGTCCATCAACCAGCAACAAGGCCTGGTGCGGCGCTTGCGTCAGCACGTGGGTTTCGTGTTCCAGAACTTCAACCTGTTCCCCCACCGCACCGCGTTGGAAAACGTCATCGAAGGCCCTACCGTGGTCAAGAAGATGCCTCGCGAGGCGGCGGTTGCCCTGGGGCGCAAGCTGCTGGAAAGAGTCGGCCTGGCGGGCAAGGAAGACGCCTACCCGCGGCGCCTGTCCGGCGGCCAGCAGCAACGCGTGGCAATTGCCCGGGCGCTGGCCATGGAACCGGAGGTGATCCTGTTCGACGAACCCACTTCCGCCCTCGACCCGGAACTGGTGGGTGAAGTGCTGGCGACCATCCGCAGCCTGGCCGAAGAGAACCGCACCATGGTCATCGTTACCCACGAGATGAGCTTTGCGCGGGACGTGGCCAACCGGGTGATTTTCTTCGACAAGGGCGTGATCGTCGAGCAAGGCGAAGCCAAGGCCCTGTTCGCCAACCCCAAGGAAGAACGCACCAAACAGTTCCTGAGCAAATTCCTCGCCCACTGACACCCCGCAAGCGGTGGAACACGGCTGACCTGTGGCGAGGGCGCTTGCTCCCGCTGGAGTGCGCAGCGCTCCCAGGATTTTTGGGAGCGCTGCGCACTCCAGCGCGGGGCAGCCCGCTCACTACCCACTGCGAGGCCTACAAAAAGTCCTCGCACGTGTGCCTCTTAAAATCCCCCCGCCAGTCAGACCCTTCTGAATATCTCCCTGCCTGCCGTTTAGCCTTTTGCCGCCATTGACGCTCCTTGGCCAACCCTCTTATCTAGCTCCCTGAGGATTGGATCCTATCCCGGCTATTCACTGCACCGTGCTTTTCAGCCCCCTGCACACCCGCGTGCAAAGGGCCGGAACGATTGCTGCTGGCTGCATCAAGGAGATGACTTATGACGCACACCCTGCTCACCGCGCCAACACTGCCCCAGGCCCTGGGAAACGGCATCAATGCCCTGGCCGCCGCACATTTGCAGGTCGACATTGCGCCCTACCCCGGCATGGAAGAAGGCGACCTGATCGAGCTGTTCTGGAACAACTGCTTTGCCGCCTCACGGCGCGTGACCACGTGCAAGATCGGCACGCCAACCCACTTGCGGGTGCCGGAAAGTTTCGTGCTCGATGGCCCGGCCCAGGTGCATTACCAAGTCATGCAAGTCGGCCACGCGCCGGCGCGCTCGGCGGTGACGCGGGTGCGGGTCAAGACCAACTACCCCGGCGGCCTGCCCTCGCCGCTGTACAGCGACGAAAACCTCAACCTCGCCCCCGTGGGCCTGCCCGACACCATTCGCCGCTACGGCATCAACCCCAGCCAGGTGCGGCGCGGTGTTCCCCTGACCATCGAGCCGTACCTGAACATGACCCGCGGCGACGCCATCACCCTGCGCTGGGGCGATGTACGCCTGGACCTGCCCAAGCTCCAGACCAGGGACGTCGGCCAGCCTCTGCACGTGTGGGTGCCTTCGGCCGTGATTGTCGAAGCCGGCGACGACAGCCGCCTGGACATCACCTACTGCATTCTCGATCGCGTGGGCAACAATTCGCGCTGGGCGCCAACACGCACTTTGCGCATCGCCGCCGGGGCGCCAGCCCGCCCGGCCGGCACGGCGTCGATCTATCAACCACGGCCCCTCGGCTCGCCCTGCGAACCGGGGTGACAGACCTTCTATGCTTATTCCAAAAAGCGCGTTTATTTAAATATTTAACACGCTTAGGGTATATACACCGGACCACCGGACATCTTTGATTTTTCTGTTTTCATTTCATTGAATGCGAGGTCGGTATGGTCAGAATTACCCCGGTGCATAACGCCAGGGCATTGCGTGCAGCCAAGGAGCGGCGCTGATGTCTAACTTGGCTCTAACACCCCCCCAGAGTGATCTGGACGTCGCCCCCCTGCTGTTGCCGGCCGCCGTGCTGCGCAACGATGCAGAGGCACTCAACGCCGCCCACGAGTTGGCCCAGGCGGCACGCCTGCAAGCCGCCACGCGCGATCAGCAACGCAAGCTGCCGTGGGCACAGCTCGAACAGTTCACCCGCAGTGGCCTGGGCAGTATTTCCATTCCCCGCGAATACGGCGGCCCGCAGGTATCATTCGTGACCCTGGCCGAGGTGTTCGCGATCATCAGCGCGGCCGATCCCGCCCTCGGCCAGATCCCGCAGAACCATTTCGGCATCCTGCACCTGTTGCAGGGCGCAGCCACCGAGCGCCAGAAAAAGCAGCTGTTCCAGAGCGTCCTCGACGGTTGGCGCATCGGCAATGGCGGCCCGGAACGCGGCACCAAGAACACCCTGGAACTCAAGGCGCGCATCACCGCCAAGGGCGACGGCTACGTGATCAGCGGCCAGAAGTTCTATTCCACTGGCGCACTGTTCGCTCACTGGGTGGCGATCAAGGCACTCAACGATGACGGCAAGCAGGTCATGGCCTTTGTACGCCGCGGCACCGAGGGGCTGCGCATCGTGGACGATTGGTCGGGCTTCGGCCAACGCACCACCGCCAGCGGCACGGTGCTGCTCGATCACGTGCCGGTGGACGCCGAGCTGGTGGTCGACAACTGGCGCATCGGCGACACCCCGAATATCCAGGGCGCCGTGTCGCAACTGATCCAGGCCGCCATCGACGCCGGCATCGCCCGCGGTGCCCTCGACGACACCATCGCCTTCGTGCGCGAACGTTCGCGCCCGTGGATCGATGCCAAGGTCGAACGCGCCAGCGACGACCTGTATGTGATCGCCGACATCGGCAGGCTGAAGATCGAACTGCATGCCGCCGAGGCCCTGCTGCGCAAGGCCGGCCAGGTACTCGACCAGGTCAGCGCGGCGCCGATCACCGCGCAATCCGCCGCTCGTGCCTCGATTGCCGTGGCCGAAGCGAAAGTGCTGACCACCGAAGTGTCGCTGCTGGTCAGCGAAAAGCTCTTCGAACTGGCCGGCAGCCGCGCGACCCTTGCCGAATTCAACCTCGACCGTCACTGGCGCAACGCCCGCGTGCATACCCTGCACGACCCGGTGCGCTGGAAGTATCACGCCGTCGGCGCCTACCGATTGAACGGCACCTTGCCGGCTCGGCATTCCTGGATCTGACCGACCAGACCTCTGGAGAACACCTATGACTTTCTCTGCAAACGTCGCGGTCATCACCAGCGACGAACAAGCCCTTGTTGTCGCCAGCGACCTGGCCGAAGACTTTCGCCGCGACAGCGCCCAGCGCGACCGCGAACGCCGCCTGCCCCTGCCCGAACTGGACGTGTTCTCACGCTCCGGCCTATGGGGCATCAGCGTACCGAAAGAATACGGCGGCGCCGGCGTGTCCAACGTCACCCTGGCCAAGGTCATCGCGCTGATCGCCCAGGCGGACGCCTCCCTCGGCCAGATCCCGCAAAACCATTTCTACGCCCTGGAAGTGCTGCGCGTGAACGGCAGCCCGGCGCAGCAACAACGCCTGTATGCCGAAGTCTTGGCCGGCCAGCGCTTCGGTAATGCCCTGGCCGAACTGGGCACCAAGACCGCCCACGACCGCGTCACCGCGCTCACCCGCGACGGCGACGGTTTTCGCGTCAACGGCCGCAAGTTCTATTCCACCGGCGCGATCTACGCCCAGCGCATCCCCACCTCGGTGGTGGATGAACACGGCGTGCAGCAACTGGCCTTTGTCCCGCGGGACAGCGAGGGCCTGACGGTGATCGACGACTGGAGCGGCTTCGGCCAACGCACCACCGGCAGCGGTTCGGTGGTGTTCGACAACGTGTGGGTCGCCGCCGCCGACGTGATCCCGTTCCAGAGCGCGTTCGAACGCCCGACCACGGTCGGCCCGCTGGCGCAGATCCTGCACGCCGCCATCGACACCGGCATCGCCCGCGCCGCATTCGAGGATGCGCTGCACTTCGTGCGCACCAAGACCCGCCCGTGGATCGATGCCGGCAACGACAAAGCCAGCGAAGACCCCTTGACCCTGAAAAGCTTCGGCCACCTGAGCATCCGCCTGCACGCCAGCGAAGCCCTGCTGGAACGCGCAGGCGAATACCTCGACCGCGCCCAGGCCGAGAGCAACGCCCAGACCGTGGCGGCCGCCTCGATTGCCGTCGCCGAAGTGCGCGCCTTGAGCACCGAGATTTCCCTGGCCGCCGGCAGCACCCTGTTCGAACTGGCCGGCAGCCAGGCGACCCTGGCCGAACACGGCCTCGACCGCCACTGGCGCAACGCCCGGGTGCACACCCTGCACGACCCGGTGCGCTGGAAGTACCACGCGGTGGGCAATTACTACCTCAACGATGCAAACCCGCCACTGCGGGGGACCATCTAAATGGCCAAGAAAAAAATCCTGCTCAATGCCTTCAACATGAACTGCATCGGGCATATCAACCACGGCATGTGGACCCACCCACGGGACACCTCGACCCAGTACAAGACCCTCGAGTACTGGACCGAGTTGGCGCAAATCCTCGAACGCGGGCTGTTCGACGGCTTGTTCATTGCCGACATCGTCGGCGTGTACGACGTGTATCAACACTCCATCGACGTGCCGCTCAAAGAGTCGATCCAACTGCCGGTGAATGATCCCTTGCTGTTGGTCTCGGCGATGGCGGCCGTGACGAAACACCTGGGCTTCGGCCTCACCGCCAACCTCACCTACGAGCCGCCGTATCTGTTCGCCCGGCGTATGTCCACGCTGGATCACCTGAGCCGTGGCCGGGTCGGTTGGAACATCGTCACCGGCTACCTCGACAGCGCCGCCAAGGCCATGGGCCTCACCGAGCAGGTCGAGCATGACCGCCGCTACGACCAGGCCGACGAATACCTGGAAGTGCTCTACAAACTCTGGGAAGGCAGCTGGGAAGACGACGCCGTGCTCAACGATCCGCAGGCACGGGTGTATGCCCAGCCGGGCAAGGTGCACAAGGTCGAGCACCACGGCGAGTTCTATCAGGTGGACGGTTATCACCTGTGCGAGCCGTCGCCGCAACGCACGCCAGTGCTGTTCCAGGCCGGCAGTTCGGAACGTGGCTTGCTGTTCGCCGGGCGCCATGCCGAGTGTGTGTTCATCAGCGGGCAGAACAAGGCGTCGACCAAGGTCCAGGTGGACAAGGTCCGCGCCAGCGCCGTGGAAGCCGGGCGCAACCCGGATGACATCAAGGTGTTCATGGGCCTCAACGTGATCGTCGGCGCCACCGAGGAACTTGCCTGGCAGAAGCACGCCGAGTACCTCGGCTACGCCAGCGCAGAAGCTGGTGTGGCGCATTTTTCGGCGTCCACCGCGATTGATTTCTCCCAATACGCGCTGGACGAACCGATCCAGTACGTGAAGAGCAACGCGATCCAGTCGGCCACCAAGAACCTGCAGAACAACGACTGGACCCGGCGCAAATTGCTCGAACAGCACGCGTTGGGCGGACGCTATATCACCCTGGTCGGCTCGCCCGAACAGGTGGCAGATGAGCTGGAAGCGTGGATCAGCGAGACCGGGCTGGATGGCTTCAACCTGACGCGGATTGTCACGCCGGAAAGCTATGTGGACTTCATTGATCTGGTGGTGCCGGAGTTGCAGAAGCGAGGGTCGTACAAGACCGCCTATGACAGCGGCACGCTACGCGAAAAAGTCTTCCACGCCAGCGCCAGACTTCCCCAACAACACACCGGATCGACCTACCGACACTAACCCCTGTGGGAGCGGGCTTGCTCGCGAATGCGCTGTGTCAGTCGACACATTCGCCAGCTGACACAGCGCATTCGCGAGCAAGCCCGCTCCCACATTTGGATCTCCATTGTTTGTACCAATACCTTATGACTGGAAAATCATTATGAAAAAAACCCTGCTCGCCCACCCAGTCAAAGCACTGGCCCTGGCCCTCGGCCTGTTCAGCACGGCGGTGTTCGCCGCCGACGCACCGCTGAAAGTCGGCACCACCGCCGCCTTCGCCATCCCGCTGGAAGCCGCCGTCGCCGAAGCCGGCAAGCAAGGCCTGAAAGTCGAGCTGGTGGAGTTCACCGACTGGATCGCGCCCAACGTCAGCCTGGCCGCCGGTGACATCGACGTGAACTACTTCCAGCACATCCCGTTCCTGGAAAACGCCAAGGCCGCCGCCGGTTTTGACCTGGTGCCGTACGCGCCGGGGATCATCAACAACGTCGGCCTGTACTCGAAGCAATTCAAAAGCATCAATGACCTGCCCCAGGGCGCCAGCGTGGCCATCGCCAACGACCCGATCAACAGCGGCCGCGGCCTGCAATTGCTGGCCAAGGCGGGCTTGATCACCCTCAAGCCGGGCGTGGGCTACAAGGCCACCGAAGAAGACATCGTCAGCAACCCGAAAAAGCTCAAGATCCTGCAAGTCGAGGCGGTGCAACTGGTGCGCGCGTATGACGATGCCGACCTGGTGCAGGGCTACCCGGCGTACATCCGCCTGTCCAAGACCTTCGATGCCGAGTCGGCGCTGCTGTTCGACGGCCTCGACCACCCGGAATACGTGATCCAGTTCGTCACCCAGCCCAAGGGCACGCGCGACCCACGGGTGATCAAGTTCGTCGACATCTACCAGCACTCGCCGGTGGTGCGCGCCGCGTTGGATAAATCCCTGGGCAAGCTCTACCAGGTCGGTTGGGAAGCCAAGAAATGACCGCCGCCCACTCTCGACTGCGCGACCCGGGCACACCGCCCAGGGACGCCGAGCAGACCGAACTGCACCCGGCGCTGAACCGTGCCCATGTGCGCTTCATCAACCTGGGCAAGAGCTATGACGGCAAGGTGCATGCCTTGCAGGGTATCGACCTGGCGATCCAGCGCGGGGAAGTGTTCGGCATCATCGGCCGCAGCGGCGCGGGTAAGTCCTCGCTGATCCGCACCATCAACCGCCTGGAGCAACCCAGCAGCGGGCGGGTGTTGATCGATCAGGTGGACATCGGCGACTTCGACGAAGACCGCCTGGTGGCGCTGCGTCGGCGCATCGGCATGATCTTCCAGCACTTCAATTTGATGTCGGCCAAGACCGTGTGGCAGAACGTCGAGTTGCCGCTCAAAGTCGCCGGTGTGCCCAAGCCCCAACGCGAACAGAAGGTGCGCGAGCTGCTGGAGTTGGTGGGTTTGCAGGACAAACACAAGGCTTACCCGGCGCAGCTCTCCGGCGGGCAGAAACAGCGGGTGGGCATCGCCCGTTCGCTGGTGCACGACCCCGAGATCCTGCTGTGCGACGAAGCCACTTCGGCCCTCGACCCGGAGACCACCCAGTCGATCCTCGGCCTGCTGCGCGAGATCAATCAGCGCCTGGGCCTGACCATCGTATTGATCACCCACGAGATGGCGGTGATCCGCGAGATCTGCGACCGCGTGGTGGTGCTGGAACACGGGCATATCGTCGAACAAGGCCCGGTGTGGCAGGTGTTCGGCGACCCGCAGCATGAGGTCAGCAAGACGCTGCTGGCGCCGCTGCAACACGGGCTGCCGCCAGAGCTGCAAGAGCGGCTGCAGGCCTCGTCGGCGTCGGCCGCGGCGGCCGTGGTGCTGCGTTTGCAATTCACCGGCAGCGACACCGACGAGCCGGACCTGGCGGCACTGTTCGCTGCCCTCGGCGGGCGCGTGCGCCTGCTGCAAGGCGGCGTGGAGCGCATCCAGGGCCACGCGCTCGGGCAATTGTTGCTGGCGGTGAATGGCGCGCCCCACAGCGCCGACGAATTGCGCAACCGCGCCGCGAACTGGGCGCAACAGGTGGAGGTGCTGGGCTATGTGGTTTGATCGTTTGTTGCAGGGTGCCATCGACACCTTGCTGATGGTCGGTGTGTCGTCGTTGATCGCGCTGCTGGTGGGGATTCCGCTGGCGGTGTTCCTGGTCACCAGCGACAAGGGCGGCATCTACCAGGCGCCGGCGCTGAACCGTGTGCTGGGGGCGTTCGTCAATCTGTTCCGCTCGATTCCGTTCCTGATCCTGATGGTGGCGCTGATCCCGTTCACCCGGCTGATCGTCGGCACCACTTACGGCGTGTGGGCGGCGGTCGTACCGCTGACCATCGCCGCCACGCCGTTTTTTGCGCGGATTGCCGAGGTGAGCCTGCGTGAGGTCGATCACGGCTTGATCGAAGCCGCACAGGCCATGGGCTGCCGCCGCTGGCACATCATCTGGCACGTGCTGTTGCCGGAAGCCCTGCCGGGGATTGTCGGCGGCTTTACCATTACCTTGGTGACGATGATCAATTCGTCGGCCATGGCCGGTGCAATTGGCGCGGGAGGCTTGGGTGACATTGCCTACCGCTACGGCTACCAGCGCTTTGACACGCAGATCATGCTCACGGTGATTGTATTGCTGGTGGTGCTGGTGGCGTTCATTCAGCTGGGTGGCGATCGGTTGGCGCGGGTGCTCAACAAGCGGTGAGGTATAGTCGGGGCATTCCAGTGCCCGGTATTACCCGCCATGACGCTCAAGCCCGACGACCTCGACCAGATCACCTCCACCACCCTCGGCCACTACAACAAGGTGGCCGAGGACTTCCGCGAAGGCACCCGCGACCACGATGTGAGCCAGAACATCGATGCGCTGCTGCGGCATATCCAGGGTACGCCGCCGTTTACCGTGCTGGATTTCGGCTGCGGGCCGGGGCGCGACTTGCAAACTTTTACGCGCATGGGGCATATCGCCGTGGGCCTGGATGGCTCCGAGCGGTTCGCGCAGATGGCGCGCCAGGACAGTGGCTGCGAGGTGTTGCAGCAGGACTTTCTCAAGCTGGCGCTGCCGGCCGAACGTTTTGACGGGATTTTCGCCAATGCGGTGCTGTTCCATATTCCCAAGCAGGAACTGCCGCGGGTGCTCAAGCAGCTGCATGGGGCGTTGAAGCCGGGGGGCGTGTTGTTCAGCTCCAACCCGCGCGGGGATAACCAGGAAGGTTGGAATGGTCCGCGGTATGGGTCTTATCACGATCTTGAGGCGTGGCAGGCATTGCTGGCTGAGGCCGGGTTTGTGGAGTTGGAACATTACTACCGGCCGGCGGGGCTGCCCCGAGAGCAGCAGCCCTGGCTGGCCAGTGTGTGGCGCAGGCTTTAGGGGCGTCTGGTCTGGTGCCTTCGCGGGCAAGCCCGCTCCCACATTTGACCGAATTCCAATGTGGGCTTGCCCGCGAAGGTCTCAAAGCCACCGCTAATCGACCTGATACACCACCGGTTTCTCACCCACCACTAACGCCGTAACACTGCTCGCGGCATAACCCTCTCTCGGGACCGCCGCAAAATTCGCCACCAACCGCGTGCCATCCGCAAAGGTGGTCTCCTGCACCTGCCGATCGTCCGTCAGCCAGCGAAACCCGGTCATCGCCTGGGTCGCCAAGCGCTGGTGCAGCGGCCGGAAAAACCGGTCCTGGCGCTGGATCAGCGGCAGCCGCTGCTCAACCGTCGACGCACTCAGGTGATACAGCGGCGGCACGTTGTAGAGCAGTTGCGTCAGCTCGTTCGCCGCCTGCACATTGCTCAGTTTCAGGCTGTCGAACAGCCAGTGGTGCGTGGTGATCACCGAGCCATGGAACACCGCCTGATACAGCGGCAAGCGCATGCCCGGCTCGAAATGCACGGTACGGAACGGTTCCTTGAGCGGCACTGGCTTGAAGAACACCGTCGGTTGCTCCGGCGGGAACCAATTGCCGACGTAATAGGGCGACTGCTTGTCCTGGGTCATCGCTTGATCACCCCAGCCAATCACCGGCGTTTGCATGCCATGGGCAAACAGGATGCCCTGGGCCGTGATCGCATTGCCGTCTTCGGAACCCGTGGGCAACTTGAGCGTGGTGTTCAGCCAGCGCGAAGCATCGATGTTGCCAGCGGCATTTTGCGCCTGGGTCATGGGCGCGCCGTTGCGATAGCTGTCGAAAACCATGCCGGTGGCGTAGGCATCAAGAAACCAGGCGTTGAAACCGGCCTTGGCCTGCACGGCTTGCGCCCGTGCTTCGAGCAGGGGGCGCACGCAGCGCGGGTCGGTGTAGTGGCCGGATTGCTGGAAGCCGGCCTTGAGCTTGCCGTTCTTCAACACGATCGCGCAGTCGCGGTAGGCCTGGCGGCCCAGGTGGGCGGTGGTCCAGTCCGGGTTTTCGCTGGCGGACAACGCGGTTTCATAGGAGTCGTACGGCGCCATCAGAAACCCGGCGTCGACCCCGGTGCGGATCGCTTCCGGGTGCCAGAGGCCGCCTTCCCAACCGTCGCCCAGGGTCAGCAACAAGCGCGTAAGACCCGCATCGCGCAGCGCTTGAACCGTCTGGCTGCCCCAGTGTTCAGGACGCTCGCTCAACGCCCCGGCAAACGCCACCGCCAGCTCATTGCGCAGCTGGCCATAACGCGAGGCGAGGCGGGTCATATCCGGTTCATCCACCTGCCAACTCTGGCGGGCTTTGGTGTTGATGGCGGCGTTGAGGCCGCGCAACAGCACGGTCTGTTCATAGCGGTTCAACACACGGGTTTGCGCGAGAATCTGCGCGGCTTCCTTGTCCAGCAACCCCTTGAGTTCGTGCCCGCGCAGCCGCTGGATCAGCAGCGGCCAGTCGCGCACATCCTCCGGCGCCAGCAGGTCATTGCCCCACAGGTAGATGTGACTGGCGCCCAGCAGCTTCTCGGCCTCGGGGGTTTGCCGCAGCTTGTCCGCCAGCGGCTCGTAACGGCCCTGCTCCACCCGCCATTGGCGATAACGCTTGGCGCCGGCCAGCGGATCGGCATCGCCCAGGTGCAACACCAAGGTCATCGGCGCGGTGGGGTCCAGCGCAGTGAATTCGTGGGCCACCGACAACGCCAGCGCGTCTTTCCAGCTCAGGCGGTTGTTGTAAGGATTGGTCAACAGCCAGTTCAAGGTGAAGGCACCGTGGTCCATGCCCCACAAGGGCAGGCTGAGGTCCTGGGTGGTGTTGAGGTCGCCCTGTTCCACCAGAAAGGCTCTCCAGACGGCATTGTCGGCGGGCACGTAATGCCCTTCGGCCAACGGCCAGATCAGGCCCTTGCCGAGGGCGCTGGCGGGTTGTTGAAGGATCGTTAATTCACCCGGTTCGCGTGCGGTGATGGCAAGCATCAGGTCGCGTTGCGCAAGGCTGGCCGTGACGCGAAAGGCTCCCCACTGCCAACTGGCTTGCTGGGCGCTCTGCGCGAGATCGCTGACCGCGCGTGCGGCAACGCCGCTAGAGGCCTGTACCGGCGCCTGGCCGCTGGGCGTGGCACGGATGGCGAGGGTCGCGGGGTCGAGTTCGATACGCCATAGCGGGTTTTCGAGGACGGTGCTGGCAAGGGCCAGCGGGGAGATGAGGAATGTGCAGAGCAGCAAAAGGTGACGATGCCAGTTCATTTTCTTCGACCGTTTGAGGTGAAGGTCGAGAGGGTAGAACACTGCACAGCCTCAAACGACCGCAGTCAATATTTCAGGAGGTTTCCCACAAGCCAAAAGGCATGTGGAGATCCAAATGTGGGAGCGGGCTTGCCCGCGAAGGCGGTGGGTCAGTCAGCACACTTTTAACTGACAGACCGCTCCCACATTTTTTGACCTTATTCGGCCTGTTGCTCCTGTTTCGGCTCGCGGATCTTGTACCAGGCCACATACAGCGCCGGCAGGAACAACAGGGTCAACAACGTGGCAATGATGATTCCGCCAATCATCGCGTAGGCCATCGGCCCCCAGAACACTTCGCGGGCGATGGGGATCATGCCCAGGCTCGCCGCCGCCGCCGTCAGCAGGATCGGTCGACGCCGATGTTCGGTGGCCTCCACCACCGCATCCCACGGGGTAAAACCCGCCTGCTCATATTCATCGATCTGCGTCACCAGGATCACCGAGTTGCGGATGATGATGCCGATCAGCGCGAGGATGCCGAGGATCGCCACAAACCCCATCGGCGTGCCCGTGGGGATCAGCGCCAACACCACGCCGATCAGCCCCAGTGGCGCGACGCTCGCCACCAGGAACATCTTCTGCACGCTGTGCAACTGGATCATCAGGAACGTCGCCATCAGGAACAACATCAACGGCACCACGCTGGCAATCGGGCCTTGGGCCTTGCCGCTTTCTTCCACGGTGCCGCCGGTGGCGACCTTGTAGCCCACCGGCAAACCGGCGCTGAATTTTTCGATGGTCGGCGCCAGCTGTTTGACCAAGTCGGTGGGCTGCATCTCATCGCGCACCGAGGCCTTGATGGTGATGGTCGGCTTACGGTCGCGGCGCCACACCAGCGGTTGCTCCAGCTCATAGCGCACGGTGGCGAACGCCAAAAGCGGGATCGAGGTGCCGTTGGGCGTGACGATCTGCAGGTTCTGCAAGGTTTCCGGCGTACCGCGTTCGGCGTCTTCGGCGCGGCCGACCACATTGATCAGGTAGATGTCGTCGTGCACCTGGGTCACGGATGCGCCACTGACCACGCTGTTCATCAGTTGCGCGACGTCTTCCGAAGAAAACCCCAACTGCCGCGCCTTGTCCTGGGCGATGTCCACCCGCAGCACTTTGCCCGGCTCGTTCCAGTCGTAAATGATCTCACCCAGGTGCGTATTTTTGTCCAGTAAGGTCGCCAGTTCGATCGCATGTTTACGTACCTGGTCGGTGTCTTTGCCCGACACCCGATACTGAATCGGCCGCCCCACCGGCGGGCCCATTTCCAGCGGCTGCACAAAGCTGCCGATACCGACGAAGTCGTCGCGCAGGCGCTTTTGCAGACGCGCGATCAGGGCGCCGCGCTCTTCCAGGCCTTTGCTCACGATCACCAACTGCGCGTAGTAGGGGTTCTCCAGTTGCTGGTCCAGCGGCAGGTAGAAACGGATCGCGCCCTGGCCGATATAGGTGCTCCAGCGAGCAATGTCCGGGTCGTCCTTGATGATCGCCTCAAGACGGTCCACGGCGCGGCGCGTCTCATTGATCGAGGCGTTTTGCGGCAGGTTGAGGTCAACCAGGATCTCCGGGCGGTCCGACGACGGAAAGAACTGGTTCTGCACAAATTGCATGGAAAACACCGACGCCACGAACAACGCCACGGTGATGCCGATAGCCCACCAGCGGTTGCGCATGGCCCACAGCATGCCGCCGTTGAACGCGCGGCCAATCCGCCCCGGCTCGGCATCGTGGGGTTTCACTTTGGCGCTGAGGATATGCACGCCAATCACCGGCGCAAACAGCACCGCCACCACCCAGGACACCAGCATCGCCACGGCAATCACCGCGAACAGGGTGAAGGTGTACTCGCCCGCCGAGCTGGCGTTGAGGCCGATCGGCACGAAACCGGCGACCGTCACCAAGGTGCCGGTGAGCATCGGAAACGCCGTCGACGTGTAGGCGTAAGTCGCCGCCTGTTCCTTGGTTTCGCCTTTTTCCAGGCGCGTGATCATCATCTCCACGGTGATCATCGCGTCGTCCACCAACAGCCCGAGGGCGATGATCAACGCGCCCAACGACACACGCTGCATGGTGATGCCGCTGTATTCCATGAACACGAACACCAGCGCCAACACCAACGGAATCGAGCACGCCACCACCAGCCCGGCGCGCAGGCCGAGGCTGATAAAACTCACCACCAGCACGATGATCACCGCTTCGAACAACGCGCTGGTGAAGCCGCCGACAGCCTCCTCCACCACTTCGGCCTGGTCAGACACCTTGTGCACGCCGACGCCCACCGGCAGGTCGGCGGTCAGCTCATCCATGCGCCCGTGCAGGGCCGCGCCGAACGCCTGGATATTGCCGCCCTTCTGCATGGCGATGGCCAGGCCGATTGCCGGTTGGCCGTTGAACCGGAACAGCGGCCGCGCCGGGTCGACGTAGCCACGGCTGATCTCGGCGATGTCCGCCAGCCGGTAAAAACGATCGTTGAGCCGCAGATTGACGTCGGCCAGGTCCTTCTCCGAGGCGAACTGCCCCGAAGTGCGCACGGAAATCCGCTCCGGCCCGGCCTCGATCACCCCGGCCGGAGTCACGGCGTTCTGCGATTGCAGGCTCTGCACCACCTGGCGCTGATCGATGCCCAGTGCGGCGAGTTTGCGCGTGGAGAAGTTCAGGTAAATCACTTCATCCTGCTGGCCGATCATCTCGACCTTGCCCAACCCCGGCACCGAACGGATCTCGGCGCGCACCTGCTCGACGTAGTCGCGCAACTGGCGCATCGACAGGCCGTCGCCGGTAAACGCGTAGACCGAGCCAAACACATCACCGAACTCGTCGTTGAACGACGGCCCCTGCAAACCCTGGGGAAAGGTGCCGCGAATGTCGTCGATCTTCTTGCGCACCTGGTACCAGATTTCCGGGATGGCCTTGGCGCTGGTGGTGTCCTTCAAGAAGACGAACACCGTGGACTCGCCCGGCCGCGTGTAGCTTTTCACGTAATCGAGGGAGTCGAGTTCCTCGAGTTTTTTCTCGATGCGGTCGGTGACCTGCTTGAGGGTTTCTTCCTGGGTCGCGCCCGGCCAGCGGGTCTGGATCACCATGGTCTTGATGGTGAAGGAAGGGTCTTCCTCGCGGCCCAGGTTCATGTAGGAGAACACGCCCATTAGCAGCGCGACGAACATCAGGTACCAGACGAAGGACTGATGCTTGAGCGCCCAGTCGGATAAGTTGAAGCTGCCTTTCATCGCGGGCTGTCCTCGTCGATTTTGACTTTCTGCCCGGGTTTCAGGCTGTTCACGCCGGCGGTGACGATACGTTCACCGGGCTGTACGCCGCCGTTGAGCACGGCGCTGCTGGCGTCACGGCTGATGACGCTGACCTCACGCGGCTGCACGGTCTGGTTCTGGGTGTCGAGCAGCCAGATGCGGCTCTTGCCGTCGACTTGCTGCAAGGCGCTCAGGGGCAGTTCGATACGCGGCGCGATGGCGCTGCTCAAGGTCACGCTGATCGCTGTGCCGAGGCGGAACGCGGGCGGCGTCTCGGCCAGGCTCAGGCGCGCGCGACGGGTGCGGGTGGCGCTTTGGGCCTGGGGTTCGATCTCGCGCACGATGGCAGTGGTGTTGACGCTCGGGTCCAGTTGCCCGGCAACCAGGAACACCACGTCATGGGGCAGCCGCTCGGCGAGGCCTGCGGGCAGGTCGATCACCGCTTCCTTGATGTCCGGGCGCGCCAGGGTCACCACTTGCTGGCCAGCACTGACCACCTGGCCGGCCTCGGCGCTCCAGGCGGTGACGATGCCACCGTGGTCGGTGCGCAACTCGGCGTAGTTGAGCTGGTCCTTGGCCTGGTTGACGGCGGCCTGGGCTTGATCGAGGGAGGCCTGGGTGGTTTTCAGGTCGGTCTGGGCGATGTCCAGCTGGGCCTGGGCGCCGACGCCACGGTTGAACAGTTCCTGCTGGCGCCGTGCGTTGGCCTGGGCGTTGATGTATTGCGCCTGCACGCGCGCCAGGTCGCCTTGGGCGGCGCGCAGTTGGTTTTGCTGGTCGGTGGGGTCGAGGACGGCGAGCAAGGCGCCCTTCTCCACCTCTGCGCCGACATCCACGGCACGCCGGGCAATACGGCCGGGCACGCGGAACCCCAGGTTGCTTTCATAGCGGGCCTGGATGGTGCCGGCGAAGCGGCCGAGGGTTTCCTGGTCTTCGGCTTTCACTTCCATGGACAGCACCGGGCGCACGGGCTCGGGCGCAGGTTCCTGCTTGGAGCACGCCGCCAGCAACAGGCTGGCGGCGAGTATGGCCGTCAGGTGCTTCATGGCTGGGCTCCTTGCTGGGCGATCTCGACGAGCATGCCGGGGTGCAGCAGTTGCCCACCGGCCACCACGACTTTTTCGCCGCCCTTGAGGCCGTCGCCGATGATGACTTTGCCGGTGAGATACCGCGCCACGCTGACCTTGTGCAACTGCGCCTTGCCGTCGCCGTCGACCAACCAAACAGCCGGTTCGTTGAGGTCTTTGGTCAGGGCTGACCAGGGCAACTCGATGCTGGGCCTGGCCGGGCCACTGGCGGTGGCGCTGACCACCGAGCCGAGTTGCATGCCCTTGGGCAGCGCCTCCAGGGCAATCTTCACCTGAACGGTGCCGGTGTTGGCGGCCACGGCCGGGGTGACTTCGCGGACTTTGCCTTGGGCCTTGATGCTGGGGTTTTCCAACAGGCTGACAGTGATCGGCGCATCCGGCGGCGGCTCCATCAGCAGCGATTCATACACGTTGAACACCGCATCGCGTTCGCCGTCGCGGGCCAGGCTGAAGATCGGCACGGTGGCCTGCACCACTTGGCCGACTTCGGCCTGACGCGCAGTGATCACGCCCGGCGCCTCAGCGATCAACGCGGTGTAGCCCAGTTGTTCGCGGGCGTTGGCCAATTGGGCTTGCGCGGCGGCCAGGGCGCTTTGGCTGCTGCGCAGCGCGGCCTGGGCGGCGTCGTATTCGCTGCGGCTGGTGTAGCCCTTGGGCAGCAGCTTTTCCTGGCGCACAAAGGCGGCGGCAGTCTGCTTGACACGCGCCTGCTCGGCCACGACCTGGGCCTGGGCGGAATCAACGTTGGTCTGCAAATCCTTGGGATCGAGCTTGGCCAGCACCTGCTTGGCGCTGACGCGGTCACCCACGTCGACCATGCGCTGGATGATCTTGCCGCCGACGCGGAACGACAGGTCGGTTTGCACACGGGCCTGGATGTCGCCGGTGAGGGTGACCGCTGCGGCGAAATCCGCCGGTTGCACGGTTTGGACAAAGACCCGTGAATGCTGTTTGGGCTCGGCCTTTTCCTCACCGCAACCGCTTAACAGCGTCAGTAGACCAAGTCCGAAAATACAGGTGCAAATACGACCGCCCATGCAGGCTCCTTTGCGTGATGCGATAAACCAGATGTGTATGCGACTGTGAGCTTAGTTGAGGGTTCCTAAACTGCATGCAGGCTCCCATACTCCAGCGGTTCCCCCCATTGATTGAAGACCCATGCTCAAGACCCTCGCGGTGGCCAATTACCGCTCGATCAATAAATTGGTGGTGCCCCTCGCCCGCTTGAACCTGGTGACCGGCCCCAATGGCAGCGGCAAGTCCAACTTGTACCGCGCCCTGCGCCTGCTGGCAGAAACCGCCCAGGGCGGAGTGATCAATGCGCTGGCCCGTGAGGGCGGGCTGGATTCGACCTTCTGGGCCGGGCCGGAAACCCTCAGCCGCCGCATGAAAAGCGGCGAGGTGCCGGTTGAGTCCACGGTGCGCCAAGGCGTCAAACGCCTGCGCCTGGGCTTTGCCGGCGAAGATTTCAGCTACGCCATCTCCCTCGGCCTGCCGGAAAAGACCCTGTCGTTTTTCGCCCTTGATCCGCAAGTGAAGAAAGAATGCATCTGGGCCGGCCCCATCTACCGCCCGGCCAGCCTGCTGGTGCAGCGTTCCGGGCCGATGGTACGCGCCCGCGACGGTCGCCAATGGGACGTACTGGCCCAGCACACCCCGAACTACCACAGCCTGTTCGATCAGGTCGGCAGCCTGCGCGGCTCGCCGGAGGTGTTGCTGCTGCGCGAAAACATTCGCGGCTGGCGCTTTTATGATCACTTTCGCAGCGACGCCGACGCGCCGGTGCGCCAACCGCAACTGGGCACCCGCACGCCGGTGTTGCACCATGACGGGCGCGACCTGGCGGCGGCGTTGCAGACCATTCGCGAGATAGGCGACCCAGAGGCGTTGCAGCAGGCGGTCAGCGACGCCTTCCCCGGTGCGCGCCTGAATATCCAACCGTTGCAGGGCGGGCGCTTTGCGATCGAGTTCTATCAGGAAGGCTTGCTGCGGCCATTGTCGGCGGCGGAGCTGTCGGACGGCACCTTGCGTTACCTGCTGCTGATCGCGGCGCTGCTGACTCCACGGCCGCCAACCATGATGGTGCTGAACGAGCCCGAGACCAGCTTGCACCCGGACCTGCTGCCGGCGTTGGCGCGCTTGATTATCCAGGCGTCCGAGCACTGCCAGGTGTGGGTGGTGTCCCATGCCAGCCGGTTGATTGCGGCGTTGCAGCAGGATGCGGGGTGCAATTCGATTGTGTTGGAGAAGGTGTTGGGGGAGACGCGGATTGTCGGGCAGGGGATGTTGGATGCGCCGGCTTGGCATTGGCCGGAGTAAGTTGTGACTGGGAGGGCCTCTTCGCGAGCAAGCCCGCTCCCACATTTGACCGAGTTCTTCCTTTGGAATGCGGGAAAATGTGGGAGCGGGCTTGCTCGCGAAAGCGGTAGTTCAGTCACCACAAAAGCAAAGGATCAACCCTGCCACTTGCCCCCTTCAACAATCACGCTCTCAGGCTTGGTGTCATCGCTCAGCTCTTTACGCACATATTGGTCATACAGCTTGAGCAGGAACTTCTCCTCACCCAACTTCGCCAACTCGGCATTCACCCAGTCACGCAGCTCAACGTTGCCCTTCTTCACCGCCGGCGCAATCGGCGCTTCATCGCCGAGCTTCTCTTCCAGCACGCGGTAACCCGGGTTCTGCTTGGCCCAGCTGAACAGCACCAGGTTGTCTTGCGCATAAGCGTCACCACGACCCGCCGACAACGCTTGCAGCGACTCGGAGTTTTTCTCGAACTTGAGCAGTTTCCAGTCCGGGTGGTTCTTGGTCAGCCAGATGTCGGCGGTGGTGCCGGTGGTCACGATGGTGGTGCGGGTCGCCAGGTCATCCAGGCTTTTCACCGCGCTGTCGTTGGGCACCAGGGCCTGTACCGCGACTTTCAGGTTGGGGTTGGTGAAGTCCACCGCTTCCTTGCGCTCCGGCGTCACGGTCATGTTGGCGAGGATCAGGTCGACCTTGTCGCTTTGCAGGAACGGAATGCGGCTGGCCGGCTCGACCGCGACGAATTCCACCTTGTTTTCATCGCCCAGCAGATCCTTGGCGAATTGGCGGCCGATGTCGGTATCGAAGCCAACGTAGCGCCCGGCTTCGTTGACGAAGCCGAACGGCGGCTTGTCGGTGAACACGCCGACGATCAGCTTGTCGCGCGCCTTGATCTTGTCGATGTAGCTCGTGGCAGCGGCGACGGGTTTGGCCGGCTCTTCGGCCTTTTTATCGCAGCCGGCCAGTACGGCGACGGCCAACAGTGGCAGCAGTAGTTTTTTCATAGCAGCTCCAGTTCCTTGGTTTTCTTGGGCAGTGTTGAGACAAAGGAGAACTTCTCCAGGAACTGCTGCGCGCGTGCGGTTTGCGGGTTCGTAAAGAATTCTTCGGGGGTGTTGTGTTCGAGGATGCGCCCGGCCTCCATAAACACCACGCGGTCGGCGACGGCGCGGGCGAAGGCCATTTCGTGGGTGACGATCAGCAGGGTCATGCCATCGCGGGCCAGGCCCTGGATCACTTCCAACACTTCCTTGACCATTTCCGGGTCGAGGGCAGCGGTGACTTCGTCAAACAGCATGACTTGCGGGTTCATGCACAACGAACGGACGATGGCGATGCGTTGCTGCTGGCCGCCGGAGAGCTGGCGCGGGAAGGCGTCGCGCTTGTCGGCCAGGCCGACGCGTTCGAGGAGTTTTTCGGCTTGCTCGCGGGCTTCGCGGGGGTCACGTTTTTGCACTTTCAGCGGGCCGAGCAGGATGTTGTCGAGCACGCTCATATGCGGGAACAGGTGGTAACTCTGGAACACCATGCCGATGTCCTGGCGCACCTGGCGCCAGTCGGTGCTTGTGTCCAACAGCTCGTTGCCGGCAAAACGCAGGCTACCGCTGTGGGCCACTTCCAGCCCGTTCAGGCAGCGCAGCAAGGTGCTTTTGCCGCAGCCGCTGGGGCCGAGGATCACCACTACTTCGCCGCTGCGCACACGCAAGTCGATGCCCTTGAGCACCTGCGTTTCGCCGAAGAATTTGTTGAAACCCTGAAACTCGATCAATGCGCTCATGCTTGGGCCCAGCGCCGTTCCAGCACCTTGGAGGCGGCCGACAACGGGTAGCAGATAAAGAAGAAAAACAGGAACAGCACGCCGTAAATCAACACGGATTCGTAGGTGCGTTCGATGATTTGCTGACCGACCTTGATCACGTCCACCACGCCGATCAGCACCGCCAGGGAGCTGGTCTTGATGATGCGCGTGTAGACGTTGATGGTCGGCGGCGTCATGCGCTTGAGCGCCTGGGGCAGCAGCACGTAGCCGTACAGCTGCGGACCGGACAGGCCAATCGACAAGCCCGCCTCTCGCTGGCCACGGGGCAGCGAATGCAACGCGCCGCGCACCACTTCGCCGACTTCACTGGCCCCCCACAACGACAGCACCAGCACCGCACACCAGAAGCTCGGAATGCTCAGGCCGAAGAAAATCGGCAGGCCGAAAAACAGCAGGTACAGCCACACCAGCACCGGGATCGCGCGAAACAGCTCCAGGTACACCCGCAACACCGCGTTGAGCAGGCGGTTGTTCAAGCTGCGCAACACGCCATACACCACGCCGCCGACGGTGCTGAAGGCGATGCTCAAGAAGGAAATCGACAGGGTTTGCGCAGCGCCCTTGCCCAGTTGCGGCAACGACACCCACAGCAACTCAAGACCCGAACTGGCCATGCTGGAGCCTCCTTTCCAGGCGGCTGAGCAGCAGCGACAGCGGCAAGAACAGCAACACGCAGATCAGCGTCAGCACGGCGAGCATCTCGTAGGTCTTGTAGTAGAGCGCGATGTAGCTTTTGGTGGTGTAGAGAATCTCCGGCACCGCCACGGCAGACACCACGGTGGTCTCCTTGAGCAGGAAGATGAAATTGGCGAACAGCGCCGGCAGGCTGAGAATGCCGGCCTGGGGCAGGATCACGTGGCGCAGCAGTTGCCAGTCGGACAGGCCGATGGACTTGCCCGACTCGATCTGCGCCAGCGGCACCGCTTCCACCCCGGCGCGCAGTACTTCGGTGAGGTAGGCGCCGCCGAGGAACGTCATGGTGATGATCGCCGCCCAGAACCCGGAGATATTCAAGCCCAGGGCCGGCAGCGCGAAGTAGACGAAAAACAGTTGGATCAGCAGCGGCGTGTTGCGCGCCAGCTCCACGTACAGCGCCACCAGGCGCGACAGGTAGGGCGTGCGAAACACCAGCAGCGCAGCGTTGATCAGCGCCACCAGCAGCGAGGTGGCAATGGCGATCAGGCCGACTTGCAGCGTCACCCCGACGGCGTTGAGAAACGCCGGCAGGGTGCTGAGGATAAACGCGAAATCGAAGGTCATCGGAAGTCCAAAACGCCACAGGGGTAATGCGGCGTGCGCGGTTCGAGCCGGCGTGGGTAACGCCGGGTAGCGCAGACTTTAAAGGTATAAAAAAGAAATTTTAAATACCCAAATAGCATATTCATATCACGCAAAAAGCTAACCCTTGCAAACCTACACAAATCTCCTGTGGGAGCTGGCTTGCCTGCTCCCACAGGTTTGATTGCATTCCAAATTTCAGGCAATAAAAAACGCCGACGCTGTAGGAGCCGTCGGCGTTGAAACCTTGAAGGGGTTTTGGGCTACATCAGAACGCAGGCACTACCGCGCCGTTGTACTTCTTCTCGATGAAAGCTTTGACTTCCGGGCTGGTCAGGGCCTTGGAGAGCTTCTGGATCGCGTCGCTGTCCTTGTTGTCCGGGCGAGCCACCAGGAAGTTCACGTACGGCGACTTGGCGTCTTCGATGATCAGCGCGTCCTTGGCCGGGTTCAGACCCGCTTCCAGGGCGTAGTTGGTGTTGATCAGGTCCAGGTCAACCTGGTCCAGCACGCGTGGCAGCAGGGCCGATTCCAGCTCCTTGAATTTCAGGTGCTTGGGGTTGTCCTTGATGTCTTTTGGCGTAGACAAGGCATTGGTCGGGTCTTTCAGGGTGATCACGCCGGCTTTCTGCAGCAGCAACAGGGCGCGGCCGCTGTTGGAGCCTTCGTTCGGGATGGCCACGGTAGCGCCATCTTTGAGCTCGGAAATGTTTTTGATCTTTTTCGAATAACCGCCGAAGGGTTCAACGTGCACACCAACCACGGTGACCAGGTTGGTGCCCTTGCCCTTGTTGAAGTTTTCCAGGTACGGCAGGGTCTGGAAGTAGTTGGCGTCCAGGCGCTTCTCGGCGACCTGTACGTTGGGTTGTACGTAGTCAGTGAAGACTTTGATTTCCAGGTCCACGCCTTCTTTGGCCAGGGTTGGCTTGACCAGTTCGAGGATCTCGGCGTGCGGGATCGGGGTGGCAGCAACCACCAGCTTCTCGTTGGCCTGGGCGAAGCTTGCAGTCAGGGCAGCCGTCAGTGCGGTAAACAACAGAACCTTTTTCATGCAGTGTCCTTAATTCCGGGGCGTCGGTGACGGCCGCTTGTTATGTGGTGTGCCAGCGATGTGCTATCGCGGCGTGAAGCGGACAATACCTAGATTTTTTATTCCCGAACAATATCTTTTATTCACGTTGATATTCCATTTTGTTCATGTAGCTGCTTTTTGAGATAGAAAGTTGCGCAAGCTTTCCCGTTCAGCGGCGCTGGCGTTATTGAAAATCCGCTGCACCTGCTCAAGGGGCGAACCGGCCACGGGCAGATTCAAATGCTCGGGCAAGATCTCGTCGCCACTGCTTACCAGCAAGGCAAAGTGAATGACGTTTTCCAGCTCGCGGGTATTGCCCGGCCAACTGTGTTGTTCCAGCACCTGCTGGGCCGCATCGCTGATCAGCGGCACCGGCAGGTCCAGGCGCTGACTGTAGATGCCGAGAAAATATTCGGCCAGGGACAGGATGTCGCCAACCCGCTCGCGCAGTGCTGGCAACTCCAGCTGGCCTTCGCTCAGGTAATGGAACAGGCGCTCATTGAACTTGCCCGCCGCCACGGCCTGGGCCAGGTCGATGCTGGTGGCGGCAACCAGGCGCACATCCACCGGGCTTGGCTGATGGGCGCCGACGCGGGTGACTTCGTGGTTTTCCAGGGCGGCGAGCAATTTGACCTGGATCGGCAGCGGCAAGTCGCCGATCTCGTCCAGGTACAAGGTGCCGCCGTTGGCCGAACCGAACCAGCCGGCCCGGCTGCTGGCCGCGCCGCTGTGGGCACCGGCGGCGTAGCCGAACAGCTCGGCGTCGGCGTAGGTCGGGCTGATCGCACCGCAGTTGACCGACACAAACAAGCCGCCGCGATCGCTGCCACGGTGGATATGCCGCGCCAGCAACTCTTTACCGCTGCCGGTCTCGCCGCGAATCAACACCGGCAGGGCGCGGGGCGCGAGGCTTTCGAGGTCTTCGCGCAACTGGCGCGAGCGTGGGTCGACAAACACCAGCGCCTTGGCGCGGATGCTCAACGGGCTTTTATCGGCGTCGGGAAAGGTCAGCAATGGCTGGCCGTAGGTTTCATGCAGACTCATGGCAGGCTCCCGCCCCAGATCCACTCAGGGACGGGGCGTTGAAAAGTGTTCAGGCACTGCGCCGGGCGTGGTGCTCGAGGCGGCTTTGCAGGCGATAGAGGTAGGCGAAGCCCTGTTCCCAGCGCTGGTGGCCGGACTTCACGTTGATATGCCCGGCACCCGCGAGGATGCCGGCTTCGGCGCCCCAGTGACGCGCCAGCTCCAGGGCCCGCGGGGCGCTGACGGCGGCGTCGTTGTCGGAGCTGACCACTTGGCTCGGAAACGGCAGCAGGTCAGTGGGAATCGGTGCGAAATTACGCAAGGCAGGCGAGCAGGCAGGCCGTTCGACATCGGCCGGGGCCACCAGCAAGGCACCCCGCACCTGGCGCAAGAACTGCACCGGGGCAGTCGCAGCCCAATGCGCCACGGTGATGCACCCCAGGCTATGGGCGATCAGGATCACCGGCGTGCTGTCGGCGGCGATGGCCTCGGCCAGCGCGGCCACCCAGTCTTCACGGCGCGGGGTCAGCCAGTCGGCCTGTTCCACGCGTGCACTGTTGGGCAGGCTGTTCTGCCAATGACTTTGCCAATGATCTTCTGGCGATCCTTGCCAGCCCGGCACGATCAGATAACGAATCGACTCGCTGTGCATGGGTGTGCCCTCCTGCAGCGTTTAACGTTGTAGGACAGTATAGGGACGAGGTTTATATTCGTTAAGGAATAAGAAGCTATTTATTAATAACCAAAAACTTAAACCCAATAAAGATCCAAATGTGGGAGCGGGCTTGCTCGCGAATGCGGTGGGTCAGCGATGAAGATGCCGACTGGTACACCGCATTCGCGAGCAAGCCCGCTCCCACAGGGGCCCTCATTCCAGGCTGGCGTTTGTGTTGCTGGTTAAATTCCAGGCAAAAAAAAGGCCGCACCCTGCCAAGGAGACGGCCAAAAACTTGTCGAGGCTTTTGCAATCAACGGGCGGTAATCACCGACAACTTGGTAATGCCCGCACGTTCGATCGACGCCATGGCTCGCGCCACTTCGCCGTAGTTCACACCATCGTCAGCCTGCAGTTGCACCCGCACATCGGGGTCCTTGGCTTTCGCCGCCTGCAGGTTGAATTCCAGCAGGTCCGGCTGGATTTCGTCCTTGTTGATAAACACTTTGCCGGCGCCGTCGATGCTCACCACCAGCGGGTCCTTCTGCTCCACCGGGGCCACGGCCTCGGTCTTGGGCAGGTTGATCGGGATCGCGTTGGTCAACAGCGGCGCGGTGACGATAAACACCACCAGCAGCACCAGCATCACGTCCACCAGCGGCGTGACGTTGATCTCGCTCAGTACCTCATCACTGTCTTGCGTGGAGAAGGCCATCTCAGGACGCCTCCTTCACTTTCTGCGGGTTGCCGGCCGCGGTTTTGTTCAGGGTCGGGTGCAGCAGCACGCGGAACGAATTTTTCTGCGCCAGGCTGTAGAAGTCGTGGGCAAAGTCGTCGAGGTCCGCAGCCGTCAGCTTGAGACGGCGCAGGAAGTAGTTGTAGACCAGCACCGCCGGTACGGCGACGGCGATACCTACACCCGTGGCCACCAGTGCGGCACCAATCGGGCCGGCCACGGTTTCGAGGCTGGCGGAACCGGCGGCACTGATGCCCTTGAGCGCTTCCATGATGCCCCACACGGTGCCGAACAGGCCGATGAACGGCGAGGTGCTGCCGATACTGGCGACCACGGCCAGGCCGGTCTCCAGGGAACGGCGTTCACGCACGATCTGTTGGCGCAGGGCGCGTTCGAGGCGGTCCTGGTGGTTGATGGCCTGGCTCAGGTCGGCAGCGTGTGGCGTCTCGCCCACCTGGATCGCGGCGTAACCGGCCTGGGCCACACGGGCTGCGGCGCCGGGTTGGGTTTCTGCCAGCTCGGCGGCCGAGTCGAGGCTCGACGCCGCCCAGAACTGTTTATGGAACTTGCGATCCTGCGCCTTGAGGCGACCGAACTGCACGCCCTTGAGCAGGGCCAGGCCCCAGGTGGCGACCGAAAAAACCACCAGCAGCCAGATCACCGCGCTTTCGATGGATTCAAGTGGAGATGCTAATGCCATGATGTCTTCCCTCTGTGCAGGTCGCGGCGTGTGCAACACACCGCAGCCGAATAGTTAGTGAATCTTGAAATCGATCGGGACGCTGACCCAGCCGTTCTGGGCGACGTCGCCCTGCTTGGCCGGTACGAAGCTCCAACGCTTCACCGCAGCCAGCGCGGCGTCGTCGAGTTGCTGGCGACCGCTGCTCTTCTGGATCTGGATCTCACCCGGCTTGCCACTGGCCAGCACCTGCACCCGCAGCAACACCGTGCCTTCCCAGCCACGGCGCTGGGCCAGTGACGGGTATTCGGGCGCCGGGTTCTTCAAATACGCGGCGTTGGCCGAAGCGGGCGTTACCGGCGCCGGTGCCGGTGGCGCGGGCGGTGCGGGCGGTGCCGGGGTCGGGGGTGCGGGCGGCGGCTCGACCGGTTTGGGGGCGGGCTCAGGCTTGGGCACCGGCTTCGGCACGGGCTTGGGTTTTGGAATCGGCTTTTTCGGCGCCGGCTTGGCGGCCAACTCATCCACCACGGGCGGCGGTGGCTCAACCACGGGCGGCGGCGGTGGTGGCGGCACAGGCGGTGGCGGTTCGACCACCGGCGGCGCCGGCTGGGAAAATTCGATGGTCATCGGCGGAATTTCCGGCGGCACGATCGGCAGCACCGGTGTCGGCTTCTGCGCCACCCAGTAGATCACCGCAGCGTGCAGGGCCAGCACCAGCAAACCCAGCAGAATGCCTTCGCGACGGCTGGAGAAACGCTTGGGGGTTTGCTGCGTGCGCAGTTGCCCCAGCGGCGCGCGATGCGGCCGGCCAAGGTCGACCAACTCACCACCCGGTGCCTGGCGCCATTGCGCCTCGTGTGCACTGGCGGCGGTCTGGACATTGCCCATGGATTCACTCCCTACGGTTTTCAAACAAAAAACCGACGGGCCTGCGTTGGAAGGCCGTCGAGGACTGAATCATCGGGGCCAGACGCTTATCTCTTAAAGTAATCTTTAAAGTTATACATAGACCGAAACTGCATAACCGAGCCGGACTGAAACGCCAAACCCACGTCGTTCGTGGCCTGGCGCCGAGGCGTGTTTTTTCAATGCTTTACAGGCATACAAAATATTCAGCAAAGGCATGGCTCAACACGGGCTGTTTGCACATAAATCGAACAACTCGCTCTGTAGACACTGCCCCGCCGCCCCCAGGCCGCTGCGCGCATACAACGCCAGGCGCACGCCCTGCACCACCGGCAGGCCGCTGTCCTCACCCAGGATCTGGTGCCCGGCCTGCACCACCCGTACCGGCAGCAAGCTGATACCCAAGCCCGCCGCCACCGCCGCACACACACCTGCCAGGCTGGCGCTGGAATAGCCGATGCGCCAGCGCCAGCCGCCGACTTCCAGGTGTTGCAGCATCTCGTTGCGGTACAGCCCGCCCACCGGGAACGCCACCAGCGGCAGCGGCTCGCGGTCCAGGCACGGCATGCTGCGGCTGTCGACCCAGCACAATGGCTCCGGCCACGAGGCCAGGCAGTCATCGCTGTCGCCCATCTGCTTGACCAGCAGCACGTCGAACTCACCACTGCGGTATTGGCGCTGCAACTCGGGGCCCAGGCCACTGGTGACTTCCAGGCGCACCCGTGGATACGCCCCGACAAACGCCGAGAGCAGCGGCAGCAGGCGCTCGGAGGCGAAATCTTCCGGCACGCCCAGGCGCAGCACGCCGTCGCTTTGCTGGTTGATCAGCACGTCGGCGGCCTCTTCATGCAGCGCCAGGATGCGCCGCGCGTAGGCCAGCAAGCGCTCACCCTCGGTGGTGGCGACCACGCGGCGCTGATCGCGGTCGAGCAACTGGCAACCGGCGACGTCCTCCAGGCGGCGGATCTGCTGGCTTACGGTGGATTGGGTCAGGTGCAGGCGCTCGGCGGCGCGGGTGAAGTTGCCGCAGTCCACTACGGCAACAAAGCTGCGTAACAACACGGGATCGAACATGGCGCTCACCATTCAACTTGCCACTGATTGGCATGGTTATATTTAATTTCAGAATACCTGCGGCGCTGCCCATACTCACGCCTCATTTACCTGCCGCAAGGGCGCCGCATGACCCTCAATAAATCCTTCGCCGGCTGGGGCCTGCTGATCGTGTTGGGCCTCAACCTGCGGCCGATCCTCAGTTCCATCAGCCCGTTGCTCGGCGAAATCCGCCTGGCCACCGGCCTGAGTTTCCAGAGCAGCGCCCTGCTCACCAGCCTGCCGGTGATTTGCATGGGCCTGGTCGCACTGGTCGGCGTGCGCGTCGAGGCGCAACTGGGCGAGCGGCGCGGCATCGCGTTGGGCCTGATGATGATTCTGCTGGCGTGCCTGGCGCGCTGGCTGATGGGCCAGGGCGCGGCGCTGCTGGTGACGGCGCTGTTGGGGGGTGCGGGCGTGGCGCTGATCCAGGCGTTGGTGCCGGCGATGATCAAGCGCGAATTCCAGCACCGCGTGCCGGTGGCGATGGGCGTGTATTCGGCCTCGTTGATGGCCGGCGGCGGTTTGGCGGCGCTGCTCAGCCCGCTGGTGGCCACGCAGTTCGGCGCTTGGCAGGCGGGGCTCGGCGTGTGGCTGCTGCCCGCGCTGGCGGCGTTGTTGCTGTGGGCCTGTTTGCCCCTGGGTGCGGCGAAAAGCGCCAGGCAGATACCAGCATTCAAGGGCCTGCGCAACCGCCGCGCCTGGCTGCTGGCGTTGTATTTCGGCTTGGTCAATTGCGGCTACATGAGCCTGGTGGCGTGGCTGCCGGCGTTCTATCAGCAACTGGGTTGGGGCGTACTGCCCAGCGGTTCGTTGCTGGCGTTCATGACCATCTTCCAGGTGCTCGCCGCGCTGTTGATGCCGGTGCTGGCGCAACGCGGCATCGACCGGCGGCCGTTGCTCGGCATCAGCCTGCTGGCGCAGACCATCGGGTACCTGGGGCTGATCATGGCCCCGCTGCAATTTCCCCATGTGTGGGTGGCGCTGTGCGGCTTCGGCCTGGGCGCGTGTTTTGCCCTGAGCCTGCTGCTGACCCTCGACCATCACCGCGACCCGCGCCAAGCCGGGCAACTGGCGGCCTTCGTGCAGGGCGTGGGCTTCCTGATCAACGCGGTGTCGCCGTGGATGACCGGCTGGCTGCGCGAACTGAGCGGCAATTTTGTCAGCGCCTGGGTGGTGCTGACCGTCACCGCCGTGGCAATGCTGGTGGTGACACGAGTGTTCAGCCCGGCCACCTACCGCACGGCAGCCGCTCTATAGATATGCATTTAAGATCTAGATAAAACAAACATGCTTCATTGACGAAATAAGCAAGCCCCTTAAAATCCCGGTTCCCCCTCTTGGACGCCGGGCGCCCCATGGATCTTCGCCAACTGCGCTACTTCATCGCGCTCAACGAGCACCGCAGTTTCGTGCGTGCCGCCGACGCCATGGGCATCACGCAACCGGCGTTCAGCCGCAGCATCCAGGGCCTGGAGCAGGAATTCGGCTGCGTGCTGGTGGACCGCGCCCACAAGGAGCTGCGCCCCACCCCCGAAGGCCAGGTGGTGCTGCAACATGCCCTGAGCCTGGTGCAAGGCGCGGCGTTGCTCAGCCACGAAGTCACGCGCATGACCAAGCTCGACGCCGGTGAAGTACGTTTTGGCAGTGATGGGGCGGCGGCGGTCAATCTGGTGCCCCAGGCCCTCGCGCGGTTTATCACCACCTACCCCAAGGTGCGCAGCGCGTTGCAGGTGGATAACTGGGAAAAACTCGGGCGTAGCCTGAGCCGCGAAGAGATCGAGTTTTTTATCGCCGATGTGCGCCACTTCGAGGCCGACCCGAACTTCCAGACCCGGGCCCTGACACCCCGGCGCAGTGTGTTTTTCTGCCGCGCCGGGCACCCGTTGCTGGCCAAGGACAGCCTGTCCACCAACGACCTGTTCGGCTACCCGCTGGCCACGCCGCTGATCGCGCCGGGCATTCGCAAACTGCTGGCCAACCTCAGCGGGCGTATCGACTTTGTGCCCGCCATCGAGCTTGAGCAGTTCTCGACACTGGCGAGCATCGTGCGCCAGTCCGATGCGATTGGCCTGGGCGCCGAAGAAGCCTTCGTCGAAGCGTTCACCAGCGGCGCGTTGCAGGTGCTGCACTGGCGCAACCTGCCCCACGCCCTCGACAGCCTGAGCAACCGCTGCGGCGTGATCAGCCGCGCTGGGGTGCGCTTGTCGCCTGCGGCGAAGGCGTTGATCGAGACGCTGCAGGCGGTGGAAAACCAAGCCGATTGGCCCGCGCAAACGTCCCGAAATCATTGAAGCGTACGCCCATCTGCGCCATGACCTGATGCGCGACCCTGGCGGTCAGTTGGCGGATGTAGAACGGCTCCTTGACCACAAAATGGTGGATGCCGTGGGTGCTGCCGAAGTTGAAGCAGAACGCCTGCAACGGCCACAGCCACCACGGGTTCAGCACCTGGGTCTGCTGGATCACGTTGCCCGGCTCCACATCGCCGTAGTAGTGCATGTTGGAGCTGACAAAGTGCAGGCAAAAGGTGCGCAGCACGTTGGGGCCGATGATCACCACGGCGGCGATGTCGATCACGTGCATCATCTGCAAGGTGCCGGCCGACCACTCGATGGGCGCCCCCAGCAGGCTGGCGACGCCATTGGCCGCGTGAAAGCCGAGGAACACATACCACGCGCCCCAATGCAGCAGCGCCAGCGGTGCGTAGACCAGCAGCGCACGCTTGAGGATGCTGAGTTTGTGCTTCCAGGTTTTGGCCCGCAGCATTCGGATAAACGCCGACATGACGTTGTCACCGACCATCAACAGCCGCGCCAGCCCCCAGGGTTCACCGTTGGTGATGGCGCGCTCCTCCATGTCGGCCTCGGTGCCGGAGACCTTGTGGTGGTTCAGATGCAGATGACGGCGGACCCACGGGTTGATCGTGCTCGGCCGCGCCAGCCAGACCAGGCCCATCATCAGGTTGTGGGGGATGCGCTGCTTGCGAAAGTACATGCTGTGGATCAGGTCGTGTTCCAGCTCGTGGGTCAGCGAGGCGAGAAACGCATTGATCAGCAGGCACGCCCACCAAGCCATGTGACCGCTGATGTAGAGCGCCGCCGAGCCGAGCATGCCGAGCAACGCAAAGGCCAGGATGCCGGCGCCCAGGGCGTCCTGATGCAGCAGCCAGGGGTGCTGCTGGCGCAGGCGCATGCCTTCGGCCAGCACCACGTCACGGATATGCGCCGCACGCTGTTGTGCGTTCATCTGTTGGGGACTTGCAGAAGTACCGTCCATGCTTCCATCCTCTGGTTATCGATGGATGCATCCTGGCCCATGCGGTCCCCCAGGGCATCAGCTCCACACGCCAACCTGTTGACCGCAAGCGCCAATCACCATGCCCGAAGCCACTTCCCTCGCCAGCTGGACCCGCGCCCTGCGCAAGCAACTCGACGCCCTCGGCCTCGACAGCGCCGCGCTGTGCATCGCAGCCGGGCTCGACCCCCAGCTGATGGACGATCCCAATGCGCGCTACCCGCTGTCGGCCACCACACGCCTGTGGGCGCTGGCGGTGCAGGCCAGCGGCGACCCGGCGATCGGTTTGCGGGTGTCGCGGTTTGTCAGCCCCACCACCTTTCACGCACTGGGCTATGCGCTGGTGGCCAGCGGCAGCCTGCGCGAAGTGTTCGAGCGCATCGTGCGGTATCACCAGGTGGTCAGCGATGCCCTGACCCTGGAGCTGAGCGGGGATGGCGAACGCTACCGTTTTCGCCTGCTGCAACCGCAGGGCAGCCCGGCGCCGGCGTTCGAAGCCATCGATGCGTTTGCGGCGATTTATGTGCGCACCTGCCGTAATCGCCTGGGGCGTGACTATGCACCGCTCGCCGTGTACTTGCGGCGCCCGCAGCCGGCTGACCCAACGCCGTGGCACACGGTGTTTCGCGCGCCGGTGTTTTTTGCCGCCGAGGAAGACCGCCTGGAATTCGCCGCCCAGGACTTCGACAGCCACCTCGACGACGCCAACCCCGAGCTGGCCGAACACAATGAAACCGTGCTCAAGCGCACCCTCGCGCAACTGCAACCGCTGACCTGGGAGCGCAGGGTGCGCCGGGTGATCGAAGCGCAACTGCCCGACGGCGAGCCGAGCGCGGAGCGGGTTGCCCAGGCGTTGCACTTGAGCCTGCGCAGTTTGCAGCGGCATCTGGCGGATGAAGGCTGTCGGTTTGATGCGCTGCTCAACGAGTGCCGGGAGAATCTGGCGTTGCTGCACTTGCGGGACCCGCAATGCTCATTGGCGGAGATCAGTCATTTGCTCGGGTTTGCCGATACCAGCAGTTTCAGCCGCGCGTTCAAGCGCTGGACGGGGGTGACGCCGGGGCAGTTTCGGGAGGGGTTGCGGTAGAGATTTGTGTTGCTTGGGAGGGCCTCTTCGCGAGCAAGCCCGCTCCCACATTTGACCGAGTTCCAACTTTGGAATGCAGTCAAATGTGGGAGCGGGCTTGCTCGCGAAGGCGTCAGATCAGTCAACGCCCTCGATCACGCCGTAACACCTTGCGCACCCGCGCCACCAACGCCTTGGCCGCGAACGGCTTGAGCAAGTAGTCATCCTCATGCAGTTCCAACCCGCGCAGGCGGTCTTCAATTCCACCGGGCGTGGTCAGGAACAACAGCGGCGTGTCGCCCTTCTGGCGAATCGACTGCTGCAACTTCCAGGCATTCAGCCCCGGCAGCATCACATCCAGGATCACCAGATCGTACTCGCTGCTTTCCACAAAGCGCTGGGCCGCCATGCCGTTGGCCGCGACTTCCACGCTGTAGCCCGCCTCGTTCAGGCCCTGGGCCATCTGCTGTGCCTCATCGGATTCATGTTCCACTAACAGCACGCGCATAACACACCTCGATTGATCAGGCCTGCAGGCTAACACCCTCAGGTGTGCGCCGCCTCCCGCAGGCGCTCGGCGTCGAGGATTTCGATTGCGCCGTAGCCCAGGCGCACGATGCCTCGGGCTTGCAGGTCCTTGAGCAGGGCGTTGGTGGTCTGGCGTGACAGGCTGAGCATCGCGGCGAGGTCTTCCTGGGGCAGTTGCACGCTGCGCCGTGAGGGCTCGATGTCGCCGTAGCCCTCGACCATCATCAGCAAACGATGGGCCAGGCGCACCGAGGCGGGCATCAGGCTCAGGTGTTCCAGGCCGATAAAACTCAGGCGCAGTTTCTGGCTCATCAGCAAGGCCAGGTCGCGCCAATACCGGGGGTTTTGCTCAAGAATGCCGAGCAGCGCCTGCTGCGGCACCTGCAACAGCGTGCACGGCCCGACGGCGCTGGCGTCGTGGGTACGCGGCAGGCCGTCGAACAGGCAGATTTCGCCGAACCAGAACGGCGACTCCACCAGGCTCAATACCGCCTCCTTGCCGTGTTCGTTCACCGCGCTGATGCGCAGGCTGCCGTCCAGCACCGCATACAGGCCGCAGGGTGGATCACCGCGTTTGAACAGGCATTGCCCAGCTACCAGCGAGCGCAATCGGGCGTGAGCCAGCAAGCTATGCTGAAACGCTGTAGGCAGGTGGCTGAACCAGTGACCGGCGGCGAGCCGCGCGTGCCATTGAGCTGCGTCCATGGGAACTCCAGAGATTGTCGCCCAACTGACAGTCAGGCAACGACTGACAGAGCATGATCAAACATCCTACAGGAGGAACAAGAATGAAAAGCCTCGTCGAGCATCTTAGCCAATACGCCGCCTACCACCGCGACCCACGCAATATCGCCAGCCACTTTATCGGCATCCCGTTGATTGTCGTCGCAGTGGCCGTGCTGCTGTCACGCCCGCAATGGGCGGTGGCTGGGCTGTGGATTTCACCGGCGGTTCTTCTCGCGTTGTTCAGCGCAGTGTTTTACCTGCGCCTGGAACTGGCGCTGGGTGCACTGATGACGGTGCTGATGGGCTTGTCGGTGTGGGCCGGGCATGTGCTGGCGGCGCAGAGCACAGCGGTGTGGCTCGGCAGCGGCATCGGGATGTTCGTGGTGGGCTGGGTGATCCAGTTCGTAGGGCACTACTACGAAGGCAAAAAGCCCGCGTTTGTGGATGATGTGTCGGGGCTGATCGTCGGGCCGTTGTTTGTGGTGGCCGAGTTGGCGTTTCTGCTGGGGCTGCGCCATGACCTCAAGCAGCAGATCGAAGCACGGTCGGGCCCTGTGACGCGCCGCGATCTTGAGCCGAGAAAGGTCTAGATGTGGGAGCTGGCTTGCCTGCGATAGCGGTGGGTCAGCCAGCACTTTCATCAACTGACACGCCGCCTTCGCGAGCAAGCCCGCTCCCACAGTTTGGTCCCATTCCAGATTGGGCCTGGCGGTGGGTTCTTAGGCTTTTTGCCAGACCTTGGGCTTGAAGAACAGGGTCTCGCCACGAGCCAGACCCGTGAGGCTGTCGTGGTCTTTAACCACTTCAGCTTCGATCAGTTCGCTCTGGCCTTCCACTTTCAACGTCACCCGCGTGGTGGCGCCCAGGGGGCGGATGTCGCGCACTTCGGCGGCGTGGTGGTCTTCCAGTTCATGGCGCGACAGCGACACTTCATGCGGGCGGAACAACACATGATTGTCTTCGCCCAGGTGCAGACGGTTCGAATCACCGAGGAAGTGATAGACGAAATCGCTGGCCGGGTTTTCGTAGACGTCGCCCGGTGAGCCGATCTGCTCGATCACGCCCTTGTTCATCACCACGATACGGTCGGCAACTTCCATGGCCTCTTCCTGGTCGTGGGTCACGAACACCGAGGTCAGGTTGATGTCTTCGTGCAGGCGCGCCAGCCAGCGGCGCAGTTCCTTGCGCACCTTGGCGTCGAGGGCGCCGAAGGGTTCGTCGAGCAGCAGCACTTTGGGCTCCACCGCCAGGGCGCGGGCCAGGGCGATACGCTGGCGCTGGCCACCGGAGAGTTGTTCCGGGTAACGATCCGACAACCAATCCAGCTGCACCATGTTCAGCAGTTCGTGGACCTTGCTGGCGATCTGGCTTTCGCTCGGACGCTGGTTTTTCGGTTTCATGCGCAGGCCGAACGCCACGTTGTCGAACACGGTCATGTGCCGGAACAACGCGTAATGCTGGAACACGAAGCCGACGTTGCGATCACGCACGTCGTGGCCGGAGACGTCTTCACCGTGGAACACGATGCTGCCGTCATCCGGGGTTTCCAGGCCGGCGATGATGCGCAGCAAGGTAGTCTTGCCGCAGCCGGAGGGCCCGAGCAACGCCACCAGCTCGCCACTCTGGATGTCCAGATTGATGCTGTTCAGGGCCTTGAAGGCATTGAAGTTCTTGCTGACATTACGCACTTCGATCGACATGACTTATTCCTCACCGGCACTTTTGCGCAGGCGGTTGATACGGTTCTCGCTCCACTGCTTGAGCAGCAGGATAAAGAGCGCCAGGATCAGCAGCAGGCTGGCCACCGCAAACGCGGCAACGTGGTTGTATTCGTTATAGAGAATCTCGACGTGCAGCGGCAGGGTGTTGGTGACGCCGCGGATGTGGCCGGACACCACCGACACCGCGCCGAACTCGCCCATGGCCCGCGCGGTGCACAGCACCACGCCGTAGATCAGGCCCCATTTGATGTTCGGCACGGTAACGTGCCAGAACATCTGCCAGCCGTTCGCACCGAGCAGCCGCGCGGCTTCTTCTTCCTGGGTGCCCTGCTCTTGCATCAGCGGGATCAGTTCACGGGCCACGAACGGCACGGTGACGAAGATGGTCGCGAGCACGATGCCGGGCAAGGCGAACACGATCTGGATGTCGTGGTCCTGCAACCACGGGCCAAAGAAGCCCTGGGCGCCGAACATCAGCACGTAGACCAGGCCCGCAATGACCGGCGACACCGAGAACGGCAGGTCGATCAGCGTGACCAGGATGCTCTTGCCACGGAACGAGTACTTGCTCACGCACCACGCGGCGCTGACGCCAAACACCAGGTTGAGCGGCACCGAGATCAATACGGCGATCACGGTGAGTTTCAACGCCGACAGCGCGTCGGGTTCAAGGATCGCGGTGAAGAACGAACCCAGGCCGTTCTTCAGGCCCTGGGTCACCACGATCAACAGCGGCAACAGCAGGAACAGCACAAACACCAGCCAGCCGAGGCCGATCAGGATACGTCGTGACGTCGCGCTGCCACGGCGGGCGGCGTTGGCCGAAGACGCGGCGGAAATAGACGATTGGGACATGTTCCGCGCCTCCTTATGGACGTTCGATGCGCCGCTGCAACAAGTTGATCAGCAGCAGCAAGACAAAGGAAACCACCAGCATCAACACCCCGATGGAGGTGGCGCCGCGGTAGTCGTATTGGTCGAGCTTGACCATGATCAGCAGCGGCAGGATCTCGGTTTTCATCGGCATGTTGCCGGCGATGAAGATCACCGAGCCGTACTCACCGACGCCACGGGCAAACGCCAGGGCAAAGCCGGTCAGCCAGGCGGGCAGCAGTGCCGGCACCAGGATGTAGCGGAACACCTGCAACGGCTTGGCGCCCAGGCAGGCGGCGGCTTCTTCGACTTCGCGGGGGATGTCGGCCAGTACCGGCTGCACCGTGCGCACCACGAACGGCAGCGTGACGAACGTCAGCGCCAGGGTGATGCCCAGGGGGGTGTAGGCGATCTTGAAGCCCAGGTCAGCGGCGAACTGGCCGACGAAGCCGTTTGGCGTGTACAGCGCGGTCAGCGCGATACCGGCGACAGCCGTGGGCAAGGCGAACGGCAGGTCGATCATCGCGTCGATGATCTTGCGGCCGGGGAAGGTGTAGCGCACCAGCACCCAGGCCAGCAGTGTGCCGATCACGCCGTTGATCAGCGCGGCGTACAACGCGGTGCTGAAGCTCAATTGCAACGCCGCCAACACGCGCGGAGCGGAGATGATGTTCCAGAACTGATCCCAGGTGAGTTGGGCGGCGTGTACAAACATCGCCGCCAGGGGGATGAGTACGATCAGGCTGAGGTACACCACGGTGTAGCCCAGCGTCAGCCCGAAGCCGGGTATGACGGGGGAGATACGACGCGACATAAGAGTCCTTGGTTAGCGGGGAAGATACCACTGTAGGAACAAGCCTTCTGTGGGGCTGGCTTTTCGGTGGAAGCTGGGCTTGCCCGCGATGCAGGCACCTCGGTGTGTCAGTCACACCTTGGTGATGCTATCGCAGGCAAGTCAGCTCCCACACAAGCCAGATCTCACAGAAAAGCGGGTTACTACAGGTAGTGTTGCTTACTGCGCCGTGTAGATCTGGTCGAACACGCCACCGTCGTTAAAGAACTTCGGCTGGGCAGTTTTCCAGCCGCCGAAGTCTTTGTCGATAGTCACCAGGTCCAGTTTCGGGAACTGTTGGGCGTATTTGGCGGCGACTTTGGCATCGCGTGGGCGGTAGAAGTTTTTCGCCGCAATCTCCTGGCCAGCCGGGCTGTACAGGTGTTTCAGGTATTCGGTGGCGATCTCGGTGTTACCCTTTTTCTCGGCGTTCTTGTCGACCAGGGCAACCGGTGGTTCGGCAAGGATCGACAGGGACGGTACGACGATGTCGAACTTGTCGGCGCCGCCGTCTTCCTTGAGTGCCAGGAAGGCTTCGTTTTCCCAGGCCAGCAACACGTCACCCTGACCGTTGTTGACAAAGGTGATGGTCGAACCGCGAGCGCCGGTGTCCAGCACAGGCACGTGTTTGAACAGCTCTTTCACGTATTCCTGGGCCTTGGCTTCGCTACCGCCGGTTTTCAGGCCGTAGGCCCAGGCGGCGAGGAAGTTCCAGCGGGCGCCGCCGGAGGTTTTCGGGTTCGGGGTGATCACCGACACGTCTTTCTTGATCAGGTCGCCCCAATCCTTGATGCCTTTGGGGTTGCCCTTGCGCACCAGGAACACGATGGTCGAGGTATACGGGGTGCTGGCGTCCGGCAGGCGGGTCTGCCAGTTTTCCGGAAGGGTCTTGCCCAGCTTGGCGATTTCATCGATGTCACCGGCCAGGGCCAGGGTCACGACGTCGGCGCGCAGGCCGTCGATCACGGCGCGGCCTTGCTTGCCCGAACCGCCGTGGGATTGCTGGATCTTCACATTGTCGCCAGGGTGAGCCTGCTTCCAGTAGCTGGTGAACTCAGCGTTGTAGTCCTGGTACAGCTCACGGGTCGGATCGTACGAGACGTTGAGCAACTCGTAGTCCTTGGCAACGGCGGAACCGGCAAACACGGCGCTGGCCAGGGCGGCCAGGGCATAACGGCGAATCGACGACATAGAAGCTCCTGAAAATTCTGGGTGTTGGCTTTTTCTTATAAGTGCGGGTCTAGCATGCGAATCGCCGTTGCTGCTCAGCTCGGTTTGTTACCCGGGTTCTGCAGGCGGAATTTTTCTTTGCGTTCGATCTGTACCACTTGCGCGTTGTGCACAGTGATTTCCACCGCGCCGAACCGCAGATCGCGCAACGCGCTCTGGATCTCACGCAAAATGGCTGCTTCGTCCTGGCCGTCGACGCTACGTAGAGATGCGCTCATGGTCTCGCTCCTGAAATGAATAGAGCCTCGCAGTGGCGGCACTGCTTGCGGCGTGAGAGCGATAGTAGATAAGCGCAGATATTCTTAAAAATACTATTTAAGAATGTTTATATAACCAGAAAGAATTTTCTGATGGGACGTGGGGTTGCGCGGGACTTTCAGGCGTCGACACTGAAATCAAGCCTTGCATAGAGCCAAATGTGGGAGCGGGCTTGCCCGCGAATGCGGTCTGTCAGTGACAGATGTGTTGTCTGATCCATCGCTTTCGCGGGCAAGCCCGCTCCCACATTCTGGCTGTATTTCACATTTGGATTGCCGGTGCCCTCGCCCAATCGATTTCACTCGCAGGCACCGGCCGGCCAAACCAATAACCCTGCCCCATATCGCAATCCTGGGCCAACAGAAACCGCGCCTGCTCCACCTGTTCGATCCCCTCGGCATGCACTTGCATGCCCATGCTTTTCGCCAAGGCAATCACCACGCGCACGATGGCGGCATCATCCTCATCCCATGGCAACCCAGCGACAAACCCCTGGTCGATCTTGAGCTTCTGCACCGGCAGGCGCTTGAGGCGCAGCAGTGAGGAATAGCCGGTGCCAAAATCGTCGATGGCCAGGCGCAAACCCAGTTCGCGCAGGCGGTGCAGTTGCTCCAGGGCCACTTCGGGGTCTTCCATCACAGCGCTTTCGGTGACTTCCAGCTCCAGATACGCCGGGTCCAGGCCGGTGTCGTGCAGCACTTGGGCGACCTGGTCGTACAGCTCGCGCCGGGCGAACAGGCGGCTGGAAACGTTGACCGCGATAAAGCTCAATGGCAAGCCGTCCGCCAGCCATTGGCACATCTGGCGGCACGCCTGGCCCAGCACCCAGGCGTCGATGTCGGCGATCAGCCCGGTGCGTTCGGCGATGGGGATGAAATCCCCCGGGGGCACCAGGCCGCGTTCGGGGTGTTCCCAGCGCACCAGCGCTTCGACGCCCACCAGGCGGCTGTCTTGCAGGTTGTGCACGGGCTGGTAGTAGACGCGCAACTCGTGCTGGTCGAGGGCGCGGCGCAACTCGCTGGCGATTTCCACGCGGTTTTGCGCGTGGGCGGTGAGTTCTTCGGTGTACAACGCGTAGCTTTCGCGCCCGGCGCTCTTGGCCTTGAACAGCGCGGAGTCGGCGTTGCGCAGCAGTTGTTCGGCGCTCAGGGCGTCGCTGGGGAACACGCTGATGCCAATGCTGGCGCTGATGAACAACTGGTGGCCGTCGAAGATGAACGGCTGTTTCATCACATCCAGCATGCGTTGCGCCACGCCGGCGGCTTGCGCGACCTGTGGACAACTTTCCGCCAGCACCGCAAATTCGTCGCCGCCCAGGCGCGCCAGGGTCACACCGGGGCCGAACAGTGCCTTGAGCCGTTCGCCCACCAGTTTCAGCAGTTGATCGCCGACGGCGTGGCCAAGGCTGTCGTTGATGATCTTGAAGTGGTCCAGGTCCAGCAGCAGCAAGGCACAGCCACGCTTGTGCACTTGCGCCGAAGCGAGCGCCTGCTCGGCGCGGTCGGTGAACAGCAGGCGGTTGGGCAGGTCGGTGAGAGGGTCGTGGTGCGCCAGGCGGGCCAGTTCGCGTTCGGAATGCTTGATGGCGCTGATGTCGGAAAATACCGCGACGTAGTGGCTGACGTGGCCCAGATCGTCCTGCACGGCGCGGATGGTTTGCCACTGTGGATAAATCTCGCCGCTTTCGCGTCGGTTCCAGATTTCCCCGCTCCATTCGCCGGTGCGCCCCAGGGTATGGAACATCTGTTGGTAAAAACTCGACGAATGGCGCCCGGATTTGAACAGGCTCGGCTGCTGCCCCATCACGTCTTCGCGCCGGTAGCCGGTGATCTCCATGAAGGCCCGGTTCACGTGCACGATCAGGCCCTTGGCGTCGGTGACCAGCACACCTTCGCGGGTGCAATCGAACACGGCGGCGGCCTGGCGCAGGCGTTCGCGGTTTTCCTTGAGGGGTTGATCCTGCAGGCTGGTGCGGTCGAAGCGTCGGCAGATCAGGTAAATCGCCAAGGCGCTGAGGGCCACCCATACGTAGCCGCGCATCTGCATCCAATGGCTCAACTGACTCGGTTCATCGAGAAAGTTGATCAATACCTGGTGACTGAGCTGGAGCCAGGCAATGGAAACCAGTAGGTATACCAGCCCTACGCGTAGGGCACCTCGGTATGAAAACGGCATATGCTCAGTAATCCTTACCAAAAAAACAGAATCGTCCTACAACCGATGCGGATTATAGAGTAAGAAACATCCAGTCACTCCTATCTGAAAGGGCGGCTGGTTTTCTCTGTGGGCTTAGTGATAATGCGTGAGCTGTTTTTTTCTTTATCTGAGGGCCATACAGCCTATGTGGTACAACGGTTTTCTTGACTTGTCAGCCTGGCAACTGGTGGCAGTCACTCTGTTGATGACCCACGTGACCATCGTTGGGGTCACCGTCTATCTACACCGTTATTCAGCCCATCGTTCCCTGGAACTCAATGGCGGCCTGAAACACTTCTTCCGCTTCTGGCTGTGGCTGACCACGGCGCAGAACACCCGCGAGTGGACGGCCATCCACCGCAAGCACCACGCCAAATGCGAAACCGTCGATGACCCGCACAGCCCGGTGATCAAGGGCTTGTCCACGGTATTGCGCAAAGGTGCCGAGCTGTACCGCGCCGAAGCGGAAAACCCCGAGACCCTGCGCATCTACGGCAAGAACTGCCCGGACGACTGGATCGAACGCAAGCTTTACACCCCCTACCCGCTGCTGGGCGTGGCGATCATGGGCGTGATCGATCTGCTGCTGTTCGGCACCATCGGCATCACCATCTGGGCGATCCAGATGATGTGGATCCCGTTCTGGGCCGCCGGAGTGATCAACGGCCTGGGCCATGCCGTCGGCTATCGCAATTTCGAATGCCGTGATGCGGCGACCAACCTGGTGCCGTGGGGCATCATCGTCGGTGGCGAAGAGCTGCACAACAACCATCACACCTACCCCAACTCCGCCAAGCTGTCGGTGAAGAAGTGGGAGTTCGACCTGGGCTGGGCCTGGATCAAAGTGTTCAGCTTCCTGCGCCTGGCCAAGGTGCAGCGCGTGGCACCGATTGCCCACCGCGTCGAGGGCAAGGGCCACCTGGACATGGACACCGCCATGGCGATCCTCAACAACCGCTTCCAGATCATGGCCCAGTACCGCAAGTTGGTGATCGGCCCGCTGGTCAAGCAAGAGCTGGAAAAGGTCGATCATTCGGTACGCCACCAGTTCCATCGCGCCAAGCGCTTGCTATCGCGCGAGACCAGCCTGCTGGATGAGCGCCATCACGTGCGCATCCAGAGCATGCTGGAGCACAGCCACGCCCTGACTGTGATCTACGAGAAGCGCCTGGCGCTGCAACAGATCTGGCTCAAGACCAGCAGCAACGGCCACGATATGCTCGCCGCGATCAAGGAGTGGGTACACGAGGCAGAGGCCAGCGGCATCCAGTCCCTGCGCGATTTTGCCCACCAGTTGAAGACCTATTCGCTGCGTCCTGCGGCAGCCTGACGGTGCAGTGGGAGGGCCTGCCCTCCCACGTATCGGCTTTTTGGCGTCATTTACCGGGCACCGGCAATCGGTGCTGTTGACGGAACTTCACTGCAATTCCCCTCTCTCAATGAACACTTCGCCATCATGGTGGCCCCTTGTAGTGACCGCTGCTTTATCCTGCGGCGCGCCCAGAGAGAGTTGTGCCGATGGTTCACGAAAAGCCCTATCTGCCCGATACCCCCACCACTGAACCGCCCCTTCCGACGGCGGCGGCAACCCTGCTGGCGCTGATGCATGCCCAGGGTGAAGTCGAGCGGCTGAGCGAGCGCGAGCAGCTGTTGAGCTCGCTGCTGGTCAGCGTCAACGCCGTGCTGTGGGCCATCGATTGGGAAACGCGCCGCGTGCTGTACGTGAGCCCGGCCTATGAGCGCGTGTTCGGGCGACCCGCCGGATTGCTGCTGGCCGACCATCGGGAATGGCGCAACAGCATTCACCCCGAAGACCTCGACTACGCCGAACACAGCCTGGCCCGCGTGCTGGAACAAGGCACCGTGGAAGACCGCGAATACCGCATCATCACCGCGGACGGGCAGATCCGCTGGCTCAGCGACAAGTGCTACATCAACCAGCAGGTCGAGCCCGGTAAGCCGGTGATCGTGGTCGGCATGGCCGAAGACATCACCGAAAAGAAGCAGCTGGAACTGGAACTGCACCGCCTCGCCACCACCGACGTGCTGACCCAGAGCAGCAACCGCCGGCACTTCTTCGAATGCGCCAACCAGGCGTTCGACAGTGCCTGCGCCCAGGCCGCGCCGCTGGCGTTCCTGCTGCTGGACATCGATGACTTCAAGGACATCAACGACACCTACGGCCACCTGGAGGGCGATCAGGTACTGCGCCGCATCGCCGAGAGCGGTCGCGGGGTATTGCGCCGTGGCGACCTGTTCGGGCGCATTGGCGGCGAAGAATTCGCCGCCGTACTGCCCGGTTGCGCGCCAGAGATGGCGTTGCAGGTGGCCGAGCGCCTGGGCAGGGAGATTCAGGAGTTGAGTTTCAACTATGAAGGCCAGGCATTCAGCGTGACCGTCAGCCAGGGCTTGGCCAGCCTGGACGAACAGGACTCGACCTTGGACAGCCTGTTCGCCCGTGCGGATGCAGCGATGTATGAGGCCAAGCGCCAAGGCAAGAATCGCGTCGTCGCCAGCTAGACACAGATCCAACGGTGAAGCAGATCCAATCTGGGAGCGGGCTTACCCGCGATGGCGGTGGGTCAGCTAAAAATTTGCTGACTGACACACCCTCATCGCGGGCAAGCCCGCTCCCACATTTGCATCTCACTGTTCTCTAGGCCTTGCGCACCCGCGTCAGCTCCGACAGGCCCATCTTGAGCAACCGCGCGGTCTTGCCATTGGCCAGTGCTTCCAGCCCTTCATGCTCGGTCAGGCGCGCCATCTGCGCCGCCAGGTTGACCACCAGCGCATCCCGCGCATACACCCCGCCTTCCAGCGAATAGATCGCCGCGATCAACTGGCGCAGCTCATGGGGCAAGCGCCAACGCGCGCGCAGTGCCGAGCCATAGGCGGCGCCGAAGGTGTAGAGCGACTCGCCAATCGCCTCGTCGTCCAATGCCCCGCCACCCTGGCGCCAGTCCTCCAGGCAGCGCAGCAGCGCCAGGTCGCCGAGCCGATGCAGCAGGCCGGCGGCATAGCAGCGCTCGTGATCGAGTTCCAAAAGGCGCGCCAGGCGTCGGGCGAAGTCGGCGGTGTCCTGGGAAAACTGCCAGTGCCGTTCGGCATAAGCCACCAGCCCCGGGTCGCCCAGCACCACGTTGTGCTTGAGGGCCAGGCCCAGAATCAGGTTCATGCTTTGCCCCGCCGCCAGCTTGTGCAACGCCGCCGGCAAGGTCTGTACCGGCGTGCCGTGATGGCCGGCGCTGTTGGCGGCGGCGATCAGCACAGCGGTGATTTGCGGGTCCGTGCGCACCAGGTCTTCCAGGCGCTTGAGATCCAGGCCGTCGGGGCCAAGGCTCTTTTGCACTGCCGCTTTGACATCAACGCGCAGCGGCGCGCCATCGCAGGCGTCGCGACGACGCTCCAGGAACACCGGCAACGTCATGCCCGGCGCCAACGGCGGGATCTCGCAATACACGCTCTCGCCTTCATTGAGCAGCAGGTCCTGCAGGCGCTGGGTCAGGCTTTCCATGTTCAGGGGTTTGGTCAGGTACGCCGTGGGCGCCAGGGGCAAGGCTTCACGCACGCTGGCGGTGTCATTGCGACTGCTCAGCAGAATGAACGGCAGCGCCGGCGTACGGCGCTGCTGACGCACGTGGCGCAGCAGACTCAGGCCATCGACGCCCGGCAGCTCCCAATCGGCCAGGATCAGGTCGTAGGCCTTGTCCCGCAGCAGCGTAGCCGCTTGCAGACCATCGGCACACACGTCCAGCCGTGCGTCACAGCGCACGTTCAACAACACTTGCTTGAGCAGGTCCAGCGACCAGGGGTCTGCTTCAGCGATCAACACTCGGGGTACAGCGGGTAGATCAACAGCCGTCATCCTGCACGCTCCATCGGCAATGCTTGCACCTTAGTCAATGCGCACGCGTACGTACAATGAACGAGGCTAAAAACCACCAACCCCATTCAAGGCATCGGCTTGAAAACCGGCTTTCGCCTCAGCCCCGTCTTGAGCGAATCATTCAGCGCCATGATGCGCCCCGCATCCCATTCAGCTTGCATCGCATGGTAGAGGCCAGGATCGATGCGTGACTGATGCAACCTGAGGGCTTCGGACAATGCTTGTGCAATACGCTCGATGACGAGCCCCGGTTTCTCCACACCACAATGCTTGCGACCGAACTCGATCAACTGCTGGCGATCCGGATAGGTCTTCACTTTGTTCATCTTGATCGCCAGGGTGATCTGCGCACGGATCGGCGAGGGATTTAAGGTCTATCCGCTTGTCGACCACTTCCAGCGCCATGCCCAACGCTGAAATGACCCTGAACACGGTATTCATCGCCACATTCTCCCCCGCCTCCAGATCAATGATCGTCTTGCGGTTGTAATGGACATTTCAACTGCCTTGCGTCAGCTAAATCTGCAGGCAAAAAAAACCCGCCGAAGCGGGTTTTTTCTGTCGATCAAGTCAGCGTCCGCTTACAGCTCGGAGAAGCATTCTTCGATGATCGCCAGGCCTTTGTCCAATTGCTCGTCCGGCGCGGTCAGCGGGACCAGTACGCGCAACACGTTGCCGTAGGTACCGCAGCTCAGCAGGATCAGGCCCTTGTCACGCGCCTTGGCCACCACGGCAGCCACGGCCGCAGCGTTTGGCTTGTGGGTGTCGCCGTCGTCGAACAGCTCGACCGCGATCATCGCGCCCAGGGCACGTACGTCGCCGATCACCGGGTACTTGGCCTGGATGGCTTTCAGGCCAGTGACCAGACGTTCGCCAACGGCCTTGCTGCGGTCCAGCAGGTGCTCTTCTTCGAACACTTCCATGACCGCCAGCGCAGCGGCGCAAGCGATCGGGCTGCCGGCATAGGTGCCGCCCAGGCCGCCTGGGGCGATGGCGTCCATGTATTCAGCCTTGCCGCACACACCGGCCAGGGGGAAGCCACCGGCGATGGATTTGGCGAAGGTGGTCAGGTCGGCAGCAACGCCCATCTGTTCCATGGCGAAGAACGTGCCGGTACGGCCGGCACCGGTTTGCACTTCGTCGGCGATCAGCAGGATGCCGTGCTTGTCGCACAGTTCGCGCAGGCGCTTCATGAAGGATTTTGGCGCGACGTAGAAACCGCCTTCGCCCTGCACCGGCTCGATGATGATGGCCGCGATGTCACGCGGCTCGGCATCGTTCTTGAAGATGCGTTCGATGCTGGCGATGGAATCGTCGTCGCTCACACCGTGCAGTTCGTTCGGGTACAGCGCGCGGAATACGCCGCCGGGCATCAGGCCCATGCCGGCCGAGTACGGCACGACTTTACCCGTCAGGCCCAGGGTCATCATGGTACGGCCGTGGTAGGCGCCGGTGAAGGCGATCACGCCAGCACGGCCAGTGGCGGCACGGGCGATCTTGACGGCGTTTTCAACGGCTTCGGAACCGGTGGTGACCAGCAGGGTTTTCTTGGCGAAATCACCTGGCACCTTGGCGTTCACTTTCTCGCACACTTCCACGTAAGGCTCGTAGGCCAGTACCTGGAAGCAGGTGTGGGTCAGTTTGTTCAGTTGCTCGGTCACGGCAGCGATGATTTTCGGGTGCACGTGGCCGGTGTTCAGCACGGCGATACCGCCGGCGAAGTCGATGAACTCGCGACCTTCAACGTCGGTCACGGTGGCATTCTTCGCGGAGTCGGCGAAGATCGGGTGAATCTGGCCAACACCGCGCGGTACAGCGGCTTCGCGGCGTTTCATCAGGGATGCGTTGGTCTTGCTCATAAAGTCCTCATTCGCCACTCATCGGGTGGCGGGGTCCAAGGAATACGTGACGGGGAGGCAACTGCGGCAGCATGCGATGATCGACTGCCACAGCGTTCCCGGCCACTACGAATAACGTCTTGAAACACGCAAAGGGTCAGCGCTCTCGTGCCCTTTGCGTTTGCAGCAATGCCTTGCCGGGCGGGTCAGATGCCCAGGCAGAGGTATTTGATTTCCAGGTAGTCCTCGATCCCGTACTTGGAACCTTCACGGCCCAGGCCGGAGGCCTTGATGCCGCCGAACGGCGCCACTTCGTTGGAGATCAACCCGGTGTTGACGCCAACCATGCCGTATTCCAGGGCTTCGGCCACGCGGAACACACGGCCCAGGTCGCGGGCGTAGAAGTACGAGGCCAGGCCGAATTCGGTGTCGTTGGACATCGCGATCACTTCGGCTTCGTCTTTGAAACGGAACAGCGGCGCCAGCGGGCCGAAGGTTTCTTCCTTCGCCACAGCGGCATTTTTCGGCACGTTGGTGAGGATGGTCGGCTCGAAGAAATTGCCTTCCATGACCTTGCCGCCCGCCAGCAACGTAGCGCCTTTGCTCAGGGCATCGGCGATGTGTTCCTGCACCTTGGCCACAGCCTTTTCGTCGATCAGCGGGCCGGTGGTGGTGCCGTCTTCCAGACCGTTGCCGATCTTCAACTTGGCTACCGCCACTTTGAGTTTTTCTGCGAACGCGTCGTACACCGAATCCTGGATGTACAGGCGGTTGGCGCAGACGCAGGTCTGGCCGTTGTTGCGGTACTTGGAGATGATCGCGCCTTCGACAGCCTTATCCAGGTCGGCGTCGTCAAACACGATGAACGGCGCGTTACCGCCCAACTCCAGGGAAACTTTCTTGATGTCCTTGGCGCATTCGGCCATCAGCTGGCGACCGATTTCGGTCGAGCCGGTGAAAGACAATTTACGCACGATCGGGTTGCCGGTCAGCTCGCCACCGATGTCGCCGGCGCTGCCGGTCACCACGCTCAGCACGCCTTTGGGGATACCGGCGCGGTGCGCCAGCTCAACCAGGGCCAGGGCCGAGAACGGGGTTTGCGAGGCAGGCTTGATGACCATGGTGCAACCGGCGGCCAGGGCCGGGCCGGCTTTACGGGTGATCATCGCGGCCGGGAAGTTCCACGGGGTGATCGCTGCGGTCACGCCGATCGGCTGCTTGATCACGATCAGGCGCTTGTCGGGCTGGTGGCCGGGAATCACGTCACCGTAGATGCGCTTGGCTTCTTCGGCGAACCACTCGATAAAGGAGGCGGCGTAGACGATTTCGCCCTTGGCTTCGGCCAGCGGCTTGCCTTGTTCGAGGGTCATCAGGCGAGCGAGGTCGTCCTGGTTTTCGATCAGCAGTTCGAACCAACGACGCAGCTTGTTCGCGCGTTCCTTGGCGGTCAGCGCGCGCCAGGCCGGCAAGGCGTTGTCGGCGGCTTCGATGGCGCGGCGGGTTTCCGCGGCGCCCATCTTTGGCACGGTGCCGAGAATCTCGCCCGTGGCCGGGTTGTTGACCTTGATGGTTTGACCGTTGTCCGCATCGACCCAAGCGCCATCGATAAAGGCTTGCTGGCGGAACAACTGGGCATCTTTAAGCTGCATGTCGGGTTTCCTTAACAGCACCGCGCGCACGCGGAGCGAATTAGAGTTGTTGAAAGGCGCCTTGTGGGCTGCCGTCAGGGAAATCAGCCCCAGCGCGCGGACTCAGGTGAAGCGCACGCGGGAGACAGAGCGTTTGAAATCTCAAACGAATCCTAGGATCAATGGGGGGGCAGGGCAATAGTCTGTTCGAAAAAAAGAACGAAAACGGCGCTTTTGCCGAAACTTTCGGATCAGCGTGATTGGGCAGGGTTCCACCGCAATGATCGGCGGTGCCCGGCCCAGGGCGTCAGCGCGCGGATTTCCTACGTTCCAGCGGCCAAAAACCAGCATGGACGCCCAAGGGCGACATGGGTATGATGTCGCCCGCACAAGCATCCGTAGCTCAGCTGGATAGAGTACTGCCCTCCGAAGGCAGGGGTCGTGGGTTCGAATCCCGCCGGGTGCACCATATAGCAGTCTCGGGCTGTCTCAGACAGTCTACGAAACACCCCAAGAAGCCCGCCCTGTGCGGGCTTTCTTGTTTCTGGCTATCCGTCCCTGTCTCCCTCTATAACTTCAACTTCACACCGTATATGCCACGTGCTGATTGAGTTGGGTGCCGCATCAGTACAACGAATTGTGCTCGAAGTGTTCAAGCCCAAGCCCAGCAACAGACGTGGCAAGCCGACGCTCATCAAGGTGGCAATGGGCAGGCGGTGACGATGCAGGGACGCATTAGCCAAAGGCTGAACCGCTGGACACGTGGCAGAGCTCTCGCGCAAGGGCAAGTTGGCGGTGCCTCTGAGCCAACTTAACTTCAAGAACAGAACGCCAAGGCGCACGCCAAACATCCAGCGAAATCGAAAAATGGTCTGATGCCGGGCGGCTTTCGCTTGAAGCCTGAAGGGGTGTTCTATTCAGGTGATGATGGTGAGGCACATCCTGTGTGTTCGCCTCTGGGGTTTGCTGTTCGAATTCGACGACCCGGGCGATGCCAAAAAACGCTGGAACATTCCAGTTAGAACGATGACTTCAGCAAGGACGTACTAGGCCCGCTGGTGGACATGGGCTTGCGCCTTGCCGGAAGTCGATCCAAACGTAACGCACGCAACGACCGGCAGGTTATCTCGGCGGCTTCGACAGCGCCCAGCGCGCACGTTTGGTAACGAGCTTGAATTGGCACGCCAACGCCTTCCTTCTGCCCGAACAACAGATCAGCTCGTACGCCGAACACCAGCATTTTTATGAAGCCGGGGAGCAGTTGCCTCCGATCAGCGAGACAAGCTCTCTGGAGCAATGGCAGCAACAAATTGGCGCACTGTGTGTTGGAAGTCATCGCTTGGCGTTTGTTGTTTCTGTGGCCTTTGCAGGCCCGTTGCTGAACCTGCTGGGACATGAGTCGGGTGGCTTCCACCTGTATGGCGACAGCTCCGGGGGCAAGACCACTCACCTGCAAGTCACTGCATCGGTTTATGGCGGGCCGCGCTTAGTTCGTTCGTGGCGCTCGACCGATAACGCCCTGGAGTCCATCGCCGCTGCACACTCAGACGGCCTCCTGGTGCTAGATAAAATAGGCATGTGCGATCCGCGCATTATCGGCGAGACGGTCTACATGCTCGGCAACGGCACCGGCAACGCCCGGGCGAATGATCGAGGACAAGCGGGCCGACAGGTGCAGGAGTGGCGCTTGCTGTTTCTCTCGACGGGCGAGAAGACGTTGGCACAGCACATGGCAGACGCCAATAAGGAGCTGAAAGCGGGCATGGAGGTTCGCATGCTTGCGGTGCCAGCGGATGCTAGCAAGGGCCTCGGCATGTTCGATGTGCTGAACGGTTTTGAGGACGCTGCTGCCCTCTCCGATGCGCTCAAGGCCCGCGTTGCCAAATACTACGGCACGCCGCTCACTGCCTTCCTGCACGCGCCGTGTGCACCTGGGGAAATGCTCAGGTGGACGGTGATCATTCGCCGCACGGTGGAGCAGTTCATCACCCAAAACCTGCCCGTGTCGGCCAGTGGTCAGGCCCAGCGTGCCGCCCTTCGCTTTGGCCTCGCAGCAGCAGCCGGAGAGTTGGCCACCGCCTTCGGCGTCACCGGTTGGCCGGACGGCACAGCCACGACCGCCGCACGTGTGTGTCTGCATGCGTGGCTGGCAGAGCGTCGCGGCGCCGGTAACTTCGAGGGTGATGCGATTTTGTCGCGGCTGAGACAGGTCATCGAACGCTTTGGAGAAAGCCGCTTTACCCGCTGGGGATCTGCTGCCGCCAAGATCGATGAGCACGGCCCACGCACGATTGATCGGCTGGGCTTTCGCAAGACGATGGAACACAGCATGGGCGATGCCCTACACACCACCAACACTTACTACGTGTTGCCGGAAGCATGGCGATCCGAAATCTTCCGAGGCATGAACCTAAGTGCGGTTAACAAAGAGCTTCTGCGACGAGGTGTTTTAGAGCCTGGAAAGGATGGCAAAGCTTCCACCGCAGTGCGACTACCGGGGCTGGGCTTGCAGCGCTGCTATGTGGTTGTCGCCGTGCCAGAACAAGGTGATCACGGCGCCCAGGCGGCGTAATAGCGGCCGCTCCATGAGGAATGAAGGCTCACCTTGGCCTGGCCCGCCAACGAAAAAAAACAATCAACCTTTCGCCTTTAGGAACGCAACATGAACCAACTAAAACAGCAACAAGCCGCCTTCATTCAAGAACTGGAAACACTGAAAGAAAGCCTGCCACAACTGGAGGCCGAATGGCGTAATGCACCCAGCGGATTTAGTGCGAATGGAAACGTGATTGGCAGCCCTGAAAGCCGCGATGCTATGGAGAGATTGTCAAGCGTCACAGCCCGTATAGATGCGATTCCCGGTGAGCTGGCATCAATTGATCGCAAGCTTCAACACCTGGAGAGGCTGGAAAAAATTGGTCAGATCAAAGCTGACGCTATTCAAGCGATGACCGATGCAACCGCTGAAGTCGAAGCGCTGGAACGGAGAAAATCGCACCTGAACGAGCGGTTTCAGACAATTCAATCAGAAGCCGATCAAGCCTTGCAAAAGGCGCAACAAGCCGAGCGCGATGCTGCAACGTCCTACGCCAAATGCCTCGCAAGCGGTGATGCCGAAGGGGAAAATCAGCAAGCGGCGAAATGCAAAAGGCCGCTAAGCAACTGGCAACAACGGACGAGCAGGTCAGAAGGCAAGACCTCATCCTCGGTGCTCTGCAAGTCGAGCTTGATGCTCTTGAGGCTCAAATCACAAATGCACGCCAACGTGCAGATGAAGCCGAGACCGCGGTATTGAACGCGGTCGGGTTTGCCTTGAACGAGGAATGGAACGCTACGACCGAGCAATTGCTCGCTGTAGGCTCTCGGATACTTACCGTCAGCTACCTAAAGGGTGGAATGGGCGATGCCTTGTCTGGACTTGAGGTGCCTCGCTTCGGCCCCTTCCATTCGAGACTTGAACGCTCCGATTTGGCAGCCGCGGCCCGTAACATTTCCTTTGACGACCTACTCGCTGCATAACCCCGAATCAGCCCGCACTAGCGGGCTGTTTACCCATACCCGTCATCCGCACTATTCAATCCACAAATGAGAGAACCATTGATCTGAATTCAGTCTGAGCATACGGTTCTCTACACACCAAGCGCTGCTCAATAGGAAAGCGTGTTCACACAAACCCGATTGGCCGGCTGCCACTGTCATATACAGGGTATAGAGGCTAACAGAGAGCACCGCTGGCTAAGGCCACGGGTGGACCGAGAGGCTAAACTTGCTAGTCATGATGCCTCGTCGACTTCCAGCTCATATTATACGGAGTAACAAATGGCATTAATATTAAGGCTCTCGTAAATCGACATATGAGTAAAACATAACAGTCCCGATTTTTCTGCAATGCTTCGATGCTCAAGAACTTCAAAAACCAACTACTTGATCAATAGGCGTGCCGCTCACTTTCCTTAAGAAAGGATCGAGAATTGTAAAAGCCCTCAAGACTAATAATGACCGCATCTATAAAAGATGTAGTTATAGAGTATTTATCACGCAATATATTTGAACGGTGCCTTTCCCCTACGACTAATGCGCTTTCTCTGCCATGCGCCACTTTATTTCTATTCTCTACGAGCTCATCTATGGTTGTGCGCACCCTCGGCTCAACTTCAAACCCTATAATTCCGAAAGATTTAAAGACTTCAAGGATTGAGTTTGTCCACACATTCATCAGCGTATCCGAAAACTGAGCCTCATCAATTTTCATCGTATCCGAAGAGTCAAGACAACTAAATATCGATAAGGCATTTTCGTTATAGGACTTGAAGCTACAACTCTTAAATGCCTGCAATCGCCCTCTTGTGAATACGCTACCAAAACTAAGTTCGTAATGTCTTGCAGGGATATTATGTGAAGCTATTAAGCGCAGCGTGAGTTGCACCGCCTCGTTAATGCTTTTTTCTAACGCAGCGTAAAGGTGTACGTAAAAAAAACCTCGTAGAATTTTTACTTCTGAGGGGTGAGGGATAATCGCATCATCAGGCTCAAGAAAAACAATATGATTTAAGAGTTGCTGGACTTCCATGAGTCGCTCTCTGGATAACGCTCTTACACCCTCATAACTCATACTATACGTTATCCTTTACGTACTTTATTCTGTCGATTACTTTTTTCCGACTGTTGGTCGCTCCGGTAGTTAGGCCTGTGAGGGTCTTATTATCCAGCAGCGCTTTGAGCTTTTTAGGGCTCACAGCCTTTCCAGCATTCAAGGCATCGGCGACGCCAATTGCGACTGCTTCAAATAGGACAAGAGGCGTTGTATTTTTCCTGCTAGATCTAACAATACCATCTGGCAAATGTGCTTCCAGCAGGGTGAATGTTTTTTCAAACAGATCTTTGAGGGCTTTCTTGTTCTTAAAGCTTTCCGATTTATTTGCCATGTAATCGTTAAGAAAACCTTTAACGCTGTGAACAAATTGATCGCGACACTCAAAATATGCGAAAAACTTAAGAACAAGCTCCTCAATATTTCCATTTTTTTCTGCGTTGGAACCAAGCTTTAGAGAATTCTTAAAAGGTTGGAACTGTGAGCAATCTCTGATGAAGCTATTGAAGGGGCCGAGATAGACGCAGTTTCGGATTTCTTGAGGATGTAAAATTACGCCGCCAGTATTTAATCTTTCAAATAAATCGAAGCGAAGCCCGAAGTCGCTTCTATCATTCAGCACAGTAATCCTGATTGGGCGCGTCATAAACATCAATTGTATTGGCTTAGGAATATCTTTGAACGTAAGTCCATTCAGTGTATCTAATTTTTCAAGACCTTTCAAAATTAGCGGCTTACAATCTTCGCTGATTTTTTCTATGATATCCGAGTTACCAATGAAGTTCACAATAGTAGTGAGACGTTGAAGCCCATCAATTACTTCCCAGGTGGAGTCTTGGTTTGTGGCCATGAATAAACTTGGCACCGGAATCCCGAGTAAAATTGATTCAATTAGCTGGGATTGTCTTTCTTGGTTCCAGATAAAGTGCCTCTGGTACTCAGGTGTTACATCGATAATATCTTCCGAAATCATGTCATACAATTGTCTGACGGTAACATCATAACTATCGAAAGACACAGTTCTTCGATTTGCGTCTAATTGCGATTGAATTGCAGTACTATCCATAGATTCCTCTGGTAACTTTATTCTCGCTCGGGGGGCGCCAAGAGATGAAATGGTTACGGGGCATGTAGTTCGGTGGCCAACAATACCGTGAGCAGCACTGCATGTCGACACTGAGACCCGAGCGGATGCTGCTTCGGGGGGGGGGGGTTAATGCTCTAGATTTCTGGACTGCCCATTTTTACGCCTCGCTGCGCCATAGACAAGGAATTCGCTCCTTTCCGAAGCGGCTGCAGTGAATATGTCGACCAATGGATGACGAGGGCGAAGCTGCGCAGGCCATCTCTTGATTCATCTTTACTTCCAAATTTCGAACCCTTATGGCTTAGAAATTAAGGGGTTAGCGTTCAATCAACGTGGTCTTGAAAAACATACTGCAGCGGCGTGGTCTGGCTCGAATGAGCAAGGCTCATATTTGTAGAAAATACCGCTTCCGTCGTTTTTTCCCAGAGGAGTCGAAGGAAATAACTATGCCATATAGTCGACAGGTTATTCCAAGGGCTTAATTGGGGTGTTAAGCGCTCCATCTGCTACGCCACCCTACGGTCGCATGAAACGCCCAGCCTCTTCGAGAAAAAGCTTTGAGCAGAATCAATGGCTTTTTGCCTTCACTGTGTGGTAATTCTTCATCTTCAATTCGACTAGCAAAGGAAGTGCGTTATGTCTGGTTCCGGCGGCAGCTATCTTGGGCCCTCTACGCCCACCAATTCCTGCGCTACCCTTCAGTTCGATACCCAGCTTGCATCACCCAAAGCTCTTGTCGTTGCCCAACTGCTGGTCAATAACATTCTGGATATTGCTTTTGCACCGATGGGCCATCAGGTAGTCATAGCGCTATGGAATGGCGCTGAGGCTGGTGGGATCGTCGACCCGAATCTAAACCAACTACGTAACTGCATGACCCAGGGAGAGCAGTACCAAGCACGTGTGCTCCAGATTAACGGCGGGCAAGTAAGGCTTCGGGTTTACCACGTCTAATTGAGAGCAAGGAGAGCTCCATGATCACCATCGTAGGCGGTGTCTACCGTGAGCGCTGTATGCGCCCAGCTTGGGACGATATTTATGGATCTGCAGGACGAGCAGCAACAGCGATTGCCCGTTTTGGTGGAGACGCTGAATTACATGCGTGTGTCGATAGCGGCACTCAAATAGTATTAGAGGCCCGCGCAGCCGCAGAGGGCTTTAAATTTAATGCAATAGCCGCTCAGTCGGGTGTGACCTTTGAGTACATACATGGACTCTCCACCCCTGATATTCGATGCGTCACTCATCATCGGTTGCAATTTCAAGTTACTGCCGAGAAAGTGCTTCGGTTCGGCATGATTGATGGAACCTCAGTAGTTGACGCCGAGTATGCGGTTTTTGATCCTCAGAACGCCGAAGGCCCTGAATCCTTCAGAGCTAACGGCTCCAAAGCAAAACACTTAGCGCTTGTTCTGAACCTCCATGAGGCCAACCTCTTGTTATCTGGCTCCAGCGGATTGTCCCCCCAACAGATTGCGACTGAATTGGCCAAACAGGAGAATGCGGAGGTAGTTGTCATCAAAATGGGGCCACTGGGCGCCCTTGTTTTTGATAATGGGGCTATTTCCAGAGTACCTGCACACCGCACTGAGCGGGTATGGAAGATCGGTTCCGGTGATACCTTCGCCGCGCACTTTGCACTGGGCTGGCTGGACAACAGCCTACCTGCTCACGATGCGGCATCGATTGCGTCCATCGCAACGGCCTTCTATTGCGAGAACCAGGGTTTTCCCGACAAGTCCTTATTGGCCGGATTCAAGCCAAAGGCATTGATTCCCTCTGAAAGATACCGCGCTGGCTACGCACCGAAGGTCTATCTCGCCGGTCCATTCTTTACGCTCGCAGAGCTGTGGATGGTTGGGCAAGCGCGTCGAGATCTGCTAGCTATGGGCCTGAATGTATTCTCTCCGTACCACGATGTTGGCCTGGGAACTGCTGAAGACGTTGTGGAGAAAGACCTTGAAGGGGTGCGCAATTGCGACGTTCTCTTAGCAATCGGTGACGGGCTCGATTCTGGAACGATCTACGAGATTGGTTACGCACGAGCACTGAACAAGCCCGTCGTTTTCTACGCAGAAAACGAGTCTAGCCAGGATAAGAAAATGATGGAAGGCTCCAACTGCATTATCACCGATGACTATGTCAGTGCTATCTATCAAATTGTATGGGAAGCGGTGGAGCTATGAAGACGGGGTTGCTGCTCTCTGGTGGCATGGACTCTTTGACGCTCGCCTGGTGGAAGCGGCCAGATATCGCGTTCACTCTTAACTACGGCCAACTTGCCGCAAAAGCCGAAATTGAGGCTTCAAGGACTATCTGCCAACATCTAGACATTCCCCATCATGTGATTGCGATCGACTGCAGCCCCGTGGGGTCCGGGGACATGGCAGGCATCCAAGCGGACAGCCTGGCTCCAGCCTCGGACTGGTGGCCGTACAGAAATCAAATGTTGGTAACCTTGGCGGCCATGAAAGCTATTTCGTTTGACGTGACGCACCTTTGGCTCGGCACAGTGAAGTCAGATGGCTTCCATAGGGACGGCTCGACTGAGTTCATGACTGCGATCAGCCATCTGCTTTCATTGCAAGAGGGCGGTATGGTGGTTGAGGCTCCCGCAATAGAGTTTTCAACCGCTGAGCTTGTGCGCCAGTCTGGCATTCCTCCGGGGCTTCTAGCCTGGGCCCATAGCTGCCATAAATCGCATGTAGCATGTGGAAATTGCCGGGGTTGCAACAAGTATATGGAAGTATTCCAAGAGGTCGGGTATGACTTGGATCGACCTGGCTAATCCAGTGCCCAAAGCAGCTCCTGAATCCTATGCTCCAATCATGTGGGAGGTGGGAGAGATTTACACGCTACCATTACTTTCGGGAGGTCCTAATCGGCCGTTCTACGATGTATTAGATGAGCGCGTATCACATCGGGAATTCGGTGCTGTCAAAGACGATCAACTTGGAAGTTTCCTCTGGGTAGCCTGCCGAACTAGATGGAGTAGCGCGTCGAATCTTGGATTCGATTTGGAGCATCGTGCTGCGCCGTCTGCCGGAGCAATTCACCCGATTCACATTGTCATTAAACGACCTGATGATGATCGATGGTGGCTGTATGAGCCTAGAACCCACCAGTTACTCGAGCTAAAGCACGCCCGTACGAATCTCGCAGGCCTCTACAACCAAAGTATGCTGGTTTTAGACGGTGGCTTAGCGATCCAGGTTTTGTTTATAGCCGAGCCTGGAAAGACGCTGGGTAAATACCAGAACGGGTGCAGCCTAGTTTGGCGCGATGCAGGAGTTCTACTAGGGGTGATGGCACTGACAGCGACAGCGCAGGGCCTCAATTTCTGTCCTTTGGGCATCACTGGAGAGCCGTGGGCCAGCGCCTTAGCCGATCAAGGCAAGCTGGTCGGGGTTGGACTTGCGCTTCTTGGGTCGGTTGCGAGCAGCTGACTCAGATTTTTGGTGGCCCATCCCCATGATGCTATGCACCGTGGCGGAAGAGGACATCATTTCGAGCCACATCAATGCATCTAGTTCAGATGCCCTGACGCCAAGCCCTTTGCTGAAGCGGATGAACTGCTCTTCCAGCTCCAGGTAGTTACGCTCGACAGTCAGGTTACTCTCGAAGAAATTACCCAAGAGCCCCGCCCGGAGGATATGAATATCCAAGATAGCTACGTCGTCCGCGTCCAACCAATTACGGGCAACCCACGAGGCGGTCTTGTAACCAATACCAGGAATATCCAGCAGCCAGTTGCGAAGCTCTTTACCATTGGCAAGAGGAGGTAGCTCCACCGACAGCTTCTGAAGAGCCGCACTGAGGTAGCGAGCCTTCTGCTTGGCGAAACGGTATCGCACTTTGCGCTCATCAATCGCCAAAGGCTCCAGCAACCACTCAAGAAGCATATCTTCTGACGGAGGCTCATCGCCGAAAGCACCGCGCGCTCTCACATGATGAAATGCTGCGACGCCGACGTTCGCAGGGATGCCATGCCCGCCCAACAAACAAGCTCCAACTTCCTCTTTCAGGGTTGCACCGAGCTTGTAGTTGATCCGGTTACCAGTGAGCCGACGGGCATACACTTGATAGGCCCAGTAGGCAGGTGTTGGGAATGCCTCCATTGCTCCCCATGGGACGCCTGGAATGACCTCTGCCTCTGCTTTTGGTAGCTCAACATTGAATACCACGCGGTCCATGAAAATAGCGCCCAGTTGCATCATCAAGCGGCCTCCTCGTCATTGCCATAGTGCTCTTGCATCCACTGCAGTAATTCATGCCGCTCGATAGGGTCCAAGCTCTCGATGCGAGTGCGGAGTCTAATTTGACGGCGCTGAATGGTCTGGCGATCTCGAAATGTTTCCCCCAAGTAGCGGGTGTCGTGCAGACGGCTAGGGGAAGCGAAGTTCATCCAAACAACCTCTTCACGCATCTCGACATGTGTCTTTGCCGGAAAACTCACCTTACGCCATCCCACCAGCTCTCGGTTGTAGAGATCACAGTCATAACCCGAAAGCATCACATTGCAAGGCAGGGCAACCAAGCATCGCAGTAGCCGGATATGGTCTGCTTCTAAGTAGTCACAGCGATAAACCTTTTCCCTACGGCGAGTTTCTGGGAAATAGGGAGGGTCTACATACACCAGTTCCTCCCCCTCAAATAAATAGCTTTCGAGAAAGGATACGGCATCGACTTGGTGGAGCTCGCATTTTCCAAAGAGCTCTGACTGCCAAAGCTCAATGACCTTGCCATCTATGTCCAAGCCGATATTCCGCTGCGCAGCTTTCTTGTTCCGCATGACAGCACCGCCGCCAAGGTGGGACTCGATGTATGTCTGATGCGGTGGCATCAGATTGATCAAGCGCTGATAGCACTTGCCTTTTCCGCCTGGATATCTCATGCACATAGCATCGTCAGAAGTGACGATGATGTCAATGAATAAGCGCTGAACGGTCTGCTACACGCCGTATGAAATCCATCCTTCCGGCCAGCAACTACACTAGTCAAAAGTACACCAAAACTGGAAGTGGCCACTTCAAAACACAGCCAAGAGAAGTAACACCCGTGCAACTTGTAACACCAGCAACTAGGCGTAGCAAACTACGTGTGCAACGCATATAAAATCTATATATATATCAATTACTTAATTATAATCGTTACATGAGTAACACCTGTAACACCTGTAACACCAAATTAGCCTCCCCCAGCCCTAGAATGGAAAACACCTCCAGCGACATAGGTCGTGGCTTTCCCCTCCTTTCAGTATGAACGGAGGCCTCTGGGCTATTTGAAGAGATACGGGGTCGGAAACCCGCAGAATCGTGTTAGCGGGAAGCCTCCCAGCTTAGTGAACAGGTGAACCTGGTGAACTCCAGTTCACCTGTGCATTTGCCCTACCGTTTGGGCGATCTGAGGGCATCGTTACCAGTACGGTAACGATGCCCTCTTTTCTTCAAAATCCTTTCAATTTCAACGATTGAAATTTCAGTAACTTCCCAGGCCTCCCACTAACTCGATCCCGTGGGTTTCATGCCCCGTGCGTACTCGAAAGTCACAGGGGCCCCGGTGAGATTTCTGGGTCAGGACTGAAGAACGGCTCGGAGGAACCTGAGCCGTTCAGATAGAGAGCTAAGAAATCACACTGACGGTGACTAATATCCCACCGCTATTATCCCCAAATCCCTTAGGTTCATCGTTAGCTGTAAGCCAGAGCAAACCCTCTAGATCGGGGGGTACGAACCCATAGTTACCTATGGAGAACGTTTCGCTACCACCTCCAACGTGATCACCGCCAACTTTACCAATGAGCGAACCCTCTGGTGCCCCAGGTCTCAGGTAGGTACTTCCTGCTGTATACCGATCACTCCCAGCGGCACCTGTCGGCCCCCAGTAGGGATTGGTACGCCACTGCCCTGAAACATAACTCACAGCCAGCAGCAATCCCTTGCGAATGTAGATACCTGAGTTATTCCAATAGCCTGTAGGCCTTGCAGAAATCAGGATCACCGGTTGACTAGAAACCTCCGCAATAGGTGCACTAGCGGCCTCAAGTGCCAGGGTGCGTGCGGCCTGATAATCGGGATCTTGAACGAGTTCGTTTGGTAGCAACTGCAAAATGTTTGACATGACATCTCCTTGACGATCAAGTGATTGAACGAGATTGCAGAACAAAGATCTGACGCTGCCATTACCGAGGATCGCGAAACTCTCAAGCCTCAACGGCGGATGGAGTATAGGCATTATTTTGCCATCACCCGGGACACTACAGAAAAAGGTGCGTGCCCACTCATTTCCCTTAGAAGGTGATAGAAATAGCTAGCTTCCTAGATGTCACCACGTGTCCAACAGCATTGTGGAAAAGTGTTATCCGCATGGGCTCTAGAGCGCTTGGTCCTATTCAAAGTCACTGCCGTGGAGAATTTTTGTGGAAGACGTCTCGCTGCTCGCCTCATTGCCAAAGCTCCTTAATGAAAACCAGCTCGCCCTTGGGGCTGCCATTGAGGAGCTTTCAAATTGGGTGGAACAAAGAGGTTCATCTGAAGTAGCACAGAACATCCGAGGTGCACTCGACACGCTGGATGATAATTCTGGATTCATTACCCTTGCCCTCGCATCACTGGCGGCAGAAGGTCGAACGAAGAAGTAATAACCCACCTGGATGGCAACACACCGCTGACGATTTGTTACTGCTTTATCCTGGGGGGATACCACGAAAGCAGTGGCCAGAAAGAAGCACCATGTATGCCCACGTGTATGCCTAACCGACGCACAACCAAGCAGGCCCAATAAATACAGGCGTCTTACTGACCAGTTCAAACGACGCCGGCCACCAGACACAGACAAAAAAGCCCCAGCTCCAACGACCTGGGGCTTTTTTGTGGGCGTTGGGTCAGCGCAGTTTCAGCGCCTCCAACCGCGCGGGCAAATCCTCTTCGGGAAAGCGTTCGTGCAGTTCCAACAGCTTCTCATCCGCCGCCTTGCTCTGCCGCGCGTCTCGCAGTCGCACAATCTCCCGCAGCCCCTGCTCCAGCGAAGGCAACGCCACGGGCGCGCGCTTGCTGAGTTTGGCGGGGGACTCGTCCGCCATCGAGCCCATGACCTGCGCACTCTCGGCCTGTGGCGCAGCAGCCATCCGGGCCACCGGCGCGGGGGCGGACATTGCCGGTGGTGGTGGGCTGGCGGCCTCTTCGTGGCGTGCGGAGAAGGTCGCGGTGGAGATTTCCGGCTGCGGCACGGGCGTGCGCGTGACCACGCCGATCATCAGCGCCAGGCCGGCGACGGTGGCGAATGCCATTTGCCAGCGTGGTCGTTGGCAGGCGTGCAGCCAGCGTTGCCACAGGCTCGGCTGTGGTGCCGGGGCTTCGCGGCGGGCGGTGGCGAGGATGAAGGCGTCGAGGGACGCGGGCGGTTCGCCGGTGCTGTGTTGACGCAAGTGCTGGATGAGCACGTCGTCAGAATCCTGGGGGTGTCGAGAGTCGGTCATGCGGGTATCTCCTCGGCCAGCAACCGGCGCAGTTTCTGCTGGGCGTAACGCAGGCGGCTTTTTACGGTTTCCAGCGGGGCTTTGGTGAGGGCGGCAATTTGCGGCACTTCGAGGTCGCCGTGCAGGCGCAGCAGGAAGACTTCGCGCTGGTCTTCGGGCAGGTCTTGCAGCGCGGCGTCGAGGCGCGCCTGGTCGCGGCTCAGGCTCAGTTGCTGCTCGGGGCCGGGGCTGGCGTCGGGCTGGGCGTGCAGCTGTTCGTCGTAGCTGTCGTGCAGCGGGTTGTGGATGCTGTGCTTGCGCCAGTAATCGATCAGGCGGTTGCGGGCGATCTGGAACAACCACGTACGAAAACTCGCCCTCCCCTGTGGCTGGGTAGTGCTGCGGATCAGGCTGAGCCAGGTCTCCTGGTAGATTTCCTCGGCCAGTTCGGCTTTGTTGCTCAGGGACACGAGGAATCGGTACAGGCCCTGGCGATGTCGCGCGTACAAGGCCTCGAACGCGGCACTGTCACCGCTCCGGTAGCGGGCCAGCAGCGATTCGTCGCTGGGCAGGTCATCTGGAACGGCCATGTCGATGGCGAACTCCTTTCTGAAAGTCGACGGTGAATCAAGTGTGGGAGCAAGCAACCCCCTCCCACATCGGGCATCAATGTTTGAGGCTTTGCGCCAATTCCACCAATTGCACGAACTCATTGCGCAGCCCGAACGGGTCATCGCCCCGTGCCGAGCGGGCCAGTGCAGCGATGTCGTGCAGGCGCATGCTGCCAGTGTAGCGGCCATCCCCCTTGAGCTGTTGGGCGAAGGCGGCCACGGCGGCGGCGAAACGCAGGTCGTCGCTGGCCTGGACAGGTTGAGGGCCGATGGGGCGCTCGATCAGTTGGCTGTCACCGCCCGCAGCGGGTTTGTAGCGCACACGCAGCATCGCCAGTTCAACGGCTTTGCTTTCGGCCTTGGGCTCTGCGGCATAGCGCAGCGGCTCCAGCCAACCCTTCTCGCCCTTCGGCACAATTTCGTACAGCGCAGTTACGGTATGCCCTGCACCCATTTCTCCGGCGTCGACCTTGTCGTTGTTGAAATCCTCACGCTTCAGGGCGCGGTTCTCATAGCCGAGCAACCGGTATTCGCTGACCCGTGCCGGATTGAACTCCACCTGCAATTTCACATCCCGCGCCACCACGGCGAGGGTCGAGCTGAGTTGGTCGACCAACACCTTGCGGGCCTCGCGCAGGTTGTCGATATAGGCGTAGTTACCGTCGCCGGCATCGGCCAGCTGTTCCATCAGGTGTTCGTTGTAGTTATCCACACCGAAGCCCAGGGTCGTCAGGGAAACCCCGCTTTTGCGCTGGAGCGTGGCCATCTGCTTGAGGCTGTCGAAGTCGCTGACGCCAACGTTGAAGTCACCGTCGGTGGCCAGCAGGATGCGGTTGATGCCGTTGTCGATAAACCCTTCGCGAGCCATCTGGTAGGCCAGTTCGATGCCCGAGGCGCCCGCGGTCGAGCCGCCGGCGGTGAGTTGCTCGATGGCATTGCGGATCTTGGCCTTGTCGCGGCCGGAGGTAGGCTTGAGCACCACGCGGGACTCACCGGCGTAGACCACCAATGACACGCGGTCCTGATCGCGCAGTTGATCCACCAACAATTTCAGGGTGCTTTTCACCAGCGGTAAACCTTCGCGGCGGTCCATGGAGCCGGACACGTCCACCAAAAACACCAGGTTGGCTGGCGCCAGGTCTGCCACGGCGCGGTCGGACGCCCGGATGCCGATGCGCAACAACTGGGTGTGCGGGTTCCACGGCGTCGGGGCGAGTTCGGTGGTCACTCCAAAGGGTGAGCCATCGGTGGGTAATGCGTAACGGTAGGGGAAGTAATTGACCATTTCCTCCAGTCGCACAGCCCCCTCGGGCGGCAGGCTGCCCTGATTGAGGAAACGTCGTACGTTGGCGTAACTGCCAGTGTCCACGTCAGCGCTGAAGGTCGAAACGGGCATTTCGGCGACCCGCTGCACCGGGTTGTCCGGCAGGCGTTCGTACTGCTCCCCAGGCTCGTTACGAGATGGATTGACCCGCTCGTCACTCATCATCAACGGCGCCGCCATCGGCGCTGGCGCCACCCCCTTGACCAGTGCGCCTTCGAGGCGTGCCTGCGCGACGCTGGGCATCACCGTCGCGGCTTCTTCTTGGGGCGTGGCGGTGTCTTGGGACGTGGGCACGCCACAGCCTGCCATTGCCATGCAGGAGGTGATGGCAAGGCCTTGTGCGACAGGGCGCAGGAGCGGCAAGAAAAGACGGGGCATGGCGGCTGAACCTCGGGGGTGAATGATGTGTTCACTCCTTCAGACGCAACCGGATCGGGGCTCGGGTTAAACATAGAGGATTTTTCTTAAACCAGCGCTCGGGAATGGCCCTGTCCTGTAAGTGCGTGTGTGGTTCTTTTGTTGTCCATCGGACGCGATCAGGAAAAACCCCAAGACAAACAAAAAAGGAACCCGCTCTGCCCCGCCTCATCTGCAAAACAACAGACGCCACAGCTCACTGCAACAACTTACGACAGCATCGGATAAACCACCATTGGGTAACACTTGAGCGATTGGCAGTGGTTTTCAGCGGTGAGAACTTGGTCCTGCGCAAAAGGACTTTGCCTACAGACTTTCACCAAGGAAAAATCAAGCAGCGTGTGACGGTAAAACAATGAAAATACATTCTGGCGTGCCTACTTTTTTCGCTCCCTACAGCGCACCTCCAAGCCCACAACGGTTCATCAGGCCCTTCTCTATTCCGCCGATTTTTCGCCCCTTTATCCGACCATTTGTCACTCACCCCTGGCTGCGACCTTTTAAGCCCCCAATGCCTCGCCCAATGCCTCGCCCGACCCCTCTGCCGGAGAACAGGCCCGTGCGTCCCGAGCGCCGTACGCTTCCCCCAGGCCCCGACAAACCCAGCCCCCACACCTGGGATGGCAAGGACATGACTCAACGGCCAAATGACCCTCACATCGCCCGGGTGAACAAACGCTCCTACGATAATCAGCAGATCATCGAGCAGCTCACACGCAACGTGCCGACGTGGCAGGACAAGAACCGGAACAACACCACCGAAATTTCAGTTTCATTCGACCCAGGCGGGTTCAACGAGTACCAGAAACAGGAAGCACGACGCTCTTTAACCTCTTGGAGTGATGTCGCCAACCTGCAATTCACCGAGAACGGAGGGCCCTCCGAAGGCCGGGTGACGTTCGGAATCTCAAACCGGGTCCCCACCGCACAGGGCGCTTATCCGACACCCTATGGAGGAGGCGGTGGCGCAACGCTCTACAACCCCCGCATGGCCACACGCACAGTGATGACCCACGAGATCGGGCATGCCCTCGGCCTGAAACACCCCGGCAACTACGACGGCAGCGCCTCGGAAAGCCAGCGCGTGTATGCCCAGGATTCCAGCGCCCATACCGTCATGAGCTATTTCGGCGATCAGAGCAGTGGCAAACAGCTCGGGGTCAAACCCCTCGCACCGATGATGGATGACATTGCCGCGATCCAGAAAAAGTACGGCGCCAATTATCAGACCCGCAAAGAAGACAATACCTACGGTTTCAATTCCAATACCCAGCGGGATTACTACACCCTCAATTCCGCACGGGACCGGATGATCGCCTGCATCTGGGACGGTGCCGGCAATGACACCCTGGACGTATCCGGCTACAGGTCCAACCAGGTCATCAATCTCAAGGCCGGTGCCTTTTCAGACATTGGCGGGCTCAGGGGCAACGTGTCCATCGCCAGGGGCTGCACCATCGAGAACGCCGTCGGCGGCGCAGGCCACGACGCGTTGATCGGCAATGAGGCCAACAACCGGCTCACCGGGGGCCTGGGGGCGGACCAGATACGTGGCGGCGGCGGCGCGGATACCTTCGTCTACAACGACGCCCGTGACTCCACCCCCGAACAGCCCGACACGCTCATGGACTTCACCAGTGGCACCGACAAGATCGATGTGTCCGGCGCCCTGCAAAAAGCCCGGGTCTCGGGACTGAATTTTGTCCAGGCCTTCAGCGGCAAGGAGGGCGAAACGCTGCTGACGTATGACCCAGCCACCGGCAAAGGCAGTGTCTCCATCGACCTGAATGGCAATGGCCGCGCCGACCTGCTGATCAAGACGCATGGGCAGGTCAAACCCGAGGATATTGTTCAAAGCGACGTACGCAGCCGTAATCGCTGGAACAATCGACGTGGCTGAAAACGCCGAAAAAACGCCATCCACAACGACAAAGGCCCTCCCCGATCATTGCCGGGAAGGGCCTTTGCCTGCGGTGCCGAGGGTTTAGTCAGTACCGTACTTCGGGTTACGCGGACCGTACAGGATCCCCGTGCGCTGGCCCGGCGACAGCAGGCGCGCGCTGGTAATACCGGCAATCGGATGGGCCGCATCAGTCGAGCTGTTGACCACTTGCTTGACCGCGGCCGTGATCAGCATGCCCACCAGGCCGCCGCCGTTGTTGTTGCCCTCCTCGCTGGACGCCCGCGCCGAGCCGGTCCACAGGGTGGTGCCGGTGCGCAGGTCGACCAGTTTGGCCGAGGCCGTCACTGCCGTGTCGCTGGCGATCAGCATGTACTTGGTGCCGTACTCGGTAACGGTGATGTACAGCGCCGCGTCCGCACCGAAGATGTCATGCAGCTTGGTCGGTGGCAGTGCCTGGATGTCGTTGGCGGTGGTCAGGCCGTTCTGGCGGAAGGTTTCATCCACCAGGGCAATCGGCAACACGTAGTAGCCGGCTTCGGCCAACGGGTAGGTGACTTGCGAGACCAGGCTGTAGGACGCCTGCACTTCCGGCGACTCATTGAGCGGCGGCAGCACCAGGATCGACTTGGGGCGCGACTGTTTGTACGCGGTGTAATCGACGGTCTTCGGCGCGGCGCAACCGCCGAGCAAGGCCAAGGCCAGCAGGGCGCCGGTGAGTTTCAACAGGCTCATTTGGTGGCGACTCCGGTCTTGGCGTTTTTCAGCAGGAAGTCCATGTACGACGCGGACTCGGGGAACAATGCCTTCTCGGTGCGAAACTCCTGCACCATCTGGTCATCCTTGCCCATGCTCAGGTACAGCATGCCCAGGTGGGCGTGGTAACCCGGCGGGGCCTTGCGGCCACTGGCGTTGATCTTTTGCAGATCCCGTTCCAGCGCCTCGACCTGCGCTTCCTTGGGCTCGCCCTTGAAGTACTCGTAAACCTGCGGCTGGTAGCTTTCCCATTGATACAGGGGCTGGGGCGCCGTGTGGCACCCGGCGACTACCGCGGTTGCTGTCAGCATCAGCGCCAACTTCACTGCCTTGCTCATCCGTGTACTGCTCCTTGAGGTGTTGCTGATCAGTTGCGCGGGTTCCAGGCGCCGGCGTTGATGCCGTCGACCAAGCGGTTGATAGCTTCGCGCATGGCCAGGTCGAGGACCTTGCCATTGAGGGTGGAGTCGTAGCTGGCGGTGCCGCCAAAGCCGACCACTTCACGGTTGGACAGCGCGTATTCACCGGCGCCCTGGGTGGAATACACCACTTCGGAAGTGTTGATGTTGACAATGTTCAACGCGACTTTGGCGTAGGCCACTTGCGTCTTGCCGCGGCCCAGGATGCCGAACAGCTGGCGGTCGCCGGTTTCCTTGCGGCCGAACTCGGTCACATCGCCGGTCACCACGTAGTCAGCGCCCTTGAGCTTCTGCACCGTGCCCTTGATCGCGGCTTCCTGGGAGATTTCGCCCATGTTGTCGCGGTCCAGCACGCTGAAGCGGTTGGTCTGTTGCAAGTGGGTGATCAGGATGGTCTTGGCCTGGCCACCGAGGCGGTCGACGCCATCGGAAAAGATGCCGCGCATGTAGCTGGAGCGGTTGTCGAACTTGCCTACGGCGATAGGTACACGCACGCCTGAATAGGCGACGTTGGCGCTGGCGACTTGCTCCACCGGCAGCGCGCGGTTGCTCTCGGTGGCGCAACCGGCCACGGTCAGAAGCGCTGCGGCGGTCAGCAGGATTTTGGACAGTGCTTTCACAGGGTGCTCCTAGAGTGAGAAATCAGCAGGTGCAGCAGGTAAAACTAGCGGGTGGGGATGTCGCGGATGTCGTTGACGATGTCGCGGCTGTAAACACGGAAGTAGAAGCCTTCGACACTGGAGTTACTGTTATTGGTCACCAGGGCGCCCATGGTCTTGTACTGCTCGAAGTTGCCGATCACGCCGCCGGGCACTTGGTCATACAGGGCCTTGGAAAAGTGAAGAACCTCGGCGCCGTTCTTCTTGACCGTGACCTTGTAGCTGAAATCGACACTGAGCAGCAGTTTGTTGTCGTCGACGATCAGCGTGGCGAGCCCGCCTTTCGAATCCTGGATATGCCGCGTGTAGACAATGCTCATATCCAGCAGATAGTCGGCCTTGTCCTTGCTGGTGGCGTAGCGACCTGCTTCGAGCAGGCGGTTCACCATATCGACACCCAACGCTTTGCGAACCTTTTCGTCGGACAGGAAGCGCTCATTTTTGCCCACCACCTCAACGTCGAGCGTGTCGAGCCAGTAGGTTGCAGTCTTGGGAATGGTGACTGGCGCCGGTGAGATGTAGTACTCCGGCTGGGAGGCACAGCCAGCCATGAGGCAGGCGGCGAAAAAGAGAACAAGCGCGCGCATGTAAGAATTCATCCCTGAACAGTATCGAGCTTTAAACAATCGGCGGCATTTTACGGAGTTGAGAGGGGTTCTCAAGGGATTTCTGAGCCCAGGCCGCCCGTTTCGCTGCCGTCTGTCGGCTCCGGCAGGGTAATCAGCGCCATCAAGGCGCAGGCTGCAGCACCGATGAAAAACGCCGAAATCAGCGCTAAGGCATTGTCTGTAAAAACAAAACCCTTGGTGCTGCCGCGCATCACCAGGTAGTCCAGCCACGTCAGCCACACAAATGCGACCGCCCCGCCGCTCAGCCCGATAATCGTATAAGTGCGGCGCCCTTTGCTGAACGCGCACAAGGTCACGAACAGCGCAAAACCCAGGGCGGGCAACAGGTACACCACCTGCGCCAGTATCGGCGTAGTGACAAACACCATCCAGAGTTCCAGCCCATGCACTTCCCCGAGTGCACGCGGGTTGCTGAACAGCTGTGCCAACGTGGCGACAAACACCACGGGGCCTGCGGCCAACCCAAACACAAAGGGCATGAACCAGAAGGCGAAGAACACTTTCAGGTGGGGGTATTTGTTTGGTTTCATCATGGTTTTTTTACGAGAACGGGCCGTGACTGTACACCGCTGCCCTGACGCTCGAAACCCGGCCGTGAGCGGCGCCCGCGATAAAAGCTTGTTCATTCAAGTTCTGCGCCGAGGGGTCGAGACAGTGGCTTGGTTCGTTCTTTTTATAGGGAAATTGCGTGTTTAAACTCCTCCTGCGGGCTACCGCCCTGATCGCCGCGCTGTCGATGACCGGCTGTGTGTCCTACACCGTCACCGGCCCTGTCGGCGCCCCGCTCCACCCTGCCGCTGTCAGCAGCCCGCGTAGCGCGCAAATCGCCGATGTCGCGGTAACTGCCGCCGACATCAACGAGGCCAACAAGACCGCCATCAGCCGCTCCCTGACCGTGCAGCTCAATCAATACGTGCGCAGCGCCGGTTACTTCAAGCAAGTCACCGAATACCCTACGCGCCTGGGCGAAAACGATGTGTCGCTGAAATTCAACATGACCTCACTCAAGGGCCACCGTGGCGTGCACCCGGCCTACGTGCCCGGTGCGTTGCTGACGCTGACGATCTGGATCTGGGTCAACGGGCCGATCTTCGTCGACACCTTTGACGTGGCCGGCGACCTGACGATCGTCGACCGCGACGGCAAGCAACTGGCGAGTGCCAAGCAAGAGGTCAAGTTCGAGCGCAACGTCGGCCTCTACGGGCGTGAATACTGGGCACCGACCATGGGTGCCAAGCAACTGAATGAATTGGTGTCGCAACTGCTCGACAGCGCCACCGCCAAGCTGCCCAAGGAGTAAGTCATGAAAGGATTGATCAAGCACAGCCTGGTGCTCGCTGCCGTGTTGCTGAGCGGTTGCGTGTCGTACTCGCAACACGAACTGCCGGCGGTGCAGACCTGGCCACCGACCGCCAACGTGCCGGCGCAGAAGCCGACGGCCTACGTACGCACCACCGCTCTGCACCAGGTCAACAGCGGCCCGGGCAACGCAGTGGCTGGCGCCCCGGCGCTGCTGTGGGAAAAGGCCGTGGCCGACTCGTTTCGCCAGTCCAATCGTTTTTCGCGGGTGAGCACCGACAAGGTCGACTCGGATATTTATGCCGACGCCACCCTGTCCAACAACGAACAGTTCAGCATGGCCTCGGCGATCATCACCGGCGCGACCTTCTTCATCATCCCGTCCACGGCGAAGAACACCTTCACCCTGGAAACGGTGTTCAAAGACAAGGATGGCAAAGAGCTGGGTCGCGTCAAAAAAAGCGAGTCGGTACGCACGTGGATGCAATTGGTGCTGATCGTGGGTATTCCATTCCAGACCGATACACGGGAAATCGTGGAGGCGTTGACGCGCAGTACGCTGGATGAGGCGGTGCAGCGCAAGTTGCTGTAAGTCGGTTCAGGCAACCTCTCTGCCAGCAGTACCACCGCCTTCGCAGCCTCGCTAAAGCTCGACAACTCCCACAGGGGATTGGCAGTGCCTGGGCAATCTCCAACGGCCCAGCAACCCCAATCACCTGTGGGAGCGGGCTTGCCCGCGAAAGCGGTAGTTCAGCCAACACCTCTACCAGCAGTGCCACCGCCTTCGCAGCCTCGCTAAAGCTCGGCAGCTCCCACAGGAGATTGGCAGTGCCTGGGCGATCTCCAGCCAAACACTGACTGCCCAGCAACCCCAATCACCTGTGGGAGCGGGCTTGCCCGCGAAAGCGGTAGTTCAGGCAACCTCTCTACCAGCAGTACCACCGCCTTCGCAGCCTCGCTAAAGCTCGACAACTCCCACAAGGGATTGGCAGTGCCTGGGCTATCTCCAGCCGAGCACTGACAGCCCACCAACACCGATCACCTGTGGGAGCGGGCTTGCCCGCGAAAGCGGTGGTTCAGACAACACCTCTACCAACAGTGCCGCCGCCTTCGCAGCCTCGCTAGGGCTCGACAGCTCCCACAGGGGATGGGCAGTGTCTGGGCTATCTCCAGCCGAGCACTGACAGCCCACCAACACCGATCACCTGTGGGAGCGGGCTTGCCCGCGAAAGCGGTGGTTCAGACAACACCTCTACCAACAGTGCCGCCGCCTTCGCAGCCTCGCTAGGGCTCGACAGCTCCCACAGGGGATGGGCAGTGTCTGGGCTATCTCCAGCCGAGCACTGACAGCCCACCAACACCGATCACCTGTGGGAGCGGGCTTGCCCGCGAAAGCGGTAGTTCAGCCAACCTCTCTGCCAGCAGTGCCGCCGTCTTCGCAGCCTCGCTAAAGCTCGACAGCTCCCACAGGGGATTGGCAGTGCCTGGGCTATCTCCAGCCGAGCACTGACAGCCCACCAACACCGATCACCTGTGGGAGCGGGCTTGCCCGCGAAAGCGGTAGTTCAGCCAACACCTCTACCAGCAGTACCGCCGCCTTCGCAGCCTCGCTAGGGCTCGACAGCTCCCACAGGGGATTGGCAGTGTCTGGTCTATCTCCAGCCGAGCACTGACAGCCCACCAACCCCAATCACCTGTGGGAGCGGGCTTGCCCGCGAAAGCGGTAGTTCAGCCAACTCCTCTACCAGCAGTACCGCCGCCTTCGCAGCCTCGCTAGGGCTCGACAGCTCCCACAAGGGATTGGCAGTGTCTGGTCTATCTCCAGCCAAGCACTGACAGCCCAGCAACCCCAATCACCTGTGGGAGCGGGCTTGCCCGCGAAAGCGGTAGTTCAGCCAACTCCTCTACCAGCAGTACCGCCGCCTTCGCAGCCTCGCTAGGGCTCGACAGCTCCCACAGGGGATGGGCAGTGTCTGGGCTATCTCCAGCCGAGCACTGACAGCCCACCAACACCGATCACCTGTGGGAGCGGGCTTGCCCGCGAAAGCGGTGGTTCAGACAACACCTCTACCAGCAGTGCCACCGCCTTCGCAGCCTCGCTAGGGCTCGACAGCTCCCACAGGGGATTGGCAGTGTCTGGTCTATCTCCAGCCGAGCACTGACAGCCCAGCAACCCCAATCACCTGTGGGAGCGGTGGGTCGACCAACCGATCTACTGAGGCCGGCACACGTTGTATGCCTGATTCTCGGCAACTTCCTCCATGTGATGCCCTATCACCGTATTGAGCACCAACTGCCGCTCCGACTTCCCGGTGGGGCGGTACGCCGAGCCCTGGGCATCGGTCTGGATCTTGAAGCCGCTACCCGCCAGTTGCTTGACCAACTGCAAGCGCCTGGCCTGATCACCGTTGCCGCGATGGTCGCTCGGCGATAGGAAAATGATGCGTTCGCGCTGCAACAGCCACACCGGGCGGTCACTGTGCTCGCTTTCAAACACGTAGGCGCAGTCCACCGCCGCGGCCGGGAAACTGGCCTTGCGCACATAGCGCCCGCCCTCATAGCCCACCAACGTCACCAGCCCAGGCTGCACCACGGCAATCGCGTCCTCGGTCTGCACGCCGTTTTGAATGCCGTAGTTCGAATACGCCCAACGCAATGGAATGAACTGCGCCGCCGTGGCGCCAAGCGCGAGGTCGTTGTTGATCCGCGCCTGATCTTCGGCGCCGCGATAAGGCACGCCCTGGCAGCCGGCAAGTGCGACCAGGCAGAGCAGCGTCAAGGTTCTGGTGAACATCCGAGAAGTGCCGATCACGGAAATCGCGTCCCGATCCGCGCCCGCTCGCTGGAGAACCAGATCCCGGTGATCTTGCCGACCACATCGGCTTCGGCAACCTGGCCCATGAAGCGACTGTCGTTGCTGTTGTTGCGGTTGTCGCCCAGCAAATAGACGTGACCCGGTTCGACTTTAAGCGGCGCCAGTTCCATCGACGCAGCGCCGTTCACGCTATCCGCCGGTGCGTGGAACAGGCCGAGGTTTTCGCCATTGTGGATCAGCTCGCCGTTGACGATGGCCAGGGTATCGCCGCCCACACCGGCGACGCGCTTGATCGCCTCGGTGCCGTTCCAGCGATACACCACGATGTCGCCGACTTTCGGCGCACCCGGCTTGAGATCGGCGATGACGTAGTCGCCCACCGACACTGTCGGCGACATCGACCCGCTCGGAATGTAGTAGTTCTTGAAGCCCAGCAACGGCACCCGCAGCACTTCCAGCAGCACGAAGGTCAGCACGATCAGCACGCCCACATACAGCGCGTGGAAGCGTTTGCGCGGCACGTCCGGCGGGCCATCGTAGCGCTTGGCCAACACCGCCGAGACGATGGCTGAACCAAGCTTGACCGCGACCACAAAGGCGAAAAACACGTACAGCCCGATAGGCGAGGCGATCAGACCGCATGCACCGAGCAAGATCACCCCGCCGTACATAAACGCGGCGACCCAGATCGCCCATTTGACACGGCCCACGTAGACCAGCCCCCAGCCCGCCACCAGGCAGGACATCAGGAAGGCTTGAAGGGGGAGTTTTGCGGGTTTCATGGCGGGTCCTCAAGGAAAATTGGTGTCCACAAAGTGTTGCGCGAAATCTTCAGCGTTGATCGCGGTGCCAGCGTTGGCGAACTTCTCGACGTTGGCCTGCCATATTGCCCGGATCTTGTCGGCAACGGTCGCCGGGAAATCCATTTGCACCTCGATCACTGACTGCCAACTGCCCGACGTGCCATACACCTCATGCAGCTTGGGTTCCATGGCGCGCAAGGTGGCCTGCTGCTCATCACTCAGCTCACCGATGGCGGCCAGGACATAGCACTCCAACAGCCGCAGGAATGGCTTGCCTTCATATCGCCTCATAATCCCTCTCCAAAATCACACCGAACCCCGTGGCGAGGGAGCTCCCTCGCCACAGGTACCGTGTTTACCCTTGATTGGGCAAGGTTAGAACGCGTACCGCGCCTTGAGCATCACCCCATCAGCGTCAAACCCACTGCGCGCCTGGCGCGTGTAGCTGGCGCCAACGGTGAAGTCCGACACCTGGTAATTCACGCCCACGCTGGCTTCGTAGCTGTCACGCGCCACCGACGCGCCGGTGACGGTAAATGCCGAACCACCCAACACATAGTTGGAGGTTTGCGCGACACGATCCCCCATCAGGTCGTGATACGCCATCAGCGTCGCTTCCGGCTGCAAGCTGCCCGTGCCCATCGGCAGGTTACCCGCCAGGCGCACACCGGCGCCCAACTCGCCCACTTCATAGCGCTGCGAACGTGTGCTCAGCGCGGCCGACGACCCCTTCTCGTCGTAACCGTCCATGCGCACGCTGGCATAACGCGCAGCCACACGAGGCTCGATCACCACCGCCTGCGACGGCTTGATGCTGTAGCCGCCGATCACACTGGCCGACAACACATTGCTGTCGTAGCTGCCCTTGGCCGTGGTGCCGGCGATGTGGCGTTTGCTCTGGTTGTCGTTATGGCCGTAGCTGAGGCTGCCGTCGACAAACCAGTCTTGCAGCGACCAGTTACCGTACAGCGACAGCGCGTGGCCCTCGACGTCGGTCTTGTTGCCCTGGTCGGAATGGATGTTGGAATTGAGGTAGCTGTAGGCCACGCCCAGGGTGGTGGTGTCGTTGACCCGACCGTCCACACCCACCGCCATGCCGCTGCTGTTGGCCGAGTAGCCGTTGGCGCCGCCGCGACCGTCCTGGTCCATGTTGCTGCTCAGGCCCTGCACCCACACGCCACCGCGCTGTTGTTGTTCACGTTGCTCGGTGAGGCGGTTGAAGATCGCGCCGTTGACCACGGTTTGCCCGGACAAGGCCACATCCAGCGCACCGCGATTGACGTCCGGCTTGAGCTGGTCGCTGATCTGCGCCAGTCGCTCGGCCGTACCGGCGTTGGCCAGGGCCTGGAACACCTGGTCATCGCTGCCGAGCTGGCTCAACACACCATTCTTGAAGCGGTTGACCGCCGTGGCCGACGCCGCGCTGGCGCCGACGGCGGCGAGGTCTTGCTGGACTTGCCCATCGGCCTTGACCGCCACCACGGCCTTGACCGTCTGCGCATCGGCCGAGTAGCTGAGCACGTCGAGCAGTGCCGAAGAACTACTCACCGACAAGCCGTTGTCTTGCACCTGGGTGGCTTGCAGCAGGGTGTATTGCGTGCCGTCGTGGGTGCTGGCGAAGTCGCCGGGGTTGGCGCTCACGGTCAGCTTCGAGGCGTCGGCGAAGGTGGCGGTGCCGTTGACGGTCAGGTAGGCGCTGGTCGGCACCACGCGGTCGGACAGGTGCATGTCGATGCCCGCACCGTTGGCGACGTTGAGGTCGCCAGTGATGCTGGTGCCCTGCGCAGAGAGGTTCAGCGAGCCCGAGTTGATCGAGACCGGCGCGCTGATGCGCGTGCCGGTGAAGTTCGCTTGGCCGGCGACGTTGACCGCGTTGAGGTTGAGCAGGTCGCCGACGATGGCGCCGCCGGTCCAGTTCAGCGTCGCCAGGTTGGCGGCGTCCACGGCAACCCCGGAGTTGCTGCGGATTTCGCCGGCTTGCTGGTTGATCTCGAACGGCGAGGTCTGTTCGCTGGCGTTGACCAGGATCGCAGTGCCGTCTGCGGTGATGGTGCCGCGGTTGACGATGCCTCGGGCGCCGCTCGCACTATTGGCAGCGAAGGTGGCACCGCTGAACTCGAAGGCACTGGCATCGGTGCCCTTGGCTTCAAGCGTGCCGGTGTTGAGGATGTAATCGATGGTGCCGTTGTAAAACAGCACGCCGCGCGCCGCGCTGCCGTCGGCAGAAACCAGCCCACTGTTTTCGATACGCAGCGCGCTGGTCGCGGTTTCCACTTCAATGCCCAGGGCGTCCTCACCCGTGGCGATGATCGAGCCGGAGTTGAGGATCTTGCCGCCGATGGTGGTCGGGGTGGCGCCGTCGACATCAAGGATCAAACCCGTGGCGCCACGGCCATCCATGTTGATCACGCCGGTGTTGGAAACGTCGCCGCCAATGGTGGTGCCGTGCAGGTAAATGCCTTCGCCACCGCCCACGAAACCCAGCGTCGGTGCATTCGGCAGCGGCGCCGTCGAGCGGATCGTGCCCGAGTTGATCACACTGCCGCCAATGGTCGCGTCACCGATCTCCAGCCCTTCATAACCGCCATGGCTCATCAGGATATTACCGGCCTGAATCACATCCCCCGTGATGGTGCTGGGGGGCAGGTTGTTCGGGCCGGTCCAGTACATCGGGTCGATGGCCATCGCACGGATCGTTTTGCCTTGCGAGTCCAACGTAATGTCGGCGCGGTTGATCAGCGAACCCTGGATGTGGGTATCGGTAAAGCCCAGGCCCGCCGGCAGGGTAGTGCTGGGGTCGACCACTTGGGAGAGCTGCCCGGTGATGGTCACAGGCTCATTGAAGGTCTCACTGGCCCAAATATTCTTGCCCTGCCCCAGGTCGAACTCCACGGCCAGCACCTGGGTGCTGATCGCGCCGACCATGAGGGCCAACAGGGTTTTCTGGAACGGCTTGCGCTTCATTTCTAACTCCATGAACTACGGGTCATTGCCGCCAATACGCCCGACGGCAGTAGGTAAAACGAGTGAATGGATCAATTGATCCGCGTGCATTCCCCCCAGGTGCCCGCCTAAAACCCAGGCGCACGAAGACGCACCGCAAGGGGCGGTGGCAGGCAGGGGAATAGAGGGGAGAGGTTCACATCAATCCTTAATGTCATTTGAAAACGCTGCAGTCCATGCAGCCCGACCGCTTGTGGGTGGGCGGGGTAGAGACCCCGGGATAAACGAAATGTTCAAATGGTGTAGAGGTGGGAGCTGGGTTTGTGAACGGGGTCGCAGACCCGGCGCGTGAGGTTCTGCCTCACCTGAGCGGTCAAGCGACTGAGCACTGGGCCAGAGGGCCGCTTTGAGGAGGTTTGGCTATGGCCTGATCTAGGTCGCCTTGCCGAAATCCAGAATGAACCCCGACAAATAAGCCAGAAACCTGACGGGACTGTAGTGAGCGGGCTTGCCCCGCGCTGGGCGGCGCAGCCGCCCCAAACGGGACGCCGCGGTGTTTCAGAAAGACCGAGGTGTCTGGACCTGGGGCGGCTGCGCCGCCCAGCGCGGGCAAGCCCGCTCACTACGGGCTTGGATCAGCTGGCGTCTTTGTTGCGATCCTGGCCGGGCACCAGGGTCAATGTGGGTTTTTCCACGTCGCGGGAGACGTGGGATTTCACTTCTTCCACACCGCCCTCTTCGTCGTTGTGGATCACCAGCACACCGGGTTTGCGCAGTTGTTCCAGATCACCCGCGCCGAGCTTGAAGCTCTCGCTGAGGTGCGTGTCGCTGAGCGCGTTGGCCTCGGCGCGGCGCTGGGCGAATTTGCGGCCTTTGCGTTGCTGGTAGCGCGCCCAGGTGACCAGGATCAGCGCATTGAACAGCGCGATCCACAGATAGATCTGCAAGGTGTTGAGCGCCGCAAAGATGGGCGCCTCGATGCGCGGCCCGCCGTGGGTCTCGAGCATCGCGCCGATCCCGCGTGCCAGCAGCCAGATCAACCCGGCCCAGGCGGCCAGGGTCAGCACCACATCGACGATCCACATCACGGTGTTTTGGCGAGTTCTGACCAGTTTCATGATCACACCTCCTCGTTGGCGGGTTTGATCCCACGATCCGGGCTGACCCAGCGCGCGCGCTTCTGGTGCTGGTTGAACAGCACCTTGGGAAAGCTGACCAATGTAGTGAACAAGCTGACCAGCCAGAACACCATCGGATACCACACGGTCCAGAACAGGGTTTTCCACAGGTCTTTTTCGTAGCGCCGGTCAATCAGGATGCTCACGGCAAACTGCACCAGGCACACCATCGCCAGCACCAGGCCGGTAAACGCCGGGGGCACCAGGGAGTCCACGGCAATCGCCGGTGGCAGCACCATGAACTTGCCCAGGCCCCAGAAGATCACCGAGAGCAGGAAGGTGAACGCCCAGCCGGTGGACAGGCAGTATTCGAACAGCAGCGGCCACAGGTAGCGATGGCGCCATTGCCAGATGCCACGGATGTTCTTGAACAGCACTTCGGCGCCGCCCTGGGCCCAGCGCAGGCGCTGTTTCCACAGGCCGCCGACGGTTTCCGGCATCAGGATCCAGCACAGCGCACGCGGCTCGTAGAAGATCGCCCAGTGATCGAGTTGCAGCTTCCAGCTGACGTCGATGTCCTCGGTGATCATGTCGGTGCTCCAGTAGTCGATGCGGTCCAGCGCCTTTTTACGGAACGCCACCACCACACCGGACACCGTGAAGATGCGCCCGAACACCCGCTGCGTACGCTTGATCAAACCGATGATCGAGGAGAACTCGCCCACCTGCACCCGCCCGATCAAGGTCGACCGCGTACGAATGCGCGGGTTGCCGGTCACCGCGCCCAGGCGTGGGTTGTCGAGCATCGGCGCCACCATATAGGCCGCCGCATTGCGGTCGAGCAATGCATCGCCGTCGATGCACACCAGGAACTCGCTGCGCGCTGCCACGGCGCCCATGCGCAAGGCCACCGCCTTGCCCTGGTTCTGCGCCAGGTGCAACACGCGCAGGCGCGGGTGTTCCAGGGCGAGGGCATCGAGCACGGCGGCGGTGTTGTCCTTGGAGCCGTCGTTGACCGCGATCACTTCGATGTTCGGGTAGACCTGGTCCAACGCCGCATGGATGGTCTCGGCCGCGTTATCGCCCTCGTTGTAGCAGGGGATGATGATCGAGATCAGCGGGTTGCCGGCCAGGGTCGGCGCCGGGGTGTCTTCTTCCCACGGCCAGTGGCGCTCCCAGTGCAGCCAGAAATACAGGCCGCCGGCGATCCACAGTGCCGACATGAACAGCGGGTAGAAGAACACGAAGTCCATCAGGAACTGCCCGGTGACCAGGAAGATCAGGCCCAGGGGCACGCCCAATACCAGCGCCAGTACGAATATAGCCAGGATTCTGTCGAACATGGTCAAGGGTTCCATTGATTGGAAAGGGCCGGACGCACGGTCTTCAGGTCCGGGGAGTTTTCCAGGAAGTTGTCCGGGTAGTAGCCAAAACTGGTGACCCCCTGGCGCTTGAGCACACCCATCCATTGCGCCATCTGGTCGCTGTCGATGTCCGGTGCGGCCTTGGTGCGCCAGTCTTTGGCTTGCAGTTCAAACACGGTTTTGTTCAGCGCACCGGGGCGCGCCTTGACCGTGGCGACCAGTTTTTCCAGCCAGGCGTTGGACGTCTTGTACTCCTGGCCTTCCATCAACGGCATGGCCATCGGCGCGGTCCAGTCGTAGGTCTGGAGGAAATCATCGAGGTTCTGTGCGAACCAGGCTTCGCTCTGCGGATTGAGCATCGGCTCGGCGAAGATATTGCGCGCAGTCAGCACCTGCGGCCCGGCAATCGCGCGGACTTTGCCGGTCAGCTCATTGGTGAAGTCGATCAGGTAGCGGCTCTTGAAACGGGTCCAGCGCTGCATCACGGCCGGGTCGGCGCGCAGGGCTTGGATGCTGCCGGGCAAGCCTTGCGCGACATAGGCCTTGAGCGCGGCGGGGCTGGCATCTTCGAAGTCGTTGAACACCGCGTCGTCGTGATACAGCACGCCATCGATGGCACTGTTGCGCGCCAGGTCCTCGTAGATCTCGCCGATGATCTTGCGCACTTGCGGGTCGAACGGCGACAGGCGCTGATATTGATCCGGGTCGAGGCCGATTTGGCCGGTTTTCGGGTCCCAGCGCGTCACGCGCGGCAGCTTGGGATCGAGGGCGAAACTCAGCACCGGCATCCACGCATACACGGCGGCATGGGCACGGGTGTGCAGTTGCCAGGCAACGCGGTTGAACAGGTCGGCGCGCACCGGCAGGTGACGGTTGGGGAAGTACACCGAGTGCACCAGGCCGTCACCCTTGGGGTCGGCGAAGGCTTGCAGGAAGACCGTGCTTGCGCCCATGTCCAACACGCGCTGCACCAACTGGTCGAGGTTGCGCGCTTGCTGGGCTGCGTCCGGGTCATACACGTTGTCCAGGTCCACATGCATCACCCGCAGCGGCGCCGGAGTTTGCACCGCGACCATGCTGTTGGCGAAGTGCTCGCCGTCCGGGTCGGAGGCCACCAGAAAGCGCGGGCTGTTCATCAGGTCGCCGAGGTTGTCGAGGCCGTCTTCCAGGGTCAGGGCCATCTGGTAGCCCTGTTCGGCGACGATCGACAACGTGGTGCCTTTGGCGGCGCCGTATGGCCACACCCATACCCGTGGTTTTTTGCCGGTGACTGCCTGGATCTTGTTGGAGATCGCCGTGACGTCCGCACGCATCCGCGCCTGGAACTGCGCCTGGGTTTCGTAGCGGCCGGTGGCCGGGTCATAACGCAGCGAGGCCGCCGCCGGTTCCAGGTTGCCCTGGGGGTTGGCGAGAATCCCGGTGTGGCTGGCATCGGTGTGCGCGGCCACTTCCACCAGACCGGACTGCGACACTTCACGGATCTGCTGCCAGGTCAGGAATTCACCCCGTGGACGTGGCACACCGGCAAAATCCACGGGTTTATCCAGCGGCGTATCGATCCAGTAGCCCACCGGCGCCAGCACGGCATGCCAGTTATAGGCGCGCAGAATCGGCATCACGCGGGTGTAGAAGCTTGAATAGCCGTCATCGAAGCTGAGCATGATGGCTTTGGGCGGCAACGGTGTGCCGCCACGGCGGGCGGCGAGGATCTGATCGACGCTGACCGCCTGGTAGCCGTTCTCGCGCAGCCAGGCCAACTGCTCGATCAAACGTTCGGTGCGTACCGCCACCACCGCCTGATCGGGGTCGCGGTCCTCGACGTCGTGGTAGGCAATGCCCAAGAAGTGGTTCTTCGGCCACGGCAATTCGTTGGGCGCGATCGGCCGCTCGGCGGGTGGGGTGAAAGGCGCGGGTTGCTGGGCACAGGCACTGGCCAGCATTACGCCCAGGATCAACAAGCAACGGCTGAGGACGGTCATGGTCAGGCTCTTCTAGAAACGGTAAGTGAGGTCGACGAGCAGGCGCAGATCGCGTTCGCGATTGCCGTCGTAAGGTCGGCTGATCAGGCTCAGGTTGGCACCGGCTTCCAGCACGTCGTTCCAGCGGTAGCGTTGGCCGTAGCCCACCAGCCCGATGCCGCCGGTGGAATAATCCTGCTGGCTATAGGTACCCGCACCGACCTGGAACTGCTGACTCCACTGAGTCTCGTAGCGGTGATAGAGCACATGATTGATGTTGATGACCGGCAGCACGGTGAAGTCCGACTTCGGGTTGAAGTACACCGTGTCTTCCTTGCTGTTGCGGCTGGCGCCGACCTCCAGGCCCAGGTCCACTTGCACCCGTGGTGAGCTGTAGAGGCCTTCGCGGCCGCTGAGCAGGGCTTCGAAACGGTCGTTGCCGTCACTGAAATGGGACGGGCTGAGGGTCAGTTTCCACTCGCGGCTTTCATTGGCGCGCCAGCGCACAAAACCGCTGCCGCCGTTGGCGGTGATGCCGGCATTCAACGCCCGCAGTGGCGTGGTGGACAGCAGATAACCGAGGCTACCGCCGTATTGCCAGTTGTCGTTGATGTCACGGGCAATCGACACCGCGGCACCTTGTTTGCTGCCATCGCCGTAGGAATGGTTGGAAACTTCGGCCTCCAGGGTCATGTCGCGGGTACGCCGTTCGACGCCCACGGTCTGCCAGCGGTGATGGCCCGTGCCTTCTTCAAAGTCGGCGGTGGCGTAACCGGCACCGGCGAACAGGCGCCAGTCTTCGTCAATCGGCGGCGTGTAGATACGGCTTTCAATGCCCCAGTCACGACTGCCCGAGACGGCACCGGCCGCGCTGTCGCTACCGCCGCCAAAGCTCTTGCCGGTGTAGGCCTCGACGCGCAGCTCGGCCATGTCGTGCACATCGCGCAACCGGCTCAGGCGCTGCACCTGACGGCTGTCCGGGTTGCGAGCGAGCACGTCGTCGGTGAGCACGTCGAGCTGGCGCCACTCCTGCAAATCCATCGCGGTGTAGGCCTGGCTGACTTCCAGGCCGATGTCACGCGGCACCTGGGCTTCGGTTTCCTTGAGAATGCCTTCGGCGCGCCGTGGCAAGTCGCGGGCGCGGTACATGTCGGCCTGGGCCAGGCGCAGGCCGACGTTGCCTGGGGCCTTGTCGACCAACGCGTCCAGGCTGGACTCGCTGCCCGGCAGGTCGCCGCCGTACACGCCGGACTGGGCCGACAGTTGTTGCGCATCCATCCAGGCGTCGTTGGGATTGCCGATGGGCAAGCCTTTGAGTTCAACCCGTGGCTTCTGGCTGGTGGCGAGGCCTTTGGCGACTTCGACCGCCTCTGTGCCCCTGTCGCTTTCCTGCAAGGCGTAGAACAGCGCCGTGGTGTCTTCGACCCGATCATCCGGCTCGGCATCCGGCGCACTCAGGGCCTGACGATACAGCGGCTCGGATTTCTCCGGCTGGCGCTGATCGAGGTACGACGCGGCCACCCAACGCACGGCATAGGTGGGCAATTGCACGCCTTCGGCGGTGAGGGTTTCGTACTCGCGGATCACTTCGGCGGTACGTGCGCGGGCCTTGAGCGCACCCAGGCGGTCGATGCGCCAGCGCACTACGTCGTCGTGGGCGCTGGCGTCCGGGGTCCAGCGGGCGAGCAGTTTGTCGTAGTCCTGCAGGGCACGGTCGGCGACGACATAGCGTTCGTTTTCCGAACGCGTGGCGAACTCGGCCATGCGCACGCGTTCGGCGGCTAGGTCACCTTCCAGGCGACGCTGGGTCACCGGGTCGACCAGGCCCGGGCGCTTGGCCGACAGGCGCAGGGCCGGTTCCGGCATGCGGGCCTTTTGCAAGGCGACGATGTATTCGCGGGCAACTTCCGGTTTATCCCCGGCATGCAGGAAGGCCTGGTCGAACTCGAACAGCGCGTCATAGTTGAAGCCCGCGCGGGTCAGCGCGTAGCCCAGGGCCATGCGCCGGTTCGGATCATCGGGCTTGGCTGCCACCAGCGCACGAGTGCGCTGCACGGCTTCGGTGATGTTGCCGCCGTCGGCCTGGGTCAGGGCCAGGCCCAGTTGCAGGTCGACATTGTTCGGGTCACGCAGCAGCGCCTGGCGATACACCGCCTCGGCTTGCGCCCACTGCTTCTGATTGCGATAGGTGCGCGCCACGGTGGCGAGCGCCTGGGGCGTCAAGGTGCGATTTTTACCCTGAGCCTCGTACACCTTGAGCACTTCGGCATCCTGCCCTGCCCAACCGGCGATAACCAGGTGATCACTGATCTGGCCCGGCGTCTGGCGCTCGGCAGGCAACTGGCGCAATTGCGTCAGGGCCGGCGTGAAATTGCCGTTGCGGGCCTGAATGATCAGGGCATCGTAGGCAGGGTCGGCCACGGCGAAGGCTGGCACCAGTAACTGGCTGCACAAGGCTGCCCCGATGAGCAGTCGCAACCGGCCTGAAGCACTGAGTGGTAGGTTTCGCAGCATATCGTGAGCTTCCTTACACACGGAAAGCTGTAACGATAGGTGGTCCTGAGCGATTTGCATCAGGGTGTCGGCGTCTAGTGACCCGACCTAGCTTTCCTGTAGGAACTATCCCTTAGGAAAGTAGGGAAAAGGCCAATTCATAACAATTGTTCAGAATTGGTGGGGAATCTGAAAAGCCAATGGGGGGACGGACTTACCTGTGATAACGGGGTCAGTGTCGACTGTTTGACCCCGTTCACACGCACGCCCGCCCCCCCATTATTTATTTGCGGGTGATGGCGAAATTTTTACTGCGCGCCGCTCACCGCACCGGCTTTGGCCAACACGAAACCAATGAATTGCTCAACGCTCATCTTCTGGCCGTTGAAGGTCACTTCGTTGTTGGCGTAGTGCAACTGGGACACCACGTCATTGCCGACCAGGGTCGCCAGTTGGGTGCCGACGGCCATGCCGCTGACCATTTCAGAAGCCATCTGTGCTTGCTGCTCGACGGCTTTCGGATCGGTCACGCCACCGGCCTGGGCTTGCAGGGCGGCGATGTCGGCGATCATGGGCTTGGACAGGGTCAGGTTGGCATCCAGCAACGCAATGATCTGCTTGCCCAGCTCAACAGGTGGCAGCTCCATGGACGCAGGCTTGGCCAGGTCCAGGACCAGGTTGAACTTGCTTTCGCCGTGGGCGGTTTTCAGCGACAGGTTTTCCAGCGCCACTTGCGGCTTGGCGGCCAGCAGTTGGTTGACGTTGGCTTCGGCCAGGGTCTGCTCGGCTTCGGTCAGTTGCAGTTCCGGCATCGGTTGCCCGGCAGCGGCGGCGGCTTGCACCGGCTGCATCTTGTCCTGGTACAGCTTGGTCAGCAGCAGGCCCGACGGCACGTCAATGTTCTTCACGCTCACGGCCATGGCGGCGGAGCCGACCGGTTTGCCCTGGAAGCCGATCGCGTCGATCTTGTAGTCGACGCGGCCAGCCATGTTGTTGTCTTTGACGTCGCTGGTGTCTTTCTGCTCGAAGCCCTTGAGGGTCAGCACGGTTTGTTGCGGGCCGAAGGTCAGCTTGGTGTCGGTCAGTTCAACGGTGTTCTGCCCGGTGTAGAAGCCGAAGGTGGATTTTTCCAGGTTGCTGGCCACGGTCAGGCCGGACAGGTCGGCGGCAAAGGGCGTGCCGTTGCCATCGACGGCGTTCAGCTTGAGGCTGTTCATGAAGCCGTCGACCTTGACCTTCTTGCCTTCGGCGCTGCTGTCGAAGTCCAGGTTCAGCCCGGAGAAGCTGGCGCTGGACGTGTCGTCCTTGTACTCCAGCGGCAGCAATTCGAGATTACCGCTGACCGAACGGCTGTAACCGATATTGGCCACGCCCTTGAGCGGCGACACGTCTTTGGCGGCGGCGAACCATTTTTCGGTGGTGGCGTTCTTTTCCAGCGCGTAGTGACTGGTGGCCATGACCGGCAGCCACTTCAGCGACACCAGACGCGAGAACGGCAGCGGGCCGTGTTCGATGTGGTCGACGAAGAGCAGTTCCGGGTTCGGGTTCTGCTCACCGAAGAACGAGCCCTGGGCCTTGAGGCGATAGTGCGCGGTACTGCTGAACAAGCCACGGTCGAGGGAGACCAGCTCCAGGTCCAGACGCCCGTCTACGCCGGCCATGGAACGTTGCAGTTCCTTGTTGGCGTCCTGCACCGCCGTTTGCAGCACCGGCTCCAACTGCTTGCCGGTGTACCAGGCACCGCCTGCACTGACGACGCCAACGGCGACAACAAAACCCAAAAGAACTACGGCTGGCTTATTCATGAAGTGACCTGATCAAATCCTGTGAGAAGTGGGCTGTCTTCCTTGAACCCTGAAAGGGTTGGCTCAAGCCCGCCAAAAGCGGGGGAAGATTAGCACTGGCGGCCGCGAACGGCCCAGCTTTTCAGAGGGGTCAGGCCAGCAGATGGTTCACGAATATTCCGAGTCGATCTCATCGAGCTGGTGATCAAAACTCTTCAAACGCGCCGTCCAGGTGTACACCAGCACCTCAAACTCGCGGTGGATCACCGCATTGCCGGGGGTGTCGGCCTTGGGGTCGCAGAAGTCCAGTTGGTAGCGCTCCCGCGCCATTTGCGCGGCGACGTCGGACAATTCCCGAGCATTATTCAGCCAATGCCTACCGTCGGCGACTTGCTGATCCAGGGCCACGCACTGTTTTTTCAGGGCTTCGAGGCTTTTTTCCAGGGGCGTGCCGGTGAGTTCACCCATGACTTCCTGGAAGGTGCGCCCAGGCTGCCAGTAGCTGCCCCAGAAATAGCGGTCGAACACGGTTTCGACGCGGCGCAGGGCGACCTTGGTGTCCCAGATCGCCACGCGGGTCTTGCCCTGTTCGAGCAGCCGACGTTTGATCCGATGGTTCTGGTAGGACGCCCAGGCCACCACGCCGATGGACAAGGTACCGATCACCAGGCAGGCGCTGTCGAGGAACACCATGGCCTTGTCGATTTGATGGGCGAGCATGACGCCATAGAAGTAGGCAGCCGATAACAACACCAGTGCGAAGAACACGCACCAGAAAGCGGGAGCATAAGGGTTTTTCATTATTGGAATCCCCATGAGCAAACGCGAGCAGTGTCAGGTGAGCGCCGTTGCCTGAAAAGCCACGGCGTTCACCTGACAAAGCATAGCTATTCGCTCAGGGTTTGCTGGCTTGCGCCGCTTGCGTTCGTCCGCTTTCCCAACCCCCGCCCAAGGCCAGGAACAGATCGATCTGGCTCATGGCAACCTGGGTGTTCGCCGCCGCCAGTTGCGCCCGTACATCGGTGTAGGTGCGGGTGGCTTGCAGGTCGGCGAGGAACGACGCGCGGCCGGCCTGGAAGAAGCGGTGCGTCTGGTCCGCCGCTTCCTTGGCCGACTCGCCGGCTTCGTTCAAGGCGTCGCGACGCTGCAACTGCGCGGTGTATTGCGCCAGGCCCGTCTGGGTTTCGCGGATGGCGTTGAGCACCACCCCGTCGAAATGCGCCAGGGCGCCCTGGGTCGCGGCTTCGGCTTCGTGGATACGTGCGCGGGCGCCGTTGGTCGGCACGGTCCAGCTGATCAACGGGCCGAAACCCCAGTGGTTGGTCGGTGCGGTGCCGAGGTTTTCCAGAATGCCGACGGTGCCGACCGTGGCGCCGATGCTGATGTCGGGGTACAGCGCGCCGGTGGCCACGCCGATACGCGCCGTCGCTGCCGCCAACTGGCGTTCGGCCTGGCGCACGTCGGGACGCCGCTTGAGCAGCGCGGCGCCGTCGCCCACCGGCAGTAACTGAGCGATGTGCGGCAGCTCGGCACAGCTGCCGGTGCCCGCCGGCAATTGATCCACCGGCTTGGCCAGCAGCATCGACAGACGGAACAGACCGGCCTGGCGCGCCGCTTCGTAGCGCGGCATGTCGGCGCGCAAGGATTTGTATTGGGTTTGCGAGCGGGTCACCTGGGTTTCATCGCCGCGCCCGGCGTCGCGCAGGCGCTGGGTCAGGGTGGTGCTCTGGGCTTGCAGTTGCAGGGACTCGTTGGCAATCGCCAGTTCTTCGTTGGCCGCGCAGACCTGGGTGTAGGAACGCACCACATCCGCCACCAGGGTGATGCGCGCAATATCGGCGGCGGCCTGGGCGGCATCAGCGCTGGCCTGGGCGCTTTCGATCCCGCGCTGCAAGGTGCCCCACAGGTCGAACTGGTACGACGTGCTGATGCCGACACTGCCGATGTTCGCCACCGGCACTTTGTCTGCCAGCAAGAACGCCTCGCCGGATTCCTGCAAGCGCTGGGCCTCGGCCTTCACCCCGGCATTCCAGCCACCGGCGGATTCCGCCTGCTGCACCTGATACCGCGAACGCTGCAGGTTGGCGGCGGCCACGCGCAGATCGGTGTTGGAGGCCATGGCCTGGCGCACCAGTTCGTCCAGGCGCGCGTCGTTGTACAGTTTCCACCAGTCGGCCGGCACCGGCGCCGACACCACATTGTGGCCCTCGCCCGCGAGCTGCCCTTGCAGATCGCCGCGCTTCACCGCCGCTGCATCCGGCAGTTTGTAATCCGGGCCCACCGCCTGGCAGGCCGACAGCAACAACCCCAGCGCAGTAATGGCCAGCCGTTGCTTCATGGCTTGTCTCCAATGATCGACACCGTGGCCGTGCGTCCGGCAATCATGCGGAAGTCTGCCGGCACCTCGTCAAACGCGATGCGCACTGGAATCCGCTGGGCCAGGCGCACCCAGCTGAACGCCGGGTTGACGTTGGGCAACAGGTTGGCGCCGCTGCTGCGGTCACGGTCCTCGATACCGGCGACGATGCTCTGCACATGCCCGTGCAAACGGGCGTTGTCGCCGACCACCCGAATGTCCACGCCCATGCCGACGTGGATACCGTCGAGCTTGGTTTCTTCGAAGTAACCGTCGATGTGGAACGAATTGCTGTCCACCACCGACAACACCGGACGCCCGGCGGTAACGAACTCCTGGCTGCGCGGCGCACGGTCGTTGACGTAGCCGTCCACCGGGCTGCGGATCACCGAGCGGTCGAGGTTGAGCTGGGCGGCGTCCACCGTCACCTGCGCTTCAGCCAGCGCCGATTGGGCACGGGCAACGCGGGACTGGCTTTCTTCCAGTTGCTCGCTCGGCACCAGGTTGCCCAGGCCACGGTTGCGTTTGTATTCGCGGTTGGCCTGGGCCAGGGTTTCCTGGCGGTCGGCGACGGCGGCCTGGGCCTGGCGCAGGGCCAGCTTGAAGCGGTCCTGGTCGACGGCGAAGAGCACCTGGCCCTTGGTCACCAGCTGGTTGTCACGCACCTCGACTTGCTGGATCAGCCCGGACACGTCCGGGGCGATCTGCACGATGTCGGCGCGGATGTGCCCGTCGCGGGTCCACGGCGCAAACATGTAGTACATGACCATGCGCCACACCACGACGACCGCAAAGGTCACGATCAACAACGTGAGGACTACACGGCCGATGGTCAAAAACGGTTTTTTCATGTCATCAGGTATCGACTGAGTGAGTCCACCGCGCCCAGCAACAGCGCGTAGAGCCCCACGTTGAACAATGCCCGGTGCCAGACCAGGCGGTAGAAGTGGAGACGGGTCAACAACCCGTGCACCACCAGAAACAACACGTACGTAATGCCCATCAGCACCAGCAGCGTGGGCAGGAACACCCCGCTGATATCCAGATCACCGATCATAAAGGCGCTCCATCGGGTAGCGGCGCTTGCATCTCGGCGCCGCCAATGAACTCCACACCGGGCAACAACGCCAGGCGCAGGCCGGCCAGTGCGTGCAGCAGGTGCACGCGGGTATCGTCTTCGTCTTGCAGGCCCTGGCCGTTGAGCGCACGACGCGTGCGGTCGAGGGTCATCAGCAGACCGCTCGGCGCGGGCAAGCGTTCACCGGCTTTGAGGCAGGCCTTGAAGTAACCGCCGACACCTTCGACCACCTGGTTGAGCAGCACCCGTGGCACGCCAAGGATGCGCGGCGAGTAGGCCAGCAGGTCGAGCAGGTTCAGCGCCACGCGCAGGTCACGCAGGGCAATGCCGGTGTCCTGGCCGATGATCGCCAGGCGCGGCAGGTGCTGCATCAGGCGGTCGAGCATTTGCGCGGCGAGGTGACGGTGTTCGTTGAGGGTCGCCGGTTCAGTCATGCCGACGATGTCGTGCCAGCTGAAACGGGTCAGGCGCTTGGCCGCCAGCTCGGCACCGAAGGGCCGCGCGATCAGGGTCCACACAAACGCGAACAACAAGCCTACGGGCCCGGCCAGGTTGACGTTGGCGAAGTTGAGGAAGTCTGCGTCATACGCCCCCTGGATGCTGATGAACGACGAGGTGTTGACCAGCGTCAGCAGCATGCCCAGGTAGAAACGCGGCTGCACGGTGAGCGTGCCGATGCAGATGAACGGCAACGCGAACGCCAGCACCAGCATCGGAAAATCGTGCAGGTTGGGCAGCACCAAAAACAGATAAAGGCTGGCGAAGAGCACCGACATCGCGGTCCAGAAAAAAAATCGATAGATCTGCGGCGCGGGGTCGTCCATCGAGGCGAAAAAACTGCACGCCACGGCGGCGAGGATCACCGCGCTGCCGCCGTCGGTCCAGCCCAAGAGAATCCACAATACCGAGGCGACGATGATCGCGGTGACGGTGGAAAACGCCGAGTAGAACATCAGGCCACGGTCGAGGAACGGGGTCAGGCGACCGAGGCGCCAGTGGCGGTAGACGGCGCGCCAGGTGACCTGGCTTTCGCAGGCGATGGCAGCTTGCAGGCTGCGGCAGTCTTGCCACAGGTCGATCCATTCGCCGAGGCGATAGAGGGCGTTGGAGAACAGCAGCGTGTGGCGTTCGTCCAGCGCTTCGCCGCTGGGTTGCAGGGCTTCGAGTTGGTCGCGCAGGGCGCGCCAGCTGTCCAGCGTGGGGTTTTCTGCGCTGCTTTGCAGCCACTGGTTGGAGGCTTCCAACAGCGGCGTCAGTTGCTCGAGGTACTGCGGCGCACGCTGTTCGACGGCGTAGAGCGCGTCGTCGAGTTCTTCCACCACGGGCAGCAGGTGAATCATGCGCCCACGCAGTTCCTTGGTGTTGCGCACCGTCTGCGGCCGCGCGCCTTCATGGGGCAACTGGCCGATCATCAGCTCCAGGGTGTTGAAGGTGGCGACCATACCGCCGCGCAGGCTGCTGACTTCTTCTGGCGTGACGTTGCGTGTCAGAAAGCGCTGGCTGTAGACCTGGGCGTCGGCAAACCACTTGCTCACCGAGCCATCGAACACCGGCGCCAGGCGGCGTGGCCAGAACATCGCGCCGACCACGGCGGCGACGGCGATGCCGAGGAAGATTTCTTCGGTGCGCGCTTCGGCCACGTCCCACACGGCCAGCGGGTTATCCACCACCGGCAGGGCGATCAGCGGCAAAGTGTAGCCGGCCAGCATCAGCGCATAGTTGTTGGCGGTGCGCAGGTGCATGGAGAGGAACAGCAAGATGCCGGTCCACAAGGCAATCACCAACACCAGCACATAGGGCGACTGCACGAACATCGGCACAAAAAACACCGCCGCCGCCGCGCCCATCAGGGTGCCGATGGCACGGTACAACGCCTTGGAACTGGTGGGGCCGACAAACGGGCTGGAAACGATGTACACGGTGGCCATCGCCCAATAGGGGCGCGGCATCTGCATGAGCATGGCGATGTACAGCGCGATCATCGAGGCGGCGAAGGTGCGCACACCGTAGAACCAGTCGCGGGCAGGCGGGAAACCGGTAAAGAAACCGTTCAAAGGCTCGCCGCCTCGAAGGCCCGCAGCACGCGCAAGGCGGCTGCCATATCGTCGGGGGCGATGTCCGCCAGGACTTCCTTGCGCAGGCGCACCAGTTGCACTTCCACCGCCTGCACCAGCTCACGGCCACGCTCGGTGAGGCTCAGGGCCTTGGCGCGGCGGTCGTGAATGTCTTCGGTGCGGCACACGTAGCCGCCGTTGCACAACTGGTCGAGCAGGCGCACCAGCGACGGGCTCTCCATCCCCGAAGCCTGGGCGACTGTTACCTGATGCACACCGTCGCCCAGGCGGCCGATCATCAACAGCGGCACCGCGCAGGCTTCGGAAATGCCGTAGCTCACCAGCGTGGTCTGGCAGATTTTGCGCCAGTTACGGGCGCCCACCACCATGCTGCTGCTGAGGTTCATGTGAAGTTGTTCGAGGGATTGAGGCACTGGATAGTTCGCATACAGTTAGTTTGCTAACTATCAATATGGTGGATGAACGGAAGGCCGTCAAGTTTTGAAACACTTTTGCGGGAGACATCGCGCAACCTCAGAAAAAGTTCACTTGCGCGATTAAAGCCCGGTTTTCTCAACTTTTGCGGTTGACGCGAAGTTTTTTACACCCCCCGTCCCTTCCTCAACAACACGTCCAACTCATCCACCAACTCCGCCCAATCCGCATCCTTGCGTTTCTCCTCACGCAAAAACGCGCTCTGGCTGGGCGTCCAGAAAAACGCATCGGCCAGTTCCAGCTCGGGTTTGAGCGGCGAATGAACCACCAAGAATTTATCGATACTCTGCGCGTCATCCGGCAGTCCCAACTGCTTGAACAACGACGACAAGCTATGCACAGGCGATTCCATGACAGATTCCTAAGAAGATGAGTCACCCGAGTCTAGCCCAGATGCACGCCCTGCCACGACCGCTCGACGCACCGATACGCTGACGGCGAGTGCGACTCGCCGTCAGCACCAGCCGATTACTTGACCACGGCAGGCGCCACCGGCGCGGCGATGTTGCCCGCCGCCCACGCCGACTCGCGACCGGCCAGGGCGGTGGCGATGCTCTGCACGCGGTCGGAGTCCAGTTGCTCGGGCAGCGGGTCGAGACCGGCGCTGGCGAAGATCTGGCCGTAGGCGTTGCGCAGGTCGGCGTAGGCCAGGTCGCGGCGCAGGTCGGCTTGCAGGGTGTTGAGTTCGCCCTGGATCAGGTCGAGCTCGCCGAGGCCAGCAGCTTGGTGACGGTTGCGCAGTTGGGTGAGGATCTGCCCGTCGATATTCGCCAGTTGCTCGTTGGTCTTGAACTGACGCACGGCGTCCTGGTAGTTGGCGTTGGCCACGTAGATCTGCGCCAGCACCGCGATGGACATCGCCTGGCGGCGGGCGGTGGCGACTTCTTCGCCGGCCTTGGCCACGTCGATGGCGGCCGGGGCCGAGATCACGTTGAACAGGTTCCAGGTGACCTTGGCACCGTAGTCGGCCCAGCGGTTGTCCACCAGGAACGAGTTGCTGTCGTAATGCCCGCCGGCGCTGAATTCCAGGCCCGGCAGCAGGCGCAGCATGGCTTTGCGGGTTTCGGCGGCGCTGATGCGGGTCTGGTAGTCCTGCTCGCGCAGCTCAGGACGGTTGGCCAGGGCTTCCTGTTCCAGGCTGGCGAGGTTGACCTTCAGTTGCGGCACGCTGTAGTCGTCCGGCGTGGCCAGCTTGAGCTCGGTGCCCATGGGCAGGTTGATCAAGGTCGCCAGCTCGGTCTTGGCCAGGGACAACGCGCGGCGCTGCTCCTGCAATTGGCGCGTGGCCTCGATCAGCGAACGCTGGTAGCCGAGGGCTTGCACCGGGTCGCCGATGCGTTGCTCGCTCATGCTTTGGCTGTTGCTCTGGGCCTGGTCGACGCGAGCCATCAGGCTGTCGATCTGGCCGAGCAAACGTTCGGCCGCCACGGCGCGCCAGTAGGCCGAGCGCACGTCCTGGACGATGGTGTTGATCACCTTGCGGCGGCGTTCCTGAATGATCAGGCGTTGGTCGCCTTGCTGCTTGGCGCTGATGTAGCTGACGCCAAAGTCGAGCACGTTCCACACCATGGTCAGGTCCGCCACGCGACGGTCGCGGTCCTGGGAGGTGGACGGTTCCAGGGACTGGGTGCCGGTACGCACACTCTGGCTGCTGGAGGCGTTGGTGTTGTTGCGTCCGGCATAACCGGCCGACAGCGCCATGCGCGGCAGCATGTCAAAGCTGGAGAGGTCGGATTGACGCTTGGCCAACGCCTCTTCCATCACCTTCAAACGGCCTTCGAGGTTGTACTTCACCGCGCGGGCCATGGCCTGGTGCAGGGTCAACGGGCCGCTCAGCGGTTCCTGATCCTTGTACATGCCCTGCAGGTCGCTGCGAGCGCGCTGCTCGCTGACGCTGCGTTCAATCGGCTTGCTGGTGACCGCACAACCGCTGATCGCCAGCGCCAGCAAGCTGGCGCCGAACAACTTATGACTTTTATTCATCCTTGGACTGCCCCTGTTACCGCGCCTTGAATTTAGTGTGATCAGGCCTGCATTTCGTTGATACCGACCTGTTGCAGTGCATGCGCCAGATCAATCACCTGGCGTTGTTGTACGTCATTGATCTGCTGCAATTGTTGACCCAGGGTCGGCGCCCCCAACGTGCCGCCCGAGCCTTGGATCGATTTGCTGTCGAAGGCCTTGAAGCCACCGTCGTCACCCTGGGTTTCGCGGTTGAACAGGCCCGATAAAGTGCTTGAGCCAAACACCCCGCCATCGCCGCCGCCAAACCCGAGGAACCCGGAGGCACCCGCCGCATTGCCGCCGTCCGTGCTGAACACCTGGGCGATATAGCTTGGCGCCAGAGCGTTGTTGCGGATAAAGATGTTGCCGATCGGCGGCAAGCCGCCGCCCGAATCACGCTGCTCGAACAGCGCCGGGAAACCAATCGGCGAGCCCAGGTTGCCGGTGGGCAGGCCAAAGATGATCGGTTGCAGCGGCGCATCCGGCGCCCCCGGTGGCGCCGTCGGGCCGGTGACACGGAACAGCGGGTCGCCGGTCAGCGCGACGGTATTGATCGCGTAGTTGCCGGAGTTGCTGAAGCCGCTGCCGGCATTGCCCGCCGCATCCGTCACCAGGCTGGTGTCGAGGGTGATGAAGTTGCTCGGATCAAAGAGGTTGGCCGTCGGCGTCAGGGTGGCGGTCCAGGTCTTGCCGCCATCGCTGGTGGCGAGGTTGGACAAGGTGCCGTTGGCCACGCTCAAGTCATCCAGGTCAAAACCACTGACTTTTTCACTGAAGGTGAACGTCACGGTGGTGGTCTGGCCGACGGTCAGGTTCGGGTTGGCCACGGAGATCGTCGCGGTTGGCCGGTCGGCGTCGAGCGCATAGTTGTTGGAAATGGCGATGCCCGCACCGGCGTTGCCCGCTGCGTCGTTCACCAGGCTGGCATCCAGCACCACCAGGTTGGTCGGGTCGGTAATCGCGACGGTCGGCGTCAAGGTGGCAGTCCAGGTCTTGCCGCCGTCGTTGGAGACGAGGTTGGACAACGTGCCATTGGCCACGCTCAGATCCGACAAATCAAAACCGCTGACCGCTTCGCTGAAGGTTACGGTGACCGTGGTGGTTTGCCCGATGCCGAGGACGGCGTCGGCCACGGTGATGGTCGCGGTCGGCCGCTGGGTATCGATGCTGTAGTTGTTGGAGTCGGTGGTGCCGACGCCACTGTTGCCCGAGGCATTCGTCACGCCGCTGTTGTCCAGCACGATGAGGTTGCTGGTGTCGGTGATATTGCTGGTCGGTGTGAACGTCGCGGTCCAGGTGACGCCGCCATCGCTGCTGCTCACCGCACTCAGGCTGCCGTTGGCAAGGGTCAGGTCGGCGTTGGTAAAGCCGCTGACGGCCTGGCTGAAGGTGATGGTCACCTGGGAGGTTTCGCCCGCCTTCAGTTGCGTGTCGGCCACCACGATGGTTGCCGTCGGCACCTCGGTGTTCACCGCATAGTTGGCGGAGTTGGTGGTGCCGGTGCCGCTGTTGCCCGCCAGGTCGGCGATGCCGGTATTGTTCAGCACGATCAGGTTGGTGGCGTCGGTCACACTCAGGGTCGGCGTGAACGTTGCCGTCCAGGTGATGCCGCCGTCGCTGCTGCTGACGTTGCTCAGGCTGCCATTGGCCACACTCAGGTCGCTGTTGTCGAAGCCGGTGACGGCCTCGCTGAAGGTGATGGTCACCAACGAGGTTTCGCCCGGACGCAGGTCGCTGTCACTCATGACAATCGTGGCGGTCGGCCGCTGGCTGTCGACACTGTAGTTGTTGGAATCGGTGGTGCCGGAGCCGGCGTTGCCCGCCAGGTCGGCGACGCCGGTGTTGTCCAGGGTGATCAGGTTGGTGGTGTCGGTGATGCCGGCCGCCGGGGTAAAGGTGGCTGTCCAGGTGATACCGCCGTCGCTGCTGCTCACCGCGCTCAAGGTGCCATTGGCGATGGTCAGATCGGCATTGGTGAAACCGCTCACCGCCTCGCTGAAGGTGATGGTCACCTGCGAGGTCTGACCGACGCTGAGGGCCGTATCCGCCACTACGATGGTCGCGGTAGGACGCACGGTGTCAATCGCGTAATTGTTCGAGTCGGTGCTGCCGCTGCCGGCGTTGCCGGAGGCGTTGGCCACGCCGCTGTTGTCCAGGGTGATCAGGTTGGTGGCGTCGGTGATACTGCTGGTCGGGGTGAAGGTCGCAGTCCAGGTGATGCCGCCGTCACCGCTGCTCACGGCGCTCAGGGTGCCGTTGGCGATGGTCAGGTCGGCGTTGGTGAAACCGCTGACGGCTTCGCTGAACGTGATGGTCACCAGCGAGGTTTCACCGATGCTCAACGCAGGGTTCGCCACCACGATGGTAGCCGTCGGCAGCACGGTGTCGATGCTGAAGTTGGCCGAGTTGGTGGTGCCCGCGCCAGCGTTGCCGGCCAGGTCGCTCACCCCCGTATTGTTCAGGGTGATCAGGTTGGTGGTGTCGCGGATGCCCACGTCCGGCGTGAAGGTGGCCGTCCAGGTGATACCGCCGTCGCTGCTGCTCACGGTGCTCAGGGTGCCATTGGGGATGCTCAGGTCGGCATTGGTGAAACCGCTGACCGCCTCGCTGAACGTAATGGTCACCGCCGAGGTTTCGCCGGCGCTCAAGCTCGCGTCGGAGACCACGATGGTTGCCGTTGGGCGCTGGGTGTCGATGGCGTAGTTGCTCGAATCCGTGGTGCCGCTGCCAGCGTTGCCCGCCAGGTCATTGACGCCGGTGTTGTCCAGGCTGATCACGTTGCTGGTGTCGGTGATGCTGGCGAGCGGGGTCAAGGTCGCGGTCCAGGTGATACCGCCGTCGCTGCTGCTCACCGAGCTCAAGGTGCCATTGGCAATGCTCAGGTCGGCGTTGGTAAACCCGGTGACCGCCTCGCTGAAGGTGATGGTCACCAGCGAAGTTTGACCGATGTTCAGCGTCGTTTCCGAGACCACGATGGTGGCCGTCGGACGCGCGGTATCCATCGCGTAATTATTCGAGTCGGTGGTGCCGCTGCCGGCGTTGCCGGAGGCGTTGGCGACACCGGTATTGTCCAGGGTGATCAGGTTGGTGGCGTCGGTGATGTTGGTGGTCGGCGTGAAGGTCGCGGTCCAGGTGATGCCGCCATCGAAGCTGGCCACGTTGCTCAAGGTGCCGTTGGCGATGGTCAGGTCGGCGTTGGTAAAGCCGGTGACCGCTTCGCTGAAGGTGATGGTGACCAGCGAGGTATCGCCGATTTTCAGGCTGCTGTCGGCCACGACGATCGTTGCGGTTGGGCGCACGGTGTCGATGGTGAAGTTACCCGAGTTGGTGGTGCCCGTGCCGGCGTTGCCGGCCAGGTCGCTCACGCCCGTATTGTTCAGGCTGATCAGGTTGGTGGTGTCGTGGACACCCGCGGTCGGTGTAAAGGTGGCGGTCCAGGTGATACCGCCGTCGCTGCTGCTCACGGCGCTCAGGGTGCCATTGGGCACGCTCAAGTCAGCATTGGTGAAACCGGTAACCGCCTCGCTGAAGGTGATGGTCACCAGCGAGGTTTCACCCGCGCTCAGGGCCGAATCGGCGACCACGATGGTCGCGGTCGGGCGCTGGCTGTCGACCGCATAGGCGTTCGAGGTGGTGGTGCCGGAACCGGCGTTGCCGGCGGTGTCGACCACGCCGGTGTTGTCGACGACCACATGGTTGTTGCCCTGGGTGATGCCTGCCACCGCCGTCAGCGTCGCGGTCCAGGTGATGTTGTCGCTGGTCGACAGATTCGACAGCGCGCCGTTGTCGACCGTCATGTCAGCCAAACTGAAGCCAGTGACGGCCTCGCTGAACGTGATCGTGACCAACGACGTGCCGCCAATCCCCAGCGCGTTGTCGTTGACCACCACCGTGGCGGTGGGCCGCTGGGTATCGACGGCGTAGTTGTTGGAATTCGAACTGCCGCTGCCGACGTTCCCCGAAGTCGCCGCCTGCACCCCCGTGTTGTCCAGGGTGATCAGGTTGGTGGCGTCCGTCACATTGCTCGAAGGGGTGAACGTCGCGGTCCAGGTGATGCCGCCGTCGACGCTGTTCACGGCGCTCAGGGTGCCGTTGGCGACGGTCAGGTCGGCGTTGGTAAACCCGGTGACCGCTTCACTGAAGGTGATGGTCACCAGTGAGCTGGCGCCAACGTTCAAGGCCGGATTCGCCACGACGATGGTCGCCGTAGGCGCCACGGTGTCGATGCTGTAGTTGGCCGAGTTGGTGACGCCCGAGCCCGAGTTACCGGCCAGATCGCTCACCCCCGTATTGTTCAGGCTGATCAGGTTGGTGGCGTCGTTGATACCCGCGGTCGGGGTGAAGGTGGCGGTCCAGGTGATACCGCCATCGCTGCTGCTCACCGCGCTCAAGGTGCCATTGGCAATGCTCAGGTCGGCGTTGGTAAACCCGGTGACCGCTTCGCTGAAGGTGATGGTCACCAGCGAAGTTTCACCGGCGTCAAGCACCGGGTCGGCCATGACGATGGTCGCGGTCGGGCGCTGGGTGTCGATGGCGTAATTGTTGGAGTCGGTGGTGCCGCTGCCAGCGTTGCCCGCCAGGTCGGCAATGCCGGTGTTATCCAGGGTGATCAGGTTGGTGGTGTCGGTGATGCTCGCGCTGGGTGTGAAGGTAGCGATCCAGGTGACACCGCCGTCGCTGCTGCTGACCGCGCTCAGGGTGCCGTTGGCGATGGTCAGGTCGGCGTTGGTGAACCCGGTGACGGCCTCGCTGAACGTGATGGTCACCTGCGAGGTTTCACCGATTTTCAACGCGCTGTCGGCCACCACCACCGTCGCCGTTGGCCGCACGGTATCAATGGCGTAGTTATTGGAATCAGTGGTGCCGCTGCCGGCGTTGCCGGCCTGGTCGGCAATGCCGGTGTTGTCCAGGGTGATCAGGTTGGTGGCGTCGGTGATGCTGCTGGTCGGCGTGAACGTCGCGGTCCAGGTGATGCCGCCATCAAGGCTGTTCACAGCGGTCAGGGTGCCGTTGGCGATCGTCAGGTCGGCGTTGCTGAAGCCGGTCACCGCCTCGCTGAAGGTGATGGTCACCAGTGAGGATTCGCCGATTTTCAGGCTGCTGTCCGCCACGATGATCGTCGCGGTTGGGCGCTGGGTGTCAATGACGTAGTTATTGGAATCAGTGGTGCCGCTGCCCGTGTTGCCTGCCAAGTCGCTGATGCCGGTGTTGTTCAAGGTGATCAGGTTGGTGGTGTCATTGACGTTGCTGCTGGGGGTGAATGTGGCGGTCCAGGTGACGCCGCCGTCGCTGCTGGTGAGCGACGAGACAATGCCATTGGCTACCGCCAGGTCGGCGGTGGTAAAGCCGGACACCGCCTCGCTGAAGGTGATGGTCACCGAGCTGGTTTGACCGATGCTCAGGGCAGTGTTCGCGACCACGATGGAAGCGGTCGGCCGCACCGTGTCGATGGCGTAGTTGTTGGAATCCGTGGTGCCACTGCCGGCGTTGCCCGCCAGGTCGGCGATGCCAGTGTTATCCAGGGTGATCAGGTTGGTGGTGTCGGTGATGCTCGCGCTGGGTGTGAAGTTCGCGAACCAGGTGACACCGCCGTCGCTGCTGCTGACCGCGCTCAGGGTGCCGTTGGCGATGGTCAGGTCGGCGTTGGTGAAACCGCTGACGGCTTCGCTGAACGTGATGGTCACCAGCGAGGTTTCACCGATTTTCAACGCGGTGTCGGCGACCACAATGGTCGCGGTTGGTCGCACGGTGTCGATCGTGTAATTGGCCGAATTGGTGGTGCCCGCGCCGGCCAAGCCGTCGTTGATCGCGACCACCCCTGTGTTGTCGAGGGTGATCAGGTTGGTCGCATCGGTGATGCTGCTGGTCGGCGTGAACGTCGCGGTCCAGGTGATGCCGCCGTCGAGGCTGTTCACAGCGGTCAAGGTGCCGTTGGCGATCGTCAGGTCGGCGTTGGTGAAACCGCTCACCGCACGGCTGAACGTGATGGTGACCAGCGAGGTATCGCCGATTTTCAACGCGGTATCCGCCATCACGATGGTCGCGGTTGGCCCCGGGGAATAAACCGTGTTCACCGTGCCGCCGTCATTGAAGATGTTGTTCACGGCCGCTACGGAGGCGCCCGTGGAACCGCCGCCCAAGGCAGGGCCACCGGAGCCGCTGCCACCGACGTTACCGCTCATGGCCGCAAAGTTGGCAGCCGTCATCAACAGCGTGCCTTTGTTCCAGATCGCGCCGACGCCTTTGCCGGCCGCGCCGCCCGAATCGGCGGAGCCACCCAGGCCACCACCGCCACCACCGCCGCCACCGGCAGCGATGTTGTTGGTAATCACCGACGTGCCGACAACGGTCAGTGTGCCGGTGCTGCCGTTGTAGATACCGCCGCTGGCCGAGGCACCCGCCCGGCCAGGTTTGTCCCAACCGGAGCCGCCGCCACCGCCGCCAATGGAAATCGTGCCATTGTTTGCCGTACCACCGGCGCCGCCATTGCTGTAGTTGGCCGCGCCCACGCCGCCCGCGCCGCCGGTGCTGCTGCCGCCCCTGCCGCCCATGTAGTTGGGGTTATAGCCGCCGCCGTTGCCGCCGGTGTTGGCACTGCCGGAAGTGCCGCCATACACGCCTGTACCAAAGCCGGAAGTACCACCGTGACCACCGGCTTGCCCGCCGAGCGCGCCGCCACCGCCACCGCCGCCACCGACCGCGCCACCGACATAAGGCGCAGTAACCCCGCCACCGCCACCGCCGCCCGAGGCTGCGTTGCTGGTCACCGTGACATTGGTCAAGGTCAGGTTACCGTAGTTGACAATGCCGCCGCCCATGGCCGCCGTTCCGTCGGTCCCCGCCGCAGCGCCGTTGCCGGCGGCCAGGCCCTTGGTGATGATCAGCCCATCCAGGGTCGCGGTGACGCCGGAGTTGACCCTCAACACCTGGGTTTTGTACTGCCCGCTGATGGTCACGTCTGCCACGCCATCATTGTTGCGATCGCCGTCGATGGTGAGGTTCTTGGAGATGATCAGCTGGCTGTTGAGGTTGACCGTCATGTCGGCACCGAAGGCCACGGTATCCCCCGATACCGCGTCGCTCAGGGCCTGACGCAAGCTGCCGACACCACTGTCGCCGTTATTGAGCACCGTGATCGTCGCCAGGCTGTACTGATACCCCGACATGCTGCCGTAGGACAGCGCGGTGTGGCTCTCGATGGAGCCGGTGGCGATTTCCAGGGTCCAGTCGCTGCCCGCGCCGGTGCGGTTGGTGGACGCGGCAATATCGCGCCCGGTCAGCTGCGCCAGGGAGTCGACAAAGTTGATGCCCTTGTCGCCCGCCGCCGTGTTGCAGGCGTAGATCAGGATGTCGCCGCCAACGTTCATGTCCTGGCCGATCTGCGCCAGCACTTCGCTGCGGGCCGCGACGTTGTCTGCCGACAAATAGGTGTTGCCCAGCCACAGGTCCCCGGCGTTGCCGTGGGCGATGATCTGCACCGAGCTGACGCCCTGGTGGCTGCCCAGGTAATCGGCGATCTGTTGCAGGCCGTCCTTGCTCGCGTCCAGTTGCACCACCTGGGTGCCGGGGGCGACGCCTTTGAGCAGCTCGGCAGAGTCCTTGACCCGCGCGTCGACGAACACCACGGTTTCACCCGGTACGGCGACCGGGGCCGGGGTCACGGGCGCATCGGTTTGCGCATGGGTTTCGCTGCCGGTACCGGCGTGCTCGGTGGTCGGCGCCTTGGCGGCCGCGTCGGCAGCCGTGGCGTGACTGTCGGCCTGCGCCACATCAGCCACTGTGGCGGCGACCGCGCCGTCGAACAGCATGCGTGGTTCCAGGGACATGATCATCGGCGTCGCCTGAGTGAGGGCGCCTGTTGTCGTTTGCCGTGCCTTAGCTTTGCTCCACCACATGCTGCTCACCCGCTTGTCGAATGCTGATACCCGCAAATAAAAAAGCCGTGATCAACTGATCGCGGCGTCGGCTTTGGTGCGAATCACATTGGCGGCGCTCAGGCTGCCGTCACGCCAGAAATCCATATGGGCGAACTGCTCGAACAGATCCGGCGGCAACAGGCTGCGGCGCGCTTGCAGCGCCACCCGTGGCTTGACCCGATGCAGGCCGGCTACGCCCAGGTCCTGGTCGAAATCCGGAGCGTCGTAGCTGAGGTTGTCGAAGTCATGCTCGAACCACGGCTCGCCGATAAATTCATAGACCAGCCGCATGACCCGCTCGGGGGCCTGGGCCAGCAGGTCGTAGTCGACGATCAACATCGAGTCGGCGTGTTCGCCGTAGTACGCCTCTTTGAGCGCCGACCACGCATACCCGACCATGCGGTTGCGCTGGGCCAGGGTCTCGACGCGGCTGTACACGGTATTGCGCTCGACATCGTCGTTGAACAGCTTGGTGTTTTCGAAGGGATTGGCGCGGTACAGGCGCTCCAGGCTGTCCATGATCCACGCGACATTACGCACGCAGGCGATGACTTTGGCTTGGGGAAACAGGTCATGCAGCGCCGGCATGCGCGCGCACCACTGGCGATTGGTGTCGAACACCACCGGCGTGGAGGTTTTGTCGGCGTAATAGGAATCAAACAGGCCGCGCAGCAGGCGGCGGCGGGTGTCGGCGTCGATCACCGAGCCAAACTCGCTGCCGGCGCTGCACTGCCCCAGCACACCCTTGAACAGGGTGCCTACCGGGCTGCTCATGCCCGCATGAAAGCGCGGGTTCTGCAGCAGGATGGCAGAGAGTAGGGTCGAGCCGGAGCGCGGCAATCCGGAAATAAAGTGATACGGCAATCCATTCACCACTTTTTGTCAGACAATTCCTTTTGTCACCGCAGAGTAGCTCAGGATTGATACAACCACTAGTGGGTAAATGCCACTATTTGCAGCCGATTTAATACCGATTCGAAATTAACGACATGCCTCAGGCTGCAAAGAAACAGGCCCCGTACACAGCACAAATAGCCGCGCCCTCGCCCCGCCGCCATCTTGCTGCAATACCTGGCGCCAACCGTCGGGGATCGGCGCGAAATCGTCGGGCATTTCATTGCTGCTGATCAGCCAGACGCGGCGGGTTTCGGCGGGCAAAGCCGACAGACGGTCGAGGTAAATGCGGCCGCCGTCCTGATCCACCAGCGTCCCGAAACCATAGGCATTCGGCCGGGTCGGGGTGCCGTCGGGCTTGGGCGGGGTGTAGAGCTGCAACTGGGCGTCGGTCTGGTCGTAATACACGTAACTCAAGTACCACATCATGTCGCTGAGTACGATGCGGTCGTCGTCCTGGTAATTGCGATTGACGAACTCCACCGGCACGTTGAACTGGTCATGCACATCCACCGTGGCGTTGTTCTTCAACCCCAGCAGTTCAACGCCGACAAACACCACGAACAACGCCGCCCCCAGCCACGACAGACGGCTCGGCAGACGATCGATGGCCAAAGCCATGAGCAGCGGCAAGCCGATGGCATACACCGTCAGGTAACGTTCGATAAACACAGGCGATACAAACGACACGCCATACACCAACAGCACCGGCAGCAGCAGAAACAGCGCCAGCAGGCGCGCCGGCCGCAGGTTTTCGCGGTCTTTCCAGGCAGTCACCGCAACCACCGCCATCAGCGCTAGCGGGAACAGCCAGAACAGCGGCGCCCAGAAGTCGAGGCCTTCATCCTGCAGTACGAACTGCCAGATCATCGAGGGCACGGAGATCAGCGTAACCGGGTCTTCCCAGCCAATATCGCCGCCGACCTTGAGCTGCTCGACATGCTGGACCAGATCCAGCAGGTTCGGCAGCCAAGGCAGGTACAACGCGACAATCGCCACATTGGCCCACCACCATGCCGGACGCGCGAGCAAGCGCTGGCCCGGCGCCTGGGAACGGTACAACAGGCCCAGCCAGGCCCAGTGCACCAGCACACACAACGCCGTGAAGTAATGGGTATAAAAAGCGGCCGCCATCAGCAGCACATAGGCCACCAGGCAGCGCGCGCGCGCGGGCTGGCGCACCCAGTACACCAGCGCCAGCGTGGCCCCCAGCAGCCACACCGCCAACAGCGAATACATGCGCACTTCCTGGCTATAGCGCACGGCGCTGGGGAACAGCGCCAGCAGCACGCCCGCCAGCAAGGCAGCGCGACGCGTGGACAGCAGCCGCATCAGCCACATTCCCAGGCCCACGGCGAGTACGCCGGGGATCGCACTCATGCCGCGAATCGACCAGATGCCGTCGCCAAACACCTCGATCCAGCCACGCAGCATGAAAAAGTACAGCGGCGGGTGCACATCATGGGCCGCGTGAAACCACAGGTCGTCAACGGCGTATTCGCTGAGCAGCAGGCTTGAGCCTTCGTCGCCCCAGATCGCCGCCGCCGTCAGACCATAGAACCGCACGGCCATGGCCAGCGCCAGGATCGGCACCCACCATAGCCGGCTCAGCCAGCCGCTGCCTTCCCAGGCCTGCGCCACGGCAAATGTACCCACTTTTTCGTCTTGCTCGACCACAGACCGTCGCACCTCAAATCCCCTGACACTGCCGGTTTCCCCGGCAAAAATTGCGCATGCGCCAACAGGCGCAACTCTAGGGCATAAGCCTGGGTTTCGCTCGCGGTTTCGCATTGGCCAGGCGCCGCGCAAAAGTGCGTCTACGCTCTGCGATGACGCCGGATCGATTGGCGCCACTCCATACCTAAGAGCTCACACAAGGATTCGCGACTCATGGAAGTATTTATCGGCACCATCCAGTCTTTTGCCTTTAACTACGCCCCCAATGGCTGGGCGTTATGCAACGGCCAGGTCTTGGCTGTGCAACAGAACGCCGCACTGTTTGCGTTGATCGGCACCTTCTACGGCGGCAACGGCCAGTCCACCTTCCAACTGCCGAACCTGCAAAGCCGCTTGCCGATGGGCATGGGCCAAGGCACAGGCTTGTCGGCGCGGGTTATCGGCGATTTTGCGGGCACCGAGTCCGTCACGCTGCTGGCCGGCAACCTGCCCGCCCACACCCATGGCGCGGGCACGCTCGCCGGCAGCACCACGGTGCAGCTGACCAGCGTCGTCAGCAACTCGGTGACGGTACCTACGCCGACCAATGCCTATATCGGTGCTTCCGGCCCAGGCCCTGGCAGCGCGACGATCTATTCCGATCAACAAGGCGCCAACCCGGTGCCGCTCAAGGGCGTCAGCACCACGGTGGTCGGCGACACGGCGGTTGCCGGCCAGAGCCAGGCCTTTGCCACCCTGAACCCTTACCTGGCGATCAACTTCAGCATTGCCCTGGTCGGGCTCTACCCTTCACGCTCTTGACCCGTCCCCAATCAACCCCGCATTGGTAGTGAGCGGGCTCGCCCCGCGCTGGGTGGCGAAGCCGCCCCAAAACCAGGCGCCTCGGTTCTTCTGAAACACCGCGGCGGACCGATTTGGGGCGGCTTCGCCACCCAGCGCGGGGCAAGCCCGCTCACTACGAGGAGCCAAAGCATGTTGAATCTAGTCACTCTGGAACATTTTCGTCCTCTGCTGGCTCAGCCCAGTGTGCTGTACCTGCCAGATGGCTCGGCGTTGCAAATCCAGGTGCAGGGGCTGCGCCCGGCGCCGGAGGCCAGATTGCCGGGCACTGCACGGGAGGGCTTCAGTGTGTCGCTCAATAGCCTCGGGCCGACGGATTTCGTCGACGGCTTGTGCCGCCTGCCCTTGCCGGATGTATGCCTGGAACACGTGTTCGTGTCCCGCGAGCCGGCCATGGGGCGCGACGGCGAGCGCGGTTACTTCTGCATCGTGTTCAACTGAGACGGGTACCACACCAGCCGTTGCGCGGCCGGTGTCTGTTCTTCCACGCGAAACCCCAGCGCCAGGTAATGCTGGCGCGCATGGGGGTTGCTCGCCCACACCACCGTCGCCACCGGGCAACACACTTGGGTGGCGGCCTGCTGCACGCTGTGCAGCACCGCCCGGCCGAAACCCTGGCCACGTGCGGCAGGGATGAACGCCAGGTACAGCACGCGGATTTCATTGGCGCCGAAGTCGGCACTCAAGGCACCGATAGGCGTGCCGAGCTTTTCCACCACGTAATGCAGGGCGCCTGGAAACTGCTGATCCATGCCCCGCTCCTGCACCTGGAACTGCTGGGCGATGACCTCTTCAACGACCTCTTGCTCGCCGTCGATCCACTGCAAATCCGCCCGCGCCGAATGGTAGAGCTTGTGCAAAAACGGCCCATCGCTGGCCCGTGACGGGCGCATCGCCAAGCCCTGCGCCAATCCGCCATTGTTGTTCATCATCGCCTGCCACTCCTTGTCAGAACCCGCTTTCCCTAACCCCCAACGCCGCCGCCCGCCGCCAGGCCGTGCCCAGCACCGACTCACTGCGCCCTTGCAACAGCACCACGCCGCGCAACGGTTGCCGGGGTGTCTCGATCGCCTCCAGGCTTTTGAGGCGCGCACCATATTGCGCCTGCACCGGCGCCGGGCGCTGGTTTTCGTCGCGGCGCACGGCAATCGGCCCGTGATGGTCGGAGGTCAGCGCCTCCTGATCCAGATAAGCCACGCCGTTGGCGTCGATGTCGGTCAGTTGCACCGGGATCGCGGCGTGCATCGGGTCATCGGCGATAAACCGCCCGGTCGCCCCAGGCCCGACTCGCCAAAGCTCCGCTTCGGCCAGGTAGCCGCGCAGGCGCGCGCCCTCTTCCACCACCCGCACCAGCGCATCCTTGGGCGACAGCCAGCGACCCACGCTCAATTGCGGCAGCACATCGCGTACCGTGCCCCCATGGGGCGCACGCAACAGCAGGCGTTCGCGCTGGGCAGCGAGGCCACGGTATTCGGCCAGGGCCTGGGACAGGCGCTGATCGTTGATCCCGGCGTCGGCCGCCGTTTCACTACGCCCGGCCTGGCGGCGCATCTGCAACTGCAGGATCTCGACTTCGCGGCGCACGATGCTCTGGCGCGCGTCGAGGTCCGGCGACTCCAGTTCGATCAGCACCTGGCCCTGGGTCACCGCCTGCCCGTCCACCACCCGCAGCGCCTTGACCCGCGCCGCTACCGGCGCATGAGATGCGCTGACGCGACCGGCCTCAAGCATGCTCGGCAGCTCCACCGCGCTGCGCCACGGCACCACCAGCGCCAGCACGATCAACCCCAGTCCGAGGCTGCTGAGCAACACCCGAGGTGTATGGGCCTGGCTGCGGCGGCTCCACCACTCACGCCACTCCTTGTAGATCGGCAGGCAGATAAACCACGCCAATTCCACCAGCATCAGGAAGATCCCGAGCAGCTTGAAAAACAGGTGATACACCGCCAACGCGATCCCGAGGAACAGCGCCGCGCGCCACAGCCACGCCAGGTAGCCCCACCACAACAGGCGGCGCCGCATCGTCGGCGACCACGGTTCCGGCGCCGGTTCGCCATAGCCGAACAGCAGCTCCCGCAGACGCCAGCGGCACAGTGCGAAAGCGCGGCCTTGCAGGTTGTCGACGCCCCATAAATCGCTGATCAGAAAGTAACCATCGAAGCGCATGAACGGGTTGAGGTTGATCGCCAGGGTGGTCAGCCAGGTGGCGCTGGCCAGCATGAACGCCGCCGTGCGCGCCGGTCCGTCCGGCAGCAGCGACCAGGCCAGCAAGGCGATGCACGCCAGCAGCAGCTCGGCCATCACCCCGCCGGCGCCGATCATCAGGCGCGCGCGGCGATCATTGACGCGCCAGGCGTCGCTGACATCGGTGTAGAACATCGGCAACAGCACCATGAAGGCCACGCCCATGCTCTGCACCCGACAGCCGGCGCGCTTGGCCATGAACGCATGGCCGAATTCATGGCACAGCTTGGCGAAGAACAGCGCCACGCCAAACGCCAGGGCGCCGCCGAGGCTGAACAGGTGCGGGAAGGTCGCCAGGAAGCGCTGCCAATCGCGCGCCACCAAAAAGACCCCGAGGCCGAGGATCATCGGCAAACCGTAACGCAACAGGCCCGGGCCAAAGCGTGCCAGCCACGGCCAGGCGCGGTTGAGAAACGCGTCCGGGCGCCACAGCGGGATGCGGAAAAACAGGTATTGATGCAGCAGCACCTGCCACAGGCCCTGCTTTTGGGCGGCGGCTTTATACAGGTAGCTGGCGCGTTGTTCCGGGTCGAGGGCAGCGATCAGGTCGTGGGCGCGCAGAAAGCTCAGCAGCTCGCTGACCTCGCTGTCCCCCAAGGGCAAGCCCGGCTCGCGGTTGGCCGCTTGCAGGACTTTTTCCGCATCGCCCAGGGACCAATGCCGCAGCAGGCGGATAGCCGTGGCGCCCAACTTGAAATAGCGCCCACGCACCGGGTCGGCGAGGGTCCAGCGCGGCGAACCGTCCAATGCTGCGCCGGCGCTGGACAGTTGCAGGTCGTCACGCAGCTTGGGCAGGCTCATCACAGGCCCACGCTTTGACGCAGGCCCGCCAGCGGTCGACGCAGCAAGTACAGCGCCAGCGGCGCGCGGTCGCCATACAGCTTCGCGGTGCCACGCAGGCCGATGCGCGGCGGCGCGTCATCGAACTGCGCGTCCAGGCGATAGGCCAATTGCCCGCCCGGCGTAGGCTGCGCCTCGTACGCGGCACGTTGCAGGGTGGCGAGGTGGCGTTGCAGCGGGTCACTGTCGAGGAACAGCGCGACCTGCGCGTTGGGCGCCAGGGCAATCGCATCGCCCACCGCCAGTTCGATGCGCAACTCGGCCTGGCCAGGGTCGGCGATCTGCAACAGGCGCTCGCCGGTTTGCACGGGTTTGCCGGTCCAGCGCTCGGCGTCGGCGAACACCGCGATGCCGTCGCGCTCGGCACGCACCTCGCTGCGCTTGAGCAGCTCGCGGGCGTAATCGCGTTCGGCGCGTTTTTGCTCGACGCGCGCGGCCAGCAGGTCGATGCGCGAGCTGGATTCGGCATCGGCAAAGGCACGTTGGGAATTGGCCTTCAACTCCGCTTCCGCCACGCCCAGGGCCCGCGCCGCCACGTCCGCCTGGGCGGTCAGGGTGGTGCTTTCGAAGCGCAGCAGCAGGTCGCCGGTTTTCACGCTTTGGTTGGGTTTGACCAGGAACTCGGCAATCACCCCGTCCAAGGGCGCCGCGACGACTTGCCCGGCCAGTGGCACCACTTCGGCAGGCGCCAGCACCGATTGGCGCACCGGGATCAGCAGCATCAGCAACAACCCGAGCACCACCGCCACCTGACGTTTGCGGGTCAGGCGCAGGCGCCACGGCTGGCGCGGTTGCAACGCATGCCAGGCATGGCTGTAGGTGTCGCCCAACTGCGCCAGCAAGACTTGCTCGGCCGGGTTCCACGGCGTATCCCGCGCCAGCCACAGGCCACCAAACACCTGGCCTTGGGGGTTGATCAGCGGCAACCAGAACACATGTTCGGCCGACAGGCTCTGCCAGTCGGCGCGTACCGCGTCGCTCAATGGCTCGGCGGGCACCACGCGCGCGGTCTGGTCGAGATCCAGCTTGTGCAACTGCGCCACCGCCTGCTCGACAAACGCCACGAACGGCGCGTTCGGGTCGACGCTGCTCACCGCTGTGACCGCCTGCACCTTGCCCGCGATCAACAGCGCGGCGTGGCGATAGCCGAACAGCGCTTGCCCATCGTTGACCAGGCTGTAGGCCAACTGCTCGGTGGTGCGGGCGGCGCGGGTCTGGCGTTCGAGGTCGAGAAACTGCGCGAACACCCGCTCGGTGTTCCCCGCCATCGGTGCGTTCATTGCAGTTGCGCGAAGTGGGCGGTACCGCTCATACCCGCCATCAAACCGGCGGCATTGGGCAGGGTAGCGACCAGCAGCAGCGTCTGGCTGCCCTCATCGATGCGCGCGCCGAGGCGTTTGACCGTGGCACTGAACGCCTGGCCGGTTTCGTCGGGGGTGAAATTGAAGGTCTGCCCGGGCTTGAGTTTGCCCATCCAGCGCGACGGCACCAGCAGGTGGATTTCCAGGCTGCGGTTGTCGACGATTTCCAGCAGCGGCGCACCCGCCGACACGCTTTCATAACGCTGGACCTTGCGCTGCACCACCTGGCCGTCATACGGCGCCAGCACGCTGCAACGCTTGATCTGCACCTGATAGACCTGGGACTGGGCCTGGGTCTCGGTGAGCTTGGCCTCGGCCCGCGCCACTTCGAAACGCCCGACGGAATTGAGCGAGGCCAGTTGTTTGTTGTGCGCCAGTTCTTCACCGGCACCACGGCTGGCGGCCTGGGCGGCGTTCAGTTGGGCCTGGTAGGCCGAACAATCGAAGCGCGCCAGGGTGTCACCCTTCTTGAACGACTCGCCTTCGCTGAACGGCAGTTCGACGATGCGCCCCGACAACTCACTGGCCAGCATCGCCTGGTCGCGGGCCCGCAGCACACCGCGCGCTTCGCTGGTGGCACTGGCGGCAGTCGCCGGCGGCTGATCCAGCAAGGGATCTTCAGCCATGGCCAACGGCGCCACGCCCAACAGGCAGGTAAAACCCAACATCAGTGCATTCAATTGCTTCATACGGTCAACTCCCTGACATACAGCGCAGTCTATGTCAGAGAAATTAAATTGCCACTACCCTCAATCGGACAAATCTACGATTTGTGTAGGGCTTCACCGAAGCGATTGTCGGATCAAGCTATGATTGCCGCCCTCCAAGGACTCAGGATCAAGGACACGTCATGCGCATCGGTTTTCTGTCACCCCTGGCACTGGCTCTGCTGGCCAGTGTTTCCCTGCCCGCAGCGGCCAGTTCCGACAACTTTTGCTTCCCTGACTGGCGCGTCGCCCGCAGCAGCCTCGACCGCTGCAACAACCTGCCGTTCCTGAGCCCGGGCAATGACAGCCGGGCCAACCTGCGCCTGATGCTTGCCGACAAAAAAGGCGCGCCGCTGACGCCGAATGCCTTGGACGAAGATGACCTGGCCCAAGGTTTCGGCGCGGTGCCGTTTCCACAGTACCGCCTGGCCCTGGCCTCCAACGGCGAGACCGAACCTGACTCCGACGATTCCCCTACCGCCGAACTCGACACCCTGCTCGAACCCCTGGGCATCAAGCGCGAAGACTACAAAACCGCCGGTGAAGGCTTCGTCAGTGGCGAAGGCAGCCGCTGCCGCAGCAACGACGACAGCAGCGCCACCGCGTTTATCCGCCAGGTCGCCAAGGCCGACATGCCCCAGGCCGAGCGCGAACTGCTGGCCAAGGCGCGCCTGCAACTGCTCACCACCTGCGACTGGGACGGCCCGGTGGTCGCGGACCCGCAGCAGATCCAGTCCACCGACGGCCAACTGTTTCGCACCTACCTGCAAGCCGCCGCCGACTTCTACAGCGGCCGCTTCGCCGAGGCCGAGCGCGGCTTCAGCGCGGCTGGCAGCGCCACTTCGCCCTGGCTGAAAGAAACCGCGCGCTACATGGTTGCGCGCAACGCGCTCAACCAGGCCCAGGCCAACACCTATGACGAATACGGCGTGCCCGACCTCGAACGTGTGGATAAAACTGCGCTGGCCACTGCCGAGCAAGGCTTCGACGGCTACCTGAAGACTTATCCACAGGGCGAATACAGCGTTTCTGCACGCGGCCTGCTGCGTCGCGTGTACTGGCTGGGCTTTGACAGCGAGAAGCTGGCCGCCGCGTTTACCTGGGCGCTGACTGAAGCCAGCGACGCGCAGCGCAACGTATCGGTGGATGAACTGGTGGAAGAGGCCGACCTCAAGCTGCTGATGTCCAGCGGCGAAACCGTCAACACGCCGATGATCCAACTGGTCAGCGACCTGATGGTGATGCGTGGCGGCGAGCAACCGGCGCTGACCCGCGCCGACCTGGAAAAACAAAAGTCGGCCTTTGCCAGCGACCCGGCGCTCTACGACTACTTGCTGGCCGTGTGCGCGCTGTTCGTCGAGCAGCAACCGGACGCCGCCTTGAAGCAATTGCCGCAAAGTGTGCCAGCAAGCCTCAACTACTTCGCCTTCAGCCAACAGACCCTGCGCGCCCTGGCCATGGAAGCCAAACAGGACTGGAAAGGCGCCGAAGCGCTGTGGCTGCAACTGCTGCCGCTGGCGAAACTGCCACTGCAACGCGACCAGTTGGAGTTGGCCCTGGCCATGAATTACGAGCGCAGCGGCCAGTTGGCCAAGGTGTTTGCCGCCGACTCGCCGATCAGCGCCAACCAGGTGCGCTACATCCTGCTGCGCAACGTCGCCGGGCCTGAACTGCTGCGCCAGCAGATCGCCCAGGCCCGCGACCCGCTGGAACGCGAAACCGCGCAATTCGTGCTGCTCTACAAAAACCTGCTGCGCGGCCAGTTCGAAAGCTTCGCCGACGACCTCAAGCAACTGCCTGTGCCTGCGTCCGAAGACAAACTCGGCACCAGCCTGGGTTATGTCTACGGCGGCAACCAGACCCTGCGGCTGTTCCAGTGGAACGGCGACAAGGCCGAATCCGGCTACGTCTGCCCGAGCATCGCGCAAACCGCCGAGACCTTGCAGGCCGACGCCAAGAACCCACAGGGTCTGAACTGCATCGGTGAATTCATCCTGCGCAACAGCCTCGACGGCATGCCGCTCGAACAAGCCCGCGCCGCCGGTAGCCTGGGCAGCACCGCATCGGACTTCAAGGGTGAAACCTTCTCGCGCCTCGACGGCTACCGGCAGGTGATCGGCGACGCCAAGGCGCCAAAGAATGACAAGGCCTACGCCTTGTTCCGCGCCATCAACTGCTACGCACCGGCCGGCTACAACAGCTGCGGCGGCAAGGATGTTGAGCCGGCGGTGCGCAAAGCCTGGTTCCGCCAGCTCAAAAGCGGCTTTGCCGACACCCAGTGGGGCAAATCGGCGCAGTACTACTGGTGAAGCCGCTGTGGCTCGCCTGGCTGCTGCTGGCAAGCCCGGCGTTCGGCGCCGTCGACGCCCGCGACTACGACGCCTTCTGGCTGTGGAGCGGCGTCGCACCGCAGCCGGTGCTTAAACAGGCCAACAGCCTGTACATCCTCCAGGGCCAGATCAACGCCAACCGCCGCGCCCCCGAACGCGGCGCGCAACTGATCGCCCAAGGCATCGGTGTGCCGCGCCTGACCCGTGGCGACATCTGGGTGGTGTACCGCGCCCACACCCTGCGCTGGCCGGAGGCGGTCTACAGCCAACTGCTCGGCCAAGTGCAACGCTGGCGCGACGCAGGCAACCCGGTGGTCGGCATCCAGATCGACTTCGACGCCCGCACCCAATACCTGCACGAGTACGCCAGCTTCCTGCGCGACCTGCGCCAACGCCTGCCGGCCGAGCTGAAACTGAGCATCACCGGCCTGCTGGACTGGAGCAGCAACGCCGACCCGGCTGCCATCGCCCAGCTCAAGGGCGTGGTGGATGAGGTGGTGGTGCAGACATACCAGGGGCGACACAGCATCCCGGATTACGCGGCGTATCTGCCACGGATGAATCGCATGGGGCTGCCGTTCAAGGTCGGCTTGATTCAGGGTGGAGCGTGGGAGGAACCGGGGTATTTGAAAGGGAGCGAGTGGTTTCGGGGGTATGTGGTGTTTTTGCAGAATCGTTGACATCGTTGACATCGATGTCAACTCTGTGCAAGAAAGTGTCCACAGTCCATGGACAGTGGACACCTTGGTTCTATAGAAAATGAAAAGTCAAGACATTGTAATACTGTTCAAATTGATCAGCCTGGACCTGCTTGCAAGAGGCGAGCGGGTAAAAAAGCGCGAGTTCCGCGTCATGCGTGACTTTGACGACACCATGCTCCTGGCGCTAAGTGGGTCCTCAATCTCGATGGAGAGCTTTCTCGATCATTCCCCTGAAGACAACTTCGAGAAGATTCAGCTCTCTTCTGCTCAAGAATGGGAAGGATGGGAGGACATCGAGGACAAAGAGCTCACGCCCAACATCGAAAGCTATTCCGTCCGAGCCCTTTCGGCCGCCCTCGCATTGAGCAAAAGCGAGGTATCCAATTCGATCAATCGCTGCCGGGAAATTGGCCTCATCTACACCGACTTGCTGAGCGGGAAACCCAACGTAAGACGCGAGGCTTTGCTGGACTTCGTAAAGTATGCAATTCGATACGTATTCCCAGCCAAGCCCGGCCCGATTGTGCGGGGCATTCCAACAGCCTTTGCCGCACCGATAATGGCAGGCAAGGTCATGAGCGGCGGGGATTTAATTCCCGTCTGGCCCGACGCCTACGGAAAAAGCAAAGGTCAGGAAATCACACCTTTATACAAAACTGTGCCTGGCGCGGTGAAAAAGGATGAGCTTCTCTATCACTTCCTGGCCCTCGTCGACGCCATCCGTATCGGCGGGCCACGCGAAGCCAAAGTCGCCGACGCGATGCTGAGGGAGTGGATCTTGTGACGTCCAACAGAACCATGATGTTGCACATGCTTGAGGAGGTTGCCGATGCGCTGGGTGAAGCGTTGCGCGCGCAAGTAGCCTTTGTCGGCGGATGCACCACGGTTTTGCTGATCACTGACGAATACACCCTGGAGTCGGTTCGCGGTACGGATGATGTGGATCTGGTTATTCATCTGGCGGGGACTGCTGACTGGTATCGCCTGGAAGAGCACCTGAAACCCCGAGGTTTCAAAAATACCGGTCAGGATTCTGTCATCTGTCGTCTGCGACTGGGCGCTCTGAAAGTCGACTTCATGCCCACTGATGAAAAGGTACTCGGCTTTTCCAACACCTGGTTCGTCGGTGGTCTGCAAAACGCGGTCGACTACACGCTGCCCCACGGAACCTCTATCAAAGTATTCGCCGCACCGTGGTTTCTCGCCGCAAAGCTTCAGGCCTATCAAGGCCGAGGCCATGGCGACGTGCTGATGTCCAACGACATCGAAGACATCATCGCGTTGCTGGACGGTCGCGAAGAACTCATCGAGGAAATGAAGCAGGCGCCCATCGAACTGCGGCGCTTTGCCAGTGAACAATTGGCTGCATTGTTGAAGCTGTCGGTGTTTCAGGACGTCATCCAAAGCACCGCCCAGGACTCTGATCGTGAAGCACTGATCCACGAGCGCTTGAGAGCACTGATTGGCTTCGGTGCGCCTGCTTGATCGTGCACTTGAGTCTCAGCCGACAAGGAACCGACAGAACAGAAAACCGCGATGTCAGCGGCTCGGCGCACAACGCAGGCGCGTGTCTCTATGTGATCGCCGACGGAACCTCAAAACCGGGCAGTGGCGAATTGGCGCAAGCCCTGACCAGTCATTTGCTTGATTGCTTTTCCAGTGCGGCGCCGTCTGCTGTGTCCTGCCTGGATAACGCCCTGGAACTGACACTTGCCGCACTCAAACACGCGCATTCAAACCTTTGCCCCGACCTCCCCTTGGCCTCCACCAGCTACCTCGCCCTGCTGATGCATGACCAAAGCGCCGTCGCGATTCACGCCGGTGACTGCTGCCTGGGATACGTCGGTAGCGATCAGCGTGTGGTGTGGCTAAGTCCGCCCCACTGCGGGCCCAACTGGAAGGGCGACCTGAGCCACTCATTCATCGCCAGTAGCCCGGCCCGCAAGCGGCTGCTCAACTGCATGAGCTACCGACGACCTCATGAGCCCGCCCTGCAATTCATCAACAGCGTTCCAGACACAACCTGGGTTATGGCAACGGACGGGTTTTGGGCCGGTCTTTCCGCTGAAGAGCAGCGAGAGGCCATTGCAGGACAAACCCTGGACACTTGCTCAACGGAAGATGACGCCACCTTCATGCTATTACGAACGAGGGAGCTGTCCTGCGAGAAATAACCTACCCGTCGTAGGTCACGCTCGACACCGCCGTACTCCATGCAACAAACCGGCGTCCACGGTTCATTTGAACCGTGGACACTGGGTTCTACAGAAAAGGGAAATACAGCGCTTCGATTACTGCAAACGCCCAGAAAATCATGCCGATGAGAATCCAGATGCCATTGGCCCACGTCAAACGGCTGTTGGCCTGGCCCTGGGGATCATTTTCCAGATGGTTCACCGCCTGCTGAATTTGCACGGACAATGCAGCCTGCACGATGAGCAAGCAGAGGCTGATCTTCAATCCGTTGAAGGGCGAAACATACCAAAGGAAGGTTAAAGGCAAGAACGTGCAGGTGATCCAACCTAAGGCAAAACACCGCGGCCACCATCGATAAGGTCGCTCTTTCAAATCAAGCACACGCTTGATGTTCATCGCCAACGCGTAAATGAAAAAAACCGAGAAAAAAGCCCGCACCAACGGCAGCACTCGAGCCCCCGTTGCGGCGCGATAAAGGCTCCAATGTTTGTAGGACCAGTAAAAGCTATAGAAACCCTGGGACAACAACACCATCAGTAATAGTTTGCGCGGCGCTACCACGAAAAACGTAGGTTGCAGCGCGGCAGGCGGGCTTAGATTGGCTTGCGGAGGGGCATAGGGGTTATCGAATGGCATGGACTCTTTTCCTTGATAAGTCGGCGCCAGAGGCTAATGCGTAACCCCGCCCAATCCGTCAGCGTGAGCAAAATCAAGAGCGCTCCTACACGCCACTTCCTGTGGCGCCAGACTCGTCCTACGCACCAGCCCGCATCCGCAGAGCCTGCCTACCAGTCGTAGGTCACGCTCGACACCGCCGTACGCCCTTCCCCGTAATAACAATCCAGGTCACTGGTGCACTGCGACAGGTAGGTCTTGTTGGTGAGGTTCTGCACGTTCAGCGCCAGTTTCACGCCCTTGAGTTTCAGCGGCGAGCGGCTCAGGTCGTAGCTCAGGCTGGCGTCGTAGACGCTGTAGGACGGCACGCTGAAGGCACCTTCGTAGTAGTCGCCCAGGCTTTGGCGGGCGTAACGCACGCCCAGGCCTGCGCCGAGGCCGGCCAGCGGGGTGTCGCCGAGCACGTTGTAGTTGACCCACATCGAGGCGGTGAGCGGCGAGATGCCGGCCGGATGGCGGCCCTGGCGGCCTTCTTCGTCCTTGGTGTATTTGATGTCGTTGCGTGCAGCCGAGGCGATGATGTCCCAGGCATCGTTGAGCACGGCCTTGGCTTCCAGTTCCACACCGCGTGAGCGCATGGCGCCGCTCTGGGTGCTGAACGTGTCATTGGGGTTGGTGGTGATGACGTTTTCCTGGTCGAGTTGGTAGACCGAGGCCTGCACAAAACTCTTCTGGCCAGGTGGTTGGTATTTCACGCCGACTTCGTATTGCTTGCCGATAGACGGATCGAACGGCTTGCGGTCGACGTTGGTGCCGGTCAGCGGCAGGAAGGATTCGGAGTAGCTGATAAACGGCGCCAGGCCGTTATCGAACAGGTACACCAGGCCCGCGCGGCCGGTGAAGGCTTCGTCCTTGCTGGCGAAGCGTGTTTTTTGCATCGGCTCTTTGTTGACCACGCTGGCCCAGTCGTAACGGCCGCCGAGCACCAGCGCCCATTTGTCCCATTTGATCTGGTCCTGCACGTACAGGCCGGTCTGGCTCAGGGTGCGGTCCCAGCGGTACGGCTGGCGGTAGTCGATGTGCTGGCCGTAGACCGGCTTGAACAGGTCGATCGCCGCGGCGGTACGGTCGTAGAGGCCGTGGAACAGCGAGCCGGAGTGGTAGTAATCGAGGCCAAAAATCATCGTATGGGACAGCGCGCCGGTGTCGAATTCGGCCTGGGCGATGCTGTCGACGCCAAACACTTTGTTGTTCTGCGCCCAGTCCACTGCGTAACGTTGCAGGTAGCGTTGGTCCTGCACCCCGGTGGCGGGGTTGGCGACGAAGGCGTAGCCGTGCAATGGCGCGGTGTAGCGGTCGTCGACCTCGGCGTAGCGGGCGTTTTGCTTGAGGGTCCAGGTGTCGTTGAGGCGATGGGCAATCTCGTAGCCCAGCACATACTGCTCGCGGTTGTACTGGTTGACGCCCGGCTCGCCGAGAAACAGGTCGCGCTTGATCTTGCCGTTGGGGTTGGCCCACAGGGTGCCGGACGCCGGCAGGCCTTGGGCTTCGGGCACGCCTTTGTCTTTCTGGTACTGGGCGAACAGGGTCACGCTGGTGTCGTCGTTGGGCCGCCAGGTGAGGCTGGGGGCGATGAACTGGCGTTTGTTTTCGACGTAGTTGATTTCGTCCTGGCCGTCGCTGAACAGGCCGGTCAGGCGATAGAGAAACTGCCCTTGTTCATCCAGCGGGCCGCCGAGGTCGATGGCCGCGCTTTTGTGCTCGTAGGTGCCGGCCTCCAGCACCACTTGGTGCACCGGGGTTTCGCTGGGGCGCTTGCTGACCATGTTGACGATGCCGCCCGGTTGGTTCTGACCGTACAACACCGAGGCCGGGCCCTTGAGCACTTCGATGCGTTCCAGGGAGTACGGTTCGATCTGCAACGCGCCGCCGGTGCTGCCGCCGCCGTAGGGCAGGTGCAGGCCGTCGAGGTACAGCGGGGTCGGCGAGAAGCCGCGCGAGGTCGGCTCATCGAACAATTTGACCCGGTCCGCAAAGCCGCCCGCCGCCATGCCCGGCGTGTAGAGCAACGCCTGGGTCACGCTCTGGGCACCGCGCGCCTTGATCTCGGCGGCGCTGATCACGTTGATGGTCTGGGGGATTTCCACCAGCGCCGAGTCGGTCTTGCTGCCCGAGGCGCTGCGCGTGGCGACGATGCCGTCCACCGGGCCCCAGGCGCTTTCCCGGGCTTGCTCGCCGCTGATCTGGGTGGCGCCCAGTTGCAACGGGCCGCCGCCGGAAATCGCCTGCAACGACCAACCGCCCTGGGACTGCATCGCCACCAAGCCGCTGCCCGCCAGTAACTGCTCCAAACCGGCGCCCACCGCGTAACGCCCTTGCAGGCCGGCGCTGCGCTTGCCTTCGGTGAGTGAGGCGTCCACCGAGAGCAAAATCCCCGAGGCGCTGGCGAAGCGGTTCAATGCCTGGTCGAGGCTGCCCGCCGGAATGTTGTAGGCGCGCTGTGTTTCGGCGCTTTCAGCGGCTTGAACCAGGCTCGGCAGCAGGGGCACGGCGGCCAGCAGGCCGACAAACACGCCACGGCGCAGGGCGCGGGCCAGGGGTTGGATCTGGTGATGCGGCATTGCAGGACTCCCCGTGAGATCGCTTCTTGATTGGCTTTCAAGAGGTATCCCGAGCGGGATGCAAAAACCGACAAGTGCTTGGCAAACTTTTTTCAGACCCGTGCCTTGATCGTCACCCAGTAGCGCGTCACTGCCTGCACCTGTACCGGCAACGAGCGCTCCAGCGCGGCGAGGATCGCGTCGGTGTCGTCCAGTGGAAACACCCCGGTCAGCAACAGGCCGGACACCGCCTGATCACAGCGCAACAGCCCAGGACGATAGCGGCTCAACTGCGCGACAAACGCGCCCAGGGGCTGGCGTTCGGCGATCAGGCGGTGCTCGGTCCAACTGCTGGCATTGGCGTCCACCGCCGCCAACGCCGTGCTCTGCCGAGGGTTGAACCACAGGCTGTCGCCAGCCTTCATCTGCACCGCCGCGCCGTGCAGCGGGGTCACGCGCAGGCGGCCTTCGTAGAGGTCGACGCGGCTGCCATCGGACAGTTCGCGCACGCCAAAACGGGTGCCCAGGGCTTGCACATCACCGGCCGGGGTTTCGACGATCAACGGGCGCAGCGGGTCGTGGCCGCTGGTCAGTAGCACCTCGCCACGGATCAAGCGAATGCGGCGTTCGCTGGCGCTGAAACGCAGGTCCACCGCGCTGTCGCTGTTGAGGTCCAGGCGTGTGCCGTCGCTGAGGGTGACGTGGCGGATCTCGCCGGTGGCGGTGCGGTGTTCGGCGAACGCGGCCTGCCAGGGTTCGCTGCGCTGCACCAGGTAGCCGCTGCCGCCGGCCACCAGCAACAGGCCGAGCAGCTTGAGGGCGGCGCGGCGTTCGGTGTCCGGGGTGTCACGCAACACGGCGCGGGCGCTGTCGACGGGCACGCCACCGAGGGTTTGCTGCAAGTGCTGCAAACGTTGCCAGGCGCGGCGGTGTTCCGGGTCGGCGGCCTGCCACTGGGCGAAGGCCTGGCGTTGTTCGCCGTGCAGGTCGCCACCCCATTGCAGCATCAGCCATTCGCTGGCTTGCTCGACAATGGCCGGGGCGATGGGCGCGTCGTGTCTCATTCGGCGTAGGCCACTTGGTAGCAGGCGACGATGGCGCGGGTCATGTACTTCTGCACCGAGCTGAGGCTGACGCCCAGGCGCTCGGCGATCTGTGCGTAGCTCAGGCCTTCGAACTGCGACAGCAGGAAGGCACGGCGCACGTTGTCGGGCATGCGGTCGAGCATCGCGTCGATCTGCATCAGGGTTTCGAGGATCAGCGCGCGGGTCTCCAGGCTCGGCGACTCGGGCTCCGGCAGTTGCGCGATGCTGTCCAGGTAAGCGCGCTCGATGCGCAGGCGCCGCCACTGGTCGATCACCAGGTTGCGGGCGATCTGTGCCAGGTAGCTGCGGCTTTCCTTGTCGCCGGGAAAGCGCCCGGACACCAGCAGGCGCAGGAACGTGTCCTGGGCCACGTCGGCGGCGTGCTCGCGGTCGCCCAGGCGTTTACGCAACCAGCCTTGCAACCAGCCGTGATGGTCGCGGTACAGGAGGTGAAGCTGTTGCTGGCCGTCAGTCGCGGTGTCCATGAAAAAGCTCAGATACACTATTGAGAGCAATTATCATTACAGTTTATTTCGCGACTGACAAAAACTCTTTGTCCTCAGCCCCCGGCGGTGTGCAGCGGATACACCGATTCCCAACCGCCGCCCAACGCTTTGTACAGCCCGACCATGGCCAGGGCGACGCTGGTCGAACTCTCCACCCACTGCTCCTGCGTGGCCAGCAATGCGCCTTGCACGGTGAGCACGTTGACGAAATCCACCACGCCTTCGACGTACTGGTGTTGCGCCGTGGCCAGGGCAATCTGGTTCTGGCGCACCGCTTCGGCGAGGCTGTCGCGGCGCAGTTGGCTGGCGTTGTAGCGGGTCAATTGGTCGTCGATCTCATGCCAGGCGCGCAGCACGGTTTGCTGGTACGCCAGCGCCGCTTCCTGTTGCTGGGCTTCGCGCAGGTTCAACATGCCTTCGAGGCGCCCACCATTGAACAGCGGCAGGCTGAACTGCGGGCCGAAGGCAAAGGCGCGGGAACCCCACGAGCCGAAATCCGACAGTTGCATGGCCTGGGAACCGAGGTTGCCGGACAGGGTGATGCGCGGGTAGAAATCGCCCTTGGCCACGCCGATGTTGGCGGTGGCGGCGTGCAATCGGGCTTCGGCCTGGCGGATGTCGGGGCGACGTTCGGCAAGTTCCGAGGCCAGGCCAATGGCGACCTGGCGCTGGGTCTGCGGCACGGCGGCATCCGCTGACAATTGCGCATGCAGCGCTTGCGGCGCCTCGCCCATCAGTAGGCTCAGGGCGTTGATCAACTGGTCCTGGCGCTGTTGCAGATCCGGCAGGCGCGCTTCGATGGTCGCGACCTGGGCGGCGGCTTCGGCCACGTCCAGGTCGGTGGCCACGCCGTCGGCCAGGCGCAGTTGCGAGAGCTTGAGACTGTGGCGTGCCACGTCGAGGTTTTGCTCAGTGACGGCGCGGGTATTTTGCACGCCGCGCAGCTGGATATAGTCCTGGGCGGTTTCAGCGAGCACCGCGAGCAGCACGGCGCGACGGTCGTTTTCGGCGACTTGCAGGGTGGCGTCGGCGGCTTCGGTTTCGCGTTTGACGCGGCCCCAGAGATCCAGCTCCCAGGACGCCGAGAACCCCGCATCCCACTGGCTGAACGCGGCGCGGCCGTTCTCGCCGGACGGGTCGTTCAAGCCTTTGCCACTGTTGCGTTTGCGCTGGTAGGCGCCGCTGGCATCGACGTTGGGGTAACGCTCGGCGGTGGTGACCTGGCGCACGGCGCGGCTTTGTTGCAGGCGGCTGCTGGCGAGTTTCAGGTCGAGGTTGTCGCTGAGCGCGCGGCGGGTCAGGGCCGAAAGTTGCGCGTCGTGGAACACATCCCACCAACGCTCCTGCAACGGATCGCTGACGGCACGGCTGGCGGCTTGACGGCCTTGGGGCTCGCTCCACTGCGTGACTTGAGGGGCCTGGGGCCGTTGGAAGTCCGGGCCGACGCTGCAGGCACTCAGGCTGATAAGGCTCAGGGTGAGCCAGGCAACACGCTTCATTGCTGGGCCACCTCATGCTGCTTCGCGACCGGCTGCGTATCGACGATGGCTTCCACCGACATGCCCACACGCAGGCGTGCGGTCAGGGCCTGGCCCGGCTCCAGTACGATCTTCACCGGGATGCGCTGTACCACCTTGGTGAAGTTGCCGGTGGCGTTGTCCGGCTTGACCGCCGCGAACGTCACCCCCGTGGCGGGCGCGAGGCTTTCCAGATGGCCGTTGAGAGCTTCGCCGTCGAGGCTGTCGACGCGCACCTGCACGGCTTGGCCGGCGTGCATGTGGGAGAGTTGGGTCTCCTGGAAGTTGGCCACCACGTAGGCTTCGGCCAACGGCACCACGGCGAGGATCTTGCTGCCTGGCGTCACATAGGCGCCCACCCGCACCGCACGCTCGCCGACCACGCCATCCACCGGCGCGACGATGCGCGTGTACGACAGTTGATAACTGGCCATTTCCAACGCGGCCTGGGCGCGCTTGAGCCCGCCTTCGGCGGCGTCGCGCTGGGCGCTGAGGATTTCCACCTGCTTGCGTTCGGCCGCCAGCACCGCCGTGGCATTGGCCAGGCGCGCGGTGGCCTGGTCGATACGGGTCTTGGCCTGCTGGGCGTTCTGCACGGTGCCGGCGCCAACCCCGGCGAGGTGGTTGTAGCGGTTCAGTTCGTGTTCGGCGAAGGCCATTTCGGCGCGGTCTGCCGCGACGGTGGCCTGGGCCTGGGCAATCACCGAGCTTTGGCGCTCCAGGGTCGCGCTGGCGTTTTTCAGTTGGGCCTGGGCGACCAGGGTGTCGGCGTCGGCAGCCTGGGCGGCGGCGCGAAAATCGCGGTCGTCGATCAGCGCCAGCAGTTGCCCGGCCTTGACCCGCTGGTTGTCTTCCACCAGCACTTCCTTGATGAAGCCGGCCACACGGGGCGCGACCAGGGTGAAGTCGGCGGCGACGAAGGCGTCGTTGGTGCTCTGGCGCTTGCTGCCGAGCACACCCGGCGCAACCAGGTAGACCAGCACGCCAACGGCAAACACGGCGATAACGGCGACGGCAATTTTGTCTTTGCGTTTCATGAACAGTCCTTTAATCAAGTCGGTGCACGGGGCGGGAAGATCCGCGTGGGCATCCAGAAAATCAGCAGGATCAACGCCACCGCGACCGCGGCCATGACGACATACAGATCCGAAGAGGTCAGCACCACGGCCTGCTCGTGCAGGCGGTGCGCCAGGCCCGGTGCGTCGCCGTCGACCAGGGGCGAGTTGCCCAGGCGGTCGACCAGCATGGTCGAGTGCAAGTGCAGGCGCTGGGTGGTCAGTGTGTCGAGCACACCCGTGGCAATCACGGCGGCCAGGCCTTTGACCGTGTTGAACCAGGCCGAGGCGAACGGCCCGTCCATCGGCTGGATACTGCCGGTGGACAGCATCAGCAGCGGCAGCACGGCCATCGGTTGCCCGAAGATTTGCAGCAGGTACAGCCCGTAGAAATCATCGCGAATCCATTGCGAAGTCAGCTGCGAACTGCCCAGGCAACACAGCACCAGCATGCCTAGGCCGATGCCCAGTACCCAGCGGCAATCAACCCAGCGCAGGTTGCACAACGCCGCCACCAGCGGCAGCGCGATCAGTTGCGGCAGCGCCATCAGCAGCATCACCGGCGCGGTCTGCAGCGGGCGATAACCCTGGACCTGGGCGAGGAAACTCGACGGAATGATGATCACCGAGGTCAGCACCATCAGCACGCCGGCCAACACGATCAGGGCAAACGCCAGGTTGCGCAGGCCGAGCATCTGCAGCTTGAAGAACGGCATCGGGTGCGACCATTCATTGAGCATGAACAGCACCAGCAAGAGCGTGCCGCCGCTCAGCAGGAAGGTGATCAGGCCCGACTCGAACCAATCCAGGCGATTGCCCTGGAGAATGCCGATCACCAGCATGCAGATCGCCGGAAAACCCAGCAGCAGGCCGCGCCAGTTGAATTGCTTGAAGCGCTCCAGGCGCAGCGGGTCCTGCGGCAAACCGTAGGCCACGGCGGCCATTGCCAGCAGACACGGCGCGACGATCTGCCAGAACGCCCATTGCCAGCCGACGTATTCGGTCCACAACGCCGCCAACGGCGTGCCCAGGCTTGGGCCGAAAGTGGCGGTAAGCGCGTAGCCGGCCAGGCCGTAGAGCTTGACGTTGGCCGGCAGGAAGCGCAGCGCGACGGTCATCAGCATGGGCGGCAATGCTCCACCGGCCAGGCCTTGCACGGTGCGCAGCACCAACAGGCTTTCGTAGTTCGGCGCGAACGGGCACAGGATGCCCAGCACGGTGAACAGGCCGATGGCGCACAGGGTGAAACGGCGCAGGGAAAACGTCACCGAACACCAGGGTGCGAAGGCCATGGCCGCGACTGACGTGGCGGTGTAGGCGGCAACCAGCCAGGTGCCTTCGTCAAAGCCGATGTACAGCGCACCGCGGATGTCGGCGAGGGCGACCTTGGTGACCATCTCGTTGAGACCGGACACCAGCACGGCCAGCAACACGCCGACCAGGCCGAGGATGATGCGCGGGCCGAACACGGGCGGGCTGATGCTGGCGGGTTTGGCTGCAGCCGCGAGGGTGGGGGCAGCGAGGGAAGTCATGAACGGGAAACTCGGAATGATCAATACCCGAGCAGTTTAATCAGGCTAATCCATGACAAAAAGTTACATGTCGGCAGGTTATAAGTGCACCAGACGCAACTCTAAATCCCAACACGAATTCCTGTGGGAGCTGGCTTGTGTGGGAGCGGGCTTGCTCGCGAATGCGGCGTGTCAGTCAGCACATATATGACTGATCCACCGCCTTCGCGAGCAAGCCCGCTCCCACATTTTGAACCGAGTTCACTTTAGGTGGGTTGGGCTTCCAGCCAGGTGGCGTGACAGCTCTCGCGCAGGGTCTCGCGCAGCCATTTGTGCGCCGGGTCCTTGTCGAAGCGTGGGTGCCAGGATTGCGCTAACACCAGGGTCGGCAGAGAGATCGGCAACGCAAACGCGCGCAGCGGCAACTTCAGGCGATTGGCGCTGTAGAGGGCCTCCTTGGGCACCGGCAGGATCAGGTCGGAGTCGGGCAGCATGAACATCGCACCGTGAAAACCCGGCGCGATCATCGCCACGCGGCGCTCCAGGCCCTGGGCGTTCAGCGCGGTATCAATCGGCCCACGGGCGATGCCGCGTCGCGAAATGCTGATGTGGGAGTAGCTGGCAAAACGCGCGGCGGTGATTTCTTCATCGAACAGCGGGTGGTCTTGTCGTGCCAGGCCGACGAAGGTGGTGGAGAACAGGTTCTGCACCTTCACTTCGGGGCTGGAGGGCATGGTGTTGCTGACGCGCAGGTCCAGGCGCCCTTCGCGCAGCGCTTCGTCGTCGGTGTCGCCCTCGGGCACGAAGCACAGCTCGCACAGCGGCGCCACGCGTTCCATGGTGTCGAACAGGCGACCGCCATACACGCCGATAAAAAAGTCGTTGGCCCGCACACTGAAGCGGCGGCGCAAGGTACTCAAGTCGACCTGGTCCGCCGAACGAAACAGCAGCGCCGCCTGTTCCACCACGTTGCGCACCTGGGCTTGCAACTGCAACGCCTTGGGCGTCGGCACCAGGCCGCGCCCGGCGCGCACCAGCACCGGATCGCCGACCGCTTCGCGAATGCGCGTAAGGGTGCGGCTCATGGCCGCCGGGCTGAGGTTCATGCGGCGCGCGGCGCCGACCACGCTGCCCTCGTCGAGCAAGGCGTCGAGGGCGACCAGCAGGTTCATGTCCGGTAGTTGCATGCCAAGCACTCGTGATGACTAAGGCGTGAATGGGCTGCAATCGTAACAGGTGATCAGCGTTGCATGCCCCAACGCTTCACGGTGAGCCGCTCGAAGGTGTCGAACACCAGGTTCTCCACAAGCAGGCCGATCAGGATCACCACCGCCAGCCCGGCAAACACCTTGTCGGTGTAGAGCTCGTTGCGGTTCTGGAAGATGTACCAGCCCAACCCGCCCTTGCCGCTGGTTGCACCGAACACCAGCTCGGCAGCGATCAGCGTGCGCCAGGCAAATGCCCAGCCGATCTTGAGGCCGGCGAGGATCGACGGCAGCGCCGCCGGAATCAGGATGAACAATACGAAGCGCATGCCCTTGAGGCCGTAGTTGCGCCCCGCCATGCGCAGGGTTTCGGACACGCCGAGAAACCCCGAATAGGTGTTCAGCGCCAACGCCCACAACACCGAATGCACCAGCACAAAGATCAGGCTGTTCTGCCCCAGGCCGAACCACAGCAGCGCCAGCGGCAACAGGGCAATCGCCGGCAACGGGTTGAACATCGAGGTCAGGGTGCTGAGCAAGTCGCGGCCCAGTTGGGTCGAGACCGCCAATGTGGTCAGGGCAAATGCCAGCACGATGCCGATCAGGTAGCCCTTGATCAGCACCACCAGCGAGATGCTCACCTTGCTCAACAATTCGCCGCTGAGCAGGCCGTCGTAGAGCGCGTGGAAGGTCTGCAGGAAGCTCGGCAGCAGCAGGTCGTTGTTCTGGTAGCGTGCGACGCCTTCCCAGAGGATCGCCAGCACGATCAGGATCAGGCCCTTGCGCAACCAGCCTTGTTGCCACAGGCGTTGGCGCAGAGGCAGCTCGCGCTCCACCGGGACGCTGAGCAAGGGTTCGAGGTGTATTTCGTATTCCTGGCGCATGAGAAATGCCCCCTTAGTAGGCGATGCGGATGTCAGCAAAACCCAGCTCGGGCTCGGCCTCGGTGGCTTCATCGAACAACAGGCGATGAATCCGCCGCGCCGAGTGCTGGAATTCCACGCCGCCAAGGCTGTGCAGGTCGTATTGATGGCTGTGGATTTCGGCACGCACGCGCCCCGGATGCGGCGACAGCAACAGGATGCGATTGCCCACCACCAGCGCTTCTTCGATGGAGTGGGTGACGAACAGCAGGGTGAAGCGCACCTCTTCCCAGAGCAGCAGCAATTCTTCCTGCATCTTGCGCCGGGTCAGGGCGTCGAGGGCGGCGAAGGGCTCGTCCATCAACAGGATTTTCGGCTGCATGGCCAGCGCACGGGCGATGGCCACGCGGGCTTTCATGCCGCCGGACAGGGTGTGGGGATACGCGTCGGCAAAGGCGGTGAGGCCGACTTTATCGAGGTAGTGCAGCGCACGGTCTTCGGCTTCGGCGCGCTTCAAGGTCTTGGACGCCAGCAGCGGGAACATTACGTTCTGCTTGACGGTTTTCCACGGCGGCAACTGGTCGAACTCCTGGAACACCACGATGCGGTCCGGGCCCGGTTGTTCGACCTTTTGCCCGAGCAGGCGGATCTCGCCTTCGCAGGGTTTGATAAACCCGCCAATGGACTTGAGCAATGTGGACTTGCCGCAACCCGACGGGCCGAGCAGCACATAGCGGTCGGCCGGATCGATCTCGAAACTGACCTGGTGAGTGGCGCGCACCACGCGCTCGGGCGTGCGGTATTCCAGGCTGACGTTATCCACCGCCAGCAACGGCAAGGGGGTGTGCAGGTTGCTGGCCGTGTGGCCTTGCAAGAGCGCGTTCATCTCAACTTCCTTGCAACGGCTTGGCGTCCTGGAAGAAGTAGTCCTTCCACGATTCAGGCTTGTTCTTGATGGCGCCGACGCGGTAGAGGAACTCCGCCAGCGGGTAGGTGTTTTTCGGCGTGATGCTGAATTCGAACTGTGGGTTGTCGATGATTTTCAGCAACTCGGCGCGGTCGATCTTGGCCTTGGTCACGCGGATGTAGGTGTCGGCCGCTGCGCCTTTGTCGTTCTGGGCGAACTGCGCGGCTTCGGTCAGTGCGTCGATAAAGGCCTTGTAGGTTTTCGGGTTGTCGTTGCGGAATTTCTCGGTGGCGAACAGCACGGTCGGCGAGTTCGGGCCGAGCAGGTCGTAGGTGTTCAGCACCACGTGTACGTTGGGGTTGGTCAGGGCCTGGTCCTGGAACGGCGGGTTGGAAAAGTGCCCGGTCAGTTCGGTGCCGCCGGCGATCAATGCGGCGGTGGCGTCAGGGTGCGGAACGGCGACGGTGTATTTGTCGAGGCGGTTGAATTCCTTGTCGCCCCACTGCTTGGCGGCGGCGTATTGCAGGAAGCGTGATTGCACGGAAACGCCTACCGCCGGAACGGCGATGCGGTCTTTGTCGGTGAAGTCGGCGATGGTCTTGACCTTGGGATTGTTGCTCACCAGGTAGTAGGGGAAGTTGCCAAGGGAGGCGACAGCCTTGACGTTCTGCTTGCCGCGGGTGCGGTCCCAGATGGTCAGCAGCGGGCCGGTGCCGGCACCGGCAATATCGATGGAGCCGGACAGCAACGCGTCGTTGACCGCCGCGCCACCGGACAGTTGGGTCCAGTCGACCTTGATGTCGATGCCTTCCTGCTTGCCGTATTTCTCGATCAGGTTCTGGTCGCGCACCACGTTGAGCAACAGGTAGACGATGCCGAACTGCTCGGCGATGCGGATCTCGCCTTCAGCCTGCGCTGCCGCCGGTGCAACGAGGCTGCCGGCCAACAGGCTGACACCCAGGCCGACGGTCGCGGCCAGGCGTGCAAATGGAATTTTCCTGGACATGGTCATACTCCGGATCAGAAAGGCGCGTCGCCCTGGATGGTGGTGCGAAAGAGTTTGCGGCGCAGGTGGCTCGGGCAACCGGCGGCCAGGTGGATCAGCGAGCGGTTGTCCCAGAACACCAGGTCGTGGGGCTGCCATTGATGGCGATAGATGTTCTGCGCCAGCACGCTGTGGGTGTAGAGCTGGGCCAGCAGGTCGCGGCTTTCGTCTTCCGGCAGGCCGACAATGCGGGTGGTGAAGCCTTCACTGACGAACAGCGCCTTACGGCCGTTTTCCGGGTGGGTGCGCACGATCGGGTGGACCACTTCGGCAACCTGAGCGAGTTGCTCGGGGGTCAGGGTGGGACGCCAGTTGCCTTCGAATTTGCTCTCGCTGTAACGCGCCGTGTAGGAGTGCGCGGCACTGCGGCCTTCGACGGCTTGGCGCAGGTGCGCGGGCAGTTGGTCCCAGGCTTTGTGCATGTCGGCGAACAGCGTGTCGCCGCCTTCGGCGGGCAGTTCCTGGGCGTGCAGCATCGAGCCCAGGCTCGGCAGTTCTTTATAGGACAGGTCCGAGTGCCAGAACTTGCCCGCGTCCCCCAGGCCGATGGATTGGCCGTTTTCGATGATGTTGGAGACGATCAGGATTTCCGGGTGGTTGGCCAGCAGGAACTGTTTGAGCACGTGGATCTGCAACACGCCGAAGCGGCGGCTGAAGGCGATCTGTTGTTCGGGGGTGATGCGTTGGTCACGAAACACCACGACGTGGTGGTCCAGGTGCGCGCGGTGGATGCGGGCGAAATCTTCGTCGCTGACAGGTCGGGCCAGGTCCAGGCCGATGATCTCGGCGCCGACGCTACCGGGCAGTGGGCGAATCTCGAAAGCTTGGGCGGTGGAGGTCGCTGTTGGAACAGTAGAGGTGGCGGACATGAGGTCACTCCCGGTCAGACAGGGAAATGACTTTATAGATATAAGAACTGCATTTTAAATACCGTTAGCGAATATGCATATGCGCAATCCAGCGGGACAACTCCTTGCCGTATGGCGGTCAAGGCATAAACGAGGGCGACGCCGCGTTCAGTTCATAGCACTATGACGCGGGCGTGTAAGACGCTGCAAATCCTTGATGTGGGCGCCTGGAACCGCATGTTTAGCCACTTACAAGCCGCAAATCTTGCCTGTTTGACAAGCCATTGGGCAGTCTCTAGTGTTCTTTGGATCCAATTGTTTCAACCCATTCTAATAAGGAGGACAGCGTAGTCGTGACGCAGAAGCCGAACCCTTTGAGCAGTATCAAAGTCAGCGGACCCATTCCCGCCCATCTTGCCCGCTCCGTGATTGAAGAAACCTTGCGTAATGCGATCCTTGATGGCCGATTGCCTTGTGGTACTGCCATGCGCCAGCAAGAGCTGGCCAGCCTGTTCGGGGTCAGCCGCATGCCGGTGCGCGAGGCCTTGCGTCAGCTCGAAGCCCAATCATTGCTGCATGTGGTGACGCACAAGGGTGCCGTGGTGGCGCCATTGATCGAAGACAATTCGGCGGAGACCTACGCCCTGCGCATGCTGCTGGAGTCTGAAGCGCTGCGCTTGTCGATCCCGTTGCTCACCGAGGCTGACATCGCCGAGGCAGACGCCTGCATCAGTGCCCTGGAGCAGGAAAAAGACTATTGCGAGATGGGCCGCCTCAATCGCCTGTTCCACATGGCGCTGTATGGCAAGGCCCCCAATCAGCGCCTGCTTACGTTGGTGGAACACGGTTTGAACGAGGAAGAGCGCTTCCTGCGTTTCAACCTTGAGGCGATGGGGCTGGGCGAGACGTCCCAGGAAGATCACCGTGAACTGCTGAGCCTGGTGACGCAGAAGAAAGTTGACGAAAGCGTGCTGACGCTGCGCAATCACCTGACCCGAGGCATGGAAGTGATCACCACTTACCTGGCCGGTCTTGATGCCGCCAGCAAGAAAGACCCACGCTAGTTGGGTCAACGCCGTGCGGGGCAACTTCCCAATTAAGGATGCCCCGCAACTAAACCCATAAACTTAATTAAGCCCGCAACCAACCGGGAAGTTTCCCACATTTAACCCTGCAAGTTACCCACGCCAAGTAATTTCCCGAAAAAACATCTCATACATTCATAAGCTCATCCAAGTGTTTAATCGGCTTATTATCTTTCGAATAAACCAAACACTCCAGCCGGCCGTGCCAGCGTGCGCACTAGCCGGTGCCGTATACGGTTTGTTTACGCGTTATCAACGCCACTCTCGTCTGTAAAAGAATAGCCACCACTGCTGTCACCGCAGTTGCAACAACTCATAGGCATCAACCATGCATCAAGTTTCGCTGGAACAAAAAAAGTTACGGCTGTGCAGTCATCCGTTATTTATCGAAATCAATTCACTCAGCAAGTTACAACTTTTCATGCAAAGCCATGTATTCGCGGTCTGGGACTTCATGACCCTCACCAAGCGCCTGCAACGGGACCTGACGTGCACCCGGCTACCCTGGCTCCCACCGACCGACCCCGAAGCGGCACGACTGATCAATGAGATCGTGTTGAGCGAGGAGTCGGACCAGCACCCCGAGCGCGGTCATTGCAGCCATTTTGAGCTGTACCGGGACGCCATGGTCGAAGTCGGCGCCAGCACCGTCGCGATCGATACCTTCATTACCCTGCAACGCCAGGGCGTGGACGCCGGTACCGCGCTGCAGCGGATCAACGTCCTGCCGGGGGTGGCGCGCTTTGTTGCAGCTACCTTGCACATCGCGCTGAACGCGCCGACCCATTGTGTGGCCGCGGCGTTCCTGCATGGCCGGGAGAGTGTCATCCCGGCCATGTTCGAACGCTTGCTGCGGGGCAGTGAAATCATCAGCCGCCAGGCGCCCACCCTGAGCCAGTATCTGCGCCGTCATATCGAGCTGGACTCCCAGGACCACGAACCGGGAGCCCTGCGTTTGCTGCAACGCCTGACCGGCGCAGACCCCCAGCGCCAGCAGCAAACCGAGGATACCGCCCTGGATGTGGTCAACAGCCGCATTGCGCTGTGGGACGACATACATGCTTCATTGCAGGAGGCACATCCATGAACTTCAGCGACTACCACAGCGCTGCCGAAGACTGGGAACGCCAAGCCACCATCCGCACCCGCCCGCGCCGCATGCTGGAAGACGACGACAAACTGATCTACCCGCTGGCGCGCCAGCCACTGGCGCTCAGTGCAACCTTTACCGAACAGTGCCCGCAGTGGCGCGATTTCGTGCTGACCCAGAGCTTCTACAAATACATCAACGACGTGGTGATTTTCGAGACCGAGATCGTCGACAAGACCGCACGCAGCATTGCCAAGAACCGCTTCTCGCTGCCCTTCCCGCCCGCCTGCCGCTACGACGCGATGACGGTGGTGGTGGATGAGGACTATCACGCCCTGGTCGCACTGGATTTCCTCCAGCAGGCCGTGACAATGACCGGCCTCCAGCCGCTCGAGCTGCCGTCACAGATCGAACTGAGCCGCGCCCTGCCCCTGGCGCAGGCCTTGGCCCCGGCTCACTTGCGCGATGCCGTGGAACTGATCGGCGTAGCCATCGCCGAAAATACCATCACCCATGATGTGGCGGCGTTCGCCAAGGACCACAGCATCAAGGCCTCCGTCCGTGGCTTGATGGCCGATCATCTGTGCGACGAAGGCCGCCACGCGCAGTTCTGGACACGCCTGGTGCGCCTCTACTGGCAGGCGGCAAGCGCAGCCGACCGTGACGCCATCGCCCACATCCTGCCCACGTTCCTGGCGCACTACCTGACCAACGACCTGCAGCAGCGCTTTGACCTGCAACTGATCGAACACCTGGACGTTGACGCGAGCGTGCGCCACGCCCTGCGCGATGAAATAAACGCGCTGGTGTTCCCGATTACCCGCCAACACCCGCTGGTCGGCAACATCATGGGGTTCCTGCACCGCAGTGGTTTGCTGCAGACGCCCAGCGTGGCCCAGGCGCTGGGCGACTACCTGCCGTGCGCCAGGAGCCCGCGATGAGACGCCTGATGATTGGCTGGGTCGGTGTGAGCAAAGCGCTGGAGGCCGTGAGGCAATGGGTCGAGCAGTACGGTCATGGGCCTGGGCATGAGTTGGCCGATCTGTTGATCGAAGACGGCAGCCAACCGCTGCCGACACACCTGGCGCACGCGCCGCGGCTAAGCCTGCGCGTGGGCGTTGGCCCGCTGAACGAATCCGGCCTGCCCGCCCTGCAACTGCGCAGCTATGACCGTGAACAGCGGTTGCTGGCGACCCAGGAAGTGCCCGAAGAGCCCAGTGGTAACGGCCAGCGCTTGCATCGACAGGCGACGGACACGCTGGCGCAATGGGTTGCCCTGCACGTCAGCGGTCTTGCCCGCGACCCTGGGTACCTTGCCCAGCCAACCTGCGCCAACCGTTGGCCGGAACAGGGCTTGCAAGGCCTGGACGCGCTGGCATTCATGCACAGGTTCAATCGCACCGCTGACCCAACGCTGCGCCAAGCCGCCCAGGTGCCGATGATCGAACGGTTGCAGGCCAGCCTGCGGACCTTCGCCGGGCGGCCGGCCCTGAATATCGCGGGCGAGGTGCTGACTTATCGGCAATTGCACCGTCAGGCATTGGCGATCCAGCAGCAGTTGAGGCCACTGCTGGCCGATCTCGAAGCACCGGCAGTGGTCGGCGTGTGCCTGGAGAAATCCGCGGCGCTCTATGGGAGCCTGCTTGCGCTGCTGGGCTGTGGCGCGGTGTACCTGCCGCTGGCACCGGAGCATCCGCCACAGCGCCAGCAGGCCCTGCTGGAAAGCGCTGGGGCCAAGGTGTTGCTCGACGACGGCCGGCACCCGCTGCGCGGGCAGTTGATTGCGCTGGATGTGAGCCGCGCCGGCGACGCGGGCATCGACACCACGCAATCGTTGCTGCTGCAGCGCCCCAATCTGGATGCGCCCTGCATGGTGCTGTTCACCTCAGGCACCAGCGGCCGCCCCAAGGGCGTATTGCTCAGCCAAGGCAACCTCGCACATTTCACAACATGGTTCACCACTCGCATGGCGCTGAGTGAAGAGAGTCGCGTGCTGCAGTTCGCCTCACTGGGGTTCGACGCTTCGCTGATGGATATTTTCCCCAGCCTGATCGCCGGCGCGCAGTTGATCGTGCCCAACGAGGCGCAACGGCTGGACCCCCATCAGTTGGTCGCACTGATCCGCGAGCAACGCGTCAGCCATGGGTTCCTACCGCCGGCGGTGCTCAGCCTCCTGCCGCCCGATCTGCCCCTGGGCCTGCAACACCTGCTGACCGGCGGTGAAGTCTGCGAGCCCCACGTGATCGAGCGGTTGGCTGGCCAGTGCCAATTGCACAACCTCTACGGCCCCACCGAAGCCACGGTGCTGGTCACCCATCGGCGGCTGCAAGCGGGGGACAGCAATTGCAACGTGGGCTGTCCCATTGCCAACAGCCAGGTACTGATCCTCGACGACGACCTGCAACCGGTGGACGAACAGGTGATGGGCGAGTTGTACATCGTCGGTCCTGGGGTAAGCCTGGGGTATGTGGATGCCGCGCAATCGAGCGATAACCCTTTCGTGACCCTGGCGCTGCCCGACGGCCAGGCTGTGCGGGCGTATCGCAGTGGAGACCTGGCGCAGTGGACCGCTGACGGTATCGTCCTCGGTGGCCGACGCGACGGGCAGGTGAAGATCCGCGGCTTCCGGGTCGAACCGCAGGAGGTGGAGCAATGCCTGCGCGACAGCCGGTTGTACCGCCAGGTGGCGGTGGTGGTGGATGCCGAACAGAGAATCCGTGGCGTTGTCGCCCGGCCGGAACCCGGTGCCACACTGTGCGCACTCAAACAGCACGCACGGCAGTGGCTGCCGGGTTATCTGCAACCGGACGTGTGGACGCAGTTGCCAAGCCTGCCGTACGCCAGCAACGGTAAGGTCGACCGCCAGGCGTTACTGGGCTTGCCGGTTCAAACCACGTCGATCGGCTCGGACCAACCCGCGCAAACACCTCTACAAACGCAGCTGGCAGATCTGTGGAGCGAACTGTTGCAAGTGCCCGTGGCGCAGTTGTCGATCGACGACAGCTTCTTCAACCTCGGCGGCCATTCGATTCTGCTCTCGACGTTGTTGCTGCGCATCCGCGAACGGTTTGGGCGCAGCCTGGCATTGAACCGTTTCTTCGAAGTGCCGACGATTCGCACGCTCGCGTTGCTGATGGCAGATGACGTGCTGCCCTGCGCACCGTCCGGCCAGGCCGTGCGCGATGCGCAACGGAGCGTGTCGGTGCGGATGCTGGCCGAGGACCGTGCGGGCGACTGCCGCAAGATCATCGTTACCGGCGCCAACAGTTTTATCGGCGTGCATATCGTCGAGGCGTTGCTGGCCGGTGGTGCCACGCAGGTGGCGTGCCTGGTGCGCGAACTGCCGGGGCATTCGGCCCTGCAACGCTTCAACCAGGCCCTTTGCGAATACCGCTTGGAACACCTCGACCTGAGCCGGGTGCGGGTATACCCCGCCGACATCAGCCAGCCGCGATTAGGCCTGGACGACGCGGTGTACAACGAGCTCGCCAGGGGCTTTGGTGCACTGGTACACAACGCCGCGCAGGTCAACCATGTGCTGGACTACGGCGCACTGGCCGGGGATAACGTCGAACCCGTGCTGGAATGCCTGCGCCTGTGTGAAACCGGGAGCAAGAAGGTGTGCAATTTCATCTCGACGCTTTCGGCATGCAGCGCTATGGACGCCGCAGGACACATCCTCGAAGCGCCCGCCGCGAGCAGCCTGCCGCTGTACATCAAGAACGGTTACAACCTGTCCAAATGGGTTGCCGAGCGCCTGATCGGCCGCGCGGTGGCGCAAGGCGCCTGGGTGAATATTCATCGCCCGGGAAACATCAGTTTCAACAGTCGCAACGGGGTGTGCCAACCCCAGAAGAACCGCCTGATGTTGATGCTCAAGGGCTCGCTGCAATTGGGTTTGCTGCCGCGCCTGGCGGTGAACTATGACTTGATGCCGGTGGATTTTTTCGCGCGTTTTCTCGCGTTCCACTGCGGCCGATTTGAGTGCGGGCGAAACGTGTTCAACCTGCATAACCCGCAGCCCCTGAGCTGGGACCACTATCTCGATGCCTTCAGCCTCGCCGGCTTCCGGTTCGAGCGTGTCAGCGTGGCCTGCTGGCAGCACGCGCTGCACACCGTGAGCGCCGACAACGCGTTGTTCGGTGTGCTGGGTTTTTACCTGGAAGGCCTGGGGGAAGACATCGGCGACACCTCGATGATCCATCACGACAACGCGCGCCGGGGGGTGCAGGCCATGCACGCGCAGTACCCCGAAAAAAGCCCGGCGTTGTTGCGCAAGGGTTGCGACTACCTCAAGGCCACCGGCTTTCTCTGAACCCTACCAGGACATCCCCCATGAAACCGCTGCAACCCGATACATTGATCCGCAACCCCGACAGCACACCGCTGGTGGCCTCGGTGGTAGTCGCCTGCCAAGCCACCCGGCTGTGGGGCGTGGTAGGTCAGTTCGCAGGCTTCGATAAGTTCATTCCTGCCCTCTCGCACATTACGATGACCGGCGAGGGCATCGGCGCATTGCGTACGAAATTTTTCCGCGATGGGCACTGCGTCGTCGAGCAACTCAACAGCCGTGACGACGACGCCATGTACATGACCTGGACCGCCCTCTACAACACGTTGGGAATCGCCAGGCTGTGGGCGTCAATGCGTGTGGAAACACTGGGCGAGCGATGTGCCAGGGCGACCTGGACCATTGTTGCCGAGCCGGTAGATGCGGCGCAGGCGGGGTTTGAGCAGTTTGTGCAGACGTTTGCCGACAGCGCCCTGGAGAACGTACGGCGGATGCTCGACTGAGCGGCAGGAGCGAGAACACTCGCTCCTGCGCACATCGTCAGATCTTGAAGCTATCGACCAGTTGCTTCAAGCGACTGGCCTGCTGGGACAACGCGTCGCAATCCTTCAACGTTTCGTTGAGATTGCTCACGCCTTGCTGGTTCAGCAGGTTGATCTGGTTGATGTCGACGTTGAGGGTTTCCACTACGGCGGTCTGCTCTTCGGTGGCAGCTGCGACCGATTGGTTCATGCCGTCGATCTCGACAATCCGCTGCGTCACGCTGACCAGGCGCTCACCGGCCTGGTTGGCCACTTCGACGCTTTCTTCGCTGGAAATCTGGCTGGCGTTCATGGTGGTCACCGCTTCACGCGAGCCCACTTGCAGCGAGGTGATCATCTTGTGGATCTCTTCGGCCGACTCCTGGGTACGGTGCGCGAGGTTACGCACCTCGTCGGCAACCACGGCAAACCCACGCCCGGCTTCACCGGCACGGGCGGCTTCGATTGCGGCGTTGAGCGCGAGCAGGTTGGTCTGCTGGGAGATGCCTTTGATCACATCAAGAATGTGGCCGATGTTGTCGGTGCTCGCATTCAGGGTTTCGATCTGCGTGCAGGACAGGCTGATCTTTTGCGAGAGTTCCGACATCGCCAGGATGGTTTGCTCCACCACTTTGCGTCCATCGTCGGCCTGTTCACTGGCACCGCTGGCATGCTGCGAAGCATCGGCGGCGTTGCGCGCGATTTCCTGGGTGGCGGCCCCCAGTTCGTTGATCGCCGCCGCCACGCTGTTGGTGCGGGCGCTTTGCTCGTCGGAACCGATGATCGACGCGTTGGACGAGGCCATCACGCGCTGGGACAAGTCATGTACCTGGCGCGTCGCCGATGACACTTCGGAGATGGACGCGTGGATACGCTCGACGAACTGGTTGAACGCACTGCCGACCTCGCCAAACTCGTCTTTGCTGGTCACGGCCAGGCGGCGGGTCAGGTCGCCCTCGCCCTGGGCGATGTCCTGCATGGCAACGCCCATGGTGGTCAGGGGTCGCAGCAACACTTGGATCAACAGGCTCAAGAGCACGGCAATCGCCACTACGGCAATCAGCATCGCAATCAACGCGGAGGTGCGGAATTTGCCCAGAGGTGCGTAGGCCTTGTCTTTGTCGATCGACAGACCGATGTACCAGTCAGCACCAGGCAAGCCGCTGATCGGGGTGAACGACAGGATGCGATCCTGACCGTTGAGCACCACGTCCTGGTTGAGCTTCTCGATGCGCAGTTGGGCGCCCGGGTAGATGTCCTTGAGGTTTTTCATCACCTGGTCCTGGTCCGGGCTGACGATCACCTGACCGTCACCGCTGACCAGGAATGCGTGGCCGATGCCGCCGAAATCCACCGAGTTGATGATCTTCACCAGGGTTTGCAGGCTCAAGTCGCCGCCAACCACACCGAGCAATTCACCGTTCTTTTTCACCGGCATGGCGATGGTCACGATCTGCCCACCCACGGCGGCCATATATGGCGGCGTGAGCATGGGTTTACCGGCGGCTACAGCCTGCTTGTACCAAGGGCGCTGACGAGGGTCGTAGTCGTCGGGCATCTTGGCATCAGGGCGCTGGGTGAATACGCCGTTGGTTTGGCCGACGTAGGTGAACTGGAAGTTCGAAGTGAAGGCCGGTTGATCGACCAGGCCCGGAAGGTCAGCCCCCGCGCCTTGGTGCGCGATGTTTTGCGTAAGGTTTTCGAGCACCAGAATTCGCCCGCTGAGCCAGTTTTGCACGCTGCTGGCCGTGAGTTCACCGGATTGCTGGATAGACGACTCCAGGTTTTGCTTGATGGTGCTGCGCTGCAGGTAGTCGTTGTAGAGCGTGAATAACGCGAACGCTAAAACCACGACGCCTGACGCGGCCAACAGAATTTTATGACTGAACTTGAGATTCATTTCATCGACTTCTTTTTGCCAAAGGGGGGTTAGCGTGCCGAGTGGAGCATTCCATGTTGCGGCATAGATCGTCTTTGTAGCCGCTCTATTTCGGTGCACGCATGGCTCATCAGGCTTTCGGCCAAATCAGGGTAAAACTTAGGCCGCTGTAAGGTGTTTCCTCATTTTATGTAGGAAACCGACAGGCGGTTGCCGTACAGGGATCAGAGTTGCAAATTTTTTCAGCCTCCCAAAAAATGCGACTAATTATCATTTGTAACGTTTGGCCGAGCCCGTGTGAATGGCATCCTCCGAGTACATCCCGTGTGAAAGTGTCGTGCAGACGCTTTACCGCACCCATCACAACTGGCTGAACTCCTGGCTGCGCGGGCGTTTGGGCAATGCCGCGGATGCTGCCGACCTGGCGCAGGACACCTTTGTGCGTCTGCTGCAGAAGACCGAGCGTTTTGAACTCAAGACGCCGCGTGCGTTTTTACGCACTATCGCCCGCGGCCTGGTGATTGATCACTGGCGCCGCGAAGAAATCGAACGGGCTTACCTTGAGTCCATCGCCCATCTGCCCGAGGGATTGGCGCCCAGCGCTGAAGCCCGTGCGCTGGTGCTGGAGTTGTTGGAAGAAGTTGCTCGACTGCTTGAAGGACTGAAGCCAAAGGTACGCAAGGCATTTCTGCTGGCGCAGTGCGATGGACTGACTTACAAGCAGATTGCGCAGCAGATGGGCGTGTCGCTGCGGTCCGTCGAGCGTTACGTTGCGCAGGCGCTGTACCACTGCTATGTGCTGCGGTATGAAACGTGACGCCGATGAACAACGCGGTGCGCCCAAGCCCCAGTCCCGAGGCGGTCAAGCAAGCCATCCACTGGTCGCTGCGCTTGCGCAACAACCGCGCCAATCCAAAGCTGCGCGCGCAATGTGCAGACTGGCGTGGGGCCCACGGCGACCACGAGTTGGCCTGGCAGCGGGTGCAGGCGTTGCAGCAGGAATTGAGTGGCCAACTGGCGGCGATTCCAGGGGCGCATGCGGCGCTGGAAAACAGCGCACAGGGCTTGGGCCGACGACAGGCGCTGAAGGTGTTGTCTGGCGTGCTGCTGGTGGGTACGGCGGCGTGGGTAAGCCGGGATCTGACGGGTTGGCAACGCTGGACCTGCGACCTCGCGACTGCCACCGGCGAACGCCGTAGCGTGCAATTGCCCGACGGAACTCGCTTGCAACTCAATACCGACAGCGCCGTGGACCTGCATTTCAACCCGCAGCAGCGATTGATCACGCTGGTACGTGGGGAGGCCCTGGTGACGTGCAGCGCAGTTCGGTCGACGCCTTTGCTGGTGCAAACGCGGCATGGCTTGTTCGAAGGCATCGACGGCCGCTTCGCCGTTCGACAGGACAGTGCCTGCACGCGGTTGAGCGTGGTCAGCGGCAATGTGGCTATTCATTCACCGCATGGGGCAAAAGGGCTGTCGACCCAGGTGCACGCAGGAGAAAGCTACCTCGTGCGTCAGACCGAAGCTATCCCCGCCGCGCCTTTGGACATGGATATTGGCGCCTGGGCCGATGGACTGATCGTGACACGCGGCATGCGCCTCGACGCTTTCCTGGCAGAAGTCGGGCGTTATCGTCATGGCTACCTGGGTTGCTCGGCAGACATCGCCGATTTGCGGCTATCGGGCGTTTTCCGTTTAGAGGACACCGATAAATTGTTGGCGATCCTGCCGCAAACGCTGCCGGTTCAATTGCGCTACCGCACCCGCTGGTGGGTGAGCCTGGATCGATCAGCCTGAACTTCAAAGTTATTTTGGCGGCTTTTTTCCGTGAGTCCGGCTTAGACAGTAAGCCTTTCAATCTGCCCTCACCGGCCTCTACGGACCTTGACCATGACTGTGCGTTTTCCCTGTAATTCTTCCTATTCATTGCTGAGTAAAGCCGTACGTGTGGCGCTGCTATCGACAGCGATGGGCCTACACGTATTGCCCTTCACTGCCATGGCCGCAGACGCGAGTGCCGAACGCCCCCATCAACGCTATGAGATCTCCGCAGGCCCACTGACCGAGGTGCTGAATCAGTTTGCCCGACAGGCCGGCATCATGCTTTCCAGCACACCTGAGCACACCCAGGGCCTGCATTCGGCAGGACTGCGCGGCGACTATTCGGCCAGAGACGGCCTGAATCTTTTGCTCCGTGGTTCTGGGTTGCAGGCGGTTTCCGAGGATGACGTCAGCTTCACAGTGCAAGTGACGCCGGAAGATAGCGCACTTACCCTGCCAACCACCGACATCAAGGGCTTTGCGCTGGGTAATGCCCTGGGCAGCATGGAAGGCTACAACGCGACTCACAGCCAGATTGCGACCAAAACCAGCGCCGCTTTGCTCGAGACCTCGCAAACCGTCTCGGTGGTCACGCGCGAGCAGATGGACGACCAGGGCTCCCAGACGGTAGCCCAGGCCATGCGTTACACACCGGGCGTATTGACCAACCCCTATGGGGCGACACACCGGTACGACTACGTGGCAATGCGCGGCTTCAACGACGGCTCGGTAGACAACATTTACCTGGACGGGCTCAAGTCCATGGGCGACAGCGGCACCTACAGCACGATGCAGGTTGATCCGTATTTCCTCGAGCGAGTGGATATTCTCAAAGGCCCGTCTTCGGTGCTGTACGGGCGCAGTTCGCCGGGCGGGCTGGTGGCACTGACCAGTAAGAAGCCGTTGTTCGAGCCCTATCATCAAGTACAAGCGACTGTAGGAAGCAACGGGCAACGAGGCATGGGGTTTGACTTCAGTGGGCCTGTGGATGACGACAAGCGCATTGCCTACCGACTGACAGGTTTGACGGATAAGTCCGACACCCAGTTTGACCACGCCAAAGAAAAGCGCTTTGCACTCGCACCGACCGTGAGTATCGACTTCACCGATGATACGTCGCTTGTACTCCAAGCGTACCTACAGCACGACCCTGATGGGGGCTATCACGGGGGCATGCCGGCAGATGGTGCGTTGCATCAACGTAACGGCCAGCGAATCTCCAGCCATTTCTTCGAAGGTGAACCTGGGCTCGACGGCTATAAGCGTGATCAGCAGTCGTTTGGGTATCAATTTGAACATCGCTTCAATGATGTCTTCACTGCGCGGCAGAACTTTCGCTATCTGGACTCCAAGGTGCGGCTGGATCAGGTCTACGCCTATGGTTGGAGCACGCCGACCGGCAACGAGCTGAACCGCTACTACTCCGGAGGGGACGAGAAGCTGCATGCGTTCATCGTCGACAACATGCTACAGGCGGAGTTTTTTACCGGCGCAATCAAGCAGACCGTATTGATGGGGGCGGATTATCAGCGACGTAAAACCGTAGTGGACTGGACTAGCGGATCGCTGCAACCGATCGATGCGTTCAGCCCTGTTTATGGTAATTCGGCGATCAGCTATTACAGCCCGACCAGCTACCTACGACGGCTGGAGCAGACCGGTGTCTATCTGCAAGACTTGGTCGAAATGGATAAATGGCGGTTTTCCCTCGGGCTGCGCCAGGACTGGGTAGAGACTTCCGACGAGAACCGAGTCGCTGAGACCGGGCGGCAGGCAGGCACGCAAATCAGTGATAAACGGACCAAGCTGACTGGGCGTGCAGGTGCGTTGTATCTGTTTGATAACGGCCTGGCGCCCTACGTCAGCTATTCCGAATCCTTCAATCCCAACTCCTATTCCGATAGCGCAGGTAACCCGCTTGCGCCTACTGACGGGACGCAGTGGGAGGTGGGGCTCAAGTATCAGCCGCCGGGTACAGACAACCTGTTTACCGCGTCGTGGTTTCGCATCGATCAGGAGAATCTGGCGACCAAACTACCGCAGGAGAACTTCTATCGTGCTGTAGGTGCTGTTCGCTCCCAGGGGCTTGAGCTGGAAGCACACATGCAAGTGAGCGAAAACCTGAAGCTGTTGGGCAGTTATACCTTCACTGACATCAAATACACGAAGTCGATGGTGAGTACTTTGAGTACGGCTGACAATCTGATCGAGAACGAGGGTAACTCTCCGACCCAGGCACCTCGCCACATGGCATCGGTGTGGGCTGACTACGCATTCAATAGTGGAGCCCTGGACGGATTGCGACTCGGGGGTGGCGTGCGGTATGTGGGCTATAGCTGGGCGGATGCGGAAAACACGATGAAAGTCCCGTCCTATACCTTGCTTGATGCTTCGGTGGGGTATGACCTGGGCAAGATCGGATTGAAGGGCGTGGATGTACGGATCAATGCCAACAATCTGACCAATGAGACGTACGTGGCGTCGTGTGCCAGCCTGAACTTCTGTTACCTGGGGGAAGAGCGCAATGTGAGCGCGACAGTCAGCTATCAGTTCTGATCCGTTACGGTTCAAGGCCCTTAAACGACAAAACCCCTGTCTGCGTTAGCAGACAGGGGTTTCGGAATTCAATCTTGACGATGACCTACTCTCACATGGGGAAACCCCACACTACCATCGGCGATGCATCGTTTCACTGCTGAGTTCGGGATGGGATCAGGTGGTTCCAATGCTCTATGGTCGTCAAGAAATTCTGTGTACCGGACCGTTGCGTTAGCAACGTGCCAGTGAAATTCATGGACTTCTACATAAACAAAACCCCTGTTTGCGTTAGCAAACAGGGGCTTTGGAATTTAATCTTGACGATGACCTACTCTCACATGGGGAAACCCCACACTACCATCGGCGATGCATCGTTTCACTGCTGAGTTCGGGATGGGATCAGGTGGTTCCAATGCTCTATGGTCGTCAAGAAATTCGGGTACTGAGTCGTGGCTTATGCCTCGCTTCAGCAAATTGGGTATGTGATAGCTTTCGGTGTTTTGTGAGCGTCGAACTTTCGGTTCATTTCGTCTTCACACACCGCAATCTGGCCTTTCGACGCAAATTGCTTGGGTGTTATATGGTCAAGCCTCACGGGCAATTAGTATTGGTTAGCTCAACGCCTCACAGCGCT
>NZ_JACVAC010000050.1 GCF_014851685.1 Pseudomonas sp. PDM05
CCACCTGACACAACGGGATCAAAATGTGGGAGCTGGCTTGCCTGCGAAAGCGGTGTATCAGTGCCAAATGGGCGAGCTGACCCACCGCTATCGCAGGCAAGCCAGCTCCCACATTAGACCGAGCCCAGCTAGAGGCTTAGCGGTAGACCAGGCCGCCGTCGATCAGCGGCGCCTGGCCGGTCATGTAATCCGCATCCGGCCCCGCCAGGCAGATTTCCAGGGCAACCCCGTATCGTCACGTCAACCGACTGGGTATCGACATGCCCAACAAAACCACCTGACACAACGGGATCAAAATGTGGGAGCTGGCTTGCCTGCGAAAGCGGTGTATCAGTGCCAAATGGGCGAGCTGACCCACCGCTA
>NZ_JACVAC010000051.1 GCF_014851685.1 Pseudomonas sp. PDM05
AGCGCTGTGAGGCGTTGAGCTAACCAATACTAATTGCCCGTGAGGCTTGACCATATAACACCCAAGCAATTTGCGTCGAAAGGCCAGATTGCGGTGTGTGAAGACGAAATGAACCGAAAGTTCGACGTTCACAAAACACCGAAAGCTATCACATACCCAATTTGCTGAAGCGAGGCACAAGCCACGACTCAGTACCCGAATTTCTTGACGACCATAGAGCATTGGAACCACCTGATCCCATCCCGAACTCAGCAGTGAAACGATGCATCGCCGATGGTAGTGTGGGGTTTCCCCATGTGAGAGTA
>NZ_JACVAC010000052.1 GCF_014851685.1 Pseudomonas sp. PDM05
TCGATGATGTGCCCGCTGCGGGCAAGAACCCCAACGGCGATGCCGCTGCGGCTGCGGATAAAACCGCGACCCATGGCTGCCCGGTGTCGATGGTCACCGGCGAAGAGTTGCTGACCCTCACCGACGGTGTGCTGGACGGGGTGTTGTCGTTCGAGTGGACGCGGCTGTATCGCACCAGTGCCGTGGAAATGGACTGCGGGCTGGGGTTTGGCTGGAGTCATGCGCTGGCCCACCGGCTGGTGGTTTCCGGTGATTCGGTGGTGTGGACCGATCATGAAAACCGCTCGACGCTGTTGCCCTTGC
>NZ_JACVAC010000053.1 GCF_014851685.1 Pseudomonas sp. PDM05
CCCTGTTACCGCCGTGAAAGGGCGGTGTCCTAGGCCACTAGACGAAGGGGACACGCTACTGAAACACATGGTGTGTATTCCAGTGCCCAGAGGTTGGATCCGAAGATCATGCCCTGGTTTCACTCAGCGCCGCCCGAGGGCAACACTGCTTAAATTGGAGCGGGAAACGAGACTCGAACTCGCGACCCCGACCTTGGCAAGGTCGTGCTCTACCAACTGAGCTATTCCCGCAAATGGCGTCCCCTAGGGGACTCGAACCCCTGTTACCGCCGTGAAAGGGCG
>NZ_JACVAC010000054.1 GCF_014851685.1 Pseudomonas sp. PDM05
TGGCGCACATCATCGCCACTGGCGAGCGCTACGAAACCGGTCCGGCCGATTGCGAACTGCACTTCATGTCCTTCGCCTTCGACGGCTCCCATGAAGGCTGGATGCATCCGTTGATCAACGGCGCCAGTGTGCTGATCCGCGATGACAGCCTGTGGCTGCCGGAATACACCTACGCGCAGATGCATCGCCACAACGTGACCATGGCGGTGTTCCCGCCGGTGTACCTGCAACAGCTGGCCGAACATGCCGAGCGCGACGGCAATCCACCGGCGGTGCG
>NZ_JACVAC010000055.1 GCF_014851685.1 Pseudomonas sp. PDM05
CCCGCTCCCACAGTTGGTCGGCGGTGCTGGGCTGTCAGTGTTCGGCTGGAGGTCGCCCTGACACTGCCAATCTGCTGTGGGAGCTGTCGAACTTTAGTGAGGCTGCGAAGGCGGCGGGACTGTTGGTGGAGGTGTTGGCTGAACCCGCGCTTTCGCGGGCAAGCCCGCTCCCACAGGTGATCGGCGGTGCTGGGCTGTCAGTGTTCGGCCGGAGGTCGCCCAGACACTGCCAATCTCCTGTGGGAGCTGTCGAACTTTAGTGAGGCTGCGAAG
>NZ_JACVAC010000056.1 GCF_014851685.1 Pseudomonas sp. PDM05
TTCACCCGAGTTCTCTCAAGCGCCTTGGTATTCTCTACCCAACCACCTGTGTCGGTTTGGGGTACGGTTCCTGGTTACCTGAAGCTTAGAAGCTTTTCTTGGAAGCATGGCATCAACCACTTCGTTAACTAAAAGTTAACTCGTCATCAGCTCTCGGCCTTAAGATCCCGGATTTACCTAAGATCTCAGCCTACCACCTTAAACTTGGACAACCAACGCCAAGCTGGCCTAGCCTTCTCCGTCCCTCCATCGCAATAACCAGA
>NZ_JACVAC010000057.1 GCF_014851685.1 Pseudomonas sp. PDM05
TCTGGTTATTGCGATGGAGGGACGGAGAAGGCTAGGCCAGCTTGGCGTTGGTTGTCCAAGTTTAAGGTGGTAGGCTGAGATCTTAGGTAAATCCGGGATCTTAAGGCCGAGAGCTGATGACGAGTTACCTTTTAGGTAACGAAGTGGTTGATGCCATGCTTCCAAGAAAAGCTTCTAAGCTTCAGGTAACCAGGAACCGTACCCCAAACCGACACAGGTGGTTGGGTAGAGAATACCAAGGCGCTTGAGAGAACTCGGGTGAA
>NZ_JACVAC010000058.1 GCF_014851685.1 Pseudomonas sp. PDM05
GACTCACTGCCGAACACCAAGGCTGGGGCACCTTGCGCTATGCCTACGATGCCTGCGGCCACTTGCACCACCTGCGCCTGCCGGACAACAACCGGGTGGTGTTCAACCGTGCCAAGGGGGGACACCTTTCAACCGTCGAGTTGAATGGTGAAACGCTGACCTCACACCTGTTCAAATCCGGCCAGGAACGTCAACGCCAGCAAGGCCAACTGCTAAGTCACTACCACTACGACGACCAGCAACGGCTACATGCCCACA
>NZ_JACVAC010000059.1 GCF_014851685.1 Pseudomonas sp. PDM05
GTAGTTTGAAGTTTGAGTTGCCACTGGGGAAAAACCTGGTTGAGCAGCAGCTCTTGCTGGAGCATTTTCGACATGAATTCAATTACATACGACCTCACGAGGCGCTGGGCATGAAGCGCCCGGGTGAGGTATATGTGCCGTCTACTCGACCTTATCCAGGATGTCTGCCGGATGTGGAGTATGCCGCGGAAATGAAAGTACGAAGCGTCAGACAGAACGGCTCAATCATGTGGAAAGGAAAGTTGTTGTTTGTAA
>NZ_JACVAC010000005.1 GCF_014851685.1 Pseudomonas sp. PDM05
CAGCGCTATGTATCGCGCTACAACATCACCAGGCCGCATAGCTACAACGACTATCGGTCACCAGTCGCCAGGGAGAAGTTGGCGGCGTGAAACCTTAATCGGTGTCCAAGATTACTTGACCAGTTCAAGCCCGCTCCCACATTTGGATCTCCATTTACTTGGAGAGGAAGCGCATCCCTTCCTCCAACCCCCGCAACGTCAGCGGATACATCTGATCCTCGACCAATTCCCGCACAATCCCCGTCGACGCCGTATACCCCCAAGTGTCCTTGGGATACGGGTTAATCCAGATCAGCTTCTTGTACTTGGCCATGAAGCGCTGCATCCACACATACCCCGGTTCTTCGTTCCAGTGCTCGACGCTGCCGCCGGCCTGGGTGATCTCATACGGTGCCATCGACGCATCGCCGATAAAGATCACTTTGTAGTCCGCGCCGTACTTGTGCAGCAGGTCCTGGGTGGAGGTGCGCTCCGAGGTGCGGCGCTGGTTGTTCTTCCACACCGATTCGTACACGAAGTTGTGAAAGTAGAAGTACTCCAGGTGCTTGAACTCGGTCTTGCACGCCGAAAACAGCTCTTCGCAGATCTTCACGTGGGCGTCCATCGAGCCGCCGATGTCGAACAGCAACAGCAGCTTGATGGTGTTGCGCCGCTCCGGGCGCATCTGGATGTTCAGCAAGCCGGCATCGCGGGCGGTGTGGTCGATGGTGCCGTCGATGTCCAGCTCTTCGGCGGCGCCCTGGCGCGCGAACTTGCGCAGGCGGCGCAGGGCGATCTTGATATTGCGTGTGCCCAGTTCCACCTGATCGTCGAGGTTCTTGTACTCGCGCTGGTCCCACACTTTGACGGCCTTGCCCTGGCGCTTGCCGGCGTCACCGACGCGGATGCCCTCGGGGTTGTAGCCGCCGGAACCGAACGGGCTGGTGCCGCCGGTGCCGATCCATTTGTTGCCGCCGGCATGGCGTTCTTTCTGTTCTTCCAGGCGTTTCTTGAACTCCTCGATCAGCTTGTCGAGGCCGCCCAGGGACTGGATCTGCGCACGTTCTTCATCGCTCAGCGAACGTTCGAACTCCTTGCGCAGCCACTCTTCGGGGATCAGTGCCTGCAAGTGCTCGTCGAGTTTTTCCAGGCCGTTGAAATAGGCACTGAACGCCCGGTCGAACTTGTCGAAATGCCGCTCGTCCTTGACCAGGATCGCCCGGGACAGGTAGTAGAACTCGTCCATGTCGGCGAAGGTCACGCGCATTTTCAGCGCGTTGATCAGGTCCAGCAGCTCGCGCACCGACACTGGCACCTTGGCGGCGCGCATTTCATTGAACAGGTTGAGCAGCATCAGCGATTACCGCGACGGCTCATGAACGCCAGACGCTCCAGCAACTGCACGTCCTGCTCGTTCTTCACCAGCGCTCCGGCCAGCGGTGGAATCGCCTTGGTCGGGTCGCGCTCGCGCAGTACGGCTTCGCCGATGTTGTCGGCCATCAGCAGCTTGAGCCAGTCCACCAGTTCGGAGGTGGACGGTTTTTTCTTCAGGCCTGGCACCTTGCGCACGTCGAAGAACACGTCCAGCGCTTCGCTGACCAGGTCTTTCTTGATGTCTGGGTAGTGCACGTCGACGATCTTTTGCAGGGTGGTACGGTCGGGGAAGGCGATGTAGTGAAAGAAGCAGCGGCGCAGGAACGCGTCCGGCAGCTCTTTTTCGTTGTTGGAGGTAATGATGATGATCGGGCGCTTCTTGGCCTTGATGGTCTCGTCGATCTCGTAGACGTAGAACTCCATCTTGTCGAGCTCTTGCAGCAGGTCGTTGGGGAACTCGATGTCGGCCTTGTCGATTTCATCGATCAGCAGGATCACCCGCTCGTCGGACTCGAAGGCTTCCCAGAGCTTGCCCTTTTTCAGGTAGTTGCGTACGTCGTGCACCTTGTCCACGCCCAGTTGCGAGTCGCGCAGGCGGCTGACCGCGTCGTACTCGTAGAGGCCCTGGTGGGCCTTGGTGGTGGACTTGATGTGCCAGGTGATCAACTTGGCGCCGAAGGACTCGGCCAATTGCTCGGCGAGCATGGTCTTGCCGGTGCCGGGCTCGCCCTTGACCAGCAGCGGCCGCTCCAGGGTGATGGCGGCGTTGACGGCCAGTTTCAGGTCGTCGGTGGCTACATAGGCCTGGGTGCCTTCGAACTTCATCGGTGTTTCCTCGAATTCATCAATGCCCGGACTATACCGCGCAGCCCCGGCGACTGTGAACGCAGACGGGTTATTCAGTCTCTGAATGGCCGGTCACGGCCCCCCTGCCCGTAGGAGCAACGTTGTAGTGAGCGGGCTTGCCCCGCGCTGGGTGGCGAAGCCGCCCCAAATCCAGGCAACTCGGTCTTGCTGAAGCACCGCGGCGTTCCGTTTAGGGCGGCTTCGCCACCCAGCGCGGGGCAAGCCAGCTCACTACAGCAATAGTGCATATCTTTAGTCGGCGCTGGGCTTGGGTTGCTCGTAGCGGGCAGTAAAGGCCTGGATGAAACCATTGCGTAAAATCGCCAGAAACGCACCGAATGCGCTGACATCTCGCTGATGCACGCTGCCGCTCAATTCCACACGGGTGGCGAACTGGTTTTTCTGCTGGTTCTTCAACACGGTCTCGCTGGCGCCGACCACCGCTTCCCAGATCGAACGGAAGATGTTTTTGTCCTGGTTTTCCACATCCTGCCGCCAGTCGAACACTTCCACATCGCGCAACAATGGCTTGATGTAACCAGTCAACTGGCCTTTTTCCGCCCGGGCTTCGATCACCACGTCGCCGGTGCCGGCCTTGAAGTCGAACTTGCCGTAGGCCGAGGCAAAGTCGTTCATGCGCTTGAGTTGCAGATCCTTGGCGCGGAAACGGAATTCAAAGTTCTCGAAGTTGCTCAGCGGGTCGAACGTGGCGGAGGCTTCCAGCGGCGCCTGGCCTTGCAGCAGGGCCTTGCCTTCGAAGCGGGCGTCGCGCTGGCCTTGCACTTGCACCACGTTGGTGAGGTTGTAGAAGCTTGCGTTGACGGCCGTAGCGTTGATGTTTACCGGCGGCTTGGAGCTGAAGTTGTGGAAGGCGATCTTGCCGTCTTCGATGCGCACTTCATCCAAGGTGAACGGCGCCAGTTTGCCCAATTGCGCGCGCCAGTCGGTGCCTTTACCGGTCTGCGAGGCCTGCCTGTTGGCGCCGCCATCGACGAAGTTCACCTCGGGGTTGATAAACCGTACCTTGGCCACCACCGCGTGGCCGTCCCACAGCGATTGCCAGCTTATCGCCAGATCGATCAACGGCGCCTTGAGCAGGGGGACTGGCACCTTGCCATCTACCTTGATGATTTCCAGGCCGTTGATCCTGTACGCGCCGCGCCACAGGGCCAGGTCCACGTCGCTGACCCGGCCGCGGTAGTCGCCCATGTCGGCGAGCTTGTCGTTCAGGTAGTTGCGCACCAGATAGGGCAGGGCCAGGTCCAGGGCGACCAGCACCACTACCAGCCCGGCAACGGTCCATAGCGGCCAGCTGTAGCGACGTTTCATGTAGGTATTCTCCGTATAGATAGGCGATTGACCTCTAAGGGGCGCGCAACGTTCCAGCGACTGGACGCTTTGCCGCACGAGGCATACCCTTGTTGCCTTCCCGGATACCGTCAACATAGGACCCGTCATGAGCCGCATCTTTGCAGACAACGCGCACTCCATCGGTAATACGCCCCTGGTGCAGATCAACCGTATCGCGCCGCGTGGCGTGACCATCCTGGCCAAGATCGAAGGGCGTAACCCCGGTTACTCGGTGAAGTGCCGTATCGGCGCGAACATGATCTGGGACGCGGAAGGCAGCGGCAAACTCAAGCCGGGCATGACCATTGTCGAGCCGACCTCGGGCAACACCGGCATCGGCCTGGCGTTTGTCGCTGCCGCCCGTGGCTACAAGCTGCTGTTGACCATGCCGGCGTCCATGAGCATCGAGCGGCGCAAGGTGCTCAAGGCCCTCGGCGCCGAGCTGGTGCTGACCGAACCGGCCAAGGGCATGAAGGGCGCGATCGAGAAAGCCGCTGAAATCGTCGCCAGCGACCCGGCCCGGTACTTTATGCCCGGCCAGTTCGAAAACCCGGCCAACCCGGCGATCCACGAAAAAACCACCGGCCCGGAAATCTGGAACGACACCGATGGCGCAGTGGATGTGCTGGTGGCCGGCGTCGGCACGGGTGGCACCATCACCGGCGTGTCGCGCTATATCAAGAACACTGCGGGCAAGCCGATTTTGTCGGTGGCCGTGGAGCCGATCGTGTCGCCGGTGATCACCCAGGCGCTGGCCGGTGAAGAGATCAAGCCAAGCCCGCACAAGATCCAGGGCATCGGCGCCGGTTTCGTGCCGAAGAACCTCGACCTGTCGATGGTCGACCGCGTGGAGCTGGTCAGTGATGAAGAATCCAAGGCCATGGCCCTGCGCCTGATGCAGGAAGAAGGGATTCTGTGCGGTATCTCCTGCGGTGCGGCGATGGCCGTGGCGGTGCGCCTGGCGCAGAAACCGGAGATGCAGGGCAAGACCATCGTGGTGATCCTGCCGGACTCCGGTGAGCGCTACCTGTCGAGCATGCTGTTCAGCGATCTGTTTACCGAACAGGAAAACCAAGCCTGATGTGTGTCTGTGGCGAGGGCGCAAGGTTTGATATGTGTCAGCCGGTCAGCCAAAGCCTTCTGCATAATGGCCCAAGTGTTTATGATGCCCGGCGCATTTTTCCAGGAGTTGCTGCATGACCTTTTCTTTGGCCGCCAAACTGTCGGTGTTGCTGTTGTTTATCGGCAGCACGCTGTATGTGCACCTGCGCGGCAAGGCCCGTTTGCCGATATTGCGTCAGTTCGTCAACCATTCGGCGCTGTTCGCCCCCTATAACGCCTTGATGTACCTGTTCTCGGCGGTGCCGTCCAAGCCGTACCTGGACCGCTCCAGGTTCCCGGAACTGGACGTGCTGAAGGACAACTGGGAAGTGATCCGCGAAGAGGCCATGCACCTGTTCGACGAGGGTTACATCCGCGCCGCCGAAAAGAACAACGACGCCGGTTTTGGTTCCTTCTTCAAGAAGGGCTGGAAGCGCTTCTACCTCAAGTGGTACGACAAACCGTTGCCATCGGCCGAGGCGCTGTGCCCGAAAACCGTGGCGCTGGTGAGCAGCATTCCCAACGTCAAGGGCGCGATGTTCGCGCTGTTGCCGGGTGGCAGCCACCTCAACCCGCACCGTGATCCGTTCGCCGGTTCCTTGCGTTATCACCTGGGTCTGTCCACGCCCAATTCCGACGCTTGTCGCATCTTTGTCGACGGGCAGGAGTACGCCTGGCGTGACGGTGACGACGTGATGTTCGATGAAACCTATGTGCACTGGGTGAAGAACGAGACCGAACAGACCCGCGTGATCCTGTTCTGCGACATTGAGCGGCCGTTGAGCAATGGCTTCATGACCCGCGTCAATCGTTGGGTCAGCAAGCAACTGGGCCGCGCCACGGCGCCGCAGAACCTGGACGACGAGCGGGTTGGCGGGATCAACCAGGCGTATGCCTGGAGCAAGACATTCAGCGACAAGTTCAGTGGCGTGGTCAAGCAGTGGAAGCGCAAGCATCCCAAGGCTTACCGGATTGCGCGGCCGGTGTTGGCGGTGGTTGTGCTGGTATTGCTGTGGAAGTGGTTGTTCTGACCTGAATTTGTGAACACGGTCAAAATGTGGGAGCGGGCTTGCTCGCGAATGCGGTGGATCAGTCGAAACATCTGTGACTGACATACCGCATTCGCGAGCAAGCCCGCTCCCACATTTGGTTTTGCAGTGTTGCTCAGGACGCGATCAGCTGCCGCAGGACGTAGTGCAAGATGCCCCCCGCCTTGAAGTACTCCACCTCGTTCAGCGTATCAATCCGGCACAGCACCTCGACCTTCTCGCTGCTGCCATCCTCCCGCGTGATCACCAGCGTCAGGTTCATCCGCGGCACGATCTCCACGCCCGTCAGCCCCAGAATATCGATCTGCTCCTTGCCGCTGAGCTTGAGCGTCTTGCGGTTCTGATCCAGCTTGAACTGCAACGGCAACACGCCCATTCCCACCAGGTTGGAACGGTGGATCCGCTCGAAACTCTCGGCGATCACCGCCTTCACCCCCAGCAGGTTGGTCCCCTTGGCCGCCCAGTCGCGGCTCGAGCCCGTGCCGTATTCCTGGCCGGCGATCACCACCAGCGGTGTCCCCGAGGCCTGGTATTTCATCGACGCATCGTAGATCGCCATTTTCTCGCCAGTCGGGATGTACAGCGTATTGCCGCCTTCCTCGCCGCCGAGCATTTCATTGCGGATGCGGATATTGGCAAAGGTGCCGCGCATCATCACTTCATGGTTACCCCGGCGTGAGCCGTAGGAGTTGAAGTCGCGCGGCTCCACGCCTTGCTCGCGCAGGTAGCGGCCGGCGGGGCTGTCGGCTTTGATGTTGCCAGCAGGGGAGATGTGGTCGGTGGTCACCGAGTCGCCGAGCAGGGCCAGGACGTTGGCGCCCTTGACGTCTTCGATTACCGGCAGCGGTCCGGAAATATCGTCGAAGAACGGCGGGTGCTGGATGTAGGTGGAATCCTCCTGCCACACGTAGGTCGCGGCCTGCGGTACTTCAATTGCCTGCCACTGCTCGTCACCGGCAAACACTTCGGCGTATTCCTTGTGGAACATGCCGGTGCTGACCTGGGCCACCGCGTCGGCGATCTCCTGGCTGCTCGGCCAGATGTCCTTGAGGTACACCGGCTTGCCCTGCTGATCGTTGCCCAGCGGCTCGCTGCTGATGTCGATGCGCACTGTGCCGGCCAACGCATAGGCGACCACCAGCGGCGGCGAGGCCAGCCAGTTGGTTTTCACCAGTGGGTGCACGCGGCCTTCGAAGTTGCGGTTGCCGGACAGCACCGAAGCCACGGCGAGGTCGGCTTTCTGGATGGCTTTTTCAATCGGCTCCGGCAACGGGCCGGAGTTGCCGATGCAGGTGGTACAGCCATAGCCCACCAGGTCGAAGCCAAGTTTGTCGAGGTAGTGGGTGAGCCCGGCGGCGTTGTAGTAGTCGGTGACTACCTTGGAGCCCGGTGCCAGGGAGCTTTTGACCCAGGGCTTGCGCGTCAGGCCCTTTTCTACGGCCTTTTTCGCCAGCAGCCCGGCGGCCATCATCACGCTGGGGTTGGAGGTGTTGGTGCAGGAGGTGATCGCGGCGATCACCACCGCGCCGTTTTTCAGGCGATAGGTCTGACCTTCGAAGTCGTAATCGGCTTCACCCACCAAGTCGGCATTGCCCACGGCGACACCGCCGCCGCCTTCGCTTTCCAGGCGGCCGACCTCTTTGCTGGCCGGTTTGAACTGCAGGTCGAGGAAGTCGCTGAACGCCTGGCCGACATTCGGCAGCGAAACACGGTCCTGCGGACGTTTTGGCCCGGCCAGGCTGGCTTCGACGCTGCCCATGTCCAGGGCCAGGCTGTCGGTGAATACCGGTTCCTGGCCGGCATTGCGCCACAGGCCCTGGGCCTTGGTGTAGGCCTCGACCAGTTTGACGGTTTCTGACGGACGGCCCGACAGACGCAGGTAGTCCAACGTCACCTCATCCACCGGGAAAAAACCGCAGGTGGCGCCATATTCCGGAGCCATGTTGGCAATGGTGGCGCGGTCGGCCAGAGGCAGGTCGGCCAAGCCGTCGCCGTAGAACTCGACGAATTTACCCACCACGCCTTTCTTGCGCAGCATCTGGGTCACGGTCAGCACCAGGTCGGTGGCGGTGATGCCTTCCTTGAGCTTGCCGGTGAGTTTGAAACCGATGACTTCCGGGATCAGCATCGACACCGGCTGGCCGAGCATCGCCGCTTCCGCTTCGATGCCGCCGACGCCCCAGCCGAGTACGCCGAGGCCGTTGATCATGGTGGTGTGGGAGTCGGTGCCGACCAGGGTGTCGGGGAAGGCGTAGGTGCGGCCGTCCTCGTCCTTGGTCCACACGGTGCGGCCCAGGTATTCGAGGTTGACCTGATGGCAGATGCCGGTGCCGGGCGGCACCACGCTGAAGTTGTCGAAGGCACTCTGGCCCCAGCGCAGGAAGGCGTAGCGTTCGCCGTTGCGCTGCATTTCGATATCGACGTTTTGTTCAAAGGCGTCGGCGTTGCCGAATTTATCGACCATCACCGAGTGGTCGATCACCAGGTCCACCGGCGACAGCGGGTTGATGCGCTGCGGGTCGCCCCCGGCCTTGGCCACGGCGGCGCGCATGGCGGCCAGGTCGACCACGGCGGGGACGCCGGTAAAGTCCTGCATCAGTACGCGGGCGGGGCGGTACTGGATCTCGCGGTCGGACTGGCGCTCCTTGAGCCAGGCGGCAATGGCCTTGAGGTCGGCGCCGGTGACGGTCTTGTCGTCTTCCCAGCGCAGCAGGTTTTCCAGCAGCACTTTGAGCGACATCGGCAACCGGTCCAGGTCGCCCAGGCTTTTGGCCGCCTCGGGCAGGCTGAAGTAGTGGTAGGTCTTGCTGTCGATTTGCAGGGTTTTAAGGGTTTTCAGGCTATCAAGCGATGACATGACGCGACTCCTTATGATCCGCACGGCTACGGACCTGACGGGACAGACAGAGCTATAAAGCTAGCGCTGTTTTCATTAGCAGGCTAATAACTGGACTCTATGGTTAAGTCCAAGGTTCCGAACTCAGCTATCATGCGCGCGTTTTCATGACAGACATTGCGATAGCGCAACGTCGGTCGAGTCACCAGGAGAGTTGATGAACACCCTTTTTATGCACTGCCGCCCGGGGTTTGAAGGCGAAGTCTGTTCCGAGATCGCGGAACACGCCGCGCGCCTGAACGTTTCCGGCTACGCCAAGGCCAAGACCGGCAGCGCCTGCGCCGAATTTGTCTGCACCGAAGAAGACGGCGCCCAGCGCCTGATGCACGGCCAGCGTTTTGCCGAGTTGATCTTCCCAAGGCAGTGGGCGCGCGGGGTATTCATCGACCTGCCGGAAACCGACCGTATCAGCGTGATCCTCGCCCACCTGCGCGAGTTCCCGGTATGTGGCAGCCTGTGGCTGGAGATGGTCGACACCAACGACGGCAAGGAACTGTCGAACTTCTGCAAGAAATTTGAAGTGCACCTGCGCAAAGCCCTGCTCAACGCCGGCAAGCTGGTGGACGACCCGAGCAAACCGCGCCTGCTGCTGACCTTCAAGAGCGGCCGCGAAGTGTTCATGGGCCTGGCCGAGTCGAACAACTCGGCGATGTGGCCGATGGGCATTCCGCGCCTCAAATTCCCGCGTGAGGCGCCGAGCCGTTCGACGCTCAAGCTGGAAGAGGCCTGGCACCACTTTATCCCTCGCGACCAGTGGGACGAGCGCCTGCACGGCGACATGACCGGCGTCGACCTCGGTGCCGCCCCCGGCGGCTGGACCTGGCAACTGGTCAACCGCGGCATGCTGGTGACCGCCATCGACAACGGCCCCATGGCCGAAAGCCTGATGGATACCGGCCTGGTGCAACACTTGATGGCCGACGGTTTTACCTTCGTGCCCAAGCAGCCGGTGGACTGGATGGTGTGTGACATCGTCGAGAAGCCCGCGCGCAATGCCGCGTTGCTGGAAACCTGGATCGGCGAAGGGCATTGCCGTGAAGCGGTGGTGAACCTGAAGCTGCCGATGAAGCAGCGTTATGCTGAAGTGAAGCGTTTGCTCGAGCGTATCGAGGACGGCTTCAAGGCGCGCGGCATTCGGGTGGAGATCGGCTGCAAGCAGCTGTACCACGACCGCGAGGAAGTGACGTGTCACCTGCGCCGCCTGGAAACCCCCAAGAAACCCAGGAACCGCTGAATATTTGAAGTGACCTCAAAACCCCTGTGGGAGCGGGCTTGCTCGCGAAAGCGGTGGTTCAGTCAAATCATCAGTGACTGGCACACCGCATTCGCGAGCAAGCCCGCTCCCACACAAGCCCGCTCCCACAGTTGGAGCGGCGCCCGTTTCAGGAGTGATGTATGAACCTCGATTTGCCTGTAGACGCTGTGCTCGACGCCACCGGCCTCAACTGTCCCGAGCCGGTGATGATGCTGCACCAGCACATCCGCGACCTGCCGCCCGGCGGCTTGCTCAAGGTGATCGCGACCGATCCGTCGACCCGTCGCGATATTCCCAAGTTCTGCGTGTTCCTTGACCACGAACTGGTGGATCAGCAGGAGCAGGCCGGTACGTACCTGTACTGGATTCGCAAGAAGTCCGCTTAACCCAGGGCTTTTGCCGCGCGAATGCGTCGACGTGCACTGCGCGCCAGGCGCACCAGCAACATCCCTGCCGCACAACTCAGGCCGACGATCAGGCCCTGCCACAAACCGCTGGGGCCGCTCGGTTCGCCGAGCCAGTCGGTGAGCCCCAGGGCATAGCCGACCGGTAGCCCCACACCCCAATACGCGAACAGGGTCAGCACCATGGTCACCCGCGTGTCCTGATAACCGCGTAGCGCACCGGCGGCGGTGACTTGCAGCGAGTCGGAGAACTGGAACAGCGCGGAAAACACGATCAGCGTCGAGGCCAGGTGGATCACGATCGGGTCCGGCGTATAGATCGCGGCAATCTGCTCGCGAAACGCCAGCATCAGGCTGCATGACAAACATGCGTAGGCGAGGGCGGTGCCCATGCCGACCCCGGCGGCGAAGCGCGCTTCCCGCGGCTGGTCCCGCCCCAGTGCCTGGCCGACGCGCACGGTGACGGCCATGCTCAGGGAGTAGGGGATCATGAACACCAGCGAGCTGACGTTCAGCGCGATCTGGTGACCGGACACCACCGTGGCACCGAGGCTGCCGATCAACAGGGCGATCACCGCGAAGATGCTCGATTCGGCAAAGATCGCCACGCCGATCGGCAGGCCGATACCCAGTACGCGCTTGATCACCGCCCACTGCGGCCAGTCGAACCGCTTGAACAGTTCGCTGCTCTGGTACGCCGGGCCGAAAAACGTCCAGCCGGCCAGGCCGAGCATCATCACCCACATCGCGATGGCCGTGGCCCAGCCGCAGCCCACGCCGCCCATGGCTGGCACGCCGAGGTGGCCGTAGATGAAGATGTAGTTCAGCGGAATGTTCAGCGCCAGGCCGCACAGGCCCATGACCATGCTTGGCCGCGTACGGCCCAGGCCATCACTGAAGCAGCGCAATACGTAATACAGCGCGATCGCCGGCATGCCGGCGGCGATGCCGTGCAGGTAGCCCATGGACGGTGCGATCAGGTCCGGCTCGACGTTCATCCAGTGCAGGATCGGTTCTGCGCTGAGCAGCAACAGCGAGGCGATGCTCCCGACCACCAGCGCCAGCCACAGCGACTGGCGCACCAACGGCCCGATTTCGCTGAACGTGCCCGCACCGTAGCGCTGGGCGACTTTTGGCGTGGTCGCCAGCAGCGTGCCGGTCATCAGCAGGTACACCGGGATCCAGATCGAATTGCCCAGGCCCACTGCCGCCAGGTCCTGCGGGCTGACGCGCCCGGCCATCACGGCGTCGACGAAACTCATCGCGGTGGTTGCCAGTTGGCCGATCATGATCGGCAGGGCGAGCGTCAGTAGGTCGCGCACTTCCCGGCTGATGCGGGCGGGGCGGGTGAGGGGAGCGGTGGCAGTGTTCACGTACGGGTGTCCAGGAATAAGGGAGACGCAAGGACGGCGGATTCTACGCCCTGACGCAATGGTCAGGAAAAAACCTGTGTTAGCGATTTGTAAGCACCCTTCCAAGCACCACAAATCCCTTGTGGGAGCTGGCTTGTGTGGGAGCGGGCTTGCTCGCGAAGGCGGCGTGTCAGGCGACTGATTTGTTACTGACCCACCGTATTCGCGAGCAAGCCCGCTCCCACACAAGCTCCCCTGCATGGGAACTGTGTACACTGCGGGTCCGCGAAAGGAGCCTGCCATGTTGATTGTTGCCGACGAAAATATTCCGCTGCTCGATGCCTTCTTCGAAGGCTTTGGCGAGATCCGCCGGGTGCCCGGCCGTTCCATTGACCGCGCCACCGTGGAGCAGGCCGATGTGCTGCTGGTGCGTTCGGTGACCAACGTCAATCGCGCGCTGCTGGAAGGCTCGTCGGTGCGGTTTGTCGGCACGTGCACCATCGGCACCGATCACCTGGACCTCGATTATTTCAAGCAGGCCGGCATCCAGTGGTCCAGCGCCCCCGGCTGCAATGCGCGGGGCGTGGTGGATTACGTGCTGGGCAGCTTGCAGACCCTGGCCGAGATCGAAGGTGCCGACCTCAATCAGCGCACCTACGGCATCGTCGGCGCCGGGGAAGTCGGCGGGCGGCTGGTCAAGGTGCTCAAGGGCCTGGGCTGGAACGTGCTGGTGTGCGATCCGCCACGGCAGGGCGCCGAAGGCGGGGATTACGTCAGCCTGGAGCAGATCATCGAGCAGTGCGATGTGATCAGCCTGCACACGCCGCTGACCAAGTCTGGCAACGCTTCCACCTGGCACCTGTTTGATCGTCAGCGCCTCAACCAACTCAAGCTCGGCACTTGGCTGATCAACGCCAGCCGTGGGCCGGTGGTGGACAATGCGGCCCTGCGCGAAGTGTTACTGGCGCGCGAAGACCTGCAAGCAGTGTTGGACGTGTGGGAAGGTGAGCCCGAGGTAGACGTCGACCTGGCCGACCTGTGCGTGCTGGCCACGCCGCATATCGCCGGCTATAGCCTGGAAGGCCGCCAGCGCGGTACGGCACAGATCTATCAGGCGTTCTGTGCTTATCTGGGGCAGGCGCCGAGCATTCAACTGAGCGACCTGCTGCCACCGTTGTGGCTGGCCGAGGTGCACCTGAATGCAGAAACCGACCCGGCCTGGGCGCTGGCGACCTTGTGCCGCAGCGTGTACGACCCGCGCCGCGACGATGCGGATTTTCGCCGCAGCCTTGTAGGTACGGTGCAGGAACAGCGCACGGCCTTTGACCTGTTGCGCAAGCATTATCCGGCGCGGCGTGAGATCGATGGTTTGAGCGTGCGCATCAACGGTGAGTCGGCGGTGCTGACCAGCATCGTCTCGGCGTTGGGCGCCAAGTCCCTGTAGGCACTCCCACGCCACAAAAAAACCGGCCACCTGGGCCGGGTTTGAAAGAGCTTGGGCGCTTCAGCCTTGCTTGGCAGGCGTGACCAGTCGCTGTTCCAGCTCGCTGCACGCTTGCTGGATCATCTCTTCGGTGATCTGCACTTCGCGGCCCGTTGCATCGATATACGAGCAAGGCAACTGCTGCGGCTGACGGATCACTTCAATCTTGGCATTGCTGCTGGTGTGCAAGGTCATGGCCTGTCTCCTCATCAGGTTGTGTACCTACTCTAATTCCCCCGCGTGACCGCGCTGTTACAACTCCCTGCTAGATCACCGGTTCGAACCCTCAGTCCACCAGAAACCACTGCGGATTTCCAGCCGGGTATTAGACCGATAGCCTCTAGGCGCCCATGCTGGCGGGCATAATTAACCTGACTCATTGTTATTCAGCCAAGTTCCCCCAATGTTGCAGTGTAGATACCTATCCTCCTTGCGCAGGTGATGCCCTCCATGTTCTCGATCCGTCAACGCCGTGCGATCCGCCTGGCCAGCCGCTTTATCGCGCCCTACCGCTGGCAGGCGCTGGGTGCCTTGTTGGCGCTGATCATCACGGCAGGCATTACCTTGTCCATGGGGCAGGGCATCCGCCTGCTGGTGGACCAGGGCTTCATGACCCAATCGCCGCACCTGCTCAACCAGTCCATCGGTCTGTTCATGCTGTTGGTACTGGGCCTGGCCGTGGGCACCTTTGCGCGGTTCTACCTGGTGTCGTGGATTGGCGAGCGGGTGGTGGCGGACATCCGGCGTCAGGTGTTCAACCACCTGATCTACCTGCACCCGGGGTTCTACGAGAACAACCGCAGCTCGGAAATCCAGTCGCGCCTGACCACCGACACCACGTTGCTGCAATCGGTGATCGGTTCGTCGCTGTCGCTGTTCCTGCGCAATGGGTTGATGGTCATCGGTGGCATCGTGCTGCTGTTTGTCACCAATCCCAAGCTCACCAGTATTGTGGTGGTTGCGTTGCCGCTGGTGCTTGCGCCGATCCTGATCTTCGGCCGCCGCGTGCGCAGCTTGTCGCGCCAGAGCCAGGACCGGATCGCCGACGTGGGCAGCTATGTGTCCGAGACCCTTGGGCAGATCAAGACCGTGCAGGCCTACAACCATCAGGTGCAGGACGAGCAGCGCTTCGCCATGACCGTGGAAGAGGCCTTCGCCACGGCGCGCAAACGTATCGTCCAGCGCGCATGGCTGATTACCCTGGTGATCATGCTGGTGCTCGGCGCCGTGGGCGTGATGCTCTGGGTGGGGGGTATGGACGTGATCGGCGGGCGCATTTCCGGTGGGGAGCTGGCGGCGTTTGTGTTCTACAGCCTGATCGTCGGCAGCGCCGTCGGCACCCTGAGTGAAGTGCTCGGTGAATTGCAGCGTGCTGCCGGTGCCGCCGAGCGCATCGGCGAATTGTTGCAGTCAAACAATGACATCCAGGCACCTGCCACTGGCACGGTCCAGTTGCCGGAGCGCGTCAGCGGTCGTATGGAGTTGCAAGACGTGCGCTTTTCCTACCCATCGCGGCCGGACAGCTACGCCATCGACGGCTTGAATCTGACGATTAACCCTGGCGAAACCCTGGCCCTGGTCGGTCCGTCCGGCGCAGGCAAATCGACGATTTTCGATTTGCTGCTGCGTTTCTATGACCCGCAGCACGGCCGTATCCTGATCGAAGGCCAGCCGCTGACCGAACTTGAGCCCATGGACCTGCGCCGCCACTTCGCCCTGGTGTCCCAAAGCCCGGCGCTGTTCTTCGGCAGCGTCGAAGAAAACATCCGCTATGGCAACCCGACCGCCACCCGGGAACAGGTCGAAGCCGCCGCACGCATCGCCCACGCCCACGATTTCATCCTGCAAATGCCCGACGGCTACCAGACCCACCTGGGGGACGGCGGCATGGGCCTTTCCGGCGGCCAGCGCCAACGCCTAGCCATCGCCCGCGCCTTGCTGGTGGATGCACCGATTCTGCTGCTGGACGAAGCCACCAGTGCGCTGGATGCGCAGAGTGAACACTTGATCCAGCAAGCGCTGCCGCAACTCATGCAGGGCCGTACCACGCTGGTGATCGCCCATCGGCTGGCAACGGTGAAGAACGCGGATCGGATCGCGGTGATGGACCAAGGCAAGCTGGTGGCGGTGGGCACGCATCAGCAACTGATTGCGAGCAATGCGCTGTATGCGCGGTTGGCGGCATTGCAGTTCAGTGACAGCCCCTGACGGATGTAGTGAGCGGGCTTGCCCCGCGCTGGGGGGCGAAGCCGCCCCAAATCCAGGCCCCGCGGTCTTACTGATACACCGTGGTGCCTGGGTTTAGGGCGGCTTCGCCCCCCAGCGCGGGGCAAGCCCGCTCACTACTGGTCGTCAAAGTAGCGTTCGTGCCAATCCACCAGCGGCTGCGGTGAATTGAGCTTCTGCCCGTAGATCACCGAATAAGACAGCACGTTCTGTACGTACTGGCGGGTTTCGTCGAACGGGATGCTTTCCACCCACACGTCGAAACTCAGGTGATCGGCGCCGCGCAGCCATTGACGTACGCGACCGGGGCCGGCGTTGTAGGCGGCCGATGCGAGCACGCGGTTGCCGTTGAACTGGCTGTGCACCTGGCTCAGGTAGGCCGCGCCGAGCTGGATGTTTTTGTCCGGATCGAGCACCTGGGTCGGGGAGGCCAGGGGGATGCTGAACTTGCGCGCGGTTTCCTTGGCGGTGCCGGGCATCAGTTGCATCAGGCCACTGGCGCCGACGCCGGAGCGGGCGTCGTCCATGAACGCGCTTTCCTGGCGGGTGATGGCGAACACCCAGCTCGAATGCAGGCCGCGCACCTTGGCTTCACGCACCAGGGTGTCGCGGTGGGCCATCGGGAAGCGGATGTCCAGGTCGTCCCAGTACTGCGCCTGGCTGATGGTGCGGATCGCCGGGAAGTACCACTTCATGTCGTAGGCCAGCTTGGCCTGGGCGACCATTTCGTCGCGGTTGAAGTGGCGGCTGACGTGATACCACTCACGACGGCCATCGACGATCTGGCCGCGGGCGTAGAACTCCAGGGCACGGCGCACGCCTGGGGTATTGCGCACCTTGTTGGTCAGCGCCTGGCTCATCACCAGCGGTTTGTTGGTCAGCTGGTAGGGGGATTTGGAGCGGTCGGCGGCGAGGAAACCGTAGAAATCACGTTCCTTGGCCACGTTTTTGTACAGCACCAGGGCTTGCGGGTTTTTGGGTTCGGCCAGTTCCAGGGCGCGGGCCTGCCAGTAGCGCCAGCGATTGGTGGTCGCCAGGTCTTGTGGGAGCTTGCGGGTTAGCTGGTAGGCATCTTCCCAGCGTGCCAGGCGCAGCAGCAGACGCAGGCGCCATTCGGACACGGTGTTGTCGCGCAGTTCCGGGTCGTACTGGGTCATCACGTCAAGGGCGCGCGGGTCGTAGCGACGTGCCAGGGTCAGGCCGATTTCACGGGCGATCGACACTTTTTCGTCACGGGAGAAGTGCATGCTGCTGGCGTAGCCGTCGAGCAGGGCCATGGCCTTGTCCGGGTCCTGGCGCGCCAGGCGACGCAGGCCCAGGCCCACGGCGTCAGACATGGCCTCGTTGACCGGCCGGAAGCGCGACGGGTCGCTCAGCATCTCGGGCTTTTGCGCAACGTCCACCATCAGGCGGCCTTGGGCGCCGAGGGTTGGCAGGGTTTTCACCAGGCTGTTGGCCAGCGCGTAGTTGCGCGCTTCGGCGGCGAGCTTGGCACGGTCCCAGATCTTCTGTTCGGTGAGTTGGCCGTCTGCGGCCCATTGGGCGAAGGTGGCATCACAGGCGGATGGCTGGGACTTGCCGGTCAGCCAGAGCTTTTCGGTGGTCTTGTAGCCTTCTGCCTTCAGATTGTGGGTGAGTTGGTACTGGGCATGCAGACAGTCCAGTTCGACGAAGTTGAGCTTGGGCTCGTAGTACTTTTCAAAGGTCTGCCAGTCGCCACGCTCGGCCAGCCAGCGCAGCCAGCGCAACTTCATCCAGTTGGCTTGGGGCAGGTCGCCGTTTTTGCCAAGAAATTGTTCGATTTCCTCGTTGCTCGCGGTTTTCAGGCGCGCGGTCAGCTCGTCGTAGGCCAGGTACGGCGTCAGCGGGTAGTCGGCCAGCGCCTGGCTGTATTGCATGTACGGGCCGGAATCGCCCTTGGCCAGGGCACGCTTGGCCTCATCGTAATATTGACGTTGGGTAGTGAGGTCCACGGCCTGGGCGGATTGGGCGGCAGTGGCGGAAAGAAGCAGACAAGATAAAAAGTTGAAAAGGCGACTGCGCATGAGACGTCCGTGCAGAGAAATCACGAAGAGCGCCGGTAAGGCCGACACTAGATTGCCCCTAGCTTAGCCTTTTGCCCGACACCTACGAAAGCTTTGCTGGCCGGTTCGTTCAGGTTCGCCGGAAATGTCCTACAGAACGTGTCGATAGCGAAAATGCCAGCCGCATCCCACCCCTAACTCAGGTAGAATGCGCGCCCAGTTTTTGGAGAAGCGTATGACCCTGCTCAAATTCAGCGATGTGTCCCTTGCTTTCGGCGCTATGCCGTTGTTGGACAAGGTGTCCTGGCAGATCGCCCGTGGTGAGCGGGTGTGCATCATCGGCCGCAACGGCACCGGCAAGTCCAGCATGATGAAGCTGGTAAAAGGCGACCAGAAGCCCGATGACGGCTCCGTGTGGCGCTCCCCAGGCCTCAAGATCGGCGAATTGCCGCAAGAATTGCCGGTGGCCGACGGACGGACAGTGTTCGACGTGGTTGCCGAAGGCCTCGACGGCGTCGGCGCACTGCTCGCCGAATACCACCACCTGGCGCAGAACTGTGTCACCGAAGACGACCTGAACAAGCTGATGCATGTCCAGCAAGACCTCGAAGCCCGTGACGGCTGGCGTTTGCAGCAACTGGTCGACAGCACTCTGAGCCGCCTGCAACTGCCGCCCGACAAGACCCTCGCCGAGTTGTCCGGCGGCTGGCGTCGTCGTGTGCTGCTGGCCCAGGCCCTGGTGTCCGAACCGGACCTGCTGCTGCTCGATGAGCCAACCAACCACTTGGACATTGGCGCCATCGCCTGGCTGGAAGAAGCCCTCAAGGATTTCCAGGGCGCCGTGCTGTTTATCACGCACGACCGTTCCTTCCTGCAAAACCTGGCCACGCGCATCCTTGAACTGGACCGTGGCGGCCTGATCGACTGGAACGGCGACTACGCCAGCTTCCTGGTGCACAAGGAAGCCACCCTGGCGGCTGAAGAGACCGCCAACGCGCTGTTCGACAAAAAGCTGGCCCAGGAAGAAGTCTGGATCCGCCAGGGCATCAAGGCCCGTCGCACCCGTAACGAGGGCCGCGTGCGCGCCTTGAAAGCCTTGCGCGTCGAGCGCAGCGAGCGTCGCGAGCGTACCGGCAAGGCGAATATCCAGCTGGATACCGCCGAGAAATCCGGCAAGCAGGTGATGGTGCTGGAAAACGTCAGCTTCCATCACCCGGACGGCCCGTTCCTGATCAAGGACTTCTCCATGGTCCTGCAGCGTGGCGACCGTATCGGCCTGTTGGGCGCCAACGGTACTGGCAAGACCACCTTGCTCAAGCTGATGCTCAGCGGCCTGCAGCCGACCAGCGGCAAGGTTGAGGAGGGCACGCGCATCGACGTGGCTTACTTCGACCAGTTGCGCCACCAGTTGGACCTGGAAAAAACCGTGATCGACAACGTCGCCGAAGGCCGTGACTTTATCGACATCGACGGCCAGAGCCGCCACGTGCTCAGCTACCTGGGCGACTTCCTGTTCAGCCCGCAGCGTGCACGCACGCCGGTGAAAGCCTTGTCTGGTGGTGAGCGTGCGCGCCTGCTGCTGGCCAAGCTGTTCAGCAAGCCGGCGAACCTGCTGGTCCTCGACGAACCGACCAACGACCTCGACGTGGAAACCCTCGAGCTGCTGGAAGAGGTCTTGCTGACCTTCAACGGCACCGTGCTGATGGTCAGCCACGACCGGGCATTCCTCGACAACGTGGTCACCAGCACCCTGGTCTTCGAAGGTGAAGGCAAGGTGCGCGAGTACGTCGGTGGTTACCAGGACTGGCTGCGTCAGGGCGGCTCGCCGCGCCTGCTGGGCGTGACCGAGAGCAAGTCCGGCAAGGCCGACCTGACTTCGGCGGTGGTGACGCCTGTGGCCGCCGCTGCGCCGGTCCAGGAAGCCGCACCGGCTGCCAAGAAGAAGCTCAGCTACAAGCTGCAGCGCGAGCTGGAAGCCCTGCCGGGTGACATCGACGCCAAGGAACAGCAGATTGCGGCGGTAGAAGCGGAAATGGCTGACGCGGGGTTCTACCTGCGTCCGGCAGCTGAGACTGCCAAGGTCATCGCCTCCCTGGAAAAATTGAACCAGGAACTGGAAGCGTTGGTTGAGCGTTGGGCTGAGTTGGATGCCTGATTGATTCCTGCGCATTAAAAAAGCCCGGCTTTCATTCGCATGAACGCCGGGCTTTTTGTATGAAATGCTATCAAACGTGTGGGAGCGGGCTTGTCTGCGAAAGCGGTGTATCAGCCGCCAAATGCCGCAGCTGACAGAGCGCTTTCGCGGGCAAACCCGCTCCCACATTGGATCTTCATATCGCTCAAGGGGCTTTGACCAGCTTGACGGCCAGTACGTCGCACGGCGCACCGTGCAGCACGTCGTTGGCGGTGGAGCCCAGCAGCAGCGCCAGGCCGTGTCGCCCATGGCTGCCGACCACGATCAGGTCGCAATTCTGTTCCTTGGCCAGGTGGTGGATTTCCTGGCGTGGCTGGCCGTAGGTGAGGTGGGAATTTTCTTTGGTCACCTCAGGATATTTGAGGATCAGGCGGTCAAGGCGCTCCTTGGCCTGATCAAACTGTTGTTGCTGCAGCTGGGACAGGTCCATCGGCACATCGCCGCCAAAGGCCATGGCCATGGGCTCGACGATATGCACCAGCGATAATTTGGCGCCGCTGGCGACGGCTAACGCGCGCGCACGTTTGATGACTGGATCGCACTCTTCAGTCAGGTCGACAGCGACCAGAATACGTTCGTAGGACATGGGGCGTTCCTCCAGGGGACTGCAATAGATTCAGTATGGCTGCTTTCAAGCGGATGGGGTTGCGTCAGATCAAATCCGCTCATCTAGAAATTCGGGAGTACACATATGACGGTCTGGATAGTGGTGTCAATCCTTGTGGTGGTTCTGAGCCCTCTGGCCTGGCTGCGCCCTTCGCGCCATCAGAGCGGGCGCATGGCCCTGCGCATGGAGGCGCGCCGCATCGGCCTGGCCATGCAATTGGCGCCTCAGGAGTGGCCGCACTGGCTCAAGCAGGAGCCGCCGAGCCCGTGCGCGCAGTACTGTCGGCCACGGCGCGGCAGCACACCGGCGCTCTGGAGTTATTGGCAACTGGAGCCGGGGGTGTGGGTCAACCAGTGGCGTGAAGTGTGCGTCGATGAGACGTTGCTGGGGTATTTTTCGAGGCTGCCGGACAACGTCTACAAAATCGAGGCGGATAAACAAATGATCGCCTTGTATTGGGGCGAGAAGGGTGATGCGAGTGTGTTGAAGGACATTGATACGCTGCTCAAAGCCTTGGCCTGAGCCAACCCGTGCAGCAAAAATGGCAGGCAATAAAAAGCCCGACATCATCATCGGGCTGGAGTTGGCCAGGCAGGCCGGTAATTCTGAGTTGTCTTGCGCCGGATGTTCATCCGTGCGCTTTGCGGTTGCGGCTAGCCTAGCCGTATATCCGAATCTGTACAGCCTTTTCCCGGCTCTTTTCTATTATTGATTTCGTGAATATTCGAATATTGACGAGGCGTTGGTGTGGGCGCGGGGTTCTGAAATGACTGGAAAGTCGCGTTTTTCCTAGCCTTTCGAGCGATTGACAATTGCCCGGAATTGGATGAAGGTGGCGTACCCAAATCAAACGGGCGTATGAATTGAGCGTTTGTCTGTCAGACCGCTCATACATAATCCCGACTATCGCATTGGCGGGTGTGCCTGGCGGATTGGCCTGAACGTTGACCAAATCATCAATGTCCAACCAATAGGCCAGCGTCCAATGTGTACTGTTCAGCTTCCATATCGTGGAGATCAGTTGATGATTTACGAAGGTAAAGCCATCACGGTTACGGCTCTTGAAAGTGGCATCGTCGAACTGAAGTTCGACCTCAAGGGTGAGTCCGTCAACAAGTTCAACCGTCTAACCCTGAATGAATTGCGTCAGGCCGTAGACACCATCAAAGCAGATGCTTCGGTCAAGGGCGTGATCGTTTCCAGCGGCAAGGACGTGTTTATCGTCGGCGCTGACATCACCGAATTCGTCGACAACTTCAAGCTGCCCGATGCCGAGCTGGTGGCTGGCAACCTCGAAGCCAACAAGATTTTCAGCGATTTCGAAGACCTCAACGTGCCGACCGTTGCCGCGATCAACGGCATCGCGTTGGGCGGCGGCCTGGAAATGTGCCTGGCGGCGGACTTCCGCGTCATGTCGGCCACGGCCAAGATCGGTCTGCCTGAAGTCAAACTGGGCATCTACCCAGGGTTTGGCGGCACCGTCCGCCTGCCGCGCCTGATCGGTGCGGACAACGCCATCGAGTGGATTGCCGCCGGCAAGGAAAACCGTGCTGAAGACGCGCTGAAAGTCGGCGCCGTCGATGCCGTGGTTGCCCCGGACAAGCTGGCAGAAGCCGCACTGAACCTGATCAAGGGCGCCATCAGCGGCGAATTTGACTACAAGGCCAAGCGTCAGCCGAAGCTGGAAAAACTCAAGCTCAACGCCATCGAACAAATGATGTCGTTCGAAACCGCCAAAGGTTTCGTGGCTGGCCAGGCCGGCCCGAACTACCCGGCGCCGGTTGAAGCGATCAAGACCATCCAGAAAGCGGCGAACTTCGGTCGCGACAAAGCCCTGGAAGTGGAAGCAGCAGGTTTCGTCAAACTGGCGAAAACCTCGGCGGCCCAGAGCCTGATCGGCCTGTTCCTGAACGATCAGGAACTGAAGAAAAAGGCCAAGGCCTACGACGAAATCGCCAAGGACGTGAAGCAGGCTGCCGTACTCGGCGCCGGTATCATGGGCGGCGGTATCGCCTATCAGTCGGCGTCCAAAGGCACGCCGATCCTGATGAAAGACATCAACGAACACGGCATCGAGCAGGGCCTGGCGGAAGCCGCCAAGCTGCTGGTCGGTCGTGTGGATAAAGGTCGCATGACCGCAGCGAAGATGGCTGAAGTGCTTAACGGCATTCGTCCTACGCTGTCCTACGGTGATTTCGGCCATGTCGACCTGGTGGTCGAAGCGGTTGTCGAAAACCCGAAGGTCAAGCAAGCCGTATTGGCCGAAGTGGAAGCTCAGGTCAAAGACGACACCATCCTGGCGTCCAACACCTCGACCATTTCCATCTCGCTGCTGGCCAAGGCCCTCAAGCGTCCGGAAAACTTCGTCGGCATGCACTTCTTCAACCCGGTGCACATGATGCCGCTGGTAGAAGTGATCCGTGGCGAGAAGTCCAGCGAGCTGGCCATCGCCACCACCGTTGCCTACGCCAAGAAAATGGGCAAGAACCCGATCGTGGTCAACGACTGCCCGGGCTTCCTGGTCAACCGTGTGCTGTTCCCGTACTTCGGCGGTTTCGCCAAGCTGGTCAGCGCCGGCGTGGACTTCGTACGCATCGACAAGGTCATGGAAAAATTCGGCTGGCCAATGGGCCCGGCGTACCTGATGGACGTGGTCGGCATCGACACCGGCCACCACGGTCGCGACGTAATGGCTGAAGGCTTCCCGGACCGCATGAAAGACGACCGCCGCTCGGCTGTCGACGCGCTCTACGAGGCCAAGCGCCTGGGCCAGAAAAATGGCAAGGGCTTCTACGCCTACGAGACCGACAAGAAGGGCAAGCAGAAGAAAGTGGCCGACCCTTCGGTGCACGAAGTACTCGCGCCTGTCATCTACGAGCAGCGTGAGGTGTCGGACGAAGACATCATCAACTGGATGATGATCGCCCTGTGCCTGGAAACCGTACGTTGCCTGGAAGACGGCATCGTTGAAACCGCCGCCGAAGCCGATATGGGCCTGGTGTACGGGATTGGTTTCCCTCCATTCCGTGGTGGTGCACTGCGTTACATCGATTCGATCGGTGTGGCCGAGTTCGTTGCCCTGGCTGATCAATACGCTGATTTGGGCCAGCTGTACCACCCGACCGCGAAGCTGCGTGAAATGGCCAAGAACGGCCAGAGCTTCTTCGGTTAAGCGCCCAAACGACTAGAGCGAGACTATTTATGAGCTTGAATCCAAGAGACGTGGTGATTGTCGACTTCGGTCGCACGCCAATGGGCCGCTCCAAGGGCGGCATGCACCGCAACACCCGTGCCGAAGACATGTCGGCACACCTGATCAGCAAATTGCTGGAACGCAACGTCAAGGTTGATCCGAGCGAAGTCGAGGACGTGATCTGGGGCTGCGTCAACCAGACCCTGGAGCAGGGTTGGAACATCGCGCGCATGGCGTCGCTGATGACCCAGATCCCGCACACTGCGGCCGGCCAGACCGTCAGCCGCCTGTGTGGCTCGTCGATGAGCGCGCTGCACACCGCTGCGCAAGCGATCATGACCGGCAACGGTGATGTATTCGTGGTCGGCGGCGTGGAGCACATGGGCCACGTCAGCATGATGCACGGCGTCGATCCGAACCCGCACATGTCGCTGTACGCGGCGAAAGCCTCGGGCATGATGGGCCTGACCGCAGAAATGCTCGGCAAGATGCACGGCATTACCCGCGAAGCCCAGGATGCGTTCGGCCTGCGTTCCCATCAGCTCGCCCACAAGGCGACGGTGGAAGGCAAGTTCAAGGACGAAATCATCCCGATGAACGGCTACGACGAGAACGGTTTCCTGAAACTGTTCGACTACGACGAAACCATTCGTCCGGACACCACCCTGGAAAGCCTGGCGGCCTTGAAGCCGGCGTTCAATCCAAAGGGCGGTACCGTGACAGCGGGCACTTCGTCGCAAATCACCGACGGTGCTTCGTGCATGATCGTGATGTCGGCGCAGCGTGCCCAGGACCTGGGTATCCAGCCGCTGGCGGTGATCCGTTCGATGGCAGTGGCGGGTGTGGACCCGGCAATCATGGGCTATGGTCCAGTACCGGCCACACAAAAAGCCTTGAAGCGCGCGGGCCTGACCATCAACGACATCGACTTCTTCGAGCTCAACGAAGCTTTCGCCGCACAGGCCTTGCCAGTGCTGAAAGATTTGAAAGTACTCGACAAGATGAATGAGAAGGTTAACCTGCACGGCGGCGCGATTGCCCTGGGCCACCCATTCGGTTGCTCCGGTGCGCGTATCTCCGGCACTTTGCTGAACGTGATGAAGCAAAATGGCGGCAACCTCGGGGTTGCAACCATGTGCATTGGTCTCGGCCAAGGCATTTCCACCGTCTTCGAACGCGTCTAAGCGTTGGGTTGACGGAAGCCGGGGCCCAGTGCCCCGGTTTTTGTTTTTGGGCAGTTTCGTATTTTTTTTTCAACAAATTTTGTAAGAGGGGCAGAGCATGAAAGTCGAACCAGGGCTCTACCAGCATTATAAAGGTCCGCAGTACCGTGTTTTCAGTGTGGCGCGGCATTCCGAGACCGAAGAAGAAGTGGTGTTCTACCAAGCACTGTATGGGGATTACGGCTTTTGGGTACGCCCATTGAGCATGTTCGTGGAGACCGTCGAAGTTGACGGCGAGCAGGTCCCGCGCTTTGCTTTGGTCCAGGCCGAACCCAGTCTTTTTTCAGGGCAATAACGGCAGGTCGCGCAGAATGCTGCGCTTGACCTCACCTTGTTGCCACTATATATAGCGTTGCCGCGACAGGCGCCAACTGCCTCTCACTTCTCGAATTCAGGAATTTTCCGATCCATGGGCAAATCGCTGGTCATTGTGGAATCCCCGGCTAAGGCCAAGACCATCAACAAGTACTTGGGTAACGAGTACGTGGTGAAGTCGAGTATCGGCCATATCCGAGACCTGCCCACCAGCGGTTCGGCTAGCGCCAGCAAGGAGCCTGCCGCCAAGCGCGGCAAGGCGGCTGCGGGCGAAGGTCCGGTGCTCACCCCTAAAGAGAAGGCGCGCAAGCAGCTGGTCTCGCGCATGGGTGTGGACCCGGATCATGGCTGGAAGGCCAAGTACGAAATCCTTCCGGGCAAGGAAAAGGTCATCGAAGAGCTGCGCCGGCTCGCCAAGGATGCCGACACCATCTATCTCGCAACGGACTTGGACCGCGAAGGGGAAGCCATTGCCTGGCACCTGCGGGAAGCCATTGGCGGTGATGACAGCCGCTACAAGCGTGTGGTGTTCAACGAAATCACCAAGAAAGCCATCCAGGAAGCCTTCTCCAAGCCAGGCGAGCTGGACATCGACCGCGTCAACGCCCAGCAGGCCCGTCGCTTCCTCGACCGCGTCGTGGGCTACATGGTCTCGCCGCTGCTGTGGGCCAAGATCGCTCGCGGCCTGTCCGCCGGCCGTGTGCAATCGGTTGCGGTAAAACTGGTGGTGGAGCGTGAGCGCGAGATCCGTGCGTTCATTCCTGAAGAGTATTGGGAAGTCCACGCCGACCTCGGCACCGCCAAGGGCGCCAACGTGCGCTTTGAAGTGGCCCGCGAGAAAGGCGAGGCCTTCAAGCCGCTGAACGAAGCCCAGGCCATGGCCGCGCTGGAGAAGCTCAAGGCTTCCAGCTACAGCATCGTCAAGCGTGAAGACAAACCGACCAGCAGCAAGCCGTCGGCGCCGTTCATCACTTCCACCTTGCAACAGGCCGCGAGCAACCGCCTGGGCTTTGGTGTGAAGAAGACCATGATGATGGCCCAGCGCTTGTACGAAGCCGGCTACATCACTTACATGCGTACTGACTCCACCAACCTGTCGCAAGACGCGGTGGCGATGGCGCGTACTTATATCGAAGGCGAGTTCGGCAAGAAGTACCTGCCGGAGAACCCGAACGTCTACAGCAGCAAGGAAGGCGCACAGGAGGCTCACGAAGCGATTCGTCCTTCCGACGCCAACACCACGCCGGCCAAGCTGACCGGCATGGAGCGCGACGCTGAGCGCCTCTACGAGCTGATCTGGCGCCAATTCCTGGCCTGCCAGATGCTGCCGGCGCAATACCTGTCCACCACGGTGACTGTGGCGGCTTCCGACTTCGAGCTGCGTGCCAAGGGCCGTATCCTCAAGTTCGACGGCTACACCCGTGTGATGCCGCAAATCGCCAAGCCAGGCGATGACGACGTACTGCCGGACATGGCCCAGGGCGACACGCTGAAACTGATCAAGCTCGATCCGTCCCAGCACTTCACCAAGCCGCCGGCCCGTTACTCGGAAGCCAGCCTGGTGAAAGAGATGGAAAAACGCGGTATCGGTCGTCCTTCGACTTATGCGGCGATCATCTCGACCATCCAGGACCGTGGCTACGTTGCGCTGCACAACCGTCGTTTCTACTCGGAAAAGATGGGCGACATCGTTACCGAGCGCTTGTCCGAGAGCTTCTCCAACCTGATGGACTACGGCTTCACCGCCGGCATGGAAGAGAACCTCGATGACGTGGCCCAGGGCGAACGCGACTGGAAAAACGTGCTGGACGAGTTCTACGGCGACTTCAAGAAGAAGCTCGAAGTGGCCGAAAGCCCGGAGCACGGCATGCGCGCCAACCAGCCGGTGATGACGGACATCCCGTGCCTGACCTGCGGCCGTCCGATGCAGATCCGGACCGCGTCCACTGGTGTTTTCCTCGGTTGCTCGGGCTACAGCCTGCCGCCGAAAGAGCGCTGCAAGGCCACGGTCAATCTGGTGCCGGGCGATGAAATTGCGGCTGACGACGAGGGTGAATCCGAGTCGCTGGTGCTGCGTGGCAAGCACCGTTGCCCGATCTGCAGCACGGCAATGGATGCCTACCTGCTGGACGAGAAGCACAAGCTGCACATCTGTGGTAACAACCCCGATTGCAACGGCTACGAGATTGAAGAGGGCACTTACCGCATCAAAGGCTATGAAGGTCCGAGCCTGGAGTGCGACAAGTGTGGCAGCGAGATGCAGCTCAAGACCGGCCGTTTTGGCAAGTTCTTCGGTTGCACCAATCCGACGTGCAAGAACACCCGCAAACTGCTGAAGAGCGGCGATGCGGCGCCACCGAAGATGGACCCGGTGAAGATGCCCGAGCTCAAGTGCGAGAAGGTCAACGACACTTACATCCTGCGTGATGGTGCTTCGGGCTTGTTCCTGGCTGCCAGCCAGTTCCCGAAAAACCGCGAGACCCGTGCACCGCTGGTGCTGGAGATCGTGCCGCACAAGGATGAGATCGATCCTAAGTACCACTTCCTGTGTGAAGCGCCTAAGAAGGACCCGGATGGTCGCCCAGCCGTGATCCGCTACAGTCGCAAGACCAAGGAGCAGTACGTGCAGACCGAAGTGGACGGCAAGCCTACCGGCTGGAAAGCGTTCTACGACGGCGGCAAGTGGAAGGTCGAGGACAAGCGCCAGGGCGCTTGATCGACTAACCTGTCGGAGTTGTAGGAACGGGCTTGCTGTGGCGAGGGAGCTTGCTCCCGCCGGACTGCGCAGCAGGCCCAAGCTTTGGGTGCGCTGCGCGTCCCAGCGGGAGCAAGCTCCCTCGTTACATTACAAAACCAGCATCAAGCCTCATTTCGTTGTGGAGACTGCCGTTATGGCCAACGAACTCTATACCCGTACCAATCAGAAAATTTACTTTGCGGGTTTGTCGCTGGAGGCCCTTGGCCGTGCCGAGGACGGGAAGGAGATGAATGCCATCGCGTTGGTCCAGGCGGGGCGTGAAGCGGCGTTGTTCCACCTGTACGGTGCTTTGCTGGGGCTGTGCCATGAGATCGCCGGGTTCTACCGCTTGCCCCAGGCCGGTTCGCCCCGCGCAGAAATGATCATGAACCGCGAGGTGCTGGAAACCATGGCCATCCCTGAGCTGGCCGAACTGGTGGAAATGGCCCAGAGCCCCGACAGTTGGGTGGCGCGCCTGCTCAAGGCCCATGCCGATATGTTCCAGCCTCCGCGCGTCCCCCATGTGCCCAAGGGCGATGTGACCCAGCCGCTGATCGTGGCAGTTGCGTTGGAAGAAGACGAGCCCAAGCCGTTGAGCCGGCAGGAGCTGGAAAGCTGGCGTCAGGACCTGAAAAAAATGGCACTGCGGTTTCGCGAAGGCTTGAACGAGTGCTGATGTACCCCACTGTTTTAGCGATGCAGCAGAGCGCGCCGTTCATCATGCTGTAAAGAAACCTCTTCAGATCCTCAGCGGGGCCGGGTGGATGACTGATATAATCCCGGCCTTTCGTGGAGAACTGACTTTTATGCCAACGTCCTTTCTGGAAATTGTTGAACTGCCTGACGGCCGAATCGAGCTGCGCCGGGCTGAGGACGAGGGTTCTCTGGTGACTTTGGACTTTTCCGAGGACGCAAAAGCGTTCCTGCAAGGCCAGCACGTGGAAGTGGCAAAAGCCATGTTGAGCGTTGGTGTGCAGATGGCAGGGCGTCTGGCGGAAGGCGAGCCGGAGAAGGATGATGGGCCGCGGGTTCTTCATTAAGAACCGAAGGTGGCTGCAGTGTAGAGAGCGGGCTTGCCCCGCGCTGGGCTACGAAGCGGCCCTAAATAGATTGATGCGGTCTATCAGGCATTCCACGGTGCCTGGTTTTGGGGCTGCTTCGCAGCCCAGCGCGAGCAAGCTCGCTCGCCACAACAAGCTCTCTGGCCACAGTGAGCGCCCCCACCACAGCTCAGCCTGTGACTTTATCCCAAGCGAATATTCAAGCTCTGAGCATCGCCCACGCGCGCTGCGCTGACCAACTGTTGCTTGGCGCTGGCATTCAGTGGATTCAACCAGCTCACCACCGTATGGCTACGGCCCAGGCGTAACGCTTCGCACGTCAACTGCTGGGCACTTTGCGCGCCACGTGGTTGCAGCAGCAGGATGCGCTCGCGGTTGAGGCCGGCGTCCCGCAGCCAGGCCTGGGTCAGGCTGGCGGGCGGGGCGATCAACGTCAACCAGCGGGCGTCGTCCTGTTCTTCGCTGAGTTCGCGCAGGATAGGCGCCAGCAGGCTCAGGCAGCTCCCGGCCGCACCGCGCAACGACAATTCACTGAACGCCTCGGGCTCGGCGCTCCAGGGCGCCTCGACCGTTTCCTTGAGGATAGGCGCAAGGGGTTGGGCCATGAAGGCCTCGAACAGCGACAGTTGTGTGTGTTGTGGGGTGTGCACGAGCTGCATGATGATGCCTCCTTTAGCGGCGAATGACGCCGACGCTCAAGCCTTCGATCACCAGGTCCTGATCTTTCAGGTTCACTTCAATCGGTGCGAACTCAGGGTTCTCGGCCAGGAGCCAGACCTTGCTGCCTTCGCGCTTGAAGCGTTTTACGGTGACTTCATCGCCGATACGGGCGACGACGATCTGGCCATTACGGGCTTCGCGGGTGGTGTGGACGGCCAGCAGGTCGCCATCGAAAATGCCCACGTCCTTCATGCTCATGCCATGGACCCGCAACAGGTAGTCGGCGCGAGGATGGAAGAAGGTCGGGTTGATGTTGCAGGATTCTTCGACATGCTGCTGTGCCAGGATCGGCGCACCGGCGGCGACGCGGCCGATGATCGGCAGTGTCGATTCGTCGGCCTTGGCTTCGAAGCCAGGGATGCGAATGCCGCGTGAAGCCCCCGGGGTCATCTCGATCGCGCCTTTGCGGGCGAGGGCCTTGAGGTGTTCCTCGGCGGCGTTGGGGGATTTGAACCCCAGTTCCAGCGCAATTTCCGCTCGTGTCGGCGGGTAGCCGTTGTCATCGAGGCAGCGCTTGATAAAAGCCAGAATCTCAGCTTGGCGTGGCGTCAGTTTTAGCATGTTGATCGCTCTGTCTTTTTATACAGTGACTGGGATTATATACAGTGAACTGCGCTTGGCAATCATCCTTTTCTGTCGCTCCGCTGGACGGTCATTCGTCACTCCTCCTACAAGCCAGAGATAGCGCTGCCTACAGACCAGGAAGGATGTGATTAAATAGCGACTAAATAGATGACTGACCGGCCGGAAAACGGACCCTCAGGGTTGACAAGACACACCCTGAAACGTATGTTTCAAACAAGTGTTTGTCAGGCGGAGTAGTCATGGCCCAGTCGGAAACCGTTGAACGCATTCTCGATGCTGCCGAGCAGTTGTTCGCGGAAAAAGGATTTGCTGAAACTTCATTGCGGCTGATCACCAGTAAGGCCGGGGTCAACCTCGCTGCAGTGAACTACCATTTCGGCTCGAAAAAAGCCCTGATCCAGGCCGTGTTCTCGCGCTTCCTGGGGCCATTCTGCGCCAGCCTCGACCGTGAGCTGGAACGCCGCCAGACCAAGCCTGACAACAAGCCAAGCCTGGAAGACCTGCTGGAAATCCTCGTCGAGCAAGCGCTGGTGGTGCAGCCGCGCAGCGGCAACGACCTGTCGATCTTCATGCGCTTGCTCGGCCTTGCTTTCAGCCAGAGCCAGGGCCACCTGCGGCGGTATCTGGAAGATATGTACGGCAAGGTATTCCGTCGTTATATGTTGCTGGTCAACGAAGCCGCCCCGCGCATCCCGCCGATCGAACTGTTCTGGCGTGTGCACTTCATGCTCGGCGCGGCAGCATTCAGCATGTCCGGGATCAAGGCGCTGCGGGCGATTGCCGAGACCGATTTTGGCGTAAATACCTCCATCGAGCAGGTCATGCGCCTGATGGTGCCATTCCTCGCCGCCGGCATGCGTGCCGAAACCGGCGTGACCGACCAGGCCATGGCTGCCGCGCAATTGCGCCCGCGCAGCAAATCCACCCCGGCTGTCGCCAAGGTTTGACCGTTCCGGGTGTGCGCGGCCGCTTGCATCCGCTAAGCTAGCCGCCCATGCCGAATTCAGCTATCTACTCGCAACCCGTTGTGTTCACCATGCCAATCGCATCGGGTGAGGACAACGGGTTGTGTGCGTTATTTAAGGAAGGTTTATGACTGCTGCCCTGCAAGGTTCTTTGATGGTCGACGTTGCCGGCACCTGGCTGACGGCCGAGGATCGCCACCTGTTGCGCCAGCCTGAAGTGGGCGGCCTGATCATTTTTGCGCGCAACATCGAGCATCCGCGCCAGGTACGCGAATTGAGCGCGGCGATTCGTGCGGTGCGCCCGGACCTGCTGCTGGCGGTCGACCAGGAAGGCGGTCGCGTGCAGCGTCTGCGCCAGGGCTTCGTACGCCTGCCGGCCATGCGTGCGCTGGCGGACAACCCCAACGCCGAATACCTGGCCGAGCAGTGCGGCTGGATCATGGCCACTGAAGTGCTGGCCGTGGGCCTCGACCTCAGCTTCGCTCCGGTGCTGGACCTGGATTACCAGCGCAGCGCCGTGGTCGGCACCCGTTCTTTTGAAGGCGACCCCGAGCGCGCCGCCGTGCTTGCCGGGGCTTTTATCCGTGGCATGAATAGCGCCGGTATGGCCGCCACCGGTAAGCATTTCCCAGGGCACGGTTGGGCTGAGGCCGATTCCCACGTTGCCATTCCCAATGACGAGCGCAGCCTGGAACAGATTCGCGCCAATGACTTGGTGCCTTTCGCACGCCTGAGTCAGCAGTTGGCGGCAGTCATGCCGGCCCACGTGATCTACCCGCAAGTCGATGCCCAGCCCGCAGGGTTTTCGCGGCGCTGGTTGCAAGACATCCTGCGCGGCGAGTTGCAATTTGATGGGGTGATTTTCAGCGATGACCTGTCCATGGCCGGTGCCCATGTGGTCGGCGATGCGGCCAGTCGGATCGAGGCGGCGCTGACGGCGGGTTGCGACATGGGGCTGGTGTGTAACGATCGCGCGGCGGCGGAGTTGGCACTGACTGCTGCCCAGCGGATGAAAGTGACGCCGTCGGCCCGCATCGCGCGGATGCGCGGGCAGGCGATTGCTTCGACAGATTACAAGCAAGCCCCGCGCTGGTTGGCGGCGCTGACTGCGTTGCGTGAGGCTCAGTTGATCGACTGAATACCGTGGTGTGGCCATCGCAGGCAAGCCAGCTCCCACATTCGACCGAGTGCCTATTTTGGAAGGCGCTCAAGCTGTGGGAGCGGGCTTGCCCGCGATAGCGATCTACAGCTCAGCGCTTCTCTTGCTTATTGGGCAACGGCGCAAACAACGCCTCAATATCCTCGTTCCCCAACTGCCAATCCCCCGTCGTGCGGCCATCCAGCACGCCGGCCGCCAGGTCGGACTTTTCCTTTTGCAGATGTTGGATTTTCTCCTCCACCGTGCCCCGTGCAATCATTTTGTAAACGAACACCGGCTTCTCCTGGCCAATGCGATACGCACGGTCGGTGGCCTGGTTTTCCGTGGCCGGGTTCCACCACGGGTCGTAATGGATCACCGTGTCGGCTTCGGTGAGGTTCAACCCCACGCCACCGGCCTTCAGGCTGATCAGGAAAATCTGCAGCTTGCCGCTTTGGAAGTCCTTCACCGGCGTGCGTCGATCCCGGGTCTGGCCGGTCAGCAGGGCGTAGGCGATGTCGCGTTTCTTCAACTCGACTTCGATCAGGCTGAGCATCGAGGTGAACTGCGAAAACAACAGGATCCGTCGCCCTTCGGCAAACAGTTCTTCGAGCATTTCCAGCAGGCTGTCGAGCTTGCCTGAGCTGCTGCCGCGGGCGGGCAGGGCGGCGTCGTTGACCAGGCGCAGGTCGCAGCAGACCTGGCGCAACTTCAGCAGCGCTTCAAGAATGATGATCTGGCTGCGCGCCACGCCCTTGCGGGTGATTTCATCGCGCACTTTCTTGTCCATGGCCAGGCGCATGGTTTCGTACACGTCGCGCTGGGCTTCGTTGAGATCGACCCAGTGGATGATCTCGGTCTTGGGCGGCAACTCCGTCGCCACTTGTTCTTTGGTGCGGCGCAGCAAGAAGGGTTTGATCCGACCGTTAAGGTGCTGCAATCGCACCTCGCTGGCGCGCTTTTCGATCGGCACGCGGTAATCACGGTTGAAGCTTTTCACATCACCCAGCCAGCCCGGCAGCAGGAAGTGGAACAGCGACCACAACTCGCCCAGGTGGTTTTCCAGTGGCGTACCGCTCAGGCACAGGCGCTGCCGTGCGTTCAGCTCACGGGCCGCCTGGGCGGCCTTGCTGTTGGGGTTCTTGATGTATTGGGCTTCATCGAGGATCAGCACGTGCAAGGGCTGGGCGGCAAGCACTTCGATGTCTTTGGGGAGCAGGGCATAGGTGGTCAGCAGCAGGTCATAGTCCTGCAAGCTGGCGAAATGTTTCTTACGCCCGGCACCGTAAAGTGCCAGAACTTTGAGTTGCGGGGTGAAGTGCGCAGCCTCATCGAGCCAGTTGGGAATCAGGCTGGTGGGCATCACCACCATGCAGGGCCGATCCAGGCGCCCGGCAGCTTTCTCGGTGAGAATATGCGCCAGGGTTTGCAGGGTTTTGCCCAGGCCCATGTCGTCCGCAAGAATGCCGCCGACATCGAGCTGACGCAGCGACTGCATCCAGCTCAAGCCTTCCAGTTGATACGGGCGCAAGGTCGCGTTCAGCCCGTCTGGCGCCACACAGCTGAAATCCTTGATGTCCCGCAGGCGCTGGGCGAAGTTGCGGATCTTCTCGCCGCCCTCCCATTGCAGCGGCAGGTCTTCCAGCGGGTTCAAGCGGATTGCATCCGCCTTTGCCAGGCGCAATGTTGTGGTGCCGGGTTCCTGTAGGTAAAACTCCCCCAGGGTTGCCAGCACCGGTTTCAAGCGGCCGTACGGCAGCGCCACTTGCAGCGGGCCGTGGCCGTTGGGCAGGCCGGGGATGTTCACCAGGATCAGCTCATCGTCGCGGCGTCGCGCAAGTTTCTCCGGGTTGAGGATCTCGGTGTGGGAGCGCATCAGGTTCAACAGGATCGGCAGCAAGCTCAGGCGTTCGCCGTTGACGATAATTCCCAGTTCCAGGTCGAACCAGTCGCGCTCCGGCCCTTCATCGACGGTGGCGTACCAATCGTCGACGGCGCTCAGGTCAAAGCCGAAATCCTCGTCGATCTGCAACTCCCAGCCCTCGGCGCGCAAGGTGGGCGACGCATTGAGGGTGAAGTTCAGCCAGGCACTGTCATTGACCATCTCGAACAGCTCGCCGGCACTTTCCGGCAAGGCTTTGCTCTGGCGGGTGGCGATCTTGAAACCCAACAGGCGCAGTTGCTCGCGATACGCTTGCTCCAGCTCCGGATGCCGCTTGATCCGCAGGCTCTGGGTGTCCTGACGGACGATGATGTCGGCGTTCTTCTGCCCGCTGACATAGTTGCCCAGGTAGTTGAACGACAGTGCCGCGCGGTGCTGGATATAGCGCTGCATCTTGCCATTGCGCGGTTCAAAGGCGCTGAACTCGACGCTGGCCAGCCACAGGCGCGGTACCGGCAGCACATCCTCCATGAGCACTTGCGGCAATACCACGCGGTTATCCAGCACGGCCTGGAGTTTTTCCAGCAGCTCGGCATCCTGGGCGGCGGCGGGGTAGTCCAGGGTTTCCTGGACCTTGAGCAGCACTGCTGCGATGTGTTTGCAGTTGGTGTGCACCGGGCAGGTACAGCGGCTGTCGACGAGGATCAGCGTGCCCTTGGCCGATTCGCGCAACGAGATGGTCTGCCGGTAGACGTTGCCGCCCGAACCCAAGCAACTGGCGATGATGGTGCTGTCGCCGGACTCGACGATGCGCACGCGATTCTCCAGGGCATAACGCCGCCCGCGCTCCAGGCTCTGCTCTTTAAAGCGATTGGCCCATGACGGGGCCAGGGGTTTGGTCAATTGCGACGTCAGGGGCATGGCGCTGGATCAGTCCTGAATGTCAGGCGGTGGTGCGCTGGGTGGCTTGGCGGTCAGCGAAGTGATCTTGATCAGCAAGGCCAGGTGGCCGCCGTCCAGGTAGTTGAGCTGGTTGTTCTTGGTGCGCACGTCGGTCTGGCTCAGATGTTCGCTGGCGATCACGCTGCCGTTGCTGTCGAACCTGTTGAGCCAGAAGTCGGCGTCGATGTCGGTGAAACGGCCCAATTGCAGGTTCAGTACACCTTCGATGGGGAACTGGCCGAACTGTTCCTGGCCGTCGGTGATCGCGACCTTTACCGGTTGTTCGCCGAGGTTTTGCTCCCAGGCCTTGTGCACCAGCACGGTGTAGCTGTTGTCGGCGCGCAGCTTGTCGACAATATTGCTCAGGCGTGGCGGGCTCATTTTATCGGCGTTCAGATGCATCGCCCCGGCATCCCAGTTTTCCGGCGCGGCGCGGCTGTTGAGCGGCGGCTCCGCATTCTGGCGCACCAGGATCATTTCCACCTGGTACGGGCTGTCGGCGAACGCCGACGGGGCCACGACCAGCAACAACAGGCTCAGGGTGCGGAACAGGCGCATGACGGCGTCCTTCAAACAGATTTCGGGATGAGGCGCTCAAACAGCGCCTCCAGGGTATTAAAGCGTTCTTCGGCGCGCTCCATTGGCACCATGAACTTGAACAGCGTAGCCCCTTCGAACTTGTAGCGGTTGGGCTGGCCCTGGATCAGTTTGATCAGCACCAGTGGGTCCACCGGCGTCTGCGCTTCAAACTCGATACGCCCGCCTTGCGGCCCGGCGTCGACCTTCTTGATCCCCAGTTGCTCGGCCTGCAATTTGAGCAGGGTCAGGCGCACGAGGTTCTTGGTCGGTTCCGGCAGCAGGCCGAAGCGGTCGATCATCTCCACTTGCAGGTCCTTGAGGCCTTCTTCGTCGGTGGCCGAAGCGATGCGCTTGTATAGGATCAGTCGCGCATGCACGTCGGGCAGGTAGTCCTCGGGAATCAACGCCGGCAAGCGCAGGTTGATCTCCGGACCGCCGCCCAGCGGCTGATCGAGGTTGGGTTGTTCGCCCTTGCGGATGGCTTTCACCGCGCGTTCGAGCATCTCCATATACAGCGTGAAACCCACCGCCTGGATCTGCCCGCTCTGGCCGTCGCCCAGCAGTTCGCCGGCGCCACGGATTTCTAGGTCGTTGGTGGCCAGTACAAAACCAGCGCCCAGGTCCTGGGTGTTGGCGATGGCCTCCAGGCGCTTTTCCGCGTCGGAGGTGATCTGTTGGCGCGGCGGCGTCAGTAAGTAGGCGTACGCCTGGTGGTGGCTGCGCCCGACCCGGCCACGCAGTTGGTGCAGTTGCGCCAGGCCGAACTTGTCGGCCCGCTCGATGATGATGGTGTTGGCGCTCGGTACGTCGATGCCGGTCTCGATGATGGTCGAGGCGATCAGCACGTTGAAGCGCTTGTGGTAGAAGTCGCTCATCACCTGTTCGAGTTCACGTTCGCGCATCTGCCCATGGCCGATGGCGATACGCGCCTCCGGCACCAGCTCGGCGAGGTCGGCGGCGCATTTCTCGATGGTCTTCACGTCGTTGTGCAGGTAATACACCTGCCCGCCGCGCAGCAGTTCACGCAGCAGCGCTTCCTTGACCGTGCTTTTGTTCTGCTCCATCACAAAGGTGCGCACCGACAGGCGGCGCGCCGGCGGCGTGGCGATGATCGACAGATCGCGCATGCCCGACACCGCCATGTTCAGCGTGCGCGGAATCGGCGTGGCGGTGAGGGTGAGGATGTCGACTTCGCTGCGCAGGGCCTTGAGCTGTTCTTTCTGGCGCACACCAAAGCGGTGCTCTTCGTCGATGATCACCAGGCCCAGGTTCTTGATTTTCACGTCGTCCGACAGCAGCTTGTGGGTGCCGATCACGATGTCGATCTTGCCTTCGGCCAAATCGGCGACGGCGGCATTCACTTCCTTGGCCGACTTGAAGCGGCTCATCACTTCCACGGTCACCGGCCAGTCGGCGAAGCGGTCGCGAAAGCTGTTGTAGTGCTGTTGGGCGAGCAGGGTGGTGGGCACCAGGATCGCCACCTGGCGGCCGCCGTGTACCGCAATGAAGGCGGCGCGCATGGCCACTTCGGTCTTGCCGAAGCCTACGTCGCCGCAGACCAGGCGGTCCATCGGCTTGGGTGCGAGCATGTCGGCACGCACCGCTTCGATGGTGGTTTGCTGGTCTGGGGTTTCTTCGAAGGGGAAGCCGGCGCTGAAGGTGGCGTAGTCGGCTTTCGGGTCGGCGAACGCATAGCCTTCGCGGGCGGCGCGGCGGGCATAAATGTCGAGCAACTCGGCGGCCACGTCGCGCACCTGTTCGGCGGCCTTGCGCTTGGCTTTCTGCCAGGTCTCGGAGCCCAGGCGGTGCAACGGTGCCAGCGCGTCGTCGCTGCCGGTGTAGCGCGCGATCAGGTGCAGGTTGGCCACCGGCACGTAGAGCTTGGCGCCCTCGGCGTATTCCATGGTGAGGAATTCTGCGGCCTGGTTGTCGATCTCCAGGGTTTGCAGGCCGAGATAACGCCCGACACCGTGGTCGATATGCACCACCGGCGCGCCTTCGCGCAGTTCGGTAAGGTTCTTGATTACCGCGTCGTTGTTGGCGTCGGCGCGTTTTTCACGACGGCGGCGCTGCATCACGCGTTGGCCGAACAGCGGGCTCTCGGCGATCAGTGCCAGGGCCGGGTCGTCCAGCAGCAGGCCTTCATCCAGCGGCGCGATGGTAATCGCCAGGCGGTCTTTGCCTTTGACGAAATCCGGCCAGCTGTCGACGGTTTTCGGTCGCAGTTTCAGGCGTTCGAGCAGTTCCAGCAGCACTTCACGGCGGCCGGCGGATTCGGCGGTAAACAGCACGCGGCCAGGGAAATCGCCGAGGAAGTTGGACAGCGCTTCCAGTGGCTGGTTGGCCTTGGCTTCAATCGCCAGGTTGGGCAGCGCCTGCGCGGGAAAGCGCTCGCGGCCACTGCCAGCGTCCACGTCCTGTTGGCTGGCGACCACGCGCGGCCAGTTTTTCAGGCGGGCGAAGCAGTCTTCCACCGGCAGGAACAACTCGGCGGGCGGCAATAAAGGCCGGGACGGATCGACGCGGCGTTCTTCGTAGCGGTTGCGCACGTCGTTCCAGAAGTTTTCCGCCGCTTGCTCGATGCCTGGCAGGGAGAACACCTGGGTGTCCTGGGGCAGGTAATCGAACAGGGTGGAGGTTTCGTCGAAGAACAACGGCAGGTAGTACTCGATACCAGCGGGTGTAATCCCGCTGCTCAAGTCCTGGAAGATCGGGCAGCGGCGGAAGTCGACGTCGAAGCGTTCACGGAAGCGCGCCTTGAAGCGGGTGACCGCATCCTTTTGCAACGGGAATTCCCGCGCGGGCAGCAACTTGATCGAATCGACTTTATCGATGGAGCGCTGGTTTTCCGGATCGAAGGTGCGCAGGGTCTCGATTTCGTCATCGAACAGGTCGATGCGATACGGCAACTTGCTGCCCATCGGAAACAGGTCGATCAGCGCGCCACGTACGGCGAACTCACCGTGCTCGTACACCGTGTCCACGCAGCGGTAGCCGCTGGCTTCCAGGCGCGTGCGCATCTGCTCTACATCGAGCTTCTGGCCGACATCCAGCACCAGGCTGCTGCCCAACAGGAACTTGGTCGGCGCCAGGCGGTGCAGGGCGGTGGTGATCGGCACCACCAGCACGCCGTGGGCCAGTTCCGGCAGGCGGTACAGGCTGGCGATGCGCTGGGAGATGATGTCCTGGTGCGGCGAGAACAGGTCGTAGGGCAGGGTTTCCCAGTCGGGAAAATGCAGCACCGGCAAATCGGGGGCGAAGAAGCTCAGCTCCTGCTCCAGCCGTTCGGCGCTTTGGCTGTCGGCGGTGAGCAGCAGGGTAAAGCGCTTGGCTGCGCTGGCAGCCTCGGCGATGGCCAGGCTCAGGGCGGCACCGGGCAGGTTGCCCCAGTGCTGTTTGCCTGCCGCAGCAGGGAGAAGCGGTAGACGCAGGACGGGCACGGAAGGTTGAGCTCCAAGCGTTGCGACAAAGTCGGTAATTGTAACGGGGCAAGGCGCCGTCTGTCAGTTGCTGACTGCGCCTATTACGGTTTGTAGGAAATGTAGTGGCTAAGACAAACAATGGCGGGTTTTGACTCAATATGTAGTGCCAAAACTGCTCAGGTTTTCGGAGGGTTACGGACAAGTCGCGTGCCGCGCTCAACTGATGGCCTTCTGAAACCCGCGTGTTTACTGGGCTCCAGCGCGGTGCCTGTTTTTCGCAAGCACTTTTTGTTGGGTTGCGCGCATTGCTCCGAGGGCGGTCGGGCGGCATAATGTAGCCCCTTTTTTCTGCCCCTACATGTGGAAGGTTCCCGTGACTCAGAAGCCCGACCAGTGTCTTGGTGAATGGATCGACCGTGAAGCACTCGCAGAAGCGATGATTCCGCTTATCGGCCAGCTGTACCGCAATAACAATGTGGTGAGCTCGATCTATGGCCGCAGCCTGATCAACCAGTCTGTCATCGCGATTCTCAAAGCTCACCGCTTTGCGCGCCATCGCTCCGCCGACGACAGCGAACTCTCCGTCCACGAAACATTCCCGCTGCTTAAAGCCATGAGCGAGCTCAAGCTCGGCGCGGCTTCGGTAGACCTGGGCAAGCTGGCCTACAAATTCCGCAAGGAAGGCGCCGGGCGTACCGCCGAGCAGTTCGTGCGTGAAGAATTGGCCGATGTGGTGGGTCAGCAAAACGCCGCTGCCCGCAAAGGCACCGACGTTGTGCTGTACGGCTTCGGTCGTATCGGCCGCCTGCTGGCGCGCATCCTGATCGAAAAAACCGGTGGCGGCGACGGCCTGCGCCTGCGTGCCATCGTGGTGCGTAAAGGCGCCGACAACGACCTGACCAAGCGCGCAAGCCTCTTGCGTCGTGATTCGGTGCACGGTCCGTTCAACGGCACCATCACCATCGACGAAGAAAACAACACCATCACCGCCAACGGTAACCTGATCCAGGTGATCTACGCGAAGAACCCGACTGAGGTGGACTACACCCAGTACGGCATCAAAGACGCGCTGCTGGTGGACAACACCGGTGTGTGGCGTGACGCCGAAGGCCTGGGCCAGCACCTGGCCTGCCCGGGTATCGACCGCGTTGTCCTGACCGCTCCGGGCAAGGGCAAGCTGAAGAACATCGTTCACGGCATCAACCACGGTGAAATCACCGCTGACGACAAGATCGTGTCCGCCGCTTCCTGCACCACCAACGCCATTGTGCCGGTGCTCAAGGCGGTGAATGACAAGTTCGGCATCGTCAACGGTCACGTTGAGACAGTTCACTCGTACACCAACGACCAGAACCTGATCGACAACTTCCACAAGGGCGATCGCCGTGGCCGCAGCGCCGCGTTGAACATGGTCATCACCGAGACCGGTGCTGCCACTGCCGCCGCCAAGGCCCTGCCTGAACTGGCCGGCAAGCTGACCGGTAACGCGATCCGCGTTCCGACGCCTAACGTGTCGATGGCCATTCTCAACCTGAACCTTGAGAAAGCCGCTACCCGCGAAGAGATGAACGAGTACCTGCGCTTCATGGCGCTGCACTCCGATCTGCATAAGCAAATCGACTTCGTCAATTCCCAGGAAGTGGTCTCCACCGACTTCGTTGGCTCGCGCCACGCCGGTGTGGTGGACGCTGAAGCGACCATCACCCAGGACAACCGTGTTGTCCTGTACGTGTGGTACGACAACGAGTTCGGCTACAGCTGCCAGGTGGTTCGCGTGATGGAAGACATGGCCGGGGTCAACCCGCCTGCGTTCCCGCGCTAAGCATCAGCGCTGAATGAAAAAGCCCCGACTGGTTCGGGGCTTTTTTGTGGCTGAGGGGTTTGTGCTGGTTGTGAGCGCCTCATCGCGGGCAAGCCCGCTCCCACAGGGCGTTGCATTCCAAATGTGGGAGCGGGCTTGCCCGCGAAGGCGTCAGCTCAGTCAACCGATCAGTTTCAGTCCAGCAGCCCCTCTGACAACCCCTTGGGCGCCAGCCAGATTCCCAGGTAAGCCTTCGCCAGTTCACGGTCGCGACTGCTGAACACCACCTGGCCATTGATCTCCAGATTCAAGCCGCGCGCTGCTCGATAATCCAGCGCATACCGATCGCCCCGGCGTATGTCGCGAAAGTGGGCGTGCAGCCGGGCCACTGCGGGCTTCAAGCGCGCGTCGGCTTGCTGGCGCTCCAGCGTGCTATTGGCCGCCTTGATCACATCGCTGCGATCAATGTCGCGGTAGTAATACAGCTCAAGACGCAGGTCCTGTTGCTGATGCCAGGCGAGCTTCGCGCTGGTGTCAGGCGGGGCGTACAGGGCGGCTGCGTACACATCGGCCCAGAGGTAGGTGAGCACGGTCTGGTTTTTCAGGGTCAGCGCATGCGCCTGCACCGGAAAATCCGCTTGCCTGAGACGATCTGCCTCATTGGCTTGGGCTGTGGGCGCCAACATCAGCAATAGACAAAAAAGCGCATGCCGCATAATGGCCAGTCCTGAAAGGGTGCGTGCCTACAGGTTAATTCAATTTGCGATGGCGACTGGATTTATGGGTGATCTGCGACAAGTGGTGATGATGGGGATGCTTGCCCTGCTGGCGGGATGCGGTGGCGAGACGCTGGAGCACTTTGAAGGCCCGACCATGGGCAGTACGTATTCGGTCCAGTACGTCAGAACGGCCCATACTCCGGCGCCGAAAGAGCTTCAACGCCAAGTGGAAAATCTCTTGGATGAGGTTGACCGGCAAATGTCGACCTACCGCAGCGATTCGGACATCGAGCGCTTTAACGCCCTGCCGGCGCACAGTTGCCAGCCCATGCCCGAGCCGATCCTGCAGTTGGTGCGCACCGGGGAGCAGTTGTCCCTGGCCAGTGACGGCGCGTTTGACCTGACGGTCGAGCCGTTGCTCAACCTGTGGGGCTTCGGCCCCCAGGCGCGTGAGCTGAAGGTGCCGGACGCGGCGACGCTGGCGCAGGTCCGCCAGCGGGTTGGCCACCAGCACCTGCGCATCAATGGCGCACAGTTGTGCAAGGACGCCGCCGTCGAGGTCGACTTCAACAGCATCGCCGCCGGTTACGCAGTGGATCGCATCGCCGAGTTGTTGGCCGGGCAGGGCATCCACCGCTACCTCGCCGAAGCGACGGGCGAACTCAAGGCTGCCGGGCGCAAACCGGACGGCACACCCTGGCGCATCGCCCTGGAAGAGCCGCGTGACGATCAACGGGTCGCCGAAAGAATCATCGCCGTGGATGGCTTTGGTGTGTCCACTTCAGGTGACTATCGCAATTATTTCCAGCAGGATGGACAGCGTTATTCCCACACGCTGGATGCGCGCAGTGGTGCGCCGGTCAGGCATCGACTGGCGTCGGTGACGGTGTTGCATCCGTCGGCGCTGATGGCCGATGGGTTGTCGACGTTGCTGTTGGTGCTTGGGCCTGAACAGGCGTGGAACTACGCCGAACAACAGCAGATCGCGGCGTTTTTTGTGCTGCGTGAGGGCGAAGGTTTCGTCACGCGCAGTAACAAGGCATTCGAGCAACTGACGGCGCTGAAACCGTAATCGGCAGCCTGTAGTAAAGGCAAGACTGGCCTACGACGCGACCAAGGGTTAATGTGCGCGGCGTTGAGCCTTATATAGACTGTGCCCCGGTTCACACACTTGAGCCAAATTGTCCTTCATGACCGCTGGCCGCGGCATGATTTAGCCCGGCGTCCAACCGTACGCCTGGCCTGTTCTGAGGAGTACGCATGGCTGTCTACAACTACGACGTGGTGGTACTGGGTTCCGGCCCGGCTGGAGAAGGTGCGGCGATGAACGCCGCGAAGGCAGGGCGCAAGGTGGCGATGGTCGATAGCCGTCGCCAGGTCGGCGGTAACTGCACCCACCTGGGTACCATCCCGTCCAAGGCGTTGCGTCACTCCGTACGCCAGATCATGCAGTTCAACACCAACCCGATGTTCCGGGCCATTGGTGAGCCGCGCTGGTTCTCGTTCCCGGACGTGCTGAAAAGCGCCGAGAAAGTCATCTCCAAGCAGGTCGCCTCGCGCACTGGCTACTACGCGCGCAACCGTGTCGACCTGTTCTTCGGTACCGGCAGTTTCGCCGACGAGCAAACCATCGAAGTGGTCTGCTCCAATGGCGTGGTCGAAAAGCTGGTGGCCAAGCACATCATCATCGCCACGGGTTCGCGCCCGTATCGTCCGGCGGACATCGATTTCCACCACCCGCGTATCTACGATAGCGACACCATCCTGAGCCTGGGCCACACCCCGCGCAAACTGATCATCTACGGCGCCGGCGTGATCGGCTGTGAATACGCCTCGATCTTCAGCGGCCTGGGTGTGCTGGTGGAGCTGGTGGACAACCGCGACCAGTTGCTGAGCTTCCTCGACTCGGAAATTTCCCAGGCGTTGAGCTACCACTTCAGCAACAACAACATCACCGTGCGCCACAATGAAGAGTACGAGCGCGTCGAAGGCCTGGACAACGGCGTGATCCTGCACCTCAAGTCCGGCAAGAAGATCAAGGCCGACGCCTTGCTGTGGTGCAACGGCCGTACCGGCAACACCGACAAGCTGGGCATGGAAAACATCGGGGTCAAGGTCAACAGCCGTGGCCAGATCGAGGTGGACGAGAACTACCGCACCTGCGTGCCGAACATCTACGGCGCCGGTGACGTGATCGGCTGGCCAAGCCTGGCCAGTGCCGCGCATGACCAGGGCCGTTCGGCCGCTGGCAGCATCGTCGACAATGGCAGCTGGCGTTATGTGAACGACGTGCCGACCGGGATCTACACGATTCCCGAGATCAGCTCGATCGGCAAGAACGAGCACGAACTGACCAAGGCCAAGGTGCCTTACGAAGTGGGCAAGGCGTTCTTCAAGAGCATGGCGCGTGCGCAGATCGCCGGTGAGCCCCAAGGCATGCTGAAGATCCTGTTCCACCGCGAAACCCTGGAAGTCCTCGGCGTGCATTGCTTCGGCTATCAGGCGTCGGAGATCGTGCACATCGGCCAGGCGATCATGAACCAGCCGGGCGAGCAGAATACCCTCAAGTATTTTGTGAACACGACGTTCAACTACCCGACCATGGCCGAAGCCTATCGGGTAGCCGCCTACGACGGTCTCAACCGGCTTTTTTGAGCGGCTCCGGCCGGTGGCCTGAGCCGGCCGGGGAGACCGATTTCAGTAATTCCCGAGGGTGGCAGTGGCCAAACCGGGAAAGTCTGTAATCAGGCTATCTACGCCGAAGTCGGCGAGCCTGCGCATCAGCGCAGGTTCGTTGACCGTCCACACGGATACATGCAGGCCCTGGCGCTGGGCTTTTTCCAGACGCTCGGGGGTGCACAACGTCCAGTTCAACGCCAGAATCTCACAGCCGTAGTTCTGCGCGACCTTCAGCGGGTCGAGCCAGGCGTATTCGGCCACCAGGCCGCGTGACAGATCCGGGGTGAGTTCTACCGCGGCTTTCAGTACTTCCCGCGAACTTGAGGTCACGGTGACCTTGTCCATCAGGCCGAAACGTACGGCCATCTCACGAATTGCCAGTACGGTGGTGGCCGCGCGGGTGCGCGAAGCGCTTTTGACTTCCAGTTGCCAGTGATCGAAGTCGCATTTTTCGAACAGTTCTTCCAGGCGCGGGATCGGGCAAGGCGTGATCCAGCCAGGGCCGCCCTTGCGCGCGTCCATCTTCACCAGGTCCGCCGCCGAGTATTCGACGACTTTGCCGCGCCGGTCGGCGGTGCGCTTGAGGGTAGGGTCGTGGATGACCATCAACTCGCCGTCCATGGACAGGTGCAGATCCAGTTCACAACGGCGCACGCCGTGCTTGAGGCATTCCTGAAAGCTGGTCAGGGTGTTTTCCGGTGCTTCGCCTTTGGCACCGCGGTGGCCGTAAATCAGGGTCACAATTGCTCCTTTGCGCCAGCTGTCCTGGCGGGGTGAATAGGGATTCAGGTGTCTTGGGCGTCGCTTTGTTCCCGCGCCAGTCGGCGTTCCTGGGCTTGTTTTTGCAGGATATAGCGGGCGAGCAGTTGGCGTTGGGCGTCGGTCATGGATTCGAACTCGGTGCCGATGTCAAAACCTGCGCCCTTGGGATCGCAATGGGTCACTCGCGCACGCAGCAGCAGGCCGAGCGCCTGGGGCATCAGCACCAGCTTGACCGCCAGGTGTGCGCCGGGGACGAGCGGGGTGGGGTGCTGGAAGTCGATGCCGCCTTCGGAAATGATCACCGGCTGCGGCTCGCCAACCGCACTGCGCAGGCTTTGCGCCATGACCTGGCTGAGCAGGTCCAGGCGCTTGTTCTGCACTTTGAGGAAGGCGGCCAGGCTGCGATCTTTCTCGCTGATCTGGCGTAGCAGGTGTTGGGCTTCGAATTCGCTCAGGTGCAGTTCGCTGAGCAGATTGAACAGCGGTGACTCATCCTGCAACACTTCCTTGCTCGCTGCTTCAGGGGCGGACAGGTTTTTGATTTGAAGTGCGATCATGTCGTCGATACGGTAGTATTCGCGGCGCTCTTCTTCATCTAATGTCGACATGGCGAACCCCAGCTAGCGTTAATGGTCTGAGTGTAAAGCTGCTTACCAGACCCCGCCACCGGGACGTCTTCTTTTCCTCCGAACAAGCCCCGACATGTTCAGACCTCTCTTCGTATTTATCGGCACGCGTTATACCCGTGCAAAGCGTCGCAATCATTTTGTGTCGTTCATTTCCTTGACCTCGATGATCGGGCTCGCCTTGGGCGTGGTCGTGATGATCGTGGTGCTGTCGGTGATGAACGGCTTCGATCATGAAATGCGTACCCGCGTGCTGGGCATGGTGCCCCACGCGACCATCGAGGGCGACGCGCCCATCAGTGACTGGCAAAGCCTGGCCGACAAGGTCAAGCAGAACCCCAAGGTAGTGGCCGTCGCGCCGTTTACCCAGATGCAGGGGTTGCTGACCAATGACGGCAAGGTGCAGAAGATCCTGCTCAATGCCATCGATCCGGCCCAGGAGCGCAACGTCTCGATCATCGACAAGTTCATGTTGTCGGGCAAACTCGATGACCTGGCGCCGGGTGAATTCGGCATCGTGATCGGCGACAAGGCAGCGGCCAAGCTCGGCGTTAACCTGGGTGACAAGCTGACCTTCGTCGCCCCGGAAGTCACCGTGACCCCGGCAGGCATGTTCCCGCGCATGAAGCGCTTTACCGTGGTCGGCACCTTCCACGTCGGCGCCGGCGAGATCGACGGCTACCTTGGCTTGACCAACCTCACCGATCTGGCGCGCCTGCATCGCTGGAAGCCGGATCAGGTGCAGGGCCTGCGTCTCAAGTTCAACGACCTGTTCGACGCTCCGCGTACCTCGTGGGAAATCGCCCAGCACCTGGGTGAAAGCCAGTACTACGCCCGCGACTGGACGCGTACCCACGGCAACCTGTACCAGGCCATCCGCATGGAAAAAGCCATGATCGGCCTGCTGTTGCTGCTGATCGTCGCCGTGGCCGCGTTCAACATCATCTCCACGCTGGTGATGGTGGTGAACGACAAGAAGGGCGACATCGCCATCCTGCGCACCCTGGGCGCCACGCCCGGGCAGATCATGGCGATCTTCATGGTGCAGGGCACGGTGATCGGCGTGGTCGGCACCTTGATCGGTACCGCCGTCGGCATTTTGGCCGCGCTCAACGTCAGCGCCGCCATCGCCGGCCTTGAAACCTTGATCGGCCACAAATTCCTCAACGCCGACGTCTATTTCATCGATTACTTGCCGTCCCAGGTGCAGGCCCAGGACGTGTTGATGGTGGGCGGCGCCGCGTTGGTATTGAGCTTCCTTGCCACCCTGTATCCAGCCTGGCGCGCGGCACGTACCCAGCCAGCACAGGCCTTACGTTATGAGTGAATCGGGCATGAGTGAAAAAGCAATCTTGAGCTGCCGCAACCTGGGCAAGTCCTACGAGGAAGGCCCGGAGTCGGTGGTGGTGCTGTCGAACCTGCAGTTGGAACTGCATCCTGGCGAGCGCGTGGCGATTGTCGGCAGTTCCGGCTCCGGCAAAAGCACCCTGCTGAACCTGTTGGGCGGCCTCGATACGCCGTCCCAGGGCAGTGTCTGGCTGGCCGGCGAAGAACTCTCGGCCCTCGGTGAAAAGGCTCGTGGCCAACTGCGCAACCGTTCCCTCGGTTTTGTGTACCAGTTCCACCACCTGCTGCCGGAGTTTACCGCCCTGGAAAACGTGTGCATGCCGCTGCTGATTGGCAAGACCGCGATCCCGGAAGCCCGCCAGCGCGCCCAAGCCTTGTTGGAGCGCGTCGGCCTCGGCCATCGCCTGGAGCACAAGCCGGCCGAGCTGTCCGGTGGTGAGCGCCAGCGCGTGGCCATCGCCCGCGCCCTGGTGAACAACCCAGGCCTGGTGATGCTCGACGAGCCGACCGGCAACCTCGACTCCCACACCGCCCAGGGCATCAAGGACTTGATGCTGGAACTGAGCACCCAGATGCGCACCGCGTTCCTGGTGGTGACCCATGACATGAGCATGGCCCGCCAGATGGACCGTGTGCTGCACCTGCAGGAAGGTCATCTGGTCGCCATCTGACCTGTTTCAAGCCCGGTGTCCTACATCGGGTTTTCTATTTTTCCAACGGTGCCCGCGAATGTTCAGACCGTTATCGATTTTCATCGGCACGCGCTATACCCGCGCCAAGCGCCGCAACCGTTTTGTTTCGTTTATCTCGATGACCTCGATGATCGGCCTCGCCCTGGGCGTGCTGGCGATGATCGTGGTGTTGTCGGTAATGAACGGCTTTCAGCGTGAAATGAGCTCGCGCATCCTCGGCATGGTGCCCCACGCCACCATCGTCGGCGTGAACCCGATTGACGACTGGCAGCCGCTGGCTGCCGCTGCGATGAAGAATCCCGAGGTGACTGCCGCAGTACCGTTCACGCAAATGGACGGCATGTTCTCCTACAAGGGCGCCATGCAGCCGATTGAAATCAGCGGCGTCGACCCGGCCCAGGAAGGCAAGGTGTCTATCGTGGCCCAGCACATCGTGCAGGGCAAACTGGATGACCTGAAACCCGGCGAGTTCGGAGTGGTGGTCGGCGAAATCACCGCACGGCGCTTTCGCCTGAACGTGGGTGACAAGCTGACCCTGATCGTGCCGGAAATCAGCAGCGCGCCCGGCGGCATCACCCCGCGCATGCAGCGCTTGAATGTGGTCGGCATCTTCAAGGTCGGCGCCGAGCTGGATGGCTCCATGGCGTTGATCCACATGGCTGACGCGGCAGAAATCCAGCATTGGCAGCCGAACCAGGTGCAGAGCGTGCGCCTGGCGGTGAAGGACCTGTACGCCGCCCCCAAAGTCTCGGCCGATATTGCCGCTAGCCTGGGCGCGGCCTACAAGGCGGATGACTGGACCCACACCCAGGGCAGCCTGTTCAGCGCGATGAAGATGGAAAAGACCATGATCGGCTTGTTGCTGCTGATGATCGTCGCGGTGGCGGCGTTCAACATCATCGCGACCTTGATCATGGTGGTGAACGACAAGGGCGCCGACATCGCGATTCTGCGCACCATCGGTGCCACGCCACGCCAGATCATGGCGATCTTCATGGTGCAGGGCACGGTGATCGGCATCGTCGGCACGTTGATTGGCGGTGTGCTGGGGGTGATTGCGGCCCTGAACGTGAGTGAGCTGGTGGGCTGGGTCGAGCGGGTGACGGGGCAGCATATCTTCAGCTCAGACGTGTACTTCGTCAGTAACCTGCCCTCGGAGCTGCAAGGCGGCGATGTGCTGCTGATTTGTACGGCAGGGTTTGTGTTGAGCTTTTTGGCGACGCTGTACCCGGCGTATCGGGCGGCGAAGATTGAGCCGGCGCATGCCCTGAGATACTCGTAGTTTTTAAGACCGTCTTCGCGAGCAAGCCCGCTCCCACATTTTGAGTTGTGAATACATTCAAATGTGGGAGCGGGCTTGCTCGCGAAGCGGCCGGCACCGCCTGCATCAATCCGGCTGTGGCAGCTCAACCACAAACCTGGTCCACCCCGGCCCGGACTCACAGAAAATCCGCCCCCCATGCGCCCGCACAATCGACTGGGTAATCGCCAGCCCCAGCCCCGCATGCTCGCTGCTGCCCTCGCGCCGCGCCGGGTCAGCCCGGTAGAAGCGGTCAAACAGCTTTGGTAGCAACTGCGGTGCAATGCCTTCCCCGGTGTTCTCGACAGTCAGCCGCACCCCGTCCTCGATCCGTACCCGCACTTCTCCGCCTGTCGGGGTAAACCGCAGCGCGTTATCCAGCAGGTTCGACAGCGCCCGACGCAGCATCCCGCGATCCCCGGTGATGTGGGCCGTGCCTTCGCGCATCAGGCTGATCTGCGCGTCTTCCGCCAGCAACGCAAAAAACTCCAGCAGGGCATCCACTTCTTCCGCCAGTGCCAGCGGTTCGCGCCTGGGCATCAGCAAGCCGTGGTCCGCCTTGGCCAAATACAACATGTCGTTCACGAGCTGCGCCATCCATTGCAGCTCTTCCAGGTTGCTGTGCAGGGCCTCGCGATAATCCTCTAGCGGGCGTGGTTGGGTGAGGATGACCTGGGTCTGGGTCAGCAGGTTTGACAGCGGCGTGCGCAGTTCATGGGCGATGTCGGCGGAGAACGCCGAGAGGCGCTGGAACGCGTCGTCCAGGCGGCCGAGCATGGCATTGAAGGCTTGGGCCAACTCGGCCAGTTCCGCCGGCATTTGTTCCTGGGGCAGGCGCTGGGTCAGGGAGTGGGCGGAAACGCCCGCCGCCACTTCCCCCATGCGCCGCAGTGGCCGCAAGCCACTGCGTGCCGCCCATGCGCCGAGCAGTGCGGTGGCGAGTGCCGAAAGGCCGACGGTGAGCCAGATCAAATGCTGCATGCGTTGCAGGAAGTGCTGGTGGTGGGTGATGTCGAGCATCAGGCTCAGTTGCGCCGAGCCCGGTTGACCGGCGCTCAGCGGCGCGTTGTAGACACGGTAATCGGTGCCGGCGTGTTGCAGGCGATGCAGGCCCGGGGATTCGGGTAGCGTGACCCCCGGCGCACCATCAAACCAGCGTTGGCCGGCAGCGCTGATGCGCAGGGTCAGGTCGGGTTGGTGATCGAGTTCAGTGCGCAATTGCGCTTCGCGCTGGCTGAATAGCTGCGGCGTGTCGACCCCTTGCAAGGTACTGCGCAGGGCTCCCAGCCTGGTTTCGAGCAGTTGCTGGTCCAGTTCGATGAAGTGCGCCTCGCTGGCGCGGTTGAACAACACGCCGGCGAGCAACGAGACCACCGCCGTGCACGCGGCAAACAGCAGCGCCAGGCGGCTGGCCAGGGACAGGCGCTTGATCAATTGACACGCTCCTCCAGCACATAACCCATGCCGCGTACTGTGTGGATCAGTTTGTTGGGGAAGTTGTCGTCGACTTTCAGGCGCAGGCGGCGGATCGCCACTTCGATGATGTTGGTGTCGCTGTCGAAGTTCATGTCCCACACTTGTGAGGCAATCAGGGATTTTGGCAATACTTCGCCCTGGCGGCGCAGCAGCAGTTCCAGCAGGGAGAACTCCTTGGCGGTGAGGTCGATGCGCTGGCCATCCCGCTCGACGCGGCGGCGGATCAGGTCCAGGCGCAAGTCGGCCAGTTGCAGGGCGGTTTCCTGCGGCGAACTGCTACCGCGGCGCAGCAGGCTGCGTACCCGGGCCAGCAGTTCGGAAAAGGCGAAGGGTTTGACCAGATAATCGTCGGCACCGAGCTCCAGGCCATGCACGCGGTCTTCCACGGCGTCGCGAGCGGTGAGAAACAGCACCGGAATGTCCAGGCCGGCGCTGCGTACCGCTTGCAGGATTTGCCAGCCGTCGCGCCCCGGCAGCATCACGTCGAGGATTAGCAGATCATAGTCGCCGGTCAGTGCCAGGTGCTGGCCGCTGGTGCCGTCGGCCACCAGTTCGGTGGTGAAGCCGGCCTCGGCCAGGCCCTGGCGCAGGTAATGGCCGGTTTTCGGTTGGTCTTCGATAATCAGCAATTTCATGGGCGGCTCTTGGTTGCGGTGCACGAGGCGCTTTATACCGTGGGTTACGGGATCAGGGCGCAACCTGACAAAGTTGTAATCTAGCAGTCAGCTGGCTGGCAGCGGCCTCATCTTAGAGTGCTGTCCAAGCGGGTTACACATTTTTGGAGAGTTGAGATGGCATTGCGTACACCCCTGTTGTTGGCAGGTTGCCTGTTGGTGGCGAGTTTTGGTGCGATGGCGGATGCGGCACATACCTTTGCCTTCGGCCACGCGGCCCCGGCCGAGCAGGCCACGCGTACCGTGGAAGTGACCCTGCAGGACATTGCTTTTTCGCCCAAGTCACTGGACGTGAAGGCCGGTGAGACCGTGCGCTTTGTCCTGGTGAATAAAGGCCAGTTGCTGCACGAATTCAACCTGGGCGATGCGGCGATGCATGCCCAGCATCAGAAGGAAATGTTGCAGATGCAGGCCAGCGGCATGCTCACCGCCACTGGCATGGGCAAGATGGATCACAGCGCCATGGGCCATGGCGCAATGATGAAGCATGATGATCCCAACAGCGTGTTGGTCGAGCCCGGCAAAACCGCCGAGTTGACGTGGACGTTCACCCAGTCCACGGGCCTGGAGTTTGCTTGCAACCTGCCAGGGCATTATCAGGCGGGCATGGTTGGCAAGCTGAACGTCGAGTAGGCCGCAAAGGCGGGGGCAAAGGCTGGTAGACTGGCGGCGTTTATTTAGCCAGGTTTCCGCCATGCATCCCGCAGCCGAACATTCGCCGCTGGGCAAGTCCAGTGAATACATTTCCACCTACACCCCGTCGTTGTTGTTCCCGATCCCTCGCGCCGCCAAATGGGCCGAGCTGGGCCTGAGTGCCGAGACCCTGCCATACAAAGGCGTGGATTTCTGGAACTGCTTCGAACTGTCCTGGCTGCTGCCGTCGGGCAAGCCGGTGGTGGCCATCGGTGAGTTCAGCATCCCGGCTGACTCGCCGAATATCATTGAGTCCAAGTCCTTCAAGCTGTACCTCAACTCGTTGAACCAGACCGCGTTTGCCGATACGGCAAGCCTGGAAGCGACCTTGCGTACCGACCTCGGCGCCGCCGCCGGCAAGCCGGTGAGCGTGCGCATCCGCAGCCTGGCCGAGATCGAGGCCGAAGGCGTGATGGCGTTGCCCGGTGTGTGCATTGATGAGTTGGACATCAGCGTCAGCAACTACGAACACCCACGCCCGGAGCTGCTGCGTTGCGATCAATCGCGGATTGTCGAGGAGAGCGTGCACAGCCACCTGCTCAAATCCAACTGCCCGGTGACCAGCCAGCCCGATTGGGGCAGTGTGGTGGTCGAATACCGTGGTCGCGCGTTGGACCACGCGAGCTTGCTGGAATATATCGTGAGCTTTCGCCAGCACTCTGACTTCCATGAGCAGTGCGTGGAGCGCATCTTCCTGGATTTGCAGCGCTTGCTGAAGCCGGAAAAACTGACCGTGTATGCGCGGTATGTTCGCAGGGGCGGGTTGGATATCAACCCGTATCGCAGTACTGAGGATGTGGCGTTCCAGAACGTGCGCCTGGCGCGTCAGTAAAACCGGAAAACGTCACTCTTCAGGAGTGGCGGGAGTGGTTCCTCCCGCCACTTTCTTATCCACGCCTAATGTGCGTGGATAGACGGCGTTTCGTGGGTATCAGTATGTGATTTCCACTGTCGGTATTTTGTCGACAATTGAGGAATATCCTTTTTGCTCGTCTGTAGACCCACTGGCGCTGCGCGAAATTGACCATGAAGGCTTATGTTCTTTCTCTTTCACAGCCTCTTGCTGCCTTGCATCTATCTCGTTCTGCTGATAATCCTGTTGGCTTGGTCGAAAAGCTGGCGATGTGCTCGATACGGCATTCATTATTGGTAAAAACTCCAAAGTTAATTGAAAGGACCATTCCTCTCACAACCTGAGTGGAAAGCTCCGCGGTTTGGGTTCCCGTCGATGATGAAATTTCCCGCAAAAGCGACGCTATGATTCTACAAAAGGGAAGGCGTATTTCTGAGCAAAAAAAAGCCGACGCCCGCTTAGGCATCGGTTTTCAATTGTTTGCCGAGAGGGACCCGCGCAAATGCAGCTCTGATAGATGTTGATTTTCAGGTGCTATGCCGTCAGATCCCGATATTGTCCAAGGTGACCATGATATTGCGCAAGGTCCCGGAAATTCGCCGCTGGGCAAGTCCAGTGAATACATCTCCACCTACACCCCGTCGTTGCTGTTCCCGATCCCTCGCGCCGCCAAATGGGCCGAGCTGGGGCTGAGTGCCGAGACCCTGCCATACAAAGGCGTGGATTTCTGGAACTGCTTCGAACTGTCCTGGCTGCTGCCGTCGGGCAAGCCGGTGAGCGTGCGCATCCGCAGCCTGGCCGAGATCGAGGCGAAGGCGTGATGGCGTTGCCCGGTGTGTGCATTGATGAGTTGGACATCAGCGTCAGCAACTACGAACCCCCACGCCCGGAGCTGCTGCGTTGCGATCAATCGCGGATTGTCGAGGAGAGCGTGCACAGCCACCTGCTCAAATCCAACAGCCCGGTGACCAGCCAGCCCGATTGGGGCAGTGTGGTGGTCGAATACCCGGGGCGCGCGTTGGACCACGCGAGCTTGCTGGAATATATCGTGAGCTTTCGCCAGCACTCTGACTTCCATGAGCAGTGCGTGGAGCGCATCTTCCTGGATTTGCAGCGCTTGCTGAAGCCGGAAAAACTGACCGTGTATGCGCGGTATGTTCGCAGGGGCGGGTTGGATATCAACCCGTATCGCAGTACTGAGGATGTGGCGTTCCAGAACGTGCGCCTGGCGCGTCAGTAAAACCGGAAAACGTCACTCTTCAGGAGTGGCGGGAGTGGTTCCTCCCGCCACTTTCTTATCCACGCCTAATGTGCGTGGATAGACGGCGTTTCGTGGGTATCAGTATGTGATTTTCTGTTCAGGGCCAGCTTCTGAGAAATATATACCATTCTCGTCTGTAGCCCCAGAGGCGCTGCGCGTAATTGCCTGTGAAGGCTTATGTTCTTTATCTTTCACACGCTCTTGCGGCCCTGCATCTATCTCGTTCTGCTGATAATCCTGTTGGCTTGGTCGAAAAGCTGGCGATGTGCTCGATACGGCATTCATTATTGGTAAAAACTCCAAAGTTAATTGAAAGGACCATTCCTCTCACAACCTGAGTGGAAAGCTCCGCGGTTTGGGTTCCCGTCGATGATGAAATTTCCCGCAAAAGCGACGCTATGATTCTACAAAAGGGAAGGCGTATTTCTGAGCAAAAAAAAGCCGACGCCCGCTTAGGCATCGGTTTTCAATTGTTTGCCGAGAGGGACCCGCGCAAATGCAGCTCTGATAGATGTTGATTTTCAGGTGCTATGCCGTCAGATCCCGATATTGCCCAAGGTGACCATGATATTGCGCAAGGTCCCGGAAATTCGCCGCTGGGCAAGTCCAGTGAATACATCTCCACCTACACCCCGTCGTTGTTGTTCCCGATCCCTCGCGCCGCCAAATGGGCCGAGCTGGGCCTGAGTGCCGAGACCCTGCCATACAAAGGCGTGGATTTCTGGAACTGCTTCGAACTGTCCTGGCTGCTGCCGTCGGGCAAGCCGGTGAGCGTGCGCATCCGCAGCCTGGCCGAGATCGAGGCCGAAGGCGTGATGGCGTTGCCCGGTCTGTGCATTGAAGAGTTGGACATCAGCGTCAGCAACTACGAACACCCACGCCCGGAGCTGCTGCGTTGCGATCAATCGCGGATTGTCGAGGAGGGCGTGCACAGCCACCTGCTCAAATCCAACTGCCCGGTGACCAGCCAGCCCGATTGGGGCAGTGTGGTGGTCGAATACCGGGGGCGCGCGTTGGATCACGCGAGCTTGCTGAAGCCGGAAAAACTGACCGTGTATGCGCGGTATGTTCGCAGGGGCGGGTTGGATATCAACCCGTATCGCAGTACTGAGGATGTGGCGTTCCAGAACGTGCGCCTGGCGCGTCAGTAAAACCGGAAAACGTCACTCTTCAGGAGTGGCGGGAGTGGTTCCTCCCGCCACTTTCTTATCCACGCCTAATGTGCGTGGATAGACGGCGTTTCGTGGGTATCAGTATGTGATTTGCATTTTCTCCATGTCGTCGCCAACTGTGAAACGTCGACCATTCTCGTCTGAAGCCTCACCAGCGCTGCGCGAAATTGAGTATGAAGGCCCAGGTCCTTTAGCCTCTTGCGGCCCTGTATCTATCTCGTTCTGCTGATAATACTGTTGGCTTGGTTGAAAAACTGGCGATGTGCTCGATACGGCATTCATTATAGGTAAAACTTCCAAAGTTAATTGAAAGGACCATTCCTCTCACAACCTGAGTGGAAAGCTCCGCGGTTTGGGTTCCCGTCGATGATGAAATTTCCCGCAAAAGCGACGCTATGATTCTACAAAAGGGAAGGCGTATTTCTGAGCAAAAAAAAGCCGACGCCCGCTTAGGCATCGGTTTTCAATTGTTTGCCGAGAGGGATCCGCGCAAATGCAGCTCTGATAGATGTTGATTTTCAGGTGCTGTGCCGTCAGATCCCGATATTGCCCAAGGTGACCATGATATTGCGCAAGGTCCCGGAAATCACCGGGTGCTCAGCGTCGAACTCAATGGCCGCTTGATTCACATCATCGGAAATACTCGGTGTCTGGGTGGCCGGCTCAAGTTCAAGTTGTAATTCGAACTTGGCAATCAAGGCTTGCAATGCTGTACGTTTTTCTTCCGACAGCGGCGGTTCCTGTTCCAACTGCCCGCGCAGGATTTCGACCTGTTCTTCCAGTTTTTTGCGATCAGGCATGACGTGTTTCCTTTTATCGATAGGCACTGACATAGACCACGGCACGCCGAGAAAGGTCTACGGGCTGACCTGTAGATTAATCCACTGGCGCCAACCGTGCATGATCCGTGTCAGGGCTTCTCGCCTTTTAGTTGGCGCAGGCTGATGTCGGCCAGGCAGGTGCCGAGTTCGCCCAGGTGGTCGATCACCGAGTGCACGCCCAGCCCGTACAGGGCCACGGTGGCCTTGCCGCGCTTGTGCTCGCGCTCTTGCTCGCTCAATGCCTGCCATTGTGTCGGGGCCATGCCGCACAGCGAGCCGCAGGATGCCAGGCCAATCGTCCACAGGCCGGCGTTGAGCCCCGATTGCAGCAAGCGCGGTTCGCCGCTGATCAGCACACAGCCTTCCAGGCGTTCGATGTTCAGTTCCATCAAGGCTTGCCAGCAGGCGTGAGGCGCAGGCCAACGGATGGCAGAGGGCGATGCGGCTTTCAGCCAGCCCGGCAATACGGCGGCCAGTGGCGTGGTGACGGAAGCGGGCAGTTCATCCAGCCAAGCGCAGGGCACGCCTTGTTCATGCAGGCTGCGCAGTATGCTCAGGGCGCCCGGCGTGGCGTGGGAGCCCGGCGAGGGCGAATCGGTACGTGCCTGGGAACCGAAGTCCACCAGGCAGCCACTCAGGCCGAACAATACAGCGGTCAAGGCAGGCGCGCTGGCGATGGCAATCTCGGCGTGAGGCATGTCGACATCCCTGAAATAGCTCTGACGCTATCGGCATAGGATGACAAGTGGATGACACAGGGCTTCAATTGTAGGAATTTTGTGCATTTTAGACAGGACGTTTCCCCGACTGCTGCGTAAATGGACACTTCCGTCATATACTCACTGACTTATTCAGGGCATAGCGCCCATGACAGACCCTTAAGGAGCAAAAGCTATGCGCTGGAGCCACTATTTCGCTCAGCTGTCGGTGTGTGCCACTGTCCTGCTGGCCCCGTTCGCTGTACAGGCCGCCTCGGAAGATGATCCGTGGGAAAGCGTCAACCGCCCGATCTTCACCTTCAACGACACCGTTGATACCTATGCGCTCAAGCCATTGGCCCAGGGTTATCAGTTCGTGACGCCGCAATTCATGCAGGACGGCGTTCATAACTTCTTCCGTAACATCGGCGATGTCGGCAACCTGGCCAACAACGTGCTGCAGCTCAAGCCGCATGCGGCGGGTGTGGACACGGCGCGCTTGCTGATGAACACCACGTTTGGTGTGCTCGGCTTTATCGACGTCGGCACCAAAATGGGGCTGCAACGCAGTGACGAAGACTTCGGTCAGACCCTCGGCTACTGGGGCGTCGGCAGTGGTCCTTATGTGATGCTGCCACTGCTGGGCCCAAGCACCCTGCGTGATGCGCCGTCCAAATACGTAGACAGCTACACCCAGCCGTACCGCTATATGAACGACATCGGCTGGCGCAACAGCACCTTCGGTCTGAACGTTGTCGATACCCGTGCCAGCCTGCTGGACAGCGAGAAGCTGATCACCGGCGACAAGTACACGTTCATCCGCAATGCTTACCTGCAGAACCGCGAGTTCAAGGTCAAGGACGGCAAGGTCGTCGACGACTTTTAAGCCGTGATGTTTTGAAACGAAAAAGGCGACCTCGATGGTCGCCTTTTTTGTGGGCAGGTTTCAGTACATTTTCAGGATCTTGAGCCCCAGGTGCTGGTCTGGGACGTTTGTCTTGGTCCAGACCACTTCGGTGTCCGCTTCCAGTCCCGTGAGGGCGCTGTGCTCGGAATCGATGCGTACAGTCAGTTTGTCGCCTACCTGGAATTGGCGAGGTGCCTGCACCTGCATGCCGGAACTGGAAAGGTCCACGCAAACCCCGGCAATCTCCTGCCCGGCGTGGATCAGCGACACATCGGCATCCACTCGCATGCGGATGAAATCGCGTTTTTCGGCGTAGTCGCGCTCGTGTTGGCTCACGGGTTCCATCCTTACTTTGTGTTGTGGTCGTGGCTGTTCTTATAACTCTCGGTGATTTGCGATGTAAAGACGCTTGGCGACCATCGGCATGAGCTTGAAACCCCTGACGGATGGGAGTACCGTCTGCGCCTTAGAAGGGCACCTCTGCTTTACCGTTGTGCGTGGGCCAAATGCCCATGCTTTGTAGGACAGAGAGGCTAGAAAGCGAATCCAGTAAGTGCGCCCGGCCATTGTCGCGCCACCTACGCCAACCTAATTCTGGCGCCGTTTGCCCACATGCAAAAAACCAGTGCCACGCTGCTGATAATCGATGACGACGAAGTAGTGCGCGCGAGTCTCGCGGCCTATTTGGAAGACAGTGGCTTCAGCGTCCTGCAGGCCAGCAATGGCCAACAGGGTCTCCAGGTATTCGAGCGCGACAAGCCCGACCTTGTGATCTGCGACCTGCGCATGCCCCAGATGGGCGGCCTGGAGCTGATTCGCCAGGTGACCGAGCTCGCGCCGCAGACGCCGGTGATTGTCGTGTCCGGTGCGGGGGTGATGAACGATGCGGTCGAGGCTCTGCGCCTGGGCGCTGCCGACTACCTGATCAAGCCCCTTGAAGACCTCGCGGTGCTGGAGCACTCGGTGCGTCGTGCCCTGGATCGTGCACGCCTGCTGCTGGAAAACCAGCGCTACCGCGAAAAGCTCGAAACCGCCAACCGCGAACTCGAAGCCAGCCTGAACCTGCTCCAGGAAGACCAGAACGCCGGTCGCCAGGTGCAGATGAACATGCTGCCGGTGAGCCCTTGGACCATCGACGAGTTTCAGTTTGCCCACCAGATCATTCCGTCCTTGTACCTGTCGGGTGATTTTGTCGACTACTTCCGCGTTGATGAGCGGCGTGTCGCGTTCTACCTGGCCGATGTCTCCGGCCATGGTGCTTCCTCTGCTTTTGTCACCGTGTTGTTGAAGTTCATGACCACGCGGCTGCTGTTCGAATCCAAGCGCAATGGCACCTTGCCGGAGTTCACCCCGTCCGAGGTGCTGGGCCACATCAACCGAGGCCTGATCAGCTGCAAGCTGGGCAAGCACGTAACGATGGTGGGCGGCGTGATTGATGAAGAAACCGGTCTTTTGACCTACAGCATTGGCGGTCACCTGCCGATGCCTGTGTTGTACACGCCTGACAGTGTGCGTTACCTGGAAGGACGGGGTCTGCCCGTAGGCTTGTTTAACGAAGCCACCTACGAAGACCACATCCTGGAACTGCCACCGACGTTCAGCTTGACGCTGATGTCCGATGGCATCCTCGACCTTCTTCCAGAGCCTACACTCAAGGAGAAAGAAGCTGCCTTGCCCCAAAAGGTCAAGTCGGCGGGCGGCAGCCTGGATGGCCTGCGGCAGGTTTTTGGATTGGCCACGCTAGGGGAGATGCCGGATGATATCGCCCTATTGGTGTTGAGCAGGAATCTTTGATGAGTACCGGAAGAATCCAATTCGCCGAGCAAGACGGGACCTTTGTCCTGAAGTTTGTCGGTGAAGTGCGCCTGACCTTGTGTTCGGCGCTGGATGCGACGATCGAGCGGATCTTCACCGCGCTGAATTTTTCGGCGATCGTGATCGATCTGACCGAAACCCGCAGCATCGATAGCACGACCCTTGGGTTGTTGGCCAAGTTGTCCATTCTGTCGCGGCAGAAGGTCGGCCTGTTGCCGACGGTGGTCACCACCCACGAAGACATCACCCGGCTGTTGCAGTCCATGGGCTTCGATCAGGTGTTCAACATCGTTGATCGCCCGATTCCGTGCCCGGAATGCCTGACTGACTTGCCGTCCCAGGACCAGTCCGAGGAGGTGGTACGCATCAAGGTGCTGGAAGCGCACAAGATCCTGATGGGCTTGAACGAGTCCAACCGCGAGGCGTTTCACGACCTCGTCAATGCCCTCGAGCGCCACTGATCTCCTGTGTAGGAATACATCCCAAATATGGAAGGGGGCTTGCCCCCGATAGCGCCAGATCGATCAGCGCACTTCCAAACAGACAAAAAAGGGCGGCACCTTCACAGGTGCCGCCCTTTTTGTTGCTGCTGCCTTACAGCTTGGCAGTCAACAGCGCCTCCAGCTTCTCCTGGTCACGCGCAAACTGGCGAATGCCTTCGGCCAGCTTCTCGGTTGCCATCGCATCCTCGTTGGATTCCCAGCGGAACTGCGCTTCAGTCAAATGCACGCGTGGCTCACCGGCATGGCCGGGCGACAGCTTGCGCTCCAGCTTGCCGGTATCGGCAGCGAGTTTTTCCAGCAGGTCCGGGCTGATGGTCAGGCGATCACAACCGGCCAGCTCTTCGATCTGGCTCAGGTTGCGGAAGCTCGCACCCATCACCACGGTCTTGTAGCCATTGGCCTTGTAGTAGTTGTAGATGCGCGTCACCGACTGTACGCCTGGATCTTCCGAGCCGGTGTAGTCGGTGCCGTTGGCCTTCTTGTACCAGTCGTAGATGCGACCCACGAACGGCGAAATCAGGAACACGCCCGCTTCCGCGCAAGCCACCGCTTGGGCGAAGGAGAACAGCAGGGTCAGGTTGGTCTGGATGCCTTCTTTTTCCAGCTTCTCTGCGGCGCGGATACCTTCCCAGGTGGAGGCGATCTTGATCAGCACACGGTCACGGCCAACGCCGGCTTTTTCGTACAGATCGATCAGACGGTGCGCACGCTTGAGTACGGCGTCAGTGTCGAACGACAAGCGTGCATCCACTTCAGTGGAGATGCGCCCCGGGACTACTTTCAGGATCTCCTGGCCCACGGCCACCGCAAAGCGGTCACTGGCCAGGCCAACGTCGCCGTTGCAGTTTTTCACGCACTCATCCAGCAGCTTGGCATAGGCCGGAATCGACGCCGCCTTGAGCAGCAGGGACGGGTTGGTGGTGGCATCCTGCGGTTTGACCCGAGCGATAGCTTCGAAATCGCCGGTATCGGCTACGACAGTGGTGATTTGCTTGAGTTGTTCCAGCTTGGAAGTCATGGGCGTGCTCTGTCCTGTGGGTCTGATGACATTACCCGAGCGCTGACAGCCGCTCAAGGGCGCAAATGCGTTCATCGGCCCGCCGTGGCAACAATCTGGGAACGGTCATCTGAATGGCGGGCCTGACGGTTTAATAGGAGGGCGAAAAGGCTGGCAGGTTCAACTCCGCTAACGGTCATCGCCCATCCAGCAGAGCGGCTGCCTGATCGAGCAGTGCCAGTGGGTCGGCAGCCTTGTGAATATCCACCGACAACAACTGCCGGAACTTGCGCGCTCCAGGAAAGCCGGTGCCCAGCCCCAGCACATGCCGGGTGATGTGGTGCATCGAACCGCCTGTCGCCAAATGCGCCGCGATATACGGCCGAAGTTGCGCCAGCGCCTGCGCCCGCGTGATCACCGGCTGCGTGCTGCCAAATAGCTGCTGATCGACCTGCGCCAGCATATAGGGGTTGTGATACGCCTCGCGCCCCAGCATCACCCCGTCAAAGGTCTGCAAGTGCTCCTGGCACTGCTCCAGCGTCTTGATTCCACCGTTCAGGATGATCTCCAGCTCGGCAAAATCCCGCTTCAGCTGCGCCGCCACGTCATAACGCAAGGGCGGAATATCCCGATTCTCCTTGGGCGACAAACCCTCCAGAATCGCAATGCGCGCATGCACGGTAAAACTGGTGCAGCCTGCGTCCTTCACCTGCCCGACAAAATCACACAGCTCGGCGTAGCTCTCCCGGCCATTGATCCCGATGCGGTGCTTCACCGTTACCGGAATCGACACCGCGTCGCGCATTGCCTTCACACAATCTGCCACCAGCGCCGGATGGCCCATGAGGCACGCGCCGATCATATTGTTCTGCACGCGATCACTGGGGCATCCAACGTTCAGGTTCACCTCGTCATACCCGGCGGCCTCGGCCATCCGGGCACAGGCCGCCAAGTCCGCCGGAACGCTGCCACCCAGTTGCAGTGCCAACGGGTGCTCGGCGTCGTTGTGGCGCAGGAAACGCTCGTGGTCGCCATGCAGGATCGCGCCAGTGGTCACCATCTCGGTGTAGAGCAGTGCGTTTTTTGACAACAGGCGCAGGAAAAAACGGCAGTGGCGATCAGTCCAATCCATCATCGGCGCCACGCTGAAGCGGCGAGAGGGCTCGGAGCGGGAAAGGTTAGCGTTTGCTGGGGATTCGGCTTTTTCGGAGTTCATTAATACTGATCTTTTATACGGCGGTTTTTTCCCGTTTTCCCTTGTTTTCTGAAGTCGGTAGCTACGTAGTAGCAATCGACATTCGGCAATGTAGCAACTGGAAATGGGCACGATCACAGCACGTAAGCGCAAGGACAACTCGACAGCCTACGCGGCGCAGATACGGATCAATCGGGATGGCAAGACAGTTTATCAGGAAAGCCGAACCTTCGACTGTAAGCAGGTCGCCCAGGCCTGGGCCAAGCGACGGGAGACCGAGCTGGCTCAGCCAGATGAGTTGGGCCATGCAGCGCCGAACAGCCAGAGTTGGTGGAGTACGCGCAGCCCACGCCTTTTCAGCCGAATATCTATCTGGGTATTTGGAAGAAGTTTTGGCTGACCGCCTGGTGCAGTGACGTCGAGGTTTGCCGGCTACAATAAAACGTTGCCCAGTGGAATGCTCGGGCGGACATAATCAATGTGTTGTGAGGCGCTAGACTATTTTATGAATTCGCCGGTCAATAACCAGAATTTGACTTCTGTCAGCCACCATGTGAGCCAGGCTGAGCGCGCCCATTACATGGGGCATCGCGGCACTGTGCTTTGGTTCACTGGGCTCTCCGCCTCTGGCAAGTCGAGTCTGGCGATGGCGTTGGAGGCTCACCTGTTGAGATCGGGTTACGCGTGCTACACCCTTGACGGGGATAATGTCCGCAAGGGGCTTAACGCCAATTTGGGCTTTTCAGAAGACGATAGAACAGAAAATATTCGCCGGGTAAGTGAAGTGGCGGCCCTGTTCGCTGATGCGGGCATGATTTGCATCACGGCGTTTATTTCACCCTATCGTGAGGGGAGGGCGCGTGCGCGTGCCGTCGCCTGCAACACTTCGTTTCATGAGATCTACATAGCGGCAGACTTGGCAACCTGTGAGATGCGTGACCCCAAGGGTCTATACCGCAAGGCCAGGGCCAAAGAGCTTCGCGATTTTACCGGTATAGACGCGCCTTACGAGCCGCCGCTGGCCCCTGATCTGATCATCGACACCGCTGGCCAGACGTTTGAGCACAGCTTGGGTCGACTGATTGAATATGTGGACGAACATATCCTGCCTGGAACTGACAAGTAATCAGCCGCTTCACGCACAGGACAAACTGAGTTCAATGAGTGTTACTGCCCCGTCATCAGAAGAACAGCCGACGTGTATTGAACCCGATGTTTTTAAACGATGCCTAAAACCCTGAAGTGTCCGTGGATATCGCCGACTATAAAGTCTCGACCCGTTTTTTTGGGATTAAACGATTGGACTTGGTACATGCTGAGTGATTTTATGAGTTGATATTCAGGTCTGAGACTATCGCTTGGCCGGGATTTTGATAAAAAGTCCTGGGGGCAACATGCCCTATAAGGCCGCTGCAAACCCCATGCTTGCGGCGCTGCCTTCACTGAATCCGCACCCTGCTGCCGGACGGCATTCAGGGTTTGTGCTCACCCTGTAGTCACCGTGCCCTTATGAAAAATCTCCCGTCTGGCTCGGCGGCTTATATTTTCATACTTGCTTGCTGCATAGATGCTGTCGAATCGACGACGATCGATATCGCCATATTTGCTCAACTCGTCCATGACGAGTTGGTCGTATTCCTGTTCGATCACAAAGCGGAAGACTTCCCGGCGATAATAGAACCCGAATTGAAACGCTAATACTTCGGCCAAGTAGTCCGTCGGAGTGAGGAAGCAGTTTTCCAGATCAATTGCCTTCGCGGGGCGTGCGTCGTCAAAATTGATCATCACGTTGTTTGCCCAGAAGTCCATGTGCACGATGCCTTTTTCGTGCAGGGCGCGAAGCAGGTCGAATGACCGCGTGATCAGGCTGCGGATGTCGCGGCTCTGGTTTAGCCACTCGAGACCATTGAGATGGTCATCGAGCATTTCGGTGAAGATAAAAAACTCCTGGATCAAGCCAATCGCCGATTTCCTGTAGCCAAAGCCCAGCAAGTTGGCGACGGGGGCCCCGCGTTTCTGTGCGCCGTAGGTGTTGATGACTTCTTCGACCGGCCAATCGAACGCGCCGTCGCGCTTGGCACGTCCGAGGGTCACTCTCAATTTTGGCTTGAGGCTGTCGAGGGGTTGAAACTTGGCAAAAAGGTCGCTTTCCATGCCTTGAAGCGGGGCGCTGATGCGGTGCGGTAGCTGGTGTCGGCTGTCGATAAGGCTCTGGATCGCCAACTCGACACTGCTATCTGTTTCTTGTGTCAGAAAAATCCTGGCGTTGCGGTGGTCGAGTGTTGCTGGAAAGCTCCGAAGCACACCTGGGTCGGGGAAAATCAAAACACGTCCTTGTCATGGAGGAAATATGACGGGAATGTTACACGTGAGGTGCTATTGGATCCAACCTGAACCTAACCTGTCTGATAAATAAATAACTGTCCGCAGTTGGGCTTTGTTGCATTGACAGGTGCGTCTCGATCGTTTAATCGCCTCCGCGCATCCGACGGGCTACCAGGTAAAGCCCCAGCCCAATCAAGGCCGTCGCTGCGCCAATGTAGCCGGTGCTGGTCCACCCCAGGCCTGCAGTGATCGCGATCCCGCCAAACCATGGTCCCAACGCATTGGCCAAGTTGAATGCCGCGTGGTTGGACGCCGCCGCCAGGCTTGGTGCTTCGTGGGCAATGTCCATCAGGCGGATCTGCAGCGGTGCTGCCAGTGACACCATGGTGCCGACCAGGCCGATGCCCAGCAACACACCCCAAAGCGATCCGGCAGCGAAAGGGAAGAACACCAGCACGGCCATCGACCAGACCAATATCAACCCCACGGCGCGGAACTGCATGCGATCGAACAGCTTTCCACCGGCAATATTGCCGATGATGCCGCCAACGCCAAATGCGGCCAGGCCGAAGGGGATCCACTGAGGCGCGACCTTGGTCACTTCGAGCATGGTCGGGGCCAGATAGCTGAAGACGCAGAACATGCCGGCAAAACCGATGGCGCCAATCGACAGGGCCATCCACACCTGGGGTTTGGTGAAAGCGCGCAGTTCCTTGCGTGGGTCGCTGCGCGGTTCGTCATGACGCTCGGGGACGAAGCGCCAGACCAGGGCGATGGTGCAGAGGGCGATCAGGCTCACCAGCGCAAACGCCGAACGCCATCCCAGATGCTGCCCCAGGAAAGTCGCGATTGGATTGCCCAGTAGCATGGCCAGAGTCAAGCCCATCATTACGCGCGCGACGGCACCGGCGCGCTTGTCCGAGGGCACCATGCTGGACGCTACTACGGCGGCAATCCCAAAGTAAGCACCGTGGGGCAGGCCGCTGACAAAGCGGAACGCCACCAGGGAGCTGAACGTCGGGGTGAAGGCGGTCGCCAGGTTGCCCAAGGCATAAAGACCCATCAGCAATAGCAGCATATGTTTGCGCAATAGCCTGGCGCCAAGGATTGCCAGCAGCGGGGCGCCGACCATTACGCCCAGGGCATACGCGCTGATCGCATGGCCCACCTGGGGTTCGCTCAGGTGCAGGTTGCTGGCGATGTCGGGCATCAAGCCCATGATCGCAAATTCGCCGGTACCAATCGCGAAGCTGCCGACGGCCATCGCCGCTTCCATTTTGGCGGCGCTGCGCGCGGGCAGTACGTGCCCAGGTGTTTGTTGGGTGGACATGGAATGCTCTGTTCTCAAGGGGCGCAAGGTAAGCCGGTGATGCTAAAGAACGTCAAGGGAGGCGTCTAGGAAAGGCTTTTCACACCAGAGTTCAGGGCTTTCAGGCGCTTGGCGTTCAGGTGTGGTTTGGTCCATAGAATGCGCAGGGTAGAAGAGTCGTTAGTGAGTGGTGGCGCAGGGATTTCATACGATCGCTCGAATCCTCGATGAGTGTTTAATAAAAACCGCTGCGAATGCGCTGATTGTTTTTAAATAGTAGTTCTTATGGTCTGTCCAGCATCAATAGTGTTAGTCGCGATTCGTACGCTCATAATGAGATTTGAGCAGGGGTAGCAAGGCCAATAAACACCCCACTAATAGTCCCAGGAAAATACCCGCTACCAAATACGGTGTTATGGCTTTTGCGTTTTTTATTTTGACTTTACCCAGGGTGTTGAATGCCCTGAGGCTGTGATCAACCGTCAGGGACGGTAGGCTGAGGGCAAGGGCCTGTGTGTTGGCGGTATCCAATATCGATTTCAGTTTCGATATAGCCAGTTCTTTTGAGTTTGCCTTGAACGACGCCAGATGGACGTAGGGTTGGGGCGTGCCCACGATGTCAACCTTGTTGGCTGTCATGATGCCCATGGCGATGTAGTACACATCGTCCTGGATCGAGCTGTAGAGCTTGATTTCTATCGGTTGTGTCGTCGAGACGGGCACCGTTTCGGTGCTGCGCACTTCTCTGTACATACTCAACAATGAGCCTTTGGTGATATAGCTGCTGGCAACCCATTTAGGGGGTGAAAAGTAAAACGCAGCCAACGCAATCACTACTCCAATCACAACGGCTATACTTATTTTTATTTTATTTTTCCATAAGGCATGGATGAATGGCAGGAGATCTATTTCATCATCGTTGTATTGATTATTCGGCTTCGTCATGCTTCTCACGAGAGATCCTTTTTAATACGTTTCGATGATTGTAGATTAGTTAAATGCATTTGCTGTTACAGCGTTACCGGACAATGACAATATCGATTGTGGCGGGAGGCGAAAGGTTCCAATCTGCTACGGTATGGCTTTTGCTCCGGTAGCCCGCCGATGTCGGGATTCGACCGCTGAGTCCACATCAGACGCCCCATCCTCCTCGGGCATGATATTCTGCGCGCCATCTTGGTCTGAGCTTTCCTCGGCACGTACACCCGAATACGTGCCGGCGGATGACTGTCGCCGAGGTAGCTGAAGCCAATAATGATAAGAAGTCAGCGCAGAAGGGACATAAAAGTGAGGTCGATACGTCGGCCTTGTGTGCCCACCCTGCGGTCCTGAAGTGAATGTGCAAACCCTATCTCGCGGTGCGTTGCCTGGCGCAGCGTGAAGGAGGGTCGTCCATGATTAGGGGCAGTGGGGCGGATGGCGTTTTATCATAGGTGCTACTGATGTTTAAGAAAGTAAACACTGCCCTGCTGGGGCTGGCTTTGTCGATGGGGATCACGTCCGTTCACGCGGAAGAGGCAAAGAAAGTCGATGTGCTGCTGATCGGCGGCGGCATCATGAGTGCAACCCTGGGTGTATGGCTCAATGAGCTGGAGCCGGGTTGGTCGATGGAGATGGTCGAGCGCCTCGATGGCGTCGCCGAAGAAAGCTCCAACGGCTGGAATAACGCGGGTACCGGTCACTCGGCTCTGGCTGAACTGAACTACACCCCGGAAGACAAGAACGGCAACGTTGAGATCCCGAAAGCGGTCGAAATCAACGAAGCATTCCAGATCTCCCGTCAGTTCTGGTCCTGGCAGGTCCAGCAGGGCGTGCTGAAGAACCCACGTTCGTTCATCAACACCACTCCGCACATGAGCTTTGTGTGGGGCGATGACAACATCAAGTTCCTCAAGAAGCGTTACGAAGCCCTGCAAGCCAGCCCGCTGTTTGCCGGCATGCAGTACTCCGAAGACCCGGCGCAGATCGCCAAGTGGGTCCCGCTGATGATGGAAGGGCGTGACCCGAACCAGAAAATCGCGGCTACCTGGAGTCCGCTGGGTACCGACATGAACTTTGGCGAAATCACGCGCCAATTCGTCGCTCACCTGCAAACCACGCCCAAGTTCGACCTGAAACTGTCGAGCGAAGTGCAGGACATCACCAAGAACGCCGACGGTTCGTGGCGTGTCAGCTACAAAAACCTGAAAGACGGCACCAAGACCGAAACCGACGCCAAGTTCGTGTTCATCGGCGCGGGTGGCGGTGCATTGCACCTGCTGCAAAAATCCGGCATTCCTGAAGCCCGGGAATACGCTGGCTTCCCGGTAGGTGGTTCGTTCCTGGTGACCGATAACCCAACCGTGGCCGAGCAGCACCTGGCCAAGGCCTACGGCAAAGCGTCGGTTGGCGCGCCACCGATGTCGGTTCCGCACTTGGACACCCGCGTGCTGGATGGCAAGCGCGTGATCCTGTTTGGCCCATTCGCAACCTTCTCCACCAAGTTCCTGAAGGAAGGTTCGTACCTGGACCTGCTGACCAGCACCACCACCCACAACATCTGGCCAATGACCAAAGTCGGTATTCGTGAATACCCACTGGTCGAGTACCTTGCTGGCCAACTGATGCTGTCGGATGACGACCGCTTCAAGGCGCTGCAAGAGTACTTCCCGAACGCCAAGAAAGAAGACTGGCGCCTGTGGCAAGCCGGTCAGCGCGTGCAGATCATCAAGCGTGACGAAGAGCAGGGCGGCGTCCTGAAGCTGGGCACCGAAGTGGTCAGCTCTGCCGACAACACCATTGCAGGCCTGCTGGGTGCATCGCCGGGCGCGTCCACCGCGGCTCCGATCATGCTGACCGTGCTGCAGAAAGTGTTCAAGGACAAGGTTGCGACCCCTGAGTGGCAGGCCAAGCTGCACCAGATCGTACCGAGCTATGGTACCAAGCTGAACGACAGCCCTGAAGCGGTTGCCAAGGAATGGGCCTACACCGCCGGTGTCCTGCAACTGCCGACACCGCCTGTGATCCCACAAAGCGCCGCGCCAAAGGCTGTCGAGGCTGCAAAGCCTGCGGCTGAGCCGAGCAAGCCGGCGTCTGATCTGGCGTTGTAAGAAGCAGCTGTGGTCCCACGGACCACGCTGAAACAAAAAAGCCCGCTGAACCGGCAACGGTCAGCGGTTTTTTTTGTGCGCAGGTTACCCGTGGGTGCGAACCCGCTCGACTGCAGGCAATTCCACCGTTCGCTCGGCTGCGGCCAGCGCCGCCTTCAAGGCGTGCTGGTCCAACCGGACACAATAGGCCGGTTTGGCCCGCTCAAATCGCCAGCTTTCATCCAGCCCACCGGCATCCACCGCGTCGAAACCCAACTCATCAAGCAATCGGATCACTTGCGCCTTTGCCGCTGCATCATCCGCAGCCACTGGCAGCGCACGGCGGTCGGTGGCGCCGTGAGGGCGCGCATCCTGGGTCAGCTCCGGCGCAAAGATCGCATTGAACACCTTCACTACGTGCGCGTGTGGCAGATGGTCGGCGAGCAGCCGGCTGGTGGTGGTTTCAAAACGGTCCAGCACTGGGATGTGCCCGTCGCGCTGCGGATAGTAATTGTTGGCATCCATCACCGTCTTGCCTTCCAGCCATTGCGGGAGCACGGCGCGATAGTGCTCCAAGGGAATCGCTATGAGCACCAGTTCGCCGAACTTGGCCGCGTCTTCCGCGCGGCCGACTTGAACACCGGGTATGCCGCTGAGCACGCTGCTCATGGTTTGTGGGCCACGGGAGTTGCTCAACATCACCTCCTGCCCGGCAGCCAGGGCCAACTGGGCAACGGCGCGCCCGATGAATCCTGCTCCAATAACGCCAATGTTCATGTCCTTGCTCCAGTGGATTGCGGGAGTGGTTATGATGATTGGCAACCATTTGGTGATAAATGATCGTTCTGGTGTTGCTGTTGTTACTGGGAGTAGGGAATGATGGACCGTCTTTCAAGCATGAATGCTTTCGTGATGGCTGCCGAATCAGGCTCCTATGCCCGTGCGGCCGAGCGCTTGAACATGTCGGCACAGATGGTCGCCAAACACGTCGCGGCACTCGAGCAACGTCTCGGTGCCCGCCTGCTCAATCGCACCACGCGGCGGCAAAGCCTGACGGAGTTGGGCAGTGCGTACTACGAGCGTTGCAAACATATTCTGACGGAGGCTGATGCCGCCGACTCGCTGGCGCAGATCATGAACGACACGCCGCGTGGCAAGCTGAAAGTCACTGCGCCGGTGACGTTTGGTTCCTACAGCCTGATGCCCTTGATCACCCAATTTCTACGCGACCACCCGGATGTGGAAATCGACCTGCACCTGACCGACCGATTCGTCGATCTGGTGGAGGAGGGTTACGAGGTGGCATTTCGCATTGGTCCCCTCGCGACCACCGGCCTCACCGCGCGACCACTTGCGCCTTATCGTCTGGTGGTTTGCGCGGCGCCCGCTTACCTGGCAGCGAGAGGTCTACCGCTGACACCGGCAGACCTTGAGCACCACGAATGCCTGGGCTACGCCTTTTGGTCTCGACCGGCGGATCGCGAGTGGGTTTTTCACCAGGGCGCGACGTCTTACACCGTGCCGGTTGCCAGTCGTTTGCGGATCAACGAAAGCAGGGCCCTGATGTCGGCTGCGCTGGATGGTTTTGGTATCGTCCTCGGCCCGGAAGATTTCTTGCGTGTGGCGTTGGCCAAGGGCGAGTTGGTCCGGGTACTGCCTGACTTCGATGCGCCAAGTCGGCCGATGCATCTGGTCTATACCGCCAACCGCCAGCGCACGGCCAAGCTGCGGCGATTTGTCGAGGCTGTGTTGCAGCGTTTCGGCGGCGATGGGTTCAGCAACCCGACAGACACTACCTGTTAAAAATACTCCAGGCCAAGCAGGAGCGTGGCTGCAGCAAGGGGGGATTTTGTCGGTGCAGGTGTAGGGCGATGACGCCCGAGGGGTTTGTATGTTGCTACGTTATGCGGCATTGGCGGCGGTGGTCGTCGCGGCATCCGGGTGTGTGCAAGAGCGTGTCGTGCATGAACGCAGGCCGGTTCAGCATGAATACGTCGAGGTGATTGCCCCGCAGCCGCCGCCCGTGCAGGTGATCGAAGTCGAGCCGCCAGTCCGTTATGGCTACGTATGGTCGCGCGGTTACTGGCGTTGGGCGGGTGGGCGTTACGTTGCGGTTCACGGCCATTGGGAGCCGGTGCGCGAGGGGTATCGCTACGTGCATCCGCATTGGGTGCAACGTAGTGATGGTTACCACTGGCAGGGTGGTGGCTGGGTGCGTTGAGCCCCAGGCTAGCTCGGCTTCTTGATACCCAGCAGCCGAACTTCCCGCAATAGCGCGGCACCGAGCTGATCGGTGCCCAGTTCCTTGTAACCCACCGCCTTGATCTCGCCGTTCTCTTCCGCCTGGATGATGATCACCGGCGTTTCCTTGCCGGTGGTTTCGTCGACATGCATGGCGTACTGCGGAATATCCAGCTTGATCGGCGTACCCGCCGCTTCACCTTTCACATTGATCAGAAACGCCGCACAACCCGTATCGACGTCCGCACTGGTGGCGGAGCGGCCACTGACAAAGCAGGTTTGCGGGAGGTCGGGCCAGATGATGGTGTTGGCGCTGGCCAAGGGCGATGCAATGCTCAGGATTGCGAGAAGAAGCGTACGCACGTGGGTCTTTCTCTCGATCAAGGTTGAACGGGATTTTTACCAAAGCCTCAATGTCGTCGCAACACTACGGTTCAGCCCAGTCGTTTCATGCCAGGTGCCTTGGCCGTTTCAATGTCAAAGGTGGCCGTGTACTCGCACCCCGCCGCGTGGCCGCAGCGTTCGATCAGGCAGTCGGCAAAATCGGCTTTGTTCGCGCTGAAGCGGCGCAGTGCCTGCCAGATGATCTCGGCATGCTCGATGGTGATTTCACGGGTGCGCAAAAGCGTTTCCAGCACCGTCACCACCTCCTGCTTGAGGCATTGGTAGCAACTTTGCAGAACCCACACCAGTTCAACTACCGACACCAGGCTGACAAAGCCCGGCGACAGGGTGGTGAGCGATTCGATCAGCGCGGATGCCTTGGGCGATTGCACAGGGTCATCCTGGGTGACATAGCGCACCAGCACATTGGTATCCAGGCCGATCATCGCGCTTTTGCCCCTTGCGCCGCGATGGCGCGGCTCATGTCGTCAAGGGACACGGGCTTGGCGGGTTTGCGGATCAGGCCCTTGAGGTCACGCACGGTTTTGCTCGCCGCAATCAGCGAGAACTGGCCGTCTTCCATTTCGACAAATTCCACGCGGTCGCCTGTTTCCAGGCCCAGGGCGGTCCTGACCTGAACGGGAATAGTGATTTGCCCTTTTGAGGTAAGTGTGGCGGTTGCCATAGTGAGAATCTCCATGGTGATATTCCTTACGTTAGGGTAAGGAATTATGGAGGACAAGATCCGTTGGTCCATAGGTTGCGCCTCGTGCAGTGGGTGAATCGGAATAACTGAACCCTAGTCCGATTCACCGCATCAGCACGCCCAGCAACGGGGCCAAAGCGCTACAACGTATGACCAACTGATGGCGTTATTGCACCACGCGGTAACACGGCACATACGCCGCGCCGCCCGGCAACTTCATGCGGTGCTGGGCGACGAATGCCTGCAACAGCTCGTCCAGCGGTTTCATGATCGCCGCATCGCCGTGGATCTCGTACGGGCCGTTCTCTTCGATCAGGCGGATGCCTTTGTCCTTGACGTTGCCCGCCACAATGCCCGAGAACGCGCGGCGCAGGTTGGCCGCCAACTCATGGGGCGGCAGCGCATGGCTCAGTTGCAGGCCGGCCATGTTGGCGTGGGTCGGGTCGAAGGGGCGCTGGAAACCTTCATCGATCTTCAGCAGCCAGTTGAAGTGAAACGCGTCGTTGCGCTCGCGACGGAACTGTTTCACTGCCTTGAGCCCGGCCGTCATCTGGCGGGCCACTTCGGCCGGGTCGTCGATGATGATCTGGTAGTGCGCCTGCGCCGCTTCGCCAAGGGTTGCACCGACGAACGCGTGCAGTTGCTGCAGGTATGGCGCGGCGTGTTTCGGCCCGGTGAGGATGACCGGAAACGGCAGGTCCTTGTTGTCCGGGTGCATCAGGATGCCCAGCAGGTACAGGAACTCTTCGGCCGTCCCGGCGCCGCCCGGGAAGATGATGATGCCGTGGCCGACACGCACGAAAGCTTCCAGACGTTTTTCGATATCCGGCAGGATCACCAGTTCGTTGACGATCGGATTCGGCGCTTCCGCCGCAATGATGCCCGGCTCGGTCAGGCCCAGGTAGCGCCCGCCGGTAATCCGTTGTTTGGCGTGGGAAATGGTCGCGCCCTTCATCGGACCTTTCATCACGCCCGGGCCGCAGCCGGTGCACACATCCAGGCTGCGCAGCCCCAGTTCGTGGCCGACTTTCTTGGTGTATTTGTATTCTTCGGTGTTGATCGAGTGCCCGCCCCAGCACACCACGATCTTAGGCTCGACACCGGGGCGCAGCGTACGGGCGTTGCGCAACAGGTGGAACACGTAGTCGGTGATGCCCTGGGAGTTGCTCAGGTCGATGCGCTGGCTATCGAGCTCGTTCTCGGTGTAGACGATGTCGCGCAGGGCGCTGAACAGCATTTCGCGGGTGCTGGCGATCATTTCGCCATCGACGAACGCGTCGGCCGGTGCGTTCAGCAGTTCCAGGCGCACGCCGCGGTCCTGCTGGTGGATGCGCACTTCAAAATCTTTGTAGGCGTCGAGGATGGTCTTGGCGTTGTCGATATGCGCGCCGGTGTTGAGGATCGCCAGGGCGCACTGGCGGAACAGAGTGTAGATACTGCCGGTGCCGGCTTCGCTCAGTTGTTGCACTTCACGTTGGGACAGGGTTTCGAGGCTGCCCTTGGGGCTGACGGAGGCATTGATGACTTGACGTTGGGGCATTCTGATTCCTTGAAAGCGCAGCCATCGCACCCCCATGGGCTGCGATGGCTAGAGAAGAATGGGCGCCGAACTCGGTCGCACGAGACGGATATTTACCTCAGGCCCAAGGCCGAGTGCAAACACCGTCCCGCACCATCATGCCGCAGAACTTACTGAATCAGCTTCCAGTTTTTGTAGAAAACCCGACGCAGGGTAAAGACCATCCCGGCAAACCCCGCGATCACGGCCTTGAGCACCGAAGGCAGCGGCGTTGGTCGCACGATGTCGATAAACAGGCAGTAGCGCTTGGCGTCGTTTTTATTGAAGGATGCGTGCATCAACGTGTCGTCGAAAATAAACAGTGGATCGTCGTGCCAGTAATGTTTGTGCTGGCCCACCTGGATGTACACGCCCTCGTGATGGGGAGCAGGTGCCATGTTGTAAAGCACACGAAACATCATGCGCAGCGGGCCGAAGTGAAAGGAGGTCGAACGGTTTTCGTTGAATACCGATACGCCGATGGTTTTCACGAATGGCAGTTTTTCCCGCAGTTTCGGGATGTCCAGCGTGGTTTCGATAGGGCGTCCGTACCACTGGAAAAACAACATGCCGCGTTTTTTCTCGGCCATGCGTTCATCCAGGTAACCGATGATTTCACCCTTGTGGGCCATGGCCTCATCGATCACTTGCTGCAAGTCTTCGCGCCAGGCGGGCGGCAGGTCGTGCATCGTATAAACGTGGCGATTGCGCGAGCTCAACAGGTCGAACAGCGTGTTGAACGGCGCCAGCAGCCAGGTGTTGCGGCCGCTGCCGATAAAGTATTTCTTGATGGTGGGGGCGTCATACAGCCCATTGCGCAGGAAGTCGTAGATCCCACAGACCAGTACCAGGCCAAGAAACACCGCGGTGGTCAGGGGGAACAGGCAAATGATCAGCAAAACGCCGAGTATCCAGGCGATCGACACTGCTTTTTTGCGTAGGGCAGACGTGTTCATGCAGCTCAGCTCCGGCAGGACGCCATTCGACAGGTCCGTATCCGTGGCCGCGAGTGGTGGGGTTTGAAACATGTTGAAACAATCGCGCCATGATAAGGCGTCCGGTGCCGCAGAGTCGTTTTAAATATTGCAAAATTGTGAAGGCTTTACACAGTTTTTCACCGGATATGGGTTTTACCGATTGGATTTTGTAAACAGAAGATTTGCGACTATCGTGACGCTTCGGTTTTTCGGACGTCATAGACCGGTACGATTGAAGTTGAATGGCCACCACTGGCCATCGACCCCTTGGAAGAGGCAGAAATTTTATGATCATCAAACCGCGGGTTCGTGGCTTTATCTGTGTGACCGCTCACCCTGTTGGCTGTGAAGCGAACGTCAAGGAACAGATCGACTACGTGACCCAACACGGCGCCATCGAAGGCGGCCCCAAGAAGGTGCTGGTCCTCGGCGCTTCCACCGGCTACGGCCTGGCCGCGCGCATCAGTGCTGCGTTTGGCTGCGGCGCCGACACCCTGGGCGTGTTTTTTGAGAAAGAGGGCGAAGAAGGCAAGCTCAGCTCCGCCGGTTGGTACAACAGCGCTGCATTCGAAAAGTTTGCCGTCGAGAAAGGCCTGTACGCCAAGAGCATCAACGGCGACGCGTTCTCCGACGAGATCAAGCGCCTGACCATCGAGACCATCAAGAAAGACCTGGGCAAGATCGACCTGGTGGTCTACAGCCTGGCTGCACCACGCCGCACCGATCCAAAAACCGGTGAAGTGTACAACTCCACCCTCAAGCCGATCGGCAAGGCTGTGACCCTGCGGGGTATCAACACCGACAAGGGCGTGGTGGTCGATACCACCCTTGAGCCTGCGACCCAGGAAGAAATCGCCGGCACCGTCAAAGTGATGGGCGGTGAAGACTGGCAGCTGTGGATCGACGCCCTGCGTGACGCCGACGTTCTGGCCGAAGGCGCCAAGACCACCGCGTTCACCTACCTCGGTGAAAAGCTGACCCAGGACATCTACTGGAACGGCTCCATCGGCGAAGCCAAGAAAGACCTCGACAAGAAAGTCCTGACCCTGCGCGACAACCTTGCTGCGCTGAAGGGCGATGCCCGCGTGTCCGTGCTCAAGGCCGTGGTTACCCAGGCCAGCTCGGCAATCCCGATCATGCCGCTGTACCTGTCGCTGCTGTTCAAAGTGATGAAAGAGCAGGGCACCCACGAAGGTTGCATCGAGCAGGTCTACGGCCTGTTCAAGGACAGCCTGTACGGCAGCCAGCCGAAACTCGACGCCGACGGCCGCCTGCGTGCCGACCTGGCCGAGTTGGAGCCGAAGGTCCAGGACGCCGTGGCAGCATTGTGGGATCAGGTGACCGATGACAACGTCGACGAGATCAGCGATTTCGCCGGCTACAAGGCTGAATTCCTGCGCTTGTTCGGCTTCGAGGTCGAGGGCGTGGACTACGACGCTGATGTGAATCCGACCGTGAAAATCAATGGTCTTGTCTCTGCATAAATAGGTGTCGGGGTCGACAACAGCAGCCTCAATCGCCGCGTCATGAGGCTGCTGTCTTGTTTGCGCCTCACAGCGTCAGCCTTGGCCAAAGGCTGACGCCAACCGTTCTTGGGCCTGGACGAAGCCAGAGCGCTTGATACTGTTCACTTCGCTTTCCCAAAGTGGATTCAGGGGCACGTGATAGCCGCTGTCCTTGGCTGTTCTTATCAGTTCCGCCATCTCTTTGCGGTCGTTGATGATGCAGATTTCGTCAAATCGCCCTAGCCGGGTCGGCAGGAAGAACGTTGCCGGGTAATTGGCGGCAACGTCCGTCGCAGGGCTGCCAGAGTCCGCATTGTGGTGAACCACCCGCTCTCCATCACCGACCAACTGGTGATTGATCAGCTTTATCATGTCCGTTATTCGCTGTGTGGCGTTGCCCAGGTCGAAGTTTTCCTTTCGATAGAAATGTTCGGTGTCTTCATAGTCTGCGCGTAACGCTTCGGGCACCTCGAACACCGACGGGTCTGGTTGTCGCTGTCTGTAGCGATCAATTCTCTGCGTGAAAACACTGTGCGCAATATCGGGCACAGGGATCTTATCCTGTGGTCCGAAATCGCTGAGGTGGGGCGCGACCATGTGCAGGTCGTAGTCGGCTGTCAACGCCTTGCCTGTTTCGGATTTGGCCAGGACTTCGACGGGTTTGTCCTTATGGGTAATGGTATAGCTGTCTTCCGTTGGCGCTGTGCGCTTGCCTTCGAATGCATACACCTCCTGGCTTGGCGCTCTGGCGTTGAAACGCAGCGTGCCGTCCTGCTCGTTCACGGCCAGCTGAGTGATCTGACCGAGTTGTATCAACTCGCCGAGGCGGTTGCGTGAGAGCTTCAAGGGGATCGCAACCGCATGCGTGTCCTTTATGCATTCCTCGACTTGTCTATTGGCTCGCGCAACCTTTTCGGGTTCGCAGACGTTGAACTTTTCAAGCTTGCTGAAGGCCTGGTCCTTGCAGATCAGGCCCGCTTGCGGCCCCCAGTTGGCGCTTTTTCCCTTGATATGATAATCCTTGGTGGGATGCCCGTTCTCAATCAATCCGGTAGCGACCGCTTCCACGGGGCGTACGCCGATGATGGAGTTGGTCTGCGCCGCAATCCTCTGCAAGGGCACAAGGTGGCTCGGGACTATTCCGGTCTTTCCTCGGACACGTTCGAATGCCGCGTATACCGGATCATTCATGTCTTGGAGGGGGCCAGCCGGTTGATGGGGTAGGGTGTGTTGCAAGGTGTTCAAGCTGAGCGCAGAAGGTGAAATAGCTGAGGTGAGTAAACCGGTCATTGAATTGCTCCACTTCGTGTTCTCCGGGACGTTGGATGTTCCCTTCCAGCCCAAAGCGCTCCTTCGGTTACGCAGGAAACACTAGAGCAGCCGTTATTTTGTTGGGAGAAGTGAGTGTTACTAATGATGTGAAAAAGAAGCGCAGAGGAAGTGTTCAAGGCCGTAATACAAGGGGTATAGCTCTGTATTCTGTTCATGTGTCGTGAAGTTATCAGAACAGTCGTACGCATGTTTGCTTGCCGGGGCGTGCCATGCGCATGGGAGACTGGCGTATCGCACTAACGGAGGTGGGCATGGCTATTCGTGCAGTAGTTTTTGATTTTGGCGGTGTCCTGTTCGATTGGAACCCGCACCACCTGTACCGCAAGCTGATTGCCGATGACCACGAACGGCAATGGTTCTTTGACAACATCTGCACCCAAGCCTGGAACACCGAGCAGGACGCCGGTCGCAGCCTGGCGGACGGCACCCGCAGCCTGATCGAGCAATTTCCCCAGCATGAACGCCTGATCCAGGCCTATTACGAGCGTTGGCACGAGATGCTGCGTGGCCCCTTGCCCGAAGGCGTGGCGATCCTCAAGGCATTGCACCAGGCCAGCATGCCGTTGTTCGGGCTGACCAACTGGTCTGCCGAGACCTTTCCCTATGCGCGGGCCAACTACCCGTTCCTGCAGTGCTTTCGCGACATCGTCGTGTCAGGCGAATTGAAACTGATCAAGCCCGATGCGGCGATCTATCAGGCAAGCCTTGGCCAGGTCCGCGCGCACTTGCCGGATATTCAGCCCGCTGAAGTCGTGTTTATCGATGATGTCGCCGGCAATATTGACGCCGCCGTCGCCCTCGGTTGGCAAGGCATTCACCATGTGTCGGCCGAGCACACCGCTGCGCGGTTGCGTGAGTTGGGAGTGGGCTTCTAGCGCGCCCACTTTTCCATGGCGAAATCGACGAATGCTCGCAGTTTGGGCAGGCGGTAACGGTCCTGGCCGTACAGCAAATGCATGGGGCGACTGGGCAGTTGGTAGGCCGTCAGCAAAGCCACCAGTTTTCCCTCCTGCAAGTCGGGCTGCACCAGGGCATCGGGCAGCATGACGATGCCCATGCCTTGCACGGCTGCCTGGCGCAAGGCCTGGGAGCTGTTGATGGTCAGCGAGCCGGACACCGGGATTTCCACTTCGCCTGCCGCGCCGCTCATGCGCCACAGCTTGTCGGCGTTGCGCCAATCGTCGGTGGACGGGTAGGCGAACGCCAGGCAGTCATGTTGCTGCAAGTCTTCGGGAGTCTGTGGTGTGCCACGTCGCGCCAGGTAGCCCGGTGAGGCGCAGAGGGTGATGGTGTAATCCTGCATCGGCCGGGCGATCAGGCTTGAGGGTTCCAGTTCGCCCAGGCGGATGGCCACGTCGAAGCCGCTGTCGACCATGTCCATGCGTTGATTGCTGAGCACCACATACAGCTTGATCAGCGGGTAGCGTTGGGAAAATTCGCTCAAGGCCGGGGCCAGGCGCTCGGTGCCGAAGGCGGGTGGGGCGGTGATGCGCAAGGTGCCTTTGGGTACATCACTGTGGGCTTGTTCGGCGAGTTGTTCGGAGTCGGCCACCAGCCCCAGCACTTCCAGGCAACGCTGGTAATACTGCCCGCCGAATTCCGTGAGGCTCTGTTTGCGAGTGGTGCGCTTGAGCAGGCTGACGCCCAGGCGTTGCTCCAGGGCGCGCAGGTGATTGCCGACCATGGTGGTCGACATCCCGCAGGCCTGGGCGGCGGCGGTCATGCTGCCGGCTTCCACTACTTTCACGTAAACCGACATCGCCTGGAACAGGTCCATTATCAATCCCTGGTTTAAAGTTATTGCAGGAAAGCGCAGTTTATCCAGCTCAGGTGGCTAACGATACTGTTGGCATCACAATGAAGCACTGGAGCCTGACACCATGACCGCCGCCTGCCTGATGAGCACTTATCAACCCTTGGCCCTGAGCTTTACCCGCGGCCTGGGCACGCGCCTATGGGACCAACAGGGCCGCGAATACCTGGACGCGGTGGCGGGCGTGGCCGTGACCAACGTCGGGCATTCCCATCCAAAATTGGTGACAGCCATCAGCGAACAGGCGGGTTTGCTGCTGCACACTTCCAACCTCTACAGCATCGACTGGCAGCAACAGCTGGCCCAGCGCCTGACCCGACTGTCCGGCTTGGACCGCGCGTTCTTCAACAACTCGGGGGCCGAAGCCAACGAGACGGCGTTGAAGCTGGCGCGTTTGCATGGCTGGAAAAAAGGCATCGAAGAGCCTCTGGTGGTAGTCATGGAAAACGCTTTCCACGGCCGCACCCTTGGCACCATGGCCGCCAGCGATGGGCCATCGGTACGCCTGGGCTTCCAGCGTTTGCCAGGGGATTTTCTCAAGGTGGCTTTTGGGGACCTGGCGGCGATAGAAGCCATCACCCAAACGTTCGGCACGCGTATCGCGGCGGTACTGTTGGAACCCATCCAAGGTGAAAGTGGCGTACTGCCTGCACCGCCGGGTTACCTGCAAGCCCTGCGCGATCACTGTACGCGCCACGGTTGGCTGCTGATGCTCGACGAAATCCAGACCGGCATTGGCCGCACGGGGCGTTGGTTTGCCTTCCAGCATGAAGGCATCGTGCCGGATGTGATGACCCTGGCCAAAGGCCTCGGCAATGGCGTGCCGATTGGTGCCTGCCTGGCGCGCACGGCGGTGGCGCAACTGTTCACGCCCGGCAGCCACGGCAGCACATTTGGTGGCAACCCGCTGGCCTGCCGCGTGGGCTGCACCGTGCTGGAGATTATTGAGGAGCAAGGCTTGCTGCAGAACGCCGCGCAACAGGGCGAACGTTTGCTGGCGCGGCTGCGCGTGGAATTGAGCGAGCATCCGCAAGTGTTGGCGATTCGCGGGCAGGGCCTGATGATCGGTATCGAACTGGCCAGCCCTTACCGCGACCTGGCCCAGCGTGCAGCCCAGGAGCATGGCCTGTTGATCAACGTGACGCGGGGCAAGGTCATCCGTTTGCTGCCGCCGCTGACGCTGGAGGCGAAAGAGGTCGAGATGATCGTGCGAGCCATCACCCGTCTACTGAATTGATCACAGGGCGAGTGTGGGTCCATTGAGCCATTCCTGGTTCAGGGTCTCGGTGTCTCCGAGGTATTCCAACAACCACGCCATCGCCGGCGACAGTTTGTTCGGCGCCCAGGCCACGCACGACGGGCTGGCCGGAAACGGCCGGGTCAGTTGCAGCGCCACCAACTCGCCGCGCTCGATCCATGGCGATACCTGATGCGCCGGCGCCATGCCGATACACAGGCCGTCGCGCAGGCAGTCAATTGCCGACGGCCAATTCGGCACCACCAGCCGCCGCTGATTATCCAGGGTCCAGGTGTCGCGCTTGGGCAGATTGCGCGAGGTATCGGTCATGCACAGCGAGGCGAAGGGCCGCAGTTGATCGTCACTGAGCAGGCCTTCTACCGCCGCCAGCGGATGCTGTGCACTGACCACGCACAGCCAATTCAACAGCCCCATGTCGCGAAAGGTGAAATGGCTGGCCACGGGCACCGCACTGGTGGCGCCGATCACGATGTCGGTGCGTTCGTCCGCCAGGGCATCCCACACGCCGTTGTACACCTCGTATTCCAGCAGCAGTTCCACCTCGGGAAATTGGCGATAGAAATCCAGCACCAATTGCCGACAACGCTGGGGTTTGACGATGGAATCCACCGCGACTTTCAACTGGCCGCTCCAACCGTTGGCCACCTGCTGGCACATGCGCCGGGTGCCGAGCATTTTTTTCATGACCCCACGGGTTTCGTCGACGAACAGTCGGCCGGCCGCAGTCAGCTCGACATCACGGTGGCGCCGCACAAACAACGGCACGGCCAACCACTCCTCTATCTGACGCACCGTATAGCTGATGGCCGACGGCACGCGGTTCAATTCCTGCGCCGCAGCGCTGAAGCTGCCATGCCGGGCCACCGCATCGACTACATCCAGGGAGTATTCGGACCACATGAAGACTGCCTTCAAAATTATTGATAAGAGTATCCAATTATTATCGCTTCACACAGGAACTGTCAGCTTCATAATAGGCGCCAGTCAGCAAATAGTTTGATGGCAGGATCAACAAGGCTTCGATGAAAAATTCTTTTGGTTTCACTTGGTATCTGGCGGGGCTGAGCATGCTCGGTTACCTCGCCATGGACATGTACTTGCCGGCGTTCGGCGCCATGGGCGCGCAGTTGCAGATTGGCGCGGGGGCGGTGGGCGCCAGCTTGAGTATTTTCCTTGGCGGTTTCGCGCTGGGGCAGTTGGTATGGGGGCCGTTGTCCGACCGCCTGGGGCGCAAGCCGATCCTGCTCGCGGGCTTGAGCCTGTTTGTGCTGGGTTGCGCGGGTATGTTCTGGGTCGAGACGGCGGCGCAGTTGCTGGCGCTGCGTTTTATCCAGGCGATTGGCGTGTGTTCCGCCGCCGTGAGCTGGCAGGCGCTGGTGATTGACCGTTATCCGGCCGACAAGGCTCATCGCGTGTTCGCCAGCATCATGCCGTTGATGTCTCTGTCGCCGGCCCTGGCGCCGTTGCTGGGGGCGATGGTGTTGAACCATTTGGGTTGGCAGGCGATCTTCGGGGTATTGCTCGGTGTGTCGCTGCTGCTGTTATTGCCGACATTGTTCCTGCGCACTGTGCCGAAACGTCGGACGCAAGAAAGCGAACCCGTGCGCCTCGGTTATGGCCAGTTGCTCGGTTCCCGCGTGTTTACCGGCAACGTAATGATCTTCGCTGCCTGCTCTGCCAGCTTCTTCGCCTGGCTGACGGCTTCCCCCTTCATCCTTGGCGACATGGGCTACAGCCCGAACGATATTGGCCTGAGCTACGTGTTGCCCACGTTGGCGTTTCTGGTCGGCGGTTATAGCTGCCGCAGCGCCTTGCAGCGTTTCCAGGGCAAGACGCTGTTGCCCTGGTTGCTGGTGGCGTATTGCATCAGCATGTTGGCGTTGTACCTGGTGGCGACGTTGAGCGTGCCGACTCTCACCACGTTGTTGATTCCGTTCTGCCTGATGGCGTTGGTCAACGGTGCCAGTTACCCCATCGTGGTGGCGAATGCACTGATGCCATTTGCCGAAAACTCCGGCAAGGCGGCCGCCCTGCAAAACACCCTGCAACTGGGGCTGTGCTTTCTCAGCAGCTTGCTGGTGTCCTCGCTGATCGATCAGCCGCTGTTGATTACCGTCATCGTGATGTTGGCGACCGCGCCGTTGGCGGTGTTGGGTTATTGGCTGGCGCGGCCGAAGGCTGACAATGGCGAACTGGCGAACGTTTGACCTGAAAATTCGATGAAAAAATGTGGGAGCGGGCTTGCTCGCGAATGCGGTAGATCAGTCAATGCTGTTCCAACTGATACACCGCATTCGCGAGCAAGCCCACACATTTTGATCCGGTTTCTTCAGTTGCCTGGCGGTAGGCTAAAAGGTGATTTCCATATTCACCGTCGGTGTCGACGTACGACTGCCCCGGCCGCCGTCCACACCAAACTTGTTGTGCCAATACTCATAACCCACGCCGAGATACAGGTTCGGCTTCACGCTTTTACCCGGGCGCACCGCCACCATCAACGCGCTGCGCATCAGCGCTTCCGGCGCGGTGTCGCGGCCGTGGTAGTCCTCGCCTTTCTCGCCGACGTAGTTGATGAAACCCTGGAATTTCGCCGCATGGTTGGCGATTTCGAACGGGCGCATCCAGGTCAGATTGAGCATGTAGGTGTCGTCGAAGGTGTGGTTCGACTCCCGCGCGCCAGGGATGCCGGTGTGGTTCTTTTCCTTGTAGTACAAAAGGCTCAGGTCCAGCACACCGACGGTGTTGAACTTCAAGGTCGGGCCAATCACCACCGCACGTTTTTTCGCCGAGGCGAAGTTGTTGTTGCGGTTGGCATCGAAGCCCAGGGTCAGCGCGTAATCCTTGATCAGGCCGGTGCCCAGCGGCACATCAAATACCCGTGAGGCATACAGTTGGTGGCGGTACACCGCATACACCTCGCTGCCGCCATGGTCAGTACCCTTGCGTGGGTCGCTGCTGTCGGAGAGGAACACATCCAGGTTCAGAAAGTTGCTGCCGTACGCGTAGCCGCTGGCGTGGGTGAAGCTGTAGATGCGCTTGCTGAATTCGTCGGGGTTGTTCGGATTGGTGAACTGTTGGCCGTAGCGGAATCCTACGCTGTTGTTCATCCATTCCACCGCGACAGCCTCCCCGCCGCCGAGGAGTGCGAGTAATACGGTTGCGCCGTGCAGTGCCTTTTTCATTGTTTTAGTTCCTTTGGCGTTTGGCTCATGGCGGCCTTGCAGGGGCCGCCGGGCGCAGTATCGACACAAGGCTGGCGCGCACCAAAGAACAGAATCTCGCCTGGGCCGATGCCGAAACGGCAGCAGCCGGGTTGCCCGAGAAGTCAGGAAATACGTGGCGCTGCGCCGGTTTCGTCGCGTTCACGCAGGGCGATTTCTTCGCCCAACAAACGCGCCAGCGCCTGCACGGCCACCGGCAGGTCGCGGTCCTTGCGTGCATACACGCCCAAATCGCTGAAGATGCCACCCTGGTCACTCAACGGGATATGCAGCAGTTCGCCGCGCGCCAGGTCGGCCTCGATGCCGATACGGGTCTGGAAGGCGATGCCCAATTGCTGGCGTGCCAGTTGCCGGGCCAGTTCCATCGAGTTGCTGTGCAGCAGGGCTTTGCCTGGTGCCGCGCGTTTGTGCAGCGGCGCGATCAGGTGGTGCACCGACAGCTCGCTCTTGGCCTGGATCACTCCGTGTTCGCAACACTGCCCGTAGCTGACGCAGCTTTCACCCGCCAACGCGTGCGCCGGTGCCATGAGTGCACCCAAGCGGAAATGGCCGACACACAGCTGGGTGATTTCGCCACTGCGGGGTAGGGCAAATGCCAGCCCCAGATCCGCTTGGCCGTTGATCACCGCGCTGGGGATCGACTGCGAACCCTGCACCGTGACGCCAATCGTGACCTTCGGATAGCGCTCGCGCATGCGCTTGAGTGCGGTGGGCAGCAGTTCGACGGCGGCACCTTCCACCGTGGCGATCTCCACGTGGCCGGTCTGCACACCATGCAAGCCATCCAGTTCGCCGCGCACCCGTTCCACATCCTGCAGCAGCAAGCTGATGTGGCGCGTCAGGATCTCGCCCGCCGCCGTCACGCGCAGGCCGCCGGGCAAACGCTCGAACAACGTTGCGCCCATCTCGTCCTCCAGCTTGAGGATCTGCCGGTTCACCGCCGACGACGCCACGTTCAGGCGCCGCGCGGCTTCGCGGATCGAGTGACAGCGTCGCACCATGTCGAAGTAGTAGATGGCCGGGGCGTGGATGCGCAGTTTGCGGTTGAGCATTTTTTTCAGGTCCTTTTGCGCAGGTGTTCGAGCCAAGGGGCAGGGCGGCTGAATGGATTTTTGTAACGGCGATTACCAGCTTGTTGTGAAATTGATTGTATACAACTCTATGGACATCCTCTGTTTCCTTTGCATACAGTGATTGCACAACAAAAACAGAGATCCCCTCACCATGACTATCCCGAAGGCTTCACCGCAGCGGCCTGAAGATGAAAATCTCGGCGTCGCCGCCAACATGGCTTACGGCCTGCAGCATGTCCTCACCATGTACGGCGGCATCGTTGCCGTGCCGTTGATCGTCGGCCAGGCGGCCGGGCTGTCGCCGGCGGACATCGGCTTGTTGATCGCCGCGTCGCTGTTTGCCGGTGGCCTGGCCACGCTGTTGCAAACCCTGGGTTTACCGTTCTTTGGTTGTCAGTTGCCGCTGGTGCAGGGCGTGTCGTTTGCCGGTGTGGCAACCATGGTGGCAATCGTTGGCAGCGACGGCGCTGGAGGGGTGCCAGCGATTCTCGGGGCAGTGATGGCCGCGTCGTTCATCGGGTTGCTGATTACCCCGGTGTTTTCGCGAATTACCAAGTTCTTCCCGCCGTTGGTGACCGGCATCGTCATCACCACCATCGGCCTGACGCTGATGCCCGTTGCGGCGCGCTGGGCCATGGGCGGCAATAGCCGTGCGGCGGACTTTGGCAGCATGTCGAATATCGGCCTGGCGGCACTGACCCTGGTGCTGGTGCTGTTGTTGAGCAAGATCGGCAGCGCGACCATCTCCCGTCTGTCGATCCTGCTGGCGATGGTGATCGGCACCGTGATCGCGGTGTTCCTGGGCATGGCCGACTTCTCCGGTGTGACCCAGGGGCCGATGTTCGGTTTTCCTACGCCATTCCATTTCGGCATGCCAACCTTCCATGTGGCCGCGATCATTTCCATGTGCATCGTGGTGATGGTGACGCTGGTGGAGACCTCGGCGGACATCCTTGCGGTCGGCGAGATCATCGACACCAAGGTCGACTCCAAGCGCCTGGGCAACGGCTTGCGCGCCGACATGCTGTCGAGCATGTTTGCGCCGATCTTTGGCTCGTTCACCCAGAGCGCCTTTGCGCAGAACGTCGGCCTGGTGGCGGTTACCGGGGTCAAGAGCCGCTTTGTGGTGGCCACGGGCGGGTTGTTCCTGGTGATCCTCGGCCTGCTGCCGTTCATGGGCCGAGTGATTGCGGCGGTGCCCACGTCAGTACTCGGCGGGGCCGGGATTGTGCTGTTCGGCACCGTGGCGGCGAGCGGGATCCGCACGCTGTCGAAGGTTGACTACCGCAACAACATGAACCTGATCATCGTCGCCACTTCCATCGGTTTTGGCATGATCCCGATTGCTGCGCCGAGCTTCTACGATCATTTCCCGAGTTGGTTCGCGACCATCTTCCATTCGGGGATCAGCTCGTCGGCGATCATGGCGATCCTGTTGAACCTGGCGTTCAACCACTTCACGGCGGGTAATTCGGATCAGCAATCGGTGTTCGTGGCGGGGACGGAACGCAGCTTGTGCTTCCAAGATGTGGCGGCGTTGCGTGATGGGGATTACTTCCGGGGCGGGAAATTGTTTGATGCCGAAGGCAAGGAAATCCCGTTGGTGGCGCAGGTGCAGAGGCGCGCGGCCATGCCCGAGGCTACCGAGGTATAAAAATGTGTGCGGGCAAGCCCGCACACACACATGTGGAATTCAGCCCGTCTTCAGCGCTTGGTGTTTTACAGAACAGGCGTCATCCAAAAACTTCACCACAGTCCCCATGCACGCTTGGCGTTCTTCCACATGGGGCATGTGGCTGGAGTCTTCAAACAGTGCCCAGCGCACGTCCGCGATCTCATCCAGGAACGGCTTGACCACCAATGGCGTGGCCTCGTCGTGCCGGCCGGAGATCACCAGGGTTGGCACCTGGATCGCCGACAACCGGCCAATCGACTTCCAGTCCTTCAAGCTGCCGATCACGTGGAATTCGGTCGGGCCGCTCATGGCGTGGTACACCGTGGGGTCTGAGTCGACTTGGGCAAAGGTGCGCGCCACTTCTTCCGGCCACGGGTTGACCCGGCACACGTGCTGGTCATAGAAAATCCGCGAGGCGGCGAGGTATTCCGGGTCTTGGTAGGTGCCGGCGGCTTCGTGCTTGAGCAAGGTTTCGTGCACGCCTTCGGGCAACAGCTTGCGCAGGCGGTTGGCTTCGCTGACCCAGGTGCGCATGCACGTCGGCGAGTTGGCTGGGATAAACGCGCGCAGGCCTTTGGGTTGGCGGATCGCATGTTCACTGCCGAGCATTCCGCCCCAGGACTGGCCGAGGATTGCATAGTTGTCGCTGATGTTCAGGTGGTCGAGCAGGTTGTCGAGTTCGTCGAGGAACAACTCGACGGTCCAGAACGACGGGTCTTTATCCGGCAAGTGGGTGGAGCGGCCGTTGCCGAGTTGATCGTAGTGGATCACGGCATGGCCGCTGGCCGCGACGTCCTTGAAGGCGTCTACGTAGTCGTGGGTGCAACCGGGGCCGCCGTGGATGATCACCAGCGGCGTGCGGCCGGTGGTCAGGTCGCCGGTAACACGGTACCAAGTCTGGTAGGCGCCAAACGCCGCATACCCTTCGCGGATTTTTTCGATGAATTCCATTTCGTACCCTGCTCGTGAAAAAAAGGATCAGGGACACGATAGTCGGCACGCCAAATTTAGGTAACTAGCAAAACAGCTAGGTTTTACTCTCTGGTCAATCTTCCAGGAGCCGGTAATGGGTGGCACGGACCACCGCTTGCACGCGGTTCTTGGCCCCCAGTTTATGCATCGCCGAGGCCAGGTGCAGGGTCACAACGGCCAGCGAACGGCTCAGTTGCGTGGCAATTTCGGCCGCAGTGAGGCCGTCGGCGGCCCATTTCAGGCACTCGCGTTCGCGTTTGGTCAGGTGAATATGCGGGTAGGTGCGTAGCTCTTTGCTGAACAGCGGGTAGGCCGCTTCCTGCAAGGCGTGGGTAATCAGGCTGAAATCCGCGAGGGTCTGCTGTGCATCCTCCAGTACGCTGCGCGCCTTGCCGATGCGCAAGCCCGTCAACGAGGCGAAACCGCCGCGTGGCAGGTGGATCGGCACGCTGACGCCGCAGGTCAGTTGGCGTTCGTGCAGGTAGGACGAAACGGGAGCATGGCAGGGGTCGATGATCTTTTGCAGGGCCGTCTGGGCTTTTGCCTCGTAGGACCAGACAAACGGCGATACCGTGCTCAAGGCCAGGTGTTGCACCGGGTCGATCTGGTAGAAGCCTTCGCTGCACCACAAGGCGTGCCAGTCTGGTGGGGTGTTGCGCAGCTCCAGCACCGAGGGGGTGATCAAGGCGCCGTCGTGATCGATGGGCACCGGGGTGTAGTCGTACACCAGCGCATCGAAACCCAACTGTTGGGCGAGGATAAAGGTGTTGTCCATCTGTTCGTCCAGGCTCCTGCCCGGCATCAGACGATTATTGAAGGCAGTAAGCTTGGCCAGCATCCGTTCTGCTCCCGAATTCATTTGAATCTCGACTTGCGGCAAGTAGAATGCCACGCCCCGGCGAAGGACTGCCAGGCCAAACCTATAAGAAATACTAGGTTATGGACACACGGCAACCTCGGTAGTGTTGGCCTGATCAACGGCCGCTGCCAGCCAGGCTGATACCACACAAGGAATGTATGCATGTGGCGTGAAATTGCCCCCGACCAGCAATACAACGTGAGAGTCGACGGCCACAACCTCGTGGTTTACAGCTTCGGCGACGGCGATGAGGTGCTCTTGTGTCTCAACGGTGGCCCGGGCCTGCCGTGTGACTATTTGCGCGACGCCCATGGCTGGCTCAAGGAGCATAACCTGCGAGTGGTTGCATTCGACCAGCTTGGCACGGGCGCATCAGCCAGACCCACCGATGTTTCCCTGTGGGAAATCGGCCGTTATGTCGAAGAAGTCGAAACCGTCCGCCAAACCCTGAACCTGGGGCGTGTGCATTTGCTCGGGCACTCCTGGGGCGGTTGGCTCGGCATCGAATACGCCATTCATTACCCCGATGCGCTGAAAAGCCTGATCCTCGAAAACACCGTCGGCGACATTCCGCACTTGTCCCAGGAACTTGAACGCCTGCGCGGTGCCCTTGGTAGCGAAACCGTGGCAATGATGCAGCGCCATGAAGCCATGGGCACCCTCGATCATCCGCAGTATCAGGCCGCAATCACCCTGCTCAACTACCGTCACGTGTGCCGCCTGGACGAGTGGCCGGAGCCGGTCAAGCGCTCCCTCGGCGACTGGAACATGGGCCCGTACGAAACCATGCAAGGCCCCAACGAATTCCTCTACGTCGGCAACCTCAAGGACTGGAACCGCATCGCCGAAATGGCCGAGTTCAAGATGCCGACACTGATCACCACCGGCCAACACGACGAACTCACCCCGGCCTGCGCCATGCGCATGAAGATGGCGGTCAAGCACGCCGAACTGCACGTATTCCCCAACAGCAGCCATATGCCGTTTTACGAAGAGCCCCAGGCGTACTTCCCGGTGCTGCTCGACTTCCTCGCGCGTCACCGAGGCTGACGCATGAACCTGGCGCGCTACCGTTTTGTGCTGTCCCGGCCACTGCAATTGCTGCCGGTGCTGTTTGGCATCAGCCTGATCACCTTCATCCTGGTGCGCTCGATCCCCGGCGACCCGGCGCGCGCCTTGCTCGGCTCGCGCAGCACGCCGGATGCGTTGCTGAAGATCCGCGCCCAGTACGGCCTCGACCAGCCGCTGTGGCTGCAATATTTCTACTTCCTGAAGAACCTGCTCAAGGGCGATCTCGGCCAGTCGCTGTTGTACAAGGTTGACGCCTTGAAACTGATCGTCACCCGCATCGAGCCGACCCTGGTGCTGGTGCTTGGCAGCGTACTGCTGGCGTTGCTGATCGCGGTGCCGCTGGCCACCCTGGCGGCGCGCAATAAAGGCGGTTGGGTGGACAACCTGATCCGGGTGTTCACCACGGTCGGCCTGGGCATGCCGGCGTTCTGGCTGGGCTTGATGCTGATTCTGTTGTTGAGCGTGCAGTGGGGCTTGTTCCCGGTATCCGGCTACGGCCGCACCTTTCTCGACAAGGCGCACCATATGGTCTTGCCGTGCCTGACCATTGCCCTGGCGCTGTCGGCGGTGCTGGTGCGCAACCTGCGTGCGAGCATGCTGATGGAGTTGCAGGCCGACCACGTCACCGCCGCTCGGGCACGGGGTCTGTCAGAAGCCGCGGTATTTCGCCGGCATGTACTGCCCAATTCCCTGGTGCCGGCGGTCAACCTGCTGGCGGTGAATATCGGTTGGCTGATCAGCGGCACGGTGGTGATCGAAAGCCTGTTCGCCATCCCCGGTATCGGCCAATTGCTGGTGCGCGGCATTTTCACCCGTGACTACATGGTGGTGCAGGGCGTGGCCATGGTGCTGGCGTGTGCGACGGTGCTGGTCAACTTTGTCGCCGACGTGGTGACGGTGGCCCTCGACCCACGGGTGAAGATGCAATGAGCAGCCGCCCGTTGATTGCAGCCTGGCGCTTGCGCCTGCGCTTGGGTTTTCGCAATGGCCGGCTGACCGCTGCGTGGGGGTTGTTGATCCTGCTGTTGTGGTTTGTCCTGGCGTTGCTTGCGCCATGGATCGCGCCCTATGACCCGATTGCGCAGAACACCGATTTCAGCCTGTTGGGCCCCAGTTGGGCGCATCCTTTCGGCACCGATAACTACGGCCGCGACATTCTCTCCAGGGTGATCTGGGGCGCACGCATCGATCTGCAACTGGCGATTGTCGGGGTGATCTTCCCGTTCATGATCGGCACCTTTGTCGGCGCGGTGTCGGGCTATATCGGCGGGCGCTTCGACAGCTTCTGCATGCGCGTGATCGACGTGATCCTGGCGTTTCCGTTCCTGGTGCTGATGCTGGCGATCATGGCCATCCTCGGGCCGGGCCTGAAGAGTTTCTACATCGCCATGGCGCTTGTGGGCTGGGTGTCGTATGCGCGCCTGATCCGCTCGCAGATCCTGGTGCTCAAGGAAAGCGATTTTGCCCTGGCCGCCAAGAGCCTGGGCTTTGGTCATGGGCGCATTCTGTTCCGGCATCTGCTACCGAATGCGATGTTTGGCTCGATTGTGTTTTCCATGTCGGACGCGGTACTGGTGCTGCTCAACGGTGCGGCCGTGAGCTACCTGGGGCTGGGTGTGCAACCGCCCACTGCCGAGTGGGGGACGATGGTCGCCGAAGGGCAGGCGTTCATCACCACCGCCTGGTGGATCTGTACGTTCCCCGGCCTGGCCATCGTCACCTTGGCCATGGGTTTCAGCCTGCTGGCCGATGGTGTCGCGCAAGTGTTGGGGGATCGTTCATGAGCCTGTTACAGGTGCAGGATCTGAGTGTGATTGCCAACAATGCCGGGCGCGATGTGACCCTGGTGGATCGCGTGTCGTTTGAGCTGGCCGAAGGCGAAATCCTCGGCCTGGTGGGCGAGAGCGGTTCGGGCAAGACCATGGCCTGTCGCGGCCTGATGCGCCTGTTGCCGTCGCCGAACCTGCGCGTGCAGGGCGGCGCCGTCCGGCTTGCCGGACAGGACTTGTTGCCGTTGGACGATGCCGGCATGCGTGCTGTGCGCGGTGGGCAACTGGGCATGATCTTCCAGAACCCGAGCAGCCACCTTGACCCGCTGATGCGCATCGGCGAACAGATCGCCGAGGGCATTCGCCTGCATCAGGGTGCCTCGAAAAAAGACGCACGCCTGCAAGCCATCGAGGTGCTGCGCCAAGTCGGCATTCCCGATCCCCAGGCGCGGGTCGACAACTACCCCCACGAGTTTTCCGGTGGCATGCGCCAACGCGCGATGATCGCCGTGGCCCTGGGCTGCAACCCGAAAGTGCTGATCGCCGACGAGCCGACCACTGCGCTCGATGTGACCGTGCAGGCGCAGATCCTGCGGCTGCTGCTGGACCTGCGCGACCGTCGCGGCCTGTCGCTCATCATGATCACCCACGACCTCGGCGTGGTGGCGCAGACCTGCGATTCCATCGCGGTGATGTACGCCGGGCGCCTGTGTGAACACGGCAGCAAGTACGAACTGCTGGCCCATCCGCAACACCCGTACACGGCGGGCCTGATTGATTGCCAACCGGCCCATAGCAGCGGTCACGCCTTGTTGCGCACCATCGCCGGGCAACCGCCGCTGCTCGATGCGTTGCCCGCCGGCTGCCGCTTCAGCCCGCGCTGCCCGCAGGTCGGCGCCTTGTGCACGCAAGTGCTGCCGGAAGGTGCGCGAGTCGCCTGTCATTACCCACTGGGGGTGCCGGCATGAGTCTGTTGCAGATCAAGGACCTGGAAGTGAAATTCGCCGCGTCCGGCACCGGCTTGTTCGGCTTGAACAAGCAGTGGGTGAGGGCGGTGAACGGGGTTTCGCTGAGCCTGGCGGCGGGACAAACCCTGGGCTTGGTCGGCGAGTCCGGCAGCGGCAAGAGCACCTTGGGCCGAGCGATCTTGCACCTCAATCCGATCAGCGCCGGGCAGGTGCTGTTCGATGGCGTCGACATGGCCCATGGCAGCCCCATCGACATCGCACGCCTGCGCCATGAAACCGCGATGATTTTCCAGGACCCCTACGCCGCGCTGAATCCGCGCCACACCGTCGGTGAAACCATCGCCGAAGTGCTGCGGGTACAGCGCAAGGTCGCGCCAGGGCAGATCCCGGCCCGGGTCGATGAACTGCTCGAACTGGTGGGCCTGCGCCCCGAACTGGCCAGCCGCAAGCCCGGCGCCCTCAGCGGCGGCCAGTGCCAGCGCGTCGGCATCGCTCGGGCGCTGGCGGTGGAGCCGCGCTTGATCATTGCCGATGAGTGTGTGGCGGCGCTGGATGTGTCGATCCAGGGCCAGATCATCAACCTGTTACTGGAACTGCAACAGCGCATGAACCTGGCGATCCTGTTTATCGCCCATGACCTGGCCATCGTGCGCCGCCTGTGCGATCGGGTGGCGGTTATGTACCTGGGCAAGATCGTCGAGGAAGGGCCGGTGGAAGCGGTCTTCACCACGCCGCGCCATCCGTACACGGCTGCGCTGATCCAGGCGATTCCCGAGATCGATCCGCACAAGCCTTTGCCTACTGAACCCTTGCCTGGTGAGCCACCGAGCCCACTGAATTTGCCTACTGGTTGCGCCTTTCACCCGCGTTGCCGGCATGCGCAAACGATGTGTGCCGCGGTGTTGCCGCCCACCCATTTCCTGCACGAGCATCGATACAGTTGCGTGCTTGAAGAACCCTTGCTTTAACCCTCTGCCATTCATTAACAAGGAGTTGTGATATGCAATCGCGCCACTTGAAGTCTCTCGCCGCCGCTACATTGACCCTATGGTCTCTGACTACCGGGTTGGCGCAAGCCGCTGGGGTACTGACCATCGGCTGTCGTGAAGACAGCACCACGTTCGACCCGATCAAAAGCGCGCAAAACCGCGACACCTGGGTGTTCGCCAACGTTTACGACACCCTGGTGCGCGTGGATAACCTGGGCACCAAGATGGAGCCGGGGCTGGCAGAAAGTTGGGATATTTCCAAGGACGGCCTGACCTACACCTTCAAGCTGCGGGATGCGAAGTTCTCCGACGGTTCGCCGATCACCGCCGAGGATGCGGCGTTCAGCCTGTTGCGCATCCGCGACAACAAGGCTTCGCTGTGGGCTGACCCGTTCAACCTGATCAACACGGCCAAGGCGACGGATCCGAAAACCCTGGTGGTCACCCTCAAGACTCCGGCCGTAGCCTTCCTCTCGCAATTGGCGTCGCCGACGGTATCGATCCTGTCGGAAAAAGCCATGACCAAGATGGGCGAAGACGCCTACTCGGAAAACCCGGTGACCTCCGGCGCGTTCACCGTAGACGAGTGGCGCAAGGGCGATCGTGTGATCCTGAAGAAGAACCCGAACTTCTGGCAGGCCAAGAACGTGAGCCTGGATGGCGTGGAGTGGGTCTCGGTGACCGACGACAACACGCGCATGCGCATGGTGCAGAACAACGAGCTGGATACGGCGATCTTCGTGCCGTTCTCGCGGGTTGAAGAACTGAAGAAAGACAAGAACGTGGTGATCCACGCCGACCCGTCGACCCGTGAAGATCATCTGTTGATCAACCACGAGCACGGCCTGCTGGCCAAGCCCGAAGTGCGTCAGGCACTGGACCTGGCCATCGACAAACAATCGCTGGTGAAGACCGCCACCTACGGTCAGGGCACTGTGGCGTATTCCTACATCCCCAAAGGCTCGCTGTACCACTACGCCAACAACCTGCAACGCCCGTACGACCCGGCCGAAGCCAAGAAACTGCTGGCGGCTGCCGGTGCCAAGGACTTGAAGCTCAACTATGTGGTCAACGCCGGCAACGAAGCCGACGAGCAGATCGCGGTGATCATCAAGGATCAACTGGCCAAGGTCGGCGTGACCGCCAACCTGCAAAAGGTCGACCCGACCCAGAGCTGGCAGATGCTGGTGGACGGTGAGTACGATATTTCGGTGATGTACTGGACCAACGACATCCTCGACCCGGACCAGAAGACCACCTTCGTGCTGGGCCACGACACCAACCAGAACTACATGACTCGCTACAAGAACGACAAGGTCAAGGACCTGGTGGCAGCCGCGCGGATTGAAGCGGACCCGGTCAAGCGTGAGCAGATGTATGTGCAATTGCAGAAGTTGGCGAAGCAGGATGTGAACTGGATCGACTTGTACTACAGCCCGTATATCAATATCTCGCGCAGCAACATCAGCAACTTCCTGCAGAACCCGTTGGGCCGCTTCACCCTTGAAGAAGTGGTGAAAAACTAAAGAACACCGCAATACCCATGTGGGAGCGGGCTTGTGTGGGAGCGGGCTTGCTCGCGAAAGCGGAGTGTCAGCCAGCAAGTCTGGTCCTGATACACCGCTTTCGCGAGCAAGCCCGCTCCCACACAGACCCCTCCCACATTTAGTTTTATGGTGTGTCAGTTGTTACTGCGCGTCGAACGCCTGGCCGTTGATGCCCGCGCTGTCCGGCCCCATCAAGTACAGGTACACCGGCATGATCTCTTCTGGCGCAGGCCGTTCCATCGGATTTTCCCCTGGATAGGCCTGGGCGCGCATGCTGGTGCGTGTGCCACCTGGGTTGATGCTGTTAGAGCGTACCGCTGCCACATCCTCAAGCTCATCCGCCAGGGTCTGCATCAAACCCTCAGTGGCAAATTTCGACACACCATAAGCCCCCCAGTACGCCCGACCCTTGCGCCCGACGCTGCTGGAGGTGAACACCACCGACGCATCCTGGGACAGCTTGAGCAGCGGCAGCAGGGTGCTGGTGAGCATGAACATCGCGTTGACGTTCACGTGCATCACGCGCATGAAATTCTCGCCGGACAACTGCTCGATCGGCGTACGCGGGCCGATGATCGAGGCGTTGTGCAGCAGGCCGTCGAGGTGACCGAATTCCTTTTCGATCATCGCAGCCAGCTCATCGTATTGATGGGGCAGGGCGGTCTCCAGGTTGAACGGGATCACCACCGGCTGGGGGTGGCCGGCCGCTTCGATTTCGTCATACACCTGGGCCAGGTTGGCTTCGGTCTTACCCAGCAACAGCACGGTGGCGCCATGGGCGGCGTAGGTTTTCGCCGCCGCCGCGCCAATCCCGCGACCGGCGCCGGTCACCAGGATCACCCGGCCTTTGAGCAGTTCTGGACGTGCAGAGTAATCAAACATAAATAGCCTCGACAAAATTCACAGTGATACAGCGCTCAATGTGCAATCCAATTCCTGTGGGAGCTGGCTTGCCTGCGATAGCGGAGTATCAGTCACCAGAAGTGTCGGCTGGCAGGCTGCTATCGCAGGCAAGCCAGCTCCCACATGGAATCGGTGTTTTTGAGATTCTTGAGCAATCAGCAACTGCACAGTGCGCTATCGAGCACTTTGCGCAATTCCAGCGGGTGATCCACCACGACATCGGCGCCCCAGTTACGAGGGTTGTCGTCCGGATGGATATAACCGAATGTGACCGCCGCCGTACGGGTGCCGGCGTCGCGACCGGACTCGATGTCGCGCAGGTCATCGCCGACGAACAGCACGCTGGCTGGGTCCAGGTCGAGCATTTTGCACGCCAGGATCAGGGGCTCAGGGTCGGGCTTGCTGTTCTTCACGTGGTCCGGGCAGATCAACAGCGCCGAGCGCTCGGCCAGGCCCAACTGCTGCATGATCGGTTCGGCAAAGCGCAGCGGCTTGTTGGTGACCACGCCCCAGACCAGCTTGGACTTTTCGATGTCTGCCAGCAGTTCATCCATGCCTTCGAACAGTTTGCTGTGGATCGCACAGCCCTTGAGGTAACGCTCCAGGAATTCCAGGCGCAACTCTTCAAAACCTGGGGATTCGGGGTCCATCGAAAAGGTCACGGCCACCATCGCCCGCGCACCGCCGGAGATTTCATCGCGGATGTGCTGGTCGTTGATCGGCGCCAGGCCGCGGTCGGTGCGCATCGCCTGGCAGATGGCGATAAAGTCCGGCGCGGTGTCCAGCAGTGTACCGTCCATGTCGAAGAGAACTGCTCGCAACTTCACAGGCTTATTCCTCGCGCAGGGTCTGGATCATGTAGTTGACGTCAACGTCGCTGGCCAGCTTGTAGTGCTTGGTCAGCGGGTTGTAGGTCAGGCCGATGATGTCCTTGACGGTCAGCCCGGCCTGACGGCTCCACGCGCCCAGCTCGGACGGGCGGATGAATTTCTTGAAGTCATGGGTGCCGCGCGGCAGCAGCTTCATGATGTATTCGGCGCCGATGATCGCGAACAGGTAGGCCTTGGGGTTGCGGTTGATGGTGGAGAAGAACACCTGGCCGCCAGGCTTGACCATGCGGAAGCAGGCGCGGATCACCGAGGACGGGTCCGGCACGTGTTCGAGCATCTCAAGGCACGTGACCACATCGAACTGCTCGGGCATTTGCTCGGCGAGATCTTCGGCGGTGATCTGGCGGTATTCGACGTTCACGCCGGATTCCAGCTGGTGCAACTGAGCCACGGCCAGAGGCGCTTCGCCCATGTCGATGCCCATCACCGTGGCGCCGCGCTGGGCCATGGCTTCGCTGAGGATGCCGCCGCCGCAACCAACGTCCAGCACCTTCTTGCCGGCCAGGTTGACACGTTCGTCAATCCAGTTGACCCGCAGCGGGTTGATGTCGTGCAGGGGTTTGAACTCGCTTTCGCGGTCCCACCAGCGGTGGGCCAGGGCTTCAAACTTGGCGATTTCGGCGTGGTCGACGTTGCTCATGGTGCATCCTCTAAATCTGATAAATCGGTTTGTCGGTCTTGAACGTACCGCTTCAAGGCCGGCGTTATTCGCTATGCCCGCCGATGCGTTGGCCCCAGGCGATGGCCGTGGCGGTCAACTGTCGTTCATCCATGCGGGTCAATTGCCGGTCGTCGAGCAACTGCTTGCCGGCGACCCAGAGATGTTTCACGCAATCGCGTCCGGTGGCATATATAAGTTGTGAGACCGGATCGTAGATCGGTTGTTGCGCCAGCCCCGACAGATCGAAGGCGACCATATCCGCCGCCTTGCCGACTTCCAGCGAGCCAATTTCGCTTTCCAGGCCCATGGCGCGAGCACCATTGAGTGTGGCCATGCGCAAGGCGCGATGGGCATCCAGCGCGGTGGCCGAACCGGCGACGGCCTTGGCCAGCATCGCGGCGGTGCGGGTTTCGCCCAGCAGGTCGAGGTCATTGTTGCTGGCGGCGCCATCGGTGCCGATCGCCACATTCACCCCAGCCTGCCACAGACGCTCCACCGGGCAGAAGCCGCTGGCCAGTTTCAGGTTGGATTCCGGGCAATGGATGACGCTGGTGTTGCTTTCTACCAGCAAAGCCAGGTCGGCCTCGCTGATTTGGGTCATATGAACGGCCTGGAAGCGCGGGCCCAACAGCCCGAGGCGTGCCAGGCGTGCCAGTGGGCGCTCGCCGGTCTGCTCGACAGCTTGCTGCACTTCGAAGGCGGTTTCGTGAACGTGCATGTGGATTGAAGCATCCAGCTCTTCGGCCATGACCCGGATCTTTTCCAGGTTTTCATCGCTCACGGTGTACGGTGCGTGGGGGCCGAAGACGATGTTGACGCGGGGGTGATGCTTGAGGTCGCCGAACAGCTCGACGCCCTGGCGAATCGCCTCGTCGGCGCTGCTGGCGCCGGGAATCGGGAAGTCGAGGATCGGAATTGCAATCTGCGCGCGCATGCCGCTGTTGTGCACGCAGTCGCTGGCCACCTTGGGGTAGAAGTACATGTCGCTGAAGCAGGTAATGCCGCTCTTGAGCTGCTCGGCGATGGCCAGGTCGGTGCCGTCGCGCACGAACGCTTCGTCGACCCACTTGGCTTCGGCCGGCCAGATGTGTTTTTCCAGCCAGGTCATCAGCGGCAGGTCGTCGGCTAGGCCGCGAAACAGGCTCATTGCCGCGTGCCCGTGGGCGTTGATCAGGCCAGGGCTGAGCAGCATGCCCGGCAACTCACGGACTTCGGTGGCCGCCAGTTTCAGCGCCGTCGCCCGTGGGCCGATAAACGCGATGCGCCCGTCGCGGATGCCCAGGGCGTGGTCCTTGAGCACCACGCCGGCAGGTTCGACAGGCACCAGCCAGGTCGGCAGCAACACCAAGTCGAGCGGGGCGGCAGTGGAGGTCATCGCGGGCTTCTTCCCAGGCAGCTATAAAAGAAGGCCGAAGTATACCCGAGCGTCCTGGCTGGCGGATCGCTATAATCGGCGGCTTTTGTTCATGAGTGCGGAGTAAGGGATGCGCGATCGACTGTTGGCTGCGGAGAAAGTGAAGGCCATCGATTGGCGTGATGGCGCGCTGTACCTGCTCGATCAGCGTGCCTTGCCGTCCCGGGAAAGCTGGGTCGCGTGCTCCACGGTTGAAGCCGTGGCCGCCGCGATCCGTACGATGGTGGTGCGGGGCGCGCCAGCCATTGGTATCAGTGCCGCCTATGGCCTGGTGCTCGCCGCCCGTGAGCGGATTGCCGAGGGGGGTGACTGGCAGGCCGCCTGGGAAGAAGACTACGCACTTTTAGCCGACGCCCGCCCCACCGCGTCGAACCTGTTCTGGGCGTTGAAGCGCATGCGTGACCGCCTCGATCGCGTCAAAGCGCACGCCGATCCGCTGGCGATGCTGGAGGCCGAAGCGATTGCGATCCATGAAAGTGATCGCGAGGCCAACCTGACCATGGCCCAGCTCGGTGTCGAGTTGATCCGCAAGCACCAGGGCAATGCCCAGGCGATCCTCACCCATGGCAATGCTGGCGCACTGGCCACCGGCGGTGTCGGCACGGCGCTTGGGGTTATTCGTGCGGCCTTTTTGGAGGGCATGGTCGAGCAGGTTTATGCCAATGAAACCCGGCCCTGGTTGCAAGGTTCGCGGCTGACCGCCTGGGAGCTGGCGGGCGAGGGTATCCCGGTGACGGTGAACGCCGACTCGGCCGGTGCGCATATCCTCAAGACCAAAGGCGTGACCTGGGTCATCGTCGGCGCCGACTGCATTGCCGCCAACGGTGATGTGATCAGCAAGATCGGCACTTACCAGTTGGCTGTATGCGCGATGCACCACGGCGTGCGTTTCATGGTCGTGGCGCCGAGTTCTACCCTGGACCTGATGATGGCCACTGGCGATGATGTTGCCCTGGAAGAGCGCGATGCCGGTGAGTTGCTCGAAGTCGCCGGCCAGCGCTTCGCGGCGGATGTGGCGGCCTTCAATCCGGTGTTCGACGTGACCCCGGCCGACCTGATCGACGTGATCGTGACCGAGAAAGGCGTGGTCGAACGGCCGGACGCTGCCAAGCTGGCCAAGTTGATGTGTCGTAAGCGCCTGCATTAAGCCAATTTGCCCCCGGAAACGGGCTTGGATCCAGCTCTGAGCCCCTCTCGTCGCCCTCAAGCCTGTCATCCGTCAACTTACTATGCTCCATGCGCATCAGGGGGATAGGTGCGTGGCGGCGATTGTGATAACATCCGGCGGTTTCCAAGGCCGCCCCGAGGGGTGGCCTATAACGTGCAGATCCGTGTCATAACTCGTTGATTTGTCGTAAGTCGTTGTCAGGCACCGTGCCGGCAGCGGCGAGCTTCGTTCGTCCCATATGGATGTGACGAGGTTTCACCCGAAAAAGGAATCAGGCTTCTCATGGGCGAACTGGCCAAAGAAATCCTCCCGGTCAATATCGAAGACGAGCTGAAACAGTCCTACCTCGACTACGCGATGAGCGTAATTGTCGGTCGGGCACTGCCTGATGCGCGCGATGGCTTGAAGCCCGTGCACCGGCGTGTGCTGTTCGCGATGAGCGAGCTGGGTAACGACTGGAACAAGCCGTACAAGAAATCTGCCCGTGTTGTCGGTGACGTGATCGGTAAGTATCACCCTCACGGCGACACTGCGGTGTACGACACCATCGTTCGGATGGCCCAGCCGTTTTCCCTGCGTTACCTGCTGGTAGACGGTCAGGGCAACTTCGGTTCGGTCGACGGCGACAACGCTGCGGCCATGCGATACACCGAAGTGCGCATGACCAAGCTGGCGCACGAGCTGCTGGCCGACCTGCATAAAGAAACCGTGGACTGGGTGCCGAACTACGACGGCACCGAAATGATCCCGGCTGTCATGCCCACCAGGATTCCCAACCTGCTGGTCAACGGTTCCAGTGGTATCGCCGTGGGCATGGCGACCAACATCCCGCCGCACAACCTCGGTGAAGTCATCGACGGTTGCCTGGCCCTCATCGACAACCCCGAGCTGACTGTCGACGAGCTGATGCAATACATCCCCGGTCCGGACTTCCCGACTGCCGCGATCATCAATGGTCGCGCCGGCATCATCGAAGCCTACCGCACCGGCCGCGGCCGCATTTACATGCGCGCCCGCTCGATGATCGAAGACATCGACAAGGTCGGTGGTCGCCAGCAGATCGTCATCACCGAACTGCCGTACCAACTGAACAAGGCGCGTCTGATCGAGAAGATCGCCGAGCTGGTCAAAGAGAAGAAGCTCGAAGGCATCACCGAGCTGCGCGACGAGTCCGACAAAGACGGTATGCGCGTGGTGATCGAGCTGCGTCGTGGCGAAGTGCCTGAGGTGATCCTCAACAACCTCTACGCCCAGACCCAGCTGCAAAGCGTGTTCGGCATCAACGTGGTTGCACTGATCGATGGCCGCCCGCGCATCCTGAACCTCAAGGATCTGCTGGAAGCCTTCGTCCGTCACCGTCGTGAAGTGGTGACCCGCCGTACCGTATTCGAACTGCGCAAGGCCCGCGAACGCGGCCACATCCTGGAAGGCCAGGCGGTTGCGCTGTCGAACATCGACCCGGTGATCGCTCTGATCAAGGCCTCGCCAACCCCGTCGGAAGCCAAGGAAGCGCTGATCAGCACGCCTTGGGAATCCAGCGCCGTGGTGGCGATGGTTGAGCGTGCCGGTGCCGACTCGTGCCGTCCGGAAACCCTGGACCCGCAATACGGCCTGCGCGAAGGCAAGTACTTCCTGTCGCCGGAACAGGCCCAGGCCATCCTGGAACTGCGCCTGCACCGCCTGACCGGCCTGGAGCACGAGAAGCTGCTGGCCGAGTACCAGGAGATCCTCAACCAGATCGGCGAGTTGATCCGCATCCTCAGCAGCGCTGTGCGCCTGATGGAAGTGATCCGCGAAGAACTGGAAGTGATCCGCGCCGAATACGGCGACGTGCGCCGCACCGAGATCCTCGATGCACGCCTCGACCTGACCCTGGGTGACATGATCCCGGAAGAAGAGCGCGTCGTGACCATTTCCCACGGTGGTTACGCCAAGACCCAGCCTTTGGCTGCGTACCAGGCCCAGCGTCGTGGTGGTAAAGGTAAATCGGCTACCGGCGTGAAGGATGAGGACTACATCGCTCACCTGCTGGTCGCCAACAGTCACACCACGCTGCTGCTGTTCTCCAGCAAGGGCAAGGTGTACTGGCTGAAAACCTACGAAATCCCGGAAGCCTCCCGTGCCGCCCGTGGCCGTCCGCTGGTCAACCTGCTGCCGCTGGACAGTGATGAATACATCACCACCATGCTGCCGGTGGACGAATATACCGAAGGTCACTTCATCTTCATGGCGACCGCCAAAGGCACCGTGAAGAAGACCCCGCTGGAGTCCTTCAGCCGTCAACGCAGCGTGGGCCTGATCGCCCTGGAGCTGGATGAAGGCGACGTACTGATCTCTGCGGCCATCACCGATGGCGAGCGTGAGGTCATGCTGTTCTCCGACGGCGGCAAGGTGACGCGCTTCAAGGAATCCGACGTGCGTGCCATGGGCCGTACCGCTCGCGGTGTGCGCGGCATGCGCCTGCCGGAAGGGCAGAAGCTGATTTCGATGCTGATCCCGGAAGAAGGCAGCCAGATCCTCACCGCTTCGGCGCGTGGTTATGGCAAGCGGACCGCCATCAGCGAGTTCCCGGAGTACAAGCGTGGCGGCCAGGGCGTGATCGCCATGGTCAGCAACGACCGCAACGGCCGTCTGGTCGGCGCGGTCCAGGTGCTCGATGGCGAGGAAATCATGCTGATTTCCGACCAGGGCACCCTGGTGCGTACTCGTGTGGCCGAAGTGTCGAGCCTGGGCCGTAACACCCAGGGCGTGACGCTGATCAAGCTGGCCAGCGACGAAACCCTGGTGGGCCTGGAGCGTGTCCAGGAGCCATCGGAAGTCGAAGGCGAGGAGCTGGAAGGTGAAGAGTTTGACGGCGAGGTGATCGCAGCAGGCGATGACAACGTTGACGAGCCAACCCTCGACGCTGCCGCAGGCGAAGAAGAACCGCAGGAATAAGCGGACACACAGGGGGCGGATGAAGATTCGCCCCCTTGTTGTTTGTCCCTTGTGAAATAACACGTCCTTTGGCTGGATGCGGTCAATGTGGGAGCTGGCTTGCCTGCGATGGCAGCGCCGCGGTATCACTGCGATACCGAGGTGCCCTTATCGCAGGCAAGCCGGCTCCCACGGGGATTCGCTCCAGAGAAAGGTTGTTGCCGAACATGATTGCAGCCCCACCAGATCAGAGTGAGATTGGATGTGAGCAAGAGAGCCTATAACTTCTGTGCCGGTCCCGCGGCGCTTCCTGAAGCAGTCCTGCAGCGTGCGCAGGGTGAACTCCTCGACTGGCATGGAAAAGGCCTCTCTGTGATGGAAATGAGCCATCGCAGCGATGAGTTCGTATCCATTGCCAACAAGGCCGAGCAGGACCTGCGCGACTTGCTGGACATCCCATCCAATTACAAAGTGCTGTTCCTGCAAGGTGGCGCCAGCCAGCAGTTCGCCCAGATCCCGCTGAACCTGCTGCCGGAAGACGGCACTGCCGACTATATCGACACCGGTATCTGGGGGCAGAAGGCCATTGAAGAGGCCTCCCGTTACGGTCACGTGAATGTGGCGGGCACTGCCAAGCCCTACGATTACTTCGCGATTCCAGGTCAGAACGAATGGAAGCTGTCGAAGGATGCGGCCTACGTGCACTACGTCGCGAACGAAACCATCGGTGGCCTGGAGTTCGACTGGGTACCGGAAGTGGGCGACGTTCCGCTGGTGTGTGACATGTCTTCTGACATTCTTTCGCGCCCGATCGATGTGTCCAAATACGGCATGATCTACGCCGGTGCGCAAAAGAACATCGGCCCGAGCGGCATCCTGGTCAATATCGTCCGCGAAGACCTGCTGGGTCGCGCCCGTTCGCTGTGCCCGACCATGCTCAACTACAAGGTCGCGGCCGATAACGGCTCGATGTACAACACTCCGCCGGCTTTCGCCTGGTATCTGTCCGGCCTGGTGTTCGAGTGGCTCAAAGAGCAGGGCGGTGTGGCTGCCATGGGCAAGCTGAACGAAGAGAAGCAGCGCACCCTGTACGACTTCATCGACGCCAGCGGCCTGTACAGCAACCCGATCAACCTCACTGACCGCTCGTGGATGAACGTGCCGTTCCGTCTGGCTGATGATCGCCTGGACAAGCCGTTCCTGGCCGGTGCCGACGCGCGTGGCCTGCTGAACCTCAAGGGTCACCGTTCGGTCGGCGGCATGCGCGCCTCCATCTACAACGCCGTCGACATCCATGCGATCAACGCGCTGGTTGCCTACATGGCAGAGTTCGAAAAGGAACACGGCTAATGTCTGAGCAAGAACTCAAGGCCCTGCGCGTGCGCATTGACAGCCTGGACGAGAAAGTCCTGGAGCTGATCAGTGAGCGTGCGCGCTGCGCCCAGGAAGTGGCACGGGTGAAGATGGCGTCCCTGGCTGAAGGCGAGGTGCCGGTGTTCTATCGTCCCGAGCGTGAGGCCCAGGTGCTCAAGCGCGTGATGGAACGCAATAAAGGCCCGCTGGGCAACGAAGAGATGGCGCGGTTGTTCCGCGAAATCATGTCTTCGTGCCTGGCTCTGGAGCAGCCCCTGAAAGTGGCTTACCTCGGCCCTGAAGGCACCTTCACCCAGGCGGCAGCCATGAAGCACTTTGGCCACGCCGTGATCAGCAAGCCGATGGCGGCGATCGATGAAGTGTTCCGCGAAGTGGCAGCGGGGGCGGTGAACTTTGGCGTGGTTCCGGTGGAAAACTCCACCGAGGGCGCGGTCAACCACACCCTGGACAGCTTTCTTGAGCACGACATGGTGATCTGCGGTGAAGTCGAACTGCGTATCCACCACCACTTGCTGGTAGGTGAGAACACCAAGACCGACAGCATCAGCCGTATCTATTCCCACGCCCAGTCCCTGGCCCAGTGCCGCAAGTGGCTGGATGCGCACTACCCGAATGTCGAGCGCGTGGCGGTGTCCAGCAACGCCGAAGCGGCCAAGCGGGTCAAGGGGGAGTGGAACTCGGCGGCGATTGCCGGCGATATGGCTGCGGGCCTGTACGGCCTGACGCGCCTGGCCGAGAAAATCGAGGATCGCCCGGATAACTCCACGCGTTTCCTGATGATTGGCAGCCAGGAAGTGCCGCCGACTGGCGACGACAAGACCTCGATCATCGTTTCCATGAGCAACAAGCCCGGCGCGCTGCATGAACTGCTGGTGCCGTTCCACGATAACGGGATTGACCTGACGCGCATCGAGACCCGTCCTTCGCGCAGTGGTAAATGGACCTACGTGTTCTTTATCGACTTCATCGGCCATCACCGCGACCCGCTGGTCAAGGGCGTGCTGGAGAAGATCAGCCAGGAAGCCGTGGCGCTCAAGGTGCTGGGCTCTTACCCGAAAGCGGTTTTGTGAGGCGTTAACATGAGTGGCAACTTTCTCGCCCTGGCGCAGCCGGGCGTGCAGCAACTGTCGCCTTACGTTCCGGGCAAGCCTGTGGACGAGTTGGCACGTGAGTTGAACCTGGACCCGGCAAAGATCGTCAAGCTGGCCAGCAACGAGAATCCGCTGGGCCCGAGCCCCAAGGTGTTGGCGGCGATTCGTGAAGAGTTGGCCGAGCTGACCCGTTATCCCGATGGCAACGGTTTTGCCCTCAAGTCGCTGTTGGCAGAGAAGTGCCGGGTCGAGCTGAACCAGGTGACCCTGGGCAACGGTTCCAACGACATCCTTGAGCTGGTCGGCCGTGCCTACCTGGCGCCGGGCCTCAATGCGGTGTTCAGCGAGCATGCGTTCGCCGTCTACCCTATCGTTACCCAGGCGGTTGGTGCGGATGCGCGGGTGATTCCTGCGAAGGACTGGGGCCACGATCTGCCAGCGATGCTGGCGGCCATCGATGCACAGACCCGCGTGGTGTTTATCGCCAACCCGAACAACCCGACCGGGACCTGGTTCGATGCGCAGGCGTTGGACGATTTCCTGCAGGACGTACCGGAGCATGTGCTCGTCGTGCTGGACGAAGCCTACATCGAGTACGCCGAAGGCAGTGACCTGCCGGACGGCCTGGACTTCCTTGCGGCCTACCCGAACCTGCTGGTATCGCGCACGTTCTCCAAGGCCTATGGCCTGGCGTCGCTGCGAGTCGGTTACGGCCTGTCCACCGCAGTCGTCGCCGATGTGCTGAACCGTGTTCGCCAGCCGTTCAACGTCAACAGCTTCGCCCTGGCGGCAGCTTGTGCGGCGGTGAAGGATACCGAGTACCTGGAAGAAGGTCGTCGTATCAACCAAAGCGGCATGCTGCAATTGCAGGAAGGCTTCCGTGAGTTGGGCCTGGGCTGGATTCCGTCCAAGGGCAACTTCATCTGTGTCGACCTCGGCCAGGTGGCGGCCCCGGTGTTCCAGGGGCTGCTGCGCGAGGGTGTGATCGTGCGTCCGGTGGCCAATTACGGCATGCCGAACCACTTGCGTATCACCATTGGTTTGCCAGCTGAAAATGCCCGCTTCCTGGAGGCGCTGGCCAAGGTTCTGGCCCGTGGTTGATGTCACTGCATTGCAACCTGTCGTGCCTATGATCGGTCGCCTGGTGGTGGTCGGCCTGGGTTTGATCGGCGGCTCCTTTGCCAAGGGCCTGCGTGAAAGTGGGCTGTGTGGCGAAGTGGTCGGTGTGGACCTGGACCCGCAATCGCGCAAGTTGGCGGTTGAGTTGGGGGTGGTGGATCGCTGTGAGGCGGACCTGGCGCTCGCGTGCCAGGGGGCTGATGTGATCCAGCTTGCCGTGCCGATCCTGGCGATGGAGAAATTGCTGGCTCTGCTGGCGGGGATGGATCTGGGGCGGGCGATTCTGACGGATGTCGGCAGCGCCAAGGGCAATGTGGTGCGCGCGGCGCAACTGGCCTTTGGCGGCATGCCCGCGCGGTTCGTGCCTGGGCATCCGATTGCCGGTTCCGAGCAGAGTGGGGTGGAGGCGTCCAATGCGCAGCTGTTCCGTCGCCATAAAGTGATCCTGACGCCATTGGCGCAAACCGATCCGGCTGCGCTGGCTGTGGTGGATCGTCTGTGGCGCGCGTTGGGGGCGGATGTCGAGCATATGCAGGTCGAGCGTCATGACGAAGTGCTGGCGGCGACCAGCCACTTGCCGCATCTGTTGGCATTTGGCTTGGTGGATTCCCTGGCCAAGCGTAACGAAAACCTCGAGATTTTCCGTTACGCCGCCGGTGGCTTTCGCGACTTTACGCGGATTGCCGGCAGCGACCCGGTAATGTGGCACGACATCTTCCTCGCCAACCGCGAAGCGGTGTTGCGCACGCTGGATACCTTCCGCAGTGATCTCGACGCCCTGCGGGACGCGGTCGATGCAGGGGATGGTCATCAGTTGCTGGGCGTATTCACCCGTGCGCGGGTGGCACGTGAGCACTTCGGCAAGATTCTGGAGCGCCGGGCTTACGTCGAAACCGCTGTGAGCAACGATGAGCTGACCTTCGTCGCCAATCCGGGTGGGCGCTTGAGCGGGCGTATTCGCATGCCGGGTGACAAGTCGATCTCTCATCGCTCGATCATGCTGGGCTCGTTGGCAGATGGCGTGACCGAGGTTGAAGGTTTCCTCGAAGGTGAAGACGCCCTGGCGACCTTGCAGGCGTTTCGCGATATGGGCGTGGTGATCGAGGGGCCGCACCATGGGCGCGTGACAATTCACGGCGTCGGCTTGCATGGCTTGAAGCCTGCACCGGGGCCGATCTACCTGGGGAATTCCGGTACGTCCATGCGCTTGCTGTCCGGCTTGTTGGCCGCGCAGCGTTTCGACAGCGTATTGACGGGGGATGCGTCACTGTCCAGGCGCCCGATGAGCCGCGTGGCAGAGCCGCTGCGGAAAATGGGCGCGGTGATCGAGACTGGGCCTGAGGGGCGTCCGCCGTTGACCATTCGTGGTGGGCAGGTGTTGAAGGGCTTGAGTTACGCGCTGCCGATGGCCAGTGCCCAGGTCAAGTCCTGCCTGTTGCTGGCTGGGCTGTATGCCGAAGGCAAGACCGCAGTGACCGAGCCTGCGCCGACCCGCGACCACACTGAGCGCATGTTGCGAGGTTTTGGTTACCCGGTGGCGGTGGAAGGGGCTACGGCGTCGGTTGAATCCGGGCGTGCGCTGGTAGCTACCCGTATTGAAGTGCCAGGGGATATTTCCTCTTCGGCGTTTTTCCTGGTGGCCGCCACGATTGCCGAGGGTTCCGAACTGGTGCTGGAACATGTCGGTATCAATCCGACGCGCACTGGGGTCATCGACATCCTGCGGCTGATGGGGGCGGACATCACCCTGGAAAATCCCCGTGAAGTGGGCGGCGAGCCTGTCGCTGATCTGCGTGTGCGCGCAGCGGTGCTGAAGGGTATCGACATTCCCCAGGCGCTGGTGCCGTTGGCGATCGATGAGTTTCCAGTACTGTTTGTCGCAGCGGCTTGCGCTGAGGGGCGAACGGTGTTGCGAGGGGCTGAAGAGCTGCGCGTGAAGGAGTCCGATCGTATCCAGGTCATGGCCGATGGTCTGCGGGTGCTGGGGGTCAAGTGTGAACCGACCTCAGATGGGATTATTATTGACGGTGGGTTGCTGGGGGGTGGTGAAGTCCATGCCCATGGCGATCACCGGATTGCAATGGCGTTCAGCGTGGCCTCCCTACGGGCGGCGGCGCCGATTCGTATTCGTGACTGTGCCAATGTTGCTACGTCTTTTCCGAACTTTCTTACACTGTGTGCCCAAGTCGGCATCCGTGTTGCCCAAGAGGCTCAATTGTGAATATCAAAGCACCGGTGATTACCATCGACGGGCCAAGCGGCTCGGGCAAAGGCACAATCGCCGGCATCCTGGCCAAGCGCCTGGGCTGGTGCCTGCTGGATTCCGGCGCGCTTTACCGCCTGCTGGCATTTGCTGCGCGCAACCATGGCGTCGACCTGACCAACGAAGAATCCTTGAAGCTGCTGGCGGCGCATCTTGATGTGCAGTTCGTCGGGGCGACGGAAGGTCATCCGCAGCGCATCATTCTGGAAGGGGATGATGTGACGGATGATTTGCGCAATGAGCAAGTCGGCTCGTGGGCCTCCCAGATCGCCGCGCTGCCGGCCGTGCGTGATGCGTTGCTGCAGCGCCAGCGGGCATTTCAAGAGCCGCCGGGCCTGGTTGCCGATGGTCGTGACATGGGGACGGTGGTGTTTCCCGAGGCGCCCCTGAAGATTTTCCTGACCGCCAGCGCCGAGGAGCGGGCTCGCCGGCGCTACTTGCAGTTGAAGGGCAAAGTCGATGGTGTTAGTCTGTCGAGTCTGCTAGATGAGATCCGTGCACGCGATGAGCGTGACACCCAGCGTGCGGTAGCCCCGCTCAAGCCGGCGGCTGACGCCATACAGCTGGATTCCACGGAGTTGTCCATCGAGCAGGTGCTGGAACGCATCTTGAGTGAAATCGCCATTCGCGATATTGCCGGGTGATCAAGAAGGCCGCGGGGGACCAGTCATAGTCCTGCGGTGGCTTCTTTTAACTGAAATTGACCCACACCGTCTGGGGTGTGGAGATGGGCGTATTCTTCGCCCTTATCAACAGGAATTAAAATGAGCGAAAGCTTTGCGGAACTCTTTGAAGAAAGCCTAAAAACCCTGAACCTTCAGGCTGGCTCCATCATCACCGGTGTTATCGTTGATATCGATTACCAAGCTCGCTGGGTAACCGTTCACGCTGGTCTGAAGTCTGAAGCTCTGATCCCGCTGGAACAGTTCTACAACGATGCTGGTGACCTGACTATCAATGTCGGTGACGAAGTTCACGTTGCTCTGGACTCGGTTGAAGACGGTTTCGGTGAAACCAAGCTGTCCCGTGAAAAAGCCAAGCGCGCTGAATGCTGGATTGTTCTCGAAGCAGCCTTCGCAGCTGAAGAAGTGGTCAAGGGCGTTATCAACGGTAAGGTTAAAGGCGGCTTCACTGTCGACGTTAACGGCATCCGTGCGTTCCTGCCAGGTTCTTTGGTCGACGTTCGTCCAGTGCGCGACACCACGCACCTGGAAGGCAAGGAACTCGAATTCAAGGTCATCAAGCTCGATCAGAAGCGCAACAACGTTGTCGTTTCCCGTCGCAGCGTCCTGGAAGCAGAGAACTCCGCCGAGCGTGAAGCTCTGCTGGAATCCCTGCAGGAAGGCCAACAAGTCAAAGGTATCGTCAAGAACCTCACCGATTACGGCGCATTCGTCGATCTGGGTGGCGTCGATGGCCTGCTGCACATTACCGACATGGCTTGGAAGCGCATCAAGCATCCATCTGAAATCGTCAACGTTGGCGACGAGATCGATGTAAAGGTTCTGAAATACGATCGCGAACGCAACCGTGTTTCCCTGGGCCTGAAGCAACTGGGTGAAGATCCATGGGTTGCTATCAAAGCCCGTTACCCAGAAAGCACTCGCGTAACCGCGCGTGTTACCAACCTGACTGACTACGGCTGCTTCGCTGAGCTGGAAGAAGGCGTTGAAGGCCTGGTACACGTTTCCGAAATGGACTGGACCAACAAGAACATCCACCCTTCGAAAGTCGTACAAGTCGGCGACGAAGTGGAAGTTATGGTTCTGGACATCGACGAAGAGCGTCGTCGTATCTCCTTGGGCATCAAGCAGTGCAAATCTAACCCATGGGAAGATTTCTCTGGCCAGTTCAACAAGGGCGATAAAATCTCCGGCACCATCAAGTCGATCACCGATTTCGGTATCTTCATTGGTCTGGACGGCGGCATCGACGGCCTGGTTCACCTGTCCGACATCTCCTGGAACGAAGTTGGCGAAGAAGCTGTTCGTCGTTTCAAGAAGGGCGACGAGCTGGACACCGTTATCCTGTCGGTTGACCCAGAGCGCGAGCGTATCTCCCTGGGTATCAAGCAGCTGGAAAGCGACCCGTTCTCTGAATACGTTCAGGACAACGACAAAGGCGCAATCGTTAAAGGCATCGTGAAGGAAGTTGACGCTAAAGGCGCCATCATCACTCTGGCCGACGATATCGAAGCAACTCTGAAAGCCTCCGAAATCAGCCGTGACCGCGTTGAAGACGCGCGCAACGTTCTGAAAGAAGGCCAAGAAGTAGAAGCCAAGATCATCAGCGTTGATCGCAAGAGCCGCGTGATCCAACTCTCCATCAAGTCGAAAGACGATGCTGAAGAGAAAGAAGCAATCCAGAGCCTGAAATCGGCTCCGGAAGGCGAAGCAGCAGCTGACACCACTATGGCTGCTCTGTTGCGTCAAGCAATGGCTAAGCAGAACTAAGTTCTGTAAGGCTTTAGAAAAAGGGCGACTTCGGTCGCCCTTTTTTGTGCCTGAAATTCGTTGGATCGCCAAATCAGAATAAATGTATTCTAGCTATGATGCTCATTTAGTAATGATCGTATTTGTAAGTTGCGGAGACGTTAAACTTTTGGAAGCCGGTCGAGGTTGAGTGTATAGAAGCGCGCAAAATAATTAGCTGATAGTTATTGTGATAAGTACTTTCAATAAGTAGTGGTGATATTGTCTGGTGGTATTGAATCGAATCGCGAGGCTGTCGTAGCACTCCCTCGGTAGTCGATCAGTTTAGGAGTTGAGTATGGAAAAGATTGTAATTTTTGGGGCGTCCGGTCACGCCAAAGTCATTATCGATATTGTCGAAAAACAGGCGCGCTATGCAATTCTTGGCTTCGTAGACGATTTTAGAGCGCCCGGTGCTGAAACGCTTGGCTACCAGGTTCTTGGGTGTGAATCGGACCTCCCGACGCTCGTCGCGCAGCACAGTATCAAGGGGATAGTTATTGCTATAGGAGATAATGCCGTAAGGGAGGATGTGGCAACTAGAGTTGCAGGATTGTGCCCTGGCTTAATGTTTGTCAATGCCATACATCCCAGCGCAATTATTGGGCGTGATGTTTCTATAGGCGTGGGTACGGTAATAATGGCGGGAGGGATTGTAAATCCGAGCTGCGAGATAGGTAATTTTTGTATTGTTAATACAAAAGCATCTTTGGATCACGATTCTACAATGCAGGATTTTTCCAGTCTGGCACCCGGTGTCAGCACGGGGGGCGGCTGCCGGGTGGGTAGGCTCGCAGCTGTGGGGATCGGCGCAAGCTTACGTCATGGTATTAGCATAGGCGAATGCGCAGTCGTTGGTGGCCAATCGATGGTGTTGGAGGATGTACCTCCTTACACCGTTGCATACGGTTCTCCAGCAAAAACTATCAGGTCCAGAGGGCGAGGCGAAAAGTACTTGTGAGGCGAGTTGTGCCTGAGTTCGACGTAACTGATTGCCTCCATATATCTCATGGGGTAATCAGGCAGGGGTGAGCTTGGGTACCTTGGAGTGAGGGTAGAAATTTTCCAGTAGCGGTGCTGCGCGATTTTTTTGTCGGTATGCCAACTGAAGTCGGAGGACGGGCTTTTCAAAAGCATCAAGTCGTGCTAAAACCTTTGGAGCGCTGATCTAGCTGCTTGAAAAAGAAGGGAAAAATATGACGAAGTCGGAGTTGATCGAACGAATTGTCACCCATCAAGGGCTACTTTCATCCAAGGATGTAGAGCTGGCTATCAAGACTATGCTTGAACAAATGTCGCAATGCTTGGCTACTGGTGACCGTATTGAAATTCGAGGTTTTGGTAGCTTTTCACTTCATTATCGGGCACCTCGTGTGGGTCGTAACCCAAAAACCGGGCAGTCTGTTAGCTTGGACGGGAAGTTTGTGCCTCACTTCAAACCGGGCAAAGAGCTGCGGGATCGCGTGAATGAAGATGAAGACGAGGGTCTCTGAGTGAGTCTGCTGCCGAGGAGGTCGTCGGGTGCATTTGCACGCGTTTTCAAAGTTCTGATTGTATTGTTCCTCGTGCTGGCAGTGGCGACGTTTGTCTTGGAGAACCAGCAAAGCGTTACATTGTCATTTCTGGGGTCGCGTACGCCTGACCTGGCGGTTTCTGCCTTCATGATCCTCTTTCTAATCGTGGGAATGATCGTCGGGCCAGTGATTGCTGTGGTTCTGAAGGCGAGTCGTCGCCGAGATTGAAATTGTCGCTGGGGCTGAGCACAGAGCGACCCCATTCGCCTGGGCGAGGTAGTTGATTCTGCTACAGGACTATTGAACAATTCGTCTGAAGGAATTCTCCTACAGCCTTGTCAAGACTTGTATTGTTGTCGTTAGATGTCAAAATGCTAATTGTTCTCGAGAACAGGCTTTTTGTGGGCTTTAACAGCTAGGTGGGAGTTATAGCCGAGATGACACGCTAAAGAGCTACAAAATGCCTGCATAACGAGCCCGCAGTTTCATTCTTGAAGGCAGGTTTTTGTTGTGAGTAGTAGCTTTCGCACCCCGCAGATTTCCCCGGCTGAAGACATTCAATTTGCAGCATTTTTCCGATCCATATGGCGGCAAAAGAAGCTGATTTTGCTGGTTTCAGCGCTCTCGACCGCGATAGCGGTTCTATACGCTTTTGTAGCCACTCCCGAGTTTCAGGTTACGAGTGTTCTCCGACCTTCAGCAATTAATGAACTGGACGCTTTGAATCGTTCAGAAATCTATAAGCTCCCACCTTCTGAGGCGTTGAATAAAGTTGGTGCGGCCCTTGAATCTTACGATATTCGTTTAGGTTTTTTTCGTGCTAACCCGAATTTATTCAAGAATTTTGTGCAGCCCGGTCGAACGCTAGAGCAAAGTTTCGAAGAGTTTAATCGTAACTCGATCAAGCTAATATTGCCAGATACTAAGAAAGCAGATTCGTTGAGTGCCTATATTAAACTTGAAATGACTTATCCGAAGGATATAGACGGTGTAGCGATATTGAATGGCCTCATTGATTATGCAATCTCAAATGAGCGTGAACAAATCGGTTCTGATCTTGAAGTTATCGTCAAAAATAGGATGGCAGAGCTAAACGGAAAGTTAGATGCAGCTCGCGCCAATTATGAGACAGAGAAACAAGCCAAAATTGCTTTGCTTGTAGAGTCTGATCTCGTAAAGCGTGCTCAATTGCAGGACGAGCTCAGTGCGCTTAGAGTTCAGTTAAAAACCAACCGTATGGAAAGAGTGGCGCAGTTGAACGAAGCTATTGTGATCGCAAAATCACTTGGCATCCGAAAGCCTGCAACGCCATCTTCCTTTGGTGATGCCATTCATGATAGTTCCACCAATATCATGCGTACAGAAATCAATAATCAACAAATACCTCTTTATTTTATGGGGGTTGAGGCTTTGGAGGCAGAGCGCACTGCGTTATTGCAGCGTAAGTCAGATGATTTCTCGGAAAAAAGAGTCTCGCTTATCGCTAAGGAGCTTCAACTGCTGCAGTCCAATCGGCAGATAGATGTTTTGAATCAGCGGAAGAATGAGGAGCTATTCTTGAGCGGAGTAGCCCCTATGCGTGCAGAAGCTGTTCGCTTGCAGAATCTAAATATCGATATGTCCAGAATCAAACTGGTCACTATCGATAAGCAAGCAATAGAACCCCTAAGCCCCATAAAACCCAAAAAAGCACTAATAATTGTCCTAGGACTTATGTTGGGCTTAATATTTGGTGTTGTCTTTGCAGCACTGCGCGAATTTCTTTTTCTTAGAAAGCGACAATCAAGCTAAGTCATGTTGATGCTCTGAATGCCTGAGGGGGATGCGATAGCAGCCTTGTCAGGTATTTTGAAGTCGGTAGCGTAGAACGTGTGGGTATTGGCTATGTGCCATCATTCATCATTGTGGCTGACCTGGTCACCGTTCACCACTATTTCCGAAGCGGTGCATTTGGTTGAATTGAGTTTGCAGCACTGGATCATTCGCTTAATATCACAGGTCTAGGTTGGCGGGTGAGTGGCCGGCCATTTTTTGGATATGTTTTGATGATGCACCGGTTTGGGTCTGCATCCCTGTCAGAAAAATCCCCATATCGATAGATGGCGCAATAACCTCATAGGAAATTGATGTTAGTTAATAATTTATTGGAATGAACGGTTAAGGCTCGTGTCCAATAGCCATCATGCTGTCAGTACGAATCATTGGAATTGGGTTCAGCGCAGGCCTGGGGGGAGCGAACATGCCGATGAAAACCATCGTGGCAAGTGAAATATCAGGGTTGTGCCTGCGTTTGGAGTGAAATGCTTACTGGATGGATCGCCAGTAAATAGCTTTTGTCGGGGGAGGGCTCTTGATTTGCCTCCTCGTTGACCTGGATAGGGTTCACTAAGATGTATGCAAGGGGTTGAGCTGGCAGTTGCTTTTACTCCTTCTCCTTTGGCAGCGAGCTTGTGCGTGATTCGAAATTTCAACGACCGAGGTCGCTTTAGAGATTCTTCTACATACGCTATGGTTAAGGAAGTGCTCATATTGGATAGCACAACAGCTTATCGTGATTCCATTTTCATGACGTCAGATGGATGGCGCCGGGTGGTTTTGCTAATCAATGTGCTGAATTGGTCAGAGTGTTTTTCTGTCGGCAACGAGCTCGCATGCCCATACCACGGAGGTAGGGGAGCGCTCGCTACTCAGCGCCGCATCCAAGGCTTAAATCCCGGGGCGGTAGCGTGTTGAAATTTGGTCTTGTGTACGGCACGGCATCAATGCTTTGGGATCTGCTGTGGTGTTTGAATGCTCTAAAGTGGTCCCAATGATGTGAGCATTCAATATCAGAAAAATCCTTTAATCGATGATCAGAGAGATTTTCTAATTGAGTTGCTCATATTGAAGAAATTTTTCAACGAAAAAAACATAGAGCGATTATTTTAAACATTTATCACGGAATAAATACATGCTGTCACTTGAAGATATAAAGCTCGCTGTTGTTGGCTTGGGGTACGTCGGTTTGCCATTGGCTGTTGAGTTTGGAAAGCATCGTTCGGTTATTGGCTTTGATATAAATCAAGCTCGAATTGATGCTTTGAATGAAGGGCGTGATGGCACATTAGAAGTAAATGACGACGAGTTAAAAGCAGCAAAGCATTTAAGCTTCAGTGCTAAGTCAGATGTGCTGAAAGGATGTAATGTTTTTATTGTCACCGTGCCAACTCCGATTGATCAGTATAATCAGCCAGATCTAACACCGTTGATTAAGGCATCAGAAACAATTGGACGAGTGCTTAAACAGGGGGATTTGGTTATTTATGAATCAACTGTTTATCCAGGCGCGACCGAAGAAGACTGCGTTCCAGTGCTAGAGAAATATTCAGGGTTGAAGTTTAACGTCGACTTCTTCGCCGGTTACAGTCCAGAGCGCATCAATCCTGGCGATAAGGAACATCGCGTAACGACTATTAAAAAAGTCACATCAGGTTCTACTCCGGAAGTGGCGGATTTAGTAGATGCTTTATATCGACAAATTATTACCGCAGGAACTCATAAGGCAAGCAGCATAAAAGTTGCCGAAGCTGCCAAAGTTATTGAAAATACGCAGCGTGACCTTAATATTGCACTTATTAATGAGTTGGCTATTATTTTCAACAAGATGGGGATAGATACTGAAGCTGTCCTAGAGGCAGCTGGAACGAAGTGGAATTTTTTACCCTTCCGCCCAGGTCTGGTAGGCGGACATTGTATTGGCGTTGATCCGTACTATTTGACTCATAAAGCTCAGTCGATAGGCTATCACCCAGAAATTATTCTGGCTGGGCGCCGTCTGAATGACGGTATGGGTGCATATGTAGTTTCGCAATTAGTAAAGGCTATGCTTAAAAAGCGTATTCACGTTGATGGAGCAAAAGTGCTCATCATGGGTTTGACTTTCAAGGAGAATTGCCCAGATCTTCGCAATACTCGAATAGTGGATATTGTGCGTGAATTAGGTGAGTACAACATTGAAGTGGATGTGTATGACCCATGGGTAAATCCGTCAGAGGCTCAGCATGAATATTCCATTAGTCCAATAGCGGTTCCGGTGACTGATAGTTATGATGCAATAGTACTAGCAGTAGCGCACAACGAGTTTCGAGCAATGGGCGCAGAACGTATTCGCTCTTTAGGAAAGGCAAAACATATTTTATACGACTTGAAATATCTTTTAGATCGTGACCAATCCGATATACGATTGTAATCAAGCAAGGAAGGCTTGACTTAACTAGGGTCGGTATAAAATTTTAGGAGCGCAACCAATGACTCGTTATGAAAATGTACTGGAATCACTTATCCGTGCGCCGAAGACCTGGCTCATTACTGGTGTCGCGGGTTTTATAGGTTCAAATCTTCTTGAGACGTTGCTTAAGCTCAATCAGCACGTTATTGGGTTGGATAACTTCTCTACGGGTCATCATCGAAATCTAAAAGAAGTCCAACGGTCTGTAAGTGATGAACAATGGATGCGTTTGAAGTTTATTGAAGGCGATATTAGAGATTTAAATTGTTGCCGTGAAGCATGTCACGCTGTCGATTATGTGCTTCATCAGGCCGCATTAGGTTCGGTTCCAAGATCTCTGAACGACCCCATCAGCACTAATCAGACCAATATTGACGGTTTCCTTAACATGCTGCTTGCTGCGCGTGATGCAGGTGTCAGTAGCTTCACCTATGCTGCAAGCAGTTCGACATATGGTGATCATCCAGGGTTACCAAAAGTAGAGGACGTTATCGGAAATCCGCTATCCCCTTATGCTGTTACAAAGTACGTGAACGAGTTGTACGCCGATGTGTTTGCACGCTGCTATAACTTTAATAGTATAGGTCTTCGTTACTTTAATGTGTTTGGCAAACGGCAAGATCCTGACGGTGCCTATGCGGCAGTTATTCCAAAGTGGGCCGCATCCATGATCAAGGGTGAAACTATATTCATCAATGGCGATGGAGAAACAAGCAGGGATTTTTGTTTTATCGAGAATACTATTCAGGCAAATATACTCGCGGCAACTACCGAAGATGATGGCGCGAGAAATCAGATTTATAACGTTGCCGTCGGTGGTCGTACAACGCTGAATGGTTTGTTTGTTGCGATGAAAAATGAATTGAATTTGAATGGAGTGGTTTATACAAAAGAGCCGGTATATCGGGAGTTTCGTGATGGTGATGTCAGGCACTCGCAAGCAGACATCAGTAAAATAAAAACTAAGCTGGGGTATGCACCCACTTACTCTATAGACGGAGGAGTGGAGAAGGCGATGCCTTGGTATGTTAAGTTTTTAAAATAATGACTTCATGATTCACTGATATATATGGCTGTGATGGGAGGGGCGTGATGAGTCTTGTAAAATGGATAGATTTTCAAACGTTAGGTGATGAACGAGGCAGTCTTGTTTCTATTGAGCAAGGTAAGATCGTTCCTTTCGAAATAAAGCGGGTTTATTACATTTATCGGACCGCTGAGGGCGTCAGTCGCGGTTTTCATGCTCATCGAAGCCTGAAACAAGTTGCTATATGCTTGGTGGGCAAATGCCGCATGGTTTTAGATAATGGCATCACACGTGAAGATGTCTGGCTCGATTGCGCGACAAAGGGAATACTCATCGAAGGTGGGTTGTGGCGCGAAATGCACGATTTTAGTGAGCAGTGCGTACTCTTGGTTCTGGCGAGTGCAGCCTACGACGAAGCAGACTATATTCGAGATTATGATGAATTTTTGGAAGGTGCTTGTAAAAAATAACATATAATTTTTTATTTGTATTTTATATTAAAGGCTTGTTCGCTGATTGACAGCCGTGCAAGTTTCTTCAGGAAATTAATTGGATTATTCAAATGGTAGGCTTTCTCGATTTAAAAGGTATTAATTCTGCATATCGCGACGAGTTGATAAGTGCGTGCACTCGAGTGATAGACTCTGGATGGTATATTTCTGGAGCGGAAGTCAGTGCATTTGAGTCCGAGTTTTCTAATTATTGTGGTGTGAAGCATTGTGTCGGCGTTGCGAACGGCTTGGACGCTTTGACGCTGACTATAAGAGCATGGAAAGTGATGGGGCGCTTGAAGGATGGTGACGAAGTTATCGTGCCTGCGAACACTTACATTGCTAGCATTTTATCGATCACTGAGAATAATTTAGTTCCTGTTTTGGTTGAGCCCGATCCCGAAACATTTAATATATGCCCAAAAAATGTGGAGCAGGCTCTAACTAGTCGCACAAAGTTGATACTTCCGGTTCATTTGTATGGCCGTATTTGTGACATGGGCGCTGTAATGGCGATAGCAAAAAAACATAATCTTTTAGTACTGGAAGATTCCGCGCAATCTCATGGCGCGGGTGTTGATGGTAAAAAAGCTGGAAGTTGGGGAGATGCTTCAGCCTTCAGCTTTTATCCCGGAAAAAATCTTGGCGCGTTAGGTGATGCGGGCGCGGTAACTACCGATGATGAAGACCTGGCAGAGACGATCCGTGCCTTAGGGAATTATGGGTCAAAAGTAAAATACAACAATCTATTCAAAGGCGTTAATAGTCGCCTGGATGAATTGCAAGCAGCAATGCTGCGCGTGAAGCTTAGGCATTTGGATCGTGATACCAATAATCGTCGAAGCGTAGCGGCTGCTTATATGGCAGGGATAAAGAATGAATTACTGCAGTTGCCTTTTTCGGACTTAGTTGATGTTGAAAAGTTCTCGGGGCACGTTTGGCATTTGTTCGTTATTCGTTGCAAGGATCGGAAGGCCTTTCAAGAGCATTTGCGCTCCAAGAATGTAGAGACATTGATACACTATCCTATCCCTCCCCATAAGCAACAAGCCTATGCAGAATGGTCCGACCTTAACTTTGAGGTTACTGAGGATATTCATGCTGAGGTCATTAGTTTGCCAATCTCGCCAAACATGGATATGGATGATATTAAGTTAGTTATCCTTGCGTGTAATAGCTATATTGGCGCTACGATAGAATGACGTTTCTCAAAACTAGTTTGCTCAACGGAATAGCAGTTGCGGTTCGTATGCTCACATTGTTGGGTATCAATAAGATTCTTGCGATTTACGTTGGGCCGGTTGGGTATGCGTCCCTCGGACAATTCCAAAACGCGGTGCAAATGATTACCGCGTTTGCAAGTGGTGCGATTAATGCTGGTGTGACTAAGTATACTGCTGAGCATTTCGAGGATGAAGTTAAGCAGCATACAGTGTGGAGGACTGCGGGAAGTATTTCTTTGCTGAGTTCGGTCATTACTGGTGTTGCTGTTGTCGTATTTAATAAAGAATTGGCGCTGTTTTTTTTAAATGATCGTGCTCTCGGTAGTGTCTTTGTTTGGTTCGCGATAACATTGGTACTATTCGTTTTGAATGCTTTGTTGCTTGCCGTTTTAAATGGTAAGAAGGAGATAGGTCGCTACGTCATATCGAATATAGCCGGAAGCTTGTTCGCGTTAGCAGTGACAAGTTGCATGGCAATTGCCTGGGGATTATATGGCGCTCTGGTAGCGTTGGCTGTTTATCAGTCGTTGAGTTTTTTTGTTACGTTGTGGCTTTCCTATCGTGCGCCTTGGTTTAAGTTTAAATACTTTCTAGGTCGAATTGATTCGGGGGTTGCGCGTGATTTGGCTAAGTATACGGCGATGTCATTGACCTCGGTAGCATGTGTTCCTCTGAGCCAAATTCTGGTTCGCAATCACATTGGGCAAAGTTTCGGTTGGGAGGCTGCAGGTTATTGGGAGGCGCTGACCAGATTAAGTGCAGCTTATTTGATGCTGATTACCACGACCCTGAGTGTATATTATTTGCCGCGTTTCTCAGAGCTTAAGAATTCCGACCAGATTCGTGCCGAGATAATCAAGGGCTATAAGATAATTTTACCTTTGGCTGCAGCAGGAGCGTTAATCATATACTTACTTCGCGAGCTAATTGTAAGTCTATTATTCACCCCTGAGTTCTTGCCCATGATCGATTTGTTTGCTTGGCAAATGCTGGGCGATGTGTTGAAAATCGGCAGTTGGGTCCTGGCCTATTTAATGCTGGGTAAAGCAATGTTTAAGCTCTTTATGATTACGGAAGTTATTTTTTCGTGCTCTTTTGTGCTGCTGTCTTGGGTTTTTACTCATCAGTTTGACCTGCAAGGCGTGACGATCGCTTATGCGCTTAACTATGCTGCTTATTGGGTTGTGATGGGAGTTTGTATGTCCCATAAACTTAAGTCATTAAATAAATTGGATTGAGTTTGTAATGATTACTCTTTTGATTCCTTCTTACAATCATGAAAATTATATAGTTGACTGTTTGGACGCGGCTAGATCTGTAGATATTCCAGGGCGGAAGATATTGGTCGTTGATGATGGGTCCACAGACGGAACTGTGGGTGTAGTTAAAGAGTATATGGAGCGTTTGAATGATCACTCAATTGAGCTTGTCTGTAAGAAAAATTCTGGACTTGTATCGTCGTTGAACCTAGGGCTTGATGCAGCGGTTACAGAGTTTTTCTACTTGGTTGCATCTGACGATTTACCTAATGCCGAGGGTATTAGTAAAAGTGTCAGAGAATTAATCAATAATCCAGATGCAAAATTTATCGTGGGTGGTGGATATGCATTTTATGATGATGCGCCAGAAAAAAAACTTTCCGTCTATGGACGCGCTCAGGATGTATTTTTCAGGTTGCCACCTGAGTCTATCGCGCGCAGTTTATTTTTGAATTACCCATCTCCATTGCTTTTGCAATCGACAGTTTTCAGGACCGAGGCTTTAAGAGCGATTGGTGGATGGGATTCGAACTTGGTGCTGGATGACTATCCGACGTTTGTAAAAATGTTATTGAAATATCCTCTACTGAACACGGACTTCTTTTTCGCTCCTGAGTTTTGCGTGGTCGGATATCGGCAGCATAGTTCTAATAGTTATAAAAATATAAGAAGACAATATTCTATGGTTTCGGCTGTTATCGCATCTCTAGCACCGGAGTCGATAAAGGTCAAGGCGATTTCTCGTGTACTTGCTTCCTATATATTGTCCGCAATTAAAGTTCGAGATTTTAGCGCAATACGTGCGATGCTTGCTGCTTCAGAACCGAAATATGTTCTGAGTGCACTGCCTGCTATGATTGAGCTGCTATGTCGCAAGATTTGCGCTAGATTTATTGCGTAATGGTTCAATGGTGGTATGTTGGTTTCGTCAAAGTATTTGCGTGTCTCTAGACGGTGGCTTAAGTGGGAAATTATTTTAAGAACGCATTAGTGTCCCCGGTCTTCATTTTATTGTTCATAACGACGTTGATGTTTGCCGCAAATATTTTTGCATTAGAGCAAGAGTGGGAGTGGGGGCATAGTGTATATTTGTTAGGCGTGCTTTCGTTTGTTGTGCTTTATTTTTTGGTTTATGCGTTCTTGTTGTTGACGAATTTTATAACGCCCAAGAAGGAGGTCTCTGTACCGTATTTGTTTGTTGTACAGCTCTACTGGGTTTTGTCTTTTGTAGGCCTTATTCTTTGCCTTTACAAGATTATTGCCGTCGGGATGAGTGGGCAGTACGATAGTGTTTTGTTGGCACTGCGAATTGCAAATACATGGGAACATCAGCCTTCCTACGGTGCGCAGCACTTCGCGTTGTTTTCTTTGGCGTTGGCACTTTACTATGCGCAGAGGAAAAGAGCGTTTCCTTGCATTATTGCCGCTTCGATTTACTTGGTCTCTGCATTTAGCATGGCCGAAAGAACAAGTATGCTTTTTTTGTTTGTTGCGATCGGGTATACGGCGATTAACGAGGGCTGGGTCAAGCTCAAGGGGCTACTCGTTTCATTTGCCCTGCTGGTCGCATTGTTTATTATCGTTGCTATTGGTACTGGGAAAACCGGCGGGGACAATAGCTATGATTTTTTATTAAAGTACTTTTCCTATGCGGTGACGGCGTTTTCGGTATGGACTGAGGGGAGGGAATATTTAGGTTGCGCTGATCTTGTGTTTGGTAAGTTAATTGACATTATCTCGCTCGGCTTGTATTCGTGCGCACCGCTCGATCTTGGGCTTACTGACCGTGATTTCAACGTTCTTACCTATGCGGCGTCTCCGTATCTGGCTGGAGGAACTCCAGCAGTCATAGTCAGTATGGCATTTCTCGGTGGCGTTTTTGCTCTGTTACGAGTGTTGGCGATGAAGCGGAAAGGTTATTACCTGGCCTTGCTGAGTTGTTACATGTATGCGTTGATTATGATGTTTTACGCCTGGCAGTTCTCGTTAACCACGTATTTGTATTTGGCGTTAATATTTATTCCGCTGTTTGCTGGTCGTTTCATTGGGCGGAATTAGTGCTATTGATTGTGGTGGGCAATGGTTGGTTGTGCCTTTCAAAGTTTGCTTGTGATGGTTTGGAGTTTTGGTTGATATGAAGGTTTTGTTGTTGTCAAAATACTCTCGTATGGGCGCCAGTACCCGACTTAGAGCGCTACAGTATTTGCCTTACTTGGAAAGTGATGGCGTACAGGTAAAAGTTCAAACTCTTTTTGATGACCAATATTTAGAGTCCCTGTATCAGGGGCGAGGCCGCTCCCATTGGCTGACGCTCAAGCGGTATATAGCGCGTTTTTTGGTTCTTTTCCAAGTGGGAAAATATGATGTAATTTGGATCGAGAAGGAAATATTTCCTTTCTTGCCCGCCACAGTGGAGCGGTTGCTAAAGGTTTTGGGTATTCCGTACGTTGTTGACTACGATGATGCTATTTTTCATAACTATGATTTGTCAAAAAACGTTTTTGTTAGAGCGCTGTTAGGCTCGAAAATTGATATTGTAATGCGATACGCACATTGTGTAGTCGCTGGAAATAATTATCTGGCCCAAAGGGCAGCTAATGCTGGTGCGTCAAGCATTGAAGTTGTTCCTACCGTTGTTGACTATTTAAGATATTCTGGGGAAGCGTCGCAACGAAATAGGAAACTTACGATTGGATGGATTGGGTCGCCCTCAACCGAAAAATACGTTGTCCAGATTCGGGATGCGCTCAGGGAAGCGTGTGAGACATACGACGCTCGCCTGGTACTCATGGGGGCGGGGGCAGGAGTTCTTAGCGAATTCGAAGGTGTCGATATAGAGCTTCATCCTTGGAGCGAGGATGCTGAAACGGGCTTTATTCAGCTATTGGATATTGGAATAATGCCTCTCGTTGATGGAGACTGGGAAAAAGGGAAATGTGGATATAAACTCATTCAATACATGGCTTGCGGTGTGCCAGTCATTGCTTCGCCGGTTGGTGTAAACGTCGACATCGTCGAGGGGAATCAGTGCGGTATGTTGGCGGTGGATCTTTCTGATTGGCGAGATTGTTTGGGCAAGCTGTTGAGTGACGAAAAACTGCGGTCCAGTTATGGGCGGAACGGGCGTCATGCTGTCGAGCAAACTTTTTCCTTACAGATTCAAGCTCCTCGGATTAGAGATATACTTGGACGTGCGGGAGAAAGCCTCGACCATGCATAACAGCGTTGGCCGGCTCTGGTGTTGTTTGTGCTCATGTTCATTTGATTTTTTAAGATATGTGTGCGTTTTTTTCGTCCAAGTGCTCAAATTCAGGATTCGTTAACAATGTGTGGAATAAGTGGTCTTTTTGACCTTTCTAAGCCCGCTCAGCTTTACGATTGCATTTCAAAAATGAACGACGCCATAGCTTATCGTGGACCTGATGATGCGGGTGTTTGGATTGATGACTGCGGTCTTGCACTTGGGCATCGACGTTTGGCGATAGTCGATCTCACGAGTGCTGGCCACCAGCCCATGCACTCAGCAGATCAACGATACGTCCTGACGTTCAATGGCGAAATTTATAATCATAACCAGCTCCGTAGTCAGCTAGCTGATGAAGGTGCCTCTGTGGCGTGGAGCGGGCATTCAGATACTGAGGTTTTGCTTGAGTGCCTAGTTCGATGGGGTGTTGATAAAGCCCTAAAGGCGTCGGTGGGGATGTTTGCGTTTGCACTTTGGGACAGGCATGAGCAAATACTGACGCTCGCACGGGACCGTATGGGTGAAAAGCCACTTTATTGGGGCTGGCAAGGTGATGTTCTTTTATTTGGATCCGAGTTGAGTGCCATAAAAGCATATCCAGGATTCAAGGCAGAAGTTGACCGTAATTCCTTGGCGCTTATGTTGCGCTACAGCTGTATTCCTGCACCCTACAGCATTTTCAAAAATATCAACAAGCTTCGTCCTGGTCATTACATCACGCTGAATTTGGGCAACCCAAGTGCAGCTAAAGATGCTGGTCCGCAGGCATATTGGTCTGTAAATAGTGTCGTAGAAGCAGGGCTCGCGAACCCCTTTGAAGGTTCCGAAGTTGAGGCTACGGATGCATTGGAAAGTACACTTCTACATAGTATCGGTCAACAGATGCTTGCTGATGTACCTCTCGGTGCGTTCCTGAGTGGTGGTGTCGACAGTAGTGTGGTTGTTGCATTAATGCAGGCCCAAAGTACACGTGCGGTTCGCACGTTTACTATCGGTTTCGATGAGGCTGCATATGATGAAGCCATATATGCTAAAGCAGTAGCGAAGCATCTGGGCACAGATCATTCCGAACTTTATGTTCGTCCTCAAGATGCACTTAGAGTTATTCCTGGATTGGCGTCGATTTATTCTGAGCCTTTCAGTGATAGCTCCCAGATTCCAACTTTTCTTGTTAGTCAAATGGCCCGACAAGACGTGACTGTAGTTCTTAGTGGCGATGGTGGCGATGAGTTGTTTGGTGGTTATAATCGTTATTTGACCGCGCGTAAAGTTTGGCAGCGCATGCACCGTCTGCCTGGGTTTGCGCGTAGTGGCGCTTCCAAAATCTTGCGGTCTCTTTCTCCAGCTAGCTGGGATCGCCTATTTGCATTAACTAAACCTCTGTTACCAGAGCGGATGCATTTGGTAACCCCGGGAGATAAGGCTCATAAGCTCGCATCGGTACTTGGGCTTACCAGTGGGGAAGCGTTTTATCATCAACTGAATAGTCACTGGGACGATCCTGCCAGTGTGGTTATCGGCGCGTGTGAACCTCAAACGCTTTTTACAAATAAAAATGAATGGCCAGCCGCCGATAGCTTTGAGCATTGGATGATGGCAATGGATGCACAGATTTATATGCCTGATGACATCCTCGTCAAGGTGGACCGCGCGTCTATGGCTGTGAGCCTTGAATCTCGGGTGCCGATGCTTGATCATCGGGTGGTTGAGCTGGCCTGGCGGATGCCGTTGGAATACAAGATACGTGGTGGTCAAGGTAAATGGTTGTTACGAGAGGTGCTGTACCGTCACGTTCCTAAAGATCTTATCGAGCGCCCGAAGCAAGGTTTTGGCATCCCGCTGGACAGTTGGTTGAGAGGACCTTTACGAGAGTGGGCTGAGGAGCTCTTGGATGAATCGCGGCTCCGACGAGAAGGCTACCTTCACCCAGAGCCGATTCGCCGTAAGTGGGCGGAGCACTTGAGTGGGCGGAAAAATTGGCAACATCATTTGTGGGACATTTTGATGTTTCAGGCGTGGTTGGCGGAACAATGATATGAAATTTCTTGTGATTGCTAGCTACGCGGACTCATTGATTAATTTTCGGGGACCTTTGTTGGATGCTTTGCTTGCGAGAGGTCTCTCGGTGAGTGTTGCTGCTCCAGGGTTACCCGCTGGAAGTGCCGTTAGAGCAGATCTGGAAAGCAAAGGTATAACAGTATACGAAATACCTTTGCAGCGTGTGGGAACGAACCCGTTCGCAGATCTCATGGCGTTTATCTCGCTTTGTAAGCTAATGGTGCGCGTCAATCCAGAAGCCGTCCTGGCTTATACAGTGAAACCAGTAATCTATGGCTTGCTGGCCGCGCGCCTGATGAGAGTTCGCCGTCGTTTTGCGCTCATTACCGGCTTAGGTTACGCGTTTCAACACGCGACTAATCCGGGGCGTGGTGGACGCGGATTGCTCCAGTCGCTGGTGCAGCATTTGTATGCATTGGCGCTGCGACCTGCTACGAGGGTTTTCTTTCAGAACCCTGATGATGAGGCGCTTTTCAAGGAGATGCGATTAATCGCTTCCGAGACACCGTCTACGGTCGTAAACGGCTCAGGTGTCGATCTTAGCAATTTTGGTGTCGTACCACTCCCCGGATCGGTCAGTTTTCTTTTAATCGCCCGACTTCTTGGCGATAAAGGGGTACGTGAGTTCGTTGCGGCCGCCCGGGCCGTTAAGGCCAAGCATGAGGGCGTTGTATTCAAGATTGTGGGATGGATCGACGAAAATCCCGACAAGATTTCACCTGACGAATTAGACGCGTGGATTGCTGACGGTACAGTTCAGTTTCTCGGGCGTCTGAAAGATGTCCGCCCCGCAATTTCTGATTCAAGCGTGTATGTTCTGCCCTCTTATCGTGAGGGAACTCCTCGTACAGTACTTGAGGCGATGGCCATGGGCAGGCCTATTATTACCACCGATGCACCAGGCTGCAGAGAGACTGTTATTGACGGCGAAAATGGGTTCTTGATACCAGTGAAGGACGTCAGTGAACTCACAGCGGCGATGTTGCGTTTCGTCGAGTGCCCCGAGCTCATCCAGACGATGGGGAAGCAGTCCCGGCATTTGTGCGAGATTAAGTACGACGTGAAAAAGGTCAACGAAGTTATGTTGGATGGAATGGGTATTTAGTGCTTGTAAACCATAGGATGTGGCTTGGAATCTATGGTGTTTGTGTTTTTGTTAGCACAGGGTTGAAGCCAGCCTTATTTCTCTACTGGGTAGATTATGCTTAAGCGTTCATTTGATATTTTTGCATCTGTATGCGGTCTTTTTTTATTTGCTCCAGTCATGATTGTCGTGGCTTGGTTCGTCAGGAAGAAGCTTGGGTCGCCGGTGCTGTTTAAGCAGGTCAGACCGGGGCTGAATGGCAAACCCTTTACGCTGGTCAAATTTCGTACTATGCGTGATGATTGCGATCAACATGGAGTTCCGCTGGCCGATTCTGATCGCCTGACCAGATTCGGTCGCTTCTTGCGCTCCACCAGCCTTGATGAATTGCCTAGCCTTCTGAACGTACTCAAGGGGGACATGAGTATCGTCGGCCCTAGGCCGTTATTGATGGAGTATTTGCCTTTGTATAGTGCTGAGCAGTATCGGCGCCACGATGTAAGACCTGGCATCACTGGCTGGGCTCAGGTAAATGGACGCAACTCCCTTAGCTGGGAAGAAAAATTTAAACTCGATATTTGGTATGTTGAAAGAAGATCGCTCTGGATAGATCTTAAAATAATCGTGATGACTGTCAAGAAGGTTTTCGTCAGAGAGGGTATTAGTGCTGACGGCGTAGCAACAATGAATAAGTTTACAGGCACTAAGTGAAAAAGGACTGATGCACCTGGGCGCTGTAAATTAGCCGATCAGTGTTGCATGCTTTTGCTTTTATAAATACATAAGGAGTTTCCATGTTAGGAACAACATTTTCTCCCTGGCCTTCTTTCACGGTAGAGGAAGCAGACGCTGTCCGCGATGTGGTTCTATCAAATAAGGTCAACTACTGGACGGGGCAGGAAACGCGTCAGTTCGAGGCGGAATTCGCTACCTGGTCGGGCGTCAATCATGCTGTTGCGCTCGCAAACGGGACTGTTGCGTTGGACGTAGCGCTGGTAGCTCTAGGCATTGGTTCCGGTGATGAGGTCATCGTAACCTCCAGAACATTCCTTGCGTCTGTTTCTTCCATTGTGAACGCAGGTGCCATCCCTGTGTTCGCTGATGTGGATCTTGACTCGCAAAACATCACAGCGAAGTCTGTTGAAGCAGTGATTACTCCACGTACACGAGCAGTGATCTGTGTACACCTTGCCGGCTGGCCATGTGATATGGATCCAATCATGAGCCTTGCTGCCGAACATGACTTGAAAGTCATTGAGGACTGTGCGCAGGCGCACGGGGCTTACTATAAGGGCCGGCCAGTTGGCTCCATAGGCCATATCGGAGCATGGTCCTTCTGTCAGGATAAAATCATGAGCACCGGCGGCGAAGGTGGCATGGTCACGACTAACGACCGCGATCTTTGGGCGAAGATGTGGTCGTACAAGGATCATGGCAAGAGTTGGGAGGCTGTGTACGAGCGCTCCCATGCCCCTGGTTTTCGCTGGGTACATGAAAGTTTTGGTACCAATTGGCGTATGCTTGAGGTGCAGGCTGTAATTGGTCGTATTCAGTTGCGCCGGATGGAAGCATGGCACGCTCAGCGTGCACAGAATGCGCAGAGCATTTGGGAGGCTGCACGTCGGTTGCCTGCGTTGAGAGTCCCCGACTTTCCTGAAGGTGATGTTCACGCTGCCTATAAGTGTTATTTCTTTGTACGCCCAGAACGTTTAAGAGAAGGCTGGTCCCGTGATCGTATCTTGAGCGAATTCGCGGCACGCGGCGTTCCTGCCTTTTCAGGATCGTGCTCTGAGGTCTATCTCGAAAAAGCATTCGACAACACCGGGTGGCGACCAGCAAAAAGGCTCCCCAACGCCAAAGAGCTAGGTGAGACGAGTTTGATGCTTCTCGTCCATCCAACGTTGACGGAAAGTGAAATTCAGATGACTTGCAGAGTATTGACAGACATAGTGGGTGAGGCATCAATCCAATAATTGTGTGAGATGGCGCAATGATGGTCAGAATGAAGATTTCGCTGGGAGCAAAATAGTGTTCAAGGGGTATATGGATCGCATACGAGCGTACTTGCTGAGTCTTCCTCGAAGACAAAAACGGGTCTTGCAGGTGATCACGGATGTGATTTTGGTCTGGAGTGCGCTTTGGCTTGCGTTCGTTGTGCGCCTGGGAATAGACGAAATGACCAATCCGGTCAGGCTGCATCTGTGGTTGTTCGTCTGTGCGCCGGTCGTCGCCATCCCCTTGTTCATTCGGTTTGGAATGTACCGCGCTGTGATGCGGTACTTCGGTAATGATGCGCTCATCGCTATCATCAAAGCTGTTTGTCTCTCATCTCTTATTCTAGGTGTGATTGTTTATTGGTTCAGTAATCATCAGAGTGTTATTCCAAGGTCCATTATTTTTAATTACTGGTGGTTAAGTCTAATAATGGTGGGCGGTTTGCGCTTGGCGATGCGACAGTATTTCTTGGGTGATTGGTTCGCGGCTGCTCAGCATGTTCCATTTACCAGTCGAGAAAACGGTCTTCCGCGAGTTGCGATTTATGGTGCCGGTGCCGCGGGTAACCAACTAGTTGCTGCTTTACGAATGGGTCGTGTAATGCGGCCTGTAGCGTTCATTGACGATGACGACAGTATTTCCGATCGTGTCATTTCGGGTTTGCAGGTATACAAACCGCGTCATATTCAGCGAATGATCGATGCTACAGGTGCTCAAGAGATTCTATTGGCGATCCCTTCTTCCAATCGTGGTCGCCGTCGTGAGATTTTGGGGCTTCTTGAGAAGTATCCTCTGCATGTGCGTAGCGTTCCCGGATTCATGGACCTTGCGAGCGGTCGTGTAAAGGTTGACGATATTCAGGAAGTCGATATAGCCGATCTTTTAGGACGTGATGCTGTCCCGGCCCAAGCGGAACTACTGGAGCATTGCATTAAAGGGCAAACGGTTTTGGTTACCGGTGCTGGTGGTTCGATTGGTTCTGAGTTATGTAGGCAGATTCTGGAGCTTCGTCCTACTACTCTGTTGATGTTCGAACACAGTGAATTCAATCTTTATTGCATTTTATCTGAGTTGGAGCAACGCATTGCGCGCGAGTCGCTGATTGTTAGAGTCCTACCGATCCTAGGATCTGTTCGTGATCCAGCGAAGCTGCTGGACGTGATGAAAACCTGGCATGTAGATACTGTTTATCATGCTGCGGCTTACAAGCACGTGCCGATGGTTGAGCATAATATTGCTGAAGGGGTACTGAATAATGTAATCGGTACCTTGAATACTGCACAGGCAGCGCTGCAGGCCGGAGTTGCCAATTTCGTATTGATTTCTACTGATAAAGCGGTGCGGCCAACTAACGTTATGGGAAGTACCAAGCGGTTGGCCGAAATGACGCTACAGGCCCTCAGTCAGGAAGTGGCGCCTGTGATGTTTGGTGAAAAGGCAAACGTCTCTCGTGTCAATAAAACACGTTTCACCATGGTTCGTTTTGGCAATGTGCTAGGGTCATCCGGATCAGTCATTCCCTTATTCCATAAACAGATCAAGTCTGGGGGGCCGCTAACGGTTACCCATCCTAAAATTACCCGGTATTTCATGACCATTCCTGAGGCTGCCCAGTTGGTTATTCAAGCTGGTTCGATGGGGCAGGGCGGCGATGTGTTTGTACTCGACATGGGGGAGCCGGTTAGGATCGTTGAATTGGCGGAAAAAATGATTCACCTCTCAGGCTTGAGTCTGCGGTCTGAGAAAAATCCTCATGGAGACATTGCAATAGAGTTCAGCGGTCTGCGGCCCGGAGAGAAACTTTATGAGGAATTGCTGATCGGCGATAACGTAGTCGGAACTCAGCATCCAATGATTATGAGTGCCAGTGAGGATCACATCGCCTGGGATGTCCTGAAGACAAAGTTGAGTGAACTACTCGACGCTATTCATCACGATGACTATGGTCGGGTACGACAATTACTTCGTGATACGGTGAGCGGATATTCACCTGACGGCGAGATAGTCGATTGGGTTTATCAACAACGTCGACAGGAACCATAATGGCTATAGTCTGCCGAGGCGTAGCACAGTGGCATTGATGCGAATGATTGTCTGCTCACTGTCGAGGATCGACATGATCTTCTTAAGTAGCGAGTGTGTTCAGGTTGGAGAGTAAGGGTGTTCTCTGAATATCTAGCTCTTTTAATTTTAAAGTTTACTTATTTTGCACAGTTTTGGTTTTGTGCCTCATAGATTGGAGTCTGGAATGTCTAAAATACTTATCGCAGGGGCTGGTGGGGCACCGTCCGAGGGCGTGATCAATTCACTTTTGATGGGGGCCAAAGGCGATACGGTTATTGGAATGGGGTCGGAGCCTTCAGACCTCGCGTTGTCAAAGGCAAGTAAGAAGTTTTATATTCCGTACGCCAACACGCCAGAGTACCAGGGCAAGCTGATTCAACTATTAAATGCCGAGAAGCCAGATTTAGTTCACTTCCAGAACGATCTTGAGATTTTTCATGCCTCTTTGATACGTGATGAAATTCTTGCAACGGGTACAAAGTTGTTTATGCCCAGTCATGAAGTTATCGATACGTGCGTGCATAAGCATAAGTCTTACGAAGCTTTCAAGCGCGCAGGCATTACAGTGCCCCGCAATATTATGATCAACGACGAGCAGGATCTGCGAGAGGCATTCAAATCCCTCGGGAATGTTGACGGTAAAATTTGGTTGCGTGCGTCCTCTATTGGGGGGGGGGGCAAGGGGGCGATACCTACCAATGACTTTGCCTTGGCTAAGTCGTGGATTGATCATTATAACGGTTGGGGGGATTTTGTAGCTGCTGAGTTGCTCACACCCAACACTATTACATGGCTTTCTATCTGGCACGAAGGTGATTTGGTTGTAGCGCAATCACGTGAGCGTAGAAGTTGGACTCATGGCAATAGAAGTATTTCTGGTGTTACAGGTGTCACGAAAGTTGGGGTTACCTGCGCTAACGATAAAGCCACTGAAGTAGCAATTAACTGTATAAAGGCTGTTTCAGAAAAGCCGCATGGTATATTTGGTGTGGACATGGCGTATGGTTTTGATGGTGTGCCAAATCCTACTGAAATCAATATTTCCAGATTTTTCACAACCGTGCAGTTTTTTACCGAGGCAGGTTTGAATATGCCTGAGATTTTCAAGGATATTGCACTGCACGGGGAGTTTCCTCAGCTAGAGTCCATCATCAATCCTTTGCCAAATGACCTTATGTGGCTGCGCGGTATGGATACGCCTCCAAGGTTGACTACCGAGCAAGGTATTCGAGATGAGATTATCTTCATATGAATATTTTAATTACCGGCGCGTCTGGTTTTATTGGCGAGCGGCTATTAGATGCGGCAATCACGCTGTGGGGGAAGGATAGTGTCACTGCGTTCAGTTCTCGGAAAATCGAGGGCTGTTATAGCATTGTTTATAATAAATCTTTGCCCGGTTTCGGTTTGCAGGCCGCGGACCTTGCCAGGATCGAAAATGTCGATGTTTTGATCCATGCGGGAGCCTATACTCCGAAAAGTGGCGGCGAAGCCAATATTTTTAGTGCGTGTAACGGTAATGTTTATTTCACTGAAGAGTTGCTGAAATTACCCTTTGGTAAACTGAGCAGGATATTGTTTGTCAGCACGCTTGATGTGTATGCATCCGCCACTCCGATCTCGGAGCTTACACCCACTGTGCCTGCGACCTTGTATGGGTGGTCTAAGCTTTACTGCGAACAAATGGTTTCACTGTTTGCCCGTGAGAAAAAAATTAATCATACAATTCTGCGCGTCGGCCACGTCTACGGACCAGGTGAGGAGAAATACGCGAAATTCCTACCCAAAACTATCGCAAGTATCCTGGCAGGCGGAACTGTTGAGTTGTACGGGGATGGGGCTGAGTTAAGAAGTTTCATTTATATTGATGATGTCGTTACGGCGCTGCTCGCTGCGGTTGACTTGGCGGAACAGGTTTCTGTCATTAACATCGTCGGTGGTACCGCAGTATCAATCAAAACAGTATTGGATGAGTTGGTTGCAATCAGTGGTCGGCCCGTTGAAATAGTTCGGCGCGAATTTTCGGGTGTTAAGCGCGACTTTGTTTTTGATACAACGTTGTTAAAGAAATATCTGCTACCTCAAGAGACACCTTTCTTGTCGGGGCTGAACGCCGAGTTTGCTTACTTCGAGAGCCTCAAGTGAATATTATATTTGATCTCGATGGCACGCTGATCGACTCGCGTCTTCGCCTATATCAGCTTTTCCAGAAATTGGTCCCGGAGTCACGGCTTGATTATATTCAGTACTGGGATTTTAAATTTGCGGGGCTTTCAAATGAGGCGATTTTGTCGCGCCAATTCGGCCTTGGAGAACTGCAGGTTATAGAGTTTCGTGAGCGATGGATGGATTTAATTGAAAGTCCGGAATTTCTTTCAATAGATACGAATTTTTCCGGTATGCATGCTGCTTTATCGCGGTTGAAAAGTGAGGCGAAATTGTATGTTTGCACGGCGCGTCAGTTGGTTGACCCTGTCTATGTGCAACTGGAAAGCCTGAAGTTGCTCGAGTATTTTGAAAGTGTGATGGTTACCGAACAGCGCAATACAAAAGATTTTTTGATTTCGCAAAACATCAAGGATTTGAGTTCGGCTGATTGGGTGATTGGCGATACAGGGAAAGATATACAGGTGGGTGCTGCGCTCGGTATGAGTACCTGTGCGGTATTGACCGGTTTTATGAAGCGTGAGGCTTTACTTAAATACTGTCCGAGTCGAGTTGTCGAGTCGGTCATCGAGTTTGCGCTTTAGCATCAGAACGCTATCGGCTCGATGGTCAATTTGGTTATAGGGATTCATGGAGTGTTTTTGAGTTTTTAAGTTGCTTCTGGTTTTATTTGGTAGAATCGAAATAATAGCCTTTATTCAGGTTTGCATAATTTTCTATGACTTTTTATTTCCTGAAGCACCTTTCGAATACTTAAATTTACACCCTGTAACTCAACCCTCTTTGACGAATCCCCCACATCACCTAAGTTTGAAAAGCAGCTTCGGAAAAGCTGCTTTTCTCTTATCGATGTCATGGAGCGTCACTTATGCAAAACACCTACATTTCTTCCCTGATCTTCGCTTTCCTCACCACTCTCTCCGTCACCACCACCGCCGCCCCTTCGATCAAGCCCGAAGCCCCAGCGCCCATTTCCGCGCAGATCAACAAGGCCGAGCAATCCGCCAAGGTGAACCTGAACGCCGCCGACGCCGAGACCCTGCGTCGTGATCTGTTTGGCATCGGTGCTGCCAAAGCCAAGGCGATCATCGCCTACCGCGATAGCAATGGGCCGTTCACGGCGGTAGATGAGTTGCTGGAAGTGAAGGGGATCGGCAAGGCGCTGCTGGAGAAGAACCGCGAAAGGCTGTCGATCAACTAAGGCGTCAGGGAGGCCGGTCATTGACCGGCCTTTTCGTCATCCTGTATCTGCGCCTTCAAGGTATCGCGCACCACCGCCATGATCCGCGCCGCCAACTGCGGATTCTCGACACTCCTGGCCAGCACCAATGCGCCCACCAGTGTCGACATCACCACCAGGCTCTGCGCATCACCGCGGCCTTCACCCAGCGCTGTTTCAATCTGCTTGAGCCGTGCGTCGAGTACAGCGTCCGTTGTTGGACTAGGCTGGCCTCTCATCCCCAACTCGGAGCACATGGTTGGCAGCGGGCAACCCTGGTCCGGGGAGACCTGGTGCCAGTCCGACAAGTAGCTGTCGATGAACGCGTCCAGCGGCCGCTCCTGGCTGAAGAGTGTTTCGCAATGCGCATCGAGTTCTGCCGCCGAGGCGAGGAGGGCCTTTTCCACCAGTTCGTCTTTGGACTTGAAGTGTGCGTAGAACCCGCCATGGGTCAGGTTCAGCGCCTTCATCAAGGGTTGCAAGCCGGTGGCGCCAATGCCATCGCGGCGAAAGCGCACGGACGCTTCCTTGATGATGCGTTGGTGAGTCTTGGCTTTGTGGTCTCGGGAGTAACGCATAAGGCGGCCTCGGGAACGAGGGGGAAGTTTAACCAAGTTGAACGTTATTACGCATCTGCACACAGGCCTGCAGGTTGGCATGAAAAGTGATTACGTCTACAGCGCAGATTGTTCAACAATCACGAGGTAAAGATGACGCTCAGTTTGTCGCTGGCCGACCAGATCGCCCTGGAGCTGCGCGCCGATATCATCGGCGGGCGGTTGTTACCTGGAATGGCATTGGTCGAGGTGGAATTGGTCAAGAGGTACAACGCGTCGCGCAATACGATCCGCGAAGCGTTGCACCGTTTGGGGCAGGAGGGCCTGACCCGTTATGTGCGCAACAAGGGGGTCATGGTCCGGCGCCTGGAGCGCGACGAGGTGCGCGATTTGTTTGTCGTCCGACGTACCCTGGAGCTGCAGGCCATCGCTCAAAGCCGCGCGCTGACATCCGATCAGTCTGAGCGCATGCAGAACGCCATCGATGCCACCAGCCTGGCGCGGGAGCGTGAGGATTGGCGTGCCGTGGCCACCCACAGCCTGGTGTTCCACCAGCAGATTGTCGGCTTGATGCGCAGCCCCTTGTTTGATGAATTTTTCGCCCAGGTGATCGCGCAGCTTCGCCTGGTGTTTTGTGCGGCGCCCGACGAGCAGCGCTTCCAGTCGCCTTGGCTGGAGCGTGATCGTGAGATTTACACGTTACTGGTCCAGGAGGACAAACCGGCGGCAGGCGAAGCGATGAGCGTGTACCTGGATGATTCGGAACGTCTGTCACTGGCCCTGTTCACCCAACCCTGATCGAGGAACCCCATCATGTACAAAGACTATCCGGCCGCCTATCAGGTCAGCAAAGGTTCGGCGTTGCAGGTCGACACCGCGTTTTATGAGCGGATTCGTGAGCGTGCCGACCAGCGCACGTTGATCGAACAATTCGAGGTGCCGATTCGCACGGGGAGGGCGTGGAAGGTGCCGGCAGGGCATGTGTTCCGGGTGACTACGCCGGTCGGTCCGCAGGTGGGAGATTTCAATGTATGGAACGCCAACGATCCGCGCGAGCGCCTCTGGGCGGCACGCACGCGGCAGTTGCAGGGCGCACATGTCAGTACCCATGACCGGTTGTGGTCGAACCTGCCGTTCCTGCGGCCGCTGGTTACGATCACCGATGACAGCCTGGCGGGCTATGGCATCGACGAACACGGCGGGCGCCTGCACGATTTGCTTGGCACGCGCTGCGATCCCTATGTGAACCGCATGCTCACCGGCGAGGATTTCCACCACCACTGCCATTCGAACCTGACGCGTGCAGTATTGCCCCACGGCCTGACGGAATTCGACGTGCACGACGTGCTGAATATTTTCCAGTGCACCGGCCTCAATCATGACGATATGTATTTCATGAAGGCGTGCCCGGCGCAGAAGGGCGATTACCTGGAGTTTTTTGCCGAGATTGATCTGCTGTGCGCGCTGTCGACATGCCCGGGCGGGGACTTGTCACTGCCGATGTGGGGGCCCAACGCCCAGGACCCCCTGACGGTGTGCCGTCCGCTGGGTGTCGAGATCTATCGGTTGGACGAGGCGCTGCTGGATGGCTGGAGCCAGCCGGAACGTGCTGCCTATAAGGGGCAGCACGGGTTGCAGATTGCCAAGGCCGCCTGGGAGTAACCCAAGGCTCAGCGATCCTGCGCGTCCTTGGCATCCGCCTGGGCGTTGCGTTCGGCCACGCGCTTGCGTTGTTCGTCGGTGAGTTCCACTTTGTTGGCGCTGTCCCGCAGCATCAGCAAGCCACCGACGATCGATCCGATCGCTACCACTAAAATCAACCACGCATACCACGGCATAAGGCTCTCCTTGAGGCAGATTGCCGTGGGAGAATTTTCCCACGGTAATAACTGCTTTGAGTGACGGGCTTTCTGAGTAGTTCAGTGTAGGCCCGTTCTGCCTCAAGTAGATCAGAGCCCGGTCAACATCGCATCCGCCGGGGCATCGGCGCGGTTTTGTGCAGTCAACTGGAAGTAGGCAAACCCGACTGCCATGAAGGCCAGAAAGATCAGCCCGATCAGCGCGTTGAACCAGGCCATCGCGACCAGGCACACCACCGCCAGTACCAGCGCGATGCCCGGCACAATCGGATAGCCCGGCGCGCGGAAGGTGCGTTCCAGCAGCGGCTCGGTCTTACGCAACTTGAACAGGCTGAGCATGCTCATGATGTACATCACGATGGCGCCGAACACCGCCATGGTGATCATCGCGGCGGTCAGTGTCATGCCGCCCAGGTTGATCAGGCCGTCGCTGTAGATCGCGGCGATACCGACCACGCCACCGGCGATGATGGCGCGGTGCGGCGTCTGAAAACGCGACAGCTTGGCCAGGAAAGATGGCAGGTAACCGGCGCGAGCCAGGGCGAAGAACTGACGCGAGTAGCCGAGGATGATGCCGTGGAAGCTGGCCACCAGGCCGAACAAACCGATCCATACCAGCATGTGCAGCCAGCCGGAGCTGTCGCCCACCACGGTTTTCATCGCTTGGGGCAGCGGGTCGTTGATGTTCGACAGGGTGCGCCAGTCGCCCACGCCACCGGCGAAGAACATCACGCCCATGGCCAGGATCACCAAGGTCAGGATGCCGCTGATGTAGGCTTTTGGAATAGTGCGCTTCGGATCTTTTGCTTCTTCAGCGGCCATGGCCGCGCCTTCGATGGCGAGGAAGAACCAGATCGCAAACGGAATCGCCGCAAACATCCCGGCAATGGCCGGTGCGCCGAAGGTGTCGGAACCGGCCCAGCCATTCAGGGCGAAGTTGCTGAAGCTGAACGCCGGGGCAACTACGCCCATGAACACCAGCAACTCGGCCACGGCGAGCACGCACACCACCAGCTCAAAGGTGGCGGCGAGTTTCACCCCGAGGATGTTCAGGCCCATGAATACGATGTAAGCGCCAACGGCCGCGTGTTTTGGGTCGAGAGCCGGGAACTGCACGTTGAGATAGGCGCCGATGGCCAAGGCGATGGCAGGCGGGGCGAAGACAAATTCGATCAAAGTCGCTAGCCCGGCAATCAAGCCGCCTTTCTCTCCGAACGCCCGGCGGCTGTAGGCAAACGGCCCGCCAGCGTGGGGAATCGCGGTGGTCAGCTCGGTGAAACTGAAGATAAAGCAGGTGTACATCGCGGCGACCATCAATGACGTCACCAAGAAGCCCAAGGTCCCGGCCACGCCCCAGCCATAGCTCCAGCCGAAGTATTCCCCGGAAATCACCAGCCCGACGGCAATGCCCCACAAATGCAGGGTGCCCAAGGTGGGTTTGAGTTGTGTGTTCATCGTGCTGCGCTCCCTGAACGGTTTGGAATGATTCAAGGTGTTGCAGCGGCCATGCCAGCCTGAGAATCATTGTCGTAAAGCCGCGCAACTGTCGTGGGGGGAATGGTTTGGCGTTTGAATCCCGCCAGGGTTGCACCAGATAAGTGCGGCGGTGTTTGAACCGACGCTTTCGCGAGCAAGCCCGCTCCCACACTCGACCGCGTTCGCCAGGCAAGCCCCCATCAAAATGTGGGAGCGGGTTTACTCGCCAAGAGGCCCGCCCAGACACCGAAAGCCCCCCTGTAACCCCCGCATAAACCCACTCTTTACGCCGTCTTTACGCCCTGCCCACACCCTCGATCTCGTTCCTTTACGCCACTCCTGCGGACAATTACCCCACACGCGGCAACACGCCGCTAAACGGAGAGACTTCCATGAGCGTTCTGGACGGGGTGTCACTGCTATTGGCCGTGGCGCTGTTCATTTATCTGCTGGTTGCGCTGTTACGCGCGGATCGGAACTAGGAGCTGGCCATGCACAGTTATGACTATTGGCTGATCATCGCCTTCTTTGCTTTGGTGCTACTGCCCGCGCCGTTCCTGGGGCGGTTCTACTACAAGGTGATGGAAGGCCAGCGCACCTGGCTGAGCCCGGTGCTGGGGCCGGTGGAAAACGCCTGCTATCGCGTGGCCGGTGTCGACGCGCAGGCAGAACAGAGCTGGCAGAAATACGCGCTGGCCCTGCTGGCGTTCAACCTCGCCGGTTTCTTGCTGCTGTTCGCGATCTTGCTGTTCCAGGACTATCTCCCACTGAACCCGCAGAAATTGCCGGGTCAGGAATGGACCCTTGCCTTCAACACCGCCGTCAGTTTCATGACCAACACCAACTGGCAGTCCTACAGCGGGGAGGCGTCCCTGAGCTACCTCAGCCAGATGGCTGGCCTGACCGTGCAAAACTTCGTCAGCGCCGCCACCGGCCTGGCCGTCTTGGTCGCCTTGTGCCGTGGGATCGGCCGTAAATCCGCCAAGACCTTGGGCAACTTCTGGGTCGATATGACCCGCGCCACCCTCTACGGCCTGCTGCCACTGTGCCTGGTGCTGGCGCTGTTGCTGGTCTGGCAGGGCGTCCCGCAAACCTTCGCCCATTACATTGACGCGGTGACGCTGCAAGGCGTGGATCAAGTGATCCCCCTGGGCCCGGCCGCCAGCCAGATCGCGATCAAGCAACTGGGCACCAACGGTGGTGGCTTCTTTGGCGTCAACTCGGCGCATCCGTTTGAAGACCCGACCGCGTGGGCCAACCTGTTCGAGGTGGCGTCGATCATCCTGATCCCTGTGGCACTGGTGTTCACCTTCGGTCACTACGTCAAGGACTTGCGTCAGAGCCGTGCAATTCTCGGCTGCATGCTTGCGCTGTTCCTGATCGGCGGCGCGACGTCGTTGTGGTCCGAGTACCAGCCCAACCCGACCCTGAAAGCCCCGGCCGTCGAGCAGACCGCCCCGCTGGAAGGCAAAGAGGCGCGCTTCGGTACTACCGGCACCGTGCTCTGGTCGGTGACCACCACGGCGGCGTCCAACGGTTCGGTCAATGGCATGCAGGACAGCCTCAACCCGCTGAGCGGCATGGTGGCGATGGTTAACATGATGGTCGGCGAAGTGATCTTTGGCGGCGTTGGCGCCGGCATGTACGGCATGCTGCTCAACGTGTTGATCGCCGTGTTCCTCGCTGGCCTGATGATCGGCCGCACCCCCGAATACCTGGGCAAGAAACTCCAGGCCAAGGAAGTGCAATTGCTCGTCGTCACCTTGCTGGTCATGCCGGTGGGCGTGCTTGTGCTCGGCGCCATCGCGGCCAGCCTGCCTGGCCCGGCGAGTGCCATCAGCAACCCCGGCCCCCACGGTTTCAGCCAGTTGCTCTACGCCTACACCTCGGCCAGCGCCAACAACGGCTCGGCGTTCGCTGGCTTCAGCGCCAACACCGCGTTCCACAACCTGATGCTTGGCCTGGGCATGTTGATCGGGCGCTTCGGCTACATCCTCCCGGTGCTGGCCCTGGCCGGCAGCCTGGCGATGAAGAAGGCTGCACCGATTGGCCAAAACAGCTTTCCGACCCATGGCCCACTGTTCGTGACCCTGTTGACCGTAACCATTTTGCTGGTGGGCGGCCTGACGTTCCTGCCAACGCTGGCACTAGGCCCGATTGCTGAACACCTGAGCATGGGCTTCTAAGGGGATATGAAAATGAATATGCCTGCAAAAAACGCAGCTCCGGTGAAAGCCCAGGAGCCCGCCAAAACCGCTATCTCTGCCCTGTGGCGCCCGGCGCTGGTCCAGGCGTTCGTCAAGCTGGACCCGCGCCAGTTGCAACGCTCGCCGGTGATGTTGGTGGTCGAACTGACCGCCATCCTCACCACCGTGTTGTGCTTTGTGCCGGACACCACCGTGCCGACCTTCGTCGCTGTGCAAATCGCCGTGTGGCTGTGGTTCACCGTGCTGTTCGCCAACTTCGCCGAAGCCTTGGCTGAAGGACGTGGCAAGGCCCGCGCCGACAGCCTCAAGGCTGGCAGCGAAGGCCTCAGCGCCCGGCGCAAGGAAACCGACGGCAGCTTCAAGGTGGTGCCGGCCACCAGCCTGCGTAAAGGCGATGTAGTGCGCGTCGCCGCCGGGGAAATGATCCCCGGTGACGGTGAGGTCATCGAAGGTATCGCCGCCGTCAACGAAGCGGCGATCACCGGCGAATCCGCACCGGTGATCCGCGAATCCGGTGGCGACCGCTCGGCCGTCACCGGCAACACGCGGCTGGTCTCGGACTGGCTGCTGATCCGCATCACCGCCAACCCTGGCGAGTCGACCCTGGACCGTATGATCGCCCTGGTCGAAGGCGCCAAGCGCCAGAAAACCCCGAACGAAGTGGCGCTGGATATTCTGCTGATCGGCCTGACGCTGATCTTCCTGCTGGTGGTGGTGACGTTGCAGCCGTTCGCCCACTTCGCCAGTGGCAGCTTGCCGTTGGTGTTCTTGGTCGCACTGCTGGTGACGCTGATTCCTACCACCATTGGCGGCCTGTTGTCGGCCATCGGCATCGCCGGCATGGACCGTCTGGTGCGCCTGAACGTGATCGCCAAATCCGGCCGTGCGGTGGAAGCGGCGGGGGACGTGCACGTGTTGCTGCTGGACAAGACCGGCACCATCACCTTCGGCAACCGTCGTTGCGCGGCGGTGGTCGCGGCCCCTGGCGTCAGCGGCAAGGAAGTCGCCGAAGGCGCGCTGTTTGCCTCCCTGGCGGATGACACGGCCGAAGGCAAATCCATCGTCGAATACCTGCGTGCCTTGCACCCCCAGGCCGAACCGTCGCCCGAGCAACTGACCGGCGTACCGTTCAGTGCCGAAACCCGTTTGTCCGGGGTCGACTATCAAGGCCGTGTGTTCCGCAAAGGCGCGGTGGATTCGCTGCTCGCCTTCCTCGGCCAGCAACGCCGTGAACTGGCCCCGGCGCTGTCACGGGAAATCGACAAAATCGCCCAGAGCGGCGGCACGCCATTGCTGGTGTGCGCCGACGGCAAGTTGCTCGGCGCGATCCACCTCAAGGACGTGGTCAAACCCGGCATCCGCGAACGTTTCGCCGAACTGCGCAAGCTGGGGATTCGCACCGTGATGGTCACCGGCGACAACCCGCTGACCGCCGCCGCGATTGCCGCTGAAGCTGGGGTGGACGACGTGCTGGCCGAAGCCACCCCGGAGAAAAAACTCGCGCGTATTCGCCACGAGCAGAACGACGGCCGCCTGGTCGCCATGTGCGGCGACGGTGCCAACGACGCCCCGGCCCTGGCCCAGGCGGACGTCGGCATGGCGATGAACGACGGCACCCAGGCCGCCCGCGAAGCCGCCAACATGGTCGACCTCGATAGCGACCCGACCAAGCTGCTGGACGTGGTGCAGATCGGCAAGGAACTGCTGGTGACCCGTGGCGCGCTGACCACCTTTTCCATCGCCAACGACGTGGCCAAGTACTTCGCGATCCTGCCGGCGCTGTTCGCCTCGATCTATCCGCAACTGGGCGTGCTCAACGTGATGCATCTGCAAAGCCCGCAGAGCGCGATCCTCTCGGCCATCGTGTTCAACGCGCTGATCATCGTGGTGCTGATTCCCCTGGCGCTGCGCGGTGTGCGCGTGCAAGCGGCGAGCGCGGCGGCGTTGCTGCGGCGCAACCTGCTGATCTACGGCCTGGGCGGGATTTTGGTGCCGTTCGTGGGCATCAAGGCGATCGACATGCTGCTGACCGCACTGCACCTGGTTTGAGCCCTATGACTGTCTGTGGCGAGGGCGCTTGCGCCCGTTGGACCGCGTAACGGTCCCACGTTTTGCGGCTGCTGCGCAGCCGAACGGGGCAAGCGCCCTCGCCACGGTGGTTCTCGATTTGTTAAGGAGTTGAACATGGCTAACATCATCCGCCCGGCCCTGAGCCTGCTGGTGCTCATGACCCTGATTACCGGCGTCGCCTATCCACTGGTGGTCACTGGCGTCGCCCAAGTCGCCTTCCCCAAGCAGGCCAACGGCAGCCTGGTGTACGACGCCAGTGGCAAGGTGCGCGGCTCCAGCCTGATCGCCCAGGATTTCAGCGGTGACAACTGGTTCCACCCGCGCCCATCCGCGGGTGCCTTTGCCACGGTCTCCAGCAGCGCCAGCAACCTCGGCCCAAGCAACCCGGCATTGGCCACGCGTATCTTCGAGGACGCGAGTAAACAGCTGGTGCCAAGCCAGGGGCCGGTGCCTTTGGCCTCGCTGACTACCTCTGGCAGCGGTCTTGATCCACACTTGCCACCACAGGCGATTGCCTATCAACTGGTGCGCGTGGCGGCGGCGCGGAATGTGCCGGTGTCGACCTTGCAGCGCTTGTTGGATGAGCACATTGAAAGCCCGTTGGTGGGCCCGCCGGTGGTGAATGTGCTGGCATTGAACATGGCCCTGGAAAAACTGTAAGCAGTGAAACCGCCATCGCGGGCAAGCCCGCTCCCACAGGGGATTGCATTGCAAATGTGGGAGCGGGCTTGCCCGCGATGACGGCCTTAAAGACTGCAAATAAACACCTGAAGGAACCCCCTACATGAGCGACTCCGGCCGCGCCGATGCCTTGTTAGCCGATCTGCCCCGCAACGGCCGTGGCCGGCTCAAAGTCTTTCTCGGCGCCGCGCCGGGGGTGGGCAAGACCTACGCCATGCTCCAGGCCGCCCATACGCAGCTGCGCCAGGGCGTAAAACTCATCGCCGGGGTGGTCGAAACCCATGGCCGCGCCGAGACCGAAGCGCTGCTCAGCGGCCTACCGCAGCAACCGCTGTTGCGCAGCGAATACCGCGGCGTGATGCTCGAAGAGATGGACCTCGACGGCCTGCTCGCCGCCAAGCCCAAGCTGGTGCTGGTGGACGAACTGGCCCATAGCAACGCCCCTGGCAGCCGGCATGAAAAGCGCTGGCAAGACATCCAGGAACTGCTCGCCGCCGGCATCAACGTGTTCACCACGGTCAACGTCCAACACCTGGAAAGCCTCAACGACCAAGTGCGCGGCATCACCGGCGTGCAAGTGCGCGAAACCCTGCCGGACTGGGTGCTGCAAGAGGCCGACGAACTGCTGTTGATCGACCTGCCTTCCCGTGAGCTGCTCGAGCGCCTGCGCGACGGCAAGGTGTACGTGCCGGAACAAGCCCGCGCCGCCATCGACGCGTTCTTCACCCAGACCAACCTGATGGCCCTGCGCGAACTGGCGATGCAGACCGCCGCCGCCCACGTCGACGATGACTTGGCCCAAGGTTATCGCCAGCTCGGCCAGGCCGCACCGGCTGTGCGCGGGCGCTTGCTGGTCGGCGTGGACGGCGATGCCCAGGCCGAACGCCTGGTGCGCCATGCCAGCCGCGTGGCCCAGCGTCGGCATTTGCCGTGGAGCCTGGTGCATATCGACAACGGCCGGGCGCGGGATGAGCAATCGCGTCTGCGCCTGCAAAACGCCCAGCAACTGGCCGAGCGCCTCGGCGGCGAAGTGGTGTTGCTGCGTGCGGGGGAAGTGGCCAAGACCCTGATCCAGCACGCCGCCGAACGCCGCGCCAGTTTGCTGCTGGTGGGACAGTCGCGGATGCGCTGGCACCGTCGCGTGTTCGGCGGCGGCCTGGCGGCGCGTCTGTTGCGCAATGCGCGGGGCTTGGAAATCAACGTCCTCGACAGTGACGACGTCCCCGCGCCGCCACGCCTGCCGGATGTACGTGGGTTGGTGTGGTTCGACTACGGCCTGGCGGTTGCCGCCACCGTGGTGGCGGCGGCGTTGGCCTGGGCGGTGGCCAGTGTGTTGCCGTTGCCGAATATCTCCCTGGTGTTCCTCGCTGCCGTGCTGCTGGTGGCGGTGCGCAGCAGTCTGGGGCCATCGCTGGTGTGTGCGGCGCTGTCGTTTCTGACGTATGACTTCCTGTTTATCCCGCCGAATTTTTCCTTCGCGATCCAGCGTGAAGAAGATGTGCTGACGCTGCTGTTTTTCCTGCTGATGGCGGCGCTCACCGGCAACCTCGCCGCGCGTCAACGCCGGCAGTTGCAGGCGCTGCGCGACACCCAGGAAGAAACCAGCGAGTTGCTCGACCTGTCGCGCAAACTCACCGCCGCCACCGATCGCCAGGCGGTGATCAGTGCGGCGGCCCATCACCTGGAAGGCTGGAGCGACCTCGACTTATGCCTGGTCAACCGCGACGGCCAGGGCGGTTGGACCATCGAGACCGGCGGCCCGCTGACCCTCACCGAAGCCGAACGCGCCGCCGCCGACTGGGCCTGGCAACACGACCAGCCGGCCGGCATGGGCACCGGTACCTTGCCGTTCGGGCGTTGGTGGTGGTGGCCGCTGTCGGGTGAAGAGGGCCCGTTGGGCTTGCTCGGCGTGAGTCCCAAGCCGGGCCTGGAGTTGAGCGGTCAGCGTCGCCGTTTGCTCACGGCCTTGAGCCAGCCGCTGGCGCAAGCCCTGGCCCGTGCGCAACTGGCGCAGGAGTTGGAATCGGCACGTCTGCACGGTGAAACCGAGCAACTGCGCAGCGCCTTGCTCGCGTCGGTGTCCCACGATTTGCGCACGCCGCTGACCGCCATGCGCGGCAGCATCGACAGCCTGCTGGCCCTCGGTGAAGCCATTCCGCTGGAGGATCGCCGCGAGTTGCTGGAAGGTACCCGCGATGAGGCCGAACGTCTCGACCGCTATATCCAGAACCTGCTCGACATGACGCGCCTGGGCCACGGTGCGCTGAAGCTGGCGCGTGACTGGGTGGCGCCGGGTGACATCGTTGGCAGCGCGCTTGGCCGGTTGCGCGCCGTGCTGGCGCCATTGCAGGTGCGCACTGAGGTGCCATCGGGGTTGCCCTTGCTCTACGTGCACGCGGCGCTGATAGAGCAGGCGTTGGTCAATGTGTTGGAAAACGCCGCACGGTTTTCGCCAGCCCACGGGCGTCTGAACTTGAGTGCGGGGGTGTCGGATAACCAGCTGTTTTTTGCTGTTGCCGACGAAGGCCCGGGGATTCCCGAGGACGAGCGCGCGAAAATTTTCGACATGTTCTACACCGCCGCCCGGGGTGATCGCGGCGGGCAGGGCACCGGCCTCGGCCTGGCGATCTGCCAGGGCATGGTCGGCGCGCACGGTGGGCATATCAGCGTGGCCGAAGGTATCGACGGGCGCGGCACCTGCATCACCTTGTTCCTACCGTTGCCGACCCAGCCTGGCCTTGAGCGCGAGGCATGAGCTACCCTGTTTTCTCCGCCGATTCTGATTGGACACCATGAGCCAGACCGCGACGATTTTGGTCATTGATGACGAACCGCAGATCCGCAAATTCCTGCGCATCAGCCTGGCCTCCCAGGGCTACAAGGTGATTGAGGCCGGCACCGGCAATGAAGGCCTGGCCCAGGCCGCGCTGAACAAGCCGGACTTGCTGGTGCTCGACCTCGGCCTGCCGGACATGGACGGCCAGCAGGTGCTGCGTGAGTTTCGCGAATGGTCGATGGTGCCGGTGCTGGTGCTCTCGGTGCGGGCCAGCGAAGGGCAGAAAGTCGAGGCCCTCGACGGTGGCGCGAATGACTACGTGACCAAGCCATTTGGCATCCAGGAGTTTCTTGCCCGCGTGCGTGCGCTGTTGCGCCAGGTGCCGACGGGCGAGGCTCAGGAAGCGGCGTTGAGTTTTGGCCCGTTGACCGTCGACCTGGCCTATCGCCGTGTACTGCTGGACGGTGCCGAGGTGGCCTTGACCCGCAAGGAATACGCGGTACTGGCACAACTGGCGCGCCATCCGGGGCGGGTGATTACCCAGCAGCAGTTGCTCAAGGACATCTGGGGGCCGACCCATACCGAAGACAGTCACTACCTGCGGATTGTGGTCGGGCATCTGCGCCAGAAGTTGGCGGATGACCCGACGCAGCCGCGGTTTATCGTGACGGAGGCGGGGGTGGGGTATCGGTTGTTGGGCGCCTAGATGTTTGGTGGCTGGGCCGGCCTCATCGCGGGCAAGCCCGCTCCCACATTTTGAAAGCGTTCACCATTGGAGTGTGGGAGCTGGCTTGCCTGCGATGGCGCCTTCAGCAACACCAGAAATCTCAGCCCTGCTCGCTCTCATACCGATCCAACGTATCCCGCGCAATCTCCCGCCCCAAGGCGATCAACTCCGGCGCCTTGTAAAACTCGAAAAACCGGCATACCCGCTTCGGCACGTTGATCAACACATCCGGCGGATACCCGGCGATCTTGTACTGCGCCAATGAGGTCTGCATCACCTCGAAACTCTGGTTGATCAAGTCCAGCAACGACGCCGGGCCGACGTTGTCGATGATGAACGAACCGGTCGCCGACTTCGGTGCCCCGGCGGTTTCCGGGGCGGCGGCGGGTTGTTGGGCTTCGGGTTCCGCCGAGTCCAGCCAGGGGTTGATGTCTGCGGCTTCGGCCTGCAATGCCTCTTGCTCCAGCTTCATCAACTGTTCGGCCTGTTTGCGGCGGAAGGGCAGGTTCGAACCGAGGGATTTCGCCAGGCTGTTGAAACGGCTCTTGAACGCGGGTGGGCGCTGGATCATCGGCAATTGGTAGTGCTTCTGGTTGGTGGCGTTGAGGTTGACCGCGATGATCAAGTCGCAATGGCTCGACACCACCGGCACGATCGGCAGCGGGTTGAGCAGGCCGCCGTCCACCAGCATGCGGTTGCCCTGCATCACGGGTGTAAACAGGCTGGGGATCGCCGCCGAGGCGCGCATGGCCTGGTGCAGGCAACCTTCCTGGAACCAGATTTCCTGTTGGTTGGTGAGGTCGGTGGCGACGGCGGTGTAGGGGATGCGCAACTCTTCGATGTTCAACTCGCCGACGATCTTGCGGATCTGGCCGAAGACCTTCTCGCCTCGGATCGCCCCCAGGCGAAAACTCACGTCCACCAGGCGCAACACGTCGAGGTAATCGAGGCTTTCGATCCAACTGCGGTAGTCATCGAGTTTGCCGGCGGCGTAGATGCCGCCCACTACGGCGCCCATGGAGCAACCAGCGACACAGGCAATGTCGTAGCCGCGCCGTTCGATCTCCTCGATCACTCCGATATGGGCGTAGCCCCGGGCCCCGCCGGAGCCCAGCACCAAGGCAACACGTTTCTTCATGGTCCATGTCCTACAGAAGGCAGGTGCCCACAATGCACCTATTGAGGGGGCGGCTTCAATCTTCGCTGCGGGAGTGATAAGGCTCGGGTATGCTCTGGCAATAGGTAGGATCGATTTCAGGCTAGGGACAAGGCACTTTTCCAAGTAGGCAACGTCTACAACGTACGACTGTTTTTCTTTATTTTGAGGTGTCATCGATGAAAGCCTGGATGTGTGTGCCTGTGATCGTGTTGGCCCTGGCCGGTTGTGCCGGGAAAACCGCGTACCGCGACAGCTGCGGCACGCAATTGGATGCCGCCTGGCATGAGCTGGACCTGGCCAAGGCCGAAGGTTTCGCCGGTACGGTCAGCTACTCCAAGGCTCTGTCGCTGTTGACCGGCGCCAAGACCCAGCAACAGTTCGAAGCGTTTGAAGGCTGCGCCAACAAGGCCGAAAAAGCGCGTTTCTATATTCGTGAGTCGCGCGCCGGGCGTTGATCCGGGTGCTAATAGGATTTTTCATCGGGGAGTGAGGGCAGGATGTCAGCGTTGGTCGATCAGTTAGTCGCTCAGGTCATTGGCCTGGAAGTTGGGTTGCTGAGCTGCCAGGCTCGTCTTGCCGCCGTCACCGACGATGAAGCCCTGCATGATCTGCGCACCACCGTGCGCCGCCTGCGCAGCCTGTTGCGCCCCTTGCGCGGGCTGCCGGGGGTGGAACAGCTGGAAGCGGCCGCCAGCGCGGTCGGCCAGTTGACCACGCCGTTGCGTGACCGCGAGGTGCTGGCGGCGTATTTGCACCAGCACGGCCATCACCTGGCCGCCGATCGACGCCTGCGCTTGCAACCCGAGGCGTATCGGCAGGTGGCACAAGGCCCGGAGCTGGCGCACTTGCTGCTGATCCTCGATGCCTTTCCGCGCTTCATCCGCGCCTGCGAACATCAAAAATTGCTCAAGGGCCTGCGCACGCGTATCGAGAAGCGCCTGGCCAAGCAATGGCAGGCACTTGGCGCCGCGTTGAAAGACCCCGAGCACGATCGCCATCGCCTGCGCTTGTTGATCAAGCGTGTGCGCTACGCCGCCGAAGCGTATCCCGAATTGGACAAACTCCCCGCCAAAGCCCTGCCTCGCCTCAAGGGAGCCCAAGCCGCCCTGGGCGATTGGCACGACTGCTGGCAGTGGCTGGCCCAGGCCCAGCAGCAGGCCGATTTGCAGCCTTGCGTGGCGGTGTGGCAACGCACCATGGCCAAGGCGCAAGGGCAGGCGGATCGCGTGCTGGATAAGCTCAGCGCGGATTGTTTCTGAACCGGTCCGGCTTTTGGCCGGAATAGGCGCTGTGCCTGGCGGGCCCGCTGGTTAAGATCGCCCATCTGTTTCTTTTGATGTGAGGTCGCCATGCGTTTCAGTGATTTGCTCGACGCCGCCCGTAGCCACCCGCAGGACGTCACCATCCCCGCCGAATGGGCGCAAGGCCGTGCCACGTTTGGTGGCCTGGTCGCCGCCTTGCAGTACGAAGCGTTGCGCGCCCAGGTGCCGGCGGATCGGCCTTTGCGCTCGCTGGCGGTCACCTTCGTCGGGCCGGTAGCGCCGGATGTGCCGGCCAGCTATCAAGTCGAAGTGTTGCGCGAAGGCAAGGCCGTCAGCCAGTTGCTCGGCCGCGTGGTGCAGAACGGTGAAGTGGCGACCCTGGTACAGGCCAGTTTCGGTGGCTCCCGCGCGTCGGAAATTACGGTGGAGAGCGAAGCGCCGCCGGTGTTCAAACACTGGGATGAGTGCCAGGAACTGCCTTACATCAAGGGCGTCACGCCGGAGTTCATGCGCCATTTGGCGATGCGTTGGAGCGTCGGCGGTCTGCCGTTTACCGGTAACAAATCCCGCGACATGGGCGGCTGGGTCCGACTGCGTGGGGATGTAAAAGAGGAACCGCTGACCGAAGCGCACATCCTCGCCCTGGTCGATGCCTGGCCCCCGGCGTTGCTGCCGCACCTGAAAAAGCCGGCGCCGGGCAGCACACTGACCTGGACCATCGAGTTCATCCAGCCGTTGCAGGATTTGACCACCCTCGACTGGTGCCAGTACTACGTCAGCATCGAACACGCCCGAGACGGCTATGGCCATGCCGCCGCCGCGCTGTGGAGCCCGAGCGGTGCGCTGATCGCCATCAGCCGCCAGACCGTGGTGGTGTTCGCCTGATCCTCAGTGCCGATGGCGCTGCCGCCAGGCGCGCCACCAGCCACCGCTGAAGACAAAGCGCGGGAAGGTCACGAATTGCTCGACCACCAACCGCTGCACGGCGTCTTTGCGATCACTGAAGGGTTCACTGGCCTGCGCTTCCAGGCTATGCCCGTGACGCTGCAAGGCCAGGCCGGCGAGGATGCCGACCACGCCGATGGCAAAACTCGCCAGGCTCAGGCTGAACACGCCGGACACAATCAGCAGAAACCCGATAATGAATAGCGGCACGGCAATCAGGTGTAACGCCAGGTTGGTCGGGTGCTGATGGTTCTGTGGGTAATTGCGCCATTGCCAGGCGGGGAGATTGGGATGACGTTTGCCCATGCTGAAAAATCCTCTGTCCGTTGAAACAACTTGAACAGAGTTTAGGCAGGGACGGGCGCAGCAGCGAATCAAGGCTGGCTATAGGGGCTATAGCCAACCTTGGATGGCTTACAGCTTCAATTGCCCGATGGCTTTGCTCAATTCACCGGCCAGAGTCGCCAGTTGGTTGCTGGTGGTTGCAGAATCCACGGTTTGTTTCACGGTGTTTTCGGTGACGTCACGAATGCTCACCACCGCGCGGTTCATTTCTTCGGCGACATGGCTTTGCTGCTCTGCGGCGACGGCGATCTGGGTGTTGCTTTCGCGCATCTGCGCCACGGCGCTGGTGATTTCGGCCAGTGCCGCGCCCGCTTCAAGGGCTTGTTGCACACAGTCGTCGGCCTTGAAGGAGCTTTCCTGCATGAAGTCCACCGCATCGCGGGTGCCGGCTTGCAGCGCGGAGACCATGCGGGTGATTTCGTCGGTGGAGCTTTGTACACGTTTGGCCAGGTTGCGCACTTCGTCGGCGACCACTGCAAAACCACGGCCCATTTCCCCGGCGCGGGCGGCTTCGATGGCGGCGTTGAGGGCGAGCAGGTTGGTCTGTTCGGCGATGCTGTGGATCACGCTGACGACGCCGTTGATTTTCTGGCTGTCCTCGGCGAGTTTCTGGATCATTTCGGCGGTCTGTTGCACGCCGGTGGACAGCCCGGCAATCGAGCGTTGCACGCGGCTCACCACTTCATGGCCGCTGCCGGCGAGGGTGTCGGCGGTCTGGGACAAATCCCGCGTGGCGCCGGCGTGCTGGGCGATGTGGTAGACGGTGGCGGTCATCTCGTTGATGGCGGTGGCGGCCTGGTCGGTTTCGCTTTGCTGGCCGAGCATACCGTGCTGCACGTCGTTCATGCTGCTGGCCAGGCGCGCGGCGCCGTCGTCCAGTTGCTGGGCAGTACGCGCCACGGTGTTGACCACCCGTTGGTAACCGGCCTGCATGGCGTTGAAGGCGCTGGCCATCTGGCCGACTTCATCCTTGCACGCCAACGGCACGCGGGCCGACAGGTCGCCGGTTTTCTCCACGTGCAGCATCACGTCCTTGAGGGTGTTGAGCTGGCTGAGCAAGAAACGGATCAGCAGCTGCGAAGCGCAGAGCATCGCCAGCATCAGGATCGCGACGGCCACGGCGTAGTTGGTGAAACGGTCTTCGAAGACCTGGCTCAGGCTGGGCGCGTAGGCCAGCACGGCGACGTATTGACCGTCGGCGCGCGCGACCACATCGGCGCCCAACAGCGGGTTAACGCCGAGCCAGGGCATGTGATTGAGTTCGATCCAGCCGGTGGCGCTGGCCAGGGCTGACAGATCCTGCTCCGCCAGTTGTGGGACTTGGCCTCGGGCAAATGTCAGCAGGTGCTCGCCCTTGGGCAGCGGTTTGTCAGCCGGCCACGCGCTGAGCAAGCGCGCCTGCGCCTGCGCGGAGGCCTGGGACGCGTCGCTGCGTGCCTGTTGTTCGAGCTGCACGGCGTACAGCACCAGCAATAAGGTGGTGATGAAGGCGACCGCGTTGACGGCCCAGAATTTGTACTTCAGCGAGATGTTGCTAAGCCAGGCACCCATGGAAGGTTTTCTCTGATAGCGGAAACAGCATTGGCAAGGTGCCATTATTGTGCCGCTATTCAACAATACCCTTTTGACATGGGTCAATGGGCCGCATCACTCCACCGCAGGCAACCGAAAAAACGCGCGGGCACGGGCGGTGCTGTGCTGGGCCAGGTCTTCCGGCGTCTCGTGGCGGTGCAGGGCGACTTCGCGCAGTACTTCGGGCAGGTAGGCCGGTTCGTTGCGGCCGTTTTTCGGCTTGGGGCGCAGGGTGCGCGGCAGCAGGTACGGCGCATCGCTTTCCAGCATCAGGCGGCCTCGGGGAATTTCCCTGACCAGCGGGTGCAGATGCGTCCCACGGCGCTCGTCGCAAATCCACCCGGTGATGCCGATGTGCAGGTCGAGGTCCAGGTAGCTGAACAACGCCTGCTGCTCGCCGGTGAAGCAATGCACCACGGCGGCAGTGAGGTGGTCGCGGTAGTCCTTGAGGATCTCCAGCAGGCGCTGATTGGCGTCACGCTCATGGAGGAACACCGGCAGCTTCAGCTCGACGGCCAGGGCCAGGTGTTCTTCGAGGACTTTTTCCTGCTGCGGGCGCGGTGAGAAATCGCGGTTGAAATCCAGCCCGCATTCGCCCACCGCGCGCACCCGGCTCTCGCCGAGCAAACTGCGCAAACGTTGGGCGCTGTCGCCGTTCCAGTCGCTGGCGCTGTGGGGGTGGATGCCGGCGGTACAGAACAGGCGTTGACCGCTGTCATCAAGCTTTGCGCAGAGTTCCAGGGCCTGTTCGCTGCCCTCGACACTGGTGCCGGTGAGGACCAATTGTTGCACGCCAGCGGCGTACGCACGCTCGAGTACGGCCTGGTGCTTCTCGTCGAAACTGGGGTTAGTCAGGTTGACGCCGATATCAATGAGTTGCATGGTGCTATCTCCGCCTGCGGCCGGAAAGCATATCAGAGCTGTAGATTTATAAGAAAATCGAAGAACTACAACGAGTTATCGCTGTCTTTGAACGTCGCAAGTGACATCGCGGTTGGCCTCACGCTTCGCCCTGTGTCACCGTTGCGCGCTTTTTCAGCGCTTCAAGTGCTCTGTTTCTGACTCCCACCGTCTCGTTTTTCGCGAGGACGTTGGCCAGTATTCTTACCGGAGAGCGGATGATCCGACCCTCGGCGTTGCTAGTGTTGTGCCTGACGTTACTGCTGCCCATGGCGGCGGTCGCGCGCCTGGACGGGCCGCTGGAAGTGACCAAACCCGGCAAGGTCCGTGACCTGGCCGAGATTCGCTCCAGTCGCACCTTGCGGGTGTTGGTCAACCAGAGCCGCAACAGTTCCGGTGAAATCCAGGGCCAGGCCATCGGTGTCGAATACCATCGCCTGCGCGCCTTCGAGCAATACCTGAATGGCCACGCCCGTGATGGCCAGGAAATCAACCTCAAGATCATCCCCAAGGCCAAGGACCAACTGCTCGGCGCATTGGCCCGTGGCGAAGGTGATCTGGTCGCCCCCGGCGAGCTGCTCGACGTCAATGCCGCGCACAAGATCAGCACCAGTGACCCCATTGCCAGCGGTGTGCCGTTGTGGCTGGTGGGTGTGAAGGGCGAGCGGCGGTTCACCAAGTTGGAGCAGTTGTCCGGGCGCACCCTGGCCTTGACCACCGGCAGCGCGGCGGCGGATGCGATCAGCCAGGTCAACCAGAAACTGGCCCTGCACAAACAGCCGCCGATCAAGGTGGAATGGGTGGACCCGACCCTGGCTGTGGAAGACGTGCTGGAGATGGTACAGGCGGGTATTTTCCACCTGACCATTGTGGAAAAGCCGATTGCCGAACGCTGGGCGAAGATCCTGCCCAAGTTGCGCTTCGACAAGCAGGTGGCCATCAGCGAGCCGGGCGACGAATACTGGTTCGTGCGCCAGGACGCGTCGATGCTGCGGGCCAGCATTGATCGATTTCTCAAAACCTATCACACCCCATCCGACCAGGACGTGGCGTTCCAGCGCATCTATCGACGCCTCTATCAAGTGCGCAACCCGCTGGCGCGGGTCGAGCGCCAGCGCCTGGAAAAACTGCGCCCGGTCTTGCAGAAGCACGCCCGCGAGCAGGGCATGGACTGGCTGAACCTCGCCGCGCTGGCCTTCAAGGAGTCCGCCCTCGACCCCGGCGCGCGCAATAGCGGTGGGCCTACTGGGCTGATGCAGATCACCCCGTCTGCGGCCCAGCGGGTGGGCGTCAACAATATCGAGAGCCTCGATAGCAACGTGCAGGCGGGCGCCCGCTACCTGGCGATGATCCGCCGCAAGTTCTTCGCCAGCCCCAAGCTGAACGAGCGCGAGCGCATGGCGTTTGTATTGGCGGCTTACAACATGGGCCCGGAGCGGGTGCAGGGGATGCGCACCGAGGCCAAGCGGCGGGGGCTGAACCCCAACCAGTGGTTCTTCCAGGTTGAGAGGATTGCCATGGAGCAGGTGGGGATGGGGGGTGTCAGCTATGTTAATAGCGTCAACAAGTATTACTTGGCGTTCGATCGGGAGCGCGAATCCCTGGAGCCGCCTGCGCCGAAAGTCGTCTCGCGGAAGTGATCGATTTAATCGATATTAATTAGGCATTTTTTCGGCTTTTATCATTCCATAAACTGATTAATATAGCGGCCAACCAACCCCTACTTCGAAAAGGATTCTTACCATGAGCCCACTGATCAAAAACCTCCTGAGCACCCGCGCCGGCTACGGCCTGACCATCCTGCGCATCGTTGTCGGCATTATCTTCGCCGCTCACGGTTCGCAAAAACTCTTCGGCTGGTTCGGCGGCTATGGCTTGGCGGGTACGGCGCAGTGGATGGAAAGCATCGGCCTGGCACCGGGTACCCTGATGGCACTGTTGTCCGGCGGGACTGAGTTTTTTGCCGGCCTGGCGCTGATCATCGGTTTGCTGGTGCGTCCAGCGGCGCTGGGGCTGACCATTCTGTCGGTGGTTGCGATCTTCTCGGTGCACATCCACAACGGTTTGTTTATGGCCAACAACGGTTATGAGTTTGCACTGGCCTTGCTGGGTGGCTCCCTGGCCGTACTGTTTGAAGGTGCCGGCAAGCTGTCCGCCGACCGCGCCATCGCCAACTGACAGACCTGCAACCCCCTGAACAGGCCCGCCGCGTGCGGGCCTTTTCGTTGCGCGCAATTCTTGACATGGCCCTGTCGGCTTCTCTAGGATGCCCGCTCATGCGCCGATTTAAACAGCTAATTGCGGGGCGCCATGGGTGGTTGTTTATGCTCGGTCCAGCGTACACAGTCCCGATAGAAGTGCTGTTTCCGACTCAGGAGCAGGCTTCGAAATACCGCTAAAGCGCTGGTTCGGTGTTGCCTCTCACCTGCCCGCAGACTTTTGAGGCAGAGACACGACACGATGAATGCACTACACCCCCTCATACGCCTGGCCCCGATCACTGCGGACCTGACCCAGCGCAACCCGAAAATCCTGCTGGGCGGCAAGCACCAGCCGACGTTGCTGCGTTATCTCGATGGCTGGCCACGCCGCACCGGCCGACCTTCGGCGTTCCTGATCCAGTTTGTCGAAGACGGCGATTCCCTCGCGCGGTTTGCCAACAACAGCTTTGACCTGGCCGTCATCCAGGCCCCCAGCGCCGCTGACGCGCAAGAAGTCATCCACCAGCTCACGCGCATTGCCCGGCAGGGGCTGATCGCTCGTCGTTAAACCTGCAAGGGCAGTGGCCGCCGGCGATGCTGCCAGCGAAACAGCGCCCAGGCGCTCAGGCATAGCAGCAGCGGCAACGGCACAATCACCAGCAGCTTCACGCCCAGTATCCAACGCTGCAGTGGCTTGTATGCGTCCACCTTCAACGTTTGCAGTTCCATCGCCAAGCGCAGGCGCTCCTTGTTGAGCGCTTGTAGTTGGGTGCTGGTATCGACCGCTTCGGTGCCGAGGGTTGTGATGGGCGGGTTCAAGCGTTGCCATTCCTGTTCCGCCTGGGCCAGGCGTCGCTCCAACTCGTCGGCCTGGTCCTGATAGGCACGCGCAGCGGTGTTCTGCAGGTTTTCGACGACGTGCAAGCCGTAGTTCGCCATGGCGCGTGGGCGAATGTTGGCGAGCGCCTCAGGCGCAGCAAGATTGTCCAAAGTGTTCAGCACAAACAGGTGATTGCTCAATTGCGCTGAGCGGGTCGGGCTCAGCGTGAGCATGTCCGTGTCGGCGACCACCACCACATGGATCTGCGCGGCCTTCTGCAACCCGGGTGGCTGCTCGCCGACGCCGTCAGGAAACGACGAATACGCAGGTCCTTCGAGGCGCGCTGCGATGACATGGCGCTCACGGTGCGGCAGCGGTTCGCCGGGACGCCGGTTTACCGCAAGGTTGTTGGCGTCCAGCAGTGCCGACTGTTCGGAGCTTTGCAGCAACGGAGTGAAACGGGTTCGGCTTTTGTGCAGCGCGAAGAGCGCGCCGCTGCTTGCAAGGGTCACTGAATCCAGGCGCCAACTGCTGACGTCGTTCCTGGTCATGGCCTGTCTTGGCAGGGTCAACCGGGTCGGATCACTGCCTGGAGGCTCATGTGCGGCATAGCGGCTGTCGATCAGCACCAGGTCGGCGGGCATGCGCACGCCCCAGCTCGCCAGCAGCCCGTCCAGCTTGGCGCTGGCGGGCGGGGCGTCGGTATCCAGGGCGCTAAGCGGATCAATGAACATCATCAGCTTGCCGCCGCCCAGCACGAATTGGTCAATGGCGTACAAGGTTTGCTCGGGCAGCCTGCGCGGGTGTACGAGCATCAGGGTCTTGAAGTGGCTGGGGATGCGGTCGAGCTCGGCAGGCAGGTCGACGAGGTTCACATGTCGATGCAGTTCGCGCAGCAGCGCCGCGGCCGGGGTCTTGATCGGCTGTCCTGACAGCAGGCCGATAGTGGCGGGCTGCGGTTGCGACAATTGGCTGATCAAGTGACTGATTTCATATTCCAGCAGCGCCGCCCGGTCGGGATTGAAGGATTCGATCCGCCGCGCGGCCTGGCCATTGCGAGTGCCGATGAGGCCGAAGAATCCTTCGCTATCGTCGAGGCCGTATAACCCGGCTCTGTAGGCATCGTCCGAAAGGTCGCCAGGGTCGATGATGTGCAGGTTGATCATGCCGTTTGCGGCGGTTTCGAATGCTTTGAGCATCTTTTCAACATAAACGGCGTAGCGCTTGCTGGCAGCGCTCTTTTTCGGGTGATGGCGTGCGTTGAAGTAGTAAAGGTCCACCGGGCTTTCCTGGGCGGCCAGCAGATGCAGCACGGCAGGCGAAAGAGTGTTGGTTTTCAAGGCTGAAGGGTCCCAGCGCAGGTCAGGCAGCTTGACTGCCCATACCAGGTTGAAGGCCAGGAACAGTAAGGCTATGACGATAAGTGTCATGCTGGCACGCAGTGCAGATCCCATCGATAGCCCCCCTCAGCTTTTTTTGTAGTTGAGAACAATGGTTGTTGCAGCAAGTAAGGCAATTGTCAGGCTGATGAAATAAAGCATGTCGTGCAGCGCCAATGCGCCATGATCAATCATCCCAAACCGTATGAGTGGACTCAGGGCGGTGAGGCTGTCGACTATCCAAATAGGCGCTTGATGTTCCAGCGCATCAAGCACTGATGACAGTCCGCTGATCGTTAATAACAGGCTCAGTGTCAGCACAGATGTCAGTAGTCGTTGGTGACTGAGGGCACACATGAAGCAGCCGATGGACAAATAACTTGCCGCCAATAAACCGCTGACCAGATATTGCGCGGCGATTACGCTGTTATCCACTGTGCCCAGCATGTTGACCATCACAACGAGGGGAAACGTCAGCGCCAATGTCAGGGCGACGATAGTCCAGGCTGCGAGAAACTTCCCGATAACCAGCTCTGCCGAGCTGACAGGCAATAGTTTAAGTAGTTCGCTGAGACCGGTCTGTTGTTCGTCCGTCCATAACTGGATCGACAGCGCCGGGATGAATAGCAGATACAACCAGGGGTGCCACTCAAAGAAGTTTTGCAAATCGCTGCTGTTTTGTTCCAGTAGCCCGAGGGTATCCAATCCGAGTGTCGTGGACAGTGCCAGGAACATTGCGATGCTCAGGTAGGTGGCCGGTGCGCGGAGATAGCGGGTCAGCTGGAGTTTGAAAACAGGCAGCAGCAGGTTCAAAGCGAGGCCTCTTGGCTCAGTTGGTGGACCACATCGTTCAGGCGGCCGGTCTCCAGCGTCAGCGAGGTTATGGGCCATTGCCGTGTGGCGATCAGTGTGCTGACGGCGGGGTAGATGGAGTGGCCGGGCATGGCGAGCACTGTGACGGTGCGAGGGGCATGGCGGTGTTCCTCGATGCCGGCAACACCGGGCAGAACCGCCAGCGCCAGCAGGTCCAGGGGCGCGTCCGACGCCAGGGTGATGGCCCTGAAGTGGCGAGAACTGCGCTGAAGCTCGGGCATTGGCATGTCCGCCAGCAGGCGCCCTTTTCCGAGGACCAGTGCACGTGTGCAGATGTTGGACAGCGCTTCGCCATCGCGTGCGGCGACGATCACGGTCATGTCCTCGGCCAAGGATTGGATCAGCGCCCGAACCTTGTCCTGCTGATGGGGGGCGAGGCCCTCGATGGGTTCATCCAGCAACAGCACGCTGGGGTCATGCAGGATGGCCTGGGCCATTGCAACTTTGCGTTGCAGGTCGTTGGGCAGCGTGTTGAGCGGGTAGTCGAGTACCGCCGACAGCTCCAGGCGGGCCGCAGCCTGCTCGATGTGCCAACGTTTTTCGGACCCGCGCAATTTGCGCAGGGTCGCCAGGAGATTCAGGAAACGGCTGACAGACATAGTTGGATGGCAGGGATTTGATTGAGGTTGGTAGCCCACTGCCTGGCCTATTTGAAGCGGATGGGTGTGCGTATTGAAATCGAGAATGTTCACCTGCCCGGCACAGGGTTTGACCAAACCGGCCACCAGCTTCAGGAGTGTGGTTTTGCCCGCGCCCTCGAGCCCGAACAGCCCAATACATTCCTGGCGTTGGGCAGAAAATGAGAGTGGCTGGATCACACTTTTCGGGCCGAGTTTCTTTGTCAGATTACTTATCGCAATCATTAGGCTGTCCTGCTGGATCGGTTTGTCGGTGGAGGGGTAGCAACAAGCACTTTGGCTGACGTATGTGCAGGCTCGGGTTAAAAAATATTACGTTCAATGAGGGGGCTTTGAAATCCGGTCTTGAATTTATAAGCAAAATCCTACGTTTGTATTTGAGATGTGCTGAAACAATTGTTGCGTGTGTGACGTTTCAGATGGCAGTTGTTTGTTTGGTGTGTAATTTATGTTTATTCGCCGTGATGAGGTCCGATGACCATGATGCTTCTACGTACTCTTGTTCTTGCACGATCCGGTGAGGATGCGCCGGTCAACGGTGCACTGCTTTGTAGTTTCGCTGTACCCCAGATAGGTTGTAATTTTCTGGTTTATAGCCTGGATGAAGAAGCGGAGCCTGGGAGTTCCAGGGTATATATCGCTGTTTTGCGTAAGAAACTTGAGCGGTATTACTTGGGCGCTGTTGATGCGCCGGAAGAGTTGCAGTTGGCAATGCAGGTCTTCAAGCAAATATTGACGTGGGCGGCTTCCGGGACGAATCCCGGTGACTTGACGGATACACAGATTCCTTATCACTTTGTGGATTTGAAAGGCTGCAAGTTACCTCCTGCAAGACCGGAGGATCATCACTCCCTGATCATCAAGAAAGCCCTGGTGATGAAAGTCATCACCCTTGGAATGTCCAGTCCCGCGCAACCGGCGATCGAAAGCGCGACGTTGATCGTGCCCTCCATTCGTTTCTCATCAAAAATGAGTTCTGGCCCCAGGGTCGTGAGTCCAGCCGAGCCGGCCCAGGGGGACGCACCTGAATGCCACAGCGAAGAGCCGCAACCGATGCCTGTGCAAACATCGCAGGCCAATGTGTCGACTGAGCCTGTTGCGCCAAGAGAACCTGAGGTGCCGCCCCAACTGCCGGTGGCGGCGGACAATAATGTGTTGTTCGAGATGGATAGCACGTTGAATAACCTCGCCCGTGTCGCGCAGGAGTTGACCCAGCAAAAGCGCGCGGTAATCGAGCGTGAGGCCGCGCTTGAGCAATGGCAGAGCCGCTTGCAGCAGGAGCAACATCAACTGGAGGAAAAGACCCGGGAGGTCGAGCAGCGCAGTGCGCAATTGCACGAGCAGTCGGTGGCTGTCAGCCAGCAGGCTGAAGCGATGAATGTGTTGATTGCCCAGGCATCGGGCATGCGGCAGAGTCTGCGGGGGATGCTGCTCGAGCTGGACCAGGTGCTGGATCGATAGTCTGGTCTGGCTACTTTCCAGGGTTCATTTATTATCGACGCCAGCCAGTCGACGCCGGGGCTTGATTCCCTGGCGCATCGGCACCTACGGATATTGCCTGGGGATGCAAGCGTTTGAGTACCAAGCTGATTACCAAAGAAGGTCATGAGGCGCTGAAAAAAGAGCTGGATTACCTGTGGCGGGAAAAACGTCCGGACACCACGCGCAAAGTCACCTGGGCCGCGTCGCTGGGGGATCGCAGCGAAAACGCCGATTACCAGTACAACAAGAAACTGCTGCGTGAGATCGACCGCCGGGTGCGCTACCTGCGCAAGCGCCTGGAAGACATGCGCGTCGTGGAGTACATGCCGGAGCAGGAAGGCAAGGTGTTTTTCGGTGCCTGGGTCGACATCGAAAACGAGCAGGGTGAAACCAAGCGCTTTCGTATCGTCGGTTATGACGAGATCTATGATCGCATGGACTACATCTCCATCGACTCACCCATGGCCAGGGCGTTGCTGCGCAAGGAAGTCGACGATGAGGCCTTGGTGCAGACCCCAAGCGGTGAAGTGTGCTGGTGGATCACCGGTATCGAGTATGTGAAGTAGGCCAGAACGGCCCGCACCCTGGGCAGGGTGCGGGCCGTTGGCGTTTCAGCCCTCGCGCAGCACGGTCAGTGGGCTGGCGTTCAGCGCGCGACGCGTGCCGAATACGCCGGCAGCGCCGATCAGTACGGCACCGATCACCGGCAGCAGCAACAGCCACGGGTGAGGGTGCCAGGCCAGGTCAAAGGCGTAGCGGTACAACACCAGTGTCACCAGCTCCGTGCCCAGCGCTGCCAGCAGCCCGCTGACCGCGCCCAGCAACCCGAACTCGATGCGCCGCGCCTTGACCAGCAACTTGCGTTCGGCACCCAGTGCGCGCAGCAGCGCGCCCTGGCGAATGCGCTCATCCAGGGTGGCCTGCAAACCGGAGAACAACACCGCCATCCCCGCCGCCAGCACAAACAACAGCACGTACTCCACCGCCAGCGTCACTTGGGCGAGGATGCTGCGCAGCTGTTCCAGCAGGGCTTCGACTTGCAGGATCGTCACCGCCGGAAATGCACGGGACAGGTCGACAATCTGCTGGTCGTGCCCAGGTGCCAGGTAGAAGCTGGTCAGGTAAGTCGCCGGCAGGTTTTTCAAGGTACCCGGCTGGAAGATCATGAAGAAGTTGGGTTGGAAGTTGTCCCAGTTGATGGTCCGCAGGCTGGTGACCCGCGCCTCGCGGTTTTCGCCGCCGACGGTGAACACCAGGTGGTCATTGAGCTTGAGCTTGAGGCTCTCGGCCACTTTGGCCTCCACCGACACGCCTGGAATCTCATCGGTCGGCTGTTGCGACCACCAGGCACCGGCCGTCAGGACGTTACCCGGCGGCAGGTCGGCGGCCCAGGTCAGGCTCAGGTCACGCTGCACAGCTCGGTCGCCGCTGGAGTCCTTGCTGACAATCGCCTGCACCGCCTCGCCGTTGATGCTGATCAAGCGCCCCGGTACCACCGGATACAGTGGCGCCGATTGGGCTTGCAGGGCGAGCAGGCGTGCACTGAAGGCTTCGGTGTCGGCTGGCAGGATATTCAATGCGAAGTAGTTGGGCGCGTCCTCTGGCAGCTGGTTTTGCCAGGTGTCGAGCAACTCGCCACGCAGCAGTGCGATCAACCCCATGGACAGCAGGATCAAGCCAAACGCAAGGGACTGGCCGGCGGCTGCCAGCGGGTGACGCAGCAATTGGCCCAGGCCCAGGCGCCAGGGCAGCGATGCGCGGGCCAGCAGCTTACGCAGGCTTTGCAACAACAGCAGGAGCAAGCTGCCAAGGATCAACGCGGCAAGCACACCGCCACCAAGCAAGGCGAAGGTGAGCACCAAGTCGAGGCTCAGGCGCCACATGATCAGGCCCAGGGCGAACAGGGCCGCGCCGTAGACCATCCAGGTGCTGGATGGAATCGGCAGCAGGTCGCGGCGCAGCACTCGCAACGGCGGCACACGGCCCAGGGCCGCCAGTGGCGGCAAGGCGAAACCGGCGAGGGCGACCAGCCCGGTGCCGATTCCGGCAACGGCCGGCAGCAGCCCGCCGGGTGGCACGTCCGCCGGCAGCAGGTCATGCAGGAAGTAGAACAGGCCAAATTGCGCGAGCCAGCCGAGCACGGCACCCGCCAGGCTGGCCAGCACGCCGAGCACGCTCAGTTGCAGGCTGAACAGCAGCATCGCTTCACGCCGCGACAAACCAAGACAGCGCAGCAGCGCGCTGGCGTCGAAGCGCCGGCTGGCAAAGCGGTTGGCCGACAGCGCCACGGCCACGCCCGCCAGCAATACTGCCACCAGGCTGGCCATGTTCAAGTAGCGTTCGGCCTTGCCCAGGGCACCGCCGATCTGCTGGTTGCCGTCCCGTGAATCCTGCAAGCGCTGGTTGGCGGCGAGTCCCGGCTTGATCAAGTCCCGATAGGTTTGCAGGGCGGTGCTGTCGGGCGGTGCTCGCCACAGCTCGCGGTAGCTGACCCGGCTGCCGGGCTGGACCACGCCGGTGGCCTCCAGGTCAGCCAGGTTGATCATCACCCGCGGCGTCAGGCTGTAGAAGTTGCCAGCACGGTCCGGCTCATAGGTCAGGATGCGGGCCAGACGCAGGGTCTTCATGCCAACATCGATGCTGTCGCCGACCTTGAGGTTCAGCGCCGTCAGCAGCCGCGCTTCCACCCAGGCCTCGCCGGGTTTCGGGCCGCCACCGGGGGTTTCAGCGGCGAACGGTTCGGCCGCGCTTTTCAGCTCGCCGCGCAGCGGGTACTGCTCGTTGACCGCCTTGATGCTGGAAAGCTGGATGCCGTTGTCGGTCGCGATAACGCTGGAAAACTCGACGATACGTGCATGGTCCAGGCCCAGTTCGGTTCCGGAGCGGATTTGCTCGGGGCGCGCCGGTGAGCTGCCTTCGAGCACCAGGTCGGCGCCGAGGAACTCAGTGGCGCGCAACAGCATGGCGCCGTTGAGGCGTGCGCCGAAGTAACCGATGGCGGTGCTGGCGGCCACGGCCACCACCAGGGCGAAGAACAACACGCGCAATTCGCCGGCGCGGGCATCGCGCAGTAATTGGCGCATGGCCAGGCTGAACAGGCGCAACAGCGGCAAACGTGCCATCAAGGCTCCAGGGGCGCGACCATCAGGCCGGCTTCAAGGCGGATCAGGCGCCGGCAGCGGTGGGCCAGGCGCTCGTCGTGGGTGACCAGCACCAGGGTGGTGCCGCTCTCTTTATTGAGTTCAAACAGCAGGTCGCTGATGCGCTCGCCGGTGTGGCTGTCGAGGTTGCCGGTGGGTTCATCGGCAAACAGTACGTCCGGTTCGGCGGCGAACGCGCGGGCAATCGCCACGCGTTGTTGCTCGCCGCCGGAGAGCTGGCGTGGCGAGTGGGTCAGGCGCTGGCCCAGGCCGACACGTTCGAGCAGGTGGCGGGCACGTTCGCGGGCGTCTTTGCGGCCGTCCAGTTCCAGCGGCAGCATCACGTTTTCCAGGGCGTTGAGGCTGTCGAGCAGTTGGAATGACTGGAAGACAAACCCCACGTGTTCGGCGCGGATGCGCGCGCGCTGGTCTTCATCGAGGGTGCTCAAGGCTTGGCCGGCGAGGGTGACTTCGCCGCTGCTGGGCAGGTCGAGGCCGGCCAGCAGGCCGAGGAGGGTGGATTTGCCGGAACCGGAGCTGCCGACGATAGCCAGGCTATCGCCCTTGTTCAGTTCCAGGCTCAGTTCGTGCAGGATAGTCAGTTCACCTTCCGCGCTGGGAACCACTTTGCTGAGGTTCTGCGCGGTGAGAATGCTTGCGCCCATGGAGAATCCGATGCGAATGTGGTTTTTGAGTGCTGGCCTGGCCTTGATGTGCATGGCCCAGAACGCAGCGGCGGGTACAGTCCTGATCGTTGGCGATAGTATCAGTGCCGGTTTCGGCCTGGATACCAGCAAAGGGTGGGTCGCTTTGCTGGAGCAACGGCTCAAGAGCGAAGGTTTCGACGATAAAGTGGTCAACGCTTCCATCAGCGGCGACACCAGTGCCGGAGGCCTCGCGCGGCTGCCGGCGGCGCTTGCAGAGCATAAGCCGGACGTGGTGGTGATCGAGTTGGGTGGCAATGACGGCCTGCGCGGTCAGCCGCCGGCGCAATTGCAACAAAATCTTGCTTCGATGATTGACCACTCCAAGGCGATTGGCGCCAAGGTGCTGTTGCTGGGCATGCAACTGCCGCCCAATTACGGCCCGCGCTACACCAACGCGTTTGCCGAAGTCTACGGCAGCCTCGCCAAGGAAAAAGCCGTGCCGCTGGTGCCGTTTTTCCTTGAAGGCATCGGCGGTCACCCGGAGTTGATGCAGGCCGACGGCCTGCACCCGGCGGTCGGTGCCCAGGCCAAGTTGCTGGAAAATGTCTGGCCGACGCTAAAACCGCTGTTATGACGCTTTTCTACCGGCAGGCTTTCGGCTAAGGTGGCGCCCCCCCGATCTGGAGCCCCCGATGTCACGCCCTGCCTGGTCCCTGTTCAACTACCAACTGATCGAGCCTGACGAGCAGCTGGATCTGTTCGCCTGCCAGGAAGTCCGGGTACATCTGGTGGCACGGCAATTGGAGCTGGGCGGCACGATCGACCGCACGCTGTGCGGCACCTTGCTGCCGGCTCAGCCCCGTTGGTCATCGGTGGACCGTGCGATTTTCCAGGACCAACGGCTGTGCCCGTTGTGTCGGGCGATCCTCGAATCCCAGAAGCGCGGCACACCGCTGATCTGGCCGGAGCTGCGCTTCGAGTAGAAGCGGGGCGGATTGATGCTCCCTGCGTGCTTCACGTATACAATCAGTTTTTTCCCTACCCGTCGTTCTGCGAAGGATTTTCCGGATGTTGTCGCGCCTTTCCGTCGTCACTTGCTGCCTGTCTCTTGCTGCCCTTTGCGCGGCCGGTCCTGCATTAGCCCTGCAATTGCCGTTGCCGCCACCGGGTGAAGACATCGTGGGCCAGGTCCAGGTGATCAAGGCCAAGTACGAAGACACCTTTGCCGACCTGGGCACCACCTACGACCTGGGGTATTCGGAGATGGTCGCGGCCAACCCGGGCGTGGATGCCTGGCTGCCGGGCGCGGGCACCGAGATCGTGCTGCCGACGCGTTTCATCCTGCCGCCGGGGCCACGGGAAGGCATCGTGATCAACCTGGCCGAGTACCGCCTCTACTACTATCCGAAGGGGCAGAACGTCGTCTATACCTTCCCGCTGGGGATTGGCCGTGAGGGTTGGGGCTCGCCGATTGCCCATACCAGCATCATTGCCAAGACGCCGAACCCGACCTGGACACCACCCGCGTCGATCAAGGCCGAGCACGCCGCCAATGGTGATCCGCTGCCCAACGTGGTGCCGGCCGGGCCGAACAACCCGCTGGGGCCCTTCAAGTTCACCCTGGGCACGCCGGGTTACCTGATCCACGGCTCCAACATGAAATTTGGTATCGGTACGCGTACCAGTCACGGCTGTTTCCGCATGTTCAATAACAACGTGCTGGAAATGGCCGGCATGGTGCCAGTGGGCACGTCGGTGCGCATCATCAACGACGCCTACAAGTTCGGTAGCGCTGGCGGCAAGGTCTATCTTGAGGCGCATACACCACTGAATGACGACGGTACGCCGTCGGTGGTCGACAAGCACACGGCGGTAATCAACGCCTTGCTCAAGCGCGAAGACATGGCCAATAACCTGCGGGTCAACTGGGATCAGGTCCGTGATGTGGTCGCCGCGGAAGATGGTTTGCCGACTGAGATCGGCGTGCCCGGTGGCGCATCCGTCGCTGCAAGCGCACCGATCGATCTGCAACAGTAAACTGGCTGGATCCACAGCCCGCCACGGCCTTGCGCTGCGGCGGGCTTTTTATTGCCTGGGATTCAGGGCTGAAATCCGGGCAATAAAAAAGCCGACCCATAAATGGATCGGCTTGATAACAACCCCGAAGGATTATTACTTGCGGCTAGCTTTTTCAAGCATGCGCAGTGCGCGCTCGTTAGCTTCGTCAGCAGTCTGTTGTGCTTTTTGAGCAGCAGCCAGAGCTTCATCAGCTTTACGGTAGGCTTCGTCTGCACGAGCCTGGGAGCGAGCTGCTGCGTCTTCAGTTGCAGTCAGACGAGCTTCGGTTTCTTTGGAGACGCTGCTGCAACCGGTAGCCAGAACTGCGGCCAGAGCCAGAGCAGAGAATTTCAGAACGTTGTTCATCGTGTTCCCCTTCAAGGACTTTCTATTAAATGGCTACTTTCTCCGAGTGAGCTAATAGCCGGCGTACATACTACCCATTACTTGTAGTAAGTAAACTGACGTAGCGCAAGAAGCAAAAAAAATTCTCGCGCCGAATCTATTTTGGCTAGTCTTTTGGAAGGTTTGTATAAAAACTGTTCAATTTTTTTCAATCCAATGACCATGTGAGCCCGGCTGAGAGGTCCGGCCCGCATGCGTTGGTTCGGCTAAGCCGGTATAGACTTATATATCGATGTTGATTCTTTTGTTCAGCTGGCCGTAACCCGGCCTGGCATCTTTTGCGCATGTAGAGGTGACTTTAAGAGCGCCTGTTCGTCTCAAGCTTCAACTGCCGGCAATGTTCAGGCGTTCGATCACCGGTTGATCGATGCCCTTTCTATAACCGCCAGCCGTTGGGGATGACGAGAGCGCCTTGAGCAATGACAGGATTGGTGCCTACTATCTCACTGCGTGCTGGTTGTGAGCGCCAGAGGTTTCTCGTTGTCGAAACCGGCACGGGGTGGCGTAGATGTTCCTTCGCCGGAAAAACATCGGTAAGGTAGGGGTCAGAATCCAAGACCCGCGAGGAGTAGTGATGAGCGAGGCGTTGTCCATCCACCATGACCAGGCAGGTCATCAGTTCGAGACCAATGTGGACGGTCATCGTGCCTACCTGACCTACATGGACCTCGGTAAGCAGACCCTGGACATTTATCGGACCTTCGTGCCCAACGCACTGCGCGGCCGTGGGATTGCCGCGGCGCTGACCGAGGAAGCCCTGAAGTTTGCCGAAGAGTCCGGCTATACAGTGATACCGTCCTGCTCCTATGTCGAACGCTACATGGAGCGCCATCAGCGCCATGCCGCGAAGCTGTAAGGCATAAAACACCAGCATGAAAAACGCCGGGCTTAGCCCGGCGTTTTTGTGTGCGCAATCCAGGTTCAGTTGCGTTTGCGGGTCGGCAAGACGTCCTTGAGCTTGGCATGCATGCTGCGCAGAGTGTTTTCAGTAGCCGCCCAGTCAATGCAGGCATCGGTGATCGACACACCGTACTGCAAGTCGGCGAGGTCTTTTGGAATCGCCTGGCAACCCCAGTTCAGGTGGCTCTCGACCATCAGGCCGATGATCGACTGGTTGCCTTCGAGGATCTGGTTGGCGACGTTTTCCATCACCAGCGGCTGCAGGGCCGGGTCCTTGTTGGAGTTGGCGTGGCTGCAGTCGACCATGATGTTCGGTTTGATCTTGGCCTTGTTCAGTGCCTGCTCGCACAGCGCAACGCTGACCGAATCATAGTTGGGCTTGCCGTTGCCGCCGCGCAACACCACGTGACCATAGGCGTTGCCCTTGGTGGTGACGATGGACACGCCACCTTCCTGGTTGATCCCCAGGAAACGATGCGGGCTGGAAACCGATTGCAGCGCGTTGATCGCCACGGTCAGGCCGCCGTCGGTGCCGTTCTTGAAGCCCACGGCCGACGACAGGCCGGACGCCATTTCGCGGTGGGTCTGGGATTCGGTGGTACGTGCGCCGATGGCCGACCAACTGATCAAGTCCTGCAGGTACTGCGGGGAGATCGGGTCCAGTGCTTCGGTGGCGGTGGGCAGGCCCATTTCAGCCAGGTCGAGCAGCAACTGGCGACCGATGTGCAAGCCGTCCTGGATCTTGAACGAGTCGTCCAGATACGGGTCGTTGATCAAGCCTTTCCAGCCAACGGTGGTACGCGGTTTCTCGAAATAGACGCGCATCACCAGATACAGGGTGTCGGACACTTCCGCCGCCAGCACCTTGAGGCGTTCGGCGTACTCGTGGGCAGCCTTGAGGTCGTGGATCGAGCAAGGCCCGATGACGACGAAGAGGCGGTGGTCGGTGCCGTCGAGAATGTCACGGATGACTTCGCGGCCCTTGGTGACGGTCTGCAAGGCAGCGTCGCTCAGGGGGATTTCGCGCTTGAGCTGATCGGGCGTGATCAGGGTCTCGTTGGATTCAACGTTTAGGTCATTGATCGGTAAATCAGCCATCGTGTTACTCGTCAGGGTCACGGGTGCCGGCCGCCAGCCATCCCCGTGCGGCGGAGCACAGCATGATTTGAATGCAGGGGGGAGGAACCTTAGCGCGTAATACGGGCCCGCGACAATGGGCAAAGCCCGCTTTAATCCAGTGCTGGCGCCACAAAGGCCTCGTGGGAGAACTCGACGGCATGACGCGACACCCACTCGCGGGCCAGCGCCTCGAATTGCTGGGGTGTTGGTTCGGCATCTTCGTGCTGGCGGCAGTAGCGCTCTATCCGGCATGCTTGTTCACCCATTCGTGCACCGAACAGTGCATGTTCGTCGGTAAACGCGATGCCGATGCGGTAACCGTCTTCCACCTTGCGGCACCATGCCACATAGCCTGGATAACGGGCGCTGGGCCCCAGGGATGGGATATGCAGGTCAACCGCCGTACCTTGGCGCCAGGCACGCGGCCAATGGCAGGCGATGCCACCCAGGCCGTGAGTAAGCAGGCGTTGACGAGGGATGGCGGGAGAGGGGCGTTGGATTAACTCGACGGCGACATCATCAGGGTGAGGTAAAAAACGACCCATGTACACGGACTCCGAACACCGTCCAGTTGACGGCGGTGGCAGCAGTATAGTGAAGGAACTGGAATTGACCGACCTGGATATTGACCAGCAATTGCTGGGATTGCCAGGCCTTTCGCTCGTCATATTCACCAGTGCCGGTTGTTCCAGTTGCCGCTGGGCGCGCCTGCAGTTGCCGGGCTGGCGATTGCCGGTGGACCGGGTGTGCTGGGTCGATGCCGGACACAACGGTGGTGCGGTCGAACGCTACCAGATCTTTCATTTGCCCGCGTTGTTCCTGGTGTGCGAGGGTCAATTCCTTGGGCAACTACAGACGCGCCTGACACCGTCTGACCTTGCCAGCGCCATTGACCACGCACTTACCCGCACTCCAGAGGATTTGCCATGACCGTACAATCCCCACGCATTGGCATCATCGGCACCGGCGCCATCGGTGGCTTCTACGGCGTGATGCTGGCGCGTGCCGGCTTCGATGTGCACTTTCTGTTGCGCAGCGAATACGCTGCTGTCAGCCAGCATGGCCTGCGTCTGAACAGCACAGTGCATGGTGCATTGCACCTGCACCCGGTCCAGGCCTATGCCAATGCCGCCGACATGCCGCCCTGCGATTGGCTGCTGGTGGGCACCAAATCCACCGGCAACGTTGACCTGGCGCCGACTATTGCCCAGGTCGCGGCGCCGGATGCCAAGGTGGTGCTGCTGCAAAACGGCCTGGACGTCGAAGACAGTCTGCGCGAGCACCTGCCGGCGTCACTGCACCTGCTCGGCGGCTTGTGTTATATCGGCGTGCACCGCTCCGGGCCCGGGGTTGTCGAGCACCAGGCCCTGGGCCGGGTCAACCTGGGTTATCACAGCGGTACCGCCGCCAATGATGAGGCACGCCAGAAAGCCATTGTCGAAGCCGGCGCCGCGTTGTTTCATAAGGCGGGCATCGAGTCCCAGGCCATGGCCAATGTGCATCAGGCCCGCTGGCATAAACTGGTGTGGAACGTGCCGTTCAACGGCCTCTCGGTGCTGTTGGGCACGGGCACCACGGCCATGATGGCGGATGAATCCAGCCGCGAGTTGATCCGCGCGCTGATGGCGGAAGTGGTGCAGGGCGCCCATGCCTGCGGCCATGAGATTGCCGCCAGCTATGCCGAGCAGATGTTCGCCATGACCGAAACCATGGACGACTATTTGCCCAGCATGTACCACGATCATGTGCACAAGCGCCCGCTGGAACTGGCGGCGATCTATGCCCGGCCACTGGCTGCCGCCAAGGCGGCCGGTTGTGAGTTGCCGCGAATGCAGGCGCTCTACCAGGCCTTGAGTTTTATCGATCGGCGCAACCGCTGAGCAGGGGAGAACAGGATGGCGAAGGGATTGGGCGACAAACTGGTGCTGGCGATCTCTTCGCGGGCACTGTTCGACCTGAGCGACAGCCATAAGGTCTATCTGGCCCAAGGGGTCGAGGCCTACCGCAAATATCAGATCGAACACGAGGACGAACCCCTCGAGCCCGGCGACGCCTTTGCATTGGTCAAGAAGCTGCTGAGCCTCAACGCCAGCCTCGGTCGTGCGCGGGTCGAAGTGGTGTTGGTTTCCCGCAATAGTGCCGACACTGGCCTTCGGGTGTTCAATTCGATCCAGCACTATGGTCTGGATATTTCCCGCGCCGCTTTCGTCGGCGGGCGTAGTCCTTATCCTTATTTGGCCGCCTTTGGTTGTCATCTGTTTCTTTCGACCCATGCTGAAGACGTGCGCAGTGCACTCGATGCCGGTTTTGCTGCGGCGACGATTTTGTCGGGCGGCGCACGACGGGCGTCGAGTGATGAACTGCGCATTGCCTTCGACGGTGATGCAGTGCTGTTTTCCGATGAGTCGGAGCGTGTATATCAGGCTGGCGGCCTGGAAGCGTTCCAGGCCAACGAGCGTGAGTCGGCGCGTCAGCCTTTGCACGGGGGGCCTTTCAAGGGCTTTTTGGCGGCGCTCAATTTGTTGCAGCGTGAGTTCCCGGACGAGTCCTGCCCGATCCGCACGGCGCTGGTCACCGCCCGTTCGGCACCGTCCCATGAGCGGGTGATTCGTACCTTGCGTGAGTGGGATATTCGTCTGGACGAGTCGTTGTTTCTTGGTGGGCTGGAGAAATCCGCGTTCCTGGAGGCGTTTGCCGCCGATGTTTTTTTCGATGACCAGGCCGGTCATTGCGAGAAAGCCAGGGAGGTGGTGGCCACCGGGCATGTGCCCCATGGCATCAGTAATGAGGTGAGGGTTCAGTCCGGGAGCTAAGCCAGTCGAAGTCGTTGATGCGCTGCTAAGCTCATTCAATCTCCGCCATCCTGGCAGTCCAGGAGGTTCTATGATTCGTTCGATGCTGTACGCCACGGACCTCGGTCTGTATGCGCCCTATGTGATGCAACATGCACTGGCGCTGGCGCGAACGTTCAAGGCGGATCTGTATGTGATTCACGTGGTCGAGCCCATCGGGCTGTTCGCCGAATCGGTGTTGCAGAGCTACCTTGATGAGCAGGCCCTGAGCGAGTGGCAAAGCCAGGGCCTGACCACAGTGATGGCGACGATCGAACAGCGGGTGCTGGACAGTTTTCGCGAGGAACTGGGAGACGGCGAGCAAGACCTGAAATTGATCCGCCTGGTCCGGGTGATCCAGGGGGACCCGTGCGAGGTGATACTCGACCAGTTGCGCAAACTTTCCGTGGATCTGCTGATCGTAGGTAGTCACAGCCATGCAACCGCGACGGCCACCCCGCTTGGGCGGACTGCCGCGCGGGTGCTGCAACTGTCTACGGTGCCGGTTTACCTGGTGCCCTCGTTACAACGTCGACGCAGTGATGACGTGTGATGGTTAGATGTCGATAAAAAGTTCTAGATTTATCCATCAAACCTTTAATATAGTTATATACCGTCGCTGATACCCGTGGCGTCTATCTGCTTTGAGGGATACATATGAAGCTTCAACAACTGCGCTACATCTGGGAAGTGGCGCACCACGACCTCAACGTTTCCGCTACTGCTCAAAGCCTTTACACCTCGCAACCTGGTATCAGCAAGCAGATCCGCCTGCTCGAAGACGAGTTGGGCGTTGAAGTATTCGCCCGCAGCGGCAAGCACCTGACCCGTGTAACCCCGGCCGGTGAGCGCATCATCACAACTGCCGGCGAGATCCTGCGCAAAGTCGAAAGCATCAAGCAGATCGCCCAGGAATTCTCCAACGAGAAGAAGGGCACGCTGTCCATCGCAACCACGCACACCCAGGCACGTTATGCGCTGCCGCCGGTGATCCGTGATTTCATCAAGCAATACCCGGACGTGGCGCTGCACATGCACCAGGGTTCGCCGATGCAGATCGCCGAGATGGCCGCTGACGGCACCGTCGATTTTGCCATCGCCACCGAAGCCCTGGAGCTGTTCGGTGACCTGGTGATGATGCCGTGCTACCGCTGGAACCGTTGCGTGGTGGTGCCGCAGGGTCACCCGCTGGCCAAGCTGCCGAAGTTGACCCTGGAAGCCCTGGCTGAATACCCGATCGTGACTTACGTGTTCGGTTTCACCGGCCGTTCCAAGCTCGACGAGGCTTTCAGCCACCGTGGCCTCACGCCCAAAGTGGTGTTCACTGCGGCCGACGCCGACGTGATCAAGACTTACGTGCGCCTGGGCCTGGGCGTGGGTATCGTCGCCAAGATGGCGGTCGACACCAACCTGGATAAAGACCTGGTTGTGCTTGATGCCAGCGAGCTGTTCGAGTCCAGCGTGACCAAGATCGGCTTCCGTCGTGGCACCTTCCTGCGGGGTTTCATGTGCGACTTCATCGAGAAGTTCGCGCCGCACCTGACCCGCGAAGTCATGGCCAAGGCGATCCAGTGCCACAACAAGCAGGAACTGGAAGAGCTGTTCGAAGGTGTTGAACTGCCCGTCCACTGAAACCGCAAGGGGGAGGGGGCCGCTTCGCAGCACAGCGGCAAGCTCCCTCGCCACATCAAACTTGTCGCCTGATGTGGCTTATTTAACCTCGGTAACCACAAACAGTTGCCGAGCGCCCGCTACCAGAATCTCCACCTCATCGCCTTCGAACTTGCCCAGCAGGCTTTTGCCCAGCGGCGAGCGCGGGGTGATGACGGTCACCGGCTGCCCCACCACGTCCACTTTCAAACCCGCCGCGTCCGGCGCCAGGAACAGCCATTGCTGGCGACCGTTCTCGTCTTCCAGGCCCAGTAGCGTGCCGACTTCAATACCCCGCTGATCATCGTACCCGCGCAGTTGCAGGTTTTGGCACAGGGTCAGTGCCTGCTTGATCTCTTCGACACGCTTGGCTTGTCCGGCCGCCAGGTAGGACGCTTCCAGCCCCAGGGTGTCGTATTTGTTCTCGGCGATGTTTTCTTCGTGGGTCGCGGTTTCGTAGGCGGTTTGCGCAGCACGTCTGGCGATGTCGAGATCGACGTTGAGCTTTTCCAGGATCAAGTGGTGGACGGCGTGTTTATTCATGGTCATCAATCGCAGAATTGCAGGACATTGGCCCGAGACTTTTCGTTGGGGGCGTTCTGGTCCTGTTGCAGCCAGAACTGGCATTTGGGGTTGGACAGGTTGCGCGCATTGTTACGGGCCTGATCCAGGGTTTGCTGCTGTTCCTGCTTGTGCAGGTTCTGTTGATACTGTTCGAACATGCGATTCGGCGGTTCAGGCGCCACCACTGCAGGCTTGCCCAATTGCTCGACCGCTTGTGCCACTGGCGCCAGGCTCTGCGGGAACAGATAGCGCGACGCCAGCCAGGCGGTCAACGCAATGGCGATAAACCCCAGCCAGACGCCAAACGCGATGGCGGCACTGAGCTTGAACAGCGACAACGGACGATCAGACATGGCGGCCTCCTGGCAGGCATTTGCGGCGTGGCGGCGATTGTCGCACAGCCACTGTGCAGAATAATCGCGATCAAGCCTTCTGCATCGGCGCATTTATGCGGACAATCGAGCCTTTAAGCGTTGGAGCCCGGAATGAAAGCCCGCTGGGATATTTTTTGCAGCGTCGTCGACAACTACGGCGACATCGGCGTGACCTGGCGCCTGGCCCGGCAACTGGTGGCGGAGCACGGCTGTGATGTGCGTCTTTGGGTCGATGACTTGCGTGCCTTCGAGCGCATGTGCCCCGAGATTGATGTGCAACGCGATCAGCAATCCCAGGCAGGCGTCGAAGTGCGCCATTGGCCGGCCGAGTGGACGGGCGCGACGGCGGCGGATGTGGTGATTGCCGCGTTCGCGTGCCAATTGCCGCCCGACTATATGGAAGCCATGGCTGAGCGTGAGCGCCCGCCGTTATGGATGAACCTGGATTACCTGAGTGCCGAAGACTGGGTGGTGGGTTGCCATCGCTTGCCTTCGGTGAAGTTCAAGGGCGTGCAGAAGTACTTCTTCTTTCCCGGCTTCCGCCCTGGTACGGGAGGCTTGCTGCGTGAAGCTGGATTACTGGAGCAGCGTCGGGCGTTTCAGCAGGACACCGCTGCGCAGCATCAATTCCTACATGATATGGGGATTGTTCCAGTTGCGGGCGCACGCCTGATCTCGCTGTTTGCCTACGAAAACGCCGGGCTCGCCGCTTGGCTGGACGTGTTATCGACGGGTGGGCATGCCACTCATCTATTGGTGCCGGAAGGGCGCATCCTCGGCGATGTGCAGCGTTGGCTGGGGGCCGAGGGCCTGGCGGTGGGCGACGTCCATCAGCGCGATGCCCTGACGGTGCAGGTGCTGCCGTTCGTCCGTCAGGCGCAATACGACCGCCTGCTGTGGTGCTGCGATTTCAACGCGGTGCGCGGCGAAGACTCGTTCGTGCGTGCCCAATGGGCCGGCCGGCCGTTGTTGTGGCACATCTATCGGCAGGACGAAGACATTCATTTGGACAAGCTCGATGCCTTCCTGGAACTGTACACCGCCGCATTATCACCGGCCGCCCGGGCCGCGTTGATCGCGTTGTGGCAGGCCTGGAACACGGATGGCGACATGGCGCTGTGCTGGAAAATGCTTGCGGAGCATTGGCCCGAGCTCAACCAGCATGCCGAATCCTGGTGTCTGGAACAGGCCTTGCAGGCCGATCTTGCGACGGCGCTGGTACAGTTTTATGAAAGTTGGATATGATACGCCACCTTGAATTTTGTAAATCCCATCCAAATTTCGGATATATGCAATGAAAACTGGTAAAGAACTGAAACCCGGTACAGTGATCCGTCTCGAAAACGACCCTTGGCTGGTTCAGAAAGCTGAGTTCACCAAGTCTGGTCGTAACAGCGCAATCATGAAGACCAAGCTGAAGAACCTGCTGACCGGTTACAAGACCGAGATCGTTTACAGCGCCGACGACAAACTGGACGACGTGATCCTCGACCGCAAAGAAGCGACCCTGTCCTTCATCAGCGGCGACACCTACACGTTCATGGACACCACTGACTACACCATGTACGAGCTGAACGCTGAAGACATCGAAGCCGTTCTGCCGTTCGTGGAAGAAGGCATGACCGACGTTTGCGAAGCAATCTTCTTCGAAGACCGTCTGGTTTCCGTAGAGCTGCCGACCACCATCGTGCGTAAAGTTGCCTACACCGAAGGTTCCGCTCGCGGCGACACTTCGGGCAAGGTCATGAAGCCGGCCAAGCTGGCTAACGGTACCGAGCTGCAAGTAGCCGATTTCATCGAAATCGACGACCTGATCGAGATCGACACCCGCGAAGGCGGTTCGTACAAAGGTCGCGCCAAGAAGTAATTCTGGCCCCGCCGATACGAAAAAAACCCGACTCTGAGTCGGGTTTTTTTATGGGCGCCGTTTAGGTCAGACGGTGACGTGCAGGCGCACATCCACATTGCCACGGGTGGCGTTGGAGTACGGGCACACCTGGTGGGCGGCGTCGACCAGGCTTTGCGCATCGTCCTGATCCAGGCCTGGCAGGCTGATGTGCAGGTCGATGTCCAAGCCAAAACCACCGGGGATTTGACCGATGCCCACATGGGCCGTGATCGAAGCGTCATCCGGAATTTTGCGTTTGGTCTGGCTGGCGACGAATTTCAGTGCACCGATAAAGCACGCCGAGTAGCCGGCCGCGAACAGTTGCTCAGGGTTGGTCGCCTGGCCACCGGCACCGCCCAATTCCTTGGGGGTGGAGAGTTTGACGTCGAGGATATTGTCGCTGGAAACCGCACGACCATCACGGCCGCCGGTGGCGGTGGCTACTGCGGTGTAGAGAGTTTGCATGGTGTCGTCCTCTTGGTTTAATTGCGCAAAATGTTTGCGCGCTAATTAGTTGGTGAGGCGAATGTATAGCGCTAATGTTTTGCGCGCAAGATAAATTTGCAAATTATTTCCAGAAACCACGGGAACCCAATGTGCGTTTACAAGCGGGCTTGCTCGCGAATGCGGCCTGCCAGCTACTCATCAAGTGACTGACCCACCGCATTCGCGAGCAAGCCCGCTCCCACACAAGGCAGCTTCCACATTTGGCTGCTGGGTGGCTGGTCTACAGTGTCAGACGTTGGCTTGCAGGTTGCTGCGCAGCGCAATCAGATCAGCCTGCAATTTGCGCAACTGCGCCAACTCCAGGCCGCTGGCACCGAGGATGCACTGCGGAATGCCCATGGCTTTCTGCTGCAAAGCGCGCCCGGCGTCGGTCAGTTCCACCACCACCACCCGTTCATCCTCACGGCTGCGTGTGCGGCTCAGCAATCCCTCGGCTTCCAGGCGCTTGAGCAGCGGCGTGAGGGAGCCCGGATCAGTCAGCAGGCGGCTGCTGATTTCGCCGACGGTCAATCCATCCTCTTCCCACAGCACCATCATGGCCAGGTATTGCGGATAGGTCAGGCCAAGGGCTTGCAGCATTGGCTTGTAAACCTTGGTCATCAGCAGCGAGGTGGAGTGCAGGGCGAAGCACAGCTGGTTATCCAGCAGCAGGGATTCGCACGGGGCGGGATTTTTGCTCATGGCGGTGCCTTAAAAAAACATGTCTGGGCTGGAATCTAGCGGGCGAATGTTTAATGCGCCAGATAATTCTGCCCAGGCAGTCAGATCAAGCCGCTTTGCAGTGCCAGGTCCCAGGGCGGCACCGGGCTGAAACGGGTTTTCAGGTATTCCAGCAATAATCGGCTGCGCGCGTTGGGCTGTTGTTCCAGGCGCAGCGCATAGATCCCGGTGGTCTCCGGGCTCGGCAAGCCGCCTTCACAAAACAGCGGTACGAGTTCGCCGCGCACCAGATATTCGCTGGCCAGCCAGGTGGGCAGGTGTGCGATGCCCAATCCGGCCAGGGCACCGGAGAGCAGGGCTTCGGCATTGTTCGCACTCATGCGGATGCGCTGCGGGCGATAGGTCGCGCGGCGCCCATCCAGCTCGAAACGCCAGGCGAATATGGGGGCCAGGCCATCCCAGTCGAGCCCGTCATGGTCACTCAATTCGCGGGGGTGGGTCGGCGTACCGCGGTTTTTCAGGTAGGCCGGGCTGGCACAGGCGATACGTACGATACTGGCGAGGGGCGTGGCGATCAGCCGGGTGTCGACGATATGCCCGGCACGCAGCACCAGGTCGACCTTGCCCAAGTGCGCACCCTGCATGTCCACAAAGCTGTCGATCAGGTGCAGGTGCACATCCAGCCCGGGGTACACATTCAGGAAGTCCGCAATCACCGGCGCCAGATGCCGACGCCCAAACGCCGCCGGCGCATCCACCCGAATCAGGCCTTCCGGTGCATGGCTCAGGGACACCGCTTCGGCCCGGGCCAGTTGCAACTCGCTGACAATCCGCCGCGCCCGCTCGGCAAACGCCAGGCCCGCCGGGGTGGGCACCACGGCGTGGGTGCTGCGCTGGAACAGGCGGCTGCCCACCGAGCTTTCCAGGCTGTCGATACGCCGCGCCACCGCCGAGGGCGTCAATGGATGGCGGCGTGCGGCGGCGGAGAAGCTGCCGGTCTCCAGCACATCGAGAAACAGGCTCAGTTGGTCAGTCAGGATATTTGGGTTCATGGCGAGTGCTTATGCGAGATCGGCACAGCCATTGTGCGTTGCTGTGCGTTTCCGTGCCATAGCCGACTGCGTAGCATGGAGGTCTTGGGATTGTGGAGTGGCGAGCGGTGTTGGATTTAGCGATGTACCTGGTATTGGGCGTGGCCTTGGGCACCGTGGGTGGTCTGTTCGGCATTGGTGGCGGGCTGATTGCCATCCCGGTGCTGGGGGTGTTTTTCGGCCTGGACCAGCAGATCGCCCAAGGCACGGCTTTGGTGATGGTGGTACCCAACGTGATGCTGGCGCTGTGGCGGTACCATCAACGCAACCGCATTCAACTGCGCCATGCGCTACCGCTGGGGATCATGGGGTTCAGCTTTGCGTGGCTGGGTTCGATCTGGGCGGTGGGCCTGGATGCCGGGGCGATGCGCCTCGGTTTTATCGCCTTCCTGTTGGCACTGTCGGCCTACAACCTGTTGCGCATGTTCACACGCAACGCGCCGCCGAGTGCCGAGATGCGCTACGGCTGGCCATGGCTCGGTGTCCTGGGCGCGGCGTCCGGGTCCATGGGCGGTCTGTTTGGTGTGGGCGGCGCGGTGATTGCGACGCCTGTGTTGACTAGCCTGTTCGGCACTTCCCAGGTCGTCGCCCAGGGGTTGTCCCTGGCCCTGGCATTGCCCAGCACCGGCGTGACCCTGGTGACCTACGCCTGGCACCAGGAGGTGGATTGGCTGATCGGCGTGCCTCTGGCGGTGGGGGGGCTGCTCAGCATCAGTTGGGGGGTGAAAGTCGCCCACGCCATGCCGGAACGGCTGCTGCGCGGGCTGTTCTGCGGTTTCCTGGTGGTGTGTGCGGTGATGTTGATGTTTAAAGTTTGAAACCTTCGATGATGTACTCGGCCAGGCATTCGGTGATGGGCGAGGCCATCAGCGGGTTACGCAGCAAGTGCAGATTCATCGACGGCAAGGGTGGGAATCCTTCTTCGTTGCCGAGCACGCGAAGGTCTTCGGTCACCAGGCTTTCCATGCTGATCATCACCGCCAGGCCGGCGCTGACCACGGCCTGGATCGCCGCGCCATTGGTGCTGTGGTAGGCCAGGCGATAATCGCGCCCGGCGACTTCCAGGGCGGAGCGGGCCCATTGGGTGTACAGGCAATCGCCGCCGGAAACCGCCAGGGGCAAGGTGTCGTGCTCATCCGTGCAAAAGCAGGGTGCGGCGGCCCAGACCATACGTTCGGTGCGCAGCAGTTCCCCCATTTCATTACCCGGCTCGCGGCTGATCACGGTCAATGCCAGGTCCCGGCGCTGCATCAGCACCGTCGACGATTCGCAGTGCATTTCGATCTGGATCAGCGGATAGGCCTTGGAAAACGGCTTGAGAATCCCCGGCAGGAAGCGCATCACGTAGTCGTCCGGTGTGCCGATGCGCACCAGTCCGACCATATGCGGCTCGCGCAGGGTGTTGAACACCTCGCTGTGCAGCTTGAGGATGCGTCGCGCATAACCTAGCAGCACTTGGCCCTCCGGCGTCAGCCGCACCTGCCGGCCATCGCGCTCGAACAGCTTGCGCTGCAACACGTCTTCTTCGAGGCGCTTCATTTGCATGCTCACCGCCGACTGGGTGCGGTTTACGTGCTCGCCGGCACGGGTGAATCCACCCTGCTCGGCGATGGCGACGAAGGTGCGTAGCACTTCAGTGTCGATGCTTGGGTAGGCGGACAATTGATCAATCTCTGAGATGTATTGCATAAGAAACATTCGTTGGATTGATCATAAGGCCGGGCACACACTTGCGCCATCCCCAAGGGAGGGCGAGAAGATGAAAGGTCAAAAAGGTTTTGTGCTGATGGCAAAGCGACCCTTTTGCGGTGTGCTGAACGCACTGCACCGTTGGCAGGAACGCCAGGTATTGGCGAGTTTGAGCGATGACGCGCTCAAGGACATTGGTCTCAGTCGCGCCGACGTTGAGCACGAGCGCCGTCTGCACGACTGGCAAGACCCGCTGCGAAAATGACCGTGGATGCAGTAGGGTAAGGGGGCGCCCACACGGAGAGTCCCATGCCCGCCGACCTATCGTTTTCACTCAAGCAAGCTCGACGCATGGCACTGGCCGCCCAGGGATTTTCCGGGCGCCAGGCGCCTGCACAGATCAAGCCCGCGCACCTCAACCGCTTGATCGAGCGCCTCGGTGTGTTACAGATCGATTCGGTCAACGCCGTGGTGCGCTCCCATTACCTGCCGCTGTTCTCCCGCTTGGGCAGTTACTCCCCGTCGCTGCTTGAGCAAGCGGCCTGGAGCCAGGGGCGCCGCCGTTCACTCTTTGAATACTGGGGGCATGAGGCCTCGCTGCTGCCGATGGCGCTGTATCCGTTGTTGCGCTGGCGCATGCAGCGGGCGCAGCAAGGGCAGGGGATTTACGCGCAGATGGCGCGTTTCGGGCGGGAGCAACAGGCGATCATCCAGCGCGTGCTCAAGACGGTCGAACAGCAGGGCGCCGTCGGCGCGGGCAGCTTGTCCACCCGCGAAGAGCGCGCTGGCCCATGGTGGGACTGGAGTGACGAAAAGCACGCGCTGGAATGGCTGTTCGCCGCCGGGCTGGTCACGGTTGCCGGTCGGCGCGGGTTTGAGCGTCTCTATGATTTGCCGGAGCGCGTCATTCCCGGCGAGATCCTGCAAGCGACTGTCGGCGAAGCCGAAGCCCAGCGCGGCTTGCTGCTGCACAGCGCCACCGCACTCGGTGTGGGCACCGAAAAAGACCTGCGCGATTACTTCCGCCTGGACCCCGCCGACAGCCGCCATCGTCTGGCCGAACTGGTGGAAGACGGCCATTTGCTCGTCTGCCAGGTGCAGGGCTGGAAACAACCAGCGTACTGCCTGCCCGAGTCGAAAGTACCCGGCAAGCTCTCGGCCAGTGCTTTGCTGTCGCCGTTCGACTCGCTGATCTGGGAGCGCAGCCGCACCGAGCGGCTGTTCGATTTCCGTTATCGATTGGAGATTTACACGCCCCAGCAGAAGCGGGTGTACGGCTACTACGTGCTGCCGTTTTTGCACAACGAACGGATTGCTGCGCGTGTTGACCTGCGTGCCGAACGCGCCAATGGTCGGCTGGCGGTGCATGCGGTGCATGAAGAAGAGCCGGGGCTGGATGAGCAGGGGATGTTGGCGCTGGCGCTGAACTTGCGGCAGATGGCGGATTGGCTGGGGCTGGAGCGGGTGCAGTTGAATTGCCAGCGGGCGAGTGCGGTGCGGTTGAGGGCGGCAATGATCAGTATAGGTGTCGGCCTCTAGGGCCTCTTCGCGGGCAAGCCCGCTCCCACAGTTGAGCGTGTTCACAAATCAAAATGTGGGAGCGCGCGAGCCTGCGAAGGCGTCAGCCCAGGCAACTAAAATCTCAGCGCTTGACCTGCTTCAAGGTCTCGGCAATCAAAAACGCCAACTCCAACGACTGGTCCGCATTCATCCGCGGATCACAGTGGGTGTGATAACGGTCCGACAACCCATCTTCGGTAATCGGCCGTGCACCGCCGATGCATTCGGTGACGTTCTGCCCGGTCATCTCGATATGAATCCCGCCGGCATAAGTGCCCTCGGCCTGATGCACCTGGAAGAACTCCTTCACTTCGCCAAGGATCTGCGCAAAGTCGCGGGTCTTGTAGCCGCTGCTGGCCTTGATGGTGTTGCCGTGCATCGGGTCGGAACTCCACAGCACCTGCTTGCCCTCGCGCTGTACGGCGCGGATGAGGTTTGGCAGGTGGTCGCCGACCTTGCCGGCGCCCATGCGCGCGATCAGATTGAGGCGGCCGGGGTCGTTGTCCGGGTTGAGGATGTCGATCAGGCGGATCAGGTCGTCGGGGTTCATGCTCGGGCCGACCTTGACCCCAATCGGGTTGTTCACGCCGCGCAGGAACTCGACATGGGCGCCGTCCAGCTGGCGGGTGCGGTCGCCGATCCAGAGCATGTGGGCCGAGCAGTCGTAGTAGTCGTTGGTCAGGCTGTCGCGGCGTACGAAGGCTTGCTCGTAGTTGAGCAGCAGCGCTTCGTGGGCGGTGAAGAAGCTGGTTTCGCGCAGTTGCGGCGAACTGTCCATGCCACAGGCGCGCATGAACGCCAGGGTTTCGTCGATGCGGTCGGCCAGTTGGCTGTATTTTTCCGCCAGGGCAGAGTTGGCGATGAAGTCCAGGTTCCACTTGTGCACCTGGTGCAGGTCGGCGAAACCGCCCTGGGCAAACGCGCGCAACAAATTGAGGGTGGCGGTGGACTGGTGGTAGGACTGCAGCAGGCGGTCCGGGTCCGGCACGCGGCTTTTTTCGTCGAAGCCGATACCGTTGACGATGTCGCCCCGGTAGGCGGGCAGGGTGATGCCGTCGATGGTTTCATCGTTGGCCGAGCGCGGCTTGGCGAACTGGCCGGCCATGCGCCCGACTTTCACCACCGGGCAGCCGGCGGCGAAGGTCATCACGATGGCCATTTGCAGCAGCACCTTGAAGGTGTCGCGGATTTTCGCGGCAGAGAACTCGGCGAAGCTTTCGGCGCAGTCGCCACCCTGCAGCAGGAAGGCGCGGCCCTGGGTCACTTCGGCAAACTGACGGCGCAACTCGCGGGCTTCCCCGGCAAACACCAGCGGCGGGTAGCTGGCCAGGTTCTGCTCCACTTGCAGCAAGTGTGCAGCGTCCGGGTACTGGGGTTGTTGCTGGATCGGCAGGGCGCGCCAGCTGTCGGGGCTCCAGGGTTGGCTCATCTTGAACTCGATTGGCTGATTGACGTTGGGCGCCAATGTTATCAGCAATTAGTGCGTGACCTGTTGCCGCCGGTTGGCCGACAATCGCGCCTTTGCCGTGTAGCCAAGCCTTTAGGAGTAGTGATGAGCGAGGAGCGTGTCGAGCGCCTGCTGGCCGAAGTCCATGATGATTTCGGCATGATCCGTGTGCTCGAAGTGGCCGATTACCGGTTTCTCGAATTTGGCGACGCCATTGAGCAAAGCTGCGTGTTCACGGCCGACCCGAGCTGGCTGGAATACGACTACACCCGCGCAATGCTGATTGGCGCGTTGTGCCATGAACAGCCGGAGAGTGCGCTGTTCCTTGGTTTGGGCGCGGGTACGCTGACCCAGGCATGTCTCAAGTTCTTACCGCTGGAAGATGTGGAAGCCATCGAGCTGCGCCCCGATGTGCCGCGTCTGGCCATCGAGTACCTGGGGCTGGACGACGATCCGCGCCTGTACATCCGCATTGGCGACGCTTTGCAACTGCTGGAAACCGCTGAGTCGGCCGATCTGATTTTCGTCGACCTGTATACCGATGTCGGCCCCGGCGTCGGACACCTGGCCTGGACCTTCCTGGAAAATTGCCAGAAGAAGCTCAACCCTGGCGGCTGGCTGGTGATCAACCAGTGGGCCACCGATGATGGCAAGCCGCTGGGCGCGGCATTGTTGCGTGGCTTGTACCACCGGCATTATTGGGAACTGCCGGTGAAGGAGGGCAATGTGATTTTGCTGGTGCCTTCGGAGTTGGACCAGCTATTGGACATGCAGGCGCTGTCGGCCCGTGCCGAGGCCCTGGCGCCGCGGTTGGGGTACTCGTTGCAGGCGTTGATCAAGGCGATCCGGCCGGCGACTTAGGTGTGTGTGCCGACGCCTTCGCGGGCAAGCCCGCTCCCACATTCAACCGCATTCCAAAGGATGTCCGCGGTTAAGTGTGGGGGCGGGCTTGCCCGCGAAGAGGCCATCACTGTCGGCAACTAAATACCTTTAAACACCCCGGGCCGCTTCTCGATCATCGCTTTCACACCTTCCTTGGCATCTTCGCTGTTGAGCAGTTTATCCACCATCGGCGGCAACGCCTGCGCCGCCACGGCTTCGCCTTCCATCCGCGCCAGGCGTGCCGACATCAATGTCGCCTGTACACCCAGTGGCGCCTGGCGCGCAATGCGATTGGCCAACTCGATGGCGCGTGGCAGCAAGTCTTCGCTGGCCATCACTTCCTGCACCAGGCCCAGGCGCAACGCTTCATGGGCGTCGAACTCATCCCCGGTGAGCAACCAGCGCATCGCGTTGCCCCAACCGGCGATCTGCGGGAAGCGCAATGTCGCGCCGCCAAACGGAAAGATCCCACGCTGTACTTCCATCTGCGCAAAGCGCGTATTGCTTGCGCACAGGTTGATGTCGGCCGCCAACATCAGCTCGATCCCGATAGTCAGGCAGTAACCCTGGGCGGCAACGATCACGGGTTTGCCCACCCGTGGGCCGGCGAACACGCCCCAGGGATCACATCCCCCCAGCGGCGGTTGCCAGCCGCCAGCCATCACCGCGCTGACATTCGCCAGGTCGAGGCCGGCGGTGAAGTGGTCGCCGTGGGCAAACACCACGGCGACCCGCGCATCGTCATTTCGATCAAATTCGCCATAAGCCAGGCTCAGCTCGTTGAGCAAATCCAGGTCAAAGGCGTTGCGTTTCGCCACCCGATCCAGGCCCAAGAGCAAGACATGGCCCTGGAGTGCACGGCTGACGCGACTGCTGCTGGCTTGATTCATCGGGTGTGCCCTCGGGCGCAAGCTAGGTTTCGGACCAAAGGGTCTTGGTGGTTGGGTGAACCGTTTAAGCGTTATGACCAGCAGGGCCGGGCCTTTGAAAAATAGACCCTGTGGGAGTTATCTGCAAAGACTGTGACACGCTGCGGTTTATCGGTGCTTTGCGATAAAAAAAGCTCCCTTTTTCAGGTATTTCCGGTATAGTGCGCGCCGGCCTTTAACCGGGCCGCGTTTAGGTAGCGCAATTCCCCGAAGTCAGCTTCGGCTGCACGTCCGCACAGCGGACTCTCCCTTGACGAATCTTTTTTCTTTCATTCGTTTTCGCAAATCCCCGCCGACAAAGCAGCCAGGGCGACTCTTGAGTCTCAACACGGCATGCGCAGCTTTGGAGCATGGGTCTTTGCGGATGCACTTAGAGGCAGACCCATGACCCAGGAAACCGGCGGCTTCGCCGCTTTTAATCTGAACCCGAATATCCTTGCAGCCGTCGCAGCGACTGGCTACGAAGAGCCTTCGGCGATTCAGCAGCAATCGATCCCGATCATCATGGCCGGCAAGGACATGATTGGCCAGGCGCAAACCGGTACCGGTAAAACCGCCGCGTTCGCCCTGCCTATCCTGCACTGCATCGATCCTGCCAAGCGCGAACCGCAAGCCCTGATCCTTGCGCCAACCCGTGAGTTGGCGCTGCAAGTAGCAACCGCTTTCGAAACCTATGCCAAGCAAATGCCAGGCGTAACCGTTGTGGCCGTTTACGGCGGCGCGCCTATGGGCCCACAACTGAAAGCAATCCGTAATGGCGCACAGATCGTTGTCGCCACGCCGGGCCGTCTGTGCGACCACCTGCGTCGTGACGAAAAAGTCCTGTCGACCGTGAACCACCTGGTTCTCGACGAAGCTGACGAAATGTTGAAGCTGGGCTTCATGGATGACTTGGAAGTCATCTTCAAGGCGCTGCCACCGACCCGTCAGACCGTACTGTTCTCGGCTACCTTGCCACAGTCGATCCGTGCCATTGCCGAGCGTCACCTGCGTGATCCAGAGCACGTGAAGATCCAGACCAAGACTCAGACCGTTACCGCGATCGAACAGGCTCACCTGTTGGTTCACGCTGACCAGAAGACCTCGGCTGTATTGAGCCTGCTGGAAGTCGAAGACTTCGACGCCCTGATCATGTTCGTGCGTACCAAGCAAGCGACCCTGGACCTGGCCAGTGCCCTGGAAGCCAAAGGCTACAAAGCCGCTGCGCTGAACGGTGACATCGCCCAGAACCAACGTGAGCGCGTAATCGACTCCCTCAAGGATGGCCGTCTGGACATCGTTGTAGCGACCGACGTTGCCGCTCGTGGTCTCGACGTTCCACGTATCACCCACGTGTTCAACGTTGACATGCCTTACGATCCAGAGTCCTACGTTCACCGTATCGGCCGTACCGGCCGTGCGGGTCGCGAAGGTCGTGCTCTGCTGCTGGTGACTCCACGTGAGCGCCGCATGCTGCAAGTGATCGAGCGTGTGACCGGTCAGAAAGTTGCCGAAGTCCGCCTGCCGGACGCCCAGGCTGTCCTGGATGCGCGCATCAAGAAACTGACCAACAGCCTGGCACCACTGGTGGCTGACGCTGAATCGACCCACGGCGACCTGCTGGACCGCCTGACCGCCGATATCGGTTGCACCCCTCGTGCCCTGGCTGCAGCTCTGCTGCGCAAAGCGACCAACGGTCAAGCCCTGACCCTGGCTGCCATCGAGAAAGAACGTCCACTGGTTCCGAACAGCGCGCCACGCGGTGATCGTCCAGAGCGTTCCGGCGACCGTCCAGACCGTGGTGATCGTGAGCGTCGTGCTCCGGTTCCATTGGCTGAAGGTCGTGCTCGTTGCCGTACCGCGCTGGGTGCGCGTGATGGTATCGCGGCCAAGAACCTGCTGGGCGCTATCCTCAACGAGGGTGGCCTGGCGCGTGAAGCCATCGGTCGCATCCAGGTCCGTGACAGCTTCTCCCTGGTGGAGCTGCCGGAAGACGGTCTGGAAAAACTGCTGGCCAAGCTGAAAGACACTCGCGTTGCCGGTAAGCAGCTCAAACTGCGTCGCTACCGCGAAGATTGATCCGCCCCTGGGCTGATTGATCGCACATAAAAAATCCCCGACTGGTTCGGGGATTTTTTTTGCCTGCTCGATTTAGGGTCAACCGCCGCTCCCACATTGTGATCTGTGTCAGCCAAACCGGTAGATGTCCATGCCCAAGGCACCCATGGTGAAGCCCTGGTGCGCGATGCTGAAATCCCCGCCGGCGCCGCGCGCGAAGTACAGCGGCAACAGGTGCTCATCACTCGGATGGCTACGTACTGCATGCGGTGCCTGGCGCCGATAATCATGCAGCGCGGCCTCATCGTTGGCGGCCAGCTTTTCCACCATCCAATCGCGAAACTCCCGTGCCCACGGCTCGATGCTTTCCGGCCCGGCGTGCCAGTCCAGCTCACCCAGGTTGTGAGTGATGCTGCCCGAGCCGATCAACAGCACGCCTTGCCCGCGCAAGCCGGCGAGGGCATGTCCGACCCGCGTCTGCAGGGCAGGGCCCATGCGGCTGGGCAACGATACCTGCACCACCGGAATGTCTGCCGCGGGGTACATCAGCGACAGCGGCACCCAGGTGCCGTGGTCGAAAGGGCGGCGCTCATCGATACGTGCATTCAGGCCGTCGGCGTGCAGCAATTCGACAATCTCGCCGGCCAGTTGCGGGTCGCCCGGTGCCGGGTACTGCACCGCGAACAGTTCGCGGGGGAAGCCGCCGAAGTCATGCCAGGTTTCTGGTGCGGCGCTGCCGCTGACCAGCAGCTCCTGGCTTTCCCAGTGCGCCGAGACCACGACAATCGCCTTCGGTCGCGGCATTTCGGCAGCCAGGCGCTGAAGGGCAGGGCCGCTGGCGCCGGGTTGCAGGGCGAGCATGGGCGAACCGTGGGAGATAAACAGGCTGGGGAACATAAGTAGGGTCCTGAGCGTTAACATGGAGCCATCTTCAATCAGATCATTGATCTAAATCTAATATAAGTTTTAGCGCAATTTGATCGAATTTTCGGGGGTGTCCATGGAACCCAAGTTTTGGCAGGAGCGCTGGGCGCGGAATCAGATCGGCTTTCACTTGCCTGAGGTCAACCCGTACCTGCAACGGCACTGGCCGCCATTGGCTGAAGGCGCCAAGGTGCTGGTGCCCTTGTGTGGCAAGAGCCTGGACTTGATGTGGCTGGCCAGCCAAGGCCTGCGGGTATTGGGTGTGGAGCTGTCGGAGCAGGCGGTTGAGGCGTTCTTCAGTGAGCAGAATCTCACGCCGCGCATCACCGCGCGGGGTGTGTTCAAGGTGTATCAGGCGGATTCGATCGAGATTTGGTGTGGCGATTTCTTCGCATTGGATGCCGAGGTGCTGGCGGATTGCACGGCGCTCTATGATCGCGCGGCGTTGATTGCCTTGCCGCCGCTGATGCGGGCGCGCTACACCGATCATCTGAATACGTTGCTGCCAGTAGGCTGCCAGGGTTTGTTGATTACCCTGGACTACGAGCAAGTGCAGAAGGCGGGTCCTCCGTTCGCGGTGACGGATGAAGAGGTGCAGTTGCTGCTAGGCGAGTACTGGACGCTGCAGGTGCTGCAAGAGCAGGACATCCTGGGTGAGAGTTGGAAGTTTGTGCAGGACGGCGTTACGCGCCTTGAAGAGCGCGTGTATCAGTTGGTCAAGCGCTGAATTGGCTGGCGCCATCGCGGGCAAGTCGAATCGTCGCACCGCCGCTCCCGCATTTTGATCGCATTCCCCTGTGGGAGCTGCCTGCGATGGCGATATAAGCAGCCACAAAAAAGGGGCGATCAAATCGCCCCTTTTGGTGACACTCGTGGCCTGTCAGCCCCGACGACGCAGTGCGTCGATCCGCTCTTCCAGCGGCGGGTGGCTCATGAACAGGCGAGCCATGCCCTGTTTGATACCGCCGTTGATGCCAAAGGCCGTCAAGCTGTCCGGCATGTGCACCGGCAGGCCTTGTTCGGAGCGCAGGTGTTGCAGTGCTGCAATCATCGCCCCGGTACCCGCCAGGCGCGCACCGGCTTCGTCTGCGCGGAATTCGCGTTTGCGCGAGAACCACATGGTGATCGCACTGGCCAGGAAGCCCAGCACCAGTTCGGCGAAGATGGTCGCCACGTAATAGGCAATGCCGCGGCCTTCTTCGTTCTTGAAGATCACCTTGTCGACGAAGTTGCCGATGATCCGTGCGAAGAACATCACGAAGGTGTTCACCACGCCCTGGACCAGCGCCAGGGTGACCATGTCACCGTTGGCCACGTGGCCGATCTCGTGGGCCAGCACCGCCTTCACTTCGTCGTACGAGAAGCGTTCCAGCATGCCCTGGCTCACTGCAACGAGCGCGTCGTTCTTGTTCCAGCCGGTGGCAAAGGCGTTGGCTTCATAGGCCGGGAAGATCCCGACTTCCGGCATCTTGATACCAGCCTCGCGGGACAATTGCTCGACGGTCTGCAGCAACCATTGCTCATGCCGGGTGCGTGGCTGGGTGATGACTTGGGTGCTGGTGCTCATCTTCGCCATCCACTTGGAGATGAACAGCGAGAACAGCGAGCCGGCAAAACCAAAGACCGCACAGAAAACCAGCAGCTGATTGAGGTTCAGGTCAACCCCGTTGGCCGCCATGAACCCGTTGAAGCCGAAAAGGCTCAGGGTGATGCTGGCAATCAGCACGACCGCCAGGTTAGTGGCCAAGAACAGCAGGATGCGCATCATGGTTGTAGAGTTCTCCTCATGCTAAATATGTCGCGTACTGCGGGGTATATAAGGTGCGGCTTGGGGCTATTCAACCGAGCGACTATTTCAAACTGTGTCCTACAGCCTGAATGTAGAGTCTTGAAGGGATTTTCCGATCCCTAAAGCCCGCCTTGATCGTTATGCCTGTGCCGTCGCGCCCTGTAATTATAGGGGGCTGAGCGCTTTATGGGGGGCCGAGACAGGGAAGCGGGATAAAAGGGTAGAGAAGTGTTGCCAGATAATCGCTGTACGACCTATTCCCGGTCGTACAGCGTCATTGTCGTTACTGGCGATAGGATTTGAGGAAGTTGCCGATGCGACCAATGGCCATGTCCAGGTCATCCACACGCGGCAAGGTCACTACACGGAAGTGATCCGGCCACGGCCAGTTGAACGCCGTGCCCTGGACCACCAGCAGCTTTTCCGACAGCAACAGGTCGAGCACGAATTTCTCGTCGTTGAAGATCGGGCAGACTTTCGGGTCGATGCGTGGGAAGGCGTACAGCGCGCCCATCGGTTTCACACAGCTCACGCCTGGGATGGCGTTGAGCAGTTCCCATGTGCGGTTGCGCTGCTCCAGCAGGCGCCCCTGGGGCAGGAGCAGATCGTTGATGCTCTGGTAGCCGCCCAGGGCGGTCTGGATGGCGTGCTGGCTCGGCACGTTGGCGCACAGGCGCATGTTGGCCAGCATGTCGATGCCTTCAATGTAGCTCTGGGCGTTGTGCTTGGGACCGGAGATCGCGATCCAGCCGGAACGGAAACCCGCCACGCGGTAGGACTTGGACAGGCCGTTGAAGGTCAGGCACAACAGGTCCGGCGCCAGGGAGGCGGTGCATACGTGTACGGCGTCGTCGTAGAGAATCTTGTCGTAGATTTCGTCCGAGAACACCACCAGGTTGTGCTGGCGCGCCAGTTCCAGCATGCCCAGCAGCACTTCCTTGGAATACACCGCGCCGGTCGGGTTGTTCGGGTTGATGATCACCAACGCCTTGGTGTTCGGGGTGATCTTGGCCTTGATGTCGGCCAGGTCCGGGAACCAGTCGGCGCCTTCGTCACACAGGTAGTGCACCGGGTGGCCGCCGGCCAGGGTCACGGCGGCGGTCCACAGCGGGTAGTCCGGAGCCGGCACCAGCACTTCGTCGCCATTGTTGAGCAGGGCCTGCATGGACATCACGATCAACTCGGACACGCCATTGCCCAGGTAGATGTCCTCGATGCCGACACCTTCGACCTGTTTCTGCTGGTAGTACTGCATCACCGCCTTGCGCGCGCTGAACAGGCCCTTGGAGTCGCTGTAGCCCTGCGCCGTCGGCAGGTTGCGGATCACGTCCTGGAGGATTTCGTCCGGTGCTTCGAAACCAAAGGGCGCCGGGTTGCCGATGTTCAGCTTGAGGATGCGATGGCCTTCCTCTTCCAGACGCTTGGCGTGCTTGAGCACCGGGCCGCGAATGTCGTAGCAGACGTTGGCGAGCTTGTTCGATTTGCTGACCTGCATGGCGATGTGATCCTGAAAATGAACGATCCAGACGGCGTGGACACAACCGTACTGCGAATCCTGCGGGGCCCGCCCCCATAAATACGTTTGAATGCCGATGGCGCGGGTGCCAGACTGGCGTTTTGAAGAGGCGCAATCATACGTGCCACCTGATCTACGGAAAAGATACAGATCAGGGTTTTTCAGTTGCCGAGGTGTATCGATGGAAAAGTTGCAGAAAACCCTTGAGGAATGGCGGGAAATGCTCGACCCGGCGCAGTATCAGGTGTGTCGCCTCAAAGGCACTGAGCGCCCGTTTTCCGGCAAATACAATGCCACCACCGCCGATGGTGTTTATCACTGCATCTGCTGCAATGAGCCGCTGTTCGATTCCAGCACCAAGTTCGATGCAGGCTGCGGCTGGCCGAGCTTCTACGAACCGATTGCCGAGAGTGCGATGATCGAGATCCGTGACGTCAGCCACGGCATGATCCGCACTGAAGTGACCTGTGCCAAATGCGATGCCCACTTGGGCCACGTGTTCCCGGACGGCCCGCCGCCGACGGGCTTGCGCTACTGCATCAACTCGGTGTGCCTCGATTTCGTGCCGCGCTAGCACGACAGGAATGCATGATTAAATTGCGTGCAATTGAATTGGAAGCTATCTTTCAGCCTCTTTCCTCCTTTGTCATCGAGGCACTGCCATGAGCAATCCCCTGCTGAGCATCCCTTGCACCACCATCAAGGGTGAGCAAAAAACCTTGGCCGATTTCGCCGGCAAGGCCATCCTGGTGGTCAACACCGCCAGCAAATGTGGCTTCACCCCGCAGTACAAGGGTCTGGAGCAACTCTGGCAGGCCTACAAGGACCAGGGGCTGGTGGTATTGGGGTTTCCCTGCAACCAGTTCGGCAAGCAGGAGCCGGGTAACGAAGGGGCGGTTTCCGAGTTCTGCGAGCTGAATTTCGGCGTCAGTTTCCCCTTGTTCAAGAAAATCGACGTCAATGGCAACGATGCCCACCCGTTGTTCGTCCAGTTGAAACAGCAAGCGCCAGGCCTGCTCGGCTCCAAAGGCATCAAGTGGAACTTCACCAAGTTTCTCATCGGTCGCGACGGCCAGGTGGTCAAGCGTTTCGCCCCGACCACCAAGCCCCAGGACCTGACCCAAGAGATCGAAGCCCTGCTCAAATGACCGTCTCCCTCGCCCTCGACCATCAACTGTGCTTCAAGCTCTATGCCGCTTCCCGCGCCGTGACCCGTGCCTATAAGCCCATGCTCGATCAGCTCGGTCTGACCTATCCGCAGTATCTGGCCATGCTGGTGCTGTGGGAATGGCACGCGGCGGCCCCGGCCCTGCCCACGGTGCGGGCGCTGGGGCAGCGGTTGATGCTCGATTCGGGCACGCTCACGCCCCTGCTCAAGCGCCTGGAGCAACTCGGGCTGGTGCGGCGTCAGCGCAGTGCACGGGACGAGCGTGAGGTGCATTTGAGCCTGAGCGAGGCGGGCGCGCAGTTGAAGGGGCAGGCCCACGCCTTGAAAACCCGCTTGCTGTGCGACAGCGGCGTCGACCTGAACCAGGCCGATGCCCTGCGCGATGGCCTGGACCAACTGCTGGCGCAGATCAAAGACTTGTCGTCCTCGGCACCCACAGATCCAGCAGGCCATTGAGCTCTTCACGACGGAATGGCTTGGCCAGGTAGTCATTCATCCCCGCTGCTCGGCAACGCTCGCGTTCTTCGGCCAGGGCATTGGCGGTCAAGGCCACGATGGGCAGGTCCGGCCAGCGCCCGCTGCGGCGGATCTGCCGGCTGGCCTCGTAGCCATCCATGACCGGCATGTTGCAGTCCATCAGCACCATGTCAAAGCGCTGTTCCTCAAGGAACTTGAGCGCTTCGCCACCATGGGCGGCGATCACCACTTCACAGCCCAGCTTGCTCAGCATGCCCTTGGCCACCAGTTGATTGACCGGATTGTCCTCTACCAGCAGGATGCGTGCCCGCTGCGCGAGGGGTGGGGTCTCGATCTGGATCGGGTCAAGGTACGGTTGCGTGTCGCTGCGCAGGTTGCGATGCAGGATCTGGTACAGCGCAGTGCGGCTCAACGGGCGCGCCTGTTGCTGCAACGGCGCCAGGGCGGCGACTTCTTCACTGGGCATGAAGTTGCCATAGGCGGTGACCAACAGGATCGGGGCGCTGATCGTCGGGCGCAGGCGGAACAGGCATTCGGGGCAGTCAGTGATCAACAGATCGGGGCTTTGCCCGCCCAAGTCGGCATCGCGGGGATAGCAGCGTGGCGTGAGCCCCCAATGTGGCAGCAAGGTGGTGAGCAATTCCGCCAGGCCGCTGCCGGCACTGGTAATGGCGATCACCTCGCCTTGCAGAGGCGCCTGCTGAACCGCCGGTAAATGTGTGGGCAGCGGTAATTCGGCGCAGAACTGGCTGCCGAAGCCGACTTCTGAACTGATGCTCAAGCGCCCGTGCATCGCTTCGCACAGGTTGTGGGTCAGGGCCAGGCCCAGCCCGGTGCCGCCAAACTGGCGGGTGATGCCTGCGCCGGCCTGGGTAAAGGGCTGGAAGATCTTCACCTGCGCTTCCTGGGCAATACCGATACCGGTGTCACACACCTCGATCCTGACTTGGCCATTGTGGGTGCTCAGGCGCACGTCCACACGGCCAAAGCGTGTGAATTTCAGCGCGTTGGACAACAAATTGCTGACGATCTGCCGCACGCGTGTCGGGTCACCGATCACCTGGGCCGGAAACTGCGGGTCGATCAGGCAGGTCAGTTCCACGCTTGAGGCGGCGTTCTGCGACAGCAGGTTCGCGGTATCTTCCACCAACGAGCCCAGGTCGAACGGGATCGACTCCAGCTCCAACTGGCCGGCGTCAAACTTGGACAGGTCGAGAATATCGTTGAGCAACTCCACCAGCACCTTGCCCGAGTCATGGGCTATCGACAGTTGCTGGCGCTGTTCGGCGGTCAGCGGGCTGTCCAGGCTAAGGGCGATCATCCCCAGCAAGCCATTGAGCGGCGTGCGGATTTCATGGCTCATGTTGGCCAGGAACGCGGCCCTGGCTTGGGCCATGCCCAGGGCGTTGACCTTCGCCGCCTCCAGCTCCTCATTGGATTGGCTAAGGCGCTGATTGCTGGTCTTGAGTTCCAGGGTGCGGGCCGAGACGATATGTTCCAGTTGCCCCAGGTATTCGGTGAGGCGGTCTTCGGCGTGGCGGCGCTGCTGGATCTCGGTTTCCATGTTTTCAAATTGCTGGTTGGCGACGTTCACCAGCACGCCGATTTCGTCGTGCTCGTGGCCGGGCGGGCAATCCAGGCGCGTCTGCTTGCTGGTGCTCAGGGCGTGGATGATGCGCACCAGCGGTTGGGTCAGCATCACGTAGAACAGGGCGAGCAGGATCCCGGTCAGCAGCAGGCTGCGGGCAAAGCCATTGAGCAAGGTGATTTCGGCGCGGCGCAGGAATCGGCTGCCGAACGCGTAGGTATCGACGTCGAGGTGCAATTCGCCGAGGGATTCGTTGGGCATGTGGCTGAGGAACAGTCGGTCTTCAAACTGGCGATTGGCACCAAACAGGAAATCGCTGATGGGGCGGTAGGTACTTTCCTTGGGGGGCCGATTGACGTCAGCCAGTACCACACCGTTGTTATCGACCAGACGGGCGCGGATGATCGCAGGGGATTGCAGCAGGCCCAGGGTCAGCTCTTGCGCCAGTTCGGCGTCGATGTTGTAGGCGATACGTGACGCGGGGTTATGGCTGATTTCGAGCAGGGAACGTATTTCACGGTTGATGGATGCGTCTTCGCTGGCATAATCAATGCCGATTTGGATCAGACTGAGCAAGGTTCCCAAGACGAAACCGACCAGCACAGTCAATCGGGCTTGTTTATAAGACAAGCGGTGGGCGAACTTGATATCCATCGAGTGTTGAACCACTTCACGTTTCCCTTCGCCCGGCAAGCATAGCTGAACATCCACCGGCTCTGGCTTGCCCGGCATTAATCGTTTTTTACGCAGCCTCGTGTGTTTTGCCGCGGGGTTGCCAATACGCCATCTTTTGCAAGAACTTGCCAGAGGAATAATCGTGGATTCTCGATTGAATGCCTTTCTTGAGCGGGCCGATGCCGTACTCGCCCGGCTCGAACCTTTATTGCCTGCGCCGCGCCAAGCCGTCGACTGGAGCCACTGCCTGGCTGCCCGCTGGCAGCGTGAAGGCCGCACTGGTTACCTGCTGCCGCTGGAAGTCAGCCTGGATATGCGCCTGTCCGACCTGATCGGCGTGGACAAGCAACGGGAAACCCTGGCGCGCAATACCCAGCAGTTTCTCGACGGCCTGCCTGCCAACCACGCGTTGTTGTGGGGTTCGCGCGGCACCGGCAAGTCGTCCATGGTCCGCGCCTTGCTGGCCCAGCATGCAGCGGCCGGCCTGCGCTTGATCGAGATCGAACGCGACCACCTGGCCGACCTGCCGCGTGTGGTCGAGCAGCTGCTCAAGCTGCCGCAACGCTTCATCCTGTTCTGTGATGACCTGTCGTTCGAAGCGGGCGAGGGCGACTATCGCGTGCTCAAGAGCGTGCTCGATGGTTCCCTCGAGCAGGCGCCGGAAAACGTGCTGCTGTACGCCACGTCGAACCGTCGTCACCTGGTACCGGAAAACCAGAGTGACAACGACAACTGGAAACGTGTGGACGGTGAGTTGCACCCCAGCGAGGCGGTGGAAGACAAGATCGCTCTGTCCGACCGTTTTGGCCTGTGGCTATCGTTCTACCCGTTTACCCAGGAACACTTCCTGGATGTGGTTGAGCACTGGATCGGCGAACTGGCGGGCAAGGCTGGCCTGCCGTGGCAACGTGACGAAGCGCTCGACATCCTCGCCGTGCGTTGGGCCACCGGACGCGGCAACCGCAACGGCCGTTGCGCATATCAATTCGCCCGTTACTGGGTGGGCCTCAAATTGCTGGAGCGTCAACCATGATCGACCTACAACACGCCGGCACCGGCCTCGACGGCTATGCCATGCTGTGTGCGCAACTGGAGTCGCTGCTCGCCGATGAACGTGACTTCATCGCCAACAGTGCGCAGTTTTCTGCGTTCCTGTTCAACCAGTTGGACGACCTCAACTGGGCCGGTTTCTACCTCAACCGCAATGAAGAGTTGGTGCTGGGGCCGTTCCAGGGCCAGATCGCCTGTGTGCGTATTCCGTTTGGCCGAGGTGTGTGCGGCGCCGCAGCCGCCTCGCGGCAAACCCAGCGGGTGGAAGATGTGCATGCGTTCCCGGGGCATATCGCGTGCGACAGTGCCTCCAACAGTGAGTTGGTGGTGCCACTGGTCAAGGATGGCCAGTTGATCGGCGTTCTCGACCTCGACAGCCCGTCACTGGCGCGTTTTACCGAGCAGGACAGCGTTGGCATCGAGCAATTGGCGGCGATTTTCCTGCGTTTGACCGACTGCCCATAACACCATCGCGTTTTTCGTGGCGAGGGAGCCTGCTCCCGCTGGAATGCGCAGCGCTCCCCGGTTTTGGCGCCGCTACGCAGCCTAGCGGGAGCAAGCTGCCTCGCCACAACTAGAGGTTATCCCGGCGATTCAGCTCATTGAGCTGGGTTTGCAGTACCCGCTCCAGTTCAAGCATGCATTTTTCCAGGGCCTTGATACCTGTTTCGATCATGGCGCGGTCTTCACCCGCTGCACAGGCCTGTTCCAGGGCTTCACATTGCCCGGCCAACACGCTGGCCTGCACGATACGCGCTGCACCCTTGATCTTGTGGGCCTGCTCGATGATGTCCTGGGTTGCGGCCTCGCGTGCAAGCAAGGCGACCAGTTCCTGGCGATCACGGCCGCTGCTGCTCAGCAGTTCCTCCAGCAGGCGCCGGCTCAGTTGCGGGTCGCCTCCGGTGAGCGCGTCGAGGCTGCCGAGGTCCAACTTGAGGCCCGATGGCTGCGGGCATATCTGCGCCAGTTGCCGCTCCAGTGCCGTCAGGCTGATCGGTTTGAACAGGCAATCGTCCATGCCCGCTTCAATGCAGCGCTGTCGCTCCTCGGGCTGGGCGTTGGCGGTAAAACCCAGCACTACGCAAGGGCGCAGTTGTTCCCGCTGTTCGTACTCACGAATCGAGCGGGTCAACTCGTAGCCGTTCATGATGGGCATGTTGCAGTCGGCGATCACCAGGTCGAAGCGTTCCTGGCGCCAGGCCTGAAAGCCGGCAGCACCGTGCGGGGCCGCGGTGAACTGGTGCCCCAGGTAACCCAGTTGCTGGCACATCAGCAAGCGGTTCGCCGGGTGATCGTCCACCACCAATACGTTGAGCACCGGGGCAGGCGCCGGCGCCACCGGCTTGAGTTCATTCACCGCCTCGACTGGCTGCAGGCGCGACATTTTCAGGCTGACATGCACCTGGGTACCGACCATCGGCACGCTGCTCAGGCTCAGGGTGCCGCCCATCATTGCGCACAAGCTGCGGCAGATGACCAGCCCCAGTCCTGCGCCGCTGCGGGCCAAATGCCCCGAGTTGTCCGCCTGGGCGAAGGGTTCGAACAACCGCAGTTGGTCGTCGCGGTTGATGCCGATACCGGTGTCCTCCACCACCAGCTTCATTTCGACTTGCTGCGCGACCTCGGTGTCCAGTAATTCCACGCGGATCTTTACCTGACCGCGTTCAGTGAACTTGATGGCATTGCTGACCAGGTTGGACAGCACCTGCTTGAAGCGCAACGGGTCGATCAGCACATCGTGGTCATCACACTCAGGCTTGAACTCCAGCAGCAGGCTGAGGGTTTTCTGGCGCGCCAGGCCGTCGAACACCCGCACCACCGATTCGATCACCTCCTTGAGGTTGACGCGCTCGGGGGCCAGGCTCAGGCGGCCGGATTCGATGCGGGCGATGTCGAGGATGTCGCCGATCAGTTCCAGCAAATCCTTGGCCGAGTTGTAGGCCACCTCGATTGCCGGACGGTCCAGGTGCCCTTGGTCGGCACGTTTTAGCGTCAGCTCCAGCATACCGATCACCGCATTCATCGGCGTACGGATCTCGTGGCTCATGGTTGCGAGAAAAGTGCTTTTCGCCCGATTGGCCTCGTCGGCGCGCTCCTTGGCCGTGCGCAGTTCATCGAACAGCTGGCGCCGCTCACTGATGTCGATCCAGCCGCCGATGACGCCTTGGACCTCGCCCGTCGAATCGCGGTAAGGCAGGATCCAGTGGTAGATCGTCAGTTTCTTGCCGCGGATGTGCAGCGACCGATCCAGGATCAACGGGTCGCCTTGCGCCACAACGCGCTGGTAGTCGGCGTGATATTGAGCGGCCTCTGTTTCGAGTGCCGTGCTGATCTGGAGCGCGCTTTTGCCGATCACGTCCTCGCGCTTGACGTCGAACGCTTGCAGGTAGCTGTCGTTACAGGTTTGCAGCAGGCCCTTGCGGTCACGCACGTAAATCGGATGGGGGGTTTCGTTGACCAGTGCGCGCATGAACTCGAACTGGTCGTTGAGTGCGCGCTCGGCCATCTTGCGATGCTTGATCTGCCGGCGCATGTAGGCGTTCCAGGCCAGGGAAATCAATAGCAGCAGGCCAGTGCCGAGAATGATCTTGGCGATCAGGTCGTGGTAGTTGCGCCAGTAACTGTCGGACGCGGCGGTGTAGCCGCGCCACCGACTGTTGATGACGCCCAGCTCATCCGGGGCGATGCTGAGCAGGGCCTTGTCGATAATCGAAGTGAGTTCGGTGGCCCTGCGGGACGTCGCCAGCGCGAAGGTGGCCGGCGCGGTGCCGATGCTGGAGCTGATCTGAATCTTGTCCTGGAACATCGGTGACGACAGGAAGTAGTTGGCGATCACCAAGGTGTTTACGGCGCCGTCCACGTGCCCTTGTACCAACAGCTCGGTGGATTTGAAGGTGTCACCGGTCTCTACCAGTTGAATCCGGGGATAGCGTTCGCGCAGGAACTTTACCAGCGGGCTGCCCTGGGTGACCGCCAGGCGCTTGCCTTCCATCGCGTCCAGGCCGGTCGTCGTCCGGTCTTCCTTGCGCGTCAACATCACGTAGGAGTTTTCGAGATAGGGCCGGCTGAAGTTCAGTTGGGCCTCCCGCTCGGTGCTTGGAACGATGGCACCGATCATGTCGGCCTTGCCGGTGTTGATCTGGTCGATCGTTGCGTTCACATCGCGCTCGCGCTGGAGTTCAAAGCGCAACCCGGTGCGCAGGCGGATCAGCTCCAGGAGGTCGGCGGTGATGCCGCGAAAATTGCCGTCGGCATCGAAGAAGGACAGCGGTGCGAAGGTTTCGTTGACAACCACCTTGACCACCGGGTGATCGTTCAGCCAGCGCTCCTCGCGTTTGGTCAGTTGCAGCTTCTGGTCGGTCAGCAGGATGTCGCTGCCGGCACTCCAGCGCTTGGCAATGCTCTCGCGTTCATTGGTGGGCACCCTTGCCAGCACTGAATCGACAATGCCCTGCAGCATGTGCTGGTCCTGGCGCATGGCAAAGCTGAAACCATGGGCCTCGTGCTTCCCGAAATTGGCCATGCGGATATTTTTCAGGTAGCCCTTGTTGATCATGTAGTGAGTGGAAATGGTATCGCCGAGAAACACATCCGCCTGATCGAATGCCACCGCATTCAGCGCATTCTGGTACGACGGGTAGGCGCGGATCAGGGCCTTGGGGTACAGCTTCTGCACTTCGTCCAGTGGCAGGTAGTGATAGACCAGGCTTAACCGCAGCCCTGCGAGGCCATCTGTGAGGCTGCGGGTTTCGCCCTCGCGGGTGACCAGCACCGGTTGATCCACCGCATACGGCGCGGAAAGGCTGAGCAGGGGATTGGCGGCCTCAAAGCCATTGGAGGTGCCGAGCAGGTCGATCTCCCCCGATTCGAGTGCCTGGATGGACGCTTCCCGTGATGGGTAGCGCAAGACCTTGACCGGCATCGACAAGGCCTTGGCCAGAATCCCGGCATAATCGGCGGTCAGTCCTTCGTAGTCACGCCCACTGGATGTGAGGTCGAAGGGCGGGTAGTCAGGGAGTGCCGTGCCCAGCACCAGCTCGCGTTTGTTCTGCAACCACTGGCGCTGGGTCTTGTCCAGAGGGGTGTCCAGTTGGACGGACCCTGCGCGGCTCAGTAAGGTGAAGTGTTCCGGCTCCGGTTGAACAGCGAGCACAGTGGTGCTCAAGCACACGCCTGCGCTCAATACAATCAAATAATCCTTTATACGCCTGGGCATCCGCTTTCTCACACTAGCGCGTTTCGTTTTGCCAACTCGATAAGTTCTACCAAGGATTTGGCCTTCAATTTTTGCATGAGCCTCTTTTTATAAGTGCTGACGGTCTTGTTACTTAGAAACATGCCTTTGGCAATTTCCTTGTTGGTGCGGCCTTGTGCAAAAAGTTGCAAAACCATCAGTTCCCGGTCATTAACCGATTTGAATAGTTCAAGTTCATGGGAGTGACATTCAGAGCCTGCGGCATTCAATGCCTGGCTGGGGAAATAGTTATAACCGGATAATACGGCGCGGATGGCGCTGAGCAGTTCGCTCAGGTCGCCTTCCTTGCACACATAGCCGTCGGCACCCGAGCGCATGCAGCGTGTGGCAAAGAGCGTAGGGGACTGCGCGGTCAGGATGAGGGTCTTCATCTGGGTGTTCATCGCATTGAATCGGCACAACACTTCAAGCCCATCGAGTTTCGGAATACTGATGTCAAGAATGATCAAGTCCGGAAGGCATTCACGGACCATTTGTATCGCATCACAACCATTATCCGTTTCACCGACGACTTTGTAGCCTTCGTGCTCCAACAACATTCGAATTGCCAGCCTTATAACGGGGTGGTCATCGATAATGAAAACTGAGTTCATAATCACATTCCATGCAAGTGCAAATAAAGCGGGCACATTAGCTCAGAAGATGTGGTGTGAGCATGAAGCCTGGTGGCAGCAGATACAAAACAAGAATGTTCCTACATCAAAAAAGGCTGCGACCTACAGGTCACCAGGATTTATGGCTGGCTTTGTCAGTGTGTCGATGGCTGCAGGGTGGGAATGTTGCGGTCAGGATTGCGCGGTTGGCTTTGTACTGGTTATTTTCTTATGTATTGATGTTTAAATTCCTACGGCTATAAGTCAGATATTGGATTAAGTAGTGCTGAAAGTTCGTCGCCGTTCAACGGTTTTGACAAGTAACCCAGTAACGGCAAGCGACGTTGTTGCGCTTGAATATAGAGTTTTGATAATTCGAGTAGGGGCAGGCTGCTGAGCAACACCGCTGCGCTGATGAACCCACGGCGGCTGGCAATTTCGACCAGTTCCAGCCCTGGCAGGTCCGGCAGGCATTGGTCGCAGAGCAACAGGTCGAAAGGCGTTTCGGAGCGGCTCATCTGACGGACCGCCTGTTCGGCGTTTTCCGCCAGGGTCTGCTGTGTGAAACCGAAGCTTTTGAGCAGGCACTGAGTCGCGATGAGCTGAAAGGGATGGTCCTCCACCAACAGGATACGCAGGTGATGTTCGGGCATAAAAGGGCACACACTGAGTCAAGCGTCGTGGGTTGGGGCGTAGGAATTACTCGCCAGATCGGCCAGAAACGTGCGTGATTATTCTTCGAGTGAGTGTGCGAATTCGATCAGGCCGCTCTGTTCCCATCGTAGGGCGATTCCTTTCAGGGAACAGGCGGCTGGATAGACAGGATTACTGAGGACTGGAACGCCCCGTCATCTCCCGCGCCATTTCGGTGGCGTAGCTGTCGGTCATGCCGGCGATAAAGTCGATCATGCGTAGAAACGAGGCGTGCAATGGCCACGCCGGATTGGGCGCGCTGTTGCCCAGCAGGTCGAGAATACGCCGGTTCTTGAACGAAGGCGTGCGTCCGCCATGCTGCTCCAGCGCAGCGCCGCAGAAGGCGTTCAGGAGGATCTCCAGGGTGGTGTAGGCGCCGATCTCATGCAGGGTCTTGCGCTTGTCCTGAAAGATTTTCTTGCGTGCCATGTCCTTGGCGTCGAGCACGCAGCGTTTGGCCGGGCCGTGCATATGCTCCACCAGGTCCCCTGGCAGGGTGCCCGCAAGCAAGGCATCTTGTTGTTCGACAAAGGCCTGCGCCGCTGCGTTGGTCAGGTGTTCGATGGCCTTGCCGCGCAGGATCGCCAGTTTGCGTCGGCGCGAGTCGTCGGGGCCCAATTGGCGATAGGTTTGCGGCAGGTCGTCGCCCACCAGGTCAAGCAACAGCGACTCGACTTCGGCGTATTGCAACAGGTCCATTTCCAGGCCGTCTTCGAGGTCGATCAACGCATAGCAGATGTCGTCGGCGGCCTCCATCAGATAGACCAGCGGATGACGCGCCCAACGTTGTTCTTCCAGTTGCGGCAGGCCGAGCTTATGGGCGATCTGCTCAAGAATCGGCAGCTCGCTCTGGTAGCAGCCGAACTTGTGTTTCTTGTAGCCCAGGGAGTCGGCGTGGCGGGCGGTCCAGGGGTATTTCAGGTATGTGCCGAGGGTGGCGTAGGTCAGCCGCGTGCCTCCGTCGAACTGGTGATATTCCAGCTGGGTGAGCACCCGGAACCCCTGGGCATTGCCCTCGAAATTGAGGAAGTCATTGCGCTCGGCGCTGCTCATGTCATCCAGCCAACCGCGCCCGGCGGCCTGCTGGAACCAGTGGCGGATGGCGTCTTCACCGGAGTGCCCGAACGGCGGGTTGCCGATGTCATGGGCCAGGCAGGCCGATTGCACCACCATGCCCAGGTCACTGGGGTCGCACCAGTCGGGCAGGGCGCCGCGCAGGGTCTCGCCGACGCGCATGCCCAGGGAGCGGCCGACGCAACTGACTTCCAGCGAGTGGGTCAGGCGCGTGTGGATGTGGTCGTTGCTCGACACCGGGTGCACCTGGGTCTTGCGGCCCAGGCGGCGGAACGCGCCGGAGAAAATAATGCGGTCGTGGTCTTTGTGAAACGGGCTGCGCCCCAGTTCTTCAGGGCTATGCAGGGGTTTGCCAAGACGTTCGCGGGTCAGCAGGGTGGGCCAATCCAAGGCGGGTACTCTCCGTGCGGTGAATGACCCCCCCAGCTTCCCGGTTCCGCTTCGGCGGGGCAAGCGAAAATCTACAGCCCGGCGGCGTCGACATCGATTAACAGCAAGCGCTGACCGTTATCGAAGAATTGTCCGGCGGTCAGGCAGTATTGGTTGCTGGTGGCGTCGCGATAGGTCGAGGACAGATTCAGCCGCCGCTCCTCCCAACCCTCGGCCAGCAAGTGATAGAAATACGGGCGCCACGACCAGTTGTGACCCAGGTAACGGCTGTCGGCTTGCCAGGCATCGTGCTGCCATTCGAAGTTCGGGGTCAGTTGGGTGCCATGCCGGTCGCACTGATAGAAGCGCAGCAGCCAGGGGAAGTCCGGCAGTTGTGGCAGTTGGCTCAAGGGTGCCTGGCCCTGGGCCCAGGTTTGCAGGATGTGCATCAGCTCGACCAATTGCAGGCGCAGCTGCATGAGGCGCCCGCGCTCCGTGAGTTTTTGCTGGACGTACTGCGTGCGCAGTTGTGCAAAGCGTGGCACGAAGGCATCGGCGGCGAACCAGTCAAGCTGCGCCTGGGCGAACAGATACCCCTGCACATACCGCGCCCCGCACTCCAGGGCAAAGCTCAACTGCGCTTCGGTCTCCACGCCTTCGGCAATGATCCAGCAGCCGGTCTTCTCGGCCATTTGCGCGAGTGCGCGCACCACTTCGCTGCTCGGCCCGCCGCGTGCGGCTTCCTGGAACAGGCGCATGTCGAGCTTGAGAATATCCGGTTGCAGCGCCAGTACCCGATCCAGCTGGGAGTAGCCCGCACCGAAATCGTCGATGGCAATGCGCGCGCCGGCCTCGCGATAACGCGCCACTACGTCAGCCAGGCGCTGGATGTTGCCGCCCAACTCGGTGATCTCGAATACGATCCGCCGGGGATCGACGCCGTGGGCACGCACTTGTTTGAGGCTGGGCAGCACCTGGCCGGGGCGCAGGCGGTTGATCCAGCGGGGCGAGATGTTCAGGCTGAGGAACCAGTCTTCGGGCACTTCGTGCAGGCGGCTCAGTGCGTTGTCGCGGATCTGTCGGTCCAGCCGCCGCAGGCTCACGCCAGGCGTGCGCGGGTCAGCGAACAGCGGCCCCACGGACTGCAAGCGGCCGTCAGGTTGACGCAAGCGACCCAGGGCTTCGACGCCGGCAATGCGCCCGGTGGCAGTGTCGATAAACGGCTGGAAGCAGGCGAGCGGTTGCCCGTCGATCACAGGGACTCCTTAACGAAATGGCGAAAAAAGGCCCGACTCTCGAAAACGAGAGCCGGGCCGCTTCTGTCTGCAAGAATGCAGCCAGCGTGGCTCAGCCTTTGCGCGACGCACCCTGCATGGCCAGTTTGATCAGCGGGATCAAACCGGCGCCCAACCGTACCAGGCGCGTCAGGCTGGCGAGGCTGCCACCCTTGGCGCCCTTGCCGGTGAAGAAGCCCAGCAGCGTCACCGCCGCCACGCCCCACAGCGGCGCATGCTTGATGCCCAAGCTGTCCTGCCAGTTCTGGCCCATGTTGCGCACCTTGGCCAGTGGTGCCACCAGTTGCTGCGACTCGTGGCGGATTTCCTGGCGGTGCATTTCCATGCGCAGGCGGATCAGCGCCTTGCGCATTTCCCGGCGCGAAGTGGTGTGCGGGATTTCAGTCAGGCTCATGGCAGCAGGCGCTCCCGGTCGTTGGCCAGCTCTTCGAGGGTGGCGTGGAACGGTGTGGACTCATCGAACACCGCCGCTTTCAGGCGTAACCCGCAGAAGGCGGCGGCCAGGCTGTAGAACACGCATAGGCAGATGATCCCGGTGAGACGATAGCCGGTGTCCCAGACCAGGATCATCACCAGCGTCGATAACCCCACCAACAGCAGCAGGGCAAACACCAACGCCAGCCCGGCAAACAGCAACAGGCTGACGGTGCGCGCCTTCTGCTCCTGTAATTCGATGCCGAACAGTTCGACGTGGCTGTGCAGCAAACCCAACACGGCCGCGCCCAGGCGCTTTGAAGTAGAGCTCGTGGACGAGCCGGTTTCGCCGTTAGACATGATTAGCGCCTTGTAGCCAGCAGGCCGATCAGGAAACCCACGCCGGCGGCAATGCCGACCGACTGCCAAGGATTGGCCTGCACATAATCTTCAGTGGCGGTGACGGCCGCCTGGCCGCGTTCGCGCAGGGACTCTTCGGTCTGGTGCAAGGTTTCACGGGCCTTGAGCAGGCTCTCGTGGATCTTGCTGCGCAGCTCGTCTGCTTGGTCACCAGCCAGGATCTTGGTGTCGTCCAGCAGCTTTTCGGTGTCGCTGACCAGGGTTTGAAAATCCGCCAGCAGTATTTCTTGAGCAGTCTTTGCCGTTTTTCTGGCCATGGTTATCTCCGTGATGGGCTGAATCTGTGCGTTGTGGTTTCGAGTCACCGGTATCGGTGAAGGTTCAGTGCAATTGTCTGGTACAGCTTTTGCTTTGCCTTGGTGCGCAGGCCACGTGGCTTGCGCTGAATCCGGGCGGTCGGGCAGGAAGCCTTCAAAAACCTTACCCTAAATAACTGAAACTCGCGGAAAAAACCTGTCGGCAACGGCCTGTTGTGGTGATCGCTGCGCTAAAGCGGTTCACGCCCTCTGAAGAGGGGTGGAGCCGGTGGTGCCAATTTAGTGCGCGAGACCCTGGCTTGAACCGCTTTGGTGCTTTTTGCCTTTAATGCAGGCCTGCCAACCTCCATGGAAAATTTGCAAAGTGCGGTGGACACCCTCGTCCACAGTTCCAACACCCTGTTTATCCTGATCGGCGCCGTCATGGTATTGGCCATGCACGCCGGCTTCGCGTTCCTCGAAGTCGGCACGGTGCGCCAGAAGAACCAGGTCAACGCGCTGTCGAAAATCCTCAGCGACTTCGCCATCTCCACGCTGGCCTATTTCTTTATAGGCTATTGGATCTCCTACGGCGTGAGTTTCCTGCAACCGGCGGCGGTGATCAGCGCCGATCATGGCTATGGCCTGGTGAAGTTCTTCTTCCTGCTGACCTTCGCCGCGGCGATCCCGGCGATTATTTCCGGAGGTATCGCCGAGCGTGCACGTTTTGTTCCGCAACTGTGTGCCACGGCGCTGATCGTGGCGTTTATCTACCCGTTTTTCGAAGGCATGGTGTGGAACGGTAACTTCGGCCTGCAAGCCTGGCTGCTGGCGACCTTTGGTGCCAGTTTCCATGACTTCGCCGGTTCCGTGGTGGTGCACGCCATGGGTGGCTGGCTGGCGCTGGCGGCGGTATTGCTGCTCGGCCCGCGCAACGGGCGCTATCGCGAGGGACGACTGGTGGCGTTTGCACCGTCGAGCATTCCCTTCCTGGCGTTGGGGTCGTGGATTCTGATCGTCGGCTGGTTCGGCTTCAACGTGATGAGCGCGCAGACCCTGAACGGCGTCAGCGGCCTGGTGGCGGTCAATTCGCTGATGGCCATGGTTGGCGGCACCGTGGCCGCGCTGATCATCGGGCGCAATGACCCAGGCTTCCTGCACAACGGCCCCTTGGCCGGGCTGGTGGCGATCTGTGCCGGTTCCGACCTGATGCACCCGGTGGGCGCGCTGGTCACCGGCGTGGTTGCCGGTGGCCTGTTTGTGTGGTGCTTTATCGCAGCCCAGGACCGTTGGAAGATCGACGACGTGCTCGGCGTGTGGCCACTGCATGGCCTGTGCGGCGTATGGGGCGGCATCGCCTGCGGCATCTTTGGCCAGACCGCGCTGGGTGGCTTGGGCGGCGTCAGCCTGATCAGCCAGTTGATCGGCACCGCCCTGGGTGTGGTCGTGGCGTTGGCCGGCGGCCTGTTGGTGTACGGCGTGATCAAGCGCGCCTACGGCCTGCGCCTGAGCCAGGAAGAGGAGTATTACGGTGCGGACCTGTCGATTCACAAGATCGGCGCGGTCAGTCAGGATTGAGCGGCTCGTCGGCCGCTTGATAAAAACCGTGCAGCAGGCGATAGCGGTTATGCCGCACTTCGTCGACCCGCGCCTGCACCTGTTGGTCCGGCAGGCCCAGCAGGATCAAGGCGTGGGAGGCGAGCATCAGGCTCGACTCCAATAGCTCAGGCACCACTTCACTGGCGCCTGCAGCTTTCAATTCGGCCAACTGGCTGTCATCGCGGGTGCGCACCAGGATCGGCACTTCGCGGTTGATTCGCCGCGCTTCTTTCAACACCACCAGGGCGACATCGGTGTTGTCCACGGCAATCACCACCAACCGTGCGCGCTCGAGGCCGACCGCGCTGAGTAATGCGCCCCGTCGGCAATCGCCGTAATGCACGCTGCTGTCTTCGGTGGCGGCTTCCTGCACCCGTTCCGGGTCGTCATCCAGGGCGATAAACGCCTGTTGTTCATTGCGTAGAAAACGTCCGATGGATTGCCCGACGCGGCCATACCCACAAATCACCGCATGCCCGCGCAGTTCGGCGTTGAGTGCGGTGATGTGTTCCAGTTGCACCTGCTGGTTGGGCTTGCGGTGCAGACGCAGGGCAATGGCTGGCGCGGCGCGCAACAGCAGGGGCGTGAGCAACATCGAACAGAACGTCGCAGCGAGCAACAGGCCGTTGAACTCGTCCGGAATCAGCCGGCTCTGTTGCATCTGCGCCATCAAGGCAAAACAGAACTCGCCGCCCTGGGCCAGGGCCAGGCCGCTGCGCCAGGCGGTCTCGCTGTCGCTGCCGCGCCACTTGACCAGCGCGGCTACCACGCAGCCTTTGACCAGCATCAGCGTGAGCGTCAGGCCCAGGATCAACAGGCTGTGGCTGACGAACAGTTGCAGGTCGATCAGCATGCCGATACTGACGAAAAACAGCCCCAGCAGGATGTCGCGAAACGGGCGGATGTCGGCTTCGATCTGGTGCCGGTAATGGCTTTCCCCAAGCAGCATGCCGGCCAGGAACGCGCCGAGGGCCGGGGACAGCCCCAGCAAGTGCGTCAGCCACGCCGTAAGCAGCACGATCACCAACGCCAGCAGCACAAACAGCTCCGCCGAGTGAGACGCCGCGACCTCATGAAACAGGCGCGGCAACAGCCAGCGGCTGGCCAGCAGCAAGCCGACAAACAGCACCACGGTCTTGCCCAGGGTCAGCGGCAATGCCACGTACCAGGCCTGCTCGCCGGTGCCGGCGAACACTGGCACCAGGGTCAGCAGCAACACCGCCACCACATCCTGGAACAGCAATACGCCAATCGCATTCTGGCCATGGCTGCTGAAGATTTCGCCGAGGCTGGTCAGCTCCTTGCTGACGATGGCCGTGGACGACAACGCCAGCCCGGCACCGAGCAACAACGCGATGCCCGGGGCCACGCCCAGCGCCATCAACAGGATACCCAGCAGCACCCCGCAACCCAGCACCTGCAAACTGCCCAGGCCGAACACCACATGGCGCAGGGCAAGCATTTTGGTCAAGGAAAACTCCAGGCCCAGGGAGAACAGCAGGAACACCACGCCCAACTCGGCCAGGTCCGGCAGCTCTTCGCTGTCATTCACCCAGTCCAGGGCAGTCGGTCCCACGGCCAGGCCCACGCACAGGTAGCCGAGCACGGGCGGCAGTTGCAGCCGGCGAAACAGCGCAATCACCACCAAGGATGAGGCCAGAATGATCAGCAGGTTGGCAAACACACACATCTCCATTGCAAAAGGGCAGGCAAAAAGCCGCGAGAATCACTGAATCAGTTATAGGCCATGCTGACCTGCGTCAGGGTTTTCTGTGGCGAGGGCGCTTGCTCGCGTTGGACTGCGCAGCAGTCCCATGCCTGGGGTCGCTTCGCAGCCCAGCGGCAGCAAGCGCCCTCGCCACAGGTAACCCGCGGGCATAGAATGGTCGCCTACTTTCTGATCAGGTCCGTTTGTCATGCTTCCTGAATGCCAGCTGTTCGGCACCCTGGGTTGCCATCTTTGTGAGAATGCCGAATCCGAAATCATGCCGCTCGTCGAACACGGGCTGATGGTTGAATTGGTCGATATCGCCGATTCCGAAGCGCTGTTTGAGAGCTACGGCCTAAGGATTCCGGTACTCCGGCGGGTCGACACCGGCGCTGAGCTGGACTGGCCGTTCGACAGCGGGCAGGTGGTCGCCTTCCTGCGCTGAGGTTTGCGCGATGGCGGGTTTCCGAATATTGAGTTACTGTATGTTTGTACAGCGATTGAATAGAGGGAACGCCCGTGGTGAATGTTGAACAACTGAAAAGCAGCGTCAATCGCATGTCCGCCGATGTCGTGCGTGACGCGGTGAACGAGCTGCGCCTCGACGGCCTGGTCACGGAAGGCAAGACGCCGTTTAACAAAGTGCATTTCAATACCTGCTTTGCCGAGATCGAGGCGTTGTTCCAGCGCGCCGGCTATCACAAGCAGTTGGATGTGGTGGGTTACCAGGGTTTGTTGTACGCGCTGTACGATCCAGGCCGCTGGGAAGCGGTGGACGTGCTGCGCTGGCTCAAGGAATTCACCGAGGCCGCCAGTGCCTCGCCGGTTCTGCGGGCGCAATTGGCCAAGGCCTGAGCCATGCGGGATAATGCCCGCCGGTTTTCTCAAGCTTCGAGCATCTGCATGTCCACTTCCGGTTTTATCGCGTCCGAGCACCAAGCCAGCACCCTGTACTTGCCGCCGGGCCCTTGGGCGACGGTGCTCGAGTGCCTGTGCGAGCACTTTGCGGCGATCGGCCGGGAACATTGGCTGGACCGCATCGCGCGCGGTCGAGTGCTGGATGTCCACGGTCGCCCGATCAGCCAGGGCCTGGCCTACAAGGAAGGCCTGTGCATCTACTACTTTCGCGAAGTGCCGAACGAAAAGGTGATCCCGGTCGAGGAGAGCATCCTCTACGCCGATGAACACTTGGTGGTCGCCGACAAACCGCACTTCCTGCCTGTGACGCCGGCCGGTGAGTATGTCGAGCAAACCCTGCTGCGCCGCCTGATCCGCCGCTTGGACAATCCGTCGCTGGTGCCCCTGCACCGCATTGACCGGCACACCGCGGGGCTGGTGTTGTTTTCGGCCAACCCGGCCAGTCGTGCGGCCTATCAACAGCTGTTTCCCACGCGCCAGATCGACAAGTTCTACGAAGCCATCGCCCCTGCCTTGCCCGACCTGACCTTCCCCCTGGTGCATAAAAGCCGCCTGGTGGATGGCGAGCCGTTCTTCCGCATGCAGGAAGGCGCAGGTGTGAGCAACACCGAAACGGCGGTTGAAGTGCGCGAGAAACACGGCGACCTGTGGCGCTACGGCCTGTTCCCGGTGACCGGCAAGAAGCACCAGTTGCGCGTGCACATGACTGCGCTCGGCGCGAGTATCTGTAACGACCCGTTCTACCCTGACGTGATCAAGGACGCCGTGGACGACTACGCCAACCCCCTCAAGCTGCTGGCCCAGGGTGTGCGGTTCATCGATCCGGTGACCGGCGAAGAACGCAGTTTCCGTAGCCGCATCACCCTCCACTGGTAACCCGCAAGAACGACAAGGCCCGCACGCGGCGGGCCTTGGTGGCAAACGCTAAGACTTACAGGTCTTTAACGGTGCGGACCTGATCCTTGTTGATGCGGGTCTGCTTGCCGTCCAGTTGTTCGAACTCGTAGAAGCCCGAATCCTTATCGAATTTAGGGGTGTCGACGGCCTGGATTTCGCGACCGTCATTCAGGGTGATCACTGTTGGCGAAGCGCAACCGGCGAGGGTGGCGAGGCCCAGTGCAAGCATGAGAGCGGCGATGGTCCGTTGAGTCATGGTGTTGTCTCCGAGAGAATTCTTTTGAAATACTGACCTTGTGACGCGCGCGGCGTCGACAAAGTTCCTGATGCGAGGCTCATTCTGACACGCCAGGGCTGGGGAGTAACAGCTCGGGGGTATTCAGGTTGGCCAGGCGCGGATCATCCGTCGGGCATTCCAGGCCCACCGCGCCGAGTTTCATAAAGATCTGTCGCGGGCTGCGTTCACCGGCGTGCCAGGCGGCCTCGACCGCGTCGCGCAGGGCGGTGGGCAGGATGCAGATCAGCGGTTCCCAGAATTGACCATGGCGCACCATCACGGGCACCCGCGGATTGCGTTGCGCGGTCGTACGCAGCTCGGCCAACAGTTGTGCATCGATCTGCGGTACATCGCACGGCAGGATCAGCAAATGCCCATGACGCGCGGCGACAAGACCGGCGCGGATGCCTGCGAGCGGCCCGGGGTAGTCCGGGCTGTCGTCATTGACCAGTTGGTCGGCAAACGCCGCGTATCGCTCGGGGTTGCGGTTGCACGAGATGATCAGGTCGTCCGTCAGCGGCCGGACCAAACCGTGCAGGTGCGCAATCAACGGCTGACCGCGCCATTCCAGCAGGCCCTTGTCCTGGCCGCCCATGCGCTGGCCACGGCCACCGGACAACAGCAACACCGAACAGGGCAGGGGCGATGAATCGATAGGCATGGCGGTTCCGCAGCGGCAGCAAAAGGGGGGCCTGTGATATAACACCCGCCTGTTTCTTCGACAACCGGACCGTGCCATGACCGCCAAGGCAGATGCGCCCTTCGTACCCCTGAACATCGCTGTATTGACCGTCAGCGACACCCGCACCCTGGACACCGACACCTCGGGCCAGGTCTTCGTCGACCGCCTCACCGCCGCGGGCCACAACCTGGCCGAGCGTGTGCTGCTCAAGGATGATCTCTACAAGATCCGCGCCCAGGTCGCCCACTGGATCGCCGAAGACGTGGTGCAGGTCGTGCTGATCACCGGCGGCACCGGCTTCACCGGCCGCGACAGCACCCCGGAAGCCGTGAGCTGCCTGCTGGACAAACAGGTCGACGGCTTTGGCGAACTGTTCCGCCAGATCTCCGTGGCCGACATCGGCACCTCCACCGTGCAATCGCGCGCCCTGGCCGGGCTGGCCAACGGTACCCTGGTGTGCTGCCTGCCGGGTTCGACCAATGCGGTGCGCACCGGCTGGGATGGCATCCTCGCCGAGCAACTGGACAACCGTCACCGCCCATGCAATTTCGTACCGCACTTGAAGCAGGCCGAGCCCTGTGAATCCCGTGGGTAAGCCCGGCAAGAGCGGTGCGCTGATGCCGGTGGAAGACGCCTTGGCGCAACTGCTGGCGATGGCCGAGGCCGCGCCGATCCGCGATTTGCAAACGTTGCCCCTGGCCGATTGCGATGGCCGTGTCTTGGCGCAAGACCTGATCGCCACCCTCGACCTGCCGCCTTGGCCGAACAGCGCCATGGACGGTTACGCCCTGCGCCTGGCCGACTGGAACGGCGAGCCGCTGGTGGTCAGCCAGCGCATCTTCGCCGGCCAGGCACCGCAACCGTTGGCCGCCGGCACCTGCGCGCGGATCTTCACCGGCGCACCGGTGCCGCAAGGTGCGGACTGCGTGGAAATGCAGGAAAACGCCGTGGTCCACGCCGACGCGCGCGTGAGCTTCACGCAGCCGCTGCATACCGACCAGAACATCCGCCCCCAGGGCCAGGAAACCACGGTCGGCGAGTTGGTCTTGAGCGCCGGCACGCGCCTGGGGCCGATCGAACTGGGGCTTGCCGCGTCACTCGGGCGTGATCGTCTCGAGGTGGTGCGCCGCCCGCGTGTGGCCGTGCTGTCCACGGGTGATGAGCTGATCGAGCCCGGCCTGCCGCTGGGCCCCGGGCAAATCTACAACAGCAACCGCCGCGTGCTGTGTTCGTGGCTTGAGCGCATGGGCTGCGAAGTGATCGACGCGGGCATCCTGCCCGATGACCTGGAGTTGACCCGCACGCGCTTGGCGGGCTTGGGCCGCGTCGACCTGATCCTGTCCACCGGCGGTGTGTCGGTGGGCGAGGCGGATTTCCTCGGCATTGCCCTGCGGGAAGAGGGCGAGCTGGCGCTGTGGAAGCTTGCGATCAAACCTGGCAAGCCGCTGACCTTCGGGCATTTCCGGGGCGTACCGGTGATCGGCCTGCCGGGCAACCCGGCGTCGACCCTGGTGACCTTTGCACTGCTGGCGCGCCCGTACCTGCTGCGTCGCCAGGGGGTCGCCGATGTGCAGCCGTTGCGCTTCGAGGTCCCGGTGGGGTTCGTGTGGCCCAAGCCGGGCAACCGTCGCGAGTACCTGCGTGGGCGTATCGAGCAGGGCAGGGCGATCATCTACCGCAACCAGAGCTCTGGCGTGCTGCGTAGCGCGGCGTGGGCCGAAGGGTTTGTGGAAGTGCTGGAAGGTACTACGTTGGCGGAGGGCGATCGCGTCAACTTCATCCCCTTGAGCGAAGTCCTGAACTGATCACAAACCCTAAGTGTGGGAGGGGGTTGCCCCTTCCCTCGGCGCTGTCGCGTTCCACCGCTCCTGGCTGCGGGCCAGAGCCGACCCTGGCCTGCGTTCGGCGTTAATGGGCCGTGATCAGGAAAAGTCCTATCAGCAAGACCTGGCATGGGGGCTAAGTTGGCAAGCCCTGACTGATCGGAGGACCGAACATGCCACTCCCAATTGCAAATCGCCCCTCTGTCGTGGTGGCACCCGCGCCTGATTTGGCGATTTCTTCCAGCAATGCCCGCGACATATTGCAGGCTTTGATTCGCAGGCCGCCTTCCGAGAATACCTACCGGGAACGCCTCGAATGCATGCGTGCCGATTCGAGTATCACCTCCTGGCAGGCACTGACCCGTGACCCTGAGCAGTTGAAGCGCCTGCAGGAAAACGAGCGCAGCGCCTGGAGCAACCCGGCAGGTTTCGACAAAAACCTGATGCCTTTGGCCCAGGCCCTGAGGCAGAAGAACGTCTGGTTGCCTGAAGTGGAGAATTTCAATGCCAACATTCTGAAAAACCTCACCACGCAGATGGCCGGCAAATACCTCGAGCAATTTCAGTCCATTCTTCAAGACCCGGCCCCCGCCCGGGCAGGCGATGTCTCGATCGTTCGCGGCGCACCTTCTGCAGGCAAGACCACCTTTCTCAAAGGCCAGTTCTCGCTCAATACCGACGCCGTCAAAAACATGATTCAGGACCGCATGCCCGGCACGAGCATGTCGCAGGTGCATGATCAGGGTGTAGCGTTGGTCCAGCAGTTTTCCGGCACGATGGAACAACGCCTGGCGCAGCCGTTGACGCGGGACGCGTTGTACCTGTGGCCCAAGGACTTCGATAAAAAGATGACGGATGTTGGCAATATGTCGGGTGAGCCCCGGTTGCGCTTCCATGACATCCAGGTGGACCTCACCACCTTGTGCTGCCGGATTCTCAAGCGCGGTACGGACGAGGCAGTGATGGGGTTCGACATGCTGAGCCAGTTCTACAAAGCCGGCCTTGAGCATCGGGGCGCGAGCATCCAGTCGGTCAAGGACAGTGGCAGTTCGCTCAAGGAGTATTCGCTGTCAGCCTGGGACGGTAACCGGAACGTGCTGGTGGCCCAGCAGGCGCAGGGGTCCAAGGACTTCGTGATCCATGATCCGAGGCTGTTCGATAAGGTCACGACCTGGGATAAAGATTCGGTGCAGGACGAGGTCGATCGCGTCAGCGGAACCACGATCGATGCGCCATTCATCAATCGTTTCACCGCATCACTTCCTGAGGCGCAAGCCGCTCCCTTTCGAGAGGCGCTGAGCGTGTATACCGGCCTGACATTCAAGGAGGCCCTGCAGCAACATGCCATGCGCAAACCCGTTGCGACCTCGTTAGGGGCCAGGATGCTGGCGCAGGTGGTGCCTGGTTGATTCAGTAGTCGTCGCCGCGCTCGGTGATGTCGCGCTCGACGGGCGCGGCATCCGGGTCATAACCCACCGGGAATTTGCCCTTCAACGTCCAGGCAAACGCGATGATTTCGGCGACGGTGCGGTACAACTCTTCCGGAATGCTGTCCCCCAACTCCATCCGTGCCAGCAGCTTCACTAGCTCGGCGTTCTCATAGATCGGCACTTCATTTTCCCGCGCCAGCTTCAGGATCGCTTCGGCCAATGCATCGTCACCCTTGGCAGTCAGGGTCGGTGCTTGCTGGCCGTCGTACTTGAGGGCAATCGCCTGGCGCGGCGGGTTGGTGTTGTTCATGCGGTTTCATCCACCCAGCGTTGCTCCAGTCCGGTTTTCGGCCCGCGTGGCGGGGTGCCGAGGTGGCAGTCGAGGTCGCCGACGTTAAGGCCCGAGGTGACCAGGCGTTCGCGCAAGTGGCCCAGGTGGCTTTCGATCAAGCTGGCGGTGAACGGCCGGGTCGCCCAGAGCTGGCTGGACAGTTTGCCCTGGCTCAGTTGCGCCTGGACCTGCAACGGTCCCAGTGGCTCCATGTCGAACGCCAGGTCTACGCGCCAGAGCATCTGCCGGGGGTCCTTGCGTTCTTTGCGTTCGGGCTGGTCTTTGTCCGGCGCCGGTTCTTCACGCTGGAACTTGACCTGCAAGGGCACGATGTCCTGCAAGGTGCGCATGGGGATTTCCAACTGCCAGGTGGTTTGCAGGCGACCATCGGCGGTGGTGCCGGTTTGCTCCAGGCTCGACAGCTGGTGGCTTTGCAGGCGTGAGATGGCGCCGGCGGCCAGGCGCAGCAGGTTTTCCAGGTCGCCTTCGCCTTCCAGTTTCGCCATCAGCCGTTCGGGCAGCGGGAAACCGGCGGGAGCCTGGCGGGCGCTGAGCTGGCCGAGGGTGTTCAGCGGGCTGCGCACAAAGTTGGGCAGTACCTGGGCCAGGGTGTTGGCGGCGAGGATGGCATTGAGGTTGGTGCTGGCGGGCAGGGCCGGTAGCAGCTCGGCCACCAGGCGCAGCAGGGCGCCTTTCATGTCCAGCGGTGGAACCCCCGGGTTCTGCCCGGCGAGCAGTTTGGCTTCAAGAAAGGCACCGCTGTTCTGGATCACCTGGGCCAGCACTTTCGGATTGCTGACTTGCGCCAAATCGGGCAAAGCAGCCAACAAACGCTCGGCCGCCCCGCGCAGTTCAGTGGAGGTGCTGTCACTGCGCGGCAGGTTCTGCAACGCAGTGAACACGGCATCCAGTGAGCCTTGGCGGCTTTGTTGAGTCGCCAACTGCTGGGTGACGGCCAACTGGTCCTTCAAGCCACTCAGCGGCACGAAATTCAGGGTTTGCGCGTTCTGCACCACGGCACTGAGCAAGCTGCCGACGCGCAGCGGCTGGGGGCTTTCCAGCGTCAATGTAGCGCCGGCGAGGGTGTTGTTGAGCACCGTCACCAGCGAACGGTAGATCGCCGGTTGCGCCGCGCCCTGGGGCAGCGTCTGGGTCGTCAGCACCTTGGCTTGCAGCAGCGTGCCGACCGGCAACTGCGTGGTGTCGATGCGGGTGAGGGCGGCGACGTTGGCGCTCAAGGCCTGTTGCAAGCTGATGGTCAGGTTGCCCGCCGGGGTCTGGCTGACCGCCACATTGCTGCCCAACGGCAGGGGTTGCGCGCTGCTGGCTTGCACCAGGGTCTGGCGGCCGCCGTCGAGGGTCAGCTTGAGCAGCAACTGAAAGGCTTCACCGCCTTGTTTCAGGGCGATGACTTCGGCGTTGGCGGTTTTCCCCGGGGAAATCAGCCCGGTCTGCGGTTCCAGCAACTTGAGCAGTTCACCGGTCGCGGGCAGCGGGGCGGGCCCGCCTGTCGAGGCGGGTGGAAGCACAGGAAGGTTGATTTCGCCGGTCATCGTCTACGCCGTCTTGAAGGAAATTGCCCTCTTGAGAGTAGGGCATCGCATGTATAATGCCGCCGGTCTGCAAAGAGAGCGCTAAAAACCTCACAACTATTTGATCCAGCTCTCTAAAATCGGTCGCCAAAGCCGTTATTGTGCATTTCTCTTTAACGGCCGCTGCACCGCCGACTTGAACCGTAAAGGCCCGCGATCTTTTGACCAGCCCTCTTCTTGAAGCCGTAGCGCTTTCCTGTGAACGCGACCTGCGCCTGTTGTTCGAGCACCTCGACCTGCGGCTGACGGGCGGCGACATGGTGCAGATCAGCGGCCCCAACGGCAGCGGCAAAACCAGTCTGCTGCGGCTGCTGGCCGGGTTGATGCAACCGACGGCGGGTGAAATCCGCCTCAACGGCAAGCCCCTGAACGCGCAACGTACTGAACTGGCCCGCAACCTTATCTGGATCGGCCACGCCGCCGGGATCAAGGACGTGCTCACCGCCGAAGAAAACCTCAGTTGGCTCAGCGCCCTGCATCATCCCGCCTCCCGTGACGCCATCTGGCAGGCCCTCGCCGCCGTCGGCCTCAAGGGCTTCGAAGACGTACCCTGTCACACCCTGTCCGCCGGCCAGCAGCGCCGCGTGGCCCTCGCGCGGTTGTACCTGCCGGGCCCGCCGCTGTGGATTCTCGACGAACCCTTCACTGCCCTCGACAAACAAGGCGTCGCCCAGTTGGAAGAGCACTTGGCCCAACACTGCGAGCAGGGCGGGCTGGTGGTGCTCACCACCCACCACACCCTCGCGCGCATGCCCGCCGGTTACCGTGACCTGGACCTGGGCCGGTGGTCGCTATGAGTGTGTTCGCCCTGTTGGTCGCCCGCGAAGCCCGGCTGCTATGCCGACGCCCGGCCGAGTTGGCCAATCCGCTGGTGTTCTTCGCGATTGTCATCGCACTGTTCCCGTTGGCGGTCGGTCCCGAGACTAAACTGTTGCAAACCTTGTCTCCGGGACTGGTGTGGGTGGCGGCGCTTTTATCGGTGCTGCTCTCGCTGGACGGGCTGTTTCGCAGTGATTTCGAAGACGGTTCCCTGGAACAGTGGGTCCTTTCGTCGCACCCCCTGCCTCTACTGGTATTGGCCAAGGTGCTGGCACACTGGGTTTTTTCCGGCTTGGCGCTAGTCTTGCTCTCGCCGCTGCTGGCGCTGATGCTCGGTTTGCCCGTCGAATGCCTGCCGATCCTGCTGCTGAGCCTGTTGCTCGGTACGCCGGTCCTCAGTTTGCTGGGGGCGGTGGGCGCGGCGTTGACCGTGGGTTTGAAGCGCGGCGGGCTGTTGCTGGCCCTGTTGATTCTGCCGTTGTACATCCCGGTGTTGATCCTGGGCAGCGGCGCCTTGCAAGCCGCGCTCATGGGCATGCCGGCGACCGGTTACCTCTTGTGGCTTGGCAGCCTGACCGCCCTGGCTGTAACCCTGACACCTTTTGCGATAGCGGCCGGCCTGAAGATCAGCGTCGGCGAATAATGAGGTCTGGCTGATCATTAGCCAGTAAAGACCCTAAGCTGCTTGCGTCGACAAGCGGCAACCGTGATGGAAACAGCAATGAACTGGACCTGGTTTCACAAGCTTGGCTCACCCAAATGGTTCTACGGCATCAGCGGCAAGCTGCTGCCGTGGTTGAGCCTCTTCGCCGTGCTGCTGATCGGCATCGGCCTGGTCTGGGGCCTGGCCTTCGCGCCGCCGGACTATCAGCAAGGCAACAGCTTTCGCATCATCTACATCCACGTGCCGGCCGCGATGCTGGCCCAGTCCTGCTACGTGATGCTGGCGGTGTGCGGCATCGTCGGCCTGGTCTGGAAGATGAAACTCGCCGATGTCGCCCTGCAATGCGCCGCGCCCATCGGGGCGTGGATGACGGCCGTGGCGCTGGTCACCGGGGCGATCTGGGGCAAGCCGACCTGGGGTTCGTGGTGGGTGTGGGATGCGCGACTAACGTCCATGTTGATCCTGCTGTTCCTGTACTTCGGTCTGATTGCCCTGGGCAACGCGATCAGTAATCGTGACAGTGCCGCCAAGGCCTGCGCGGTGCTGGCGATTGTCGGCGTGATCAACATCCCGATCATCAAGTACTCGGTGGAGTGGTGGAACACCCTGCACCAGGGCGCCACCTTCACCCTCACCGAAAAACCGGCAATGCCCGTGGAAATGTGGGCGCCGCTGCTGTTGATGGTGCTGGGGTTCTACTGCTTTTTCGGCGCGGTGCTGCTGATGCGCATGCGCCTTGAGGTGCTCAAGCGTGAAGCCCGCGCCAGTTGGGTCAAGGCCGAAGTGCAAAGCTGCCTGGGAGCACGTGGATGAGTTTTGCTTCTTTCAGTGATTTTCTCGCCATGGGCCACCACGGCCTGTATGTCTGGACGGCCTATGGCATCTGCCTGGCGGTGCTGGCCCTCAACGTCGCCGCGCCGATCCTGGCCCGCAAGCGTTACCTGCAACAAGAGGCGCGTCGTCTGCGCCGGGAGACCGAAAAGTGAATCCGCTGCGTAGAAAACGTCTGTTGATCATCCTGGCCATCCTGGCTGGCGTGGGCATTGCCGTGGCCCTGGCCTTGAGCGCCTTGCAACAGAACATCAACCTGTTCTACACCCCGACCCAGATCGCCAATGGCGAAGCGCCGCTGGATACCCGCATCCGCGCCGGCGGCATGGTCGAGCAGGGCTCGCTGAAACGCTCCGGCGACTCCCTCGACGTGACCTTCGTGGTCACCGACTTCAGCAAGTCCGTGACCATCAGCTACCGCGGCATCCTCCCGGACCTGTTCCGCGAAGGCCAGGGCATCGTCGCCCTGGGCAAGCTCAACGCCGAGGGCGTGGTGGTGGCCGATGAAGTGCTGGCCAAGCACGATGAAAAATACATGCCGCCGGAAGTGACCAAGGCCCTGAAAGACAGCGGCCAGTCCGCACCAACGCCCGCCAAGGAGGGTTGAGTGATGACATCCGCACTGTTTATTCCTGAGTTGGGCCACCTGGCGATGATCATCGCCCTGTGCTTTGCCGTGGTGCAGGCCGTGGTGCCGTTGCTCGGTGCCTGGCGTGGCGACCGCCTGTGGATGAGCCTGGCGCAGCCGGCTGCCTGGGGCCAGTTTGCCTTCCTGCTGTTCGCGTTTGGCTGCCTGACCTACGCGTTTATGACCGACGATTTTTCCGTCGGCTACGTCGCCAATAACTCCAACAGCGCCTTGCCGTGGTACTACAAGTTCAGCGCGGTATGGGGGGCCCACGAAGGTTCGTTGCTGCTGTGGGCATTGATCCTCGGCGGCTGGACCTTCGCCGTGTCGGTTTTCTCGCGCCAACTGCCACAAGTCATGCTGGCGCGGGTGCTGGCGGTGATGGGCATGATCAGCATCGGCTTCCTGCTGTTCCTGATCATGACCTCCAACCCGTTCAGCCGCATCCTGCCGCAGATCCCGGTGGACGGTCACGACCTCAACCCGCTGCTGCAAGACATCGGCCTGATCGTGCATCCGCCGATGCTCTACATGGGGTACGTCGGCTTCTCCGTGGCGTTCGCCTTTGCCATCGCCGCCTTGCTCGGCGGGCGTCTCGATGCGGCCTGGGCGCGCTGGTCGCGGCCGTGGACCATCGTCGCCTGGGCGTTCCTCGGCATTGGCATCACCCTCGGTTCGTGGTGGGCCTACTACGAACTCGGCTGGGGCGGCTGGTGGTTCTGGGACCCGGTGGAAAACGCGTCCTTCATGCCTTGGCTGGTGGGCACGGCGTTGATTCACTCGCTGGCCGTCACCGAAAAGCGCGGCGTGTTCAAGAGCTGGACCGTGTTGCTGGCCATCGCGGCGTTTTCCCTCAGCCTGCTCGGAACTTTCCTCGTGCGTTCGGGGGTGCTGACCTCGGTGCATGCGTTTGCGTCTGATCCGGCACGCGGCATCTTCATCCTGATCTTCCTGCTGTTTGTCGTCGGCGGCTCCCTGACCCTGTTCGCCCTGCGCGCGCCGGTGGTCAAGAGCCAGGTCGGCTTCAACCTGTGGTCGCGGGAAACCCTGCTGCTGGGCAATAACCTGGTGCTGGTGGTGGCGGCGTCGATGATCCTGCTCGGCACCCTGTACCCGTTGGTGCTGGATGCGCTGAGCGGGGCCAAGCTGTCCGTGGGCCCGCCGTACTTCAACGCGTTGTTTATCCCATTGATGGGCTTGTTGATGGTGGTGATGGCCGTCGGCGTGCTGGTGCGCTGGAAAGACACCCCGCTGAAATGGCTGGTGGGCATGCTGATGCCGGTGTTGCTCGGCAGCGTGGCCCTGGCGGTACTCGCCGGTTTTGCTTACGGCGACTTCAACTGGGCAGTGCTCGCCACCTTCCTGCTCGCCGCCTGGGTGCTGCTGGCCGGCGTGCGCGACATCTTCGACAAGACCCGCCACAAAGGTTTGATCAAAGGCCTGCCGGGCCTGACCCGCAGCTACTGGGGCATGCAGATCGCGCACATCGGCATCGCCGTGTGTGCCCTCGGCGTGGTGCTGTCCAGCCAGAACAGTGCCGAGCGCGACTTGCGCCTGGCGCCGGGCGAGTCCATGGACCTGGCCGGTTATCACTTCATCTTCGAAGGCGCCAAGCACTTCGAAGGGCCGAACTTCACGTCCGATAAAGGCACCGTACGCGTTGTGCGCAACGGTAAGGAAGTGGCGGTGCTGCACCCGGAAAAACGCCTGTACACCGTGCAGAGCTCGATGATGACCGAAGCCGGGATCGACGCCGGTTTCACCCGTGACCTCTATGTTGCGCTGGGTGAACCCTTGGGCGACGGCGCCTGGGCGGTGCGGGTGCATGTGAAACCGTTCGTGCGTTGGATCTGGTTCGGCGGTCTGCTCACCGGTTTCGGTGGTTTGCTGGCAGCGCTGGATCGACGCTATCGGGTCAAGGTCAAGAGCCGGGTGCGTGAAGCCCTCGGCATGCAGGGAGCGGCGGTATGAAGCGTTGGTTGATGGCGATCCCCCTGATCGTGTTTTTGCTCGGTGCGGTGGTCTTGTATCGTGGCCTCTACCTGGACCCGTCCGAGCTGCCTTCGGCAATGATCGGCAAGCCGTTCCCGGCGTTCAGCCTGCCGACCGTGCAAGGCGACAAGACCCTGACCCAGGCCGACCTGCTGGGCAAGCCGGCGCTGGTCAATGTGTGGGGCACCTGGTGCATCTCCTGCCGCGTCGAACACCCGGTGCTCAACAAGCTGGCCGAGAAAGGCGTGGTGATCTACGGCATCAACTACAAGGACGACAACGCTGCCGCCCTGAAGTGGCTGGCCGAATTCCACAACCCCTACCAGTTGGACATCCGCGACGAAGACGGCAACCTCGGTCTGAATCTCGGCGTGTACGGCGCCCCGGAAACCTTCTTCATTGATGCCAAGGGCGTGATCCGCGACAAGTACGTCGGCGTGATCGACGAAGTGGTGTGGCGCGAGCAACTGGCCGCCAAGTACCAGGCGCTGGTGGATGAGGCCAAGCCATGAAGCGTCTGTTAGCCGCCGCCGTGCTGGCGCTGGGCCTGGCCGGTGTGGCCCACGCGGCCATCGACACCTACCAGTTCGCCAGCGACGCCGAGCGTGAGCGTTTTCGCGAACTGACCAAGGAATTGCGCTGCCCCAAGTGCCAGAACCAGGACATCGCCGACTCCAACGCGCCCATCGCCGCCGACCTGCGCAAAGAGATCTTCCGCATGTTGGGGGAGGGCAAGGATAACCAGCAGATCATCGACTTCATGGTTGATCGCTACGGTGACTTCGTGCGCTACAAACCCGCGCTCACTGGCAAGACCGCGCTGCTCTGGTTCGGCCCCGCGGGGCTGTTGCTGGCGGGCGTGGTGGTGATGGTGGTGATCATTCGTCGTCGCCGGCCCGCGCCTAACGATGGCTCCGATGCGCTGTCCCCTGAAGAGCGCAAACGTCTCGACCAATTGCTGGACACCAAGACTGATGATTGATTTCTGGCTCGCAGCCGGCTTGCTGCTTCTGATTGCCCTGAGTTTCCTGTTGATCCCGGTGCTGCGTGGCCGCCGCGCCCAGCGTGAAGAGGATCGCACCGCGCTGAACGTGGCGCTGTACCAAGAACGCGTCGCCGAGCTGCAAGCGCAGAGCGCCGAAGGCGTGCTCGATGCCGCGCAACTCGACACTGGCCGCGCCGAAGCCGCGCGCGAATTGCTGGCCGACACCGAAGGCGTGGAAAAGCCCCGCGAATCGCGCCTGGGCAAACCGTTGCCGTTGCTCGCCGCGTTCCTGGTCCCGGTATTGGGCGTGAGCCTCTACCTGCATTTCGGTGCCAGCGACAAGGTCGAACTGACCCGCGAATTCTCCCAGCCGCCGGTGTCCATGGAAGACATGACCCAGCGCCTGGAACGCGCCGCCATCGCCCAGCCGGACTCGCCCGAGGGCCTGTACTACTTGGGGCGTGCCTACATGGCCCAGGACCGTGCGGCCGATGCAGCCAAGGTCTTCGAACGCGCCGCAGCCCTGGCCGGGCGCCAGCCGGAACTGCTCGGCCAGTGGGCCCAGGCGCAGTACTTTGCCGACAACAAACAGTGGTCGCCCAAGGTCCAGGCCCTGACGGACGAAGCGTTGAAGCTCGACCCCAAGGAAGTCACCAGTCTCGGCCTGCTCGGTATCGCCGCGTTTGAGGGCCAGCGTTACCAGGAAGCCATCGACTACTGGAGCCGCCTGTTGGCGCAACTGCCGGCAGCCGATGGCTCCCGAGCCGCGCTGCAAGGCGGCATCGACCGCGCAGCTGACAAACTCAAAGAGAGCGGCGGCACGGTGGCGCAAAAGGCGCTGCTCAAAGTCCGCGTGGACCTGGCGCCGGACGTCAAGGCCAAAGCCCTGCCAAGCGACAGCGTGTTCATCTTCGCCCGCGCCGTGTCCGGCCCGCCGGCACCGTTGGCGGCCAAGCGCGTCACCGTCGCAGAACTGCCGGTGACCGTCGAACTGGGCGATGCCGACGCGATGATGCCGCAGTTGAAACTGTCCAACTTCCCTGAAGTCCAACTGGTTGCGCGCATATCCCGGGCAGGTCTTCCGACCGCTGGCGAGTGGATCGGCCGCAGCCAATCCTTGGCCAGTACCACCACTGCACTGCAGCAGCTGACCATCGACAGTCCGGACAAATAATTTCGAGGAAACGCCCATGACCGCATTCGCACGTATCACCCTGCTCAGCCTGGTATTGGGCTTGAGTGCTTGTGCGGTCCACCGCCCACCTCCCGCACCGACCGGCCCGACCATCCCACCGTCGGGCCCGGCGACCCAGCCGAGCACCAGACCCTCCACCCCGGTAACCCCACCGCCGAAAAGGCCGGTGCCGACCTCGTCGCCAACCTTTGCCCCACCACCGGGTGCCGCCAGCCACTGGGACGGCACCATGAAGGTCTACGTGCTGGAAGATCAACCCGACACCTTCTACCGCCAGCGCACCTACTATCGCTGGAACAACGGCTGGAGCCGTTCCATCGGCCCGAATGGACCCTGGGAAGAAACAGACGTGCAGGGCGTGCCGCCGGGGTTGAGCAAGAAATACGCGCAATAGAAAAGGCGACCTTCGGGTCGCCTTTTTCATACCGATGAAATGCGTTCGGCCAAACGCAGGGGCAAATGTGGGAGGTGAGCTGCACACAGAATGCCGACCGGGGAATGGAAACCCGGTTGGGGTATGACCTCCTGCGTACAACTCGGCCGGCATCATGAATAACTGGCGAAGATTCAGCCGTAGGGAAAGTCTGGTTTCCGCGTCCATCGCTTCGCGCATTCGCAATGCTACCTGCCAGCCGGTGCGCTACTGTAAAGTGGCCGCCGCCGGCGGACTGACCGGCAAAAGGTCAAGAGGGTATGTGGATGGCAGGCAGGTTGATCTATCTCATCGGACCATCCGGTTCGGGCAAGGACAGCCTGTTGGACGCCGCACGCCCACGCTTGGCCGAGCGCGGTTGCCGCATCGTGCGCCGCGTCATCACCCGTTCGGCGGAAGCGGTGGGCGAGGCGGCGCAAGGCGTGAGCCCCGAGCAGTTCGCCGCGATGGAGGCCGAGGGCGCGTTTGCCCTGAGTTGGCAGGCCAATGGCTTGTCCTACGGCATTCCCAGGGAAATCGACGACTGGCTGGCGGCCGGGCACGACGTGCTGGTCAACGGCTCCCGCGCGCACCTGGCGCAGACTCGCGCGCGTTATCCGACCTTGCTGGTGTTGTTGCTGACGGTGGATCAGGCGGTGTTGCGCCAACGCTTGATCTCACGGGGACGTGAATCGCTGGCGGATATAGAAGCGCGCCTGGCGCGCAATGCGCAGTTCACGGCACAACTGATTGCCGACAATGGCTCGGGGTTGTATGTGCTGGATAATTCCGGACCGCTGGCGCATACGGTCGAGCGCTTGCTGTGCTGCCTGGATCAGCAGCATTTGAGTTGAGCGCCACATCAACAACGGGCCGTCGCTCAATGCTCGTATTCCCCGGTTTGTAGCGCGAGGGCTACGCCAGCAACTGCTCGACATACGCCACGAACGCCCGCGCCTTGGCGCTCGCCATCCGGCCCGTGGGGAACACCGCCCATAGATCCCGTGCGGGCAGTTTCCAGTCGGTGAGCACGGTTTTCACTTCGCCACTGGCCAGTTCCGGCGCGAACATCCAGGTGGACGATAACGTCAGCCCCAAATCACTCAACACCGCAGCCCGCACGCCTTCGGCTGCGGTGACGCGCACGCGGCCGTGGGCCACGACGGGGTACGCCGTGTCGCCCTGGGTGAAGCTCCAGTGCGCGCCCTCGCCACGGGTGTAGATGATGGCCTCGTGTTGCATCAGGTCCTCCGGCGTGGCGGGTTCGCCGCAGCGTTCGAAGTAGGCCGGGGTGGCGAGGATGACGCAGGGCGATTCGCCGATCTTGCGCGCGGTGAGGTTTGAATCGTCCAGATTGCCCATGCGCAGGGCGACGTCGATGCCTTCTTCCACCAGGTTGAGGCTGCGGTCGTCGAGGATCACATCCACAGTGATCTCGGGGTACTGCGCCAGAAACGCGCCCAACTGGGGAATGATGTGCATCCGGGCGAAGGTTACCGACGCGCTGACCCGCAAGTTGCCGCTGAGCCCCGCACCGGCGCCCCGGGCGGCGTCGTCGGCCGCGTTGGCTTCATCGATGGCGCGCTTGGCTTTCTCGAAAAACGCCAGGCCCGCCTCGGTCGGGCTCAGGCCACGGGTGGAACGCAGCACCAACCGCACCGCCAGGCGTGCTTCCAGCTGCGCAATGCTCTTGGACACAGCGGGCTGGCCGATACCCAGGCGTTTGGCGGCGGCGGAGAACGAGCCGGTTTCGACAACGTGGACGAAGGTTTCCATGGCGGTGAGGCGGTCCATCGGGTGTTCCTGTTTGGCTTGGCGGCGCTCAAGCCTAAGGTGATGAGCCGCAGGTGTCATGCGTTTCCCGTGCAGGGCCGGGGGCTTTCAACATCCAGCAAAACAGCCGTCAGTCAGTCCGGGGGATTTTGTGCTTGAGTAAAGATAACTCTAGGGTTACTTTTATTCGGGCCAAGCCAAGGAGGCTGGGGTGCAAAGCAGGTTATTGATCAAGGAACTGCAAGAGGCGGGCTGGGTGCTGGATCGGGTCACGGGCAGTCATCATATTTTCACCCATCGCTATAACCCGTACACGATTCCGGTGCCTCATCCAAAGAAGGACCTGCCTGCGGGTACTGTGAGAAGTATCAGGAAACGTGCTGGTCTGTTTGAGTTTTAAGGAGAGCATTCATGCAATACCCAATCTGTATCGAATGGGGCGATGACTTCGCCGCCACCGGCATTCAGATCCCCGATATTCCAGGCGCCGTCACTGCCGGGGACAGTTTCGAAGAGGCGTACAACGCGGCCGTGGAAGTCGCACACATCCTGCTGCAGGAGATCGCCGCCGAGGGCGGGCCGATCCCCATGCCCACCTCGGTGGCCAATCATCACGCCCACGAAGACTATGCGGGTATGGGCTGGGGCATGTTGGAGCTGGACGTTACGCCCTATCTGGGCAAGACCGAGAAGGTCAATGTGACCTTGCCCGGTTACGTCATCCAGCGTATCGACCGCTACGTGCGTGAGCACAAGGTGAAAAGCCGCTCGTCATTCCTGGCGGATGCGGCTTTGGAGAAGTTGGTGCGTTCCTGAGGTTGGCCCTGTGGGACCCGACAAGCCAGTTCCCACAGGTCAGGTGTTACGCGGCTACCGGGGCCGCTTCACGGGAAACGCTGAGGAAGCGCAACAACGCCACCAGCGGGAACGCGCTGCCCACCAACACCACACCCAGCCAGCCGCCGTGTTCGTACACGCTGCTGGCAATTGCCGAGCCGAAGGCACCGCCGATGAAGATGCTGGTCATGTACAGCGCGTTCAGGCGGCTGCGGCTGTTGGCGTCGAGGGCGTAGATGGCGCGTTGGCCGAGCACCATGTTCATCTGTACGCAGAAGTCCAGGACCACGCCGGTCACGGCCAGGCCGATCACGCTGTACAGCGGGTGGACGAAGGCCGGCAGGAAACTCAGCGCGGCAAACAGCATGGCCAGCAGCGACGCGCGGTGAGTGTGGCCGGCATCGGCCAGGCGCCCGGCGATTGGCGCGGCGATGGCGCCGAGGGCACCCACCAGGGCAAACAGGGCGATCTCGCTTTGACTCAGGCCGTGGTTACGCGCCAGTTCCAGCGGCACGGCGGTCCAGAACAGGCTGAAGGTGGCGAACATGCCGCCCTGGTAGAACGCCCGTTGGCGCAATACCGGTTGCTTGCGCAGCAGGGTGCCGAGGGAGCGCAGCAGTTGGCCGTAGGTGGCACTGTGGTCGGGCTGACGCTTGGGGATGGTGATCAGCAGGATCACGCTGATAAACGCCATCAATGCCGCGGCGGCCATGAACATCGCGCGCCAGCCGAAGTGATCCGCCACCACGCTGGACACCGGCCGCGCCAGCAGGATGCCGAGCAACAGGCCGCCCATGATGCTGCCGACCACACGCCCACGGGACTCGGCCGGCGCCAGGTGCGCGGCCAGCGGGATCAGGATCTGCACCGACACCGAGCTGAAGCCGATCAGCAGTGACACCAGCAGGAACAGGTTCGGCTGCTCGGTAATCGCCGCGCCCAGCAGGCTGGCGATGGCGAGCACAGTGGTGCTGATCATCAGCTTGCGGTTTTCCAGCAGGTCACCCAGGGGCACCAGGAAAAACAGGCCGAGGGCGTAGCCGATTTGTGTCAGTGACACGATCAGGCTGGCCATGGCGGGGGTGAGGCCGATGTCCGGGGCAATCAGTTCGATGATCGGTTGTGCGTAGTAGATGTTGGCAACGATGGCGCCGCAGCAAAACGCAAACAGCATCACCATGCTCCGGGTCATGGTGCTTGTAGCGTGGGAAGTAGCGTTCATGGTGTTCTCATAAAAGCGAAGGAAAGTGGGGCGAGCCTAAAGACAACACCGTAGCCCGGGTAGGCCGCTGGTGGTGATAACACTCATGCCCGGTATTGATGAGTGAATCGTTAACTTTCTGCGCAAAGGCTGATGATACATTCAGACACAACTGCCGAAACAGGAAATCCCATGAAGATCACGCTGAACAAGATGCTCCTGGCGTCAACCCTTGCCGCCGCCATGGCCGTTGGCCTGGCCCACGCCGCCGATGCGCCGCGTGTGGGCGTGCGCGGTGCCATCACCGCTGTCGAGGGCGACGCAATACAGGTCAAGGTCAACAGCGGCGAAGACGTCACCGTGCACTTGACCCGGGACACCCAGGTGCGCGCCGTCACCCTGGCCAGGATCGATGAGATCAAGCCGGGCAGCTACATCGGCTCCGCCGCCATGCCCAATGCCGACGGCAGCCTGACCGCCCTGGAAGTGCACGTATTCCCACCGGCCATGGCCGGCACCGGTGACGGGCACCGGGCGTTCGACTTGAAGGAAGGCAGCAGCATGACCAACGGCACCGTGGGCGACCTGGTGGTGAGCAACGGGCGCACGCTGACGGTGAAGTACAAGGGCGGTGAGCAGAAGATCGTGGTGCCGCAGGACGTGCCGATCGTCAACCTCGAACCGGGGGATCGCAGCTTGTTGAAACCGGGGGTGAAGGTGGTGTTGTTTGCGGTGAAGGGCGCGGATGGGACCATCACGGCGCAGGCTATTTCAGCCGGTAAAGATGGTGTGACACCACCGATGTAACGACTGGCGCAGAATCCAATGTGGGAGCGGGCTTGCTCGCGAATGCGGTGTGTCAGTCACCAGATTAATTGACTGATCCACCGCATTCGCGAGCAAGCCCGCTCCCACACAAGCCCTCTCAGTTTTAATTGGGCTTATTCAGTTACTGACCGCTATAGATCTGGTCAAACACCCCACCATCATTGAAGTGGGTCTTCTGCACGGTGCGCCAGTCACCAAAGGTCTTCTCTACCGACAGGAAGTCGACTTTCGGGAAGCGGTCGGTGTACTTGGCCAACACTTTTGGATCACGTGGGCGCAGGTAGTTGTTCGCCGCGATTTCCTGGCCTTCGGCCGACCACAGGTACTTCAAGTAGTCTTCGGCCGCGACGCGGGTGCCTTTCTTCTCGACCACTTTGTCGACCACCGACACCGGCGGCTCTGCTTCGGCGGAGACGCTTGGGTAGATCACTTCGAACTGGTCGCGGCCGAATTCACGGGCGATCATTTCCGCTTCGTTTTCAAAAGTCACCAGCACGTCGCCGATCTGATTGGTCATGAACGTGGTGGTGGCGGCACGGCCGCCGGTGTCCAGCACCGGGGCTTGTTTGAACAGTTTGCCGACAAAGGCCTTGGCCTTGTTTTCATCGCCGCCGTTCTTCAACACATAACCCCAGGCCGACAGGTAGGTGTAGCGGCCGTTACCCGAGGTTTTCGGGTTGGGCACGATCACTTGCACGCCGTCTTTCAACAGGTCCGGCCAGTCTTTCAGGGCTTTCGGGTTGCCTTTGCGTACGATGAACACGGTGGCCGAGGTGAACGGTGCGCTGTTGTTCGGCAGGCGCGTGACCCAGTTGTCCGGCACCAGTTTGCCGTTGTCCACCAGGGCGTTGATGTCGGTGGCCATGTTCATGGTGATCACGTCAGCGGGCAGGCCATCGATCACCGAGCGCGCTTGTTTGCTGGAGCCGCCGAAGGACATCTGCAAAGTCAGCTTGTCGTTCGGGTGCTCGGCGTCCCAGTGCTTCTGGAACGCCGCGTTGTAGTCCTTGTAGAAATCGCGCATCACGTCGTAGGAGACGTTGAGCAGTGTCACGGGGGCAGCCTGGACGGCGCCCGCCAGGGCGAGGCCGGCGGCCAGGAGAGAGGCGCTAACGAGTTTTTTCACTGCTCATTCCTTGTTGTTCGAGAAAATGACGGGGTAAGTGACGGCAATTTGCCAGCGACTATAGCCGGGCGCGTATAGACGTTTAAAGATTAAAACGCACTTTGCTTATTCCACTTTACGAAAAAGATTACTGCCGCAGCGCGAACAGAATGCGGCGTTGGGTTCGTGGGTGCTCTTCTTGCACACCGGGCAGTCGTGTTGCAGTTGTTCACCGCGCATGGCGCTGGCCAGTTCGGCGGTGAAAATCCCGGTGGGCACGGCAATGATCGAGTAACCCGTGATCATCACCAGCGACGAAATCACCTGGCCCAACGGGGTCTTCGGCACGATGTCGCCAAAACCCACGGTGGTCAGGGTCACGATGGCCCAGTAAATGCCCTTGGGAATGCTGGTAAACCCGTGCTCCGGGCCTTCGATTACGTACATCAGGGTGCCGAACACTGTCACCAGCGTGCACACGCTGACCAGGAACACCACGATCTTCTGTTTGCTGCCGCGCAGCGCCGCCATCAGGTAGTTGGCTTGCTTGAGGTAGGGGCTGAGCTTGAGCACCCGGAAGATGCGCAACATACGGATGATGCGGATGATCAACAGGTACTGCGCATCGCTGTAATACAGGGCGAGGATGCCGGGCACGATCGCGAGCAAATCCACCAGCCCGTAAAAACTGAAGGCATAACGCAGCGGCTTGGGCGAGCAATACAGCCGCAAGCCGTACTCGATGGCGAAGATGATGGTGAAGCCCCACTCGATGTAGGCCAGCACGTCGGCGTAGTTCTGGTGGATGTCGTCGATGCTGTCGAGCATCACGATCACCAGGCTGGCGAGGATGATCAGCAGCAGGATGCCGTCAAAACGCCGCCCGGCAAGGGTGTCGCTCTGGAAAATCATGACGTAGAGCCGTTGGCGCCAGTCGTTGTTGCTGTCCATAAAGCCCGCCTGAAACGAATATCGAGCAAGCCTAGGGGGATTCGAAGGGGCTGTCCATGCGCGGTTTCTGAAGCAGGCGGGCGCCTGTGTGTACCAGCCAGCAGGCCAGAATGAAGGGCGCTGTCAGTGCTGGCAGATGCAGCGTGGCGAAAGCTGACGTCAGCACGATCGCCAGGCCGATGCCGAGCAACGCCAGCCACGGCTGGCGACGTGTCTGGCTCAAGGCCAGTGCCGCCAGCGCCGGGTTGTAGCTGTGCAGGCCGAGGAGGGCGCTGGTGGGTTCGTCCAGCAGCAGCGCAACCAGCATGCCGGTGCTGGCGCCGATCAAGGCCCAGATGGCGGCGCGGCGGTTCGCCAACCACAGGCCGAGCGCAATCAAGACGCCGGCCAGCGGGGTGTCCAGCAGCATGATTTGCGCGAGCCCGGTAAAGGGCGCGCTGAGGACGGAGACGGTTTGCGGGGTGGTCAGGGTAAAGGTGCTCTCTGGCGCGCTGCCCAGCAGTAACCAGCCCAGGCCGACAAACGGCGCGGTATAGGCGGGCAAGGCCTGCGGGTGGGTTGCATGTTTCAGCCATTGGCGCGTGAGCATCGCCGCCACACCGCCGCAGGCCAGGATCAGCGGCGGCAACAGCGCAGACCAGGCGAAGTGCTGGCTGACCAACAACCCCAGCAGTACGCCGTTGTAGCTATACAGGCCGGCCTGGCGCTCGGCCTTGGGATAACCCCGACGCTGGGCCGTGAGCAAACCCGCGATGCCACCCAGCAACGCCCCGCCGAACAAGGCCGGGGCGCCGATCAGGATGGCCAGCAGGCACAGCAGGCCGCACAGCGGTTGGCGCTGGAGGAAGATTTGGCTGAAACCGTTGAGCAGGGCTTCGGCCCAGTCGGGGCAGGTAGGGTTGTGCATAGAGGTAAGTCAGCTAGACCGAGTTGCCCCCTTCGCGAGCAAGCCCGCTCCCACATTTTGATTTGTGAACGCCGTCAAATGTGGGAGCGGGCTTGCTCGCGAAGGGGCCCTTACAGACGCTAAATCAACGTCTCGATACGCAGCGAATTGGTCGACCCCGGCTGCCCGAACGGCACCCCCGCCGTGATCACCAACGTATCCCCCCGCTCCGCCATCCCTTGGGCCTGGGCAATTTCCAGCGCGGTGGAACACACCTCATCCACCTGCCGCAGCCGGTCATTGACCACCGAATGCACGCCCCAGGCCACGCTCAAGCGCCGTGCCGTGGACAGGTTTGGCGTGAGGTTGAGGATCGGCGCCACCGGCCGCTCCCGCGCCGCGCGCAGGCTGGAGGCGCCCGACTCGCTGTAGTTCACCAGCACCGCCACCGGCAGGATGTGGCTGATACGCCGGATCGCGCAGCTGATCGCATCCGACACCGTGGCGTCCGCCTTGGGGCGGCTCACATCCAGCTGGGCCTGGTAATCCGGACCACTTTCCACCTGGCGGATGATCTTGCTCATCATCTGCACGGCTTCCAGCGGGTACTCGCCGGAGGCGGTTTCCGCCGAGAGCATCACCGCATCGGCACCTTCGGCAACCGCATTGGCCACGTCGGTGACTTCGGCGCGGGTCGGCGCCGGGGAGAAGCGCATGGATTCGAGCATCTGCGTCGCAACCACCACCGGCTTACCCAACTGGCGGCAGGTGCTGATGATGTCTTTCTGGATTTGCGGCACGCTTTCGGCCGGCACTTCCACGCCGAGGTCGCCTCTGGCCACCATGATTGCGTCGCTCAATTCGGCGATCTCCCGCAGGCGCTGCACTGCCGAAGGTTTCTCGATCTTGGCCATCAGGAAGGCGCGGTCGCCGATCAGCTCGCGGGCCTCGCGGATGTCTTGCGGGCGCTGCACGAACGACAGCGCGACCCAGTCCACACCGAGTTCCAGGCCGAAGCTCAAGTCGCGGCGGTCCTTGGCGGTCAACGGGCTCAGTTCCAACAGCGCTTGTGGGACGTTCACACCTTTACGGTCCGACAATTCGCCGCCGTTCAGCACGGTGGTGTCGATGGCATCGGCATGCTTGGTGATCACCCGCAGGCGCAACTTGCCGTCGTCCAGCAACAGGTCCATGCCCGGCTCCAGCGCGGCGATGATTTCCGGGTGGGGCAGGTTCACCCGGCGTTCGTCGCCCAGGGCTTCGTCCAGATCCAGGCGCAGCGCCTGGCCGCGCACCAGTTGCACCTTGCCGTCGGCAAAACGTCCGACCCGCAGCTTGGGCCCTTGCAGGTCCATAAGAATGCCCAGCGGGTAATTCAGCTGGCGTTCCACCTGGCGGATCCATTGGTAGCGCTGGGCGTGGTCGGCGTGCTCACCGTGGCTGAAGTTGAGGCGGAAGATATTCACCCCGGCTTCGACCAGCTCGCGGATGTCATCGATACCGTCGGTGGCCGGGCCCAGGGTGGCGAGGATTTTGACCTTCTTGTCAGGCGTCATGTTTGGCAGTCTCAAGAATCAGGATGGCGCGCAAGTCGTTGACGTTGGTGCGCGTCGGCTCGGTGACGATCAACCCATCGAGGGCCGCGAAGTAGCCGTAGCCATTGTTGTTGTCCAACTCGTCGCTGGCCGACAGGCCGAGCGCTTCGGCGCGTGAATAGCTGCACGGGGTCATGATCGCGCCGGCGTTGTCTTCGGAACCGTCGATGCCGTCGGTGTCACCGGCCAGGGCGTATACGCCGGGCAGGCCCTTGAGGCTGTCGGTAAGGCTGAGCAGGAACTCCGCGTTGCGCCCGCCACGGCCATTGCCGCGTACGGTCACGGTGGTTTCGCCACCGGACAGGATCACGCACGGCGCCGCCAGTGGTTGGCCGTGTTGCACGATTTGCCGGGCAATGCCGGCGTGCACCTTGGCCACGTCCCGCGCTTCGCCTTCGAGGTCGCCGAGGATCAGCGGGCTGAACCCGGCCTGGCGCACTTTGACCGCCACGGCTTCGAGGGATTGCTGCGGGCGGGCGATCAATTGGAAATGGCTGCGGGCGAGAATCGGGTCGCCCGGCTTGACGGTTTCCGAGGCGGGGTTCTGCAACCAGCTGCGCACCGATGCGGGGGCATCGATGTTGTAGCGTTTGAGGATCGCCAACGCCTGTGCCGAGGTGCTTGGGTCGCCGACGGTGGGGCCGGATGCAATCACCGTGGCCTGGTCGCCCGGCACGTCGGAAATCGCATAGGTGTAGACCGTGGCCGGCCATGCCGCCTTGGCCAGCCGGCCACCCTTGATCGCCGAGAGGTGCTTGCGCACGCAATTCATCTCTCCAATGGTGGCGCCGGACTTGAGCAGGGCTTTGTTGATGGCTTGCTTGTCGGCCAGGGTGATGCCTTCGGCGGGCAAGGCCAGCAGGGCCGAGCCGCCACCGGACAGCAGGAAGATCACGCGGTCGTCTTCGCCGAGGTTGCTGATCAGTTCCAGCACGCGCTTGGCCACCGCCAGGCCGGCGGCGTCGGGGACCGGGTGAGCGGCTTCGACCACTTCGATTTTCTTGCACGGCGCGCCATGGCCGTAGCGGGTGACGACCAGGCCCGTGACTTCGCCTTGCCAGCTGTTTTCGACAACCAGGGCCATGGCGGCGGCGGCTTTGCCGGCACCGATCACGATCACTCGGCCACTGCGGTCGGCGGGCAGGTAGGGTTCAAGGACTTGCCGGGGGTGGGCGGCGTCGATGGCTGTGGAGAACAGCTCGCGAAGCAGGTGTTGCGGATCGACCGACATAAGCGGGCTCCCGGGGGCTTCTTGTTATTAGAGGTGAGACCTGGAACAAGGACCAAAATATGGCAGCTGGCTTGTGTGGGGGCTGGCTTGCCTGCGATGCAAACACCTCGGTGTATCAGGCAAACTGAGGTGATGCTATCGCCGGCAAGCCAGCTCCCACACAAGCCAGCCCCACACTGGCTTGCATTTCAAGTCAGGACTTACTTGTCGCGAATCGAGAAATTCGCCATGTGCTCCAGGCCCTTGATCAGCGCCGAGTGGTCCCAGTTGCCGCCACCGATTGCGGTGCAGGTACTGAACACCTGCTGCGTACCGGCGGTGTTCGGCAGGTTGATCCCCAGTTCCTTGGCCCCGGCCAGCGCCAGGTTCAAATCCTTCTGGTGCAGGTTGATGCGAAAGCCCGGGTCAAAGGTGCCCTTGATCATGCGCTCGCCATGCACTTCAAGGATCTTCGACGAGGCAAAACCGCCCATCAGCGCTTCACGCACCTTGGCCGGGTCGGCACCGTTCTTGGCGGCGAACAGCAGCGCTTCGGCCACTGCCTGGATGTTCAGCGCGACGATGATCTGGTTGGCGACCTTGGCGGTCTGCCCATCACCATTGCCGCCGACCAGGGTGATGTTTTTGCCCATGGCCTGGAACAGCGGCAGGGCGCGTTCGAAGGTCTGCGGCTCGCCACCGATCATGATGCTCAGGGTGCCGGCCTTGGCGCCGACTTCACCGCCGGACACGGGCGCATCCAGGTAGTGCGCGCCGGCCTCGTTGATCCTGGCGGCGAAGGCCTTGGTGGCGGTGGGGGAGATCGAGCTCATGTCGATCACCACTTTGTTTGGCGACAGGCCGGCGGCCACGCCGTCGGCGCGGAACAGCACGTCATCGACCTGCGGGGTGTCGGGCACCATCACAATGATGAACTCGGCTTCCTGGGCGACTTGCTGCGGGTTGGCCAGGGCGATGGCGCCGGCGTCGAGCAGGGCTTGCGGGGCTTTGCCGTGATGTTCGGAGAGGAACAGTTGGTGACCTGCCTTTTGCAGGTTGGCGGCCATGGGTTGGCCCATGATGCCGGTGCCGATGAATCCGATTTTAGCCATGACGAAAAAACCTCTTTTTATTAGATGGGTAGGCCTGTCTCAGCCTGCCAAACACAGACGATCCAATGTGGGAGCTGGCTTGCCTGTGATGGCATCCACCGGTTTTGCCTGAAACACCGCGGTGTCTGCATCGCAGGCAAGCCAGCTCCCACATTTTGTTTTGTGTTGTGCCAGTTAGATGGCGTTGTGGCTCTTGAGCCAGCCCAAACCTGCCTCGGTGGTGGTCAGCGGTTTGTATTCGCAACCCACCCAGCCCTTGTAACCAATGCGGTCCAAATGCTCGAACAGGAACCGATAGTTGATCTCCCCGGTCCCCGGCTCGTTGCGTCCTGGGTTATCCGCCAGCTGGATGTGATTGATCTCGCCCAGGTGCGCGGCCATGGTGCGGGCCAGGTCGCCCTCCATGATTTGCATGTGATAGATGTCGTATTGCAGGAACAGATTGGCACTGCCCACCTGCTCGCGGATCGACAGGGCTTGCGCGGTGTTGTTCAGGTAGAAGCCGGGGATGTCGCGGGTGTTGATCATCTCCATCACCAGCTTGATGCCTGCGGCTTGCAGCTTGTCGGCGGCGTACTTGAGGTTGGCGACGAAGGTCTTTTCCAGGGTGGCATCGTCCACGCCCGGTGGCCGGATGCCCGCCAGGCAGTTGATCTGGGTGTTGCCCAGGACCTGGGCATAGGCGATGGCCAGCTTGACCCCGGCGCGGAATTCCTCGACCCGGTCCGGGTGGCACGCCAGGCCGCGCTCGCCCTTGGCCCAGTCGCCGGCCGGCAGGTTGAACAACACTTGGGTCAGGCCGTTGGCGTCCAGGTGTGCCTTGATTTCAGCCGAGCTGAATTCGTACGGGAACAGGTACTCGACACCTTCGAAGCCCGCATCGGCGGCCGCTTTGAAGCGAGCAAGAAAGTCTTGCTCGGTAAACAGCATGGACAGGTTGGCGGCAAAACGCGGCATAGGGTTCTCCTTAATCGAGCAGGGAAATGGCGGTCGGCGCGTCATTGCCGACCAGGGCCAGATCTTCGAATTCGTTGACGGCGTTGATCTCGGTGCCCATGGAAATATTGGTCACGCGCTCCAGGATGATCTCGACGATCACCGGCACCTTGAACTCTTCGATCATTGCCTCGGCGCGGCGCAGGGCCGGTGCGATCTGGCTAGGCTCGAACACTCGCAGGGCCTTGCAGCCCAGGCCTTCGGCGACGGCGACGTGGTCGACGCCATAGCCATTGAGTTCCGGGGCGTTGAGGTTGTCGAAGGACAACTGCACGCAGTAGTCCATTTCAAACCCGCGCTGGGCCTGGCGGATCAGGCCGAGGTAGGAGTTGTTCACCACCACGTGGATGTACGGCAGCTTGAACTGTGCGCCCACCGCCAATTCTTCGATCATGAACTGGAAGTCATAGTCCCCCGACAGCGCGACGACCTTGCGGCTCGGATCGGCCTTGACCACACCAAGGGCCGCCGGAATGGTCCAGCCCAAGGGACCGGCCTGGCCGCAGTTGATCCAGTGACGTGGCTTATAGACGTGCAGGAATTGCGCACCGGCAATCTGCGACAGGCCGATGGTGCTGACGTAGCAGGTGTCTTTGCCGAACACCTGGTTCATCTCTTCGTACACCCGTTGCGGCTTGACCGGTACGTTGTCGAAGTGGGTCTTGCGATGCAGGGTGGCCTTGCGCTGCTGGCAGTCGTTGAGCCAGGCGCTGCGGTCCTTGAGCTTGCCGGCGGCTTTCCACTCGCGGGCCACTTCAATGAACATTGTCAGGGCCGAGCCGGCGTCGGACACGATACCCAGGTCCGGGGTGAACACGCGGCCAATCTGCGTCGGCTCGATGTCGACGTGAATGAACTTGCGACCCTCGGTATACACCTCGACCGACCCCGTGTGGCGGTTGGCCCAGCGGTTGCCGATGCCCAGCACCACGTCCGACTTGAGCATCGTCGCGTTGCCGTAACGGTGGGAGGTTTGCAGGCCGACCATGCCCACCATTTGCGGATGATCGTCGGGGATCGTGCCCCAGCCCATCAGGGTCGGGATCACCGGGATGCCGGTCAGTTCGGCGAACTCCACCAGCAGGTCGCTGGCGTCGGCGTTGATCACGCCGCCACCACTGACCAACAGTGGGCGTTCGGCTTGATCGAGCAAGGCCAGGGCTTTTTCCACCTGGATGCGTGTGGCCAGTGGCTTGGCCAGCGGCAGCGGCTGGTAGGCGTCGATGTCGAATTCGATCTCGGCCATCTGCACGTCGAACGGCAGGTCGATCAGCACCGGGCCTGGGCGGCCGGAGCGCATTTCATAAAAGGCTTTCTGGAACGCGTAAGGCACCTGGCCGGGTTCGAGGACGGTGGTTGCCCACTTGGTCACTGGCTTGACGATGCTGGTGATGTCCACGGCCTGGAAGTCTTCCTTGTGCATCCGGGCACGAGGGGCTTGGCCGGTGATGCACAGGATCGGGATCGAGTCGGCCGAGGCGCTGTACAGGCCGGTGACCATATCGGTGCCCGCCGGGCCGGAGGTGCCGATGCACACGCCGATATTGCCGGCCTTGGTGCGGGTGTAACCCTCGGCCATGTGGGAGGCGCCTTCAACGTGGCGAGCAAGGACGTGATCGATGCCACCCACCTTCTGCAAGGCCGAGTACAGCGGGTTGATCGCGGCGCCTGGGATACCGAAGGCGGTGTCCACGCCTTCACGGCGCATTACCAGAACGGCGGCTTCGATTGCTCTCATTTTGCTCATGGTTTTGGTGCCTCTTGCGTTTTGTAATTGTATACAAGTGGTTTCTCGTCAAAGTGTATTCACGGCGAGCGGCGCAGGTCAATTCATTTTGTTTATTGGCTTGAACGTTCGTCGGAAGGCATTTTTTCGACGTATGGAGGGTTTGTGCGAAAATATTGTATACAAAAACAAATGTCATTGTGTTCTATTTGTTTGATCGAGCATCTGACGATTTAGACCTCCACCGCTTTTTCCATAACAAGATAAGGACGGCACCATGAGCGCTTTAACCTTGAAAATAGCCACCCAACTGGCCAGCCAGGCCCTTACCGCAGGCCGCACGATTTCAGCGGCGCCGCTGACCATCGCGGTGCTCGACAGCGGTGGGCACCTGATCACCCTGCAACGGGAAGACGGCGCCAGCCTGCTGCGCCCGCAGATCGCCATCGGCAAGGCATGGGGCGCGATCGCGCTGGGCAAGGGCTCGCGCTTACTGGCGCTGGACGCGCAACAGCGGCCGGCGTTTATCGCCGCGTTGAACAGCTTGGGGCAGGGCAGCGTTGTGCCGGCACCGGGTGGGGTGTTGATTCGGGATCAGCAGGGCTTAGTGCTGGGAGCGATCGGGATCAGCGGGGATACGTCGGATATTGACGAGCAGTGCGCGATTACGGCGATTGAGGGGGTGGGGTTGTTGGCGGATGCGGGGGGTTCGGCTTGATCTTTGGGTGACTGGTAGGGCCTCTTCGCGAGCAAGCCCACACATTTTGACCGGGCTCCAACTTTGGAATGCAGTCAAACTGTGGGAGCGGGCTTGCTCGCGAAAGGGGCAACTCGGTCTAGGTCTTATACCCAGACTGCATCCCACAGCGGATAGTCGCCAATGCGCTCCACCAATCCAGCTCGCAATGGATTGGCCACTACATACCGAGCCATCTTTACCAAGTCATCTTCCTTGCGCAGTGCCCGATCATGAAAACTGGATTGCCATAGTCTGCCTTTGCGGCCTGTGGCGCCATTCACGGTTCGAGTGCTTTTCGACTTCACCTGACACATCAGATCGCCCAGCGAGCCCTTTTGCAGTTCGAGCAGCCAGTGGAAATGGTCTGGCATTACTACCCACGCCAGGGAGTTCGCCAAGCCTTGATATTGAGCGAGCCTGAATTGCCAGACCACCAAGCGACCCAGATGAAAATCACTGAATATCGGCACACGTTCATGAGTGTTGGTGGTGATCAGGTAGATACGGTTGGGTTCGCTGAACCGCCCGATGCGCAGGCGGTGTGAGGTGGCTAGATCAGGCATTCCGTGGCCTCTTTTCAGTGGGGGTTCTGAGAGGCTAGATCTGGGTGGTTGATGCTGATTGGCAGGCTTTTGGCAGGATGTGTCTGGGCGGGCGCTTTCGCGAGCAAGCCCGCTCCCACATGGGGTTTGCGGTGTTCATACATTGTGTGTCTGGCACAAAACCCCTGTGGGAGCGGGCTTGCTCGCGAATGGCACAGGCACCGCGGTGTATCAGCCCGGCTCACACCCCTTGAGCACCAACCGGATAATCGTCTGCGCCGCCGCCTCATAATCCGCTTCATCCAGCTTGGCCTTGCCGGTCACTGCCGAGATCTGCCAGTCAAAATCCGCATAGGTCTGCGTCGCTGCCCAAATGCTGAACATCAGGTGATTGGGGTCAATCGCCGCGATCAGGCCGCGATCCACCCAGTTCTGGATGCACTCGATGTTGTGCTTGGCCTGGGCGTTCAACTGCTCGATCTGGTCGGCGCTGAGGTGCGGGGCGCCGTGCATGATTTCGCTGGCGAAGACCTTGGAGGCAAACGGCAAATCACGGGAGATGCAGATTTTTGAGCGGATGTAGTTGCTCAGTACTTCCTTGGGGTCGCCGTCCGGGTTGAACGGCGTGGAGGCGGCCAGGATCGGCTCGATAATGCTTTCGAGCACCTCGCGATAGAGGTTGTCCTTGGACTTGAAGTAGTAATAGACGTTGGGCTTGGGCAGCCCGGCCTTGGCGGCAATGTCGCTGGTCTTGGTCGCGGCGAAGCCCTTGTCGGCGAACTCCTCGCTCGCCGCCCGCAGGATCTTTTCTTTGTTGCGCTCGCGAATGGTGCTCATAAACCTGGGGGTTCCTTGCCAGTACAGGCGGTCGGGCATAGTAGCACCGGCTTCGTGAGGCCCTCAAGAATGGGCATTGGCCACTCTTTCCCTGTACCGCGTTTGCCATTACCGTAGCGGCTCTTTCGCAGTGGGCAGTGGCCGATGGACTCCTCTGAAAAAAACGTGATTACGTCCTTGGATGTAGCCCGGCATGCGGGTGTTTCGCGCTCGGCGGTGTCGCGTACGTTTACCCCGGGCGCCAGCGTGGCTCCGGCCACGCGGGAAAAGGTGCTGGCCTCGGCCAAGGCCCTGGGGTATCAGGTCAATATGATTGCCCGCACCATGAACAAGGGCAGCAGCAACTTCGTCGGCGTGGTCACGGCGGGGTTCGACAGCGCGTTTCGGGCCAGCCTCTTGAGTCCCATCGCCCACAGCCTGAGCCGTCGCGGCCTGATGCCCTTGTTGATGAACGCCGATGACCCTGCCCAGCTTGAGCAGTCATTGCAGGCGCTGCTCAGCTACCAGATTGCCGGGGTGATCCTTACCTCGGCCTCGCCGCCGTTGTCGGTGGTCCGGCATTACCTGGATCGGCAGATTCCGGTGGCGATGATCAACCGTGGCCATGAACTGGCCGGGGCCGAAGTGGTGGGCAGTGATAACCGTGCCGGTGGGCGTATGGCTGCCGATGCGTTGCTCAAGGGCGGTGCGCGGCGCCTGGCGTTTGTGGGCCAGGGCGCGCATAACTTCAGCAGCCGCGAGCGTTGGCTGGGGTTTTCCGAGCGTCTGGCCGAAGCGGGGGTGCAGGCGCAGACGGTGGTCAATGAGACCCCGGGTTACCAGGGCGGAATGCAGGCGGTGCCGGCGCTGTTCAGCCAGGGGGAAGGGCCGGACGGGATATTCTGCGCAACCGATATGCTGGCGCTGGGGGTGATGGATGCCCTGCGTTTTTCGTTGCGCCTGCAGGTGCCGCAACAGGTGCAGGTCATCGGCTTTGACGACATCGCCCAGGCCGCGCAACTGGCCTATGACCTGACCACGGTGCGCCAGGACAACGTGGAACTGGCGCAACGCGCCGTCGACGCGATCGTCGCACGGGGTGAAAACTTCACGCGGGTCGCCCGGTTCGAGCCGGTGCCGGTGACCCTGATCCAGCGCGGCACTACGATAATTCAGAAATAAAATTTCAATAATTGCTTGAAGGGAAAATTTATTTCGTGTTGTATGGGCAGTAAGCGGTGAGTGGCTGGCCTATCCAAAGGGCCGTGCCTTCACTTTTTTTTCCGGATCATTTGCACACGTGTGCAATCCATGCTGAAGGCCTTGTTTATGACGCAAGCAGAGACGTTACTGGACCGTGATCACCTGGCGGCGCGCTACGCGCTGGTGCGTCAGGTGGCGATGGATGCCGCGCAGCGTGGCATGGCGTATTACCGCAAGCGCGAGCAGTTGGATGTCGAACACAAGGATTCAGTCCCCCAGGATGTGGTGAGCATCGCCGACCGCGAGTTGGAGGTGTTTATCAAGGAGCGCCTGGCCGAGCAGTTTCCCGACGATGGCTTTGTGGGCGAGGAGGGGGGCCGCGCCGATTTGCAGGCACGTTGTGTCTGGGTGGTCGACCCTATCGATGGCACCAGTTGCTTTGTCAACGGCCTGCACACCTGGTGTGTGTCCATCGGCTTGCTGGTGGATGGCCAACCCTGGCTCGGCGCTGTGGCCGATGCCAATCACAACGAACTGTTCCACGCCTGCCGCGGCCTGGGCGCCTATGTGAATGACACGCCGATCCGGGTCAGCGCGGCGGCGGATATCCGCTACGGCGTAACCGGCGTGGGCACCTCCCATCGGCGCGGCAGCGAGCATTTCATCCCGTTTCTTTCCGGTCTGCTGAACGGCGGCGGCATGTTTATCCGCAATGGCTCCGGCGCGCTGATGATCGCTTACGTCGCGGCTGGGCGCTTGGTGGGCTACTACGAAACCCATATCAACAGCTGGGATTGTGCCGCAGGGCTGGTGCTGGTGAGTGAAGCCGGTGGCCGTTGCAGCGATTTCCTGCGTGGCGATGGCTTGCTCGGCGGCAACCCGCTGCTGGTGGCCAGTCCACAGGTGTACCCGCAACTGGCCGGGTTGATCGGCCCGTCACTGGAGGCTTGAGCGCGTTTCACCCTCTGCGTTTCAACGTACAGCGAATAATAACAATAGGAGACTGTCCGCCATGAAATCCCTGCTGTCCTTGTTTCACGCCGCGCCTGCGCAGCCATTGGTGGTCGACCCTGACGGGCGACGTTTGCGCCGGGTGCGCTGGCTGACCTTTTTGTCCATGTCGCTGAGCTATGCGCTGTTCTACGTGTGTCGGCTGTCCTTCAATGTGGCCAAGCCGGCGCTGGTGGGGCAGAACCTACTCACTCCCACCCAATTGGGCATGATCGGTTCTGCGCTGTTCTTCACCTATGCGGTGGGCAAGCTGGTCAACGGTTTCCTGGCCGACCATGCGAACGTGCGGCGCTTCATGATGCTTGGGTTGCTGATCAGTGCGGTGGTCAACGCCTGCATGGGCCTGACCACCAATGCGATCCTCCTCACCCTGGCCTGGGGCCTTAACGGCTGGGCCCAGTCCATGGGCGTGGGGCCGTGCGTGGTGTCGTTGTCGCGCTGGTATACCGACAAGGACCGCGGCACGTTCTATGGTTTCTGGTCGATTGCCCACAGCCTGGGCGAGGCACTGACGTACATCGCCGTCGCCGCCGTGATCGTCACCTGGGGCTGGCAGTATGGTTATTTCCTCGCCACTGCCATGGGCGTACTCGGCATATTGCTGATCTACCTGTTTATGGCTGACTCACCGCAAAGCGCAGGCTTTGCCGAAGTGCACGGCGGCCGCGAAGACGCCGCGTCCAAGACCATCGGCAAATGGGGCGCGCAACTGGCACTGCTGAAAAATCCTGCGCTGTGGTTGCTCGCCCTGGCCTCCTGCCTGATGTATATCGGCCGCTATGCGGTGATTTCCTGGGGGGTGTTTTTCCTGGAAAACGCCAAGGGCTACAACACGTTGTCAGCCTCGGCGCTGATCTCTATCACCGGGGTGTTCGGCATTGTCGGCACGGGCCTGAGCGGGCTGGTTTCCGATCGCTTTTTCGGCGGCCGGCGCCATGGCCTGGCGGTGTTGTTCGGCTTGATGAACAGCGCTTCGTTGGGCCTGTTCCTGTTCCTGCCCGGCGGCCATTACTGGCTGGATGCAATGGCCATGATGCTGTTCGGCCTGTCCATGGGCGCGCTGCTGTGTTTCCTCGGCGGCCTGATGGCCGTGGATATCGCCGCCAAAAGCGCGGCCGGTGCGGCGCTGGGCATGATCGGCATTGCCAGCTATGCCGGTGCGGCCGCCGGGGAGATCCTTACCGGGGTCTTGATCGAGCATGGCACCACCCTGGCCCAGGACGGCGGCAAGCTGTACGACTTCCACGCCCTGTCGTTGTTCTGGCTGGGTGCCTCGCTGATTTCGGTCTTGATGACCGCGTTGTTCTCCGGGCAAATCCATCGCCGCAAGCGAACACAGCGGCTGTTGGTCGATAAACCGCTCACAGACTGATCATCCCTTTTTCAACCGTTCCGAGTCGTCGGAAGCGGTACCGCTGCGCGCTCGAAAAGTGACGCAGTGGTGCCATCCACAATAAAAATAACAGGTGAAGACATGAAGAAATTGAGTGCTGGGCAGCATAAGAAAGCGTTGAGGCGGTATACGTTTATTGGCCTGGTCATTGCCTCGACCACCACCCAGGCACTGGAACTGGATTACCAGCACCAGTATTCGGAGGTCGAGCGAGAGCATAAGGACAAGGTGATGCTGACCCAGGCCCTGGACAATGGCTTGGCGTTTTCCTTCGAAGCGGTGATGGCCACGGCTCCCGACGGCGACGGCCAGCCGGGCAAGGCGTTTTCCCGCCTGACCAAGGACGAGCTCAAGGCCAAGGTCAAGTACAGCCACAAGTTGGGGGCCCACTGGAAGGTCAAGCCCAAGTTCACCTATGCCGACGGCAAGGATAAGAAATCCTACAAGCCGGCGCTGAAAGTGTCTTATGCCATCACCGACCGGTTCTCCATTACGCCGGGCTATTACCACAAGCTCACGCGCTACGACGAAGAGGGCAAGGCCGATAAGCACGACAACGCGGTCGAGCTGGGTGCCAAGTATAAATTCGGCCTGTTGTCGGTCGGTGTCGGGCGTAAGCAGATTTACAGCAACCAGATTGTGTTCGACGGCACGCGCAAGAACTACAGCAACAAGGTGTTATTCGAATACAAACTGACCAAACGCCTGACTCCGTACCTGGAAGTGGCCGACGTGTATGTCGACAAGAACACTGACCAGCGCCAGGCCCGCTACCGCGTGGGCTTCTCCTACGAATTCTGATCCAAGGAACCTGAACATGACCCTACTCAATCGTACGGGCCTGGCGTTGGCTGCGCTGACCCTGTGTACCGGCCTCCAAGCGTCCGAAACCGACCACTATGTGCTGGAAAAAGCCGTGCAGGTCAGCCGCCATGGCGTGCGCTCGCCTACCGATACCGACAAATTGGTCAAGGCCACCGGCCGTGCCTGGACCCCCTGGCTGGTGCAGGACGGTGAGCTGACCGGCCATGGCTACCTGGCTGCCAGTTACATGGGCGCCTGGCAGGCGGCGTATTACCGGGAGGCCGGGCTGTTGGCCAGTGGCTGTCCGCAACCTGGCAGCCTGGTCGCGGTGGCCAGCCCCAAGCAACGCACGCGCTCTACCGCGGCGGCGCTGCTGGATGGCATGTTTCCTGGCTGTGGCGAAAAAGCCCTGGCGCGCACCCAGCCGGACCCGTTGTTCCAGACCGACGAAATGCCGTTCGCCAAACTCGATCCGGCCATGGCCAAGGCGCAGATCCTGCAAGCCCTGGGCGGTAACCTGCAAGCCGCCCAGGAGCGCTTGCGCCCGGACCTGGAGCGCCTGAAGAACGCGGTGTGCGAAGTGGGCAAGGCGTGTCCGTTTTTCGACACGCCGTGGGTGTTGAAGGAGGGCGATGGCGGCCGGTTCAAGATCAAGGGGCTGGACAAGGCGTCGTCGATGGCCGAGACCATTCGCCTGCAATACAGCGAAGGCATGCCCCTGGCCGATGTCGCCTTCGGCCATGCCCGCGATGCCGCGCAAGTCTCGGCCCTGGGGCGCCTGCACCGGGCCAAATATGACTTCATCAATGACACGCCGTACATTGCCAGCCGTGGCGGCTCGCAGTTGATGAACCAGATTGTGCTGGCCCTGGAGCAGGGCACGCCGATGGAGAAAAACGATCCGCTGGGCAACCCGCCGGCGGCGCGCCTGCTGATGCTGGTGGCTCACGACACGAATATCTCGCACTTGCGTACGATGCTCGGGTTTACCTGGCAGTTGGGCGAGTACCAGCCAGGCAATATCCCGCCCACCGGCACCCTGGCGTTCGAGCGCTACCGCGACACCCAGACCGGCGAGCGCTTTGTACGCACGCGGTTCATCACCCAGGGCATGGATCAGATACGTGCCTTGCAGCGCCTGAGTCCGGAGCATCCACCGTTGCAGGCCGATTTCGATCAGCCGGGCTGCCGGCACACCTCGGTCGGCACCCTGTGTCCGATGGCGCAGTTCGTCGAGCGCACGGGGCGTGCCATCGACCGCTCGGCGCTGACGGCCTACCGCTATCCCTGACCCGGCGCGGCCACTCCCGCTCGCTCCGGGCGGGGATGGCCATCCGTAGATCCGACACAGGACACCGTTATGTTCACTTGCTTCGTAAGATTCACCCCGCTGGTCCTGGCCAGCCTGATTTCACTCCAGGTCCACGCGGCACCCGCCGATGACTTTGTGCTGGACAAGGTGGTGCAGGTCAGCCGTCACGGCGTGCGTCCACCCACTGACAGCGCGAAACTGGCCAAGGTCACCGGCCGTGCGCAACCCCGTTGGTCGGTGCCGGATGGGCATTTGACCGGTCACGGTTACGCTGCGGCGGTGGAAATGGGCCGCTATCGCGGCCAGGTTTTGCGCTCCGCCGGCCTGTTGCCCGATGGTTGTCCGGCGTCCGGGCAAGTGTTTGTGCGCGCCAGCCCGTTGCAGCGCACCCAGGCTACGGCCTTGGCGCTGCTCGACGGGTTGTTTCCGGGCTGTGGCCTGCAGCCTAGCGTGGTGCAGGGCGACAAGGATGCATTGTTCCAGGCCGACAAAATGCCCTTTGCCCGCCTGGACCCCCAACGTGCCGAAGACAGCGTGCTCGCCCGCATGGGCGGCAGCGTCGCCGGCGCACAGGCCCGCTACCGGGACGCGGAACAACAACTGCGCAACGTGATCTGCGCGGGCTCCGCCCCATGCAGCTACGCCGAGCAACCCTGGCAATTGACCCAGGACGAAGATGGGCGGCTGGCGATCAAGGGCCTGGGCACGCAGGCCAACCTGGGCGAGACGTTCCGCCTGGAGTACAGCGAAGGCCTGCCGCTGGACCAGGTCGCGTTTGGCCACGGGCGCAGCGCGCGGCAAGTGTCCCAGTTGACGGCATTGACCAAGGCCAAATACGACTTCATCAATGACAGCCCTTACATCGCCAGCCGTGGCGGCTCGCAGCTGATGAACCAGATTGCCCTGGCGCTCGGACAAGGCACGCCCCAGGCCAAGGACGATCCCCTGGGGATGCCGCCCGACACACGCTTCACCCTGCTGGTGGCCCATGACACCAACATTTCCTACCTGCGCACGCTGCTCGGGTTTCGCTGGAGCCTGGGCGACTACCTGGAGGGCAATATCCCGCCGGTGGGCAGCCTGCAATTCGAACGCTACAAGCAGCTATCGAGCGGACGCTACTTCCTGCGGGTCGCGTTCGAGGCCCAGTCCTTGGAGCAGATTCGCCAGTTGACGCCGCTGACAAGGGCCCAGCCGCCGCTGCATGCCGATATGACCGGCACTCAGGGCTGCATCACGGCATCGGTGGGGGTGTTGTGCCCATTGGACGCTGCCTTGCAACGGTTGGATCAAAACATCGACCGTACCGCGTTGACGCCGTACCACTATCCATAACCCTGTCAGCCACCTATCCTCGGCAAAACTTTTCCGAGGAATGGAACATGGCAGGCAGCAGCTTACTGGTACTGATCGACGACATTGCCGCCGTGCTCGATGACGTTGCGTTGATGACCAAAATGGCCGCCAAGAAAACCGCCGGCGTGCTCGGCGATGACTTGGCGCTCAACGCCCAGCAGGTCAGCGGTGTGCGCGCCGAGCGGGAAATTCCCGTGGTGTGGGCGGTGGCGAAAGGGTCGTTCGTCAACAAGTTGATCCTGGTGCCCGCGGCGCTGTTGATCAGTGCGTTCGCGCCGTGGGCGGTCACGCCGTTGTTGATGCTCGGAGGCGCCTACCTGTGCTTTGAAGGCTTCGAGAAGCTCGCGCATAAATTCCTGCACAGCAAGGCGCAAGACCAGGCCGAGCACGCGCAGTTGGTCGAAGCCGTGGCGGACCCGGCGACCGATCTGGTGGCGTTCGAAAAGGACAAGATCAAAGGCGCGATCCGCACCGACTTTATCCTCTCCGCCGAAATCATTGCCATCACCCTTGGTACCGTGGCGGATGCGCCGCTGATGCAGCAGGTGATCGTGCTGTCGGGCATTGCCATCGTCATGACCATTGGGGTTTACGGCTTGGTGGCCGGCATCGTCAAGCTCGATGACCTGGGCCTGTGGCTCACTCAAAAGCCAGGCCAAGCAGCGCGCAGCATCGGCGGCGCGATCCTGCGGGCGGCGCCATACATGATGAAGAGCTTGTCGGTGATCGGTACGGCGGCGATGTTCCTGGTCGGCGGCGGCATCCTTACCCATGGCGTGCCGGTGGTGCATCACTGGATCGAGACCGTCAGCCTGGGCGCGGGTGGGGTGGCGTGGTTGGTGCCGGTATTGCTCAATGGCCTGGCGGGGATTGTCGCGGGGGCGGTGGTGCTGGCGGTGGTCAGTGTGCTGGGCAAGCTCTGGAACACCGTGAAGGCTTGAGCGTCGCGGCATAAAAAAAGGCCATTCTTTCGAATGGCCTTTTTTGTGGCGGGTTACTCGGCGATCTGCAATTTGCGTGATTCCGTATAGATGTAGCGCACCTTTTCATATTCGAACGGTGAGTTCATCTGCCCATAGCGGAAGCTGGTCTGGTAGCGCTTGTCTACCGCGCGCAGGGCCCAGATTTCCGGGTGGTTGGAGCTGACTTCGGACACGTTGAGGAAATTGATCTGGCTTTCGGCGCTGTAGTCGACGATCAGGCCGGTGGTGTCACGCAGGTTCGACGGGCCGAAGACCGGCAGAACCAAGTACGCGCCGCCGGGTACGCCGTAGAAACCCAGGGTCTGGCCGAAGTCTTCGCTCTGGCGCGGCAGGCCCATGGCGGTAGCCGGGTCCCACAGGCCGGCGATGCCGATGGTGGTGTTGAGCAGCAGGCGCCCGCTGGTTTCCAGGGAGCGATGGCCCTTGAGTTGCAGCAGGCTGTTCAACAGGTTGGGCACGTCACCCAGGTTGTTGAAGAAGTTGCTCACGCCGGTGCGCAAGAAGCTTGGGGTCACGTAGGTGTAGCCGTTGACCACGGGCAGGAACACCCATTGGTCGAAGCGGTAGTTGAAGTGGTACACGCGACGGTTCCAGGCCTCCAGCGGGTCGTAGACGTTGAGTGCGGTCAGCGACGAGCGTTCGAACTCACGCTGGTCCATGCCGGGGTTGAACTTGAGCTTGGACAGTGGCTCCTTGAAGCCATCGGCGTCGACCTTGGTCGGTTCGTGGGCCTTGCTGTTGTCGGCATTGGCCACGCCCGCACACATCAAGGCGGCGAGCAGCAGAAGATATTTAGCCACGGAAGAACTCCAGCATGGCGTCGGCGTTGACGCGGTAATTGAGGTTGCCGCAGTGGCCGCCCAGCGGGTAGACGGTCAAGCGATCGCCGAAGGTTTTACGCAGGAAACCCAGGTCGCCAGGGCCGAGGATCACGTCGTCGGCGTTGTGCATGACCGCGATTTTCTTGCTGTTGTGCAGGTAGTCCTTGAGGGCGTACAGGCTGACCTGGTCAACCAGTTGCAGCAGGCTGCCGCCGTCAGAACGCGCGCGCCACATCGGGATCACTTGTTCGGTGAGGTAGCAGTCGAAGTCGCATTGCAGCGCACGCTTGAGGAACGGCGTGAGGCTGGTGCCTTCGGTGATCGGGTACTTCGGCGGGATGATCAGGCCGCGGCGGTTGATCAGGTCCGAGGTAAAGGCAATATCGGCCGCCGAGAAGCGGAACGAGGTGCCGATCAGCATGGCCATCTGTTCGTTGGTCAGGTGCTGCTTGGATTGCTGGAAGTCGTAGAGCAGGGCGTCGTTGAGGTCGATATAGCCCTTTTGCTGGAAGTAGCGGGTCAGCTTGCTCAGCACCAATTCATAAAAGGTGGTGGTGTTGTTGATGCCCTTCACCTCGGTCTGTACCAGCTTGTCGAGGTTGGTGATCGAGGTGTAGAGGTTGACCGGCGGGTTCAGCAACAGGACTTTCTTGAAGTTGAAGCTGCGACGGGTCTCGTCCAGTTTGGCCACGAACGCCGCGTCCAGGCCGCCGAGGCTGTAGCCGGTGAGGTAGAAGTCGGTCACCGGCAAGGAGGCGTTTTGCGCACGCACGGCTTGCATCACGCGGTACATGTCTTCGGCGTCTTCCTGGGTGATCCCCGGGGTGGCGAAGCGCGAGGCGGCGCTGATGAAGTCGAAGCTGGTCGGCGACGACAGCTGCACCACATGGTAGCCGGCTTGGTAATACAGTTTTTTCAGGTATTCGTTGATGCTGCTGTCAAACCGCGCACCCGTGCCGGCGATCAGGAAGATCAGCGGTGCGGCGCGGTCCTGCTTGGCGATGCGGTAGGTGAGCTTCTTTACCGGCCAGAAGTTGTCGGGCAGGCTGAATTCGCGCTCGGGACGCATCGTCAGGGTGTAGTCGGACTGGTTGATCTCGTCGTCGCTCGGCAGTTTTGGCCGAAGGTCGGGCGGGGTGGTGGCGATGGTCGCTTCAAACGGGTTGGTCAAAGGGTAGCCATAGCTGGCTTGGTCAATATCGACCGCCAGTGCTGACGCACTCAGAAAAAGGCTGCCCAAGAGGGCGGCACAGCGCAAGGAACGGAGCATGACTAAATCCCTAAGAGGAAACGTGCTTAATGAAGTTCGCAGGCTATGACCACCGCGTTGTCGCCGAAGTGCCATCACTCGGCACGAAATGTCGGTAAATAACGTCGGAATCGGGGTAATAGTTGCCAGACGATACACTTTGCCACGCGTTGATGGACACAAATTGTGTGTATGCGCCTTGCTAACGGCTGCCGGGGCATTAAGCTGAGCGCCGTTTTTGCCTATCGGAGTGCCCCCATGTCCCGTCGTTTGCCGCTGATCCTGCTGCTTATTGCCCTGCCGCTATGGCTGGCCGCCAGTTATGGCGCGCGCTACGGTTTTATGGAGGATGGCAGCTGGGTGGGGATCTGCGCCGACGAAGCCGGGCGCTGGGAGTGCCAGTTGCGTTCGAACCTGGGCTTGATGATCCACTTCAAGGTGCTGGGCTGGGTGGCGTTGGTGGCGTCGCTCGTCGCATTTTTTGTGCCGGGCCGCGTGGGCTGGTGGCTGGCGTTGCTGGGGATGGTGTTCGGGTTGCCGGCGTTGGCGTTGTACAACACCACGTTTGCGGTGTTTGCGCTGGTGGTTGCGGGGTTGCGGTTGGTCAGGAAGCCTCGGGTTGCCTGATAGGGTCCCATCGCAGGCAAGCCAGCTCCCACGTTTGAGCGCATTCCAAAGGATGTACTCGGTCAACTGTGGGAGCTGGCTTGTCGGGTCGCCGCATCGCTGCGATAGCGCTCTTAAGCCTTGCGCACCCGCAAGCAGCGCCACAATGCCCCTACCATCAATACGCTGACCAGTGCCCAGCCCCAAGCCTGCTGGTTCATCAGCCCCTCACGGTACAACTGCGGCGCAACGCCGGCGCCAATGATGAAGGCCAGCAAGGCGATCTCCCGGCGCGGACCAGTGACCGGACGCACCAGGTAAACCAACGCCGGCAACACCAGCGCCGCACTCGGGAAGCTGCGATAACGCGGGTCAAACACCAACGCCAGCATCATCACGGCCCCCGCAAAACCGGCAATCGCCACTAGCCAGCCCGCACGTTGCTCCAGCCAGTTGAACGCCCGTTCACGCCAACTGTCCCGGGCACTCAAGGCCAGGGCGGCGTGGGCCAGTACCAGCAGGTTCAGCAGCACCAGCAAGCCGGCCCACACCCATTCATCACCAAAGCGTGCAGTGACGCGGGTGAGTTCGGCCCACGTCCCGATGGAACAGGCCGCCACCGCGCCCAGCAGCGGCAGGGCAAGCGCGGCAGGCGCGCTGCGCACGCGGCCACCCAGTGCCAATGTGCCCAGCAGGATCAGCCCGCCCACGCCCAGCCACAGCGGCCAGTACGGCACGTTGGTCACCGGCCCGGCGAGGATGCCCTTGTCCTGGCGGTCCGCATCGAACAGGCCCCAATAGCCACCCACGGCACCTTCACTGGCGCGTTTCCACGGCTGGTCAAACGCTTCGATCAGGTTGTAGTGCCAGCCATTGGCCTCGGCCATGGCTACAAAACCGCGCATGAATTTGGCCTCGTTGACCCGGCTCGGCACCGCGGTTTCACGCTGGCGGCCTTCGCTGGGCCAGCCGGTTTCACCGATCAGCACATCCTTGGGCGCGAATTTGTTGCCAAAGGTCTGGCGCACATCGCCGACGTGCTTGAGCGCCTGGTCGATGCCGGACGGATCATCTTCCCAATAGGGCAACAGGTGAATGGTGAGGAAGTCCACTGCCGGGGCGATTTGCGGGTGTTGCAGCCAGAATTCCCACACATCGGCGTAGGTCACCGGCTGCTTGATCTGGCTTTTGACGGTGTGGATCAACGTCACCAGCTGCTTGGCGGTGACTTCCTTGCGCAACAGCGCCTCGTTGCCAACGATCACCGCGGTGACGACATCAGGGTTGGCGTTGGCCGAGGCGATCAGTTCGTTGATTTCCTTTTCGGTCGCGACGGGATCACTGCTGACCCAGGCGCCCGCCATGACCTTCAGGCCATGCTTGCGTGCCATCTCTGGCAGGGCTTCCAGGCCGGTCATGGAGTAGGTGCGGATGCATTCAAAACGGGTGGCCAGCAAGGCGAGGTCCGCGTCCATGCGTTCGGGGCGCAGCTTGAACGGCTGGTCGAACGGTGATTGGTCCTTGTCGAACGGCGTATAGGACGCGCATTGCATCTTGTGGCTGGCGCTGGCCACATCCGGCAGCACCACGGGACGGCCGAGGCCATACCAGTAACCGACCAGGGCCAGCAGGCCGAGGATCAAGGCGAAGAAATAGGGTAGGGCAGGGAAGCGGGCAGTCGCAGGCATGGTCGGCTTATCTGGGAGAGCAAAGGCGCGCATCTTACCCGGATTTGGCCGGTCCCAGTGGGGCCACATGATTTTGACATGCAAAGTTCGGGCGGAATTTTGACGTCATTTCCTACAAAGCCTCCTGCTGGCGTTGTGATGTCGTTTCTTGCTTGGGTAAGGTCGCTGACAGAGCAGGTTCCAAGTCCCGACGGGTTGATGATCGAGGTGTCAGCACTCCACTGACGCCGCAGCAGCCGGATCGATGCGCGTGATGGGAGCGCGGCGCACCACATAACAACAGGTTGACGTCGCTCGGCATCCGCCGGGCGCAGCACTTTCGGGGAAGTACGATGAAGATGCGACGACTCTTGGGCGCAGCTGCCACTCTGGTAGTTGCGATGAGCTCCACACTGGCCAGCGCCGACAGCAAAACCCTGAGCATCGGTTACGTGGACGGTTGGTCCGACAGCGTTGCCACCACCCACGTGGCGGCAGAGGTGATCAAGGCCAAGCTCGGTTATGACGTGAAACTGCAGGCGGTCGCCACCGGGATCATGTGGCAGGGTGTGGCTACCGGCAAACTCGACGCCATGCTCTCCGCCTGGCTGCCAGTGACCCACGGTGAGTACTGGGCCAAGAACAAGGACAAGGTGGTCGACTACGGCCCCAACTTCAAGGATGCAAAAATCGGCCTGATCGTGCCGGAGTATGTGAAAGCCAAGTCCATCGAAGACCTCAAGACCGACACCACCTTCAAGAACAAGATCGTCGGCATCGACGCCGGTTCAGGCGTGATGCTCAAGACCGACGAAGCCATTAAGCAGTACGGCCTCGATTACAAACTGCAAGCCAGCTCGGGCGCAGCGATGATCGCCGAACTGACCCGCGCCGAAGACAAGCAGGAATCCATTGCGGTCACTGGTTGGGTGCCACATTGGATGTTTGCCAAGTGGAAACTGCGTTTCCTGGAAGATCCAAAAGGCGTTTATGGCGCTGCTGAGACCGTCAACAGCATCGGCAGCAAGGGCCTGGAGGCGAAAGCGCCGGAAGTCGCGGCCTTCCTGAAGAAATTCCAGTGGGCCTCCAAGGATGAGATCGGCGAAGTCATGCTGGCAATCCAAGAGGGCGCCAAGCCCGATGCAGCAGCCAAGGACTGGGTAGCCAAGCACCCTGAGCGTGTTGCCGAGTGGACCGCTAAATAACCCTTCACCTGTAGCAACAAGCACGCCGCCAACCTGATGTGGGAGCGGGCTTGCCCGCGATTGCAGTGTGTCAGCCGATCGATTCGGTACTGACACGCCGCCTTCGCGGGCAAGCCCGCTCCCACACTTATTTGACCTTTTGCAAATCCTCCTGCGTTCACACAATCCCTCGCTACACTCGATCTAAGACTAAGGTCGTCTGGAACCTCTACGGCAGCCGCATACAGTGGATACGTTCCAAAATAATAAAAAAGCTGTGCTGCGAGGATAAAAACAATGAACGACAGCATTTACCTCTCGATTCAAAACAGCCCGCGTTTCAAGGAGCTGGTGAGAAAAAGGGAACGATTCGCCTGGATTCTCTCGGCGATCATGCTCGGGCTTTACTCCGCTTTCATCCTGTTGATCGCCTACGGGCCACAAGTGCTGGGGGCCAAGATCAGCCCCGGTTCCTCGATTACCTGGGGTATTCCCCTGGGCGTCGGGCTGATTGTGTCTGCCTTCGTCCTGACCGGCATCTACGTGCGCCGCGCCAATGGCGAATTCGACGACCTGAACAATGCGATTCTCAAGGAGGCTGCGCAATGATCGGGCGTCTACTGGCAGTATTCGTCGCTTCGCTGTTTGCTCCGGCCCTCTGGGCTGCGGACGCATTGACCGGTGAAGTGCACAAGCAACCCCTGAACGTGTCGGCCATCGTGATGTTTGTCGCGTTTGTCGGCGCCACCCTGTGCATCACCTACTGGGCGTCCAAGCGCAACAAATCGGCGGCCGACTACTATGCGGCCGGCGGCAAGATCACCGGTTTCCAGAATGGCCTGGCGATTGCCGGTGACTACATGTCGGCGGCGTCCTTCCTGGGGATTTCCGCGCTGGTGTTCACCTCCGGCTACGATGGCCTGATCTACTCCATCGGCTTCCTGGTGGGCTGGCCGATCATTCTGTTCCTGATCGCCGAGCGCCTGCGTAACCTGGGCAAGTACACCTTTGCCGACGTGGCGTCCTACCGCCTCGGGCAAACCCAGATCCGCAGCCTGTCGGCCTGTGGTTCGCTGGTGGTGGTGGCGTTCTACCTGATCGCGCAGATGGTGGGCGCGGGCAAGCTGATCCAACTGCTGTTCGGCCTGGACTACCACGTTGCGGTGATTCTGGTGGGCATCCTGATGTGCATGTACGTGCTGTTCGGCGGCATGCTGGCGACCACCTGGGTGCAGATCATCAAGGCAGTGCTGCTGCTGTCCGGTGCCTCGTTCATGGCACTGATGGTGATGAAGCACGTCAACTTCGATTTCAACGTGCTGTTCTCCGAGGCGATCAAGGTTCACCCGAAAGGTGAAGCGATCATGAGCCCTGGCGGCCTGGTGAAAGACCCGATCTCGGCATTCTCCCTTGGCTTGGCACTGATGTTCGGTACCGCCGGCCTGCCGCACATCCTGATGCGCTTCTTTACCGTAAGCGACGCCAAGGAAGCGCGTAAGAGCGTGCTGTACGCCACTGGTTTCATTGGCTACTTCTATATCCTGACCTTCATCATCGGCTTCGGCGCGATCCTGCTGGTCAGCACCAACCCGGCGTTCAAGGATGCAGCAGGCGCCTTGCTCGGTGGCAACAACATGGCGGCGGTGCACCTGGCCAACGCGGTGGGTGGCAGTATCTTCCTGGGCTTCATCTCGGCGGTGGCGTTCGCGACCATCCTCGCGGTGGTTGCCGGCCTGACCCTGGCCGGTGCGTCGGCGGTGTCCCATGACCTGTACGCCAGCGTGATCAAGAAAGGCAAGGCCAACGAGAAAGACGAGATTCGCGTGTCGAAGATCACCACCGTGGCCTTGGGTGTATTGGCGATCGGTCTGGGTATCCTGTTCGAAAGCCAGAACATCGCGTTCATGGTTGGCCTGGCGTTCTCCATTGCCGCCAGCTGTAACTTCCCGGTGTTGCTGCTTTCCATGTACTGGAAAAACCTCACCACCCGTGGCGCGATGATTGGCGGCTGGTTGGGCCTGGTCAGTGCCGTTGGCCTGATGATCCTCGGTCCGACCATCTGGGTCTCGATCCTGCACCATGAAAAAGCCATCTTCCCTTATGAGTACCCGGCGCTGTTTTCGATGGTCATTGCGTTCATCGGCATCTGGTTCTTCTCCATCACCGACAAGTCGGCGGCGGCAGAGAAGGAACGTGCACTGTACTTCCCGCAGTTTGTGCGTTCGCAGACTGGCCTGGGGGCGAGTGGGGCGGTTAATCATTGAGGCAGTTGCAAGCTTTAAGCTACAAGCTGCAAGTTAGAAGTAGTGTTGTGTAGAGAAGTACCCCTGTTGTGAGGCAGGGGTATTTTTTTGCTTGCGGCTTGCGGCTTGCGGCTTGCCGCTCACTAAATCCCAGCCAAAAAAAACGGCCTCATCAAGAGGCCGTTTTATTTGGCTGGGATTTAGTGCCGATCTTCCAGCTTGGTGATGTCACGCGACTCGTAGCCGGTGTACAGCTGGCGCGGGCGGCCAATCTTGTACGGGCTGGAGAGCATTTCTTTCCAGTGGGAGATCCAGCCCACGGTCCGCGCCAGGGCGAAGATCACGGTGAACATGCTGGTTGGAATGCCGATCGCCTTGAGGATGATCCCCGAGTAGAAGTCGACGTTCGGGTACAGCGAGCGTTCGATGAAGTACGGGTCGGTCAGGGCGATCTCTTCCAGGCGCATGGCCAGTTCGAGTTGCGGATCGTTGTTGATGCCCAGTTCCTTCAGCACTTCGTCGCAGGTCTGCTTCATGACGGTGGCACGTGGGTCGCGGTTCTTGTAGACCCGGTGACCGAAGCCCATCAACTTGAACGGATCGTTCTTGTCCTTGGCCTTGGCGATGAACTTGTCGATGTTCGAGACATCACCGATTTCATCGAGCATGGTCAATACGGCTTCGTTCGCACCGCCGTGGGCAGGGCCCCACAGTGCGGCGATGCCGGCGGCGATACAGGCGAACGGGTTGGCACCCGAGGAGCCTGCCAGGCGCACGGTGGAGGTCGATGCGTTCTGCTCGTGGTCGGCGTGGAGGATGAAGATCCGGTCCATGGCCTTGGCGAGCGTCGGGCTGATCGGTTTGATCTCGCACGGGGTGTTGAACATCATGTGCAGGAAGTTTTCCGCGTACGTCAGGTCGTTGCGCGGGTACATCATGGGTTGACCCATGGAGTACTTGTAAACCATTGCGGCCAGGGTCGGCATCTTGGCAACCAGGCGGATCGCGGAAATTTCGCGATGCTGCGGGTTATTGATGTCGAGGGAGTCGTGATAGAAGGCCGACAGGGCGCCGACCACACCGCACATGACGGCCATTGGGTGGGCGTCGCGACGGAAGCCGTTGAAGAAGGTCTTCAACTGCTCGTGAACCATGGTGTGGTTCTTCACGGTGCTGACGAACTGGGCTTTCTGCTCGGCTGTTGGCAGTTCGCCATTTAGCAGCAGGTAGCAGGTTTCCAGGTAGTCCGATTTCTCGGCCAGTTGCTCGATCGGGTAGCCACGATGCAGCAAAATGCCATTATCACCATCGATGTAGGTGATCTTCGACTCGCAAGAGGCGGTCGACATGAAGCCTGGGTCGAATGTAAAACGGCCCGTGGCCGTCAGGCCCCGTACGTCGATAACATCGGGACCAACGGTGCCGGTTAAAATGGGCAGCTCGACGGGGGCTGCGCCCTCGATGATCAACTGCGCTTTTTTGTCAGCCATGTGGCCTCCTATTTATGCTTCAAATCATCAGACAGACCCCCCACGCAGGGCCCGCACCACTATATTGATATAAATCCAGATGTCAATTTGCCTAAAGTCTTGCACCAGAAGGCTTTAACCGTACTTTTTCCTCGAAATTGCCTGCCATTTACGCCTTTTATACCGCCAGCGCAATCAGCTATTAGGGTGAGGCAGGCGCGTTGTCATTAGTAACCTAACTGTCTATACTCGGCCACCGACCGCCAAGGGCTTTTGGGCTTGCTTTCATTGGGGGTCGCACTCCCTGGGTGGTGCTACCTGACCAGTGCACTCCCCTACAACTTTGCCCTGATTGTTAGGGGCTCTTCAGTGTGAAAAAAAAGCCGTGAAGAATAGCCAACGACCTGTAAACCTAGACCTAAGGACCATCAAACTCCCCATCACCGGCGTTACGTCGTTCCTGCACCGTGTTTCCGGCATCATCCTGTTCCTGGGCTTGGGCATCATGCTTTACGCATTGAGCAAATCCCTGGGTTCCGAGGAAGGTTACGCCGAGGTGAAGGCATGCTTGACCAGCCCGCTGGCCAAGTTCGTAGCATGGGGCCTCCTGTCCGCTCTGCTGTATCACCTGGTAGCCGGTGTGCGCCACTTGATCATGGATGCGGGTATCGGTGAGACGCTGGAAGGCGGCCGCCTGGGCTCGAAAATCATCATCGCCATTTCCGTGGTGCTGATCGTTCTGGCAGGAGTTTGGATATGGTAACCAGCGTTACGAACCTTTCGCGTTCGGGCCTCTATGACTGGATGGCGCAGCGTGTGTCTGCGGTCGTTCTCGCGGCTTATTTCATCTTCCTGATCGGATACCTCGTCGCAAATCCAGGCATCAGCTATGAGCAATGGCACGGCCTGTTTTCCCATAATGCGATGCGAATCTTCAGTCTGCTGGCCCTTGTAGCCCTGGGCGCTCACGCCTGGGTCGGCATGTGGACCATCGCGACCGACTACCTGACGCCAATGGCGCTGGGCAAGTCCGCGACCGCAGTACGTTTCCTCTTCCAGGCAGTCTGCGGCGTCGCGATGTTCGCTTACTTCGTCTGGGGTGTGCAGATTCTTTGGGGTATCTGATCCATGGCTAACATTCCAACTATTTCATTCGACGCCATCATTATTGGTGGTGGCGGTGCCGGCATGCGCGCTGCGCTGCAGCTGGCACAGGGCGGTCACAAGACTGCCGTGATCACCAAGGTGTTCCCGACCCGTTCCCACACCGTATCGGCCCAGGGTGGCATCACCTGCGCCATCGCCTCCGCCGATCCGAACGATGACTGGCGCTGGCACATGTACGATACCGTCAAGGGTTCCGACTATATCGGTGACCAGGACGCTATCGAATACATGTGTCAGGAAGGCCCGGCTGCGGTGTTCGAACTGGACCACATGGGTCTGCCGTTCTCCCGTACCGAACAGGGTCGTATCTACCAGCGTCCATTCGGCGGCCAGTCGAAGGATTACGGCAAAGGCGGGCAGGCTGCCCGTACCTGCGCCGCTTCCGACCGTACCGGTCACGCGCTGCTGCACACCCTTTATCAGGGCAACCTGAAAGCCGGTACCACGTTCCTGAACGAGTACTACGCGGTTGATCTGGTGAAGAACTCGCAAGGCGAGTTCGTCGGCGTGATCGCGATCTGCATCGAAACCGGTGAAACCACCTACATCCGCGCCAAGGCTACCGTGCTGGCGACTGGCGGTGCAGGCCGTATCTACGCTTCGACCACCAATGCCCTGATCAACACCGGCGACGGCGTTGGCATGGCACTGCGTGCCGGCGTGCCGGTGCAAGACATCGAAATGTGGCAGTTCCACCCGACCGGCATCGCCGGCGCAGGTGTACTGGTTACCGAAGGTTGCCGTGGTGAAGGTGGATACCTGATCAACAAGCACGGCGAGCGTTTCATGGAGCGTTATGCTCCGAACGCGAAAGACCTTGCTGGTCGTGACGTTGTGGCCCGTTCGATGGTTAAAGAGATCATCGCCGGCAACGGCTGTGGCCCGAATGGCGACCACGTACTGCTGAAGCTCGATCACCTGGGCGAAGAAGTCCTGCATAGCCGCCTGCCAGGTATCTGCGAGCTGTCCAAGACCTTTGCTCACGTTGACCCGGTGGTTGCTCCGGTTCCGGTTGTTCCGACTTGCCACTACATGATGGGCGGCGTGCCGACCAACATTCATGGCCAGGCGATCACCCAGAACGCCGAAGGCGAAGACGAGATCATCCACGGCCTGTTCGCGGTAGGCGAAGTGGCTTGCGTATCGGTTCACGGTGCCAACCGTCTGGGCGGCAACTCGCTGCTCGACCTGGTGGTATTCGGCCGTGCTGCTGGCCTGCACCTGGAAAAAGCGCTGACCGACGGCATCGAATACGATGACGCCACCGACGCCAACATCGAAGCTGCCCTGGCGCGTCTGAACGCTCTGAACGAGCGTACTGATGGCGAAGACGTAGCAACCCTGCGTCGCGAGCTGCAAAGCTGCATGCAGAACTACTTCGGTGTGTTCCGTACCGGCGAGTACATGCAGAAGGGCATCGCCCAGCTGGCCGACCTGCGCAAGCGCATCGCCAACGTCAAGATCAACGATAAGAGCCAGGCGTTCAACACCGCTCGTATCGAAGCCCTTGAGCTGCAAAACCTGCTGGAAGTGGCCGAAGCGACCGCAATCGCTGCCGAGGTTCGTAAAGAATCCCGTGGTGCCCACGCCCGTGAAGACTTTGAAGATCGCGACGACGAAAACTGGTTGTGCCACACCCTGTACTTCCCGGGTGACAAGCGCGTAACCAAGCGTGCCGTGAACTTCTCGCCGAAGACGGTTCCGACGTTTGAACCGAAGATTCGGACTTACTAAGGGTGGCTGCCATGTTGAAAGTCAGTGTTTATCGCTACAACCCTGATCAGGACGCTGCGCCGTTCATGCAGGAATTCCAGGTCGATACCGGTGGTAAAGACCTGATGGTGCTGGATGTGTTGGCACTGATCAAAGAGCAGGACGAAGGTTTCTCTTATCGTCGCTCTTGCCGTGAAGGTGTGTGCGGTTCCGACGGCATGAACATCAACGGCAAAAACGGCCTGGCGTGCATCACGCCGCTGTCCGCCGTGGTTAAAGGTAACAAGCTGATCGTTCGTCCGCTGCCAGGTTTGCCGGTTATCCGTGACTTGGTTGTCGATATGAGCATCTTCTACAAGCAATACGAGAAAGTTAAGCCGTTCCTGCAAAACGACACGCCGGCTCCGGCCATCGAACGTCTGCAGTCCCCGGAAGAGCGTGAGAAACTTGACGGTCTGTACGAGTGCATCCTGTGCGCTTGCTGCTCGACTTCTTGCCCATCCTTCTGGTGGAACCCGGATAAATTCCTGGGTCCAGCTGCCCTGCTGCAAGCGTACCGCTTCCTGGCAGACAGCCGTGACACCAAGACCTCCGAGCGTCTGGCTTCACTGGATGACCCGTTCAGCGTATTCCGCTGCCGCGGGATCATGAACTGCGTCAACGTATGTCCCAAAGGCCTGAACCCGACTAAGGCCATTGGTCACATCCGTAACATGCTGCTGCAAAGCGGCGTGTAACTGACGTTGTAGCAAAGCAGGACCGTTGTGCCCGTAAATGCTGCGGCGCAGGCTTCAACCGGCGCCGTAGTTTTAACTTGAGCAGCGACTTACAAAGCCGCAGCTCTTATTTTGAAGAAATGAGACAAGCAGGGGCATTCGGGTTGGTACCCGAACTATCAGCGTGATCCTAAGTGGCTTGTTTTGGTCGCTGCACTTGGCCTTTTGCAAGCAAACTCGGTGTTTTCGCCGGTGGTGTCCCCAAATCGAGGGTGACCAAGCATGCAAGAAAGCGTGATGCAGCGCATGTGGAACAGCGGCTATCTTTCAGGTGGTAACGCTGCCTATGTGGAAGAGCTTTATGAGCTCTACCTGCACGACCCTAACGCTGTGCCAGAAGAATGGCGCACCAAATTTCAGACGTTGTCTTCAGACGGCAACGCTGCCACCGATGTATCGCATGCAACAATTCGCGATCAATTTGTGCTGCTGGCAAAGAACCAGCGCCGCGCCCAACCGGTTTCCGCCGGCAGCGTGAGCAGTGAGCATGAGAAGAAGCAAGTTGAAGTACTGCGACTGATCCAGGCTTACCGGATGCGTGGCCACCAGGCGGCCCAGCTTGACCCGCTGGGGCTCTGGCAGCGTCCTGCACCTGCTGACCTGTCGATCAATCATTACGGCTTGACCAATGCCGATCTTGATACGACCTTCCGTGCCGGAGACCTGTTCATCGGCAAAGAGGAAGCGAGCCTACGCGAAATTCACGAAGCGTTGCAGCAGACATATTGCCGCACCATTGGCGCTGAGTTCACGCACATCACCGATTCCGAGCAACGCCACTGGTTCCAGCATCGTCTGGAAGGCGTGCGTGGTCGTCCGGTATTGTCCGCTGACGTACGCAGCCACCTGCTTGAGCGCGTGACCGCTGCCGAAGGCCTGGAAAAATACCTGGGCACCAAATACCCAGGTACCAAGCGTTTTGGTCTGGAAGGCGGCGAAAGCCTGATCCCGATGCTCGACGAGCTGATCCAGCGTTCCGGTTCCTACGGCACCAAGGAAATCGTGATCGGCATGGCTCACCGTGGTCGTCTGAACGTGTTGGTCAACACCTTCGGCAAGAACCCGCGTGAACTGTTCGACGAGTTCGAAGGCAAGAAGAAGGTCGAGCTGGGTTCCGGTGACGTTAAATACCACCAGGGCTTCTCGTCCAACGTGATGACCACCGGCGGTGAAGTTCACCTGGCCATGGCCTTCAACCCATCCCACCTGGAAATCGTTTCTCCAGTGGTCGAGGGTTCGGTCCGTGCGCGCCAGGATCGTCGCAACGACGCGACCGGTGAAAAAGTCCTGCCGATTTCCATCCACGGTGACGCGGCATTCGCCGGTCAAGGCGTGGTCCTGGAAACGTTCCAGATGTCGCAGACTCGCGGCTTCAAGACCGGCGGTACGGTTCACATCGTCATCAACAACCAAGTCGGCTTCACCATCAGCAACCCGCTGGACGCACGCTCTACCGAGTACGCCACCGACGTTGCCAAGATGATCCAGGCACCGATCCTCCATGTGAATGGCGATGATCCGGAAGCCGTGCTGTTCGTGACCCAACTGGCTGTCGACTACCGCATGCAGTTCAAGCGTGACGTGGTGATCGACCTGGTTTGCTACCGCCGTCGCGGTCACAACGAAGCCGACGAACCAAGCGGCACCCAGCCGTTGATGTACCAGCAGATCACCAAGCAGCGCACCACCCGTGAGCTGTACGCCGAAAGCCTGATCAAGGCCGGTGTGGTCGACGATGCACGTGTTCAGGCGAAGATCGATGAATACCGCAACGCGCTGGACAACGGTCTGCACGTAGTGAAGAGCCTGGTCAAAGAGCCGAACAAAGAGCTGTTCGTCGACTGGCGTCCGTACCTGGGTCACACCTGGACCGCGCGTCACGACACCTCGTTCGATCTGAAAACCCTGCAGGAACTGTCTGCCAAGCTGCTGGAAATCCCGGAAGGCTTCGTCGTACAGCGCCAGGTTGCGAAGATCTACGAAGACCGTCAGAAGATGCAAGCCGGCGGCCTGCCGATCAACTGGGGTTATGCCGAAACCATGGCATACGCGACCCTGGCGTTCGAAGGTCACCCGATCCGCATGACCGGCCAGGACATCGGCCGTGGTACGTTCTCGCACCGTCACGCGGTATTGCACAACCAGAAAGACGCGGGCACCTACGTGCCGCTCAAGCACCTGTACGAAGGCCAGCCACGTTTCGACCTGTACGATTCGTTCCTGTCCGAAGAGGCCGTGCTGGCGTTCGAATACGGCTACTCCACCACCACGCCTAACGCGCTGGTGATCTGGGAAGCCCAGTTCGGCGACTTCGCCAACGGTGCCCAGGTGGTTATCGACCAGTTCATCACCAGCGGCGAGCACAAGTGGGGCCGCCTGTGCGGTCTGACCATGCTGCTGCCACACGGTTATGAAGGTCAGGGTCCGGAGCACTCCTCGGCCCGTCTGGAGCGTTACCTGCAGCTGTGCGCCGAGCACAACATCCAGGTGTGCGTACCGACTACGCCGGCCCAGATCTACCACTTGCTGCGTCGCCAGGTGATCCGCCCGCTGCGCAAGCCGCTGGTAGTGCTGACTCCGAAATCGCTGTTGCGTCACAAATTGGCCATCTCGACCCTGGAAGATCTGGCCGAAGGCTCGTTCCAGACCGTGATTCCAGAAATCGATGCATTGGACGCGGCCAAGGTGACTCGCCTGGTCCTGTGCAGCGGCAAGGTCTACTACGACCTGCTGGAAAAACGTCGTGCCGAAGGCCGCGAAGACATCGCCATCGTGCGTATCGAGCAGCTTTACCCGTTCCCGGAAGACGACCTGATGGAGGCCATCGCGCCTTACACCAACCTCACCAATGTGGTGTGGTGCCAGGAAGAACCGATGAACCAGGGCGCGTGGTACAGCAGCCAGCATCACCTGCGTCGCAGCATCGGCAACCATAACAAGGCCCTGGGCCTTGAATACGCCGGTCGTGATGCTTCTGCTGCACCTGCGTGTGGTTATGCGTCGATGCACGCCGAGCAGCAGGAAAAACTGCTGCAAGATGCTTTCACTGTTTAACGCCTTCGCGCTGACTGAAACCGAATTTTAAGGACACACAGATAATGGCTATCGAAATCAAAGCCCCGTCATTCCCGGAATCGGTTGCCGATGGCACCGTTGCCACCTGGCACAAGAAACCAGGCGACGCTGTAAAGCGTGACGACCTGATCGTCGACATCGAGACCGACAAAGTTGTTCTGGAAGTGTTGGCCGAGGCTGACGGCGTATTGGGCGCAATCGTGGCTGAAGAAGGCGCTACCGTTCTGTCGAACCAGGTACTGGGTTCGATCGAAGAGGGCAGCGCTGCTGCCGCTGCTCCTGCTGCCGCTGCGCCAGCTGCTTCGGCACCTGCTGCCGCCCCGGCTGCTGGCGCTGAAGACCCGATCGCTGCTCCAGCTGCGCGTCAACTGGCTGAAGAAAACGGCATCAACCTGGCTTCCATCAAAGGCACCGGTAAAGACGGCCGTGTGACCAAGGAAGACGTGGTTGCTGCTGTTGAAGCCAAGAAAAACGCTCCAGCTGCCGCGCCTGCCAAGGCTGCTGCTCCGGCTGCCGCTGCCCCTGTGTTCGCTGCCGGCGACCGCACCGAGAAGCGCGTACCGATGACCCGTGTACGTGCCACCGTGGCCAAGCGCCTGGTTGAAGCCCAGTCGAACATGGCGATGCTGACCACTTTCAACGAAGTCGACATGACCGAAGTCATGGCCCTGCGTTCGAAGTACAAGGATCTGTTCGAGAAGTCCCACAACGGCGTGCGCCTGGGCTTCATGTCGTTCTTCGTGAAAGCGGCCACCGAAGCGCTGAAACGCTTCCCGGCTGTCAACGCTTCCATCGACGGCAACGACATCGTTTACCATGGCTACGCAGACGTCGGCGTAGCCGTATCCAGCGACCGTGGCCTGGTGGTGCCGGTCCTGCGTAACGCCGAACTGATGAGCCTGGCTGAAATCGAAGGCGGCATCGCCACCTTCGGCAAGAAAGCCCGTGACGGCAAGCTGACCATCGACGAGATGACCGGCGGTACGTTCACCATCACCAACGGTGGTACCTTCGGTTCGATGATGTCGACCCCGATCGTCAACCCGCCACAAGCTGCGATCCTGGGCATGCACAACATCATCCAGCGTCCGATGGCCATCAACGGCCAAGTCGTGATCCGCCCGATGATGTACCTGGCACTGTCTTACGATCACCGCCTGATCGATGGTAAAGAAGCCGTGACTTTCCTGGTGACCATCAAGAACCTGCTGGAAGACCCGGCTCGTCTTCTTCTGGATATTTGATTGAAGCAGCTTCAAGTTGCGAGCTACAAGCTGCAAGTAAACGCAGTTTGGCTTGCAGCTTGAAGCTCCGAGCTTGAAGCTTGAAGCTAATAGAGGATCTATTTTCATGACACAGAAATTTGACGTCGTAGTGATTGGTGCAGGTCCTGGCGGCTATGTTGCCGCCATCAAGGCCGCACAACTGGGCCTCTCGACTGCTTGCATCGAAAAATACACCGACAAGGAAGGCAAACTGGCACTGGGCGGTACTTGCCTGAACGTCGGTTGCATTCCTTCCAAGGCGCTGCTGGACAGCTCCTGGAAATTCCACGAAGCCCAAGACGGCTTCGCGATTCACGGCATCAACCATGCTGGCGTGACCATGGACGTACCAGCAATGGTCGGCCGTAAAGCCAACATCGTTAAAGGCCTGACTTCCGGCGTTGCGACCTTGTTCAAGGCCAACGGCGTCACTTCCCTGCAAGGCCACGGCAAGCTGCTGGCCGGCAAGAAAGTTGAAATCACCAAGCCAGACGGCTCGACCGAGATCATCGAAGCCGAAAACGTGATCCTGGCTCCAGGTTCGCGCCCAATCGACATTCCACCGGCTCCAGTCGACAACAACGTGATCGTTGATTCGACAGGCGCCCTGGAATTCCAGGCTGTTCCCAAGCGTCTGGGCGTGATCGGCGCTGGCGTGATCGGCCTGGAACTGGGTTCGGTATGGTCCCGCCTGGGTGCCGAAGTGACTGTGCTGGAAGCCCTGGACACGTTCCTGCTGGCTGCCGACACCGCCGTGTCCAAAGAAGCGCTGAAAACCCTGACCAAACAAGGTCTGGACATCAAGCTGGGCGCTCGCGTGACCGGTTCGAAAGTCAACGGTGAAGAAGTTGTTGTCAACTACACCGACAAGGATGGCGAAAAAACCATCACTTTCGACAAGCTGATCGTAGCCGTGGGTCGCCGTCCAGTGACCACCGACCTGCTGGCAGCCGACAGCGGCGTGACCCTCGACGAGCGTGGCTACGTGCACGTTGACGATCACTGCGCCACCACCGTGCCGGGCGTCTACGCCATCGGTGACGTGGTTCGCGGCATGATGCTGGCGCACAAGGCTTCCGAAGAAGGCATCATGGTTGTCGAGCGCATCAAGGGCCACAAGACCCAGATGAACTACGACCTGATCCCTTCGGTTATCTACACCCACCCGGAAATCGCATGGGTCGGCAAGAACGAACAGCAGTTGAAAGCTGAAGGCGTTGAAGTTAACGTCGGCACCTTCCCGTTTGCCGCTTCTGGCCGTGCCATGGCAGCGAACGACACCGGTGGTTTTGTCAAAGTCATCGCTGATGCCAAGACTGACCGCGTATTGGGCGTCCACGTGATTGGCCCAAGCGCTGCAGAACTGGTTCAGCAAGGCGCAATCGGTATGGAATTCGGCACCAGTGCCGAGGACCTGGGCATGATGGTCTTCTCCCATCCGACCCTGTCCGAAGCATTGCACGAAGCAGCGTTGGCAGTGAATGGCGGCGCCATCCACATCGCCAACCGCAAGAAGCGCTAAGCGAGATAATAAGAAACCACGGCGGAGTTGCCCGTCGTGAGCCTTGTGCGCAAGACTCACCGCGGAATATCCGCTGGACGCAGCCTTGCGCAGCTTTACGGGCCTTGAGCCCCGCAAGTTGCGCAAGCAGCAGTCACAGGTGGCGCGGCACTCATAATGAGCGCAGCGCCGAATGCGCAGTACCTAACGAAGACGGTAAAAAGCATGAATCTTCACGAGTATCAGGGTAAGCAGCTGTTCGCTGAATACGGCCTGCCAGTATCCAAGGGCTACGCAGTAGACACCCCGGAAGCAGCAGCAGAAGCTTGCGACAAAATCGGTGGTACCGAGTGGGTTGTCAAAGCCCAGGTCCACGCTGGTGGTCGCGGTAAAGCGGGCGGCGTTAAGCTGGTTCGCAGCAAAGAAGACGCCAAGGCCTTCGCACAGCAGTGGCTGGGCAAGCGTCTGGTGACTTACCAGACTGATGCCAATGGCCAGCCAGTCACCAAGATCTTGGTTGAATCGTGCACTGATATCGCTAAAGAGCTGTACCTGGGCGCTGTCGTTGACCGTTCGAGCCGTCGCATCGTGTTCATGGCTTCCACCGAAGGTGGCGTGGACATCGAGAAGATCGCTCACGAAACCCCAGAAAAAATTCTGAAAGCCACTATCGATCCACTGGTTGGCGCTCAGCCATTCCAGGGTCGCGAGCTGGCTTTCCAGTTGGGCCTGGAAGGCAAGCAAGTTGCCCAGTTCGCCAAGATCTTCGTGGGTCTGGCCAAACTGTTCCAGGATCACGATCTGGCCCTTCTGGAAGTGAACCCGCTGGTGATCAAGGCCGACGGCGATCTGCATTGCCTCGATGCCAAGATCAACATCGACGCCAACGCCATGTACCGTCAGCCTAAGCTGAAGACTTTCCACGATCCGTCGCAAGACGATCCGCGCGAAGCGCACGCTGCCAAGTTCGAACTGAACTACGTAGCCCTGGAAGGTAACATCGGTTGCATGGTCAACGGTGCTGGCCTGGCCATGGGTACCATGGACATCGTCAACCTGCATGGCGGCAAACCAGCCAACTTCCTCGACGTGGGCGGTGGTGCTACCAAAGAACGCGTAACCGAAGCTTTCAAGATCATCCTGTCCGACTCCAACGTCGCTGCAGTACTGGTCAACATCTTCGGCGGCATCGTTCGTTGCGACATGATTGCCGAAGGCATCATCGGTGCAGTGAAAGAAGTCGGCGTTAAAATCCCGGTTGTTGTTCGCCTTGAAGGCAACAACGCTGAACTGGGCGCTAAAGTACTGGCAGAAAGCGGTTTGAACATCATCGCGGCTACCAGCCTGACCGACGCTGCTCAACAAGTTGTCAAAGCTGCGGAGGGCAAATAATGAGCGTCCTGATCAATAAAGACACCAAAGTTATCTGCCAGGGTATTACCGGTTCCCAAGGTAGTTTCCACACCCAGCAAGCCATCGAATACGGCACCAAGATGGTTGGTGGTGTAACTCCTGGTAAAGGCGGCACCGAACACCTGGGTCTGCCAGTGTTCAACACCGTGAAAGATGCTGTAGCTGCCACTGGCGCCACTGCCAGCGTGATCTACGTTCCAGCTCCTTTCTGCAAGGACTCGATCCTGGAAGCAGCATTCGGCGGCATCAAGCTGATCGTGTGCATCACCGAAGGCATTCCTACCCTGGACATGCTGGACGCTAAAGTTAAGTGCGACGAGCTGGGTGTTACCCTGATCGGCCCTAACTGCCCAGGCGTGATCACTCCAGGCGAATGCAAGATCGGCATCATGCCAGGTCACATTCACTTGCCAGGTAAAGTCGGTATCGTTTCCCGTTCCGGCACCCTGACCTACGAAGCGGTCAAGCAGACCACTGACGCCGGTTTCGGTCAGTCGACTTGCGTCGGCATCGGCGGTGACCCGATCCCAGGCTCGAACTTCATCGACATCCTGAAACTGTTCCAGGAAGACCCGAAGACCGAAGCGATCGTGATGATCGGTGAGATCGGCGGTTCGGCTGAAGAAGAAGCGGCTGCCTACATCAAGGCACACGTGACCAAGCCGGTTGTTTCCTACATCGCTGGTGTGACTGCCCCTGCTGGCAAGCGCATGGGCCATGCTGGCGCAATCATCTCTGGCGGCAAAGGCACTGCAGACGAGAAATTCGCTGCGCTGCAAGACGCAGGCGTTAAAACCGTGCGTTCGCTGGCAGACATCGGCAAGGCCCTGGCCGAGCTGACCGGTTGGGCTGTCAAGTAAGCCTCGCGCTTAACTGACGCTTCACCAACACAAAGGCCACCTTCGGGTGGCCTTTGTGCATTCTGGATCTGGTGAAGATCAAAAATGTGGGAGCGGGCTTGCTCGCAAATGCGGAGTGTCAGATTCAGATAAGTTGACTGATACACCGCATTCGCGAGCAAGCCCACACACACATTGGGTTGGTCTGCCAGGTTAAGTATGAAAACGCGACATTTGGATGTCGCTTATCGGACAGTGCGCCCCGCAACAGTGCGCTTGTCAGCCAAATTCTGTACCCTAGCCGCCTCTTTATGCGTGTGCCTCCCAAAAGGAAGCCCCGCGCTAGACCGGTCGACCCCCATCAGGGTCGACAGTAGTTCCCTCATCCACAGGGAATCCCTCTCTAAATTCCGATTCAGTAGTGTGGTATTTCCCGAAATGAAAGTGTTGAAAAGCCAGGATGTCCTGGCGCTGGGCTTTATGACCTTTGCCCTGTTCGTGGGCGCCGGCAACATCATCTTCCCGCCTATCGTAGGTTTGCAGTCCGGGCCTCATGTCTGGATGGCAGCGCTGGGCTTCCTGATCACCGCAGTGGGTTTGCCGGTGGTTACCGTGATCGCCCTGGCCAAGGTCGGCGGCGGTATGGACGCGTTGAGCAGCCCGATCGGCAAGATCGCCGGTGGCCTGCTCGCGGCGGCGGCGTATCTGGCGGTAGGGCCGCTGTTCGCCACCCCGCGTACCGCGACCGTGTCCTTTGAGGTGGGCCTGGCGCCGCTGACTGGTGAAAGCCCGCTGGCACTGTTGCTCTACAGCTCGGTGTACTTCCTGGTGGTGTTCTTCGTTTCCCTGTATCCGGGGCGTTTGCTGGACACCGTTGGGCGTTTCCTGGCACCGCTGAAGATCATCGCGCTGGCCGTGCTCGGCATTGCCGCGTTTGCCTTGCCGGCCGGTGACGTGGGCGTCGCTACCCCCGAATATGTCGCTGCACCGTTTTCCCAAGGCTTTATCCAGGGCTACCTGACCATGGATACCCTGGGCGCCCTGGTGTTTGGCATCGTGATTGTCAATGCCATCCGCTCCCGTGGCGTCGAGTCGCCGAAGCTCATCACCCGTTACGCCATCATTGCGGGCTTGATTGCCGGCGTGGGCCTGGCCCTGGTGTACTTCAGCCTGTTCCGCCTGGGCTCGGGCAGCCATGCCGTTGCCGCCGGTGCCAGTAACGGCGCAGCGGTGCTCCACGCTTACGTGCAACACACCTTTGGTTCCCTGGGCAGCGGCTTCCTGGCGGTGCTGATCTCCCTGGCTTGCCTGGTGACAGCTGTAGGCCTGACCTGTGCCTGCGCCGAGTACTTCAGCCGTATCCTGCCGCTGTCCTACAAGACGCTGGTGGTGATTCTGGCGCTGTTCTCGCTGTTCGTGTCCAACCTGGGCCTGACCAAGCTGATCGCGTTCTCGATCCCGGTACTGACGGCAATCTACCCGCCGTGCATCGTGCTGGTGGCGTTGAGCTTCTGCAAAGATTTCTGGCAGGAGCAGGGCCGTATCGTGGGGCCGGTGATGCTGGTGTCGTTCATCTTTGGCTGCATCGATGCGCTCAAAGGCGCTGGTCTGGCCGACTGGATGCCGTCGCAATTGGCGCACCTGCCGCTGAGCGAGCAGGGCCTGGCGTGGCTGGTGCCGTCGGCATTGACCCTGATAGTGGCGTTTGGGGTTGATCTTCTGCTCGGCAAGCGCAGCGAAGCGATCGCTTGATCGCCTAAATGCTCTACCGAAATGCCCCGTATCAATCGATACGGGGCATTTTTTTTGAGTGTCAGGCAGTGTCTTTTCGCCTGGGCTAACGTCGAACAGGTTAAGAAAAATTCAAGTTGAAACGCGGTCAGTGTGGGAGCTGGCTTGCCTGCGATAGCGGACTGTCAGTTGGCACAACAGTGACTGAGTAGGCGCCATCGCAGGCAAACCAGCTCCCACACTGATCGCGCTCGTCATAGGGGCCCGCATGTCGTTCATCGAAACCAATCAGATCCACCTGCTTGCCGCCTTCTGGTTCGCCCTGTGCTGGGGTGGCTACACCCGCTATGCCACCTGGAAGGCCCGGGACACGGCCTGCCTGGCCAGTGTGTTGCATCTGTATCGCGAAGACTGGATGCGCCGCATGCTGATGCGCGACAACCGCATCGCCGACGCCAGCGTGATCGGCAACCTGGAGCGTAACGCCTCGTTCTTCGCTTCCAGCACCTTGATCATCCTCGCCGGTATTCTCACGGTGCTGGGCGCCTCGGAGCGGGCGGTGTCGCTGTTGGCGGACATTCCGATGGTGCAGCAGGCGTCCCAGGGTATGTCGGAAATCAAGTTGCTGTGCCTGGCACTGGTGTTCGTCTACGCCTTCTTCACCTTTAGCTGGTGCATGCGCCAGTACAACTTTGCGGCAGTGCTGGTGGGGTCTGCGCCGATGATCGGTGAGCGGCACGTGTCCGAGCAGGAACGTCAGGCGTTCGCCCTGCGAGCGGCCCGCGTGATTTCCATGGCAGCCAACCAATTCAACTTTGGCCTGCGCTCTTACTACTTCGGCATGACCATGCTGGCGTGGTTTGTCAGCCCCTGGTTGTTCATGCTGATGAGCAGCGGGGTGGTGCTGGTGCTGTATCGCCGGGAGTTTCATTCCGACGTACTGCAAGTGATGGTGTTTACCCCGACCGATACGGCACAGCCGGAGGCGGTTAAAGAGCTGGCTTGATTAACGTTTCAGCTCAAACAGCAGCCGCAAAAAAGCCCGCAATCTAAGCGGGCTTTCTTTTTGCAGTCAGGCTATTTCAAACCGCGGTCTCAAGAACCGGTGGCTGGAGTAGCAGGTGCTGCTTCTTTTGCGGCGGCGGCGTTCGATTCAGCCTGAGCTTTGGCAGCTTCGGCGTTTTCTTTCGCAGCGTCGTTCACTTTATCCTGAGCCTTCGACATGTCTTTCTGAGCTTGCTCGGAATGTGCAGCAGCGTCTTGGGCTTTGTCTTCGGATTTTTTGTCGCAGGCAGCCAGACCGAGGGCAGCGGCCAGCATCATGGAAATAGCTAAAGTCTTGCGCATGGGTTGTTTCTCCTTATTGAAGATATCTACTGGCCTTTCGAGCATGGGGCTCCAGCATTAGTTCCTTTTGTTTCACAGATATATAAACCACTGACTTAAAGGAACTTTTTCCGGCGCCACCGATAGCCTCGATCAACACTAATAAGAGTCTCGAACGAATGACCGAAAACCCTTTGTTAGAGCGCGCGGCGCGCTTTGTATCGGCCTTGCGCCATTGCCAGGTGCTGGGCATTACCGCCCATGGGGCCAGCGGGGAGGGTATTACGCTGCTCATGCCGTATGCCCCGCACCTGGTCGGCGACCCGCACACCGGCGTGATCCACGGCGGCGCCTTGACCTCCTTGATGGACACCGCTTGCGGCATGGCGACCCTGTGCGTCCTGCCGGAGTTCGAGGTGTGTCCAACCCTCGACCTGCGCATCGACTACATGCATCCCGCCGAACCCCACAAGCCGGTGTACGGCTTCGCCCAATGCTACCGGGTCACCACCGACGTGATCTTTACCCGCGGCTTCGCCTATCAGGATGACCCGCAGCAACCCATCGCCCATGTGGTGGGCACGTTCATGCGTATGGGCAAGCGGCTTAAAGGCACACAAGGATTGGGCAGCACCATCCGGGGAGCACAGGCATGACCCATCGATTCAAGACCCGCCTGGAACAGGCCCACGCACGCGGCAACTATGCAGCGCTGCTGGAGCAGATCCCCTACGCCAGACTGATCGGCATCGAATGCACCCGTTTGGGCGATGAGTTGCTGTTTCGCTTGCCGGCCAGTAAGGACAATATTGGTAACCCCATATTGCCGGCGCTCCACGGAGGCGTAATTGCAGGCTTCATGGAGTTGTCGGCGGCGCTGCACCTGCTGGTGTTCACCGGCGCGCCGGGGTTGCCGAAAATCATCGATTTCTCCCTGGATTACCTGCGCGCGGGCCAGTTTCGCGACACTTACGCCAAATGCCAGGTGTGGCGTCAGGGCCGACGGGTGGCGAATGTCGCGATCACTGCGTGGCAGAGCACCGCGGCGGAACCGATTGCCACTGCCCGTGCGCATTTCAAAATCGAGGAAGCGAGCCGCCCTTGAAATCCCTGTCTTAGCCCCCAACTTTGATGACAACCCGCCGCCAACCCTCAAGGGCGCGGCCACTGCCATCCAATTGGAGTTTGATGACCATGAGTGTGGAAACTCAAAAGGAAACCCTGGGCTTCCAGACCGAGGTGAAGCAGCTGCTGCACCTCATGATCCATTCGCTGTATTCCAACAAGGAAATTTTCCTTCGCGAATTGATCTCGAACGCCTCTGACGCCGTCGACAAATTACGTTTCGAAGCCCTGTCCAAGCCTGAGTTGCTGGAAGGTGGCGCCGAACTGAAAATCCGCGTGAGCTTCGACAAGGACGCCAACACCGTCACCCTCGAAGACAACGGTATCGGCATGAGCCGTGAAGACGCGATTACCCATCTGGGTACCATCGCCAAATCCGGCACTGCTGATTTCATGAAGAACCTGTCGGGTGACCAGAAGAAGGATTCGCACCTGATCGGCCAGTTCGGCGTGGGCTTCTACTCGGCCTTTATCGTTGCCGACAAAGTTGAAGTATTCAGCCGTCGTGCCGGCCTCGCTGCCAGCGAAGGCGTGCACTGGTCGTCCAAGGGTGAGGGCGAATTTGAGATCGCCACTATCGAAAAGGCCGACCGCGGTACCCGCATCGTGCTGCACTTGAAGTCTGGTGAAGATGAGTTCGCCGACGGTTACCGTCTGCGCAACATCATCAAGAAGTACTCCGACCACATCCCTCTGCCGATCGAGCTGCCGAAAGAAAAGGCTGCCGTCGAAGGCGAGGAACAGCCTGAGCAGGAATGGGAAACCGTTAACCGCGCCAGCGCCCTGTGGACCCGTCCGCGTACCGAGATCAAGGACGAGGAATATCAGGAGTTCTACAAACACATCGCTCACGACTACGAAAACCCGCTGAGCTGGAGCCACAACAAGGTCGAAGGCAAGCTGGAATACAGCTCGCTGCTCTACGTGCCGACCCGTGCGCCGTTCGACCTGTACCAGCGTGAAGCGCCAAAAGGCCTCAAGCTCTACGTGCAGCGCGTGTTCGTGATGGACCAGGCGGAATCCTTCCTGCCGCTGTACCTGCGCTTTATCAAAGGCGTGGTCGACTCCAATGACCTGTCGCTGAACGTGTCGCGGGAAATCCTGCAGAAAGACCCGATCATTGACTCCATGAAGTCGGCGCTGACCAAGCGCGTGCTCGACATGCTGGAAAAACTGGCGAAGAACGAGCCTGAGCAATACAAAAGCTTCTGGAAAAACTTCGGCCAGGTCATGAAAGAAGGCCCGGCTGAAGATTTCGCCAACAAAGAAAAAATCGCCGGCCTGTTGCGTTTTGCTTCCACTCAGGGCGACGACGGCGAGCAGGTGGTGTCCCTGGCCGAGTACCTGGCACGCGCCAAGGAAGGTCAGGACAAGATCTACTACCTGACCGGCGAGAAGTACGAAGCAGTCAAGGACAGCCCGCACTTGGAAGTCTTCCGCAAGAAAGGCATCGAAGTGCTGCTGCTGACCGATCGTATCGATGAGTGGCTGATGAGCTACCTCAGCGAGTTCGACGGCAAGTCTTTCGTCGACGTGGCTCGTGGTGACCTGAATCTGGGGAACCTGGACTCCGAAGAAGAGAAGAAAGAAGCCGAAGAAGTCGCCAAGGCCAAAGAAGGCCTGGTTGAGCGTATCAAGGCGTCCCTGGGCGATGCGGTCAGTGAAGTGCGGGTTTCCCACCGGCTGACCGACTCCCCGGCGATCCTGGCCATCGGCGAGCAGGATCTGGGCCTGCAGATGCGTCAGATCCTTGAAGCCAGCGGTCAGAAGGTTCCGGATTCCAAGCCGATCTTCGAATTCAACCCGGCTCACCCGCTGATCGAGAAACTCGACGGCGAGCAGAACGAAGAGCGGTTTGGCGACCTGTCGCACATCCTCTTCGACCAGGCGGCCCTGGCCGCTGGCGACAGCTTGAAAGATCCGGCCGCCTATGTGCGCCGCCTGAACAAGCTGTTGGTTGAACTGTCGGTCTGACACCGTTGTAGAAAAGCCCGCTTCGGCGGGCTTTTTCGTTCTAGTGCACCTCAACTGGAGTAAATGATGAGCCAAGTCACTGTGCGTTCCGTGGTCTATCAGATTGATGGCCAGTCCTACGAAAGCCGCCTGGCGTTCGATGCCAGCCACAAGGGTTCGCTGCCGGGCCTGTTGATGGCGCCGAACTGGATGGGGGTAAGTGCGGGTGCCGAGGAGATCGCCAAGAGCGTGGCCAGCAAAGGCTACGTGGTGCTGATCGCCGACCTGTATGGGCAAACCGTGCGCCCCTCGAATGGCGATGAAGCCGGTGCGGCGATGATGCCGCTCAAGCAAGACAACCCGGCGCTGATCAAACGCTTGCAGGCGGCCTTTGCGCAACTGCAGGGCCAGGCCGAGGTGGATACCTCGAAGCTGGCGACCTTTGGTTTCTGCTTTGGCGGTTTCTGTGCGCTGGAACTGGCGCGTACCGGAGCGCCGTTGAAGGCTGCCGTGTCGTTCCACGGCACTCTCGACACCCAGAACCCGGCAGGCGCCAAGCACATCCAGGGTTCAGTGCTGGTGCTGCACGGTGCGTCCGATCCATTGGTGCCGAGAGAGCAACTGCCCGCGTTCGAAGAGGAAATGAACGCAGCCGGTGTAGATTGGCAATTGCTGAGCTACGGCGGTGCGGTGCATTCCTTCACCGATCCGCATGCGAACGTGCCGGGCAAGATGATGTATGACGCGAAGACCGCCAAGCGGGCGTTCAAGTCGATGCATGATTTGTTGGATGAAGTGTTCCGGGGCTGATTGTTCAGCGCCTGTGCTGGCCTCATCGCAGGCAAGCCCGCTCCCACATTTGAATGTATTCACACATCAAAATGTGGGAGTGGGGGCCCGCGATGGCTATCTCACCGGCAACTCTATCCTGTCTGTTTCACCGGGCACCGTCGGCCAATCCCCCGCCGCCCAACGCTGCCGCGCCTGCTCGATAACCGCCGGATCGCTCGCGACAAAATTCCAATTGATCCGCCGCGGCCCATCCAGTGGCGCGCCGCCACATATCACCAGGTGGCAATCCGTCTCGGCAAACAACGCCATCTCCTGGCCTGCCGGCAACACCGCCAGGCTGTGCACCTCCAGCGTCTCACCGTCCAATTGCGCTTCGCCTGCCAGCAGGTACACCGCGCGTTCCTCATGCTCATCCGGAATCAGCAGGGTCGTGGCCGTCTGCATCCGCACTTCGGCATACAGCGTCGGCGACAGCACCGGCACCGGTGATTTCAGGCAGAAGCCATTGCCGGCGATCAGCCGGATCTGCACCCCCAGGTTGTCACTCACCGGCAGGCTCGCCGCCGGGTGGTGGCTGTAATGCCCCGGCCCGGTTTCGTGGTCCCTCGGCGAGGCCAGCCACACTTGCAGCCCGTGTAGGCTGAAACCGCTGGCCTGGAGCGCTGCGGGGGTACGTTCGACGTGGGCAATCGCGCTGCCGGCGGTCATCCAGCTGACATCGCCGGCCTGCACCACCTGGTCCGAACCGAGGCTGTCCTTGTGCTGCAAGGCGCCTTCGAACAGGTAGGTGAGGGTCGACAGGCCGATGTGCGGGTGCTGGCGGATATTCATGCCGCTGCCCGGTGCGTATTGGGTGCGCAGCATATGGTCGAAAAACACGAAGGGCCCGACACTGCGGCATTCACGCGATGGCAGCGGGCGCAGGATCGGCTGGCCTTCGACATCTTCGGGGCGAGGGCGGATCACGGTGAGGGTGGTCATGGTGCATCCCAGTCTGAGCGGGTTGGATGCCGTTGAGCATAACCCGCTCGGGAGGATGTTGCTGTTACTGGCTGAACGCGCCTTCGGACAATTGCGTGTCGATGCTGATCTCGGCCGTCGTCATCAGCTTGTGCACCGGGCAGCGGTCGGCCACGCGGTGCAGTTCATCGCGCTGGGCGTCGGTGAGCACGCCCTTGAGGGTCAGCTTGACGTTGAGCTTGTATTTGCCTTTCTGCTCTTCAGTTGCGTCGTGGGTGACTTCCACGGTCACGCCGGTGAGCGGGATGTCTTTCTTTTGCGCATAGAGCTTGACCGTCAATGCCTTGCACGAGGCCAGGGCGGCGTCGAAGTAGTCGTGGGGGGAGGGCGCCGAGTCATCGCCGCCCAGGCTCTTGGGCAGGTCGGTGAACAGCTCGTGGTTGTCGATGTTCAGGCTGTGGCGAAAGTTGTCGTGGTTGAGCGTATTGACGGTAACAGGCATGGCGAACCTCACAAGGGGGGCAGGATGAAGGTCATGCAGTTATAGAGCATGGCGGCGTTCGGGTGTTCCATGTTTTCTACAATCACTTTCGCCGCGATTGTGTTAGGGGTTTATATCGCGTTTTCGTCTTAGCCAGATTCGCGCAATTGCAGCAAGCGCTCTTGCCACATGGATTCCATACCCCCATGAAAAAGCCCCGAACCAGTCGGGGCTTTTTCATGCAATCAAGCTACAGGCCTTACTTGCCCTGCCAGCGTTTCAGCACCAGGGTGGCGTTAGTGCCACCGAAGCCGAAGCTGTTGCTCATCACGGTGTCGATTTTTGCGTTTTCACGGGTCTTGGTCAGGATCGGCATATCAGCAACGGCTGGGTCCAGCTCGTCGATGTTGGCCGAACCCGCCATGAAGTTGCCTTCCATCATCAGCAGGCAGTAGATCGCTTCGTGAACGCCGGCGGCGCCCAAGGAGTGGCCGGACAGGCTCTTGGTGGAGCTGATGGCCGGGGCCTTGTCACCGAATACCGCACGCACGCCTTCCATTTCCTTGGCGTCGCCGACCGGGGTCGAAGTGCCGTGGGTGTTCAGGTAGTCGATTGGGGTATCCACGGTGGACATGGCCATCTGCATGCAACGGATGGCGCCTTCACCGCTTGGGGCAACCATGTCGTAGCCGTCGGAAGTGGCGCCGTAACCGACGATTTCCGCGTAGATCTTCGCGCCACGGGCCAGGGCGTGTTCCAGCTCCTCGACCACCACCATGCCGCCGCCGCCGGCAATGACGAAACCGTCACGCTTGGCGTCGTAGGCGCGGGAGGCCTTCTCTGGGGTTTCGTTGTACTGGGTGGACAGGGCGCCCATGGCGTCGAACAGGAACGATTGGCTCCAATGCTCTTCTTCACCGCCGCCGGCGAATACGATGTCCTGCTTGCCCAACTGGATCTGCTCAACGGCAGTACCGATGCAGTGAGCACTGGTGGCGCACGCGGAGGAGATCGAGTAGTTCACGCCCTTGATCTGGAACGGCGTGGCCAGACAGGCCGAAACGGTGCTGCCCATGGTCCGTGTGACACGGTACGGGCCAACGCGCTTCACGCCTTTTTCGCGCAGGATGTCCAGCGCTTCCATCTGGTTCAGGGTCGATGCGCCGCCGGAACCTGCGATCAGGCCGGTGCGTACGTTGGAAACCTGGTCTTCGCTCAGGCCGGAGTCGGCGATGGCGTCTTTCATGGCCAGGTAGGCGTAGGCGGCAGCGTGGCCGACGAAGCGATAGATCTTGCGATCGATCAGTTCTTCGAGGGGCAGGTCGATGGAGCCGGAAACCTGGCTACGCAGACCCATTTCGGCATATTCCGGGTTGAAGCGGATGCCAGGGCGACTTGCACGCAGGTTAGCGGTGACGGTCTCTTTGTCATTGCCCAGGCAAGAAACGATGCCCAGACCAGTGATAACGACGCGGCGCATGCGGATAACCCTTAAAAGTTGTCAGTGGAAGTGAATACGCCGACCCGAAGGCCTTCGGCAGTATAGATCTCGCGACCGTCGACGCTCACCGAACCATCGGCGATGGCCAGGTTCAGCTTGCCCTTGAGGACGCGCTTGATTTGAATGTTGTAGGTGACTTTCTTGGCGGTCGGCAGGACCTGGCCAAAGAACTTCACTTCGCCCGAACCCAGGGCGCGACCGCGGCCCGGCAGACCCTGCCAGCCAAGGAAGAAGCCGACCAGCTGCCACATGGCGTCGAGGCCCAGGCAGCCTGGCATTACAGGATCGCCTTCGAAATGGCAGGCGAAGAACCACAGGTCCGGGGTGATATCCAGCTCGGCGACCAATTCACCTTTGCCGTACTTGCCACCCTCTTCGCTGATATGGGTGATGCGATCCACCATCAGCATGTTCGGGGCGGGCAGTTGCGCGTTACCTGGGCCGAACAGCTCACCGCGACTGCAGCGCAGCAGGTCTTCCCGGGTAAAGGCGTTTTGTTTGGTCATGCGAGCTCCTCAATAATCCCATGCGGCAGGGTAGGGTAGATCTTCCCGAACCGACTGAAGCGTTACGCTTCATACCGGCAGCCTACACATAGACTATTGCGTTGTAGTGAAAGTCACAGCGGCAAGGCACTGAATGTACACTTGTTCACTGAAATTTTAAACCGGGCCTGTTTATCGGTCCGTTTGGGTGCCTAAGACTGCCGCACTTTCGTCTTTCACGCCAGTCGGAGTTGGCTGATGGCGCGGCGCTATTGCACCCAGCGCTGCAGAATTTGCTGCAAATCCGTGCGTTTGAATGGCTTGGCCAGGTAATCGTTCATTCCGGCGGCCAGGCACGCTTCGCGGTCGCCCTGCAAGGCGTTGGCGGTCAGGGCGATGATCGGCAGGTCGGCGCAGCCCGGCAGTTGACGGATTTGCCGGGTCGCCTCGTAGCCGTCGACCAACGGCAGTCGGCAGTCCATCAGGATCGCGGTGAAAATCAGGCTCTCGGCACTGCGGATCGCCTCGGCGCCATCGATGGCCAGGCTCACTTCAAAGCCCAGGCTGCGCAGCATGGCTTCGACCACGGTGCGGTTGACCGGGTTGTCTTCCACCAGCAGCACATGGCGGCCATCACCGGCACTGTTTTTACCTTCGCTGTCATGGGCAATCTTCGGCAGGTATTGCTGGTCGATGGCCAACGGGATTTCCAGGGTAAACACCGAACCACGGCCTTCTTCGCTCTGCGCCCGCAAGGTGCCGCCCATGCGTTCGGCCAGGGTGCGGGCGATCGGCAGGCCCAGGCCGGTGCCGCCGTAACGTCTTGAAATGGAACTGTCGGCCTGCTGGAACGCATCGAACATCAGCTCCAGGCGCTCGGCCGAAATGCCGATGCCGCTGTCGCGCACGGTGCAGGTAAACCACAACAGTTCGTGATCGAGGACCTGCCACTGGGGCTCGATGGTCACCGTGCCGTGTTCGGTGAATTTCAGTGCGTTGCCGATCAGGTTCACCAGGATCTGCCGGATTCGCGTCGGATCGCCCTGTACCTGCAGCGCCTCGATCCCCGCCGGAATCGGCAGCTCCAAGGTCAGCCCGCGTTGCTGGGCGCTGTGCTGGAAGGACTGGGCGCAGCTGTTGATCAGGTCTGCCAGGTTGAACGGAATATGCTCCAGCTCCAGGGCGGCACGTTCGATACGCGAGAAGTCGAGAATATCGTTGATCACCTTGAGCAGATGTTCGGTGGATTCGGACGCCAGTGCCGCGTACTCGGTCTGCTCCTCGGTCATCTCGGTGGTTTCCAGCAGCTGCAACATGCCCAGCACGCCGTTCATCGGCGTGCGCAGCTCATGGCTCATCATTGCGAGGAAATCCGACTTGGCGTTGTTCGCCCGCTCCGCTTCCTCACGGGTCTGGATCAACTGCGCCATGGCCTGGTGCTGCTCGCGGCTGGCCTGGTTGAGGCCTTCGGCCAGGTTGTTGATATGCCGCGACAGGTCGCCCAATTCCGAGTCATCGACGATCGGCAGCGGCGTTTTGTAGTCGCCTTGCTGGATTGCCTTGACCGCATTGCCCATGGCGCTGATCGGCTGCGACAGGCTCGCCGCCAGACGGCGTGCCAGCAGAAAGGTGAATAGCAGGGCAAACATCGCCAGGATGCCGGCCTTGAGCAGGATTTCCTGCTGGCGCTGGCTGAACGCATCGTTGGACATGCCGACGATCACCCGGCCCAGATAATCCGCACGCGGCGCCTTGGGTTCGTTGAGGTTGTCCTGGAAAAAGTCATTGCCCAGTTGGATATGCTGCAAGCGGATCGGCGCCTGGAAGACTTTGACCGACAGCGAGCGGTCATGTCTTTCCGACGGCTGCTCGACGTACACCAGGATGTTTTCGGCACTGTCCTGGATCTCCAGGAAACGCACGTGGGGCGTGGCCAGTGTCGCGCGCAACAGGCTTTCAAGCACATCGTTGTTGCCGGAAATCACCCCGTACTCGGTGGCCGGTGCCAACTGGTTGGCGATCAATTGGCCGGTGTGGTCGAGTTCCTGGCGCAGGTCCTGGATCCGCACGAAGGTAAAGAAACTGATCAACAGCAGCGTCAGCAACAGCGCCGGGCCCAGGGTGATGAGTTGGGTGCGGGTGTTGATGTCCCAACGACGGCGTAAGGTCATGGGCGTTTTTCTCCTGCGGCCAGCCGGGCGGCGACGTCGCGTTCATCGACCTCTTCGAGCCCCAGCGAACGTGCGACTTGCGGGTTGCCCGCGACTTTGAAATGTTCCGGGTACAGCGTGCGCGGCCAGGTGGCCGGTGGCTGGTCGAGCAGGCGGTCGAGCACCGCCAGCCAATCGGCCTGATCGCTGTAGGTACTGGCCAGGCTGCCAGCGCGGACAAACCCGGCGTTGGGCCCCACCAGCGGCAATTGCCGGGCGTAGCTGCTCAACAGCAGGTTCTTCACGGTTTTCGGGTTGTACAGCTGCGGGTCATCAAGGCCGAGCAGCACGTCGCTGCTCTTGAACAGGTTTTGCAGCGGGCGACTGTCGTTGGTGTTGTCCCACAGCTGTGGCACCACCTCCAGGCCCATGGACTTGGCGTACTCGCGCACCTCTTGCAGCAGGAATTCGCTGTCGGCGGCGTAGAGCACGCCGATGCGCCGGGCCTGGGGCAGGATGTGGGTGATCAGGCGCAATTGGCGCGCCAGCGGCGGGTCGCTCCAGAGCAGGCTGATCCGCGCCGGAAGATGGTTGCCCAGGCGTTGCCGCGCTTGCAGGCGGCTAATGCGCAGCACCAGGGTCGGAGGGCCCAGGCTGTCTTGCAGGCGCCAGTCGAGGCCGGCCAGGTCCAGCAGGATCAGGTGCGTGGCCGCAGGCAGGCGGCTCGGCGCGGGCAGGTCCTTGAGCGGGGTGAAGGTCACGCGGTCTTCCGGGCGCTCTTTGGCCAGGGCGTCGACGAAGGCCTGCACGCCGGCACCGTCTTCGGCGGCGGTGAGCAGGATGTCGGCACTCCACGCTGGCGTGCTCGGCAGCAGGCACGCCAGCAGCAGGGCGCGCCGCCAAAGCCTGAGTATTGAGAGGAGGGTCATCCTTGACTTTGCGCCCATGTCAGAACTCTAACTCGGCGCTGAAGTAGAGCACGTGGCGGTGGTCGTAATTGTTGTCGGCCCAGGTGGTGGGCTGGTTATCGAGGCGTTGTTGCAACATGCCGGCCAGCTCCACGTTGGCTTTGCCCAGGGCAATGCGCTTGGCCACCCGCAGGTCGACCCGTTCGAAGCGATATTGATTGAGTGCGTCGTCGCCATAGTAGAACAGCGCGCTGGACCAACCCTGGCCCCATTCCCGCAGCCAGCCGGCCGAACCGCTGTTACGCGCGGTCTGGGCTTTGTCCCGGGGGTTGCTGGTGGTGGCGTCGACGTAAGCATAGGTCAGCCGCAGGCGGTCGGCGCTGCTCATGCGCCAGTCGAACTGCGATTCGGCACCGGTAAACCGCGAACTGTTGGCGTTGCTGGCGATGAACTGGTTGTTGCGCAGCGGCGAGCTGATCATCTCGGTGATCTCGTCGTAGAACAGCTTCACGTCGAGGTTCAGCCCGAGGTCGGCGAAGAAGCCGTTGTAGCCCAGTTCCCGCGAGCGCATCAGCTCTTTGTCGAGGTTGCCCGGGCCGCGTGTCACCACGAAGTACTGGCCGGAATTCTGCCCGTAGGTCGGCGAACTGAGGTTGGTGACGCGGTAGCTCCAGTTGACGTTGTTTTCGAACATGTCCGGCGAACGGATCGCCTCGGAGTACACCGCACGCAGGCCGTGGCGCGGGTTGATCAGGTAGTTGACCGCCACCCGTGGCGTCAGCGAGCTGCCACTGAGGTGGGTGTCTTCGAACATCGCGCCGCCCTGCAACAACCAGTGTTCGCTGGCGCGCCACTCCAACTGGCCGAACAGGCGCCAGGTGGTGTCGTCCAGGGTGCCGTTGAAGTAGGTGTCGGAGTCGGCGCGGTCATAGCGATAATTCACACCGCTGACCAGGCGCAGGCTGTCGGACAGGCTCAGGGTGTCCTGGATCTCCAGGTCGTAGCGGTTTTCACGGGTACTCTGGTTGATGTCGCCGCACACGCTCTGGCTGGCACCGTTGCGCCACTGGTCCAGGACCTGGTTACCCAGTGCTTGCTCGTCGGCGCTGCCGGGCGGGGCGACACCCTGGCTGTAGCTGTCCATGTGCCGTGCCAGTTGCTCGGCATAGTTGGGATTGAGTTGCCACAGGCGCGTCAGTTCCGGGCTGAACGAGACCTTGGCGTCGCAGGCCTTCCAGATCTGCCGGCGATCCCACTGCTGGGCAGAGCCCTGGATATACAGGCTGTGCTCGGGATTGAAATCGAAGTTCCAGCGCAGGGAGCCGGCGTAGTCCTTGGCGGTGACGTCCGAATTGTCGCCACCTTCGGTAATCCCCGCGAATACCGGCATGTAGGTGTAGGGCCGCTGGTTGGTCCCTTCCTTGGCATTCAGCTGCCAGTCGATGCTTTGTTGCGCGTTCAACGTCTGGCTCACGGCCAGGCTGAAGCGGTTGAGACGGCGACTGTCACGGCGGTCGGCGCCGGCGGCATCGCTGTCAAAGCCGTCGTCCTGTTGCCCCGACAGCGACAGGCGCAAGTCGCCAGTGTCCCAGCGCACGCCCTGGCTGGCGTAGAAGTCGTTGATCCCGCGTTCGCCACGGATGACCTTGACCCGCGTGCCCTGGCTGTTGGCCGGCGAGCGAGTGAGGATATTGACCACCGCCATCAGCGCGTTGGCGCCGTAACTCACGGTATTGGGGCCGCGGAATACTTCGATGCGCTCGATGTCTTCCATCGCCACTGGAATGTCGCTCCAGTCCACGGTCGCCAGGCCTGCGCGGTACACCGAGCGTCCGTCGATCAACACCTGCATGCGTCGCGCATCGCTGGCGCTGGTGCCGTGGTAGTTCACCGCCGCCTGGTTGCCGGTGGTGTAGCCGACCATCATCCCCGGCACCAGGCGCAGCAGCTCGCTGATGTCCCGCGCGCCGCTGGCCTTGATCAACTCGCTGTCGATCACGGTCATGCTGCCCGGCACGGCCGCCGCCGATTGCTTCAGGCGCGTCGCGGTCAGGACCTGCGGCAACGGCTGGTTGTCGAGGAACAGATCGTCGGCCATGGCCGCGCCGCTGCACAGCAGCAGCCACAACACTGATGAACGGGGAGGAGGGCCCAAATACACGGAACGGCCTTGATAATGACGGATAGCCGCCCATGTTAACTGAGGTCGGGCCTTTTGCCAGTCGTAGGACTTGCAATTACTTCACACGGGTGTGGCATTTTCCGACATGTGAACGAATTGACACGGGGGCTGGCCGCAAGCGGGTCGCCCCGTATAATGCGGCCATCGCCATTGGTATGGATTAACGGATTGCATATGACTGAACAGCGCCCTATTGCGGTCCTTGGAGGCGGAAGTTTTGGCACCGCCGTGGCTAACCTGCTGGCGGAGAACGGCCACGTGGTACGCCAGTGGATGCGTGATCCCGAGCAGGCCGAAGCCATCCGGGTGCACCGCGAAAATCCCCGTTACCTTAAAGGCATCAAGATCCACCCGGCGGTCGAGCCCGTGACGGACTTGCTGGCGACACTGACGGACTGCGACCTGTGCTTCGTCGCGCTGCCGTCCAGCGCGTTGCGCACGGTACTGGCGCCCCACGCCGAGCGCCTGGCGGGCAAGCTGCTGGTCAGCCTGACCAAGGGCATCGAGGCGCAGACCTTCATGCTGATGAGCGAAATCCTCGCCGAGATCGCTCCCCAGGCGCGTATTGGCGTGCTGTCCGGGCCGAACCTGGCGCGGGAAGTCGCCGAACACGCGCTGACCGCCACGGTCATCGCCAGTGAAGACGAAGAGCTGTGCGAGCGCGTGCAGGCGGTGTTGCACGGGCGTACCTTCCGCGTCTACGCCAGTGGCGACCGGTTTGGCGTCGAGTTGGGCGGTGCGTTGAAAAACGTCTACGCGATCATCGCCGGCATGGCGGTGGCGCTGGGCATGGGCGAAAACACCAAGAGCATGCTGATCACCCGCGCCCTGGCCGAGATGACCCGCTTTGCGGTGAACCAGGGCGCCAACCCGATGACCTTTCTCGGGCTGGCGGGCGTGGGCGACTTGATCGTCACCTGCTCGTCGCCGAAAAGCCGCAACTACCAAGTCGGTTTCGCCCTGGGCCAGGGCTTGAGCCTGGAAGACGCGGTGACGCGCCTGGGCGAAGTGGCCGAAGGCGTCAACACCCTCAAGGTCCTCAAGGCCAAGGCCCAGGAAGTCGGGGTGTACATGCCGTTGGTTGCCGGGTTGCATGCGATCCTGTTTGAAGGGCGTACCTTGAACCAGGTGATCGAACTGTTGATGCGCGCCGAACCGAAAACCGATGTCGACTTTATTTCCACCAGTGGTTTCAACTGAGGAACGCGTCATGAACGATCCGAAAGCAGCGCCCAAGTACGAATCCATTGTCCTGCGCATCCTGTGGATGCTGGTGTTTGCCCTGGTGTGGCAAGTCGCGCAGTTCCTGCTCGGCGCGTTGGTGGTGGTGCAGTTGATCTACCGCTTGATCTACGGCGCGCCCAACCTGGGCCTGATGAACTTTGGCGATAGCCTCAGCCAGTTCCTTGCGCAGATCGGCCGTTTCGGCAGCTTCCATACCGAGCAAAAGCCCTGGCCGTTCGCCGATTGGCCCACCCCGCGCGCACCCGAGGGCGAAGCCGCCCACAGCGTGCCGCCGGCACCGCACCCGGTGCGTGATGAAGAGCCGAAACTGTGAAGCTGTGGATTCTGCGCCACGGTGAAGCCGAAGGGCACGCCCGCACGGATGCCGAGCGCAATCTCACCGAGCACGGTCGCGGCGAAGTGTTGCGCAGCGCCGCGCACCTGATCGGCCAGCCCATCAGCGCAATCATCGCCAGCCCCTATGTGCGGGCGCAGCAGACCGCGCAACTGGTGCGCCAGGCGCTCGGCTTTGAGCCACAGATCCTTACGGTGCCGTGGCTGACCCCCGAGGGCAATCCGTTGCAGGTGCTGGAACACCTCGACACGGATGACAATGTGCTGCTAGTCAGCCACCAGCCGTTGGTGGGCAGCCTGATCAGCTTTTTGCAACACGGCCATCAGCGCCAGCCGCAACCGATGCACACCGCAAGCCTCGCGGAACTGGAAGGGGATTTTCCGCTGGCGGGGCTGATGAGCCTGGTCAGCGTCAAGAATCCGTAGGATGGATCGCTGCTTTGTGTGTGATATATAGTCAACCAAGCAAGTGCTTGGTTGGCTATGATCGGACCACACAGGAGCGCGTCCCATGCCCGTCGCTTTTCGTTTGCCGTTGCAGGTCTTCTTTGAACGCGAAGCGCGCCATCCGCGCCAGACTTTCCTGGTGCAGCCGGTCGGCGGCGGCGAAGTGCAACGCCTGTCCTGGGCCGAGGTGGGCCATCAGGCCCGTTGCGCCGCGCACTGGCTGCGCGCCCGCGAGTTGCCCCACGGTTCGCACATTGCCCTGATCTCGAAAAACTGCGCGCACTGGATCATTGCCGACCTGGCGATCTGGATGGCCGGGCACGTCTGCGTCCCCCTTTACCCCAACCTCACCGCCGATTCCGTCGCCCATGTGCTGACGCACTCCGAGGCCGCGTTGGCGTTTATCGGCAAGCTGGACGACTGGCCCGCGATGGCACCGGGCGTGCCGAAGGGGGTGCCGACCATCAGCCTGCCGCTATGCCCGGTGGGCGCGTTCGATTTCCGCTGGGCCGACTTGCAGGCCTGCTCGCCGATCCAGGATAACCCCACACCTGCGGCGTCGGACCTCGCGACCATCATCTATACCTCCGGCACCACCGGCTTGCCCAAGGGTGTGATGCACAGCTTCGGCGCCCTGGGGTTCGCGGCCACGCGCGGCACTGAATTATTTGGGCTGGGGGAGGGCGACCGCTTGTTGTCGTACTTGCCGCTGTGCCATGTGGCCGAACGGATGTTTGTGGAAATGGCGGCCATCTACACCGGGCAAACAGTATTTTTCGCGCAAAGCCTCGATACGTTTCTGACTGACCTGCGCCGGGCGCGGCCGACGGCGTTGTTTGGCGTGCCACGTATCTGGACCAAATTCCAGCTGGGCGTCTACGCCAAGATCCCGCAAAAACGCCTCGACCTGCTGTTGCGCCTGCCATTTATCGGTAGGCGCATCGGCCATAAAGTGCTGGCGGGCCTCGGCCTGGATCAGTTGCGCATTGCCCTGTCCGGTGCGGCGCCCGTGCCCGAAGCACTGCTGCGCTGGTATCAGCGCCTGGGCCTGGATGTGCTGGAGGTGTATGGCATGACCGAGAGCTGCGGCTACTCCCATGTGTGTCGTCCCGGCCAGCAGACAATCGGCTGGATCGGCCTGCCGTGCCCTGGGGTTGAAGTGCGCATCGACGCCTCGGGCGAAGTGCAGGTGCGCAGTGGCGCGACCATGCTCGGCTATTTCAAGGACCCCGAGAAAACCGCCGAGACCCTGACTGCCGACGGCTTTCTGCGTACCGGCGACAAGGGCGAGCAGGATGCCGACGGCCGCCTGCGCCTGACCGGGCGGCTCAAGGAAATCTTCAAGACCAGCAAAGGCAAATATGTGGCGCCGGCGCCGATTGAAAACCGCCTGGCCGAACACGCGCACATCGAGCAGGTGTGCGTGGTCGGCGATGGCCTGGGCGCGCCGATAGGCTTATGCGTGCTGTCGACGCTGGACCTCGATCGGCAAACCCTGCGCGCCAACCTGGAGCGCTGGCTGGAACAGGTCAACCAGGCGCTGGATAAACATGAGCGCCTGGGCCAGTTGGTGGTGGTCAAGGACAGCTGGGCAGTGGAGAACGGGTTCCTGACGCCGACCCTGAAGATCAAGCGCAACGTGATCGAATCGACTTACGGTGCACATTTGCAAACCTGGAGCGAGCGTTCCGAATCGGTTCTGTGGCAGGATTAGGCTCATCATAAAACAGACAAGGACTACTCCCATGGGCTTGTGGCGCACCCAACCGAACATCGAACAACTCAACGCGATCCAGAAAAACACCATCGGTGAACTGCTGGATATTCGCTTCGAAAGCTTCGACGACGAATCCCTGACGGCCAGCATGGTGGTCGACCCGCGCACCCATCAGCCCTATGGCCTGCTGCACGGTGGCGCCTCGGTGGTACTGGCGGAAAGCGTCGGCTCCATGGCGGCCTACCTGTGCATTGATGCCAGCAAGTTCTATTGCGTGGGCCTGGAGGTCAACGCCAACCACCTGCGCGGTGTGCGCAACGGGCGGGTCACGGCGGTGGCGCGAGCGATCCACATCGGGCGTACCACCCAGGTATGGGACATCCGTTTGACCAATGATGAAGGCAAAACCAGCTGCGTCTCGCGCCTGACCATGGCCGTGGTGCCCCTGGGCGAGCAGCCGCCGGCGCGATAGGCGTGGCGTGAGTGTCATCATTCCTGGCAGTTACAGTCATTGCTGTTGTGGTCGGGCGTGGTGACAATCGATTTCTGTTCAGTCAGATGGATCCGGTATGTCGCAGCACGTGTTTTTTGCCCACGCCAATGGTTTCCCTTCGGCTACGTACGGCAAGTTGTTTGCCGCTCTGGCCCCGGAGTATGCGGTGGCGCATTTGCCGCAGCACGGTCACGACCCCAGGTTTCCGGTGGACGATAACTGGCAGAACCTGGTGGACGAATTGATCCATCATCTGGAGCAACAGCCGGAGCCGGTGTGGGGCGTGGGTCATTCCCTCGGCGGTGTGTTGCACCTGCACGCGGCCATGCGTTGCCCGCAGTTGTATCGCGGTGTGGTGATGCTCGACTCGCCCGTGCTGACTCGCGCCGACCGCTGGGTGATCCGCGCGGCCAAGCGTTTTGGCTTCATCGACCGCCTGACCCCGGCCGGGCGCACCCTGGGCCGGCGAGAAGAGTTCCACGACCTGGACAGCGCACGCAGCTACTTCGCGGGCAAGACCCTGTTTCGCGGTTTTGATCCGGAATGTTTCGACGCGTACCTGCAACACGGCTTGCAGCAAGTGGGCGATCGCCTGCGCTTGCGCTTCGACCCGGCCACCGAAATCAGCATCTACCGCGGTGTGCCCCACACCAGCCCCGGCCAGGTCCGCCAGTTGAAAGTGCCGCTGGCAGTGGTGCGTGGGCGCCAGAGCCGGGTGGTGATGCGTCACCACGCCAGCGGCGTCGACCGCATGCCCATGGGCGAAATGCTCACCATGCCCGGCGGCCATATGTTCCCGCTGGAACGTCCCCAGGACACTGCGACCTTGATCAAGAACCTGTTCGCCCGCTGGCAGGCCCGCGAGCGCAGTTGCGCATGAGTACGCCGGTCGAGGAAGTGCGCCTGAGCCTGCCCCATATCGAGTTGGCGGCTCACTTGTTTGGTCCCGAAGACGGCTTGCCGGTGATCGCCCTGCATGGCTGGCTGGACAACGCCAACAGCTTTGCACGGTTGGCGCCGCAGTTGCAGGGCTTGCGCATCGTGGCGTTGGACATGGCCGGGCATGGGCATTCGGCGCATCGTCCTGCCGGGGCCGGTTATGCCTTGTGGGATTACGTCCACGATGTGCTGCAAGTCGCCGAACAATTGGGCTGGAAACGTTTTGCATTACTTGGCCACTCCCTCGGCGCCATCGTCTCCCTGGTGCTGGCCGGCGCACTGCCTGAGCGCGTGACGCATCTGGGATTGATCGACGGCGTGATCCCGCCGACCGCCAGTGGCGAGCACGCCGCCGAGCGCCTGGGCATGGCGCTGCAGGCGCAAATGAACCTGCAGGACAAGCGCAAGCCGGTCTACGGCAGCCTGGATCGCGCTGTGGAGGCGCGCATGAAAGGCGTGGTCGCCGTCAGCCGTGAAGCCGCCGAACTGCTGGCCCAGCGCGGTTTGATGCCGGTGCCGGGCGGTTACACCTGGCGCACCGATAGCCGCCTGACCCTGGCCTCGCCGATGCGCCTGACGGATGAACAAGCCATGTCTTTCGTGCGGCGGGTGGCGTGCCCTACGCAGTTGGTGGTGGCTGCCGACGGCATGCTGGCGAAACATCCGGAATTGCTTTCCCAGCTACCCTTCACCGTAACCACCCTGCCGGGCGGCCATCATTTGCACCTGAATGACGCGCCCGGCGCCGCTCTTGTTGCAGACTGTTTCAATCGGTTCTTCTCCACGCCTTGACTTGGCGGGGTCAACTGCCGAGGCTGGGCGGATTGAAAGGGAGTCAACCATGAACCATCTCAACACTGCTATGACCTCCGTTGGCCACGGCTCGTTGATCCTATGAGCGTGCGCAACGGCTGTATCCGTATCCTCGGGCTGAGCCTGCTCAGCCCATTGGTATTCGCCGCCGACGTGCCGGGAAGCCAGGACCTGCCCACCGTAGCCCGTCAAATCGACGCACAGATCGTCGATTACCGCCCCGCCGAAGAAAAGGAGCGTATCTACCCCATGGGTGCGATCCGCAAGATCAGCGGCCAGTTGCGCTACGAAGGCCAGGCCACCGCACGCGGCCAAGCCACCGCGATTACCTATGAATTGCCTGCCGAGCACAGCTCCAGCGCCGCGTTTACCGCGACCCGCGAAGCGTTGCAGGCGAAGGGCGCGCAGCTGTTGTTCTGGTGCCAGGCCCGCGATTGCGGCGAAAGCAGCCTGTGGGCCAATGAAGTGTTCGGCAACGCCAAGCTGGTGGGCGCTGATGGCCAGCAGGAATACCTGCTCCTGCGTCTGGCCGCCCCGCAAGACAATGCCCTGATCGCCCTGTACGGCATCACCCGTGGCAACCGGCGTGCCTACCTGCATGTGGAGCAACTGGACGCCAGCGCGCCACTGGGCGTCCTGCTGCCCACGTCGGCCACCTTGCTGCGTGAACTGAAAAGCACCGGCGAGCTGGACTTCCCGGCCTTGGGCGCCGAGCCCGACCCCACCTGGCTGACCCTGATTTCCCGCGGACTCAACCTCGACACCACGTTGCGCGTGAGTTTGAGCGGGCCCACGGCCGAAGCCTGGCGCCAGGGCCTGATCGACAGCGGCGTCCGCGCCGCGCGCCTGGAATCCGGCACCGGCGCTGCCAAGGGCCTGCACCTGCATCTGATACGCTAGGCGTTCCCCGGCGAACGGCCCCGCGCCGTTCGCCTAAGCTGTCTTCTTAACGCCTTTTTCTAGAGATACCCCATGCTCAATAACGATCGCCTGCTGGTGCAAATCCTGCTGCTGGTGCTGTTTGGTGCCAGCTTCTGGGTCATGGCGCCGTTCTGGTCGGCGCTGTTCTGGGGCGCGGTGCTGGCGTTTGCCAGCTGGCCGCTGATGCGCTTGCTGACCCGCGTGCTGGGTGGCCGCGAATCCCTGGCCGCCGGCATCCTGACCCTGGGCTGGATGCTGCTGGTGGCGGTGCCGCTGGTGTGGCTGGGGTTCAACCTGGCGGATCATGTGCGCGATGCCGTGGCGCTGATCAAGGATATTCAGGTCGATGGCCTGCCCGAGGCGCCGACCTGGCTGGGCTCGATTCCCTTTGTCGGTGAGCGGCTGGTAGCGATGTGGGACAGCATCGACCAGCAGGGCGCCGCGTTGATGGTCACGCTCAAACCCTACCTGGGCCAGGTCGGCAACTGGTTGCTGGCGCGCAGTGCGCAGATTGGCGGTGGCATCCTGGAGCTGACCCTGAGCCTGGTGTTCGTGTTCTTTTTCTACCGTGACGGGCCGCGCCTGGCGATGTTCGTGCACCGTTTGCTGGAGCGCCTGATCGGCGAGCGTGCGGGCTATTACATCGAACTGGTGGCGGGCACCGTGCAGCGGGTGGTCAACGGCGTGATCGGTACCGCCGCCGCCCAGGCCCTGCTGGCGCTGATTGGCTTCCTGATCGCCGGGGTGCCGGGCGCGCTGGTATTGGGCATCGTCACCTTCCTGCTCAGCCTGATCCCCATGGGGCCGCCGCTGGTGTGGATCCCGGCCACGGCCTGGCTGGCATGGAAGGGCGACTACACCTATGCGGTGTTTCTGGGGGTGTGGGGTACGTTCATCATCAGCGGCGTGGACAACGTGCTCAAGCCGTACCTGATCAGCCGAGGTGGCAACCTGCCGTTGGTGATCGTGCTGCTTGGGGTGTTCGGCGGCCTGATTGCGTTTGGGTTTATCGGATTGTTTATCGGCCCGACGTTGTTGGCGGTGGCGTATAGCTTGCTGATGGATTGGAGTGCGACCCAGGCCCAAAGCCGCCGGGAAGACAAACCTCTGTAACCTAGCGAGTGCAGATCAGTGTGGGAGCGGGCTTGTGTGGGAGCGGGCTTGCTCGCGAAGGCGGTGGTTCAGTCACCAGATGTGTTGACTGGCACGCTGCTTTCGCGAGCAAGCCCGCTCCCACATTATTGGCCTGCGCCAGCCTGCTAGGTCCGTGGTAGCCACATCACTGCGGTTAACCCGCCCCCTGGAGTTTCCTCCAGGCTCAGGCGCCCGCCCAGGCGCTCCGCCGCATCCCTGGAAATCGTCATGCCCAGGCCGACGCCACCAGAATTGCGGTTGCGTGAGCCTTCGAGGCGAAAGAACGGTTCAAACACTGCCTCACGCTGATCAGCCGCAATCCCTGGCCCGTGGTCGATCACGCGGATGATCAGGGCCTCGCGGCTGTCCTCCAGTTCCACCCGCGCCGTGCCGGCGTAGCGCAACGCGTTGTCGATCAGGTTGTTGAGGCACGAGCGCAAGGCCATCGGCTGCACCTGCAACGGCACGCAGGTGCCGGCGAATTGCACGTCGCAGCCCTGGTCCTGAGCGTTCTCGCTCATGGACTCGACCAGTGCCTGCACGTCGAGCCAATGCCGGGTCTCGCTGGTGCGTTGCTCGTGCAGGTAGCTCAGGGTCGCGTCGAGCATGCCGATCATGTCGTTGAGGTCCTGGCGCATCTGACCCTGCAACTTGGGGTCGTCGATCTGCTCCAGGCGCAGCTTGAGGCGCGACAGCGGCGTGCGCAGGTCATGGGACACGGCGCCGAGCATGCGCGCACGTTGGCTGACCTGTTCGCGGATACGCCGTTGCATCAGGTTGAAGGTCGATGCCGCTTGTTTCGCTTCACGTGGCCCGGACTCGTCGAGGGGCGGGCTGTCGAGGTCCAGACTCAGGCGCTCGGCCGCTTCGCTCAGGCGCTGGATCGGCCGGCTCAGCAGCTTGGCGCCGTACCAGGCGGCAATGATCAGCGAGATGAACTGGAACGTCAGCGGCACCACCGGGCCACCAAACCAGGGGCGGCGATGTTCCTTGTTCAGCGGCACCATGCGGCCGTCCGGCTGTTCGACAAAGGTTTCCTGGGGCGGCGGCGGTGGCGGGCCGTAGTGGCGGAACCAGGCGATCGCCAACACGTGGGCCAGGATGATCGCCACCAGCAATACGCCGAACAGTCGCCCAAACAGCGTATTGAAGGGGGCGCGCATCAACCGATGTCCCGCGCGTCGAACAGGTAACCCTCGCCGCGCACGGTCTTGATCAACTGCGGTGCTTTCGGGTCATCGCCCAGTTTCTGGCGCAGGCGCGAGACCAGCAAGTCGATGCTGCGGTCGAAGGCTTCGATGGAGCGGCCACGGGCAGCGTCCAGCAGTTGCTCGCGGCTCAACACCCGGCGCGGGCGTTCGATGAATACCCACAACAGGCGGAATTCGGCGTTGGACAGCGGCACCACCAGGCCATCGTCGGCCACCAGTTGGCGCAACACGCTGTTCAGGCGCCAGTTGTCGAAGCGGATGTTGGCGCGTTGTTCGGTGCGGTCATCGCGCACCCGACGCAGGATGGTCTGGATGCGCGCGACCAGTTCGCGCGGTTCGAACGGCTTGGACATGTAGTCGTCGGCGCCCAGTTCCAGGCCGATGATGCGGTCGGTGGGTTCGCAGCGGGCGGTGAGCATCAGGATCGGGATGTCCGATTCCGCACGCAGCCAACGGCACAACGACAGGCCGTCTTCGCCCGGCAGCATCAGGTCGAGCACCACCACATCAAAGGTTTCAGCCTGCATCGCCACGCGCATGGCCGCGCCGTCGGTCACGCCGGTGGCGAGGATATTGAAGCGCGCCAGGTAATCGATCAGCAGTTCGCGGATCGGCACATCGTCGTCGACAATCAGCGCACGGGTGTTCCAGCGCTTGTCATCGGCGGTCACCGCGCCTTTGTGCTCGTCATTCGTAGAGACGGGAGAGGTATGCATAGTGCGATCATCTGCCTGGTCGTTGCGGTCAGCATAGGCGCCCAGCCCCATGGCTGGAAGTGCTGGTCGGTGGGTCGTGCGGGCGAGGCTAGTGGTGGGGCGTGTTGCAGGCATGTCGTGAATGTATCAGCTTTGAAATAATTGGCTGAAATGCCCGTTGCCATGCGCTCTGTCAGTATTTACCGATCATCGGATCCCGCAACGGCGCCGCTTGCGCTACAATCCGCGCCGATTTCGACTTGCCTGAGAGCCCATTCCAATGTCCGTCTGCCAGACTCCTATCATCGTCGCCCTGGATTACCCCACTCGTGACGCCGCACTGAAGCTGGCTGACCAGTTGGACCCGAAGCTTTGCCGGGTCAAGGTCGGCAAGGAACTGTTCACCAGCTGCGCCGCAGAAATTGTCGGCACCCTGCGTGACAAAGGCTTCGAAGTGTTCCTCGACCTGAAATTCCACGACATCCCCAACACCACCGCCATGGCCGTGAAAGCCGCGGCCGAGATGGGCGTGTGGATGGTCAATGTGCACTGTTCCGGCGGCCTGCGCATGATGACCGCGTGCCGCGAAGTGCTGGAGCAGCGCAGCGGCCCCAAACCGTTGTTGATCGGTGTGACCGTGCTGACCAGCATGGAGCGTGAAGACCTGGCCGGCATCGGCCTGGACATCGAGCCCCAGGAGCAGGTCCTGCGCCTCGCAGCCCTGGCACAGAAAGCCGGCCTCGATGGTTTGGTGTGCTCGGCGCTGGAAGCCCAGGCACTGAAGACCGCACACCCGTCGCTGCAACTGGTGACCCCGGGGATTCGTCCGGCGGGCAGCGCCCAGGACGACCAGCGTCGCATCCTGACTCCGCGCCAGGCGTTGGATGCCGGTTCCGACTATCTGGTGATCGGCCGCCCGATCAGCCAGGCGGCCGATCCGGCCAAGGCGTTGGCGGCAGTCGTCGCCGAGATCGCCTGACCGTCACCGATCTAAACGGTAGGAGCAGGCTTGTGTGGGAGCTGGCTTGCCTGCGATAGCATCACCTCGGGTTGACTGATACGCCGAGGCGCTTGCATCGCGGGCAAGCCCGACTCCCACACGGTCTACGCTCACGTTTACCGCGTGGTGCCTCAGTTAACCTTCAGCACCAACTTCCCAAAATTCTCGCCGTTGAACAGCTTCATCAGCGTCTCCGGGAACGTCTCCAGCCCTTCCACAATATCCTCCTTGCTCTTGAGCTTGCCCTGGGCCATCCAGCCGCCCATCTCTTGCCCGGCGGCGGCAAAGTTGGCCGCGTGGTCCATCACCACAAAACCCTCCATGCGCGCGCGATTGACCAGCAGTGACAGATAGTTGGCCGGGCCTTTCACCGCTTCTTTGTTGTTGTACTGGCTGATCGCACCGCAAATCACCACCCGGGCCTTGAGCGCCAGGCGGCTGAGCACTGCGTCTAGAATATCGCCGCCGACGTTATCGAAATACACATCCACGCCCTTGGGGCACTCGCGCTTGAGCGCGGCGGGTACGTCTTCGTGTTTGTAGTCGATGGCGGCGTCGAAGCCCAGTTCCTCCACCAGGAACTTGCACTTGTCGGCCCCCCCGGCAATGCCCACCACGCGGCAGCCTTTGATCTTGGCGATCTGCCCGGCAATGCTGCCTACCGCACCGGCTGCGCCGGAAATCACCACCGTTTCACCCGCCTTGGGTGCGCCGGTATCGAGCAGCGCGAAGTAGGCGGTCATGCCGGTCATGCCCAGGGCTGACAGGTAACGCGGGAGTGGCGCCAGTTTCGGATCGACTTTGTAGAAGCCGCGCGGCTCGCCAAGGAAGTAATCCTGCACGCCCAGGGCGCCGTTCACGTAGTCGCCGACCGCAAACTTCGGGTTGTTCGAGGCAATCACTTTGCCTACGCCGAGCGCACGCATCACTTCACCGATGCCGACCGGGGGGATGTAGGACTTGCCCTCATTCATCCAGCCACGCATGGCCGGGTCGAGGGACAGGTATTCATTGCGCACCAGCACTTGCCCGTCCTGCGGCGTGCCCACCGGGATCTCCTGATACGTAAAGGTGTCCCGCGTGGCGGCACCGACCGGGCGTTTGGCGAGCAGGAATTGGCGGTTGGTCTGGGCAGGCATGGCAAGGACTCTTTTAGAAGTGAGCCTAGATTGATAGACCCGCAACGGCTCGGGAGCAAGGTTCACCGTCGGTGCGAATGCCCCTCGATAGGTCATGTTGATAGTCACGCCGGTGGTTTTATCACTGTGATCCATGCAGCGCCAACCGGCCTTCTGATAGTGCTGACGCGCCCGGCGCCGCGTTGGCTAGACTCGCCGCACGGCAATTTCTCACAAAGGACATCCCCCATGAGCATGACGTTTTCCGGCCAGGTCGCCCTGGTGACTGGCGCCGCTGCCGGTATCGGCCGCGCCACCGCGCTGGCGTTCGCCGCTGAAGGCTTGAAGGTAGTGGTCGCCGACCTGGACGAGGCAGGCGGCGAGGGCACTGTGGCGCTGATCCGGCAGGCCGGCGGTGAGGCGCTGTTTGTGCGCTGCAACGTCACCCTTGAGGCGGATGTGCAGCAACTGATGGCGCAGACGGTTGCCGCTTATGGCCGGCTGGATTACGCGTTCAACAATGCCGGGATCGAGATTGAAAAAGGCAAGCTGGCCGACGGCAGCCTGGATGAGTTCGACGCCATCATGGGCGTCAACGTCAAAGGCGTGTGGTTGTGCATGAAGTATCAGTTGCCGCTGCTGCTGGCCCAGGGCGGCGGGGCAATCGTCAACACCGCGTCGGTGGCCGGTTTGGGGGCGGCGCCGAAGATGAGCATTTATGCGGCGTCCAAACATGCGGTGATCGGCCTGACCAAATCGGCGGCCATCGAGTATGCGAAAAAGCAGATTCGCGTGAACGCAGTGTGCCCGGCGGTGATCGACACCGATATGTTTCGTCGTGCCTATGAAGCCGACCCGCGCAAGGCGGATTTCGCGGCAGCCATGCACCCGGTCGGGCGCATCGGCAAAGTCGAGGAAATCGCCGCTGCGGTGCTTTACCTGTGCAGCGATGGTGCGGCGTTCACCACCGGCCATGCGCTGGCGGTGGACGGCGGCGCGACCGCCATTTAGGACCTGTAAACGCGCCCCAATCGAAAAGGATCGGGGTGCTGTGGGGCGTTTCCATAGCTGGCAAAACGCCGTGCGCTAATATGTATCAGCAGGTAAATAATTCAATAAAATCAATACTTTAGTAAAACTTGTAAGCCGGCTGCGCCGAACTTCTGTGCTTAACTCTTGCGGGTTGAATAACAGACAGTGAAGTGAGTGGTTCATGGATTTAGGGATAGATCGACAAGCCCTTGTACCAGTGGTGCAGCAAATCATCAGCGCGGTGGCGGACTGGATTCGCAAGAGCGGGGCAAGCCCTGGCACGCGCCTGCCGTCCATCCGCCAATTGGCCCTCGACAACCTCCTCAGCCAGTCCAGTGTCATCGAGGCCTTCGAACGCATGGTCGCCCAAGGGCTGCTGGCCTCCAGGCCGGGTTCGGGGTATGTGGTGGCCGAGCCCCCGGCCCAGCATGAACAGCATTGGTATGAAGGGGCGGAGCAGGGCTGGGGGGCGTTCACCGACAGCCCCCTGGGCGAATTGAAGCTGGGCTGCGGTTGGTTGCCGGATGCCTGGCGCGAAAGCGATGACATCAGCTACGCCATTCGTGAAGTCAGCCGCACCGACACCGCCGCCGTGTTCAACTACAGCACGCCGTTGGGGCTGCTAGCGCTGCGTGAGCAATTGCTCAAGCACCTGGCCCGCATGCGCGTGGCGACCAGCCTGGACCGCATCCTCACCACCCAGGGCGCCAGCCAGGCCCAGGACCTGTTGATACGTACGCTGCTCAGGGCCGGCGACACGGTGGTGGTCGAGACCCCAGGCTACGGCAACCTGTATCGCCAGTTGGTGTTTCATGGCGTCACACTGCTGGAAGTACCGCGTACCCGAGGCGGGCCGGACCTGTCGGCGTTGGAAGCGTTGCTTGCGGTGCATCGCCCCAAATGCCTGTTCATCAGCAGCCTGTACCACAACCCCACCGGCACCAGCCTGTGCCTCGCGGTGGCCGAGCGTTTGCTGCAACTGGCCCGGGCCAAGGATTTCCTGATCATTGAAGAAGACGTCTACGGCGACCTGCAACATGCCAGTTGCACACGCCTGGCGGCGCTGCCCCATGATGATCGGGTGATCTATGTCTCGAGCTTTTCCAAGACCTTGAGCAGCGCCTTGCGGGTCGGCTATCTCTGTGCCAGCAGTGCGCTTATCCCGCAATTGGTCAACCTCAAGACCCTGACCGGCATCGGTACGTCGCGTTTCGCCGAGGCGGTGGTGGCGACGCTGTTGGCCAACGGCACCTATCGCAAGTGGGTGCAACGCCTGCGCAAACGCCTGGGCACGCAAATGGCGGCGACCCTGCAAGTGCTGGAGGATGAGGAGTGGCAGGTGTTTGCCGCCCCCGCCGGAGGCATGTTCCTGTGGGCGCGCCCTGGGGTGGCGGATTGTTCGCAGTTGCAGGCCAGCGCGCGGCGCCTCGGTGTGTTGCTGTCACCGGGGGCGCTGTTCAGCCCGACGGCAGAGCACAGTGACTGGCTGCGCATCAATGTAGCCTATGCTACTGATCAGCGTGCCGTGGCGTTGCTGCGCGCCATGGGGCCGGCCAGATCGACCTCTACCATTCTGAAAACGACGAGCGTGTAGCTTTTTGCCATTATTCCGGCGCCAACGGCTTGTGTCGGTGGCCCGTGGTTGCGAATCTCGCTACTGGTAAATCGGGCTTGATGGCATCTGCCATTGCTAGAGGACTCAAGTGCAATGATGACGGGCGTGCAACGACGTTTCGCCAACCTCGGTATGGCGAAGAAACTGGGCTTGGGCTTCCTCTTGGTGCTGTTGCTGACGGCAGTGGTCGCGGCGATCGGCGTATGGTCGCTGCAAACCGTGGGGCAGCGTTTTGAAGGCCTCAACAGCATGTCTTCGCTCAACAGCGGCTTGCTCAAGGTGCGTTTGATCGAGCAGGACTACGCACTGCATGCCGACCCCAAGTCCGTCGACGCCTTGCATGAGAGCGTCGACGCCCTGGCGGCCCTGGCGGCCGCTCTCAAGACCCAATCGGCGGCCAATGTGCCGGCGATGACGGACGTCGAGCAGGCCCTGGCCGCCTACCGCAAGGCGTTCGACGAGTTTGTCGAGCTGACCCAGACCAAGGATCTGGCGCTGGAAATGGCCAGTTGGTCGGTGTCCAGCGTGGCAAATAACCTCGATGTGCTGCAGGCCGGCCTGGCGGACGATGGCGCCTATGGCCTCAAGGAGAGCCAGGGCAAGGAGGGCGCAGAGTTTATCGAGCAGGCGGGGCAGGTCAGCCAGGTGTCGCGCTTGATGTTGCAAGCCATGAACGAAGCCCATGTGCGCCTGGACCAGAGCCGCAAGGGCGATGAGGACGGCGCCGAGCAAGGCAAGATCGAACAGGCTGACCAGGCCTTGGCGCAGGTCGAACAGTTGAAGACTTCAGTCAAGGACCCTGGCTATCAGACGGTGCTGAACGAAGTCTCCGGGCATATTGCCGCCTTCAGCGAAAAACTCGGTGAGTACACCGGCCTGTTGGCGCAGGAAAAGATCGTCTACAAACAGCTGCATGATCGGGCCGGGGAAGTGGTCAGCCGGGTCAACCAGGCGTATGCCGCCGAAGACCAGTCAATGCAGGAACAATTGAAGAAAAGCACTCTGCTGATCATCGCTTCGTCGGCCCTCGCGCTACTGGTGGGGTTGATTGCGGCGCTGGTGATCACACGCTTGATCGTCTCGCCACTGCGCCGGGTGATCGCGGTGGCGCAGCAGATTGCAGCGGGTGATTTGAGCGGGCGGATGGAGGTCAGCCGGCGTGATGAAATCGGCCAGCTGATGCAGGCGATGCAACAGATGGGCAATGGCCTGAGCGAGATGGTCAGCGGGTTGCAGGCCGGTATCGAACAATTGGCCAGCTCGGCGCATTCGCTGTCCAGCGTCACCGAGCAGACCAATGTCGAGGTCAGCAGCCAGAAGGAAGAAACCGAGCAGGTGGCCACGGCGATGAACCAGATGACCGCCACGGTGCACGACGTGGCGCGCAACGCTGAACAAGCCGCACAGGCCGCGCAGACCGCCGATGACAAGGTCGACAGTGGCCAGCAGGTGGTGCGCCAGAGTCTGCAGCGCATCGAGCAGCTTGCCAGTTCGAGTGCCAGCGCCAGTGCGAGTATCGACAGCCTCAGTGCCGAGATCCAGAACATCGGCACCGTGCTGAGTGTGATCAAGAGCGTGGCCGAGCAGACCAACCTGTTGGCGTTGAACGCCGCTATCGAAGCGGCCCGCGCCGGTGAACAGGGCCGGGGCTTTGCGGTGGTGGCCGATGAGGTGCGGGCGCTGGCCAAGCGCACGCAACAGTCCACCGAAGAGATCGAGCGCCTGGTCAGCACCTTGCGCAGCGCCGCGCAGTCTTCGGTGCAGCAGATCCAGCAAAGCGGCGAGTTGGTGAAGCTGGCCGTCAGCGATGCGCTGGAAACCGAAAGCGCCCTGGGCAGCATCGCCACGGCGGTGTCATTGATCCAGCAGATGAACCAGCAGATCGCGGCGGCGGCCGAGGAGCAGAGCTCGGTGGCCGAAGAGATCAACCGTAGCGTCACCAGCATCCGCGCGAGTGCCGACCAATCGGCGTTGAGCATGCAGGGCAATGCCGCGTCGAGCATTCAGTTGGCGCAACTGGGGGCGGAGCTCAAAGGCATGGTCGGGCACTTCCGCCTCTGATCGCTGCACAGGTGCAGCGATCAAGGGGCAGGGCGCTCAGGCGTGGTTGGCGAGGAAGGTCAGCAGCGCTTCATTGACGAAATCCGGGTTCTCCAGGGCGCTGATATGTCCCGCGTCCGGGATCAGGATCAGACCGCAGCCGATCAGCTCGGCCATCTCCCGGGACTCGGCGGGTGGCCGGGGTTTGTCCTGCTCGCCGCACAGCACCAGCGTGGTGTCGGCGTCCAGCCGTGGCAGTTGTTCCAGTACATCCTCGCGACTGAAGATCAGCCGACCCAGGGGCACGATACTGTCCAGCAGGCGCTCGCGGGAAAAGCCTTGCAGCGTTTGGCGAAAACCCTGATACAGCGCTGACTCACGGCCGATGGTCGGACGAAAGAAGATCGGTGCGATCACATCCAGCAACGGCTCGGGAATGGCGCCAGCGTCTTCGATCAGCTTGAACAGCGAGAAGTAATACTGGCGCGTGGCCTCGGGCTCGGCGCCAAGGTGGGTGTCCATCAGCACCAGGCTGTTGACGCGCTCGGGTGCCAGCAATGCCAGGCGGGCGCCCCACATGCCGCCGACCGACAGGCCCACCAGGTTGACCTGGGCGACGTCCAGATGGTCGAGCAGCGCCAGGGCCTGGCGCGCCAGGTCATCAAGGGATTGGGTGTGTGCGGGCAGCGCGCCCGATTCGCCGTGGCCCCACAACTCGGGGACGATCACGCGGTATTGTTGCGACAGGGCTTCGATCTGCGGGGTCCACATGGCGCGGTCCCACAGGTAGCTCGAACCAAGCAGGACGGCGGGGCCGTTGCCTTGGTCGAGGTAGTGCAGCGGTTGTCCATCTATCACGGTGACAGGCATAGCAGGCCTCTGACTTCACGGAGTGAGGGGCACTTTTTTACGCTACTCGGCGCGCCATGGATAGTTGTAGTGAGCGGGCTTGCCCCGCGCTGGGTGGCGAAGCCGCCCTAAACCCAGGCACCTCGGTCTTACTGAAACACCGCGTTGCCTGGGTTTGGGGCGGCTTCGCCACCCAGCGCGGGCAAGCCCGCTCACTACAAGCGGTCAGTCGTAGATGACTTTCTTTTTCCACTCGGCGTCGGCGTCGTCCGCCTTGAGGCCTTGGGTCAGTTCGTTGACTTCATCCTCGGCAGGCTTGCTGTTGGTCAGCACCGTGGAGTTGGCGCGGGCCAGTTGGCCTTCCAGGTGTTGCAACTGCGCGCTGTAGAGCACGGGTTCCGGCTGTTTGCGCAGGTACTGCACGCCACGTTCGAACGCCAGGCGTGCCTGGCCAGGCTGGCCTTGTTGCAGGGCATGTTGGCCGAGGTTGTTGAAGAATTCGATATGCAGCAGTACCAGGATGTGGCGAATTTCCTTGATCCAGTGCTTGGCTTCGTTGGACGGCAGGAAGCCATCCTGGGCGGCGCGGGTGACTTGGCCGTGCAGGGCTTCGAGGAGGAAACGCACGTCCTTGGCCTTGGCTTCGGTCTGGATCGGCGCCGGCGGATTGTTCACCGGGATCGATTCGCCCTGGGAGACCAGTGCATTCAGTTCGGCGATGCGGGCCTTGAGCGGTGCGCTGGTCTTGTCGAGGTTGAGCAGGCGCTGGTTGACGTTCAGTTCCAGGCGGGTCATCAACAGCTTGAGCGCCGGGTTCATCAACTGGCCAGGGAATGTCTCGGTGATTTCACCGCAACGACGCAGGCGATCATTGAGCTCGATCACAGTGCGCTGTTTTTCCAACTTGTTGTTTTCCACCACGTGGTTCATGTAGCCAATGGCGATCAGTATTGCGATCCCGGCTATTACCAGCAGGGTGATCATGAGTGGTGTCACCGGTGTGACCTCTTTATAGGGTTTGCAGTGGAGTGTAGTGACTGGGCTGGCCGGCGGATAGGACTGATCGACCAGTTGCCCAGGTAGATTCTTCTATATAGGTGAACGTTCCATGTATGGATGCACATTGCCATCATCGGCTGCAGCGAACTATAGCGTCTTGTGGGGTGCCAGAATATAGGCGTCAAAGCCCTGCTGTACAGAATGCGTGCCCGGTCTCGTAAAGAGGGGCGAAGTCATTGATTTTAATAAATTTATCCTTGGGGGTTGACGACCTCCCAATCCATCCATAGAATGCGCGCCACTTAAAGCGTAAAGCACACAGCGAAACGCGGCGAGTAGTGAATGTTGTACGTGTGTCCCCTTCGTCTAGTGGCCTAGGACACCGCCCTTTCACGGCGGTAACAGGGGTTCGAGTCCCCTAGGGGACGCCATATGCGGGAATAGCTCAGTTGGTAGAGCACGACCTTGCCAAGGTCGGGGTCGCGAGTTCGAGTCTCGTTTCCCGCTCCAAATTTAAGCAGTGTTGCCCTCGGGTGGCACTGAGTGAAACCAGGGCATGATCTTCGGATCCAACCTCTGGGCACTGGAATACACACCATGTGTTTCAGTAGCGTGTCCCCTTCGTCTAGTGGCCTAGGACACCGCCCTTTCACGGCGGTAACAGGGGTTCGAGTCCCCTAGGGGACGCCATTTGCGGGAATAGCTCAGTTGGTAGAGCACGACCTTGCCAAGGTCGGGGTCGCGAGTTCGAGTCTCGTTTCCCGCTCCATATTCAACAAAAACGCCGATCAGCGATGATCGGCGTTTTTGTTTGTGCGTGATTGATGGCCGATGAAAAAAGCCCGCCATCGCGGCGGGCTCCCTTGTCGAGATCAGAGCTTCGGCAACTGCCCGACACGCCCCATCATTTCAGTGACGATCTGCAAATCCAGCAGGAACTGCTCGACTGTCTTGAACTCATTGTCGGTGTGCCCGGTGTACTTCACTTCGGGCCGCGCCAGGCCGAACTGCACGCCATTGGGCAGTTCATGCACCGAGGTCGCCCCGGCCGACGTGCCGAACTTGTGCTCCATGCCCAGGTTTTCGCTGGCCACTGCCAGCAGCGCCTTGACCCACTCGCCTTCCGGGTTGCGGTACATCGGCTCGGCCACCGAGTAGGTGAAATCCACCTTGACCTTGGCGTGCTTGTCCCAGGCGCTGAGTTTGTCGGCGATTTCCGCTTTCAACTTCTCCGGGGATTTACCCTTCGGCACCCGCAGGTTCACTGCCAGTTTGAAGGCGTTGTCATCCTGGCCGACAAACGTCAGCGAGGTGGTCAGCGGCCCCATGAACTCGTCGGAGAAACCCACCCCCAGCTTGCCGCCCAGGTAGTCCAGGCCCCAGTTGTCGGACGCATAACGCGCGGCGTCGGTGATGTGGTTGTGCTTGAGGGCGATCTTGCCGTCGATGCTGTGGATCAACTCGAGCATGCGCGCCACCGGGTTGATGCCGGATTCAGGCTCGGAGGAGTGCGCCGAAACACCGGTCACCGTCAGCTTCACTTCTTTACCGACCGCCTTGGCTGCCACCTCGAAGTCGCCGCCATTGGCCTTGGCATACGCCGCTCCGGCTTTTTGCAGGCTGGCCGCCAGTTCGGCGGGCTTGTCGCTGACAAAGGTCGCCACCGAGGCCGATGGAATCTGGTTGGTCGCCATGCCCCCGGTCATCGCGATGATTTCCGCACCCTTGCCTTCGCCTTTACGGCGCGGGAAGGTGGCCATTACGGTGCCGTAGCCTTTCTCGGCAATCACCACCGGATAGCCACCGTCCAGCGCCAGGTTGTACTGCGGTGTCGGGTTCTTTTCGAAGTAATACGGGATCGCATCGCCGGAAGTTTCCTCGGTGGTGTCCACCAGCAGTTTGAACGTGCGCGCCAACGGCAGCTTCTCTTCCTTGATCACCTTCATGGCATACATCGCCACCACGATGCCGTTCTTGTCATCCTCGGTGCCACGGCCGTACATGCGGTCGCCGATCAGCGTGACCTTGAATGGGTCGAGCTTGGTGCCATCTTTCAACACCCAGTTTTCCGGCGTGACCGGCACTACGTCGGCATGGGCGTGAATGCCGACCACTTCATCGCTGGCGCCTTCCAGGGAAATTTCATACACGCGGTTGTCGATATTGCGGAAGTTCAGGTTGAAGGCCTCTGCCAGGTCCTTGATCTTGGCCGCGATCCTGAGGAACTCCGGGTTTTTGTACTGCGGCATACCGTCGATGTTGAAGGTCGGAATTTCCACCAGCTCGCGCAGGGTTTCGGTGGCGGCTTTGCCGTACTTCACGCGGGTATAAATGCCCAGCAGGCGATTGATCTCGTTCTGCTGGTCGGCGTTCAGTGGCTTGTTGTCGAGAAAGGCGCTGATCGCTGGGCCTACGTCGGCGGTCTTGCCCAGGTCGCCCTTGGCCAGGGTGCCGAGGAAACCACGGAAATCAGTGACGGAGGTTTCGTTGAAACTCTTGAGAATCGCGGTGCTTTGCTCGACGGAGATGTTGGCGAGGGCGGGGGTGACGATCGCCGAGAGGCTGGCTGCGAACAGGCTGGCAGCCGCCAGTTGCTTGAGTGGGAAGTGCATTGTTGGAGCATTCCTTTGCAGGTAGTGAGTAAGAGGTTTCTGACTGAAGTGTCAGAAACATTTCCACACACTAACACTGCAAAGGAGGGGGTGGGAGACCCGATTGAGGGAATTTTTCTGCTTCGCTCTGCAATCACTGCCCGATCAGAAGCGGCGATTTTCACGGTAGATGACGAACCAAATACAGGGTTTGGGTGAATGTTCCATCAAGGTTGGGCTCGGAAGTCATTGTGCCGGTAACCCCGGCATATTTTCCCGTGCTGCCGATGACGGCGACTGTGGATTGACCCGCTTCAAGCTCCTGCCCGCCTACGACGATAGTGCCTATGACGGTTTTATCGGGGCCGAAGAACAGCAGTGTCCATTGGCATTGGCTGTGTACCCCCGGCAGGGTGGTGACGCAGTAGCCACTGTTGCTGCCGATGTCTTTGCGGTCCTGGTCCATCAAGGGTTGATCGAATACAAAAAGATCGCCTTGGGAGGGGCCCACAGGCCCGATATCGACTGCGTTTTTGAGGCCGCGTGTACCGTCGGCGAGGGTGACGAGGGTGAGTGTTTGCGCGTTGTTGACGCAGGCGCTCAGCGGGATAAGCAACAGCAACATGCAAGAAAAGCGAAGGGCGGCGGTTTTCATGGACGGGCTCTCATGTGAGTGACCTGAACGCGCAGCACCGCTAAAGCTGCGCCCAGAGAGTGCAAGGCTAGCAAGCGAACGACATTTTACAAGGTGCCTGGGTGTGGGGCTGGATACTCGTCTGTCACCTCCAGCGCTTTGGTATAGGGCCCGTCCCACAACTGTTCATGCAGTTGCCCTACACGTTTAGCCATCGCTTCATTGCGCATCACCACCTCCAGGTTGCGTGAATTATCCAGGTAGCCGCCCAACCAGTTGCTGGTGCCAATCCAGGCGCCTCGGTCTTTCTGAAATACCGCGGTTTACGGTTTTGGGGCGGCTTCGCCCCCCGGCGCGGGGCAAGCCTGCTCACTACAAAGCTCGTAGCGGACGGATAGGGCGCCTTTTTTTTCCGAGAGGGCGAGGATTTTTACCTGGCCCAGTTCGCTCAGGGCCTGGACGTGTGTGCCGCCGCAGGCGTAGGCGGGCAACTCGCCGAAGCCGACTTCGCGGGTGCCTTCATCCAAGGCCATATGGCGCGAGTAATCTGCGGCGATCCATTGGTTGACCTGTTGCTGGATGGTCTCGGCGTCGATGGTTTGTGCCGCTTCACCACGGATAAAGGTGATCTTGCCTTCGCCCGGCCAGTGATGGGCCTTGATCGGCATCCAGCCGAGGCTTTCGCCGGCGTTGCCGATCAGGTGCCCGGCAGAATGCAGGCGGGTGTGCAGGGCGCGGCGTGTCTCATCGACGCGCGCGCTGATCGGACCAGGGGCGACCGCTTGATCAACGTAGTGCACCACCTGGTCGGCTTCCTGGATGACGCGCAATACCTGGCTATCACCGAGCCAGCCGGTATCGAATGGCTGGCCACCGCCTTGGGGATGGAAGATCGTCGACTGCAGGATGACTGCAAACTGCGCCTCGTGGGGCGTGCAACTGAGCACTTCGAGCTCAGCCGTCAGGTGGTCATGGGTGAAAAACAGGCGCTCGGTCATTTTCTACATCCGCATCAGGGTTCTGCGCGCAGTATAAATAGTGCGTCAATAGGTGATAATCCGCTCAACTATCAATGGACCTGTGCGTCATGAGCATCAATCTTCCTTTGCCGCTGCTGGGCGAAATGGCGATTTTCGTCAAGGTGGTGGAAACCGGCAGCTTTTCCGCAGCCGCCCGGCAAATGGGCGCTTCGCCGTCATCGGTCAGCCGCAGTATTTCGCGCCTGGAAAAAGCCCTGGCCACGCGTTTGCTGCAACGCACCACGCGCAAATTGCGTTTGAGCGAGGGCGGCGAAGAGGTGTTCAAGCGTTGCCAGGACATGGTCAACGCGGCGCGCTCGGTGATGGAGGTCAGCGGCCAATTTACCCATGAGGCCGAAGGCCTGGTACGGGTCAGCGTGCCCAAGGCGGTGGGGCGGTTTGTGGTGCATCCCCATGTGCCGGAGTTCTTGCGCCGTTATCCCAAAGTGGATGTGCAGTTGATCCTGGAAGACCGGCCGGTGGATTTGATCGACGACAACCTGGATCTGATCCTGCGCATCTCCGAAAGCCCGCCGCCGGGGTTGGTGGGGCGGCCATTGTTTCCCATCGAACACTTGCTGTGCGCGACGCCGCAGTATCTGGCTGAGTACGGCACACCGGAGCATCCCCATGACCTGCTGGAGCACAGTTGCATCTACCTGGGAGAAACTGCCGCGGATGCGCGCTGGAAGTTTCGCCAGGCTGGCAAGACGGTGACGGTCGGGGTGCGTGGGCGTTATGCGGCGAACCATACCGGCGTGCGGTTGGATGCAGTGTTGCAGCATGTGGGTATTGGCAGTCTGCCGTACTTTACGGCGCGCCATGATCTGGACGCGGGGAGGGTCGTGCAGGTGTTGCCGCAGTGGGATTTTATTGCGTCGTACCACGGCGATGTGTGGCTGCTGCATTCGCCAACGCGGTATCTGCCGCCCAAGTTGCGGGTGTTTATTGATTATCTGGTGGAGTGCATGGCCAAGGAGCCGACGTTGCGCCGACGGTAGATACGCGGTCTAAAAAATGTGGGAGCGGGCTTGCTCGCGAAAGCGGTCTGCCAGTTGATGAATATATTGACTGACACTTCGTATTCGCGAGCAAGCCCGCTCCCACAATGGGTTCTGCGGTGTTTCGACTATCAGTGCTTGCTCTGGTCTTCAGGCATGGCCAGCAGCTGCTTTTCCTGGTTCCAGTCGAACGGTTCGTCGTTCTGTTCGGCTTCGAAGCGACGCTCTTCCAGGGCCTGGTACATGTCCAGTTCTTCGTCCGGCATGAAGTGCAGGCAATCGCCGCCAAAGAACCACAGCAGGTCGCGTGGCACCAGATGGGCGATTTGTGGGTAGCGCAAGATGACCTGGCTCATCAGGTCCTGGCCCAGGTACTGGCTTTCGATCGGGTCGATCGGCAGCAGGGCGCGCAATTCGTCGAAGCGCTCCAGGAACAAGGTGTGGCTTTCCTCGGGCACCTGTTCGGCTTCGCCGACGGCAACCAGGATGCTGCGCAGGTGGTCGAGCAAGACGAGATGATCGGCAACGACGTTGGACACGAGATAAGTCCTCTAAAGCAAAAACGGGCGCGAGAGTATATAGCCCTCGTGCCCGTATTTATATGACCGCCGGTATCAGCGGACTGTGCCCTCTGCCTGGGCCAGCTCTTCCTTGCTGAAATCATCCACGTCGATCACCTTGCGCCGCGCCGCTTCGGCGTCGCGCAGGGTTTGCGCTTCGGCCGGTTGCAGCACGCCCGCTTCCAGCGCCGCGTCGATGGCATGCTCGCCAGCCGCCGGTTTGACCTGGCCGCTCTTGAGCGCGGTATGCAGTTTCTTCTGCAACGCATGGCTGGCGCCCAGGAGGTCGTAGGCATGTTGCAGGGCGCCGACCGGGTCTTGCGCCGATTGCGGGCGGTAGCAGCCAGCCAGCAACTCTTCCAGGGTCGGATCGCCCTTGGCGCGGCCGATCACTGCGGCGACTTCGGCATCCAGCGCATCGGATGGCCCGGTATGCCGACGGCCGAACGGGAACACGATCACCCGCAGCAGGCAACCGAGCACCTTGTTCGGGAAGTTGCTGAGCAGTTCGTCCAGTGCGCGCTCCGATTCACCCAGGCTTTCCTCCATGGCCCAGGCGAACAGCGGCTCCATGTGGCCCGGCGAATCCAGGTCGTGGTAACGCTTGAGCGCCGCCGAGGCCAGGTACATGTGGCTGAGTACATCGCCCAGGCGTGCCGACAGGCGTTCGCGACGTTTCAGTTCGCCACCCAGCAGCATCATGCTCAGGTCGGCGAGCAGGGCGAACGCCGCGGCCTGACGGTTCAGCGCGCGGAAATAACCCTGGCTCAAGCGGTTGCCCGGTGCTTTCTCGAAGTGACCGATGCCCAGGTTCAACACCAGGGTGCTGGCGGCGTTGCTCACGGCAAAACCAATGTGTTGCATCAACAGGCCGTCGAATTCCTTCAGCGCCTGATCGTGGTCTTCACGACCGGCCAAGGCCATTTCCTTGAGCACGAACGGATGGCAGCGGATCGCGCCCTGGCCGAAGATCATCAGGTTGCGCGAGAGGATATTCGCGCCTTCCACGGTGATGAAGATCGGCGCACCTTGCCAACTGCGACCCAGGTAGTTGTTCGGGCCCATGATGATGCCCTTGCCGCCGTGCACGTCCATGGCGTGGCCGATGCACTCGCGGCCGCGTTCGGTGAGGTGGTACTTGAGGATCGCCGACAGCACCGAGGGTTTCTCCCCAAGGTCCACCGCGTTGGCGGTGAGCATGCGCGCACTGTCCATCAGCCAGGCATTGCCGCCGATCCGCGCCAGGGCTTCCTGGATACCTTCGAACGCCGAGAGCGGGACGTTGAACTGCTCGCGGACCTGGGCATATTGGCCGGTGACCAGGCTGGTGAACTTGGCGGCGCCGGTGCCCACGGCAGGCAGGGAAATCGAACGGCCCACGGACAGGCAGTTCATCAACATCATCCAGCCCTTGCCGAGCATCTCCTGGCCGCCAATCAGGAATTCCAGGGGGATGAACACGTCCTTGCCGGAGTTGGGGCCGTTCATGAACGCGGCGCCCAGCGGCAGGTGGCGACGGCCGATTTCCACACCCGGTGTATCGGTGGGGATCAGCGCGAGGCTGATGCCCAGGTCTTCCTCTTCACCCAGCAGGTGATCCGGGTCATGGGCCTTGAACGCCAGCCCGAGCAGGGTCGCGACCGGGCCCAGGGTGATGTAGCGTTTTTCCCAGTTCAGGCGCAGGCCGAGGGTTTCCTTGCCTTGCCATTCACCTTTGCAGATCACCCCGGTGTCGGGCATGGCACCGGCGTCGGAGCCGGCCAGCGGGCCGGTGAGGGCGAAGCATGGAATGTCGTCGCCCCGGGCCAGGCGCGGCAGGTAGTGGTTGCGTTGCTCCTCGGTGCCGTAGTGCAGCAGCAGTTCGGCCGGGCCGAGGGAGTTGGGCACCATCACGGTTGACGCCAGGTCGCCGCTGCGGGTCGCGAGTTTCATCGCCACCTGGGAGTGGGCGTAGGCCGAGAAGCCCTTGCCGCCGTATTCCTTGGGGATGATCAGGGCGAAGAAGCCATGGGTCTTGATGTGCTCCCAGGCGGCGGGCGGCAGGTCCATGGCCTGGCCGATGTCCCAGTCGCTGACCATTGCACAGAGTTCTTCGGTGGGGCCGTCGATAAACGCCTGTTCTTCTTCGGTCAGTTGGGCCTTGGGGTAAGCGAGGAGCTTGTCCCAGTCCGGGCGGCCGCTGAACAGTTCGCCATCCCACCACACGGTGCCGGCGTCGATGGCATCGCGTTCGGTCTCGGACATCGGTGGCAGGACTTTCTGGAACCAGCTGAACAGCGGCTTGGTGAAGTATTGGCGGCGCAGGTCGGGCAGCAGCAACGGCGCGGCGACAACGGCGATCAGTACCCAGAAAACCAGCAGCAGCCAGCCCGGCGCGTGGCTCCATGCGCCCATCGCCAGCAGGTAGACGGCGACCACGCCCAGGGCGGGCAGGGGCGCGGTGCGGCGGTGTGCCAGGTAGGCAATGCCGACCACCAGAACCAGTATCCACAACAACAGCATATTCAATCCTCCGTGAAACCAGGGGCGAAACCACCAGGGAGCTTAGTCGGCATCCGAGCAAGCGGGGTGATCCGGGTGTAACGAGATTTGGCCGATTCGTCGTTATCTCGATGGCAGGCCTGTGGTTAGACTCCAGGCTTCCTTCGGAGATAACGCTCATGGATACGTACCTGAGTCCCAGCCGCTTCATCGATAGTGACCACCCTGCGGTGGTGGAGTTCGCCGAAAAACATCGCAGTACCAGTGCGGATTTTAATGACCAGGCAGTCAGTCTTTATTACGCCGTACGTGAGGCGATTCGCTACAACCCCTATACCTTCAGCCGCGATCCCAGCACCTTGAATGCCAGCTTCGCCTTGGCCAGCGGTGAAAGCTATTGCGTGCCCAAGGCCAACCTGCTCGCTGCCTGCGCCCGCCACTGCGGCATCCCGGCGCGTATCGGCCTGGCGGATGTGCGCAATCATCTGTCGACGCCGCGCCTGCTCGCTTTACTCAAAAGCGATGTATTCGCCATGCACGGTTACACCGAACTTTACTTGCGCGGGCGTTGGGTCAAGGCCACCCCGGCGTTCAACAGGCAGCTGTGTGACGTGTTCGATGTGCCGCCGCTGGAATTCGATGGGATCAATGACAGTGTGTTCCACGCGTTCAACCGCCAGGGGCAGCGCTCGATGGAGTACATCGTCGACCATGGGCAGTTTTCCGATGTGCCTGAAGCGTTTTTCTTCGAGCATATTCGTACGTGTTACCCGCATCTGTTTGCCGCAGACAGTCCGCCGTTGCTCGGTGACATGCACACCGATTCAAGCCGTGGGTGAACCGGCGTATGCTGCTGCGCTCACCACACAATAAGGCACGGTCATGCTGAAAATCTGGGGTCGTAAAAATTCATCAAACGTCAGGAAAGCACTGTGGTGCGCCGAAGAACTCGGCCTGGACTATGAGTCAATCGATGCGGGTGGGGCGTTTGGTGTGGTCGACACCCCGCAGTACCGGGCGCTGAACCCCAACGGCCGGGTGCCGATGATCGAGGATGGCGACTTTGTACTGTGGGAGTCCAATACCATCGTGCGTTACCTCTGCGCCAAGCAGGGGGGGAGTTGGTATCCCAGTGATGTGAAGGCGCGCGCCAGCGCCGAGAAGTGGATGGACTGGACCACTTCCACTCTCGCCGAGCCGTTCAAGACGGTGTTCTGGGGCATCCTGCGCACCCCGGCGGAAAAACAGAACTGGGACAGCATTCACGCCGCGCGCCAAGCCTGCATCGATGTGCTCGGCACCGTGGAAAAAGCCCTCGCCGAGCAGCCGTATCTGTCGGGCAGCGAATTCGGCATGGGTGATATTCCCCTGGGCTGCTTTATCTACGCCTGGTTCGAAATGCCTATCGAACGGCCTGCGATGCCCAATCTAGAGGCCTGGTACCAACGCCTGCAACAGCGCCCGGCCTATCGCAAAGCGGTCATGACCGCGTTGACTTAATACTGACTATTAATACAGGTGACTGTACTTGTGCGGCGCGGGCAGCCACCATGCCTGTCATGCGCCGCCGTTGAACTTCGTGGCGTGCGCCTTCATCTATTCTTCCTATTCCCTTCTTTGGTGCGTAATCCGATATGAGTTCCGCTCTGTCCATCCGGCAGCTAACCAAAACCTACGGCAACGGTTTCCAGGCCCTGAGTGGTATCGATCTGGACGTTGCCGAAGGTGATTTCTTCGCCTTGCTCGGCCCCAACGGTGCCGGCAAATCCACCACCATCGGCATCCTGTCGACCCTGGTCAACAAGACCAGCGGCACAGTGAACATCTTCGGTCATGACCTGGACACATCCCCGGCCGCGCTCAAGCGTTCCATCGGCGTGGTGCCCCAGGAGTTCAACTTCAATCAGTTCGAAAAGACCTTCGACATCGTCGTGACCCAGGCCGGTTACTACGGCATCCCGGCGAAAATCGCCAAGGAACGTGCCGAGCAATACCTGACCCAACTGGGCCTGTGGGACAAGCGCGACGTCCCCTCGCGCTCGCTGTCCGGCGGCATGAAGCGGCGCCTGATGATTGCCCGCGCGCTGGTGCATGAACCGCGCCTGCTGATCCTCGATGAGCCCACCGCCGGCGTGGACATCGAACTGCGCCGCTCGATGTGGACCTTCCTCACCGAACTGAACGAGAAGGGCATCACCATCATCCTCACCACCCATTACCTGGAAGAGGCTGAGCAGCTGTGCCGCAACATCGGCATCATCGACCACGGCACCATTGTCGAGAACACCAGCATGCGTAACCTGCTGGGCCAGTTGCATGTGGAAACCTTCCTGCTCGACTTGAAGAACAATCTGTCGGTGCCGCCGCAGCTGCTCGGCTACCCGAGCCGCCTGGTCGACAGCCACACCCTGGAAGTGCAGGTGGACAAAGCCATGGGCATCACCGCGCTGTTCACGCAGTTGGCGACCCAGAACATCGAAGTGCTGAGCCTGCGTAACAAAACCAATCGCCTTGAGGAGTTGTTCGTGTCCCTGGTGGAGAAAAATCTGGCGAAGGTGGCGTTATGAGTTCCGAACTGCAACCCAACCTCGTCGCGCTGCAAACCATCATCTATCGCGAAGTGAAACGCTTTACCCGGATCTGGCCGCAGACCCTGCTACCGCCGGCGATCACCATGGTCCTGTACTTCGTGATCTTCGGTAACCTGATCGGCCGGCAGATCGGCGACATGGGTGGTTTTACCTACATGGAGTACATCGTGCCGGGGCTGATCATGATGTCGGTGATCACCAACGCCTACGGCAACGTGGTGTCGAGTTTCTTCGGCAGCAAGTTCCAGCGTTCGATCGAGGAACTGATGGTGTCGCCGGTGTCGCCGCATACCATCCTGATCGGCTACACCGTGGGCGGCGTGCTGCGTGGCCTGATGGTCGGCGTGATCGTGACGTTGCTGTCACTGTTCTTCACCCACCTGCAGGTGCATCACCTCGGGGTCACCATTCTGGTAGTGGTGTTGACGGCGACGATCTTCTCGCTGCTGGGCTTCATCAACGCCGTGTTTGCACGCAACTTCGATGATATTTCGATCATCCCGACGTTCGTGCTGACGCCGCTGACCTACCTGGGCGGGGTGTTCTACTCGATCACCTTGTTGCCGCCGTTCTGGCAGACCGTGTCGTTGGCCAACCCGGTGCTGCATATGGTCAACGCGTTCCGTTACGGCATTCTGGGGGTGTCGGACATCAAGATCAGCGTGGCGATCACCTTCATGCTGGTGGCGACCGTGGTGCTGTATATCGGCTGCGCGAAGCTGCTGGTGAGCGGGCGGGGGATGCGTACCTGACTCACTGACTGCATGCGGTCAGAAAATGTGGGAGCGGGCTTTCTCGCGAAGACGGTGTATCAGTCAAAGATGTATTCACTGACCCACCGCTTTCGCGAGCAAGCCCGCTCCCACATTTGGTTTTCTGCAAGGCATTATGGCTTTAGTGCCAACTCGATCAGCGCATGCAGCTCTTCAACCTGCAACGGCGCATCCGCAAACAGAATCCTGAACACCGTCGGCGCCGCCAGCAGGTTGATCAACCGCTCCACGCTGGGCGCCTGTTCGCCGGGATAGCGATCCACGATAACCTGCAACTGCCCGCCAATCAGCGCCACGCAATACCCCGGCGTCTGGCTGCATTGCACGTCGCGCATCATGTGGCGTCCCGGCTCTGAACTCATCTCATCCAGATACTGCTCGGCCCAGGCTTGCAGGTCGCCGCGCAGGCTGCCGGTGTTGGCCGGTTCGCTGTCCGGGCGCAGGCGTGCCAGGGCCACATCGGCCAGCAGCACCGAAAGGTCGCCCCAGCGCCGGTAGATGGTCGACGGCGTGACGCCTGCGCGCGCGGCAATCATCGGCACGGTGACGCTGGAACGCTCATGGGCTTCCAGCAATTCGCGCACCGCCTTATGGACGGATTCTTGGACCCGGGCACTACGGCCCCCCGGGCGGAGGCCTTCTTTTATCGCCATGTTTGCGACCTTAACACAAAGAATTTGCTTTAAGCGCCGGCCAGTAGCACACTCCGCAAAAGCAAAATATTAGCTTTAGCGGAGCGTGCCCATGTCCAGCAACCCTTCTAACCGTTCCAGCCTGGTGTTCCTGGCGATCACCTTGCTGACGTTTCTTGCCGCGTCCAGCGCGCCGACGCCGTTGTATCACCTGTATCAGGAAGGCCTGCATTTTTCCGCGGGCATGCTCACGCTGATCTTTGGGGTCTATGCCATCAGCTTGCTGGCGGCGTTGTTGACCGTGGGCTCGCTGTCGGACCACCTGGGGCGCAAGCCGGTGATTTTCGCCGCGCTGGTCCTGGATATGCTGGCGATGTTGCTGTTTATCAATGAGGGCAGCGTGGCCTGGCTTATTGCTGCACGCACGTTGCAAGGTTTCGCCACTGGCATGGCCACCGCCGTGCTCGGTGCCGCGCTGCTCGACCATGATCGCCAGCAGGGGCCGCTGGTCAACAGTGTGGCGCCGTTGCTGGGCATGGCGTGCGGTGCGATGGGCAGCAGCGTGCTGGTGGAGTTCGCGCCGCTGCCGACGCAGTTGATCTACTGGACACTGTTCGTGCTGATGCTGTTGCAGGCGCTGTACGTATGGCGTCTGCCGGAAACCGTGAGCCGCATTCCGGGAGCCTTGGCCTCGTTGCGCCCGACCTTGCATGTGCCACCCCAGGCGCGCCGGGCCTTGTGGTTGTCGCTGCCGGTGGATGTGGCGGTGTGGGCGATGGGCGGGTTCTATCTGTCGTTGGCGCCCTCGCTGGTACGGGCAGCGACCGGGTCCACGTCCAACCTGATCGGCGGTGGGCTGGTGGCGGTGCTGACCTTGAGCGGCGCGTTGATGATCTTCAGCCTGCGCAATCGGCCTGCCGACAAAGTCCTGCGCCTGGGGGCAAGCCTGCTGGCTGTCGGTGTGGGGCTGATCCTCACGGCGGTGCACAGTGCCAGTCTGCCGCTGTTTTTCATGGCCACGCTGGTTGCGGGCAGCGGTTTCGGCGCCGGTTTTCTTGGCGCGTTGCGCAGCGTGGTGCCCCTGGCGCTGCCCCACGAGCGAGCCGGCCTGATGTCGGCGTTTTATGTGTTGAGCTACCTGGCGTTCTGCCTGCCGTCGCTGCTGGCGGGCAACCTGATCCGCAGTTTCGGCCTGATCGCCACCACCGATGGCTATGGCGTTGTGCTGATCCTGCTATCGCTTGGTGCCCTGGGCGGTCTGCTGGTACAGGGCTCGGTAAAACGTGCTTATAGGTAAAACAGATAACAGTTAGAGAAATTACCCGTTATATAGATATTCGATTGGGTTCTACCATGGTCTCAACCTCATGCGAGGAAGAGGATAATTATCATGACCTGCTCGAATACCATCAGTTACAAACCCTTCAGTCACCTGGCCCGGCCACGGGAAGTGATTCGCCAGTTCACCCCCAACTGGTTTGCCGCGACCATGGGCACCGGCGTGCTGGCGCTGGCCTTGGCGCAGGTGCCGGTCAACCTGCCGGGCTTGTACGTCATCGCCGAAGGCTTGTGGTGGCTCACCATCGGCCTGTTTGTATTGTTCAGCGGATTGTATGCGGCCCGCTGGGTGATGTTTTTCCACGAGGCGCGGCGGATCTTCGGGCACTCCACGGTTTCGATGTTCTTCGGCACCATCCCCATGGGCCTGGCGACCATTCTCAACGGTTTGCTGCTGTTCGGCTTGCCGCGCTGGGGCGGTGATGTGATACCGCTGGTCGAAGCCCTGTGGTGGCTGGACGTGGCAATGGCCCTGGCCTGTGGCGTGTTGATCCCATTCATGATGTTCACCCGCCAGGAACACAGCATCGACCAGATGACGGCCGTGTGGCTGCTGCCCGTGGTCGCTGCTGAAGTGGCCGCTGCCAGCGGTGGCCTGTTGGCGCCGCACTTGGCCGATGCCCATGGGCAACTGGTGATGCTGGTGACAGGCTACGTACTGTGGGCGTTTTCCCTGCCGGTGGCGTTCAGCATCCTGACCATCCTGATGTTGCGCATGGCCCTGCATAAACTGCCCCACGCCAATATGGCTGCGTCGAGCTGGCTGGCCCTTGGCCCGATCGGCACCGGTGCCCTGGGTATGTTGCTGCTCGGCGGCGACGCCCCGGCGATCTTTGCCGCCAACGGCATGCCCGGTGTCGGCGAGATGGCCAACGGCCTGGGCCTGGTGGCCGGTATTACCCTGTGGGGCTTCGGTTTGTGGTGGATGCTGATCGCCGTGTTGATCACCCTGCGTTACCTGCGTGCGGGCATCCCATTCAACCTCGGCTGGTGGGGGTTTACCTTTCCACTGGGCGTGTATGCGCTGGCCACGTTGAAGCTGGCGAGCCTGCTGCATCTGGGGTTCTTCAGTGTGTTCGGCAGTGTGCTGGTGCTGACGTTGGCGTTGATGTGGCTGATCGTCGCCAGGCGCACCGTGCAGGGCGCCTATAAAGGTGAGCTTTTTGTTTCGCCGTGTATTGCAGGACTAGGGAATAAGTAAGCCGGATTAGGTAAAGTCGTGGCCTGAATGCTTTTACAAAAAAACAGGCCACGCAGGAACACGGACGATGAGCCACCCCTCGCAATTCACCTTGCTGCGCACACGGCGCTTCCTGCCGTTTTTCATTACCCAGTTGCTGGGTGCTTTCAACGACAACATCTTCAAGCAATCGCTGATCCTCGCCATTCTCTACAAGCTGACCATCGACGGTGACCGTTCGATCTGGGTCAACCTGTGCGCGTTGCTGTTCATCCTGCCGTTCTTCCTGTTCTCGGCCCTGGCCGGGCAGTTTGGCGAGAAATTCAACAAGGACGCGTTGATCCGCGCGATCAAGATCGGCGAGATCGTGATCATGGGCGTGGGCGCCGCGGGCTTCTTGACCAACCATCTGGAATTGATGCTGCTGGCGTTGTTTGCCATGGGCACCCATTCGGCGCTGTTCGGGCCGGTGAAGTACTCGATCATGCCCCAGGCCCTGCACGAAGATGAGCTGGTGGGCGGCAACGGCCTGGTGGAGATGGGGACGTTCCTGGCGATCCTGGCCGGCACCATTGGCGCCGGGATCATGATGTCGTCGACCCATTACGCGCCGGTGGTAGCGGTGGCGATTGTCGGCGTGGCGGTGCTCGGTTACCTGGCCAGTCGCAGCATTCCGCGGGCGGCGGCGTCGACGCCGGGGCTGCGTTTGAACTGGAATATCTTCAGTGAATCCTGGGCCACTTTGCGCCTGGGCCTGGGGCAGACACCCGCGGTGTCACGGTCCATTGTCGGCAACTCGTGGTTCTGGTTTGTCGGTGCGATCTACCTGACGCAAATCCCGGCCTACGCCAAGGAGTGGTTGTACGGCGACGAAACCGTAGTGACGCTGATCCTCACCGTGTTCTCGGTGGGTATCGCCCTCGGTTCGATGCTCTGCGAAAAACTCTCCGGGCGTAAGGTGGAAATCGGCCTGGTGCCGTTCGGTTCATTCGGCCTGACGGTGTTTGGCCTGCTGCTGTGGTGGCACTCCGGTGGCTTTGCGCAGAACGTACAGGCCAACGATTGGCTCGCGGTGTTGAGCCATGGCCAGGCGTGGTGGGTGTTGTTCGACATCCTCGGGCTGGGCGTGTTTGGCGGCTTTTATATCGTGCCGCTGTATGCGCTGATCCAGTCGCGTACTGCCGAGAACGAACGCGCACGGGTGATCGCGGCGAACAACATTCTCAATGCGTTGTTCATGGTGGTGTCGGCGATTGTCTCGATCCTGCTGCTCAGCGTGGCCAAGCTGTCGATTCCGGAGTTGTTCCTGGTGGTGTCGCTGCTCAACATCGCGGTGAACACCTACATCTTCAAGATCGTGCCCGAGTTCACCATGCGTTTCATGATCTGGCTGCTCAGCCATTCCATGTACCGCGTGGAGCACCGCAACCTGGAAGCGATCCCGGATGAGGGGGCGGCATTGCTGGTGTGCAACCACGTGTCGTTTGTCGATGCGCTGTTGATTGGCGGCGCGGTGCGTCGGCCGATTCGCTTCGTCATGTACTACAAGATCTACCACTTGCCGGTGCTGAACTTTATCTTCCGCACAGCCGGAGCGATTCCGATTGCCGGGCGGCATGAGGACATTCAGATCTACGAAAAGGCCTTCACGCGGATTGCGCAGTATCTGAAGGACGGTGAGTTGGTGTGCATCTTTCCGGAAGGCAAGTTGACGGCTGACGGCGAGATGAATGAGTTTCGCGGTGGGGTGACGCGGATTCTGGAGGAGACGCCGGTGCCGGTGATTCCGCTGGCGTTGCAGGGGTTGTGGGGGAGCTTTTTCAGTCGCGATCCGAACAAGGGCTTCTTTCACCGGATCTGGTCGCGGGTGGTGTTGGTGGCAGGTGAGCCAGTGCCAGAGCCGACGCCTGCAAGATTGCAGGAGGTGGTTGGTGGGTTGCGGGGAAGTGTCAGGTAGGTTTGTGTTGAAGGGGCGGGCCTCTTCGCGGGCAAGCCCGCTCCCACATTCGCCCGTATTCCAAAAGTGGAACGCGGTCAAATGTGGGAGCAGGCTTGCTCGCGAAAGCGGTAGTGGCCTAAGTGCTGATCTTGAGCCCAATGAGCCCGCAAATAATCAACGCCACACTGGCCAACCGAAACAACGCCATGGATTCGCCAAACAGGATAATCCCGGCAATCACCGTACCCACGGCGCCCACGCCGGTCCAGACTGCATAGGCGGTGCCCAGCGGCAGTTCCTTCACGGCCAGCCCCAGCAGGCCAAGGCTGATGGCCATGGCGACAATCGTCAGGGCGGTGGGCAGGGGCTTGCTGAAGCCATCGGTGTATTTCAAGCCGACGGCCCAGCCGACTTCAAACAATCCGGCAAAAAACAGAATGATCCAGGACATGCTGACCCTCTTCTATATAGACGTGGGGTCGTCCCCGGATTAGGCGCTTGAGAGCGTCACGGGGTCGTCCCCGCGAAGTTCGTTAGAGTGCCGAACTGTGCCCGGCGGATCAAGTTTGTGGGGTGTTTTCCAGTATGCGACGGTCTTCTTTCTCGCTCATGCGGCGGAAGTAGGTCGACAGCAATGCCCCGGAAATATTGTGCCAGACGCTGAACAGCGCACTCGGCACCGCCGCCAGCGGCGAGAAATGTGCACTGGCCAATGCGGCGCCGAGCCCGGAGTTCTGCATGCCGACCTCCAGCGCCAACGACTTGCGCTGCGCCAATGGCAGCTTGAACACGCGGCCGGTGAAGTAGCCCAGCAGGTAGCCGAAGCTGTTGTGCAGCATCACCACGGCCATGATCAGCAGGCCTGATTCGGCGATCTTCGCCTGGCTGGCGGCCACCACCGCGGCGACGATGATCACGATGCTCACCACCGATACCAATGGCAACACGTCCACCGCATGCCGTACGCGTTCGCCGAGCACACGCTGCGCGACTACGCCGAGCACGATCGGCAGCAGCACCACTTGCAGGATCGACCAGAATAGCTCCATGAACGATACCGGCAGCCAGGCCGAGGCCAGCAACCAGATCAGCGCCGGGGTGAGCAGCGGGGCGAGGAGGGTGGTGACGGCGGCGATGGCCACCGACAGCGCCAGGTCGCCACGGGCCAGCCAGGTCATCACGTTGGACGAGGTGCCGCTTGGGCAGCAACCGACCAGAATCACGCCGACGGCAATTTCCGGCGGCAGGTGGAAGGCCTGGCACAGCAACCACGCCACGCCCGGCATGATCACAAAGTGCGCGACCACGCCCAGGGCGACGCGCCACGGATGGCGGGCGACCTCGGCGAAGTCATCAATCTTGAGGGTCAGCCCCATGCCGAACATCACCAGGCCCAGCAGCGGCACGATGGCGGTTTTCAGGCCGATGAACCAGCCCGGTTCGAGGAACGCCAGTACCGCGAAAATCAGCACCCAGTAGGCGAAGGTATTGCCGACGAAGCGGCTCAGGGCGGCGAGTGCGCGCATGGGAGTGTCCTTGTTATTAGTGAATGATTCTGCTTGGAAACCCAATCAAATGTGGGAGCGGGCTTGCCCGCGAATACGCTGTGTCAGTCAACCGTGGTGGCGACTGATCCGCCGCATTCGCGAGCAAGCCCGCTCCCGCACAAGCCCGCTTCTATAGGTAGAACTTCACATGGCTTAGATGCCTTGTGGCGTCTCTTCACCGCCCAGGGCTTCAACCAGTGCCGGGATGAACTCGCCGAACGTCAGCATCATCAGGGTGAAGCTTGCGTCCAGTTGGCCCAGGGCTTCGTCGCCGCCGTCCTGTTCCGCCTGGTCTTGCAGCAGGTCTTCGAACTTCAGGCGTTTGACGGTCATCTTGTCGTCAAGCATGAAGGACAGCTTGTCCTGCCAGGCCAGGGCCAGTTGGGTCACGACTTTGCCGGTGGTCAGGTGCAGCTGGATCTCTTCGCCGGTCAGGTCCTGGCGCTTGCAGCGCACGATGCCGCCGTCTTCGTGGGTGTCGCGCAGTTCGCATTCGTCGAGGACGAAGAAGTCATCGGCCGGTTTCTGGGTGGTGACCCAGTCGGTCATGATCGCGGTTGGCGCGGTTTTTACGGTCAGCGGGCGAACGGGCAGGGTGCCGATCACTTCACGCAGCGTCGACAGCAGATCTTCGGCGCGTTTCGGGCTGGCCGAGTTCACCAGGATCAGGCCCTGTTTCGGCGCGATGGCGGCGAAGGTCGACGAACGACGGATAAAGGCGCGCGGCAGGAAGGCCTGGATGATTTCATCCTTGAGCTGGTCGCGTTCCTTCTTATAGACCTTGCGCATTTGCTCGGCCTCGATTTCTTCGACTTTCTCTTTCAGTGCGTCACGCACCACGCTACCCGGCAGGATACGTTCTTCCTTGCGCGCAGCGATCAGCAGGAAGTCACCGCTGACGTGAACCAGGGGAGCGTCTTCACCTTTACCGAAAGGCGCGACGAAACCGTAAGTGGTCAACTCCTGGCTGGCACACGGGCGCGCCAGTTTGGTGGCCATGGCCGCTTCCAACGCCTCGGCATCAACGGGCAGATCTTGGGTCAGGCGATAGATAAGCAGGTTCTTGAACCACATGGGGTGAGTCTCTCCTTTATACAAAGGCGGGCATTATTGTCTTGATCACGTCTGAGGCCAACCCTGCCTAAGCCATTGGAAGGCCTCAAAAAAAAGATTTAAGAAAGTGCTTGCCAGACCTTGGGTCGCTCCGTAGAATGCGCGCCACACCGAGACGAAGGGTGATTAGCTCAGCTGGGAGAGCATCTGCCTTACAAGCAGAGGGTCGGCGGTTCGATCCCGTCATCACCCACCATTCGCCTCATGTGTTACGCGCAGCGGTAGTTCAGTCGGTTAGAATACCGGCCTGTCACGCCGGGGGTCGCGGGTTCGAGTCCCGTCCGCTGCGCCATATTCGGTAACCTGGAACACTGAACGCCAGGTCACCACAGGAAGCCCGCTCATTGAGCGGGCTTTTTTGTGCCTGAAATTCCTTCCTTGCATATTTTCATATGAACACACCTTGGATGTGGCGCGCGGTTACGTGCCGCTTCTTGCCCACGCGCACGCTCCGATAAATGAGAGCTACGCCACAAAAGGCGTCCTCGACGGTTTCTTTGCCTCTCTGAAGTGCACTTTTCTGCTGACTCACGGACTAACGGCGCGTGTAGGAAGTTTCACTATCAGGGACGTGTCATGTTTTTTATACCCCATCCATTTGTTCGTGCGCTGGCCTGTTGGGCTGGGTCGTTGGTCTGTGCGGCGGATATGCGCAGGTTGCCTATGACCTGTTCAGCGCAACCCCTCTCAATGGTGGTTGCCGAGAACGTCAGCAGTGGCGCCAAAGCCGCCGGTAGCGTGGGTTGCGCAACGGTTGCACCCGTCTGCGAAGTGCGGCTGACGCCTTTGCGTTTTGCCATGATGCTGGGGCTTGGCCTGATTACACTGGTGGCGGCTTCGGCTCAAGCAGCCAATAGAGTTTCAGAGGGTTGAAGAGTGATTACTGAAGATATCGAAGTCGTTAAAGAGATTTTTTCAATCATCGATGCCGGTATTGTCGATGGTTATGATTATTTTTGTTATGACGTAACAGTGGGCGACGGCTTCATCGATACAGGCCTGGCCGTTGAGAGAGACGGCGTTGAGATCACTGATGCCCGAACTGATTTCGATGATACGGCGCTGTATATGCTTGCCAAGCAGCTTAATAAAAATGCCAGGGAGCGCGGTGAGTGCTGGCGTTCTTTTGTGATGTCCTATCGGCGTGGAGGCCAGGTTAAAACAAACTTCAACTATGATTGAACGTAGAAAGCCCGCTCAATGAGCGGGCTTTTTTTGTCTGCGATTTTTGTAGGCACAAGGTCTGTTGGCGTTTAGAAATCCCAGCGGGTAGTGACCATGAAGTTGCGCGGCTCGCCATAGGCCGCAGAGTTATAGAAGCCGATGTTGGTGTAGTAGGACTTGTCGAAGATATTGTTGACGTTCAACGTCGCCGACAGGTTTTTGCTGATCTGATACTTGCTCATAAGGTCCACCAGCCAATAAGCATCCTGGGAAAACTCTTCATAGCCGCCGCGCGGGCTGTTGTAGATGTCCTGCCAGCCCACGCTCTGCCAGCGCACGCTGCCGCCGACGGTCAACTTGTCGAGGTTGCCCTTGAGTTTGTAGGTGGTGTACAGCTTGACCTGGTCTTCAGGCTCAAACGTGGAGATTTTCACGCCCTGATCGTCACGCACAATCTTGTGTGTGTAGCCCGCCTGGAGCTGCCAGCCCGGGGCGACTTCGCCGGACATCTCCACTTCATAACCCTTGGTTACCGCCTTGCTGCTCTTGTAGGCATAGTTGCTCGGTGTCGGCTTGAGGTTGTTGTACTCGTCGTCAGACAGCGCGCGATTGGACTCATGGATCTCAAAGTACGCTGCGCTGGCGTTGACCCGGCCATCGAGGAAGTCGGCCTTGATCCCCAGCTCCCAGTTCTGGCCTTCGTCCGGCTCCAGCAGCTTGTTGTCGCGGTCGCGGTTGTAGTTTTCCTGGGGCATGAAAATGTCGGTGTAGCTGGCGTACACCGCGTACGTGTCGTTCAGGTCGTAGACCGCACCAACATACGGCACGACCCGCCCGGACTCGCGATAGTTGGGGTTGTAGCCGGTGACCTGATAGTTGACCAGGCGTGCGCCGAGCAACACCTTGAGGTCGTCGGCGAGGTTCAGGCGCGTGGTTGCGTAGGCGCCGGTCTGGCGCACGGTGTCGTCGATCAGCGATTGCGCCTTGCCCCAGTCCGGCATCGTCGCGTGGCCGCGCCAGTGATTGAAGTCGACAATATTGGGCGCCAGGTTCCAATAGCCTTTGCCGTTCCATTCCGACGCGCTGATCGAACCGCCCAGCACCAACTCATGTTCACGCCCGCCGAGGCTGTACGGCCCGCTCACATACAGGTCGGCGGAATCGCTGACGGTCTCGCCGGTGTATTTGCCCGAGGTCAACTGCGCGGTGCCGTCCGGCTGCGGCTGGTCGCCCTGAATCGAGCCCATCAGCGCGTGGTAGCCGTTGATCTTGTGGTCAAGTTGCAGCTTGGTGACCCAGCCATTGCCCAGGTCATGTTCCAGCATGGCGAATACCGTGCGGGTGTATTGCTCCCAACTGCTCCACTCGGCGGCGTTGTTGAACGAGCGCTTGACGCTGTTGCGATTGCCCTGGGAGTCGATCAGCGGAAAGCTGCCCGACCAGGACGAGCCCTTTGGCAGCGTGTCCTGGTAGTCACCGCCTACGGTCAACAGGGTATCGGGTGACAGGTCGAATTCCATGATGCCGTAGTACGTCGGGCTCTGGCGCGAGTAGTGGTCCATGAAGGAATGCTTGTCCTGGTACGCCGCGACGGCCCGGCCACGCACGTTGCCGCTGTCGGTCAGCGGGCCGCTGACGTCCAGTTCGCTGCGATAGTTGTCCCACGAGCCGGCGCCGAGGCTCGCGTGGCCCTGGAAGTCTGCAGTGGGTTTCTTGCGCACCAGATTGATGGTCGCGCCCAGTGAGCCGGCGCCGGTGAGCAGGCCGGTGGCGCCCTTGAGCACTTCGACGCGGTCGTAGATCGCCATGTCGCTCAGGGTGTTGCCCGCCGAGTACGCGACGTTGCGCGCGGTCGAGGGGATGCCGTCGTACTGGAAGTTGTTGATCGAGAAGCCGCGCGCATAGTAGTTGCTGCGCTCGCTGTCAAAGGCCGACACGGTGATGCCGGGAGTGTGGCGCATCACGTCGTCGACGTTGTTCAGGCCGAAGTCATCCATGTGCTGGCGGGTGACCACCGACACCGATTGCGGGGTTTCCTTGGGCGTCAGCACCAGGCGGGTCGAGGTCGCGATGGCGCCGGGTGTGTAGGAACCGGTGTCTTCGGTGACGTTGCCCAGCAGGTTGGCGCTGACCTGGGTCGGGCCCAGTTCCAGGGTGCCGTTGTCGGCGGTGGGGGCGGGCTGCAGCGCATATACCTGGCCGTCTTTAACCGCGCGATAACCACTGCCTTGCAGCAGGCGGTCGAAGCCCTCCTGGATGGCGTAGTTGCCTTGCAACCCCGGGCCGTTGAGGCCCTCCAGCGCGGGGGATTGAAACACGATGGCCACGCCGGCCTGTTGCGCAAAGCGATTGAGCGATGCACCCAGGGGGCCTGCGGGGATGTCGTAGGCGGGGGCGACGACGTTGGCCGTGTCGGCCTGCGCCGGTCTGATGTTCAGCACGGTGGCGGTGAGTATGGCCAAGGACAGGGGCGCGATTTTCAGTAGGTCAAAGCGCCCGCGTGAGTAGGAAGGGGTCTGCATGGTGAAGGCAATCCTTTACGTGTCGAATTACCTTGCTTGACGGGCAAGTCTGAGAAAACCGGAAGCTAATGCGAATAATTATTTTTTGGCGCTGTCGTCGCGGTCGACGAAGATCAGCCAGTTGGTAAAGTTTCTGACCTTGATCGGTAAGGTTTGCGCGAGTAACTGCAGGGCGTGGTTGCTGTCGTCCAGGGGGATCACCGCCGATACGCGCAGGTTTTGCAGGGCGGCGCGGTCGAATTGCACATGTGCGGCATGGTGACGGGCGATCTCATCGAGCACCTCGGGCAATGGCCGGTTGTCCACGACCAATTGGTGACGGCGCCAGGCATCATTGATGCTGGCGGGGTCGATGCGGCCGCTCAGGCGCACGCCGTCGTGGCTGAGCAGGGCCTGGGTGCCGGCATCGACTTCCAGGGTCTGCTGGGTGTTCGCGCTCTGCGCCGCGACCCGCGACTGCAACATGCTCAATACGGTGACATCACCGTCACGCTTGACCACAAACCGCGTGCCCAGCGCCCGCAAGGTGCCTTGGGCGGTCTGCACGATAAACGGCCGGGCCGGGTCGTGAGCCACCTCCACCAGGATCTCGCCTTGCAGCAGCTCGATGCGGCGCTGCACGGCGTCGAAATGCAGATTCGCCGCGCTGATCCCGTTCAGCGTCAACGTGGAACCGTCCGCCAGTTGCAGGGTTTGCCACTGACCCGGACCGTTGCGCACATCGGCCATCCATTGTTGCGGGTACGGGCTGACCAGCAGCGCCGCCGCTGGAATCGCCAGGCTGCACGCCAGCAGCAGGGCGCGTACGGCATTTTTGCGGCGATGGGCTTTCTGGTGGGCAAACGCCGCGCTTAATGCCGACCGCGCCGGCGACCTGGTGCCACGCAGGGCCTGCATCCGGGTGATGACTTCTTCCATGCGCGCGGCCGCTGCGGCGTAGTGCGGGCCCTGTTGCTTCCAGCATTCGAATGCCAGCTGCTGGGCCTCGCTCAGTTCCCCTTCGTGCAGGCGCAGCATCCATTCGGCGGCTTGCTCTTCGATCTGTTGGCGGGCGTCGGGCATGTGCGATCAAGTATCCAGGCTATGGCTGCAATGCATGAGTGCCTGGATCAGGTACTTGCGCACGGTGCGTTCCGACAACTTCAGCTGTTGGGCGATCTGTTGCTGGGTCAATTCTTCGAGGTAATAGAGTACGAACGCCTGGCGCGAGTACTCATGCATGCCTTCGAGGATAAACGCGATCTGCTCCAAGGCTTCGAGGGTGGTGTGGATCTGTTCCGGCGATTGGAATCCTTCGAGGGCGTCCACCGTCAGTGCCAACTCTTGCAGATACGCTTGTTCAATCTGCCTGCGTCGCGCCTGATCGATTATCAGGCGTCGCGCCGTGGTACTCAGGTACGCCCGTGGTTCGCGGATGTGCGCCACGGATTCGCGTGCATTGAGGATGCGCGCAAAGGTGTCTTGCGCCAGGTCCGCCGCGTTCTGGCGACAGCCCAATTTGCGCCGCAGCCACGCCAGCAGCCAGCCGTGATGCTCGCTGTAGAGCGCGGTAATTTCCCGCTGGAAGGGCGGTTCACCCACAGACATAGGCGTGGCTCGAGCGTTATTGAGAATGGTTTTTAATTGTGAGGCCAAGTGTCGGGTAAACGCAATAGAGTCGCGTTTGGGCCCCGCAAGCCCGTATTTACGGGGTTTGCGCCGTCTACAGAAAAATATTTCAAATAAATTGCATTTAAATCAAGACATTGCGGATTTTTGATGTATGATGCCGCCCACACCGAAACGAAGGGTGATTAGCTCAGCTGGGAGAGCATCTGCCTTACAAGCAGAGGGTCGGCGGTTCGATCCCGTCATCACCCACCATTCGCTTCAAGTGTTACGCGCAGCGGTAGTTCAGTCGGTTAGAATACCGGCCTGTCACGCCGGGGGTCGCGGGTTCGAGTCCCGTCCGCTGCGCCATATTCGGTAACCTGGAACACTGAACGCCAGGTCACCACTAGAAAGCCCGCTCATTGAGCGGGCTTTTTTTCGTCTGCGATTTTCCTCTTGGCGCCTTGCCGTTGTGCACTGCACGTTCACCTTGAACTGTGCCGGTGCGCCATGACGTGGGGGAATACCCCCATGCACATTGGTCGATTGCGCCCCTGGCCGCTTAAACGGTTATCTATAGCCACGCGAAGACTTCCAGGCGAGCTGCCGACGGCAGGATGCTGCGGTGCCCGCCCTCTAACAATGGCCTTTCAAGGCGATAAAAATAGTCTGCAAGGGGAATGGCTCTACATGAAATATCCATTGCGTCCGTTGGTGTTCTGGCCAACTTTCCTGATCCTGCTGGCGGCGGTGATCGCCAGCTACGTCGACCTGAATGCATTCCTTGCGCTGAGCAAGCAGCTCAACAACCTGATCCTCAAGAACTTCTCCTGGCTGTTCAGCGCTGGCTCGTTTGCCATGGTGGTGCTGACCGCTATCGTGTATTTCTCCGCATTGGGCAAGGTGCGCATCGGCGGTGAGGACGCTCGGCCGTTGCTGAGCAAATGGCGCTGGTTCATGGTGGCGCTGTGCACCACGCTGGCCGTCGGCGTGCTGTTCTGGACCACTGCCGAACCGCTCTACCACCTGTATTCCCCACCGACCAGCCTGCCGATTGAAGCGGGCAGTTCAGCGGCGAAAAGCTTTGCTATGTCGACCATGTTCCTGCACTGGACCATCACCCCGTACGCCATCTACCTGGTGCCGTCCCTGGTATTTGCGCTGGTGTTCTACAACCGCCGCAGTAACTTCTCGATTGGCGCGATGCTCGAACCCTTGCTGGGCGCGGCGCGGGTCAAGCGCTACGCCGGGCTGATCGACACCTTGGCGATGTTCGCCCTGGTCGCCGGCATGGCCTCGTCCCTGGGCACGGGCGCACTGACTCTGGCCGGTGGCCTGAGCCAATACATCGGCGGCGAAACTACACCGTTCCGTTTAGCGATCATCATCGCGATCATCGTCATCACCTTTGTCGCCTCGGCCGCCAGCGGCCTGCAGCGCGGCATTGTGATGCTGTCGTCGTTCAACACCTGGATCATGCTCGCCCTCGGCCTGTTCGTGCTGTTGTGCGGGCCGACCCTGTACATGTTCAGCCTCGGCGTCGAATCCCTCGGCGTGTACCTCGACACCTTCTTCAGCCGCAGCCTGTCCACCGGCGCCGCGAGCGGCGACACCTGGCCGCAGAGTTGGACGGTGTTCTACTGGTCGGTGTGGTTTGCCTGGGCGCCGGTCAGCGCGCTGTTTCTCGGCAAGATCGGTCGGGGCTACACCGTGCGTGAATTCATCCATATCAACATGCTCTACCCGGCGTTGTTCACGGCGGTGTGGATCTGCATCTTCTCCGGCGCCAGCCTGTATTTCGATGCGCTCGGCGACGGCAGCCTCAACCGCGTATTGAACGAACAGGGCGTGGAGCATGTGCTGTACCAGATGTTCCAACACCTGCCGGCCAGCGGCTTGATGATCGCGTTCCTGCTGTTCGTGGCGTTCATCTCGTTTGTCACCGCGGCGGACTCCAGCACCGACGTGATCGCCAACCTGTGCAGCAAAGGTGTGACTGCCGACTCCGACCTCGACGGCAACCCGATGTTGAAGATCGTGTGGGGCGTGATCATCGGCACAGTGTCGTGGGTGATGGTGTCGTTCATCGGCATCGACGGGGTGAAGATGCTGTCCAACCTCGGTGGTTTGCCGGGGATGATCCTGGTGCTGCTGGCCAGTACCTCACTGATTTTCTGGCTGAAGAACCCGGCGTTGCTCGACGTGAAACGCTTGCGACCGACCGCTGAGCCCGAGCTGCGTGGTACCAGCGCCGTCACCGAATTTGCCCGCTAGACCCTCAAACCTGTGTGTCTGCCCACGCGCTCCACGACGAGCGCGGGGGCGTCGTTTGTTCGCAATAAAAGTGTGGAGTTACCGATGGAAATCGTTACCGAATTTGCCTACAAGGTCCGTGAAATCGAGCACTGCCTGATCCCGCTGAAGGACGGCACCCAGCTGGCTGCGCGCATCTGGCTGCCGGAAGTCGCCGGCCTGCAAACCTTCCCCGCCATCCTCGAATACCTGCCGTACCGCAAACGCGACGGTACGGCCGTGCGCGATGCGCTGACTCACCCGTGGATGGCCGGGCAGGGCTACGTGTGCGTGCGTGTCGACATGCGCGGCAACGGCGAATCCGAAGGCTTGATGGCCGACGAATACCTGTTGCAGGAACAGGACGACGCCCTCGAAGTGATCGACTGGCTGTGCCAGCAGCCGTGGTGCGACGGCAACGTCGGCATGATGGGCATCTCCTGGGGCGGCTTCAACGGCCTGCAAGTCGCGGCGCGCCAACCCGAGGCGCTGAAGGCGATCATCACCCTGTGCTCCACCGACGACCGCTTCGCCGATGACATCCACTACAAGGGCGGCAACCTGCTGCTGGAGAACTTTGGCTGGGCCGCGACCATGCTCAATTTCAGCGCTGCCGTGCCCGACCCGCTGCTGGTTGGCGACGCCTGGAAAACCCTTTGGCAGCAACGCCTGGACAGCATGCCGCTGCTCGCCGAAACCTGGTTGCAACACCAGACCCGCGACGATTACTGGCGCCACGGCTCGGTGTGCGAGGACTATTCACAGATCAAGGCGGCGGTGTATGCGGTGGGCGGCTGGGGTGATGCCTACCGCAATACCGTGTCGCGGCTGATGCAGCATCTTCCGGGGCCGAAGAAGGCAATGATCGGCCCGTGGATTCACAAATACCCACACTTCGCCGTGCCGAATCCGGCCATCGGCTTTCTGCAAGAAGCCAAACGCTGGTGGGATCACTGGTTGAAAGGCATCGATAACGGGGTAATGGATGATGCAGCCTGCACATTCTTCCTACAGGATGTGCTGCCGCCCAAGGGCAGTTACGCCGAGCGACCGGGGATCTGGGTGCAGACGGCGGGGTGGCCGGCGCCCCAGGTGCAGTGGACTGATTTCAGCCTCGGCGAGCACGGCCTGATCCCTGGCCGACAACCGTTGGCCACGCCGCGCAGTATCTGCTCGCCGCTGACCACCGGCCTGCACCAGGGCGAGTACTGCGCCATCTGGTTCGGCCCCGACGGCCCGACTGACCAGCGCCGCGACGACGCTCATTCGCTGTGCTTCGACTCGCCGGTGCTGACCGACCCGCTGGCGCTTTTGGGCGATGCGCGTCTCACGCTGCGCCTGGCCAGTGACACGGCTTGCGGCCAATTGGTGGCGCGGCTGAATGCGATTGCGCCGGATGGCCAGGTCACACAGATCAGCTATGGCGTACTCAATCTCACGCTTCGTGAGGACTTTTCCCGTGTTACCCCTGTAGTCCCTGGCGCACCAATGGACGTGCACCTGAGCCTGGACCACATCGGCATGCGCTTGCCCGCTGGCTATCGTCTGCGCCTGGCCTTGAGCACCGCGAGTTTCCCGTTGCTGTGGCCGAGCCGTGAGCTGACCACCCTGACCTTGCTGCCCGCCCTGCAAAGCCTGCAACTGCCGGTGTTCAGCGGCGCGGCGGTGGACTGCCCGTTCGAAGCGCCGCAGGCCGCCACTCCGGTTGCCCTGCAAGTGCTGCGCGCCGCGGCGCCGAAACGCACCTTGATCGAAGACGTGGGCAGTGGCGAAGTCTGCGTGAAGATCGAGGACGACCTCGGCTCGGTGCGTTTCACCGACCACGGCCTGGCGGTGGACCAACGTTGCACTGAGCAATACCGCACCTCTGCCTGGGACCCGTTGTCGACCCGCGCCGACATCCAGTGGCACTACCGCGTCGGTCGCGACGAATGGGCGGTGGAGGTGGAAAGCCGTCTGAGCGTGCACGCCGATGCCGAGTGGTTCTATGTCGAAGCGGAGCAGACTGCCTGGGAGAACGGCCAGCTGGAGCACCGCCGCCAATGGAGCAAGCGCTTGGCCAGGGTCGCGCTGTAAGCGGGCAACTGGCAGGATGCCTGCCAACGAATGCCAGTCGTCAGTAAAGGGCGAACGCACTACCTGTGGCGAGGGAGCTGGCTCCCTCGCCACAGGTGACGTTTTACGCTTTCGGGTGCTTGACTGGCTGGCATCAAGGGCACCCGAGTCTGTCTCTGCTATTGGAACCTGTCATGTCGCGCCGAAACGTCGATCTTCCCCCGCTCAATTGCTTGCAGACTTTCGAAGCGGCGGCCCGCCATTTGAGTTTTACCCAGGCCGCCCATGAATTGAACCTGACCCAGAGCGCGGTCAGCCGCCAGGTCAAGCGCCTGGAAGAAGACCTCGCCCGCCCGCTGTTCTATCGACTGGCCCAGGGGCTGAGCCTGACACCCGCCGGGGTGCGTTACTTCCGCACGATCCAGCGCCTGCTGCGCGAACTCGATCGTGAGTCCGCCGAACTGCGCCGACGCGGCGCCGACCGCCAGTTGACCCTGGCCAGCACGCCGACCATCAGCTCGATCTGGCTGGCCGGCTTGTTGCCGCAATTCCAGCGCGAACACCCGGACCTGGACATCCGCATCCTATGCAGTGAAAGCCCCGGCCACCTGGATGTCAGCGAATATGACCTGGGCCTGTTCTATCACCTCGACGAACTGCCGGCGCCCCATGGCCTGGAGCTGTCGCCGGTGTTCGACAACGAGCAGGTCATCACTGTGTGCAGCCCTGCCTATATAGAGCGTCACGGTCCGATTCGCGATGTGGAGCACTTGCTCCACGCCCACACCTTATTGATCGTCGAGGACCACTACCACGACTGGCTGACCTGGACCGATTGGTTTGCCGATGTCGGCGCCCACTACCACACCCCGCGGCATGCGCTGCGCACCAACAGCTATCAGCTGTTGATGCAGTCGGCGGTCATGGGCCATGGCGTGACCCTCGGCTGGAAGAGTCTGCTGCAAGGTGAACTCGACGCCGGTCGCCTGCAAATGGCCTTGCCCCACACCATGCACAGCCGGGGGCGCCTGCACCTGATGCAACCCCATCACCGCAACCCGCCATCGGCGGCGCGCAGTTTTCGCCAATGGCTGCTGGCCCATGCCAGCCATGTGAACAAGCCTCTCTGAGCCACCATGAACCTGACTTTTCTGACCTTCCCCGCGCTGTACAGCGCGACCATCCTGATGCTCACCGGCAACGGCTTGTTTTTCAGTTTTATCGGCCTGCGCTTGAGTAGCCAGGGCATCAACGAAGTGTGGATCGGTGCGCTGACGGCGGCGTACTACGGGGGGATGGTCTGCGGTGCCAAGTTCGGCCACCGCATGATCGCCGGCGTCGGGCACGTGCGCTCGTATGTGGCCTGTGCCGGAGTCGCCACCATCATCGTGCTGCTGCACGTGTTGTTCGAGCAGTTGGCGTTCTGGCTGGCGCTGCGGTTTGTGATGGGCCTGGTGATGATGAACCAGTACATGGTCATCGAAAGCTGGCTCAACGAGCAGGCGGAAAACAACCGGCGCGGCGCGGTGTTCGCCGGTTACATGGTTGCGGTGTCCCTGGGCTTGATGCTGGGGCAGGGCGTGCTGATCTGGCGTCCGGAGCTGGATTTCAAACCGCTGATTATCGTCGCGATCTGCTTTGCCGCCTGCCTGCTGCCGGTGACCATGACCAAGCGCCTGCACCCGGCGAAGCTGGTAGCGGCACCGCTGGAAGTGGGGTTTTTCTGGCAACGGGTGCCCCAGGCGCTGACCACCGTGTTTGTCACCGGCCTGATGATCGGCGCGTTCTACGCCCTGGCCCCGGTGTTTGCCACACGCAACGGCTTGAGCACGGGTGAGGCAAGTACGTTTGTCGCGGTGTCGATTTTTGCCGGGCTGTGCGGTCAGTGGCCCATCGGCTGGCTGTCGGACCGCATTGACCGCTCGCGCTTGATCCGCGCCTGCGCGTTGGCGTTGGGGCTGTTGGTGGTCCCGCTGTGGGGGCTGGTACAACTGCCTTACGCGTGGTTGTTGCTGTTCGGTTTTCTCAGCGGCTTGCTGCTGTTCACCCTCTACCCGTTGGCGGTGGCGCTGGCCAATGACAACGTCGAGCAGCCGCGACGTGTACCGTTGAGCGCGATGATGCTCGCCACCCACGGCATTGGTGCCAGCCTGGGGCCGATACTCAGCGGCGCGTTGATGAACAGCTACGGCCACGGCGCGTTCTACATGCTGTTTTCCGCCTGTGCGCTGCTGCTGATCTGGCGCGTGCAGCCCAAGCAGGTCACCGGCGAATACCTGGTCGACGGCGCACCGTTGCACCACGTCGCCATGCCCGAACATCCAATGGGCGCGGTACTCGATCCGCGTGTCGACGAAATCCCCGAGGCGCTGGTGATCAACGACCCGCCGCCCGACATCAAGGTGTGACGGCTATTCGGCTTTTTTCTTGCGCGGCCGGCGCGTGGCCAAATGCTCGAAACAAAACGACGCGGTGCCGAACACGGCGATCAGGGTCAGTACGAGCATGCCGAGGGTTGAGCTTTCCACGGTGAATTCCTACGTGATGGGGTAGGTGTTCACCGTAGTGGCGGGGCGAAAGAGCCTCAATAGACCCGACGTTTTCCTTACGGTGTCGGGCCCATTGTTACGCACTCTTTACGGGGCGTTACGGCTGTGACGGTAGTCGCTGACCGCTTCGTACACCGCTTTGCGCAAGCGGTTGATGCCGCCGATGGGGCGGTGTTCGGCGACGCCGAACCATGGGTTGAATGACTGGTTGTCGCACGCCAGGTTCAATGCCGGGGTGTCGAAGTCCTGCGCCGGGATCGTCACTTTCGCCACGGTTTCGTAAGGCGCATCGCTTTCCTTCCACTCGATGCTAGTGTCTTCGATCGGCATGAATTTCTGCGGGTTCTGCCGCTGGATCTGCAACACGAAACACACCGCTACGCGGTCGGTCGACAACTGCTGGTTCAACGCACTGCGCAGGAAGTTCGGCAGGTCCTGGTTCTGCTTCGGCAACTGGTATTGCGGGCAGCTTTGCGGGTCGGGCGCGACACGGAATTTGGCGTTGGCCGCGCCGAACTTGTAGGGCGATACGGAAAAGTATGTGGTCTGCGTCGGGCTCGCCGGTGCGGGGGCCAGGGTCGCCAGGGCGATAAACAGATGGCGTACCTGCCAGCTGCGCGGGTCGGCCTTGGGGAAGAACGCCAGCACCTTTTTGCCGTCAGCCTGGGCGCCGATGTTCTGTGCGTACTCGGCCACATCGCTGACGAAAAAATTCGGGTGACTGAACATCACGAAGTCCTGCTCGGTGCGGCTTTGCTGGTCGGCCAACAGCTGCTTGCCCGGTACATCCAGCAGCTTGATCGCCATGCCGCGAGCATCGCGGATGCTGTCGAACTGCGGGTACGCGTTGCCGTTGGACAACCGCATCATCGCCTGCCAGGTCTTGCCCGGTTGGGCAAACACGCCCTGGCGCAACGCCGGGTCGAGGTCGGCGAGTACACTGACTTCGGCCTTCACGCAACCATGGGCCTTGGCATGGGCGTCACGCAGGTAGCGCGTGCCTTCGCGGTGCTGGTCAACGATGCGCACCGCGGTCTGGATAATGCCTTGGGTCATGGCGGCTTCACCCGCCGGGATCTGCTCCTCCGGCGACACCGGGCCGCTGTGTTGCCAGGCGAACCAGGCGCTGGAGGCCAGCCATCCCAGCAGGCCAAGGCCCACCAGCCACAGCAGGGTCTTGCCGAGAAACGCGCCGATGCGCAGCCAGAGGCGGGCGAGCAGGGAGGGTTGGTCGTATCGAGAACGGATAATCATGGCAGTTGTTGCTCCAGCGGGCCGCCCAGCACTTTGAGGTATTCCAGCAGCGCCCAGCGTTCCTGCGGCAGCAAGCCGCGGCCGATGACGCCATTGCCACGCTGGCCTGCACGGAATTCGTGGCCGCTGTTGTGGTTGCCGGTGATTTTGGTATCGAACAGGAACGCGTTCTTGAACGCGGCGGTTTCGAAGCCCAGGTGACGCGGGTCGTAGGCGAAGGTGCCTTTATAGAAGGTGGTGCTGCGTTCGTCCTGGGGCGAGAGCAACTGGTAGATCGTCGGCACCGAGCCGTTGTGCAGGAACGGTGGCGTGGCCCACACACCGGCCAGTGGTCGCGCCTTGTAGGCGCGCAACTCACGCACGCCGATGGGCAGGCTGTAGCCGTCCAGGCGCGGACGCTCGGCCGGGGTCACGCCGGCGGCGCGGTAGGCGTGCTCTTCGACGAATGCGGTGACGTAGGCCAGGCCCTTGGCCACGGACATTTTCTTCAGGTCCAGGGGGTCGGTCGGCGTGGGGTGCAGTTGCACATTCAGTTGGGCCAGCTCGGCCGGGTCCCATTGCAGGGCGCTGAGGTCGTAGCGTTGGTCGGCGATGTTATTGGCGGTGCCGGGGTCGGTGCCGATGTAGTCCACCGGCAGCATTTTCAGCTGTTGCACCGGGCGGCCGTTTTCCTGGGTGACGCTGGGTACGTGGCAGCCGGCGCAGTTTTCGGCGAACAGCGCGCGGCCTCTGGCGGCGAGGGGTTTGTCCACGGCACCGAACAGGTCCTCGGGCCAGGTCGGTGGCTTGAGGCGTTGCAGGGTTTCTTCGATCCTGTTGAGGTCGCGCACTCGCACGCTGGAGGGGTAACGCGCAGCGCCTTGCAGGGGTTGGCCGGCGTTGTCGAAGAAGGTCAGGGTGGCGCCGACGCCGAGGGCTTCGCCGATGTTGCGTGCCATGGGCTGCTGGGCCGAGCCGTTCCATTGCACCCAGTCGAAAGTCCAGATGTCCCACAGCTGCGGGTAGTCCACTGGTGCATTGGCGATGCGATAGTTCTCTGGGGAAATCGCGTCGCCGAAGCTGGCATTGGCGATACGGCCAAATGCGTCGGTACGGCCGGGGCCTTCTTCGGTGGGGTAGAGGCCGCGATGGGTGTCATTCCAGGCGACTTTGAGGAAGGTGTTCAGCGACTGTTTGAAGTCCTGGCGCAGTTGGCTGTGTTCGGCGTCGTAGCGATCCCCCAGCACCTGGCGGGCAAAGCGTTCGAACTTCCACGGGTTGTAGTAGGTGGCGGCAAGGCTGGCGACAAGGGCCTGGCCAAAGCTGCCGCCGCGCAGGGTCGGTACGCTGGAGGGCAGCACATGCTGGGCCGAACCGCCGTCGATGCGCAGGGCCTGGCCTTTGAAATGCAGCTCGCCGGTGTGGCAGGCGGCGCAGGTGATGTCCAGGTATTCGGCGGTGCTGTCGGCGTTCTTGTGCCGGGCGAAACCCACGGGCAGGTTGCCGGGGTTTTGAGCGCTGGGCACTTGCTTGGGGTCGACCAGGAAACCGAAGCGCGCCAGGTATTCCGGCGTGGCGAAGCGCTGCTCGGAGAACGGCAGTTCCAGGGCGGTGAACCAGTCGTAGTGCAGGCCTTTTACCTGGGTGCCCTGGGGCGTGAAGTAATAGATCTGGCGGTCGGCGGCACTCCATTGGTCCCCGTAGTGCACCTGTTGCACGGGCACGTAGTCCGGCAGCTTGGGATTGACGACGTAATAGAGCACCACGGCCAGGATCAGCCCCAGAGCCGCGAGGATCAGGAGTAAAACGCGGGAAAAAATGCGCAAGATAACTATCCTTGTCGAGTGGTAGCGCTGTTATGCCACTACGCCACAGGTGCGGCAAGTGGCCATGAGCCTCGTTTGAGGTGGTCCCGCGATCCATCGCGGGCCTCCATCATGAATGAAAATGCTTTTAAACACGTGAACTTATCAGAAGTTTTCGGCTCACATGCCGGTAGCCATTGGTCGTGGCCGCCTGATAAGCTCGCGACTTTATTCGAATGCCCTTTAGGCGCATGAACAAGGAAATAGCATGAAACAGCATCGGTTGGCGGCGGCGGTGGCCCTGGTTAGCCTGGTACTTGCGGGTTGTGATTCGCAGACCAGCGTAGAGCTGAAAACCCCGGCGCAGAAAGCTTCCTACGGCATCGGCCTGAACATGGGCAAAAGCCTTGCCCAAGAAGGCATGGATGACCTGGATTCCAAAGCAGTAGCCCAAGGCATTGAAGATGCCGTCGGCAAGAAAGAGCAGAAGCTCAAAGACGACGAACTGGTTGAAGCGTTTGCCGCCCTGCAAAAGCGTGCTGAAGAACGCATGACCAAAATGAGCGAAGAGTCGGCAGCCGCCGGCAAGAAATTCCTCGAAGACAACGCCAAGAAAGACGGCGTCGTGACCACGGCTTCCGGCCTGCAGTACAAGATCATCAAGAAAGCCGACGGCGCCCAGCCCAAGCCGACCGACGTGGTGACTGTGCACTACACCGGCAAGCTCACCAACGGCACCACCTTTGACAGCTCCGTGGATCGCGGTAGCCCGATTGACCTGCCGGTCAGCGGTGTGATTCCGGGTTGGGTCGAAGGCCTGCAACTGATGCACGTAGGCGAGAAGGTCGAGCTGTTCATTCCTTCCGCATTGGCCTACGGCGACCAGAGCCCGAGCCCGGCGATTCCAGCCAACTCCGTGCTGGTATTCGACCTGGAACTGTTGGCCATCAAGGACCCAGCCAAGGCTGAAGCCCCTGAGGCACCTGCTGCACCCGCCGCCAAGAAGTAATCGGCGCCTGAACACACAACGCCCCGTCTCGACGGGGCGTTGTTGTTTGTAGTGAGCGGGCTTGCCCCGGTACAAACCGGGGACATCGTTTACATATCTAACCGGGGACATGGTTTACAGGTTAATACGCATGATCAGGAGGTAACTGATCATGCCCTGGAACCAAGAGTCTCC
>NZ_JACVAC010000060.1 GCF_014851685.1 Pseudomonas sp. PDM05
TGATCTCGCTCATCCACGGGAACGGGTTGGTGGTGCCTGGGTATTCTTCCTTCAAGCCGATCTGCGACAGACGACGGTTGGCGATGAACTTGAGGTAGTCCTCCATCATCGCGGCGTTCATGCCCAACACGCCGCGGGGCATGGTGTCGCGGGCGTATTCGATCTCCAGTTGGGTCCCTTGCAGGATCATCTGGGTCGCTTCTTCCTTCATCTCGGCATCCCACAGGTGTGGGTTTTCGATTTTGATCTGGTTGA
>NZ_JACVAC010000061.1 GCF_014851685.1 Pseudomonas sp. PDM05
CCCTGTGGGAGCTGTCGAGCTTTAGCGAGGCTGCGAAGGCGGCGGTACTGTTGGTAGAGGTGTTGGCTGAACCACCGCTTTCGCGGGCAAGCCCGCTCCCACATTTGAGCTGTGTTGCTGGGATGTCCGCGCTCGGCTGGAGATCCCTCTCACACCGCCAATCCCCTGTGGGAGCTGTCGAGCTTTAGCGAGGCTGCGAAGGCGGTGGCACTGCTGGTGGAGATGTTGGCTTAACCACCGCTTTCGCGGGCAAGC
>NZ_JACVAC010000062.1 GCF_014851685.1 Pseudomonas sp. PDM05
TCGACGGTGCCGGCGCTGCCGCTGCCGTGGAAGCCCGCGCCGTCACCGCCAACGACTCCGCTGCCATCGTGCGCGCCAAAGCTGCGCTGGACAAACTCGACATCGCCGAAGGCCTCGCCGAACTCGAAGGCGCCTCCGCCCGCGTCGCCGTTGACGAAAAGCGCATGATCAACTGCCGCGCCGACCTCAACCAACTCGTGCCCTTCAAGTACGACTGGGCCTGGCAGAAGTACCTCGACGGCTGCGCCAACCACT
>NZ_JACVAC010000063.1 GCF_014851685.1 Pseudomonas sp. PDM05
GTATGCCTACGACCTCAACGGCAACCTGCAAGAAAAGACCGAACACGGCGATGACGGTAGTCAGCTGATCACCCGTTACGAGCGCGACTTCGCCGGGCGCCTCGTACGAAAAACCCTGCCCGACGGCGGTGTTGTGGATTACGCCTACGACCCCCAAGGCAACCTGCTTAGCGTCGACGACGGGCACTGGGCGCTGGCCTACGAATACGACGCACAAAACCGACTCACTGCCGAACACCAAGGCTGGGGCACCTT
>NZ_JACVAC010000064.1 GCF_014851685.1 Pseudomonas sp. PDM05
TAAAGTTCGACAGCTCCCACAGGAGATTGGCAGTGTCTGGGCGACCTCCGGCCGAACACTGACAGCCCAGCACCGCCGATCACCTGTGGGAGCGGGCTTGCCCGCGAAAGCGCTGGTTCAGCCAACATCTCCACCAACAGTCCCACCGCCTTCGCAGCCTCACTAAAGTTCGACAGCTCCCACAGGAGATTGGCAGTGTCTGGGCGACCTCCGGCCGAACACTGACAGCCCAGCACCGCCGATCACCTGTGGGAG
>NZ_JACVAC010000065.1 GCF_014851685.1 Pseudomonas sp. PDM05
ACCGCCACGCCCTTGGGCATGCCGGTGGAGCCGGAGGTGTAGATCACGTAGGCAAGGTTGTCGCCGTCCAACGCCACCTCTGGCGCGGTCTCGGCATAGTCCTCGGTGCGATCGATCGCCAGCACCTCTAGGCCCTCGGCAATCGGCAGTTGCGGCACCGCACGGCTGTGGGTCAGCAGCAATTGCGCGCGGCTGTCTTGCATCATATACAGCAGGCGATCACGCGGGTATTCGATGTCCAGCGGCACGTACACA
>NZ_JACVAC010000066.1 GCF_014851685.1 Pseudomonas sp. PDM05
CTGCTGGTAGAGGAGTTGGCTGAACTACCGCTTTCGCGGGCAAGCCCGCTCCCACAGGTGATTGGGGTTGCTGGGCTGTCAGTGTTCGGCTGGAGATTGCCCAGGCACTGCCAATCCCCTGTGGGAGTTGTCGAGCTTTAGCGAGGCTGCGAAGGCGGCGGTACTGCTGGTAGAGGAGTTGGCTGAACTACCGCTTTCGCGGGCAAGCCCGCTCCCACAGGTGATTGGGGTTGCTGGGCTGTCAGT
>NZ_JACVAC010000067.1 GCF_014851685.1 Pseudomonas sp. PDM05
GCTCAAATGTGGGAGCGGGCTTGCCCGCGAAAGCGGTGGTTCAGCCAACATCTCCACCAGCAGTGCCACCGCCTTCGCAGCCTCGCTAAAGCTCGACAGCTCCCACAGGGGATTGGCAGTGCCTGGGCTATCTCCAGCCGAACACTGACATCCCAGCAACACAGCTCAAATGTGGGAGCGGGCTTGCCCGCGAAAGCGGTGGTTCAGCCAACATCTCCACCAGCAGTGCCACCGCC
>NZ_JACVAC010000068.1 GCF_014851685.1 Pseudomonas sp. PDM05
CCTTCGCAGGCAAGCCAGCTCCCACATTTTTTAACTGTGTACACCTGACACAGCCTGCAAACCCTATTCCCTGTGGGAGCTGTCGAGCCTTGGCGAGGCTGCGAATGCGGCGGCACGGCAGGCAGAGGTGTTGCCTGATCCGCCGCCTTCGCAGGCAAGCCAGCTCCCACATTTTTTAACTGTGTACACCTGACACAGCCTGCAAACCCTATTCCCTGTGGGAGCTGTCGAGC
>NZ_JACVAC010000069.1 GCF_014851685.1 Pseudomonas sp. PDM05
CTGACATCCCAGCAACACAGCTCAAATGTGGGAGCGGGCTTGCCCGCGAAAGCGGTGGTTCAGCCAACATCTCCACCAGCAGTGCCACCGCCTTCGCAGCCTCGCTAAAGCTCGACAGCTCCCACAGGGGATTGGCAGTGCCTGGGCTATCTCCAGCCGAACACTGACATCCCAGCAACACAGCTCAAATGTGGGAGCGGGCTTGCCCGCGAAAGCGGTGGTTCAGC
>NZ_JACVAC010000006.1 GCF_014851685.1 Pseudomonas sp. PDM05
ATCTCTCGTTAGCGGGAGGCGAATTCTACAGCGTTACACGCTGCTGTCAACACCTCTTTTTCAACTTCCTCAGCGCTTCGATGAACTGAAGCAACCTGCTGCCGAAAACTGCGTAACTCATTGTTTACCAAAGAGTTTTCCGTTTCGACTGCGCCGGAAGTGGGGCGAATTATAGACAGTTACAATTTGCCGTCAACCTTTAATTACGCTTTTGTTGCAGAAGGTGCCTTTTTGGCAATAAGACGAGGGATTCGGCGCATCACCGGTGGTATCCGCAGGGCCAAAAGCAATACACCTATAGATGCATAGACCGCCCACTCCTTGAGATCAGCCCGCACTATCCACAACATATGCAGCAAGCCGAGCCCAAGAATCACGTAAACCAGGCGATGCAATTTCTTCCACCGACTCCCCAAACGTCGCTGGCTATAGCGATTTGAAGTCACCGCCAACACCAAAAGCGACAAGAAGCCCAGCGCCCCTACAATAATGTAAGGCCGCTTGCGCAACTCCACCCCCAACTGCGACCAGTCGAGCCCAAGGACAAACACGCAATAAGCCGCCAGATGCAGCACTACGTAAGCAAAGCACCACAATCCCAACTGCCGGCGTACAGCTATCCACCCCGCCCAGCCGCTGAGCTTCTGCAACGGCGTCATTCCAAGAGTGATCAGCAAAAGGACCAACGTCCCCAGGCCCAGCCGATCCACCAGCACTTTGCCCGGATCAGGCCCGAGAACAGAGCTCCACGCCTCGTATAGCCAGAATAGCGGCCACACGGCCACCGCGATAAAAACGCCGAGGCGCCAGATGGGGTAGCGCATCAGTAGTTCTTCCGCAGATCAAGGCCGGCATACAGGGAGGCAACCTCATCCGAGTAGCCATTGAACATCTGTGTCTCACGCACATTGGGACTGAACAGGCCGCTCGGCAGGCGACGCTCCCGCGCCTGGGTCCACCGCGGATGATCAACCGTGGGGTTCACGTTCGCGTAGAACCCATACTCATCCGCCGCAATACTCTGCCAGGTGGTTTTCGGCTGTTCGCTCACCAGGCTGATGCGCACAATGGACTTCACGCTTTTGAAGCCGTACTTCCAAGGCACCACCAAGCGCAGCGGCGCACCGTTCTGGTTGGGCAGTTCACGCCCGTACATGCCAACGGCAAGAATCGCCAAAGGGTTCATCGCTTCATCCAGACGCAACCCTTCTATATATGGCCAGTCGATCAAACCAAAACTCGAACGCTGGCCCGGCATGCTCTTGGGGTCCTGAAGCGTTTCAAATCGAATGTACTTGGCCTTGGAGGTCGGTTCGACTTGCTTGAGCAACGCCGAGATAGGGAAGCCGATCCAGGGGATGACCATCGACCACGCCTCGACACACCGTAAACGGTAGATCCGCTCCTCCAACTGATAAGGCTTCATAAAATCTTCCAGGGCATAACGCCCTGGCTTTGCAACCTCACCATCAATCACAACACTCCAGGGCTCGGTCTTGAGCGAACCCGCATTCGTTGCCGGATCGCCCTTGCCGGTGCCGAACTCATAGAAGTTGTTGTAGTGAGTCGCATCCTTGAAGGGGGTGATCGCTTCATCCTTCACCGTCACAGCCTGCCATTGAGTGCCAGGCAGTTTCTCGGCAAACCAATTCGGTGCGTTGCCCGGCTCAACATCGGCGTAACGGGAAGCATCAGCCGCACTGGCCCAGCGCGGCAAGCTGCTGGCAGCGATACCGGCGAGCGCACCACCGAGCAAGCTGCGGCGAGAGAAATAAAGAGATTCAGGGGTGACATCCGACTCGTGGCAATCGGACGCTTTTGGCAATTTGATTAACATGGCAACTCCGCAGCATTGGAGAACTGATGCACCAATAGACTGCGGAGTATGGGGGAAATTACATTAAGGCAATGTTTTGTCCCGACGCAGATGCAGCAAGTACTGAACCGGGCCCGACGCGGCATAGACCAGGAACGCCAGCAGCAGGATCCGCGGAGGATCACTGAAGACCACTGCAAACACCAGCACAACGGCCAGGATTGCCACAAAAGGCACGCGCCCCTTGAGATCCAGTTCCTTGAAGCTGTTGTACTTGATGTTGCTGACCATCAGCATGCCAGCGGCCGCAACCATCAAGGCCACCAGGAACGACATCTTCGAACCCTGGATACCGTAGTCACTGAATGCCCAGACGATACCCGCCACCACACCTGCTGCAGCCGGGCTGGCCAGACCAATGAAGTAACGCTTGTCAGCGGTCCCAACCTGGGTATTGAAACGCGCCAGGCGCAATGCAGCCCCGGCGACATAGATAAAGGCGACCATCCAGCCGACCTTGCCCATATCACCCAGCGCCCAGGCAAACGCCAGCAACGCAGGCGCAACACCAAAGGCAACCATGTCCGACAGCGAGTCATACTCGGCACCGAAGGCACTTTGGGTATTGGTCATGCGCGCCACACGCCCATCAAGGCCGTCGAGCACCATGGCAACAAAGATTGCGATGGCAGCAAAACCGAAGTATTTGCTGGCACTCACCGCATCACCCGCTGCCAGCGCACTTTGGGCGCTCATGGAGTTGATGATGGAATAGAACCCGGCAAACAGGTTCGCCGTAGTGAACAGATTGGGCAGCAGATAGATGCCACGATGCCGGACCTTGCGGCCCTCCGCGTCATGCCCTTCTTCGACATGCTCATCGATCGGTAGCAGGCTTTCGGCGTCAGGAGCCTGGTTTGGCTCTTCGGGACGTTCGCTCATGGACTTTACCTTGCAACGGTGTGAAAAAATTCGACAGATACTTGCGGCGAGTGTTCGCCCGCAAACGATGCAGCTTTATACCAGAACCTGCCCCCCAAACGAAAAAACGCGGCCTAAGCCGCGTTTTCCCTTGATCCGTACGACTTAGTTTTTGGCTTTGTCGACGATCTTGTTGGCACCGATCCACGGCATCATGGAGCGCAGTTGCTCGCCGATGACTTCGATACCGTGAGCGGCGTTGTTACGACGCTTGGCGGTCATCGAAGGGTAGCCGGTAGCGCCTTCGCTGATGAACATTTTGGCGTATTCGCCGTCCTGAATACGTTTCAGGGCGTTGCGCATAGCCTGACGGGACTCGGCGTTGATCACTTCCGGGCCAGTGACGTATTCGCCGTATTCGGCGTTGTTGGAGATCGAGTAGTTCATGTTGGCGATACCGCCTTCGTACATGAGGTCAACGATCAGCTTCAGTTCGTGCAAGCACTCGAAGTAGGCCATTTCTGGCGCGTAACCAGCTTCAACCAGAGTTTCGAAGCCAGCTTTCACCAGCTCAACGGTACCGCCGCACAGAACGGCTTGCTCGCCGAACAGGTCGGTTTCAGTCTCGTCCTTGAAGGTGGTTTCGATGATGCCAGTACGACCACCACCCACGCCTGCTGCGTAGGACAGCGCAACGTTTTTGGCGTTGCCCGATGCGTCTTGGTAGATCGCGATCAGGTCAGGGATACCGCCGCCTTTGACGAACTCGGAACGCACGGTGTGACCCGGTGCTTTCGGCGCGATCATGATCACGTCGAGGTCAGCACGCGGCACAACCTGGTTGTAGTGAATCGCGAAGCCGTGGGAGAAGGCCAGGGTGGCGCCCTTCTTGATGTTCGGCTCGATTTCGTTCTTGTACAGCGAGGACTGGAACTCGTCCGGGGTCAGGATCATGACCAGGTCGGCAGCAGCAACAGCGGAAGCAACGTCAGTCACTTTCAGGCCATGGGCTTCTGCCTTGGCAACAGTGGCCGAGCCTTTGCGCAGGCCAACAGTCACGTCAACGCCGGAATCTTTCAGGTTGCAAGCTTGCGCGTGACCCTGGGAGCCGTAGCCGATGATGGCGACTTTCTTGCCCTGGATGATCGACAGGTCACAATCTTTATCGTAATAAACTTTCATGAGGTTCCTCTATATATCCAGGCCGTAAGGCCATTCGCTAATTTGGTTTAGATGCTGAGTACTTTGTCGCCACGGGCAATGCCGGTGACACCACTGCGTACCGTTTCCAGAATCGAGGCCGTCCCGATCGACTGGATGAAGCTGTCCAGCTTGTCGCTTGTACCGGTCAGTTGAACGGTATAAACGCTGGCGCTCACATCGACGATCTGCCCGCGATAAATATCGGTAGTGCGCTTGATCTCGGCACGTTGGGCGCCCGTGGCCTTGACTTTAACCAGCATCAGCTCGCGCTCGATGTGGGCACTTTCCGACAGGTCGACCAGCTTGACCACTTCGATCAGCTTGTTGAGGTTCTTGGTGATCTGCTCGATCACCTCATCGTGGCCCACGGTGGTCAACGTCAGACGCGACAGGGTCGGGTCTTCGGTCGGGGCCACGGTCAGGCTTTCGATGTTGTAGTTACGCTGCGAAAACAGGCCGACAACACGAGACAGAGCGCCGGGTTCGTTCTCCAGAAGCAGGGAGATAATGTGCCGCATGATTAAGTACGCTCCGTCTTGTTCAGCCACATGTCGCGCATAGAGCCGTCTTTGATCTGCATCGGGTAGACGTGCTCGCTGGTATCCACCTTGATATCGATGAACACCAGGCGATCCTTCATGGCGAACGCTTCTTCCATCTTCGGCTTCAGATCTTTCAGATCGGTGATGCGAATGCCGACATGGCCATAGGCTTCAACCAGCTTGACGAAGTCCGGCAGCGATTCCATGTAGGAATGGGAGTGACGGCTGTTGTAGCTCATGTCCTGCCACTGGCGAACCATGCCCAGTACGCCGTTGTTCAAGCACACGATCTTCACTGGAAGACCGTATTGCAGGCACGTCGACAGTTCCTGGATGTTCATCTGGATACTGCCCTCGCCGGTTACGCACGCGACGTCGCTGTCCGGGAAGCTCAGTTTCACACCCATGGCCGCAGGGAAACCAAAGCCCATCGTGCCCAGGCCACCGGAGTTGATCCAGCGGTTTGGCTTGTCGAACTTGTAGTACTGCGCGGCGAACATCTGGTGCTGGCCCACGTCGGAGGTCACAAAGGCGTCGCCCTTGGTCACTTCGCACAGGGTCTCGATCACGGTCTGTGGCTTGATGATGCTGCCGTCACCCTTGTCGTAAGGGAACAGGCCGCGATCACCGCGCCATTCGTCGATCTGTTTCCACCAGCTGGCAACGGATTCCTTGTTCGGCGTTTCGCCGATGTCCTTGAGCGCAGCGACCATTTCGGTCAATACGCTTTCTACAGGACCCACGATCGGCACGTCGGCCTTGATGGTCTTGGAGATGGACGCCGGGTCGATGTCGATGTGGATGATCTTGGCATTCGGGCAGAATTTGCTCGCGCCGTTGATCACACGGTCATCGAAACGAGCGCCCACGGCCAGGATCACGTCGGCGTGGTGCATGGTCAGGTTGGCGGTGTAGCTGCCGTGCATGCCGAGCATGCCGACGAACTGACGGTCAGTACCCGGAAATGCGCCGAGACCCATCAGGGTATTGGTTACCGGCAGGTTGAGCAGCTTGGCCAGTTCGGTCAGCGGTGCAGAACCACCACCGAGAATCACGCCACCACCCGAGTACAGCACGGGACGCTTGGCCGCCAGGAGCATTTCTGCCGCCTTGCGGATTTGCCCCGAGTGCCCACGGACGGCCGGGCTGTAGGAGCGCAGCTTGGCTTTTTTCGGGAAGACGTATTCGAATTTTTCCGCCGGGTTGGTCATGTCTTTTGGAATGTCGACCACCACAGGGCCCGGGCGACCGGACTGTGCGAGGTAGAACGCCTTTTTCATGACTTCCGGGATTTCCGAGGCGTGCTTGATCATGAAGCTGTGTTTCACGATCGGCCGGGAAATACCGATCATGTCGGTTTCCTGGAATGCGTCAGTGCCGACCATGGTGCTTGGCACCTGACCGGAAATGATCACCATCGGAATGGAATCCATATAAGCAGTCGCGATGCCGGTAATGGCATTGGTTGCGCCTGGGCCGGACGTTACCAGTACCACGCCGGCCTTGCCGGTGGCACGGGCGTAACCGTCCGCCATATGGGTCGCGGCCTGTTCGTGGCGAACCAGGATGTGGTTGACAGCCGGTTCCTTGAACAGTGCGTCGTAGACATGCAGCAGAGCACCACCTGGGTACCCGTAGATATAGTCGACGCCTTCGTCACGCAAAAAGCGGACGAGCATCTCACCGCCAGATAAAAGCTCCACGTTGTTCACCTCTAAAACGCCAGAATACCGTCCGTTGAAAACCGACGGGTCTTAATAGGTTTACTTCTCAACAGAGCATGAGCGACGGTGGTCGCCGACTACGTCAGCACTGACTGAGCAAGTATTGGGATCGTCCCAAGTGTTGCGGGCTTTTCCCACCCAGCGCGAGGTAACGCGTTGCGGGTGTAACAGGTCGGCGCGGGTGTGCGCCTCATGATCTGCTGAGCGGGCCTGCTTCTGGCAGTCCCGATACAGCGGACTTTGGATTCTTCTGTTTCAGGCCGTTCAAGTCAAGCAATAATTGCGCTTTTTTCCAACTAAGCGCATGAGAACGTAGAAGAAAGGGCTTTGAGGAGGGATAAAACTCGCCTGAATGTCGTCAAGCGGTAGAAATGTGCGCAAGACTGCCGGAAAACCCGGCAGTCAGGCAATTAACGAGCGTCGACGATCAATTGGTCGAACTTTTTCAGCGCGTTACGCAATCCGAGGCTCTCACGCGGACGGTCGGCGTAGACCATTTCCGCCATCTCCAGGATCCCCGAGGCGTTGGGCAGCGGCAGGTCCTGTTCGAGGATCTGCTTCATGCGCACCAGGAAGATCCATTGCAGCCACTGGTGGAAGTCCAGGGTATCCACCGAAAACGGCTCGACACTGCTGAGCGCTTCAATGCCGGGGGACACCTCGTCCCACCAGCCCTGCACGCGCAATTCGCGCTCGATCAGCAATAATTGCTCGGCAATTGCGGGAAACCGTGCATCCATCAGTACGTGACCTTGCCTTTCTGCCGCGCCTGAGCAGCACCGGCGGCATCACCCTGGGCGGCGCGCGCGTCGCCGATCAGGGCCCACAGGTTGGCTTGCAGGTCGGGGCGACCATTGGCCAGCGTCAGGCCACGACGGGCGAACTGCTCGGCTTGTGGCGCATCACCCTGGGCCATGCGCACCTGGGCCAGGCGATACAACACTTGCGGCTCACGAGGTGCCACACGCTGGGCGCGCTCAAGACTCGACGATGCGCCGTTCAAATCGCCACCGGCCTGCTGTTGCTGGGCAGTGGTCAACAACGCCAGCACCGGGCCGTCCAGTTGCTCGTCAGCCGACAGGCCGCCGGAATTGGACGACGACGGAATGCCGCTCGGCGTCGACGGCATATTGTAGGTGCCCTGGTTGATCGGCGCCGACTGGATCGGCGTGGAATCGATCGGGCCGGAAGTGCTTGGCCCCGGCGTCCACGGCTCGGCACTGATGGGCGCCGATGTCGCGGCGCCAGCACCCGGCACCATCACCACCACGCCCGAATCCTGCGGCACAGCCTGCGGCCGGGCCTGGGCGGGACGGTTGGTCACGGTCTGGCGGAAACCGCCATTGGCCGAGATACGGTCGCTGTTGGAGACAGCGGTGCTCGAATCCACCACGGGGATGGAGCCGCGCTGCACGCTGGAGCAACCACCGAGCAAAGCCAGAGTTGTAATAGCTGGAAACAACCACTTGTTCACGTGAAACCCTCTTCGCTTAATTCATCCAGCCCTTGACCCAATCCATCACCGACTCCGCGTCAGCAGGCAAACTGCCACCGCACGCGGCGCCGGGTGGTGGCTCGCTGCCGCGAATATACGGCATCTGTACCGCACCCGGACAGTTGGCGTCAGAGCCCTGCCCCGTGTGCGGATCAATCCAGGCCTGCACGATGTTGTCCGGCTGCGGCATGTTCAACGGCAGCGGGTCGGCCTTGCGCATGAAACTGGTCCAGACCTGCAACGCACCTGTCGCGCCGGTGAACGGAGTCTTGCCGTTGTCATCACGGCCCATCCACACCACCGCCAGCACATCCTGGCCGAAACCGGCGAACCAGCTGTCACGCGAGTCGTTACTGGTGCCGGTCTTGCCCGCCAGCGTCAGGTTCGACGGCAGCACCTTATAGACCGAGGCGCCCGTACCTTCACGCATCACGCGCTGCATGGCGTTCTGGATCAGGTAGATGGAGCCTGCATCGAAACGCTGCTGTATCTGGAACGGATAACGCTTGAGCGGCTCGCCTTCGGCAGTCAGCACGCTTCGAATCCCACGCATCGGCGTATTGAAACCGCCGTTGGCCAGGGTCTGGTACATCGTCGCGACTTCCATCGGCGTCATCGCACCGGCACCCAACAGGATCGACGGGAAGGCCGGGAACTCACGGGTAATGCCCAGGCGTGCGAGGGTTTTCAACACGTTCGGCACGCCCACTTCAAGCCCAAGGCGTGAAGTGGAGATGTTGTAGGAGTGCGCCAGGCCCTGGTACAGGAAAACCGTGCCGTGGGAACGGCGGTCGAAGTTCTGCGGCGTCCACACCTGGCCATCCCCGCCTTTGACCGACAGCGGATCATCCGACAACCAACTGGTCAGTGTGTATTTGCTCGGTTTCTCCAGCGCGGTCAGGTAAACCGCCGGCTTGACCAGCGAGCCGATCGGTCGCACCGCATCCAGCGCGCGGTTGAACCCGGCAAAGCTAGCCAGGCGACTGCCAACCAGGGCCTGGACCTCGCCGGTCTCCGGGTTGGTCACGACCATGGCCGCTTCGACTTCGTCGGCGCCTTTGCGGCCGGTCATGCGCTTGAAGGTGTCATTTACCGACGCCTCGGCCTTCATCTGCAGGATCGGGTCGAAACTGGTGAAGATACGCAGGCCCTCTTCGGTCAAGTCTTCGTCGCGATAGTCTTCACGCAACTGGCGCTTGACCAGGTCGATAAAGCCCGGGAACGAACTGTCAGCCAACTTGCCGCGCGTGGTCACGCCCAGCGGCATCTTCTTCGCCGCAGCCACTTGTTCTGCAGTGGCAACGCCCTGCTGCTCAAGCACATCAAGCACCAGGTTACGACGCTCCAGCGCACGCTCCGGGTTGCGACGCGGGTTGTAGTAGGACGGGCCCTTGACCATCCCCACCAGCAAAGCGACCTGATGCAGCTTCAGCTCGGACAGCGGCTGGCCAAAGAAGAACTGGCTGGCCAGACCGAAACCATGCACCGCGCGCTGACCATCCTGGCCGACGAACACCTCATTGAGGTACGCCTCGAGGATTTCCTGCTTGCTGTAATGCACCTCCAGCAGCATCGCCATCATGGCTTCGGTGAGCTTACGGGTCAGGCTGCGCTCGTTGGTCAGGTAGAAGTTCTTCACCAACTGTTGCGTCAGCGTACTGCCGCCCTGGGTCATCTTGCCGCCGGAGGTGTTCACCCAGATGGCACGGGCAATCGACTTCGGCGAGACGCCCCAGTGGCTGTAGAAATCGCGGTCTTCTACGGCGACCAGGGTTTCGAGCAGGTACGGCGGCACCTGATCGAGCTTGATCAGGATGCGATCTTCAAGGTTCTTCGGATAAATCCCGCCGATCATCAGCGGTTCCAGACGCACTACCGGCAGCTTCGAACCGTTGAGGGACGACAGCTCGGCCACATAGTCGCCGGAGAAACGCACGCGCACCGGCTGGGCTTTTTCCAGGCCTTCATAGAACTGGAAGCCGCGGGTGTTCAGGTCGACGGTATTGCCGCTGACGGCAGCGGCGCCCGGGCCGTTGCTCACGGGCTCACGGCGATAGCCCAAGGCATCAAGCTCGGTGAGGAAGTCATCCTTGCTCAGCTTCTGGCCATTGAACAATTCCAATGGCCGCGCATACACCTTGGCCGGGATGGTCCAGCGCTTGCCGGAGAACTTCTCCTGCACCACGGCATCGAGATACACCGCGAAGCCGGCGAGGACCACAAGGCCCACCAGGCTGAGCTTGAGCGCCCAGCCCAGCCAAGGGCGCAGGCCACGGGAAGGAGGTTTTTTACGGGAACGGGGAGATCGGGTTCGAGTCATGGCGGCGGATTATACGCACTTTATTGATGATCAACATGAGCCGGACAGCGGTTTGCACGGCAGACATCAGCAGCCATAATGCCCGCCATGATTTCCCCCAGTCTTTGAAGGATCGCCCGTGAGCCAGTCCCTGATCGCAGCCCTGCAAAACCCGGCTTTGTACCCTCATCCGGTTGAAGAATTCCAAGTGATCGAGACCCACATTTCCTGGGTCATACTCACTGGGCCCTACGCTTATAAACTGAAGAAACCGATGAACTTCGGCTTTCTGGACTTCACGGCCCTGGATGATCGCGGCCATTTCTGCCGGGAAGAGCTGCGCCTCAACGGGCGCCTGACCAAGGATTTGTATCTTGAGGTGCTGCCGATCACTGGCACCGCCGAAGCCCCACAACTGGGCGGTGAAGGCCCGGTCATCGAGTACGCGCTGAAAATGCGCCAGTTCCCGCAAAGCCAACTGCTCAGCACCTTGCAAGCCAACGGCGAACTGACCAGCGCGCACATCGATGAGATGGCCAAACAGATCGCACAGTTCCACCTGACGGCACCGAAAGTTGCGCAAGACCACCCAGCCGGCACTCCGGACGAGGTGATGGCACCGGTGCGCCAGAACTTCGACCAGATCCGTCCCTTCCTCAGCGACAAGGCCGACCTGATTCAACTCGACGCGCTGCAAGCCTGGGCCGAAAGCAGCTTCGAACGCCTCAAGCCACTGTTCATCCAGCGCAAGCAGGACGGCTTCACCCGTGAATGCCACGGCGACATCCACCTGGGCAACGCCACCTTGATCGACGGCCAGGTGGTGATCTTCGACTGCATCGAGTTCAACGAGCCGTTCCGTTTCACCGACGTGTACGCGGATACCGGTTTCCTCGCGATGGACCTGGAAGACCGTGGCCTCAAATCCCTGGCACGGCGTTTTATCAGCCAATACCTGGAACTGACCGGCGACTACCAGGGCCTCGAAGTGCTGAACTTCTATAAAGCCTACCGTGCCCTGGTACGCGCCAAGATCGCGCTGTTCAGCATGCCGGGCGACGCCAGCCCGGTGCAACGCGCCAGCAGCCTGCGCCAGTACCGCAACTACGCCAACCTGGCGGAAAGCTACAGCACCATTCCTTCGCGGTTCCTGGCAATTACCCACGGCGTTTCCGCGGTGGGCAAAAGCCAGGTGTCCATGCGCCTGGTCGAGGCACTGGGTGCCGTGCGCCTGCGCTCGGATGTGGAACGCAAACGCCTGTTCGGCGAACAGCAGGTCGAGAACACGCCCAAGGCCGGTATCTATGCAGCCGACGCAAGCGCTGCCACCTACGCGCGCTTGAATGAAATCGCCGATATCGTGCTGCGCGCCGGTTTCCCGGTAGTGCTGGATGCCACGTTCCTCAAGCGCGCACAACGCGACGCCGCCGCCAAGGTTGCCGAAGCCACTGGCGCACCGTTCCTGATCCTGGACTGCAACGCACCACAAGCCGTTATCGAGAGCTGGTTGGCACAACGTCAGGCCGACAAAAACGATCCATCCGACGCAACACTGGCCGTTATCGAAGAGCAACAGGCCAACCGCGAACCACTGAGCGCCGAGGAACTGCTCCTGAGCAAACGCGTCGAAACCAATGAAAGCGGGACACTGGACGCTTTGGTCGCGCACATCCGTCAGCGCCTGCCTGGGCTGTAAGAAAAATTTCTTGGCCGTGTCACCGACTTTCGGCGCACGGCCAAGCAATAGTGGCACTATAATGGCGTCATAAAACTAACAGGAGTTGCCATCATGAGTCAGCCGAAGCTTCTTGATACACCGCTCTACTCGCTCCTGCATAAAGACGATATTCGCGGCTTCAACCTGGAGCGCCCAAAAGGCGGCACGATCGACATGCGCGGTGGCGACTTCCGAGGGCTGGATTTACGCGAACTGGAAGCCGCGGGCGTGGACTTCACCGACGCCTATTTCCGCTCGGCCGATTTGCGCGGCCTGGATCTGCGCGAGTGCTCGCTCGAAGGCGCCAGCCTGGCCCATGCACAGATCTCCGGTACTTACTTCCCGCCCGAACTGACCGCCGACGAGATCCTCATGTCGGTCAATTTCGGTACACGCCTGCGTTATCGCACCAAGTAATTCCCTGCCGCAAAGCCCCGGACACATTCAGTGCTCCGGGGTGCTCCATCCCTGCCCTGGAAAAAATCCCCGCACCATTCTTATAAGCTTTTAGGCCGTTTCAGGCCAAAGAACTACGCTTTTCCTACTGAGCGCTACACTCCTTTTCAGGCTTGCCTGGTCACGATACCCACCGCACCATTCGGCCGTCGCAAGGAGGCTTGATGAACGATGAGCTGCAACACCTGAAAAACCTCGGCAAGACGTCAGCACAATGGCTGCATGCGGTGGGCATCCACAGTGCGTCCGACCTGCGTCGCCTGGGCGCGGTCGACGCCTACCGAGCTGTACGGACTCGCGGGTTCCGCGCATCGAAAGTCTTGCTGTATGCAATTGAAGGGGCGTTGATGGATGTTCACTGGAACGACATTCCAGCCGAGCGCAAGGAAGCGTTGAACCGTCAATTGGATGCTATCTCGGCGCGCCAGAAGAATTAGCGCGACGGTCAGAGCCAGGGTTGACGGGGGTTACGAACGAGCGTTTGAGAAAAGCACGAATGCATGCAAAAACAAATGTTGACTCTCAAATGAGAATCGTTATGATTATCACAACTGGTCGCGAGATCAGCCGATAACTGAAAGACCCTTGGTTCGGACTCTCAGATTATCTCCTCATCAGGCTAATCACGGTTATTTGACCCGGCTCTTGCCGGGTCTTTTTTTGCCTGCGCAAAACTACGTTTCAGCGCGCAATGATCAGCGGATGCCCCCGTTCCGGATGCGGCTGTACCAACACATCCAAACCGAACACTGCCTTGAGCGGCTCCGGCTGCATCACCTGTACTGGCGTATCCAGGGCATGGGGACGCCCCGCCTCCAGCAGCAAGATCCGGTCACAGTAACGCGCCGCCAGATTCAGGTCGTGGAGAATCACCAGCACCGCCGCGCCGCGATCGGCGAAGGTGCGGATCGCCTGCAAGGTCGTATGTTGATGCAAGGGGTCGAGCATCGATGTCGGCTCATCCAGCAACAATGTCTGCCCAGCCTCCCCCGGCCACAACTGCGCCAAGACTCGCGCCAGGTGCACGCGTTGACGCTCGCCACCGGACAAGGCGAGATAACTGCGACCGCTCAAATGCCCGACATCCGCCGCCAGCAGGGCCGCCGCGATGATTTCATCATCGCGCATCCGCCCGGTCTGATGGGGCAAGCGGCCCATGCCCACGACTTCTTCGACGCGAAAGGCAAACTCCAGGGACGAAGACTGCGGCAACACCGCCAAACGTTGCGCGCGCTGCGAACCACTCCACTCGCTCAGCGGGCGCTGATCCAACCACACGCCGCCCTGATCCGGCGGCAACTCACCGCACAACGCACCGAGCAACGTGCTTTTGCCCGCGCCATTGGGGCCCAGCACACCGAGTACTTCACCCGGCAGCAGCTCCAGGGTGACATCCGCCAGCACGGTTTTGCGGCCGCGACGGATCTGCAGGTCTTCCACACGCAGCATCAGGCACGCCCCCGCAACAACAGGTAGAGAAAAAATGGCGCGCCGATAAACGCAGTCACAATACCGATGGGCAACTCCGCCGGCGCCAAAGCCAGCCTGGCCACCAAGTCGGCAAACAGCAATAAACTCGCCCCCGCCAGCACCGACGCCGGCAGCAACACCCGATGATCCGGCCCCGCCAGCAATCGCACCAGATGCGGCACCACCAAGCCGACAAACCCGATCATCCCCGCCGCCGCCACGGCTGCGCCAACGCCGAGGGCCGTACAGAACACCAACTCGCGCTTGAGCCGCTCAACATCAACCCCGAGATGGTTGGCCTCGGACTCGCCCAGCAGCAGCGCATTCAAGGCCTTGGCCCGACGCGGCAGCCACAACGCGACAGCGGCACTCACCAGCAGCAACGGCCACAGCCGCGAATAGCTGGCGCCATTGAGGCTGCCCAGGTTCCAGAAGGTCAGGGTGCGCAAGGTGGCGTCGTCCGCCAGATAAGTAAACAGCCCCACCGCCGAACCCGCGAGCGCCGTAAGAGCGATGCCGGCCAGCAGCATTGTCGCGACGTTCGTCTGCCCGTTGTGCCGCCCCAGCCGATACACCAGTGCGGTGACCCCCAAGCCACCGAGAAACGCACACAATGACAACAAATAAGGGCCGAACGCTTGCGGCAAACCGCCAAAAAAAGCGCCGCCGACAATCGCAATCGCCGCCCCCAACGCCGCGCCGCTCGACACCCCGACCAGCCCCGGGTCCGCCAGCGGATTGCGAAACAGGCCCTGCATCGCCACGCCCGACAACGCGAGCACCCCGCCCACCGCCAGCCCCAGCAACGTACGCGGCAAACGGATCTGCCCCAGGATCAGCTCCGCCTGCTCCAGCCCTTGGGCCTCGATAGGGGCGCCCATCAAGCGCAACGCCGCGCGGAGCGTATCCAACAACGGCAGGCTGACCGGCCCCAGGGCCAATGAGAGCCAAATCGCCAACACACACAACAGCGCCAGCCCGATAAACAGCGTCTTGGGTTTAACCAGAGTAGTCATGGGGCAGGCTTGCCCTGGGACGGATAAAACCCGGCGGACAATTGCTTGAGGCTTTGCGGCAAGCGCGGCCCAAGCCCACCGACCAAGAGCGTGGGGTCCAGCTCAAACACCCGTCCCCCTTTGGCCGCCGGGGTTGCAGCCAGGATCGGGTTCTCCCTGAACAGGGCCGCCCGCGCCGCATCACCGCTCAGGGCGCGATCAGAGAACACCAGCACATCAGGGCTCAAGCCAGCCAGCGACTCTACCGAAAACGGCTTGTAACCACTGTGGGTCGCCAGGTTGCGTCCACCGGCCTGCTGCAACACCCAGTCCGCCGCCGTATCCTTGCCGGCAATCAGCGGCTTGCCACCCGAATGGCCGAGCAACAGCAATACACCCGGGGCCTTTTGCGTGGCTTGGGCCTTGGTCAACCAGTTCTTCTGCTGATCCAGAGCCTGCTCATATCCGCTAAACAACTCATTGGCCTTGGCTTCATCACCCAGCAACTTGCCCAAGTGCTGGAGAGTGCCCTTCAGCGTCGGCAGATCCGGCTGGGCCGAGAACATCTCCACCTGCACGCCCGCGCTGCGGATCTGCGCCAGCACCGGCGGCGGCCCCATCTCCTCGGTGCCCACCAGAATCTGTGGACGCAGGCTCAGGATGCCCTCCGCCGACAGTTGTCGTTGATAACCAATACTCGGCAAGGCCTTGAGTGAGGCCGGATGCTGGCTTGTGGTGTCCACCCCCACCAGATTCGACTCGCCCCCCAGGGCCGTCACCCACTCCGAAAGCGCCCCACCGGCACTGACCCAGCGTTGTGGCCGTTCAGAGGCGTGTGCCCCGAGGTTGAACAGCAGTCCGACAACAAGCGCAATAGCGCTGGCACTCAAGCGCATAACAGGGTTTCCTTCCAAAGGCGGGCCTTACGGGCACTCATCGATGTGACAGATAATCCCTGCCGGGCATCGTACTGGGCGCCCAGTCAGCTGACGGGCGAAGCCTGCATTTGATAATTGTTTGCATTTGAACGTCAAGGCACTTAAGGATTGAAATGAAGTTTCTCTGCCCCTCCGACACCCTCGCCCCCGACAGCAGCCGCGGTTTTGAAATCGATGGCTGCAAACTGTTGGCGGTGCGCCGTGACGGCGTTGCCTACTTCTACATCAACCGCTGCCCTCATCGCGGCATCCCGCTGGAATGGCAGCCGGACCAGTTCCTTGACACCAGCGCCAGCCTGATCCAGTGCGCCACCCACGGTGCCTTGTTCCTGATCGAAAGTGGCGAGTGCATCTCCGGCCCGTGCGCAGGCCAAAGCCTCACCGCCCTGCCCGGCCGTGAAGACGCGCAGGGCTTGTGGGTGGAACTCTAGTCGAGCAGTACGTCCAGGCGACGCTCCAAGCATACTTCCTGCGGCGTGACCCGCACGCCATACGCCAACACTTGCACACCGGCAGCCTTGGCCTCACGCAATGCCGCCGCGTAAGCGGGATCGATTTCCACGGCCGGGCGCACCGCCTCAATCCCCGAGAGGTTGACGCAATACAACTGCACCGCCCGTACCCCTTCGCGGGCCAGGTGCGCCAACTCACGCAGATGCTTGGCTCCACGCTGCGTTACCGCGTCCGGGAACGCAGCGACCGCACTGTCATCGAAGCCCAGGGTGACACTTTTGACTTCCACATAAGCCACACCGTCGGGGTATTCCAGGCGAAAATCGATGCGGCTTTTCTCCTGGCCGTACGGCACTTCACGCTTGAGTGCGGTGAAGCCATTGAGCTCAGCGATCACCCCGGCGTGCAACGCCTCCTCGACCAACTGATTGGCGCGTGCCGTATTGACGCAGGCCAGGCGGCCCTGGGGTGTCTCGGCGATTTCCCAGGTGCCGGGCAGCTTGCGCTTGGGGTCATTGGAACGACTGAACCACACCTGCCCGCCTTCCACCATGCAGTTGAGCATCGAGCCAGTGTTCGGGCAGTGAATAGTCAGCAACTCGCCGCCAACGGTTTCGATATCGGTGAGAAAACGCTTGTAACGACGGATCAGCCGCGCTTGTTCGAGGGGAGGATTAAAACGCATCAGCCTTGCCAGCTCCGCAGCCCACGGGCGATCCGATCCACCGCCTCTTGTAGCCGCTCAAGGTTTTGCGTGTAGGCAAAACGCACATGATGGCTGGCCTGATGGCGACCGAAATCCAGCCCCGGCGTAAACGCCACATGTTCGGTTTCAAGGAAGTGTCGACAAAACGCGAAGGCATCACCACCGAACGCGCTGATATCGGCATACAAATAGAACGCCCCCTGCGGCTCAACCGCAATGCCAAAACCCAGTTCACGCAGGGCCGGCAGCAGGAAGTCGCGACGACGGCCGAATTCGGCGCGGCGCTCCTCGAGGATGCTCAGGGTGTCCGGGGTGAAACACGCAAGCGCGGCATGCTGGGCCATGCTGGGTGCGCTAATGTAGAGGTTCTGCGCGAGTTTCTCCAACTCCCCGACTGCAGCCGGTGGTGCTACCAGCCAACCCAGGCGCCAGCCGGTCATGCCGAAATACTTCGAAAAACTATTCAGGACGAAGGCGTCATCGTCCACTTCGAGCACGCTGGCGGCATCGGTGCCGTAGGTGAGGCCGTGGTAAATCTCGTCCACCACCAAGTGACCGTGACGCGCCTTGATTGCCGTCGACAAGCCAGCCAGTTCGTCGCGCGTGAGGATGGTGCCGGTCGGGTTGGCAGGGGAAGCGACAAGCGCGCCCACACTGTCCTGGTCCCAATGCCTGGCCACCAGCTCGGCGGTCAGTTGATAGCGCACGTCCGGGCCCACCGGCACCAACTGCGCCGCGCCCTCCACCAGCCGCAGGAAGTGGCGGTTGCACGGGTAGCCAGGGTCGGCCAGCAACCAGTGCTTGCCCGGATCCACCAACAAGCTGCTGGCCAACAACAATGCACCTGAGCCCCCAGGCGTGATCAGGATGCGCTCCGGGTCGATATTCAAGCCGTAACGTTGCTGGTAGAAACCGCTGATCGCTTCGCGCAACTCAGGTAGACCGCGGGCTGCGGTGTAACGGGTCTTGCCATTGGCCAGCGCCGCCTGGCCGGCACGGATAATCGGCTCGGCGGTGGTGAAGTCCGGCTCGCCGATTTCCAGATGGATCACGTCATGCCCGGCGGCCTGCAGCTCATTGGCACGTGCCAGTAACGCCATGACATGAAAAGGTTCGATGGCGCGACTGCGCGCACTGTAGGGCTGGACCATTAGCCTTCCTTAACGGTGAGGACAAAATCCGGATTCTACCGAACCCACGCGGTAAAACATGTTCTATTGCCTGCCCGGCTATCCGCGCAGGCCGGGCAAGCGTCTGCAAAACGACTAAAATCAAGATTCGAGACAGTGCATGCCCAGCTACGACGGGCCGCCGCAGTTTGCGACGCCTTCGCCACGGCCTCGACAACCGGGAGTGGCGCACCCCGAATCTATCTGGTAAGTTCGCCCGCTTGCAGCCGCAGGGCCGGCAGGTGTCGGTGATGTTGCAATCCTGCGCAATGGATTAGAAGAGTGAGAGGCGGTCTATTCATGTCCACCCAAGCAAAGCAACAGCAGACTCAAGGCCTCAGCGGCTTCGAACCCTATGTGGAAAAGAAGGGCGAAGAGTACATGGGCGAGCCCATGCGCGAGCACTTCACCAAGATCCTGAACAAGTGGAAACAGGACTTGATGCAGGAGGTCGACCGTACCGTTGACCACATGAAGGACGAAGCAGCCAACTTCCCCGACCCGGCAGACCGTGCCAGCCAGGAAGAAGAGTTCGCCCTCGAACTGCGCGCCCGTGATCGCGAGCGCAAGTTGATCAAGAAGATCGACAAGACACTGCAAATGATCAAAGACGAAGAATACGGCTGGTGCGAGTCCTGCGGCATCGAGATCGGTATTCGCCGCCTCGAGGCCCGTCCTACCGCAGACATGTGCGTGGACTGCAAGAACCTTGCGGAAATCAAGGAAAAGCAGGTCGGCAAGTAATCCTTCCGAGCTGAACGAATGGGGCGTGCAAACGCCCCATTTTTGTTTCTGGCGTTTACCGTTTTTCCAGTAGTATCCGGCCCATGACAGCCTCTACCTATATCGGGCGCTTCGCCCCCACGCCCAGCGGCCATTTGCACTTTGGCTCCCTGGTCGCCGCCCTCGCCTCCTACCTCGACGCCCGCGCCAATCAAGGCCGCTGGCTCATGCGTATGGAAGACCTCGACCCTCCCCGTGAAGAGCCCGGCGCCCAGGCAGCGATCCTGCATGCGCTGGAAAGCTACGGCTTCGAATGGGACGGCGAACTGGTCCGACAAAGCGAGCGGCATGACGCCTACGCCAAAGTGTTGAACGATATGTTCAACCATGGCCTGGCCTACGCCTGCACGTGTTCGCGCAAACAGCTGGAGCCCTACAACGGGATCTATCCCGGCCTGTGTCGCAACGCCGGTCACGATCAGCAAGATGCCGCAATCCGTCTGCGTGTGCCGGAACTGGAGTATCACTTTACCGACCGGGTTCAGGGCGAATTCCGACAGCACCTGGGCCGCGATGTCGGCGATTTCGTCATCCGTCGCCGCGATGGCCTGTACGCCTATCAACTGGCCGTGGTCCTCGACGACGCCTGGCAAGGTGTTACCGATATTGTCCGCGGTGCCGACCTGCTCGACTCCACGCCACGCCAGTTGTATCTGCAAGAACTGCTGGGCCTGCGCCAACCGCGCTACCTGCACGTACCGCTGATCGTCCAGCCGGACGGTAACAAACTGGGCAAGTCCTACCGCTCCCCACCGCTGACGCCAGACCAGGCCACGCCTTTGCTACTGCGGGCACTGCGCGCCCTCGGCCAGCAACCCGGCGATGAGCTGTTGCACGCCAGCCCACGGGAACTGCTTGATTGGGGTATCCAGCACTGGGATGCGGCACAGATCCCACGCACACTCACGCTGGCCGAAGCGCAATTGAGCTGAAGGCGCTTGCAGCTTGCCCACCATCCGTTACCATCGCCGCAGTTTTCTAATCAGAGGCCAACATGTACATCTATCGATTGGTCCTGCTGCTGGTCGTCGGGATCTACCTGTTTTCCCCCGCCATCATGGATTGGTGGATCGACGCCACGGGCGCCTGGTATCGCCCGTATCTGCTGTGGCTGATCCTGATCGTCGTGACTTTCATCCTGCAGAGCCAAAAAGATGCCGATGAGCTTTAGTCTCACCCAGATGCTACTGGTCAGCGCCGCCTACCTGGCCGCGCTGTTCGGGGTGGCCTGGATCAGTGAGCGTGGAATGATTCCGCGGGCGATCATTCGCCATCCGTTGACCTACACCTTGTCCCTCGGCGTCTATGCCAGCGCCTGGGCGTTCTACGGTACGGTGGGCCTGGCCTATCAGTACGGTTATGGTTTTCTTTCCAGCTATCTCGGCGTGTCCGGCGCGTTTCTGCTGGCGCCGGTGTTGCTGTACCCGATCCTGAAAATTACCCGCACCTACCAGCTGTCGTCCCTGGCCGACCTGTTCGCCTTCCGCTTTCGCAGCACCTGGGCTGGCGCGCTGACTACGATTTTCATGCTGATCGGCGTGCTGCCGCTGCTGGCCCTGCAGATCCAGGCGGTGGCTGATTCCATCAGCATTCTCACCCGCGAGCCCGTGCAGCATCGCGTCGCCCTGGCGTTCTGCGCACTGATCACACTGTTCACGATCTTCTTCGGTTCGCGCCATATCGCCACCCGCGAGAAGCACGAAGGCCTGGTGTTTGCGATTGCCTTTGAATCGGTGATCAAGCTGATCGCCATCGGCGGCGTCGGCCTGTATGCGCTCTACGGCGTGTTCGACGGCCCGCAACAGTTGGAACTGTGGCTGCTGCAAAACCAGACCGCCCTCGCGGCCCTGCACACACCTTTGCAGGAAGGCCCGTGGCGCACGTTATTGCTGGTGTTCTTTGCCTCGGCGATCGTGATGCCGCACATGTACCACATGACCTTCACTGAAAACCTCAACCCCCGCTCGCTGGTCAGTGCCAGTTGGGGCTTGCCGCTGTTCCTGTTGCTGATGAGCCTGGCGGTGCCGCTGATCCTATGGGCCGGCCTCAAGCTGGGCGCGACCACCAACCCTGAATATTTCACCCTTGGCATCGGCATTGCGGCCAATAGTCCGGCCTTGGCGATGTTGGCGTATGTCGGCGGTTTATCGGCGGCCAGCGGGCTGATCATCGTCACCACGCTGGCGCTCTCGGGCATGGCGCTCAACCACTTGGTGCTGCCGCTGTACCAGCCGCCGGCCGAAGGCAATATCTACCGCTGGCTGAAGTGGACGCGCCGCGCATTGATCGTCGCGATCATCATGGCCGGCTACGGCTTCTACCTGCTGCTCGGCGCCGGGCAGGACCTGGCCAACCTGGGCATCGTCGCGTTTGTCGCCACCTTGCAGTTCCTGCCGGGGGTGTTGTCGGTGCTGTACTGGCCGACAGCCAATCGCCGCGGTTTCATCGCCGGGCTGCTGGCCGGAATCCTGGTCTGGACGGTGACCATGCTGCTGCCGCTGGTCGGCAACTTACAGGGCTTCTACATCCCGCTGCTGAACATGATCTACGTGCTCGACGACACCAGTTGGCACATGGCGGCGATTGCATCCCTGGCCGCCAACGTCCTGATGTTCACCCTGATCTCGCTGTTCACCAATGCCAGCCCGGAGGAAACCAGCGCCGCCGAAGCCTGCGCGGTGGACAACGTGCGCCGCCCGCAACGGCGCGAACTGCACGCGGCCTCACCCCAGGAATTCGCCACGCAACTGGCGAAGCCATTGGGCGCCAAGGCCGCGCAAAAGGAAGTCGAGCAGGCACTGCGCGATCTCTACCTGCCGTTCGACGAACGTCGCCCGTACGCGCTGCGCCGTCTGCGTGATCGCATCGAGGCCAACCTGTCCGGCCTGATGGGTCCCAGCGTGTCCCAGGACATGGTGGAAACCTTTCTGCCCTACAAGGCGGGCGGCGAAAACTACGTCACCGAAGACATCCATTTCATCGAAAGCCGGCTGGAGGACTACCACTCGCGCCTCACGGGCCTTGCCGCCGAACTCGACGCCTTGCGCCGCTACCACCGCCAGACGCTGCAGGAACTGCCGATGGGCGTCTGCTCCCTGGCCAAGGATCAAGAGATCCTGATGTGGAACAAGGCCATGGAAGAACTCACCGGCATCGCTGCGCAACGGGTCGTCGGCTCGCGCCTCAATACCCTGGGCGAACCGTGGAGAGAGTTGCTGCAAGGTTTCATCAACCTGCCCGACGAACACTTGCACAAACAGCACCTGGCCCTCGACGGCCAGACCCGCTGGCTGAACCTGCACAAAGCCGCCATCGACGAGCCCCTGGCGCCGGGCAACAGCGGCCTGGTGTTGCTGGTGGAAGATTTGACCGAAACCCAGATGCTCGAAGACAAGCTGGTGCACTCCGAGCGGTTGGCCAGTATTGGTCGCCTGGCGGCCGGTGTGGCCCACGAGATTGGCAATCCGATCACCGGTATCGCGTGCCTGGCGCAGAACCTGCGCGAAGAGCGCGAAGAGGACGGTGAAATCACCGAGATCAGCGGGCAGATCCTCGAACAGACCAAGCGCGTATCGCGCATCGTGCAGTCGCTGATGAGCTTTGCCCACGCCGGCGCCCATCAAAACCAGGACGAAGCGGTGTGCCTGGCCGAAGTGGCGCAGGACGCCATCGGGCTGCTGGCCTTGAACCGACGAAATTTCGAAGTACAGTTTTTCAACTTGTGCGACCCGGACCATTGGGTCGACGGCGACTCACAGCGTCTGGCCCAAGTGCTGATCAACCTGTTGTCCAATGCCCGTGACGCGACCCCGGCCGGTGGTGCGGTACGCGTCAAGACCGAGGCTTTCGAGCATACGGTCGACCTGATCGTCGAAGACGAAGGCAGCGGCATTCCACAGAACATCATGGACCGATTGTTCGAACCCTTCTTCACCACCAAGGACCCGGGTGAAGGCACCGGTCTGGGCCTTGCACTGGTCTATTCCATCGTTGAAGAGCATTATGGACAAATCACCATCGACAGCCCGGCTGACACCGAAAGCCAACGCGGCACCCGTATTCGGGTGACCTTGCCGCGTCATGTCGAAGCGACGTCCGCTGTGAACTGAGACCGTCGAGAGAATTGAATCAATGCCGCACATTTTGATCGTCGAAGACGAAACCATTATCCGCTCTGCCTTGCGTCGCCTGCTTGAACGTAATCAGTACCAGGTCAGCGAAGCTGGCTCGGTACAGGAAGCCCAGGAGCGGTTCAGCATTCCCACGTTCGACCTGATTGTCAGCGACCTGCGCTTGCCGGGCGCACCTGGCACCGAGTTGATCAAGCTTGGCCAAGGCACCCCGGTGCTGATCATGACCAGCTACGCCAGCCTGCGCTCGGCGGTGGACTCCATGAAGATGGGCGCGGTGGACTACATCGCCAAGCCTTTCGACCATGACGAAATGCTCCAGGCCGTGGCCCGTATCCTGCGCGACCGTCAGTCGGCCAGCAGTACCCCTGCCGAGCCGCGTCCAGCCGGCAAAGCGGCCGACAAGCCAGGTGTCGACAACAGCAATGGCGAGATCGGCATCATCGGTTCCTGCCCGCCGATGCAGGACCTGTATGGCAAGATCCGCAAGGTCGCGCCTACCGATTCCAATGTACTGATCCAGGGCGAGTCGGGCACTGGTAAAGAATTGGTGGCCCGTGCCCTGCACAACCTGTCCAAGCGCGCCAAGGCCCCGATGATTTCGGTGAACTGCGCGGCAATCCCGGAATCCCTGATCGAGTCCGAACTGTTCGGCCACGAAAAAGGCGCCTTCACCGGCGCCAGCGCCGGGCGTGCGGGCCTGGTGGAAGCGGCGGACGGCGGCACCTTGTTCCTCGACGAAATCGGCGAACTGCCATTGGAAGCGCAGGCACGTTTGCTGCGCGTACTGCAGGAAGGCGAGATTCGCCGCGTCGGTTCGGTGCAATCGCAGAAGGTCGACGTGCGCCTGATCGCGGCGACTCACCGGGATCTCAAGAGCCTGGCCAAGATCGGCCAGTTCCGTGAAGACTTGTATTACCGCCTGCACGTGATTGCCCTCAAGCTGCCGGCCCTGCGCGAGCGTGGCGCCGACGTCAACGAGATCGCCAACGCGTTCCTGCAACGCCAGAGTGCACGCATCAACCGTACCGACCTCAAGTTCGCCCCGGATGCCGAGCAGGCGATCCGGCATTACTCGTGGCCGGGCAACGTGCGGGAACTGGAGAACGCGGTGGAGCGTGCGGTGATTCTGTCGGAGAGCCCGGAAATTTCCGCCGAGCTGCTGGGTATCGATATAGAGCTCAGCGACCTGGAAGACGACGACTTCATCGGCCTGGCCCCACAACAGGGCGGCGCCAACGCTACCAGCCATGAGCCGACAGAAGACTTGTCACTGGAGGACTACTTCCAGCACTTCGTCCTCGAGCATCAGGACCACATGACCGAGACCGAACTGGCACGCAAGCTGGGCGTGAGCCGCAAGTGCCTGTGGGAACGTCGCCAGCGCCTGGGCATCCCACGGCGCAAGACCGGGGTGGCCAGCGAAAGCTGAGGGTGTGACCCCACAGGTAACACCCTCAGATGTGAAAAAACTGTTACCGATGATTTTCACGTAACAAAAGCCGGGGCTTACGGTAACGAAGCCCCGGCTTTTTTTTGCCCGCCAAAAGCCCAAAAACCGCTCAAACCCCCGTTTTTATTGGGCGGTGCAAAAGTTGGCACGCACCCTGCTATATGCTTAGTACAAAAACAATAACAAGCTTTGTACAAGACAATAAAAATAAGACGAATCGACTCACGCATAACAAAAACAACACGGCGGAGGCGCAGCTAACTGATTCTTTTGGAGAGGCGTTGCATTTGGGGCTTGCCCCGCAACCAGGCCGAGAACAACAAAAACTGCCCTAAGGCAGAGCCTGAACTGGTTGGATCGTAGATCAGCAACACAGCGACCAAAGCAATCCGTTTGCTCTTGACTCCCGATTGGGAGTGTCATGAAGGTGAAGCTTCATGGCGAGGGCGATCAACAAAAACAAGAAGCCCGCAATCAATAATAAAAATAGAGCACGCAACTACTTCTGGGGGAGCTTCGGCTCCCCTTGTAGTTTCCGGAATTTGACCACCAAAGGCTTATGGCGCAATGCCTGTAGCTTGTTCCTACACCATCCCCTGACTAAATGCTAGAATCCCCGCCCATCATGCGGTCATTCTTCGTTATGGCCGAACATTCCTTCAAACAGTGCATCCCATGCTGAAGAAGTTGTTCCAGTCATTCCGTTCCCCCTTGCGTCGTACGCAACACAAACGCAGCACGCCTGAAGTGCTCAATAGCAGCCAACATTCGCTGCAACGCGCTCAATTCAGCCGTTATGCGGTGAATATCGTCGAACGCTTGCAGAACGCTGGCTACCAGGCTTACCTGGTCGGCGGCTGTGTGCGCGACATGTTGCTCAACATCACGCCCAAGGATTTCGACGTCGCCACCAGCGCCACGCCTGAACAAGTGCGCGCCGAGTTCCGCAATGCGCGCATCATCGGCCGTCGCTTCAAGCTGGTGCACATCCACTTTGGTCGCGAGATCATCGAGGTCGCGACCTTCCGCGCCGGCCACCCGCAAAACGATGAAGAGGAAGACACCAACCAGTCTTCCCGCAACGAAAGCGGACGCATCCTGCGCGATAACGTCTATGGCAGCCTGGAAGAAGACGCGCAACGTCGCGACTTCACCATCAACGCCCTCTATTACGACCCGGTCAGCGAGCGCATCCTCGATTACGCCAACGGCGTACACGACATTCGCAACAACCTGATCCGCCTGATCGGCGACCCGACGCAGCGCTACCAGGAAGACCCGGTGCGCATGCTGCGGGCGGTGCGGTTTGCCGCCAAGCTGAACTTCGGTATCGAGAAACACACCGCCGCGCCGATTCGCGAGCTGGCACCGATGCTGCGGGAAATCCCTTCGGCGCGCCTGTTCGAAGAAGTGCTCAAGCTGTTCCTCTCGGGCCACGCCGCCGATACCTTCGAAATGCTCGTCGACCTGCAGTTGTTCGACCCCCTGTTCCCGGCCAGCGCCGAGGCGTTGGAGTACAACCCGACGTACACCCACACGCTGATCAGCGAGGCATTGATCAACACCGACCTGCGCATCAAGCAGAACAAACCGGTGACCCCGGCTTTCCTGTTTGCTGCCTTGCTGTGGCCTGCCCTGCCGAAACGCGTTCTGCGCCTGCAAGAGCGCGGCATGCCGCCGATTCCGGCCATGCAGGAAGCGGCTCACGAACTGATCGCCGAGCAGTGCCAGCGCATTGCCATTCCCAAACGTTTCACCATGCCGATCCGCGAGATCTGGGACATGCAGGAGCGCCTGCCGCGCCGCAGCGGCAAACGCGCCGACCTGCTGCTCGACAACCCGCGCTTCCGTGCCGGCTACGACTTCCTGCTGCTGCGCGAAAGCGCCGGCGAGCAGACCGACGGCCTGGGCGAATGGTGGACCGATTATCAGGACGCCAATGACAGCGAGCGCCGCGACATGATCCGCGACCTCGGCAGCAAAGGCGATGGCGCCAGCGAAGGGCCCAAGAAACGCCGACGCAGCGGCAGCAAGCGCAAACGCAGCGCGGCCGACGCCTCGGGCGAATAAACCGTGGAACGTATCTACATCGGGATGGGCAGCAACCTGGCTGCCCCGGACCAGCAATTGCGCAGCGCCATCGAGGCGCTGGCGTTATTGCCCGGCACCACGCTCGTCGGCGTATCCGCCTTCTATCAAAGCGATTCCCTGCTCCCGGGCCAACCGCGCTACACCAACGCGGTGGCCGCGCTGGACAGCGACCTCGCGCCGCTGGCCCTGCTGGATGCGCTGCAAGCCATCGAAAACGACCAGGGCCGCGAGCGCCTTGAGCGTTGGGGCCCACGCACGCTGGACCTGGACATCCTGCTGTTTGGCGATCGCCTGATCGACGAACCGCGCCTCAAGGTGCCGCACTACCAGATGCACCTGCGGCCCTTCGTGCTGTACCCGCTGGCTGAACTGGCGCCGAGCACCCTGCAGTTATCCGACGGCCGGCAACTCAGTGACCTGTTGGCTGCGTGCCCATTCGTCGGGCTGGAACGCATCCTTCCAGACTGACTCGATCAATGTGGGAGCTTCGGCACTGTAAAAACGGCTGATCCCTGCTGAATCGCATCAGTAACAGCGGTAACACCGCCATCGTAACAATGCGGTAACACATCCAATTGACTTCCCGTGTCCTCCTCACGACTATAGGCGTCCCGCTGCCGCCAACCCGGCACTGAAGGGCGCAATCCAGGCCTTATAAGCGCTGCTCTCAAGACAGTGCGCCTGTATAAACGAAGACTCACGCGCGTTACTCGCTGTTTCCAAGCGCCTGAACGAGGACCCTTTTCATGCCAGACATTACCCTGACCACCTTGCAGAGCCTCAAGCTCAAAGGTGAAAAAATCACCATGCTGACCTGCTACGACGCCACCTTCGCCCACGCCTGCTGCCAGGCCGGAGTCGAAGTGTTACTGGTGGGCGACTCCCTGGGCATGGTTCTTCAAGGGCATGACAGCACCCTGCCTGTGACCACCGATGAACTGGCCTACCACACGGCCAGCGTCAAACGCGGCAACCATGGCGCATTCATCATTGCCGACCTGCCGTTCATGGATTACGCCACCGTCGAACAGACCTTCCACAACGCCGGCAAGCTGATGCGTGCCGGTGCACATATGGTCAAGGTCGAAGGTGCCGTCTGGCTCGCCGAGTCGATCCGCCTGCTGGCCGAACGCGGCGTGCCGGTGTGCGCCCATATGGGCCTGACGCCACAGTCGGTGAACATCCTCGGCGGCTACAAGGTTCAGGGCCGCAACGAAGCCCAGGCGCGCCAGATGCGCGCCGATGCCATTGCCCTGGAACAGGCCGGCGTGGCGATGATCCTGCTTGAATGCGTGCCGAGCGAGCTGGCGGCGGAAATCACCCAAGCCGTTAAAGTGCCAGTCATCGGTATCGGCGCCGGCTCGGCCACCGATGGCCAGGTGCTGGTGCTGCACGACATGCTCGGCCTGTCGATCAGCGGCCGCGTACCGAAGTTCGTGAAGAACTTCATGACCGGCCAAGACAGCATCCACGCGGCATTGAGCGCTTACGTCGCCGAAGTCAAAGGCGTGACCTTCCCAGGCGCCGAACACGGATTCTCTGCATGAACACCGTAAAAACCCTACGCGAACTGCGCGCCGCTGTGACCCACGCGCGCAACGCCGGCAAACGCATCGGTTTTGTGCCGACCATGGGCAACCTGCACAGCGGCCACGCGACACTGGTGACCAAGGCTGCGCAACAATCGGACTTTGTCGTCGCCAGCATCTTCGTCAACCCGCTGCAATTCGGCGCGGGTGAAGACCTGGACAAATACCCGCGCACCCTGGCCGCCGACCAGGAGAAACTCCTGCAAGCCGGTTGCAACCTGCTGTTCGCACCCTCCGTCGACGAGATGTACCCCGGCGGCATGAGCGGCCAGACCCGCGTCAGCGTCCCGCTGCTGTCGGAGGGCCTGTGCGGCGCCAGTCGCCCCGGGCACTTCGAAGGCGTGGCGACCGTGGTGAGCAAGCTGTTCAACATGGTCCAGCCGGACATCGCGGTGTTTGGCCAAAAGGACTACCAGCAGTTGGCAGTGATCCGCGCCATGGTGCATGACCTGAATATGCCGATCCAGATCATCGGCGAGCCCACCGTGCGCGCCGAGGATGGCCTCGCGCTGTCGTCGCGCAACGGTTACCTCAGCGACGAACAACGCGCCATCGCGCCGGTGCTGTACCGCAGCCTCAGCCAGATTGCCGCGGCCATCCAGGCCGGTGACCACGACTTCGCCAAGCTGCGTGCCGAACACATCCGGCAGATCGAAGCCGCCGGGCTGCGCATCGATTACCTCGAAGTGCGCCAAGGCGTGCACCTGCGCCCGGCAACGCCTGAAGACCGTGATGTCGTCATCCTCGTTGCGGCCTATCTGGGCGCCACCCGCCTCATCGACAACCTGCATCTGAACCTCGACTGACCCCCGCCTGTTGCCCTCCTCTCTGTGCCGGTATAAAAAAGTACCGGCCACAGCGCAGACAAAGCCAAGACATATTCACACGCTAGGTTTAATGTAATCGCCCTGCGCTCTTGGTTAGCGCTGTCCGGAGTCCGCCGCTTGATGAGAGGCAGGACGTTCCGGGCTTAGAAGTGTCCTAAAGGCAGTCCCCGTAATAAAAGGAAACCCGCAGCGATGGCGTACTACCGCACTCCTCACGACGTTACCGCTCTGCCCGCCTGGCAAGCGCTCAATCAACACCGCCAAGCCATGCAGGATTTCAGCATGCGCGACGCGTTCAATGCCGATCCCCAGCGTTTTTCCCAATTCACCTTGAGCAGCTGCGGACTTTTCCTCGATTACTCGAAAAACCTGATCACCAGCGAAACCCGTGACCTGCTGGTGGCTCTGGCGAAGGAAGTCGACCTCAAGGCCGCGATCAACTCGCTGTACGCCGGCGAACCGGTCAACTCATCCGAAGGCCGCCCTGCCCTGCACACCGCCCTGCGCCGCCCGGTGGGTGACAAGCTGTCGGTCAACGGCGTGAACATCATGCCGGACGTGCACAAGGTGCTGAACCAGATGACTGACCTGGTCGGCCGCATCCACGACGGCCTGTGGCGTGGCTACACCGAGAAGCCGATCACCGACGTGGTGAACATCGGTATCGGTGGCTCGTTCCTCGGCCCGGAGCTGGTCTCCGAAGCGCTGTTGTCCTACGCCCACAAAGGCGTGCGCTGCCACTACCTGGCGAACATCGACGGCAGCGAGTTCCACGAGCTGACCATGAAGCTGCGCGCCGAGACCACGCTGTTCATCGTCTCGTCGAAATCCTTCAACACCCTTGAAACCCTGAAAAACGCCCAGGCCGCCCGCGCCTGGTACTTGGCCCAGGGGGGGTCGGAAGCCGAGCTGTTCCGCCACTTCATCGCCGTATCGAGCAACAACGCTGCGGCCGTGGCGTTCGGTATCCGCGAAGAAAACATCTTCCCGATGTGGGACTGGGTCGGTGGCCGCTACTCGCTGTGGTCGGCCATCGGCTTGCCAATCGCCCTGGCCATCGGCATGTCCAACTTCAAGGAACTGCTGTCCGGTGCCTACACCATGGACCAGCATTTCCAGAACGCGCCGTTCGAAGCCAACATGCCGGTACTGTTGGGCCTGCTGGGCGTGTGGTACGGCAACTTCTGGGGCGCGCAGAGCCATGCGATCCTGCCGTACGACCACTACCTGCGTAACATCACCAAGCACTTGCAACAACTGGACATGGAATCCAACGGCAAGAGCGTGCGCCAGGACGGCACCCCGGTGTCCACCGATACCGGTCCGGTGATCTGGGGCGGCGTAGGCTGCAACGGCCAGCACGCTTACCACCAGTTGCTGCACCAAGGGACCCAACTGATTCCGGCCGACTTCATCGTGCCGATTGTCAGCTTCAACCCCGTGTCGGACCACCATCAGTGGCTATACGCCAACTGCCTGTCCCAGAGCCAGGCGCTGATGCTCGGCAAGACCCGCAGCGAGGCCGAGGCCGAACTGCGCGACAAGGGCATCGCCGAAGAAGAGGTGCAAAAGCTGGCACCGCACAAGGTGATCCCGGGCAACCGTCCGAGCAACACCCTGGTGGTGGAACGCATCAGCCCGCGTCGTCTGGGCGCACTGGTGGCGATGTATGAACACAAGGTGTTCGTGCAGAGCGTCATCTGGGGCATCAACGCCTTTGACCAATGGGGCGTGGAACTGGGTAAAGAGCTGGGCAAGGGCGTCTACAACCGCCTGACCGGCACTGAAGAAGCCGTGGCGGATGACGCCTCGACCCAGGGTTTGATCAACTACTTCCGCGGTCGTCACCGCGGCTGATCCGGCCACTCCAGGGCCAACGTCCGTTTGGACGTTGGCCTTGAACCCTCCCCCCACAGCGTGCATCTTTATGACTTGTGCCAAAAACAAGAATAAGGACCGCTCATGTTCGATATCAGCACGTTCCCCAGCGCCGATGCCGTCCGCCGCGCTGCGCAACTCAGTCAAGAGGACTATCAGCGCCTCTACCGCCAATCCATCGAGCAACCGGATACCTTCTGGGCCGAACAGGCCAAGGGCTTTCTGGACTGGATCACGCCCTGGCATACCGTTCAGCAATCAGACATCCACACGGGCGCTGCCCAATGGTTCGTGGGCGGGCAACTGAACGTCAGCTACAACTGCATCGACCGTCATCTGGCGCAACGCGCTGAGCAAACCGCCTTCATCTGGGAAGGTGATGATCCGACAAAGTCCTCGAAAATCACCTACCGCCAACTGCACCAAAACGTCAGTCGCCTGGCCAATGTGCTGAAAGGCCGTGGCGTGAAGAAAGGTGATCGGGTGTGCATCTACATGCCGATGATCCCGGAAGCGGCCTACGCCATGCTGGCCTGCACACGTATTGGCGCGGTGCACTCGGTGGTATTTGGGGGCTTTTCGCCGGACGCTCTGCGCGACCGCATCCTGGATGCCGACTGCCGCACGGTGATCACCGCCGACGAAGGGGTACGCGGCGGCAAGCCGGTGGCGCTGAAACAGAATGTCGACAAAGCCCTGGCCAACTGCCCGAGCGTCAGCACCGTATTGGTAGTGGAACGTACCGGTGCGACCGTGAACTGGAGCGAAGGCCGCGACCTCAAGTATCAACAGGCGCTGGACGCCGCAAGCGCCGACTGCCCACCCGAGCCGATGGATGCCGAAGACCCGCTCTTCATCCTCTACACCTCCGGCAGCACCGGCAAACCCAAAGGCGTGCTGCACACCACTGGCGGCTACCTGCTGCAAGCGGCGATGACCTTCAAGTACGTACTCGACTACCGGGACGGCGAAGTGTTCTGGTGCACCGCCGACGTGGGCTGGGTCACCGGCCACAGCTACATCGTGTACGGCCCGCTGGCCAATGGCGCGACGTCGCTGATGTTCGAGGGCGTGCCGAGCTACCCGGACAGTTCGCGGTTCTGGCAGGTGATCGACAAGCACAAGGTCAATATCTTCTACACCGCGCCGACGGCCCTGCGTGCCTTGATGCGCGAGGGCCACGGCCCGCTGGAAAACACCTCGCGCGCCAGCCTGCGCTTGCTCGGCAGCGTCGGCGAGCCGATCAACCCCGAAGCGTGGGACTGGTACTTCAATGCCGTCGGCGAGCAGCGCTGCCCGATCGTCGACACCTGGTGGCAGACCGAGACCGGCGGCATCATGCTCAGCCCGCTGGTGAGCGCGCAGCGGATCAAGCCCGGTTGCGCCACGCAACCGATGTTTGGCGTACAACCGGTGTTGCTGGATGAGCACGGCAAGGTGTTTACCGGCGCCGGCAGTGGCGTGCTGGCGATCAAGGCGAGTTGGCCGGGGCAGATCCGCAGCGTCTACGGCGACCCCCAGCGGATGATCGACACCTATTTCAAACCCTACCCCGGCTACTACTTCACCGGCGACGGCGCGCGACGCGACGAGGACGGCGATTACTGGATCACCGGGCGCATCGACGATGTGATCAACGTCTCCGGCCACCGCATCGGCACCGCCGAGGTGGAAAGTGCCCTGGTCCTGCATGACCTGGTGGCCGAGGCCGCCGTGGTGGGCTACCCCCATGATGTCAAAGGCCAGGGCATCTACGCCTTTGTCACGCCGATGAATGGCGTAGCGCCCGACGATGCGCTAAAAAAACACCTGCTGGACTTGGTCAGTAAGGAAATCGGCAGCTTTGCCAAGCCGGAACTGATCCAATGGGCACCCGCGTTGCCGAAGACCCGTTCCGGCAAAATCATGCGCAGGATCTTGCGCAAGATCGCCTGCAACGAACTGGACAGCCTTGGTGATACTTCCACCCTGGCCGATCCCAGCGTTGTCGACGGCCTGATCGACAAACGCCTGAACCGATAGGAAACCCAGCGTCGCCATGGAATTTATCCGCAGCCGTATCGAAACCCAATTGATGAGCCTCACAGGGCTCTCACTGGGCCAGCTGGACCTGGAAAACCCCAAGGGCGACCCAGGCCTGTTCGGACCGAGTTCGGTCAGTTGGCAAGTGCATGGCGACTTCAGCAGCATGTTGATCGGCGGCATCAGCGCCTTGATGTTGCAGGCCCTGCACCCGCTGGCCCTGGCTGGGGTGTGGGATCACTCGAACTTTCGCGAGGACATGCTCGGGCGTTTGCGGCGCACCTCGCAGTTCATCTCCGGCACGACCTTTGGCTCGCGCAAGGACGCGCAGTGGCTGATCGAGAAAGTGCGCACCATTCACCTGCAAGTGGTTGGCCATGCGCCGGACGGCCGACCTTATGCAGCCAGCGATCCGGAACTGCTCACCTGGGTGCATGTGGCCGAGGTCAGCAACTTCCTCGCCGCTCACCTGCGCTATCGCAACCCACTGCTCTCGGGTCGGGACCAGGACCGTTACTACAGCGAGATCGCCTTGGTCGCCGAACAACTGGGCGCGCGGCATGTTCCGCGTTCGCGGCAGGAAGTTTCGGATTACCTGGCGCGTATCCGCCCGCAACTGCTGTGCGACGCGCGCAGTCGTGAAGTGTTGCGCCTGCTACTCAATGCCCCGGCACCCAGCACGATGGCCAAGCCGTTTGGCGCCTTGATGATGCAAGCCGGCATCGACCTGCTGCCAGACTGGGCCAGCGCCATGCTCGATCAACACCAGAGCCCGCTGCAACGCCAGATGATCCGGGGCGCGGTCAAACGCAGCACGCCGTTGCTGCGCTGGGCGATGCGCAACGGTTCGGTACAACGGGCGCATCGGCGGATGGGGTTGATGTAGGCCAGGCTTTATAACTGTTAAACTCCGCGCCCACATTTACCCCCATTACTTAAGCAAGGCGCGCTCCATGTCTCCCTTGAATCAGGCGCTGCGCGCCGCCCTCGATCATCGCCAAGACCTGATCAACGAGCTGCACGCCCAGGGCACCGACTGCTATCGCTTGTTCCATGGCAGCCAGGAAGGCGCCGGCGGCCTGACCATCGACCGTTATGGCCCGCAACTGCTGGTGCAGAGCTTCCATCAGTCACTGCATACCGAGGAGTTGCTGGACCTGCACCAGTTGATCAACCAGTACATGGGCCTGGAATTGCTGCTGGTGTACAACGACCGTTCCCGTGGCAACTCGCGGGTCGACCGTGAAGACACGGTGTACCGCGCCGAGCCGGCGGCGCTGGAAGATCTGGTCGGCCATGAATGGGGGCTCAATTACCGCGTACGCGGACGGCATGCCGGGCAGGACCCGCTGCTGTTCCTCGACCTGCGCAACACCCGCGGCTGGGTCAAGAACCATAGCGCCGGCAAAAGCGTGCTGAACCTGTTCGCCTACACCTGTGGCGTCGGCCTGAGCGCTGCGGCAGGCGGGGCGCGGGAGGTGTGCAACCTGGACTTCGCCGAGGGCAACCTGGCAGTCGGCCGCGAGAACGGCCTGCTGAACCCGCAGTTGCCGACCATGGAGTTCGTACAGTCCGACTACTTCCCGGCGATTCGCCAACTGGCCGGCCTGCCGATCACCCAGCGCCGTGGCCAGAAACTGCCGAGTTATCCACGCCTGGAGCAGCGCCAGTATGACTTGGTGTTGCTCGACCCTCCGGCCTGGGCCAAGAGCGCATTCGGCACCGTCGACCTGTTGCGCGACTACCAAAGCCTGCTCAAGCCCGCACTGCTCGCCACGGCCGACAACGGTGTACTGATTTGCTGCAACAACCTGGCGAAGGTCAGCATGGATGACTGGCGCGAACAGGTACTGCGTTGCGCAGAAAAAGCCGGACGTGCGGTACGCGACTGGCAAATCATGACGCCGGGAGCGGATTTTCCTTCACAAGACCAGCAGCCACCCCTGAAAACATTGATACTCCAGCTGTAGGACGCTTCCCAAAGCCCTCGCTCTTCGGAACCGAAAACCCGTGCCATACTCCAAGGCACTCCTGTTTGACATAGATGGCGCCGCCCCATGCACAAAGGATTGATTCGCGCCGTTGGCGCCTTGTTGACCGCCCTTGCCCTGTACAGCCTGTTGGGCTTCTTGATTTTGCCCGGAATTGCCCTGCGGATTGCCAACCAGCAACTGGCGAATTACGCCACGGTGCCGGCGCGAATCGAACGGATCGAACTCAACCCCTTCAGCCTCGAGCTGACCGTCTGGGGCCTCAAGATCGGCGACCCCGGCAAGGAGCAGGTGGGTTTCGAGCGCCTCTATGCCAACCTGCAGGTCGACAGCCTGTGGACCCGCGCGCTGCACCTGGCCGATGTGCAACTGGACAAACCGAAGACTGAGTTGCTGTTCGACAAGTCCGGCCAGTTGAACCTGGCGCAACTGTTCAAAATCCCGCCGAGCGAACCAACTCCGACCGACCCGAATGCCAAGCCGTTTCCTTTGCGTATCGATGGCATCAAGCTGGCCGGCGGCTATGTGCACTTTGAGGACTTGCGCCCCAGCGAGCCCATCGAATTCCTCTACGATAAGCTCGACTTCGAGCTGAAGAACCTCAGCACCCTGCCCGAAGACAATGCCGACATGACGCTCGTCGCGGCAGGCCCGGCAGGCGGGCAAATCGATTGGAAAGGCAACTTCAGCCTGGTGCCAATCACGTCCCAGGGCACACTGAAAGTCACCGACGGCAAGATGAAGGCCTGGTGGCCCTATGTGCGCGATGCCCTGCCGCTGGTGCTTGAAGACGGCGTGCTGAACTTCAGCACCGAGTATAAATTCAGCCTGGCCAAAGAGACCGAGCTGAACCTGACCAACACCTCCGCCAGCATCGCACCGTTTGCCATCAAGGCACCGGATGGCCGCCCCCTGGTGCGCCTGGAGCGCCTGGACGTCAGCGAAACCAGCGTGGACCTGGCCAAACAGCAGGTCGTCGTCGGCAAGATCCGCAGCAACAAGCTGGAAACCTGGGCGGCGCTGGAAGCGGATGGGCAACTGGACTGGCAGAAATTGTTCGCCAGCCAGCCGAGCAAACCCACCAAGGCGCCGGAGCCGAAAAATGCCCCCGCCACCGCCGACTCGCCAAAAGCCGAGCCCGCGGCGCCAAGCAAACCTTGGCAAGTGCTGCTCAAGGATGTGCAACTGCGTAACTATCAGGTGCACCTGGCTGACCGCCAGGCCAAGCCGGCGGTCGCACTGGAAGTCGGCCCGCTGAATGTCGATGTGCAGAACTTCGATAGCCTCAACCAGAGCCCGTTCACGCTGAAAGTCGACACGGGCCTGGGCAAGCAAGGCAAGGTCCAGGCGACTGGCGAGGTCAACCTCAATCCGGTCAGCGCCAAACTGAAAGTAAATACCCAGGACATCGACCTGCGAGTCGCCCAGTCCTATATCAGCCCGTTCATCCGCCTGGAACTGCGTAGCGGCATGCTCGGCAGCAATCTTGATGTGAACCTTAAAAGCACTGATCCTCTGAAGTTCCAGGTCACCGGCCGGGCGCAGGTGGACCAGTTGCACACCCTGGACACCCTCAAGACCCGCGACTTCCTCAAATGGCAGCGCCTGGTGCTCGAAGGCGTGAACTATCAGCACGGCGATAGCCTGTCGATCGATAAGGTCAACCTGCTGCAGCCGTATGCGCGCTTCATGATCAACGACGACCGCACCACCAACGTCGACGACTTGTTGATCCCGCAGCCACCGGACAAAGGCTCGAAACCTGTCAGCAAAGAAAAGCCCCTGGGCATTCGTATCGGGCAGATTGCGATCAACGACGGTTCCGCCAACTTTGCCGACTTCAGCCTGACCCCCAACTTCGCGACCGCGATTCAACAGCTCAACGGACAAATTGGCACCATCGACAGCCGCCAGGCCAAACCGGCCAGCGTCGACATCAAGGGCAAGGTGGATCGCTACGCACCCGTGACGATCAAGGGCAGCGTGAACCCGTTTGACCCGATGGCGGCGCTGGATATTGCGACCAGCTTCAAACGCGTAGAACTGACCACCCTCACGCCCTACTCTGGCAAGTTCGCCGGTTTCCGCATCCGCAAGGGGCGACTGAACCTCGACCTGCACTATGTGATCACCAAGGGCCAGCTGAAGGCCGAGAACAAAGTGGTGGTCGAGCAATTGCAACTGGGCGAGAAAGTCGACAGCGCCGATGCCGTGGACTTGCCGATTCGTCTGGCAATTGCGCTGCTCAAGGACTCCGACGGCAAGATTTCCATCGAACTGCCGGTGACTGGCGATCTGAATAACCCGCAGTTCAGTGTTATGCCGATTGTCTGGCAGACCCTGCGTAACCTGGTGGTGCGTGCAGCCACAGCGCCGTTTAAGTTTATCGGTGGGCTGGTAACGGGCGGCGGTTCGGAAGACCTCGGCAATGTATCGTTCGCCGCCGGTTCCAGCGAATTGGACAAGGATGCTGAAGGCGCCCTGAACACGCTGGCCAAAGCACTGAAAGAACGCCCTAGCCTGCGCCTGGAGATCGAAGGTACCGCGGCGGCCAGCAGCGACGGGCCTTTCCTTGCCGCTCAGCGACTGGAGCGCGAGTACCAGTACAACTACTACAAGATTCTTCAACGTCGTGGAGAAAAGGTTCCCGCCCAAGCGTCATTGCTGGTGGTACCCGAGAAGGAAAAAGCACCATTGCTTGAAGGCATTTACCGCACCCGCCTGAAACAGCAACCGCCAGCCGAATGGAAAGACCTGAGCAACGAAGAACGTAGCGCGAAGCTTCGTGACGGGGTGATCAAGTTCTGGAGTGGCAGTGATGTACTGCTGCGCCAGCTGGGCCAAGACCGTGCCAGCACCATCAAGGACTACCTGGTGGATAAGGGACAGCTGGAAGATGACCGGGTGTACTTCATTGATGCCAACTTGGGCCAGGCCGAGAAGGACGGGCGTGTCGTCACACCGATGCATCTGGACGCGGAGTAAGCCCCTTGCAAGAGCCGGCTTGCCGGCGATGCAGCCTTGAAATCGACGACGGGTCGAGGGCCTGATCGCCGGCGCTTCCAGTTAACGCCACCCACAATAGAACAGGCCCCGACACAAGTGCCGGGGCCTGTAATGACCACATCCGTGTGGTCGCTCGCATGAACTCCAGAGGTGCATCAGGTGGATGTCTAACTCACCCTAAGCCGCCGCCGTCCAGTTCAGACGAAAAGGGGTGCGTTACTCTGCTTTCAGGCCGTCGGCCGATACAGCTTTAACGCCTTTGATTTTCTTGGTGATGTTCACAGCGGTAGTTTTCTGAGCTTCAGTGACCGCGGCGGTCGAAGACAGGGACACTACGCCTTTGTTGGTTTCGACTTTGATGTCGGTGCCAGGAATGCCTTTCTCGGTAACCAGGTCAGCTTTTACTTTGGTGGTGATCCAAGTGTCCGAAGTGGACTCTTTGGCGTCAGCCGCTGCGCTTTTGGTTTTGTCGATATTGTCAGCCTTGGTAGCGCCGCCAGCCATCAGGCCGTCAGCCGAAACGGCGGTAACACCTTTGATTTTCTTGGTGATGGCTACGGCAGTGGCTTTCTGAGCGTCGGAGATCGCGACTGTCGAGGACAGGGAAACCACGCCTTTATTGGTCTCAACCTTGATGTCCGAACCAGGAATGCCTTTCTCGGTCAGCAGATCAGCTTTCACTTTGGTGGTGATCCAGGTGTCCGAGGTGGACTCTTTAGCCTTGGTCACTTCACCGGCCGCCAGGGTCATAGGGGCTTGGGAAGTCTGAGCAAAGGCTACGTTAGCACCCATGGCCAGGGTCAGAGCGGTAGCAGTAGCGAGAGCGAACTTCTTCATACGAGTAACTCCTGTTTTATTAAAAGTCTGCAGTACGTAAACCTTGATGCTGCAGCGTTAACAGGGATATTGCAGACAGTGTGCCAAGTCGCACCATGCAATTAAATCCTTATAAAACAACGCGTTATGAAAACAGCTGTTTTTTGTAATCGTGCAACTTGCATGAAACCCCTCGCCTCTGCATGCAAGTTGCGGCTTTTGGATCTGGGTAAGCACCTGATTTCCAGGCATTTTCCTCCAGGCATAAAAAAAGGACTCCGAAGAGTCCCTTTTTTCAGCGAAAAGCCTGGGGGTGATTAAACGCCCGAAGCCTTGGCTGCTGCTACGTCCTTGATGGACAGCTTGATACGGCCGCGGTTGTCCACGTCCAGTACCAGCACTTCCACTTCCTGGCCTTCTTTCAGGATGTCGGTCACTTTCTCAACACGAGCGTCGCTCAGCATGGAGATGTGAACCAGACCGTCCTTGCCCGGCAGGATGTTGACGAATGCGCCGAAGTCGACGATGCGCTCAACCTTACCGACGTAGATCTTGCCGATCTCGGCTTCTGCGGTAATGCCCAGGACGCGCTGACGTGCTGCCTCAGCGGCTTCCTTGGTTTCGCCGAAGATCTTGATCGAGCCGTCGTCTTCGATGTCGATCGAAGCCTTGGTCTCTTCACAGATCGCACGGATAGTCGCGCCGCCTTTACCGATAACATCACGGATTTTGTCGGTGTCGATTTTCATCGCGATCATTGTCGGAGCATTTTCCGACAGTTCGGTACGGGACTGACCAATGATCTGGTTCATCTGGCCGAGGATGTTCAGGCGCGCTTCCAGGGCTTGGCCCAGGGCGATTTCCATGATCTCTTCGGTGATGCCCTTGATCTTGATGTCCATCTGCAACGCGGTGACGCCTTTGGCGGTACCGGCTACCTTGAAGTCCATGTCGCCCAGGTGGTCTTCGTCGCCCAGGATGTCGGTCAGGATGGCGAACTTCTCGCCTTCTTTAACCAGGCCCATGGCGATACCGGCAACCGGCGCCTTCATCGGCACACCAGCATCCATCAGTGCCAGGGAAGCACCGCAGACCGAAGCCATGGAGCTGGAACCGTTGGATTCAGTAATTTCCGATACGACACGGATGGTGTACGGGAACACGTCGGCAGCCGGCAGCATGGCTGCAATCGAACGACGGGCCAGACGGCCGTGGCCGATTTCACGACGACCAGCGCCACCCATGCGACCACACTCGCCCACCGAGAACGGAGGGAAGTTGTAGTGCAGCATGAACGGGTCTTTTTTCTCGCCTTCCAGGGTGTCCAGCAGCTGTGCGTCACGGGCAGTACCCAGAGTCGCGACAACCAGGGCCTGGGTTTCACCACGGGTGAACAGCGCCGAACCGTGAGTCTTCGGCAGAACGCCGACTTCGATGTTCAGCGGACGTACGGTCTTGGTGTCGCGACCGTCGATACGTGGTTTGCCGTTGACGATGTTTTCGCGAACGGTGCGGTATTCGATTTCGCCGAAAGCCGCTTTGACGTCGCTGGAGGAAGGCTGGCCTTCTTCACCGGACAGCTTGGCAACGACCTGATCCTTCAACTCACCCAGGCGAGCGTAGCGGTCGGCCTTGACGGTTATGGTGTAGGCGTCGGAGATCGCAGCGCCGAACTCGGAGCGGATAGTGCTCAGCAGCTCGGTGGCTTCCGGAGCAGCAGTCCAGGTCCAGGTAGGCTTGGCGGCTTCGGCAGCCAGTTCGGTAACGGCCTTGATGACCGCCTGGAACTCGTCGTGGGCGAACAGTACGGCGCCCAGCATCTGGTCTTCGGTCAGCTCTTTGGCTTCCGATTCAACCATCAATACGGCTTCCGAGGTACCGGCAACGACCATGTCCAGGCTCGATGCTTTCTGTTGCTCGTAAGTCGGGTTCAGCAGGTAGCCGGTGCTTTCGTGGAAAGCAACGCGAGCGGCGCCGATCGGGCCGTCGAACGGGATGCCCGAGATAGCCAGGGCAGCCGAAGTACCGATCATCGCAGCGATGTCCGGATCGGTTTTCTTGCTGGTGGAAACGACGGTGCAGACAACCTGCACTTCGTTCATGAAGCCTTCTGGGAACAGCGGACGGATCGGACGGTCGATCAGTCGGGAAGTCAGGGTTTCTTTCTCGGAAGGACGGCCTTCACGCTTGAAGAAACCGCCAGGGATCTTACCGGCAGCGTAAGTCTTTTCCTGGTAGTGAACGGAAAGAGGGAAGAAGCCTTTGCTTGGGTCAGCGGTCTTGGCGCCAACAACGGTCACCAATACGGTCACGTCGTCGTCAACGGTAACCAGCACTGCGCCGGAGGCTTGACGGGCGATACGGCCTGTCTCGAGGGTAACGGTCGACTGACCGAACTGGAATTTTTTGATAACCGGGTTCACGGTGTCCTACCTTCTTTGTGGCTCTTGGGGAACTTGTCTTCTTGCGAAATTCTTGGGCAATGCCGGGAATCGGCCCGACGCTAGTCCAGGGTAAAACGTGTATCCAGATAAAACTTGAGGCTGGGAGCCTGCCATGGGCCAGCGGGAATCCCACTGACACACGGCAGACAACCAACCTCTAGCGCAATCGCTTATTAGCGACGCAGACCCAGGCGACCGATCAGAGCCTGATAACGACCCAGATCCTTGCCTTTCAGGTAATCCAGCAGCTTACGACGCTGGTTTACCATGCGGATCAGACCACGACGGGAGTGGTGATCTTTACCGTTGGCCTTGAAGTGACCTTGCAGCTTGTTGATGTTGTGGGTCAGCAGTGCAACTTGCACTTCTGGCGAACCAGTGTCACCAACAGCTTGCTGATAGTCAGCAACGATTTGTGCTTTTTCTTGAACGTCGAGAGCCATGAGGCAATCCTTTTTTCAGGAAACCACCCAAAGGGCAGTCTCAACAGGCCAGGGACAAATCCCTGTATCTAAAAATGAGTGTTGACCGTGCCTGTTAACAGCCACACTCGTTCGGTCATTCTGACCGAATCAGTCGACGCGGCGCGATGCGCCCGTCTTCGCTCACTTCACCGATACCGATAAAGCGACCGTTATGATCCTGTACCCGCACCATGCCGAACTTCGGGGCATCCGGGGCACGTACCGGCTGGCCGTTGAGCCAGTAGAACGCGCTGTGCTCCGAGAAGTGCAGCAATGGCCAGTCCAGCAAACCGCTGTCCGATGGCATCAGGAAGCGATCAACTGCTTCATTGCCGCCTTCGGCGTGCACCGCTTCCAACTCTTCCAGCGTGACCGTCTGGGCCAGGGTGAAAGGGCCGGCCTGGGTGCGGCGCAGTTCTGCAACGTACGCGCCGCAACCAAGCTTTTCACCAATATCTTCCACCAGGGTACGGATATAGGTGCCTTTGCTGCAGTCCACGGCCAGGCGCGCAGTGTCACCTTCACAGGCGAGCAATTCCAAGCGCGCAATAGTAACAGAACGCGGTTCGCGCTCCACTACTTCGCCCGCACGTGCCAGCTTGTAAAGTGGCTGCCCATCACGCTTGAGCGCCGAGTACATCGGCGGTATCTGACTGATTTGCCCACGAAAACCGGGTAAAGCCGCTTCAATATCCGCACGACCAACGGTCACATCGCGAACCTGCAAAACATCACCTTCGGCATCGGCCGTGGTGGTGGTCTTGCCCAGTTGCATGAGGGTTTCGTAACCCTTGTCGGAATCGAGCAGGTATTGCGAGAACTTGGTGGCCTCGCCAAAGCACAACGGCAACACACCGGTGGCCAGGGGATCAAGGCTGCCGGTGTGCCCGGCCTTCTCGGCATTGAGCAGCCAGCGGACCTTCTGCAAAGCGGCATTGGAGGTAAAGCCAATGGGCTTGTCGAGCAGAATGATGCCGCTGACGTTGCGACGGATACGTTTGACCTGAGCCACCGCTTACTCCTTGGCGTCTTCAGGTGTGGACGGGTGCTGACTGTCTTCCGCCACGGCGCGCTCGATCAGTGCCGACAGGTGCGCACCACGCACGACGCTTTCGTCGTAGTGGAAGTGCAGCTGGGGAACGCTGCGCAGCTTCATTTCACGGGCCAACTGCATGCGCAGGAAACCTGCCGCAGCGTTGAGCACCTTGATGCTTTGCGCGATTTCTTCGCTGTTGTCCTGCCCCATCACGGTGATGAAGATCTTGGCGTGACCAACGTCACGGCTCACTTCAACGGCGGTGATGGTGACCAGGCCAACCCGTGGGTCTTTGACTTCGCGACGGATCAGTTGGGCCAGCTCGCGCTGCATCTGATCGCCGATACGCTGGGTACGGCTGTATTCTTTTGCCATGTCTTGTTACCTGTTACTGCCACACGGTGAAACCCGTGGGGTCTGAAAGCGGCAAACGCCCGGCCTGACAAAAGCCAGACCGGGCGTTGCGTTTAGAGTCCGTACGCTGCGCGGGGCATTTGCATACCCACTCGCTGCGTGGCTCCGGAAGTGCGCGAGTTAGAGGCTGCGAGCAACCTGAACCTTCTCGAAGACTTCGATCTTGTCGCCAACCTTGACGTCGTTGTAGCTCTTGACGCCGATACCGCATTCCATGCCGGCACGTACTTCGGAAGCGTCATCCTTGAAGCGGCGCAGGGATTCCAGCTCGCCTTCGAAGATAACGATGTCTTCACGCAGTACGCGGATTGGACGGTTACGGTACACGGTGCCTTCGACAACCATGCAGCCGGCGATCGCGCCGAATTTCGGCGAGCGGAACACGTCACGTACTTCGGCGATACCCAGGATGTTCTCCCGGACGTCGCTGCCAAGCATGCCGGTAAGGGCTTTCTTGACGTCTTCGATGATGTCGTAGATGACGTTGTAGTAACGCATGTCCAGGCCTTCCTGCTCGACGATCTTGCGAGCGCCAGCATCGGCACGCACGTTGAAGCCGAACAGTACAGCGTTGGAAGCCAGTGCCAGGTTGGCGTCGGATTCGGTGATACCACCGACACCGCCACCGACAACGCGCACTTGCACTTCGTCGTTACCCAGGCCGTTCAAGGCGCCGTTCAACGCTTCGAGGGAACCACGTACGTCAGATTTGAGGACGATGTTAAGCGTCTTCTTCTCTTCCTGGCCCATGTTCTCGAAGATGTTTTCCAGCTTGCCTGCGTGAGCACGGGCCAGTTTGACTTCGCGGAACTTGCCTTGACGGAACAGAGCCACTTCACGGGCTTTCTTCTCGTCGGCCACTACGCTCATCTCGTCGCCAGCGTCCGGCGTACCGTCCAGGCCGAGGATCTCGACCGGGATAGCAGGACCTGCTTCCTTGATTGGCTTGCCGTTCTCGTCGAGCATGGCACGTACACGGCCGTAGTTCGAACCGACCAGGACCATGTCGCCTTGGCGCAGGGTACCGTCTTGAACCAGAACGGTCGCAACCGGGCCACGGCCCTTGTCGAGACGGGACTCAACCACAACGCCACGGCCAGGAGCCGATGGAGTAGCAGTCAGTTCCAGGACTTCGGCTTGCAACAGAACGGCTTCGAGCAGTTCGTCAACGCCAGTACCCATCTTCGCGGAGACTGGTACGAATGGAGTGTCGCCACCCCACTCTTCGGATGTCACGCCGTGAACCGACAGTTCGCTACGGATGCGATCAAGATCAGCGCCCGGCTTGTCGATTTTGTTCACCGCAACAACCAGCGGAACGCCAGCAGCCTTGGCATGCTGAACAGCTTCGATGGTTTGTGGCATCACGCCGTCGTCAGCTGCAACCACCAGGATCACGATGTCAGTCGCCTTGGCACCACGGGCACGCATTGCGGTAAACGCGGCGTGACCAGGGGTGTCGAGGAACGTCACCATGCCACGGTCGGTTTCAACGTGGTACGCACCGATGTGCTGGGTGATACCGCCGGCTTCGCCAGCAGCAACCTTGGCACGACGGATGTAGTCGAGCAGGGAAGTTTTACCGTGGTCAACGTGGCCCATTACGGTCACGACCGGTGCACGGGAAACTGCCTCACCTTCAAACTTCAGGGACTCGGCCAGGGAATCTTCCAGGGCGGTATCGCTGACCAGGGTCACTTTGTGGCCCAGCTCTTCAGCAACCAGTTGGGCAGTTTCCTGATCCAGTACCTGGTTGATAGTGGCCGGAGTACCCAGCTTGAACATGAACTTGATGATTTCAGCTGCCTTGACCGACATCTGTTGGGCGAGATCGCCAACAGTGATGGTCTCGCCGATCTTCACTTCACGCACGACAGGGCCGGTTGGGCTCTGGAAACCGTGGGCGTTGCGTTTCTTCAGCTTGGCCTTGCCGCGACCACCACGACGGAAGCCATCGCTTTCTTCGTCGGTAGTACGTGGGGCAACGCGTGGAGCAGGCGCTTTCTCTTTGACCGAAGCACGATGCGGAGCGTTTTTGCGCTCGCCATCGCCACCACCGCTGCGACGATTGTTATCGTCGGCACGTGGCTTGTCCGGGCGACGAGGTTCGTCACGCTTGCGGGCGTCAGCTGCCGGAGCAGGTGCAGCGGCAACCGGAGCGGCCTCACGCACAGCGTCAACAGGCGCAGCGACCGCTTCAGTGGCAGCAGGTTGCGCAGCAGCAGGCTGGCGACGCGCTTCTTCTTCGGCGCGACGCTTGGCTTCTTCTTCAGCCTTCTGACGAGCAGCATTTTCTACTGCGCGACGCTCTTCCAGTTCGCGTTTGCGCTCGGCTTCGATTTCTTCCGGGCTGCGCTGTACGAAGACTTTCTTCTTGCGTACTTCAACGCTGATGCTCTTGCTACCAGCAACACGCAGTGTGCTGGTGGTTTTGCGCTGCAATGTAATCTTGCGCGGTTCTTCCACTTTCGCCTTGTGGCTGCTCTTCAAGTGAGTCAGCAAAGACTGCTTCTCACTATCGCTCACACCTTCATCGGCGGCGGTGTGCGGCAGACCTGCCTCACGCATCTGCTGCAACAGGCGCTCTACCGGTGTTTTGACCTCATCGGCCAGTTGTTTCACCGTGACTTGCGTCATGCACTTCTCTCCTCAGGCCGCGCCTAATTACTCGAACCAATGGGCTCGGGCGGCCATGATCAACTTGCCGGCACGATCATCGTCAATGCCGTCGATGTCGAGCAGATCGTCAATAGACTGCTCGGCCAGGTCTTCGCGGGTAATTACGCCGCGCACCGCCAGTTCCATCGCCAAATCCTTGTCCATGCCCTCAAGCGAGAGCAGGTCTTCGGCCGGATGGGCGTCTGCCAGCTTTTCCTCAGTAGCGATGGCTTTAGTCAACAAACGATCCTTGGCCCGAGCGCGAAGCTCGTTGACGGTATCTTCGTCAAAGCCGTCGATGTTGAGCATTTCTTCCAACGGTACGTAGGCAATCTCTTCCAGGCTGGTGAAGCCTTCATCTACCAGCACCTGCGCCAGGTCTTCGTCGACTTCCAGCTCGTCGATGAAGTTGCGCAGGATGTCACCGGTTTCAGCTTGCTGCTTAGCCTGGATGTCCGATTCGGTCATCACGTTCAGGGTCCAGCCGGTCAGTTGGCTGGCCAGACGCACGTTCTGACCACCACGACCAATGGCCTGAGCCAGATTGTCTGCGCCAACGGCGATGTCCATTGCATGGGCATCTTCGTCAACGATAATTGCCGCCACTTCAGCTGGCGACATGGCGTTGATCACGAACTGCGCCGGGTTATCGTCCCACAGGACGATGTCCACACGCTCACCGCCCAATTCGCCCGACACTGCCTGGACGCGCGAACCGCGCATACCAATGCAAGCGCCTTGCGGGTCGATGCGTTTGTCCTTGGAGCGGACCGCGATCTTGGCACGCGAACCCGGGTCGCGGGACGCAGCCATGACTTCGATCAGGCCTTCGGCAATTTCCGGCACTTCGATACGGAACAGCTCGATCAGCATTTCCGGCGCGGTACGCGACAGGATCAACTGAGGACCGCGGTTCTCGGTGCGGATTTCCTTGAGCAGCGCACGCAGACGCACGCCAACACGGAAGGTTTCGCGAGAAATGATGTCTTCGCGAGCCAGCAACGCTTCTGCGTTGTTGCCCAGGTCGACGATCACATTGTCGCGGGTGACTTTTTTCACGGTGCCGGAGATGATTTCACCCAGGCGCTCGCGATAAGCGTCAACGACTTGAGCGCGCTCGGCTTCGCGGACTTTCTGCACAATGACCTGCTTGGCAGTCTGTGCAGCAATGCGGCCGAACTCGATGGATTCGATTTTCTCTTCAACGACATCACCGACCTTGGCGCCAGGATGCGTTTGCGCAACCTTGCTCGGCCAGGTTTCGATGGCAGGATCATCAAGATCGTCCTCTTCGACCACCGTCCAGCGACGGAAAGTCTCGTAGGCACCGGTGTGGCGGTTGATTTCCACACGCAGATCAACTTCGTCTTCAAAGCGTTTTTTGGTAGCAGTGGCCAGGGCCAGCTCCAACGCTTCAAAAATCACGCTTGCCGGTACACCCTTTTCGTTGGATACCGACTCAACAACCAGCAGTACTTCTTTGCTCATCGTACGCCTCGCCTTTCGCAAGCCATTGGATCCGCGGGATCCGCGTCTCAGTCAAAACTGGGAATAATGTTGGCCTTGTCGATCATATCGATCGGCAACAGGAACTCATGGTCTTCTACCTGCACCACGACATCCTGTTCTTCTACACCGCGCAGAAGGCCCTGAAAATTGCGTCGCCCTTCGAACGGGGATCGCAGCTTGATCTTCACTTGTTCACCGACATATTTAGCAAACTGCTCGATAGTGAACAGTGGGCGTTCCATGCCTGGCGAGGAAACTTCGAGGGTGTATTCAACGGCGATTGGATCTTCAACATCCAGGACACCGCTGATCTGACGGCTGACAATGGCGCAATCGTCCACCAGCACACCGCCCTCTTTATCGATATAAACGCGCAACATTGAGTGGCGACCTTGAGCCGAAAACTCAATACCCCAGCATTCATAGCCTAGGGCCACGACCACCGGGGCCAGCAAGGCCTGCAACTCTTCTAGCTTGCTCGACACCTGAACCCCCTCGTGCATGTATGTGCATGCTGTGCAAAATAAAAAAATGGGCGAAACGCCCATCCTTGAAACGCCGTCGAACAGCGGCGTTGAAAGTGTCCAGCTAACAAAAAGCCCCTTAAAAGGGGCTCCGCTAAAACTGGTTGCGGGGGCCGGATTTGAACCGACGACCTTCGGGTTATGAGCCCGACGAGCTACCAGACTGCTCCACCCCGCGACAAAGCTGGGGCGGAAGTATACGACCGATCCCTTGCAGGGTCAATGTAACCTTCCACCTACAAGAAAGCCCGCAACAGCGGGCTCTCCTGATAATTGGTACCGAGAAGGGGACTCGAACCCCTACACCCTATGGGCACAACCACCTCAAGGTTGCGTGTCTACCAATTCCACCACCTCGGCAATACAGCGTTTACAACCCTTCTTACTTTTGCTCTTGAGCTGGAGGTACGTCAGTCGCTGGAGTAGCCGACTTTTGCTCTTGAAGCACCGGGACATCATCAGAAGCCGGTTTTGCTTTTGGAACTTCCAACACTGCTGGGTTTGGGAGACCTACCTGAGTCAGCACATGAGCCTTCTCTTTAGCAAAGTAACCTAACCCCAAGCTGGTTATGAAGAAACCGGCGGCAAGTATAGCAGTAAACTTACTAAGAAAGGTAGAGGAACCTTGGCTTCCGAACACAGTATTTGAAGCACCTGCACCGAAAGACGCACCAGCATCCGCACCTTTACCCTGTTGCAGCAAAACCAGGGCAACTACGCCCAGTGCGGCCAACAGATGAAAAACGACTACGACTGTTTCCAGCATTTTTTCAGTTTCCCGCGGCGCGACAGATCGCACCGAACTCATCTGCATTCAGGGAAGCTCCACCAATGAGCCCCCCATCGATATCCGGCATGCCGAACAGTTCGACCGCATTGGCCGCCTTCACGCTGCCGCCGTATAGAAGACGCACACCTTGTGCGACTTCAGAATTCTCTGCCGCCAACTGCGCGCGGATGGCTGCGTGCACATCCTGCGCCTGTTGCGGCGTTGCAGTCAGCCCGGTACCAATGGCCCAGACCGGCTCGTAAGCGATTACTGCCTTTGCAAACGCACCGACACCCAGCTCCTCGATGATGCTGCCCAGCTGACGCGAGACAACTTCAAGAGTCTTGCCCGATTCGCGCTGCTCAAGGGTTTCCCCTATGCACAACACCGGAATCAAGCCACAAGCCTGTGCCGCTGCGAACTTGCGATTGAGTGTCCCATCCCGCTCGCCCATCATCTGGCGACGCTCGGAGTGCCCGACAAGCACATAGGAACAACCCGCATCAACCAACTGACTCGGTGCAATCTCACCGGTCAACGCACCTTGCATGGCTTCCACCGCAGAATTCTGCGCGCCGACCTGAATCGACTTGCCTTTCAAGCCATCAACCACTTGGGTGATATGCAAGAGAGGCGGGAAAACCGCCACATCAACGCCGCTAGGCAAGGCCAGGTGACGAAGGCCGTTGATCAGCTCAGCGACACTGGCGCGGGTACCGTGCATCTTCCAGTTACCAGCTACCATAGTGCGACGCATGCTGTACCCCGTCGGTCAAAGTGGGCGCAGATGTTACCCAACCACATCACCACTGGCAAGCCGAATTCAGGCGCAAACTTCACTTACCAGTTTTGCCAGGCTTTCTGCATGCTCGCGAACCTGCGTTTCATCGTCACCTTCGACCATAACGCGCACCAAAGGCTCTGTGCCGGACTTGCGCAGCAACACCCGCCCACGCCCCGCCATTGCCAGCGTCACACGCTCACAGGCATCTTTGACAGCCGGGTGCTCGATTGGGTTTTCACCCCCTGCAAAGCGCACATTGAGGAGCACTTGCGGGCACTTGCGCAGCGCCTGACGCGCCTGAGCAAGACTCTCTTCACGACGACGCAAAGACAGCAATACCTGAAGCGCCGCGATAATTGCGTCGCCAGTAGTGGTGTGCTGGAAGCAGACAACATGCCCGGAGTTCTCGCCACCCACTTGCCAGTTACGCTCCAGCAGCTCGGCGATTACGTAACGGTCACCGACATTGGCACGAACAAAGGGAATCCCCAGGTCAGCCAGGGCCAACTCCAATCCCAGATTACTCATCAACGTACCAACGACGCCGCCCTGCAGCTTGTTACGCTCATGCAAGTCGCGAGCAATGATGAACAGCAGGTCATCGCCATCGACCACCGCGCCCGTGTGATCCACCATCAGCACGCGATCGCCATCGCCATCAAAGGCAATACCCAAGTCAGCATGCTTGGCCAGCACGGCTGCCTGCAACTGCTCCATGTGCGTGGAGCCACAGTTCTCGTTGATATTCAAACCATCAGGCTGCGCCGACAGCACCGTTACTTCGGCACCCAACTCCTTGAACACGCTCGGGGCAACCTTGTAGGTCGCACCGTGTGCGCAATCGACAACAATTTTCAGCCCGGCAAAATTGGTGCTGGTAGGAACACTGCTTTTGCAAAACTCGATGTAACGCCCAGAGGCATCATTGATGCGCGACACCTTGCCCAGCTTACTGGACTCGACCACAGTCATCGGTGCGTCGAGCAACTCTTCGATCATCAGCTCGATTTCGTCAGGCAACTTGGTGCCCTGCCCGGAAAAGAACTTGATGCCATTGTCATCGTGGGGATTGTGCGAAGCGCTGATCACAATACCGGCTTCAGCGTGGAAGGTACGCGTCAGGTAGGCGATCGCCGGCGTCGGCATCGGCCCCAGCAACATCACATCAGCACCGGCAGCAGACAAACCCGCCTCAAGCGCAGACTCAAACATATAGCCCGAAATGCGGGTGTCCTTGCCCACCAGGATGCGGCACGCGCCCATGCTGCGGAACGCCATGCCTGCCGCCCAACCCAGCTTGAGCATGAAATCAGGAGTAATCGGAAACTCGCCGACCCGACCACGGATACCGTCGGTGCCAAAGTATTTTTTAGTCATAAGTGCTCCATCATTCTTATTCGGCGGATTCTACAGCGGCAATCATGCGCACCACATCGACCGTCTCGGCGACATCATGTACACGCAAGATGCGTGCGCCCTTGGTCACGGCAAGCGCCGCAAGCGCCAGGCCACCATATAACCGCTCACCCACTGGACGATTCAATGCCAGCCCTATCATGCTCTTGCGCGAAACCCCAACCAACAAGGGACGACCAAGCGCATGGAGAGACTCCATGTGTTTAAACAGACTCAAATTATGTTGCAGGGTCTTGGCGAAGCCAAACCCAGGATCAAGGATGATCTTCTCGGGAGCGATGCCTACTCCGGCGCACTGAGCGATCCGCTCAGCCAGGAAACTGCTCACCTCACCAACGAGATCGTCGTAGTGCGGATTGTCCTGCATATTTTCAGGCTCCCCCAGCATGTGCATCAGGCACACCGGCAGACCGGTGGCTGCTGCCGCATCCAGGGCACCGTCACGCCGCAAGGAACGCACGTCGTTGATAAGTCCAGCCCCCAGCCGCGCGGTTTCGCGCATCACCGCCGGGGTCGAGGTATCAACCGAGATAATGACATCCAGCTCCTGGGCGATGCGCTCGACAATCGGTGCAACCCGCTCCAACTCCTCCAAGGGAGAAACCACGCGAGCACCGGGACGGGTGGACTCCCCTCCCACATCGATCAAGGTCGCACCGGCCAACACCATCGCCTCGGCGTGGCGCAACGCAGCATCAAGCTGGCTGAAGCGACCACCATCAGAGAAGGAATCAGGAGTGACATTAAGAATGCCCATGACGTGCGTATGGGCCAAATCAAGAACCCGATTGCCGCAAGGCAACCGGGTGGAGGACAACACAGAAGTCATTTCAAACCTTAATGGTCAGCCGCAGGGCCGCCGATCGGGGTTTCAGGGCGTTCATTCTGGACCACTGGCGGAGTACCCGAAGTACCCGAACCACCTTCCCAATCGCGAGGCTCACGCGGGGCGCGGCCAGCCATGATGTCGTCGATCTGGTCGGCATCAATGGTTTCGTACTTCATCAGCGCGTCAGCCATCGCGTCGAGCTTGTCGCGGTTATCGGTCAGGATCTGCTTGGCCGTGCCGTAGCACTGGTCAATGATGCTGCGCACTTCGGAGTCGATCAGCTTGGCTGTCTCACCGGAGAAGCTGGCGCTTTGACCGCCGCCGCCACGACCCAGGAACACCTCACCTTCTTCCTCGGCATACATCAAAGGACCGAGTTTTTCCGACAAGCCCCACTTGGTCACCATGTTTCGCGCAATCTGGCTGGCACGCATGATGTCGTTGGACGCGCCGGTGGTCACACCGTCAAAGCCCAGGGTCATTTCTTCCGCGATACGGCCGCCGTACAGTGAGCAGATCTGGCTGATCAGCGCACGCTTGGAAAGGCTGTAGCGATCCTCTTCCGGCAGGAACATGGTGACACCCAGCGCCCGACCGCGAGGAATGATCGATACCTTGTAGACCGGGTCATGCTCTGGCACAACGCGACCAACAATGGCGTGACCGGCTTCGTGATAAGCAGTGTTCTGCTTTTCTTTCTCGGACATGACCATGGATTTGCGCTCGGCGCCCATCATGATCTTGTCTTTCGCCAGTTCGAACTCTTTCATTTCGACGATGCGCTTGCCGGTACGGGCCGCAAACAGCGAAGCCTCGTTAACCAGGTTGGCCAGGTCAGCACCGGAGAAGCCAGGAGTACCACGGGCAATCACGGCCGGAGCCACGTCGTCGCCCATCGGCACTTTGCGCATATGCACTTTGAGAATCTGCTCACGACCACGGATGTCCGGCAAGCCGACCACGACCTGACGGTCGAAACGGCCCGGACGCAGCAACGCAGGGTCCAATACGTCCGGACGGTTGGTAGCAGCGATGACAATGATGCCGTCATTCATTTCAAAGCCGTCCATCTCAACCAGCAGTTGGTTGAGGGTCTGCTCACGCTCATCATGACCGCCGCCCATGCCGGCGCCACGATGGCGACCAACGGCGTCGATTTCATCGATGAAGATAATGCAAGGTGCGTGCTTCTTGGCCTGCTCGAACATATCGCGAACACGGCTGGCGCCGACACCGACAAACATCTCGACGAAGTCAGAACCGGAAATGGTGAAGAACGGCACTTTCGCTTCGCCGGCAATCGCCTTGGCCAGCAAGGTTTTACCCGTACCTGGGGGGCCTACCATCAGCACACCACGTGGAATGCGACCACCCAGGCGCTGGAACTTGCCCGGATCGCGCAGGAACTCGACCAGCTCACCCACTTCTTCCTTGGCTTCATCGCAACCGGCAACGTCAGCCAGGGTGGTCTTCACCTGATCTTCGGAGAGCAGGCGCGCCTTGCTCTTGCCAAAGCTCATCGGCCCGCCCTTGCCTCCCGCACCACCTTGCATCTGGCGCATGAAGAACATGAACACGGCAATAATCACCAGGATCGGGAAACTGGCGACCAGGAGCTGGGTCCAGATGCTCTGCTGCTCAGGCTGCTTGCCTTCGACCACGACGTGGTTGTCCACCAGATCGCCGATCAGACCGTTGTCCGGAATGTTCGGACGAATGGTCTTGAAGCTATCGCCGTCGTTGCGCTTGCCGTTGATCACAAAGCCATCAATCGCTACACGCTCGACCTTGCCATCCTTGACTTGCTGGATGAAGTCGGAGTAGTTGAGGGTCTGCGGCTCGTTAGGGCTGGAGAAGTTGTTCATCACCGTCACAAGGACAGCCGCGATGATCAACCACAGGATCAGATTCTTTGCCATATCGTTCAATTAACTACCCTCTGAAGCAAGCTCCGCTACTGGCGCGCGCTTCGCATGATATTCACCGGCCTAACTTACTACATTACCTACAACTCTGGCAGGCGCCGTCTGTAACCCTTTGTGAAACTTTGACTACACAATATTCGTAAAGCTTCGTGACGAAAGCGACATAAAAAAACCTATCGCCCTCCTCGACTTTCTCAAAAACGCTCTTCACTCGTCGCACCTTCGACGCCACGGAAGCCACGGCACAGCAGGTATTGCTCTCTGGACCGGTCCCGGGAAGAGTCTGGCTTACGCGTCTGCACCTTATCGAACAACTTGCGTATGTTCTTGTGGTACTCGTCGAAACCTTCACCCTGGAAGACCTTCACCAGGAAATCGCCACCGGGACGCAATACCCGACCCGCCAAATCCAGTGCCAGCTCGCAAAGGAACATTGCACGCGGCATATCGACGGCCGGTAATCCACTCATATTGGGGGCCATGTCGGAAATCACAAGGTCTACCTGCGAATTTCCCACAGCCTCAAGGATTTGGGCGAGCACCGTGTCCTGGGTAAAGTCACCATGAACAAAGGTCACGTCCGGGATGCTGTCCATCTCGAGGATGTCGGAAGCGATAAGGCGACCTTGCCCACCAATCAGACGACTGGTCACCTGGGACCAGCCACCAGGGGCTGCACCAAGATCGATAACGCTCATGCCTGGACGAATCAGCTTGTCCTTGTCCTGGATCTCCAGCAGCTTGTAGCTGGCACGGGAACGATAGCCGTCCTTTTGCGCCTTTTTGACGTAAGGATCGTTGAAATGCTCTTGCAGCCACTTGAGGCTAGTTTTGGAACGGGCCACGGGCCACCTCGAAAATAAAACGGGTTGTGATTAACTGGGCGGTCCCGGACTCGCTCGGGTAAACTGGCCGCCGCTTTTTACAAGATCAGACGCAGGGGTCAGATTATGCCGCTCACTCAAGAGCAGAAGAAACAGTACAAATCCATTGGCCACCATCTGAAACCAGTTCTGATTGTGGCAGACAACGGTTTGACTGAAGGTGTGTTAGCCGAACTTGAACGCGCATTGGGCGATCACGAACTGATCAAGATCAAGGTCAACATCCTTGACCGCGAAGCGCGCCTGGCCGCCATTGCAGAACTGTGCAAGGTGGGCAAGGCCGACCTGGTTCAGGTCATCGGCAAGATGGCGCTGCTGTATCGCAAGAACTTCAGCGTCAACAAGCAGCTGTCGAACGTTCATCGCTTCAAATGATTCAAAGGGTCACGGGCGTGCTTCGCGCGCCCTGCCGCTCCATCCCGGTGCAGGTTGCACAACCAGGACCAAGCCAGAGAACCCTAGCACAAGATAGCTGAACAACTGCCAGCGCAACGCTTCCGGCAGCCAGACATGCACGATGCAAAACATTGCACACGCATACAGCGCCATCAACAGCAGTTGGCCGCGAATATCCCGCCACAAACTCCCCCAGCCTTCGGCCTTGACCAGCACCAACGCCTGGAGTGTCACGCACGCCGCCGCAAAACCCACCAGCAGCGCACTCAGTAATCCGTCGATCTCATCGATCAGCAACGGTGCCAGGCCTATCAGGCCCAGCGCCGGTAAAACACCAATGTGCAACAACCACAGGCCACCCACCCAAAGCATCTGGGAGAGCTGCCATAGCATGGCGCCCGCACGGAGCGGGCGCCGCCTTTCAGACGTGACGAACTTCAACAATCTCGTACTCGATCACGCCACCCGGCGTCTTGACGGCCACCACATCACCCTCTTCCTTGGCAATCAAGGCGCGGGCCAGCGGTGAACCGACGGAGATCTTGCCGAGCTTGAAGTCAGCTTCGTCCTCGCCAACGATGTGGTAGACCACACTTTCGTCAGTCTCGACATTGGCGATTTCCACGGTCGTGCCGAAAATCACCTTGCCGGTCTTCGGAATGGTCGTCACGTCGATCACCACCGAGTTCTGCAGGCGGCCTTCGATGTCACGGATCCGCGCCTCAACCATACCCTGCTGCTCGCGAGCAGCGTGGTATTCAGCGTTTTCCTTCAAGTCACCCAGCTCGCGGGCCGTACCGATGTCCTGGCTCAGCTTTGGACGGACGACCTTGGTCAGATGGGCGTGTTCCTCTTCCAGGGCCTTGAAGCCCTGGACGGTCATTGGGTATTTGGTCATGCCTTCAATCCTGCGTGTAGATCCTGCAAGCGACGCACGGTCTTTTCCGGACCGAACTTGAGCGCTTCGCAGATAGCTTCGCCAGCAGCAATGGTGGTGGTGCAGTAGATCTTGTGCTGCAAGGCGTTACGACGAATGGAGTAGGAATCCGCGATCGACTGGCGACCTTCAGTGGTGTTGATGATCAAGGTGACTTCGTCGTTCTTGATCATGTCGACCACGTGCGGACGGCCTTCCGTCACCTTGTTCACGCGACGCACTTTCAGACCGGCAGCCTCGATCAGCTTGGCGGTCCCGGCAGTGGCCACGACTTCGAAGCCCAAGTTGATCAGATCACGGGCAACGCCTGCAACCAGTGGCTTGTCGTCATCACGCACGCTGATGAACGCAGTACCGCCGGTCGGCAGCACTTCGCTGGCGCCCATCTGGGCCTTGGCGAATGCTTCACCGAAGGTATCGCCCACGCCCATCACTTCACCGGTGGACTTCATTTCAGGGCCCAGGATCGGGTCCACACCAGGGAATTTGGCGAATGGGAACACCGCCTCTTTCACGCTGTAGAAGTTCGGGATGATTTCCTTGGTGAAGCCGATTTCCTTCAGGGTCTTACCAGCCATCACACGGGCAGCGATCATGGCCAGGGACACACCGATGCATTTGGAAACAAACGGCACGGTACGCGAAGCGCGCGGGTTGACCTCAATAACGTAGATGTCTTCGCCTTGCAGCGCCAACTGTACGTTCATCAGGCCGACCACACCCAGCTCCAGGGCCATTTTCTTGACCTGTTCGCGCATCTCGTCCTGGATGTGCACCGGCAGCGAGTACGGCGGCAGCGAGCATGCGGAGTCACCGGAGTGAACGCCAGCCTGTTCGATGTGCTGCATGATCGCGCCGATCACCACGTCGGTGCCGTCGCAAACAGCGTCCACGTCCATTTCGATGGCGCAGTTGAGGAAGTGGTCCAGCAGCACCGGGCTGTCATTGGACACTTTCACGGCGTCACGCAGGTAACGCTTGAGCTCTTCTTCTTCGTAGACGATTTCCATCGCCCGACCGCCCAGTACGTAGGACGGACGCACCACCAGCGGGTAGCCGATCTTGCTGGCTGCACGGATGGCCTCGTCTTCGCTGCGCACAGTGGCGTTTGGCGGCTGACGCAGATTCAGGCGCTCAACCATTTGCTGGAAGCGCTCACGGTCTTCGGCACGGTCGATGGCGTCAGGGCTGGTACCGATGATCGGCACGCCAGCCGCTTCAAGGGCGCGAGCCAGTTTCAGCGGGGTTTGGCCGCCGTACTGGACGATCACGCCTTTGGGCTTCTCGACGCGTACGATTTCCAGCACGTCTTCCAGGGTCACTGGTTCGAAGTACAGGCGATCAGAAGTGTCGTAGTCGGTGGAAACAGTTTCCGGGTTGCAGTTGACCATGATGGTCTCGTACCCGTCTGCGCGCAGGGCCAGAGCGGCGTGTACGCAGCAGTAGTCGAACTCGATGCCTTGGCCGATACGGTTTGGACCGCCGCCCAGGATCATGATCTTGTCGCGACCCGACGGCGCCGCTTCGCACTCTTCCTCGTAGGTGGAGTACAAGTACGCGGTATCGGTGGAGAACTCGGCAGCGCAGGTGTCAACGCGCTTGTAGACCGGGAAGATCTCCAGCTTGTGGCGATGGGTCCGCAGGTTTTTCTCGGTCACGCCCAGCAGCTTGGCCAGACGCTGGTCGGAGAAACCTTTGCGCTTGAGGCGGAACATCATGTCGCGGTCGATGCTGGCCAGACCCAGGGTCTTGACCTTCTCTTCTTCCTTGATCAGATCTTCGATCTGCACCAGGAACCACGGGTCGATCATGTTCATGCCGAAGATGTCTTCGACGGACAGGCCGGCACGGAAGGCATCAGCCACGTACCAGATACGCTCGGCGCCCGGCACGGTCAGCTCGCGCTTGAGCACGCTCATGCTTTCCGGGTTGCTCAGGTCGAGCTTCTCGTCCAGGCCACAAACGCCCACTTCCAGGCCGCGCAGGGCTTTCTGCAAGGATTCCTGGAACGTACGGCCGATGGCCATGACTTCACCCACGGATTTCATCTGGGTGGTCAGGCGCGCGTCAGCCTTGGCGAACTTCTCGAAGGCGAAACGTGGCAGCTTGGTCACGACGTAGTCGATGGACGGCTCGAAGGACGCCGGAGTCTTGCCGCCGGTGATGTCGTTCGACAGCTCATCCAGGGTGTAACCCACCGCCAGCTTGGCCGCGACCTTGGCAATCGGGAAGCCGGTGGCTTTCGAGGCCAGAGCCGAAGAGCGGGATACACGCGGGTTCATTTCGATCACGACCATGCGGCCGGTGTTCGGGCAGATGCCGAACTGAACGTTGGAACCGCCGGTTTCCACGCCGATCTCGCGCAGTACCGCCAGGGAGGCGTTACGCAGGATCTGGTATTCCTTGTCGGTCAGGGTCTGCGCTGGAGCCACAGTGATCGAGTCACCAGTGTGCACGCCCATCGGGTCAAAGTTTTCGATGGAGCAGACGATGATGCAGTTGTCCTTCTTATCGCGGACAACCTCCATCTCATATTCTTTCCAACCGATCAGGGATTCGTCGATCAGCAGCTCTTTGGTCGGCGACAGGTCCAGGCCGCGGGCGCAGATTTCTTCGAATTCTTCACGGTTGTAAGCGATACCGCCACCCGTGCCGCCCATGGTGAAGGACGGACGGATGATGCACGGGAAGCCCAGGGTCTCGAGGACCGCGTTGGCCTCTTCCATGCTGTGGGCGATACCGGAACGCGGGCACGCCAGGCCGATGGATTTCATCGCCTTGTCGAAACGCGAACGGTCTTCAGCCTTGTCGATGGTGTCGGCGTTGGCACCGATCATCTCTACGCCGAACTTTTCCAGGACGCCTTCGCGCTCCAGGTCCAGGGCGCAGTTCAGGGCAGTCTGGCCACCCATGGTTGGCAACAGTGCGTCCGGACGCTCTTTCTCGATGATCTTGGCAACGGTTTGCCACTTGATCGGCTCGATGTAGGTGGCGTCGGCCATGTCCGGGTCGGTCATGATGGTGGCCGGGTTGGAGTTCACCAGGATGACGCGGTAGCCCTCTTCGCGCAGGGCTTTGCAGGCCTGGGCGCCGGAGTAGTCGAATTCGCAGGCCTGGCCGATAACGATCGGGCCAGCGCCAAGAATCAGGATGCTTTTTATGTCTGTACGTTTTGGCATGGGTTTGTCACTCAAATCCGCAGGTCAGTCGGCAAGCCGTCTTGAACAATCTTTGAAGAGCCTGCGGGGGCCACCGAGGTACGGGGCCGCCCGCAGGCCACTCAGTCAGCGTCGCTTGGCCATCTCATTGATGAAACGGTCGAACAGCGGCGCTACGTCGTTCGGGCCCGGGCTCGCTTCTGGGTGGCCCTGGAAGCTGAACGCGCTCTTGTCGGTGCGCTCGATGCCTTGCAGGGAGCCGTCGAACAGCGACTTGTGAATGGCGCGGACATTGCCCGGCAAAGTCGCTTCATCCACTGCAAAACCGTGGTTCTGGCTGGTGATCATGACGACGCCAGTGTCCAAGTCCTGCACAGGGTGGTTGGCACCGTGGTGGCCGTGCCCCATTTTCAGGGTCTTGGCGCCGGAGGCCAGGGCCAGCAGTTGGTGACCGAGGCAGATGCCGAACACCGGGATCTCGGTTTCCAGCACGTCCTTGATCGCCTGGATGGCGTAGTCGCACGGCTCAGGGTCGCCCGGGCCGTTGGACAGGAACACGCCGTCCGGTTGCAGGGCCAAGACATCGCTGGCCGGGGTTTGCGCCGGCACCACGGTCACGCGGCAGCCGCGCTCGACCAGCATGCGCAGGATGTTGTACTTGACGCCGTAGTCGTAGGCCACAACGTGGTAAGGCAGCTCGGCGGCCTCGATGGTCGCGTGACTGTCGGTCTTCAATTCCCAGACAGTGGAGCGCCACTCATACGATTCCTTGGTACTGACCACTTTTGCCAGGTCCATGCCTTTCAGGCCAGGGAAACCCTGCGCAGCAGCAATTGCAGCAGCTTCGGAAATATTGTCACCGACCATGATGCAGCCGTTCTGCGAGCCTTTTTCACGCAGGATGCGTGTCAGGCGGCGCGTGTCGATACCGGCGATCGCCACAACATTGTTGGCTTTCAGGTAATCGGACAGCGACATCGTGTTACGCCAGTTGCTCGCAACCAGTGGCAGGTCACGAATCACCAGACCAGCCGACCAGACACGATCAGACTCGACGTCTTCCGGTGTAGTACCGGTGTTGCCGATGTGTGGATAGGTCAGGGTAACGATCTGTTGGGCGTAGGAAGGATCGGTAAGGATTTCCTGATAGCCGGTCATGGCGGTGTTAAACACCACCTCTCCAACGGTCTGACCGTCGGCTCCAATGGCTTCGCCGCGAAAAATGCTGCCATCAGCAAGGGCGAGTATGGCTGGCTTAGTCAAGAAGACCTCCCGTAAATAAAGCCTGAAAGGGCGATCGCAGGTTGTAAAAAAGCGGAGTGACGTATGGACACGTCACCCCGCTTCTTCACTGAATTATTCTGCGCGCTTTTAGTGGACACACTAAAGCTGTAGCTTACAGAAAAAGGCTTTTTGGGTCCACCGCTAATGAGCCTAAAAGGCAGGGGAATGCGACAGGACGTCGCTTAGCGGGTAAAAACGGGGCCTCAGGGTAATCCTGACGCCCCGTTTTAGCTACTGATTAGTGCAGATCCAGCACATCACGCATGTCATACAGCCCCGGCTCACGGCCGTCCAACCAGAGCGCAGCACGTACCGCACCCTTGGCAAAGGTCATGCGGCTGGATGCCTTGTGCGTGATCTCCAGACGCTCGCCTTCAGTGGCGAACAGCACCGTGTGATCACCGACCACATCACCACCGCGCACGGTCGCAAAGCCGATGGTGTCACGCGCACGCGCACCGGTATGGCCTTCACGACCGTACACCGCGACCTTCGACAGATCACGACCCAACGCATCGGCAATTGCCTCACCCATGCGCAGCGCAGTGCCCGAGGGCGCATCGATCTTGTGACGGTGATGGGTTTCGATAATCTCGATGTCCGCCTCATCTCCCAGCACCCGCGCTGCCAGATCCAGCAACTTGAGCGACAGATTCACGCCGACACTGAAATTGGCCGCGAACACGACAGGAATTTCCTTGCCCGCCTCCACCAGCACCTGCTTCTGTTCAGCACTCAAGCCCGTAGTACCGATGACCATGGCCTTGCCCGCCTTGCGGCAGAACGCCAGGTTCTTCAGCATCACGTCCGGCAGGGTGAAGTCGATCAGGACGTCAAATTCATCCGCCACCTGCTCCAGGCTGCCCGACAGCGAAACGCCGATCCGACCCAACGAGGCCAACTCACCAGCGTCCGCACCGATCAACGTGCTGCCGGGGCGAACGATCGCCGCCGTCAGCCCGGAAACCGGCGAGCGCTGCTGCACCGCCTCGATCAGCGTCTTGCCCATGCGCCCGGCAGCGCCCATTACGGCTATACGTCGCATATTCATTCCTTACAGGTCGCCGAAGAAGCGCTTCACGCCATCGAAAAAGCCTGTGGTTTTCGGCGAATGGGAGTCATCACCTTCCAGCGAACTGCGGAACTCTTCAAGCAACTCGCGCTGACGACGATTCAGATTGACCGGCGTTTCAACCGCCACACGGCACATCAGATCGCCAGCACCGCCACCGCGCACCGGCGCAACGCCTTTGCCACGGATACGGAACTGCTTGCCGGTCTGAGTCCCCTCAGGGATCTTCAGCTTGACCCGACCATCCAGGGTCGGAATCTCCAGCTCGCCACCCAGCGCCGCATCCACAAAGCTGATCGGCACTTCGCAGAACAGGTGCTTGCCGTCACGCTGGAAGATCGAGTGCTCGCGCACATTGATCACCACGTACAGGTCGCCCGTTGGCCCGCCCTGGGTGCCCGCTTCGCCCTCACCCGACAGGCGGATGCGATCACCGGTATCCACGCCCGCTGGCACTTTCACCGACAGCGTCTTGTACTCTTCGACACGCCCTTCGCCGTGGCAGGAATCGCACGGGTCGGAAATGATCTTGCCCTGGCCATGGCAACGCGGGCAGGTCTGCTGCACCGAGAAGAAGCCCTGCTGCATGCGAACCTGACCAATACCGCCGCACGTCGGGCAAGTGATCGGCGAGGAGCCTTTCTTGGCACCCGAGCCGTCGCACGGCTTGCAGTTAACCAGTGTCGGCACACGAATGTTGACGCTGGTGCCGCGCACGGCCTCTTCCAGGTTCAGCTCGAGGGTATAGCGCAAGTCGCTGCCACGCTGGGCCCCGCCACGCTGACCGCCACGGCCACCGCCGAAGAAATCGCTGAACACATCGCCGAAAATATCGGAGAAATTCTGACCACCAAACCCGGCACCACCGCCACCCATGCTCGGGTCGACGCCGGCATGGCCATACTGGTCGTAGGCCGCACGCTTATTGGGATCAGACAAGCATTCGTAGGCCTCGTTGGCCTCTTTGAACATCTCTTCGGATTCTTTGCTATCCGGATTACGGTCCGGGTGGTGCTTCATCGCCAGGCGACGGTAGGCCTTCTTCAGGTCCGCATCGCTGGAGCCGCGCTCCACACCCAACACTTCGTAATAGTCACGCTTTGCCATAAGTCTTTGCACTCTTGTAGGACGTTCAGCCAGACCCTCCTGAGACTTGCCAAACTCGTTGAGCCCCAATACAGGCCCGGACCCAACTCACGTCAATTCAACGATCCTGGTCATAACTACTTTTAGCCAGGGACCTGGCCAAAAATGCGGTATTTACTGCTCGGAAAGCAGGAGCATTCCCGATCACACCGCCAGCATCCGAGCGATGTCGCATGCTGTAAAAATTCCCATACCCCAGACACGCCAACGCGGGAGCAAGCTCCCGCGCGGCGACATCCTACCAGTCACCGCTTGATAGCGGTCAACCGGACGAGCAACTTACTTCTGCTCTTTGACTTCTTCGAACTCAGCATCAACCACGTCATCGTGCTTGGCTTCAGGCTCTGCCTGTTGCGCGCCGCCCTCAGGCTGAGCCTGTTGTTCGGCGTACATCTTCTGAGCAACCGGCGCGGAGACTTTCGACAGCTCCTCAACCTTGGCATCGATGGCAGCCTTGTCGTCGCCTTTGATGGCGGCTTCAAGGGCAACCACGGCAGCTTCGATCGCGGTCTTCTCTTCGGCAGTCACTTTGTCGCCAGCATCAACGACCATTTTGCGCGTCGAGTGAACCAGTGCATCACCCTGGTTACGGGCAGCGGCCAGCTCTGCAAACTTGGCGTCCGCGTCAGCGTTGGCTTCAGCATCACGAATCATCTGTTGAATTTCTTCATCAGACAGACCGGAGTTGGCCTTGATCGTGATCTTCTGCTCTTTGCCGGTAGCCTTGTCTTTCGCACCAACGTGCAGGATGCCGTTGGCGTCGATGTCGAAGGTCACTTCGATTTGTGGCACGCCACGTGGTGCTGGTGGAATCTCGGCCAGGTCGAACTTGCCCAGGGACTTGTTCTGCGCAGCCTGCTTACGCTCACCTTGCAGCACGTGAATGGTCACAGCGCCCTGGTTGTCATCGGCAGTCGAGAACACTTGCGATTTCTTGGTAGGAATCGTGGTGTTTTTCTCGATCAGCGCAGTCATCACGCCACCCATGGTTTCGATACCCAGGGTCAGCGGGCTGACGTCCAGCAGCAACACGTCTTTCACGTCGCCGGCCAATACTGCGCCCTGGATAGCAGCACCCATGGCAACCGCTTCGTCCGGGTTCACGTCTTTACGTGCTTCTTTACCGAAGAACTCGGTTACTTTTTGCTGTACCAGCGGCATGCGAGTCTGGCCGCCGACCAGGATCACGTCGTTGATGGAACCAACGTCGATACCGGCATCTTTCAATGCAATGCGGCAAGGCTCGATGGTGCGCTGAACCAGGTCTTCGACCAGCGATTCCAACTTGGCGCGAGAAATCTTCACGTTCAAGTGTTTAGGACCGGTGGCGTCTGCAGTGATGTACGGCAGGTTCACGTCGGTCGCATTGCTGGACGACAATTCGATCTTGGCTTTTTCAGCAGCTTCTTTCAGACGCTGCATCGCCAGCGGATCACCCTTGAGGTTCATGCCGCTTTCTTTCTTGAATTCGTCGACGAGGTAGTCGATCAGACGAATGTCAAAGTCCTCACCACCCAGGAAGGTGTCGCCGTTGGTGGCCAACACTTCGAACTGGTGCTCGCCGTCAACTTCAGCGATCTCGATCACGGAGACGTCGAAAGTACCACCACCCAGGTCATAAACGATCACGGTGTGGTCGCCTTTGGCCTTGTCCATACCGTAAGCCAGAGCGGCCGCGGTAGGTTCGTTGATGATACGTTTTACGTCCAGGCCCGCGATACGGCCGGCGTCTTTGGTTGCCTGACGCTGGCTGTCGTTGAAGTAGGCCGGAACGGTGATGACCGCTTCAGTCACTGGCTCGCCGAGGTAGTCTTCGGCGGTTTTCTTCATCTTTTTCAAGACTTCAGCCGAGATCTGCGGTGCAGACATCTTGTTGCCGTTTACTTCAACCCAGGCGTCACCGTTGTCAGCCTTGGCGATTTTGTACGGAACCATCTTGATGTCTTTCTGCACGACTTCTTCGTCGAACTTACGACCGATCAGACGTTTTACCGCGTACAGAGTGTTGTGCGGGTTGGTGACAGCCTGGCGCTTGGCCGACTGACCTACAAGAATTTCACCGTCATTGGCGTAAGCAATGATCGACGGCGTGGTACGCGCGCCTTCGGCGTTTTCGATAACTTTAGCTTTACCGTTTTCCATAACGGAGACACACGAGTTGGTGGTCCCCAGGTCGATACCGATGATTTTGCCCATGATTTACTCTCCCGAAACTTGAATTTGGTTGCCGCAGCAGTGGTGGCTAACTGCGGTAGCACTTAAACGCTTGACTTATAGATGGGGGCCTTGCGGCGAATTTCAAGCCTGCTCATCAATAGAAGGTGCAACAGGTGCCGGCGTCTTGCTTACCACCACCATTGCCGGGCGCAACAAGCGACCGTTGAGCAGATAACCCTTCTGGAACACTTTCAACACACTGTTCGGTTCAAGGTCATGGCTTTCCTGCATGGCCATGGCCTGGTGATGCTCAGCGTTGAACGGCTCGCCGCCTTGCGGATCAATCGCCTCCAACTGATAACGCTTCAGGGTGTCCTGGAACATTTTCAGGGTCAGCTCGATCCCTTCGCGCATTGGGCGGATGTTTTCATCGTCCGGGTTGGACAAATCAAGGCCACGTTCCAGGCTGTCGATAATCGGCAGCAGGTCGCCAGCGAATTTTTCCAGCGCGAACTTGTGAGCCTTCTCCACATCCTGCTCGGCACGGCGGCGGACGTTCTGCAGATCGGCGGCAACACGCAGAGCCTGATCATTCGCCGCAGCCAATTGCTCTTCGAGCACTTGCACACGCGTTGCCAGCTCATCACCGACAGCCGAATTGGCGTCTGGAGTTTGCGTATCCTGCGTCTGTTCGTCAGCCATAGTTTTCTCCTTTCAAAATCATGCGCGAACTCAACTCGCGCTTCTGTTCCGGTATATGGGGCCACAATTTCCAGGTTCAAGGGCCAGAGCGTTACCAAAAGTCGTTCACGTGCTCCCGATCAGTTCCTGCACGATCATTCCTCATCGCGCTAAAAAAAACAGCCGATCAAGCAAATCGAGCTAAGCATCAGGATTGTCAGCCCAGAACAAAACACTGTATAAATAACCAGACCTAACGCCTGGGAGCGCCCTCATGCTCGTGCACCTGTCTGTACATAACTACGCCATCGTTGAACACCTGGATCTCGAACTGGATCGCGGGATGAGCGTAATCACGGGCGAAACCGGAGCCGGTAAATCGATCATGCTCGACGCCCTGGGCCTGACCCTCGGTGACCGCGCCGACAGCGGCGTGGTGCGCCCAGGCGCAGACAAGGCCGACATCCTCGCGACCTTCGACCTGGCAGACATTCCCGAGGCTGAAGCCTGGCTGGCCGAACGCGACCTTAATAATGACGGCCCATGCATCCTGCGCCGGGTCATCACCGCCGAAGGCCGCTCACGTGGCTATATCAATGGCACGCCCTGCCCCCTTGGCGACCTGAAAGCCCTGGGCGAGTTGCTGATCGACATCCACAGCCAACACGAACACCAGTCCCTGCTGAAAACCGACACCCATCGTCGCCTGCTTGACGAGTACGCCGGCGCCACCGACCTTGCGCGACAAGTGCAACTGGCCGCCCAACGCTGGCGCCAAACCCGCCAGGAACTGGAACGCCTTTCCAATTCCGGCGACGAACAGCGTGCTCGCCACCAGCTACTCAGCTACCAACTCGAAGAACTCGAAAGCCTGGGCCTGGGCGAGACCGAACTGGAACAGCTTGAGCAGGAACACAAAAACCTGACCAACGCCGAAACCCTGCTGGGTATTTGCCGCCAGGTGGTCGAGCAGTGCAGCGAAAGCGACTCCGGCAATGTGCTCAACGCACTGACCGCCAGCCTCAATCGCCTGTCCAGCGTTAACAACGCCTCTGGCTCCCTTTGCGAAGCGACCACCCTGCTGACCAGCGCCCAGATTCAAGTGGAAGAAGCCGTCGGCGAGCTGAATCGCTTCCTCGACCATTTCGACGCCGACCCGGCACGACTGCAGGAAATCGAAGAGCGCCTGGACACTATCTATACCCTGGCGCGCAAACATCGAATCCAGCCCACCGAAGTGGCAGCGATGCAGCAGAAGCTGCTGGATGAAATCGAAACCCTGAATGCCAATGACGAATCCATCGAGCGACTCGGCGATGAGCTCGCCTCTTTCGCCCGCCACTATCAAGAGAAGGCCCGCGAACTAAGCGACCTGCGCCAACAGGCCGCCACCAGCCTCGCCGGCGCAGTGGAACTGGAAATCCAGCGCCTGGGCATGCCAGGCGGGCGCTTCACCATCGAGCTACGCGCCAACTCCAACGCCGAACTGCAACCTCACGGCCTTGAACAGGTAGAACTACTGGTCAGCGCCAACCCTGGGCAGCCGCTCAAGGCACTGGCAAAAGTGGCGTCCGGCGGCGAGCTCTCCCGGATCAGCCTGGCCATCCAGGTCATCACCGCACAGACATCTCGCGTGCCAACGCTGGTATTCGATGAAGTGGACGTGGGGATTGGTGGGCCGACGGCGGAAATTGTGGGCCAACTGCTACGCCGACTGGGAGATCGCGGTCAGGTACTTACCGTCACTCACCTACCGCAAGTGGCGGCCCAGGGGCATCAACACCTGTTCGTGCACAAAGTCCGCGGTAGCGATGCGACGCACACGGCCGTGTCCAAGCTGAACAAATCGGAACGCGTGGAAGAAGTAGCACGGATGCTCGGCGGCATCGACTTGACCAAGGAGTCCTTGGCGCACGCGAAAAAAATGGTAGTGGCGTCGAAGGCCTGACCTGACGCTTTTACCTTTATATAGAACGCACGAAGGCGACCCCAGGGTCGCCTTCGTGCGTTTCGCAGAACAAATCTGCGCTATTTTTACTTTTTCTTACGGATGTACAACACGAGATTATGGTCAATCAAATCGAAGCCATGCTCTTCAGCTATTTTGTGCTGGAGCGCTTCGATTTCCGGACTGGTGAACTCGACAACCTCGTTGGTATCCAGGTTAACCATGTGATCGTGATGACCACCGTCAGCCAATTCAAATACCGCATGACCGCCGTCGAAATTATGACGAACCACCAGCCCTGCGGCTTCAAACTGGGTCAGCACACGGTAAACCGTGGCCAGGCCAACGTCCTCGTTAGACTCCATCAGCGCCTTGTAGACATCTTCAGCACTCATGTGACGCTGCTCAGCAGAATCGAGCATTTGTAGAATCTTGACTCGTGGCAGAGTCACTTTAAGACCGGCTTTACGTAGTTCGCTATTTTCAACCATGGTTAGCTTTCTCGCGGATGCTGCTTCGCAGCTTCTCTTAATACGGGTATGATCGGCGTTTACGTTGTCCCAGCCAAGATAGTGGAAGTCGCCCACCGATGCAAAACACCAAGCTCTTGCTAACCAGTTTCACCTTTGTGGGACTGCTCGCACTCGCCGGTTGTTCATTCCCCGGGGTTTACAAAATCGACATCCAGCAGGGCAATGTCGTCACGCAGGACATGATAGACCAGTTACGCCCGGGAATGACCCGACGGCAAGTACGGTTTATCATGGGCAACCCCCTGCTGACCGACACTTTCCATGCTGATCGCTGGGATTATCTCTACAGCATCCAACCTGGTGGCGGTGAGCGCCAGCAGGAACGCGTCAGCGTCATTTTTAATGGCAACGACCAGCTTGTGAGCCTGTCCGGTGACTTCATGCCTGGCGTAAGCCGCGATGAAGCCTTGCTCGGCAAGGACAACGGCACCAACGTCACTGCGCCAGCGCAGGAAGCCGAGAAGCCCAAGTCCGAAGTCCCTGCCAAACCAGGCTCTCTGCTCGACAAGATCCAGAAAGACGTCGACGGCGTGGAAACTGTTCCAGTCCCAACACCACAGCCTCTGGACACCAGCCCGCAGTAAGTGTGCGGCGCTCAAAAAAGCCCGGCATGCCGGGCTTTTTGTTGCCTGCTGCCTGGCAAGCTCAGGAGTTCTGTTGCCGGGCCAAGGCCGCCTTGGCTGCACGCAGCCTACGCACCTCCTTAGGATCCGCCAGCAAGGGCCGGTAGATCTCAATCCGATCACCCGCCTGTACGGCGCGCACCTCTGGGTCCGCAACGACCTTGCCGAATATTCCCAAGGGACAATCAGCCAGATTCAGCTCGGGAAATTGCGCCGCAATCCCCGAAGCCTGCACCGCCGCCCGCAGGCTGGTGCCGGGCGCCACTGCCATCGCCAGCAAGACCTGGCGATCCACGGCGGCATACACCACTTCAATCTCAACCATGCAGTTGCTTGGCTCGCTGACAGAACGCGTCCACCAACGTATTGGCCGCCTGGTTGAACAAAGGGCCCAGTGTCGCGCGAACAAGCGGCCCCGCGTAATCAAAAGAAAGATCCAGGCTGATCTTGCAAGCCTTGTCAGTCAGCGCCTTGAATACCCATACGCCATGTAACTGGGTGAACGGCCCTTCCTGCAGATTCATCTCGATGGATTTCCCGGGCACCAACACGTTACGCGTAACAAAGTGCTGGCCAATGCCCCCTTTTGCCACACCAACGCTGGCAACCATATGCTCATCACTGCTTTCCAGCACCTCGGCCGCCGAGCACCAGGGCAGGAATTCCGGGTAACGCGCCACGTCGTTGACCAGGTCATAGAGCGCTTGCGCCGGATAAGGCAACAAGGCCGAACGTTGAATATGCGTCGTCATGTGAGCGTTATTTCCACTGCTGAGGCAAACATCGCGAAACAACAGCCCGATCCGCGAGAGAAAAAAACCAAAGAACTGCCCGTATTGTCCGGGATTCATCCAACACGCTCAAGCACGCAGGTTGACCGTAGCCGACTCGCTCGCAACTCCCTATAATGCCGCCCCTATGGCTAAACAAAAGAAACACCCCACAGGGACCATCGCGCAAAATAAAAAGGCGCGACACGATTACTTCATCGAACATCGGTTCGAGGCTGGTCTGGTCCTGGCCGGCTGGGAAGTGAAAAGTCTGCGTGCCAACAAGCTGCAACTGGTCGACAGCTACGTGCTGCTCAAGGATGGCGAGGCGTGGCTGCTGGGCAGTCATATCACCCCGCTGACCACCGCGAGCACCCACGTGATTGCCGACCCGGTGCGCACGCGCAAACTGTTGCTCAATGCGCGCGAACTGGAAAAACTCGCCGCCGCCGTACAGCAGAAAGGCTATGCCTGCGTCTGCCTGTCCTGGTATTGGAGCAAGCACCTGGTCAAATGCGAGATCGCACTCGGCAAGGGCAAGAAGGAATACGACAAGCGCGATACCGAGCGTGAACGCGACTCCAATCGCGAGCTGCACCGCGCCGTGCGCAACAAGGGCAAGGAAGAGTAATCCTTGCAGCGATGTAGCCCTGGGTGCATCACCCTTGGCTACATGCCTTTACGCCGCTCAGCCCGCGCAACCCGCTGAACCTCCTGACGCACCTCTTCCAACACTTCCTGCACGTACTGCAGATGACGCGTGGAAACCTCACGCGCCGCCTCGGCCCGCCCCTCGATAATCGCCAGATACAAATCCCGGTGCTGACTGATCAGCATGTCGCGGGTTTCCGTACGCTGCTGATACATCCCACCGATATTGGTCACCACGTTGCGCTTGAGCAAATCGAACAGCCCGCGGATGGTGTGCAGCAACACGGCGTTATGACTGGCCTCGGCAATCGCCAGGTGAAAGCTCGCATCCGCCGCCCCCTCTTCCGCCCGACTGACCTCATCGACCCGCGAGTAGCAATCCTGCAACGCATTAAACGCCGCTGTCAGCCGCTCACGGTCAACCTCGGTGGCGCGCAACGATGCGTAATACGCACATGACGCCTCAAGCGTCTGGCGAAACTCCAACAGATCCCGTTGCGCCTCGGGGTTGTTCTCCAACAGGTGCAACAGCGGATCACTGAACGTAGACCCCAACGATTCAGCGACATAGTTACCCCCGCCCTGGCGACTGACCAGCAACCCCTTGGCCGCGAGCTTCTGGATTGCCTCGCGCAACGACGGTCGCGACACGCCAAACCGCTCCGCCAATGCGCGCTCGGCTGGCAAGCGCTCGCCCGACTTCAGCGTGCCCTCAAGGATCATGCCCTCAAGCTGCTCGACAATATCGTCGGACAAACGGCGCTGACGCACCTGATCAAACCCCATAACTCACTCTCCACCATCCCGACCACTCGCCGGGCCCTCTATTCTCGCCTATCGCAGCGCTTGCAGCACCTATCAGAGCGCCTCGGATTTATCCAATCAGATCCCCTCGCCCAACTTCCTACGACGAAAGTTTCGCAGGCGGCAAATTGACACATCCCCCGAAGGCTTTTAACCTAGCCAACAGCGATTGTAAATTGGTATTACCAATTATCCAAATCGACTACACAGTGCCTGACCAACAACAATTAGGGGCCACCCCATATGCAAACTTGGCAACAGCTCTACAGCCCGCTCGGCAGCCTCGGCCTGTCCGCACTGGCCGCCGTCATTCCCATCGTATTCTTCTTCCTGGCCCTGGCCGTGTTTCGCCTCAAAGGCCACGTAGCCGGCAGCATCACGCTGGCCCTCTCGATCCTGGTGGCGATCTTTGCCTTCCAAATGCCGGTGGACATGGCGTTCGCCGCGGCCGGTTACGGTTTTGCCTATGGCCTGTGGCCGATCGCATGGATCATCGTCGCCGCCGTGTTCCTCTACAAACTGACCGTCAAGAGCGGCCAGTTCGAGGTCATCCGCAGTTCGGTCCTGTCGATCACCGACGACCAGCGCTTGCAAGTGCTGCTGATCGGCTTCTGCTTCGGCGCCTTCCTCGAAGGGGCTGCCGGTTTCGGCGCGCCCGTGGCGATCACCGCCGCGCTATTGGTGGGCCTGGGTTTCAACCCGCTGTACGCGGCCGGCCTGTGCCTGATTGCCAACACCGCACCGGTGGCGTTCGGCGCCCTGGGGATCCCGATCATCGTGGCAGGCCAGGTAACCGGCATCGACGCGTTCAAAATCGGCGCCATGACTGGTCGCCAACTGCCGCTACTGTCGCTGTTCGTACCGTTCTGGCTGGTGTTCATGATGGACGGCCTGCGCGGCGTTCGCGAAACCTGGCCCGCGGCACTGGTCGCAGGCTTGAGCTTTGCGATCACGCAGTACTTCACATCCAACTTCATTGGCCCGGAACTGCCGGACATCACCTCGGCCCTGGCCAGCCTGATTTCCCTGACCCTGTTCCTGAAGGTCTGGCAACCCAAGCGCACCGCGGGCGCGCAGATTGCTGGCGCCACCGCCGGCGCCACTGTCACCGCCAGTGCCGGCGGTTTCGGTCAACCACGCACCACGGTTGCATCGCCCTACAGCCTGGGGGAAATTTTCAAGGCATGGTCGCCGTTCCTGATCCTCACCGTACTGGTGACTATCTGGACCCTCAAACCGTTCAAGGCCATGTTCGCTGCGGGCGGCTCGATGTACAGCTGGGTCTTCAACTTCGCGATTCCGCACCTGGACCAGATGGTAGTGAAGGTCGCCCCCATCGTGACCAACCCGACCGCGATCCCGGCAGTGTTCAAGCTGGACCCGATCTCGGCGACCGGCACGGCGATTTTCTTCTCCGCACTGATCTCGATGCTGGTACTGAAGATCAACATCAAAACTGGTCTTACCACTTTGAAAGAGACCTTCTATGAACTGCGCTGGCCGATCCTGTCCATCGGCATGGTGCTGGCCTTCGCCTTCGTCACCAACTACTCCGGCATGTCTTCGACCATGGCGTTGGTATTGGCCGGCACGGGCGCGGCATTCCCGTTCTTCTCGCCATTCCTCGGCTGGCTGGGCGTGTTCCTGACAGGCTCGGACACCTCGTCCAACGCCCTGTTCAGCTCGTTGCAAGCCACCACCGCACACCAGATCGGCGTCAATGACACCCTGCTGGTCGCGGCAAACACCAGCGGCGGCGTCACTGGCAAGATGATCTCGCCGCAATCGATCGCCGTGGCCTGCGCCGCCACCGGCCTGGTCGGCAAAGAGTCAGACCTGTTCCGCTTCACACTCAAGCACAGCCTGTTCTTTGCCACCATCGTCGGCCTGATCACCCTGGCCCAGGCCTACTGGTTCACCGGTATGCTGGTGCACTAAGACCTGCACGCAATAGAGTAAGAATCGACGCCGGACCACGGTTCCGGCGTCAGCTATTTCTGGAGGACCGATGAGCCTGCCTGCTGCTTTTCTGCGCGATGTCGCACAGCTGATCCCACAGGATCGACGCTTCGACGACCCACTTTCCACCCTCGCCTTCGGCACTGACGCCAGCTTTTACCGACTGATCCCACAGCTGGTTATCCGCGTGGAGTCAGAAGACGAAGTCGTCGCACTGCTTCAACTGGCCCAACGCGACCACGTCCCCGTCACTTTCCGCGCAGCCGGCACTAGCCTGTCCGGGCAAGCCATCAGCGACTCCGTGCTGATCGTATTGGGTGACAACTGGAACGGCCGCGAGATTCGCGGGCAAGGCACGCAAATCCGCCTGCAACCTGGCGTCATCGGCGCCCAGGCCAACGCGTGGCTGGCACCATTCGGGCGCAAGATCGGGCCAGACCCGGCATCGATCAACGCCTGCAAAATTGGTGGCATCGTTGCCAACAACGCCAGCGGCATGTGCTGCGGCACGGCGCAAAACACCTATCACACCCTCGCCGGCATCCGCCTGGTACTCGCTGACGGCAGCCGCCTGGATACCGAAGACGCAAGCAGCATCGCGGCCTTTCGTGAACAACACGGCCCACTGCTTGAGCGCCTGGCAACACTGGGGCGCGAGACGCGGGCAAACGCTGAATTGGCGGCTAAGATCCGCCACAAATACCGTCTGAAAAACACCACCGGCCTGTCACTCAACGCCCTGGTGGATTTCGACGAACCGCTGGACATCCTCAGCCACCTGCTGGTGGGCTCCGAGGGCACCCTGGGCTTTATCAGTGCGGTAACCTACGACACAGTGGTCGACCATCCGAACAAAGCCTCGGCGCTGATTGTGTTCCCGGATGTGGAAACCTGCTGCAACGCGGTAACGGTACTGAAAACCCAACCGGTTTCAGCCGTTGAACTGCTGGACCGGCGCAGCATGCGCTCGGTACAGAACAAACCGGGCATGCCTGCTTTCGTACAACACCTATCGGAAAATGCCTGCGCGCTGCTGATCGAATCCCGCGCCGCTTCGCCGTCACTGCTGCACGAGCAATTGGCATTGATCATGGCGTCCCTGGCCGCATTTGCGGTGGAAAAACAGGTCGACTTTACCGAAGACCCCGTGGAGAACGCCCGTCTGTGGGCGATCCGCAAAGACACCTTCCCAGCAGTGGGTGCCGTGCGCAAAACCGGCACTACAGTGATCATCGAAGACGTAACCTTCCCGGTCGAACAGCTGGCCATCGGTGTGAACCGCTTGATCGAACTGTTCGACAAACATCACTACGATGAAGCCATCCTTTTCGGACACGCTCTGGAAGGCAATCTGCACTTTGTATTCACCCAAGGCTTCAACAGTGCGCAGGAAGTCGCACGCTATCAAGCGTTCATGGATGACGTCGCCCAGTTAGTGGCCGTGGAATTCGGCGGTTCGCTGAAAGCCGAGCACGGCACGGGTCGCAACATGGCACCGTTTGTCGAGCTGGAATGGGGCAGCGATGCCTATCAGTTGATGTGGCAACTCAAGCGCCTACTCGACCCCAACGGCATCCTCAACCCGGACGTGGTACTCAGCGAAGACCCGCAGATCCACCTCAAACACCTCAAACCGCTGCCCGCCGCCGACGAGCTTGTGGATAAGTGCATCGAGTGCGGCTTCTGCGAACCGGTGTGCCCGTCCAAAGGGCTGACGCTGAGCCCGCGCCAGCGCATCGTGATCTGGCGCGACATCCAGGCGAAGAAGCGCGCTGGCGTCGACACCACCGAACTGGAAGCGGCCTACCACTACCAAGGCATCGAAACCTGCGCTGCCACCGGCCTGTGCGCCCAGCGCTGCCCTGTAGGAATCAACACTGGCGACCTGGTGAAAAAGCTGCGTAGTCGCGACGCCGACCGTACGAAAACCGCCGAATGGCTCGCTACCCATTTCGCCACCGCACTGCAAGGCGCGCGCTTTACCCTGCACGTGGCCAATGGCGCACGCATGCTGTTGGGCGCCCCGCGCCTGGCGAAACTGTCTGCCACGGTGACCAGGCTGTCCAAGGGGCAAATCCCACAATGGACCAACGCCATGCCGCAGCCGGAAAAGGCTATCCGCTTCAGTCCGCCGGTGACCGACGAGCGGCCACGCGTGGTCTATCTCGCGGCCTGCGTCTCACGCACCATGGGCCCGGCAGCCGGGGATAAAGAGCAGATGTCGCTGTACGACAAAACCCGCAGCCTGCTGGAAAAAGCCGGTTACCAGGTCGTCTTCCCCGACAACCAGGACAGCCTGTGCTGCGGCCAGCCCTTCGCCTCCAAAGGCTACGCCGAACAAGCCGAACACAAACGCCAGGAACTCATTGGCGCCCTGCTCCACGCCAGCCGTGGCGGGCTCGACCCGATCTATTGCGACACCAGCCCATGCACCCTGCGCCTGGTGCAAGACCTCGGCGAAACACGCCTGGACCTTTACGATCCGGTGCGTTTTATCCGCACCCACTTGATGGACCGCCTCGACTTCACGCCGCAAGACGCGCCGATCGCCGTGCATGTCACCTGCAGCACCCAACACCTGGGCGAAAGCCAAGCGCTGATCGACCTGGCCCGACGCTGCTCCAACACGGTGGTCATCCCGGAAGGCATCCATTGCTGCGGCTTTGCCGGCGACAAGGGCTTTACCACGCCGCAACTCAACGCCCACTCACTGCGCTCCCTCAAGGACGCGGTGCAACATTGTAGTGAAGGCATCTCCACCAGCCGCACCTGCGAGATCGGCCTGAGCCAGCATGGCGGTATCGATTACCACGGCCTCGTGTACCTCGTGGATCGTGTCACACAGGCACGCGCCCATTGATCCGACAAAAAAAACAGAACCCCCGCGCACCCGCGTAGTCATCTAGATAGGCCTCGGCGAACGAGGCTCATCAGTGATGTCGCTGGCAGCCGTGAACGCCAGCAGCGTCGAGCCCTATTTGCGAGGAGATACCCTATGAAGCGTTCCGCTCTTGCTGGCTTGTTCATCACCGCTGCGATGCTGGCCTCCCCTGTTTTCGCCGCCGGTGACAAAGACCTCTGCGAGATCAACCTCAACAAAATCAACAACGGCAAAGCGCTGCTGGCCACCGACTCCAGCGGTAAAAGCGGCGAAATCGACACCGCCGTCGCCCAGGCCAAAGCCGCCCACGCTGCCGGCGATGAGAAAAAGTGCATCGAGATCACCACCAAGGCGCTGCAAGACCTGCAAGACCTCGACAAAGGCGGTAAATAATCCCACAGCCGTGAGGCCAACCTTCGGGTTGGCCTTCCCGCGCTGTTTGGCGTACACTGCACAGGCTTGTCACTCACTATGAAACAACGAGTTACAAGCACGGGGCCGTTTAGGATTCGACGCCGGTCGCGAAACTTTAGGTGCATGCCGAGTTGGTAACAGAACTCGTAAATCCACTGTTGCAACTTCTTATAGTTGCCAATGACGAAAACTACGGCCAGGAATTCGCTCTCGCTGCGTAAGCAGCCTTAGCCCTGAGCTTCTGGTACCTTCGGGTCCAGCAATCACCAGGGGATGTCTGTAAACCCAAAGTGATTGTCATATAGAACAGAATCGCCGTGCAGTACGTTGTGGACGAAGCGGCTAAAACTTACACAACTCGCCCAAAGCACCCTGCCCTTCGGGTCGCTGAGGGTTAACTTAATAGAAACGGCTACGCATGTAGTACCGACAGCGGAGTACTGGCGGACGGGGGTTCAAATCCCCCCGGCTCCACCACTTCAACATCTAAAGACGTCCACGGACGTCTTTTTTTGTGCCTGAAATTCAGTGGAATCAAGGGTTTCAGGGCCATTGGCTTCCGTAGACGAATTTTGAGTTCCGCTCGTTTTGGTATTCCAAGTGGTATTCCAAGCTTTCTGGTGCTAATTTTTGGAATACCAAAACGGTGTCAGAGGTAGCTCTCATGCCTGCGCAAGCCCATCGCCTATCCGACCGCCAGCTCAAGACGGTCAAGGCAAAAGATAAAGATTACGTCCTCAGCGATGGTGAGGGCCTCCAGCTCCGCGTCAGGAGCAATGGCTCGATGCTGTGGAACTTCAACTATCGCGACCCCGTAACCAAAAACCGCATCAACATGGGACTGGGCACGTACCCAGAGCTCTCGCTGGCGAACGCCAGGAAGAAGGTGATTGAAGCGCGCGAACTGCTGGCACAGGGCATTGATCCCAAAGTGCAGCGCAAGGCAGATAACGAAGCCAAGCGAGCGCAGACTGAACACACGCTAGAGAATGTGGCCACCGCCTGGTTCGAGTTGAAAAAACACTCCGTGACCCAGGCCTACGCCGAAGACATCTGGCGCTCGCTCACCCTACATGTTTTCCCCAGCTTGAAAACCACGCCGCTCGCGGACATCACCGCACCGATGATCATCAAGCTTCTTCGCCCCATCGAGGCCAAAGGCAGCCTGGAGACGGTGAAGCGACTGTCCCAACGCCTCAACGAAATCATGGCCTACGGCGTCAACTCCGGACTGATCTTTGCGAACCCACTGAGTGGCATCCGAGCGGTATTCAAGAAGCCACAAAAAGCAAACATGCCGGCACTTCCCCCCGAAGAACTGCCCGACCTCATGGTGACGATTGCCAACGCCAGCATCAAACGCATCACCCGCTGCCTAATCGAATGGCAACTGCACACCATGACCCGCCCTGCCGAGGCGGCCGGGACGACTTGGGCAGAAATAGATTTCGAGAAACGCATCTGGACCATCCCAAAGGAGCGCATGAAAAAACGCCGCGCGCACCCCGTCCCGCTGAGCGACCAGGCGCTCGCACTACTAGAAACACTCAAGCCCTACAGCGGCCACCGGGAACATGTGTTTCCGGCAGATAGAAATCCGCGTACGCACGCAAACAGCCAAACCGCGAACATGGCGTTAAAACGTATGGGTTTTCAGGATCGGCTGGTCAGCCACGGCCTGCGATCAATGGCTAGTACCATCCTCAACGAACATGGATGGGACCCGGAGTTGATTGAAGTCGCACTCGCCCATGTCGACAAAGACGAAGTCCGAAGCGCGTACAACCGAGCGGACTACATCGAGCGAAGACGCCCGATGATGACTTGGTGGAGCGACTACATTCAAAAAGCCGCCACCGGCAATTTGTCGGTGACGGCCATTCATGAAAACAAAAACGGGAACGTCATCCCGTTTCGTTAATCAGTTCCTACTGGCGACAGCGGCGACACTGGCGACAACCCACTTATTTAGCGGTCCTGCGCATGGCGACAAAGCGGCGACCGTCGCCACCATCTGCATCGCCCACAAGCTTTTAAGGCCCAGCCCCTGAGGGCAGGAAGGCTTTGCCTTCCTGCCCTCAGGGGCTCACTTTAAAAACCGACGAACGGCCCACTGTCCATTCAAAGCCACCGTCTTCCATACACATCCATCGCCTAAAAACCCCACCCCATACACGGTTGACCACCCTCCGAGCACGCGCTACACCAGAGCCGTAGAGCGCTGTCATCGACAGCATTGCCCAGGTAGCCAGGGATCTTTAAGGCTACGCCCTACAGTGGTGGTCCCAGCCCATGCGCGCTCGCTTCCAATTAGGCGCGCAGTCACGCCCAGCGTGATCGAAGCCAACTTATCCACAGTACGAGTGCGGCAGAACACGCCCGTCTCTTTCATCCGGAAAGAGACGGGCGCTCCGACCACTGCTGCAACCCTTGCCGTACAACGCACTGCGGCTTTTGTCCCAATGACAATCGACGTGACAAACCCATGTCACCCGCAGCAGCGATACAGATGAGGGTGCCGCAGCCCATGGAATGGACTGCACCTGACTGACAGTCAGGCACGCCCCGGTAATCACATCAAGTCTGCCGCTTACCAACTCTGGATCTCGCGGCGCTGGTCTCGTCAGCCAACGCAGCCTCCACCCGCCCACCGGTATCGGTGCTCAGGAGGCCAGATCATGAGATGCCCAAGCTCCCGGCCGTAAGGAGCCGTCCGTCCCACGTAAGTGGACAACCCTCACAGGCTGCAGGGGCCTTGATCCCTGATAACACTCAACAACCGTGGCGGGGAGAGTGAGGGAACACGTTGAAGCACCAGGAGAACAACGATGCAATCGTGCGAAGCGCTCAACCTGCCCCGCCCGCTGCTGGAATACCGGCCCGAGCCATTGGCGTATCCGGTCGAAGCGTTGGGACAGCTATTGGGGCCAGCGGTCGAGCGTGTGGCCGTAGTCATCGGCGTGCCCCGCGCCATGGCCGCGCAATCGGTGTTGGCCACTGCCGCGCTGGTGAGCCAGCCACATGCGAATGTGCATCTGGATGGCCGTACTTATCCGCTATCCCTTTACATGCTGACAGTAGCGTCATCGGGTGATCGCAAAAGCGCAGTAGATCATTTGGCGTTGGCGGCTGCGCGTGAGTGGGAGCAGCGGCAGTGGACGGCGTATGTGGAGCAACTGAAATCCAATCGCGGCGCTATCCGTGGAAAGCACGACGTTCGCGAATTACCCGAACCCGTCCCGCCCAGACTGATCATCGCCGAACCCACCATCGAGGCTTTGATCAAAAGCCTGTGCCAGGGATTGCCGAGCATGGGGCTATTCAACGATGAAGGTGGCCAGTTCCTCGGCAGCAGCACCATGAGCAAAGAGAACCAACTCAGGGCTATTACAACCCTGTCGGCTCTCTGGGATGGCAGCCCGATCGACCGGGCGCGCTCCATGCCCGGGGAAAGCCTGCGCGCCTATGATCGCCGTCTGAGTCTGCATCTGATGCTTCAGCCTTACCTGGCCAACCAGTTACTCACCGACCGGATGATCAATGGCCAGGGCATCCTCGGCCGCTGCTTGATCAGTTGGCCCGAGCGCCTGGTGGGTCGGCGCCTATACAAGGCCGTCGACCTGACGCGAGATGCGAAGGTCCAGCGCTACCAAGCACGCATCACCACTCTGCTGGATAAGCCGTTGACGCTGCATAAGGACGGCTCACTTAATCCCGTCAGGCTGGAACTGACGCCCAGCGCCCGCACTGCCTGGATTGATATTCACGACACCATCGAATGCCAGTCTGGCGAGTTCGGCGAGTTGGCCGGCATTCAATCCGTCGCGGGGAAAGCAGCGGCCAATGTGCTGCGTATCGCCGGGGTACTGGCGGTGATTGAAGACGTGAGTGTGGTCAGCGAAACCCATATTCAGCGCGCCTCAACTCTGATGGATTACTACCTGGCCGAGATCCAGCGCCTGACAGAACAAGAACCCATTAACAAGTTACGCGAGGAGGCTGATCGTCTCCTGCGCTGGCTGACGCAAAAAGGCTGGACCCGATTTACCGTGCGCGACCTCAATCGTAATGGTCCTCGCTTTGCCCGCAAAAGCAGTAATCACACCATTGCGCTGCTGGTCGAACTGATCTCGCACAGCTGGCTGGACTGCCATGATGGAAAGACCTTCGAGGTGCTCCATGTTCCGTCTCAATGATGCCGTGCGCCGTTATCAGGCGCAGCACCAGACACGACCAGCGCTTCGCTGTGTCGCCACGTCTGTCGCGGTACTGTCGCCATGCACCAGGCCAGCAACAACGCGGGTTGTCGCCAGTGTCGCCGCTGTCGCCACGCCCGCCTTAGGTTCCGACGACATCGACCTGTTGATCCAACAATTGCGTGAAGACGGGGCGCTACTGCTGCACCAGCAAAATGCCCTGCTGATTCGCCCCACACATTGGCAACAGGTGGACAAGATCAGCCCCCACTGGAAAGCCGTGCTGCGCTTTCTGCAAGACACAGAAAACGGTGAAGCCGATGGCACTGGTCGGCCGGCGTGATGGTCGCAACTTCGGCTATGGCCGGCAACTCAGCTATGCCGGCCCACAAGCGCTGAAGGATATGTTTGCCGGGGGCCACTTCGCCACGGTCAAAGCCCACAGCGATCGCTGGAAGGATTTCGTGAAGTGGTGCCGGTCTACGGATGGCCCAGGTTACAACGATGCTCGCCAGATAGATCGCAGTACCTTGCACTGCTACGCCGCGTACCTGCGCCAGCAAATCCAGCAAGGTGAACTCTGCATCGCCACCGCACAGAACCGTCTGAGCAGCGTCAACCGCACCCTCGCCGCGCTACGCGGTGATCAGTACGTGAAAATCGCCAGCCCGAGCAAGGCACTCGGCATGCAGCGATCAAGCATCCGCATACGGCCACCAGACGGCCAAGATCGTCAACAGGTAAAGCGAGTCATTGAAGCGCTTCGCGAACAGGGACACCACCGCGTCGCGGCGATTGTCTGCTTGGCCCGCGCAACCGGTATGCGCCTGCGCGAAGCGATCCTGGCTGATCTGCCGCGCCTGCAACGCGAAGTGAAACGATTCGGTCGCATCAATATTCAGGACGGCACCAAAGGTGGCCGGGCCGGGGCTACCGCGCCGCGCTGGGTCGTGGCCAATGATGAAGTGAAGGCGGCATTGCAAATGGCCTGTCACGCCTCACCGGCCGGCAGTCACAACTTGCTGGTCCAAGGTGAAAGCTACGCGAATTTCCTGAAGCAGACGGTGCGGCCCGCTCGCGGATTACTACAGAAGCAGGGGCTGAAGGGGTTTCATGAGTTACGTGCGGCCTATGCCTGCGAGCGTTACGAGCAACTCACCAGAAACGCTGCTCCGGTCAATGGTGGGCATTGCTATCGCACAGACCGCGACCTTGACCGATGGGCACGACAACGAATCAGCGTTGAACTCGGGCACAACCGGGTCGATGTGGTTTCAGCCTATATAGGAGGTCGGACATGACCAAGCCCTTCGATATGACGCTGTTTTTGAGCGGAGCCCTGACCGGTTCAAAAACCACTCAGCAGCGCCACCTACGGCAAGCCCGAGTCATGCAGGCGGCCATTCAGCAGCGGTGGCACCTAGATAACCCCTGGGCCTGGCAGCTCAAGCATGTGCGCTGGTTTCTAGCTCAGCACCTGAAAGATCGCTCTGATGCCACTCGTTATTACTACCGACTCACCGCATACCTAATTATGAAAAGACTAGGCCGGAGCTGGTTTTTGTTTTGAAATCGCACCTGGCGTCTCAGCTAAGCAAAGCCTGCCCTGCCGCTGTGCTATGGACCAAGCTGAATTCGGTACGCGGTGCGCTCCACATCGGAAAGCTCACTTCAAATTAACCTGACTCGCCTCCCGTAGCGGGATCAATGTCGGTCAACTCACGCTCAATCTGCTCAATACTCGGCAGGCTGGACTGCAGGTCGATCGGCAAGGATTCGAGCAGTTTGAACTCAGCAATGCCCATAGGCTGGCTCTTATCACCTAGGGCATATTCAGCCACAACCTTGTTTTTGCTCTTGCACAACAACAGGCCAATGGTGGGATTGTCGTGTTCGTTTTTGACCTGTCGATCCACAGCGGTCATATAAAATCCAAGCTGCCCCAAGTGCTCGGGCTTGAACTTGCCGGCCTTGAGCTCGATCACTACATAACAACGCAGCCTGAGGTGATAGAACAGCAAGTCGATAAAGAACTCGTCGCCTCCCACATCCAGCAGTACCTGTCGTCCAACGAACGCAAAGCCTGCGCCCAATTCCAACAAAAACTCTGTAACGTGCTTGACCAGTGAGCGTTCGATCTGGCGCTCGTGCGCTTCATTGCTCAGACCAAGAAAGTCAAAGCGATACGGATCTTTCAGCGACTCGCGAGCCAGATCGGACTGCGGTTTGGGCAAGCTCACATCGAAATTCGTTACCGCCGTGCCACTGCGCTCCAACAACCGGGTTTCGATGTGGATATTCAATACATTACGTGACCAACCGTGCGTAATCGCACTGTGAGCATAGGCCAGGCGTTGCTGAGTGTCCTTCAGCCGGGTCAGCAGTACCAGATTATGCCCCCACGGCAATTGTCCAACAGCCTGTTGGACAATTGCGGCATCCGGCCACGCGTCGGCAAAGGCGCGCATGTACATGAGGTTCGCGCGCGAAAAACCTTTCATGTCCGGAAAAGCGGCGCGTAAATCATGCGCCAGCCGCTCGATCACCTTGGCGCCCCAGCCTTGCTCAGCCTGCCGGGATAGGATGTCACGGCCAATCTGCCAGTAGAGCAGCACCAGTTCACGGTTTACGGCCAGCGTTGATCGCTGCTGAGCAGCGTGGATACGACTTTTGAGGTCGGCCAGCCAGTCACCATAGCCTTCGGGGGGCGGCGTGAGGCTAACGGGGACGTTGCTCATACCTTCTCCCCTCGTGGCTGTCTTGGCCCTACCTTCGCGGTGTCTGCTGCCATCTCGATCATTTCCAAACGTTCGGTAACGCGTCGATTGATAGACGCTGAAGATTTGCTTGAGTCGATAGACTCTATCCGTCCCTGTCGGGGGCGGAAAGTGGATTATGTAGCCATCCGACAACACTGTCGTCCGCGTAACGCAAACCCAACCCATCTTCAGACCGCGGCAGAGAACGATCTCAGATAAAAGAATCGGGACGACGCAAAACACTCGCGCTGTCATGGCCTCGACTCATCTTGCCTACAGCTCAACCACCAAAATCTGATCTTCCCCCGTGCCACTATCAAACAAGGTACATTTACGCCCATCGAGCACAATCAGCAGTGCCGGAATGGAGCGACCAGGCCGGCTAGAAAGGGAATTGGGGTTATGGACAAAAAGTCGCTTTCCGAGCGCGACATCTGCAGCAAATACATTGCCCCAGCCGTTCAGCAAGCCGGATGGGACATGCACAAGCAGGTGCGCGAGGAAGTCAGCTTTACCAAAGGCCGCATTATCGTCCGAGGCAAACTTCACAGCCGTGGAGAAGCACGCCGCGCAGACTTCATCCTCTACCATCAGGCCAACCTGCCTATCGCTGTGATAGAGGCGAAGGACAACAAGCACTCCGTTGGCTCCGGCATGCAGCAAGCTCTGGGTTATGCAGAGGCGCTGGACGTACCGTTCGTGTTCTCCAGCAATGGCGATGGCTTCCTGTTTCACGACCGCAGCGGAACAGGCGGCCAGGTAGAAACCGAACTTACCCTTGATCAATTCCCCAGCCCTGCCGAACTTTGGCACCGCTACTGCCAGTGGAAGGGGCTGGATACAACGGCCCAGCACAAGATCGAAGCCCCCTACTACGACGACGGCTCCGGGCGCATGCCGCGCTATTACCAGATGAATGCCATCAACCGCACCGTCGAGGCTGTGGCGCGCGGCCAAGACCGTATCCTATTGGTAATGGCTACGGGTACCGGCAAGACATACACAGCCTTCCAAATCATCTGGCGGCTGTGGAAATCGAAACAGAAGAAACGCATCCTGTTTCTGGCTGACCGCAACATCCTGGTCGACCAGACCAAGAACAATGACTTCAAGCCCTTCGGCCAGGCGATGACCAAAATCGCCAAACGCCAGATCGATACCTCCTACGAAATCTACCTGTCGCTCTATCAGGCCGTCACCGGCACTGATGAAGAGATGAACATCTACAAGCAGTTCTCCCGCGACTTCTTCGACCTGATCGTGATCGACGAATGCCACCGTGGCAGCGCCTCCGAGGATTCAGCCTGGCGTGAAATCCTCGATTACTTCTCCAGCACCACCCATGTCGGCCTTACCGCCACACCGAAGGAGACCAAAGAGGTATCCAGCATCACCTACTTCGGTGAACCGATTTACAGTTACACCTTGAAGCAAGGCATCGAAGACGGCTTCCTCGCCCCCTACAAAGTGGTGCGTATCGACTTCGATAAAGACCTGCAAGGCTGGCGGCCACCAAAAGGCATGCTCGATAAGAATGGAGAACTGATCGAAGACCGCATCTACAACCTCAAGGATATGGACCGCACCCTGGTGATCGAGGCGCGCACCCAACTGGTGGCGCAGAAGGTTACCGAACTCCTCAAGGCCACAGATCCGTTTCAGAAAACCATCGTCTTCTGCGACGACATCAACCACGCCGAGCGCATGCGCCAGGCACTGGTCAACCTCAACCCGGAGCGTGTGGCCGAGAATCGCAAGTACGTCATGCGGATCACCGGCGATGACCAGGAAGGTAAGGCCGAACTGGATAACTTCATCAACCCGGAAGAGCGCTACCCGGTGATTGCCACTACCAGCAAACTGATGACCACCGGGGTGGACGCTCAGACCTGCAAGCTGATCGTGCTCGACCAGCACATCAAATCGATGACCGAGTTCAAGCAAATCATCGGTCGCGGCACTCGCATCAACGAGGACTACGGCAAGTACTGGTTCACCATCATGGATTTCAAAAAGGCCACCGAGCTGTTTGCCGACCCGGCCTTCGATGGAGACCCAGTGGTGATCTACGCGCCAGAAGGCGATGACTCCCCCGTACCGCCGGATGACCCGCTTGCCGATGAAGATGGCATAAGCGCAGGCAACGATAACGAGGGTGATGACCTGGATTTTACCGGCGAAGATGAGGGCAAAAAACGCATCAAGTACGTCATCGACAACGTCCCGATTTATGTCATCGCCGAGCGTGTGCAGTATTACGGTCCGGATGGCCGACTGATCACCGAATCGCTGCACGACTACACCCGCACCTGCGTACAAAAGCAGTTCGCTTCCCTGGATGACTTCCTTCGGCGCTGGAGTGATTCCGAGCAAAAGAAAGTCATCATCGAGGAGATGGCCGTCCAGGGTGTAATGTGGGAAGCCTTGGCGGAAGAGGTGGAAAAGAAACAGGGCAAGCCGCTCGATCCGTTCGATCTGATCTGCCACGTCGCCTTTGATCAGCCCGCCCTATCACGCCACGAGCGAGCCGAGCAGGTGAAAAAACGCAACTATTTCGCCAAGTATTCTGGCGCAGCCCGCCAGGTTCTAGAGGCCTTAGTGGATAAGTACGCCGATACTGGCGTCGAACATATCGAGGACATCAAAATCCTGCAGCTCGACCCATTCAGCCAGTTCGGCGCGCCCATGGAGTTGGTCAAAGCCTTTGGCGGCAAGGCTGGCTACAACAAAGCTATCCACGAACTGGAAGACGAGCTTTACGCAAGCTAAGGGCTACGCACCGACGACATGCCAAAGCAGCAGTCCACACTATCCGGTAGAATTTCGCCCCCCCTTGCGGCACGCGTTGAGAGAACTTCATGTCCATTAGCTCCACCATCAAGTCCATCCAGGACATCATGCGCAAAGACGTTGGCGTAGACGGCGACGCCCAGCGTATCGGCCAGTTGGTTTGGCTGCTGTTCCTGAAAATCTTCGATGACCGCGAGCAGGAGTGGGAGCTGATGGACGACAACTACCGCTCGCCCATTCCCGACAGTTGCCGCTGGCGTAACTGGGCCGCCGATCCGGAAGGCATGACCGGCGATGCGCTGAAGGACTTTATCGACAACAACCTGTTCCCCCAGTTACAGAACCTGCACGAGTACAGCAATACGCCATCGGCCTTCGTGGTGCGCAGCGTGTTTGAAGATGCCTACAACTACATGAAATCCGGGCAACTGCTGCGCCAGGTGATCAACAAAATTCAGGAAGGCGTGGACTTCAACAAGGCCCAGGAGCGCCACGAGTTCGGCAATCTCTACGAGCAACTGCTGCGCGACCTGCAGAACGCCGGTAACGCCGGCGAGTTTTACACCCCTCGTCCGGTCACCGAATTTATGGTGCGCATGGTCGATCCGAAGTTGGACGAAAAGGTCATGGACCCGGCCTGCGGCACCGGCGGCTTCCTCACCTGTGCCATCGAACACAAACGCAGCCGCTATGTAAAAACCGCCGAAGACGAACGGACCCTGCAGGCCAGCATCTTCGGTGTGGAGAAAAAGCCGCTACCGCACCTGCTTGCCACTACGAACATGATCCTGCACGGCATCGAAGTGCCGAATCAGATTCGCCACGACAATACCCTGCGTAAACCACTGATCAGCTGGGGACCGAGTGAGCGCGTGCACTGCATCGTCGCCAATCCACCGTTCGGTGGCATGGAAGAAGACGGCATCGAAACCAACTTCCCAGCGGCCTTCCGCACTCGTGAGACGGCAGACCTGTTTTTAGTGTTGATCATGCAGTTGCTGAAAGACGGTGGCCGCGCCGCCGTGGTGCTACCCGATGGCTTTCTGTTTGGCGAAGGCATCAAAAGCCGCATCAAGGAAAAACTGCTGACCGAGTGCAACCTGCACACAATCGTTCGCCTGCCCAACGGCGTGTTCAACCCCTACACCAGCATCAAGACCAACCTGCTGTTCTTCACCAAGGGCACACCGACTAAACAGGTGTGGTTCTACGAACACCAGTACCCGACCGGCGTAAAGAACTACTCCAAGACTCGCCCCATGCGTATCGAAGAATTTGCCGTGGAACAAGACTGGTGGGGCAATGAGGTCGATGGTTTCGCCGCGCGGGTTGAGAACGAATTTGCCTGGAGGGTCGGCATTGAGGAACTGCGGGCGCGCAACTGGAACATAGACTGCAAGAATCCGCATATCGGCGAGCAGATAATCCATAACCCAGACAAGCTGCTGCGTAACTACGCAAGCTTGCAAGGCGAAATTAGCGACCTCCGCGAGCAGCTTAAATCCGTGCTGGCTGAAGCCTTGGAGCGCCAGGTATGACGGCGTTGCTGACCGATAACTTGCTACTGTTGGCCGGTGCACCGAATGGCATCAAAAAGCTGCGTGAGCTGATTCTAGAGCTGGCGGTGCGCGGGAAACTGCTTGCGCAGAACTCAGATGATGAACCTGCCTGTCAGTTGCTTAAGCGTATTGCCAAGGAAAAGGCGCAGCTTGAAGTTTCGGGGAAAATTAGAAAGCAAAAACCACTGTCACAGATTTCTGAAGAAGATCGGCCATTCGAGTTACCGGCAGGATGGGCTTGGATTCGCCTTGCTGACATCGCATTCTCGCAGGCTGGGTTCGCTTTCAAATCTAATGGTTTCAACCAAGCTGGCCTTGGACTGCCTCTGATTAGAATTAGGGATGTAGGACAAGTTTTTTCTGGAACCTATTACGAGGGTGATTACCGGTCAGAGTTTCTGGTTGAACGCGGTGATTACCTAATAAGTATGGATGGAGAATTTCGCGTTGCTGCTTGGGAAGGTGAAGCTTCACTTCTGAATCAACGAGTCAGTCGCTTGGTTTTCTTTGGTAAAGAAATTGCCTGTCGATTCATCGCAGAGTCTTTACAGGCCCGACTGCTAGAACTTCAGGGCGTCAAGGCTTATACGACTGTTGACCACCTTTCAGGCGGACAAATTTCAGAGTCGGTTATTGCGCTGCCGCCGCTCGCCGAACAACACCGCATCGTCGCCAAAGTCGATGAACTGATGGCCCTATGCGACCACCTGGAAGCCCAGCACACCGACGCAGAAAGCGCCCATGCCCAACTGGTACAGGCACTGCTCGACAGCCTGACTCAAGCCAGCGACGCGACCGACTTCTCCACCAGTTGGCAACGCCTTGCCGAACACTTCCACACCCTGTTCACCACTGAACCCAGCATCGACGCCCTCAAGCAAACCATGCTGCAACTGGCTGTTATGGGAAAATTGGTACCCCAAGCCCCCAACGATGAACCGGCCAACGAGTTGCTTAAGCGGATTGCTGAAGAGAAAGCGCGGCTAGTGGCGAAGGGCAAGATCAAAAAACAAAAACCTATCGCCATGCTATCTGAGAAGGAACAAGCATTTGGCATTCCAGCAAGATGGTCTTGGGCACGACTTGGCGATTTAAGCGTCTTGATAACGAGCGGCTCACGCGGTTGGAATGAGTACTACTCGGACTCAGGCTCTACTTTTATCCGTTCGCAAGACATTAAGACTGACAAACTGAAGTTCGATAATCGCGCTTTCGTTCGTCTCCCTAAGTCGGCCGAAGGTATTAGGACAAGAGTTGAGCTGGGCGATCTTTTAATTACCATCACTGGCGCCAACGTAGCTAAGGCAGCAATAGTTGAGGATTCTCTTGATGATGCATATGTGAGCCAGCATGTGGCTTTGATAAGGCTTGCTAATCGATCATTTGGAGTATTCATACATAAATGGCTTACTAATTCGCATGGTGGTAGAGCTTTGCTACTCGAAAATAGCTACGGAGCCAAACCGGGTCTTAATTTGAATAATATTCGAGATCTGCCGGTGCCGGTGCCCCCTATAAGCGAACAACACCGCATCGTCGCAAAAATCGACCAGCTAATGGCCATATGCGACCAACTCAAAACTCGCCTAACCCAGGCCCGTCAGTTGAACGAGCAGTTGGCAAACACCCTAGTCGAACGAGCCCTTGCCGACGATGCCCAGCAGGCTCCCGTTGCCACGGAACAAAAAGCTGCTCGCACCCTGCTCGCTGCCGAAGTCACTCACAGGCTTCACGCCCAGCGCACCTTTGGCCAGCGCAAACTGCAGAAGGTGGTTTACCTAGCCGAGCATGCAGCTAGGCTCGCTACGATTCAAGGCAGTTACTTACGCAACGTGGCTGGCCCCCATGATCGCCAACTGATGAACCAGATCGAGGGTGAGCTGCAAAACCATCAATGGTACGAACGCATCGAGCGAGAGACCGTCGGCCATGCCTACCGCCCGCTTTCGCAGGCGGGACAACATCGCCAGGCGTACACCAGCGCTTGGTCAGCCACTGAGCGAGCCGCCATTGAGCAAATCATTGAGCTGATGCGGGACTGGGATACGGATCGCTGCGAGATGACAGTGACCCTCTACGCCGTCTGGAACGACTTTATTCTCGAAGGCCGCCCGGTTTCCGATGAAGCCATCGTGGACGAAGTCATGCATCGCTGGAACGACACCAAGCTGCGCTTTGGCAATTCCGAATGGTTGGCCGTACTCGCAAAGATGAAGAAGCAAAAAATCTTAATTCCCACCGGTTTTGGCAAACGCACCACAGGTGGCATGCTCAGCTTGCCCGGTTTCGAGTAAAGAAAAGACTTTTAGCCGTGCTCTGAAAGATTCGGGTACAAAGCATGCGGCTTATTCCATCTCCTCGTGGTATTCCAGTTGGTATTCCAAAAAAACTTACGAACTCACATTAGTCAATTAAATCAAATATCTAAGAAACCAATTCAGATTACCCCGGCCCACCAAATAATCATCTAAAGACGTCCACGGACGTCTTTTTTTGTGCCTGAAATCCAGCAAAATCAATGACTCAAGCGACAATTAGCACTGCAGAGGATTTTTGAGCTCCAGCCGTTTGGGTACTCCAAATAATATTCCAAGCCATCCGGTACTATTTTTTGGAATACCAAAACGGTGTCAGAGGTAGCTCTCATGCCTGCTCCAGCCCCCCGCCTCTCCGACCGCCAACTCAAGGCAGCCAAGGCAAAAGACAAGGATTACGTCCTCAGCGGTGGTGACGGCCTTCAGCTCCGGGTCAGGAACAATGGCTCGATGCTGTGAAACTTCAACTGCCGCGAACCGAGCGAAATGTAGTGCTCAAGCATGCAAAAAATCTCGACTCAAGCGATGATGAGGCAAAACGCCACCACTCATAAGGACATACCTCGTGGAAGCCTCGTCAACTATTCGCAGCATGCTGGCCAACAACCGCATCATCGTGCCCGCCTACCAACGCGCCTATGCCTGGGACACGCCAGCCGAAGGTTCGAGCCGCGCCAGCCAGACGCAGGTGTTTCTCTCCGACCTGGAAGCCTACCGCAGCAGTCATTCCCGCAGCGCTTATTACTTCGGCCACTTCCTGTTTGAACAAACGCAGGGAGAGTATCGGGTTATTGACGGCCAGCAGCGCCTGACCACGATCACGCTGTTTCTGGCGGCCTTGTTCGCGTGCCTGCAAGCAAAGCGTGCCCTGACCGAAGATGAGCAGGACTGCTACAAAGATATGATCAAACGGGAAAGTCAGATCCGCTTCAAAACGGTCGACTACGACAACCAGACCTTTGTCGATTATGTGATCAACCAGTCCAGAACGGCCGCCCCTGCTTCGCTGACCACATCCGCCCAACGACTCATCAATGCGTTCGACTTCTTCAAAAAGAAGCTGGGCGCTCAGCCTGAAACCTACTTGACCGACATGCTGCGGATCGTGTCCCAGGCATCGTGCAGTACGCACCCGGTGCGAGACGAGGCTGAAGCCATCCAGATGTTCATCTTCCAGAACAACCGCGGCAAGCGCCCGTCCAACCTGGAGGTGGTGAAGGCGCAATTCATGTATGCCATCCACCTTCATGGCGAAGACCAACAAGCGAAAGACAGCCTGATCGAAGAAATCCAGAATCGCTTCGAGACCATCTACAAGTCGATCTCGGCGATTGAATACCGGATCAATGAAGACGACGTGCTGCAGTACACCTTGCGCGTTCACTTCAATTCCCTATGGGAAAGCGGCGCGCTGGAGCGGATTGACAAGATGCTCGCAGCAGAGGCGCCTCTTGAATTTGTGAAAGATTTCACCAGTTCACTGGCTATCAGTTTCGAGCATTTGTCGGTTTTCTTCGGCGATGACGAGCGAAACAGTTTTCCGATCCACTCACTGGTGACTTTGGGCGGGATCGCGGTTGTATTGCCATTTATTCTCAAGGCCTACCGCTTTGGCCTTCCCCTATCGGACAAGAACCAGCTTTGCGTCGCCTTTGAGAGCCTGATCATCCGCCATCGCTTGATTGGCACCCGTGCGGATATCACTTCCCGCATCAATGATGCTTACGAGGCGTTTACCAGCGACGCGCCGTCGATAGCTCCGGTCCTTGAACTCATCGATTACCTCAAGACTACAAAAAATTGGTGGTGGGCCTATTGGAACAACGAAAAGCTGGCGGAGGCGCTGGAAGTTGAAATCGGTCACCCGACCGCCAAGCACCTGCTATGGAAATATGAAGTGCACCTGAAAGGTCAGGGTCAACGCGGCTACGAGCCGCAGCGCTATAGCGACATCAAGCGTCCAGAGCTGGAACATATCGCTCCTTCCACCGAGCCCACAGCCCGTCCACATGGCTACGGTACCTACGACGAAATCTTCAAAGGCGAATACCTCAACTGCCTCGGTAATTACCTGCTGCTGTCCAAATCCCACAACTGTGCAGTGGGAAACATCCCGTTCGCCGAGAAACTGGCAACCTACCAGCACAACGCCCAACAACGAGAAATAGCGAAGTTTGCCAGCGCTGGTAGCGTTTGGGATCAGGATGCAATCCAAGTTCGTCACGATAAAATCGTCGCCGCGCTGATGGCTGAACTTTAAGTAAATTGCGCTCCGGCCCTGGTCTAAAAAACCGGGGCTGAGGCCGTCTGATGATGCGACGCCTAAAATGTGCAGCGTCATATTTTTGAAAGCCAACATAAAGACATGGAGTTATAAACAATGATTCAGTGGCCAGCACATTCAAAGATAACTTGCCTGGATTCAAACGATAAAATCATTGCCGTATCTGCGCGCAGCAGGCTGGACTTGTCGGACTCTCTGATGCTGAACCGCGACGAGAAAAAGCCATTATCTTGTCAAATTGAAGTTTTAACCAAATCGGCAGACTGGACAACCTGGAATTCAATCAACGTAAAAAGGATTGAAGATCACATTGCCTATGACCTTGAGTTTGATGGTTACAAGGTAACGATCGAGCGTATCAGCAAGCCGAGCAGAACGTTGTGCAGCAAACCTTTCAAGTGGAAACTTGAGATAAGTGCTGACTACGACGACACAGAGCTTGGACTGGATAAAAAACCTATCGGCACTCGATTTAAGGTAGCTCGAAGTGATGCATCCGTTAAAACAATCCAATCAAATATTGAGAAGGTCTTTGGCCTACCTCGTGGATCCGTTTGCTTACTGACTCCTGAAGCCAACAAGGCCAATTTGCGTTCCTCGATAAAAAGCCTCAGGAACAAATGGAAAAATAGCTGATTACTGATATTCGCTACTGCTTCGCGTAGATGTACAAAGACAATACAAGGCAAGCAGAAACAGCAAAGCCCGCACGAGTGCAATTGACTGCTGAGTGACAATGCAAATGGTCACTCAGCGCCACTGAACGTTACAGAAAATGGCGCGTCCCCGCCGTTAAAGCACCAACCAGCCCCATCCAAACACGCTTTTCTTCCCCACCACCTCAAGTACCGTCGCAGCCGGCCGATACAGGCAAGTGGCCATAATTCATTCGCGCCCATCACTTCGACAAATGGAATTCTCGTGTGAACATTCCCCTGCGCGGCACCATTGCCCTGCCCAGCAATTCGCCCTCCAGCTCGGTCATCCGCCCGTTCCATAACTTGAGACAGGGCTGAGCATGTCTTCCAGAGACTACCTGTACAAAAATCTTCGCCCTGAACTCATCGCTCCCGACGCACCCGCACCCGCTGACGCCAGTGCAGCGCAACGCAGCAGCGAACCGCGCTTCACCCTTGAGCGGGACGTGGTGCTCTCGGCCAGTAATCGCCAGCAACTGGATGAGGCTTTAGTCAAGATTCGCTATCACGACGTCATCTATGAAACCTGGGGTTTCGCACAGGTCGACCCAAGCGGCAGAGGCACGTTGCTCAATTTTCATGGTGCCCCAGGGACCGGCAAGACCCTCACCGCCGAAGCATTCGCGGGCAGTATCGGCAAGCGGTTGATCAATGCCAGCATCGCAGACCTGGAAAGCAAGTTCATGGGGGACACCTCCAAGAACATCGTCAGCCTGTTTGCCGCGGCGCGCAACGAGGACGCGGTGCTGTTTCTCGATGAGGCCGATACCCTGCTCGGCCGTCGTCTCTCCTCAGTGACCCAGGGCATCGACAATGAAGTCAACGCGATGCGCTCAACCCTGTTGATCGAGTTGGAGAAACACCCCGGGATTGTGATTTTCGCCAGCAACTTTGCTCGCAATTACGACTCGGCGTTCGTCAGCCGCATCTCTCAGCATATTCATTTCGAGCTTCCAGGTGACGACGAACGTCGGGGGATATGGGCCAAGTTGCTGGTCCAGGGCATCCCGCTGAGCGTGGTGCGCGAAGACCTGATTGAGGCGTTGGTGCAGCCCTCTGCCGGTCTCTCTGGCCGGGAAATCCGCACCTGCCTGCGCCTGGCGTTGCCCAAACCCTTGCTGGAAGGCGGCGGTGGGCGGTTGACGCCTGAGCATGTGCTCGGCGCCATCGAGCAATTGCTCCTGGCGCGCGATGATTTAAAAGTTTCCACACCTGGCGAACAGGCCGGGCGTACCGATATTGCACGCAAATTGTTGGGCGTGAACTCAAGGAGTGATGGGTAAATGGGCTGGTTGAGCAATATCAAAGGTTTTGTCAGCAAAGCGGTTCAGGTGGTCAAGGAGAAGGTCGTGGAGGCAGTCAACTGGCTCGCTGACAAGGCCGAAACCTTCGTTGGAGAGGTCAAGCGTCTATACAAAGCCGCCAAACCCTATATTTCCAATGCCCGTATGGTGCTGAGGACCATCGCCGCGAATGTGCCGATCCCTTGGGTTCAGGGCATCAGCATGGCACTCGACAAGGCACTGGCCGTCTTGGAGCATCTGGATAGCCATCCGCTTGTAGCCAAGGTCGATGCGGCGATCAAATGGGTTATCGCCCGCGCCCGCGACATCAAGCGCCATCTGCTCAACGATCAGGAAGTCAAAGAAGCCGAACAGCGTGCCGCCGACCTCGAAGCCGCGATGGCGCAGGTTGATGAGTCGGGCCGCCAAGCGCTCGAAGGGCTGGCCATGAGCAATCGCTACGAGCTGGTTCGCGCCCGGATCAGCCGGCTGGTCGAGGATGAAGCGTTCGTCAACTTCGAGCACTACTTACGCATTCGAGCCGTGCAGAAACTGCTGCCCCTGTACGAAGAGCAGATGGAGCACGTCAAGGATATTCACAGCGTGCTGGATGAGCCGCTGTTCATCATTCAGATCGCAAGCCAATTGATAGAAGGCCACGCCGAACTCGATGACGATGCCATGGAGCGCCTCGACAACTTGACCACCGCTCGATTCGGCAAGCCGGTGATCCCGTTCGTGTTCGAAGAGATGATCAATGTGTGGGGCTTGGACCTCAAGCAGCATCAAGACACCTGGGAGGAGCTGGGCAAGCGTGTGTCCCGCGACCAGGTGATCGTCAAGCGCCTGAACAATTTGGCGAAGCTCGAACCACTGCCGGTCGAAGAGGCCAAGGTGCTCGCCGACCTCGAAAAGCTGTTGCCTGCCGACGAGGCCCGCCTGGACAAACTTGCCAGCGAAGTCCTCGCCAAGCGCAACTATGTCTATGCCGCCGAGGGCTTTCTGCAATTACTGGAAAATGATGAGCAGCGCCTGATCGACCAAGACCGTGAATACCTTATCGACGACGGGTTTGAGGTGGGTGAACTGCTGATTCGCTGCGCCCAGAACGGCGAGAGGTGGGAGGACCTCGAGCGCGAGGAACAATCGCTGATCATCAGCTTCGCCAACATCTTCGAAGCCGACTGCCGCAAGCGTGCCGAACAATTCACCCAGGTTGAGGTGGCAGCGTGAGTGGCACAGTTCTGGAGTTCCTATCGCCAGCCCTGGGGAACCCGTTGGAGTTGGTATTCTGCACGGTGATCATAGGCGGCATGCTGGTTTCGCTGATCACCGCCGAGGTGTTCGGCCGCGCTCCGGCGTGGGAGCGCAACTGGCAAGGCGGCACGCACAAGGGCGCGCTGGACATCGAGCACGGGTCACTTGGTGAATTGAATCAGGCAGTGGCCACCCTGCCAGAACGCATCGTAGCCAATATGCCGGGGCTGCTGTTGATCGTCGGCTTACTGGGAACTTTCCTGGGCCTGGGCATGGCTTTGGACAAAGCCTCGGGCATTTTGCAGGGCAACGCCGATTCTCTCAACGCAATGAGCGACTCGTTGGGCCAGCTCACGGGCATGATGAAAGACCTGGGTACCAAGTTCAAAACTTCGACCTGGGGGATCATCGCGTTTATCTCGCTGAAACTGTGGGACTCTGCACGCTGGTCCGCAGAAAGCCGCCGGACCGGCTGGTGCGTCGACCGCATGAAGCGCGACATCGATAACCGCCGAGATCAGCACAAGAACGCAACCGAGCTGCGCGACCACCTCACCCGCCAGGCCTTGGCCAACGTCGGTGAGCAACTGGTACAGGCCATTGCCGGTCAGACCCAATTGCTGGGCAATGAACTCAAGCAACTCAAGCTGATCGAGTTGAAGCGCGGACAAACCAGCGATGAACAGTTCGCACGGACCGCCGCCAATCTGGACGGGCAACTGCAGCAGTTGCAACAACTAAGCGGGCCGGACGGCTATCTCGCGGCACTGGCTAGCTACGCAGCCCACCTGCCGCGCCTGGACCTGCTCGAGGGCCAGGGAGAAACCCTGCTAGGCCTCGACGCTGGCCTCGGCCGCCTACAGGCACAACTGGGGCAGTCGAGCCAGCAGCTCGCCGGGTTGGGGAAAACACTCGAACACGGCCACCAGTTGACGGAGCGCCTGCAACAGACCGCGACCTTGCAGTGGGAGCACGCGCGAGATGAAAGTGAACGCCGTGAACGCCAGAGCCAAACCTTGCTGGCGACCCTGACAGAGCAGCATGGCGCGCAACTCGACGCAGACCGCGCGCAGGCTACTCACCTGCATGAGCGGTTTGATCAGTTGGCCACACTGTCGACTACAGGTATCGAAGCGATACAGGCCGTTGGCGCACATACCCAGGCCAGCCAGCAGAGCCTGGAGCTGTTCGTCACAGCCAGTACCAACAACCTCAATACGCTCGAGCAAGCCGGCACGACCATGGGTAAAGCCGCGAAGCAGCTGGCCCAATCTGCAAGTGCCTTGGAAGGCAGCGTATTAACCATGGAGAAGAGTGTCGGTGCGGCCATCGACAAGCTCAACGATGACTTCCATGCCCACCTGCAAACGATGCAGGGCAGTCTCGATGCCAACATCTCACGCCTGAGTGATGTCATGAACGAGTTGCAGACCGGAATGATGGATAACGTCAACCGGATGAGCCAGGACTTCACTCACAACACCACGACGATGTCGGAGAACCTGCGATCGGCTACCGACAATATTTCCGAGGCCGTAGTCCGGCTCTCTGGCGAGGTCAATGAGGTGATGGCGAGCGTGAGCCGCAACATCGAAGGGGCAAACAGGGCTCAGACCAACGCCAGCGCGATGTTCACGACGACCAACGACGAGCTCAACGGCGCCATCAGTCAGATGGAAAAAAACATGCGGACGCTGGGGGAACAGATCACTCAAGGGTTGACTGACATCTCTGAGAGTAATAGGAACATGCGAGCCACGGGCAAGAAGCTCGAACAGTTGAAAGAACTGCCCGATAGCTTTGACAAGCTGCATGGGCATTTCCAGGAACTGCTCACCCAAGGCACGCAAACCTTGCTAGTGCTCGAAAAACTGCCAGGTGAGTTGCGCAGCGACCCGCACCAGCGCGGCCAACTGCTCAGCGAGGCGGTGAAAAACCTGGCGCAGCTGTCCTCCCAACTCAAGACACTGACAACCAGCACGCAGCAAGGCACACAGCAGGTCGCCAACCTGCCCCAGGCGCTGGCGGAAACGGTCGGGCAGCAGTTCTCCAATCACCTGCAACCCTTGCAGCAAGCGGCGGGTTCTACGGTTGCCCTGCTCCAGCAGATGGCCGATCAAACCCGGCAGCCTGCGGCACGCAAACCTTCCGACGAGCCTCTGACAGCGTGAGACGGTCATGAAAGAAAAACCCAACGAATGGGTCTCGATCTCCGACCTGATGGCGGGGGTAATGGCCGTAGTGATGCTGATGCTTGTGGTGTCGGTGCTGCAAAACAAAGCGGCCGAGGCGGCGATGGCAGTTGAGAAACAGCAGATGGAGGCCGCTCGTCAGAAAGAGCGCAGCAAAGGCGACGCCGCCCAGCGGGCAAGCCTGAGCAACCTGCTGGCCGCTATGCAGTCAGACCTGCAGCGCACCGGCGAAACGGATCTGGTGGACATCGACATTCAGAACCGCCGCCTGACCCTCCCCGACAATGCCTTCGCCCGAGGAAGTGCCTGCATCACCCCTGCCGCCCAGGCCGCACTGACCCTGCTCAGCGCGCGGGTGGCCACCTTTATCCAGGATTACGGCCAGGGGCAAGTGCTGGTAGAGGGGCATACAGACAACCTGCCAGTGTCTCGCCCGGTCACCGACTATGAGCGTTTTTGCACGGTGTATGACGACAACTACACCTTGTCTGCCGCACGGGCACGCGAGGCTCGCAAGCTGCTGATTCAGGCGCTCGAACCACAGCAGGCACGGCGCGTGGTGGTGGCAGGCTACGGTGACTCACGCCCAAAACCGGGCGTAGACCCATCCAGTGCGCTCAACCGTCGAGTGGAAGTGCAACTGGTAGTGGCCACGCAGCCGACGACGGCAAATTAGCCCGATGCAGCCCACGCTCTATATGGGTCGGCTAAGGACCCGGTTGTTGCAGGCGGGTTGCCGGCGGCCCTTTGCGCTCGCTGGGCAATAGGCGTACGAAGGTGTCCTAGGCCGGGTCTGCCGCCTGATGAAAACACCCCAGCCGCGCCCGCAGCCAGCGCACTAGCCAACCGTGGTGGTCGGTGTGCAGACGGGCGATCGACTGAGGCGCTTCGTGGGGAGGGAGGGTGGCCGAAATGGTCGGCTGCGCGCATTAAGAATAAATCACAACCCAGCCTAAAGGCCCGGGGATGACAATTGTCCGCGCTCAAGCCGACGGGTCGTACTGCGCAACCGGAATCATCGCCTGCAACAACTCCAACTTGCGCTGCAACTGCGCAACGTGTTCACGCTCGGCACGTAATGCCGAGCGCAGCTCCCGGTTCTCCACTTCCCAGATCTGCGCCCAGCGCAGGTCTTTCTGGTAGTGCGCAACCATCTTCCACAGTTCGCTCAGTTTCAGGCAATGCTGGATCAGCACCAGCAGGATGATCCCCATCACCACCAATGCCCCCGTCGAAACCACTTCCGACATACTCATGTTCACGTCCTTTCAAGCCTTCGAGGTATTTCGAAGACAGCAACACGATATGTAGTGATTCACGACAGGTCTAGAATGTAGACTTATACAGGTAAAGTATTCACACACATGGAGCAGCCATGAAACGCAAGCAATCCATCGAGCAAGTGCGCTGGGACCTGGCACTTCGCTATCGCCTCATCGAGACCGTCGCCTGGTGGGAAGGCCGGCTGACCACGGGGCACTTGATGCAGAGCTTTGGTATCAGCCGCCAGCAGGCCTCCAAGGACATCAACACCTACATCAATGAACATGCGCCCCGAAACTTGACATATGACAAGCAGCTGAAGGGCTACGTACCGAGCAAACACTTCAAGCCGCGGTTCATCGAGGACAGCGCCAGTGCCTATTTGCACCTGCTGTACCAGAACAATGAACGGGCGCCGCACATCGATGGGCTGGCCCTGGCCTACGCCCACACCAAGGTGCTGGAAGTGCCCGACCGGCCAATCCGTCCGGAAATCCTGCGGCCGTTGCTCAAGGCCTGTCGCGACGGTTTGCGCCTGGAGACCGAGTACGTTTCGTTCAACACGCCAAACGTGGAAATCCGCCTGATCGCCCCGCACACCCTGGTGTACACCGGCATGCGCTGGCACGTGCGCGCCTATTGCGAGAAGAACCGCCAGTACCGTGACTTCGTGCTGAGCCGCCTGCGCGGCGAGCCGGAGCTGCTCGACGCGTCAGCGTACACACGCGAGCAAGATGATGACTGGAACACCGAAGTGCCGATCATCTTCGCCCCTGACAGCCGCTTGAACACTGCGCAGCAGGCGATCATCGAAACCGACTTCGGCATGACCGATGGGCGACTGGTGGTCGCCAGCCGCAAGGCGTTGGTGCGGTACGTGTTGCGCCGCTATCAGATCGACCCGCGAAACCTGGCCACCACGCCAGAGGCGCAGCAGATTGTGGTCAGCAACTTGAAAGAGTTGCGGCCGTGGCTTTCGTTCGATTGAGGGCTGCGCGCTGGCAACTGACGGCCAGCGCGCAAAGATCGAGGCGCTAGAACGCCTCAGGCGTCGAGCTCGCAATCACCGAAGAACCGCTCGAACAGCGGCGTGGGCAGGTATTGCGCGTTGAGCAGGCCAAAGTGCTGGCCGACGTTGCGGCCCAGCGACAGCAACGTATTTGCGGCATTCTCGGTGCCGGCATAACCGGCGTTGAGGATGTAGGCGGCGCGCGCGTCAGCGGTCTGCGCCCGTTGATACGCCGTGCCCGTGATCAAGACGTCCACCAGGCAGACGTTGACCCGTTCATCACTCAGGCTGAAGGGCTCCAGCACCTCGCTCGCCAGTACCGCGCGCAGGCCGTCCTCGCCGCCGGCGACGATGCGTTCAAGCACGTCAAGCGGTCGCTCAAAGAGGTCGAACTCAAAAATGGAAAACGCAAAACAGTAGCCGTTGGCGGTTTCATGGGAGATCGGCTCTTTCTCGCTGGGACGCGTCGGCAGCCAGTTGACGAAGGACTCTTTATTGTCCTGCCCACCGCTGCGGCGGTAGACCAGATAGTCCTGGATCACCTGGCGGAAGGGATGGCCTGTCGGCACCCAGCCCGTACCTTGGCGCTTGCGTTTGTTCTTGCCAACTACCGGCACTACGGCCACCGGCACGCCCCCAAAACACCGCAAGTCATACCCCAACACAAACAGGCTGGCCTCAAACGCATGGCAGCGCGCGGGCAGCGCCCCTTGGTCGGCGAACCAGTTCGTACGCCCCAGCAGTTCACGGATGATCCACCCCAGGCGCACCTGCGAGCGGGCCCAGGTTTCATAACTGATCGACGAAAACTGGCGCGCTGCCAAGCCGTTCACAAACGCACCCGGATCGCGCAACTGGCTGCCACGGGCACTGCCGGAGGGAAACGCCAGCAAAGGCTTGCCACCGCCGCTCCACTGCTGGCGAAACAACGAATACAACATGCCCATCGCCGCACCGACGCGGCTGTCATAGATCGGCGATCCCGATGCATCCAGCAAAGCATGGATCTTGGTCAGGCCCGCATCAAAACGCTGGACGCTGCTGGCGTTGAGATCATCCAGGTCCTGCTCACCGTCGAGCGCTATCAGCCCGGCCATCTTGCGCAAATACGCCGACAATTCCCCGTTGGCCGCCAATCGCTGCAAAAACGGAATGGCGCCGCGTACCCCGCCCCAACGCAGCACCTGCAAGCACGCTTGCAGCGCTTGCGGCTCGTCACCCGCGTCGACTGCGCGCTTAAGCCAAGCGCCCAACTGTCCAAGGGACTGCCGGGTCTGCACCCAGCTCTGCGAATTGACGCTCTGCTGCTGGGCATCCTGCCAGCTGGCCTTCCAGCGGTAGTGCCCGATCACCTGCTCGAAGCCCTGCACCTGAGCAATCAAGCCACCGGGCACAAACTTGCTGGCCTTGAAGTTCAGGTTGAAGGTCAGCGTCGGCAAATTGGCCTGCAACCATTCAACAAACGACGCAACTTCAGGTTGTGTCAGGAACTGTTCACGCTTCATGCAGACTGCCTTATGGCTGATATTGAATCGCCACACCCTAAGTAAAACAGCAGGTCGCGTCCACGTTGTGCGTTCATACAGGTAAACAAAAAGAGCAGGTCGTGAAACTCAATCGCGATGGGGCACGAACTTCGGTTTAGGTTGGTTCCGCACGCACTTCCCATTACCCTAGCGCCCTCTATCAGACAACCGGAAGTCCGATACCCGTGTTCAAGCCCCTTGCCGTCCTGACCCTCGCCTGCACCCCTTTGCTCGCCGCTGCCGCCGACCTGGCCGGGGTGTGGAGCGGCACCCTGGGCAAGTCCGCGATCACCGCGTGTTTCAACGGCGCCCACGGCGCCAATGGCAGCTACTACCAGCGTATCCTCAGCCCGATTCAGTTGACCCAGGCCAACGCGAGCGAGCCCTGGGTAGAAGACGGGCAAACCGGGTTCTGGCAGTTGGACGACCCTCAAGGCGACACACTCACCGGCACCTGGAGCAAGGCCGTAGGCGGCAAAGGCCTGGCATTGCGCCTAAAACGTGCGGACGCGGAGGGTTGCGCCAGCGACAGTTACAACAACCCGCTCGAAGCGTCGCCGCCGCCGGTAACGGTGGAAAAGAAGACCTTCAACGAACACGCCTATCAGGTCAAAACCCAGGGTGGGCAAGTCACCCTCAGACTCGACGGCGAAGGCCCGGCCATCAGCAAGATCAACGCGGACCTCGCGCGCATGGCCATCAGCCCCGAAGGCCAGGCGCAGTTCTACCGAGAGCGCCGCAACGCCCTGGACCAGAGCGGCGGCACCTATACCAGTGAGATCACGGTGGAGCCGTTCTACTGGTCCTCGCAGTGGATCACCGTACGGTTCTACCACTGGGCGGCAGGCTACGGCCGTGGCGGCATCAGTTGGGGCCTGCACAGCTGGAACCTGCACACCGGCGAGAGCGTCGACCCGTGGACATGGCTCGGCGGCCAGGCGCAGTGGGACAGCCCCTACTCCGGCCAAGTCCAGCTGCCGGCCACGTTCAGCGCCTGGCTGGCCAAACAAACCAGCGTCGACGAAGGCTGCCCGGCGGTCACCAGTTACTCCACCTTCGACTTGAGCTTCAACACCGAGGGCCTGCAACTCTCCACCCCCGCCCAAGGCGACGGTTGTGACAACGAGTTGAGCTTCACCTGGGAGCAACTGGCGCCGGTCCTGACGGCACAAGGTAAAGCGGCACTACCGAGCTTGCAGGCACCGTAAGAGACCTGGGCGTAGAAAAATCCCGCGCTCATTCACGAAATATTCAGAATCACCGACCGATACTAGCCCATTGCAATGACCGCTCCCCCCGAGCGCTCCCTCGCCCTGGTAGCCAGAATCCATGACGCGTCCTGTTCCTCTGTTGCTCCTGCTTGTTGCCCTGTTGTTCTTCTTTGCCCTTGGCAGCCACGAACTGCAAGGTTCTACCGAAGCCCGCGTCGCCGGGATCGCAATGGCCATGCACCTGGACAACAACTGGGTCGTGCCGCAACTGTTTCGCGAACCCTTCCTGGAAAAACCGCCCCTGAGCCTGTGGCTCGACGCCGGGGCGATTCGCCTGTTCGGCGGCACCACCTGGGCGGTACGCCTGGCTTCGGCATTTGCCGGTTTGTTCAGCGTGATGCTGTTCTACGGGATGCTGCGCAAGTTCGGCCGCCCGCAGACCCTGGCGCTCAGTGCCGCGCTGATCCTTGCGACCATGGCCAGTTACTGGAGCAACGTACGCGGCGTGGGTGAAGACTCGCTGCTCAGCCTCGGCGTCACCACCGCGCTGCTGGGGTTCTACCAGGCGATGCGTCCTGAGAACCAAGGCTCCAAGTCCGGCGCCTGGGCGCTGTTTACCCTCGGCATGGTGATCGCCACCCTGAGTAAAGGCGTGCTGGGCCTGGCGATGCCGGGCATCGTGATCTTCGTGTATCTGGTCGTTACAAGCGTGATCGACAAACGCCTGCGCATCGGCGACTGGCTCAAGCCCGGGCTGTTCACCTTGCTGGCGTTGGTGCCACTGCTGATCTGGCTGGGTTTCCTGTTTCAACGCGGCGGTATGCAGGCCGTCGGCGAAGTGCTGTGGACAAACAGCGTCGGGCGCTTCAGCGGTTCGTTCGTCGAGGCTGGGCACTACGAACCGTTCTACTACTACCTTGCCAAGCTGCCCGAAGCCTTTCTGCCGTGGAATATCCTGGTGTACCTGGGCCTGTGGCACTTGCGTAAGAGCCTGGCACGCAATCGCTACTTGCTGTTTTTCTGCATCTGGCTGGTGGCGCAATTCACCCTGCTGACGCTGGCTTCGAGCAAGCGCACCGTGTACCTGATGTCGCTCACGCCAGCCGCCGCGGTGCTCGCGGCAGAATATGCGCGGGTGCTGCTGGACCGCCTGAAAGACCGCAGGCCCGCACTCTACCGTTACCATCGGCAGGTGATCGGCGGCGTGTTCGCCGTACTGATTGCCAGCTATATGAGCGCTGCATTCGTGTTCGCGCCCAAGGCCGACAAGCGCGAGTCATTCGTGCCGGTGATCAGCCAGCTCCAGGCGCTGCAAGCAGAAGGTCGAGAAGTGGCGATGTTTCAGCCCAACGAGCGGATTGCCGGCGCGGGGGTGTTCTATATGCAGGGCTACGTGCCGCTCCTGCAAACCGAGGCCGAGTTGCAGGCATTCCTCAGCGCCAAACCCGGCAACGTTGCGTTGACGGATCAAACCAGTGTGCTGAAGGAACAGGTGAAGGTCATCAAGGAGATGGCGATCAGTCGCAAGCCTTACTACTTCATAGAGCAGTAAGGCCTGCGTGGGGGATCAGTGCTTGGTCAGCTTGTCCAGGTACCCCATGGCAAACGCCGAGACGACGAAGGTCATGTGAATGATCACGTACCACATCAGGTGTTGTGGATCGACGTTCTTGGCGTCCATGAAGATGCGCAGCAAGTGGATGGAGGAAATCGCCACGATGGACGCCGCCACTTTCATCTTCAGCGAGGAGGAGTCCATGGTGCCCAGCCAGTTGAGCTTTTCCTTGTTGTCATCGATGTCCAGTTGCGAGACGAAGTTCTCGTAGCCGGAGATCATCACCATCACCAGCAAACCACCGACCAGCGCCATGTCGATCAACGACAGCAGCAGCAGGATGACGTCCGCTTCCAACATGGTGAACACGTTGGGCAGCACGTGGATGATTTCCTGGAAGAACTTCAGCGCCAGGATCAGCAAGCCCAGGGACAACCCCAGGTAAATCGGCGCCAGCAGCCAGCGTGAGGCGTACATAGTATTTTCGATAAAGCGTTCCATGGGATCTCACACAGCGTGGCTAAAAATGGCGGCGAGTATACCAGCCGCCGTCAAACACCTGTAACCGCGAGAAAACTGACCTGGCCGGCACTTGTAAGAGAATTTTTCTGCTAGTGTCGAGGCCATTAAATCGGCTCGATGATGTCGGACAGGAAGACTCAGATGATGGATGTGCGATCCCCTTTGGCCAACATCGGCCTGTGTGCGGCGTTGCTGATGGCCAGCGGCTGCTCCCCCAAAGATGAGCAGAAGCAGGCCACCCTCGAAGAGAAAACCGCGAAGTTCGAGCAATCCCTCGACAGCATCCAGGACCCCAAACTGCGCGACGCCATCGCCGACCTTGGCGGCTCGCTGCTGTTGCTGGAACGGGCGCGGGTCAAACTCGCCGACAAACCCGTCGAAGCCGAATACGGTGAAAACTCCCTCGCCCTGCTAACGCATTACCCTACGCCCCAGGCGCTGGTGGACACCTATATCAACGGCCTTTTCGTACTGCGCAAAGCCTCGCATTCCGACTACCTGACGGATCTGCAGCCGGTCTTCCCGTTCAGCTTCAACGCCCCGGACCAATTCCCCTTCCCCCATGGGCTGGAATGGCAGTCGGTCACGCTGAGCAACAACAAAGTCATCCCATTCCAGCCGGAATGGTCGGAAACCGACCCTGGCATCCAGTTGAGCCCCAGCAGTTCCAACCTGACCAACCCCGATGACCTGACAGTGACCTACCCGTTCATCGAAGGCGTCGAGACGGAAAACAAAAGCCAACCACAGCCCGTCAGCCTCAAGGGCACGATAGAAGTGATCGCGCCGGGCAAGCTGCTGAACTTCGAGCTGTCGAAACAGGACGTCGGCCGCACACGCACCGACGGCACTGTGAGCCTCAAGCTGTTGTTACTGGAAAAGAACTACGCCGAAATCGAGATGACCAACAGCGCGCCACTCGCCGCAGAAGTGGGCGACGAATCGCCCACCCCATTGCTGGTACAGGCGCAAGACAGCACCGGGCAATTCCTCACGCGTTCGGGTTCAATCAACGAAAGCGCAGCGCAGGTGGCGTTCTACGAGAAACAACTGGCCGAGATGCAAAAGCAGACGGCCTGGTCGGAGGCGTTCGAGAAAAAACTCGTCGACGAGCAGAAAGCCTTCGAACACAAACAAACCAGCCACTACGCCAAAGTCTATTTCAATGGCGTGATCGACAAGCTACACGTCAACGTGCTGGATTTCTCCACCGCCACGCTCACCCGCAAAGACCTTGATCTACCAGTGCTGCGCTTCGACAAGAACAGTCTGCAGAAAACCGTGCAAGCCTTGCCGATGCCGGTCACGGTGTATGACGACGGCGCCGCCGGTTGGCTCAAAGACGCGAGCATGACCGAAGACCAGCTGAAAAACAGCGTCACCATCAGCCAGTCGACCGAAGACGCGAGTGCCGCCCATATCGTGTTCGACCACCCGTTCACCTTCAATGACGACCTGGTCGGCGCCGAACGCAACAGCAGCGAATCGCCGATTACCTTCTTCACCGCCGATGACAAGGGCGAGCGCGGTGAGCCGATCGAGTTGCCGACCGAAGCCTTCGAGCTGAACCCGGCACGCGGCACGCTGACCTACGACCTCAACCTGTTCCCGGAAAACCCGGCGTTTGTGGTGGGCTCGGTGCCGCTGTTCCTCGCCACCATCGACAAAGCCACGATCGATGTCGCCAAGCTACCCAAGGGCCTGTCGCTCAAGGACAACGCGCTGATTGTCGACCAGAAGGAATTCCCCGCCGACAGCTGGCGCTTCTATGCCAAGGACGCCAGTGGCAACTACCTCAAGGAAATTCTCGGTGTGAGCCACCGCGCCGAGGAATTCGGCACGGCGATGTTTGACGTGCACTATTTCTACGGCCAGCCAACCACCCTGGAAAGCTACCAGCGCACTGACCTGAGCACCGTGCAATACGGTTTCGAGGTCAAGCTGGACAAGCCCGAGAGCAAATAGCGCTCAGTGCTGGGTGTCGCCATTGAGCTGTCGCAGATGGGCCTGCATATGCAGGCTCCAGATCTGCGGGTCGCCCGCCCTCTCATAGCCATGGGAAGTGAGGCTGTCGACGATTGATTCCAGCATGCTTTCTGCCACAAAAGGCCCATGGAACGGGCCTTGGGACTTGATGGTGGACGGCTGCTCACCGGTCATTCCGGCGGCAAACAACAAGGTCCACAGCCCGTTATCCCCAGCGAGAGGGCGAATGGAGCATTCGATACGGGTGACCAGGCCAAAACACTGGCGGGTAAGGCAAAGGTTGCGCGACATGGCGGCGCCCCTCGTTAGATCGGCGTTCAGCCTCGATCACACACGGCGAGGCTGTTTCTATCCTGCGACTCCTGTAGAAATCCCTTGAGCAGAGAATAGAATAAAATCGCTACAAACCAAGACCGTAGAGACCAACGGCCATCACCCCCCCTCCACCGCCAATTTTATGACTGTAGTGAGCGGGCTTGCCCCGTGCCGGGTGGCGAAGCCGCCCCAAAACGGAACGCCGCGGTGTTTCAGAAAGACCGCGGCGTATGGATTTGGGGCGGCTTCGCCACCCGGCGCGGGCAAGCCCGCTCACTACAACGTCAGGTCGGCTTGGTTTCGGCCAGCGCCTCCTGCGCCAGCTCCTTCTCCGCGTCCTTCAGGTCTTCCTCGCTGATCATCTCTGCGATCACGCGCAAACGCTCAACCACCCGCGCATTGACGGAGCCTTCCGGGAACTGCCCTTCTTCATCCGGCGCACCGGCCGGCTCGCCCACCAGCAGGCTCAAGGCTTCGTCCGCCTGACGTACCGCATAGATATGGAACTGCCCGGCACGCACGGCCTGCAACACCTTCTCATCGAGCATCAGCGTGGCGACGTTGGCCTGGGGAATGATCGCCCCCTGCTCGCCGGTCAAGCCGCGGGCTTCGCAAAGACGGAAGAAGCCTTCGATCTTTTCGTTGACCCCACCCACCGCCTGCACTTCGCCGAACTGGTTGATCGAGCCGGTGATGGCAAAGCACTGCTTGAGCGGCGTCTTCGACAGGGCCGAGATCAGGGTGCACGCCTCGCCCAGGGACGCGCTGTCACCGTCCACGTAACCGTAGGACTGTTCCAGCGCAATACTCGCCGAAATCGCCAGCGGGAACTCCTGGGCATAACGGCTCCCCAGGTAACCCGTGAGGATCATCACGCCCTTGGAGTGAATCGGCTGGCCAAGGTTGACCTCACGCTCGATGTCGACAATACCGCTGCCGCCCGGGTACACCGTGGCGGAAATCCGCGCCGGCACGCCGAAGGCCGAATCGCCGACTTCCAGCACCGTGAGCCCGTTGCACTTGCCCACGGCCGCGCCGTCGGTGTCGATCAGGATGACGCCGGCGAGCATGTCGTCGAGAATCCGCGCCGACACACGCCCGGTACGGGTGGCCTTGGCCTTGAGCGCGCGCTCGATATGCCCGGCGTCGGTCATTTCATCGCTGGCCAGGTGACGAATGAAATCCGCCTCGCTGACCAGTTGGAACAAATCCCCAATCCGCGCCGACAAGCGCCCCTGGTGTTCCGCCAACCGCGCGCTGTACGTGGCCAACCGCGCCACCGCGTCCGAGGTCAGCGGTGCCATGCCTTCTTCCGAGGTGCGGGTCTTGAGCAACTGGGCGAACTGCTCCAGGCTCTCGTCGACCATCGGGATGTCCTCGTCGAAGTCCACCAGCACGCGGAACATCTCCTGGAAGTCCGGATCGGCGTCCTGCAACGCGTAATACAGCTGGCGCGAACCAATGATGATCACCTTGACCTGCAACGGGATCATCTGCGGGTTAAGGGTCACGGTAGCCAGGCGGCCCAGTTCGCCCAACGGCGACTCCATCTTGAGTTTGCGCGATTGCAGGGAACGCTTGAGGGCGTCCCACACAAACGGTTCGCCGAGCATTTTCTCGGCCTCAAGGATCAGGAAACCACCGTTGGCACGGTGCAAGGCGCCGGGACGCAGCTGGCGATAAGTGGTGTAGAGCGCGCCCTGATCGGTGCTGTATTCGATCCGACCGAACAGGTTGTCGTAGGTCGGATGCGGTTCAAACACCACCGGCGCGCCGCCGTTGACCGGATGGCCCACCACCAGGCTCGGGCAGTACTGCTCTTCGAGCAGCTTGCGCGCCTGGGCGTCGGTCTTGGCGTCATCGACCAATTGCTCGACCACGGTCTTGAGCAGGTACACCTGCATGGCTTGCAGGTAACCGCAGACACCAGCATTTTCCGCGTATTTTTCCGACAGCGGCGCAAGCAGAGGCTGCAGGGCCAGGGTGATGGTTTCTTCGTTGAACTGGCGCAGTTGGTTGTTCGACTCACGCTTCCATTGCGGCAGGCTCGCCAACTCTTCGTTGAGGCGCTCCTCCAGCTCGGAAATATCGGTGTGGAAGCGCTCGCGGTCAGCTTCCGGCAACTGCGAAAACTCCGCCTCGTCCAGCGCCTTGCCGTCGAGCATCGGGGTGAAGGCGATGTTGGAGCTGTCGCGGTACAGCGCCACGTCCTTTTCCAGGGCCAGGCGCTCGATCACGTCCAGGGCCTTGTCATAGCGCTGGTTGAAGGCGCGGTCGATCGCACTTTTGCGCTGCTGGTAGGTCGGGTGCTCGAAAACGGCCGGGAAGGTCGCCACCAAGTTGTCGACCAGGCCGTTGATGTCGGCAATGAACGCTGCGGCCGCACCGCCTGGCAATTCCAGGGCACGCGGCTCGCGAGGCTCATCGAAATTATTGACGTAGACCCAGTCCGATGGGGTCTGCAGGCGTTTACCTTCGGCCTTCAGGTAGCGTTTGACGAACGAAAAGCGACCGGTCCCCGGCTCGCCCATGACAAACACGTTGTAACCGGGGCGTGGCATGGCCACACCGAACTGCAAGGCTTCAACCGCACGTTCCTGGCCAAGCACACCGCGAAAGGGCTCCAAATCATTGGTGGTCGAGAAGCTGAACTGTTCAGCGGAGAAAGGGCGAGTCAGCGCTTCGGGCGCTAGACGCAAGCTGGCAGCAACAGGATCAGGCATCGGGCTTCCTTACATCAGGCGGGGCAGATGACGGCATTCTGGCTCTCGCTTGCGCGCTCTGGCAAGGCGCGACGTTGGGAAAGCTCGGATACGTAACAGGTCCTACATAAAAATCGCGAAAACTCTGATTGTTAGTAAAAAATCACGGAACCCCTGGAACCTGCCTAAACTCCAAACTGCGCGGGTCGGACAAATAATAACTGGCCCCTGAGGCGCTGCGACGCGCCTGACCCTTGTCCATTGGTTTGCACACAAAGAGAAAATAGCTATGAAACGGATCCTTCTCGGTACTCTCTTCACCGTTGTCTCCCTCAATGCAATGGCAGAATCCCCAGGCGGCCCGAACTGCGGTTGGGGCAACATGCTGTTCGAAGGCCAACGCGGTACGCCGGCACACTTCCTCGCCTCCACCACCAACGGCACGTCCGGTAACGCCACTTTCGGCATGACTTCGGGCACCAACGGTTGCAGCACCAACAGCGCCCTGACCTACGGCGGCAAGTCCTGGATTGCCATGAACGGCATGATGAACGAGCTGTCCGAAGACATGGCCAAGGGCAATGGCGAAGCACTGACCACCTACGCGGTGGTACTGGGTGTGGCGCCAGAAGATCGCGAGCACTTCGCGGCCGTGACCCACGAACACTTCCAGCAGATCTTCAGCAAGGCTGACGTGACCGCTGACGACGTGCACAACAACACCCTCGCTGTCCTGAAAAGTGATGCACGCTTGGCGAAATACGCAACCCAAGCTTAAGCTCGACCAGCCCGCGCCTCCCCAGGCGCGGGTTTTACGTTTGGACCCGCTCCCCTTTTGGGTCTCACTTTTTCCGACTTAAGTTGCCCTTATGCTCAAACGCCTTGCCTGGATGGCACTCTTCGCCTGCGCCCCGCTGTACGCGGCCCCGCATCTTGATGATCAACGTTTGCAGCAACTGGCCAACGACCCGTTCTGGCTGTCTCTGGGCCATTACGAAGCCGGTAAAATCAGTGGCTGGCGCAGCTATGTCAGCGACCAGAAATTCTTCCTCGCCGCCGACGGCGCGCACCACCCGGATGCCGAACTCAAGGCGAGCGTCGACGCGCTGTATGCGCCCGCAAGCCTGGGTGAAAAACACGCCCAATGCGTCTACCCCGCACGTACCCGCTGGCTCAAGGATCAATTGCACCTGACCGGCCTGCCCGCCGTGGACTGCAGCGAATTCAAGCAATGGTTCAAGGACGTCGCGCCCCACAGCGCAGTGATGATCTTTCCGGCGGCCTACCTCAACAGCCCGTCGTCGATGTTCGGCCACACCCTGCTGCGCATCGACCAGGCCGACGTGCAACGAGACAACACCGCGCTGCTCAGCTACGCGATCAACTTCGGCGCGTATATCGAAGGCTCGGACAACAGCATCCTCTACGCCTGGAAAGGCCTGATGGGCGGCTATCCCGGCCTGTTTGCGCTGGTCCCCTACCAGGAAAAGCTCTCCGAGTACCGTAGCCTCGAAAACCGCGACCTGTGGGAATACCGCCTCAACCTGACCCAGGTCGAGACCGAGCGCATGGTCGAGCACGTGTGGGAGCTCAAGCAGATCAAGTTCGACTACTTCTTCTTCGACGAAAACTGCTCCTATCGCCTGCTGGAATTGCTGCAAGTCGCCCGCCCCGGCCTGCGTCTGACCGAACAGTTCCCACTGACCGCGATCCCCACCGACACGGTCAAGGCCGTCAAGGACGCCGGCCTTGTCGAGAAGATCGACTACCGCCCATCACGCGAACGCGAGCTGCTGGAACGCGCCAAGCCCCTGGACAGCGATGAGCAGCAATGGGTGTTGAAGGTCAGCGAAGAGCAGAAACACTTGCAGGACCCCGCGTTCAAGGCGCTCGCCAAAGACCGCCAAGCCCTGATCATCGACGCCGCCTACCGCCTGGGCCGCTACCGCGCCAACGGCCTGGAGCGTGACCCGGCCCGCTCCCAGCGCAGCTTCGAACTGCTGCGCGCAATCAACCAGAACCCTGCACCGGACCTGAAGATCCAGCCGCCAGGCCTGCCGGAAAACGGCCATGAGTCACGCACCTGGCAAGCCGGCATCGGCACCCGGGGTGACAAGGCCTTTGGCGAATACGGCCTGCGCATGGCCTACCACGACCTCAACGACAACGCCGAAGGCTTCCCCCTCGGCGCGCAGATCGAAATCCTGCAAATGAAACTGCGCCAGTACGAAGGCAACCACTGGCAATTGCAGCAACTGGACCTGGCCACCATCCGCTCCCTGACCCCGCGCAACGCCTTGCTGCAACCGCTGTCCTGGCAAGTCACCGGCGGCCTGGAGCGCGTACCGGGCAAACACGACGACGAAACCCTTGTCGCCCACGTCAACGGCGGCGCCGGCGGCACCTGGCAACTGCGCGACGACATGCTCGGCTTCGCCCTCGGCACCGTGCGCGTGGAACACAACAACGACTTCAACGAGGCTATCTCCCCGGCGGCAGGGTTCAACACCGGCGTGCTGTGGAAAAACCCGCTGGGCAACCTGAGCCTGGAAGCCAGGGGGGATTTCTTTACCAATGGCGAAGTACGCCGTAGTCTCAGCCTGAACCAGCAGTGGGAATTGTCGCGCAACCTGGGCCTGCGCCTGAGTGCGCAGCGTGAGTACAGCCACCTGTCGACCCCCATCAACGAGGTGATGCTCGAAGTGAAGTGGTACCACTACTGACCCCGCCCCAAAGCCCGACACAGATCAAAAATGTGGGAGCGGGCTTGCTCGCGAATGCAGAGTGTCAGCCACTTGTGTATCGACTGCCCCACCGCCTTCGCGGGCAAGCCCGCTCCCACATCGGGCCCGCATCCATTCAGATACACCTAAAGGAGCTCAATCAACATGGCCGTTACCTGCACCACCCTCGAACACGTGCGCAGCAACATCGACCGCCTCGACCAGCAAATCGTCACCCTGCTGGCAGAGCGCGGCAACTATGTCTCCCAGGCCGCGCGCTTCAAAAAAGACACCGATAGCGTCAAGGCGCCCCAACGGGTTGAACAGGTCATCGCCAAAGTGCGGGACTTGTCCCACACGCTCGGCGCAAACCCGGACGTTACCGAACAGGTCTATCGCGCCATGATTGCGGCGTTTATCCAGCAGGAGCTGGCTGAGCATGCGAAGCTCGGAGAGGTCAGCTAGAAATTAGCAAATTTGTTGGCCTGCATAGAAAACCCACATGCCACATTCAACTCACTGATTAGCAAGCAAGAAATTCCTAAGGGTTTTTTAGCTTTTTCGGCGAGCATCAAACTTGTTGCTTTTAAGCCTCGCTTTATACGGATTTGAGTCTAGTCTCGGGTAGCAATCAAATTGCCACCACATCTATACACGGATCCGAATAGGTAGAGGCTAAGTATGGAATTTTTTGAAAAGCTCACCAGTCTGGCAGCAAAGGTTCGGTTACAAGGCCCCGCCATTCAAACCGAAGAAGCGACAAAAAATGCTTTCGTAATGCCTTTTATCAACACGGTGCTGGGTTACGACGTGTTTGATCCACAAGAAGTGATGCCCGAATTCGTCTGTGATGTGGGTACGAAGAAAGGCGAAAAAATCGACTACGCGATCATGAAAGACGGTGAGGTCCAGATACTCATCGAATGCAAAAAAATTGGCGAATCATTGAGCATCAATCACGCATCGCAGCTCTTTCGTTACTTTCATGTCACCAGCGCAAGAATCTCGATTCTCACTAACGGCCAGGTCTACCGCTTTTTTACAGACTTGGACGCCCCTAACAAAATGGACGAAAAGCCGTTTCTGGAATTGGACCTGCTGGACATTGATGAATACTCCGTTCCGGAGTTGATCAAACTCACCAAGTCGGCATTTGATGTTGATTCCATTATCAATGCCGCCGGAGAGCTGAAATACGTCAGCCAACTCAAAAAGCTCATTGGCAGCCAGGTCAGCAAACCAGAAGACGACTTTGTGAAATTCTTCGCATCCCGTGTTTACGAGGGTGTCATCACGCAGAAAGTGCGCGAGCAATTTTTCGAGCTGACACGAAAAGCGTTGGCCCAATTTTTAAATGACCAAATCAATGATCGCCTCAAGTCGGCAATGAGTGGCGTGATACAACCGACACTGGCATCAGCCCCCATTTCGAACGGCACACCCCCAGAGGTGCAAAATAGAGACGAGTCTGAAGAAAAAATCCTGACAACCCTGGAAGAGCTAGAGGGTTATCACATCGTTCGGGCTGTCGTGCGCTCGGTGGTCGACGCCAAACGGATTGTCCAGCGAGATACCCAAAGCTATTTTGGGATATTGCTGGACGATAACAATCGCAAGCCGATTTGCCGCCTGCACTTCAATCGCAGTCAGAAATACCTCGGTGTTTTCGACGAAGAAAAAAACGAGACCCGGCACGCAATCTCGTCCATCGATGAGATTTACGAGTACGCGGATCAACTGAAAAAAACAGTGGGTTACTACGACTGACCCCGCTCTTAAGCCCAACAAAGGCCAAAATGTATGAGGGGACAAGTCCCCTCATACATTTACCCCGCGCCCAACGGCTTTCTCACCTCCCTTTCACACCCCCCCGACAATTCCCTATCTAGACTTATCCCCATCAGCCGGTAAGCGGCCAGGGAGTTCGTCATGTGGCGGTATGCGGTATTGCTGTGCGCGGCGGTGTGGTTGTCGGGTTGCCAGTCGACGCATCAGGAGTTATTGGCCAAGGGCTACCCCCCAGCCTTTGCCGATGGCTTTGACGACGGCTGCAGCAGCGGGCGGCAAGCGGCCGGGGTGATCAGCGGGGAGTTTCGCAAGAACGTCCCGCGTTATCTGAAGGATCGCGAGTACGCCGAAGGTTGGGAGGACGGCTTCCGCCAGTGCAAGGCCATGCGTGAGAACGAAGAGTTGCGCGACTACAAGGACAATCACTGGGACGACCGTGAGCGCGCCTGGCAGCATGAGAAGGACCGCGATGCCGCCAAGGCCTATCGTTCGCAATAGGTCGCTTTCAGACATCCACTGAAACTAAAGCGCGGCGAACATGGCCGAAACTCCATTGAGGGAGACTGTCATGAGCCGAGCTTTTGTAAATGAGGACAACGCCGCCGCCCAGGCTGACCAGCCGGTGGAGCGTCACGTCAGTGATCAGCCCAACCGCGTCACTGCGCAGGGGTTGGCGCAGTTGCAGGCCAAAGTCGCGCAATTGCAGCACGACTACAGTGTCGAATCCGCCAAAGACGATAAACAGCGCCAGGCCGACCTTGAGCGGGACCTGCGCTACTTCAACCAGCGGGTGCAGAGCGCCCAAGTCGTAGCGCCGGCCACTTCCACCGAAAAGGTGCAGATCGGCAGTTGGGTGACCTTCGCCAATGAGCAGGACGTGCAGCAGCGCATTCAGTTGGTCGGTGAAGACCAGGCCGACGCTGCGGCAGGCCTGATCAACTGGGGGTCGCCCCTGGGCCGCGCATTGCTCGGGGCCCAGGTGGGGGACGAGGTGCTGTGGAAGCGCCCCGTCGGCGATCAGTTGATCGAAGTGTTGCGCATCGACCCCGAGGTTTAGACGATGCCTTGGGCCAGCATCGCGTCGGCGACTTTGACGAAACCGGCGATGTTCGCGCCTTTGACGTAGTTGATCCGGCCGTTTTCTTCGCCGTAGTGCACGCAGGCATGGTGGATCGACTGCATGATGTTGTGCAGCTTGCTGTCCACTTCACCGGCCGTCCACAGCAGGCGCATGGCGTTCTGCGACATTTCCAGGCCGCTGACGGCCACGCCACCGGCATTGGAGGCTTTGCCTGGCGCGAACAGGATGCCCGCCTCGATGAACAGATCCACGGCCGCCAGCGTCGTCGGCATGTTGGCGCCTTCGGCTACGCAGATGCAGCCATTGCGCAGCAGGGTGCGCGCCGCATCGGCGTCGAGTTCGTTCTGGGTCGCGCAGGGCAGTGCAATATCGCAGGCCAGTTCCCACGGCGTCTGGCCCCTGCGGAATTCCAGGCCGAAACGCTCGGCCAGCTCACTGATGCGCCCGCGTTGCACGTTTTTCAGTTCCAGCAGCGCCGACCACTGGTCTTCGGTCAAGCCGCTTTCGGCATACAGCGTGCCTTCGGAGTCGGACAGGGAAATCACTTTGCCACCCAGGTCCATGACCTTGCGCGCCGCGTATTGCGCCACGTTGCCGGAACCGGACACCGCCACGCGCTTGCCTTCAACCCGCAGGCCGTCGCGCTTGAGCATCTCTTCGGCGAAGTACACGCAACCGAAACCAGTGGCTTCGGGACGGATCAGGCTGCCGCCATAGGTCATGCCCTTGCCGGTCAGCACGGAGGTGAACTGGTTGCTCAGGCGCTTGTACTGCCCAAACAGGAAACCGATCTCGCGGGCGCCCACGCCAATATCGCCGGCCGGCACGTCGACGTCGGCGCCGATGTGACGGTACAGCTCGCTCATGAACGACTGGCAGAAACGCATGACTTCGGCGTCGCTCTTGCCCTTGGGGTCGAAGTCCGAACCGCCTTTACCGCCGCCCATGGGCAACGAGGTCAGGGAGTTCTTGAAGGTCTGTTCGAAGGCGAGGAATTTCAGCACGCCCAGGTTCACCGACGGGTGGAAGCGCAGGCCGCCCTTGTACGGGCCGATGGCGCTGTTCATCTGGATGCGGAAACCGCGATTGACCTGGACCTTGCCATGATCATCGACCCACGACACCCGGAAGGTGATTGCGCGTTCGGGCTCGCAGATGCGTTCCAGAATGCCCGAGGTCAGGTAGTGGGGATTGGCTTCGAGAAACGGCCACAGGCTGCGTAGGACTTCTTCTACAGCCTGGTGGAATTCTGGCTGGTCCGGGTCGCGTTTCTTGAGTCGGGCAAGGAAGGATTCGACGGATTCGATCATGAAAAGTCTCGGCAAATTGATTGTTTTTAAATGAGATTGGGCCGGACTTTATCAATTCATGTCGCACTGCGACAGGGCAAAATGTCGCTTTTGTGAATTTAAATGGTGCATTGGATATAAATAAACCTGAAAAACAGGTTTTTTTTGCACCTTAAAAGGGATTGTCAGCCCAGGGAACGCACCAACAGATAAACCGCCTTCGCAGGCAAGCCAGCTCCCACATTTGACCGAGTACATCCGCAGCGACGCGGTCGAATGTGGGAGCTGGCTTGCCTGCGATGAATGCACCTCGGTCCTACAGAAAAACACAAAAAAAAACGGAGCCCGAAGGCTCCGCTCTTTCACACCACCAACCCGAATCAGGCCAGTTTTTTGTGACGCACCCGGTGCGGCTGGGCAGCGGCTTCGCCCAAGCGCTTCTTACGGTCGGCTTCGTACTCGGTGTAGTTGCCTTCGAAGAACACCGCCTGGGAGTCGTCTTCGTACGCCAGGATGTGCGTCGCGACGCGGTCAAGGAACCACCGATCGTGAGAGATCACAATGGCGGCGCCCGGGAAGTCCAGCAGGGCTTCTTCCAGGGAACGCAGGGTTTCAACGTCAAGGTCGTTGGACGGTTCGTCGAGCAGCAGGACGTTGCCGCCCTCTTTGAGGGTCAGGGCCAGGTGCAAGCGACCGCGCTCACCACCGGACAGATCCTTGACGAACTTCTGCTGGTCGCCGCCCTTGAAGTTGAAACGGCCGACGTAGGTGCGCGACGGGATTTCATAGTTGCCGATACGGATCTGGTCGGAACCGTCGGAAATCTGCTGGAACACCGTCTTGCTGCCGTCGAGGTCTTCACGGCTCTGGTCCACACAGGCCAGTTGCACGGTTTCGCCGATCTCGATGCTGCCGGAGTCCGGGGTTTCCTTGCCCATCAGCATGCGGAACAGTGTGGATTTACCCGCACCGTTACCACCGATAACGCCGACGATCGCGCCTTTTGGCATGGAGAACGACAGGTTATCGATCAACACGCGGTCGCCATAGCCTTTGGAAACGTTCTTGAACTCGATGACCTTGTCACCCAGGCGCGGGCCGGCCGGGATGTAGATCTCGTTGGTTTCCGAGCGCTTCTGGAATTCCTGCGATTGCATTTCTTCAAAGCGTTGCAGACGCGCCTTGGATTTGGACTGGCGGGCTTTGGCGCCTTTGCGCACCCACTCCAGTTCTTCCTTCATGGCTTTTTCGTGGGCCGATTGCTGCTTGGATTCGGCGGCCAGACGGTCGGACTTGGCTTCCAGCCAACCGGAGTAGTTGCCCTCGTAAGGGATACCGGCGCCACGGTCGAGCTCGAGGATCCAGCCGGCAACGTTGTCCAGGAAGTAACGGTCGTGCGTGATCGCAACCACGGTGCCTGGGAAGTCGTGAAGGAAATGTTCCAGCCAGGCGACGGAATCGGCGTCCAGGTGGTTGGTGGGTTCGTCGAGCAGCAGCATGTCGGGGGCCGACAGCAGCAGGCGGCACAGGGCCACGCGGCGCTTCTCGCCACCGGACAGGTGTTCGACCTTGGCGTCCCACGCCGGCAGGCGCAGCGCGTCGGCGGCGACTTCCAGCTGGCGCTCAAGGTTGTGACCGTCGCCAGCCTGCAGGATGGCCTCGAGCTTGGCCTGTTCGGCGGCGAGCTTGTCGAAGTCGGCATCCGGCTCGGCGTAGGCGGCGTAGACCTCGTCCAGGCGCGCCTGGGCGTCCTTGATCACGGCGACGGCTTCTTCAACCACTTCACGCACGGTCTTGGTCGGGTCCAGGATCGGCTCTTGCGGCAGGTAACCGATGTTCAGGTCGGGCATCGGGCGGGCTTCGCCTTCGAACTCGGTGTCGACGCCGGCCATGATTTTCAGCAGTGTGGACTTACCCGAACCGTTGAGGCCGAGCACGCCGATCTTGGCGCCGGGGAAGAAGGACAGCGAAATGTTTTTCAGGATTTCCCGCTTCGGCGGAACAACTTTTCCCAGCCGATGCATGGTGAAGACGTATTGAGCCATGGTGAACCTAGCGTCAGTGACTGATGAATTAATGCGGGCGAAGCCCGTGCCAGGCCATGCGCCGCGCGGGCCGTTGACGGTAATCAATGCCTGCGTGCGGAAAGAGCCTGAATGTCTGGGGCTGGAACGCCCCCGCGTAACCGGCAAAGCTACCTGAATGCGCCTGGCCAGTCCAGCCAAGCGGGGCTGGCACTTTGCCACAACTCAAGGCATGCTAGCCGCCCTTCGGCGTCCGGCTTATAGTGCGTGTCGCACGCCAGTCCAGCCAACCCGCAGGATCACAGCTTGTCCAAAGTCACGCCGCCTACTCCCCTACGCGCCGCTCATATAGCGCCGGGAGCGCCCCTGCATGGCACCTTGAAAGGCGCGTTGGCGACGCTCGTCCTTTTGTTGCTCGCGCTTTTGTTCTGGCAACTGCTGGACCAGTTGCAGCAAAACCAGAAAAACCAGCAGCAATACACCATCGACTACAGCGCCGACCTGGCTGAGCAGATCAGCCTGAACATGGCCCTGAGCGCAAAAATCGCCCTGAACCTGCTACCGATGGTCGAGCCGCCGCGCAACAGCGAACAGCAGCAGGCCCTGGTGCATACGTTGCAGCGCTCCCTGCCGGAGTTGCGCAGCATCGCCTTGCTGGCCCCCAGCGGCGCAATGATCAGCGACAGCGCCAGTGACAGCCAGGACGCGGCCTGGCTCGAAGAGCTGGTGCAACGCAGCCATTCCCAGCCTTACTACCTGAGCAACAGCAACGACGGCACGATCATCTATCTGCTGCTGCACCAGCCAACTGGCGGCTCGCGGGTGTATTGGGTGTTGCGCCTGGCGCCCGCCTACCTGGTCAACCTGACTCGCCAGGATGGCCAGGGCCAGCGACCGATGTGGGCCATCGAGAACCGCATCAATCACCGCGTGGTCGGCCGCGACAGCGGCATGCCGGCGCAATGGGCCGTGGCGCTGACCCCGGACGAATTGAATAAAAGTGTACTCATCACCCCCCTGAGCAAAAGCGACTGGCAATTGCGCGGCCTGTTCGACCGCAATGCCGTGCTGGAAGAACTGCTGCCCGCCTTCATCGGCAAGTGCCTGCTCGGCCTCGCGTTCTCGCTGATCCCGGTATTCGTGCTGGTCAACATGCGCCGCCGCCAGCGCCAGGTGCATGAAGGTCGGCGGCGCTACCAGGATATTTTCGAGGGCACCGGCGTGGCCCTGTGCGTGCTGGACCTGTCGGGGCTGAACACGTTCTTTGACAAGGCCAGGCTGCAAACCCGCGAACAATTGCACGACTGGCTGCAAGGCAACCGCGAACAGCGCCAGCAACTGCTCAGGGAACTGCGCATCACCGAGGTCAACCAGGTCGCAGTGCGCCTGCTCAACGTCGGCTCGTGCGAGGAAGCCTGGGAGCGCCTGATCGATGACTGCCCGCACAACGCCACGGCCATCGGCTACCAGGTGCTGGAAGCGGTGCTGACCCAGCAGAAACAGCTGGAGCTGGAAATCCACCTCAACGATGTCGCCGGCAATGACCAATACCTGTGGCTGGTGATGCGCCTGCCGGAGCAGCAGGACGACTTCAAGGCGGTGATCCTGAGCATCAGCGACATCACCAGCCGCAAGCTGATCGAGCTGTCACTGGTGGAACGCGAGAGTTTCTGGTCGGACGTGGTCCGCACCGTGCCCGACCACCTGTATGTGCAGGACGTGATCAGCCAGCGCATGATTTTCAGCAACCATCACCTGGGCCACACCCTCGGCTACAACAAAGCCGAACTGCTGCAAATGGGCGAGTATTTCTGGGAAATCCTGCTGCACCCCGAAGACGCCGAGCGCTACCACGACTTGCGCCAACAACAGCGCCAGGCCGGTTATTCGGCCCAGTTGCAATGCCAGTTGCGCTTCCGCCACCGCAACAACCAGTGGCGCCGCTTCGAAATTCGCGAGCAGGCCCTGGCGCGAGACAAGGCGGCGCAGGTCACGCGCATCATCGGCGTGGCCAAGGACATCACCGACCAGATCGAAGCCAGTGAATCCCTGCGCGACAGCGAGCAGCGCTACCGCATGCTCGCCGAAAGCATCAGCGACGTGATCTGTTCCACCGACAGCCAACTGGCCCTCAACTACATCAGCCCTTCGGTCAACGCGGTGCTGGGCTACGACGTGGACTGGGTGTTCAAGAACGGCTGGCAGTCGATCATCGCCAACCCGCAGCAACTGACCGGCATCTACAGCCTGGTGGAACAGGTCAGCCGCGCCCTCGGTGATACCGACGCACTGGCCAGGCTGCGCGACGAAGCGCGGACCCAGCTGTTCCTGTTCGATTGCCTGCGCGCCGACGGGCGCAAAGTGCCGATCGAATTGCGCCTGGTGCTGGTGTGGGATGAACACGGTACGTTCGAAGGCATCCTTGGCGTCGGCCGCGACATCAGCCAGCAACGCCGCGCCGAGAAAGACCTGCGCATGGCGGCCACGGTATTCGAACACTCCACCTCGGCGATCCTGATCACCGACCCGGCCGGCTATATCGTCCAGGCCAACGACGCATTCACCCGCGTCAGCGGCTACAGCGTGGCCGACGTGCTCGACCAGTTGCCGAACATGCTCACCGTCGACGAACAGCAAGAAGCCCATCTGCGCTACGTGCTCAAGCAGTTGCACCAGCACAGCACCTGGGAAGGCGAAGTGTGGCTCAAGCGCCGCAACGGCGAGCATTACCCGGCCTGGGTCGGCATTACCGCCGTGTTCGACGATGAAGGCGACCTGGCCAGCTACGTGTGCTTCTTCAGCGACATCAGCGAGCGCAAGGCCAGTGAGCAGCGTATCCACCGCCTGGCGTACTACGACGCCCTGACCCACCTGCCCAACCGCACGCTGTTCCAGGACCGCCTGCACACCGCGTTGCAATCGGCCGAACGGCAGAAGTCGTGGGTCGTGCTGATGTTCCTCGACCTCGACCGTTTCAAGCCGATCAACGACTCCCTGGGCCACGCCGCCGGCGACCGCATGCTCAAGGAAATGGCCACGCGCCTGCTCGGCTGCGTCGCCGAAGACGACACCGTGGCGCGCATGGGTGGCGACGAGTTCACCTTGCTGCTGCAACCGCGCATCAGCCGCGAAATGGCACTGAACCGCGCGATCCACGTGGCCGAACAGATCCTCGCCAGCCTGGTGAAGCCGTTTGTGCTCGAAGGCCGCGAATTCTTCGTCACCGCCAGTATCGGCATTGCCCTCAGCCCGCAGGACGGCAACGAGCTGAGCCAGTTGATGAAAAACGCCGACACCGCGATGTATCACGCCAAGGAACGCGGCAAGAACAACTTCCAGTTCTACCAGGCCGACATGAACGCCAGCGCCCTGGAGCGCCTGGAGCTGGAAAGCGACCTGCGCCATGCCCTGGACCAGAACGAATTCGTGCTCTATTACCAGCCGCAGTTCAGCGGCGACGGCAAGCGCCTGACCGGCGCCGAAGCCTTGCTGCGCTGGCGTCATCCGCGTCGCGGGCTGGTGCCGCCGGGGGACTTCATCCCGGTGCTGGAGGAGTTGGGCCTGGTGGTGGATGTGGGCGACTGGGTGATCAGCGAGGCGTGCCGCCAGCTCAAGACCTGGCACCAGAACAAGGTGCGCGTGCCGAAAGTCTCGGTGAACATCTCGGCGCGGCAGTTCTCCGACGGCCAGTTGGGCGAACGCATCGCCAGCATCCTGGAAGACACCGGCCTGCCCCCGGCGTGCCTGGAACTGGAGCTGACCGAAAGCATCCTGATGCGCGAAGTCAACGAAGCCCTGCACATCCTCGACGGCCTGAAAAACCTGGGCCTGAGCATTGCGGTCGACGACTTCGGCACGGGTTACTCGTCGCTCAACTACCTCAAGCAATTCCCCATCGACGTGCTGAAGATCGACCGTACCTTTGTCGACGGCCTGCCGTCCGGCGAACAGGACGCCCAGATCGCCCGCGCCATTATCGCCATGGCCCACAGCCTGAACCTGGCGGTGATCGCCGAAGGCGTGGAAACCCATGAGCAACTCGACTTCCTGCGTGAGCATGGTTGCGATGAAGTGCAGGGCTACCTGTTTGGACGGCCGATGCCGGCAAGCCGGTTTGAAGCGCAGTTCAGCAATGATGCGCTGTTCATGTTTGATTGAATGAGAGCAGCTGCAAGCTTGAAGCTACAAGGGGCAAGCGAGAGCGGAACTGCCCTTACTTGAAGCTTGTAGCTTGCAACTTGAAACTGGCACCTCATCCCCATGACTATGTTTCATATCCCTTCTAATTAGCGCTTGGGTTAGAATGCCCTCCTTTTCTGCCCCCGATCCTTGAGGACCGCCATGTTCAGCCGTGATTTGACTATTGCCAAGTACGACGCCGATCTCTTCGCCGCCATGGAGCAAGAAGCCGTGCGCCAGGAAGAGCACATCGAGCTGATCGCTTCGGAAAACTACACCAGCCCAGCGGTCATGGAGGCTCAGGGTTCGGTTCTGACCAACAAGTACGCCGAAGGCTACCCAGGCAAGCGCTACTACGGCGGTTGCGAGTACGTCGACGTGGTTGAGCAACTGGCCATCGACCGTGCAAAAGAACTGTTCGGCGCCGATTACGCCAACGTCCAGCCGCATGCCGGTTCCCAAGCCAACAGCGCTGTGTACCTGGCCCTGCTGCAAGCGGGCGACACCATCCTGGGCATGAGCCTGGCCCACGGCGGTCACCTGACCCACGGCGCCACTGTTTCTTCCTCCGGCAAGCTGTACAACGCCGTTCAATACGGTATCGATGGCAACGGCCTGATCGACTACGACGAAGTCGAGCGCCTGGCTGTTGAACACAAGCCAAAAATGATCGTGGCCGGTTTCTCTGCCTACTCGCAGATCCTGGACTTCCCACGCTTCCGCGCTATCGCCGACAAGGTTGGCGCCTACCTGTTCGTCGACATGGCCCACGTGGCCGGTCTGGTCGCCGCTGGCGTCTACCCGAACCCGGTACCTTTCGCTGACGTGGTCACCACCACTACCCACAAGACCCTGCGCGGTCCACGTGGCGGCCTGATCCTGGCTCGCGCCAACGCCGACATCGAGAAGAAGCTGAACTCCGCCGTATTCCCGGGCGCCCAGGGCGGCCCGCTGGAGCACGTGATCGCGGCCAAGGCGATCTGCTTCAAGGAAGCCTTGCAGCCTGAGTTCAAGGTCTACCAGCAACAAGTGGTCAAGAACGCCCAGGCCATGGCCAGCGTGTTCATCGAGCGCGGTTTTGACGTGGTTTCCGGCGGTACTGAAAACCACCTGTTCCTGCTGTCGCTGATCAAGCAGGAAATCTCCGGTAAAGATGCTGACGCTGCCCTGGGCAAAGCCTTCATCACCGTGAACAAAAACTCCGTGCCGAACGACCCACGTTCGCCGTTCGTCACTTCCGGCCTGCGCTTCGGCACCCCGGCTGTGACCACTCGTGGCTTCAAGGAAGCAGAGTGCAAGGAACTGGCCGGCTGGATCTGCGACATCCTGGCAGATCTTTCCAACGAAGCCGTGATCGACGCGGTACGCGAGAAGGTCAAGGCCATCTGCAAGAAGCTGCCGGTGTACGGCGCTTGATTGCAGTTGCTTGAATGAAAAGCCCGGCTCTTGAGCCGGGCTTTTTTATGCCTGAAACACTGCTTTCTCAGCCTGAAATGCAATCTTTATGTGGGAGCGGGCTTGCTCGCGAATGCAGCGGGTCAGCTAGGATATTGGTCGCTGACACACCGCATTCGCGAGCAAGCCCGCTCCCACAGTTGATCGCACTTCAATTCAACGCTGGTAAACCTTCGCAAAACCTTCGCGGATTTTTTCCTCCGGCAATTCATCGGCAATAAACACAATCACACTCTCCCGCGCCTCGCCCTCCTCCCATTCGGTATCCCAGTCGAACCCGTAGAGCTTGAGCACGCCCTGGAACACCATCCTGCGATCCTCCCCGGCGATGTTCAGCACGCCCTTGTAGCGCAGCAGTTGCTTGCCGTGATCTTCCAGCAGCGCGTTCATGAACTCGCTGAGACGGTCAATATCCAGCGGCTGCTCGGTGCGTAGTACCAGGCTGGAGATACGGTCGATGGACGGCGCCTTGCCGACCGGGCGCAGGCTCATGCCGGCGTTGAGGTTGAAGCCGCGCACATCGAGCAATTCGGCCAGGTCGATGGTGCCGTGATCGACCACCCGAATCGGCGCCCGACGGTTGATGCGGGTCAGGCGCTCGCTGAGGGCATCAAAGGTGGCGTCATCCACCAGATCGCGCTTGCTCACCAGCAGGCGGTCGGCAAAGCCGATCTGGGCCTGGGCGATGGTCTGGGTCAGGTGGTGCTCGGCGTGGGCCGCGTCCACCAGGGTGATGATGCCGTCGAGGATGTAGCGCTCACGCAGTTCCTCGTCGATGAAAAAGGTCTGTGCCACCGGCGCCGGGTCGGCCAGGCCGGTGGTCTCGATCACCAGGCGGTCGAAGGCAATTTCGCCGCTGTCCAGGCGTTCGAGCAGCAGGTACAGGGCCTTGGTCAGGTCGGTGTGGATGGTGCAGCACACGCAGCCGTTGGACAGGGTCATGACTTGCACCGGCTCATCGCCCAACAGTTGGGTGTCGATACCGGCATCACTGAATTCGTTTTCGATCACGGCGATTTTCAGGCCGTGCTCGGCTTTGAGCAGGTGACGCAGCAAGGTGGTCTTGCCGGCGCCGAGGAAGCCACTGAGGATGGTTACGGGGATGGGAGAGGACAAAGACAGTTCTCCTTATAACTGAAGGAACACAAAACAAATGTGGGAGCGGGCTTGCTCGCGAAAGCAATGTGTCAGCCAGCACATACATCAACTGACAAACCGCTTTCGCGAGCAAGCCCGCTCCCACATGGGATCACCGCCAGCCCGGGCTACCGGGTCAACAGCACTTGGGCCCACCCTTGCCACCGTAACGGGCCTCCTGGCGTTCCCGGAAGAACGCCTTGTAGTCCATCACCGGTTTGTCCGGGTGCTTGGTTTGCATATGCTCGACGTACGTGTCGTAGTCGGGCATGCCGACCATCAGGCGCGCGGCCTGACCGAGGTATTTACCGAGGCGACTGATGTCATTGAACATGGCTGCAATCCTCTATCACGCGTCCGGCAGGGCCTGGAACGGGGCTTCTTTATCCGTACGCTCTTTGTTGCCCCAGGCGGCTACGCCGACCTTGAGCGCATAGAACAGGATGCTGAACACCACGAACAGGAACATCGCCGTCAGCGTTGCGTTGGTGTACGCGTTGTAGATCACGTGCTGCATCTGGTCGATGTTCTTCGCCGGGGCGAGGATCTGGCCATTGGCCAATGCATCGCTGTACTTCTTCGCCAGCGACAGGAAGCCGATCGCCGGGTTGGCGTCGAACAGCTTGATGAAGCCTGCGGTAGTGGTGCAGATCAGCAGCCATACTGCCGGCAGCATGGTCACCCAGATGTAGCGTTGGCGTTTCATTTTGATCAGCACGACGGTCGCCAGCATCAGCGCGATACCCGCGAGCATCTGGTTGGAGATACCAAACAGCGGCCACAAGGTGTTGATGCCGCCCAGTGGGTCGATCACGCCTTGGTACAGCAGGTAACCCCACATGGCCACGCAACCGGCAGTCGCGATCAGGTTGGCGGTCCACGATTCGGTGCGTTTGAGCGAAGGCACGAAGGAGCCGAGCAGGTCCTGCAACATGAAGCGACCGGCGCGGGTACCGGCGTCAACCGCCGTCAGGATGAACAGCGCTTCGAACAGGATCGCGAAGTGATACCAGAACGCCATGGTGTTTTCACCCGGCAGCACACTGTGCAGGATCTGCGCGATACCCACGGCCAGGGTCGGCGCACCACCGGCTCGAGCCAGGATGGTGGTTTCACCGATGTCATGGGCGACGGCTTGCAGCGCCTCCGGGGTAATCGCAAAACCCCAGCTGCTGACGGTTTGCGCAACGGCAACGACATCGGCACCGACCACGGCGGCCGGGCTGTTCATGGCGAAGTACACGCCAGGCTCGATCACCGAAGCCGCAACCATCGCCATGATGGCCACGAACGACTCCATCAACATGCCGCCGTAACCGATGTAGCGGGCGTTGGTTTCGTTATCCAGCAGCTTGGGCGTGGTGCCCGAGGAGATCAGCGCGTGGAAACCCGAGACCGCGCCACAGGCAATGGTGATGAACAGGAACGGGAACAGGCCGCCCTTCCACACCGGGCCGGTGCCGTCGATGAACTGGGTCAGCGCGGGCATTTTCAGCTCTGGCATGGTGACCAGGATGCCGATGGCCAGGGCGATGATGGTGCCGATTTTCAGGAAGGTCGACAGGTAGTCACGCGGCGCCAGGATCAGCCATACCGGCAGTACCGCCGCGACGAAACCGTAGCCGATCAGCATCCAGGTGATTTGAATGCCGGTGAAGGTGAAGGCCTTGGCCCACACCGGGTCAGCGGCAATCTGCCCGCCCAGCCAGATCGAACCCAGCAGCAACAGCACGCCGATGACCGAGATTTCACCAATGCGGCCCGGGCGGATGTAGCGCATGTACACGCCCATGAACATCGCAATCGGGATGGTCGCCATCACCGTGAAGATGCCCCACGGGCTCTCGGCCAGGGCCTTGACCACGATCAGCGCCAGCACCGCAAGGATGATGATCATGATCAGGAAGCAGCCGAACAGCGCGATAGTCCCCGGAATGCGGCCCATCTCTTCGCGGACCATATCCCCCAGGGAACGGCCGTTGCGCCGGGTGGACAGGAACAGGACCATGAAATCCTGCACCGCGCCGGCCAGTACCACACCGGCAATCAGCCAGAGCGTGCCGGGCAGGTAGCCCATTTGCGCCGCCAGCACCGGGCCGACCAAGGGGCCTGCACCGGCAATCGCCGCAAAGTGGTGACCGAAAAGGATATGTTTGTTGGTCGGCACATAGTCCAGACCGTCGTTGTTGATCACTGCGGGGGTGGCCCGCCGTGGATCGAGTTGCATCACGTTATTCGCGATGAACAGGCTGTAGTAGCGGTATGCAACCAGGTAGATGGCCACAGCAGCGACCACAATCCACAAGGCGTTGATCGCCTCGCCGCGGCGCAAGGCCACTACGCCAAGGGCGCACGCTCCTACGATTGCCAGCACCAGCCAGGGTAGGTGGCGTAGCAGGCTATTATTATTTTTCATTTTTATATTCCAGCCAGGGTGGACAGAAAGGACAGCCGCTCCGAGTTTAGCGCTGTTGGCTTTAAAGACCACCCCCCTACGTTGGTCTAGAGCCTTCAGCGGGCAAAAAAAGCAGAAATACCAGCCCAATAATGGCGCAGGGCTACAATCCTTCTATCTCCAGAGGGCTTCACCATGACCGAGCAACCGTCTGACCGCCGCCGTTTCCGCAGGATCGCCTTTGACGCCAAGACTGAACTGCGGCAGAACGGCCGGGAATGGCCAGTGCAATTGGTGGATCTGTCGCTAAAGGGCCTGTTGGTGCAACGGCCCGAGGACTGGAAGGGCAACAAATCGCTGCCGTTCGACGTCGACATACGCCTGGACCCCAAGGCCCATATCAAGATGCAGGTACGACTGGCCCATGATGATCGCGGCCAGTTGGGCTTTGTGTGCAAAGACATCGACCTGGAGTCGATCAGCCACCTGCGGCGGCTGATCGAGTTGAATCTGGGCGACCAGGAAGAGTTGGAGCGGGAGCTGGGGGCGCTGCTGGAGGTGTGAGGGCTCAGGGAAATGCCGTACGTGCCGGGAAGTCGCTTTCCGTGTCCCAGTAACCCGCTTTCTGCGTGGATACCCCATGCCACTGCCCCCCTACCCAACGGTAGGTCTGGTAGCGCGTGGCAAAATCATCGTCACCGTCGCCGTCCATGAATGACGAGACTTGCAAGAGTTCATCCGCACCGCCGCCAGCAGGCGTCGAAACCTTCCAGGCCGCCTTGCCGGTGCTGGCCAGGATAAGTGGCTTGAGTTTGCCATCCGCGTCCTGGTAGCCCACCGGCTCCAGTTGCTGCTTGGCAGGCAGCAACAATTGCGTGGCCGGGCCGCTGTAGCTGCCCATTGGGGCGGTCTGGTCGATGGTCAAAAAATACACAGGCTCCGGCTGCCCGTTGAGCGCGGCTTTCTTGACCTTGGCCAGCGGGTAGCCGAGGTCCTTGTGCGCTATCACCGCGCCGGAGGCCGACACCAACCGCACCTGGGCCTCTCGCAACGGGTTTTCAACCAGATCACCGGGCTCGTCGAACGAGTCTTCATCCAGCCCGCTGCCCCAGCTGTCCTTGTGCAATTGGGCGCTGATGCGCTGGTCTTCCAGCACCTGCAAGCTGCTGCCCTCTTGGGTGACCAGCGTTTGTGCCAGCCGATACCCCGCTGGCACGTCGGCCCGCGCCATGGCGGGCAATCCGGCCAAGGTCATGAATAGGGCAAGCGCGCCCCAGCGATTCATTCGTTGCATGACGCCTATCCCTGAGTTATTCAAAAAGTGCATCCAATGCCTGTTCCAGGCGGGTCACCCCAATAATCTGTATCCCCGGTGGCGACTCCTTCGGCGCGTTGCCCTTGGGTACGATCGCACGCTTGAAGCCGTGCTTGGCGGCTTCCTTCAAGCGCTCCTGGCCACTTGGGACGGGCCGCACTTCGCCAGACAAGCCCACCTCACCAAACACCAACAGGTCGTGAGGCAACGGCCGGTTACGCAAACTGGACATCACCGCCGCCATCAACGCCAGGTCAGACGCGGTCTCCAGCACCTTGACCCCGCCCACCACGTTGAGGAACACGTCCTGGTCGTGGGTCGGAATGCCGCCATGCCGGTGCAATACCGCCAGCAGCATGGCCAAGCGGTTCTGATCCAGGCCCAGCGTGACACGCCGGGGGTTGGCCAGATGACTGTCATCCACCAGCGCCTGCACCTCCACCAACATCGGCCGGGTGCCTTCCCACGTTGCCATCACCACACTGCCCGGGACTTCTTCCTGGGCACGGGTCAGAAAAATCGCGGAGGGGTTGGAGACTTCTTTCAGCCCCCGGTCGGTCATGGCAAATACACCCAACTCGTTTACCGCACCGAAGCGGTTCTTCACCGCCCGCAGCAAACGCAGGCGGCCGTCGGATTCCCCCTCGAAATACAACACGGTATCGACCATATGCTCCAACACCCGTGGCCCGGCCAGTGCGCCTTCCTTGGTCACGTGGCCCACCAGGAAGATCGCCGTGCCGCTCTGCTTGGCATAACGCACCAGCAGCGCCGCACTCTCGCGCACCTGGGACACGCCGCCCGGTGCCGATTGCAGTTGCTCGGTGAAAATGGTCTGGATCGAGTCGATCACCATGACCTTGGGCTTTTCGATACGCGCCGTGGCGATGATGCTTTCGATGCAGGTTTCGGTCATCACCCGCAGCTGGTCCTGGGGCAAACCCAGGCGACGGGCGCGCATGGCCACTTGTTGCTGGGATTCTTCGCCGGTGACATACAGCGCCGGCATGCGGCTGGCGATGCTGCACAGGGTTTGCAGCAGGATGGTCGACTTGCCGATGCCGGGATCGCCGCCGATCAACACGACCGAGCCGTCCACCAGGCCGCCGCCGAGCACGCGGTCCAGTTCGCCGGACGCGGTGGAAAAACGCGGGATCTCTTCAACGCTGACTTCGGCCAGGGTCTTGATCTGCGCCTGTTGCCCGGTCCAGCCCGCACGACCGGTGGGGGCTGCCGCGCCGCCGCTTTCGATCATGGTTTCGGTGAGGGTGTTCCACGCACCGCATTCACCGCACTGGCCGGCCCATTTGGGAAAGGTCGCGCCGCACTCCGTGCAGCCGTACATGCGCTTGGCCTTTGCCATATGAGAACCTCCAACCGAAAAACCGCGATGATAGCTCAGCGCGGCGTCGGGGTCCGGATTTCACCGTCGGCCAATCGTGAAGCACTGTTGCCGACCGGGTCTTCAGCGTTGAGGTCGGCGCCCTTGGCTTTGAGCGCGTCCAGCAACTCGATGCGCTTGAACAGCCCGGCGTACATCGCCGCCGTCTGCCCGGCGCCGTTGCGTTGGTCGGGGTTGCAGTCGGTGGCCAGCAGACGCTGGGCGATTTTCAGCTCGCCCTTGAAGATCGCGCCCATCAGCGCGGTGTTGCCGCGGTTGTCCTGCACGCAGGCGTCGGCGCCGGCCTCGAGCAGGCGCTCCACAAACGGTGCCTGGCCGTGATAGGCGGCGAGGATCAGCGCGGTGTAGCCCTTGTCGTCCCGGGTGTTGAGGCTGTAGCCGGAGTCGATAAACGTGTTGAGCATGTCGAGGTCGCCACGGCGGGCGGCGTCGAAATAGTAGTCCTGCAACTGCGCCTTGAGCGCCATCGGGTCGGGAGTCTCGGCCTGGGCGACAAAGGCCAGCATGGCCATCAGCAGGCCGATAGAAATACGCATGGGTGTTCTCCTGCCAAAGGTCGACGCCCGCTCACGGGCGCCGACCAGAACCAACGGATCAGTCAGTCAGTTTTTCTGCCAGCGCCTTCACGCGCGCCAAGTCACCCTTGGCGACCTTGGCCACGCCGGTGCCGTACTCCGGATCAGCCTTGTAGAGGAACGACAGGATGATGTGCTTGCTCTCGTCATCGGTGGTGGCCAGGGAGCCGCCGAAGTTGTCGATCAAGTCCTGACGCTCTTTCTTGCTGTAGGAACGGTACAAATCGCCGGCCTGCTTGAAGTTCTGCTCACGCTGGATCTTCGCCTGCTGGGTGCTGCCCACCAGCGCCGACTGGCTGTAGCGCGCGGTTTGCGGCTCTTGCCGCGGCTCGAGGCGGCTTGGCTGATAGTTCACGCCGCTGCTGGTCTTGCCAAGGTTCATCGCCCCGTCCTGGTTACCGTTGTTGACGGCCACCCGTGGCGCGTTGATCGGCAGTTGCAGGGCATTGGCGCCCAGGCGGTACATTTGGGTGTCGGCGTAGGAGAACACCCGGCCTTGCAGCAGGCGGTCTTCCGACGGTTCGATGCCAGGCACCAGGTTGGCCGGGGCCATGGCCACTTGCTCGGTCTCCTGGAAGACGTTGGCCGGGTTGCGGTTCAGCACCATCTGCCCGACTTTGCGCTCAGGCACGTTCGGCCAGATCTTGGTGGCATCCAACGGGTCGAAGTCGAACTTGGCCAGGTCTTCAGGCTTGAGCACCTGCACGTACAGGTCCCACTTGGGGAAATCGCCCTTGTTGATGTGGGTGACCAGATCGTTGGTCATGTGGCTGTAGTCACGGCCCTGCACTTCGCTGACCTGCTTGGGATCGAGGTTCTTGATGCCTTGCAGGCTCTTCCAGTGGAACTTGACGTAGTGCACTTCACCCTTGGCGTTGATCAGCTTGTAGGCATGCACACCGTTGCCGTCCATTTCGCGGTAGCTGGCTGGCGTACCGGAGTCGGAATACAGCTCGGTCAGCGTACGAGTCGCCTCCGGCACATGGGAGAAGAAGTCAAAGCGACGCGAATCGTCATCCAGGTTGGTACGCGGGTCCGGCTTGAAGGCGTGAACCATGTCCGGGAATTTGATGGCGTCGCGGATGAAGAACGTCGGGAAGTTGTTGCCTACCAGGTCCCAGTTGCCGTCAGCGGTGTAGAACTTGGTGGCAAAGCCGCGTGGGTCACGCAGGGTTTCCGGGGAGTGGTTGCCGTGGACCACGGCGGAGAAGCGCACGAACACCGGGGTGGCTTCGCCGGCGGCGAACACCTTGGCCTTGGTCAGGTCGCTGAGGCTGTCAGTGACGGTAAAGGTGCCGTGGGCGCCAGTGCCACGCGCGTGTACGACGCGCTCGGGGATACGTTCGCGGTCGAAGCGCTGCAGTTTTTGAATCAGTTGCACGTCCTGAAGCAGCACCGGGCCATTGGCGCCGGCGGTTTGCGAGTTCTGGTTATCGCCCACGGCAGCACCGTTGTCGCGGGTCAGGTTGGCGGCGTGTACAGACAGGGAAAGCAAGCTGGCGGTCACCAGTACCAGCGCGGATCGCGCTGCAACAGGCCCGCGGTTCATTGGGTTCTTCATCGAGGTTTCCTCTGGTTTTTTTAGTGCACATTCAGTTGTGCTTGCCAGAGGCTAGTGACCCGCGAGTCAGAAGATAAATAGAAAAGCCGTAACAACCCGATTGATAAAATAATCTGGTAAGCCACTGATTTGGCGCGTATTTCGCGCGCGATTGGTGGCACTTTGCAAACTATTTGCGTTTTAATGTGTCGATAAAAACTAACAGTGTTAACGGTTGTTTCAGGCAAGCCCTCTACGACTGACTTACACTGACCTCCACCCTCCTCATCTGTAACAAGGAATAACCTATGGGCGTGATCAGTGAGTTCAAGGCCTTCGCGGTCAAAGGTAATGTGGTCGACATGGCCGTCGGTATTATCATCGGCGCTGCCTTCGGCAAAATTGTTTCCTCGTTTGTAGGCGACGTGGTGATGCCTCCCATCGGTCTGTTGATCGGCGGCGTGGACTTCGGTGACTTGGCGATAACGCTCAAGGCCGCACAAGGCGATGTACCAGCCGTGGTGTTGGCGTACGGCAAGTTCATCCAGAGCGTGATCGACTTCGTGATCGTCGCGTTCGCGATCTTCATGGGCGTAAAGGCCATCAACCGCCTCAAGCGCGAAGAAGCCGTGGCCCCAAGCCTGCCGCCGACGCCGACCAAGGAGGAAGTGTTGCTGGGTGAGATCCGTGACCTGCTCAAGGCACAGAACGACAAGCCGCTTTAACAAAAAGCCGGCATGAAAAAGGCGCCTGCTTGAGGCGCCTTTTTTCTTACCAGTAGTTTTCCACCGCCACCTGGCCTGGGCGTCGGCTCAGGCTCAGTTGCATGTCACGCTGTTTAAGCAACTGACGGGTGTCATCGACCATCTGCGGGTTGCCGCAAATCAGCACGCGGGAGTGCTCCGGCGTGAGCTCGACACCGGCGGCACGCTCCAACTCGCCATTCTCGATCAATGTGGTGATGCGCCCGTTCAACGCCCCCGGATGCTGCTCGCGGGTGACGATAGGGATGTAAGTGAGTTTGTGCGCGTACTCGGCCAGGTATTCACGCTCACCCAAGTCCTTGATCAGCGACTGGTAGGCCAGCTCCCGGGCTTCGCGAGCGCTGTAGACCAGGACGATGCGTTCAAATTTCTCCCAGACCTCAAAGTCCTGCAGGATCGACAGAAACGGCGCCACCCCGGTGCCGGTGCCCAGCAGCCACAGGTCACGCCCGTCGACAAAACGGTTGAGGGTCAGGAACCCCGTGGCCTGGCGCTCCACCATCAAGGTGTCGCCAACCTGCAAGCGGCTCAGCTCGCTGGTGAACTCACCGCCGGGCACCACGATGGAAAAAAAATCCAGATGCTCGTCAAACGGCGATGACACGATGGAATAAGCGCGCCACACGGTGCTGCCATCGGCCTTGGTCACGCCCAGGCGCACGAACTGGCCGGCGGTAAAACGAAAGCCTGGGTCACGCGTGGTGCGCAGGGTGAAGAGGCTGGGGGTCAGCGATTGCACGTCGAGCAACGTCTGCCGGGTAAATTTCTCAGCACTGGCCGTCATGGGGAACTCCGTTTTGCACAGGCCCCTAGTGTCCCTCAAAGCCAGGCGCGCAAACACCGTTGTTTTGTACTGGCATTACCGCGCTCCAAAGCGGCTGCGACTAAAAAACAGAATCAGACTGTTAATTTGGCGATACAACCGGGGGGAAATCACACCCACTAGTTGGGACTAACTATTTGGCTATTAACGCTAGCCCGCCAACACACCAGATCAAACTACCCCTCTAAGCAGCTATCAAATTGATACTACCGTCAAACCCTTAAATACACTAAAGATGCCCAGACAAACCAAATTACTTATACAAAATCCCAGGCAGCGTACAGGCCAACATGGCGTAAAAATGCGATTCATATAACGTTTTTTTTGCTTTATTACGTAAGTCATGTCCTACACTAATTTTCGTGCAGCGATGGGATGAGGACGTACCCAGGCCACGTAGAACCCCATGGAGATTTACCAATGGTGAACTGGCGAAATACTCGGCTCCCCAAACTGGAAGATAAAAGCGAGATCGAAACTGTCTTTGACATGGTCACCCACCATATCCATGAACTCGGCTTCCAATACTGTTCCTTTACGATGAGTTCTCAACTACCCAGCAACGACACCAAACCGATTCACATCAACAACTATCCAAATGAATGGAGCGCACTTTATCAACAAGCGCACTTCTTCGAAGTAGACCCGATAGTTGCGCACTGCAAACGCTGTGTACTTCCCATTGTCTGGGAGGAGAAGGCCTTCAACGCGACACCCGGCTTATGGTCGCTGGCCCAATCCCTCGGCGTGCATCAAGCATGGACCCAACCCGTGCACGACTTCCAGGGCATCTACAGCATGTTGACGTTGGGGCGCAGCAGCGGCGAGGTCAGCCCGCAAGAGTTGTATGAAAAGGCCGGCAACGTTTTGTGGCTGTGCCATGCGATGCACGCGGTCGTCGCACAGCAATACGCAGACAGGTCCGGCATCAACGCTCCCACCACACTGACGTCGCGAGAAACGGAGATTCTCAAATGGTCAGGGATGGGCAAGACCGCGGAAGAAATCGCCAGCATTATCTCGATTTCGCCGCGTACGGTGGGCTTTCACATCAGCAGCGCACTCAAGAAGCTTGGCGTTACCAACAAGATCGCCGCCGTTCTTTGTGCGTCCAGGGCAGGGCTTTTCTAGCTGACGTAGAAACACCGCATGTAATCGCAGCGAAAAAAACGTAACATTTACGGCCAATTCTGAGTGATGAAGCAGCCCCCGGGTGTGGCTTCGTCGTTCACTCAGACGGTTTGGCCGATGCCCGCCGAACACCCATCGATGACCCAGAGCCTCCCCCGCCATGCCCCTGCTCGAAAGCCCCTTCGCCCAGCTCGATCTGATCCGCCAGCCAGAGCAACACAACGATCCGCTGCAAGCCTTCGACGCCGCCGACGAGTACCTGCTCAGCCATCTGGCGCAGCAACAACCAGACGCGGCCACCCGCGTACTGGTACTCAACGACAGCTTCGGCGCCCTGGCCGCCAGCCTTGTTGGCCAGGTGCAGGTGACGTCCAGCGGCGACTCGTTTCTCGCGGCCCAGGGCCTTGAGAAAAACCTGGTGCGCAACGGCCAGGCCTTCGATGCGGTGACATTCATTCCGGCCAGCCAAACGCCAGGCGGGCCTTTCGACCGCGTACTGATCCGCGTGCCCAAGACCCTGGCGCTGCTGGAAGAACAACTGATCCGCCTGCAAGGCCAGCTCGCACCGGGCGCCGAAGTGATCGCCGGGGCCATGATCAAGCACCTGCCGCGGGCGGCCGGGGAGTTGCTGGAGCGCTACATCGGCCCGATGCACGCCTCGCTCGCGGTCAAAAAGGCTCGCCTGTTGATCGCCACCGTTGAAGAGCGCCCCGCCGCAGTCTCGCCCTACCCAACCCGCTACACGCTGGACACCCCGGCTATCGAACTGCTCAACCACGCCAACGTGTTCTGCCGCGAAGGCCTGGACATCGGCACCCGCGCCTTCCTCCCGCACCTACCGAAAAACCTCGGCAACGCCCGCGTGGCCGACCTCGGCTGTGGCAATGGCGTGCTGGCGATTGCCAGCGCCCTGCAAAACCCCGAGGCGCAGTACACCCTGCTGGATGAGTCCTACATGGCCGTGCAATCGGCGCAGGAAAACTGGCACGCCGCCCTCGGCCAACGCGACGTGAACGTGCGCGCCGCCGATGGCCTGGCCGGCCAGGAGCCTGATTCGCTGGACGTGGTGCTGTGCAACCCGCCCTTCCACCAGCAGCAGGTGGTCGGCGACTTCCTCGCCTGGCGCATGTTCCAGCAGGCGCGCGAAGCGCTGGTGGTCGGTGGCGCCCTCTATATAGTCGGCAACCGTCATTTGGGTTATCACAGCAAATTGGCGCGGCTGTTCCGTGGTGTCGAACAAGTGGCCGCCACGCCGAAATTCGTCATCCTCAAAGCGCGCAAATAAAAAAACCCTGCTTCTCTCGCGAAAAGCAGGGTTGAAAAGCCGGGCGGTCAAGCCCGGTTGGGATGTCAGTGGGTGGTCAGGCCGGCCGCATTCATGAACATGCGCATCAGGCTGGCCACGACAAACAGGGCCAGCACGCTGCCGGTCCAGATCATCGCCAACCACCCCAGGCGCCGCCACAACGGCTGCTTCTCGGCCTGCTCAATCTCGTGCAACGAAGGTTTGCCGGACATGAAACGAGCCTCCTAGTGATAACCGTCTTCGTGGGTGACCTTGCCGCGGAACACGTAGTAGCTCCAGAAGGTGTAGCCCAGGATGAACGGGATGATGAACAGCGTGCCCACCAGCATGAAGCCCTGGCTTTGCGGCGGCGCGGCGGCGTCCCAGATCGACACGGAGGGCGGAATGATGTTCGGCCACAAGCTGATCCCCAGGCCGCTGTAGCCGAGGAAGATCAGCACCAGCGTCAGCAGGAACGGCGTGTAATGCGCGTTGCGCGCCACCGCAAGGATCAGCCCGTACAAGGTCACCAGCACCAGGATCGGCACCGGCATGAACCAGAACAGGTTCGGCAGGGTGAACCAGCGCGAGGCGATTTCCGGGTGCGCCAGCGGCGTCCAGATACTGACGATGCCAATCACCGCCAACAGCCCGAAGGCCAACGGCCGCCCCAGGTTGTGCATCTTTTCCTGCAAGGGGCCTTCGGTCTTCATGATCAGCCAGGTGCAGCCCAGCAATGCATAGGCGACGATCAACGCCACACCGCAGAACATCGTGAACGGCGTCAGCCAATCCAACGAACCGCCAGCAAACTGGCGGTCTACCACCGGAATGCCGTCGATAAACGCCCCCAGCGCCACACCCTGGAAGAAGGTGGCCGCCAGCGAGCCGCCGATGAACGCCTTGTCCCACAGGTGACGCTTGGCGTCCTTGGCCTTGAAGCGGAACTCGAAGGCCACGCCGCGGAAGATCAGCCCGATCAGCATCAGGATCAGCGGCAGGTACAACGCCGACAACACCACCGAATAGGCCAGCGGGAAGGCGCCGAACAACGCCGCGCCGCCCAGTACCAGCCAGGTTTCGTTGCCGTCCCACACCGGGGCGACGGTGTTCATCATCACGTCACGGTCGGTCTTGCCGGGGATAAACGGAAAGAGGATGCCGATACCCAGGTCGAAGCCGTCCATGACCACGTACATCATGATGCCGAAGATGATGATCACGGCCCAGATCAGCGGAAGATCAATACCCATCTCAATGCCCCTTGTGCTGGATGTCGACGTGGTCGTCGTCGGAGCCATCATCGGCCGCCGACAATGGACGCGCCGGTGTACGTTTCTGGCCAGGGCCACCGTGAGTCGGTTCGGTACTTTCGTGGGCCACCGGACCTTTGCGCACCAGGCGCATCATGTAGCCCAGGCCGGCGCCGAACAGCGCGAAGTACACCACCACGAACAGCACCAGGGTGATGGTCATCTGCGCCAGGCTATGCCCGGAGGACGCATCCGCCGTGCGCATCAACCCGTAGACCACCCACGGCTGACGGCCGATTTCGGTGGTGAACCAGCCGGCGAGAATCGCGATCAACCCGGACGGCCCCATCCACAACGCCAGGTACAGGAACGGCCTGGACGTGTACATCTTGCCGCCCCGGCGCAGCCAGAGGCTGAACAGGCCGGTGAAGATCATCAGGAAGCCCAGGCCGACCATGACCCGGAACGACCAGAACACGATGGTCGAGTTGGGGCGGTCTTGCGGCGGGAACTCCTTGAGGGCCGGCACCTGCTTGTCCAGGGAGTGGGTCAGAATCAGGCTGCCCAGGTACGGGATTTCCACGGCGTATTTGGTTTTCTCGGCCTTCATATCCGGCCAGCCGAACAGGATCAGCGGGGTCGGCTCGTTGCCGATATTCTCCCAATGGCCTTCAATCGCAGCGATTTTCGCCGGCTGGTGCTTCAAGGTGTTGAGGCCGTGGAAGTCGCCGATCACCGCCTGGATAGGCGCGACGATCAGGGCCATCCACATTGCCATCGAGAGCATTTTGCGGATCGCCGGGTTGTCCTTGCCCCGCAGCAAGTGCCAGGCCGCCGAGGAGCCGACGAAGAACGCGGTCGCCACGAAAGCCGCCGTGGCCATGTGCGCCAGGCGATACGGGAACGACGGGTTGAACACCACGGCGAACCAATCGGTCGGAATCACTCGGCCGTCGATGATCTCAAAGCCCTGGGGCGTCTGCATCCAGCTGTTGGACGAGAGGATCCAGAAGGTGGAGATCAACGTACCGATGGCCACCATCACGGTGGAGAAGAAGTGCAGGTTGCGCCCGACCTTGTTCCAGCCAAACAGCATCACCCCAAGGAAACCGGCCTCAAGGAAGAAGGCCGTAAGCACTTCGTACGTAAGCAGCGGCCCGGTAACGGCACCGGCGAAGTCCGAGAAGCGGCTCCAGTTGGTGCCGAACTGGTAAGCCATGACCAAGCCGGAAACCACGCCCATGCCGAAGTTGACGGCAAAGATCTTCGACCAGAAATGGTAGAGGTCACGGTAGGTGTCGTTGCGGGTCTTGAGCCACAAGCCTTCCAGCACCGCAAGGTAACTGGCCAGGCCGATGGTGATCGCCGGGAACAGGATGTGGAACGAGATGGTGAACGCGAATTGAATTCGGGCGAGATCTAGCGCCTCCAAACCGAACATAAGTCTTCCTCTGTCAGGTAATACCGGCTGCTGGCGGGAGCCTGCACCCACTGCCCCCACGGATATGGAGTGTGTCGAATTTCAATTCGTTCTTTATTTAACCAACCACGTAGGGAATCTGGCCTCTCGGCCGCCAGGGCAATCCCCATGACGGGTTTTGATCTGGATCAAGCATTGGTGAAAGAGTAGCCCCAATTTCGCCGCAGGACGGCGTGGTCTTTTGCCGCGTGACAGACTGTCTCAGCTCAGTTCTTGCAACTATCTGTTACAACTTGATGCTAATCTCGGCGCTCCCTTCGGCCTTGACCTGAATTCCCGATGCCCAGTGAACCCGCGTTGCTGTTACGCCACCACCGCCCTTTCATCGCGTTCTGGCTGGCGCGCATCTTCACCGCCAGCGGCTTCCAGATGCTCACCGTGGCCATCGGCTGGAACCTCTACCAACTGACCGGCAACGTGCTGGACCTGGGTTTGGTCGGCCTGGTGGAGTTCGTGCCACGCGTACTGTTCATGCTGCACACCGGGCATGTGGCCGACCGCTATGAGCGACGCAAGGTCGCCGCGATCTGTCAGACCGTACAGGCGTTGATCGCATTATCCCTGGCCATCGGCGGCCTGACCGGCAGCGTGACCCGCGAGATGATCTTTATCCTCGCCTTCGTGCTGGGCGCCGCACGCTCCTTCGAAATGCCGACCACCCAGGCACTGCTGCCGAGCATCGTGCCCAGCGCGCTGTTCCCGCGTGCCGTGGCCTCGTCGCAGTCGGCCCAGCAACTGGCAACCATCGTCGCCCCGGCGTTGGGCGGTTTGCTCTACGCCTTTGGCAGCGTGTGGGTCTACGGCCCCACTGCGGTGCTGTACTTGATTGCCTGCGTACTGACCCTCAACCTGCCCGCACGCCAGACCCCGCTGAACAAAGGCAAGGCCACCCTGGATTCGTTGCTGGCCGGCATCCGTTTTATCCGCAGCCGCCCGGACATCCTCGGCGCCATTTCCCTGGACCTGTTCGCCGTATTGTTGGGCGGCGCCACCGCATTGCTGCCGGTGTTCGCCAAGGACATCTTGCTGACCGGCGCCTGGGGCCTGGGCCTGTTGCGTTCGGCACCGGCGGTGGGCGCGTTGTTGATGTCGTTGTGGCTGGCGCGCTTCTCGGTGGACCGCCACGTCGGCCGCGTGATGTTCACCGCCGTCGGGGTGTTCGGTGTGGCGACCATTGCGTTCGGCCTGTCCACTTCGTTCTGGTTTTCGTTGGCGGTGCTGGTGGTGCTGGGCGCGGCAGACATGATCAGCATGGTGATCCGTGCATCGTTCGTGCAGCTGGAGACGCCGGATGAAATGCGCGGCCGCGTCAGCGCGGTCAACGGCCTGTTTATCGGCGCGTCGAATCAGTTGGGCGAGTTTGAATCGGGGATTACCGCCCACTGGTTCGGCACCGTGCCGGCGGTGGTCATGGGCGGGATCGGCACGCTGGTGGTGACCGGGGTGTGGATCAAACTGTTCCCGACCCTGGCCAACCGCGACCGCATGCACGTGCCGGTTGAAGAAACAAAAGCATAAGGCCCGGTTCCCACACGGGTGCTGGGCAGGGCCGGTAAAGTGCTGTCAAAGCACTTTATCGAGGGTGATCGGAAAGTCCCTGACCCGCTTGCCCGTGGCGTGATACACCGCATTCGCCACCGCCGCCGCCACCCCGACAATACCGATCTCACCCACCCCCTTGGAGCCCAGCGCATTGACGATCTCGTCGTGCTCCTCGACGAATACCACGTCAATCTCACCGATGTCCGCATTTACCGGAATGTGATACTCGGCCAGGCTGTGGTTCATGATGCGCCCCAAGTGGTGGTCGGTCTGGGTTTCTTCATGCAGGGCCATACCGATGCCCCACACCACCCCGCCGAGAATCTGGCTGCGCGCCATTTTCGGATTCACCACGCGCCCGGCCGCAATCGCGCTGACCACCCGGCTGACCTGGATGGTGCCCAAGTCTTCATCCACCCGTACTTCCACAAACACCGCAGAATGCGTGGCGCTGGCATAGCCCCCGCGTTTCTCGTCCGGCTCGCTGTCGACCTGCACCTGCAACGCGTCTTCACCACTGTCCTTGACCAGTTGGGCCAGCGACACACTCACATCACCGGTGTGCAGGTGGCCGTCGTCAAAGCGCACCGACTCGGCGTCCTTGAACACCGGATACGTCTGGCGCGCAATCTCCAGCAGTTCGGCCGCCAATGCTTCGCAGGCTTGCTGAACGGCGGTGCCCACCGAAGACACGGTAAACGAGCCGCCCTGCAGCGGGGCCGTGGGCAATGAGGAATCGCCGAGCAGAAACTCGACATTTTCCAGCGCCACGCCGCTGGCCTGGGCTGCAATCTGGGTCATGACCGTATAGGTGCCGGTGCCGATATCGGTGGTGGCGCTGCTGACGGTGAGCTTGCCCTCGGCGTCGATCCGCGCCTTGGCGCTGGCTTTCATCTGCATCGCCTCCCACACACCACCGGCCATGCCCCAACCGATCAGTTGGCGCCCCTCGCGCATGCTGCGCGGTTCCGGGTTACGCCGCTGCCAGCCGAAACGCTTGGCGCCTTCGCTGTAGCATTCACGCAACGCCTTGCTGGACCAGGGCTTGTCTTCGTTCTGGTTGCGCTCGGCGTAATTGGTCAGGCGCAGTTGCACCGGGTCGACCCCCAGCGCGCAGGCCAGTTCGTCCATTGCACACTCCAGACCGATCACCCCCAGTGCAGCACCCGGGGCGCGCATGTCCAGCGGGGTAAACACATCCAGCGGCACCAGGTTGTAGGTCAATTGCACGTTGTCGCAGTGGTAGAGCATGCCGCTCCACTCAACCACATGCTCGCTGAAGTCCTCGAAGCGTGAGGTCTGGCCGGTGGCGGTGTGGCCGAGTGCGACCAGCTTGCCATCGGCGGCGGCGCCCACTTGCAGACGCTGCAAGGTGCGCGGCCGGTAGCCGAAGGTGAACATCTGCTGGCGCGTCAGGGTCACGCGAACCGAGCGTTTGAGCGCCAGCGACGCCATCACCGCCAGTGGCAACTGGTACTGCGGGCGCAGGCCGGAACCGAACGCGCCACCCACAAACGCGGCAAAGATCCGCACCTGGCTTTTATCCAGGCCAAACACTTTCTGCACATAGGCCTGACAGTTCTGCGGGCCCTGGGTTTTGTCATGGATGTGCAGCGTGCCATCGCTCTGGTACAGCACCGTGCTGGCATGGGGCTCCATGGGGTTGTGATGTTCGATGGGGGTGCTGTAGTTCAGGTCCAGGCTGACGGCGGCGGCGCGCCATTGCGCCTGGAAGTTGCCGCGCGGCTTCGGCGGGGTCTGGGGCGATGGGTAGGCGTGTTGCTGCTGGGCGATCAAGTCAGTGTCAAAGGCTTCGCTCGCATACTCGATCTCCACCAGTGAACCGGCATGGCGCGCCAGTTCCAGGTTATCGGCGATGACCAGGGCCAGTGGCTGACCGCTGTACAGCACCCGGTCGTTGTACAGCGGGCGGAACGGCGAGCCGTCCGCCGCATCGGCGTCGGCGAAAGCCTCGTCATAACTGGCGATCTTTGGCCGGTTGAGGTGGTCGAGCACCATGATCACGCCCGGCAACGCCAGGGCTTTGGAGGCATCGACCTTGATGACTCGGCCCTTGGCGACAGTGCTGGACACGACGCTGCCGTGGAGCAGACCGTCTTCGGGAAACTCACCCGCATAACGCGCCTGGCCGGTGACCTTGAGCAGGCCGTCGACACGGTCCAAGGGTTTGCCGATAGCGCTCATGGTTGTTCTCCCGCGACAGCGGCGTCGCTCAAGGCACGGATGATCGCGCGGCGCGCCAGTTTGAGTTTGAAGCCGTTGTGCGCCAGCGGCACGGCGTCTTGCAGCAGCGCGTCAGCCGCGGCACTGAAGGTTTCGCGGCTGACCGTCTGGCCGATCAGCAACGCTTCCACGGCGCGGTCACGCCAGGGTTTGTGGGCAACGCCGCCAAGGGCCAGGCGCGCATCGATGATCTGGTCGCCGTCCAGCTCCAACGCCGCGGCGACGGACACCAGCGCAAAGGCGTACGACGCACGGTCGCGTACCTTCAGATAATGACTGTGGTTTGCCAGTTGATCAGCCGGCAACTCAATGGCCGTGATCAGTTCATCGTCGGCCAACAGATTGTCCCGCTGCGGCGTGTCGCCGGGCAGGCGGTGGAAGTCGGCAAACTCAATGATCCGCACACCGCCGCGCCCCTCCACGTGGACCCGTGCCTCGAGTGCGGCCAGGGCCACGCACATGTCGGAAGGATGGGTGGCGACACACTGGTCGCTGGCACCGAGGATCGCGTGGATGCGGTTCAGGCCGGTCAGCGCCGGGCAGCCACTGCCGGGCTCGCGCTTATTGCACGGCACGCCGATGTCATAAAAGTAGTAACAGCGGGTGCGCTGCAACAGGTTGCCGCCGGTACTGGCCATATTGCGCAGTTGCGGCGAGGCGCCGGCCAGGATCGCCTGGGACAGCAGCGGGTAGCGTTGCTCGATCAGCGGATGCCAGGCCAGGTCGGCGTTGCTCACCATCGCGCCGATCAACAGGCCGCCATCAGCGCTTGCCTTGATGTCATGCAGCGGCAGGCCCGTGATGTCGATGAGGTGCTGGGGACGGCTGAGGTTTTCTTTCATCAGGTCCAGCAAGTTGGTGCCACCGGCAATAAAACGCGAGGTGGCACTGCTCAGGTGCACCGCTTCACGCACATCCACGGGTTTGCTGTAGTGGAAGGGGTTCATCGCTCACCTCCCACGACGTCTTCAATAGCCTCGCGAATGTTGCTGTAAGCCCCGCAGCGGCACAGGTTGCCACTCATCAGTTCCTGGATCTGCGCGGCGTCATGGGCACGGCCTTCATTCATCAGACCCACTGCGGAGCAAATCTGGCCCGGCGTGCAGTAACCGCACTGGAAGGCGTCGCGCTTGATAAACGCCTGCTGCATCGGGTGCAGAGTGTCACCGTCGGCCAGGCCTTCGACGGTGGTCAACTCGGCGCCATCGCACATCACCGCCAGGGTCAGGCAGGCATTCACGCGCTTGCCGTCACGCAACACCGTGCAGGCGCCGCATTGGCCGTGGTCGCAGCCTTTTTTGCTACCGATCAGGTCAAGCTGCTCGCGCAACAAGTCCAGCAGGGTGGTCCAGGGCAGCACGTCCAACTGGCGTTCCTGGCCATTGAGGCGCAGGCGGATCGAGTGACTGACGAACGGCTGAGCCGTCGCGCCATGGGAAGTTGCGCTCATAAACACCTCACGGGTTGGTGTACATCCGCGGCGTTCAGGAAATTCGCCGTCTCAGGGGTACGACTTCCCGGGGTTTTGAGCGTTCAAGATGATTGATCAGCGGATATTGAGCAGGGTCTTGAGGGTGTTCTGCGGGCCGTTGATCGACGAGTTGCTGTATTCGAACCAGCCCTGGTCCTCGACATTCAGGTCGAACACGTAGATGTAACCCATCACCGTGCCCGCGCCACTGCACACCTGGCTGACGTTGCCGACCTGGCACACCGGCGTGCGCTGCCCGTTCAATTCGGCGCCGTTGAAGCGGCCCACGGGGTTGTTGCCCAGGCCGACTTCCATCACCGAAACCTTGGTGGGCCCACGGTGCGTACACATCTGGGTGCCTTGCGCGCGCTCCGGGATGGTTTCGGTGCAACCGGCCGATTGAACCTGGAACACCCGCACCTCGCTCAACGGCGGTGCAGTCGCGCCCCACGCCGGTGCTGCGCCGAGCCACAGGCCGATACAGGGGATCAGAGCTAGACTCCACGCGTTGGCTTTTTTCATGCTGTGAATGACCCCGGATTAAACGTCGGCGCAGTATGCCTCAAGGTCATGATCAAGGGCGATTGCTCACAACGGCCAGCCCGCACACCACACGGCCTCGGCTGCTGGTATGATGCGCCGCTTTTTCCGATCCTCTCTGAAACCACAGGCGCTTGGCGCAGTTTGTGCTTTGACTTAGAGGTCAACAAATCACGACGCAAAATAGCGTCACAGGGAGCCGGCATGCTGGAAAAGCTGTTTCAACTCAAAGCCCACAACACCAATGTGCGCACCGAGATTCTCGCGGGTATCACCACATTCCTGGCGATGGCCTACATCTTGTTCGTCAACCCGAGCATCCTCAGTCAGGCCGGCATGGACAAGGGCGCGGTGTTTGTCGCGACCTGCCTGGCGGCGGCCATCGGTTCGACCGTGATGGGCCTGATCGCCAACTACCCGATTGCGCTGGCGCCGGGCATGGGCCTCAACGCCTTCTTTACCTACACCGTGGTCCTGCACATGGGCCATACCTGGCAGGTAGCGCTGGGTGCGGTGTTTATTTCGGCGGTGTTGTTCTTCCTGCTGTCGATCTTCCGTATCCGTGAATGGATCATCAACGCCATCCCGCTGCCCCTGCGTTCGGCGATTGCTGCCGGTATCGGCCTGTTCCTGGCGTTGATCGCCCTGCACAACGCCGACATTGTCGTCAGCAACCCAGCCACCATGGTCGGCCTCGGTGACCTGACCAAGGCCGCGCCGATCCTGGCCACCCTCGGTTTCGTGCTGATCGTCGCGCTGGAAGCCCTGGCCGTACGCGGCGCGGTGCTGATCGGCATCCTCGCGGTGACCATTGCGTCCATCGCCCTGGGCGTGACCCCGTTCAACGGCGTGGTGTCGATGCCACCGTCCCTGGCCCCGACCTTCCTGCAACTGGACATCAAGGGCGCGCTGGACATCGGCCTGGTCAGCGTGATCTTTGCGTTCCTGTTCGTGGACCTGTTCGACAACTCCGGCACCCTGATCGGCGTCGCCAAGCGCGCCGGCCTGATGAGCAAGGACGGCCACATGCCGAAGATGGGCCGTGCGCTGATCGCCGACAGCACCGCTGCCATGGCCGGTTCGCTGCTGGGTACATCGACCACCACCAGCTACATCGAATCCGCCGCGGGCGTGAGCGCCGGCGGCCGCACCGGCTTGACCGCCATCGTTGTCGCGATCCTGTTCCTGCTGGCCTTGTTCTTCTCGCCACTGGCGCAAAGCGTCCCGGCGTTTGCCACCGCCCCCGCGCTGCTGTTCGTGGCCGTGCTGATGACCCAGGGCCTGGCGGAAATCGACTGGGATGACATCACTGTTGCAGCGCCGGTGGTGATCACCGCCCTGGCGATGCCGTTTACTTACTCCATCGCCAACGGCATCGCCTTCGGCTTCATCGCGTGGACCGCCATCAAGCTGCTTTCGGGCCGCTACCGTGAGCTGAACCCGGCGCTGGTGATCCTGTCGATCCTGTTCGTGATCAAGCTGGGCTGGTTCAACGCATGACTTTTGACGCCGCAAGCTACACCGCTCAACTGCAAGACAAGGTCACGCGCTTGCGTGACCTGTTGGCCCCGTTCGATGCACCCGAGCCGCAGGTCTTCGACTCGCCGCTGCAGAACTTCCGCCTGCGCGCGGAGTTCCGCCTGTGGCGCGAAGGCGGTGAGCGCCACTACGCGATGTTTTCCCAGGACGACAAGCGCACGCCGATCCTGATCGAAGCGTTTCCCATCGCCAGCCTGCGCATCAACCAGTTGATGCCGCAACTCAAGGCCGCCTGGCAAGCCAGCGCCGCCCTGAGCCACAAGCTGTTCCAGGTGGAGTTCCTCACCACCCTGGCCGGCGATGCGATGATCACGCTGTGCTATCACCGCCCGCTGGACGAGCATTGGCACACCGCTGCCAACCAGCTCGCGGCTGACTTGAACGTGAGCATCATCGGCCGCTCCAAGGGCAAGCGCGATGTGATCGGCCACGACTATGTGGTGGAACAACTCGAAGTCGGTGGTCGCACCTTCAGCTATCGCCAACCCGAAGGCGCCTTCACCCAGCCCAACGGCACGGTGAACCAGAAGATGCTCAACTGGGCGTACGCAGCCCTGGGCGACCGCCCGGATGATCTGCTGGAGCTGTACTGCGGCAACGGCAACTTCACCCTGCCGCTGGCGACCCGCGTACGCAAAGTGCTGGCCACCGAGATCAGCAAGACCTCGGTCAACGCCGCGCTGAGCAACCTCGCTGAAAACGCGGTGGACAACGTCACCCTGGTGCGCCTGTCCGCCGAAGAACTCACCGAAGCGCTCAACGAAGTGCGCCCGTTCCGTCGCCTGCACGGCATCGACCTCAAGAGCTATGAGTTCGGTAGCGTGTTCGTCGACCCGCCTCGCGCGGGCATGGACCCGGACACCTGCGAGCTGACTCGACGCTTCGACAATATCCTGTACATCTCGTGCAACCCGCAGACATTGGCGGCGAACATCGCGCAACTGCATGACACGCACCGTATCACCCAGTGTGCGATGTTTGATCAGTTTCCGTGGACGCATCATATGGAGTCGGGCGTCCTGCTGACGCGTCGCTGAAACTTACAGCCACTCGCAGTCCCCCTGTGGGAACGGGCTTGTGTGGGAGCGGGCTTGCCCGCGATGGCAGAGTGTCAGTCACAGCGGCTTACGCTGACACACCGCATTCGCGAGCAAGCCCGCTCCCACATAAGCCCACTCCCAACACGGCTTTTCATGCGTCAGTTGAATCGTCGGGCTTCGTCGTATCCTTGCGCGGCCGCCCGCCCTTCTTGCCATTGGCGCGGGCAGCGGCGGCTTTGGCGGCGCTGCTCTTACGACCGTTGCGCGAAGCCACCAGGCTGGCGGCCAGGTCCATCAGGGGCTGGCTCGTGGCGATCAGGCCGGTGATGGACACGTCCAGGTCCCGGGGTTCACAGCACAGCGCCTTGCCACCGAAACCGACCTCCAACCGCTGGAAGTCTTCCAGCGAAAACCCCTCGAACTCGGGAAGGCCCGCAACGGGCAGCGAGATCCGGCTGCCGTCGCTGAAGCCGATGGAAATACTCTTGTCTTCATAGCGCACCGAGCTGGCTCGGGCATACAAATGCCTTGTCTTGCGCCCACGGGCTATCGCTTTATCGATGTCAGCCTCGGTAAGCGGCACGTAGGGCCGGACTTTGGCTTTTACGACCTTCACAGAGTTATCTTCACCCATACCGGGACCCTCACTAGACTCAAAATTGTCTGTTGCTCGACAACATCGTGCCAAGCGCTTGCGATTACATGAACACCCGGCCGGATGACCAATCCAGGTACCACCTCATCCGCCCCCAGGTCCCAGGAATGGTTCTCCAGGCAGACCGTTTGAATTTTCTCCCACCAAATCCTTCGCGCCCGCGCCAGATAATGCCGCTGCCTCAGCGCCTGGCAAATCCCCAGCAGAACGGCACCGGGCGGCCGACGTCGCTCAGGGTCCACATCCCACAACTCCACGCCGTCATCCAGAAAGCTGAAACGAAAACGCGCATCCCAGCCCGTGCCCCTTACATGCACATGCGGCGGGCAGTGCTCATCCCTGAGAAGCACTGAAATTACACATCCCTTGTAAGTGCCTATTCGCATCGTAACCCATCCGTTAGGTTATTTTCCGTCCGGTAACAATTTCACCCCGTGCCACCCGACAACCGGCTCCAAAATCCTGGAGCTGTTTCTCAGACTAGTGACCGGCAATGAAGCGTCGAATGCCGTGTTGTTACCGCGCATAACCGTTCGGTAATCGAACATATCCTTCGCCGTCGATTGACCAAATTAACCATTCAGTACATTTTACCGCCACAACTAACAATAATTGTGGAGACCCTCCCATGCCGCCTATCGTGCTGGTGCTCAACGGCCCCAACCTCAACCTGCTCGGCACCCGCGAGCCGGCGACCTACGGGCATGAAACCCTGGCTGACGTGGCCGCTTTGTGCGGTCGCAGCGCTGACAAGCTCGGGCTGAAAATCGAATTTCGCCAGACCAACCACGAAGGCGAACTGCTCGACTGGATCCACGGCGCCCGCGCCCGTTGCGCCGGTATCGTGATCAATCCGGCCGCGTGGACCCACACCTCCGTCGCCATCCGTGACGCGCTGGTGGCCAGTGAAGTGCCGGTGATCGAAGTGCATTTATCCAACGTGCATGCACGCGAGGCGTTTCGTCATCACTCCTTTGTGTCGCCCATCGCCAAGGCCGTGCTCGCAGGATTTGGCAGTCATGGCTACCACCTGGCCCTGGAACACTTCAGCCAGATCTTGAAAGGATCAGCCCGATGAAACCGCGCATCCTCGCCGGCCTGATCGGCTCCGGCATCCAGGCTTCCCGCACCCCGGCTTTGCATGAACAGGAAGGCGACGCCAGAGGCCTGCGCTACCTGTATCGCTTGATCGACCTGGACCCGCTGCGATTGACCGTCGATGCCCTGCCCGACCTGCTCGACGCTGCCGAGTTGATGCAGTTCACCGGCCTGAACATTACTTACCCGTGCAAGCAGGCGATCCTGCCGCTGCTCGATGATTTGTCCGACGAGGCCCGGGGGATTGGCGCGGTCAATACCGTGGTGTTCAAGGACGGCAAACGTATCGGCCATAACACCGACTGCCTGGGCTTCGCCGAAGGATTTCGACGCAACCTGAGTGATGTGCTGCGCCAGCGCGTCGTACAAATGGGCGCAGGCGGCGCAGGCGCGGCAGTGGCCCACGCGCTATTGGCCGAAGGCGTTGAACGCCTGAGCATCTTTGACCTGGACAGCAGCCGCGCCCAGGACTTGGTGGACAACCTCGCCCTGCGTTTCGGCAGCGGTCGCGCCCAGGTCGGCAGCCACCTGGAAAGCGCCATGGCCGAGGCGGATGGGGTGGTGAACACCACGCCGATGGGCATGGCCAAGCTGCCTGGCACTCCGGTTCCGGCGGCCCTGCTGCGGGCCGAACTGTGGGTGGCCGAGATTGTGTATTTCCCGCTGGAAACCGAACTGCTGCGCGACGCCCGCGCCTTGGGTTGCCGCACGCTGGATGGCGGCAATATGGCGGTGTTCCAGGCGGTGAAGGCGTTTGAGTTGTTCAGTGGCGAAGTGCCGGATGCGCAGCGGATGCTGGCGCACTTTCAGGCCATGAATATCTAACAGGCGAAACAAATTCAACTATGGGAGCAGCTTTTGTGGGAGCGGGCTTGCTCGCTCCCACATTCAGGTTGCATTCCACTCGAAGAGTCGCGTAAGCGTCAGGCTTGCAGGTAGCGCATCACCGACTCACAGATCATCTCCCGATGTCGCTGCTTGATGGCCTCATCCGACAGCTCAATCTGAAAAATCTCACTGAATGTATGGCGGTTGGACACCCGGTAAAAGCTGAATGAATTGATCAGCAGATGCACGTCCAACGGCTCCAGCCCCTCACGAAACAAACCCAGCTCCGCGCCCCGGCGCAAGGTCGTGCCCAGCGCTTCGAGGATGTTGCTGTTCATCGCCTTGATCGACTCTGAGCGCTTCACGTATTCGGCATTGTGGATATTTTCGATGCTGACGATGCGCACGAAATCCACGTTCTGATCGTGGTGATCAAAGGTGAATTCCACCAGCCGGCGGATCGCTTCGCGCGGTTCCAGGGCGGTGAGATTCATGCGGGTTTCGGTGTTGCGGATGTCGCCGTAGAGCTTCTCCAGTACCTCGACGTACAGCTGCTCCTTGCTGCCGAAGTAGTAATAGATCATGCGCTTGGAGGTGTGGATGCGCTCGGCGATGGCGTCCACGCGCGCGCCGGACAGGCCTTGCTGGACAAACTCGACGATCGCTTCCTGCAGGATGTTTTCGCGGGTCTTTTCCGGGTTGTTCTTACGACTCTTGCGCGGCGCGTCGGACGCAGCGGAGAGGTCGGGAGTCAGGGTCATGGTGCGCTCACGGCCGTTTTTATTGTGCAGGCGCCGATTATGGGCTGCGGCGCTCCCCGAAGGAAGCACCGCACCACCGCTCACAACCGCGCTTGGCGTACCGCACCGCTGCGGGACTTGGCCATGGCCGCCAGACGCACCGCCACGTTGGCCGCGCCGTAACCGGCATAGCCGTTCTTGCGCTGGATGATCTCGAAGAAAAACCGCCCTTCGAACGGTTCGGTGTACACGTGAAACAGCTCACCGCCATTGGCGTCGCGGTCGTACAACACGTTGTAATACGCCAGCTCGCTGAGGAACTCATCGTCAAAATCAAACCGTGCCGCGAGGTCGTCGTAATAGTTGAGCGGGATGTCCAGCAGCGGCACGCCCGCGTCTTTGGCCCGGCGCACCTCGGCGAAAATGTCCGCGCAGTCGAAGGCAATGTGGTGCACACCCGAGCCGCGATAGCTCGATAGCGCGTGGGAAATTGCGGTATTGCGGTTCTCGGAAATGTTCAGCGGCAAACGAATCGAACTGCAGCGGCTGCGCAGGGCGCGGCTCTTCACCAGGCCATAGGGGTCGGGCAGCACCACTTCGTCGTCGGCCTCGAAATCCAGCAGGCTCTTGTAGAACAGCACCCAACTGTCGAGGCTGTCGGCCGGCAGCGCCATGGCCATATGGTCGATACGCAACAGGCCACCACTGGCAGCCGGCGCGGCTTGCAGGTTGAAGTCGGTGTCGTACAGCGTGCCTTCGCTGGGGTCTACCAGATAGATCAGGCTGCCATCCGGCGCACGCACGGCGGCCAGCTCAAGCTCGTTGGGCCCGACCAGCCCGCGATAGGGCTGGCCCTTGTAGGCCACCGCCCGCTCCAGGGCCTTGGCGCTGTCCTTGACCCGCAGCGCGGTGGCGCACAACGACGGGCCATGGGCCTCGAAAAAGTTGTGGGCGAAGGAATAGGGTTCGCAATTGAGGATCAGGTTGATGTCGCCCTGGCGCAACAGGCTCACGCTCTTGGAGCGGTGCTGGCCGGCCTTGACGAAGCCGAGGCGCTCCAGCCAGTGGGTCAGCTTGGCGCCAAGGCTTTCATCCACGGCAAATTCGAGGAATTCGATGCCGTCGTACTCGCTGGCAGCCGGGGTATCGAACAGAATCTGCACGGGTTGCGCCGGTGCTTGCTGCTTCAGGCGCTCGCGGGTTTTCTCCTCCAGGTACAGCAAGGAGCGCAGGCCATCCGCTGCATTGGCGCGGGTCGGCGCGGCGCGGAAACCGTCGTTGAAAATTTCCAGGGACAGCGGCCCGGTGTAGCCACTCTTGATGATCGGCGCAAGAAAGCCCGCCAGGTCAAATTCGCCTTGCCCCGGGAAGCAGCGGAAATGCCGGCTCCACTCCAGCACGTCCATGGCCAGGATCGGCGCGTCGGCCATTTGCACGAAGAAGATCTTGTCGCCGGGGATCTGCGCGATGGCGCTCGGGTCGCCCTTGAGTGACAGGGTGTGGAAGCTGTCGAGCAGCACGCCGAGGGCCGGGTGATCGACCTGGCGCACCAGGTTCCACACCTGCTGCCAGGTGTTCACATGCTTGCCCCAGGCCAGCGCTTCATAACCGATGCGCAAGCCACGGCGGCCGGCATGTTCGGCCAACAGGTGCAGATCGTCGAGCAAAATGCGTTCATCGCCGACGCAATCGGCGGAGGCGTTGCTGCACACCAGCACCAGGTCAGTGCCCAATTCCTGCATCAGGTCGAACTTGCGCTCGGCACGCTCCAGGTTGCGGGCCAGACGGTCGCGGCGGCAGCCCTCAAAGTCGCGGAACGGCTGGAACAGGGTGATGGCGATACCGAGGTCGGCACACATCTGCCTGACTTCGCGGGGGCTGCCGTCGTAATACAACAAGTCGTTTTCGAAGATCTCGACGCCATCAAACCCGGCGGCGGCAATCGCTTCGAGTTTTTCCGGCAGGGTGCCGCTCAAGGAAACGGTGGCAATGGAACGTTGCATGGGGCGACTCCCGGCAATTATTGTTTGCGCCAAATTATTCGCCCCCAGTCTACCCACAGCAATTAAAATGTACGAACCAGTTAGTTTTTGGTGCGATTATCGAACACTATGCCCGTTTACCGAATTGACGATTTTTTAGCCGCTGCGCACCATCAACGACGCAACCTGACCCAGAACACACCATAAAAATTTCAAAAAACGGGTACGACCTCATGCCTCTGCAAAACTCCGCCCTGGCCTCGCGCTCCGGCACCCCGCACGCCGGCATCGGCGACAAGATCCGCGGCGCCCTGGCCGTGGGTAAAACTCGCTGGGGCATGTTGGCCCTGGTGTTCTTTGCCACCACCCTGAACTACATCGACCGCGCCGCCCTGGGCGTGATGCAACCGATCCTCGCCAAGGAAATGAGCTGGACGGCGATGGACTACGCCAACATCAACTTCTGGTTCCAGGTTGGCTACGCCGTCGGCTTTGTGCTGCAAGGCCGCCTGATCGACCGCGTCGGTGTGAAACGCGTGTTCTTCTTCGCCGTGCTGCTGTGGAGCCTGGCGACTGGTGCCCACGGCCTGGCCACCTCGGCGGTGGGTTTCATGGTCTGCCGCTTTATCCTCGGGCTGACCGAAGCCGCCAACTACCCGGCCTGCGTCAAGACCACACGCTTGTGGTTCCCCGCCGGTGAACGTGCGGTGGCCACCGGCATCTTCAACGCCGGCACCAACGTCGGTGCGATGATGACGCCGATGCTGCTGCCGCTGATCCTGCACGTGTGGGGCTGGCAGGCGGCATTCCTGTGCATGGCCTCGCTCGGCGCGATCTGGCTGGTGTTCTGGGGCTTGAAGTACTACAACCCGGAAGACCATCCGAGCGTCAAACAATCCGAACTGGACTACGTGCAACGGGAAGTCGAACCCGAACAACCGGGTGTGCCGTTCAGCCGCATCCTGCGCATGCGCGGCACCTGGGCCTTCGCCATTGCCTACGCGCTGACCGCGCCGGTGTTCTGGTTCTACCTGTATTGGTTGCCGCCGTTCCTGAACCAGCAATACAACCTGGGCATCAACGTGACCCAGATGGGTATCCCGCTGATCATCATCTACCTGACAGCCGACTTCGGCAGTGTGGGTGGGGGGATTCTGTCGTCGTTCCTGATCGGCCGTGGCATGAACTCGATCAAGGCGCGCTTGCTGTCGATGTTGCTGTTCGCCTGCTGCATCGTCGGCGTGATCATGGCGGCCGGTTCCAGCCAGCTGTGGGTCGCAGTGTTTGCCATCTCCCTGGCCATCGGTGCGCACCAGGCCTGGACCGCCAACATCTGGAGCCTGGTGATGGACTACACGCCCAAGCACATGATGAGCACGGTATTCGGCTTCGGCGGGATGTGTGCGGCCATCGGCGGCATGTTCATGACCCAGATCGTCGGCCATATCCTCACCGTGACCAACAACAACTACACCGTGTTGTTCACCCTGATCCCGGCGATGTACTTCATTGCGCTGACCTGGATGTACTTCATGGCGCCGCGCAAGATCCCTACCGTAGACGTCTGATCTACCTGCGCCGCTGCTGCCAGGCAGCGGCCAACCCGCTCATGCAGATCACCCCGATGCCGACCACCGTGGTCAAGTCGGGGGTATGGTTGAATACCAGCCAGCCCAACAACCCCGCAAACACGATCTGGCAATAGCCGAACGGTGCCAGCAACGCCGGTGCCGCGAAGCGGAACGCCTGGGTCAACATCAAGTGCGCAGTCATCCCGCAGGTGCCCAGCGCCAGCATCAACACGCCATGCCACAGCGTCGGGACCTGCCAGAAGAACGGCACCATCGCGCTCATCACCAGGGTGTTGCACAGGCCGGCGAAGAAGTTGCTGGTGGTCGGGCTGTCGTATTGGCTCAGGATGCGCGTGAGCAGTTGGTAGAAGCAGAAGAACAACGCCGAACACAGCGGCAGCAGCACCGCCGGGGTGAACAGTTCGCCACCGGGGTGGATGATGATCAGCACGCCGACAAACCCGCAGATCACCGCCAGCCACTGGCCGCGCGTAACGTGCTCACCGAGCAGCGGCACCGACAGTGCTGTCACCAGGATCGGTGCAAGGAAGTTCACTGCCGTGGCTTCCGCCAGGGGGATGTAATGCAGCGCCGTGGTAAAGAACAGGCTGGTACCCAGCAGGCACAACGCCCGCACCACCTGCATTCCCGGCCGTTTGCTGCGCAGTACGCGCAAGCCCGATTGCGGCAGGAAAATCCCGGCCATCAACAGGGTATGCACCAGATAGCGCGCCCAGACCACCATCACGATCGGGTAGAACCCGGCCAGGTATTTGGACAAGGCGTCGTGGCTGGAAAACAGGAAAGTCGCCACCACAATCAGCAAGATGCCTTTGAAAGGATGGTTGACGCCGGAGAGGGGAGTGCTGACGGTCATTGAGTTCTCTTGCATGACGGGCTGAACGCGGGCTGCTCAACCCGGTAATCTAGCAGCCGGGCTTGCGTCTGCCCCAAGAGCATAACCAAACACTGTGCGAACAGCGCACTAAATCATGGGATTCGAGTCCAACCTCGCACGATCGCCCACGCATTGCACACTTTTTATCCAAGGCCTGCCACTATGAAAAAAGCCCTGTTTGTTCTCTCTGCCATCGCCCTGCTCGCCGCTTGCGGCCAGGAAGCCAAGGACGCGCCCAAACCGGCGCCCGCCTCCGTGCAAGCGACCCTGGTGCCGGCCACCCCGCCCACCGACCAGTGGGTCGGCAAGTGGGTCGGCGTCGAAGGCCTGTACCTGACCATCGCCAAGGACGACAGCGTCGGCCGCGGGCATTACATCATCACCATGCAATACGGCCTCGACGCCGGCGACTCCGGCACCTTCAAAGGTGAAGCCGCCGAAGACGGCATCGCCTTCACCCGCCCGGACGGCCCGCAATTGCTACGCGCCGGCGACGGTGCCGCCACTGGCCTCAAGTGGCTGGCAGATAAAAAGGACTGCCTGGTCGTGGCGAGTGGCGAAGGCTACTGCCGCCAATAACGTCCATACTCCAACGAACTTGCCACAGTTAAGTTTCAACTTATAAAAGGCTTATCGAGAGGATTGCCCCCATGCTATGGAAAAAAGGCCGACGCAGCGACAACGTGGTGGACGCCCGCGATGACAGTGGCGGCGGCGGTGGCGGCATGCGCTTTGGTGGCGGCAAGGGCCTGAGCCTGACCGCGATTGTGCTGATCGTCGGCATCGGCTGGCTGACCGGCCAGGACCCGTTGCAGATCCTCGGCCAACTCACCGGGCAGATGGAGCAGGCGCCGTCGGTCAGCACCCAGACGCGCCAGGCGCCAGCGGCCAATGACGAACAGGCCGACTTTGTCCGCGCCGTGCTCGGCGATACCGAAGACACCTGGGCCCAGGTGTTCCAGGAAAACGGCCTGACCTACAAGAACCCGAAACTGATCCTGTTCCGTGGCCGGGTGAATTCGGCCTGCGGTGGCGCCACCTCGGCCAGCGGCCCGTTCTATTGCCCGGCCGACCAGCAGGTCTACCTGGACCTGGATTTCTTCCGCGAAATGTCGCAACGCTTCCAGGCCGCCGGCGACTTCGCCCAGGCCTACGTGATCGCCCACGAAGTCGGGCACCACGTGCAGACGTTGCTCGGCATCTCGGCCAAGCTCCAGACGGCCCGCCAACAAGGCCGGCAGATGCAGGGCGACGGCGGCCTGCTGGTGCGCCAGGAACTGCAAGCCGACTGCTTCGCCGGCGTGTGGGCCAACCATGCGCAAAAACGCTTGAACTGGCTGGAGCCCGGCGACATCGACGAAGCCCTGAACGCCGCCAACGCCATCGGCGACGACCGTTTGCAGCAACAGGGCCAAGGCCGCGTGGTGCCGGACTCGTTCACCCACGGCACCTCGGCGCAACGCGTACGCTGGTTCAAGACCGGCTTCGCCCAGGGCCAGATCACTCAGTGCGATACCTTTTCCGCCAAGAGTCTCTAAATGAATAAACGACTGGCATTGCTGCTGGGTCTGTTCGTCAGCTGTTCTACGTTCGCCGCTGGGCACGACATCAAGGACAGCGACCTCGATCGTTTCCCACTCAAGGCCGGGGATCTCAGCCTGGGCTTGAGCCAGGACTGGCGCCAGCCGCTGCCAGACGTCACCCGCGCGCTGATCATCGTGCATGGCCGCCTGCGCGATGCCGCGGCCTATCTGCAAAGTGGCGAACAGGCCGCCGAGAATGCCGGGCAAGCCACCCACACCCTGGTGATTGCACCGCGCTTTCTGACGGAGGCGGATGCGCGGCACGAGCATCTGGACAAGCGGATACTGCGCTGGACCGACAACGGCTGGATGGCCGGCGAAGCGTCCACCGGCCCGGGCCCGATCAGTTCCTATGGCGCCCTCGACCAGATCATCAAGCACCTGGGCAACCGCAAGCTGTTCCCGGCGCTCAAGGAAATCGTGGTGGCCGGGCACTCCGGCGGTGGCCAGGTGATACAGCGTTTTGCCCTCACCAGCCACGATCATCCCAAGCTGCAAAGCGAAGGCATCGGCCTGCGGTATGTGGTGGCGAATCCTTCGTCCTACGCCTACTTCAGCCCACAGCGGCCGGTGCCGTTCGATGCCGCCAGTTGCCCAGGCTTCAACGACTGGAAATACGGCATGCAGAACCTGCCGGCCTATGCCAAAGGCCGCAGCGTCGAACAACTGGAGCAGGCTTACGTGTCACGTGACATCACGTACCTGCTGGGCCAGCAGGACATCGACCCGAAGCATCACGCGCTGGATATAGGCTGCGAGGCACAAACCCAGGGCGCGTATCGGTTGATTCGTGGGCACAATTATTTCGACTACCTCAAGCAGCGGCATCCGCAGTTGCGTCATACGCTGGTGGAAGTGCCCGGTGTCGGGCATAACGGCGATGGGATGTTTACGTCGCCGCAGGGGCAGAAGGTGTTGTTCACGCAATAAAACTGTGGGAGCGGGCTTGCCCGCGAAAGCGGTGGGTCAGTCGATCGATGTATAGCTGACACACCGCATTCGCGAGCAAGCCCGCTCCCACACAAGCCAGTTCCCACAGTTGATCTTCATTATCAGTGTTAGATCATCCGGCGCAAGGCCGCGCAGTCCTCGGCATGCCAATCGGCAAGTTCCGGCCACGGGTTCTGCGCCAGGTTGACCAACACCGTCCGCGCCCCCGCCGCCCGACCGCACTCCAGGTCAAAGCGATAATCCCCGACCATCACCATTGTGCTCGGCGCCACATCCCACGCCGCCGCCAGTTTCAACAAGCCATCCGGGTCCGGCTTGGGCTGCGCATCATCACGCCCCAACACGTCCTCGACGGCAAAGCAGTCTGCCAAACCAATTGCCTCCAGGGTGATGTGCGCCAGTTCCCGCGCATTGCGGGTCAGGATGCCCAGGCGATAACCGCGCCCGGCCAGTTCACGCACCAGTTCCACTGCGCCCTCGGCCGCGACCGAGCCCAGGGCCAGCTCGCGCTCATGTTCCAGCAACCACCCATGCTTGGCCGCTGCGAGGTCCTGGGGCAGGGCGGCCAGGTGCGTGAGGATGTCGTCCTGCGCAGGAATCTCCAGCGCCTGGCGGATCGCCGCAAAGTCATGCACGGCCACCGTCAGGGTGCCGTCCATGTCGAACACCCAGTGCTTGATGTGCGACAGGCTCACGTCCAATCCTTGCGATGGCGGATCAAGCCTTCCTGCGTTACCGAAGCCACCAATTGCCCCGCGCGGTTGTACACGCTGCCACGGGAGAACCCACGGGAATTGCCGGCCCACGGGCTGTCCATGGCGTAGAGCAACCAGTCATCGGCGCGCAGGTCGGCGTGGAACCACAGCGCGTGGTCGAGGCTGGCGACCTGCATATCTTTCTGCCACACGGTCTTGCCATGGGGCAGCAACGAGGTGGTCAGCAAGCCGAAGTCCGAGGCGTAGGCCAGCAGGTATTTGTGCAGCGCAGGCGTGTCGGCCAACGCGCCGTCGGCACGAAACCACACGTACTTGACCGGGTCGGACGGCTGCGGGTTGAACGGGTCTTTTTCGGTGACCGGGCGCACTTCGATCGGCTTGGGGCACAGCAGCTTGTCGCGCATATGCTCGGGGATCAGGTGCGCGCGTTGCTGGGTCAACTCCAGCTCCGACGGCAGGTTTTCCGGGCCGACCACCACGGGCATGGTGCTCTGGTGTGCGAAGCCCTCTTCGTCGTACTGGAACGAAGCGCTGCAGGTGAAGATCGGGTTGCCCTTCTGGATCGCGGTGACCCGGCGCGTGCTGAAACTGCCGCCATCGCGCACACGGTCGACCGAATACACAACCGGCAATGCCGCATCACCGGGACGCAGGAAATAGCCGTGCAATGAGTGCACATGCCGCGCTTCTTCTACGGTCTGGCTGGCCGCCGACAGCGACTGGCCGAGCACCTGGCCGCCGAACAGTTGACGAAAACCCAGGTCCTGGCTGCGGCCGCGAAAGAGGTTTTCCTCGATCGGCTCCAGGGTCAGCAAGTCCACCAGATCTTCCAATACTTGGCTCATAGAGCAACTCCTACAATCTATGGGGCATTCCGGTCTGCTTATCCGTGCAGCGTGTCCAACCATTGGGCGCGGGTGATGCGGTACAACACATGATGGCGCAGCGGGTCATCGGCTGCGACCTTGGGGTGTGCAAAATCTGCCAGGGGATCGTAATGCATACCGATGGCCTGCATGACTTTTTGTGATGGCATGTTGGCTTCGGTGGTAAAGGCGACGACTTCATCCAGCTGCAAGCGATCGAAGCCGCAGCGCAACGCCGTCCACGCCGCTTCGCTGGCGTAGCCCAGGCCCCAATGTTCGCGGGCCAGGCGCCAGCCGATTTCCACCGCCGGGGTGAAGGCGGCGTCAAAGCTGACATGCTGCAAGCCGGTCAAGCCGATGAACTCGCCGCTGTCCTTGCGCTGCAAGGCCCACAGGCCGAAGCCATATTCGGCGAAGTGGCCACGAATGCGGCCGATCAATGCGGCGCTTTCCAGGTGGCTCAGCCTGGCCGGGAAATAGCGCATCACCTGTGGGTCGGCGCACATGCGCGCAAACTCCGGCAGGTCGCTGTCGCGCCATTGGCGCAGCACCAGGCGCGCACTTTCCAGTTCGAGTATCGGCTCCATGGGTCCCCTCCCTTGCCATGTGCGTGAGTGTACAACGCGGGTAAGATCCGTCGCAGGTTCCCGTCAGATAATCCCATGCCTTTACCACTGATCTACCACGATGATTACAGCCCCGCGTTCCCGGCGGAGCACCGCTTCCCCATGGACAAGTTCCGCCTGTTGCGTGACCACTTGGTGTCCAACGGGTTGACCGAGGACCGCCAACTGCTGCGCCCGCAACTGTGCCCACCCGAGATCCTGGCGCTGGCCCATGACCCCGGCTACATCGAACGCTACATGGGCGGTGAACTGTCCCGCGAAGACCAGCGCCGCCTCGGCCTGCCGTGGAACGAAGCCCTGGCGCGGCGTACCGTGCGGGCGGTGGGCGGCTCGATCCTCGCTGCCGAACAGGCGCTGGAACACGGCCTCGCCTGCCACCTGGCGGGCGGCACGCACCACGCCCACTACGATTACCCGGCGGGCTTTTGCATCTTCAACGACCTGGCGGTGATCAGCCATTACCTGCTCGCCAGCGGCCGGGTCAATCGCGTGCTGATCTTCGACTGCGACGTGCACCAGGGCGACGGCACCGCACGCATCCTCCATGACACACCGGAGGCCATCACCGTGTCGCTGCACTGCGAAAAGAACTTCCCCGCACGCAAAGCCCAGAGCGACTGGGACATCCCGCTGCCCATGGGCATGGGCGACGGCGACTACCTCAAGGTGGTGGACGACGCGCTCAATTACCTGCTGCCGCTCTACCAGCCGGACCTGGTGCTGTACGACGCCGGCGTCGACGTGCACAAGGACGACGCCCTCGGCTACCTCAAGCTGACAGACCAAGGCGTCGCCGCCCGCGATGAAAGCGTGATGCGCCACTGCCTGGGCCGCGACATCCCGGTGATGGGCGTGATCGGCGGCGGCTACAGCAAGGACCGCCCTGCCCTGGCCCGCCGCCACGGCATCCTGCACCACAGCGCACAACGGGTGTGGACGTCATCAGGTTGTCATTGAGTTGTGCGCGTTACCCACAATGCCTGTGGAACGGCCTGTGGATAACTTGAGCGTAAGCACCTAAGAGTCAATATCTGTAAGGCCTGTAGGAAGCTGTACATTTTTTGATCAGGCGTTTGCGCTGTCCTCGGGTAGAATGCTCGGCCTGTTTATCCGACCGTAGCCCTCGCCATGCCCCAGACCGCACCCCAACACGTCACCATCATCGGCGGCGGCCCCGCCGGGCTGATGGCCGCCGAAGTCTTGAGCCAGGCGGGGCTGCACGTGGACCTGTACGACGGCATGCCGTCGGTGGGGCGCAAATTCCTGCTGGCCGGTGTTGGCGGCATGAACATCACCCACTCCGAAGCCTACCCGGCGTTTCTGTCGCGCTACGCCGAACGAGCGCCGTACATCGCCCCGCTGCTGCGTGGGTTTGGCGCCGAAGCGTTGTGCGAATGGATACATGGGCTGGGTATCGAAACCTTTGTCGGCACCTCCGGCCGGGTGTTTCCTACTGACATGAAAGCCGCCCCCCTACTGCGCGCCTGGCTCAAGCGCCTGCGCGACCAGGGCGTGGTTATCCACACCCGGCACCGTTGGACCGGCTGGAATGCCCACGGCGATTTACTTATCCACAGTCCCGACGGCGAAAAAACCGTGCGCGGCGAAGCGGTACTGTTGGCCCTCGGCGGTGGCAGTTGGTCGCGCCTGGGTTCCGACGGTACGTGGCTCAAGCTGCTGGAAGGCAAAGGCGTGCCCTGTGCCCCGCTGCAAGCGAGCAACTGCGGCTTCGAGGTGTCGGCCTGGAGCGAGTTGATGGTCAGCAAATTCGCCGGTGCGCCGTTGAAAAACGTCGCCATCGGCTTGGGCGACGACAAACCCCGGCTGGGGGAATGTGTGATCACCGCCGCTGGTATCGAAGGCAGTTTGATCTACGCGTTGTCGGCGCCGATTCGCGAGGCGATCAACACAACCGGTTTGGCCACCGTGAATATCGACCTGTTGCCGAGCAAGCCTGTGGATAAGGTTCAAGCTGCATTGGCCAAGCCCCGTGGTTCGCGCTCGATGAGCAAACACTTGCACAGCCAGTTGGGGCTGGATGGCGTGAAAGCGGCGTTATTACGCGAGTTGGCGCCCGCCGAACACTTCAACGATCCGGCGCAATTGGCCGCCGCCATCAAGGCCCTGCCGCTGACCCTGGTGAAAACCCGGCCGATGGACGAAGCGATCAGCACCGCCGGCGGCGTGCCGTTCGAAGCGCTGGATGAGAGCTTGATGCTCAAACAATTGCCAGGCGTATTTTGTGCCGGAGAGATGCTGGACTGGGAAGCGCCGACGGGCGGGTATTTGCTGACGGGGTGTTTTGCCAGCGGGCGAGCGGCTGGGCGGGGGATGGTGGAGTGGCTTAAACGCTGAGGTTTGGATTCAAAGCCCCCTTCGCGAGCAAGCCCGCTCCCACATTTTGACCGCATTTTCATGTCGAAACTCGGTCGAGTGTGGGAGCGGGCTTGCTCGCGAAGGGGCCATCAGCCACAGCGCAAAATCACTTCTTCTTACGCGGCCCGGTATTAAACACCGGCACCTTGCGCACCGGCTTGATCGAAGGCTCGGCCGGCGCCGCGTCACCACTGTCCACCCACTTGCCCAGGTTGCGCTTGCCGCCACCACCGGAAGTTTTAGGTTTCTTCGGCTTTTTCGGTTTCTTCACCACCTGGCCGCTGGCATCGGTGTCCGGCACACGGTGCTCCGGTTCAAAGTCCGGCTCCATCTTGCGGGTCAACGTCTGACGCGTGAGCATCTCGATGGCCGACAGCATGTTCACTTCATCGGCACACACCAGGGAAATCGCCTCGCCGGTGTTGCCCGCACGCCCGGTGCGGCCGATGCGGTGGATGTAGTCCTCGGCCACGATCGGCAGGTCGAAATTGACCACCAGCGGCAGGTCTTCGATGTCCAGGCCACGGGCTGCCACGTCGGTGGCCACCAGGATCTGCACTTCGCTGGCCTTGAAGCGGTCCAGCGCACGCTGGCGGGTCGCCTGCGGCTTGTCGCCGTGGATGCCATCGGCGTTGATGCCCAGGCCCTGCAATTTGTCCACCAGCGCGTCCACGCCGTTACGGGTCTTGGCGAACACCAGCACCTGTTTCCAGCGACCCTTGCGCATCAAGTGCACAAACAACTCCGGCTTGCGCTTCTTGTCCACCGGCACAACCCACTGCTTCACGGTGTTGGCGGCAACGTTGCGCGGGCTGACTTCGATGCTCAGCGGGTCGTTGAGCATCTGCCCGGCGAGCAGGCGGATGTCATCGGAGAACGTCGCGGAGAACAGCAGCGTCTGGCGCTTTTTCGGCAGCATGCGGTAGATGTTCGCCAGCTCTTCCGAGAAGCCCAGGTCGAGCATGCGGTCGGCCTCGTCCAGCACCAGGGTTTGCAGCTGATTGAGTTTCAGCGCGTTCTGGCGGAACAGGTCGATCAGGCGGCCAGGGGTGGCGACCAGGATGTCGACGCCCTTGCGCAGCTTCATCATCTGCGGGTTGATGCTTACGCCACCGTATACCGCGTAAGTGGTCAGCGGCAGGTTTTGCGCGTATTCGGCGACGCTGGCGTGCACCTGCTCGGCCAGCTCACGGGTCGGGCACAGGATCAGTGCACGCGCCGAGTTGGCGGCAACTTTCGGCCCTTCCATGGTCAGCAGTTGCAGCAATGGCAGAGCAAAACCGGCGGTCTTGCCGGTGCCGGTCTGGGCCGCAGCCATCAAGTCGCGACCGGCCAGCACCGCTGGAATGGCTTGCGCCTGCACCGGCGTCGGGGTCTGGTAGCCAAGCGTGTCAAGGGCGCGCAGCAAGGGTTCGATCAGGCCAAGGGAGGCGAAAGTCATGTAGTTACCGTAGGAAAATTCAGCGCAAGCACGCAATGCGCCGCAGTTTACCTTATTTCCGGCTTGGGCTTGCGCCACTGGGGCAGGCTGATCAGCAGGACCGCGCTGATGATCACCAACATCGCCAGGGCCTCTTCCATGCCGATGGTCTCACCGACAAACACAATCCCGAGCAACACCGCCACCGCCGGGTTGACGTAGGCATAGCTGGTCGCCGCCGCCGGGCGCACGTGCTTGAGCAGGTACATATAGGCGTTGAAGGCGATGATCGAACCGAACACGGCCAGGTACGCCAGGGCCAGCCAGCCTTCGACGGGAGGCATGGCGTGCAGGCGTTCGCCGGTGAGTGCGCTGCCGATCAGCAGCGTTACGCCCGCCACCAGCATCTCCGCGGCACTGGCCATCGCCCCCTGGGGCAACGGCAGACGTCGGCTCCACACCGAACCGAACGCCCACGAAGCGGCCGCAAACAGCAGCAACGCGGCGCCCATCGGGCTCGATTGCAAGGTGCTGCCCATGTTGAGCATGGCGATGCCAGCGATCCCCAGGATCACACCTGCCCATTCCAGACGGGTATTACGTGCGCCCCAGAAATAGCCACACAACAACGTGAACAACGGCACCGTCGCCACCGCCAGCGCGGCCACCCCGGACGACACCCCGGAGTGCTCGGCCAGCGTCACCGCGCCGTTGCCGAAGGTCAGCAGCAAAATGCCGATCTTCGCGCACGCCTTCCACTGCTCCCACGTCGGCGCCGGCACCCCGCGCCAGCGCAGGAAGCCATACATCACCGCCCCCGCCGCCAAAAAGCGAATCCCGCCGAGCATCAGTGGCGGCCAGTACTCCACGCCGATGCGGATCACCAGGTAGGTGGACCCCCAAATCACATACAAGGCAAAAAAGGCGGCGATCAACGGTAAGGGAAAGCGACTTGGGCCAGGCATTGGGTGGCTCTATGGCAGGAGATGGGATGCTTATTCTAAAAAGGCAGGCCTTTAAACTTAAGTTACAAAACCTGTTTAAACCGCCCATACACTTTTCAAAGCATGGTTGTGAGGGCTATAACCCACGCTTTCGAAAGCCACCCAGCATTGGAGCCTTATCATGGACAAATACGACCGCATGCTCCTCAGCGCCCTGCTCGCCGACGGCCGTGCGTCCTACGCGCAACTGGCGCGCACAGTAAACCTCTCGGCCCCGGCCGTGGCCGAACGCGTGGCCAAGCTGGAGGCCAGCGGGGTGATCACGGGTTATCAGGCCAAGGTCGACCTGTCCAAAGTCGGCTTGCCGATCCAGTGCGTCATTGAGTTGCGCTTGACCAACCACGGCAGCCAGAAGGTTTACGACGCCCTGGCGGAAATTCCCGAGCTGACCGAATGCCACCGGGTGACAGGTGATCCGTGCGTGATCATGCAGGCGGCGGTGGGCTCGATGCCGGAGTTGGAGAACCTGATCAACCGGGTCGCGAAGTTCGGGTTCAGCAAGACGTCGATTATTTTGTCCAGCGCGATAGAGCGGCGGGTGCCGTTGGCGCAGTTGGAGAGCAATGGGAAAAATGGTGGCTGACTCCGATCGTTCCCACGCTCTGCGTGGGAACGATGAACAGGCCAGCTCCCACAGTTGGAATGCATTCAACTGTGGGAGCTGGCTTGCCTGCGATGACGTCAGTTGCCTCACAGAGGACTTGAGCGCTGTTCAATTTCAATGGCCAGCAAGACCGATCTCTTTCATTTGAGGGATGTTTCCTAGAGAATTCCACGGCCTTGTTTCCGTCGGATCAGGTAGCTAGTCTCGCTCAGTCATCGAACACTTGATGATGGGACGTGCAAGTCCGACCAAACAAAAGCCGCTCAGATGCCTTACTTCTTCGTTGCTCAGTTTTTGATACGCAGCATCGATATTTTTATGGCAGCCGTGCGCGGGAGATCCTCGGATCTGCTGGGTTTACCTTTTGTCCCGGTCTTGCACACCCGCGTACTGCTGCCACCCTCATTTGCGTGCAAGCGAATGATGCAGCTCCTTACAACACAAAAGGAGTTTCACCATGGTCAAAGTAACCCCCGACCCACCCAGCTTTCTCAGCGAAGACGCCCTACTCCACCGCCGAGCCATCGACTACTACCTCAAAGCGTCCGCCCCGGATGCGCCCAATTTCATTCTGAACGACAACCTGAGTTTCGAAGACGCCCTCGCCCATGCGGCGGATTTGCTGCATTGCGCGGTAGAGACAGCACACTCATCGGCAGAATCAATGAATGTGCAGCAGCGGGCAGTGATGCATCTGGTGGAGATGGCGAAGGTGGTCGTGGATCAGACGCTGAACTGCACACAGTCTCGATGAACGACACATAACCCCTGTGGGAGCGGGCTTGCCCGCGAAGGCGGTGTGTCAGTCAATATTTCCGGCGACTGATCCACCGCTTTCGCGAGCAAGCCCGCTCCCACACAAGCCCGCTCCCACATTTTTGATCTTTGGGGTTCTTGGGGTTGTGGTGGCTCAGAAGCCGCGATGTTTTTTGAGGTGTTCGGTGATTTTTGCCGCCGGGACTTTCTGCAAGCTGCACAGCAGGTCGTGGGACAGTTCGCGCAAACCATGGGTACCGCGCAGTTCCTGCGCCAGGTGCGCCGTAAGGTTGGCCGCCATTTCCGCGTCCGCCATCGCCCGGTGAGCCTTGCCGGTGTGGGGCAACTGGGCGAACGCATTCAGGGTGCCGAGTTTGTGGTTCGGCGCCGAGGGCATCAAGCGCCGCGCCAGCAGCAGCGAGCAGGCAAACTTCTGCAGGCGGGTGCGGCGGATCAGGCCCAGCTCGAAGTCCCAGAACTTCTGGTCGAACGCGGCGTTGTGCGCCAGCAGCGGGGTGGTGCCGACGAACTCGTTGACCTCGTTCATCACGCGCTCGGCCGGCGGCGCGCCGCGCAGCATGGCGTTGCTGATGCCGGTGAGTTGTTCGATGAACGCGGGCACGTGCACGCCGGTTTTCATCAGGCTCTGGTAGCGGTCCACGATCTGACCACGCTCAAGGATGACCACGGCGATTTCCGTGGCGCGGCACTGGCTGCTCGGGCTGATGCCGGTGGTTTCAAAGTCGATGACCGCTATACGTTCCAAACCTGTTCCAACTCCGTTCCACAATTTATTTGAGCAGCAGCGCGCCTTCGATCGGCACGTAGCGGCTGGCCGCACGTATCAACGAGTTGGCGGTCAGCCCCGGCACGCCGTAGGCCACGGCTTCGACGCCATGCTTGTTGATGATGCGTTCGAGCAGCATGTCGAAGTCTCCGTCACCGGAAGCCAGCACGATTTCGTCGACGTGGTCCGCGGCGTCCATGATGTCGAGCGTGATGCCCACGTCCCAGTCGCCCTTGGCCGAGCCGTCGCTGCGCTGGATGTACGGCTTGAGTTTTACCGTAAAGCCCAGGTTGCGCAGGATCTGCTGGAACTGTTGCTGCTTGCTGTCGCCACGGTCGATGGCATAGGCGTACGCCTCGACGATCTGCCCGCGGGCGCTGATGTCAGCCCACAGGGCGGCGTAGTTGAAGTGGCAGCCATACGCTTGGCGCACGGTGTAGTAGAGGTTTTGTACATCGGCGAACACTGCAATTTTCTTCACCGCACTTCCCCATGACAGCCACTTGGATGCCGGACGCGCACGTCCGCAAAGGCGCCAGTATGCCAGCCATGGGGAAGTTTCCGAGAAAAATCAGCCCGGCGCGACAAAGCGCACCGGGCTTGGGAGCATCAGACGAAGGAATCGTCGTCGCCGAAGGAGGAGGAATCGTCGGAATAATCGCTGTCGGCAAAGCTGTCCGAGTTGTTGCTGCCCCAGTTGTCGTTGCCGGCAAACTTCTGGTCGTCATTGCCCCAGCCACCTTGATCGCTGGCCGGTGCCGGTTGCTCGATGATTTCTTCCACCACCTGCGGCTGCTGGTTGTGATGGAACAGGCTGCTGATGCCTTCCGCCAGCAACACACCGCCGGCCACGCCAGCGGCGGTTTTCATCGCACCGCCGAGGAAGCCGCTGCCAATCGGGGCGGCGGCAGCGGGAGGCTGTTGATAATTTTGTTGCGGCGCAGGCGCCTGGTTGAACGACGGCCGCGCCGGTTCACGCCAACCACCCGTAGACGCCGGAGCGCTCTGGGCCGGTTGCTGCTCACGGGAACCGCCACCGCCAAAGATGCTCGACAGAAAACCACCGCTGCTCGGCGCTGGCTGGGCCGATTGGGATTTGGCTTGTTGCAACTCTTCCTGCAACTGCTGGATCTGTTGCGCCTGTTGCTTGTTCTGCGCGTCGAGGCTCTTGAGCGCGTGTTCCTGCACCAGGATCGACTGGGTCATGTAGTACCCGGCCGCCGGTTGGCGCGTCATATGCTCCTTGATCCGCGCTTCGGCCAGGGCGTCGCGGGGGGCTGAGTCCGTTTCGGCTTGTTGCAACCGTGAAAACAGTCCATCGATCAGGGTTTGCTCTTCGCTGTTCATGGCGACCTCGTTAGATTGCCGGTAGAAATCGTGGTCCCGCCTGGAGTCAGGCTGAGGTACATGCTAGTTATGGGGATGTTACGAGTTGTTTCAATGGTCTTTACTCAAGGTTTACGTTTGCTTACGTCCGGTCACGATCGGTTAAAGTGTTGCCCTTGCTTTCAGGCCTGCGATGAACTTGATGAATCCGTTAGATGTACTGCGCGACTCCCTCCGCTTCACTCAACGCAACCTGGGCGCCATCGTCCAGCTGTGCCTGCCGTTGGTGATTCTCGAAGCCTTGCTGCAACAAGTGCTCAACCACGTGGTGGGCCCCGATGCCTTCCCCGGTTTCAGCGTGGTGGTGGGGTTGTTGGTGTACCCGCTGTACACCGGCGCGTTGATCCTGTTTCTCGACGCCCGCACCCGAGGCGAGTCGCCGCGCACCAAGGATGTGTGGGCCATGGCCCTGACCCTGTGGCCACGTTTCGCGCTGCTGACGGCTATCAGCACCTTGCTGATCCTGCTCGGGTTGTCGTTGTACTTCCTGCCGGGCCTGTGGCTGATGGTGGTACTGGCCTTTGCCGAATACCTGCTGGTGCTGCGCGGCATGACGGCGCTGGAAGCGATCAAGGAGAGTTTTCGCCTGACCCGCGGGCACTTCTGGCGCATCCTCGTGTGCCTGCTGTGCGTGATGACGCCGCTGTGGCTGCTCAAGGGCGCCAGTGTCGCGGCCTATCCAGAGCCCGCGCCGTTGCTGGGGCTGGTGATGGACAGCGCCCACAGCTTCCTGCAACTGTTCACCAGCGTGGTGCTGTTCCGTTTATTCATGCTGATCGGTGGCGATGCCGACGCGCGGTGATATGCTCCTGGCACCTCTGAAACGCCATAAGCCGAGCCGATGACCCGTTTATTGCGCATCACCTTACTGGGCCTGCTGATTCTCGCAGGCTTACTCACCGCCCTGATCCACAGCCTGACCTGGCGCCCCGCCGACAAGGAAATCCTGCCCGTCAGCTGCGTGGCGCCGCGTGCGCCGACCCTGTTGCCGGGGCAGGCGCTCAAGGTCATGACCTGGAACGTGCAATACCTGGCCGGCAAGAACTACGTGTTCTGGTACGACACCGCCGACGGCAGCGGCCCCGATGAGCGCCCGACCGTCGAAGACATGGCCTTCAGCCTGGACGAAGTGGCGCGGGTGATCCGCGACGAGCAGCCCGACCTGCTGCTGTTGCAGGAACTCGACGAAAACGCCAAGCCTTCCCACTACCAGGACCAACTGGCCCTGTTGCAAGAGCGTCTGGTCGACCTCTACCCGTGCAGCGCCCAGGCCTTCGACTGGAAAGCCGATTTTGTCCCGGACCTGCACATCTTCGGCAGCGTCGGCCGCAAGCTGGCGACCCTGAGCCGCTACCAGATCGAACACGCCGAGCGCCTGCAATTGCCCGCGCCCGAGGCGAATATCTTCAGCCGCCAGTTCCAACCCAAACCGGCCCTGCTGCTGACCTACCTGCCCCTGAGCGACGGCGGCCAACTGGCGGTGCTCAATACCCGCCTGGACGGCGATGCACCTGGGCGCAGTGCGGTGCAAGAGCAGGTCCAGGCCACGGTCAAACTGCTGGATAAATTCGAAGGCCGTGGCACGCCCTGGCTGATCGGCGGGGATTTCAACCTGCTGCCCCTGGGCCAATTCCTACGCCTGGACGCCAGCAAACGCGGGCAATATTCGCCGGACAGTGAGCTGCACCTGCTGTGGGATAAATACCCGATGATCCCAAGCAACAGCCAATCCAGCGGCATCGACCGTGAGAAATGGCTAACGCACTTCCCCAACGACCCCAGCCTCGACGGCCCGGATCGCACCCTCGACTACCTGTTCTACAGCCCGCGCCTCAAGCGTGTAGAAGCCCGGGTGCGCCAGGACGACACCCTGCGCATCTCCAACCACCTGCCCGTGATCGCCCGCTTCCTGCTCCCCACCTTGTAGTGAGCGGGCTTGCCCCGCGCCGGGTGGCGCAGCCGCCCCAATCCCATGCACCTCGGTCTCCCTGAAACACCGCGGCGGACCATTTGGGGCGGCTGCGCCACCCGGCGCGGGGCAAGCCCGCTCACTACATTGTCCTTTTTAAGGGGACAATAAATCTCGAATCAGCCTAATTGTCTCTCACTCGACCAGGTCGTAAATTTCTTCCCAAGCCAGCACGCAGACAGCCAGAGGCGCTGAAGCGGCCTTCCAATTCCAATACTTCAAGTGAGCCCAAACGACATGAACACCCTCAACAAAGCCCTGACCGCCACCCTCCTCGCCCTGTCCATCGGCAGCGCTTTTGCCGCCGAAACCGCGGTGCCCGAGCACCAGACCCAGGCGTTCCTCAACGCCCTCGCCGCTGGCGGCGGTCGCCCGTTGGAGCAACTGAGCCCCAAGGATGCACGGGCCGTGCTGACGGGTGCACAGAACTCGGTGAAGGTCGACATGTCGGGCATTCAGGTCAGCGACAAGACCATCCAGGCCGACGGCCAGCGCATCAAGCTGACCATCGTGCGCCCTACCAACGTCAAGGGTGAGTTGCCGGTGTTCATGTACTTCCACGGCGGCGGCTGGGTGCTGGGCGACTACCCGACCCACGCCCGCCTGATTCGTGACCTGGTGGTGGGCTCCGGCGCCGTCGCGGTGTATGTGGACTACACGCCGTCGCCGGAAGCGCACTACCCGACCGCGATCAACCAGGCCTACGCGGCGACCCGCTGGGTCGCCGAGCACGGCAAAGAGATCAACGTCGATGGCACGCGCCTGGCGGTGGCCGGCAACAGCGTCGGCGGCAACATGGCGGCGGTGGTGGCGCTCAAGGCCAAGGAACAGCACTCGCCGACACTGCGCTTCCAGCTGCTGCTGTGGCCGGTGACCGACGCCAGCTTCGACACAGCGTCATACCAGCAGTACGCCGAAGGCCACTTCCTCACCAAGAACATGATGAATTGGTTCTGGGACAGCTACACCACCGACACCAAGCAACGCGCCGAGATCTACGCTTCGCCGTTGCGCGCCACCCCGGCACAGCTGACGGGCCTGCCACCGGCGCTGATCCAAACCGCCGGGCTGGACGTGTTGCGCGATGAAGGCGAGGCCTACGCCCGCAAGCTGGACGCGGCGGGTGTGGATGTGACGGCGGTGCGCTACAACGGGATGATCCATGACTACGGCTTGCTCAACCCACTGAGCACTGTCCCGCAAGTCAAAGCCGCGATGCGTCAAGCCGCAGGTGAACTGAAAGCCCACCTCAACTGATCCAAACACCGTCCTGTAGTGAGCGGGCTTGCCCCGCGCTGGGTGGCGAAGCCGCCCCACGATTTTGGGAGCGCTGCGCACTCCAGCGCGGGGCAAGCCCGCTCACTACAGGTTTTATTTGCGCGGTTTGATGCGGGCGGTGGCTTCGGCTACCAACGGGTCATCCGGCCAGTAGTGTTTTGGATAGCGGCCCTTCAGATCCTTCTTCACTTCGGCGTAGGTACTGCGCCAGAAGTTCGCCAGATCTTGCGTCACCTGCACCGGCCGTCGCGCAGGGGACAGCAGGTGCAGCTTGACCACCTGACGCCCGCCGGCGATGCGCGGCGTATCCGCCAGACCAAACAGTTCCTGCAAGCGCACCGCCAGAATCGGCGGCTGCTCGCTGTAGTCCAGACGCACCGACGAGCCCGACGGCACTTTCACATGCTGCGGTGCCAATTCGTCAAGGCGCTGGGGCAGCGGCCAGGGCAGCAGGTTGTGCAGGAAGCTGGAAATATCCAGGTTGGCGAAGTGGCTCAAGCGCGACACCTTGCCCAGGTACGGCATCAGCCAGTGTTCCAGGCTGGCGAGCAAGGCGCTGTCGCTGATGTCTGGCCATTCGCTGGGTTTGCCGGCGTCGAGGTGGCGCAGCAGCATGACGCGGGCTTGCCATTGGCGCAGCTCGGGGGTCCACGGCAGCAACTCAAGGCCTTTGCGTCGCACCAGGTTGACCAGCGCCTGGCTGCGCGCGGATTCGTCGAGGCCGGTGAGCGGCTCGCGGCTCAGCACCAGTTCGCCGACTTTGCGCTGGCGCTCGGCGCGCAGCACGCCTTCGCGTTCATCCCAGTCGAGTTGGTCGACATTGCGCACTTGCTCGGCGAGCACCGTGTCGAACAGCGTCGGATCAAAATCCGCCGCGAGGTAGATACGTTCTTCGCGCTGGCCCTGGCGGCTGCCGAGGTCAGCGATCACCAGCCAGGCCTGTTTCATCAGGCTGTCAGCCTCGGCAAACAACGCGGCGCGGCCGTTGGCCAGGCGGTATTCGGCGCCACCGGGGCGACGTTGCTGGGCGACGCGGTCCGGGTAGGCCAGCGCCAGCAAGGCGCCGAGCCAGCGCGGGTGGTCGGGGTCGGCCACTGCCTGCGTGGCCTGGCCCCTCAGGTAGCCACGGTATTGGCGCGCCAGTTGCCTGGCCCGTTGCACGCCGCCCTGGCCGCCGCGTGCGCGTTCTTCACCGGACAGCAGCGCCAGGCGGCTGTGCAGATCCGCGCCGCCACCGCGCAAAATGTCGCGCTCGCCCAACAGCGCGGCGACATCACACGCGGTCGCCGCCAGCCCCAGGTCCTGGCCGCGCAGTAGCAAATGGGCGATGCGCGGGTGGGCCGGCAGCTCGGCCATTTTCTGGCCGTGGGCGGTGAGCGTGTCGTCATTCAAGGCGCCGAGACGTTCGAGCAAATCCTGGGCCTGGGCGTACGCAGCGGTGGGCGGCACATCCAGCCAGACCAGTTGCGTAGGCGTGACACCCCAACGCGCCAGTTGCAAGGCGAGGCCGGCGAGGTCGGCGGCGAGGATTTCTGCACTGCCGTAGGCGGCGAGGCCCTCGTGCTGGTCTTCGGACCACAAGCGGTAACACACCCCCGGTTCCAGGCGCCCCGCCCGACCGGCGCGCTGGGTGGCACTGGCGCGGGAAATGCGCTGGGTGTCGAGACGGGTCATGCCGCTGCCCGGGTCGAAACGTGGCACCCGCGCCAGCCCGGCGTCGATCACCACGCGCACGCCGTTGATGGTCAGGCTGGTCTCGGCGATGTTGGTGGCCAGTACCACTTTGCGTTTGCCGGCGGGCGCCGGGTCGATGGCCGCGCGCTGCGCGTTGAGGTCGAGTTCGCCGTGCAGCGGGCATAACAGCACATCGCTGCGTTCAGCGAGGGCGTCAGCCAGTTGCTGGTTGACCCGCCGAATCTCCGCCTGACCGGGCAGGAACACCAGCACACTGCCGCTTTCATCGTGCAGCGCGTCAAGGATCGTCTGCACCACGCGCGGCTCGATGAACTCCCCGGCCTGATACGGCCGGCCCCAGCGCATCTGTACCGGGAACATGCGCCCTTCGCTGCGCAGGATCGGCGCGTTGTCCAACAGCACAGACAAGCGTTCGCCTTCAAGGGTGGCGGACATCAGCAGGATTTTCAGCGGCTGCTCATCGCGAAACAGTTCGCGACCGTTGAGGCTCAGGGCCAGGGCGAGGTCGGCGTCGAGGCTGCGCTCGTGGAACTCGTCGAAGATCAGCAGGCCCACGCCGTCGAGCGCCGGGTCGTCCTGCAGGCGGCGCGTGAGGATGCCTTCGGTGACCACTTCGATACGGGTGTTGGGGCCGACCTTGCTGTCGAGGCGGATGCGATAGCCGACCGTCTCGCCGACTTTTTCGCCCAACTCGCTGGCCAGCCGCTCGGCTGCCGCGCGGGCGGCGAGGCGGCGTGGTTCGAGCATCAGGATGGTTTGCCCGGCCAGCCACGGCTCGTTCAACAGGGCCAAGGGCACACGGGTGGTTTTACCGGCGCCGGGCGGTGCTTCCAGCACGGCTTCATGGCGATTCGCCAAGGCGTCACGCAGGGCGGGTAAAACATCATCGATGGGCAACGAATTCATACTGGCTCCAAAGCAGAGCGGCGAGTATAACGGCGAACTGCCGAGTACCGGTGATGGTCACAGAAACGGTTAAATGTGGGAGCGGACTTGCTCGCAAATGCGGTCTGTCAGTTGATGGATATGCGACTGATACTCCGCATTCGCGAGCACGCCCGCTCCCACACTGGATCTTCGTCGCTTATAGTCCCGTATCAATCGTATTCAGGAGATTCCCCATGCGTATCGCTTCCCGTGTCATCGGCGGTGTCCTCGCCGTCACCCTGCTGAGCCAATTGACGGCCTGCGGTTCGATCTTCTACCCGGACCGCCGTGGCCAGATCGACGGCAAGATCGACCCGGCGATTGCCGTACTCGATGCCGTGGGCCTGCTGTTCTATGTGATCCCCGGCCTGATCGCCTTCGGTGTGGACTTCGCCACCGGCGCGATCTACTTCGAACCGGGCAAGACCGCCCAGGTGGCCCCCGAGAAGCTGCACGAAGCCATCGGCGCCGACGGCAAGGTCGACAACGCCAAGCTGCAATCCATCATCCAGAAAGAAACCGGCCGCAACCTGCCGCTGGACGACCCGCGCCTGATCCAGTTCAAGGGTAGCGTGCAGCAACTCGCCTCCCTCGGCCTAAAACCCGCCGCCTGAGGTTCGATCCGCCTATGACCAGCAGTCCCGAACACGCCAGGCTTCTGCGCCTGGCTACCCGCGCCTCGGTGGGCGTGGCGTGTGCGTTGATTATCACCAAGGCCATCGCCTGGTGGCTCAGCGGCTCGGTGAGCATGCTCGCCGGGTTGACCGATTCGTTGCTGGACGGGGTGACCTCACTGCTGAACCTGCTCGCGGTGCATTACGCCCTGCGCCCGGCCGATGACGATCACCGTTACGGCCATGGCAAGGCCGAATCACTGGCAGGCATGGCCCAGGCGTTGTTTATCGGCGGCAGTGCGGTGTTGATTGCGCTGCAGGCGTACGAACGCTTGCAGCACCCGGAACCGGTCGGTGCGCCGTGGTTGAGCATTGGGGTGATCATCTTTTCCCTGCTGCTGACCGTGGCCTTGCTGATGCTGCAACACCGGGTCGTGCGCGAAACCGGCTCCAACGCGGTGCGCGCCGACTCGCTGCACTATCGCTCGGACTTGTTGCTCAATGGCAGCATCCTGGTGGCCCTGGGGCTCGCGGCGTTTGGCTACCACCAGGTGGATGCCTGGTTTGGCTTGGGCATCGCTGTTTATATCCTGTGGAGCGCCATCCATATCGCCCGGGAAAGTTTTGCGGTGTTGATGGATGAAGAGCTGCCGCCGGACGTCAGCCAGCACATGCTGGAACTGGCCCGTGGCGTGCCGGGGGTGTTGGGCGCGCATGACTTGCGCACGCGCATTTCGGGCAACCACTGGTTTGTGCAGTTGCACCTGGAGTTGCCGGGGGAGTTGACCTTGTCCGTGGCCCACGCCATCAGCGACAGGGCCGCCGATGCCATTCACGACGCCTACCCGCGTGCCGAAGTGCTGGTGCACGCCGACCCGCGGGAAGTGGTCACCGGCACCAAGGCCTAGTACTGCACCTGATAGCCGCGACTGCTCAGGCAGTTGCCCTGGGCCTGGCGGTAGGTTTGCACCACCGCCGGGTCGGGGGCATAGGTGACTTGCTGTGGATCAAAGCCGCTTTGCTGCACGGCCCAGCGGTAACAGTCATAGCCGTCCTGCTGCACCTGGGCCGGTGACTGGCCGTTGGCGGGATACGCCACCACGTCATACCCGTTGCCCTGGGGCGCCGGCTGGGCGACCGGGACTTCGGTCGGCGGTTGCACCACCACATACTGCTGGGTGCTGCTTTCATAGGTGTAGTAGGCACCGGCCGCGAGGAAGAACAACGCGCTGCCCACCCACACTTCCCGCGCATAGTCCGGCAGATATTGCACGCGGATGCCGTAAGGCGGCGTCACCACCACGTAGCGCGGGCCTTGCGGGCGATACCAGTAACCCCCGGAGAAGAAATAGTCCTGGCCACGGTAAGGCACGCGGTAGTGGCGGTCGGGAAAGCGGTCGATGACATACCCCGGGCGATGCTGCGGGCCTGGGCCCCAGCCATTGCCGTGGCCATCGGGACGGCCGGGCCAATGGTTATCGCCAGGCCGGTTATTGTTGTAACCACCGCCGTTGTAACCCGGACGCGACCCGGGGCCGCCGGCCTCCCAGTGTGGGTTGCCGTCGTTGCGGCGAGGGATGTCGCGGTAATTGCCCTGACGCGGTTCCTGGGTCTGGCGCACGGTATCGGGGCGGCTCTGGATCGGCAGGTTGTTCGACGGCTGTGGCTGCGGCTGTTGCACCGGCCGGCTCGGTTCATTGCCCGGCTGACGACCTTGCCAGTGGTCGTTCTGGCCACTGTGCTGTTCAAAATGCGGATTCTGTTGGCGCGGCTGATTGTTCTCTGGCCGTGGCTGGTTATTCTCCGGCCGTGGCGCATTGTTCTGCGGGCGTGGCGGTTCATTGCCCGGCTGTCGGCCGCCACCCTGGCCGCGCTCATGCTGGCCACCGCCTTCAGGGCGCGGTGTGTTATCACGCTCGTCGGCCATCACGTTGGCGCCCACGGCGACCATCAGCAAACCTACACCTGTCAAACGCCAGATGCGCTTCATGCTATTCCTCACTGCGGATTGGGGCCTGTCCATGAGACTGGAAAAGCGCGGCCCGGTTCTGAGACAGGTTATCAGTCACGAGAACTATTTTCGTGGGCAAAAGAAAAGGGGTGACCCGTCGGCCACCCCTTGAGAACTTCGTCCGTGCTCAACGCTTTTGACGTTGGCTCACCTCACGCCGTCTTGTGGACAGTGTGCAGCCTGGAGGCCAACTCAACCCTGCTGGGGTGGTGGCCGCAGCGGGCCTGATTGGGCGAGCTGCTTTGGACTGTTGTCCAGGCGGTGATTCTGTTGATAAAGATACCTGCTAGTGCCCGGCAGATGATTGCGAAGATTGCGTCAATAAACAGTGCTTGCGCAATTTTTAACCCTTCATGGATAATTCACCGCAATAGTTACGACAAAGGCCAACCCAATGAGCAAGCTTGACCGATACGACCTGAGTATTTTGGCGGAATTGCAGCGCGACGCGAGGATCTCCAACCAGGAGTTGGCCGAACGCATCGGCTTGTCGCCTTCGCCGTGCTCGCGCCGGGTCAAGCAGTTGGAAGACGACGGCTACATCGCCCGCCAGGTCGCCCTGCTCGACCGCAAGATGCTTGGCCTTAGCCTTACGGCCTACGTTCTGATCGGCATGGACCGACACACACCGGAGCGTTTCGAGAACTTCGAGGCGGCGATCCGCACCCTGCCCCAGGTGCTGGAATGCAGCTTGGTCACCGGGATGGATGCCGACTATCAGTTGAAGGTGGTGGTGCCGGACATGGATCACTATCAGAAACTGCTGCTGGGGCATCTCACCCGCATCGACGGCGTGACCAGCGTGCGTTCCAGCTTTGTGCTGAACCAAGTGCTCAATAGCACTGAGTTGCCGCTGACTCACCTGAGAACCTGAGATCACCACTAAACAAATGTGGGAGCTGGCTTGCCTGCGATGCAGGCAACTCGGTGTGTCAGCAAAACCGAGGTGATGCTATCGCAGGCAAGCCAGCTCCCACATTTTGACCGCGCTCGACGCAGATCAATGTAGTGCCTGCGCCCCTGCCTTATACTCCGCGCCTGCCTTTGTCGGAAATGCCCCCATGAACAACATCGACCCCGCCCTGTTTGAAGAATGGATGATGACCGGCCTGGTCACGATCCTGATCATTTTCATGGGTTTTATCGTCTGGGACCTGGCGAAGAAATCCAAGGCCGGACGCTTTGGCTCGTTCATCCTGTTTTTCGTACTGGGCCTGGGCGTGGCCGCGTTCATCATCAAGAGCGTGGTGATAGGCCTGATCGAGTCCGGCGCCCTATAGGCGCGCCGGCACTGCCTTCCATTGGCCTTGATCCAGGCCGTCGATCGACCAATCGCCAATTCGTACACGCACCAGACGCAACGTGGGCAAGCCCACCGCTGCGGTCATACGTCGAACCTGACGATTTCTCCCTTCACGAATCACCAATTCCAGCCACGTCGTGGGCACGCTTTTGCGAAAGCGTACCGGCGGGTTGCGCGGCCATAATTCGGGCTCGTCCAACTGCCGGGCTTGGGCAGGCAAGGTCATGCCGTCATTGAGTTCCACGCCGTCGCGCAAGCGTTGCAGTTGCTCGGTGGTCGGCTCGCCTTCCACTTGCACCCAATAGGTTTTCGCCAGTTTGTGCTTGGGGTCGGCAATGCGCGCCTGCAACTGGCCGTCATTGGTCAGCAGCAGCAAACCTTCACTGTCACGGTCGAGGCGGCCCGCCGGGTAAATGCCAGGGATGTCGATAAAATCCTTGAGGGTCGCGCGCCCGCCTTCGTCGCTGAACTGGGTCAGCACGTCGAAGGGTTTATTGAACAGGATCAGCTTCGGCTCGGCCGGTGGCGCCTTGGCGACACGCCGTGCGGCGCAATACGGGGGTTTCACGCCTGGGCGACGCGAATCGGGACGGGTGGGACGGGACATGGCAAGGAACATCTAACGGTCAGGACCGACAATGCTAGTGGCCTGACCGTTAAATGACCATCCCAACCGCTTAGCGGAACGGCGGCTCGTCAAAGCTGCGCAGTTTGCGCGAGTGCAGTGAGTTGAGTTCGGTGCGCAGCAAATCCACCGCGGCGATGCCGATCTTCAAGTGCTGGCTGACTGCACGCTCATAAAACGCGTTGGCCGAACCCGGTAGCTTGATTTCGCTGTGTAGCGGTTTGTCCGATACGCACAGCAGGGTGCCGTACGGAACCCGCAAGCGATAACCCTGGGCGGCAATGGTGCCGCTTTCCATGTCCACGGCAACGGCGCGGGACAGGTTGATCAGCGGCCGTTCCTGGGCCCAGCGCAGTTCCCAGTTGCGGTCGTCGTAGGTCAGTACGGTGCCGGTGCGCAGGCGTTTTTTCAGCTCTTCGCCTTTTTCGCCAGTGACATTGGCCGCCGCTTGTTGCAGCGCCATTTGCACCTCGGCCAGGGCCGGGATCGGAATGTTCGGCGGCACCACACGATCGAGAATCCCGTCGCGGCGCATATAGGCGTGGGCCAATACGTAGTCGCCGATGGTCTGGGATTGGCGCAGGCCGCCGCAGTGGCCGATCATCAGCCAGCAATGCGGACGCAGCACGGCAAGGTGGTCGGTGATGTTCTTGGCGTTGGACGGGCCGACGCCGATGTTCACCAGGGTCACCCCGTGGCCGTCGCTGGCCTGCAGGTGATAGGCCGGCATCTGATAGCGGTGCCAGACCACGCCTGCGGCAATCGCCGACGCTTCGCCATGGTCCATGGCCTTGTCGATCACCACGTTGCCCGGCAGCACCATGCGGATAAAACGCGGGTCGCTGCGCAATTGTTCCAGGCCATGCAGGATGAACTGGTCAACGTAGCGGTGGTAGTTGGTCAGCAGGATCCACGGCTGCACATGGCGCCAGTCGCTGCCGGTGTAGTGCACCAGTCGGCGCAGGGAGAAGTCCACGCGGGCCGCATCGAACAGTGCCAACGGCAGCGGGTCGGTGTTTTCCCAATCGTAGAGGCCATCGGCGATGCCATCGGTGGCGGCCGACAGGTCGGTGCTCGGGAACACGCGGGCCAGGGTCGCGGCAGTCACGCCGGAGCCGGCCAGTTCGTCGCCCTGCTCCACCACGTACGGGTACGGGATGTTCTGCTCGCTGACGCCCACTTCCACCGTCACGGTGAAGTCGTGCATCAGCGGCACCAGTTGCTCCAGCAGGTACTTACGGAACGCGGCGGGATGGGTCACGGTGACGCTGTAGGTTCCAGGCAACTGGACCTTGGCGTACGCCCGGGTCGTCTGTGGGACTTCGCCGTGGCAGTGGTAGGTCAGGCGCAGTTCCGGGTAGCGAAACAGCGCGCGTTGTTCGGCGTCGGGTTCGACGCGGTCCTTGAGGTATTGCTTGAGGGCTCTGTTGAGTGCGCCGGTAGCACGCTCATGCAGGGCCGCCAGCCGGTCCACGGCTTCTTCGGCGGATTGAACGACAACAAAAGCTTCGGTCACGGTAAGCATCCTGTGTTCTGACGTGCAGGCCTTTATCTTGCCTGTATCCCAGCCCTACTGAAACAGCGCAATTGGAATGTGATTAATAATGTGGGAGCGGGCTTGCTCGCGAATGCAGTGGATCAGCTACTGAATAGGTGACTGATACACCGCATTCGCGAGCAAGCCCGCTCCCACAATTTTGACCGAGTGCTGTCAGAGAGATTGGGGGGTGGAGCGGGCGACGATGGCTTCCACATCCACCCCACGCGGCAAGGTGCCATACACCCGCCCGGACGACTCACCCAACCGGCTGGCAATAAACCCGTCACTGACCGCCGCATTCCCCGCCTCCAGCAACAACTTGGCCTGCAACGCCACGGCGATGTCCTCGGTCAGTTGCCGCGCACGGTACTGAATGTCCTGGGTGTCCATGAACGCCGCTTTCAATTGTTCAACATGCCGCGCCAACAATTTATCGCCATGCCCATCCCCCAGTTCGACGAACAGCGCCTCCAACACTCCCGGCTCCTTCGACAACGCACGCAACACGTCCAGGCACTGCACGTTGCCGGAACCTTCCCACGTTGAATTCACCGGCGCCTCACGGTACAGACGCGGCAGGATACTGTCCTCGACATACCCGGCACCGCCCATGCATTCGGCTGCTTCGTTGATCATCGCCGGCGCACGCTTGCAGATCCAATACTTGCCCACCGCCGTCACCAGCCGGGCGAACTTGGCTTCCCGCGCATCATCCAGATGATCCAGCGCGCCGCCCATGCGCATGCTCAACGCCAGCGCGGCTTCGCTTTCCAGGGCCAGGTCGGCGAGCACGTTTTGCATCAGCGGTTGCTCGCTGAGCAGGCGGCCACCCACCGTACGATGGGCGCAATGATGGCTGGCCTGGGTCAGCGCCTGGCGCATCAGCGCGCTGGAACCGACCATGCAATCGAAACGGGTCATGGCGACCATTTCGATGATGGTCGGTACGCCACGACCTTCTTCGCCGACCATCCAGGCCAGGGCGCCGCGAAACTCCACTTCGCTGGAGGCGTTGGAGCAGTTGCCAAGTTTGTTCTTCAGGCGTTGGATGTAAAACTCGTTGCGCGTGTCATCCGGACGGTGCCGGGGCAGTAGGAAACAGGTAAGCCCCTTGTCGGTCTGGGCCAAGGTCAGGAACCCATCGCACATCGGCGCGGAGCAGAACCACTTATGACCCACCAGTTCATACGCCTGGCCAGGACCACCGGCGCCCACCGGGTAGGCGCGGGTGGTGTTGGCGCGCACATCGGTGCCCCCCTGTTTCTCGGTCATGGCCATGCCGATGGTGGCACCGCCTTTGTGGGCGATACCGACGTTGCGCGGGTCGTATTCGGTGTTGAGGATTTTCGGTAACCAGATGTCAGCCAAGTCCGGCTGCAAGCGCAGGGCCGGGACACAGGCGAAGGTCATGGTCAGCGGGCAACCGGTGCCCGCTTCGGCCTGGCTATGCAGGTAGGTCAAGCCAGCGCGGGCCACATGGGCGCCGGGCTGCGGGTGTGCCCACGGCAGCGACGGCAGGCCATGCTCGACGGCGGTGCGCATAAGTTCGTGGTACGCCGGATGAAACGCCACAGTGTCGATGCGATGGCCATAACGGTCATGGCTGCTGAACTCCGGCTTGTGCTGATTCGCCAGGAAACCGGCCGCCATCAGTGGTCCACCGGCCAGCGCGCCGTAGGCATCCAGGCGCGTCTCTGCCCAGCCGGCGCCGAAACGGCGCGACCAGTCTTGCAGGGGCAGGTCGATGCGATACAGGTTGGTGCCGTCCAGGGAGGGCGGCTGGTTGGTGACGTCGTGGGTTTCGGCGAATTGATGCAGGTTCATGACGGGCCTCCTGGAAAAAAGGCCACGGTCATCAGCGGCCTGAATTTCAGTTAAGCACCGGCTCTGCGCTTAAAAAAGTGGCATAGGCGCCTAATGTCCGGCGCTTTCGCCCTCGACCTGGCACAGCACACGACGCTCCAGCACCGCTTGCAACGCGTCGAAACGCACCGGCTTGCCCAGCTGGTCGGTGATGCCGATGCCATGGCAACGCTCGCGGTCCGACACATTCAACGACGTGCTCAGCGCAATCACCGGCAATTCACCGCAACCGGGCAGTGCTCGAATCTGACAGCACAACGAGAAACCGCCTTCAGGCACATCCAACAATACCGCATCGAAGCTGTCCGCCTGCAAGGCCGCCAATGCCGCCGCGCCGGTGTCCACGGTTTTGACCCGGTAGCCGAGCTTGAGCAGCATGCCACGCACCGCCAGTTGGCCGACGCTGTTGTCGTCCACCAGCAGTACCGTGCAGTCCTGCGGGCAGCGCTGGCGGTCGGGCGCTTTTTTCGGTTCGGACGGCACCGGGCTGACCTCCACCTCCAACTGGAAGCGGCTACCCTTGCGCGGCTCGGAATGATGGGTCAGGCGCCCGCCCAGCAACTCAGTCAACTGTCGGCAGATCGCCAGGCCAATGCCCAGGCCGCCGTACTCACGGGTGGTCGAACCGTCGAGCTGGAAGAAGCGCTGGTACAGCGTGGCCTCGTCAAGAAAGGCAAAACCGATGCCGGTGTCGGTGACGATAAAGCTCAAGTGCAACGCGCCGCTGCTATCCGGCACGCCGACCACGCGCAGACGCACGGCGCCCTGGTGGGTGAACTTGAAGGCGTTGTCCAGCAGGCAACCCAGGCACTGGGTCAGTTTGTCGGCATCGCCGAGCACTCGGTCCGGCAGTTCATCGGCCACATCAATCGAAAACTCCAGGCCCTTGCCCTGGGCGCTGGCGTTGAATTGCTGACGCAGGGTGTCGAGTACACCGCGCAGGCTGAACACCTGCGGCTGGGCGCTCAGGCGCCCGGCTTGCAGTTCGGTGAGGGTGAGGATGCCGTTGACCATGCGCATCATGTCCCGCGCCGAACCGGCGGCGGTTTGCTGGTAATGCGCGAGGTCGTCGCCCAGGGGCACGGTCTGCATCAGTTCGAGGGAGCCGATCACCCCATTCATGGGGGTGCGCAATTCGTGGGTCAGGGTGGCGAGGAACTCGTCCTTGAGCCGGTTGCTGCGGGCCAGTTGCTGGTTGAGCACTTCGAGTTTCTGGCTGGCATCGAACAGGATCTGCGCTTGCTGCTCACGCATGCCGTTGATGCGATCCGCCAGGGCCAGGGACAGCAGCGCCACTTCGATGGCCGAGCCGATCTGGCTGGCGTACATGGTCAGGAAGATGTTGGGCAGGTAACCCAGCACCATCATCGTGTTGACCACCCCGCCGAGCAGGAACGCCGACCAGGCGATGATGAAATAGCGCGCCATGCGTTGGCCACACAGCCAGGCCTTGATCGCGGCAATAAAGATGGTCACGGTGAACACCAGCGCCAAGCCGGTGGCCAGGCGCAGGGCCACGGCGTAGCTGGTCAGCAGGGCCAGCGCCATCACCAGCGCGCCACAGGCGGCCAGCGCCAGCAAGATCCGGTCAAGCCAGCGACTGTGCTGGGCGGTGTGCAGGAAGCTGCGCGCAAACAGGCTGCCGAACAGCGCGGCCGACCCGATCAGAAACGGCACCGCGGCATTCGTCCACCACGGGCTGTCCGGCCAGAAGTACTCCACGGCCACGCCATTGACCGACAACTGGTACAGGCCGAACGAGGCGATATAGAGGATGTAATAGAGGTAGCTGGTGTCGCGCACGCTCAGGTAGATGAACAGGTTGTAGATCAGCATCCCCAGCAGCACACCGTAGATCGCGCCGAGGACATAGAGGCGCAGCGGTTGTTCTTCCAGGTAGGCGGTGCCGGCCCAGAGGGTCAGGGGGGCCTGGATCGAACCTTCACTTTGCAGGCGCAGGTAGAGGGTTTCCTGCTGGTCGGGCACGAAGTTGAGCTTGAACAGGTAGTTGCTCTGGCGCACTTCACGGCTGGAAAACGGCAGCGCACTGCCGGTGCGGGTGCTCAGGCGGTAGGCGCCGGTGCTGTCGCGCTGGTACAGGTCCAGGTGGTTGAGCGGCGGGTAGGCCAACTCCAGAAACCACGTACGCGGCGCGCGCGGGTCCTTGGCTTGATAATGCAGGTCGACCTTGAGCCAGAACACCGAGCGCGAGTAACCGGCATTCAGGGTGGCTTTGTCATGGGGCTTGAACTGTGCGGCGTAGGCGGGGGAGCTGACCTCGGCGATAGTGAGGGCATCGGTGGGGTCTTCAAGGACTTGCATCACTCGGCCCAGGGGCAGGCTTCGCGTGTCCTGGTTGAACCCGATGGCGTTGGCGAACAGCGGCAGCCCGCACAACAGTAGAATGAAAAAATAGCGCATAGAGCCCCAGCGTGGCCTGTCCGGTTAGTCAAAAGCCCCCCATTCCTTTTGAGAAGACGTATACCGGCGATACTGTTAGTAATTTGGATCCACTCTAGCATAGCCGCTAAAGGCCATTGGACACCATGTAATTAATTTTTACGGAGGCTCTAGCACGGGCCTTTCGGCGCGTTTTATCCGGCAAGGCCAGCGCCAGAAAAGCGTCATTAGCGCAGCAAAATTCAGCCATCGCCAGACAGCCACGCAAAAAGCGTTTGGTGGTAAGCTCGCGCACCATGAATATCTACAGCTCTCGCCCCGTTGTCCTCTGTCTCTCCGGCCATGACCCCAGTGGTGGCGCCGGCCTGCAGGCAGATATCGAAGCCCTGCTCGCCCAGGGTTGCCATGCGGCTCCGGCCGTCACCGCCTTGACCGTGCAGAACACGGTCAATGTCAGCGACTTCCGCGTACTCGACCGCGAGTGGGTGTTGGCCCAGGCCAATGCCGTGCTTGGCGACTCCGAAGTCGCGGCGGTCAAGCTGGGCATGCTCGGCTCCACCGCGATGGTCGACACCGTGGTCGAGCTGCTCCAGGCGCACCCGCACCTGCCAGTGGTGTGCGACCCGGTGCTGCGCGCCGGTGGCGGCGGCAGCCTGGGCAAGGACGAGGTCGGTTATGCGATGCGCGAGCGTTTGTTCCCGCTGTCGCTGATCGCCACGCCGAACCTGCCTGAAGCCCGCATCCTCGCCGAGTTGCCCGAAGGTACGGCGGATGAATGCGCCGCGAAGCTATTGCCGTTTATCAAGCACCTGCTGATCACCGGCGGCCATGGCGATGAGCATGAAGTACACAACCGCCTATATAGCCGTGATGGCACGCAGCAGACCTTTACCTGCCAGCGTCTGCCGGGCAGTTATCACGGTTCGGGCTGTACGCTTGCGAGTGCACTGAGTGGGCGGATTGCCCAGGGCGAAGGTTTGGTCAGTGCCGTGCAATCGGCCCTCAACTACACTTGGCGCACCCTGCGTGACGCCGAACAACTCGGCCAGGGCCAGTTCGTACCGCGCCGATTGCCGCTGGATTTCTGCTCGTAAGACCAAGGAACCTGCCCGATGAAACTACGTGGCCTTTATGCCATTACCGACAGCCAACTGTTGGCCGGCAAATTCCTCGCCTACGTCGAAGCGGCGTTGGACGGTGGCGTGACCCTGCTGCAGTACCGCGACAAAAGCAGCGACGAAGCCCGCCGCCTGCGTGAAGCGGAAAAGCTGCGCGAACTGTGCTCGCGCTACAAGACCCAGTTGATCATCAACGACGACGCCGAACTGGCCGCGCGCCTGGGCGTCGGCGTGCACCTGGGCCAGACCGACGGCCCGCTGACTCCGGCCCGTGCGCTGCTCGGTTCCAAGGCGATCATCGGCGCCACCTGCCACGGCCAGATCGAACTGGCCGAGCAGGCCGCCAAAGAAGGCGCGAGTTATGTCGCCTTCGGCCGCTTCTTCAATTCCAACACCAAGCCCGGCGCCCCGGCGGCCACCGTTGAAATGCTGGCCCAGGCCCGCGCGCGGTTGCAGGTGCCGATCTGCGTGATCGGCGGCATTACCCTGGAGAACGCCGAACCGCTGGTGGCCCACGGTGCCGACCTGCTGGCGGTGGTCCACGGCCTGTTCGGTGCCGACAGCACCCAGGAAGTGACACGCCGCGCCCGCGCCTTCAACACCCTTCTGCGCCTTAAATAGAAAGCAATTCTGACTTCAGAGAGCCCATCATGTCCCGTTCCGAAACGCTGTTTGCCAATGCCCAGAAGCACATCCCCGGCGGTGTGAACTCCCCCGTGCGTGCGTTCAAGAGCGTGGGCGGCACGCCGTTGTTCTTCAAGCATGCCGAAGGCGCCTACGTCACCGACGAAGATGACAAGCGCTATGTGGACTACGTCGGTTCCTGGGGGCCGATGATCCTCGGCCACAGCCACCCGGACGTGCTCGACGCAGTGCGCCAGCAACTGCAACACGGCCTGTCCTACGGCGCGCCGACGGCGATGGAAACCGAGATGGCCGACCTGGTCTGCTCGATCGTGCCGTCGATGGAAATGGTGCGTATGGTCAGCTCCGGCACCGAAGCGACCATGAGCGCAATCCGCCTGGCCCGTGGTTTCACCGGCCGCGACAGCATCATCAAGTTCGAAGGCTGCTACCACGGCCACTCCGACAGCCTGCTGGTCAAGGCCGGTTCCGGCCTGCTGACCCAAGGCGTGCCAAGCTCGGCCGGCGTGCCGGCGGCGTTCGCCAAACACACCCTGACCCTGCCGTTCAACGACATCGCTGCGGTCGAGCAGATGCTCAGTGAAGTGGGCCAGGACGTGGCGTGCATCATCGTTGAGCCGGTCGCCGGCAACATGAACTGCGTACCGCCGGCGCCGGGCTTCCTCGAAGGCCTGCGCGAGCAGTGCGACAAGCACGGCGTCGTGCTGATCTTCGACGAAGTGATGACCGGCTTCCGCGTGGCCCTCGGCGGCGCACAGGCGTACTACGGCGTCACACCAGACCTGAGCACCTTCGGCAAGATCATTGGTGGCGGCATGCCTGTCGGCTGCTTCGGTGGCAAGCGCGAAATCATGCAGCACATCGCACCGCTGGGTCCGGTGTACCAGGCGGGCACGTTGTCCGGTAACCCGCTGGCGATGGCGGCCGGCCTGACCACCTTGCGCCTGATCAGCCGCCCGGGCTTCCACGCCGAGCTGACCGACTACACCACCCGCCTGCTCGACGGCCTGCAACAACGCGCCGACGCTGCCGGTATCCCGTTCGTTACCACACAGGCAGGCGGCATGTTCGGCCTGTACTTCAGCGGTGCCGACGACATCGTCACCTTTGACGATGTGATGGGCAGCGACGCCGGCCTGTTCAAGCGCTTCTTCCACCTGATGCTGGAAGGCGGCGTATACCTGGCGCCGAGTGCATTCGAAGCCGGCTTCACTTCGATCGCCCATGGCGAAGCCGAGCTGAAACTGACCCTGGATGCCGCCGAGCGTGCCTTCGCTGCCTTGAAATAAGCCGATGCATCGCCTGACGCCGCCCCCGGTGGCGTCAGATTTGCTACTTTGCTTACAGACATTTCCTTGTTTTTTCGAGAAATCACCTGCAATCCGGCAGATAACTTGCCCAACCAGCAGAAAAACGAGTAAAGACTTTGTAAGCAGAGGCCTGCTTATTTCATAATGCGCGCTTATTGGATCCCGCGAGGGTCCGCGTGCCCCGTCAGAGGTAAGTCGATTCCCATGAAACGCACCGGCCGCACCCTGGTTCTGGGCTGCCTGTTGCTCCTTCAGCCGCTGCTGGCACATGCACAAGCAGGCGGCAACTCGTTGTTAATCCCAGCGATGGGTCGTTGCACCCTCAATACCCAGCCAGACAGCCAGGCCGAAGCCCTGAGCGCGTGTCAGAAACAGGCCGACGGCGGGGATGCGCAGGCGCAATACGAGTTGGGCGAGTATTACCATGACAGCAAGAACCCCGCCCGCGACCTCAACAAAGCCTTGAGCTACTTCGAGAAAGCCTCGTTGCAGGGCCATGCCGAAGCCCAATTCAAGCTGGGCACCATGTTCTTCCACGGCGAAGGCGTACCGGCCAACAACGTCCAGGCGTATATCGTGCTGAAGATGGCCGCGGTCAACGGTGCCGAAGATGCGCTGGACACGGCCGACGAAGTGGCCGAGCACATGCAGCGTGATGAATTGGAAGTGGCGACCCAGGTGCTGGGGCAGATCTTCCGCAATTATCTGCAGGAATTGCAGAGTGCAGACGGGCGTTCGCCTTTCTCACCCCTCCCCTGAATCTTCAGTGCTTTTGAAGGCCTCTTCGCGAGCAAGCCCGCTCCCACATTTAATTGCATTCCAAATTTGGAACTCGGTCGAATGTGGGAGCGGGCTTGCTCGCGAAGGGAGCGACGCGGTCTAACGCCCTACTTCTCAGGCATCGGCATCGGAAACGGCATCACATTGCCCATCCCCCGCGCCTCACTGATCTTCGGCGTACCCAAACGCTCGACTTCATCGATGCGCACAATCGAATGCATCGGCACAAAGCTGCGCACCACACCTTCGAATTGCGCCTTGAGCTTCTCTTCGCCCGGATCGACGACCAACTGGGTGCGCTCGCCAAAGACGAACTCTTCCACCTCCAGGAATCCCCACAGATCGCTCTGATAGATCTGCTTGGCGTACATTTCGAACACCTGGCCCTGATTGAGGAAAATCACCTTATAGATTGGAGCTTCACGTTTGGTCATGGTGGGCGAACAACACATCGGGGATATAAAAGAGGGCGCGAACTATAGCATGGCACCCGATGCACAACGCTAGGAACCAATGGGCATGCCCCCTATAATGCGCGGTTCTTTACCACCAGTTGACGATTCCCATGGCCAAGAAGCTTTACATCGAAACCCACGGTTGCCAGATGAACGAGTACGACAGCTCGCGCATGGTCGATCTGCTGGGCGAACACCAGGCCCTGGAAGTCACCGCCCGCGCCGAAGATGCCGACGTGATCCTGCTCAATACCTGCTCGATCCGTGAGCGGGCCCAGGACCGCGTGTACTCCCAGCTGGGCCGCTGGCGCGAATTGAAACTGGCCAACCCGGACATGGTGATCGCCGTCGGCGGTTGCGTGGCCAGCCAGGAAGGCGCGGCGATTCGCGATCGCGCGCCCTATGTCGATGTGGTCTTCGGCCCGCAAACCCTGCACCGCCTGCCGGAAATGATCGACGCCGCGCGCTTCACCAAGCTGCCGCAGGTGGACGTGTCGTTCCCTGAAATCGAAAAATTCGACCACTTGCCCGAGCCGCGTATCGACGGGCCGAGCGCCTATGTGTCGGTGATGGAAGGTTGCAGCAAGTACTGCACCTTCTGCGTGGTGCCTTACACCCGTGGTGAAGAAGTCAGCCGGCCGTTTGACGATGTGCTGTCGGAAATCATCCACCTCGCCGAAAACGGCGTGCGTGAAGTGACCCTGCTCGGCCAGAACGTCAACGGCTATCGCGGCCTGACCGACGACGGCCGCCTGGCGGACCTGGCGGAGTTGATCCGCGTGGTCGCCGCCGTGGACGGTATCGAGCGCATTCGCTACACCACCTCGCACCCGCTGGAGTTTTCCGACAGCCTGATCCAGGCCCACGCCGAAGTGCCGGAGCTGGTCAAACACCTGCATTTGCCGGTGCAATCGGGCTCGGACCGCATTCTCGCGGCGATGAAACGCAACCACACCGCGCTGGAGTACAAATCCAAACTGCGCAAATTGCGTGCGGCGGTGCCGGGTATCTGCATCAGTTCGGACTTTATCGTCGGCTTCCCCGGCGAGACCGAGAAAGACTTCCAGCAGACCATGAAGCTGATCGAAGACGTCGGTTTCGACTTTTCCTACTCGTTCGTCTACAGCCAGCGCCCCGGCACACCGGCGGCCGACTTGCTGGACGAGACCCCGGAAGCGCTGAAAAAAGAACGCTTGAATGCATTGCAGCACCGCTTGAACCAGCAAGGGTTCGAGATCAGCCGACAAATGGTCGGGTCGGTCCAGCGCATCCTGGTTACCGACTACTCCAAGAAAGACCCAGGCGAGCTGCAAGGCCGCACCGAGAACAACCGGATCGTCAACTTCCGCTGCGACAACCCGACCTTGATCGGCCAGTTCGCCGATGTGCACATCGACGCGGCGCAACCGCACTCGCTGCGGGGCTCGTTGATCAACTGATCGCAAAAACCTGAAGACCAATGAAGCTCAAATGTGGGAGCTGGCTTGCCTGCGATAGCGATGCAACAGCCAACCTCTATTTTGGATGTGCCGGCCTCATCGCAGGCAAGCCAGCTCCCACAAAGGTTCTTCATTGTTCTGGAGAGTGGGGTCAGTCCATTTAAGTGCTTTCGCACACAGGCAGCTGGCGTTATTCTCTCTTTCAACTCAACAGCCAAAGGGCGGCTAAAAGCGACCTTGAACGCACCCATAGCAGAACCCCATCGTTTTATCCTCGAGCCGTTTGAGGCTCGTCGTTTCGCCAATCTGTGCGGACAGTTCGACGAGCACCTGCGCCTGATCGAACAACGCCTGAGCATCGAGATCCGCAACCGCGGCAATCAATTCGAACTCATTGGTGAAACCCAGCACACCACGTCTGCGGAAAACCTGCTGCGCCGCCTCTACCGCGAAACCAAAGGTAGCGAGCTGTCGCCGGAAACCGTGCACCTGTACCTGCAGGAATCGGCCGTGCAAGACCTGGCCAACAACCCTGTGGCCGAAGCCAGCGTGGCCCTGCGTACCAAAAAAGGCATGATTCGCCCGCGCGGCTTGAATCAGCAGAAGTACGTCAAGGAAATCCTCGGCAACGACATCAACTTCGGCATCGGCCCCGCCGGTACGGGCAAGACCTACCTCGCCGTGGCGTGTGCGGTCGACGCCCTGGAGCGCGAGCAAGTGCGCCGCATCCTACTGGTACGCCCGGCGGTCGAAGCCGGCGAGAAGCTCGGTTTCCTGCCTGGCGACCTCGCACAAAAGATCGACCCGTACCTGCGCCCGCTCTACGACGCGCTGTACGAGATGCTTGGCTTTGAATACGTGGCCAAGCTGATCGAACGCCAAGTCATCGAGATCGCACCGCTCGCGTACATGCGCGGTCGCACCCTGAACAACAGCTTCATCATCCTCGACGAAAGCCAGAACACCACCGTCGAGCAGATGAAGATGTTCCTGACCCGGATCGGTTTCGGCTCCACCGCCGTGATCACGGGCGACATCACCCAGGTCGACCTGCCGAAAGGCACCAAGTCGGGCCTGAGCCAGGTGATCGAGGTGCTCAAGGACGTGCCGGGCATCAGTTTCACCCACTTCATGCCCAAGGACGTGGTCCGCCACCCGTTGGTACAGCGCATTGTCGAAGCCTACGAGCGTTTCGAACACCGTGACGATGGCTTGTCCAGGGATGTTCGCCGCGATGCTTGAGCTAGACCTGCAGCTGGCCACCGAAGCGCCCGCCCCCAGCGAAGAGCAGTTCCGTCAATGGTGTGCCCTGGCCCTGCGCCAGCGCACCGCTGACTCGGAACTGACCATCCGCCTGGTGGACGAGCCCGAAGGCCGCGAACTGAACCACACCTGGCGCCAGAAGGACTACGCGACCAACGTGCTGTCCTTCCCCGCCGACGTACCCGACGAGTTGCTGGACATCCCCCTGCTGGGCGACCTGGTGATCTGCGTCGAAGTCGTCGAGCGCGAGGCCAAGGAACAAGGCAAGGCCCTTGAAGCCCACTGGGCTCATCTGGTCATCCACGGCTGCTTGCATCTCTTGGGTTACGACCATATAGACGATGACGAAGCCGAGGAAATGGAAACACTGGAACAAACGTTGCTTGCTGAATTGGGTCACCCTGACCCCTACGCAGACGACGAAAACTGATCGACACCTAACTGAAACAACAAAGGATTTAGAGTAATCGCTATGAGCGAAGACCGATCGAGCAACGGGCAGAAGTCATGGCTGGGTAAACTGACCCAGGCTTTTGCCCACGAGCCGAAAAACCGCCAGGAGCTGCTGGAGCTGCTGCGCGAGGCCCACCAGAACAAGTTGCTGGACAGCGAAGCGCTGGCCATCGTCGAAGGCGCCATCCAGGTGGCTGACCTGCAAGTACGCGACATCATGGTGCCGCGCTCGCAGATGATCAGCATCAAGGCGACCCAGACCCCACGGGAATTCCTCCCGGCCGTGATCGACTCGGCGCACTCGCGCTACCCGGTGATCGGTGAAAGCCATGACGACGTCATGGGCGTCCTGCTGGCCAAGGACCTGCTGCCGCTGATCCTCAAGGAGAACGGCGACAGCTTCAACATCAAGGACCTGCTGCGCCCGGCCACCTTCGTGCCGGAATCCAAGCGCCTGAACGTGTTGCTGCGTGAGTTCCGCGCCAACCACAACCACATGGCCATCGTGATCGACGAATACGGTGGCGTGGCGGGCCTGGTGACCATCGAAGACGTGCTGGAACAGATCGTCGGCGACATCGAAGACGAACACGACGTCGAAGAAGACAGCTACATCAAGCCGCTGCCCAGCGGTGATTTCCTGATCAAGGCGCTGACACCGATCGAAAACTTCAACGAGTTCTTCGACAGCGAATTCTCCGACGATGAGTTCGACACCGTTGGCGGCCTGGTGATGAATGCGTTTGGCCACCTGCCAAAACGCAACGAGACCACCGAGATCGGCGCGTACCGCTTCCGCATCCTTAATGCGGACAGTCGTCGTATCCACTTGATCCGCTTGACCCCTATTGCCCGCTAAGGACTGACATGCGCCGTCTCACCGCACCCGGCTGGCCCGGTAACCTGCTGGCCGTGGTGGCCGGCGCCATCACTACCCTGGCGCTGGCGCCGTTCGATCTGTGGCCGTTTGCGCTGATCGCCGTCGGATTGTTCTATATCGGCCTGCGGGAACTGAGCCCACGCCAGGCCTTGGGCCGTGGCTGGTGTTTCGGTTTCGGCCTGTTTGGTGCCGGCACCAGTTGGATCTACTACAGCATCCACCATTTCGGCGGCGCCTCGGTGCTGCTGGCTGGCTTCCTGATGCTGCTGTTTACCGCCGCCATCGCCCTGTTCTTCGCCCTGCCCGCCTGGCTGTGGGCCCGCTGGCTGCGCCGCAATGAAGCACCGCTGGCCGATGCCCTGACCTTTGCTGCATTGTGGGTCGGCCAGGAAGCGTTTCGTGGCTGGTTCCTCACCGGTTTCCCGTGGTTGTACTCCGGCTACAGTCAACTCGACGGTCCGCTGACCGGCCTCGCGCCGTTGGGCGGGATGTGGCTGATCTCCTTCGCCCTGGCGCTGACTGCCGCCGTGCTGTGCAACTTGCCGCGCCTGTTGGCGAGCAAGCGCAACGCCTTTATCGGCGCGGGCCTGGTCTTGCTGGTTGCGCCGTGGGCCATCGGCCTGGCCCTCAAGCATCACGCCTGGACCTCGCCGTCCGGCGCACCGTTGAGCGTCGCCGCGATCCAGGGCAACGTCGCACAGAGCATGAAGTGGGACCCGGAACAGCTCAACGCGCAGCTGGCGCTGTACCGCGACATGAGCTTCGCCTCCAAGCGCGTCGACTTGCTGATCTGGCCGGAAACCGCAGTGCCAGTGCTCAAGGAGTCGGTTGAAGGCTATCTGGGGATGATGGGCAAGTTTGCCGCGGACCGGCATACCGCGCTGATCACCGGCGTGCCGATCCGCCAGGAAGTGCATCACCAGAAGCGCTACTTCAACGGCATCACCGTGGTGGGCGAAGGTGATGGCACCTACCTGAAACAAAAACTCGTGCCGTTCGGCGAATACGTGCCGCTGCAAGACATGCTGCGCGGGCTGATCGCGTTCTTCGACTTGCCGATGTCGGACTTCGCCCGAGGCCCGGCCGATCAGGCAATGTTGCAGGCCAAGGGTTATCAGATCGCACCGTTCATTTGCTACGAAGTGGTGTACCCGGAGTTTGCCGCCGGCCTCTCGGCACAGAGCGATTTGCTCCTGACGATCAGCAATGACACGTGGTTCGGCACGTCCATCGGCCCCTTGCAACACCTGCAAATGGCGCAGATGCGTGCGCTGGAAGCCGGCCGCTGGATGATCCGCGCCACCAACAACGGCGTGACCGGCCTGATCAACCCCTACGGGCAGATCACCGAGCAGATCCCACAGTTCGAGCGCGGCATTCTTTACGGTGAAGTGGTGCCGATGCACAACCTCACGCCGTACCTGCAATGGCGGTCGTGGCCGTTGATCATTGTGTGTGTACTGCTGTTTGGCTGGGCGCTGCTGGCCGCAAGAATGGCCAAGACGGTCTAAACGACAACACAAAACCCATGTGGGAACGGGCTTGTGTGGGAGCGGCGGTGCGACTTGCTCGCGAAGGCGGCGTGTCAGTCAACACATCTGATACTGATCCACCGCATTCGCGAGCAAGCCCGCTCCCACATTTGTCCTGCGGTGCTACTTATAAAACAATCGATAACCTACCTGCCCCACTGCCTCATTGATCAACTGCCCGCTGCGCCATACCGACACGAACTCCGGCATCCAGCCACCGAGCGGCCGGGAGTTGTCCACCCCCAGAAAGCCGACCGGCCCGGGCACCACGGTGAAACCGGCCTTCTCAAAGCTCCACACCGAACGCGGCATGTGCCACGCCTGAGTCACCACCACCACGCGCTTGATGCCTTGGGGCAATAGAATCTCGGCACTCATCTGCGCATTCTCCCAGGTGGTGCGGCTGCGCTCTTCCTTCCAACGCACCGTCACACCGAAGTCGTCACGCATCGACACCGCCATCAACTCGGCCTCACTGGGCGGCGTGCCGTAGTGCAGCCCGCCGCTGGTCAGCACCGGCAACCCCGACGCCTTGGCCAGGCGCGCCGCATAGCGCTGGCGCTCAAGCCCGACGCCGGTCGGCTGGTCGGTGCCCCACGCCGGATCGCCGCGCTCACGCCCCGAACCCAGCACCACAATGGCATCCGCACGCTGGGCCAGGGTCGACCAGTCTTCCTGCGCCAAAGGCGGCTCCGTCTCCAGGGCCCGGGCGCCCCACTCCACCATCACCGGCAGGCTGATCAGCCACATGCCGCCAAACCCAAGGGCAAAGCACACGCCAGCCAGGCGCGGGCGGCTGCGGCGAAACCACCAGGCAAGTGCGAGCAGCAGCAAGAAAATGCCGGGCGGCAACAACAATTGTTTAATGAAATAACGAAAAGGCATCGGGCATCTCCAAAGATGCCCGAAGCCTAGATGCAACGGGATTTAGCGACAATCTTTACCAGCACATTTTGAGAAGGTTAACGGATAACGCTGTGCTTCACTTGCACCGTACGGCCCGGCGCTTTTCCGGGCCGCGGGCGGTGGGCAAGTCTTTCAGCCAAATCACCTTAGCCGAGCGCGAGGGCTCCTGGGCTGGCGGGGAGGCCTGCCCAAGTGCTGCGCGGTGGTGATTGGACTCCAGGTAAACCTTGATCAATTCAAGCTCTGCCTGGCTCAAGCCACGCAACTCCAGCTCCTGAGGCCGCTCATCACACAAACGGCCTGCGGTATCTGCTGCATCCAATGCACGACCCAAACGGTCGATCAGTCCTTCGTACAACTGCGGTTTCGTTAAAGTTCGCTGCGATTCAGCCATCCCCTCACCTCATTGAAGAAAGTTCTTGCTCCCCAATAAACAGCGTAGCCCCCGTGGCTGCGCCTGCCCGGTGCCGCGACAGACGGCCAGGCCTGCGCAATCAGGGTTTCCCTCGATAGAGTGGGGTCATGTATGCTACGGCGCTTCCTGTAACTCCACTTCCCGCAGGGTTTGGGCACGGACGCGCCGCTTTTTGGTGTCGATCAACCCCGGCCATGCACCGAAGAGGATTAGGCCACCCCTATTCAGTTCAAAAGTAGCCATGCACGAACAATATCAGCCCCGTGAAATCGAAAATGCCGCCCAAACCTTCTGGGACGAGCAAAAGTCCTTTGAAGTCAGTGAACAGCCAGGCAAGGAGACTTACTACTGCCTATCGATGTTCCCTTACCCCAGCGGCAAGCTACACATGGGGCACGTGCGCAACTACACCATCGGTGACGTGATTTCCCGCTACCAGCGCATGCTCGGTAAAAACGTTCTGCAACCCATGGGTTGGGACGCTTTCGGCATGCCGGCGGAAAATGCCGCGATGAAAAACAACGTGGCCCCCGCCAAGTGGACCTACGAAAACATCGCCTACATGAAGACCCAGCTGCGCAGCCTGGGCCTGGCGGTGGACTGGTCCCGCGAGGTGACCACCTGCAAGCCGGACTACTACCGCTGGGAACAATGGCTGTTCACTCGCCTGTTCGAAAAAGGGGTGATCTACAAAAAGAGCGGTACCGTGAACTGGGACCCGATCGACCAGACCGTACTCGCCAACGAACAGGTGATCGACGGTCGCGGCTGGCGTTCCGGCGCGCTGATCGAAAAGCGCGAAATCCCGATGTACTACTTCAAGATCACCGCCTACGCGGATGAACTGTTGTCGAGCCTCGACGATCTGCCGGGCTGGCCTGAACAGGTCAAGACCATGCAGCGCAACTGGATCGGCAAGTCCAAGGGCATGGAAGTACAGTTCCCGTACAACGTTGATTCGATCGGCGTTGCTGGCGCACTGAAAGTATTCACCACCCGCCCGGACACCCTGATGGGCGCGACCTACGTCGCCGTGGCCGCCGAGCACCCGCTGGCCACCCAGGCGGCACAGAACAACCCTGAGCTGCAGGCGTTCATCGCCGAATGCAAAGGCGGCAGCGTGGCGGAAGCCGACGTCGCTACCCAGGAGAAAAAAGGCCTGCCGACCGGCCTGTTCGTCGAGCACCCGCTGACTGGCGAAAAGCTGCCGGTATGGGTCGCCAACTACGTGCTGATGCACTACGGCGATGGCGCCGTAATGGCAGTGCCGGCTCACGACGAACGCGACTTCGAATTCGCCACCAAGTACGACCTGCCGATCAAATCCGTGGTGCGCACCAGCTCCGGTGACACCAACCCGGCGCCGTGGCAAGACGCCTATGGCGAACACGGCACCCTGATCAACTCCGGCGAGTTCGACGGCCTGGACTTCCAGGGCGCGTTCGACGCCATCGAAGTTGCGCTGATCAAAAAGAACCTGGGCGCCTCGCGCACCCAGTTCCGCCTGCGCGACTGGGGCATCAGCCGTCAGCGCTACTGGGGCTGCCCGATCCCGATCATCCACTGCCAAACCTGCGGTGACGTGCCGGTGCCGGAAGACCAACTGCCGGTCGTCCTGCCCGAAGACGTGGTGCCGGACGGCGCCGGTTCGCCGTTGGCGCGCATGCCTGAGTTCTACGAGTGCAACTGCCCGAAATGCGGCCAGCCTGCCAAGCGTGAAACCGACACCATGGACACCTTCGTCGAGTCCTCGTGGTACTACGCCCGCTACGCCTCGCCGCACTACGAGGGTGGCCTGGTGGAAAAATCCGCAGCCGACCATTGGTTGCCAGTGGACCAGTACATCGGCGGTATCGAACACGCCATCCTCCACCTGCTCTACGCGCGCTTCTTCCACAAGCTGATGCGTGACGAAGGCCTGGTGAGCTCCGACGAGCCGTTCAAGAACCTGCTGACCCAAGGCATGGTGATCGCCGAGACCTACTACCGTCGCGAAGCCAATGGTGCCTACACCTGGTTCAACCCGGCGGACGTCGAGCTGGAGCGTGACAGCAAAGCCAAGGTCATCAGCGCCAAGCTGATCTCGGACGGCCTGCCGGTAGAAATCGGCGGCACCGAGAAGATGGCCAAGTCGAAGAACAACGGCGTCGACCCACAATCGATGATCGACCAGTTCGGCGCCGACACCTGCCGCCTGTTCATGATGTTCGCGTCGCCGCCTGACATGAGCGCCGAATGGTCCGACTCCGGCGTCGAAGGTTCGCATCGTTTCCTCAAGCGCGTCTGGCGCCTGGCGCACGCCCATGTGAGCCAGGGCCTGCCGGGCAAGCTGGACGTTGCGAGCCTGAGCGACGAGCAGAAAGCCGTTCGCCGCAGCACTCACCTGGCCATCCGCCAAGCGAGCCAGGACGTGGGCCAGAACCACAAGTTCAACACCGCCATCGCCCAGGTGATGACGCTGATGAACGTGCTGGAAAAAGCACCACAGGCAACCGAACAGGACCGCGCGCTGGTTCAGGAAGGCCTGGAAACGGTCACCCTGCTGCTGGCGCCGATCACACCGCACATCAGCCATGAGCTGTGGAGCCGTCTGGGCCACAGCGGTGCAGTCATCGATGCCGGCTGGCCAAAGCAGGATGACAGCGCCCTGGTACAGGACACGCTGCAACTGGTGATCCAGGTCAACGGCAAACTGCGTGGCCAGATCGACATGCCGGCCAGCGCCAGTCGCGAAGACGTCGAAGCCGCCGCACGGGTCAACGAGAATGTGCTGCGCTTCACCGAAGGCCTGACGATCCGCAAAGTGATCGTGGTGCCCGGCAAACTGGTCAACATCGTCGCCAGCTAAATCGGATCAGGCGCGGAGCTCGAGCCCGCGCCGAACTAAACCTTCAGGGCCTCGATAAGGCCCATCTGGTTTCAAGGGGAGCAACACAATGATCAAACGCAATCTGCTGGTGATGGGCCTGGCCGTACTGCTGAGCGCTTGCGGCTTCCAGCTGCGCGGCACCGGCACCAACGAGCTGGCAATCAAGGAACTGGACGTCAGCGCACGCGATGCCTACGGCGATACCGTCACCCAGCTGCGCCAGGTACTGGAAAACAGCGGCGTGCACGTCTACACCGGCGCGACGTACAAGCTGGTCCTGGTCAACGAGAAAGAAACCCAGCGTAACCTGAGCTACGCCAGCGCTGGCCGCGCGTCGGACATCGAACTGGCCACCGAGCTGAACATCGAAGTCCAGGGCCGCGATCACTTGCCATTGATGGGCGACAAGATCGTGGTACAGAAAATCGTCAGCCACGACGGCAACAACCTGGTCGGTTCGGACTCCGAGACCATCCAGGTCCGCAAGGAAATCCGTCGCGAGCTGGTACAACGTGTCGTCCTGCGTCTGCAGATGCTGACCCCGGAAAAACTCGAAACCTTGCAGCAAGCCGCTGACAACAAGGCCAAGGCTGAAGCCGACGCCCTGAAAGCGGCGCAGGAATACGAAGACAACACGCCGAAACAATCGCCTGTTGAAGTCCCTGTCGAGTAAGCCATGCGGGGCGCCCCAAGCGCCCCGTTCGCCCCGCCTATGAAACTCGCCCCCGCCCAACTCGCCAAACACCTGCAAGGTGGCCTTGCGCCTGTCTACATCGTCAGCGGTGATGACCCGTTGCTGTGCCAGGAAGCCGCCGACGCCATCCGCACCGCTGCGCGCCAGCAAGGTTTCGACGAGCGCCAGGTGTTTGCCGCCGACGCCAGTTTCGACTGGGGCACGTTGCTGCAGGCCGGTGCGAGCATGTCGCTGTTTGCCGAAAAGCGCCTGTTGGAACTGCGCCTGCCTTCGGGCAAGCCGGGTGACAAAGGCGCGGCCGCCTTGATGGAATACTGCTCACGCCCCGCCGAAGACACGGTGCTGCTGATCAGCCTGCCCAAGCTTGACGGCAGTGCGCAGAAAACCAAGTGGGGCAAGGCGCTGGTGGAGGGTCCGCAAACCCAGTTCATCCAGATCTGGCCGGTGGACAGCAATCAATTGCCGCAGTGGATTCGTCAGCGCCTGTCCCAGTCGGGGCTATCGGCGACGCAAGACGCCGTGGAGCTGATTGCCGCGCGCGTCGAGGGCAACTTGCTGGCCGCCGCCCAGGAGATCGAAAAGCTCAAGCTGATGGCCGAAGACGGGCAGATCACTGTCGAAACCGTACAGGGTGCGGTGGCTGACAGTGCCCGGTTTGACGTGTTCGGGCTGGTGGATGCGATCCTCAATGGCGAACCTGCCCACGCCTTGCGCATGCTCGAAGGCCTGCGCGGCGAAGGCGTGGAGCCGCCGGTGATTCTCTGGGCCCTGGCCCGGGAGCTGCGGGTATTGGCCAATATTGCCCTGCAATACAGCCAGGGCACGCCGCTGGACAAGTGCTTCAGCCAGGCCCGACCGCCCGTGTGGGACAAGCGCAAGCCCCTGATGAGCAAAGCCCTGCAACGGCACTCGGCGCAACGCTGGGCGCAACTGTTGCTGGAGGCCCAGCGCATCGATGCACAGATCAAGGGCCAGGCGGCGGGTTCGCCATGGATGAGCTTGAGCCGGTTGTCGCTGCTGATGGCCGGACAACGCCTGACATTGCCTGCCGAATAACCCCTCCCTCAAAAACACCACAGTCCAATGTGGGAGCGGGCTTGCTCGCGAATGCGTTGGGTCAGTCACTTGGTCTATAAACTGACACTCCGCATTCACGAGCAAGCCCGCTCCCACAGTTTTAACCGTGTCTACCTTTCCTACATTTCGCCGGGCTTTACAGTAGCGTAACTTCGGCAGATGATTTGCACCGCTCCAACCCACCCAGAGAGTATCAAGCATGAGCAAAAAGCCATCCAAGCATGGCCCCAACAAGGCCAAATCCATCATCGCCCAGCCACTGTTCCGCAGCCGTCAGGAACGCGCCGGCAAGGGCAAAGGCAGCTACCGCCGCGAAGCCTTCCAGTCTAATAGCTGGGAGGCTTCTTACTTTCTGGCTGCCTGAAGGCAAGCGCCCCTTCGGCATGATAAGGTCTGCACCTGATTTGTAATCCCTGGACCTGTGCATGCCCTCTTGTCTTTCCCGTCGTTGGCACCTTCGCCAGCTGATCGCTGCCTCCAGCCTCATTCTGCTCGTCGCCTGCGCGGAGAAACCCACCGCCGCGGACGCTCAACCCCTGCCCAAACTCCAGGCCGCACCGGTCGCGGCACCTGCCGTCGTGGCGCCCCTGGCCGTCGACAACCTCGACATACAGCCGACCCAGACCTTTGCCGAATGGCAGGCCGCTTTCCGCGAGCAAGCGTTGAAAGCCGGGATCACCCCCGCCGTCTTTGATAACGCCTTCGCCAATGTCACGCCGGACATGGCGGTGATCCGTGCCGACCGCAGCCAGCCGGAGTTTTCCCGTCCGGTGTGGGAATACCTCGACGGCGCCCTGTCAGCTCTGCGCGTGCGCAACGGTCAGGCGCTGCTGATCAAGCACGCCGACATCCTGCAACGCATCGAAGAACGCTACGGCGTCGACCGCCAGGCACTGGTCTCGGTGTGGGGCATGGAGAGCAACTTCGGCCAGTTCCAGGGCAACAACTCGGTGATCCGCTCACTGGCAACCCTGGCCTACGAAGGTCGTCGCCCGGCGTTTGCCCAGGCGCAATTGCTGGCCGCATTGCAGATCATCCAGCACGGCGACATCCAGGCCGACCAGATGAAAGGCTCCTGGGCCGGCGCCATGGGCCAGACCCAGTTTATCCCGACCACCTACAACACCCACGCCGTCGACTTCGATGGCGACGGCCGCCGCGACATCTGGAACAGCCCGGCCGACGCCCTCGCCTCCACCGCCCACTACCTGCAAAGCTCCGGCTGGCAGAAAGGCCAGCCGTGGGGCTTTGAGGTCAAACAACTGCCGACGAATTTCGATTACGCCCTGGCCGACGGCGGTGTGCGCAAGACCGTGGCCGAATGGATGAAACTCGGCGTGCAGCTGCCGTTTGGCGCAAGCATGCCGCCGAACGTCGAGCAACTGTCTGCCGCCCTGCTGTTGCCGGCGGGTTACCGTGGCCCGGCGTTCCTGGTGCTGGATAACTTCCGCGCGATCCTCAAGTACAACAACTCGTCGTCCTACGCGTTGGCAGTAGGCCTGTTGTCGGAGCGCTTTGGCGGCGGCGGCGTGATTCGGGGCGATTGGCCAAAGGATGAGCTGCCACTGAGTCGCTCCCAGCGCATCGACCTGCAGACGGCGCTGAGCGCCAAGGGGTATGACGCGGGCAACCCGGATGGGATTATCGGTGCCAATACACGCAAGGCGATCCGTGCGGCGCAGCAGGCGCTGGGATGGCCCGCGGATGGGTATCCGACGGTGAAACTGCTGGAGTCTTTGCAGAACCGCTAGATCTGCTTATGGCTACTGCCGCTATCGCAGGCAGGCCAGCTCCCACATTCAACCGCATTCCAAAGGATGTACAGGGTTGAATGTGGGAGCTGGCTTGCCTGCGATAGCGGCATCACAAGCAACAACTATTTAAAGACCACATCCTGTTCCAACACCACCCGCTGCTCCCCCGCATCCAACCGCACCAACGCGCCCATCGGCAGCGTCAGGTTCGGATCACAATGCCCACTGCGCCAACCGGCCAACACTGGAATGCACAGCGGTTCAAAGGTCTGCTTGAGCAACCGCTCCAGCGCCATGCCGTCCACACCCGCCACATCGCCCACCAGCACCCCCGCCACCTGGGCCAGCTTGCCTGCCAGGCGCAGGTGTGTGAGCAAGCGGTCGATGCGGTAAATCGGCTCGTTGACGTCCTCGATCAGCAGGATGATGCCCTCGGCATCGATTTCGTATGGCGTCCCCATCACCGCTGCGATCATCGACAAGTTCCCCCCCAGCAAGCGCCCACAAGCGATGCCAGGTGCAATCGTGGTCAACGGGTAGGCCACCGGGTGCGCCAGCACGCTGCCGGCGCCGAGATCGCCGCGCAGCAGGCCCAGTAGCGAAGACTCGGTCGGCGGTTGCTTGCCGCCCAGCAGGTCGGCATTGAGCATCGGCCCGTGGAAGGTCACAAAGCCGGCGTAGCGGCTGATCGCCAGGTGCAGGGCGGTGATGTCGCTGTAGCCCACAAACGGTTTGGGATTGGCGCGCAGCAGGTTGAAATCCAGGCCATCGAGCAGACGTGGCGTACCGTAGCCGCCGCGCAGGCAGAAGATGGCGTCGATCTCAGGGCTGGCGAAGGCGGCGTGGAGGTCGCGCAGGCGCACTTCATCGCTGCCGGCGAGGTAGCCGTCGCGCTCGTAGACGCCAGGGAAGATGTGCAGGTCGTAGCCTCGGGCGCGCATCCATTGGCCGGCTTTTTCGACGTCCAGTGCGGCAGGGCCGGCGGGGGCGATCAGGGCGATGGTGCCTTCTGGTCGCAACGCAGGTACGGCAATGCTCATCCACAATTCTCCCTAAATAACGCAGAACGAAATGTGGGAGCGGGCTTGCCTGCGATGCAGGCACCTCGGTGTATCAGTCGCACCGAGGTGATGCTATCGCAGGCAAGCCAGCTCCCACACAAGCCCACTCCCAAATTTGAGCAGCGATATTTACGAAACCAGGCTCGCCTTGACCAGTTTGGCCTGCTCGTCAGCGTGGTACGAAGAACGCACCAACGGGCCCGACGCGACGTTCTTGAAGCCCATCTTGTAGCCTTCCTCGGCGAACCAGGCGAAGGTGTCCGGGTGCACGAAACGTTGCACCGGCAAGTGGCTGCGGGACGGTTGCAGGTACTGGCCCAGGGTCAGCATGTCGATGTCGTGTTCGCGCATGCGCTTCATGACTTCGATGACTTCTTCGTCGGTCTCGCCCAGGCCCAGCATCAGGCCGGATTTGGTTGGGATGTGCGGCATCATCTGCTTGAATTTCTGCAGCAGGGTCAGCGACCACTGATAGTCCGACCCCGGACGCGCCGCCTTGTACAGGCGTGGCACGGTTTCCAGGTTGTGGTTGAACACATCCGGCGGCTCGGCGGCGGTGATTTCCAGCGCCACGTCCATGCGGCCACGGTAGTCCGGAACCAGGGTTTCGAGCATCACGTTCGGCGACAGCTTGCGGATCTCGCGGATGCAGTCGGCAAAGTGCTGGGCACCGCCGTCACGCAGGTCGTCGCGGTCAACGGAGGTAATCACCACATACTTGAGGCGCAGGTCGGCGATGGCGATGGCCAGGCTTTCCGGCTCGTTGACGTCCAGTGGCTTCGGTCGGCCGTGGCCCACGTCGCAGAACGGGCAACGACGGGTGCAGATGTCACCCATGATCATGAAGGTGGCGGTGCCGCCGGAGAAACACTCACCCAGGTTCGGGCACGAGGCTTCTTCGCACACGCTGTGCAGCTTGTGCTTGCGCAGCAGGGCCTTGATACGGTCGACTTCCGGCGAAACCGGGATGCGCACGCGAATCCAGTCGGGTTTCTTCGGCAGTTCGGTGGTCGGAATGATCTTCACCGGGATGCGTGCAACCTTCTCGGCGCCGCGCAGCTTGACGCCGGCTTCCACCTTGGCACGCGGGGCCGGGGCCGGACGTTCGGTAACGTCCACCGTCGGGATCATGGTTTGCACTGCATCAGTAGTCATAATCAGTCGATTCCGCCCGTAAGGGTCGTCTGCTCAGCATAGTCGAGGTGTTTGACGAGCTGCGCACGCAGCCGGGCACTTACCTCGGCAAATTTAATCGGTGTGGCGTGTTCGCTCAGCTGGGTCATCGCCAGCCCGGCATAGCCGCACGGGTTGATCCGGCGAAACGGTGCGAGGTCCATGTCCACGTTCAGGGCCAGGCCATGAAACGAACAACCGTGGCGAATCCTCAAGCCCAGGGAGGCGATTTTCGCGCCATCCACATACACGCCCGGGGCATCGGGCTGGGCCGCAGCGCTCACGCCGTAGCTGGCCAAAAGCTCGATCAGGCAAGCCTCCATGCGGCTGACCAGATCACGCACGCCAAACCCCAGCTTGCGCACATCCAGCAAGAGGTATGCGACAAGTTGTCCGGGGCCATGGTAAGTCACTTGGCCACCTCGGTCGACCTGCACCACCGGAATATCCCCCGGCACCAGCAGGTGCTCGGCCTTGCCGGCCTGGCCCTGGGTAAACACCGGCGGGTGTTCGACCAGCCAGATTTCGTCCGGGGCCGACGTACCGCGCTCGTTGGTGAACCGCTGCATGGCATGCCAGACCGGCTCGTAGGCCATCTGGCCGAGCTCGCGAAAGCCCAGGACGCCTGGCATCAAAGCACCATGTGCACGAAGCCGGTGGCCCGCAGTTCGCTGTTGATGTCGTAGAGCTGGTCTTGACCGGTCGCAACGATGTGCAACTGGATCGTGGTGTATTTACCGTTGGTGCTCGAACGCTCGTCCACCCGGTTGTCGTTGATCGTCGCGTGTTTACGCACGATCTCGATAATCTTGTCTTTGTTGCCCACGCCGGTATCGCTGATCACTTTGACGGGATAGTCCGTCACTGGGAATTCGATCTTTGGCGCCTTTACTTCGGTATCGGTCATGGCGTAACGGCCTCGTAAGCGTAAGCCTTGGCGACGACAAAGCCCCGCGTCGGATCAACGCGGGGCTTTGCAGATGCTCAGTGTCAGTTGAACAAGCCGTAGAAGAATAGACGGATGCTATCCCACACGCGGCGGAAGATGCCACCTTCGTCGACGGCGTCCAGCGCGATCAGGTCGGCGCTGTGCACCACCTTGTCGTCCAGCTTCACTTCGACTTTACCGATCACATCACCCTTGGCGATTGGAGCAACCAATTGCGGGTTCATGGTCATGCTGGCGGCGAGCTTTTTCAGCTGGCCTTTTGGCATGGTCAGGGTCAGGTCTTCAGCCAGGCCGGCCTTGACTTGGTGGGTCGCGCCCTTCCAAACCGGCGCCTGTGCCAGTTCGGCACCCTTCTGGTAGAAGGTCTGGGTTTCGAAGAAACGGAAACCGTAGGTCAGCAGTTTTTGCGTCTCGGCCGCACGGGCCTGCTCGCTGTTGGTGCCGAAGACCACGGCGATCAGGCGTTGGCCATCACGTACGGCGGACGACACCATGCAGTAACCGGCTTCGTCGGTGTGACCGGTTTTCAGGCCATCGACGGTCTTGTCACGCCACAGCAACAGGTTGCGGTTAGGTTGCTTGATGTTGTTCCAGAAGAATTCTTTCTGGGAGTAGATCGCGTAGTGCACCGGGTCGACACGAATGATCGCGCGCGCCAGGATCGCCATGTCGTGAGCCGACGAGTAGTGCTCCGGGTTCGGCAGGCCGGTCGGGTTCATGAAGTGGCTGTTGGTCATGCCCAGGTCAGCGACGGTTTTGTTCATCATGTCGGCGAACGCATCTTCGCTGCCGGCGATGTGCTCGGCCAGGGCCACGCTGGCATCGTTGCCGGACTGGATGATGATGCCGTGCAGCAGGTCGCTGACAGTCACCTGCGAGCCAACCTTGATGAACATCCGCGAACCGCCGGTGCGCCAGGCGTTTTCGCTGACGGTCACTGGATCGTTTTCGCCGATCTGGCCGCGACGGATTTCCAGGGTCGCGATGTAGGCGGTCATCAGCTTGGTCAGGCTGGCTGGGGGCAGACGCTGGTCACCGTTGCTCTCGACCAGCACGTTGCCGCTGGCGGCATCCATGAGGACCCAGGCCTTGGCAGCCAGTTGCGGGGAAGCCGGCACCATTTCGACCGCCCAGGCGGCCGGGGTGATGATCAGCGAAAGAAGCAGGCACGTGCGTTTGGCTAAGGTGGTGATGTTCATCCGTCTCTCGAAATTGCTTATGGAAACTTGCCCTCTCGGGCAAAACTTATTCAGACAGCCCGCTACCAGACTGTCGCGTGTTCGGTTGCCCGCTCACCCCTTGCCCCTGGGTTTTATTGTTCAACGAGCCAACAACCACGGCTCAGGCACGCATGCGCGCCCGAGCCATCAATCCTCTGTTATTCGGCGGTGACCACGCTGGGTTGCCCCAGGTTGGCCAGACGCACACTGTTCTGTACTTGCGCGACTTCGCTTGGCGAGCTGATCGGGCCCATGCGCACGCGGTGCAGGGTCTGCTGGTTACGCACGATGGAGCTGATGAAAACCGGCGCGTTGACCATGCCGCTGAGTTTCGACCTTAACAGCTCTGCCGCATCCGGGTTGGCGAAAGCGCCCACCTGCAGGTATTGCCCGCCCGCAAGCGAGGCGCCAGGCGCGGCCCGCGGTACAACCACGGTGTCCGGTGCGTGTTGCTGCGGCGGTGGCGTCCACTGTTCGATCTTGCCAGCCGACGCGTTGACTTGCGGTTGCTGGGTGGTCGGCTCATTGAGCATCAACGGCGCCGGCTTGCCACGCTGGGCCCAGTATTGCGCCGGGTCGATGCCTTCGACCTTCACCCGCGCCGTGCCGGTTTCGGCATAGCCGAGCTTCTTCGCGGCGGCGTAGGACAGGTCGATGATGCGATCCGAATAGAACGGCCCACGGTCGTTGACCCGCAGGATCACCGTGCGGTTGTTGTCCAGGTTGGTCACCCGTACATAGCTGGGCAGCGGCAAGGTCTTGTGGGCCGCGCTCATGCCGTACAGGTCATACACTTCGCCGTTGGCGGTGTTCTGGCCATGGAACTTGGTGCCGTACCAGGACGCCGTGCCCGATTGCACGTAGGTCTTGGATTCTTGCAACGGGAAGTAATTCTTGCCCAGCACGGTATACGGGTTGGCCTTGTAGGGCCCGGTGTGCAGGGTTGGCGTGGCATCCGGGATTTTCGAGACATCGACGTCCCACCACGGCGCGCCGTCTTTGTGCGCGCGGTTGATGTCCAGGCCCGGCTGGGAACGGACTACCGCCCCCCCGGACTTCTGCGCCGGACCTCGGCTGGTGGAGCAACTGACAACCAGCAAGGACAACGCGGCAAACGCCACCAGCTTGAGCGGTTTGTTGATCGGCGATACCCGCATTACTTGTTGCCCCGTGCTTGGACCAGCATGTCTGACAGCTGATGCACGGCCATGGCGTACATCACACTGCGGTTATAACGCGTGATTGCGTAGAAATTCTTCAGGCCCATCCAGTATTCCGGGCCGTTTTCGCCCTCAAGACGGAATGCCGTGACCGGCATATCATCAGGCAGCGCATTCTGACTCGACCAGCCCAGCGCCCGCAACTCCCCGACCGTCTTGGCCGGCTCGATGCCCTGGGTCAGGCCTTCATCGGCGCGCTCCCCGCTGACATCCGCGCGGATCACCACAGGTTCGCCGGCCACCCAGCCATGACGCTTGAAGTAGCTGGCCACGCTGCCGATGGCATCGTCCGGGTTACTCCAGATATTGATATGCCCGTCGCCGTCAAAGTCCACTGCATAGGCGCGAAAACTGCTCGGCATGAACTGCGGCAAGCCCATCGCACCGGCGTAGGAGCCCTTGAGGGTCAACGGGTCGACCTGCTCTTCGCGGGCCAGCAGCAGGAACTCGCGCAGTTCCTTGCGGAAGAATTCGGCGCGCGGCGGGTAGTCGAAGCCCAGGGTCGACAACGCGTCGATCACCCGGTAACTGCCGGTATTGCGCCCGTAAAAGGTTTCAATGCCAATGATCGCCACGATGACCTGGGCTGGCACGCCGTATTCCTGCTCGGCGCGGGCCAGCACCGCTTCGTGCTGGCGCCAGAAGTCCACGCCCCGCGCCACACGGGCGTCGGTGAGGAACATCGGGCGATATTCCTTCCACTGCTTCACGCGTTCGGCCGGGCGGGAGATGGCGTCGAGGATCGCCTGCTTTTTCTGGGCCTCGCGAAACACGCCCATCAGCTGTTCGCCGGCAAAACCGTAGTCGCGGGTCATTTCACCGACAAATTCGGCGACCTGGGGTGAACCATCGTAGTCACCGGCCTGCGCCTCTTGCGTTGCGCCCAGCAGGCCAATCAGGCCCATCCAGGACGCGTGCCGAGTCGCCCAGCCGCGCATTACTTGCATTGACATCTTCACCTTATTCAAACCTGTGCGATCCATTTGCGATGCGTATGAATCGACATCAAAACCCCAAACGCTGACAGCAATGTCACCAGCGAAGTTCCGCCGTAGCTAATGAACGGCAACGGCACCCCAACCACCGGCAGCAGGCCACTGACCATACCGATGTTGACGAAAACGTAAACAAAAAAAGTCATGGTCAAGGCGCCGGCCAGCAGTTTGCCGAACAGCGTCTGCGCCTGGGCGGTGATCACCAGGCCGCGACCAATCAACAGCAGGTAGATCAGCAACAGCGCGCAAATGCCCACCAGGCCGAACTCTTCGCCCATCACCGCAATAATGAAGTCGGTATGGCTTTCCGGCAGGAAGTCCAGGTGCGACTGGGTGCCGAGCAGCCAGCCCTTGCCGAACACGCCGCCGGAGCCGATGGCGGCCTTCGACTGGATGATGTTCCAGCCGGTGCCCAGCGGATCGCTTTCCGGGTCGAGGAACGTGAGAATCCGCTGCTTCTGATAGTCGTGCATAAAGAAGAACCACATGGCGATCGCCACGGGCACGGCGGCGGCCAGCACGCTGAGAATCCAGCGCCAGCGCAAGCCGCCCATGAACAGCACGAACGCACCGCCCGCGAGAATCAGCAGCGAGGTGCCGAGGTCGGGCTGGCGCACAATCAGGATGAACGGTATGCCGATCAGGATCAGGCTGATACCCACGTGCTTGAGCTGCGGCGGCAAGGTGCGCTTGGACAGGTACCAGGCGATGGTCGCCGGCATCAGGATCTTCATGAATTCCGACGGCTGGAAGCGAATCACCCCCGGAATGTTGATCCAGCGGGTCGCGCCCATGGCGTTGTGCCCCATCACATCCACCACCACCAGCAGCAGCACACCGGCCACATAACCGAGCGGCACCCAGCGCGCCATGAATCGCGGCTCCAGCTGGGCAATCACCACCATCGACAACAGGCCCAGGCCGAACGACGACGCTTGCTTGATCAGCAGGTCCCAGTTCTTGCCGCTGGCCGAATACAGGACAAACAGGCTGCCGGCCGCCAGGGTCAGCAGCAGGATCAGCAACGGGCCATCGATGTGCATGCGTTGCAACAACGTCGCGCGGCGACGCATCACATCCTCGCTGGAGAGGATGCGGTCAAAATTACTCTTCACTGGCCGTAACCTCGGTGCTTGAAGGGGGGCCGCCATATTCGGGCTTTAGCCTGCCGTCGTCGGCCAACAGCCAGGCGTCCATCACTTGGCGCACCACGGGGGCGGCGACACCGGAGCCGGACTCGCCGTTCTCGACCATCACCGCGACCACGATCTTCGGATCATCCGCCGGCGCGAAGCCGACAAACAAGGCGTGGTCACGGTGGCGCTCCTGGACCTTGGAGCGGTCATACTTCTCGCCCTGCTTGATCGCGACCACCTGGGCCGTACCACTCTTGCCGGCGATGCGGTATTGCGCGCCAATCGCCGCCTTGCGCGCGGTGCCACGGGCGCCGTGCATCACTTGCTGCATGCCGTGGTTGACCTTGGTCCAGTCAGACGGGTCGCGCAGCACGATGTCGGCAATCGGGTTTTCGTCCACCGGTTTCTCGCCTTCGATGGTCTTGGCCAGGTGCGGACGGTTCCAGATGCCTTTGTTGGCCACCAGCGCGGTGGCCTGGGCCAGTTGCAACGGCGTGGCCTGCATGTAGCCCTGGCCGATCCCGAGGATCAGGGTTTCGCCGGGGAACCAGGCCTGGCGGCGGGTCGCGCGCTTCCATTCCCGCGATGGCATCAGGCCAGGGGATTCTTCGAACATGTCCAGGGAGACTTTCTGGCCAAGGCCGAACTTGCCCATGTAGGCAGAGAGGCGGTCGATCCCCAGCTTGTGGGCCAGGTCGTAAAAATAGGTGTCGTTGGAGCGCATGATCGCGGTGTCCAAATCGACATAGCCGTCACCGGTACGGTTCCAGTTGCGGTATTTGTGATCGTAGTTGGGCAGCATGTAGTAGCCCGGGTCGAACACCCGGCTGGAGGCCGTGACCACGCCCGCGTCGAGCCCGGCAATCGCCACCGCCGGCTTGATCGTCGAGCCCGGTGGATACAGGCCGCGCAACACGCGGTTGAACAGTGGCCGGTCGATCGAATCGCGCAACTCGGCATACGCCTTGAAGCTGATACCAGTGACAAACAGGTTGGGGTCGAAACTCGGCTGGCTGACCATCGCCAGCACTTCGCCCGTTGCCGGGTCCAGCGCCACGACGGCACCACGCCGCCCGCCCAGGGCCATCTCCGCCGCTTCCTGCAGCTTGATGTCCAGGCTCAACACGATGTCCTTGCCCGGCACCGGGTCGGTGCGTTTGAGCACCCGCAGCACACGGCCACGGGCATTGGTCTCGACTTCCTCGTAACCCACCTGGCCGTGCAGTTCCGGCTCGTAGAAACGCTCGATGCCGGTCTTGCCGATATGGTGGGTGCCGCTGTAATTGACCGGATCGAGGCTTTTCAGCTCTTTCTCGTTGATCCGCCCCATGTAGCCGACGGAGTGGGCAAAGTGCGGCCCTTGCGGGTAATGCCGTACCAACTGCGCCACCACTTCCACACCTGGCAAACGGAACTGGTTCACCGCGATCCGGGCGATCTGCTCTTCGGTCAACTCAAACAGGATCGGCACCGGCTCAAATGGCCGGCGCCCCTGCTTCATGCGTTTTTCGAAGACCACCCGGTCTTCCGGGGTCAGTTGCAGCACTTCGACGATCACATCGAGGACCTGCTGCCAATCGCCGGAACGCTCGCGGGTCATGCTCAGGCTGAAGCTGGGCCGGTTGTCCGCGACCACCACGCCATTGCGGTCGAAGATCAGCCCACGGGTCGGTGGAATCGGCTGCACATGCACCCGGTTGTTTTCCGACAGCGTGGAGTGATAGTCGTACTGGATCACTTGCAGGAAATACAGGCGCGCGATCAGCACGCCGATCAACCCCACCACCAGAAACGCACCAAACACCACGCGAGCGCGTACCAGACGTGCGTCTTTCTCGTGGTCCTTGATGCGGATCGGCTGGGTCATCGGGAGGGGCGCAGGCTATTTGTGGTAAGGGTGCCCGGACAGGACTGTCCAGGCGCGATACAGCTGTTCACCGATCAGAATCCTTACCAACGGGTGCGGCAACGTGAGCGCCGACAGCGACCAGCGCTGGTCCGCCCGCGCACAGACTTCCGGCGCCAGCCCCTCGGGGCCACCGACCATGAAGTTGACCGTGCGCGAATCCAGGCGCCAGCGATCCAGTTCCACCGCCAACTGCTCGGTGCTCCAGGGTTTGCCGTGCACCTCGAGGGTGACAATGCGCTCGTTGGGGCCGACCTTGGCCAACATGGCTTCGCCTTCCTGACGGATAAAGCGCGCCACATCGGCATTCTTGCCCCGGGTATTGAGCGGTATCTCCACCAGTTCCAGCGACAGCTCGGCGGGCAGACGCTTGGCATACTCGTGCCAGCCTTCTTCTACCCACTTGGGCATGCGTGAACCGACAGCAATCAGACGCAGGCGCACAGCCGTTCCTTATTCCTGGTCTTTGTTCAGCTTGTCGAAGTGCGCGTGGCCCACTTCCGGGCTGTGGTGCTTGCCATCGGCGGCACGGCTCTGCTCGGCGCCTTTCCACAGACGCTCGAGGTCGTAGAACTGACGGGCGCTGGCGGTCATCATGTGAACGATCACGTCGTCCATATCCAGCAGGACCCAGTCGCTGTCGCCCTTGCCTTCTTCACCCAGCGGCTTGACGCCTTGGGCTTTGACGGCTTCGCGGACTTTATCGAGCATCGCGCCGATCTGACGGTTCGACGTACCGGTGGCGATGATCATGAAGTCGGTGATGCTTTGCTTGTCACGCACGTCCAGCACCTGGATGTCCTGGGCCTTGACGTCTTCCAGGGCCGCCACGGCGACTTTGACCAGCTCTTCGCCAGCCAGCTCTGGGCCAACGTGGGCTTCAACCGGCAGCGGGGCGCTTTTGAAGGTGCCTTTGCGCTTAACTTTGCTTACGTCTTTGTTCGTCATATAAAACTCGTTTTGCTCGTATGTTCGGGTGCTCGCTGTACGACTGTTCGTACGTTCAAGCACGCCTTTTCAGTTCGACGCACGGTAAAGCCCGTGCGCATCGATGTAGGCCAGGACCGCGTCAGGCACCAGGAAACGTACCGACTTACCGCTGGCCAGCAGTTGACGGATCTGGGTGGCGGACACCGCAAGCGGGGTCTGCCAGACGAATGCAATATTCCCGTTCGGCCCGGTCAGGGCCAAGGGGTCACTTACCGACCGCGCGGCCAGCAGGTTGCGCAAGGCATCCGGCGGTTCGCTGTCGGCATCCGGGCGTTGCAGAACCAGGATGTGGCAATGCTGGAGGAGTTCCTCCCAGCGATGCCAAGAGGGCAGGCCGCAAAATGCGTCCCAGCCCAGAAGCAAAAACAACTGGTCATCGGCGGCCAGTTCGGCGCGCATCAGCTCCAGGGTGTCAACAGTGTAGGACGGTTTATCGCGCTTGAGCTCACGGTCGTCCACCACCAGCGGCGCGATGCCTTCAACGGCAAGGCGCACCATTTCCAGGCGCTGCTGCGGCGACACCTGCGGTGTATCGCGGTGCGGCGGCCGGAAATTGGGGATCAGGCGCAACTCATCCAGCGCGAGGGCATCCGCGACTTCCAGGGCACTGCGCAAATGGCCGATGTGCACGGGGTCGAAAGTACCGCCGAGCAGCCCGATGCGTTTAGCCATCAAGTGCGCACGTGACCGTCGCCGAACACCACGTACTTCTCGCTGGTCAGGCCTTCGAGGCCAACCGGGCCGCGGGCGTGGAGCTTGTCGGTGGAAATACCGATCTCGGCGCCCAGGCCATACTCGAAGCCGTCGGCAAAACGCGTCGAGGCGTTGATCATCACCGAAGCGGAGTCCACTTCGTTGAGGAAACGCCGCGCATCGCTGAAATGCTCGGAGACGATCGCGTCGGTGTGCTTGGAGCCATAGGTGTTGATGTGCTCGATGGCCTCGTCCAGGTCATCGACGATCTTGATCGACAGGATCGGCGCAGTGTATTCGGTGTACCAGTCCAGCTCGGTCGCCTCGATCACGTCCGCGCCGAGCAGCGCGCGGGTACGCTCGCAACCACGCAATTCCACACCTTTATCCCGGTAGATGGCAGCCAGCGGCGGCAGCACGCGCTCGGCAATGCCGGCGTGCACCAGCAGGGTTTCCATGGTGTTGCACGGGGCGTAGCGGTGGGTCTTGGCGTTGTCGGCGATGCGGATCGCCTTGTCGATGTCGGCAGCGATGTCGATGTACACGTGGCACACGCCGTCCAGGTGCTTGATCACCGGCACCTTGGCATCACGGCTGACGCGCTCGATCAGGCTCTTGCCACCGCGCGGCACGATCACGTCGACGAATTCCGGCATGGTGATCAACGCGCCAACAGCGGCGCGGTCGGTGGTTTCCACCACTTGCACCACTTCGGCCGGCAATTCGGCCACGGCCAGGCCCTGCTGGATGCACGTAGCAATGGCGCGATTGGAGTTGATGGCTTCGGAGCCGCCACGCAGGATAGTGGCGTTGCCGGACTTGAGGCACAGGCTCGCAGCGTCGATGGTCACGTTCGGACGCGACTCATAGATGATGCCGATCACGCCCAGGGGCACGCGCATCTTGCCGACCTGGATGCCGGACGGCAGGTAGCGCATATCGCGGATTTCACCGATGGGGTCAGGCAGCTTGGCCACCTGACGCAGGCCTTCGATCATGTCGTCGATACGTGCCGGGGTCAGCGCCAGGCGGTCCAGCAGTGCCGGCTCCAGGCCATTGGCGCGGCCGTTGGCCAGGTCCAGTTCGTTGGCGGCGCTGAGCTCGGAGCGCGAGGCATCCAGAGCGTCGGCGGCCGCCAGGAGGGCGCGATTCTTCTGCGCAGTGCTCGCACGGGCGATCAACCGCGAGGCCTGACGGGCAGCGCGACCCAGGCGGGTCATGTAGTCAAGAACGGACTCAGTCATAGTCAGGGAGTCTTGGCAGGGAGGAAAGCGGCAGATTATAGCTGTGACGCCGCTCGACTGACAGCGGTGAGGGGCGGATGGTCGAAATGAACTGTAAAAACCTGGGGTTCAGCGGTAATTAAGGTGGGAGTTGTTACTATTCCGTCACTTTTAGCCGTATCAACCCCTGACCGCCATGCCCAATTCAGCCACCCGACGCCCCGCCAGCGCCCTGCCCGACAGCTTCTTCGACCGTGACGCGCAGATTCTCGCGCGGGAATTGCTCGGAAAAGTCATACGTCATCGTGTCGGTGAAATCTGGCTTTCGGCGCGAATTATCGAAACCGAAGCCTATTACGTGGCCGAAAAAGGCAGCCACGCCTCACTCGGCTACACAGAAAAGCGTAAGGCTTTGTTTCTGGACGGTGGGCACATCTACATGTACTACGCCCGTGGCGGTGATTCGCTGAACTTCAGCGCCCAGGGGCCGGGCAATGCCGTGCTGATCAAATCGGCTTATCCATGGGTCGATGAACTGTCCGGGCCAGCGAGCCTGGCGCAGATGCTGCTGAACAACCCCGATGCCAATGGCAGCCCGCGCGCCGCGCAAAAGCTGTGTGCGGGCCAGACGCTGTTGTGCAAGGCGCTGGGATTGAAGGTGCCGATGTGGGATGCCAAACGCTTCGACCCGCAGAATCTCTACGTTGAAGACGTAGGCCAGGTGCCGACGCAGACCATCCAGACCACCCGCCTGGGCATCCCCAGCGGCCGCGACGAGCACCTGATGTATCGCTTCGTCGATGCGGGCTACGCGCCTTATTGCACACGGAACCCGCTGCGCAGGGGCCAGGTCGAAGGTCGCGATTATTTTTTGATGTGAACTGATTGGCCAGTTATGCCTGCTGAACATAAATTCGCAGGCACAGCAGACCCCATGTGGGAGCGGGCTTGCTCGCGAAAGCGGTGGCTCAGTCACCGATTTTATCAACCGATACACCGCTTTCGCGAGCAAGCCCGCTCCCACAGTTTGATCTTCAGTGTTTCGGGCTACGCATTACCAAGCGCGCAAGCTGAATAGAATAGATGGAGTGGATTTGTATGGGCCAATGGCTCGATAGCGTCACCGGCTGGCTGACCCTCAACCCCGAATGGCTGGCGGCGGCAGTGTTTATCGTCGCGTGCGTGGAGTGCCTGGCCATCGCCGGGTTGATCGTGCCGGGCACGGTGATGCTGTTTGCGATCGCCGCACTCGCCGGCAGCGGTGCACTGTCATTGAGTGAAACCCTGTTGCTGGGCTTTCTCGGCGGCTTGCTCGGCGACGCAATTTCCTACTTCCTTGGCCGACACTTCCATCAGAACATCCGGCGCCTGCCCGGCCTGCGCCATCATCCTGAATGGATGAACGCTGCCGAGAGTTACTTCCACAAGTACGGCATTGCCAGCCTGCTGGTCGGACGTTTTATCGGCCCCTTGCGCCCTATGCTGCCGATGGTTGCCGGCATGTGCGACATGCCGCTCCCCCGCTTCGTCGCCGTGAGTATTCTGGCGGGCGCTGGCTGGTCGGTGGCCTACCTGCTGCCCGGCTGGGCGACCGGTGCGGCGTTGCGCCTGCCATTGCCGGAGGGATTCTGGCCGGAAGCGGCGGTTGTCGCGGCATCTATCGCCATATTGCTGGGACTGAGCCTGAACAGCAGCCTGCGCGGCCATCGGCGGGCCACGCTGTGGGTGGGTTGCGCCAGCCTGACGCTGTTGATCGCGCTGTTTATCGGCTACCCCCACCTCAATGACTTCGACCAGGGCCTGATCGCGCTGGTACAAGAGCACCGCAGCCCATGGCTGGACGAAGTGATGGTGCGGATCACCCAACTGGGTGAATTCAAGAAGATGTTCGTTGCCAGTGCGATCTTCACCGGCTTGCTGCTGCTGGCCCGGCAATGGCGCCATGCGGTGTTTGTCGGCGCCACGCTGGCCGGCGCCGCCGTGATCAACACCGCCGCCAAGTTGTTTTTCGCCCGTGGCCGCCCGGAGATCCTCACCGACCCGCTGACCAGCTTCAGCATGCCCAGCGGCCATGCGTCGGGCTCTTTCGCATTTTTCCTGGCGCTGGCGATGCTGGCCGGCCTTGGGCAACCGACACGACTGCGCATGACCTGGCTCCTGCTGGGCTGCATTCCCGCCGCGTTCATCGCCTTGTCGCGGGTCTACCTGGGCGTGCACTGGCCGACCGACATCCTCGCCGGTACCCTGCTGGCGATGAGCGTCTGCGCCTTCAGCCTGAGCCTCAGCCAGCAGCGCAGCCCACTGCCAGCCTTGTCGCGCAAAGCCTGGTGGTTACTGTTGCCGGCCATCGTCGCGGTACTGAGCTTTATCGCCCTCACCGGCACGCCTCACGCGCTGCTGCGATACGCCTATTGAGTGAAGAGCTCGCCCTGCAACTCGTCGAGCAACATCTGGATCGCATCCAGGCGCTGCTGCGGATCGTCGAGTTGCAGCAGGTCGATCTTGTCGGCCTCGGTGAACGGCAGTAGATAGGCCAACTGGTTGCCCAGGGCTTGCTGGCCGTCGGCGTGGGTGTCCATGTCCAGCGAGGCCACCATCGGATGCTCGGCCAGCGCCTGGAGCAACGCCAGCAGGTCGGCATCCTCCTCTTCCAGCGGCTGGTCCGGCGCCTCGTCCAGCCATTGCACCTCGGCCAGCAGCAACTGGTCCTTCTGCACCCCGGCATCAAGCACGCGGAAACGCCGCCCGCCTTCGACACGAATCCCCAGCAGGCCGTTGTCCTGTTGCTTGAAGTCGCGGATCAACGCTTCGCAGCCAATCAACGCGTAGCCATCCGGGGCCAGGCCCACTTCCTTGCCGTCGAGGATGCACACCACGCCGAAGCTTTCGCCCTTTTTCATGCAGCGGCTGATCATGTCCAGATAGCGCGCCTCGAACAGTTGCAAGTCGAGGGTGCAGCCAGGGAACAACACGGTATTGAGCGGAAACAGCGCCAGACTCATAAAGGTTTCCTTAAACCCGGTTTAAACGATCACCGACACAGCCAGCGGCAGGAACACCGCCGTAGCCACGCCCATCAGACTCATGGCCAGCGCCGCAAAGGCACCGCACTCTTCACTTTCCTGCAATGCCACCGAGGTGCCGACGGCGTGGGCAGTCATGCCCAGTGCCATGCCGCGCGCCTCGGGACTGTGCACCCCCAGGCGCGACAACAGCGCCGGGCCGACCATTGCGCCGACCACGCCGGTGATCAGCACAAACACCGCGGCCAAGGCCGCCACGCCGCCGATCTGCTCGGCCACCAGCATGGCAATCGGCGACGTCACCGACTTGGGCGCCATGGTCATCAGCATCATGTGCTCGGCGCCAAACCACCAGCCCAGCAGCACACACAGGCCGGTGGCCAACACCCCGCCTATCACCAGCGTAGTAAAAATCGGCCAGAACAATTGACGAATGCGCCGCAGGTTCAGATAAAGCGGCACCGCCAGCGCCACGGTCGCGGGGCCGAGCAAGGTGCCCATGATCTCGGTGCTCTTGCGGTACTCGGCGTAACTCAGGCCACAGGTGAGCAAGATGCCGATCACCAGCAGCATGGACACCAGCACCGGCTGCAGGAAGATCCAACGGGTTTTCTCGAAACCGGCCAGCACCAACTGATAGGCGCCGAGGGTAATACCAATGCCGAACAAGGGGTGGTGAATCACTGCGGCCCACGCGCCGTGCCAGTCGAAGATCATTGATCCTTCTCCTTGCGCTTGACCATGCGCTGCATCAGCACACCGACAAACCCCATGGCGATCACCAGCGACAGCACCAGCGCGCCGACGATGGCCCAGAAGTCCGCCGCGATGTCCTTGGCATAGACCATCACCCCCACCGCCGGCGGCACCAGCAGCAGCGGCAGATAACGCAGCAGGCTGCCGGCCGCCAGGCTCAGGGGCTCGCCGACTTCGCCAGTGCAGATCAGGAAGCCGAGCAGCAGCAGCAAGCCGATAATCGGCCCCGGCAATATCGGCAGCAGCAAATGGTTGATCGCCGTGCCGATCAATTGGAACAGCACCAGCCATGTCAGCCCACGTAACAGCATCCGTTCTCTCCCCCGTCAAAACCCGCCCGCATTATAAGCACGCCCGCCCTATGCTCCGGCATTCGCCAAAAGCATGGTGGGTTGACCGAGCCTGTTGCCCATGATGATCTAAGATGGATTTCGCCTACCTATAAAAACCGATGAACCAAGGAGAGACGCAATGCCCTATGTACCTGTAGCGCAGCTCAAAGATTATGTCGGCAAGGAACTGGGACGTTCCGAATGGCTCACCATCGACCAGGCGCGGATCAACCTGTTCGCAGAGGCCACCGGCGATCATCAGTTCATCCATGTCGACCCGGTCAAGGCCGCGCAAACCCCGTTTGGCAGCACGATTGCCCACGGTTTCCTGTCGCTGTCGCTGATGCCCAAGTTGATGGAAGACATCCTGATCATGCCCGAAGGCCTGAAAATGGCCGTCAATTATGGCCTGGACAGCGTGCGCTTTATCCAGCCGGTCAAGGTCAATTCCAAGGTGCGCCTGAACGTGACGCTGACGGACGTCACCGAGAAAAAACCCGGCCAATGGCTGTTCAAGGCCACGGCGACCCTGGAAATCGAAGGCCAGGAAAAACCCGCTTACATCGCCGAGTCGCTGTCACTCTGCTTCGTATAAGCCCGGCCCTGTGATGAGGCACTGAAACTCATCACAGGGTATGTAAATTTATGTATGAACCTCGCGGCTGCGGCATACTCGGCGCTCAATTATCCGGATCCCGCTATGCGCCCACTTGCTCCCCTTGCCCTTGCCCTGTTGCTCACCGCTTGCGGAGACGGCGAATCGCTGTTGCCGCCCGATGCGCGCCTGCCCGATGGCGGCCGCTACCGGGGTGATGTGGTCAATGGTTTGCTGCAAGGCCAGGGCCGCGTCGACTACCCCAATGGCAGCTGGTACGCCGGCCAGTTCGACAACGGCCAGTGGCACGGCCTGGGTGAATGGCACGGCAGCAACGGCGAAGTCTACAAAGGCGAGTTCCAGCAAGGCCTGTTCGACGGCCAGGGCAGCCTGACCACGCCGGGCAGCAGCTATGTCGGTGGTTTCAAGCGTGGCCGACGCAACGGCGAAGGCACCCTCAAAGAGGGGCAGATGACCTATCGCGGCGAATTCAAGGATGACCAGTACTCCGGCCTCGGGCGCCTGGAGTTGGCCGATGGCAGCCAATACCAGGGCCAGTTCGCCCACGGTAAGCCCAATGGCGAAGGCCAGCGCAACGACGACAGCGGCAACCAGTTCAGCGGCCACTTCGTCGATGGTCAGCTCGAAGGCAATGGCACTTTCAATAGCGCCGACGGCGACATCTATGTGGGCCAGTTCAAACAAAACCAGCTCAACGGCAAGGGCCGTTATGAAAACGCCGACGGCGACGTGTGGATCGGCCAGTTCAAGGAAGGCGCGCTGAGTGGCAAAGGCGAGTTGATCGGCGTGGACGGCAGCCACTATGTCGGCCAGTTCAGCGATTGGCGCTTTACCGGCGAGGGCCGCCTGAACCTCACCGACGGCAGTTTCTATATCGGCGGCTTCGACAGCGACAACTACCAGGGCCGCGGCACTCTCGTGCTGACCGACGGCACCGTGCAAGCCGGCACCTGGGTCAACGGCATGCGCGTGCGCGACGCCGACGGCAAACTGCTCCCCGACCCACTGGAAATCGGCGTACTGGCCCAAGGCCAATTGCTCGATGCCGCCCTCGCCGCCGTGCCCGCCTCCACCCCCGCCGTCGAGCTGTACACCCTGGTGCTGGCCGGCGATGGTAAACAAAGCGTGTTCCTGCGTGAGGCCGATTACGTCAGCAACATGCTCGCCACCCGCTTCGGCGCGCGCGGGCAGATCCGCCTGGTCAACCACCGTGACCATATCGCCGACCGCCCCCTGGCCACCCGTGAAAGCCTGCGCCGCGCCGTGCAGACCCTGGCCGAACGCACCGGGCCGGAAGACCTGGTGTTTATCTACATGACCAGCCACGGTACCCATGAACACGAACTGGTGCTGGACCAGCCGCGCATGGAGCTGGCTGACTTGCCGGCCGACGAACTGGCCGCCGTGCTCGCACCGCTGAAAAACCGCGACAAGGTCATCGTGATTTCCGCGTGTTATTCCGGCGGGTTTATCCCGACGCTGAAGGATGAGCGTACCCTGATCATGACCGCCTCGCGCGCCGACCGGGTGTCCTTCGGTTGCTCCGAAGAAGCCGACTTCACCTATTTCGGCGACGCCCTCTTCGCCCAGGCCTTCAACCAGACCGACGACCTGCAGCAAGCCTTCAAACTGGCGCAACTGCATGTCAGCGAACGCGAACAGGCAGACAACTTCGAAGCTTCGGAACCGCAGATCTGGGCGCCGAAAGGCGTGATCGCCCACTGGCAGTTATTACGCAAACAGCAGGCACGAAAGGCGCTGGAAAGCGTCTCAATGAATAGCAAGGAAGCCAAAGGCAACTAAGCTGTAACGTGTAACAGGGGGAAACACCATGTACCTGACGCCTCAACATATCCTGCTGGCCGGAGCTACCGGCCTGACCGGCGAACACCTGTTGGATCGCCTGCTCAATGAACCCACCGTGACCCGCGTGCTGGCGCCCAGCCGCAAGCCACTGGCCGAACACCCGCACCTGGAAAACCCGGTGGGCGACCCGGCGGTGGTTTTGCCGCAATTGAGCGGGCGCGTGGACATTGCCTTCTGCTGCCTGGGCACCACCATCAAGAGCGCGGGCTCCGAAGAAGCGTTCCGCGCAGTTGACCTGGACCTGGTGGTGGCTTTCGCCAAGCGTGCACGGGAACTGGGCGCGCGCCACCTGATCGTGATCAGCGCGATTGGCGCCGACGCGAAATCCTCGATCTTCTACAACCGTGTCAAAGGCGAGATGGAGCAGGCGCTGAAAGCCCAAGGCTGGCCGCAGTTGACCATCGTGCGGCCCTCGCTGTTGCTGGGTGAACGCCTGGAACCGCGCCTGGCCGAACAACTGGCGGGGCCGTTGTCGCGGCTGATTCCGGGCAAATACCGTGGTATTGAAGTATGCGAACTGGCCCGGGCGATGTGGCGCCTGGCGCTGGAAGAGCAGGATGGTGTGCGGGTGGTGGAGTCGGATGAGTTGCGCAAACTCGGCAAGTGATTTCGCGGTGGCTGGGCGGGCCTCTTCGCGGGCAAGCCCGCTCCCACAGCGGATCAGGTTCACACCGTTCAAATGTGGGAGCGGGCTTGCCCGCGAAGAGGCCAGCACAGGCACCCACTTCTCTTAAAGACCGCCCGTGGCGTTGAAGCCAACCCCCAGCACCGTCAACACCGACAGCGGCAACAACAGCGTGTCGAGCAACGCACTGGCCGGCAGATCCACGCCGGGATAACTCGGCGCTTGCGCGCCAAACCGATCCTTGGCGCAACAGCCGCCGTTCATGGCATACAGATCCAGGCGCGTGCCGGCATACACCACCGGCGCGCCGGGTTGCGCCGCATCCAACGTGCGCGCCGTGGCGCACCCCGTCAGGTGCAACGCGACAACCAACATCAGCGCCTTATTCATCGCTGCTCAGATGATGCTCACCCCATCGCGGCAGCATGTCCTGGGGAATGTTCAGCAGATTGAGGATGCGCGCCACCACGAAATCCACCAGGTCATCGATGGTCTGTGGCTGGTGATAGAAACCCGGCGACGCGGGCAAGATGGTCACGCCCATGTTCGACAACTTGAGCATGTGCTCCAGGTGAATGCTCGAATATGGCGCCTCGCGCGGCACCAGGATCAACTGGCGACGTTCCTTCAAGGTCACGTCCGCCGCGCGCTCGATCAGGTTGTTGCACGCGCCCGTGGCAATCGCCGACAAGGTGCCGGTGGAACACGGCACCACCACCATCGCCGCCGGCGCGCCGGAGCCCGAGGCCACCGGCGACATCCAGTCTTCCTTGCCGTAGACCTTGATCTGCCCCGCCGCCGCACCGGTGTACTCGGTGAGGAACGCCTGCATCATCTGCACCTTCGGCGGCAGCGCGACGTCGGTCTCGGTCGCCATCACCAACTGCGCAGCCTTGGAGATCAGGAAGTGCACCTCACGGTCCTCGCGCACCAGGCAATCAAGCAAGCGCAAGCCGTAAGGCGCGCCGGAAGCACCGGTCATCGCCAGGGTGACGCGTTCCGGGCCACTCATTTCAGGGCCTCGGCCAGTTTGCCGTGCAGGCCGCCGAAGCCGCCGTTGCTCATCACCACCACGTGGGTACCGGGCTTGGCTTGCTGTTTGACGTGTTCAATGATGCCTTCGATGGAATCGCAGACCGTCGACGGCACGGTGCACAACGCAGCGATCGCCGGCAGGTCCCAACCGAGGTTGGCCGGCGCGTACCAGACGGCCTCGTCGGCATCGTTGACGCTTTCCGGCAGGCCATCGCGGTGCGCACCAAGCTTCATGGAATTGGAGCGCGGCTCGACAATCGCGATGATCGGCGCATCGCCCACGCGTTTGCGCAGGCCGTCCAGGGTGGTGGCAATCGCCGTCGGGTGGTGGGCAAAGTCGTCGTAGATGGTAATCCCATTCACGTCGGCGACTTTTTCCATGCGCCGCTTCACGCTCTTGAATGCGCTCAACGCCGCAATGCCCATCGACGGCACCACGCCCACGTGCCGTGCGGCTGCCAGCGTGACCAGGGCGTTGGCAACGTTGTGCTGGCCGGTCATGTCCCACTCGACAACGCCCTGGGCCTGGCCTTCGAACAGCACTTCAAATCTGGAACCGTCTTCGCTGAGCAACTTGACCTGCCACTGCCCGCCCGCGCCGGTGGTTTGCACCGGGGTCCAGCAGCCCATTTCGATCACGCGCTGCAAGGCGGGCTCGGTGGTGGGGTGAATCACCAGGCCTTCGCTCGGGATGGTGCGCACCAAATGGTGGAATTGCCGCTCAATGGCTGGCAGATCCGGGAAGATGTCCGCGTGATCGAACTCAAGATTATTCAGGATCGCCGTGCGCGGGCGGTAGTGGACGAATTTGGAGCGTTTGTCGAAGAAGGCGCTGTCATATTCATCCGCTTCAATCACGAAGAACGGCGTATCGCCCAGGCGCGCCGACACCGAGAAGTTCTGGGGCACGCCGCCGATCAGGAACCCCGGGCTCATGCCGGCATGTTCCAGCACCCAGGCCAGCATGCTGCTGGTAGTGGTCTTGCCGTGAGTACCGGCGACTGCCAGCACCCAGCGACCTTGCAACACATGATCGGCCAGCCATTGCGGGCCCGACACATACGGCAAGCCTTTGTTGAGCACGTATTCGACCGCCGGGTTGCCACGGGACATGGCATTGCCGATCACCACCAGGTCCGGGACCGGGTCGAATTGCACCGGGTCGTAACCTTGGGTCAACTCAATGCCCTGGGCCTGCAGTTGCGTGCTCATGGGCGGGTAAACGTTGGCATCGGAGCCTGTGACGTGATGGCCCAGTTCCTTGGCCAGAACCGCCATCGAGCCCATGAACGTGCCGCAAATACCGAGAATATGAATGTGCATAGTCGACCTCGTAAAACATCGAGGCAGGTTAGCGCAGGAGGGGGGAAATCGCACTCTTTATACGGGTAGGAGCGCAGCAGGCGCTCCCACCGGCGGCGAACACTTCAGACCTTGGCTAGCGCCTGTTCTTCATTTTCACTTTGTTTGATGGCCGCGAACACGCGCAACTTTTCATACGACTCGGCCATCCGCTCAAAGCGCTTTTCAATCAGCTCGAGACGCCCCTTGGCATCGACTGGAGGTGTCATGCCAGGTTTATAGGGTTTGAAAATAATGCCGTTCTGACGAGTGGCCTTTTTAAGCTGCTGCTCTGATACATCGAGCAGTTTCTCCAGGTTACCCAGACGCCCAGGCTCATCTTTTGGCCAACTTTCATTTTTAGTGAACACACTCTTGGTATCACCAAGAATGAACATCACCGTGGAAGCCATTCCTAACAGTTTGGTCTCGGCGTCCTCCAGTTGCGCGCCGAGGGTCGTTTCCGCTGGGGCAGGCGACTGCACTGCCTTGGGCGCGGTCGCGGCGCTCGGCAAAAACGGCGGCGGCAGCACGCCCGGAGCGTACGTCGCCTTGATCGACTCCCCGGCGGCCACGGAGCCAGCATAGGCTCCCACGTTGACCGGCGCACTGACGATGCCGGTAATGCCGGCACTGATAAAGGCATCCCGCGCAACCTGGCTGGCTTTGGGCGCCGAGGAAATCACGCCGGCCTTGACCAGGCTGTCCGCATCGATAAGCCGCTTGGCCGCCTCGGCAACGCTGATTTTCGGCGTTTGCTTGGACAGGCTGGCCAACAGCAACGCGTCATTTTGTTTGACCTTATTGGCATGAATCACCGCGCTCGCCACGTTCTGGAAGCGGTTGATCGGGGTCGGCAGCCCTGAACCGGACGGCTTGTTCGACGGCTTCGGCTTAGGGGGTGGTGACACGGTAGGCTTGGGAGGGACCTGTGGTTTTGGCGGCACGACCACGGGTGGCGCCGCCGACGACTTACTGCCGAACAACGAAAAAATGCCTTTGTCTTTTATACCGCGCTTGCTGCGCGCCAAAGGCTGTGCGGTGGTATCGCTGTTGCGCACCACCGTCGGCGCCGCAGGTTTATCGATAGTTGCCGACAGCTGGGGAATATACGCAAGCGTTGGAGTTGTAATTATCATCGTGTTCACCCGAGTGATTTTTATTAAATGAAAACACCTTGAGCAGTTGCCCTAATTGAGTGAATAAATGGCATTGACCAGTTCCTATAGGAACAGGCCAACTCAATGTGCGTGGAACTTCCCACTTAACAATAAAAAATCAATTCAGCTGACCGTTGAAAAGAACACCCTCCTACAACTTTCAATTAAACCGAAGCAAAACGGGTAATCCCGTGTTTTCGCAACTTGCGGTACAAGGTATTGCGACTGACACCCAGATGCTCCGCCGTTTGCGTCATGCGCCAATGCTGACGCTCCAGCGCCGCCAACAAAGTCTGGCGCTCGGCATCGTCGAGCGGCAACTCGCTGGCCCGGTTCAGCGGGGCCTGGTGCAATAGCGCCGGCAGGTCGGCCAGCCCGATGCGTCCGTGATCACACAGCGCCACCAGGGTGCGCAACACGGTGCGCAATTGCCGCACATTCCCAGGCCAGGCATAGCCCAGCAACGTTTGACGCGCCGCCGGCTCCAGGCTGATCGACTGTCCTTGCGCCTCCTCGGTCAACAGGAAGTCGAACAACTGCTGCTTGTCACTGCGCTCGCGCAATGCCGGCAAGGCCACTTCCAGACCGTTGAGGCGGTAGTACAAATCCTCGCGAAAGCTGCCGTCCTGCACGCGCGCCAGCAGATTGCGGTGGGTCGCGCTGACGATTCTGACATTCACCGCCTGGGGCGCACCGCCGATGGGTACCACCTGGCGGTCCTCCAACACCCTCAACAAGCGGGTCTGCAACGCCAGCGGCATGTCACCGATTTCATCGAGGAACAGGGTACCGCCGTCCGCTTGCTGCAACTTGCCGCGCATGCCTTCTTTAAGCGCGCCGGTGAAGCTGCCGCCACGATAGCCGAACAGTTCGCTTTCGATCAGGTTTTCCGGGATGGCCGCACAGTTGAGTGCAACAAACGCCTTGTCTGCGCGCTGGCTGGCCTGGTGCACGGCCTTGGCGAAGGCTTCTTTACCAGAGCCGGTCTCGCCGTTGATCAACAAGGGCACATCGCGCTCGAACACCCGCAGCGCCTTGCGAAACTCGTTTTGCAGCGCCGGATCGCCCAGGCAGATACCGGGCAAGCGCGCCGGCGCGGGCTTGGCCACTGGCATCGACACCGGCACCGTGCGCGACTGACCGCGCAACGCGGCGAACAGGTGCCGGCCGTCACGTGTGCGCAGAGGCCAACTGGCAGTGGCATTGGCACTGGCGCGTCCGAGCAGTTGATCCAGGGAACAGTCGAAGCATGCGTCTACCGACTGCCCCAGCAAACTGCCGCGCATTTGCCCCAGCAGGTTGAGGGCGCTCTGGTTGACCGCACAAATCCGCCCATCGCCGTCGAACGCCAGCTGTCCTTCGCTGAACAGGCCCACCGACTCGGCTTGCAGATGAAAACGCAGCAGCCAGTGATGTTCAAAGTGGCGCAGGAAATAGCAACTTTCGATCATCTTCGCCGAGAGGTTGACCAGCGCCATCGTATGGAACTGGCTCTGGCGCGATACGGCCTCACGGGCTGAAGACACATCCAGCACCGCCAGCAATTCGCCATGAGGGTCGAACACCGGGCTCGCCGAACACGTCAGCCCGGTATGGCGGCCGCGAAAATGCTCATCGCGATGAATGGTCAGGGACTGGCGCTCTACCAGGCAAGTGCCGATACCGTTGGTACCTTCGCAGGCTTCGCTCCAATCGGCACCGAGCCACAACCCGGCACGCTCGAAGATCTTGCGCTCGGACGGCGCGGTGACACAGTTGAGGATCACCCCGCGCGCATCGGTCAGCAGCACCGCATGACCGGCGCCCGAGAGCTGTTGGTGCAGGCTGTTCATCTCACTGCCGGCAATGTGCAGCACCTGTTGCAGGCGCTCGCGGCTTTCCAGCAAGCGGCCGTGCTCAAGCACGGTGGGCGCGAGGGTCTGCGCAGGGTCGAGATGATAGTCCTCCAGGCAACGCAGCCAGGACCGGGCGATCGACGGATCACTGGCGGGGCCTTGGGAACGTGCTTGTCCGCGTGTCACGGTCAAGACTTGCTGGGCATGGCGACTGAAATGATCGTTGTGCATTTCTTATTATTCTCCCTGCGTGAGAGCGCCCAGCATCCCCCAGCCATCCGACCAATGCAATCCCGGGCAGACTCACTGGTCACGGGCTGTACCGTTTATGGCACAACCTGTCACATCACCTGTGTCAACGCTGCCACAGTAGCGCCTTGCAACAAAGTCCAAGCCCTTGATTTAGCTGGCCTGCGCAGCGGTGGCCCAACCTTTGCTCTACGCTTATCAAGCGCAGCAGCGCTGCACTCCAAATAAACATAAAAGCCAGGAGATACCCACCATGCGTTACGCACACCCCGGTACTGAAGGCGCAATCGTTTCGTTCAAGGCCAAGTACGGCAACTACATCAACGGCGAGTTTGTGCCGCCGGTCGAAGGCAACTATTTCACCAACACCTCGCCAGTCAACGGCAAGCCTATCGCCGAGTTCCCGCGCTCCACTGCCAAGGACATCGACAAGGCGCTTGACGCCGCCCACGCTGCTGCGGACGCCTGGGGCAAAACCTCAGTGCAGGACCGCTCGCTGGTGCTGCTGAAAATCGCCGACCGTATCGAGCAGAACCTCGAACTGCTGGCCATCACCGAAACCTGGGACAACGGCAAGGCGGTGCGTGAAACCCTCAACGCCGACATCCCGCTGGCCGCCGACCACTTCCGCTACTACGCCGGCTGCATCCGCGCCCAGGAAGGCAGCAGCGCCGAGATCAACGAACACACCGCCGCCTATCACTTCCACGAACCGCTGGGCGTGGTCGGCCAGATCATCCCGTGGAACTTCCCGATCCTGATGGCCGCCTGGAAACTCGCCCCGGCCCTGGCCGCCGGCAACTGCGTGGTACTCAAGCCGGCCGAGCAAACCCCACTGGGCATCAACGTGCTGCTCGAAGTGATCGGCGACCTGCTGCCACCGGGCGTACTCAACATGGTGCACGGTTTCGGTAAAGAAGCCGGTGAAGCCCTGGCCACCAGCAAGCGCATCGCCAAGATTGCGTTCACCGGCTCGACGCCGGTGGGCTCGCACATCATGCATGCGGCGGCTAACAACATCATTCCGTCGACCGTTGAGTTGGGTGGCAAGTCGCCGAACATCTTCTTCGAAGACATCATGAAGGCCGAGCCGTCCTTTATCGAAAAGGCCGCCGAAGGCCTGGTGCTGGCGTTCTTCAACCAAGGCGAAGTGTGCACCTGCCCATCTCGCGCCCTGGTGCAGGAGTCGATCTACGACGACTTCATGAAAGTGGTGATGAAAAAGATCGAATCGATCAAACGTGGCGACCCGCTGGACACCGACACCATGGTTGGCGCCCAGGCATCCGAGCAGCAGTTCGACAAGATCCTGTCCTACCTGGAAATCGCCAAGGGTGAAGGCGCGCAGCTGCTCACCGGCGGCAAGGTCGAGAAGCTCACCGGCGACATGGCTGGCGGCTATTACATCCAACCGACCCTGCTCAAGGGCACCAACGCAATGCGCGTGTTCCAGGAAGAAATCTTCGGCCCGGTGGTAAGCATCACCACCTTCAAGGACGAAGCCGAGGCCTTGGCCATTGCCAACGACACCGAGTTCGGCCTGGGTGCTGGCGTGTGGACACGCGACATCAACCGCGCCTATCGCGTAGGCCGGGCAATCAAGGCGGGCCGCGTGTGGACCAACTGCTATCACCTGTACCCGGCGCATGCCGCGTTCGGCGGTTACAAGAAGTCCGGCGTGGGACGTGAGACGCACAAGATGATGTTGGATCACTACCAGCAAACCAAGAACTTGCTGGTTAGTTATGACATTAATCCGTTGGGCTTCTTCTAACTAACCACTGCCCTCCCACATTTGAAATGCAATTGAAAATGTGGGAGCAGGCTTGCTCGCGAAAGCAGTGTATCAGTTACAGACTTATCAACTGACCTACCGTTTTCGCGAGCAAGCCCGCTCCCACACTTGAAGTTTCATAAGTACTTGCGAACTTCATCCGGCACACAGATGCCGAATTAGAACAATAACAATGAAAGGTACTTCCTCATGCCTAGCGAACCGAGTGGATCTTCTGTCGACTTCGAAAAAGTCGACTCCCAATACTTCCAACAACGCGAACTCAAAAAAGGCGCCGCCGGCTGGGTGCTGTTGGTTGGCCTTGGCGTTGCCTATGTTATTTCCGGCGACTACGCCGGCTGGAACTTCGGCCTGGCCCAAGGTGGCTGGGGTGGCATGTTCCTCGCCACTTTGCTGATGGCCACCATGTACCTGTGCATGTGTTTTTCCCTGGCCGAACTGTCCTCGATGATCCCAACCGCCGGCGGCGGCTACGGGTTTGCCCGCAGTGCGTTTGGCCCCTGGGGCGGGTTCCTCACGGGCACCGCGATCCTGATCGAATATGCCATTGCACCGGCAGCCATCGCGGTGTTCATCGGCGCCTATTGCGAGTCGCTCTTCGGGGTTGGCGGCTGGATGATCTACCTGGCGTTCTACATCATCTTTATCGGCATCCACATCTTTGGTGTCGGTGAAGCCCTGAAGTTGATGTTTGTGATCACCGCTATCGCCGCGATTGCCCTGGGTGTGTTCCTGGTGTCGATGGTGCCGCACTTCAACGTCGCCAACCTGCTCGACATTCCCGTGACCGAAGCCAAGGGCGCCAGCACGTTCCTGCCGTTCGGCTACGTCGGCGTGTGGGCGGCGATTCCTTATGCGATCTGGTTTTTCCTCGCCGTCGAAGGCGTACCGCTGGCTGCCGAAGAAACCAAGAACCCGAAACGCGACCTCCCTCGCGGCCTGATTGGCGCCATTGTGGTGCTGACCAGTTTTGCCCTGCTGATCCTGGTGATTGCGCCGGGCGGTGCGGGAACCTATGCACTGATCAAATCGGGCAACCCATTGGTTGAAGCGCTGGCGCTGTCCTACGGTGGTTCGACGTGGATGGGCAGCTTCGTCAACCTCGTCGGCCTGGCCGGCTTGATTGCGAGTTTTTTCTCGATCATCTACGCCTATTCGCGGCAGATCTTCGCGCTTTCCCGTGCGGGCTACCTGCCACGCAAACTGTCCCAGACCAATAAAAGCAAAGCACCGGTGCTGGCATTGGTCATCCCCGGCATCATCGGTTTTGGCCTGTCTTTGACCGGCCAGGGTGATTTGCTGATCCTGGTGGCGGTGTTCGGCGCGACGATTTCCTACGTGCTGATGATGGCCGCGCACATCACCCTGCGCATTCGTCGCCCCAAAATGGACCGCCCGTACCGCACACCTGGGGGCATCTTCACCTCCGGCGTCGCCTTGGTACTGGCTTGCGTGGCCGTAGTGGCGGGCTTCCTGGTCGATCCACGGGTGGTGATTGGCGCTGCGATCATCTATGGAGTATTAATTGCTTACTTTGCTTTCTACAGCCGGCATCACTTGGTAGCAGGCACGCCCGAAGAGGAATTCGCGGCGATCCAGGCCGCAGAGGCCGCCTTGCACTGACTGCCGTAAACCTCGACGCGAGCGCCGTGCCCGCGTCGTCAAGGAGACACTGTATGGCAAGCTTTTCCCACGCGGTGGGTACACAAACCTACCGCTTCGACAGCCTCAAGGACGTAATGGCCAAGGCCAGTCCTGCACGCTCCGGGGACTTTCTCGCTGGCGTGGCCGCGCAAAACGACGGTGAACGGGTGGCCGCGCAGATGGCGCTGGCGAATATCCCGCTGAAACACTTCCTCGAAGAAGCGCTGATCCCCTATGAAAGCGATGAAGTCACCCGGCTGATCATCGACACCCATGATAAGCAGGCGTTTGCCGTGGTCAGCCACCTGACCGTCGGCGGCTTGCGCGACTGGCTGCTGAGCGACGCGGCCGACGAACATAGCCTACGCGCGCTGGCGCCTGGGCTGACGCCGGAAATGGCTGCCGCCGTGTCCAAGATCATGCGCGTGCAGGATCTGGTGCTGGTGGCGCAGAAGATCCGCGTCGTCACCCAGTTCCGCGGCACCATGGGCCTGCGCGGGCGCTTATCCACACGCCTGCAGCCCAACCACCCAACCGATGAGCCGGCCGGTATCGCCGCGAGCATTCTCGACGGCCTGCTGTACGGTAACGGCGACGCCATGATCGGCATCAACCCGGCCACCGACAGCATCGCCTCGATCTGCGCCATGCTCGAAATGCTCGACGCAATCATCCAGCGCTACGAGATCCCGACCCAGGCCTGCGTGCTGACCCACGTCACCACCTCCATCGAAGCGATCAACCGTGGCGTGCCGTTGGACCTGGTGTTCCAGTCGATTGCCGGCACCGAAGCGGCCAACGCCAGTTTCGGCATCAACCTGAACGTGTTGCAGGAAGGTTACGACGCGGGCCTGAGCCTCAATCGCGGTACCCTGGGCCAGAACCTGATGTATTTCGAAACCGGCCAGGGCAGCGCCTTGTCGGCCAACGCGCACTTTGGGGTCGACCAGCAAACCTGTGAAACCCGGGCCTATGCGGTGGCGCGGCATTTCAAGCCGTTCCTGGTCAACACCGTGGTCGGTTTTATCGGCCCGGAGTACCTGTACAACGGCAAGCAGATCATCCGCGCCGGCCTCGAAGACCACTTCTGCGGCAAGCTACTGGGCGTGCCGATGGGTTGCGACATCTGCTACACCAACCACGCCGAAGCCGACCAGGACGACATGGACACCCTGCTGACCCTGCTCGGCGTGGCGGGGATCAACTTCATCATGGGCATCCCCGGCTCTGACGACATCATGCTCAACTACCAGACCACCTCGTTCCACGACGCCCTGTACGCCCGCCAGACCCTGGGCTTGAAGCCGGCACCGGAGTTTGAACAGTGGCTGGCGAAGATGGGTATCTTCACGCAAGCCGATGGCAAGGTGCGCTTCGGTAACAGCCTGCCACCGGCGTTTCGCCAAGCCTTGGCGCAATTGGGATGAAGGAGCCGCCCGTGCAACTCGACCTACCTGAGAACCCGTGGCTGGAACTGCGCCGCCTGACCCCGGCGCGCATTGCCCTGGGCCGTACCGGCACCAGCATTCCCACCCAGGCGCAACTGGACTTCCAGTTCGCCCACGCCCAGGCGCGGGACGCCGTGCACCTGCCCTTCGACCATGCCGGCCTCAGCGGCCAACTGGCCGAACGCGGCCGTGAGAGCCTGTTGCTGCACAGCGCCGCAACTGACCGGCACAGCTACCTGCAACGCCCGGACCTGGGGCGGCGCTTGAGCGATGAGTCGGCCCAGGCGCTGCGCGCACATGCGGCGGCCAATCCCGGTGGCGTGGACCTGGCAGTGGTGGTGGCAGATGGCTTGTCCGCACTGGCGGTGCATAAACATACGTTGCCGTTTCTGACACGCATGGAAGAACAGACCCACGCCGAAGGCTGGTCCTTGTCACCCGTCATCCTGGTCGAACAAGGCCGTGTGGCCGTGGCCGATGAGATTGGCCAATTGCTCGGCGCCAAGATGGTGGTGATCCTGATCGGCGAACGGCCAGGGCTCAGCTCGCCGGACAGCCTGGGGTTGTATTTCACCTACAACCCCAAGGTCGGCCTCACCGATGCGTATCGCAATTGCATCTCCAACGTACGCCTGGAGGGCTTGAGCTACGGCATGGCAGCCCATCGCCTGCTTTACTTGATGCGAGAGGCGTGTTGCCGGCAACTGTCGGGGGTCAACCTCAAGGATGAGGCGCAGGTTCAGACCATCGAATCGGATGATCCGGACCTGATGAAAGGTAATTTCCTGCTCAGTTCACCGGATGACTGAACGCTGCATGATTGCGCTTTTTCGCGCCGTTAGGCAGCATCGAGTCACGGCCGCTTCTGTGGTCATACCCCATTTGGAAGTTGAGGCCTGGCATGCGGATTACTCAAGCGACCCTGGAACACCTGGACCTGTTGACCCCATTGTTCGTCAAATACCGCGAATTCTACGGTGCATTGCCCTTCCCAGACTCGTCGCGGGCCTTCCTGGAAAAGCGCCTGCGCCGCAAGGAATCGGTGATCTACCTGGCCCTGGCCGATGATGACGATAAAAAGCTGCTCGGTTTTTGCCAGCTGTATCCGAGCTTTTCTTCGCTGTCGCTCAAGCGCGTGTGGATCCTCAACGACATCTATGTGGCCGAAGACGCTCGTCGGCAACTGGTGGCCGACAACCTGATGCGCACCGCGAAGAAAATGGCCAAGGAGACCCATGCGGTGCGGCTGCGGGTGTCTACCAGCAGTGACAATCAAGTGGCGCAGAAGACGTATGAGTCGATCGGGTTTCGTGAAGACACCGAGTTCAAGAACTACGTGCTGCCGATCAGCGAAGACTGACCACTGCCCCCCAAAATCCCCTGTGGGAGCGGGCTTGCCCGCGAATGCGGTGGTTCAGCATCAGATGTGCTGACTGACACGACGCTTTCGCGAGCAAGCCCGCTCCCACATTTGGATCGGTGTATATTTTCGAAAACCGCGACATCCCCCGCTACAAAACCAACAGGCTTTTCACCTCTCGATCCGTATAATGCGGACCTTTCAGGGATGTAAGAATCGCGGCATACACTTGTAGCCTTACTTACCCCAGCTTCCGCACTGGCCTGCTGAGCCGAGCCATTCACACAGGTGCCATCCATGGATTTCAACCCGCTCGACCTTATCCTGCATCTCGACGTCTACCTCGACCTGCTGGTAACCAATTACGGTCCGTGGATCTACGCTATTTTGTTCCTGGTGATTTTTTGCGAAACCGGCCTGGTGGTCATGCCCTTCCTGCCCGGTGATTCGCTGCTGTTCATCGCCGGTGCGGTCGCCGCAGGCGGCGGCATGGACCCGGTCTTGCTGGCCGGCCTGCTGATGTTGGCGGCGATCCTCGGGGACAGCACCAACTACGTCATCGGACGAACAGCGGGAGAGCGCCTGTTCAGCAACCCGAACTCGAAGATCTTCCGACGCGACTACCTGCAGAAAACCCACGACTTCTACGACAAGCACGGCGGCAAAACCGTGACCCTGGCGCGCTTCCTGCCGATCCTGCGGACCTTTGCACCATTTGTCGCCGGCATCGCCAAAATGCCTTACGCACGCTTCTTCGGTTTCAGCGTGCTGGGCACTATCCTCTGGGTCGGTGGCCTGGTGACCCTGGGTTACTTCTTCGGCAACGTGCCGTTCATCAAGAAGAACCTCTCGCTGCTGGTGGTGTTCATCATCCTGCTGTCGCTGGTGCCGATGATCATTGGCGTGTTTCGCAGCCGCTTTGGTCGCGCCTCCTCCGAAGCCAAGCCGCAGTAACCGCGGATGTGGTCCCTCAGCGCCTGGCGTCGCCGGCGCCTGCTGGCCAAGCACCCGATTGCCGATGACACCTGGCAGCGGGTGCGCCACCATCTGACCTTTCTCGACGGCATCAGCGCCGAGCAGGATCAATGGCTGCGCGAAGCCTGCGTGGTATTTCTCGCCGAAAAACACCTCACCGCCCTCCCCGGCGTCGAGCTGCATCAGGAACAACGCCTGCTGCTCGCCGCCCAGGCGCAACTGCCGCTGATGAACCTGGGCGACCTCGATTGGTATCGGGGTTTCCACGAAATCGTGCTGTACCCCGACGACTTTCTCAGCCCCCAACGCCATCGCGACAGCAGTGGCATCGAGCACGAGTGGGACGGTGAGCACAGCGGCGAAGCCTGGCAACAGGGTCCGGTGATCCTGGCCTGGCCAGGCGTGCTGGCCAGTGGCAACTGGGAAGGCTACAACCTGGTCATCCACGAACTGGCGCACAAACTCGACATGCTCAACGGCGACGCCAATGGCCTGCCGCCGCTGCACAGCGACATGCGCGTGCAGGAATGGGCCAGCGTGATGCAAAGCGCCTACGACGACCTCAATCGCCAGCTGGACGCCAACCCGGACGCCGAAACCGAGATCGACCCCTACGCGGCGGAAAACCCGGCGGAATTCTTTGCCGTTACCAGCGAATATTTTTTCAGCGCCCCGGATTTACTGGTCAATAGTTATCCACAGGTGTACGCCCAACTCAGCCGCTTTTATCGCCAGGACACCCTGGCCCGCTTGAACCAGCTACAAGCCACGGACCCGCGTTATCAGCCGCAGGGCGAATAACCGTACGACGTCTGGCGCATGGCATCGGCGGCGGAATGTGCCTATAATCGCCGCCACTTTTAGGCCAATCCGGCCAAGTATCTTGGCCAATTAACGGGGGCAACGCCCAATGAGCTACAGCAAGATTCCGGCTGGCAAAGACCTGCCGAACGACATCTACGTCGCCATCGAGATTCCGGCCAACCACGCGCCGATCAAATACGAAATCGACAAAGACAGCGACTGCCTGTTCGTTGACCGTTTCATGGCCACCCCGATGTTCTACCCGGCCAACTACGGTTTCATCCCCAACACCCTGGCTGACGACGGTGACCCCCTCGACGTGCTGGTGGTAACCCCTTACCCGGTGACCCCAGGCTCGGTTATCCGTGCCCGCCCAGTCGGCATCCTGAACATGACCGACGACGGCGGCGGCGATGCCAAAGTTATCGCAGTTCCACACGACAAGCTGTCCCAGCTGTACGTGGATGTGAAGGAATACACCGATCTGCCGCCACTGCTGCTGGAACAGATCAAGCACTTCTTCGAGAACTACAAAGACCTCGAAAAAGGCAAGTGGGTGAAGATCGACGGTTGGGGCAATGCAGACGCCGCCCGCGCCGAGATCCTGAAATCGGTTGCCGCCTACAAAGGCTGATACCCGTCCGGTATTACCCCGGCAATAGAAAAAGCCCCGACTATTCGGGGCTTTTTTATGCATGTAATTAAACACTCGGATCAACAAACAAAAACTAACGTTTAACAATACAAGAAAACTGAAAAATCAGGCCACAACTAAGTAAAACCCTACACGCGCAATTCAACGCATGGTTTATTTGATTTGTTTTTCCCGCCAGTAAACTCTGCGTTTATGAATACATCAGGTGATCGTTTAAAAGCACTGCTACGGGAAGTTCATCTTTCCGCCTCCGACTTCGCCAAGAACCGCGGCGTCACGCCTCAACACGTGAACAACTGGTTCAAACGCGGCGTACCCATGGGCAAACTCAACGAGATTGCAGAGTTGTTGTGCGTCTCCAGTCGGTGGTTGCACACCGGCATGGGCCCTAAACACCCACCGGTCAACTTTCTGTTGGACGGTCCGAACGCAAGGAATGCACTCCCCACCCGCGAAACCACCGGCAAATACCTCACAGGCTCGGCCTGCAACCCAGAAAAAACCGACGTGGAAATCCCCCTCCACCCCACATTTACGTCCACCGAGTGCATCCGCGTCTCCCTGCTCAGCCTCGAAACCCTCAAAGTAAACCCCGAGCGCGCAGTAGGCGCGTACATGGTCGACAACAGCATGACCGACATCATCCAACAGGGCGCCATACTCGCCATCGACAGCGGTCGCACCCAAATCATCGACGGCGAAATCTACGCGGTCGAACATGACGGCATGCTACGCATCAAATACCTCTACAACCGCCCCGGCGGCAGCCTGCGTATGCGCAGCCACAACGCCGGTGAACATCCCGACGAATACCTCACCTACGAGCAACGCTTTGAACAGAACTTCCAGATCGTGGGGTGGGTGTTCTGGTGGGCCACACTCAACACCCGTCGCCCACCCGTGCCGCTGGATGAGCAGTTATTGGGCTGGGAAGGCTCTAAATCGGATCCGGAGGTGGGCAATTGAGGTGAATGTGGGTATCATGCGCCGCACATTTGGCAGGGGTGGCGTTCAGCTGTTTCCCCTGTCTGGCGATGCGGAGGAGTTCCCGCGGATGCCCCTACCATTCAGCCAGACGCGACGTTGGCTGAGCGATTTGAAGGCTGGTGAGGCTTGTCAAAAACAAGCTGAAGCAGTCCCCGAGAAGCCGGCCACAAGCCGGCTTTTTAATGCCTGCAATAAATGGCCGAATTGACTTTCAGGGGCCCCACCTCACGCGTCCTCGGAGAGAGTCGCGCGCGCTGCTTTTAAGCGAGCTGCGCAAATGGACACCAATCCAACCCGCAGTATATCCTGCGTCTGAAACAACTCGGACACTAGCAAGGCGCTTTGACAGGGAGCTTGATGTGTTTTTTGATTGGGCAGAGTTAAGAGGTAGTAGTGATCACACTCAATGATTTCGAAAAAGAATTTCGTAACTACACAAAAGGCTGGACCTGGGAAATCCAGGGTTTTATTGACGAGCAAAACCGGGTCTACCCCATCGACTCCGATACAAAAGTCATCAGTACTGTGTTCGAAAGGCTTGCCAGCCCGGTTCTCAGAACCATCGCACTCAATCACGGTTTTATCGTAGCCAACGCTAATCAGACCACGTATCCCGATTTCACCTTCACCAAGTTCGATAACTATGGCAATGTCGTGCAACGCATCGCCATCGACATCAAGACGACCTATCACGCCCAAGGAAAACCCATGGGCCTGACCCTGGGAAGTTATAAGTCGTTTATCAGGAATGACACCAAAAACATTTTACATCCGTATTCGACCTACACCCATCATTGGGTGATTGGCTTTATCTACACGCGAAACCTGGCATTTGAAGAGTATGATCTAACCAACATACCAAAAGCCGGCGACATCAAATGCCCTTATGACTTGCAGAGCATCTTCATCAGAGAAAAGACTGATGTTGTAGGGTTGAGAGCGGGAAGCGGCAATACCGCCAACATTGGCTCCATCAAGCTGAAAAGCCCTCAGGAGTTCTCGACAGTCAAAGGGCCGTTCTCACATTTCTCTCAAGTAAAAGAAGCCTGCGACTTTTATTGGCAGAACTACGACCACTACAAGGGCGCGATTAAAACCCAGCAAGACCTGCTGGCTCACCCGGACTTCCAGAGGTTTCTGTAAACTTTTGTGCGTCCACATGCCTGTAGTTGAGTGCCCCGTCGTCAACTACAGGCGTGCGATGATAAAAATCTCTTCATTGTCTGCGTTTTTGCTCAGTGCATATTTGTATTCACCTGCCGTGTGTATCTCCACCTGTCTGCCACAGCCCTGCATGACCGCCTGGATCTCAAGGGGAGACGGTGTGCCGTCGCTTCTATAGCTCATGATGATGGTCGACGAATGAAAATACTCACATATGTACTTTAATTGCTTGAGCGCAGACTCTTTTTTATGCCAGGCACTTTCTATATTTACGATGGGTTTGTGCGGGTATCGAGTATCGCCTTTCGAGAAAAGGCTATAGTCACATAAGCCTTCCAGAAAATGATAAAAGTTGGAGTAATTAACCGACACAGACTTCCCATTCATGTAGGGAGGGTCCATATACACAACATCATAATCTTGAGGAAGCGCTTCCAGGCAGGCCGTGTCAACACAGGTTGTTATCGGCTGCCGTGCATCAACAGCAGGCAAGGCTGCCAATTCCTTGATGCACTTTACGGCATGTTCCTTGATTGAGGTCTCCCAGGTCTTTGCGTTGCCAAAGGACCTGACGACATCCTTGAGGCGCATATCCAGATTCGCGCGATGAAACAGATTGTAAGGTCTCTTCTTGATGAGCGCCTGCCCCACTGCGTAGATATAAAGGCTTTGCTTTAATCCGCAATAGCGCTGTATGTTCTGGCAAAAGTTGTCTATCTCGCTATTTTCATGAGGTTTGAAGTAAACCCCTTGAAACTCGTCAGACACAATAGATTCAAAGTCATCGGCACGATGATTCAACAAGAAATCCAAGTCCGCATCCAAATCCAGCGCACTCAGCTCTTCCTGTGAGTAATTCAAGAACAAAGAGGCGGTATTTTGATTGTATTTCAAGTAATCGTTTGCCAGAACTTTTTTGCCCAGATAACGAAATAACAATGCCACGATCCCGGACCCGGAATACAGATCAATTATTGACTCGCACTTTTCAGCTTCTATCAGTGCTGCAATTTCCGGAAGAATCTTTCTTTTTGAACCTTGAAAGCGTGTTGCGGGAAAACGTGGCAATAGCATATTTCTCTCCTCAGCGGAGCACTATATCAGAACGGCTTATGCAGGTAAATTCACCGAAAACAGAACACAATTAAACTTTAATACTCACTCTGCTTATTTTTAAGCCATGCTGTTTTACTTCAATATAACGCCCACGCGCACAAAGTTTCCCTCTCAACTTCAGCCCTGATCAATAACCGACTGACATTCACCAGACATTGCCGAGAAGCCCGTCGTTTTCAATCCAGTATCAAATGCGGCAAAAACCGACTCGAATCCTTCGTTATCAAACTATTATCCTCGCGCACGCCAATCCCCGCCGCCTGGTCCCCGATCACCCAGGAACCAATCAACGTATAACTGTCCCCAAACCGCGGCAGCGGCGCGAACTCCTGAAGGATGAACGGCGCATCCGTATAGGGCCCGTCTTCTTTCACGATCAGCCCATCCACCGTTTGCAGTTCAATGTTCGCCCCTTCCCGTGAGAAGAACGGCTTGCGCACCCAGCCCTTCGGCACGGCTTTACCCGGATCGGTATCCAGGTGCGCCGCGAGCAAATTCGGATGGCCGCTGTTGAACTCCCATAACAGGGGAAGCACGCCTTTGTTGGAGAGGATGGATTTCCATGCCGGCTCGAAGAACTGCGTGTCGCTCTGGGCAATCGCGGCACCAAACGGCTCATGGAAGATGAACTCCCAAGCGTGCAGCTTGAACAGGTGGGGAATCCAGCGATCCTCAAGGTCGACGAAGCGGCCTTCGCTGGTCAGGCCGATGTCTTCGATGTCGATATGACGGGATTCGATGCCGACTTTTTCCGCGACGAGGCGCAGGTAGTCGGTGGTGCCTTTGTCTTCGACCGAGTCTTTCATCGAGGCGAAGTAGAAGGGCTGGTTGACCTGCAATTGGGCAAAGGCCTGGTGCAGTTTGGTGTCGATGCTGTTGAACTGGTCGGCATGCTTGGGCAGCAGGCCGCGCTCGATGCATTGTTCCAGCCAGCCCCACTGAAACGCCGCAGCCTCGTAGAGGCTGGTCGGTGTGTCGTAGTTGAGTTCGAGCAGTTTGGCGGGACCGTTGCCGTTGTAGGAAAAGTCCATGCGCCCATACAGGTGCGGGTGGCCTTCGAGCCATGAGGTGCGGATCATGTCAAAGAACGGCGCGGGAATGCTCAGGCGCTCGAGCAACTCTTCGCTCTGGACCACACGGGCCACGAGGTCCATGCACATCTCATGGATCTCGGTGGTCGGGTCTTCCAGGTCCTGCTCAATTTGCTTGAGCGTGAACTGGTAGTACGCGCGCTCATCCCAATAGGGCTCGTTGTCGATGGTGTGGAACAGAAAGCCGAGGCTGTCGGCGGTTTGTTTCCAGTCGTGACGTTCTGCGCATTGGATTTTCTTCATGGCCAGCCCTCCTTAGCTGCTCGACCTGCCGCCGCCCCAGCCACTGCGTGCGCTGGCCTTGCTGCCGAAGCCACCACGTGAGGTGGCCGACGCAACGGAGCTGGACTTGCTGGAGGAACGCAGCGTGTTGGTGTAATTGCTGCTGCCGTACCTGGCCTGGTTCGAGCGGCCGAAGGTCGCGCCTTTCGAGACACGTTGGTTGAGCGTTGAAGAGGCGTAATCGCCGCGATCATCGCGATAGCGGTACACCGGCTCGGAGCGGTAGCTGTTGCGATTGTTGCTCAGCATGTTGCCGATCAGCAGCCCAGTCAGCAGGCTGCTGGTGGAAAAGCCTGAGCCACCACTGCTCGCTTGCGCGCCCGCCGCCTGGGCGTTGGCCGCATCGACCTGGGATTGCGTCACCTGGCCTTCGGCGGTCAGTTCGAAACCACCCAGCCTGGGGATGAATTTTCCGCTGGAGTCCTGTTGGCACCAGTCAGCGACAAAGTCGGCATCGCAATCGGCCTGACTGTCGTACACCGGCGCAATGCGGCGGTGCTCGGCCATGGCGGTCATATAGGCGTCCGAGCAGACGTCCACCGGCAGCTTCTCATCGGCACATTGCTGAACCGACTGGAAGTTGTACTTCTTCTGCAAATCGTAGGTTTTTTCCGTCGGCCCACAGCCGGAGATCGCCATGGCGACCGACGCTGCCAGCGAAAGCTGGACATACTTGCTTCGTTTCATCGGGAGCTCCGTGCGCGATCAGTTCTGGGTAGGCGTCATGCACGCGGCATTCAACATGCCGACGCTGATGGCCACTGCCGCCACGTAGATGCCGGCCGCGAGCTCGCCGTTCCTGATGCGCTCGGACGTGCCTTTGAGCACCAGGCTGGTCAACAAAAACGCCAGCAGTTGGACGACAGCCGCGATGATCGCCCAAACGGCGAAGTCGAGAAGGCTGATCGAATAGGCAATCACGTTGCTGGCAGGAATGGCAAAACCGATGATGGCGCCACCCAGGGCGACCGCCGCGGACACGTTGCCCGCACGGATCAACTCGAACTCCTTGTGCGGGGTGATGCGGGTGTAGATGAACTGGAACAGCACGAACAGTACGGCCGCACCGAGGATGTAGAGGACAAACCCGAGTACGGCGGCTTTGTTCAGGGAAATGGAAAGAGCTTCTAGCATGGATGGCTTCCTTTTTTAGAGCACGGTCAGGTCGGTGGTGTACAGCGAAATGCCCAGCGACGTGCTCAGGCTGATGGTGCCTTCAGCGTCTTCTTCGACAGAAAACAAAAGGAACTCGCGTCGATCGGTCAGTCCGGTGTCACGGGCATATAGCATCGAGCGGTGCTCGACGCTGTAGGAATCCTCGGGGCTTATCACCTGCTCGCTCATCGCCACCAATTCTGTCTGGCCGTTTTCGCTGCCCCACACACGGGCGTATTCGACACCGTCGAGGGTGTAGGTCGGCAACCCGATCAGACTCTGCGGCCCGGCCAGTCGACGCAGTTCGGCTTCGCTACTGAGGGTGACGTAGCTCAGGTAGTTAAACAGGATCACGGACTCCACCTGCCCGGCGATCTCGCCCGTGGTGTGGACCTGCAACCAGTAATCCTCGTCGTTCATGTAATAGCGCGACAGCCAGGTCGACTGCCCGAGATCCACGGTGCCGTTGCTCCAGATTTCCTGGGAGCCGGGAATCACCACCGAGGTTTTCTCATCGAGCAGCAACTTCAGGGTCGTGTCGAACATCACGCCTTTGCCTGGGGCCAGGCCCAATGGGCCAGTGCTTGGCAAGACCGGTTTCGACTCGGCATTGGCTCGCGGGGCCTCAAGCCCCATCAACTGTTTAAACCATCCCATTGGAGATTTCCTTGAGGCAGGTAGAGGCGCAGCCTTCAATGCGCATGGCACTGGGCGGGCTGATCGAAGCAAGAAGAGAGTTGGCGCAACAACAGGAAAGTCGACATTTTTGCCCCTGGTTCCTTGGGTACTTGATTCCTGAAAGCAGGATGCTCAAGCGCAGTCAGCCGGCATTAAACCTGCTGCGCGGCGCCGAGAGAAGTACCTTGGCTGCAATAAATCCGGCGAACGCACCAAACAGATGCCCTTCGAAGGAAACCCCCTGGCGAGGCAGGAAACCAAGGATCAGGCCACCATAAAGTACCGCCACCACACCGGCCGTTATCAGGTTGGCCCAGCTGCGGTGAAACCAGGCCCGAGACAACAGATAAGCCCACAGCCCGAATACCCAGCCGCTGGCGCCCACGTGTATACCCGCAAAACCGAACAGCCAGACCAATGAGCCGCCCAGCACAATTATGATCGCGCTGACGCTGACGAACCGGTTGAGCCCTTCGATAATGACCAGGGTGCCCAGTACCAGAAACGCGATCAGGTTCGCACTGAGGTGGGCAAAGGACCCGTGCAGGAACGGTGACGCGAGAATGCCAAGCAATCCCTGCACCGTTCTCGGGACCAGGCCGAATGCCATGAGGCTGTACCCGGTCGCGACATTGAGCAGTTGCAGTGCAACCATGCACAAGGCCAGGCCTGCGATTATCTTGAAACCCTTCAAGGCATCCATCCTGACCTCGACGTCGTTAAAAAGCAGATAGGGTAAGAATTGACCTGTGGCGAGGGCGCTTGACGCGAAGCGGCCCCCAGCTTTTGTTTGCGCCGTCCAGCGGGAGCAAGCGCCCTCACCAAAGGTGCAGTGTTCGCCCTTGTCGGCCTTACTCGGCTGACTTTTTCTTCAGGCGTTCGAGGATCGCATTGGCACTGCCTTCATTCGGCGTGATGCCGGCTTCACGCAGCTTGCGCTCCAGGTCGGAGCCCGTCGACGCCTCGGCCAGTTCATCCTGGGCTTGCAGTTCAGCCGCGCGTTGCTGCTGCTTGGCCTGCAAGCGATTCAGCGTACCGACAGCGGTCTCCAGCTTGCCGTTGGCACCGCCACTGGCGATGGACGCGCTGACTTGAGCCTTTTGCACGCTTTCACGCGCCTTGGCCATGTCCACTTGCTGGCGCAGGCTTTTGATCCGGCTTTCGGCCTTGGTGATGTCCTTGCGCATGCTGTCCGCGTAACCACCGAACTCGGCGGCCTGCTTTTGCTCGACATCCCGCTCGTTGGTCAGGGTCGAAATGGCTTCGGCCACTTCCAGGGCCAGGTCTTCACGATTGGCCTGGATAGCCGCCATCGCCTTGGACTCCAGGTCCTTGATCTTGGCGTCGTACTCACCGACGCGATCAGTCGCCAGTTTGTGCTTGGCCATGATGCTGACCAACTCACGCTTGGCATTGGCAAGCGCGGTGTCGGCGTCGCGGATTTCCTGGTCGAGAATACGCAGGGCCTGCTGGTCGACGATCGACTCGCCGACTTCGCTCGCACCGCCACGCAGCGCGGTGAACAATTTGCTCCAGATGGACTGAGTCATTGGGTACTCCCGAATACTTAATTGAAGAAACGTTCGAAGGCTTCGCTGGCGCGCTGCACGTTGTCGACCAGGGTTTTCACCTCGGTCACGATGTTGGTCAGGCTGGAGTCGGAGCTCAACGCACCGAACATGTTGTAGACAACTTGCCCATTAGGCATGGACTCGATGCCGATCGAGGACAGCGGGAACATTTCCCGGCTGCGCAACACGGCGTCATTGAATTTCGGCACGTCGTTGATGGACTCGACGTCGACCAGCACGGTATCCACGATGATCTGCTCGCCCACCACCGCGATGTAAATCGGCAAGCCACCGAAGTCGTTCATCTCCAGCTTGATGCTGGACTCGGAGCCTTGCACCAGAGAAAGCGTAATGTCATTGGCGACCACTTCGTCCAGGGCCTGGAGAGCGGTGAAGAGGCGATCGATATTCCAGTTGTTACCTGCGCTCATGTAATTCTCCGACATGAATGAGCCAGCCAGGATCGGCTGGCGGAGCTGTTTCTCCATCTGCTTGAGCAGGCTTCGGTTTTCGGGAAGCACCCAAGTCTCGTGTTTCACATACCCGGCGGCCGCCAGCCCCGCGCGCATCTGTTTCATGTAGAAGCTCGATGGCTTTTTCGCGGCCGGTTTCAAGCGCTCTCCTTGAAAGCTTGCGGAATCGGAATCGGACCCGGCGGACGGGCTCGATGGAGAGCTGCTTTTCATGATGCTGACCTCGTAGTGAAAAACTCACGCGTGAGAAAATCTACAGGCAATTTTCATCACGCTCAATAGCTCACGCGTGAGATTTTTTGTATGACTTTTCTTGGCTACGTCCCTCCCCGTACGGGTGAAGATTCAACGATTGTCGCTTTTGAGTTGACGGTATTACCCGTTTCAGCCGATTTATCCACCGCCACCCACCCATTAATCTGTGCCCATGTTGAACGCAACGCCCAACCAACCTAAACAAAAAAGGATTCAACCATGAGCACTCCAACCTACAACCGCTTGAACAAAGACGACGCCGTAGTTCTGCTGGTCGACCACCAGACCGGCCTGATTTCCCTGGTGCAGGACTTCTCGCCCAACGAGTTCAAGAACAACGTGCTCGCCCTGGCGGACCTGGCCAAGTTCTTCGAACTGCCGACCATCCTCACCACCAGCTTCGAGCAAGGCCCCAACGGCCCGCTGGTGCCAGAGTTGAAGGAAATGTTCCCGGACGCGCCGTACATCGCCCGCCCAGGCCAGATCAACGCCTGGGACAACGAAGACTTCGTCAAGGCGATCAAGGCCACCGGCCGCAAGCAGATCATCATTGCCGGCGTGGTCACCGATGTGTGCGTAGCGTTCCCTACCCTCTCGGCACTGGCCGAAGGCTTTGATGTGTTCGTGGTCACCGATGCCTCGGGCACCTTCAACACCACCGTGCAGCAGGCCGCATGGAGCCGCATGACCCAGGCCGGCGCGCAGATGATGAACTGGTTCTCGGTGGCGTGTGAGCTGCACCGCGACTGGCGCAACGACATCGAAGGCCTGGGCAACCTGTTGTCCCAGCGCATTCCGAACTATCGCAACCTGATGAATGGTTATGCGGCGCTGACGGCGCACAAGAACTAAGCAAAGCGCGTTAAACAAAATGCCTGCCCTGAAAAGCAGGCTTTTGTTGTTTGCGCCCCTCCAACCCCCGCAGAAAGTCGGTGACATGCTTGATCAGCGCGGTTTCTATGTCGTGCTCCTGCGCGTCCAACGCCAGGCTCAAAAAGTCAAAGCGGGAGTGTTGAGGCAAGCTAGCCAGCGTCATCCAAGGCCACAAAGCACAACGAACGCTTCAGGAAGGGCCTCTCAAGGATTGCAGACCCGTCCTGCTGGCAATTGCAAATAGGCGTATTGCTTGACTCTCCCCTATACAGCACCCCCTACCCTGAACCCCCGCTTTCAGGACATCCCACCATGGCCCACCGCATCCTGGTCATCCTCGGCCACCCCTCCACGACCAGCCTCTGCTCTGCCCTCGCCGACGCCTACATCCGCAGTGCAAAAACCGCGGGCCATGAGGTACGCGTCCTACGCTTGGGCGAGCTTGATTTCGACCCGATCCTGCACAACGGCTACAACCAGATTCAACCCCTGGAAGCCGATCTGCTCCGCGCGCAAGCCGACATCCTATGGGCCACCCACCTGGCCTTCGCCTTCCCCATCTGGTGGGGTGGCATACCGGCCTTGATGAAAGGCTTTATCGACCGTATTTTCCTACCCGGTTTTGCCTTCAAATACCGCGCAGGCAAGGCGTTTCCTGACAAACTCCTGCGCGGCCGAACCGCACACCTGTTGGTGACCCTGGATACGCCGCCGTGGTATTACCGTTGGTTCTATCACATGCCGGGCGTACATCAGATGCGCAAGACCACCCTGGCGTTTTGCGGCATCAAGCCGATCAAGACGTTGCTGTTCGGGCCGGTCCTCGGATCGACATCCACGCAGCGCGACGCCTGGCTGAAACAAGCCAGCGCACTTCTGGAAAAAGGGAGTTTTCATGTACATCGGCAAAGCCGCGCAACTGTCGGGCACGACCATCAAGGCGATTCGTCACTATGAGGCGATCGGCCTGCTGCCGACGGCCCGGCGCGAGGGCCAATACCGGGTCTATTCAGAGCAAAGTGTCGAGTTGCTGATGTTCATCAAGTGCGCCCAGCAACTGGGATTCAAGCTCAAGGAATTGCAGGAAATTCTCCACGGCGCCCCGGCAGGTGCGTTGGCACAACAACGGGCGACGGCGGCGATTGCGCAAAAGAAGCATGAACTGGTCACGCAGATTGCAGCCCAGCAGCAGGTGCTGGCCGGTTTGCTGGCCTTTGAGGCCAGCCTGCAAGACGCGCAGGGGCAATGCCAGTTTGAACGCCTGGTTGAAACTGGCCGCCCGCCCCGCACTTAGTTGAGCACGTCCCCCCATTTGCGTTGCACTTCGCGCTCCTGGGCGACGCAGACACGGGTCAGTGCGTCCACCCAGGCCACCGCGCCGGTGTTGGCGGCACGAAGCAGCAACATGATGTCATCCATCTCGAAGTCACCCGGTTCACTGACGGTGCTGTGCTCGTCGAGCATTTTCCTGACCAGCTCGTTGAGCTGCTGCTTGCTCGCCACTTTGGTCATGATCAGCAACATCGGCAGCACATCGTCGTCCAGATTGAAGGTGCTGGCGGGGTTACGTTCCTCGTAGCTGCTGCAGATCACGCCGAAACCGTTGAGGAATGTCTCGAAAATGTTCTCCTGAGTACGCACGGCCTCCGGCACCTTGTGGAAGGAAAAACCGTACATCAGCGCCAGCACAAAGAAGACCTGGTCCTCGACTTTTTTATCGGGGGCGCCAATCAGTTTTTCCGCCTTGGGGATCAGCGCTTCCAGGAAATCAATGGGCAACTGCCAGATGAACTCGGCATCCGGGTCTTCGAGCTGATCCTGTTTCATCTCCTGCAAAATCGCACGCAGGGTGTCGACGGGTTGCTGCCCCGGCCGCAGCTCGGGTTCATCGTCCATCAACAGGTCGTCCAGATCGGCATGGTAGCCACGGCTCACTGGCGCCGCCGGCGTGATGTCCGGCAAGGCAGCGACGCGTTCGGCTTCGCCGACCAATAGCTTGTCGAGGAGTTTGTTGCGGTTTTCCAGCATGAAGCGCACGAAGGTATCTTCCTTCAGCGCGAGACGAACCACCCCCGGCAGGAAGGCATAAATGAACACGCCCAGCTTCTCGACGTTGGCGTCATCACGCAGTGCAGCCAGGGACGCCTCGCCGGTTTTTTCCTTGAGAAACGGCAGGATCTTGGGCTTGTTTTGCTCGATGGCCACGGCGACATAACCGAGCAGTTTGTCTTTGCCGCTGACCTTGCTCTGCTGCTCGGCGGGACTACGCACAGGGGTGTCTTCGATGACCGCCAGGGCAGAAATTTCTTCCACCTGCGCAGGCTCCAACACCTCAGGTTCAGGCTCGGGCACCACCTGCTGGGGCGCAGGGGTGTCGTCGACCGAGGCCTGGCGCACATCGATCAACGCCTGGTCGATCAGCGAAAAGAACTCGCCCAATTCCTTTTCGCCTACCTGAGTGAAGGAGCCGACCTTACGCGAGTTGACGTACAGGTCGCGCTTCTCCACCGACAGCCCCTCCAGATGGCGCCAGAAAAACAGGCGCGGCGCTTCAAACACCATTTTCAGCGCCAGCTTGCTCTCGCCCATCAGCACGCCTTCCTTGGCGCCACCGAACAGGGTGTCATCGATCAGCACCAGCACTTCGTCTTCACGCATATTGGCGCCGTAAGACTCCAGCGCCGCTTGCAGTTTTTTCTGCGGAATGTGCGGGCGCACGTAGACGCGCTCCAAGCCCAGGCGTTCGGCCAGGTTGACGCTCATCTGCACCACCGCCTCGACTTGGGCGGCGCTCAACTCCTGATTGCCGGCGGCAGCTTTTACTTCGGTGCGCTTGGCCGAAGGCGCAGCACCGGACTGGCTGCTCATCCACTCCAGGACCAATGCGAAACAGCGGTTCAGATCCGCCTTGTCCGGCATGTTGAAGGCAATTGCCTGACGCTTGTTGAGGAAGAGTTTGCTGCCCTGGAGCTCCAGCGACTGCACTTCGCTGTAGGCGTAGGTGACAGCGTCAGTGAAGGTTTCACGGATCGCCAGGCAGTCGTGCGCGATCAGGCAACCATCCTTGCCGCTGCCAAACATGGTGTCGTCGACCAACACCACCACGTCGCTGGGGTCCAGCGTCAAATCGTAAGCGGCCAGCGCGTTGCTCAGCAGCTTCTTGGGAATATTGGGTGCTACATAGACACGCCCCGAGCTTGAGTATTTCCTGGCCTGCAAGAACGCCAACAACGACATATCCCTATCTCCTCAAACGCGCTTTTTTTGCCTGCACTGTCCACGGATGGCTGCAGGTCGTGACGCAGAATAGCACCGGGCCATCATCGAGATAACCGTCAATTAGGCTACACAATCGGCTCACACGCCTGCCGACCACATTTCTATGCAGCAACGTCGAGCAGTACAACGTGGATCAGCACGGCCTGATCGACCAACGGTGCCTTTTAAGGCATGGCCCTATAAGGGACGCGGTACGCGCTATCAAATCACTGGCCCAGACGATCGCCCCCCCCGCTCATTTGCCCCCATCCCCCATGTCTGCTAGTGTCGCGCCGGTTTACCGTCTACCGGAATAGCCGCCATGGCCCGCAAAAAAGTTGCACTCGATTTCGAACAATCCCTCGCCGACCTGCAAACCCTGGTCGAGCGTCTGGAGAACGGCGAGTTGTCGCTGGAAGACTCGTTGACAGCGTTTGAGCAAGGCATCGGCCTGACCCGCGACTGCCAGAGCGCCTTGGCGCAGGCGGAGCAGAAGGTCCAGGTGCTGCTGGAGCGTGACGGGGAGTTGGCCGAAGAACCTTTCGATGCGGAACAGCCGGAATGATCGACGCGTATCAGGCCAGTAGCCAAGCCCGGGTCAATGCGGCGCTGGAGCCCTTGTTTGTTGCGCCAAGCCCCGAACTCACACGTCTTTATGCAGCCATGCGCTATAGCGTGATGAATGGCGGCAAGCGCGTGCGCCCGTTGTTGGCCTATGCCGCCTGCGAAGCCCTCGGCGCGCCTGCCGAGCAGGCCAACGGCGCGGCGTGTGCGGTGGAGTTGATCCACGCCTATTCCCTGGTGCATGACGATTTGCCGGCCATGGACGATGACGATCTGCGTCGCGGCCAGCCCACCACCCACAAAGCCTTTGACGAAGCCTGCGCGATTCTGGCCGGTGACGGCCTGCAAAGCCTGGCGTTCAGCGCACTGCTGGACCCGACGCTGAGCGACGCCAACGCCGAGATCCGCTTGCGCATGGTCACCGCCCTGGCCCTGGCAGCGGGCCCCGCCGGTATGGTCGGCGGCCAGGCCATCGACCTGGGTTCGGTCGGCCAGAAGCTCGATCAACACGCCCTGGAATTCATGCACCGCCACAAGACCGGTGCGCTGATCGAAGCTGCCGTGCAACTCGGCGCCCTGGCCAGTGGCCGTGCCGACGCTGCGCAGTTGGCCGCGTTAAAGACCTATTCCCGCGCCATCGGCCTGGCTTTCCAGGTGCAGGACGACATCCTCGACGTCGAAAGTGACACCGCGACCCTGGGCAAACGCCAGGGCGCCGACATCGCACGGGACAAACCGACTTATCCTGCACTGCTTGGGCTTGAATCGGCGAAGGCCTACGCCTTGGAACTACGCGACCAGGCCCTTGACGCCCTGCGACCTTTCGACGCGGCAGCCGAGCCACTGCGCGACCTGGCGCGGTATATCGTCGAACGCCGGCACTGATTACTGCGGCCATTGCAGCCGCATATCAGCCAAGTTCGGCGCTCTGCGTGGGCAGTTTGCGATGCTTGAGGTAAACTGCCGCCTCTTCTATACCTATAACGATTCGCCTGATGCCCACGACGTTTCAAGAGATTCCCCGCAAGCGCCCGTCCACGCCCCTGCTCGACCGTGCTGCCACGCCGGCCGGCCTGCGTCGTCTGGGTGAAGCCGAGCTGGAAACCCTGGCCGATGAGTTGCGCCTGGAATTGCTCTACACGGTCGGCCAGACCGGTGGGCATTTCGGTGCCGGCCTGGGCGTCATCGAGCTGACTATCGCCCTGCATTACGTGTTCGACACCCCGGACGACCGGCTGGTGTGGGACGTGGGCCATCAGGCGTATCCGCATAAAATCCTCACGGGCCGCCGCGACCAGATGGGCAGCCTGCGCCAGAAGGACGGCATTGCCGCCTTCCCGCGTCGCTCCGAGAGCGAGTACGACACCTTTGGCGTCGGTCACTCCAGCACCTCCATCAGTGCCGCGCTGGGCATGGCGATTGCCGCCCGCCTGCAAGGCAGCGATCGCAAGGCGATTGCGGTGATCGGTGATGGCGCGCTGACCGCCGGCATGGCCTTCGAAGCGTTGAACCACGCGCCGGAAGTGGACGCCAACATGTTGGTGATCCTCAACGACAACGACATGTCGATCTCGCGCAACGTCGGTGGCTTGTCCAATTACCTGGCAAAAATCCTTTCCAGCCGCACCTACGCCAGCATGCGCGAAGGCAGCAAGAAAGTGCTCTCGCGCCTGCCCGGCGCGTGGGAAATTGCCCGGCGCACCGAAGAATATGCCAAGGGCATGCTGGTTCCCGGCACCCTGTTCGAAGAATTGGGCTGGAACTACATCGGCCCGATCGACGGCCATGACCTGCCGACCCTGATCGCCACGCTGCGCAACATGCGTGACCTCAAGGGCCCGCAGTTCCTGCACATCGTCACCAAGAAAGGCAAAGGCTTCGCGCCTGCGGAAGTCGACCCGATTGGCTACCACGCCATCACCAAGCTGGAACCGCTGGACGCCCCCGCCGCCGCGCCGAAAAAGGCCAGTGGGCCGAAGTACTCCGGCGTGTTCGGCGAATGGCTGTGCGACATGGCCGCTGCCGACCCGCGCCTGGTGGGGATCACCCCGGCGATGAAGGAAGGCTCCGACCTGGTGGCCTTCAGCGAGCGTTTCCCGCTGCGCTACTTCGACGTGGCGATTGCCGAGCAGCACGCGGTGACGTTCGCCGCTGGCATGGCCTGCGAAGGCGCCAAGCCGGTGGTGGCGATCTACTCCACATTCCTGCAACGCGGCTACGACCAACTGGTACATGACGTCGCCGTGCAGAACCTCGACGTGCTCTTCGCCATCGACCGCGCCGGCCTGGTTGGCGAAGACGGCCCGACCCACGCCGGCAGCTTTGATTTGTCCTACTTGCGCTGCATCCCCGGCATGCTGGTGATGACCCCGAGCGACGAGAACGAACTGCGCAAGATGCTCAGCACCGGCCACCTCTACAACGGTCCGGCCGCCGTGCGCTACCCCCGCGGCAATGGCCCGAACGCGGTGATCGAGAAGGACCTGGCGCCTATCGAGATCGGCAAGGGCATCGTGCGGCGCCAAGGCAGCAAGACAGCGTTCCTGGTGTTTGGCGTGCAACTGGCCGAAGCCCTGAAAGTGGCGCAGAAGATCGACGCTACCGTGGTCGACATGCGCTTCGTCAAACCGTTGGATGAAACCTTGGTCCGCGAGATGGCCGCCAGCCACGAGCTGCTGGTGACGGTTGAAGAAAACGCCATCATGGGCGGCGCGGGTGCGGCGGTCAGCGAGTTCCTGGCGCGGGAGAACATCCTCAAGTCGGTGCTGCACCTGGGCTTGCCGGATGTGTACGTCGAACACGCCAAGCCGGCGCAGATGCTGGCGGAATGTGGTTTGGATGAAGCGGGTATCGAGGCGGCGGTGCTCAAGCGCACGGCGCAACTGGGCCTGTAACCCGGATCAGAATGTGGGAGGGGCAAGCCCTTCCCACATTGGTTTGGACTACCTTCAGAGGCTCGGCGCAATCACCTGACACAAGCGCCCCAGCGCCTGCACCATCTGCCCACTGGGCCGCTCCAGCCCTTTGTCCGGCACCACCCGAACCCGCATCGCCATCGCCGGCCAGGCATTCCAGGCCTCTTTCTGCACCTGATCACCGACCAGAATCACCTGCGGATCACGCTGCAACACCGACTCGATACTCACCTGCGGCGCAGGCAGCTTGAGGTCATCGAACACATTGCGTGCGCCGCACACCTTCAGCGCATCACTGATGATCTGCTCACCGCCCACGGTATACAGCGGCTGGTTCCACACCTGGTAAAACACCCGCAACGGCTCGGCGCGCTGGTAACGCCGGCGCAGTTCAACCAGTTGTTCGCGCAAGTTGGCGGCCAATCGGCGGCCAGCGTCCGCACGCCCCAGTTGCACGGCAATCGCGTCCACCTGGGTGACCAGTTGTTCAAGGCTATGGGGGTCGGCGAGGTAAACCGGAATATTCAAGCGCTGTAGCTGCTCACGCTGCGCCGGGCCGACACTGCCGGGCCACAGCAGGATCAGGTCGGGTTTGAGGCTGAGCAGACGCTCCATGTCCAACTGGCCGTAGCGCCCGACTGACGGCACCTCTGCCAAGGCTGCCGGCCGTTCGCCGCCGTCGAGCACGCCCACCAGCAGGTCGGCGGCGCCCAGCTCAAACACGATTTCAGACAGGGATGGCGCCAGGCTGACGACACGCTCAACCGCCAGCACCTGAACGCTGGATGCCAGCAACACAAGCGCCAGCCAGTGGCGCTTCATCCCAGTTGGCGAGGGATGCGGTAGAGGTAAAACAGCACCAGCGTCGACAGCGCCAACAAAAACAGTGGCACCGCTTCGAGGCCGACAAACACCGCCAGCGCGCCGATCCAGGCCGGTATGGCGGCAATCAGCAAGGCGGTACGTCGGCGGGCTGCCAGGGTGATCCAGGCCGCGGGCTCTTCAGGGGTATCGAGGGCTTTGGAGGTGGCGATCAACGCGTGTTTATAGCCGTGAAAGTAACGCAGGCTGAGAAACATCGAGGCCACGCCGGCGATAAAGAACGGCATGGCCAGTACCGGCAGCAGGGCTTCGGTCTGACCAAACACCAGGTTGATTACAAACAAAGGCAGCAGCGCCAGGGCCAGGTACTGCCACCAGTTGAAGGACAGTCGCCGTTTCACCTGGCCACGGGTCACGCGCGGTCGACCTCGCCCTGATGCTCATTGCCCATCATGTGGTCGAGCTTGCTGGCTTTGGTGGCCAGGTAGAGCTTGTTGTGCGGGTTGTGCCCGGTGTGCAGCGGTACACGCTCGGCGACGGTGATACCCATTTCGGTCAAGGCCTTGACCTTGCGCGGGTTGTTGGTCATCAAGCGCAGGGACTTGACGCCCAGGTGCTCGAGCATCGGCAGGCAGATCGCATAGTCCCGCTGGTCGGCGGCAAACCCCAGGCGCTCGTTGGCTTCGACGGTGTCGGCGCCGCCATCTTGCAACTCATAGGCGCGGATCTTGTTCATCAGGCCAATGCCACGGCCTTCCTGGCGCAGATACAGCAACACACCACGGCCTTCACGGGCGATGGCACGCATGGCGGCTTCCAGTTGTGAACCACAGTCGCAACGCTGGCTGAACAGTGCGTCGCCAGTCAGGCATTCGGAGTGCACGCGGCCAAGCACCGGCGCGCCGTCAGCGATGTCGCCAAGGCTGAGCACAACGTGCTCGCGGCCGGTGGCTTCTTCGAGAAAGCCGTTCATGGTGAACGTGGCAAAAGGGGTAGGCAGCTTGGAAGCGGCGACGAAAACGACGGGCACCGTGTGCTCCTGATTTCAGTTTTTACAAAGGCGGCCATTGTAACAGCACGTTCCTACAGACGCTTAAGCTGAATTATCGCTGATAAAGATCAATCGGTTCGATTGGCCTTCATCCCGGTTCTATGCAGGTCAGAACGGATACGGCTGTTTCCAGCGTTCAAAGATCGGCTTCAGCTCGCCGCTGCTCACCAGGGCCGCCATGCGCCGGTCAAATACCGCCATCAGGCTGCGGCCTCGTTCGGTATCGGCAAAACCCACGTACAGCGGCAGTTCCGCGAGATGCGTCAGTTTGAACCTGGAAGGGTCTGGCGCTTGCTTGAGGACTTCGCTGACCTCGGTCAGGGCATCGATATAGAAGTCCGCCCGGGCATGCAGGAGCATTGACGTGACGCTGTCGCGCCGCTCGATCTGGTTGAAACGCTGCACATTGGGCAGGTAGTCCTCGTACTTGTAGCCGCGCACCCAGGCCAGGCGATAGTTGCCCAATGTGGCCAACGTCGGCGGTGGCGTGCTGGCCAGTCCAAGGGCGTAGATATGGTCGGAGTCGAAATTCGAGCGGGGATACAACACGCCGGTGGCTTCGTCGCGATAGGCGCCCACCCAGCCGTCCACCTCGCCGCGCTGGGTAAGGCCGACCGAGCGTGTATAGGGTTCGGTACGGGTTTGCAGGGTGATTCCCTCCGGCTCGAACACCTGGCGCAAGACGTCCCAGGCCAGACCGCTGCCATCGGTATTGGTGTAGTCGTCCCAGGCTTCACTGGCGAGCAGAACCTTGCCGGGCACCTGATCGGCCTGAGCCAAAGATGTCATTGCGCACAGTAGGATAAGCAGCCAGCGGCGCACATCCATACGGACAACCTCCTACTTCGTAACCATCGGATAGAGGGTAGCGCAGCGCGCCGACTTACGGCGCATCGCGAAAGTGCTGATAACCGCGCACGGCCGGGGTGATGTCCCGCCCGTTGGCGTCCAGCAGCGTCACGCCCTGCCCCACCTCGACCCGGCCAATCACCCGCACCGGCCAACCGCTGGCCAGCAACGGCGCCAGTTCGGCAGGTGGCAGGGTGAACGCCAGCACATAATCATCGCCGCCACTCAACGCGGCCACACGCGCTTCGTCATCGCCGACAAACGCCAGCAACGCCTCTGACAGCGGCAATCGCTCGCGCTCGATCAACAGGCTGACGGCCGAAGCCTTGGCGATATGCCCGCAATCAGCCAGCAGACCGTCGGAGATGTCCATCGCAGACGTAGCCTTGCCCCGCAGCGCCAGCCCCAGGGCCAGTTGCGGTTGTGGCGACCAGTAATGGGCCAGCAACGGTTCGGCGATGGCTGCGTCGGCGCTGCGCTGCCCCAGGACCAAAGCCAAGGCACCGGCGGCGTTGCCCAGCTCACCGCCCACGCACAGCAGGTCGCCCGGCTGCGCACCGCTGCGGGTCAACGCCTGCCCGGCCGGCACACGACCGAACACGGTCAGGGTCAGGCTCAGCGGGCCACGTGTGGTATCACCGCCCACCAGGCCCACGCCGCAACTCTGCGCCATGGCGTTCAAACCTTGGGCATAGCGTTGCAGCCAATCGGCATCCACGGTCGGCGTGGTCAGGGCAAGGGTAAATGCGAGGGGATGGGCGCCCATGGCCGCCAGGTCGCTTACCGCCACGGCCAACGAGCGCTGGCCGAGCAGGAACGGGTCGCAAGGGTCGGAAAAATGCACCCCGGCCACCAAGGTATCGGTGGAGATTGCCAACTGCTCCCCAGCGGGGAGCGCCAGCAAGGCGCAGTCATCGCCGATCCCCAGGGCAATGCCTTCGCCGCCCTGCGCACAGGGCGCGGCGGCGAAGTATTTACGGATCAGCTCAAACTCGCCCATCAAGAATTCAAGCGCAGGTTAGCGCTTGTACGCCTTCACTTCGGCTTCGCGCAGGCGCGGGGCCAGCTTGTCGAGTACGCCATTGACGAACTTGTGACCGTCGGTCGAACCGTAGACTTTCGCCAGTTCGATGCCCTCGTTGATCACTACGCGGTACGGCACGTCGACGCGATAGAGCAGTTCCCAAGCGGACAGGCGCATCACGCACAGTTCAACCGGGTCCAGTTCCTCGATGGTCAGGTCCAGGCAAGGTGCCAGGGCCGTGTCGATCTCGGTCAGGTGCGCATGCACGCCGTGCAGGATGTCGTGGAAGTACGGCAGGTCGGCGAAGGTGAAATCGTTGTCGACGCGAAACTGCGCTTCGATTTCGTTCAGCGAGGCACCGGCCAGGTGACGTTGGTACAGCGCCTGGGTCGCCAACTGACGAGCAGCGCGACGCTTCTCGTTCTTCGATGGCTTGCCGGCATCGGCCGGACGCTCGTCGCGTGGGTTGAAACGATCGCTCTCGTCGGAAATCACTTGGCCTCCAACTGCGACAGCAGGCTGACCATTTCCAGGGCGGACAGGGCAGCTTCAGCACCTTTGTTGCCGGCCTTGGTGCCGGAACGCTCGATGGCTTGCTCGATGGAATCAACGGTCAGAACGCCGAACGCAACCGGCACGCCGAACTCCATGGACACCTGGGCCAGGCCCTTGGTGCATTCGCCAGCCACGTATTCGAAGTGCGGAGTGCCGCCCCGAATGACCGCGCCCAGGGCGATGATCGCCGCGTATTCGCCCTGTTGAGCAACTTTTTGCGCAACCAGCGGAATTTCGAAGGCGCCAGGCGCACGGATGATCGTGATGTCGCTCTCGCTCACACCGTGGCGAACCAGGGCGTCCACGGCACCGCTTACCAGGCTTTCAACCACGAAGCTGTTGAAGCGGCCAACCACCAGGGCGTAGCGGCCTTTGGGGGCGATGAAGGTACCTTCGATGGTCTTCAGGGTCATTCGACAAATCTCTTAAAGAGCGGGGACGCGAAAAGTGCGTCCCTTAGTGATGATTTAACCGCGAACAAGGGGCAGAAATCGCCGGCCTTTATTCGGAGGGCACGTATTCTACAACTTCCAGGTCGAAACCGGATATGGCATTAAATTTCATCGGCGCACTCATCAGGCGCATTTTGCGCACGCCCAGGTCACGCAGGATCTGCGAACCGGCACCGACAATGCTGTACGTGGTCGGCTTTTTCACCGGCGCGTGGTCGGCCGTTTCACGGATATGCGCCAGCAGCACATCGCCATCCAGCGGGTGACCGAGCAACAGCACCACACCGCTGCCGGCCTCGGAGACCGCAGCCATCGCGGCGCGCAGGCTCCAGCGGCCCGGCTGCTTGACCATCAGCAGATCGCGCAGTGGGTCCATGTTGTGCACGCGCACCAGGGTCGGCTCTTCGGCGCACACGGTGCCCAGGGTCAGGGCCATGTGCACGTCGCCTTCCACTGAATCACGGTAGGTCACCAAATTGAATTGGCCCAGTTCGCTGTCCAGTGGCTGCTCGGCAATCCGCTGAACGGTACGTTCGTGGATCATCCGGTAGTGAATCAGGTCGGCGATGGTGCCGATCTTGATGTCGTGTTCGGCGGCAAACGCCTCGAGTTCGGTGCGACGGGCCATGGTGCCGTCGTCATTCATCACTTCGCAGATCACGCCGCTGGGCTCGAAACCGGCCATGCGCGCCAGGTCGCAGGCGGCTTCGGTGTGGCCGGCGCGGGCCAGGGTGCCACCCGGTTGGGCCATCAACGGGAAGATGTGGCCGGGGCTGACGATGTCTTCGGCCTTGGCGTCCTTCGCGGCGGCCGCTTGCACGGTGCGTGCGCGGTCGGCAGCGGAGATACCGGTGGTGACGCCCGTCGTCGCTTCGATGGACACGGTGAACTTGGTGCCAAACCCGGAGCCGTTGCGCGGCGCCATCAACGGCAGCTTGAGCAATTCGCAGCGCTCGCGGCTCATGGGCATGCAGATCAACCCACGGGCGTGCTTGGCCATGAAGTTGATGTGCTCGGGCTTGCAGGCCTCGGCGGCCATGATGATGTCGCCTTCGTTCTCGCGGTCTTCGTCATCCATGAGGATGACCATCTTGCCTTGGCGGATGTCTTCAACCAGTTCTTCGATGCTATTGAGCGCCACGTGGCACCCCCTTGGTCAGGATTTCAGGTAGCCGTTAGCGGCCAGAAAACTTTCGGTGATGTTACTTCCGGTTGGCTCTGCGGCCTTATCGCCCAGTAGCAGGCGCTCCAGGTAACGGGCAAGCAAGTCGACTTCCAGGTTCACCCGGCGGCCTGGCTGGTAGGACGCCATGATGGTTTCGCTGAGGGTGTGGGGAATGATGGTCAGTTCGAATTCGGCGCCGTTCACGGCGTTCACGGTCAGGCTGGTGCCATCGACGGTGATCGAGCCTTTGTGCGCGATGTACTTGGCCAGCTCTTTGGGCGCGCGGATACGGAATTCCACGGCACGCGCGTTTTCGCTGCGGGCTACCACTTCGCCGACGCCATCGACATGGCCGCTGACCAGGTGACCACCCAGGCGGGTGGTTGGGGTGAGGGCTTTTTCCAGGTTGACCGGGCTGCCAGCCTTGAGGTCGTTCATCGCGGTGCAATCCAGGGTTTCCCGGCTGACGTCGGCGGCAAAGCCGTTGCCCGGCAACTCGATGACGGTCAGGCACACGCCGTTGATCGCGATGCTGTCACCCAGCTTGACGTCGCCGAGGTCGAGCTTGCCGGTTTCAACCGACAGGCGCACATCGCCGCCTTTTGGGGTCATGGCGCGGATGCTGCCGATGGATTCGATGATGCCGGTGAACATGGCCTTCTCCTGGAAAACGGTGCGGGCACTTGAGCGCCCGGTCAGAATTATACGCTCGCGGGTGGAAGCGGGATGGCAGTGACTCGCCAGTCGTCGCCTACAGCGCGCATTTCAGTGATCTTGAGTTGGGGAGCGTCGGCCAGTTTCTCAAGCGGCCAGTCCAGCAACGGCCGTGCAGCGGAACCGAGGAACTTGCCGGCGATGAATATCACGTACTCATCCACCAGGCCTTGCTGGGCAAATGCCCCCGCCAGGCTTGGGCCTGCCTCGACCAACACTTCGTTGACGCCACGGGCGGCCAGCGCCACCAGCGCCGAACGCAGGTCGACCTGGCCATCGACACCCGGCACCACCAGGCATTCGGGGCCACGTGGGAACTGGTTCTCCGGGGTTACGCAGGTGATGACCAGCGCCGGCCCGGCCTTGAAGAACGGTGCGTTGAGCGGCACGCGCAGGCGGCCGTCAATCAGTACACGTAACGGCGGACGCGACATGGCCAGGGCCGTGGTGGCTTCGTCCAGGCCCAGTTCGGCAGCGCGCACGGTCAGGCGGGCGCCGTCGGCGAGCACCGTGTCGGCGCCGGTCAGCACCACACTGGCCTCGGCACGCAGGCGCTGCACGGCGGCGCGGGCAGCCGGACCGGTGATCCATTGGCTTTCGCCACTGGCCATGGCGGTGCGACCGTCCAGGCTCATTGCCAGCTTGACCCGCACGAAGGGCAGGCCGTGTTCCATGCGCTTGAGGAACCCCGGATTCAATGCGCGGGCCTGGGCTTCCAGCACGCCACTAAAGACCTCGATCCCGGCTTGTGCCAGACGCTGCATGCCGCGCCCGGCCACTTCGGGGTTCGGGTCCTGCATGCCGGCCACGACGCGCGCGACACCGGCCGTGACCAAGGCATCGGCGCACGGCGGTGTACGCCCGTGGTGGCTGCACGGTTCGAGGGTCACGTACACCGTGGCGCCCCGGGCCTTGTCACCGGCGGCGCGCAAGGCGTTGGGCTCGGCGTGGGGCTCGCCGGTGCGCTCATGCCAACCTTCACCGACAATCTGCCCATCGCGCACGATCACGCAGCCGACCCGAGGGTTGGGATGGGTGGTGTACAAGCCTTTGCGCGCCAATTCGAGGGCACGGGCCATGTAGTGGGCGTCCAGGACAGCTTGTTCGGCAGACGGTGGGTTCATTGTTTGGCAGGCTCCCGGGCCAGGCGGTCGATCTCTTCGCGGAACTCATTGAGGTCCTGGAAGCGTCGATAGACCGAGGCGAAACGGATATAGGCGACTTCGTCGAGCTTTTGCAGCTCGCCCATCACCAGTTCTCCAACCACCAGGCTCTTGACCTCGCGCTCGCCGGTCGCACGCAGTTTGTGCTTGATATGCGCCAGCGCCGCCTCCAGCCGCTCGACACTCACCGGGCGTTTTTCCAGGGCGCGCTGCATACCGGCGCGCAGTTTTTCTTCGTCGAAAGGCTGGCGGCTGCCGTCGGACTTGATCAGGCGCGGCAATACCAGTTCGGCGGTTTCGAAGGTGGTGAAACGTTCACCACAGGCCAGGCATTCGCGCCGGCGACGCACTTGATCGCCCTCGGCGACCAGACGTGAGTCAATGACCTTGGTGTCGTTGGCACCGCAGAAGGGACAGTGCATGGTGGCAGGCAACAAAAAAAGGGAGGGCCATGGTAGCGCATCCCCGTGGCAAGACAAGCCATAGCCTTTACGGTATATAGGCTGACTATTATGTTTCATATTTTTTAAGCCACGGATTTTGCCCTTTCTGGAGCCGTACATGCAGTTACGACCACTTGTATTACTTACCGTGTTCAGTTTCCTGGTCGCCTGCAGCAGCGAAGCCCCCAAACCTTCCGCGCCCGCCCCTCAGCCTGCGCAAGAGAAAAAAGTCCCGGGCCTTGAAGACCTCGGCCCGCTACCGGCCTATCAGCGTGAAATCAACGGCAGCCTGACCAACGTGCCGGCCGGCGCCGAAGTCGAGATGGCCCTGCTGGTGATCGACGATCGCTCGCGCCCACAACAGTTGCTCGCCAGCAGCGTGCTCACCGGCAATGGCAAGCCCCTGGCCTTCCGCCTGCGTTTCAACCCCCAGGCCTTCCCGGCCGGCGCCCGCGTTGAATTGCGCGGCCGCGCCAGCCAGTCCGGCCAGTTGATCCTGCACCTGCCCGCCGTGCGCATCACCCAGGCGATCACCCAGACCACCGGCCCCCTGCAACTCGTCAAGGCACCATGACGCCACCGCTGGCCCTGCAAGCGGCACTGAGCGAACTGATCGGCGACGCCCAACTGATGCCCTGCCCGCTGCCGGGCACCGAGTTGTCGTTATGGCTGCTGGATGCAGACAACATGGACCGCGCCTTCAGCCCCGAAGAAACCCGGCGCATCCTGCATGAACCGCCGTACTGGAGCTTCTGCTGGGCCAGCGGCCTGGCGCTGGCGCGGTATCTGGCGGCGCATCCCGAGTGGGTTGCCGGCAAGCGCGTGCTGGATTTTGGCGCCGGCTCCGGCGTGGCCGGGATTGCGGCGGTCAAGGCCGGCGCCCTGGAAGTGGTGGCGTGCGATCTTGATCCGCTGGCGCTGGCGTCTTGCCGGGCGAATGCCGAACTCAACGGTGTGGAACTGGGGTATTCACAGGACTTCTTTGCCGAAACCGACCGCTTCGACCTGATCCTCGTGGCCGACGTGCTTTACGACCGCGCCAACCTGCCGCTGCTCGATCACTTCCTGACCCGCGGCCGTGAGGCACTGGTGGCCGATTCGCGGGTGCGCGACTTTCAACATGCGGAGTATCAAAGACTGGAAGTCCTGGACGCGTTGACGCTGCCGGACCTGGCCGAGCCTTGGGAGTTTCGCAAGGTGAGCCTGTACCACTCGCGGCGGCCTTGAGGCCATCGCCGGCAAGCCCGCTCCCAGATTCGCACTGCCGCGTCCTGTTGAAATGCATTCCCCTGTGGGAGCGGGCTTGCCCGCGATAGCGATCTTGAACCCGCCGTGCTTTCAGCCAACTGCGCCAGCCCTTATAGTTCCCCCCATTCCCGCTTTATTCGAGACGCCCCATGAGTGAGCCCACGCCGTATATCTTCGATGTCACCACCGCCACATTCGACCAGGCAGTGATCGAGAACTCCTTCCACAAGCCCGTGCTGGTGGACTTCTGGGCCGAGTGGTGTGCGCCGTGCAAGGCGTTGATGCCGTTGTTGGCGCAGATTGCCGAGAGTTACCAGGGCGAGTTGCTGCTGGCCAAGGTCGATTGCGAGGCCGAACAGGACATCGTGGCGCGCTTTGGCATTCGCAGCCTGCCGACGGTGGTGCTGTTCAAGGATGGCCAGCCGGTCGATGGGTTTGCCGGGGCGCAGCCGGAGTCGGCAGTGCGGGCAATGCTGGAGCCGCATGTGCAGATGCCACCACCGGCGGCAGCCGATCCGTTGGAGCAGGCCCAGGCGTTGTTTGCCGAAGGCCGCATCAACGATGCCGAGGCCGTACTGGTGACGCTGCTGGGCGAGGACAACACCAACGCCGCCGCGCTGATCCTGTATGCACGCTGCCTGGCCGAGCGCGGTGAGCTGGGCGAAGCCCAAACCGTGCTCGACGCGGTCAAAAGCGACGAGCACAAGGCCGCCCTCGCCGGCGCCAAGGCGCAGATCACCTTCCTGCGCCAGGCCGCCGACCTGCCGGACGCCGCCGACCTGAAAAGCCGCCTGGCGCAAAACCCGCAGGATGACGAAGCGGCCTACCAACTGAGCATCCAGCAACTGGCGCGCCAGCAGTACGACGCGGCGCTGGAAGGTTTACTCAAGTTGTTTATCCGCAACCGCAGCTACAGCGAAGGCTTGCCGCACAAGACCTTGCTGCAGGTGTTCGAACTGCTGGGCAATGATCACCCGCTGGTCACGGTGTACCGCCGCAAGCTGTTCGCTGCGTTGTACTAATCACCGATCCAGCTGTACAGCGGCGTATCCCCGCCGCTGGCGACTTTCACCTTGGCGTTATGGCGCAGGCGCACCAACAGGCGCTTGCCCGCCGAGGCGTCGCCGGCCAGGCCTTCCAATTGATCGAGCAACTCCAGACCGCTGAGTTGCCCGGCGCTGCGCAATACATCCTGGGCCTTCTGCCATAGATCTTCATCCTGCTTGACTGGCACTGCAGCCGGCGCACTTGGCGCGGGGGCAGCCTGCAACTGGGCGCCCAGGCGTGCCCAATCGCCGTCGTCCAGCTCCAGGGTCAAGTCCACCGGCAGGTCGCCGACGGTTCCACGAATTCTCAACATCATCCGTACTCCTGCATTTTTTCTGACGGGCATGCTCCCATGCGGCTTGCGCAACGCCAAGCGGGCGGTCAAACTCTCAGCCCTATTGTTATAAGATCACATAACAAAACTTTCATCTCTGGAGCCGCCCCATGCGCCGTTTGTTGCTTGCTTTGCCGTTTGCCCTGCTGCCACTGGCGGTTGCCCATGCCCATGAAGAGCACGACCACGAGCACGGCAGCCTCGGCGCCCACGAACATGGCGTCGGCCGCCTCAACGCTGTGCTCGACGGCCAGGCACTGGAGCTGGAACTGGACAGCCCGGCAATGAACCTGGTGGGTTTCGAACACCCTGCCACCAGCGCCGCCGACAAAGCCAAGGTCGCGGCCGTGCGCAAACAGCTGGAGAACCCGCTGGCCCTGTTCAACCTGCCCAAGGCCGCCGGTTGCGTGGCCAGCTCCCAGGAACTCAACAGCCCACTGTTCGGCGACAAGCCCGAAGCCGATCACGACGACGATGATGACCACGATCACGACGCCAAAGACGGCGAGCATCATCACGACCACAGCGAAATCCACGCCCACTACCAATTCACCTGCGCCACGCCGACGGCCCTGAGCAACCTCGACCTGACCCAGGTGTTCAAGACCTTCCCCGCCACCCAGAAAATTCAGGTACAACTGATCGGCCCGAGCGGCCAGCAAGGTGTTGACGCGACGGCCACAGCCGCCACTCTGAAGTTCTGAGTTCACATGACCCAAGCACTGATCGAACTGTCCGACCTGGGCTTCAACTGGCCCGGTCACCCGCAGTTGCTCGACATCCCCGCGTTCCGCCTGGACGCGGGTGAAAGCCTGTTCCTCAAGGGCCCTAGCGGCAGCGGCAAAACCACGCTGCTGGGCCTGCTCGGCGGTGTGCAAACGCCCAGCCAGGGCAGCATCCGCCTGCTCGGCCAGGAGCTGACCGAGCTTTCGGCCGGCGCCCGCGACCGCTTCCGCGTCGACCACACCGGCTATATCTTCCAGCAGTTCAACCTGCTGCCGTTCCTGTCGGTGCGCGAGAATGTCGAGTTGCCCTGCCACTTTTCCAAGCTGCGTGCGCAACGGGCCAGGCAGCGCCACGGCAGTGTCGATCAAGCCGCCGCGACCTTGCTCGCGCACCTCGGCTTGAAGGATAAAACCTTGCTGGAACGCCGCGCCGATTCACTGTCCATCGGCCAACAACAACGTGTCGCCGCCGCCCGTGCATTGATCGGCCAACCGGAACTGGTGATCGCCGACGAGCCCACCTCGGCCCTGGACTACGACGCCCGCGAGGCTTTCCTTCAGCTGTTGTTCGCCGAATGCCGCGAAGCCGGCGCCAGCCTGCTGTTTGTGAGCCACGATCAAAGCCTGGCTGCGCTGTTCGACCGCCACCTGTCGCTGGCCGAACTCAATCGCGCCGCCACGCCCGCAGAGGTTTGAGATGTATCTGTTCCGTCTAGCCATGGCCAGCCTGGCTAACCGCCGCTTTACCGCGATCCTCACGGCCTTCGCCATCGCCCTCTCGGTGTGCCTGCTGCTGGCGGTAGAGCGTGTGCGCGTCGAGGCGCGCAACAGTTTCGCCAGCACCATCAGCGGCACCGACCTGATCGTCGGCGCCCGCTCCGGCTCGGTGAACCTGCTGCTGTACTCGGTGTTCCGCATCGGCAATGCCACCAACAACATCCGCTGGGACAGCTACGAGCACTTCGCCGCCAACCCCCAGGTGAAATGGGCGATCCCGATTTCCCTCGGCGACTCTCATCGTGGCTACCGCGTGATGGGCACCAACGAATCCTACTTCGAGCACTATCAGTACGGCCGCAAGCAACACCTCGAACTGGCCAGCGGCCGCGCCTTCGCCAGCGACCCGTTCGAAGTGGTGCTCGGCGCCGAAGTCGCCGAGGCGTTGCACTACAAGCTCGGCGACAAGCTGGTACTGGCCCATGGCGTGGCGGTGGTCAGCCTGGTCAAGCACGACGACAAACCCTTCACCGTGGTCGGCATCCTCAAACGCACCGGCACCCCGGTAGACCGCACGTTGCACATCAGCCTGGGCGGCATGGAGGCGATCCACATCGACTGGCACAACGGCGTGCCGGCCCAGGGCAAAGGCCGTATCAGCGCAGATCAGGCGCGCAACATGGACCTCACCCCGCAGGCCATCACTGCGTTCATGCTGGGCCTGAACAACAAGATTTCCACGTTCGCCCTGCAACGGGAGATCAATGAATTCCGTGGCGAGCCGATGCTGGCGATCTTGCCGGGCGTGGCGCTGCAAGAGTTGTGGAGCATGATGAGCACCGCCGAAAAAGCGCTGTTCGTGATCTCGCTGTTCGTGGTGCTGACCGGTTTGATCGGCATGCTCACAGCGATCCTCACCAGCCTCAACGAGCGCCGCCGCGAAATGGCGATCTTGCGCTCGGTGGGCGCACGTCCGTGGCACATCGCGACATTGCTGATCTTCGAGGCCTTCGCCCTGGCGCTGTCCGGCGTGGTCGCGGGCATTGGCTTGCTGTACGTGTGCATCGCCGCCTCGCGTGGGTACTTGCAGGCCAACTACGGCCTGGACTTGCCGATGGCATGGCCAAGCGAATATGAATGGACGTTGCTCGCCGGTATCCTGGCCGCCGCGCTGTTGATGGGAGGCGTGCCCGCGTGGCGTGCCTATCGACAATCCCTGGCCGACGGCCTGTCCATTCGTTTATGAGGAAGGCTTCGATGCGTCGTGCCCTGTTTGCGCTGTTGCTGCTGATGAGCGTGCCTGCCTGGGCTGCCGGGCAGCCCAAGGATTTGTCGTGGCAGGAGATGATCCCGCCGGATGCGCCGCCGGAAGTACCGAACATGAAACCGCTGCACGACCTGTCGAACATGGCCGATACCTTATCGGTCGAAGCGGCGCCGGCCGCCAAGCAGGACCTGCCCAACGCCCCCGTGGTACAGGCCCTCGACGGCCAGCACATCCGCCTGCCGGGCTATATCGTGCCGCTGGAAGTCAGCGAAGAAGGCCGCACCACCGAGTTCTTGCTGGTGCCGTATTTCGGCGCATGCATCCATGTGCCACCGCCGCCGTCGAACCAGATCGTGCATGTCAAAAGCGAAGTCGGCGTGAAACTCGATGAGCTATACCAGCCGTATTGGATCGAGGGCGCGATGCAGGTCAAGCCGTCCACCAGCGAGCTGGCCGACGCCGGTTACCAGATGGAGGCCGAGAAGATTTACATGTACGAACTGCAGTAATAACGCTGATCGCCCTTTCATTGAGCTGAATCAAAAGACCGCACGGAACGATCTTTACCATTGGACCTACAACTTTTAAACGTCCCCTGGAGCTCCCATGAACAAGTCACTGCTCGGCGCGTCCCTCTTCGCGCTCGCCCTCGTCGCCCCTGTTGCCCACGCTCACGAAGCGGGCGACATCCTGGTTCGCGCCGGTGCCATTACCGTCAACCCGAAGGCCGACAGCGGCACCGTAAAGGTTGACCAGGGCCCACTGGCAGGCGCCAACCTGGGCGGCAAGGCGACCATGAGCAGCGACACCCAACTGGGCCTGAACTTCGCCTACATGCTGACCAACCACGTCGGTATCGAACTGCTGGCCGCCACGCCGTTCGAACATGACGTGAAGATCAAGAACACCGCCCTCGGCGCCGCCAACGGCAAGCTCGGCACCCTGAAACACCTGCCGCCGACCCTGAGCGTCGTGTACTACCCGCTGGACAACAAGTCTGCCTTCCAACCGTACGTGGGCGCCGGTATCAACTACACCTGGATCTACGACGAGCACGTCGGCAGCCGCGCTCAAGGCGCCGGTTTCAGCAACTTCAAGGCTGAAAACTCCTGGGGCTGGGCCGCACAGATCGGTGCGGACTACATGATCAACGACAAGTGGATGATCAACGCCCAGGCGCGCTACATCGACATCAGCACCAAGGCCACCGTGGAAAACAACGCCGTGGCACCTGGCACTCGTGCCAAGGTCAATGTGGACGTGGACCCGATGGTCTACATGGTGGGTATCGGCTACAAGTTCTAAGCGGCAGCGCATAACCCATGTGGGAGCTGGCCTCTGTGGGAGCTGGCTTGCCTGCGATAGCAACACCTCGGTATCACTGATACACCGAGGTGTCTGCATCGCGGGCAAGCCCGGCTCCCACAGCGGTCAGCTCCCACATTTGCGTTTGGGCTGTGTCAGCTGTGACGGTAGTAACGATCCAGCAACGCCGGCAACCCCGCCCGCCAGGCCCGTGGTTTGATACCAAAGGTGTGCAGGATCTTCTTGCAGGCCAGCACCGCATGCTGCGGTTCGTCACCCGCATCCGGCCGGGCCGCATGGGCCTGGGCGGTGGGTGATTCGATGGCCAATGGGTGGTAATTGCGCGCTTCGGTGAGGATCGCCTGGCCCAGCGCCAACGGTGTGGTCGCCTCTTGGCCCGCGTAGTGATAGGTGCCCCACAACGGCGCCGCGCAATCGAGCTGCTTGAGCACCGAAATGATCACCCGCGCCGCATCGTCCACGGGCGTCGGATTGCCGCGACGGTCGTCCGCCATCAGCAATTCGTCCGGTTTCTCGGCACGGGCCAGGAAGCGCCCGAGGGAGCCCTCGACACTGTCATCCAGCAGCCAGCCAAACCGTAGCAACACATGTTGCGGGCAGGTGGCGCGCACGCTCTGTTCGATACGCCACAACGCCTGGCCGCGCAGGCCCAGGGGCACCGGCTCGTCTTTTTCGCTGTAGGCGGTGGCGCGGGAGCCATCGAACACCCGGTAGCTGGAGGGTTGCAGCAAGGTGATGGTGTGGTGCTGGCACAGTTCGGCCAGGCGTTCGATGGCGAACTCCTGGGCGGCCAGACGGGTTTCGCTGACGGCTTCGGCCTGGAACCAGTCGAAATAGTAGGCGAGGTTGATCAACGCATCGGGACGGGTGTCGTCGAGCAATTGGGTAAGGCTCGCGGCATCCCAGCCGTCTTGGGGCGGTTTGGGGGCGAGGAAACCGATGTCTTCCTCTGCACCGAGGCGAATCAGCGCCTGCCCGAGGGCATTCCCGCCGCCCAACAACATAAGGCGCATTCGCATAGATTGAGCAGGCCCGGTCAGTTTGGAACGATGGCTATTTAAGTATTGGTCAGAATCGTTGCATTTTGCGGGTTTGTAGCGCAACCGTCACGGATTAACTGTTTTCGTGCTGGCCGCGGCCGGGTCATGCTCAAGGGTTGCTCGTGCGGGCACCAGGACCTGCTGTGGATAAGTCTGCGCGAACTGCACCTCGGCACAGTTATCCACAAGCTTTTTCAAGCGCTGGTTGAACGCACGGCTCACCGCGTATTGCCCGCCCGACACCGTGCGGAACTGCGCCGTGAGCACCACGCCATTGAGGTCCATCTTGTCGACGCCAAACACCTCCAGCGGCCCTTGCAGGTTGTACTTGAGGAACACATCGTCGCGAATCGACTGCCCCGCCTCGCGGATCAACTCTACGGCCTTGTCCACATCGGTGTCGTAGGTGAACTGCACCGAGAAGAACGCATAGGCAAATTGCCGCGACTGGTTGGTGACCGCCTTGATCTGCCCGAACGGCACCGAATGCACAAACCCCTTGCCGTCACGCAGGCGCAACGTGCGAATGGTCAAGCCCTCGACCGTACCGGCGTGGCCCGAGTCGAGCACCACCCAGTCGCCGATGGACAGCGTGTCTTCGATGATGATGAACAGCCCGGTGATCACATCCTGCACCAGTTGCTGCGAACCAAAACCGATCGCCAGGCCGACCACTCCGGCACCCGCCAGCAGCGGCGCAACGTTGATCCCCAGATTGGCCATGGTGGTGATCGCGCAGATCACCACCAGGATGATCTTCACCGCATTGCGCACCAGCGGCAGGATGGTTTTCACCCGAGTGCTCGGCTGGCGGCTGGAGCGTTTGTTCACCGGCGGTTTCAAGGCTTCCTGGATCGCGGTGTCGAGCACCACCCAGAACAGCCAGGTCATCAACAGGATCAGGCCGATGCTGCTGAGTGAATCGCTGATCGCCCGGCCGATGGAATTGCGCTCGGCGAACTCGAACAACGAGACACCCCAGATGCGCCCGAGGATCTCGATAAAGCCGATCGCCATGGCAATGCGCAGGATTGCGTGCAGCAGGCTGAGAAAACGCTCCTTGTAGGCACTGCTGCGCTGGATCGCCACCTGGCTGCGCGACTTGAACAGATGTTGCAGCACGGTACTGAGGAACACGGTGCCGATCAGCAGGATCGTGGTGAACAAGGCGCAGCGCAGGGCTTTTTGATTGTCGTCGCCGGCGCCAATCAGATTGATCGCCGAGACCAGCACCATCAACAGGATCGGCCAGTACCACAGCCCGGAAAACACCCGCAGGGATTGTTGCAACGCCGGATGCTTGAGGCGCTGGGCCAGCGGCCGATTGCGAATCAGATGGGCCACCGGGCGGCGCAGGCGCACGACCAGTACGCCAAAGATCACGGCGGCAAACAGGCCGGTAAATACCGCGACGCTGCTGGTGATATTGCCGCCGAGTTGGCGAGCGATTTGCGGGCTGGTCAGGGCATCACTGAGGGCAGCCAGGAAGCCGATCAGGAACAGCGGCTTGGGACAATAATTGCGAATAATCCGCACCGCCGAACGCTTGTGACCGAGATTGAACATGACGATCACGCAAAGCAGCATCGATGTGGAAAAGATCCCGCTGCTGGTGGCGTAGGCAAAACACAGCGCCAGCGCACGTCCTACGGAAGTCGGTAAAAAGTGGCTGACATAGAGGGTCAGCGGCAGACAAATCAGTGCGGGAATCGTATAGGGCACCACGTACCCGAGCAGCGCCTGCAGGCGCTCGCGCGGCTCAAACCATGGGCGTCGCCCCAAGCGCTGCACAATCAAGCGCCCGAGCAACGTCAGCAAGGCAAACGCACCGACCCACACCCCGGACAACAAGACGAAGTCCCCGGCCACGCTCCATGGCGAACGCTCGGACGTCTGATCGACCAACCGCCCTACTTCATCCGCCGCGCGATCGGCGCGCAGGCGCCAGGCGTCGATGAGGCCCTGGTTGAGGTCGAGCTGCTGTTGCACATCGTCGATGCTGGAACTGATGGCCCCCAACAGCCCGCCTTCCACCAATAACTCAGGCTTGGCCGGTGCTTGGGCTTCGGGCGCGGAATCCGCGGCGTACAGGGCGCCGCTGGCGCACAACAGCAGCGCGGCGAGCAGGAATGCAGTCTTGAAATTCAGCAAAACACCGGACTCCTTGCAGATGGGTCTGTAAGGAACTGACGGGATTGAGGCTTGATCGTTCCCCCGCGCGGCCATGTTTATGCCATCCGTAGGACGCTGGAAACTTTCCGCGGCCCCTTAGAGTCAGCCTTAAACGAGGGTAAGCCCCCAACTCTTTTTCAGGAGCAACCATGGCTGCGATCCCCGACTGGATGCCCATCACCCCCAACGTCGCCATCACTCGGTTCACGGTGCTGACGGTCAATATCCACAAGGGTTTTACCGCCCTGAACCGGCGATTCATCCTGCCCGAGCTGCGCGAAGCGGTGCGTGCCGTGGGCGCGGACATGGTGTTCCTGCAGGAAATCCATGGCACCCACGAACGCCACCCGCAGCGCTACAGCGACTGGCCCAACATGCCACAGTACGAATTCCTCGCCGACAGCATCTGGCCGCAGTTCGCCTACGGACGCAACGCCGTCTATCCCCACGGCGATCACGGCAACGCGCTGCTGTCGAAATTCCAGATCGTGCGCTATGACAACCTCGACATTTCCCAGAGCGGCCATGAAAACCGCGGCCTCCTGCATTGTGTGCTGCGCCTGCCGGGCAGCGGCCATGAGGTGCACGCGATCTGCATCCACCTGGGCCTGCGCGAGGTCCATCGCCAGCAACAGTTGCGCCTGCTGGAGCAGCGCATTCGCGAGATTCCCGCCGAAGCGCCGCTGGTGGTCGCTGGCGATTTCAACGACTGGCGGCAGAAGGCCGACTTGAGCCAGAGCGGCCTCACCGAAGTATTCGTGCAGGCCCATGGCAAGCCGGCGCGCACGTTCCCGGCGCGGCTGCCGTTGCTGCCTCTGGACCGTATCTACGTGCGCAACCTCAAGGTACACAACCCCCAGGTGTTGACCACGCGGCCCTGGTCGCATTTGTCTGACCATGTGCCGCTGTCGGTGGAGATCGAGCTATGAACATTGCCGTCGAACACATCGCCACCGACCAGCCGCCGGATCAAACCAAGGCCCGTGACCTGGATTACGGCTGGCAGAGCGGTAACCAGGTTGAGTTGCTGGAAAACGGCGAAGCGTACTTCCCCAAGGTGTTCGAGGTATTGCGCCAGGCGCAGCGGGAGATCCTGCTGGAGACCTTTATCCTGTTCGAAGACAAGGTAGGCCTTGAGCTGCAAGGCGTGCTCATTGAGGCGGCCCGGCGTGGGGTGAAGGTGGTGGTCAGCCTGGACGGTTTTGGTTGCGGTGAGTTGCAGCCGGCGTTTCTCGGCGAATTGGCCGACGCCGGCGTGACGGTGCAGATGTTCGACCCCGCGTCCAAGACCCTGGGCATTCGCACCAACTGGTTTCGCCGCTTGCATCGCAAGATTGTGGTCGTGGACGCCAACGTGGCGTTTATCGGCGGGATCAATTTTTCGGCGGATCACCTGGGGGATTTCGGCCCTGAGGCCAAGCAGGATTACGCCGTGCAGGTGACGGGCCCGGCGGTGGCGGACTTGCATCACTTCGCCCTGGCGCAGAGCGGTCGCCAGGTGCGAATGCGGCGCGGCTGGCGGCGGCGTCAGCAACCACCGTCAGCGTGGCCCGGTGATCAAGGCGAGGGGCTGGTGCGCCTGATTTACCGTGACAACCTGCAACACCGCGATGACATCGAAGAAGCCTATATCCATGCCCTGGGCAAGGCGCAGACACGCGTGGTGATAGCCAACGCGTACTTCTTCCCCGGCTACCGCCTGCTGCGCGCAATCCGCAATGCGGCGCGCCGGGGCGTACAGGTGCAACTGATCATGCAGGGCCAGCCCGATGTGCTGCTGGCCAAGCTGGCGGCGCGCATGCTCTACGACTACTTGCTCAAGGACGGCGTGGTGATCCACGAATATTGCCAGCGCCCACTGCACGGCAAGGTCGCGCTGGTGGATGAAGAGTGGAGCACCGTGGGCTCAAGCAACCTGGACCCGCTGAGCCTGTCGCTGAACCTGGAGGCCAACGTGTTGATTCATGACCGCCGGTTCAACCAACAGCTGTACGAGCGCCTGCAAACCCTAGCGAAAGACCACTGTCAGACCATGCCGGAAAACCGCAAGCCGCGTTTATGGCTATGGCGGTTGACCGTGGGGTTCCTGGTGTTTCATGTGATGCGTCACTTCCCCGCGCTGACGGGTTGGTTGCCAGCGCACAAGCCGCGGTTGAAACCCATCGAGAGCCAGGCCCATGACCTCTGAAGCCAGCGCTTCGCGCTTTGCCAACTGGAAGAAACCACTGACCGTGTTGTTCTTCCTGGCGCTGATTGTGCTGTTCACCCTCCTCGCCCGACGCATCGATTGGAGTGAAGTGCTGCAGACCCTGGGCGATTTCAAGCTGCGCACCTTGTTGATCGCGGGCGCGCTGACGCTGTGCAGTTTTCTGGTGTACGCCAGCTTCGATCTGATCGGCCGCACCTACATCCGCCAGAACCTGGGCTGGAAACAGATTCTGCCGGTGGGGATCATCAGTTATGCGTTCAACCTCAACCTCAGCGCCTGGGTCGGCGGCATTGCCATGCGCTATCGATTGTATTCGCGGCTGGGGGTGAGCAACGGCAATATCGCCAAGATCCTCGGCCTGAGCCTGGCAACCAATTGGTTTGGCTACATGGCGCTGGCCGGGGTGGTGTTCAGCAGCGGCCTGGTGCGCATGCCGCCGGGCTGGAAAGTCAGCACCGGCGCGTTGCAGGGCATTGGCCTGGTGTTGGTGCTGGCGAGCCTGGGGTATCTGGCAGCGTGCCAGTTTTGCAAAAAGCGCGCGTGGGCGATCCGGGGCATGGAGATCAATCTGCCGTCGGTGCGCATGGCATGCCTGCAACTGGCCTTGGGCGCGTTGAACTGGTCGCTGATGGCGGCGGTGATCTTCACCCTGCTGCCGGCCAAGCTCGATTATCCACTGGTGTTGGGGGTATTGCTGATCAGCGCGATTGCCGGTGTGCTCACCCATGTTCCTGCGGGTTTGGGCGTGCTCGAGGCGGTGTTTATCGCGCTGTTGCAGCATGAGGCGTCGCGGGGCAGTTTATTGGCGGGGTTGATTGCCTACCGGGCGATTTATTTTATTGTGCCGCTGTTGATTGCATTGGTGATGTACCTCGCGGTAGAGGCCAAGGCCAAGGCGTTGCGGGTGAAGAAGGCACCGGCTTGAATCGCTGTTGATTGATCTATTGCCTTCGCGGGCAAGCCCGCTCCCACAGTTGAAATGCATTCTCCCTGCTGGAATGCATTCTCCCTGCTGGAATGCATTCTTCCTGCTGGAATGCATTCTTCCTGCTGGAATGCACTCTCCTGTGGGAGCGGGCTTGCCCGCGAAGGCGGCGTCAATGACACCCTGCTTATCGGGACTGGATGATTGGTGTCGACCTCATGCTGCGCAGCCCCCTCGCGGGTGGAGTGGGCGACTACGAGTTTCTTGCGTTGTGTCGGGGTCATGCGTTCCCCTCGGCTGTGCAGCCCTGTGTGTAGGGGAAGGAATGCAGGGATCACGCCAAGGCCCGCAGAGTACAGAAGGCTGTCAAATCAAGCCGTTACGCAAAAAGCGATGGCATAACGCCTGTTTTATTCTGCACGAGGCGGCCGTGATTCGGTGGTGTTCTGCACGATCAGACACCAAACCGACTGCGGTAATCACTGGGGGCCAGGCCGGTGATTTTCTTGAAGGTGGCACGAAAGGCGCTGGGGTCTTGGTAACCCACGGTCCAGGCGATGTGGTCGATGGTGCCGTTGGTGAATTCAAGCATTTGCCGCGCCTTGCCCACGCGCAGGTGCTGACAGTATTCGGTGGGTTTCAACCCCGTGGCACTGCGAAAGCGCCGTAGGAAAGTGCGCTCTTCCAGGCCCGCCTCTTGCGCCATGGCCGCGACGCTGACATCCACTGCGCCGCTGGCTTGCAGCCAATGCTGAACCTTGAGGATCGCGCCGTCGCCATGCCCGAGAATCGGCGCGAAGTTGCTGCCGCATTGGCTGGCGCTGTCACTGTGTTCGATCACCAGAAAACGCGCAGTATCCGCTGCAACACTCGGCCCCATCAGCCGGTCGACCAGGCGCAGGCCCAGTTCGGACCAGGCCATCAGCCCGGCGGTGGTGATCAGGTCGCCGTCATCGACGATGGGTTTGTCCGCTTCCAGGCGCACAGCGGGAAAGCGCCTGGCGAAGGACTGGGCGGAGGACCAGTGGGTGGTGGCGCTACGCCCGTCCAACAGACCGCTGCGCGCCAGCATGATCGAACCGATACACACGCCGCCGAGCACTGTACCCATCGCGTGCTGCTGGCGGATCCATTCCAGCAGCGCCGGCGGCGCTTGTTCTTCGGTAAAGTCGCCAATGGCGGGTGGCACCAAGACGGCCATCATCGGTTGATCAGGGCCAGGATGGCTGTCGAATACCCGCGCAGGTGTGCCGGTGACATCCACCTGCCAATGACTGACCCGCAGCAACGGCAACTGCGCAGATTGATGCTCGGCGGCGATCCGGTTGGCCACGCCAAACAGGTCGGTCAAACCGTGCACGGCGGCCAGTTGCGCGCCTTGGTAGATCAACACACCCAATTCAACAACAGCCATTGTCAGTTTTCCCCCTGTTTTTGTCGGTGCAGCCAATCCCGGGTGCACACGCCAGCTAAGATACTGGGCCTATCAACCCATCACGAGGCAATACACATGGCCAAGAGAGCACTCATCCTAATCGATATACAGAACGACTACTTCCCGCAGGGCAAGTGGCCGCTCGACGGCGTGGACGCCGCTGCGGACAAGGCGGCGCAGGTGCTGCAAGCGTTTCGGCAGGCCGGGGATGCGGTGATTCACGTGCGCCATGAGTTCACCTCCGAGGACGCGCCGTTCTTCACGCCGGGCTCCGAAGGCGCGCATTTGCATGCAAAGGTGCTGAACCAAGGCAACGAGCCGGTGGTGCTGAAGCACTTCGTCAACGCGTTTCGCGAAACCAACCTGCGTGCATTGCTGGAGCAACGCAGCATCACCGAACTGGTGGTGGTCGGCAGCATGAGCCATATGTGCATCGATGCCGTGGTGAGGGCGGCGGCGGATCTGGGCTACAAGGTCACGCTGATTCACGATGCCTGCGCGACGCGGGACCTGGAGTTCAATGGCCGAGTGATTCCGGCCGCGCAAGTGCACGATGCGTATATGGCATCGTTGGCGTTCGGTTACGCAGGCGTGGTTTCGGCGGACGAATACCTGAAGGCGCAAGCGACGGCGGCATGACCGTCACTTGCTCGGCCGGTGTCAGCGGGAAGCGATGATAAACAGGCGCGGGAATGGCAGCAGGACAGTACCATCGGCCAGGGCTGGGTAAGCTTGGGTAATCCGTGCCTGGTATTGCTGTAGGAACGCAGCCTTTTCGCTATCGGTAAGCGCTGCAAGGAATGGGCGTAATGCCGAGCCTTTGAACCACTCCACCACGGCCGCGTGATTCGCCAACGGGTGCAGGTAGGTGGTGCGCCATATATCGACGGTGCTGCAATGTTGGCTCAGCAGCTCGTAGTAGTAACTCGCGGTGTGGCGCTCGTTGTGTCTGACCGCGCCGATCTTGGCGGCCCAGGGACCATCCGTTGCGACTTCGCGGGCGAGCCGGTGGGCGGGTTCGTCGAGGTTGTCCGGGGTTTGCACGGCCAGGGTGCCGCCGGGTGCCAGTTGGCTGACCAGGTGCGGATAGAGTGTGGCGTGGTCCGGCAGCCATTGCAGCGAGGCGTTGGCCAGGATCACGTCGAGTGGTTGCGCCGGGCTCCAGTCGCCAATATCCGCCAGTTCGAAATTCAGCGCCGGCAGGCGTTTACGCGCGTCGGCCAGCATGTCGACGGAGCTGTCCATGCCAGTGACGTGGGCGTCTGGGAAACGCTCGGCCAATACTTCAGTGGAATTGCCGGGGCCGCAGCCCAGGTCGACGGCGCTGTGGACTTCGGTGTCAGGAATGGCCGCGACCAAATCCCGGACTGGGCGGGTACGCTGTTGTTCGAACATCGTGTACTGCTTGGCAGACCAGGTCATGGCGACTCTCCTTCGCTTGAGGTGGGCCACAGCCTAAATCTTGTGAGGCGTGACGACAAACCCGCCGAAACACCACGCCGACTATTTCATGCGCGTCAAAATGCCCAGATAGGGATCGCCAAACAGGGTGAAGTTTTGGCGCAAGATGCCGTCGGACATGGGCGTCAGGCTGGTCGGAATCCGCTGCTTGTGTTTGGGTGAGGGAAACGACGCAGAATTATCCGAGTAGGTGTAACTCTGGAAGTGCAGTTCGTCGCCGACCCAATGCACGTCGTTATAGAGGTAATGCCAGGTTCCGTCGCTGGGCATACTCAGGTAAAAACCGTCGGCGGCGTCTCGCAGGATTTCAACCACAGCGACGTTGTTGGACCCCCATGTCCCAAGGTATCGCTCCATGCCCGGGTGTTCGGGAATGGCCGGCGCGGCGACAAAGTCACTGCTCGCATAGGGGGTATTGCGCGCCTTCTCCGCCTTGAGTTCCGGGTATCGCTCACACACTGAGTCGACGTCGTCGACTTTCTCGAAGTCGTACCTGATTTCCATCCCCCCGGTACGGGAGGTGAACTGCATGAACTGCGGCGAGAAGGTCAGCACTTTCAGCTCGATGGTTTTGGTCGGCAAGATCATGTTGATCACCTTGCCGTCATCGGCCACGGAATAACGCATCACATCGGTCGGTTCCTGGCTGGATGCCACACAGTTGAACGCGTGCAGCAACAGTTGGCCGTCAGGCCTGAATTCGGCCACATTGGTTCTGCCTTCGTTCAACGCCTGCATGGCCCAGATTCCTACGACCAGTTTTTTGTCGCCCGCAAGGGACGCCGAGGCGTTTGGGGCCGCTTGCAGCGTAGGGCAGACGCCAACAAAAATCGCACTGAACAGGAAGACCAGAAGAGTGTTTGGCACGGTGTTCATCCTTGAGGGTGTTTTTCGCAGGCAAACAAAAAGCCCCGAGAGCAGGGCTCAGGGGGCTTTTGGGAAAGACGCTGCACGGCAGGTCCGGGCGGTATCCTAGAACGGGATATCGTCATCAAAGCTGTCGAAATCCGGAGCCGGTTGCGGAGCAGCCTGCTGTGGCGCTGGACGCGACTCACGCTGTGGCTGCTGGCTTGGCTGCGGACGCGACTGCTGTGGGCGCGGAGCCGAGTTGGACATGCCGCCCTGGCCCTGTTGGTCGCCCTGTGGACGGCCGCCCAGCAGTTGCATGGTGCCTTGCATGTCGACCACGATTTCGGTGGTGTAACGCTTGATACCGTCTTTTTCCCACTCGCGGGTCTGCAGCTTGCCTTCGATGTAGACCTGCGAACCTTTGCGCAGGTATTCACCGGCGATCTCTGCCACCTTGCCGAACATCGACACACGGTGCCATTCGGTTTTCTCGACCTTCTGGCCGGTTTGCTTGTCGGTCCACTGTTCGCTGGTCGCCAGACTCAGGTTGGTCACGGCGTTACCGTTAGGCAAGTAGCGAACTTCGGGATCCTGGCCGCATGTACCGACCAATATGACTTTGTTAACCCCACGGGCCATAACGTTCTCCTAGGCTGGGCGCGCTGTCGGCACTGGATTGACCAGTTGCTCGAGCGTCGCGCGATCCAATAATTCGGTGTCCAATTTGATGTAGATGGCGGCTTCTTCGGCGATCACTACCGCATCTGTTACCCCAACAACGGCCTTCAGGCGCTCTACCAGGCCGGCTTCACGAATGGCTTCGGGCGACAACGGCAGGCGCAGGCTTGTGACGTATGGGGGTTCGCGCATGGTAACAGCAAAGGCTAGCCAAAGTGCAGCCAGCCCAGCGCATCCGAGGAACACAACCGACAAACCGCCATGCTGGAACATCCAGCCACCCATGATGCCGCCCAATGCAGAACCAAGGAACTGGCTGGTGGAGTACACCCCCATCGCCGTGCCCTTGCCACCGGCCGGTGAAACTTTACTGATCAGCGAAGGCAACGAAGCCTCCAGCAGGTTGAACGCGGTGAAGAACACCACCGTACCGATGACCAGCGCTCGCAGGCTATCGCCGAACTGCCAGAAGAATAGCTCAGTGAGCATCAGCGTCGCGACGGCGCCGAGCAGCACTTGTTTCATTTTGCGTTTCTTCTCGCCATAGATGATGAACGGGATCATGGCGAAGAACGAAATCAACAGCGCGGTGAGGTAGACCCACCAGTGCTGCTCCTTGGGCAGGCCGGCTTTTTCCACCAGGGCCAGGGGCAAGGCGACAAAGCTGCACATCAGCATCGCGTGTAATACGAAGATACCTAAATCCAGGCGCAGCAGGTCGGGGTGCTTGAGTGTCGGCAACAACGCCTTGCGCGCAACCCCGGACTCACGGTGCTGCAATGTGCCAGTGGAGCGCGGCACCATGAAGGCGACGATCACGATGCCGAACAACGCCATGCCGCCCGTGGCGAGGAACAGCCCGTGCAAGCCGAACGCGCGCGTCAGCAAGGGGCCGACCACCATGGCCACGGCAAACGACAGGCCGATGGTCATGCCGATCATGGCCATGGCCTTGGTGCGATGCTGTTCGCGGGTCAGGTCCGACAGCAGCGCCATGACGGCGGCAGAAATCGCACCGGCGCCCTGTAGGACGCGACCGGCGATCACGCCCCAGATCGAATCGGACTGCGCCGCGAGCACACTGCCGAGGGCGAACACGATCAGCCCCAGGTAAATCACCGGACGACGGCCAACGCGGTCGGAAATGATCCCGAACGGAATCTGGAAAATTGCCTGGGTCAGGCCGTAGGCGCCAATCGCCAGGCCGATGAGGGCGGGGGTCGCGCCTGCGAGATCCATTCCATAGGTCGCGAGTACCGGCAACACCATAAACATGCCAAGCATACGGAAGGCGAACACCAGGGCCAGACCGCTTGCCGCTCGGGTCTCGCCGCTACTCATGCGTTCGCTGTGGGGATCGTGCATGGAAAAACCTCGTGTGAACCGGCGGCGATTCTACCAGTCCCATCGATTGAGAGGGTATATGCGGCGCTTTGCCGCGCAGCTTTCATGTAAGGCTGCAAGCGGCCACTTGACAGTGTATATTCATCCAGTCTTTAGCCGTATACTCCTGCATTATTTACGCCCGCCGTGCGAGGCCATCTTGGACAAGATCCTGATTCGTGGGGCTAGAACCCACAACCTGAAGAACATCGACCTGACCCTGCCCCGGGACAAACTGATCGTCATCACCGGCTTGTCCGGGTCCGGCAAATCGTCCCTGGCGTTCGACACGCTGTATGCCGAAGGCCAGCGGCGCTATGTGGAATCGTTGTCGGCCTATGCCCGGCAGTTCCTGTCGATGATGGAAAAACCCGACGTCGACACGATTGAAGGCCTGTCGCCGGCGATCTCCATCGAACAGAAGTCGACCTCCCATAACCCGCGCTCCACCGTGGGCACCATCACCGAAATCTACGACTACCTGCGTCTTCTCTATGCGCGCGTAGGTATCCCGCGCTGCCCGGACCACGACATTCCCCTGGAAGCCCAGACCGTCAGCCAGATGGTTGACCTGGTACTGGCACAGCCGGAAGGCGCCAAGCTGATGCTGCTGGCGCCGGTGATTCGTGAACGCAAGGGCGAACACCTTTCCGTCTTCGAGGAGCTTCGCGCACAAGGTTTCGTACGCGCGCGGATCAACGGCAAGCTCTATGAGCTGGATGAAGCGCCGAAACTCGACAAGCAGAAAAAGCACTCCATCGATGTCGTGGTGGACCGCTTCAAGGTGCGGGCCGACCTGCAACAGCGTCTGGCGGAATCGTTCGAGACAGCACTGAAGCTGGCAGACGGCATTGCCCTGGTGGCGCCGATGGACGACGAGCCGGGTGAAGAAATCATCTTCTCCGCGCGCTTTGCCTGCCCGATCTGTGGCCACGCCATCAGTGAGCTGGAACCCAAGCTGTTTTCCTTCAACAACCCGGCCGGCGCGTGCCCGACTTGCGATGGCCTCGGTGTGAAGCAGTTCTTCGACATCAAGCGCCTGGTCAACGGCGAGCTGACCCTGGCGGAGGGCGCGATACGCGGCTGGGACAGGCGCAACGTCTACTACTTCCAGATGCTGGGGTCGTTGGCGTCACACTACAAATTCAGCCTCGAAGTGCCGTTCAACCAACTGCCGGCGGATCAGCAGAAGGTCATCCTCCACGGCAGCGGCACGCAGAATGTCGACTTCAAGTACCTGAACGACCGTGGCGACGTCGTTAAACGCTCCCACCCGTTCGAAGGCATCGTGCCGAACCTGGAGCGCCGCTACCGCGAAACCGAATCGGCTAGCGTGCGCGAAGAACTGGCGAAGTTCCTAAGCACCCAACCGTGCCCGGATTGCCGGGGCACTCGTTTACGTCGCGAGGCGCGGCATGTGTGGGTAGGCGAGAAGACGTTGCCGGCGGTAACCAACCTGCCTATCGGTGATGCCTGCGAGTACTTTGGCGTGCTTAAACTGACAGGCCGTCGCGGGGAAATTGCCGACAAGATCCTCAAGGAAATTCGCGAGCGACTGCAGTTCCTGGTCAATGTGGGCCTGGACTACCTGTCGCTGGATCGCAGCGCGGATACCTTGTCGGGCGGTGAAGCCCAGCGGATTCGCCTGGCCAGCCAGATTGGTGCCGGTCTTGTAGGGGTGTTGTACATCCTTGATGAGCCGTCCATTGGCTTGCACCAACGGGACAACGATCGCCTGCTCGGTACGCTGAAACACCTGCGGGACATTGGCAACACCGTGATCGTGGTTGAACACGACGAAGATGCGATTCGCCTGGCGGACTACGTCGTCGATATTGGCCCGGGCGCCGGTGTGCATGGTGGGCATATTGTCGCCGAAGGTACGCCTGCCGAAGTCATGGCGCACCCGGACTCACTGACCGGCAAGTACCTGTCTGGTCGCGTCAAGATTGAAGTGCCGGCCAAACGGACACCGCGCAACAAGAAGCTGGCGTTGCACCTCAAGGGCGCGCGCGGGAACAACTTGCGCAATGTCGACCTGGAAATCCCGCTTGGCCTGCTGACCTGCGTGACAGGTGTTTCCGGCTCAGGCAAGTCGACGCTGATCAACAACACCCTGTTCCCGCTGAGCGCTACCGCCTTGAATGGCGCAACCACCCTGGAAGCAGCGGCGCACGACAGCATCAAGGGCCTGGAACACCTGGACAAAGTAGTCGACATCGACCAGAGCCCGATCGGTCGCACGCCACGCTCAAACCCAGCGACCTATACCGGGCTGTTCACGCCGATCCGCGAATTGTTTGCGGGCGTTCCGGAGTCCCGTTCGCGGGGCTACGGGCCAGGCCGGTTCTCGTTCAACGTCAAGGGTGGACGCTGCGAAGCCTGTCAGGGCGATGGCTTGATCAAGGTGGAAATGCACTTCCTTCCGGACATCTACGTGCCGTGTGATGTGTGCAAGAGCAAGCGCTACAACCGCGAAACCCTGGAGATCAAATACAAGGGCAAGAGCATCCATGAAACCCTGGAGATGACCATCGAGGAAGCGCGGGTGTTCTTCGATGCAGTCCCGGCGTTGGCGCGCAAGCTGCAAACACTGATGGATGTGGGCCTGTCGTATATCAAGCTGGGGCAATCGGCGACCACGCTGTCCGGTGGTGAGGCGCAACGGGTCAAGCTGTCGCGCGAGCTGTCCAAGCGCGATACCGGCAAGACCCTCTACATCCTCGATGAACCGACAACCGGCCTGCACTTTGCGGACATCCAGCAACTGCTGGACGTGTTGCACCGCTTGCGCGACCACGGAAACACGGTGGTCGTGATCGAGCACAACCTGGATGTGATCAAAACCGCCGACTGGCTGGTGGACCTTGGGCCGGAAGGTGGCTCCAAAGGTGGCCAGATCATCGCGGTAGGTACGCCGGAGCAGGTCTCCGAGATGCCTCAGTCGCACACCGGTTACTACTTGAAACCATTGTTGGCCCGCGACCGGGCCTGACTTTATCGGGCCCAATGAAAAGCCCCGGTCACCGCTAAGGTGACCGGGGCTTTTTTATAGCCGGGAATTAGAACTGCGATTGCAGGTAATTTTCCAGGCCAATGAGCTTGATCAGGCCCAACTGCTTCTCCAGCCAGTAGGTGTGATCTTCTTCGGTATCGTTCAGCTGCACGCGGAGGATTTCACGAGTGACATAGTCGTTGTGCTGTTCGCAGAGTTCGATGCCTTTGCAGAGTGCAGCACGGACTTTGTATTCCAATCGCAGGTCGGCAGCGAGCATGTCAGGCACTGTGGTACCTACATCCAGGTCATCGGGACGCATACGTGGCGTGCCTTCGAGCATCAGGATACGGCGCATCAGCGCGTCGGCGTGCTGTGCCTCTTCTTCCATTTCGTGGTTGATACGCTCGTAGAGCTCAGTAAAGCCCCAGTCTTCGTACATACGCGAATGGATGAAATATTGGTCACGAGCTGCCAGTTCGCCCGTCAGCAACGTGTTGAGGTAATCGATTACGTCGGGGTGACCTTGCATCGCCCTACATCTCCCTGCTTGAAAGTCTGTAGTTTGAACCATGATGACTCGGAGGTCACGGGATCAACGGCAGAAAAGTGAAGATTTTCGCAGAAAAGTAGCTGAAATAACGCAAAAACCGCCCAAATGAGGGCGGTTCTGCTTATCGTTTAGAGTCAGTTAAGCGATACACCCAACGCCTTTGCGATTGCTTCTCCATAAGCCGGGTCGGCCTTTTGGAAGTGCGCCAATTGACGCTGAACCACATCACTGGAAACCCCAGCCATTGCGCCGGCGATGTTGTTGACGAGCAAGTCTTTCTGCTCGGCGCTCATCAAGCGAAACAGGGCACCCGCGTGGCTGTAGTAATCCGTGTCTTCGCGGTGATCGTAACGGTCTGCGGCACCGCTCAGGGCCAGCGCGGGCTCTGCGTACTGAGGCGCTTGTTTAGGCGCATCGGCGTAGCTGTTCGGCTCGTAGTTAGGTGTACCACCGCCATTGCTGCCGAATGCCATCGAACCGTCGCGCTGGTAGCTGTTCACCGGGCTACGTGGGGCGTTCACCGGCAGCTGCTGGTGGTTGGTGCCGACACGGTAGCGGTGAGCATCTGCGTAGGCGAACACACGGCCCTGCAGCATGCGGTCCGGCGACAGGCCTACACCCGGAACCATATTGCTCGGTCCAAATGCAGCTTGTTCGACTTCAGCGAAGTAGTTCTGCGGATTACGGTTGAGTTCCAGTTCACCCACTTCGATCAGCGGGAATTCCTTCTGCGACCAGGTCTTGGTCACGTCAAAAGGGTTCTCGTAGTGAGCATTGGCCTGGGCCTCCGTCATAATCTGGATGCACACGCGCCATTTCGGGAAATCACCACGCTCGATCGCACCGAACAGATCGCGCTGCGCGTAATCGGGGTCTGTACCGGCCAGGCGAGCGGCTTCAGCTGGAGCCAGATTCTTGATGCCCTGCTTGGTTTTGTAGTGCCACTTTACCCAGTGACGCTCACCCTTGGCGTTGATCAGGCTGTAGGTGTGGCTACCGAAGCCGTGCATGTGACGATAGCCGTCCGGGATACCACGGTCCGAAAACAGGATGGTGACCTGATGCAGCGCTTCTGGAGAGTGCGACCAGAAATCCCACATCATCTGCGCGCTTTTCAGATTGCTCTGGGGCAGACGCTTCTGGGTGTGGATGAAGTCAGGAAATTTCAGCGGGTCACGGATGAAGAACACAGGGGTGTTGTTACCCACGATGTCCCAGTTGCCTTCTTCGGTGTAGAACTTCAGAGCAAAGCCACGAGGGTCACGCTCTGTATCCGCCGAGCCACGCTCACCGCCTACCGTGGAAAACCGCAGGAAGGTCGGGGTTTGCTTACCTACGCTCTCGAACAGCTTGGCGCTGGTGTATTGGGTAATATCTTTGCTTACCGTGAAAGTACCGTAGGCGCCTGAACCCTTGGCGTGCACGCGTCGCTCAGGGATGTTTTCACGGTTGAAGTGAGCGAGCTTCTCGATCAGGTGGAAGTCGTCGAGCAGCAACGGACCACGCGGGCCGGCGGAACGGGAATTCTGATTGTCCGCGACGGGAGCGCCGCTGGCGGTGGTAAGAACTTTATTCTGGCTCATGCTCAATTTTCCTCAGGTCGGACTTGGAACTGCCGGCTAATCGGCTTGGATAGAGTATTGGTCATCCCTATGAAGCCTACAAATTCATTAAATTGTAAGCATCGATAGAGAATAACTACCAACCCTCTAAACGCCATAGTGCCGAGCACTGCCTGTGGAAGCTTGTACCCATCGCGCTATTTCTTACGCGCACAAAAAACCGGGCACTAGGCCCGGTTCTTCGTTACAGACTGACGTCTTACTCGGCGCTTACAGCTTCGCCGGCAGTAGCACGATCAACCAACTCGACGTACGCCATAGGCGCGTTGTCGCCAGCGCGGAAACCGCACTTGAGGATGCGCAGGTAGCCACCCTCACGGGTAGCGTAACGCTTGCCCAGGTCGTTGAAGAGCTTACCAACGATAGCTTTCGAACGGGTACGGTCGAAAGCCAGACGGCGGTTAGCCAGGCTGTCTGTCTTGGCCAAAGTGATCAGCGGCTCAGCAACGCGACGCAGTTCTTTAGCTTTCGGCAGTGTAGTTTTGATCAGCTCGTGCTCGAACAGCGACACCGCCATGTTTTGGAACATGGCCTTGCGGTGCGAGCTGGTACGGCTCAGGTGACGACCACTTTTACGATGACGCATGGTTCATTCCTTACCAAACTCACGTTCGGTGATTACGACGATCAGGCAGTCGCCTTGTCGTCCTTCTTAAGACTTGCAGGCGGCCAGTTGTCGAGGCGCATGCCGAGGGACAGACCGCGGGAGGCCAGAACGTCCTTGATTTCAGTCAAGGATTTCTTGCCCAGGTTCGGAGTCTTCAACAGTTCTACTTCGGTACGCTGAATCAGGTCGCCGATGTAGTAAATGTTTTCCGCCTTAAGGCAGTTAGCCGAACGTACAGTCAGTTCCAGATCGTCAACCGGGCGAAGCAGGATCGGATCGATCTCGTCTTCCTGCTCGATTACCACTGGTTCGCTGTCACCTTTGAGGTCGACGAACGCAGCCAACTGCTGTTGCAGGATGGTTGCAGCGCGGCGGATAGCCTCTTCAGGATCCAGAGTACCGTTGGTTTCCAGATCAATAACCAGCTTGTCCAGGTTAGTACGCTGCTCGACACGGGCGTTTTCCACCACGTATGCGATACGGCGAACCGGGCTGAACGAAGAGTCAAGCTGCAAGCGACCAATGCTGCGGCTTTCGTCTTCATCGCTCTGACGCGAGTCGGCCGGTTCATAACCACGACCACGAGCTACGGTGAGCTTCATGTTCAGGGCGCCGTTAGACGCCAGGTTAGCGATTACGTGATCGGGGTTAACGATCTCGACATCATGATCCAGCTGAATATCGGCAGCGGTAACCACCCCCGAACCCTTCTTCGACAAGGTCAGCGTAACTTCGTCACGGCCGTGCAGCTTGATAGCCAGACCTTTAAGGTTCAACAGGATTTCAATTACGTCTTCCTGTACACCTTCGATGGCGCTGTACTCGTGGAGCACACCGTCAATCTCGGCCTCGACTACTGCACAGCCGGGCATTGAGGACAACAGGATGCGGCGCAGCGCGTTGCCCAGGGTGTGGCCAAAACCACGCTCGAGAGGCTCGAGAGTGATCTTGGCGCGGGTTGGACTGACAACCTGCACATCAATGTGGCGGGGTGTCAGGAACTCATTTACCGAAATCTGCATGGATGCACCTATTTTCTAGCCCTTACTTGGAGTAGAGCTCGACAATCAGGCTTTCGTTGATGTCGGCGGACAGATCACTGCGAGCTGGAACGTTCTTGAAAACGCCCGACTTCTTCTCAGTGTCTACTTCTACCCATTCTACGCGGCCACGTTGGGCACACAGATCGAGAGCTTGGACAATGCGAAGTTGGTTTTTTGCTTTCTCGCGAATCGCGACCACGTCACCAGCACGAACCTGGTAGGACGGGACGTTAACGGTTTGGCCGTTTACGCTGACGGATTTGTGCGATACCAGCTGACGGGATTCGGCACGAGTAGAACCAAAGCCCATACGGTATACAACGTTGTCCAGACGGCATTCGAGCAGTTGCAGCAGGTTTTCACCGGTTGCACCTTTCTTGCCAGCAGCTTCTTTGTAGTAGCCGCTGAACTGACGCTCGAGAACGCCGTAGATACGACGGACCTTCTGCTTTTCACGCAGTTGGGTGCCGTAGTCGGACTGGCGACCGCGGCGTTGGCCGTGGATACCAGGTGCTGCTTCAATGTTGCACTTCGATTCGATCGCGCGCACGCCGCTCTTCAGGAAGAGATCGGTGCCTTCGCGACGAGCGAGTTTGCATTTTGGACCAATGTAACGAGCCATTCTTTACAATCTCCTGGATTACACGCGGCGCTTCTTCGGCGGACGGCACCCGTTGTGCGGGATTGGCGTCACGTCGGTGATGCTGGCGATCTTATAGCCACAGCCGTTCAAAGCACGGACAGCAGACTCACGACCTGGACCTGGACCTTTGACGTTAACGTCGAGGTTTTTCAGGCCATATTCCAGCGCAGCTTGACCAGCACGTTCAGCAGCTACTTGAGCAGCAAACGGGGTGGACTTGCGGGAACCGCGGAAACCCGAACCACCAGAGGTAGCCCAAGAAAGCGCGTTACCTTGACGGTCGGTGATGGTCACGATGGTGTTGTTAAAAGAAGCATGGATGTGGGCGATGCCATCAACCACTGTCTTTTTAACTTTTTTACGAGGACGAGCAGCAGGTTTTGCCATGATAATTTTCCTGTCGATTCGCTGGGGCGATTACTTGCGGATCGGCTTACGCGGACCTTTACGGGTACGCGCGTTAGTCTTGGTACGCTGACCGCGTACTGGAAGACCACGACGATGACGCAGACCGCGATAGCAACCGAGGTCCATCAAACGCTTGATTTTCATGTTGATTTCGCGACGCAGATCACCTTCAGTGGTGAACTTCGCCACTTCGCCACGCAGCTGTTCAATCTGCTCGTCGCTCAGATCCTTGATCTTAGCGGCTGGGTTTACCCCAGCAACTGCGCAAATTTTCTGCGCAGTAGTGCGACCAACACCATAGATGTAGGTCAGCGAGATAACAGTGTGCTTGTTATCTGGAATGTTAACGCCTGCAATACGGGCCATTCAGTGGGACTCCAATTGACAGCTACCTACGCCCCGGAAGCCAAGAAATAGGGCGCGAGATAATATCGCTGTAATAACAAATAATCAACCCGGCAGCGCACTAGCTGCCGGGCTTCAAGCGGATCACACTCAGCCTTGGCGCTGTTTGTGACGCGGTTCCGCGCTGCAAATTACTCGAACAACACCTTCGCGGCGAATAATCTTGCAGTTACGGCACAGCTTTTTCACCGATGCACGAACTTTCATCACCAACTCCTCGAACCTTATGGGTACTCAGCGCAACATGCCGCTGCCGTAGCCCTTCAGGTTGGCTTTCTTCATCAGGGATTCGTACTGGTGCGAAACGAGGTGCGATTGTACTTGGGACATGAAGTCCATCACAACCACGACGACGATCAGCAACGAGGTCCCGCCAAGGTAGAACGGAACGTTTGCTGCAACCACCAGGAACTGGGGCAGCAAGCACACGGCCGTCATATATAGAGCACCGAACAGGGTCAAACGAGTCAGAACGCCATCAATGTAGCGTGCCGACTGCTCACCTGGACGGATGCCCGGAATAAAGGCACCGGACTTCTTCAGGTTTTCCGCTACGTCTTTCGGATTGAACATCAACGCCGTATAGAAGAAGCAGAAGAAAATAATCCCTGCACTAAACAGCAGAATATTCAACGGCTGACCAGGAGCGATCGACTGAGAGAGGTCCTGCAGCCAGCCCATATTTTCAGACTGACCAAACCAGGTACCCAACGAAGCCGGAAACAGCAAAATGCTGCTCGCGAAAATTGCCGGGATAACACCGGCCATATTCACTTTCAGCGGCAAGTGGCTGGTCTGCGCAGCAAAAACCTTACGGCCCTGCTGACGCTTGGCGTAGTGAACAGCAATACGACGCTGGCCACGCTCAATGAACACCACAAAACCGATAATCGCTACTGCCAGCAAACCGATGGCAACCAGGGCGAAAATATTGATATCACCCTGACGCGCAGACTCGAAAGACTGCCCGATTGCTCTCGGAAGACCGGCGACGATACCTGCGAAAATCAACATCGAGATACCGTTACCAACACCACGCTCAGTAATCTGCTCACCCAGCCACATCATGAACATCGCACCAGCCACAAAAGTGGATACCGCGACGAAATGGAAGCCAAAGTCACCAGTGAACGCAACGCCCTGCCCCGCCAGGCCAACGGACATGCCGATAGCTTGAACCAGGGCGAGAGCGACAGTGCCGTAGCGGGTGTACTGGCTAATCTTGCGACGGCCAGCTTCACCTTCCTTCTTCAACTGCTCCAGCTGCGGGCTGACGGCGGTCATCAGTTGCATGATGATCGATGCCGAAATGTACGGCATGATCCCCAGTGCAAAGATGCTCATCCGTTCCAGCGCGCCGCCGGAAAACATGTTGAACAAGCTAAGAATGGTCCCCTCATTCTGTCGAAACAGGTCTGCGAGTCGGTCCGGGTTGATACCTGGAACCGGGATGTGTGCGCCTATTCGGTAGACGATAATCGCCAGGAACAGAAAACGCAGACGAGCCCAAAGTTCAGACATACCGCCTTTGCCGAGCGCTGAGAGAGCACCTTGCTTAGCCATTTATTCCTCGAACTTGCCGCCAGCTGCTTCGATAGCCGAACGCGCACCTTTGGTGGCGCCGATTCCCTTGCCGATAGTGACAGCGCGAGTCACTTCACCGGACAGCATGATTTTCACACGCTGTACGTTGACGTTGATCACGTTGGCATCTTTCAGGGTCTGCACAGTAACGATGTCGCCTTCCACTTTAGCCAGCTCGGACAGACGTACTTCTGCGCGATCCATGGCTTTCAGGGATACGAAACCGAACTTAGGCAGGCGACGATGCAGCGGCTGTTGACCGCCTTCAAAGCCTGGAGCGATGGTGCCACCGGAGCGGGAGGTTTGACCTTTGTGGCCACGGCCACCAGTCTTACCCAAACCGCTACCGATACCACGGCCCGGACGATGCTTTTCGCGACGGGAACCCGGCGCTGGACTCAGATCATTGAGTTTCATCGATTAACCCTCGACACGCAGCATGTAGTAAGCCTTGTTGATCATCCCGCGATTCTCGGGAGTATCAAGTACTTCTACAGTGTGACCGATGCGACGCAGACCCAGACCCTTAACGCACAGTTTGTGGTTAGGGATGCGGCCGGTCATGCTTTTGATCAGCGTTACTTTAACGGTAGCCATGATCAGAAGATCTCCTTGACAGTCAGGCCACGCTTAGCAGCGATGGACTCAGGAGATTGCATAGCTTTCAAACCTTTGAAAGTGGCGTGAACCACGTTTACCGGGTTAGTCGAGCCGTAGCACTTGGCCAGAACGTTCTGAACGCCAGCAACTTCGAGGACAGCACGCATAGCGCCGCCAGCGATGATACCGGTACCTTCAGAAGCAGGCTGCATGTACACCTTCGAAGCGCCATGGGCGGACTTCATTGCGTACTGCAGAGTGGTGCCGTTCAGGTCAACTTGGATCATGTTGCGACGAGCAGCTTCCATTGCCTTCTGGATCGCAGCAGGCACTTCACGCGACTTGCCACGGCCGAAGCCAACACGGCCTTTACCATCACCAACCACGGTCAACGCGGTGAAGGTGAAGATACGGCCGCCTTTAACGGTTTTGGCTACGCGGTTAACTTGAACCAGCTTCTCAATGTAGCCTTCGTCGCGCTTTTGGTCGTTATTTGACATAACTTAGAACTCCAGCCCAGCTTCACGAGCGCCATCAGCAAGCGCTTTCACGCGGCCATGGTACTTGAAGCCAGAGCGGTCGAAAGCCACTTGCGAGACGCCAGCGGCCTTAGCACGCGTAGCGACCAGCTGGCCAACCTTAGTGGCCGCGTCGATGTTGCCAGTGGCACCATCACGCAGTTCTTTATCCAAAGTCGAGGCGCTTGCCAGGACTTTGTTGCCGTCGGCCGAGATGACCTGGGCGTAGATGTGCTGCGACGAGCGGAACACGCAGAGACGCACGACTTCGAGTTCGTGCATTTTCAGGCGTGCTTTGCGAGCGCGACGCAGTCGAGTAACTTTTTTGTCGGTCATTTGCTATGCCCTACTTCTTCTTGGCTTCTTTACGACGGACGACTTCGTCCGCGTAGCGCACACCTTTGCCTTTGTACGGCTCTGGTGGACGGAAGTCGCGGATCTCAGCAGCCACTTGACCTACCAGTTGCTTGTCGATGCCCTTGATCAGGATATCGGTCTGGCTAGGAGTCTCAGCGGTGATGCCTTCCGGCAGTTCGTAATCCACTGGGTGCGAGAAGCCAAGGGCCAGGTTCAAAACCGTGCCTTTTGCTTGCGCTTTGTAACCAACACCGACCAGCTGGAGCTTGCGCTCGAAGCCTTGGCTTACGCCTTGGACCATGTTGTTTACCAACGCACGCGTGGTACCGGCCATTGCGCGAGTTTGTTGATCGCCATTGCGAGCAGCGAAACGCAGCTCACCAGCTTCTTCAACGATCTCAACGGACGAATGGATGTTCAGTTCAAGAGTACCCTTGGCACCCTTCACCGAAAGCTGTTGGCCTGCGAATTTTACTTCGACACCGGCTGGCAGCTTAACGGGGTTCTTAGCGACGCGAGACATGCTTATCCCCCCTTAGAACACAGTGCAAAGAACTTCGCCGCCGACACCGGCAGCGCGCGCAGCACGATCCGTCATCACACCTTTGTTGGTGGAGACGATAGACACGCCCAGACCGCCACGAACTTTCGGCAGATCTTCAGCGGACTTGTACTGACGCAGGCCTGGACGGCTAACGCGCTTCACTTCCTCGATGACCGAACGGCCTTCGAAGTACTTCAGCTCGATGGACAGCAGTGCTTTAACATCGCTGCTGATCTGATAATCCGCAATGTAGCCTTCGTCTTTCAGGACTTTGGCAACAGCTACCTTCAACTTGGAAGATGGCATGCTTACGACGGACTTTTCAGCCATCTGGGCATTACGGATACGAGTTAGCATGTCCGCTAACGGGTCCTGCATACTCATGGGCTAGACGCTCCTAATACAAAAAAATTAGCCTTGCGGCTACATATATCGCCGAGAATCTCCGGGTAAAAAACACGGGCTCAGGCGAGCCGCGTATTTTAGACACACTCCGGAAATGAAACAAGCCCCAAAAGGGGCTTGTTCCAGATTCAAGGTCACCGGCGGTCAGTATCTTTCGATTCAGACCACCCGGACGTTGAAAGTACTTACCAGCTGGCTTTAACCAGACCTGGTACGTCACCACGCATTGCCGCTTCACGCAGTTTGTTACGGCCGAGGCCGAACTTGCGGTAAACGCCGTGTGGACGACCGGTCAGGCGGCAGCGGTTACGCATGCGCGAAGCGCTTGCGTCACGTGGCTGCTTCTGCAGAGCTACTGTAGCTTCCCAACGCGCTTCTGGACTTGCGTTCAGATCAACGATGATTGCTTTCAGTGCTGCACGCTTCTTGGCGTACTTGGCAACCGTGAGCTGACGCTTCAGCTCGCGGTTTTTCATGCTCATCTTGGCCATGGTCCTACTCCAATCAGTTGCGGAACGGGAATTTGAAAGCACGCAACAGGGCGCGACCTTCATCATCGTTCTTGGCAGTGGTGGTCAGGGTGATGTCCAGACCGCGGAGAGCATCGATCTTATCGTAGTCGATTTCCGGGAAGATGATCTGCTCTTTCACGCCCATGCTGTAGTTACCACGACCATCGAAGGACTTGGCATTCAGGCCGCGGAAGTCGCGAACCCGAGGCAGGGAGATCGACAGCAGACGATCCAGGAATTCGTACATACGCTCACGGCGCAGGGTCACTTTGACGCCGATCGGCCAACCTTCACGGACTTTAAAGCCAGCGATGGATTTCCGAGCGTAGGTCACAACGACTTTCTGGCCGGTGATCTTTTCCAGGTCAGCAACAGCGTGCTCGATGACTTTTTTGTCGCCGATCGCTTCGCCCAGACCCATGTTCAGGGTGATTTTGGTAACGCGCGGAACTTCCATCACGTTCCCAAGCTTAAGTTCTTCCTTAAGCTTAGGGGCGATTTCCTTCCGGTAAATCTCTTGTAGTCGTGCCATGGTCTAATCTACCTAGCAGTGTTCAAGCATCAACCGCTTTTTGGGTCGACTTGAAGACACGAATTTTCTTACCGTCTTCTACTTTGAAACCAACGCGGTCAGCCTTGTTGGTTTCGCCGTTGAAGATGGCGACGTTAGAAGCATCCAGCGGAGCTTCTTTCTCGACGATACCGCCCTGCACGCCCGACATCGGGTTAGGCTTGGTATGACGCTTAACCAGGTTCAGACCACCGATAACCAGACGGTTATTAGCGAGAACCTTAAGCACCTTACCGCGCTTACCTTTGTCTTTGCCGGCGATCACGATGATCTCGTCGTCACGACGAATCTTTTGCATGTCGGATCTCCTTACAGCACTTCTGGGGCGAGCGAGACGATCTTCATGAACTTCTCAGTACGAAGTTCACGGGTCACTGGCCCAAAGATACGGGTGCCGATCGGCTCTTGCTTGTTGTTCAGAAGAACAGCAGCGTTGCCATCAAAGCGGATAATGGAGCCATCAGCACGACGTACGCCGTGACGAGTGCGGACTACAACAGCAGTCATCACTTGGCCTTTTTTCACTTTACCGCGAGGAATTGCTTCCTTCACGGTAACTTTGATGATGTCACCGATACCAGCGTAACGACGATGGGAGCCACCCAGCACCTTGATGCACATAACACGGCGAGCGCCGCTGTTATCGGCCACATCGAGCATGGATTGAGTCTGAATCATATAATTTCTCCGACCCCTAGTCCTTAGACTTCCACAGCGCGTTCGAGAACATCAACCAGTGCCCAAGACTTGGTCTTGGCCAGCGGACGAGTTTCACGAATAGTGACTTTGTCGCCGATGTGGCACTGATTGGTTTCGTCGTGCGCGTGCAGCTTAGTCGAACGCTTAACATATTTACCGTAGATCGGGTGCTTAACGCGACGCTCGATCAAAACGGTGATGGTTTTGTCCATCTTGTCGCTGACAACACGGCCAGTCAGCGTACGGACAGTCTTTTCGGCTTCAGCCATGATCACTTACCTGCCTGCTGGTTGAGCACAGTCTTCACGCGAGCGATGTCACGCTTAACTTGCGAGAGCAGATGAGACTGCCCCAACTGGCCAGTTGCTTTCTGCATACGCAGATTGAACTGGTCGCGCAGCAAGCCGAGCAGTTGCTCGTTCAGCTGCTGTGCGGATTTTTCACGAAGTTCATTCGCTTTCATCACATCACCGTCCGTTTAACAAAGGAGGTGGCGAGCGGCAGCTTTGCAGCAGCCAGGGCGAAAGCCTCACGCGCCAGCTCTTCAGAAACACCCTCGATCTCATACAGGACTTTGCCTGGCTGAATCTGGGCTACCCAGTATTCCACGTTACCCTTACCTTTACCCATCCGCACTTCGAGAGGCTTCTTGGAGATCGGCTTGTCCGGGAATACACGGATCCAGATCTTGCCGCCACGTTTTACGTGACGGGTCAGAGCACGACGCGCTGACTCGATCTGACGAGCGGTGAGACGACCACGAGCTACAGACTTCAGCGCGAACTCGCCGAAGCTGACTTTGCTACCGCGCTGAGCCAGACCACGGTTGTGGCCTGTCATCTGCTTGCGGAACTTCGTACGCTTAGGTTGCAACATTTGGCGTACCCCTTACTTAGCAGCTTTTTTACGAGGCGCTGGTGCTTGTGGTTTCAGTTCTTCTTGGCGACCACCAATTACTTCGCCTTTGAAGATCCAAACCTTTACACCGATCACACCGTAAGTGGTGTGAGCTTCGTAGTTGGCATAGTCGATGTCGGCACGCAGGGTGTGCAGTGGCACACGACCTTCGCGATACCATTCAGTACGTGCGATTTCAGCACCGCCGAGACGACCGCTCACTTGGATTTTGATGCCTTTGGCACCAATGCGCATGGCGTTCTGTACTGCGCGCTTCATAGCGCGACGGAACATTACGCGACGCTCCAGCTGCTGAGCTACGCTCTGCGCAACCAGCATACCGTCGAGCTCCGGCTTGCGGATCTCTTCGATATTGATGTGCACAGGCACACCCATTTGCTTGGTCAGGTCCTGACGCAGTTTCTCAACATCTTCACCTTTCTTCCCGATAACGATACCTGGACGAGCGGTGTGGATGGTGATACGTGCAGTTTGGGCCGGACGATGGATATCGATACGGCTTACGGACGCGCTTTTTAGTTTGTCTTGGAGATACTCACGCACCTTCAGATCAGCGAACAAGTAGTCCGCATAAGTCCGACCGTCTGCGTACCAGACGGAGGTGTGCTCCTTGACGATTCCCAGGCGAATGCCAATGGGATGTACTTTCTGACCCATCTCTTCGACTCCGTTACTTGTCAGCAACCTTGACAGTGATATGGCAAGACCGCTTGACGATGCGATCAGCACGGCCTTTGGCACGTGGCATGATGCGCTTCAGCGAACGCCCTTCGTTGACGAAAACGGTGCTGACCTTCAGGTCATCAACGTCTGCGCCTTCGTTATGCTCGGCGTTGGCTACGGCCGACTCCAGCACTTTCTTCATGATCTCGGCGGCTTTCTTACTGCTGAAAGCCAACAGGTTGAGCGCTTCGCCCACCTTCTTCCCGCGGATCTGGTCGGCGACCAAGCGGGCTTTCTGGGCGGAGATTCGAGCGCCCGACAACTTAGCGGCTACTTCCATTTCCTAACCCCTTAACGCTTGGCTTTCTTGTCTGCCACGTGCCCACGATAAGTGCGGGTACCGGCAAACTCGCCCAGTTTGTGGCCGACCATGTCTTCGTTAACGAGAACTGGGACGTGTTGACGACCGTTGTGTACTGCGATGGTCAGACCGACCATTTGTGGCAGGATCATCGAACGACGCGACCAGGTCTTAACTGGTTTGCGATCGTTCTTTTCCGCCGCCACTTCGATCTTCTTCAGTAGGTGAAGATCAATAAAAGGACCTTTTTTCAGAGAACGTGGCACTGTCGTATCCCTCTATTTACTTGCGACGACGGACGATCATTTTGTCGGTACGCTTATTACCACGAGTCTTCGCGCCCTTAGTCGGGAAGCCCCATGGCGATACCGGATGACGACCACCAGAGGTACGACCTTCACCACCACCGTGTGGGTGGTCAACCGGGTTCATGGCAACACCACGAACGGTTGGGCGAACGCCACGCCAGCGTTTGGCACCAGCTTTACCCAGCGAACGCAGGCTGTGCTCGGAGTTCGAGACTTCGCCCAGGGTCGCGCGGCATTCAGCCAGCACTTTACGCATCTCACCAGAACGCAGACGCAGGGTCACGTAGACACCTTCACGAGCGATCAGCTGAGCCGAAGCACCAGCGGAACGAGCGATCTGTGCGCCTTTACCTGGCTTCAATTCGATGCCGTGTACGGTGCTACCAACTGGAATGTTACGCAGTTGCAGAGCGTTGCCCGGCTTGATCGGTGCCAGGGCACCTGCGATCAGCTGGTCGCCAGCGCTCACGCCTTTAGGGGCGATGATGTAGCGACGCTCGCCATCTGCGTACAGCAGCAGAGCGATGTGAGCAGTACGGTTTGGATCGTATTCGATACGCTCGACAGTGGCAGAGATGCCATCTTTGTCGTTGCGACGGAAGTCGACCAGACGATAATGCTGCTTATGGCCACCACCGATGTGACGAGTGGTAATACGACCATTGTTGTTACGACCACCAGACTTCGATTTTTTCTCGAGCAGCGGTGCGTGAGGAGCGCCTTTATGCAGCTCCTGGTTGACCACCTTGACCACAAAACGGCGGCCAGGGGAAGTCGGTTTGCATTTAACGATTGCCATGATGCACCCCTTCCTTACTCAGCACTGCTGCTGAAATCGAGATCTTGGCCTGGCTGAAGGGAGATAACTGCCTTCTTCCAGTCATTACGCTTGCCCAGACCGCGAGCAGTGCGCTTGCTCTTACCCAGAACATTCAGGGTAGTAACACGCTCTACTTTCACGCTGAACAGGCTTTCGACGGCCTTCTTGATTTCCAGCTTGGTTGCGTCAGTTGCAACCTTGAAAACGAACTGGCCTTTCTTGTCAGCCAGAACCGTAGCCTTTTCGGAAACGTGCGGGCCAAGCAGAACTTTAAATACGCGTTCCTGGTTCATCCCAGCAGCTCCTCGAATTTCTTCACGGCCGACACGGTGATCAACACCTTGTCGTATGCGATCAGACTAACTGGATCGGAACCTTGCACGTCACGTACATCAACGTGTGGCAGGTTGCGAGCAGCCAGGTACAGGTTCTGATCAACAGCTTCAGACACGATCAAAACGTCGGTCAGGCTCATGTTGTTCAGTTTGCCCAGCAGATCTTTGGTTTTTGGACTTTCAACAGCGAAGTCCTGAACCACGACCAGACGATCAGTACGCACGAGTTCAGCAAGGATGGAGCGCAGTGCTGCGCGATACATCTTCTTGTTGAGCTTCTGAGAGTGATCCTGTGGACGAGCTGCGAAAGTGGTACCGCCGCCACGCCAGATTGGGCTACGGATAGTACCGGCACGAGCACGGCCAGTGCCTTTCTGACGCCAAGGGCGCTTACCGCCACCACGTACGTCGGAACGGGTCTTTTGCTGCTTGCTACCTTGACGGCCGCCGGCCATGTAGGCCACGACTGCTTGGTGAACCAGCGTCTCGTTGAATTCGCCGCCAAATGTCAGTTCGGAAACTTCGATCGCTTGAGCGTCATTTACATTTAATTGCATGTCAGCTTCCCCTTAACCGCGAGCCTTGGCCGCTGGACGTACAACCAGGTTGCCGCCAGTAGCGCCAGGAACAGCACCCTTGACCAACAACAGATTGCGTTCAGCGTCGACGCGCACTACTTCGAGGGACTGCACGGTCACGCGCTCAGCGCCCATATGACCGGACATTTTTTTGCCCTTGAATACACGACCAGGAGTCTGGCACTGGCCAATAGAGCCCGGGACGCGGTGGGAAACGGAGTTACCGTGAGTGTTGTCTTGGCCACGGAAATTCCAACGCTTGATCGTACCCTGGAAGCCTTTACCCTTGGACTGACCGGTTACATCAACCAGTTGACCAGCGGCGAAGATTTCAGCGTTGATCAGATCGCCAGCCTGGTAGTCGCCATCTTCAAGACGGAACTCCATAACAGTACGACCAGCTGCAACGTTTGCTTTTGCGAAGTGACCTGCTTGAGCAGCAGTCACGCGCGAAGCACGACGCTCGCCGACAGTGACTTGCACTGCACGATAGCCATCGGTTTCTTCAGTTTTGAACTGGGTGACGCGATTCGGTTCGATCTCAATGACCGTGACCGGAATGGAGACACCTTCTTCGGTGAAAATACGGGTCATACCGCATTTACGACCGACTACACCAATAGTCATGTTGTAAACCTCATGAGTGTACGGGGCTTTCACCCGCTATGGCCGCCCATTTCAGAGCGTTACACGACTAAGACCCAAGTCTTAGCCGAGGCTGATCTGTACTTCCACACCGGCCGCCAGATCAAGCTTCATAAGTGCATCAACGGTTTTATCCGTTGGCTGGACGATGTCCAGTACGCGCTTATGAGTACGGATCTCGTACTGGTCACGCGCGTCTTTGTTGACGTGCGGGGAGACCAGAACGGTGAACCGCTCTTTACGGGTAGGCAGTGGAATTGGACCACGCACTTGAGCACCAGTACGTTTCGCGGTTTCCACGATTTCCTGGGTGGATTGGTCGATCAGGCGATGGTCAAAAGCCTTCAACCTGATACGGATTTGCTGATTTTGCATTGGATTTCAGACTCCGGCTGCTATTCCCAGCGAGCGCAATACGCCCGTTAAAAGGAGGCGCAATTCTATAGACGCCCCAGATAGGTGTCAACCCAATAAAAAAGGCCCCCGCTGAGCGGGGGCCTTTTTCAAAGCATCAAGCTAACTCAAAAAAGAGCTTACTCGATGATTTTAGCTACAACACCAGCACCAACGGTACGGCCGCCTTCACGGATAGCGAAGCGCAGACCGTCTTCCATTGCGATGGTTTTGATCAGGGTAACTTCCATTTGGATGTTATCACCTGGCATTACCATTTCAACGCCTTCTGGCAGCTGGCAGTTACCAGTCACGTCAGTAGTACGGAAGTAGAACTGAGGACGGTAGCCTTTGAAGAACGGAGTGTGACGACCGCCTTCTTCCTTGCTCAGAACGTAGACTTCTGCGGTGAACTTGGTGTGCGGCTTAACGGTGCCTGGCTTAACCAGAACCTGGCCACGCTCAACGTCGTCACGCTTGGTACCACGCAGCAGAACGCCGCAGTTCTCGCCAGCACGACCTTCGTCGAGCAGCTTGCGGAACATTTCAACACCGGTGCAGGTGGTGACGGTGGTGTCACGCAGACCAACGATTTCCAGCGGATCTTGAACGCGAACGATACCGCGCTCGATACGACCAGTCACAACAGTACCGCGACCGGAGATCGAGAACACGTCTTCGATTGGCATCAGGAACGGCTTGTCGGTCAGACGAACTGGTTCTGGGATGTAGGTATCCAGAGTTTCAACCAGTTTACGAACGGCAGTGGTGCCCATTTCGTTGTCGTCTTTACCTTCCAGAGCCATACGAGCAGAACCGATGATGATCGGAGTGTCGTCGCCTGGGAAGTCGTAAGTGCTCAGCAGATCGCGCACTTCCATCTCAACCAGTTCCAGCAGCTCAGCGTCGTCTACCAGGTCAGCCTTGTTCAGGAAAACCACGATGTACGGAACGCCTACCTGACGGGACAGCAGGATGTGCTCACGGGTTTGTGGCATCGGACCATCAGCGGCCGAGCAAACCAGGATCGCGCCGTCCATCTGGGCAGCACCGGTGATCATGTTCTTCACATAGTCAGCGTGACCTGGGCAGTCAACGTGAGCGTAGTGACGAATTTTCGAGTTGTACTCGACGTGCGCGGTGTTGATGGTGATACCACGAGCTTTTTCTTCTGGAGCGCTGTCGATTTTATCGAAATCAACGATTGCAGAACCGAATACTTCGGAGCAAACGCGAGTCAGAGCTGCGGTCAGAGTGGTTTTACCGTGGTCAACGTGGCCGATGGTGCCAACGTTTACGTGCGGTAGGGAACGATCAAATTTTTCTTTAGCCACGACAATTAACTCCTTGCCTAAAGGACTGAATCAGCCTTGTTTTTTGGATACAGTTTCAGCGATGTGCGCCGGAGCTGTGTTGTATTTTTTGAATTCCATAGAGTAGCTTGCGCGACCCTGGGACATGGAGCGAACGTCGGTCGCATAACCGAACATCTCACCCAACGGAACCTCGGCGCGAATCACTTTGCCGGAAACCGTGTCTTCCATACCCAAGATCATGCCGCGACGACGGTTAAGGTCGCCCATGACATCACCCATATAGTCTTCAGGTGTAACAACTTCTACCGCCATGATCGGCTCAAGCAACTCACCACCGCCCTTCTGGGCCAGTTGCTTGGTAGCCATGGAGGCAGCCACCTTAAACGCCATCTCGTTGGAGTCGACGTCGTGGTAAGAACCGTCAAAAACGGTTGCTTTCAGGCCGATCAGCGGATAGCCGGCAACAACGCCGTTCTTCATCTGCTCTTCGATGCCTTTCTGGATAGCCGGGATGTATTCCTTAGGAACAACACCACCAACTACTTCGTTCACGAATTGCAGACCTTCCTGACCTTCGTCAGCAGGAGCAAAACGGATCCAGCAGTGACCGAACTGACCACGACCGCCGGACTGACGAACGAACTTGCCTTCGATTTCGCAATTCTTCGTGATGCGCTCACGATAGGAAACCTGAGGCTTACCGATGTTGGCTTCGACGTTGAACTCACGGCGCATCCGGTCAACCAGGATGTCCAGGTGCAGCTCGCCCATGCCGGAGATGATCGTTTGACCAGTCTCTTCATCAGTTTTAACGCGGAAAGATGGATCTTCCTGAGCAAGCTTGCCCAGAGCGATACCCATTTTTTCCTGGTCATCCTTGGTCTTAGGCTCTACGGCAACCGAAATAACCGGCTCCGGGAAGTCCATACGAACCAGGATGATTGGCTTGGCAGCGTCACACAAGGTTTCACCAGTGGTGACGTCCTTCATGCCGATCAGGGCCGCGATGTCACCAGCGCGAACTTCCTTGATCTCTTCACGGGCGTTTGCGTGCATTTGCACCATACGACCCACGCGCTCTTTCTTGCCTTTAACCGAGTTGATCACGCCGTCGCCGGATGCCAACACGCCCGAGTAAACACGGACGAAGGTCAAAGTACCCACGAATGGGTCGGTAGCGATCTTGAACGCCAGAGCCGAGAACGGCTCGCTGTCGTCAGCATGACGCTCCATCTCTTCTTCCTCGTTATCAGGGTTGGAACCCTTGATAGCAGGAATGTCGGTTGGAGCAGGCAGGAAGTCGATAACGGCGTCGAGAACCAGGGGAACACCCTTGTTCTTGAAGGAAGAACCGCAAACAGCCAGGACGATTTCGCCAGCGATAGTACGCTGACGCAGAGCGGCCTTGATTTCCACGTTGGTGAGTTCTTCACCTTCGAGGTACTTGTTCATCAGCTCTTCGCTGGCTTCGGCAGCAGCCTCGACCATGTTGTTGCGCCACTCGTCAGCCAGCTCCTGCAGCTCTGCAGGGATAGGCTTACGAACAGGAACCATACCTTTGTCGGAATCATTCCAGTAAACAGCTTCCATGTTGATCAGATCGATCTGACCCTGGAAGTTGTCTTCGGAACCGATAGCCAATTGGATTGGCACCGGAGTGTGACCCAGACGCTGCTTGATCTGACCGATCACGCGCAGGAAGTTGGCACCAGCACGGTCCATCTTGTTTACGTAAACAAGACGTGGAACGCCGTACTTGTTGGCTTGACGCCATACGGTTTCCGACTGAGGCTCAACACCCGAGGTACCGCAGAACACAACGACAGCGCCGTCGAGTACGCGCAGGGAACGCTCAACTTCAATGGTGAAGTCTACGTGGCCCGGGGTATCGATTACGTTGAAGCGATGCTCGTCTTTGTACTGCTTCTCGGAACCTTTCCAGAAGGCGGTAATAGCAGCAGAAGTAATGGTAATACCACGCTCCTGCTCCTGAACCATCCAGTCTGTGGTCGCGGCGCCGTCATGCACCTCGCCCATTTTGTGACTTTTGCCGGTGTAAAACAGTACGCGCTCGGTGGTGGTGGTTTTACCAGCATCCACGTGAGCAACGATACCGATGTTACGGTAGCGGCTAATCGGAGTAGTACGAGCCATAAAGCCCTCGCAAAATTAGTGAAGCTAAGATTAGAAGCGGTAGTGCGAGAAAGCTTTGTTGGCTTCAGCCATACGGTGCACGTCTTCACGCTTCTTAACAGCAGCACCTTTACCTTCGGCAGCGTCCAACAGTTCGCCGGCCAAACGCAGAGCCATAGACTTCTCGCCACGCTTACGGGCGAAGTCTACCAACCAGCGCATTGCCAGAGCGTTACGACGGGACGGACGAACTTCAACCGGAACCTGGTAAGTAGCACCGCCTACACGGCGCGACTTCACTTCGACCAGCGGAGCGATGGCGTCGAGAGCTTTCTCGAAGATTTCCAGGGGGTCGCTGTTCTTGCGTTCTTTAACCTTTTCCAGCGCGCCATAAACGATACGCTCGGCAACGGCTTTCTTGCCGCTTTCCATCACGTGGTTCATGAACTTGGCCAGGATTTGGCTTCCGTATTTTGGATCGTCAAGCACTTCGCGCTTGGCTGCTACGCGTCTTCTTGGCATGGATAAGCCCTCAAACGGTCTTCAGGTTCGCTCGGAATCGGTGCCCTTTCGGGACGCCTCCGACCTTACTCTTATCGACTCAGAAAATAAGATGATTCAGTTTTACAAAAAGCCGCTACTACTTAGGCTTCTTGGTACCGTACTTCGAACGACCCTGGTTACGACCTTTAACGCCGGAAGTATCCAAGGAGCCGCGTACGGTGTGGTAACGAACACCTGGCAAGTCTTTTACACGACCGCCGCGGATCAGTACCACGCTGTGCTCTTGCAGGTTGTGACCTTCACCACCGATGTACGAGGAAACCTCGAAACCGTTGGTCAGGCGCACACGGCATACTTTACGCAGTGCCGAGTTAGGTTTTTTCGGCGTGGTGGTATACACACGGGTGCATACGCCACGACGTTGCGGGCAGTTCTGCAGCGCAGGCACGTCGGATTTCTCGACGATACGCTTACGCGGCTGACGTACCAGCTGGTTGATAGTTGCCATCTACTAGCTCCACTGTTGTCTTGCGACGCTATTGTCTTGCAAGAAAAGCAAAATGGCAGGAACGAATTCCCGCCAAATTTAGGGGTACAAGAGTCTAAAGAGGATCTTGCCCCCAGTCAAGGCAAGGCCCCGACCTTCCCACTCATCGAACCGGGGCAAAATTGCCTCGTTCCGACGAATGGGACTGCCAGGGCCCAGACTTATTTATCGCAGAACTCAGTTACCGCTTGAGTTCAGCGCTTCGGTCAGTGCAGCTTCCACTTCACTGGCGCTTACGCGCAACGGCTTGTCAGCATCACGGCGGCGCTTACGCTCGCTGTGATAAGCCAAACCGGTACCAGCCGGGATCAAACGACCCACGACCACGTTTTCTTTCAGGCCGCGCAGGTAATCGCGCTTGCCGGTTACCGCTGCTTCGGTCAGTACGCGAGTGGTCTCCTGGAAGGAGGCCGCCGAGATGAACGACTCAGTGGACAACGACGCCTTGGTGATACCCAGCAACACACGAGTGAACTTGGAAACAAATTTCTCCTCGTTCGCCAGACGTTCGTTCTCTACCAGTACGTGAGTCAGTTCCATCTGGTCGCCCTTGATGAAACTGGAATCGCCGGATTCAGCGATTTCAACTTTACGCAGCATCTGACGCAGGATGGTCTCGATGTGCTTATCGTTGATCTTCACGCCTTGCAGACGGTAAACGTCCTGGATCTCGTTAACGATGTACTTGGCCAGCGCACTCACACCCAGCAGACGCAGGATGTCGTGTGGATCGCTCGGGCCGTCGGAGATAACTTCGCCGCGGTTTACCTGTTCGCCTTCGAACACGTTCAGGTGACGCCACTTTGGAATCAGCTCTTCATACGGATCGCTACCGTCGTTCGGGGTAATAACCAGACGGCGCTTGCCTTTGGTTTCTTTACCGAACGCGATGGTGCCGCTGACTTCCGCCAGAATCGACGCTTCTTTCGGACGACGAGCTTCGAACAAGTCGGCAACACGCGGCAGACCACCGGTGATGTCACGGGTCTTCGAAGTTTCTTGCGGGATACGCGCGATAACATCACCGATCGCGATCTTCGCACCATCCGCTACACCGACCAGGGCGTTGGCTGGCAGGAAGTACTGAGCGATTACGTCAGTGCCTGGCAGCAACAGATCCTTGCCGTTGTCATCGACCATCTTCACGGCAGGACGGATGTCTTTACCGGCAGCTGGACGATCTTTCGCGTCGAGTACTTCAATGTTTGTCATACCGGTCAATTCGTCAGTCTGACGCTTGATCGTGATGCCTTCTTCCATGCCCACGTAGGTCACGGTACCTTTCATTTCGGTAACGATTGGGTGAGTGTGCGGATCCCACTTGGCCACGATTGCGCCAGCGTCGACCTTGTCACCTTCTTTAACCGAAATCACAGCACCGTACGGCAGCTTGTAGCGCTCACGCTCACGACCGTAGTCATCAGCGATTGCCAGCTCACCGGAACGGGACACAGCAACCAGGTGGCCATCCACTCGCTCAACGTGCTTCAGGTTGTGCAGACGGACGGTACCGCCATTCTTCACCTGAACGCTGTCAGCTGCGGAGGTCCGGCTTGCCGCACCACCGATGTGGAACGTACGCATGGTCAGCTGGGTACCCGGCTCACCGATGGACTGGGCAGCGATAACGCCGACCGCTTCACCAATGTTCACCTGGTGACCACGAGCCAAGTCACGGCCGTAGCACTTGGCGCAAATGCCGTAGCGGGTTTCGCAGCTGATCGGCGAGCGAACAATCACTTCGTCGATGCTGTTGAGTTCGATGAACTCGACCCACTTCTCGTCTACCAAGGTGCCGGCAGGAACGATGATTTCTTCGGTGCCAGGCTTGAATACGTCACGGGCGATCACTCGACCCAGAACGCGTTCACCCAACGGCTCTACAACGTCACCGCCTTCAATGTGCGGAGTCATCAGCAGGCCGTGCTCGGTGCCGCAGTCGATCTCGGTTACTACCAGATCTTGTGCAACGTCTACCAGACGACGAGTCAGGTAACCGGAGTTGGCGGTTTTCAACGCGGTATCCGCAAGACCCTTACGAGCACCGTGAGTGGAGATGAAGTACTGAAGTACGCTCAAACCTTCACGGAAGTTCGCAGTGATCGGCGTTTCGATGATGGAACCGTCCGGCTTGGCCATCAGGCCACGCATGCCGGCGAGCTGACGGATCTGCGCAGCAGAACCCCGTGCGCCCGAGTCGGCCATCATGTACATCGAGTTGAAGGACTCTTGATCGACTTCCACGCCGTGACGGTCGATAACCTTCTCTTTCGAGAGGTTGGCCATCATCGCCTTGGAAACTTCGTCGTTCGCCTTCGACCAAAGGTCGATCACTTTGTTGTACTTCTCGCCCTGGGTTACCAGGCCGGAGGCGTACTGGCTCTCGATCTCTTTCACTTCATCGGTAGCAGCACCGATGATCTGGGCTTTTTCATCCGGAATAACGAAGTCGTTAACACCGATGGAAACGCCGGAAATGGTCGAATAAGCAAAGCCGGTGTACATCAACTGGTCAGCGAAGATCACGGTCTCTTTCAAACCAACCACGCGGTAGCACTGGTTGATCAGCTTGGAGATCGCCTTTTTCTTCATCGGCAGGTTGACGACGTCGTAGGACAAACCTTTTGGCACAACTTGATACAGCAACGCACGGCCGACAGTGGTGTCGACGATACGGGTGCCGCTCACGCTGCCACCATCACGGTCGTTGACGGTTTCGTTGATCCGCACTTTGACCTTGGCGTGCAGTGCGGCTTCGCCGGCACGGAACACACGGTCAACTTCTTGCAGGTCAGCGAACACACGACCTTCGCCCTTGGCGTTGATCGCTTCACGGGTCATGTAGTACAGACCCAATACAACGTCCTGCGACGGAACGATGATTGGCTCACCGTTGGCTGGCGACAGAATGTTGTTGGTCGACATCATCAACGCACGCGCTTCCAACTGGGCTTCCAGTGTCAGCGGTACGTGCACGGCCATTTGGTCGCCGTCGAAGTCGGCGTTGTACGCAGCACAGACCAGAGGGTGCAGCTGGATAGCCTTACCTTCGATCAGTACCGGTTCAAACGCCTGGATACCCAGACGGTGAAGGGTCGGTGCACGGTTGAGGAGAACCGGGTGTTCGCGGATCACTTCGGCGAGAACGTCCCAAACCTCTGGCAGTTCGCGCTCGACCATTTTCTTGGCCGCTTTGATGGTGGTCGCGAGACCGCGCATTTCCAGCTTGCCGAAGATGAATGGCTTGAACAGCTCAAGTGCCATCTTCTTAGGCAGACCGCACTGGTGCAGACGCAGGGTCGGGCCTACGGTAATTACCGAACGACCGGAGTAGTCAACACGCTTACCGAGCAAGTTCTGACGGAAACGACCTTGCTTACCCTTGATCATGTCAGCCAGGGATTTCAGAGGACGCTTGTTGGAACCGGTGATAGCGCGGCCACGACGACCGTTGTCGAGCAAGGCATCGACAGCTTCTTGCAACATACGCTTTTCGTTGCGCACGATGATGTCCGGAGCGGACAGATCGAGCAGGCGCTTCAAGCGGTTGTTACGGTTGATCACGCGGCGGTACAGGTCGTTGAGGTCGGACGTCGCGAAACGACCACCGTCCAACGGTACCAGCGGACGCAGGTCTGGCGGCAGAACCGGCAGAACGGTCAGCACCATCCACTCTGGCAAGTTGCCGGAACCCTGGAAGGCTTCCATCAACTTCAGACGCTTGGACAGCTTCTTGATCTTGGTTTCGGAGTTGGTTTGCGGAATTTCTTCGCGCAGACGGCCAATCTCGTGCTCCAGGTCGATAGCGTGCAGCAGCTCGCGGACAGCTTCGGCACCCATGCGGGCATCGAAATCGTCGCCGAACTCTTCCAGCGCTTCGAAGTACTGCTCGTCGTTCAGCAGCTGACCTTTTTCAAGGGTGGTCATGCCTGGGTCGATAACGACATAGCTCTCGAAGTAGAGAACGCGTTCGATATCACGCAGGGTCATGTCCATCAGCAAGCCGATACGGGACGGCAGCGATTTCAGGAACCAGATGTGGGCAACCGGCGAAGCCAGTTCGATGTGCGCCATGCGCTCACGACGAACCTTGGCCAGTGCAACTTCAACGCCGCACTTCTCGCAGATCACACCGCGATGCTTCAAGCGCTTGTACTTACCGCACAGGCACTCGTAATCCTTTACCGGGCCAAAGATCTTGGCGCAGAACAGGCCGTCACGCTCAGGTTTGAACGTACGGTAGTTGATGGTTTCCGGCTTTTTAACTTCACCGAACGACCACGAACGGATCATCTCAGGCGATGCCAATCCAATACGGATGGCGTCGAACTCTTCGACTTGACCCTGGTTTTTCAGCAAATTCAGTAGGTCTTTCAAGGCCTTTCCTCCTGGCGGAGCAGAGAGCGGGCTAAACAGCCCCGCTCTCGATTCGCGTCACGTGTTATTCGGTTTCCAGATCGATATCGATGCCGAGGGAACGAATTTCTTTGATCAACACGTTGAAGGACTCGGGCATGCCCGGCTCCATACGGTGATCGCCGTCCACGATGTTTTTGTACATCTTGGTCCGGCCGTTCACATCGTCCGACTTCACTGTGAGCATTTCTTGCAGAGTGTATGCAGCACCGTATGCTTCCAGTGCCCAGACCTCCATCTCCCCGAAACGCTGACCACCGAACTGAGCCTTACCACCCAGCGGCTGCTGGGTAACCAGGCTGTACGAACCGGTAGAACGAGCGTGCATCTTGTCGTCTACCAAGTGGTTCAGCTTCAGCATGTACATGTAGCCAACAGTAACCGGGCGCTCGAACTTGTTGCCGGTACGGCCGTCGAACAGCTGCATCTGGCCGCTTTCTGGCAGGTCTGCCAGTTTCAGCATGGCCTTGATTTCGCTTTCCTTGGCACCGTCGAATACCGGGGTAGCCATTGGAACACCGCCGCGCAGGTTCTTCGCCAGATCCAGGATTTCCTGGTCGGTGAAGGAGTCCAGCTCTTCGTTGCGACCGCCGATCTCGTTGTAGATCTCGTGCAGGAACTTGCGCAGGTCAGCAACCTTGCGCTGCTCTTCGATCATACGGTTGATCTTCTCGCCCAGGCCTTTGGCCGCGAGGCCCAGGTGGGTTTCAAGGATCTGACCAACGTTCATACGCGAAGGTACGCCCAGCGGGTTGAGGACGACGTCGACCGGGGTGCCATTGGCATCGTGCGGCATGTCTTCAACCGGCATGATCACGGAGACCACACCTTTGTTACCGTGACGACCGGCCATCTTGTCGCCCGGCTGGATGCGGCGACGGATTGCCAGGTAAACCTTGACGATTTTCAGCACGCCTGGAGCCAGGTCATCGCCCTGCTGCAGTTTGCGCTTCTTGTCTTCGAACTTGTCGTCCAGCAGACGGCGGCGATCAACGATATAGGCCTGAGCCTTCTCGAGCTGCTCGTTCAGAGCATCTTCAGCCATGCGCAGTTTGAACCACTGGCCGTGCTCAAGACCGTCGAGGATTTCGTCGGTGATGTCCTGACCTTTCTTCAGGCCTGCGCCGCCTTCAGCCTTGCGGCCTACCAGAGCGGAGCGCAGACGTTCGAAGGTCGCACCTTCAACGATACGGAACTCTTCGTTCAGGTCCTTGCGGATCTCGTCGAGCTGGGTCTTCTCGATGGACAGTGCACGAGCATCACGCTCAACGCCGTCACGGGTGAAGACCTGTACGTCGATGACAGTACCCTTGGTACCGGTAGGTACACGCAGGGAAGTGTCTTTCACGTCGCTGGCTTTTTCACCGAAGATTGCACGCAGCAGTTTCTCTTCCGGAGTCAGCTGGGTCTCGCCTTTCGGAGTGACCTTACCTACCAGAATGTCGCCTGCGCCAACTTCAGCACCTACGTAAACGATACCGGCTTCGTCCAGCTTGTTCAGTGCAGCCTCACCCACGTTCGGGATGTCTGCAGTGATTTCCTCTGGCCCAAGCTTGGTGTCACGTGCCACACAGGTCAGTTCCTGGATGTGGATCGTGGTGAAACGGTCTTCTTGAACCACACGCTCGGACAGGCAGATGGAGTCTTCGAAGTTGAAGCCGTTCCATGCCATGAACGCGATGCGCATGTTCTGACCCAGAGCCAGCTCACCCATATCGGTGGACGGACCGTCGGCCATGATGTCGCTACGCTGAACGCGATCACCCTTGCTCACCAGCGGACGCTGGTTGATGCAGGTGTTCTGGTTCGAGCGGGTGTATTTGGTCAGGTTGTAGATGTCGACACCGGCTTCGCCAGTTTCAACTTCGTCATCGGCAACACGAACCACGATACGGCTGGCATCAACGGAGTCGATCACGCCGCCACGACGAGCCACGACGCAAACGCCGGAGTCACGGGCTACGTTACGCTCCATGCCGGTACCTACCAGCGGCTTGTCGGCACGCAGGGTCGGTACAGCTTGACGCTGCATGTTGGAACCCATCAACGCACGGTTGGCGTCATCGTGCTCCAGGAACGGGATCAGCGACGCTGCAACCGAAACTACCTGCTTCGGCGATACGTCCATCAAGGTGACGTCTTCCGGCGCCTTGACGGTGAACTCGTTCAAGTGACGAACAGCTACCAGCTCGTCGATCAGGACTTTCTTGTCGTTCATCGTGGCCGAAGCCTGAGCGATCACGTGATCAGCTTCTTCGATGGCGGACAGGAACACGATCTCGTCGGTGACCAGAGCGTCTTTCACCACACGGTACGGGCTCTCGAGGAAGCCGTACTGGTTGGTGCGCGCATAGGCAGCCAGGGAGTTGATCAGACCGATGTTCGGACCTTCCGGCGTTTCGATCGGGCAAACACGACCGTAGTGCGTCGGGTGTACGTCACGAACTTCAAAGCCAGCACGCTCACGGGTCAGACCGCCCGGGCCCAGTGCGGAAACACGGCGCTTGTGGGTGATCTCGGAGAGCGGGTTGTTCTGGTCCATGAACTGCGAGAGCTGGCTGGAACCGAAGAACTCTTTCACCGCCGCAGCCACTGGCTTGGCGTTGATCAGGTCTTGCGGCATCAGGCCTTCGCTTTCAGCCATCGACAGACGCTCTTTGACCGCACGCTCAACACGTACCAGGCCAACGCGGAACTGGTTCTCGGCCATTTCGCCTACGCAGCGAACACGACGGTTACCCAGGTGGTCGATGTCATCGACGATGCCTTTACCGTTACGGATGTCGACCAGGGTCTTCAGTACCGCGACGATGTCTTCCTTGCACAGCACGCCCGAACCTTCGATCTCGGTACGACCGATACGACGGTTGAACTTCATCCGGCCGACCGCAGACAGGTCGTAGCGCTCAGGGCTGAAGAACAGGTTGTTGAACAGGGTCTCGGCAGCGTCTTTGGTTGGCGGCTCGCCAGGACGCATCATGCGATAGATCTCGACCAGCGCTTCCAATTGGTTGCTGGTGGAGTCGATCTTCAGAGTGTCAGAGACGAACGGACCGCAGTCGATATCGTTGGTGTACAGAGTCTCGATGCGAACAACCTGGGCCTTGGCGATTTTTGCCAGGATCTCGGTGTTCAGCTCGGTGTTGCACTCAGCCAGGATTTCGCCTGTAGCCGGGTGAACGATGACCTTGGCGGTAGTACGACCCAGGACATAATCCAGAGGTACTTCCAGCTCCTTGATACCGGCTTTTTCGATCTGGTTGATGTGGCGCGCAGTAATACGACGGCCAGCCTCAACAATGACCTTGCCCTTTTCATCCTGGATATCCAGGACGGCAATTTCACCACGCAGACGCGAAGCGATCAGCTCAAGCTTGAGGGTTTCGCCACTCAGGCTGAATACGTTGGTGGTGTAGAAAGCATCCAGCACCTGCTCAGTGGTATAGCCGAGCGCGCGCAGCAGTACCGAGGCCGGCAGCTTACGACGACGGTCGATACGCACGAACACGCAGTCTTTCGGGTCGAACTCGAAGTCCAACCACGAACCGCGGTACGGAATGATCCGCGCGGAGTACAGGAGTTTACCGGAGCTGTGCGTCTTGCCGCGGTCGTGGTCGAAGAACACGCCCGGGGAACGGTGCAGCTGGGAAACGATTACACGCTCGGTACCGTTGATTACGAAGGTACCGTTTTCAGTCATCAGTGGGATTTCGCCCATGTAGACTTCTTGCTCTTTGATGTCCTTGATCGCTTTGTTCGACGATTCTTTGTCGAAAATGATCAGACGGACTTTTACCCGCAAAGGTACGGCGTACGTAACGCCGCGCAACACGCATTCTTTGACATCAAATGCCGGTTCGCCCAGGCGATAACCCACGTACTCCAGCGCAGCATTGCCGGAGTAGCTGATGATCGGGAAAACGGATTTGAAGGCCGCATGCAGGCCCACGTCGCGGAACTGATCTTTGGTCGCTCCCGCCTGCAAGAATTCACGATACGAATCCAGCTGGATAGCCAGAAGGTACGGGACATCCATGACGTCCGGCAACTTGCTAAAGTCCTTGCGGATACGTTTTTTCTCAGTATATGAGTAAGCCATCAGCGTTCCCCAGCTTGGTCACCTGCTTGTTTGGCCCCTCCGACGGGAGCAGCCAGAAAATCTCGCAAACCCCATGGTTTGCACCACCGCATCGGGTGGCTACAGCGCGTTAATGGCGGCGACCGAGTCGACAGCCAAGAACGGAAAAAGGCCGGTGGCAAGAGCCACCAGCCATCAGCCTTCAGCTTAACGCTTGGGCTGGAGACGCAAGGTCGATGCTTACTTCAGCTCGACTTTAGCGCCTGCTTCTTCCAGAGTAGCTTTGGCTTTGTCAGCAGCGTCTTTGGACACAGCTTCCAGAACCACGGCAGGAGCGCCGTCAACTACAGCCTTGGCTTCTTTCAGGCCCAGACCGGTCAGTTCACGTACTGCCTTGATCACGTTTACTTTCTTCTCGCCAGCTTCGGTCAGCATGACGTTGAATTCGGTTTGCTCTTCAACAACGGCAGCAGCAGCAGCTGGGCCAGCGGAAGCAGCGGCAGCGGAAACGCCGAATTTTTCTTCGAAAGCTTTGATCAGCTCAACAACCTGCAGAACCGACATTTCAGCTACGGCGTTGAGGATATCGTCTTGGGAGATAGACATTGCTGTATTTCCTGAATTGGGGGACGGCCTACACGGCCATCGAAATAAACAAAAATACGCGAGAGAAGTTGCTCAGCCTTAGGCTGCGGCAGCTTCTTTTTGCTCGCGAACTGCGGCCAGAGTACGAGCCAGCTTGCTGGTAGCGCCTTGAATCACGCTCATCAGCTGCGAAATGGCTTCGTCGCGGGTCGGCAGTGTTGCCAGTACGTCGATTTGGTTAGCTGCGAGGAACTTGCCCTCGAACGCAGCTGCCTTGATCTCGAACTTATCCTGACTCTTGGCGAATTCTTTGAACAAACGGGCAGCAGCGCCTGGATGTTCTTTGGAGAACGCGATCAGAGTCGGGCCGGTGAACACGTCGTTGAGGACACTGTATTCAGTGTCAGCAACAGCGCGCTTGAGCAGAGTGTTACGTACAACACGTACGTATACGCCAGCTTCACGAGCCTCTTTACGGAGTCCGGTCATAGCGCCTACTGTCACACCACGGGCATCAGCCACGACAGCGGACAGAGCAGCTTTGGCAGCCTCGTTGACTTCAGCGACGATGGCCTTCTTGTCTTCGAGATTAATTGCCACGGGTTTAACTCCTGCTTGTTACCGTTTCATCTGGCCGAAGCCGGATGTCGTTTTGGTGTCTGATTCGGTAAGGAACCGGGAGCACCATCTGCGTAGGCTGGAGGTTTAAGACTTGCGTCGCCTACGGTCTTGGATAGCCCCCGCCAGGCAGGGACCCCAATTTTTTCAATTGACGCGATCTCGCGCGCCAATCTGTGTCTTATACGTCCAGCGAGCCTTGGTCGATGACCAGACCTGGGCCCATAGTGGTGCTCAGGGTAACGCGCTTGACGTAGATACCTTTCGAGGAAGCAGGCTTGATACGCTTCAGGTCAGCGATCAGGGCTTCAACGTTTTCCTTCAGCTTGACGGCGTCGAAACCGACTTTGCCAACGGAGGTGTGAATGATGCCGTTTTTGTCGGTGCGATAACGAACCTGACCAGCCTTGGCGTTTTTAACCGCGGTAGCTACGTCTGGAGTTACGGTGCCGACTTTAGGGTTAGGCATCAGGCCACGTGGACCGAGGATCTGACCCAACTGACCTACAACGCGCATTGCATCCGGGGAGGCAATAACTACGTCATAGTTCAGGTCGCCGCCTTTCATTTCGGCAGCCAGGTCGTCCATACCAACGCGATCAGCGCCAGCGGCCAGAGCAGCTTCAGCTGCCGGGCCTTGGGTGAAGACAGCTACACGTACAGTCTTGCCAGTACCGTGTGGCAGCACAGTAGCGCTACGTACGACCTGGTCGGATTTACGTGGGTCAACACCCAGGTTTACAGCAACGTCAACGGACTCGCTGAACTTGACAGTCGACAGCTCGGTCAGCAGGGCAGCAGCGTCTACAAAGTTGTAGGCCTTGCCTGCTTCGATTTTGCCGGCGATAGCCTTTTGGCGCTTGGTCAGCTTAGCCATTACACACCCTCCACGTTAAGGCCCATGCTACGAGCAGAACCGGCGATGGTACGCACGGCTGCATCCATATCAGCTGCAGTCAGATCCGCGTTTTTGGTTTTCGCGATTTCTTCCAGCTGAGCACGAGTTACAGTGCCGACTTTAACGGTGTTAGGACGAGCGGAACCGCTAGTCAGACCGGCAGCCTTCTTCAGCAAAACCGAAGCCGGGGTCGACTTGGTTTCGAAAGTGAAGCTACGGTCGCTATATACAGTGATGATCACTGGAGTCGGCAGACCTGGCTCAATACCCTGAGTACGGGCGTTGAAGGCCTTGCAGAATTCCATGATGTTCACGCCGTGCTGACCCAGAGCTGGACCGACGGGTGGACTTGGGTTGGCCTGAGCGGCCTTCACTTGCAGCTTGATGTAAGCGGTAATCTTCTTGGCCATGAGGCACTCCAATTACGGGTTCAGACGCCTCGAAAGGCTCCCCGGTTACTTGCGCGTTTATCCCAGTGACGACAAAACCCCACAGCCTAAGGCTGCGGGGTTGGGATGCTTATTCAGCTAGACCTTCTCGACCTGGCTGAACTCCAACTCTACCGGAGTAGAGCGACCGAAAATGAGCACCGCCACTTGGATCCGGCTCTTTTCGTAGTTAACTTCTTCGACAGTGCCGTTGAAATCAGCAAACGGACCATCAGTGACACGAACAACCTCACCCGGCTCGAACAACGTCTTCGGCTTGGGCTTGTCGCTGCCATCAGCAACACGACGCAGAATTGCTTCCGCCTCTTTGTCAGTGATAGGAGCAGGCTTATCAGCGGTTCCGCCAATGAAACCCATGACACGAGGGGTATCCTTGACCAAGTGCCAAGTACCTTCATTCATGTCCATCTGAACCAGCACATAGCCAGGGAAGAACTTGCGTTCGCTTTTACGCTTCTGACCATTCCGCATTTCAACCACTTCTTCAGTGGGAACCAGAATTTCGCCGAAGCCATCTTCCATGCCTGCCAGCTTTACGCGCTCCAGCAAAGAGCGCATAACATGCTTCTCGTAACCCGAGTAAGCATGCACAACGTACCAACGCTTAGCCACGGGACACCCTTAGCCAACAATCAAGGAAACAAGCCAGCCGAGCAGGGAATCAAGACCCCACAGCAGCAACGCCATAACCAGGACAACAGCCACAACAATCAACGTGGTCTGCGTGGTTTCTTGGCGAGTCGGCCAAACGACTTTACGAATTTCGGTGCGAGCTTCCTTTACCAGGACCGCAAACGACTTGCCCTTGGCAGTCTGCAGGCCTACAAAGGCAGCCACAGCAGCAAGGACCAGCAAAGCGAGTACACGGTACAGGATCGGCGAAGCAGAATAATACTGATTGCCAACAACGCCTACGACCACCAAGGCGACTACAGCGAGCCACTTGACCAGATCGAAACGAGAGCTTTGAGCTTCAGCCTTAGGAGTCATCTATGAAGATCCTGTGAAAAGAAAGCCAGACACACCACGTGAATCTGGCAGGTCAGGAGGGAATCGAACCCCCAACCTACGGTTTTGGAGACCGTCGCTCTGCCAATTGAGCTACTGACCTAAAACAAAATCAGGCCGACCATTATGCAGACCTGAAAAAGACTTTACAACAACCAACCCCAACAGACTTGAAACCACCTGACAAAAGCGCCAGAAAAAACAATATCAAGCCGAGGCAGCTGTTAAAACAAAGGCAGATATTTTCATATCTGCCTTGTTATATGGAGCTCTTGAGCGGATTTGAACCGCTGACCTCACCCTTACCAAGGGTGTGCTCTACCAACTGAGCTACAAGAGCGAAACATCTTGCACAACCTGCAAACTTGGAGCGGGTAGCGGGAATCGAACCCGCATCATCAGCTTGGAAGGCTGAGGTTCTACCACTAAACTATACCCGCGGAGCTTGCAGCTCACGCTAAAAATGGTGGAGGGGGAAGGATTCGAACCTTCGAAGTCGTAGACGTCAGATTTACAGTCTGATCCCTTTGGCCGCTCGGGAACCCCTCCTAAGCGAGCCGGCATTCTACATCACGCCGGCCTTCTGTCAAGCATTTTCTCATTTAAATTATGAGGTTAGCTGCGTTGACGATTGCTTTGCAGTTAAGGCCTTAAAGGTCTTCACTGCGAAGCGGGCGCCATTCTATGCAAACTATTCGAGAGTTGCAACGCCTTCGCACAACATTATTTTATGTTTTAACTCATTGAATTCATTAGCAAGGTTTTCAAAGGGCAGCTCATCAGCCAATCGCCGACTTTCAGGCGCCACGCGAAGCCAATAACCAGAAGCGTCAGGAGTGCTCAGCAGTTGGACCTTGGCCTTTATATCCAGGCTAATCAGACGCTGCTCAACCGCCTGCGCCTGGCGCTGATCCGTAAATCCACCTATGTACAAACACGTATTTTGCGCATCGGCGGTTTTTGCTCGATCTCTACGACCGACCGCATCAGAAGACTCACTCAGCAGACGAATATCCTGCTGAGTCCCCCGATAAAGACTTAAAGGCGTGACATCCTTGGCCCGTAGCGGCGCCTCTTGTTGATGCCAGACGTAATAAAACGCGTTGAGGACAAGTAAAAGTAGAAACAACCAACGCATAAACACCTCAGGATAAAGGGCACGCCATCGCAAGACCCACGAATACCAGGTCAGGAACGAGTCGAGCGTGCGGCACGGCACCCGAAACCAGATCCGCATCCCCTCCGGTCAGGAATACGGTGAAGTTATCACCCCAATAGCTACGAGCCAGCTCCAGCTGAGTCAGTACAAACCCCCTGAGCATCAGCGTACAACCACGCTCGACCGCCTCTACCGTGGTACGACCTGGAGAGAGGCGCTCCAGAGCCCTCTCGGCAGCAGCATCGTCGTAACGGATCTTGCGGGTATGAGTACGCAATTGGTTACGCATGAGAGGCATACCAGGACAAATGAAGCCGCCCAGGTGCTCACCATCTGCACCAATAAAATCCGCAGTCGCCGCTGTACCGAAATCGAGGACCAGGCAAGCGCCTGAGGCCAGCTTGAATCCGCCCAACATCGCCAACCAACGATCAAGACCCAGACGCTCGAAGTCTTCGTAGCCGTTGCGCACCCCGGCCATTTCACGCGCAGAGGAGGCACAAGACACAATGACGCCAAAAGCCGACTCCAAGGCCGCGACCAGCTTGTTGGTCTCCTCCTGCGCCCTGACGCTCACCAAGCGGCAACGCGTCAGCAACAAGCCTGGGAGCACCTCCAAGCAATCAATCAAAGCACTGTCCGAACCAACGATACCTTCCGCTGAGACATCTGCCCGATCCGTGTCAAGTACACGCCATTTGATAAAGCTATTCCCACAGTCGAGCTCAAGAATCATCACGCAACCTCAGGCTTAACTCACCACCGCTGTATATTTTCTCAACACCATCAACATTCAAACGCAACGCCCCTTGATGGTCGACGCCCAGCACCACACCATCAACCTGATTAACTCCAGCAATGAGAGAGACTTGCCGCCCCTGCCACGCATGCCCCCGCTCCCACTCCCCCTGAAGAGCCGCAAAACCTTCAGCCTTGTGCCGCGCCAGGTAGCCTTGCAACTGCAGCCCCAGCCGCGCGACCAACGAGTTCCGATCAACGGGTACGCCCGTTTCAAGCTGCATCGAGGTCCACTGTTGGTCGACAGCATCGGCTTTGTGCATATTCACATTGATGCCTATTCCGACAACAACGTGGCAAATATCAGCAGGATCTCCTACCAACTCCAGCAAAATTCCGGCAATTTTTTTCTGCCCAACAAGGACGTCATTTGGCCACTTCAGGGCAGCCTCCTGCACACCTGACTCACGCAAAGTCTGCATAACCGCCAAGCCAACAACGAGACTCAAACCTTCCAGCTGCCGCAGGCCATCTTCGATACCCAGCACGAGACTGTAATAAACATTCTGTGCAAATGGACTGACCCATTTTCGGCCGCGCCTCCCCCTTCCCGCTGTTTGCTGCTCCGCAAGCACCAGAATGGGCGCCGCACGTCCCGCATCAACAAGACGTAGAGCCTCTGCATTTGTAGAATCAATAGAGTTGTAAATTTGAATAGGCCACGCCAGAGAAGGCGCGCTCAGTGCAATTTTTTTAGCGCTCAGGAACTCCAGTGGGGAGGCCAACTGATAGCCCTTTCCACGAACCTTATGAATGGGCAGATTTAATTCCGCCTCAAGGTGCTGGAGCTGCTTCCAGACAGCACTGCGACTGACACCCAGGGCCACGCCAAGTGCTTCTCCGGAGTGGAATCGGCCATCTTTCAGAAGTTCTAACAACGTCAGCATGCAAGTATCGCCTCACAATGAGGCCCGCATGATAGCCATGCGCAGGGTCATTGCATAGAAAGCCGAGAATTTAGCGCCTGAAAAGCGAGACGTGGCCACGTCAACTTTTCGACCGCCCAAAACAAAACCCCATCTGCTTTCGCAAATGGGGTTTCGGAATTTAATCTTGACGATGACCTACTCTCACATGGGGAAACCCCACACTACCATCGGCGATGCATCGTTTCACTGCTGAGTTCGGGATGGGATCAGGTGGTTCCAATGCTCTATGGTCGTCAAGAA
>NZ_JACVAC010000007.1 GCF_014851685.1 Pseudomonas sp. PDM05
TGCCCCTCGTCCAGCACCATGCTGGCAGCTTTGAGTTTGAACTCACTTGAATAAGATTTACGCATATCCAAACACCTCAGATTTGGGCGCCATCATAGCGCCCGATTGAAGTGTCCAAAATCATTAGACCAGTTCAGCTTGCTCGCGAATGCGGTTTGTCAGTCACAGCTGTTTTTACTGATCCACCGCATTCGCGAGCAAGCCCGCTCCCACACAAGCCCGCTCCCACATTTTTGATTGCGGTGCTACTTAAACCGCCGCAAGAAATCGATGTGCTGCCGATGCGCCGTCTCCTGCACCACCGGCGCCAACCTGACCTTCTCCCCCGGCAAACACTGCGCCAGCCGCGCCAGCGCCAACGGCGTCAACGCGCCCAGGCGCGGGTACCCACCAATCGTCTGCCGATCGTTGAGCAACACAATCGGCTGCCCATCCGGCGGCACCTGGATCGCCCCCAACGGAATCCCTTCGGAGATCAGCGACGGCCCCTGGTACTGCAACGGCGTGCCCAACAAACGCATGCCCATGCGGTCGGCGCGGCTGTCGAGGGTCCATTCGCTGTTGAACGCATCGAACAGACTTTGCCCGCTGAATTGGCCGATTTGTGCGCCGACGATCACATCCAACGCAGCTCTAGCCGGCAAGCCTGGATCGCTGAGCACTTTCATCGCGCCGCCGGCACCGGAATACGCCAGGCACCCGCCTTCAGCCAGCGCTTTGCCAAAACCATCCACCCCGCCCAGTTCTTCGCGCACCACCGTGGCGCAACTGCCGAGCACCTGCGGCGCGTCAAACCCGCCTGGCGCGGCGAGGTAAGCCCGCGCACCATTGAACGGTTGGGTGAAACGCAAACGCTGGCCCTTTTGCAGGATAAAACTGCGGCCGGGGCTGATCGCACGTTCGTCGATAAACGCCCCCAGGTCCGCGCCGGCCAGGGCCAACAAGCAATAGTCCTCGGCGTGCACGGTAAAGCCGCCAAGGGTGATTTCCACCACGGGCGCATCCAGCGCATTGCCCAGCAGCCAGTTGGCCCAGGCCATCGACACCCAATCCAGCGCGCCACCCTGGGTCACGCCCAGATGGCGCACGCCAAAGCGTCCGGCGTCCTGCAACAGGCACAGCGGCGTGCTGGCCTCGATCAATAAGCGGCTCATGCCTGCGCCTCCAACGGTGTGTCATCGCCACCCAGCTGGATGAATTCGGCGTGCTCGACCGGCTCGAAGCGCACCGTATCGCCGGGCTGCATCAGGCTGTAGCCGTCGCGCTCGCGGTCGAACAACTTGGCCGGGGTGCGGCCGATCAGGTTCCAGCCGCCCGGCGACACCACCGGGTACGCGGCGGTCTGTCGTTCGGCGATGCCGACGCTGCCGGCCGCCACGCGTTTGCGCGGAGTACTCAGGCGCGGCGTGGCGAGAATGTCCTCCACCAGCCCCATAAAGGCGAAACCGGGGGCGAAACCGAGGGCGAACACCTGGTATTCGTGGGCGCTGTGGCGGCGGATCACCTCGTCGATGCTCAAGCCACTGCGCTGGCTGAGCAGACTCAGTTCGGGGCCGACGCTCAGGTCGTACCACACCGGCAGCACATGGCACTGGCCGCTGCCCTGGGTGTGCGGTTGCAGGTCGGTCAGCGCCTGGTCGATCAACTCGCGTGCCTGGGCCGGGCTCAATGCCGTGAGGTCGTAATGCACCATCAAGGTGGTATAGGACGGCACCAGGTCGACCAATGCCGCGTCGAATCCGCTGCGCAAGCGCTGGGTGGCGGCAAGCATCCACGGCATGTTGGCTTCGGCGATGACATCAAACAGGCGCACCATCAGGCAGTCGATGGCCACTACTTCGATCCGTGGCTTCATGCGGGCTTCAATGCCTCGCGGATGCGCTGCACGGCGGCGACCGAGCTGGCGTTATCGCCGTGCACGCACAGGGTGTTGGCCTGCAACACCAGCGGGCTGCCGTCGCTGGCGACCAGCGCTGCGCCGCGGGAAATGGTCAGGGACTGCTGCACGATGGTGTCGGCATCATGGTGCACGGCACCGGGCAACTGCCGCGAAACCAGGTGGCCCTGGCTGTCGTAGGCACGGTCGGCGAACGCTTCGAACCACAGGGTCACGCCGTACTCATCGCCCAGGGCCTGGGCCGCGCTGTTGTCGCGGGTGGCCAGCAGCATCAGCGGCAAGTCGCCGTACGCGGCCACGGCCTGGATCACTGCGCGCAATTGCGCCGGGTTGGCCATCATGTCGTTGTACATCGCGCCGTGGGGTTTGACGTAGCTGACACGTGCACCTTGTGCGCGACAGATGCCATCCAGCGCACCGATCTGGTAATGCAGCAGATCCTGGATTTCCTGCGGCGTGTAGGCCATGGAGCGGCGGCCGAAGCCTTGCAGATCCTGATACGCCGGGTGCGCACCGATTTGCACACCGTGCTTGAGCGCCAGGCTGACAGTTTTGCGCATGATGCTCGGGTCGCCGGCATGGAAACCGCAGGCCACGTTGGCGCAATCGATGAACGGCATGACTTCGGCGTCCAGACCCAGGGTCCAGTTGCCAAAGCTTTCGCCGATGTCGCAATTCAATAGCAGGCGGCTCACGGTGGGCTACTCCTGTAGGCTTTGTTTTTTTGTAGTGTGGGATTTTTTACGCAGAACTCGCAACTTGTCCTGACACCCCTACACGCTTATCGTGGAATAGCTCGATTTTTGGCGCTGGCCCGGTGCGGCGTCCAACTAATAAAAACCGATCCATGCATAAGAAAAAGTTGATCCCATGAATTTGAAGTTCCTCGAAACCTTCGTCTGGGTGGCCAAGCTCAAGAGCTTTCGCCTGACCGCCGAGAAGTTGTTCACCACCCAGGCCTCGATTTCCAGCCGCATCGCCGTGCTGGAAAGCGAGCTGGGGGTGAAACTGTTTCTGCGCGACTCACGCGGCGTGAGCCTGACCCCGGAAGGCGTGAAGGTGCTCGATTACGCCGAGCAGATGATGGTGACCATGCAGGGCTTGAAGCAGTCCCTGGAGACCAGCAGCAGCAAGGTCGGGCGCATCCGCATCGGTGCGATGGACACAGTGATCCACACCTGGCTGAGCCCGTTGGTCGCCGAACTGATGGACCATTTCCCGCTGGTGGAAATCGAATTGATCGCCGATACCGCATTGAACCTCAGCGATCAGCTGCAAAAAGGCTTCCTTGACCTGATCCTGCAAACCGACCTGCTGCGCCTCGAAACCGTGCGCAGCCTGGAACTGGCCAGCCACCCGATGGCCTGGATCGTCGCCAGCCAGTCGATCTACCACCGCGACTACGCGTCCCTCGCCGAACTGGCCCAGGAACGCATCATCACCTACTCGAAAAACTCCCACCCGCACCAGGACGTGTTGAGCCTGATGCAAGCCAACGGCGTGGCCGCGCCACGGATGAACTGTGTGAACTCGGTGTCGGCAATTACCCGCTTGCTGCGTGACGGCTTCGGGATTGGCGCATTGCCGCCGGTGCTGGTGATGGAAGAGCTGGAGCGCGGCGAATTGGTGATGTTGCCGATGGCGCAGAAACTGCCGAATTTGCAGGTGGTGGTGTCGTGGCGCGTAGGGGTGGAGTTGGTGGAGGAGATTGTCGGGTTGTGCCAGAAGGTGGTGGCTCGGTATGCGGTAGAAGTCGGCGAAAACAGAATGCAACTGACAAAACCCGATTAAAACTGTGGGAGCGGGCTTGCTCGCGAATGCGGTAGATAAGTCACAACATCTTTGACTGACACTCCGCTTTCGCGAGCAAGCCCGCTCCCACATGTGGATCTGTGTGCGGCTTACAAACCCTTCAGGTCGCGCTCTTCGATCGGCCGGCTCTGGCGCAGACGCTTGCCGCCCAACACCACCCAGTCGATCAACCGGAACAGGCATTCCAACCCGAACGACAGCAACATCGCCCCGCCCAGCCCCCAGCCCATGGCTTCGGGTGTCAGCAGGATCTGGTAGCTGTAGCCCTTCCAGGTCTCCAGGCGAATGTCCGGGTCGGCCGCCACTGCCACTTGCAGCGCACGGATGTACCACGGGCCTTGCATCGCCTGGAATTGCTTGTCCAACGCCACCTGGCGATCAAGCATCGCGCCCAGGCTGCTGGCATCGCTCTGGAACACCGGGTCATCACTGGCGCGGTAATGCGCGACCAGCGCCTTCAAATCGCCGTTGAAGAACTGCTGCGCCGTCGACTCAAACCCGCGCAGGCCGGTCTGGGCCTCGATCAGGTGGGCTTCGACGCGCTTGGCGTAGTCGTTGATAAACCCCGGCACTTGCACGCCGACCAACAAGCCAATGGCAAACAACACCAACCGCAGATAGCTGAGCAACATGGTCAATATCCTTACTCGGTGATGCCCTGGCTGACGCATTCACCACGTCGCCACAGGCTCCATTGGCCCGGTACGTAGCGGGTCCAGTTTTCGTTGTCGGTCAGCGGCTCGGTGGCAATCACCGTCACCACGTCATTGGGGGTGGTTTCAGCCTGAAAATCGACGATCACGTCGACATCTTTCAAACGCGCCGGGCCAAATGGGGCGCGACGGGTAATCTGCGCGAGCTTGGTCGAGCAGTAGCAGAACAGCCAGTCACCATCGCTGAGCAGGCAGTTGAACACGCCTTTGCTGCGGTACTCGGCACAGGCGGCGATCAGGTCCGGCAGCACCTGCTCGATGTCCACAGGTTCCGGGAAAGCTTCACGCACACGGTTGAGCAGATCACAGAACGCCGCTTCGCTATCGGTATCGCCCACCGGGCGATAGAAGGTGGCGCGCGGGTTGAAGTCCGCCAGTTGGCCGTTGTGGGCAAAACACCAGTTGCGCCCCCACAGCTCGCGCACGAACGGGTGGGTGTTGGACAAGCACACCTTGCCGACGTTGGCCTGGCGGATATGACCAATCACCACTTCACTTTTGATGGGATAACGCTGCACCAGCAACGCGACTTCCGACTCACTGCTCGCCGCCGGGTCCTGGAACAGCCGCAGGCCACGGCCTTCATAGAAGGCAATGCCCCACCCGTCACGATGGGGACCGGTGCGCCCGCCACGCTGCATCAGCCCGGTAAAGCTGAACACGATGTCGGTGGGGACGTTGGCACTCATGCCCAATAATTCACACATGCCAGGGCTCTCGCTACGTCGTTAAAGGCGCGGTTCGACGCGCATGCCACTGACAGGCGCCGGACGGCGAAAAGGTTCGTCATCCTCTTCTGGCTCGGCCGCCAATGCCGCATCGGCAGCGGCCTTGCGCTCACGGCGGGCGTTGGCCGCGCGTTCGATGGGCCAGCGGATCAACACGATGACGAGATACACGCCAAAGGCAATCATCGTGTACATGAACAAATCGGAAATGGCGCGCCATGCGTTGTTGCCGACCTTGAGCACCAGGTCCAGCGCAGTGATGGCCACGGCGGGCGCAAACTGGGTCTTGACCGGGTCGACAATGGTCGGGCTGAACAGCAACACCGCCATCAGCAACTGCAGCGGCTCGCGCAGCCAGCGCCAGATCCAGCGGGTCATGCGCCACCACACCAACAGGCAGCCCAAAGCGGCGAAGGCGTAGAGGCCCCAAGCGGTCAGATAGTCGTTCTCGGTCATGGTGTCCATGGCAAGGTAGGCAAACAGGCGGCTATGATAACGGCTTTTGCGTGCCGCGGCTGCAATGCCTGCCACCGTCCGCCAGACAGGGATAGATACATGCCTTTATCATCCAACGCCCCGATTGCCCGCAAGGCCCCAGGCCAGGACCCTTACGCCTGGCTGCAGGAACGTGACAGTGCCGAGGTCCTGGATTATCTCAAGGCCGAAAACGCCTGGCAGGAAGCCCAGCTCGCCGACCAGCAGGCCCTGCGCGAAACCCTGTTCGAAGAGATCAAGGGCCGCATCCTCGAAACCGACCTGTCCCTGCCCTCCCCATGGGGCCCGTACCTGTATTACACACGCACCACCGCTGGCGACGAATACGCCCGCCACTACCGCTGCCGCCGCCCGGCCGATGACAGCAACACCGTGGACGAGAGCAGCGAGGAACTGCTGCTGGACCCGAACGTACTGGCCAATGGCGGCTTTTTTTCGCTGGGCGCGTTCAGCATCAGCCCTGACCATCAGCGTCTGGCCTACAGTCTGGATACCAACGGTGAAGAGATTTACACGCTGTTCGTGAAGGAATTGGCCAGCGGCAAGGTCAGCGAACTGGAGTTCGAGAACTGCGACGGCAGCATGACCTGGGCCAATGACAGCCTGACCCTGTTCTTTGCCGAGCTGGACGACACCCACCGCCCGCACAAGTTGTATCGCTACCGCCTGGACGGCACGGCTGCGCAGGAAGTGTTCCACGAGCCCGACGGACGTTTCTTCCTGCATTGCTACCGTTCCAGCTCCGAACGGCAACTGCTGCTGGCCCTGGGCAGCAAGACCACCAGCGAGATCTGGGCGCTGGACGCCGAGCAGCCACACCTTGACTTCAGGTGCCTGGCGCCACGGGTCGAAGACCATGAATACGATGTCGACCACGGCCAACTGAATGGCGCCTGGACCTGGTTTATCCGCAGCAACCGCGATGGCATCAACTACGCGCTGTTCGTGGCGATCGACATTGGCGACGTGCCGACCGAGGCCGAGTGGCAGAACCTGATCCCCCACAGCGACGCCGTGATGCTCGATGGCGTCAGCCTCAACACCAGTGCCATGACCCTGAGCCTGCGCATCGGCGGGCTGCCGGTGATCGAAGTGCATCCCCAGGGCCTTCCGGCCTACCGTGTGGAATTGCCTGACGCCGCCTACAGCCTCTACGTACAAAACAGCCTGGAATTTGCCAGCGACAAGATCCGCCTGCGCTACGAAGCCCTGAACCGCCCGGCCCAGGTGCGCCAGTTGGAACTGGCCAGCGGCGCGCAACAGGTACTCAAGGAAACCCCGGTGCTCGGCGTGTTCAACGCCGACGACTACGTGAGCCAGCGCCTGTGGGCCACCTCCGCCGATGGCACCCAGGTGCCGATCAGCCTGGTGGTCAAGCGCGACCAACTGGGCAAGCCGACACCGCTGTATCTGTACGGCTACGGCGCCTACGGTTCGAGCCTCGACCCGTGGTTCTCCCACGCCCGCCTGAGCCTGCTGGACCGTGGCGTGGCGTTTGCCATCGCGCACGTGCGCGGCGGCGGCGAGCTGGGCGAAGCCTGGTATCGCAACGGCAAGCAGGAACACAAGCAGAACACCTTCAGCGACTTCATCGCCTGCGCCGAACACTTGATCGCCGAGGGTTTGACCAGCGCCTCACAACTGGCGATCAGCGGCGGCAGTGCCGGCGGCCTGCTGATCGGCGCGGTGCTCAACCAACGCCCGGAGCTGTTCCAGGCAGCGATTGCCGAAGTGCCGTTCGTCGATGTGCTCAACACCATGCTCGACCCGGACCTGCCGCTGACCATCACTGAGTACGACGAGTGGGGCAACCCGGAAGAACCCGAGGTGTATGCGCGGATAAAAGCCTACGCACCGTACGAAAACGTACGCGCCCAGGCCTATCCGCACCTGCTGGTGATCGCCGGCTATAACGACAGCCGTGTGCAGTACTGGGAAGCGGCCAAGTGGGTGGCCAAGTTGCGCGACACCAAGACCGACAACAACCTGCTGCTGCTCAAGACCGAACTGGGCGCCGGCCATGGCGGGATGAGCGGGCGTTACCAGGGATTACGTGACGTAGCCCTCGAATATGCATTTGTGTTCAAGGCGCTGGGGTTGATTTAGGAACTTAGCGCGGCGGTTCTGTCTGAACACAGAACCGCCCTACAAGATTGACGGACCAATACCTACGCCATGCCAGAACCGACCTTACTCAACAATGCAATCCGCGACATGCTCATGGACTGCGGCCTGTTCGACCCCTTGTTGCCGGAAGATTTTCACGTGGCCGCGGGCTACTTCAATATCAGCAGCATTGCCAAAGACGAGGTGATCTTCCTCGAAGGCGATGCCGGCACCTTCATGTGCATCCTGCACAGCGGCCAGGTGGCGGTGCAGAAAGCCAATCCCAGCGGCCAGCGCGTGACCATCGCCACCCTGCGCAGTGGGCGGGCGTTTGGCGAAATGGCGGTACTCGATGGCGAGCGGCGTTCCGCCAGTTGCGTGGCCGCCAGTGATTGCGTGTTGTTGAACCTGGGCAAGGACGCCCTGGAAAAGATGCTCAATGAAACGCCCAGGGTCGCCGCGAAGATCATCCGCGCAATCGCCATCGCCCTGTCCAAGCGCCTGCGCATGGCCGACGGGCAATTGCTGTCGCAGCAGTTTTAACCGCCTGGCGTCTTCGGTTTGTTGTCGTTTTGCTGTAGGCCCGGCACGCTCTGGTCCTTGGGCGGCGTCGGCAACACGATCGGCGCCAGCGGCGGTGAGCCGTTGGTCTTGGGCACCGCTGTGGGGGTGACTTGCGGGTACAACGTCGGCGTCGGTGTACCCGGCGCGCCGGGGGTTGGCGCAGGGGCGACCGGTACGGTTTGCAACTCCTGAGCCTGCGCCGCACCCAATGTGAGCGCGCTCAACACAATGACCGTTAGAATGCTGCACTTCATCGATGGCTCCATGGCCTGACCGGAATGCCATAAGGCTACTCCCAACCGCGCAAGAATGCCCTTCCCAATGAGATTTCCATGAAACGTTTTGTTCTGCTGGACACTGCCCCGATTCCCGACAACGGCGGGGCCTTGTGCCTGTTCGAATACGGTGAAGATTTTGTCATCAAGATCCAGGGCGGTGACGGCGGCCAACTGATGAACACGCGCATGCATGGCTCCGAAGACGCGCTGGCGGAAATCCCTTGCCGCAAGGTCGCCGGGCGCCCGGATTCACGGGTGCTGATCGGCGGCCTGGGCATGGGCTTCACCCTGGCCTCGGCGCTCAAGCATTTGGGCAAGAGCGCCGAAGTGGTCGTCGCCGAACTGGTGCCGGGCGTGGTGGAGTGGAACCGTGGCGCACTGGGGGAAAAGTCCGGCCGGCCGTTGCTGGACCCGCGCACGGTGATCCGCATGGAAGACGTGGCCAAGGTGCTACAGGCCGAGCCCCAGGGCTTTGACGCGATCATGCTCGACGTCGACAACGGCCCCGAAGGCCTCACCCAACGCGCCAACAGCTGGCTGTACTCCGCCGGCGGCCTGGCGGCCTGCGCCAAGGCCCTGCGGCCCAAGGGCGTACTGGCGGTGTGGTCGGCAAGTGCCGACAAGCTGTTCAGCGATAAACTGCGCAAGGCCGGCTTCAAGGCCGAGGAAGTGCAGGTGTTCGCCCACGGCAACAAAGGCACGCGGCACACCATCTGGATCGCCGAAAAGCTCAAGGGCTAAATGCGCCGTGAACGGCTAGAATCAAGCCTTACCGTGACCACCAAAATATAGGAGCCATGATGAGCTCAACCAACCCGCCCTCCCACACCGCCAAGCTGGACCGCATCCTCGCCGATGCCCAGCGCGACCGGGAAATGGGCTATCGCGACAAAGCGTTGAAGATGTACCCCCACGTGTGCGGCCGCTGCGCCCGTGAATTCGCCGGCAAGCGCCTGAGCGAACTGACCGTGCATCACCGTAACCACAACCATGATGACAACCCCCAGGATGGCTCCAACTGGGAATTGCTGTGCCTGTATTGCCACGACAATGAACACTCGCGCTACACCGACCAGCAGTATTTCGGCGAAGGCTCCACCAGCAGCCCGACGATTGCCAAGGCGACGCACAACCCGTTTGCGGCGTTGGCGGGGCTGATGAAGAAGGACGACTGATAGTCCTGTGTTGTCGGTACTGGCCGCTTCGCGAGCAAGCCCGCTCCCACATTTGACTGTATTCACAGATAGACATCTGTGAACCCAATCCAATGTGGGAGCGGGCTTGCTCGCGAAAGCAATGGCCCAAGCACCACAGCCCTCAGCACCGTATAATCGCGTTTTTTCCGCCAAGGCACCCTTCCCCGTGGGCAATAAACGCTACAGCTGCATCGGTCTGTATAACCCCAAATCCCCCGAAAACGTCGGCTCGGTCATGCGCGCCGCCGGCTGCTACGGCGTGGCCTCGGTGTTCTACACCGGCGTGCGCTACGAGCGCGCGCGGGACTTCATCACCGACACCAAGAAGGTCCATCACGACATTCCGCTGATCGGCATCGATGACCTGAAAAAGATCCTGCCCCTGGGTTGCATCCCGGTCGCCGTGGAACTGGTCGACGGCGCCCGTCCGTTGCCCGAATACACCCACCCCGACCGGGCGTTGTACATCTTCGGCCCCGAGGACGGTTCCCTCGACAAAGAGATCCGCGACTGGTGCGAAGACGTGGTTTACATCCCGACCACCGGCTGCATGAACCTCGCCGCCACCGTCAATGTGGTGCTTTACGACCGCCTGGCCAAGGGCAACAACACCCGCTCGGGCCCCAAATACTGATTTTGCGGGAACATCCGGCACCCGCCGGCAGTCAGCTACGTATCACTCGCCTTGTTGGAGACAGATCATGAACGACAGCAAAAACGTGCACGGCTTGGAACGCATCGGCTCCGTGGCCGGTGGCGTGATGATGGTAGGCAAAGGCCTGCGCCGTGGCGGGATTTTTGGCCTGATCCAGGTGGCGATTGGCGGCGTTGTGCTGGCCCGTGGGATAACTGGGCACAGTTCGCTCAAGGACAAGCTGGAGCAGGGCCGGCAGGAGATGAACACCATTCGTACAAAGATCGAACGCGTGGGAACCGAGTTGAAAAACCTCAAGACTCCGGCTGAAGTGGCTGCGGAAAAACCCATTGCCTGACTGTGATCTGTCAGATGCAGCAGATCTAAATGTGGGAGCGGGCTTGCTCGCGAATGCAGTGCATCAGTCGAAACATCTGTGACTGACATACCGCGTTCGCGAGCAAGCCCGCTCCCACATTGGGTTTTGTGCAAGGCTTGCGATCAGTGCAGCAGCTTGCTGTCCAGCACTACCGACCCTTCGCCGATCACGCTTTCAGCCAGCTGCACAAACTCCGCCGTGGTAATGCTGTTGGCCCGCATCACCGCCTGGGCCAGATCATCCAGCGAGCGTTTGTTGTGGGTCTTCACCCGAATCTCGCGATCCAGCTCCTGCAACACCACCACCGCCCGCGACACCGTCGCCCCGCTGACATGCTCGCCGCGCAGCGACGTCACGTCCTTGCCCTCCTTCACCAACCGCGCCTGGATCGCCTGATAACGCTCATCGGTAATCCCCCCGGCACGCCGCACCAGTTCGATGGCGTAGTACTCCGCCAACCCTTCGCTGATCCAGTCGCTGGTGTCGTGATCATTGAAGCGCCCAATCGCCTGCACCACTTCGCGGATCAACGGGCTGCTGCCATTCTCGCTGACCAGCGGCGTGCGGCTGTTGAGGTAGATCGAATCGCGCGCGGCGAACGCGCCGCGGCGCATGGGGTCGCTGGCGCCGACCACCAGCAGCTTGGCTGGATGGCGTGGGAACGCCGCTTCCACTTGCGGCCAGACGAACGTCAGCAACGTCAGCACATCCATGCGGCGCATGGCCTGGCCCTTGGGCGAAGCCACGGTGACCTCGGTTTCGCCCAGGCGCACGCGGCGGCTGCCAAGGGTGCCGGCAAGCATCCAGCCGGTGGGCCGGTCGAACAGGCGCGAGACGTTGTCGATGCGGAATTTGTTTTTGCCAATACGCGGCCAGGCGGTCTCGACGCTTTTCCAGCCGGCGGGCAATTCGAAGGTCAGGCGCGAGACCAACTCGACGCCGTCCTGCTGGTCGAGCCGCGCAGTGGGCACCAGGTCTTCGCCACGAAACAGCGCCCAGCCTGGGGTCATGCGCGCTTCGTAGATCCCGGCCTTGCGTGCATGGGTCAGGCGTACGCGGTAGGTCAGGCTGACTTTGTCGGCGCCGGGCTGCCACACACCCCGCTGGCCTTTGACGCGCCATTGGCCGTCGGCCTTGAAGTCGCTGTAGTCGCCGTCACGGCCCAGGTCAAAGTCCAGGCTGCGCACCGCCGAGCCCTGGGACAGGCTCACGCGCACTTCAGCCTGATCGCTCTGGGGCAGCAGCTTGACGTGATAATCCAGGTCGACTTTCTTCGCGCACCAACCCGGCCCGCTCAGGGCCAGCAACACCAGGGTCGCAGTCAGCTTGGCTGCCATCGTCATAGAGACTCCTCTGTCAGCCCGCACGGAAGATCAGGTAATCCTCCCAGTCGTCTTCGGGCACGCTGCCTTCGCTGAGCATGCGCCCGGACTGGGAAATGCGTTCGTGGTGCACGGCGTCGCGGTCGCCGCAGACCAGGTGGTGCCACAGGGGCAGGTCCTTGCGCTCGCTGACCAGGCGGTAGCCGCAGGTCGGCGGCAACCATTTGAACTGGTCGGCCTGGCCCGGTGTGAGCTGGATGCAATCGGGCACCGACGCGCGACGATTGGGGTAGTCGGTGCACTGGCAGGTTTTCAGGTCGAGCAGTTTGCAGGCGATGCGCGTGTAATAGACGCTGTTGTCGTCTTCATCCTCAAGCTTTTGCAGGCAGCACAGGCCGCAGCCGTCGCACAACGACTCCCACTCCTCCTGATCGAGGTGCTCAAGGGTTTTGCGTATCCAGAAAGGTTCGACTTTGGCGGCCATGGCTCTACATCAGTATCGGTATGTTAAAAGGCCGCCAGTCTAGTGCCCAAGGCCCTTGGAACCAAGCGCTTACGACTGGCGGTGTAACAACACTTGTCAGTCTAATGGGCGCGCAGTAGCTTTGAACGCCGAATTGACCCTCAGGAAACGCCCATGACACGTGTTGCCGATTACCCGATCCATACTCAGTTCACCGAGCGCTGGTCGCCACGCGCTTTTACTGGCGAGAGCATTCCGCAGGAAACCCTGCTGAGCTTCTTTGAAGCCGCACGCTGGGCGCCGTCGGCCTACAACTCGCAGCCGTGGCGCTTTCTCTACGCACGTCGCGATACGCCGGACTGGGAACGTTTCCTCGGCCTGTTGAATGAATTCAACCGGGGCTGGGCGCAACACGCATCGGCCCTGGTGATCATCGCCTCGAAAACCGACTTCACCGCCCCTGGCGCCACTGAAGAAACCCCGGCGCTGTGGCACACCTTCGACACCGGTTCGGCCTGGGGCCACCTGGCGCTGCAAGCCAGCCTCAGCGGTTGGTACACCCATGGCATGGCCGGTTTCGATCAGGAACTGACGCGCAAAGAGCTGAAGATTCCGCAAGGTTATGCGCTGCATGCCGCCGTGGCGGTGGGCAAGCTGGGGGACAAATCGACGCTGCCGGAATACCTGCAAGGCCGTGAAGCGCCGAGCCCGCGTCGGCCGTTGAGCGAGCTGGCTTGCGAAGGCGACTTCAGCCTCTGAAGCTGAGGCAATAAGCAGGCTTGTGTGGGAGCGGGCTTGCTCGCGAAGACGGTGGGTCAGCCTACTCATCAGGCGACTGACACACCGCATTCGCGAGCAAGCCCGCTCCCACATTTTTTACTGCGTGGTGTCAGTAGCCGCGTGCGAAATCCACTTCGCCGCGCAACGCTTGCTTGGCTTGATACGCCCGCACGTTCTGCAAGAACAACTCCACCATCAATTGCGGTGACGTCGGCGCCGAGCTGTGCCCGGTCAGCAACAGCCCCCAGGCGGTCCAGAACGGATGGCGTTGCGGCAACGGTTCCTGGCGGCACACATCGATCACCGCGCCAGCCAAGTGCCCTTCTTTCAAGGCTTCGACCAAGTCGGCATCCACCACGGCCACACCGCGCCCGACGTTGATAAACAAACCAGTCGGCTTGAATTGCTTGAACAGCGCCGCGTCATACAAGTCATGGGTGCTCGGCGTGTTCGGCAGCAGGTTGATCACATAATCCACCTCGCCCACCAAGCGGCCCAGTTGATCCAGGCCGGCCACGTCAATGAACGGCGCCTGCTCGCGCGCGGTGCTGGCAATGCCGTACAGCTTGACGCCAAACGGCACCAGGAACTCGGCGACGCTCTGGCCGATGTCGCCGGTACCGACGATCAGCACCTTGCGCCCCGCCAGGCTCTGGCCCGTGCGACTGTCCCACTTGCGTTCCACTTGGCTGACCAAGCGCGCCAGTACTTCGCGCTCATGGCCGAGCATGTAGGTGAGGACAAACTCAGCCATGACCTGGCCATAGATACCCACTGCGCGGGTCAGGCGATAGTCGCGGGTCAGGCCGTCAGCCAGCAGCGGCGTGATGCCGGCCCAGGTCGATTGCAGCCATTGTGGCTGATGGCCCTGGCGCAGCAGGGTCGCCAGCAGGTCGGGCTGGCCCAGCCATACCGGGCAATCGGCGGCCAGGCGCGACAGTTCGGCCGAGTCGCCGCTGGTCAACACCTCAAGGTCCGGTGCCGCTTCGCCGAGCAATTGGGCGTAGAGCGGATGATCCTGTTCAGCAATCAGAACACGCATGCTTAAAACCTTTCAAAAACAGTGCAGACGGCCGCCCGCATCCTTACGGCCACCGCCCAACAATACGATTGCATTGAAAAATGTGCCCCGAAGGGGGCACTGACCGATCACATCGGGTCGTTACGGCGCAGCAGTTCTTCGGGCAAGTGTTCGATGTACTCGTCCTCGGGCGGCGGCATTTGCAGGTGGTAGCCCTGCTTGTCGAGGTTTTCCAGGACCTGGGCGATGTCTTCCTGTTGCAGCTTGCGCTCAGGGGTCAGCACCAGGTTGAACGCGTGCACCGGCTTGCCGAACACCGCGAGCAGGCCTTCGGGCACACGTTCGAGCACATCGCTTTTAAGCACGTAAAGGTACATGCCGGCGCGTTTGGGGCTGCGGTAGATGGAGCAAATACGTTTCAAGGCTGTTCTCCGGCAGTGGCCAGGCTGTCGAGCAGCGCCTGGCCCATCAACTCGCGGCGCCAGCCACGCAGCGAGTCTGGCAATTGGTAAGGCCCATCGGGGTAGCCACTTTTGACCAGGGCTTCGAGGGTTTTCTTGCGCAGCATCAGTTCCGGCGCCATGTTCAGGCGTTCGGCTTCGGCCTGGCCCAGGGCACGCAGTTGCTTGATCAGCGCGGCGGCGTCCACCGGCAAGGGCTCGGCGACGGCGGGCGGCCACTGGTCAGCGGGCACACTGCCGGCACGTTTGATCAGGTCCAGCAGGAACTGGCCATCCTGACGGACGGTGCGCGGGTGCATGTCTTCGATCTTGCCCAGGGCGGCGAGGTTATCCGGCTGGGTCTTGGCCAGGGGCCACAGCGAGTGTTCGCGAATGATACGGTTGCGCGGCAGGTCGCGGGCACGCGCCTGCTGTTCGCGCCAGGCGCACAGCTCACGTAATACCGCGAGTTGCGCGCGGGACAGTTTCCACGCCAACTTGGCGTCGCGGTACACCTCGTAGGGGTCGACCTCGCGGCGCAGGTTGGCCACCAGCTCGGCGCCGTCGTCCAATACCCAGGCGTATTTGTCGTCGGACAGCTGCGGACGCAGGCGGATGTAGACCTGCGCCAGGTGCAACGCGTCTTCGGCGGCGTAGCTGATCTGCGTCTCGGACAACGGCCGCTGCAGCCAGTCCGAGCGGGTTTCGCCCTTGGGCAGCTCAATGTCCAGCACGGCCTGCACCAGGCGCGAATAGCCCATGGAGAAACCGAGGTTCAGGTAAGCGGCCGCCAATTGCGTATCGAACAACGGCACCGGCAGGCTGCCGGTCAGGCGCAGCAGCACTTCGAGGTCTTCGCTGCACGCGTGCACCACCTTGATCACCGCCGGGTTTTCCAGCAAGGCGGCCAAGGGTTGCCAGTTGTCGATGGTCAGGGGATCGATCAGGTAAGCGCGTACGCCATCACCAATCTGGATCAGCCCGGCGATGGGATAAAAGGTGTCGACCCGCATGAATTCGGTGTCGAGGGCGACGAATGGCAACTGCTGCCATTCGGCGCAATGCTGGCCGAGGCTATCGTTGTCGCAGATCCAGTGAATATCGATGGCCACACGGCTCTCCCTTGAAGAATGGCGCGCAGTATATATCGCGAAAGGGCATTGCGAGCATCCGCAGTGCGTGCGCCACACGAAAACTCCCACAAGAGATAAAGAATAGTCCGATGAACGGGAGTTATCCTGCCTTACGCAGCACGTAGACCCGCCACAGCTTGGAGCCCGGCACGAATTCCTGGTGGTTGAGCACCTCGAAACCGGCCTGGCGAAACTCCGGCTCCACCGCCACCGCCGAATTGACCGAAACAATCACCGTGTCGCGACTGACCCGGTGAAACTCGCGCAGCAGCGCCAGGCGCCCATCACTGCCGGGGACATGCCGAAACAGCTCCAGGCAGAAAATGCAGTCCACCGCGTTCGCCGACAGGCCGATGGAAAACGCCGAGCCCTGGAACGTCTTGATCCGCTTGAGCAATGCCGGGTGATGACCGCGGGCGTGGTCGAGCATGTCCTGGGAATTGTCCGAGGCCAGGATCACGCGGTTGACGTGCTCGGCCAACACCGGCCAGAAGCGCCCCGAACCACACGCCAGATCCAGAATCAGCCCCGGCTCGCCCGCCGCGTTCAGTGCATGGCGCACCAGCCGCTGCACACGCCAGGCCGCCAGGCGCTGCAGCAGTCCGGGCGGACGCGTATCGCCGCAGACCCGCGCGTGCTCACGGCCACAGCGCTCGGCGAATTCGATCTCGATGGAGGATGGAGGTTGTGGCGACATCGCGAGCTCATGTAAGTGAAACGGGAGTGAACGACCTTGATTCGCAGCTTAACCACTGCAACGTGAAAAAAAGGTTGAAACCGTCACTACCGTCGACTTGTTCAGGCCTGATGCAGATACCAGCGCCAATCCTGCGTGCCGACCTCGCCCATGAACTGGCGGTATTCCGCACGTTTTACCGCCAGGTACACGCCGAGGAACTCACGGCCAAACGCTTCTCGCGCCCAGCTTGAGCCTTCCAGCGCACGTAGGGTGGTCAGCCAGTCAGTGGGCAGCAACTCCTTGGCCTGGGCATAGCCGTTGCCTTCTACCGGCGCGCCGGGGTCGCGTTGTTCGCGGATACCTCGATGGATGCCGGCCAGGATCGCGGCGGCAGCCAGGTAGGGGTTGGCGTCGGCACCGCAGATGCGGTGTTCGATGTGCCGGGACGGGGCCGGGCCACCCGGTACACGCAGGCTGACGGTGCGGTTGTCGACTCCCCAGGTGGCGGCCAGTGGCGCATAGCTGTTGCTCTGGAAACGCCGGTAGGAGTTGGCGTTGGGGCAAAACAGCAGCAGCGAATCGAGCAAAGTACTGAGCATGCCGCCCACCGCCTGGCGCAGCAGCGGCGTGCCGTCGGCAGCTTCACTGGCGAACAGGTTGTTGCCCGCTGCGTCCGCCAGGCTGACGTGCATGTGCATGCCGGTGCCGGCGAGGTCGTCGAACGGCTTGGCCATGAAGCAGGCGGTCATCCCGTGCTTGTGCGCCACGCCCTTGACCAGGCGCTTGTAGCGCACCGCCTCATCCATCGCTTGCAGGGCGTCGGCGCGGTGCTCCAGGGTGATCTCGACTTGGCCCGGGGCGTATTCGGAGATCGCCGTACGTGCCGGGATGCCTTGCAATTTGCAGGCGCTATAGAGGTCGGCGAGAAACGGTTCGATCTGTTCCAGCTCGCGCAGGCCGTAGACCTGGGTCGAACGTGGGCGGCCGCCGTCCATGTCCCGTGCCGGTTGCGGGCGGCCATGGCTGTCGGGTTGCTGGTCCAGCAGGTAGAACTCCAGCTCCGCCGCCATCACCGGGTAATAACCGTCGGCCTTGAGCCCGTCGATCACCCTGGCCAGCAAGTGCCGGGGGTCGGCCACCGTGGCGGGCAGGCCTTCGCTTGGGTGCATGCTGACTTGCACCGCCGCCGTCGGGATCAACCGCCACGGCATGCGCTGCAGGCTGCCGCTGAGGGGGTAGGCGCGACAGTCAATATCGCCCACGTCCCAGACCAGCCCGGAGTCCTCTACGTCGTCGCCATTGATGGTCAGGCCGAGGATGGTGCTGGGCAGCGGTCGGCCGCTGGCGTACACCGCCAGCAGTTCATCGCGGTGCAGGAGCTTGCCACGTGGCACGCCATTGTTGTCGAGGATAAACAGTTCGAACATCTCGATGTCCGGGTGCTGGTCCAGAAAGGTCTGGGCTTCGTGCAGGCAGGCGAAATCGCTCATGGGCATTCTCATACGTTTGTGTCGGACAGGCGCGCAGGAGCACGCCCTACAGGGGGTGAGTCAACGTAGGAGAAAGGCGTCTGGTGGGCGTGCGTGCCGGCAGTGGAACAGTGCCCAGAAAGCCAGCTCGGGGAGCGTATCGGCGGAACCGTCCATGGGCGATCACAGTGAGGTCGATGCCCGGCAGCGTCACACGCCAGCATAGGTGAATAAATTCAGGCTTGGCGGAGTTTGGGTGCGACTTGGCTAAACATTCGACGCCTTGGACTACAGCCGTCTACGCTCTTGGCACATCCACAAGAACGAGGAACGGACCATGAAGGCACTGCGCCACATCACCTGGCTGCTGTTGTTGTGTTTCAGCCAGGTGCACGCTGCAACGACTCAGGACGAGGACGCTCAAGCCGCCAAGGCACTGCTGGAAAAAGCCTTGGCGTATTACCAGAGCAACGGCGACAAGGCCTTCGCCGCGTTCAGCCGCCAAGGCGAATTCATCGACAAGGACCGCTACGTGTTCGTGCTCGACACCAAAGGCGTGCTGCTGGCCAGCGGCGGCCCCTCCTCCGCCTTGATCGGCCGTGACATCGGTGAAGTGCTCGGGCCCGAGCTGCGCCAATCGTTCAAGGACGCCCTCAACGCGCCCGAAAGCCAAGGCATCCAGCAGGCCGACTATCGCTGGCAGAACTGGAACGACGGCAAAGTGGAACACAAGCATGTGTTCTATCAGCGCGTCGGCGAGCGCATCCTCGCGGTCGGCTACTACCTGCCACGGGCCACTCCGGAACAGGCGCGGGCCCTGCGCAACAAGGCCGTGAACGCACTGGTCAAGGACGAAGCCGGCACGCTGAAGGCGATCAATTCATTGCAAGGCGGCTTCCTGCAGGATGACCTGTACGTGTTTGTGGTCGACCTCAATACCGAGCGCTACGTGGCCCACGGCACCACCCTGCGGTTGATCAACACCGACTTCGGCAAGATCAAGGACCCGGACGGCAAGCCAGTGGGCGAGCCGATCCTCAAGCTGATGGCCGAGCAGGACCAGGGTGAGTACAAGTACCGTTGGAAAAACCCGATGACCGGCAAGGTCGAGAACAAGCATGCGTACTTGCGCAAGAGCGGGCATTACATGGTCGCAGTGGGTTACTACAGCCCCTGAAACCACCTACAGGCGTTGCGGGGGGGTTAGTCGATGGTTTCGTAGGGTAGGCCTACGTAGTTTTCGGCAATGGTCCTACGCCCCGCTTCGGAGTGGATGAAGTAATCAAGCTCACTCTCGGCAATCCGCTGGCTGAAGCCATCCGCCTCTGGAAACTGGTGCAGCATCGAGGTCATCCACCAGGAAAACCGCTCGGCCTTCCACACCCGGCGCAGGCAGATCGCCGAGTATTTTTCCAATAGGTCCACACGTCCTTCGCGGTACACCTTGAGCAAGATCCGCAACAGCGTGTTCACATCGCTGGCCGCCAGGTTCAAGCCCTTGGCGCCGGTGGGCGGCACGATGTGCGCGGCATCGCCGAGCAGGAACAGGCGCCCGTATTGCATTGGCTCGACCACGAAACTGCGCAGCGGCGCGATGCTTTTCTCGATGGACGGCCCGGTCACCAACTGCGCGGCCAGCTCGCCTGGCAGGCGGGTCTTCAGTTCATCCCAGAAGCGTGCGTCCGACCATTGATCCAACGGCTCTTGCACCGGCACTTGCAAGTAATAACGACTGCGCGTGGGCGACCGCATGCTGCACAGGGCAAAGCCACGCGGGTGCTTGGCGTACACCAGCTCGGCGTGTACCGGCGGCGTGTCGGCGAGGATGCCGAGCCAGCCGAAGGGATACACACGTTCGAAGATTTTCAGCGACTCTTGCGGAATCGACTGACGGGCAACACCGTGGAATCCGTCGCAACCGGCGATGTAGTCGCACTCCAGGCGATAGGGTTCGCCCTGGTGTTCGAAGGTCAGCCAGGGTTGATCACTTTTCAGCGCGTGCGGCTGCACATGGCTGGCTTCGTAGAAGGTGGTGGCGCCGGCAGCGGCGCGGGCGGCCATGAGGTCGCGGGTCACTTCGGTCTGGCCGTAGACCATCACCGACTGGCCGCCGGTCAAGCCCTTGAGGTCGATGTGGCTGAGCTTGCCGTTCAGCGCCAGTTCGAAGCCGTCATGCACCAACCCTTCGGCGTCCATGCGCTGGCTCACGCCCGCCTCGCGCAGCAGGTCGACCATGCCTTGTTCCAGCACCCCGGCACGGATGCGGCCACGCACATAGTCGGCGCTCTGGCGCTCTACGATCAGGGTCTGGATACCGGCGTTGTGCAACAGTTGGCCGAGCAACAGCCCGGAAGGTCCGGCGCCGATGATGGCGACTTGGGTTTTCAGGATTTTCATTATTTTTATCGCCTGCGTATTCCACTCGAACGGATAGAGTGAAAGAGTTGTCATTGATCTTGTTGCTGGCATTTTTAACTTGAGTGGCTGGCATAAGAAGGTGAAAACTGAGCCAAAACCTGCGCTTTTCGCCAATCGGGGCGATTACCGCACCACTGTCCTGAGTATCGGATTGAAACCATGACCAAAACCGCGATTCCGGTCTTCAAGCTTTACGGGGAAAACCAGCAATGGCCGACCCCCGATTTGTTGCACTGCGAAACCATTTCCCGACGCAGCCGGGAATACCAGTGGGAAATCCAGCCCCACCGGCACGCGGATCTGTGCCAATTGCTGTACGTGCATAAAGGCCAGGCACACCTGGAAATCGAAGGCCTGCGCAGTACCCTCAACGAAGCCACATTGCAGGTGCTGCCGCCGCTGTGTGTGCACGGGTTCCGGTTTGCCGAGGATGTCGAGGGTTATGTGGTGACACTGGCGGCGCCACTGGTCAGTCACTTGCAGACGCAACTGGGCGGCACGATGGACGGTTTGCAGGCGCTGGGCAGTTACCCGGCGGGCAAGGACAGCGGCTATCTCAACAGCCAGTTCGCCCGCCTGCAGGACGAATACGCCGACGAACAACCGTCACGGGACATGATGATGCACGCCCTGGTCAGCGTGCTGCTGGTGTGGATCAGCCGCCAGGCGATCCAGCGTCGCCATCCGCGCGCGCCGCGCGGGCGCGAGTACTTTCGGCGCTTTACCCAACTGGTCGAGCAGCATTACCGCGAACATCCAAAGATTGAGGACTTGGCCCACAAGTTGGGGATCTCGGTCTCACACCTGAATGGGACGTGTCGGGAACTGGGCGGGCAACCGGCATTGCAGATCATGCATGACCGCCAGTTGCTGGAGGCCAAACGCCTGCTGACCTACACCAGCATGACCATCAATGAAATGTCGGAGGTGCTGGGTTTTTCCGATCCGACCAACTTCTCCCGACTGTTTCGCCGACGGGTCGGGTTTTCACCCAAGGCGTTTCGCGAGCAGCTCAAGGCTGAGACAACACCGAACTAAACAGTGGGAACAGGTCTATGTGGGAGCGGGCTTGCCCGCGATAGCGGTGGCTCAGTTGGAGCAGCTTTGACTGGCACACCGCAATCGCGGGCAAGCCCGCTCCCACATGGAATCTCCAGCGGACGGGTTCTAGCGCAAGGCGCTGAAACTGCCGGTGTGGGGGACACATTGGTCCTGATGGCAACTGATCGCAAAGCTCGGTTGCATACGGGTTTGCTCGACGCGGTAGGCGGCAGTCCCGTACAGCGCGCTGGCCAATGCGCTAAGGGTAAAAATCATCAGGTACTTTCTGGTTTTGATGCTCATGGCACAGACCTCTGAGCGGATCTACACAGTGCTGTTTAAAGCATAGGCCAGCCCGGGCAAGTTGCCATTATTGGCGCCTATTCAGTCTGTTTATATCGACTCAGAGCCCCTCGTCCCAAACAGGTGTTTGGGGAAACCTCGACACCAGGAAATCCAACAGGCTGCGCAGTGCCGACGGCATGTGCTTGCGTGACGCGTATACCGCGTAGATGTGCATTTGCCGGGGCTCGGCCGCGGGCAGCAAACGCACCAGTTCGCCACGGCGGATGTAATCGCCGGCCTGGTAGCTGGGCAACATGCCCACCCCCGCCCCGGCCAGGGTCACGCGCAATAAGGTACTGGCCTCGTTGGCCGTGATGTTGCCGTGCACCGGCACCGAAACGTGTTCGCCGCCCTCTTCGAAATGCCACAGGCTTTTGCCGAAATAGGAATGGGTGAGGCAGTTGTGCCGCGCCAGGTCCTCGACTTTCTGCGGCGCCGGATGCTCCAGCAGGTACGCCGGGGTGGCACACACCATCGAGCGGCAAACCGTCAGGCGTCGGGCGATCAGGTTGGGGTCCAGGTCGGTGCTGGTGCGGATGGCCAGGTCGATGCGCTCATCCACCAGGTTCACCGTGCGGTCGAGCATTTGCAGGTCCACCGTCACCAGCGGGTAGCGCTTGACGTACTCGGCGATCGCCTCGGCCAATTGCGCCTGGCCGAACGAGGTGCTCACGCTCAGGCGCAGCAGGCCACGGGGCGCATCATCGGGCTCACTGACGGCGGCTTGCATGTCGCAGCTCAGCTCCAGCAATTGCCGGCAACGGGGCAGGGTTTCGCTGCCAGCCGCCGTCAGGCTGAGCTTGCGCGTGGTGCGGTGCAGCAGGCGCGCGCCGACCCAATCTTCCAGCTCGGCCAGGTAACGCGAGACCACCGGGCGTGACAGGTCCAGGTGGTCGGCGGCGGCAGACTGGCTACCCAGGTCCACCACCGTGACAAACACGCGCATTGCTTGAAGCCGATCCATGATTTGCCCGCTTTTAGAAACAAACTATGTCCCAGCATCGCATTTTTAGTTGGATTTGGTGCAACTAAGCTCTGTGCATCCTTTGAATCGACTGCTGGAGCTGCCCGATGTTGTCCACCCTCAAACGCTTGACCCTGGCGACCGCCGCGCTGGCCTTCGCCGCGCACGCCGCCGCAGCCGACCTGACCCTTGAGGTGTACAACCCAGGCGAAGCCGCGATCTTCCCGGTCAGCTCGGTGCTGGTCAGCGGCGCCAAGGACGCGATTCTGGTGGACGCGCAATTCGGCAAGGCCCAGGCCGAGCAGCTTGTGCAGAAGATTCGCGCCAGCGGCAAGCACTTGACCACCATCTACATCAGCCACGGCGACCCGGACTACTACTTCGGCCTGGACACCCTCACCACTGCATTCCCCGATGCCAAGGTGCTCGCGCCGCAACCAGTGGTCGACCACATCAAGGCCACCGTGGCCGGAAAACTGGAATTCTGGGGCCCGAAAATGGGCGCCGACAAGCCGGCTAAAACCATCGTGCCGGACGTGCTGCCAGGCCATAGCCTGAGCCTCGAAGGCCAGCAACTGGAAGTCATCGGCCTGGACGGCGCGCAGCCGGATCGCAGCTTTGTGTGGATTCCTTCAATCAAGGCCGTGATCGGTGGCGTGGTGGTCGCCGAGAACATTCACCTGTGGATGGCCGACACCCAGAGTGCCCAGTCCCACAAAGACTGGCTGGCGACCCTGCAGCGCATCCAACAGCTCAAGCCACGCAGCGTGATCCCGGGCCACTACCTCGGCACGCCGACCCTGAAATCGGTGGCGTTCACCGCCGACTACATCAAGGCCTTCGACATCGAAACCGCCAAGGCCAAAGACTCCGCCGCACTGATCGCGGCCATGAAAAAGCGTTACCCGACCCTCGCCGACGAAAGCTCGCTGGAACTGAGCGCCAAAGTCGCCAAGGGCGAAATGAAGTGGTGAATGGTTTTAACCCCCTGACTGACTGGAGAAGATCATGAGCAAGATTGCAATCATTGGGGCTACCGGCCGTGCGGGTAGCCAACTGCTGGAAGAAGCGTTGCGTCGTGGGCACAGTGTCACCGCCATCGCGCGTAATACCGACAAGATCGCCGCGCGCCCTGGCGTCACGGTCAAGCAGGCCGATGCGCTGGACGCCCAGGCCCTGCAGGCAGCGGTCAGCGGCAACGATGTGGTGATCAGCGCGGCACACTTCGCCACCCTGCCCGCCAGTGCGGTGATCGGGCCGGTGAAAAAAGCCGGGGTCAAACGCCTGCTGGTGGTGGGCGGCGCGGGTTCGCTGCTGTTGCCCGATGGCAGCCGCGTGATTGACAGCCCGGGCTTTCCGGCCGAGTACAAGGCTGAGGCCAGTGCCGGCGCTGAATTTCTGGCGGCGCTGCGTCAGGAGCAGGAACTGGATTGGACCTTCCTGTCGCCGTCGGCGGAGTTCGTGGAGACCGAGCGCACCGGCCAGTTCCGTGTGGGTCAGGATGATTTGCTGGTGAGCAGTGAAGGTCGTAGCTGGATCAGTTTTGCGGACTATGCGATTGCGTTGATCGATGAAGTTGAATCGCCAAAACACTCGCGCCAACGTTTCACGGTGGGCTACTGACACAACGCGGTAAAACCTGTGGGAGCTGGTTTATGTGGGAGCGGGCTTGCCCGCGATGGCGGCGGGTCAGCTACATCTGTGCTGACTGACAGGCCGCCTTCGCGGGCAAGCCCGCTCCCACAGTTGGATCTGCGGTGTCAGGACGATTGTGCCTCGCTGACCAACCAATCCATTAACGCTTCAAGCCCTTGCGACGGCACCGTCCCAGGCGGATACACCAGGTAATACCCCATCCCCGTCGGCACCCTCAGCGCAAAGGGCATCGCCAATCGTCCCGCCTTCACATCCTCGCCAATCAACGCGCTGTCGCCAATCGCCACGCCCGAGCCTTGGGACGCCACGGTCATCGCCAGGTCCAGCGTTTCGAAATGATGCCCCTGGGCCAGGTTGCTCAAGCGGGTGTTTGCCGCGCTCAACCACAACGCCCAATCCCGTTCGTCCCGCGTGGGGTGCAGCAGCACCTGTCGCTGCAGATCCGCCGGGCTGTGCAAGTCGCCGAGCAGCGTGGGCGCGCAGACCGGGGTGAGTTGTTCATCGAACAAATGCCGCGCCTCGGCCGGCTGCTCGGCGATGGGCGCATAGATCAGCGCCGCGTCGAACTGCTCACGGCGAAAGTCCACGGTGTAGGCCACGGTGGTGGTGAGCTCCACCGGAACCTGCGGGCGCTCCTTTTGCCATTGCATCAGGCGCGGCAGCAACCAACGCATCACACAGGTGGAAGCCTTGAGTTGCAGGGTCTGGCGACGGCCGCCGATCTGCTCCACCGCCTCACCGATCAGGCCGAATACCTGTTGCACCCGTAGTGACCATTCGCGGCCCTCGTCGGTAAGGCTCAAGCCACGCGCCTGGCGCTGGAACAGCGTGTAGCCCAGATGACTTTCCAGCCCGGCGATCTGTCGGCTGACGGCGCCTTGGGTGATGTGCAATTGCTCGGCGGCGCGGGTGAAGTTGCAGCACTGGGCGGTGACCCAGAAGGTGTGCAACGCGGGCAACGGCGGAAGGCGTTTCATTGGAGGCGCAGCCATGACGTGGAGACATGGCTAGTATGACTTTTTATCGATTGTTGCCGCTACCGGCCAGCCGCTCCAATACCGCCTCGAATCCATAACAAGAGCGACCTCAATGGCGACCTGCGGCGAAGTATTGGTCAACCTCCTCGAAGGCTATGGCGTGGACCAGGTGTTCGGCATCCCCGGCGTGCACACCGTGGAGTTGTATCGCGGCCTGGCCCGTTCCAGCATCCGCCATGTCACCCCGCGCCATGAACAGGGCGCCGGTTTCATGGCCGACGGCTACGCACGCACCAGCGGCAAGCCCGGCGTGTGTTTCATCATCACCGGCCCCGGCATGACCAACATCACCACTGCGATGGGCCAGGCGTATGCCGACTCGATCCCGATGCTGGTGATTTCCAGCGTGCAGTCGCGCAGCCAGCTGGGCGGCGGGCGCGGCAAGTTGCATGAGTTGCCGAACCAGGGCGCGATGATGGCCGGCGTGGCGGCGTTCTCCCATACCTTGATGTCGGCAGCCGAGTTGCCCGGCGTATTGGCGCGGGCGTTCGCGCTGTTCCAGGCCGGGCGGCCGCGGCCGGTGCACATCGAGATTCCGCTGGATGTGTTGGTGGAAAACGCCGACGCACTGCTCGGCAGCGAGCCGGTCAGCGTGGCGCGTGCCGGGGCGGCGCCGGCAGCGGTCAAGCAGATGAGCCAGTTGCTGGCGGCGGCCAAGCGGCCGTTGATCCTGGCCGGTGGCGGTGCCATCGATGCGGCCCCCGAACTGACCCGGCTGGCAGACGCGCTGGGGGCGCCGGTGGCCCTGACCATCAACGCCAAAGGCATGCTGCCTTCGACTCACCCACTGCTGATCGGCTCGACCCAGACCCTGCTCGCCACCCGCGCCCTGGTCGCCGAAGCGGATGTGGTGCTGGCCATCGGCACCGAGCTGGCCGAGACCGACTACGACGTCACCTTCGCCGGCGGTTTCAAGATTCCCGGCGCCCTGCTGCGCATCGACATCGACGCCGACCAGACCGTGCGCAACTACCCGCCGCAAGTGGCGCTGGTGGCCGACGCACAGATCGCCGCCGAGGCGCTGCTGAGCGAGCTGAACCGCCAACCACTGGCCCCACGCGAGGCCAACTGGGGCGCACCGCGCGTTGCCCGGTTGTGGGCCGAACTGGCGCCCACCTGGGACGCCGCCACCCGCGCGCAAACCCTGTTCCTCGACACCGTCCTGCAAGAACTGCCCGATGCCGTCATCGTCGGCGACTCCACCCAACCGGTGTACAGCGCCAACCTCACCTTGAACCTCGACCACCCGCGCCGCTGGTTCAATTCGTCCACCGGCTACGGCACCCTGGGCTACGCCCTGCCCGCCGCGATCGGCGCCTGGCTGGGACGTGGCACCGGGCAACCGGTGGTGTGCCTGATCGGTGACGGCGGCGTGCAATTCACCCTGCCGGAACTGGCCAGTGCGGTGGAGGCACGCACGCCGATCATCGTGCTGCTGTGGAATAACCAGGGCTACGAAGAGATCAAGAAATACATGCTCAACCGCGCCATCGACCCCGTCGGCGTAGACATCTACACCCCCGACTTCATCGGCGTGGCCAAGGCACTGGGCTGCGCCGCCGAGAGCATCCAGGGCATCACGCAATTGCGCGCCGCGTTGCGCGCCGCCATTGATCGCCAAGGGCCGACGCTGATTGAAATCGACCAGGGACTTTGGATGCAGGAGGTGGCGGTATGAACGGCGTGTTTATCAACGGTGAATGGCTGGCCGGTGGCGAGATGCTGGAGGTGATCAACCCGGCCACCGAAGCGGTGTTGGCGCACGTCAGCGTGGGCAATGCCGCGGCGGTAACGCGGGCGGTGGACGCGGCCAGTGCGGCATTCGGCGACTGGTCGAAAAGCACTGGCAGGGACCGCGGCGCACTGTTGCGCAAGGTCGCCAAAGGCGTGGCCGAGCAGCGCGAACCGCTGATGCAGTTGCAATCGAGCAACAACGGCAAACCGCTGTTTGAGGCGGGTATCGATGTAGACGACGTGATCGCCACCTTCGAGTACTACGCCGCGATTGCCGAGGACATGGACGCCGGGCAGGACCGTCCGGTCGAGTTGCCCACCACGGATTTCAGCGCACGCTTGCGCCGCGAACCGTGCGGCGTGGTGGGGCTGATTGTACCGTGGAATTTTCCGATGGTGACCACCGCCTGGAAACTCGCGCCGGCCCTCGCCGCCGGCTGCTGCGTGGTGCTCAAACCGTCGGAGGTCACGCCGTTGGCCGAGCTGCAACTGGCGCGGATCATCGCCGCTGCGGGCTTCCCGGCGGGCGTGTTCAACCTGGTCTGCGGCACCGGCCTGGCGGTGGGTGCGCCGCTGGCAGCGGACCGGCGCGTGGCGAAGATTTCCTTCACCGGCAGCAATGCCGTGGGGGTGCAGGTGATGCAGCGCGCGGCCGAAACCATCAAGGGCGTAAGCCTGGAATTGGGCGGCAAATCTTCGCTGCTGGTACTGGCCGATGCCGACCTCGACCTCGCCGTAGAGCTGGCGTGCGGCGGTGGTTTTTTCAACGCGGGACAGATCTGTTCGGCGACCAGCCGCGTGCTGGTGGCCGACAATTTGGCCGACGAATTCCTACGCCGTTTGCAGCTGCGCGCTGAAGGCATCCGCGTGGCAGATCCGTTTGCCGACGAGGTGGAAATGGGTGCGCTGATCAACCGTGCGCAATACCAGCGCGTGCTCGGGCACATCAGACGCGGTATCGAGGACGGCGCGCGGTTAGTCTGCGGCGGTGAGCGTCCGGCGCAACTGACGCAGGGCTTTTTCATCCGGCCGACGGTGTTTACCGATGTGCCCTTGGACAGCGCGTTGTGGAACGAAGAGATCTTCGGCCCGGTGCTGTGTGTCAGACGTTTTGCCACTGAAGCCGAGGCAATTGCCTTGGCCAACGACAGCGATTTCGGGCTGGTGGCCAGTGTGGTCAGCAGTGATGCCGAAACCGCCGCGCGCGTGGCCAATGGGTTGCAGGCCGGGCTGGTGTGGATCAATGCACCGCAGGTGATCTTCCCGCAGACGGCGTGGGGTGGTTACAAGCAGAGCAGCATCGGCCGCGAGCTGGGGCCGTGGGGGTTGGCGGCGTTTCAGGAGGTCAAGCATGTGATCAGGCCCACCTGACACTGAAGTTCGCCTGTCGGCGCGAGATTGTGTGGGAGCGGGCTTGCTCGCGAATGCAGTGTGTCAGTCGCTGAAGGTATTGACTGATACACCGCTTTCGCGAGCAAGCCCGCTCCCACACAAGCCAGTTTCCGCATTTAGAGAGGTGGTGTGTCAGCGACCTGCATTTTTTCAATAGTGCCTGCGACTTTCTGATTTGCCCCCCTGCCCCGCCCGTGGCCTGATTCGCCCTTGTTCACTCAAGGCAGGCCCATGGAAAACGTTCACGCAAAACCCACCACCGCCGTTTGGCTGATGATCAGCGTGGTGCTGGTCGCCCTTAACCTGCGCCCCTCGATGGCGGCGGTCGGCCCGTTGTTGTCGTCGATACGCGGCGAGGTGCCGTTGAGTTTCAGCAGTGCCGCCTTGCTGACCATGTTGCCGGTGATGGCCATGGGGCTGGCGATGTTTTTTGGCATGGGCGTGGCCAAGCGCATTGGCGAGCACCGCAGCATTGTGTGGTCGCTGGTGGTGATTGGCGTGGCGACGCTGTCACGGTTGTTTTTGGATTCGGCGCTGGAGTTGATCGTCAGCGCGATTGCCGCCGGGGTCGGGATCGCCTTGATCCAGGCGTTGATGCCGGCGCTGATCAAGTCGCGCTTCAGCGATAACGTCTCGCTGTTCATGGGCTTGTACGTCACTGCGATCATGGGCGGCGCGGCATTGGCGGCGTCGTTCGCGCCGTTCGTGCAGGTGCAGACCGGCAGCTGGCGCATCGGCCTGGCCGTGTGGGCGCTGCTCGCGCTGCTGGCCCTGGTGTGCTGGTACAAACAGCGCGCAGCATTGCCGCCGTTGCCCCACGCCGCTGCCGGCGCGCAGGAGTCGTTTTTCGGCAACCGCCGCGCCTGGCTGCTGGCGGTTTTTTTTGGGCTCGGTACAGCGTCCTACACCTGTGTACTGGCGTGGCTGGCGCCGTACTACGTGGAGCAAGGCTGGAGTGAACAGAACGCCGGTTTGCTCCTGGGTTTTCTGACGGCGATGGAAGTGGTTTCCGGCTTGGTCACCCCGGCTATCGCCAACCGTCGCCAGGATAAACGCGGTGTGGTCGCCGTGTTGCTGGTGCTGATCATCCTGGGTTTCTGCGGCCTGATCCTCAGCCCGCAACACCTGAGCCTGCTGTGGCCGTGCCTGCTCGGCCTGGGCATCGGCGGGCTGTTCCCGATGAGCCTGATCCTGTCGCTAGACCATCTGCACAACCCGCGCCGCGCCGGTGGCCTGACTGCGTTTGTGCAAGGCGTGGGCTACCTCATTGCGGGCTTGTCACCGCTGATCGCCGGGATGATCCGCGACCAGTTGGGCAGCTTCGAATGGGCTTGGTGGTCGCTGACAGCGGTAGTGGTGGTGATGCTGCTGATCGTCACGCGCTTCGACCCCAGGCATTACGCCCGCCATATCCGCTGACGTCGTGTTGCCAACAGTATTTGTCTCACGCCAAACATAGAAACGCCCTACAGAGCTTTCTAATGGTACGGCCGTTCCGTTAAGCTTTTGCGCTGTCTTGTACTGAGTTCGGTACAACGGGTTTACGGACGAAACCGATGTTAAACAGTAACTTGCTCAGAAAGCTCGATATGCAGGACTTGATGGTGTTTATCGCCGTCTACGACCAGAGCAGCGTTACCGACGTGTCCGAAACACTGTTCGTCAGCCAGTCAACCGTGAGCTACAGCCTGAAGAAACTGCGCACCAGTTTTGAAGATGAGCTGTTTATCAACACGCGGGCGGGCATGCGTCCGACGTACAAGGCCACCAGCATGTATGGCCATGTGCAGAAGATCCTTGAAAGCATCAACCTGTGCCACGCCGGTGGCCAGGCGTTTGATCCGACGCAAAAGGCGGTGACCTTCAATGTGTGTGCTCCGGAGTATTTCGAGCAGTTGATCCTGCCGCGCCTGCTGAAGAACTTCGACCGCGCCGACCTGCCGGTGATCGTCAATGTGCAGAAACTGGAAACCGACATCCCGGCCGACGACCTGCGCGAAGGCCGCCTGGATCTGGTGATCTGCTTCGGCCCGCACTTTCACCGCGCCCACAAAGACTTCAAGACCCAGATGCTGCTGGAAGACGACCTGGTGTGCGTATTCGACAAGCGCTCGGCGCCGAAAGAGCCGGCGTTCAGCCTGCAATCCTTCATCGAACGGCGCCACGTATTTCCCACGCCGTGGACCTCCGACACCAACATGATCGACGGCTGGCTCGCGCGCCAGGCCCACAAGCGCCAAGTGATTGCCCGCGCCAACAGCTATAGCGCCGCGCTGAAGATGATCACCGGCACTGACTTTATCGTCACCCTGCCGCGCCGCGTGCAGAAGCTGCTGGCCCCCGCCACTGTGTTTGGCCACTGCGAGGCGCCCAACGGGTTGCCGGGGTTCACCCTGGATATGCAATGGAACGAAACCAGTGAGCAGGACAGTGCCAATACGTGGTTTCGTGAGCAGGTGGTGAAAGTCTGCGCTGACCAGGGCTTGCTATAACGCTTTGCGGTGAGGGAGCTTGCTCCCTCGCCACAAGGGGTTGTGGGTCAGCCGATGGCGACTTTGCTGTAGGAATCGCGATCTATATCCAGCAGTTCGACGCTCAATTGAACCTGCACGCCTTCAGGCCACACATTGAGCTCCTGCAACACAGCCAGCAGGCTTTCCGAGAGTTGCTTCTTGGCCTGCGGCGAACGCCCACTGAGCAATGCCAGGCGCACCGCAACAAACCCACGCTCGTTCAGGCCGGTGCCGACACGGAAATTCTCGACCTTGCACGCACGGCTCTTGATGTCGAACTCGGCGCCGAACTGACCGGAGGCCACCAACGCATGGTTCAGGCGCAACAAGGCCTTGTCGGTGTCCAGTTGCGTCAGGTTGGCGGTGTATTCCAGGTGCAGGTGCGGCATGGGTGTCTCCGAGGCTAACGTAGGAAGATTTCTAGATATATCACGGATAAACGCCTCAGGCTTGGGTTGCCAGGCCGCGGTCACTCATAAACGCTTCCAGTCGTGAACGCACCCAGCGCTCGGCCGGGTCGGTGTCCACGTGGCTGAGCCAGACCATGGACAAATCCAGGGTTGGCGTCTCGAACGGAAACGGCTCGCAGAACAGGTTGCCCGACACGGCCATGGCCTCGGCGGTGTAGTCCGGCAGGCTGGCGATCAGATCGGTGCCGGCCAGCAGCGCCGGCAATGCGCTGTATTGCGGCACCGATAACACCACCTGGCGCTTGCGGCCGATCTCTGCCAGCCACTCATCGGCAAACCCGGAGACATTGGCGGTGTGGGACACCAGCACATGGGGCCGTGAGCAATATTCATCGAGGGTCAGCGGTGTGTCGGACGCGTCGGCGCGCAGGATGCGCGGGCGGATATGGCGCAGCAGTTTGCGCTTGGCATTGGCCGGCAGGCCACGGGTCTGGGTGATGCCCACGGTGATGTCGCCAGACGCGAGCAGATCGGGAATGCGCCAGTAGTCGACGTGCTGCACCACGAACACCACCTTCGGCGCTTCGCTGCGCAGACTGCGCAGCAAAGGCGGCAGCAGGCCGAACTCGACATCGTCGGACAGGCCGATACGAAAGGTCATGGAACTGATCGAGGGGTCGAAATCGTGAGTCAGGCTCAAGGCTGACGACAGCGAATCCAAAGCCGGCGACAAGTGCTGGATGATTTCCTCGGCGCGCGCGGTGGGTTCCATGCGATGACCGACGCGAATGAACAGCGGATCGTTGAACAATGTGCGCAGACGGTTGAGCGCCGAACTGATGGTGGGCTGGCCGAGAAACAACTTCTCCGCGACCCGCGTGACGTTGCGCTCCAGCATCAGTGCTTCGAAGACCACCATCAGGTTGATGTCGGCCTTGCGTAATTCATTGCGATTCATCGGCGCCTGCCCTTTCCCCACGACAAGCCGCAGTGTAGGAAGCCCGCGGGGCTGCGTCTATGTGCACACTGTTCATCCGGCGGCTTTGGGACTATAAATCAGCGCTTGAAGGTCGCGGGAACACCATCGTGTGGGTCATTATCGCCTTGGCCATTGTCGTGGCCGGGTTCTGTATCTGGGTTGTTCAGTTCATCGCCTCCCCCACCGTGAGGACGCTACTGCGCGTGTTCATCGGTTTGTGCCTGGCGGCGGTGATCGCCTTTGTGGTGCTGGCGGCGGGGTTTCCGACGTCGTTGCTGGTGTAGTGCCCTTTTTGTCTGCTTGTGGAATGGATGCCCTGCTGTGATAAAACCAACCCTCTGCCTCGCCTCGCTGCTGTTGATGGCCAGCTACCGCCCAGGGCTGCTACCTCTGCCCACTACCGACAAGGACCGCCAACCATGAAATTTGCCTACACCATCATCTACGTGCCCGACGTGGCCGCCTCCCTGGATTTTTTTGAAAAAGCCTTCGGCTTCAGTCGCCGTTTCCTGCATGAATCCGGCACGTATGGCGAGCTGGAAACTGGCGAGACCACGCTCTCGTTCGCTGCCCATGAACTGGGGGAGATGAATTTCCCCGGCGGCCATGTGCAGGCGCATGCCTCCAAGCAGCCCTTGGGCATGGAGGTGGGGTTTGTGACTGAAGACGTGCTCGTCGCCCATGCCAAGGCCCTTGAACACGGCGCGACCGAACTGTCGGGGCCGAGCGCCAAGCCGTGGGGGCAAGTGGTGTCGTATGTACGCTGCCCGGATGGGACGCTAGTGGAGTTGTGCACACCTATCCAAGGCTGAACATAGAAACCCTGTGGGAGCGGGCTTGCTCGCGAAGGCGGTGGGTCAGTTGAAGTATCTGTAACTGACACACCGCCTTCGCGAGCAAGCCCGCTCCCACACAAGCCCGCTCCCACATTTGATCTTCACCGCCGAGGGATCAGGGTTTGAGCGGACGCTCCTGATCCCGTTCGGAAAGTTCTGTACCGTCGTCTGGATGCTTCCAGGTCTGTGGCTTTTCTTCCTCACGTCGCCGGGGTTGCTCACCCTGTGGCACTTCCCGTGGTTTCTGTTTGTCAGTCATGTCCATCTCCGGTCCTTAAAAATGGGTCGCACCTTCAAGCATAGAACAGCGTCGGCATTTGCGGCGGGGCCGGCCATTGACAACCAACGCGCATCAATCCATCCAAATTTGTCACTTTTCATTTCTAAATGTGTCAGCCACTATTCTAGGTCTTAAGCGAAACAAGCACTTTTAAAAGAACGCTGGAGACACAAAACCATGACTAGTCCAACCCGGCCCGACGCTGCCCACTCTAAAGTTGGCGCGGTATTTCGCGTGACTTCGGGTAACTTCCTTGAACAGTTCGACTTTTTTCTGTTCGGTTTCTACGCCACCTACATTGCTGCCGCGTTCTTCCCCGCCGCTAATGAGTTTGCGTCATTAATGATGACCTTCGCCGTGTTCGGCGCAGGGTTCCTGATGCGTCCATTGGGCGCGATCATCTTGGGCGCCTACATCGATGACGTCGGCCGCCGCAAAGGGTTGATCGTGACCCTGTCGATCATGGCCAGCGGCACGCTGTTGATCGTGCTGGTGCCCGGTTATCACAGCATTGGCCTCTGGGCGCCGTTGCTGGTGCTGCTGGGACGCCTGCTGCAAGGCTTCTCGGCCGGCGCGGAGCTGGGCGGTGTGTCGGTGTACCTGGCCGAAATGGCCACCCCGGGCCGCAAAGGCTTCTACACCAGCTGGCAGTCGGGCAGCCAACAGATCTCCATCGTGGTCGCCGCCGCACTCGGTTACGGCCTGAACGTGTGGATGGAGCCCTCCGTGGTCGCCGATTGGGGCTGGCGCATTCCGTTTGCCGTCGGTTGCGTGATCATTCCGTTCATCTTTGTGCTGCGGCGCAACCTGCAGGAAACCGAAGAGTTCGCCAACCGCAAGCATCGCCCGACCATGCGCGAAGTGCTGGCCACCCTGGTGAAGAACTGGAGCGTGGTCATCGGCGGCATGCTGATGGTGGCGATGACCACCACCGCGTTCTACCTGATCACCGTGTACGCGCCGACCTTCGGCAAGACCGTGCTGCAACTGAGCACGTCCGACGCGCTGCTGGTGACCTTGCTGGTGGCCGTGTCGAACTTTGTCTGGCTGCCCATCGGTGGCACCTTGAGCGACCGTTTCGGGCGCAAGCCGGTGCTGATCGCCATGACGACGCTGACCGTTCTCACGGCTTACCCAGCACTGTCCTACGTGGTGAACGCACCCAGCTTTGCCCATATGCTGGAAACCCTGCTGTGGTTCTCCTTCCTGTATGGCATGTACAACGGCGCAATGATCCCGGCCCTTACCGAGATCATGCCGGTGGAAGTGCGCGTGGCCGGTTTCTCCCTGGCCTATAGCCTGGCGACCGCGATCTTCGGCGGTTTCACCCCGGCGATCTCCACCTGGTTCATCCACATCACTGAGGACAAGGCTTCGCCGGCCTACTGGATGATGTTCGCCGCAGCCTGCGCGCTGTGCTCGACCCTGGCCCTGTATCGCCGCGCCAACAGTCGCGGCCAGGTGATGCAGGGGACGGCATGATGAAGCCGCTGCTCAATACCCTGACGGCCCTGGCCCTCGGTGCGCTGGCGCTGGCGGCCCAGGCCGAGGAGCTCAAGGTGATGACCTCCGGAGGTTTCACCGCTGCCTATAAACTACTGGGCCCGCAATACGCCCAGCAGAGCGGCGACACCCTGGACACCATTCTCGGCCCGTCGATGGGCAAGGCACCGGAAGCGATTCCCAACCGCCTGGCCCGTGGCGAACACGCTGACGTGGTGATCATGGTCGGCTACGCCCTGGATGACCTGATCAAGCAGGGCAAGGTCGACAAGGCCTCCCGCGTGGAACTGGCGGACTCGCGCATCGGCCTGGTGGTGAAGGAAGGCGCGCCCAAACCGGCGATCGGCACCGATGCCGAGCTCAAGGCAGTGCTGAGCAAGGCCAAGTCCGTGGCGTATTCGGACAGTGCCAGCGGTGTGTATGTCGAGAAGGAGTTGTTCCACAAACTCGGCATGCCGGCCAAGGGCAATATGATCGAACGCATCCCGGTGGCCTCGGTGGTCGCGAAGGGGGACTACGAAGTCGGTCTACAGCAGGTCGCGGAATTGTTACCAGTGCCAGGGGTGACTTACGTCGGAAAAATCCCGGAGGACGTGCAGTCTGTGACGCGTTTTGCGGCGGGTATTCCCGTCAATGCCGAACACCCGGCGCAGGCCAAGGCGTTGCTGCAATTCCTCGCCTCGCCCGCAGCGCAACCGGTGGTGCAATCCACCGGCCTGGACTCGGTGTCACGCTGACCGAAACGGCATCTCCCGCACCAATCGCTCCAACTCCAGCGCCGCCGGCGGCAACGTCCGTCCGCGGCGCTTGATCAAGCCCACGTTGCGCATCACCTGCGGTTCCACCAACGGCACACTGACCAGCAGCGGGTGTTCGTTCGCCGGCATGGCAATCGAGGGCACCATCGCCACCCCCAACCCCGCCTCTACCAGCCCGATCATCGTGGTCACGTGGTGCGTCTCGCAGATGCTCGGCTTTTTCACCCGCACGCCTCGCAGCGCCTGATCCAGCAGGGAGCGGTTGCCTGAAGTCTTATCCACGGTGATGTAGTCATGTTCGTAGGCCTCGGCCCACGGCACGCTCTCACGCCCGGCCAACGGATGATCACGGCGACACGCCAGCACATAGCGCTCCTGCAGCAGCAACTCGAACTCCACTTCATCAGCCAGGCTGCCGCTGAAACTCACGCCAAAGTCCGCCTCGCCACTTCCCACGGCGTTGCACACTTCACCGGCGCTCGCATCCAGCACGCGCAGGCGAATTTTCGGATACAGCTTGTGGAATTCGGAGATCACGTGGGGCATGAAGTAATACGCGGTCGACGGTACGCAGGCGATGGTGACATTGCCCATGCGCGTGGAGGCAACGTTACTGATGCCCATCAGCGCGATGTCGAGGTCGTCGAGCATGCGCTCCACCTGCGGCAGGAAAGCGCGGCCGACCATGGTCAGGCTGACCCGCCGTGTGGTGCGCTCGAACAGCTTGACGTCGAGGGCGGACTCGAGCTTTTCGATACGTCGGCTGAGCGCCGGCTGCGAGATTCGGATCGCCTCGGCAGCGCCGCGAAAGCTGCCCTTGTCTACCACGGCGCGGAAGGCTTGGAGGTCGTTGAGGTCGAAGTTGATGATCACGAAGAAGGGCCAGTGAGGTCGATTTGTCGGCCATTATCGTACGAATGCAGCGGCAACAGGCCTGCGCGCATTTAAAAAACCCCCTCACCTGCGTAGTCTGCATGCCGAATCCTATCGACCGAGCGATCAATGACCTCCCGATTCCATAACAAAAACCCATTGCGTCTCTGGCGACTCGGGGCGTGCCTCATCGGTGCTCCGGTTATCGCCGCCCTCGGTTTCTTCGCCTGGCAAAGCTTCTACCCCGTGAGTGCGGCGAGCGGTTGGAGCGTTCAGGTGGTACACCGCGACGTGGCGAAAGCGGCATCGCTGATGCCGTTGCCGAACGGCTCACTGATGGTCAGCCAGGAACTCGACAAGGGTCAGGGCAGCATCGTGCGCATCCACCCCGACGGATCGCGCGAGGTGGTGGTGGCCAACCTGTCAAAACCCGACGGCATTGTGCCAACCCGCGGCGGCTGGGTGTTCAGCCAGGAGTCCGCCGACTTGCCCGTCAGTTTCTACAAGGACGGCGTGGTCACCGAACTGTTCAAGGGTGACAGCGTGCAAGGCGTGTGGGTTGAGGGCGACGACCTTTACGCCATCGAAGACCGCAAGCCGGCCGGGCGCCTGCTGCGTTACCGCTGGAGCGACCAGTCTCTGACCGTGCTGCGCGACCAGGTGCAGGAAGGCGAAGCCATCGTGCGCTGCACGGACGGCCGCCTGCTCTACAACGAGAAGAAAAAGGGCGTGGTGCGCGAGCTGACCGCCGACGGCAGTGACCCAGTGGTGCTGGGCAATTTGAACCAGCCGACCTTCCTGATGTGCGACGAGCGCGGGCTGTGGATCAATGAAGATGCCACGCACCGGGCGCGATTGCTGCTGATTGATAAGCAGGGGCGCCAGCAGACCATTCTGTCGTTCCTCAAAGCCCCGCAGTCGATTGTGCCTACCGGACGCGGGACTTATCTGGTGGCCGAGGGCGGGAGAAACCGCGTGCTGGAGCTGACGCCTGAGTAACATCTCCCGCGACGTAGATCACGGCCGCTGAAATCGCGATACCCGCGAACGACAATACTGAGAACGTCGAAACCTCCCCCGAGTCGGTTTGAAATGAAAAAAATTCTAATCGCCTGCGTGCTGATCACTTGCCTGACCGGCTGTGTCGGTGCGCAACTTTCACTTCCCGAGCCAAAAAACGCAGCCGCTCCAGATCAGCGGGAATCATCCACCAAAGAAACCGAACGCCAATGGTGCGGCATGACGCTTTGGGTTGGGTTGCCACTGCCGCTGCAACTTCCCGTTTGCCAGTCACGCCCTCCTCCGTCCTACCTATACGCATGCGGTCCTTTCATGTTCCTGGGACCGATCATGCACAGCTACGAGGGGAATGCCTTGTGTGGAAAGTTTCTTTGAGAGCCATCGGCATACACGCACGCGGGGCACACCCCGGTGCCTGCGAGCGCGCCTGCCAGACGCTTCGCATCGATAGCACTGATGATTACTATCGAAACGAGCGCCTGCTCGATATTCGCAACCGATTCCTATAATCCCCTCCCTGACTCCCTCCCCTCGCCTGGCTTCAGGCGACATTCACCTCGGAACCCACCATCATGCCAAGCGCCAGCCAGGCCCCTAGCGGCCTTCCCGAACATAATCAGCAAAGCGTCAAACAGCAGTGGCTGGCCATTCTTTCAGTGGCCGTTGGCGCCTTCGCCCTGGTGACCAGCGAGTTTCTCCCGGTAGGCGTACTCAACGACGTCGCCAGCGACCTGGGTATCAGTGCCGGGCATGCCGGACTGATGGTAACCCTGCCCGGCATCATGGCCGCCCTCGCCGCGCCTTTGCTGTCGGTGTTCATTGGCGCCATGGACCGTCGCTACCTGCTGATCAGCCTGACGCTGATCATGATCATCGCCAACTCGGTCGTGGCCTTTGCCAGCGACTTCAACCTGCTGCTGTTCGGTCGCGTACTGCTGGGCATCAGCATTGGCGGGTTCTGGGCCACGGCCATCGCCCTCAGCGGCCGCCTGGCGCCCAAAGGCGTGGGTGTGGCGAAGGCCACCTCGATCATCATGATGGGCGTGACACTGGCCACCGTGTTGGGCGTGCCCGTAGGCACCTGGCTCAGCGGCTTGATGGGCTGGCGCATGACTTTTCTGGTGACTGCACTGGTTGGCGTGCCGGTGTTGCTGGCGCAGGTCTTCCTGCTCCCACGGCTGACTCCGGAAAAAGCCATCCGCGTGAGTGACCTGCCGGCCTTGTTTATCAACCCACAAGCCCGGGTCGGATTGATCGCCGTATTGCTGATCGGTCTGGCGCACTTTGCCGCCTATACCTACGTCGCCCCTTTCTTCAAACAGAGTGCCGGTTTCGATGGGCCGACGATCGGCTCGCTGCTACTGCTCTATGGCGTGGCCGGCGTGCTGGGCAACATCTTTGCCGGTTTCGCCGCCAACCGCAGTGTGCGCAATACCCTGCTGCTGGTCGCACTGATGATCGGCACCAGCACCGCCCTGTTCCCCCACTTCGCCACCGGCATGACCGGCGCAGCGATGCTGATCGCACTCTGGGGCTTCGCCTTCGGCGCCTTCCCGGCCTGCGCCAGCATCTGGATGTTTGTCGTGGCACCCAAGGACGTCGAACGCGGCATGCCGCTCTTCGTCGCCTTGTTCCAGGTGATCATCGCCCTGGGCTCGTTCTTCGGCGGACGGATCGTCGATCAGATGGGCAGCTCGGTGTTGTTGAGCCTGGCCACGGCGTTGGTCGGGGCGGGTTTTGTGACGGTGCTGGTGCTGGGTCGCAAGGTGAGCAATAGCCTGGTGGCTCAACCGGCCTAAACGGAAAGTCGTTGACTAAAAAGCCTGCTGAGCATTGAGCCCAGCAGGCTTTTTTGTTTCAGGTGAGCAACATGACGGCCAATCTTCGTCATGCCTCCTCACACAATGGCGCGCGTGCCCCCACGCCTCTGAACTAGCCTTGGAAGGTCGCCGACGTGGCGACTGGCTGACAAGGAGCTTATATGCCAACGAGGTATCGGGATGCGGTCACGGGAGAGTACGTGACAGAAAGTGAGGCGAAAAAAAGACCACGGGAGACGGTGAAGGAGACGGATAAAAAGCCTGCGTCAAAGCCGAAGGATTTGAGTAGTACAGCGGAGTAATGAAATCCGAAAACAAAAAAGCCCCGTAGACTTTGGTCTACGGGGCTTTTATTTGTATGGCGGAGAGATAGGGATTCGAACCCTAGGTACCGGTGAAGGTACAACGGATTTCGAATCCGTCCCATTCGGCCACTCTGGCATCTCTCCAACGGCGCGCATCATAACAGCGTGGTTCAGGAAAGCAAAGCTCGAAGCGAGATTTTTTTCCGTGCTATCAGATGCTTGCGTCGATTAAAGCGGTACGCCAAGACGATTGGCGACTTCTTCGTAGGCTTCGATAACGTCACCGAGGCCCTGGCGGAAGCGGTCTTTGTCCATCTTCTTCTTGGTGTCCTTGTCCCACAGGCGGCAGCCGTCCGGGCTGAATTCGTCGCCCAGGACGATGGAGCCGTCGTGGAACACACCGAATTCGAGCTTGAAGTCCACCAGCAGCAGGCCGGCGTCGTCGAACAGCTTGCTCAGCACGTCGTTGACCTTGAGGGACAACTCCTTCATGCGCGCCAGTTGTTCAGCGGTGCCCCAGCCGAACGCCACGACGTGGGATTCGTTGATGAACGGGTCGCCCTTGGCGTCGTCCTTCAGGAACAGCTCGAACGTGTAAGGGTTGAGCTTGAGGCCCTCTTCCACGCCCAGGCGCTTGACCAGGCTGCCGGCAGCGTAGTTACGCACGACGCATTCGACCGGGATCATGTCGAGCTTCTTGACCAGGCACTCGTTGTCGCCCAGCAGTTTGTCGAATTGGGTCGGAATGCCGGCCTCTTCGAGCTTCTGCATGATGAAGGCGTTGAACTTGTTGTTCACCATGCCTTTGCGATCAAGTTGTTCGATGCGCTTGCCGTCGAACGCCGAGGTGTCGTTGCGAAACAGCAGGATCAGGCGGTTGGCGTCGTCGGTCTTGTACACCGACTTGGCTTTGCCGCGGTAGAGTTCTTCACGTTTTTCCATGATGGGCTCCGCTTTGAGTGAGGTGGGCTAGGCGATGTGTCGCCAGTCGAGCCCTGAATCTTGATCGGCCAGTTGCAGCCAGTCCGGGTCGCACCCGAGGGTGTCGACAAAACATTGCCGGGCAAGCGTCGGCAGGTTGTTCTTGCTGCTCAAGTGGGCCAGGACCAGATGTTGCAGGTCTTGCCAGCCCAACTCATACACCAGGTATGCCGCCTGGTGGTTGTTCAAATGTCCCAGTTCGCCGCCGACCCGCTGCTTGAGAAAGTACGGGTAATGACCACGAGCCAGCAGGTCCCGACAGTGGTTGGCCTCGATCATCAACGCATCGAGGTCGCGGTAGCCGTCCAGCACCTTGGAGCAGTAGGACCCCAGGTCAGTAAGCACGCCGAAACGCCGCTCACCGCCACTGAAGACATACTGCGTCGGTTCCTGGGCGTCATGTGCGACGGCAATCACGTCAATGCTCAACGCACCGATCTGCAGTTGCTCGCCACCGGCCAGGAAACCTCTAGGCTCGATAGGTTTACGCATCCCGCGCAGGGTGCCGCGACTGAGGTACACCGGAAGATTGTAGCGCCGAGACAGCAAACCCACGCCATGCACGTGGTCGGCATGTTCGTGGGTTACCAGAATCGCGCTCAGCTGCGCGGGGTGTACCCCCAGGCGCAGCAGGCGCCGCTCGGTTTCTTTTAACGAGAAACCACAATCCACCAGCACATACGTGTCGTCATGTGCGACCAGCGTGCCGTTCCCTTGGCTACCGCTGCCGAGAACGGCAAAACGCATCGGATCAGCCCAGGTTGTCCTGAATCACGCCCAACACTTTGCGCGCTGTCTCAGCCGGCGCAACGGTGTTGATGTTCTTCTCGACGGTGACTTGCACGCTTTCGCCAACCTTGCTCAAACGAACCTGGTAACGCTCGGCGCGGGTCTCGATTTCTTCCTTGGTCGGTTTGCTGCCGAACAGCTTGCCGAAGAAACCTGGCTCGTCGTCTTTACGCTCGGCTTTTTCAGCCACGTTGATGTAGTACAGGCCCAGGCTGCGGTTGATGTCTTCAACACGCCAAGGGCCCTGCTCCAGGGCGCGACCAACACTGGCCCACGCACGGTCGAGGTCTTCGCCGAGGTTCAGCACCACGTTGCCGCTGCCGTCCTCGGTGAGGCTGACACGGCTCGGAGTATCGTAATCACGTGCGGCGAGCAGGGAGACCGAACCGCCCTTCTCGGAAATACGGCTCATGCTGGCCAGCATTTCGTCGACCAGTGCCGAATCAACACCGGTGTTGACCGAACGGTTGGTGAAATCAACGTTGGCGGTGCTGCCGGCAGGACGCTCGGCGCTGACCACATAGACTTCGCTGGTATTACGCTGTACACCCGGCTCGATGCGCACACGCACACGGGTTTCGCTGTCGGAGGCTACGCCACCGGCCTGCAGGCGCTTGGCCATGGTGGCGGACAGTTCGTTGCCCTGCTGCCATGCCGTGGTGAATTCACCGGTCTGTGGACGCTGCTGGTCGATGCGGAAACCGTTGTCCTGGAAGAACTGCACTGCCACTGGCCAGACTTCGGCGGGTGGACGCTGAGCCACGATCCAACGCGAATCACCGCTCTTCTGCAGGCTGTAATCGCTGGCATCGGCCACGGCCGAGATCGGCTGTGGACGTGGCACAACGTACTCACCCTTGGTGGTGTCGTCGGCGACATTGCGCGGGATCGGCAGCAACGGGTCAAGGCGCTTGGCGACGTTGACGTCCGGTGGCAGTTGCATCGGTTTGGTTGCTTGTGCTTCCAGGTAATCGCTGCCGCGGTCACGGAAGTAGCCTTCCGGGCCCCAGATCCAACCGCAGCCACTGGTGCTGGAGATAATCAAGGCAAGTGCGGAAAGTCCGGCCAATCGCTTCATGCGTAGTGCTTCCTCAATTAAACCAGGACGCCGGACTGGCGCAGGGCCTGTCGCAGCGGTTCATGACAGGCTTCGCTCAGACGGGTGAGCGGCAGACGGATACCGTCCGGCATCATGCCCATTTCAGTCAGCGCCCACTTCACGGGAATAGGGTTGGATTCGATAAACAGTGTCTTGTTGAGCGGCATCAGCTTCTCGTGGATCGCGCGGGCGGTCACGGCGTCACCGGCGATGGCGGCGGCGCACATTTCGCTCATGGCACGCGGGGCCACGTTGGCGGTCACGGAGATGTTGCCTTTGCCGCCCAGCAGCATCAGTTCGACAGCGGTGGCGTCGTCACCGGAATACACCAGGAAATCGCTGCTCACGCCGGCCAGGATGTCCTTGGCGCGTTGCAGGTCGCCGGTGGCTTCCTTGATACCGATGATGTTCGGTACGGTGGACAGGCGGATCACCGTCTCGGCCTTCATATCACACGCGGTACGACCCGGTACGTTATAGAGGATCTGCGGGATGTCGACCGCTTCGGCAATGGCGCGGAAATGCTGGTACAGGCCTTCCTGGGTCGGCTTGTTGTAGTACGGCGTCACCAGCAGGCAGGCATCGGCGCCGGCCTTCTTGGCGTTTTTGGTCAGCTCGATCGCTTCGCGCGTCGAGTTGGCGCCCGTACCGGCGATCACGGCAATGCGGCCCGCCACACGCTTGACCACGAATTCGATGACCTGGATGTGTTCTTCCACATCGAGGGTGGCCGACTCACCTGTGGTGCCGACCGCCACAATGGCGTTGGTGCCTTCTTGCAGGTGGAAGTCCACCAGTTTGCCCAGGCTGTCCCAGTCGAGATGACCTTGTGCATCCATGGGTGTGACCAGTGCCACCATACTGCCCGCAATCATGCAACCGCTCCTGCCGGAAAAAGAGAGCCGTAATGGTACTGGCGCCAAGATGCTTGCACAAGCAAAGTACCGCCTGAGGATGCGTTCTGGCGCAACTAAACGACAGGCAATGCCATCATTGGGCCAAAGGCTGCCTCCAAGCGCGTCGAAATCCGGCCGTTCACGCAATGAAAACGCCACCTCCTAGCCCTTGGCGACGGTTTTCGCTACCCTTCATCCTTTGATCGATACAGCCCACGCGGTATCGACCGCTCATCGCTTTAGGAAGGCTGCATGTCCACCCCCACAGTTCGCGAACAATTCCTTGTTATCAGTGCCCTCGGCGCCAACCCCATGGAGCTGACCAACGTCCTGTGCCGCGCCAGCCATGAGAACCGCTGCGCCGTCGTGACCTCCCGCCTGACCCGCCACGGCGAGTGCAGCGCGCTGGTCCTGCAGATTTCCGGCTCCTGGGACGCCCTGGCGCGCCTGGAAACCGGCCTGCCCGGCCTGGCCAAGAAACACAACTTCACCGTCAACGTGGTGCGCAGCGCCGCCCTGGAAAACCGTCCGCAGGCCTTGCCCTATGTGGCGTATGTCAGCTCGGCGTACCGTTCGGACATCGTCAACGAGCTGTGCCAGTTCTTTATCGACCACAACGTCGAGCTGGAGAACCTGACCTGCGACACCTACCAGGCACCACAAACCGGCGGCACCATGCTCAACGCCACGTTTACCGTGACCTTGCCGGCTGGTGTACAGATCAGCTGGTTGCGCGACCAGTTCCTGGACTTCGCCGATGCCCTGAACCTCGACGCATTGATCGAGCCATGGCGCCCACAGAACCCTATGTAAGGAACGCCCCATGCCGGTTGTCATCGACACACCCGTAGCCGATTTCGAAGCTCAGGCCACCAGCGGCCAGACCTTCAGCCTCGCCGCCCTCAAGGGCAAGCAAGTGGTGATCTACTTCTACCCCAAGGACAGCACCCCGGGCTGCACCACCGAAGGCCAAGGGTTCCGTGACCACTACGCAGCGTTCAAGGCGGCCAACACCGAAGTGTTCGGGGTGTCGCGCGACAGCGTGAAGTCCCACGAGAACTTCAAGGCCAAGCAGGAATTCCCCTTCGAGCTGATCAGCGACAAGGACGAAGCGGTCTGCCAGCTGTTTGATGTGATCAAGCTGAAGAAGCTGTATGGCAAGGAATACCTGGGCGTGGATCGCAGCACGTTCCTTATCGACAAGGATGGCGTACTGCGCCAGGAATGGCGTGGCGTGAAGGTGCCTGGGCATGTGGATGCCGTATTGGCCGCAGCACAATCCTTGAACAAAGCATAACTGTAGTGAGCGCGCTTGCCCCGCGCTGGGGGGGCGAAGCCGCCCTAAACCCAGGCACCTCGGTGTATCAGTAAGACCGCGGCGGTTGGATTTGGGGCGGCTTCGCCCCCCAGCGCGAGGCAAGCCCGCTCACTACAGCGGCCCGTTACAACAGTGGCGCTACCACGGGTTCTTGCCGAGGCCAGGCATCCAGCACCGCCTTGAACAGCGTCGCCAGGGGAATCGCAAAAAACACTCCCCAGAATCCCCACAACCCGCCGAACAACAGCACCGCGCAGATGATCGCCACCGGGTGCAGGTTGACCGCCTCCGAAAACAGCAGCGGCACAAGCACGTTGCCATCCAGGGTCTGGATGATCCCGTAGACCGCCATCAGGTAGATGAACTGATCACTCCAACCCCACTGGAACAGCGCGATCAGCGTCACCGGCACCGTCACCACCACGGCGCCGACATAAGGGACAACCACCGAGACCCCCACCAACAATGCCAGCAGCGCGGCGTAGTTCAGGTCCAGGGCGATAAAGGCGATGTAGGTCACGCCGCCGCAAATAATGATCTCGATGACCTTGCCACGGATGTAGTTGGCGATCTGTCGGTTCATCTCCTCGGCCACCCGCGTGATCAGCGCCCGCTCGCGCGGCAGGTAGCCGCGCACCCAGCGGCCGATCATGGCGCGGTCCTTGAGGAAGAAAAACACCAGGATCGGCACCAGCACCAGGTAGATCATGATGTTGACCAACAACGGCAAGCTGGACAGGGAAAACGTCAGCGCCCACTGACCGAACTTTCCGATCTCGCCGCGCGCCACTTCGATGGCCTGCAACACCTGCTCGTCCGACACCAGATGGGGGTAACGCTCCGGCAACAGCAGCAACAACGACTGCCATTTGGCAAGCATGCCCGGCAGCTCGTTGAACAGGGTGATCAGCTGATGCCACAGCAACGGCAACACCACCACGATAAACAGCACCAGCAGCCCCATGAACAAGGCAAATACCAACCCCACCGCCACACCGCCCGGCAAGCGCAACCGCTCAAGGGTTGTGACCAGGCCCTGCATCAGGTAAGCCAGCACCATCCCTGCCAGGACCGGCGCCAGCATGCCACCCAAAGTGAGCACCGCCGTAAAGGCCAGGAACAGCAGGACGGCCAGCACTACCGCTTCCTCATCGGAGAAGTAGCGCTGAATCCAGTCTCGTAACACTTTGAACATCAATAGACCTCAGGTGGTGGGGGCGAACGGTTCAGGCCTTGCGCAACCAGTAACGGTACACACCGGCGGCGTCCTCTTCGTGCAGCAGGGTGTGACCGGCCAGTTTGGCAAACGTCCGGAAATCACGCTGGGAGCCTGCATCCGTGGCGATTACCTTGAGCACCGCGCCGCTGGCCAATCGATTGAGCTCCAGCTTGGCCTTGAGCAAAGGCAACGGGCAATTGAGGCCGCTGGCATCGAGTTCGGCATCAAAGGCTACAGCGTCGGTCATGGTTTTACTCCGGGCACGGGTTTGAGCTGCTTAGAATATCTGGTCCGAAGCTCAGTGTCCGGCTACAGTAAGCTCTTTGTCGAAAGGCTCTGTGCATGACTTTTTTGCGCCCCACCCTGCTGACGCTGGCTTGCCTGCTGGCCTCCCCAGGCTTCGCTGACGACCTGCCGTCACTTGGCGACGCCAGTTCTGCCATTGTCTCGCCACAACAGGAATACCAGCTGGGCCGTGCCTGGCTGGCCTACTTGCGGGGCCAGGTCTCGCAACTGAATGATCCGCAACTCAAGGATTATGTCGAAACCAGCGTGTACAAACTGGTGGAGACCAGCCAGGTCAATGACCGGCGCCTGGAGTTCATCTTGATCAACAGCCCGCAACTCAACGCCTTTGCCGCACCTGGCGGGATCGTCGGGGTCAACGGCGGCCTGTTCCTCAATGCGCAGACCGAGGGGGAATACGCCTCGGTACTGGCCCACGAATTGGCTCACCTGTCCCAACGCCACTTCGCACGCGGTGTGGAAGCGCAGCAGCGCATGCAGATCCCGATGATGGCCGCCCTGCTCGGCGGCATCATTGCCGCTGCCGCAGGTGCAGGTGACGCCGGCATTGCCGCGATTGCCGGCACCCAGGCCGCTGCCATCCAGGAACAGCGCCGCTTCTCGCGCCAGAACGAGCAAGAAGCCGATCGCATCGGCATCCTCAACCTGGAAAAAGCCGGTTACGACCCGCGCTCCATGCCGACCATGTTCGAACGCCTGATGCGCCAATACCGCTTCGACGCCAAGCCACCGGAATTCTTGCTGACGCACCCGGTGACCGAATCGCGGATCGCCGACACCCGCAACCGCGCCGAGCAAGCCAAATCCGGCGGCAAGGAAGACAGCCTGCGCTATCAACTGATTCGCGCACGGGTGCAGTTGCAATACGAGGACACACCAGGCCTTGCGGCCAAGCGTTTCCAGGCGCAATTGGACGAGAACCCGAAAAACGATGTGGCGCGTTATGGCTTGGCCATCGCGCAGATCAAAGGCTCCCAGTTCAAGGAAGCGCGGGAGAACCTCGCACCGTTGCTGGCCAAGGCGCCCAACGACATCACCTACAACCTGGCTCAAGTCCAACTGGACATCGACAACAACCGCCTGCCGGATGCGCAACAGCGTACGGATCGGATGCTCACGCAATATCCCGGCAACTATCCGTTGAATCAGGTGCGCGTGGACCTTCTGCTGAAACAGAACCGTACCGCCGATGCAGAGAAAGCCTTGGACGGTTTGCTCAAGTCCCGCCCCGATGATCCCGATGTCTGGTATCAGGTCGCCGAAACGCGCGGCTTGTCTGGCAACATCATTGGCCTGCACCAGGCACGCGCCGAGTACTTTGCGCTGGTGGGCGACTTCCAGCAGGCCATCCAGCAGTTGGACTTCGCCAAGCGCAGGGCGGGCAGCAATTTCCCGTTATCGTCACGCATCGATGCACGCCAGCGTGAACTGATCGAACAGGAACGCCTGGTGAAGGGGATGATGAGCTAACCCACCCATCGCCCACAAAAAAGCCCCGCCCTCGTCAACCGAGGGCGGGGCTTTTAATTGAGCTAGCGGATTATTCGGCCAGCTTGAAGGTAATGAAGCTGGCACGCCCCTGGCGCAACACACGCATGGACACCGAACGATTCTTCGGCAACGCCTTGGCGATGTCGGTGAATTGCTTGGTGGTTTCAATGGCCTGGTTGTTCAGGTGAGTAATGACGTCGCCTGGTTGCAGGCCGATCAGTGCCGCAGGACCGTCCTGCACTTCCTTGATCACCACGCCGCTCTTGAGGTCGAAGCTTTTCTTCTGCTCGTCGGTCATCTCGACCACAGCAATACCCAGGCGGTTGCTGCTGCGCTCGGCACCAGGCTTGGCGTTGCCCAGGGCATCGAGGGTGGCGCCCTCTTCGGGGATGGCACCGACGGTCAGTTCAACGGTCTGGCGCTTGCCTTCACGAATCACTTCCAGCTTGGCCTTGGCGCCGGCCTTGAGCGCGCCGACCAGATGCGGCAGGTCGGCCGACATGACAATTGGCTGGCCATTCATGCTCAGAATCACGTCGCCGACTTGCAGGCCACCCTTGGCTGCCGGGCCACCGTCCTGAATCTGCGCGACCAGGGCACCGGCCGGCTTGTCGAGGCCGAAGGACTCAGCCAGATCCTTGTTCACTTCCTGGATCACCACGCCCAACCAGCCACGGCTGACCTTGCCACCGCTCTTGAGCTGATTGGAAACGTCCATGGCCACATCGATCGGGATGGCGAACGACACGCCCATGAAACCACCTGAACGGGTGTAGATCTGCGAGTTGATCCCCACCACTTCGCCGGCCAGGTTGAACAGCGGACCACCGGAGTTGCCCGGGTTGATCGGCACGTCGGTCTGGATGAACGGCACGTAGTTCTCGTTCGGCAGGCTGCGCCCAATGGCGCTGACAATGCCTTGGGTCACGGTGTGGTCAAAGCCGAACGGCGAACCGATGGCGACAACCCACTGCCCGGCTTTCAAGTCCTGGGATTTACCCAGCTTGAGAACCGGCAGGTCCTTGCCATCGATCTTCAGCAAGGCCACGTCGGAACGCGGGTCAGTACCCACCAGCTTGGCTTTCAGCTCACTGCGATCCGCCAGGCGCACGAGAATCTCGTCAGCATCGGCAATCACGTGGTTGTTGGTGAGGATGTAACCATCCGGCGAGATGATGAAGCCCGAGCCCAGGGACTGCGCCTCACGCTGGCCACCGCCACCGCGGGGCGAACGCTGTTGCGGCATGCCGCGCTCGAAGAACTCGCGCAGCATCGGCGGCAGGCCTTCCAGGTCCGGCATCTGCTGATTGGAAACTTTGCGGTCCGGCAGTTTCTGCGTGGTACTGATGTTCACCACCGCAGGCGAGGCCTGCTCAACCAGTTGGGTGAAGTCAGGCAACTCGGCCGCTTGCGCAGGCAAGGCCTGACCCAGCACCAATACCGTGGCGACTATGGATAGATAAGACTTCAAACGTGGTATCGACATACAGCTCCCGTTACGACGAGCAGGGTTGAGCGACAGGGTTCAAGAAACGCCGAAAACTGCGACCGACATTTTTGTTCCGCGAACAAAGCAAGGCCAGAGCCGACAAGCCCTGACCTATAAAAAACATGGGGGATTTTTGCAAGTGAAAATGCTGATCCATTCATTTCATGCTCTCGGCAACCGACCCGGCATGGGCTTAACATTGAAAGCTCAGGATGAACATAGGATTAACAACTCACGGCTGGGCGGCGGTCTTTTTTTCGCCGCGCACCGACAGTGCGATGCGTTCAGCAGTACCGATCGGAATTTCGCCGACAACCGTCACCATCATCTCGCCGTCCACCGTGTTCAGGCGCCGCGAGACGGCGACTGTAGGCCCCAATTGGGTGCGGGTTTCAGTGACGCTTGCATCGTTGATCGGCTCAAGAAATACCGAGAAGCGCGCCAGCCCGTCTTCATACATCAGGCTATCGACCGTTGCTTTCGTCTGGGTATCGGTGCGCGCTGCACTATTGGTCAGTTGAAACCCCGGCGGCAACCATTCCATATGCCAGTTCTCGGTTGTCGGGACTTGCGGCGCGCTAGCGCCAGCTGCGGCGATAGGCGTGCATTCGCTGCTGGGTTGCAAATCGCGATCACCCGGCACGGTCGACGTATTTAAACGCGTGAACTGAAAACGCTCCAGCAACTGCCCCTGGTCATTGAGCAGCAGGGACTTGAGTGGCAAGGCGGTATCACGGTCCAGGTGCAGCTCGAAGCCGTAACGATATTGGTCACGGGGCGTGATCGAGACGATCACTGCATTACGACCGGCCACGCGGGACTTGCCGATGACGGCCAGTTCATAGAATTCATTGAGTTTTTGCGGATCAAGCGCACGTGACGGTGCATCACGCGAATTGCCAAGGCCTGCGACAAGGGTGCCGCTGACACACTGAGTACGGCCGTCCAACCGCACGACTTCCTGGGCAGAGCCATCGAGCTGCAAGAGCCGCTCACGGACCTGACCATCCTGGACACGATGCCAGATGTCATGGGTGGAAAAACTGCCGTTACGCTCGTAGACGAACGTACCTTGAAAGCTTTGCTGCTGCTCTGCACGCCCAAGTCGAGTCAGCCAGTCTTGGGCTTCGTCGGCGTGGGCGGGGAGTGCAAACCAACTGCTGAGCAAAAGCGTAAGGAGCGGTATGGCGCGCATAGAGCTCCTTACGAATCAGCGGTTTTCCAGGCTTGCGGCGCGAGCATAAGGCAGCGCGCTTTCAGTGCCTTTCAGAGCCGATTCCTGTGCGTGTTGGCGCAGGTAGCCTGGAAGACGCTGGTCCTGCCAGCCGGATTGGCCTTGCAGTACACCGTTGGCCATCGGGCCGGTGGTGTCAGAGCTTTCCTTGTAGCCGGCCAATACCGCTGGGCCTTTGACTTGCGGACCGGCCATGACCGGCTGCTGGGTCTGCTGAGCCAGTTCGGCACCGGCGATTTCGTCCTGGTTGTACAGGCGAACACCCGCCAGCACTGCAACAGTCACCGAGGCAGCGACTGCCAGGCGACCCAGGCTACGCCATGGACCACGTGCAGCTTTTGCCGGAACGGCTTCATCAGCCAGAGCGGCAGAAACGGCCGCAGCAATATCCAGACGAGGGATTAGAAGATCCTTGTGCATCACCGCCCGAGCGACTTGGTAACGAGACCAGGTATCACGGGTTTCGGCGTCATCAAATGCGTTGAGCACTCGACGAAGTTCCAGTTCATCCGCTTCGTTATCCATCACTGCGGACAGCGATTCCTGCAGGGCATCACGACTCATGGCGGTTCCTCTCTTGGCTGTCGCCGCTGTCTTTAGTTCTCTTGCAACAACGGTTGCAAGGCTTTATCGATGGCTTCCCGGGCCCGGAAAATCCGTGACCTTACAGTCCCCACCGGACACTGCATGACGCTCGCAATGTCTTCGTAACTCAGACCATCGAATTCACGTAAAGTTAACGCCGTACGCAAATCTTCTGGCAGTTGCTGAATGGTGCGATGAACGGTGCCTTCGATCTCGTCGCGCAGCAATGCACGCTCCGGCGACTCGAGATCTTTGAGGCCGTGATCACCATCGTAAAATTCAGCATCTTCTGAACTAACATCACTATCCGGTGGGCGGCGTCCGCGAGAGACCAGATAGTTCTTCGCCGTGTTGATGGCGATGCGGTACAGCCACGTGTAAAACGCACTGTCACCGCGGAAATTGCCTAGTGCACGGTACGCCTTGATAAAGGCTTCCTGTGCAACGTCCTGCGCTTCATGGGTGTCGTGCACAAACCGCACGATCAACCCGAGAATTTTGTGCTGGTATTTCAGCACTAGCAGATCAAAAGCTCGCTTGTCGCCGCGTTGAACGCGCTCGACCAGCTGCTGATCCTCTTCCTGGGTTAGCATGAACACTCCTCGTTGTACTTGAAGGAGGCTTGCATAACTAAACGATCAGGCTTGCAAACATAGACTCGGTCTTTTCGCAAAAGTTCTCCCCCTTCAAGCAAGTTTCCGGCACGCACTGATTTGGCACACACGAAAAACGCAGCACGGGCAACGCCGGCTGCGCGAATAATCTTGTCGCCGGTTTTCTGACGCGTCCAATGCTCCCGACGGGCCAATAAACTCAACGTTTTCCCAGCTTTCGGGCAACCTGCTATTGAGTCGAGGCTTATGCAAAAAGTTCCCGCTTCAATAACCAGCTGATTTTACCCGAGCCGTGCACCGTAATCTCACATTGCCACGAATGCCCGGCTATTGTGCCGCTCCCCCCCTCTATATACTAGTAGCCCGTGTGCCCCTTTGATTCGCCGATCCAGGCGTCCTGTCTGCGCCTGCCCTTTGGATCGCTTTTTGCGGAATCCTTCTAATGAGCCAACAGTTTCAACACGATGTCCTGGTGATCGGTAGCGGCGCGGCCGGCTTGAGTCTGGCGCTGACCCTCCCCAGCCATCTGCGCATTGCGGTCCTGAGCAAGGGCGACCTGGCCAACGGCTCGACATTCTGGGCCCAGGGCGGCGTCGCTGCCGTGCTGGATGACACCGACACCGTGCAATCCCACGTCGAAGACACCCTCAACGCCGGCGGCGGCCTGTGTCATGAAGACGCGGTGCGCTTCACCGTGGAGCACAGCCGCGAGGCGATCCAATGGCTGATCGACCAGGGCGTGCCGTTCACCCGCGATGAACACGCGGGCAGCGATGACGGCGGTTTCGAATTCCACCTGACCCGTGAAGGCGGCCACAGCCACCGTCGCATCATCCACGCCGCCGACGCCACCGGCGCCGCGATCTTCAAGACCCTGCTCGACCAAGCCCGCCAACGCCCCAACATCGAATTGCTGGAGCAACGCGTCGCCGTCGACCTGATCACCGAAAAACGCCTGGGCCTGGAAGGCGATCGCTGCCTCGGCGCCTATGTGCTCAACCGTGGCAGCGGCGAAGTCGACACCTACGGTGCGCGCTTCACCATTCTCGCTTCGGGCGGCGCGGCCAAGGTCTACCTCTACACCAGTAACCCTGACGGTGCCTGCGGCGACGGCATCGCCATGGCCTGGCGTTCGGGCTGTCGGGTGGCGAACCTGGAATTCAACCAGTTCCACCCCACCTGCCTGTACCACCCGCAGGCCAAGAGTTTCCTGATCACCGAAGCCCTGCGCGGCGAAGGCGCACACCTGAAACTGCCGAACGGCGAACGCTTCATGCAACGCTTCGACCCGCGCGCCGAACTGGCCCCACGGGACATCGTCGCCCGCGCCATCGACCATGAAATGAAGCGCCTGGGTATCGACTGCGTGTACCTGGACATCAGCCACAAACCCGAAGCCTTCATCAAGACCCACTTCCCCACCGTCTACGAACGCTGCCTGGCCTTCAACATCGACATCACCAAAGGCCCGATCCCGGTCGTCCCGGCCGCGCACTACACCTGCGGCGGCGTAATGGTCGACCAAAATGGCCGCACCGACGTGCCCGGCCTGTATGCGATTGGCGAAACCAGCTTCACCGGCCTGCACGGCGCCAATCGCATGGCCAGCAACTCGCTGCTCGAATGCTTCGTCTACGCCCGCTCGGCGGCGGCGGACATCCTCGAACAACTGCCACGCATCCCCGTGCCGGATGCCCTGCCCCGCTGGGACGCAAGCCAGGTCACCGATTCGGACGAAGACGTGATCATCGCCCACAACTGGGACGAGCTGCGGCGCTTCATGTGGGACTACGTGGGGATCGTGCGTACCAACAAGCGCCTGCAACGCGCGCAGCACCGGGTCCGGCTGTTGCTGGATGAGATCGACGAGTTCTACAGCAACTACCGAGTAAGCAGAGACCTGATTGAATTGAGGAACCTTGCTCAAGTAGCGGAACTGATGATCAGGTCTGCCATGGAACGTAAGGAATCTCGGGGTCTGCACTACACGCTGGACTATCCAGGGATGCTGCCAGAGGCGAAGGATACGATCCTTACACCGACCTGATGAGGCACGTTAGGAGACCTTAGCGTAGCACCATAGGACCCCGTTTTGTAACAGCTTTGGCGCACATTTGTCCCAACGCTGGGGTCCTTATCGCCTGCCCGCAAGGGTCCCTATCGTGCGCCTGAGCGAGCGTGCGGGGGCCTACGGGGGTAAGCGCGCAGGTTAGTAGTTACAGGTGGTCACTCAGAAATTTCTGTCAGATCCTTAAAGGGCTCCCGACACGTCCGCTATAACCTCTCCGACCAGCCCAGCGATTAGCTCGCCATGAGCGCAGCCATAAAGAACCGCTACGGTGCCGACCAGCTTCCATGTGGCTTTCGACACGACGATAGCCTTTAGGACGGCCAACCATTGTTTCTTGGCGGCCATAGCGGTCTCCTACGTGAAGTCTGATAAAGAACGTGGGTCATTGCCCTGCACATTTTGCATAGCAACGCATTTCACATGGGCTCACCTGAAGGTCCATCAGTTTAGATAGGCACTCAGGCCAGCCCACGAGGCCCGTTACGGACCTCATGGATACAGCGGGTGTTACGGCTTGGCGACTACACGGGTGATCAACGGGAAGTCTACGGTCTCGACCTGAAGTTTCTCAGTAGGGTCCGCTGGGTTTGCCAACTTGATCCTGACCTTGGCCTGAGCCATTACGTCAGCCACACCGCTCACCTCAAAGTCCCAGCCCTGTACGCCAGCGTTACGGCTCGCCAGGATCTTCCATACGTCGCCCTCTTGGTTATGGCGGAACGACAGCGAGGCAAAGCCCTTAGGCAGCATGAAGACGCCACGGTCAGCCCCAGAATAGAACTGGGTGCTGCAACCCAACAGGTCCTCAATGGACTCGACACCGGCGCGCTGGCCCGCACGTTCAAGCATTGCCTGCTCAGTCATGTGCATCAGCAACACGAAGTCGCTCAGAGAGTTACCTACCGACTGGTTAATGCTCATGGTCAAAGCGTCGATCCAGTCCTCAGCACGATCACGCGGAGTGGTGCCCGCAATGGTGACCTCCTTGGCTTCGGTGCTTGGGGACTTAATGAGGATGTCCACAACGGTAGAACCACAGGCCTTCTCGAAGTCGGCCAGCATCTTGTCCATCATCTGCTCCATGCCGTTGCCAGTGAAGCCAGCAACAACGTGGGCATCCAGAAGGGTGAAGCGGTGCGAGAAGAACGCAGCGGTATTGGTCGGCTCAGTGAAGATGAAGTCACCGGCAACCGCTTCGCCCTTGGCGATGGTCGAGGTGTCGTAGATCGACTGGCGAGGATCGAACTCAAGGTTACGATTGACCATGTTGACCAATTGCACAGGGGTCGGCTCGGTTCCTTTCGGGCGGAACTCACAGGGAATAGCATCGGCAGCGTTATCCTGCCACTCGCCACCATTGAAGAATTCGTCCATGGCTTGGGTGATGACCTGAGCCAGGACACTTGAGTCAGTCGCCTGGGCGCCCATAGAGGCCTGGGTGGTGAACTGAAGGTTACCGCCATTGCCCCATACGGCGGTCTCATAGGAAGTCGGCGCGGTGTAGCGGTCGCGTTGGTCGCGGTGATCTGTAGATTTGGATGGGTTGGACATGAGATGGGTCTCCTGAAATAAGTTGAGAAAGGACAGGCTTAGTTGTTGTCGAGCCAGTTGCCAGACGAGAAGTCGCTACGACCATTGGCACTGCGGATAGCGCGGCCCATGTCTTGATACTTGCGCTCACGGTCTTCACGCTTGGCACGGCGACGCGCTTCGTCCAAAGGGGTGGACTCGTAGGACTTGAAGCGCTCTGCATGCTCACGAGCTTCTTTGAGGCGCTCTGCATGTTCACGCTCAGCGGCCAACTTGCGGGTCTCGATGGACCTCACGATGGCCGGGAAGGTAGCAGCGCTCAGACCAGCGTCCAGGTATTGGCTTACGATTGCCTCTTGGGCTGGCTTGCTGCTCCCAGCGGTGGCAATCAGAGTCGCCAGCATGACGCCCTCGGCATACGCACGGGATACGACCTGACCTTGTACTTCAACGGTTTCAGGGGTGACTTTCTGGATATTCAGTTGCATGGTGTTGGGTCTCCTACATCGAGACATTGATTCATGGCCTTGCCGCATAGAGGCAACGTGACCAGATGGCAAGGAGTAGCCGCACGGGCCTCTCAAGGTCATGATCAATATCTTCTGGGTTTTGGTTAGTTAGTGCGATCACGGGTCTGTAGCTTGGCGGGTGTGATCCGGGTGCCGATGGCGGACGGCGGTAAGTTAAAGCGGGGAAGTGATCGGTTGGCGGGTCAGTGGGATTCGCATAGGGGCGCGCATTACTGCATCGAGGTTCATGCTGGTTGTTGTAGTGATGGACTCAACGAATGAGACCATGACCGGATTGGTGGACTTCAAGTGCCCGATAAGTTTCTGGTAGTCCACACCATGTTCATCGCTGGTGACGACCTGTTCGCGAACATGCCAATCACGCCAGATTGTGCGCAGGGTGATCAGCTTGGTTCGACTTGAAGGGGACACAAAGAATGCGTTGAGCTGGTCAGCAAAAGTCATAGGCGTTGCTCCCGCTGGTGATACGGGTAGCGCTGACGCTTGCGAGCCTCACGGTAGTAATGAAGCCTTCGCTCGATGATGGCGCGGCGTTCGTCTTCAGGGACCCCGGCCAGCATTAGCTTCAGACCCAAACAAAGTAGGTGACGCTGGCGGTTGCTCATTGGGCGGCTGCTCATTGGGTCACCTCCTTCGGCAGGTGGGCAGTCGTCATGCGAGCAGCGCCTTCGCCCTTTATGTCGATCACATAGCCGTCATTGTCGACCACAGGTCGGGGCTTGCGGTGTTCGATCAGAGCCTTGGCGATGTTCTCAGCATTCGGTCGCAGCCATTCATCGACACCTTTGAGGGTGACCTTGAAGAGGTGGCCGGTCAGTTGAATAGCCTTGTTGGCCTTGCTCACGCGCTTGGCATCACCGCGCTCAATGAACTTCGGAGCGAGAGAGGTCAGCCCGTTAGAGCGCCGTGCAAGCCCCTTATCGACCAGCATGGCGAGAACCTTATCGGGGTTCTCTACGCCAGCCAAACGGCAAGCTTCACGCCACGTATAGCCAGATGTACGACCCTTACGGACATGTTCATCGTAAGCAGGCGCCATAGCATCGACTCGGGTTTGTAGGTCATTCAGTGTGGCTGTGATTGCCTGCGAAGCGAACGCCGGGTTAGCTGACTGCTCAAGCTCGATCCATCGACCGACTACAGTGTGCCGCAGCCCAGTGTCATAACCGGTGATAAGAGTGAATACCATATGCTTTTTCAAGACCAGCATTCGGAGAACTTTACCTTGGGCAGTGGCATAGCTCGATTCGGTGGCCCCAGATTTGGGGGCTCCTACTTGTGCTATTACCCGGTCAACATCTCGAAGCACATGGTCGTGACGCTTGCCAGTCATCGCAGCAATCTCGATGGTGGTCATGGTGATTTCTTTGATACCGTTAAACATAGTAGTGGTGTCCTTTTTGAATGCTCCCTGAGTTCGCTCCCACAGGCCGACCGTCAAGGCCCCACTACGGGCATCGACTATGGCTCAAGGAGCATTCAGAAAGACTTGACGTTGATGTAAGCCCAGCGACGGGCGTAGGGGAATCCAGGCAGACCAATTAGCGGAGCGGTCTGTCTCTGTTATTGTGAGGGTTTTTAATCTGGTCATATCGGAGACTCAATGAGCCGTTACGGTCACGCTTCCATCACCACGACATCGACGGTAGACCCAAGGCCTTAACGATCAACCTTAAGGTAACTTTTAGACCATTCTCTTTAAGTATTATTTCTTATTAGTTTAATCTATAAAGAATAATAACTTTAAGTTCTCTTTAAGCTCTTAGAGGTCTTTAAGTTAAAAGGCCCCTGTGCTGTGCGATCAGAGATAGGAGGCCCAAACCTATCAAGGGTCTACTCACACGAAGTGAACAGACAGAATCGCTACAGTGGACCTGATGCTGGTCCCGCAGATCCCGTTAAGGCTGCACTTGGTGGTCGTGGCGTCTTGGATATTGGACTACCTTAAGAGGTAGCGTTGGTCACTGGACGTACACGCCTTGCCCGCAGAGGGCCACCTTGGAGGTGACCTTACGGCATCTTGGATGGGAAACCACGTTGGTGTGATCTGTCCCTGTTATTGTGAGGGTTTTTAAATCCGGCAATGAGCATTCATTAAGTCAAAAGCGAGGTTCGTCCCCACCGGGAACAGTCTTCAGATATTTGATTAGAGCGTCAATCATCAGCACCACACAGGGCTCTCCATCCTTCCATACCCAGTCGTAGAATCTATCAACCTGAGAGTTATCGGACCCTGTAATCTCTTGAAGCAGCGCAGCACCTTCAATCAATGAAATGGGTCTATCATCTCTATCCCAGATATGAGCAGCATGCCGACTCCGGAAAACGTCAATCTTTCTCCTTTTAATTTCCTTCGCGCAGTCATATAGCGGCTGCACCATATTTTTATCCAGAGAATTAAGGTGTCGCGAATAATTAACACGCACCTCATTCAATTTGAAAAGAGAAAGAATCACACTGTGATTACATACCCGTAATCTGCCGACCACTTGTTCCAGCGTATAAGTGCCATCTCGATACTTTCCCAGAACTTCCCGGCCCATTGCAACAGCAGAGGTCAAATCAACCATCTGGTCGATCAACAACCACTTGATCTCATTCGTCTCATTTCGCGAATTCAAGAATCCATCCTCGTAATAGTAATTTAAACTCTCAAATCAGAACTTTCTATGCATCAAAATCGCCAAACTATCTCACATTCCGCAAAGTTTTCAGCATTGGCACCATTGAGGCGCTCGCATTGCCGCCGTGGGGATCGAACGCCAGCAATCCAGAGCTATGCCCTAAGATTGCCTGAGAGATGCCTGCCGACGCACCAGCGAGCTTCAGATCAGCCTTCTGATAATGCCTCAATCAGAGCCTCGGCCATTCGCCTCACCTCAACGGCACTCCCAGCCCCGTACAGGTCATAGCTGATCGACCCTGAAGCATGGCCCAGAATCGACTCGGCTGTCCCCACAGGGACCTCAGCGGCCTTCAAGGCACCGGCCAGCGAGTGACGTAACGAGTGGAAGGTCTGGGTCCGATCAGCGTTCAAGATCAGAACATCCCTAAGGGCTCCATTAAGCACGTTCGAGAACTGACCAGCGCCCAACGTGAACAGCCGGGAGTCGGAGCTATCGACAAACTCACGGAACGCCTGAAGGTCGAACCCATAGGCACCGTCAGTCAGCGGCACTACACGCAGAGCATTCTTGGTCTTCGCTGTCTTGCCATCGTTCCTATTGATGTCGATGACCCACACGGTCCCCACCTGCTTAACGTCAGCCTTGGTCAACTGCCTCAGTTCCTCAATACGGGCCCCGGTGATGACCCCAAGGGACAACGCCCAACGCTGCCATGCGTCCACCGGTAGTGAGTTAGCGTGAGCCATCAAGGCCTTTACCTGAGCCTGAGAGAGCGCCTCACGGGAACTGTCAGCGCCTTTAGTTGGCTTCAGACCCTTGTCGAAACTCTTGTCGAGGTAACCGTTATTCACAGCCCAATCCATGACCGTTGATAGCCGGGTCAGCAGCTTCTTAACTGTCGAAGGTCTGCGGTCCTCAAGGAGCTTATCCCGAAGGTTCTTCATGTCCTCCCGTGAGTGGCTCTTCATGTCCAAGTCGCCAAGGATCACGCTGATAGCCTCACACGATGACTTCACGTCCCGCATGGTGCTGGCCTGAATGCTGTCTTTGCGTTCCTCCATGTACAGAGCAGAAAGGGACTTGAAGGTAAGACTTGGGGAAGCGTTTACAGATATAGGCAGGGAGAGGGCCAAAGGCGTGCCACAAGGTTCACCATTGAGGTCCTTCACGATCTCGACCAGCTTCCCTGAACGCCCCCGCATACGCTCCTGTGAGGCCTCAAGGATCTCAAGGGCCTTACTGACTGCTCGTTGCTGATTGATGCTCAGGGGCAGCTTTGCGGATGCCTTACGCAACGCCAAGTGATGCTCATCGTTGATCATCTCGTAAGCGACCAGTGAGCTGTCACCGTGTGCCATCGTCAGGTTGTACTCAGCGAACTCAATCAAGCGCTCACGGAGTTCGTCCCATGACGCCTCGGGGTTGTCCAAGTGGTAAGCCTTGAGGGTCGAGAGGATGTCGTCGGAGATGGTCATTGCGGTGGCCTTGTCGGTGGTCCTGAGTGACAGCGTGAAGAAGCCCTTAACGGTTCCTTGAGGGCGAAGGCGAAGGTAATAGCGACCAGACCGGCGATAGTGGTACGGCTTGGCGAGCGCAGTTTGTAACAGGTTTGTCCCACTTGGGGAGCGGTGGTTGACGATCATCGGCTGAAACCCCTGTATCCATTGGGTTTAGCCTCAAAGGGTCGAGTTCTACAGCAACTACAAAGTCAGCCGCGACCTGATCGAGTTGCGCAACCTGGCCCAAGTCGCGGAACTGATGATCCGCTCAGCCATGGAACGCAAGGAAAGCCGCGGCCTGCACTACACCCTCGACTACCCCGAGATGCTGCCCGAAGCCCACGACACTATCCTGGTGCCAACCACCTACGGCGACTGAACTTCAAGCGCACCCGCAGGCGCCGATGCACATCGGCTGCCTGCGAATCACCCGGCACACAGATCGAACGCACCCACCACTGCCCCGGCACGCGATAGCGCAGCACCACGATCAGCGGCAACGCCAGGCTGTCGGGGCGCAACTGCACGCTATGCCAACCCCGCTCGGCGCTGAACAGGTGCCAACCGTCTGCGTCGCGGCGCAGGCCACGAATCGACGAACGGTGAGTCAGCAGGATATGACGCGGCAAGACCCAGGCGGCATGCGCCAGGCACACCAACAGACCAAGGCTGGAATAGGACAGATCAAGCAACAAAAGCGCACCCAGCGCGAATAGCTGGGCAAGGAGATACGCCGCCAGCAACAGCCGTGAGGCCTGCCAGCGGCATTCAAAGGCGTGATTACTTGGGCTGGACACGATCCAGAATCATCCGAACCATGCGCTGCAGCTCCGGATCTTCAGATTCGGCGCGCTCCATGAACCAGCCGAACATGTCCTGATCTTCGCACGTCAGCAGCCGCACATAGAGGTCGCGGTCCACTTGATTGAGCGTCGCGTAAACCTCTTTGGTAAAAGGCACCAACAACACGTCCAATTCCAGCATGCCACGACGGCTGTGCCAGTAGAGGCGATTGATTTCAACATCTTCGACCATGGAACGCTCCTCAAATAGGCGGCAAGTATACAGGCCCGGCCGCACCCGAACAGTCGGCTTTGGTCGCCCCATACGGAAACTATCCATTTGCCGGGCGCCCCTCTATGATGCACCCATGACTTTTTGACCTGCGATGACCCATGGCTGACTCCGCTTTCTTCTGCCCCCTGTCCCACGAAGGCGTTCTCGCCGTCCGCGGCTCCGACGCTGCCAAGTTCCTGCAAGGGCAACTGACCTGCAACCTCAACTACCTGAGCGATACCCAGGCCAGCCTCGGCGCGCGCTGCACGCAAAAAGGGCGCATGCAATCGAGCTTTCGCATCCTGCTGCAAGGTGACGGCGTGTTGCTGGCCATGGCCACCGAGCTGCTGGAGCCGCAACTGGCCGACTTGAAGAAATACGCCGTCTTCTCCAAATCCAAACTCACCGACGAAAGCGCCGCCTGGGTGCGTTTCGGCCTGATGGGTGCGGATCCGGCACTGACCGCCCTCGGCCTTGAACTGCCAGCCGAGACCGACAGCGTTGCACGCACCGAGCACTTGATCGCGATTCGGGTTTCGCCCGAGCGCGCCGAGCTCTGGGTGCCCGTCGAGCACGCCGACACCGTGCGCGCCCAATTGGCTGCGCAAGCGCAAGAAACCGACCTGAACGAATGGCTGCTGGGCCAGATCCGCGCCGGCATCGGCCAGGTCATGGCGCAAACCCGCGAACTGTTCATCCCGCAGATGCTCAACCTGCAAGCCATCGGCGGCGTCAGCTTCAAGAAAGGCTGCTACACCGGCCAGGAAATCGTCGCGCGCATGCAGTACCTGGGCAAACTCAAACGCCGCCTGTACCGTTTGCGCCTGGATACGCTTGAAACACCCGAGCCAGGCACCCCGCTGTTTTCGCCCAGCCATAACAGCTCGATCGGCGAAGTGGTGATTGCAGCAAAAGCTGACCAGACGATTGAACTTCTGGCCGTATTGCAAGCCGAAGCTGCCGATAGTGGCGATGTGCATCTAGGCAGCCTTGAAGGCCCCGCCCTGCACCTGCTTGACCTGCCATACACACTCGACCGCGATCGAGAGATCCAGCGTTAATCGCCGTACCTTTTGGCAACACCCTAGAGATCCTGAATGAACAAGCTGGCGGAAAAAGTCCAACAGGCTTTGATTACGGCCATCGGCAACGATGATCTGGTTCTGCCGACATTACCCGAAGTGGCGCTGCAAATTCGCCAGGCCGCCGAAGACCCGGAAATCAGCATCAGCCACTTGAGCAAAGTGATCGGGCGCGACACCGCGCTGTCGGCGCGCCTGATCAAAGTGGTCAACAGCCCGCTGTTGCGTGCGACCCAGGAAGTCACCGACCTGCACACCGCCATCACCCGGCTGGGCACCAACTACAGCAGCAACCTGGCCATCGGCCTGGTGATGGAACAGATCTTCCACGCCCGCTCCGAAACGGTCGAACAAAAGATGCGCGATGTCTGGCGCCGCAGCCTCGAAGTGGCAGGCGTCAGCTATGCATTGTGCCGCAGCCACAGCCAGCTCAAGCCGGACCAGGCAGCCCTTGGCGGCCTGGTGCATCAGATCGGTGTGCTGCCGATCCTGACCTACGCCGAGGACCACTATGAACTGCTATCGGACCCGATCGCCCTCAACCACGTGATCGACAGCATCCACCCACTGCTCGGCGACAAGCTGCTGCACGGCTGGGATTTCCCGGAGATGCTGGCCAGCCTGCCGGGGCAATACCTGAACCTTGAACGTGACTCCGCCAGCCTCGACTACATCGATCTGGTGCAAATCGCCATGCTGTATTGCCATCGCGGCACCGACCACCCCTTGGCGGATGTGGTGGTTTCCACACTCCCCGCGCTCAAGAAGCTACGCGTCGATCCGTACAGCGAAGCCCTGCGCGCCGAGCTGGATGAAGCACGCTCGATGTTCTACTGATCAACCGGCGATAAAGCTCACCCGCACCTTCAATCCCGCCAGTTCGCCATCGTGCAGGCTGATCTGCGCCAGGTGCGCGCGGCAGATCTCGCCGACAATCGCCAGCCCCAGGCCAGAGCCCAAGCCCTGCTGGCTGCGGCGGTAGAAGCGCTCGAAGACCCGGTCGCGCTCATCCAGCGGGATGCCCGGGCCATCGTCCTCCACTTCCAGTACCGCCGGCGCCGTGACCCGCAAGATCACATTGCCACCCGGTGGTGTATGGGCCAGGGCGTTGTCCACCAGGTTGCTCAACAACTCGTTCAACAGCGTCGGCTCGCCGCGCAGCCACACCGGCTCATCGGCCTCCAACGCCAACGCCACACCGCGTGCATGGGCCAGCGGCGCCATGGCCATGCCCAGCTCCCGGGCCAATTGGCTCAGATCGAGCAGTTGCGCACCGCCCTCGGCAATCGCCCGTGCACCGTTTTCGATACGCGCCAACGACAACAGCTGATTAGCCAGATGGGTCAGGCGATCCGTGCCCTGTGCCGCGCTTTCCAGGGTGCTGCGCCAGGTCGGTGGGTCTTCGGCACGCAGGCCCAACTCCAAGCGCGCCTTGAGCGCCGCCAGCGGTGTGCGCAGCTCGTGGGCCGCGTCGGCAATAAACTGTGCCTGGCGCTCGAACTGGCCACGCAGGCGTTCGGTGAAGTGATTGAGCGAACGCACCAACGGGCCGAATTCATGCTGCACTTCCACCAACGGCAGCGGCCGCAGATCATCGGGCTGGCGCTCTTCCACGGCGGTGCGCAAACGCTCCAGCGGGCGCAACGCGGCGCTCACGGCAAACCACACCAACAGCAAGGCACCGACGGCAAGCATGCCCAAGCGCAGCAAGGTATCAGCCATCAGGCTGCGCGCCATGCTCACACGGGCTTCGTCGGTCTCGGCCACGCGGATCTCCGCCATGCCGTTCATGTTTGGCTCGGAGACCGCCTTGAGCAGGCTCACCACACGCACCGGCTGGCCCAGGTAGGTGGCGTCGTAGAATCGCGCCAACGCCGGGTAATCATCAGTGCGCGGCGTGCCGGGTGGCGGGCCGGGAAGGTTTTCGTAGCCGGAAATCAGCTTCTGATCAATATCATTGACCTGATAGTAAATACGCCCGGCGCTGTCGTAGGCAAACGTGTCCAGGGCCACATACGGCACGTTGGCACTGAGGGTGCCGTCGACCTGGGTCAGGCCGGCGGCGATGGTCCGCGCCGAGGCGAGCAAGGTGCGGTCGTAGGCGGTGTCAGCGGCCTCGCGCCCGTTCCAGTAGGCACTCATGCCGCTGGCGAGCATCAACAACACCAGCAACAGCGCCAGGTTCCACAACAGGCGCCAGCGCAAACTGCTGGGTTTATGCATCGCGCGCTTCCAGCAGGTAGCCGAGGCCACGAAAGGTCACGATGGCGATGGGCTGGCCATCGAGTTTTTTGCGCAGGCGGTGCACGTAGATTTCGATGGCATCGGGGCTGGCTTCTTCGTCCAGGCCGAACACCTGGGACGCCAGCTGCTCTTTACTCATGACCCGCCCCGGACGTGCAATCAGCGCCTCAAGCACCGCCTGCTCGCGGGACGTCAACGTCATCAGTTCGCCCCCCACCGTAAAGCGCCGGGTATCCAGGTCATAGACCAACACACCACACGCCTGCTGGCGCTCGCCGCCCAACACACTGCGCCGCAGCAACGCCTTGACCCGCGCTTCCAGTTCCGTCAGTTCAAAAGGCTTGGCCAGGTAATCGTCGGCGCCGAGGTTCAGGCCGTGCACGCGATCCTTCACATCACTGCGCGCGGTCAGCATCAACACCGGCAGATTTTTCCCACGCGCCCGCAAGCGTGCGAGCACCTCGAAACCGTCCATGCGCGGCAGCCCCACATCGAGGATCGCCGCCGCGTATTCCTCGCTGCTCAAGGCCAGGTCCGCGGCCACGCCATCGTGCAACACGTCGACGGTCAACCCCGTGCTCTTGAGCGCCTGGGCAACACTTTCGGCGAGTTGCAGGTGGTCTTCAACCAACAGGACACGCATGGATTTGTACCTCGTTCAGGGGTGGTCGACGCCACGCTTTGGCGGGCAGTTTACAGGCGCAACCTGCCCTGTGAAGCCCGAAAACATTGAAAGGTGGTTGAAAGGTTAGTGAAAGCTTCGCCCTTTAGCATCCAGACACGGTGGTCTTTGCCCACTGAGCTGCCTGAGCCGCAGCGCCCGAAAAACGCCTCGAAGCGTTTTCGCCAAAATAAGAACAATAACGGAGTACACCACGATGCTGTCGACACAGCCCCAGGCATTCTCGCCTGTGCGTTTTTCCCGTCTGACCCAGACCGCCCTTGCCAGCGCCGCTGCCCTTGCCGGCTTTTCGCCGCTTAGCCAGGCTGCCTTCTTCGAAGACAGTAGCGGTACCCTGGAAACCCGCAACATGTACTTCAACCGCGACTTCCGCGACGGCACCAGTGCACAGCAATCCAAACGCGACGAATGGGCCCAGGGGTTCATGCTCAACCTGCAATCGGGCTACACCGACGGCACCGTCGGCTTTGGCGTGGACGCGTTGGGCATGCTCGGCGTCAAGCTCGACTCCAGCCCCGACCGTACCGGCACCGGCCTGCTGCCCACCCATGATGACGGCCGCGCCGCCAACGAATACGCCAAGCTGGGCCTGACCGGTAAAGTGAAGATCTCTGCCACCGAGCTGAAGATCGGCTCATTGGCCCCCGAACTGCCGATCCTCAAGCCCAACGACGGACGCATCCTGCCGCAAACCTTCAATGGCGGCCTGGTCACCTCCAAGGAGTTCAAGAACCTGGTGTTCACCGGCGGCCGCCTGGACAAAGCCAAGGACCGCGACGACACCAATTACGAAGACATCGCCCTCAACAACAAAAACAGCCGCTTCGTCAGTGGCGCCACCGGCAAGCACTTCAACTTCGGTGGCGTGGACTACAAATTCGCCGACAAGATCACCGGCAGCTACCACTTCGCCCAGCTCGATGACGTGTACCGCCAGCACTTCCTCGGCCTGGTCGCCGCCCGCCCGATGGGCCCCGGCACCTTCTCCACCGACCTGCGCCTGGCCATCAGTGATGACACCGGTAGCGCCCGTGGCGGCAAGATCGACAACAAATCCCTCAACGGCCTGTTCAGCTATGCCCTCAATGGCCATAAGCTCAGCGCCGGCTACCAGCACATGTCCGGTGACAATGCGTTTCCGTATGTGGATGGCAGCGACCCGTACCTGGTCAACTTCGTGCAGATCAACGACTTTGCCGGCGCCGAAGAACGCTCCTGGCAAGCGCGCTACGACTACGACTTCGCCAAACTGGGGATTCCCGGCCTGAGCTTCATGAGCCGCTACATCTCGGGTGACAACATCCAGCTCAAGAACGGCGACACCGGCAAAGAGTGGGAACGCAACAGCGAGATCAAATACGTCGTACAGAGCGGCACGCTCAAGGATGTGGCCGTGCGCCTGCGTAACGCCACGTACCGCTCCAACTATTCAGCCCGTGATGCGGATGAAATGCGCGTGCTGGTCAGCTACAGCATTGCGCTTTGGTAACAGCCACTCATAACAACAATGACGGAGATAGAAAATGACCCCTTCACTGCGTAAATTGGCCCTCGCCGCCGGCTGCATGCTGTTCGCCGGCCAACTGCTGGCCGCCGAAGAACCCAAGCGCCCGGAATGCATCGCCCCGGCCTCCCCCGGCGGTGGTTTCGACCTGACCTGCAAACTGGCGCAAAGCGCGCTGGTCAACGAGAAGTTGCTGAGCAAGCCGATGCGCGTGACCTACATGCCCGGCGGCGTCGGCGCGGTGGCCTACAACGCGGTGGTCGCGCAGCGCCCTGCGGATGCCGGCACCCTGGTGGCCTGGTCCAGCGGTTCGCTGCTGAACCTGGCGCAGGGCAAGTTCGGCCGTTTCGATGAAAGCGCCGTACGTTGGCTGGCAGCGGTCGGCACCAGCTACGGTGCCATCGCAGTGAAAAACGATTCGCCCTACAAGACCCTCGACGATCTGGTCAAAGCCCTGAAGAAAGATCCGGGCAGTGTCGTCATCGGTTCCGGCGGCACCGTCGGCAGCCAGGACTGGATGCAAACCGCCCTGATCGCCAAGGCCGCCGGGATCAACCCGCGTGAGCTGCGCTACGTGGCCCTCGAAGGCGGCGGTGAAATCGCCACCGCCCTGCTCGGCGGTCACATCCAGGTGGGCAGTACCGACATCTCCGACTCCATGCCACACATCCTCAGCGGTGACATGCGTCTGCTGGCGGTGTTCTCCGAAGAGCGCCTGGACGAGCCGGAAATGAAGAACATTCCGACGGCCAAAGAGCAAGGCTACGACATCGTCTGGCCAGTGGTGCGCGGTTTCTACCTCGGGCCAAAAGTCAGCGATGCCGACTACGCCTGGTGGAAAGATGCGTTCGACAAACTGCTGGCCTCCGACGAGTTCGCCAAGCTGCGTGACCAGCGCGAGCTGTTCCCGTTCGCCATGACCGGCCCGGAGCTGGACACCTACGTGAAGAAACAGGTGGCTGACTACAAAGTGCTGGCCAAAGAGTTTGGCTTGATCCAGTAAATGCCCTCTGTGGGAGCGCGCTTGCCCGCGAAAAACGTCAACGATGACGCGTGCGGCCTGGATACACGCGGCGCCCTTGCATTCTTCGCGAGCCACTGCGCTCCCACAAAAGCGGCCTAGGAGTTTCCTATGCTTTTACAACGCATTTTCGCCAGCGTGATGCTGCTGGTCTGTGCCGGTCTTGCGCTGATGGCGTGGCCGTACCAGGCCGCATTTTCCTACGAGCCGGTCGGGCCTCGTGCCTACCCGCTGCTGATGCTCGGGCTGATGAGCCTGGGCCTGATCTACATGATCATCCGCCCACAGCCGACCAAACACACGGAAGAAGAACCGGCGCTGGATCGCGAGACCCTGATCAAGATCGGCATCTGCGTGGCGCTGCTCATCGTGTTCGCCGCCACCTTCGAGCCTCTGGGTTTCATCCTCAGCAGCATGCTGATCGGCATCCCCATGGCGCGCCTGTATGGCGGCCGCTGGTTGCCGAGCGTGGTGATCGTCAGCCTGATGGCCGTGGGCCTCTATCTGCTGTTCGATAAAGCCATGGATGTTCCGCTGCCCCTCGGCCTGCTCGACGTTCTGGAGAACTGATATGGATACTTTCAGCTATTTGGGCCAGGGCTTCGGCGTTGCACTGTCCCCGTACAACCTGGTGACCGCGCTGTGCGGCACCTTGATCGGCACCGTAGTCGGCCTGTTGCCGGGCCTGGGTCCGATCAACGGCGTGGCCTTGCTGATCCCGATTGCATTCGCCCTGGGCTTGCCGCCGGAGTCGGCGTTGATCCTGCTGGCGGCCGTGTACCTGGGCTGCGAATACGGCGGCCGGATCAGTTCGATCCTGCTGAACATTCCGGGCGAAGCCTCCACCGTAATGACCACCCTCGACGGTTACCCGATGGCCCGCAAAGGCCTGGCGGGTGTAGCGCTGTCGTTGTCGGCGTGGAGTTCGTTCATCGGCGCGTTCATCGCCACCTGCGGCATGGTGCTGTTTGCACCGTTGCTTGCCAAATGGGCGATTGCCTTCGGTCCGGCGGAATATTTCGTACTGATGGTGTTCGCGATTGTCTGCCTCGGCGGTATGGCCGGTGACAAACCGTTGAAGACCTTTGTTGCAGCGCTGATCGGCCTGTTCCTGTCGGCGGTGGGCATCGACGCCAACAGCGGTGTGTACCGCTTTACCGGCGACAACATCCACCTCACCGACGGCATCCAGTTTGTGGTGTTGGTGCTGGGTCTGTTCTCCATCAGCGAGATTCTGTTGCTGCTGGAAAAAACCCACCGTGGCCAGGAAGCCGTGAAAGCCACCGGACGGATGATGTTCAACCTGAAGGAAGCATCCGCTGTCTTCTTGGTGAATATCCGTTGTGGCCTGCTGGGCTTCATCATGGGCGTGCTGCCTGGCGCTGGCGCAACATTGGCCTCAGCGGTTGCCTACATGACCGAGAAACGCATGGCCGGTGCCAGCGGCAAATTCGGCCAGGGCGACATGCGCGGCCTCGCCGCCCCGGAAACCGCGATCGGCGCATCCGCCTGCGGTGCCCTGGTGCCGATGCTGACCCTCGGCGTACCCGGTTCGGGCACCACGGCGGTGATGATCGGCGCATTGTCGCTGTACAACATCACGCCCGGCCCGCTGCTGTTCCAACAGCAACCGGACATCGTCTGGGGCCTGATCGCCTCGTTGTTTATCGCCAACATCATGCTGGTGATCCTCAACATCCCGATGATCCGCATCTTCACGCGCATCCTCGCCGTGCCGAACTGGGCGCTGGTACCGGTGATCGCGATCATCACCGCGATCGGTGTGTACGCCGTTCACGCCACCACCTTCGACCTGTTCCTGATGGTCGGCATCGGCATCTTCGGCTACATCCTGCGCAAGCTCGACTTCCCGCTGTCGCCAGTCCTGCTGGGCTTTATCCTCGGCGGCTTGATGGAGCAGAACCTGCGCCGGGCGCTGTCGATTTCCAACGGTGCGCTGGACATCCTCTGGTCGAGCCCGATCACCTTTGGTGTGTGGGTGCTGACCGCGCTGATGCTGGCTTTACCGCTGGTACGGATCTATCGCAAACGTGCCCTGCAGCGTCGTGCCGTGGCCGATGTCTGAAGTCACCTTTAAACATTGGTGGGGAACACCGCTGGTCGGCCTGGCCGGCGGTTACCTGGCCAGCCTTGTCGGCTGGCCCTTGCCGTATATGGTCGGCTCGTTGCTGGCGATCATCCTGGTGCGCTGCCTCACGCCGTGGCAGTTGGCGGAGATTCCCGGCGGGCGCAAATGCGGCCAATGGGTGGTAGGGATTGGCATCGGCCTGCACTTCACGCCGTTGGTGATCGAGCAGGTGCTGAGCCATTTCGGGCTGATCTTCTTCGGCGCGCTGATCACCAGCCTTTCCAGCGTGGTCGGCGTCTGGTTGATGCGGCGCAGCGGTGAAGACCGCGCCACCGCATTTTTCTCCAGCATGCCGGGCGGTTCCGGGGAGATGGTCAACCTGGGCGCACGCAATGGTGCGGTGCTCAGCCGGGTCGCGGCGGGGCAAAGCCTGCGGGTGCTGGTGGTGGTGCTGTGCGTGCCGGCGATCTTCAAGTATGTGCTGGAAGGCGGCGCGCCACAGTTTCATCCGGCGCCGGTGAGTTGGCCGTGGCTGTTCGCGTTGTTTGCGCTTGGCGCATTGGTGGCCTGGGGTTGGCAGCATTTGCGTCAGCCAAACCCGTGGTTGTTCGGGCCGTTGCTGGTGAGTGCGACCGCCAGCGTCGTATGGGATCTGCATATCGGCCTGCCCGATGGCGGCAGCCAGATCGGCCAGTGGTTGATCGGCAGCGGTTTGGGTTGCCACTTCAATCGTCAGTTCTTTCGCCGGGCGCCGTCGTTCATGGGCCGTACCCTGGTTGGTACGGCGTTGACCATGGCCTTGGCGACGTTGGCTGCGGTGGGATTGAGTGCGTTGACCCATCTGGATCTACGCTCGCTGACCCTGGGCATGATGCCCGGCGGCATTGCCGAGATGAGCCTCACGGCCGAGACCCTGCAACTGTCGGTGCCGTTGGTGACGGCGATGCAGGTAATGCGCTTGTTGTTCGTGTTGTTTTTGGCAGAGCCGCTGTTTCGTCACTGGAACCGCCAAACCTGATCTGCCATCGAACAGTGGCCTCTCAAGGGCCACTGCCATTCGTCTGAACTGTCAAGTCTGACAGCTAGCCAAACGCTCTCGTCACGATGATCAATGATGTGCACATGCCTATCGAGGACTGTGATCATGCGCCCGTCTTTCAAGGATCAAAAAACCGATGACGAACCGGCTGCCATCGTCAAAACGGTCGCCGTTCCAGGCGCGCCCAATCGCCTTGCGTTGAATGGTGATGGATCGCGCCTCTACGTCACCAGTTCCACCCTTCCACAAGGCATCATTGTTATCGATACCGCAAACTTGAGCATCATCACGACGATCACCGAGGCAGGCTCGCCCATCTGGCTCGCCATGCACCCAACTGCCCAACGCCTCTATGCCTGCGACGGCAGCCAAGCCACCGATACGCCTGTCAACGTGATCGACACCTCGACCAACACGCTCATCAATCAAATCAGGGGGTTCACCACCGTCCGGGGCATTGCATTGAATTCGACCGGTGCGCGCCTGTACGTCGCTGACCAAGGCGCTTCGCAAGTGGTGGCGATCGATACCAGCACCCATCAGCGAATCGCTGCGACTGCCGTGCGCCATCCCAGAGACATTTGTGTGGCGCCCGGCAACGCGCGCTCACATGTCGCCTCGATCCTCGATGACTGGACCAGCATCAACCTGGGAACCAATCGGGTCGTGTTCCAAACCAGCACGATTGCTGGAGAGCCCACCAGCATTGTGCATGCACGCTTCGCCGCTCGCGTGTACATCACCTACCGGGATCGTGGCGAGGTGTATATCGGGGACACCACCACCGCTCAGGCAAGCTCGACTCTCAGCGGGTTGCTCGGCCCTTTCCAGATCGCTTTTCACACGATGCTGGAGCGAGCCTACCTCACCGAAACCGATGGCAACCGAGTCAGTATCATCAATACCCGCACCCAAACCGTGACTGGCACGATCCCTGGCTTCGACAAGCCGCGCGGCATCGTTGTAGCGCCCAGCGGCCGATTGGCATACGTCGCCAATATCGGCAGTTCAACAGTGGCAGAAGTCCGCTTGTAGGGCACAGCGACCGACATTAAAGCGACGGCAACCGCCACTCAATCGGCGTTTCGCCATTCTGCTCAAGAAACTTGTTGGTGCGGCTGAAATGCCCGCAACCCAAAAACCCGCGATACGCCGACAACGGCGACGGATGCACTGACGTCAGCACCAGGTGCTTGGTCGCATCAATCAACTTCTGCTTGCCCTGGGCATGGGCGCCCCACAGTAAAAACACCAAGTGCGGCTGATGCGCGCTGACCACTTCGATAATCCGATCAGTAAAAAACTGCCAGCCCTTGCCCGCATGCGCGTTGGCGTTGGCACGCTCCACGGTCATGGTGGTGTTGAGCAGCAGCACGCCCTGATCCGCCCAGCTTTGCAGGCAACCGTGGTTGGGGATGTCGATGTTCAGGTCGCGCTTGAGCTCTTTGTAGATATTGAGCAGCGACGGCGGCGTGGGTATGCCCGGTTGCACCGAGAAGCACAGGCCGTGGGCCTGGCCGGGGCCGTGGTACGGGTCCTGGCCGAGGATCACCACCTTGACCTTGTCCAGCGGCGTCGAGTTGAGCGCGTTGAAGATCAGCGGGCCTGGCGGGTAGATCTCTTTGCCGGCCGCATGTTCCTCGCGCAGGAACTCGCGCAACTGGCTCATATACGGTTGCTCGAACTCATCGCGCAGGGCGTGCTTCCAGGTGGGTTCGAGTTTGATACGGTCGCCTTCGGTCATGATGCAATGGTCTTGTAAAAAAGAATGAGGCGAACCCTAGGAAAGCCGACCCCGCTTGTCAATTGATCTGACACACCACCGGCACTTTCCTACGAAGCGATCATACTAATCCTCTACCTTCCTGAATGAGGTCACGATGAACCTGCACTTCGAAGAGCTGACCGGCAGCGACGGTGCCCGCATCGGTATCGCCAGCCTGGACGCCGAAAAATCCCTCAACGCCCTCTCCCTACCGATGATCCTGGCCCTGGGCGAACGCCTGGACAGTTGGGCGAAAGACCCGAATATCGTGTGCGTGCTACTGCGCGGCAATGGGCCCAAGGCATTTTGCGCCGGTGGCGAAGTGCGCAGCCTCGCGATGGAGTGCCGCGAACAACCCGGCGTGGTGCCGGCGCTGGCCGCGCAGTTTTTTGCGGCGGAGTATCGCCTCGACTATCACCTGCACACGTACCCGAAACCGCTGATCTGCTGGGGCCACGGCTATGTGCTGGGTGGCGGCATGGGCCTGCTGCAAAGTGCGTCGGTGCGCATCGTTACGCCAAGCAGCCGCCTGGCAATGCCGGAGATCAGTATCGGCCTGTACCCGGATGTGGGCGCCAGTTGGTTCTTGTCGCGCATGCCGGGCAAGCTCGGCCTGTTCCTCGGCCTGACCGGCGCGCATATCAACGGTCGCGATGCCTTGGACCTGGGCCTGGCCGACCGCTTCCTGCGCGACGACCAGCAGGACGAATTGATCGAAGGCCTGCTGCAACTGAACTGGCAGGAACAAACGTCGATACAACTCAACAGCCTGCTCAAGGCGCTGGCCCAGGAAGCCGTCAGCCAGCAACCCGAAGCGCAGTGGTTGCCGCGCCGGACGCAGATCGACGCCTGGCTGGACGTGGGTGATGTACGCGGAGCCTGGCGCGCCTTGAGCCAGTTGCGCGAGCACGACGACCCGCTGTTCAGCCGTGCCGGCAAGACCTTGAGCGAAGGCTGCCCACTCACCGCGCACCTGGTGTGGGAACAACTGCACCGAGCCCGTCACCTGTCCCTGGCCCAGGTGTTTCAGATGGAATACACCTTGAGCCTCAATTGCTGCCGTCACCCGGAGTTCAGCGAAGGCGTGCGTGCGCGCTTGATCGACAAGGACCAGACGCCGCACTGGCATTGGCCGGACATCAACAGCCTGCCGGACGCGGTCGTACAGGCTCACTTCCACAAGGTGTGGGAAGGTCGCCACCCGCTGGCGGATTTGTCCGAATACTGAGTATTTCGCGCAAAAAAAAGCGGCGCTTCCTGCGCCGCTTGCTTTCAAGTCCTGTCAGCGGTGACCGCCGCGGCCGCCGCCATGGTCGGAACCGCGACCACGTCCATCATGCCCGCCATGATCGCCACGATCACCCCAGCCCTGGTTCGGATAGGGCCGGTAACCGGCACGCGGGCCGTAGTAACGCGGGGCCGGCTGGTAATAGCGCGGCGCCGGGTAGTAGCGCGGTTGCGGCGCGTAATAACGCGGTGCGGGGTAGTAATCACGGCGGTATTGGTAAGCGGTGCCACCCCCGTAGTAATACGCCGGCGCCGGTGACGTATAGACCTCGGATCGATAGTAACTCTGGCCTCCATCGTAGTAGGGCACACAGGCTGAAAGGGTCAGACCGAATAAAGCGCTGAGCAGCAGTCGTCGATACATGGCGGCCTCCTGGACCGCGAAGGAGCTCCTCCAGCGACGCTGGGGGGCGGCACTCAGCTTTCACCGAATGACGAAATATCTGACAACAAAAACCGAATCTGGTGCGTTTTGGTTACAACTAGACACAACTACACAGGTTGCCGATACACGCCCTGCGCAGCGTACTCACGCATAAGGTTTATCCATCATGGGGCTGTATCGATTCAGTAAATTTATCTGGCCCGAAACTTTGTTGATTGCGATGATGTCGCTATGACATCGCACCAGGCCAGGGAGGCTCTAGCGTGCGTACTTCGCCAACTCCCTCGGATTCGAGCCATGAAAATTTCAACCAAGCTTCTACTTTCATTTCTACTCTGTGCACTGGTCACACTTGGGGTCGGTACGCTGGGCATCAAAGGCGTGGTCCGACTCGCCACCGCGCTGGAACTGACGTTCTCCAACAATCTGGTTTCGGTCAGCACCACCGCCGCCACCCTCAATGGCCTGGTCGCGCACAACCGCGGTTTGTACCGGCTGATGGATGCCAGCAAAGGCGACGTCTCCCAGCAAGACCGCGACCGCGTGCGTCAGGACATCGCCACCGAACTCAAGCGCAGCCAGGCCGCCTACGCCACCTACCGCGCGACACCGCTGGAAGCCGACGAACGGGCGGCGGGCGACAAGCTTGACCAGATCTGGCCCACCTATATCAGCAACTCCGAACGCATCATGGCCATGCTCGACGGCGGCCAGGTCGAGCAGGCTCGGGCCCAGCTCAACAGCACCAACAACGAACTGTTCCGCCAGGCACGCGAGCTGATTCGCGTGATCATCGAGTCGAATAACCGCCAGATCAAGGAAGGCGCCGTGGCCGCCGACGAACTGCGCAGCAGCGCCATGGCCTGGATGATCGGCGGCATCGTGATGGCCTTCCTGATCGCGATCATCATTGGCGTGCTGATCACCCGCCTGATCACCCGCCCTATCGCACAAGCGGTGCAGAGTGCGCAGCGCATTGCTCGTGGCGACCTGACCCACGCCATCCTCACCGAACGCACCGACGAAGCCGGGCAACTGCTGATGGCGCTGTCGGACATGCAAGGTGGCCTGAAAAGCACCCTGCTGGAAATCGCCAATGCCTCCGACCAGTTGGCCTCCGCCGCCGAAGAACTGAGCGCGGTCACCGAAGAAAGCAGCCGTGGGCTGACCCGCCAGAATGACGAAATCCAGCAAGCCGCCACCGCCGTGAACCAGATGACCGCCGCCGTGGACGAAGTGGCGAGCAACGCCGTGTCCACCTCGCAAGCCTCGCGCAAGGCCACCGACGAAGCCGAAGACGGCCGCCAGCAGGTGGCGCAGGCGGTGTCCGGCATGAGCGCGATGGTGGTCGAGATCAACGATTCGACGCAGTCGGTCGCAGACCTCGCCGGCCAGGTGCGGGAAATCGGCAAGGTGATCGACGTGATCCGCGGCATCGCCGACCAAACCAACCTGCTGGCGCTCAATGCGGCCATCGAAGCGGCCCGCGCAGGCGAGCAAGGCCGTGGTTTTGCGGTGGTGGCCGATGAAGTGCGTGCGTTGGCTCATCGCACCCAAACCTCCACGGTCGACATCGAAAAAATGATTGGGGAAGTGCAGGTGGGCGCCGACGACGCGGTGGCCGCGATGAACAAAAGCCTGACCTGGGCCAACAACACCCAGACCCTGGCGCAAAATGCCGGCGAAGCGCTGCAGCGCATCACCGACAGCGTGGCGCTGATCAATGAGCGCAACCTGGTGATCGCCTCCGCCTCCGAGGAGCAGGCCCAGGTTGCCCGTGAAGTCGACCGCAACCTGCTCAACATCCAGGACCTGTCCACCCAGACCGCCGCTGGCGCCCACCAGACCAACGCCTCCAGCCAGGACCTGTCGCGCCTGGCCACATCGTTCAACGTACTGGTCAGCAAGTTCCAGCTGTAAGTAGCCTGCGTCGGGGCAGCGCTGTATCGTGCAAGGCACACCGGGACTCACCGGGACCTTGCACCCTTTCAGCCTGAACCGACCGATGACCACGCCAACCCTCTGCCCCGCCTGCGGCGCCCGCAACGACTGCGCCCTGGCCGACCCTCGCACCGTCGACCAGGCCTGCTGGTGCTACAGCGTCACCATCGACCCGGCGGTGCTCGAAGCGCTGCCCGATGATCTGCGCAACAAAGCCTGCCTGTGTCCGCACTGTGCCCAGGTGGATGCGCAGCTACGCGGACTTGAGCAGCCGTAATGCGCGTCGATCGTTTCCTCAGCAACCTGCCACGTTTCAATCGCAAGCAAGTGCGTCTGCTGCTGGTTGAACGGCGTGTGACCGTCGACGGCGTTGCAGTCAGCGATCCGCACCATGAAGTGCGCGAATTCAGTCGTGTATGTGTTGATGATGAGGTTCTGCAGGCGGGCAAACCGGCGCGGTATTTCATGCTGCACAAGCCGCAGGGGTGCGTGAGCGCTACAACAGACCCGCAACACCCGACCGTGCTCGATTGGCTCGATGAACCGGACAAGGACGAGTTGCATATCGCCGGGCGCCTGGACTTCAACACCACCGGCCTGATGCTGATCACCAACGACGGCCAGTGGTCACGGCGCCTGACACAGCCGCAGACCAAGCTGCCCAAGGTCTACCTTGTCGAGACCGAACAGGACATCGGCCCGCAATACGCGCCGACGTTTGCCGCAGGCCTGTACTTTGCGTTCGAAGACCTCACCACCCAACCGGCCGCACTTGAGTTGCTGGGGCCGAGAACGGCGCGGCTGAGCATCATTGAAGGGCGCTATCACCAGGTGAAGCGTATGTTCGGGCATTTCGATAACAAGGTCATCGGCCTGCATCGCGAGCGGATGGGCCCCTTGGTGCTGGATGCCGCCCTGGCGCCGGGCGAGTACCGGGCGCTGACCGACGACGAAATCCGACAGGTCTGACGACCGTTCGGCCGGTGATGGCAAAAAACCGTTTTATAACCTTGCGAGGTGGCAGGTCTGCTGCTTGAATCCAAATCACCAGCCAAATTATGACTGGCGAGTCGCCTATAACTTCCAAGAAACACCCTACCCCCGCCCGCGCTTGATCTACGGGCCTTCCAGGCAAAACTGCCCGCCATAACAACACCCGTCGGCCAGCCGTCAGCGGATCGACATGGGCGCTCATTTTCCAGGCGTATGCCTACCTGTCACAAAGCTCGTGCAGAGTTACCTGCGCGCCCTACCCGCTTGCCAGGAGTCTTACGACATGAGGCCAGAAATCGCTGTGTTGGATATACAGGGTCAGTATCGGGTTTACACGGAGTTCTATCGCGCGGACGCTGCTGCAAAGACCATCATCATGGTCAATGGCTCCATGGCCACCACGGCATCCTTCGCTCAAACCGTCAAAAGCCTGCACCCGCAATTCAATGTGGTTTTGTACGATCAGCCCTATGCTGGCCGTTCCAAAATCCATAACCGTCATGAGCAAATGCTGACAAAGGACGTCGAAGGCCAGATCCTCCTGGAACTCATCGACCACTTCGCCGCCGAACACGTGCTGTCATTCTCCTGGGGCGGCGCCGCCACCCTGGTCGCCCTCGCCCACCGCCCGCGCCGTGTGGAGAAGGCAGTGATCAGCTCGTTCTCACCCGTGATCAACGCGCCCATGCGCGACTACCTTGAACGTGGCGTTGACTACCTCGGCAACCTCGACCGCGACCGCGTCGGCCACCTCGTCAACAACACCATCGGCAAACACCTGCCGTCGTTGTTCAAGCGCTTCAACTACAAGCACGTGAGCAGCCTGGCCGAGCATGAATACGGGCAGATGCACTTCCACATCAGCCAAGTGCTCAACAGTGATCGACTGTGCTACCTCAAGGCAGCCAAGCAGATCGACATTCCGGTGCTGTTCTTGAACGGCGAATGGGACGAATACACCAGCGCCGAGGATGCCAAGCTGTTCGGCCAACATGTGGCCAACAGCAGCTTCAACACCATCCAGGCCACCGGGCACTTCCTGGATATGGAGCACAAGGCAGCGTGCCGGGACAGCCGGGACGCGGTCCTCGGCTTCTTGAAATCAGAGCGGCCAGCCAGCCGATTGCGGTACCACCAAGGCCAGACACAGCATGCATTTGCAATCTGAAATGCGATCCTGTGCAGGAGAAAGTCAGTGATCGAACGCAGACTTGCTCCTGCACAGGCTCCGTCCATCGGTTTATCCGACGCACGCAACCTGCACATTTTCCAAAGAAAAACTTCAAATCCCGATGAACATCTGGTACAAAGTCAGCCGCTCTGAGCGGGTATAGTTTAATGGTAGAACAGTAGCTTCCCAAGCTTCCGACGAGGGTTCGATTCCCTCTACCCGCTCCACCTTTTCAATCCCTCGTTATCCCTCCCCCTCCCGAAACACCCCAAGCCCCCGCAAACACTGAACCAACCCAACTCCCGGCTGATCCCTTCTATTCCCATCCATACCCACATTGCCCTTGATTCCGTGTATGGCGCGATGTATGGTGCGGAACACTTCGAACCAAACCATACAAAAACCAACCATGAAACGATCCGAAATCAAGCGCCGGCCACTGGCCGACACGGTGCTGGCTTCCCTGGAGCCAGAGGAAAAGGAGTACCGCGAGAACTATGGAATTGATCGGCTTTATTTCGTGGTCAGCAGCACCGGCCGCAAGCGCTGGGAGCTGAGATTCAAGAAGCCTGACGGCAAATGGGGCTGGCACGGCCTGGGTTCATATCCAGACGTCACTGCCAAAAAGGCCAGAGACAAGGCGCAGGAAGCGCAGAGGCTGAACGCCGACGGCGTCGACCCCATCACGCATAAGGCGAATATCAAGGCGTCCAGGGACGCGGCCCAGGCGAACACGTTCAAGGCCGCCGCCGATCTGTGGCTGGAAAAGAAGGTAAAGGATGGCCGGGCCGAGAAGACGCTCGCCGGTATCAATGGCGCGCTGACCAACGACATCCTCCCCGCCCTGGGCAGCAAGCCGCTGAACAAGATCACACGCGCCGACTGCGCCAACCTGCAGGCGAGTATCGAGAGCCGCGGTGCCCACAACACCGCCGAGAAGGTGCGTGTATGGGTCAACCAGATATTCGGCCTGGCCATCGCCAGGGGCATGACCGAGAACAATCCGGCCAGCAACCTGATCGACATCGCCGAGAAGGCGCCAGCGGAAACACAGTATCCGCACCTGGTCGAGTCTGAGTTGCCGGAGTTTCTGCGCGCCCTGGAGATGTCGAGTAGCGGCACAATCGTTCGCACAGCTTCATGGCTCACGCTGCTGACGGCTTCGCGCCCCGGCATGACGCGTTGGGCGGAATGGAGCGAGGTGGATGTAGAGGGGGCGTTATGGACCGTACCAGCCGTGAAGATGAAGATGCGCCGCGACCACGTCGTGCCGCTCCCCGTCCAAGCGGTGGAGATGATCAAGGATCTACAGCGGCTTACTGGTCGATCGCGCTATCTGTTCCCTTCCAGCGGCGAAAAGGTGCCGGTCATATCTGACGCGTCGATCAACAAGTGCTTCGCACTGATCGGATACAAAGGCCGTATGACGGGGCACGGAAGCCGGCACACCTGCGAAACGCTGCTATCCGAATACGGGTGGGATGAGAATTGGCGCGACATGCACCTGGCTCATAAAAAGGCGGGGCTCAAGGGCGTATATGACAAAGCGACGTACCTGCCCCAGAGAAGGAAGATGGTGCAGTGGTACGCCGACTATCTCGATGCGCTACGAGAAGGCATGACCGAAGAGAAACGCTCAGGATTCAAAGCGGCGGTGAATGCCGGATAGTCAACTGACACATCCTGCGTTCGCTTGTAGAATCGCCCCGCTGTCGCAGGCAAGGCAGGCCGGCGGAAATAACCAAGCGCCATATAGAAGGCGCCAAAAGGAGCAATACGCCATGTTCGAGAAAATAAAGGAAGCGGTAGTAGATAGCCTCAGAACGCCGGAAGAGTCGTTCCGCATCAAGTTCGAAGGAAAGCACACCCAGGCCAACACTGATCGATCAGAAGACGGCGCCTACATCGACCAGGCTATCGAGGCAGAATGGCAGCAGGCCCTGGCAGCTTTCAACGAAGAAGAAAAAGAGAAGTTCATCGATAACCAATGGTGAGCATCCTTGCTCGGCTGGGCGGCTAGAAATCCAAGGCCGCCTGGCGGGCGATCTTGTTGTGCCCTTGGTCGTTCGGGTGCAGCGTGTCGGCAAGATCTGTCGACGGATCGATAACCGCGTTCGTGTTTGAGATGGCTACGTCCAGCCCATCCCCTTTCAAAATTGCCACGTTGGTCGACACGAGAGTGTTATAGGCGGCAACACGAGCGTCCGTAGATGAGTCACTGCTACGGATGATTGTCATCGCATTTACGCGTGGCAGAGCGCCAGACGGCGGCGGGACGCTGATCCCCAGGAATGTCGCGGAACCCCCAGAGCCTACGGTCACAATTTTCAGTTCCAGGCTGTGCGGCCCATCAGACAATCCGCCGATACGCAGCGCGGATGGCCCGACAGCGCCAGCGGGGGCTGGCGATGGGCTCAGGAGCGTCCCGGTTCCAGGCCCTGCAAAGTTGACCGTAGAGCGCAACACACCGTCAATCCGAACCTCGCCTGTTGTTGCGTTGCCGTCAGTTCGCATGATGTTGAGGTAGACCACCGGACCGCTAAAGGGAACGGTTACAGTCGCGCCGACGGTGGTGGTGAACTTTGTGAAGATCTTCCCGTAGGACGAATTGCCCCAGGAGCTGGTGTAGGTGCACGCCGCATTGTTCGGGAAAACCTTGTATGCGTCAGGCACCGCCAGCCAAGACAGACATGCCAAGTGAGCCGTCGCGAAGCAATCCTTACGGTAAGCATCATCCAGATAAACGCGGCAGTCGTTGGTGCCAATCATCAGCGAGGTTGTGAAAGTTGAGTCGATGGTGAACGCGAACATCACCAGAGCCTGGTCATACATCATGGATGCGGCGACCGCGCTGATAGTTACGATCCGACCTTGGTAAGTTGCCAGAGTCCGCACGTAACCGTTTACGTAGACCCCACCTACAGGCGTCGAACCAACACCGAAAGTAATGGAATCGCCGAACGCGAAGTTCGCGCCGTATTGCTTTCCGTTGTCCAGATCGCCCGTGATATGCCACCGATTGGCAGTAATGCGGCGAATGTTTGCCCGACCGCGAGGGGTGACCTTGGCAACTTTCCCGACTGGCGTAACGATCGATACCCCGGCCACCGGAGAAATACGCAAGGCGGTGTCGCTGTCGTTGAAGAAGCCAACCTCTGTATTGGCCTTCCACGCTACCGTTGCCTCCAGCGGAATGCTGCGGATTTTCCCGGCGGCGGCTGCACAGAAGTTCAGCGAGTTGTAATCAGTGGCATCAAGCACCCGATCAAGTGGCGCATCTGCGCGGCCGACTTCAAACGTTGACTCCAGTTCAGCCTTCAGTGCCAAGGTAATCAGGAAGTCTTCCAGGGTGCCAGCGCCACGACCTACCAATGTCGTACCGTCAGCCACTGCAATATCCTGGACCACTCGCGACGTGCCGTTGGGCGCACGGTAGAAGATGTTCAGCGCGTTGTTGATTGGCCCAGTGATCGCACCAAGCAAACCAGACACGAAACGATCAACCCAAATTTTAGTGGTGGCATCCTGGGCGAGGATGGGATCTGCAAGATTGGATAGCCGATTGCCCTTGGCCTGATACTGGCCCTGGCCATCAATATCGTTCACGCCCAGCACGGGCGAACGACTTGTGATCCGCAGCAATTGCTTTAGCGCCTGCCAGACCCGGTCGAAGTCTCGGTTCACCGTGGACGAAAGAAAATCACCGTTTTCCTGGTAGTCGACGAGGCGCTGGAATGGGACGCTCAACTGCAGCAGGAGGTCGCCAGTTGGAGCGACTGCAAATGTGATGGTGCTGGTTGGGCTACCTACTCCTGTATGCGTATAACCGGACGATAGCAGCACGCCGTTTAGCAATACTTGAAGGTCGCCGGGCTCAATAACGAGGAATGGCACTGCGTAAATCGTCGTCACGCCATTTGCCGCATAACGTTTTTCGGTTGGTCCTGGTTGAACTGCCATGCTCTGCGCCCTCGGGTGGTCGCGGGCTAGTAGTCCACTTGAACCTCATGCACGCCCGCATCTGGACGCCAATCGTCTCGCCGGGTCTCTGTCGGTTTCCCGACTATCCGGCCAATGCGTACGGGGGTTTGGGCGATGCCGCCGGCGCCGGAGTCGATGTAGTCATCTTCCTGGTTGGTCAGTGCCGGGTTGAAGTCGCGCATCTGGTCCCAGATGGTGTTCAACACGTCGACGTGCGCCCACAGGAAGCGAGCGGACAGCGGCGATTCGAAGGCATCAAGGATGCGTTTCTGCTTGTTGGTGGTGGAGTGTTCTTCCCCTACCCCGCAGCCGGTGCCCTTGAGCGCCTGCCGGAGGATGGTGGCGGCGAACCCGCCCGGGCCGTTGGTTTCGATGATCACTCGGGGGATTTGATGCTTGATCACCAGTTCTCGGATCTGGTGCACCTGCCCCCCGATGATCTGGTCTCTAGCGCCGTACTCCGCGATTTCCCCGGTTAAGCCCACGGCCAGGTGCCAATAGAGCTGGCCGCGCGCGTCGGTGAGCATCAGCGAGAAGGCCGAGGCATCCGACTTGATCTTGCCCAGGGAGCAGTCCCAATACGCCACGGCACCGACGATCTGTGCTGACCCCAGGTACATGGCGGCCGCGTTGTTGGCGTAGCGCATTACTGGCTGCGCGTCGTAGGGAATGATGCGTTCAGGGTCCAAGCGAACCTCCGTGACGGGCTTCGAGTGGAGCTGATACTGCGAGTCCCATTCGTTGATGGTGCGGGTTTTCTTGCGGCGCTTCTCCAGTTCCAGCAGGTCGAACCGATCCACCCAGGCTATGCCGGCGTAGCAATCAATGAGCGTGCCCGGCGGTGAGAAGAAGGCGATGCCGGTCTTGGTGAGCTGGTAATCCTTGCCAAGCACCAGGGCGCGGGCATGCTTACCGATCCCGGAGAAAACGAATTCAGGAATGAACGGCACGTCGTAGGCAATGAGCCTGGCATCCTCGATTCGATGCTCGCGGGCGAACATGCGGATGGTCAGGCAGTCGGCGCCCAGGGCTTCCTGCTCGTCGTACAGGCTGTCGTGGGTGTGCGGCGTGCCAACGAACAGCAGGCGTGCGCCGGGCACCATGATGTGGATCTGCTCGCCCAGGCGGTAGCGCAGTTTTTCCCGAGCCTCAGGCGTGGCGATGTTCTTGGGCACCTCCACGTCATCGTTCTGGCACTCGTCGGCCCGCGAACTGGTGATGTTCGACATGATGCCGGATGCCTGCATGGACGGGTTCCGCTCATCCACGGCGCCGGGCACCCACCAGAACGCGGTGTCGCCCTTCATCTTGCGGTGGGCATCCATCGTCAGCGGGTGCCGCATCAGGATCGCCTTGGTATCCCGGCTGGTCTTATAGGCCGTTGGGTCGGTGTCACCCTGGTGTAGGATTCGGTACGTGGGGTTCAGGTAGAACCGCCAGGCGTTGTACAGCGCCAAGATGGTGGACTTGCCGAACCCTCGGAAACAGCGAAGTACCGCGTGATCGCCGCGGTGCTCCAGCCAGTGGCAGGCCCGGATATGGATGTCCGGCACCTCCCACTTCATGCGCTTTGCCCATATAAGGAAGAACGCCAGGAACGAGATGTGCTTAATGGACATGCACGCCCGCCTGTGCGCGCTCCAGTAGCGCCACGGCTTCACGTTCAGCCTGGGCCTGCACCTTGTCCAAGTCATCCTCGGTGCTGTCCTTCGGCAGCGTTCCGCCCTGGATGTGCCCGGTGATGCTGATCACCTTGACCAGCAGCGTCATGGTGGCGGCGGCGTTCTTCTTGCACCAGTGCCGATCACCTCGCTCATCACGGGTCAATTGGTCCAACATCTTGCCGGTGCCGGGCCAGTTTTCCGGGTTCGCCTCATCCAGCACCACATCGGCCAGGCCTTCGGAAAGGGACTTCAATCGTTCAATCTGGTCTGGTCGCATCACTTCGCTCCTACTGCAGCGCCAAGGTTCGGGCCGCGATCTGGTGTCGAGTCGCCCGGCTCCCACCAGTACGATTGCTTGAATTCCTTGCGGGCGCGTTGTTTCATCCGCCGCAGGTAGCCAGGCGAGAAGTAATCCTGCAATTGGTTGAAGATCAGGTGATCGGTAGCGGCCTTGGTGTACCAAAGGTTGGCCCCAGGCAAATGGCTCTTGGCCAGGCGCACCAGCTTGCCTCCGGTTTGGTTGACCTCGCCGTCTGCTGCGTTGTCCTTCAACTTGAAGATGGATTCCAGATCCCCGGCAATGGGGCCGCCCAGGGCTGCAAGCGGGGAGCTACCACCCTGCGACGTGTCGGAGAACAGGAAGTCGCCGTATAGCCCCATGGCGCCACCCTTGAGGAATGCCGCCATGCCGAAGCGCAGGCCGGGGACACCCCACTTCTTGTCGTCGGTGATGTCCTTCGGATCGCGGCCGGCAGCAATCTCGCTCAACTGGATGGCCATCCCACCCAGCACGGTGGTGGACGCGACCAATGCAGCCAGATACCCAGCCTTACCCCATCCTTCCTGGGCCATGCCGCGCGCACCGTGGCGCATGATCATGCCAATGGAAAAGCTCTTGAACTGCCAGAACGAGCGGACCAGCTCGCCTTTCATGGTCCCGCGCTCTACGCCGCCGTGCATCATGGCTTTCTCGCGGGCGCCGGGCTCAATGATTGCCATGTTGGTTTCATCCAGCACGGCGCCCAGCAGCTTGGTGGCGGCCTGATCCTTGAGGCGCTGCGGGGTTGTCTTCAGCTGTTGCGCCATCTGCGCCAGGTCGGCGTCTGGGATGCGGTAGATGCTGTTCGCAGTCAGCACGGTGTCGCCCACGCCGCGCCAGTCCTCGGGCTGAGCCAAGCGCCAGACAGACCAATCCGTATCGGTAACTCCCTGGCCCGCCAAGCGCTTGGCGTCTGCTGGGTCCATGGCGGCAAGCGAATCATGCCGGCGGGTCATATCGCCAATGGTGTCCAGCATGGTCGCACCAAACGCCCGTTGGCTGCCGGCGGTCAATGCATTGAGGCCGGACGCCTGCATAACCTTGCTGGCTGCGGTCTGCGAGAACTTGGCGATTCGCCCGGCGACCTGCTCATTGGTGCCAAGGCCGTCAGCGCCGAAGCGGTTCAGGCTGCCGATCAGCTGATTCAGGCCGAGGCCGGCGCGCTGCGCAAGACGGCGGTCACCGGCGCTTGCTGGATTGAGCATTCGGATTTCATTGGCGAACACCTTCATCACCGGCATTCCGTTCATGGACGCGGTGAGGCCCAGGGTTCCTTGGTCGGTGACCGACGTCAGCACGGCAGAGCCCAGGCGGCTGGCTACGTTGAGCGCCCGGTAGGTGTCGAAGCCATTCGCCAGGGCGGCAGATACCGGCGGCTCGCGGGTGGCGGCCACTTCCTCGTAGAGGTGTTCGATCTTTTTGCGTTGCTTGGCGGTCTTAGCCAGGTCGTTTGGCTTGGCGGTGTCCATGGCCTTCTGCCCGGAATCCAAGAAGTAACGCATTTGGTTGGATGGGTTGGGGCCCAGGGTTTCCACCAGAGCAATATCCCGCGATGCCCGGTCGATGTGCCCGATAAGCAGTTCCAGCAGGTTATGGTCCCCATATGCCTTCTGGGCGGCGATGAAGCTTTCGGCGTCCTTGTAATGAATCTGCCGCGACTCGCTCCCACGGTTGGCGCGCATGCCGTTACCAGCCGCCTGCCCGGGCTGCATCTTGTTGGCGCCGCCCGTGGCCAGCGTGGTCCAGGCATGCCCGAGGAAGTCGGCCAGCTCGGCGTCATTCATCGGCGTCCCGTCTTCCTTGAGGTACTTGCCACGGTTCGCCCACTTCACATGGTCGGAAACCCACTTGTCCTGGTCCTTGGCCACCTTCACCTGGGAGTGATCACGTGGCATGGACCAGTCGTCCAGCAATCCAATATCACCGCCGGCGCGGTTGAAACGCTGACGCAGCTGCTCGGCGGTGTCCTTGAACTGCTTCGCGGCGGTCTTGGCCACTGCATCACCGGAGTCCTCGCCGTGCAGCTCGCGCACCAGTGCCAGGTTGCCGGCTTCATTCTGGAACAGGCCAAGGAACTTGCCTTTGGTCTGGTCGATCACGTCCAGCATGCGGCTTAGCGAGTCGTCGCGGATGGCGCGCGTGGAGGATTCAATCGACAGAATCCCGCTCTTGCCGTCGGCGGAAAACGCCAACATACGGTCGAGGCCCTCAAGGGGCTGATCCGGGAAGCGCTTCATATAGCTGTCGATACGGTCGTGGGCCAGGATGGTCAGAGCCACACGCTTTTTCTTGAGGTTCGCCTCTTCCACCAGATCCTTGGCGGATTTGGCGGCGGCCTCGTTGAGCCGGTCAGCGGCAGTTTTGGATTGCCAGGTGGTATCGGTCTGCGCCAGTTGCTTCATGTTTCGGCGCACGCGGTTCTCGATGCCCTGGATTTCCTGCTGGTTGAGGGGACGGCCAATTGCCTGGGTTACGGCCTTGATGCATTCGGGGCGCATGGGCTTGCTCCTGTTGGAATGGGAGCAAGCCTATGGTTGCGGGATAGACGGTTTCCCGACTATTTAAAGCCCTCGTTGCAAGAAGCAGGCGGCGGCGGCGGCAAAGCCTTTGGCGTCCTGGGTGGCCTGGGCGATGTCTGCGTCTGCGCTGGCGAGCAGTTCACGGGCTGACACGGTGATGGGGTTGCCGTCGGCGTCCATGGCGCCCGTGCCAATGCGCATATCCTCGACGCGGGCCAGGATTTCGTCAGCGACCTGCACGACCGGGTCAGCAGTGCCAGACTCGCCGGCTGGCTTGGTGGCGTCACTTTCAACCGTGGCAGTTTTTGCCATAGTTGGTTTCCCGCCAGGTGCGGAATCTGCCTTGGGCGCTGCGCCTTCCGGCTTTGGCGCTGCTTTGGGAGCCGGAATATCAAGAGGCTTGGGCTGCAACGTTGGGTCGGCGCGCTCGATGTCGTCGAGGATGCGCGTGATTTCCTGGCGGGCGATCTGCGCCATGGTCAGCTTAGTATTAGCCTCGGCAACACCGGCGGATAGCGGGTTCTTGTCGAAACCCTTCACGATGGCGTCGGCGCGCTGGCTCAATCGGTCTTGAAACCGTTGAGGAACCTCTCCGCGATCCATGGCGTTCAGGTCTGCACGGGCTTGCTCGGCGCTGCGGTTGCCGCCCAGGGCCTCATTAAGCGAGGCTTGGCGGTCGGCCAGCTCCAGGCGCTCCGCGTCGATAGCTTGGCGTGCTGACTGCTCGGCCTGCTTGCGCCCCTGGCCCTGCTGCTGGAACTCTTTGGCTCGGGCCTTGAACGAGGCATCAAGGGCGGCAAGGCTTTGCGCCACGGTGGATAGCTCGACCTTTACGTCCTTGACGTTGGGCAAGATGCCGGCGGCTTCCTGCTCCAGTTCAATGCGCAGTTTCGGCTCCAAGTCCTGGCGCGCGGTTGCCAGGGCAGCGTCAGGTGTGGGTTTCATTGTGGGAGCGGAATCACCTTCACGCAGGAACTGAGCGCTGTGGATGTTATCGGGCAGTACCACCGGCTCGCCGCGCTGCAACTGGTCGATGACTGATCGGATCGCATCCTGATGGGCCATGGCCGACTTAGGAGCAACCGGAGCGCCAGGCGCGGTGTCGATGTCGGCATGCTGGTTGGTGCGTTCGGTCAGCGCTGCATCGACCTGGGCAGTAGTAGGCCGGCGGAAGTTGGTCCGGCCAATGCCGAAGAACGCCAGCCCCATGATGGCGTCAGTTGCCAGGGCCGTGCCGTCCATGACTTTGTACTGGGCTGCCTGGGTGTGATAGCCGTTGCTCTCCAGCAGCGCAGCGGTGGCGCCACGCCCAGCCATGCCCAACCCAACGTTCGCTCCCACAGCGATTGCGGCATCACCCAGCACGGGTTTAACGAACTTCGCAGCGGGCAGCACAACGCCAATGCCCGTGGTTGCGGCATCGATCAAACCTTTTTTGGTCGCGGTGGATTCGTCCAGGCCTTCGGCCATGCCCACTTGCTTGCTGGAAAAGCCAGCAGGTGCACCAGCAGCAAGGGCAGCACCAGCAGGACCGGCAACCACGGCACCGGCAATGGTGCGCGGCAGAACTGCAGCTGCTTCCCCAAGGATCTGGCCGACAACACCAACTTCTGTTGGGTCGGGGCGCAAGCTCATGACCGACTTGGCCGTAGCCTCGCCGATGTCGCTGGCCTGGGTTTTCCGGAACTGCTGCTGATCAGCGAGTTGACCATCATCAGGGGCGTAAGACGAACCGATAGCCAGGTCGGATTCAACCGCCAGGCTACCCAGTTGCAGCGCGGTTGATTGGATGGTGCGCCCGCCCTCGATGGCGCCGCGCAGAAGGTTGGGCCCGATGGTGCCGAGCGCCCCAGTGAATACACCGGGGGCGAGCTTATCGGCCGTGCGGTCAAGGCGCTGATCCTGGCTACGCGCCTCGCTGTCCTCGATCATCCCGTCTAACCAGCTCATTTTACGATCACCATGATTGGTTGTTTGGTGTCCGGATCGATCTGCACCCGGCCGGCGTTCAAAAGGTAATAGGAGCCTTCCTTGCCCGGAACTGGCGACAATGGCATGTCCTCCAGCTGACTCACCGGGATTTTGCTGGTCTTGGCCATGCCCTCGATCTGCATGTCAACGGACTTATTGAAGGCATCATCGGCCATGCCGTAAGGCTTGATCACCCTGGCCCCTGCTCGCTCAGCAACACCCCCGGTTGCCATGTCGAACGCGGCTTGGGATGTCTTGCTATCGAGGTCGTCGCCCTCGTCATACTTCAAACCCTTCGCCGCCGCAGTGCCTGCATACAGCGATTTGAATGCCAGATAGGCCTGTTCGCGCTGCGGGGTGCCCGGTACAAGCGATGCGCCGGCATGCTCATCGAAAGCCTCGCGGAAGAACTTGTCCTTCGGCAGTGGCACCGACTTGTCGGCCAGCACCTTGGCCCCCGACAGCAGCGTGCGGGGAACGTCGGTTCCGTCGGCGCCCTTGAGCCCACGGAACTGGGCCATACCGGCAAGCGTGGCGATAGGGTCGTCAGCCACCAACGGCTTAATGGCGGCGGAAAAGTCAGCGCCCGACGGGGATGATGCGGCGATAGCGCCGAATAGCTGCAGCTTTGTCCCGTCGTCGGCCTGCTTGATCAGCGATGACAGCATCGTCTGCTCTTCCGGCTTCCACGGGTTGCGGGCAACCTCTGGGCCGTAAGCCTTGCGCACAGAGTTCACCACGTCGAATCGGTCGGCGATCTGCTCGCCCAACTTCTGCTGACCTTCCGGCGTGGTAATGCCCGAAACGTCCAGTGGTGCCACATCGGCGCCGGTTCGCATTGCGTTGAAGCTGAGCGGGTTCTCTCGCATCATCTTCGTGTTGCTGTCCACGGCAGCCTGCAAGCGGTTCAGGTTGGCTTGCTCTGCCACGCTGGCGCCCTTGGACTGCATCTGCTGGCGCTGCTGGTCAATGAACTGCTGGGCGACCGCTGGAGGCTGGCGTAGCAGGCTCTGTACCTGCGTCATTTCATTCATGCGTGTATCGAACTCGCCAGCGGCCGACGTGCCGGACAGTGCGGACTTCCACCGCTGCTGATCAGCCGGCGTTGGCGGAACGCCCGTGGCGGCCTGGCGATCCATTTGGGTCAAGACGCGCTCAGCCTTCATTTCCCGCATTTCTGCCTGGCGCTGCTGGTGTTCCTTCACCTGAAAAATTCGGCCGCTGACGGTGTTGAGCAGCTGGTTGCGCTTCTCTGGGTCAAGCTTATGGGCGTAGAAACCATCCTCGGCGGTGAGGTCATGCTCAAGCTTTTGCAGGCTCCCCACGCTTTCCCGCGCCTCAATCACCCGCTGGGTGGCATGCGTAGTCCAGTTGCCGTCCTTGAATTCCTGCTTCTTGCTGGCCCAGGCCTCGCCGAACGCCAGGCGCCCGGCAACGTCGATGTCCTCGGCATCCATGCGGGCGTTGATCTGCTCGACGTTTGCACCGGGCATGGCAGCATCCTTGCCCAGCATATCCATGCGGGAGGTCAGATCGCTTTGAGCTGCCAGGATTCTGCCTTTGCTTACTGCTTCTTGCACTTTGCCCAATCCACGCACCTGCATGCGCTTAAGGACATTTCCCATTTCTCCCTTCTGAGCATCGTCAAGACCTGGCGTTTCCAGCGGATCAAGCTTCGATACTGCCGACGCATAAGCTTCCGGGGCTTTCTCATAGCTCAGCTTGCCGGTGCGCATCTGCTCATCAAGGTCAGTAGCGATAGTGGTGATTTGCGACTCTCGATCGATTAGCGCGTTGTCAGCCTTAACCCTTGCAAGCGCTTGATTTTCCTTGTTTATATTGTCAAGAACGCCAAGCGCGGCGTTTTGTACGGTGCTTGCCGCCTGCTGCGCGGCCTGGGCCTCACCACGGTTGTCTACGGTGATGACGCGGTTTTGCGGTGCCTCAGGCACAGCACGGGCCTGCGCGAAGTTACCCAGCGGAATCTGTGCCATCAGCCTGCCCCCCCAACTTTTGGAACGGTCGCGTTATTGCCTGCCGCCGATGCCTTCCAGGCCATGCCCGCTTGGGCACCGGCAGACAGCACGGTGCCGATGGACTGCGCGTTTGCAGCGCCGCGCGCCTGGGTACCAGCCAGCGAATAGTTGCTGGAGTCGACATAGCCACGGGCCTTCTGGTTTTGTCCGTTGAAGATGGTAAGCGCCGCATCCTCTTCGGCGTTGCCGATGATTTCCTCGTTGATGTTGATGGCGGTGCCGGCGCCAGTCTCCACGCCCGAGGCCGCCAACGCGGCATTGGCCTCGCTGGCCTGATTGCGCGCCAGGCGACGGATACGGTCGGCCTGCACCACGGCGGCGCTGGCCGCTGCATCTGCATCGCTTTGCGCCTGATCCGACTGGGCATTGGCATTGAGCTGGGCCTGCTTGCCCGACTGCTGGGTGGTGTAAACCGAATACACGGTCGCCGCCGCCATTGCCGCGTAAGCCGCGGCACCTACTGCTCCTACAGCCATATCAAATCTCCATCATCAAAAGCGGGCCGATGTTGCGAAAGCCCTGTGACTGGTAAAGCTCGGTGGTTCCCTCAACGCTGACTCCGGTTCCGATCCCCATGTAAATCTGCTTCGCGCCTTTGATTTTTGCCCACTCCTTGAACGCCTGAATCAGCCGGATTGCAGTGATCCCATGGCGCTTGGATGGATCTATGAAAAGCGTGTAGTCGTAAGCGATCAGGTCGTTGCTGAACCACTGATCAATCACTCCGGCGACCAGCCCCCCCACCACCTCGCCTCGAATTTCAGCAACGAATGCGACACCCTGCTGACCGTTTATCAGCTCATGCAGGAAGGCAGCCGACTTGTCCGGGCAGAAACTCATGGTGGAATAACTGGTGGTGGCGTGCAGCAGCGTGCCCAGCTCGATCAGCCGGGGTACGTCGGAGTGCTTGGCGGGCCGGATCATGGGTACACCTCAATCATTGATGGTTATTTTTTTGATGACGTTCAGCAGGTGGAACGGCAAAGGCTGGTCTTGCTCGATAACCAGCGATGCCTGGCCACGCTCCCAGCCGAGGTTTTCCAGGCGGTGCACGCCGGTGAACAGCACAGGGGGTTTGTCGAGGATCTGGGCGCCAAGATCGCGGAACGCAATGGTCTGCCCATTGATTTTGCAGCCGATGGTTTCGAGGAATCGCAGCGATATTTCGCCGATACGCATGCTGTTGCCCTGGGCGCTGCCAGTGCTTCCCGCGACCTCTGGCGTCAAGGTCTTGATCAAGGTCTTGAAGTGCAGACCGATTGACGTGGCGAAGGCGTTTCTTGGGATGGTTACCTGGCCGCCGGTAACGAGCTGCTGCTGCATCACAACGCCGTCGGCAACGATGTCGACCATCTTCCCTTCAAGATGCGCCAGGCCGCCCCAGGTGGACGCACCGGAGACGCTGGTGGCATTCACGCCGGAGTCGACTTGTACATCTGCAACAAACCGTTCGATGTAGCGAACGTTCTGCCCATTGATATTGCGCCGAACCACTACCCACACCTGATCACCGTTCTCTGTGGGGATTGACGCGGCTGATTCGAAAGCGCCATCGGTGATCTGCCTGGCCCAGCCGATAACGTCCTGGTCCCGGTCCACGGTCATGGTGGCCAGCATGCCGTCAGCCCTGACCAAATACAGGATGGATTCGGGCTCTTGCTGGTAGGCCATGTCGATGATGCCGGACTTGGTTGCATGCTCGGACAGCACGGACATATCGGGCGATCCGAAGGTGTCGGAATCGTACTTGTAGGCCATGGCGCGCAACTTGCGGCCGGCGCGCTGAACAAAGTACAGCTCGTTGCCGATCCGTACCGGACGGACCTTGTTGCAGCCGTAAACCGATGGGTTCTTGGCGCGGATGTTGGTCGGCGTGATGGCCTTCTCTACGCCGCCGCTCACCGTGAACTCGCCGCCGTAGGTCAGCGGGATCAGGGCGTTGATCTGGCCGATGTGCAGGATTGGGTTGATCTGGTCCGACGACAGGTTGTAGGAGATTGCGTCGTCGTCCTTGGTGCCCAGTTCGAAGTTCAGGTACTCACCGGTGCGCGATTCCCATATGGTCTGCGGGAAGTTTGGCGATCCGCCGAGGGCAAGACGCTGCTCATACAGCGTGCCAGCCCCTGGATAGCCGTCAATGTCGTTCCATACCGACGCCTCAAGTGACCAAGCGTTTGCCGGTGACGCGACGGCCGATGTCGGCGCTGAACGGATGACGCCTGATGCCACTGTAGCGCTGGTGTAGGTGATGATCTCCAGCAGCCCGCCGTTGATCTTGACGAACTTGCCAATGTCGTTGGCGCGCCAGCCAGCAGCCCCAAGCGTCATGCTGACGGATGCACCCACGGGAGTGGCGGCGCTCAGTGTGTTGGTGGTCTGCGGCGAGCCCTTCAAGGACCAGGTCGGGCGCGTGGTTGCGCTGAAAGCATTGGTCACTTCAACCGTGGCCACCGTGGCACTGGTTACCGCCGTGACCTTCGCCACGCCGCCGCCCGACCAGATTTCGCGCCCAACGTCAGCAGCAAGGAATGCAGCTTCAGACGCCGTCACAGTACGACCAGTGCCGGCTGCCGGGTTGTCGATGGTGATCGCGGTCAGGAAGTCGATGCCCTTCTCGTCGAACGGCTTGGTTACGAACGGGGCCGGGGCCAGGCTCCACTCGGTATTGGTGATGCGTCGCAGGCGGTAGACGGGCACCGTGTTGCAAAAGATGAACATGGTGTCCGCGCCCTGCACATAGTCCAGGCGGTCCAGGATCGTGTGCGCGTACGGGCTGGGAAGCTCGATCCCGCTGTAGGTGCCGTCGGCGAAGTGGATGCGCACATACAGGTCACCCATCTCAACCATGTACGCCTGGGCCGCGTTGAACACGTACGGCACCAGACGGCAGTTTTTATCTGGGTACTTGGTGGGCGAACACATCAGCGTGCCATTCCGGCGAACCGCGCCGCCGTGGATCACTGGCCAGGCGTTTTGGATGATCTCGGCGCCGTTCTGATACCGAGCAATATCGACGCGCCCCAGCATGCGCGGGGAAACCTCACCGGCGGTGAAGTTGGTTTGATTCAGAGTGAGGCGAGCCATTACCAGTAACTCCCGAAGCGCGCGGCATAAAGACGCTCGTCGCCCATCGTTTGCGGCGGATCTTCCTGGCCATCTACGGACCTTGCACGACGCAGCATCAGCTCAAGCTTTTGCTCTTCACCGGCCTGCTTTGCGCTCGACTGAGTGACTGGGTATGCAAGCGCCGCACACATTGCCTGCGTGGCGAGCGCAACCAAGTGAGCATCCCAGGTACTTTCTACCTCGTTGCGAAACACGTAGCGCAGCTCCAGCACCGTTGTGCTGGCCTGGATGGTTCGGCCCTCGACCAGGTAATCGATCTGTTGGCCGCTAGTGCCAACCTCCAGCACGCGGGAGAAGTCGGCCGGCAGCTCAAATGCGTGTGAATAACCGAAGGCAGGAGCCTCAGCATCAGGGGCCAACACAACCCGCTTGATGCAGCAGTTCCATGGGTGCGAGCGCAGGAGGTCGTCCCGCACGGTGGGGTAAAGGTTTGAACACAGCTTGGCCCGATCCAGATTTGTTTGGTCGGCAAAGTCGTTGATGGTCTGCGAACCCAGCATCAGCAGCGCGTTAGAGCAGATTGAAACGCCAGTGGCCATTGCCAACCTCCAGATAAAAAGACCGGGGCGCGCGGCCCCGGTAAATGATTTGCCATCCTTGGCGGCCTGTGAAATCAGTTTTGACCGGCGTACAGAGCAACCAAGGTGATGACCTGACCGGCTGGCAACCCGGCACCGGCAACAACAGAGCGCAACTCACTGGTATCGGTTGCATCGCCAGGCTTGACCACGGTCACTTCGGCCAATGCGCCGTTGGTGAACTGGGCTTCGGCTGGCAGCTTGGCGGCAGTGGCAACGGATGCGGCTGCCATGTAGCGGGCCGGCGCGACAGGGTCGCCCAGGTTGATTGTCGAAGATGCGGTGCCAGCAGCGCAGAAGATGGCGCTACCAGGCATCAGGCGCGCACCGAGTGGCAGGTAACCCCACGAAATCACATCGGCGATAGCCAGCCCACCAGTAGGCACGGTGTAGGTGCTGACAAAAACCTGAATGTCTGCGCCTTGCAGATTCGGTTTAACCAGGGTTTGCGGGAAGGCCACTCGGGCCGCCGCAAGACTTGCGAGAACTGTTGCCATGTTGAAAGCTCCTGAATCAATGGGGGAAGAAGGCGAAACCAGCGACCCTTACGGATCGTTGGCCGCGATTTCCACTACCTTCTCTTCTTCCACCCGCACAGAGCCGATGGACATTTTCGCGTAGATACGCACGTTGAAGCCCTTGCCTGGATCTGGGCCAACGTTGCGCTGGATGTCCGCGCCGGTACCCAGCACCACGCCGGACTTGGCGTATGCGTAGCAGAAGCGAGTGGCGCCGGATTTCGGCAGGCGCTCAGACGGAACCCAGGTGAAGCCCATCCACTTGCCCTTGAGCGTTCCGCTCTGGAGCATCTGGGCCGCCAGGAAGTCAGCGGATGTAAGGGTGGTGTCTGCCAGAATGTCGTTCAGCGCCTGGGCGTGATAAACCATGAACAGCTCTTCGCCGCCTTCCTCGTCAGCCTCGTTCAGGCGGAACATTTTTTTCGCCTGAATGATTTTTGTCTTGGTCAGGCCGGTACCGCCGACGGCAATTTTCTGGGAGGCCGGCAGGATGATGCCGCCAGTGGTCGCACGGGAACTGCCACCTAGCGAGCTGATGATCACGTCATCCTTGGCGCGGTTCAGCGAGGACACCATTGCCTTGACGTAGTCCGAAGTCGGGTCAACCAACATACGGATCTTGTCTTGGTCATCGACCATGTCGCCGTCTTCCCAGTCGTAGAGGTCCACGTACCGGGTGCTGTGCGGTTGGTCGTTGATTGGGGTGTCGCCATGGCGCTGGGTGCGACGGGTCGCGGTGCGCTGACCAAGGCGGTTAACCGATTTGGACATGCCGACGATGTTTGGTTCGAGGGTTACAGTCGATTCCAGGCGGGAGGTGGCCTGTTGAGCGACATGCATGAAGTTGTCAGCGAACTGCTGAACAAAGGCTTCGGTGATTTGCTGGGACATGCGGTGCACTCCAATGCAGATAAGGGATTGCCTGCCGGGTGTCCGCATCGCGGGCCGGTATTACCTGGCGTGCATCGGCTTTGCTGCGCCTCGGGGCTTTCCGGGTGTCTGCGTGCCATCGCAGGCCGGCCCATTGCTGGGATGCCTGCGATGTTTGTGCATGGGGGGTGTCGGTTTCCCGACTATTTGATGCATGGATTACAGGCGGGGTTGAGGCTTGCCGAACTTCTGGTTGTACATGCCGTCCAGTTGCGCCTGGATGCCTTTACGCTTCGGATCGTGTACGGGCAACGCCTGCAACTGGCTACGCAGCTCGGATGTCTTCACAGCAAAATCCGCCTCGCTGACCTGGGCGCCGCCATTGATGGCGCTGTCTTCCTTGAGTTCCTTGCCGATGTTGGCGGTGAAGGCGATGAAGTCCGGGTCTGTGCCGAACTTCGCATTCAGTGCCGCGTAGTTGCCCGGCTTGCCCGGCTCACTGGCGAACGCGTTGGCTGCTCGAAACGAAGACTGAATGTTGGTAGTCATGGACTGGTCGTCAGCCCAAACAGTCTTGAGCGCAGCAGTGCAGTCCTGAACACTCAGTTGACCGGCGCCCTCGATCAGGCCGGGCGCCGCCTTCATGTACTCGCCGATCACGTACTGGACCTGGTCATTGGTCAGGCCCTTGGCGTGCGCGCCCTTCAAAAACGACTGCGTGTCAGGGTCGGCCTTGAATTCATCCCAGTTGAAGCCCTCGACGCCTTCCAGCTTGACCGCGTATTCCTCGGCGGTCTTGGGCGGCACGTCGCCAGAACCCAGGCGGGTCTCAAGGTGCTTGTAGGACTCGGCCAGCTTGCGGCTGGATTGGTCGAGGTCCAGCGAGCCGTCTTCCTTGACCACGCGGTACTTCTCGGGGATGAAGTCGGTGGTGTTGGCGCCGCTATCCAGAACGGAGCCAGTAGGCGCTGGGGCTTGCGCAGGCGCTGCCGGGGTGGACGGGTCGCCACCCTCGCCAGTTTCGGCCATGTAGAAGTGGCCCAGGCGGCCATGGATAAACATGTTCATCGTTATTCCTCTTGCTCGTTGGGATCGGCTTGGACGCCGTTGGCGCGGTTGATGCGGTTTACAACGTGGTCGAGGACTTCACGGGCCCCGGCCTGCTTGTACGTGGTGAGAATTGCGTCGATGCCGCCGACGGTGCAGGCGTTCTTGGCGAAGCGCTGAATCAGCAGCTCCAGCACGATGCGGCCTTCGTGGTGGTCCTCGAATACGCGCTTGAACATCGCGTCGATCTGCTCGGGGGTCATGCTGCAGCTCCTTGTTTCAATGCGGCTTCACCGGCCTGCTGCATCATTGCTTGCTGCTGCTCCTGCTCCATGGCCGCCTGCTGGGCCTGGGCACGGTCTGCGCGGATCTTGTCCCTGTCGGCTGAGCTGCGGATGACTGAGCCAGGCACGCCAAGCGCCTCTCCCTTGAATCGCTGGGCCGCATCCATGTCGATGTTGTCCATAACCGTCGGATCGGTTGCAGCGATGACCAGCGCGCCCTGGATGAACGTGTCGATTGCCGTCACTTCCTCCAGCTTCTGCGACCTGGCCAGCGGCGACAGGTAGCGCACGGTGAAGTTGCGACCGGCAAGCGACTCAGGTGCAACGCCCAGCACGCCGGCGCGGTAAGCGATGCCGAAGCACCGTTCGATCATCGGTTGCAGGTACTCGGTTTGGAGCCGGCCATACACAGGGCCCAACAACTGACGGATCAGGTTGACCCGCACGTGCACCTCGGTCGCGGTCATCGTCGGGCCGTCCTGGGCCTGGAGCTGGTCGGCCATCAGGATCTTGCGGATAGAGCCCTGCAAGCGCTGGATCTTGGTCTCTGCGTATTGGAAGTTTGACCCGCTCTGTAGCGGCTTCATGCTGTCCACTGAGTTGGCCACGATGATCTTGCGCGGCCCCACCTTGATGGTGCGCGGGTTCAGCACGCCGTCGTCTTCGGCAATCCACATGCCGGCGATGGCCAGGTCACCGGCTGCCAGGTCCATCCGGCACAGTTCGTTCAGGGTGCGCGCATCAGGCAAGGCATCGAACACCGGGCCAATTGCATACACGCTGTCCGGGATCATCATCCAGCGCGGCACGACAACAGGCATTTCGTGATAGCCCGACTCGCTCACCAGGTGCTTGGCCTCGACCTCGACCTTGCACGATGCAATGGGCATGTTCTTCGCCAGCTTGGCGTTGACCATGTGGGTGGTGCGCGGGTAGATGGCGTGGACGAACCGAACCATTTCCTGCGGCTTGTCCTTGGACAGCTTGCGGGTGGCATCGCTGACGTTCTGTTCGCCGAACTCGTTGACCGCCTGTTCAGCCGTCAGCTTGTACTCGCGATACACGGTGTCGATCTTGCCCCCGGCCTTGGATGCGGATGCATACACGCTCGCGATGGGCCACAGATCGAAGGTGAAGCCGCCCTTCTCCATGTCCTGATCGATGTACAGGGCAAACCAGCCAGCGCACACAACGTCAATCAGCCCCTCAAAGGCGGCCGCGTCGAAGTTGGATGCGTGGATGTTCTGCCACAGGATGTCGGCCGAGTCGTCCAGCCAGCGGCGCTCTTCCTCGGTTTCCTGGCCAACGTCCATGCCGAACCACAGCGAGTTGGCCGGGGTCAGGCCCGACATGATCCCAGACGACAGAATCCGGGCCGCGTCCGTGGTGGTGCCGTCGATCATCCGCGCCTTACGCATCTGCGCTTCGATGGCGGTGATCTGCTCAGTGCAAAAGCCACTACCCCGAATCGGGTAGCTGTGATCGAAGCAATCGCGCCAGACCGACTCATGCGGCGAGCGGAGAGACTTCAATGTGCTCAGCGTTTTGGCGATCTGGTCTGCATTCATGCGCCGAGTGTCCTTTTGCCCTGGTCAAGGACGCTACCCGCCGCGCCGCCAGTAGAGAGCAAGCTGCTCTCCTGCTTGCGCTTCTTGCGGGTGGCCGTTTCTTCGTTGGCCTTCTGGGCTGCCAGGTCGGCGGCTTTCTGCGCCTCGATAGCAGGATCAGGCGTGGCAACGGTCTTTGGTGCCTTTGGCTTGCTTCCCATGGTGTCAGTCCTTTGCTTTGGGCTCAGGGCACAACCAGCCTTCGGGCGTCATGACCGCCTGAGCGAGCGTGGTTGCGTCGATGCTGGTGGTGGTCGTGGTGGCGGGCTTCGGCTCGTTCAGCCGCTGCGGGTCCAGCACCAGGGGCTCGCCACCAGCGTTCAGGCGCTCGACCTCGGGAATGACCGTGGCCTTGTCGCCAACGAAGTCACCGACCTGCTCGGCCTTCTCGTCGTTGGTGACGGCAATCCACTTGCCCGCGCCCTTGTGCTTGGCGACGTAGAGCGGCGGCGCGGTGGTGTCGGTCGCCGTATCCGTGCTGGTGGTGGTAGTGGTGGTGTTGGCGAGCGGATCGCCTGGGGTCTGGACGGTGAGTTCTGGAGCTGGCATTGGACTGGCCTCGGGCTGGTTGGTGATCAACGAGGAGGCCAGAATCAATGGGGCGGGCTGTCGGGTTCCCGACTATTTGCGAGGGAGGCAGGCGGTGTTGACCCAATCAATCAGGCTGTTCAAGGCAATGATTGCTTCGTCTCCGTCTGTGGCGACGGCGACAATTCGTTGAGCAGGCGCTGGGTCAAGTTCGGCTCGCGCTTCTGCACCATCCACGCGGCTGGGGCCTGGGCCGGTTCGCACGACGGGGCAGCGGGCTGGGACTGACAGCCGCTGAGCGCCAGTGCCAACACCAGCAAGCAGGGCTTTGTTCTGGGATTGAGCATCGGTGAGTACCTTGGTGTTGTCGGTGTCCAGTTGGGTCAGCAGCTTCTGGGTGGCCTTGCGTGATGCGTTGGCGGCCTCCAGCACGCCTACACGCTCCGTTGCGGTGTCCAGGCTTGTGCTGATGTGGTCCAGACGCCAGAGCGCCAGGACCAGCGCCATGGCAAGGCCTGCGACGAGATAGCGAGCCACGGCGCCCATGGTCAGGCGAACTTCGAAGTGCGGGTGTTGATGATGCCCAGGTACAGCACCATCGCATCAGCCTGCATCTTGAGCAGCTGACGCTCGTCGTCGGGAAGGCTGGCGTACAGATCGGTGTGCAGGAAGGCTTCCAGCTTCTGGATGCGGTCGGCCAGCTGCTCGCGCTCGGCAATCACGCGCTGCTGGTGCGGAGGCAGGTGACCGACTTCACCAACCGACACATAGCCCGCGTCGAACTGCGCCTTGGGAGACCAGCTGACGTATCCGGCATGGTCAGGATGGTTGGGCGCGCCACCATCGGTGTACTCGACCAGATAGCCGTCATCGGCGCCATTCTCGTCGGCAGGCAGTGCCCAGCCTCGGTAGTCGTTGTAGGCGAGACGGGTCATTGCTAGTGCCAAGACGATCTTGGTGCCGATGAAGTGCTTAGTCATGGGTGATGCCTCTCGGGGTTGGTTATTCATCGTGCGTACCAGGTCATCTGGTAGCACTTCGCGTCATCGGGGATCTGGGCCATAGGCCACCGCAGGCAGTCCATGTGCTTGCGCTCTGGCCGGTTGCGATTCAGTCGGAGCGTCTGAACCAGATACGCAGAGCCGGCGGCCGTGGTGATGTAGTCGCCGACCTGAATGCCGTCGGCGCCATCGACGTACAGCTTGCATTGGGTGTAGGGCTGCTTGCGGCTCACAGCCCAACCTCGCACAACTCACGCTCAGCGGCCCGGCGATTGACCAGGCCGGACAGCTTCTTGCCCTTGGCATAGACCCAGCGGCTCAACTCGGCACAGGCGCCGCGTGCGTCGCCGGCATTGAGCTTGCGCAACAGGGTGGATGCCTTGAACTGTGGTTCGCCGACGTTGTAGAGGAACGATGCCAGGGCGGCGCGGCGGGTCTCGGTGAGTGGCGCGGTGACGTTGCGGTCAACGCCGGCCATGGCGATGGACAGTTCAGCCTGCAACAGCGCATCACACTGCGCCGGGGTCTTGGTCTGGCCCAGACGCACACCACGGGTAACGCCTTCGCAGATGGTGGGAATGCCAATCGGGTCGAGGTAGGCCACCAGGCTGCGGCCTTCGAAGTTGGAGACCAGCACACCAGCCATACCAGTGGCACCAGCGAGTGACGCGGCGAGGATCCGTTGCTTGAGTGGGCTCATACCTTGCACTGATCGCGAAGGGCCTGGAGCCGGGCTTGGCTTTCGGCGTGTTCGCGGCGGTCCTTGCGGATCTGGAAGTACGTGCTGATCACCAGGCCCAGCACTGCAACTGCCACACCGGTCATGCCTATCCAGTTCACCTGGGACAACCAACCAACGAAGCCAACGGCCCCGCCGGTGATCATGCCCTTGCTGGCAACTGATGCGCCGACTACCTCAACGATGCTCTCCGGCGCAGGGTTGGCCATGCTGTTACTCCTGACTGGATGCTTCATGTCGCCTCCAGGGTCAAAAAAAAGCCCAGCGCGAGTGGCTGGGCTGCGATGACCGTAAGAGTCGTCGGGGTCAGGTGTCGGAATCCCGACTATTTGGTGTGTCGCCGCGCACCAGATCATCAGCGAGCGCGGTCTTGGCTTTCTCCTGACGCGCAGCCTCAGATACTTCGCGAACGCATGCCGGGCACATGGAGCCATGCATCTGCCCAGCCCTATACGCGTTGTGGCAGCGGCGACAGATGAAACGGACGCTCATGATGTCACCATGTGGTAGGCCAGCAGGCCCACGCCGAACAAACACACACAGCTCAAGCCGATGACGTGCGCCAGCAACAGACCGCGATGCAGGCGCATCACGTTGCTCCGGTACTTGGCCAACTGCTCCGGCGTCATGCGGCTGAACTTCTTCATGCTGATGCCCATTACGCCACCGCCTGCCCGCCAGCAGCCACCCAGCATTCATGGAATTCCTGCGTAATCTTACTGACGTAGGCGCCCTCGTAACGCTCCAGGTTGTAATTGCGCGGAGCAATCCACTCTTCAAAGGTTACGCCGGCGCCAAGCTTCAACAGCTTCTCGGCCTCGGCGGTCAACTTGTCTGCCAGTGCGCAGCCACCACTATCCCTGGCGCGGTTCGCGGCGTCGGAGAGCTGGACAATTGCGCCTTGCATTTCGTAGGTAAGCATCGGTATTCCCTCAAGCCTTGGAGTGATAAGCCCACCAGTCACCGACGGCGACCATGGGCAGCTTTGAACGATCCCGGCCAGTGACCTGGGACCAAAACGACACAAGGCGCTCCCCCTCGGTATATCGAGGTTCGGCGCCCTGCTTCCAGCCAATCAGCGTTGTGCGTGCAACACCGACGGCGGCTGACACGGTGTTCAGTGAGTAACCCGTATTGGTCAGGCCGGTGATCACCTTGAACCAATCGACGCGTTTTTCCGTCTTGGGCTGCGACCTGGCTGTCTGCCGCGCAGGAATGACCAGGCGAGCAACCACAACCCCTTCCCGCGCAGACACGACCGGCTCTGCTGGTGGAAGGTACAAATCCAATTGGTTGGGGTGGGCCTGGGTTCGCATGGTCAGCCTCCAAACGCGTGCGCGCGCGAGACAGAGTGAGTTGTCGCACCCTCCCCCTGCAGTTCTTTCACCATCGCTTTGTACTTGGCCCTGATCGCCTTCAAGTCGTCGATGGTGTAGCGCTGTGGTTCGTGCGGACCTTCCAGCCAATCGACTTGGGCCTGGCCAATGCGGTACACGAGGTTGATTCGGTAGTTCACGATGTCGCCGGACTTGTGCTGATTGCACGGGACGCACTGCTTGTGGCAGTTGAGTGGTTCGAAGCGCAGAGCGGGATTGCTACCCACGGTGCGGTAATGGCCAGCGTCGTACTTGCCTTCATGGTGACGGCCACAGCTGATGCACGGACGGGCGGCGTCTCTTGCGCGTATCCAGGCGTTAAACGCGGCCTGAGCCTCACGCATGTACTGGCCCTTTGGCTTTAAGCGCTCCTTGGCCGCTCGTAGCTCCTTCCTGCCTACCTCTGCCAGGGCCTTTCGGGACTTCTCTTGCCGTGCACGGGCGATGACCACGGCACAGTCAGGTTTGCACCAGCTCTGGAAGCTGATGGCGGGCACGAACTTCTCGCCGCATGCGGGGTTCTTGCACTTCTTCGGACGGGGCTTTTTGGTGATCACGCTGCCACCTCGCCCAACAGGTCGGAGAAGAACACGCCCTTGGCGGTGAACTCGGCGACGATCTGGTCCGTGTACGCAATGCCCTGGGCACGGTTGAACAGGCGAGTCACCGGGAAGCCGTCCGGACCGAAGATCGAGCAAGGGCCCATCAGCTCGATTTTGGTTTCGTAGTCCAGGTGCAGGAACATCCGGTTCCAACCGTTGCGGAAGTCGGCGTCGGCATTGCGCATGATCGGCACGCCGAAGTGCAGCTTGCAGTACTTGCGGGCGTCTTCCACGTCGCCGATCTGGGTCATCTGGGCGATACGCTGGTACAGGGCGAACCACAGGGCGTTCTGGTCAAGGGTGCGGTCCTTTCCCGGGCGAAGGGAGACCACAACGAATTTCTTCTCGCGGTACATCGCGGTAAGCGCGGTGATGGCCTCGGAAAGCTTACTGGCGCTGTTCACGCTGATCTTGTCGGTCATGTCCGTTGCTCCCCGGTTTTCTTGCCGAACTGGGCCAGCAGCAGCGCACGCGCCGATTTGCCGTCAGTCGGGATGCCCTGCTGGATGATTCGGTCTTGGGTTTGCTGGTCGGCCAGTTCGTTGGCGAGTTCGAATTCGGACTTCTGGCCGTCGTGACCGATGCCGGTGGCGATCTTCCCGTCGAGGGGCTGCCCCATCTGGGCGCGGCGCAGAATGATTTCGTAGCTGCGGTCGAACCTGGCGCGCAGGCCCTTGTCTTCCTGCTTGGCGCTGCGCAGGTCGAAAATGCCGGTGGCTTCAGCGGCGAGCTTCACCGCGTCGTGGCTGTACACGCCCATCAGCGCCTCGATCCAAGCGTCAGCCGGTGCGGGCATGCCGAAGTCTTCCGGGCCTGGGATGCACATGGCGATGAACTCACCCACGCTCGGTGCGAAGGGCTTCTTGAGCTTGCGGCACTTCTGGATACCGAACTCGATCTGCTCCAGGGAGCGAATACCGGCGTCTGCGAATTCCTTGATCCACTCGGCCTTGGCGGCGTCGAGCGCTTCGGTGGATGGCCAGGCCTGGCGCCATGCCGGGAAGATCCCGCGCAGTCGGCGGAAAAGCTCGTTGACCACCTCGGCGGTCTGCGGCGTGACCTGAATCGGTTCGGACTGGACGGCCGGCGGCAGGTTGCCGAGGGTCGCCAACAGCTGGCTGACTGGCTTCATGGGTTCACCAGAAGGCCGTTGGCCCAGGCCGTGCTGTCGAAGTCAGGCTCGTTGCCTTGGCGGCGTGGCTGGAATTGGCGAACGTTGTCGGTGACCTTGTCAGGGAATAGTCCGCTCCAGCCACCGGCAATCGAGTTGGCAATGACCTGTTCCGGGTTGACGTGCCCCTCCAGCGCCTTGGCCTGCTGCTCGCAGCTCTTGGCGGTCAGGGGCTTGTGGATTTCGCGGCGGTGCTGGCACCAGTCGGCCCAGGCCTTTTCGGTGACGTTGGCGGGTTTGACGGTGAGCGGGTCGAACTTGCGTGACTTCGCCGGCGAGGGAGCGGGAGCGACAGGCTTTTGATCTTGTATATTCTCTTCTCTTCTCTTCTCTTCTTTATTCGTTGGGTTTTCGTTCAACGAAATTTCAACGGGCGTTGAACGGGCGTTGCGGGAGGCTTTAGGTTGCGACTTTGCGGCATTCTTGCGCGCCTCTGCTGACGCCTTTCCAGCGGCGATACGCTGAGCCTGCGTTGCGTGCAACGATTCAAGATCGCGCTCAATGCGCTCATGTACCCACTCGCCATCACGCTCGTTGAAGAACTCGTTCAACGAGCGTTCAACGTCCGTCCAACGGTCGTTACTCAAGCGTGCGATTCGGGCAAGCCGAGACACCGGGATTGGCTTTCCGGTCTGCCAGTAATTGAAGATCAGCAACAGATACGCGCCGTGTTCCTCGGTGGTCAGGTGCATCGTGTCAGCCAGGTAATCGGCGACGTACAGCTGCATGTATGGGAGTGCGGCCATGACTATTCCTCCTGCAACTGATCAACGTTCTGGATCAGTTCCATGTACCGCTTGGCCTGATGCAGAAGGGTTTCAATGTCCCGCTTGTCAAAGCACTGCATGGCCTTCGGCACCACCTTCAAGTCGAGAACCGCCAGGATCTGGCAGAACTGCTCGAACTTCTCGGGCTTCATCCGGCTGATCGTTGCTTCGTCGCAACCAACTGCAAGCGCGACCGGCGCGTTGCCGACCGATGCAAGCTGCTGCATGAGAACCGCGTAGTTCTTGCGGGCCCTTACGGTCTGCTCTTGGCTTAATGGGCTCGTTGGCATGGTCAGGCCGCCGACTGAGACTGGCTTTTATTGCCTGGCTTCAGTTCTCCATTGGTGAGCTTTTCCAGCTGGTACTGACGTAACTCTGGGACTTCATCCCCCCACTGCCGCACAGCCTCATAAGTGATTTTGAGAGCGCGGGCGAGCTTGGGGATGGAGCCGTAATAATCAATCGCTGTTTGGCGTTTCATAGGCACCTCCAATGCTGTTACGCCAAATTCAAGCATGCTTGTATCTAATAAGCAAGCATGCTTGACAAGCGAACTTGTAGATTTGGCGAATGAACATCACTGATCGAATGACGAAACTTGTATTGGCACGGAAGCCTGAAACCGGCGTACGTGGCGTAAAGCGGCTGATCGCGACCACATGCGACGTTAGCTACGAAGCTGTGCGCCAGTGGTATGCCGGTGATACGGGGAATATCAAAAACCACAACCTGCTGGCGCTGGCCCGTGGACTGGACACAACGGTCGATTGGCTGCTGGATGGCGTTGGCGAACCACCGAGGCGGCGTACCATGGATAACGTAGTGCTGGGCGACTTCACGCAGCACCGTAAGGAAGACGAACTGCTGATCCCTCAATATGACGTTGTCGCGTCAATGGGCCCCGGCCAGGTTCTGCCAAAGGAATACATCGAGACCGTGCGCAACATCACCGTGCGCACCGAATACCTGCGGGAACAGGGCATCACCTATACCCACGGCGACAACCTGTCGGTGATCACCGGGTTTGGCGAGAGCATGGGGGCGACGTTCTCCAGCGGAGACCCACTGATCGTTGACCAGGGTGTCAATGAGGTCGTAGTAGATGGGGTCTACGTGTTCACCCTTGAGGGACACCTTTACATCAAGCGCCTGCAACGCCTGCCGAAGATGCTGCGCATGATTTCGGACAACGAAACTTTCCCGCCCTACGACATCAAGGGCGTCGAATTGACGGACATGATCATTCACGCCCGCGTGCTGCTGGCCTGGAACGCGAGGAAGCTATAATGAAAAAGCTTTTTGCCCTTGCCGTGGCTGCGCTGCTGACTGGATGCGCCACCCAGTCCGATCTGGTATCGATGACATCCGCCTCTATCGGCTGCCCGAAAGCGGAAACGCTAATCAAAGATCAGGATATGGGGTGGACTGCCTACACCTGGACTGCGACCTGCCGGGGCAAAACGTTCTACTGCACCAATTCGGATATCGCCGGATTTGGCTGTACGCGTGAGCTGAGCCCTCAATAACCCACCACGCAAAACGAGCCCGCCACTGAGCGGGCTTTTTTTCGTCCAGAAGAAATAAACACAAGGGCACTTGCATATGAAGTACAAGCATGCTTTTATAAATGCAAGTCGGCTTGCATATGCGGCACCGCTCTTTAACAACCAGACGTGACCCCCGCGACGTACCCAGGCCATTACCTGGGTCGGAAGAAGCTAAACCGCCGCCCATGCAGCCTCTGGATAGCTGCCGTACTCCCTCATGTGAGTACGCGAAACCACGCAAGCCAGCCGGGAAGAACACCGTCCACGAAATGTGTGACCTGGCCAGAGATATGAATCGGGCGATGCGCGTGGTGGAGACAACAGATTTCACTGGCAGGCCTTCGCAAGAGGGCCTGACGGGAAATCAAACGAACATCCCCGACGAGGAATAACCCATGCAAGCAGCAGAACAAGCACAAATCACCATCCCTGAGATCGGCGCTGTTTGGCCTGGTCAGGGCGGCATCTACGCCGGATTCATCCCGGCCCGTAACGGCGCCGAGGGCTACCACCTGATCCTGGGTGATGATCTGGAACGTGCGGAGTGGGGTCAGTATGGCGACGAGTCGCCGGCCACCAGCCTGATCGACGGCCGAGCCAACACTCTGGCGCTGATCGAGTCGGGCGGCGAATACCCGGCCGCCATCGCAGCTCACAAGCACGAAGCCGACGGCCACGCCGACTTCTACCTGCCCGCCGCCGCCGAGCTGTACGAGATCTGGCTGAACCTGAATGGCAAGTTGGCCGGCTGGGTGTGGTCGAGTTCGCAGCGCTCAGCCCACATCGCATTCGTCATGGACTTCGATGATGGCAGTCAGGACCTCAACGGCAAGGACTTCGAGCTCCGTGTCCGCCCCGTCCGCAGATTCATTCAGTAATTCATTTATTGCTTTTCATGCAGGTGATTCCTGGGCCTACGAACATCCGTAGTCAGACCAGAAGCGTCCGAGGTAGCGCTCGGCGCCTGCACCCTTCCCCACCTCTATTACGTCAGCACTCACCCCGCGCCCATCGGCAACCAGCGGGAGGAATGAGTGTTGACGAATACAGGTGAACCAACCACTGAGGAATCAGCAATGTGCGATTGCAGACAGAATACAGAGCGCCGCTTGCTTGAGGCGCTGCCAGCCCAACTGCCAGAAGGCCACAAGAACCTGAGTGCGCGCCTGACTGGCTACGCAATCATGCTCGGCGACGGGGTGATGATGTCCCGCCAAGTGATGCCGATCGACATCACCTATCAGGCTCCGAACAGGGCTGGCGTGATGAAGGATAAGAAGCAGTCCATGAGCATGCAGGCCAACTACTGCATGTTCTGCGGCGAGAAGTACGACAAAGACAAGCCGAAAGCCGACGCTGCCTAACCGGGTGAACCAACGAATGGAGAGAGTCATGAGCAAAGAAGACGGAGGCCCAGCCTTCCCGGTCGCGGACTACGACCACATGGTGTTTGAGCCGAAGACAGTCGCCGAAACGAAGCGTGACCTGTCCGGCATGAGCCTGCGCGACTACTTCGCGGCCAAGGCTCTCCCGACCGCCTGGACAGCATTCGCTGATGGTTACTTTGAAGCGGATGGCTGGGACAGCATCAACGAAGGTGTTGCCGTGTGCGCCTACCAGATGGCCGACGCAATGCTCGCCGCCCGTTCCGCCTAACCCCAAACACTGGAGGTCGCCATGGCCCGCACTTACGAATACTGGACGGTCAAGGATGGCGAGGACATTGCCATCAACCTGACCGTCGCATATTTCTCGGCTCGAAAAGGCAATTTCAGCTCACAAGCCGCCGATCCCGATGAGTACTTCGGACATTGCGAAATCAACTGGGAGTCGAAAGACGACACCAGCTTCATGACTGAATCCGAGATTGCCTCGATGGAGGAGTGGCTTGTAAACGAGCATTCCGAGTACTTGGCCGATCAGGACTACTACGACTAACGCCACCCTGGAGGCGACCATGGAACACGAAATAGTTGTTGAGGGGTTTGTCCTCCAGGTGGAGGTAAACGTCCTCGCAGATGACCCGCCCTGCCCCGAAAGCTGGAACAGCGACTGGGACGCACAGGGTGAGCGGGAACTGGAATTCAAGCTGGTGTCGGGCCGTTGCTACGACGATGACGGCATCCCGATGGATGTACCTGGCCATCAGCTGCCGGTGCTGGCCCATCAGCTGTACACACCGATCGTTATTGCGCTGTGGGTCGAGATTGACGCCCTCAAGCGCCGGGAAAGACGGTGGGCAGCATGAGCAGCCAGCACGATTTGGCCGTTGGCATGCTTGAAGGGTTCATTACTCGCGTGATTGATCCCGAATGCAGCGCTGTCGCGGTCAAGGCTTCGGCCAACACCGCCTTACTCATCTTCCGCACCCTTGGCGTGATCGACGCCACCGAGGATGCCTACTACACCGAACGCCTGCACCGTGTTTACGAGCGCCGGCAAGGACGGGAAGCATGATCGCAATCATCGCTCGAAACCACGAAGCACTTAAACAAGCCCTGCACCGTCAGGGCTTTTCTTTGGTCGCTGACCTGCCATCGCGGGTTCGCATCACTCAGCGGCGCGGCATGCTGATTGCGAGGGTGTCATGAGCATTGATTGGAGTAAGGCGCCGGCCTGGGCAACCGCAGTCGGAAAACACAATATAAGCCTCGCTTGGATTTGCGATTCTGGTTACTGCTTTCAAGGAATCTACAATCCACCCTGCCATCCATTCAAAGAGAATTCGTATTCTCTGAAGGACTTCTCTGTTGTTGAGCGTCGCCCATGGCCCGGTAATGGCCTGCCGCCTGTTGGTACGGTGTGTGAGTACTTGGGCGCGCACCAATACAACGAATGGTCAGAGGTCAAGATCTTTGGCTCTTGGAGAAACTTTGTCTTTGTAGATTTTACTGATGGATGGCGCCAGGAAGACAACCCGAAACGGTTCCGCCCCCTCCGAACGCCCGACCAGATCGCGGCGGATGAGCGTCAGCGAGTCGTCATGGCGATCGGCGACATCCTGATCACCAGCCGCGGAAACTCCAACGAATACCATCAGGCGGGATTGATCTACGACGCCGGCTACCGCAAGCAGCCAGCGCCATGACCACCCACCAGCGGCACCGGCGCCGCGCCATCCGCGCTCTGTCGGCCATCGTTGGCCTGACCTTCCTCACCATCGTTCTACTGGGCCCAGCCATTGGCGGCCTGATCACCAACTAAAAACACTACAAAGCGCCCCGCAAGGATGGCGCGGGAGTATCGCCATGTCCGCGAAACAGCAAGTAATCACCATCGACGACATCAGCGTCGACAACGCTCCGGCCATTTACGTTGCCGGTGGCCTGGGTCAGTTCTTCGACGCAGTGAAGGCCGAGGTTACCGGCGAGGTGCCCGACCTGACCACCCGCAAGGGCCGCGAGCGCATTGCTTCCCTGGCTGCCACTGTCAGTAAGTCGAAAGCAGCCGTGGAAAAGCCGGGCCGTGACTACCTTCGCCGTCTCAAGGAGATGCCAAAGGTGGTGGAAGCCGAGCTGCGCGACTTCGTGACCAAGATGGACAACCTGCGCGATACCACCCGGCAGCCGCTGACGGACTGGGAGGAGGCCGAGCAGGCCCGCAAAGACAAGCATGTTGACGGGATTCAGGGCATCAAGGATCTGGCTGTTTTCGATACAACACCGGCCGCCGCCCATGTCGCCCAGATCATTGCCGACCTTGAGTTGGTAGAAATTAACGAGACCTGGGAAGAGTTCCTGGCCGAAGCCGCCCAGGTGAAAGACCAGACCCTGTCGAAGTTGCGCACCCTGCATTCCGAGCGCGCCAAGTACGAAGCCGAACAGGCCGAACTGACCCGCCTTCGCCTGGAGAAGGAAGCCCGTGACAAGAAGGACAACGAGGATCGAATTGCCCGCGAAGCCGCCGAGCAGGCCACCCGCGAAGCCGAAGCGCGTGCCCAGCTTGTTCGTGATGCCGAAGCGCAGCGTGTTCGTGATGAGCAGGCCGCCGCCGAGAAGCGCGAGAACGACCTGAAACTGCAGGCCGCCGAAGCCGAACGCCAGGCCGAACAGGCGAAGCGCGAGAAGATCGAAGCCGAACAGCGCGCCGAACGCGAGCAAGTTGCCGCCGCCGAACGCCAAGCGGCAGCAGTTGAGCAGGCGCGCAAAGACGAGAAGGCCCGCGCCGATGCAGCGGCCGACGAAATTCTGCGCCAGCAGCAGGAACGCCAGGCCGACGTAGCGCACAAGTCGAAAATCCTGGGAGAGGCCAAGCAGGCTTTGATCGGCATGAACATCAGCGAAGAGCTGGCCAAGGCCATCGTCCTCAAGATCGCCCGCGGCGAAGTGCCGAACGTATCCATTCAATTCTGAGGTATTCAGCATGTCCACCGACATCATCATGCCGGAAGAACGGCACCAGTCTGTTGCGCTCAATCAGCAGGGGCAAGAAATCAGCATGCTATCGACGATCAGTCGGCTTGCCCTCGACCCTCGCTGCGACATGGATAAGCTGGAGCGCCTGATCGCGCTTCAAGACCGCATGGAAGCCAAAAGCGCACTTGAGGCCTTCAACGCTTCGTTCGCCGAAATGCAATGCGAAATGCCCTCTGTTGAGAAGCGAACCGAAAACACGCACACCAAGAAGATGTATGCCGACTTGGACGACATCAACTTCGCGGTGCGCCCGGTCATGGCCAAGTTTGGTTTTGGCGTGTCGTTCAAGATCATCAACCAGGCTGCCGGTGTGAGCATTACCGGCATCCTGATGCACAAGGCCGGTCACCGCGAAGAAACGACCATGATCCTCCCGCTTGATACCGGCGCCGGGCGCAGCGCTGTGCAGTCGGTAGGCTCAACCACCACCTACGGCAAGCGCTATGTCATGTGCGCCCTGCTGAACATCACCAGCGGCGACGACAACGACAACGATGGCTATGTAGAGCCAACCGATCAGTTGGTCACGCCAGCCCAGGCGCGGCAGGTTCAGGCACTTCTGGATAAATGCAGTGAGGCTGTCCACGCCAACTTCGAAAAGATGTACGGCGACCCAGGCCAGATTGCGAAGTTAGCGTTTGACGGCGTAGTAGCCGGCCTCAACAACTCAATCTCAAAGGCCGCCAAGGCGGCGCAGCAGGGGAATTGATCATGGCCATGCAAATCATCACAGAAGTTGAGCAGGGTTCGCCGGAATGGCTAGCCCTGCGCCTGGGTATCGTCACCTGCTCCGAGCTGGAATGTCTGCTTACCAACGGTAAAGGCGAGGCAGGTTTCGGTGTCGGCGCCTTCACCTACATGCACACGCTGATCGGCGAGCGCATCACCGGCGAGGCTGCCGACCCGTTCACGGGCAACCGCCACACCGAGCGTGGCCACGAGCTGGAGGGTGTCGCCCGCAAGCTGTACGAGCAGCGCGAGGAAGTCGAAACCAACCAGGTGGCAATCATCCTCAACCACGGGGCCGGCTATTCGCCTGACTCTTTGGTGGGGGCCAAGGGCCTGACGGAAATCAAAACCAAGCTGCCGAAATTCCAGGTCGAAGTGATCCTGTCCGGAGAGATCCCCAAGGAACACGTCGCCCAGTGCCAGGGCGGCCTGTGGGTCTCGGAACGCGAGTGGATCGACTTTGTTTGCTACTGGCCCGGTATGCCGCTGTTCATCAAGCGCGCTTACCGCGATGAAGCGATGATTCGAAAAATCACCGAGCGGGTTAAGACCTTCTACGAAATCCTCGACGAGCGCATGAATCAGGTGCTGGGGATCGCAGCATGATCAGCAACCACCTAAGCCTGGTCGAGGCGCTACGGCCAGCATCGGCCGAACTGGCCTCCCAGGTCGAGCAGTACCTGGCGGCCGGCGGCAAGATCGAAGTAGCCGAACCGATCGGCTACAAGCCCAAGCCCATCACCTACAGCAACCAAATGCCACCAGCGCCAAAGCCATTTGTTCGCCGTCGGGTAGAGGCTGTGCCGCTACCTGTCGAGCCGTCAGATCTCGTCGATATGCGCTTAGAGGCTCGCAGGAAGAAGGCCGAGCAGGTGATGGCAATGGCGCCGACGCACACCCAGACAGAGGTGATGCATGCCTTGGGAATCTGTCGGCGCACGCTCCTGAGTATGTCGAAAGAGTTCGGCTTCCAGTTCAAAAGAACAAATCACGGCGGGTACAACGGGCCGGAACGCCAAAAGCAGCTACTGGAGCGCGACGAAAAGTACGCCGAGCGCATAAAGGCATTCAAAGAGCTTGGCATCACCCGGCGCCAGTGCTGCGGGAGGCTTGCGATTTCAAACAAGACCCTGGAGCGGCTGCTGGCAAAGTTCAGCATCGACTACCCGAAGGCACGACGCGGCAGTACCTCATGCGCCGCATAGCCCGTACCCAGCAACGCAAACGTCAAACCTGGCTGGCACTCCCGGCCAGCGGAATAGAAGAGGTAGGCCATGGCCAAGACTCCCACAGAACGAAAACGCGAACAGCGCGAGCGGGACAAGATGACTCAGGCGGAAAAAGAAGCCGCCCTACTGTCTCGCCAGATCGTCACGAAGCTCTATCACAACGATGACGCTGCGCTGAAACGGGTCATGGCCAGGACCGGGATCGACGAAGAGCAAGACCTGATTTCTCGATTCATCCGTGGCGCCGGCCGCATGACCGACGAGCAACTGGCTGCGCATATTCGCATTGCGTGACATGCCGTCGTGACTCCCACTTAAACCAATCACGCCAGCCGGCGAGGATCCCCTATGAACACGTATCGACACACGTTCGCCGCGGTATGCCCTTCTGACGGCGAAACCATTGTTTATCGCCTTGAGCTGAAATCCTTGTCGATGATCCATGTCGAACATATCCGGGCAGCCACCGCGCTGATTAAAAAAGGCTGGCATGAACAGATCGCCGATCGCCTGGCCGAATCGTTGGGCGGCGACCAAACCATCATTGCTACCCACCAGGGCGTCGAGATCGAAACAGTGAGGCTCAGCGGATGATCCATTACCACGGCACGCCTGTCGGCGGTAAGCGAGAGGATGCGGCAAAGTTCCTGGCCGGCCGGCACGCGCTGGTGCCGTTCCCACGCAAGGACGATCTTGGGATCGTCGCCGATGTGTGCAAATCGTTTGTTTTCGATAACGGCGCGTTCACGGTATGGAAAAAGGGCGGGCAGGTAGACGTCGAGGGTTACACGCGCTGGGTAGAAGACTGGCATCGACACCCCGGTTTCACTTGGGCGCTCATTCCGGATGTCATCGACGGCGATGAAGAGGCCAACGACGACCTTGTTCGGCAGTGGCCAGAGGAGCTTCGCGGCGTGCCTGTCTGGCACTTACACGAATCGACTGAGCGCCTGCAGCGGCTGGCAAGGTGTTGGCGAACGGTTGCCCTTGGCAGTTCTGGGCAATGGGCTACACCGGGCACTGGATCATGGTGGAAGCGGATAGGCGCGGCGATGGACGCTGTCTGCGACGACCAGGGCCGGCCGATGTGTAGGCTGCACGGGTTGCGGATGCTCGACCCTGCCATCTTCCAGCACCTTCCCTTCGCTTCAGCCGACTCCACGAACGCTGCGGTTAATGGCGGGAGCATCAGCCGATTCGGAATGTACGCCCCGCCCACTGCGGGCCAGCGCGCCAACGTCATCGCCGACCGCATTGAGTCGCACAACAGTTCGCCTATCTGGCAGCGAGAAACCCAGACCGAAATGGCGTTGTAACTCCCCCACTCCACCGCACGGGCATGGCCCGGCAAGGAAATTACTGTGTCCGAAGTAAAGCGTTACCACGTAACCGAAACAGGGCTTGTAGAGGGTGAATCACTGGGGCGGCTCAGTGTTGTGATGGCGGCTGACTATGACGCCGCTGTTGAATACATTGCGCGGCTGGAACAGTTGAATGTCCTCGGACAAGAGACTGTGGCCTTGGGGCTCAATACAACCGCCCGCCTTGTTGCCGAGCGTGACGCCCTGCAACAGCGCCTGACCGCAGCGGATGAGCGGGCGGATCGGCTGGAAGCTCTGACCAATGAGGACCTGATCGCGATTGCACGACACGCGGCGTTGAACAGCGTGCATCGCTACAACTACATGCCATGCCTTCCCGAGGAAGCCAACAACTGGGAGCCGCATTATTGGGTGATCGAGGCGATGCGTGCAGCACTCAAGCCAGCAGAGTGCTGCACGGTTTCAGCCGAAGACCGGGCACTCCTTGAAGCGGGCGACTACACGCCGGAAGAACTGTTTGGCGTTGGCGGTAAGCCGTCTTGTCCGAAGTGCGCCAAGTCAACACAGATGCTCCCAGCAGACCACAAGTGCATCGAATGCGACAGCGAGTATTGCCACGGGGTTTGCGTTGAGCGTGGCGATAGCGATGACCGCCTGATCGGGTAACTCCCCGCCTACTGCTGGTGCCTGCTGGCACTGGCACAACTGATTTGCTGAGGTGATTTATGAAAACTGACATTGCTAATGGGCTTCAACAGCATATTTGCGACGAGGCGAGGCGCCTGCGGGATATGGCTAGCATGTACGCCATTCAATACGCTGGCAGTGATGACCCGCTCGATAAGGCGAATTACGCGTGCTATAAGTTTGCGGCTGACGAAGTTCAGAAGCTTCACGCGCCGACTTGCAACGTGCTGCACGCCCTGGAATCGCAAATCCCGGACGAGGCCAAGCCATGACCAACCAAACGATTGACGGCGTGCTGGTATCGCGTGAGCTACTGGTGCGCCTAAACAACTTGACCCGCTGGCACTTCGGAAACGAGCCGGAATGCGTTGAGCTGCGCGCCCTGCTGGATGCGCCTGCTGCACCAGTGACGCCTTGCGCCATCGCGGATGCCCTGGAGTAGTCGCAGTGGCCGAACACCTCGATAGGCAACAAGGTTCTTGTGGCCGCTGCTATTGCCGATCTGCGCAAAGCCGCCCAGCCCCAGGGGGGCGGCGTGAACTGGAGGGGGGTAGCCGATCAGCAGAAAGAGATCGTCGAGCAGCAACAGAACCTGATCGCCAGTCTGCGCGCCGAGCTTGCAGAGTCGTACCGCATCGACGGGAAGCCCCAGGTCGAGCCGGTGGCAAATGAGTCAAGAATGGTCCACGCCTTCTGCGAGCATGCAAAGCAATTCACGTTCAAAAACCATCCAGCTACGCCCGCTATGTTCCCCATTGGATTCCCTTGGTTTAAAGCTGGGTATGAGCGAGCCTACGCCGAGCAGCCCGCGCCGGTAGCGGTGGTGACGCCTAAGCAACTCATTACCGCCATCGAGACCGAGCAGGCCAGGCTTTCCAAGGAAGACTACCTGATGGATTCTGAGGACTGCGTAAAGGTCATTCGCGAAGAAGTAACCCGCCTCAACACCAAGTAACCCCTCCCCCTTACAATGCAAGCTGCAATAGCGGCCGAGGATAGAACTGTGCAAAATCAACACACCGCCCTGGTGGGCAACGCCGAAGTAATCAAGATGCTTGGCATGCAAAGCGTGTCGGGCCTGAACAAGCTGCGGGTGCGGGACAAGACGTTCCCTGCGCCAATCAAAAGCAGCGATGCACGCGGCGCCCGCTGCCGCTTCGATCCGGTCGAGGTCGAGCAGTGGATCGCCGACAAGAAGGCGGCGCGTAACCAAGCTGGCAGCACCGATCAATAACCACCACTCCCACCCTGCAGGGGCTTCGCAATCCGCGACAGCCCCAGACACACTGTATGGTGGCGTGTATGGCAAACCATCGAACTGCCTTGCAGGCCCCGGAAACACTGGCGAGTCACAAGCCCTCTACCCGCTCCACCTCTCTTCTAACTCATTGATTTCCTAGAAATCTAGTGGGTAGAAAGCGAGATAGTCACGTAGTCCTCCTACAAAGGGCTCCTACAACGTGACGCAGCGCAACAACCTCTACCGCCGTTCGAGCGGAATCTACGTCCTTCGCATCACCGTCCCGGCTCGCTATCGCTTTCAATTGGGTCAGAGAGAAATTCACGCGTCTACCCGAACCACTGATCTCAGCGCAGCGAAGGCTGTAGCATTGCACCTAATGGCGCGATGGCATTCATGCATAAGTGAGCTGAAAAAAGTGAATGAGACGAAGGTGATTGAGGGGAGCCCTCTGCTAGCAGGACCCGGGCTAATCAGCATCCAAGATTTTTGCGATACCTTTGAGGTTGTGCCCGCGCTGGTGCTTGGAGAGATCCTGAACCACAAAATTCCCATCGTATGCAGGCTGAATGCCCATCCAATATATTGGGTTGACGATTACACAATAGTGGACAGGGAAGAAGATACCGGCGGCTTTGTCTTGGACAGTGCATTTGAGTTGGGCATACCGCAAACCTTCACTGGACACCTCAGACCTTTCCATCGCAGCCATACGATTGCAAATATAATTGAATGTGGTTACTCCGACGAAACTGCGTTTCGCTTCAAGCTAAATGCTCGGACAGCAGCCTTCTGTGACCTACCCGGTATACGGTTTACTACCAGCTCGGTTTTTATCACAAAGATTCAGGCCGAAAGAATCAGGGCTCCTTGGGTAAAAGTCTTAGTGGACAAAGCCGCGCCACTAGCATCCACCTCAGCCCCAACGGCAGTCATTTCCACCATCTCGGCTCCACCATCACTACCTTATGAATGCTGTAGATCGGATCGTGCCAAAGAACTCGTTTCATCTTTAATGGATCAGTTCTTGACGAGGAAAAAAATCAAGTGGAAACCCGATCAGCAGAAGAGAATGGCTACCCAATGTGGTGCATTTGTAGACCTCATGAACGACCCTCCATTGGGAACTCTAAACCGACAACTGATTTGGGACTACGAGGCAAAACTTCGGAAAATGCCAGAAAATAGGTATAGCGCTGCTCGTCGCCATAAAACCCAAGACGCAAATCAGCTACTCGCAATGGCCGAGGAACACGCAGAAACTCGCCTTTCATCTGCGAGTGTTGAACGCTACATGGACTCACTGTCGAGTATGTTCGCATGGGCGGTCGACAATATGATTCTCACTCTAAACCCGGCAAAAAGAGCAATTGAAAAATCGAAAAAAACCACCCGAAATCAAGATGATCGCTTCTTATTTGAAAAGGTATACCTTGACAAGATCTTTTCTGCACCTTGGTTTTCAACAGGAACGGGTGAAAGAAACAAACAAGGAAGGTTCTATCAATTCCGTCCTCACTTCTACTGGCTACCATTGCTCGGACTCTACACAGGCGGCAGAGTAAATGAGCTCTGCCAACTTTATATTGACGACATAAAACTCTCCGAATCCGGAGTGTATTATCTTGACTTCAATCTCGACACCCCTGACAAAATGGATTCGGATGTGCGTGATTGCGTCGTTACTGATGGTTCAGATAAATCCTTAAAGACTGTCAACTCCAAACGAATCATCCCCCTTCACCCTCACGTAATAGAGTTAGGATTTCCGGCCTATGTCAAAGCGTTATCTAAGGCGGGCCACAATCGCCTGTTCCCAGAGCTCAAACGTGATGCAATTAAAGGTTACGGTAAACCAGCAGGGAGTTGGTTCAACGAGCGTTTCCTTGGCAAACAGTTACTCGTCCCCCGTGACGGCAAGCGAACCTTCCACTCTTTCAGACATAACTTCATTACTGCTTTGAACCAGCAAGGGGTTCCGTCTGACATCATTGCTCAGCTGGCAGGTCATATCAGAGGTTCAACAGAGACTACAGGTCGTTATAGGAAGGATGCCGAAGCGGACTTATTGTTAACTTACGTAAAGCTACTTAACTATGAACTTCCGCAAATACAGCCTTTTATCATTTCAGATGGACTGGATGCGATCATTGATGCATTGCGACGAAAGGCTCATGCATTTTAACAGCAAGAGCTCCATAGATAGAGCTAAATCTAGTTTGTAGACAGACTCCAATGCGGAGGAAATCGCACGCCAAATTCTTACTTATCTTTTCAGGATGCTCTATAGCTATCAGTCATCCAGCCTTGATAGCGAGGCACCATGGCTCCTCGTAACCGAGGCATTTCGCCAGCAATATGGTGGCAAAATGATTTGACATGTGGTATCTCGTGTTTGTAACCACACCGATCTACACCGTGACAATGCCAAGGACGCACAAATGAAATATGAGTTCCCTGATAATCACTGCCTTACACAGAACGTTATAACCAAATTATCGTTGTTTGATGGTGAAGTATCTTTTACGGATGCTCAGTTTGGGGCCCTAGATTACGGTGTAGGAAGAGGAGAGAGCCTACTCGTAGTCTCACCGACTTCGACTGGGAAGACTCTGATTGGCCTATGGGGTATCGCGCAGAATCTGGAACGAGGTGCTAACGCGGTTTACCTGGTCACACACCGCGCATTAGCACAGCAAAAAATGTCCGACTTTCGTAGTCAACTACTCAACGACTTCTTAGGTGGTGATCATTCTTCCTTGGTGCTCGCTACAGGAGACTCTGTCAAAGACGCAGCCGGTGAAAATTGTGCAGATCCTTTGGGGGCCCGCGTTTTAGTTGCTACATATGAAAAATATCTTGCTCTGCTGTCTGCTTCCGGTATCCCATCTGATATGCGTAATACTGTAGTCGTATGCGACGAGATACAAATTATTGCAGATGAGAGCCGTGGGCAAAGCGTTGAAGTTTTGCTTTCGTTACTTAGGAGAGTTGGATGGTTGCAATTTATTGGTCTCTCGGCAGTTCTCGACACTAAAGATGCAAGGGAGTTGAGCGACTGGCTAGGAGTTAAGTTACTACTGAGCCCTGCTCGCGAAAAACATATCGAATACAGCTGCCATACTCCAAGCGGGCTAATCTCGGCGAATACAGGCCAGCCAGATCTCCTTGTCGGACCGATACCACAGTCCCCCAACATACTAGATGCTATTGCTCTAGTTAAACATGTGGTAAAGCATGAGTCCGGCAGCCTCCCCTTAATAGTATTCTGCATGACCGTGAAGGATACTTATACTCTAGCAGAGTTACTTTTGGGTCCCACCCCGCCCGCTCAGGGCAGCCTAGATTTTGACGGTTTACCGGCCACATTTGCAAATGAGTTCCTATCTAGATCCATGGATAAAAGAATCGCCATTCACAACGCCGATCTAACAGACGAAGAGCGCGGAGTTGTTGAAGCAAAGCTTTTGAGTAAAGAATTAGATGTTGTATTCGCCACTACCACTCTGGCAGCAGGTGTTAACTTCCCATTAGCATCTGCGGTTTTTTCAAAATTCTCAAGATATAACTTCCCCCGAAAAACAAATATCCCGATTGACTCTGCTGAATTCCACAACATGGCAGGCAGGGTCGGCAGAATGGGATATGATGGAGTAAGTGGGAAAATATTTTATTTTGCCAAATCTCAATCCGAAGCCATAGAAGCGCGGAAATATCTTAACTTTGGCTCTATGCCGTTGATCAAAGCTAGAATAAGCCCCGATCGATTCAATCTACTTGCACTACAGTTAGTTTCGTCTGGACTGTGTGTGACAGAGGGGCAGGTAGCAGAGCTTATACTAGGCACATTTAGCGCAATAAGAGAATTAGATAAGAACCCCGTAGCTTATCAACGTTGGCCAGACCGTATATCTCAAGCTGTAGGGGAGCTTGTAACGCAAGGCTATCTGCTGCTATCAGATTCAAAGCAGCTGTCGGCTACCATCGTAGGAAAAGCAGTTGGCTTGAGCGGCCTGACACCTGAAACTTCCACATATTTACTTAAATACATTTGTGAAAAGCAAGATTCGCTAACATACTGCCTGCCGCAGATTGACAATCCTGGCAACATGGACAAGTTAATTTTCCTTCTCTTTTCCGCTGCATTGAACAGCCCGGAGTTCGTGCCTATGAACGGAAAAGGAGTAACTCGAAACTTACCGTGGGCGCTTGAAAAATACTCTCTATTCAATGCTGATATTTACAAGGACAGTTTGGCTGAAACCGTGTGGAGAGCAAACCTCAAACCTGTTAACGCCGCTCATATTTGCTCGACGTGGGCGAAGGGAGCTCAGTTGAAGGATCTAGAAGGACTAACACCTGACCTCAGAGCTGGCGCGATTAGAAGCTTAATTCGTGATCTTAGTTGGGTGCTTCAGGGGTTGGCTTCTATTTTGACCGCCGTTGTTGATCGAAGAACACCAACTGAACTACTTCCATCGGTCATAACAAATACTATGCCCGACCTTAGAAAGCTGGCGAGGCTTCCGCGAGTCATCAGGCGGGTGATCATGCGCCTCACATTTGGCTTGCCAGACAACGTGCTCTGGCTTATGGAGCTAAATGCCGACTCCGAGAAATATAAGCTCCAGCGTGAAGAAATACTTGCCTTTGACGCCGCTGGCTATTCAAGTCCTCAGAAGCTGATGCTTGGATCGCAGGAAGCTGACGATTGCCGCAAGGAAGTTTTTATAAAAGCGAAGCCCGCCCCCGTAGTAAAGGCAAATTGGCTGAGAGATTCCGTGCGCGATTGGAAAACAGAGTCCCGCAAAAAATCTTCAAAATATCATATTAAACGCGCAATGAACTTAGATAGCCTTGTTTACTTTAAAGACTACTACGAATCACTCGGAGACTTCTTCGAACTCGCATTTGAGCGACTGTTAGATCATCTGGGTATAAACTATACCAAGTTGGATTCCAATAAAACCACTGGTGCGCCAGACTATTTGATAAGCCTTGACGGGTCACCAGACCTTATCTTTGAGCTAAAATCAAAACAAGGGGATAAACTCGTTGATTACAACGGCGCTACTGAGGTTCTCTCAGCATCTGAAATACATGGCTACAAGGATACTTCCTGCGTGACTTTATGCCATCCCGGTGTTGATCCAAGTGTGCCGTTAGCAATCAACTCATGCACAAGATTAAGCATAGTCGAAAGCCATGATTTAGCGGAGGCGTTGCTGCGTTTACGGCAAGGTTATTTGACCCAAATGCAGCTTTGGCAATGGCTGACTACGCCCGGCCAGGCAGTATCTGACGATCTCCCGTTTGTTGAATATGATTGATACTCCTTGACATCTGCTCACTAGCCCCGTCAAGGGATCGCGTGCAGTATGTATTTATGACCTGGGGAGGTGACCCCTCTCCAGTTGTAATTCATAAATCCTGCCACTATGCCAACAAACGACCGTTTTCTGGCATCCATAACAGCCTCGCCCAAGACCTGTCAGAAAATTAGCCTTGGCTTTCCTGGCATGGCGTCCTATTTTCGACACCGTTTTCTAACACCTCAAAGGGCACGGGCAAATGGCTACTACTTTCGCTTATGGCAGAGTATCTACAGGACTGCAAGAGACCCTCAACCAACGTATAGAGCTAGAGAACGCTGGATGGGTCATAGATTTCTGGTTCTCAGACACAGTGAGCGGGAAAACCCACGCAGCTCAGCGCCCGGCATTCCGAGAGCTTTTGAGTAAGATCCGGGATGGGGAAACACTCGTAGTGTCCAAGCTAGACCGGCTAGGGAGAGATGCGATTGATATTCTTCAAACCGTTCGAATGCTCGGCGAACGCAGCATCCGAGTCGTTGTGCAACAGTTAGGGTCGACCGACCTAACCTCTCCAGCAGGAAAGCTATTGCTATCAATGCTTGCAGCAGTTGCTGAAATGGAACGGGACTTACTAATCGAACGCACTCAGGCGGGACTGGTAAGAGCCAAGGCACAAGGAAAACAGCTTGGCAGGCCGCCCAAGCTCACGCAGAGACAGCGTTCCGAAATCACGACAGCTCTCGACGAGGGCATGAGCATCAGCGCTCTATCGAAGTTATACGCGGTCTCAAGGGCGACCATCGCCGGGGTCAAGGCCGATCAGAAACATCCATGAGACCGCCGACTCGCAGGATGGAGTCATTGACCGTTGATATGTGTTCTGCAAAAGGACTCACGGGGCGGAATGAGGAGTCATTAACTCCACGAAACCAGACCGCAGTCCAGCCAGCAGAGTCCGAGTATTGATTCGATGCCCTGATACGGCTTACGTAAACGCCAACCTTACAGCCAGCAGCGCCCGTATCCGGCCAAGGCTCATCTCGGCAAGTTACATCGGCATTCTGATTGACATGCAGGCGATACTTTTTGAAGACACCGGCGGCACCATTTTTGTAGCCCCGTGCAGGAATGATCTTTAAGGCCGAACTGTCGTGATTACCCAAAGCATTTTCAACTTCACAGGCACGAATATCATCAATCAGAGACCTGAGCTTAGGGGAAACATCGCTGTAGCACTCAGAGCCTTCGTCGGCCGTTGCGATGCCTTCATCTGAAAGCAGCGATTCAGGTGCAGAGTCGTCTTTCGCCTGTAGGGCACTGATTAGTTGAGTCTCGTTGATAAAAGGTTTCGTAACGATCTTGGGGTTCTCTTCGCCGCCCGAACACCGGCTGACTCCTTGCGTTATCAAAAACACAATCCCGACACACCCCGCCAGCTTCATAACAAACTGCATCGCACACATCCTTATATGGTTTCGCTCGCCCAAACGTGTGCTTACGAGACATGCACGTAGGGATCTGCGGCTGTTAGCCCCGCCATAGCAGCAAGTGCTATGAAATCTCACTCATGTTCAAAATGTTCCGAATAGAGCGTGGCCGATGAGTCTACATCGCGGCGACATTCGAGGTATGAAAATTCCACTAAGAGAGCGCTTCGGCTTGCGAGTCAAAGCATTGAGGCTCGCCTCCGGTTTAAGCCAAGAAGCATTTGCGGACCATGCGTCTATAGCCCGCAGCTACATGAGCCGCATAGAACGCGGTATGGCTAACCCCTCGTTAGACGCTGTAGAAAGCCTTGCAGACGCGTTAGGCGTAGATCCGAGCCAGCTGTTTGAGATCGTCGAGCCACCAGCGTCATACGACGCCGCACTAGAGGTGCCCTTCGCCGCAGACGGGACGTGCTTTCATCCTGGGCTCGCGAGCCCGCGCGACGGCACATTCCGAGTGGGGGGAAAGCCCACAGAGCTTCGCTTCGGTTCATTTGACGAGGCATTGGCATATCTCAAGACTATGCCGGTAGCAAAGTGGCGCCGTCCGAACGACTCTGGGAATTGGGGCCTCGTATCGGCCGTGCGCTGGGAAAAAGCTGAGAAGCGTAAAAGCACGTCAAGATGACCCGTAATCCGGGGTGAGTTTCTACCGAAGGCGCCCACTAAAACAACGAGCTTCAGGTGCATTTTGCGGTTGCGTTACGTATGCGTTACGTTGCGCGTAAATCGCTACACCTCATATGCTGCGTGGGTTACAGGTGTTTCGGCTGCTAGTTGCGAAGTTACCTCATCCGGCTGGATTCTGATGCGCTAATCACAACAATAGGAAAAAAAATGAAGGTCTGGCGACTCGTAGCACATCATGAAGATGCACTTGGTGCAATTGAGGAAATGAAAGAGCGCGGCCGTATAGCCATTGGCTGGAGCAAAATAGGTGATCTGCAAATCCCCGAGATTAATAACGCGTCAAAAATCACTTCTTTGATCAGCCGCGCATATCCTGATTTAAACAATGCGAATCTGGGCGGACCAACCTTATGGAACCTCTACAAACAGATGGCTGAAGGTGATTTAGTGATCGTCAACTCAAACGGCAAGCGCAACTGCGTCTTTGAGGTATTAGGTCCATATTCATTTGAAGAAGGTCAAAGCCAGATTAAAGGCTACGGCCACCAAAGAGCAGCCTGCCTAACCTCGATTGACGCCGAGACTCTGTGGAAGGAGTCCGGAGGTAAGGAGAAACTGGGGCAAAATACTCGCTGGACACTTTTCGAATGCAACGCACCTTCAGTATTACGCAATGAAATTTTTGAAGAAGGAGAGAAATACGAAATTAGAACTACTGCCAATGAACGAAACCCATACGCACGAGAAAAATGCATCGAGCATCACGGCTACAGCTGCTTTGTTTGCAGCTTTAATTTCGAGGAGATTTATGGCGACATTGGCAAAGATTATATCCATGTTCACCATCGAACTGACATTCACACGAAAGTCAAAAAATACCGAGTAGATCCAATCAACGATCTGATTCCTTTATGTCCAAACTGTCACGCAATGGTTCACACCAAACGCCCCATTTCTATGCCAGTGGAAGAGCTAGCCACGATATATAAGCTCCGCAATCGTAAGTAGACCCAACTCTGTCCCCCGGTCAGGTTAAATGCAAATAATTGCGGAAGTTTGTGCAATTCCCTAAGAAGCGACCAAAAGATAATGCGGGCGTCTAGGACGCCAGACCTGGCCAACAGATGGACGGAGGGGCTTATTCGTCAGGGCTCGCCACAACTCGCCTACGACGCGATCTATCCTGAGCAAGCAAAAGCACCACCGAACCTTTTTGCTAGCCCAGGCGGGCTATCAGCCAAGCAGAGGGTTTCACCCAGTAAGTTCAATTCCAACCTTGAAGGGTCAGGCAATGAAGTCCCTGGGTGGCCGGTGTGAAATGCTTCGCAACGCCCAAAATTTTGTGCCCGGGGGTTTCTTATACTTAGGTGGCGACCTTCGGTATGCGCTTCAGGACGTTTTCAGAATGTATGGACAAACTGACAGAAACAAAAAAAGCCACACGCTGTTGACGTGAAGCTTTTGATTTTATGGGCCTTCCGGTAGAGAAGGTTGTATTTCCCCTAACCCGTTCAGATGAACAGGCTAGGGAACCAACCTCGAAATCCACCGGAGGCAATGCCTTCCGTTTAGAGTCTCTCTGACGTCTGTAGCTGAGCTTTCACATTCACCATGATAAGGCGTCTAAGGTTTCTCATGGTGTTGCGCTCGACTCGGTCCCAGCTGCCTCATGGCATCTCCACCGACAACCCCTCTGTCGCTACCTTCTAGGGTCCGCCGTGGCTACACGGCTTTAAAACAATGCCCGAACGTAAGGTTCCCGATAGAGCACTGAGTGATTCGATATGTATACCAAAAGTAAATTTTTGAATCAATGGCTAACGTCTCAAACGGGCTCAGCGACCTATAAGGACCTACGTTTGGAGCTGACAAAGAATGGCTTCAATGCCTTTGAATGCCCCAACCCTTTCTAGGACCTCCAACCTTCTGAAAAACCAAAGATTCCATTTCAAAGACAAATCCCCTTCCTTCCCCTCCTACAAATTTCTCCTACAATCAGCGTTGATTATTCCTATAAATCATTGACTTACGTGACACGTGGGTTTGGGTTCGATTCCCTCTACCCGCTCCACTTAATTGTTGGTCCGACGTCAGGATGGTTTTGACGGGGGATGCATGAAAAAACCGGCCCTGGTGGCCGGTTTTTTTATGCCTGAAATAAGGTGATTCGATAAGGGTGGCAACTGCGCGCGGATAAATGCACCGGGTAGCTTTCGGGATACCGGCGCACTCGAGTGGTACCGCGCACAGCTGCCGTCGAACGCCGAGGCTGGCGATGCAGGCGTTGGAAAACCATAAATAGCTCACACAGCGAGTACAACCCGCGCCGTTCCGATGGGGGTGTAGGCAACGTCGCAAGATGAACAATCACATCACCGCTCGTCTACCATCCCTCTCTCCACCCACCACGCCAACGGCAACGTCAGCAACAACACTGCCGCCAACACCATCGCCGCCACCGGCACGCCCAGCGCATCCCCAACGCCACCCAACACCACGGGGGCCAGGGCCCCGCCGCCGATCGTGCCGGTGTAGAACAGCGCAAACGCCTGCTCCCGCTTGCCTGCTCCGGCCAGGTCCGGCACGGCGCCGTACAGCACCGACGAGGTGCCGTTGAGCACCAGGCCGAGCAGCGGCAACGTCAGCATCAAACCGTTCAGCGGCAGGTACACCGCCGCCATGATCAGCAGCGCGGTGGTGGTTTCCGTCAGCCACACGGTCTTCATCATGCCGATGCGCGCTCCGAGATAACCGCAAAGCAATTTGCCGAACGCGCCGCCGACAAACAGCAGGCTCAGGGCCAGGCCGACACCGGCCGTACCTGCGCCTTTGGCTTGCAGCAGGAACGGCAGGAACGTGAGAAAGCCCATGCGCACGGCGCTATCGAGGGTGCCGGTGCAGATCAGTGCGCGCAAGCCGCTGGCGGAGCCGATTCCACTGGAGGGTCTGGCCGTTTTCGTGGTGGCAGGTGCTCGCGACGGCGTAGGAATCAGCCACCACAATAGCCCCGCCGCCGCCAAACCCAGTAGCCCCAACAAGGTGGCACTGGCGCGCCAGCTGATGACGGTGAGCAGCAGGCCAACCAAGCCGGGGATCAGGGTTTTGCCGATGTCTCCGGAGAAATTGTACTGAGACAGCGCCTGCTTGATCCCACCCCCCTCCTCATAGGCATCGCTGATCATCGACGACGCCAGCGGGTGCTGCGTACTCGCGCCCAGGCCGCCCAATAGCAAGGCCAGCAGCAACAGGACCAGCCCGGTGGCTTGCCCAACCATCAAGTAAGCGATACCCGCAAGCGCAGTCCCCCCCACCAGCAACGGTGTGCGCCCCCAGCGTTTGGCGGCGCGGCTCGCCAGCAGTTGGAACACAGCCATCATCCCGGAATAGGCGCCGCGCAGAAGCCCGATCTGCGCGTAGGACATGGCGAACTGCGCCTGCCAGATGGGTAGCAGCACATAGATAACGTCGGTCAAGCCATCGTGTACGGCATGGGCGCTGCACCCGGCGATCAACGAACGACGGCGGGCAGAGCATTGGGAAGCGGGTATAACGACGGTGTCGGTCATGGCGTAGGAATCTGCTCAGGCTCAAGGCGCTTGCAGCCGGTCAAGACAGGCGCGACGTCATGAAACCTCTCGTTTTATGTTGTGAGGTCTTTATAGAATGCCCGGCAGGTCTTGAACCAATACCGAATTCACACCGATCAATACCCGAGGGCCAGGATGCTCGACCTACGCAAGCTGCGGTACTTTCTGACGGTCGCCGAAGAACTGCACTTCGGTCGAGCCGCCATTCGCCTGCACCTGGCCCAGCCACCGCTGACCCGGCAGATTTCGGCGCTGGAGGCCGAGTTGGGTTTCAAGCTGTTCGATCGCACCAGCCGCACCGTGACACTTACCGCTCAAGGCCGGTCGTTCTTGCCCTATGCGCGGGGTGTGCTGGAACAGGTGGAGCTGGCACAGGTGATCGCCGGCAAACTGGCCGCAGGCACCGCTGGGCAACTGGCATTGGGGTATGTCAGTTCGATTGCCTTGTCGGACCTGTTCAGCCAGGTGATTCATGCCTTTGCCCAACGCTTTCCCGACGTGCAGCTGACCCTGGTGGAATGCGCCTCCGGCAGCCTCGGCGCGCAGGTGGCGGACGGGCGCCTGGACATTGGCTTGAGCCGCCGGTTGCCGCAAAGCAGTGAAGTGCAGGCACTGTCGCTGGGCCAGGAACCCTTGGTGGCCGCGTTGGCCAGCGACAGCCCGTTGGCGCGCCAGGCGCAGGTGAGCTTGGCGCAGCTCAGTGCTTATCCGCTGATCCTGTTTCCGGCGGATCATGGATCGGGACTGAACCAGTCCATCGAACAGCTGTACCGCGAGCATGGGCAGCCCCTGCGCGCGGGGCCGACCGGCCGACAGATCACCTCGATCATTGCCCTGGTGGCGGCAGGGCAAGGCGTGGCGTTGGTGCCGCAATGCGCGCAAAGCTTGATGCACAAGGGCGTGACGTACAGGCCTTTGGTGGAAGTGGATGCGTGTGCACAGTTGTTGGTACTGACTCGTGATGTAGAAAAAAACCTATCAGTACAAGCCTTTATGAGGGTGATAGGTGAAGTGGCAGACGCTCGATAGCAAGCAGAATGTTTACGAAGGATACTTCGAGATCATTGCCGAAGAAGCCGCGGCGGCGGCGCTGAAGCGTCTGCAACAAGACCGCCAGCGCCACTTCAGCAAAGTCCGACTGTGGTGACGAGTTGATCTCTAAATGATGTCAGCTCCTCCCCCCTGACACCGAGATCACGCCCATGCTAGAACCCCAGCAACACACGCCAAAGGCCATACGACGCCAGGTGGTCGGCTGGGTACTGGTCTTGCCGCTGCTACTGTCGTTTATGAGGCTGCCGTTTTTCATCGGACCGGTCATCGCGGCAGGATCGATCGTCGCGTCGGCTTATGGCATACGGTTGGCCAGGCAACATGCCAACCGACGCTTGACCGTGTTCGCCTCAATCATCACCGCGTTCAATGTCATTTCACTGTTACTGACGGGAACAGCCTCATTTCTTAAGGCTTTGTATAACATTTCCTGGATTTACTGGTACCCGCTCTACGCCAACTGGGTGTACTGGAACTTCTAGGCCCAGGAAAATTCAATCGCAAGAAACGTAGTTTCCAACCGGGCGGATACAATTACAGTGGCGCCATGACGTTCGCCCACAGGAGCCCACCCATGCCCTACGAATACAAACTCATGCCCTCCCCGGTCGGCCAGCTCACCCTGGTGGCGCGCGACGGCAAGCTCAGCGCGATCCTGTGGGAAAAAGAGCGCGCCAACCGTGTACGCCTGGGGCAATTGCAGGAGGCCAACAGCAGCCCGGTGCTGTTGGAAACCGAGCGCCAGTTGCAGGAATATTTCGCCGGCACCCGTAGTCAATTCACGCTGGAGCTGGACTTCAGCGGCACCGACTTTCAGAAACAGGTCTGGCAGGCACTCCTGACCATCCCCTTCGGCGAAACCCGCAGCTACAGCCAGATCGCCCGGCAGATCGGCAACCCCAAGGCCGTGCGCGCCGTGGGCGCGGCCAACGGGCGCAACCCGATCTCGATCATCGCACCGTGCCATCGGGTGATTGGCGCCTCGGGTGAACTGACCGGGTTCGCCGGCGGCCTGCAAGCCAAGCAATACCTGCTTGCGCTGGAAGGCACCGGCCAGGCGGAAATGGCGTTCTAGAGCGAATAAAAAACGTCGGTTGGAGAGGCTCCAACCGCCGTTTTTCAGTTCCGGCCAGACACTCAACCGTCGCCTTGATGGCCTTTACCGTAGGTCGACGCCAGGGCACGGGCCTTTTGCAGACGCTCCTGCAACTTGGGCAACGTCTCATCCACCAGCGCCTTGATTTCCGGCACATCCGACGCCGCACCTTCCTGTTTGAACAGGGCAATGGCGTCTTCGTTTTCCTTGACCTGTTGCGCGGTGTAGGCGGCGTCGAAGGAGTCGCCGTCCTTGAGCTCGGGCATCAAGGTTTCGGCTTTGTCGACGATCTTTTCCCGCGGCGCCACCGGCAGCTCCAGCTTCTTGGCGATGGCCGCCAGGTGCTGGTTGGCCAGGGTGCGTTCGTTGATCACCTCGATGGTGTAATCCTTGATTTCCTGGGACGAGGTCTTGGCGTGGGCCATGCGACTGGTTTCGATATCGGCCATCCCTTTGGCCGAGGCCTGCTCGATGAATTCAGCAGGCGACTGGGCGAAAGCATTGCTGGCGCCGAGGCCCAGCAGCATCGCGAAACTGGCGGTGCGTAACCGGATAGCCATGCGGCTCATGATGGGTTCCTCCAGGGCAAAATTAGGCGAGGGGGAATACACCCCGCCCTGAATTCGAATTTTCAGGGCGGCAAAGGTTTAGAAAAAACTTGCCAGTGCGACGAACGGTCGTGATTGCGTCACGCCGGTTTACTGGCAAACAGGCCCGGCAGCGCATGGGCCAACGCGTTGATGGCAAAGCCGATAAACATCACCCCACAAAGCTTGGTGATGAGGATTTCATGCCGCTGATACACCGTGCGCACCCGCTGGGCGCCGACCACGCCAATCAGGATCGCGTAGGCCAGCACGCCACCGACGAAGCTGAGGAAGATCAGCGCAGGCAACATCGACCACGTCAGCAACTCGGCACGACTGGACAACAACGCCGTAAAGGTTGCAACCGCCACCGGGTATGCCTTGGGATTGGTCAGGCCGAACAGGATGCCGTGCCAGAACGGATGCCGCGCAGCGCCTTGCGGTGCATCGCTGCTGCGGCGCTGGGTGCGGATCGCACGCCAGCCGAGCCAGAACAGATACAGGCCGCTGAGCACGCCCAGCACATCAAATGCACCACTGCCCACCTCCCGCGCACCAACGATGGCGATCAGCGCCGTGCTGCACCACACCACGTCGCCCAACAAGTGCCCACACAGAAAACCCGCCCCGGCGCGACGGCCACGGGCGGCGCCGATGCCGAATACGGCGAGGACGCCTGGACCCGGGGTAATACCGTAGATAAAACCTGAAGCGAGGACGGCGAGCAGCAAGGAGGGGGTCATGGGCGCGACTCTGACGGACGGTTAAGGGTGGAAAGATTCTGCATGTTCTACCTCGCAGCGCAATGCTGAACACACTTCTATATCAGTCAATACACCCCGCATCCGCCCCAGCAACCACTGCAACCCCGAATCCCCACCCCGCCGCACGTGCCACGCCAGCTCAAACGCGAACGACGGAATATGAAACGGCGGCGCCACCGCGACCAAATGCCGGTGATCGATGTTCAGCAAGCCCCGCGACGACACCGTCAAAATCAGATCCGTGCCCTGGATCAACTGCGGCGCCACGCCCCAGTGTGGCAGGCTGATCGCCACATGCCGGCGCTCACGGATTGCCGTCAATGCGCGCTCGATTTCCGGCGTGCCGCTGCCTCGCATTTCCAGCAACACATGGGGGCGCGAGAGGTAGGTGGGCAGGTCCAGCGTGCCACCCTCCGGCAAGCTGTTGCGGTCCACCAGGCAGGTGTAGTGCTCTTCAAACAGCGGTGTAGTCCGCAGTTCCGCCGGCATGTCAGGAAAGACCCCGGCAGCCAGGTCGAGATCGCCATTAAGCACCCCATCCACCATGCCCTCGCGGCTGGCCTGGATGATTTGCAGGTCAATACCCGGCGCTTCACGGCGCAGCATGCGCACCAAATCAGGTAGGAAAATCGCCGCGCTGTAGTCCGACATCGCCAGGCGAAACCGCCGCTTGGCCGACGCCGGATCAAATTGATTGGGCGCCAGCAACGCCTGTACCTGGGCCAAGGCTTCGGCCAGTGGCGCCGCCAACTCCAAGGCGCGCGCGGTGGGCACCAGGCTGCCACCCTGGCGTACCAGCAAAGGATCGCCGAGCACATCGCGCAAGCGCGCCAGCGCATGGCTGACCGCCGGCTGGCTCAGGTGCAAACGCTCGGCGGCGCGGGTGACGTGTTGCTCGCTGAGCAAGGCGTCGAGGATCACCAGCAGGTTGAGATCAATGCGGCGCAGATCATTCATCAGCTGCATGCTCGGCATAAGAACTTGGAATTTAAATTTGCGCGACGAATACCTTAGAGTCCAGCAAAACCTTTGGGAGATTCATGATGACCACATTGCATTGGCTGGGTTTATTGGCGCTGGCAGTGATCGCCGGGGCAGTGGTGCCGTTTCAGAGTGCGATCAACGCCAACCTCGGGCGCGGGCTCGGGCACCCGTTGTGGGCCACCCTGGCGTCGCTGCTGGTAAGCATTGTGGTGTTGCTGCCGGTGATTGTGGCGCTGCGCTTGCCCCTGCCGAGCCTGGGTTTTATCAGCAAGGCGCCGTTGTGGATGTGGGCCGGTGGCGCATTTGGCGTGTGTTTTATTTCCCTGGCGTTGATGCTGTTGCCCAAACTCGGTGCGTCAGGATTTATTGCACTGGCCATGGCCGGGCAGATGCTCGCCTCGTTGCTGCTCGATCACTTTGGCCTGTTTGGGCTGGCGGAGCGCCAACTGACAACGCCCCGGGTGCTGGGGGCGTTGTTGTTGATTGGCGGGGTAGCGTTGATTCAGTTCAGCGCCACGCCAGCCAAGGCCTTGGCCGCAGCGTGATAATTCGTCAACGCTTGTCGGACGTACGCAGCTTTTGTGGCAGCCCCCACAACAACAGCGCAGCGGCGATCAACGCACACACACCAATCACGTAGAGCGCCGGGGTGGTGCTGCCGCTGATGTCCTTGATCCGCCCAACCATCACCGGGCTGACAATACCGCCCAGTTGTCCCAGGGTGTTGATCAAGGCAATCCCACCCGCCGCACCGGCACCCGCGCCGGCCAGCAGTTTGGGCGGCAAGGTCCAGAAGGTCGGGATGGCAGCGATGATCCCCGCACCCAACAGGCCCAGCGCCACGATCAGGAACGTGGTGTGGTCGTCAAAGATACCGGCACAGAAAAACCCTACCGCGCCCAATGCCACCAACCCACTGACAAACTTGCGGCGTTCGCCGGTGGCATCCGACCAGCGTCCTACCAGCACCATGGTGATCGCACCACAGATATAGGGGATGGCGGTCAGCAAGCCGATCACCACCGAGCTTTCGATACCGGTGCTGCGGATCAATTGCGGCGCCCAGAAGTTAAGGCCGTAGGACGCTACCTGGATCAGGAAGTAGATCAGCCCCAGCATCAGGAAACCGGGAATTCGCAGGGCCTGGAGCAGCGAGCCCTTCTTGTGGACCTCATGCACGGCGATGCGGCTGGAGAGCAAGGTTTTTTCTTCGGCGCTCAGCCACGGCGCATCTTCAATACGGTCCTTGAACTGCGTCAGCACCATCCACGCCAAGACCACACACGGCATACCGCCGAGCAGGAACAGCCAGTGCCAGCCGCGCATTTGCAGCACACCGTCCATGTGCTCCAGCACCAGCCCGGAGAACGGCGCCCCCACCAGCCCGGCAAACGCCGAAGCGAGGAACAGCATCGAGGTAATACGCCCACGGAAGTCCTGGGGAAACCACAGCGTCAGGTAATACAGCACGCCCGGCGCAAAGCCTGCCTCCATGGCGCCAATCAGAAAGCGCAGCACGTAGAACTGCCACTCAGCCGTGACAAACACCATAGCCGCCGTCGCCAGCCCCCAGGACACCATGATCCGCGCGATCCACCGGCGAGCCCCGACCTTGTAGAGCATCATGTTGCTCGGCACTTCGAAAATCACATAGCCAACCACAAACAGCCCAGCCCCCAAGCCGTATGCAGTGTTGCTCAGGCCAAGGTCGGCCTGCAGCTGGAACTTGGCGAAGCTGATGTTGATACGGTCAAAAAAGGCGAACAGATAGCAGACCATGATCAGGGGCATCAGGCGCCAGGCGACCTTGTTGACCACGGCTTTGATCGGGTCGACTTCAACTGCCGGCCGCGCGCCGGCCTCTAACGGATTAGTGCTCATGTTTTCTCTCCAGCGGGCTGCTCACAGGCGCCCGATTGTTTTTGTTGTCTGGTGCGGGGTTACAGCGTGGCGATGTACGCCGGTGGTGGATGCAGGTCGCAATTGCGCCCGGCCTTGGCCACCTGGCCGGGCAATTCATGCCCCAGCAAGGCCGGCAATTGGCGGGACAGGTGCAGCAGGTGCGGCAAGTCGATCCCGGTGTGAATGCCCACTTCTTCACACAGGTTGACCAGGTCTTCGGTGCAGATATTGCCCGACGCCCCCGGCGCAAACGGGCAGCCACCAAGGCCGCCGAGGGCCGCGTCAAACCGCCGGCCCCCCGCCTCGTAGGCCGCCAGCACGTTGCACAACCCCAGGCCGCGGATGTTGTGGAAATGCAGGGTCAGGTCACTGGCAGGCACGCGCTCCAGCACACGCTTGACCAGGCGCTCGACCTGACGCGGGTTGGCCATTCCTGTGGTATCGGCAAGGCTGATGCCTTGAATGCCCAGCTCGCGATAAGCATCGACAATCTGCAGCACGCGATCCTCATCGATCGCTCCTTCGAACGGGCAACCAAAGGTGGTGGCGATACTGGCGTTGAGGCGCACGGGATGGTCGGCGGCAAAGCTGACAATATCGCCGAACGCCGCCAACGACGCCTCGCATCGCATGCGCATATTGGCCAGGTTATGGGTCTGGCTGGCAGACATCACCAGATTCAACTCATCGGCGCGGGACTCGATGGCGCGTTGGGCGCCCTTGAGGTTGGGGATCAACGCCACGTAGATCACACCGGCCTTGCGCTGGATGCCCTGGAACACCTGCTCGCCATCGCGCAATGCGGGAATGGCCTGCGGTGACACGAACGAACCGGCTTCGATCCGCGAAAAACCGGCCAATGAAAGTTGGTCGATCAGGGCGATCTTGTCGGCGGTCTCGACCCAGGTCGGCTCGATTTGCAGGCCGTCCCGCGGGGAGACTTCCTGCACGATCAGCGGGTCTGAATAGTCGCGAATCATTGCACCACTCCGGACGTTTTCAGGCGTTGAATATCGGCGCCGGTAAGACCCAGGCTGCCAAGAATGTCATCCGTATGTTGGCCCAGGGCCGGACCCGACCAGTTCACCCCGCCAGGCGTTTGCGAGAGCTTGGGCACGATGCCGGGCATCTTCACCGACACGCCGCCGGGCAGCTCGGCGCTGAGCAACATGTCCCGCGCCTGATAGTGCGGATCGCTGACGATGTCCGCCACGGAATAGATGCGTCCGGCCGGCACTTCGGCGGCTTCCAGCGCGCTGAGTACCTGGTCGATGGGCAGGCTGCTGGTCCAGTGGGTGATCGCCGCATCGAGCAGCCCGCTCTTGGCGGCGCGGCCATCGTTATGGGCGAACTCCGGCGCTTCGCCCAGGTCGGCGCGACCGATGGCGTTCATCAGGCGCTTGTAGATCGGGTCGCTGTTGCCGGCAATCACCACGTAGGCGCCATCGGCGGTCAGGTAAGTGTTGGACGGCGCGATGCCGGGCAAGGCGCCGCCGCTGCGTTCACGCACATGGCCTAGCATGTCGTATTCGGGCACCAGGCTTTCCATCAGATTGAACACGCTTTCGGCCAGCGACACATCGACGATCTGCCCATCGCCCTGCCCGGTCTTGACCCGCAACAGCGACATCAGCGCGCCGATCACCCCGTGCAGGGACGCGAGGGAGTCCCCCAGGCTCACCCCGACCCGCGCCGGAGGCGAGTCCGGGTTGCCGGTGGTGTAGCGGATGCCGCCCATGGCCTCGCCAATGGCACCGAAGCCAGGACGGTCGCGATACGGGCCGGTCTGGCCATAGCCAGAGATGCGCACCAGGGTCAGCTTGGGGTTGAGGGCGTGCAACACGTCCCAGCCCAGGCCGAGTTTTTCCAGGCCACCGGGACGCAGGTTTTCGATCAGCACGTCGGCATCGCCGAGCAGTTGCTTGATCAGGTCCAGCCCTTCGCCGGACTTGAGGTCCAACGCCAGGGACTTCTTGTTGCGCGATTGCAGGTACCACCACAGCGACGTACCTTCATGCAGCTTTCGCCATTTGCGAAGTGGATCGCCCTGGCCAATGGCTTCGATCTTGATCACCTCGGCGCCAAACTCGGCCATCAGCCGGGCGGCGAACGGCGCGGCAATCAGCGTGCCGATCTCGATCACCTTGATACCGCTCAGGGGACCCGTCATGGTGTGGACCTCTTATTCTTGGAATGTGGCGCCAAGACTAGAGGGCCAATACGGCAGAAATCCAACCGTCAGTTGGCAAGTAGCGTTCGCGAAAGGCGAACGATCGAAGAATTATCTGTAGGACTCAGACGTATTGCTCAGGTAATCAAAGAGCAAACGACTCACTGGCGACAATTGCGCCTCATCACGTACCACCAGGATCAGGCTGCGATCCGACCAGGCATCCGTCAGCGGCACGGCATGCAAACCCAGGGCGCGGCCGAACAATTCGTACGCCTTGCGCGGCAGAATGCCGATGCCCATGTTCGCCTGGACCATCCGGCACATCGCATCAAACCCCGGCACATGAATACGCAGGCGCAGCATCTTGCCCGCCTCCCGTGCGGCGGCGTGGGTACGCATATTGATCGAGCTGGCGGCGTGCAGGCCGACATAGTCGCTGTCCAGGGTTTCGGCGAAGGCCAGGCTATCGCGGGCTGCCAAGGCGTGATCCGCGGGCATCAGCACCACCAGTTTGTCGAGGCGATAAATCACGCTGGGCAGGCCTTTGATGTCGGTGTCGCTGGAGCAGATCCCCAGGTCCGCCACCCCATCCAGCACACCCTGGACCACGCCGTTGCTGGGGCGCTCCTCCAGGTCGGTTTTGACCTGAGGGTGCAGTGCGGAAAAATCCCGCAGGTCTTCGGGAAGGAACTGAATGATCGCCGAGAGATTGGCCAGCATCCGCACATATCCGCGTACACCATGGCTGTGTTCGCCAAGTTCCAGGCCCATTTTCTCGACGTTGAACAGCATCTGCCGTGCATGGTGCAACAGGGTTTCACCGGCGGCCGTCAGGTCCATGCCCTTGGCCCGCCGCACAAACAGGTTGACGCCCAGCACTTGCTCCAACTCCATCAGCCGCTTGCTGGCAGCCGATACCGCGATGGCTTCGCGCGCAGCGGCGCGGGTCAGCGTGCCCTCTTCAAACACCGCGACAAACAGTTGCAGGGTGATCAAATCCAGGCGGCGCACCAGGCTCTTGTGCAACATCAGCGGCGCTCGCCGGCCAGTCGATTGATCTCGGCCTGCTCCACCACCGGTTGTGGCGCGCCCTGGCTCGCCGCCTGCAACATCGCCCGGCCAACGGTCTCGGTGCTGACAACCCAACTTGGCTTGACCTGGCGTACAAGCGACAGCAACGGCCCGAGCACGGTATAAAACCCTTGGTACAACGGCGTCTTCGACCGCACCCCGTGCAGCGGCTGGATCGCCCCTGGCCGGAACAGATACACCGCCTTGAACGGCAAGCGCAGCAAGGCATTCTCGGTCTTGCCCTTGACCCGCGCCCACATCGACTTACCCGCCTCGGAACTGTCCGTACCGGCGCCGGACACATAGATAAACGTCATCTGCGGATTGAGCCGCGCCAAAGTGCTGGCCGCGACCAACGTCAGGTCGTAGGTGAGGTGGGTGTACTGGGTTTCACTCATGCCCGCCGACGAAACGCCGAGGCAGAAGAAGCACGCATCAAAACCTTGCAGCAGGTTTTCCAGGGGTTGGAAATCCAGCATGTCGCTGTGCAACACCTGATGCAGCTTGCCGTGTTCCTGGGTCAGGGGCGTGCGGCCAACCGCGACCACTTCCTGCACGTCAGCGGCCAGCAGGCATTCACGCAGAACACCTTGGCCGACCATGCCGGTGGCGCCGAATAACAGAACTCTCATAGGGGGACCTCAGCGGCAAGCCGCAAGCTCAAGCTTCAAGTTGAATGCGATTTCACTTGTAGCTTAACGCTTGCGGCTCGTCACTGCCCCGCTAGAAAGCGCTGCGAAAGATCTCTTCTATCTGCCTTTGATCCGCGCGCCGTGGGTTGGTCAGCCCGCACGCATCCTTCAAGGCGTTGGTGGCGAGCAGCGGGATGTCCTGCAACTTGGCGCCCAATTCACGCAGGCCAGCGGGGATGTCGACGTCCTGGGACAAACTGCGAATCGCCGCGATGGCCGCCTGGGCGCCCTCTTCCACGGTGATGCCCTTGACGTCTGCGCCCAGGGCGCGGCCCACGTCGCACAAGCGTTTGGCGCTGACGCTGGCGTTGAAGCTCTGCACATGGGGCAGTAGGACAGCGTTGCACACGCCGTGGGGCAAATCGTACAAGCCGCCCAGTTGGTGGGCCATGGCGTGCACAAAGCCCAGCGACGCGTTGTTGAACGCCATGCCGGCGAGGAACTGCGCATACGCCATGTTTTCCCGCGCGGCCTTGTCGCTGCCGTCGCGCACGGCCAGGCGCAGGTTGGCACTGATCAGTTCGATGGCCTTGATCGCGCAAGCGTCAGTGATCGGCGTGGCGGCAGTGGACACGTAGGCTTCGATGGCGTGGGTCAAGGCGTCCATGCCGGTGGCGGCGGTGAGGCCCTTGGGCATGCCGACCATCAATGCCGGGTCGTTGACCGACAGCAGCGGCGTGACGTTACGGTCGACGATGGCCATTTTCACGTGGCGGGTTTCGTCGGTAATGATGCAGAAACGGGTCATCTCGCTGGCGGTGCCGGCGGTGGTGTTGATGGCCACCAGCGGCAGTTGCGGCTTGCTCGATTGGTCGACCCCTTCGTAGTCGCCGATATGCCCGCCATTGGTGGCGCACAGGGCGATGCCCTTGGCGCAGTCGTGCGGAGAACCGCCGCCCAGGGACACCACAAAATCGCAGGCGCTCGCCTGCAAGAGCGCCAGGCCGTTCTCGACGTTTTCCACGTTGGGGTTGGGTTTGGCGCCGTCGTAGATCACCGAGTCGATGTCCTGCATCGCCAGTTTCTCGGCGATCATGTGGGCCACGCCCGCCTTGGCCAAGCCGGCGTCGGTGACGATCAGCGCCTTGCGAAAGCCGTAGTTGCGAATGGCAGTCATGGCTTCGTCGAGGCAATCAGTGCCCATGATGTTGACGGCGGGAATAAAGAAGGTGCTGCTCATGGCGAATCCTCAGAGGCTTTATGCCTACAGAATCAACCCATGGCGCGCAGCGCATCTTGATCAGGATCAACGCCCGCTCGTGATAAAGTCACCGCCCAGCCGATTTCGAGTAGACCCGCCGCAATGAAGGATTTCCAGGATATTGACGCCCACCTTGAAGACTGGAGCGCCCTGCGCAGCGCGATCGACTTCAGCGGGATTCTGATCGGCAACGGCGCCAGCCGTACGATTTGGGAAGACTTTGCCTACGACTCGCTGTTCGAAAACGCCCGCACCGTCGAAGAAAAGCCCCTGAGCCAATCCGAGCTCAGCGTGTTCGATGCGCTGCAAACCCGCAGTTTCGAGCAAGCCCTGGGTGCCCTGAAAACCACCAGCCGGGTCAACAAGGCGCTGGCAGTCAGCTCGGCGGCGCCGCGCAATCGCTACTACGCGATCAAGGAAGCGCTGATCAATACCATCCACGCCGTGCATATCCCGTGGCGCCTGGTGCAACCGTCGACATTGGCGACGATCAACCGCGAACTGGCAAGCTACTCCACGGTATTCACGAGCAACTACGACTTGCTCAACTACTGGGCGATCCTGCACGCGCCGGGCATTGACGACCTGTTCCGCAGCGCCGACGCCAGCTTCGACCTGCGCAACACCCGCACCGACGCCACGCGCATCCTCTACCTGCACGGCGGTCTGCACCTGGTGCGCAACCTCGACGGCACCGCACGCAAGCTGCCGACCACCGACAGCACCTTGCTCAGCAGCTTTGCGATCAACAACACGATCAAGACCCTCGACGATGTGCCACTGTTTGTCAGCGAGGGCAAGGTTGAAGAGAAGCTCAAGACCATCCGCAGTTCGGATTACCTGTCGTTCTGCTATGAGCAATTGCTGACCCATGAAGGGGCGTTGTGCATCTTCGGCCACGAATTGGGGGCACAGGACAAACACTTGGTGGATGCGATTCGCCAGGCGGGATTGACCACCTTGGCGATTTCGGTGTCGGGACGCAGTGATGGGTTTATTCGTCAGCAGAAGCGGCGGTATTCGCAGTTGTTCGAGGGAACCGATGTGGAACTGAGGTTCTTTGCCGCGCGTACCCATGCGTTGGGCAATCCTGCACTGTCCGTGCCCGTCGAACGCTGAGAAAAATGTGGGAGGGGCGTGGCCCCGATGCCGGAGTGTCAGCCACTGCATGCGTTGGCTGAACCAGGGTCATCGAGGGCAAGGCCTCTCCCACTTTTTTAGAGACAAATAGCAATGGTTCTCGATACCATTCGCGACTTTCCTACGTCGCGCTTCATCAAGAAGGATATTCATGTCTCGCCCCAAGCCCGACCCGCTGTCGGCCGATGCCTTTCGCGGGTTCTATACAGATATTCTGTATTTCCTGCGCAAACGCACGGACAACGCCAGCGACGCTGCGGACATGACCCAGGACGTCTTCACCCAATGGCTGGACTACCGCGACCGCGCCAAGGTCGAGCAGCCGCGGGCGTTTCTGTTCCAGATGGCACGCAACCTGCTGCGTGATCACTGGCGCAAACAGAAGGTGCGCCATACCGTCCACAGCGATCAGGCCGAACGGAATGCCGAGCCGGTCACCGACGAGCACAACGAGCCCATGGCCGCCGTGCAGCGCTTGCAACGCCTGGAACAGTTGAAAGAAGTCCTCGCCGAGCTCTCGCCCCGCCGCCGAGAAGCCCTTATGCTGCACCGCCTCGAAGGCCTGAGCCAGGCGCAGATCGCCGAACGCATGGGGATTTCCACCAGCATGGTGGAAAAACACATCGCCTTCGCCCTGCTGCATTGCAAGCGACGCCTTCAACACGAACCCGGCACGGAGCAGCCAGAATGAACCGCCTGAGCGACACAGACGCAATGGACATCGAAGAGATCGACTCTATCGACGCCCAAGCCGCCAGTTGGTTTACCCGCAACCGCAACGACCCCGACCGTACCGAGCGCAAGGCCTTTGCCGCCTGGCAGGCCGAGCCTGCACATGCCCGCGCCTATGCCGAGTTCGAGCAACTGTGGGCCGACCTGGCCCAATTGCAGCAACTGAACAAACCCGTGGCGCTGCCCAAGCGCAAAGCGCCGATGTGGCGCCCGGCTCTGGCGGTGGCCGCCGCGTTGGTCTGCGCCGTGCTGGCCAACAGGATCGACACGCCACGCGAGCTTTTTCACACCCAGGTTGCCGCCCACGCCAAGGGCATGCGCACCTTGAACCTGCCCGATGGCAGCACCTTGTATGTAAACGCCAACACCCGCGTGCGCGTGGATTTCAGCGCCTACCAGCGCATTCTTCACCTGGACAAAGGCCAGTTGTACATAGAGGTCGCGCCTGACAAGGAACGTCCACTGTTCGTACAAGCCGGCGCAGCGAATGTACGGGTGGTTGGCACCGGTTTTGACGTGCGCCGCAGCCAGCAGCAACTGGTGGTCAGCGTCGCCCATGGCCAGGTCGCCTTCGCACCCGATGCCAAAAGCCCCGTCGCACTGCTCGGAGGCCAACAACGCGCCACCTTCAACTACGCCAAGGGCACCCTGCAGCAGCAAAGCCTCAACGGCGAAGAAGTCGCCGACTGGCGCAGCGGGCACCTGGCATTTCGCAATCGCGAGCTGGCCAGCCTGATCGACGAACTGGGCCTTTACCGCCCGCAAGCCCCGATGCAGGTCAGCCATGCCGTGGCGCAACTGAAGGTCTCGGGCAACCTCGACGTAAACGATCCGGACGCCCTGCTCAGCGCCCTCCCGGCCCTGCTGCCGGTAAAAACCGTGACCTCAGCCGATGGCATCATCAGGATCGAAGCAAGCAAATAACACCTATTTGAGAATATTTTTCATTCGCAGGTGTGGATTTATTTACCTGCCCCGTCTCCCTCCGGTCTGCATTTGATACGCACACCTTTTGGCTAGTTAGCCGCACCGGGGGATTTCATGTTTCGCGCGCCTTGCCACGCTTCGCACCTGTTTCTTCGACCGACCCTCATCGCCAGTTGCCTGGCGTTCAGCCTCAGCGCCCAGGCGGATTCGCTCAGGCTGCAACTGCCCGCCCAGGCGCTGGCCACGTCTCTGAGCCAAGTGGCGCAGCAGGCTAAAATCCAGCTGCTGTTCGATGAAACGCTGCTCAAGAACGTGCAGGCGCCAGCGCTCGACGGCGACTTCACCCCGGAAGTGGCCATTCGCACCCTGCTCAAAAACGGTGAATTTACCCTGATCAGGGTCGGCAGCACCTACGTGGTCAAGCCCGAAGACCCCAAGACCACCAACAGCGGCGCCGTGCAACTGGATGCCCTGAGCGTGATCGGCACCGGCAACAAGGTCGACTCCACCACCGTCGGCCGCTCAACCCTGCGCCAGGCCGACATCGACCGCTACCAGCCCAACAACATCCCATCGCTGTTGCAGACCCTGCCTGGCGTGTTCATGGGCGGCTCGTCCAAGCCGGGCGGGCAGACCATCAACATTCGCGGCTTCGGCGAGGCCGAAGACGTACCGATGTCGGTGGATGGCGCGACCAAGAGCGGTTTTGAGCGCTACCAGCAAGGCACGGTGTTTATCGAGCCCGAGCTGATCAAGAGCGTCGAAGTGGAGAAAGGCCCCTACTCGGCCTTCACCGGCAACGGCGGCTTTGGCGGCTCGATCATCATGGAAACCAAGGACGCCCCCGACCTGCTGGAAGACGGCCGCGACGCCGGCGCCATGCTCAAGTACGGCTACGCCAGCAACGACCACGAGCAGGTCTATAGCTCAGCCGTCTACGGCCGCACCGACGACGGCCGCTTCGATGCGCTCGCCTACCTGACCCAGCGCGACGGCGGCGACATGAAACTGGCCGGCACCCCGCCCGATCCCGACAACAAGTTCCCGATCAACCCCAAGCGCCTGCCCAACAGCGCCCAGGATGTGGACGGCAAGCTGTTCAAGGTCAACGCGCACTTCACCGATGAACACAGCATGGGGTTGTCGTACTCGCGCGCGAGCAGCGAGCGCTGGACGCCGTTCTCGGCCAAAAGCTATCCCACACCGCCGCTGCAATCGGCCATCGACCGCTATGGCTACGAGGGCGCACTGAAGCGCTTCCTGGCCAACCGCACCACCGTCGACACCACCTACTCCGGCAAGTACCTCTACCAGCCGCTGGACAACCCGCTGATCGACTTGAAGCTCAGCTACTCGGTGTCCCGCACCGACCAGACCGACGAGCGCAACGAGGACGCCTCGTTCAGCCTGGCCACCGGCGGGCGCAAGATGGACACGGCCTACGGCGACAAGATCCTGGAGTTGCGCAACACCAGCCTGTTCAACACCGGGCCGCTGGAACACGCGCTGACCACCGGCGTGCAGATCCGCAAGCACAAGCGTGAAACCGAAAGCTGGATGCCGGGCGCCACCTACAACACCGCCAAGTACAACTACGGGCATTTCCAGCCGTACTTCATGCCCCACGGCAAAGTCGACACCCATTCGTTCTACGTGCAGGACGCGGTGACGATCGGCGACGTGACCATCACCCCGTCCCTGCGCTATGACCATGTGCGCAACCGCGGCGAAGCCAACGACGCACCGTACTACAGCAACCCCGATCCCAGCATCGGCCACGACTACAGCGACAAAACCTACACAGGTTGGTCGCCGCGCCTGGCCGCCTACTGGGCCATCACCCCGGATGTGGCGATGTTCGCCAGCTGGAACAAAACCTGGCGCGCCCCGGTGATCGACGAACAATACGAAGTGCAAGGCCTCGGCAGCCGCACGTCCACCAGCCTCAACCTCAAGCCGGAGCGCATCACGGCGATCACGGCGGGTAACGTCACCAACTTCTCCAACCTCATCGGCCATGGCGACAACCTGCAACTGCGCACCACGCTGTTCCATAACCGCATCGAAGACGAAATCTTCAAGGCCACGGGCATCGGCTGCGACCGGCAAAACAGCGTGTCCGGCACCATCGACAGCGTCTGCACCAGCGCCGACATGGCGGCCAAGACCAACTACCGCAACGTCGGTGGCATGACCATCAAGGGCTTCGAGCTGGAAGCCTATTACGACTCGACTTACGTGTTCGGCTCGGTGACCTACTCCTGGGCCACCGGCAAACGCGACAACCCCTACACCAACCCGTGGGCCACCAGCACCCACGTGTACGCGCGAGATATTCCACCGGCCAAATGGGTGCTGATGATGGGCAACAAGATCCCGGCGTGGGACGCGCAGGTCGGCTGGACCGCGCAGTTCGTGCGCAAGACCGACCGCCTGCCCAGCGACAAATACTCCAGCGGCTTCAACAGCAGCGTGGGCGACACGTTCTACGACCAATACGCCAACGACGACTACGCCAGCATGGGCCTGTTCGCCAACTGGAAGCCGCAGCAAGCCGGCCTGAAAGGCACCGAGGTCAACTTCACCGTCGATAACCTGCTCAACAACAACTACCGCCCGGCACTCAGCGGCGACCGCGCCTACAGCGAAGGGCGCAACGCGAAGATCAGCGTTACGCGGTTCTTCTAACCGAGCGAGCCGGTCGAGTGGGAGCTGGCTTTTGTGGGAGCTGGCTTGCCTGCGATAGCATCACCTCGGTGCAACAGGCATACCGAGGTGCCTGCATCGCGGGCAAGCCCGGCTCCCACCCAAGCCCAGTTCCCTACACAAACCCGGTTCCTCCAGCATGCAACTGTACGGATAAATCCGCACCCAGCTGTAGGCCCTTGATCGGCGGGGGTTGTGGCTAGATGGGCTTCCCTTGAAGCCCTATCGATTTCGGTCCCACTCCATGAGCTCGCGCGAAAACACCGGCATGGCCCTTGGCCTGCTGGGCGTCATCATCTTCAGTCTGACCCTGCCCTTCACCCGCATCGTGGTGCAGGAAATCCACCCGTTGCTCAACGGCCTCGGCCGTGCGTTGTTCGCGGCGATCCCGGCGGCAGCGTTGTTGCTGTGGCGCCGTGAACAGTGGCCGAGCTGGCGCCAGGTGCGCGGGCTGTGCCTGGTGATTGCCGGGGTGATCCTGGGCTTTCCGGTGCTGTCGGCGTGGGCCATGCAAACCCTGCCGGCGTCCCACGGCGCGCTGGTCAACGGCCTGCAACCGCTGTGTGTGGCGCTGTATGCGGCGTGGCTGTCCCACGAGCGGCCGTCAAAAGCCTTCTGGGCCTGCGCGGCGCTGGGCAGTGGGCTGGTGTTGAGTTATGCATTGATCACCGGCGCGGGCAGTATCCAGGCGGGCGACTTGCTGATGCTCGGCGCCATCGCCGTGGGCGGCCTCGGGTATGCCGAAGGTGGCCGCCTGGCCAAGGAGATGGGCGGCTGGCAGGTGATCTGCTGGGCGCTGGTGCTGTCGACGCCGCTGTTGATCGGCCCGGTGTGGTACTTGGCGGCGCAGCATCAAGGCGCGGTGTCGATGCGTGCGTGGTGGGCGTTTGGGTATGTGTCGCTGTTCTCGCAGTTCCTGGGGTTCTTCGCCTGGTACGCCGGGTTGGCCATGGGCGGCATTGCGCGGGTCAGCCAGATTCAGCTGTTGCAGATCTTCTTCACCATCGCGTTTTCGGCATTGTTCTTTGGCGAACACATTGAGCCGATTACCTGGGTGTTTGCCTGTGGGGTGATTGTGACGGTGATGCTGGGGCGCAAGACTTCGGTGCAGCCTGCGCCTGCTCTCAAGCCAGACACGGTCTAAATGTGGGAGCGGGCTTGCTCGCGAATGCGGTGTGTCAGTCACACATTTTTAAACTGATCCACCGCGTTCGCGAGCAAGCCCGCTCCCACACAAGCCCACTCCCACAGGGGATAGCTGTTCAGTTCAGGTAGCCATCCGCACGCAGCAGGGTTTCCAGGCAGTGTTCGGTGATGTGGTAGAACGCCTTCAGCTCCTGGATTTTTTCCAGCAACTGCGCGTTATCCAGCGGCTGCTCACGCTTGACCGCCAGAATCATCTTGTTTTTGTTGGTGTGATCCAACGAGATGAATTCAAACACCTTGGTTTCATACCCGCACGCTTCGAGGAACAACGCACGCAAGCTGTCGGTCACCATCTCGGCCTGCTGTCCCAGGTGCAAGCCGTATTGCAGCATCGGCTTCAACAGCGCCGGGCTCTGGATCTGCAGGCGGATCTGCTTGTGGCAGCACGGCGAGCACATGATGATCGACGCGCCGGAACGGATGCCGGTGTGGATCGCATAGTCGGTGGCGATGTCGCAGGCGTGCAGGGCGATCATCACGTCCAGTTCGCTCGGCGCCACGCTGCGCACATCGCCACATTTGAACACCAGCCCCGGATGTTCAAGGCGCGCGGCGGCGCTGTTGCACAACGTCACCATGTCTTCGCGCAACTCGACGCCCGTCACCTCGCCTTCGGCCTTGAGGGTGTTGCGCAGGTAATCGTGGATGGCGAAGGTCAGGTAACCCTTGCCCGAGCCGAAATCGGCGACGCGCACCGGGCGGTCCAGTTTGAGCGGTGAGCTGGTCAGCGCATGGCTGAACACTTCGATGAACTTGTTGATCTGCTTCCACTTGCGCGACATCGACGGGATCAGCGCCTGCTTGGCGTCGGTCACGCCCAGGTCAGCGAGGAATGGCCGGCTGAGGTCGAGGAAGCGATTCTTCTCACGGTTGTGCTCGGCGCTCGGCGCCTCGCGCAGTTGCTGCGGCTTGCTTTTGAACAGCGAGCTTTTGTTCTTCTTGCTGTATTCCAGCTGGGCTTCGTCGGTCAACGACAGTAAGTGCGCGTTCTTGAACTGCGCCGGCAGCAGCGCGGCAATCGTCGCCACGCCCTCGGCCACGGGGAAGTTCTTGGTGATGTCGCGGGTTTTATAGCGATAGACGAAGGACAGGCACGCCTGCTCCTTGACCGTCACCGCCTTGATGATCAGGCGCTGCAACTCGGCTTCGTCACCGACGTACTTGGCCAGCACCAGCTTGATAAAGGCGTTCTGCGTGAGGCTTGTGCCGAGCAGTTCGATGAACTGGGCGTGGTGGTCGCTGACAGGTTGAGCGGTGACAGACATGAACAAAAACGCCTCGGGCTGGGAATGCCGGGCATTTTAGGGGGGACGGGGCTTCAGGGCACGGGGTTATTTGACTAACGGTAATTGTATTGCCGACACAACACCCAATGTGGGAGCGGGCTTGCTCGCGAATGCGGTGGATCAGACAATGAATCTGTTGACTGACACACCGCATTCGCGAGCAAGCCCGCTCCCACATTTTTAGTTGAGCACGATCAGGCGATTGGGCAATTCATTGCGGGTTTGCGTCACCGGCACATGCACCTTCAACAACTCACCACACGCTTCGATGCAGTCGATAAAGCCCGCCAGCGTCTGCCCCTGCTTCACCTGTTGGGTAAACGCCTGCACGATGGCATTCCAGCTGCTGTCATCCAGGCGCTTGGAAATCCCGTCATCCACCAGGATCTCCACATACCGCTCCGCCTCGCTGACAAAAATCAGCACGCCGGTGCTGCCCAGGGTGTGGTGCAGGTTCTGCTCCAGGAACTGTCGGCGCGCCAGGTTGGATGCGCGCCAATGGCGCACCGAACGCGGGATCAAGCGCGTGGTGACCTTGGGCAAGCGGAACACCAGGCACAACACGATGAACGTCGCCCACTGCGCCAGCAGCAAGGTGTACATGGTCATGTAGCCCGACAGGTAATGCACCACGCCGGGCACCACCAGCGCGATCAGACTGGCCCACAACAGCGGGATGTAGGCGTAATCGTCGGCGCGGGCCGCCAGTACCGTCACCAGTTCCGCGTCGGTGGTTTTCTCCACGCGGGCGATGGCTTCGGCGACTTGGCGCTGCTCGTGTTCAGTCAGTAATGCCATGGTTATCGTTGCTCTCTCATTATTATCATCACCAGCCGCCCGAAGCCCCACCGCCGCCGAAACCACCACCGCCGCCACGGAAACCGCCGCCACCACCGCCGCCACCACCACGGCCGCTGCTGCTGAGAATCGCCAGCAGAATCGCGCCCACCGGCAGGCCCAGGCGATTGCACAACCACAACACGCCGATCAGCAGGATAAATAAGCCAATGGAAAACCCGGGATTATCCTTGGCAAAGTTGGCATCCGCCACATGCGCCGGCACGGCCAGCGGTTCGCCGCCCACCACCTGCAGCATCGCCGCCACGCCGTCGCTGATGCCCTGGCTGAAGTTACCAGCCTTGAACTTCGGTGCGATCACCTGGTTGATGATCACCCACGCTTGCGCATCGGTGAGCACACCTTCCAGGCCGTAGCCGACTTCGATGCGCAATTTGCGCTCATCGCGGGCGACGATCAGCAGTGCGCCGTTGTCCTTGCCCTTCTGGCCGATGCCCCAGTGGCGGCCCAATTGGTAACCGAAGTCTTCAATGGGCACGCCTTGCAGGTCGGGCACGGTGACCACCACGATCTGGTCGCCCGAGGTCTGCTCCAGCGCCTGCAATTGCTGGGTCAGCCTCTCGCGCGTGGGCGCGTCGAGCATCTGGGCGTTATCGACCACCCGCCCGGTCAGCGCCGGGAATGTCAGCGCCGCCTGGGCCGCGCCCACGCAAGCCAACAGCCACAGCGCCAGGCCTATCCTTAGTAAACGCATCGACACCTCAGTGCAGCTTTACTTGAACTTCACTTGCGGCGCTTTATCGGCGTCGGCGCTGGTGGCTTCAAACGAGGCGCGGATCGGCAAGTCGCTGTACATCACGCTGTGCCACAGCCGGCCCGGGAAGGTGCGGATCTCAGTGTTGTAGGCCTGCACCGCCTGGATAAAGTCGCGGCGCGCCACGGCGATGCGGTTTTCGGTGCCTTCAAGCTGGGATTGCAGGGCCAGGAAGTTCTGGTTGGCCTTGAGGTCCGGATAGCGCTCGGACACCACCATCAGGCGGCTGAGGGCGCCGCTCAAACCGTCCTGGGCTTGCTGGAACTGCTTGAGTTTTTCCGGGTTGTCGAGGGTGCTGGCATCCACCTGGATCGAGGTGGCCTTGGCCCGCGCTTCGATCACCGCGGTGAGGGTGTCCTGCTCATGGGCGGCGTAGCCCTTGACCACTTCCACCAGGTTGGGGATCAGGTCGGCACGCCGTTGGTACTGGTTCTGCACCTGGCCCCAGGCGGCTTTGGCCTGTTCGTCCAGTGTCGGAATATTGTTGATGCCGCAACCGCTGAGCACGCTGCTGATCAATAACAATGCCGCGGCTTTCAAGCCCCAGCGGTAACCCTGTGCTGCTTGCATGGTGTTTCTCCTGGCGAACTTTGATGGAATTTGGCAACCGTGAGGCATAATCCGCTACCACGACTGGATTGCATCGAATCAATCAGCTAAAAAGATGCCCACCGCAAACAAGAGTTCCGAAGTGTGCGGCATTTGTCGGTATAACACTCGAACAACAACGTACGCTCCCCACATTTTGGCAGAACAGCGCATTTTCGCTGTGCAGTGAGCCGAAAAAGGATATTCATGAAAAAGCTGTGTTTGCTCGGCCTTGTTGCCACTCTGGCCAGTCACCCCGTATGGGCAGAAACAAAGCCTGCTGCGCTTAAAGACAAGGACGCCTTCGTCAGCGACCTGCTCAGGCAGATGACCCTCGATGAGAAGATCGGCCAATTGCGCCTGATCAGCATCGGCCCCGAAATGCCCCGCGAGCTGATCCGCAAGGAAATCGCCGCCGGTCGCATCGGTGGCACCTTCAACTCGATCACCCGCCCGGAAAACCGTCCGATGCAGGACGCGGCGATGCGCAGCCGCCTGAAGATCCCGATGTTCTTCGCCTATGACGTGATCCACGGCCACCGCACGATCTTCCCGATCAGCCTGGCACTGGCCTCCAGCTGGGACATGGACGCGATCCACCGCTCCGGGCGCATCGCCGCCCAGGAAGCCGCCGCCGACAGCCTCGACATTACCTTTGCGCCGATGGTCGACATCTCCCGCGACCCGCGCTGGGGCCGTACCTCCGAAGGTTTCGGCGAAGACACCTACCTGGTTTCGCGGATTGCCGAAGTGATGGTCAAGGCGTTCCAGGGCACCAGCCCCGCGAATGCCGACAGCCTCATGGCCAGCGTCAAGCACTTCGCCCTGTACGGCGCGGTGGAAGGCGGGCGCGACTACAACGTGGTCGACATGAGCCCGGTCAAGATGTACCAGGACTACCTGCCGCCGTACCACGCGGCAATCAAGGCCGGTTCCGGCGGTGTGATGGTGGCGCTGAACTCGATCAACGGCGTGCCCGCCACCGCCAACACCTGGCTGATGAACGACCTGCTGCGCAAGGACTGGGGCTTCAAGGGCCTGGCCGTGAGCGACCACGGTGCGATCTTCGAACTGATCAAGCACGGCGTGGCCAAGGACGGGCGTGAAGCCGCCAAGCTGGCAATCAAGGCCGGTATCGACATGAGCATGAACGACTCGCTGTACGGCAAGGAATTGCCAGGGCTGCTCAAGTCCGGCGAGATCGAACAGAGCGACATCGACAACGCCGTGCGCGAAGTACTCGGCGCCAAGTACGACATGGGCCTGTTCAAGGACCCGTACCTGCGCATCGGCAAGGCCGAGGATGACCCGGCCGATACCTATGCCGACAGTCGCCTGCACCGCGCCGAGGCGCGTGATATTGCCCGGCGCAGCCTGGTCTTGCTGAAAAACCAGAACAACACCCTGCCACTGAAAAAATCCGCGACCATCGCCCTGGTCGGCCCGCTGGCCAAGGCACCGATCGACATGATGGGCAGTTGGGCCGCCGCCGGGCGCCCGGCGCAATCGGTGACCCTGCTGGACGGTCTGAACGCGGTGATCGGCGAAAAAGGCAAAGTGATCTATGCCCGCGGCGCCAACATCACCAACGACAAGGCCGTGGTCGACTACCTCAACTTCCTCAACTTCGATGCCCCGGAAGTGGTGGACGACAAGCGCGCACCGCAAGTGTTGATCGACGAAGCGGTGAAAGCCGCCAGGAATGCCGATGTGATCGTGGCAGCGGTGGGTGAGTCCCGTGGCATGTCCCACGAATCCTCCAGCCGCACCGACCTGAACATCCCGCAGAGCCAGCGCGACCTGATCAAGGCGCTGAAAGCCACCGGCAAGCCGCTGGTGCTGGTGCTGATGAACGGCCGCCCGTTGTCGATTCTCGAAGAGAACCAGCAGGCCGACGCGATCCTGGAAACCTGGTTCGCCGGCACCGAGGGTGGCAACGCCATCGCCGACGTGCTGTTTGGTGACTACAACCCATCGGGCAAGCTGCCGATTACGTTCCCACGTTCGGTGGGGCAGATTCCGACCTACTACAACCACCTGACCATCGGCCGGCCGTTCACGCCGGGCAAGCCGGGCAACTACACCTCGCAGTACTTCGATGACACCACCGGGCCCTTGTTCCCGTTTGGGTATGGCCTGAGCTACACCACGTTCAGCCTGTCGGACATGGCGTTGTCGTCCACCACCTTGAACAAGACCGGCAAGCTTGATGCCAGCATCACGCTGAAAAACACCGGCAAGGTCGACGGCGAAACCGTGGTGCAGTTGTATATCCAGGACGTGGCCGGTTCGATGATCCGCCCGATCAAGGAGCTGAAGAACTTCCAGAAGGTGCTGCTCAAGGCTGGCGAAGAACGCACGCTGCACTTCAGCATCACCGAGGACGACTTGAAGTTCTACAACACCCAGCTCAAGTTCGCGGCGGAACCGGGTGAGTTCAATGTGCAGATCGGGTTGGATTCCCAGGATGTGCAGCAGCAGACGTTCGAACTGCTCTAAAAGCGTACGCGGTCAAAAAATGTGGGAGCGGGCTTGCTCGCGAAGGCGTCGTGTCAGCCACTGAAGAGTTGGCTGATCCACTGCATTCGCGAGCAAGTCGAATCGTCGCACCGCCGCTCCCACATTTTGCTCTCAGCGGTCTGGTTAACCGCGTCGGTTGAGCACGTTGACCACCAACCGATCAATCCACCCCCACACCCGCTGCTTCACTCGCCGCCACAACGGCCGCGACTTCCACGCCTCCAGGCTGACCGCCAGGCTCTGGGCAAAATCCCGCTCGAAACTGCCCGCCACCGCTTGCGTCAACTCTGGGTCCAACGCTTCCAGGTTGGCATCGAGGTTGAAGCGCAGGTTCCAGTGATCGAAGTTGCACGAGCCGACACTGACCCAATCGTCCACCAGCACCATCTTCAAGTGCAAAAAGCATGGCTGGTATTCAAAGATCTGCACCCCCGAGCGCAGCAGGCGCGGGTAATACCGGTGCCCGGCATAGCGCACGGACGGATGGTCGGTGCGCGGGCCGGTCAGCAGCAAGCGCACATCCACCCCGCGCCCTGCCGCCCGGCGCAATGCGCGGCGCACGCCCCAGGTCGGCAGGAAGTACGGGGTCGCCAGCCAGATACGTTGCTGGCCGCCGTTCAAGGCGCGGATCAGCGATTGCAGAATATCCCGATGCTGGCGGGCGTCGGCGTATGCAACACGTCCCAGCCCCGGCCCGGTGGCAGGCGTTCTGGGCAAGCGCGGCAAGCCGAAACGGGTCGCGGGTTTCCATTCGCGGCGGGCGGCGTTGGCGTGCCATTGGCGGTCGAACAGCGCCTGCCAGTCCTGCACCAGCGGGCCGCTGATCTGCACCATCACTTCGTGCCAGTCGGCCGTGTCGTGGCCCGGGTTCCAGAATTCATCGGTAACACCGGTGCCGCCGACGAAGGCGCAGCCCTGGTCCACCAGCAACAGTTTGCGGTGGTCGCGGTACAGGTTGCGCATCCAGCGCCGCCAGCTCAGGCGATTGTAAAAACGCAGTTCCACACCGGCATCGGTCAGGCGTTTGCGCAGCGCGAGGGTAAACGCCAGGCTGCCGTAGTCATCAAACAGGCAGCGCACCTGCACACCCCGTTCAGCGGCAAGCACCAACGCCTGCACCATGGCCTCGGCACAGGCGCCGGCTTCCACCAGGTACAACTCCAGTTCAACCTGCCGCTCGGCACGGGCAATCTCCACCAGCATCTGCGGGAAGAAATTCGGCCCGTCGATCAACAACTCGAAGCGGTTGGCGCTGCGCCACGGGAACACTGCGCCGCCCACGGTCAGCGCGCCGTAAAGATCAGCACCGCACCCACCGGCACCGACAAGCTGATCGACGCCAAACCGGCCGCCTTACGCAACGCTGCCACACCGGGCATCAAATCGAAGTCCTCGGCATGCATCACCACCGGCTCCAGGGTCACGACCTGGAAGCGCCGGTCATCCAGGCGCGTGGCGAGCAGTTCGGCGTTGTAGGTCTGGGTCTTGCCATGCAGGGTGACGCGCAGCGGCAAGCGCAGTTCCAATTGCGCGCCGGGGGCCAGGTCATTGATGGGTTGCAGGTTGATCTGCGCGTTGATCAGCGCGTCGGGAAAGGTCTTGATTTCGAACAGGTCATTGCGCATACGCTCATCGCGCAACGGAATGCCGCTGTTGATCGACTCCAGCTCCACTTCGACCTGCGCCGCCCCGTTGCCGTCGACTTTGCCATGCAGCACCAGAAAGCGCTGCACTTCGGCGATGTCGGCGTTTTTGCTTGTGACGAAGGACAGGCGTGAGGATTCGTTATCCAGATACCAGTCGGCATGGGCAGGCACGGCAGCGGCGGCCAACAGAGCGAAGGCCAGGGGTTTGATCAGCATTAAAGACTCGTAGGGAGAAAAACCTGCACGAACCTTAAGCGCAATGTCACAAGCGGCGCAAATCCAATCTGGGCACGGGTTTGTGTGGAGTGGCGCTTGTGTGGGAGCGGGCTTGTGTGGGAGCGGGCTTGCCCGCGAAGGCGGTGTGTCAGATACAGACTTGCTGGCTGATCCACCGCATTCGCGAGCAAGCCCGCTCCCACAAGGGATATGAGGCGTATCAGGGATTGAGGCGGCAGCCAAGGCGGTCGCCGAGCCAGCGCGCGCTGTGGGTGCGGCCCAGCCCGCTGGCGGTGACTTCGCTGCGTTCCGGGTTGTCGGTGAATGCGCTGACCGGCACGTACTGCTTTACATACCCGCGGCAATACTCCGCCGGGTGGTTCGCCACATACCGGCACGAGCAATACTCCTTCGCCGTGTAGGCCGCGATGATGTCGGGAAAGGCTTGCAGGTTGACGCGCTCGTGCCAGATCCACCCCAGCAACACGAGCAACAACAGCAGCAACAGGCTTGTAAACGGCCGACCACGGATCATGGCTGCACCGCCGCGAGCACGCGCTTGAGCAGTTCGTTGTGGCGGTAACTGCCGTCGCGATCATCGCCGTAGCGCACGATCACCAAGTGTTCGTCGGGCATCACATACAACGCCTGTCCCCAATGGCCCAGGGCGGCGAAGGTATCGGCGGGCGCATCCGGCCACGGCCTTTGGGCGCCTTGATTGAGCCACCAGTGCCCGCCCGGCACGGCTTCATCCTGGCCGGCCTGGTAGTGGGCAAACGCCTGGCGATTGAAGGCAATCCATTCCTTGGGCAGCAACTGCTGCTCGCCCCAGCGACCGTCCCGCGCCATCAACAGGCCGACACGTGCGAGGTCGCGGGCAGTGAGGTAGGCGTAGGACGAGGCGACAAAGGTTTCATCGGCATCGGTTTCCCAGGTCGCGTTGTGAATGCCCAGCGGCTTGAACAGCGCATCCCACGGGTAACTCATGTAAGCCTTGTGGCCAAGCATGCCCTTGAGGGCGGCGGACAGGATGTTGCTGTCGCCGCTGGAATAACGGAACACCTGGCCCGGCGCGTGGGCGGCGTCGGTGTCGGCGGCGAACTCAGCCATATCGCGATGGCCACGGGTGTAGAGCATCGCCACCACCGAGGATTTCAGCGGGGCGTATTCGTAGTCCTCCTGCCAGTCAAGACCCGAGGCCCAGTGCAACAGGTCGGCCATCGTCACCGTGGGGTGCTGCTTCATCGGCGGATAAAACCGCGCAGCCGGGTCGGTCAGTTTGAAGCGGTTTTCACCGTAGGCCACGCCCAACACCGTCGCCATCAGGCTTTTACTCACAGACCAAGTGAGGTGCGCAGTGCTGGCCGTGGTCGGCGCGGCGTAGCGTTCGTAGATGACCACGCCATCACGGACCACCAGCAGCGCATCGGTGCGAATGCCTTGGCGGGTGGCGTCGTCGCGCGGGGGAAATGCGTAGGCGTTCAAGGCATCGAGCGCGGGGCCTTCGATTTGCGAGCCCCTGGCCCACTCCTTGGCAGGCCAGGTTTCGGCGTGGGCGGTAACGGTGACTGACAGCAGGGCAACACACAACAGGCCTCTGACCATGGACGCGGACTCAAGGGGGGCATTCAAGCCCGCGAGGCTAGCGCAGGGCAATGACAGATTCGCGACAGGGCAGCCTGTCATCCAAGCGTCACCATAACTTCATGGAGATGACACCGGGGCTCCATAGCCTGAGTTTGGACAACAAAGTCGACCGGCCGAAATCGTGGCCGGCACTCGGAGACTCGCCATGACTCAGATCGCCCGCATCAGCGACACCGGCAATGAACGCCGTCTGCAAGCCGAACGCCTGGTTGGCGCGCAGGCATTGCAGGAAGCCCAGGCCTTGCGGTTCAACGTGTTCAGCGGCGAATTCAACGCCAAGCTGAAAGGCGCGGAACTGGGTCTGGACATGGATGACTATGATGTTCACTGCAGCCACATCGGCGTGCGGGACTTGAACAGCGGTCGTTTGGTCGCCACCACCCGCTTGCTCGACCACGCGGCCGCCAGCACCTTGGGTCGGTTCTACAGCGAAGAAGAATTCAGCTTGCATGGCTTGCTCCACCTGCAAGGCCCGATCCTGGAAATCGGCCGCACCTGCGTCGACCCGGCCTACCGCAACGGCGGCACCATCGCCGTATTGTGGGGCGAGTTGGCCGAAGTGCTGAACCAGGGCGGCTACAGCTACCTGATGGGCTGCGCGAGCATCCCGATGCACGACGGCGGCATCCAGGCCCACGCGATCATGCAGCGCCTGCGCGAACGCTACCTGTGCAACGAACACCTGCGTGCCGAACCGAAAAAACCATTGCCGGCGCTGGACCTGCCGTCCAACGTCATCGCGGAGATGCCACCGCTGCTCAAGGCCTACATGCGCCTGGGTGCGAAGATCTGCGGCGAGCCGTGCTGGGACGAGGACTTCCAGGTGGCCGACGTGTTCATCCTGCTCAAGCGCGATAACTTGTGCCCGCGCTACGCCCGCCACTTCAAGGCGGCCATGTGATGAGCCGCCTGCGGGTGTACGGGCGCATTGCCCGCGTGCTGGTGGTGGTGGCGCTGGGCTTGAGCATGGCCAGTGTGTTTGGCCTGTTCGAGCGCTTGGGTATCGCCAATTCGATGCTGCGGCGCCAGCGTTGGTCGCGGTTTTTCATGGCGCGGCTGACCAACGCCCTGCCCTTTCGCGTAACGGTACACGGTGAGCTGCCGACCCAGCCGATGCTGTGGGTGAGCAATCACGTGTCGTGGACCGACATTCCATTGCTGGGCGCCGTGGCCCCGATGTCGTTCCTGTCCAAGGCCGAAGTGCGCACCTGGCCGGTGGCCGGTTGGTTGGCGGCGAAGGCCGGCAGCTTGTTCATTCGCCGTGGTTCGGGCGACAGCCAGTTGATTCGCAAGCAGATGACCCGCCATCTGGAGCAACAGCACCCGCTGTTGATGTTCCCCGAAGGCACCACCACCGACGGGCGCAGCCTGCGCACCTTTCACGGGCGCTTGCTGGCCAGTGCGATTGATGCGGATGTGGCGCTACAACCTGTAGCGATCCGCTATCTGCGCGAGGGTCAGGTGGACGCATTGGCGCCGTTCATTGGCGATGATGATTTGCTCTCGCACCTGATGCGCTTGTTTGCCAATGATCAGGGCGATGTGGAAATTCATCTGCTCAAGCCGATTGCGTGCGCCGGGCAGGAGCGTGCGGCGCTGGCGTATCAGGCGCAGCAGGCGGTGCAGAAGGCGCTGTTCGGGCCGGTGCCAGAGGCGGAAGAGGTAGAGGCTCGACCTGCATTTGCAGCATGAACACAGTTCAAAATGTGAGAGCTGGCTTGCCTGCGATAGCGGTGGGTCAGCTACACATGTATCAACTGGCAGACCGCCATCGCAGGCAAGCCAGCTCCCACATTTAGATCTCAGTGTTCAGTTGGGCTTGTGCAAAAGCCTGTAGCTGTGGATAGAACACTCGGAAGTCGTCACTCAGCGGTTCATACAACACCCGCAATTCCTGCATGGCATGTCCGAGTTCCTCAGGCTGCGTCAACCGCCGCGAAATCCCCCGCAGCACCTGCTCCATCACTGCAAACTCACGATACGAACCCAACCAGTCATCGGCCGCCATATACGGCGCAATCTGCGCCAGCCGCCCCGGCAGTTGTGGCTCGGCCGCCAGCACGCGGTACACCTGCGAGGTGAAGCGCTCCAGCGGCTGGTCGGCATACAGCGCCCAATCCCGCGCCAGGCAGTGGTCGAAAAATACGTCGAGGACGATCCCGGCATAACGCCGGCGGGTCAGGCTGAAGCGCGACAACGCCTGCCCCACCAATGGATGACTGTCGGTAAAGCGGTCGATGGAACGATGCAGCTGGATCGCCGCCTCGATTGACGGGCTGAACTGGCCTTGCAGGCGGCCTTTGACGAAGTCGCCATAGAGGCTGCCCAGCAGTTGCGCAGGAAGTTGGCCGCCCAGGTGCAGATGTGCGAGATAATTCATGGCGCGCAGTTTAGCACTGCCGCCAACGTATCGTTATAACCCGATATACCGATTTGGCCTGTTCTCAGAGCAAAATCATATTGGTATATCGGGATATAACGATTTAAGGTTCGCCTCATCGCGATATAACGCTTCAAGACACCGAGCACCTGCCATGTCCATCGACCTCGACGAAATAATAAAAGCCCTGGCGCACCCAGTACGGCGAGACATCCTCAACTGGCTGAAAGACCCGAAAGTGCAATTCCCCGAGCAACTGCACAACCACGAATACGGCATTTGCGCCGGGCAGATCGACCAACGCTGCGGCTTGTCCCAGTCGACCGTGTCGGCCCACCTGGCGACCTTGCAACGCGCGGGTTTGATCAGCAGCCAGAAGGCCGGGCAGTGGCACTTTTTCAAACGCAACGAGGACACCATCCAGGCGTTCCTCGATGCGCTCACTACAGAACTCAGCGCACCGCTGTAAAGGAACCCCAATGCCCCTCTCGCTACTCATACTGGCCCTGAGCGCCTTCGCCATCGGCACCACCGAGTTCGTCATCATGGGCCTGTTGCCCGATGTGGCGGCGGACCTCGGTGTGTCGATCCCCGGCGCCGGTTGGCTGGTCACCGGCTACGCCCTGGGCGTGGCCATTGGCGCGCCGTTCATGGCACTGGCCACCGCCAAGCTGCCGCGCAAGGCCGCCCTGGTAGCGTTGATGGGCATCTTTATTGTCGGCAACCTGCTCTGCGCCCTGGCAAGCGACTACAACGTGCTGATGTTTGCCCGTGTGGTCACCGCGCTGTGCCACGGCGCGTTCTTCGGGATCGGTTCGGTGGTCGCCGCCAACCTGGTGCCAGCCAACAAGCGCGCATCGGCCGTGGCATTGATGTTCACCGGCTTGACCCTGGCCAACGTGCTGGGCGTACCGTTGGGTACGGCGTTGGGCCAGGCCGCCGGCTGGCGCTCGACGTTCTGGGCGGTGACCGTGATTGGTGTGGTCGCGCTGATCGGTCTGATCCGCTTCCTGCCGGCCAAGCGTGACGAAGAAAAACTCGACATGCGTGCCGAACTGGCGGCCCTTAAAGGTGCTGGTATCTGGTTGTCGCTGACCATGACTGCGCTGTTCTCCGCGTCGATGTTCACCCTCTTCACCTACGTCGCGCCGCTGTTGGGCGACGTCACCGGCATCTCGCCCCAAGGCGTGACCTGGACCCTGCTGTTGATCGGCCTGGGCCTGACCCTGGGCAACATCGTCGGCGGCAAGCTGGCGGACAAACGCCTGGCCGCAACCCTGATCGGCGTGTTCATCAGCATGGCGGTGGTGTCCACCGCGCTGAGCTGGACCAGCATCGCCGTGATCCCGACGGAAATCACCTTGTTCCTGTGGGCCACCGCCGCGTTCGCCGCCGTGCCTGCGTTGCAGATCAACGTCGTGACCTTCGGCAAAGCCGCGCCGAACCTGGTGTCCACCTTGAACATCGGTGCCTTCAACATCGGCAACGCCCTTGGCGCCTGGGTCGGCGGCAGCGTGATCGCCCACGGTTTCGGCCTCACCAGCGTGCCATTGGCCGCCGGTGCCCTGGCGATCCTCGCGCTGCTGGTGACCCTGATTACTTTCCGTCAGAACGGCAATGCCGACCTGGCCCCTGTGACCAACTGATCAACTTCAAAGAGAAGGTGTTTTCCCATGACGACTATTTTCGATCCGATCAAACTGGGCGACCTGGAACTGTCCAACCGCATCATCATGGCGCCGCTGACCCGCTGCCGTGCCGATGAAGGTCGCGTGCCCAACGCGCTGATGGCCGAGTACTACGTGCAACGTGCTTCCGCCGGGCTGATCCTCAGCGAAGCCACCTCCGTGACGCCGCTGGGCGTGGGTTACCCGGACACCCCGGGCATCTGGTCCAACGACCAGGTACGCGGCTGGGCCAACGTCACCAAGGCCGTGCACGCCGCGGGCGGCAAGATCTTCCTGCAACTGTGGCATGTGGGGCGCATCTCCCACCCGTCGTACCTGAACGGCGAAACCCCGGTGGCCCCGAGCGCAATCCAGCCTAAAGGCCACGTCAGCCTGGTGCGCCCACTGGCCGACTACCCGACCCCACGTGCCCTGGAAACCGCGGAAATCGCCGACATCGTCGACGCCTACCGTACCGGCGCCGAGAACGCCAAGGCCGCTGGCTTTGACGGCGTGGAAATCCATGGTGCCAACGGCTATCTGCTCGACCAGTTCCTGCAAAGCAGCACCAACCAGCGCACCGATAACTACGGCGGCTCCCTGGAAAACCGTGCACGCCTGCTGCTGGAAGTGACCGACGCCGCCATCGAGGTCTGGGGCGCAGGACGTGTGGGTGTGCATTTGGCACCACGTGCCGATTCCCACGACATGGGTGACGACAATCTGGCAGAGACCTTCACCTACGTCGCCAGCGAACTGGGCAAGCGTGGCATTGCGTTCATCTGCTCCCGTGAAAAAGAAGGCGCGGACAGCCTCGGCCCACAACTGAAGAAAGCGTTCGGCGGCACCTATATCGCCAACGAACGCTTCACCAAGGACAGCGCCAACGCCTGGCTGGCCTCGGGCAAGGCGGATGCGGTGGCCTTTGGTGTGCCGTTCATTGCCAACCCGGACCTGCCGGCGCGCTTGAAGGCTGATGCGCCGCTGAACGAAGCGAATCCGCAAACCTTCTATGGCAAAGGCCCGGTCGGCTACATCGACTACCCGACCCTCGCGCTGTGATGTAACAAGCTGAAACGAAAAAGCCCCGGTTCGCAGGAACCGGGGCTTTTTCATGGGGGCCAGGAAACATTCCTTCACACCCCTGCAACAAAATCCCTACAAAATACTTAGCCGGCTACCTATCAACCCCCGGCCAGCGCGTATATAAAGTCACCCCACAAATACGGCACAAGGACGATTGACCATCCTTAGGCTTTACTGTTGACACAACCGGATGCAATTACGCATTTTGTCTCAATTGCGCAGGTTCGGGCTCAAGCGCAGCATGTCGAGCCCTATATCAACCCAGCGCTCAGCGTCCTGATGCAGTTGGAAGCTGTCGGGGACCAGCAACCATTGGCCGATCAGCCCGTTGATATAGGCATGAATGCACACTGCACCACGGGTGGTGTCGAGGTTTTCCGGCAGTTGACCACGATGCACTGCATTGCGCAGGGTCAAGCCGATACGCAGATTGCACTCCAGGCTGTGAGTCTGGCGTTGACGGCGCATGTCGCACATTTCATCGGTGAATTCGCACTTATGGAACAAGATCTCATTGATGCGCCGGGTTTTCGGGTCAAGGGCCACCTGATGGTACAAGTGAATCAACAGCTTGCGCATGCAGCCCAGCGGGTCGAGTTCATCCTCGCTTTCACTGGCCCGGGCCAGTTCGTCCAGGGGTTCGTGCAGGGTGTCGAGCAACGCCTGGAGCAAATCGGATTTGTTACTGAAATGCCAATAGATGGCCCCCCGCGTCACGCCGGCCAGCGCAGCGATATCCGCCAGGGTGGTGCGTGCCACACCGCGCTCATAAAAGGCCTGCTCGGCGGCTTGGAGAATCTGGCTGCGCGTTTCCTGAGCTTCCTCTTTGGTGCGACGAACCATGGCAGTAAAACCTCAATCAGGACACTTGAGACTATCGTTAACGCAGAATTAATAGCCGTTGACGATCATCTGAATATTTGTGGGACGGCACCATCGTGGGTGCCGAACGTAATGAAATCGAGGCTTTGGGCACTGCTTTGTCAACATTCCGCGAAGCCTGTCAAGAGTTTACAAACAACCGTGAACGTAAGTATATTGCGTAGCAAGCTACTTATCCACTCACAGCTTGTTTTTCACCCTTCCACATTTCTTGTGCGCATCCTGCGCGCCTGACCCGAGGATCTTCATGCAACTTAAGCCAGCTGTTACCGCTCTGGTCACTGCCGTCGCCCTGGCATCGCTGCTCAGCGGATGTAAAAAGGAAGAAGCGGCTCCGCCCGCCCAAACCCCTCAGGTCGGCGTGGTCACCATTCAACCGCAAGCCTATACCCTGACGTCCGAGCTGCCAGGCCGCACCACCGCCTACCGCATTGCGGAAGTTCGCCCACAGGTCAACGGCATCATTCTCAAGCGCCTGTTCAAGGAAGGCGGCGACGTGAAGGAAGGGCAACAGCTCTACCAGATCGACCCGTCGGTGTATGACGCCACCCTGAAAAGCGCGCAGGCCAGCCTGACCCAGACCAAGTCCATCTCCGATCGCTACAAGCAGTTGGTCGATGAGCAGGCCGTCAGCCGCCAGGAATACGACACCGCCGTCGCCAACCGCATGACCGCGGAAGCCAACGTGCAAACCGCCCAGATCAACGTGCGCTACACCAAAGTGTTCGCGCCGATCTCCGGGCGTATCGGCCGTTCTTCGGTGACCGAAGGCGCGCTGGTCAGCAATGGCCAGACCGATGCCATGGCGGTGATCCAGCAACTGGACCCGATCTACGTCGACGTCACCCAGTCCTCGGCTGAAATGCTGAAACTGCGCCGCGACCTGGAAAGCGGCCAACTGGAAAAAGCCGGTGCCAATGCCGCCAAGGTCAAGCTGACCCTGGAAGACGGTAGCGCGTACGGCCAGGACGGCAAGCTGGAATTCTCCGAAGTGTCGGTTGACCAGACCACCGGTTCGGTAACCCTGCGCGCCGTGTTCCCCAACCCTGACCACACCCTGCTGCCCGGCATGTTCGTTCATGCCCAGCTGCAAGCCGGTGTGAACAGCAAGGCCATCCTGGCGCCACAGCAAGGCGTGACCCGCGACATCAAGGGCATCCCGACGGCATTGGTGGTGAACAAGGACAACAAGGTCGAGCAACGCACCCTGGTTGCCAACCGCACGTCCGGCGCCTACTGGCTGGTGGAAAAAGGCCTCGACGCCGGTGACCGCGTGATCACCGAAGGCCTGCAATTCATCAAGCCGGGCATCGAAGTCAAGGTCAAGGACGCCGACAACGCCAAGCCTGCCGGTTCTGCTCCCGCTCCTGCCGCCGCTGCTGGCCAGGGGGAGTAACCCATGTCGAAATTTTTTATCGACCGTCCCATTTTCGCCTGGGTAATTGCCCTGGTGATCATGCTGGTCGGGGCACTGTCGATCCTGAAGTTGCCCATCAACCAATACCCGGCCATCGCGCCAACCGCCATCGACATCCAGGTGACCTACCCAGGCGCGTCCGCACAAACCGTGCAGGACACCGTGGTGCAGGTCATCGAGCAACAGCTCAACGGTATCGACAACCTGCGTTATGTCGCCTCGGACAGTAACTCCGACGGCAGCATGACCATCACCGCGACGTTCAACCAGGGTACCAACCCGGACATCGCCCAGGTTCAGGTGCAGAACAAGCTGAACCTGGCGACCCCACTGCTGCCGCAAGAAGTGCAGCAGCAGGGTATCCGCGTGACCAAGTCGGTGAAGAACTTCCTGATGGTGATCGGTCTGGTGTCGGAAGACGGCAGCATGACCAAGGACGACCTGTCCAACTACATCGTGTCCAACATCCAGGACCCGATTTCCCGGACGGCGGGTGTCGGTGACTTCCAGGTCTTCGGTTCGCAGTACGCCATGCGTATCTGGCTCGACCCGGCCAAGCTGAACAACTACCAGCTGACCCCGGTAGACGTCAGCAGCGCCATCGCCGCGCAGAACGTACAGGTGGCCACCGGCCAACTGGGCGGCCTGCCTGCCCTGCCCGGCACCCAGCTGAACGCAACCATCATCGGCAAGACCCGCCTGCAAACCGCCGAAGAGTTCGGCAAGATCCTGATGAAGGTCAATGCCGATGGCTCGCAGGTTCGCCTGCGCGACGTTGCGCGTATCGAACTGGGCGGCCAGAACTACAGCATCAGTGCACAGTTCAACGGCAAGCCGGCGTCCGGTATGGCGATCAAGCTCGCCTCGGGTGCCAACGCCCTGGACACCGCCAAGGCCATCCGCGCCACGGTTGCGTCCCTGGAACCGTTCTTCCCGCCAGGCATGAAGGCGGTGGTGCCGTATGACACCACCCCGGTTGTGACCGAATCGATCTCCGGTGTCGTTCACACCCTGGTCGAAGCGATCGTGCTGGTGTTCCTGGTGATGTTCCTGTTCCTGCAGAACTTCCGCGCCACCATCATCACCACCATGACCGTACCGGTGGTATTGCTGGGTACGTTCGGCATCCTCGCGGCGTTCGGCTTCACCATCAACACCCTGACCATGTTCGGCATGATCCTGGCCATCGGCTTGCTGGTGGACGACGCCATCGTCGTGGTGGAGAACGTCGAGCGGGTGATGGCCGAGGAACACTTGTCGCCCAAAGAAGCGACGGTCAAGTCCATGGGCCAGATCCAGGGCGCCCTGGTGGGTATTGCCCTGGTACTCTCGGCGGTACTGCTGCCGATGGCGTTCTTCGGCGGCTCCACAGGTGTGATCTACAAACAGTTCTCCATCACTATCGTTTCGGCGATGGCGTTGTCGGTACTGGTTGCCCTGATCTTCACCCCGGCCTTGTGCGCCACCATGCTCAAGCCGATCGACCCGGAAAAGCACGGCCAACCCAAGCGTGGTTTCTTCGGCTGGTTCAACCGCACCTTCGACCGTGGCGTACTGAGCTACGAGCGCGGCGTGGGCAACATGATCAAGCACAAATTCCCGGCGTTTTTTGTGTACCTGGTCATCGTCCTCGGCATGGTCTGGTTGTTCACCCGTATTCCAAGCGCATTCCTCCCGGAAGAAGACCAGGGCGTGATTTTCGCCCAGGTGCAGACCCCGGTCGGCTCGTCGGCTGAACGCACGCAGAAAGTCATCGACGACATGCGCGCCTTCCTGCTGCACGACAAGGAAGGCGAGCCAGGCGAAGGCAAAGCCGTCAAATCGGTATTTACCGTAAACGGCTTCAACTTCGCCGGCCGTGGCCAGAGCTCGGGCCTCGCGTTCGTGATGCTCAAGCCATGGGATGAGCGTGATGCTTCGACGTCCGTGTTCGAAGTGGCCAAGCGTGCCCAGGGTTACTTCTTCGGCGCCTTCAAGGACGCCATGGTGTTCGCCATCGTGCCGCCTTCGGTACTCGAATTGGGTAACGCCACCGGTTTCGACGTGTTCCTGCAAGACCAGGGCGGCGTCGGCCACGAAAAACTGATGGAAGCGCGCAACCAGTTCCTAGGCATGGCAGCGCAGAGCAAGATCCTTGCTGGCGTGCGTCCCAACGGCGTGAACGATGAGCCGCAGTACGAGCTGACCGTTGACGACGAGAAGGCCAGTGCCCAGGGCATCACGCTGTCGAGCATCAACCAGACCCTGGCGATTGCCCTGGGTGGCAGCTACGTCAACGACTTCATCGACCGTGGTCGGGTGAAGAAGGTGTACGTGCAGGGTGAGGCCGCTGGCCGGATGTCGCCTGAAGACCTGGACAAATGGTTCGTGCGCAGTGACTCCGGGAAGATGGTGCCGATGTCGGCCATTTCCTCGGGCAAGTGGATCTACGGTTCGCCGAAACTCTCGCGCTACAACGGTGTAGCAGCGATGGAAATCCTCGGGACCCCGGCACCGGGCTACAGCACCGGCGATGCCATGGCTGAAGTCGAGCGCATCGCCAAGCAATTGCCGGCGGGTGTCGGCTACGCGTGGACCGGTCTGTCGTACGAAGAACGTCTGTCCGGCTCCCAGGCGCCGGCGCTGTATGCACTGTCGCTGCTGGTGGTCTTCCTCTGCCTCGCGGCACTGTACGAAAGCTGGTCGATCCCGATTGCGGTGGTGCTGGTCGTACCGCTGGGTGTGGTCGGTGCGTTGATCGCCACGAGCATGCGCGGCTTGTCCAACGACGTGTTCTTCCAGGTGGGCTTGTTGGTGACGGTGGGCCTGGCGGCGAAAAACGCCATCCTGATCGTCGAGTTCGCCAAGGAGTTGCACGAGCAGGGCAAAGGCATTGTCGAGGCTGCCATCGAGGCGTCCCGCATGCGTCTGCGGCCGATCATCATGACCTCCATGGCGTTCATCCTTGGCGTATTGCCGCTGGCGATCTCCTCGGGCGCCGGCTCGGGCAGCCAGCACGCGATTGGTACAGGCGTGATCGGCGGCATGATCACCGCGACTGTCCTGGCGATCTTCTGGGTACCGCTGTTCTTCGCAACCGTGTCCGCCGCGGGCGAGCGTAAAAAGACTGAACCTACTGACATCCATAAAGAGGCTGGCCAATGAGCAAGTCGCTCCTTTCCTTAGCTGTCACGGCATTCGTGCTCAGTGGCTGCTCGCTGATACCTGACTATCAGCGCCCCGAAGCCCCGGTAGCCGCACAGTTCCCGCAGGGGCCGGCGTATTCGTCGGCCCAGGCGCCGAGCCAGGCTGCTGCCGAACAGGGCTGGAAGCAGTTTTTCCATGACCCTGCCCTGCAACAGCTGATCCAGGTTGCCCTGGAGAACAACCGCGACCTGCGTGTCGCGGCCCTGAACATCGACGCCTACGCCGCGCAGTACCGCATCCAGCGTGCCGACCTGTTCCCGGCCGTCTCGGCCACGGGCAGCGGCAGCCGCCAGCGTGTACCGGCACGTGCCTCGCAAACCGGCGAGTCGAGCATCAACAGCTCGTACTCGGCCACCCTCGGGATCAGCGCCTACGAGCTGGACCTGTTCGGCCGTGTGCGCAGCCTGAGCGAAGAAGCCCTGCAGAAGTACTTCGCCACCGAAGAAGCCCGCCGCAGCACGCAGATCAGCCTGGTCGCCAACGTGGCCACGGCCTACGTGACCTGGCAGGCCGATAAAGAGCTGCTCAAACTGACCCAGGACACCCTCGGTGCCTACGAGCAGAGCTTCAAGCTGACCTCGCGCAGCAACGAAGTCGGTGTGGCCTCGGCCCTCGACCTCAGCCAGGCGCGCACCTCGGTGGAGAACGCCCGGGTTGCCCTGGCGCGTTACACCCGCCAGGTGGCCCAGGACGAAAACAGCCTGACCCTGCTGCTGGGCACAGGCCTGCCGGCGAATCTGGTCAGCAAGCCGCTGTCGGATGACCTGCTCAGCGACGTACCGGCTGGCTTGCCGTCGGACCTGCTGCAACGGCGTCCCGACATCCTGCAAGCCGAGTCCAACCTCAAGGCTGCCAACGCCAACATCGGCGCGGCCCGTGCGGCGTTCTTCCCGAGCATCAGCCTGACGGCCAACGCCGGCACCCTGAGCCCGGACTTGGGCGGCCTGTTCAAGGGCGGCTCGGGCACCTGGTCGTTCGCCCCGCAGATCAACATCCCGATCTTCAACGCTGGCAGCCTGCGCGCAAGCCTGGACTACGCGAAGATCCAGAAAGAGATCAACGTGGCGACCTACGAGAAGGCGATCCAGACCGGCTTCCAGGAAGTCTCCGACGGCCTCGCCGCACGTGAGACCTACAAGCAGCAACTGGAGGCCCAGCGTGGTTTCGTCGCCGCCAACCAGGACTACTACCGCCTGGCCGAGCGTCGCTACCGCATTGGTGTCGACAGCAACCTGACCTTCCTCGACGCCCAGCGCCAACTGTTCAGTGCCCAGCAATCGCTGATCACCGACCGCCTGGCGCAGCTCACCAGCGAGGTCAACCTGTACAAGGCCCTCGGCGGTGGCTGGAATGCGCAGACCGCGAAAAACGAGGCGTTGAAAGAAGAAGCACCGGCGCTGAAGCTGTTCTGATCGCACCGCTGTGAACAAACCGCTTCCCTCACCGGAAGCGGTTTTTTTATGCCCTGAATGTGGCGCATGTAGGCGCTGGCTTGTGGAGCCTCGCTTTTGTGGGAGCTGGCTTGCCTGCGATAGCATCGCCGCGGTGCAACTGACACACCGAGGTGCCCGCATCGCAGGCAAGCCAGCTCCCACATTGGTCTAGCGGCGCTTGTTCAAACCCCATCTGCCCCCCCTAAACCCGCCGCCTTGCATTTCGCTTAACCTTTCAGGATAAAATTGGTCACAGATTCTTACAGACCACAGAGGGAGCTTGTCGTAATGATCGTAGGAATCGACCTGGGGACTACCAACAGTCTCGCCGCGGTCTGGCGCGGTGATGCCGCCGAAATGGTGCCCAACGCCCTTGGCGAGTTGCTGACCCCAAGCGTGGTCGGCCTGGATGACCAAGGCCGCATCCTGGTAGGCCAGGCCGCCAAGGAACGCCTGCACACCCACCCGCACCTGACGACCTCGCTGTTCAAGCGCTACATGGGCAGCGCCACCGAAGTGCGCCTGGGCGACCGTTCGTTCCGTCCCGAAGAACTCTCGGCACTGGTGCTCAAAAGCCTCAAGGAAGACATCGAACGCACCTACGGCCACACCGTCACCGACGCCGTGATCAGCGTGCCCGCGTATTTCAGCGACGGCCAGCGCAAAGCCACGCGCATCGCCGGTGAACTGGCCGGGCTCAACGTCGACAAACTGATCAACGAACCGACTGCCGCGGCCCTCGCCTACGGCCTGCACCAGCGCGACAAGGAAACCTCGTTCCTGGTCTTCGACCTCGGCGGCGGCACCTTTGACGTGTCGATCATCGAGCTGTTCGACGGGGTCATGGAAGTGCGCGCCAGCGCCGGCGACAACTTCCTCGGCGGCGAAGACTTCGACACCCTGCTGCTCGAACACTTCGTCGACAGCCAGCGCAACGCCGCCGACTTCCCGCCCACCAGCAGCGTGTTGCACGCCCTGCGCCGCGAAGCCGAGCGCGTGCGCAAAGCCCTGGGCCAGGACGACAGCGCCGAGTTCGCCCTGCGCGTCGACGGCCGCCAATGGGTCAAAACCATCACCCAGCAGGAACTCGCCAAGCTCTACACGCCGCTGCTCGAACGCCTGCGGGCGCCGATCGAACGGGCCCTGCGCGATGCGCGGATCCGCGTGGGCGACCTTGATGAAATCCTGCTGGTGGGCGGCACTACGCGCATGCCGCTGGTGCGTAAACTCGCCGCCGGTTTGTTCGGGCGCTTCCCCTCCATCAGTCTCGACCCGGACCAGGTGGTCGCCCACGGCGCCGCGATCCAGGCGGCACTCAAGGCACGTTCGGCGGCGCTGGAAGAAGTGGTGCTGACCGACGTCTGCCCCTACACCCTCGGCATCGAAACCTCGCACCAATACGGTGGCCATATCGAAAGCGGCCACTACCTGCCGCTGATCGAACGCAACAGCAGCGTGCCGGTGAGCCGGGTCAAGACCGTCGTGACCCTGCACGACAACCAGAGCCAGGTGCTGCTGAAGATCTACCAGGGCGAAAGCCGGCTGGTCAAAGACAACATCGAACTGGGCCAACTGGACATTGCCGTGCCCAAGCGCAAAGCCGGTGAAGTGTCCCTGGACGTGCGCTTCACCTACGACAACAACGGCCTGCTCGAAGCCCAGGTGAAGATCCCGCTGACCGGCGAGCAGCACTCGCTGGTGATCGAGAACAACCCTGGCGTGTTGAGCCCGGACGAGATCCAGCAACGCCTGCAAGCCTTGGCGCTGCTCAAGGTCCACCCGCGCGACCAGCAGGTCAACACCGTACTCAGCGCCCGCCTCGAACGCCTTTACCAGGAAAACCTCGGCGAGCTGCGCGAACAACTCGGCCATTGGGCCGCGCAGTTCCAGCAGGTGCTCGACACCCAGGACGAACGCCGCATCCGCGAGGCCCGCAGCGAACTGACCCGTCAACTTGAGCAGCTCGACAACGGGTTCTGGCGCTAAGGGAACAACCACATGGATTGTTGGACCGTACTGCAACTGCCGCAAGAGAGCGACGAACGCAGCATCAAACGCAGCTACGCGCGGCTGCTCAAAAACTGCCGCCCGGACGATGACGCCGAAGGCTTCCAGCGCCTGCGCGAAGCCTACGAAGAAGCCCTGGCCTACGCACGCTGGCGGGCAGACTGGGAAGAAGAGGCCGAGACCGCACCGGCCGCCGTGGCCGAATCGGCCTACGGCAACCTCAACGACCTCGCCGAACTGATGGACGTCAACGCCCGCCCTCCTGCCCCGCTTGCAACGCCCCGGCCCGACCCGGCCCAGGCGCTGATCAACGGCCTCACCCTGCACAACCTGGACGAACGCTGGGCCCAGGCCCAACAACAGGGCTGCACCGAGGCGTTCCAGGCCGGCCTGTTGCGCCACTGCTTCGAAAGCCCAGGCGAGCGCGCCGCGATTACCCGTTGGGCGGTGCAGCATCTTGAATGGCTGACACCCTGGCAACAGGTGGCCATGACCCCGTGGCAGCACGACGCGCTGAGCGGCGAGTTGTTGCAGGAGTACCGGCGCACCTTGCAGGAGCTGCTGGAGCAGAAGGCCGAACGCGAGTTCATCACCCAACTCACGCAAATGACCGGCCAACCCTGGCTGCGGGTGTTCGACCTGCAACAACAGTGGCAACGCATCGTCCTGCACCTGCTGCATGACACCACCTGGAGCGTGCCGCTGTTCGAGCGCGTGTGCCAGGCGTTCGGCTGGGACGACCAGGCCGGCGTGTTCCCGGAACCGGCCTGGATGTGGCGCGAACTGGTCACGCGCTGTGAACAGGAGAGCTTTTTCGAACACTTGCAGGCCAAGGCCGAGGACCGCACCTGGAAATCCGCCGATGCCATGGCGGCGCGCCTGCTGCTGACGCCGATGTCCAAGACCCAGCAAAACTGGATGACGGCGCAGTTCAGCGACAACGACTGGCACGCCTGCCAACAGCTGGCCCAAACCCTCAACTGGCGTTACCCGCAGTTGTTGGAACGCCTGCCCCAGGCCGACGTGTTTTTCTGGCGTAAATTCCTGCCACGCCCGGTGTCCCATCGCAGCTGGATAAGGGTGTGGGGCGGTTTGGCCCTGGCCGCGGCACTGGCCGTCGCGCCCGAGACCAAATCGGAGATGACCACCGAAGCGGTGATGGTGGTGCTGCTGACGCTCATTCCAGCGTTCATCGCTATCCGTTCCACACAGCTATGGGCCGCCCTGACCTCTCGCTTGATCATCCCCGACCTGTGGCTGACAGAGCGCCTGCTGCCCGAACGGTTCAACCCGCATCAGCAGTGGCTGGTATTGCGCCACGGCATCCCGCAATTGGGCATGTTGTGGATGTTTGGCCTGCTGCTGGGGGTGATGGGCATGCTGGGCTACCTGGGAATGATCCTGATCCACCTGCTTCACCGCAGGCGCATCGGCCAACCCAGCGAGAACTTCGAGCAGCTCTACCCGTGGATCAGCGGCCTGCACTGGGCCCACTGGAGTCCGTTGCAGGTGGCATTCCTGGCGGTGATGGTGCCCGCTACGCTGCTGTGCCAGCGCTATTTGCCCGAGATCCCCTGGACCAGCCTGATGCACGTGCTCTAGGCGCATAAACGCCGGGCGCCACTGCCCGGCAACTTGCGTGCGATCACCGCCCACAACCCGCCTCCCCCCGATTGAACCGCCTGCACACCGCCCCGCACCATGGCCCGCACCTGCACACCTCCAATAACAATAGGTTCAACGCCATGAGCACGTTCCACCCTCGCCAGCTGTTGCTGGCTGCCGCCGTCACCAGCCTTGCCTTGCCCGTCGTCGCCCAAGAGCACGGCTTCCTGGAAGACGCCAGCGCCAACCTCAACCTGCGTAATTTCTTCTTCAACCGCAATTACACCAACCCGACCAAGACCCAGGGCGGCGCGCAGGAGTGGACGCAGAGTTTCATCCTCGACGCCAAGTCCGGCATCACCCAGGGCACGGTGGGTTTCGGGGTGGATGTGCTGGGCATGTATTCGTTGAAGCTCGATGGTGGGCGCGGCACCGGTGGCACCCAGTTGTTGCCACTGGACCACGACGGCCGCCCGGCGGATGAATTCGGGCGCCTGGGCGTGGCGTTCAAGGCGCGGATCTCGAAGACGGAACTGAAGGTCGGCGAATGGATGCCAGTACTGCCGATCCTGCGCGCAGACGATGGCCGCTCCCTGCCGCAAACCTTGCGCGGCGGGCAGATCACCTCCAAGGAAATCGACGGCCTGACCCTGTATGGCGGCCAGTTCCGCGCCAACAGCCCGCGTGACGACAGCAGCATGAACGACATGTCGATGGTCGGTAAAACCGCCTTCACGTCCGACCGTTTCAACTTCCAGGGCGGTGAATATACGTTCAACGACAAGCGCACCCAGGTCGGCCTGTGGAACGCCCAGCTCAAGGACATCTACCGCCAGCAATACGTCAACCTGATCCACAGCCAACCCCTGGGCGACTGGACCCTGGGCGCCAACCTCGGCTTCTTCTACGGCAAGGACGACGGCAGCGCCCGCGCAGGGGAACTGGACAACAAAACCTGGTCCGGACTGTTCTCGGCCAAATACGGCGGCAACACCTTCTACGTCGGCCTGCAGAAACTCACCGGCAACAACGCCTGGATGCGCGTCAACGGCACCAGCGGCGGCACCCTGGCCAACGACAGCTACAACTCCAGCTACGACAACGCCCAGGAAAAATCCTGGCAAGTGCGCCACGACTACAACTTCGCCGCCCTCGGCGTGCCGGGCCTGACCCTGATGAACCGCTACATCAGTGGCAGCAACGTGCACACCGGCACCATCACCGACGGCAAGGAGTGGGGCCGCGAAACCGAAGTGGGCTATACCGTGCAAAGTGGGGTGGCCAAAAACCTCAATGTGCGCCTGCGCAACTCCAGCATGCGCCGCGACTACAGCAACAACGAGTTCGACGAAAACCGGTTGATCGTCAGTTACCCGATCAGTCTGCTGTAAACCGTCATCGACCTTGCTGTATGGTGCGCGCCTGCCGCTGCTGAGCTGAATCAGCAGCGGCTTTTTATTCGAGCCCGTGCACACCATGAAATCCTTTGCTTTAGCGTGCGCCCTGCTAGCCCTGGCCCTGAGCCTCAGCGGCTGCATCGGCGCACCCATTGCCCTCACGCCGCAGACCGAGCAACGCCTGCAGAGCCTGGCGCCGATCCGCTTCCTGCTGACCTTCGATGACGGCCCCAGCGCCTCGGGCTACAACAACCCGAGCCGTACGGTGATCAACGACCTGGCGCACAACCCGGTGTTGCCGGGGATCAAGGCGGTGTTCTTCCTGCAGACCGAATCGTCACGCTCCGGCGGCAGCTCCCGCGGGCGCAAGACCATGGAGCGCGAGTACGCCGGCGGGCACGTCCTGGCCTTCCACACGGCCACGATGTTTCATACCAACCATCGCTGGCTCAGCGACGCCGAACTGGAAAGCACCCTCACCCAGGGCACCGCCGACATCGCCTCGATCACCGGCCGCCCGCCCCTGCTGGTGCGCCCGCCGTTCTGGAACTACGACCGCCGCACCTTCGCCGCCTACCAGCGTCATGGCCTGCACGTGCTGCTGACCGACTTGAGCGCCAACGACGGCAAGATCTGGGGCTTCAACGCCAGCCCACGCCGCCGCGCCAACCTGTACCGACAGCTCTCGGTGGTGCGCGAACGCATCGCCCAGGGCGAGTTGCCAACGGTGGACGGGGTGATTCCGGTGGTGGTGACGTTTCATGACATCAACCGCTATACCGCGCGGCATATGCAGGAGTACTTGCAGATCTTGCTGGACAGCGCACGGATCAACGGCGTGAGAACTGCCGCTGAGCCCTTCTACACCGATACGGCCCAACTTCAGCGCGCAGCCTTGGCGCGTACCGTCAAGGATGTGAGTGAAGAGGTGCATCTGCCGGGCGTGTGGAATTGGGTGTGGGACGCAGACTCACACTGAGCGAGAGAAACAGACTACACAGGCACTGGAACCTTTCACTTACAGCAGTCCACTCAGCAACTGAATGAGTCCCTGATAAGCGAAGGAAACAACTGCCAATGGTCATACGTGCGCCGACTATTTCTTATCCATCCCTCGTCAAACATCAAGCCCCCACACAACTGTCTGAACAAACACCTGAAAACAAACCTGCCACGACCATAGTGGTCGATGGAAACAAGAAAACCTACGTTGATCCGAATTACATAAAAGAAAAAAACAAACTTTTTGCCGAACAAAACAAACCGCTTATTCCTGCTCACTATGCAGGTAAATCTACACTCACAACCGACCAGCGCCCCTTCAGCACGACCCGCATCGAATACAACCCCTTACACCGCGACAACGATGTAGAAATCACCAGAGAGCGCACCGTTCGTTACTCTACCAATAAAGCATTATCCCCCTCACTGACGAATGACGCCCTAGTTATAAAAACGGGTGACCAAGCAGACACTGTGCATATTGGCAAAGGAAAGAATGGCGCCCTCACGGCAAAAATAAACGAGCAGACTTATTCCATCCAACCCAGCGATGAACTCGGTTCCGGCCAAAAACTAGTCATTCAAACGCAGGGCGGCAATGACACCGTCACCATCGATGATGAGGTTGAGTCCGAGGTGATTGTCGAAGGTGGAGATGGGGATGACGTTATAAATGCCGGCGGCGGCCGCAGTCGCATCTTCGGTGGCGCAGGAAATGACACCATTCGCCTGGGTCGAGGCACAGGTTATGCCGAAGGCAACGACGGCAATGACACCATCTACGGTGGGCGCGGCAAAAGCGTCTTGTACGGCAACAACGGAAATGATCGACTATTCGGGTACACAGGGCCTGATGCAAACCCGACTTACATCGACGGTGGTGCAGGAAACGATCTGCTCGTCGGAGGCAGCGCGCACTCGGTGATGAACGGTGGTTTGGGTAACGATACATTGCTAGGCAAAGGCCGCAGCACATTCTATTCGGGCAATGGCAATGACTGCGTGATCTCCAATAACAAGGAGGACTTGATTTATGCAAAACCCACCGACCAGATACGCAAACAAAACGACACACGCTTTATACCTGTCACTTATGAAAACGTCGGTAAAACGGGCATTACCGTTGAAGGATCCGACGCGTTCAAACAGCGGGTCGAGGATGATTTGGAAATGTTGAGAAGTTCTCCTTCCGGACAGCAGATGCTTAAAGAGTTCGATGCATCCACATCACGCGTCGGAGCGCCATTGAAGATAACGGAAGCACAATCCGAAGATAACAGCTTCTACATGGGCCGCAATTCCAACTTTGATCAGCAAGTCAACGATGGAAAAAAACCCCATTCAGCAGAAGACCCAAATCTGGCGGTCATAAAAGACGGTATTCGCGGCAACCCGCTTACCCATGGAGAGCTGCAATACAATCGCTCGTATGTTGATAACGGCACGCATAAAAATCATCCCGCCAGCTACTTGTACCACGAGATGTCGCATGCCTATAACGGCAGAAATGGCACAGTGCTACCAGGTACGACCCAACGCGAGGCAAATGTTGAACGCCAAGCTGTTGGCTTACCCACCAATGCCGCCCCGTTTGACTTTGACAATGATCCAGCAACCCCGCCCACCGATACCAACCCCGACCCCTTTAATGAAAACGCCCTGCGTAAAGAAATGGGCGAGGCATTGCGCACCCGATACAGAGAGTGACACGGCCCTGAGGAAAAGCAGACGGAAGCTGGCACGGCGCAGCGGGCCTGAAGATCAACCCCGCGACTCGACCCCAAGCTCATCCCACACCGACTCCGCCAGGTGGAACGTCGCATTCGCCGCCGGTATCCCGCAGTAGATCGCGCTCTGCATCAGCACTTCCTTGATCTCTGCGCGGCTCACGCCATTGCTGGCGGCGGCACGCAGGTGCAGCTTCAACTCGTCATTGCGGTTCATGCCGATCAGCATCGCAATGGTGATCAGGCTGCGGGTGTGCCGAGGCAGGCCCGGGCGGGTCCAGATGTCACCCCAGGCGTGGCGGGTGATCATGTCCTGGAACTCGCTGTTGAACTCGGTCAAGGCATTGAGGCTGCGATCGACATGGGCGTCGCCCAGCACTTCGCGGCGCACTTGCAGGCCGTCGGCGTAACGTTGTTTCTCGTCCACAAAAAACTCCTCAGTGGGCCAGCAAAAATTCGACAACCAGGTCGCTGAACGCTGCGCCGGCCTGGACATTGGACAGGTGCGCCGCATAGAACTCGGCGTATTCGGCACCCTGCACATGGTTCTGGATAAAGTGGCTGCCCTCTGGTGGCGTAACAGCGTCGTCGGTACCGGCAATCACCAGGGTCGGGGCCTTGATCAACGCCAGTTGCTCGCGAAAATCCGCATCGCGCACGGCGGCGCAGTTGGCGGCATAACCTTCGGGGGATGTGGCGGCCAGCATGTCGGTGATCTGCTTGGCCTGGTGCGGGTTGGCCGCCGCAAAGTCGGCGGTGAACCAGCGCGCAATCGACGCATCACGCAGGGCGACCATTGCCGCCGTGCCGTCGCGCAGGACCATCTCGATACGCGGGTTCCAGATCTGCGGCGTGCCGATCCTGGCAGCGGTGTTGCACAGCACCAGGCGATGCAGGCGCTCGCCCGCATGGATGCCCAGCCACTGGCCAATCAAGCCGCCCATGGACAAGCCACAGAAATGCGCGCGTTGGATATCCAGCGCATCCAACAGCGCGATCACGTCGCGGCCCAGTTGCTCGATGCTATAGGGCCCTGGCGTGACCAGGGATTTGCCATGACCACGGGTATCAAAGCGCAGCACACGAAAATGCTCAGTGAACGCTGGGATCTGGATGTCCCACATGTGCAGGTCGGTGCCCAGGGAGTTGGACAACACCAAGACCGGCGCACCCACGGGGCCGTCCAGTTGGTAATGCAGTTCGCCATCGGCGAGTTGTACAAAGGCCACGGTGGTCTCCTCAAGCAAAATGTTCAGTGACGGCACGGCTGACCCACGTGCGGGCCAGCCCGAGGTAATGGCCGGGATCAAGCAGGCGGTCGAGTTCGGCCGCTGACAGTTCGGCGGTGACCCGGGGTTCGTCCGCCAGCACCGCACGCAAGTGCCGCCCTTCGGCGACGGCGCGTTTGCAGCAGTGTTCCAGCAGATGGTGTGCGGTCTCACGGCCCAGGCGCTGGGCGAGCACGATGCTCACGGCTTCGGCCAACACCAGGCCTTGGGTCAGATCGAGGTTTTGCGTCATGCGCTCAGGATCGACCTCCAAACCTTCACTCACCAGCAACGCCTGTTGCAGCGCGCCGGACACCAGCCGGCAGATCTCCGGCAGGGTTTCCCATTCGGCATGCCACAGGCCCAGGCTGCGCTCGTGTTCCTGAGGCATGGCGCTGAACATCGTCGCCACCAGCCCGGGCACGCGGGTGGCGGCGCTGATCAGCACGGCAGCGCCCACCGGGTTGCGTTTGTGCGGCATGGTGGACGAGCCACCTTTGCCCGGCGCAGAGGGCTCGAACACCTCGGCCGCTTCGGTCTGCATCAACAGGCTGATGTCGCGCCCCAGTTTGCCCAGGCTACCGGCGATCAGGCCAAGCACGCTGGCAAACTCCACCAGGCGATCGCGCTGGGTGTGCCAGGGTTGTTCGGGCAGGCTCAAGCGCAACTCGTCGGCCAAGGCCTGCGCCACCGGCAGTGCCTGTTCGCCAAGGGCGGCCAGCGTGCCGGAGGCGCCGCCAAACTGCAGCACCAGCAAACGCGGTTTCAATTCGGCCAGGCGTTGACGACTACGGGTCACCGCCCCCAGCCAACCGGCGATTTTCATCCCCAGCGTGACCGGCGTCGCATGCTGCAACCAGGTGCGTCCGGCCAGCGGCACGTCGGCATGGCGCTGGGCCTGGGCGGCGAGGATATCGCCCAGGCGCGCCAGGTCCGTTTCGATCAGCGTCAGCGCCTGGCGCAGTTGCAGCACCAGGCCGGTGTCCATCACATCCTGGCTGGTGGCGCCCAAATGTACATAACGTTCGGCACCGGCGTCTTCACTGGCGATCAACTTGCCCAACGCCTTCACCAGCGGGATCGCCGAATTGCCCGCCGTGGCAATCGCCACGCCAAGGGCATCGACGTCGTACAGCGAGGCCAGGCAAGCCTGGGCAATCGACGCAACGGCGGCCTGCGGGATCAAACCCACCCGCGCCTCGGCCCGGGCCAACGCGGCCTCGAAATCCAGCATGCCCTGCAGGCGTCCCCTGTCGCAGAACACTTCGGCCATGCTGCCTGCCGTGAAGTAAGCGTCGAACAGTTGATTGCTCGTGCGCAGTGTCATAACCCGTCCCTTACAAGTCGTGGTGCAGGTACGCCGCCTGTTTCGGCAAGCGCAAGCTGAACAGGAAAGCGATCGCCATCATCAAAGTGACGTACCAATAAAAGCTGTTTTCCATGCCGATGGATTTCAGGCTCAGCGCGACGAATTCCGCCGAGCCGCCAAAGATCGCATTGGCCACCGCATACGCCAGGCCAACCCCCAACGCACGCACCTGGGGCGGGAACATTTCCGCCTTCACCAGGCCGCTGATGGAGGTGTAGAAGCTGACGATCGCCAAGGCCAGGGTGATCAGCACAAAGGCCAGGAACGGGCTGCTGACGGTTTTCAGGGTGAGCAGGATCGGCACGGTGAACAAGGTGCCAAGGCCGGCAAACCACAGCATCGAATTACGACGGCCGATCTTGTCCGCGAGCATGCCAAACACCGGCTGCATGCACATATACAGGAACAGCGCGCCGGTCATGATGTAGCTCGACGTCTTGGCGTGCATGCCGACCGTGTTCACCAGGTACTTCTGCATGTAGGTGGTGAAGGTATAGAAAATCAGCGAGCCGCCAGCGGTGTAGCCGAGCACCGTGATAAACGCTGCCTTATGGTCGCGAAACAGCGCGGCAATGCTGCCGGCGTCCTTGTCTTCGCGCATTTCCTTGCTGGTGGTTTCCTTGAGCGTACGGCGCAGCAGCAACGAGATCACCGCCGCAACGGCGCCGATCACGAATGGAATACGCCAGCCCCAGGCACGCAGCTCTTCTTCAGTGAGGATCTGTTGCAGGATCACCACCACCAGCACCGCCAGCAGTTGCCCGCCAATCAGGGTCACGTATTGGAACGAGGCGAAGAACCCGCGCTGGCCCTTGAGCGCGACTTCACTCATGTAGGTCGCGGTGGTGCCGTACTCGCCGCCCACGGACAAACCCTGGAACAGCCGCGCGATCAGCAGCAGGATCGGCGCCCACACGCCGATGTCGTTGTAGGTGGGCAAAAACGCGATGACCAGGGAGCCGGCGCACATCATCAGCACCGAGATCATCATCGAGTTCTTGCGCCCGTGTTTGTCGGCCACGCGACCGAACAGCCAGCCGCCGATGGGGCGCATCAGGAAGCCGGCAGCAAACACACCAGCGGTGTTGACCAGTTGCACCGTGGGGTTGTCCGAAGGGAAGAAGGCCGGGGCAAAGTAGATGGCGCAGAAGGCGTAGACGTAGAAGTCGAACCATTCGACGAGGTTGCCGGAGGAGGCACCGACAATCGCAAAAATCCGTTTGCTGCGTTCTTCTCCGGTGTAGTGACTGGTGGTTGTTGTCATGATTTTTCACTCAGTGGGAACGGTTATAGCCTAGACATACTTTGCAACAAGCTCGTTCCACAACAAGACCTTTAGAGGTGGGGTGGCCGAACTGGCCCTATCGCAGGCAAGCCAGCTCCCACCTTTGACGGTGTTCACACATCAAGGTGGGAGCTGGCTTGCCTGCGATGAGGCCCTCAAGACCACTTCAATAATCGAAGAACACCGTCTCCTTGTCGGTCCCCTGCAAAATCACATTCCACTGATGCACACCCTCTGCATCCTGCTTGGCAATCAACGTCTCACGCCGCTCAGCAGGTACACACGCCAACAACGGGTCATCCCCATTCATTGGCTCGCCCTCAAAATAAATCCGCGTGAGCAAGTGCTTCACCAGGCCCCGCGCAAACACCAGCACCACCAGGTGCGGCGCCTGGGTCGTGCCCTTGAGCCCTGGCACTGCGCCCGGTTTGATGGTGGTAAAGCGAAACCGCCCTTCCCCATCCACGGGTACGCGGCCGAAGCCTTCGAAGTTCGGGTCGACGGCCTTGTCCTGCTCGTCTTCCGGGTGGTCGTACTTGCCGGCGGCGTTGGCCTGCCAGACTTCCAACATAGCGTCGTTGACGACTTCACCGTTGCCGTCCAGCACTTGCCCGCTGATCGCCACGCGTTCGCCGAGGGTGGCGGCGGTGGTCAGGTCTTCGCGGTTCAGCCAGGTCAGGCCGATGTGGTAATACGGCCCGACGGTGTGGGACGTGGTCGCGTTGAGTGTCATCTCATTTCTCCATCGGCGTGGCGTCGCGGCCGCGCAGGACGATGTCCCAGCGGTAGCCGAGGGCATAGGAAGGAATGGTTTTTTCCAGGTCGAAACGGGCGATCAATCGTTCCTTGGCGCGGGTGTCCGGCACGCAGTTGTAGATCGGGTCGTATTCCAGCAGCGGGTCGCCGGGGAAGTACATCTGCGTGACCAGGCGCGTCAGCACGCTGGGACCGAACAGCGAAAAGTGGATATGCGCCGGGCGCCACGCGTTGTGGTGGTTGCCCCACGGGTAGGCGCCGGGCTTGATGGTCTGGAACTGATACCAGCCATCGGCATCGGTGACGGTACGGCCGGTGCCGGTGAAATTCGGGTCCAGCGGCGCGTCATGCAGGTCGCGCTTATGGTTGTAGCGCCCGGCGGCGTTGGCCTGCCAGATCTCCACCAGAATGCCCGGCACAGGCAGGCCATTCTCGTCGAGCACGCGGCCGTGAATGATGATGCGTTCGCCCTGGGGCTCGCCGTCATGCTGGGCGGTCAGGTCGTTGTCCTTCGCGTTGATCCGCTCGGCGCCGATGGTCGGGCCGGTGATTTCCGACAAGGAATGGGGCAGAAACACCAACGGCTGGGACGGCGAACGGACGTTCGTCGACTGGTAGGCCGGGTGCAGGTAATCAGGTTGAGTGCCCGCTTGCGGGCGCCGGTATCCAGGCTTGTCACTCATGGTGCAGTCCTCTTTTATTAGATGCGTTCAATCGCCAGGGCCAAGCCTTGGCCGACGCCCACGCACATGGTCGCCAGGCCTTTGCGGCCGCCGGTTTTTTCCAATTGATGCAAAGCCGTCAGTACCAGGCGCGCGCCGCTCATGCCCAGGGGATGGCCGAGGGCGATGGCGCCGCCATTCGGGTTGACCTGCGGCGCATCGTCGGCAATGCCCAGTTCACGCAGTACCGCCAAGCCTTGGCTGGCGAAAGCTTCGTTGAGTTCGATGACATCAAAGTCGGTGACCGCCAGACCGAGGCGCGCCACCAACTTGCGTACCGCTGGCACCGGGCCGATCCCCATTACACGCGGCGCGACACCGGCGCTGGCCATGCCCAGGACGCGGGCGCGGGCAGTCAGGCCGTGTTTTTGCACGGCCTCGGCGCTGGCCAGGATCAAGGCGGCGGCACCGTCATTCACACCGGAAGCATTGCCGGCGGTGACGGTTTTGTCCGGGCCGTTCACGGGTTTGAGCTTGGCCAGGGCTTCCAGGGTGGTGTCCCGTGGATGCTCATCGTGTTCTACCAGCGTCTCGCCTTTTTTATGGGCGACCCGTACCGGCACGATTTCTTCGGCGAAGAACCCGGCGGCTTGTGCGGCGGCGGTGCGTTGCTGGCTGCGCAGGGCGAAGGCGTCCTGGTCGGCGCGGGAAACCTGGTAGTCATCGGCAACGTTGTCGGCGGTCTGCGGCATCGCATCCACGCCGTACTGGGCCTTCATCAGCGGGTTGATAAAACGCCAGCCAATGGTGGTGTCTTCCAGTTTCATCGTGCGTGAGAACGCCGCGTCGGCCTTGCCCATCACGAACGGCGCCCGGGACATCGACTCGACGCCGCCGGCAATCGTCAGCTCCATTTCGCCACTGGCGATCGCACGGAACGCGGTGCCGATGGCGTCCATGCCCGAGGCGCACAATCGGTTGAGGGTCACGCCGGGAATACTCTCCGGCAGGCCCGCGAGCAACAGCGCCATGCGCGCGACGTTGCGGTTGTCTTCACCGGCCTGGTTGGCGCAGCCGAGGAATACTTCGTCGACGGCATTCCAATCCACCGACGGGTTGCGCTCGATCAGCGCCTTGATCGGCAACGCCGCCAGGTCATCGGCGCGTACCGTGGCCAGGCCACCGCCGAACCGGCCGATGGGCGTGCGGATCGCGTCGCAGATAAATACGTCACGCATCAGGCTTCTCCTGGCGCTTGGCCGTGGGCGGCCGCCGTGCGCGCTTCGAGGTCACGCAGGGCGCTCAGTTCCAGGTCGGTCGGTGCGGCGGTGGTGCTGACCTGGTCGGCAAACCGAATCGCCCAACCAGTGGCGGCCACTACTTGCTCGCGGGTCACGCCGGGGTGCAGCGCGGTGACCACAAACTCATGGGTGCCCGCTTCCGGTTCCATGATGCACAGATCGGTAATAATCCCGACAGGACCGGCGCCCGGCAGGCCCAGACGCTTGCGCGAATCGCCGCCCTCGCCGTGGCCGACCGAGGTGATGAAGTCCAGCTTGTCGACAAACGAACGCGCCGACTGTTTGAGGATGATCAGCACGCTCTTGGCCGAGCCGGCAATTTCCGGTGCGCCACCGGCACCCGGCAGGCGCACTTTGGGCTGGTGGTAGTCACCGACCACGGTGGTGTTGATGTTGCCGAAGCGGTCAACCTGCGCTGCGCCGAGAAAGCCGACGTCGATGCGCCCGCCTTGCAGCCAGTAGCGAAAGATCTCACCCGTGGGCACGACAGTGTCGGCGGTTTCCGCCAGCTCGCCATCACCGATGGACAGCGGCAACACGCTGGGCTTGGCGCCAATCGGGCCGGACTCGTAGATCAGCACCACGTCCGGCGAGGAGGTCAGGCGCGCCAGGTTGGCAGCCTTGGACGGCAAGCCGATGCCGACGAAACACACGGAGCCGTTCTGGAGACGGCGCGCGGCAGCGACGGTCATCATTTCATTGGTCGAGTAAGCCATTACTGGGCCTCCTGCTGTGTGGTCAGCTTGGCCTGGAATTCACTGAAGTCGGCAGTGCCGTGGATGTATTCATCGATCCAGGCGGTAAAGGTCTCACGGTCACGGGCGATGGGGTCCCACGCCTGGTAGAAACGGTTGTCGCGCTCGTTGTAGCCGTGGGCGTAGGACGGATGCGCGCCACCGGGTACATGGCACACGGCCGTCAGGGCCCAGGTCGGCAATACGCAGCTGTTCATCGGTGCATTCAGGTCATCGACGATTTCTTCCACGGTGACGATGCAGCGCTGGGCCGCCAGGGCCGCCTCCCTCTGCACACCGAGAATGCCCCAGAGCAGCACGTTACCCTTGCGGTCGGCCTTTTGCGCGTGGATCACGGTCACGTCCGGGCGCACCGACGGCACCGCCGCCAGCACTTCGCCGGTGAACGGGCACGTCACGCTCTTGATCAGCGGGTTGACCTTGGGCAGGTCGGAACCGGCGTAGGCACGCAGCACCGCGAACGGCAGGCCGGAAGCACCGGCGACGTAGGCATTGGCCAGGTCGGCGTGGCTGTGTTCTTCGATCTCCAGCGGTTGCGGCCATTGCTTCTCGACCGCGTCGCGCAGGCGGTGCAGGGAACCCACGCCCGGGTTGCCGCCCCAGGAGAAAATCAGCTTGCGGGCGCAACCGGCACCGATCAATTGGTCGTAGACCAAGTCAGGGGTCATACGCACCAGCGTCAGGTCTTTCTTGCCCTGACGAATGATTTCATGACCCGCTGCCGTAGGGATCAGGTGGGTAAAACCTTCGAGCGCAACGGTATCGCCGTCGTTCACGAAGCGCTTTACCGCGTCGGTCAGGGTGAGCATTTCAGCCATGGGGTTGGGCTCCCGGTGTGGATCAAAAAAGGCGCGGAGGTGGCGCCGAAGTGCTTTGAAGGTTAAGTCGGGGGAATGCGCCAAACAATCCGATAATCGACTCAGTGTTCGATTATCGAACCGATTGTTGTCTAGCTAATCTTTCCTACATGCAGGCCCAAAGTGGGCACGGCCCCCTGTGGGAGCGGGCTTGCTCGCGAATGCGGTGTATCAGTCAACTCATGTATTCACTGACCCACCGCATTCGCGAGCGAGCCCGCTCCCACATAAGCCCGGTCGGCATAGAATCAGCGCCAAGCGCTAGGTCGCATCCGCATGACTGACCATGCCCTTGATCACCACCGCAGCCGTGGCCAGCGCAGCCGGAATCACCAGTGCCGTCAGCACTTGCTCGAAATTCCAGCCCAGCCCCAGCAGCGTCGCGCCCATCCAAGCGCCGAGGATCGCGCCGAAGCGACCGATGCCGAGCATCCACGACACGCCCGTGGCACGGCCCTGGGTCGGGTAGAAACGTGCGGCCAGCGATGGCATCGCCGATTGCGCACCGTTGACGCACATCCCGGCGATCAACACCAAGGTTGCCAGCAGCGTAATGTTGCCCAGACTCTGGCCGACCGCGTAGGCAAACACCCCGGCCAACAGGTAGAAAGTGCCGATGACCTTGTGCGGATTGAACCGGTCCATCGCCCACCCCACACCGACCGCACTGAGCACGCCACCAAACTGGAACAGTGCTCCGATAAACGCGGCCTGTTCCATGCTGGCGCCGCTGTCGCGCATCAGGGTCGGCAACCAACTGGTCAGCAGGTACACGATCACCAGGCCCATGAAGTAGGTCAGCCACAACAGCAAGGTGCCGGCGCTGTAGGTGCCGGAGAAGATCACCGCGAAGACGTTGCGCGCCTTGACGGTTTTTTGCTCGGGCACGCTGAACGCAGTGGCTTGGGCGACGATATTCGGTTCGATGGGCGCCAGGGTCTTGCGCACCCTGTCGGTGCCGCGATTGCGCACCACCAGGTAACGCGCCGACTCCGGCAGCCAGAGCATCAGCACCACCACCAGGATCAAGGGCAGAATGCCGCCGATCATCAACAGGGCATGCCAGCCGAACGCCGGGATCAGCTTGGCCGAGATAAACCCGCCACCGGCCATGCCCAGGTTGAAACCGCAGAACATGCTGGTCACCAGCAGCGACTTGTGGCGCTCGGGGGTGTATTCGGAGAGCAGCGTGGTGGCATTCGGCATGCCCGCCCCCAGGCCGAGCCCGGTGAGGAAGCGCAGCACCAGCAACTGGTCGACGTTACTGCTGTAGGCCGACGCCAGGCTGAACGCACCAAACACCAGCACCGCGCCGACCAACACCACTTTGCGCCCGAAGCGGTCGGCCAGCGGACCCGAGCCGAGGGCGCCGAAGACCATGCCGATCAACGCGGCGCTCATCACCGGGCCGAGGCTGGCGCGGTCGATGCCCCAGTCCTGGGACAAGGCCGGCGCGATAAAGCCCATGGCCGCCGTGTCGAGGCCATCGAGGAAGACAATCAGGAAACACAGGATCACCACACGCCACTGGTAGCGTGACAGCGGCTGGGCGTTGATGAAGGACTGGACGTCCAGGGTAGTACCGACAGAAGGCTGATTCATTATTGTTATTTCCACACCGATGGGCGGGCTGACAACCTTTGGTCGTCATTATTATTGGGGCGCGCCCTAGAGCGCTGCCGCACATTAATAAGCCAGGGGAAACATCGTCAATTGACCGAGCCGGGATCTGTGCGGTCACCGAACACCTTAGGTAAACAGCTGCGCGCTCAGTTCGCGACTGGCGCTGAGCATACTCGGCAGGAAACGCTGCTCCAGCTCATTGCGGCTGACGCGTCCGGCGTGGGTGCTGACGTTGAGCGCGGCCAACACCTGGCCAGACGCGTCATACACCGGCACGGCGATGGAACGCAGGCCCTGCTCCAGTTCCTGATCGACGATGCACCAGCCCTGCTGACGTACTTGTTGCAGGCAGTCGAGCAAGGCCGTCGGCGTGGTCAGGGTGCGGCTGGTCTTGGTTTGCAGGTCGGCGTGATCGAGGTAGTCCTGTAAAGAGGCGTCATCCAGTGCGGCAAGGAGGATGCGGCCCATCGAGGTGCAATACGCCGGCAGGCGGCCGCCTACCGACAGGTCGACCGAGATCAGGCGCTGGGTCGTGGCGGAGCGGGCAATGTAGAGGATGTCATCACCCTCGAGGGTGGCCATGTTGCAGGCTTCGTGGAGTTGCTCGCTCATGCGGTCCAGATAAGGCTGCGCCGACACTGCCAGCGGCGTGGACGATAAGTACGCATGGCCGAGGGTCAGCACTTTGGGCAGCAGCGAATAGGTGCGCCCATCGGTGGTGGCGTAGCCGAGCTTGATCAGCGTGTAGAGGCAACGGCGCACGGCGGCGCGGGGGATTTCGGTGCGGTGGCTGATTTGCGCAATGGTCAGGTGCCGCTTGCGCTCCTGGAACGCCTGCACCACGGCCAGGCCACGGGCCAGGGAGGTCATGAAATCCGGATCGCCGGTAAACGCCTGAATCCGCTTGGCCGGTGAAGCCACGATCGGTGGCGCCACTGATGCGAAAGAGTTGCGCAGTTGATCGTTCATCTCAGGGATCCTTTTTCTTGTTTTCAACCACAGAAGGTTTGGCCTCTATTACAAGCCGCGCGGGTCGCCAGACACAATGTCCGCCCCGCAACGCTGGGCGATTATCGAACACATATCCGATTATCGCAATTTACCCCGCCCGGATCATAAAGCTGGGTGGCGCCTCGCAACAGCATGAAGAGGAGATATTTCTTGACGCCAGATTTTCAGCAATTACGCACGCGCTCAAGTAACAGAACGCTCACACAAAGTTGTCGATTTTTAACTTTATGGTGATAGTGTTATTCAAATGCGCCGCTATACTGCAAGCTGTGCAGAGGTCAGCCCGGTTTGATAATCGGGATCAGAGCTCGCCAGGCGGCACACTCAGTGTGTGACGTCGGTCACAAGTACCGGTTTATTGAATGGACTCCAGGCACGACTTTCTAACTTGAAGGGTTCAACTTGGAATTGCCTGAGCACGACTGTCCAATACACCCCTGTACGGCAATTAAACTCAACTCACTTCAATAAGGTATTCAATAAAGTGACAAAAGATGAACTGCGCGCGGAACTTGAGCGCCAGGAACAACGTTACAAGGACGTTTACGGCGGGGAAGTCACCACCTACGCCGCCCAGCCAGAACCTGAACGCAAACCTTGGCGTAAACGCGCCAGCCTGCTTGACCAGGCCTTTGCCCAGGAAATCCAAAAGATTGAACAGGAACTCAAAGCCGAAGAGCCATAAGCGCTTCGGCCCGAGCGCCAGGATTTGCCACCTCGGCTGGCGTATTGCCAGCTGAGGGCAGCCATTGCTCTAGCAAGCGACCTACAGTCGCAGACGAAATTTCATACAAATGTTTCAGGCATGCCATTTTCATGGCAATTCCCTGCCCTGCAAGCCTTGTGCTTTATAAATCAAAGACTTGTCAAAGCCCCGAAAACCCTGGGATAGGCGCCTTCCCCCCAGGCTTTTTCAATGAAGATTGTTACCGATGAGCAGCTAATGCATCGATTACTGAGGTTTTCTGGCATAATCGCGCCCCCTTACGACCGGGTCAGAAAACCTTCATGATCGATTTATTCAGCGGACTGGATGCTTGGGTTCTAGTGAGCCTGTTGCTCGCCCTGGCCTTTGTCCTCGCCTTCGAGTTCATCAATGGCTTTCATGACACCGCAAACGCGGTGGCCACAGTCATCTATACCAAAGCCATGCCGCCACACCTGGCCGTGTTCTTCTCCGGGGTGTTCAACTTCCTCGGCGTGTTGCTCGGTGGTGTCGGTGTCGCCTACGCCATCGTGCACTTGCTGCCGGTGGAGTTGCTGATCAATGTGAACACCGGCCACGGCTTGGCCATGGTCTTCTCCTTGTTGGCGGCGGCGATCACCTGGAACCTGGGCACCTGGTACTTCGGTATCCCGGCGTCCAGCTCCCACACCCTGATCGGCTCGATCCTCGGTGTCGGCCTGGCCAACGCTCTGATCAACGACATCCCGTTGGCCGATGGTGTGAACTGGCAGAAAGCGATCGATATCGGCGCCTCCCTGGTGTTCTCGCCGATGGCCGGCTTCCTGGTCGCAGCCCTGGTGCTGATCGGCCTGAAGTGGTGGCGCCCGCTGTCGAAGATGCACAAGACGCCGGACCAGCGCCGTAAGCTCGACGACAAAAAGCACCCGCCATTCTGGAACCGCCTGGTCCTGGTGATCTCCGCCATGGCCGTGAGCTTCGTGCACGGTTCCAACGATGGCCAGAAAGGTATCGGCCTGATCATGCTGGTACTCATCGGTATCGTGCCGGCGCAGTTCGTACTCGACCTGGGCAGCACCACCTACCAGATCGAACGCACCCGCGACGCCACGGTGCATTTGAGCCAGTTCTACCAGCGCAACAGTGCCACCCTTGGCGAGTTCCTGGCCCTGGGCAAAAGCGTGAAGGATGACCTGCCGGGCAAGTTCCAGTGCAACCCACAGCAGACCGAACCCACTATCAGTGCGCTGATGGAGACATTGAAAGGTGTGTCCGACTACCACTCGTTGACCGCCGATCACCGTATCGAAGTACGTCGCTACCTGCTCTGCCTGGACGATACCGCGAAAAAAGTCGGCAAACTGCCGGGCCTGGAAGCCCGTGAGAAGGCCGACCTGGACAAGCTGCGCAAAGACCTGACCGCCACCACCGAGTACGCACCGTTCTGGGTGATCCTCGCGGTTGCACTGGCCCTGGGCCTGGGCACCATGGTGGGCTGGAAGCGTGTGGTACTGACCATCGGTGAGAAAATCGGCAAGCAGGGCATGACCTATGCCCAGGGCATGTCGGCACAGATCACCACGGCGAGCATGATTGGCCTGGCCAACATCTTCAGCCTGCCGGTGTCGACCACCCATGTGCTGTCGTCGGGCGTCGCCGGCACCATGGTCGCCAACAAGAGCGGCCTGCAAGGCGGTACGGTCAAGACCATCCTGATGGCGTGGGTATTGACCCTGCCGGCCACCGTGGGCCTGTCGGCCGGGCTGTTCTGGCTGGCGTCCAAGGCGCTGGGCAACTGATAGTCTGCTTGCAATAAAAAAGGTGCGATCCGCGAGGGTCGCACCTTTTTTTATGCCTGTCGCCAAGCTCAATAAAAATGTCTTGTTGATTAAATTGCAGGCAAAAAAAAGGGCGACCGAAGTCGCCCAAAATGCCTTGCGTGCTCATGTAACCTGGAAAGCCCTATGGTTTTTTACGCTTGTTCGCGTCTTTCCAGATAAAAATTCCAAACCCTACAAAAAACAACACCATGAGGCTGACGGTCAGCACTCCGGCAAATACCACATTGTCGATAAACATGACCGGCCTCCTGCACTTGCCCTGTTGCGATAGGGCTAAGTTAATCGAGAAGGCGGATTGGAAAATTGACGGGGATCAATGTCGCCCACGACGGGGCGTAAAGAAGGGCAATAACTGACCTGCATCAACAGATGCAGGTTGTTTCAACGCTTTTTCGGTTTGTTCTTTGGTTTTTTCTTAACTTTGCCCAACGGCATCGCTTGTTCGAATGCCTGGCGCACTTCATTCAGGCGTTTGTCATTGAGGTCATGCACACGCTTGGCACGTTCGGCATTCAGGTCAATCAGCTTGTCGTCATCACTCATGGCTTGGCTTACGTCGTGGCGGAAATGCCTCAATAATGCGGCCTGCCCCGCCCGACGGCAAATCAGCGGGCGACAAAAGGCAGGTCATCGCCCAAAATCGGCACTTCCCATTGGTACTGGAGCGCACGCGAGTGGCACTGCACAAGGACCTTCCGCCGTTGCTGGCCCTGCGCGCCTTCGAAGCCGTGGCGCGGCACTTGAGCTTTATCAAGGCGGCGCAAGAGCTGTCGGTGACCCAGAGTGCGTTGAGCCATCAAGTACAGAAACTTGAACAGCATCTGGGCAAACCGCTGTTTATCCGACGCACCCGTGCGATCGATCTGACTGCCGACGGCCAACGCTACTACGATGAAATCCGCCCTGCCCTCGACGCAATTGCCACCGCCACCCGCACCCAGCGGGCGACACCCAGCGCCACGGTGTTGCGCATCGGCCTGCTCGCCTCCTTCGCTACCCTGTGGCTGGCGCCGCGCCTGGCCGGGTTTCTCAACCGTTACCCGCATATCCAGGTCGAGCTGCTGCCAGCCATCCAACTGGCCGACGTCGCCGGTGCCGAAGTCGACCTGGCGATCCGCTACGGCAAGGGCGATTGGCCCGACGTGCAGGCCACCCGACTGATGGCGGAAGTGATCTCCCCCGTATGCAGCCCGGCATTCAAGGCCCGTCATGACGGCCCGTTGCTGATGGCTACATCGCACAAACCCTTCGAATGGACGGATTGGTCCGCGCATTACCAGGTCGACCTCAGCCTTCACCCCCGCGTGATGCTGCACGACTACAACATCGTGGTCGAAGCCGCCGTGGCCGGCCAAGGCATCGCCATGGGCCGCCATCGCCTTATCGAGCGTCGGCTCCAAGACGGCAGCCTGGTGCAAGCCTTCGACTGGCCGCCCTACCACAGTGACATCGGCTACTGGCTGATCGCCCCCCAAGGCCGCCTCAGTGCAGCGGCCGAGTGTTTTAGCCAGTGGTTGAAGGAAGCCTGCAGCGACGCGTGAGTTATTTCGATACGTCGTGTGAGATCTATCCGTTTGTCGCCAATCCGACCGAGCAACATGATCAGTCCTCCCTAACCCTTGAGGATGGATCATGAGCGACTCCCTGCGCCAACGCGTACACACCCTCGGCCTCACGCTGCCAACGCCCAGCCTGCCGGCGGCCAACTACATCAGCCATGTCATCAGCGGCAACCAGCTGTTTATCTCCGGGCAAATTCCCCTGATCGATGGCCAACCTGCCTATGTCGGCCGCCTGGGGGAATCCCTCAGCGATGAAGAAGGCGCCCACGCCGCAGAACTGGCAGCGTTGAGCCTGCTCGCGCAATTGGGCGATGCACTGGAGGATGACCTGTCACAGCTGGTTCGCACGCTGCGCCTGGGCGTTTACATCGCCAGCAGCGGCGACTTCCAGCGCCAGAGCCTGGTCGCCAACGGTGCGTCGAACCTGTTGGTCAATGCCCTCGGTGAAAAAGGCCGCCATGTGCGCACCGCCGTGGGTGTCTCCAGCCTGCCCGCCGGTGTGGCGGTGGAGATTGACGCCATTTTCGAGCTACGCCCGTGAGCCCGCTCAACATCCAGGCGCTGCGCGACGCCACCCCCGGCTGCCAGTCCGGCATCGCGCACTTCAATCACGCAGGGGCATCGCTACCGAGCCAGGCCACCCTCGATGCCATCATCGAACAACTGCACCGCGAGGCCCGCGACGGGCCGATGGAGGCTGGCGAGTACGGCGCGCAACTGCTGGATAACGCCCGTCACGCCGCCGGGCAATTGCTCAATGCGCCCACCGCATCCATCGCCTTCGCCGGCAGCGGCTCGACCGCCTGGAGCATGGCGTTCCAGGCGCTGGCCCCATGGCAGCCAGGCGACCGCATCCTGGTGGGGCGTCATGAATGGGGCGGCAACCTGGCGAGCATGCAACTGGCAGTGCAAGCCGGTGCCCGCATAGAAGTCATCCCCTGCGACGCAACCGGCGCGGTCTGTCCGCTGGCGCTGGAAGCAATGATCGATGCCAAGGTCAGGCTGATCGACCTCACCTGGCTGCCCGCCAACGGCGGCCTGATCAACCCCGCCCAGGCCATCGGCGAAGTGGCCAGACGGCACGGTATCCCTTACTTCATCGATGCCGGCCAAGCCGTCGGCCAAGTGCCGGTGGATGTGCAGGCGCTGCACTGCGACGTGCTCAAGTCGGCCGGGCGCAAACACCTGCGCGGGCCACGCGGCACGGCACTGTTGTATGTGCGACCAGACTTTCTCAAGCAACTGAACCCGGCCCAGCGCGATGTATTTTCTGCACCGTGGACAACCGAAGGGTTCGACTTGCGCAACGACGCCCGCCGCTTTGAAACCAGCGAAGCGTCCTACGCCTTATTGGCGGGATTGGGCAATGCGTTGCAGGAAATCAATCAGTTGGGGATTGCGCGGGTATGGGAAACCGTCTCACAGGTCAGCGAGCGAATCCGCGAGGGGCTGCGTCAGATTCCAGGAATTACCCTGCACGACCTGGGCACCTGCCAATCCGGGCTGATCGCCTTCAACCTCGCCGGCTGGGACGCCTTCGAACTCAAGCGGCAATTGGGCCTCAAGCGCATCAACATCGGCGCCAATGATGTGGCGTACACCCCGCTGGACATGCAGGCGCGCGGCCTGGCCAGCATTGCGCGGGTTTCCGTCAGCCCGCTCAATAACACACACGACGTCGAACGGTTGCTGGTGGCCCTGGAGCAATTGCGCGGCTAAACCTCGACGTCCACCCACAAGCCCTGGCGCGGCGCGTCTTCGATCAGCGGCACCACCGGCACGGTGTTGTCGGCGTTGAGCAGGTCGCCCGGAATGGCTAGGTGCTGCTCCGGATCTTCATCGGCTTCGCGGCGGCGTTTTTGCTGCTCTTGCTGGCGGCGTTGTTCTTCGCGCAGCAGAAAGGTCGACTGCTCGGCATCGCCCTTCTTCAGGTCGATGGTGCTTTCGTTGGAGCCCGCCTGAACTGGCACCACGGGCGGAATATCCGGTTTCTGGCGTACCGGATCGAGTTGTGACGTGACCGGCACAACGCTGACGGGCAGCATGGGTGGCAGCATAAGGTTTGTTCTCCTGATCAACAGGCTGTCGGCGCGCCTGCGGGCGACTTGAGCCTACACTCGCCAAGCTGTGACCCAGTCGACACTCCCAAGTGCCCGCCACCCGTCGATCCGACTTCCGGGCAGCCACTCAAACGGAGTAGTTTTTGTCAGGAGTCCTTTGGCTGAGGGCCGTGTTCCGTTAAGATAGTCGGCTTTTTCACGGCGGGAGTCAGGCAGCATGGCGCAGCAGTATCAACCGGGGCAACGCTGGATTAGTGACAGCGAAGCAGAGCTGGGGTTAGGCACCGTTCTGGCACAGGACGGCCGCTTGTTGACCGTGCTCTATCCGGCCACTGGCGACACCCGCCAGTATGCGCTACGGAATGCGCCCCTCACTCGCGTGCGGTTCTCGCCGGGGGACACCATCACCCATTTCGAAGGCTGGAAAATGACCGTGCAGGAAGTCGACGACGTCGACGGCCTGCTGGTGTACCACGGCCTCAATGGGCAGAACGAGCAGGTCACCCTGCCGGAAACCCAACTCTCCAATTTCATCCAGTTCCGCCTGGCCAGCGACCGTCTGTTCGCCGGGCAGATCGACCCGCTGGCCTGGTTCTCGCTGCGCTACCACACCCTGGAACACACCAGCCGCCAATTGCAGTCTTCGCTGTGGGGCCTGGGTGGCGTGCGTGCGCAACCGATTGCCCACCAATTGCACATCGCCCGTGAAGTCGCCGACCGTATCGCGCCGCGGGTATTGCTGGCCGACGAAGTAGGCCTGGGCAAGACCATCGAAGCCGGCCTGGTGATCCATCGCCAACTGCTGTCGGGCCGCGCCAACCGCGTGCTGATCCTGGTCCCGGAAAACCTGCAGCACCAATGGCTGGTGGAAATGCGCCGCCGCTTCAACCTGCAGGTTGCGCTGTTTGACGAAGAACGCTTCATTGAAAGCGATGCCGCCAACCCATTCGAAGACACCCAGCTTGCCCTGGTGGCACTGGAATGGCTGGTGGACGACGAGAAGGCCCAGGACGCGCTGTTCGCCGCCGGCTGGGACCTGCTGGTGGTCGACGAAGCTCACCACCTGGTCTGGCACGAAGAAAAGGCCAGCGCCGAATACGCTCTGGTCGAGCAACTGGCCGAAGTGATTCCTGGCGTGCTGCTGCTGACCGCCACCCCGGAACAATTGGGCCAGGACAGCCACTTCGCCCGCCTGCGCCTGCTGGACCCGAACCGCTTCCACGACCTGGCCGCCTTCCGCGCCGAGAGCGAGAACTATCGCCCGGTGGCCGAAGCCGTGCAGGAACTGATGGACAAGGGCCGCCTGTCGCCAGCCGCCCACAAGACCATCCAGGGTTTCCTCGGTGACGAAGGCGAAGCCCTGCTCACCGCCGTCAACGATGGTGACACCGAAGCCAGCGCACGCCTGGTGCGCGAGTTGCTCGACCGCCACGGCACCGGCCGCGTGCTGTTCCGCAACACCCGCGCCGCCGTGCAGGGTTTCCCGGAGCGCAAGCTGCACGCCTACCCGCTGGCGAACCCGGACGAATACCTCGAATTGCCGCTGGGCGAGCACGCCGAGTTGTACCCGGAAGTCAGCTTCCAGGCGCAACCGGACATTGAGGAAGAAAACCGCTGGTGGCGCTTCGACCCACGGGTCGAATGGCTGATCGACCAGCTGAAAATGCTCAAGCGCACCAAGGTCCTGGTGATCTGCGCCCACGCCGAAACCGCCATGGACCTGGAAGACGCCCTGCGCGTGCGCTCCGGCATTCCGGCCACGGTATTCCACGAGGGCATGAACATCCTCGAGCGTGACCGCGCCGCCGCCTACTTCGCCGATGAAGAGTTCGGCGCCCAGGTGCTGATCTGCTCCGAGATCGGCAGCGAAGGCCGCAACTTCCAGTTCTCCCACCACTTGGTGCTGTTCGACCTGCCGTCTCACCCGGACCTGCTGGAACAGCGGATCGGCCGTCTGGACCGGATCGGCCAGAAACACGTGATCGAACTGCACGTGCCGTACCTGGAGACCAGCCCGCAAGAGCGCCTGTTCCAGTGGTACAACGAGGCGCTGAATGCATTCCTCAACACCTGCCCGACCGGCAACGCCTTGCAGCATCAGTTCGGCCCACGCCTGCTGCCGCTGCTGGAAGCAGCCGACGACGGCGAGTGGCAAGCCCTGATCGACGAAGCCCGCACCGAGCGCGAGCGCCTGGAGCAAGAGCTGCACACCGGTCGCGACCGCTTGCTGGAACTCAACTCCGGCGGTGCCGGGGAAGGCGACGCGCTGGTCGAGGACATCCTGGAGCAAGACGATCAGTTCGCCCTGCCGATCTACATGGAAACCCTGTTCGATGCGTTCGGCATCGACAGCGAAGACCATTCGGAAAACGCCCTGATCCTGAAGCCGAGCGAAAAAATGCTCGACGCCAGCTTCCCCCTCGGCGACGACGAAGGCGTGACCATCACCTACGACCGCAACCAGGCACTGTCACGTGAAGACATGCAGTTCATCACCTGGGAACACCCGATGGTGCAGGGCGGCATGGACTTGGTGCTGTCCGGTTCGATGGGCAACACCGCCGTGGCCCTGATCAAGAACAAGGCGCTGAAACCGGGCACCGTGTTGCTGGAACTGCTCTACGTCAGCGAAGTGGTCGCACCGCGCGCCCTGCAACTGGGCCGCTACCTGCCGCCGGCCGCCTTGCGCTGCTTGCTGGATGCCAATGGCAATGACCTGTCGAGCCGTGTGTCGTTCGTGACGCTCAACGACCAGTTGGAAAGCGTGCCACGGGCCAGCGCCAACAAGTTTATCCAGGCCCAGCGCGACCAGCTGACGCCACGGATCAACGCCGGCGAAGAGAAGATCACCCCGCAGCACGCCGAGCGTGTGGCCGAGGCCAAGCGTCGCCTGGCAGCGGACACCGACGAAGAACTGGCACGCCTGACCGCGTTGCAAGCGGTCAACCCAACCGTGCGTGACAGTGAGTTGGTGGCGTTGCGCAACCAGCGCGAGCAAGGTTTGGCGATGCTGGACAAAGCCGCGCTGCGGTTGGAAGCGATTCGAGTCCTGGTCGCAGGCTAGTAATAAAGAAGGCCCGCGCAATGCGGGCCTTCTTTATATGCCTTGAGGGCCTCATCGCGGGCTAGCCCGCTCCCACAGTTGACCGAGTTCCAACGTTGGAATGCAGCCAAATGTGGGAGCTGGCTTGCCTGCGATGAAGTCACCTCGGTCTCAAGCTGTAACCGCCGACGCCGGCACCTCAATAACACTCAAGCCCTCCTTCATCTTCTTGGCATCACGCACAAAACACCGCGACGCCTGGAACAGAAACAGCATGGTCAGCAACAGCGCCACCGGGATCAGATACATGGCGTCATGCAACCCCACTGCCTTGTACGCCTCGGTCATCTGCTCCGCCCCCGCCGCATACATCGCCGAATGGGCGAAATGATCGGACAAGCCCCCCACCACGATCGGCCCCATGCCGCCGCCCAGCAAGTACAACCCGGCAAAAAACAGCGCCATCGCCGTGGCCCGCAGACGCGGCTCGACCACGTCTTGAATCGCCGTGTACACGCAGGTGTAGAAGTTATAGGCAAACAGCCAGCCCACACTGAACAACGCCACAAACACCCCGATCTCGATACGCCCGGCGTGCAACGCCCAGGCCGTGGTGACGGTGGAAATGATCAGGCTGAACGCCGCGAACAGCAGGCGGCCGTTGGCAACCCGCTGATGAATCTTGTCGGCCACCCAACCGCCCAGGGTCAGGCCCACCAGGCCGGTCAGGCCGACGATCACGCCCGTGGCGACCGCTGCATCCTGCAATGGCATCAGGAAGTAGCGCTGTAGCATCGGCACCAGGAACGAGTTGCAGGCATAGGTAGCGAAGTTGAAACACAGCCCGGCCAGCACCAGCCAAAGGAACGTCGGCACTGCCAGCACGCGACGGATCGGGCGGTCGACGCGCGCCTGGGAGACTTGCACGGTTTCAGCGGCGCCGCGCTTGGGCTCCTTGATATAGAACATGAACACCGCAAGGATCATCCCCGGCACGGCGGCGATAAAGAACGGCGCGCGCCAGCTGTCGAACGCCTTGACCATCCAACCGATAGTGAAGAAGGCCAACAACAGGCCCAGGGGCAAGCCGAGCATGAAAATACCCATCGCCCGGGCACGGCGATGAGCGGGAAACAGGTCGCCGATCAGCGAGTTGGCCGCCGGGGCGTAGCTGGCTTCGCCGATACCGATGCCCATGCGCACCAGCAAAAAGCTCCAGAAACTGCCGACCAGGCCATTGACCGCCGTCAGCCCACTCCAGGCGAACAGGCCCCAGCCCATCAATTTGCTGCGCGAACCGGTATCGGCCAGGCGCCCGAGGGGCAGGCCGGCGATGGCATAGACGATGGTGAAGGCGGTACCGATGATGCCGAGCTGGAAGTCGCTCAGGTGCCATTCCATGCGGATCGGCTCGATGATGATCGCGGGAATGGTGCGATCGAAGAAGTTGAACAAATTGGCGAGGAACAGCAGGAACAGAATGCGCCAGGCATTCGCCGCTTGGGTCGAGTTCTGCATGGGTCCGTCTCTTTTATTGTTATGAGAGCTGCGATGCCCGATGCATCCTGCCCGGTCCCTGCAACATAGTGGGGCTGGCAGCGCTTGTCTGTAATGATTCGTAAAGCTGATAGGGCATGATTTCTCCCGGTTTCATGGGACTTTCCCTACGAAAATATATATCTGCTCCCCTCTTCCCAACGGCCATGGCGCAGATAGAATGGCAAGCCTTCCTGTAGTCCCCCTCTTACTTTCTTATCGATGACGCCCATGTCCGAAGCCAGTCCGTGCCTGAGTTGCGGTGCCTGCTGTTCACACTTTCGCGTGTCTTTTTTCTGGGGTGAGTGCGCCTCGTCCGGAGGGACGGTACCCGACGATCTGGTGGTACAGATCAACCCGACGCGCGTGGCGATGATCGGCACCGACCAGAAACCCGTACGCTGCTGCAGCCTTGAAGGTGAAGTGGGCAAGGGCACCAGTTGCTCGATCTACACGCAACGCTCGAGTACCTGCCGCGAATTTGAAGCGTCCTGGCACGAGGGCGTGCACAACGCCGATTGCGATGCAGCCCGCGCCGCCTTCGGCCTGCCGCCCCTGGAAGCGCCCTTCGAGCTGGATCTGCCCATCAGCGCTTAGCATCAAACGCTATGGCCGGCATGCCAAAATCATTCAGAGCAAAGTGCCATTATTCATGGCGAATCCTGCGAGGCTTCTATACTCGACTGCATAGGTCATCGCCGTAGGCAGTGACGAGACTCTATGATGGGGCACGCTATGGAATGGCTTGGTCTGAATTTCTTTACCGAGCTTCCAGCGAACGGGCATTTATTACTCAATTGCAGTCATAACCCCTTCCTGGTGCTACTGGCCTACCTGGTCGCCTGTGCGGCCGGTTTCGGTACGCTCGATATGGCCGAGCGCGTCGGCCACGTCGAAGACCCTACTGCACGTCGCCGCTGGCGCTGGCTCGGTGCCGGTTGCCTGGCCGGTGGTATCTGGTCCACACACTTCATCAGCATGCTGGCCTTCCAGGCGCCCATCGCGATTCACCACGAATTGTTCATGACCTTCATTTCGCTGCTGATCGCCATGATTGCCTCGCTGTTCGCCATGCAAACCCTCAGTCATCCCCGGCTGCGCTTGCACCAGTATCTGCTGGCGTCGGTATGGATGGGCCTGGGCATCGCCCTGATGCACTACGTCGGCATATCCGCCATGCGTTCCCAGGCCCAGGCGTATTTCGAGTCAGCACTGTTCATGGCCTCGATTGGCATCGCCATCGGTGCCAGCCTTGCGGCGCTGCTGCTGTCGAGCTACCTGCGCAACGGCGCCGGGGTGTTTCACCAACTGCTCAAATACGCGGCCAGCCTGGTGCTGGGCGCCGGCATCCTCAGCATGCACTTTACCGGCATGGCGGCCATGCGCCTGATCGTGCCCACCGGCGCAGACCTCTCACTGCCGCTGAACAACAACCCCATCCAACTCGGCCTGTCGGTCGCCGTCATCACCTTGCTGGTGATCGGAAGCAGCGTCAGCGCGGCACTGGCGGACAAGAAGCTGCAACACAAGGAGCGCGACCTGCGCCGAGTCAACGCCCTGCTCAGCGAGTTGGACCAGGCCCGTGCCTCGCTGCAGCAAGTAGCGCATTTTGACGCCCTGACCAGCCTGCTCAACCGGCGCGGCTTCAACCAGATCTTTGCGGAAAAAGTCGCTGAAAAAACCGCATCAAACGGCATGTTGGCGGTTATTTTCCTTGATATCGACCATTTCAAGCGCATCAACGACAGCCTCGGCCACGACGCCGGCGACCAATTGCTCAGCGTCCTTGCCGGGCATATCAAAGGGTCGGTGCGCAGCCATGAAGACGTGGTTGCGCGGTTTGGCGGCGATGAGTTCTGCATCCTGATCAACATCCACCACCGTGACGAAGCGCGGCACATGGCCCAGCGCATCATGCAAAAGATGAAAGACCCGATAGAGTTGGCCGGGCGGCGCATGGTGATGACCACCAGCATCGGCATCAGCCTGTTCCCGGACGATGGCCAGACCTGCGAAGAGCTGCTGAAAACCGCCGACCTGGCGCTGTACCAATCCAAAGACACCGGCCGCAATACCCTGAACTTCTTCAGCTCCAACCTGAAAACCCGCGCCTTTCTCGAACTGCAACTGGAAGAAGAGCTGCGTGGCGCACTGCGGGCCAGAAACCAGCTGGTGTTGTTCTACCAACCGATCTTCGACATGAAACTGGGCAAAGTCTCGCGCCTGGAGGCCTTGGTGCGCTGGCAACACCCGATACACGGCCTGTTGGCTCCGGACCGGTTTATCGGGATCGCCGAAAGCAACGGCCTGATTGCCGAACTGGACCACTGGGTATTGCGCCAGGCCTGTCACGATCTGAGCCTGTTGTCTGACCGGGGCTATTACGAACTGACCATGGCGGTGAACTGCTCGGCCTTGAACATGGCCCGCGACGAACTGGCCGATGAAATCGAAGACGCACTGCGTTTCGCCGGTGTGGCGGCCCACCGCCTGGAACTGGAAGTCACCGAAAACGCGCTGATGGGCAATATCAGCAGCACCCTGGCGTTGCTGCGCCAGATCCGTGCACTGGGTGTTTCACTGGCCATCGATGATTTCGGCACCGGCTATTCCTCCCTCGCCTACCTTAAACGCCTGCCGCTCAATACCTTGAAGATTGATCGTTCGTTTATCCAGGACATCCCCAAATCCACTGCCGACATCGAGATCGTCCAGGCGATTATCGGCATGGCCCACACCCTGCACCTGCAGGTGGTCACCGAAGGCGTGGAAACCCAGGCGCAGTTCGAGTTGCTGCTCAAGCATGGCTGCGATTTCGTCCAGGGCTACCTGCTCAGCCCGGCGGTGTGCGCCGCCGATATCATCGGCGTGATCCAAGGCATTGAAAGGCAGAACCCGCTGCATGCGTTGAGCGCGGCGGGCGCGATGGACATTTGCGCCCCCAAGGCGCCCTCCCCCGGCCGTGCCGGCTCCACCTCGGTGGTGCGGCCAATCCGCTGACGTCGAAACTTTGGCATTACGCCATCATTTGTTTAAAGAAACCCGACCAACGGCCGATTCATCAGAGTCCGGCTACGTTTTCCCTTGAGAACGCAGGGTTAATTTTCACATCCCGGACGAAGACGCGCTGCAAAGTCGCGAACTCCCATTCAGTGATGGCTCCTTGAAATTCTCCAGCCATCCGTTCAGGTACATGGCGCCCAATGACTTCCAAAAATAACTCTGCCACCGTGGTCCCCGACGTGTTGCCGACAGCACCTGTGGAAAAATCCCCAGGTTCAAAGTCATTGAGCAGCGCCCGCCCGCTGGCCACCCAGCAATACCTGTACTTCACCGAAACCAACACCGACCGCATCCTCGACAACCTCGACGGCCTGCGCGACATGGTGTTCCCACGCCTGCCCCAGCAGGAAGGCGACGGCGACCCGCGCAACGAGCAGGAATTTCCTTCGGTCTGCCTGATCGGCCTGGGGCGCTGCGGTTCGAACATCGCGCTGGACGTGGCCGAGCTGGTGTACAACGCGCGCAAGTTCTACCTGAATGAGTTCAGTAACGAAGACAAATCGGCGGACAAGGGCTACAGCCCGGCGCAGTGGATCCGCAACAACCTGCGCCTGGGCGGCGGCAAGGCCAGCAAGCCGGTGTTCCTGGTGGAACCGCTGGTGATGCTCGGCGACCTGGATAAGGACATCGCCGGGCGCATCCGCTTCTCGCGCAAGGGTGAAAAAAGCGGGTTCCTGCGCGACTACAGCAAAATGAAAATCATGGACCTGTCGGAGGTGCATGCCGGTGGCGCGGGTAACGCGCCGATCCTCGGCCAGTACCTGGCCAAGATCATCCTCAACAAAGACACCCAGCGCTTTTCCAGCCCCGACTGGAAAATGATCCACTCGTACCTGATCGACTCCTGCGGCATCAAGGCCAACCAGTCGCGCCTGTACTTCTCGATCTTCAGCGCCGGCGGCGGCACGGGTTCAGGCATGGCCTCGGAATTCGGCCTGGCCCAGCAACACTCGTACATGAACAAGACCTTCGACACCAAGCCCGCCGACGAGCACGACAGCAAGAGCGGCCACGCGTTTGTGTTCGAGCCGATCTTCACCAGCGGCATCTGCGTGCTGCCGAACATCTCCGACCACCGCAGCGAAATGTCCGAGGCACTGCATATCAACGCCGGGCGTTTGCTCTGCAAGTATCTGTCGGAAGAATGGGATTTCTCATACAACTTCGCCAATGAAGACAGCAGCGAGGCCAGCGTGAAGGGGCGAATCCGCCCATGGAACGCGATGATGCTGATCTCCAACGACATCATGCGCTACGCCGAAGAGAGCGATGACGGCAATATCCAGAACATTGACGTCAATGCCATGGAAAAACACGCCAACCAGTATATTTCCCAGCAGATCTTCAACATCCTCACCGCCCAGGCGGTGACCACCGACTACGACCAGAACTACTTCCGCCGCGCCGGTATCGACATCGGCGAGACCATCCGCCTGGATGCCAACGACCTGTTTATGAGTCTGGCCGGGCCGGTGGCGATTGCCTACGCCGAGTCGGTGGTGCCGGAAACCCCGGCGCCGTCCAACGACAAGTTCAAGGTGTTCGACAAAGAACCGCAGCGCCTGAACATCGACGACCTGTTCTTCCGCTCCATCGACCTGCCGCACTTCAACAAGGTCACCCAGGCCATCGAAGGCATCAGCTTGCTGCCGATTGAATCCAAGCGCTACAGAGCGTCCCTGGAGCAGTACAAGAACTCCGGCTACGACGCTGCGGCGTTGCACGACCTGCACTTCTTCAAGAACTGCTCGTCGGTGGTGTCGATCGTCTCGCTGCCCAAGGACTACAAACTGTCCTACATGGACCTCAACCGGCTCAAGACCCACCTCAACAGCTTGTTCCCCAATACCACGCTCAAGCGCTATGCCCTGGTGATCGGCGCCTCGGCCAACCTATCGCTGACCACCTTGATCGCCAAGAGCCCATGCCTGTCGGACGACTTCCTGACCTTGATCGTGGCGTTTATCAAACGCTGCTTTGCGCGCAACCCGTACCGCTTCGACGAGACGCTGGACAACTCGATCCTGGACTTCATCATCCACGAGGACTTCGACGAAGACCGCATCGACGAGTTGCTCAACGAGTTTGAAAACCCGGCGAAGATCCTCGATACCAACTGGTACGCGATCAAGCCGATGTATGAGAAGAAGTACCGCGAACTGATCAACGACAAAGAGAAATTCGTGTCGATCAATGACATCCGCCTGTCGCGGGACTGTGTGAAGAAGGCGATCAAGTACCTGCGCGAGATCTACCGTCACCGCATCGGCAAGACCAAGGTTATTTCGTTGAATAACCACACAGGTAAAACGGCCTGAGACCTTGAGACGGCGCCCATCGGCGCCGTCGTTGTTTCAGAGTGCCATGCGCTGGCGTTGCCAGGCCTGTGGCATGGGTTTGACGCACTCTACCGTGCCGGCTGAAAAAGTACGCCGGCATGGCGTGGAAGAAACGTTTTGCGGCGTAGAAGTGGTGCGCGAACTTCCTTGCTTCACCGCTTCACACGGATTTATCTGACAGGCACCCGCCGTTTATTCACACCAAGAAACAATTCAGCCGCGCTTTTGGCCGCGAGAAAACTGTTCCCATGACGTGCACGTCACCCTGCGCTGTGACCTTTCTCTACGGCAACATGCCATCACGGCGCCAGCGGTTACTCCGCTACACACTTCCTTCGGCGAAAAACACGCACCTTTTTGGTGCCTAGCTTTCTTGTGCCGCCCTTTCCTGGATCAGAATCCAAGGCGAAACCACCACCGCCCAGAGGCTGGGATCACGTTCCACCAGGTCCAATGCCCGCGTCGCAGACACTTCGCCAAGGCTCCCCGAGGCCAGCCAGGAGGCGACTTTGTCACGGTTGTCCTCAGCCATTCCTTCGGCGGCTTCGATCAAATCCAGGCCGGCGTCGACCCACAATAGGGCACCCTTGGCAAAGAACGGTTCAAGCTCCTTCCAGGAAATTTCGGCGGTTTCACCGAGCAGCTTGGCATAGAGGGTGCTAGGTTCTTGCGTCATGGGAATTCACCTGAGTAAAAAATCGGCGCAATCTTAACGTCGAGGCGTTCGCATAAAAAGCCAGGCAGAAACCCAGTTGCAAAATGAGTCATCGATAGAAAGTTTCAGAAAAGCCAAGGATTGCCCGAAACTCTGGCATCAGCCCGCCGCGATTCTGTCTTTTTCTTTCATTTAAGCGACATGCCCGGGTTTTGCCCCCAGCAGCCAGCTTTTCAAGCGATCAACCGGCGCTCTACACTGTACCGGTACAGTTGCCAGGCCGCTGCCGGGGGATGTCCGAGATATCCGATCCGGTTCTGCAGCTCACAAGGCCGCTAGAACTATAAAAAATACAACAGCAAGAGTGGAGCACTATGAATAAGGCTACTAAGCAGATTTCCAAACTGTTTGCCGCTATGGTCCTGGCTGGGGTTGCCGGCCATTCGTTTGCAGCCGACACCATCAAGATCGGCATCGCCGGCCCGAAGACCGGCCCGGTTACGCAATACGGCGACATGCAGTTCGTAGGCGCAAAACAAGCGATCAAAGACATCAATGCCAAGGGCGGCGTCGATGGCAAGATGCTTGAAGCCAAGGAATACGATGACGCTTGCGATCCAAAACAAGCCGTTGCCGTAGCCAACAAAGTGGTCAACGATGGCGTCAAGTTCGTGGTCGGTCACCTCTGCTCCAGCTCCACTCAGCCAGCGTCGGACATCTATGAAGACGAAGGCGTCATCATGATCACCCCGGCCGCTACCAGCCCGGACATCACCGCCCGTGGCTACAAGCTGGTCTTCCGCACCATCGGCCTGGACAGCGCCCAGGGCCCAGCGGCCGGCAACTACATCGCCGACCACGTGAAGCCGAAAGTCGTTGCCGTACTGCACGACAAACAGCAATACGGTGAAGGCATCGCCACCGCCGTCAAACAGACCCTTGAGAAGAAAGGCACCAAGGTTGCCGTCTTCGAAGGCCTGAACGCCGGCGACAAAGACTTCTCCTCGATCATCCAGAAGCTCAAGCAAGCCAACGTCGACTTCGTCTACTACGGCGGCTACCACCCAGAGCTGGGCCTGATCCTGCGCCAAGCCCAGGAAAAAGGCCTGAAAGCCAAGTTCATGGGTCCGGAAGGCGTCGGCAACGACTCCATCTCGCAAATCGCCCAAGGCGCTTCCGAAGGCCTGCTGGTCACCCTGCCGAAGTCGTTCGACGCCGAGCCAGAGAACAAGGCCATCGTTGACGCCATCAAGGCTGACGGCAAGGACCCAAGCGGCCCGTTCGTGTTCCCGGCCTACTCCGCCGTTGAGCTGATCGCCAGCGGTATCGCTGCCGCGAAGAGCGAAGACACCGCCAAAGTGGCAGCCGCGATCCACGCGGGCACGTTCAAGACCCCTACCGGCGACCTGAGCTTTGACGCCAAGGGCGACCTGAAGGACTTCAAGTTCGTGGTCTACGAATGGCACTTCGGCAAACCAAAAACCGAAGTTTCCCCTCAGTAAGCCAGGCGTTACTGGTCCAACAAGCCCACTGTGAAAGCAGTGGGCTTTGTTTTACGAGGTTTATGGGCCTGTCACCCGCGATCCGGGCGCTGGCTCACCTGAAAATCTTAAAACCGTCACCAGCGGTTCGCTGGCAAACGCTTCGTGCAAATGTGCTCATAGAACACAGCGCGGGGCCGGAACATGACTCCACCAGTGAAATGCGTATCGGGTTTTTAGGAGCGCTGTAATGCCTGAGATCTATCATTTTTTCCAACAGCTGGTTAATGGCCTGACCATTGGCAGCACCTATGCCTTGATAGCCATTGGCTACACAATGGTTTACGGCATCATTGGAATGATCAACTTCGCCCATGGCGAGGTGTACATGATTGGTTCCTACGTGGCCTTTATCGCCCTTGCCGGGCTGGCCATGATGGGAATCCACTCCCTGCCGCTGTTGATGACCGCCGCGTTTATCGCGTCAATCGTTGTAACCAGTGCCTACGGCTACAGTATCGAGCGTGTTGCCTATCGTCCCTTGCGTGGCAGCAACCGTTTGATCCCGTTGATTTCCGCCATCGGCATGTCGATTTTCCTACAGAACACTGTATTGCTGTCCCAAGATTCCAAGGATAAATCCATCCCCAACCTGATCCCTGGGAGCTTCTCCTTCGGCCCGGGCGGCGCGGAGGAAGTGCTGATTTCCTACATGCAGATCCTGGTCTTCGTTGTCACCCTGGTGGCCATGCTGGGCCTGACCCTGTTCATCTCCCGCTCCCGTCTGGGGCGCGCCTGCCGGGCCTGCGCCGAAGACATCAAGATGGCCAACCTGCTGGGCATCAACACCAACAACATCATCGCCCTGACCTTCGTGATCGGTGCCGCGCTGGCCGCGGTCGCGGCGGTGCTGCTGAGCATGCAGTACGGCGTGATCAACCCCAACGCCGGTTTCCTGGTAGGCCTCAAGGCCTTTACCGCGGCGGTATTGGGCGGCATCGGCAGTATCCCGGGCGCGATGCTCGGTGGCCTGGTGCTGGGTGTGGCCGAAGCCTTTGGCGCCGACATCTTCGGCGACCAGTACAAGGACGTCGTGGCGTTCGGCCTGTTGGTTCTGGTGCTGTTGTTCCGTCCGACCGGCATTCTGGGCCGTCCGGAGGTTGAGAAAGTATGAGCAGATATCTTAAATCGGCGTTCTTCAGCGCCCTGCTGGTGTGGGCCGTGGCCTTTCCGGTACTCGGCCTCAAGCTGAGCATTGTCGGCATCAACCTGGAAGTGCATGGCACCGGTCCCGTGACCCTGACCATCATTGCCCTGTGCTCGGTGCTGATGTTCCTGCGCGTGTTGTTCACCCAACAGGTCGGTGCCTTGTTCAAGGGCAACCGTGGGCCGTTGGTATCGCCCAAGGTCAGCCAATTCCTGACCCTGCCGCGTACCCAGCGCTACATCATCATCGCGTTGATCATTGCCGCATTGATCTGGCCGTTCTTCGGCTCGCGCGGCGCCGTCGACATCGCCACCCTGATCCTGATCTACGTGTTGCTGGGCCTGGGCCTGAACATCGTGGTGGGCCTGGCCGGTCTGCTCGACCTCGGTTATGTGGGTTTCTATGCGGTGGGTGCCTACACCTACGCGCTGCTCTCGCACTACCTGGGCTGGAGCTTCTGGATCTGCCTGCCACTGGCGGGCATGGCGGCGGCGACGTTCGGCTTCCTGCTGGGCTTCCCGGTATTGCGCTTGCGCGGTGACTACCTGGCGATCGTGACCTTGGGCTTCGGGGAAATCATCCGACTGTTCCTGCGTAACCTGACCGACATCACCGGTGGCCCGAACGGCATCAGCAGCATCCCCAAGCCGACCTTCTTCGGGCTGTCGTTCGACCGCAGCGCCGCAGAAGGCATGCAGACCTTCCACGAGTACTTCGGGATCGACTACAACCCGGTAAGCAAAGTGGTGTTCCTGTACCTGGTGGCGCTGTTGCTGGCGTTGGCGGCCTTGTTCGTGATCAACCGTTTGCTGCGCATGCCGATCGGCCGTGCGTGGGAAGCGTTGCGCGAAGATGAGATCGCCTGCCGTGCCCTGGGCCTGAACCCGACCATCATCAAGCTTTCCGCCTTCACCCTGGGTGCTGCGTTCGCCGGTTTCGCCGGCAGCTTCTTCGCCGCGCGCCAAGGCCTGGTCACCCCGGAGTCGTTCACCTTTATCGAGTCGGCGATCATCCTCGCCATCGTGGTACTGGGCGGCATGGGCTCGCAGTTGGGCGTCATTCTGGCGGCAATCGTGATGATCCTGCTGCCGGAAATGATGCGTGAGTTCAGCGAATACCGCATGTTGATGTTCGGCGCCATGATGGTGCTGATGATGATCTGGCGTCCTCAAGGCCTGCTCCCTATGCAACGTCCACACATGGAGCTGCGCAAATGAGCCGCGAGATCCTGAAGGTTGAAAACTTGAGCATGCGCTTCGGCGGCTTGCTGGCGGTCAACGGCGTGGCCCTGACCGTGAAAGAGAAACAGGTGGTTGCATTGATCGGCCCCAACGGCGCCGGCAAGACCACGGTGTTCAACTGCCTCACCGGTTTCTACAAGCCGAGCGGTGGCAGCATCATGCTGGACGGCCAGCCGATCCAGGGCCTGGCCGGTCACGAGATCGCCCGCAAGGGCGTGGTGCGGACCTTCCAGAACGTGCGCCTGTTCAAGGACATGACAGCGGTCGAGAACCTGCTGATCGCCCAGCACCGCCACTTGAACACCAACTTCCTGGCGGGCCTGTTCAAGACCCCGGCGTTCCGCAAGAGCGAGCGCGAGGCCATGGAATTTGCCGCGTACTGGCTGGACAAGGTCAACCTGACCGAGTTCGCCAACCGCCCTGCCGGCACCCTGGCCTATGGTCAGCAACGTCGCCTGGAAATCGCCCGTTGCATGATGACCCGCCCGCGCATCCTCATGCTCGACGAACCGGCTGCCGGCCTGAACCCCAAGGAAACCGAAGACCTCAAGGCGCTGATCAGTGTGCTGCGTGAGGAACACAACGTCACCGTGCTGTTGATCGAACACGACATGAAACTGGTCATGAGCATTTCCGATCACATCGTGGTGATCAACCAGGGCACGCCGCTGGCCGACGGGACGCCGGAGCAGATCCGCGACAACCCGGAAGTGATCAAAGCCTATTTGGGGGAAGCGTAAAATGCTGCAATTCGAAAACGTTTCCACTTTCTACGGCAAGATCCAGGCCCTGCACAGCGTCAACGTGGAAGTGCGCCAAGGTGAGATCGTCACGCTGATCGGCGCCAACGGTGCCGGCAAGTCGACCCTGCTGATGACCCTGTGCGGTTCGCCGCAAGCCCACAGCGGCAGCATCCGCTACATGGGTGAGGAACTGGTGGGCCTGCAATCGTCGCAGATCATGCGCAAAAGCATCGCGGTGGTGCCGGAAGGTCGTCGGGTGTTTTCCCGCCTGACCGTGGAAGAGAACCTGGCCATGGGCGGGTTCTTTACCGACAAGGGCGACTTCCAGGAACAGATGGACAAGGTGCTGCACCTTTTCCCTCGGCTCAAGGAGCGCTTCAGCCAGCGCGGCGGCACCATGTCCGGCGGCGAGCAGCAAATGCTCGCCATCGGTCGGGCGCTGATGAGCAAGCCCAAGCTGCTGTTGCTCGACGAACCGTCCCTGGGCCTGGCACCGATCATCATCCAGCAGATCTTCGACATCATCGAACAGCTGCGCAAGGACGGTGTAACGGTGTTCCTGGTGGAGCAGAACGCCAACCAGGCCCTGAAAATCGCCGACCGTGCCTATGTGCTGGAGAACGGCCGGGTGGTGATGGAAGGTTCGGGTGAGCAATTGCTGACCGATCCCAAGGTGCGTGAGGCGTACCTGGGCGGTTAACCACCGGTTGCTGCACGAACCGGGTCAAAAAATGTGGGAGCGGGCTTGCTCGCGAATGCGGTGGATCAGCCAAGTATCTGTTGGCTGGCACGCCGCTTTCGCGAGCAAGCCCGCTCCCACATTTGCGTTGTGTGTTTCATTGAATCCGATGAGACCCGAAATTATTTTGGGTGGGTTTGTAACGGATTACCCCCTCCTGTCTCTAGTGGTGCAAGCAGGCAATCAAGCCCGCCAACTCAACCCACTGCTGGAGATTCACCATGACCACCAAACTGTCCGCTGCCACCCTCGTCCTGGCCCTCGGTTCCGCCCTGAGCCTGTCCGCGCTGACCACCACCGCCCACGCCGCTGACGATATGCAGAAATGTTTCGGCGTCGCTGAAGCCGGTAAAAACGACTGTGCCGCAGGCGCTGGCACGTCCTGCGCTGGCACCTCGAAAACCAAGGACCAGGCCAACGCCTGGAAGCTGGTCCCCGCTGGCACCTGCACCCAAACCCCAAGCTCCACCTCGCCGACCGGTTTCGGCCAGGAAGCGGCCTTCACCGCCAAGTCCTGAAACCCTGGGCCGCCTGAGTACTGATGATGATTCTTTCATCCCTGCACCCCGCCTCCCAGGCTCAGGCGCCCGGCCTTCCGCGCCGGGCCGGGCTGGGGCTCAAGCACGAGCACTTGAGCGAAGTGCTTGAGACCACCCCCGACATCGGTTTTTTTGAAGTGCACGCCGAAAACTACATGGTCGCCGGCGGGCCCTTTCATCACTACCTGGGATTGATCCGCGCACAGTACCCGCTGTCGTTGCACGGCGTGGGCCTGTCCATCGGCGGCGAAGGCCCCCTGGACCCTGCGCACCTGGCACGCCTGGCCACGCTGATCGAGCGCTATCAACCCCAGTCCTTTTCCGAACACCTGGCCTGGTCGAGCCATGGCCCGGTGTTTCTCCATGACCTGCTGCCCCTGGCCTACGACGCCGCCACCCTCAAGCGTGTGTGCGAACACGTTGACCAGGTCCAAAGCGCGCTCAAGCGCCCGATGCTGCTGGAGAATCCGTCGACCTACCTGCAATTCCAGCGCTCGACCCTGGACGAGACCGACTTCATCAGCGAAATCGTCCGCCGCACCGGCTGTGGTTTGCTGCTGGACGTCAACAACGTCTACGTGTCGTGCATCAATCACCAGCGCGAGCCACTGGCCTACATCGACGCGTTACCGCTGCACGCCGTCGGTGAGATTCATCTGGCCGGTTTTGCCGAAGACACTGACAGCCTCGGCGAACGCCTACTGATCGATGATCACGGCGCGCCCATCGATAACGCCGTATGGCAGTTGTACGAAAGCGTACTGACACGCACCGGACCGGTCGCCACATTGATCGAACGCGACAATCAGGTACCGGCCTTCAGCGTGCTGCAAGCCGAAGCCCGGCACGCGGACTGGCACCTGTCGCAGGTCAGCCCATGAGCCTGCACGCCGATTTTGCCGCCGCCTTGCTGGCCCCCGAAGCGACCTGCCCCGACGGCCTGTTCAGCCGTAACGGCGCCGACCCCGCCAGCCGCTTCGCGGTGTATCGCAACAATGTACACAGCGCGTTGATCAACGCGCTGGCCACCGCGTACCCCGTGACCCTGCAACTGGTGGGCGACAGGTTTTTCCGCGCCATGGCCGGCCTCTACCTACAGAGCTGCCCACCCACCAGCCCGTTGATGTGCGAGTACGGCAGTACGCTCGCCGACTTCATCCAGGGTTTCGAACCGGCGGCCAGCGTGCCCTACCTGGCGGATATGGCACGGCTGGAACGCTTGCGGGTCTGCGCGTATCACGCGGCCGACCATGCGCCGCTGGCCCCTCAAGCGCTACTCCAGGCCCTGCAAGGCCAAGCCGACCTGGGGGCACTGCGCGTGCAACTGCATCCGTCGGTGACCACGCTGGCTAGCGCGTATGCGCTGGTGGCGATGTGGGCCGCGCATCAGGCAGAGGATGGCGTCGGCACCCTGGACCCCTGGCATGCCCAGAGTGCCCTGGTATTGCGCCAAGGCCTGGAGGTCAAGGTGTTCGCCATCGACCCTGGATCGCAGGCCTTTATCGACCGCCTGGGCCACGGCTTGCCTTTGCTGAGGGCCGTGGAGTGCGCCCTGGAGGCCAACGCTGAATTCGACCTGCACCAATGCCTGACGCTGCTGATCAGCCACCAGGCCATCATTCATTTGCATCTGGACCAAAAGGTATCGCCATGAACACCTCCGCACCGTGCCTGGTAAGACAGGTCATTCAACTATTCGAAAAAATCCCCTACAGCCTGCTCGCCTTCATCGCACGGTTTTCCATCGCCGCGGTGTTCTGGAAATCCGGGCAAACCAAGGTCGAGGGCTTTGCCGTGGACCTGATCGGCGGCACCTTTGAGCTGGGTGAGCCACGCCTGGCCGCGTCGACCTTGCCGCTGTTTCGCAGCGAATACCACGTGCCGTTGCTGTCGCCGGAGGTGGCCGCACATATGGCGGCGTTTGCCGAGCATTTTTTCCCGGTGCTGATTCTGATCGGGTTCGCCACGCGATTCTCGGCCCTGGCGCTGATCGGCATGACCCTGGTCATTCAGCTCTTCGTCTACCCGGACGCCTACCCGACCCACGGCACCTGGATCGCCGTGCTGTTGCTGCTGGTGGCCAAGGGACCGGGACGCTTGTCCATCGACCAGTTGATCGCCCGCCGTTACCACTAAAGCCGGTCGAGGGCCTCGCCGCTGCGCTTGAACCAGTCCACCAGGTAATCGGCCAACACTTGAGTGCGACGCGGCAGGCCGCCTTGATAGGGATGCACCAGGTACATCGGCATGCTCCGCGTCTGAAAGTCGCGCAGGAGCAAGCGCAAGCGCCCGTCAGCCAATTCCGCGGGTAAGACGTAGGACGGCAGACGGGCAATACCGGCCCCGACCAGCGCAGCCTTTTTCAACAGGTTGTAATGATTGGAGGCGAAGGTGCCACTGACCCGCACCCGCAATAACTCGTGCTGCTGGTGGTACAGCCACTCTTCGCGGCCGCTGTAGTGACTGTTGAGCAGGCAGGTGTGGCGGGCCAGATCCGCCGGGGTCTGCGGCTCGCCATGCTGCTCCAGGTAAGCCGGGCTGGCGCAGGTCATCTCATGCCAGGCCAGCAATGGCTTGGCCACCAGGCGCGCGTTTTCGATGGCACCGGAACGCACCCCCAAGTCGAAGCCATCTCGCGCCAGATCGCGATAGTTGTTGTTCAGCTCTAGCTCGAGCTGAACTTGCGGGTACTGCTTGGAAAACTCCAGTAGCAAGCCATCAAAGAAGGTTTCGCCCAACGACACTGGAACCGTCATACGCACCGGTCCGACAAGATCGTCTTTGAGCCGCGCCAATGCCTGACGGGCGCGGTCGACCTGGACCACCAGCGCCTGGGCCTGGGGCAGCAGCGCCGCGCCGGCCGCGGTGAGGCTGAGCTTGCGCGTGGTGCGATGCAGCAACACGACCGAGTACTGCGTTTCCAACTGGCTGATGCGCTTGGACAGTTGCCCCTTGCTACAGCCCAACTGCTCCGCCGCCACGGTGAAACTGCCGGCTTCGATCAACACGGCAAAGGCCGCCAGGTCATCCATCTCGCTCATGGATTGTTTCCAAAAGAAAACCAAAGGTTGCCTATTAGCACGTTTATCCAGGGAAAAAGCCACTCTAGACTGAACCCTCACTTACCCCCACTGGAGGAACAGCACCATGAAAATCCTATTGATTGGCGCCAGCGGCACCGTCGGCTCGGCAGTCAAGAACGAACTGGCGCAGCGTCACAAGGTGATCAGCATCGGCCGTACCAGCGGTGACTTTCAGGTGGACATCAGCGACAGCGCCTCAATCCGCAAGCTGTTCGAGCAGACCGGCAAGTTCGACGCGCTGGTCTGCGCCGCCGGCAGCGTGAAGTTCGCGGCACTGGGTGAAATGAGCGACGCCGACTTTGAACTGGGCCTGCGCGACAAACTGATGGGCCAGGTCAACCTGCTGCTGATCGGCCGCGAGTACGCCAACGACGGCGCGTCTTTCACCTTCACCAGCGGCATCCTCAACCGCGACCCGATCCGCACGGGTGCATCGGCGGCGCTGGTCAACGGTGCGCTGGATGCGTTCGTCAAAGCAGCGGCAATCGAATTGCCACGGGGCCTGCGCGTCAATTCTGTAAGTCCTACGGTACTGGTGGAAGCGATGGGCAGCTACGCGCCTTATTTCCGCGGTTTCAAACCGGCGGCGGGGGCAGATGTGGCGTTGGCCTACGCCAAAAGCGTCGAGGGCTTGCAGACCGGTCAGACCTTTATCGTGGGCTGACCTTAACGTCTGTCAGAATCGCCTGAAGCTGGCAGGCGGGCTTGTGATGCGGCGCCAGCCTGCGTAACGTGGCGGCACTTGTCTGGAGACCCTCTATGCGTGCCGCTCGTACCCTTGCCCTGTTTGCCCTGCTCCCCCTGTTCGCCGCCTGCCAGATGTTCGAAAGCGAGCCGGCCAAGCCGTCGACTGCCGGCCTGACCCGCATGCAGGGCGAACTCACGGCGGTCAACGGCAAGCTGCTGTTCCAGCCGTGCAACGACCAACGCAACTACGTGGTCAACGACACCGGCGGCACCAGCGTCCTGCAGGAAGCCGCCTCCCTGGCCGGCCAGCAAGGCACCTTGTTCGCCGACCTGCGTGGCAAGTTCTCCGGCGTGGCCAGCGGCACCCAGGGCAGCGTCGACCTGCAACAGCTCTACCGCGTGGAGCGTTCGACCTCGGCCTGCAACGACCCGGACTTCAAGCGCATGATCCTGCGCGCCAACGGCCACAAGCCGGCCTGGGCGATGAATGTCACGGCCAAGGGCATGGTGCTGGAGCGCGAAGGCCAGCCGCCACTGGCGGTGCCGTATGTGGAAGAACAGATCGGCGATGGCCGTTTCAACCTGATGACCGAAGCCAACAACCAGCACGTCGAACTGTGGGTAGCCCCGCAACGTTGCGTGGACAGCGTCAGCGGCAGCCTGCAACACATGACCGCCGAATTGCGCGTCAACGGCCAGGTGCAACGCGGTTGCGCGGCGTTTGGCGGCTCGCGCGACGACTGACGCCGCCCTGGGCTGTTTTAACATGACGGAAAACGTCCATTGGGGCTTATAATCGCCGGTTTGCAAAACAGCCGGCCTCTTTGCCCGCCGCCTACCGGATCCCGTCATGCTACGAATCACCGAACTCAAGCTGCCCATCGACCATCCCGAAGAAGACCTGCGCCCTGCCATCGTGCAGCGCCTGGGCATCGCCAGTGATGACCTGCTCGATTTCACCCTGTTCAAACGCAGCTACGATGCGCGCAAGAAGTCATCGGAGCTGTGCTTCATCTACACCATCGACCTGGACGTCAAAGGCGAAGCCGCCCTGCTGCTCAAGTTCGCCGATGACCGCAACGTCAACCAGGCGCCGGATGTCAGCTACAAAGTGGTCGGCCAGGCGCCTGAAGGCCTGACGGAACGCCCGATCGTGGTCGGCTTTGGCCCGTGCGGCATCTTCGCCGGGCTGCTGCTGGCACAAATGGGCTTCAAGCCGATCATTCTTGAGCGCGGTCGCGAAGTGCGCCAGCGCACCAAGGACACCTGGGGCCTGTGGCGTAAGAATGTGCTGAACCCCGAGTCCAACGTGCAGTTCGGCGAAGGCGGCGCCGGGACCTTTTCCGACGGCAAGCTGTACAGCCAGATCAAGGACCCGAAATTCCACGGGCGTAAAGTCCTGCACGAATTCGTCAAGGCCGGTGCGCCGGAAGAGATCCTTTACGTCAGCAAGCCGCACATCGGTACATTCCGCCTGACCGGCGTGGTGGAAAACATGCGCGAGCAGATCATCGCCCTCGGCGGTGAAGTGCGTTTCGAGCAACGCGTCACTGACGTGCTGATTGAAGACGGCCAGTTGAATGGCGTAGTTGTCGACGGCGGCGAGCAGATCCTCTCCAAGCACGTGATCCTGGCCCTCGGCCATAGCGCCCGCGACACCTTCCGCATGCTTCACGGCCGTGGCGTGTACATGGAGGCCAAGCCGTTCTCGGTGGGTTTCCGTATCGAACACCCGCAGTCGCTGATCGACGCGGCGCGCCTGGGCAAATACGCTGGCCATCCAAAACTCGGCGCTGCGGACTACAAACTGGTGCACCACGCCAAGAACGGCCGCTCGGTCTACAGCTTCTGCATGTGCCCGGGCGGTACGGTGGTCGCTGCCACCTCCGAGCCGGGCCGCGTAGTAACCAACGGCATGAGCCAATATTCGCGTAACGAGCGTAATGCCAACTCTGGCATCGTGGTCGGCATTACGCCTGAGGTGGATTACCCGGGTGGACCGCTGGCGGGTATCGAGTTGCAGGAGCGTCTGGAGTCCCACGCCTACATCCTCGGCGGCAGCAACTATGAGGCCCCGGCGCAGCTGGTGGGCGATTTCATCGCGGGCAAGCCATCCACGGCTATCGGTAGCGTGGAACCGTCCTACAAGCCGGGGGTAGCCCTGGGTGACCTGGCCCTGGCCCTGCCGGACTTCGCCATCGAAGCGATCCGCGAAGCACTGCCGGCGTTCGAGAAGCAGATCAAGGGCTACTCGCTGCACGATGCCGTGCTGACCGGGATCGAGACGCGCACGTCGTCGCCGTTGCGGATCACCCGTAATGAGTCGATGCAGAGCTTGAACGTCAAGGGCCTGTTCCCGGCCGGTGAAGGCGCGGGTTATGCCGGTGGGATTCTGTCGGCGGGTGTGGACGGGATTCGGATCGCCGAAGCGTTGGCGCGGGATATGTTGGGCCTCGAAGCCTGACAACTCGCTTATTTATTGAATGTGAGCGGGCTTGTGTGGGAGCGGGCTTGCTCGCGAAAGCGGTGGATCAGTTGAACAGTGTGTGACTGACACACCGCATTCGCGAGCAAGCCCGCTCCCACATTGGTTTTTGTGTTGAGTCAGATATTGGCGCGCAAGACGCTGGCCGGCAGCGGCTCGCCCTGTTCGACAGTCGCCGCCACGGCGGCAATCAAATCCTGTAGCTCGTAGCCCTGCGTTTTAAGCCACGCCTGATCATAGTAAGTGGTGGCATACCGCTCTCCCCCGTCACACAAGATCGCCACGATCGACCCCGACTCCCCCGCTGCTTTCATCTGCAGCGCAGCCATCAACGCGCCGATCAAGTTAGTCCCACTGGACCCGCCGACCCGCCGCCCCAAGCGCGCGGCCAGGTAATGCATGGCCGCCAGCGATAATGCATCTGGCACCTTGACCATCGCATCAATCACCTTGGGCAGAAACGACGCCTCGACCCGCGGCCGGCCAATGCCTTCGATGCGCGAACCACAGTCCAGGCGCAAACTGGCGTCGCCGCTCAAGTAGTAATCAAAAAACACTGAGCGCTCCGCATCGGCACACAGCACGCGGGTGCAATGCTGGCGATAACGCACGTAACGCCCCAGGGTTGCCGTGGTGCCGCCGGTACCGGGGCTGGAAATCAGCCAGCTCGGCTCTGGGTAATGCTCAAACCGCATCTGCTGGAAGATCGACTCGGCGATGTTGTTGTTCGCGCGCCAGTCGGTGGCCCGTTCCGCGTAGGTGAACTGGTCCATGAAGTGACCACCACTTTCCTGCGCCAGCCGTTCGGATTCGGCGTAGATCTGCGTCGGATCGTTCACCAGATGGCTCTTGCCACCGTAAAAGGCGATCTGCGCGATCTTTTCCTGGGAGGTGGTGGCCGGCATCACCGCGATAAACGGCAAGCCGAGCAGGCGGGCGAAGTAGGCTTCCGATATCGCCGTCGAACCGCTGGACGCCTCGATCACCGGTGCGCCCGGCTTCAACCAGCCATTGCACAGCGCATACAGGAACAGCGAACGCGCCAGACGATGCTTCAGGCTGCCGGTGGGGTGGCTGGACTCGTCCTTGAAGTACAACTCGACACCCGGCAAGCCGGGCAGCGGCAACGGGATCAGGTGTGTGTCGGCGCTGCGCTGGAAGTCCGCTTCGATGATACGAATGGCTTCGCGGGCCCAGGGACGGTGGTCGCTCATGAGGAGGTTCTCTAAGGATTTCACGCCCAATCTTAGGAGGTTTCCTACACTCCACACAGATACAGTACCGACTCAATTGGACACACAATTGCTAAGCTTTGGCGCACTGCCCTCCCAATCACTCTCTTATAACAAATAAGAATATAACTTTTGTTTTAACAACTAACGGTACGGGTTAGGGTAGCCACCTATTGAACCTGGATTGGAGAGCATCCCTTGCCTCTGCGTAGCACTTTCACCCGTTTCTTCCAGCTGGAGGCCGCCAGTGGCTTGCTGTTGATCGCCGCTGCCGCACTGGCGCTGATCATCAACAACTCGCCGTTGTCGCACCTCTACAACGCCTTTCTCGATGTGCCGGTGGTGGCACAGATCGGCGCACTGAAAATCGCCAAGCCTGCACTGCTATGGATCAACGACGGCCTGATGGCGCTGTTCTTCCTGCTGATCGGCCTGGAGGTCAAGCGTGAGTTGCTTGACGGCCATCTGTCCAAGCCGTCCCAGGTGGTGCTGCCCGGCGCAGCCGCGATTGGCGGCATGGTCGTACCGGCGCTGATCTACTGGGCGATCAACAAGGACTACCCCGCCGCGCTGTCGGGCTGGGCGATCCCCATGGCCACCGACATCGCCTTCGCCCTCGGCGTATTGGCCCTGTTGGGCAAACGCGTGCCGGTGTCGCTCAAGCTGTTCCTGATGACCCTGGCGATCATCGACGACCTGGGCGCAATCATCGTGATTGCGGTGTTCTATTCCGCCGACCTGTCGGGCGCCGCACTGGCGGGCGCGGGCGCTTGCCTGATTGCATTGATCGCGATGAATCGCCTCGGTGTGATCAAGCTTGGCCCGTACCTGATCATCGGGTTGATCCTGTGGGTCTGCGTGCTGAAAAGTGGTGTGCATGCCACCCTGGCCGGCGTGACATTGGCCTTCTGCATCCCGATGCGCACCAAGAATGCCGAGCCTTCGCCATTGATGACCCTGGAACACGCCCTGCACCCTTGGGTGGCCTACGGCATCCTGCCGCTGTTTGCGTTCGCCAACGCCGGTGTGTCCCTGGCCGGCGTCAGCCTGGAAAGCTTCACCCACCACGTACCGCTGGGCATTGCCGCCGGCCTGCTGATCGGCAAGACCGTCGGCGTGTTCGGCCTGACCTGGCTGGCCATCAAGACCGGCCTCGCCGCACTGCCCAGCGGCGCCAACTGGGGCCAGGTGTTTGGTGTGGCGATCCTGTGCGGCATCGGCTTTACCATGAGCCTGTTTGTCGGTTCCCTGGCGTTTGTGCCGGGTGCCAGTGAGTTTGCCGGGGAAGACCGAATGGGGATTCTGACCGGGTCGATTCTGGCTGCGTGCATTGGCTATGCAGTAACGGCAATGGCGAGTCGCAAGAAAGCATAACGAATGCAATGACTGTGGCGAGGGAGCTTGCTCCCTCGCCACATTTCCCTCCTGTTCCCCTTCCCTCCTCAGATAAGACCTACATCGCCCCTGCTCGGCTTGCCATAACGTCGGCCCTCGTTATGCAGCACGCCAGGAGGGCACGATGGCAAATACCAAGGATACATTCCAAGTCTGGCGGTCCTACGGAACCGGCACCGGCGGTTATCGCATGCTTGAGCCCATGAACGAGGCCGAATTGGCGGCCCGTGCAGCGCGGCAAAAAGACCACCAAACCCTGCTCGCCCGCCAGGAAGCCTACGAAAACAGCCGCCAGGCTGATCCGCACCCCGCCCCAACGCCCTTGATAGGCTGCGTTTTTACCAAGTCCTGCAACCTGCCGGACAGCATCATCGACTATCACGACCCCACCGGTTATGTACCGCTTGATCGCCTTGAGGACTATGGCGAGTACGCGTTGCTGGGTGGTCGCGAGACCGACGAGTCTGGTGTGCTACCGCTCAAGAAAATCAGCGGCAGTGCTCTGCCAGCAGGGCTTGGAATGCTGGCGCTGGCCGGCACTGTTACAGGCTCAGCCGCCGCAGCCGGGGCAGGCACTGTCGGGGCTACCTTCCTGACGGGCCTGGTGGGGCTGATCTGGCCCTCCAGTCTTGGCGACAGCGCGCTCTACACCGAAGAGCAACTGCGCTCCATGGCGAGAGCACGCACGCGGGTTCGCTTGCATGTCGAGCAACGGGAGGACGGCACGCTCAAGGGATACGCGTTCTACACAGGCAAAAATCGCGACTGGGAAATGGTCGATGTGGTGCAGTTTCAGTTGCGAGAGATGCAGTACATCGCCGACCTGGGTGACGGGATTGAACTGATCTGGACGCCTGCCGCGAATCCCGGTGACACCCTCGGCATCCCGGCGTTGCAAGCCGCGCCTTCGACACCGCATATATGGGTGTACCCGGCCAACGAGAAGGCCGCCAACATTATCGTCGACCCGATATATCCGCCGGACTACAAAGATTTCATCCTGGTGTTCCCGGCGGATTCGGGTGTTAGACCGCTGTATATCGTCGTCAGTTGGAAGTACGAGGACGCGCCTTATCACAGTAAAAAAGGGAATTCGGTTAAAAGTAAAAAACCAACCAATGGCTTGGATGCCTTGAACGACTCTGTATTAGTCAAACCTTCAGAGCCTCGACGAATAGGTATTGACCCACACACAAAGGAGTTTGTGGTTATTGATTTCTCAACAGAAGGCACTTTTCACGGACATGTACGACCATGGGGAGCACTTAATCAGCACATGAAAAACGCATTGATAAGAGCTGGGAAAACCAACCGCAAAGGAAAACTTTTAGGAGCCGGTAAATGAATATGCGCTACCACGACCCCGACTTGACCCATGATGAAGCCGTGCACGATCTAGCAACTGGAGACGTCAGCAAAGTCACCACAGCACTGATTTCAGTCGGCCTTAACGAAATGAATGGCACTTGGGCGCAAAACGTTTGCTTGCAACATATGGATAGCGACAACGATGAGATTGCATCCGCTGCAATTGTCGCCATTGGCCACATCGCGCGTCGCTTCGGAACACTGGATATGGAGAAGGTGGGTCCGGCCCTAATTCAAGCAGGGCGCAAATGCCCCGCATTGAGGGGAGTCATTGGAAGCGCAATGGACGACATAGAAATGTTCACCTGACCCCCACCAAAAAGCCGCCTTGGCCTGAACCAAGACGGCTCCACCTCTCAGACCTTAAAGGTCATCAAAGCTGTCCCGCAGGAACGTCCAGACGTGATAAGCGCGCAGGCAGTTCACTACGAGGTTCCACGTACGTGGTGCAAACTTGGACATACTCGGCCCTCCGTAAGTTGGGCCTTACCTCCAGCACACTTACCGGAACACGTGGGCCTTTGGATGCAGGTCGATGCATCTTTGAAGCCGCAAGCCCAGCCACTAACTGGGCTTGCAACAAAAACCCCCAACCGGTCACCCGATTGGGGGTTTTTCGTTTCTGCGACTAATACTTAGCGAGTAACCCGGCTAGTCCCATCAACGGTCATGATGCGCACGCGGTCGCCAATGCGGAAGATTTCATTCTCCTGCACGGCCTGCACGTAGGCGCGCATGCTGCCGTCGTCTTCGCGGACGGTGATTTCCACGCCCTGGGTGCGGGTCAGGCCTTCTTCGGTGGCCGAGCCCAGCAGGCCGCCGGCAACTGCGCCGATCACCGCGGTCACGATACTGCCACGGCCGCCGCCGATGGCGCTGCCGCCAACGCCGCCGATGACTGCGCCGGCAGCGCCGCCGATTGGGGTCTTGGTGCCTTCGATTTTCACTGGGCGCAGGGATTCGATGGTGCCCATGCGAACGCTCTGTACACGACGCGCTTCGTCACGGGAGTACGAGTCGCCGGTCAGACTCGAAGCACAGCCACCCAGCAGAAGTGACAGGGTGGTGAAGCAGGCAACTAGTAAAACGGACTTACGCATAGCATCAACTCCAAAGGACAGGTGGTCATTAAACGCGGCAGCCTCGCGCCTGTCACGGCCCGCACCGCAAAAAATTGCTTTCATTCAGCCTGAGTACAGACTGCCAGTACCAGAAAACTCGACAAACGGTAGCCCAGCTCTTGTGCCAATAGATGTCACGACTGTTTCAACATTGTAGTCACACAGCCGGAAGCAGCCGAAGTCTGTGCAATACAGACTTCGGCGCAACGGACAATATTCAGGTGAGGTGACGAAAGGTGACGCTCAGGGCGCCAGGCGCTCGCGGGTCCAGTCGGTCCCTTGCAGGCGATAGTTCAGGCGGTCGTGCAGGCGGCTGGCGCGGCCCTGCCAGAACTCGATGCGCTCGGGCAGCAGGCGATAACCGCCCCAGTGCTCGGGGCAGTCGGGCTGGGTATCGCTGAAACGCTGCTCGGTGGCCTTGAGCAAGTCCTGCAGTTCTTCACGGTCACGAATGACCTTGCTCTGCGGCGACGCCCACGCGCCCAAGCGGCTGCCCAATGGGCGGACCTGATAATAAGCGTCCGACTCCTCAGGCGTGACCTTGACCACCCGCCCCTCGATCCGCACCTGGCGCTCCAGAGTCGGCCAGAAGAAGGTCATCGCCGCAAACGGCCGCGCCGCGAGCTGTTCACCCTTGGCGCTCTGATAGTTGGTGAAGAAGGTAAAGCCCTGTGCATCCAGGCCCTTGAGCAGCAGGATGCGACAGTGCGGGCGACCATCGCTGTCAACCGTGGCCAGGGTCATGGCATTGGCTTCCACCGGCGGCTGCTCGGTTTTCACCGCGTCGCCGAACCACTGGTGGAACAACGCAAACGGCTCGCTCGGGGCCTGGGCCTCGCTCAAACCATCCCGTGTGTAGTCACGGCGCATATCGGCCAGTGCCTGGGTCATGCGGCTTTATCCTTCTTTCAACAGATCAGTTTTTCGCCTGGTCGTTAGCCGGTGCAGCCGCCTTGGCTTTGGCCGGAGCCGCTTTCTTGGCAGCAGGCTTGGCCGGGGCTTTCTTGGCGGCGGGCTTAGCAGCGGCTTTCTTCGCGGCAGGCGCCTTTTTCGCCGGGGTCTTGGCGGCCGGAGCAGGTGCTGGAACGTCCTGCACCGCAACCATCTCAGCCACTGGCGGGGTCTTGCCCGAGTTGTACTTGCTCAGCAAGGCCAACATAGTTGTACGCTGAGTGAACATAATTTCCATGCGACGGTTCAGCGCACGGCCCTGGGTGCTGTCGTTGGCGGCACGTGGCATCAGGTCACCCATGCCGCGCAGCATCAGGCGGTCCTGCTTCAGGCCGCTGAGGCTGAAGATCGATGCGATCGACTGTGCACGTTCCTTGCTCAACGCCTGGCTCGCCGGTGCAGTGCCGGTGGCGTCGACGTGGCCCAGGACCAGTACGGCGGTCTTTGGATCGGCTTCAACAGCCTTGGCGACGCGGGTGAACGGGCCCAGGGTGACCGGCAGCAACATCGACGGACGTTTCGGGTTGTAGGAACCATCCACCGGGGCGATCACGACCAGTACGTTGTCACGACGTTCCAGTTGCAGGTTGCTGTCCTTGATCGCAGCACGCAGGCGCGGCTCATAGTCGTCCAACCAGGCCTGGGTGATTTTCGGGTCAGGCATTGGGATATTGGTCACGTCGACCTTGGCCAGGGGCTTTGGCTTGCTTTCGAACGGCCACCACCAATGGGTTTCGCTCTCTGCCTTGGCGACAGCTGGCGCGGCGGCAGGTGCAGGGTTAGCAGCCTTGAGGTCGGCTTTCAAGTCAGCGGCCTTGGCGTCGGCGGCAGCCTTGGCGTCCGGCTTGGCATCCGGCTTGGCGTCGACCTTGGTCACTGCGTCCTTGGCAGCCGTCTTATCCGATCCAAATGACCACCAATGCCCACCGTCGGCATCATTTTGTGGAGTTTGTGCACAGCCGGTAATAGTGAGGCAAAGCGCGAGTGCCAAGGACTTGTTCGATAACATGAGGTATCCACAAAATGAGAAAAAACCAGGGGTCTCGAGGACCCGTTAAACAGACGCCAGGATAAGAATAAAGTTACATACTTTCCGTCAGCGTCTTCTTATAGTTGCCTTTGTAACAAAAAAACGTGAAACAGCAAGGGGTTTACAGACAACCGGCCAATATTCCGACCAACTTCTGTGCACGTGGGTCCATAAGTACATAGGGCCCCAATGTATTAGTCACGAAACCAAACGCTACATCATGCTCCGGATCGGCGAAGCCCACCGAACCACCCGCGCCAGGATGCCCGAACGCACGCGGGCCAAGGCCGAAGGTGGCATTCGGCAGTTGCGGTTGATCCAACATGCAGCCCAGGCCGAAACGGGTTTGTGTCAATAATGTTTTATCCGGCCCGATACTGTGTTCACGGGTCAACTCTTCAAGCATGTCGCTTTCGAGCAAACTACCGTCCAACAAACCGCTATAAAAACCCGCCAGGCTGCGCGCATTACCGTGACCATTTGCCGCCGGCTGCTGCATGCGTCGCCATTCAGGTTTATTAGTGCTGGTCAGAATAGACGGAGGATTGGCAAATGCCCGCGTAGTCATTGCAGTCGGTTCACGCATCATTACTTGCAGTAACCGTTGCGCGGCGGCATCGCCCATATTGCCTTTGCTGCGCGCTATATGCGCAACACGATAAAACTCTTCATCCGCCAGGCCTACGTGGAAGTCCAAGCCCAGTGGCCGTGCAACCCGCGCCAAGATGGACTCCCCTGGCCCGCGCCCGTCGGCACGCCGCAACAGCTCGCCGACCAGCCAGCCATAGGTGATCGCCTCGTAGCCATGCCCTTGGCCCGGTGTCCACCACGGGGCCTCGGCCGCCAGGGTGTCGACCATCAATTGCCAGTCGTACAGCGCCTCGGTGGGTAGCATCTCGCGGATCGCAGGCAACCCGGCCTGATGGCAGAGCAACTGCCGCAAGGTGATGGCTTCTTTGCCCGCCGCCGCAAATTCCGGCCAGTAGTCGGCCACGGGCGCATCCAGCTTCAGCTTGCCCTCGGCCACCAATTGCAGGGCAGTGACGGCGGTGAAGGTCTTGGTGCAGGAGAACAGGTTGACGATGGTGTCGCTGTGCCATGCCTCGGCACCGTCCTTGTCGGCGGTGCCGGCCCACAGGTCGACGACGGTTTCGCCGCCGACCTGGATGCACAGCCCGGCGCCACGCTCCTGGGGGTCATCGAACAACGCGGCGAACGCTTCACGTACCGCTTCGAACTGGAGCTCGTAATGACCCTGAATCTGCACCTAAGCCCCCTCGGAAAACGCCGTAAAAAGTGGCCGACATTGTTCCAGTCATTCCAGGATTTGGGAACCCGTCAACGCTGAATCAATGACCATTTCCAGCATGCCCGCCGGCATGTCCGGCGCCTTTGCCGTCAGCGCTCGAACGACCGCTTGCATGCTCATGCGCCGCGCTGGCCGCCTTGGCTTTTTCCGCCTCCTTGCCCAACTGCTCGACGGCCGCCAGGTTGCTCTTGCGCACGCTTTCGACAAAGCCCTGGAACGGCACATCGGTGATGCCGACCAGCCCGAAGTGGCCGTTTTCAGCGTCCAGCAGACGCCCGGTCACCGGCTGATCCAGGTACTGGAACCAGTGCACGCCAATAATCGACGGCTCGGCCATGGCCTGTTTGAGGAAGTTGGCGTACGCCGCGCCGCGATCTTCCTCCCTGGCCAATTGGGTCACGCCGCCCCAGAACGGCCCACGGTCCGCCGAGCCGAAGTTGAATTCGGTGATCAGCACGGGTTTGTCCAACGCGCGCAGAGCCGCGAAGTCATAACCGTCCTGGGGTTTGAGGGTGTACATGTTGAAACTCAGCACATCGCAATACTGGGCGCACGACGCCACCGCTTCCGGAGTGCTCACCGCGTAGCGGCCGCCCAGTAGCAACTGGTTCGGCGCGTGCCATTTCAGCGCATCGGAGATGGTCTTGAAGTAGGCGTCGGCGAAGGTCTTCTGGAAATACTTGAAGTCGGCCTCGATTTCCGGGTGCTCGGCATTCGGCATCGGTGCTTCGAAACCCGGGTCTTCCATCAACTCCCAACCCGCCACATGAACGCCCCAGGCTTTCGACAGGCCGTCCTCGTTACGATACTTGTCGCGCAATTGCTTGAGGAACGCGCGTTTGGCCGGCACATCGGTGGTCATGCGCAAAGTGCCGTAGGCCAGGGCGTAACGGGACTTCGGATCATCGCCAGGACCGGCCCAGGCCAATTCATTGTCGGCGAAAAAGCCGATCAACCATGGGTCATCACGGTGATCGCGGGCGGCAATGGCCACGGCGCGTTCGGTGGCCATGGCGAAGCGCGGATCAAACGGGTCGGGCATGCCGCCCCACCAATCGGTGCCGGTGCTGATGCTGGCGTAGTCGCCGACAATTGATAGCGGCAAGGTGTACGGCACGCGGTCGGCGCGGGCCAGCGCTTCGTCACTCCAGTTGCCCACAGTGTTGAAACCCCAGGCTTGCAGGCGATCGAGGGTGTGGCTGACCCAACGCTTGTGGTCGAACCCCTCACCGCCATAGGTTCGTTGCAGGTTGGCGCGGTAGAAGTCGTACCAGCGCCCGGCACCATAGCTGCGTCCTTCGCCGGCCCCATTGCCGGTGCGGTTATCGCCGCTGCCGTAGTAGTTATCCAACGGCTCGCCGGCCTTGGGTAACGCCGCGAACATCCATTCACGGCCGGATACGTAGGTCTGGCTGTTGTCCGGGGCCACGGTATTGACGCCCAACGAGTAGAACGGATGGCCTTGCGGCGTCACCAGATACCAGCGGCCATCGCGCTTCTCGGTGCGGAAAAAACCGCTGGCCTCGAACGCCGGGCCTTTGTTCCAGCCGCCGTACGGGTCCAGTGCGGATTTATCCCGCGAGGCCAGCCAGCCCTGGAGCTGTTGCTGTTCCCTGGCGGCAGCGGCCTTGAGTTGTTCGTCGCTGCCAACCTTCTCCGGCCAGCGCGCACGGGTGGACTGACCATACGCATCCACCAGCTCGCTGTAGGCAGCCTTGATCACCGGCTCGCTGTCCTGCACGCCAAAGCGCTCCAACAGGATGCTCTGGGCCGCGCTGGGCTTGAGCATCGACAAGGTCACCGAAACCACCTGGCTGCGGTCGACTTCGCCAAAACTGCCGCCGAGCAACACGCGTTGGCCGTCCACGGTGATCGGCATCGGCGGGCCAGCCTTCATGCCCTGGCTCAACGGTGAGTTGGCTTGCAACGGGATCAGCAAGGTCTGCGCCGGACCCGCCGGCAGGTCGATGCGGCTGCGCAAGATCTTGCCGTCCGCGCTCTGCACTTTGACGTATAGGGTCAGCGCCCAGTCCATCGCACTCTGGATGCGCAGGCTCATGGCGCCGGACTGCGACCAGTCCCAGACGCCGCTCTGCGGGCTGAGCACCAGGCTCGGTTCGGCGGCCGGGTTGAAGGTGATGCGGCGCAACACCTCGCCTTCAGGGGTTTGTTCGGCGTTGTATTGCGGCAGGCTGGCGTCCTGGGTCGCCACCTTGACCACATCGGCAGGCCGGACGAAATTGAACAGGGTCTGTTGCCCGGCAGGCGCGGCCATCAAGGGCGCGGCGAACAACAGGGCAAATAGAGCGGGCAGCGTGCGAATCATACAGACAAGGTTCTCCCAGACGGCCGATGAATGGCCTGATGAAATACAGTGAGATAGACCACGGAGTGGGCGAAATCGCCCACGGCGGCTTAAGAAATTTCGCGCCTGAATGGCGGCAAGGCATTCAGGATAGCCTTGCCATAGCGCTGGGTGACCAAACGGCGGTCGAGCAAGGTGATGGTGCCCCGGTCCTGTTCGGTACGCAGCAAGCGCCCGCAGGCCTGGACCAGCTTCAAGGAAGCGTCCGGCACCGAGATTTCCATGAACGGGTTACCGCCCCGCGCTTCGATCCATTCGGCCAACGCCGCCTCGACCGGATCATCCGGCACCGAGAACGGGATCTTGGCGATCACCACGTGTTCGCAGTAGGCGCCCGGCAAGTCCACGCCTTCGGCAAAGCTGGCCAGGCCGAACAGCACGCTGGAGTCGCCGCCATCCACCCGCGCCTTGTGCTTGTTCAGGGTTTCCTGCTTGGACAGGTTGCCCTGGATAAACACCTGCTTGCGCCAGTCGCGGTCGAGACCGTCGAACACGTCCTGCATCTGTTTGCGTGACGAGAACAGCACCAGGGTGCCGCGCGAACCTTCCACCAGCTCCGGCAGGTCGCGGATGATCGCCGCGGTGTGCGCTGCGGCGTCCCGCGGGTCGGCCTTGAGGTCGGGCACTCGCAGCACACCGGCGTCGGCATGATGGAACGGGCTGGGCACCACGGCGGTGACGGCTTTTTTCGGCAGGCCGGCGCGCATGCGGAAGCGGTCGAAGGTGCCCAGGGCCGTCAGCGTGGCGGAGGTCACCAGGCAGCCGTAGGCCACGTTCCACAGATTGCGACGCAGCATTTCGGCGGCGAGGATCGGGCTGGCGTTGACCTCGATGTCAAACAGCGCACCGCTTTCCGACAGGGTCAGCCAGCGGGCCATGGGCGGGTTGTCTTCCGGGTCTTCGACGGTGAAGGCGGTCCACAATTCCCAGTTGCCTTGGGCGCGGGACAGCAGGCTGCCGAACAGCGGATACCATTCCTCGGCCTGGTTGCTGGCGATGCCGATGTTGACCTCGCCGTCCATGCCTTCCTTGAGCAAATCGGTGAGACGGGTAAAAAGGTCGGTCAGGCGCGAAAAGCCCTTCTTCAACTCGATGCCCATTTCGCGCATATGTTCGGGGATCAAGCCGCCGACGAAACGGTGGCGTGGGCGCTCACGGCCTTCCACATCTTCGCCGGGCTTGAAGTCGGCGACCTGCTCGCAGGCGCTGAACATGAATTGCTGCTGGGTCTTGATCTCCCGCGCCAGCTCCGGCACTTGTTCGATCAGCTTGCCGAGATCGCCGGGCAGTGGGTGCTGGGCCAGCAACTTGGTGAGGTTCTTCGCGGTGCTTTCCAGCCAATCGGCGGTGGATCGCAGGCGCGTGTAATGGGCGAAGTGTCCGATGGCCTTGTCCGGCAGGTGATGGCCTTCGTCGAAGACGTAGAGCGTGTCACGCGGATCGGGCAATACGGCACCGCCGCCCAGGGCCAGGTCAGCCAGCACCATGTCGTGGTTGGTAACGATCACATCGACCTTGCCCATGCCCTCGCGGGCCTTGTAGAAGGCGCACTGGCCGAAGTTGGGGCAATGGCGGTTGGTGCATTGGCTGTGGTCGGTGGTCAGGCGCGCCCAGTCGGAGTCTTCCAGGGCGGTGGGCCAGCTGTCGCGGTCGCCGTCCCATTTGTTGCCGGCCAGTTTCTCGATCATGCTGGTGAACAGCTTCTGGCTGACCTCATCCACCTCGATCTTGAAGCCTTCTTCTTCGAACAACGACGCGGTGGCGGTTTGCGCATGGCCTTCCTGCAACAACACGTCGAGCTTGGACAGGCACATGTAGCGGCCACGGCCCTTGGCCAGGGCGAAGGTGAAGTTCAGGCCGCTGTTGCGCATCAGGTCGGGCAGGTCTTTGTAGACGATCTGCTCTTGCAGGGCCACGGTGGCGGTGGCAATCACCAGGCGCTTGCCGGCGGCCTTGGCGGTCGGGATCGCGGCCAGGCTGTAGGCCACGGTCTTGCCCGTACCGGTGCCGGCTTCGACGGCCACGACCGCGGGCTCACCTTCGCGGCGACCTTCGTCGTCGGTGTCGATATCCCCGAGGACCTTGGCCACTTCGGCGATCATCAGGCGTTGGCCATAGCGCGGTTTCAAGCTCTTGGCTTCGAGAAAACGCGAGTAGGCGCCCTGGATCGTGGTTTTGAGTTCAGTGCTGATCATGGATAGTCGGGCGCAAAAAACGCTGGATAAATTTTCAGTGGTTCGGATCGGCCGCTATCATACCCCGCTAATGAATCCCGCGCAGAACGGAGTACCGCAATGACCGTGTTTAGCCTCGCCTACACCCTGCATGTATTGGCCGCCCTGATCTGGGTCGGCGGCATGTTTTTCGCCTGGATGATCCTGCGCCCCGCCGCCGGGGTGGCACTTGAGGGCCCTGCCCGGCTCACGCTGTGGGCAAATGTGTTTCAACGTTTTTTTGTGTGGGTATGGGTCGCGGTGGCGATTTTGCCGATCAGCGGCATTGGCTTGCTGCACCTGCGCTTCAGCGGGTTTGAGACTGCGCCGCGTTATGTGCAGGTGATGATGGGCCTGTATCTGGTGATGACGGCGTTGTTTATCCGCATCCAGGCGTTGAAGTTCCCGGAACTGCGCGCAGCGGTGGCGGCGCAGGATTGGCCGGTGGGCGCGGCGGTGCTGGGGCAGATTCGGCGGTTGGTAGGCATCAATTTGATTGTGGGATTGGTAACAGTGGCAATCGCCTCAGCCCGACCAATGCTCTGAGCTTGTAGTGAGCGGGCTTGCCCCGCGCTGGGTGGCGAAGCCGCCCCAAATCCAGACACCTCGGTCTTTCTGAAACACCGCGGTGTAACGGTTGGGGCGGCTTCGCCCCCCAGCGCGGGGCAAGCCCGCTCACTACAAGTTACAGGCGTTGGATGGTGACGGAACCTGCGGGCCCCGCTGGTCCTGGTTGGCCTTCCAACCCAGGACGGCCCTTCTCGCCGCCATCGGCCTGATACACCAGGCACCCCTTGGACTGCCCGCCTTTGCCTGGCTTGCCCGCCGTGCCCGCCAAACCACCCGCGCCACCGTCGACCCAGACCTTGATCTGCTGCGCCGGGAAGTCCTTTGGCAATTCAACCCGCACTTGCGCACCCGCCGCACCCGGCAGGCCATCACCACCGTTGTCGCCATTGGCGCCACGCCCGGCCGCGCCCCAGGTGCAGCCCGGGTCCACGCCGTTGGCACCGTCCAAACCGGCATAACCTTTGGCACCAGCACCACCACGGGCATCCACCGACAACTCATCGGCCGCCAATGATTGAATGCGCAAGGTCAGGTCACGCCCGGCCTTGGCCGGTTTTTCATGGGTGCCGGGCGCACCGCGCGAGGTGAATTGGCTGCCGTGGTCAAGTTGCGCATGGCGCACCTGCAATTGCAGCGCGGTATTACCCGGGACGATGGCGATACGCGCGTCGCGCCCCAGGTGCAACTCATCCACCGTGACCTGGCTGATACTGGCCGGAATCAGCAACGTGCCGTAGTCCGCCACATCCAGGCGCTCCAATTGCAGCACGCTGGTGCTGTTGGGCAGGCGCATCAACGAGTTGGTTTCAACACTGACGCTCTGGGCCAGGGCAATGGGGCTGACCAACAGGGCCAACAGTAAAACCTTACGCATCTTGGGGCTCCCGAGTTTGTTCTAGTTTTTTCTTTGGACGCACAGTAACGACTTCTACCGGCGATTTGCCAGTGAAGGTTCAAAAAAGTTGGGAAAGGTCGGTTTCGGTAAAGATTGCCGGCAATGCCCCTGTGGATCCCACAGGGGCAAGGGCTGTCAGCGGTTGATCTGGATTTCCACGCGGCGGTTCAACGCACGGCCTTCAGCGGTTTTGTTGTCGGCGACCGGATGGCTTTCGCCAGCCCCCGTTACCGAGACAAAGCTGCCGCGCGGCACACCCGATTGGATGAGGTACTCGGTGACCGAATGCGCACGTTTTTCCGAGAGTTTCTGGTTGTAGGCGTCTTTGCCGACGCTGTCCGTATGACCACTGACCCGCAGTTGCGCGCCCGGTGCTTCTTTTTTCAGGCGGGTGGCGATGGTATCGAGCTTGGCTTTATCCGCTGCCGTCAACTTGGCCGAATCGAACTGGAACAACACATCGCGGATCACGATGGTTTCTTCCTTGACCACGACCACTTCCTCAACCACTGCCGCGACCGGCACCGGCGGGCAACCGTTGGCATCTACATGCACGCCCTTCGGCGTGCCCGGGCACTTGTCGCGGCTGTCCGGTACGCCATCGCCGTCCTCGTCGCCATCGCCATGCACCCAGCAATAGGCGCCGGCCATGCCGCCGACCAACAGCGCGCCATAGCCCGCGTAGGCCGAGCTTTCCGTTGCACCGATCGCCGCGCCGGTCACACCGCCAACGGCGGCGCAGGTGGGCCAATCGGTTTTTTGCAAGCCTGCGCAACCTGTCAATACGCCGGTTAGCAGAATCAAGGGCAGAGCTGTCCGCATGATGCTCATCTGATTTCTCCTGAGGGGATCGGCGGGGGCCGATGGGTGGAGTAAAGACCGCTCTTTTCATCTGCGCCAGTAGGCCGCACCCCCGGTTTCATTGAGGATCGCCGCCAGTGCCTGGCTTTTCGCAGTCGCCCGCTCTAGGCCAGCACGCTCAGCCGCGCTAGTCTCTACGGTCCTGATGTGAGGATCTGTGATGACCGCTGGTATTTCCGCTCGTACACCCCAACAAGCCTTGGCTGCCCTGCTCGACCTGCACCAGCCCAAGCGCCTGTTGCTGTTGGGGGCCAGCCAGTTCCCGGCGCTGGAGGCTTTTGAAGCCGAACACCCGGACACCCGGGTGTCCATCGCCCCGCCCGGCCCCCTGCCCGCCGAGCTGGCCGCGCAGCGTTTTGACCTGGCGCTGGTGGTCGACTGCCTGGAGCACCTGTCAAAGGCACAAGGCCTGACCCTGCTCGGCGGCATCCGCAACCTCAATGCCAGCCGCATTGCGGTGCTGGTGGACCTCGGCGCATGCGAATGGCAGGACACCGACTTCTTCTCCCTGGCCTTGCAGGCCGGCGAGCGTTTCCAGCGCGATGAGCAGGTTCTGACGCTGTTTACCTACGATCTGCTTGACTATAAACAGGTGCCGGACTGGCTCAACGCCCGGTTCTGGGCCAACCCGGAAAACTTCGGAAAGTATTGGTGGTAACCCGATGAGTACATCCATTTGCCCCTGCGGCAGTGGCAACCTGCTGGATGCCTGCTGCGGCCATTATCACGCCGGCCACCCGGCGCCCTGCGCCAGCGCGCTGATGCGTTCGCGTTACAGCGCCTATGTGCTGGGCCTGGTGGACTATCTGGTGGCAACCACCCTGCCCGCGCAACAGGCCGGCCTGGACCGTGACGCCATCGGCGCGTGGAGCGCCCAAAGCACCTGGCTGGGCCTGGAGGTGGAAAGCTCCGAGGTGTTCGGCGGCCAGCCGGAGCACGCGTTCGTGACCTTCACCGCCCGCTGGCATGACAGCACTGGCGAACACAGCCACCGCGAACAGTCTTCTTTCGTACAGAATGACGGGCGCTGGTACTTCATCGATCCGACCGTGGAGGTGAAGACCGGGCGCAACGATGCCTGTCTGTGTGGCAGCGGGCAGAAATTCAAGAAGTGTTGTTCCAGCTATCTCTAACCAACACAGGACAACCGCCATGCTTCGGATCTACAGCTTGATGCTGGCGTTAACCCTCGGCCTGAGCGGCTGCGCGTCGTGGTTCGAAGACGACGCGCCACCGCCCCACGTGTCCCTGGTGAAAGTCGAAGTGGTGCGGGCCAAGCTGTTGGAGCAGAAATTCAAGCTGTACTTTCGCGTGGACAACCGCGACGACGCCGACCTGACCGTACGCGGCCTGGTCTACAAGGTCAGCCTGGACAACTTTGTGCTGACCGAAGGGGAATCCAACGAGTGGCTCACCGTGCCGCCCAGAGGCCATGCTTTTTTCAAGGTTTCGGTACGCACCAACCTCTGGCCACAGATCCGCGATGTGGTGCAGATGCTGAAAAACCCGAGCAAGCCAGTGCCCTATCGCCTCGAAGGCGAGCTGAAAACCGGATTATTCATCGGTTATGACGTGCAGGTGGCCCACAATGGCGAGATAATCCCCGGCGATTTTATTCCGGAGCGACATCAATGACTCAGCAACCCCATGTCCATGGTCCTGACTGCAACCACGATCACGATCACCATGATCACGACCACGGCCATGTCCACGGCCCGAACTGCGGCCACGCTCACCAGGAGCCGGTGCGCAACGCCTTGAAGGACGTGGGTCGCAACGATCCGTGCCCGTGCGGCAGCGCAAAAAAATTCAAGAAGTGCCACGGGGCGTAATACGCCACTTGAATCTGTAAGCGCGCTTGTGTGGGAGCGGGCTTGCTCGCGAAGGTGGTGTGTCAGTCACAGGTATTTCAACTGACCCACCGCCTTCGCGAGCAAGCCCGCACACACATTGGATTGCATCTCAAATCAGGATCTGCGCTGAAACAACAGCTCAACCTCTCGCCCGCCACCGTCTCGATTCCTCAAGCTCAACCGCCCTTCATGCGCCCAGGCTTAGCCCAGCACATCACGGGAGTTGATCACCGTGGCGTATTCGCCGTGCAGGTTACCCAGGGACATGGCGTGCACCAGCTCGGCGGGGTGCGGCGCACCGAAAAAGTCCGGTTTGTCGAAGGTGTAGCACGCGTCCTCAATCACCCAGGTATCAAACCCGAGGTTGCCGCCAGTGCGGGCGGTGGCTTCCACCGAGTTGTGGGTGGCCACGCCCACCAGCACCAATTGCACGATGCCGGCCGCGCGCAACTGCGCTTGCAGCGGCGTACCGCTGAACGCATCCGGTACGCGTTTTTGAATCAATTGCTCGCCGGGCGCAGGCACGCAATTGTCCTGGAACTCGACGCCGGACTGCCCAGGCCAGAACACCGAGTCCGGCAGATGGGACAAATGCTGCACATGGATCACCGGGCGCCCGGTACTGCGCCAATGCCGCAACAGCGCCTGGATGCGTTCTTCGGCCTGCGGGTTATTACGCCGCCCCAGCTTAGGGTGATGAATGCCTTTTTGCTGATCAATCACGATCAGCGCCGCGTCCTGTCGAAATGCCATAACGATAGACCTAAATGTTTCATTGAATTTTCGCGCTCCCAGCATCACCTATTCCTACAGCCATTCGCGCACTTGGAGAGCGTCATGATCGACTTGTACTACTGGACTACCCCCAACGGTCACAAAGTATCACTGTTCCTGGAAGAAGCCGGCCTGCCCTATGAGGTGCATCCGATCAATATCGGCCAGGGCGACCAGTTCAAGCCGGACTTCCTGAAGATCGCTCCCAACAACCGCATTCCGGCCATCGTCGATCATCAACCGAGCGATGGTGGCGCGCCGATTTCGTTGTTCGAATCCGGCGCAATCCTGCTCTACCTCGCAGAAAAAACCGGCCAGTTCATTGCCAAGGACCTACGCGGTCGTCAGGAAACCCTGCAATGGCTGTTCTGGCAGATGGGTGGATTGGGGCCGATGGCCGGCCAGAACCATCACTTCAGCCAGTTCGCACCGGAAAAGATTCCCTACGCGATCAAGCGTTACGTGGATGAAACCGCGCGCCTGTACGGCGTATTGGACCGGCGCCTGGCAGACCGCGCGTTCGTCGCAGGCGAGGACTACAGCATTGCCGACATGGCCATCTATCCGTGGATCGTTTCCCACAAGTGGCAGAGCCAGCGGTTGGAAGATTTCCCCCATGTGCAGCGTTGGTTCAACAGCATCAAGGAGCGGCCGGCGACAGTGCGGGCCTACGAACTGGTGCAGAAAGTGAATCCGCCCAAGGCCTGACCCCAAAGCATTCGATTTGAGCCCGTCTCAAGATCTGATGCTTTCCCCAAACTCCTGCTTGCGTCGTTTCACCGCGCTCACTAACGTAGCGCCTTTACTGACGCTACCCCCCGCAGGAGCTTTGCCATGGCCTCGCCAGCCCTCTCACATTTTCTTCCCCGGTTCGGCGTTGCCGCGGCAGTGGCCAGTGCATTAAGCCTGGCCGGCTGCCAACTCCAGAGCATCCAGGACACCCTGCCGCCGGTCGCCGGCGTGCAACCGATCAAAGGCCTGGCACAGAATGTGTCGGTGCGTCGCAATGCCCAGGGCATGCCGTTGATCGAAAGCAACACCTTCCATGACGCGCTGTTCAGCCTCGGTTATGTACATGCCAGTGACCGCATCACCCAGATGGTCACGTTGCGCCTGCTGGCCCAGGGCCGTCTGGCGGAGATGTCCGGTCCCGATGTGCTGGATGCCGACCGGTTCATGCGTGCGGTCAACCTGAAAAAAAGCGCCGGCGAGCTGTATAACGCCTCCTCGCCACGCCTCAAGCGGTTCTTCGAGGTGTACGCGCGCGGCGTCAACGCCTACCTGTTCCGCTACCGCGACAAGCTGCCGCCGGACCTCGCCCAGACCGGCTACAAGCCCGAGTACTGGAAACCGGAAGATTCGGCGCTGTTGTTCTGCCTGTTGAATTTCAGCGAGTCGGCCAACCTGCAGGAAGAAATCGCTTCCCTGGTGCTGGCGCAGAAAGTCGGTGTCGACAAACTCGCCTGGCTCACCCCGAGCGCGCCGGATGAAGCGATCCCGCTGGCCGAAGCCGAGAAACTCAAAGGGGTCAACCTGGGCCAGATCAGCGGCCTCGCCGGGCTGGACACGGTCAGCCAGCAACTGAGCCGCCTCAACGCCCTGGCCGTGACCACCTCGAGCAACTGGGCGATTGGCCCGCAACGCAGCCGCAGCGGCAAAAGCCTGCTGGCCAACGACCTTGCCGCCCAGCCGCAAGCGCCGTCGCCGTGGAGCTACGTGCAGATCCGCGCGCCGAAATACCAGGCGGTCGGTGCCTCGATTGCCGGTCTGCCGACCCTGTTGTCCGGCTTCAACGGCAAAGTCGCGTGGAGCATGAGCACGGTCAAGGGCGACACCCAGGACCTGTTCCTGGAGAAGGTCAAACGCCAAGGCAGCGCGTTGTACTACGAGAACAACGGCAAATGGCTACCGGCCGCTGTGCGTAACGAAACCTTCTTCATCAAAGGCCAACGCTCGATTCGCGAAGTGGTGTACGAAACCCGCCATGGCGCCCTGCTCAACAGCAGCCAGGCACTGACCAGCGGCCTGGGCCTGGCCTTGCAAACCGCCGACTTCAAGGACGACAAGAGCCTGGACGCGTTCTTCGACCTGTCCCGCGCACAAAACGCCGGCAAGGCCTCGGACGCGACCCGCGAGATTCGCGCCATCGCGTTGAATCTGGTGTTTGCCGACGCCAGCAACATCGGCTGGCAAGTCACCGGCCGCTTCCCCAACCGCCGCGAAGGTGAAGGCCTGCTGCCCTCACCGGGCTGGGACACGCGCTTTGACTGGGACGGTTACGCCGACGCAATGCTGCACCCTTACGACCAGGACCCGGCCCAAGGCTGGATCGGCACCGCCAACCAGCGCACCGCACCGCGCGGTTATGGCATGCAGCTGTCCAACTCCTGGGACGCGCCCGAGCGCAGCGAGCGCCTGGCCCAACTGGCCAATGCGGGCAAGCATGACACCCGCAGCATGATCGCCATGCAGTACGACCAGACCACCACCTTCGCCGCCAAGCTCAAGAGCATGTTCCAGGCGCCGGGCATGGCCCAGCCGCTGAAACAGGCGATTGACGCCCTGCCGGCAGCCGAGCAGGCCAAGGCCCGCGAGGCGTTGAGCCGCTTGATGGGGTTCGATGGGCGCCTGGTGTCCACCTCCGCCGACGCGGCGCTCTACGAACTGTTCCTGCAAGAAAGCACCAAGCAGATCTTCCTCGATGAACTCGGCCCGGAAAACAGCGCCAGCTGGAAGGCATTTGTCAGCAACGCCAGCCTGTCCTACGCCGCCCAGGCCGACCACCTGTTGGGCCGTGAAGACAGCCCGTTCTGGGACGACATCCGGACCCCGCAGAAAGAAGACAAACCGGCGATCCTCGCCCGTAGCCTGGCCGCGGCGATCAGCGCCGGCGACAGCCAACTGGGCAGCGATCACAAGGCCTGGCAGTGGGGCAAGTTGCACAGCACCACCTGGAAAAACGCCGGGGGCCAGGTGATTCGAGGCCCATTGGCATCCGGTGGCGACCACAACACCCTGAACCCGGCACCGTACAACTGGGGGCAGGACTTCACTACCACCCAGGTGCCGGCGCTGCGCATGATCGTCGACTTCGGCCAAGTGGAACCGATGACAGGCCAGGGTGGCATCGGCCAATCCGGCAACCCCGCCAGCCCGAACTATGCCAACGGCATCGACCCATCGCTCAAGGCGCAATACCTGAGCTTCCCGATGCAGCCGCAGAACTTTGACAAGGTGTACGGGAAGACGCGGCTAACCCTGACCCCAGGCAAATAACCCCGCCCCCCTACGAAGGGCAGCCCCTGTAGTGAGCGGGCTCGCCCCGCGCCGGGTGGCGAAGCCGCCCCAAACCGGACGCCGCGGTGTTTCAGAGAGACCCAGGCGCCTGGATTTGGGGCGGCTTCGCCACCCAGCGCGGGGCAAGCCCGCTCACTACAACAGCCCTCCGAGATTTTCAGATGCGCACGACCCAAAACGGTGCGCTGATTTTCCAATGCCCAATTTCGGGCATCTCCTACACTCAGAAGTATTCCTTCGTACCTTTTAAAACGACTATTCGGAACTATGGTTCAGAAATTGCTACGGGTGTTGGGTCTGACACCGTTCAGTAACAGTCCTAAACGCGCCACAAGCGCTTATCTTGGTTTCAAGGGATTACATAATGAAAAAAGCATTGCTGACCCTTTCTGCACTGGCTCTGTGCATGGCCGCAGGTTCCGCCTTGGCCAAGGAATACAAGGAATTGCGTTTTGGTGTCGATCCGTCCTACGCGCCGTTCGAGTCCAAAGCCGCCGACGGCAGCCTGGTGGGCTTCGACATCGACCTGGGCAATGCGATCTGCGCGGAGCTGAAGGTCAAGTGTAAGTGGGTCGAAAGTGATTTTGACGGCATGATTCCGGGCCTCAACGCCAACAAATTCGACGGTGTGATTTCGTCGATGACCGTGACCACCGCCCGTGAAAAGGCGATCGACTTCTCCAGCGAGCTGTTCTCCGGCCCGACGTCCCTGGTGTTCAAGAAAGGCGCCGGTTTCTCCACCCCGGAGTCGCTCAAGGGTAAATCCGTGGGCTATGAGCAAGGCACCATTCAGGAGGCCTACGCCAAGGCCGTGCTGGACAAGGCCGGTGTGACCACCAAGGCCTACGCCAACCAGGACCAGGTGTACGCGGACCTGACCTCCGGCCGCCTCGACGCCTCGGTGCAGGACATGCTGCAAGCCGAACTGGGCTTCCTGAAGTCGCCGGCCGGTGCCGGTTATGAAGTCAGCGCGGCTATCGATGACCCACTGCTGCCGTCCAAAACTGCGATCGGTATCAAAAAAGGTAACAAAGACCTCAAGGCCTTGCTCGATAAAGGTATCAAAGCGTTACACGATGATGGCACCTACGCCACCATCCAGAAGAAACACTTCGGCGACCTGAACCTGTACAGCGGTAAATAACACCCTGGCGCCCACCCCTTTGCGGTGGGCGCTTTTTTATCGCCATAGGTCCTGAAGTCATGTTTGAAGATCTTTTACAAACCCTGGGGCTGGGTGCCTTCAGCTTGAAGGGGTTCGGCCCGCTGTTGCTGCAAGGCACGTGGATGACCGTGAAGTTGTCGGTCGCTTCCCTGGCCGTCAGCGTCCTGCTTGGCCTGCTCGGCGCAAGCGCGAAGCTGTCCAGCCTGCGCCTGCTGCGTATCCCCGCCCAGCTCTACACCACCTTGATCCGCGGCGTACCCGACCTGGTGCTGATGCTGCTGATTTTCTACAGCCTGCAAATCTGGCTGACCGGTTTTACCGACTTTATGGAATGGGACTACATCGAGATCGACCCATTCAGCGCCGGGGTCATCACCCTGGGCTTTATCTACGGTGCTTACTTCACCGAAACCTTTCGCGGTGCGATCCTCGCCGTGCCCCGCGGCCAGCTGGAGGCGGCGACGGCCTACGGGCTCAAGCGCGGGCAGCGGTTCCGCTATGTCACCTTCCCGCAGATGATGCGCTTTGCCCTGCCGGGCATCGGCAACAACTGGATGGTGATGCTCAAGGCCACCGCGCTGGTGTCGATCATCGGCCTGGCAGACCTGGTCAAGGCGGCCCAGGATGCGGGCAAGAGCACCTATCAACTGTTCTATTTCCTGGTGGTCGCCGCGCTGATCTACCTGTTGATTACCAGCGCCTCCAACTTCGTGTTGCGCAGGCTTGAGCGGCGCTACTCCGCCGGGGCCCGGGAGGCCGTGCGATGATCGAACTCCTGCAGCAATACTGGCGGCCGTTCCTGTACAGCGACGGCCAGCACATCACCGGCCTGGCAATGACCATGTGGTTGCTCAGCGCCTCGCTGGTGATTGGTTTCCTCGTGTCGATCCCGCTGTCCATCGCACGCGTCTCGCGCAAGCGCCTGGTGCGCTGGCCGGTGCAGTTCTACACCTACCTGTTTCGTGGCACGCCGCTCTATATTCAGTTGTTGATCTGCTACACCGGCATCTACAGCATCGCGGCGGTGCGCGAACAACCGTTGCTGGATGCGTTCTTTCGCGATGCGATGAACTGCACCATCCTCGCCTTCGCCCTCAACACCTGTGCCTACACCACCGAGATCTTTGCCGGGGCGATCCGCAGCATGGCCCACGGCGAAGTCGAAGCGGCCAAGGCCTACGGTCTGAGCGGTTGGAAGCTGTATGCCTACGTGATCATGCCCTCGGCCCTACGCCGTTCGCTGCCGTACTACAGCAACGAAGTGATCCTGATGCTGCATTCGACCACGGTGGCATTTACCGCGACGGTGCCGGACATTCTCAAGGTGGCCCGGGACGCCAATTCGGCCACCTACATGACCTTTCAATCATTCGGCATCGCTGCGCTGATCTACCTGACCGTGACCTTCGCCCTGGTTGGTCTGTTTCGCCTGGCAGAGCGCCGCTGGCTGGCCTTTCTCGGGCCGAGCCACTAAGGAGTCGCAATGCGTCATCAGATTCATCAACTGATTGCGCCGGTGCCAGGTACGGCGCGGCAGATTCACAGTTTCCACTTCGGGCCCGCAGAGGCCGAGGGCAAAATCTATATCCAGGCGTCGCTGCATGCCGACGAACTGCCGGGCATGCTGGTGGCCTGGCACCTGAAGGTGCGCCTGGCCGAGTTGGCCGCGGCCGGGCGTCTGCGCAGTGAGATTGTGCTGGTACCGGTGGCCAATCCGGTGGGCCTGGAACAGGTGCTGATGGATATTCCATTGGGCCGCTACGAGCTGGAGAGCGGGCAGAACTTCAATCGCCTGTTCGTCGACCTCAGTGAAGCCGTCGGTACTCAGGTCGAGGCGTTGCTCAGCGACGACCCGCAGCACAACGTGCGGGTGATCCGTGCTGCCCTGTGCGACGCGTTGGCGGCGCAGACTGCTGCGACCCAGTTGCAATCCCAACGCCTGGCATTGCAGCGCCTGGCTTGCGATGCCGACATGGTGCTGGACCTGCATTGCGACTTCGAAGCCGTGGCGCACCTGTACACCACGCCCGAAGCGTGGCCGCAGGTGGAGCCGCTGGCGCGCTATATCGGCTCGGAGGCCAACTTGCTCGCCACCGACTCCGGTGGGCAATCCTTCGATGAATGTTTCACCCTGGTCTGGTGGCAGTTGCAGCAACGCTTCGGCGAGCGCTTCCCGATACCCATGGGCAGCTTTTCGGTGACCGTCGAACTGCGCGGCCAGGGCGATGTGAACCACGGTCTGGCCAGCCTCGACTGCCAGGCGATCATCGACTACCTGATCCACTTCGGCGCCATTGCCGGCGATGTCGCCCCGCTGCCCGACCTGCCCTACCCGGCCACGCCGCTGGCCGGTGTCGAGCCGGTGGCTACGCCGGTTGGCGGCCTGCTGGTGTTCAGCGCCCTGCCCGGCGAATACCTGGAGGCCGGGCAACTGATCGCCGAAATCATCGACCCTATTACCGACCGCGTAACGCCCGTGCACTGCCAGAAGGCCGGCCTGCTTTACGCCCGTTCGCTACGCCGCATGGCCACTGCCGGGATGGTCATCGGCCATGTCGCAGGCACCGAGGCCTACCGCAGCGGCTATCTACTTTCGCCTTGAGGATGCACGTCCCATGTACAAATTGACCGTTGAAGGCCTGCATAAAAGCTATGGCGACAATGAGGTGCTCAAAGGTGTTTCGCTCAAGGCCAAGACCGGTGACGTGATCAGCCTGATCGGCGCCAGCGGCTCGGGGAAGAGTACCTTTCTGCGCTGCATCAACTTCCTGGAGACCCCCAACGACGGCGCCATGACCCTGGATGGCAAGCCCATCCGCATGGTCAGCGACCGCCACGGCATGCGCGTGGCCGACGACGCCGAGTTGCAGCGCCTGCGCACGCGCCTGGCGATGGTGTTCCAGCACTTCAACCTGTGGAGCCACATGAGCGTGCTGGAAAACATCACCATGGCCCCGCGCCGGGTGCTGGGCTGCAGCAAGAAGGACGCCGAGGAGCGCGCCCGTCGTTATCTGGACAAGGTCGGCCTGCCGGCACGGGTGGCCGATCAATACCCGGCGTTCCTCTCCGGCGGCCAGCAGCAACGGGTCGCCATCGCCCGCGCCCTGGCGATGGAACCTGAGGTGATGCTGTTCGACGAACCCACTTCGGCCCTCGACCCGGAGCTGGTGGGCGAAGTGTTGAAAGTGATCCAGGGCCTGGCCGAGGAAGGCCGCACCATGATCATGGTGACCCACGAGATGAGCTTTGCACGCAAGGTGTCGAGCCAGGTGCTGTTCCTGCACAAGGGCCTGGTGGAAGAGCAAGGCGCGCCGGCGGATGTGCTGGGCAATCCGCAGAGCGAGCGCTTGCAGCAGTTCTTGAGTGGCAACTTGAAGTAAACCTTTGCGCGCCCTGGAAGGTCTGTGCAATAGACCTTCCAGAGTGTCAGCGCGCCCATGGCAAAACCTACCGACTACGCCAAGCATTGGTTTGCCGCCAAGGGTTGGAAGCCGTTCGCTTTTCAAAAAGATGTGTGGGCGGCGGTCAGGAGCGGCCAGTCGGGACTGCTGCACGCCAGCACTGGCGCCGGTAAGACCTACGCCCTGTGGTTTGCTGCCCTCAACCGCTTTGCCATCTCGCGCCCGCCCGCGACCGGCAAGCGTACCCCCCCTGCCGAACCGCTGAGCGTGCTGTGGATCACGCCGATGCGCGCCCTGGCCGCCGACACAGCCCGCGCCCTCGAAGCGCCGCTGGAGTCACTACAGATTCCGTGGAGCGTCGGCCTGCGCACCGGCGACACCAGCAGCAGCGAACGCGCACGCCAGACCCGGCGCCCGCCCACCGCACTGGTCACCACCCCGGAAAGCCTGACCCTGATGCTCGCCCGTGCCGACAGCGAAACGAGCCTGGCGCACCTGCGCATGGTCATAGTGGATGAATGGCATGAATTGATCGGCAACAAGCGCGGCGTCCAGTTGCAACTGGCGCTGGCACGGCTGCGACGCTGGCATCCCGAACTGATGGTGTGGGGGATTTCCGCCACGCTGGGCAATCAATCCCACGCCTTGGAGGCGTTGGTCCCACAGGGCGGCGGGATCAATGTGCAGGGGCAAACAGCCAAGCAGCTGAAGGTCGACACCTTGCTGCCAGCGCACGCCGAACGCTTTCCCTGGGCCGGGCATATCGGCCTGAAGATGTTGCCCCAGGTGCTGGCGGAAATAGACGCCAGCAGCAGTTGCCTGGTGTTTACCAATACGCGGGCGCAGTCGGAAATCTGGTTCCAGGCATTGCTGGATGCGCGTCCCGATTGGGCCGGGGTGATTGCGCTGCACCATGGTTCATTGTCGCGGGAAACCCGAGACTGGGTAGAGCGGGCGTTGAAAGACGGTCAGCTCAAGGCGGTGGTCTGCACCTCCAGCCTGGACCTGGGGGTGGATTTTTTGCCGGTAGAGCGTGTGCTGCAGATTGGCTCGGCCAAAGGCGTCGCACGCCTGATGCAGCGCGCCGGGCGCTCGGGGCATGCGCCGGGTCGGCCGTCGCGAGTGACGCTGGTGCCGACCCACAGCCTGGAACTGGTGGAAGCGGCGGCGGCCCAGGATGCAATTGCCCAACGGCGTATTGAAGCGCGGGAATCGCCCTACAAGCCATTGGACGTGCTCGTACAACATTTGGTGAGCATGGCGTTGGGCGGCGGCTTTACGCCGGATGCGCTGCTGGAAGAGGTACGCGGCACCTGGGCTTATCGCGACCTCGATAAAGAGGACTGGGCCTGGGCGCTGGGATTTGTGCGGCATGGCGGTCTGTCCCTGACTGCCTACCCCGATTACCGCCGGGTGGAACCCGATGAACAGGGCATCTGGCGTGTCCCTGATGCACGACTGGCGCGGCATCACCGCATGAGTGTGGGCACAATCGTCAGCGACGCCAGCATCCAGCTGAAATTCTGGAGCAAAGGCGGCGGGGGCAAGAACCTGGGCAGTGTCGAGGAAGGTTTTATTGCGCGGCTCAAGCCAGGTGATGGCTTCCTGTTTGCCGGACGCTTTCTCGAGCTGGTCCGCGTGGAAAACATGACCGCCTATGTACGCCGCAGCAGCGCGAAAAAAGCCGCCGTACCGCGCTGGAACGGTGGGCGCATGCCACTCTCCAACGAGCTGGCACAGGCCGTGGTGGCACGCTTTGACGCGGCGGCCCAGGGGCACTTTGACGGCCCTGAAATGCGCGCGGTGCAACCTTTGCTACTGACGCAGTTGCACTGGTCCGGCCTGCCGACGCGCACATGCTTACTGGCCGAAGTACTCAAATCCCGCGAGGGCTGGCACCTGTTCCTCTACCCGTTCGGCGGGCGCCAGGTGCACCAGGGGTTGGCCGGTTTGCTGGCGTGGCGGGTCAGCCAGGGGCAACCCGTGACCTTCTCGATTGCGGTGAATGACTACGGGTTGGAGCTACTGAGTGCTACCGAGGTGGATTGGCCTGCATTGTTGAACAGCGCATTGCTGAGCCCCGAGAACCTGCTCCACGACGTGGCCGCCAGCCTGAATGCCGGTGAGTTGGCCTTGCGCCGTTTTCGTGAGATCGCGCGCATCGCCGGGCTGGTGTTTGCCGGTTACCCCGGCGCACCGAAAAGCACGCGGCAGGTGCAGGCGTCCAGCGGGCTGTTCTTCGAGGTGTTCAAGCAATATGACCCACAGAACCTGTTGCTGACCCAGGCGGGGGAAGAAGTCCTGCGTGACGAGCTGGATATGCGGCGACTGGAAGAGACCTTGCGCCATCTGTCGACACTGAAGCTGGATTTACACTTGATCGAACGCCCGACGCCACTGGCGTTCCCATTACTGGTGGAGCGAATGCGCGAAAGCATGAGCTCGGAAAAGCTCTCGGCGCGCATCGCACGGATGGTCAAGGACCTGGAAAAGGTCGCGGATAACGGGAAGCGTTGATGGTTTGCAAGGTGCTGCTGGAAGGTGAATGGCTATGGCTGCTGGCGGACAAGGCGGTTTACTGGCCCGCGCGGCGGTGCCTGTTGATTGCCGATGCACATTTTGGCAAAGCCTCGGCCTATCGCAGCCTGGGGCAGCCGGTGCCCCAGGGGACGACTACAGCGAATCTTGTACGCCTGGATCGACTGTTGTCGGCGTATGCCTGTGAGCAACTGATCTTCCTTGGCGACTTCTTGCACGGCCCCGGGTCACAGGCCAGTGGCACCCTGAACGCACTGAGGGCCTGGCGTGAGCGCAATGCTGCCCTGAAGATGACCTTGATTCGTGGCAATCACGATAAACGCGCAGGCGACCCACCGGCCGACTTGAGGGTCGACGTGGTGACTGAGCCACTGCTGATGGGGCCTTTCGCCTTGCAACACGAACCGCACGCCCACCCCGTTCACCACGTGCTGGCGGGGCATGTGCATCCGGTGTATCGGCTGCGGGGCAAAGGGCGGCAGAGCCTGCGGCTGCCCTGCTTCCAGATCGGTGGGCGGATCAGTCTGTTGCCAGCGTTCGGTGCATTCACCGGGGGGCATGGGGTGGAGCAGGACAATGATCGCCGAATCTATGTGATTGGCGATCATGAAGTCTGGCCACTGGGCTAGATGTCAGGCAACGGGAGCGGGAGGCGGCTCGTCCGGCAGGGTTGGAACACCGGTTTCATCGGGCTGCTCGGGTTGACCTGGGGCGGGGTCAGGATCCGGCTGTCCCGGCACTCCCCCGTCGAAGGCTGGATTTGCCATCAGGGACCAAGCCATGACACCAATCTGGTTGGGTTCAAGCCGGGCAAGTTCGGCGCTGATTCGCGGGTCGATCTTCATAAGGTACTCCTCAAGCGTGGCCCGGCGCGCTGTGCACGCGCCGAGGCAGTACACCCAATAGAGTACCTACCCGCTGACAAATTCCCTTTACGTGTAAGACCTTTCGATCAAGCGCGTGGGAGGGTAACGCCGCGCTGGCCCTGGTACTTGCCTGCACGGTCTTTATAGGACACTTCACAAGCCTCGTCGGACTGCAGGAACAGCATCTGTGCCACACCTTCGTTGGCATAGATCTTCGCCGGCAACGTGGTGGTGTTGGAGAACTCCAGGGTCACGTGACCTTCCCACTCGGGCTCAAGCGGCGTCACGTTGACGATGATGCCGCAGCGCGCGTAGGTGCTCTTGCCCAGGCAGATGGTCAGCACGTCGCGGGGAATGCGGAAGAACTCCACGGTGCGCGCCAGGGCGAAGGAGTTTGGCGGAATGATGCACACGTCGCTCTTGACGTCGACGAAGCTCTTTTCGTCAAAGTTCTTCGGATCGACAATCGCCGAGTTGATGTTGGTGAACACCTTGAACTCATCGGCGCAGCGCACATCGTAGCCGTAGCTGGAAACACCGTAGGAAATCACCGGGGCATCGCCTTGACCACGGATCTGGCGCTCGACGAACGGTTCGATCATGCCGTGCTCTTGCGCCATGCGGCGAATCCACTTGTCCGATTTGATGCTCATGGCGGGTGTCCTGAATAGCGAGGTGGAAAAATTCTGTTGGGCATCTTACCGGGGCCGGCGTTGGGGTTCAAAGGGCGCCGGGCTTTTCTTGACGATAGGCCTGCCTGCCGGAGGCCGCAGCCAGCGGGGCCGGGACCCGGCTCAGGGTGACCGATGGCAGTAAATACCACCGCCAGTCACGAAATTAGAGAAACCTTCGGAAATACCATTGGCACGTTCCGGAAAAAGGGTTAAGGTGGCGCCACTGTGCTGCTTGTGTCACTGAGAATCTCTACACGATATGTTGAATTTCGATCCAACCATCTCCAAGAATTTTTCCTGCTCTTTGCACTCAGTCTCGGCCAGGGCTTTTCCTGAGTCGCAGTTAACTTTGTCCAAGGAGATACACCATGTCTAATCGCCAAACTGGTACCGTTAAGTGGTTCAACGATGAAAAAGGCTTCGGCTTCATCACTCCACAATCCGGTGACGACCTGTTCGTTCACTTCAAAGCTATCCAATCCGACGGCTTCAAAAGCCTGAAAGAAGGCCAACAGGTTTCTTTCATCGCTACCCGCGGTCAGAAAGGCATGCAAGCTGAAGAAGTTCAAGTTATCTAACTTGTACTGACTTAGTCGAAAAGACCCCGCCCTTAAAAGCGGGGTTTTTTTATGCCTGGGATTTGGCATTGTCGCCGATGTAATGGCCAGGCAAAAAAATGTGGGAGCCAAACCTATGTGGGAGCTGGCTTGCCTGCACTAGCATCACCTTGGTGTCACTGACAAACCGAGGTAGTGCTATCGCAGGCAAGCCAGCTCCCACACAAGCCTGGCTCCCACACTTTCAACGTGCGCCGTTATTGGAACAACGACTCACTCGACAAGCCATTCTTCTCCAGGATCTCACGCAAGCGCTTGAGGCCCTCCACCTGGATCTGCCGCACCCGCTCACGGGTCAAGCCGATTTCCAGGCCGACATCCTCCAGGGTACTGCTCTCATGGCCGCGCAGGCCGAAGCGGCGAATCACCACCTCACGCTGCTTGTCCGTAAGCTCGGATAACCACTGGTCAATGCTTTGGGACAGATCATCGTCCTGCAACAGCTCGCAAGGATCTGTCGGACGATCGTCGGTCAGGGTATCCAGCAGGGTTTTATCCGAATCCGGACCCAGCGAGACGTCGACCGAAGACACGCGCTCGTTCAAGCCGAGCATGCGCTTGACCTCACCTACCGGCTTCTCCAGCAGGTTGGCGATCTCTTCAGGCGAGGGTTCGTGATCGAGTTTTTGCGTAAGCTCACGTGCCGCCCGCAGGTAGACGTTGAGCTCCTTGACCACATGGATCGGCAACCGGATCGTGCGGGTCTGATTCATGATCGCCCGTTCGATGGTCTGGCGAATCCACCAGGTAGCGTAGGTCGAAAAGCGGAAGCCCCGCTCCGGGTCAAACTTCTCCACCGCTCGGATCAAGCCGAGGTTGCCCTCCTCGATCAGGTCCAACAGGGATAGCCCACGATTGACATAGCGTCGGGCGATTTTCACCACCAGCCGCAGGTTGCTTTCAATCATGCGCTTGCGCCCGGCCGGATCGCCTTTTTGCGACAAGCGCGCAAAATGGACTTCTTCTTCGGGAGTGAGCAGAGGGGAAAAGCCGATTTCATTGAGGTACAACTGGGTCGCGTCGAGCGCCCGGGTGTAGTCAATGTACTTGTGTTGCTTTAACGCAGTGGAGTTCTTGGATTTGGTGCGAACTGAAGGTGTTGCAGGTCCCTCATTCGACATCGAATCCTCAGCGATACCGGTCTCCATAAGGAGGACCTCATCGTCGATGTCAAACTCCGGCGCTTCTTTACTGAGAGCCATTGTTATAGTCCTTTGGTGAGTTCGACCTCAAGCTCAAGCATCGCCTTTATCCTTGGCAACGCTGGAGCCTGTTCCTTCTACGTGAGGGAACAGGCTGGCAACACATCAACGACGGGGTAGGAATTGCAGTGGATCTACAGGCTTCCCTTGGCGGCGAATCTCAAAGTGCAGTTTCACCCGGTCTGTACCAGTTGACCCCATTTCGGCAATTGTTTGTCCGACTTTGACTTGCTGCCCCTCCCGAACCAACAGCCTGCGGTTGTGACCGTAAGCACTGACGTAGGTATCGCTGTGTTTGATGATGACCAGCTCGCCGTAGCCCCGTAAACCACTCCCGGCGTACACCACTGTCCCATCAGACGCAGCTAAAACAGGCTGTCCCAAATCCCCGGCAATATCAATGCCTTTATTCAAACTGCCGTTTGAAGAGAATTTTCCAATAAGCACTCCGTTTGAGGGCCATCCCCAACCGGTCGGTGCAGGCCCTGCCGGAGGCAGCGGCGCAGAGGTCGGCTTGCTCGCAACCGCAGGCGCAGCGGTGCCTGCAGGCCGGGTGATGATCGTGGTTTTGCTCGAAGACGACGGCGACGAAGTGCTGTTTGTGACAACCGCAGCAGGCGTTGAGCCGGTGCGCCCGTCAAAGCGAATCGTCTGACCCGGATGTATCGTGTAGGGCACCGGAATATTGTTACGTGCTGCAAGCGCCTTGTAATCCCAGCCATAACGGAAGGCGATCGAGAACATCGTGTCGCCCTTGCGTACCACATATTGCCCGGTGGTCACCGTCGGCTTTTGCGGGGCCGCACTATTGCGGTCGACCACCCGTGCGCCGCTGCTTGGCGAGCTGGAGCACGCCACCAGGGAGGAACTCAAGACAAGGCCAAGCACCAGTCGCTGAAAGCTTGTTTTACTCATACGCTGCGCAAGACCTGTGAGACTCACCCGCCGCTCCCTTTGTGGTGGCTGAACATGAACGCCTGTATCAGGCTTGAAATATGACGCAAGTATAACTGGGCATTGGCTTTTTTCCGGCACACGACTGAAACGAAACATTCATCATGTTTAACCCGGATGGCCAATCATGTTGACTCAACAGGCCCCGGCGTAAGACACATCCCAGCCAACAGAATTCACTGCCGGTAGACAAATGATCAGGCCAGCGGACCATTGAGCAACGGCACGAAGCGTACGGCGCCCAGCACATGCCGTGAAAACCCTTCGTCCTCACGGATAATGAGCATCAATTGTTGCACTTCGCCGGAGCCCACCGGGATGACCAACCGCCCACCAGGGGCCAATTGATCGAGCAAGGCTTGCGGCACATCGGTGGCCACGGCGGTGACGATGATGCCGTTGTAAGGCGCCAGCGCCGGCCAGCCTTCCCAGCCGTCGCCCCAGCGGAACACCACGTTGCGCAGGTTCAACTCTGCCAGGCGCTCCTTGGCGCGGTCCTGCAGGACCTTGATGCGCTCCACCGAGAACACCCGTTCCACCAACTGCGACAGCACCGCGGTCTGGTAGCCCGAGCCGGTGCCGATCTCCAGCACCTTGTCCAACGGCCCGGCCGCCAGCAGCAGCTCGCTCATGCGCGCGACCATGTACGGCTGGGAGATGGTCTGGTTGTGGCCGATGGGCAGCGCGGTGTCTTCATAGGCACGGTGCGCCAGGGCTTCATCGACAAACAGATGCCGTGGTGTACGGCGGATCACTTCCAGCACCTGGGCGTTGGACAAGCCCTCCTCGTACAGGCGCTGGATCAAACGCTCACGGGTGCGTTGGGAGGTCATCCCGATGCCGCGGCGCAGTAGGTCGTCTTGTTCACGGCCCATCAGTTCAGCGCCTCCAGCCAGCCATCGAGACTACTGAAGGCATCACTGAAGGTGCGATCAAGTTGCAACGGGGTAATCGATACATAACCTTGCATCACCGCGTGAAAGTCCGTGCCCGGGCCGCCATCTTCGGCATCGCCGGCGGCGGCGATCCAATAACCTTCCTTGCCGCGCGGATCGACCACCTTCAACGGCGCCGCCGCACGGGCACGATGGCCCAGGCGCGTCAGCTGGATGCCGCGGATATGGTCGAGGGGCAAATTGGGGATATTGACGTTGAGCACCGTTCGCGGCGGCAGGTCCAGGGAACCATGGGCCTCCACCAGCTTGCGCGCGAAATAGGCGGCAGTAGGCAGGTTGTCCAATTGGCGCGAAGCCAACGAGAAGGCAAACGAGGTCCGCCCCAGGAAGCGCCCTTCAAGGGCCGCCGCCACCGTGCCGGAATACAGCACGTCGTCACCCAGGTTGGCGCCGAGGTTGATGCCCGACACCACCAGGTCCGGCTCGTGCTCCAAAAGGCTGTTGATCGCCAGGTGGACACAGTCGGTGGGGGTGCCGTTCACGCTGATAAAGCCGTTGGCCAGAACCTGCGGGTGCAGCGGACGGTCGAGCGTCAGCGAACTGCTGGCGCCGCTCTTGTCCTGGTCGGGGGCAACCACCATGCACTCGGCATAATCTTCCAGCGCAGCATAGAGCGCGGCAAGACCGGGTGCGGTGGCACCGTCATCGTTTGATATCAGAATACGCATGGGCTGTCCGTCTGCCCCACCGGCACCAGATCAACAAGCTCGCGCACCAAGACAGTGGCGAAGCATCCGGCCGGCAGGACGAATTCCAATTGCAGAATGTCAGGACCGGGATAATGCCACGTCAACCCGCCAATGGGCAGTCGCAGAATGCGACGCTCCTGGCTCATGCCGGCATTCACCAGCCAATCGCGCAGGTCGGCTTCGCCGGCGGCAATGGCCTGTTCCAGCGCATGGGTTGCGCCTGAGGCGGGCGAGTCGCCCTCGCCCCACTGCGGCCCGGTGGGGTGCAGGTCCAGAATCGCCAGGCGCGGGTCGCTGCATTCAGCTTCGCCCGCCGGGAAAAAGCTGCGGCTGTCGGTAAACGCCAACAGGTCGCCGACTTGGGCGCGCTGCCAGGAGCCATCGGCAACACGCGCCGCCAGCACCTTGTTGAACAGGAAACTGCGGGCGGTGGACAACAGCCGCGAACGCACATTGCGCTGCTCCGGCAAGGCTTTGCGCGCAGCCCACTCGCGGGCGTCGACGACATTGCCGCCGTTGTGGCCAAAGCGCTGGGCGCCAAAATAATTGGGAATGCCGTGCTGGGCGATCAATTGCAAGCGCGCATCGATGGCGGCGGTGTCGCCAGCCAACTGGGTCAGGCGCAAGGTGAAGCCATTGGCCGAATGCGCACCGCGCTGCAGTTTGCGCTTGTGCCGTGCAGTCTTGAGGATCTTGAGGGTGTCGTTTTCTGCGGCGCTCATGTCCGGGTCGGCCTTGCCTGGCAGCTGCACGCTGAACCATTGGCGGGTCAGTGCCTGGCGATCCTTGAGCCCGGCATAACTGACGGTGCGCAACGGCACACCGGCGGCCTTGGCGATACGTCGCGCCGCTTCCTCAGTGTTCAGGCCGCGCTTTTCCACCCACAACCACAGGTGCTCGCCCTCGCCGGTCAGCGGGATGTCGAGTACCTCATCGACTTGAAAATCTTCCGCCGTCGCCTTCAGCACCGCGCTGCCCAAGGCCTCGCCATAGGCCCGCGGGCCCAACAGTTGCAGGTCGTTCATGCGCGCAGCAACAAGGCGACGGAGTGCACGGCGATGCCCTCTTCACGACCGGTAAACCCGAGCTTTTCGGTGGTGGTGGCTTTCACGTTCACTTGATCCAATTCTATTTGCAGATCCGCGGCGATCAGCGCGCGCATCGATTCGATATGGGGGGCCATTTTCGGCGCCTGGGCCACGATCGTGTTGTCGACGTTGGCGACCTTCCAGCCCTTGGCGTGGATCAGGCCGACCACATGCCGCAGCAGCACGCGACTGTCCGCCCCCTTGAAGGTCGGGTCGGTGTCTGGAAAGTGTTTGCCGATGTCACCCAATGCCGCCGCGCCGAGCAAGGCATCGCTCAAGGCATGCAGCACGACATCGCCGTCGGAATGAGCCAGCAACCCGTGGTGATGCGCAATGCGCACGCCGCCCAGGGTGATGAAATCGCCTTCAGCGAAACGGTGCACATCGTAGCCGTGGCCAATACGCATAAAAAAACGCCCCGATTTAATTCAGGGCGTGATTCTACCTACTTTTGCCTCACATTAACCGAGCAAAGCACGGCCATGATGTCGCAAATGCTCTTCGATGAAGCTGGCGATAAAGAAGTAGCTGTGATCGTAGCCAGGCTGCAGGCGCAGTTCGAGCGGATGGTTGGCCGCTTTCGCGGCTTGCTGCAAGGCTTCGGGCTTGAGCTGCACCGCGAGGAAGTCGTCGCGGTCCCCCTGATCCACCAGCAACGGCAGCTTTTCCGAGGCTTCGCCGAGCAACACGCAGGCATCCCATTCGCGCCATTTGGAACGTTCTTCGCCGAGGTAGCGGGAGAAGGCTTTCTGGCCCCACGGGCAATCCATCGGGTTGTTGATCGGCGAAAACGCCGACACCGACAGGTAACGCCCAGGGTTGCGCAAAGCACACACCAGCGCACCGTGGCCGCCCATGGAGTGGCCGCTGATACCGCGTTTATCCGAAGCCGGGAAATGCGCTTCGACCAAAGCCGGCAACTCCTGCACCACGTAGTCATGCATCCGATAGTGCTTGGCCCAGGGTTCCTGGGTAGCGTTCAGGTAAAAGCCCGCACCAAGGCCGAAATCCCACGCGTTGTCCGGATCACCCGGCACACCAGGGCCGCGCGGACTGGTGTCCGGCGCGACGATGATCAGCCCCAGCTCGGCGGCCATGCGCTGGGCACCGGCCTTCTGCATGAAATTCTCATCGGTGCAGGTCAAGCCGGACAGCCAGTACAGCACCGGCAACTTGCCGCCCTGCTCCGCTTGCGGCGGCAGGTAGACGGCGAAGGTCATGTCGCAACCGAGTACGTGGGAGCTGTGTTTGTAACGTTTGTGCCAACCGCCAAAACTTTTCTGGCAGGAGATATTTTCCAAGGTCATGGGAGGCTCCCAGCTGCAAGGTGCAAGCTTCAAGCGACAAGTAAGGCGTACACCCACTTGCCGCTTGCCGCTTATAGCTTGCCGCTGCTTCAGAAATGAATGACGGTGCGGATGCTCTTGCCTTCATGCATCAGGTCAAACGCTTTGTTGATGTCTTCCAGACCCATGGTGTGGGTGATGAAGGTGTCCAACGGGATCTCGCCGGTCTGGGCCATTTCCACGTAGCTTGGCAGCTCGGTCCGACCGCGCACGCCGCCGAATGCCGAACCGCGCCAGACGCGACCGGTCACCAACTGGAATGGACGGGTGGAAATTTCCTGGCCGGCGCCGGCAACACCAATGATCACCGACTCGCCCCAGCCTTTGTGACAGCACTCAAGGGCGGCGCGCATCAGTTGCACGTTGCCGATGCATTCGAAGGAAAAGTCCACGCCGCCGTCGGTCAAATCGACAATCACGTCCTGAATTGGGCGGTCGTAGTCTTTCGGGTTGATGCAGTCGGTAGCCCCCAGTTGCTTGGCGATCTCGAACTTGGCCGGGTTGATGTCGATGGCGATGATGCGCCCGGCCTTGGCCTTGACCGCACCGATCACCGCCGACAGGCCGATACCGCCGAGGCCGAAGATGGCCACGGTATCGCCCGGCTTGACCTTGGCGGTGTTGATTACCGCGCCGATGCCTGTGGTGACGCCGCAACCCAGCAGGCAGACTTTCTCCAGCGGGGCTTCTTTGGGAATCTTGGCCACGGAAATTTCCGGCAGCACGGTGTACTCGGAGAAGGTCGAGGTCCCCATGTAGTGGAAAATCGGCTGGCCTTTGTAGGAGAAGCGCGTGGTGCCGTCCGGCATCAGGCCCTTGCCCTGGGTCGAGCGGATGGCCTGGCACAGGTTGGTCTTGCCCGACAGGCAGAATTTGCACTTGCCGCATTCCGGGGTGTACAGCGGGATCACATGGTCGCCAACCGCCACCGACGTCACGCCCTCGCCAATCGCTTCAACCACCGCACCGCCTTCGTGGCCGAGGATCGACGGGAAGATGCCTTCCGGATCGGCACCGGAGAGGGTGTACGCGTCGGTGTGGCAAACGCCGGACGCAACTACGCGCAACAGCACTTCACCCGCCTTGGGCATGGCGACATCCACTTCAACGATCTCAAGAGGCTTCTTGGCTTCGAAGGCTACGGCGGCGCGGGACTTGATCATCCGGGTTTCTCCATCGGGTTAAAAACTAAGGCACAGAGTGTAAAACATGGCTGACTGATGAATAATCCAGCCAAAAGCAAAACTTTATTGCTGTACAGGGATAATCATCATGTTGGAAAACCGCTGGGAAGGCATCGATGAATTCGTCGCGGTGGCCGAATGCAGCCAATTCACCGCGGCAGCCGAACGCCTGGGCGTGTCCTCATCCCACATCAGCCGGCAGGTGGCACGCCTGGAAGAACGCTTGCAGACGCGCTTGCTCTATCGCAGTACGCGCAAGGTCACGCTGACCGAGGCCGGCCAGACCTTTCTGCAACATTGCCAACGTTTGCAGGACGGGCGCGAAGAGGCCCTGCGCGCGGTCGGCGACCTCACCAGCGAACCCAAGGGTATGTTGCGCATGACCTGCGCCGTGGCGTACGGCGAGCGATTCATCGTGCCGCTGGTGACGCGGTTCATGGCGTTGTACCCGCAGTTGCGCGTGGATATTGAGCTGAGCAACCGTCAACTGGACTTGGTGCACGAAGGCCTCGACCTCGCGATTCGCCTCGGGCGCCTGCAGGATTCGCGCATGGTTGCCAGCCGCCTGGCACCGCGACGCATGTACCTGTGCGCATCACCGTCCTACCTGGCGCGGTATGGTCGGCCACATAGTTTGTCGGAATTGACTCGGCACAACTGCCTGATCGGTAGCTCGGACATTTGGCAACTGGCCCAGGACGGGCGGGAATTTTCCCAACGTGTGCAGGGAAACTGGCGCTGTAACAGCGGGCAGGCAGTGCTGGATGCGGCGCTGCAAGGCGTCGGGTTGTGCCAGTTGCCGGATTATTACGTGCTGGAGCATCTGCACAGTGGTGCGCTGGTGTCGTTGCTGGAGGCACACCAACCACCGAATACGGCGGTGTGGGCGCTGTATCCACAGCAGCGGCATTTGTCGCCGAAGGTGCGCAAGTTGGTGGATTTCTTGAAGGAGGGGTTGGCTGAAAGGCCGGAGTACAGCCGGTGAATATTGGCTGTTTGTGCCGGCCTCTTCGCAGGCAAGCCAGCTCCCACATTGGACCGCGTTTAACGTGTAGGAACACGGTCAAATGTGGGAGCTGGCTTGCCTGCGATGAAGTCGACTCGGTGCAGCTGACTACCCGCGGTTAGCCCACCGCAACCGCAACCACTCCAAATCCTCCGGCCGGGTCACCTTGATGTTGTCCGAACGCCCCTCGATCAAGCGCGGCGCCTGGCCGGCCCATTCCATGGCCGAGGCCTCATCAGTGATCACCGCATCCGCCACCAAGCTATCGGCCAACGCACGGTGCAAGGCGCCCAGGCGAAACATCTGTGGCGTGTAGGCTTGCCAGATCAGACTGCGGTCGACGGTTTCCACCACCCGCCCATGCTTGTCCACGCGCTTGAGGGTGTCGCGGGCCGGCACGGCCAGCAGGCCGCCGACCGGGTCATCCGCCAGTTCGCTCAGTAGCTTGTCGAGATCATCGCGGCTCAGATTCGGCCGCGCAGCATCGTGCACCAACACCCAATCTTCATCGCTGGCGCCAAGGGCATGCAAATGCAGCAGCGCATTGAGCACCGAGCCCGAACGCTCCGTGCCACCGTCCGCACGCTCGATGCGCGGGTCGGCTGCACAGGCCAGGCCAGGCCAGTAAGGATCATCGCCAGCAAGGCTGACCACCAGGCCCTTGAGCGAGGGGTGGTCGAGAAAACAGCCGAGGCTGTGTTCGAGAATTGTGCGCCCGCCCAGCTGCAAATATTGCTTGGGACGGTCCGCAGCCATACGAGCACCAACGCCCGCGGCAGGAATCACGGCCCAGAAGGCCGGCAAACCATTACTCATTGGGCCAACTGGTAGAGGGTTTCGCCCTCCTTGACCATACCCAACTCATGGCGAGCCCGTTCTTCAACGGTCTCCGTGCCTTTTTTCAGCTCAAGCACTTCGGCGTCGAGGACGCGGTTTCGCTCCAGCAGGCGTTCGTTTTCGGCGTGCTGGTCGGCAATTTGCTGGGTCAGATCCTTTACCTGCGCAAAGCTGCCATTACCCACCCATAGGCGGTACTGCAGGCCAGCCAGCAACAGGAGCAAGATGAGGAACAACCAATTGGGACTGCGCATCGAAATCCGGGTATCCAGTGAAAAAAGACAGCCATGTAAAACTTTTGCAGCAACTGATAGCACGAAGCCTGGAAGAACCAGGCTTGTGCTCGGTAGCCATGAGATTAGCGTCGAAATTCACTTCATCGTGAAATTTGCGACGCTATCAGACGACTTTTACCATTTAACCATCAGCCGCGAAACTCGCCGCGACCGTTGTACTTGGCCTTGCCTGCAAGTTGCTCTTCGATACGCAGCAATTGGTTGTACTTGGAAACGCGGTCCGAACGGCACAGGGAGCCGGTCTTGATCTGGCCAGCCGAAGTGCCCACGGCCAGGTCGGCAATGGTCGAATCTTCGGTTTCGCCGGAGCGGTGCGAGATCACGGCGGTGTAGCCCGCAGCCTTGGCCATCTGGATGGCTTCCAGGGTTTCGGTCAGGGTGCCGATCTGGTTGAACTTGATCAGGATCGAGTTGGCGATCTTTTTATCGATGCCTTCTTTCAGGATCTTGGTGTTGGTCACGAACAGGTCGTCGCCCACCAGTTGGATCTTCTCGCCAATCTTGTCGGTGAGGATTTTCCAACCGTCCCAGTCGGACTCGTCCAGGCCGTCTTCGATCGAGATGATCGGGTAGCGCTGGGTCAGGCCCTTCAGGTATTCAGCGAAACCTTCGGAGTTGAACACCTGGCCTTCGCCGGACAGGTTGTACTTGCCATCTTCGTAGAACTCGCTGGCCGCGCAGTCCAGGGCCAGGGTCACGTCGGTGCCCAGCTTGTAGCCAGCGTTGGCCACGGCTTCGGAGATCACTTTGAGTGCATCTTCGTTGGACGCCAGGTTCGGTGCGAAACCACCTTCGTCACCCACCGCAGTGCTCAGGCCACGGGCCTTCAGCACAGCCTTGAGGTGGTGGAAAATCTCGGTGCCCATGCGCAGGCCTTCGGAGAAGGACTTGGCGCCAACCGGCTGCACCATGAATTCCTGGATGTCGACGTTGTTATCAGCGTGCTCGCCACCGTTGATGATGTTCATCATCGGTACTGGCATCGAGTAGACACCCGGGGTGCCGTTCAGGTTGGCAATGTGCGCGTACAGCGGCAGGTCCTGGTCCTGTGCAGCGGCCTTGGCGGCAGCCAGGGACACGGCGAGGATGGCGTTGGCGCCCAAGCTGCCTTTGTTTTCGGTGCCGTCGAGCTTGATCATCGCGTGGTCCAGGGCTTTCTGGTCCAGCGGGTCCTTGCCCAGCAACAGGTCACGGATCGGGCCGTTGATGTTGGCAACAGCTTTCAGTACACCCTTGCCCAGGTAACGGCTCTTGTCGCCATCACGCAGTTCCAGCGCTTCGCGCGAACCGGTGGAAGCACCGGACGGCGCGCAGGCGCTGCCGATGATGCCGTTATCGAGAAGCACGTCGGCTTCGACGGTGGGGTTGCCACGGGAGTCGAGAACTTCACGACCTTTGATGTCGACGATTTTTGCCATTGTTGTAAACACTCCAAAGTTGACGAAAACGACGCAGCTGAAGGAAAACTTTTGACCGACCGCAAGGGTGGAACAACGGGGCAGGCTTGCAGGCGACAAGGCTCAGGCCCGGGGGCCTGAGCTTTTAGCGTGGGATACTTTACCGGAGAAACGCGGCTTACGCGGTCTCTACCGTCGGAAAACTCTTGACCAGTTCGTCCAACTGCTTGAGCTGGGCCAGGAACGGCTCCAGCTTGTCCAGGCGCAGGGCGCATGGGCCGTCGCATTTGGCGTTGTCCGGGTCCGGGTGGGCTTCCAGGAACAGGCCAGCCAGGGACTGGCTGATGCCGGCCTTGGCCAGGTCCAGCACCTGGGCACGGCGCCCACCGGCGGAATCGGCACGACCACCGGGCATTTGCAGCGCGTGGGTCACGTCGAAGAACACCGGGTATTCGAACTGTTTCATGATGCCGAAACCGAGCATGTCCACCACGAGGTTGTTGTAGCCGAAGCTCGAACCGCGCTCGCAGAGGATCAACTGGTCGTTACCCGCTTCCACGCACTTGTTCAGGATGTGTTTCATCTCCTGGGGCGCGAGGAACTGGGCTTTCTTGATATTGATCACAGCGCCGGTCTTGGCCATCGCCACGACCAGGTCGGTCTGGCGCGACAGGAAGGCCGGCAACTGGATGATGTCGCACACCTCGGCGACCACGGCAGCCTGTTCAGGCTCGTGGACGTCGGTGATGATCGGCACGCCGAAGGCTTGCTTGATGTCCTGGAAGATCCGCATGCCTTCTTCAAGGCCCGGGCCGCGATAGGACGTCACGGACGAACGGTTGGCCTTGTCAAAGCTGGCCTTGAATACGTAAGGGATACCGAGTTTCTCGGTGACCTTCACGTACTCTTCACAGACCTGCATCGCCATGTCGCGGCTTTCCAGCACGTTCATGCCGCCAAACAGCACCATGGGCTTGTCGTTGGCAATCTCGATGTCGCCGACGCGAATGATCTTCTGGGCCATCAGGGTTACGCCTTCTTCTGGTGTTGCGTCAGTGCCGCCTTGACGAAACCGCTGAACAACGGGTGACCGTCGCGCGGCGTCGAGGTGAACTCCGGGTGGAACTGGCAAGCGACGAACCATGGATGATCCGGTGCTTCAACCACTTCAACCAGTGCGCCATCACCGGAACGACCGGAGATTTTCAGGCCGGCTTCTTTGATTTGCGGCAGCAGCTTGTTGTTCACTTCGTAGCGGTGACGGTGACGCTCGACGATCACGTCCTTGCCGTAGCAATCGTGAACCAGCGAGCCCGCTTCCAGCAGGCAGTCTTGCGCGCCAAGACGCATGGTGCCGCCCAGGTCGGAGGCTTCGGTACGGGTTTCGACCGCGCCGGTGGCATCTTCCCACTCGGTGATCAGGCCCACGACCGGGTGGCCGCTCTTGCTGTCGAACTCGGTGGAGTTGGCGTCTTTCCAACCCAGCACGTTACGGGCGAACTCGATAACGGCCACTTGCATGCCCAGGCAAATCCCCAGGTACGGCACCTTGTTCTCACGAGCGTACTGCACGGCCGTGATCTTGCCTTCCACGCCACGCAGGCCGAAGCCGCCTGGAACGAGGATCGCGTCCACACCTTCGAGCAAGGCGGTGCCTTGGTTCTCGATGTCTTCGGAATCGATATAGCGCAGGTTGACCTTGGTACGGTTGCTGATGCCCGCGTGGCTCATCGCTTCGATCAGCGACTTGTAGGCGTCCAGCAGTTCCATGTACTTGCCGACCATGGCGATGGTGACTTCGTGCTCGGGGTTGAGCTTGGCGTCGACCACGGCTTCCCACTCGGACAGGTCCGCGCCGTTGCATTGCAGGCCGAAACGCTCGACCACAAAATCATCCAGGCCTTGCGAATGCAGGATGCCCGGGATCTTGTAGATGGTGTCGGCGTCTTCCAGCGCGATCACCGCACGTTCTTCAACGTTGGTGAATTGCGCGATCTTGCGACGCGAGGAAATGTCGATCGGGTGATCGGAGCGGCACACCAGCACGTCCGGCTGCAGGCCGATGGAACGCAGTTCCTTGACCGAGTGCTGGGTAGGCTTGGTTTTGGTTTCGCCAGCGGTGGCGATGTACGGCACCAGTGTCAGGTGCATCAACATCGCGCGCTTGGCACCGACTTCGAAACGCAGCTGGCGGATGGCTTCGAGGAACGGTTGGGATTCGATGTCACCCACGGTGCCACCGATCTCGACCATCGCCACGTCGGCATCGCCTGCACCCTTGATGATGCGGCGCTTGATTTCGTCGGTGATGTGCGGGATCACCTGGATGGTTGCACCCAGGTAGTCACCACGGCGCTCTTTGCGCAGCACGTGCTCGTAGACACGGCCTGTGGTGAAGTTGTTGTTCTGGGTCATGGTCGTGCGGATGAACCGCTCGTAGTGGCCCAGGTCCAGGTCGGTCTCGGCGCCGTCGTGGGTGACGAACACTTCACCGTGCTGGAACGGGCTCATGGTGCCCGGGTCAACGTTGATGTACGGGTCCAGCTTGAGCATGGTGACCTTAAGTCCCCGCGCCTCCAGGATGGCCGCCAATGAAGCCGATGCGATGCCTTTCCCCAATGAAGAAACAACACCGCCCGTGACGAATATGTAGCGCGTCATGAAAAACCCTAGAAGTCTGCGTTAAAGCGGTCCGAGCCGCCGGGGAAAGCGAAGAGAGGCCGAAGCCCCCGATCACCTGCATTAATCACAGTGCACCTTTCAAAAAAACCGCCGCGTTGTGACAGACCAGCAATGAAACACCGGTACGTTGATCGCTACACATTTTTTGGAATCGCCCAGCAAAGACTGCTTGGTAATCGGCAACTGCTGCGATTCAGGCGAATCCACAGAAGTTGTATCAAGAAGGGAGCGTAGTCTACCGGAAAGGCGCTATCAGCTCAAACCTTGATCGCAGTTCTGTGGCATCCAATGTAATTGCCAGTCGCTGGCCGAGTTGGGCCATAGCCCGGCGAGGGTTGGGATACCCAGCAATTGCTCACCCCGATACAGCAGCGGCAATCTGCCACGGACAAAGCCCGGCAAGCCGCATTCATTCAGCAGGCGCTTCACGTCACGCCGGCCACGGCCCGGCACTTCGATGACTTCGCCGCCCTGGCGATAGCGGATCACCAGTGGGCCGTCAGGGGCCGTGCCGATCAGTCTCAGGTGACCATTGCCGGGTAACTCTAGTGGGGTTTGCGGATCGGGCCAGCTCACCGTTGCGTCGGAAAATTCCGACCAAGCGGCAGGCAGCCACCAGATGCTCTCGCCACAACGGTGCAACTCGCCATCGGCAAGGTGCCACAGGGGCTGCGCGTCGCCCTTGGCGTCCCGCAGGGAATGCCAGCTGGCCCAGTGGTCACTGTCGGGTAACCGAGTCAGCGGCGTCAGCCAATGACGCAGGGTGTTGCGTTGGCGGGCATCGGAAAGTTCGCGCAACGGCGCAAGGGCCAATGACGGCAATGGCAACCAGGGAAAGGCTGAGGGCTGGTCAGCGGCACGCAGGTCCAGTTGCGCCAACTCGTCGAGCAACCCTTGCGCCTCCCCCAGGTGCTCGGCGGCGCGCGCCAGGCTGGAGACCGCTTGCGGCCAACGCTCCGTGAGTACCGGGAACACTCGGTGGCGCAGGTAGTTGCGCGAGAACCGTGGGTCGGTGTTGGACGGATCTTCAATCCACGTGAGTTGATGCTCGCTGGCATAGGCTTGCAACTCAGCCCGCGATACCTCCAGCAACGGTCGCACCAGATGACCGCCCGCCAAGGGGCGATGCGCAGGCATTGCCGACAACCCCCGCACGCCTGCCCCGCGCAACAGGCGAAACAGCAGGGTTTCGGCCTGATCATCACGATGCTGGCCAGTGAGCAACACCTCCCCTGCCCCGGTCACCTCGGCAAACACCTGGTAGCGCGCATCACGGGCGGCACGCTCAAGGCTGGCGCCGGGCCGGACTTGCACGCGCATGACGCGCAGGGGCACGCCCAGAGCGTCACACATCGACTGACAATGAGCTGGCCAGGCGTCGGCGACAGCTTGCAGGCCGTGGTGGACATGGATGGCGCTGAGGGGAGGAAGATGCTCAGTGTTAGCGAGCAGGTGCAGCAGGACAGTGGAGTCGAGCCCGCCGGAGAAAGCGATATGCCAGGCCGGGGCGTTGCGCCAGGCAGAGAGGGCGTGAAGGAGCTTGGCGGACAAGGAGGATTTCATGAAAAACACCGCCACTGATCTGGCATACGATAACCCAGCATACACAAAGCAAATGTGGGAGCGGGCTTGCTCACGAATGCAGAGTGTCAGTCACTGAAAAGGTTGACTGATCCACCGCTTTCGCGAGCAAGCCCGCTCCCACATTTTAGGGCTATGTCGAATTACAGACCGTAGCTCATCAAACGCTCGTAACGACGGGCCAGCAGCGCTTCGTTATCCAGCTTCTTGAGCATCGCCAGTTGCGAGCCCAATTCTGCGCGGATGGTCGCAGCGGCGGCAGCCGGGTCACGGTGGGCGCCGCCCAGTGGCTCGGCGATCACTTTGTCCACGATCCCCAGGCCCTTGAGACGATCGGCAGTGATGCCCATGGCTTCGGCAGCGTCCGGCGCCTTTTCTGCGGTTTTCCACAGGATCGACGCGCAACCTTCCGGCGAGATCACCGCGTAGGTCGAATATTGCAGCATGTTCAGCTGATCGCAGACACCGATGGCCAGTGCACCGCCGGAACCACCTTCACCAATCACGGTGGCGATGATCGGGGTCTTCAGGCGGGACATGACGCGCAGGTTCCAGGCAATCGCTTCGCTCTGGTTGCGTTCTTCAGCGTCGATACCCGGGTACGCACCCGGGGTGTCGATGAAGGTCAGGATCGGCATCTTGAAGCGTTCAGCCATCTCCATCAGGCGGCACGCCTTGCGGTAGCCTTCCGGGCGCGGCATGCCGAAGTTGCGACGTACTTTCTCGCGCACTTCACGGCCTTTCTGGTGACCGATCACCATCACTGGCTGGTCGTCCAGGCGAGCGATACCGCCCACGATGGCCGCGTCGTCGGAGAAGTGGCGGTCGCCATGCAGCTCGTCGAACTCGGTGAAGATGTGGTCAATGTAGTCCAGGGTGTATGGACGGCGCGGGTGGCGGGCCAGGCGCGCGATCTGCCAGCTGGTCAGCTTGCCGAAGATGTCTTCGGTCAGCGTCTTGCTCTTGTCTTGCAGGCGCGAGATTTCATCGCCGATATTCAGCGAATTGTCATTGCCGACCAGGCGCAGCTCTTCGATCTTGGCTTGCAGGTCAGCGATCGGCTGTTCGAAATCAAGAAAATTCGGGTTCATAAGCGTCCGTCTTGGGTCGACGGCCAGGGAGTGCCTGGCCAGCCGGTTGTCTATTCGCGCCCTACCTTAAGGGAGAGGCGCGTTTAGGTCGAGATTAAATATTTAGTCGAGATCAGACATATCTGACCGTCAACGGTATTGGAGGAAGACGTTGTCACGGCCGAACTGGTCACGCAAAGCTTGAATCAAGCCATCCGCAGGATCAATTCGCCAGGTCTCGCCGAACTGCAACATCGCCTTGGCATCGCTGCCGGTGTACTCCATGGTCACCGGGCACGCGCCACGATGGCGTTTGAGCAATTCGCCCAACAGGCGTAGCTGATCGCCCTTGAGCGCCTCGGTCTTGACCCTCAGGCGCAGGCTTTCGGCAAGATTGGTGCGCGCATCTTCCATGCTCATCACCCGCTTGATCCGCAGGCGCAGGCCGCCGGAAAAGTCGTCATTGCTGACCTCCCCCTCCACGACGACCATGGCATCGGTCTGCAACAACGACTGGGCCGAGTGGAAGGCATCGGCAAACAGCGACGCTTCGATCCGCCCCGAGCGGTCATCGAGGGTGATAAAGCCCATCTTGTCGCCTTTCTTATTTTTCATCACCCGCAGGGCGATGATCATGCCGGCGACGGTCTGGGTGTCTCGCGCCGGCTTCAGGTCGATGATGCGTTGACGGGCGAAACGACGGATTTCGCCCTCGTATTCGTCAATCGGATGACCAGTGAGGTAAAGGCCCAGGGTGTCTTTTTCACCCTTGAGACGTTCCTTGAGGGTCAACTCCTTGGCCTTGCGGTGGTTAGCGTACACATCCGCATCTTCTTCGACGAACAAACCGCCAAACAAGTCGGCGTGGCCGCTGTCGTGGGTGCGGGCGGTCTGTTCGGCGGCCTTGATCGCCTCTTCCATGGCGGCGAGCAACACCGCGCGGTTACGGTCGATATTGGCTTGGTAGGCTTTCGGTTCATCGTGGAAATACGGGCCGAGACGGTCGAGTGCACCGCTGCGGATCAGGCCATCAAGGGTACGTTTGTTGATGCGCTTGAGGTCGACCCGCGCGCAGAAGTCGAACAGGTCCTTGAACGGCCCATCCTGACGCGCTTCGACAATCGCTTCCACCGGGCCTTCGCCCACACCTTTGATCGCGCCCAGGCCGTAAATGATGCGGCCTTCGTCGTTCACCGTGAACTTGAACTCCGAGGCGTTCACATCCGGCGCGTCGAGGCGCAGCTTCATGGTGCGCACTTCCTCGATCAAGGTCACGACCTTGTCGGTGTTGTGCATATCCGCCGAGAGTACCGCCGCCATGAATGGCGCCGGGTAGTGGGCCTTCAGCCAAGCGGTCTGGTACGACACCAGGCCGTAGGCGGCGGAGTGGGATTTGTTGAAACCGTAGCCGGCGAACTTTTCCACCAGGTCGAAGATGTTACCCGCCAGGTCGGCGTCGATATTGTTGGTCGCGCAACCTTCAATGAAGCCGCCGCGCTGCTTGGCCATCTCCTCGGGTTTTTTCTTACCCATGGCCCGACGCAGCATGTCCGCACCGCCAAGGGTGTAACCGGCCATGACCTGGGCGATCTGCATCACCTGTTCCTGATACAGGATGATGCCGTAGGTCGGTGCCAGTACCGGCTTGAGGCCTTCGTACTGGTAGTCGGAGTGCGGGTAAGCCAGCTCGGCACGCCCGTGCTTACGGTTGATGAAGTCATCCACCATGCCCGATTGCAACGGGCCCGGACGGAACAAGGCCACCAGTGCGATCAAGTCTTCCAGGCAGTCGGGCTTGAGCTTTTTGATCAGCTCTTTCATACCGCGCGACTCAAGCTGGAACACCGCCGTGGTCTCGGCTTTTTGCAGCAACTGGTACGTTGGTTTGTCGTCCAGCGGGATAAAGGCAATATCCAGTGGCGCTTCGTTGACCTTGGCGCGGTCACGGTTGATGGTCTTGAGCGCCCAGTCGATGATCGTCAGGGTCCGCAGGCCGAGGAAGTCGAACTTCACCAGGCCGGCCGCCTCCACGTCGTCCTTGTCGAACTGGGTTACCAGGCCGTCACCGGCCTCGTCGCAATAGATCGGCGAAAAGTCGGTGAGCTTGGTAGGTGCAATTACCACACCACCGGCGTGTTTACCGACGTTACGCACCACACCTTCGAGCTTGCGCGCCATGTCCCAGATTTCGGCGGCCTCTTCATCGACCTTGATGAAGTCGCGCAGGATTTCTTCCTGCTCGTAAGCCTTTTCCAGGGTCATGCCGACTTCGAACGGAATCATCTTCGACAGACGATCCGCCAGGCCGTAGGACTTGCCCTGCACCCGCGCCACGTCGCGGATTACAGCCTTGGCAGCCATGGAGCCGAACGTGATGATCTGGCTTACCGCATTGCGGCCATATTTCTCGGCCACGTATTCGATTACGCGGTCGCGGCCGTCCATGCAGAAGTCGACGTCAAAGTCGGGCATGGAAACCCGTTCCGGGTTGAGGAATCGCTCGAACAGCAGGTCATATTCCAGCGGGTCGAGGTCGGTGATCTTCTGTACATAGGCCACCAACGAACCGGCACCCGACCCCCGGCCGGGCCCAACGGGTACGCCATTGCTTTTGGCCCACTGGATAAAGTCCATCACGATCAGGAAGTAACCGGGGAACCCCATCTGGATGATGATATCCAGCTCGAAATTCAACCGATCCACGTAGACCTGGCGCTTGGCCTCGTAGTCCTCGGTGGTGTCCTTGGGCAGCAGAACGCTCAACCGCTCTTCCAGACCGTCGAACGAGACTTTGCGGAAATATTCGTCGATGGTCATGCCATCGGGAATCGGGAAGTTGGGCAAAAAGTGCTTGCCCAGCTTCACTTCGATATTGCAGCGCTTGGCGATCTCCACCGAGTTTTCCAGCGCTTCCGGCAGGTCGCTGAACAGCTCGGCCATCTCGTCGGCGCTTTTGAGGTATTGCTCCTCGCTGTAGTTCTTCGAGCGACGCGGGTCATCCAGGGCCCGGCCTTCACCGATGCACACGCGGGTTTCGTGGGCCTCGAAATCTTCCTTCTTGATAAAGCGCACATCGTTGGTCGCCACCAACGGCGCGCCCAGCTTGTCGGCCAGGGCGACGGCGGCGTGCAGATGCTCTTCGTCGTTGGGGCGGTTGGTGCGTTGTACTTCCAGGTAGAAACGGTCGGGGAAGACCTGCATCCACTCGCGGGCCAGTACTTCGGCTTCCTGGGGGTTGCCGCCGAGCAGCGCGAGACCGATCTCACCCTCTTTGGCGGCCGACAGCATGATCAGGCCTTCACTGGCCTCGGCGACCCATTCGCGCTCGATGATGATCGAGCCATTGCGCTGGCCGTCGATGAAACCGCGGGAAATCAGTTCAGTGAGGTTGCGATAACCGACGCCGTTCATCGCCAGCAGGCTGATGCGGCTCAGGGCGTTGTCCGGATCTTTGTTGGACAACCACAGGTCGGCACCACAGATCGGCTTGATGCCGGCGCCCATGGCATTTTTGTAGAACTTGACCAGGGAACACATGTTGTTCTGATCGGTCACCGCCACCGCAGGCATGTTCATGCCGACCAGGGTTTTGACCAGCGGTTTGATCCGTACCAGGCCGTCGACCAGGGAGTATTCAGTGTGCAGGCGCAGGTGAACGAATGAAGCCGGCATAGTGATCTCTTATACGTGGAAACAACAAGGCCCGGATTGTACCGGGCCTTGGCAAAAACATCAGCCTCGCGACTACACCTCTGCGAGACGCTCCCGCGCCTCGTAAGCCAGGCGCACCGGGGCGAACGAGCGACGATGGATCGGCGTTGGACCCAGGCGGGCCAAGGCTTCCAGATGAACGGGCGTCGGGTAGCCTTTGTGACCACCGATGCCGTAGCCGGGGTAGGTCAATTCGAAAGCAGCCATTTCACGGTCACGGCTGACCTTGGCCAGGATCGACGCTGCGGCAATCGCAGGCACTTTGCTATCCCCCTTGACCACGGCTTCAGAGGGCATCGCCAGTTTGGGGCAGCGGTTGCCGTCGATCATCGCCATTTTTGGCGTGATGTGCAGGCCTTCGACCGCGCGCTGCATGGCAAGCATGGTGGCGTGGAGAATGTTCAGCTCGTCGATTTCCTCGACTTCGGCACGGGCAATGTGCCAACTCAAGGCTTTTTCACAGATCTCGTCGAAGAGCTTTTCGCGGCGGGCTTCGGTGAGTTTTTTCGAGTCGTTGAGACCGAGGATCGGACGGCTCGGATCAAGGATCACCGCCGCCGTGACTACCGCGCCGCACAGCGGGCCGCGACCGACTTCGTCGACACCAGCCACCAGTTCGTGGGCTTCGGCAACCAGGCTGAAGTCCAGGCCCATTTGCGTGGTCATAGGGTTTCCTGTTTTTTACCGATCAAGGTCAGCACGGCGTCCGCCGCCTGGTTGGACGCATCACGGCGCAGGGTGCGGTGAATCTCGTCAAAACCGCGGGTCTGCTCTTCGCCGCCATCGATCAAGGGGAGTACGGTTTGCGCCAGGGCTTCGGGCGTTGCGTCATCCTGCAACAACTCCGGCACCAACAGGCGTTGAGCCAGCAGGTTCGGCAAGGAGATGTAGGGGCTCTTGACCATGCGCTTGAGAATCCAGAACGTCAGCGGCGCCAAGCGATAGGCCACGACCATTGGGCGCTTGTACAGCAGCGCTTCCAGGGTCGCGGTGCCCGAGGCGATCAGTACCGCATCACAGGCCGCCAGGGCCAGGTGCGATTGGCCGTCGAGCAGGGTCAGCGGCAGGTTGCGCCCTTCAAGCAAGGTTTCGATCTGGGCCCGTCGTTGCGGGCTGGCGCACGGCAGCACGAAGCGTAGGCCTGGCTTCAAGGCCAGCAGGCGTTCGGCCGCATCAAAAAACAATGCCCCCAGGCGCCCGACTTCGCCGCCACGGCTGCCCGGCATCAGCGCGACCAACGGCCCGTCAGCCAAACCCAGTTCGGCACGGGCTGCTGCGCGGTCGGCGTGCAGCGGAATGGTGTCGGCCAGGGTATGCCCGACAAACCGCACCGGCACGCCCTTCTCCTCGTAGAAACGGGCCTCGAATGGCAGGAGGGTCAGCATCAGGTCGCAGCCTTCACGGATCTTCAACACGCGCTTCTGCCGCCACGCCCACACGGACGGGCTGACGTAGTGCACCGTCTTGATCCCGGCCTGACGCAACTTGAGTTCGATGTTGAGGGTGAAGTCCGGCGCATCGATTCCGATAAAGACGTCGGGTTTTTCTTCGATGAGGGTCTGAATCAGCAGTTTGCGCCGAGCCAAAAGCTCACGCAGACGCCCCAGCACTTCCACCAACCCCATGACCGACAAGCGCTCCATGGGGAAATAGGAAGTGAGGCCTTCGGCCTGCATCAGCGGACCACCCACACCGATAAACTCAACCGCAGGATGCTGGGCCTTGAGGGCTCGCATCAGGCCTGCGCCCAAGATGTCGCCGGAAGCTTCTCCGGCCACCAACGCAATACGCAGATTGGCCATGATCAGCGGGTGATGCCGCGGGTCGACGCCTGGATCGAGTCACGGAATACCGCGACTTCCGGGAACAACGCTGACGGCTCGGCCAGTTCGGTCAAGGCTTGGTCAACGGTGAGCCCCTGGCGGTAGACCACCTTGTAGGCGCGACGCAGGGCGTGGATCGCCTCTTCGCTGAAACCACGACGGCGCATGCCCTCGAAGTTCATGCTGCGGGCTTCGGCCGGGTTGCCGAACACGGTGACGAACGCCGGAACGTCCTTGCCGATGGCGGTCCCCATGCCGGAAAAGCTGTGGGCGCCGATATGGCAATACTGATGCACCAGAGTGAAACCGGACAGGATCGCCCAATCATCAACGTGCACGTGGCCTGCCAACGCGGTGTTGTTGACCAGGATGCAGTGGTTGCCGATCACGCTGTCATGGCCGATATGGGCATAGGCCATGATCAGGTTGTGATCACCCAGCGTGGTCTCGGCACGATCCTGAACGGTGCCACGGTGAATGGTCACACCTTCACGAATGATGTTGTGGTCACCGATTACCAGGCGCGTTTCTTCACCCTTGTACTTCATGTCCGGGGTGTCTTCGCCTACCGAGGAAAACTGGTAGATGCGATTGTGTTTGCCAATGCGGGTCGGTCCCTTGAGGATCACGTGCGGCCCGATGACAGTCCCCTCGCCGATTTCAACACCTGCGCCGATGATCGACCAAGGGCCGACCTCAACGTCGGCGGCCAGAACGGCCGACGGATCGATGATTGCGCGAGGGTCAATCAAACTCATAGTTTGCGTTCCGCGCAGATGATCTCGGCGGAGCACACCGGCTTGCCATCTACCGACGCCTGGCATTCAAACTTCCAGATCTGGCGCTTGCAGCTGATGAACTTGGCTTCCAGGATCAACTGGTCACCCGGAGTGACCGGATTGCGGAAACGCAATTTGTCGGAACCGACAAAATAGTAAAGCGTGCCGTCGGCAGGCTTGAGGTCGAGCATTTTGAAACCAAGGATACCGGCAGCCTGGGCCATCGCTTCAATGATCAATACGCCCGGCATGATTGGATGCGCAGGAAAGTGACCGTTGAAGAACGGTTCGTTGATGCTGACATTCTTGTAGGCACGAATGCGCTTTTCCTCAACATTGAGGTCCACTACGCGGTCCACCAGCAGGAACGGGTAACGGTGAGGCAGGTATTCGCGAATCTCGTTGATGTCCATCATTTCGGGGGGAAGCCTGTAATAAAGATTGGGGGCGGGCGGACTAAAAGCACGCCCCGCTAGCAAATCAAGGAGGCAAGTCTAGCGGCTGTGCACACTTGATATGGAAATGGTATCAGCCTTCTGATGAAACATTACCGCCAGGGGTCACGTCACCAACACGCTTTTCCAGCTGTTTGAGGCGTCGCGCCATGTCGTCCAGATGCCTCAAGCGTGCTGCACTCTTGCGCCATTCAGCTGCGGGCTGCATGGCCGTACCGGAGGAATAGGCGCCTGGCTCGGTAATCGAGTGGGTCACCATGGTCATCCCGGTAATGAAGACGTTGTCGCAAATATCGATATGGCCCACCAGCCCAACGCCACCGGCGAGCATGCAATGCTTGCCGATCTTGGTGCTGCCGGAGATGCCGACACACGCCGCCATGGCGGTGTGATCACCGATCTGCACGTTGTGGGCGATCTGGATCTGGTTGTCGAGCTTCACGCCATTGCCGATCACGGTATCGGCCAAGGCCCCGCGATCGACAGCAGTGTTCACACCGATTTCCACATCGTCGCCGATCAATACACCACCGACCTGGGCAATCTTGTGCCAGACACCTTTGGAGTTGGCAAAACCGAAGCCTTCGCCACCGATCACGGCACCCGACTGAATGACTACACGCTCACCAATACGCACATCGTGGTACAGGGTCACGCGCGGGGCCAGCCAGCCACCGGCGCCGATTACGCAGCGCGCGCCGATAAAGCAATGGGCTCCGATCGTGACACCGGCAGCAATGCGCGCACCACTCTCGACCACCGCAAAGGCGCCAATGCTGGCCGCAGGATCAACCTGGGCATCATCCGCAATTACCGCCGACGGATGAACACCGCCCGCCGCCTTGGGTTTTGGATCGAACAGGTGCGAAGCCTTGGCGTAGGCCAGGTACGGATCAGCCACCACCAGCGCATCCCCGGCAAACCCTTCGGCGTCAGCGGCTTTGAGCAACACGGCGGCGGCTCTGCTGTCGACCAGGTATTTACGGTATTGGGGATTTGCGAGGAAGCTCAACTGAGCTGGGCCAGCCTCCTGCAAGGTGGCTAGCCCAGTGATTTCTTTCTCCGGGGAGCCGCGCAAGGCGGCTCCCAGGAACTCGGCCAACTCGCCGAGCTTGATAGTCGCGGTCATGGCTTACTTCAGCTGGTTCATGCGCTCGATCACCTGGCGGGTGATGTCGTATTGAGGCTTGACGTCGATCACGGCGCCGCGTTCGAACACCAGGTCAAAGGCACCTTTCTTGATGACTTCTTCCACGGCGCTGTCGAGTTTCGGCTTCAGCTGCTTGAGCATTTCACGGTCGGCAACGGCCTTGGCTTCGTTCAGCTCCTTGGATTGGAACTGGTAGTCACGGGCCTTTTGCTTGAATTCAAGCTCCAGACGCTCGCGCTCGCCTTGCTGCATCTTGTCGCCACCAGCCACCAGACGATCCTGGATGCCCTTGGCACTGCTTTCCAGGGTCTTGAGCTTGGTCAGTTGCGGACCGAATTTCTTCTCGGCATCCACGGCGTACTTCTTGGCCGCATCGGATTCCAGCAGAGCCATCTGATAGTTCAGGACGGCGATTTTCATTTCGGCGAAGGCCGGGGTGGTTACCAGCACGGTGGCCAGCAGAACCAATTGAGTCAACTTACGCACGATGTACTCCTACAGAATCCGTTGTCGTTATCTTGGGTCAGACGCTTAGAACGTCTGGCCGAGGGAGAATTGGAAAATCTGGGTTTCAGCGTTATCCGGTTTCTTGATCGGCATGGCCAGAGCAAAGCTCAATGGGCCAAGCGCAGTCACCCAAGTCACACCCACACCAACGGAGCTCGCCAGGTTGCTCAGGCTCACGTCGTTGCACTGGGTCTGAGATTTCACGCCGCTTGGGTTGGTGATCTGCTCACACTTGGAATCGAATACGTTACCCACGTCCCAGAATACCGAAGTACGCAACGAACGCTGGTCCTTGACGAACGGCAGCGGGAACAGAATCTCCGCACCACCCTGAATCAACACGTTACCACCGAACGGCAGAGGCTTGTTGTCGGAGTCGACCACAGTGCCCTGGTTACCGGTGAACGCTGCACCACGACTCGGCGTACCACGCGGACCCAGGGTGCTGTCCTTGAAACCACGTACGGAGTTGAAGCCACCCGCATAGTAGTTCTCGTAGAACGGCAGGCCATTGGTGGAACCATAACCGTCACCGTAGCCCAGCTCAGTGTGCAGGCGCATGGTGTAGTTGTCGCTCAACGGCTGGAACAACTGGCCGCGGTAGTCGAGTTTGAAGAACGACAGGTCGCTGCCCGGCGTGGTGGTTTCCAGGGTCAGGCTCTGGGAGTGGCCACGGGTTGCCAGTACACCTTTGTTCAGGGTCGACTCGGACCAGCCGGCAGACGCCTTGAAGTTCAGGAACTTGTCGCCTTCACGACGGGTGAAGTCGAAGATTTCGTCCACGGTGTAGACACCGGTCTTGATCTCATCCTGTTGCGCGGTCAGGCCGAAGGTCAGACGCGAGGTCTCACTGATCGGGTAACCGATGTTCACGCCAGCACCCAGGCTGTCGATCGCATAGCTTGCAACGTCGACGTCGAGGTCTTTGTAGTCGGTGGTACGGTAGAAGGCGTTGTAGCCCAGGCTCACACCGTCAGCAGTCCAGTAGGGGTCGACATAACCGAAGTTATAGCGGCTCTGGTATTCGCTGCGGGTCAGGCCGATGGAGACCTTGTTACCGGTACCGAGGAAGTTGTTCTGGGTAATCGAACCACCAAGGATCAGACCGGCACTCTGTGCAAAGCCGACACTCGCGGTGATCGAACCCGAGGCTTGTTCTTCTACGGCGTAGTTCACGTCAACCTGGTCATCCACACCTGGCACGGCCGGGGTTTCGACGTTGACCTCTTTAAAGAAGCCCAGGCGCTCAAGACGGGTCTTGGACTGGTCGATCAGGTATGTCGACGCCCAGCCACCTTCCATCTGACGCATTTCACGACGCAGCACTTCGTCCGCAGACTTGGTGTTGCCACGGAAGTTGATGCGGTTCACGTAGGCACGCTTGCCCGGGTCGACGACAAAGGTGATGTCCACGGTGTGGTCATCATCATGTGGGGTCGGCACGCCGTTGACGTTGGCGAAGGTATAGCCTTCGTTGCCCAGGCGACGGGTGATCAGCTCGGAGGTCGTGGTCATCAGCTTGCGCGAGAACACCTGGTCCTTCTGCACCAGCAGCAAGGCCTTGACCTGATCTTCGGGAACTTTCAGATCACCGCTCAGCTTGACGTCACGAACCTTGTACTTCTCGCCTTCGTTGACGTTGACGGTGATGTAGACGTGTTTCTTGTCCGGGGTGATGGACACCTGGGTGGAGGCAATATCCATGTTGATATAGCCACGGTCCAGGTAGTAGGAACGCAGGCGCTCCAGGTCACCGGAGAGTTTTTCGCGGGCGTACTTGTCATCGTTCTTGAAGAACGACAGCCAGTTGGTGGTCTTCAGTTCGAACAGGTCGATCAGGTCTTCATCGGCGAACTTGGTGTTGCCCACCACGTTGATGTGCTGAATGGCCGCCACGGTGCCTTCGTTGATGTTGACCTTGAGGCCGACACGGTTACGAGGCTGCGGGATCACTTCGGTTTCCACGGACGCGGAGTAGCGGCCCTGGGCAACGTACTGGCGTTGCAGTTCGTTACGCACACCTTCAAGGGTGGCACGCTGGAAGATCTCGCCCTCGGCCAGGCCGGATTGCTTGAGGCCTTTCATCAGGTCTTCAGTGGAGATCGCCTTGTTGCCCTCGATCTCGATACTGGCGACGGAAGGTCGCTCGACCACGGTGATAACGAGGACGTTGCCTTCGCGACCCAGTTGGATATCTTGAAAGAAGCCGGTTTTGAACAGCGCACGAGTGGATTCCACCAGGCGACGGTCATCAGCCTGTTCCCCGACGTTCAACGGCAACGCACCAAAGACGCTACCTGCGGATACCCGCTGGAGGCCGTTGACGCGAATATCGGAGATGGTGAAGGACTCGGCGTGAACTTCGGCGATCATCAATACGGTGAGAACCGCAGTTAGCAGCAGACGTTTCATGAAGTCCTTTCTTATTCCAACTGGCAATAAACAAACTGCCGCAAAATGCGGCAGATTCGCAATTCAGCGAAGCGTTACAGACGTCCCAGATCGTTGACCAAGGCTAACAACATCACCCCGACCACCAAACTGATACCGATCTGTATCCCCCAACCTTGCACCCGATCCGACAAGGGGCGACCACGCACCCACTCGACCAGATAAAACAACAGATGCCCCCCATCCAATACCGGGATGGGCAGCAAATTCAGAACCCCCAGGCTAATACTCAGATAAGCCAGGAAATTCAGGAAATCCGCGACACCCGACTGGGCAGAAGCGCCCGCCACTTTAGCAATGGTTATCGGTCCACTCAAGTTTTTTACCGAGAGCTCGCCGAACAACATTTTCTTCAGGGATTCGAGGGTCAGCACACTCATGGTCCAGGTGCGTTTCGCACCCTCGCCAATCGCCGCCACCGGCCCGTAACTGACCTCGCGCAGCATCGACGGCGGCCACTCCGGACTCTTCACCCCGGCGCCCAGATAACCACCGGCCGCCTTGGCTTCCCCACGCACCGACAGGGTCACGGGGACATCGATTTGAGCACCCTCGCGCTCAACTTTCAGCACAATTTTGGTATCAGGGCGTACACGCACCAGGTCGACCACTTGCTGCCAATCGGCCAGCGCCTGACCATCAAGCGCCAACAAACGGTCGCCGGTTTTCAGGCCGGCCGCCTGGGCCGGACCTTTCGGGTCCAGCTCGGCGAGGACCGGCGGCAGGCTCGGACGCCACGGACGAATCCCCAGGGACTTGATCGGATCAGGTTCATCCGCGCCCTGGAGCCAACGGTCCAGCTTGAGCTCACGTGGCGATTCGGCCGTGGAGTCCTGCTCACGCACCACCACATTGATGGTGCCACTCTCCCCCAGGCGACGCACCAACTGCAGGTTGACCGCGCCCCAACCCGTGGTTGGCTCGCCATCAATCGCAACAATTTCCTGGCCGCTGGTCAAGCCAGCCCTGGCCGCAATGCTGTCCGCCTCGACCGCACCGATGATCGGACGCAGTTGCTCGCTGCCCAGCATGGCCAAGACCCAGAAAAAAAACATCGCCAGCAGGAAGTTGGCGATCGGGCCGGCAGCAACGATGGCAATACGCTGACGAACGGTCTTGCGATTGAAGGATTGGTCCAACTGATCGGCCGGCACTTCGCCTTCACGCTCATCAAGCATCTTGACGTAGCCGCCCAGCGGAATCGCCGCGATCACGAACTCGGTGCCCTGGCGGTCGTGCCAGCGCAGCAACGGCATGCCGAAACCGACGGAAAAGCGCAATACCTTGACGCCGCAACGACGCGCAACCCAGAAGTGGCCGAATTCGTGGAAGGTAACCAGCACGCCCAGAGCAACCAGGGTGCCGACAATCATGTAGAGCGCACTCATCTAATTTCTCCGCATTCCAATCCAGTGCCTGAAGGCTCAAACGCGCCCGCAGACTAACGCGCGTTGCGGTTCAACCATTGCTCGGCCAGGGCCCGCGCCTTTGCATCAGCCTCGAACACTGCCGCCAAATCATTTACAGCGACCACAGGCTCAAGACCCAGTACGTCCTCGATGATACTCGCGATCTGCGGAAAGCGGATGCGCCCATCAAGAAACGCCGCCACAGCCACTTCATTCGCCGCATTGAGCATCGCCGGCGCGCTGTTACCTGCCTCGGCCGCTTGCCGCGCCAGGCGCAGGCAAGGGAAACGCTGCTCGTCCGGTGCTTCGAAGTCCAGGCGGGCAATGGCAAACAGGTCCAACGGCGCCACGCCGGAATCGATCCGCTCAGGCCAGGCCAGGGCGTTGGCGATCGGCGTGCGCATATCGGGGTTACCCAGCTGCGCCAATACCGAACCGTCCACATAATCGACCAGGGAATGAATCACACTTTGTGGGTGAATCACCACCTCGACCTGATCAGGCCTGGCATCGAACAACCAGCACGCCTCGATCAACTCAAGGCCCTTGTTCATCATGCTCGCCGAGTCAACGGAGATCTTGCGCCCCATCGACCAATTCGGATGGGCACACGCCTGGTCAGGCGAGACGTGCTCCAACTCGGCCAGCGGAGTCTGTCGGAACGGACCACCGGACGCAGTCAGCAGAATCCGGCGCACACCGACCTGGCTCAAGCCACGGGCAAAATCACCCGGCATGCACTGGAAGATTGCATTGTGCTCGCTGTCGAGTGGCAGCAACACAGCACCGCTCTTGCGCACCGCCTGCATAAAGAGTGTGCCGGACATCACCAGCGCCTCTTTATTGGCCAACAAGATCTTCTTGCCGGCGTCGACAGCCGCCAAGGTTGGGCGCAGGCCCGCGGCCCCCACGATGGCAGCCACAACGGTGTCTACCTCGGCATCCGCCGAGACCTGGCACAGCCCTTCCTCTCCGACCAACACCTCGGTCGCCAGGCCCGCGGCCCGCAGATCATCCTGCAAGCCTCGCGCGGCGACGGCCGCAGGCACCACGGCATAGCGAGGCGCATGGCGCACACACAGGGCCAGCAGTTCTGCCAAACGCGAGAAGCCGGTCAGGGCAAACACCTGGTAACGATCAGGATGACGAGCGATTACATCCAGGGTGCTCAGCCCGACCGAGCCGGTGGCGCCCAGCACGGTCACCTGTTGCAGGCGGCTCACGAAGCGATCATCCACAACAGCACAGCAAAGATCGGAATGGCGGCGGTCAGGCTGTCAATACGATCCAGCACACCGCCGTGACCCGGCAGCAGGTTGCTGCTGTCCTTGATCCCGGCCTGACGCTTGAACATGCTTTCGGTGAGATCACCCACCACCGAGATAAAGACGACGATGGCCGTACCCAGCAGGCCCAGGAAAATCTCCTGCACCGACCAGTCACGCACGAGGCCGACTACCAGCGTGATGACCAGCGTCAATGCCAGGCCACCATACACGCCCTCCCAGCTTTTGCCGGGACTGACCGCTGGCGCCAGCTTGCGCTTGCCGAAGGCCCGACCGGAGAAGTAGGCACCAATATCGGCGCCCCACACCAATACCATTACCGCCAGAATCAGCCAGTTACCGATGGGATAACGCTTGATCTCTACCAACCCCTGCCAGGCCGGCAGCAGGATCAGCAAACCGATCACCAGCTTGCAGGCAACGCTGGACCACTGGCTGCTGGTACGCGGATAGGTCAGCACCAGGAACGTCGCCAGTGCCCACCACAACACCGCCGCCCCCAGCACCCAGGGTGCGATGTCCGGCAGGATGTACATCAGGAACAGCAGCAGCGCCACGACAGCGGCGTACACCACGCGCGGCAGTTGAGCATTGAAACCCGCCAGGCGCGCCCATTCCCAGGCTCCCAGGGTCACGACCAGGCCGATAAACAGCGCAAAGCCGGAACCGTCGAGCAGGAAAAACCCACACAAGGCAATCGGCAGCAGGATCAGTGCTGTGATGATTCGTTGTTTAAGCATTTAAACCCGGGCTCCAGCTTCGATCTGCTCGCTCGTTTTACCAAAGCGACGCTGACGGGAAGCGAAATCGGCCAGCGCATTGCGCATGGCATCGTGTTTGAAGTCCGGCCAGAACAGGTCGGAGAAGTACAGCTCGGTGTAGGCCAATTGCCACAGAAGGAAATTGCTGATGCGGTGCTCGCCACCGGTACGGATGCACAAGTCCGGCAACGGCAGGTCGCCGGTCACCAGGCAGGTTTGCAACAGCTCGGGCGTGATGTCGTCCGGGCGCAGGTGACCGGCCTGTACTTCACGGGCCAAGCGTTGCGCGGCCTGGGCGATGTCCCACTGGCCGCCGTAATTGGCAGCGATCTGCAGCACAAACCGGCCAGAGCCGGCAGTAATGGCTTCAGCCTCACGCATGGCCGCCTGCAACTCCGGATGGAAGCGTGAGCGGTCACCAATGATTCGCAGGCTGATGTTGTTGTCGTTGAGGCGCTTGGCTTCGCGACGCAGGGCCTTGAAGAACAGGTCCATCAGGGCACTGACTTCATCGGCCGGGCGCTGCCAGTTTTCACTGGAGAAGGCAAAGAGGGTCAATACCTCGACCTTGGCCTCGGCACACACCTCAATCACAGCCCGCACCGCATCGACACCCGCTTTATGCCCGGCAACACCCGGCATAAAGCGTTTTTTCGCCCAGCGATTATTCCCATCCATGATGATCGCGACGTGACGCGGCACCACAGAAGGTACAGTCTGCTTGGTCTTTTCCATGAAGGCGTCCTGACCCCTTATACGGCCATCAGGTCCTTTTCTTTTTCTTCCGTGGCCTTGGTGATCTGGGCCTCGGCATCTTTGGTCAGCTTGTCGATGTCAGCGACGGCACGACGCTCTTCGTCTTCGCTGATTTCCTTGTCCTTGACCAGCTTCTTCAGCTCACCCAGGGCATCGCGACGGATGTTACGCACCGCTACACGTGCATCTTCAGCGGCGCTGCGAGCCTGCTTGGTGAAGCCCTTACGGGTTTCTTCAGTCAGGGCCGGCATGGAGATCAACAGCAACTCGCCCAGGTTGGTCGGGTTGAGGTTCAGGCCGGCGCTCTGGATGGCCTTGTCGACAGCACCCAGCATGTTGCGCTCAAACGCTACGACCTGCAGGGTGCGCGAGTCTTTAACGGTAATGTTGGCGACGCTGCTGATCGGTGTATCGGAACCGTAGTAAGGCACCATCACGCTACCCAGGATGCTCGGGTGCGCCTTGCCGGTGCGAATCTGGCCGAATGCGTGGCTCAGGGATTCCAGGGATTTTTGCATACGCGCCTGGGCGTCTTTCTTGATTTCGTTGATCATTGTTGGCCTTCCTCGATCAGAGTCCCTTCAGCGCCGCCGTGTACGATATTCAGCAGGGCGCCGGGCTTGTTCATGTTAAATACGCGCAGCGGCATCTTGTGGTCGCGGCACAGGCAAATAGCCGTCAGGTCCATCACACCCAGCTTGCGATCCAGCACTTCATCGTAGGTCAGATGATCGAACTTCTCGGCATGCGGGTCTTTGAATGGATCTGCAGTGTATACGCCATCGACCTTGGTCGCCTTCAGCACGACGTCGGCGTCGATTTCGATCGCGCGCAGGCACGCCGCCGAATCGGTGGTGAAGAACGGGTTACCCGTGCCGGCGGCAAAGATCACCACTTCCTTGGAGTTCAGGTGGCGCATGGCTTTGCGGCGATCATAGTGATCAGTCACGCCAACCATGGAAATAGCCGACATCACGATAGCCGAGATATTGGCACGCTCAAGGGCGTCGCGCATGGCCAGGGCGTTCATCACAGTAGCCAGCATGCCCATGTGGTCGCCAGTGACCCGATCCATACCCGCCGCACTCAGTGCCGCGCCGCGGAACAGGTTACCGCCACCAATCACCAGGCCGACCTGCACACCGATGCCAACCAATTGGCCGACTTCCAGCGCCATGCGGTCGAGCACCTTGGGATCGATCCCGAACTCTTCCGAGCCCATCAGGGCCTCGCCGCTGAGCTTGAGTAGAATGCGTTTATAGCGAGCCTGATAACCACTGCCCTGCTGAGCCATTGCGAATCTCTCCTGCGGCGTATTTTAAAAATTCTTGGCGAGCCGTTTACGGCTTGCGTTCACTCTAGCTGGACGCTCTCACAGCGCCATCGGAACACGGCTTTGTAAGCCAGTTCCGAAGGGAATCCAAATAAAATTGGCCTTCCCATTTGAAAAGAGGCTGCGCGCGTGAGCGGGCAGCCTCTTTCGGGCGACAGTTGAAAACTGTCTTATTGCTTGGCGGCAGCCAGCTGGGCAGCAACTTCTTCAGCGAAGTTGTCGACCGGCTTCTCGATGCCTTCGCCTACTTTGAAGTAAGTGAAGGAAACGATTTCTGCACCGGCTTTCTTGGCCAGTTCGCCAACCTTGATTTCAGGGTTCTTGACGAACGCCTGCTCAACCAGGCTTGCTTCGGCCAGGAACTTGCTGATACGGCCTTTGACCATGTTCTCAACAATGTTTTCTGGCTTGCCTTTGATTTTTTCTTCGTTCAGCTGCAGGAACACAGCTTTTTCACGCTCGATCGCTTCGGCAGAAACTTCCGAAGGCAGCAGGAACTCAGGGTTGCTGGCTGCTACGTGCATGGCGATGTCTTTGGCCAGCTCGACGTTGCCGCCTTTCAGGACAACTGCAACACCGATCTTGTTGCCGTGCAGGTAACCACCAACAACATCACCTTCAACGCGAACCAGGCGACGGATGTTGACGTTTTCGCCAACCTTGCCGACCAGTACCAGGCGAGCAGCTTCTTGAGCTTCGATCAGAGGCTCAACGGTAGTCAGCTTGTCAGCGAATGCTTTTTCAACGCTGGCAGCAACGAATGCCTTGAAGTCATCTTGCAGAGCCAGGAAGTCGGTCTGCGAGTTCACTTCCAGCAGAACGGCGGATTTGCCGTCTTCTTTCAGAGCGATCGCGCCTTCAGCAGCTACGTTGCCTGCTTTCTTGGCAGCCTTGATGGCGCCGGAAGCACGCATGTCATCAATGGCTTTTTCGATGTCGCCGTCAGCCTTTTCCAGGGCTTTCTTGCAATCCATCATGCCTTCGCCGGTACGCTCACGCAGTTCTTTAACCAACGCTGCAGTAATTGCTGCCATTTTCAAATTCCTCTTGGATAGGTTTTCAACCATTCCACCCGATCGAACGGGGGATCAATTCTTCCCGAACCACCTTTGTAGGCCGCTGCACGTTACAGATGATGTAGCTGCGCTGCCGACAAATGGTTTTCGAGGTGGCAAAAAGGGGGCCAAGCCCCCTTTTTGCTTACTGAGTCAACGCCAGGGCGTCAATTACTCAGCTGCGGCTACCGGAGCTTCTTCAACGAACTGCTCGGTACCACCAGCAACGTGGTTGCGACCACGGATTACAGCGTCAGCCATCGAACCCATGTACAGCTGGATAGCGCGGATTGCGTCATCGTTGCCTGGGATGATGTAGTCAACGCCTTCCGGGCTGCTGTTGGTATCGACTACGCCGATAACAGGGATGCCCAGCTTGTTGGCTTCGGTGATCGCGATGCGCTCGTGATCAACGTCGATAACGAACAGTGCGTCAGGCAGACCGCCCATGTCCTTGATACCACCCAGGGAACGATCGAGCTTTTCCAGGTCACGGGAGCGCATCAGCGCTTCTTTCTTGGTCAGCTTGGCGAAAGTACCGTCTTCGGCTTGCACTTCAAGGTCACGCAGACGCTTGATGGAAGCACGGATGGTTTTGAAGTTGGTCAGCATGCCGCCCAACCAGCGGTGATCGACGTACGGCGAACCGCAACGTGCTGCTTCTTCAGCAACGATCTTGCCAGCGGAACGCTTGGTGCCGACGAACAGAATCTTGTTTTTGCCCTGGGCCAGACGCTCTACGAAAGTCAGAGCTTCGTTGAACATTGGCAGGGTTTTTTCAAGGTTGATGATGTGGATCTTGTTACGTGCGCCGAAAATGTATTTACCCATTTTCGGGTTCCAGTAACGGGTCTGGTGACCGAAGTGCACACCGGCCTTCAGCATATCGCGCATGTTGACTTGGGACATGATAGTTCCTTAATAAGTCGGGTTTGGCCTCCACGTATCCCAATGACCAACCAGCGGCATCAAGGCCTCCGGCACCCAGGTCATCGTGTCGACACGTGTGTGGATTTAAGCTTTGCGGGGTATCCCCGGAAAGCGGCGCATTTTATACCACAGCATCGACGAAAACGAAACCCGCAATCACATTTGCCGCCCAGCGCATTTACCCAAGCCCTTGAATAGAGCCAACATCACCCTACCTTATAGAGAGAAGCGATCATCAGGGGCTCATGATTTGACGCCAGCGTCTGTTAGAATCGCGTTTTTTGGGGCTTGTGCGAATTCTGTAACCTTTTGTCGCACGCCCGTGAACCGTATTGATTTCAGCGCGTCGCGCTAGAGAGAGCCTGTATGACCGTTAGTTTGAAAACCGCCGAAGACATTGCTGGCATGCGCATCGCCGGCAAACTGGCTGCCGACGTGCTGGAAATGATTGCAGAACACGTCAAGCCCGGCGTCACCACCGAAACCCTGAACCAGATCTGCCACGACTATATAGTCAACGTGCAGGGCGCCATCCCCGCGCCGCTGAACTACAAGGGTTTCCCCAAGTCGATCTGCACCTCGGTCAACCACGTGGTCTGCCATGGGATTCCGGGCGACAAACCGTTGAAGGACGGCGACACTCTGAACATCGACGTCACCGTGATCAAGGACCGCTACTTCGGCGACACCAGCCGCATGTTCCACGTCGGCACCGTGCCGGTCTGGGCCGAGCGCCTGTCCCAGGTCACCCAGGAATGCATGTACAAGGCCATCGAAATCGTCAAGCCTGGCTGCCGCCTGGGCGACATCGGTGAAGTGATCCAGAAGCACGCGGAAAAGAACGGCTTCTCGGTGGTCCGCGAATTCTGCGGCCACGGTATCGGCACTGTGTTCCACGAAGAACCGCAGATCCTGCACTACGGCCGCGCCGGCACCGGCATGGAACTGAAGGCCGGCATGACCTTCACCATCGAGCCGATGATCAACCAGGGCAAGGCCGACACCAAGGTACTGGGCGACGGCTGGACCGCCATTACCAAGGACCGCAAGCTCTCGGCCCAGTGGGAACACACCCTGCTGGTCACGGAAACCGGCTACGAGATCTTCACCCTGCGCGCCGACGACACGATCCCACGCGTTTCGGCTGCCGTTTAGGTATAAGCAGGGTTGCTCAGGTTTTCCCACAGCGTGTTGTGACTGACTGAATAGATAGAAAGGAAAGCCGATCGATGCCCCAGGTGGATCCCGAACTCTTCGACCGTGGCCAGTTCCAGGCCGAACTGGCCCTGAAGGCAAGCCCCATTGCCGCCTTCAAGAAGGCGATCCGCCAGGCCCGCGAGGTGCTCGATGAGCGCTTTCGCAACGGTCGCGATATTCGCCGGCTGATCGAAGATCGCGCCTGGTTCGTCGACAACATCCTGCAAAAGGCCTGGGAGCAGTTCAACTGGAGCGAAGACGCCGACATCGCCCTGGTGGCCGTCGGCGGCTATGGTCGTGGGGAGCTGCACCCCTACTCCGACATCGACCTGCTGATCCTGCTGGACAGCGCCGACCATGAGATCTTTCGCGATTCCATCGAGCGCTTTCTGACGCTGCTGTGGGACATCGGCCTGGAAGTCGGCCAGAGCGTGCGCTCCGTCGACGAATGCGCCGAAGAGGCCCGCGCCGACCTCACCGTCATCACCAACCTGATGGAAAGCCGCACCATCGCCGGCCCCGAGCGCTTGCGCCAACGCATGCTCGAAGTCACCAGCACGGCGCACATGTGGCCGAGCAAGGATTTTTTCCTCGCCAAGCGCGCCGAACAGAAAGCCCGCCACCACAAGTACAACGACACCGAATACAACCTGGAACCCAACGTCAAAGGCTCGCCCGGCGGACTGCGGGACATCCAGACGATTCTGTGGGTAGCCCGTCGCCAGTACGGCACCCTGAACCTGCGCGCCCTGGCTGGCGAAGGCTTCCTGGTAGAGAGCGAAAACGCCCTGCTGGCCTCGTCCCAGGAATTCCTGTGGAAAGTGCGCTACGCCCTGCACATGCTCGCCGGGCGCTCCGAAGACCGCCTGTTGTTCGACCATCAACGCTCCATCGCCACCCTGCTGGGCTTTGAGGGCGAGGACGCGAAGACCAGCATCGAAAGCTTCATGCAGCAGTACTACCGGGTAGTCATGAGCATTGCCCAGCTCAGCGACCTGATCATCCAGCACTTCGAAGAGGTGATCCTGGCTCCCGAGGACGAAGCGCCGCCGCAGCCGATCAATGCGCGCTTCCAGCTGCACGATGGCTATATCGAGGCCCGCAACGACAACGTGTTCCGGCGCACGCCGTTCGCCATGCTGGAAATCTTCGTGCTGATGGCCCAACAGCCGGAAATCAAAGGCGTGCGCGCCGACACCATCCGCCTGCTGCGGGAGAACCGTCACCTGATCGACGACGAGTTCCGCAACGACATCCGCAATACCAGCCTGTTTATCGAGCTGTTCAAGTGCAAGATCGGCATCCACCGCAACCTGCGCCGGATGAACCGTTACGGCATCCTCGGGCGCTACCTGCCGGAGTTCGGTTTTATCGTCGGGCAGATGCAGCACGACCTGTTCCACATCTACACCGTGGACGCCCACACCCTGAACCTGATCAAGCACCTGCGTAAGTTGCAGTACACCCAGGTATCAGAGAAATTCCCGTTGGCCAGTAAGCTGATGGCCAAGCTGCCCAAGCCCGAACTGATCTACCTGGCCGGCCTGTACCATGACATCGGCAAAGGTCGGCATGGCGATCACTCGGAAGTCGGCGCCGTCGACGCCGAGGCGTTCTGCCAGCGCCACCAGTTGCCGCTGTGGGACAGCCGCCTGATCGTCTGGCTGGTGCAAAACCACCTGGTGATGTCGACCACCGCCCAGCGCAAGGACTTGTCCGACCCGCAGGTGATCCACGATTTCGCTGGCATCGTCGGCGATGAAACCCGCCTCGACTACCTCTACGTGCTGACCGTCTCCGACATCAACGCCACCAACCCGACCCTGTGGAACTCCTGGCGCGCCAGCCTGTTGCGCCAGCTCTACACCGAGACCAAGCGTGCCTTGCGCCGCGGCCTGGAAAACCCGGTCGACCGCGAAGAACAGATCCGCCGCACCCAAAGCGCGGCGCTGGACATCCTGGTACGTGGCGGCAATGACCCGGACGACGTCGAGCAACTGTGGTCGCAACTGGGCGACGATTACTTCCTGCGCCACACCGCCGGCGACGTGGCCTGGCACAGTGACGCGATCCTGCAGCAGCCGGCCGATGGCGGCCCGCTGGTGTTGATCAAGGAAACCACCCAACGCGAATTCGAAGGCGGTACGCAGATCTTCATCTACGCGCCGGACCAGCACGACTTCTTTGCCGTGACCGTGGCGGCCATGGACCAGCTCAACCTGAACATCCATGACGCGCGAGTGATCACCTCCAGCAGCCAGTTCACCCTCGACACCTACATCGTGCTCGACACCGAAGGCGAGTCCATCGGCGACAACCCGGCACGGGTGAAAAAAATCCGCGAAGGCCTGACCGAGGCCCTGCGCAACCCGGACGACTACCCGACCATCATCCAGCGCCGGGTGCCGCGCCAGCTCAAACACTTTGCGTTTGCGCCCCAGGTGACCATTTCCAACGACGCCCAGCGCCCGGTCACGGTGCTGGAACTCAGCGCGCCGGACCGTCCAGGCCTGCTGGCACGCATCGGCGGGATATTCCTGGAGTTCGACCTGTCGCTGCAGAACGCCAAGATTGCGACCCTTGGTGAGCGCGTGGAAGACGTGTTCTTCATCACCGACGCCGACAACCAGCCGCTGTCCGACCCTGAGCTGTGCCTGCGCTTGCAGGAAGCCATCGTCCAGCAACTGAGCGTGCCCCAGGAGCCCGGCGTCGAACTGACGCGCCTGACCATTTGAATTGTTAACTTTGTGAACACGATCCCTGTGGGAGCTGGGTTGCCTGCGATGCGGGCGCCGCGGTGCAACAGATGACTGGCGGCGATGCGATCGCAGGCAAGCCAGCTCCCACAGATTCGGTGCTCACCGTGATAGAGGCTTACATGAACAACGCCCTGAACCAGTTGCAACCCTACCCGTTCGAGAAACTGCGCGCCCTGCTCGGCAGCGTCACGCCGAACCCGGACAAGCGCCCGATTGCGCTGTCCATCGGCGAACCCAAGCACAAGTCCCCGGAATTCGTGGCCAAGGCCCTGGCCGACAACCTCGATCAGATGGCCGTCTACCCAACCACCCTGGGCATCCCGGCCCTGCGCGAGGCCATCGGCGCCTGGTGCGAACGCCGCTTCGACGTGCCCAAGGGCTGGCTTGACCCGGCACGCAATATCCTGCCGGTCAACGGCACCCGTGAAGCGCTGTTCGCCTTCACCCAGACCGTGGTCAACCGTGGCGACGACGCGCTGGTGGTCAGCCCGAACCCGTTCTACCAGATCTACGAAGGCGCTGCGTTCCTGGCCGGGGCCAAGCCGCATTACCTGCCATGCCTGGATGCCAACGGCTTCAACCCGGACTTCGACGCCGTGACCCCGGACATCTGGAAACGCTGCCAGATCCTGTTCCTGTGCTCCCCCGGCAACCCGACCGGTGCGCTGATCCCGGTCGACACCCTGAAAAAGCTCATCGCCCTGGCCGACGAATACGACTTCGTGATCGCCGCCGACGAGTGCTACAGCGAGCTGTACTTCGACGAACAGACCCCGCCGCCGGGCCTGTTGAGCGCCTGCGTCGAACTGGGCCGCCAGGACTTCAAGCGCTGCGTGGTATTCCACAGCCTGTCCAAGCGCTCCAACCTGCCCGGCCTGCGCTCCGGCTTCGTGGCCGGCGACGCCGACATCCTCAAGGCCTTCCTCCTGTACCGCACCTACCACGGCTGCGCGATGCCGGTGCAAACCCAGTTGGCCAGCATTGCCGCCTGGCAGGACGAAGCCCACGTACAGGCCAACCGTGACCTGTACCGCGAGAAGTTCGACGCCGTGCTGGCCATCCTCAAGCCAGTGCTGGACGTGCAAAGCCCGGACGGTGGTTTCTACCTGTGGCCGAATGTGAAGGGCGATGATGCGGCGTTCTGCCGTGACCTGTTCGTGCAAGAGCACGTGACCGTGGTGCCGGGCTCATACCTGTCGCGGGAAGTGGACGGTTTCAACCCAGGCGCCGGGCGTGTGCGCCTGGCGCTGGTTGCGCCGTTGGCCGAGTGTGTGGAAGCGGCGGAGCGGATTCGCGGGTTTATTCAAGGTCGTCAGTAATGAAACACGCCCGCACTGCGCAATGCAGTGCGGGTATAGGTACATTTCCTACTGCGCAAAATTCATTCAGCCACAACCTCGCCTGAACTCTTCCTTCAATTACCGCCATGACAGGGTTCCGAATCCAAAAACCGATAGCGCCGCACTGGCGCCCTATTTCAACGCCCCCAGATTCGCCTCACTCATATCCAACTCCGCCAACACCTCCCTCAACACGTCATCGCCAATCTGGTGATGACGGCTCAAGCTGTACAACTCCAAGCGCTGCGCACGCAGGGCCTTGAGGCGCAATTTGCGCTCCAGCAGGTCCATTTGCTGCGCCAGCGCCTGGGCTTCGGCCGAATCGTTGAACACGTCCAACTGGTGGCGATACTCCGACATCAGGCGTGCCTTCAACTCAGCAGCAAGCGCGGCCTGGGCGGCGTCCTGATTGTCGCTTTCCACAGGCTCTTCGGCTTCCAAGGCATGGATCGCAGCCACGGCGGTTTTCTTCCAGGCCTCGCGAACCTCGTTGTGGCGCTTTTCATCGGGGCTCTTTTCGATGCCGCGCAACAACAGCGGCAAGGCGATGCAGGCGGCGACCAGCGACAGCAGGATCACGCCAGCGGCGATAAAGATCAGCAAGTCGCGTTCAGGGAAGGCCTGGCCAGGCGCCAGCAGCAACGGCACCGACATCACACCCGCCAGGGTCACCGCCCCCCGCACACCGCCGACCGTCAGAAGCCAGCATGAGCGCGCGGTCGGCACCAGGGTCAGCTCACTTTTCCCACGCAGCCTGCGCAACAAACCCGACAGCCGCCAGATGCTCTGCACCCAGATAAATCGCAGCACCAGCAACACCAGGAAGATCGCGATCACGTCCAGGCAGCGATACAACAACGTCGGCCACAGCGTCGGCTCATGACTGACCACCGCCTTGATGATGTCCGGCAGTTGCAAGCCCAGCAGCAGGAAGATCAAGCCGTTGAAAGCAAACTCCAACAGCGACCAGACGCTGCGATTGAGCAAGCGCGTACTGGTCTGGCGCGGCAACAGGTCGAGCCAGCTTTGCATCATGCCCGCTGCCACCGCCGAGAGAATCCCCGATGCACCCAAACGCTCAGCCAGCACATACGCGGCGAAGGGCAGCAGCAACATGAACACCACGTGAGTCGCCGGGTCGTCCCAACCCCGCGCGATCATCCACGCACGCAAGCGACCGACCAGCCAGCTCAACGCCACGCCAACGGCCAAGCCGCCGGCGGCCACCAACACAAACGTGAGGCCGGCATCCGCCAGGGAAAACACTCCGGTCAACGCCGCAGCCAGGGCGAACTTGAACGTCACCAGGCCCGAAGCATCATTCATCAAGGCCTCACCCTGAAGCATATGCATCAACGGCGTGGGCAAACGATTCTGGGAAATGGCCGACACTGCCACGGCATCCGTCGGCGACAGCACTGCCGCCAGGGCGAAGGCCACAGGCAGTGGGATTGTAGGCAAAAGCCAATGAATGAAGTAACCGGCACCGACCACGGTAAACAGCACCAGCCCCACCGCCAACGTCAGGATCGGCCCGCGCAACCGCCACAACTCACGCTTGGGCATGCGCCAGCCATCGGAAAACAACAGCGGCGGCAGGAACAGAAACAGGAACAACTCCGGGTCAAGCGCCACATGCAACCCCAGCGTCGGCCAGGCCAGCAAGGCGCCTGCGCCGATCTGCACCAAGGGCAACGGCAAAGGAATGACACGCCCGACCAGACGCGAAACGCTGACCAGCATCAGCATGATTAGAACGGTATAGGCGGTTTGCATAACGCGGGGTTCCCGGACAATCGACTTGCTATGAAACACATAAGGCAATGCCGCGCCCTTGAAGTGCCATATTAGCCAGCTATGTTACCTGCCTCGGCTGCCGCCCGGCATTTGCACATAAGTCGCACGCAGGCATGACGAGCGGCACCACAGGCCGCCGGTCGTGGCATAATCCGTGACCTTGCGTTTTCATTGGTCCAAAGGGGGGCAATTCCTTGACCGTTTCAAGCAAAACCTTGCACCTTTTCGGCATCAAAGCCTGCGACACCATGAAAAAGGCGCGCACCTGGCTCGATGAGCATGGGGTGAGCTACGAGTTCCACGACTACAAAACGGCCGGTATCGACCGTGAACACTTGACCCAATGGTGCAATGAGCACGGTTGGCAGGTGGTTTTGAACCGTGCGGGCACCACCTTTCGCAAACTCGAAGACGAACGCAAAGCCGATCTCGATCAGTCGAAAGCCATTGAATTGATGCTCGCACAACCCTCGATGATCAAGCGCCCGGTGCTCGATCTCGGTGACAGAACCCTGATTGGCTTCAAGCCAGATAGCTATTCGGCGGCCCTCAAGTAGGCCAGCCCTTTCCATTTTTGTAGAGGTAACAGCATGTCCAATTCCCTGTTCAGCCTGGGCTTCGGCGTCGGCACTCAGAACCGCCAAGGTGCTTGGCTGGAAGTGTTTTACGCACAACCGCTGCTCAACCCGTCGGCAGAGATTGTCGCCGCCATCGCGCCGATCCTCGGCTACACCGAAGGCAACCAGGCGATCACCTTCACCATCAGCCAGGCGCTGCAACTGGCCGATGCACTCAAGAACGTCGACGCCACCCAGGCTGCACTGCTCAATCGCCTGGCTGAAAGCCACACCCCGCTGGTCGCCACCCTGCTGGCCGAAGATGCCGCGCTGACCTCCACGCCTGAGGCCTACCTCAAGCTGCACCTGCTGTCCCATCGCCTGGTCAAGCCCCACGGCCTGAGCCTGGCCGGTGTGTTCCCGCAGCTGCCGAACGTGGCGTGGACCAGCCAGGGCGCGATCGATCTCGGCGAACTGCCAGAGCGCCAGCTGGAAGCCCGCCTGCGTGGCGAGCTGCTGGAAGTGTTCTCGGTGGACAAGTTCCCGAAAATGACCGACTACGTGGTCCCGACCGGCGTGCGTATCGCTGACGCCGCGCGGATCCGCCTCGGCGCCTACGTGGGCGAAGGCACCACCGTGATGCACGAAGGCTTCGTCAACTTCAACGCCGGCACCGAAGGCCCGGGCATGATCGAAGGCCGTGTGTCGGCTGGCGTGTTTGTCGGCAAGGGTTCCGACCTGGGCGGCGGTTGCTCCACCATGGGTACCCTGTCGGGCGGCGGCAACATCGTGATCAAGGTGGGCGAAGGCTGCCTGATCGGCGCGAACGCCGGTATCGGTATCCCGTTGGGCGACCGCAACACCGTGGAATCGGGCCTGTACGTCACCGCCGGGACCAAGGTTGCGCTGCTGGACGAGCAGAACCAACTGGTCAAGGTGGTCAAGGCGCGTGATCTGGCCGGCCAGCCGGACCTGCTGTTCCGCCGCAACTCCGAGACCGGTGCCGTGGAGTGCAAAACCCACAAATCGGCCATCGAACTGAACGAAGCGCTGCACGCTCACAACTAAGCAGCCACTCGATGCCACTAGCGGGCCCCGACCCTGGGGCTCGCTTATACGAGTCTTGAACACCATGCTAGTGCCCTCTCCCTGGCGCGCCGATTTCCCGGCCATCGCCACCCTGCAACGGCAAGACCAGACCTACCTGGACAACGCCGCAACCACGCAAAAACCCCAGGCCTTGCTGGACGCCATCAGCCATTACTACGCCAATGGCGCAGCCAATGTGCACCGTGCCCAGCACCTGCCGGGGGCCCATGCGACCCAGGCATTCGAAGACAGCCGCAGCAAGGTCGCGCAGTGGCTGAACGCAGGCGACAGCGGGCAGATCGTCTTCACCCACGGCGCAACCTCTGCGCTGAACCTCTTGGCCTATGGCCTGGAGCATCTATTCAATGCGGGCGATGAGATTGTCATCAGCGCCCTGGAACACCACGCCAACCTGTTGCCCTGGCAGCAACTGGCCAAACGCCGCGCGCTGACGCTGGTGGTATTGCCACTGGGCGATGACGGCGTGATCGACCTCGCCGCCGCCGCCGAATTGATCGGCCCGCGCACGCGCCTGCTGGCGTTGAGCCAGTTATCCAACGTGCTCGGCGCCTGGCAGCCGCTTCAGGCCTTGTTGGCACTGGCACAGCCACACGGCGCGTTGACCGTCGTCGACGGCGCCCAAGGTATCGTCCATGGCCGTCATGACGTACAGGCCCTGGGCTGCGACTTCTATGTCTTTTCCAGCCACAAGCTCTACGGCCCGGACGGCGTCGGCGTGTTGTTTGGCCGCAATGAAGCGCTGCATCACTTGCGCCACTGGCAGTTTGGCGGCGAGATGGTGCAACAGGCCGACTATCACAGCGCGAGCTTCCGCCCGGCGCCACTGGGTTTTGAAGCCGGTACACCGCCGATCGCCGGCGTGATCGGCCTGGGCGCCAGCCTGGATTACCTGAGTTCGCTGGATCAACCGGCGGTGGTCGCCCATGAAGCGGCGTTGCACGAGTATCTGCTGCGCGGTTTGAAAGCGCGCAATGGCGTGCGCGTGCTGGGCTCGCCGCAGGTGGCGTTGGTCAGCTTTGTGGTCGAAGGCGTGCATAACGCCGACCTCGCGCATCTGTTGACCGAACAAGGCATCGCTGTGCGCGCCGGGCACCATTGCGCCATGCCGTTGCTCAAGGCAATGCACTTGTCGGGGGCGATCCGTGTATCGCTGGCGCTGTATAACGATTCCGACGATCTGGAGCGCTTTTTTGAAGCACTGGATCAGGCGCTGGATATGCTGCGATGAGCCTGCCGGTGGAGGCAGTCGCTGCACTGGAGGCCTTCCAGGCGGTAGGCAGCTGGGAACAGCGCGCACGCATGCTGATGCAATGGGGCGAGCGTTTGCCCGCCCTGCCTGCCGAAGATAAAGTCGACGCCAACCTGGTGCAGGGCTGTGAAAGCCTGGTGTGGTTGGTGGGGCGCTTGCAAGACGGGCATTGGCAGTTTGCTGCCGCCAGTGATGCACGGATGATTCGGGGACTGGTGGCGTTGCTGCTGGCGCGGGTGAATGGGTTGTCGGCCGTTGAACTGCACGCCGTCGATCTGCACGACTGGTTCAATCAATTAGGACTTTCCCGCCAATTATCATCGTCGCGCAGCAATGGCTTGAATGCAGTGCTGCAGCGCATGCGAGAACTAAGCCGTACACAAGGCTAACTGTGGGAGCGGGCTTGCTCGCGAATGCGCTGGTTCAGGCAATGATGTATTGACTGACACACTGCTTTCGCGAGCAAGCCCGCTCCCACATTTTGAATTGTGCAAGGTTCTGGAACCTAGGCGGGTTTAACACGCTCTGAAGGCCTACGCACCCCGGCCACGATCTTGTCCACTGCCTTGGTCGCGGCCACCATGCCGAAGGTCGCGGTCACCATCATCACCGCACCAAACCCACCGGCACAGTCCAGCTTCACCCCATCGCCGACAAAACTCTTCTGCAAACAGATGCTGCCATCCGGCTTGGGATAGCGCAGTTGCTCGGTAGAAAACACACACGGCACGCTGTAGTGGCGGGTCACGGTGCGCGAGAAACCGTAGTCCCGACGCAAGGTCGAGCGCACTTTCGACGCCAGCGGGTCGTTGAACGTGCGGTTCAGGTCACACACCTGGATCAGCGTCGGGTCGATCTGCCCGCCAGCGCCGCCAGTGGTGATGATCTGGATCTTGCGGCGCTTGCACCAGGCGATCAGCGCCGCCTTGGCATTCACGGCATCGATGCAGTCGATCACGCAGTCGATGTTCGGCGTGATGTATTCGGCCATGGTGTCGCGGGTGACGAAGTCCGCCACCGCATGCACCACGCAATCCGGATTGATGCCGCGCAAGCGATCGGCCATCACCTCGACTTTGGGTTTGCCTACGGTGCTGTCCAGCGCATGCAACTGGCGGTTGCTGTTGCTGACGCACACGTCATCCAGGTCAAACAGCGAAATTTCGCCCACACCGCAACGGGCCATGGCTTCCGCCGCCCAGGAGCCCACGCCGCCGACGCCGACGATCGCCACATGGGCCGCTTTCAAGCGTTCCAGGCCTTCAATGCCATACAAGCGGGCGACGCCTGCAAACCGTGGATCTTCTGTACTCATGACCATTACCCCAAAAACCGGCGCGCATTATGGGCTACAGAGCGGCAAGTTTTAAGCTACAAGTTACAAGTTAAGAACTTAGATGGCCTTTCGCTGACTAACGTCCGGCTTTTCTCTGTCTGCTATACGCTCAGGGAAAGGCCGGTGTAGGATGCGCGCCGTTCGGCGCAGGCCGATACCTCTTTTCGTTCCACACCTTTTGGAACCCGACATAACCATGGCATCGCGTAAATTTGGACTCAATCTGGTGATCGTGCTGGCAATTGCCGCGCTGTTCACCGGCTTCTGGGCGCTGATCAACCGCCCGGTCACCGCTCCCAACTGGCCTGAACAGATCTCCGGTTTTTCCTACTCGCCGTTCCAGCAAGGCCAGTACCCACAGAAAAACCAGTTCCCAAGCGACGACGAGATGCGTCGTGACCTTGAGATCATGAGCAAGCTGACGGACAACATCCGTACCTACTCGGTGGACGGCACCCTGGGTGACATCCCCAAACTGGCCGAAGAGTTCGGCCTGCGGGTGACCCTGGGGATCTGGATCAGCCCCGACCTTGAACGCAACGAACGGGAAATCCAGCGCGCCATCGAAATCGCCAACAGCTCGCGCAGCGTGGTGCGGGTCGTGGTGGGTAACGAAGCCGTGTTCCGCAAGGACATCACTCCAGAAGCGCTGATCGTGCTGCTGGATCGGGTGCGCGCCGCCGTCAAAGTGCCGGTCACCACATCCGAGCAATGGGACATCTGGGAAAAGAACCCGCAACTGGCCAAGCACGTCGACCTGATCGCCGCGCACATCCTGCCATTCTGGGAATACATTCCGATGGACAAGGCCGGCCAGTACGTACTCGACCGTGCCAAGGATCTGAAGAAGCTGTTCCCGAAAAAGCCGCTGCTGCTGTCGGAAGTTGGCTGGCCGAGTAACGGGCGCATGCGCGGTGGCAACGAAACGTCGCCGGCCGACCAGGCGATTTACCTGCGTACGCTGGTGAATAAGCTGAACCGCCAGGGCTACAACTACTTCGTGATCGAGGCCTTCGATCAGCCGTGGAAAGTCAGCGACGAAGGCTCGGCCGGTGCTTACTGGGGCGTATTCAACGGCGCACGCCAGCAGAAATTCAACTTTGAAGGCCCGGTCGTCGCGATCCCTCAGTGGCGCGTACTCGCCATCGGTTCGGTGGTGCTCGCGCTGCTATCCCTGACCCTGCTGATGATCGACGGCTCGGCGCTGCGCCAGCGGGGTCGGACCTTCCTGACCTTTATCGCGTTCCTGTGCGGTTCGGTGCTGGTGTGGATCGGTTACGACTACAGCCAGCAATACAGCACCTGGTTCAGTGTCACCGTTGGCATTCTCCTGGCCCTTGGCGCGCTGGGCGTGTTTATCGTGTTGCTGACCGAGGCCCACGAACTGGCGGAAGCGGTGTGGACCCACAAGCGCCGGCGTGAATTCCTGCCGGTTGAAGGGGATTCGGACTACCGCCCGAAAGTGTCGATCCACGTGCCCTGCTACAACGAGCCGCCGGAGATGGTCAAACAGACCCTCGACGCCCTGGCCGCCCTCGATTACCCGGACTACGAAGTCCTGATCATCGACAACAACACCAAGGACCCGGCCGTCTGGGAGCCGGTGCGCGACTACTGCGAAACCCTCGGCCCGCGCTTCAAGTTCTTCCACGTCGCGCCCCTGGCCGGTTTCAAGGGTGGCGCGTTGAACTACTTGATCCCGCACACCGCCAAGGATGCCGAAGTGATCGCGGTGATCGACTCCGATTACTGCGTATCGCCGAACTGGCTCAAGCACATGGTGCCGCACTTCGCCGACCCGAAAATCGCGGTGGTGCAGTCGCCGCAGGATTACCGCGACCAGAACGAAAGCACCTTCAAGAAGCTCTGCTACGCGGAATACAAGGGCTTCTTCCATATCGGCATGGTCACCCGCAACGACCGTGACGCGATCATCCAGCACGGCACCATGACCATGACCCGTCGCTCGGTGCTCGAAGAACTCGGCTGGGCCGACTGGTGCATTTGTGAAGACGCCGAACTCGGCCTACGGGTGTTCGAGAAAGGCCTGTCGGCAGCGTATTACCACGACAGCTACGGCAAGGGCTTGATGCCGGATACCTTTATCGACTTCAAGAAACAGCGTTTCCGCTGGGCCTACGGTGCAATCCAGATCATCAAGCGCCACACCGCAAGCCTCTTGCGCGGCAAGGGCACCGAGCTGACCCGTGGCCAGCGTTACCACTTCCTCGCGGGCTGGTTGCCGTGGGTGGCGGACGGCATGAACATCTTCTTCACCGTCGGCGCGCTGTTGTGGTCGGCGGCGATGATCATCGTGCCGACGCGGGTCGACCCGCCGCTGCTGATTTTCGCGATTCCGCCGTTGGCGCTGTTCGTGTTCAAGGTGGGCAAGATCATCTTCCTGTACCGCCGTGCCGTAGGCGTGAACCTCAAGGACGCGTTCTGCGCAGCATTGGCCGGCCTGGCGTTGTCCCACACCATCGCCAAGGCGGTGCTGTATGGCTTCTTCACCAGCAGTATTCCGTTCTTTCGTACACCGAAAAACGCGGATAACCACGGCTTCTGGGTAGCGATTTCCGAAGCCCGCGAAGAAATGTTCATCATGCTGCTGTTGTGGGGTGCCGCACTGGGGATCTATCTGGTGCAAGGCCTACCGAGCAATGACATGCGCTTCTGGGTGGTGATGCTGCTGGTACAGTCGCTGCCGTACGTGGCGGCGCTGATCATGGCGTTCCTGTCGTCGTTGCCGAAACCTTCGGCAGCCGTGGAGCCCGCGCCAGCTGCGTAAAAACTTGCGCAATGCACTAAACGGCGGCCTCTGGCCGCCGTTTTGCTATAAGATAACGGCCATTTTATGAGTCTTGGCCCTGCCTTTGCTCTGTGTGGGAGCTGGCTTGCCTGCGATGCAGACGCCGCGGTCTGGCTGGCACACCGCGGCGATACTATCGCAGGCAAGCCAGCTCCCACATTGGCTCTGCGTCGCCCCGAGCTCTGTATTCCACATTCGTCCTGCGCCCACAACACGCTTCCCGGAGTTTTCCCATGACGGCCCATGCCGACCTTTCGCCGACCCTTCAACTTGCCATCGACCTGATCCGTCGCCCCTCTGTGACGCCGATCGACGCCGATTGCCAGAAGCTGATGATGCAGCGCCTGGGCGACGCCGGTTTTGCGCTTGAGCCGATGCGTATTGAAGACGTGGACAACTTCTGGGCCACCCATGGCAAGCACGATGGCCCGGTGCTGTGCTTTGCCGGTCACACCGACGTGGTGCCGACCGGCCCGGTGCAGGCCTGGCAGAACGACCCGTTCGACGCGCTGATCGATGACAACGGCATGCTCTGCGGCCGTGGCGCGGCGGACATGAAAGGCAGCCTGGCCGCGATGCTCGTCGCGTCCGAGCGTTTTGTCGCCGACTACCCGGACCACAAGGGCTCGGTCGCCTTCCTGATCACCAGCGATGAAGAAGGCCCGGCGCACCACGGCACCAAGGCCGTGATCGAACGCCTGGCCGCACGCAAGGAACGCCTGGACTGGTGCATCGTCGGCGAACCGTCGAGCACCACGCTGGTGGGTGACGTGGTCAAGAACGGCCGTCGCGGCTCCCTCGGCGCCACCCTGACCGTGCGCGGCGTACAAGGCCACGTGGCCTACCCGCACCTGGCGAAGAACCCGATCCACCTGGCCGCTCCGGCCCTGGCTGAACTGGCCGCCGAGCATTGGGACGACGGCAACACCTTCTTCCCGCCGACCAGCTTCCAGATTTCCAACCTGAATTCCGGCACCGGCGCGACCAACGTGATCCCGGGCGACCTGACGGCGGTGTTCAACTTCCGCTTCTCCACCGAATCCACCGTCGAAGGTCTGCAGCAGCGTGTCGCGCAGATTCTCGACAAGCATGGCCTGGACTGGCACGTGGAGTGGGCGCTGTCGGGCCTGCCGTTCCTCACCGAGCCGGGCGCGCTGCTGGATGCGGTATCCGCGAGCATCAAGGCGATCACCGGGCGTGAGACCCAGGCGTCCACCAGCGGTGGCACCTCCGATGGGCGTTTCATCGCCACCCTCGGTACCCAGGTGGTCGAACTGGGCCCGGTCAACGCGACGATCCACCAGGTCAACGAGCGCATTCTGGCCAGCGACCTCGACGTGCTGACCGAAATCTACTACCAGACCCTGATCAAGTTGCTCGCCTGATGCTGGCCTGCCCCATTTGCAGTGCGCCGCTCAACGCGGTCGACAATGGCGTCGCATGCCCCGCCGGGCACCGTTTCGACCGCGCACGCCAGGGTTACCTGAACCTGTTGCCGGTGCAGCACAAAAACAGCCGCGACCCGGGCGATAACCTCGCCATGGTCGAGGCGCGCCGCGACTTCCTCAACGCCGGCCATTACGCGCCGGTCGCCAGGCGCCTGGCCGAACTGGCCGCTGAGCTCGCCCCGGCGCGCTGGGTGGACATCGGCTGCGGCGAGGGTTACTACACCGCGCAAATCGCCGACGCCCTGCCCCGCGCCGACGGCTATGCGCTGGACATCTCCAAGGAAGCGGTCAAGCGTGCGTGCAAACGCAACCCGGCGCTGACCTGGTTGATCGCCAGCATGGCCCGCGTGCCCTTGGCGTCAGGCAGTTGCCAATTCCTCGCCAGCGTATTCAGCCCGCTGGACTGGGAAGAGGCCAAGCGCCTGCTGAGCCCCGGCGGCGGCTTGATGAAAGTCGGCCCGACCAGCGGTCACCTGATGGAACTGCGCGAGCGTCTTTACGACGAAGTGCGTGAGTACACCGACGACAAACACCTGGCCCTGGTGCCGGAAGGCATGAGCCTGGCGCACAGCGAAATCCTCGAGTTCACGCTGAGCCTGGCGCAACCCCAGGACCGCGCCAACCTGCTGGCCATGACACCCCATGGCTGGCGCGCCAGTGCCGAACGCCGCAGCGACGTGATCGAGGCCGCCGAGCCGCTGATCGTCACCGTGTCGATGCGCTACGACTATTTCGTGCTTCAATAACCGACTTTTCCGCGAATGGATTTTTTAAATCCCGCAACGAGGAACATCCATGCGCCAACCCGATATCGAGATTTACCTGAAGGACGCCGACGTCGACTACAAGGCTATCGCCGCCTGGCTGGGCGCCGCCCTGGGCCCGTGCACCGAGTGGGTCCAGAAAGGCCAGACCTACAAGTGCAAGGCCGGTAACGTGCCTGTCACCTGGCTGCCGAAGGCTGTAGGCAAATGGAACAGCCTGTACCTGGAAAGCGACCAGACCCCGTGGGACGACGACATCGCCTGCGCCCGCGCTGCATTTGCTGCGCTGAACGTCGAAGTGCGTTGCGCACCGGGTACGTGGGTTGAGGAAGAAGGCGAAGAAAGCGCCGACACCTGGATTCGTATCAGCGCGGACGGTGAAGAACAGATCACCTGGAAAACTGCATAGAAAGCCGAATTGTGAACCCAATCAAATGTGGGAGCGGGCTTGCTCGCGAAAGCGGTGGATCAGTCAACATCTCTTGTGACTGACACACCGCTTTCGCGAGCAAGCCCGCTCCCACATGGGTTCAGCGGTGTAACAAAAATCAGGTTACAGGCCCACCACATCCTCCGCCTGCAAGCCCTTCTCGCCGGTCACTACGGCGTATTCCACCTGCTGGCCCTCGGCCAACGATCGATGACCTTCACCGCGAATGGCGCGGTAGTGCACAAACACATCCTTGCCATCATCCCGCTGAATAAACCCGTAACCCTTTGCATCGTTGAACCACTTCACATTGCCGGTTTCGCGCGTTGCCATCTGTCTTCCTCCCATATGTTTTTTATTGTTGAGTCGGTCGCATTGAACTGCCGAGTATAAGACAGGTTCAAAAACCATCAACTCAAGTTTACTTCGCGGCTTTTTTGCCGATTTTCGGCGAATACGGCACACTACCCGCCCGAGCACCTGCTCGGTTTTTCCCACTTGAAGCAGCACGCCTATGACCCGCTCCCCGTTCCGCCGTCTGGTGTTTGGCACCTTGCGCCGACTGTTGTACCTCTGGGTTCGCTCGGAGACGATCAACCAGTCGTCCCTTACCCTTAACCTCGACCGCAGTCGGCCGGTGTTCTACGTCCTGCAATCGCCCTCCCTCACTGAATTGGCCGTGGTCGATGCCGAGTGCACCAAGGCCGGCCTGCCGCGCCCGGTGCTGCCGGTATCGGTCGGCCCGTTGATGGAGCCGGCGGCGTTCTTTTACCTCACGCCCGAGCCGGACTGGCTCGGCCGCCAGGACAAGCGCGGCGCGCCGCCGACCCTGACCCGACTGGTCAACACCCTCAGCGAGCACGCCGAAGAGAATGCACAAATCATTCCGGTCAGCGTGTTCTGGGGCCAGTCGCCGGAAAGCGAGTCCAGCCCGTGGAAACTGCTGTTCGCCGACAGCTGGGCGGTCACCGGCCGCCTGCGCCGGTTGCTGAGCATCCTGATCCTCGGTCGCAAGACCCGTGTGCAATTCTCCGCGCCTATCAACCTGCGTGAGTTGATCGAGCACAATAAAGGCCACGAACGCACCGTCCGCATGGCCCAACGGATCCTGCGGGTGCACTTTCGCAACCTGAAGACCGCCGTGATCGGCCCCGACCTGTCCCACCGACGCAACCTGGTCAAAGGCCTGGTCAACATGCCGCTGGTGCGCCAAGCCATTGCGGACGAGGCCGAACGCGAAAAAATCGCCCCGGAAAAAGCCAAGGCCCTGGCCCTACGCTACGGCAACGAGATCGCGTCGGACTACACCTACACCGCGATCCGCTTCCTCGAAGTGGTGCTGAGCTGGTTCTGGAACAAGATCTACGACGGCATCAAGGTCAACAACATCGAGGGCGTGCAAAAGGTTGCCCAGGGCTACGAGGTGATCTACGTACCGTGCCACCGCAGCCATATCGACTACCTGCTGCTCTCCTACCTGCTGTTCAAGAATGGCCTGACCCCGCCGCACATCGCCGCCGGGATCAACCTGAACATGCCGGTGATCGGCAGCCTGCTGCGCCGTGGCGGTGCGTTTTTCATGCGCCGCACCTTCAAGGGCAACCCGCTGTACACCTCGGTGTTCAACGAATACCTGCATACCCTGTTCACCAAAGGCTTCCCGGTGGAGTACTTCGTCGAAGGCGGCCGCTCGCGTACCGGGCGCATGCTGCAGCCAAAGACCGGCATGCTGGCAATCACCCTGCGCAGTTTCCTGCGCTCTTCGCGCATGCCCATCGTCTTCGTGCCGGTGTACATCGGCTATGAGCGCGTGCTCGAAGGCCGGACCTATCTCGGTGAGTTGCGCGGCGCGAGCAAGAAGAAAGAGTCGATCTTCGATATTTTCAAAGTGGTCGGCGCGCTCAAGCAGCGCTTTGGCCAAGTCGCGGTCAACTTCGGCGAGCCGATCAAACTGGCGGAGTTCCTCGACGCCGAGCAACCGGACTGGCGCGCCCAGGAGCTGGGCCCGAACTACAAACCGGCATGGCTCAACGAAACCACCAACCGCCTCGGCGAGCGGGTGGCCCGCCACCTCAACGAAGCCGCTGCGGTCAACCCGGTCAACCTGGTGGCCCTGGCGTTGCTCTCAACCACACGCCTGGCCCTGGATGAACAAGCCATGGCACGCCAGTTGGACCTGTACCTGGCGCTGCTGCGCCGCGTGCCCTACTCGCCCCACACCACGTTGCCCGAAGGCGATGGCCTGGCGCTGATCAAGCACGTCAAGGACATGGATCTGCTGTCGGAACAGAGCGACGCCCTCGGTAAGATTGTGTACCTGGGCGAGCAGAACGCTGTCCTGATGACCTACTACCGCAACAACGTGCTGCACATCTTTGCCCTCCCGGCATTGCTCGCCAGTTTTTTCCAGAGCAGCTCGCGGATGAGCCGCGAACAGATCCTGCGCTACACCCACGCGCTGTACCCGTACCTGCAATCGGAGCTGTTTATCCGCTGGTCGCTGGATGAGCTGGACAGCGTGGTCGACCAGTGGCTGGAAGCCTTCGTCGAGCAAGGCCTGCTGCGCTTCGAGAACAACGTGTACCTGCGCCCGGCCCCGAGTTCAACGCACTTCGTGCTGCTGACGCTATTGTCCAAGAGCATCGCCCAGACCCTGCAACGCTTCTACATGGCGATCTCGCTGCTGCTCAACAGCGGCCAGAACAGCATCAGCGCCGAGGAGTTGGAGGACCTGTGCACGGTGATGGCCCAGCGCCTGTCGATCCTGCATGGCCTCAACGCACCGGAGTTCTTCGACAAGAGCCTTTTCCGACATTTTATTCAGACGTTGCTGGAGCAAGATGTGCTGCGCCGCGATGAAGCCGGCAAGCTGAGCTACCACGACCTGCTCGGTGAACTGGCCGAAGGCGCGGCCAAGCGCGTGTTGCCGGCGGAAATTCGCCTGTCGATCCGCCAGGTCGCACTGCATCGCGTCGATGGCGCGGCGCAAACGCCGCTCGAACCTGACGCCCCCACGCCTGAAGAAAGCCGCTAGATTGAATAAGGCGCCGGGCGGTTTCCGGCGCCGTTGACAAGGAGCAACACCATGAAAAAGATCATCCTCCTCGGCCTCACCGCCCTGCTCGGAGCCTGCCAATCCATGACGCCCGCCCCCAAGGCCAGCCTCGATGGCGAAGTGTTCTACCTGCAACGCATCGCCCTGCCGCCCACCGCCATCTTGAGTGTCAGCCTGCAAGACGTGTCCCTGGCCGACGCGCCAGCCGTGACGCTGGCGGAGCAGAAAGGCCCGGTCAAAGGCCAGGTGCCCCTGGCGTTTCACCTGAGCTACGACCCTGCACAGGTCAAGCCTGGCCACAGTTATTCGGTCAGCGCTCGCATCGAAGTGGATGGCAAGCTAATGTTTATCACCACCGAACGGCACTCTGTGCAGCTCAACGGCCAGGACCCGCAACCCCTGCGCTTGCGCGTTGACGCCGCGGCCCACTGATAGCCTCCAGAACACACGCCCCATCAAAAGGAAGCGCCCATGCTCCGCAACTCCCTTCGCTTTACTGCCCTGTGTGCCGGCCTGCTGCTCGGCGCCAACGCCATGGCCCTGGACCTCAGCAGCCTGTCCCAGGGCGACGCCAGCGGCGGCCTCAAGGACGCCCTGACCCAAGGCGCACAGATCGCCGTGAAACAATTGGGTGTACCGGGAGGTTTCAGCAACAATCCGCAAGTGAAGATCGGTTTGCCGGGCAAGTTGGGCAAAGTGGCCGACAAGCTGAAGATGTTTGGCATGGGTGACCAGGTCACGCAGTTGGAAGCCAGTATGAACAAAGCTGCGGAGTCCGCCGTGACCCAGGCCCAGCCGATCCTGGTAAATGCCGTGAAAAACATGAGCGTGACCGACGCCAAGGGCATCCTCAGCGGCGGCCAGGACTCGGCCACCCAATACCTGAACAAAAGCAGCCGCGAGCAGATCCGCGCCAAGTTCCTGCCCATCGTGAAAGCGGCGACCGACAAGGTCGGCGTGGCCCAGCAGTACAACGCCCTGGCCGGCAAGGCTGCGGCGTTTGGCGCAGTGGACGCCAAAAGCGCCAACGTCGAAAACTACGTGACCGAGCAGGCGCTGGATGGCTTGTTCAAGATGATCGCGCAACAGGAAGAAACCATTCGCAAGAACCCGGCGGCCGCGGCCACCAGCCTGGCGAAGAAGGTGTTCGGCGCGCTGTAAACGTTGGAAGGATCGCTCCCTGCAACGGGGAGCGACCTAATGCAGGACCGATTCCGCCAACCGCCCCACCATCAACGTGGCAAAGCAACCAATCGCGATCGAGGTGGCGCGGTTGATCTTCAACGGCGTCAGCCAGGCCTTTTGAATCCCTTCGAAGCGACTGCCCAGCACAATCCACGCCGACCCTACCGGGATCACCACCAACACCAGGGTGAGCATGAACCCGGCATAGCCTGGCAACGTGGCAAAGGCGCCGACCGGCGCGATGAACGACACGATCAACAGGCCTTTGGGATTCATCACCGTCAGCCAGAAGAAATACAGCCCGGAGAAACGGTCGCGGCTCGGGTCGGCCGCGCTGTTCTTGCGTTGCCAGAGTTTGTACGAGACATACAGCAGGTAACACGCCGCCGCCAGTTGCGTGGCCTTCAACGCCCATGGCGAATACGCCGCCAGATACAGCAAGGCCACACCCCACAGCGAAACCTGCAGCAGGTAGGCCAAGCACTCGACAAATGCCAGTTGCCACGAGGCCCGCCAGCCGAACAACAGCCCTGCGCGAAACAGCAGGGTGTTGGTCGGGCCAGGGGCAAGCAATAACAACATCAGGGCTGAAACAGTGGCCAACATGATTACGCGACGTCCTTCCTCACTCGGAACCACGCAGCATACAGGGCCGGCAGGAACAATAGGGTCAACGCCGTCGCCACAATCAACCCACCCATGATCGCCACTGCCATCGGCCCGAAGAACACGCTGCGCGACAGCGGGATCATCGCCAGCACCGCCGCGAGGGCGGTGAGAACAATCGGACGGAAGCGTCGGACGGTAGCTTCGATAATGGCCTGCCATGGCGCCAACCCGGCCTTGATGTCCTGCTCGATCTGGTCCACCAGGATCACCGAGTTGCGCATGATCATGCCCGACAGCGCGATGGTGCCAAGCATGGCCACAAAGCCGAAGGGCTGGCGGAACACCAACAGGAACAGTGTCACGCCGATCAGGCCCAGCGGCGCCGTCAGAAACACCATCGCCGTACGTGAGAAGCTGCGCAGTTGCAGCATCAGCAAGGTCAGCACCACCACGATAAACAGCGGTACGCCGGCTTTGACCGAGTTTTGCCCACGGGCAGAATCCTCGACGGTACCGCCGACTTCCAGCAAGTAGCCATCCGGTAGTTCGGCGCGCACGCCTTCAAGGGTCGGCTGAATCTGCTGGACCAGGGTCGCCGGTTGCTCCTTGCCATAGATGTCGGCGCGGATCGTCACCGTCGGCAGACGATTGCGGTGCCAGATGATGCCCTCTTCGAAGCCGTATTCGAGGGTGGCGATTTGCGACAGCGCCACACTTTTACCGTTGTCGGTCGGCACGGCGAGGCTTGGCAGCAGCGACAACTCGGTGCGCTCGTGGACGGTGCCGCGCAGGAGGATTTCGATCAACTCGTTGTCCTCCCGGTATTGGCTGACGCTGGAACCTGTCAGCGAACTCTGTAGGAATTTCGACAGATTTGCGGTGCTCACACCGAGGGCGCGGGCGCGATCCTGGTCGATATTGAGGTAGACGATCTTGCTCGGCTCTTCCCAATCCAGGTGCACGTTGGCCACGTGGGTATTTTCACGAACCTTGGCCGCCACTTTCCGCGCCAGGGCGCGGACTTCTTCGATGTGTTCGCCGGTCACGCGGAACTGCACCGGGTAGCCTACAGGCGGGCCGTTTTCCAGGCGCGTGACCCGCGAGCGCAGCTCGGGGAATTGTTCGTTGAGGGTTTCGATCAGCCAGGTGCGCAGGCTTTCACGTTCCTCGATGGTTTTGGCCAACACCACAAACTGGGCGAAGCTGGCGGCTGGCAACTGCTGGTCCAGGGGCAGGTAGAAACGCGGCGAACCGGTGCCTATGTAAGCTACGTAGTTGTCGATACCGGCGTGATCCTTGAGCAGCGCTTCCAGACGTTTGACCTGCTCGGCGGTGTTGCTCAGGGAGGTGCCTTCGGCCAGCTTCAGGTCGACCATCAGTTCCAGGCGGCCGGAGGCCGGGAAGAACTGTTGCGGCACAAAACGGAACAGCGCCACCGAGCCGATAAACAGCACCAGGGTCAGTACGATCACGGTTTTACGCCGACGCACGCACCACTCCACCAAACGTCTTACACGCTGGTAGAAGGGGGTTCCGTAGGGATCAGGACCGTCGGCGCCATGTTTGGCCGCGTGAATCTTCGCCAGGTCCGGCAGGAGTTTTTCCCCCAGGTACGGCACAAACACCACGGCCGCGACCCAAGAGGCCAGCAAGGCGATGGTCACCACCTGGAAAATCGAGCGGGTGTATTCACCAGTGCTCGACTGCGCCGTGGCAATCGGCAGAAAACCCGCGGCGGTGATCAAGGTACCGGTGAGCATCGGGAACGCAGTGCTGGTCCAGGCGAAACTCGCGGCCTTGAGCCGGTCATAGCCCTGCTCCATTTTGATCGCCATCATTTCCACGGCAATGATCGCATCATCCACCAGCAGGCCCAGGGCCAACACCAATGCGCCGAGGGAGATCTTGTGCAGGCCGATCCCGAGGTAATACATGCTGGCAAAGGTCATCGCCAGCACCAGCGGAATTGCCAGGGCGACCACCATGCCGGTGCGTACACCGAGGGAGAAGAAGCTGACCAGCAACACGATGGCCAGTGCCTCGGCCAGGACCTGAACGAATTCGCCGACACTGGTTTTCACCGCAGCCGGTTGATCCGATACCTTGCGCAGCTCCATGCCTGCCGGAAGGTTCTTCTGCAGGCGTGCGAATTCGCCTTCAAGCGCCTTGCCCAGCACCAGGATGTCGCCGCCGTCGCGCATGGCTACGGCCAGGCCGATGGCGTCCGCGCCCATATAGCGCATGCGCGGCGCCGGAGGATCGTTGAAGCCACGGTGGATGTCGGCGACATCGCCGATACGGAAGGTGCGGTCACCCACACGAATCGGGAAGTTGCGGATCTCTTCCACCGTCTTGAAATTACCCGACACCCGCAGTTGCACGCGTTCGGTCGGGGTTTCGAAGAAGCCGGCGGTAGAGACCGCGTTCTGTTCTTGCAACGCCTGCTGTACCGCCGCCAACGGCAGGCCGAGGGTCGCCAGCTTGAGGTTGGACAACTCGATCCAGATCTTCTCGTCCTGGAGGCCAAGCAACTCGACCTTGCCCACATCCGGCACGCGCTGCAGCTGAATCTGGATACGGTCGGCGTAGTCCTTGAGCACGGCGTAGTCAAAACCATCGCCGGTCAGGGCGTAGATGTTGCCGAAGGTGGTGCCGAACTCATCGTTGAAAAACGGCCCCTGGATGTCCGGCGGCAAGGTCTGGCGGATGTCGCTGATCTTTTTGCGCACCTGATACCACAGCTCGGGGATCTGCGCCGAGTGCATGGAGTCGCGGGCCATAAAGGTGACTTGGGATTCGCCGGGACGCGAGAAGGAGACAATGCGCTCGTAGTCGCCGGTCTCCATCAGTTTTTTCTCGATGCGCTCGGTGACCTGGCGCGAAACTTCCTGAGCCGTAGCGCCGGGCCAGTTGGTCTTGATCACCATGGCCTTGAAGGTGAACGGCGGGTCTTCGCTTTGCCCCAGCTTGGTGTAGGACAAGGTGCCGACCACTGCCAGCAGGATCATCAGGAACAGTACGATCTGGCGATTACGCAACGCCCATTCGGAAAGATTGAAACCCATCGGGGACTACTCCTTGGCCGCCAGATTCACTATCCGGTTGGAGCGATCCACCGGGCGCACTTGCTGGCCCTCATGGAGCACATGCACGCCGGCGGCGATCACCCAATCAGTGGGACTCAAGCCTTCCAGCACCGGCACGGATTTTTCGCCGAACGCACCGATGCGCACCGGGGTGCGTTTAAGCGTGTTGTCTGCCTGTACACGCCACACGTAGGACGCACCGTTCTCCGCACTGAGGGCAGACAACGGCACCGACAGCGGAATCACACCGTCAGCCTGTATGAAAACCCGCGCACTCTGGCCCAGTTCGGCAGGGACCTTGCCGCCGGTAAATGCCACACGCGCGGCAAAGGTGCGCGATTTCGGGTCGGCTGCTGGCGACAGTTCACGGATACGCCCGGCGAAACGCTGATCCGGCTGGCTCCACAATTCGACGGACACCGGCTGGCCGATCTTGAACCGGGCGAAGCCTTGCTCGGGCAGGCTGATCAACACCTCACGCTCGCCATCGGTGGCCAGGGTGAATACGGTCTGGCCGGCGGATACCACCTGGCCCACTTCCACTGCGCGCTTGGCGACCACGCCGTCCTGGGGCGCGCGCAACGTGGCGTAACCGGCCTGGTTGCTCGACACGTCGAACTCGGCCTTGATCTGTTTGAGACGTGCTTCGCCGGATCGGTAGAGGTTTTCAGAATTGTCGTACTGGGAACGGCTGACCATCTGACGGTCCATCAGGGTCTTGTAGCGATCACGCTCGGCGCGCACCAGGCTCAGGTTGGCCTCGGCGGCGGCGACCTGGGCGCGGGTGGCTTCCAGTTGCAGGCGCACATCCTGAGGGTCCAGCTCGGCCAGCGGCTGATTGGCCTTGACCCGCTCGCCCTCCTCGACCAGGCGCTTGCTGACTTTGCCGCCGATGCGAAAGGCCAGGTCCGGCTCATAGCGCGCACGGACTTCACCGGGGTAGCTGTCACTCGCCTGCGCCGAAGGCTGCGGCTGCACCACCATGGCCGGGCGGATAACGGTCTGGGCCGCTTCTTCATGGCCGCAAGCGGCCAAGAGGAACGCCAAGCTGGCAGGCAACGCAAGGGGCAGGAAAGTGCTGCGCATGCTGAAGGACCTTTCGCAAATGGAGCTAGGAATAATTATACTGGCCAGTATGTTATTAATACCAAACTCACCAGTCCAGTATTAAAGGTGAAAATGTCCGACAATCCTGCCAACACCAATAGCCCCGGGCGTCCCAAGGACATGGCAAAACGCCAGGCTATCCTCGAAGCAGCGAAAATCCTGTTTTTGAGCAATGGTTACGCCAGTACCAGCATGGATGCTGTCGCCCTTGAGGCCGGCGTGTCGAAACTGACCGTCTACAGCCACTTCACCGACAAAGAGACCTTATTCACCGCCGCCGTGGTCGCCAAGTGCGAGGAACAATTGCCGGTGATGTACTTCGAGTTGCCCGCCGACATGCCTGTGGAAACGGTGCTGTTGAACATTGCGCGGGGCTTCCATCGGCTGATCAACAGCAAGGAATCGGTGAACCTGCATCGCCTGATGATGACCACGGGCAACCAGGACGTGAAACTCTCACAGATCTTCTTCGAGGCGGGGCCAATGCGCATGCTGCAAGGCATGGAGCGCTTGTTGGGCAAGATCGACCAAAGTGGCGCGCTGAGCATCGACAAACCGTTTACGGCGGCCGAGCACTTCTTCTGCCTGCTCAAGGGCACGGCGAATTTTTGCTTGTTGTATGGCTGTGGCGGGCCGTTGAGTGAGGAGGCGGCCGAGGAACACGTGCGCGAGGTGGTGGGGTTGTTTATGCGCGCTTATCGGGCCTGAAGTCTTGTGGTGGCTGGGCGGTCGCTTTCGCGAACAAGCCCGCTCCCACATTTGACCGAGTTCCAACTTTGGAATGCGGCCAAATGTGGGAGCGGGCTTGCTCGCGAAGAGGCCCTCAAGACCACTGAAGATTCAGCCCTTGAGCGCCTTCTTCGGGTAGATGTCATACCGGCTGGACTTGCCATCCAACGCATGGCTCGGCTTGGGCCCCTCGATACACGGTGCCTTGCGCGGCCGTTTCACCACCACCCTGTGGCTGGCCAACGCCAGTGCCGCTGCGAGCAATGCAGGGGCATCCGGATCATCCCCCACCAACGGCCGGAACAGGCGCATTTCCTTCTTCACCAGGGCAGTTTTCTCACGATGCGGGAACATCGGGTCGAGATAGATCACCTGGGGCGGCTCGCCCTCCCAATTACGCATCACCTCGATGGAGTTGCCTTTGAGCAGCTGCATGCGCGCCACAATCGGTGCCACCTCAAAATCATCCGCGCCGCGCGCCAGGCCGTCTTCAAGCAAGGCGCCGATCAACGGCTGGCGCTCGATCAGGCTCATTTCGCAGCCCAGGCTCGCGAGTACGAACGCGTCCTTGCCCAGGCCTGCGGTAGCGTCCAGCACCCGTGGGCGCACGCCTTGGGCGATGCCCACCGCTTTGGCGATCATCTGCCCGCTGCCACCGCCATACAAACGCCGGTGCGCCGCGCCACCTTCGACAAAATCCACGCGCACCGGCCCCGGTGCATCCGGCCCAAGCTGTTGCAGCTGTAGGCCCTGTTCACCGACTTGCAGGGAAAAATCCGCATCCGCCTGCTGCAAAGGCAGGCCAAGCCGTGTCGCCCATTGCTCGGCAAGGGCCTGGAAACCTTCGGCCAAGGCCTCGACCCTGATGCGGCTGGCCGCTGGTTGTTCGCTCATCAATCGCTACGCTCAAAAATATTAAGGATCGGCAAATACCGGCCGATAAAAACAACAGTCAGGTATTTTGCCAGAGCTGAGCGTCGACCGAGAAAAATGTCAGACATTCTTCCCCTAACCATCGGTGTACTGCCGACCCACAACCACTACGGCCTGCGCAATACCCAAGCGCTGGCCGGGGTGAGTCATGTGTGGCAGGACTTCTTTGCCCGGGCGTTGGCCGAGCAGCTCGGCGATGCGCCGGGCGCGCTCGCCGCCCAGGCGCCTGCACCGCTGGACCCGGAAGTTGAACCCAGTGCCGGCGCCGACCTGCTGTCGCAGATCCTCACCCAGCGTGAATGCGACGTGAAAGACACCGAAATCGCCCCGCCTGAGCCGTTGTTCCTGCCGATTGCCGAGTTCGAGACCGAACTGCTGCCACCGGCTGCGACACCATTGCCCGAAGAAGAAATCGTCGCCCAACAGCGCCAGCAAAACTTCGAAAGCGGCTGGGTTCGCCCAATCGTGCTGAGCGCCGGCCAACCGCTGCCGGAACCCGGCCCGGCGCCCGAGCCCCGCCCGCTGCACCTGCCGATTGCCGAGTTCGAACTGGACCTGCTGCCACCGGCCGCCACGCCGTACCCGACCGAAGAACTGCTGGCGCAACAAAAGGCCCTGGACTTCGATTACCACTGGGCTCGCCCGCTGATCACTCAGAACCTGCGCCTGGCCGCCTGATTCAGCGCTTGAAAAACTCGTTGGCCTGGTTGAACGGCATCTTGCGTTCAGTGAAGGTAAACGTCCCCAACTCATACACTTCCTGCGCTGCGCGATAGAACTCGCCATAGGCTGCCAACGCCATGGCCGAGCCGACGCTGATCCGTCGCACGCCCATCGCACTCAACTGCGCCACGCTGAGGTTCAAGCCGCCGGACATCAACACGTTGACCGGCTTGGGCGCCACCGCCTTGACCACCGCCAATACTTCCTCGGCACTGCGCAGGGCCGGCGCGTAGAGCACGTCGGCACCGGCTTCGGCGTAGGCTTGCAGCCGGCGGATGGTGTCAGGCAAATCCAGACGACCATGCAGGAGGTTTTCCGCACGGGCGGTCAGGGTGAAGGCGAATGGCAGGCTGCGCGCGGCGGCAACGGCGGCTTCCACACGCGCCACAGACAGGTCAAAGGCATAGATCGGCTCAGCGGCGATGCCGGTGGCGTCTTCGATGGAGCCGCCGACAATGCCCGTGGCCGCCGCACGCAGGATGGTCTGGGCGCAGCCTTCGGGGGTGTCGCTGAAGCCGTTTTCGAGGTCGGCGGCCACTGGCAATGGCGTGGCTTGGGCAATCAGCGTGGCATTGACCAATGTGTCGTCCAGGGACAACGCCCCTTCCGCATCCGGCCGTCCGAGGCTGAACGCATAGCCTGCGCTGGTGGTGGCCAGGGCTTCAAAGCCTAGGCTGGCGAGCATCACGGCGGAGCCCGCATCCCATGGGTTGGGCATCACGAAGGCACGATCACGCGCGTGCAAGGCCTTGAAGGTTTCGGCGCGAAGGGCTTGGGCATCCATGTCTGACTCCTGGCGAAAAAAGGAGCCCTAGAGTAACCCCAGTTGCTCCACTTCAGGCGCTCGATTCAGGGTCGGCAGGGGTGGCAGGCCGGGCAGGCGCGCCATCAATTGCTCGTGAAAACGCAGGGCCAGTTGTGCGGCCAGGCGGTTGTCCGAGGTGTGCAGGAAGATGTACGGCGTGCGGCCCTCTTCGATCCAGAAGGCGATTTTTTCCACCCACGGGACCAGGAACGGGTCGTTGGCTTGCAGTTCGGGATGACCGATGAAACGCACTTGGGGAAACCGGGTCAACGCCGCCGGACGTGGCGGCACCTTGGGTTTCTTCGACTGGGCATGCAACACCGCCGCCGAGGTCGACGTGCAACTGAACAGCGCACGCGGGTCCAGGCAGATGCGCTCCACGCCTCGATCGCGCAACAAACGGTTGAGCGCGCGCTCGGCGTCGCCCTTGGCGAAGAACTCCGGGTGGCGCACTTCAACGGCCATCGGGCGTTCAAGGCCGTCGATAAACCCGACCAATTCGGCAAGGCGCTGCGGCGCAAAGCCTGCCGACAACTGCAGCCACAGCGGCGAAACACGCTCCCCCAGCGGGCTCATCAGGCCGACAAAACTTTCCGCCGCCGGCAGTTGCTCACGCAAGTCGCCAGCATGGCTGATGTCACCTGGGAACTTCGCCGTGAAGCGAAAATCGGCAGGCATGATCTCGGCCCAGCGCTGCACCGTGGCGGCCGAGGGGCGGGCATAAAACGTGGTGTTGCCTTCAACGGCGTTGAAGACTTGGGAATACAGCGCGAGGTAATCGTTGGAACGTGCGTCGGCCGGGTACAGGTATTCGCGCCAGGCGTTTTCACTCCAGGACGGGCAACCGATGAAGTAAGGCAGGCGCATCAGATGTGGATGTCGAGACCCAGCACTTCCATATCCCATTCGACAAAACCGGCGGTGGTCAGGTAGCTGGCCAGGGCGGTCGCGACGCTTTTGCTCATGGAGCGCGGGAAGACCATGTCTTGCTGACGGGCGGGAAGGCCGCTGATACGGGCTTGGGAGCTGGCTTGCGCATCGGATTGGACTTCGATGAAGTCCGGCGAATCCTCGACGGAGTCGTCCACCGTAGCGTTTGCCTTGCGCGGCTTGCGCTTGATTGGATAGGACGGTGAGGAAAAGCCATCAATACGCATAGGCGCGAACTCGCTATCAGTAATGGCATTTTAGTGGCGCAATCCGTAGCGCGCAAATGCTCTGGTGATAACTAGAACACATAATTTGAAAAAGGTTTAAAACCTCGGGCAAATTCTGACGATTGGCGTTTTTTGTCAGAAAATACCCGCACTTTTGGCGTCAAATAATCCCGCGAGGCCCACACCATCACTGTGGCAAGGGAGCTTGCTCCCGCTGGACTGCGCAACAGTCCCTGCTCCCTCGCCACAATTACAGGCCGCGTTCAGCCTTGGTCTGCGCAACCTTATCGCGCAGGTACACCGGCGCCGCCTGGTCGGCGGGAATCGCCTCGCCCCGCTCAAAAGCAAAGCGCGCCAAGGTCAGCAGGTCTTCGGCGTGGGGCAACATGGCGGCGTCCTGCCCCACCAGCGTGACCCCAATGCGCTCGCCATAACCCCAACCGGTGCCAGCACCGAACCAGTCACCGCTGGCATCTGGTGGCAATACCGAGGATTCCGGCGGCTGCACGGCTTCCACGCCGACCAGGCGCATTTCGCCAGCGGTCTCGCGATAGCAACCCCAATAGACCTCATCCATGCGCGCGTCGATCGCCGCAGCCACCTGATACGCGCCGTGTTCGCGCAACGCGCGCTGGGCCAGCACGGCCAGGTTGGACACCGGCAACACCGGCCGCTCCAGGGCAAACGCCAAGCCCTGCACCACGCCGATGGCGATCCGCACGCCGGTAAACGCACCTGGCCCGCGGCCAAATGCGATGGCATCGACCGCCGCCAGGGTGGTGCCGGCGTCTTCGAGCAGTTGCTTGATCATCGGCAACAGCTTCTGCGCATGCAGGCGGGGGATCACCTCGTAGTGGCTTGTTACTTTGCCATCGTGCAGCAGGGCAACGGAGCAAGCTTCAGTCGCGGTGTCCAGGGCCAGCAGGGTGCTCATCGGTGTGGGTGTCCAAGTCGAAAAAAAGTGCGCCAGTATAAACAACAACGGCCCGCAAGCGGGCCGTTGTACACAAAGCTGAACGAAGGATCAGCTCAGTGCTTGCAACACCTTGGCGGTGATGGCTTCAACCGAGCCAACGCCAGGGATGTGGCTGTACTTGGGCTTGCCTTGGGCAGCCGACAGCTTCTGGTAGAAATCCACCAAAGGCTTGGTCTGGGAGTGGTAGACCGACAGGCGATGACGCACGGTTTCTTCGGTGTCGTCCTTACGCTGTACCAGCTCTTCGCCGGTCACATCGTCCTTGCCTTCGACTTTTGGCGGGTTGTACAGGGTGTGGTACACGCGGCCCGAGGCTTCGTGAACGCGACGACCGGCAATACGCTGCACGATCTCTTCATCTTCAACCGCGATTTCAACCACGGCATCCAGCTCAACGCCAGCCTTCACCAGGGCTTCAGCCTGGGGAATGGTGCGTGGGAAGCCGTCGAACAGGAAACCGTTCTTGCAGTCTTCCTGGCTGATGCGTTCCTTGACCAGGTTGATGATCAAGTCATCGGAGACCAGGCCACCACTGTCCATCACGCTCTTGGCGATCAGGCCCAGCTCGGTGCCGGCCTTGACCGCTGCACGCAGCATGTCGCCGGTGGAGATTTGTGGAATGCCGAATTTTTCAGTGATGAACTTTGCCTGAGTACCTTTACCGGCCCCGGGAGCTCCCAGCAGAATGACGCGCATTGATGTGCTCCTCAATTTTTTATAGAGATGTCGCTCGGATTCGCCGCGTGGGGCCAATCGCGTAAAAATAGGATTCGGGCCGCCCAAACGGCCAAAGGCTGATCAAGATACACAGCGGGCGGTCACCATACAAGCCGCCAAAAGTCGCAGGAACCCGCGCAGGGCATGCGTCATAGGTAGGGTGTGCCTGAGTGCAACCCGCCCGCATAAACGCTGACCGCCCGTTTCCGGGCGGTCGTCGTGGTTTATCTGCAAGCCGTTGAGAACGCTTGGAAAACCTCAGCCGGTGTTGCGCAAACCGGCGGCAATACCGGCCACGGACACCAGCAGCGCCTGTTCCAGAGGGCTGTCCTGCGCCGCCTCTTGTTGACGCGAGCGCGCCAGCAACTCGGCCTGCAACAGGTGCAGGGGGTCGAGGTAGGTGTTGCGCAGACGGATGAACTCCAGGGTGTCCGGGCTATGGGCCAGCAGTTGCGACTGTCCAGTCAGGCCAAGCACCACACTGCATGCCTGCGACAATAGGTCGCGTAAGTGCGCGCCCAATGGCAGCAGGTCAGGCTGCACCAGACGCTCATCGTACAGTCGCGCAATGTCGGCATCGGCCTTGGCCAGCACCATTTCCAGCATATCGATGCGGGTGCGGAAGAATGGCCACTGCTCACGCATCTGCCCCAGCAGCTCGCCCTCACCGCGCTCCAGCGCCTTGCTCAGCGCCGCTTCCCAGCCAAGCCAGGCCGGCAGCATCAGGCGGGTCTGGGTCCAGCCGAAGATCCACGGAATCGCGCGCAGGCTTTCGATACCGCCCGCCCGGCGCTTGGCCGGACGGCTGCCCAAGGGCAAACGCCCCAACTCCTGCTCCGGGGTGGACTGGCGGAAGTACTCGACGAATTGCGGATTTTCCCGCACCACGGCGCGGTATGCGCTGACACCATCTGCCGCCAATTCGTCCATCAAATGGCGCCACGCCGGTTCCGGCGGTGGTGGCGGCAACAGCGTGGCTTCCAACACGGCGGCGAGGTAGAGGTTGAGGTTTTGCTCGGCGATGTCTGGCAGGCCGAACTTGAAGCGGATCATCTCGCCTTGCTCGGTAGTACGGAAGCGCCCCGCCACCGACCCCGGCGGCTGCGACAGGATCGCCGCATGCGCCGGGCCACCACCCCGTCCAACGGTGCCACCGCGACCGTGGAACAACAGCAATTCCACCTGCTGCTCGCGGCAGATGTCGACCAGGCGTTCCTGGGCACGGTACTGCGCCCAGGCGGCGGCGGTGGTGCCGGCGTCCTTGGCTGAGTCCGAGTAGCCGATCATCACTTCCTGCGGGCCTTGCAACCGCGCGCGATAGCCGGGCAGCAGCAACAGCCGCTCGATCACCGGGCCGGCGTTGTCCAGGTCAGCCAGGGTTTCGAACAGTGGCACCACACGCATCGGCCGCTGCACGCCCGATTCTTTGAGCAACAGTTGCACGGCGAGCACGTCCGACGCAGCTCCGGCCATGGAGATGACATACGAGCCCAACGAAGCAGCAGGCGCGGCGGCAATTTCCTTACAGGTATTCAAGACCTCAGCGGTGTCCGCCGATGGCTTGAAATAGCCCGGCAACAGTGGCCGACGGTTGCTCAGTTCCTTGCTCAGGAAGCTGATGCGCGCGTCTTCATCCCACTCTTCATAGCGGCCCAAGCCAAGGTAGTCGGTGATTTCGGTCATGGCTGACGAATGCCGACTGGAATCCTGGCGCACATCCAGACGCACCAGGAACAACCCGAAGGTCACCGCACGGCGCAGGCAATCGAGCAGCGGCCCATCGGCGATCACGCCCATGCCGCATTCGTGCAGCGACTGATAGCACAGTTCCAGCGGGTCGAGCAGGTCGCGGTTGTATTGCAGTACCTCGACCGGGGCCGGGGCGGCGGCGGTCAATGATGCGTGGGCCCATTGCCGGGTCGCGCGCAGACGTTCGCGCAGTTGTTTAAGCAGCGCACGATAGGGCTCGACACTGTCACCCACCTTGGCCTGCAACGCCGGGCTGGCTTGTTGCATCGACAGCTCCGAGGCCAGATGGTCGATATCGCGCAAGTACAAATCCGCCGCCATCCAGCGTGCCAGCAGCAACACTTCGCGGGTCACCGGCGCGGTGACGTTCGGGTTGCCGTCACGGTCGCCGCCCATCCACGAAGCAAAGCGGATTGGCGCAGCTTCCAGCGGCAAACGCAGGCCAGTGGCGGCGTGCAGGGCCTGGTCGGCCTTGCGCAAATAATTGGGGATGGCGTGCCACAGCGAATGTTCGATCACCGCAAAGCCCCATTTGGCTTCGTCGACCGGGGTTGGCCGGACACGGCGGATCTCTTCGGTGTGCCAGGCCTCGGCGATCAACCGTTGCAGGCGCTCGCGGATCTGCGTGCGCTCGGCGGTGGTGAGATCACGGTGATCCTGCAGCGCCAGTTGCGCGGCAATCGCATCGTATTTCTGGATCAGGGTGCGGCGCGCCACTTCGGTGGGGTGGGCGGTGAGGACCAACTCGATCTCCAACCGCGCCAGCTGGCGGGCCAGGGATTCATTGCTGTGGCCTTCGCTTTGCAGGCGCGCAAGCAGTTCAGGCAACACGCGGGATTCGAACGGCGCCGGCTGCGACTCATCGCGCCGATGAATCAGTTGGTATTGCTCGGCGATGTTGGCGAGGTTGAGGAACTGGTTGAAGGCACGGGCCACCGGCAACAGTTCGTCTTCCTGCAACTGGTTGAGGCTGCTGCTCAACTCATCGCCAGCGCCACGCCGATCGGCCTTGGCGCCTTTGCGGATCTGCTCGATCTTGTCGAGAAAAGCATCGCCGTACTGCTCTCGAATGGTGTTGCCCAACAGTTCACCGAGCAGGTGAACATCCTCACGCAAGCGTGCATCGATATCACTCATCAGCCAATCTCCAGCCAGAAATCCGGGACGCGCAGGTCTTGCAGAGTGCCGCCAGCATTCATTTATGACAAGACTTTAAACCTTGCGCGATGCAGCTAGTCTGAAGACTAAGGCGCCTGTGTTTACCCACACGGGCGACTGGTCACTCATCACCGCCCGCCATCCCGGGCTTTATTGAGGTTGCCATGAAAATTCGAGAATTGGCCCAGCATTGGGAAGAGAACGCCAAGGGTCGCTTGACCAAGAACGCGTACGCCGTCCACTTGGATCTGGAAGCCGCCGCCCGGCTGGCGGCCATTGCCGAGATGTACCCCAAGCGCCAGCCTGAAGAACTGCTCGCCGAGTTGATCGGCGCCGCCCTGGAAGAGCTGGAAGCCAGCTTCCCCTACATCAAGGGCCAGCAGGTGATTGCCACCGATGAGGAGGGCGACCCGCTGTATGAAGATGTCGGCCCCACCCCGCGTTTCCTGACCTTGTCGCGACGCTATCTGCATGACTTGTCGGCCGCCGCCGACGAACCGACACACTGATACATCCCTTCATACCCCTTGTATTCCGGGCCTTGAACAGGCCCGGCGTACCACTGCGCAACGCAGAAGTTCCAATTTTTTGTGCTGACCGATCAGTCAGATATTTTTTTAGGCAAATCGCCATCTTCTCTGAACTATTCAAAAAAGCCTTCGGTCACACCCAGTAAGCCATCATTTGGAACGGTCGTTTCAACAGGCGTCATGTGCCTTATCCGCCGGGCCCGCAATCGACCTTACAAGATGGATTTTAAGTTTTTCAGGAGTTATCCAATGGAGTTGAAGACGATGAAGACCAGCACTGCCAAATCCTCGTTTAACCACCTGCGCGGGCTCAAATTGGCCGCGCTGGCAATCGGCACCAGCTTCGTCCTGGCGGGCTGCGCCGGCAACCCGCCAACCGAGCAATACGCGGTGACCCAGTCTGCGGTGAACAGTGCAGTCAGCGCTGGCGGCACCGAGTATGCGGCCGTGGAAATGAAGTCGGCCCAGGACAAGCTCAAGCAAGCCGAAATCGCCATGCACGACAAGAACTACGAAGAGGCCCGTCGCCTGGCCGAACAAGCTGAATGGGACGCTCGCGTGGCTGAGCGCAAATCCCAGGCGGCCAAGGCTGAACAGGCTGTGAAGGATTCCCAGAAAGCTGTTCAGGAGCTGCGTCAGGAAGGCATGCGCCCGGCTGTGATCAAACAGCAATAAGCCGCCGCCCCCGATTGCACTGCACCCGATATCGAATTGAAAGGACGACACGACTATGCGTAAACAATTGATGATCCCTGCCCTGCTGGCGATGAGCGTTGCCCTGGCGGCCTGCTCCACCCCGCCGAACGCGAACCTGGAAAACGCACGGACCAACTTCTCGGCCCTGCAAACCAACCCGCAAGCCACCAAGCTGGCGGCACTGGAAACCAAGGACGCCAGCGAATGGCTGGACAAGGCTGACAAAGCCTACCGTGACAAGGAAGACCAGAAGAAAGTCGACCAACTGGCCTACCTGACCAACCAACGTGTTGAAGTGGCCAAGGACACCATCGTGCTGCGCGAGTCCGAAGCCAAGCTGAAAAACGCCGGTGACGAACGTGCCCGCGCCCTGCTTGAGGCCCGCGACGCGCAGATCAAGCAACTGCAAGACA
>NZ_JACVAC010000008.1 GCF_014851685.1 Pseudomonas sp. PDM05
TTTGATTCGTTGATCCATGGGAGACTCTTGGTTCCAGGGCATGATCAGTTACCTCCTGATCATGCGTATTAACCTGTAAACCATGTCCCCGGTTAGATATGTAAACGATGTCCCCGGTTTGTACCGGATACGACCCCTTAACCTATCGGAGAAATCATAATGACAATAAGCGCAGCCTCCGCAATCTCGCTGGGTGGCGATCTATTGAAAGCCGCAATTCCTGTCGTTGGCGAAGTGGTAAAAGCTATTGCACCACTGATCCAACCCTTAGCCGACGCAGTAGCAAAGAAAATCGGCGCAGAGAGTCCAAAGAGCGAATCCACCGAACCGATACAGTTCGCCGCCCTGACCAACAAGGCTCAGCAGACGATCAGTTTCATTAAATAAACGATAGCGCCAGGGCAGGAGCAGGACCAATCCGATCCTGCTCCTGCGGCTTTTGACTCCGCTATCGCACGGGGCATGCCAGGGAATATGTGGGCTTAACGCCTCGAGGAATTCTCCACCATATGGCGGCCTATTAGCTCCATTATGTTTTGGTTATTGTTGCCGACCCCATAGTTGATTGTTGAATTTGACTGCCCTAGACCCGTGCCACCCAAGACCGCGCTTAACGCGCCTTTTACGAACTGCCCGCCAACATCCCCTAACACTTTAAAACCCTGCCCAACCATAGGGGCCGCAGCCGCAGCCACTGCAGGCAACGCTAATCCTGCCAATGCCATAACCATAAATAAGTACTCCAGTATTCAACGAGAGGCTCATTCCCCTCACCGCGTGGGTGGCAATTTCCGCGAGCTGGGTTCCACTTTTCTCAACATTTCCCGCTTAACCGAATGTCCCTTTGACTGCCACCCTCAGATTGCCAATACTCATGGCATATTGAGGCTACCCGCATGGAACAAGGAATCCCCCTTTGAAGCTGGAACTCAAAAACAGCTTGTCGGTGAAGTTGCTACGGGTCGTGCTGCTGTCGGCCCTGGTCGTGGGTGTAGCGCTGAGCGTGGCGCAGATCGTCTTTGATGCCTACAAAACGCGCCAGGCCGTGGCCAGCGATGCCCAGCGCATCCTCGACATGTTCCGCGACCCCTCGACCCAGGCCGTCTACAGCCTGGACCGCGAGATGGGAATGCAGGTCATTGAGGGCCTGTTTCAAGACGATGCGGTACGCATGGCGTCCATCGGCCATCCCAACGAAACCATGCTCGCGGAAAAAAGCCGCGCCTTGCAGCAATCCCCCAGCCGTTGGCTGACCGACCTGATTCTTGGCCAGGAACGCACGTTCACCACGGCATTGGTGGGCAAAGGTCCCTACAGCGAGTACTACGGCGACCTGAGCATCACCCTCGACACCGCCACGTACGGCAAGGATTTTATTGTCAGCTCGGTGATTATCTTTATCTCCGGAGTGCTTCGGGCCCTGGCGATGGGCCTGGTGTTGTACCTGGTCTACCACTGGCTGCTGACCAAGCCGTTGTCGCGGATCATCGAGCACCTGACGTCGATCAACCCGGACCGGCCCAGCGAACACAAGATCCCCCAGCTCAAAGGCCATGAACGCAATGAACTGGGGCTGTGGATCAATACCGCCAACCAGTTGCTCGAATCCATCGAGCGCAACACCCACCTGCGTCACGAGGCCGAGAGCAGCCTGCGTCGCATGGCGCAGTACGACTTCCTGACCGGGTTGCCCAATCGCCAGAAGCTGCAGGAACAACTGGACAAGATCCTCATCGACGCCGGCCGCCGACAGCGCCGCGTGGCGGTGTTGTGCGTGGGCCTGGACGACTTCAAGAGCGTCAACGAGCAGTTCACCTACCAGGCCGGCGACCAATTGCTGCTGGCCCTCGCCGACCGTTTGCGCGCCCATAGCGGCCGCCTCGGCGCCCTCGCCCGCCTGGGGGGCGACCAGTTCGCCCTGGTGCAGGCCGACATCGACCAACCCTACGAAGCCGCGGAGTTGGCGCAAAGCATCCTCGATGACCTCGAAGCGGAATTCGCCCTCGACCACGAACAGATCCGCCTGCGCGCCACTATAGGCATCACCCTGTTTCCGGAAGATGGCGACAGCACCGAGAAGCTGCTGCAAAAAGCCGAACAGACCATGACCCTGGCCAAGAGCCGGTCACGCAACCGCTACCAGTTCTATATCGCCAGCGTCGACAGCGAAATGCGCCGCCGCCGCGAACTGGAAAAAGACCTGCGCGACGCCTTGAGTCGCAACCAGTTCCACCTGGTGTACCAACCGCAAATCAGCTACCGCGACCACCGTGTGGTGGGCGTCGAAGCGTTGATCCGCTGGCAGCACCCGGAACATGGCCTGGTGCCGCCTGACTTGTTCATCCCATTGGCCGAACAGAACGGCACCATCATCGCAATTGGCGAATGGGTACTGGACCAGGCCTGCCGGCAGTTGCGCGAATGGCATGACCTGGGTTTCACCGAGTTGCGCATGGCGGTCAACCTGTCCACCGTGCAGTTGCACCACACCGAGTTGCCGCGAGTGGTCAACAACCTGATGCAGATCTACCGCCTGCCGCCGCGCAGCCTGGAGCTGGAAGTCACCGAAACCGGCCTGATGGAAGACATCAGCACCGCCGCCCAACACCTGCTGAGCCTGCGCCGCTCCGGAGCGTTGATCGCGATTGACGACTTCGGCACCGGCTATTCATCCCTCAGCTACCTGAAAAGCCTTCCCCTGGACAAGATCAAGATCGACAAGAGCTTCGTCCAGGACCTGCTGGATGACGACGACGATGCCACCATCGTGCGGGCGATTATCCAGCTGGGTAAAAGCCTGGGCATGCAGGTGATCGCCGAAGGCGTGGAAACCGCGGAACAAGAGGCCTACATCATCTCCGAGGGTTGCCATGAGGGGCAGGGCTATCACTACAGCAAACCGCTGCCGGCGCGGGAATTGGCCGCGTATCTGAAACAGTCAGAGCGCAATAACGCCGCGATTCTTTGAACCGAGAAAACGATACTGAATATTTCCCGCGTTTAAGCCTTTACACAAAATGCAAATCTTTCGCATTATGTCGCAGTTTTGCGCTCCCCCCCGCGCGCCCTATCAACAACCGAAGCAGGATGTTCGCCATGATTCGTATGCCCCTGGCCACCGCCAGTCTGCTGGCCATTGCCATTTCTCTCGCCGGTTGCGGCGAAGGTAAAGACAAGGCCGCCGCGCCACAGGCGCCGACCCCGGCTGCCAGCACTACCGCTCCAGCGGCTGCCACCCCTGCCGGCCAAGTCGACGAAGCGGCTGCCAAGGCCGTGGTCGCGCATTACGCTGACATGGTGTTCGCGGTCTACAGCGACGCCGAATCCACCGCCAAAACCCTGCAGACCGCCATCGACGCGTTCCTCGCCAAGCCGAACGACGAAACCCTGAAAGCCGCCCGCGCGGCCTGGGTTGCCGCACGCGTCCCGTACCTGCAGAGCGAAGTGTTCCGCTTCGGCAACACCATCATCGACGACTGGGAAGGCCAGGTGAACGCATGGCCGCTGGACGAAGGCCTGATCGACTACGTCGACAAGTCCTACGAACACGCCCTGGGTAACCCAGGCGCGACCGCCAACATCGTCGCCAACACTGAAGTCCAGGTCGGCGAAGACAAGGTCGACGTGAAGGAAATCACCCCGGAAAAACTTGCCAGCCTCAACGAGCTGGGCGGTTCCGAAGCCAACGTCGCCACCGGCTACCACGCCATCGAATTCCTGCTCTGGGGCCAGGACCTGAACGGCACCGGCCCTGGCGCCGGCAACCGTCCAGCGTCGGACTACCTGACCGGCGACGGCGCCACGGGCGGCCACAACGAGCGTCGCCGCGCCTACCTGAGCGCCGTGACCCAACTGCTGGTGAGCGACCTGGAAGAAATGGTCGGCAACTGGAAGCCAAACGTCGCCGACAACTACCGCGCCACCCTGGAGGCTGAACCGGCCACCGACGGCCTGCGCAAAATGCTGTTCGGCATGGGTAGCCTGTCCCTCGGCGAACTGGCTGGTGAGCGTATGAAAGTGTCCCTGGAAGCCAACTCGCCGGAAGACGAGCAGGACTGCTTCAGCGACAACACCCACAACTCGCACTTCTACGACGCCAAGGGCATCCGCAACGTCTACCTGGGCGAATACACCCGCACCGACGGCACCCAGCTGACCGGCGCCAGCCTGTCGTCCCTGGTGGCCAAGGTCGACCCGGCTGCCGACAGCGCGCTGAAGGCAGACCTGGCAGCGACCGAAGCGAAGATCCAGGTCATGGTTGACCACGCCAACAAGGGTGAGCACTACGACCAGTTGATCGCGGCCGGTAACGATGCGGGCAACCAGATCGTACGTGACGCCATCGCGGCGCTGGTCAAGCAGACCGGTTCGATCGAAGCGGCGGCGGGCAAGCTGGGCATCAGCGACCTGAACCCGGACAACGCTGATCACGAGTTCTGATCAACGCCGAGTTGAATGAGGCGGCCTTCGGGTCGCCTTTTTTATGCCTGCATCAAACACCACAAACCCCATGTGGGAGCGGGCTTGCTCGCGAATGCGCTGTATCAGTCACTGGATATTTGGCTGACCCACCGCATTCGCGAGCAAGCCCGCTCCCACACAAGCCCACTCCCCCATTTGCTCGGTACCGCCTGAAGGGGCCGGTTTACAAGACCTGCACCCCAGGTAGAATGGCGCCTCTGCCCAATCACCCGAGCTCACTTCATGGCGTTGCCGACCCTACGCATCATCGGTTTCATCATCGGCATCTTCCTGATCACCCTCGCAATCGCCATGGTGGTGCCCATGGCCACCCTGGTGATCTTCGAACGCACCCGCGACCTGCCCTCGTTCCTGTGGGCCAGCATGATCACTTTTCTCGCCGGCCTGGCCCTGGTCATCCCCGGTCGCCCCGAACACGTGCACCTGCGCCCACGGGACATGTACCTGCTCACCGTCACAAGCTGGGTAGTGGTGTGCATCTTTGCCGCGCTGCCGTTCCTGCTGACCCAGCACATCAGCTACACCGACTCGTTTTTCGAAAGCATGTCCGGCATCACCGCCACCGGCTCCACCGTATTGAGCGGGCTGGACAGCATGTCGCCGGGCATCCTGATGTGGCGCTCGCTGCTGCACTGGCTCGGCGGTATCGGCTTTATCGGAATGGCAGTGGCGATCCTGCCGCTGCTGCGCATCGGTGGCATGCGTCTGTTCCAGACCGAATCCTCGGACCGCTCGGAAAAGGTCATGCCGCGCTCGCACATGGTGGCGCGCCTGATCGTGGCGGCGTACGTGGGCATCACCATCCTGGGCAGCCTGGCGTTCTGGTGGGCCGGCATGGGTTTGTTCGATGCGATCAACCACGCGATGTCGGCGATCTCCACCGGCGGTTTCTCCACCTCCGATGAGTCGCTGGCCCACTGGAAACAACCGGCGGTGCACTGGGTCGCGGTGGTGGTGATGATCCTCGGCAGCCTGCCGTTTACCCTGTATGTCGCCACGTTGCGCGGCAACCGCAAGGCGCTGGTCAAGGATCAGCAGGTGCAGGGCTTGCTCGGCTTGCTGTTGGTAACCTGGCTGGTGCTCGGCACCTGGTACTGGTGGACCACCGACCTGCATTGGCTGGACGCCCTGCGCCACGTGGCGCTGAACGTTACCTCGGTGGTGACCACTACAGGTTTTGCACTGGGGGACTACAGCCTGTGGGGCAATTTCTCACTGATGCTGTTTTTCTACCTGGGCTTTATCGGCGGCTGCTCCGGCTCCACGGCGGGCGGGATCAAGATCTTCCGCTTCCAGGTCGCCTACATCCTGCTCAAGGCCAACTTGAACCAGTTGATTCACCCTCGCGCGGTGATCAAGCAGAAGTACAACGGCCACCGTCTCGACGAAGAAATCGTACGCTCGATCCTGACTTTTTCGTTCTTCTTCGCCATCACCATCTGCGCCATCGCCCTTGCACTGTCGCTGCTCGGCCTGGACTGGATGACCGCGCTGACCGGCGCGGCCAGCACGGTGTCCGGCGTCGGCCCGGGCCTGGGGGAAACCATCGGCCCGGCCGGCAACTTCGCCAGCCTGCCGGATGCGGCCAAGTGGATCCTGTCGCTCGGCATGCTGCTCGGCCGACTGGAGATCATTACGGTCTTTGTTCTGTGTATTCCGGCGTTTTGGCGCCACTGACCGTCGACGCTTCGAGCAACCGCGTCCGGTATTCACCGGGCGTGGCATCGAACCAGCGACGGAAGGCGCGGAAGAAATTGCTCGGGTCGGCAAACCCCAACAGGTAGGCAATTTCCAGCAGGGTCATGCTCGGTTGCGCCAGGTATTGCTCGGCCAGTTCGCGACGGGTGTCATCAAGCAGGGTCTGAAAACTGGTGCCCTCCTCCTGCAATCGCCGTTGCAGGGTGCGCTGGGACAGGTGCAGCGTCTGCGCCACCACTTCGCGCTTGGGCTCGCCCTGGGGCAACAGGCGGCACAGCACCTGCCGGGCCTTGTGGGTCACGCGGCTTTCCGAGAAGCGCGCCAGGTACTCACCGGCAAACCGATCATGCAGCAGCGCCATGGCCTCGTTGGCGGTGGGCAGCGGCGCCTCCATGTCGGCCTGCTCGAAAATCAGTGCATCGTAGGCCGCGTTGAATTCCAGCGGGGCATGGAAGGCTTGTTTGTACGGCCCCAGGTCCACCGGGTGATCGCCTTGCAACAGCACTTTACGCGGCTGCAGGGTGCGGCCGCTGAGCCAGCCGCACAGCGCCAGAGCACTGGCCAGCGAGGCTTCGGCGCTTTGCCGGGTGGGCGGCAAGTGATCGCCATGCACCGTCAGAATCAGCGCATAGCCTTCAGGTAGCAGGCGGAAACTCAGGTCGGCACTTTCGGCAATGATCCGCTGGTAACGCACCAGGCGCATAAAACCCTCGGCCAGCGTGTTGCTCGACATCAACGCATACCCGGCCACATGAAACGAGGCCGGGCGCACCACCTTGCCCATGTTCAGACCAATTGCCGGGTTGCCGGACAGTTCCACCGCGCGCTGCCACAGGCGGGTCATGGAGTCTTGCGCAAACCGTGCATCGGGGTCATTCAGGGCGGCGTAATCCAGGCCCAGTTGCTTGAACAGCGTCCGGCAGTCCAGGCCATCCATTTCCAATGCCTTGACTATCCCCATCGCCCAGCTTGCAGAAGTTGTTCGTTCGCTCATGGCGTCTTCTTAATAAAGCAGGCTTAAACGGCAGCCAGGAAAGCCAAGGATACTAAAGTGGCATCTATTGTCACTGGCCGTTACCACTGATCACTCTAGACTCAAATAAGCTCCCCGCCGAACATCTGTTGGGCGGCACAACAATCAAAGGGCCGGCAATCGTGGAAAATATCAAGCAATTCAATAGCTTTGCTGAGTTCTACCCGTATTACCTGGGCGAGCATGCCAACAGTACCTGCCGGCGCCTGCATTTCATCGGCACCACCCTGGTGATCGGCATCCTGGCCTATGCCATTGGTCGGGGCTCATTGGCGTTGCTGCTGGCCATACCGATTGCCGGCTACAGCTTTGCCTGGATCGGCCACTTCTTCTTCGAAAGGAACCGCCCGGCGACCTTCAAGCACCCGTTCTACAGCTTATTGGGGGATTTCGTGATGTATCGCGACATGATCCTCGGCAAAGTCCCGTTCTAGACGTGTGACCCCATGTCACTTGCGTTAAATGATCAAAGTTCCGACATCCGCCGACAGAAAAATCTTTTTGTCATTTGCAGTGCTGTATCCTGCCAAGGCTTTTTGAGAGCGCGGAATCACCTGCGATTGAAAAAACAGACCTTGCGAGGAGCGACGACGATGCACGAGATACCTAATCTCCCCTTCCCAAGCCTGCACGAAACTGAGCAGCCAACACCGCAGCAGGCCAGCCCAAAGCAGCCTGAGGCCAAAGAAGCAAAACCAGTCGACGGCAAAAGCCAGGGCTGACGCCGTAACAGACCGTGTGGAAAGCGCAGCTTTGCGCGCTTTCCACACTGCCTGAATAGACCTGGATAGACACCATGACAGATAACCCGGATACCGCCGTCCTCGACGCTGCCTTGCAGATGGTCGACGTCTGGAACCGCCTCAGCGCGGACAAACAAGCCCTGCTGCTCAAGCGCTTTGGCACCCAGGAAAACGCCTTGGCCGCCCTGGTCACCACCCAATTGCTCGCCCCGTCCAAGTCCTGACGTCTTTCTGATCTGACGTTTTTGGAATTTACCGCCCTGCGTGGGCCAAACCATCGGTATCATTAGCAGCCTATCTTTACCTGCTGCGACTGTGGACCTCTCCCATGCCAGATACCCAGCGCCCCATGGCGGTCACGCTGCAAGTTGTTTCCATCGTGTTGTTTACCTTTATCGGCTACCTGAATATCGGCATCCCCCTCGCCGTATTGCCCGGCTATGTCCACAGTGAACTGGGCTACGGCGCCGTTATCGCCGGCCTGGTGATCAGCTTGCAATACCTGGCCACCCTGCTGAGCCGCCCGTATGCCGGCAAAATCATCGACAACCTGGGCAGCAAGCGCGCGGTATTGATCGGGTTGGTCGGCTGTGGCCTGAGCGGTGTGTTCATGCTGCTGGCCGCGTGGTTTTCCAGCCTGCCGGCGATCAGCCTGGGCAGCCTGCTCATCGGGCGCCTAGTGCTGGGCAGCGCGGAAAGCCTGGTGGGCTCTGGCGCCATCGGCTGGGGCATCGGCCGTGTCGGCGCGGCCAATACGGCCAAGGTCATTTCGTGGAATGGTATCGCCAGTTATGGCGCCCTGGCCGTCGGCGCACCGTTGGGCGTGTTGCTGGTGAAAAGCCTGGGCCTGTGGAGCATGGGCGTCAGCATCATCCTGCTCGCCGTCATCGGCCTGCTGCTGGCCTGGAAGAAGGAAGCCGCGCCCATCGTCGCAGGCGTGCGGCTGCCGTTCATGAACGTGCTGGGCCGCGTGCTGCCCCACGGTTGCGCGCTGGCGCTGGGCTCGATCGGATTCGGCACCATCGCCACCTTTATCACCCTGTATTACACCACCCAGCACTGGGACAACGCGGTGTGGGCCCTGAGCCTGTTCGGCGCGAGCTTTATCGGTGCGCGCCTGTTGTTTGGCAACTTGATCAACCGCATCGGCGGCTTTCGCGTGGCGATTGCCTGCCTGTCGGTGGAGATCCTTGGCCTGCTGTTGTTATGGCTGGCGCCGGACGCCAACCTGGCCCTGGCGGGCGCGGCATTGAGCGGCTTCGGTTTTTCCCTGGTGTTTCCGGCGCTGGGCGTGGAGGCGGTCAACCTGGTACCCGCCTCCAGCCGTGGCTCGGCGGTGGGCGCCTACTCGTTGTTCATCGACTTGTCCCTGGGGATCACCGGACCGCTGGCTGGGGCGGTCGCGGCCGGCTTTGGCTTTGCATCGATCTTCCTGTTCGCCGCCCTCGCTGCCCTCTGTGGCTTGCTGCTCAGCGTTTACCTGTACCGCCAGGCGCCCAAGGCCCGCGAAACGCGCGGCGACTAAAAGTCGACCTTGCCGCGCCCGGCCTTGATGTTGCCGCGCTTGGTCTTGGATTCGAGGCGACGCTTTTTCGAGCCCAGCGTCGGCTTGGTCGGGCGGCGCTTCTTCTCGACCTTGGTGGCACTGAGGATCAACTCCACCAGACGCTCCAGCGCATCCGCGCGGTTCTGCTCCTGGGTCCGATACTGCTGGGCTTTCAACACCAGCACGCCGTCACTGGTGATGCGGCTGTCACGCAGCGCCAGCAGCCGCTCCTTGTAGAACTCCGGCAACGACGACGCCGGGATGTCAAAACGCAGGTGCACCGCGCTCGACACCTTGTTGACGTTCTGCCCACCGGCGCCCTGGGCGCGAATGGCGGTCAGCTCGATCTCGGCATCGGGCAAGTGCACATTGTTGGAAATCACCAGCATCAATCAAAAACCCTAAGCAACGGACAAGCCCCACTCGGACAACAACATCGACGCCTGGGCTTTGGAAATCACGGCGCCTTTGAACAGTTTGGCATCATTGAGGCGAAAACCGCTCAAATCCAAGCCGATCAGGCGTAAAGGACCGCTGTGCCGGTCACGCATTAAAACGAGGCGCGAGTCTAACCCGCCAGCGCCCACAAAAAACCCGGCAAAGCGCCGGGTTCCGTGTTTTCGGGCGTTGGCTTATTTCAACGCCGCATTCGCCGAGGCTTGCACCGCTTCGGCACTGCGCTTGTTCTTGATGCCATAACACACCGCCATAAACGCCACCCACACCGGGATCGCGTACACCGACACCTGGATGCCCGGGATCATCAGCATCACCACCAGGATAAACGCCACGAACGCCAGGCAGATGTAGTTGCCGTACGGGTACCACAGCGCCTTGAACAACGGCACCTGGCCGGTGCGGTTCATGTGCTGGCGGAACTTGAAGTGCGAGAAGCTGATCATCGCCCAGTTGATCACCAGCGTGGCCACGACCAACGACATCAGCAGTTCCAGCGCGTGCTGCGGGATCAGGTAGTTCATCAGCACCGCCACCAGCGTCACTGCCGCCGAGGCGAGGATCGAACGCACCGGCACGCCGCGCTTGTCGATCTTGGCCAGCGCTTTAGGCGCATCGCCCTGCTCGGCCATGCCCAGCAGCATACGGCTGTTGCAGTACGTGCCGCTGTTGTACACCGACAGTGCCGCGGTCAGGACCACGAAGTTGAGGATGTGCGCAGCGGTGTTGCTGCCGAGCATCGAGAACACTTGCACGAACGGGCTGCCGCTATAGGCATCGCCGGACGCGTTGAGGGTGGTCAACAGGCTGTCCCACGGGGTCAGCGACAGCAGCACAACCAGCGCGCCGATGTAGAAAATCAGGATGCGGTAGATCACCTGGTTGATCGCTTTCGGGATCACGGTGCGTGGCTGGTCGGCTTCGGCAGCGGTGAAACCGAGCATTTCCAGGCCGCCGAAGGAGAACATGATGATCGCCATGGCCATCACCAGGCCGCCAACGCCGTGGGGGAAGAAGCCGCCGTGTTCCCACAGGTTGCTCACCGAAGCTTGCGGGCCGCCGCTGCCGCTGACCAGCAGGTAGCTGCCCAGGGCGATCATGCCGACAATGGCCACCACCTTGATGATCGCGAACCAGAACTCGGCCTCACCGAAGACTTTGACGTTGGCCAGGTTGATCAGGTTGATCAACACGAAGAACGCCGCCGCCGAGACCCAGGTCGGAATCTCCGGCCACCAGTAATGCACGTATTTGCCGACGGCCGTCAGCTCCGACATGCCCACCAGGATGTACAGGATCCAGCAGTTCCAGCCCGACAGGAAGCCGGCGAAACCGCCCCAGTACTTGTGGGCAAAGTGGCTGAAGGAACCGGCGACCGGCTCTTCGACGATCATTTCGCCAAGCTGGCGCATGATCATGAAGGCGATGAAGCCGCAGATGGCATAGCCCAGGATCATCGACGGGCCGGCGGATTTGAGCACCCCGGCCGAGCCGAGGAACAGGCCGGTACCGATGGCGCCACCGAGGGCGATCAGCTGGATATGACGATTTTTCAGGCCGCGTTTCAGCTCGCCTGAAGAGGAATGGGGTCCACTCATGAAAAGGGTCTCACGCAAGGTTTGATGATGTTGAATACACGTAGCTGCCGTGAATCTCGACTCAAGCAGCCCCGCTCAAACCCCAGCGCAGGCACCAGGAGTACAGCGTCGTTCTAAGGGTCATGCGTCACCTGTTTGTTTTTATCTGTGACGAAATCGAACCCGTCCGGCTCGTAGCCAAACGGAGTGATCAGGGTAGGCAAACCCTGAGGTCTTGGCCTTTCGCGTGGTTGCGCAAGGAGGGGTCACAGTAAAACGCGGCGCATTGTACACCGCTCGACTGCTTGGGGCCGCTCTCGAATGGTGCGTGCGACGAACTGTCAGGTATTCCTTACGGCAACCGCTACGCCAATGAACCCGCCACAGACTCGTAAATTTATCGTTACAGCGCGGAAAACCTACGTTACGGCTGTCAGTTTTAGAAAAATTGGCGGTCGCCGATTCGTTCAAAATCAGCCCCCCCAGCCTGCTGTATTTCCTCAGGAAAAAATCCCCTTGGAAAACCACAACAAAAATCGCCAATGGAACCGTGTCATTAAATTTTTTGCTTTCTGAAACACTCTCTCCTAGGTTCAAACCACTTGCCGGTCGGCAAGCCATTCTGAAAATGCCTTCAAGGAGAGACAGCATGCACACACTGGAAAACGCTCTGGAAACCGAACTGCAACTCGACGATTGGTTTGAAGCCCCTACCCATGAGGCCGCCGTGGAAATGATGCAAGCCGACGCCGTGGTGCCGTTTGGCACCGCGATGTGGCCGTAACGCCCGACAGGCTCCCGGCAGGTGCTGTGCACGGCACCTGCCCTCCCCTTACCCAAGGCACACAAGGACACCCGTCATGGACAAGGCCCGCGCTGTCGAACACTTTCTTTACTACCTCGCCCACCACCCGGCCCTCGCCGGCCTGAGCTGCCCCACCGTACTGCTGGGCCACACTGCGCGATATGAGGCGATTGCCCTGGCCATCACCCACGCCAGCGCCGCGCGTTTCAACTTCCAGGTGCAGCGCCTGGATCTGGCCAGCAGCGAGACCCTGGCCCAGGCCATCGAAACCTGCGACCTGTACCTGTTCCTGTACGACTCGTCGACACTGCCCAACCCCAGCGCCCAAGGCCCGGCGTTTATCCGCGACCTGCAAGGGGTGATGGCGGAGCACTGGCAGAAGTCCCTGCTGTTCAAGGATTACGGCGACTACTTCTACGACACCTTCAGCGTCGAGCCCCAGCGCATCGCCGACCTCAACGCCACGCTGATCCGGCGCCTGTCCCAGGCCCAGGTGCTGAGCTTTACCGACAAGCACGGTTCACGCCTTCAGGCGCCGCTGAGCAGCGTGCGCAAGTGGACCAATATCAACGGCGTCGGCAACCACGACCTGGCGCCCGGCGAAATCGCCACCCACAGCGAAGCCATCAATGGCCAGGTACGGTTTGTCGGTACTTTCCTGAGCACCATCCCGTTTGCGCGCAAGTACGGCGTGCTGCAATCGCCACTGCAGTTGTGGATCGAAAATTCGACGGTGTGCAGCGTGGCCAGTGATGTGCCGGGGCTGGTGGAGGATTTCAACAAGTACCTGAACGCCAACCCGTCGAACCGGCGCGTGGAGGAATTGGGGATTGGCACCAATGAAGGGGTCAAGGATCTGTATGCGCGCAATGCGGGCTTCGAGGAGCGCCACTGCGGCTTGCACTTGGGCTTGGGCGGCGGGCAGAAAGGCAGCCACCATCTGGACCTGATCTTCGCCAGCGGGGTGTTGGCACTGGATGACAAGCCGGTGTTTGATGGCAGCTTTGCCTTCTGAATCCCGCTATCAGCAGCGCTGGGGAGCCCCCACACACATTTTTTGAATGGCAAAAAAAAACGCCAACCCGAGGGTTGGCGTTTTCAGGCCGCGCTTAAAACATCACTGCGGCTTCTTGCGACCAAAACCAGGACGCTGGCCCGAACCGGCCGGCGCGCCACGGCGCTTGCCCGACGGCTCGTCCGCGACCAGTTTCGGGCCAGGGCGCTTGTTCGCCGCCGGCTTGGCTGGACGCTTGGTGCTGGCGTTGTCGGCCGGGCGCTCGGCTTCACCACGGTTGCTGCGACCACCCGTCGGAGCCGGACGCGGTGCACGTGGAGCGCGCTCGCCTTCCTGACGCGATGGCGCGGTTGGGCGGCGCTCGCCTTCGATGTGCGGCTCACGGGAGATACGACCGCCGGTGGCCGGTGCATTCAACGCTGGGCGCAGCGTGCGCGCAACACGCTCGGTACGCGCCACAGGACGCGACGATTTACGCTGCATACGCTCAAGCTTGTCTTTGCTCTTGGCGTTCATCTGCGGCATGGCGACCGGCGTCAGGCCGACTTCGGCGCTGAGGATGTCGACTTCGTACTGGCTCATTTCGCGCCAGCGGCCCATCGGCAGGTCGGAGTTCAGGAACACCGGGCCGAAACGCACGCGCTTCAGGCGGCTGACCACCAGGCCCTGGGATTCCCACAGGCGACGGACTTCACGGTTACGGCCTTCCATCACCACGCAGTGGTACCAGTGGTTGAAACCTTCGCCGCCTGGAGCCTGCTTGATGTCGGTGAACTTGGCCGGGCCGTCTTCGAGGACCACACCAGCTTTCAAGCGCTCGATCATCTCGTCATCGACTTCGCCACGTACACGCACGGCGTATTCGCGGTCCATCTCATAGGACGGGTGCATCAGGCGGTTGGCCAGTTCACCGTCGGTGGTGAACATCAGCAAACCAGTGGTGTTGATGTCCAGGCGCCCGATGTTGATCCAACGGCCTTCTTTAGGCTTGGGCATCTTGTCGAACACGGTCGGACGGCCTTCCGGGTCGTCACGGGTGCAGATCTCGCCATCGGGCTTGTTGTACATGATCACGCGGCGCACCGATTCGGCGGCCTCTTCACGCTTGATGACCTTGCCATCAATGGTGATTGCATCGTGCAGGTCGACGCGCTGGCCGAGGGTGGCCTCGACGCCGTTGACCTTGATGCGCTTCTGGGTAATCCAGGCTTCGACGTCGCGGCGCGAGCCCACGCCGATACGCGCCAGCACCTTTTGCAGTTTTTCGCCTGCTGGGCCGATTTCCTGGCTGTCGTTCTGGTCTTTGTCGTTCATCTTAAGCACCTCCCGGTGGGTCGATTCAGGCGTGGCCTGAAGAGTGTTGAAAGCGGGGTCTTGGCCGAAGAGGTCGGCGAAGGGTCGCGAATCATACGCGTATGGCGCGGGTTGCGCATCAGAGACTAGTCGATAAAGGCAAAGTCGCCTGCCTTGCACCGACCAGTGGCCCACAGCAGATCAACATGTGGGAGCGAGCTTGCTCGCGAATGCGGTGTGTCAGTTACCACATAAGCCAACTGATAGAACGCTTTCGCGAGCAAGCCCGCTCCCACAGGGGGTTCAGCAGTGTTTGTGAGATTGAATCAGTCTTCGAGTTCGCGGCGTTCCGCTTCGATGGCTTCGGCCAGCGCGCGGGCTTCGGCTTCTTCGTCGCTCAAGGCCGGCTGTTCGAGGGCGGCGACGGCGGCCAGGAGTTTTTCACGGGCTTGGGCAACGCCCAGGATGTCTTCCTCGGGTTCGGGTTCGGTTTCGGGCTCAGGCTCAGTATTTTCCAGGGCCTCAGGCTCAACGGCACCATCACGCAGCAGGTCGTCAAAGTCAGTCTTGATGCCCTGCTCCATGTCATCCAGTTCCAGCAACAGCGTATGGAAGCTGGTTTCATCCTTCGGCTCTTCCGGCTCGGCGCTGGCATCGGCCAGCTCCTGCAAGCCAGCCGGCACCGGCGCGTCGTCGAAGTCGAGCACCGGCTCGGCTTCCATCTCGCGCAGTTCGGCCAACGGCGGCAAGTCATCGAGGTTTTTCAGGTTGAAGTGGTCGAGAAACACCTTGGTGGTGGCAAACATCGCCGGTTTGCCGGGCACGTCGCGGTAGCCGACGATGCGAATCCACTCGCGCTCCAGCAGGGTCTTGACGATATGGCTGTTGACCGCCACGCCCCGTACGTCCTCGATCTCGCCCCGGGTAATCGGTTGGCGATAGGCGATCAGCGCCATGGTCTCCAGCATCGCCCGCGAATAACGCTGCGGGCGCTCTTCCCAGAGTCGGCCGACCCACGGGGAAAACTTCTCACGGATCTGCAAGCGATAGCCTGACGCAACTTCGCGCAATTCAAAGGCTCGGCCATCGCAGGATTTGCGCAGAATCTCCAGCGCCTTCTTGAACACCGGCGGCTCAGGGCGCTCGGCTTCTTCAAACAGTTCGAACAGGCGCTCCAACGATTGGGGCTTACCCGAGGCCAGTAGAAAAGCCTCCAGGAGCGGGGCCAGTTCGCGGGGTTCAGTCAGATTCATCGATTCAGCTCTTTATTCGGCTCGCGCCCGCACGTGGATAGCCGCAAAAGGCTCATTCTGGACCAGCTCGACCAAGGATTCCTTGACCAATTCAAGGACCGCCATGAAGGTCACCACTACCCCCAAACGCCCTTCTTCTTTCGTGAACAGCTCGACGAACGGCACAAACCCGCCGCCCTTGAGGCGCTCGAGCACATCACTCATGCGTTCGCGGGTGGACAGCGCCTCGCGGCTGACCTGATGACTCTCGAACATATCGCCACGGCGCAGCACCTCGGCCATGGACATCAACAATTCTTCCAGGCTTACATCCGGCAACAGCTTTCGGGCGCGGGCCTCGGGCGCATCCAGTTTGGGCACCACCACGTCACGACCGACACGGCTCAGACCGTCGATACCTTCGGCAGCAGCCTTGAAACGCTCGTACTCTTGCAGGCGACGGATCAGTTCGGCACGCGGGTCGTCTTCTTCGGCTTCCACTGTCTCCGAACGCGGCAGCAGCATGCGCGACTTGATCTCGGCGAGCATCGCGGCCATCACCAGGTACTCGGCGGCCAACTCCAGGCGCACCGACTGCATCAGCTCGACATAGCCCATGTACTGGCGGGTGATTTCCGCCACCGGGATGTCGAGGATGTTGATGTTCTGCTTGCGAATCAAGTACAGCAGCAGGTCCAGCGGGCCCTCGAAGGCTTCCAGGAAGACTTCCAGGGCGTCCGGCGGGATGTACAGGTCCAGGGGCATTTCCATGACCGCCTGGCCATAGACCATGGCAAATGGCAGTTCCTGCTGGGCGCCGGCCTGGGGATCAACGGTTTGCACAGCGGACATTCAGGCCTCGACCATGAACGGCGCCGGATCGCCGCAACCGACGCGGATCACTTCCGGCTCGCCATCGGCCAGGTTGATCACGGTGGAGGCTTTGTTGCCGCCGAAGCCACCGTCGATGATCAGGTCGACCTGTTTTTCCAGGAGTTGGCGCATTTCGTACGGATCTTCCAGCGGCTCGGTTTCACCGGGCATGATCAGCGACACGCTCATCAACGGCTCACCCAGCTCGGCCAGCAGCGCCAGGGCGATGGGGTGCTCGGGTACGCGCAGGCCGATGGTGCGCTTCTTCGGGTGCAGCAACAGGCGCGGCACTTCGCGGGTGGCGTTGAGAATGAAGGTGTAGGGCCCCGGCGTGTGGGCCTTGAGCAGGCGGAACGTGCCGGTGTCGACCTTGGCGAACAGCCCGAGTTGGGACAAGTCGCTGCAGATCAGCGCGAAGTTGTGTTTGTCATCCAACTGGCGCAGGCGGCGTACACGTTCGACCGCGCCCTTGTCGCCGATCTGGCAACCGATGGCGTAGGACGAGTCCGTCGGATAGATCACCACGCCGCCGGCGCGAATGATCTCCACGGCCTGTTTGATCAGGCGCGCCTGGGGGTTTTCCGGATGAATCTGGAAGAATTGACTCACGTGTTCTACCTGTTCAGACGGTGGCAGTAATGGGGTCATGCTTGAATCGCCCCGACAAGAGCGGCAGGTCATCAGGTACCTGGCGATACTCGCCGATTTCGGACCAACCACCTGGGCCATGAAAGTCACTGCCGGCGCTGACCAGCAGACCAAATTCGCGGGCAAGGATCGCCAGGCTGCCCACCTGTTCGGCGGGTTGGTGCCCGTTGACCACTTCGATTGCGTGGCCGCCTGCTCCAATATAGTCGCTGATCAGCTTGCGGCGCTTGCTGCGGGTGAAATCGTAATGCCATGGATGTGCCAGGCTGACCCAGGCGCCGGAGGCGCGCAGGGTCTCGACCGTGTCTTCCAGGGTCGGCCAGTGTTGTTTGACGTCGCCCAGCTTGCCGGCGCCCAACCATTTGCGGAAAGCTTCGGCGCGGTCTTTGACAAACCCTTCGCGCACCATCCAGTCGGCGAAATGCGGCCGGGCCGGGGCGTTGCCACTGTCCCCCAGCTCCTGCTGGATGGCACGGGCGCCGTCGAGGGCGTTGGGCATGCCTTTGAGGCCGAGTTTGCGACTGATTTCTTCGGAGCGCAGCCAGCGGCCATCATGCAACGCCGCAATGGCGGCCACCAGCGGCGCGGCTGTTTGATCGAAACCGTAGCCGAGCACGTGAATGGTGGCGCCGCCCCAGGTGCAGGACAATTCCACGCCGTTGACCAGTTGCATGCCCAGCGCCTGCGCCGCCGTGCGGGCTTCATCGAGGCCCTCGAGGGTGTCGTGGTCGGTCAACGCCAGGACTCGCACGCCTTTTTCAAACGCACGCGCAACCAGTACCGCGGGCGCCAGGGCGCCGTCGGAGGCCGTGCTGTGGCAGTGCAAATCAACATTCACGGGAGTGTGTAACCTCAAGTCAGCTGGCGCTTTCGCTACCAAGGATGTTTGTTATTATGCCGCCACATCCAGCTTCTGGCTCTTACTGTGAAACAATTCATCGACTTCATCCCGCTGTTGCTGTTTTTCATCGTTACCAAGCTCGACCCCAGGGTCATCGATATCGCCGGTCACCAGCTCTCGTTCGGAGGCATCTACAGCGCCACCGCCGTACTGATCATCAGCTCTATCGTCGTCTACGGCGCCATCTTCATCTCCCAGCGCAAGCTGGAAAAAAGCCAATGGCTGACCCTGGTCGCCTGCCTGGTATTCGGCGGCCTGACCCTGGCCTTCCACAGCGAAACCTTCCTCAAATGGAAAGCGCCGGTGGTCAACTGGCTGTTCGCCCTGGTGTTTATCGGCAGCCACTTCATCGGTGACCGCCTGCTGATCAAGCGGATCATGGGCCACGCGCTGACCCTGCCGGAGCCGGTGTGGACACGCCTGAACATCGCCTGGATCGTGTTCTTCATCTTCTGCGGCGCCGCCAACCTGTTCGTCGCGTTTACATTCCAGGACTACTGGGTCGACTTCAAGGTCTTCGGCAGCCTGGGCATGACCGTGCTGTTCCTGGTCGGCCAGGGCATCTACCTGTCGCGCCACCTGCATGACGCCGCCCCCACCACGCCAAAAACCGAGGACTGACATGCTCTACGCCATCATTGCCACCGACGTTGCCAACTCGCTGGAAAAACGCCTGAGCGTCCGCCCGGCCCACGTCGAGCGCCTCAAGCAGCTGCAAGCCGAAGGCCGCATCGTACTGGCCGGCCCGCACCCGGCGGTAGACAGCAACGACCCGGGCGAAGCCGGTTTCACCGGCAGCCTGATCGTTGCCGAGTTCGCCTCCCTCGCCGATGCCCAAGCCTGGGCCAAGGCTGATCCGTATGTCGCGGCCGGCGTTTATGCCGACGTGGTGATCAAGCCGTTCAAGCAAGTCCTGCCTTGACCGGGGTCCGTGCCGAACCTATTGCGTTCGGCACACTCCCAATGGCTCATTATTCTCGGTAACCTGCCGACAACGTTCTGAATATTCGTGTGGAATCAGGAGTTCCGATGCGCTTACGTCAGTTGTGTCTGTTGGTAGTGTTAACGATCGGGGCTACGGCCCACGCTGAAGAAACCCCTAACACCGGCAATTCGACGCCTCTGTCGTTGAGTGCCGGCAGCCAGATCACCGAGTTGCAGCAACGCTTGAAAGAAAGCGAACGCCAGCGCGATGAACTGAGCAAGCAACTGCAAAACGCGGACGCCGCCCGCGAAAGCGCGCAATTGAGTCGTCTTCGCCAAGAGAACCAACGCCTGGCCCAGCAACTCAAAGAGACACAGGGCGGCGCCTTGACCCGCTGGCTGACCGAGCAACAACAGTGGTTTGTCACCGGCGGGGCCGTCGCATTGATCGCCTTGCTGTGCGGGATCTTCGCCAGTGGTGGGCACCGTCGCCGTCGACAATGGCTAAATTGAGTGAGTCATGAGCGAGCTGTTACTGATAGATGATGACCAGGAGCTCTGTGAGCTGCTGAGCAGTTGGTTGAGCCAGGAAGGTTTCCAGGTGCGCGCCTGCCATGACGGCTCTAGTGCGCGCAAAGCCCTGGCCGACAGTGCGCCCGCCGCCGTGGTGCTCGACGTAATGCTGCCCGACGGCAGCGGCCTCGAGCTGCTCAAGCAATTGCGCACCGACCACCCCGAGCTGCCAGTGCTGATGCTGTCGGCCCGTGGCGAACCGCTGGACCGCATCCTCGGCCTGGAACTCGGCGCCGACGATTACCTGGCCAAGCCCTGCGACCCCCGCGAACTCACCGCCCGCCTGCGCGCCGTGCTGCGCCGCAGCCACCCGGCCGCGGTCTCCACGCAGATGGAACTGGGCGACCTGTGCTTCAGCCCGGTGCGCGGTGTAGTCAGCATCGACGAACAGGAATTCACCCTCACCGTCTCCGAAAGCCGCCTGCTCGAAGCCTTGCTGCGTCAGCCCGGCGAACCGCTGGATAAACAGGAACTGGCGCAGATTGCCCTGGGCCGCAAGCTGACCCTTTACGATCGCAGCCTGGACATGCACGTCAGCAACCTGCGCAAGAAGATCGGCCCGCACCCCGATGGCCGGCCACGGATCATGGCGCTGCGTAGCCGCGGCTACTACTACAGCCTTTAAGCCATCCGCTGTCCCTGTGGGAGCAGGCCCGCTCCCACACGCGGTGTTCTGACGCGCTAGTTTTTGTCAGACCCGACCAAAACCCTCTTTACCCAAGCTTTACGCTCCCCTGACCGCCGCTGACCTTGATCTCCGTAATCTACTCACATCCGGACTCACCGGAATAGAGACAGGAGAATCACCATGCGCAAGACCCTTATCGCTTTGATGTTCGCCGCAGCCCTGCCAACCGTCGCCATGGCAGCAATGCCTGAAGGCCCAGGCCCGATGGGCGGTCCGGAAGGCCACATGATGGGCGGCCCGGGCCACGGCGGTGAACACGGTCCGCGTGGCAAAGGCGGCCCCTTCAGCCAACTGGACCTGAGCAAGGAACAGCGCCAGCAGATCGGCAAGTTGATGGGCGACCAATGGCACGCTCGCAAAGACCTGACCAAGAAGTACCTGGACAAACTGCCAGCCGCTGACCAGAAAGCCATGCAGGACGAAATTGCCGCCAGCAAGCAGAAAACCCAGGCGGACATCCGCGCGGTACTCAAGCCTGACCAGCAGAAGAAGTTCGACGAGATCGTCAAGAAACAAGCCGAGCGTCGTGCCGAGTGGAAGGAATTCCAGGCCTGGAAAGCGCAACAGCCGCAAAAAGCGCAATAATGCCCACGCGTTAACGCTCCCAGCCCAGTGGCCACCGCCACTGGGCTTTTCCTGTTTGAGGGTTTCCTGTGCGTTCATTGTTCTGGCGGATCCTGGCCAGTTTCTGGCTGGCCATCGCCCTGGTTGCCGGGTTGTCGATCCTGCTTGGGCATATGCTCAATCAAGATGCCTGGATTCTCAGCCGCCACCCTGGCCTCAACAACCTGGCGCAAGAGTGGACCGAGCTCTACGAATCCCAAGGCGAAGACGCCGCCCAGGACTTGCTGCAACAGCGCAAGCGCCAGTACCACATCGACGTGCAAGTGCTGAACGAAAGCGGCGACCCGGTGGTACGCGGCACCTTCCCGCGCCGCGCCGCCGCCTTCGAGGCCCGCCAGAACGACAGCCAGGACGGCCACCTGCCCTGGCGCCGCCTGACGGCCGAATACACCAGCGAAAAAACCGGCGACACCTACCTGCTGATCTACCGCATTCCCCACCCGGAACTGGATGCCTGGCACCGCAACAGCCTGCTGTGGCCGCTCAGCGCGCTGGCGATTGCGCTGGTGGTACTGACGCTGTTCAGCCTGCTGGTGACGCTGTCCATCACTCGCCCCCTCAGCCGCCTGCGCGGTGCGGTGCACGACCTCGGCCAAGCCACCTACCAGCAGAACAGCCTGGCGCAACTGGCCAACCGCCGCGATGAGTTCGGTGTACTCGCCACCGACTTCAACCGCATGGGCGCGCGCCTGCAAAGCCTGATCGGCAGTCAGCGCCAATTGCTGCGCGACGTATCCCACGAACTGCGCTCGCCCCTGGCCCGTCTGCGTATCGCCCTGGCCCTGGCCGAACGCGCCAGCCCCGAAGAACGAGAAAAGCTCTGGCCTCGCCTGACCCGCGAATGTGATCGCCTCGAAGCCTTGATCAGCGAAATCCTGGTGCTGGCGCGCGTCGATGCCGACAACGCCAGCGCCGAAGACATCGACCTCAGTGCATTGCTCAAGACCCTGCAAAAGGACGCCCAACTCGGCGCGCCGGATCAGCTCGTACAACTGAGTGCAGCGCCCGACCTGCAGCTCAAAGGCTGGCCGACCATGATCGAACGCGCCGTGGACAACCTGCTGCGCAATGCCCAGCGCTTCAATCCGCAGGGACAGCCCATCGAGCTGGCTGCGCAACGCCAGGGCGAACGCATCCTGATCAGCGTGCGCGACCACGGTCCCGGCGTCGATGCCGAACACCTCAGCCAGTTGGGCGAACCGTTCTACCGCGCCCCCGGCCAGACCGCCCAAGGCCATGGCCTGGGCCTGGCGATTGCGCGCCGCGCCGCCGAGCGCCATGGTGGCAGCCTGACCCTGGCCAATCACCCTGACGGCGGCTTTATCGCCAGCATCGACCTGCCGTTGGAACCTGGAGTTGTCACACCGGCCTGATCATCTCTTATAGTGGCCCTTCTCTTACGGAGGGCCTTTGATGACTGACTTGCTGACACCCATCCAAGCCGCACTCGATCTGCCGCACACCCCACTGACCTTGACCGAGGCCGGTGCCCTGCCCTCGACCTTCGCTGTCACCGAACTGGCTGCCGCCAGCCTCGGCGCCGCTGGCCAGGCCGTGGCCCAGTTGATCCAGCAACAGACCGGGCGCCTGCCCAACGTCAGTGTGGACCGACGCCTCGCCTCCTTCTGGTTCGCGTCCTCGCTCCGCCCGCTGGGCTGGCAAGTGCCGCCGCTGTGGGACCCGGTGGCCGGCGACTACCCCAGCGCCGATGGCTGGATACGCTTGCACACCAACGCCCCCCATCACCGTGCCGCCGCCGAACGCGTGTTGGGCCAGGTTGCCGAGCGCAAGGCGATGGCCGCCAAAGTCGCCGCGTGGAACGCCGCAGAATTGGAGCAGGCGATTGTCGATGAGGGCGGGTGCGCCGCGCAGATGCGCACTTGGCAGGCCTGGCAGGCACATCCCCAGGGGCTGGCCGTCAACGCCGAAGCGCTGGTGCAGCGCCAGACCTTCGACACCACCACCGACCAGCCCTGGCTCGGTTCGGTGGCGCGCCCGCTGGCGGGCATCAGGGTGCTGGACCTGACCCGCGTGCTGGCCGGTCCCGTGGCCAGTCGTTTTCTTGCCGGCCTGGGTGCCGATGTGTTGCGCATCGACGCGCCCACCTGGAACGAACCCGGTGTCGTCCCGGAGATGACCTTGGGCAAACGCTGCGCCCGCCTGGACCTGAAAACCGCGCAAGGCCGACAGGTTTTCGAAGCCTTGCTCAAGGACGCCGACATCCTGTTTCACGGCTACCGCGCCGATGCCCTTGAACACCTGGGCTACACCGCCAGCGAGTGGCAGACCCTCGCCCCCGGCCTGATCGACGTGAGCCTCAACGCCTACGGCTGGAGCGGCCCATGGCGCAACCGCCGGGGCTTCGACAGCCTGGTACAGATGAGCAGCGGCATCGCAGACGCCGGCATGGCCTGGAAACACACGGACAAACCGGTGCCACTGCCGGTGCAGGCGCTGGATCACGCCACGGGGTATTTGATGGCGGCCGCGGCCATCCAAGCCTTGAGTGAACGATTGAAGACCCGACGCGGTGGCTCGGCGCGGTTGTCACTGGCACGCACGGCGAGGTTATTGATGGAAGCTGGACAGGTGCCGGAACAACCGGCGTTGCGTGCCGAAACGCCGGGCGATCAGGGTTTGCTGGTGGAGCAGACGGCGTGGGGCCAGGCCCATCGGTTGCTGGCGCCGCTGAGTATCAGCGGCTCACCGTTGCAGTGGGATTTGCCGGCGGGGGAACTGGGTTCACATCGGGCGCAGTGGTGACCTGAAGGTCGCCTTCGCAGGCAAGCCTGCTCTCACATTGGATAGGCGGCGCAGTCAACATGTGAGAGCGGGCTTGCCCGCGAAGAGGCCATTACCGTCACCCCCTCACAAACTCAACACTCCGCTGTACAACCCATACGCCGCCAACCCCGCCCCCGCAATCACGCAGCTGAAAATGCCTTTCTCCATGTGGGTGAACAACGGCTGCCCCTGCTCGCGCTTGGCCAGGGCAAACAGAATCACCCCCGGCGCATACAACAGCGCCGACAGCAGCAGGTATTTCAACCCGCCGGCATAGAGCAGCCACACCGCATACCCCAGCGCGATCAAGCCCACCAGCAGATCCTTCATGCGTCGGCCCTGTTCACCTTCATAGGTTTCCCCGCGCCCACTCAACAGCACCGCATACGCCGCCGACCACAAATACGGCACCAGGATCATCGACGAAGCCAGATAGATCAACGTGGTGTAGGTGCTGTGGGAAAACAGCGTGATCACCAGGAAGAGTTGGATCATCACGTTGGTCAGCCACAGCGCGTTGACCGGCACCTGATTGGTGTTTTCCTTCTTCAAAAACGCCGGCATCGTCTTGTCATGGGCCGTGGCATAGAGGATTTCGGCACACAGCAGCGCCCACGACAGCAATGCGCCGAGCAACGACACGGCCAGGCCGATGCTGATCGCCATTGCCCCCCAAGGCCCGACGATATGTTCCAGCACGCCCGCCAGGGAGGGGTTTTGCAGTTGCGAGAGCTGCGACTGGCTCATGATCCCCAATGACAACACATTCACCAGCACCAACAGCGCCAGCACACCGAGAAAACCGATCAAGGTGGCGCGGCCCACGTCCGAGCGTTTTTCGGCGCGCGCCGAGTACACGCTGGCACCTTCGATGCCGATGAACACAAACACGGTGACCAGCATCATGTTGCGCACCTGATCCACCACCGTGCCAAGTTTCGGATTGCCCAGGCCCCAGACGTCACGGGTGAAAATGTCGGCCTCGAACGCCACCACGGCGATCACGATAAACATCACCAACGGTACGATCTTCGCCACGGTGGTGATCTGATTGATGAACGCCGCCTCCTTGATCCCGCGCATCACCAGGAAATGCACGGCCCACAGCAGCAGCGACGCACAGCCGATGGCCACCGGCGTATTGCCCTGGCCAAACACCGGAAAAAAGTAACCGAGGGTGCTGAACAGCAACACGAAGTAACCGACGTTGCCCATCCATGCGCTGATCCAGTAGCCCCAGGCCGACGAAAACCCCATGTAGTCGCCAAACCCCGCCTTGGCATAGGCATACACGCCTGAATCCAGTTCAGGCTTGCGATTGGCCAGGGTCTGGAACACAAACGCCAGGGTCAACATACCGATGGCGGTAATTCCCCAGCCGATCAACACCGCACCCACCTCGGCACGGGCGGCCATATTTTGTGGCAGGGAAAAAATTCCGCCGCCGATCATTGACCCCACCACCAGGGCGATGAGGGCACTGAGTCGAAGCTTCTGGGCCGGTTGGGACATGCAGACTCCTAGCTAAAACAAAAATCAGCTGACAACTGTGCACTCAACTACGGGCGCAAATGAGTGTAGCGCTTAATAGCGATAGCAAATAAAACTCGGCTGTTCATAACGCAATGGCATGTCAAAAAAAGACACATTTAGTCTTATTTTAATTTTAAATACACCATCAACTTTTACAATTCTGAAAGATTTGCAAAACATCGTACAAAAATTTTGCACATCCGTGAAAACGGTCTAGCTTCAAACGTCCAACCCCCTGACTTATTAATTAACAATAACGGAGGAGCCGCTCTGGAAAGCACCTTTCGGAGCTTTTCATTGCCAATGGGATTCCATCCTAAGTCATTAATTCACAATGGAATGTGCCAATGAAGTGATCTGAGTCAGCTGTTTGAATAGCTCACGGATTTATTCTGTGGTCTCTCTTCTCCTGCATTGGAGTCACGCAATGTCTGAAACTCCTGGAAAACTTAGGCTTGGCGCACTGGTTGCACTTGTCGTGGGTTCGATGATTGGTGGCGGGATCTTCTCACTGCCGCAAAACATGGCCGCCAGTGCTGATGTGGGCGCGGTGTTGATCGGTTGGGTCATTACCGCCATTGGCATGTTGACCCTCGCGTTCGTCTTTCAAACCCTTGCCAATCGCAAGCCCGACCTCGACGGCGGCGTGTACGCCTACGCCAAGGCCGGTTTCGGCGACTACATGGGCTTCTCGTCGGCCTGGGGCTACTGGATCAGTGCCTGGCTAGGCAACGTGGGGTACTTCGTACTCTTGTTCAGCACCCTCGGTTACTTCTTTCCGATCTTCGGCGAAGGCAACACCCCCGCAGCCGTGATCGGCGCATCGGTGCTGCTATGGGCCGTGCACTTCCTGGTGCTGCGCGGGATCAAGGAAGCAGCGTTCATCAACCTGGTGACCACCGTCGCCAAGGTCGTGCCGCTGGTGCTGTTCGTGTTGATCGCACTGTTCGCGTTCAAGCTGGACATCTTCACCGCCGACATCTGGGGCGTGAAAAACCCGAGCCTGGGCAGCGTGATGAACCAGGTGCGCAACATGATGCTGGTCACCGTGTGGGTGTTCATCGGTATCGAGGGCGCGAGCATCTTCTCGTCCCGCGCGGAGAAACGCTCGGACGTGGGTAAGGCCACTGTCATCGGCTTTATCACCGTGCTGCTGTTCCTGATGCTGGTGAACGTGCTGTCCCTGGGGATCATGACCCAACCGGAACTGGCCAAGCTGCAGAACCCGTCGATGGCCGCCGTGCTGGAACACGTGGTGGGCCACTGGGGCGCGGTGCTGATCAGCGTCGGCTTGATCATCTCGCTGTTGGGTGCGCTGCTGTCGTGGGTGCTGTTGTGTGCGGAGATCATGTTCGCCGCCGCCAAGGACCACACCATGCCGGAGTTCCTGCGCAAGGAAAACGCCAATCACGTGCCGGTCAACTCCCTGTGGCTGACCAACGCGATGGTGCAGGTGTTCCTGGTGATCACGCTGTTCTCCGCCAGCACCTACTTGTCGCTGATCTACCTCGCCACCTCGATGATCCTGGTGCCGTACCTGTGGTCGGCGGCCTACGCCCTGCTGCTGGCGGTGCGCGGCGAGACCTACGAAAACGCCCTGAAGGAGCGCCAGAAAGACCTGTTCATCGGCGCCGTCGCCCTGATCTATGCGATCTGGCTGCTTTACGCCGGCGGTACCAAATACCTGCTGCTCTCCGCCCTGCTCTACGCCCCCGGCGCAATCCTGTTCGCCAAGGCCAAGCGTGAACTGGGCAAACCGATTTTCACCAACGTCGAGAAGCTGATCTTCGCCGCAGTAGTCATTGGCGCCCTGGTGGCGGCCTATGGGCTCTACGACGGTTTCCTGACCTTGTAATTGTTGATAACTGGAGGATCTGTAATGACCACGGAAAAAGTGAAGTACGGCGTACATTCCGAAGCCGGCAAACTGCGCAAAGTCATGGTGTGCTCCCCAGGCCTGGCCCACCAGCGGCTGACGCCCAACAACTGCGATGAACTGCTGTTCGATGATGTGCTGTGGGTGGCCCAGGCCAAGCGCGACCATTTCGACTTCGTGACCAAGATGCGCGAGCGGGATATTGATGTGCTGGAAATGCACAACCTGCTCACCGACATCGTTGCCATCCCTGAAGCGCTGGACTGGATCCTGGAACGCAAGATCACTGCCGATACGGTCGGCCTGGGCCTGGTCAATGAAGTCGGCTCCTGGCTGCGCAGCCTGGAACCACGCAAGGTCGCCGAGTTCCTCATCGGTGGCGTCTCGGCCGATGACCTGCCGAGCCAGTTCGGCGGCAAGACCATCGAAATGTTCCGCGACTTCCTCGGCCACGCCAGCTTCATCCTGCCGCCACTGCCCAACACCCAGTTCACCCGTGACACCACTTGCTGGATCTATGGCGGCGTGACGCTGAACCCGATGTACTGGCCGGCGCGACGTCAGGAGACCCTGCTGGCTTCGGCCATCTACAAATTCCACCCCGAGTTCACCAACGCCGACTTCCAGGTCTGGTATGGCGACCCCGACAAGGATCATGGCGCGTCCACCCTGGAAGGCGGCGACGTGATGCCGATCGGCAACGGGGTGGTGTTGATCGGCATGGGCGAGCGCTCGTCCCACCAGGCGATCGGCCAGCTGGCGCGCAACCTGTTCAAGAACAAGGCGGTGGAGAAGGTGATCGTTGCCGGTCTGCCGAAATCCCGCGCCGCGATGCACCTGGACACCGTGTTCAGCTTCTGCGACCGCGACCTCGTGACCATCTTCCCCGAAGTGGTCAACCAGATCGTCGCCTTCACCCTGCGCCCTGACGAAAGCAAGCCGCACGGTATCGACATCCAACGCGAAAAAACCAACTTCCTCGACACCGTTGCCGCTGCCCTTGGCCTCAAGGCCCTGCGGGTAGTGGAAACCGGCGGCAACGCCTTCGCCGCCGAGCGCGAGCAGTGGGACGACGGCAACAACGTGGTCGCCGTGGAGCCCGGCGTGGTCATCGGCTACGACCGCAACACCTACACCAACACCCTGCTGCGCAAGGCCGGCGTGGAAGTCATCACCATCAGCGCCGGTGAACTCGGCCGGGGCCGTGGCGGCGGCCACTGCATGACCTGCCCGATCATCCGCGACCCTATCGACTACTAAACGACCATCCACCCGGCGGCGCATATCCCGCGCCGACCGGGCCGATTACCGAATCCAAGGAGAATCATCATGGCGTTCAACATCCACAACCGCAGCCTGCTCAGCCTGGAACACCACACCCCGCGCGAGCTGCGCTACCTGCTGGACCTGTCCCGCGACCTCAAGCGCGCCAAGTACACCGGCACCGAACAGCAGCACCTCAAGGGCAACAACATTGCGCTGATCTTCGAAAAAACCTCGACCCGCACCCGATGCGCCTTCGAAGTGGCGGCCTATGACCAGGGCGCCAACGTCACCTACATCGACCCGGGCTCGTCGCAGATCGGCCACAAAGAAAGCATGAAAGACACCGCCCGCGTGCTCGGGCGCATGTATGACGCCATCGAATACCGTGGCTTCAAGCAGGAAATCGTCGAGGAACTGGCCAAGTTCGCCGGGGTGCCCGTATTCAACGGCCTGACCGACGAATACCACCCGACCCAGATGATCGCCGACGTGCTGACCATGCGTGAACACGCCGACAAGCCGATTCACGAGATCAGCTACGCCTACCTGGGTGACGCACGCAACAACATGGGCAACTCGCTGCTGCTGGTAGGTTCCAAACTCGGCATGGACGTACGCATCTGCGCACCGAAAGCGCTGTGGCCCCACGATGACCTGGTCAGCCGCTGCAAAAAATACGCGGAAGAAAGCGGCGCACGCCTCACCCTCACCGACGACCCGAAAGCTGCGGTCAAAGGCGTGGACTTCATCCACACCGACGTCTGGGTGTCCATGGGCGAGCCAGTGGAAGCCTGGGCTGAACGCATCGAGCAACTGCTGCCGTACCAGGTGAACGCCCAGTTGATGAAAGCCACCGGCAACCCACGCACCAAGTTCATGCACTGCCTGCCGGCGTTCCACAACAGCGATACCAAGATCGGCAAGCAGATTGCCGAACAGTATCCGCACCTGGCCAATGGCATTGAAGTGACGGATGACGTGTTCGAGTCGCCGGCGTGCATTGCCTTCGAGCAGGCGGAAAACCGCATGCACACCATCAAGGCGATCCTGGTCTCCACCCTCGCCGACCTGTAACTGAAGGAATGCGGTCAACTGTGGGAGCGGGCTTGCTCCCACATTTTTTGCACCGTGTTCACAACGATGAATTTCAGAAGGACACTCTGTATGCGTATCGTCGTTGCACTGGGCGGCAACGCCCTGCTCCGCCGTGGTGAACCCATGACCGCGGACAACCAACGCGCCAATATCCGGATCGCCACCGAACAGATCGCCAAGATCCATTCTGGCAACGAACTGGTGATCGCCCACGGCAATGGTCCGCAAGTCGGCCTGCTGTCGTTGCAGGCGGCGGCCTACACCCAGGTTTCGCCTTACCCGCTGGATGTGCTGGGCGCCGAGACCGAAGGCATGATCGGCTACATCATCGAACAGGAACTGGGCAACCTGCTGGACTTCGAGGTGCCGTTCGCCACCCTGCTCACCCAGGTCGAAGTCGACGCCAAGGACCCGGCCTTCCAGAACCCGACCAAACCGATTGGCCCGGTGTATTCCAAGGCCGAAGCGCAGAAGCTCGCCGCCGAAAAAGGCTGGGCCATTGCGCCGGATGGCGACAAGTACCGCCGTGTGGTCGCCAGCCCGCGGCCCAAACGCATCTTTGAAATCCGCCCGATCAAGTGGCTGCTGGAAAAAAGCGCCATCGTGATCTGCGCTGGCGGCGGCGGCATCCCGACCATGTATGGCGAAGACGGCAAACTGCGTGGCATTGAGGCGGTGATCGACAAAGACCTGTGTTCGTCGCTGTTGGCCTCGCAACTGGACGCCGATCTGCTGGTGATCGCCACCGACGTCAACGCGGCCTTTATCGACTACGGCAAGCCGACCCAGAAAGCCATCGGCCATGCCCACCCCGACGAAATCGAGAAACTCGGCTTCGCCGCCGGCTCCATGGGGCCCAAGGTGCAAGCGGCCTGCGAGTTCGCCCGCAAGACTGGCAAAACCGCAGTCATCGGTTCACTCTCGGACATCGAAGCGATCGTCCAGGGCAGCGCCGGTACACGCATCAGCACGGCAAAGCCTGGCATTACCTACCTGTGAAGTTGAGGAGAAACGCCGATGGCCACCTTTGAACCGGGTCACTTGCACGTTGAACGTCATGCACTCAATGCCAATGACTACAGCTACAACCTGTGCATCGACTATGAAGTCAGCCAGGACCCCAAGGAAGGCAAGGGCATGCTCTTCAAGCTGCATGGCTCGGTGCAGGGCAAGGACATCAAAGAGGAGTTTTTCCTGCCCAAGGACCAGGCATTCGACTTTGCCCGGCATGCGATGAACATTGCGCAGAAGTACGGCATGCCAAAGGTGGCGGTGCTCAACGGCTCGATGCACAAGCAGTACGACTTGATGTTCGAGGATGTGCGCCGTCAACTGGATGTGAAGCCAGGTGATCCGGTCAAACCTGAGCACTTAGAGTAAGCACAGCGTAAATCCCCTGTGGGAGCGGGCTTGCTCGCGAATGCGGTCGATCAGTTAGCACATCAGTGACTGATACACCGCATTCGCGAGCAAGCCCGCTCCCACATTTGGATCTTCATCCCATGTGAGATTTCACCTCTACCCTCGCTCCAAGGCATACTTGGCACCCTTCGCATCCCAGAACCAAGCGCCATCCCATGCGTATCCACGTCAGCTTCATCGACCGCGTCGGCATCACCCAGGAAGTCCTGGCCCTGCTCGGTGGGCGCAATCTCAACCTGGATGCGGTGGAGATGGTGCCGCCCAACGTCTATATCGACGCGCCGACCCTCAGCGCTGATGTGCTCGAAGAACTGCGTGATGCGTTGTTCAGCGTGCATGGCGTGCAAGCCGTCACCGTGGTAGACATCCTTCCCGGCCAACGTCGCCATCTGCAACTCGACGCCCTGCTGGCCGCCATGACCGACCCGGTGCTGGCGCTGGACAGCGCGGGCACGATCCTGCTGGCCAACCCGGCACTGATCGCCCTGTACGGCCGCGAACCGGCCGGGGAAAGCATCAGCGCACTGTTCAACGACCCCAAGCTGCTGGAGACCTTGCTGGAGCAGGGCTTTCGTTTGCCCTTGCGCGAAATCAGCGTCAACGGCCAGACCCTGCTGCTGGACGCCACGCCGATCACAGACGCCGGCGCCCTGCTGACGTTGTACCAACCCAACCGCATCGGCGAACAACTGTCGGCACTGCACCACGACCACGCCGAAGGCTTTGATGCGCTGCTCGGCGAGTCCCCGGTGATCCGCACCCTCAAGGCCCGCGCACAGCGGGTGGCGGCGCTGGATGCGCCGCTGTTGATCCAGGGCGAAACCGGCACGGGCAAGGAACTGGTGGCGCGGGCCTGCCACGCCATCAGTGCGCGGCACAGTGCACCGTTCCTGGCACTGAACTGCGCGGCGTTGCCGGAAAACCTCGCCGAGAGCGAGTTGTTCGGCTACGCACCGGGCGCGTTTACCGGCGCCCAGCGCGGTGGCAAGCCGGGGCTGATGGAGCTGGCCAACCAGGGCACGGTGTTTCTCGATGAAATCGGCGAGATGTCGCCGTATCTGCAGGCCAAGCTTCTGCGTTTTCTCAATGACGGCAGTTTCCGTCGCGTGGGGGGTGACCGTGAGGTGAAGGTCAACGTGCGCATCCTCAGCGCCACCCACCGCGACCTGGAAAAGATGGTCAGCGAAGGCACCTTCCGCGAAGACCTGTTCTACCGCCTCAACGTGCTCAACGTCGAAGTGCCGCCGCTGCGCCAACGGGGCCAGGACATCCTGCTGCTGGCGCGCTACTTCATGCAGCAGGCCTGCGCGCAGATCCAGCGCCCGGTCTGCCGCCTGGCCCCCGGCACCTATCCGGCGCTGCTGGGCAACCGCTGGCCGGGCAATGTGCGCCAGTTGCAAAACGTGATCTTCCGCGCCGCCGCCATCTGCGAAAGCAGCCTGGTGGACATCGGCGACCTCGACATCGCCGGCACCTCGGTGGCCCGCCAGAATGACAACGAAGTCGACAGCCTGGAGCAGGCGATGGAAGACTTCGAACGCAACCTGCTGGAAACGCTCTACACCAGCTACCCCTCGACCCGCCAACTGGCCAGCCGTTTGCAGACCTCCCATACGGCGATTGCCCATCGCTTGCGCAAGTACGGCATTCCCAACAAGCCCTGAACCCACAAAATCCAAATGTGGAATGCTCCCACATTTGGAATGCCTGCCCATTTTTGGTCCAGGAACGACATTCCGTGTACTGAAAGCGCTACAGCGTAACGATTTCGCTACAACCCTGTTTTTTGCGTGCCATGCAAGGCTTTGATCCACATAGGCTTTTTTTAACGGGTCCAGCTGTATCGAAATCGCTACAGGCGAAATGCATAACGCTATAACCAAATTCACTAAGTCGTTGTTTTATAACAATTTAATAACTTTGGCCGCGTTCTTGCTAAGCAACTCCTCATTATTCCAATCCCGTCCACCAGACGATTCTGGCCCTGAGGAGTTTTCATGAGCGAGTTGCGTTTCACCGAAGATCACGAATGGCTGCGCGCCGAAGCTGACGGCAGCGTCACCGTGGGTATCACGGCTTTTGCGCAGAACGCGCTGGGTGACGTGGTTTTCGTGCAACTGCCGGAGTTGCAGGCCTACGAGCAAGGCGCCGAAGCGTCCACCGTGGAATCGGTCAAGGCCGCCAGCGGCGTGTACATGCCCCTGACCGGCGAAGTGCTGGAAGTGAACGACAAACTGAGCGACAGCCCGGAACTGGTCAACGAAGACCCGCTGGGCGAAGGCTGGTTCTTCCGCTTTAAACCGGCCGATGCCGACGCGGTAGCTAAACTGTTGGATCAGGACGCGTACGACCGCCTGATCAAAGCCAACGCCGAAGCTTGAGGAGCGCGCAATGACCGTTAACATCAGCACCGCCAACGAATTCATCGCCCGCCACATCGGCCCGCGCGCGCAAGACGAGCAACACATGCTCGCCAGCCTCGGTTTCGACTCCCTCGAAGCCCTGAGCGCCAGCGTGATCCCGGAAAGCATCAAGGGCACCAGCGTACTCGGCCTGGAAGACGGCCTGAGCGAAGCCGCGGCCCTGGCCAAGATCAAGGCCATCGCCGGCAAGAACCAACTGTTCAAGACCTACATCGGCCAGGGCTACTACAACTGCCACACGCCGGCGCCGATCCTGCGCAACCTCCTGGAAAACCCGGCCTGGTACACCGCCTACACGCCGTACCAGCCGGAAATCTCCCAAGGCCGCCTGGAAGCGCTGCTGAACTTCCAGACCCTGATCAGCGACCTTACCGGCCTGCCGATCGCCAACGCCTCCCTGCTGGACGAAGCCACCGCCGCTGCAGAAGCCATGACCTTCTGCAAGCGCCTGAGCAAGAACAAGGGCAGCAACGCCTTCTTCGCCTCGATCCACAGCCACCCGCAAACCCTCGACGTGCTGCGCACCCGTGCCGAGCCACTGGGCATCGACGTGGTGGTGGGCGACGAACGCGAACTGACCGATGTCAGCCCGTTCTTCGGCGCCCTGCTGCAATACCCGGCCAGCAATGGCGACGTGTTCGACTACCGCGCACTGACCGAGCGCTTCCACGCCGCCAACGCCCTGGTGGCCGTGGCCGCCGACCTGCTGGCCCTGACCCTGCTGGCCCCGCCGGGCGAGTTCGGCGCCGACGTGGCCATCGGCAGCGCACAACGCTTCGGCGTGCCGCTGGGCTTTGGTGGCCCGCACGCGGCGTACTTCTCCACCAAGGATGCGTTCAAGCGCGACATGCCCGGCCGCCTGGTCGGTGTGTCCGTCGACCGTTTCGGCAAGCCGGCCCTGCGCCTGGCCATGCAGACCCGCGAGCAACATATCCGCCGCGAGAAAGCCACATCGAACATCTGCACCGCCCAGGTGCTGCTGGCCAACATCGCCAGCATGTACGCCGTGTACCACGGCCCCAAAGGCCTGACCCAGATTGCCCAGCGTGTGCACCAGCTGGCCGCGATCCTGGCCAACGGCCTGGCTACCCTGGGTTTCAAGGCCGAGCAGCAAAACTTCTTCGACACCCTCACCCTCAACACCGGCGCCCACACCGCGGCCCTGCATGACAAGGCCCGCGCCCAGCGCATCAACCTGCGTGTGGTAGACGCTGAGCGTCTTGGCGTTTCCGTGGATGAAACCACCACCCAGGCCGACATCGAAACGCTGTGGGCGATCTTCGCCGACGGCAAGGCCCTGCCGGACTTCAACGCCAGCGTCGACAGCACCCTGCCCGCCGCGCTGCTGCGCCAATCGCCGGTGCTCAGCCACCCGGTGTTCAACCGCTATCACTCGGAAACCGAGCTGATGCGCTACCTGCGCAAACTGGCCGACAAGGACCTGGCGCTGGACCGCACCATGATCCCGCTGGGCTCGTGCACCATGAAGCTCAACGCCGCCAGCGAAATGATCCCGGTGACCTGGGCCGAGTTCGGCGCCCTGCACCCGTTCGCCCCGGCCGAGCAGAGCGCCGGCTACCTGGAGCTGACCTCCGACCTGGAAGCCATGCTCTGCGCGGCCACAGGTTACGACGCGATCTCCCTGCAACCGAACGCCGGTTCCCAGGGTGAGTACGCCGGCCTCCTGGCGATCCGCGCCTATCACCAGAGCCGTGGCGATGCGCGCCGCGACATCTGCCTGATCCCGTCGTCGGCCCACGGCACCAACCCGGCCACCGCCAACATGGCCGGCATGCGTGTGGTGGTGACCGCCTGCGATGCCCGCGGCAACGTCGACATCGAAGACCTGCGCGCCAAGGCCATCGAGCACCGCGATCAGCTCGCCGCAATGATGATCACCTACCCGTCCACCCACGGCGTGTTCGAAGAAGGTATCCGCGAAATCTGCGGGATCATCCACGACAACGGCGGCCAGGTGTACATCGACGGCGCCAACATGAACGCCATGGTCGGCCTGTGCGCACCGGGCAAGTTCGGCGGCGACGTGTCCCACCTGAACCTGCACAAGACCTTTTGCATTCCCCACGGCGGTGGCGGCCCGGGCGTCGGCCCGATTGGCGTCAAAGCGCACCTCACGCCGTTCCTGCCGGGCCACGCGGCCATGGAACGCAAGGAAGGCGCGGTGTGCGCGGCGCCGTTCGGCAGCGCGAGCATTTTGCCGATCACCTGGATGTACATCAGCATGATGGGCGGTGCGGGCCTCAAGCGCGCTTCGCAGCTGGCAATCCTGAATGCCAACTACATTTCCCGTCGCCTGGAAGAGCACTACCCGGTCCTCTACACCGGCAGCAACGGCCTGGTCGCCCACGAATGCATCCTGGATCTGCGCCCATTGAAAGACAGCAGCGGCATCAGCGTGGATGACGTGGCCAAGCGCCTGATCGACTTCGGTTTCCATGCGCCAACCATGTCGTTCCCGGTGGCCGGCACCTTGATGATCGAGCCGACCGAGAGCGAATCCAAGGAAGAACTGGACCGCTTCTGCAACGCCATGATCGCCATCCGCGAAGAAATCCGCGCAGTGGAAAACGGCACCCTGGACAAGGACGACAACCCACTGAAAAACGCCCCGCACACCGCCGCTGAACTGGTCGGTGAATGGACGCACCCGTACACCCGCGAGCAAGCGGTGTACCCGGTGCCGTCGTTGATCGAAGGCAAGTACTGGCCGCCGGTTGGGCGCGTGGACAACGTGTTTGGTGATCGCAATCTGGTGTGCGCCTGCCCTTCCATCGAGAGCTACGCGTAACCTGAGGCTGTACTCGGTCAAAAATGTGGGAGCGGGCTTGCTCGCGAATGCGGTCTATCAGTTGATACAACTGTGATTGACCCACCGCTTTCGCGAGCAAGCCCGCTCCCACATTTAACCGAGTGGGCCTTCAGAAAATAATAAGAAACCGGAGAACAACCATGTCTTTAAGCGTGTTCGACCTGTTCAAGATTGGCATCGGCCCCTCCAGCTCCCACACCGTCGGACCGATGCGCGCCGCCGCTCGATTCGTCGAGGGGCTCAAGCGTGACGACCTGCTGAGCGCCACCACTTGCGTCAAGGTGGAACTCTACGGCTCGCTGGGCGCCACCGGCAAAGGCCACGGCAGCGACAAGGCCGTGTTGCTGGGCCTGGAAGGCGAACACCCGGACACCGTCAACACCGAAACCGTGGCCACGCGCCTGGCGCAGATGCGCAAGGACGGCCGCCTCAATCTGCTCGGCGAACACAGCATCGTGTTCAACGAGAAAGAACACCTGGCGATGATTCGCAAACCCCTCGCCTACCATCCCAACGGCATGATTTTTCGTGCCTTCGACGCCGCCCATATCCAGATCCGCAGCCGCGAGTACTACTCGGTCGGTGGTGGTTTTGTGGTGGATGAAGACGCGGCCGGCGCCGACCGTATCGTCGAAGATGCCACCCCGCTGACCTTCCCGTTCAAACACGGTAAAGACTTGCTGCAGCATTGCACGACCTACGGGCTGTCCATCAGCCAGGTCATGCTGACCAACGAAAGTGCCTGGCGCCCCGAAGCCGAAACCCGCGCCGGGCTGCTGAAGATCTGGCAGGTGATGCAAGATTGTGTGGCTGCGGGCTGTCGCAATGAAGGCATCTTGCCCGGCGGTTTGAAGGTCAAGCGCCGCGCGGCGGCGTTGCATCGCCAGCTGTGCAAAAACCCGGAATCGGCGCTGCGTGATCCGCTGTCGGTACTGGACTGGGTCAACCTCTACGCCCTGGCCGTCAACGAAGAAAACGCCAATGGCGGACGCGTCGTGACGGCGCCCACCAACGGTGCGGCCGGAATCGTGCCGGCGGTGCTGCATTACTACATGCGCTTTATCCCCGGCGCGAACGAAGACGGCGTGGTGCGCTTTCTGCTCACCGCTGCCGCCATCGGCATTCTGTACAAGGAAAACGCCTCGATTTCCGGCGCCGAAGTCGGCTGCCAGGGCGAAGTCGGCGTGGCCTGTTCAATGGCAGCCGGCGCCCTGTGTGAGGTGTTGGGCGGCACGGTGTCCCAGGTGGAAAACGCCGCCGAAATCGGCATGGAACACAACCTCGGCCTGACCTGCGACCCGATTGGTGGGCTGGTGCAGGTGCCGTGCATCGAGCGCAATGCGATGGGCTCGGTGAAAGCCATCAATGCGGTACGCATGGCCTTGCGCGGCGACGGGCAGCACTTTGTGTCCCTCGACAAGGTCATCCGCACCATGCGCCAGACCGGCGCCGATATGAAAAGCAAATACAAGGAAACCGCCCGTGGCGGTTTGGCGGTCAACATTATCGAGTGCTGACGCCTCAAGGCGCGCCAGCACGTTTTTCAGGAGCTGAACATGTCCACCGAAACCCTGTTGAAAACCCCACTGCATGCCCTGCACATCGAACTCGGCGCGCGCATGGTGCCCTTTGCCGGCTACGACATGCCGGTGCAATACCCACTGGGCGTGATGAAGGAACACCTGCACACCCGTGAACAGGCCGGGTTGTTCGACGTGTCCCACATGGGCCAGATCCGCCTCACCGGCGCGAATGCCGCCAAGGCCCTGGAAACCCTGGTACCGGTCGACATCATCGACCTGCCGGTCGGCATGCAGCGCTACGCGATGTTCACCAACGAGCAGGGCGGCATCCTCGACGACCTGATGGTGGCCAACCTGGGTAACGACGAACTGTTCCTGGTGGTCAACGCGGCCTGCAAGGACCAGGACCTGGCGCACCTGCGCAAACACATTGGCGAACAATGCAGCATCGAACCGCTGTTCGAAGAACGCGCCCTGCTCGCCCTGCAAGGTCCGGCGGCGGTAAAGGTGCTGGCGCGCCTGGCGCCGGAAGTCACCAAGATGACCTTCATGCAGTTCGCCTCCCTGCGCCTGCTGGGGGTGGACTGCTATGTCAGCCGTTCGGGCTACACCGGTGAAGACGGTTTTGAAATCTCCGTACCCGCTGCCAGCGCCGAAAGCCTGGCCCGCAGCCTGCTGGCCGAGACCGAAGTCCAGCCCATCGGCCTGGGCGCCCGCGACTCCCTGCGCCTGGAAGCCGGCCTGTGCCTGTACGGCCATGACATGAACGCCGACACCACGCCGATCGAAGCCAGCCTGCTGTGGGCGATCTCCAAGGTCCGCCGCGCCGACGGCGCGCGTGCCGGTGGCTTCCCGGGTGCCGACCGCATCTTCACCCAACAGCAAGCCGGTGTGAGCCGCAAGCGTGTGGGCCTGCTGCCGCAAGAACGCACGCCGGTACGTGAAGGCGCAGAGATCGTCGACGAACACGGCACCGTGATCGGCAGCGTGTGCAGCGGCGGTTTTGGTCCGACCCTCGGCGGCCCGCTCGCCATGGGTTACCTGGACAGCGCATTCATCGCGCTGGACACTGAAGTCTCTGCGTTGGTACGTGGGAAAAAGGTGCCTCTTCGTGTAAGTAAAACGCCATTCGTCCCACAGCGTTACTATCGTGGCTGAGTAACTGTTCCTATAAGTAACGCGGTTGCGTTAATGCGCACTAATTTGTAACGCAACCGCCATAAAACAGTGCATTGACGATAGTCAATACATTAAGGAATATCCTATAACAAGTGATCAACTCTATCGAATAAGGCCAGTCCCGAACAGCCACCAAAGTGTCATAAAACCGAGCAAACGCTGGGGTTTTGTCAGGGCTTGTATTTTACTTATTAGTTGGCGTAGAGTTTGCCCACTGTGTTTGCATGGGTCGCTTTGAACCTGGACCTGGGCAGTAGCTGAAGTAGTTGCGCTACAACCCGTTCGACGTCTTACTTTCCTGCAATCCAGTCCAGTACTCTTTCATGCGAAAGAGGCTGTCATTAATTTTTAGCGTCAAGGAAATAAGAAAATGTCGGATAGCAAACGTCAGAGCGGCACCGTCAAGTGGTTTAACGACGAAAAAGGGTTTGGTTTTATCACTCCAGAAAGCGGCCCGGATCTGTTCGTGCATTTCCGCGCTATTCAGGGCAACGGCTTCAAGAGCCTGAAAGAAGGCCAGAAAGTGACCTTCGTCTCGATCCAGGGCCAAAAAGGCCTGCAAGCAGACGAAGTACAAGCAGAAGGCTGATCCTTCCTGCGACAAAAAGCCCCTGATATGACATCAGGGGCTTTTTTATGGGCGTTATTCCGTACTATGGCTTTTTTCTCCAGAGAGCCCTGCCATGTCCAAATCCCTGCTGAGCCCCCAGGGCGAATTTCCCGCCGTTGGCCTGGGCCGTCGTCTGGCAGCGATGTTCTATGACTTCCTGTTGTGCACCGCGCTGCTGATCGTCACCGCGTTTATCTACAAGCTGGTGTGGATGGCGTTTATCGGCGAAGCCAAGATGCGCACCCTGACCGAATCCGGTGCGCTGGACGGCGATCCGTTGCTGTCGACGATTCTGTTTTTTGTGCTGTTTGGCTTCTTCGCCAAGTTCTGGACCCATTCCGGGCAGACCCTGGGCATGCAGGTGTGGGGCGTGCGCGTGCAGAACGCCGACGGCTCGCGGATCAGCCTGTGGCAGGCGCTGCTGCGGTTTGTGGTGTCGATTGCGTCGTGGCTGTGCGTGGGGCTGGGGTTTGTCTGGTCGCTGTTTGATAAGCAAAAGCGCAGCTGGCATGACATCTATTCGGACACGCAGTTGGTGCGGATACCGAAGCAGAAGAAATAACCCCGACCAAATGAAGATCCAAATGTGGGAGCGGGCTTGCTCGCGAAGGCGGTGTATCAGTCAATCAATATATCGACTGACACTCCGCCTTCGCGAGCAAGCCCGCTCCCACATTTTTGGCCGAGTTCGCCTCAGGTCAGGCGTTACCGGCAAGCTTCAACCGCGCCGCCTGGGTGAAATCCAGCATGCGCTTGAGCGGCCTTACCGCATGCGGAATCACCGACGGCTCAACGAAGATCTCGTTGCTGCCCTCACGCAGGCACTGCAATGTGCGCTCCAGCGTGTTCATCGCCATCCACGGGCAATGCGCGCAACTGCGGCATGCCGCGCCGTTACCGGCGGTGGGCGCTTCGACAAACACCTTGTCCGGGCACAGCTGCTGCATCTTGTAGAAGATGCCGCGGTCGGTCGCCACGATAAATGTCTTGTTCGGCAAACGCTGGGCGGCGGCAATCAGTTGGCTGGTGGAACCCACCGCGTCGGCCAGTTCGATCACCGCCGTCGGCGATTCCGGGTGCACCAGGATCGCGGCGTCCGGGTACAGCGCCTTCATGTCCTCCAGCTGCTTGGACTTGAACTCCTCATGGACGATGCATGCACCGTCCCACAGCAGCATGTCGGCACCGGTCTGGCGCTGGATGTAGGTGCCCAGGTGCTTGTCCGGGCCCCAGATGATGGTCTCGCCGTTGTCCATCAGGCTCTCGACGATTTCCAGCGCGCAGCTGGACGTCACCACCCAATCGGCGCGGGCTTTGACCGCCGCCGAGGTGTTGGCGTAGACCACCACCGTGCGCTCGGGATGCTGGTCGCAAAACGCGGAAAACTCGTCCACCGGGCAGCCCAGATCCAGGGAGCACGTGGCTTCCAGGGTCGGCATGAGGATACGTTTTTCGGGGGTGAGGATCTTGGCGGTCTCGCCCATGAACCGCACGCCGGCGACCAGTACGGTCTTGGCCGGGTGGGCGGCGCCGAAGCGGGCCATTTCCAGGGAGTCGGAGACACAGCCGCCGGTTTCTTCGGCCAGGGCCTGAATCACCGGGTCGCAATAGAAGTGGGCAACCAGCACCGCGTCCTGGGCTTTGAGCTCGGCGGCAATGGCGGCGCGCAGGCTCGCCTCTTCATCGGCGCTGAGGGCCTTGGGCTGCTTGGCGTCGAGGTGGGCTTGAACCAGTAGGCGTTCGGAAATTTGCGTCATGTTCGCAAGACCTGCAGGCGCAGTAGCGCGAAAGTCGAGTGTACCACCGGCTCTGGAGCCCATCGGGCGCCGCCGGACGAAGTGTTTTTGCTCATCAAGCACGGTTGAAACAGAAGCCGCGCAAGGCTACAGAATATCCAATCGATTCAAAAGCCCAATCTGGCGTTTGCACGTGCGTCTGTCGGGCAAAAAAAGGGAAGCCCCAGCAGCGGAGCTTCCCTTTTTTTGTCCCATGACGCGGCCCTCAGACCACCCGTGGATCAATCTCCGCCGCCCATCAAGGCGCGCCCGTACCCGCCGGAAAAGCCCGGGCCGGTGCGCGGCAGCGGTTGCAAACCGGCCTGCAAGTGCTCGATGACAAACGTCACGTCCTCAATCAACGGCTGCGCCAGGGTAATCAAGCAAATGCCTAACGTTGCCTTCATGAACGTCTCCCTATTTCAATCAAACTGAGGATCAAATGAGCGGCCGCTGCGGATTGCCGGTCAACTGCGCCTGTTGATTGGCGAGAGCATGCTCAACAAATACATCGGCGAGCAGCGCACCCAGCAAATCCTCGGCAACGGCAACGTGCGCCAACTGGCATTCCAGAAAACCTCGGCCGCCAGCGCCAGCCATGCCAGCGCCCTGACCCGCTACCTCAACCACGGCGTGACCGGCACCCTGGACATGCACATTCACACCCTGAGCCTGCTCTGCGAACAGCTCAAGCTACTGAGCCCCGACGCGCTCTCGCAAAGCCTGCAATTCAGCGCGACCGACATCGAGAAACTCGAGCGCGCGCGCGACATCATGATCGAGCAGATGGACCAGCCGCTGACCATCCCCTATCTCTGCGCGGCGGTCGGGCTCAACGAGTTCAAGCTCAAGGAAGGTTTGCACTACCGCTTCAACTCCACTGCGCACCGCATGCTCAACGAGATCCGCATGCGCAAGGCCTACACCTTGCTGGAAAGTGGCTGTCAGGTGGCCCAGGCGGCTTATCAGGTGGGGTACAAATTTCCGAATAACTTCAGCGCAGCGTTTACGCGGTTTTTTGGCAAACCGCCCAAGTCGGTGTTTGGCAAACGGCGCTGAGCCCGTCAAGGGTGCGTGGCGGGAGTCCGTTTGAAGGCTGCCTGGGCCTTGGGGTTGGTCAGGATGCTGTAGCGCGTGGTGCGCGAGACTTTCCGGGTAAGGAAGCGTTCGAATACGGGGTCGAAGATGGACCGTTGCAGATTCGGCTGCTCGTCCACCAGGTAACGCTCACAGAGCGCACGATAGGCTTCGAGGCTGACGAAGCGCTTGATCCAGAAGTGATAGAAGTAACCCATGGAGAAACCCAGGCTGAAGTCATGATCGATAACCGAATGCGCGCAGCACTCAAAATCGATTAGGCGCAGCTGACCGTCCGGCGCGATCAAGATGTTCTTGGGGTGGGGGTCCATGTGCACAAACCCTTCGGCGAGCATCTGCGCAAACAGTCGGAACACCTGTGGCAGTAGTGCAGCGGCCTGTTCAGGTTGCGCGACAAGACGATCATCCACACTGCAATGATCATCAAAAAAGCCCACCAGCAGGTACTCCTCTTTCAGGAACGGAAAGCGCGCTTTATAGCCGAACCCGGCGACGCGCGGCACGCTGGCTGACTTGGTGGACACCACGGACAGGTTGATGAACTCGTTGGTCAGGTCATGCAGGCCAAATGCACGTTTTAGCCCCAGGTAGTTCTGCAGCTGTTTTTTCCAGTGCTCAAGCTTGTTGTGCTTCAACACCCACCGGCGCTCGCCCTCCAGCAGGAACACCCCGCGCGTGGCCTCGGGTATGTCGAGGGTGGTGTGTTGTTCCGGTGCGGCGAGGAAGCGCTGGACCAGCGTGGAGAGTTCAGGCTGATAGCGGGGGTCGAAATAGAAGATTAGGTCGCCGAGGGGCGTGGTTTGGAATGCGCGGGTCATGCGGTTTAGGTGACGCATTGGGCCTTCCTCACATGGGCTATCGGCTTTGGCTAAATCGTCCAGCTACGCAGGCTTACCTAAATCGCAAGCAAAAAAAAACCCGGAAATCCTCACTTGCGTGGGCCTTCCGGATTTTCTAAACCGCCAAAAATGGTGGGTCGTGTGGGATTCGAACCTACGACCAATTGGTTAAAAGCCAACTGCTCTACCAACTGAGCTAACGACCCGCTGTGTGGTGGCGCGTATAATACTGATTTCTAAGGATTATTCAACACCTTATTTTAAAAAAATCAGAAATAACGCGTTGGGTCAGTAATTCCGGCCGCTTGGAAGCCTTCTGCACGCAGTCGGCAGCTGTCGCATTTCCCACAAGCACGGCCGTCATCGTCTGCCTGGTAGCAGGAAACTGTCAGCGAATAGTCGACGCCAAGTCCTACGCCAGCCTTGACGATATCGGCTTTGCTGAGATTTTGCAGCGGCGCCAGGATGCGGAAGCCCTGCCCTTCTACACCGGCTTTGGTCGCCAGGTTGGCCATGCGTTCAAACGATTCGACGAACTCTGGGCGGCAGTCCGGGTAACCGGAGTAGTCCACCGCGTTGACGCCGATAAAGATGTCGCGGGCGTTGAGCACTTCAGCCCAGCCCAGGGCCAGGGACAGGAAGACGGTGTTGCGGGCCGGTACGTAAGTGACCGGGATGCCTTCGCCGGGTGTTTCCGGTACGTCGATGCTGCTGTCAGTGAGCGCCGAGCCGCCGATGCCATTGAGGTTCAAGCCGATCACCTTGTGCTCGACCACGCCCATGTCGCGGGCGACGCGGGCGGCAGCGTTCAGTTCGGCGCGATGACGCTGGCCGTAGTCGAAGCTCATGGTGTAGCAGCTGTAGCCTTGCGCCTGCGCCATCGCGACCACGGTAGCGGAGTCGAGGCCGCCGGACAGGAGAATCACGGCGCGTTTTTGATCGTTGGTGTGCTCAGTCATGTCAGCGTCCTGGCTCGTCGTTCCAAAGGTATTTGTGCAACTGCAATTGCAGGCGCACCGGTAGATTGTCCGCCACCACCCAATCGGCGAGGTCGCGTGCGTTCAGGTCGTGGTGGCTTGGAGAGAACAGCACCTCGCCCGCGCGACGGTCCAGGCCATACTGGATCAGCTTGGAGTTCGCCCAATCGTAATCATCACGGGAACAGATAACGAACTTGACCTGATCGTTGGCCGTCAGCAAGTCGATGTTCTCGTAGCGGTTGCGGTGCGATTCCTTGGAGTCCGGGGTCTTGAGGTCGACTACCCGGCTTACCCGCGGGTCGACCGCGGAAATATCCAGGGCGCCGCTGGTTTCCAGGGACACCTCGTAACCGGCATCGCACAGCTGCTTGAGCAAAGGGATGGCATTGGGTTGCGCCAACGGCTCGCCGCCCGTCACGCAGACGTAGCGCGGCCGGTAACCGGCAACCTGTTCGAGGATGTCGTCGAGGGTACGCACGGTGCCACCACTGAAAGCGTAGGCGCTGTCGCAGTATTGGCAGCGCAACGGGCAACCGGTCAGGCGCACAAATACTGTGGGCAGGCCAGCGGTGCGCGTTTCACCCTGCAAAGAGTAAAAAACTTCGGTGATACGTAATGTGTCTTGCATAGTCGCCACGGGCGTAACAGCTAAACAGGCTGTCCGCCTCCGTCAGGCACTTCATGAGACCCCGCCAACGCGTAGACCCCAAGAAGCGTGTTTCATAAAAGGGCGTGGATTCTAACGAAAAAACCCGCGCCAGGCGCGGGTTTCTTCTGAACGGGCTGCTTTGCCTACAAGCGTTGCAGATCCCGTTGGGCCAACTGGGCAGCGGAAGTCCCCGGATACTGGGCAACCACTTGCTGCAGAATGCCTTTGACCTTGTCGGTATGACCCAGGCGGCGTTCTACGTCAGCGAGTTTGTACAGCGAATCCGGCACCTTGGCATGCTTGGGATAGAGCTGGCTGACCTTGGCAAATGCCTGGCCTGCGCCCTGCAAGTCACCCTTGGCCAGGTTGACCTCGCCCAACCAGTATTGGGCGTTGCCCGCGTACTGGCTGTTTGGGTATTTGCGCAGGAAAGCGCTGAATGCCTGGCTGGCCTTATCGAAATCCTTGGCTTTGATCAGGTCGAACGCCGCATCGTAATACAGCTTTTCCTTCGCCGGATCACCCGGTTCGCTGCTCGCGGCAGGGGCTTGGCTGGCAGCCGCCCCCGCTGCTGCACCACCGATGGCAGCACTAGGTGCACCACCGGCGGAAGAATTATCAGGAGTTGCGGCAGGTGTAACACCGGCTCCAATGCGTCGATCAAGATCCTGGTAACGTTCCAGGCCTTCTTGCTTCAGCTGGCGCACTTCGTTCTGCAGAATTTCAATGGTGCCTTGTTGCTGCGCCAATTGATCCTGCATGCGTTGCAGCTGGTTGAACAGTTCGCCCTGTGCCGAGGGAGCGGACGTAGCCGCTCCCCCCGCATAGGCGCCGTTCGTGCCATAACCTGCTGGCGGATAACTGCTCCCGCTATTGTTATAGCCAGAGTTGCTATCTTCCACAGGAACCGCAGCCCACACCGCAAGCGGTGCGAGGCTGAGAGCCAATACAGTCAGAGCACGACGGCACGTTCGCATGACGAATTACTTACGCAGTTCGACGCGACGGTTTTGAGCCCAGGACTGCTCGTCGTGGCCAGTAGCAACTGGACGCTCTTTACCGTAGGAAACCAGTTCCAGTTGGCCTGGAGCAACACCTTGCAGTACCAGGTAGCGCTGAACGGCTTTCGCACGACGCTCGCCCAGTGCCATGTTGTACTCACGAGTACCACGTTCGTCGGTGTTACCTTCCAGAACAACGCGAGCGCCGTTAGCTTTCAGGTCCTTCGCGTGAACGTCCAGAGCGCGCATGGCTTCTGGTTTCAGGTCCGAACTGTCGTATTCGAAGTAGAAAGTGGTGATAGCGCGCAGAGCAGCTTCTTCGCTCAGGGAGCCGTCAACTGCACCAGTGTTAGCGCCGTAACCAGCGTTTGGATCAACAGCTGCGCCTTCACCGGCATTGTCGCCGCCTTTAGACGAGCAACCAACGGCTACGGACAGAGCCAGAGCCAGAGCAGCAAACTTACCAAACTTCAGCATTTCCATCGTGAAACTCCTAATGAACCCCAGTGTGTTAAGCAAATCTTGTAGCGCCGCGTCAGTTCAGGTAAGGGGACCAGGATGGTTCTCTGACTTCGCCTTGAGCGGTAGGAAGTGGGAGCCTTACGCGTCCATTAATGGACACGAGCATCAAGACTCCCCGGCCCTGCTGGCGGGTGGCGTAGATTACCATGGTGCCGTTGGGCGCAACAGTGGCTGACTCATCAAGGTTGGTATCTGTGAGGATTTTTACGGTTCCGCGCTGCAAATCCTGGGCCGCAACCCGGAAATTAGTGAAACCATCCTGACGGTGAATCATCACCAACGTCTTTTCATCAGCCGAAAGTTTAGGGTTGGCGTTGTAGTTGCCGATAAAAGTCACGCGTTCCGCGCCACCGCCACCAACACTCGCCTTGTAGATTTGTGGTTTGCCGCCACGGTCGGAGGTGAAGAAGATGGTCGAGCCATCCTTACCCCAGAACGGTTCGGTGTTGATACCCGGGCCGCTGGTCACGCGAGTAATCGCACGCGAAGCCATGTTCATCACGTAGATGTCCGGGTTGCCGTCCTTGGACAGCACGAACGCCAGGCGCGAACCATCCGGCGACCAGGCTGGCGCACCGTTGAGGCCTTCGAAGTTGGTGATCTGCTCACGACGGCCAGTATCGATGTGCTGGACGAAGATACGCGGACGCTTCTGTTCAAAGGACACGTAGGCAATACGCTTGCCGTCCGGCGCAAAACGCGGCGACAGGATGGGCTCACGCGATTGCAGCAAGGTCACTGCACGAGCACCGTCGTAGTCCGAACGCTGCAAGGTGTAGCGGGTGTTGTCTACCGAGAAACGCTCAGCCGTTACATAAAGCAGACGCGTCGAGAAAGCACCTTTGATGCCGGTGAGCTTTTCAAACGACTGGTCCGAGATGTAGTGGGCCATGTCGCGGATTTGCTCGGCTGTGCCCGACACGCTGCCGGTCAGGACCTGCTGCTCGGTGGCCACGTTGAACAAGGTGTAGGTGATTTGCAGGCGACCGCCGGCCGGCGTGATATTACCGACCATCAGGTACTGCGCGCCCACGGCTTTCCAGTCACGGAACACGACTTCGCTGGCCTGGTTCGGCTGGCTGATCATGTTGCCTTTCGGAATCGGCGCGTAGTAGCCGGAGTTGCGCAGGTCGTCGCTGACGATCTGGGCCATGTCGTCCGGCAGCACGCTGCCGCCCTGCCAGCCGAACGGTACTACCGCAATCGGGGTGGCCCGATCGCTACCGCTGGTGACCAGGATGTTCTTTTCATCCGCCGCCGCTATCCCTGCCATACAGCAAATAACGACAAGCATTCCTCGAAGAAGGTTTCTCACAAGGCTAGATCCTCAGGTGTGAATGTCATCTTGAATGAACGATAGGGAGCGAAGTCGCTTGGTTTCATTCCCTGCATCTCGGTCAACCGGCCAATGTTCTTGACCGCTGCAACCGCCGAACTGTCGAACGAACCATCGCCACTGGACTTGGCCACGCTGACCGAAGTCACCGTGCCGTCCGGCAACATGCCGATCTGCAGCACTACTGTCATGCCTTTGCGTGCCGAAGGTGGACGTGTCCAGCCTTCCGCTGCCCGTGCCCGAATCAGGTCGTCGAAACTGCCCGCGACTTCGTCACCACGTTCATCGGCCAAGGCTTGCTGACGCTGCGGCGTGTCGGAAAGCAAATCTGCCAGGGCCTGGGCCTTTTTCTCTTCGGCGGATTTACGTGCTGCTTCCTGGGCCTTTTTCTTGGAGGCATCGGCGGCAGCTTTCTTCTTCGCGTCGTCGGCGACTTTTTTCTTCGCCTCGTCTGCTTCAGCTTTTTTCTTGGCGTCTTCGGCGGCTTTCTTCTTCGCGTCTTCGACTATTTTCTTCTTGGCTTCTTCAGCGGCCTTTTTCTTGGCCTCTTCTTCGGCAGCTTTCTTGGCTTCTTCTTCAGATTTCTTCTTGGCTATATCAGCCAATTGTTTCTCTTCGGCTTTTTTAGCTTCGGCAGCTTTCTCGGCTTTTTTGGCTTCATCAGCCTTTTTCGCCTCGTCGGCCTTCTTCGCTTCGTCAGCCTTTTTCGATTCCTCGGCCTTTTGAGCCGCCTCTTCTTTCTTTTGTTCCGCAGCAGCCTTCACCGCTTCCTGCTCGACCTTCTTCTGTTCCATCTGTTCGACTTCAGTCTGGCGCGCAGCCGACTTCTGGGCCTCACCTGCAATCTTCTGATTGGTCTGGGTGGTGGCCTGGCTTTTCGATTTCAGCTGATACAGGGTCGCCTGCACGATCGGCTTGGCTGGCGGCAAGTCCGGGGTCATGGCAAAGCTTACGAACAGCATGCCAAACACCAGGACGTGCAGGGCAATTGCCCAGACGCTAGGCCAGAAGTAGCTTTCCGAGGCGGACGGCTCTCGCTGTTGCTGCATCAGGGCGCCTCGGTAATCAAGCCAACGTTACCGACGCCGGCCTTCTGCAGCCCGCCCATGGCACCCATGACGGATCCGTAGTCGACTGCCTTGTCACCCCGGATAAACACCTGGGTGTGCTTGCCGCCTTCGTTGCCGGCGCGAATGATCTTGGTCACCGCATCGGTCATCGCCGGCAAGGTCATGGCCTTGTCCTGTTGCTTCTGAGTGTCGACTTCGCTGCCAAGGTTCCAGTAATAGGTCTTGTCGGACTTGATCGAAATGGTCAGCACCTGGGTGTTGTTGTCCTGGGGCAAGGCTTCGCTGGAAACCTTGGGCAGGTCAACCTTCACACCCTGGTTGAGCATCGGCGCGGTCACCATGAAGATCACCAGCAGCACCAGCATCACGTCGATGTAAGGCACTACGTTCATCTCGGCGACCGGCTTGCGCTTGGTTCGAGCTCGAGTGATTAAAGCCATCGGGAGGTACCTGCTTATTCTTCGCTGGTGTGCACTTTACGGTGCAGGATCGCCTGGAATTCATCGGCGAAGGTGTAGTAACGGCCAATCAGGTTTTCGCCGCGGGCGGCAAAACGGTTGTAGGCGATGACTGCCGGGATCGCAGCGAACAGGCCGATCGCAGTGGCGATCAAGGCTTCGGCGATACCCGGGGCCACGGTGGCCAGGGTCGCTTGCTGAGCCTGGGCCAGGCCACGGAAGGAGTTCATGATGCCCCACACGGTACCGAACAGACCGATGTACGGGCTCACGGAACCCACGGTGGCGAGGAACGGCAGGCTCTGCTCCAGTTTCTCTTCTTCGCGGGAGATGGCGACGCGCATGGCACGGGCCACGCCTTCCATCACCGCTTCCGGGTCGACGCCTGGCTGCTGGCGCAGACGGGAGAATTCCTTGAAGCCAGCGCGGAAGATCTGCTCGACACCCGAATCCGGGTCCGGGTTGCTGCCCGCCTGGCGGTACAGCTTGGACAGGTCGATACCCGACCAGAAGCGCTCTTCAAAGCTCTCCAGGGCACGTCGACCGGCACGCAGCAGGTTGCTGCGCTGAAAAATCATGACCCAAGAGGTAACCGATGCGGCTACCAGGATCAGCATCACCAGTTGAACCACGACACTGGCATTGCTGACCAGGCTCCACATGGAGGAATGGTCGACGACGGTAGGTTCCACGCTAAATCTCCTGCTTTGATTGTTTACCCGCGCCGCTTACGTCGGCAAAGGCCGCACGTAGAGCTTCGGGAATGGCCCGGGGTTTCAAACTATTGGTGCGCACACAGGCCACCAGGAACTGCCCCTCACAGAGCAGCGTTGCATCCGTTGCCCGCCTGACCTGCTGTTTGAAGCGCAGGCTGACACGGTTCAATTCGATTACTTCAGCGCTGACCAGCAGTTCGTCGTCGAGCCGCGCCGGCGCGTAATAGCGCGCCTCGCTGGAATGCACGACAAACAACAGGTCCTCCCCTGCCAGCTGGGATTGGGCAAAGCCCAGCTCCCGCAGCCGCTCGGTGCGAGCCCGCTCCATGAACTTGAGATAGTTGACGTAATACACGATGCCGCCCGCATCGGTGTCCTCGTAATAAACGCGACAGCGATGTGCGAACGACTGATCCCCGTTTTGCGCGCGCATACTCTAGTGCTTACTCCTCAGGTTGCCAATTGGCTGGGCAACTGTTTTTTCATTCTATGAAACATTTCTAACGACTGAATGACGACACCAGCCACTAGGACAGCACAAACCTCAGATAAATCGACTGGTGTGACCTTTTTAATCGTCCACTGCATCAAGGAATTCGTCTACCACGGGCATCTCACCCAATCGTGACGGAATGTTTAGCCCGAAGTGCAGATAGGCGTGGCGCGTCACCACGCGCCCCCGCGGCGTGCGCATGATATAGCCCTGCTGGATCAGGTAAGGCTCCAACACATCCTCGATGGTATGACGCTCTTCACTGATGGCAGCCGCCAGGCTGTCAACGCCCACCGGGCCGCCGTCGAACTTCTCGATCATGGTCAAGAGTAGACGTCGGTCCTGGTGATCGAAGCCGTGCTCGTCCACATCCAGCAGGTTCAAGGCCAGGTCGGCGACGGCCTTGGTGATATGCCCCTTGGCCCGCACTTCGGCGAAGTCACGCACGCGACGCAGCAGACGGTTGGCGATTCGTGGCGTACCGCGGGCACGACGGGCGATTTCAAACGCACCTTCCGGGTCCAGGGGCAAACCGAGAATGCCCGCCGAACGGCTGACGATGGTCGCCAGGTCTGCGGTGCTATAGAACTCTAGACGTTGAACAATGCCGAAACGGTCTCGCAACGGGTTGGTCAGCATGCCCGCGCGAGTGGTGGCGCCGACCAGGGTGAAGGGTGGCAGGTCGAGCTTGATCGAGCGGGCCGCCGGGCCTTCGCCGATCATGATGTCGAGCTGGAAATCCTCCATCGCCGGGTACAGCACTTCCTCGACGATGGGTGACAGACGATGAATCTCGTCGATAAACAGCACGTCGTGGGGCTCAAGATTGGTCAACAACGCCGCCAGATCACCCGGACGCTCCAGCACGGGGCCGGACGTGGACTTGATCGACACGCCCATTTCCTGGGCAATGATGTTGGCCAGCGTGGTTTTACCCAAGCCCGGCGGGCCGAAGATCAGCGTGTGGTCCAAGGACTCACTGCGCCCGCGCGCCGCCTGGATAAACAGCTCCATCTGCTCGCGCACGGTGGGCTGGCCAATGTAGTCGGCCAGGCTCAACGGGCGGATGGCGCGGTCCTGGACTTCTTCACGGTCACGCGGACCGGTGGCCGCAATCAGACGATCAGCTTCAATCACTTAAATCATTCCCTTCAGGGCGCGGCGGATCATATCTTCGGCACTCAGGTTCTTGTCCTTGATGGCCGACACGGCCTTGCTGGCTTCCTGGGGCTTGTAGCCCAGGGAAATCAGCGCGTTGACAGCGTCGCTCTCGGCGCTGGCGACCTGGGCCGCCGGCATATCCGGCTGGTTCGGCACCAGGGCGAACATGCTCGGTACGACTTCCCAGGCCTTGAAGCGGTCCTTGAGTTCGACCAGCAAGCGCTCGGCGGTCTTCTTGCCAACCCCCGGCACCTTGGTCAGCGCCGACGTGTCCTGGGCCGAGACGGCGCGCACCAGCTCATCCACTTCCAGGCTCGACATCAACGCCAGCGCCAGCTTCGGCCCGACACCATTGAGGCGAATCAGCTCGCGGAAGAAATCACGGTCGCGCTTGCCAATGAAACCATAGAGCAATTGCGCATCTTCGCGCACCACCAAGTGGGTGTGCAGCGTAATCGGCTCGCCGACCGACGGCAGGCGATACAGGGTGGTCATGGGCACTTCCAGCTCATACCCCAACCCGTTTACATCCAGAATCAGGTGCGGCGGCTGTTTTTCAGCCAGGGTGCCGCGCAAGCGTCCAATCACGGTTCAAATCCTTAAAGCTTGAGGTCAGATAAAAGGCCTGACCGGGAAAAACGATTGCGCTGATGCTATCAGAGACGCAGCCGCCCGCCACGACTGCGTGCAGTACCCAGGCCGTGAGGCAATAGGCTGGAACGGGTGTGCGCGTGGCAAATGGCGATGGCCAGTGCGTCGGAGGCGTCGATTTGTGGCTTTGCGGTGAGCTTGAGCATGTGCATGACCATCATCTGCACTTGTTCCTTGTTCGCCGCGCCGGTGCCGACCACGGCCTGCTTGACCTGGGTCGCGGTGTATTCGGCGATCTCCATGCCCTCTTCGGCACCCGCGACGATGGCAGCACCACGGGCCTGGCCGAGCTTCAGTGCCGAATCGGCGTTTTTGGCCATGAACACCTTTTCGATGCCCATGGTCACCGGACCATAGGTCTGGATCACTTCACGCACGCCGCGATAAACAATCTGCAGGCGCTCGGCCAGCTCGCCCGCCCCGGTGCGGATACAGCCCGAGGCGACATAGATGCAGCCACGCGGGGTCTGTTGCACCACGCCAAAACCGGTGATGCGCGAACCGGGGTCGATACCTAGGATTAAAGTCATAACGCCTGCGGTTTGGGTAAAACAATTTTTGATACTAAGGAGATCCAATGTGGGAGCGGGCTTGCCCGCGAAGACGGTGGATCAGTCAACATTTTCAGCGACTGGTACACCGCATTCGCGGGCAAGCCCGCTCCCACATTTTGATCGACGTCATACCTCAGACTAGCTGTGCAGCCACATCCTCCGGGATGTCGGCGTTGGAATAGACGTTCTGCACATCATCCAGGTCTTCGAGCATATCCAGCAGCTTCAGCACTTTCTGTGCGCCATCCAGGTCCAGTTCGGCGCTGGTGGTCGGCAGCATCACGATTTCCGCGTCGGTACCTTTGAAACCGGCGGTTTCCAGGGCGTTACGCACGGAGTAGAAACTGGCAAACGAGGTGAACACGTCGATGGAACCATCGTCGTTGGTGACCACGTCGTCCGCATCCGCTTCCATCGCCGCTTCCATCAGCGCGTCTTCATCCGTACCCGGCGCGAACGTGATCTGCCCTTTACGCTCGAACAGGTAAGCCACTGAACCATCGGTGCCCAGGTTGCCGCCGCACTTGCTGAACGCATGGCGCACGGCCGCCGCAGTGCGGTTGCGGTTGTCGGTCATGCACTCGACCATCACCGCCACACCGCCCGGGCCGTAGCCTTCGTAGGTCAGCTCGACCATGTCGTCGGTATCGGCAGCGCCGGCACCACGGGCCACGGCGCGGTCGATGATGTCGCGGCTCATGTTGGCGCCGAGGGCCTTGTCCAGCGCGAGGCGCAGGCGCGGGTTGGAGCCCGGGTCACCACCGCCCTGGCGGGCGGCGACAGTCAGCTCGCGAATCCACTTGGTGAAGATCTTGCCTTTCTTGGCATCCTGACGCTCTTTGCGGTGCTTGATGTTCGCCCACTTGGAATGGCCAGCCATAACACAACTCCGAAATTCTGTAGAAACCTTGTCAACCCTGCCCCAGGCAGGATGCAACCCTTGTAACGCAAAGGCGCATCCGAAGATGCGCCTTTTTTAGACTGCGTAGAACTCAATGCGCTTTCACGCCGCAGCCTTACTCAGCCTTCGGTGTCTCACGCAGGCGGATGTGCAGTTCGCGCAGTGCCTTGGCATCCACCACACCCGGAGCCTGGGTCATGACGTCCGCAGCGCTCTGGGTTTTCGGGAAGGCGATCACTTCACGGATCGACTGGGCGCCGGTCATCAGCATCACCAGACGGTCCAGGCCGAACGCCAGGCCACCGTGGGGCGGCGCACCGTATTTCAGGGCGTCGAGCAGGAAGCCGAACTTCTCTTCCTGTTCCGCTTCGTTGATGCCCAACAGGCGGAACACCGCTTGCTGCATTTCCTTGCGGTGGATACGGATCGAACCGCCACCCAGCTCAGTACCGTTCAGAACCATGTCGTAGGCGCGGGACAGCGCGCCAGCCGGGTTGGCTTCCAGCTCGGCCGGCGAGCACTTCGGCGCGGTGAACGGGTGGTGCAAGGCGCTGAAGCTGCCGTCGTCGTTCTCTTCGAACATCGGGAAGTCAACGACCCACATCGGGGCCCACTCGCAAGTCAGCAGGTTCAGGTCGTGACCCAGCTTGATCCGCAGCGCGCCCAGGGCTTCGCTGACGATCTTGGCCTTGTCGGCGCCGAAGAACACGATGTCGCCATCGACTGCACCAACGCGATCGAGGATCGCGTTCAGGTTGTCCAACGGGATGTTTTTCACGATCGGCGATTGCAGACCGTCAACACCGTTAGCACGCTCGTTGACCTTGATGTAAGCCAGGCCCTTGGCACCGTAGATGCCGACAAACTTGGTGTAGTCGTCGATCTGCTTGCGCGGCATGCTTGCGCCGCCAGGTACGCGCAGGGCGGCGATACGGCATTTAGGGTCATTGGCCGGGCCGCTGAACACCTTGAAGTCGACTTCCTTCAGCTGGTCGGCCACGTCTACCAGTTCCAGCGGGTTGCGCAGGTCTGGCTTGTCGGAACCGTAGCGGCGCATGGCTTCTTCGAAGGTCATGTGCGGGAAATCGCCGAATTCCAGATCCAGCACTTCCTTGAACAGGTTGCGGATCATTTTTTCGGTCAGGCCCATGATCTCGTTTTCATCGAGGAAGCTGGTCTCGATGTCGATCTGGGTGAATTCGGGCTGGCGGTCGGCGCGCAGGTCTTCGTCGCGGAAGCACTTGGCGATCTGGTAGTAACGGTCGAAGCCAGCGACCATCAGCAGTTGCTTGAACAGCTGTGGCGATTGCGGCAGGGCGAAGAACGAACCGGCATGGGTACGGCTCGGCACCAGGTAGTCGCGCGCGCCTTCCGGGGTGGCCCGGGTCAGGATCGGCGTTTCCACGTCCAGGAAGCCGTTCTCGTCGAGGAAACGGCGGATGCTGGTGGTCATGCGCGAACGCAGGCGCAGCTTCTCGGCCATTTCCGGACGACGCAGGTCCAGGAAGCGGTAGCGCAGGCGGGTTTCTTCGCCCACGTCGGAGTATTCGTTGAGTGGGAACGGCGGGGTTTCCGACTCGTTCAGCACTTCCAGTTCATAGCCCAGCACTTCAATCGCACCGGAGGCCATGTTCGCGTTCACGGCACCGGCCGGACGCAGGCGAACCTTGCCGGTGATCTTCACGACGTATTCGCTGCGCACGCGGTCGGCGGCGGCGAAGCTTTCGGCGCGGTCCGGGTCGAACACCACCTGGGCCAGACCATCACGATCACGGATATCGAGGAAGATCACCCCGCCGTGGTCGCGGCGACGGTGAACCCATCCGCAAAGGGTGATTTCCTGACCATCCAGGGTCTCGTTCAGTTGGCCGCAATAGTGGCTGCGCATCATGGTAGTGGTTTCACTTCTCGTAATTCGAAATTCGGTGGAGGCCTGCCTCGTCACCGTACATTAAAGCAGGGGACGGATAATGCAGGAGCCTGCGCGTAGAGTTCAACTCAGTCTGCTTTGTCGCCGCCCGCCAGATTCTTCTTCGAGCCGGTCTTGAAATCGGTCTCGTACCAGCCGCTGCCACTCAGGCGGAAGCCCGGCATGGACAACATCTTCTTGAGTTCCGGCGCCTGGCAGGCTGGGCAATCGACCAACGGTGCTGCGCTGATCTTCTGAATGGCTTCCAACTGATGACCACAGGAAGCACATTGATAGTCGTACATGGGCATGGCGATGTCTCGGCGATCAGATCATTACTGCGCCACGCCTGGCCCTTGGAGAACAGCCCCGGCCTGCGCAGCAAAGCGCGGGATTATATATGGTAAATCAAGGCAGCGCAGCCGGCTTTCTGCCCTAAGCACGGCCCGCCAGGGCAGCGGGTCGTCCTCGGGGCCGCCGTGCTACTCGGGGTTCGGCGGCACAACATGGCCCTTCAATGCGTGAACCACACACACCACACGGACCAGACCACTGAAGTTCTTCACCCCCCCGTAACGCAAATGCACTTCCCGATCGACATACGACAGCAACGCACTGACCGAACAGGCATTGATCCTGGCAATTTCCGTGAGGATATTCCAATAGATCTGCTCAAGCCGCAGGCACGTGGAAAACCCATTGAGCCTGACCGATCGGGACAAGGGCTTGGACAGCCCCATGTCGAATCCCTTTGCAAAGGGATCGACCTTTATCTTATGGAAACCACAGGCCTCCATCACTCCATTACCCACTCCGCGTGACATACACCTGACACTCCATTGCCAAACAACAGCCCACGGGGTACTCCCGTTGGACAGTGGGCCTATAAAACAGCAGGACGAGCAGAGCGGCCAGAAGACGCGGAGTTGATAGTCGTAGGACAACGCCAGGAAGCGCAGGGAAACAAGCGAGCGGCGCCAGGGTGGCGCCGCTCGAAGCAGGTATCTACTGGTTTTCGAGCAGGGAACGCAACATCCACGCGGTCTTCTCGTGGACCTGCATGCGCTGGGTCAGCAGGTCGGCAGTCGGCTCATCGCTGACCTTGTCGAGCAATGGAAAAATGCCACGCGCGGTACGAGTGACCGCCTCCTGGCCCGCCACCAGCTGCTTGATCATCTCTTCAGCGCTGGGCACGCCTTCCTCCTCCTTGATGGAAGACAGGCGAGCATAGATCGAATAGGCACCCGGCGCCGGGAAACCCAGGGCACGGATACGTTCGGCAATGGAATCCACCGCCAGCGCCAGTTCGTTGTACTGCTCCTCAAACATCAAGTGCAGCGTACGAAACATGGGGCCCGTGACGTTCCAGTGGAAGTTGTGGGTCTTCAGATACAGTACGTAGGTATCGGACAGCAGACGCGAAAGCCCATCGACGATGGATTTACGGTCTGCTTCACTGATACCAATATCGATTGCCATGTTTTTCCCCTTCAATTGACGAGCGTTCATTGATCAGGTGCAGGACCACTCTAGCAAGAGACCCGGTGTTGTGCAGCCCGACACACCCCGGTGACCTGCGGCAAATCGCCCCTCTGCCGCTCGCCAGGCGGCGTGGGGCAAGCGCTACAGCGCGCAGGCAGACTCTTGAAATACCCCTCAAAACACCCAAACCTGTCTAGGACAAGCGTTTGCCGCATAAACGCCGCGCCTCCTGCAACACCCGCAAATGCTTGATTTGAGTAGGCACAGCCTTTGCTGTTAAATAGGCGGCGTGTGGCTGCCGTTAATGTTTGCGGCACGTTACATAGGCTGATACCCGCGCACGTGCTCAACGCCTCCCATTGTTCAGAAGCGAACCGTGCCAGTCAGCTCTTCCTTGTGATCCGTCTTAACGTGAGTTAATCAAAATGTTGAAAATCGTCCACCTGCTAACGGGCGTTGCAGCTTTGCTGCTGTCCTTTATCCCGAGCCTGCAGCCTGAAAGCCTGCCCTACCTGCAACAATATGACGCTCTGTACCTGGCCTTGTTCGGCCTTCTTAACCTGACGCTGGCACCGGTGATCCCTTACTGGAACAAAGGCACACGTCATCAACTGCAAAACCTGGTCAGCGCACTGCTGGTACTGACCGTTGTCGTACAAACCCTCACCCTCCTGGCACCCATGCCTGAAGTCGGTGGCCACCCGGCCATCCTGCTCAGCCTGGTAATTGCCGTGGTTGCCATCGTTCTGCACCTGGCAATCAGTTTCTACCGTTCGTCGCCTGCAGCCGCTTCGCAAAACTACGACATGACCAACCGCGATACCGGGACGGTCAAGTGGTTCAACACGTCCAAGGGCTTCGGCTTTATTTCTCGTGATTCGGGCGACGACATCTTCGTCCACTTCCGGGCCATTCGCGGCGAAGGCCATCGTGTCCTGGTGGAAGGCCAGCGCGTGGAGTTCTCCGTGATGAACCGCGACAAAGGCCTGCAAGCCGAAGACGTGATTGCGGCCCTGCCGCGTCGCTGATCCACGCCTTCGCAGCAAAAAAAAACCGCGATCCAGTGCACACTGGATCGCGGTTTTTTATTGCGCGCCTGTTTAGTAATGAGGCGGCGGCGCTTCTTCTTCGGAGGTCTCGAACTGGCCGCCCATTTCTTCCTGGCGCTTGAGCAGTGCCGTCATCTGCAATTGCAAACGCTCGACCGCCCGTTGCTGGGTGACAAGGATGTCATTGAGGGTTTCGATAGTATCGTCCTGAAACGCCAGGCGGCTTTCCAGGTCGTTGACGCGGTCTTGCAGATCCATGGTTCAGCCCTGGGTAAAGATGAAGTCGGCCGGCAACAGCGTGCGCAACCTGGCGCGAATGGCCGCAACCTGCTCCGCGGTGTATGGCACGGCGGGGTGTTTGCCCCACACCGGCGCAGGCCAGGCAGCGTCATCGCGCTTGCGCACGATCACATGCACGTGCAACTGACTGACCACGTTACCAAGGGCGCCGATATTCATCTTGTCCGCCGCCAGACCTTCATTGAGAAGTTGTGCCAGGGCTGTGGTCTCTTGCCACAGCGTCTGCTGATCGGCGACACCCAGTTGAAACACTTCACTGATACCGTTGATACGCGGCACAAGAATGAACCACGGGTAATTCGAATCATTGGACAGCAGCAGGCGGCACAAGGGGAAATCCCCGAGGGTCAGCGTATCTTGTTGCAGGCGTTGGTCTAAGGCGAACACCGCGGGCACTCCGTATTGGCAGGTCAGTTTCAGGCGCCCAGCATACCTTCGAATGGCCCGCCATGCAGAAGAGGCGATGCAACCCGAGAAAAACAACTGCACCTTTTCGATGCAGGCGGATATTTCAACTACGCTAGGTCGGGCCTCAGCGGGACGCACCAAAATGACCCACCTGTGCCTCAAAGCGATCCGCCGATTACCCACTCTCGGGGTGAACCGGTAACGTTTTGCTCTGGAGCAAGTTTTGCGCGGCCCCGTTCAGGTGTAATGGCCCGGCGTCAAGCCCAAACCAAACGGCGTAAAAACCCCGTGCTTATGCGGTTTTTACATTGAGATAACGGCTTTCACGAAAAAATGACATTCGGTTACCGGTTTGTGCACGCTTGTTGCATTCAACCTCACATCGTCGACAACGACACCCGCCTGGAAGCAGGTGTTACGCGATAAGAACAGCAGCGTTTCAATGTATAACCAGGAAGAATCCAAACTTTTAAAAAGCTTGGAAACAGCATTGAAGTTGTCAGTCCCGCTACATTCAGGACTGTGAATTTGCGACATGGATCTAGCAATTTGCGACAGCCTCGTAAAGAAGCTGAAAGGAAAGATAGGCAAGTATCGCCAAGTATTGTCAGCGTGATATAACTTTGCGCCGACACAAAAAGAAAGAGCCGCCCAGACAAAAATACAGGTGGGACGGCAGTACTCTTCCTAAAAACCAAAGGAGCAAATCACGATGCGCGTGATGAAGTGGAGCATGATCGCCCTGGCTGTTTCAGCAGGCACCTCGCAGTTCGCAATGGCGTCCGCCCAGGACGACTCCAAGGGCTTTATCGAAGACAGCACGGCCAGCATTCTGACCCGGGCCCTGTACTTCAGCCGTGACCGCCGTAACCACGATGCAACTCAAAGCCGTATCGAAGAAACCGGTCTTGGTTTCCACGGTCTGTTCAGCTCGGGTTACACCCAAGGCACCATCGGTGTCGGTGTAGACGTGATCGGCCTGCTGGGCGTCAAACTCGACAGCGGCAAGGGTCGCGCCGGTACCGGCCTGTTCCCTCAAGGCTCCGACGGCCGTTCGGAAGACGACTATTCCAAAGGCGGCGCTGCCGTTAAGTTCCGTATCTCCAACACGGTCCTGAAGGTCGGCGATCAGTACACCACCGCTCCAGTATTCGCCTCCGATGACAGCCGCTTGCTGCCGGAACTGCCGCAAGGCGTTTCCATCACCAGCACCGACATCAAAGATCTGAAACTGGAAGCCGGTCACTTCACCTCGATCGTTGCCCAGGACCAGACCTACAAGGACAGTATCAGCAGCTCCGAGCCTGGCTCCAAGCGTGGCCTGCGTGATGCCAACTTCGTCGGCGGCGTTTACTCCTGGACCCCAGAGTTCACCACCAGCCTCTACTACTCGAAAGTGGAAGATTACTGGAAGAAGATCTACGCCAACGTGAACTGGACCCACGCCCTGAGCGATGACCAATCCGTAGCCGTAGACTTCAACATCTACGACACCAAGAGCGAAGGTGCTGGCCTGGTACGTTCCGACAAGGACGGCAGCAAGCTCGACAACCGTGCGTTCAGCTTGCAGGGTGCTTACACCCTCGGCGCTCACACCTTCACCCTGGCAGCCCAGAAAGTCACCGGCGACGGCCAATACGCCTACGGCGTAGACGGCGGCGGCACGATCTTCCTGGCCAACTCCATCGCCCGTTCCGACTTCAACGCCGAAGGCGAGAAGTCCTACCAGGCTCGTTATGACCTCAACATGGCTACCTTCGGTATTCCTGGCCTGAGCTTCATGACCCGTTACGTGAAAGGTACCGGCGCCAACATCGCCAGCACCAGCAACGGTAAAGAGTGGGAACGCGACATCGAAGCCAAATACGTGATCCAGAGCGGTCCAGCCAAAGACCTGAGCCTGCGCGTACGTCAAGCGACCTATCGCTCGTCTGATCAGGTTTACTCGGGTTCGCTCGACGAACTGCGTCTGATCGCGCAATACCCGCTGAACATCCTGTAATTGATTGCTTGATTACAACGATGACGTAAGGCTTCGGCCTTAAATAAAAAGCCGCTCCCCTGCAAACAAGGGAGCGGCTTTTTTATTGCAGTATTGTTTCAGCGAATAAATAACTAGCAAGCTAACTAACGAGATTAAACTCGCTGCTTCGAACCTGACCTGTCAGCCAAGTTCGGCGCAATTGACCTGGTATTATTTAGCTGCAGTTTCCTGCATCACACGAATAACCCGCTGTGGAAACGGAATATCAATCCCCGCCGCTTTCAAGCGGTCACGGGCAAGTTCATTGAACATGAACATCACATCCCAATAGTCCGCTGTCTTGGTCCAGCAACGCAGGGACACAGTGATAGAGCTGTCGCCCAAGGTCGAAACCACCGCTACCGCGGCCGGGTCTGCCAGCACGCGCGGGTCTTTCGCCAGATCCAGCAGTACCTCACGGGCCTTCTGCAGGTCGGCGTCATAATCCACACCCACATCAAACACCACCTTGCGGGTCGGCTGACGGTTGGTGTTGGTGATGATGCCGTTGGACAGGCTGCCGTTCGGGATGATCACCGTCTTGTTGTCGCCGGTGCGCAGCACGGTGTGGAAGATCTGGATGCTGTCGACCGTACCCGAAGTACCCTGGGCTTCAATCCAGTCACCAATGCGGAACGGGCGGAACAGCAGAATCAGCACGCCGCCGGCGAAGTTCGCCAGGCTGCCCTGCAGTGCCAGGCCGATGGCCAGGGTCGCGGCACCAATCGCGGCGACGAACGAGGTGGTTGCCACGCCGATCATCGACGCCACGTTGACCATCAGCATGACTTTCAGCGCGATGTTGGCCAGGTTGGTGATGAAGTGTTGCAGGGCCAGGTCCGCATTGCGCAGGGCCAGCAGGCGCCCCACACGGTGGGTCAATATGTTGATCAGCCACCAGCCGATGGCCAGGGTGAGGACGGCCAGCAGCACCCGGCTGCCGTATTCCATGATCATCGGGACCCACGACTGCGAGGTCTTGATCAAGTGATCCATTTCAGCGTTCAAATCCATGTAGCTTCTCCTGTGTGGCGGATGTGCGGCTTTATTGACTGCCTAAAAACGCAAATGAGCCCCGTAGGGCTCAAGTGTAGGCACGGATTCTGGGGCGTGGGACGTCAAAAACGCCCCCAGGTTCCGCGAGGTGCCATCAGTCGCGGAAGTTATTGAACTGCAGCGGCATGTCGAAGGTCTTGGCGCGCAGGGCCGCGATGGCCTCTTGCAGGTCGTCACGCTTCTTGCCGGTAACACGCACCTGCTCGCCCTGGATGGCAGCCTGGACCTTGAGCTTGGCATCCTTGATATGAGCAACGATCTTCTTCGCCAGCTCCTTGTCGATGCCTTCCTTGAGCACGGCTTCCTGTTTCATCAGCTTGCCGGAGGCGTAGGCATCCTTGATTTCAAGGCACTGCGCATCGATCTTGCGCTTGACCAGCGACAGCTTGAGGATCTCGATCATCGCTTCCAGCTGGAAATCGGCTTCAGCGGTCAGGTTGACGGTCAGTTCCTTTTCCTTGAATTCGAAGCTGCCCTTGCCTTTCAAGTCATAGCGACGGTCCAGTTCCTTGACGGCGTTCTCGACGGCGTTGGTGACTTCGTGTTTGTCCAGTTCGGATACCACGTCGAACGAAGGCATGTCATTTCTCCAATATAAGGGGCGGGCTCAGTAGAGATGGAGCGCGCCCGAGCTAAAATGCCGGAGCATTATAGCGGTTCTTTCGCCTCGTTCACTGCGGGCGACCCTACGGAGCAAAATCTGATGTCGACCACCTGGCATATTCTCGGCGCCGGCAGCCTTGGCACCCTCTGGGCCACGCGGCTGGCCCGTGCGGGCGTGCCCGTGCGGTTGATCCTGCGCGATGCGGCACGCCTGGCCAGCTATCAGGCGACACCTGGTCTGACCCTGGTGGAGCATGATGTGGCACACACCTACCCGGTGATCGCCGAAACGCCCGACAACCTAGAGCCAATCCGTCGCCTGCTGGTGGCGTGCAAAGCCTACGACGCACAAAGCGCCGTCGCACAGCTGCAACATCGGCTCGCGCCAGACGCCGAACTGATCCTGCTGCAGAACGGCCTCGGCAGCCAGGACGCCGTTGCCACCCAGTTACCCCAGGCCCGCTGCATCTATGCCTCCAGTACCGAAGGCGCGTTTCGCGACGGCGACTGGCGCGTGGTGTTCGCCGGCCACGGCTACACCTGGCTGGGTGACGCCAGGCATCCCACCCCGCCGCTGTGGCTGGAAGACCTACAGGCTGCAGGAATCCCTCACGAATGGAGCACCGACATCCTCACCCGCCTGTGGCGCAAGCTCGCACTCAACTGCGCGATAAATCCGCTGACGGTGCTTTACCAATGCCGCAACGGCGGCTTGCAGGCCCACGCCTGTGAGGTCGCGACCCTCTGCGCGGAATTGAGCGAGTTGCTCGAGTGCTGCGGCCAGCCCGTCGCCGCACAAGACCTGCACAGCGAAGTGGTACGGGTGATCCAGGCGACTGCAGCCAATTACTCCTCGATGTACCAAGACGTGGCCAACGCCCGGCGCACCGAAATCAGCTACCTGTTGGGCTATGCTTGCCAGGCGGCGTCCCGTCACCAATTGAATCTGCCGCACCTGCAACAAGTGCAAATGCGCCTGGTCGAGCAGTTGCATGCACGCGGATTGCCCCGCGACTGAACCACGCGCTACCCTGCCCGCCTGTCTATCACCTGGGAAAACCCTGATGCCGCTGCGCCAGCGTCTTGAAAATCTACCGGTCGGGCAGAAACTGCTCGCCGCCCTGCTGGTGCTGCTGACCACTGTATTGCTGGTGGCCAACCTCACGTTTATCAGCGCCGCCTACTGGATCTCCCAGGAGAGCATGGCCCCCCAGGCACTCCAAGCCATCGGTCGGTTGGTCTCCAACCCGGCCCTGGCCGCCGAAGCCCTGGAATCCCCGGCCAAAGCCGACGCCCTGCTCAACGAGCTGACCAGCTACTCACCGCTGCGCGCCGCCGCCCTGTATGACAGCGAAGGCAACCGCCTGGCGCAATTGCAACATGGCGACCGCCTGCACCTGCCGGACAACTACCGGCATATCGAGGCCTGGCGCGCCACCGAGTTTCGCAGCAACCAAGTCATTACCCTGCCCCGTCCGGGCCAGCCATCCGGGCATTTGCTGCTGGTCGCCAGCAGCGAGCTGCCGGTAGCGTTCTATACCGGCACCTTGACCGCGAGCCTGGGCATCCTGATTTTCAGTGTGCTGTTGTGGCTGGTCATCGCCCGGCAGATCAAACGCCTGATCACCCGGCCGATCCATGAATTGGAAGAACTGTCGCGCCAGGTTACCCGCGAAGAGAACTACGCCTTGCGTGCCGGGCGCGGCAACCACGATGAAATCGGCAGCCTGGCCGAAGCCTTCAACACCATGCTGTCGCGCATCGAAGCCCGCGAGCAGCAGCTCAAGCGCGCGCGGGACGACTCCCAGGAAGCCTACGCCCAAGCCCAGGGCCTGGCCGAAGAAACCCGCCACACCAACCGCAAGCTGGAACTCGAAGTACAGGTGCGCAGCAAGATCGAGAAAAAGCTCACGGGTTTCCAGAACTACCTCAACAGCATCATCGACTCCATGCCGTCGGCCCTGATCGCCCTCGACGAACAGCTCTACGTCACCCAGTGGAACCAGGAGGCCAGCGCGCTCTCCGGCACACGCCTGGATGAAGCGCTGAACCAACCGATCTTCCTTGCGTTCCAGCCGCTCAAGCCATACCTGCCGCAGATCAAGGCCACAGTGGAACAGCACACCGTGGAACGCATCGAGCGCGTTACCTGGATCAAGGACGACGAGCCCAAACACTACGCCCTGACCTTCTACCCGCTGATGGGCGGCGCCGGGCGCGGGGTGGTGATCCGCATCGACGACATCACCCAGCGCCTGTCCCTGGAAGAAATGATGGTGCAGTCGGAGAAGATGCTTTCGGTCGGCGGGCTGGCCGCCGGTATGGCCCATGAGATCAACAACCCACTGGGGGCGATCCTGCATAACGTGCAGAACATCCGCCGCCGCTTGTCACCGGACCTGCCCAAGAACCTCGAACACGCCGAACAGGTCGGCGTCGAGTTGGACACGGTGAACCGCTACCTGCAAAGCCGTGAAGTGCCGCAACTACTCGACGGCATCCAGCAGGCCGGCGCGCGCGCAGCGAAAATCGTGACCCACATGCTCAGTTTCAGTCGCCGCAGCAACCGGCAGATGGCGCCCTGCGACCTGCCCGCGCTGATCGATCAAGCCGTGGAAATCGCTGGCAATGATTTCGACCTGACCATCGGCTTCGACTTCAAGGGCCAGGCCATCGTCCGCCAGTTCGACCCGCAACTGGGCCCCGTGCCCGGCACAGCCAACGAGCTTGAGCAAGTGTTGCTCAACCTGCTCAAGAACGCCGCCCAGGCCATTCACCTGCGTGAAGACGACCGCGAGCCCGGACGCATCATCCTGCGCACGCGCCTCAACCCACCGTGGGCGGAGATCCAGGTGGAAGACAACGGCATCGGCATGAGCGAAAACGTGCGCAAACGCACATTCGAGCCGTTCTTCACCACCAAGGAAATCGGCCAGGGCACCGGGCTTGGGCTATCGGTGTCGTACTTCATCATCACCAACAACCACAAGGGCCAGATGGAAGTGCAATCGACCCTCGGCCAAGGCACTTGCTTCACCTTGCGCCTGCCCCTGGCGGGCAGCCAACTGCCGCCTTACGAACTCACCCAACTGGAGCAATGACCATGGGCTTTCGCCTGTCGAAGATCTACACCCGCACCGGCGACAAGGGCGAAACCGGCCTCGGTGACGGCCGCCGCGTGCCCAAGGACCACCCGCGCGTGGAGGCGATTGGCGAGGTGGATACGCTCAATAGTCAACTGGGGCTATTGCTGGCCAATCTGGAAGAACAGAGCGGCAAACACCCACAACTCAAAGATGTGATCGAAGTGCTTACGCCGTGCCAGCATCGCTTGTTTGACCTCGGCGGTGAACTGGCCATGCCGGTGTACAAGGTGCTGAATGCGGCGGAAGTGGACCGATTGGAAGCGGCGATTGATCGTTGGAACGAGGAGGTCGGGCCGCTGGAAAACTTCATCCTGCCCGGTGGCTCGGCGTTGATCGCCCAGGCACACGTGTGCCGCAGCCTGGCGCGTAGTGCAGAGCGGCGGTGTCAGCAGTTGAATGGGATTGAGCCACTGGAAGGCGTGGGGTTGGCGTATATCAATCGGTTGTCGGATTTGTTGTTCGTGGCGGCGCGGATTATTGCCAAACGCCAGGGTGTTGCTGAGGTTTTGTGGCAGGCAGCCGCTAAACCCCATTGATTAATCAGTGCCGGATCTGACGCCTTCGCGAGCAAGCCCGCTCCCACATTCGACCGCATTCTCATGTCGGAACTCGGTCAAGTGTGGGAGCGGGCTTGCTCGCGAAGAGGCCAGTCAGAACAGCATCAAACCTCAGGCCAGAATGCCCGGATCCCGGCCACACCCTGAGCCCCAGCACCCCAAGCCTTTTCCCGCTCGGCCGGCCCAACCCCACCCAACAGAAACACCGGCTTGCTGAAGCCGCTGATCAACTGCGCGGCCTGCTCCCAACCCAACGGCTGCGCGTCAGGATGAGTCTGGGTCGGTTGCACCGGCGACAGCGTGACAAAATCCACATCCATCAATTCCGCCAGCGCCAGCTCTTCAGCGTTGTGGCACGACGCCGCCAACCAACGATCTTTAGGCAGCGGTCGACCTTTGCTGGCGTATTTACGCAATTGCGCCGAGGTCATGTGCCAGCCGGCTGAAGGAAAATCCCCCAACCATTCGAACGGGCCCTTGAGCATCAATTGCGCCTTGCCGGCACACAGGCCAACCGCATCCACCGCCAGGTCACGATACTTGGGGTCGTAGCCGTTGGGCGCACGCAGTTGAACCAGCTTGATGCCCCCGGCAATGGCTTTCTGAAGGCCACGCAACAGTGTCGGTGTTTCCAGCTCACCAGGAGTGATCAGGTACTCGGCAGGCAAACGCGCCGCAGCCACAATCGGCGCATTGGCCGCCGGGAACTCATAGTTCGGCAGGTCCCGGGGCGCCACCCATTCCAGCGGTTGCCCTTCCACACCATGGGGCTCGCCGGTAAAGGCCGAGACTTCCCAGACATCCAGCAACACCTGCTTGTCCGGGTAGTCATGCTGCACCTGGATCAGCGGCCGCGCCGTGGTGACCTGGATACCCAGTTCTTCCTGCAATTCGCGGGACAGCGCGGTGGCGACCGACTCATCGGCCTCCACCTTGCCACCGGGAAACTCCCAAAGGCCGCCCTGATGCTGAGTGTCTGCGCGGCGCGCCAGCAAAATCCTGCCATCGACACCGCGGATCACCGCTGCTGCTACATGCACTCGTTTCACCGCGTTCATCCTCTCTGCGATCAGGTGCGGTATTCCGCGTTGATCTTCACGTACTCGTGGGACAGGTCAGTGGTCCAGATGGTTTCGCTGCAATCGCCGCGACCCAGCTCGATGCGGATGGTGATTTCTTCCTGCTGCATCACGGCCGAGCCCTGGGCTTCGGTGTAGGTTTCGGCACGCGCGCCACGGCTGGCGATGCAGACGTCACCGAGGAACACGTCGATCTTGCTCACGTCCAGGTCTGGCACGCCGGCACGACCGACGGCCGCAAGGATACGGCCCCAGTTCGGGTCGGAAGCAAACAGGGCGGTCTTGATCAGCGGCGAGTGCGCCACGGTGTAGCCCACGTCCAGGCATTCCTGGTGATTGCCGCCGCCGTTGACTTCTACGGTGACGAACTTGGTTGCGCCTTCGCCGTCACGCACGATGGCCTGGGCCACGTCCATGCACACTTCGAACACCGCCTGCTTCAACGCCGCGAACAGCGGGCCGCTGGCCTCGGTGATCTCCGGCAGGTTGGCCTGGCCGGTGGCGATCAGCATGCAGCAGTCGTTGGTCGAGGTGTCGCCATCGATGGTGATGCGGTTGAACGACTTGTTGGCGCCGTCGAGGATCAGGCTATGCAACACGTCGCGGGAGACTTTGGCGTCGGTGGCGATGTAGCCGAGCATGGTGGCCATGTTCGGACGGATCATGCCCGCGCCCTTACTGATGCCGGTCACGGTGACGGTCACGCCATCATGCACGAACTGGCGGCTGGCGCCTTTTGGCAGGGTGTCGGTGGTCATGATGCCGGTGGCGGCGGCGGCCCAGTTATCCACAGACAGGTCGTCCAGCGCGGCTTGCAGTGCGCCTTCGATCTTCTCGACGGGCAGCGGCTCGCCGATCACGCCGGTGGAGTACGGCAGCACTTGGCTGGCGTCCACGCCAGTCAGTTGGGCCAGCTTGGCGCAGGTACGCGCAGCCGCTACCAGGCCAGGCTCGCCGGTGCCGGCGTTGGCGTTGCCAGTGTTGGTCAGCAGGTAACGGATAGTCCCGGCAACACGCTGCTTGGCCAGGATCACCGGCGCGGCACAGAACGCGTTGAGGGTGAACACACCGGCGACGGTCGAGCCTTCGGCACAGCGCATCACCACCACATCCTTGCGCCCTGGGCGTTTGATGCCGGCCGAAGCGATACCGAGTTCAAAACCGGCAACCGGGTGCAAAGTGGGCAAAGGACCAAGACCAACAGCCATGAATGCGCTCCTTAAAAAATAGGTGATGTCTGTGCCGTCGTAAGCGACGGTGAAATTAATGGCAAAACGCCGCGACGGCACAGGCCGGTCGCGGCGCAAGGTGTTGCAGCGTCAGGGCGAAATCTTATTCGATCTGGCCGTGGCAGTGTTTGAACTTCTTGCCCGAACCGCAGTAGCACAGCTCGTTGCGGCCCAGTTTCTGGTCGTTGCGAACCGGGGTTTGAGCCAAGGCCACATCGACCTCTTCGCCCAACACCTCAGGGGCGTCCAGGCCCGGCGCTTCGTCGTGCTGGAACTGCATGCGCGCAGCCAGTGCCTCGGCTTCCTGGCGCAGGCGAGCTTCTTCCTCGATCGGGTCTTCGCGACGCACCTGAACGTGGGACAGCACGCGAATCGAATCGCGCTTGATCGAATCCAACAGTTCGGAGAACAGCGTGAACGACTCGCGCTTGTACTCCTGCTTCGGGTTCTTCTGGGCGTAGCCACGCAGGTGGATGCCGTGACGCAAGTGGTCCATGGTCGACAGGTGGTCTTTCCACAGGTCGTCCAGCACGCGCAGTACGATTTGCTTCTCGAAGGTGCGCAGTGCTTCGGCACTCGCCTGCTCTTCTTTCTCGTTGTACGCGGCCAGCAATTCGGCCATCAGTTTTTCGCGCAGGGTTTCTTCGTACAGGTGGTCGTCTTCGTCCAGCCATTGCTGAACCGGAAGATCCACGCCGAAATCGCTCTTCAACGCTGCTTCCAGACCGGCCACATCCCACTGCTCAGGCAGCGACTGCGGCGGAATGTGCGCGCTGACAGTGGCGTTGAGCACGTCCTGACGGAAATCGGCGATGGTCTCGCCAATGTTGTCGGCGGCCAGCAACGTGTTACGCATGTGATAGATCACTTTACGCTGTTCGTTGTTGACGTCATCGAACTCAAGCAGTTGTTTACGAATGTCGAAGTTGCGCCCTTCAACCTTGCGCTGCGCCTTCTCGATGGCGTTGGTCACCATACGGTGCTCGATCGCTTCACCGGACTGCATGCCCAGGGCCTTCATGAAGTTCTTCACGCGGTCCGAGGCGAAGATGCGCATCAGGCTGTCTTCCAGGGACAGGTAGAAGCGGCTGGAGCCGGCGTCACCCTGGCGACCGGCACGGCCACGCAGCTGGTTGTCGATACGGCGCGATTCGTGACGCTCGGAAGCGATCACCTGCAAGCCACCGGATTCCAGCACGGCCTGGTGGCGTTTCTGCCAGTCGGCCTTGATCTGGGCGATCTGCTCGGGGCTCGGGTTGTCCAGGGCCGCGACTTCCACTTCCCAGTTGCCGCCCAACAGGATGTCGGTACCACGACCCGCCATGTTGGTGGCGATGGTCAGTGCGCCCGGACGACCGGCCTGGGCGATGATCTCGGCTTCTTTTTCGTGGAACTTGGCGTTGAGGACCTTGTGCTCGATGCCTTCCTTGTTGAGCAGGTTCGATACGTGCTCGGAAGTCTCGATGGTGGCGGTACCCACCAGGATCGGGCGGCCCTTGGCCATGCCGTCCTTGATGTCGTTGATGATCGCCGCGTACTTCTCTTCGGCGGTCAGGAACACCAGGTCGTTGTAGTCCTTACGCGCCAGTGGCTTGTTCGGCGGGATAACCACCACCGACAGACCGTAGATCTGGTGGAATTCGAACGCTTCGGTGTCGGCCGTACCGGTCATGCCGGACAGTTTGTTGTACAGACGGAAGTAGTTCTGGAAGGTAGTGGACGCCAACGTCTGGCTTTCAGCCTGGATGTTGAGGTGTTCCTTCGCTTCGATGGCCTGGTGCAGGCCCTCGGACAGACGGCGGCCCGGCATGGTACGGCCGGTGTGCTCGTCGACCAGCACAACCTGGCCGTCCTGCACGATGTATTCAACGTTGCGATGGAACAGCTTGTGGGCACGCAGGCCGGCATACACGTGGGTCAGCAGGCCCAGGTTGTGCGCCGAGTACAGGCTTTCACCCTCGGCCAGCTCGCCGATCTGGGTCAGCATTTCTTCGACGAACTGGTGACCGGCTTCGTTGAGTTCGACCTGGCGGGTCTTCTCGTCGATGGTGAAATGACCTTCTTTGGTCACCACGCCTTCGACTTCCTCGATGTGCTGCTCCAGGCGCGGGATCAACTTGTTGATCTCGGTGTACAGGCGCGAGCTGTCTTCGGCCTGGCCAGAGATGATCAGCGGGGTACGGGCTTCGTCGATGAGGATGGAGTCGACTTCGTCGATCACGGCAAAGTTGAGTTCGCGCTGGAATTTTTCTTCCATGCTGAACGCCATGTTGTCGCGCAGGTAGTCGAAACCGAATTCGTTGTTGGTGCCGTAGGTGATGTCGGCGGCGTAGGCGGCGCGTTTCTCTTCCGGCGGCTGGAACGGCGTGACAACGCCGACGGTCAGGCCGAGGAATTCATACAGCGGGCGCATCCAGTTGGCGTCCCGGCGAGCCAGGTAGTCGTTCACCGTCACAACGTGCACGCCCTTGCCGGACAGTGCGTTGAGGTAAACACCCAGGGTTGCCACCAGGGTCTTGCCTTCACCGGTACGCATTTCGGCAATCATGCCTTCATGCAAGGTCATGCCGCCGATCAACTGGACGTCGAAGTGGCGCATGCCCATGACACGCTTGCCGGCTTCACGGGCGACCGCAAAGGCTTCGGGAAGCAGCTTGTCGAGGGTTTCACCTTTGGCTATGCGGGCCTTGAACTCTTCGGTCTTGGCGCGCAATTGCTCGTCCGAAAGGGCAACCATCTGCTCTTCGAAGGCATTGACCAGCTGCACCGTCTTGAGCATGCGTTTGACTTCGCGCTCATTCTTGCTTCCAAAAAGTTTCTTTAACAAAGGCGCAAACATATCGGCAGGTTCTTCCACACATAGGGATGGAGGGCGCACCGTGAGTGGCCCGAGCAGCCCTCACGGCCGCATGCGAACGCGCATTCTACCCGGAATCGTGGGTGAGGAAAGTGGCGTTGTTCCCTGATGCAGGCATGGGGCGGTGAGAGGGCTTGTTTAAAATAAGGGCTTTTACCGGAACTTCAACCCATGGAGCACAGAAGTTAACTATTGATTTCACGGGCTTTACCCCTTCAGCGCATGGCTTGGGGGCGTACAGGCGCTTTCTGCTAAGATGGCCGCTCTGTTACTTTAGGTGTCCAATAATGGCATTTCGCCCCCTTACAGCCCGCGCTCCCGGCGCGTTGCTTCGCGAAGCCAAGCCGTTGAAAGCCATCTTTGGCCATGCACAACGCCTGGGCCATCTGCAGCGCCTGGTCGAAAGCCAACTGCAACCGGCCGCACGGGAACATTGTCATGTGGCGTCGTGGCGCGAGGGCAACCTGCTACTCATTGTCACAGATGGCCATTGGGCCACCCGCCTGCGCTATCAACAGAAGCGCCTGCAACGTCAATTGATGGCATTTGATGAATTCGCCAGCCTGACGCGCATCCAGTTCAAGGTGCAACCGCCCACCGTCCAGCAGGGCGCGGTGGGGCACACCATGGATCTGTCGGAAAACGCGGCCGAAACCATTCAGGCAACGGCCGACGGGATCAGCGATCCAGGCCTGCGCGCAGCGCTTGAGCGGCTCGCCGCCCACGCCAAGCCCAAGGCCTGAGCCGTTACTTGCGCTTGCTGCCGCCAAGCAACGACCCCAGCAACCCCCGCACCAGCTGCCGCCCCATCTGATTGGCAGCCTGCTGCATGGCGGATTTCAACGCCTTGCCCGCTGCCGTTCCCAGAAACGCTCCGGCCTTGTCGGTAAAACTCGGCTCTTCTTCGGCCGGCTTGGCCTCCTCGGTCGGCCCCAGCTCCTTGCGCGCCATCAGCACTTCGTAGGCTGATTCGCGATCGATCGGCTTGTCATAGCGCCCCTGCAACGGCGAACTGGCGATCAATGCCACGCGTTCAACCTCGCTCAACGGCCCGATACGCGATTGCGGCGGCGCAACCAACACGCGCTGGACGACTTCCGGCGTGCCTTTTTCCTGCAAGGTGCCCACCAACGCCTCACCCGTGCCCAACTCGGTCAGCACCGCCAGAGCATCGAACGCGGGGTTCGGTCGGAAACCATCTGCCACCGCCCGCAGAGACTTCTGCTCTTTGGTGGTGAACGCGCGCAGGCCGTGCTGGATACGCAGGCCGAGCTGCGCGAGCACCGTGTCCGGCAGGTCACCCGGGGACTGGGTGACGAAGTACACCCCCACCCCTTTCGAACGAATCAGCCGCACCACCTGTTCCAAGCGCTCTTGCAGGGCCCTGGGCGTGTCGGCGAACAACAAGTGCGCCTCATCGAAAAACAGCGCCAGCAGCGGTTTGTCTGCATCGCCACGCTCTGGCAGTTGTTCGAACAACTCCGCCAGCAGCCACAACAGGAATGTCGCGTAGACCTTCGGCGCCTCGTGTACCAGGCGGCTGGCGTCCAGCAGGTGGATGCGCCCCCGTCCGTCGCTGGCGGGTTGCAGAATATCTTCAAGTTGCAGGGCCGGTTCGCCAAACAAGGCTTCGGCGCCCTGCTGCTCCAACACCGCCAGGCGCCGTAACAGCGCCTGGCTGGAGCCGGTGGTCATCAACGCGGCATCGTCGCCCAGCAACTCCGGGTGATAACGCAAGTGGTTGAGCAGCGCCTTGAGGTCCTTCAAGTCCAGCAACAACAGACCTTCGCGGTCGGCCACCTTGAATGTCGCGTAGAGCGCCGATTGTTGGCTGTCCGTCAGCTCCAACAGGGCGCCAAGCAACAACGGGCCCATTTCGCTGATGGTGGTGCGCAACGGATGACCGGACTGCCCGTGTATATCCCACAACGTGACCGGATAAGCCTTGGCGGTGTAGTTAAGGAAAGGCATGCCGGCAATGCGCTCGGCCACTTTGCCCTGGGGGTTGGCGGCGGCACCCAGGCCACACAGATCGCCCTTGATGTCAGCGGCAAACACCGCCACACCGGCATCGCTGAACGCCTCGGCCAGACGCTGCAAGGTGACGGTCTTGCCCGTGCCGGTGGCGCCGGCGATAAGCCCGTGGCGATTGCCCAGGCGCATGGCCTGGGCGATGGGCTGGCCTTCAAGGTCTGCGCCGATCAGGAGTTGCGTGGAGTCAGACATTTTGTCTCCCATGATTAAGCTTTAATAGCGCGAGGTCGATACAGACAGATGTGAGACCCACAAAGTCTAAAAATAGGTCAGATAATTCCCACAGGAGCCAGCGGAGCTATCACAAGCAATATCACACCTTTTTTGACGCTGCCATTCTGCGCCTCCCACAAGGACGCGCATCGGATATTAAGACCTTAGCGGACCCTACAAGCCATGAATAAAAATCTACGCTTCAGCCACAAAATCCTGCTTGCAGCCTCCCTTATCGTCGTCGCCGCATTCGCGCTGTTTACCCTCTACAACGACTACCTGCAACGCAACGCCATTCGCAACGACCTCAACAGCTACCTGAATGAAATGGGCGACGTCACCGCAGGCAACATTCAAACCTGGCTCACCGGGCGCATTGCCCTGGTGGAAAACGCCGCACAGAACATCGCCATCAACCCCGAGCCGAGTGTGGTCGGCAGCCTGCTGGATCAGAAAACCCTGACCTCCTCGTTCATGGCAACCTACGTAGGCGACAGCACGGGCGCCTTCACCATCCGCCCCGACACCAAAATGCCGGACGGCTTCGACCCCCGCGTTCGCCCCTGGTACAAGGGCGCCCAGAGCAGTAACGGTTCGACCCTGACCGAACCCTACATCGACGCCGCTACTGGCAAATTGATCATTTCCATCGCCACCCCCAGCATCAAGTCCGGCCAAAGCATCGGCGTCGTGGGCGGTGACCTGAGCCTGCAAACCCTGGTGGATAACATTGGCGCGCTGGACCTGGGCGGCATGGGCTACGCCTTCCTGGTCAGTGCCGACGGCAAGGTTCTGGTGCACCCGGACAAAAACCTGGTGATGAAGACCCTGGCCGACGTCTACCCCAAAAACACCCCGAAAATCAGCAGCGACTTCAGCGAGGTCGAGGCCAACGGCAAGGACAACATCGTCACCTTCACACCGATCAAAGGCTTGCCGTCGGTGAACTGGTATCTCGGCATTTCGGTGGATAAAGACAAAGCCTTCGCCATGCTCAGCGAATTTCGCACCTCGGCGGTGATCGCCACCCTCATTGCCGTGGTGATCATCATCGCCCTGCTTGGCATGCTGATCCGTGTGCTGCTGCAACCGTTGCACCTGATGACCCGCGCCATGCAGGACATCGCCGATGGCGAAGGCGACCTGACGCGCCGACTGACCATCCAGAACCACGACGAATTCGGCACCCTGGGCAACGCGTTCAACCGCTTCGTCGAGCGTATTCATACGTCGATCCGCGAAGTGTCCTCGGCCACCGGGCAGGTCAATGAAGTGGCCCTGCGTGTGGTCAGCGCGTCCAACTCATCCATGGTCAATTCCGACGAACAGGCCAGCCGCACCAACAGCGTGGCTGCCGCCATCAATCAACTGGGGGCCGCCGCCCAGGAAATCGCCCGTAACGCCGCGCAGGCCTCCAGCCAGGCCAGCGATGCGCGCAGCCTGGCGGAAGATGGTCAGCAAGTGGTGGAGCGCAACATCAAGGCGATGACGCAACTATCGGCGATGATCAGCGCTTCGAGCACCAATATCGAAGCACTTAACAGCAAAACGGTGAACATCGGGCAAATTCTCGAAGTCATCACCAGCATCTCCCAGCAAACCAACCTGCTGGCGCTCAACGCCGCCATCGAAGCCGCCCGCGCCGGGGAAGCTGGCCGTGGCTTTGCCGTGGTCGCCGATGAAGTGCGCAACCTGGCCCATCGCACCCAGGAATCGGCGCAACAGGTGCAAACCATGATCGAAGAGCTGCAAGTCGGTGCGCGGGACTCGGTCAGCACCATGAGCGAAAGCCAGCGTCACAGCCAGGACAGCGTGGAGATTGCCAACCTCGCCGGCGAACGCCTGAACAGCGTGACCCAACGTATCGGCGAAATCGACGGCATGAACCAGTCGGTCGCCACCGCCACCGAGGAACAGACCTCGGTGGTGGAGTCGATCAACATGGACATCACCGAAATCAACACCCTCAACCAGGAAGGTGTGGAAAACCTGCAGTCAACCTTGCGTGCCTGTGCCGACCTTGAGCAACAGGCCGGGCGGCTCAAGCAGTTGGTCGGCAGCTTCCGCATCTGACCCGTGTGCAGGCTTGCCCTGCTCACGCGCCCACAGTTCGGCGGCACCGGGAAAATCGGTGCCGTCCTCGCTGTCGAGGTCATCCGGGTCATAGCGGCTCAAACAACCCTCCCCCAGCGTAGCCGGGGCTTTGGATGTGGCTTTGTCCAACGGATCGCTCATGGTCCACTCCTTGAGGGCAGGCAAAAAAAAGGGCCTGGGACGATTTAACGCCCAGGCCCTTCATTCTTCAATCACCACTCGGTGATCAGAACACCACAGTCTTGTTACCGTGAACCAGCACGCGGTCTTCCAAGTGGTAACGCAGGCCACGGGCCAACACCATCTTCTCGACGTCACGGCCGAAACGCACCATGTCTTCGATGCTGTCGCTGTGGCTCACGCGGACCACGTCCTGCTCGATGATCGGGCCGGCGTCCAGCTCTTCGGTCACGTAGTGGCAGGTCGCACCAATCAACTTCACACCACGCAGCGATGCCTGGTGATAAGGCTTGGCGCCGACAAACGACGGCAGGAAGCTGTGATGGATATTGATCACCTTGCCAGCGTAGGCACTGCACAGCTCCGGCGGCAGGATCTGCATGTAGCGCGCCAGCACCACGACGTCGGCTTCGTGCTGCTTGACCAGGCGGGACACCTCGGCGAACGCCGGTTCCTTGTCCTGCGGGTTGACCGGCACGTGGTAGTACGGAATGCCATGCCACTCAACCATGCTGCGCAGGTCGTCGTGGTTGGAAATCACGCAGGCGATCTCGCAGTCCAGCTCATCGCTGTGCCAGCGGTGCAGCAAGTCCGCCAGGCAGTGGGATTCGCGGCTGGCCATCAGCACCACGCGTTTTTTCTGCTCGGTGTCGGTGATGTGCCAGCTCATCGAAAACTCTTCGGCAATCGGCGCAAACGCCTCGCGGAAGGCATCAAGGCCAAAGGGCAGCGAGTCGGCACGAATCTCGTGACGCATGAAGAACCAACCGCTGAGATTGTCCGAGTGATGGCTCGCCTCGGTGATCCAGCCGTTGTGGGAGGCCAGAAAATTACTGACTTTGGCAACGATACCAACCCGGTCCGGGCAAGCAATCACCAGCCGAAAAGTGCGCATTAGGGGAAAACTCCAGAACTTCGCAAAGGCCGCCATTCTAGCCACTACGCAGAAAAACTGCAGTATCCGTCGAGGCTTATTCTGGTGGCCTGGCACCGATACGCCCCTTAATAGCGTAAGGTTTTACCAGCGCTATATGAACGCTCACGCGCAAAATCGGGCAATTATGCTTTTCTTACGTAGATTATCTTTGCCGCGTATGCCCTATCAATTAACTCCAACGCATTGCATTGCCACAAACATTCAACGCAATTCACATAAATACACCCTTAAATGTTTACTTGAGGATTTGGCCTGACTATTATTGCCCCACTTCCTGTCAATCAGCGCTCTACATAAGGTAGTCCACATGTCCCTGATCAACGAATACCGTGCCACCGAAGAAGCTATCAAAGAGCTGCAAGCCCGTTTGAAGAACCTGTCCCAAGACGACAAGCTGCAAACTGAGCTGGAATTCGAAGGCAAACTGCGCACCCTGATGGGTGAATACTCCAAGTCCCTGCGTGACATCATCGCGCTGCTGGACCCAGAGTCGAAAGTTAAGGCTCCACGTGGCGCCGTGAAAACTACCGGCACCAAACGTGCTCGCAAGGTCAAGCAATACAAGAACCCACACAACGGCGAAGTGATTGAAACCAAAGGTGGCAACCACAAGACTCTGAAAGAGTGGAAAGCCAAGTGGGGCGGTGACGTGGTTGAAGGTTGGGCTACCCTGCTGGGCTAAGCCCCATCGGGCTGCGGCCTGATACGCGACACTTTGAAAACGCCAGCTCGCTGGCGTTTTTTATTGCCTGAAAATACTCTAGGGCCCCGATTACAAATTGAACCGGGCCGCTAAAGCGTCGGCATATTCCTGCCACTGCGCCAACACCTGCAACTGATACGGCGTGGCACTTGCCGCCAACTCCAGGCGTGCCTGATTAAATCCCTCAAGGGTAATCGGCGCGCCCAGCTCAGCGTCCGACAAACGCTGCTGGCAAAATAATTTCCAGCGTTGTTGCTCCTCGTTATTCAAGGTCTCGGGAAAGTTGCGAGCACGGTAGCGAAATAATAATTCGGGCAGGCGATGATCGTCGAACGGCCACTGCTGATGTGCTAGTTGCGCAGGTTCAGCGTTGCGTACTTGTTCACATAAGCGCCGATCGCGATCGCCGATAAAACCATCATAAAGCTGCTGCTCCGGGTCTGTTGTCGGCGCGAATTCTTCCTCGGCATAAATGCTCGCCAACTTGTCGCGCCAAACTTCCTGTGCGTCAGTTAGCCGCAGCGCGCGCGCCTGGTAACTGTCCATATCCAAGTGCAAGCGTTCACGATCTTGCGCCCGCAACACATTCAACGGAGCCACCACCGGGCAGCGATTGATGTGCAGCAATTTGAGGGGCACAGGCAGTTCCCCGTCAGCGAGTTCGTCACGCCGCGTGTAGAGGCGCTGACGCAAGGTTTCGGCATCAAGGTCAAGCAAGTCTTGAGGGTCGAGACCCAGGTCACAGACGATCAACGCATTGCGATTGCGTGGGTGCCAAGCCAATGGCAACACAACGCCCAGGTAATGACGCTCGGCCGAAAAACGTCCGGAGATATGCACCATCGGCTGCAGCAGGCGCACCTGGTCCATCACCCGCTGTTTGCTGCGCAACTGGAACAGCCAGTCATACAGCTTGGGCTGTTTCTCCCGTACCAACCGGGCCAGCGCGATGGTGGCACGCACGTCGGACAAGGCATCGTGGGCCTGGCCATGATCAATCCCGTTGGCGGCGGTCAGGCGTTCAAGCTTGAGCGTGACACGGCCGTCCTGCTGCGGCCATTCGATACCTTCCGGACGCAGGGCGTAGGCGGTGCGCACCACGTCGATCAAGTCCCAGCGACTGTTGCCGCCTTGCCACTCGCGGGCATAAGGGTCGAAGAAGTTGCGATACAGGCTGTAGCGCGTCATTTCATCGTCGAACCGCAAGGTGTTGTAACCGGCCCCGCAAGTACCGGGGGCAGCCAGTTCGGCGTGCACCCGCGTCATGAAGTCGGCCTCGGCCAAGCCTTTTTGCGCCAGGATGCCGGGGGTGATGCCGGTAATCGCACATGCAGCAGGATGCGGCAGGATGTCGTCGCTGGGTTGGCAGTATAGGTTGACCGGCGGCCCGATCTCGTTCAGTTCAAGATCGGTGCGGATACCGGCGACCTGAAGGGGGCGATCGCTGCGCGGATTGATGCCGGTGGTTTCATAGTCGTACCAGAAAATGGAGGTCACGGGCTGTTCCTGTGCTGAAGATCGGCAAAGTCTAGGCGCTGCAAGGCATTCGAAGCCAGCGCCATCGACCCTGTACAAACATCCAGTAAAACCTTGAATGGTTGCTTCCAGCGCCGACACTGCTAGCATCCGTCTCTCTCAGCCACACTGCACTGCCAAGGATCGCGATGCCATCAGCCCCATTGGACACCCGTTACCAGATCGAGACCCCGGAAGGCATCGACCTGCCGTTGCGCCCAGCCGGCCTGGTACCCCGTGCATTGGCCTTCGGGTTCGACCTGGGCCTGCGTGGGCTGGTCATGGGAATCCTCGTCGTGCCCCTGGCGCTGCTCGGCAATATCGGCATCGGCATCGGTTCGCTGCTGCTGTTCCTGGTCAGCTGGTGGTACATGGTGCTGTTCGAAGTGCTCAACCAGGGCTGCTCCCCCGGCAAGCAGGTGATGGGCTTGCGCGTGGTACAGGATGACGGCACGCCCATCGGCTGGTCCGCCTCGTTGATCCGCAACCTGCTGCGCTTTGTCGACATGCTGCCTTTCGGCTACTTTCTCGGGGCCATCAGTTGCCTGCAGCACCCCCATTTCAAACGACTCGGCGACCTCGCCGCCGGTACGCTGGTGATCTACCGCGAGCATCCCCTGCCCCGTCCCAATGTCCCCGCGGCTGCGGCCTTGCGCCTGCCCTTTGCCTTGGACCTCAGCGAGCAACGCGCCATCCTTGGCTTTGCCGAACGCCAGGGTGAGTTGTCGGCCGAGCGGGTCCACGAACTGGCCTCCATTCTCGCCACGCCCCTGCAAGTGTCGCCGGCACGTGCCGCCGAACAACTCAACGGCGTGGCTCGCGGCCTGTTGGGGCCAACATGAAACAGAGCCTGTTCGAAAGCCGTTACCAGCCGCAATGGCATGCCTTCGCCGAACAACTGACCCAGCTGGAACAAGGCAAGGCCAAGGCCGCTGACGTGACCGACTTCCCCCACCAGTATCGGCGCCTGTGCCAACACCTCGCCCTGGCTCAGGAGCGCGGCTACAGCAGTTATCTGGTGGACCCCCTGCAACAACTGGCCTTGCGTGGCCATCAACAGCTCTACCGCCATCGCAGCCAATTGGGCGCAAAGGTCCTGAGTTTTATCCTGGCCGACTTCCCACGCCTGGTTCGCGCGCAGTGGCGCTTTGTATTGGTTGCCAGCCTGCTGTTCTTCGGCAGCCTGGCCGGTGTAGCACTGCTGGTGTACCTGTTTCCCGACCTGATCTACAGCATCGTCGGCCCCCAGCAGGTAGCCGAGATGCACAGCATGTACAACCCCGAGGCCAGCCGCCTCGGGCGCGCGGCCGAACGTGCTTCCAGCGAGGACTGGATGATGTTTGGCTACTACGTGATGCATAACATCGGTATCGCGTTCCAGACCTTCGCCGCCGGTTTGTTGCTGGGGCTGGGCAGTGTGTTCTTCCTGATCTTCAACGGCCTGATCATCGGTGCGATCTCCGGCCACCTCACCGAAATAGGCTTTGGCCAGACGTTCTGGTCCTTTGTGATCGGTCATGGCGCCTTCGAACTCAGCGCCATCGCCCTGGCCGGCGCGGCGGGGCTGCAACTGGGCTGGGCATTGATCGCCCCGGGTCAACTGACGCGAGGCGAATCCCTGCGGCTGGCGGCGCATCAAAGCGTGCAGATGCTGTGCGGCGTGATGGTGTTCCTGCTGATCGCCGCGTTCATCGAAGCCTATTGGTCTTCCACCACCAGCGTTGCGCCATGGCTCAAATACCTGGTGGGCACCCTGCTCTGGTTGCTGGTGGCCGCTTACCTGATCTTTGCCGGACGGACTCGCCATGCGCCTGAGTAATGCCAGCGTGGTGATCCGCCCCCGCACACCATGGGAAGCCATGGACCTTGGAGTACGGATGGCCCAGGAACATCGCTGGCTGCTGATGGGCAGTTGGGCGATGGTGACCTTGCCGGTTTTCGCGTTGCTGACCGCACTGTTCTGGAAGTATCCCTCCACGGCTGTGTTGGTGTTCTGGTGGCTGAAGCCGGCCTTTGATCGTCTGCCGCTGTATATCTTGTCGAAAGCCCTGTTCGCAGAGACACCCAGCGCCAGGCAGGCCGTCAGCCAATGGCCGCGACTGCTCAAAGGCCAGCTATTGGCCAGCCTGACCTGGCGGCGACTCAGCCTGAGTCGCAGCTTTTTGATGCCGGTCAGTCAACTCGAAGGCCTGGATGGTCCCGACCGCCAAAAACGCCTGGGCGTCTTGCAGCAACGCAGCGCCTGGGCCGGACGCTGGCTGACCATTATTGGGGTGCATCTGGAAATAGGCCTGTGGTTCGGCTGCATGGCCCTGTTCTATCTACTCATCCCCCAGCAGCTCGAACTGGATTGGGACTGGCAGCGAATGGCACTGGCCACGGGTTCCGAGGGGCTCTGGCTGGAACACCTGGGCAATGCCTTCTATGCCCTGATCCTGGTGTTCTGGGAACCGATGTATGTCGCGTGCGGCTTCAGCCTGTACCTCAACCGCCGTACCGTGCTGGAGGCTTGGGACCTGGAGCTGGTATTCCGCCGCCTGCGCGAACGCCTGAGCAGCGTAGTGCCGTTGTTGGTACTGGTGACGGTGCTGGCCCTGAGCCCATTCAGCCGCCCCGCCATGGCCGAGGACGTCTCCCCGCCCAAACCAGTGACAACCCAGGCCGCCAGCCAGTCGATCAAGACATTGCTGGAGAAGCCACCGTTCAAAAATCCGGAAACCGTCACGCGCTATCGTTTCGGCGATGAGAAACCCGCCACTAAGAGCAAGGCACACGGCGACGGCAAACTGCCGGCCTGGTTGCGGGCATGGCTGGACAACCTCAACGGCGATACCCTCAAACACGTCGCCTTGGGCATGGAAGTGCTGCTGTGGAGCCTGTTGGCCGCCGGTATTGCCCTGCTCATCTGGCGCTATCGCGATTGGCTGCACGCCTTTGTCAGCCGGCGCCGCTCACGCCAATCAAAACCCGCCAAACCGATACCCACGCAACTGTTCGGCCTGGAACTGGGCGTCGAGACCTTGCCCGACGACATCGCCAGCACGGCCGAGCAACTTTGGCCCACACAGCCACGGGAAGCACTCGGCCTGCTCTATCGAGGTTTGCTTAGCCGGTTGCTGCATGACTTCAACCTGCCACTGAAAAGCGCCGATACGGAAGGCCAGGTCCTGGAACGCATCCATCGTCTGCAACAGCCGCACTTGCTGGCATTCAGCGATGAGCTGACCCGGCACTGGCAAAACCTCGCCTACGGCCACCGCTTGCCCCCGGCCCAGGCTCAACAGCAACTGTGCAGTGATTGGCGCACCTTGTTCAACGCGGGGGCAGCCCGATGAAACGGACTTTATTGTGGGTCATCGTAGCGCTGCTGACGTGCCTGCTGGGGGCAGGCCTTGTCTATGTCGGAAACAAAGCGATCCCCTACGATGAAGTCATAGACCGCGGCCCCTCACCCGAGGCCGCAGCCAACCCCTACCTGGCAGCGGAACACTTTTTACGCCAGCAAGGCCTGGGCGTCGAACACGCCAATAGCCTTGAGAGGCTGAAGACCCTGCCAGCCAAAAACAACAGCCTGCTGTTGCTGGGCGAGCGCAGCAACATGACACCACGCCAGGCCGAGCAGCTGTTGGACTGGGCCAGGTCCGGCGGCCATCTGCTATTGGTGGCTGAAGCGCTCTGGGATGAAGAAACCGGCAACAGCGGCGACTTGCTGCTGGATCACCTGCAGATTCACCAGGCATTGAGCGACGAACCTGACGAGCCCATACCTGCGCGAAAACAGAAATCGCCAGACCTGACCAAGCTCTATGTCGACAACGAAACCGCACCGGCCTATTTCAGTTTCGATACCGACTTCAACCTCACCGACCCCAAGCATCTGGCACAGTTTTCTGCCAATAGCGCCCAGTCCAGCCACCTGATGCAACTCAATCTCGGGCATGGTCGTGTGACGGTGATCACTGACAGTGACCTGTGGAAAAACCCGAACATCGGCAAGTACGACAACGCTTGGCTGCTGTGGTATCTCAACCAAGGCACCGCGGTGACCCTGCTGTTCAACAGCGACGTGGACAACCTGTTCACCCTGTTGCTCCGCTACTTCCCCCAGGCGTTGGTCGCGCTCGCTGCGCTGCTCGCCCTGGCACTCTGGCACGTCGGCATGCGCCAAGGTCCGATACAAGCGCCGGCCCCCAAGGCACGCCGGCAACTGCAAGAACACCTGAACGCGAGCGCCGACTTCCTGCTCCGCCGCGGCGGCCAGGGTGCTTTGCTGCGTGCGTTGCAGCGCGACATCCTGCGCGCCGCAAGGCGGCGTCACCCAGGTTTTGAACACCTCGACTCCGCAGAACAGCAGCAGGTGCTCGAACACCTGACGCGCCAACCTTCTCACGTCATCAGCCAGGCCCTCGGCCCCCTCCCGGCAAAACGGCTCACCAGCGCCGATTTCAGCCGTCAGGTGGCCAGCCTGCAAACCCTCAGGAACGCCCTATGATCCGGAGCGTTGCCATCGTTAGATCTATGTGATTACAATCTTAGCTCTGCAGGATGGGGAGTGGGGGGCTTTGCTCTAGAAGCCGTCACACAGTCCACGTAGACAGAGCCACAGATTGATTGGTCGACGACAGGATGAAAGATGGAGCTTGTGTGGGGCACGAAGGATTTCATGATAGCTGGACAACCTTACCAAGGGTTTCCGATTCTGCTGTGGGACTCCATGGAGAGCTGCAGCCAAGCCAATCAATTCTTCCGCTACTACCTCCTTCGCGGAGACATCGGCTCCAAGGAATCTTGGCCGAGTACAGGGCGAGCGCTGTACGACTACTTCAGCTTCCTACAAGCCCACGATCTTGATTGGCGAGACGTAGACCGTGGTGAGGCCAAAAGCCTCGTGGCTGCTTACAGGGACTACTGCCTAGTGACGTGCGAACTGGCGCGCAACACTACCCGTCAACGACTGACGTACATCTGCGAGTTCTACGAATTCGCTTTGGATAAAGGCTGGGTGAGGCGCCTACCGTTTGGTCACGAAGAACGCACCGTTCCGCGCGACACGAGCCTCCTTGAGCATGTTGATGCCAGTGGCGGCAAAGCCTTGGCAAACGATGTAATGCCGCGTCGTCACAAGCCTCTTCCCAAGTTCCTAAGCATGTCCCAGACCAAGTCGCTTCTCACCAAAGCGGAGAATCCACACCACCGAATCATGATTCAATTGGCACTGCGCACAGGCTTGCGCCGTAACGAACTGGCGACTTTCCCGGTGGCGTATGTTTTCGACCCTGATAAGGCTGGAGGAACCGAACGCAATCTCCGCATTCGACTTGATCCTGTCGACGGCTCTGGTATGGAAACCAAAGGCAGCAAAGAGCGAGATATCTGGATGAGTCGTAAGCTTATGGCCGAACTCTACCGCTATGTGACCAAACTGCGTGGCGAGCGCGCGTCTTTGGGTAAAAGTCAGAAGGCACTCCTCCTCAATCATTTTGGGGAGCCTTACGGGAGCTCCGGAAAAAGCCTGAATCGGATCATTGTCAAGACTGGGAAACGGGTTGGTATCGAAGTCCATTCGCACATGCTGCGACACACTTACGCGACTCACACCCTAGTGAACCTCCAACGCAACCCACAGAAAGGCCTTGATCCCCTAGTATTCCTTCAGCGGCAGCTTGGCCACAGCTCTGCTCAGACCACAATGGTGTACCTGCACCTGATTAATGAATTGGCGGACGAAGCGGTGCTGGCGTATGACGACGAGTTGAACGAAGTGACGGAAGAACTCTGATGGGTAGGAGGAAGGTATTTACCAAAACTGACCTCAGCGTCCCCCAAGTCGAGCACAAGATCGACGCGGCAGGTCATGTAGTCATTCTCCCTGAGGCCATCCCTCCAGCGATCACGCTAATCACGTTCGGGCCCAACTCGACCACCAGCCGGAACTTCGATTTTGCACGGTGGTACGGTTCTGGATTTGATGCGATCACCTACGTCTGTCAACGTCAAATTGAACGTTTCCTAGCAGGGCAGGATGGCAACCTTTCTACTTCAACTATCGTGACTTACTGCACAAATGGGCTAGCTCGCTTTCTGAATTACTGTGCGCTCCTGGCGCTTGCTATCGAGCGTGAGTTGACGCTGAACGACATAAATCGAAACCTAATCGACGGTTTTCTTAGGCATATTTCTGACCAAGATCTTACTAGCACTGGGCAGAAGTCTTACTACACGCAGACCAAGCCGGTGCTTCTTGCCATCGGGAGACGCGGCATTTTTCCATTAGTAGTGTCTGGTGATGATGCCACCTTTCCGCGCAATCCATTTCCAAACTCCAACCGCAAGACCAAAGGCGAGACAGCTCTATCCAAGCGTGAGCGAAAAGAGTTTACAGCTGCATTGCGGCAGGCCATTAAGCCGATATGGAGTGACGGCATAACGCCAACCAGCGACCTGTTGATCTATGCGGTGCTAGTCGTAGCACTTCACACAGGACGGAATGCTACTCCGTTGCTAGAGATGGATCGCAATTGCTTGCGTCCACATCCAAAAGACGGCACCGTCTTCCTGGTGCTATGGAAGCGGCGTGGCTACAACACCAACAAGGTAGCACTGCGAGCCCAATCAAAAGCTGAGCGTATGCTGGAGGCAATGCCTAGCGTCAGAGTCAACGTGGAACTACTGATTCGGCGAGTCATGGCATTAACCGAGTCGTTGGATTCAGAGGCCCCTGACGATATCAAAGGGCGTGTATGGCTGTACCGGAGCCGGACTTCTAAAACAGGGCAACACGTTACGGGACTGCAGATGGCAATGCTGCATCGCGGTATTGGTAAGCTTGTCGCCGAATATGATCTGAAGGACTGCGATGGAAAGCCTCTGCGTATTAACATTTCCAGACTGCGGAAGACCTTTGCAAACCGCATCTTTGAGCTAACCAATGGAGATCTCGCAACCACTGCGTATGCTCTTGGTAACACTCCGCGAGTAGCCGACCAAAACTACCTAGCACCCAGTGAAGATGCCCGTCGAAACTGGCGGTTCATGGGTGAGTTATTGGTGGATGAGCTGCTAACCGCGACTATTGGGGCAACCTACAAAGAAAGTCCATTGGGCCGCTGCGGAGATCCTGTCAACGGCCAGTTCGCCCCGAAACGTGAGGGAGCGACGTGCATGAATTTCATGAACTGCCTGCGCTGTAAGCACTACGCGGTGACCGCCGAAGACCTCTACAAGCTGTTCAGCTTCTACTTCCGAGTGTTGAGTGAGCGCACCCGCATGGACAAGCGGCGCTGGGCACGTGAACTCGCGCACATCCCTCGCCTAGTTGACCGTTACATCGTAGCTGAGGGACTGCGCCGTGGCACCTTTAAGGCTGCAACCGTGGAAGCCGCCCGTGAGCGCGCTCGTACCCAACCACACCCGTTCTGGTCAGTAGATATCATTTCCAGCCTGGAGGTATTTTCATGAGCGACAACATCTCAGAAGAAATACCCTGGCCGGACATCACCTCTCAGCCTGACGATATACGTGGGCTTTCCAACGCAGAGCGTGACAAATTGATCGTTGCCACCACCCTGGTGGATGGACACTGGGTCATTGTCAGCAGATACGGTGACGATATCTGGCAGCTTACCGGTTTTCCCAACAATGTTTCGTTTCAACAGAGACGAATCACTTTCAGCTCAGTGCCACCAGCATTCCGCGCCGTTGTGAAGGCAATGTTTTATCGTTATCTAAGACGAGGTCGTAGCGGGTCTGAGCGGCCTAAGGGATCGACGATAACCGATCTTTTCAATGGTTCATCACCGTTCCTACGGCACTTAGAAGCTTTAAAGCTTGATCACTTAGGTGCAGTAAGCCCCACGATTGCGGCTACTTATGTCGCGGCCTGCAGGGCCCATATGCAAATTTACAAGAAAAAGCCGCTGTCAAAGCGAGCTTTGCAGGCTCGCTTTGATGCGGTGGAGACGATCTACGAGCTCAGCCAATTCACTGATGATAAAATTCTACAGCACCCGTGGCCGGACTCGTCCTCAAGAGCAATAGCTGGAAGGATCGGGTTTATACCCGGAGCTGGAACTCCTTTGATCCCTGATGACATTTTTTGCACCTTATTCGAACAGGCTCACCAGCAAGTGGAGCGTGGCATGTCGATGTTCGAACTGCGGGATGGCCTCCAAACTACCGCAGAAAAGCATAAAAGTCTGAGTGATAGAGGTATCTACGATGCCAAAACCCGGTACTTGAACTCTATGGGCTGGAAAGGCGGCTTGAGGAAATTCAATAGGTCACTAATAAGCCTGCGCACCGCCTGCTACATCGTCTTGGCAAGCACATCTGGTTGTCGTAACCATGAGCTGGCCAACCTGCAATCCGGTGCTCATCACCGCACCGAAGACGATGAGGGGACGATCTATCACTGGATGCGTTCTAAGTCAGAGAAGACAGATGAGGGAATGCATGACTGGATGATCCCGGAGGCCGCTGTGCGCGCTATTCGCGTCATGGAACACTGGGCAGCGCCGTACCAAGCGAAGATAGCCGCCGAAATAAATCATCGTCGCCGCATCAACACGCAAGATCCGCAAATTACAGAAGCGAAAAAGCACGCTCATTCCCTTTTTCTGGGTCTACCGACGAAAAATGACAACACCGTTCGAACACTGAGCACTGATAGCTGGAACGGCTACCTTAGAGATTTCGCCACAGATTGCGGATTTAACTGGAAGCTCGCCAGCCACCAATTCCGGCGTAAATTCGCCAATTATGCAGCGCACAGCCGCTTCGGCGACCTACGCTACCTCAAGGAGCATTACGCGCACTGGTCACTGGACATGACACTTGGTTACGCCATGGACGACAGCTGGGGACAGCATCTGGATCTTGAACTGTACTCGGAAATCCAAGATGAGCTGGAGGACATCAAACTCGGCGTCGTCGACAACTGGATGGGCGATGAATCGTTGGCAGGAGGCTATGGACGCTCCATCAAGGGGTGGAAGCGGGAGCCGGAGAACCTGCTGATCTTCAAAGATCGCGCCTCTATGCTGAAATCCATTTCCGGGAGTACAGCCATACGCAGCAATGGCCACGCCTGGTGTACAGCGGACAATGACGGCTGCGTTGGCAATACCCTTGAACGCACCCGCTGCACTGGCTGCGACCACTCGGTGATCGGGAGTATCCACGCCCCCATCTACCAGCGACTCTACGATGATCTGAAAGAGCTGCTGCTCTGCAAGGACATTGGTGAAGGAGGTCGGCTACGCGTGGAGCGCGACCTGAACCGCTGCCGGGAGGTGTTAGTACAACTGGGTATACCTCCTGAGGATCTGAGTGCATGAAGAGCAAGGATAAATCATCCAATTACAAGCCTGCTGAGGATCGAGCGAAGGATCTGAAGCTAGCCATCTATGCCATCCAAAAAGGTCGGGCTCGTACCGGTGAAACTAAGGTGACCATCGCCGCTGTGGCCCGTGAGGCCGGAGTATCGACGGCGCTCATCCATAATCATTACCCAGCAATCGCTGAGGAGATACGACAGATCCAGGGGCGATCTAGTCGTGCCATGCGAGATGTAAAACATCAGGATCTGATTGCCGAGCGTCAGAAGTCTAAGGGCTACCGTCATGAGATTGAGGAGCTTCAGGCCAAGCTCGCCAGACTCGCATCCATCAATGAGGTGCTGCTGTACGAGAACGATACCCTAAAGGCTAAGGTGAAAGAGCGAAACGTGGTTGAACTGGTTTCGTCCACCCGCATGGATAAATCTCGCATCTGACGAAGTCCTCCGTTCATTGACATCAAACGAATCCGAATAGTCATCGAAGCTACTGTTGCCGTGGCATACCCCTGATCGGACGGCTGTCGTTAACCAACGCTGTCTACGACGAGTCTTAGCCCTGCGGGCTTCCATCCTCATGCTCTGCGCGCTCCGCTTGCCTTATCAGTCACGTGGACGCATCTAGGTTGTCCATTTGATCCAATAGACAAGCGCTACGAATATGCTAACTTGACCGCCTCGGTTCCCTAGTCGAGATCGGGCGGTCGGTTCGCCAAGGCGGTATAGCCACAGGGTGCTTCACCTCTTCTGCTTCACATGCATTCCGACAATAGTCAGAGGGCAGCCGACACCGCTGGCGAATTGGAGGATGCTATGCGCGTACCAATCTCTCTTGCCGACCTTCGTGTCAAATACGGCTTCAACCGTATCGCCAAAAAGCTCCAGCGCAATTGGCGGAGCACTTTTTCCCTATCCCTCGCATCCTCGCAAGAAATCCTCTCGAAGGGTCTTGGCTATCAGGATCTTCATGATCTGCAAAAATCGGCTAATGAGCACGCCAAGACTGTCGCCGTGCCTACTCAGGATGAAGTCAGGGACGGGATCAGTAACTCTATTACCGATTTCTGTCAGTCGAAGAAAGTAACTGACATGAGCGAGCGCGACGTCAACCACTTGGTAAGTTTGCTGCCCCTACACGAGCTTACCGTGTTCCAGACTTCACGCTCACAACAGGCCGGTACTCTCGCTTCTCAGTCCGTCTTTGAGTTAATCACAGGGCCAGCCAATGACCTGGCTGTGGCTGCCAATCAGGGGAAGTCGAAGCGTCCCGCACACTTACGCGACGATCTGAGTGCAGAGCTTCTGAAGCCACCAGCAGATCCCATCAGCCAAGAAGAACTGAAAAGCTTTTGGGAGGTTGTAGAGCGCAAGGGTAGTCTTCATGACCAATGTTTGTGCCTGGGTTTGCTGCAAGGTATTCGCCCGCTTGAACTGTTAAACGTGAAAGCTCATGACGTTTACACTACTGACCAGCACTCTCTCCTACGGATCAAGAATTTTAAAACGCGCAGTCGTAGTGGTCAGCTATTTATGCCTCCCGTATTCAGTACCCTTATTGATCAGTACGTGCGCCAAGCGAAGATTCCTCCAATCGGTTACCTCTTTCCTTCTCCGAAAGACAGCAATGTCCCTATGTCGCTCGAGCAAATGCATCGGATTATTGGAGTCTATCTGCGAGAGGCCATAGCTAATCCATCTCAGAGGCGTGCATCCTCCATTCGCCAATCCATGCTCCACGTTGCTGCGAAACATATTCGCGAGCGGATAGCGCAAAACATGGGACATCAGGTTAGCGGGATGACGATGAAGTATCTGCGCATTCCGAAATCAAGCACTCAGAAGTGATGATTTGGCAGGGGCCACGTTTAATTTATGCCGTGCCCTAGCGGGCCGGCTGTCGTGAACCAGGCCCGGCGATACTCGCCGTTGTCCTGGCCCTGCCGGGCTTCCATCCTCACGCCTGCGCGCTCCGCTTGCTTTTAGTGATCAGACTTGGCTTGGATGCCCCCCCGCCTGCAAAAAAATGTCGCATCAGGCTCAAGGTTTTCTAAAACCAACCGTTTGTCATAGGTATGTATCCCTTCGAGCGAATCGCTTTGATCCCACCAACCGACGACTACGCACAGCGTTTGGGTGCCGCCATTTCGTTTCCCAAGACGATCCTGGGCAACCGCCAGCGCAATGCCTGGCAACGTCTGATCCGCGTCATCAAGTCTTCAGAAACCCTTTCTGCATTTGATAAAGCAGCAGCTTATGTAGAGGGCTACGCACATGCACTGGTCGACAGCGACCAGATCGACATTTCCATCGAACGAGAGGTGTTGATCATCGCGACTGTCGACGCTTGGCGATGCGCCCGTTTTGACTCCAGCACCTCCACCTATTTGTAGCCACCAGTGAGTACCATGACTTCTATTTTTCAACGCTATGCCGACGACGAACCGTCTGAATTACGCATCCAGATGCCGCTGCGGGTTCTGGCTACAACCGTCAGTCATTACCCAATTGATGTTCTGGTAGGTCACTGGGAAAAGTATTTGGTAGACCCCTCCTCCGCTCGCGATAGGTTTCCATGGGCTGCACGATTTGTCATGGGCACACCCGTACCAACATGGGCGCGCTGCGTGCAGTGGAACGTCGGCCAGCAGGCTCGTTTCATTACCGCTGTTTGGGCGGGGCTAGACCTGGGAAGCTATCTTACAAACGACTGGTGCGAGCCTGCGAGCACTGGCAGGGCATTGGCGGAGAACAGCGAGATTCTGGTCGATGGAGAGCAACGGCTTCACAGCCTGGAAGAGTATCTCCTCAACCGGCTGGCGATCCCTGATGCACAAGGGCAGCCAAGGATTTGGTCTGAGCTCGGGAACGGCGAAAGGAAACGCTTTCTGTCGACAATTTTTACCCATGCCAGGGTGTCGTCTGGTGACGAGGTGGCATTGCGCGGGACATACGATCTTTGCGCGCAGGGCGTAATGCCTCGGTCATTTGATCAACGGGCTTTTCGGTAAACTTTAATCAAGGCGGTCGGGCGTATCCCTTCGGGAGCGGCTGTCGTAAACCGAGCCCCGCTACGCTGGGCCTCAGCCCTTCGGGCTTCCATCCTTACGCTCTTCGACCATCATGGTCTGCGCGCTCCGCTTGCAGAGCGATCCGACTCACCTTCTTGCTTGGACATTGGCTACCGCTCCCACATACTGCTGAGCATCCGATCAAAGATGAGGCCGGGCAAATGGGTTGGCTATTTTGGAAAGACAAGCGCCCCGCGTGGATTCAGGCGGAAGAACGTGAGTTCATTAAAGCTGCGAACCGCCTAAAGACGCTTCAGGTAACGCCTCGCGGTGGCATGCGCATTCACCCCGAGGAAATCAGGGATCAGATCCTTGCGGCGCGAGAGTTATACAAAGACCTGGTTCAAAAATAACGGCAGTGAGCAGGCAACCTGCTTGCAGCCACAGCCCATTCACAGGGGTTCAGAAATGTTAAAATGCTGCTCAATGGAGGTCTATTCACTGACGCCATGGCCCCCAGCTCGGTGGGTTCTCGATGATATCGATTGAGGTGCTGAGCTCATCCTGCATGCGCTCAAAGACTCTATCTAAGGTCGGGTAGGCTTTCGACTCCCTGAGTGTGTTCACCAACTTCAGAAGCTCTCTGCCCTGCGCCAAGGGCATTTGAATGTCGCAATAAACTGTGTCGTCATCGTCCGTCATCCCTATCGGATTTTCTCCACGAAAGCTCGTCGATTGTGCGTTTCACTGCAGCGATGTTATGCGTGCCCCTAAGGGGAAAGGTTGTCGTAAACCGAGCCTTGGCAAAGCCAGCGTCTCGGCCCTTCGAGCTTCCACACCGCACGCCTGCGCGCTCCGCTTGCGTCGTTGATCCATTCGGTTATGGACAGGGGATTGTCACTTGGCTACCTTCATCGCTCCGACACCATTCTTCAAGGATTGAAATGATAGTAACAACAGTGGAATGCTCAGGCTGGTCTGATTTCAAAAATAAGATAATTGGTGATTTGTTTCCGCTAGGCACCTTCCAAAAAGGCCAATTTCTGTTTCGAGGACAAGGCGGCGAAAGCTGGAAGCTAGCATCTACTTTTGACCGCTGGTTTGAAGACTACAACGGTCTGCGAGCTAATAAAGTCGCAGTTGCAGAGAGAGTTTTGGATGGATTTATTCGGGAGTGTGAACTTGAAGACCTTCCTGTAGACGTTCGAAATGACCGACTGATGATGCTAAGTTTAGGCCAACATAACGGGCTACCTACGCGGCTATTGGACTGGAGCGAGAGCCCCTACGTAGCAGCTTTCTTTGCCTTTAGCGGACACATTAGACACGGCAAGCCAATAGAGTCTAATGTGGCGATTTGGGTATTGGACTCGACACATCACATATGGGAGGACAGCAATGGATGCGCGATTGTAAAAGTCCCAAGTTTCGGAAACGAGCGCATCCGAAACCAACATGGCAGATTTACTCACTTGAAAAGCCCTGCTCGTTCGATTGAGGACTATGTAGCCCAATGCGAAGGGGATGAATGGGGGTTGAAAAAATACCTCGTCCCGGTGAGTGAGTCGGGTTTCGCGATGGCGGATCTTGATGCTATGGGGCTTAGCCATTCAAGAATTTACCCTGGACTTCAAGGCAACGCGAAGTCAGCAGAGGTAAGGGCAATCCTCTCTATGTACTCCGAAAGGAGATGATCGGAAGTAGTAGTAGTCGACTGCAGTCCTGAAGCTCCTTGCCAACTCAAGCGCTGAAGCATTTCCTATCCCCATAAAGAAGGGCCCCGCAGGGCCCTCCATTTGTACTCAACAGATTTTACTGGGCCAGCCAGCTCTCGACCGTATCGGAGCCATGTTCGGCTTTCCATTCCTTCAGCACTTTGTGATTGCCACCCTTGGTCTCAACCACTTCACCTGAGTGAGGGTTCTTGTAAACCTTGACGGCGCGAGCCTTGCGGACACCCTTGGTCTCAGCGACTGCAGGAGCGCGGCGGCTAGAAGATTGCGGATCGAGAATCGCGACGATGTTGCGCAGGCTGTAGCCATACTCGCCCAGAAGATCGCGGAGCTTCTTCTCGAACTCGATCTCACGCTTCAGGCCATCATCGTTTTTCAGTGTTTCAAGCTCTGCCAATTGGGCAGCAAGCTGCTGTTCAAGCGCGCGGAATTCAGCGAGACGGGACATGTAACACCTCAGATATTTAGTGTTGCCAGTATAGTCAGCACTGTCCAAAGTAGACAATCGAAGGTGCCCTCCGACGCTTAACGCTGACGCTCACGCCTTGCAGAGATGTGAGCATCCAAGTGCTTCATTTCAGCCTGCCATTGAGTCAGAAATTTGTCCCAGTCATGGGCGTACGGGCCATCGACCAAGCGCGTCGAGCCGATGCTCGCTTGTAGAAAACGCTCACGCCACGGCTGTGGAATACTGGCCTCGTCAACGATGTTGATACCGGAACTGTGGCGCTCAATCAGGACTGCTTTGCGGACAGCATCAATATCGAGATGTGGATGACTCTGGTTTAAGTTAACGCGCTCTTGGTCTTCAATGTCGTCAAGCACATTCAAAATAGCGACAGCTTGTGGGTCGCCCGGCACCAGGTGCAAAAGTGTCCAGAGGGCTTTGCGCCTAACAGACTCACGCGTACGAAGATCATCAGCCATGTTCAGTGCCTCGATTCGAACCGTCAGTAATTCGACGATAAAGGTCGGCTAAGATGCGGGCATCAAGCAGCGCGTGATGGGGAAGTTCCGGGAGCGTCACGTTGCCGATATCATCCGCCTCCGGATGCCTCAAAAGCTGGACACTTCCGTCCCACGTGACCCTGCCTGATCGATCAGAGCCTTTTGAAAGGATCAAATACGCCTACGCAGCCGGGCGTTTACTGTGATGACCTGCGCCACCTTAGCCCCCTCGTTCGCATAATAATCTATCGTACCTCACAGCCGCGAAGGTGAACCTCCCTGCCGCGACCGCCCACGCGACCTCGAAATGCGGACGTCATTAGAGAGCTTAAAGCCATGGACTTCGACAAGACGGCCATCGTCGAAAAGCTCGAGATCGCCGGGATGCGGTTCGCAGTAACTGGAACATCGAGCCTTTACCACTGACAGCACGGTGCGCATAAACCGGAGCGAGGGGCCCGGATAACCTGAGCCACTCATTGAACCGCCCTAGGCGGTTAATCTCTGAGCGTTATCCCGGCAGTCCAACGGCTGCTGAGCATTGACTGGAACCAGTTCGACCGGACACTCCATACCATTCCCCAGCCTAACCCTGGAACTATTTCGTCCGGGCCCTAGCGATCATGGCGTCCAGCTCAGCGAGTAGCTGATCGACATCTATTTCAACAAACTCTCCGGGGTTGAGGATCTGCTCAATCACTTCGGGACTGAAGTCTTCGAAGACGTCCTCCTCGCCCGGGCCAACAGCCCAAACATCTTCCGCCTCAGTGTAAAACTGATGCAGTGCGCCGGATAATTGGAGCTCCACCAGCGCATCATCAAGCTCTCGACAAGATACGTGTGGTACCTGCTCGGCTATTCGGCTCCTCAACAAGGACTTGGAAATCCCCGATCCAACCGATGCCAGGATCAGCGCCTCCAGATTAAGTTGGTCGTTCATGCCCCCATCCCCTCGCTCACCCGACTCGGTGGCCTAGGTCGTACCCGATCATGAAAAGGCCCATTTCAAGTTTACGAAGAGGATTCCCGAACCCCTCATGGAAGCGGCTCGCGCGCGCCGATGGATGAGCCAAGGCTTCGCTGAGCACCCAACTCGCCCGCATGTTCCAGAGTGCGTGGTGATGACCTCGCCGCAGCCGGGGAAATTTAAAGTCACATTCCAAACTCGGATCACGGTTCTTAGGCGCAACAGTGTTCTGAGCCTCCTTTGCCGGCGCCCAAGGGAAACGAAGCCCGTCAGGGAGAGAGGTCAGTTTTCTGTCACAGCAGTATTTCATGACGAGCCAGCCCATAGCAGCAGCGACTCGGCTGTCGTAGATGATGAAATTCTCGCAGATCAACGAATAGACCTTAGTCATGCCTGCATTGAAGCGCAGATCGCTGAAGAATTTAGGGCTATCCAGATCTCCATGTCGCAGAACCTCCGCAACCTGCTCGATCATCGCTGCCAAACCCACTTGATTCTCTCCAAGCCAGCGGTTGTTCTTAGCAGAAACACCACCCCAAGACATGGTGGCCTGGGTTCCCCGCAGCATTGAGTCGTCGCATGCAGCCGCGCTGAGGTCAGCGGCTAGAGCCTCAAGGGCTTTAGCGTTGCTATTACCACAACTGCCCGCACTGACATTGAGATGGGCCACCCCTGGGTGATTCCATTCGTACTGCTCAAAAGCGTCATGAAGACTGGAGAACTGCCAGATCTTGCTGGTCTGGCGGTTGGTGTAATGATGCTCTAAAGGCTTGTTAGACCCCAACTGATCAGCCAGCCATTCAATGAAAGCATTGACCTCAGCGCGGTCTTTGTAAGCGGGGTACTTCCGGTGCGAGACCTTAATCTTCATGCAATGCTCCATTAAGTTCGATGGGTTTTCTTGCTGGCAAAGTGATACTGACTCACAATAAGGACAGATTTTGTCTGTGAGTTCGCTATGGTTAAGAAAATTTCCAAGGAAGATAGACGCAAGGCACTCTTAGGTATGCTGCTGCGGGAGCGTCGCTTCCTGCTTACTGAGGAGCTTCACGCTCAGCTGACACATTGGATTGAACAGGTTCCCCACCTTAAAACCACATTGCGCGACCTGCAGATCCTTGCTTTGGAGGGACTGATCACCTGTGAAAAACCAGTAGGTCAAAAATCCTACCGGTGGAAACTGCGAAAAGCTCGCTTAGATCTCGTGCTGACACCCGCTGAATCGATGACGCTGGTGGCCATACTGCAGCATGCCGAGCGCTTCGGGTTCAAAGTGGTAACCGACCAGCTCGTGGAGCTTCGAGATTACGCGCTAGGGGTAATAAGCCGAAACTCAAAACACGACCTGATCGGCCAGGGCAGAATCACTACGGGCACTCGCTTCATCACCCTACTGCCTGGTGCTTACGATCCGGCGCACCTTGAGCTCATCCAAGCGGCCATGCTCGATGGCCAGACGTTAGAGGTCGTCTATAAGCCACGCGATGTTGGTGATCTCGAATGCACATATATTTTGAGGCCGCTAGCGCTCTCCTTCCAAGACTCCAATGTTTATCTGTCGGCCTACGTCGAATCTGAGCAGTGGTCTGACGGTAAGATGCCTAAGCGGGATGCCCTGCGCGGGAAGTACAGCAGCAATGGGCCAGGCAAGCAGTGCGTGCTCATGCTTCATAGGATGGTTAACATCAAGACCTATTGGCAAGATACCCCTGAGCCAGAGGGATACAGCGTCGGCGCATTCGTAGTGCAGAGAGATCTAAATACCATTCATGAGGAAGCTCCTGTTGAGCTGAGGCTGCGTCTTGAAGCGAATCTCCTGAACCGCCTCACTGAAAACCAGCTAAGTGAGACTCAAAAAATCGAACACACCCCTATCGGTACAATCTTGAAATGCTCAATTCAAGATACCCAAGGGCTGAGACTGTTTTTGCTTAGCAATGCAGACGAGATTGAAGTCCTAGAACCGCCTTACCTTCGCGACCACATCAAAAATTCATTGCGCCGGGCTTTGGAAATGTACGCAAGCGACAAGGTGTGATGGTGACTGTAGGTGTTCAGGGCTGGGATGAGACCGACGCGAAGTAAGCGTCCGGCCACCTTACCTTCCTGACCCCAACGCCAAAGGTGATGGTGTCCACCTAATTTTAAGTGGACACCATGTCTTGGCCTTGAAGGGCTGGGTAGATGACTTGGCCGGACGCATACGGATTTTTAAGACAAGCCAGAACTCATGCAGCATTTTTTGTATTTTTTCTTAGACCCGCATGGGCAAATGTCATTTCGCCTAACACCTTCAGAAAAATCTGAAACTTTGATCATCCTCTCTGAAACATTGTCCAGAACTTGATGGTTTTTCATAATCTGTTGGGCCATCATCCGCTCATTGCCCGTCATCGGCACCGTCGCATCTATAGCGAAAATCGTCTCAGAGCCACCTGGTCGGCCTCTTGTGTCCGCACCGAAAATCAGAATTTCCTTAGCTTTCTGAAACTTGTACCGAGCAACATGTGCGTACAGTTGCATACACGCTGTCCGCTCCTGCCTATACTCATCGTATGAAACATAATCATCATCCCAAGGAAAAAATACGAAAACATACATTCGACCTGGAGTGCTAATGGACGGGACTGTTCGAGCAGAGCGAGCACCTTCAGGTACGCTGCTAAATTTTTCAAATAAAGCAGACGCTAGAAAGCTGCTGGAATACATATTTTCAGAGGCAAGAACCTGAACCGCATTAGCATGGTCGATGAAAGGGAGGTCGCTAGCCTCTCCAACACACGCATCCGTGATGGCATTGGCAAAACGAGCGATTATCTCGTTCCATAGCTTTGCTTTCTGTTTGTGTCCATGGCGCAGCGCATAGGCTACGGTCTGCCTGTAATGTCGCCACTCGCCTTCCGGAATTTGGAAGCAATGCCCTTGGTGGACAAGAGGAAGCCGCAGATCCCCAAAGCCGTTACCGCCGTCCTCCTGAAGGTAAGACGCGAGCGTTTCCTCTTCACCAGCGCTCAACAAAAAGCGTCGACTGCGAATTGTCTTCTCTTTGGTTTCCAGATAATGAATAAAATCTGGCGGCGTACACAGCTCCTCGAGAAGCAGGTGAATTCCACTCTCGTCGAGCACGTGCACGAAAGTCTTGGCTTGGTCGACATCCCCCACGAAGAAAGGCTTTTCGATCAACACATCTTCAGCGACCTGATACGCATACCCTAACGTTCCACTACTACCAAGCGCTATCGAATCAAAAAAGCTCTTGGCATGGTCGCCAATTCCACGAGTGACTGCGACCAAGTGGATCTTCAAGTCGGGATTCGCCAAATCGTATGGAAAAGGATCTTCAAGCTTGTTGTTGAGAAAGACTCTGTGAGGGTAGTTCCTAATGAAACTCTCAGCGCCATGCAGCTGTTTGGCCGATTCCTTGACTGCGCCCCGATACCATCGTTTCCAAGCGATATGAACATCCCTATCGTCTTGGAATTTGACATGGCCCTTGTCTGAGAAAAGGATGAGATGGTTGTTGAAGTAAATCGTAAGGTCAGCCAGCTCCTTGCCGTTCCCTACCGAACGAAACAGGCTGGGGTAGCACCAAAGACTGAAAAACTTATTCTGGACAATGGATGAGAGAATGCGCTCGCTCTCATTCACGCTCGGCTCTTTGCGGATGGGCTTCAGCACCTGATCATTCCTTGTGCAGTTGTATTTCTGGAGAAATCGCCAGCAGACGGGCGACTCTGGGTGCTCCGAATGTTGCTGCTCGCGCCACCACTTTCCACCGGTCGATGATGGCACGATCAAGCTCATTGCCGAGCCTTTGCTCGCCTAGAATCCTACCCCAGTCGTCTCCGTTAACCTTAAGGCTCGATGGTGAATTCTTGGAAGTTGTGAATATCCTCCACAAGGTAATCGCCGCTGCGAACCAGCAGGGTATCTGCTGGCAGCTGAGTACGACCGCACTGGAGGCCCCCGAGGCTCCCGCGATAAAGCGTAAATTGACGTCGAGATCGAGATGTGGCTCAGGGCGGAACTATTGAACATTTGCCTTGCGACTTCTGAGGCGAAGAAACTGGGCACGTCCAAGAATTACATTTTGCTGGGTCGTCGATCCGAACGACAGTACGAGTGACTTCCTTATAGGGCTGAAAAGGTCTGCGATATCTGTCGGGCTACTTCGCGATAACCACCCCGTTCTTAGCGTCGTGCATGCGCCTGTCAAACCATCGGGTGTCTTTACCCTTGATTACCTGGTTTTGGTTTAAAGATCTACATCGTCAAAGATGTCACGTCCTCCCCCCGTTGCAGTGGGCCGAATCAAATCGCTCCGTCCGACTGCTGGTTCCTCATACCGCTCTTGCGAGACCTCACTCACCCAATCGTCAACTCGACGCCGCTGGGTATCGACCACATCCTCGATACCGGGCCATCCCGGAAAGGCCGCGTAAATACCCTCTAGCTCACCAATAAAATCAGAAAAATGGTTATCAGGATCATTTTCGTAGCAATACGATTCCTGCAGGGACTTGCGAACCCTGTCCAGGTCAGGCAGCACATATTTCTGTACATCGCTGTAGAAGTCTTCACGCTCGTGGTTAGTGAAGAACTCATGCATCTCGTTATCGTAGATGTGCCCGAGCTCATCATGATCAAAGACAAAGTCCCGAATCTTGGTGGAAATCGCTTCTCTTGCTGACTCAGGTAAAAGCCCTTGCCGTAGCAGGCGGAGAGCTAGATCAGACGACCTCGTGAACAGGTTTATCGCGAAGTCACGAACCAAGCTGGAGTGCAGCTTTCCATCATTTTTCGAGTAGATGTCCAAGAACACGTCGTTTGTCCTGCGCTGCAGAAAAGAATACAGCCTTCCCCGCCTCGTGCGCTCCATGTCGCCCTCGCATGCAACGTATTCACAGCACCGATTCGCGATTTCTGCGAACATACTTGAAGGCAAAATCGTAGCGTTTTGAACCCCTGCGTTGCCGCATGTCACCAGTTCCATCAACCGCTCAATCGGTGTTCCATCCACAAAGATCTGCAGATGTTCAGGACTCTGAGCGAGTATCAACGCAAACGCATCCCCAATCGTAGGATGCTTATATCGCCAGAAACGTCCATCAGCTGTATCTGCCATCTGAAGAAAACTACCTCGGAGGCTCTCAAGAGCTCGGATACACCCCGCCTGGCTACCGCCCAACCTCTCAATTGTCTGCATCTCGCCGTTAGACAGACTCACCGGGCTTTCGATTGCTCCATGCTTCATGTAGAGAAGAGCAAGTGCGGCCTGGCTCTCGTCATCCATTCCCTGCATCGTCTCGACGAGCCATCGCTCCTGCTTCGCGACAAATTCGTCGATATTTTTCTGGTCAATTTTTAGCGCTTTTGTGAATTCAATGCTCCCCAAGCGCCGAGCAGTCTCGGGAGCGAACCGGCTGTGAGCTGCCACTGCAGGAAGAAACTCCTTCAAGACCGTCCGAACCCGCTGTGGTTGGTTTCCAAGCTTCACATGGTTGTAGAGGATTTCTGACTTTTCCTGGGAGGTCAGCTCTTTCACGTCGATGACAACCTGGCTCTCTTCCATCAGGGGAAATGCTGTTTTCTTGAGGTCACGTCGTGCGCTGTTGTAAATGTAGTCACGGCTGGTCAGAACTATCCGATGCCCACCTCGGATCATGGTCGTGAGAGCGGGAAGAATCCGGTTCCACTCCATCACCAAGTCTGCTTCGTACTGCATCGCTCCGAAAGCGTCATCAACCCATACGAACTGCGATGCTTCTTCAGTATTCCAGTGATCTCTTATCTGCTCAGGTCTCTCCAGCTTCAATACTAGGCTTTCCCATTTGTCCATCGCACACATGGCCATGAGTGAGGCAATCGTTGTCTTACCTGCTGCGGGCTCTCCAACCAACAGAACAAAGCCATGCTGCTGAAGGGCTTGAAGCGCTTTGCGATAGGTGCCCGTCACCACGAGCTTTGAAAGGTCGGGAAGCTCCGTCAGCAACGCCTTCGTCTGCTTGTACCGTCTCTCATCCAATATCTGACTAAGGTCGCCAAGACCATAGAGTCGGGGCACGTTCATGCGCAGATCACTGTTCAGCTGGATCTTCTCGCAGATCCAGGTAGAACCCAGCAAAAGCACGTGCTTGGCCCCAGCATCCTCAAACGCCAACCGTATTTTGAGATTGCTATCCCCTGTCCAGCTTGCGTTTGTCATCAGGACATAGACATCACACTTTCCTTTGGCGACGAGTCTGCGCACCTTTTCAAGCTCACCAGTCACGTCAGATAGAGTGAGATTGTGATCACGGCGCGATGTGAACTTGCACTGGATGACGAATTCGCCTGCATACACTTCGTTTGGCTGAGGAGACCACGTCCCCTTGAACCCACCATCGCGGCCTCCGTCATTTCCTTCAAGAAACGTCTCGACTGTTTGGCCCAAAACTGTTGAGGCTACTGCCATGCAAAGTTGCTGAAAACCATGCCAACCTAAGAGATGAAGTTCGTATTTTGGGGGCGTCATGAGCATTCGATCCTTGCAGCAAAATCTAGAGGTCGGACAGAAAGCCATCATAGCGGAACTCTGAAAATGCCGGGGCTGTGTTAGCAGAAGCCGCATTTCGTCACGTACAGGCGGGACAAAACTGGAGGGTATTTGGTCAATGAGACATATCAGACTGATCCGCCATGAAGAAAGCGCTGCCAACGTCGGCGATGCCAGCCTGGAGCACAATGGAATTTGTCAAGGTGAAAAAAATAGGCTATACCTAGCCCTAGGCTTACCAAATTGCTCAGGCCTAAGCAATTAATGAAACTGCTGAAAACCGCTTCAACAATTCAGCCGAACAGTAGCGACAAGTGACGCTGACTGTTACCTCAAGACGCTACTAATTCGGCCAACTTTATTTATTAGCTTAGAGGCCGACATGCACACTCATACCTTCAAGAGCTGCCTTCTCGGAGAGGCACCAGAACTTCACAATCTTCCGACCTTGGTCAAGATTATTGAAGAGCTGGATTCAAGTTATCTAATTTTTATTCGCCAGAACTTTAACACACACCCAATTATCAATAAAATAATTGACGCCAAAATCAAAGAACAACTGCTAAAAATAAAATCTGATTATCATCTCAACAACATTATCGTTCACTACAAAAATTCCAACGTTCATTAAATGCTCGCTCATCCCGCGAAGCATCGACAGAATAAGGTAAGTTTGTCGGTGAACCGCACTCCACCATTTCGGAGACAGCGCTTTCGAAGGAGTGCGAGATTGTCATCAATTTGTGTGAGCCGCACCATCACGAGCTTAATGCCGAAGTCTTAAAAAAAGCCTTACACCGCAACGCCCCAGTGGACGAAATGCTGAACGTTCTGTGCTTCCCCATCCTGTTGATCTACGACAGTGATGCGCTCGCATCAGGCTGGCTGCCTATTGGACGCCTGGTTCTCGTCGTGCCATATTTCCGGTCTCCCTGCTCTACCGAACCCTTGCAAAGGACTGTGACGTGACCGAACGCGACTACAAAAACATCAACCTGAAACGGTGCATCATTGAAGAAACGACTCACCGCTTCCTCGGAGAAAATGGACTGAAGCTCAGGGCGTATGGCGATAAACCTGGGACTTCCGGCCTGCGTGTAGTCGTTGGAAGTACAGGGATTGAAGACGCAACGCTTGACATCTTCTTCACGAACAACGGTGCGTCCACCCTGCAATACAAGGTGGGGAAGAACCAAGAGCTCGGCCAGAAGCTAGCGGACGCTCTTTACGAAACGATCCACCCTGATGAATTCGTGACGATCAACCTTGCTATCAAAGGCATCGATCTGTCTGATGCCGAGGCACTGATCAAAGAACTCACCGAATCAGCCGAAGCGGACATTGGGATCGACTCGTATACAGGCCTTGACCGGCGGCATATTTGGAAGCTCAAGTCCAAGAAGCACTCCGACGAGCTGACCGTCACCCAGCATGAGACCACCAACAAGCTGCAGATCCAAGGCCGTCCACTCAGTTGCTATCAGCAGTTGAGCTATTTGCTCACCGAGATCCTGGAGATCAACGCCCTCGAGAGCATCCTGTTCAAAAAGGACGAAAATCGCTCCGAGTTCGTCTGCGCCGAGGTCGCGGAGAGTGTGCTCAAGGCTAGCTTTGGTACCTGCTTCGCCAGTCTGCCAATAACCACCCGCAAGCTCCTGCTCGCAAGCCTCTGCGTGAGGCTGGCGAGCCCAACGCTGCCGGACTACTGCATGCTGGTCTACCCAGAGCTCCGCAGCCTTGAAGGTGCAATCAAACAGAGACTTTCCGAGAAAAACCTTTCACATCAGGAAGATAGCTTTGGCGGTTTCTTCGCCAAGACCGGTAACCAGTTCAACCTCAAGCAGGAATACCATGGTCACGTGGATGATGCTAAACTGACGGGAGATTTTGGCAATGCTTATACGTTTTTCAACAAGCAACGCCACGGCTTGTTCCACATGGAAGAAATGGCTTCCGCGAGCCGGGTGATTAGCAACATCACTCACGCCGTGGCATTGTGTGATGAGGCTTACGTCCACATCAAGAATCTGTATAGCTAAATATTGGTACACCAAATGTTTGACATACGAAGACTAGAAACTAGGACAGGAACCATGACGGTAGTCACCGCTACCAGTTATGAGAACCCCCTTGCTAGTCTTCCTATAATTGCTAGTGAGATGCGTAACACGTGCCACTCTAGCAAAGAAATTGTTTTGTTCGATCTACTCTGCTCAAACGGCGAAGAGTGGAATCGATTCGCCTCCATGGATTACAACGGTACCGAGTTCGAGAAAAATACACTCCATATTATTTCGAAGTGCGCTATTCCTGCCGACTTTATAGAAACCCAGAGCCGTTTCTTTGACAAACACCCAGAATACCTGCTTGATTCCGTATTGAGTTAAGCAGGTTATTGCAATTCATCTCTAAGCTTTGACCAGAAGCGACAATTTCATAAGCTCGCAAGATATTAATTTTGCATGCATTATTGGCGCCAACTAATACAACAATGTCATCCAGTTCAATCTCTACCGGGACTGACGCAATTTACCTAAAGTTTTGGATTATGAGTTTGTGCAGTCGTGGGCGAGGGTAACCTTATTCGACCAGAGTAAGAATTTCGGGTTCGGGTACTGCAGGCTTCTTAGCCATACAAAATCCCCGCAATTGTAATCTTGCACCCAATATTGCCAAACTTTGGGCAAGCTAATATCTTCGCTGCCAATAGTTATGCCAATCTGGCATCATGACAATTGTATTCAAGTCATCCAGTGGTTGCTTTCTGGCTGACAATCGTTACCTCCAGACTGTGTAAGCATGAGCCCATATCGCTGGCAGGCGCATCCTCTCAGGCAGGTGATGGCTCGATGGAGTAAAGTCCATCATTCAACGCCGCAGATTCAGCCGTCGATGAAGTCTGTGATGTAGAGGGGCACCAAACCTCCCTGGCGGCAAAGCCTGCGGCTTAGGATGCTAGAGAGACTCGGCTGAATCCCCACCTTTCGCGGCAGTGTGACGGTTCAACTCATCTATGCCACAAACCGTCCAAAAGGCAACCAGCCGATAATCTTTCGCTCCCGCGAAGTAGCACTATGCCATTTATCTAAGATTTTACCTTTGGTACTATTCGGGCCTGACTAACGGAGCTATCGTAATGCTTACAGATCGGGGTCGTAACCTAGAGCTTATTTCCAGCACTCTATTATCATATGCATCATATGTAACTTTTCAGGCGCAGAACAATTTACTCGACGAAGCAAAAGGTGCCGAAGACTCTTTACTACGCATCGTAAACATAACCTACGGTAAAAACTTCACAAACTTGAACCACACACACAAAAACTTCCCCGCTATTGATTGGCAAGAAGGAAGCGGTGGAATCGGCGTTCAGGTGACCACAACTCAAAACTGGCAAAAGATCACCACAACAATTGACAAAGTAATAACAAACGAAATCTCAACCAACAAAGAGATTTGGTTTCTATTCATATCAACAGAAATCTATACACCAAAGCAAAATAGCTATCGCGAATATACCATAAAGACAATTGCAACCCCTAAACTCTTAAGAGATATCTCATCTCTAAATAATGAAGCAATTACATACATAAAAAATGAAGTCCAATCAAATTTAAGCGCTTGGTTCCCCCAGACACGTGAACAACCAGCTAGCAGCTACGCTTACAATTCCTATTCGATACCCCAGAGTGAACCATCCAACTTTATCACCCATCTTAATCTTTGGAATAGCCTAGGCGACCCAACGATTGTCGGCAACATAGTTTTGAAGCAAATACATGAGTTTACGCAACACTACTCACAATTACCATTGATAGCCAGGAACGTTATTGCAAAAACGATCCAGTACGCATCTCAACCAGGATGGCAGAGCTGGCAAGTTGAAATAAACATCCAAGAGCTCGAGCTTTACCTCACTGCAGACGAACGCTCCTCCTTCGAAAGTATTATTACCCTATTGGAAAGCAAGAATCTTGCTCAGCTAGTTGATAAGAACCCTAAACACGTAGAACATGGGGAGGACGTCTACATATTTTACGACAAATACCTTGTACTAAACTGGCGTATAAGCGAGCCTGATTACGACATATTCACCGCATTAAAATCATTTTACACAACACATCTCAGTCAGCAAAAATTATTCCGTGCATTTGAATTTTGTGACTTCAGCGACATTAGCTGAATAGTTTTAAGACTAAATCTGAAGATACTGAACGAAAGGATGCTTCCTAACAATGCCTGGAGGCTTTCAGGCTGTCATTCTTCTGGCCGTTAACATCACTGTAGCCATCGTTCCACCTACCGCGCCAACAACTCAACCAATCCCGATCATCCTCACCACCTATCCCCACTGTTAATCCCCCCCCCCCGGCTCAACCGGGGGGCTAGGTTCCGACATTGCGCTTGATCCGCAGGAAGAATGGAGCATCTGCCTAGTAATGCTTGAATGCAGGCCACGAATTCCTTAGCTTTTGCTACCCTAAGCTGATTATGCAATCATCAGGAATGGAGATCGATTTGAGCACCGATGCGACAGGGCATACCGGATTTAATATCCATGGATTTCTGAATGGCGACATACAAGAAACTATTGATCATGTTACTGGTGAAAATCCTGAGTGGTTTTCTCTGCTCAGGGATATCAACCAGCTCCTGCAAAAGATAGTCATCTCAGGATTTGAAAAGCATCACGGTAAAACCATGGACGTAAAGGTGCTAACCATGTTCTCTGCCATTAGGTCACTGAGCAATTTTCAGTCGGCAGTCATGAATCTTGAGCGCGGCATGGTAGTAGAAGCAAGAATCATGGCCAGGTGTCTATATGAGAATTCATTTTGTATCGGTGCCCTGATAGATAATCCGGATAAGTTCATCCCATTACTGAAACACGACAACCTAGCAGCCAAACGGGGTCAGGCGGTAGCTTTAAAAAATGGCAGTTATTCCCTAACTGCTGACGTTGAAGCCGCGATGGATGAACGAATATCTGGGGAAAAGGGCCGCCATCTTAACTGGAAAGACATTGCCGAAATGTCGTCGCTCTCTAACCATTACCTAATGTACAAGCATCTTTCCGACGATGCCATGCACTATTCAGCATCTTCTCTTAAGCGCTATATAGTTTCCGACAAGGAAAATAACACGTGGAGTGGCTACAGGTTTGGGCCTGGCACTAAAGATGAGGTATTTAGTGCAGCTAACTTTTGTACGCAGCCTACTTTAGCAATCATGGTTGGATTCTTGGAGGCGACAGAAGATACATCATATGATGGAGAGCTAACCCTTCTCCTGGATAGGTTTACCTCTATTACGTCTAGGTGATTGTGAGCCTTACTCCTATTTATCTGACTCGAATGCTGTAATAAAGATTCTTTTCCCGTCCGGTGTTCTCATGACGATGCCGCCATTTAGTAGTACCTTGGCATCGTCGATTTTCTCTAGAAGTTCTTCAATTTTATCTTTGTTGGATTTATATATTGTGTTAACTGACTTCCGATATATGGCGTCATACATATCATTCATCAGTTCGATATGCTCACCGAGAATTACTTTTAGATCTACTTCGGTGTGTTGTAGCGTTGTATTGTTGTAGTAATCACAGCGCATACCTGAAAGGGTAAATCGAACTGGAACAAAGCTTTCAGTGCTTCCAGCTTCGCGATTAGCATAATCGACACTATGCGCGCCAAGTTTATTCCTGACTTCACGTACCTGAAGGTTTGCCACTTTGCTCTCAATGTCACGAAGGTTCATGACGTTTGCAATCCGGTGTAGGTTGAGCAGGGCTTGTTGCTGGATGTACGTGGCGTTCAAGACGCCATACAAGCGGATGTATTTTTCTCCGAAGTCGTCATACTTCGTGGGGCCATCAAGGCCATACTTGCAAAAATGCTCAATGCCTAAAAGGCTGTCGTTGATAATGTCCATCGATGAGCAAATGAAGCCCCAGTCTTCAGACTTTGTAAGCTTGAGCGCAGATTGAATAAAGACCTCGAAGTCGCCGTGATCAGGCGTGTGCCGCATCGCTTTTTCGTTGATCAGTTCACGGTATGCTTCGTTGTAGTGATGTAGCGCTTTGAAGAGCTGTTCGATCATAAAATTGGGACTCCCTCTGGACTGTTCAGACTACACCAGGGCATCGAGGACAGCCACGCATTGACGACTTTCCCAGCATCGCGGCGAGCAGATCTCTGGATTGTTGTTTTTCCGCAATTTCTTGCTCCAAGGTCTGCAAACGCTCAAGCAACAACGACCTGTCTAACGGGTGTCCAAGCACGCTTGGCACTCTTTTAGAGTCAGTCCACCAGCCTGAAGCTGCTGCAGCAACTTCAGCTGTTGAAGATCATGCTCTGAGGATGCGCGGTAACCATTGGCCTGCCGCTTGGATGAGATCAAACCCAACTTTTCGTAATAGAGCAGCGTAGAGCGACTCAATCCCACTTTCAGCGCCAATTCAGAAATGCGATACATGACCTTTCCCTCGTCCCATGGCGTAAACCATAAACTATGAAGTTATAGACAGGTAAAGGGAGAAATTGGCTACGTAGCCTTTTTTAATGCCACAATTTCCGTGCTTGGTAGGTAGCAGTTTGTACTTTGAGTGAACGGTTCTGGACGATTGCAGGCCTCTCTGAAGGGCGGCCTCGGGTCGCTCTCTACCGGTCATACCAACGCAGCGTGATGGTCAAATCAGAACAGCTGGCCCACTGTTTAAAGTGAAGGCGGCCTAACGAGCGTCAGCATCTCTTCAGTCAAACCTTCTTGGACATAAAGTTCAGGTATCGATTCCTCACCAGGCGTCTCCATTGCCACCAATGCTTTAGCCTGCTCGAATGCCTTGGTGATGGAAAGCCCGAAACCAATCGCCGAATAAAACTGCGCAGAGAAAACCCGTGCAGGTAAATCCCCGACATCTCTGTTCATGCCGATGGTCGCGGGTACGTGATGTAAACAACCTTGAGCTTGGTTGAAGGAGAAACAGGTATTAAAGAACACTAGCTTTACACTCTCCGCACCAAGTGCGATGGCACTGACGATGGCCTCTTTGGTGACGTGTTTTTCATTTCCTTGATCGTCCTGTAGCACAAGCGTATCTGCTCTTGTTCCATGGCCACTGAAATGAACCACGGTTGGCTGCAATTCATTAATGGCTTGAAGCACATCTCGCGGTCGCACCGCCCACCTTGTGTGAAAAACCAGAACATCTCTATGTTCTGATGCACGGATCCGCTCACCGATTAGGCGGGCCTCTTCATCAAGTCCAAGCTTGGTTGTGGAGTCGCTGCCAGGATCAGCGGCGAAGAAAACGACGGTGATCTTCTCTGGGAGAGCCTTCAGGCGCTCGATCTCCAGAGCGGTTTGAACGTGCAGATTTTCGTGCCTTGAAAGGCCTTCGCTTAGGTCGCGAAGTACACGCTCTTGCTGGACGGCGGTGCGTTTCTGTTCAGCCATAAGTTTCTTTTCTTCCGTGATTCGCCTAGCGTGCGCAGTATCTTGACGCTTGCGCTCTCGCTTCAGCTCATCCTCAAGACGCTTCTGTGCGGCGACGAGTTTCTTATGCTCATCGGCAACCTTCTTTTCAATTTTGCCAACCTCTGTCTCGGCTTTGGCCTGCTCACTGGCGTACCTAGTCGCTTCCCGGAGTTTAGACGTGGCGGTCGACGCCGAAGATGTGCGTGCTGCTGCCGCCAAGGCGTCATGTTTTTTCTTACCTGCTTTCGCAGCGGCATCGACCTTCTGGGCTTTTTCGCCTTGAAGCTTGGCAATGCTTTTCTGAATATTGGCTACCTGCGTACGGTACTGATCGGTGCTCATAACAAATCCCTTTCTGCGGATGCTTCCATATCGCTACTATACCGTGATTATGCCCATGGGCGATGGCGTCTATGAGCCGCTTAACATGAGGTTAGCGCTTCAATGGATGAAACGATTTCGTACCTGAAAGACAGATTCAAAGAAGAGCAAAGTCGCTTCGATCAGGTAGAGAATAAAAGCGCTAAATTTTTCACCGCAGTGTCAGTTTTGGTTGCTGGGCTTAGCGCTTTAGCGGCGTTGAAAAATGGGATTATCTTTCAGGTACAGACTCCGCTGGCCGTGAGTGCGTTCGTAGCATTTGCCGTGGCAGCGTTCGCTATTGCCTGTGCTTGGGGCCACGCACTCAGCGCCCTAAGTATCAAGGCCTATCCAAGCCTGCCCTCGAGTCGCGAAACGGCAGAATATTTGAAGGCCGTTGATGACGAGGCGCAAAAAGCACACATCTATAATTGCTATGTCGATACCCTCGAGATCCTCAAGACGGCTATCGACGAAAAGTCGAAGCCGCTAGATTTGGCCTACCAGGAAATCACAATCGGAGCGGGCGCATTTGCTCTACTCGCCGTGCTTACAATCATCAGGGAGTTAATCGCATGACAAATGAAAAAAAGCCACAAAGTAGCGAGCAGAAAATACCAAGCCCGCCACCAACCACAGAGTACCAAAGACGCGACAAGGAGCCGCCATTGAGTCAGCAGGAGCGAAATAAACGTCGATAACAATCAAGATGTTTTGGGGCATCAGGGGTGGCGAATTTAACGTCACCTAAGACCAAAAGATTTAGCCGAAAGCTAATACCTAGCTTTTCTATATGAACAATTGGGCGGCGTGTAGAGGGGGGATATCAAAAGATGAATTCAGAGCATTACCGTGATGAGGTGGTTAGGCGCCGAAAAGAAATCGCCGATCTACAAGTACAAAGGACAAAGCTGGCATTTCAAGCAGCCGAAGCAGAGCAAAAAAGATTAGCTTCGATGTCGAATGCATCTCGAGCCGCGACACCTTCAGGGGTTGCGTCAGGACAGAAAGCAGCGACCCGCTATTCGTTACTGCAGGCCAAAATAAATTCCGATATCGTAAAGCTTGATTCAAAGATAGCTCGCGCCCATTTAGAATATACAAAAGCATCCAAAATCCTGAATACCGCTCTGACTCAGGAGCGCTACAAACACATTCAGTCTGAAAGAAACCGACTAACACATGAGATCCCTACCTCACTGTACATACATGATGAGGTTCTATACACACCCTCGCTAAACGAAGAAGACCTGTTACAGTCAGCAGAAAAAAACAACAAGAAAAACTACCGCCATCCTCCGCACCGAGGAAGCTTCCATATAATAACCGGCGTAAACGGCACAGGCAAATCAAGATACCTCAGATCATTGATCAAATACGGATCAGCCGAAGAATACTGCAGGCGTATAATTTGCCTTTCTGGAACTGCATATGATCGGTTCCCGCTTCAAGGGGATGCTGACAATCTAAAATGTAGCTATCTTTACTTTGGCAACAAAGCAAAAGGGAATATACTTTCGGAAAAAGCTCCATTTAGGTTACTAGCACACTACATAATCGGCGAGGGTTGCAACGGCATTTCCGGCGAACTAGCTGGAAATGTTTTAGAAGAAATTGGATTTAGCAGGAAGTTAGGACTCCGCTTCTCTCGAACTGCCTACAAACGAGGGGCACGAATAAAATACAATGCCCGCGCACCCGAATTAGATATCATCATAGAGTTATCAAGCACGCTAGAACAAACATACGAAACCGAAGACCGGCTCGTCAGCATGTCTAATGGCGAGGTATCTCTATTTGATTTAGTGCTCCAAAAAAATGGTGAAGAGCTGAACTTGTCCAACCTGAGTTCAGGCGAGCGACTATACCTACTCACCACTCTTGCACTGTGTTTTTGCGTACGAGACGGGACACTTGTTTTGTTCGATGAGCCAGAAAACTCACTTCACCCACAATGGCAGGCTAAAATAATACAGGACATGGTGACAATCATAGGAAAAATGGCTGATGAGTGCACCACTGTTATCGCCACCCACTCTCCACTAATTGTCTCCAGCGCTCCAAACGACTCCAGCCTTATATGCAACTTACCTTCTGACGACCCTTGGATAAAATCCGAACTATATGGTAGAAATACAGACACTGTCCTTTCAGAACAGTTCGGTCTAAATTCGCCTAGATCGCTATCCGTAGCAGTGTTGATACAGGAATGTTTGAGCACGTTAATGGATGCAAACATAAATCCGGCACCTTTCATCAAGGCAGCTGACACCCTTTTAAATCAAAATATCAAACTTGACCAAGACGACCCACTTTTCAGCACCCTGACTCGCATCCATGAACTTAGGGAAAGATATTCATGATATTTGGCCCTGGAAAGCTATACCCACATCATCGATACGTGATAAAGAGGCACGCTACTGAAATAACAAAGTACATTGAAGGAAAAATCGAATGGAGCAATACAAACTTTGCGCCACTTAAGCAATCTCTCAGAGTATTACTCAGAAGGCAGCAACAGGGAAGATGCGTATACTGCAGAAGAAAAATATCAGTAGAGAGACGAAATACTGCAGAAGACATCGAGCACTACCTCGACAAGTCTAAAGAAAAATACCGTAAATGGACTTTTTCCCCGGTAAACTTAGCCATAGCATGTCACCCATGTAATATGCAAAAATCTACAAAAGATATGGGTGACGCTACAACTGCTACGGCCCTAGGCTTAACTGCTCATGCAGGTGAATTTCGCTGGATCCATCCATATTTCGATGACTACTTCGAAAACATTGAAATCATGGAGTCTTGGATATACATAATAAAGGCCAACGCCCCTAAAGCCGACCGCGCAAAAAATATGATCATAGATTGCAAGCTTGATCAGATTCAGACGATTGAGGCCGGAAAAAAGTTAGTGCTAGACCGGATCGCTAAAGCACAACACCTAGCGCTGAGATGCTTTGAAAGTAATCCATCCCGCTCGAAAAAACTTATGGAGTATGCACTTATCTTAACCAGAGAGGGTTGGAAGCACATTTAGCTTGTGTCCATAGACAATAATCAGGTTGAGAACCGGATTGGTCTATGGGCACCAGGGTGCTTAAGATGGTTGTTCGCCGGATCGCTACGCAGCATAACCGATGTTTGCGATCATGGGACTCATCCGGTCTGAGCACATGATGGGCCAGGATATTCGCTTTGGTGATACGACTACGGATTGCGCTGGCGGCTATGTCACTGGAAAGAGCTTTTTGATAAGGCCCAATCACGCTGGGCATAGTCCTGACTACGCTTGTCGTGAAAATCCTTCACCTCACTCCACGTCATCTTGATCGCGATATTCACTGCAGACGACTCATCAAGGACATACACCTCCACGTCGGGATCACTGATAGGAGAAAGTAGCCTGAAAGGCTCCATCAGACGACAACTGCCTACCATTCCATCCTGACTAAAAATGATAGCGGGGCAATGATCCCCACTTTCAAACAACGCCCTGATACCGCCCTTCAGCCATTCCCAATCAACTCGGACGGGGAAAGGCGCACGAGTCCTGTGTAGGACTACGGGGATTATGGAATCTGCGCCATTCACGAGAGCTTTTGGGAACCTCGCCAGCAGCTCATCAGTTGGGATAGCCTCAATCACTTCATTCATTTCTCGCGCATTGCTCAGGTTGACCCCAGTGGCAAAATACGGATCAAGGAAAGCCATAAAATCTACGAACCCGGAGGATTGGAACATTTGCCCTTGACTACCCTCCGCACGAGAAAGCAGCCCCATGACAATATTGCGGATGATTGATGCTGCTGCCTCATACTCGCTCGGGTCAGCCTGATCGGCGTGTTGCGCCGCCAGCAGGTTAAATAGCCAAGCGTGTCGGTAACCGAGATCAAAGCATGCTTGGTGGAACGGATGCCGATTACTGATGAGATCCGTGCTAACCCATTGGGCTAGCTCTACCGTGGCCTGCATGCGCTTAGCTGGATCTCTAGAAAGCATGGGCATTGGCGTAATTATTTCTTCCGTGATGTCGTACATTTGCTTCATCTCTATCGCGAACCGCAGCGCCTCCAACTGAGCCCACTCCACCAAGGGCTCAAATTTCGCCGCTAGCTCCTTATCAGGAGCAGTGTTGAAGGCTGCACCTAGGAGATCCCCGAGCACGCGTCCGACCAAAAACGCGTCGCTGCACTTGATTACCCCTCTTGGAAACGGATTTCCCTGTGATAGGTTCGTCACTAGCGTCATCGCAACTGCGGGATCCGTCCAATCCAACTGGTTGAATCCTACAAAGGGCATGTAATTGTTCCGAACAGCAGGATTGCACACAAATTCGCGGGCGTGCTGTCCGAGGCTACCCCAGAAATCAAACCTCGTTGGTACAGCTCTATGGCGATACTGGCGTGTCTTCAGGTGCCAATGGAAATCCCCGCCAAACTCGGGATCAAAGTGTTCCTTGAGTATCGGAAATGCAGCTTTAGCAATGTCATAGACAGTCGTGGGCGTTTGCCCCAATAGGTCACCTCTGCGCTCATGAAGAAAAGCTGCTGCTTCCGATTCTCTCTGCGGCAGACCATTGTCTCGGCACCAGGCGTGCATTGTGTAAGGATCAATGGCCGCAAGGGTGATGCACCAGCGACCACGGCCAAAGCCATTTACGTCACGCCAAAGCATCATAAAACCATGCGATCCAGCCCTATCCCCAGCCCGTGAGATCACATCCATGGCGGTAAGAACAACCCTCGGGGGCGATGCTACGTCATCGTCATCTTCCCTGACGGAATCGACATCGTCTTGGTCGGCTTCAAAACCATCGTCGATACCTTTGTAAGCGAGATAAAGATCGATTGAGGGAAGTGCCTCTACCGGGAGATTTGTACTACCGGTTAGGTGCCAGGCCTCAGGAAGATGAGCTACCAAGCCGAATCCCGCGTCATCATTGGTCAGTTTGAGTGCCAAGCATTGTTTACCAGACCAGGCGTTCATGCTGCCAACGGCATGAACAAGAAGTGTCGACCAGTCAGCCGCTACGACTACAAAGCACACGTCGAAACCGCCTAGGAACGGAAGCATGTTTCGAAGCTCCTGTTCGTACCCTGCAAGCTCAGTGACAGTTTGACGCTCGGTTTCGCTCGCTCGCTTGACCTCAAATACCACCAGCGTTTTGGTTTCAGGATTGAAACAAAGAATGTCCGGGCGTAGCACCTCTCCAGTGGTCAATGAAATGCTGGTGTTGATCGATATGATTTCCAGCAAACTCAAGCGACTCAGCACAAAGTCTGCTGCCTCCGCTGAGGCTCGTCGAGAGATGTAATCGATGCCAAAGCACGGAAGGAAATGCTCCTGAATAACAGTGTCCGTCAAGGATGTGATCACTTCTTGCCCTGTGATCGACTCGAGCAACTCCTCATTCTCGATGATCTGTTTTAGCCAGGAAACTACCTCGGACTCTGGGGGGAGCTTTGCCTTTGACATAATTCTTCCTTGGGTTGATAGCGGCCAACGCCCCTTAGACGGGAGAAGGAGCTGAGTCAGGTTAGCTGACCCTGCCTAGGGAAACCAATCGACAGCCAAGGTGCCTCTAGGCTTGCGCAGGCGCCTAGCGAAGCATCGCAATGGGGCACAGCAGCCCCTGCGCTAATCAAACGCCGGACGTATAGAAGCAAAGCGCTAAACCAGTTCGCTCAATGGTTTCCCTCACCTCCACCCTAGCGCCTCTATAACTTTGTAACGTCTTTTGGTTTTCAGCACTCGATCCCAGTCGAGAAATTAGGTATCAATAGGCTATCAGCTTCAGATTCCGCCTCGTCGAGCGATGCCACCTCGAGCAGATCACAGAAGCCCGCATCAACCTGGGCGATCAAGTGTCCAGACTATTGAAGCTCCGAACAAGGATTAGAGATGCCGGCGATCACCAAACTGATGCTTCAAAATTTCAAGCAGTTTTCTTCTCTCCTGATGGACTTTGACCCTGGGACGAATGTGCTCATCGGTGATAACGAAACAGGCAAAAGTACCGTATTGCTCGCAATCGATTTAGTGAATGGCGCTAGTCGAAGCCGGGTAGAGACACTAGGACTTGAAGCACTCATCAACCGCCAGGCAGTCCTAGCTTTCCTCAATAGCGAGAGGAAAGTCTCGGACTTGCCAGTGGTGATAGTCGACGTTTTCCTGCAAGAGGGTGATCAACCTTATTGGAATGGTCGACAGAACCAGGCAGGTGACGATTACGATGGCATACGGATGAAAATAGCAGTATTAGATGACTACCATCTTGCGATCAAACAGATGTTAGAGGACGACCCCCAAAACTTTCCTTTTGAATATTACTCCGTCAGTTTCCATACCTTTTCCGGAGAGCCGTTCAACAGCTATCGGCGCCCGTTCAAGCACCTTCACTTGGACAGTTCTCGGATCGATAGTGAATATGCCGCCAGAGAGTACACAAGAGCGGTCTTCGGCCTCAATACAGAAATTCCCGAGAGACACAGACTTGAGAACCTTTACAGGAGAGGCAAGGAAGGCTTCCGGGACAAACAGCTAGCTGAACTCAATAAAAAATTCCCTCCTTATGCGTTTGGGATCCGCAGCAGCATACGGGCGAGTTTGGAAACGGATTTAGTCATTACCCAAGACGGGATATCGATTGAAAATCGAGGCAAGGGCGCACAATGTTTTATCAAAACTGAGTTCGCTTTAGGTCGACGCGATGTGCAAGGAGGCCTTGATGTGTTGCTGCTTGAGGAGCCTGAGAATCACCTCAGCCATTCCAACATGAAAAGGTTGGTCGAACAGCTATCTCATACCGGATCAACACAGCTTTTCATCGCCACTCACAGCAGCCACATCTGCTCCAGGCTCGATCTCCGTAACGCACTACTGCTCGGGACTCTTCAAAATACAGGCCGACTAAAAGCGCTTTCTCCTAAGACCGCAGGGTTCTTTATGAAAGCGCCAGATAATAATGTGCTGGAGTTTGCCCTTTCAAAGAAGGTCATCTTGGTCGAAGGTGACGCTGAGTTCATCCTGATGGAGGAACTATACAAACGCATCTCTGGTGGCTGCACACCCCAAGCCGACCAAGTCCACATCATTTCGATTGGCGGCACTAGCTTCAAGCGCTATCTGGAACTCGCGAGACTTTTAAACATCAAGGTCGCAGCGATCAGGGACAACGACAGAAACTATGAACAGAACTGCGTAGAAAATTACGAAGGGCACACATCCGACAACGCCAAAATGTTCTCTGACAAGGATGGCCAGCGCTATACCTTCGAGGTCGGTCTGTACCTAGACAACAAAGAAATCTGCGACAAGCTCTTCGGCAAGGATCGAAAGACGCTAAGCGTTCAGGACTACATGTTGAAGAACAAGGCAGAGGCGGCCTTCGCGCTGCTCGAAGATAATCATCAAAACCTAACTGCTCCCGACTACATCAAGGAGGCAGTATCATGGATAAGAGAGTAATTTTTGCGGTCGCTGGATCTGGGAAAACTAGCGAGATTATCAACAGACTGAACGCAGGCAAACGCGCCATCCTCATAACCTACACTGAAAACAACTACAAGCATCTCCGAAACAAGGTGATGGAAAAATTTGGGTATATTCCAAGCCACATCAGTGTTATGACCTATTTTTCATTTCTGCATGGTTTCTGTTACCGCCCAATGCTCCAGCAGAAAATGAAAACCAAAGGCCTCTATCTCAAGCTGCCTGCAGAGTCGGTAACTCGGGCCAGAGACAAAATGTCTCACTACCGCCACTCCAGTGGACGGCTCTACTACAACAGACTTGCGAAATTTCTCGATCAAACCAGGTCATACGAGGACGTCATAAAACGCTTGGAGCGGTTCTACGATCAAATCTTTGTCGATGAAGTTCAGGACTTTGCTGCAAACGACTTTAATTTTTTGATGGCCCTATCTCCTGCCAAGATAGAAATGCTTTTAGTTGGTGACTTTTACCAACACACCTTTGACACCAGTCGAGATGGAAACATCAACTGCAGTCTTCATAAAGACATAGAAAAATATGAAAAACGATTTACGACAGCGGGATACGAGGTCGACAAGGAAACACTCAAGGAAAGCTGGAGATGCGGAACAACAGTTTGCGATTTCATCAGGGAAAACCTCAAGATCGAGATTTACCCGGCCAATCAAAAGCATACTGAAATAATAAATATTCAAGATCAGACTTCTGCTGATTTTATTCGCAGCGACAACAGCACTGTAAAACTATTCTACGATACGCACCACCGCTACGAATGTCATTCAAATAACTGGGGAGCATGCAAGGGTCTAGATCACTACGAGGACGTTTGCATTATCCTGAGCGAAACTCAGTGGCAGCAATACCTAAATGGGCAGCTATATAAAATGAAGCCCAGAACTAAAAACAAGCTCTATGTGGCGTGTACTCGTGCGCGCGGAAAAATCTATTTCTCACCAGAACATTTTTTCGCAGAGCGCAAAAAAAACTGAGAACCTCAACAATGGATCTTTTATGCCTTCAATGACGCCCTCTGAATACGCAATGCAGCTTCGAAATGACGGTGGCCCGTTCGTTAAATTTGAGCTACTGGACGCTAACGAAAACATTATTACTGGGCGATCCGAGAAAGACCTAGAGCACGCCGAGTCTTCTAAAATCTATTATCGCGACGTGCCGAACTATAACGGGAGAGATCTCACCTGGTTGCTTATTATCGAAGCACACAGAGACATAGTTATAACATACCCACTACAAGCCAGGATAGGAAAACAAAACTACGGAGAGCCGAAGTATAACACCATAACCAAAATTGTTTTCGACGATAACGTTTCCGGAAACTTACCTTTCGAAGAAGATGGACTTGAAGAGCTACTTAAAAAACTTCCTAAGGGTTTCATCAAAGACTGGAGATTTGGATTAGGCATCCTCTACGACTATAGATACATACCCTACGCTATTGAAGATATTGACGAAATCACCACCATCATGGTCATAAGTGGCAATGAGCCTTGCGCGCCGGAGGCTGAGGGGGATGTGTTTTTCCTCAGTGAGAAACGGTTTGAAACTCTCAGGGCAAAAATAGATCAGCTTGATGGTAAATACAGTCGCGAGCGCAGGAGCGATATGCAACTGCTTTGCTATTCATCGTTGCTCCATGAATCCATGCCCAATAAATATCCTGCAAAAGCAAGAAAGCTCCCCCCTGATCTCTTGGCCGAACTGGTGGCGTTGGGAAGCACTAGCCCTTCTCTAACCCAGCGTGACCGAAAAACAGTGGTTGATCTGGTGGAAAAAAATCTTCCCCCACTTGCCAAGGATGAACGGAGAGCCCTCTATAAACTAAAAGCCGATATTGAACTCGTTACCTTGAGTGAGCTAATCACGGTTTTTGAAAAGCTACTTGATGCGAATAGCAATGAGGAACGCTGGCAGCAATTCCTGGCCGAAAATATTTTTATACTGGACTTAGCTTTCGGCTACCCAGTCAAAATCATTGGAGAAAAACCGTATGTTGGTGGCAAAGGATTTAATGGACAAGGCGGCCAGTTTAGCGATTTCGTAATGGCATCAGAATCTACCTCCAGTCTAGCAATTATCGAAATCAAGGCTCCTTCGAAAGAACTTTTATCTTCGACTGAATACCGCGCGTCCGTATATGCACCATCAAGGGAGCTAAGCGGCTCTGTGAGTCAGGCACTAAGCCAAAAAATGTCTCTTCAACAAAATTTCTTTTCATTGGCTAACAAACTTACAGAACGTGTCAATGCAGTATCTGTCCCCATAGTCATAATTATAGGACGAAATCCGGTTGAAGATTCAAAGAAAATCTCCTTTGAATGTTACCGAAACAGCCTGCGTGACGTATTAATTATTACGTTCGATGAGCTTTTGTTGAGACTAAAAACAATCTACAGAGCACTGCAGCCATAGTGGTAGCTAACAACTGCGAGCAGGGGTACGGTAGGACACCTTAAATGGTCGTCTTTCTCCTCTCCCAGCCCGAACTCACTTAAGCCGCCTAAGTAGATTTTTGGGCACGGCATTACGGAAGTCACGACTTGGGCGGGAAGCATCCAGGGACTTCATACACGAGTCCAGGCACCTCCATGTCACCTTAAATGCATCCTTAGTCTTGTCTACAAATAGCTCGAGAACGAAGTCTCGCATGACCGTGAAAGGGCTGTCTCTGTCGTACGCTTCATAGATACCAGATGCGATAGAGATCACCTCGCCCGCTTTCAAGACCATGGCGGACATATACCCATCGACTCCTTCAGTCCTCGACTGTCCCGGACAACCACTCCCCTACTGCAACACGTGCGGGGACAGATGGTGATGCCCCCTGGACAACCGCAGAAACTGGCGAAGGCTCGCACGCCCATTGTCACGCTGGAACGTAGCTAGCACGTACCGCGAATTTACGGTTGTCATCACCCAGAACCGGCCTTCACGCTCGATCTTGACCACATCAGAAGTGCGGATCAAATGACCATCCCCAAACCGCCCATACTGGTCTTTTCTCTTGTGGCCAAAAACAACACCTATGCCTGCTCTAGCCCTGATGGAGACACCGCAGAGATAGGCGGTCACTGGCACCTCGAAGCCTTGCTCCTGAGCTTTTACAATTCGCTTGAGATCAAAATCTGTATGGCGCTTTCCGTGGAAATTTACATCTATGGTGTCGAGCATCATTGCGCTCCGGTGCTATTTCGCAAGTCGTTATCAGGAATTTGGCACGGAACCAGACGCGTTGGTACCGTGCAGTATTGCTGGTAATCTCAATGTCCCTGAATCATGCTTGAGAGAAAGACGGGCCTCAGATTGGACAGTGCTTCAATCTTGAAGTCTCGCTGGTGTGAGGTGTGATACACCGCGCCCTTAGCCACTTCCAACAAGCAAACCTCAGAACCAGACCTGTCCTCACCTACGGTTATTCTGGTTAACCGCTCCATCTGCCAGCCCCCGGACTTATTCATCCAAGATGGCGTCACAGCCATAATCTCGGTGATAGCTAAATCCGCACCTTGGCTTACCAACATTTTTTGAAGCTGGTGGGTGTCGTCAATCATCACCGCGCACTCGCTGAGCCGCCCCTCGTTTTCGACGCTAAGGGTTAAGTGATACCAAGGCGTTCGGAGCAGCCTTGAGACTCCGCGCCAATGGGACACGCCTTCCCCGAACATTCCTGGGACGCCTATCAGGTCGTTGTCTAAGGTTCTGAACATGTGTCGCCTCAAGCTGCTGGAGCATGTCAGTTGCCCAGCAGAACCGGTGGGTAATCAGAAAAGGGAAAATATCGCTTCGATAGAAGCAGACTTACGGTGGCCTGGCCCGAGCAAAACGTAGACGGAGTTGCGTGTTTCGAATAGGTAGCCTTCTTTGAAAGCGGTGCCCATGCTTGAGCGCACCCAATGACCTGGTTCGAAACGGCGCTGCTCATCGTCGACAACTTTGTGGGCAAACATGAAGATTGGTTGGCAGCCTGCGGCGGCTACTTTAGCTCGCTCGTCGTCGGTGACGATGGCGTCTAGGATTGTCCATTCTTCTACGGCGCAGAGGGGCATCCATTTGTAGCGCTTTCTAGCTGCAGACATCGCCTCTTCGAGGCTAAGTTCTGAGCCAACTAGAGAAACCTCGGGGTCTCCCAAAAGCCCCGCCTCGACCACTCCAACCATGTGCTGCCTCCGAAATCATTTACGAGTAGTACGCCTGCGCAAAAGAGGCTTGCTGGAAAGTACGCGCGCTGGTCTTCCTGGCTAGCGAAACGCTCTCATCTAATTTCCATAAATTGCCAAAATGAACTTACGGAAGCCTCGCTATGGGCCGTATTGGGCCGCTATATGCGCAATACTACCTCATTTTGGTATTTAACGGAAACCCTCCTGTGTGGCTATATCCTGACTTTTGAGTGAGCCATGCAGCTTAGAATCGCACTCGCGGGCGCCATCCGAGCACTGCGTAAGCAGCGTCAACTTCGGCACGAAGACCTTTCTGACGCCTCCGTGAAATCCAAACTCAGCGCCCTCGAGCGAGGCGAAACAAGCATTACTCTTGAGAAGTTCGAAAGCCTTTCTGAGGGCCTTCGAATAAGCCCTCTAGCCCTCCTAGCTCTATGTATGTCCCAACAGCAAAATATCCCCTACCCCATCCTCATGGATGCTGCTTTGAATCAGCTGCGAGCGTTTGAGAAAGAAGGAGGTCTTGGAGTTCTCGCTGAACAGCTAGCTGATGGAGAGGTCGCCCACCGTAAGCCTGGAAAACCTCAGAACAAGGGGAGCGAAAGCGTCGTTCGCACGCTTAAGACGGCAGGAATGAATCAATCGCAGATTGCACGGGAGACCGGCCTGGCTCTATCGACCGTACATCGGTACTGGAAGAGGATTAATGCTACCGAGTCTGGGGGGTGGGATGAATGAAGAGGATGGAGCGGGTTTACCGCTAGCACTCTAAAGGAGGTTTGAGCCAGTAGCCGAGATTGGGTGAGTCAGAGTTTAGCGAGCGCTTGGCCCCATACGGTACGGCGGAACGATGAGGAGCCGGGATCAGCGTGTCGTACTCGTCCAACCATGCTAGACGCAGTTGTGGTACTGATCCACCCTAGGTGCAAGTGGCTGCAGCTGCGGCCAAAAGCCCGTACCGAAATTATGCTCACCCAGCCTCTGGCAACTCCTGCAGCCGGCGGGATGAATTAGCATGGAGGTACGATGCAGAAGGACACCGGTCATCTACCATCACTGGTTCGAGATGATACGTTAGAGATTGGCTCTGCCAGGATCCTGCACTAATAGATCCGCCACTTCTAACAATGAAGCTTCCGGCCATATAGCTTCTGCTCATTCGGTGGAGCACAGATACCATGAATGCGTACTGGCTAGAAGGTCATCTAAAACCGTTAGATTGAGTAAGTGATTGATTTATGGAAGATAATTCATTACTAACAGTTAGCAAGGCTCCGGAATGGATGAGCGAATATTCCCCGGCAACTGCCCTGACGACCGAAAGCCTGCAAAAGGCCAGTCGGCAGGCACAGGCCCTGCGTGTCGAACTACGTAAAGCGGTCATTGGCCAGGATCAGGTGATCGATGATGTCCTCACATCGCTGATCGCCGGCGGCCATGTCTTGCTCGAAGGCGTTCCCGGCCTGGGCAAGACCTTGCTGGTGCGCGCCCTTGCGCGGTGTTTCGGTGGAGAATTCGCGCGTATCCAGTTCACCCCGGACCTGATGCCCAGCGACGTCACCGGCCATGCCGTGTACGACCTGCACACCGAGCAGTTCAAGTTGCGAAAGGGGCCGTTGTTTACCCATCTGCTGCTGGCTGACGAGATCAACCGCGCCCCGGCCAAGACCCAGGCGGCGCTGCTCGAAGCCATGCAAGAACGTCAGGTCACTCTTGAAGGCGAAGCGCTGCCCATCGGCCAACCCTTCATGGTGCTGGCGACCCAGAACCCGATCGAACAGGAAGGCACCTACCCCCTGCCCGAAGCCGAGCTGGACCGCTTCATGCTGAAAGTCCGCATGGACTATCCCGATGCACAACAAGAGCTGGACATGGTGCGCGAAGTGACGCGCTCATCCCGCGCCGACATGCTTGATGTACAGCCCCTGCGTACCGTGTTGCAGGCTGAAGATGTGCTGCAATTGCAACAGATCGCCAGCGAACTGCCCCTCGACGAGCAGGTACTCGACTATGCCGTGCGCCTGGCACGCGCCACCCGCAGTTGGCCAGGATTGACCATTGGCGCCGGCCCCCGGGCGTCCATCGCCCTGGTACGCGGCGCCCGGGCCAGGGCCCTGTTGCGCGGCGGTGAGTTTGTCACCCCGGATGACATCAAGGGCTGCGCCCTGGCGGTATTGCGCCATCGGGTGCGTATCGCCCCCGAACTGGACATCGACGGATTGGACGTGGACCAGGTGCTAAAGCAAATGCTCGACCAGATCCCGGCACCTCGGCAATGAACCGCCCATGAAACCGACCCGCCTGCTGTTGACCTGGCTCGCAGTGCTGCTTGGCCTGAACACCCTGCTCGGCGCGGCGACCGCGTTGCAGTTCAAGGTGCCCGACACCCTGTACTCGATAGCCTGGGGCCTGCTGCTGGCGCTTTTGCTGCTGGCGTTGCTGGATGCCGCGCGCCTGCGCCGTCGCCCTTCCCCACGCGTGCAACGGCAGATGCCCGGCAGCCTGGCGCTGGGCCGCTGGGGCGAGGTGCGCCTGACGCTGGAACACGACTCGCCACAGCCCCTGACCGTGCAGGTATTCGACCATGCTCCCGACGGCCTGAGCGTAGAGAACATGCCGCAGTCCATCGCGCTGCGACCGGGTGAACGCAGTGAGCTGGGGTATCGTCTGCGCCCCTTGCGACGCGGGCATTTCACTTTCACTCGTTGCGAGGTGCACCTGCCGAGCCACCTCGGGCTATGGGCGGTGCGGCGCTTGATCGACGTCAACGACGCCACACGTGTCTACCCGGATTTCGCCCGACTCTATGGTGCACAGCTCCTGGGAGTGGACAACTGGCTGAGCCAGTTGGGCGTTCGGCAGCATCAGCGACGCGGATTGGGGCTGGAGTTTCATCAACTGCGCGAATTTCGCGAGGGCGACAGCCTGCGCCAGATCGACTGGAAGGCGACTGCACGGCAACGCACACCAATCGCCCGGGAATATCAGGATGAGCGCGACCAACAAATCGTGTTCTTGCTTGATTGCGGCCGACGCATGCGCAGCCAGGACGACGAGCTGTCGCACTTCGACCATGCGCTGAATGCCTGCCTGCTGCTCAGCTATGTAGCCTTGCGCCAGGGCGATGCGGTGGGCTTATGCACCTTTGCCGGTGAACAGTCGCGCTACCTGGCACCGGTCAAGGGCAGCAGCCAGTTGAACCTGCTGCTCAACGCAGTCTACGACCTGGACACGACACGACGCACAGCCGACTACGAGGCCGCGGCCAGCCAACTGCTGGCCCGACAAAAACGCCGCGCCCTGGTGATTGTGGTCACCAACCTTCGGGATGAGGACGATGAGGCTTTGTTGACCGCGGCCAAGCGCATCGGCCGCCAACACCGGGTGCTGGTGGCCAGTCTGCGCGAGGAAGTACTCGACCAACTGCGCCAGGTCCCCGTGCAAACCTTGCCCGAAGCCCTGGCCTACAGCGGCACCGTCGACTACCTCAATACCCGGGATGAACTGCATGACCGCTTGAGCGCCCATGGCCTGTCGGTATTGGACACTCCACCATCGGAGCTTGGCCCAGCCCTGGTGACACGCTACCTGGGCTGGAAGAAAGCGGGCGTACTCTGAGAACAGAGCGCACGGCCTCGGCAAGGGGCAGTCCCCAACCGGGCCGACAGCACGCGATAGCTAGGCTGAAGCCTGCAAAGGATCGAAACTGAAGTAATGCATCAATACGCTGATCAGTTGCCCATATTCCTCGGGCGCCTGGAGCACCCTGAACCCGGAATCGTAATGCTGCGGGTTGATGTCTTCATGACTCCACAAGCAGGTCGCCGTCAGGTCAATAGCCTCAAAGGTGTCGCCAGGCACGGGAATCTTCAAGCGCAACTCGAAGTCCGCGTCGACCATCATGGGCAGCAGGCTGATCAACATAAGCCCGTCTGCCGAGACGTTACCCAAAAAGCCGATGGGCTTGTCAGTGAGGCGGTTGAATACTTGCAGAAAACAAGGTAGCTGATGCCGCTCGATCCGTCGGTCGGTAAACATGGTGAGCTCGCCATCCAATGGCCATTAATCTGGCCGTGCCAGTGATTCGGAACGAGCGCGTATCTCTCGCTCTCCCTGGATATCGGAGTGACAACATACAACCTTGTGTCACCAGACAACTGCCGAATCCGGGTCCCTCATTCGTTCGAATAGAAACTTGTACAAACGAACATCCGAAGGATAGCCCAAGACTGGCAACGGGCCAGTTATTAAATGACGAATGTCATCATAGCGAGGCCGGGCGCGTCTGGGCGGTGCTTGCTCCAGGGTAGTGCCCTAGCTGTTGCAAGGTATCGAGCCGCGCGCGGGCACGGTAGGCGTACTCACTCGACGGATACTGATTGATGATGAACTGATAGGTCTGCACGGCGTCGACAAACAATTTCTGGCGCTCCAGGCACTGCCCACGCAACATCGAGACCTCCGGCTGCACATAACGCCGGGTACGGCTCTCGCGGTCGACCTGGGACAATTCCAGGGTGACGCGCTCGCAATCGCCGACCTTGTAGGCGCGATAAGCGTTGTTCAAGTGGTGGTCCATCGACCAGCGGGTGCAGCCGACAACACTGACGGCCAGGGCGGCAACGAGCAAAATTCGCATGGGGGTTCTCCTGTCTTGTGCAATGTATCGACCCCTCGTCGAAAATCTTCAAGGTTGTTCGTAATCAGCCGCCGCGAAAACAAGTCAATCGTCGATAAGTAGTGCAAACGAACAATGACTACAACGAAAGAGCATAGTAGCCTTCCTCAGCGCTTGAACTCAGGAGTCTGTGCATGTCCGTCCGTCGTACCAAAATCGTCGCCACCCTTGGCCCGGCCAGCAACTCGCCGGAAGTCCTCGAACAGCTGATTCTGGCTGGTTTGGACGTCGCCCGTCTGAACTTCTCCCACGGCACCCCGGACGAGCACAAGGCTCGTGCCAAGCTGGTGCGTGACCTCGCGGCCAAGCATGGCCGTTTCGTGGCGTTGCTGGGTGACCTGCAAGGCCCGAAAATCCGTATCGCCAAATTCGCCAACAAGCGCATCGAGCTGAAGATCGGTGACCAGTTCACCTTCTCCACCAGCCACCCGCTGACCGAAGGCAACCAGCAAGTCGTGGGTATCGATTACCCGGACCTGGTCAAGGATTGCGGCGTCGGCGACGAACTGCTGCTGGATGACGGCCGCGTGGTCATGCGCGTCGACACCGCTACCCCGACCGAACTGCACTGCACCGTGATTATCGGCGGCCCGCTGTCGGACCACAAAGGCATCAACCGGCGCGGCGGTGGTCTGACCGCTCCTGCCCTGACTGAAAAAGACAAGGCCGACATCAAGCTCGCCGCTGAAATGGAAGTGGACTACCTCGCCGTGTCCTTCCCGCGCGACGCAGCCGACATGGAATACGCCCGTAAACTGCGCGACGAAGCCGGCGGCACCGCCTGGCTGGTGGCGAAGATCGAACGCGCCGAAGCCGTGGCCGATGACGAAACCCTCGATGGCCTGATCAAGGCTTCCGACGCCGTGATGGTTGCCCGTGGCGACCTCGGTGTGGAAATCGGTGACGCCGAGCTGATCGGTATCCAGAAGAAGATCATCCTGCACGCACGCCGCCACAACAAAGCGGTGATCGTGGCGACCCAGATGATGGAGTCGATGATCCAGAACCCGATGCCGACCCGCGCCGAAGTGTCCGACGTGGCCAACGCCGTGCTCGACTACACCGACGCCGTGATGCTCTCGGCTGAAAGTGCCGCCGGCCCGTACCCACTGGAAGCCGTGCAAGCGATGGCGCGTATCTGCGTCGGCGCTGAAAAGCACCCGACCAGCAAGACCTCCAGCCACCGCATCGGCAAAGAGTTTGAAAGCTGCGACCAGAGCATCGCCCTGGCGGCCATGTACACCGCCAACCACTTCCCGGGCGTGAAGGCGATCATCGCCTTGACCGAAAGTGGCTACACGCCGTTGATCATGTCGCGCATCCGTTCTTCGGTGCCGATCTACGCGTTCACCCCACACCGCGAAGCCCAGGCCCGCGCGGCGATGTTCCGTGGTGTGTACACCGTGCCGTTCGACCCGGCATCGCTGCCGCCGCACGAAGTCAGCCAGGCGGCCATCGACGAGTTGGTCAAGCGCGGCGTCGTGGAAAAAGGCGACTGGGTCATCCTGACCAAGGGCGACAGCTACCACACCACTGGCGGCACCAACGGCATGAAGATTCTGCACGTTGGCGACCCAATGGTCTGAGTGACTGCTGAATGAAAAAGCCCCGACTGGTTCGGGGCTTTTTTATGCCTGGGTTTTTGTGTGGCGACAGAGGACCTCATCGCGGGCAAGCCCGCTCCCACAGTTTGACCGCGATCCCCTTGAGGCCAGACCAATCACCCAAGCATCATCGCCCAGTGATAAAGGCCGACAACGCCGCAACCGCCTCCGGCGACCTCAACCGCTGGGTAAACAACGCGCCCTCCTCCTCAATCACCCGCCGCAACTGCTCGCGATCCACGCTTTTCATCAACTGCTTGGTCACCTGCACCGCCCCCGGCGCCAGCGTCTCGAAACGCGCAGCCACTTCCCGCGCCTTGGCCAACGCCGCTTCGCCACTGCCCAGCGCCTCGGTCGCAATCCCCCACGCCGCCGCCTGCTCACCGCTGAACCCCTCACCCAACAGCAACAGTTCTGCCGCCTTCGCATGCCCCAGCAGTCGCGGCAGGATCAGGCTCGAGCCAAACTCCGGACACAGCCCCAGGTTGACGAACGGCATGCGCAACCGCGCATCCCGGCTGACATAGACCAGGTCGCAATGCAGCAATAGCGTGGTGCCGATCCCCACCGCCGCGCCCGCCACTGCGGCGATCACCGGTTTGCGGCAGTTGAGCAGGCTTTGCATGAAGTGAAACGGCGGACTGTCGAGGTCGGCAGGCGGTTGCTCGAGGAAGTCACCGATGTCATTGCCGGCGGTAAAACACTCGCTGCTGCCCTGGATCAGCACCGCATGAATGGCTGGATCTGCATCGGCCAACTCCAGCGCCTTGGCCAACTGTGTGTACATCCCACGGGTCAGGGCGTTTTTCTTGTCGGGGCGATTGAGCTGCAAGGTCAGCAGCCCACGTTCGCGGTGCTGCAGGATGGCGTCGGTCATGGCGATTCTCGCGGCTGTGGAGTTCAGCGCTCAACCACGGGGCAGGAACACGTCGGCCAGCAGTTGATTGCGCGGCAGGCCCGCCAGGAACAGGCGCTTGGAGAACGCGTCGACATGGGCGGGGTGTCCGCAGAGTAAGGCCAAGGTTTGCCGCGAAACAAGCCGCAGTTGCGCCAATGCCTGGGTCGCCTGCGCCGCCGTCCACAGCTCCACCGTCAAGTTCGGATGCTGCGCGGCCAGCGCTGCCAGGGGTTCGGCCAGGTAATGCCCGGCGACATCATGGGCCTGGTGAATCACGCGGATGGCGCCCTGGTGATCCTGGCGCAGCGCCTCACGCAATACCCCCCACAATGGGCCCAGGCCCGTGCCCGACGCCAGCAGCCACAACGGTCGGGCTTGCCAGTCCGGATCATATTGCAACGCGCCGCCACGCAACTCGCCCAGACGCAAACCGTCGCCGAGTTGCAACTGACGGGCAATATCGGTGAATTCCCCAGGCTGACGGCAGTCGAGGTGAAACTCCAGGAACGGGTCCTCCTGCGGCAAACTCGCCAGCGAGTAAGGCCGCGCCACCTGCCCCGCCCACACCACCAGATGCTGGCCGGCGCGATAGCGCAGCCCACGTTCCGGTTGCAGACGCAGGCGCAGCACCGTCGAGCTCAACCAATCGACGCCCACGACCTGCGCCGCCAAACCGTCACGCACCGGATCAAAGGTTTCGACACGCAGATCCGCGCTGACTTGGCACTGACAGGCCAACCGCCAACCCTCCAGGCGTTGGGCCGGGCTCAAGGCATCCGGCTGCCGATCGGAAACCTCGCCGGTACACCGCACCAGACACGCATGGCAACTGCCGGCGCGGCAACTGTAGGGCACCGCCACACCCGCCTGATTCAACGCATCCAACAGATTGCTGCCGGTGGCGACCGACCAGTGGCGTTCGCCGACGTGCAGTTCAGGCATATAAAGGTCTCAATCACAGGGGATGGGCACAGGGAATCATGCCTGCGACAGTTTGACCATAGTCGGGTGTATCGGCCACCGTGCCGGGTTATACTGCCGCGCCTTTTTAGCGTCGCGCCTGCACCATTGGCGTGCCTTGGAAAGGTGGCTTCAGCCGACCGATGCACCCCACTGAAGCCACCTTTATTGAATGTTCCCTTATAGAGGAGCGCGACTCATGACCGTGATCAAGCAAGACGACCTGATTCAGAGCGTTGCCGACGCCCTGCAATTCATTTCCTACTACCACCCCGTTGATTTCATCCAGGCCATGCACGAAGCCTACCTGCGCGAAGAATCGCCAGCGGCCCGTGACTCCATCGCCCAGATCCTGATCAACTCGCGCATGTGCGCCACCGGCCATCGCCCGATCTGCCAGGACACCGGTATCGTTACCGTGTTCGTGCGCGTAGGCATGGACGTACGTTGGGATGGCGCCACCATGGGCCTGGACGACATGATCAACGAAGGCGTGCGTCGCGCCTACAACCTGCCGGAAAACGTCCTGCGTGCATCGATCCTCGCCGACCCGGCAGGCGCGCGTAAAAACACCAAGGACAACACCCCTGCGGTCATCCACTACTCCATCGTCCCGGGTAACACCGTGGAAGTGGACGTGGCGGCCAAGGGTGGCGGTTCCGAGAACAAGTCGAAAATGGCCATGCTCAACCCGTCCGACTCGATCGTCGACTGGGTGCTCAAGACCGTTCCGACCATGGGCGCCGGCTGGTGCCCACCGGGCATGCTCGGTATCGGCATCGGCGGCACCGCCGAGAAAGCCGCGGTGATGGCCAAGGAAGTGTTGATGGAATCCATCGACATCCACGAGCTGAAAAAGCGCGGCCCGCAGAACCGTATCGAAGAGATGCGCCTGGAGCTGTTCGAGAAGGTCAACCAACTGGGCATCGGCGCCCAGGGCCTGGGTGGCCTGACCACCGTGCTCGACGTGAAGATCATGGACTACCCGACCCACGCTGCCTCCCTGCCGGTGTGCATGATCCCCAACTGCGCCGCCACCCGTCACGCGCACTTCGTGCTCGACGGTTCGGGCCCGGCGTCGCTGGAAGCGCCACCGCTGGACGCCTACCCGGAAATCGTCTGGGAAGCCGGCCCATCGGCCCGTCGCGTCAACCTCGACACCCTGACCCCGGAAGAAGTGCAGAGCTGGCAGCCGGGCGAAACCGTGTTGCTCAACGGCAAAATGCTCACCGGCCGCGACGCCGCGCACAAGCGCATGGTCGAGATGCTGAACAAGGGCGAAACCCTGCCGGTGGACCTCAAGGGTCGTTTCATCTACTACGTCGGCCCGGTTGATCCGGTGCGCGAAGAAGTGGTTGGCCCGGCTGGCCCGACCACCGCGACGCGGATGGACAAGTTCACCCGTCAGATCCTCGAGCAAACCGGCCTGTTGGGCATGATCGGCAAATCCGAGCGCGGCCCGACTGCGATCGAAGCGATCAAGGACCACAAGGCCGTGTACCTGATGGCCGTCGGCGGTGCTGCCTACCTGGTGGCGCAAGCCATCAAGAAGTCGCGCGTGGTTGCGTTCGCCGAACTGGGTATGGAAGCGATCTACGAGTTCGACGTCAAAGACATGCCGGTCACCGTTGCAGTCGACAGCAAGGGCGAATCCGTGCACATCACCGGTCCTGCCATCTGGCAGAAAAAGATCAGTGAAAGCCTGGCGGTAGAAGTGCAATAAGCACTTCCCTGCCCTAAAAAATGGCGACTGCGGCTACACGGCCCAGTCGCCTTTTTTATGGCTGGCACGCTGCCACACAAACCCATTCGTCACAAGATTCAAGGCACGCATGATATGGTGCACTCCCCTCACTGCGCCTGTTCATCACCGTATGATCGTGATCCCTCGCCCCCTGCGCCTGACCTTCTATTCCCTGTTGATCATCGCCGGTGCGCTGTTGGCCGCCGCCTTGGCCACCCGCCACGCCGAACGCCAAGCCCTGGTGGACGATGCGGCTCGTGCGAATCAGCAACTCGCGCTGTACGCCAATTCCCTGCACACCTTGATCGAACGCTACCGCGCCCTGCCCGCCGTGCTGGCGCTGGACTCGGAAATGATCAGCGCGTTGAAAGGCCCGCTGGAGCCCGCAACCCAGGATGTGCTCAACCGCAAACTGGAACGCATCAACGGCGCCGCACAGTCATCGACCCTGGAGTTGATGGACCGCAACGGCCTCGCGGTGGCTGCCAGCAACTGGAACCTGCCGAGCAGTTATGTCGGGCACAACTACGCGTTCCGGCCGTATTTCAGCCAGACCAAAAGCCAGGGCACGGGACGCTTCTACGCGGTGGGGGTGACCACAGGCGTGCCGGGCTACTTCCTTTCCAGCGCGGTGGTGGATGAACACGAGCAGTTCCTCGGCGCCATGGTGGTCAAGCTGGAATTCCCCGAGCTCGAGCGCGAATGGGCCCAGGGCAATGACCTGTTGTTGGTCAGTGACGCGCGCGGCATCGTGTTTATCGCCAATCAGCCAGGCTGGCGTTACCGCAACCTGCGACCGCTGTCGGAAACCGACCTGGCCGAACTCAAGGCCACCCGCCAATACGACAAGAAACACCTGGAACCGCTGGACACCCAGCCCTTGCAGCGCTTTGACGACAACAGCCACCTGATGCGCGTCAACGGCCCCGATGGCAACGCCAATTACATCTGGGAATCCCTGCCGCTCAAAGCCGAAGGCTGGACCCTGCACCTGCTGCGCAAACCGCAATTCGCCTTTGAAGACCAGCGCAACGCCGGCCTGGCCGCCGCGGGCTCCTGGCTGGCCCTGGTGTTCCTGGTGTTGTTCCTCACGCAGCGCTGGCGCCTGGCCCGGTTGCGCCAGCGCAGCCGCGAAGAGCTGGAGCGCCTGGTGGAAGAACGCACCCAGGCGCTGCGCACCGCCCAGGATGGCCTGGTGCAATCGGCCAAGCTGGCGGCGCTGGGGCAGATGTCCGCCGCCCTCGCCCATGAGATCAACCAGCCGCTGACCGCCCAGCGCATGCAGTTGGCCACCCTGCGCCTGCTGCTCGACCACGGCCGTGTGGACGATGCCTACAAGGCCCTGACCCCGCTGGACGAAATGCTCACACGCATGGCCGCGCTCACCGGCCACCTCAAGACCTTCGCCCGCAAGAGCCCCAGCGGCCTGCGCGAACGCCTGGACCTGGCGATGGTGGTCGACCAATCCCTGCACCTGCTCGACGCACGCCTGCGTGATGAAGGCATCGGCGTGGTACTCGACCTGACCCGCCCGGCCTGGGTCCGCGGCGACGCGATCCGCCTGGAACAGGTGCTGATCAACCTGCTGCGCAATGCCCTCGACGCCATGGCCGACAAGCCGCGCAAACGCCTGGAAATCCGCCTGCACGCCGACCAGCAGCTGTGGCAACTGACCGTCAGCGACAGCGGCGGCGGGATCGCCGAAGAGCACCTGAACAGCGTGTTCGACCCCTTCTTCACCACCAAGCCGGTGGGTGATGGGCTGGGCCTGGGGCTGGCGGTGTCCTACGCCATCGTGCACGAATTGGGCGGGCGCCTGATCGCCGGCAACCGTGGCGACGGCGCGGTGTTTACCCTGACGCTGCCAATCGCGCTGGAGACGCCCGACCTATGTTGAACGCGGTGATTGTGGTCGATGACGAAGCCAGCATCCGCACGGCCGTGGAGCAGTGGTTGAGCCTGTCGGGCTTTGAGGTGCAGCTGTTCAGCCGCGCCGAGGCATGCCTGGCGCAGTTGCCCAGGGACTTCCCCGGCGTGATCCTCAGCGATGTGCGCATGCCCGGCCTCAGCGGCCTGGAGTTGCTCGCCGAAGTGCAACGCCGCGATGCCGACCTGCCGGTGATCCTGCTCACCGGCCACGGCGATGTGCCGATGGCGGTGGAAGCCATGCGCGACGGTGCCTACGACTTTCTGGAAAAACCCTTCAGCCCCGACGCCCTGCTCAACAGCCTGCGCCGGGCGTTGGACAAGCGCGGGCTGATCCTGGAAAACCGGCGCCTGCATCAACAGGCTGACCACAAGGCCCAGCTTGAATCGAGCCTGCTCGGCGTGTCCCGGGGGTTGCAGAACCTGCGGCGCCAGGTGTTGGACCTGGCAGGCTTGCCGGTCAATGTGCTGATTCGCGGCGAGACCGGCAGCGGCAAGGAGCTGGTTGCGCGCTGCCTGCATGATTTCGGCCCGCGCGCGAAAAAGCCGTTTGTGGCGCTCAACTGCGCGGCGATCCCCGAGCAACTGTTTGAGGCCGAGCTGTTCGGCCATGAAAGCGGCGCGTTTACCGGCGCTCAGGGCAAACGCATCGGCAAACTGGAATACGCCCACGGCGGCACGCTGTTCCTGGATGAAATCGAAAGCATGCCCCTGGCCCAGCAGGTCAAGCTGCTGCGGGTGTTGCAGGAGCAGAAGCTGGAGCGCTTGGGCTCCAACCAGAGCATCCACGTGGATTTGCGCATTATTGCCGCGACCAAACCCGATCTGCTGGAAGAAGCGCGCGCCGGGCGTTTCCGTGAAGACCTGGCCTATCGGTTGAACGTCGCGCAACTGCGCCTGCCACCGTTGCGTGAGCGGCGTGAAGATATTCCGCTGTTGTTCGACCACTTTGCACACAGTGCCGCCGAGCGCCTCGGCCGCAGTATCGAGCCCTTGAGCGGCGCGCAGTTGGGGCGCCTGCTCAGCCACGACTGGCCGGGCAATGTGCGCGAGCTGGCCAACGTCGCCGAACGCCAGGTGCTGGGGTTGGGCGAGCCGGAGCCGGAAGGCATCGAGGCCGGGCAATCGTTGGCGGCGCAGCAGGAAGCGTTCGAAGCCCATTGCTTGAAGGCGGCGTTGACGCGGCACAAAGGTGACATCAAGGCGGTGCTGGCGGAGCTGCAACTGCCGCGGCGCACCTTCAATGAAAAGATGCAGCGCCATGGGTTGGTGCGGGAGATGTTTCTCTAGCGACCTGTAGGCCTTTTCGCGGGCAAGCCCGCTCCCACACTGACTGCATTCCAAATTTTGAACTCGGTCAACTGTGGGAGCGGGCTTGCCCGCGAAAAGGCCAGCCGCCATAAGCGGATTTCCGCTCACCCCTCACAAAACATCAGCGACTTTCCGCTCAAAAAATCCACCAAACCCTTCTAGACCGGGCCTTCATCCACCTGGCACAGCTCCTGCTATAGCCCCAACCAGGCTGTGCCCAGGCACGCTCCATAAAAACAACTAGATGAAGGATCCTTCAATGGATAACTCCAACGCCCTGCCTCTGGGGTCGGCGGCCGCGCCGGCAAAAGAACGCACCACCTCCAGCCGGATCAAATCGATCTTCAGCGGCTCGGTCGGCAACATGGTCGAGTGGTACGACTGGTACGTCTACGCGGCATTCTCGCTGTACTTCGCCAAAGCCTTTTTTCCCGCCGGTTCCTCCACCGCGCAACTGATGAACACCGCCGCGATCTTTGCCGTGGGCTTCATCATGCGGCCGATCGGCGGCTGGTTGATGGGCATGTACGCCGACTACAAAGGCCGCAAGGCCGCGTTGATGGCCTCGGTACTGTTGATGTGCTTCGGTTCGCTGCTGATCGCCCTGACGCCGGGCTATGACACCATCGGCATCGGCGCCCCCATCCTGTTGGTGCTCGCGCGCTTGCTGCAAGGCCTGTCCGTGGGTGGCGAGTACGGCACCTCCGCGACCTACCTGAGTGAAATGGCGACCAAGGAACGTCGCGGTTTCTTCTCCAGCTTCCAGTACGTGACCCTGATTTCCGGCCAGCTCATTGCCCTGGCGGTATTGATCGTGCTGCAACAAGTGCTCACCACCGAGCAGCTGTACGCCTGGGGCTGGCGCATCCCGTTCGCCATCGGCGCGCTGTGCGCGGTCGTTGCGCTGTACCTGCGTCGCGGCATGGAAGAAACCGAGTCGTTCACCAAGAAGGAAAAAGCCAAGGAAAGCGCGATGCGCACCTTGCTGCGTCACCCCAAGGAAGTATTGACCGTGGTCGGCCTGACCATGGGCGGCACGCTGGCGTTCTACACCTACACCACCTACATGCAGAAATACCTGGTGAACACCGTCGGCATGAGCATTTCCGACTCCACCACCATTTCGGCGGCGACGCTGTTTCTGTTCATGTGCATCCAACCCCTGGTCGGCGCCCTGTCGGACAAGGTTGGCCGGCGGCCGATCCTGATCGCCTTCGGTATCCTCGGCACCCTGTGTACCGTACCGATCCTCACAACCCTGCACACCATCCAGACCTGGTGGGGCGCGTTCTTCCTGATCATGGCCGCGCTGATCATCGTCAGCGGCTACACCTCGATCAACGCGGTGGTGAAGGCCGAACTGTTCCCTACTGAAATCCGTGCATTGGGCGTGGGCCTGCCGTATGCGCTGACGGTGTCGATCTTCGGCGGTACGGCTGAATACATTGCGCTGTGGTTCAAGAGCATCGGCATGGAAACCGGTTACTACTGGTATGTGACTGCGTGCATCGCGGTGTCGCTGGTGGTCTACGTGACCATGAAGGACACGCGCAAGCATTCGCGGATTACCACTGACTAACAGCTGAATGCAGTTCTAAATGTGGGAGCGGGCTTGTGTGGGAGCGGGCTTGCTCGCGAATGCGGTGTATCAGACACAGATATTTTGACTGATCCACCGCATTCGCGAGCAAGCCCGCTCCCACATTTTAGTTTTGTATCGCCGGGCTAATGCGGTCACGTCCATACCGGCGTTGCGCATACGACGCCCCGACAATCATCACCACCAACACCGCCGCCAGCACCGCCGACGAGCCAATCGTGCCGAAATCCAGCCCGCCCTTTTCATGGGGTTTGGTGAGGAAGTCGCCCAGTGTCGCGCCAAACGGGCGGGTCAACACAAACGCCACCCAGAACAACAATACCGACGAGATCCGCGTGAAGTACTTGAGCGCCACCACGGCCGCAATGGTCGAGCCGATCAACAACGCACCGCCGGCAAAACCCAGCCCCGAATCGTCCGCCAGGAAGTCGCCCAGTGCGGTGCCCAGGGTGTTGGAAAACAGAATCGCCATCCAGTAGAACAACTCGCCACGGAACGTCTGCACCTTGTTCACGTTCAGCGAATCGCCGCTCAGGTGCCACATCGCGAAGATGATCATCAGGATCACAATCAGGATCATCGACCCCGTTGCGTAGCCCAGGCCCAAGGTACGGTCCATAAAGTCCGACATGGTGGTGCCGGCCGTGCTGGTGGACAGAATCACGATCCAGTACAGCACCGGGTTGTAGGTTTTCGACCAGAGTTGCGTCACCAGGGTGACAAGGAACACGCTGATCAAGATCATCGAACTGAGGGCGTAGCCGACATTCAGGGTCATCGAGAGCAAATCCCCGGCGGTTTCGCCCAGGGTGGTTGCGCAGATTTTCATGACCCAGAACGCCAGGGTGATCTGAGGAAGTTTGTTCATGGGGGGTAAAAAGCTCCAATGCTCAGTCTTTGAACTGGCCGACTTATGAGGGGGCGTCGACCTGCCGCGCAGACTGAACGTGTAGCTGTGAAAAATAGGTGGGCGCTGTATGAAAATTCCATATCGCCGATGGAAATTCACCGCCATGCCTTGCAGTATGGCCACCTCACCGCACTCAATCGCAGGAACCCCGGCCATGCCCGACGACATCCACTTCTACGAACCCGCCAACGGCCACGGCCTGCCCCATGACCCGTTCAATGCCATCGTCGGCCCACGGCCCATCGGCTGGATTTCCTCCCAGGACCGTGAAGGCCGCTTGAACCTGGCGCCTTACAGCTTCTTCAATGCGTTCAACTACATTCCGCCGATCATTGGGTTTTCCAGCGTCGGGCGCAAAGACAGCCTGAACAATATCGAGCAGACCGGCGAGTTCGTGTGGAACCTGGCGACCCGCCCGCTGGCCGAGCAGATGAACCAGAGTTGCGCAGCGGTATCGCCTGAGGTGAATGAATTCGAGTTGTCCGGGCTGACGCCGGTGGCTTCGAAAATCGTTGCCGTGCCACGGGTCGGCGAGAGCCCGGTGTCGTTTGAATGCAAGGTGACGCAGATTATTCAGCTGCAACGGGCCGACAAGGAACGGGTGCCGAGCTGGCTGGTGCTCGGCGAGGTGGTCGCGGTGCATATTGCCAAGTGGTTGCTCAAGGATGGCGTCTACGACACGGCCGCCGCCGAGCCGATCTTGCGTGGCGGTGGGCCGGCAGATTACTTCCAGTTGGGCCCGGAAGCCCTGTTCAAGATGTACCGCCCAGGGGCCACCAAACCCTGACTGAAATGCGATCAAAACTGTGGGAGAGGGCTTGTGTGGGAGCGGGCTTGCTCGCGAAGGCGGTGTATCAGTCGACATCTTTATCAACTGACAGACTGCATTCGCGAGCAAGCCCGCTCCCACACAAACCCTCTCCCACCTTTGGATCAGCAGTGTTATTTAGACTGTGGCAGGCGCCCAGGACAGCTGACCTTCTTCATCCACAGCAATCAACCGCTCAAGCTGCAGTGCCGCCGCATCGTCAGCATCGGACGCCGTCTTGAACTTCTGTCCATCAAGGATCTTGTGAAAGCGCGGTGCGCCCATGCCATCCAGTGCCTTCACGGCGACGGCGGCGCTGTAGCCACCCTCTCCCGGCACTACGGCGGAAACGGCTTCGTGGTGGGCAAACTCTTTACGTGCCATGTTGCAGGTCCTGGCCAATGGAAAGTCGGCCATTCTAAACCTGATTTAGCCGGCAAGTTGCAGGTACTCGCCATAGGCGTTGGCGGCGGATGCATCGGTGAATGTCTGGAAATCCATACTGCGGATCACCATGTCGTTCAACAGCTCAGTGAAGATCATCAAGGCCGGTGAGTTGAAGTAGAGGCTCATCGCCTGCTCGCTGCTCCAGAAGCCCGAGACCAGCCACACATCGGCGTCAACCTGGGACTGCTGCAACGAGAATTGCAGGCAACCCTGAGCCTGGCGGCCCGGTTCGATCAAACTGCTCAAGCGTGCACCGAGTTCGGTGCTGCACCCGCTGCGGGCGCGGATAAAGGCCATATGGCTCGCGGGAATGGGGGTGGACATGTTCGACTCTCCCGTTGAGAAGTGATGCTCGGCAAGCACGGTGAGGGCGTGTTGCCACAGGATCAAAGATAACGGCGCGGCGCTCGGCGCGGTTAGTCTATTCCTGCCGGCTTATTGCACAATCCTGCGAGAAGCGTAGTGCGCAGGTCCGGGGCGCTGGAGAGATGAGCACCGCAGACTCAGTGTTTCAGGCAGATGACAGCCCCGCTGCTTGCCTGATTCGTGACGTATCGCAGGATCAGGCAAGGATTGTGCAGAATCGACGTAACACTTTTTGAAAAGTCGCCGCTAAGCTGAGCCCATCAAAAAAGCCTGTAGAGGACGCCCCATGTCGTCAGCTGAACATCAGTCCACGCCCCTCGATGCCGAGATGGAAAAACAGCGTGCCGAACTGGCCAGCATCGTCCACCGGCACACCTGGGAGGACGGTTCCTACGGCACCGCGATCACTTCGCTCTACCTGAACCGCCACAACACCCCACGCGACTTTATGCCGGTGCTGGTGGAGCCCGCGTTGTGCATCCTCGCCAGTGGCAGCAAGGAAGTGCGCCTGGCCGATGAAATCTTTGCCTATGACCCGCTCAATTACCTGGTGTTCTCGGTCGCCATGCCGGTCGCCGGGCGGATCATCGATGCCACGCCCGAAGACCCGAACCTGTCGGTGCGCATCAATATCGACCCGGCGCAACTCACCGCGCTGATCGCCGAAGCCGGGCCGATGGGTGTGCCGTCGCGTCCGACCGCCCGCGGCATGTACGTCGACCGCATCGACAACCCGTTGCTCGACGCGGTGCTGCGCCTGGCGCGCCTGCTGGATACGCCCAAAGACATCGCCATGCTCGCGCCGCTGATCAACCGGGAAATCCTCTACCGTTTGTTGCGTGGGCCGCAGGGCTATCGCCTGTATGAAATCGCCGTGGCCAACAGTCAGAGTCATCGGGTCAGCCAGGCGATCACCTGGTTGAACAGCAACTATGAACAGCCGCTGCGCATCGATGACCTGGCCAAGGAAGTGAACCTCAGCGTCTCGACCTTGCACCATCGGTTCAAGGCGATTACCGCCATGAGCCCGCTGCAATATCAGAAGCAGCTGCGGTTACAGGAGGCGCGCCGACTGATGATTGCCGAAGGGCTGGAAGCCTCGGCGGCGGGGTATCGGGTGGGGTATGAAAGCCCGTCGCAGTTCAGCCGCGAATACAGCCGGTTATTCGGCGCGCCGCCTTTGAGAGACCTGGCCAGACTGCGCCAAAGCATCTGATTCAATAGAGATCAAAAATGTGGGAGCGGGCTTGCTCGCGAATGCGGTGTGTCAGTCAAAAATATATTCACTGATCCACTGCATTCGCGAGCAAGCCCGCTCCCACATTTTGAGCTGCGGCGTTTTTTAATCCAGGCCACGAGGCAGCTGGAGGGTCACGCGCAGCCCCCCCTCGCGCAGATTCTGCAGACTCACCTCGCCGCCATGACTGTGGGCAATATTGCGCGCAATCCCCAACCCCAGCCCGTACCCCTGCTGCTGCCCAGCCAAGCGGAAGTGCGGCTCAAACACCTGCTCCAAGCGCTGCTCCGGCACGCCCGGCCCTTCATCATCCACATGCAGGATGAACTGCGCGCCATCGTCTTCGATGTGCAAATGCGCGTTCTGCCCGTACTTCAACGCATTGTCGATCAGGTTGCCGATGCAACGCTTGAGCGCCAGCGGCTTGCCCGGATAGGTACTCAGCGCACGACCGTGCTGGGTCACGCGGCCGTTGCCGTTCGGCGCCAGGTACGGCTCGACCAGGCAGTCGAGCACGTGGTTGAGGTCCACCGGCTCGATGTTTTCGTGGATGTCGGTGTCTTTCACGCATTGCAGCGCACCTTTGACCAGCAACTCCAATTCATCCAGGTCGCGGCCGAACTTGGCTTGCAGGTTTTCGTCCTCAAGCAACTCCACACGCAGGCGCAGGCGTGTGATCGGGGTGCGCAAGTCGTGGGAAATAGCGCTGAACAACTGGCTGCGCTCGGTCAGGTAACGGCTGATGCGCTCGCGCATGGCGTTGAAGGCGCGGCCCACTTCGACCACTTCACTGCCGCCGCCTTCGGCCACGGGTTCGACGTCGGCGCCCAGGGACATGTCCCGCGCCGCCCGCGCCAGGCGCTTGAGCGGCCGGCTTTGCCAGTGCACCAGCAGGCCGATAAACAGCAGCAAGAAGCCGCTGGTGAGCACGATAAACCACACTTGCTGGGACGGCAGGCCCTGTTCTTCAAGGCTGGTGTAGGGCTCGGGCAGCAGCGAGGCGATGTACAACCACTCGCCAGGGGCGAGCTGGATCTGGGTGACCAGCACCGGCGGGTTCACCGGCTCCAGGGTCAGCGCGTAATGCGCCCATGAGCGTGGCAACTCGTCGAGTTTCAAACCGGCGTTGAAGATGCGCAAGTCTTCGGCGCTGACGAATTCCACCGAGATGTGCACGTCGGCGCCCAGGGTCTGGCGCAGCACTTCATCCACCGCCTCCAGTACCGCCTGTTTGCGCGGAGTTTGCGGCAAGACCTGCATGTCCAGCGGCCGATCATTGAGCGTCACCACGAACCGTGTGCCGCCCATGCTGCGCAATTGGTCGAGGACCAACGGGCGATAGGCCACCGGCAACGAACGGAAATAACTCACGCTGGCCGTCATCGAGTGCGCCAGGCTGCGGGCACTGGTGACCAGGCCTTCAAGCTGGGTGGCGCGCAGTTGCGAGACCCAGATCACGCTCGACAGCGCCTGGGCAAACAACACCACCAGCAAGGTCAGCAGCAGCATGCGCCCCAGCAGCGAGCGCGGTACCGGGAAGCGGCGACGGCGTTCGCTCAGATGTTCAGTGGGCATTGCCGGCAACCACGCTGGCTGCCAGTTGATAACCGCTGCCACGCACGGTACGGATCAGCCTCGGCGGTTTTTCGGTATCGCGCAGGCGTTGGCGCAGGCGGCTGACGGCCATGTCGACGATACGGTCCAACGGCATCAGGTCGCGGCCACGGGTGGCGTTGCCGATGGTGTCGCGGTCGAGGATCTGTTGCGGGTGATCGAGAAACAATTTGAGCAGCGCAAAGTCGGCGCCGGAGAGGATCACTTCTTCGCCGTCTACGTGGAACAGCCGGTGGCTGATCATGTCCAGGCGCCACTCATCGAACGCCAGCACATCGCTGCTGCCGCGTTGTTCCTGGCCGAACTGCGCACGGCGCAACAGCGCCTTGATCCGCGCTTGCAGCTCGCGGGGGCTGAACGGCTTGCCGATGTAATCGTCGGCGCCCAGCTCCAGACCGATCACACGGTCGGTTTCGTCTGAGCTGGCGGTGAGCATGATGATCGGCACCTGCGCCTGGCGCGGGTGCTGGCGGATCCAGCGGCAAAGGCTGAAACCGTCTTCGTCCGGCAGCATCACATCGAGGATGACCAGGTCGCACGGCGCCTCGTTCATCGCCTGGCGGAACCCCGCGCCATCCGGCACGCCACGCACCTGGAAGCCGGCGCGACTGAGGTAGGTCTGCAGCAATTCGCGGATTTCCTGGTCGTCGTCGACGAGGAGAATGGATTTACTGATTACGCTCACGGGGGCCTCCTTGTTGTTATGGCCAAGCTTAAGTCATTTGTTGCCCTTGAGGCCCCCTTCGCGGGCAAGCCCGCTCCCAGACTTGAAGGTGTTCACACACCAGAATGTGGGAGCGGGCTTGCTCGCGAAGAGGCCATCGCGGCCTACGCAAATGCCTGTTCAAGCGCCACGCCCGCGCCAGTCAACCCGGAATAAGGCGCCGTCACCAACCACACCGGAATACCTTTGAAATAGTCACTCATGCAGCCTTTGTCGCGAAAGCTCTCGGCGAAACCGCTGGCGATAAAGAAGTCGGCAAACCTCGGTATCACCCCGCCCACGATATACACACCACCGCGCCCGCCCGTGGTCAGCACGTTGTTGCCGGCCACGCGGCCCAGCCAGATGCTGAACTGGTCCAACACTTCCATCGCCACCGGGTCGCCGGCCAGGCCTGCGGCCGTGATGGCTTCGGGGGTTTCCAGCACCGGGGTATGCCCGTCGACGGCACAAATCGCCCGGTACAGACGCGGCAAGCCGCCGCCGCTCAAGGCGGTTTCGGCGCTGACATGGCCGATTTCAGAGTAGATGTGCTGCCACAGCTGGGTCTCTCGCGGGCTGCTCAATGGCAGGTCGACATGGCCGCCCTCCCCCGGCAGCGCCGCAAAACGCCCGCCCCCCAGGTCCAGCAGCGTGCCGACGCCCAGGCCGGTGCCCGGGCCGATCACTACCGCCGGGCGCAACGGTTCCGGCGTGCCTTCGCAGACCACGCGGAATTCGCCGGGTTTGAGGCGGGTCATGCCGAGGGCCATGGCCGAGAAGTCATTGACCAGCAGCAGTTCGTCTACCTGCAAGGCCTTGCAGAAAGCCGCCCTGCTCAAGCGCCAATGGTTGTTGGTGAACTTGAATTCATCGCCACTCACGGGACCGGCCACAGACAGGCACACCGCGCCGATGTCGCCGATGTGCAGGCCTTCTTCCTTGAGGTAAACCTTGATCGCATCCTCAGGGCTGGCATAGTCCGCCGTTGCATGCACGCGGATCGAATGCAGCTCCTGATCGCGCCACAACGCAAAACGCGCGTTGGTTCCACCAATATCACCGACCAGCGCAAGCTTCACTTAAGCGTCTCCAGGGCAGAGGTAAAGGCGCTGGCGCCCTGCTCTGCGGAGCTTGCGGCCAAGCGCATAAATGCAAACAGCTCGCGACCGGCTCCCACGTTATTGCCCAGAAGGCCCGTGGCCGGCGCGCGCGCTGCAAATTCTTCGGCGTCCACCTTGAGCTCCAAGGTGCCTTTGACGCCATCCACGCGAATAATATCGCCATCACGCACCCGCGCCAGTGGCCCGCCGCTCTGGGCTTCGGGGTTGACGTGGATCGCGGCGGGAATCTTACCCGAGGCGCCGGACATGCGCCCGTCTGTCACCAACGCAACCTTGAAACCACGGTCCTGCAAGACGCCGAGGAACGGGGTCATCTTGTGCAGTTCGGGCATGCCGTTGGAGCGCGGGCCCTGGAAGCGCATCACTGCGACGAAGTCTTTTTCCAACTGGCCGGCCTTGAAGGCATCGGCGAGGTCTTGCTGATCCTGGAACACCACCGCCGGCGCTTCAACGATCTGGTGCTCAGGGGCCACGGCCGAGACTTTCATCACGCCACGGCCGAGGTTGCCTTCCATCACGCGCAAGCCACCTTCCGGCGAGAACGCGCGGGCCACGGGGCGCAGGATGCTTTCGTCGAGGCTCTCGATCGGGCCGTCGCGCCAGATCAGCTCGCCGTCGACCAGGAACGGTTCCTGGGTGTAGCGGCTCAGGCCCTTGCCCGCCACGGTGTTGACGTCTTCGTGGAGCAGGCCGGCTTCGAGCAGTTCGCGGATCAGGAAGGACATGCCGCCAGCCGCCTGGAAGTGGTTGATGTCGGCCTTGCCGTTTGGATACACGTGGGACAGGGTCGGCACCACCTCGGAGAGGTCGGCCATGTCGTCCCAGGTCAGGATGATGCCCGCCGACATGGCGATCGCCGGCATGTGCAGGGTGTGGTTGGTCGAGCCACCAGTGGCGTTGAGGGCAATGATCGAGTTGACGATGGACTTCTCGTCGACGATCTCGCCAATCGGCATGAAGTTGCCGTTGGCCTTGGTCAGGCGCGTGACCTGGTGCGCGGCTTCGCGGGTCAGCGCGTCACGCAGCGGCGTGTACGGGTTGACGAACGAGGCGCCGGGCAGGTGCAGGCCCATCACTTCCATCAGCAATTGGTTGGTGTTGGCGGTGCCGTAGAAGGTGCAGGTGCCGGGGCTGTGATAGGACTTCATCTCCGATTCCAGCAGTTCTTCGCGGGTCGCCTTGCCTTCGGCGTAGCGCTGGCGCACGTCGGCTTTCTGCTTGTTGGAGATACCGGACGGCATCGGCCCGCCGGGCACGAAAATCATCGGCAGGTGACCGTAGCGCAGCGCGCCCATCATCAGGCCGGGGACGATCTTGTCGCAGATGCCCAGCATCAGCGCGGCGTCGAACATGTTGTGGGACAGCGCTACCGCCGTGGACATCGCAATCACTTCGCGGCTGAGCAGGCTCAGCTCCATGCCGGGCTCGCCCTGGGTCACGCCGTCGCACATGGCGGGGGTGCCGCCGGCGAACTGGCCGACCGAGCCCACTTCGCGCAGGGCTTTCTTGATCTGTTCAGGGAAATGTTCGTACGGCTGGTGCGCCGAGAGCATGTCGTTATATGACGAAACAATTGCCACGTTGGCGGCATTCATCATGCGCAGACTATTTTTATCTTCAGTGCCGCAACCGGCCACGCCGTGGGCGAAGTTGGCGCATTGCAGCTTGCCGCGCATCGGACCGTCGCTGGCTGCGCCGCGAATGAGCGCAAGGTAAGCCTCGCGGGTGGCGCGGCTACGGGCGATAAGCCGTTCGGTGACCTCAAGAACGCGGGGATGCATGTGTAGAACTCCAGGCTAACGGATGTGGCGACCTGAGTGTCTATGCTGATCAAACGCCCGCTAACCATGGGATGGCAGGGTGTCGTTTGAATCATCGGACCAGTTGATTCAGGTCACTCGTTGTAGATTGAACAAAATATTGCCACTAAAAAGGCTTGTTTTCTATTTTTATGCGAATAATCTTGTAATTCTTACAACAAATCGACGACAGGCACTTTCCAATGACTCTTCGTATCGCAATCAATGGTTTTGGCCGTATCGGCCGTAATGTCCTGCGCGCACTGTATACCCAAGGCTACCGCCAGGATTTGCAGATCGTCGCCATCAACGATCTGGGCGACAGTTCGATCAACGCCCACCTGCTCAAATTCGACACCGTACATGGCACTTTCGAAGCAGAGGTCGCCCACGATCAGGAAAGCCTGACCGTCAATGGTGACCGGATCGCTGTCAGTGCCATTCGCAACCCGGCCGAACTGCCGTGGGCCGCGCTGAATATCGACGTGGTGTTCGAATGCACCGGCCTGTTCACCGACCGCGCCAAGGCTGCCGCCCATATTACCGCCGGCGCACGCAAGGTGATCATTTCCGCACCGGCCAAGGGCGCGGACGCCACCGTCGTCTACGGGGTGAACCACGACATTCTGCGCCAATCCCACCAGATCATCTCCAACGCCTCGTGCACCACCAACTGCCTGGCGCCAGTTGCCCAGGTATTGCACCGCGAACTGGGCATCGAAAGCGGCCTGATGACCACCATTCATGCCTACACCAACGACCAGAACCTGACCGACGTCTACCACACCGACCCGTACCGCGCGCGGTCGGCCACCCAGAACATGATCCCGAGCAAGACCGGCGCCGCCGAAGCCGTCGGCCTGGTGCTGCCGGAACTGGCAGGCAAGCTGACCGGCATGGCCGTGCGTGTGCCGGTGATCAACGTGTCGCTGGTCGACCTCACCGTGCAGTTGAAGAAGGAAGCCACGGCCGAAGAAGTCAACGCGCTGCTCAAGGAAGCCAGCCAGCACTCGAAAATCCTCGGTTACAACACCCTGCCGCTGGTTTCGAGCGACTTCAACCACAACCCGTTGTCGTCGATTTTCGATGCCAATCACACCAAGTCCACTGGCAAATTGCTGAAAGTGCTGGCCTGGTATGACAACGAGTGGGGGTTCTCCAACCGTATGCTGGATAACTGCCTGGCGCTGTGCAACGCCGAATAACGGCCCAGTAGAAATCCCCACGGGAGTTGGCTTGTGTGGGGCTTGTGTGGGAGCGGGCTTGCTCGCGAAGGCGGTGGGTCAGTCGACATCTTTATCAACTGACAGATTGTATTCGCGAGCAAGCCCGCTCCCACATGGGTTGTGTGCAACCTCCTTGCTTCGGCGCAAACCCGCAGAAAGTGCTACTTGCCATTTAAGTTGATGATAAGCATTATCATTAACTGCAAATCGGTCTGGTACCCCTGTGAGCCAATCTCGCTTCAACCAAGTCTTTCTCACCCAACGGGTGATTCTGCTACGCACCTTGCAGCGGATGGTGAATAACCACAGCACCGCCGAGGACCTCTTGCAGGAAACCTACCTGCGTGTCACCCGCGCCCTCAGCGAGCGGCCGATCGACCACCTCGAACCCTTCGTCTATCAAACCGCGCGCAATCTGGCGCTGGACCATCTGCGCTCACGCAGGATCCAGGCCCGTACGTTGCAGGAAGATGTCCCGCTGGATGTCCTGCAAAGCGTCGCCGCCCCCATCAGTACGCCCGAAGACGCGACCCAGGCCGAGCAACTGCTGGAACACCTGAGCGTCAGCCTCGGCCAGTTGAGCACCCGCCAGCAGCAGATCTTCATCCTCAGCCGCCTGCACGGTTGCAGCTACCAGGAGATTGCCGATCAGTTGGACGTGTCCTTGAGCACCGTGCAAAAGGAACTGAAGTTGATCATGGCCATCTGTGTAGGTGTGGCCGAAAGGCTGGATCGGCCTTAAGCTTCACCCGATTCAGCTGTAGGAAAGATCAATAAAACGTGGCGAAGACCCGAGGAACACCGTGACGGACCCGAATAAACTGCGCCCCCATGAGCTGGCTCATGAGGTGTTGCAAGACACGGCTATGGACCAGGCCCTCGACTGGCTGATCACCTTGCAGTGCCCGCAGCCTGGGCAGCAGGCCGAGTTCCAGGCCTGGCTGGCCAGCGATCCGGCCCACGTCCACGCCTTCGCCAAGGCCCAGGCCGCCTGGGGGGGCGCGCCGGTGCACAGCGCTGCCGTCGCCCTCGCCGCGCCGCGCAAGCCGAGTGCCTGGCGCCGGCTCAAACCGCATTGGAAACCCCTGGCCACCGCCGCCGTGCTGCTGATCGGCCTGTTCAGCTTCAGCAATCTGCCGGTGCGCCTGCAAGCCGACCACCTGACCGTGGTCGGCGAACGCCAGCGCCTGCAACTCGACGACGGCGCGAAAGTGCTGCTGAACACCAACTCGGCGTTTTCCAGCAGCATCAAGGACCACCAACGCGTTGCCCGCCTGTATCAGGGCGAAGCGTTTTTCGAGATCGCGCCCAACCGTGGCCTGCCCCTGGAGATCGACGCCGGCCCGGTGCGCGCCAGCGTGCGCGACACGGCCTTCGCCGTGCGCTACCTCAACGGCGAGGCCCAGGTGCAAGTACAACGCGGCGACGTGGACCTGAGCAACACCGTCGACGACGCCCGTGTGCGCCTGAGCGCCGGGCAGAGCATCCGCATCGGCCCCAAGGGCTTCGGTCCACCGGCCAAGCTGGATGCAGACAAGGACCTGGCGTGGGTCGAGGGCCGGCTGATCTTTGAAAACTGCCCGATGGGCGAAGTGCTCGCCGAGCTGCGCCGCTACTACCCCGGCTGGATCGTCAATAACAACGAGCAGCTCGCCAGCGTCGCCGTGACCGGCAACTACCGCCTCGACCAGCCCTTGGATGTGGTGCGCTCCCTGGCACACATCACTTCGGCCAAGCTCTCGGAATACCCCGCGCTGGTGATCCTGAACTAAATGAGAATTATTTTTACTCGATAGCCCGCGACGGTACGTCTCGTCTTAGCCAATGCAACTGATTCCTATTTGGTTCGGTTCGCAACTATAAGATTCGTACTCCGGAGCGCTCTCGATGTCCTCTCGTTTCAATCGCCGGTCTTCTTCGCCCGTCTTGTCCTTGCTGACCGCCGCCATTCTGCTGGCCGGCGCGCCGGTGATGAGCGCCAGCGCCGCCGAACCGGCGCCACGCAGCCACGGCAACTACAACTTCAGCATCGCCCAGCAACCGCTGGTCTCGGCGCTGAATGCCTTCACCGGCGTCACCGGCTGGCAAGTCGGCCTGCCGGCGGAACTGGGCCAGGGTGTCTCGTCCCCCGGCGTACGCGGCCCGCTGTCAGCGGAAAAGGCCCTGGACCAGCTGTTGGTGGGGACCAACCTGAGCTACCGCAAACTGGGCAACAACAATATCGTCCTGGAAAAGCGCGCCGCCGGCAGTACCCTCAACCTGCAACAAGTGACCATCAGCGCCACCCGCCACGAACAGGATGTGAACAGCGTACCCAGCACCGTCAGCGTGCATGATCGCCAGGAGCTGGACCGCCTCAACGTCGGCAACAGCCGCGACCTGGTGCGCTACGAGCCCGGCGTCTCCGTCGGCGGCGCAGGTACCCGCTCCGGCAATGCCGGCTTCAACATCCGTGGCATCGACGGCGACCGCATCCTCACCCAGGTCGACGGCGTTGAAGTGCCCGATCACTTCTCCAACGGCCCCTACGCGCAAACCCGTCGCAACTACGTCGACCCGGAAATCGTCAAGCGCGTCGAGATCCTGCGCGGCCCGGCGTCAGCCCTGTACGGCAGCAGCGCCATCGGCGGCGCAGTGAGCTACTTCACCCTCGACCCGGACGACATCATCAAGCCCGGCCAGGACGTCGGCGCCCGCCTCAAGACCGGCTACAGTTCCGCCGACGAGAGCTGGCTGACCTCCGGCACCGTCGCCGGCCGCGTGCAGGACTTCGACGGGTTGCTGCACCTGAGCCAGCGCAACGGCCACGAGACCGAATCCTACGACGGCAACAATGCCACCGGCCTGGCCCGCACCGGCGCCAACCCGGAAGACGCGCGCACCACCAACGTCCTGGCCAAGCTGGGCTGGAACTACGGCGACGAAAACCGCCTGGTGCTGACCTACGAGAAGTACAAGGACGACCGCGATACAAACCAGAAAAGTGCGGTAGGCGGCCCGTTCAACACCGGCTTCAACAGCAACCTGTACCGCGCACGCTCGGGCAACGACACCATCAGCCGTGAACGCTTCGGCCTGGAAAACACCTTCGCCCTCGACGCGCCGTTTGCCGATCACATCAAGACCAGCCTCAACTACCAGATCGCCAAGACCGACCAGAGCACCGCCGAACACTACGTGTCGGGTGCGCGCAACCTGCTGCGTGAGCGCGAGACGCTCTACCAGGAAAAACAATGGATCTTCGACGCCCAGCTGGACAAAGCCTTCGCCATCGGTGACACCGACCACGTGGTGACCTACGGCACCACCCTCAAACAGGCCAAAGTCACCGGCTCGCGTACCGGCAGCGCCACCTGCCTGACCGTCAGCACCTACTGCGCGACCGTCGGTGGCCCCAGCAGCTTCGCCTCGGACAAAGTCACGCCGGCCAGCGACTTCCCGGACCCGACCATCAACACCTACGCGCTGTTCGCCCAGGACCAGATCAGCTGGGGCGACTGGACCTTCCTGCCGAGCGTGCGTTATGACTACACCCAGCTCAAGCCCAAGCTGACCGAGGATTTCCTCAACGCCACCGACCCGAACCGCATCTACGCCCACGACGACAGCGACAAGACCTGGCACCGCGTATCGCCCAAATTCGGCCTGACCTACGCCCTGACCGATAACTACACCTGGTTCGGCCAGTACGCCGAAGGCTTCCGCACCCCGTCGGCCAAGGCCCTGTACGGGCGCTTCGAGAATATCCAGCAAGGCTACGTGGTCGAACCGAACTCGGACCTCAAGCCGGAAAGCAGCAAGAGCTTCGAAACCGGCCTGCGTGGCAATTTCGAATCGGGCAACTTCGACGTGGCGGTGTTCTATAACAAGTACCGCGACTTCATCAACGAAGACGCCGCGTTGCTGTCCCCCACCGGCACCGCCTTCAAGGCCAGCAACATCAAGCGCGCCACCATCAAGGGCGTGGAAGCCAAGGGGCGCCTGAACCTCGACGCCTTCGGCGCGCCGCAGGGCCTGTACTCCCTGGGTTCGGTGGCCTATGCCTACGGCCGCAACGAAGACACCGGCGAGCCGATCAATAGCGTCAACCCGCTCAAGGGCGTGTTCGGCCTGGGCTACGAGCAACAGAACTACGGTGCGCTGGTCAGCTGGACCCTGGTCAAGAAACAGAACCGTGTCGACAGCGCGACCTTCTTCTCACCCGATGGCGACACCACCAAGGCCCCGTTCAAGACCCCAGGCTTTGGCATCGTCGACCTGACCGGTTTCTACAAAGTCACAAACGACGTGACCATCAATGGTGGCCTGTACAACGTGACCGACAAGAAATACTGGAACTGGGATGACGTGCGCAGCTTCGACAGCATCGGCGAAGCCGGCGTGACCGCGCCCGCCAACATCGACCGCCTGACCCAGCCTGGCCGCAACTTTGCGATCAACCTGATCTGGGACATCTGATAGCACCCGCCTCACCTCGTCGAAATTTCATCGACGGGGTGAGGTTTTTTTACTGTGCCGCGTCTTCCTGTTCGTCTATTTGATAACGGCTCTCTTTAAGAGCAACAAGGCGCTCCCCTTCTCAAGGACTTTTCCATGACCGCTACAGCTACCGCAGAACGCCCACACCTGCGCTCCCAGCGCCTGAACCAGATCACCCACGCGCCACACGCCCAGCTTGATGCCCTCGTCAAAGCCCACGCTCCGTTCGAAACCCAGGCCAACTTCGCCCGTTTCGTGGTCGCGCAGTACCTGTTCCAGTCGGAACTGGTGGCCCTGTACACCGATGCCGAACTGATCAAGCTCATCCCGGACCTGGCCGAGCGCTGCCGTGCCGACGCCGCCAAGCTGGACCTGGCCGACCTCGACACGGAAGTGCCCGCACCCGTGGCCGGTGCGGTGAGCAACCCGAGCAAGGCCGAAGCCCTGGGCTGGCTGTTCGTGTCCGAAGGCTCCAAGCTGGGCGCCGCGTTCCTGATCAAGCGCGCGGTAGGCCTGGGCCTGAGCGAAACCTTCGGTGCCCGTCACCTGGGCGAGCCCGCCGGTGGTCGCGCCGAAGGCTGGAAGCGCTTCACCCGCACCCTCGACGCGCTGCAGTTCAGTGCTGAAGAAGAAGCCGCGGTGGAAAAAGGTGCTGTGGATGCGTTTGTACGCTTCACCGTATTGCTGGAACAGGCGTACGCTAGCGCCCCTGAACTGGCCTGACCCTTGGTTGGGATGCAATCAAAAATGTGAGAGCGGGCTTGTGTGGGAGCGGGCTTGCTCGCGAATACAGTCTGTCAGTTGATAAAGATGTCGACTGGCACACCGCCTTCGCGAGCAAGCCCGCTCCCACACAAGCCCGCCCCCACATTCTGGTCTCATTTCATATTGAATCCCTGTGACCCCCCCATGACCGGCAAAACCCAATCCACCTCGAAAATCGCCCGGCTCCTCTTCGGCCTGCTGGCCTACGTCAGCCTGGGCATTGGGTTGATCGCGATTGTCGTGCCGGGTTTGCCCACCACCGAATTCATCCTGCTGGCCGCCTGGGCCGCCACCAAAAGCTCGCCACGCCTCAGCGCCTGGCTGGAGAACCACCGCCTGTTCGGGCCGATCCTGTTCAATTGGCGCAACGGCAAGATCATCGCCCGGCGCGCCAAGGTCAGCGCCACCGTGAGCATGCTGCTGTGCGCCGGCCTGATGCTGGTGATACTCGATCACGGCTGGCCGATCTACCTGGCGATTGCCGGAATGAGCCTGGGCAACCTGTGGATCTGGTCACGCCCCGAACGACTCGCACAGCCTGCGTAACGCAGGCTGTAGGCGTTTGCCTACCGCTCATCGCCTGCTGCTCATGATTAAATTTGTTACGCCGATGTTTCAGACATAGCGCTGAAGGGATTTGGCCTGCACTGCGTGCCTTCCAACAACTCCACTCGCGAGTGAGCCTATGTTCAACACCCTCTCCATCCGCCTGAAAATCGTGCTGCTGTCCGGCCTTTGCCTGTTGGGGGTGATAGCGCTGGTCGTCAGCATCAATATCTACAACACCAACCAGAATGATCTGTTGGTCAGCGATTCAAGCTCGCGCATGCTCACCGCCAGCGTGGAACAACTGCTGCAAGCCAGGGCCGCCGAGCAAGCGGTGCAGTTGCAAAGAACCTTCGGCGACAGCCTGATGGCGCTGACCGCGCTGGCCGACCAAATCAAGGATTTGCGCAGCATGGCCAGCAAGCGTGGCCTGGAAGCCGGCGCACTGCGCGAAGAAATCAACCAGAGCCTGAAAACCACCTTCGATCGCAACAGCAAAGTGCTGGGTTTCTGGCTGTCATTCGAACCCAACGGCCTCGACGGCAAAGACAGCGAATTCGTCGATGACAAGGCGCGTGTCTCCAACGAAAAAGGACGCTTCTCCAGCTATTGGAGCCGTGCCGGCGGTGAAGGCTTGAACACCATCATGGTCGAAGAAGACCTGAACAAGACCACCCTCACCCTCAACGGTACGCCCTACAACATCTGGTACACCTGCCCACGGGACACCCGCAATACCTGCTTGCTGGACCCGTATGAGGATACGGTGGCCGGCAAAAAGGTACTCATGACCACCATCGCCTCGCCGCTGATCGTGGAGGGCAAACTCATCGGCGTCATCGGTGTCGACATCGCCCTCACCGCCCTGCAAGCAACCGCCGACGCCGCGCAGAAGGACCTGTTCAACGGCGCAGCGCACCTGGAGATTCTCTCCAGCACCGGCCTGATTGCCGCCTACAGCGGCGAGCCGGCCAAGGTCGGCAAGAACCTGGTCGACACCCTCGGCGCCGAGGGCAAGGAAATCGTGCAGTTGCTGGCCAGTGATAAACCCATGATCCGCGAACAGGCTGACACCATCCGCGCCGTGTACCCGGTCAAGCCGGTTGCCGACGCCAAAGCCTGGGGCGTGGTGATCAAGCTGCCAAAAGCGGTGATGCTCGCCGATAGCGTCAAGTTGCAGGGGGTACTCGACAACGCCCAGGCAGCCGGTACGCTCAAGGCCCTGCTGGTGGCCGCCGCCGCTGGCCTGCTGGGCTTGCTGCTGATCTGGCTGACCGCCACCGGCGTGACCCGCCCGATCAACAGCGTGGCCGCCATGCTCAAGGACATCGCCAGCGGCGACGGCGACCTCACCCAACGCCTGACCTATAGCAAAAAAGACGAATTGGGCGAGTTGGCGAACTGGTTCAACCGCTTCCTCGACAAGCTGCAACCGACCATCGCGCAGATCAAGCAAAGCATCACCGAGGCACGCGGTACGGCCGACCAATCCTCGGCCATCGCGCGCCAGACCAGCGAAGGCATGCAGGTGCAGTTCCGCGAAATCGACCAGGTAGCCACCGCCTCGAATGAAATGAGCGCCACCGCCCATGACGTCGCCAACAGCGCCTCCAATGCCGCCAGCGCGGCACGCGGTGCGGACCAGTCGGCGCGGGAAGGCCTGTCGATCATCGAGCAGAGCACCCGCGACATCACCACCCTGGCCGAAGAGGTCAGCAAGGCCGTGGGTGAAGTTGAAGCCCTGGCGCTCAACAGCGAGCAGATTGGTTCAGTGCTGGAAGTGATCCGCAGCATTGCCGAACAGACCAACCTGCTGGCGCTCAACGCGGCGATTGAAGCGGCACGCGCCGGCGAAAGCGGGCGTGGTTTTGCGGTGGTGGCCGACGAAGTGCGCAACCTGGCCAAGCGCACCCAGGACTCGGTGGAGGAAATCCGCCTGGTGATCGAACGTATCCAGAGCGGCACACGTGGCGTGGTGGCAACCATGCACTCGAGCCAGAACCAGGCCCAGAGCAATGCCGGGCAAATCCATCAGGCGGTGCAGGCGCTGGGCAAGATCAGTGATGCGGTGACGGTGATCAGCGACATGAACCTGCAAATCGCCAGCGCCGCCGAGCAACAGAGCGCGGTGGCCGAAGAGGTCAACCGCAACGTCTCGGCGATCCGTACGGTGACCGAGACACTCACCGGCCAGGCCACCGAGTCGGCGGCGATCAGCAGCCAACTGAATGCATTGGCCAGCCAGCAGATGAAATTGATGGATCAGTTCAGGGTTTAGTCCCCAACCCCAAGAACAATGGCCCCCCCTGTGGGTGCGGGGCTTTTGTGGGAGCGGGCTTGCTCGCGAAGGCGGCGTGTCAGTCAATTCATCTCTGACTGATCCACCGCCTTCGCGAGCAAGCCCGCTCCCACACAAGCCCGCTCCCACATTTAGATCACGTTGGTCTTAATGACCGGGCCAGGCTTGGACAAACGCCGCCACATCTTCCTTCGCCGCCGTACGCGGCGGATTCTGCGGCGTACCCAGGTACAGGAAGCCAATCACTTCCTCATCCGCCGTCAGCCCCAAGCCTTTGGCCACATGCGCCGAGTAGGACAATTCGCCGGTGCGCCACACCGCGCCAATCCCCTGGGCGTACGCCGCCAGCAAAATGCCATGGGCCGCGCAGGCCGCCGCCAGCAGTTGTTCAGACTTGGGCACCTTGAAGTGCTCCTGCAAACGCGCAATCACCACCACCACCAACGGCGCACGCAGCGGGCCGTTCTGGGCCTTGTCGATCAGTGCTTGCGGGGCGTCGGCGTCTTGCAGGCGTGCCGCTTCGGCCAGCAACGTGCCCATCTGCTCGCGAGCGGCGCCTTCGACGGTGAGGAACCGCCAAGGGCGCAACTGGCCGTGGTCCGGCGCGCGCATGGCGGCGGCGAACAACACGTCGCGCTGCTCCTGGGTCGGCGCAGGTTCCAACAATCGCGGCACGGAAACACGGTTGAGCAAAGCGTCGAGAGCCTGCATTGGCCACCTCCAGAAAAAAATGTGCGGTCATTCTAGCGGGAATGCGGCACCACCCACCAAACGATAATTGCTCTTATTCATTCGGCCCTGCCCTGTTAGACTTTGCGACCTTATTTTTGCCCGCCGTTCAGGAAATTCGATGTCCCGTTGGCTTTTTCCCGTGTCCGCTGCTTGGTTGGCCTTGAGCCTGACCGCCTGCGACGACGCGCCCAGGTTTACCAAGGCCGAGCCGGGTGAATCACGGGCGGGCGGCGCTGCGACCGTGAACAAGCGCGACCAGAACGCGTTTTCCCTACCCTCGGCCAACCTGTCGCCTACACGTCGCCTGGATTTCAGCGTCGGCAACAGCTTCTTTCGCAGCCCCTGGGTAATCGCGCCGTCCACCACCACCGCGCGTGATGGCCTGGGCCCGCTGTTCAACACCAATGCCTGCCAGAACTGCCATATCAAGGACGGTCGCGGCCATCCGCCGTTGCCCGACGCGGCCAACGCGGTGTCGATGCTGGTGCGCCTGTCGATCCCCGATGCGCCAGCCTACGCCAAGCTGATCGAGCAAGCCGGCGTGGTGCCCGAGCCCGTCTACGGCGGCCAATTGCAGGACATGGCAGTGCCCGGCGTCGTGCCGGAAGGCAAGGTGCGAGTCGACTACACGCCGGTCAACGTGACGTTCAACGACGGCACGGTGGTCGAGTTGCGCAAGCCAAACCTGCAGATCACCCAGCTCGGCTACGGCCCGATGCACCCGGACACACGTTTTTCCGCGCGTATCGCCCCGCCGATGATCGGCCTGGGCCTGCTCGAAGCCATCAGCGACGCCGACATCCTGCGCAACACCAGCGCGGACACCGCCGACGCAGACACCATCGTCGGCCGTGCCAATCAGGTCTGGGATGACGCGCAACAAAAAACCGTGCTCGGGCGTTTTGGCTGGAAAGCCGGGCAACCGAACCTCAATCAACAAAATGTTCACGCGTTTTCTGGTGATATGGGCCTCACCACGTCCCTGAGACCCTTTGATGACTGCACCGATGCCCAAGTGGCCTGCAAACAGGCGCCCAACGGCGATGGCCCGGATGGCGAGCCGGAAGTCAGCGACAACATCCTGCGCCTGGTGCTGTTCTACACCCGCAACCTCGCCGTGCCGGTGCGTCGCGACGTCGACACGCCGCAAGTGCTCGCCGGCAAGAACCTGTTCTACAGCGCCGGTTGCCAGGGTTGCCACAAACCCGTGTTCACCACGGCCGCCAATGCCGCCGAACCTGAACTGGCCAACCAGGTGATCCGCCCCTACAGCGACCTGCTACTGCACGACATGGGCGAAGGCCTTGCCGACAACCGCAGCGAATTCAAAGCCGGTGGCCGCGACTGGCGCACCGCGCCGTTGTGGGGCATCGGCCTCACGCAGACCGTGAGTGGCCATACCCAGTTCTTGCATGACGGCCGCGCCCGCAACCTGCTGGAAGCCGTGCTGTGGCACGGCGGTGAAGCACAAGCGGCGCAGCAGCATGTGTTGTCCTTTAATGCCGAGCAGCGCGCTGCGTTGCTGGCGTTCCTGAATTCTTTATAAGCTTCGCCCCAATTACAGAAGGGAGCTCGACATGTTCCGTCCCAAGTTGTTGTTCACCAGCCTGGCCGCCCTCGCCCTGGGCGCCTGCTCGCCGCAAGACCCGCAAGCCGTGACCTCGGCGGCCATCGCCAAGCAAGTGATCCTGCCGACCTACAGCCGTTGGGTCGAAGCCGACCGCCAGTTGGCCGTCAGCGCCCTCGCCTACTGCCAGGGCAAAGAGAGCCTGGACACCGCCCGCGCCGATTTCCTCCACGCGCAAAAAGCCTGGGCCGAGTTGCAACCGCTGCTGATCGGCCCGCTGGCCGAGGGCAACCGTTCGTGGCAGGTGCAGTTCTGGCCAGACAAAAAGAACCTGGTCGGCCGTCAGGTTGAACAACTCGTGACCGCCCAGCCGCAGATCGACGGCGCCGCCCTGGCCAAGTCCAGCGTGGTGGTGCAAGGCCTGTCGGCCTACGAATACATCCTCTATGACGCCAAGACCGACCTCGCCGACGAAGCGCAAAAGGCCCGTTACTGCCCGCTGCTGGTGGCCATCGGCGAGCGCCAGAAAGCCCTCGCCGAGGAGATCCTGGCGAGCTGGAACAGCACCGACGGCATGCTCGCGCAGATGAGCAAGTTTCCGAACCAGCGTTACGCTGATTCCCACGAAGCCATCGCCGACCTGCTGCGCGTCCAAGTGACCGCACTCGACACCCTGAAGAAGAAACTCGGCACGCCGATGGGCCGCCAGACCAAGGGCATCCCGCAGCCGTTCCAGGCCGATGCGTGGCGCAGCCAGTCGTCCCTGCAAAGCCTCGAAGCCAGCCTCGCGGCGGCCCAGACCGTCTGGGTCGGCGTCGACAATAAAGGCCTGCGTGGCCTGCTGCCGTCCGACCAGAAGCCATTGGCCGACAAGATCGACGCCGCCTACGCCGCGTCCCTGAAACTGTTCGCCAGCAACCAGCGCAGCCTCAACGAGCTGTTGGGCGATGACGCCGGGCGCCAGCAGCTCAACGACCTCTATGACAGCCTCAACGTCGTGCACCGCCTGCACGAGGGGGATCTGGCCAAGGCGTTGGGTATCCAACTGGGCTTTAACGCCAACGACGGTGACTGATGATGCTCAGGCGACAGGCTTTGGCCATTGGCAGTGTGCTGCTCAGTGCTCTCACGCTAGGGGGCTGGACGCTGTTCAAAAGCAAGGACAAGGGCCCGCTGCTCTTGTCAGCGCGGGATGATGGCGACGGCAAGCACTACGCCGTAGGATTTCGCCTGGACGGCAAGCAGGTGTTTGCCACCCAGGTCGGCCAGCGCTGCCACGACATCATCAACCACCCGACACTGCCGATTGCACTGTTCGTCGCCCGTCGCCCGGGCACCGAGAGTTACCTGATCGATTTGCGCGATGGCACGCTGCTGCAGACCATCACCTCCCATGCCAATCGTCACTTCTATGGCCACGCGGTGATCCACAAGAGCGGCGACTGGCTGTATGCCACCGAGAACGACACGTCCGACCCCGGCCGTGGCTTGCTCGGTGTGTACAAATTCGAAGGCGAGCGCCTGGTGCACAGCGGCGAGATATCCACCCACGGCATCGGCCCGCACCAGGTGTCGTGGATGCCCGACGGTGAAACCCTGGTGGTGGCCAACGGTGGCATCCGCACCGAAGCCGAAAGCCGTGTGGAAATGAACCTCAACGCCATGGAGCCCAGCCTGGTGCTGATGCAGCGCGACGGCACGCTGATCAGCAAGGAAACCCTCGGCCAGCAGATGAACAGCGTGCGCCACATGGGGATCGCCAGCGACGGCACCATCCTCACCGGCCAGCAGTTCATGGGGCCATCCCAGGAGCGTTCCGAGCTGCTCGCGATCAAGCGGCCGGGACAGCCGTTCGTGGCGTTCCCGGTGGCCGACGAGCAGTTGCAGGCCATGGGGCACTACACCGCCAGCGTTGCCGTGCACAGTGAATTGCGCCTGGTGGCGCTGACCGCACCGCGTGGCAATCGCTTCTTTATCTGGGACATGGACAGCGGTGCACTGCGCCTGGACGGGCCGTTGCCGGACTGTGCCGGCGTGGGTGCGGTGGCCGACGGCTTTGTCGTCACCTCCGGCCAGGGACGTTGCCGCTTCTACGATTGCCGCCAGACGCAATTGGTCGCAAAACCCTTGGAATTGCCGGCAGGGCTCTGGGATAACCATCTGCATCTGGTCTGACCCGCGCAGCCTGGAAGGGGCCAGCACTGGCCCCATTACCTGTCAGGTTTACCGGCTGGAAACCCCTCAATACCTGGAGTAATGTTCCGGACTTGTCTGTCTTCGTCTGTCCCAGTTTTTCCAAGGAATCGGAATATGCTGCGCCGTCGCATGCTGATCATGTTTGCTGTCGTGCTGTTCATTGTCCTGCTGCTGGGGGGCTATAAAGCCTTTTCCATCTACCAGCAGATCCAGGTCTTTGCCAAGCCCAAGCCCGCCGTAAGCGTGGCCGTTGCCACCGCGACCGAGCAGCCATGGCAGCAACGCCTGCCGTCGGTGGGCACGCTCAAGGCCTTGCAAGGGGTCAACCTCAGCCTGGAGGTGGCCGGTACGGTCAAGGACATCCAGTTCGAATCCGGGCAGAAGGTCAAGGCCGGGCAGCCCCTGGTGCAACTCGACAGCGCGGTGGAAAGCGCGCTGCTGGAAACCGCCCAGGCCGACCTGGGCCTGGCACAGCTCGATTACGGACGCGGCAGCCAACTGGTGGGCAGCCAGGCAATCTCCAAGGGCGAGTTCGATCGCCTCTCTGCACAACTGCAAAAGAACAAGGCCACGGTCAATCAGCTCAAGGCGTCACTGGCGAAGAAACACATCGTCGCGCCGTTCAGCGGCACCATCGGCATTCGCCAGGTGGACGTCGGCGACTACCTGGCCAGCGGCACGGTGATCGCCACCTTGCAGGACCTCAGCAGCCTCTACGTCGACTTCTACGTCCCCGAACAATCGGTGCCCAAAATCGCCCTCGGCCAGGCCGTGCAGGTGCAAGTCTCGGCCTGGCCAGGCCAGCAGTTCCCCGGCAATATCAGCGCGATCAACCCCAAGGTGGAAAACACCACGCGCAACGTGCTGGTGCGCGCCACCCTGGCCAACCCGGACGGCAAGTTGCTGCCCGGTATGTTCACCAGCCTGGACGTGTTGCTGCCAGATCCGACCGCGCAAGTCGTGGTGCCGGAGGGCGCGATCACCTACACCCTCTACGGCAATTCGGTGTACGCCGTGGCCGAGAAAAAGGCCGAAGACGGCACGCCGGAAAAAGACGCCAACGGCCAGCCCGTGCTGATCGCCGAGCGGCGCTTTGTCGAGACCGGTGAGCGCCGCGCTGGCCTGGTGTTGGTGAGCAAGGGCCTCAAAGCCGGCGAGCAGGTGGTCAGCGCCGGCCAGCTCAAGCTGGACAATGGCACGCCCATCGCCATCAGCCCGGACAAAAACCTGCCGGCAGGGCACTGAGCCATGAAGTTCACAGACGCCTTTATCCGCCGTCCGGTGCTGGCCATGGTGGTCAGCCTGCTGATCGTATTACTGGGCATGCAGGCCTACAGCAAGTTGCCGCTGCGCCAATACCCGAGCATGGAAAACGCCCTGATCACGGTGACCACCGCCTACCCCGGTGCCAACGCCGAAACGATCCAGGGCTACATCACCCAACCGTTGCAGCAAAGCCTGGCGAGCGCCGAGGGCATCGACTACATGACCTCGGTCAGTCGGCAGAATTTCTCGGTGATCTCGATCTACGCGCGCATCGGCTCCAACAGCGACCGCTTGTTCACCGAGCTGCTGGCCAAGGCCAACGAGGTAAAGAACAAGCTGCCCCAGGACGCCGAAGACCCGGTGCTGAGCAAAGAGGCCGCTGACGCCTCGGCGCTGATGTACATCAGTTTCTCCAGCGAGCAATTGAGCAACCCGCAGATCACCGACTACCTGTCGCGGGTGATCCAGCCCAAGCTCGCGACCCTGCCGGGCATGGCCGAAGCGGAGATCCTCGGCAACCAGGTGTTCGCCATGCGCATCTGGCTCGACCCGGTGAAACTCGCCGGTTTCGGCCTCAGCGCCAGCGACATCACCGATGCGGTGCGCCACTACAACTTTCTCTCCGCCGCTGGCGAGGTAAAGGGCGAGTTCGTGGTCACCAGCATCAACGCCAACACCGACCTCAAGTCCGCCGAAGCGTTTGGCGCCATTACTGTCAAGGCCGACGGCGACAGCCGCGTACTGCTGCGGGATGTGGCACGGGTGGAAATGGGCGCGGAAAACTACAACGCCATCAGCTCGTTCGGCGGCACGCCGTCGGTGTACATCGGCATCAAGGCGACGCCCAGCGCCAACCCGCTGGAGGTGATCAAGGAAGTGCGCAAGATCATGCCGCAGTTGGAATCCCAGCTGCCGCCCAACCTCAAGGCAGAAATTGCCTACGACGCCACGCTGTTTATCCAGGCGTCCATCAACGAGGTGGTCAAGACCCTGTTCGAAGCGGTGCTGATCGTGATCGTGGTGGTGTTTCTGTTCCTCGGCGCCCTGCGCTCGGTGGTGATTCCGGTGATCACCATCCCGTTGTCGATGATCGGCGTGCTGTTTTTCATGCAGTTGATGGGCTACTCGATCAACCTGCTGACGCTGCTGGCGATGGTCTTGGCCATCGGCCTGGTGGTGGACGATGCGATCGTGGTGGTGGAAAACATCCACCGGCATATCGAGGAAGGCAAGACGCCCCTGGATGCGGCGCTCGAAGGTGCGCGGGAAATTGCCCTGCCGGTGGTGTCGATGACCATCACCCTGGCGGCGGTGTATGCGCCCATCGGTTTTCTTGAAGGACTCACCGGGGCGCTGTTCAAGGAGTTCGCGCTGACATTGGCCGGCGCGGTGATCATCTCCGGCATCATTGCCCTGACCTTGTCGCCGATGATGTGCGCGCTGTTGTTGCGCCATGACGAAAACCCATCCGGCCTCGCCCATCGCCTCGACCGCATTTTCGACGGCCTCAAGCGTCGCTACCAAAGCCTGCTGCACGGCACCCTGAACACGCGCCCGGTGGTGATCGTGTTTGCGTTGATCGTGCTGGGCCTGATCCCGGTGTTCCTCAAGTTCACCCAGTCGCAACTGGCCCCGGATGAAGACCAGGGCATCATTTTCATGATGGCCAGCGCGCCGCAACCGGCCAACCTGGACTACCTCAACACCTACACCGACGAGTTCGTAAAAATCTTCAAGGAGTTCCCGGAGTACTACTCGTCGTTCCAGATCAACGGCTTCAACGGCGTGCAATCGGGCATCGGCGGTTTTCTGCTCAAGCCATGGAACGAGCGCAGCCGCACCCAGATGCAAATCCTCCCCGAGGTGCAGCACCGCCTGGAGCAGATTCCCGGCCTGCAAGTGTTCGGCTTCAACCTGCCGTCCCTGCCGGGCACGGGCGAAGGCTTGCCGTTCGGCTTTGTGATCAACACTGCCAACGATTACGAGTCGTTGCTGGAGGTGGCCAACCGGGTGAAAAAGCGCGCGATGGAGTCGGGCAAGTTCGCGTTTGTCGACATCGACCTGGCGTTCGACAAACCTGAAATCGTGGTCGACATCGACCGCGCCAAGGCGGCGCAGATGGGCGTGTCGATGCAGGACCTTGGCGGCACCCTGGCGACGTTGCTGGCGGAGGCGGAGATCAACCGGTTCACCCTGGACGGGCGCAGTTATAAGGTGATAGCCCAGGTCGAACGCGCCTACCGTGACAATCCCGATTGGTTGAACAATTACTACGTGAAAAATAACAAGGGTGAGCTGCTGCCATTGTCGACGCTGATTACACTCTCCGACCGCGCCCGACCTCGGCAGTTGAACCAGTTCCAGCAGCTCAACTCGGCGCTGATCTCGGGTTTCCCGATTGTCAGCATGGGTGAAGCGATAGACACGGTGCGCCAGATTGCCATCGAAGAAACACCGCCCGGCTACGCGTTCGACTACAGCGGCGCATCCCGGCAATTTATCCAGGAAGGCACGGCGCTGTGGGTGACCTTTGGCCTGGCCTTGGCGATTATCTTCCTGGTGCTGGCGGCGCAGTTCGAAAGCTTTCGCGACCCGCTGGTGATCCTGGTAACGGTGCCGTTGTCGATCTGCGGGGCGTTGATTCCCCTGTTCCTCGGCTGGTCGAGCATGAACATCTATACCCAGGTGGGGTTGGTCACCTTGATCGGGCTGATCAGCAAGCACGGGATTCTGATCGTCGAGTTTGCCAACCAACTGCGCAAGGACAAGGGCCTGACACCTCGCCAGGCCGTGGAAGAAGCCGCGGCGATTCGCTTGCGCCCAGTGCTGATGACCACCGCCGCCATGGTGTTCGGCATGGTGCCGCTGATCCTCGCCACTGGCGCCGGGGCAGTGAGCCGGTTTGACATCGGCATGGTGATTGCGACGGGGATGTCGATTGGCACGTTGTTTACGCTGTTTGTGCTGCCGTGCGTCTACACCCTGCTGGCCAGACCTGATAAGCCCTGAACCTTGTCCTGCGGGCCAATCCCCCTGACCCGAACCTTGTAGTGAGCGGGCTTGCCCCGCGCTGGGTGGCGAAGCCGCCCTAAACGGTACGCCGCGGTGCATCAGAAAGACCGAGGTGCCGGGATTTGGGGCGGCTTCGCCACCCGGCGCGGGCAAGCCCGCTCACTACAGGCAAAAAAAAGGCCTCGCAGTGCGAGGCCTTATTCGGGGGGGGGTTGAATCGTTTCAACTTTGCGGCCTCATGCCTTGAGACATCCCAAACATGAACAGCAACAATTCATGATCAGGCTTGACCGCCGTGCTCGCCTTGGCAACGCGCGGCAACAGGCATTGCGCGCCACCCTGCGTGGCACTGAGCACTTGTGTGCGAGGTTGTTCCCACGCCGCCAGGGCGAGCGCCGCAACGCCCAGCGCCCCAACCAGGAACAGACCTCGTGCTATTTCTAGCTTCATCTGGTTAAACCCTTGATAGCGCTGCCAAACGCCGTCTCGTAAAAGTAGCTGAGTTTGTTCCAGTCAGCGCTGCTCCACGACGAATGGCGCCGCAACTGCTGCATGTCGTGGGAAGCCGCGCGATAAGCGGTCAGCCGCTGTCGGCATTTTTCGAAGTCCAGCAAGGCAATCTCCACATTGGCCGAGTCGCCTTCGCCGGTGACACGAATAAAGATGTGCTTGATGTACAGGCAGCCATGCTGCCAGCGCCCCTTGTGCATACGCACCAGCGTGCCGGCCAACTCCTTGAGCACACGTTCGTGAACCAATTCGCCGTACTGTTCGCGGCCACCGGCGGCATACCAGTTTTCGATTTCATCGAAGCCATCCAGGGCGGCCGTCACCAACAGTGCTTTCCATTGGTGCTCGGGGTCGCGACGCGCCCCGCAAAACACCAGGTCCGGCACGCGCACATCGAGGGAGCGCAGGCCCTTGAGCGCATCACGCTCACGCAGCACGGTGGGCCGTCCGAAGGGATGCAGCCAACTGCGGTAGATGTGGCCGGTCTGGCGCTTGCTGTAGAGCAAGTGGCCGTTAGGACCGGTCACCCGTTGCACGCCACTTTCACCGCCGCGCCGACGATTGGGTTCCTCGACCCATTCGCCCTGCTGGCGCCAGAAAAAATCAAATCTCTCCTCCGGAGCTACGTGACTGCCCGCTACGCACTCAACTGCCATCCTGTTACCTCTTTCTCAGTACATACACTCGCCACATGGCGTAGAGCGGCATGAAGTCCAGAGATTCCTGAACGCGGAAACCGGCCTGTTCGAATTCGTCTTCAACAGTAGCAGCTGGTAACACAAAGCGGTTTTGGTAACCTTCTTGCTCACCTTCGCCACGCCGTTTTTCTTCGAGACGCTTACGCTTCCAGGCCTTGAAATTGCCATCGACCCACAATGAAAGGATCACGCTGTCGCGCGTAACCCGCTGAAACTCGCGCAGTATCGCGACCCGATGCGCCGGATCACCAATATGGTGTAGCAGACGCATACAGAAAATGCTGTCGACCGAGTTATCCGGCAAATCGATATCAAAGGCAGATGTCTGCAAGGGTCGTACCCGTTTCACCACATCGGCGGGTTGGGCGGCCATTGCGACCTTCAACATCGATTCGGAATTGTCCGCACCAATGATCACGCGGTTGGGTTTTTCGGCCAACAGCGGCCAGAAACGCCCGGCGCCACAAGGCAGGTCCAGCACCAGCCCAGGCTCACCAGCCATGGCCAACGCACCACGGGCCAATTGCTCGTCGCGTTTGTGGGACAACCGGCGAGCCAGATTGTCCTGATGCTTGAGCAAATATTCTTGGGCGTGCTGATCGTCGTACTTATCGGAAAATTCGAGCTTGATCGGGGAAGACATCAACGGATCTCCAGTAGCTGATGCCTACAACCTTAAGCACCCTACTGTGATCATCAGGTCAACTGTTTGTGAAAAAGTTGTCCTGTCGAATCCCATACATTTCAAGACTTTACAGACACATTCAGTATCATTGGGCCATGTTCGCCGAAATTCGACGCAAGCTTGCCGCAGCATAACGGCAAGCCTGGCCCTCAGGACTTGACCTGGCTCAGCTCAACATGAAAGCGGCAGCCGTTGGGTTCCATGGTGCTCAAGCTGACGCTCCAGCCCTGGTTCTCACAGATCCGTTGCACCAGCGACAAGCCCAGGCCGAGGCCTTCGCCGCGCTTCTCGCTGCCACGCACGAAGGGCTCGAACATGGCTTCGCGTTTGTCTTCCGGGATACCGACGCCCGAGTCTTCCACCACGAAGCCTTCGGGCTCCAGCGTCAGGCGGATAAAGCCGTGCTCGGTGTAGTGCAAGGCATTGCGCAGCAGGTTGCCCATCACCGCGTGCAGGAAGGTCGCGTTGTAGCGGGTATCCAGCGGGTTGCCCGGTTGGTAGATCAACTCCAGGCCCTTGCACTCGATAGGTTCGCGCCAGAGGCCGAGCAAGTCGTCGGCCACCTGTTTGAGGGTCACCCGAGGCGACATGCTGCCATCGTCATGCTGGGCCCGGGCCAGCATCAGGAAGGTCTGCACCAGTTCGCGCATTTCCGCGCAGGCGCGAGCGATCCGCTCCACCTGGTTACGCCCACGCTGGTCGATGGCGGGGTTTTCCAGCAGCAATTCACAGGAGCTGGCCAGCACCATCAGCGGCGTGCGCAATTCGTGACTGACATCGCTGGTAAACAACTGCTCGCGAGACAACGCCTGCCGCAAACGCCCCAGCGTGGCATCGAACGCCACGGCCAGTTCGCCCACTTCATCGGCCGCGTAGTCCGGCGCCAGGGGCGGTGCAAGGCCCAGCAACTGGTCGCGATGACGCACCTGGCGGGCCAGACGCACCACCGGCGCCATCACTTTGCGCGCCAGCACCCAGCCGAGGAATACCGCCAGGGCCAGGCTGAGCACAAAGCCCACCAACACGACGGCAAACAGTACGCGCTCACGCTCTTCGAAATCGCTTTGATCCTGCAGCAATACGTAGCGCCGACCGTCCACCACTTCGACCATGGCGTGGTACGACAGCGACTCACGGAACACTTCATGGAAGCCGGGCTCAAGGTGACGCAGATCCTTGGGCAGGTCGAAATCACCGGGGCCGCCGCTGAAATAAAACAGCTGGTCCGGCTCGGGGCGGTGGTTCCAGTCCTCGACGCTGTCCATCAGCAGCAGACGTTGCAAGTCACCGCCGAGGCCCGCCGAGATCAATTTCTCTTCCACCAGGTGCACGGTCGCAACGATGCCCATGGCGAAGGCCCCCGCGACCAACGCGCTCATCAAGGCAAAGGCGATGATGATCCGTTGGGCAAGGCTTTGCTTAAACTCCATCACGCCCCTCGGCCAGGCGATAACCGACACCGTGCACCGTTTGCAGCAATGGCTTGGCGAACGGTTTATCGATTACTTGGCGCAATTGGTGGACGTGGCTACGCAGGCTGTCGCTATCAGGGCAGTCATCACCCCACAGGGCTTCTTCAAGGATTTCGCGGCGCAGTACATGCGGGCTTTTTTGCATCAGCACCGCCAGCAGCTTCAGGCCGACCGGGTTGAGCTTGAGCAGGCGCCCTTCGCGGGTGACTTCCAGGGTGTCGAGATCGTAATGCAGGTCGGCCACTTGCAGGGCACGCCGCCCGCCACCCTGGGCGCGGCGCAGTACGGCTTCGATGCGCGCGGCCAACTCCGACAGGGCAAAGGGTTTGAGCAAGTAGTCATCGGCGCCGGACTTGAAGCCCTGCAGCCGGTCATCCAGTTGGTCGCGCGCGGTGAGCATGATCACTGGCGTGTCGCGACGGGCGTCTTCGCGCAGGCGTTTGCACAGGGTGTAGCCATCGATACCGGGCAGCATGATGTCGAGCACGATCAGGTCGTAATGCTCGGTGGCGGCCAGGTGCAGGCCCGACAAGCCGTCCTGCGCACAGTCAACGGTATAGCCTTTGAGCCCCAGGTAATCGGCCAGGTTGGCCAGAATATCGCGGTTGTCTTCAACCAATAGAATTCGCATGGGCAGTGTCTCCGTACGCGGTAACGGCCGTGTTGGCTCGCGCAGCTTAAGGCCAAGTGTGGTTCAGGGATAGACCTGAAAGACCGGTCGATAAAGGATTTCAACTGATTTAACCTTACAACGAGTTTTTCACTATAGCTTCACAAACTGACTACAGTGTCAGCACGAAGATCGCCGCCCATCGATATAAGGAATTTGGACATGGGGTTTCTCAAAACCGCGCCTATGCGCTATTTGCTGCTTGTAACCGGGGCCTGGCTCCTGGTTTTCCTGCTCACGCGTGGCGTGTTGCTCATCACTCACCTCGATGAAGTCAGCGGCAACCTGCTGCCGGTGTTTGGTGTGGGCCTGCTGTACGACCTGGGTTTCCTCGCCTACGCCGCCCTGCCGCTGGGCCTGTATCTGCTGCTCTGCCCGCCTGCGCTGTGGCGCCGCCGTGGCCATCGCTGGTTCCTGCAAGCGGTGCTCAGCGTCAGCCTGTTCGCGATGCTGTTTACCTCGGTGGCCGAGTGGCTGTTCTGGGATGAATTCGGCGTGCGCTTCAACTTTATTGCCGTCGATTACCTGGTGTATTCCGACGAGGTCTTGAACAACCTGCTGGAGTCCTACCCGATCGGCAAACTGCTCAGCCTGCTGGCGATGCTCGCGATTGTGTTGAGCCTGGTCCTGCGCAAGCCGTTCAACGCGGCGATGAACGCGCCGCTGCCGCCACTGCGTGGGCGCCTGGTGACTGCGTTGAGCCTGCTGGTCATCACGGGCCTGAGCCTGCAATTGATCAGCCAGGACAGCCCGCGCACCCAAGGCGGCAATGCCTACAACAACGAACTGGCCAGCAACGGCCCGTATCAGTTTTTCGCCGCCTTCCGCAACAACGAGCTGGACTACCCGCAGTTCTACAAAACACTGCCGGCAGATGTAGTCGCCCAGCAATTGCGGGCCGAACTCAGCGAGCCCAATGCACGCTTCATCGGCAAAGACCCGCTGGATATTCGCCGCGCCATCGACAACCCCGGCACGCTGCGCAAACCCAACATCGTGCTGGTGACCATCGAAAGCTTCAGCGCCAAGTACATGGGCAGCAACGGCGATGAACGCAACCTGACGCCCAACCTCGACGCCCTGCGCAAGCAAAGCCTGTACTTCAACAACTTCTACGCCACCGGCACTCGCACCGACCGCGGCCTGGAAGCGATCACCCTGGCGATCCCTCCGACGCCCGGCCGCTCGATCGTCAAGCGCATTGGCCGCGAAAGCGGTTTCGCCAGCCTCGGCCAGCAACTCAGTGCCATTGGCTACGACAGCGTGTTCGTCTATGGCGGGCGCGGTTACTTCGACAACATGAACGCGTTTTTCAGCGGCAACGGTTATCGGGTAGTGGACCAGAGCAGCGTGCCGGAAGCGGAAATCTCGTTTAAAAACGCCTGGGGCATGGCCGACGAAGATCTCTACAAACAAACCCTGAAACTGGCCGATGCCGACTACGCCAGGCAGCAACCGTTCTTGCTGCAACTGATGACCACCTCCAACCACCGCCCCTACACCTACCCGGACGGGCGCATCGACATCAAGTCCGGCAACGGTCGTGACGGCGCAGTGAAATACACCGACCACGCCATCGGCGAATTCCTGCAGGCGGCGCGCCAGAAACCCTGGTTCGATAACACGATCTTCGTGTTCGTCGCCGACCACACCGCCGGCAGCGCGGGCAAGGAAGACCTGCCCATCACCAACTACCAGATTCCGCTGTTCGTCTATGCACCCAAGCTGATCGACCCTCGGGAGTCCGCGCAACTGGCCAGCCAGATCGACCTTGCGCCGACGTTGTTGGGGTTGATCAACCTGAGCTACGAATCGACCTTCTTTGGCCGCAACCTGTTGCAGGACAACCCACTGCCACCGCGCGTGGTGGTCGGCAACTATCAGCACCTGGGCTTGTTTGACGGTAAGGACCTGGCGATCCTCAGCCCACGCCAGGGCTTGCGCCGCCACGACCAGGCCCTGGGTGAGAGCCAGGAGTCGCGGGTGGGCAGCGATGATCCGTTGATCCAGCGAGCGATCACCTACTACCAGGCAGCCAGTTATGGGTTCAAGCAGCAGTTGTTGAGCTGGAAGGGCCCCAAGGATGCGACCCCGCAGTTGAGCGAACGCTAAGGCTGGCTTGTGGGGGGGCTGGCTTGTGTGGGAGCTGGCTTGCCTGCGATAAAGGCAACTCGGTGTATCAGTAGATACCGAGGCGATGCTATCGCAGGCAAGCCAGCTCCCACAGTTTGATGTGTGCATACAGTCTAGACACTGGCCACAAGCCACAAAAAAGCCCCGCCTGCATCACTGCAGGCGGGGCTTTTTCAGTGCGGGGGTAAGGCTGGCTTACATCATGCCGCCCATGCCACCCATGCCGCCCATGTCTGGCATACCGCCACCAGCGCCTTCAGCCTTTGGCTTGTCAGCAATCGCAACTTCGGTGGTCAGCAGCAGACCAGCGATAGAAGCAGCAGCCTGCAACGCCGAACGGGTTACTTTGGTTGGGTCCAGGATACCCATCTCAACCATGTCACCGTATTCGCTGGTCGCAGCGTTGTAACCGTAGTTACCTTTACCGTTCTTCACTTCGTTGACCACAACACTTGGCTCGTCGCCGCTGTTGGAAGCGATCTGACGCAGTGGAGATTCAACGGCACGACGCAGAACAGCGATACCGACGTTCTGGTCAGCGTTGTCGCCTTTGAGGTCAACCAGGGCTTCCAGAGCACGGATCAGCGCAACGCCACCGCCAGGTACCACGCCTTCTTCAACGGCTGCACGGGTAGCGTGCAGGGCGTCTTCAACGCGGGCTTTCTTCTCTTTCATTTCAACTTCGGAACCAGCGCCAACCTTGATCACTGCAACGCCGCCGGACAGCTTGGCCAGACGCTCTTGCAGTTTTTCACGGTCGTAGTCGGACGAAGTTTCGGCAACCTGGGCGCGGATCTGGGTGATGCGCGACTGGATGTCCTGCTCAACGCCAGCACCGTCAACGATGATGGTGGCTTCCTTGGAGATGGTCACGCGCTTGGCGCTGCCCAGGTTTTCCAGGGTGGCGCTTTCCAGGCTCAGGCCGATCTCTTCGGAGATAACGGTACCGCCGGTCAGAACGGCGATGTCCTGCAGCATGGCCTTGCGACGGTCGCCGAAGCCTGGAGCCTTGACGGCTGCGACTTTAACGATGCCACGCATGTTGTTCACAACCAGAGTCGCCAGGGCTTCGCCTTCAACGTCTTCGGAAACGATCAGCAGTGGACGGCCGGCTTTGGCAACGGCTTCCAGCACTGGCAGCATTTCGCGGATGTTCGAGATCTTTTTGTCGACCAGCAGGATCAGCGGGCTTTCCAGCTCGGCAACCATGGTGTCTGGCTTGTTGACGAAGTACGGGGACAGGTAGCCACGGTCGAACTGCATGCCTTCTACAACCGACAGTTCGTTTTCCAGGCCAGTGCCTTCTTCAACGGTGATCACGCCTTCTTTACCGACTTTTTCCATGGCTTCGGCAATGATGTCGCCGATGGAGCTGTCGGAGTTGGCAGAGATAGTACCTACCTGAGCGATAGCCTTGGTGTCAGCGCATGGCTTGGACAGGTTTTTCAGCTCGGCAACAACGGCGATGGTCGCCTTGTCGATACCGCGCTTGAGGTCCATCGGGTTCATGCCGGCAGCGACGGCTTTCAGGCCTTCGTTGACGATCGACTGAGCCAGTACGGTGGCGGTGGTGGTGCCGTCGCCTGCGTCATCGTTGGCACGGGAGGCAACGTCTTTGACCAGCTGCGCGCCCATGTTTTCGAAACGGTCTTCCAGTTCGATTTCTTTGGCGACGGAAACGCCGTCCTTGGTGATGGTCGGAGCGCCGAAGCTCTTCTCGATGATCACGTTACGGCCTTTAGGGCCCAGGGTCGCTTTTACTGCGTCAGCCAGGATGTTGACACCGGTGAGCATTTTCTTACGGGCGGAGTCGCCGAATTTAACTTCTTTAGCAGCCATGATCGATATTCCTTAAATACTTTGTAGTAACGGGAAAATGAGCGGGGAAATCAGTCTTCCAGAACGGCGAGAATCTCGTTCTCAGCCATAACCAGCAGGTCTTCGCCGTCGACTTTCACAGTGTTGCTGCCGGAGTAAGGACCGAATACAACCTTGTCACCGACTTTAACTGCCAGCGCACGAACATCACCGTTTTCCAGAGTCTTGCCTGGGCCTGCAGCGACGATCACACCGTGGTTGGCTTTTTCAGCAGCCGAACCTGGCAGAACGATACCGCCGGCGGTTTTCTTTTCTTCTTCGCTGCGCTTGATAACGACGCGGTCGTGCAGAGGACGAAGCTTGCTCATTGTCGATCTCTCCTAATTGTGTTTTTCATCGGCCGGTATCAGTACCGGCGGGTTGTATTCCGGCTGTGCCGGTCGCGTCTCGCCAAGCAAGACGCGGAAGTCTGTCTGGTGTTGCCACCAGAAACCTTGCGGTGACCGTTACATAAGGGCGTACAAGCCGATTACAAGGGGCCTCGGCGGAAATTTTTTACGTGTGCCGACGGCTGAAAGCAACACGGCACCCGAAGGTGCCGTGCCAAAGAAGCGGTTATTTGCTGTCGCGATGTTCGAACTCGCCTTCGATCACATCCCCTTCACGCCCCAGCGGTTGGCGCGGGGCCGGGCCGCCACGGGGTTGCAGGTCGTCGGCGAAAGCCCGCTGGCGCAGCGCTGCCTCTTCGGCGCGCTGGCGCATCTTGCCGGCAAGCAACTTGCGCGAGAACGGCAACAGCAACACCAGGCCAACGACGTCGCTGACGAAACCCGGCAGGATCAACAAGCCGCCGGCCAGGGCCATCATCAGGCCTTCAAGCATGGTCTGGGCTGGCAGCTCGCCACGGTTCAAGCTCTCACGGGCACGCAGCGCAGTGGCCAGGCCGGCGACGCGCAGCACCAGCACGCCAAGCATCGAGCCGAGAATGATCAGCAGCAGCGCCGGGAAAAACCCGATGGCTCCGCTGACCTGAACGAAGACGAACAGCTCCAACACTGGAAATAGCAGAAAGAGCAATAAAAAAGGGCGCATCAAATGGTTCCTCAACGCAAGAATGCCTTGCTAGTCCACCTTAGATGACGTCGCCGTTTCGTGAATTCAAGCGCTGGCCACTGTTTTTTTCGGCCAGACCTCGGCGTGAGCCAATGAAACCAAGGCTTCGCGCACTTGTGTCGGCGTATTGCAAGACTCCGCGAAGGGCAACCAATGCAACGACTGGCCGATACGCAGGTGCATGCCTTCGCTGTCGATGCCGGCCAGTTGCGCAGGTTCGGAGGTAGGCAAGCCGGCCAAGGCGACATAGTGGGCGATGGCCTTGGCGTGGTCGCTGTTCATGTGCTCGATCATGCTGCGCTCGGCCTTGCCGGCGAACGGGTTGGCCAGGGTGAGTTGATCAACCCAATGAATCGCGCCAAATCCGCCGATGTAGCGATGACGCACGGGCTTGAGCACCCAGAAGTCGAAGTCGTGAGCCTTGTGGTAGTTGGCCGAGTCGGGAAAGTAACGGTAATAACGCTCTGCCGCCGCTTCGATCGCCGCCGGGTCGTCGATCTTTTCGGCCTCGGCCAGGTAGGTCAGGCGCCCCACTGCTTGCACGTCGTCCGCCTCGCGCTCGCCGACCAGCAGCGAGCACTTGGGGTCTTTTTGCAGGTTATGAGTGTGCTGGGCAATGCGGCTGATCAGGATCAGCGGGCGGCCCTGCTCGTCCAGGCAGTACGGCACCACGGAGCCGAAGGGAAAACCGGGCATGGCCTTCGATTGTGTGGCGAGAGCCCCACGGTATTCCTTGAGCAACAGCTCTCGGGCGTTCTTGGCAACCTGTGCGCTCAACGTATGACTCCTCGGGTATTCAGCCGCCCATGGCATATGGGAATGGATCTCAACACAAGGTAATCAATATCGGCGAAGGTTGCCAAGCGGGTTTTGTGCAGCCTTATTACCAGGCCACGCCGAAGCCGGCGGTATAGCGGGTCTTGCTCAGGCTGCTGTCGGAGTCGCCGCTGATGATGTCGCGCTCGGCCTTGAGGTTGAGGGACGCCCATTCGGTGACTTTGTAGCGCAGGCCCATTTCCGCATCCAGGGAATAATCGATCGGCCCGTCGATCGGCTTGCCCAATTCGCCCATGGTGAAGAACTCGACGGTCTTGCCCACCAGGTAGCGGTTGTAGTTCCACTTCATCGCTGCCGAGTAGAAATGGTCCTTGCCGCCCTCGGCATATTCATAATCGGTGCGGTTGATCAGCGAGCCGAGGGAGAACGCGCCCAGTTCATCATCCCAGAACTGGTAGCCCGGGCCTGTACCGACGGTGCGCTGGCGGGACAGGTCTTCAACCTTGTCGCGCTTGTAGGTTAAACGGCCCTGCCAGAACCAGTGTTCGGTGAGGAAGCGGTCCAGGTCATATTCCAGCGCCCAGTTGTCGGTGGTGGTCACGTCGTCCTGGAACTCGCGGTTGTACTCGCCCTGCCCGGTGTGGCGCCATTGGCCATGCCGCGCGCTGGTCTTGAAGTCGATGTCGTAGTCATTGGTGTCTTTCTCGGCGCGCTTGTAGTCCAGCGCCAGGTCGACATTGCCCTTCCATACCAGGTCTTCGATGACCGGCTTGGGCTTGATGATCTGCTGGATGCTGGCCAAATCGACCGTCTTCGGCGCCTCGCCGTTGGCCAGCACCACCTTGCCATCCTCTGCCGCCCTCAGGGACTTGGCCTTCTCGCCCGTGTAGGCATCCTGCTTGACCAGCAACTCCTGGTCGCTCTCCAGGGTCTTCACCTGCTTCCAGTCCACCGGGATGGCGCCTGCGTAGTCGGTCTGAATCAGCAGCTTGCCACCGTCGAAGACTTTGATCTTGCCGCTCAGGCGGTCACCGTTCTTCAACCAGACGGTGTCAGCCAGCAAGGGCGTGGAAGCACTGAAAACAGCAAGGCACAGCAGGGTTCTGGACAACATAAGCGGATTCGGAGCTCAGGATTGGCGAAAAGGGCGCGTTATCGTGTTAGATAGCTAGGACTGACTCAAGGATTTATATTGAGTTCAATTCTCATCGGCACGTTTACAGACGTTTCTTACAATAAGACCGATGTTTTCAACGGATGCGCCACAGTGAATCAACCCGCCGATACGCCGCAAAGCCCTGCCGAAATGCGCCGTACCGCGCTATACCTGACGCTGGCCCAAGTGCCTGAAGGTTGCGTGGTGAGCTACGGTGAGCTGGCCCATCTGGCGGGTTTGGGCCGCGCCGCACGCTGGGTCGGACGCACCCTCAGCCAGTTGCCCGAAGACACGCGCCTGCCCTGGCATCGGGTGTTGGGTGCCGGCGGTCGGATAAGTCTGCCGGTGGGCAGCGCCTCGGGCGACGAACAACGTGCGCGTTTACGCAGCGAAGGTGTCAGTATCCTGAACAATCGCGTGGATATTCAGCGTCATGGCTGGCGCCCGGTAGAGCACAGCGGTTAGAGTGCGCGCTTTGTTTCCGCAAACCTGAGGCAGACTCCAGCCCATGCCCCGTAAAACCTGGCGCGCCGCGCTCGCTGCCTATGCCAGCCCCTCGACGTTGGTCCTGTTGTTGCTCGGCTTTGCCGCCGGCCTGCCTTACATGTTGGTGTTCTCGACGCTTTCTGTGTGGTTGCGTGAGGCCGGAGTGGCTCGCGAAACCATCGGCTATGCGAGCCTGATCGGTTTGGCCTACGCCTTTAAATGGGTCTGGTCGCCACTGCTCGACCAATGGCGCCTGCCGCTGCTGGGCAAACTCGGACGTCGTCGTTCCTGGCTGGTATTGGCCCAGTCGCTGGTGATCCTCGGATTGATCGGCATGGGTTTCTGCGACCCGCAGAAACACTTGTCCTGGCTGATCGCCATCGCGGTCGTGGTGGCCTTCGCGTCCGCCACCCAAGACATTGCCGTCGACGCCTACCGCCTGGAAATCGCCGACGACACCCGCCAGGCCGCCCTGGCCGCCAGCTACATGTCCGGCTACCGCATCGCCGCCCTGCTGGCCACGGCCGGCGCACTGTTCTTTGCCGAAGGTTTCGGCTCTACCGGGTTCAACTATCAACACTCGGCGTGGCTCGGCACCTATGTGCTGTTTGGCGTGCTGATGGTGCCTGCGCTGCTGACCACCCTGTTCATGCGTGAACCGAACGTGCCACTGCGCACACAGTTGCAAGCCGGACGCTACAGTTTTGTGCACCAGCTGGTCTCGGTATTCGTGCTGATCGTGCTGTTGGTGTCGGTGCCGGCGATGTTCACCCAGCTGTACAACACCGATTTCGACAGCGTGCTGTTCCACGGCATGAGCGTGTGGGACCTGCTGATGGACGACCGCGCGTTCCTGCGCGCCATCCTCTATATCACCCTCACCGCCTTGTGCCTGTCAGCCATGGGCCGTCGCGGCCTGGCGCCGGTGCTGACGCCGGTCAACGACTTTATCCTGCGTTACCGCTGGCAGGCGCTGCTGCTGCTCGGGCTGATTGCCACCTATCGCATGTCCGACACGGTGATGGGCGTGATGGCCAACGTGTTCTACATCGACCAGGGCTTCACCAAGGACCAGATCGCCGGAGTCAGCAAGATCTTCGGCCTGATCATGACCCTGCTCGGCGCCGGTATGGGCGGCTTGCTGATTGTGCGGTTCGGTATCCTGCCGATCCTGTTCATCGGCGGGATCGCCTCGGCCGGCACCAACCTGCTGTTCGTGATGCTTGCCGACATGGGCCCGGACCTGCAGATGCTGATCTTCACCATCTCCCTGGATAACTTCAGTTCCGGCCTCGCCACTTCGGCGTTCGTGGCCTATCTGTCGAGCCTGACCAACCTCAAGTTCTCCGCCACACAATATGCGCTGCTCAGCTCGATCATGCTGCTGCTGCCACGCCTGATCGGCGGGTACTCGGGGGTGATGGTGGAGAAGTTCGGCTATCACAACTTCTTCCTGATTACCTGCATGCTGGGCGTGCCAACGCTGTTTCTGATCGCGTTGCACTGGTTCCAGGAGAATCGACGGATTCGGTTGAACCCGCCGGTAGAAGACTGAACCTGTGGGAGCGGGCTTGCTCGCGAATGGGGTGGGTCAGTAACGGATTTAGCGCCTGACACTGCGCATTCGCGGGCAAGCCCGCTCCCACATCCCCCTCTGCGTTCGGATGCCTGTACTCCGACAGCTTGCGCCCGTACAATCCCAAGTCATTTCAAGTCCAAGCAACCGACAACGGCCTACCATGCGTACCAGTCAATATTTGCTCGCCACACAGAAAGAAACGCCTTCCGACGCGGTCGTGATCAGCCATCAACTGATGCTGCGTGCCGGTATGATCCGCAAACTGGCCTCCGGCCTGTACACCTGGTTGCCCATGGGCTTGAAGGTGATGCGCAAGGTCGAAGCCATCGTTCGCGAAGAAATGAACGCCGCCGGCTCTCTGGAAGTGTTGATGCCGAGCACCCAACCGGCTGAGTTGTGGCAGGAATCCGGGCGCTGGGAAGAGTACGGCCCTGAGTTGCTGCGCTTCAAGGATCGTCACGGCCGCGACTTCTGCGCCGGCCCGACCCACGAAGAAGTGATCACCGACCTGATGCGCAACGAGCTGAGCAGCTACAAGCAGCTGCCGCTGAACCTGTATCAGATCCAGACCAAGTTCCGTGATGAGATCCGCCCACGCTTCGGCTTGATGCGCGGCCGCGAATTCATCATGAAGGACGCCTATTCGTTCCACGCTGACCAGGCGTCCTTGCAGGTCACCTACGACCGCATGCACCAGGCCTACTGCAACGTGTTCACGCGCCTGGGCCTGAAATTCCGCCCGGTTGAAGCGGACAACGGTTCCATCGGCGGCGCTGGTTCCCACGAGTTCCACGTGCTGGCCGAATCCGGCGAAGACGACATCGTGTTCAGCAACGGTTCCGACTACGCGGCGAACATCGAGAAAGCCGAAGCCGTGCCACGGGAAACGTCCCGCCCGGCGCCGGCCGAAGAACTGCGCCTGGTGGACACCCCGGATACCAAGACCATCGCGGCCCTGGTGGAGAAATTCAATCTGCCGATTGAAAAGACCATCAAGACCCTGATCGTGCGCGCCGAAGAAGAAGGCAAGCTGATCGCCCTGGTGATCCGTGGCGACCACGAACTCAACGAAATCAAGGCTGCCCAGCAACCTGGCGTGGCCAGCCCGCTGGTCATGGCCACCGATGCCGAACTGCGCGACGCCATCGGCGCCGGTGCCGGCTCCCTGGGGCCGCTGAACCTGCCGCTGCCGATCATCATCGACCGTTCGGTCGAGCTGATGAGCGACTTCGGTATCGGCGCGAACATCGACGACAAGCACTACTTCGGCGTGAACTGGGAACGTGACCTGCCGGTTCCGACCGTGGCCGACCTGCGTAATGTCGTCGCCGGCGACCCGAGCCCGGATGGCAAGGGCACCCTGGAAATCAAGCGCGGCATCGAAGTCGGGCACATCTTCCAGCTGGGCAACAAATACAGCCAGGCGATGAACTGCAAAGTGCTGGGCGAGAACGGCAAGCCGGTGATCCTGGAAATGGGCTGCTATGGCATCGGCGTTTCCCGCGTGGTTGCCGCTGCCATCGAGCAGAACAACGACGAAAACGGCATCATCTGGAGCGACACCCTGGCGCCGTTCCAGATCGCCCTGGTCCCCCTGCGTTATGAGACCGAGCTGGTACGCGAAGCCACCGACAAACTGTATGCCGAGCTGACGGCCGCCGGTTTTGAAGTATTGCTGGATGACCGGGACAAGAAAACCAGCCCGGGCATCAAGTTCGCCGACATGGAACTGATTGGCATCCCGCACCGGATCGTGGTCAGTGACCGTGGCCTGGCCGATGGCAATCTGGAATACAAGAGCCGGACCGAAGCCGAAGCCCAACCGTTGCCGGTGGCTGACGTGCTGTCTTTCCTTCAGGCGCGTATTCGTCGCTGAAAACCAGATCAAGAGAAGTCATGTTCAAGCGAAACACCAGAGCCCTGGGGGGCGCCGCCTTGTGCGGCGCCCTGCTGGTCAGCGGCTGCGCCAACCAGATGTCGCAACGCAGTGAGCACGAGGAGCGGGTCGAGCGTAAGTTGCTCGACCACAGCCTGCAGATTGATGTAGGCGAACCCAAAGTGCTGGAGCTGCCGCAACGCCGGGTCCGGATTCACGAGCAGAAGACCTTTGAGGTCACCGAGTTCGAAGTCACCCGTCGTTATGACCGCTACACCCCCTACCAGCCCTGGCGCAAACTCTATGAGATGCCTTTGGGTGCCGTCGCCCTGGTGGCCGGCGCGGGCGCCAACGTGGTGAATATCTTCGCCCTTGGCAACTTGCCGGCCAGCGTGACCCGCGACTGGCTCACCTACGGCGTGGACGGCCTCAACCCGTTCATGAACGTGCAATCCCACGGCCGTGCGCAACAGAACCTGGCGGGTATCGATGAAGTCCAGCGCGACAAGCGCGTGGAGTATTCGAGCCTGCCCTGGAGCGAACGTCCGGTACAGGTTACCGCTGGCAAGCAAACCCATGAGTTGACCACCGACCGTAACGGCGTCCTGCGCCTGAACCTGCTGGACAGCCCATTTGCCGAGCAAGACCTGAACCGCGTCACCACCCTGAAAATCAGTGTGGAAGATGGCCAGGACGACGTGCATTCGGACTCGACCCTGGCGATCAGCAGCAACCTGCGCGGCAAGTTGCTCGAAGCCCACGGCCTGATCTATGACGACCTGGAGGATGACGAAGTGAACCAGTGGGTGCACCGAGTCAAACGCCTGTCGGAGTTGGGCCTGGAGGAAGAAGCCAGCGAGCTGGAACAAAGCCTGATCGAACTGACGCGCAATGACCCCGAGTTGCAGCAGGAGTTTTTGCAGGCGTTGACCAAGGATGCGGGGCGGTTGGTGGCGGACCCTGGGGCTCGCTAAAACTTTAAGACAGCTAAATATCAAAAATGTGGGAGCGGGCTTGCCCGCGATTGCGGTGAGCCAGCTTGCATATAACTGGCTGATCCACCGCTATCGCAGGCAAGCCAGCTCCCACAGTTCTATCCGGTTTTTACCAGGAAAATTCGAGTTGTTCATTGCCGCTGCTCAGATCCAGCAAGCGCACCCCAATCCCCAACAACCGCACCGGCTTCCCACCCCGATTAAACGCCTGCGTCAGCAGCTGTTGATAACTCTCCAGATCCCGCCCTGCCCCCGCCTGCTCCAAAGTAGTCTGGGTAAAGTCATGAAACTTCACCTTGACGAACGGCTTGCCCGCACGATAACTGCTGTCGATACGCGCCATGCGCCCAGCCAGGGTTTCCATCAGTTCAGGCAGTTTTGCCAGGCAGCTTGAGAGATCCGGCAGGTCCACATCGTAGGTGTTTTCCACACTGATCGATTGCCGGCGACTGTCGTTCTGCACTGCCCGGTCATCAATCCCACGGGCCAGGCTCCAGAGCCGCTCGCCAAAACTGCCGAATTCGCGCACCAGTGCCAGCTTGTTCCATTCCCGCAGTTGCAGACAATCCTCGATACCCAGGCGTGCCAGCTTGTCGGCGGTGACCTTGCCCACACCGTGCAACTTGCTCACCCGTAGCTGCGAGACAAAGTCTTCGACCTGGTCGGGGGTAATCACAAACAGGCCGTTGGGCTTCTTCCAGTCACTGGCGATCTTGGCCAGGAATTTGTTCGGCGCTACGCCTGCGGACACGGTGATGTGCAGCTGGTTGGAAACCCGGCGGCGAATGTCCTGGGCGATACGCGTGGCACTGCCGCCAAAGTGTGGGCTATCAGAGACATCCAGGTAGGCCTCATCCAGCGACAGCGGTTCGATCAGGTCGGTGTAGTCACGAAAGATCGTCTGGATTTCCTTCGACGCTTCCTTATAGGCGTCCATGCGCGGCTTGACGATGGTCAGGTCCGGGCAGAGCTTCAGGGCGTGGCGTGAAGACATGGCCGAACGCACGCCATAGGCCCGGGCTTCGTAGTTGCAGGTGGCGATCACCCCTCGCCTGTCTGCCGAGCCACCGACCGCCAGCGGCTTTTGCGCCAGGCTCGGGTCATCACGCATCTCGATGGCAGCGTAGAAGCAATCACAGTCGACGTGGATGATTTTGCGTTGCGTCATATAAACAGAGGGTTGATTCAACGGATCGCCAGTATCGCACTCACCCCTGTATATAGCACCAGTAGTTTGAATCTTCCGCTTAAGCGGTAGGAAATATCCCAGATGAATTTATTTTCTCAATCGAATTCGGCATCCCAATAGAGCTGAAACCCTCGGCCACACTGGCCTGGAGCGCTTCCAGAGGCCTTCATGGAGAACTAAGCGATTGAACCACAAGCGCTTTTCTTCAATTCAGCGGTTGACACCCCAGCGATCCTCTGTAGAATGCCGACACACAGACGCGGGATGGAGCAGTCTGGTAGCTCGTCGGGCTCATAACCCGAAGGTCGTCGGTTCAAATCCGGCTCCCGCAACCAAACATCAAAAAAGGCTACTCGAAAGAGTGGCCTTTTTTGTGCGCGCCTGTTTTGGGTATGTATGAAAATTGTAAGACAAAAAAGTCTTTCCCCATCGCGCACTTACCGCGCACGGCCAACCGATGACCGTCAATTCACACTTATTTGACCCATTAGTTGATTAACGGTTGACACCCCGCCGCTTGGCTGTAGAATGCCGCCCACAGACGCGGGATGGAGCAGTCTGGTAGCTCGTCGGGCTCATAACCCGAAGGTCGTCGGTTCAAATCCGGCTCCCGCAACCAAACATCAAAAAAGGCTACTCGAAAGAGTGGCCTTTTTTGTATCCGGTGAAAAAGTTCTTCTGAAACAATGACATGGCATCTTTCATGAAACCGTACACGGTTTGTAGAGTCCATTTCATCGCACGCTATGCTTAATCCTCTACGACCAATGGCCGCAGTCGCCGCCCCCGGCGATACGCGTTAATATTTGTAATTATTTTGTCCATAGGGATTGGTAACTTGGCTGGATACCTCCATCCTGTCGCGCACAATCCACGAGGTGATTGATGCGCGCCAACTCGTCTGAACCACAAGACACCGTCACAGCAGAACAACCGATCACTCCCACCCGTTTGCGCTGGCTGGATCTGTTGAGCAAATACCGCCAACCCATCGGATTGGCCGTCACCCTGTTGCTGTTTGCTATCGCCCTGATCGCTTGCCGACACTTGCTGCTGGAACTGGATCTCTACGCTCTCCACGACTCGATCCTGGAAGTGCCCAAGCCTGCCCTGATGGGTGCGTTTGCCGCAGCGGTGGCCGGGTTCGTCATTCTGCTGGGCTACGAATTCTCCGGCGCACGCTATGCCGGGGTGAAGTTACCGGCCAAGACCCTGGCCCATGGCGGTTTCACCGCCTTTGCCATTGGCAACGCGATTGGCCTGTCGATGCTCTCCGGCGGCTCGGTGCGTTACCGCCTGTATGCTCGCCACGGTATTGGCGCTTCGGAAGTCGCCCGCATGACCGTGTTCGCCAGCCTGGCGCTCGGTTGTGCCCTGCCCCCTCTCGCCGCCCTGGCCACCTTGAGCAACCTGCCCGCCGCGGCCACGGCACTGAATTTGTCGCAAGGTTTGCTCGGCGGTGTCGCCGGTGCGGTGCTGCTGCTGTCGATCGCACTGTGCGTCGGCCTCTATCGCCGCCGCCTGCCGGAGCAACCGTTTGCCGACAACCTGCTGGTCAAGATCGGCCGTCGCACCCTGCGCCTGCCCGGCGCGCGTCTGACCTTCCTGCAACTGGTCATCACCGCACTCGACGTCGCCGCTGCCGCCACCGTCCTTTATATGCTGCTGCCGGAAGCGCCACCGTTTGGTCCGTTCCTGCTGGTGTACCTGCTGGCCCTGGCCGCCGGTGTGCTCAGCCATGTGCCGGGGGGTGTGGGGGTTTTCGAAGCCATCCTGCTCGCGGCCTTTGCCGATAAGCTCGGCGCCGCGCCGCTGGCCGCCGCTCTGCTGCTGTACCGCATGATCTACGTGGTGCTGCCGCTGCTGATCGCCTGCGTATTCCTGCTGGTCAACGAAGCCCAGCGCCTGTTCCAGACCCAGCAAAGCCTGCGGGTTGCCTCAGGCCTCGCGGCACCGGTGTTGGCCGTGCTGGTTTTTTTGTCCGGCGTGGTCCTGCTGTTTTCCGGCGCCACGCCAGAAATCGACTCACGCCTGGAAAACATCGGCTTCCTGATTCCCCACCGCCTGATTGACGCCTCGCACTTTGGCGCCAGCCTGATCGGCGTGTTGTGCCTGCTGTTGGCCCAGGGCCTGCGTCGACGCCTGTCGGCCGCCTGGATGCTGACCATGGTGCTGTTGCTGGCGGGCGCCCTGCTCTCGCTGCTCAAAGGCTTCGATTGGGAAGAAGCCAGCTTGATGACCATGACCGCGATCCTGCTGGCGATCTTCCGACGCTCGTTCTATCGCGCCAGCCGCCTCACCGAACTGCCGTTCTCGCCGCTGTACCTGGTGGCCAGCGTCTGTGTGCTCGGGGCGTCGATCTGGCTGCTGCTGTTCGCTTACCAGGACGTACCGTACAGCCATCAGCTGTGGTGGCAGTTCACCCTGGACGCCAACGCCCCCCGCGGCCTGCGCTCGCTGCTGGGCGCCGCCGTGTTGCTGGTGATTGTGTCCCTGACCTGGCTGCTGCGTACTGCGCGCCCGGTGATCCACCTGCCGACACCTGACGAACTGGAGCGCGCCAGCAAGATCCTGATGGCCTCGTCCCAGCCCGACGGCGGCCTGGCGCTGACCGGCGACAAGGCGCTGCTGTTTCATCCCAATGATGAAGCTTTCCTCATGTACGCCCGTCGTGGCCGCAGCCTGGTAGCCTTGTACGATCCGATCGGCCCGACCCAACCTCGCGCCGAAATGATCTGGCAATTCCGTGACCTATGCGACATCCACCACGCCCGCCCGGTGTTCTATCAGGTGCGTGCGGAAAACCTGCCGTACTACATGGACATCGGCCTGACCGCGATCAAACTGGGCGAGGAAGCCCGCGTCGACCTGAAACGCTTTGACCTGGAAGCCAAGGGCAAAGAGATGAAGGACCTGCGCTACACCTGGAACCGTGGCACCCGGGACGGCCTGTCCCTGGAGATCCATGAACCGGGCACCGCGCCGATGGATGAGCTCAAAGTCATTTCCGACGCCTGGCTGACCGGCAAGAACGTGCGGGAAAAGGGTTTTTCCCTGGGCCGTTTCAGCGACGACTACCTCAAGCACTTTCGCATTGCGATCATTCGCTTCGAAGGGCGCCCGGTGGCCTTCGCCAACCTGCTCGAGACGTACAACCATGACCTGGCCAGCCTCGACCTGATGCGTGCCCACCCGGACGCACCCAAGTTGACCATGGAGTTCATGATGGTCGGCCTGATTCAACACTATAAGAGTCATGGCTACGCCCGCTTCAGCCTCGGCATGGTGCCGTTGTCGGGCCTGCAGCCACGTCGCGGCGCACCGCTGACCCAGCGCCTGGGTTCGATGGTGTTCCGCCGTGGCGAGCAACTGTATAACTTCCAAGGTTTGCGCCGCTTCAAAGACAAGTTCCAGCCAGACTGGGAACCCCGTTACATGGCCGTGCCCGCAGGACTTGATCCGCTGGTGGCACTGGCCGATACCGCCGCCCTGATCGCGGGCGGCTTGACTGGATTGGTGAAACGCTGATGATTCGACGTTCCTGGCGGTATGTATTGGCCCTGGTAGTGCTGCTCGCCCTGGTCGCGGGCGCTGGCTTTTGGTACTGGAGCCGCCCTGCCCCGCAGCCGACCCTGGAGCAATTGCCCCAGGCCGACGGTTCGGCGATCACCCGCGTAACCCCGAACGGCACGCCAAAAGCTCGCGTAGCGGTGGCCGTGATGGCCGAAGAAACCCTGACCGACAGCCAACTGATTGCCCTGAGCCAGGGCGGCAAAGCACAAATCGTCCAAGTGATCCTGCCAAAGGATGACTGCAAGTTGCAGGAACAAGCGCTGCAAGGCGCCCTGGCCCAGCTCAAAGGCCCGGCCACCCTGGTCAGCGGCATCGGCCCTGGCGCAGCCCTCGCCTGGCGCTGGCTGGCGACACAGAACGACGACAAGGCCAATGCCATCTCCGTCGGTTTCGCCCTGGTGCAGGAAGGCTGCAAGGACCCACTGCCGAAAACTTCGGCCCACGGCAACTGGCTGGTGGCCTGGAACGATAACCCTGACGATGAAAGCGCCAGTTTCGTACGCGACACACCGCGCGCCACCACCAGCATCAGCGACTACGACATTCATTACCCGCAAGTGCTGAACAACGAGCTGCGTAAGCAACTGGTGGGCTCGGACAACGGCGGCCTGGCGATCCCGGTGGTCGAAGTGCCCGCTGGCCAGGCCAAGGACACCGTGACCCTGTTCCTCTCCGGTGACGGCGGCTGGCGCGACCTGGACCGTGACGTGGCCGGTGAAATGGCCAAGATCGGCTACCCGGTGGTCGGCATCGACACCCTGCGCTACTACTGGCAGCACAAGACCCCGGAACAAAGCGCCAAGGACCTCACCGAGCTGATGCAGCACTACCGGCAAAAATGGGGCACCAAGCGCTTCGTGCTGACCGGTTACTCGTTCGGTGCCGACGTGCTGCCAGCGATCTACAACCGCATGCCGGAAAACGAACAGCAACGGGTAGATGCGATCATCCTGCTGGCATTCGCCCGTACCGGCAGCTTTGAAATCGAAGTGGAAGGCTGGCTGGGCAACGCCGGCAAGGAAGCCGCGACCGGCCCGGAAATGGCCAAGCTGCCGCCGGAGAAGGTGGTGTGCATCTACGGTGCGGAAGAAGTCGACGAGAGTGGCTGCACCGACAAAACCGCTGTAGGCGAAGCCTTGAAGCTACCCGGTGGGCATCACTTTGATGAGAACTACCCGGCGCTGGCCAAGCGCTTGGTGGACATCATCGTCAAGCACCAGGCCAAGGCCGAGTAATCCTGCGCCATACGCAAAACCCAATGTGGGAGCGGGCTTGCTCGCGAAAGCGGTAGATCAGTCACAGCAACTTTGACTGACACTCCGTATTCGCGAGCAAGCCCGCTCCCACATTTGTTTCGTGGTGTGATTAAGGTCTAGCGTGGCTCGATGTGCGCAATCATCAGTTGCACCGTTTCATTGCCCCGAAATTCATTCACATCCAGCTTGTAGGCCAGCTCCACCCACTTCACCGTCGGATTCGGCCACACCTCGCGGTCCACCCCAAACGCAATGCCATCGAGCTTCACCGACCCGCATTCGCTCTTGAGCACCACCTTCAGGTGCCGCTCCCCTACCACGCGCTGTTCCACCAACTGAAACACCCCGTGAAACAACGGCTCGGGAAAGTGCTGCCCCCACGGGCCGGCGTGGCGCAAGGCGCGGGCCAGTTCCAGGTGAAACTCTTCGACTGCCAGGGTGCCATCGGACAGCAGGCGCCCGGTGAGGTCTTCTTCGCGCAGTTGCCGACGCACTTCAGCATCAAAGGCTTCGGCAAACAGTGGGAAATTTTCCTCGGGCAATGTCAGCCCCGCCGCCATGGCGTGGCCGCCGTATTTAGCGATCAGGTTGGGATGCTGGCTCGCGACCACCGCTAGCGCGTCGCGGATGTGAAAGCCCGGTACAGAGCGCCCTGAGCCCTTGAGCAAGCCATCACCGGCATCGGCGAAGGCGATGGTCGGGCGGAAGTAGCGCTCCTTCATGCGCGACGCCAGGATGCCAATCACGCCCTGGTGCCATTCCGGGTCGAACAGGCACAAACCGTACGGCATCGACTCCACCGGCAAGTCCTTGAGCTGGGCCAGGGCCTCGCGCTGCATGCCTTGTTCGATGGATTTGCGGTCCTGGTTCATGCCATCCAGTTGCACCGCCATTTCCCGCGCGGCGGCGAAGTCGGTGGTAAGCAGGCACTCGATGCCCAGGCTCATGTCATCCAGGCGTCCGGCTGCGTTGAGGCGTGGCCCGAGGATAAAGCCAAGGTCGGTGGAGGTGATGCGCGCCGCGTCGCGCTTGGCCACTTCGAGGATCGCCTTGATCCCTGGCCGCGCACGCCCGGCGCGGATACGCTCCAGGCCCTGGTGCACCAGGATGCGGTTGTTGGCGTCCAACGGCACCACGTCGGCCACGCTGCCCAGGGCCACCAGGTCGAGCAACTCGCCGATGTTCGGTTGGGGTTTGTTCTCGTACCAGCCCAGGCTGCGCAAACGCGCACGCAGGGCCATCAGCACGTAAAAGATCACCCCCACGCCGGCCAGGGCCTTGCTGGGGAACTCGCAACCTGGCTGGTTCGGGTTGACGATGGCATCCGCCGCCGGCAGCTCATCGCCCGGCAAGTGGTGGTCGGTGACCAACACTTGCAGCCCCGCCGCTTTCGCCGCCGCCACGCCTTCGACACTGGAAATGCCGTTGTCCACAGTGATCAGCAACTGCGGCTCGCGCTGCAAGGCCACGGCGACGATTTCCGGGGTCAGGCCGTAGCCGTATTCGAAGCGGTTGGGCACCAGGTAATCGACATGGGCCGCACCGAGCAAACGCAGGCCGAGGGTGCCCACGGTGCTGGCAGTGGCGCCATCGGCGTCAAAGTCGCCGACGATCAGGATGCGCTGGCGCTGTTCCAGGGCCGTCACCAGCAAATCCACCGCCGCGTCGATGCCCTTGAGCTGCTGATAGGGAATCAACCGCGCCAGGCTTTTATCCAGCTCGGCTTCGGACTGTACCCCGCGTGCGGCGTAGAGGCGGGTCAACAGCGGTGGCAGATCACCGAGAAACGGCAGGACGGCGGGCAACGGGCGGGGATCGATACGCATGGGGTGAGGAAGGCTTCTCTTCGATACAACGGTTAAACAGCAATAGTGAAAACGGCACAGGCCCTTTGTGGGAGCTGCCTGCTGCTGCAGGTTCAGCCGCGTTCGCCGACCAGCCATTGCAGCTGCACTTCGTGCTGGCCACGGTCGTCAGTCACGAACATCGTGCCTTCGCTGATCATCACGTCCCACTTGATAACGCGCGGCATGTCCTTGGCCAGGATCTCCAGGACGTCCTGCGGCACAGCTGCGATGTGCACGTTCTTCAGGTTGTTCGCCACCGGCACCACCTTGCCTTCCCACACACGCAGGCTGCCATAGGCCAGCAGGCTGGTGCGCTCGGTGCGGCGCGAGCACCAGGTCAGGCGGTCGGCATCAGGCTGGCCAACTTCGATCCAATGCAAAACCCGGTCATCCAGGCTTTTTTCCCACAGGGCTGGTTCGTCTACATCTGACAGGCCACGACCGAACGACAACTGTTCGTTGTACCAGAGGGCGTAGGCCAGCAGGCGCACGGTCATGCGCTCTTCGGTTTCCGAAGGATGCCGGGCGATGGTCTGTTTGACGCTCTCGTACACCGAACGATCGAGATCGGTGAGATTGAGTTCGAATTTGTAGGTCGTGGACGGCTGGGCCATGAACGGACTTCTAGAGACAGGGAAAGGCGGCCAGTCTAACCGATGGCGAGGCCATTCAACGAATACTGCGCTGCATCATCCTTATCCCTGGGCCGCTCGCCTATGTTAAAAGGCATCACACCACCGTCTCATGTTTGCAAGGATCCTCATGTCGTTTACCGCCAAACCACTTGCCGGGCTGAAAGTCATCGAACTGGGCACCCTGATCGCTGGCCCGTTTGCGTCACGGATCTGTGCCGAGTTCGGTGCCGAGGTGATCAAGGTCGAATCCCCGGACGGCGGCGACCCGTTACGCAAATGGCGCAAGTTGTATGAAGGCACTTCGCTGTGGTGGTTCGTGCAGGCGCGCAACAAGCAGTCGTTGACGCTGAACCTCAAGCACCCACAGGGTTTGGCGATCCTTAAACAGCTGCTGGCCGACGCCGACATCCTTATCGAAAACTTCCGCCCCGGCGTGCTGGAAAAGCTCGGCCTGAGCTGGGAAACCTTGCATGCACTGAACCCCAAGCTGGTGATGGTGCGCCTGTCGGGGTTTGGCCAGACCGGGCCCATGAAAGACCAGCCGGGTTTTGGCGCGGTGGGCGAATCCATGGGCGGCCTGCGCTACATCACCGGCTTCGAGGACCGCCCGCCGGTGCGTACGGGGATTTCCATCGGCGACTCGATTGCCGCGCTGTGGGCGGTGATCGGCGCGTTGATGGCGCTGCGTCATCGCGAGGTGAATGGCGGGCTGGGCCAGGTGGTGGACGTGGCGCTGTATGAGGCCATCTTCGCCATGATGGAAAGCATGATCCCCGAGTTCGATGTCTTCGGATTTATCCGCGAGCGCACCGGCAACATCATGCCGGGCATTACACCGTCGTCGATCCATACCAGCGCCGATGGCAAGCACGTACAGATCGGCGCCAACGGTGATGCGATCTTCAAGCGGTTCATGCTGGCCATTGGTCGCGAAGACCTGGCCAATGATCCGCAACTGGCCAGCAATGACGGGCGCGACAGCCGCCGCGACGAGCTGTATGGCGTGATTGATCGCTGGGTCAATTCGCTTGCGCTGGATCAGGTGGTCGAAGCATTGAACAACGCCGAGGTACCCGCCAGTCGCATCTACAGCGCCGAAGACATGCTGGGCGACCCGCAATTTCTCGCCAGGGAAATGTTCCTCCAGGCCAAACTGCCCGGCGGCAAGGACTTCAAGATGCCAGGCATCGTGCCGAAACTGTCGGACACCCCAGGCAGTTGCGAATGGGTCGGGCCGCAACTGGGTGAACACAACAGCGTGGTACTCGCTGAACTGGGCTACGACGCTGCCGCCATTGTGCGTTTGCGTGAGGAAGGCGCGATCTGATGGCCCACCGGTGCAGATGCTGGTTCATCCAGTGGTGCCTCGCTTGCGCAATACTGGGTGGGCTGCCTGCAACGGCGCATGCCGAAGACACCTTGATCTGGCTGCTGCGCGACTTGCCGCCGCTGACCATTTTCGAGGGGCCGGGCAAAGGCCAGGGCGCGCTGGACCAGTTGCTGCCGATTCTCATCGAACACTTGCCGGAGTACCGGCATCAGGTGCAGCACGTCAATCGCGCGCGTGGCATGCAGATGCTGCGCGAACCTACGTTCACCTGCGACCCGTCATTGCTGTGGACGCCAGATCGCGCCAAGTACATCGTGTTTTCCAGCCAGGCATTTGTGGTTGCCAGCAATGGCATCGCGATCCGGCACAGCCAATTGGACGCGATGAAGCCCTACATCATCGAGGGCCAGTTTGACCTGCAGGCCTTCCTCGATGCCCACAAGACACGGGTGGGCGCGATCGCGGAGCGCAGCTACGGACCGGTCATCGATGAGCAGCTCAAGCACGCCGATACCCACACGCTCGCCCTTCACTACGGCAACGATGCCTTGGGCAGCCTGTTGCAAATGCAGCGCCTGGGACGCCTGGAGGCGGTACTGGGTTACTGGCCGGAGATCCGCTACCACGCCCAGCAACAGGGCATTGCCACCGACGACCTGAGCTTCTATCCCATCAAGGGCACAGCACCTTACCAACACACGCACATTGCCTGCTCGGATACACCCCTGGGTCGCCAGGCCATAGCGCGAATCAATCAAGTGCTGCGTGAGATTCCATTGGAGCAGGTGCAGCAATCGTATGCGTCGTGGCTGGACCCGGTCATGCGCGAACGTTACCTGCGGGACAACCCGAGCTTTTTCCAGGACTTCCCGGAGCAGTGACAAATCCCGGGCAAAAAGAAACCCCGAAGAGTGGGGAGACACTTCGGGGTTAAACGTGGCCTACAAAGACCAGTACAGCAAGGCACAAACACCGGAGCACAATGTTTGCTCTTGCTGTTACGAAATCTGACCGGCCATGCCGTAGGAAGTTTCCATGATTAAACAATTCTTCATGCAACGGCGGCGCTGCGGGTCTGGGCTGCGTTGCGCAAGGCCGCAATGACCGAGGGCTCCAGGCGCCCTTCGGCAATCTTGATGTCGCGCAGCAGGCAATCCACCACATCCACCAGCACGCGCTTGTCCATCAATTGGGCGCGGTCGACTTCACGCTCGACCACGATGGCGCCAGCAGGGTTCTTCACGGTTACCAGGCACTCGGCCTGCACACCAGAGGTGGTCAGCGTAACCTGATAAGGGCTCAGTGCTTCTTCGAGCAATAGGCTGATACTTTCCATCTCGATCACCACTCAATAGTTCGGGAACAATCGTTTCAACGGGAGCTGCATCTATCCTAAGTGACTGTTTGTGACGTAGGAAAGTTCGCTTTATCGTCTTTATGGGGGCGTCACGGGTGACGGATTCCAGCATGCGCTTGCTACATGACAGGCAAAAAACGGCGCACATAAATACTTACGCAACAGGCTTTTATGCCGCTGTCGGCAGCGTAATAGTGGTCGCGCAGAAGCTATTCTCATAGCGCTCGGCCGGGCCTGCCAAAAACAAAAAACGTCGTTAACCCATGGGTATGGCTTGCCCCAATAAAAAAGCCCGTCACGAAGACGGGCTTGAGCAACCTCGCAAAGCTATTGAATCAGAGCGGCTTGCCACGATTTCCGTGCTGGCTCACAAACGTCTGCACAGCCTTCAGGTCATTGGCCAAGACTGTGCAACGTTCTTCACGTTCGAACAGGTCAGCCAAGTGCACCGGCAATTCCAGGGCCTTGCCGACACCGGCCTTCTCCACCGCTTCCGGGAATTTGACCGGATGCGCGGTGCCCAGGATCACCATCGGAATGTCCAGGCTGCGACGGCATTCGCGGGCGGCCTTCACACCAATGGCGGTGTGCGGGTCCAGCAGCTCGCCGGTCTGGGCATAGACTTCTGCGATGGTTTCGCAGGTCTGCGCGTCGTCCACGGCCAGGGAGTCGAACAGCTTGCGGGTTTCGGTCCAGCGCTCTTCATCCACACTGAAACCGCCGCCGCGCTTGAAGGTGTCCATCAAGCCGGCAATGGCTGCACCGTTGCGACCGTGCATGTCGAACAGCAGGCGTTCGAAGTTCGACGAGACCATGATGTCCATGGACGGCGACAGCGTGGCGTGCAGGGTCTCCTTGACGTACTGATTGCCGCTCATGAAGCGATGCAGGATGTCGTTTCGGTTGGTGGCGACGATCAACTGGTTGATCGGCAGGCCCATGTTGCGCGCCAGGTAGCCGGCGAAGATGTCGCCGAAGTTGCCGGTCGGCACCGAGAACGACACGGAACGGGCCGGGCCACCCAGCTGTAGCGAGGCGTGGAAGTAATAGACGATCTGGGCCATGATCCGCGCCCAGTTGATCGAGTTCACCGCCACCAGGCGTGTGCCCTTCAGGAAGCTCTGGTCGGCGAAGCTGTTCTTGACCATTTCCTGGCAGTCATCGAAGTTGCCTTCGATGGCGATGTTATGGATGTTCTCGCCGAAGATGGTGGTCATCTGCCGACGCTGCACTTCCGACACGCGCTTGTGCGGGTGCAGGATAAAGATGTCGACGTTTTCGCAGTGCTTGCAGCCTTCGATGGCCGCCGAACCGGTATCACCGGAGGTGGCGCCGATGATCACCACGCGCTCGCCGCGCTTTTGCAGCACGTAGTCCAGCAGGCGACCCAGCAGTTGCAGTGCGAAGTCCTTGAACGCCAGGGTGGGGCCGTGGAACAGCTCCAGGACCCATTCGTTGCCGTTCAACTGGCGCAGAGGGGCGATAGCGTTGTGGGAAAACACGCCGTACGTCTCTTCCAGAATCTTCTTGAAATCCGCGTCCGGAATGCTGCCGGTGACGAACGGGCGCATCACCCGGAACGCCAGCTCGTGGTACGGCAGACCGGCCCACGAGGCGATTTCTTCCTGGGTGAAGCGTGGCAGGTTTTCCGGCACGTACAGGCCGCCGTCGGTGGCAAGGCCTGCCAGCAGGACATCTTCGAAATTCAGGGCCGGTGCCTGGCCGCGGGTGCTGATGTAACGCATGACTGGCTCCTCTAAAACATTCTCGAACAGAGGCCGCCGCACGTACGGGGCCCCTGGAACAAATCGGTTAGTTCAAGTGTTCGACGCGGATGCGCACCACCGGGCCGACCACGCCTTGCAGGGCTTCCAGGGCGGTGATGGCATCGTTGATGTGCTGCTCGAGCACGCGGTGGGTCAGCAGGATCATCGGCACCTGGCCGTTTTGCTCCTCGACTTCCTTCTGCATGATCGACTCTATATTGATACCGCGCTCCGACAGGATGCTCGCGACCTGAGCCAGTACGCCCGGGTGATCCTGGGCCTGGATACGCAGGTAGTAGGCGCTTTCGCAGGCTTCGATCGGCAGGATCGGGTGGGCCGACAGCGAATCCGGCTGGAAGGCCAGGTGCGGTACGCGGTTTTCCGGGTCGCTGGTCATGGCACGCACCACGTCCACCAGGTCGGCGATCACCGACGAAGCGGTTGGCTCCATACCGGCACCGGCGCCGTAGAACAGCGTGGAGCCGGCGGCGTCACCGTTGACCATCACGGCGTTCATCACGCCATTGACGTTGGCGATCAGGCGGTCCGCCGGGATCAGCGTCGGGTGCACACGCAGCTCAATACCGGCCGGGGTGCTGCGCGCAACGCCCAGGTGCTTGATGCGGTAGCCCAGGGCTTCGGCGTAGTTCACATCCGCGGTGGTCAGCTTGGTGATGCCTTCGGTGTAGGCCTTGTCGAACTGCAGCGGGATACCAAAGGCGATGGACGCCAGGATGGTCAGCTTGTGCGCGGCGTCGATGCCTTCCACGTCGAAGGTCGGGTCGGCTTCGGCGTAACCCAGGGCCTGGGCTTCGGCCAGCACGTCTTCGAAGGTGCGGCCCTTCTCGCGCATTTCGGTGAGGATGAAGTTACCGGTGCCGTTGATGATGCCGGCCACCCAGTTGATACGGTTGGCGGACAGGCCTTCCCGGATCGCCTTGATCACCGGGATACCACCGGCCACCGCCGCTTCGAACGCCACGATCACGCCCTTCTCGCGCGCCTTGGCGAAGATCTCGTTGCCGTGCACGGCGATCAACGCCTTGTTGGCGGTGACCACGTGTTTGCCGTTCTCGATGGCCTTGAGCACCAGCTCGCGGGCCACGGTGTAGCCGCCGACCAGCTCAATGACAATATCGATTTCGGGGTTGGTGGCAACGGCGAAGACATCGTTGGTAATCGCAATACCGGTCGTTTCGAACTGAGGCTTTGGCGAACGCGTGGCAATTTGCGCCACTTCAATCCCGCGACCTGCACGGCGGGAAATTTCTTCAGCATTACGCTGAAGTACGTTGAAGGTGCCGCCACCGACGGTCCCTAACCCACAGATGCCTACTTTGACCGGTTTCACTGAAGAACTCCCCATGAAACGGCCGACGCTAGGTCGGCCGTGGAAAACAGCCGCACGACTGCGGCTTGCAATTAACGACCCGCCGACGTGTCAGCGCGCCTTGATCGTCGACGTTTCGACGATACTGATTTATTTGGCACCGAGCGCCAGTTTGGCAACTTGTGGTGCTGGCTGGTAGCCCGGAATCACTTGGCCGTCGGCCAAAACGATGGCCGGCGTACCGTTCACACCGATGGACTGGCCCAAGGCGAATTGCTTGGAAACCGGATTGGCACATTTGGCCGCCTTGATTTCCTTGCCGTCGACCATCTTGTCCATGGCGGCTTTCTTGTCGGCCGAGCACCACACCGCTTGCAACTGCTCGTCACCCGGCGAACCCAGGCCCTGGCGCGGGAACGCTACGTAGCGTACTTCCACGCCGAGCTTGTTCAGCGCAGGCACTTCGGCGTGCAGCTTGTGGCAATACGGGCAGGTCGTGTCGGTGAACACGGTGATATGGGTCTTGGTCTCGCCGATGGCCGGGTACACCACCGTCTCGGCCACCGGAATACCATTGATCAGCTTGGAAACACCCAGGCGTTCGGCTTTTTCCGTCAGGTTGACCGGCTTGCCATCCTTCAACTGGAACAGGTAGCCCTGGACGATGTACTGGCCGTCGGCGCTGGCGTACAGCACGCGGCTGCCCTTGAGCTTGACTTCATACAGGCCTGCCATCGGGCTGGCGCTGATGCTTTCGATCGGGGTATCGAGCTGCAGGTTGGCCAGGCTCTTGCGGATGGTCTGCTCGGCAGCGTCATCGGCGAAGGCAAAGGTGGAAACCAACGCAATGGCTGCGGCGGCAATAATCTGGGTCAAGCGCATGGGAACTCCTGAAGGCAGATGCAGGGACGGGAAGTAACACTGCTTGGCAACACAGGTCTGGGTCGTCCCCTTTGCTAACCGGCAAAGCCTACCACAGTTGGGCCGCAGGGCAGCCCGTGGCCGGATAAATTGGACGTTTTCAGCCTCGCGGGTGGTGCTTGGCGTGCATATCCTGCAAACGTGCGCGTGCCACATGGGTGTAGATCTGGGTGGTGGATAAGTCGCTGTGGCCGAGCAGCATCTGGACCACACGCAAATCCGCCCCGTGGTTGAGCAAATGCGTAGCGAATGCATGGCGCAACGTGTGGGGCGACAGCGTCTTACCGATCCCGGCAACCCTGGCCTGGTGCTTGATGCGGTGCCAGAAGGTCTGGCGGGTCATCTGCTCGCCACGCAGGCTGGGGAACAGCACATCGCTGGGGCGCCCGCCGAGCAGTTCGCCGCGGGCATCGCGCATATAGCGCTCGACCCACACAATCGCCTCCTCGCCCATCGGCACCAGCCGCTCCTTACTGCCCTTGCCCATCACCCGCAACACACCCTGGCGCAGGTTCACTTGCTCCAGGGTCAGGCTGATCAGCTCAGTCACCCGCAGGCCGCAGGCGTACAGCACTTCGAGCATGGCGCGGTCGCGCTGGCCGATGGCTTCACTCAGGTCCGGGGCGGCGAGCAAGGCCTCCACGTCAGCTTCCGACAGGGATTTGGGCAATGGTCTGCCAAGTTGGGGCATATCGACTTGCAGGGTGGGGTCGAGGGCGATCAGCTTTTCCCGCAGCAGATAGCGATAAAAACCACGCACACCGGAGAGGAATCGTGCAGTGGAACGTGGCTTGTAGTTCTGTTCCAGGCGCCAGGCCAGGTGGTCGAGGATCAGCTCGCGGCCGGCGTTGAGCAGTTCGAGATTTTTTTCCTGTAGCCAGCCATTGAACAGGGCCAGGTCGCTGCGGTAAGCCTGGCGGGTGTTGTCCGACAGGCCTTTTTCCAACCAAAGGGCATCGAGGAAGCGGTCGATCAAGGGGTGGTCAATGGCGGGCATGGGGGCTCAGGTGGATTACTGGAGTGTCTGTCAGATCCTATCGCAGGCAAGCCAGCTCCCACAGGGTTTTGTGTTGGGCCACTGATTTGCATCCAACACCGATCAAATGTGGGAGCAGGCTTGCCTGCGAAGGCCGCGACGCGGTTCCAGATCAGTCTACAAACCCAGGCAGCACTGGCACTGGTCGCTTATCGGCATCAATGGCCACAAAACTGAACACACCCTGGATCGCCTTTTCACGACCATCAGCACTCATGCTCTCGACGAACACTTCCACCTCGACCTTGAGGCTGGTGTTACCGACTTTGATCACGCGACCGATCAACTCAACGATGGAACCCGCCGGGATCGCGTGGTTGAAGTCGATACGGTCGGTGGAGACCGTGACCAGTGGGAGACGGCAGAAACGGGTGGCCGTGATGAACGACACTTCATCCATCCACGCCAAGGCGGTGCCACCGAACAACGTATTGTGGTGGTTGGTGGTCGGCGGGAACACGGCCTTGGTCACATGGGTGACGGACAGGTCGGTGCGGCGCTGGATTTCTTCGAGGCGGGAGGTCATGGACAAATACCGGCAAATAGACAAATTTCAGGCACAAAAAAGCAGCCCGTAGGCTGCTTTTTTCTGCATCGGGAAGCTGGACTTAAGCCAGTTTTTCCTTGATGCGAGCTGCTTTACCGGACAGGTCACGCAGGTAGTACAGCTTGGCTTTACGTACGTCACCGCGACGCTTGACGGCCATGCTGTCGATTTGCGGGCTGTAGGTCTGGAAAGTACGCTCTACGCCAACACCGTTGGAGATTTTACGAACAGTGAAAGCACTGTTCACACCACGGTTACGCTTGGCGATTACCACGCCTTCGAACGCTTGCAGACGCGAACGGTCGCCTTCCTTCACTTTCACCTGAACGACAATGGTGTCGCCCGGGGCAAAGGTAGGGATCTCTTTGGTCATCTGCTCTGCTTCGAGTGCAAGGATGATTTTGTTAGTCATGCTGTGCTCCTAAGGTAAGTCAATGGACCTACCATCGATACGTTGTTAACTATCGTCCCGCGCGAGGATGTATTCCTCGAGCAGCTTCTTCTCTTCTCCAGAAAGCGAGCGGCTTTCCAGAAGATCGGCGCGTCGTTCATAGGTCCGACCAAGGGACTGCTGTAAACGCCAACGCCGGATGTGTGCGTGATTGCCACTTAGCAATACGTCGGGAACACGCTGATCCGCATACACCTCCGGTCGGGTGTAGTGCGGGCAATCCAGCAAACCATCCGTGAAGGAATCTTCCTCCGCGGAGTCCGCATGCCCTAAAGCTCCAGGCAGCAGTCGTGTAACCGCATCTATCAGGACCATCGCCGGCAGCTCGCCGCCAGACAGGACATAGTCCCCAATCGACCACTCTTCATCGACATGAGCCTCTATAAAGCGCTCGTCAATGCCTTCATAGCGACCGGCAATCAGGATCAGTGCTTCCTCATTCGCCATGTCGCGTACCGCAGCCTGTTTCAGCTGACGGCCTTGAGGGGACAGGTAAATCACCTTCGCCTTCTCCCCCGCTGCAGCCTTGGCCTGGGCCAATGCGTCTTCCAGGGGCTTGATCTTCATCACCATGCCCGGGCCACCGCCAAATGGGCGATCGTCCACAGTGTGATGTCGATCCGTCGTGTAGTCTCGCGGGTTCCAACAGGTGAGCTGCAACAGCCCCTGTTTCACCGCCCGACTGGTGATGCCGTACTCGCTGATGGCGGAAAACATCTCGGGAAACAAACTGATCACTTCAATGCGCAGATTAGCCACGCTTAGAAGTCCGCATCCCATTCCACCTTCATCTCGCCCGCTGCCAGGTCGACGGCCAACACGCATTGCTCGGTATACGGCAACAGGCGTTCGCGATCATCCAGGCTGCCAGCGCAAGGCTTGACCACCATTACATCATTGGCGCCGGTTTCCAGAAGATGATCGATTTTCCCGAGCAATTGCCCGAGTTGATCAACAACCTTCAGACCTTCCAGCTGGTACCAGTAGTACTCGCCGTCGGTCAATTCAGGGAACAGGTTACGCGGCACGCAGATCTCATAACCGGCCAGAAGACGAGCTTCTTCACGATCATCAAGACCCTTGAGCTTTGCGACCAGGAACTTGTCGCTCCCGCGTCCACTGACCAGCTCGACCTGTTTCACACTACCTTCGCGCTTGAGCGTCCAGGTCTTGTACTGCAACAGGTTTTCAGTCGGATCAGTAAAGGAATACACCTTCACTTCGCCGCGAACGCCATGAACAGAGTAAATCTTGCCGATAACGATCAAATCATCAGCAACAGCTGGCGTCGCGTTCATATTGCTCAGGCTGCGGCCTTAGCCGAGTCCTTCAGCAGCTGAGCAACACGCTCAGATGGTTGTGCACCAACGCTCAGCCAGTAGGCTACGCGCTCTTGGTTCACGGACAGACGGACTTCTTGACCACGAGCAACCGGGTTGAAGAAGCCAACTTGTTCCTTGTGAGAGCCGTCACGTGGGTTGCGGCTGTCAGTTACGGTCAAGTGGTAAAACGGGCGCTTTTTGGAGCCGCCAAGGGCAAGACGGATTGTTAGCATGTGAACATCGTTCCTGTAGTCGGTGCTGCAAATCTAAATGCACAGCGGGCATAGGTGCCCGAAAGGCCGCATATTCTAAGGAATATCCGGACTTTTGCAAATGTCTTTTTCTGGCGCCTATAGGCGTGCCATTCAGATCTGCTATAGAGCCGTCGATTAAAACGGCGAGTCAGCCCCCGCCAACGGCGGGTTTGCTGGAGATCCCACATCCCTGTGGGTCGGAGCAGGAGCCAGGCCCCCGCTCGAATTCTTTACATTTTCGGCATGCCGCCACCGGGCAACATACCGCCCATGCCGCGCATCATCTTGGCCATACCGCCCTTGGCGGAGAATTTCTTCATCATCTTCTGCATCTGCTTGTGCTGCTTGATCAAGCGACCGATGTCCTGCACCTGGGTGCCGGAACCCATGGCGATCCGACGCTTGCGCGAACCGCTGATCAGCTCAGGGTCGCGGCGCTCGGCCGGGGTCATGGAGTTGATGATGGCTTCCATCTGCTTGAACTGCTTCTCTGCCGCGCCCTGGGCATTGCCCATTTGCGCCAGGTTCACACCGCCGATGTTTGGCAGCTTGTCCATCAGGCCGCCGAGGCCGCCCATGTTCTTCATTTGTTGCAGCTGGTCGCGGAAGTCTTCGAGGTCGAAGCCCTTGCCCTTCTTCAGCTTCTTGGCCAGTTTGTCGGCCTTGTCCTTGTCGAGCGTGGCCTCGGCCTGCTCGATCAGGCTGAGCACGTCGCCCATGCCGAGGATACGCGAAGCGATACGCTCCGGATGGAACGGTTCGAGCGCGTCGCTCTTCTCGCCCATACCGATGAACTTGATCGGCTTGCCAGTAATGGCACGCACCGACAGCGCGGCACCGCCACGGGCGTCGCCGTCGACCTTGGTCAGGATCACGCCGGTCAGCGGCAGTGCGTCACCGAAGGCCTTGGCGGTGTTGGCCGCATCCTGGCCGGTCATGGCGTCGACCACGAACAGCGTCTCGACCGGGTTGATCGCAGCGTGCAACGCCTTGATCTCGCCCATCATCTCTTCGTCGATGTGCAAGCGACCGGCGGTATCGACGATGACCACGTCGATGAATTTCAGCCTGGCTTCTTTAATAGCCGCGTTGGCGATGTCGACCGGCTTCTGGCTCAGGTCGGACGGGAAGAAGGTCACGCCCACTTCGCCCGCAAGCATTTCCAGCTGCTTGATCGCCGCCGGACGGTATACGTCGGCCGACACGACCATCACGGACTTCTTCTTGCGCTCTTTAAGGAAGCGCGCCAGCTTGCCGGCAGTGGTGGTCTTGCCCGCACCTTGCAGGCCCGCCATCAGCACGACAGCCGGTGGCACGGCGCTGAGGTTCAGGTCTTCGTTGGCCGCGCCCATCAGGCTTTCGAGTTCAGCCTGGACGATTTTTACAAACGCCTGGCCCGGAGTCAGGCTGCGGGACACTTCAGTGCCGACCGCGCGCTCCTTGACCGAGTTGACGAAGTCCTTGACCACAGGCAACGCCACGTCGGCTTCCAGCAACGCCATGCGCACTTCGCGCAGGGTGTCTTTAATATTGTCCTCGGTCAGCTTGGCCTTGCCGGTTACGTGGCGCAGCGTCTGCGAGAGACGGTCAGTCAAGTTTTCAAACATGCGCGATCCTTTCAGGCCCTATTCAGCGAAGTGCATTGGTAGACCGAGGTCATGGCGGCCCAGGCTGTGATAAATCGCTATTAAAAACAGCGCTTGGCGAGCCTGCGGCGTGGGCAGGTCGCGGATTATAGCGAAGACTGTCGCCGTGCACACCCGCTGTCTGGCCTGAGAGTCTTTCGTGTTACGCGGGGGTATGCCAAACTCAGCGGCTTTCGGGCTTGCCTAACAGGATTTATGCTCCCTTTGTCACCCAGTTTGCTATCCAGCCTCGCCGCCGCCGTGTTGTATGCCGCTGCGACTCTCTATCAGGGCACTCGTCTGGCCCAAGGCACCAAGGCGGACAAACGCCTGCTGGTCGGCCTTGGCGTCCTTGCCCTGCTGGCTCACGCTGCCAGCCTGTTTACCCACCTGATGACGCCAGTCGGCCTGGGCCTGGATTTTTTCAGTGCCGCCAGCCTGATCGCTGCCGCCGTGATCGCCTTGACGCTGATCGCCTGCTCGCGCATCCCGGTGGAAAACCTGCTGGTCCTGCTATTCCCCCTCGGCTTGCTGACGGTGCTGCTGGCGCAATTCGCCCCGACCGGCACCGTACCGGTGATCGATGAGGAGCCGGGTATCCTCGCGCATATCCTGCTGTCGATCCTGGCCTACGGCATGTTCACCATCGCGGTGTTCCAGGCCCTGCTCCTGCTGCTGCAGGACCACCAGCTCAAGCACAAGCATCCGTCCGGGCTGATCAAGAACTTCCCGCCGCTGCAAACCATGGAAAGCCTGCTGTTCGGTTTCCTGTGGGCCGGCTGGACGCTGCTGTCGATGTCGCTGATTTCTGGCTGGCTGTTCTTCGAAAACCTGTTCGCCCAGCACCTGGTGCACAAAACCCTGTTGGCGTGCCTGGCCTGGGTGGTGTTCAGCGTGCTCCTGTGGGGCCGCAACCGTCTCGGCTGGCGCGGGCACAAGGCGATCCGCTGGACCCTGGCCGGTTTCTGCCTGCTGATGCTGGCCTATTTCGGCAGCAAGCTGGTTCGTGAATACATCCTGCATATCTGACGGACCGCGATCATGGACAACTTGCCCTTGGGGCCGATGCTCGCGGTAGTCGCCTTGCTGGTGTTATGGGCGGCGCTGTTTACCGCTATCGAGGCCGCGCAACAGCACCTGCTGGCACTGCGCCCGGGCACTCGCCAGGGCGACAAGGCGGCCGCGCGCCTGAACTTTCCGCGCAATAGCCTGATCCTGTGCAACAGCCTGTGTCGTGCCGCAGTGGTGATCCTCTGCACGCTGCTGGCGATCTATGCCTGGGCGCAGAACGGTCCATGGCTGGGCTGGCTGATCTCCTGTGCACTCCTGCTGGTCCTCGCCGACTACCTGCCCCGCGCCCTCGCCACCCGCTACCCGCAGGCGGTGCTCGGCTTTGGCAATACGCTGCTGGGCGTGCCGCTGAAAATCCTCTATCCCCTGGCCTGGCTGCTCAACGGCATCAGCCTCTTGTTGCTGCGCCCGTTCGCCCGCAAGACCGGCGTGGTGAAAAAGAGCGACGAGCCACTGCCTGATCACGACGACGAACCCGAGCCCCAGGCCGACGCAGACCGTCCCCCTGGCATGCCCGGCATCCACGCCCTCGACAACATCACGGTCAATGACATCCTGGTACCGCGCAGCGAAGTGGACGGCATCAACCTGGATGACCCGATCGAAGCGATCATCGAGCAACTGCGCAGCTCCCAACGCACACGCCTGCCGGTATTCCACAGCGACATCAACCAAGTGGAAGCGGTGCTCAACACCCGCCAGATCCAGCACCTGCTGCCCGACGCCAGCCTGACCAAAGAAGCGTTGCTCGCCGCCTGCCACGAGCCCTACTTCGTCCCGGAGAGCACACCGCTGCAACTGCAACTGCTGAATTTCCACAAGCAGCAACGGCGCCTGGGCATGGTGGTGGACGAATACGGCGAAGTGCTGGGCATCGTGACCCTGGAAGACATCCTCGAAGAGATCGTCGGCGAATTCGAAAGCGAGCAGAGCGCGGACAACCCGCATATCGAGGCGCAACCGGACGGTCGCTATATCATCGATGGCGCCGCATCGATCCGCGAGTTGAACAAGAGCCTGAACTGGCACCTGCCCAGCGACGGGCCCAAAACCCTCAATGGCTTGGTCACTGAAGCACTGGAAACCATCCCCGATTGCGCGGTGTGCCTGAAGATCGGCCGCTATCGCCTGGAGATCCTCGAGACCGAGGACAACCGGGTGAGCAAGGTGCTGATCTGGCACACCAATCGCGTGCCGGTCGCCGCCTGACTATCTGACACATTTGGTTTGCGGTGCATCAGTCCCTCTTGTTGTATCTCCAAACCCCTTCCTATAATCCCTGCGGCCTACCAGAGCCCCACCCGTCCGCGTGCTACCCGCACTCCAAGCGGACAGGCGCCGCATTACCGTGTCTGACCGGTGTCCGCCCCCATCCCGAGCGGCCCCGCACACAACCCTGATCCATGGGTGTTCGACCAATAATAATCCGCGTCCAAACGCGCACTGACTGCCAGGGATACCTTCATGAGCACCACCTATAACGAAGCGGCGACCGCTGCACCGACCAACTCGACCGCGCGGGTTGCCACGGCGAGCATCGTCGGCACCGCCATCGAGTTCTACGACTTCTATATCTATGCCACTGCCGCTGCACTGGTGATTGGCCCGGTGTTCTTCCCGCAGACCTCCGGCACCGCGCAGATGCTGGCGTCGTTCCTGACCTTCGGTATCGCCTTCATCGCCCGCCCGCTGGGTTCGGCGTTGTTCGGCCACTTCGGAGACCGTATCGGGCGCAAATCCACACTGGTGGCCTCGCTGCTGCTGATGGGCGTGTGCACCACGTTGATCGGCTTGCTGCCGGGGTATGACAGCATCGGCGCCTGGGCCCCCATCCTGCTGTGTGTGCTGCGTTTCGGCCAGGGCCTTGGCCTGGGCGGGGAATGGGGCGGCGCAGCCTTGCTGGCGACCGAGAACGCACCGAAAGGCAAACGTGCCTGGTTCGGCATGTTCCCGCAATTGGGCCCGTCGATCGGCTTCCTGGCGGCCAACGGCTTGTTCCTGATCCTGGCCATGAGCCTGAGCGACGAGCAGTTCCGCAGCTGGGGCTGGCGTATCCCGTTCATCCTCAGCGCTGCGCTGGTGATGGTTGGCCTGTATGCGCGCCTCAAACTGCACGAGACCCCGGTGTTCGCCAATGCCGTGGCCAAAGAAGCGCCAGTCAAAGTGCCGTTGGTGGAGCTGTTCAGCCAGCATTGGCTGCCAGTACTGTTGGGCGCCGCATCGATGGTGGTGTGTTATGCGCTGTTCTACATCACCACGGCGTTTTCCCTGAGCTACGGCGTGTCCACCCTGGGCTACAGCCGCGAGACGTTCCTCGGCTTGCTGTGCTTCGCGGTGCTGTTCATGGGCCTGGCGACGCCACTGGCGGCCTTGGCCAGTGATCGCTACGGGCGCAAGCCGGTGCTGATCGTCGGCGCAATCCTGGCGATCCTGTCGGGTTTCACCATGGAACCACTGCTGACCCACGGTTCGACCTGGGCTGTGGCGCTGTTCCTGGCGCTAGAGCTGTTCCTGATGGGCGTGACCTTTGCGCCGATGGGCGCGATGCTGCCGGAACTGTTCCCGACCCGCGTACGTTATACCGGCGCTTCGGCGGCCTATAACCTGGGTGGGATTGTGGGAGCCTCGGCGGCGCCGTTCTTCGCGACCAAGCTGGTGGCGATGGGCGGGCTGAGCTATGTCGGTGGGTATGTGTCGGCGGCAGCGTTGCTTAGCTTGATTGCGGTGCTGTGCCTGAAAGAGACGCGGGATAACGATTTGAATAAAGTCGCCTGATAGATCGCCTTCGCGAGCAAGCCCGCTCCCACACTTGACCGAGTTCCAGCATGAGAATGCGGTCAAATGTGGGAGCGGGCTTGCTCGCGAAGGGCGCGACGCGGTTTACAGCTCTACTACAACAGCCTTGGAAGCACGGGTCGCTTTAGCCCGAGCCGCTTCAATCGACTCATCCCGCGCCAACGCCACGCCCATACGGCGCTGGCCATTCACTTCCGGTTTACCAAACAGACGCAACGCCGTGTCCGGCTCGCTCAAGGCCGCGCCAAGGTTGGCGAATGCAGTCTGGGTCGACTGCCCCTCCACCAGAATCACCGCCGAAGCCGAAGGTCCGAACTGGCGGATCAATGGAATTGGCAGGCCGAGAATTGCCCGCGCGTGCAAGGCGAACTGCGACAGATCCTGGGAAATCAACGTCACCAAACCCGTGTCATGGGGACGCGGCGAAACTTCGCTGAACCACACCTGATCGCCCTTGATAAACAACTCCACGCCAAACAGACCACGGCCACCCAATGCTTCGGTGACCGCCTTGGCAACGCGCTCGGATTCGGCCAGGGCAATCGGGCTCATGGCCTGTGGCTGCCAGGACTCCTGGTAATCGCCCTTCTCCTGACGATGACCAACCGGCGCGCAGAAGGTGGTGCCGCCAATGTGGCGCACGGTCAGCAAGGTGATCTCGTAGTCGAAGTCGATAAAGCCTTCGATGATCACCCGCCCTTTGCCGGCGCGCCCGCCTTCCTGGGCGTACTCCCAGGCTTTCTGCACGTCGTCGGTGCTGCGCAGCAGGCTCTGGCCCTTGCCCGACGAACTCATCACCGGCTTGACCACGCACGGGAAGCCCAGGTCCTGGACGGCCTTGCTGTAGTCTTCGAAGGTATCAGCGAAGTGATACGGCGAGGTCGGCAGGTCCAGCTCTTCAGCGGCCAGGCGACGGATGCCTTCGCGGTTCATGGTCAGCGAGGTTGCGCGTGCAGTCGGGATCACGGTGAAGCCTTCGGCTTCCAGCTCTACCAGGGTGGCGGTGGCGATGGCTTCGATTTCCGGCACGATGAAGTGCGGCTTCTCGGCCTCGATCACCGCACGCAGGGCGGCGCCGTCGAGCATATTGATCACGTGGCTGCGGTGCGCGACCTGCATGGCCGGCGCATTGGCGTAGCGATCCACGGCAATCACTTCAACGCCCAGGCGTTGCAGCTCGATTACCACTTCCTTGCCCAGCTCACCGCAGCCACACAGCAAAACGCGGGTCGCGGTTGGCGACAATGGAGTTCCGATTCGGGTCATCTCAGGTCCTCAGGGGAGCGGATCATGGGGAGAAAGGCCGGCATTTTACATGAACTGCAAGAATTGGCCTCAGTTGGCGACAGCTCGCTTGTGCACGCGCCAGGCCATGATCAGCCACACCACCGTGACCCCGGCGAATTTCGACACCAGCGCCGTGCCCGCGACGGCCGGGGTAAGCGCACCGATCAAGCCGAAAAAGATAAAGGTATCGAGGGGAATGCTCAGCGCCGAGCTTATCCACAGGCGGTCGTGAAGCGCACGCTTGGTGATGCTGAACACCAGCCAGTCGATGCACTCGGACACCGCAAACGCCGTGGCGCTGGCCAGCGCGATCGCCGGGTCGGACGTGACATAGGACAGCACCAGCGCCGCCAGCATGGCGACGATTGCACCGTGGCCGAAGCGGGTTTGCACCATGTCGCGCAGGATAAACACCAGGCCACCCCAGGCGGACCAGATGACATCCAGGTGCGGGGCGGTGGAGAAGGCGAAGTTGATCAGCACGACGCTGCTGATGTAGGCGATCAGGAAGAGCATGGGAAAGTGGACCTGTGGGTTATGCCGCACAGGGTACTTCACAATTGGAAATATGTCGTCGGGGCGGGCCCCTTCGCGAGCAAGCCCGCTCCCACATTTGGACCGCGTTTATTCTGTAGGAATGCGGTCAACTGTGGGAGCGGACTTGCTCGCGAAAGCAATCTATCAGGCGCTAGATTTCCCCGAAACCATAAACACCATCCCCCCCGCCACCGCACGCTCATGGCACAACCCCAACACCACACGGCGCTCGGCATTGTCCATGCGCCCCCAGCGCGTGATCTCGTCTACCGTACGCTGGCAGCCGGTACAGATATCGTCGTCATCCAGCGCACAAATACTCACGCACGGCGAGGCAACGGAGCGTTCGATCGGGTTCATTCTTCCTGCTCAGCCAAGTCACGCGCATAACGCTGCGAGTTGTGCACATAGTGCGCGGCGCTGGCTTCCAGCATCTTCTTCTGCGCCTCGGTCAACTCACGCACCACCTTGCCCGGCGAACCCATCACCAGCGAGCCGTCAGGAATTTCCTTGCCTTCGCCGATCAGCGAATTGGCGCCGATGATGCAATGCTTGCCAATCCTGGCGCCATTGAGGATCACCGCGTTGATGCCAATCAGGCTGTAGTCGTCGACGGTACAGCCGTGCAACATGGCGTTGTGGCCGATGGTCACGCCGGTGCCCAGGGTCAGCGGGTAGCCCATGTCGGTGTGCATCACGCTGCCGTCTTGCACGTTGCTGTTCTTGCCAATCAGGATCAGCTCGTTGTCGCCACGCAACACCGCGTTGAACCAGACGTTGGCGCCCTCCTCCAGCTTGACCTTGCCCACCAGCGTGGCATTGGGGGCCACCCAGCTGTGGGGATGCGTCTCGACGCGGGCGTCGCCCAGGCGGTATTTCATGGTGTGTCCTCACGGCATGCCATTCAAACGATGGCTTTTAGCTATTGATGAAGCTCTTGGGGGGCTGATGCAGGCTGATCTTGGCGTCGTCATAGAGCAGGTTGATCAGCTCGACGATCATGATCGCCGTCAGGCCCCAGATCTTGTATTCGCCAAACCGATAACTGGGCACGTACCAACTGCGGCCCTGGTAATCGATCCTGTGGGTATGTTCACGCGGGTCCTGTCGGAAGAACTCCAAAGGCACGCTGAAAACGGCGGCAATCTCGGCGTCGTTGGCCAGGTATTCGACGTAATCGGGGATAACGCCGACATAAGGCGTGACCCGAATGCCATGCAGGGAAATCAACGGGCTCAACGGGCCGATCACCTCCACCAGGCCGGGCGGCAGGCCGATTTCTTCTTCGGCCTCGCGCAAGGCGGTAAAGATCAGGTCCGGGTCTTCGGGGTCACGGCGCCCGCCGGGGAAGGCCACTTCGCCACCGTGGGTCGACAGGCCGCTGGCGCGCAGGGTCAGGATCAGCTCAGGTTCGTCACTACGGGTAATCGGCACCAGCACCGCGGCCTCGGGGAAACGTCCGTCAGTTTCCAGCGTGTGGGGGGTGTGATTGCTTACCCGGCGAAGTAGCTCGTCCAGCATGAGTCATCTCGGTCTGTTGGCTACCTTGCATCATGCACCAAAGCGTGCGGGTGCCCAACCCCAAAACCCTGTCGGTGTCGCTAAACGACAACTTGTTGCAGCGCCCTGCCCTCCACGCCAAGATAGACGCACTTTCCAGGAACCCCAGCATGAATTTCTGCAGCCAGTGCGGTAAACCGGTCACCCAACGCATCCCCGACGGCGACGGCCGCCTGCGTTTTGTGTGTGATCACTGTTCGACCATTCATTATCAGAACCCCAATATCGTGGCCGGCACCGTGCCGGTGTGGGGCGATAAAGTGCTGTTGTGCCGCCGCGCCATCGAACCGCGCCTGGGTTACTGGACCCTGCCCGCCGGCTTCATGGAAAACGGCGAGACCGTCGAACAGGCCGCCGCCCGCGAAACCCTGGAAGAAGCCTGCGCCCGTGTGTGCAACCTGAGCATCTACACCCTGATCGATGTGCCCCACATCAACCAGGTGCACATCTTCTACCGTGCCGAACTGGTCGACCTGGATTTCGCCGCAGGCCCCGAAAGCCTTGAAGTGCAGCTGTTCGACGAAGCCGACATCCCTTGGTCCGAGCTGGCTTTCCGCACGGTCGGGCGTACCTTAGAATGCTTTTTCGCCGACCGCCGCCAACAGCAGTTCCCGGTGCGCAGCGAAGCGGTGCCGCCGATGATGCCGTCGCCCAAATAATTCCAGGCAGCACTTTTTCTCAGGGAAACCGTTTTAATGCGTTTGTTGCTCGCTCTTATCTGCCTGTCGTTCGCTACGTTGTCATCAGCCTCCACCGTAGAAACCATCGGCGGCAAAACCGTCGAAAAAGTCCTGGTCCTCAAGTCCGCCCACCAATTGCAGTTGATCAACGACGGCAAGCCCCTCAAGACCTACCGCATTTCCCTCGGCAAGAACCCCAAGGGCCAAAAACTGGTCGAGGGCGACCGCCGCACGCCGGAGGGCCTGTACTGGCTCGACTGGCGCAAGACCAGCGAGCGCTTCAACCTGGCCATGCACATTTCCTACCCCAATATCAGTGACGCCGCACGCGCCCGCCGCGAAGGCGTGAAGCCCGGCAGCATGATCATGATCCACGGCACCCCCGACACCGAAGAATACCCGGAGCAGTGGTTCCACACCCTGGACTGGACCGACGGCTGCATCGGCATGCGCAACGTCGACATGCGGGAAGTGTGGAACCTGGTCAAGGACGGCACCCTGATCGAGATTCGTCCGTAATCGTCGACCGTTCGTAAATTAATTCAAAAAAAATCCCACCTCAGATCACGCCCGCCGGTGAATACCAGTTCACCGCGCCGGGCTGCGCTGCTCTGCGCGCAACAAAGACCTCTCTAATACCACTTGAAAATAAGCCCTACTACAGGGCTCTAAAACCCTGGCCTGTACCATTTTGGCTGCATTGACATGGTATTTAAGTGGTATTAATTTCCGGCCAATACCGGGCGACAACACTCCAATAACCGCATCGGAAACCTGAACGATGAACCCCATCCTGGCCCTGCGCCCCGACGACAAGCAATCCACGCCGCTGTACCTGCAACTGGCGCGCAAACTGGAAGCGGCGATCCATGCCGGCCAGTGGACGTCCGAACAGGCGCTGCCCTCGGAACGTGCGCTGTGCGAGCAGTTGAGCATCTCGCGGGTCACCGCCCGCAAAGCCCTGGAAGTGCTGTTTGCCCAAGGCCTGATCCGCCGCAGCCAAGGCTCGGGCACCTTTATCACGCCGCGCCTGGAACAGCCGTTGTCACGCCTGTCCGGTTTCAGCGAGATGCTGCGCCTCAAGGGCTTCGTGCCCAGCTCCCAATGGCTGGAGCGCGACATCACCCCGCCGACCCACGAAGAACTGATCCGCCTGTGCCTGTCGCCCACCGACAAAGTCGCGCGCCTCAAGCGCCTGCGCAAAGCCGACGACACGGTGATGGCCATTGAAATGACCGCCATGCCCGCCACCGTCTTGCCCAACCCACAGGTGGTCGGCAGCTCGCTGTACGAATACCTGGAAGGCATTGGCAAACCCATCGTGCGCGCCTTGCAACACATCCAGGCGATCAACGCCTCGGACGAATTCGCCAAGCTGGTCGGCATCGCCCCCGGCACCGCCATGCTGCTGATGACCCGGGTGGGCTACACCGCCGACAACACGCCGATTGAAATCACCGACACCTATTGCCGCAACGATTACTACGACTTTGTCGCAGAGCTGCGCCGCTATGACTTTGCCGCCGAGTTGCGGCCTTAGAGAACTGCCATGTCCGAAGACAATATCCTCACGCCCCACGGCTGGATGCGCGGCCGCCTGGTGCACGAACACGGCAAGGTGGTCGCCATCGACGGCGCGCCTTGCGACCCGGCCAGCAACGATTTGCCCTACCTGCTGCCGGGCTTTATCGACCTGCATGTGCACGGCGGTGGCGGCAAGGACATCATGGAAGGCGTTGCCGCCTTCCAGACCATTACCCGCACCCACGTGCGCTTTGGCACCACGTCAATGCTGGCTACGACCATGACCGCGCCGGTGGACGAGATCTCCCGTGTGCTCGAGCAACTCGGCAGCTTCTGCGAGCAACGCCCTACAGGCTGCGCCCGGGTACTTGGCGTTCACCTGGAAGGGCCCTACATCAATCCGGGAAAACTCGGCGCCCAGCCCAACTTCGCCCACACCGCGTTGATGGATGAAGTGCAAGCCTACCTGCGCCTGGCGCCGATCCGCGTGATCACCATCGCCCCGGAAATCGCCGGCCATGACGCCTTGATCCGCGCCCTCAGCGCACGCGGCATCCGCATGCAGATCGGCCACACCCTGGGCAGCTACGAAGAAGGTGTCGCCGCCCTCGCCGCCGGCGCCAGCAGCTTCACCCATTTGTACAACGCCATGAGCCCGCTGCATCACCGTGAGCCAGGCATCGTCGGCGCCGCGTTGGCCCACGCCAAGTACGCCGAGCTGATTCCCGACTTGCTGCACGTGCACCCCGGCGCCATGCGCGTGGCCCTGCGCGCGATCCCCTGCCTGTACTGCGTCACCGACTCCACCGCCGCCGCCGGCATGCCCGACGGCGAATACAAGCTGGGCAGCCACACCGTGACCAAATGCCTGGGCGGCGTGCGCCTGGCCGACGGCACCCTGGCCGGCAGTACGCTGACCATGGATCAGGCGCTGCGCAACCTGGTGAAAATCGGCCTGCCCATCAGCGAAGCCTCACAACGCCTGTCGCAATTTCCGGCGGACTACCTGGGCCTGGAAGAACGCGGCCGCCTGCAACCCGGCAGCTTTGCCGACTGCGTGCGCCTGGACCGCTCCCTGCAACTCACCGACGTAATGGTCGAAGGAGAAACCATTGACTTCAAAAATGCTTGAAGAGGCCCTGGCCTCCTGCGACGCCGTCGCCGCCCAACTGCAACGCCTGCAGCCGCTGCTCGAGGAAATCGCCGGGCGCCTGCGGCGCCAGCCGCCGCAAGTGGCAATGACCATCGCGCGCGGCAGCTCGGACCACGCCGCCAGCTACTTTGCCTACCTGGCAATGCAGCATGTGGGCATTCCGGTCGCCTCGTTGCCGATGTCGGTGGTGACGTTGCTGCAAGCGCCAATGAAGGTCAGCGGCCAGGTGGCGTTCGGTTTCTCTCAATCGGGACAGAGCCCGGATCTGGTCAACAGCCTGCGCCTGCTGCGCAAGCGCGGCGCGCTGAGTATCTCGATGGTCAACGCCGAAGACTCGCCGCTGGAGGCCGCCTGCGAATTTCACGTACCGCTGTGCGCAGGGCCGGAACAGAGTGTCGCCGCCACCAAGAGCTTTATCGCCACCCTCAGCGCCAGCGCGCAGTTGGTCGGCCACTGGAACGGCGAAGCGGATTTGCTGCAAGCCTGCCAGGCACTGCCCGACGGCCTGCGCGAAGCGGCCCGGCAGGACTGGTCCGCAGCCATTGAAGCCCTGCGCGGTTGCCAGCAACTGATGGTGATCGGCCGTGGTGCCGGGTTTGCCATCGCCCAGGAAGCCGCACTCAAACTCAAGGAAACCTCGGCGATCCAGGCCGAAGCCTTCAGCAGCGCCGAAGTGCGCCACGGCCCGATGGCGTTGATTGGCGACAACTACCCGCTGCTGGTCTTCGCCCCACGCGGCGCCGAGCAAGCCGGCCTGTTGAGCCTGGCCGCCGATATGCGCCAACGCGGCGCCCGCGTGCTGCTGGCTGCACCGGACGACATCGCCGAGCGCGACCTGACCCTGAACCGCGCCGAACACCCGAGCCTGGACCCGATCCTGGCGATCCAGAGTTTCTACGTGATGGCCGCAGGCCTCGCCGTCGCCCGGGGCATGAACCCGGACCAGCCGCGCCACCTGAGCAAAGTCACTCGCACTCACTGAGTCGATTGCCGCGTTTTCCTGATGAGTACCGTGCCGATGTCCTACAACAATAATGAATTGACCCTCAGCGCCCCGTTAAGCGGGCCAATACTTGCCCTCGGCGACGTTCCCGACGAAGTGTTCGCCAGCGGCGCCATCGGCGACGGCATTGCCATCGACCCGCTCAACGACTGCCTACATGCGCCCTGTGACGGCGTGATCATCCACGTCGCCCGCACCGGGCATGCCCTGACGATTCGTGCCGACAACGGCGCCGAGGTGTTGATGCATGTGGGCATCGACACCGTGGAGCTGAATGGCGAAGGGTTCGCGCTGCTGGTCAAGGACGGTGCACGGGTGAGCCAGGGACAGGCGTTGATACAGTTTGATCTGGACCGCATTGCGCGGCAGTGCAGGAGCCTGGTCAGCCTGATTATCCTGACCAACGGCGAGCACTTTGAACTACGCTCGGTCGCAGGAAAATCCGTCAAGGTCGGTGAGCCGTTGCTGCAGATCGTGGCGCGCTCGGCAGCTGCGGTTGAAGCGCCTGTGGATAACGCCGCGAGCGAAAGCAGCGCCAGTGTGCGCATCACCCACCGGGGCGGTTTGCATGCGCGTCCGGCGGCGTTGATCCGCAAGGCGGCCCAGGGTTTCAGCAGCCAGGCACAGCTGCATTTCGCCGGCAAATCGGCGCCGTGCGACAGCCTGATCGGGCTGTTGGGGCTGGGGATTGGTGAAGGCGATGAGGTGCGCGTCACCTGCCGCGGCAAGGATTCGGCGGCGGCGTTGCAGGCATTGGTCGCGGCGTTGTCAGTGGCGGTCGGCGAAGAACCTCACGCGCCGGTGACTATCACGCCGCGCCGCGCGAACCGCGAAGCCGGTGTATTGCAAGGCGTGTGCGCGGCCCCCGGTCTGGTGTGCGGGCCATTGGTGCGCCTGACCGGCATCGAACTGCCGCAAGACCCCGGCCAGCACTCCGCCGACGAACAGTTGCAACACTTGGACACGGCACTGGAACAGGTACGTAGCGAAATCCGCAGCACCCTCGACCACGCCCGCCAGCGCAAGAACGTCGACGAGGAAGACATCTTCGCCGCCCACCTGGCCCTGCTGGAAGACCCGACCTTACTCGACGCGGCCACCCGCGCCATCGAACACGGCAGCGCCGCCACCCACGCCTGGCGCGATGCGATCCAGGCCCAATGCGCGGTGTTGCTGGGCCTGGGCAAACCACTGTTTGCCGAGCGCGCCAATGACCTGCGCGACCTGCAACAACGTGTGTTGCGCGCCTTGCTGGGTGAAGCCTGGCATTTCGAACTGCCGCCCGGCGCCATTGTCAGCGCCCACGAACTGACCCCCTCGGACTTGTTGCAGTTGAGCGCACAACACGCCGTCGGCATCTGCATGGCCGAAGGCGGTGCGACGTCCCATGTGGCAATCCTCGCCCGAGGCAAAGGCCTGCCCTGCGTGGTCGCGCTGGGAGCCGAACTACTCGACGTGCCCCACGGCCAACGCGTGGTACTGGACGCTGCCAACGGCCGCCTGGAACTGGCCCCCAGCGCAGCGCGCCACGCCGAAGTGCACCAGCTGCGCGACGCGCAGACACTGCGCCGCCAACAGCAACAGGCCCAGGCCCGACAAGCGGCACGCACCACCGATGGCGTGAGCATCGAAGTCGCTGCCAACGTTGCCTCCAGCGCCGAGGCCCAATTGGCGTACGAAAACGGTGCTGATGGCGTCGGCCTGCTGCGCACCGAGTTCCTCTTTGTCGAGCGTCGCACCGCACCGGATGAGCTGGAGCAACGCCAGGCCTATCAAGCCGTGCTGGATGCCATGGGCGACAAGACGGTGATCATCCGCACCATCGATGTGGGCGGCGACAAGCAGCTCGACTACCTGCCGCTGCCGGTCGAAGCCAATCCGGTGTTGGGCTTGCGCGGCATCCGCATGGCCCAGGTGCGGCCCGAGCTGCTCGATCAGCAACTGCGCGCACTGCTGCAAGTCTCGCCGCTGGCGCGCTGCCGCATCCTGCTGCCGATGGTCAGCGAAGTGGATGAACTGCTGCAGATCCGCCAGCGCCTGGACGAACTCTGCGTAGAGCTCGGACTGACCCAACGCCCGGAACTCGGCGTGATGATCGAGGTGCCCGCCGCCGCGCTGCTGGCCGAGCAACTGGCCAAGCATGCGGACTTCCTGTCCATCGGCACCAATGACCTGTCCCAGTACACCCTGGCCATGGACCGCGACCATGCAGGCCTCGCCGCGCGGGTCGACGCGTTGCACCCGGCGTTGCTGCGGCTGATCGCCCAGACCTGCGCCGGCGCGGCCAGGCATGGGCGCTGGGTCGGCGTGTGCGGCGCCCTCGCCTGCGACCCGCTGGCCACGCCGGTACTGATCGGCCTGGGCGTCAGCGAGCTGTCGGTGAGCCCGCCGCAGATCGGTGAAATCAAGGACCGCGTCCGCCACCTGGACGCGGCGCAATGCCGGCAACTGAGCCAGGGCCTGCTCGACCTGAGCAGCGCCAAGGCGGTTCGCCAAGCCTGTCAACACCACTGGCCGCTGAGCTGACAACAACAAGAAAAAAGGAGACTCGCCATGTACCAACATTTCATCGAAGGCCTACAACGCCTTGGCCGTGCGCTGATGCTGCCGATCGCGATCCTGCCCATCGCCGGCCTGCTGCTGCGCCTGGGCGACACCGACCTGTTGAACATCGCGGTGATGCACGATGCGGGGCAGGCGATTTTCGCCAACCTCGCGCTGATCTTCGCCATCGGTATTGCCGTGGGCTTTGCCCGCGACAACAACGGCACCGCCGGTCTGGCCGGGGCGATTGGTTACCTGGTGATGATCTCCACCCTCAAGGTGATGGACACCAGCATCAACATGGGCATGCTCGCCGGTATCGCCAGCGGCCTGATGGCCGGCGGGCTGTACAACCGCTTCAAGGACATCAAGCTGCCAGAGTACCTGGCGTTTTTTGGCGGGCGCCGGTTTGTGCCGATTGTCACCGGGTTCAGCGCGGTCGGGCTGGGGGTGATCTTTGGTTTGATCTGGCCGCCGATCCAGCATGGCATCAATAGTTTTGGCGTGTTGCTGATGGAGAGCGGCAGCCTGGGGGCGTTTGTGTTCGGCGTGTTCAACCGCCTGCTGATCGTTACCGGGCTGCACCATATCCTTAACAATATGGCGTGGTTTGTGTTCGGCAGTTTTACCGACCCCGCGACCGGCGCCATGGTGACGGGCGACCTGACGCGCTACTTCGCCGGCGACCCCAAAGGCGGCCAATTCATGACCGGCATGTTCCCGGTCATGCTGTTCGGCCTGCCCGCGGCGTGCCTGGCGATGTACCGCAATGCATTACCGGAGCGCCGCAAGGTGATGGGCGGGATTTTCCTGTCGATGGCGCTGACCTCGTTTTTGACCGGGGTGACCGAGCCGATTGAATTTGCGTTCATGTTCCTCGCGCCGTTCCTGTACTTGATCCATGCGCTGTTGACCGGGCTGTCGATGGCGGTCACCAACATGTTGAATATCCACCTCGGGTTTACCTTCTCCGGTGGGTTTATCGACATGGTGCTGGGTTGGGGCAAGTCCACCAATGGCTGGCTGGTGTTCCCGGTGGGGTTGGCTTACGCGGCGATCTACTACAGCGTGTTCAACTACTGCATTCGTCGTTTCAACCTGAAGACACCGGGGCGTGAGGATGTCCAGGCAGTGCAGGCTGAAGTGATGACCGATAACCAGCGCGCCAGCGCCTATATCCGGGCGCTGGGCGGTGCCGCCAATTTGCTGAGCGTGGGTGCCTGTACCACACGTCTGCGCCTGGACATGGTCGATCGCAATAAAGCAGTGGATGCGGACTTGAAAGCGTTGGGCGCCATGGCCGTTGTACGGCCGGGGAATGGCGGGAGCCTTCAGGTGGTGGTGGGGCCGATGGCCGATAGCATTGCCGATGAGATTCGGTTGGCGATGCCTGCGTTTGTTGCCAGTGCGCCGGTGACGGTTGTGCCTGTGGATAAACCGGTCGCGGTGAACGTGCAGGAGGCCGAGAAATGGCTGGATGCATTGGGTGGCCGGGCGAATGTACGGCAGTTGGAAGCGGTGGCAATGACTCGATTGCGGGTGGAGCTGGGGGATGACTCGGTGCTGTCCGAGGCTGACCTGACTGCGCTGGGTTGCCAAGGCGTGAGCCAATTGGATAGCGGTGTTTGGCACTTGCTGATCGGCGACAAGGCGTCGGGGTTGGGTGAAGCGTTGGAACGGTTGGTCAGTGGTCGGCAGGTTGGGGCTGGTGCTTGATTGATCATTGCCTGAACAGGCCCCATCGCGGGCAAGCCCGGCTCCCACATTTATGATCTGTGAATACATTCAAAATGTGGGAGCTGGCTTGCCTGCGATTGGCCTTAACTGGCGATTGGAGTGTTGAGACCAGGAATCTCATTCAAGTCCAACACCCCAACCCACCATCAATTGGATACCTTCGAGCATCCGGTGAACTGCCAGTGCGATGTCTCGCTGGGCACCGTCGACTTCAAAAGCCAAATGGCCCATCAGCGCCTGCACTGACGCAAGGTGCTGGGAAGCATTGGCGAGCAGGGCTTCGTGTTCAGATTGGGTAGTACAGTGAAGATTTGGTCGGAAGGTGAATCACCAGCGTGGTGGGACTCGGTTTGAGATGAGATTGAACCGGTTAGCAAGTTGTCGCTGATCATCATTAAACTCCAGATGGAATAGGCTTCTGGTGATTTTTCAGGCTTGCAGTCCCGGTCGCTGAATTAGCAGCGACTGGCGAAAATTATTGAGGCGAGTTCCGAGGAACAACCTGAAAGGCTTGTCGGAAATATTCGCGAGCTGAAAAAATCGCAAACAATAAAAACCCGGCCTAAGCCGGGCTCTCTAATCGCAACGAACGTCTAGGCAGACGCCCCACGGTGCTCCGCTTCGTAATGACGAGTCTGAAAAGGCATCAGCGCTTGGACCTTCAAACCCAACCCCTCACTCAGTCCCCAGGACACCGCCAGTTCATCACGACGGCTGCGCAGTGCAACAACGCCCAAAGGCTTCACATCCTGTTTGGAAGCAGTCGCCGAAAACAGCTCGATAGCACGCATTGCTTCTAAAACTCGGCTATCCGTCACACACGAAAAACGTGTGAAGCGCTCCAGCAGATACCCCGCGCGACGAAGTTCCAGTTCGCAGGAGTGAGCATCTAGAAAGTTTTTCACTTCACCGACGAGATTCGCGTCCGAGTACCAGACAGCTTTTGCGGCACTCACCAGCGCATCGTCATCCGCCTGATTCAACGGGCATTTGACCAGTGTGTCCAAGGCGGACGAGAGGACGGGACCATTAATAGGCTTCGCCATCTGCAGTCTCCAGATATTCGTGCAAGATATTGGTCAGAATAGATTTAGGCTGCTCTTTGTTGCCAACATACATATCAATCGCCTGCATTGCCAGCCGACGGAGCTCAGTGGTCACTATGAAGCCCGCCCGGAGCAACGCCATGATGTCACTCACGTCCTGCTCTGTAGCTCTACCCAACTTTGAGATCGCAATATCGATAGGTGCCGCAATATGCAGGTGCAGCGCGGATTCAAGCGAAAAGTCTTCCAATGGGATACTTCGCTCCCAATAGTCTTCGTGAAGCGGACCAAAACCGGTGTTGTATTGAAGGTCATAGTTCAGCTCCATGACACGGCCAGAGTGCTCATCGAAAAACTGTTCAGGAAACTCTGCCAGTAGGGTTTGAAGGCGCAGTGTGTTTCGACAATCCGAGGAATAAATCTCCGCATCCACATCCGTGGAAATACGATGGTGCGTATATAAGTGAACAGCGCAGCCGCCGAAAACAATCACCTTGACCGCACCCGGCTTGGCGCCTTCAAGCATCAATTCCTCTTCGATGGACTTGAACATCGCAACCAAAGCTCGTCCTAGTGAAGTACTTGTCTTGATGCGCGGAACGACGGTATCTGGAAATGCCATCATTGAATGTCAAACCCGTAAGCAATGTTGCTGGACGGGCCTCGAATTCAGATCCCGATCACTGAACCGACAGCGACCGTTAAAGGCTATTGAGGCAGGTTCCGAGGGACAACCTGAAAGGCTTGTCGGAAAGGTCTGAGGTGCTAGGGCAGGCCCCATCGCGGGCAAGCCCGGCTCCCACATGTTGATGTGGGAATACAGTCGAATGTGAGAGCGGGCTTGCCTGCGATGAGGCCCTAGCAGACAACAAAAAACCCGCTGACCAAACTGGCCCAGCGGGTTTGTTGTTTTTGCAGCATGCGAATCAGAAATCCGCCAACTGCCACACTTCATACGCGGGTGTCTCGTACGGGTGGCTGAGTTTCAAAGCAGCCACAACAGCCGCGATCAACTCATCCGCCACCACCAGCTCAACCTTCCATTCGTCAACCACTTCAACCTGGCCCACTTGCCCGATAAACGGCTGGCTGCCGTCCATCGCGCGGAATTGGCCCCGGCCCAGCACTTGCCAGGCGCAGCTGTCGTAGCTGCCGATGCGCCCGCCGCCAGCTGCGAAGACGGCGGTCTTCACCGTCTCCACATGGCTGTCGGGCACAAAGAAGGCGAGCTTGTACACCGTCTTAGTTCACCCACACGCGAGCGTTGCGGAACATGCGCATCCAGGCGCCATCTTCGTTCCACTCTTCCGGGCGCCACGAGTTCTGCACGGCGCGGAATACACGCTCCGGGTGCGGCATCATGATGGTGACGCGACCGTCGCGGCTGGTAAGGCCGGTGATCCCGCGCGGCGAGCCGTTCGGGTTGGCCGGGTAGGTCTCGGTGACCTTGCCGTGGTTGTCGACGAAACGCATGGCCACGCAACCGGACAGGTCGGCTTCCAGCAACGCTTCTTCGCTTTCGAACTCGGCATGGCCTTCACCGTGGGCGATGGCGATCGGCATGCGCGAACCGGCCATGCCTTGCAGGAAGATCGAGTTGGACTCCTGCACCTGCACCATGGCGACACGGGCTTCGAACTGCTCGGAACGGTTGCGCACAAAGTGCGGCCAGAACTCGCTGCCCGGGATCAGTTCGCTGAGGTTGGACATCATCTGGCAACCGTTGCACACGCCCAGGGTGAAGCTGTCGTTGCGCTCGAAGAAGCCCTGGAACGCATCGCGCGCACGGCTGTTGAACAGGGCCGACTTGGCCCAGCCTTCACCGGCACCCAGCACGTCGCCGTAGGAGAAACCGCCACAGGCTACCAGGCCTTTGAACTCGTTGAGGTCAACGCGACCGGCGAGGATGTCGCTCATGTGCACGTCGATCGCATTGAAGCCGGCACGATCGAACGCAGCCGCCATTTCCACCTGGCCGTTGACGCCCTGCTCACGCAGTACCGCCACTTGTGGGCGGATGCCTTTCTTGATGTAAGGCGCGGCGATGTCCTGGTTGACGTCGAAGCTGAGCTTGGTGCTCAGGCCCGGGTTGTCTTCTTCCAGGATCACGTCGAATTCCTGCTCGGCGCACTCCACGTTGTCGCGCAGACGCTGGATCTGGTAGCTGGTCTCGGCCCACTGGCGTTGCAGCAGACGGCGCTGGCCTTCAAATACGGTGTCGCCATTGAAGACGATGTCGATCTGGCCGTTGTTGATCGGCTGACCAATCACGGCTACGCAATCACCCAGGCCAGCGGCGCTGAATTGTGCGAGTACGTCCGGGGTGGCGTCCTGGCGAACCTGGATCACCGCGCCCAGTTCTTCGTTGAACAGGATGCCGTTGATCTCGGACTTATCCTCGGCAACGCTGTCGAGCACGATGTTCAGGCCGCAGTGACCGGCGAAGGCCATTTCGACGACGCTGGTCAGCAAACCGCCGTCGGAACGGTCATGGTAAGCCAGCAGGTGGCCGTCGGCGTTCAGGCCCTGGATCACCGCGAAGAAGGCCTTGAGGTCTTCGGCGTCATCGACGTCCGGCGCCTGCTTGCCCAGCTTGCCATGGGTTTGCGCGAGGATCGACGCGCCCATGCGGTTCTGGCCACGGCCCAGGTCGATCAGGATCAGGTCGGTGGTGCCCTTGTCCATGCGCAGTTGCGGGGTCAGGGTCTGACGGATGTCGGTGACGGGCGCGAAACCCGTCACGATCAGCGACAGCGGCGAGGTGACGCTCTTGTCGGTGCCGTCTTCGTTCCAACGGGTGGCCATGGACATGGAGTCCTTGCCCACCGGAATGGTGATACCCAGCTCAGGGCACAGCTCCATGCCGACGGCTTTGACGGTGTCGTACAGGCGCGCGTCTTCACCCGGGTGACCGGCAGCGGACATCCAGTTGGCCGACAGTTTGATGTCAGACAATTTACCGATGCGCGACGCGGCGATGTTGGTGAGGGTCTCACCGATGGCCATGCGGCCCGACGCCGGGGCGTCCAGCAAGGCCAGCGGCGTGCGCTCGCCCATGGCCATGGCTTCACCTGTGTAGACGTCGAAGCTGGTGGCGGTGACGGCAACGTCAGCCACCGGGACCTGCCACGGACCGACCATCTGGTCACGGGCAACCAGGCCGGTGATGGTGCGGTCGCCGATGGTGATCAGGAAGCTTTTGCTCGCCACGGCCGGGTGGTGCAGCACGCGTTCGATGCTGTCGGACAGATCCAGCGTGCTTGGGTCGAAATCGTCGCCCAGTTCGGTTTCACGTACGGCCGAACGGTGCATGCGCGGGGCTTTGCCCAGCAGCACTTCCAGCGGCATGTCCACCGGGCTGTTGCCGAAGTGGCTGTCGGTGACCGTCAGTTGCGGTTCGGCAGTCGCTTCGCCGACCACGGCGAACGGGCAACGCTCGCGTTCGCAGATGGCCTGGAAGCGCGCGAAGTCTTCTGCGCCAACAGCCAGCACGTAGCGTTCCTGGGATTCGTTGCTCCAGATTTCGTGCGGGGCCATGCCCGGCTCGTCGTTTGGAATGTTGCGCAGTTCGAAACGGCCACCACGGTCGCCATCGTTGACCAGCTCCGGGAAGGCGTTGGACAAGCCGCCGGCGCCGACGTCGTGGATGAAGCTGATCGGGTTCTTGTCACCCAACTGCCAGCAACGGTCGATGACTTCCTGGCAGCGGCGTTCCATCTCTGGGTTTTCGCGCTGTACGGAAGCGAAGTCCAGGTCTGCCGAGCTGGTGCCGGTGGCCATGGAGGAAGCTGCGCCGCCGCCCAGGCCGATCAACATTGCCGGGCCGCCGAGCACGATCAGCTTGGAGCCGACCAGGATCTCGCCTTTCTTGACGTGTTCTTCACGGATGTTGCCCATGCCGCCAGCCAACATGATCGGCTTGTGGTAGCCGCGCACTTCATCGCCACGCGGGGTGGTGATGGACTGCTCGAACGTACGGAAGTAACCGGTCAGCGCCGGACGGCCGAATTCGTTATTGAACGCAGCGCCGCCCAGCGGGCCTTCGATCATGATGTCCAGCGCGGTGACGATGCGCTCAGGCTTGCCGTACGGCACTTCCCACGGTTGTTCGAAGCCCGGGATCTGCAGGTTGGACACGGTGAAACCGGTCAGGCCTGCCTTTGGCTTGGCGCCACGGCCGGTTGCACCTTCGTCGCGGATCTCGCCGCCGGAGCCGGTGGCTGCGCCCGGGAACGGGGCAATCGCGGTCGGGTGGTTGTGGGTCTCGACCTTCATCAGGATGTGCACCGGCTCCTGCACCGCGCCGTACTGGCGGGTCTCGGGGTCCGGGAAGAAGCGGCCGGCGACGGAGCCGACGATGACCGAGGCGTTGTCCTTGTAAGCCGACAGAACGCCTTCGCTGTGCATCACGTAGGTGTTCTTGATCATGCCGAACAGGCTTTTTTCCTGGCTCTCGCCGTCGATGTCCCAACTGGCGTTGAAGATCTTGTGACGGCAGTGCTCGGAGTTGGCCTGGGCGAACATCATCAGTTCGATGTCGTGCGGGTTGCGCTTCAAGCCGTTGAAGGCGTTGACCAGGTAGTCGATCTCGTCGTCGGCCAGGGCCAGGCCGAGTTCGGTGTTGGCCTTCTCGAGGGCGGCGCGACCACCACCGAGCACGTCAATCGCGGTCAGCGGCTTGGGTTCGGCGTGGCTGAACAGACCGGCGGCCTGTTCCAGCTGGCCGACGATGATCTGGGTCATGCGGTCGTGCAGGCTGCTGGCGATCAGCTCGGCTTCGGCGTCGCTGAACTGGCCGGCGACATAGAAGGCAATACCACGCTCCAGGCGCTGGATTTTTTCCAGGCCGCAGTTGCGGGCGATGTCGCTGGCCTTGCTCGACCAAGGCGAGATGGTGCCGAACCGTGGCAGAACCAGGAACAAGCGGCCAGTCGGCTCTTGAACGGGAACGCTTGGGCCGTACTTCAGAAGGCGTGCCAGCACTTGCTGTTCGTCGGCGGTCAATACGCCGGTGGTTTCGGCGAAGTGAGCAAATTCAGCGTACAGGCCTGTAACAGCTGGAACCTTCTGGCTCAGTTGCTCAAGGAGTTTGCTGTGGCGAAAGGCAGAAAGGGCAGGAGCGCCGCGCAGGATCAACATCTTCGGGACAGCCTCGGGAAGGGGGTGTGCTTTGAGGCCGTGCATTCTAGCGTAAACCATCGCCAACGGCACCCGAAACGGCACCGCTGGCCGCTGCCGAACGTCAGTTGGCATGGTTTGCACGCTATCGGGGCATTATCCAGGGCATTCGGCGCAGTTATTTTAACCGTCACAATCACCCGCCAACCCGCATTTCTGCGGGCTGCAGCACGCTTTTTCGGCACCTAGCAGACAAGTCCCGCGCTGTCGAGATATGGCGCCGTGGGCCGTTTGCGTATACTGCGCAGATGTTCTCCCCTACTGCTTTGCGCCCGCGGTGCGCCAAATGGCTCATCGCAACCGGACTCTTCCTGATGCTCAGCGCCTGTGTTGATAAACCCAGCACGCTCGAGCGAATCAAGGAGGATGGCGTATTGCGGGTGATTACCCGGAACAGCCCGGCGACCTATTTCCAGGACCGCAACGGCGAAACCGGTTTCGAATACGAACTGGTCAAGCGTTTTGCCGATGACCTGGGCGTCAAGTTGCAGATCGAGACCGCCGACAACCTCGATGACCTGTTCGGCCAGTTGGGCAAGACCAACGGCCCGGTATTGGCCGCCGCCGGCCTGGTCAGCAGCGAGCAGCGCCAGCAGCAGGTGCGCTTCTCCCACCCTTATCTTGAAGTGACCCCGCAGATCATCTACCGCAACGGCCAGTCCCGCCCGACGAATGCGGCGGACCTTGTGGGCAAGAAGATCATGGTGCTCAAGGGCAGCACCCACGCCGAACAACTGGCGGCGCTTAAACAGCAGAACCCTGCAATCGAATATGAAGAATCCGACGCCGTTGAGGTGGTCGACCTGCTACGCATGGTGGACGAAGGGCAAATCGACCTGACCCTGGTGGACTCCAACGAAGTAGCGATGAACCAAGTCTACTTCCCCAACGTACGCGTGGCGTTCGACCTCGGCAACGCCAGCAACCAGAGCTGGGCCGTGGCCGCCGGTGAAGACAACAGCCTGCTCAACGAGATCAACAGTTACCTGGACAAGGTCGAGAAGAACGGCACTCTGCAACGGCTCAAAGACCGCTACTACGGGCACGTTGATGTACTCGGTTATGTCGGCGCCTATACCTTCGCCCAGCACTTGCAGCAGCGCTTGCCCAAGTACGAGAAACACTTCCGGGCCTATGCCAAGGAAGAAAAGGTCGACTGGCGTTTATTGGCGGCTATCGGCTATCAGGAATCGCTGTGGCAACCAGCGGTCACCTCCAAGACCGGCGTGCGCGGCCTGATGATGCTGACCCAGAACACCGCCCAGGCCATGGGCGTGTCCAACCGCCTGGACCCCAAGCAAAGCATCATGGGCGGCGCCAAGTACCTGGCCAAGATCAAGGATGAACTGGACGACAGCATCGCCGAGCCGGACCGTACGTGGTTCGCCCTCGCTGCCTACAACGTCGGCACCGGTCACCTGGAAGATGCGCGCACCCTGGCCAAGCGCGAAGGCCTGAACCCGAACAAGTGGCTGGACGTCAAGAAGATGCTGCCGCGCCTGTCGCAGAAGCAGTGGTACAGCAAGACCCGCTACGGTTATGCCCGGGGTGGCGAGCCGGTGCACTTTGTGGCGAACATCCGGCGCTATTACGACATCCTGACCTGGGTGACCCAGCCGCAGCTGGAGGGCAACCAGGTGGTCGAAGGCAACCTGCATGTGCCGGGCGTGAACAAGACCAAGCCGCCGGAAGACAACCCCCAACTGTAAGCACGCACTCTCCCAGACACCACAAACCAATGTGGGAGCGGGCTTGCCCGCGAAAGCGGTGGTTCAGCCAACACCTCTACCAACAGTGCCGCCGCCTTCGCAGCCTCGCTAAAGCTCGGCAGCTCCCACAGGGGATTGGCGGTGTGAGGGGGATCTCCAGCCGAGCGCTGACAGCCCAGCAACACCAATCACCTGTGGGATCGGGCTTGCCCGCGAAAGCGGTGGGTCAGTCGGCACATGTAGAGACTGACACGGCGCATTCGCGGGCAAGCCCGCTCCCACATTTGAATCTCCATCTGGTTCAGAGGCCGGTGAGCAGGTGAACCACGCCCCCCGTCAGCACCATCACCGCTGGCACACCCGCCGCCTTCAACGCCGCGGCATCCAGCCTCGCCATATCCAACAACTGCACCCTCACCCGCGTCAGTGCCACCCGCTGCTGCGACTTGAGATTGTCCGCCCCACCCAACGCATTCAGCACTTCGGCTGACAACACCCCAGGCGCGGCGACCGTCTCGGCAATCAAATCCGGAGTCAACGCCTTCCAGAACGCCCGCTGCAATTTCTCGAACATGTTCAAAGCTCCACGACAGGTGAGGTTTCAACGGTGGCCGCGTGGTACAGGCGCAACGCCTCACGCACTTGGGCGGCTTCTTCCAGGCCCAGCACCTGACGGGCGATGATCTGGCAGTCGGCCAGGTCCAGCTCGCGCACGGTGGCCTTGATGGTCGGGATCAACGGTACGCTGACCGACAATTCATCCACCCCCAGCCCGAGCAACACCGGCACCGCCAGTGCTTCGGAGGCCAACGCCCCACACACGCCGACCCACTTGCCATGGGCATGGGCCGCCTTGACGGTAGTGGCGATCAAGCGCAGCACCGCCGGGTGGAAGCTGTCGGCCTGGCTGGCCAGGCGCGGGTGGTCGCGGTCCATGGCCAGGGTGTATTGGGTCAGGTCATTGGTGCCGATGGAGAAGAAATCCACATGGGGCGCAAACACATCGGCCATCAGCGCGGCGGACGGCACTTCGATCATGATGCCCAGTTTCGGCAGTTCAGAGAGCCCGAGCGCCAGCGCTTCTTCCTGAAGAATCGTGCGGGCCTGGTGCAGTTCCGACAGCAGGCTGACCATCGGCAACATGATGTGCAGGCGCGCAAAACCGGCGCTGGCGAGGATTGCACGGAACTGCTCGCGCAGCAGCTGCGGGCGCTCCAGGCACAGGCGAATGCCACGCAAGCCGAGGAACGGGTTGGTCTCGGTGTCCATCGGCACGTAGGCCAATGGTTTGTCGCCGCCGACGTCCAGGGTACGCACCACCAGATTGCGCTCAGTGCCCAGGGCACGGGCGATGGCGGTGTAGGTGCCCGCCTGTTCTTCCGGGCTGGGCGCGCGATTGCGGTCCAGGTAGAGGAACTCGGAGCGCAGCAGGCCAACCCCCTCGCCGCCCAGGGTCAACGACTGCTCGACTTCTTGCAACGAGGCGACGTTGGCAGTGACTTCAACGTGATGCCCATCGCGAGTAGTGGCAGCTAATCCAGCCTGCGCCACTTCGCGCTGGCGACGCAGTACTTGCTGTTGGCGCGCGGCCTCCAGCTGTTCGATTTCAGCCAGGTTCGGCTCCAGGTGCAGCTCACCTTTGTCGGCATCCAGCAGCACCTGCTTGCCATTGGCCAACGCCAGCACTTGCAGCGGCACACCACACATCGCCGGCAGGCCGAGGGCACGGGCGAGGATCGCGACGTGACTGGTGGCGCCGCCGCCGACGGTGACAAACCCCAGCACCTTGCGCGTGTCGAGGCTGGCGGTTTGCGAGGGCGTCAGCTGTTCGGCGATCAGGATCGCGCGCTCGGGCAAGTCCCAGGCGCTGTCTTGAATGCCGAGGATCAACTTGAGCACGCGTTGGCCAACGTCGGCCAAGTCCGCTGCACGTTCGGCGATCAGCGCATTGCCCAGGCCCTGGAACAACTGGACGGTGGCGAGCGTGGCGCTGTTCCAGGCAAACGCGGCGCTCTTGCCCTGCGCCAGCAGGTCGTGGGATTGCTCAAGCAATGTCGGGTCTTCGAGCAACTCTTGGTGAGCACGGAAAATCTCCGCCTGGGCGCTACCGGCGGCCTTGTCTTGCAACGCTTGCAGCGCTGCGTTGGCGGCCCGCAGGCCACGCTGCAATGCGGCGCGTTCGGCCGCTTCACCAGCGCCCTGCTCGGTGATGCTCAACTCGGGCTCAGCCACCTGAACCACCTGGCCAAACGCCGAGCCCGGCGACGCGCACACGCCGCGCAATAGTGTCGACGATGACACCGGCGCAATCACTTCGGCCGCTGCCGCGACCGTCTCGCCGCAACCGTCAGCCAACAGCGCCACCAATGCCTTGATCGCCGCGTCGGCATCCTCGCCCGCGGCGCTCACTTGCAAGGTGTCGCCGTACACGGTTTGCAGCGCCATGATCGCCACCAGCGACTTGGCGTTGGCGCTCTGGGTTTGCTTGTGCAGGTAGATGCTCGCCTTGAAGCCCTTGGCCGCCTGGGCCAGCACCGCCGCCGGGCGCGCATGCAGGCCGTTGGCGTTGGGCAGCGTCAGCGGTTTGGAGAACAGCGCATCGCCCTCCTCCTCATCCACTGCGTCAACCGGCGCGGCTGGGGATAACTGCAACAGCGGCTGGCCCATCTCGACCGAGCCGTTCGCCAGCAAGGTGAACGGCTCACCGCTGACCACCAGCATCAAGGTCAGCAGGCTGCGGGCATTGAGCGCCACATAATCGGCATCGAATTCGATCAGCGCCTGCCCGGCTTCCACGCGCTGGCCTTCCTGCACCAAGCGGGTGAAACCTTTGCCTGCGAGGTTCACGGTGTCCAGGCCGATATGCATCAGCACCTGCACGCCGTGGTCATCGGTGATGCTGACCGCATGCCCACTGTCCTGGATATTGCTGATCACCCCGGCCAACGGTGCGCAGAGGGTCTGCGAGGTCGGGTCGATGCACAGGCCATCGCCGATCAGGCGGCTGGAGAAGACCGGGTCGGGCACCGAGTCCAGTGCCAGCAGCACGCCGGACAGCGGTGCCAGCAGTTCCAGGGGTTGAGTTGTGGTCATGACTTCACCTGTTGTTTTGTTCTGTAAAAATCATCGGTTGGATACAAATCCCTGGGGCGGCGGAGATCAACATGTGGGAGCGGGCTTGCTCGCGAATGCAGTGTGTCAGTCACCGAATACATAGCTGATACACCGCATTCGCGAGCAAGCCCGCTCCCACATTATTAGTCCGCGTACACCCACATACTTACTTCCACCAGTACTCGACCTGCACACCAAAGTTCGACCCATGCCGCGCCGTACCGTACGACCCGGTATCGGACAACGCCGACCCTGCCGCCAGCTCATTCGCCGCGCGCTTGGCCGCTTCGTTCCAGGTTGCATAGGTGTAGTACAAACGCACTTCCGGGCGCGCCCAGAAATCCGGGCCTTTGGGTGACCAGGTCGGGGCAAAGGTAAATTTGCTCAGCTTGCGCGTGCCGCCACTGGCATCGACCTGATCATGGCCAAGCTCGGTGACCAGCTTGAACTGCTCGCTGATGGCATACGCCGGACGCACGCCGACAGACATCCAGGTCTGGTCCTGGCTGCCGGGGCGAATGTCTTTCTGGTACACCGCCTCGATCTGCCCGCCGAAACGCGGAGTCACCTGCCAGTCGAAAAACTCCACGGCGCGATAACTCTTGCTGCTGTTATCCAGGAATGTATTGCCGGTGTAGCCGAGCCCGGTGCCGGGGCCTTCGCCGTACTGCAAGGCGAACTTGTTCTTGCCGCCCAGGAAAGGTTTTTGCACGTGCTGCGCGGTGAGCGCCCAGCCGCTGTTGGTGTCGCGCCCACCGGCTTTTTCGATGTAGCTCAAGCCCAGTTCCAGCTCACCGCCAGGGTTGGTCTTGAAGCCGGCAACGTTGAAGTCGTGACGGGTGGCGTATTCCTTCTGGTACAGGTTGTCCTTGCGGGAAATCGCATAGCTGTACTTGAGGTCGCCGATCAGCACGTCCTCGATGCCGCCGCCCGTGGCGCTCTGGTTCCAGTAGTAGAAGTCGGAGATATGGATGTCGTTACGCTTGTAGTAACGCCGCCCGGCCCAGATCGAGCCGCCGTTGAGGCTGGGCAGGTTGGACCACTGCGCATACATCTGCGGCATGCGCGCCGAGCCGTTGTTCTCGCCCTGGAACTTGAGCTCGCGGTCGTACTTGTTATAGAGCGAGGCCATGGCATCAACGCTGAGCACCGAGCCGTCGTCGAGGGTCAGCAGGTCCTGACGCAGTTCCAGCTCGGCGTATTGTTCGCATTCGTTACCCAGGCGGTACTTGGATTGCGCCCCCGGCAATTGGAAGCATTGTTGCGGACCGCTGCCCGTTGAAGTGCCTGCGCCGCTGCGCAGGTAACCGGCAAATTCCAGCGCCTGCGCACCGAAGGGCAAGCCCAGGCAGGACGCAACGAGGCCCAGTTTTATTGTTGTTTTCATGACGCACTCCGAATTTTTATTATGGTTTTTGCAGCGCCCCGTGCTCCCACACGGGGTTACAGCGGGTCTCAGTCCTTGAGGTGCAGCACAAACGATTCGTAGGGGCGCAACACCACCGCCGCGCTTCGCTGCGGGCAGTCGGGGTAGTTGCTGATCAGCAGGCGTTGCTCGGTCGCCGCGTTGAGCACGTTGTCAGGCAGTTGGATTTCGCAGGGTTTGCCGTAGAAGTTGTTCAGCACCAGCAGGCGTTCGCCGTGACCTTCGCGCAGGTAGGCCCAGACCTGGAGATGGTCTGGCAGCAGTTGGCGATAGACGCCGTGCTGGATCAGCGGCTCGTGGCGACGCAAGGCGATCAGCGCACGGTAGTGATGCAGCACCGAATCCGGGTCATCCAGCTGGCATTCGACGTTGATCGTCGAGGCATTGGCCGCAATACCAATCCACGGCTCGCCGCGGCTGAAACCGGCGTTGGCCCCGGCATTCCACTGCATCGGCGTACGCCCGTTGTCCCGCGACTTCTGCATGATCGCAGCCATGCTCACGGCTTCGGACTCGCCCGCATCGCGCTTGAGACGGAAGATATTCAGGGTCTCCACATCACGGTATTGCTCGATGCGGTCGAAGCCCGGGTTGGTCATGCCCAACTCTTCGCCCTGATACACGTACGGCGTGCCCTGGAGAAAGTGCAGCGCGGTGGCGAGCATCTTGGCCGAGACCACGCGGTGTAAACCGTCGTCACCAAAACGCGAGACCACGCGCGGCTGGTCGTGGTTACACCAGAACAGCGCATTCCAGCCGCCACCGGCCTGCATGCCCAGTTGCCAGTCGGAAAAGATCTGCTTGAGCTGGAGGAAATCGAAGTCGGCCTTCACCCACTTCTGCAGGTTTGGGTAATCGACTTTCAGGTGATGAAAGTTGAAGGTCATCGACAGCTCTTTCGACGCTGGATTCGAATAACGAATGCAGTGTTCCAGACTGGTGGACGACATCTCGCCGACGTTGATCAGGTCGTGGCCTTCGAAGACTTCGCGGTGCATTTCCTGCAAGTACTCGTGCACGTTCGGGCCGTCGGTGTAGAAGCGACGGCCGTCGGTGTTGTCCTCGGGGAAATCGGCGGGCTTGGAGATCAGGTTGATCACGTCCAGGCGGAAACCGCCGACGCCCTTGTCACGCCAGAAGCGCATCAGCTTGAACACTTCGGCGCGCACCTTGGGGTTGTCCCAATTGAGGTCGGCCTGGGTGTGGTCGAACAGGTGCAGGAAATACTGGCCGGTTTGCGCCTCGTACTCCCAGGCCGAGCCGCCGAACTTGGATTCCCAGTTGTTCGGCTGGTCGCGCCAGATGTAGAAGTCGCGGTACGGGTTGTCGAGGCTGCTGCGTGCTTGCTGGAACCACGCGTGCTCGATGGAGGTGTGGTTGACCACGATGTCGAGCATCAGCTTGATGCCGCGCTTGGCGGCTTCGCTGATCAGCAACTCGCAGTCGGCCATGGTCCCGTAGCTGGGGTCGATGGCGTAGTAGTCGCTGATGTCGTAGCCGTTGTCGCGCTGCGGCGAGCGCAGGAACGGGGTGATCCACAGGCAGTCGACGCCCAGCCATTGGAGGTAGTCGAGTTTGTCCACGATGCCCAACAGGTCACCGGTGGCGTTACCCGCGTGGCTGTGGAAGCTTTTGGGGTAGATCTGGTAGATCACCGAGTGTTGCCAGTTTTGCATGGGGGCTCCTTGAGTAGAGTTTGGTGCTGGCTTTGCAAGCCAGCTCCCACATCTGCATGCATTCACAAATCAAAATGTGGGAGCGGGCTTGCCCGCGATAGCAGTGGTTCAGGCAACCCTGTACCCAGGCCGAACAATCTTCATGCTCAACCCACAGGTCAGAACAAACGGCACCACGATCGCAATCACCATCCCGATCACGAAACTGGGGATGTACTGCGGAATGATCGAGATAAACCCAGGCAAGCCACCGACCCCGATGGCTGACGCCTGCACCTTGTTCAGCGACAGGAAAATGCTGCCCAGCGCCGAGCCCAGCAGCGCGGCGTAGAACGGAAACTTGAAGCGCAGGTTCACCCCGAACATCGCTGGCTCCGTGATGCCGAAGTACGCGGAAATCGCCGAGGTGGACGCCATGCTTTTGTCCCGCGCATTGCGGGTCATGTAGAACACCCCAAGCGCGGCGCTGCCCTGGGCCAGGTTGGACATGACAATCATCGGCCAGATAAAGGTGCCGCCCTGGGTCGAGATGAGTTGCAGGTCCACGGCGAGGAACATGTGGTGCATGCCGGTGATCACCAACGGCGCATACAGCAGGCCGAAAATCGCCCCGCCAACCATCGGCGCCAGGTCGAACAGGGTGACCACACCTTCGGTGATCAGGATGCCGAGGTGACGGGTCACCGGGCCGATGATCGCCAGGGCCAGCACGCCGGTGACAACGATGGTGGTGATCGGCACGACGAGCAGTTGGATCGCGTTGGGCACCCGCGCCCGCAGCCATTTCTCGATGACACTCATCACATAGGCGGCCATCAGGATCGGCAGGATCTGCCCCTGGTAGCCGACTTTTTCAATCTTGAACCAGCCGAAAATATCGAAGTACGGCAGGCTCTGGCCGTCGAGGCCGGCAACAGCTTTACCGTAGTTCCAGGCATTGAGCAGGTCCGGGTGCACCAGCATCAGGCCCAGCACGATGCCGAGGATTTCACTGCCGCCAAAGCGCTTGGCCGCCGACCAGCCCACCAGCGCCGGCAGGAACACGAACGAGGTGTTGGCCATCAGGTTGATCAGGCTCCACAGGCCATCCAGGTTCGGATACGCCTCCAGCAGCGTCTTGCCCTCGATGAACATGCCCTTGGCACCCATCAGGTTGTTCACGCCCATCAACAGGCCGGCAATGATCAGCGCGGGCAGGATCGGCATGAACACATCGGAGAACACCCGCACCAGGCGCTGCATGGCGTTGGTCTTGTCGGCGCCTTTTTTCTTCACGTCGGCGATGGTGGCGGCGGCGAGGCCGGTCTGTTCGCGCAGGGCGGCGTAGACCTTTTCCACCTCGCCGGGGCCGATGACCACCTGGAACAGGCCGCCGGTGAAGAACGAGCCCTTGACCAGATCGACCTGGTTCAGCGCACTGCCGTTGACCAGGCTCGGGTCCTTCAACGCCAGGCGCAGGCGGGTCACACAGTGGGCGGCTTGCTCAAGATTGTCGCTGCCACCGAGGTGTTCGAGGATCTCGCGGGCAATGTTCGAATAGTCGTGGCTCATGCTTGGTTTCCACTTTGGTTTTTTTTATTGGGGGGGCAGTCATTGGCAGCACGCCGAGGGCAAAAGTACTCGTCTGTACGAGTTAAAGCAATAACTCGTACAGACGAGTTACAAAAAGTTTATTCGGTGTAGGACCCGACTCACTGTAGGTCGAATGGACAAACCCCACCCATGCCACTAAGGTTCCTGCCTGAACGCAAAGGCACAGAGCCATCCCCATGAGCAAATACAACCAGATCTATACCGATCTGCTTGCCAGCATCACCACTGAACGCCTGCAACGCGGCACGCGCCTCCCCTCCGAAACCGAACTGATGCACAGCTACCAGGCCAGCCGCGGCACCGTGCGCCGGGCTATCGAGCAGTTGCAGGAGCGCGGCTTTGCGCAAAAGATCCACGGCAAGGGCACCTTCGTGCTGTCGCCCAACCCGATTGAGTTCCAACTGGGCGGCATCGTCAGCTTCCATGAAACCCACGCCGACCTGGGCGATGACGTACGCACCGACGTCGTCGAGTTCACCCAGTTCCCGCTGGAAGGTTCACTGCTGCAACATATCGAAGCCGAGCCCGGCACCCTGATCACCCGCATCAAACGGGTGCGGCGCATCGGCGGCAAACGGGTGATCCTCGACATCAACCATTTCGTCGCCGAGCTGATCCCCGGCCTGGACCGCAGCATCGCCGAGCAGTCGATCTACGCGTTTATCGAACAGACCCTGCAACTGCAAATCGCCTACGCCCAGCGCACCATCGAAGCCCTGCCCCGCAGCAAGGACGACCAGGCACACCTCGATCTCGAAGGCCAAAGCCATGTGATCGTGGTGAGCAACCAGACGTTTTTGCAGGATGGGCGGCAGTTCGAGTACACCGAGTCGCGGCATACGTTGGATAAGTTTTACTTTTCGGATATTGCGCGCCGCTGAGCGACATCTGGCTGAGCAGTGCGGGGCGAAGCGGCGCTCGTTGAGTCTGCTAAATAGCCCCTGGTCGGTTAGCGCCAATCACCCGTTCCCTGCGCAAAAGCGCCAATCGTCGCAGATAGCAAGCCATTGGCCGTTAATTGTCGGCGCTGTCCGAAGGCGCTTGCCTCGCTTACCACTATTGCGCGCGGCTGCCGGAACGAATTCAAAGTGCCACTAGTCGCAAATATTGCAGAAACAAGAGGGGTCGGCCGACACACTTCCATGAGAGCAGTGTTTAGCCCTGCTCGGTCCAGGGGGGAAAGGAAAATCCGTTTGGGTATTTATCTGGCCGTATTTTCAGAGCTTTGGATATATGAAGAAAACACTGCGCGGAGTGCGAGCGCTCATGTCTGTGCCCAAGGACAATCCCGGTCTGGTCAAGGCGCAATACATCGCGCTGTCTCGCCAGTTGCCCATGATGTATTTCATCCTGCTGGTCAACAGCCTGATGCTGGCGGGCACCCACTTTGCGGTCGCGCCGCGCTGGCTGGTGGTGTATTGCCCTTTGATCATGACGTTGTTCGGGGTGATTCGTGCAGCGCAATGGATATGCACGCGCAGTCGCTCGCGCAGCCCGGCGCAGATGCTGACGGCGCTTAAGCGCACCAATATGCTCGCGCCGTTTGTCGCCGCGGCGTTCACCGCCTGGTCGCTGGCGCTGTTTCCCTATGGCGACAGCTATTCCCAGGCGCATGTCGCCTTTTATATGGCGATCACCGTCATCGGCTGCATTTTTTGCATGATGCACCTGCTGCCGGCAGCCCTGGTCACCACTGCAGTGGTCAACTCGGCGTTCGTGGTGTTCTTCGCATCCACCCATATCATTTCCTTTGTGGCCACTGCGATTGACGTCCTGCTGGTGTCCATCGCCATGCTGATCATTCTCAAGGCGCAGTACGCCGACTTCACCCGGCTGGTGAACATGCAGGCGCAGACGGCAAAACTCAGTGAGGAAAACCTTCAACTGGCCAACCAGGACAGCCTGACCGGGCTGGCCAATCGGCGGCAATTTTTTTCCAGCCTCGATACGCTGCTGTCCCGCGCCAGCGGGCAGGAGGTTCGCCTGGCCGTGGGGCTGATCGACCTGGATGGCTTCAAGCCGGTCAACGATCTCTATGGCCATAGCATCGGTGACAAACTGCTCTATCTGGTTGGCCAGCGCCTGACCGGGTTACTCAACGAAGAAGTACACCTGGCCCGGCTGGGAGGCGACGAGTTCGGTCTGATCATCACTCAGGCCATGAGCGACGACCAGTTGCAGGCCTTTGGCGAGAGAATCTGCGCCAGTATGCGCGAGCCGTTTCTGCTGGTGGACATCCCTATTCAGATCAGTGCGTCACTGGGCATCGCGACCTTCCCGGATCAGGCATCCAGCGCCACACAAGTGTATGAATACTCCGACTATGCCCTCTACCAGAGCAAGCGCCACCGTCCAGGCTCGGTCTGCCTGTTCAGCGCAGCCCATCGCCAGCAGCTCAATCGCGAAGGGCTGACCGAACAGGCCCTGCGCAGGGCCGATCTGGATTGTGAGTTTTACATGGTGTTCCAGCCCATCGTGGATGTTCACAGTCAGCAAACAGTCGCCTTCGAGGCGTTGGCACGTTGGGAAAGCCCGGAGCTGGGTAACGTCCCGCCAAGTGAGTTCATCCCGATTGCCGAGCGTATCGGCATGATCAATCGCCTCACTATACCGTTGCTGAACAAGGCGCTGGACGCGGCAACGAGCTGGCCTGCGGGCATCCGCCTGTCATTCAACCTGTCCGCTCACGACTGTGGTTCCCAGGACGCCGCCCAGCAGATCGTCGAGCAGATCAAGAACAGCCGTTTCGACCCGCCCTCTCTCGACCTGGAAATCACCGAAACCGCGGCCATCCAAGACCTGCCGCAGACCCAGCGGGCGATCAGCCAGTTTCGCGAACTGGGCTGTGGCATTTCTCTCGACGACTTCGGCACCGGCTATTCCAGCCTGAGCCAGATCCATGCGCTGTCGCTGACCAAACTGAAGGTGGACCGAACCTTCGTCACCAACATCCACCTCGACCCGGCTCGCTTCAAGATCGTCAAGTCGCTGATTGCCATGTGCCAGGACATGCAGTTGGAATGCATCGTCGAAGGCGTGGAAACCGCCGAAGAACTCGACGCCCTGAAAGACCTCGGCTGCGCCTGGGCCCAAGGCTACCTGTTCTCCAAACCCATGCGCGCCAGCGACATCAGTACCTGGCTTGAAGGCGAGCAACTGGCCAAGTTGCAGGTGGTTTAAACCGCCAAAGAGGGCAAGGCGCAACTCGCGCTCATGCCGAAGCGACAGCGAAGGTGGCAGGCCAAAAAAGCAGAAAGCCCGCAGTTACGCGGGCTTTCGGGGTATTTCTTAGCACTTGATGCCGGTCGGTACCGGACGCGGGATCATTCCCACTCAATCGTCGCCGGCGGCTTGCTCGACACGTCATAAGTAACGCGCGAAATGCCTTCGATCTCATTGATGATACGGCCGCTGACAGTTTCCAGCAGTTCGTACGGCAGGTGTGCCCAACGGGCGGTCATGAAGTCGATGGTTTCTACGGCACGCAGGGCCACGACCCACGCGTAACGACGGCCATCGCCTACAACGCCAACGGATTTCACCGGCTGGAACACCACGAACGCCTGGCTGACCTTGTGGTACCAGTCGGCCTTGCGCAGTTCTTCGATGAAGATGTGGTCGGCGCGACGCAGCAGGTCGGCGTATTCCTTCTTCACTTCACCGAGGATACGCACGCCCAGGCCCGGGCCCGGGAATGGGTGGCGGTAGACCATGTCGTACGGCAGGCCCAGTTCCAGGCCCAGACGGCGCACTTCGTCCTTGAACAGTTCGCGCAGCGGTTCTACCAGCTTGAGGTTCATCTCCTCAGGCAGGCCACCCACGTTGTGGTGGGACTTGATCACGTGGGCCTTGCCGCTCTTGGCGCCGGCCGACTCGATCACGTCAGGGTAGATGGTGCCCTGGGCGAGGTACTTGATGTTGTCCAGTTTGTTGGACTGGGCATCGAACACGTCGATGAAGGTACGACCGATGATCTTGCGCTTCTTCTCCGGGTCGGACTCGCCGGCCAGGTTGTTGAGGAACTGATCTTCAGCGTTGGCGCGGATCACCTTGACGCCCATGTTCTCGGCGAACATGGCCATCACTTGCTCACCTTCGTGCAGGCGCAGCAGGCCGTTGTCGACGAAGACGCAGGTCAGTTGGTCGCCAATGGCTTTGTGCAGCAGGGCTGCTACCACGGAGGAGTCAACGCCGCCGGACAGGCCCAGCAGTACGTTGTCGGTGCCGACCTGGGCGCGAACCTGGGCGATGGCATCTTCAGCGATTTTCGACGGGGTCCACAGGGCTTCACACTCGCAGATGTCGAGGATGAAGCGCGACAGGATGCGGCCGCCTTGCTTGGTGTGGGTCACTTCCGGGTGGAACTGCACGCCGTAATAACGACGCTCGTCGCTGAACATGCCGGCGATCGGGCAGCTCGGGGTGCTGGCCAGGATGTGGAAGTCTTCCGGCATCTTGGTGACCTTGTCACCGTGGCTCATCCACACGTCGAGGCCGAACAGGCCGTCGGCGTCAACGTGGTCTTCGATGCCGTCCAGCAGGCGGCTCTTGCCGACCACGTCGACACGGGCGTAGCCGAATTCACGCAGTTCGGAACCCTCAACCTTGCCGCCCAGTTGCTCGGCCATGGTCTGCATGCCGTAGCAGATACCGAAGACAGGCACGCCCAGGTCGAATACGGCTTGCGGGCAGCGCGGGCTGTTGGCTTCGTGCACGGACTCGGGGCCACCGGCGAGGATGACGCCTTTCGGTGCGAATTCGCGGATCGCTTCGTCGTCCATGTCGAACGGATGCAGTTCGCAGTACACGCCGATCTCACGCACGCGGCGGGCAATCAGTTGGGTGTACTGGGAACCGAAGTCGAGGATCAGGATGCGGTGGGCGTGAATGTCGAGGGCCATGGGAGGGACTCTGAAAAGCAGTTGCGAGCTTCAAGCTGCAAGCTGCAAGTAATCGGGGACTGCGCGGGAGCTGCACCAACACAGCCCCGCTTGCAGCTTATAACTTGTGGCTTCTAGCTGTCGGCTTCAGCCGACGCGGTAGTTTGGCGCTTCCTTGGTGATCTGCACGTCGTGAACATGGGATTCAGCCATGCCGGCGCCGGTGATCCGTACGAACTCTGGCTTGGTGCGCATTTCTTCGATGTTGGCGCTACCGGTGTAGCCCATCGAGGAGCGCAGGCCGCCCATCAGTTGGTGGATGATCGCGCTCAGGGTGCCTTTGTAAGGTACACGGCCTTCGATGCCTTCCGGAACGAGCTTCTCGGCGCCTGCCGAGGAGTCCTGGAAGTAACGGTCGGAAGAGCCTTGTGCCTGGGACATGGCGCCCAGCGAACCCATGCCGCGGTAAGCCTTGTACGAACGACCCTGGAACAGTTCGATCTCGCCTGGTGCTTCTTCGGTACCGGCGAACATCGAGCCCATCATCACGCAGGAAGCACCGGCAACGATGGCCTTGGACAGGTCACCGGAGAAACGGATGCCGCCGTCGGCGATCAACGGAACGCCAGTGCCTTCAAGGGCAGCAGCAACGTTGGCGATGGCGCTGATTTGCGGCACGCCCACACCGGCAACGATACGGGTGGTGCAGATCGAGCCAGGGCCGATACCGACCTTGACCGCATCCGCGCCCGCTTCGGCCAGGGCCTTGGCGGCAGCGCCGGTGGCAATGTTGCCGCCGATCACTTGCACTTCAGGGAAGTTCTGCTTGACCCAACGCACGCGGTCGATCACGCCTTTGGAGTGACCGTGGGCAGTGTCGACCACTACCACGTCAACGCCAGCAGCCACCAGCGCGGCAACGCGGTCGCCGGTGTCTTTACCGGTGCCGACGGCAGCGCCAACGCGCAGACGACCTTGGTCATCCTTGCTGGCCAGCGGGTAAGCCTTGGCTTTTTCGATGTCGTTGACGGTCATCATGCCTTTGAGGGCAAATTTGTCGTCGACGATCAGCACGCGCTCGATGCGGTGCTTGTGCAGCAGTTCGCGCACATCGTTCTTGTCGGCGCCTTCCATGACAGTGACCAGGCGCTCTTTAGGCGTCATCACTTCACGGACGGTGACTTCAAGACGGTTTTCGAAACGCACGTCACGGGAAGTGACGATGCCGACCAGGTCGCCATCATGCAGCACCGGAACACCGGAGATGTTGTGCAGGCGGGTCAGGTCGAACAGGTCGCGCACGGTGGCGTCGGCTTCGATGGTGATCGGATCTTTCACCACGCCAGCTTCGTAACGCTTGACCTTGCGCACTTCGGCAGCTTGCTGCTCGATGGTCATGTTCTTGTGGATGATGCCGATGCCGCCTTCCTGAGCCATGGCGATTGCCAAACGGGCTTCAGTGACGGTGTCCATGGCAGCGGAAACCAGTGGAATATTCAGCTCGATGCCACGGGTTAGGCGGGTCTTGAGACTGACTTCGTTAGGAAGCACCTCGGAATAACCGGGCACTAAAAGAATGTCGTCGAATGTCAGAGCTTCTTGGCTGATACGCAGCATCGCGGGGGCTCCCGAGCGGGAAAATGGAAGCGCGCCATTATACTCATGCACCCCACTGGGCTCAATGTAAAACTCTGACAAACTTGGTAATACTGATAGATGGATTAAAGTTCGACTTTGACCCAACTCATCTTCTGGTCCAGCCAATCGGCAAATTCGTCGATAAAGCTCTGCTTGAACCCCGCCTCCGCCCAGTTGTTGAAGATGAATCCCAGGTTGGAAAATCCGCATTCCTGTAGGAAGAGGAAGCCGTTGATGTCGTCTTCATGCCCACACAGCGGACAGGTGAAGTTGTCGGTGTGGCCCGGCATCCAGTCTTCCAGGCTTTCGAACAGCGCCTCGCCGACTTCCTTGCGGCATTCCGGGCAGCCCGCTTCTTCGAGGAAGCCCTTGGCCGGCGTATAGATGCAGCGCTTGTAGATGATCTCCAGGCCGTTGATCGGCTCGTTGAACGGCAGCGCCTCGGGGTACAGCACCACGGCGCGGGCACCATCGGCCATGGCGTAGGCCATGCGGTTGCCGGTACGCCCGCAGGTGGTGAGTTCTTCCTTGATGATGTTCTTGCGCACCAGCCAACGCACAATCGCCCGGGCGCGGGGTTCGTGGACGGGCAAGGTGGAGATTTTCGGGACAAGGATGCTTTGGGAGTTCATGGGGCCTGAGAGTCCTGCGGTGTGCCGTCTGGCGCCTTCGCGGGCAAGCCCGCTCCCACAGGTGGCCGCATTCCAACAGAAGAAATGCGCTCGAATGTGGGAGCGGGCTTGCCCGCGAAGAGGCCCTGAAGGCTGGCAGCTTAATCCCTGAAGAAATCAGGTCAAGCGCTCAAATACCGCCCGATCAATGCAATACCGCTGGCCAGCACCAGCCAGGTCACCAATCGCACAAAGGTTTCACGGGACAGGCGCATCGTCAGCCTGCGCCCAAACCAAAGTCCCAGCACCATCGCCGGCAACAGGCACAGCGCCAACATCAACAGCGGCAAATCCGCATACACCCCGGCAATCAGGAACAGGCTCAAGCGCACCACCGTGCTGCAACTGATCAACGCACTTTGGGTGGCGCGCGCCGCGTCCTTGGGCAAGCGGCTGTTCAGATAGATCGCGTATAAAAAACCGCCGCTGCCAAACAACGCCCCAAACAAGCCGCCCACGGTGCCCATCGGGATCGACCAACCCGCCGCCAATTGCGCCGGCCGGGCTTTTACGGCCAGGCTGTAGATCGCATATGCACTGATAAACAGGCCCATCAACAGCAGCAACACATCCGAGTGCAGGTTGAGCAAAAACACCACGCCAAGGGTGCAACCGATCGCCATGCACGGCAGCAAGCGCAGCAACTCCGGCTTGTTCACGTCGCGCCGTGATTGCAGCAGGTTGCCGAACGCCGCGACAAAATCCAGCAGCACCAGCAGCGGGATGATCTTGGACAGCGGCATAAACAGGATCAGGATCGGCCCCGCCACCAGCGCCGTGCCAAAACCGGCGATACCAAACACGATGTAGGCCACCGCCACGCCCAGGCCGATCACCAGCCAATCCACAGCGCCAAACGACCACTGGCTCATCAGCTCAACCGGGCTCATGGGTTATTCCTTGAAAGAGATAGCCTTCACTTTAGCCATCGACGAGGGTTGCGACTAATATCTTCAAAGCCCTCCACCCATCTCGAAAAGGCATGACGCGTGATCTCCACCCGCCAACTGCGTTACTTCGTCGAAATCGCCGACAGTGGCAGCTTCAGCGCCGCCGCCGAGCGCTTGTTTGTCGCCCAATCCGCATTGAGCCGGCAGATCAAGGAGCTGGAAACCAGACTGCAAACCCCCTTGTTCGAACGCACTGCGCGCCAGCCCCGACTGACGGCGGCGGGTGAAGCCTTCTACCCACGGGCGCGCAACCTGCTGAGTGAGCTGCTCAAGGCCTGCGAGATGACCACGCAAATCGGCAACGGCCAACGCGGCACGCTGCGCTTGAGCCATTCCAGTACCGTGCCGATGAGTGGCGCGTTGCTGCATGGCATCAGTACGTGGCTGGAGCGCTGCCCGGGCGTGTCGATGGACATCGTCAAGCTGTCCTCGGAGGCGCAATTGGAGGAAATCGCCGACGGCCGCCTGGAGGTGGGCGTGTTGCGTTTGCCGGTATTGCGCCAGCGCGAAGGCGTGCGCGTGACACCTTTATATAGTGAACAACTGTTGCTCGCGGTGCCGCCGAACCATGGGTTGGCACGCAGTAATGCGCCGATTGAACTGGAACAACTCAAGGACGAAGCGTTTATCTCGATCCCCCATCCCCAGCGTGGGGGGCTGAGTTATCTATCCGCCGAGCTGTGCATGCGTGCAGGATTTTTCCCCAAGGCGGCACGGGTCATGTCGCGCAAGACCACCCAGTTGCAGTTGATCCAGGCCGGCTTCGGTATTGCCCTGTTACCAAAATCCATGCAGGACATCGCCCCCGCCAATGTGCGGTTTCTACCGCTGGCCGACCCGGACTGCCTGAGCACCGTGGCCCTGGCCTGCGCGCAGACGCCGAGCGCGCTGGTGGAGCAATTCTGTCAAACCCTGCGTGAATGCCTATAAACTGCCGCCCATGATTAAAGACCTCTGCTCATGATTAAAGACCCGTTTGCCCGCCTGGGCCTGGACCGCGAAGTCCTGACTGTCAGCCAGCTCAACGGCCGTGCGCGGGTGTTGCTGGAAGACGTGTTCACCAATATCTGGGTCGAAGGCGAGATCTCCAACCTCGCCCGCCCGGCTTCCGGCCACGTGTATTTCACCCTCAAGGACAGCGGCGCCCAGGTGCGTTGCGCGTTGTTCCGCAACAATGCGGCGCGGGTGCGCCAGGCGTTGAAGGACGGCCTGGCGGTGAAGGTACGCGGCAAGGTTTCGTTGTTTGAAGGCCGCGGCGATTACCAACTGATCCTCGATACCGTAGAGCCTGCCGGCGATGGCGCGCTGCGCCTGGCCTTCGACGCGCTGAAGGAAAAGCTCAGCGCCGAAGGCCTGTTCAGTGCCGAGCGCAAGGTGCCGCTGCCGGCCCACCCGCAGAAGATCGGCATTATCAGCTCGCCCACGGGCGCGGTGATCCGCGACATCATCAGCGTGTTCCGCCGCCGTGCGCCGCAGGTGCAACTGACATTGATCCCCACCGCCGTGCAAGGCCGCGAAGCGATCCCGCAGATTGTGCGCGCACTGAAAATGGCCGACGCCCGTGGCTTTGACGCGTTGATCCTGGCCCGTGGCGGCGGCTCGCTGGAAGACCTGTGGTGCTTCAACGAAGAAGCGGTCGCCCGTGCAGTAGATGCCTGCGTGACACCTATCGTCAGCGCCATCGGCCATGAAACCGATGTCTCCATCAGCGATTTCGTCGCGGACGTGCGCGCCCCTACCCCATCCGCCGCCGCCGAGTTACTGGCCCCCGATTCCAGCAACCTGGTGCGCCAGGTCGACAGCCTGCATCGCCGCCTGGTGATGCTGATGCGCAACCGCCTGACCCACGACCGCCTGCGCCTGGAGGGCATGGCCCGACGCCTGCGTCACCCCGGCGAGCGCCTGCGCCAGCAAGCCCAGCGCCTGGATGACCTGGACATGCGCCTGCGCCGCGCCTTCGAACGCAACCTCAACACCCGTCGCGAACGCCTGATCCGCCTGGAAACCCGCCTCGCCGGCCAACACCCCGGCCGTCAACTGGCCCTGCTGCGCCAGCGCCTCGACAGCCTCGCCGAGCGCCTGCCCCGCGCCATGCGCGAAGGCCTCAAGGCGCGCCGCCTGCAACTGCAAAGCCAGGTGCAGACGTTGCAGGTGGTCAGCCCGCTGGCGACCCTCGGGCGTGGCTACAGCATCCTGCTGGATGAGCGCGGCCAGGCGATTCGCAACGCCGCACAAACCCACACCGGCCAGCGCCTGACCGCACGCCTCGGTGAAGGCCAACTGCAGGTGCGGGTGGAAGACAATCACCTGACACCCGTCACCCTTTCGTTATTGGATTGATCGATGCCACGTTTATTCAGCCTGTTGATGTTGTTGTGCCTTGCCATCAACGCCCACGCCGACAGCTACATCACCCGCACCTTGAACAAGCCGGTGCCGGGCGGTGTGGCCGTGGTCGAGTTGGGCCCATCGGCGGCCGCGCCGAAAGCCACTTACCTGGGCAAGCCGGTGTTGGTGGTCAGGGAGCAGGATAACTGGCTGGCAATCGTCGGCATCCCGCTGACGGTCAAGCCGGGCAATGAACGCATCAGTAGCGGTGGACGCAACCTGCCATTTATCGTCGGCTACAAGAAGTACCCGGAACAGCGCATCACCTTGAAGAACAAAAGCCAGGTGAACCCGGACCCGGCGCAGCTCAAGCGCATCGAGGCCGAGCTGGCGGTGCAGATCAAGGCCTACCGCAGCTTCAGCCCGAACCTGCCCAGCAACCTGATACTGGACAAACCAGTGAACGGACCGCTGTCGAGCAAGTTCGGCGTGCGGCGCTTCTTCAACGGCGAGGAGCGCAACCCGCATTCGGGCCTGGATTTCGCAGTACCGGCCGGTACGCCGATCAAGACTCCAGCGAACGGCAAGGTGATCCTGGTGGGCAACTACTTCTTCAACGGCAACACCGTGTTCGTCGACCATGGCCAGGGCTTTATCAGCATGTTCTGCCACATGTCGAAGATCGACGTGAAAGTCGGCGATCAACTCACCCGCGGCGCGGTGGTGGGCAAGGTCGGTTCGACCGGCCGTGCGACCGGGCCGCATATGCATTGGAATGTCAGCCTGAACGATGCGCGGGTAGACCCGGCGATCTTTATCGGCGCGTTCCAGCCCTGACCGACTCGATTGCGCGCCAGCCAAATGGCGCGCAATTAAAGCGAGAGTCTTGACAGTTATCAGGCATAAAATCCTGTTTCGCGAGCCAATAGCAGAACTTATCTCAATTTTTCTCGACTGCTTGCCATCTTTCACCCCGGCGGTTAGGGTTGAGCTTATGAAAACCTCTCACACCCTCATTCAGCTCCGCCAGCACCGCAGCCTGTGCCTCGTCAGCGCACGACTGCCAGGCTGAATCGGTCTGCCTCGTCCCCGCTTTATCCCAAATAACAGTTACACGGCAGGCCGCCTTTTCTCGGCCCCTAAACAAAGGATTTCCCGATGAGCATGCTCAAAGACCCGTCTTCGAAGTACCGCGCGTTTCCGACCATCGACATCCCGGACCGCACCTGGCCTTCGAAAACCATCACCACCGCGCCGATCTGGTGCAGCTCCGACCTGCGTGATGGCAACCAGTCGCTGATCGAGCCGATGGACGCCGCGAAGAAGCTGCGTTTCTGGAAGACCCTGGTATCGGTGGGCGTGAAGGAAATCGAAGCGTCGTTCCCGGCCGCCTCGCAAACCGACTTCGACTTCGTGCGCACCCTGATCGAAGACGGCCACATCCCCGAGGACACCACCATTCAGGTGCTGACCCAGGGTCGTGAAGACTTGATCGCGCGCACCTTCGAATCCCTGCGTGGCGCCAAGAAAGCCATCGTGCACTTGTACAATGCGACCTCGCCATCGTTCCGCCGCATCGTGTTCAACCAGGACAAGGACGGCATCAAGGCCATCGCGGTCAACGCGGCCAAGCTGTTCGTCAAATACGCCGCCCAGCAGCCGGAAACCCAGTGGACTTTCGAGTACTCCCCGGAGACCTTCAGCGCGACCGAACTGGAGTTCGCCAAGGAAGTCTGTGACGCGGTGATCGAGGTGTGGAACCCGACGCCCGAGCACAAGATGATCCTCAACCTGCCGGCTACCGTGGAATGCGCCACGCCGAACATCTATGCCGACCAGATCGAGTGGTTCGGTCGTCATATCAACCGTCGTGACAGCGTGATCATCAGCCTGCACACCCACAACGACCGTGGCACTGGTGTGGCCGCCACCGAACTGGGCCTGATGGCCGGTGCCGACCGCGTCGAAGGCTGCCTGTTCGGCAACGGCGAGCGTACCGGTAACGTCGACCTGGTTACCGTGGCACTGAACCTGTACACCCAGGGCGTCAATCCTGAGCTGGACTTCTCCGACATCGACGGCGTGCGCAAAGTCGTCGAAGAGTGCAACCAGATCCAGGTGCACCCGCGCCACCCGTACGTCGGCGACCTGGTCCACACCGCCTTCTCCGGCTCCCACCAGGATGCCATCCGCAAGGGCTTCGCCCAGCAGAAAGACGACGCCCTGTGGGAAGTGCCCTACTTGCCGATCGACCCGGCCGACATTGGTCGCAGCTACGAGGCCGTGATCCGCGTGAACAGCCAGTCGGGCAAGGGCGGCATCGCCTACCTGCTGGAGCAGGAATACGACATCAGCCTGCCGCGTCGCATGCAGATCGAGTTCAGCCAGGTGGTGCAGGCCGAAACCGACCGCGTGGGCCTGGAGATGACCGCGCCGCAAATCTACGCGTTGCTGCAGCGTGAATACCTGCAAGCCAACACCCCGTATGCGCTGGTCAGCCATCGCTTGCAGGAAGAGAACGGCAACAGCTCGGTGGAAGTGGAAGTCTCGGGCAAAGGCCAGGGCGAAACCAACCTGCGCTGGCACGGCAAGGGCTACGGCACGCTGGAAGCGCTGGTTGCCGCCCTGCCGATCAAGGTGGAGATCATGGACTACAACGAACACGCAATCGGCGCCGGTACCAATGCCAAGGCGGCGGCGTACATCGAACTGCGTGTGAACGGTGAGCGGCCGGTACATGGCGTGGGCATTGATGAAAACATCACCACGGCCAGCTTCAAGGCAGTGTTCAGCGCGCTGAACCGCTCGTTGAGCCAGTTGGAAGCGAAAGCGGCGTAAGCGGCTGCTGAAATGCGAAAGGCCCCTGGGTGTGAATCCAGGGGCCTTTTTTTGCTTTGGGTCTTGGGTGGTGCTGATGGCCTCTTCGCGAGCAAGCCCGCTCCCACATTCGACCGCATTCCTACAGGATAAACGCGGTCGAATGTGGGAGCGGGCTTGCTCGCGAAGGCGGCCTATCAGACAAACTGAAAGGTATCGGCATCCAGATTCGCCGGGAATCGGGTGCGATACGCCGCCAGCTCCGCCGCATTCAGGCACACCTGGAACACCCCATCCGCCTCCCCCGCACTGAGCAGGGTCTCACCCTGGAAATCCAGCACCTGGCTGTCACCGGTGTAGACAAAACCCTTGCCGTCCGTACCCACCCGATTCACCGCCGCCACGTAGCACAGGTTCTCGATGGCCCGCGCCGGCAGCAGGCGGTTCCAATGCAAACGCCGCGCACCGGGCCAGTTGGCGGTGTAGAGCAACAGGTCGGTGTCCTGGGCATCGCGGCTCCACACCGGGAAGCGCAGGTCGTAGCAAATCAGCGGGCGGATACGCCAGCCCTTCAACTCGAACTGCACCTGGCGCTCGCCGGGGGTGTAGTGATTGTGCTCACCGGCCATGCGGAACAGGTGGCGCTTGTCGTAGTGCAGCACCTCGCCATCGGGTCGCGCCCACAGCAGGCGGTTGCGGTGGCTGCCATCGGCGGCCTGGATAATCACGCTGCCGGTGATCACCGCGTCGTACTTCGCGGCCTGGGCCTGGAGCCAGCGATGGGTCGGACCGTTCTCCGGTTCTGCGAGGGTGTCGGACGCCATGGAAAACCCGGTGGTGAACATTTCCGGCAACACGATCAGATCGGCGCCCCTGGCCTGCTCCAGCAGTGCCTCGAAGTGTTCAAGGTTGGCCTGGCGGTCGTGCCAGGCCAGGGTGGTCTGGACCAGGGCGATGTTCAGGTCCGGCAGTGCACTCAGATCACGCATAGCTTCTCGGCTGCTTGGCGCAGCGTCTCCTCGCGTTTGGCAAAGCACAGGCGCACCAGGCGCTGGCCTTGGGGTGGGTTCTGGTAGAACACCGAGACGGGAATCGTCGCCACGCCGTGTTCTCGAGTCATCCACAGCGACATGGCGACGTCATCCAGGTCCGGACGGATCTGTGAGTAATCCACCAGTTGGAAGTAGGTGCCGGCCACTCGACTAAAGCTGAAGCGCGACGACGCCAGCAAGTCGCAAAACAGGTCGCGTTTGGCCTGGTAGAACGCTGGCAGTTCCTCGACGTGTTCCGGGTGCTCGGCCATGAAGTCGGCCAGGGCGAACTGCAGTGGTGTCACGCCACAGAAGTTGACGTACTGGTGCACCTTGCGCAGCTCAGCGGTGAGGGCCGCTGGCGCGACCACGTAGCCGGTTTTCCAGCCGGTGACGTGATAGGTCTTGCCGAAGGAACTGACCACGAAGGCGCGCTGATACAGCTCTTCGTGGGCCAGTACGCTCACGTGGGGCACACCGTCGTACACCAGGTGTTCATAGACCTCGTCGCTGACCAGGTAAATATCCCGGTCGCGGATCAGATCGGCCAACTGATCCAGCTCGGCACGGCTGATCAAGGCACCGGTGGGGTTGTGCGGGGAGTTGAGGATGATCATGCGCGTACGGGGCGACAGCGCGGCGCGGATCTTGTCGAAGTCCAGCGCAAAGCCATCCAGGCTCAACTGCACATGCACGCAGCGCCCGCCGGCCAGCTCGACTGACGGCTCGTAGCTGTCGTAGCTGGGATCGAACACGATGACTTCATCACCATTTCGGATCACTGCCTGGATCGCGCAGAAGATTGCGGCGGTGGCGCCCGGGGTCACGGTCACTTCACTGTCGGCATCGACCTTGGCGCCGTAGCTGCGGGCGATCTTCGCCGCCACTTGCTGACGCAGGGCCGGCAAGCCGGTCATCGGCGAGTACTGGTTATGCCCGCTGGCGACGTGCTTGCCCACGGCATCAAGCAAACCTTGGGGGCCATTGAAGTCGGGGAACCCTTGGGACAGGTTGAGCGCGCCGGTCTCGGCTGCGAGTTGCGACATGGTGGTGAAAATGGTCGTGCCGACATTCGGCAGCTTGCTGGTGATCATCAAAAAGCCCCTGCAGGTGAGCCCCAAGTTTTAAGCTGCCAATCGCACGGGGTCAAGGCACAAACCCTCGCGCACAAAAAAGGGCTCCAAAGGAGCCCTTTCTTGAGGCTTGACGCTTACAACTTGAAGCTGCCGTTACTTCTTGTCACGACGCTTCTTGTCGGCCTTCTTGTGGTGAGTCATCAAACGACGCTTCTTGTTCACCTGACGGTCAGTCAGTGTGTTCTTGTTGCCTTCGTACGGGTTCTCGCCACCCTTGAACTCGATACGGATCGGTGTACCGACCAGTTTCAAGACACGGCGGTAGGTGTTTTCCAGGTAACGCACATAGGACTTCGGTACCTTCTCGATCTGGTTACCGTGGATCACGATAATCGGCGGGTTGGCACCACCCAAGTGGGCGTAACGCAGTTTGATCCGGCGGTTGTTGACCATCGGCGGCGCATGCTCGCCAACCGCATCTTCCAGGATCTGGGTCAGGCGGTTGGTCGGCCAACGGGTCACGGCAGACTTGAACGAGTTCTGCACGGACGCGTAGAGGTTGCCCACGCCAGTGCCGTGCAATGCCGAGATGAAGTGAATGTCGGCGAACTCGACGAAGAACAGCCGACGTTGCAGCTCGATCTTGACGAAATCGCGCTCGCTCGGCGTCATGCCGTCCCACTTGTTGATCGCGATCACCAGTGCCCGACCGGCCTCGAGGGCAAAGCCCAGCAGGTTGAGGTCGTGGTCCACCACGCCTTCGCGGGCGTCCATCACAAAGATCACCACGTTGGCGTCTTTGATCGCTTGCAGGGTTTTGACCACCGAGAACTTTTCAACTTCCTCGTGGATCTTGCCGCGTTTGCGCACACCGGCGGTGTCGATCAGCGTGTACTTTTCCTCGTTGCGTTCGAACGGGATGTAGATGCTGTCGCGGGTGGTGCCGGGCTGGTCATAGACGATGACGCGGTCTTCACCGAGCATGCGGTTGACCAGGGTCGACTTGCCGACGTTGGGACGACCGATGATAGCGATCTTGATACCGTCTTTTTCGCTCGGGCCAGGAATGCGCTTGGCTTCCTCACCTTCGGCGACGATTTCCTCTTCGCCCTCTTCTTCCTCGACGTCATCCTTGGGGAAATCGCGCAGGGCAATTTCCAGCATCTGGGTGATGCCGCGACCGTGGGCACCGGCGACCGGGATCGCATCGCCCAGGCCCATCGGGCTGAATTCGGCACGGGCAGCTTCAGGATCGATGTTGTCGATCTTGTTCGCGACCAGATAGGAACGCTTGTTGCGCTTGCGCAGGTGCTCGCCAATCATTTGGTCGGCAGCGGTGTAGCCCGCACGGGCGTCCACCAGGAACAGCACGACGTCGGCTTCTTCAATGGCGAGCAGCGACTGCTCGGCCATTTTTTCGTCCATGCCGTGCTCGTCACCGGAGATACCACCGGTGTCGACAATAATGTAGGAGCGCCCTTGCCACTTTGCCTCACCGTATTGGCGATCACGGGTCAGACCGGACAAGTCGCCGACGATGGCGTCGCGAGTCCTGGTCAGGCGGTTGAACAAGGTGGACTTGCCGACGTTAGGTCGGCCCACCAGGGCGATTACGGGAACCATGCGGCTCTCCACTTCGTTATTTCAGAAAATACAAAAGCCGCTGCATGGCAGCGGCTGGTGCTCGGGGCAGCATAATCAAATGCCGCATGCCCCGCCGAAGCGGGGCCGCCTGGGTGTTACCCCAAGCATAGTTCTTACTTGATGGTCAGGGCTTCCAGCTTGCCGCTGTTGCCAAACACATAAAGCATGTTACCCACGACCAGCGGACGCGCACGCAGGCCGTCGCTGTCGATACGCTCGCGACCTACGAAGCGACCATCCACCTGGCTCAGCAGGTGCAGGTAGCCTTCGAAGTCGCCAACCGCTACGTAGCTGGAGAACACTTCCGGTGCCGACAGTTGACGGCGGGCCAGGGAGTCGTTGCTCCACAGTGCAGTGGTGGAACGCTCGTCGACACTTTCAACGGTGCCGGACGCCAGGCTTACGTAGACGCTGCCAAACCCTTGGGCGACACCGGCGTAGCTGGAAGCATCACGCTGCCAGTTCACACGACCGCTCTGCAGGTCCAGTGCCGCGACACGGCCCTGGTAAGTGGCGACGTAGAGGGTTTCGCCCGACAGCAGCAAGCCACCGTCGATGTCCACAACGCGATCCAGCTCGGAACGACCTTGTGGGATAGCCACACGGGTTTCCCAGGCCGGTACGCCGTTCTGGGTGTCCAGGGCGACTACTTTACCGGTCGACAGGCCTGCAACGGCCAGATTATTGGTCACAACCGGACCACTGGTGCCGCGCAACGTCAGTACCGCCGGGGTGCTGTCGTACAACCAGCGTTGCTGGCCGGTGCTGGCGTCGAGGCCAATCACACGATCGTCCTGGGTTTGCACCACGACGATGTCACCGTTGGTGGCAGGCGGTGCGAGAACTTCACTGGTCACGCGAGCGCGCCATTTCTCTTCACCGGTGCTGGAATCCAGGGCTACGACTTCGCCTTTCAGCGTGCCGAGCATCACCATGCCGTAACCTACGCCGACGGCGCCGGAGACAGGCAGTTCGAGGTCTTTCTTCCACTTCACGTCGCCGTTGAGGCGATCCATGGAGATCACCACGCCGGTTACGTCGGCGGCAACAATGTTGTCACCGTCGATCGCCGGCACCAACATGTTGTAGGTTTCACCCTGGCCATCACCGATGGAGCGGCTCCACTGCTTTTGCAGGACCACTTCTTCCTTGAAGCTGGTCAGCTCCGCAGGAGGCAGTTCTTTCTTGCTGTTGCTGCTGCAACCCGCGGCCAGAACGGCCAGAGCCAGCAATGCTGCATGTTTCCAACGGATCACGTCACGCATCCCCTTTGGCCAAGTCGTCGAGCTTGATTTGTAAGCCACCGACCGCCGCTTCATCAGACAGCGCCGCCTTGGCTTTTTTGTACGCAGCATTGGCTTCGTCGGTACGACCCAATTGGACCAGGAGGTCGCCCTTGAGCTCTTCGCGAGTGGCTACAAATGCCTTGTCAGCATCGCCGTCGAGCAGTTTGAGTGCTTCGTCGGCCTTGTTCTGTGCTGCCAGTACCTGAGCCAGGCGCTGACGTGCGATTTCACCCAGGGTCGGGTTCTTCGGCTTGTCGGCGATGGCCTTCAGCTCGGAGGCGGCGTCATCCAGCTTGCCGGTGTCGACCGCGACTTTCGCGACGAACAGGCTGCCGTACTGGGCGTAGGTGCTACCGCCAAATTCGTTTTTCAGCTTGCCGGCCAGGTCTGCAACCTGTGCCGGGTCAGGCTTGCCATCCGGAGTCAGCGTGGTTTCCAGCAACTGCTGGTAGAGGACCGAGGCGCCTTGGGACTGGTTGGCCTGATACTTGTGCCAGGCTTGCCAGCCGAACACCACCACTAAAGCCAGCAGGCCGCCAGTAACCAGGGGCTTGCCGTTACGCTGCCACCAGTCCTTGAACTCGGCCAGTTGCTCATCATCAGTACTCGACACCCCAATACTCCTTAATCGCTAAATTCGGCTGTTCGACAGCTTCAACCCTGCACGACGCAGGTGGCCAAGTGCGCAGCGAGCGCATCAAAGGCAATGTTCTGTTGCTCGCCCTGGCCACGCAGGGGTTTGAAACCTATCACTTGCTGGGCCAGTTCGTCATCGCCAAGGATCAGCGCATACAGCGCGCCGCTCTTGTCGGCCTTCTTGAACTGGCTCTTGAAGCTGCCGGCGCCGGCATTGACCTGCAGGCGAAGGTTCGGCAGTTGGTCCCGCACCTTCTCGCTCAAGGCCAGGGCGGCCAGTTCGGCGGCCTCGCCAAAGGCGCAGAGGTACACATCCACCTGACGGGAGATTTCTTCCGGGACCTTTTCCAGGGTTTCCAGCAGCAGGATCAAGCGCTCGATGCCCATGGCGAAGCCCACGCCAGTGGTCGGCTTGCCGCCCATCTGCTCGACCAGGCCATCGTAGCGCCCACCGGCGCAGACGGTGCCCTGGGCGCCGAGTTTGTCGGTGACCCACTCGAACACGGTCTTGCTGTAGTAATCGAGGCCGCGCACCAGTTTGGTGTTGATCACGAACGGGATACCGGCAGCATCCAGGCGAGCCTTGAGGCCCTCGAAGTGAATGCGCGACTCGTCGTCCAGGTAATCGGCCATTTTCGGCGCGTTGACCAGTACGGCTTGGGTGTCGGCGTTCTTGGTATCGAGCACGCGCAGCGGGTTGGTTTTCAGACGGCGCTGGCTGTCTTCGTCCAACTTGTCCAGGTGAGCGGACAGGTACTCGACCAGGGCCACTTTATAGCGGCCGCGGGATTCGCTGGTGCCCAGGCTGTTGAGTTCAAGCTTGACCGCGTCACGGATGCCCAGCAGGCCCCACAGGCGCCAGGTCAGCACGATCAGCTCGGCGTCGATGTCCGGGCCGTCGATGTTGAACACTTCCAGGCCGATCTGGTGGAACTGGCGATAACGGCCTTTCTGTGGCCGTTCATGGCGGAACATCGGGCCGATGTACCACAACTTCTGCGGCTGGCCGGCACCGGTGAGGCCATGCTCCAGCACGGCGCGCACGCACGCGGCGGTACCTTCCGGACGCAGGGTCAGGGAGTCGCCGTTGCGGTCTTCAAAGGTGTACATTTCTTTTTCGACGATGTCGGTCACTTCACCGATGGAGCGCTTGAACAGCTCGGTGAATTCGACGATCGGCATGCGGATCTGCTTGTAACCGTAGTTATCCAGCAGGCGCGCGACGGTGCTTTCGAAGTAGCGCCACAACGGCGTCTGCTCCGGCAGGATGTCGTTCATGCCGCGAATGGCTTGCAGAGACTTGCTCACATCAAATCCTTAAATTCGTTCAATCAGCCGCGCGCGATCAGCGCTGCGTCAGCTGCGACCTTTTCGGCCGCTTTCTCGCGGATCAGCTTTTCAAGCTCGTCCACCAGATTGTCATTCGTCAATTTCTGCGACGGCTTGCCGTCGATGTAAATCAGGTTCGGTGTACCGCCGGTCAAGCCCACATGAGCTTCCTTGGCTTCGCCCGGACCGTTGACCACACAACCGATCACCGCTACATCCAGTGGCACCAACAGGTCTTCAAGGCGCAATTCCAGATCGTTCATGGTTTTCACCACGTCGAAGTTCTGCCGCGAGCAGCTCGGGCAGGCAATGAAATTGATGCCACGGGAGCGCAAACGCAGGGATTTGAGAATGTCGTAACCGACTTTCACTTCCTCAACAGGGTCTGCCGCCAGGGAGATGCGGATGGTATCGCCAATCCCTTCGGCGAGCAGCATACCGAGACCCACCGCAGATTTCACTGTGCCTGAGCGCAAACCGCCCGCTTCAGTGATACCCAGGTGCAACGGCTGCACGATTTCCTTGGCCAGCAGGCGGTAGGCTTCGACCGCCATGAATACGTCGGAGGCCTTTACGCTGACCTTGAAGTCCTGGAAATCCAGGCGTTCGAGGTGCTCAACGTGACGCAGCGCCGACTCAACCAGTGCTGCCGGCGTAGGCTCGCCGTATTTCTTTTGCAGGTCTTTTTCCAGGGAACCAGCGTTGACGCCGATACGGATTGGAATACCGCGATCACGGGCAGCATCCACCACGGCACGCACACGGTCTTCGCGACCGATGTTGCCCGGGTTGATCCGCAGGCAGTCCACACCCAGTTCGGCTACGCGCAAGGCGATCTTGTAGTCGAAGTGAATGTCGGCAACCAGTGGCACCTTGACCAACTGCTTGATGCGACCGAAGGCTTCGGCGGCGTCCATGTCCGGTACGGAGACGCGCACGATGTCGACACCAGCCGCTTCCAGACGATTGATCTGGGCGACGGTGGCGGCCACGTCATTGGTGTCGCTGTTGGTCATGCTCTGGACCGCGATGGGGGCATCGCCACCCACAGGCACCGAGCCAACCCAGATCTTGCGCGATACGCGACGTTTGATTGGAGATTCGCCGTGCATGACTATTGTCCCAACTTGAGGCGAGCGGTCTCGCCACTGGTGAACGGCGCCACGTCCACAGGCTGGCCGTTGTAGGCCACTTGCGCGCCACGGGCAAAGCCCAGACGCAGCGTCAAAGGAGGCTTGCCGGCCTGGTCGAGCGTATCTCCCTTACGCTTCAGACCGCTAAACAGCACCTTGCCATTGCCATCGGTGAGTTGCGTCCAGCAGTCGGCGATGAAAGTGACCTGTACGCGGCCATCACCGGCGATCAACGCTGGGGTGGTCGGCGCGGAAATCGCAGGGGCGGCAGGCGTGGCTGAAGCAGGCGCTTGTGCCGGTGCGGCTGGCGTATGCGCCTGCGCAACCGGGGCGGCTGGGGTGGCCTGGGCGTGAGCCGGTGCAGCCGGCGTCGCGGGAGTCGGTGCAGCGGCGGTCGCGGCTGGCGCGGTTTCCGGGGCGGGTTGCTCGGTGGCAACCGGCGCTTCGGGGGCAGCCTGGCCTTCGGCAACAGCCTGGTCTTCCGGCTCATCCAGTGGATGAATCTGGGTGGTGCCGTCGGCGCTTTCGACTTCGACGTGCTCCATGGCGTTGCTGGTCATGTCTTTGGTGCGCTGGGAGGTCTGGTCTTGCCACCAGACAAAACCACCGCCGATCACGGCTATCAGCAGCAACAGGCTGACAATGCGCAGAATCGTGTGGGAAACCCGCACCGGCTCCTCGATACGGCCCAAGCCGTGGACATTGCTGCCCTGGGAATCCGTACCGGTGAATTGGTCGAACTCCTGGACCAGTATGGCTTGGTCGATGCCGAGCAATTTGGCGTAGGCGCGGATGTAGCCACGGGCGAAGGTATGCCCCGGCAACTTGTCGAACGCGCCGGCTTCCAGGTTGGCCAGGGATGTGGTGGTCAAATTGAGCTTGAGGGCCACTTCCGCCAGCGACCAACCATTGCTTTCGCGGGCCTGACGCAAGGTGTCGCCTGGGTTTACGCGATTAGCTGCTACAACTTCCGGGTGCGCCGCTTTCATCATTGCTCCGACAGGTATTGCTGATATTCCGGCGTACCGGGATAGAGTCGTTCGAGTTGCTGGCCAAAACGTGCGGCCGTGTCGCGTTCTTCATGAACCGTCGCCAGCCGCACACCGAGCAATAGACTACGTGCATTTTGCCCGCTGAGCAGGCTAAAACGCTCGTAATAGTCACGTGCCGGCACATAATGCCTGTCTTCGTAGGACAACTCAGCCATTTCGAGCAAGGCCCGCGGCTGACGCCCATTCAAGTGCAGGGCTTTTTCCAGTTGCTGGCGAGCGCTGTCGCGCTGGCCTAGACGCAGCGAGGTCACTGCGAGGTTCTCGAAGACACGGGAACGCTCAGGATAGAGGGTATCGGCGCTGGCTTGCTGGAAATAAAGGGCGGCCTGGTCATAACGTTTCTGCTCGAACAGGAAACTGCCGTAGTTGTTCAGCAGCCGTGGGTCGGCAGGACGGGCGGCCAGGGCCTTGTTGAAATACTGGCCGGCCAGTTCCGGCTCGGCCTGGGCCTGGAACACCAGGGCCAGCGCGGCATTGGCGTCCGCATCGTCGCTGTCCAGCTCAAGCGCCTTCTTCAGCGGCACCTTGGCCTGTTCGCTCAGACCCTGTTGCAGATAACCCAACCCCAGTTGCACATAGGCAACCCGCGCCTCATCACGGCCTTTGCCGGTTTGCAAAGGGCTCTCGTAGCCCGATGAAACACAACCGGCCACAAGGCCGGTAACAAGCAAAAGCAGCGCAAGGCGCAAGGGCATAGAGATCCTCTCTCAGATTCGATTCACGGCAATGAGCGGCAAATCGTCGGCGGCATTCACTTCGCGCCCGGCGATATAACGTTCACTGCGGCGGGTGCGGTCCATCACCTGCCCGACCAGTTGGCCACAGGCGGCGTCGATGTCTTCACCACGGGTGGTGCGGACGGTGACGTTGTAGCCAGCCTGGTGCAGTTGATCCTGGAAACGGCGGATCGCGTTGTTGCTCGGCCGCTCGTAGCCAGAATGGGGAAACGGGTTGAACGGGATCAGGTTGATCTTGCACGGGGTGTTCTTGAGCAACTCGATCATCTCGACGGCGTGTTCGACCTTGTCGTTGATGTCCTTGAGCAGGGTGTACTCGACGGTCAACACGCGTTTCTCACCCAAGGTCGCCATGTAACGCTGGCAGGATTCGAGCAGCATCTTAAGCGGATACTTCTTGTTGATCGGCACCAATTGGTTACGCAATGCGTCATTGGGTGCGTGCAGCGACAACGCCAGGGAGACGTCGATGTGCTTGGCCAGCTCATCGATCATCGGAACCACGCCGGAGGTCGACAGGGTCACGCGGCGCTTGGAGATGCCGTAGCCCAGGTCGTCCATCATCAGGTGCATGGCGGAGATGACGTTGTCGAAGTTCAGCAGCGGCTCACCCATGCCCATCATCACCACGTTGGTGATGGCACGGTCGACGGTCGCCGGGACGCTGCCAAAGGATTTGTTGGCAATCCACACCTGGCCGATGACTTCGGCGGCGGTGAGGTTGCTATTGAAGCCTTGCTTGCCGGTGGAGCAGAAACTGCAATCCAGGGCACAGCCTGCCTGGGACGAAACGCACAAGGTGCCACGTTTGCCCTGGGGAATGTATACGGTCTCGACGCAGCTGCCGGACGCCACGCGCACCACCCACTTACGGGTGCCGTCGCTGGAGATGTCCTCGCTGACCACTTCGGGACCACGCACCTCGGCAATAGCCTTGAGCTTGTCGCGCAGGGCCTTGCTGACGTTCGTCATGGCGTCGAAATCATCGACGCCAAAGTGGTGAATCCATTTCATTACCTGACCGGCACGGAAACGCTTCTCCCCGATTGAGTCGAAGAATTTCTCCATTTCCGGCTGGGTCAGACCCAGCAGGTTGGTTTTAACAGTCGATGTAGTCATGGATTCACCTTCACTCTTAAGCCAATGCTTAGCGAGTGGTTACTTCAGTAGCTGCGAAGAAGTACGAGATTTCACGAGCAGCTGCGGCTTCGGAGTCCGAACCGTGAACAGCGTTGGCGTCGATGGAATCAGCGAAGTCAGCACGGATGGTGCCGGCAGCAGCTTCTTTAGGGTTGGTAGCGCCCATCAGCTCACGGTTCAGAGCGATAGCGTTTTCGCCTTCCAGAACCTGAACAACAACAGGACCGGAGATCATGAAGGCAACCAGGTCGCCGAAGAAACCACGAGCGCTGTGCTCAGCGTAGAAGCCTTCAGCTTCGGCTTTGGACAGTTGCTTGAGTTTCGAAGCTACAACCTTCAGGCCGGCTTTTTCGAAACGAGTGGTGATCTCGCCGATGACGTTTTTTGCAACAGCGTCAGGCTTGATGATGGAGAAAGTACGTTGAACAGCCATGGTGTAACTCCAGAAACGGTAATTTACGAAAAATTAAACCCGCGAATTATACGCGGGTTATCGGGTATTGCCTAACCTGCGGGGATGATCAGTCGATTTCTTCGATCCAGAGCGCCTGGACCGCTTCCAATACCTTCTCGCCACAGCGGCCAGAGGTGTTGTCGAAATCGGGAAGCTCCATGATCCAGCGCTGCAGATCAACGAAGTTGACCTTCAACGGATCCACATCCGGCTTCGCTTCAGCGAGCTCTTCAGCAATGCGCTGTACATCATTCCAACCATATTTCATGACAGTACTACCAATCAGTGCGGCGCTTCGGCCGCATGGTTGAGCGAATATTTCGGAATTTCGACGGTGATGTCTTCAGTCCCGACCTTGGCCTGACAGCTTAGGCGCGAATGCGCCTCCAAGCCCCATGCGCGATCGAGAAAATCCTCTTCCAGCTCGTCGGCCTCTTCCAGAGAGTTGAACCCCTCGCGGATGATGCAGTGACAAGTGGTGCAGGCGCAGACGCCGCCGCAGGCACTTTCGATCTCGATGTGGTTGTCATGGGCAACTTCGAGGATGGACTTGCCGGTCTCAGCCTCCACGACCATACCGTCCGGGCAATGCTCGGCGTGTGGCAGAAAAATGACCTGCGGCATTAATTATTCCTCGATTTCATTCAGGTTGCGTCCCGCCAGGGCGGCTTTTACCGTCTGGTCCATGCGGCGGGCGGCAAAGGCATCGGTCACTTGCGACAGGCGCTTGGTCTGCTGCTCGATGGCATAACCATCGGTGCCCTTCATCAGTTCGGCCAGTTCCTGCATCTGCAGGTCGATGACCATGCGCTCTTCGGCGTCCAGCAGGCGCTCGCCGTCGACATCCAGGGCGCCCTGCACCGCTTCGAGCAGGCGCTGGGCATCCACTTGTTGCTCACGCAGTACGCGGGCGACCTTGTCGTCACTGGCGTGCTGGAACGAATCCTTGAGCATCTTGGCGATTTCACCATCAGTGAGGCCATAGGACGGCTTGACCTGGATGCTCGCCTCAACGCCCGAACCCATCTCGCGCGCGGCCACGTTCAGCAGGCCGTCGGCGTCGACCTGGAAGGTCACGCGGATCTTCGCCGCACCCGCCACCATCGCCGGGATGCCACGCAATTCAAAGCGCGCCAGGGAGCGGCAGTCGCTGATCAGCTCGCGCTCGCCTTGCAGCACATGGATCATCATGGCCGTCTGGCCATCTTTGTACGTAGTGAAATCCTGGGCGCGGGCGACGGGGATGGTGGTGTTGCGTGGAATCACCTTCTCCATCAGGCCGCCCATGGTTTCCAGCCCCAGGGACAATGGAATCACGTCAAGCAGCAGCAGTTCGCCGCCGTCACGCTTGTTGCCGGCCAGGGTGTCGGCCTGGATGGCGGCGCCAATGGCGACGACTTGATCCGGGTCGATTTCGGTCAACGGCTGGCGACCAAAGGCTTCAGCGACCGCCTCACGAACGCGCGGCACGCGAGTTGAACCACCGACCATGACCACGGCGCCGACATCTTCCAACTCGATACCGGAATCACGCACGGCGCGGCGGCAGGCCTTGAGGCTGCGGGCGACCATCGGCTCGATGAGCGAATCGAAGGCTTCACGGGTCAGTTGGGCCGACCAGTTGCCGTAGGAGACGTCAACAGATGCAGCGTCAGTCAGTGCTTCCTTGGCGGCACAGGCGGTTTGCAACAGGTTGCGTTGCGCGCCCGGGTCCAGGTCGGCAGACAAGCCGGCGCTGCTGATGATCCAGCCCGCGATGGCGTGGTCGAAGTCGTCACCGCCCAAGGCACTGTCGCCTCCGGTGGCCAGCACTTCAAACACGCCGCCGGTCAGGCGCAGGATCGAAATATCAAAGGTGCCGCCGCCCAGGTCGTAGATCGCAACCAGGCCTTCGGCATGCTGGTCGAGGCCATAAGCCACCGCTGCCGCCGTCGGCTCGTTGAGCAGGCGCAGCACGTTCAGACCGGCGAGTTTTGCCGCATCCTTGGTGGCCTGGCGCTGGGCGTCATCGAAGTACGCCGGAACGGTGATCACCGCCCCCACCAGTTCGCCGCCCAAGGTGGTTTCCGCACGCAGGCGCAGCACCTTGAGAATATCGGCCGACACTTCCACCGGACTTTTCGGGCCCTGGACGGTGTCGATGAACGGCATGTGGGACTCGCCACCGACAAAGCGGTACGGCAGCTGGTCACCCAACTGCTTGACGTCGGACAAACCACGCCCCATCAGGCGCTTGACCGACAGCACGGTGTTCAACGGATCGGTAGACGCCGCCAGCCTGGCTGACTCACCCACTTCGGTACGGTCAGCGTGGTAACGCACGGCGGACGGCAGGATCACCTGGCCATCGGCGTCGGGTAGTGGCTCGGACAGGCCGCTGCGCAAGGCAGCGACCAGGGAATTGGTGGTGCCCAGGTCAATCCCGACCGCCAGGCGACGCTGGTGCGGTTGAGGGCTTTGGCCGGGTTCGGCGATTTGCAGTAGGGCCATGGTAATCAGGTCTTATCTGTCTATCAGGCGTGCATCACGGGCAGCACACGGGGTTAATCGTCGAGGCGCTCTTCTAGCTGGCGCACTTCGTAGGTGAGCTTGTCGAGGAACTGCATGCGCCGCATCAGGCGTTCGGCCTGTTCGCGTTGCGCAGCGTCATCCCAACAGGCTGCGAAGCTTTCGTTGAGCTCATCCTGGGCCGTTTTCAGACGACGCTTGAAGACTGCGACACCGGCCAGATCGGCCTCGTCCTGCAAGTCTTCGAGCTCTTCGCGCCACTGCATCTGCTGCATCAGGAAGTCAGGGTCATGCACGGTCACTTCCAGCGGCAACTCGCCACCGTTCATCGCGAGCAGGTAGCGCGCGCGTTTCGGGGGGCTTTTGAGCGTCTGATAGGCTTCGTTGAGGCTGGCCGACTGCTCCAGCGCCAAGCGCTGCTCACGTTCGGTAGCGTCAGCAAAGCGGTCCGGATGCACACCACGCGCCAATTCTCGGTAGCGCGTGGCAAGCTGCTCAAGGTCCAGCCGAAAACTCGGCTGCAGCTCGAATAAAGCGAAATGACAAGGAGTACCCACGAATAGCCTCAGATGTTGAAGCTTTCGCCGCAGCCACATTCACCGCGTACGTTGGGGTTGTTGAACTTGAAGCCTTCGTTCAACCCTTCCTTGACGAAATCGAGTTCGGTGCCGTCCAGGTAGGTCAGGCTTTTAGGGTCGATGATCACTTTCTCGCCGTGACTTTCGAACACCTGGTCTTCCGCAACCACCTCGTCGACGAACTCCAGCACATAGGCAAGGCCGGAACAGCCCGTGGTGCGTACACCCAGACGAATCCCCTCACCTTTACCGCGCCCATCCAGGGAGCGTCGCACGTGCCGCGCAGCCGCTTCTGTCATGCTGATAGCCATCGTTGACTCCTTACTCGTCGCCAAATGCTTAGATCAAGCCTTTCTTCTGCTTGTAGTCGCGAACGGCCGCCTTGATGGCGTCTTCTGCGAGTACGGAGCAGTGGATTTTCACTGGCGGCAGGGCCAGTTCTTCGGCCAGCTGGGTGTTGCTGATGGTGACAGCCTCATCCAGGGTCTTGCCTTTCATCCATTCGGTCGCCAGGGAGCTGGAGGCGATGGCCGAACCGCAGCCGTAGGTCTTGAACTTGGCGTCTTCGATAACGCCCGCGTCGTTGACCTTGATCTGCAGGCGCATGACATCGCCGCACGCCGGGGCGCCGACCATGCCGGTGCCGACGTCTGGGTCTTCCGCGTCCATCTTGCCGACGTTACGCGGGTTTTCGTAGTGGTCGATGACCTTTTCGCTGTAAGCCATGGTACTGAATCCTCACTCATCAGGGCCGCTCTGGAACCCTGTAGACACGCCTGCGTTTTCCGCCACGTGCCTACAGAGCCGGGGTGGCGGCTTCTATATTTAGTGTGCTGCCCACTCGATCTTGGAAATGTCGACACCGTCTTTGTACATGTCCCACAGCGGCGACAGAACGCGCAGCTTGTTGACGGCTTCGCAGACTTTCTGCGCGGCGTAGTCGACTTCTTCTTCGGTGGTGAAGCGGCCGAACGTAAAGCGGATCGAGCTGTGTGCCAGTTCGTCGTTGCGGCCCAGGGCGCGCAGTACGTACGACGGCTCAAGGGACGCCGAGGTGCAGGCCGAACCGGACGAAACCGCCAGGTCCTTGAGCGCCATGATCAGCGACTCGCCTTCGACGTAGTTGAAGCTCAAGTTCAGGTTGTGCGGTACACGGGCGGTCATGCTGCCGTTGATGTACAGCTCTTCAAGGTTCTCGACCTGCTTGTAGAAGCGGTCGCTCAGGGCCTTGATACGGATGTTTTCGGCAGCCATGTCTTCCTTGGCTACACGGAAGGCTTCGCCCATGCCGACGATCTGGTGGGTTGCCAGGGTGCCCGAACGCATGCCGCGCTCGTGACCGCCGCCGTGCATGGTGGCTTCGATGCGTACGCGAGGCTTGCGGCTCACGTACAGCGCGCCGATGCCTTTAGGGCCATAGGTCTTGTGGGCGGAGAACGACATCAGGTCGACTTTCAGCTTCGACAGGTCGATGTCGACCTTGCCGGTGGACTGGGCCGCATCGACATGCAGCAACACGCCTTTGGAGCGGGTCAGCTCGCCGATGGCCGCGATGTCGTTGATGGTGCCGATTTCGTTGTTCACGTGGATCACGGAAACCAGAATGGTGTCTTCACGCAGCTCGGCTTCGATCATGGCCGGAGTGACGATACCGTCGGTGGTTGGTTCAAGGTAAGTGACCTCGAAACCTTCACGCTCCAGTTGGCGCATGGTGTCGAGGACAGCCTTGTGCTCGATCTTGGTGGTGATCAGGTGCTTGCCTTTGGTCGCGTAGAAGTGCGCGGCGCCCTTGATTGCCAGGTTGTCGGATTCGGTAGCACCGGAGGTCCAGACGATTTCGCGCGGGTCGGCATTGACCAGGTCAGCGACTTGGCGACGAGCGTTCTCGACCGCTTCCTCGGCCTTCCAGCCAAATACGTGGGAACGGGAGGCAGGGTTGCCGAAGTTTCCGTCAACCAGCAGGCACTCGCTCATCTTTTGCGCGACACGCGGATCAACCGGGGTGGTCGCTGAGTAATCAAGGTAAATCGGCAATTTCATGGACTTTCTCCTAAATCAGGCTGGCTGGCGTGCCGTTAGCTCTTCGGCTGTCACTCGACGGCGGACGCTTCGATCTTGTCCAGACGCGGCGCCTTGGTATTGCAACGGCGCTGGTCCTGACGCTGGGCTACTTCTTGCACCTCACGGCGAGTCACAAGATCAGCCAAGCTGATACCACTCAAAAACTCATGGATCTGCAGGCTCAAGTCACACCACAGGTGGTGCGTCAGGCAGGTGTCGCCGGCATGGCAATCACCCAGACCCTGGCATTTGGTGGCGTCGACGGATTCGTTGACCGCATCGATCACCTGGGCGACCTGGATGCCCTGCATATCGCGGGACAGCTGATAGCCACCACCCGGCCCACGCACACTGGAAACCAGATTGCTGCGGCGCAATTTGGCGAACAGTTGCTCAAGATAGGACAGGGAAATGCCTTGGCGCTCGGAGATATCGGCCAGGGACACCGGCCCAGTTTGCGCGTGCAAAGCCAAGTCAAGCATGGCAGTCACCGCGTATCGGCCTTTTGTAGTCAGTCTCATGGACAAGTACCAAGGTGTTTCAGAATGGGAGCGAGTATGCGATTCCCGAGTATTTAAGTCAACTATAAGACCTAGTACTTTAGTCAGGATTACCCGTAAAAAGGGCGCGCGAATCATAGCAGGATGGGGTGGTGACGAACAGCGGGAAGGCGACCGGACTGGGACCGCGAGACCAACGGAGATCAAAAGTGGGAGCGGGCTTGCTCGCGAAAGCAGTGAGCCAGTCAATATATTTGGCGACTGATACACCGTATTCGCGAGCAAGCCCGCTCCCACAAGGGGTTTGCGGCGATTGCGAGAACTCAGCTCGCCCTGGTAGCCGCTTCGTCCTTGATTTCGGCGAAGTCTTCTTCGCGCAACTCAGGCAGCTCCTTCGCACAGTAAGGACTCCCCAGATCCTTCAACGCACCGCACATACCCTCCAGCTTGCCGTCCACCGCTTGCAGATGATCGAGCAACTGGCCAATGGCACGCGCCACCGGGTCAGGCATATCTTCGCTGACGCCATAGGCATCGAAGCCGATCTTCTCGGCCATGGCCTTGCGCTTGGCTTCCTGCTCTTCGCCGACTTCCGGCTTGACGATAATGCGCCCGGGAATGCCGACAACGGTGGCGCCAGGCGGCACAGCCTTGGTCACGACGGCGTTGGACCCGACTTTCGCGCCGGCACCAACGGTAAACGGGCCGAGCACCTTGGCGCCCGCTCCGACCACCACACCATTCTCCAGGGTCGGATGGCGCTTGCCCTTGTTCCAGCTGGTGCCGCCAAGGGTCACACCCTGGTAGAGCGTCACGTCGTCGCCGATTTCTGCGGTCTCGCCGATAACAATGCCCATGCCATGGTCGATAAAGAAGCGACGCCCCACCTTGGCTCCCGGATGAATCTCGATCCCCGTCATCCAACGCCCGAAGTTCGACACCAGCCGCGCCAGCCATTTCCAGCCCATGCCCCACAACGCGCTGGACAAGCGGTGAATCCAGATAGCGTGCATGCCCGGGTAGCAGGTCAGCACTTCAAAGGCGTTGCGCGCCGCCGGGTCCCGGTGGAAAACACTTTGGATATCTTCTCGCAAACGCTCGAACATTTTTTAATCCTTCCGCTTTAGAAGCTCACCACGGGCCGCTTTCTGGGTTTCCGTGAGGATGCCACGCAATATATTCATTTCCGCCCGGCTGACCGAGCTGCGTCCGTACAAGCGACGCAGGCGCGCCATCAAGTGCCGTGGTTTTTCAGGATCGAGGAACTCGATGGCCACCAGGGTTTGCTCCAGGTGCTCATAGAACCGCTCCAGCTCGTCCATGGTGGCCAGCTCGCCACTTTTGGTCGAAGCGACTTCTTCCTTTTCCACTTTGCTCGGCTGGCCAGCAGCGGCCAGCCAGGCCATGCGCACTTCGTAAGTCAACACCTGCACCGCCGCCCCAAGGTTCAAGGAACTGAACTCGGGATCTGATGGAATGTGTACGTGGTAATGACATCGCTGCAGCTCGTCATTGGTCAGGCCGGAATCTTCACGACCGAATACCAGGGCGATTTCGGCGCCACCAGCGGCCTCCTCCACCACTTTGGTTCCGCATTCGCGCGGATCCAGCAGCGGCCAGGGGATGCGGCGGTCGCGGGCGCTGGTGCCGAGCACCAGGTTGCAGCCGACCAAGGCGTCTTCCAGCGTGGCGACCACCTGTGCATTTGCAAGGATGTCATTGGCGCCCGAAGCGCGGGCATCGGCCTCGTGGTGCGGGAACACGCGCGGCTCGACCAGCACCAGGCGCGTCAGCCCCATGTTTTTCATGGCTCGCGCCACCCCGCCGATATTGCCGGGATGACTGGTATTGACCAAGACGACACGAATGTTTTGCAGCAAGGGAGGCGCTCTCGGACACAGGAAAGGGGAGCAAATCTTACAGAACCGCCTAAGGTTATGCCATGAAAGCGAACGTCGTCCTTCACCTGAAGAAAGTTTCTGCTAGAATGCCCGGCTTTCTTTAACAACCTTAGGTGACACATCCATGCAGCCCATGCTGAATATCGCGCTGCGCGCCGCCCGCAGCGCCAGTGAATTGATCTTCCGCTCCATCGAGCGCCTGGATACCATCAAGGTCGACGAAAAAGACGCCAAGGATTACGTATCCGAGGTGGATCGCGCCGCCGAACAGAAAATCATCGACGCGCTGCGCAAGGCCTACCCTACCCACGGCATCCTCGGTGAAGAAACCGGTTTGCACAAAGGTAGCGGCGAAGGCGAAGACTACCTGTGGATCATCGACCCGCTGGATGGCACCACCAACTTCCTGCGCGGCATTCCACACTTTGCCGTGAGCATCGCGTGCAAATACCGTGGCCGCCTGGAACACGCAGTCGTACTGGACCCGGTCCGTCAGGAAGAATTCACCGCCAGCCGTGGCCGTGGCGCCCAGCTCAATGGCCGTCGCCTGCGTGTCAGCGGCCGCACCAGCCTGGACGGCGCCCTGCTGGGTACCGGCTTCCCGTTCCGTGACGATCAGATGGACAACCTGGAAAACTACCTGGGCATGTTCCGCGCCCTGGTTGGCCAGACCGCCGGCATCCGCCGCGCTGGCGCAGCGAGCCTGGACCTGGCCTACGTGGCCGCCGGCCGGTTTGATGCGTTCTGGGAGTCGGGGCTGTCCGAGTGGGACATGGCTGCAGGCGCCCTGCTGATCCAGGAAGCAGGCGGCTTGGTGAGCGACTTCACTGGCGGTCACGACTTCCTTGAGAAAGGTCACGTGGTTGCGGGTAACACCAAATGCTTCAAGGCAGTATTGACGGCAATCCAGCCGCACCTGCCGGCCTCGCTGAAGCGCTAAGCGAGCGAGCACAAAAAAGCACCCTTCGGGGTGCTTTTTTTTGCCTGGGATTGCGGTAACACTGCATTTCCTGCCACAACACATACTGAATGTGGGAGCGGGCTTGCCCGCGAATGCGGTGGGCCAGTCAATACATCCGGTGACTGACACTCCGCTTTCGCGGGCAAGCCCGCTCCCACATTTTGAACTGCACCAGGCTTATGGGTTACTGCTGATTCTGGCCGAGGATCAGACGCCCTTCTTTATCCACAGGAATCTGGCCACCCGGATCGCGATCCATACGCACGGTGCCTTCCTTGCCATCCAGGTTGTAACGCACGTCGTAACCGACCACTTTGTCGCTAATGTCATTGACGGTGTTACAGCGGGTTTGCGTGGTGGTGTAGGTATCGCGGTTCTGCATGCCTTCCTGAACCTTGTTACCGGCATAACCGCCACCGACCGCACCGGCCACAGTGGCCAGCTTTTTACCGTTACCGCCACCGACCTGGTTGCCCAACAGGCCACCGGCCAGCGCACCGACCACGGTGCCGACTATTTGATGTTGATCCTGTACCGGCTTCTGCCGGGTCACGGCGACGTCCTTGCAGACCTCGCGTGGTGTCTTGATCTGGGTTTTCACCGGCTGCACCGCCAGCACTTGCGCATACTCAGGGCCGCTTTTTACCAGGCTATAGGTGGCAAAAGCACCCCCGGCAGTCACACCGACAGCACCCAATACCGCACCAACCAGCAACGACTTGTTCACATGAACCTCCTGACCATCACAAACGGACGGAAACGTCCGCGCTATACCCAGCCTTGGAGCAAAAAAAAAGGCACGAGTTCAATACTCGTGCCTTTCTTGTCACAGCGGATCAACAACGGCCCATCAAGGGCGGTCGTCGACCTCCTTGCCAGTGCTGGCCGGAGGGATCAGGTCTTCGCTGTTGAGGTTCAGCCAGATCAGCACCACGTTGGCGATGTAGATCGACGAGTAGGTCCCCGCCAGAACGCCGATGAACAGCGCCAGGGAGAAGCCCCACAGGTTATCGCCACCGAAGATCATCAGCGCCGCAATCGCCAGCAAGGTGGAGATCGACGTCGCCATGGTCCGCAGCAGGGTCTGGGTGGTGGAGATGTTGATGTTCTCGATCAACGACGCCTTGCGCAGTACGCGGAAGTTCTCACGAACCCGGTCGAATACCACGATGGTGTCGTTGAGAGAGTAACCAATGATCGCCAGCACGGCTGCCAGTACGGTCAGGTCGAAGGTAACCTGGAAGTACGCCAGGATACCCACGGTCACGATCACGTCGTGGATCAGCGACACAATCGCGCCGACGCCGAACTTCCACTGAAAGCGGAACGCCAGGTAGATCATGATGCCGACCAGCGCCATCAGCATGCCGAGGCCGCCCTGGTCGCGCAGTTCTTCACCCACCTGCGGGCCGACGAACTCGACACGCTTGACCGACGCCGGGTTGTCGCCGCCGACCTTCTGCAAGGCCTCGGCTACCTGGTGACCCAGTTGCGGGTCTTCGCCCGGCATACGCACCAGCAGGTCGGTGGTTGCACCGAAGCTCTGCACGATGGCTTCGTGATAGCCGGCCTTGACCAGCTCGTTGCGCACCAGGGTGACGTCGGCGGGCTTCTCGTAGGTCAGCTCGATGAGCGTACCGCCGGTGAAGTCCAGACCGTAGTTCAAGCCCTTATGGAACCAGCTGAACAACGCCAGAACGGTAAGGAGCACAGTGACGCCGAACGCAACGTTGCGAACGCCCATGAAGTTGATTGTACGTAACATGGCAGCCCCTTAAATCCACAACTTCTTGAAGTCACGCCCGCCAAAGATCAGGTTGACCATTGCGCGGGTCACCATGATGGCCGTGAACATCGAGGTAAAGATACCGAGGGACATGGTCACCGCAAAACCTTTGACCGGGCCAGTGCCCATGGCAAAGAGAATCCCGCCGACCAGCAAGGTGGTCAGGTTGGAGTCGAGAATCGCGGTAAATGCCCGGCCGAAGCCTTCGTTGATTGCACGCTGTACGGTCATGCCGGCGGCGATCTCTTCACGGATCCGCGAGAAGATCAGCACGTTGGCGTCTACCGCCATACCCATGGTGAGTACGATACCGGCGATACCTGGCAGGGTCAGTGTAGCGCCCAGCAGCGACATCAGGGCCAGCAGCATCACCATGTTGCCCGCCAGGGCCACGGTGGCGATGACGCCGAAGAAGCGATAGATGGCGATGATGAACAGCGACACGAACAGCATGCCCCACAAAGCCGCATCGATACCCTTGGTGATGTTGTCGGCACCCAGGCTCGGGCCAATGGTGCGCTCTTCAGCGAAGTACATCGGCGCCGCCAGGCCACCGGCACGCAGCAGCAGTGCCAGCTCGGACGACTCGCCCTGACCGTTCAGGCCAGTGATGCGGAATTGAGCACCCAGCGGCGACTGGATGGTCGCCAGGCTGATGATCTTCTTCTCTTCCTTGAAGGACTGTACCGGCACATCTTTCTCTACACCGTCGACCACTTGCTTGGTGTAGGTGGTGACCGGACGCTGCTCGATGAAGATGACCGCCATGCTGCGACCGACGTTGCTGCGCGTGGCGCGGCTCATCAGCTCACCACCGTGGCCATCCAGGCGGATGTTTACTTCAGGCGTGCCGTGCTCGCCGAAACCGGCCTTGGCGTCGGTCACCTGGTCACCAGTGATGATCAGGCTACGCTCGATCAGTGCAGGCGGGCGGTTGCCTTCGCGGAACTCGAATTCCTCGGAGGTGGCCTTGGAAGCTCCCGGCTCAGCGGCCAGGCGGAATTCCAGGTTGGCGGTTTTACCCAGGATACGCTTGGCTTCAGCAGTGTCCTGTACGCCCGGCAATTCGACCACGATGCGATTGGCACCCTGGCGCTGAACGATCGGCTCGGCCACACCCAGTTCGTTGACGCGGTTACGTACCGTGGTCAAGTTCTGCTTGATGGAGTATTCGCGGATTTCCGCCAGCTTGGCCGGGGTCATCGCCAGACGCAGTACAGGTTGACCGTTCAGGTCGGCCGGTACGATGTCGAAATCGGTGAAGTTCTTGCGTACCAGTGCACGGGCCTGTTCGCGGGAAGCCTCGTCAGAGAAGCCCAGCTGGATGGCACCGTTGAGCTGCGGCAGGCTGCGATAACGCAATTTCTCTTTGCGCAGCAGGCTCTTCACATCGCCCTCATAGACTTTCAGGCGTGCGTCGAGGGCCTTGTCCATGTCGACTTCCAGCAGGAAGTGCACACCACCGGACAAGTCCAGACCCAGCTTCATCGGGTGCGCGCCAATGCTGCGCAGCCATTTTGGCGTGGTCTGTGCCAGGTTGAGCGCGACAACGTAGTCGTCGCCCATGACCTTGCGCACGACATCTTTGGCCGGCAATTGGTCTTCTTGCTTGGTCAGGCGCAACAAGCCGCCCTTCGCATCAGCTGCCAACGTTGCCGCCTTGACCTGGATACCTGCGTCAGTGAGCGCTTTGCTCGCGCGTTCCAGATCAGCCTGATTGACCTGCAGCGAAGTGCTGGCGCCAGTGATCTGGATCGCAGGGTCATCAGGGTAGAGATTGGGAGCGGAATAAATAAAACCGATCGCCAGCACCGCCAGGATCAGTACGTATTTCCACAGAGGGTATTTGTTCAGCATCACGCCGCCCGCTTATGACGCGGGGCGCCTTGCGCGCCCCGTCGATTGGTAAAGGTTGTTACTTAGATCGCTTTGAGCGTGCCTTTTGGCAGCGTGGCGGCGATGGCGCCCTTCTGGAACTTCATTTCCACAGTGTCGGAAACTTCCAGCACCACGAAAGCATCGGAAACCTTGGTGATCTTGCCGGCGATGCCGCCAGTGGTCACGACTTCGTCACCTTTCTGCAGGCTGCCCAGCAGGTTTTTCTGCTCTTTGGCGCGCTTGGCCTGTGGGCGCCAGATCATCAGGTAGAAGATGACCAGGAAGCCGACCAGGAAAATCCACTCGAAACCACCGCCCATAGGACCGGCAGCGGCAGGCGCAGCGGCATCAGCCATGGCGTTAGAGATAAAAAAGCTCATTTAGCACTCCAGTTGCAAATAGTGAATCTTAGGGTCGGAAAACTCAGTCCAAGGGCGGCACAGGAAGCCCGCGCTTGGCATAGAAGGCATCGACGAAGGCGGCCAATGTACCCTGTTGAATAGCCTCGCGCAAACCAGCCATCAGGACTTGGTAGTGACGCAAATTGTGGATGGTATTCAACATGCTACCCAGCATTTCCCCACACTTGTCCAGATGGTGCAGATAAGCACGGGAGAAGTTCTGGCAGGTGTAGCAATCACAGGTGGGATCCAGCGGCGAATCATCATGGCGATGGAACGCGTTACGGATCTTCAGCACGCCTGTATCGATGAACAGATGCCCATTGCGGGCATTACGGGTTGGCATCACGCAATCGAACATGTCCACACCGCGGCGCACACCCTCTACGAGATCTTCCGGTTTGCCAACGCCCATAAGGTAACGAGGTTTGTCAGCAGGCATCAGGCCCGGCAGATAATCCAGCACCTTGATCATCTCGTGCTTGGGCTCGCCAACCGACAAGCCGCCGATGGCCAGGCCATCAAAGCCGATCTTGTCGAGGCCTTCCAGCGAGCGTTTGCGCAGGCTTTCGTGCATGCCGCCCTGGACGATGCCGAACAGCGCCGCGGTGTTATCACCATGTGCGTTCTTCGAGCGCTGGGCCCAACGCAGGGACAGCTCCATGGAGATCCGCGCGACGTCCTCATCGGCCGGGTACGGTGTGCACTCGTCGAAAATCATCACGATGTCGGAGCCCAGGTCGCGCTGCACCTGCATCGACTCCTCCGGGCCCATGAACACTTTGGAACCGTCTACCGGCGAGGCGAAGGTCACACCCTCTTCCTTGATCTTGCGCATGGCCCCCAGGCTGAACACCTGGAAACCACCGGAGTCGGTGAGGATCGGGCCTTGCCACTTCATGAAGTCATGCAGGTCGCCATGCTTCTTGATCACTTCCGTGCCCGGACGCAACCACAGGTGGAAAGTGTTGCCGAGGATGATCTCGGCGCCGGTGGCGACGATGTCGCGCGGCAACATGCCCTTGACGGTGCCGTAGGTGCCGACCGGCATGAACGCCGGGGTCTCCACGGTGCCGCGCGGGAAAGTCAGGCGACCGCGACGGGCTTTGCCGTCGGTAGCGAGCAATTCAAACGACATACGACTCATAGTTGTTCCTCTGGGCCGCGTGGCGCCGGGTTGCGGGTGATAAACATCGCATCACCGTAGCTGAAAAAACGGTACTCGTTGGCGATGGCGGCCTGGTAAGCGGCCATGGTTTCCGGGTAGCCGGCAAATGCCGAGACCAGCATCAACAGCGTGGATTCGGGCAGATGGAAATTGGTGACCAGGCAATCGACCACATGGAACGGTCGGCCCGGGAAGATAAAGATGTCGGTGTCGCCGCTGAACGGCTTGAGCACGCCATCACGTGCCGCGCTTTCCAGGGAGCGCACGCTGGTGGTGCCTACCGCCACCACTCGCCCGCCACGCGCCTTGCAGGCGGCCACAGCGTCGACAACTTCCTGGCTGACTTCCAGCCACTCGCTGTGCATGTGGTGGTCTTCGATGTTATCCACACGCACCGGCTGAAACGTGCCGGCCCCCACGTGCAGGGTCACATAGGCGGTCTCGACGCCCTTGGCGGCAATCGCATCCAGCAGTGGCTGGTCGAAATGCAGCCCGGCGGTCGGCGCGGCAACGGCACCCAGGCGCTGCGAGTAGACGGTCTGGTAGCGCTCGCGGTCCGAGTCTTCGTCGGGGCGATCGATATAGGGTGGCAGCGGCATATGGCCGACACGCTCCAGCAGAGGCAACACCTCTTCTGCGAACTTGAGTTCGAACAGGGCGTCATGGCGCGCCACCATCTCGGCTTCGCCACCACCATCGATCAAGATGCAGGAGCCCGGTTTCGGCGACTTGCTGGAGCGCACATGGGCCAGCACACGATGGCTGTCCAGTACGCGCTCTACCAGGATTTCCAGCTTGCCGCCGGAAGCTTTCTGGCCAAACAGCCGCGCCGGAATCACCCGGGTATTGTTGAACACCATCAGATCGCCTGGGCGCAAATGCTCCAGCAAATCAGTGAATTGACGGTGTGCGAGGGCACCGCTGGGCCCGTCCAGGGTCAGCAGTCGACTGGCGCGACGCTCGGCCAAAGGATGGCGAGCGATCAGCGAATCAGGAAGCTCAAAAGTAAAGTCAGCAACGCGCATGATGGAGTTCGTCTAGCAGGGCCGGGAAGTCTAGCGGAAATAGTGAAAATTGACCATGAAAGGTGATTGACCAACGGTAATCTCATCTCTATACTTCGCCGCCATTGAGCCCTGATGGCGGAATTGGTAGACGCGGCGGATTCAAAATCCGTTTTCGAAAGGAGTGGGAGTTCGAGTCTCCCTCGGGGCACCATCTTAAAAAAAGACCTTGAATTTCAAGGTCTTTTTTTTCGTCTGTAGAAAAGCGCGGAACGCATCAAGCCTTCCTTTAGCAGGCGATCTATCGTGCCGAGCCCTCTCCAGGAGCGCCCAGACACGCCAAGACAACACGACCCTCCCCCCCTACCGTTCATCGCCACTTACGAGCCTCCAAGGACCCGCTGGAGAGCGCTTCGGAGTGCCGGGTAGATTGACTCCAGCAGCGACCGAAACGTACTCAAAAATCATAAACTTGCCCGGGACTGAAAACGTCGATGAAAGGATAAACCGGCCCTTCCTGGGCTTTTTTTCGCGCCCAAAACAAAACCCCATCTGCTTTCGCAAATGGGGTTTCGGAATTTAATCTTGACGATGACCTACTCTCACATGGGGAAACCCCACACTACCATCGGCGATGCATCGTTTCACTGCTGAGTTCG
>NZ_JACVAC010000009.1 GCF_014851685.1 Pseudomonas sp. PDM05
TCAACCAGATCAAAATCGAAAACCCACACCTGTGGGATGCCGAGATGAAGGAAGAAGCGACCCAGATGATCCTGCAAGGGACCCAACTGGAGATCGAATACGCCCGCGACACCATGCCCCGCGGCGTATTGGGCATGAACGCCGCGATGATGGAGGACTACCTCAAGTTCATCGCCAACCGTCGTCTGTCGCAGATCGGCTTGAAGGAAGAATACCCAGGCACCACCAACCCGTTCCCGTGGATGAGCGAGATCATGGACTTGAAGAAAGAGAAGAACTTCTTTGAGACCCGTGTGATCGAGTACCAAACCGGCGGCGCGTTGAGCTGGGACTGAAAATGTGGGAGCGGGTTTGCTGTGGCGAGCCCGCGTCTACATTATTGGTTTTCGGTGTTCTCTGGATTTTGCAAGCAAGCGACTTATGCCCAACCAAACCATCAAGACCCCGTGCATCGGCCTGTGCTCCACCGTCTACGGGGACCTCGTCTGCCGGGGCTGCAAGCGTTATCACCACGAAGTGATCCAGTGGAACGGTTACAACGCCGAGGAAAAACAGGCGGTGTGGCTGCGTCTGGAACAGTTGCTGGTGCAGGTGATGGCCAGCAAGCTGGAAGTGTTTGATCCGCACCTGCTGCGCCAGCAACTGGAAAGCCGCAAGATCCGCTTTGTGCCGCATCAGTCACCGTATTGCTGGGCGTACCAGTTGATTGCCCGCGGGGCGCGGGTGATTTCCCGGCTGGATGCGTATGGGCTGGTGCTGCAACCGGAATTTCGTGAACGTCATTTGGCGGATCTGCGCGATGCGATTGATCGTGAGTTTTTCCTGTTGTCCGAAGCGCACTACGAGCGCTATATCGCCCCAGGGTTTCTGAAGGAAGCATTTGGGCCGGCCCTGATAGCTACCCTCTAAAGACCAGCACAAAACCCATGTGGGAGCGGGCTTGCTCGCGAAGGCGGTGCATCAGTCAGCACATGCATTGCCTGACACAGCGCTTTCGCGAGCAAGCCCGCTCCCACATTTTGATTTGCGCTTGTCAGGAGATCCAGGACGCCGCACGTTCCGTCTGCAAACCGTATTTCTCAATCGCCAGCTGACCCATCCGCGCATCCAATGCCGTCAACGCCGCCAGCACGATGTGATACCGATCTACCTCAAAAAAGTCGCGCAACGCCGCCCGCGTATCACTGCGCCCGAACCCGTCAGTACCCAGCACGGTGTAGCGACTGTCCAGGTACGAAGCGATCATCTGCGGCACCGCCCGCACATAGTCAGAAACCGCGATGACCGGCGCGCCGTGGGGCAAGCAGGCATTCACATGGCTTACCCGTGCAGCCTCTTGCGGATGCAACCGATTCCAGCGTTCCACCTCCCGCGCATCCCGCGCCAGTTCGCTGTAACTGGTGACGCTGAACACCTCGCTCGTCACTTGCCAATCCTCGGCCAATAGCTGCGCCGCCGCCTGGGCTTCGCGCACCAGCGTGCCCGAACCCAGCAACCGCACCTGGGCGCCAACCGTGCCTTCCAGACGGTACATGCCCTTGATGATCGCCGCTTCAACCCCTTGCGGCAGGCTCGGCTGCGGGTAGTTTTCGTTCATCAGCGTCACGTAGTAGAACTCGTCCACCTCGTGCTCCAGCATCTGGCGCATGCCGTGGTCGAGGATCACCGCGAATTCCCCGGCGAACGCCGGATCGTAGGCGCGGCAATTGGGCACGGTGGCCGCCATGAGATGGCTGCTGCCGTCCTGATGTTGCAAGCCTTCACCCCCCAAGGTAGTGCGCCCGGCCGTCGCGCCGAGCAGGAAGCCACGGGCACGCTGGTCGGCGGCGGCCCAGATCAGGTCGCCGACACGCTGGAAGCCGAACATCGAGTAATAGATGTAGAACGGCAGCATGCGCAGGCCATGCACCGAATAGCTGGTGGCCGCCGCGACCCAGGAGCTGATGGCGCTGGCTTCGCTGATGCCCTCTTCGAGGATCTGCCCGTCGGTGGCTTCGCGGTAGCTGAGGATTGAGCCGATGTCTTCCGGCTCATAACGCTGGCCGACGCTGGAGTAGATGCCGATTTGCTTGAACAGGTTGGCCATGCCGAAGGTGCGCGCCTCATCGGCGACAATCGGCACAATGCGCGGCCCCAGGGCCTTGTCCTTGAGCAGGTTGGTCAGCATGCGTACGCAGGCCATGGTGGTGGACATTTCCTTGCCGTCGGCCGCCGTGGCAAACCCGGCATAGCCCGCCAGCGGCGGCACGCTGAGCGGCGCGGCAAGCGGGCTGCGGCTCGGCACATAACCGCCGAGCGCCTGGCGGCGCTGGTGCAGGTAGCGTATTTCCGGGCTGTCGTCGGCGGGCTTGAAGAAGCTCAGGGATTCGGTCTGCGCATCGCTCAGGGGCAGTTGGAAGCGATTGCGGAAAGCAAGCAACGCGTCGCGATCCAGCTTCTTCTGCTGGTGGGTGGTCATCTTGCCCTGCCCTGCTTCGCCCATGCCAAAGCCCTTCTTGGTCTGGGCGAGGATCACCGTGGGTTTGCCTTTGACCCGGCGCGCGGCATGGTAGGCCGCGTGGATCTTGACCATGTCATGGCCGCCACGCTTGAGGCGGTCGATCTGCTCGTCGCTCATGCCTTCCACGAGTTTGGCCAGGGCTTCACTCTGACCGAAGAAGTGCTCGCGATTGAAGGCGCCGTCCTTGGCGGCGAAGGTCTGCAATTGACCGTCGACGGTATGCGCCAAGGTGTTCACCAGCGCGCCGTCGTGGTCCTTGGCCAGCAAGGGGTCCCAATCCGAGCCCCACACCAGCTTGATCACGTTCCACCCGGCGCCGGCGAACAACGCTTCCAGCTCATCGATGATCCGCCCGTTGCCGCGCACCGGGCCGTCAAGGCGCTGCAGGTTGCAGTTGACCACCCAGGTCAGGTTGTCCAGGCCTTCGCGCGCAGCCAGGGTCAGGGCCGACATGCTTTCCGGTTCGTCCATCTCACCGTCGCCGAACACCCCCCAGACGTGGCGGTCAGTGGTGTCCAGCAGGTTACGGTGTTGCAGGTAACGCATGAAACGCGCCTGGAAAATCGAGCTGATCGGGCCGATCCCCATGGAACCAGTGGGGAACTGCCAGAAGTCAGGCATCAGCCACGGGTGCGGGTAGCTGGACAGGCCACGTGCGCCAGCCTTGGGCCCGCCGATTTCCTGGCGATAATGGGCCAGGTCTTGCTCGCTGAGGCGCCCTTCAAGGAAGGCACGGGCGTAGATACCGGGCGCGGAATGGGGTTGATAGAACACCAGGTCGCCGCCAAATCCGTCACGGCGGGCGCGAAAGAAATGGTTGAAACCCACTTCGAACAAATCCGCCGCACTGGCATAGCTGGCGATATGCCCGCCCAACTCGCCATAGGCCTGGTTGGCGCGGACCACCATGGCCAGGGCGTTCCAGCGGACCAGCGAGGCCAGGCGTTCTTCGGTGGCCAGGTCGCCGGGAAACGCCGGCTGCTGCTCGACGCTGATGCTGTTGACGTAGGGCGTGCCGTGGCGCGGTTTCCAGTCGATGTGCGCAGCGCTGGCGTCCTGGGCCAGTTGGTCGAGGATCTGCCGGGCCCGCGCAGGACCGGCGTTGGCCACCAACGACGCCAGGGCGTCGCGCCACTCGTCCAACTCTTGCTGATCCAGGGCGGTGTGATTGACTGCGCTCGCGAAACCGTTCATGGGCATCTCCAGGCCTTTTTTTCCAGTTTATGTCGACGCCCAAGGATTTTTTGCCTGTTTTCAGGCGTAAAATTCTGAATTTTGAGCATGAATCACTGGTATTGCGATTTTTCCCAGCACGTTGTGCTCAACCACCCCGTAACCTTGCCATTGTGTTTAAAATGCCGCCCGCTCAATGACTGACGTTTAATGATGAACCCAGACGCACTCGCTACCCTGCACGCCCACCTGCTCGACGCCTTGGCGACCCCACCAGACGAAACCCGGCGCCTGTTCCACGGCCGCGGGCGCTGCTGGCCGGGCCTGGAGCAACTGACGGTGGACTGGCTGCAAGGCGTGATACTGGTCGCATTGTTCAAGGAGCCGGAACCGGCCCAGTTGGAAGCCCTGAAACAGTTGCTGCAAACGCAGTTGAGTGCCTACACCGTGGCGCTGCAACACCGCTACCTGCCGCAAAGCACCACCGAATGGCTGGTGGGCAGCCCCATCGACGAGTTGACCATCACCGAAGGCGGCCTGCGTTATTTGATCGACCTGGGTAAAAAGCAGAACAGCGGACTGTTCCTCGACATGCGCTACGGCCGCAACTGGGTGCGCGAACACGCCAAGGGCCAGCGCATCCTCAACCTGTTTGCCTACACCTGCGGCTTCTCCGTGGCCGCCATCGAAGGCGGCGCCGACCATGTGGTGAACCTGGACATGGCCCGTGGCGCCCTCAGCCGTGGCCGTGACAACCATCGCCTGAACGGTCATGACCTGAGCCAGGTCACGTTCCTGGGCCACGATCTGTTCAAGTCCTGGGCCAAGGTCACCAACAGTGGCCCCTATGACTTGGTAATCATCGATCCGCCGTCGTTCCAGAAAGGCAGTTTCCTGTTGACCAAGGACTACCAACGCGTGCTGCGCCGCCTGCCGGACTTGCTCACAGCTCAGGGTACGGTGCTGGCGTGCATGAACGACCCGGCCTTCGGCGAAGACTTCCTGATCGACGGTGTGACCCGTGAAGCACCGGGGCTGCGATTTGTCGAACGCCTGGAAAACCCGCCGGAATTTCCGGATATTGACGCGCAAAGTGGTCTCAAGGCGCTGGTGTTCCGCCAGGGTTGATGCCGAAACGGCCAGCGCTTGCTACGCTTAGCTCTAACGCCGGGGTGGTGAACCTTATCCCCCCCTTCCCGGTCGATACCTGCATTCCCTGGCCAGACTCGACCGCGCTTCGCTGTCGGCTGCCCCGTTTCACCTTTTGGAGAACCGCCCGTGATAACGACCCTGCATGTAGCCAGACTCAAAGCCTGGGGCGCCCACGGCTTTACCGCCACCGGCGTGGTACTGGCTTTTCTGGCCACTCTGGCGCTGCTGGAAAATTCCCCCAAGGCCTGCCTGCTGTGGCTGGGCCTGGCGCTGGTGGTCGATGGCGTCGACGGTTCCCTGGCGCGCAGGGTCAATGTCAGCACGGTGTTGCCGAGCTTTGATGGCTCGGTGCTGGACCTGGTGATCGATTACCTCACCTACGTGTTCATCCCCGCGCTGTTTATCTACCGCTATATCGACCTGCCGGACTTTACCCACCTGTTCACCGTGTCGGTGATCCTGGTGTCGTCGTTGTTCTGCTTCTGCAACGTCAACATGAAGAGCAAGGACAACTACTTCGTCGGCTTCCCCGCCGCCTGGAACGTGGTGGCGCTGTGTGTGTACATCATCCAGCCGGATGCCTGGGTCACCTTGCTCACGGTGATCGGCCTGGCCCTGCTGACCGTGACGCCGATGAAGTTCTTGCACCCGTTCCGCGTGAAGCGGTTCATGCCGATCAATATCGCAGTGACCACCATCTGGTTGCTGTGCAGCTTCTTGATGGTGGTGGATTATCCGAACACCAACCCGTGGACGTTTGGGTTGTGGTCGCTGATGTCAGCGTACTTTCTGGGGATTTGCATCTGGCGCACGGCCTTGGAATGGTTGGATAAACGTCACGGCTGATCGCAGTTAGACATGTGGGAGCGGGCTTGCTCGCGAAGGCGGCAGTTCAGTCAAAAACTTAGTGACTGACACACCGCCTTCGCGAGCAAGCCCGCTCCCACATTTGGTTCTGTGTACATCTGGCAGTAAGATGGCGGCCTTCCGCATAGCGCCTTGCCAACCATAAGCCCTGCCCATGCCCTTCGAACTCAGCGTTGACCTCACCACCCTCGCCATTCTCGCCGTCGTGGCCTTCGTCGCCGGTTTTATCGACGCCATCGCTGGCGGCGGCGGCCTGCTCACTACCCCAGCCCTGCTCACCGCAGGCATGCCACCGCATCTGGTACTGGGCACCAACAAGCTCAGTTCCACCTTCGGCTCGGCTACCGCCAGCTTTACCTTCTACCGCCGTAAGCTGTTTCACCCGCGCCAGTGGGTACACGCCATTGTCGGCACCTTCATCGGCGCACTGACCGGCGCGGTGGTCGCCCACTATCTGCCAGCCGAAACCCTGAACAAGATGCTGCCGGTGATCGTTTTCGGTTGCGGCCTGTACCTGTTGTTCGGCGGTACGCCCAAGGCGCCGCTGGAAGCCGACGCACCGATAAAGAAGAAGTGGCAATCCACCCAGGGTTTCGGCCTGGGCTTCTACGACGGCGTGGCCGGCCCCGGCACCGGCGCGTTCTGGACCGTCAGCACCCTGCTGATGTACCCCGTCGACCTGGTGAAGGCCAGCGGCGTGGCGCGCAGCATGAACTTCGTCAGCAACGCGGCGGCACTCTCGGTGTTTATCTTCAACGGCACGGTGGACTGGATCGTCGGCCTGACCATGGGTATCTGCGTGATGTTCGGCGCATTCTTTGGCGCTCGCAGCGCGATCAGCGGCGGCGCCAAATTCATTCGCCCGGTGTTTATCACCGTGGTCCTGGGCCTGACCGTGCGCCTAGCCTGGCAGCACTGGTTCAGCGTGGCCTAAGCGCCGCGCCAGGTAGAGGTCGATCAGGTAGCGCGCAATCGAACGTGACGCCGGCAACGGCGGCAGGTCATGGATATTGAACCATTGCGCATCTTCGATCTCGTCGGCTTGGGGCACGATGTCGCCACCGGCGTATTCGGCATGAAAGCCCAGCATCATCGAATGGGGGAACGGCCAGCATTGGCTGCCCATGTACTGGATGTTCTTGACCTCCACCTGCACTTCCTCGCGCACCTCGCGGATCAGGCAGTCTTCGGCCGACTCACCCGGCTCGGCAAAGCCCGCCAGGGTGCTGTAGACACCACTGACGAAGCGCGGCGAACGCGCCAGCAGGATCTCGTCGCCACGGGTCACCAGCACGATCATGCTCGGCGAAATCCGTGGGTAGCTGCGCAGGTCGCAAGCCTGGCAGAACATCGCCCGCTCCCGTGGCACCTGGGCCATGGCCTGGCCGCAACTCCCGCAAAACCGGTGTTCCCGCGCCCAGGTGCCGATCTGCGCGGCGTAGCCCAGCACTTTGTACAGCCTGTGATCACCTTGCAGCATAAAGCCGCGCAGGCCCTGCCAGCTGCACCCCGGCACGTCGACGGGGGCGTTGAGTTCCAGCAGGTACACCGGCTCGCCGTCGAGGTGGCCGATGCCGTGTTCGGCAAACACCGACACATCCTGGCGCTTGAGCCATTCCCGGGGGAACAGCGGGCCATTGCTGTCATGCAAAAAGCCCTCGCGGCTGCGGGCGACGGCCCAGCCGCCAGGGGTGTCGTTGTCCAGCAATGTGGTGGTAATCCAGCCTGGGGTCATGTCAGTCAATCCACGAATTCGGGTTTCTGCTTGCTCATATGGGCCGCGATGGCCACGCGCAGGTCGTTGGATTGCAACATAGCCGCGTTCCAGGTGGCAACGTATTCCAAGCCATCATTGACTGTATGGTCACGCATGTAGCTGATCATGGCTTTGGTGCCGGTCACGGCAATTGGCGACTTGGCGGCGATTTCACGGGCGATCTCCATCACACCGGCCAGCAGGCTTTGCTGATCGGCGTAAACGCGATTGACCAGGCCGATGCTGCGCGCCTCTTCGGCGCCGAACTGGCGACCGGTGTAGGCCAGCTCACGCAACATGCCGTCACCGATAATGCGCGGCAAGCGTTGCAGGGTGCCGACGTCGGCGGCCATGCCGATGTCGATTTCCTTGATCGAGAATTGCGCGCCCTCGGCGGCGTAGCGCATGTCGCAGGCGCTGATCAGGTCGATGGCGCCGCCGATGCAGTAACCCTGGATCGCCGCCAGCACGGGTTTGCGGCAGTTGTCGACGGCGTTGAACGAGGCTTGCAGTTCGAGGATCTTGCGCCGCAGCAGACGCGCATTGCGGCCCACGTCCTTACCGAATTCGTTGGCCACCGAGGCCAGCATCATCAAATCGATCCCCGAGGAGAAATGATTGCCAGCACCGCTCAGTACCACGGCGCGTACCGCGTCGGTGTCTTCGATCCACTGGAAGATGTCGATGATCTCGGTCCAGAACGCCGCGTTCATCGCGTTGATCTTTTCCGGGCGGTTGATCTGCACATGGGCAACATTGCCGCTGAGTTCGACAACGAAAGCTTGATATTCGGACATGGCAGTGATCCCTGACTGGCGAGTGATAAGGGCCGAACTATAACAAGGGTGCACAACGGCGCATCGGCCAAAAGCGGGACTGGGAAAACGCTGGATAAAACCCCGCACACACGCCATCCTTCGCGTTTTAAGCCGCCCCGTCCGCGGCGCTCGACGTTTGAAGGATATGCCCATGCACGCCCAACCCCTCTCCCCGGCCGAATTCGACTTTATCGAAGACACCCTGCAAAAGTACGGCGACGACCATTCGGTGCTGAACCTCGCCGAACTGGACGGTTACTTCACGGCACTGGTGTCGAGCCCGGCCCAGGTGGACGTGGCCGAGTGGTTCCCGGCGATCTGGGGCGGCCAGAATCCCGCGTGGGACAACATGGACGAGGCGCAACGCTTCCTTGAACTGTGCGTCCGCCACATCAACACCCTGGCCGGGCAGCTGGCGACCGATGCGACGGGCTTCAAGGCCCGCTTTGACGACACCGAACACCAAGGGCAAACGGTGACCCTCGCCGAGGAATGGTGCTTTGGTTATATCCGTGGCGCCGCCATCGGCAACTGGCCCGCGCTGCCAGCACCACAGGCCGCCGAACTGGAAAAAATCTCCTGGTGCGCCGAGCAGGACAACTTCGAACTGCCAGCCGACCTGGATGTGGCAGCGCACCAGCAGCGCGTCAGCCAGATCGAACCGGCGGCGCGGGCGCTGCACGATTACTGGCTCAGCCAGCGCTAAGCCTCGACAAGCACTGCGGGTTTGGCCGATTATTCGGGTCCGCCCGTCGGCCACTCCGTACCACCTTGCCTTGCATCAGGAGCCTTGTACCTTGAGTTCGCAGAAAACCGTGACCGTTACACCGCCCAATTTCCCCCTCAATGGCAAGGTCGCGCCCCCCGGCTCCAAATCCATTACCAACCGCGCCCTTTTGCTGGCGGCCCTGGCCAAGGGCACCAGCCGCCTGAGCGGCGCGCTGAAGAGCGATGACACCCGCCATATGTCGGTGGCCCTGCGCCAGATGGGCGTGAGCATCGACGAGCCGGACGACACCACCTTTGTCGTCACCAGCTGCGGCAAGCTGCAACTGCCGACGCAACCGCTGTTCCTCGGCAATGCCGGCACCGCGATGCGCTTTCTGACCGCCGCCGTCGCCACCGTGGAAGGCACCGTGGTGCTGACCGGCGACGACTACATGCAAAAACGCCCGATCGGCCCGCTGCTGGCGACCCTGCGCGCCAACGGCATCGCGGTCGACAGCCCGACCGGCTGCCCGCCAGTGACCGTGCACGGCGTGGGCAAGGTGCAGGCCAAGCGCTTCGAGATCGACGGAGGCCTGTCCAGCCAGTACGTCTCGGCCCTGCTGATGCTCGCCGCCTGCGGCGACGCCCCGATAGAAGTGGCGCTGACCGGCAAGGACATCGGTGCCCGTGGCTACGTCGACCTGACCCTCGATTGCATGCGTGCCTTCGGCGCCCGGATCGAAGAAGTCAACGACACCACCTGGCGCGTGGCTGCGACCGGCTACAGCGCCCACGATTACCTGATCGAACCGGACGCGTCCGCCGCCACCTACCTGTGGGCCGCCGAAGTGCTGACTGGCGGGCGCATCGACATCGGCGTCGCCGCCCAGGACTTCACCCAACCGGACGCCAAGGCCCAGGCCGTAATCGCCCAGTTCCCAGACATGCAGGCCACAGTGGTCGGCTCGCAGATGCAGGACGCGATCCCGACCCTCGCGGTACTCGCAGCGTTCAACAACACCCCGGTGCGCTTCACCGAGCTGGCCAACCTGCGCGTCAAGGAATGTGACCGCGTGCAGGCGCTGCATGACGGCCTCAATGAGATCCGCCCGGGCCTGGCGACCATCGAAGGCGACGACCTGCTCGTAGCCAGCGATCCGGCACTGGCCGGTACCTCGTGCAATGCGTTGATCGACACCCACGCCGACCACCGCATCGCCATGTGTTTTGCCCTGGCCGGGTTGAAAGTCGCGGGCATCCGCATTCAGGACCCCGACTGCGTGGCCAAGACCTATCCTGACTACTGGAAGGCCCTGGGCAGTCTTGGGGTCCAGCTCAGCGACTGAGCCGGCAGCGTCGGAATGGGGAGGCCAAGCACATGAATATTCGCCAACCCTGCCCACCCGGCGCTTGCGACTGCGACCGCGAACAACTGCTGCAAAGCCCTGGCGCCGATGTGCGCATCCTCAACCTCACGCGCCAGGAAGAGAAGAAACTGGTTGAGCGCCTTGAAGACCTCAAGAGCCTGCAAGACCTGGAGCGCATGCAGCAACTGATGTACCAGCAATTGGGCATCCGCGTGCAGGTCGCGCCGGGGCACACCGAGGTCAGGAGCATGCGCGGGATTCAGATCGAGATCGACGCCTTGCCGGGCCTGTGCCGCAAGACCCGGCAAGCGATTCCGGCAGCGATTCGCCGGGGCCTGGAGAAGCGCCCGGAGATTGCCTACCGCCTGCTCGACGCCCACGACCTGTTTCGCGAAGGTTGAATCAACCCGCCACGGTTTCCCCTTGGAACAGCCGCTGCCCGATCGCCCGGGCGGTGTTCAGATGCGCCTGCGCGCTGCCGCTTTCCGACTCCAGCATCAGCTCAGAGGTCAGCACCTTCGCCCCGCAGTAATCAAAAATCCCATGGTCGATCTGCGTGCGCATGGCCTTGGCGTAACCGTGACGCTCAAATGCGCTTTCATCCGCCGCACCGACGGCCAGCAAGTGCACGTGCAAGTGCCGCAGCTTTTTCACCACTGGTTTATCCGGACCGTAATCAATCGCCCAGCCGTTGACGAACACGCGGTCGATCCAGCCTTTGAGCAGGCCCGGCAGCGACCACCAGTAGATCGGGAACGCCAGTATCAGCGCATCGGCACGGTCGATACGCGCCTGTTCGGCCAGCACATCGGCAGGCGGCTCGGCGCGGCTGCGATGCACGCGCTGGTCGGCGGCGCCGTAACGTGGGTCGAAACCTTCGGCGGCGAGGTCGGCGATCTCATGGGTGTGACCGGCAGCGGTCAGCCCCGCTGCGGCTTGCACAGCAATGCTATGGGTGAGGGATTGCGGGTCGTGATGGGCAACAACGATCAGAGCGTGCATGACATTGACTCCATTTCGGTTTAGGCTGGGCTTAAGTTACCTTTGGTAAGTTACTTTTGGTATATAAGCATGTCAAGCCATGAATCCCCTGCCCCACGTCGCCGCCTGTCGCGCGAAGATCGCCTGCGCCAGCTGTTGGATGTGGCCTGGCAACTGGTGCGCGATGAAGGTACCGACGCCCTGACCCTGGGCCGCCTCGCGGAACTCGCGGGGGTGACCAAGCCGGTGGTCTACGACCACTTTGTCACCCGCGCCGGGTTGCTCGCCGCGCTGTATGAAGACTTTGATGGGCGCCAGAATCAGCTGTTTGCCGAGGCTATCGAGGCGAGCAACGCGACACTGGAGGACCGCGCGTGGGTGATTGCCTCGTCCTACGTCGATTGCGTGTTATTGCAGGGCCGCGAAATCCCAGGGGTGATCGCCGCGCTGAGCAGTTCACCCGAGCTGGAAAGCCTCAAGCGCCAGTACGAGGGGATTTTCCTGGATAAATGCCGCGACGCGCTGTCGCCGTTTGCGCCCGACGGGTGTGTGTCCCAGGCCGGATTGCGCGCCATGCTGGGGGCGGCGGAAGCGCTGTCCCAGGCGGCGGCCAGTGCTGAAATCAGCCGGGAAGAGGCGCAGCAGGAGCTGTTGGCGACGATCATGGCGATGGTGAATCGGCGATCTGTATCGCCAGTGCCGCCGCTTTCGAAGCCGCGCTGAAGCTCGACATCTCCCACAGGGGATTGGCAGTGCCTGGACGATCTCCAGCCGAACACTCACCCTCCATCAACCGCGATCAAATGTGGGAGCGGGCTTGCCCGCAAAAGCGTTGGCTCGGGCAACACATCTCACACAGCGGCGCGCTATTTCAGCCCCGCCCCGGCAAAAACACCTGCACCTTGCGCGCCAGTTGATCAAGGTGACGGTCGCGCTGCTTCTCGGCATCGACCATCGCGCGCTTGCCGTGTTTTTGCAGCAGGTAGGTGTGGATCTGCCGCACTTCAAGCGAGCTGTAGATAGGCGCCACTTCCACCACGCCCATCAGCCCGTCGGTCGCGTAATCGCGGGTATTCATCAGCACCTGGGTGTCGCGTGCGCCGCGCACCTGGAAGCCCATGGCTTCGAAGGCCGGCACCTTTTCCACCGCGCAGGCCAGCTCGGCGTGGGGATAGCGCGCAAGCACCTCGCCCACCATGCCGCGCGCCACGCCCTGGCGCCGGCACCCCTGCTGCACCGCCATGAACGCAATGCCGCACGCCTCGGGGTCGTCCTTGACCGGCAAATACAACACAAAGCCGATCACCTTTTCCGGGTCCTGGGCATCGGTGGCCACGACCAGTTCAACCGCAATCCCCTTCGCACCGTTCAAGGCTTCCAGGTACAGGTGCACCTCAAAGCCGATGGCGTACTGGTAGATGTTGTAGAGCAAGTTGCTCGGTGGCAGTGCCACGCTGCTGATGTCGGTGAGGTTGTCCACCACCAGTTGCAGGATCTGGCCATTGATGGACTCCGGGCACGGCGTGGTGTAGCGGGTAAGGCTGAACATGCAAATTCCTGGGGTTGGGGTGCGGCGATTATACCTGTTGCTGCCCGCACACCTCACGCAAACATCCACGCAACCAGCGATGGGCCAGGTCGGCGTCCAGACGCGGGTGCCAGAGCATGGCCACGGTAAACGTCGGCAGGCTCAATGGCAGCGCAAAGCTGTGCAAGCCTTCGCGTTGGTGCAGGGTGTAGCGCTCGGGCACGCTGGCGATCAGATCGGTGCTGCGGGCCAGGGCGATGGCGGTGGCGAAACCGGCAACGATGGTGCTGATCTGCCGGGCCAGGCCCAGGCCTTCGAGGGCAACGTCGATCTGCCCACGGTCCTGTCCGCGACGGGAGACGTAGACATGCTGGCCTTCGGCATAGCGCTGCACGCTGACGTCGCCCTGGCTCAGTGGATGCCCACTGCGCACCACGCCAATCAAACGGTCGCGGAACAACGCCTGGGTCAGCACTTCCGGGCTGCCGGCGGGGTCGACCACGCCAGTTTCCAGGTCGACGCTGCCTTCGCGCAGCAACGCACTGTCCTTGTCGGTCTTGTTGACGAAACGCAGGCGCACGCCGGGAGCCTCGCGGGCAATCCGTGCGAGCAGCGCCGGGCCGACGTTTTCGACGAACTCCTCGCTGGCGCGCAAGGTAAAGGTGCGCTCGACAGAGGCCATGTCCAGGCTTTGCAAGGGCCGCAGTACGGCATGGGCGTCCTGCACCAGTTGGCTGACCTGTTCGCGCAACTGCAGCGCACGCGGCGTCGGCACCAGGCCACGCCCGGCGCGCACCAGCAACGGGTCGCCGGTGGTTTCACGCAGGCGCGCCAATGCACGGCTCATGGCGGAGGGGCTCAGGCGCAGGCGCTTGGCTGCACCGGCAACGCTGCCTTCGGCGAGCAACACGTCCAGGGTGATCAACAGATTCAGATCGGGCATCGGCGCTCCTTATCAGGCGTTACACGCAGGTATTCAGTGCAACCCATGCGTCTTCCGCCATGTTAGGCGACGCCGTAGATTTGTAACAGTTGCGATCACTCAAGGAATTCCGGATGCAGACCTCTTCACGCGGCGCGCTGTTCAGCCTGTCACTGTCCATGTTGCTGGCCTCCCTTGGCACCAGCATCGCCAATGTCGGCCTGCCCAGCCTGGCGCAGGCGTTCGAGGCGCCGTTCCAGGCAGTGCAGTGGGTGGTCATCGCGTATCTGCTGGCGATCACGGCGGTGATTGTCAGTGCCGGGCGCCTGGGGGATCGACTTGGGCGCGGGCGGCTGTTGCTGGCTGGCTTGCTGGTGTTCGCGGCGGCCTGCGGGCTTTGCGGCATGGCGCCCACCCTGCCCTGGCTGATCGCCGCGCGGGTGCTGCAAGGCTTGGGCGCCGCGGTCATGATGGCGATGCCCCTGGGTATGGTCGGTGACACCGTCAGCAAGGAACGCACCGGCCGGGTGATGGGTTTGCTCGGCACGCTCTCGGCCGTCGGCACCGCCATGGGCCCCAGCCTCGGCGGTGTGTTGTTGAGCCTGTGGAACTGGCGCGCGCTGTTTCTGCTTGGCGTGCCACTGGGCCTGTTGGCGGCCGCGCTCGCCTGGCGGTATCTACCGATGGAGGACGGGGCACGTCCAGGCGGGCCATTCTGGTCGGCACTCGGAACCCCCGGCCTGCGTTCGGGCTTGGCCCGGAGCGCGCTGGTATCGGCGGTGATGATGGCGACGTTTGTGGTCGGTCCGTTCTACTTGTCCCGCGGCCTGGGGCTCGCGCCGGGCTGGATGGGCCTGGTGATGGCGGTCGGGCCGTGTGTCGCCGCCGTCACCGGCGTACCGGCGGGCCACCTCACCGACCGTTTCGGTAGCCCGCCCATGACCCTCGCCGGGCTCGGCATCATGGCCGTGGGCGCGCTGTCACTCGCGCTGGCCGCCGGGCTGCCGGCCTACCTGGGCGCGCTGGTCTTGCTGACGACGGGTTACAGCCTGTTCCAGGCCGCCAACAACACCGCAGTGATGCGCGATGTGGACGGCGCGCGCCGGGGCACGGTATCGGGGCTGCTGAACCTGTCGCGCAATATCGGCTTGATTGTCGGCGCCTCGGGCCTGGGTGCGGTGTTCGCCTGGGCCACGCCGGATGTGATCCGCGCCACCCCGCAGGCCGTGGCTTTTGGCCTGCACAGCACCTTTGGCGTGGCGGTGGGCCTGATCCTGCTGGCGGCAGGAATACGACACAAATATTGACAAGGTAAAATCGTAACGACTATTGTCTGACAACCTGATTACCAAGGTTGTCCCATGCTTGAGCTCCAGCGCCCCGACTCGCTTGTCGTGCGGGTTGTCAGCGCGATTCGCGCAGAAATCGATTCCGGTCAATTGCCGCCGGAATCGCGCATGCCTACCGAACAGCAACTGGCCGAACAACTCAACGTCAGCCGCTCGGTGGTGCGCGAAGCCATCGCCCAGCTCAAGGCCGACGGCATCATCACCGCCCGCCGTGGTCTGGGCTCGTTTATCTCGCAGACGCCTGCCGGCACGGTGTTCCGGTTCCCGCAGCCCAATGGTCGCAGCCCGGACCTGGCGCAGATGTTCGAAGTGCGCCTGTGGATCGAAACCCAAGCCGCCTCGATTGCCGCAAAGCGCCGTGACGAGGCCGACCTGCACCGCATGAAAAGTGCCTTGCAAGCCATGCAGGACAACCGCGATAACTTCGAAGCCGCCGCCATCGCCGACGTGGAATTCCACCGCGCCATCGCCGACGCCAGCAAAAACGAATACTTCGTCGCCTTCCACGACTTTCTCAGGAGCCAATTGGCCAGCGCGCGCAAAACCGCCTGGGAAAACTCCGCATCACGCTTCGCCACCGGCTCTGCCGACGCCACCCAGGAGCACCAGCAGCTCTTTCAGGCGATTGCCGATGGCGACGCCCAACGCGCCGCCGCCAGCGCTGAAGCCCACCTGCGCGCAGCGGCACGGCGTCTGAGCCTGGAGCTGCCCGAGACAAACTGATCCTTTAAGTAGCGTGTCCTGGACACGCCATTTTTTTAACAAAAACATTAGTCTGACAACCTGATAAGCAGACCGAAATGTGCAACTTTAGGTAGCCCACCCCATGATTCACGACTATTGCATTATCGGCGGCGGCATCGTCGGCCTGGCCACGGCGATGGAACTGCTCAAGCGCCAGCCCGGTGCCTCGCTGGTGATCCTGGAAAAAGAGCCAGTGCTGGCCAAACACCAGACCGGCCACAACAGCGGCGTGATCCACGCCGGCATCTACTACGCGCCGGGCAGCCTCAAGGCGGACCTGTGCAAGCGCGGCGCCGAGCAGACCAAGCAGTTCTGCACTGAACACGGGATCAAGTTCGAGGTATGCGGCAAATTACTGGTGGCCTCCAGCCCCCTGGAAATGCAGCGCATGGAAGCCTTGTACGCACGCTCCCAGCTCAATGGCATGAAGGTCGAGCGCCTCGACGCCGACCAGTTGCGCCAGCGTGAACCGAACATCGTCGGCCTCGGCGGGCTGTTCCTCGACGCCACCGGCATCGTCGACTATCGCCAGGTGTGCGACACCATGGCCCGGGTGATCCGCCGCAACGGCGGCGAGATCTGCCTGGAGCGTACCGTCACCGCGATCCATGAAGACACCGACAAAGTCACGGTCAACACCCGTGGCGAAAGCTGGCAGGCCCGCCGCCTGGTGGTGTGCGCGGGCTTGCAGTCGGACCGCCTGGCAACGCTGGCCGGCATACCGATCGACCACCAGATCATCCCGTTTCGCGGTGAGTACTTCCGCCTGCCAGCGGCGAAAAACAACATCGTCAACCACCTGATCTACCCGATTCCCGACCCGGAGCTGCCGTTTCTCGGCGTACACCTCACGCGCATGATCGACGGCAGCGTCACCGTCGGCCCAAATGCCGTGCTTGGCCTGGGCCGCGAGAACTACCGCAAGTTCTCGGTGAACTGGCGCGACGTGGCGCAGTACGCCAGCTTCCCCGGCTTCTGGAAAACCATCTGGCAAAACCTCGGCTCCGGCACGACCGAGATGAAGAACTCGCTGTTCAAGTCCGGCTACCTGGAGCAGTGCCGCAAGTACTGCCCATCGCTGACCCTCGACGACCTGCTGCCCTATGAGGCGGGCATCCGCGCCCAGGCGGTGATGCGCGACGGCAGCCTGGTACACGACTTCCTGTTCGCCCAGACCCCACGAATGCTCCACGTGTGCAACGCGCCCTCACCCGCCGCGACGTCCGCCATGCCCATCGGCGCGATGATCGCCGACCGCCTGTTCAAGCCCGAGTAACACCCCGCACCACGCGTCCATTTGACAATAACTACAAAGACCCAGAAGGAAGTACAGCATGACGGTAACTGCCCCGATTCCCGGCACCGAAACCCCCGAGCAAACCCGCAAGCGCCTGCGCAAGGTGGCCGCCGCGACCATCTTCGGTTCGATGCTGGAGTGGTACGACTTTTACCTGTACGCCACCATGGCGGCCATCGTGTTCTCGAAGATCTTCTTTGATAACAGCGACCCCAAGACCGCCACACTGATGGCCTTTTCCACCTTTGCCATCGGTTTTATCGCACGCCCGTTCGGCGGGATTCTGTTCGGCTACCTCGGTGACAAGTTCGGCCGCAAGCAAGTGCTGGTGCTGACCTTCTGCCTGATGGGGGTGTGCACCACCCTGATCGGGCTGATCCCCAGTTACGCCTCCATCGGCATCTGGGCGCCGATCCTGCTGGTGTTTATCCGCATCATCCAGGGCCTGGGCGCCGGTGCCGAGCTGTCGGGCGCGGCGGTGACGTCCTACGAGCACGCCTCCCAAGGCAAACGCGGCAGCCAGGGCGCCTGGCCGGCACTGGGCCTTAACCTGGGCCTGTTGCTGTCGTCGCTGACCGTGTACCTGCTGACCATCAATGGCAACGAGTTCCTGCTGGCCGGTGGCTGGCGCATCCCGTTCGTGTGCAGCATCGTGCTGGTAGGCGTCGGCCTGTGGGTGCGCAACAGCATTCCGGAAACCCCACAGTTCAACCAACTGAGCAAAGAAGCGACCAAGGCCAAGGCCTCGCCACTCAAGGCGCTGTTCAAGAATGACCTCAAGGGCCTGGCCGTGGTGTTTTTCGTGGCGATTGGCTACAACGCCCTGAGCTACATCTTCAAGACCTTCTCCCTGGCCTACCTGACCCAGTTCAAAGGGGTGGATGTGCACGTCACCTCGCTGTCGGTAACCATCGCCAGCCTGATCGCGATTGTCGCCGTACCCTGCTTTGGCTGGCTGTGCGACAAGTGGAGCAGCAAGACCGTGCTGATGCTCGGCGGGCTGTGCTCGCTGCTGTTCGCCTACCCGTTCCTGGCCCTGCTCAACACCGGCGAAAGCCTGATGATCTACATCGCCATCGGCGTTGGCACCGGCATCCTTGCACCCATGATGTTTGCCCCGCAGGGTTCGTTCCTGAGCCGCCAGTTCCCGACCCAGACCCGCTCCTCGGGTTTTGGCACCGGGCGCGAAATCGGTACCGCCATCGCCGGCGGGCTGGCACCACTGGGTGCGTTGTCGATGGTGGCGGCATCGGCCACCCACTCCACCGATGGCGTGGTGATCATCCTGGCGATTTCCGCGCTGCTGGTGGTGGTATTCGCCCTGTGTGACCAGGGTCGCAAGCACTCCACATTCAAGAACTGAAGGAAAAAGTTCAGACCAACGGGTGCATGGACGCACCCACATCGCGCATCATGGGCACTTTACAAGCTCAAGGGTAATGTCCATGCGCGTTCTGTCATTGATGATGGGTCTCACGACGCTGGCCGCCAGTTCGGTGTTCTGCGCCAGCGCGATGGCGAATGAAGAAAGTCAGTTGATACAACAGATCAACGTCTACCGCAGCCAGCTCCAGCGCTGCGGCGACCAGGGTTCCCAGGAACTGCCACCGCTGACCAGCGATACGCGGCTGGTGTTGCCGGCCAACAACGTCGGCGACCTGCAACAGGCCCTGGCGCGGGCGGCGTATCCGATGGTCAACGTACAGGCCATCAGCCTGTCCGGTCCCAAGGATGCAACGTCGGCGATGAAGGCCGTGCGCGAAAGCTTCTGCCGCGTGGTGCTGGACCCGCAATTTGTCGACATCGGCGTAAGCAACAGCGGCCAGGACTGGCGCATCGTGCTCGCCCGCCCGCTGCTGTCCAGCGGCCTTGGCGACTGGCAGACCGAAGGCAAGCAACTGCTCAACCTGATCAACACCGCCCGATCCCAGGCACGCCAATGCGGCACCCAGGCGTTTAGCGCCACCACGCCGCTGAGCTGGAACGACGACCTGGCCGGCGCTGCCAACAGCCACACGCGCAACATGGCCAACGGCAACTTCTTCGACCACCTCGACCATGACGGCCGCACGCCGGGCGATCGTGCCGAGTTGGCGGGGTACATTGCAAAGAACATCGGTGAAAACATCGCCGCCGGTCTCGACACCCCGCGCAAAGTGGTAGACGGCTGGCTCGCCAGCCCCGGGCATTGCGCCAACCTGATGAACCCGCAATTTCGCGAACTGGGTGCGGCGTACGCCATGGACCCGAAGAGTGATGCAGGCATCTATTGGACGGGGTTATTCGGCAGCCAATAGGGGCAATCATTTGGACTGAGCATCAAATTGCTATCACGTGGATAATAGCGCTGAACTGCCAACGGCGATTCCGGTCTGTAGCTTGTTGGCCTGACCCTCCGGGCCACTAAAAGGTTGCGGCAAACAAGGTGTTCTCCCAATGATGAATTGGCTGCAAAGCAGCAGCGACATGGCCGAGCAGGTGCGCGTGTATGACTGGGCCAGTACGCCGCTGGGCCCGCTTGAGCTATGGCCGGACGTACTCAAGACCACCGTCGCACTGTGCTTTGCCTCAAGCTTCCCCCAAGCCATCGTGTGGGGGCCGTCGCTGACCATGCTCTATAACGATGCGTTTATCCCGATCCTGGGTGACAAGCCCTACGCCCTGGGTCGCCCATTCAGTGAAGTGTGGAGCGAAGTCTGGCGTGATATCAGCCCCATCGCCCAGGCGGCCTTTGAAGGGCATGCGACCTACATTGAAAACTACCCGCTGGTGATCGAACGCGGCGCCGGGCCCGAGCAGGCGTATTTCACCTTTTGCTACAGCCCGATCCGTGACCCTCGCGGCGCCGTGGTCGGCATGCTCGACACCGTCACCGAAACCACCGCGACCGTGTTTCTCACCCGTCGCCTGGCCATGCTCGATGCCATCGGCAACGCCGTGGCCAATGCCACCGATGCCGAAGCCATCATGACCAGCACCACGCGCTTGCTGGCGCAGCACCTGCAAGTCACCAATTGCGCGTATGCCGACATGGACGCTGACGAGGATGGCTTTACCATTCGCGGCAATTGGGCGGCTCCCGGCTCGCCAAGCATCGTCGGGCGCTACAGCCTGGCGTCGTTCGGCGAGCGGGCGGTACGCCGCCTGCGGGCCGGCGAACCGTTGGTGATCCGCGACAACCGGGTCGAATTCCCGCCAGAGGAGTCGGCCAGCTACCAAGCCCTGGGGGCTACCGCGACGGTGTGTTTCCCACTGATCAAGGAGGGCCGGCTGACAGCGCTGATGGCCGCGCACCACAAATCCCCGCGCACCTGGTCGCCCTACGATCTGGCGCTGGTGGGCGAAGTCACCGAACGCTCGTGGGCGCATATCGAGCGCGTACGCGCCGATGTGGCCGTACGCGAGGGGCTGGCGGCATTTTCAGAACTCAATGCCACGCTCGAGCAACGGGTCGCCGAGCGCACCCTCGCCCTGACCCAGGCCGAAGCCGCACTGCACCAATCGCAAAAACTCGAAGCCATCGGCCAATTGACCGGCGGCGTGGCTCACGACTTCAACAACTTGCTGACCATCATTCGCTCCTCGGTGGACTTCCTGCGCCAGCCGGGGCTGTCCGAAGAGCGCCGCCAGCGCTACATGGCGGCAGTGTCGGACACCGTCGAGCGCGCCAGCAAGCTCACCAGCCAACTGCTCGCCTTCGCCAGGCGCCAACCGCTGAACCCGCAGGTGTTCGACGCGTGCCAGCGGGTGGCAAACATCGGTGAGATGCTCGAAAGCCTCACGGGTGCGCGCATCCACGTGCAGGTGGAACTGCCCGCACAGGCGTGCCATGTGCGCGTCGACTCCAGCCAGTTCGAAACCGCGCTGATCAACATGGCCCTCAACGCCCGCGACGCCATGGACGGCCAAGGCACCTTGACCCTGCGCGTGTCGACTGTCAGCGCGCTACCGCGCATTCGTGGCGATGCCGGGTTGCATCAGCCGTTCGTGACGGTTTCACTGAGCGACACCGGCGCCGGCATTGGCTCGGACGTCTTCGAACGTATCTTCGAGCCGTTCTTCACCACCAAGGCCGTCGGCAAAGGCACCGGGTTGGGCCTGTCGCAAGTGTTCGGCTTCGCCAAACAATCGGGCGGCAACGTCGATGTGACCAGCACCCAGGGTCAGGGCACGCGCTTTACCCTGTACTTGCCCGCCGTGGCCGCAGAGGCGGACTCGCCTGCCCCGTCAACCCACGAACAGGCCCCGGTCACCGACACGAGGCAGCGCCATATCCTGATCGTGGAGGACAACCTGGAAGTCGGCCGTTTCGCCAACCAGATCCTGCAAGACCTGGGCTACCAGACCACCTGGGCCACCCATGCCGAACAGGCACTCACCTTGGCAGGCCCGGATGCGATGGCGTTCGACGGGGTGTTCTCGGATGTGGTGATGCCCGGCATGACTGGCGTGGTGATGGCCAAAGTTCTGCGCCAACGGCGGCCGGACCTGCCGGTGGTGCTCACCTCCGGCTACAGTGAAGAGCTGGCCGACAGCGGCTACGAAGGCTTTGAGTTCCTCGCCAAGCCCTATTCCGCCGACCAGGTGGCACGGGTCCTGGCCAAGGCCATGCAGCGCGACTGACGCCCTACTCCGCCACTGCGACGCGGTTGCGACCCTCGGCCTTGGCGCGGTACAGCGCCTTGTCGGCCGTATTCATCAGGCTGTGCAAGTCCTGGTCAAGGTTGCGGCTCGAGGCCACGCCCAGGCTGGCGGTCAAGCCGTGCACCGGCTCGGCGGCCAGCCCGGAGATGGACTTGACCAACTGTTCGGCGATGTCACGCGCGGTGTCCAATGAAGTGTTGGGCAGCAATACGCCAAACTCTTCGCCGCCCAACCGACCGTACACATCCGACTGGCGAAATGACGCGCTGATCACCCCGCCGATCTGGCGCAACACTTCGTCCCCGGCCTGATGGCCGTAGGTGTCGTTGATGTCCTTGAAGTGGTCCATGTCCATCATCAGCGCACACAAGGGCTGCCGGTTGCGCCGGCATTGCGCGTACAGCAACTGGGCGTGCTCAAAGAAGGCGCGGCGGTTCATCAGGCCCGTGAGCTCATCGGTCTGTGCGGCGCGGGCGGAAATATTGTGGGCACGTTCCATCTGCCGGGTCAGGCGAAAGGCTTTTTCCAGGGCGTCCGAGAGTTTGCGCGTGGCGCTGACCACAAAGGTCGAAAACACCAACACCGCCGCCGCCACCCCGACTTGCATCGGTGACGGCTGGAACAGCAGCCACAAGGTACACGGCAACAACACCAGGAACATGGACATCAAGGTCATGTAGCGATATGCCGAGTAACACGACACCGCACTGACCGACATACCCACGGTAAACAGCATCACCAGCACCTGGGACACGCGGTCATCGGTGGGCATCACTGCAAACGCGCCCAACCCCCAGATTCCGGCGGACAGCATCAGTGTCAGCCAGTAGCGCCGTTCCCAGCGTTCCGGCGTGCGTTCGGCACGGGGACAGCGAAACCAGCCCATGAACAAGTGGATACGCAGCAGCGAGGACGCGCTCAGCGCGACCAGCCAGATCAGGATGACCTGATGATCGAACCGGTCCCAGCACAGCCAGCACAGCATGATCGCGGCGAAGAAACTGCCGAAAATCGCGGCAAATGACTGGCGAAACAGCTGGTGCAAACGATCGGTTCGCACCTGCTCTTCGATAAAGCAATCCTGGTCCTGCTCACGCCCAAGGCCATTCATGAAATCCGCCTGCTTTGACTGCCACGACAAAGGCGCCATTGTGGCATCCTGCCAGCAGCGCGGACAACAGAATCCATTACGCCAGAGCCTTTAAAGCGTGTCCGGCCGCAGAATCAGCACCCCCAAAGGTGGCAGATTCAGCGTCAACGACACCGGTTGCCCATGGCGCGGTTCATCCTGGGTAAACACTTCGCCGCCGTTGCCATAGTTGGAGCCGGCATAAGTGTCGGCATCCGTATTGATCACCTCGCTCCAGCGCCCGGCAAATGGCACGCCCACGGCGTACGCCTCGCGGGGCACTGGGGTGAAATTGGCCACCACCAGCACCGGCCTGCCGTCCTTGCTCCAGCGCAACCAGGCGTAGACGCTGTTGATCGCATCGTCGCCGATCAACCACTGGAAGCCCTGGGGCGCGTCGTCCTGCTCGTGCAGTGCCGGTTCCTCGCGGTACAGCCGGTTGAGGTCGCCGACCAGTTTTTGTACGCCCTTGTGTTCGGCGTACTGCAACAGGTACCAGTCCAGTTGCTGGTCGTGGTTCCACTCGCGCCACTGGCCGAATTCGCAGCCCATGAACAGCAGTTTCTTACCCGGATGCATCCACATGAACGCCAGGTAGGCGCGCAGGTTGGCAAACTTCTGCCAGCGGTCGCCGGGCATCTTGTCGATCAGCGAATGTTTGCCGTGCACCACCTCATCGTGGGAAATCGGCAGGATGAAGCGCTCGGACCAGGCATACACCAGGCCAAAACTCAGCTCGTTGTGATGATGGGCGCGGTACACCGGGTCTTGCTGGATGTAATGCAGCGAATCGTGCATCCAGCCCATGTTCCACTTGTAGTTGAAGCCCAGGCCGCCCTGTTGGGTCGGTTGGCTGACGCCGGGCCACGCGGTGGACTCCTCGGCGATCACCAGTGCGCCGGGGGCTTCCAGGGCGACAACGTCGTTCAGGTGGCGCAGGAAGTCGATGGCTTCCAGGTTCTCCCGACCACCGTGGCGGTTGGGCACCCATTCCCCGGCCTTGCGCGAATAATCGCGGTACAGCATCGACGCCACCGCATCGACGCGCAGGCCGTCCACATGGAAGTGTTTCAGCCAGTGCAGCGCCGAGGCCAGCATAAAGCCATGCACTTCGGTGCGACCAAGGTTATAGATCAGCGTGTCCCAATCCTGGTGAAAGCCTTCCAGCGGGTTGGCGTATTCGTACAGCGCAGTGCCGTCGAATTGCGCCAGGCCGTGGGTATCCGTAGGAAAATGCGCCGGGACCCAATCCAGAATCACGCCAATATCTGCCTGATGCAGCGCGTTGACGAAGTAGGCGAAATCTTCGGGTGAACCAAAACGTGCGCTCGGTGCAAATTGTGACAACGCCTGGTAACCCCACGAGCCGCCGAACGGGTGTTCCATGATCGGCATCAGTTCGACGTGGGTGAAGCCCAGTTGCTGCACATAGGGCACCAAGCGCTCGGCCAGTTCCCGCCAGCCATATTGGCGCGCGACCTCGCCGGCTTCGTCCAGCTCGCACTGCCAGGAGCCCACGTGCAGCTCGTAGATCGAGAGCGGCGCGGTGGTTTTGTGTTTGTCGGCCCGCGCCTGCATCCACCCATGGTCCTGCCAGTCGACCTGCAACGGCGGGGCGACTTTGGAGGCGGTGTCGGGCGGCAGCTGGGTGGCCAGCGCCATGGGGTCGGCCTTGAGCGGCAAGATCCCATGGGCACCAAGAATCTCGTATTTATAGGCCGCGCCCGGTTGCAGGCGTGGGATAAAGATCTCCCACACGCCAGACGGGTGCCGCAAACGCATCGGATGGCGCCGACCGTCCCAAATATTGAAATCTCCCACCACTGACACGCGCCGCGCATTCGGTGCCCACACGGCAAAGCGCACACCCTGCACGCCATCCACCGTGGTCACCTGGGCGCCGAGGCAACTGCCGAGGTCGCGGTGGTTGCCTTCGGCAAACAGGTACAGGTCCATTTCACCCAGCAACAATTGGGCGAAGCTGTAGGGGTCCTCGGTAATCTGCTCGCCACCGGCCCACTGGATTTTCAGCAGGTACGCCTGGCGATGCTTGAAGTGCCCGACAAACAGGCCCGGCACCTGGGTTGCGTCCAGGCTGCCGATCAGTTCGCCGCTGTCGCGCTCCAGCACTTGAACGCTCAAGGCTTCTGGCAGAAAGGCGCGGATAAACTGGCCACCGTGTTCATCATCGTGCGGGCCCAGAACCGAGAACGGGTCCGGATGTTCGGCGCGTACCAGCGCATCGACGTCGTGGGACGCCGGCAGTGCTGTCAACTTAGGCTGCAGCGGTTCTTTATTCGTAAAGCTCATGACTTCTCCCCACCGCGTGCGGTTTTCGATACAAGCCCGCTGAGCAGACCGTGCAACCCTTGCAGGGGCACCGGCAGCCAGCTTGGGCGATTTTCCGCTTCGTAAGCCACTTCATACGCGGCCTTCTCCAGGCTGAACAACGTCAGCGCGGCGTCCTGGCCTTTGGCATCCTGCCAGTCATGCGCCAGTGTAGACGTAGCTGACTGATAAGCCTGGATAAATGCCTGACGTGCGTCAGTCAGGTAACGCTCGGTCACGCGTCGGCGCGCCAACTGCGCGGCAGGCGATTGATCCAGGCCTTGGTCATTGCGCGCCATCGCAGCCGCGTAATCGAACGAGCGCAGCACGCCGCTCACATCCTTATAGGGGCTGTGCTTGCCACGTCGTTCATGCAATGGTCGCGCCGGCTCGCCTTCAAAGTCGATCAGGTACGCATCGCCCTTCACCACCAGCACCTGGCCCAGGTGCAAATCGCCGTGGACGCGTATCCGCAGACCGCCCAGGGTGGCTTTCGCCAATGCCTGAACGTGGCTGGTGATGGCTTTTTTCTGCGCCAGCAAATCACTGACCAACGCCTGATCCGCGGGGTTCAATTGATTTTGATGCAGGTCAAGCAGGTGCAAGGCGCGCTCGATCTGCGCGGCCACATCCTTGGCCCAGGCCTGGGCCTGCCTGGCCGTGGTGAGCTCGGGGCGGAAGTCCTTGTCGCTGGTTTTGGCCCCCAACACCCCATGCATCTCGCCCAGGCGGCGGCCGAGCAACCCGGCAAACTCCTTGAGTTCGTCAAGGGCGTTGTAATGCTGTTCCTGCTCGGAGATGGCTTGGGCCAGCTCATCGCGAATCGCCCGTTCCAGGTTGTTCTGGGTCCAGGCCCACGCATCGCCCTGATTGCTCAGGTAACCCTGGGCGATCATCAACAGGTTGTCCTGCCCTGCCCCGTCACGGCGAATCACCGAGCCCAGCAGCGGCGAGATATTCGGGTAACCGGCAGCGGTCAGGTAGGCGCTCATTTCCAGTTCAGGGTGCACCCCAGAGGCAACTTTGCGAATCAGCTTGAGCACCAGGCTTTCACCCACCACCACCGAGCTGTTGGATTGCTCGGCCGACAGGTAGCGCACTGGCGCGTCGTCGCCCAATGGCAGCTTGGCCAAGTGTGGTGTGGCTTCAAAGCGCAGTTCGCCCTCGCTCGAGTTCAATAGCGTACCGGCTTGCAGCCCATGGATAACGGCACGGATGAACGGCTCAAGGCTGAACGCGTCGGTTACCAACCCCACCTGACGCGCCCGTCGCACACGGGCCAGGGCCAATTGCTGGGGCAAGGCGCTGGTGAACTGGTCCTCACCCAGAAAACCGAACGGCAACTGATAACGGCTGACCTGCCCGCCGCTGCTCACGTCAATTTCGCTGAGCAACACCGGGTGCTGCGGGTCGCCAAAGCGCACACCGTAGGCGATATGCACGCTGTCGATGCTCGCATCCTTGCCCGCGAACCAACGGCGTTTGGGCAGCCAGGCGGGTAGCGAAGTCTGCTCCAGGGTGGCGCGGCACGCGGGTTCAAGCAGTTCTTCCAGGCGCTGTTTAAGCACCAGGGTGGTGAAGTCCGGCATGCTTTGCGCAGGTTCCACGTGCCAGCTGGGCATCTGGTTTTCCGCGGCCAGCACGAACCAGTAGAAACCATAGGGCGCCAGGGTCAACAGGAAATTCAGCTGGCCAATGGGCGGGAAGGCATTACCGCCAAGCATCTCTACCGGGACCATGCCGGCGTAGGCCGACAGATCCAACTCGGCGGCCTGGGCGCTGCGCGACACGTTGGCCACGCACAGGATGATTTCGCTGCGACCATCCTCGCCGGTGAACTCGCGGGTATAGGCGAGGATGCGGCGGTTGCTCGGCGAGAGCATCTTCAAGCTGCCCCGGCCAAACGCCTTGGACTGTTTGCGCACCGCGAGCATGCGCCGGGTCCAATTCAACAGTGAATGGGGATCTTGGGCCTGGGTTTCGACATTGACCGACTGATAACCGTATTGCGCATCCATGATCGGCGGCAGTACCAGGCTGGCCGGGTCGGCGCGGGAGAAGCCGCCATTGCGGTCGATGGACCACTGCATCGGCGTACGCACGCCGTCGCGGTCACCGAGGTAGATGTTGTCACCCATGCCGATTTCATCGCCGTAATACAGGGTCGGCGTGCCAGGCATCGACAGCAGCAGGCTGTTGAGCAGCTCGATGCGGCGGCGGTCGCGCTCCATCAGCGGCGCAAGGCGCCGACGAATGCCCAGGTTGATGCGCGCGCGGCGGTCGGCGGCGTAGTAGTTCCACAGGTAGTCGCGTTCCTTGTCGGTGACCATCTCCAGAGTCAGCTCATCGTGGTTGCGCAGGAAGATCGCCCACTGGCAATTGGCGGGAATCTCCGGGGTCTGGCGCAGAATATCGGTGATGGGGAAGCGATCTTCCTGGGCCAGCGCCATATACATGCGCGGCATCAGCGGAAAGTGGAAGGCCATGTGGCATTCGTCGCCGTCGTCGCCTTTTTTGTCACCGAAGTAGAGTTGTGTGTCCTCCGGCCATTGGTTGGCTTCGGCCAGCAGCATGCGGTCCGGATAATGGGCGTCGATCTCGGCGCGGATCTGTTTGAGCACCTCGTGGGTTTGCGGCAGGTTTTCGTTATTCGTGCCGTCGCGCTCGATCAAGTAGGGGATGGCGTCCAGGCGCAGGCCGTCGATGCCCAGGTCGAGCCAGAAGCGCATCACTGCGAGCACGGCCTGCATGACTTGCGGGTTGTCGAAGTTGAGGTCGGGCTGATGGGAGTAGAAGCGGTGCCAGAAGTACTGGCCGGCGACCGGGTCCCAGGTCCAGTTGGAGGTCTCGGTGTCGAGAAAGATGATGCGGGTGCCGGCGTATTTCTGGTCGTCATCGGACCACACATAGAAATCCCGCGCGGCCGAACCCGACTTGGCCTTGCGCGCCCGCTGGAACCATGGGTGCTGGTCGGAGGTGTGGTTGATCACCAACTCGGTAATCACCCGCAGCCCGCGCTTATGGGCCTCGGCGATAAAGCGCTTGGCGTCGGCCAGGGTGCCGTAGTCCCTGTGCACGCCACAGTATTCGGCGATGTCGTAGCCGTCATCACGGCGGGGCGAAGGGTAGAACGGCAACAGCCAGAGGGTGTTGACGCCAAGGTCGGCGATGTAATCGAGTTTGGCGATCAGGCCGGCAAAATCGCCGATACCATCGTTGTTGGCGTCGAAAAACGATTTGACGTGAACTTGATAGATCACCGCATCCTTATACCAGAGCGGGTCTTGGGTAAAGGTGTTCGGGGCGGGCTTCTTCGCCATTGGAAACTCCTGAGAATACGTTCAAAACCACCTGGAGACACTCGCTCAATGTGGGCGCCGGCTCGCCTGCGCCCACATTTTTGGATCTCCAACAGGTTCAAGGGAGGGTGATACGCCAGATACCGAACGGCATCTGCGGCTCCAGCCGCATCCACTGGGTCTTGCCGTACCATGTCCAGCGATGGCCATTCATCAGGTCTTCCCCCCCGGTCTGGGCATCGTCCGGCAGGCCCAATTCCCACAGAGGCAACTCAAAATTCGCCTCCTGGGCGTTGTAGGGATCAAGGTTCACCGCCACGAGGATAAAGTTGCTGCCATCCTCACTGCGCTTGCCGAAATACAGGATGTTGTCGTTCCACGCGTTGTAGAGCTTCAGCCCCAGGTGCGTGTGCAACGCCGGGTTTTGCCGGCGGATGCGGTTGAGCTGGGCGATCTCGGCGATGATGTTGCCGGGCGCGCTGAAGTCTCGTACGCGGATCTGGTACTTCTCCGAATCCAGGTATTCCTCTTTGCCCGGCACCGGCGCGGCTTCGCACAGTTCATAGCCCGAATACATGCCCCACAGGCCCGAGCCCATGGTCGCCAGTGCAGCGCGGATCAAAAAGCCCGGGCGCCCGGATTCGTGCAGGAACGCCGGGTTGATGTCCGGCGTATTCACAAAGAAATTCGGCCGGAAACACTCGCGCCACGGCGACTGGTTCAGTTCGGTGAAGTACTCGCTCAGTTCGGCCTTGGTGTTGCGCCAGGTGAAATAGGTGTAGCTCTGGGAGTAACCGACCTTGCCCAGGCGCGCCATCATCGCCGGGGTGGTGAAGGCTTCAGCGAGAAAGATCACCTCGGGGTGCTTGGCGCGCACATCGCTGATCAGCCATTGCCAGAACGGCAGCGGCTTGGTGTGGGGGTTGTCGACGCGAAAGGTCTTCACGCCCTCTTCCACCCACCCGACCACGATGTCGCGCAGCTCGGTCCACAGACTGGGGATCGCATCCGCCGCATAAAAGTCGACGTTGACGATGTCCTGGTATTTCTTCGGCGGGTTTTCCGCGTATTTGATCGTGCCGTCCGGGCGCCAGTTGAACCAACCCGGATGCTGCTTGAGCCACGGGTGGTCCTGGGAACACTGGATAGCGAAGTCCAGGGCGATTTCCAGGCCATGCTCGGCGGCGGCCTTGACCAGCCGGCGGAAATCTTCGCGGCTGCCCAGCTGCGGGTGAATCGCCTCGTGGCCACCTTCCTCGCTGCCGATGGCGTAGGGGCTGCCGGGATCATCGGGGCCAGCCGTCAGGGCGTTGTTGCGGCCCTTGCGATGGCTGCGGCCGATGGGGTGGATCGGCGGGAAGTACAGCACGTCGAAACCCATATCGTGGATCGTCGACAAGCGCGAGTGCACGTCATTGAATGTGCCGTGACGCGCCGGATCGTCGGTGATCGAGCGCGGGAACAGCTCGTACCAACTGGCAAATTGCGCGGCGCTGCGTTCCACATCGATCGGGTACACGGTGCTGATGCTCAAGTAGGCGCGGTGGTCGGCCAGGGTCATCAGGTGTGCACTGTCTTCGTGCAGGAACAGCGCGACCTGCTCGGTTTCCAGCAGGCCGGAGAGTTCGTGGTGCAACAACATCAGGCGGTCGCGCAGCTCGTTGTCGCTGCGCTCGGCAGCTTGCAGCACCAGGCTGCGGCCTTCCTGCAACTCCAGGCTGACCGGCACGCCGGCCTCATGTTTCTTGCGCAGTTCGTAGCAGAAGCTGGCGAAGGTATCGATCCAGGCTTCGATGCAGTATTCGTGGGGGCCCTGGTCAACCACGGTAAACGCGCCCGCCCAGCCGTTGTTACCCACATCCGTCATCACCACGCTGTGCCAGCTTTCTTCATGCAGCGCGCGCCAGCGAATCAGTACGGCGAGTTTGTCGTGGCCGTCGGCGAACACCTTGCTGCTGACATTGACGCGCTGGCCAACCACGGCCTTGACGGCAAATTCGCCGCCGTCGATCACGGGTGTGGTGCTTTCGATTGCGATCCTGGGCAACAGCAGCGCCTGGGACAGTGGTAACAAAGCCTCTGTTTCAGCAGTCATCGAGCATCTTCCCCTTACGCCCTGTGGACGCTCTTTGCTTGATCCGGATTCCGATACGGCGGCGCTTCCCTGAGCCAGACCGACTTAGGTCCGAGCCCGGGCCCGCGGGAAAAGTTCAGATGGATGTGCCGCCATTGGGCGGGGAATCAAATCCCCCTGGCGGCTGTCCACCGATAGAGCAAAGCACAAAGGAGGCCACACCGATGAATATCCCGATCCCGGCAGAAACCCCAGACCCGAATATCGATAACCCGACCCTGCCGCCCAGTGAACCGGAGCCGATTCCTGAGCAGGAACCACCGCAACACCAGCCGCCACCGGTCGAAGAGCCGCCGACGAGCATGCCGCCAGTGATCGTCAGTCCTTGTCGAAACGCTTGACGATTTTCGGCATCACGCTGAACACCGCCAGCGCCAGCAACGTACTCAACACCGCTGTGGATTCCCGGCCCAATCCGGCCGAGACCCCAATCGCAGCGGTCATCCACAGGCCCGCCGCGGTGGTCAGCCCCTTCACGTGACCCTCTTCATCATCCTTGCCCTTGATGATCGTACCGGCGCCAAGAAAGCCGATGCCGGCTATCACGCCCTGCACCACCCGGCTCATTGCGTCCGCCTGGTTGCCGGACATCTGCGGCACCATCACAAACAGCGCCGCGCCCAACGCCACCAACATATGGGTGCGCACGCCGGCGGCCTTGCCCTTGCTCTCGCGCTCGAAGCCAAGAATGCCGCCGAGCACGGCGGCGATCAGCAAGCGCACGGTGATCTGGGTCAGCTGTTTCGCATCACCGATATCGGCGAACTCGGTTTGTAAGGTTTGCCACACTTGATGCCACCAGGCGTCCATGAACAGCTTCCTTTGTCGGGATGGGTAAAGGATGGACAGCAGCGACCGCCAGTCAGTTGCCGGGAACGCTTGGCGATGCACCGGCCCCTAACCTTCACCAGCCTTTGAGAAGGAGATCACCATGCCCGTGCGTATTGAAAACCAGACGTGCTATTTCAAGCTCAACACTGATGGCCAGGAACAAAGCCTGCCTGCCAGCGCGGTGACGGTCAGTACCGACATCCCCAAGGCCATGTCCTACGTGGAATTGGCCACCGGCCGGGTGTACATCACCGAACAGGAAGCCGACGCCCTGACTGTTGCCGGCGCAACCGATGGGCGTCAGCACAAGAAGGTCACCGAGCCTGGTTCGGCGATTTGATTGATCTGTATCAGCACAGCAAAAAAACCAGCTGCACCCCAGGCGGGACGGGGTGCAGCAGATTGACGCAGGGTTGCCTGCTGAGCGCATCTGATCCGCTTTTTATCGCCATACCTGAGTCTGTTATGCAAACAGTCCCACGCGCATAGTTCATCGGCCTGATGGAGGCTGATGAGCGAACGACCATGAGCGAGAGAATCCCCGTCCGAACCGTGGAAACCTTTGAGCCACTTCACCCAAAGAAGGTGAAGGCCAAATCCAGCGACAACCTGATCCACACCCGTAGTTTCACCGGCCTGTTCCGCACCTTGCGCTTGAGCGGTGCAGGCTTTCTGTTCCTGGCCTTTTTCGGCACCGTGTGGCTGAACTGGGGTGGGCGCCAGGCCGTGCTATGGGACTTGGCTGAAAGTAAATTCCATATCTTTGGCGCCACGTTCTGGCCGCAGGATTTCATCCTGTTGTCGGCGTTGCTGATCATCTGTGCCTTTGGCCTGTTTGCGATCACGGTGTTCGCCGGCCGCGTGTGGTGCGGCTACACCTGCCCGCAAAGCTCGTTCACCTGGCTGTTCATGTGGTGTGAAAAAGTCACCGAGGGCGAACGCAACCAGCGCATCAAGCTGCAAGCCGCGCCGTGGAGCCTGAACAAACTGGCGCGGCGCTCGGCCAAACACACCTTGTGGCTGGGCATCAGCGTGCTGACCGGGCTGACGTTTGTCGGTTACTTCACGCCGATCCGGCCACTGGCGGCCGAGTTGCTGACCTGGCAGATGGGCGGTGTGAGCCTGTTCTGGGTCCTGTTTTTTACCGGCGCCACCTACATCAACGCCGGCTGGCTGCGCGAAGCGGTGTGCATGCACATGTGCCCCTATGCGCGGTTCCAGAGCGTGATGTTCGACAAGGACACCCTGACCATTTCCTACGACGCCGCCCGCGGCGAGCAGCGTGGCCCACGCAAACGCGAGGTGAACCCCGCCGACGTCGGCCTCGGGGATTGCATCGACTGCCAGCTGTGCGTACAGGTCTGCCCCACCGGCATCGACATCCGCGACGGCTTGCAAATGGAATGCATCGGCTGCGCGGCGTGCATCGATGCCTGCGATTCGATCATGGAAAAAATGGGCTATGCCCCAGGATTGGTCAGCTATACCAGCGAGCATCAGTTGCAAGGTGGCAAGACCCACCTGCTGCGCCCGCGCCTGATCGGCTACAGTGCAGTGCTGCTGGTGATGATCGCGGCGTTGGTGGTGGCGTTGGTCGAACGGCCGATGGTGTCGCTGGATGTGACCAAGGACCGTGGCATGTTCCGCGAGAACGCCCAGGGCTTGATCGAAAACATCTACAGCCTCAAGGTCATCAACAAGACCCAGCAGCGCCAGGATTACCGTCTGGAACTGGTGGACGCCGAGGGCTTCCAGTTGCAGGGCAAGACCGAGATCAGCCTGGCGCCAGGGGAAATCGTCGATGTGCCGGTGTCGGTGGCGTTACTGGCAGATAAACCGGCAAGCAGCTCGCAGACCTTGCGTTTCAAGGTCACGGATGTGGATGAACCGTGGGTCTACAGTGCTGCCGACAGCCGCTTCGTAGCACCGCTGAACCGCTGAGACCTGTCCGAATAGATGCAGATCCAAATGCGGGAGCGGGCTTGTTCGCGAAGGCGGTGTATCAGTCACCTTATTGATGAACTGACCCAGCGCCTTCGCAAGCAAGCCCGCTCCCACAGTGTGTTCCGTTTACATTCTGAAGAATTTGTTTAAGGCCAAAATGAAACGCTACGAAAAATTCGCCGACGACATCGCAGAACTGATCCGCTCCGGCGTCCTCGGCCCCGGCCAGCGCGTGCCCTCGGTGCGCTATGCCAGCCAGACCTACGGCGTCAGCCCGTCCACGGTGTTCCAGGCCTATTACCTACTGGAGCGTCGCGGCCTGATCCGCGCACGCCCGCGCTCCGGCTACTTCGTCAACACCCACGCACCCAGCCCGTTTTCCGAGCCGGTGGTGAGCGAGCAAGTGCACGAATCCACCGAGGTCGACGTGAGCGAGCTGGTGTTCTCGGTCCTCGACTCGATCAAGGACCCGAACACCGTGCCCTTCGGCTCGGCGTTCCCCAGCCCGATGCTGTTCCCGCTACCGCGCCTGGCGCGCTCCCTGGCCAGTGCCAGCCGTGAGATGGACCCGCGCCTGGTGGTCACCGACATGTCGCCGGGCAACCCGCAACTGCGCCGCCAGATTGCCCTGCGCTACATGGTCGGCGGCCTGATGCTGCCCATGGAAGAGTTGCTGATCACCAACGGCGCGCTGGAAGCCCTGAACCTGTGCCTGCAAGCCGTGACCGAACCCGGCGACCTGGTAGCCATCGAAGCCCCGGCCTTCTACGCGTGCCTGCAAGTGCTGGAGCGTCTAAAGCTCAAGGCCGTGGAAATCCCGGTGCACCCGCGGGACGGCATCGACCTCAACGCCCTGGCGCAAACCCTGGCGCGCTACCCGATCAAGGCCTGCTGGACCATGACCAGCTTCCAGAACCCCATGGGCGCCACCGTGCCCGAAGCCAAGAAACAAGCACTGGTGGAACTGTTGCGCAGTCACCAGGTGCCGTTGATTGAAGACGATGTCTATGCCGAGCTGTATTACGGCCAGCACGCCCCGAAACCGGCCAAGGCCTTCGACACCGAAGGGTTGGTGATGCATTGCGGCTCGTTCGCCAAGAGCCTGGCCCCGGGTTATCGCGTTGGCTGGGTCGCAGCCGGGCGTTTCGCGCAAAAGGTCGAACGCTTGAAGCTGATGACCTCGCTGTGCCCGTCGATGCCGGCCCAGGCGGCGATTGCCGATTACCTGCAACACGGCGGGTACGACCGGCACCTGCGCAAATTGCGCTATGCCCTGGAAGAACAGCAAAGCGCCATGCTCGCCGCCATCGCCCGTTATTTCCCGGCACAGACGCGGGTCAGCCAGCCGGCCGGCGGGTATTTCCTATGGTTGGAATTGCCGGAACAGACCGACTCGTTGAAGTTGTTCCAAATGGCCCTGGCCCAAGGCATCAGCATCGCACCGGGGCCGATTTTCTCGGCGACCCAGCGCTTCAGGAACTGCATTCGCTTGAACTATGGCAGCCCGTGGACGGAGGCGTCGGAGCAGGCCATGGAGACCTTGGGAAGGATCGTGCGGTCGTTTTGAATTGGAACCGAATCTGCCAGAAAGCCACAGAGGCCAAGACTTTTCCTCACTGCAATGATCGATGACTTGAAACGACAGGTGGGCGATTGGAGCGGCGCCAACCCCAACCCGCAGACCCGGGCGGACGCGGCCTACGACCTGGACAAAGTCTTGCGCTTTATCGACAACCTCGACGACCGCCAACTGAACGCCAGTCACAGCCGCAACGGCAAAATCGACGGCTTCGCCGACGACGGCTACAACACGCTGGAAAACTCCGAAGCCAGCGTACTCAAGGAATTTTCCGACAAGGGTTATCCAGTGCTGCGCGAGTTTCTCACTTGAGCGTTGTCTAGCGACCGCCACCCAGATCCAGGAACGTCCCGGTCGTGTAGGAAGCCTTATCCGACAACAACCAGATAATCGCTTCCGCCACCTCGTCCGGGCGCCCGCCTCGGGCCATGGGGATGCCCGACTCCAACTTGCTGACCCGATCCGGGTCGCCGCTGAGCGCATGAAAATCGGTAAAGATATAACCGGGGCGCACGGCGTTGACCCGGATACCCTCCCCCGCAACTTCCTTCGACAGCCCGATGGTGAAGGTATCCAGCGCGCCCTTGGACGCGGCGTAGTCCACGTATTCTCCCGGCGCGCCCAACCGCGCTGCCACCGACGACACGTTGACGATACTGCCCCCCTGCCCGCCATGCTTGGGCGACATGCGCAGCAGCGCATGCTTGGCACACAGGATCGGCCCCAGCACGTTGGTTTTCATGACCTTGAGGATACGGAACTCGGACATCTCATCGACCCGCGACTTGTGCCCCACGGTGCCGGCGTTGTTGACCAACGCTGTAACGCGCCCCAGTTCGGCATCGACGCGATTGAACAGCATGATCACTTCATCTTCGATGCTGACATCTGCCCGCACCGCGATGGCCTGTGCACCCAACGCGCGGACCTGCTCAAGCACGCGGTGGGCAGCGTCCTCGTCGGACTGGAAATTGATGCAGATGCGATAGCCCTGGCGCGCCGCCAGCAAGGCCGTCTGCGCGCCAATCCCCCGACTGCCCCCGGTGATAATGACGACTTTGTCCATGGGAGTGATCTCCTGTTTCAACCGAATGTTTAAGGTTGGGCCCAAGAATACCCGTCACACACGGTTTTTGTCAGGCGCAACGGCCGCTTCCGCGCGTTGGATATCGGCCATGAACCGCTCCGCCGGCAACGGATGGCCCAACAGGTAGCCCTGCAACGAGTTACAGCCCAGCCGCGTGAGGAAGGTTTGCTGCATGTCGGTCTCCACCCCTTCGGCGACGATGCGCAAGCCCAGGGCCTGGCCGAGGGCAACGATGGCCGAGACAATGGCGGCGTCGTCGCCGTCGTGCTCAAGGTCGCGCACAAAACCACGGTCGATCTTCAGCTCGTTGGCCGGCAGGCGCTTGAGGTACATCAGGCTGGAATAGCCGGTGCCGAAATCGTCGATGGACAAGTCCACGCCCATGTCCGAGAGCTGCTGCAACACGGTCATGCTCGCGTCCGCATCACTCATGGCGGTGGTTTCGGTGATCTCCAGGGTCAGGCTGTTGGCCGGCAACTGGTGACGTTCAAGCGCCGTGGCCACGCTGTTGACCAGCCCGGCGTGGCAGAACTGCAGCGCCGACAGGTTCACGGCGATACGCCAGTCTTCATAACCCAGCACGTACCACAGGCGCATCTGGCGACAGGCTTCATTGAGCACCCATTCGCCGATAGGAATGATCAGCCCGGTTTTTTCCGCCAGCTCGATAAACGTCGCCGGTAGCAACAGGCCTTGTTGCGGGTGTTCCCAGCGCAACAACGCTTCGGCGCCGACCGGGATGCCAGTCACCGCGTCGAACTTGGGCTGGTAATACAGACGGAACTGTTGCTGCTCGACGGCGTTGCGCAGGTCCTGCAACAACTGCAATTGCTTGCGCGCGTTGGTGTTCATCGACACGTCGAAGAAGCTGTAGCCGTTCTTGCCCATGCCTTTGGCGTGGTACATCGCGGCGTCGGCGTTCATCAGCAGTTCCTGGGGGTTGCTGCCGTTGCCGGGGTAGATTGCAATGCCCACGCTGGCGGAAATCTTCAGCTCATGCTCGGCAACCTTGAAGGCGCGGTTGACCAGGCCCACCTGGCGCTCGGCCAGGCGCAGCGCATCGTCGGGCTGGCTCAGGCGTACCAGCAATACAAATTCATCACCGCCGATGCGCGCCAGGGTGTCCTGGCTGCGCAGGTCTTCGCGCAGGCGCAGGCCGACTTCGTACAGCAATTGGTCGCCCATATGGTGGCCGAACGCATCGTTGACCGGCTTGAACCCATCCAGGTCGATAAACATCAGGGCAAAGCAGCCGCCCTTTTCGTTGACCGCCTGCATCGCTTGTTGGATACGGTCGGCGAGCAACGTGCGATTGGGCAGCCCGGTCAGGGGGTCGTGCAGGGCCAGGTGGGTCAGTTCCTGATTGGCCAGGCTCAGGGAGTCGGCCAGTACCGAGGTACGCGCTTCCAGGCGGGCATCCAGCACCGAGGTGAGCAAGGCAATCACCAGGACCGCCAGGCTGGTGACCACGACCAGGTTGTCCAGGCCCTTGCCACTGAGGCCCGACACCGCAGCGCCGCAGTAACTCTCGTCGGCAAATTGCGCCGCCGCCATGCCGGTGTAATGCATACCGACGATGGCCAGCCCCATGATCACGGCAGCGCCACCGCGCATCAGACGCACGTAAGGCGTATTGCGTCGCAGGTGGAAGGCGATCCACAACGCTGCGCCGGAGGCCACCACCGCGATCAGCAACGAGGCGCTGAAGAGTGTGGGGTCGTAGTCGATGCCGGGGGTCATGCGCATCGCGGCCATGCCGGTGTAGTGCATGCTGCTGATGCCCGCGCCCATGACCAGCGCACCCAATGTCAGTTGCCAGGCGGGCAAGCGTGACTGGTTGACCAGCCACAACGCAAAGCCGCAGGACAACACCGCGATCAGCAGCGACAGCGCAGTGATACCCACGTCGAAACCCAGGGCGAACGGCAGGCGCAGCGCCAACATGCCAATAAAATGCATGGACCACACGCCCACGCCCATTGCCACGGCCCCACCGCTCATCCAATAAAAGACCGCACGGCCCTTGGCGGTCGCAATGCGCCCGGCCAGGTCCAGCGCGGTATAGGAAGCGAGGATCGCAACGAGCAGAGAAATCACGACCAGCGAGGGGGAATAGCTACCGATAAGCATGGGACTTCTCAAGACTGACGGGCCTTAAAAAACCCGTGCCAGGTGGCAAAGGCGGCGATTGTAGCGAGATTGATTATTGGACAGTTGAAATATTAGCGCATGGCCATCATGGACTTTTTGACGCCAAACTACTGGCTCAAATACCCCGGAATCCGGAGGCTGATTGACACCAGATGTGGGAGATTCCATGGCTGAGGAGCAACCCCTCAACCACAGCGCCGCCTCGCTCAGAAGACTAGCAGTGTCTGGGCGATCCAGCAGAGCACTGACACCCCATCAACCCCCATCAACTGTGGGAGCGGGCTTGCCCGCGAAGGCGCTGGATCAGCCAATGAATCCGTTGACTGACACACCGCATTCGCGAGCCAGCTCCCACATTTAGTCCATGTTTGCGGTTAATCCTTTGCGTCAAACGCGGTTTTCCCGTCCCAACCGCCGCCCAACGCCGCAATCAATTGCACACTCGCCACCAGTTGCGTCTGCAACAGGGTCAGCACGGTGCGCTCATTGCTCAGGGCCGTCGCTTGCACTTGCACCACGTCCAGGTAGGCAATCAACCCGGCCTTGTACTGGTTCTGGGTCAGGCGCAGCGACTCACGCGCGGCCTCCAGCGCCTCGTTGCTGACCACCGCCTCGTCTTCCAGCACCTTGAGCTGGACCATGTAGTTTTCCACTTCGCGGAAACCATCCAGCACGGTCTGGCGGTACTTGGCCACGGTCTCGTCATAGCTGGCGACGGTGCGGTCGACTTCCGCCGAACGCTGGCCGCCGTCGAACAGGGTCATGGCGAGTTTGGGCCCCACCGACCAGAAGCGGTTCGGCAGGCTGATCCAGTCGGCGTAGGTGCTGCTGGAGTAACCACCGGCCAGGCTCAGGGTCAGGTCCGGATAATAGGCGGCCTTGGCCACGCCGATATTGGCGTTGGCGGCGATCACCGCGCGTTCGGCCGAGGCGATGTCCGGGCGCCGTTCCAGCAGCTGCGACGGCAGGCTCACCGGGATCTGCGGCAACGCGGGAATATCATTGCTCACCGCCAGCTTGAAGTTGGCCGGAGCCTCGCCGATCAACACCGCGATGGCGTTTTCCAGCTGGGCGCGCTGCCAGATCAGGTCGATCAGGCTGGCCTGTGTCGACTTGAGCTGGGTTTGCGCCTGAGCCACCGCGTCCTTGCCGGACACACCGGCGCGGTATTGGTTTTCGGTCATTTGCAGGGAGCGTTGATAGGTCTCCAGGGTCGCTTGCAGCAGGCGCGTCTGTTCGTCCATGACGCGCAACTGCAGGTAGCTTTGTACCAGTTCCGACTGCTGGCTCAGGCGCATCGCCGCCAGGTCCGCCGAGCTGGCTTCGGCGCTGGCCTCGTTGGCCTCCAGGCCACGGCGTAATTTACCCCAGATGTCCGCCTCCCAACTCACCCCCAATTGAGCATTGAGGGTGTCACGGATACCGCTGCTGGAACTGCTCAGGCTCGCGCTGCTGCTGCCAGTACCCTGGCTGGCGCGGGTTTTCCCGGCGCTCAGGTCAACCGTGGGGTAAAACGCGCCACGGGAACTGCGCACCAGCGCCTGGGCCTGACGAAAGCGCGCTTCGGCCTGGGCCACAGTCTGGTTGGCACTGTTCAGGCGCAGCACCAGCTCATTGAGCTGGCGGTCGCCGTACAACTCCCACCAGGCGCCACGGGCCAAGGAGTCGCTTGGGGTCGCCTGGCGCCAACCCTGGGCTTCCTTGAATTGTGCCGGCTCGACCACGTCCGGGCGCTTGTAGTCGGGACCGACGGCGCAGGCACTGAGCAACGCGCCGCAGAGCACCAGGCTCGCCACGCGGGAGCCCCGCAACAGGGCCAATCGGGCAAAGGTTGAATCGGTCATAGCGCAGTGTCCAGGGCAGCATCGGTACGCACGCCGCGCCAGGCGTTGAAGCGGTGGCGCGCGCGGTCGAGATAGAGGTAAACCACCGGGGTGGTGTAAAGGGTCAGGATCTGGCTGAACACCAGGCCGCCGATAATGGTCAGGCCCAGGGGACGGCGCATTTCCGCGCCATCGCCGGCACCCAGCAGCAGCGGCAAGGCGCCGAGGATGGCGGCCAGGGTGGTCATCAGGATCGGCCGCAAACGCAGCAGGCAGGCACTGCGAATCGATTCGAGCGGCCCCATGCGGTCATTGCGCTCCAGCTGCAACGCCAGGTCGATCATCAGGATCGCGTTCTTCTTCACCACCCCAATCAACAGGAACAGGCCCAACAGGGAGATCAGGCTGAACTCGCCTCCCGTCAGGTAGATGGCGAGCATGGCGCCGACACCTGCCGACGGCAAGGTCGAAAGAATCGTCAACGGGTGAATGTAGCTTTCATACAGAATGCCCAGCACCAGGTACACCGCCACCAGCGCGCCGAGGATCATGAACGGCTGGCCCTTCTGGGTCGCCGCAAACGCATCGGCGGTACCGGCCATCTTGGCGATCACATCTTCCGGCAAACCGACCTTGGCGATCGCCCGCTCGATGGCCGCCGTGCCCTGCTCGACCGTGACCCCGGGTGCCATGTCGAAGGCAATGTTCTCGGAAGCGAATTGGCCTTCGTGGCTGACACGGTCGTCGGCCAGGCTGTTCTCATAATGCGCGATGGTCGACAACGGCACCCGCGCCCCGCTGGAGGTGATCACCTGCATCTGGTTGAGGGTGATCGGGTCCTGGGCGTATTTCGGGTTGACCTCCATCACCACCTGATACTGGTTCAGGCTGTCGTAGATGGTGGAAATCTGCCGCTGGCTGTAGGCGTTGTTCAGCACCGCGGTGACCATATTCATATCGATACCCAGGCGCTTGGCCTGGTCGCGGTCGACCACCAGCGTAACCTGCGCCGCGCCACGCCCCTCGCGGGCGTCGATGGCGGTGAGTTCCGGCAGCTCGCGCAAGGCGCTGACCACTTTCGGATACCACAGGCGCAACGCGGCCAGGTCGCCGCTTTGCAGGATGTAGGAATACTGCGCGCTGGTCTGGTCGCGGCTGCCGCCGAACTGCAGGTCCTGGTCAGCCATCAGGAACAGGCGCCCGCCCGGCACCAGCGGGACGTTCTTGCGCAGACGCTCGATCACCGCCTGGGCCGAGACCTTGCGTTCACTGATCGGCTTGAGGCGCACCAGCATCACCGCGTTATTGGTGCCGTTGTTGCCGCCGATAAAGCCCGCCACGCTGAGTACCGCCGGGTCCTTGAGCACCGCTACCCGGAAGGTCTCCATCTTCGGCTGCATCACGTTGAACGACAGCCCGTCATCGCCGCGCACAAAACCGATCAACTGCCCAGTGTCCTGTTGCGGCATGAAGGTCTTCGGCACCACCACGTACAGCGCAACGTTCACACCCACGGTGATCAACAGGCTGAGCAGCGTCAGGCGGCGATGGCGCAACGCCCAGTCGAGGCTGGTGGCGTAGCCGGCGACCATGCGGTCATTGACCTTCTGGCTCCAGCGCTGCAACCCACTCAGCTGGCCTTTGACATGGGGCTTGAGCCAGCGCGCGCAGAGCATCGGGGTCAGGGTCAGCGACACCACCAGCGAGACGATGATCGCCGCCGACAAGGTGATGGAAAACTCGCGGAACAGGTTGGTGACGATCCCGCCCATGAACAGGATGGACAGGAACACCGCCACCAGCGACACGTTCATCGACAGCAAGGTGAAGCCGACCTCCTTGGCCCCCAGGTACGCCGCCTTCATCGGCGGCACACCCTCGTCGATATGCCGGGAAATATTCTCCAGCACCACGATGGCATCGTCCACCACCAGCCCGGTGGCGAGGATCAGCGCCATCAGCGAGAAGTTGTTCAGCGAGAAACCGAACAGGTACATCACCGCAAAGGTGCCCACCAGCGACACCGGCACCGCCAGGGTAGGAATCAGCGAGGCGCGGAAATTGCCGAGGAACAGGTACACCACCAGGATCACCAGGGCCACGGCAATCAGCAGGGTCATTTCGGCTTCATGCAGGGTCGCGGTGATCACCGGCGAACGATCCATGGCCAGGTTCAATTTAACGCTGGACGGCAGCACCGCCTGCAACGCCGGCAACTGCGCCTTGATCTGCCTGACGGTCTCGATGATGTTGGCGCCGGACTGGCGGTTGATCACCAGCAGCACCGCCGCATCGTTGTTGAAGAAACCGCTGTTGTAGCGGTCTTCCACGCCGTCGCTGATCCTGGCCACATCGCCCAGGCGCAAGGCCGCGCCATTCTGGTAGCGGATCAGCAGCGGCTCGTAGTCCTTGGCTTTTTCCAACTGGTCGTTGGCCTGGATCTGCCAGTTGCGCTCGCTGTCTTCCAGCGAGCCCTTGGGCCGCCGCTGGTTGGCGTTGGCGATGGTGTTGCGCACATCGTCCAGGGCCACACCGTATTGATCCAGGGCCTTGGGTTCGAGTTCGATACGCACCGCGGGCAAGGAACTGCCGCCGATCTGCACTTCACCCACGCCCGGCACCTGGGACAGGCTTTGCGACAGGATGGTCGAGGCCAGGTCGTACAACTGGCCCTTCTGCAACACGTCCGAGGTCAGCGACAGCACCATGATCGGCGCCTGGGACGGGTTGATCTTCTTGTAGGTCGGCATGCTGCGCATACCGCTGGGCAGCAGGTTGCGCGAGGCGTTGATCGCGGCCTGCACTTCCCGCGCCGCGCCGTTGATGTCGCGGTCGGAGTCGAACGCGAGGATCACCCGCGTCGAACCCTGACTGGAGCTGCTGCTCATGGTGGTGATGCCGGCAATTGCGCCGAAGGAGCGCTCCAGCGGCGTCGCCACGGTGGAGGCCATCACCTCGGGACTGGCCCCGGGCAAGCTGGCCGAGACCACGATCACCGGAAAGTCGATCTGCGGCAGCGGTGACACCGGCAACAGGTTGAAGCTCACACCGCCCAGCAGCATGATCGCCAGGCTCAACAGCATGGTGGCGACGGGGCGGCGGATGAAAGGTCCGGACAGGTTCATGACTCAACCGGCTCCAGGCTTTGCGGCTCTTTGCGCCAGCGACGGCCAAGGCGGTCGAAATACAGGTAGATCACTGGCGTGGTGAACAGGGTCAATACCTGGCTCACCAACAAGCCGCCGACCATCACCAGGCCCAACGGCTGACGCAACTCTGCGCCGGAACCGGTGGCCAGCATCAACGGTACCGCGCCAAACAGGGCCGCCAGGGTGGTCATCAGGATCGGCCGGAAACGCAGCAACGCGGCCTGATAGATCGCGGTCTGCGGGTCCAGGCCTTGATTGCGCTCAGCGTCGAGGGCGAAGTCGATCATCATGATCGCGTTCTTCTTCACGATACCGATCAGCAAAATGATGCCGATGATCGCGATCATGCCCAGGTCATTGCCACTGAGCAGCAAAGCGAGCAAAGCGCCCACCGCCGCCGACGGCAAGGTGGAAAGAATGGTGATCGGGTGGATATAGCTCTCGTAGAGCACGCCAAGCACGATGTACATGGTCACCACCGCCGCCAGGATCAGCAGCAAGGTGCTCGACAGCGACGCCTCGAACGCCTGGGCCGCGCCCTGGAACTGGGTCTGCACGCCCACCGGCATGCCGATGTCCTTCTGCGTCTGGTTGATCAGTTCCACGCCTTTGCCCAGCGCGACGCCGGGGGCCAGGTTGAACGACATCATCACCGCCGGGAACTGGCCGATATGGGCAATCGCCAACTGCGCCTGGCGCTGCTCGACCCGGGCCAGGCTGGACAGGCGCACCTGGCCGCCATCGGTGGTCTTCACGTGGATCTGGTTCAGCGCGTCCGGGCCGAGGGTTTCGCCGGACTGGGCCTGCAACACCACGCGGTACTGGCTGGCCTGGGTGTAAATGGTGGAAATCTGCCGCTGGCCGAAGGCGTCATACAGCGCGTCGGTGATGGTAGAGACCGTCACGCCCAGGCGCGACGCCGCATCGCGGTCGATCACCAGAAACACCTGCAAGCCTTTGTCCTGCAAGTCGCTGGCGACGTCAGTGAGTTCCGGCAACTGGCTCAAGGCATGCACCAGCTTGTCACTCCACAGCGCCAGCAAATCGGCGTCTGGCGACGACATGCTGAACTGGTACTGGGTACGGCTCACGCGGTCTTCGATGGTCAGGTCCTGCACCGGCTGCATGTACAGGCGGATGCCCACAAGCTTGTCGATTTGCGGTTGCAGGCGGGTGATCACCTCGGCCGCACTCAAGTCGCGCTGGCCGTGGGGCTTGAGGTTGATCAGCAGGCGACCGCTGTTGAGGGTCGCGTTGTCGCCATCCACGCCGATATAGGAAGACAGGCTTTGCACCGCCGGGTCGGCCAGGATGACCTTGGCCAACGCCTGCTGGCGCTGGCTCATGGCCGCAAAGGAAATCGACTGCGGCGCTTCGGAAATGCCCTGGATCACACCGGTGTCCTGCACCGGGAAAAAGCCCTTGGGCACCACCAGGTACAGGAACACGGTCAGGCCCAGGGTGGCGATGGCCACCAGCAGGGTCAGCGGCTGGTGCTTGAGCACCCACTGCAACTTGCGGCCGTAGGCTTCGATCATCCAATCGATCCATGCGCCGCTGGCCTTGTAGAAGCGGCCCTGTTCCTCTTCCTTGGGTTCACGCTTGAGCAGGCGCGCGCACATCATCGGCGTCAGGGTCAGGGACACCACCAGGGAAATCAGGATCGCCACCGCCAGGGTGATGGCAAATTCGCGGAACAAGCGCCCCACTACGTCGGCCATGAACAGCAACGGGATCAATACCGCGATCAGCGACAGGGTCAGGGAGATCAGGGTGAAGCCAATCTGCTTGGCGCCCTTGAGTGCGGCCGCCAGCGGGGTCTCGCCCTCTTCGATATAGCGCGAGATGTTCTCCAACATCACGATGGCATCGTCCACCACAAACCCGGTGGCGATGGTCAGGGCCATCAACGTCAGGTTGTTGATGGAGAAACCGGCCAGGTACATCACCCCAAACGTGCCCACCAGCGACAGCGGCACGGCGATGGACGGGATGATCGTCGCGCTGAACCGACGCAGGAACAGGAAGGTCACCATTACCACCAGGGCGATGGCGATGAGTAATTCGTGTTGTACGTCAGTGACCGAGGCGCGGATGGTCTGGGTGCGGTCGGTCAGCACGAGCACATCGAGGCCGGCCGGCAGGTTGTCGGTGATGCTTGGCAGCAGCGCCTTGATGCGGTCGACCACTTCAATCACGTTGGCGCCAGGTTGGCGCTGGATATTGAGCAGCACGGCCTGGTTTTCGTTGGCCCAGGCAGCGAGGCGTTCGTTTTCGGCGCCGTCGACGATCTGTGCGACGTCCTTCAGGCGCAACGGCGCGCCATTGTTGTACGCCAGGATCAACTCGGCATATTGCTGGGGCGAGACCAACTGGTCGTTGGCGTCAAGCATCGACACGCGGGTCGGGCCGTCGAAGTTGCCCTTGGGCTGGTTGACGTTGGAGGCAGCGATCAGGGTGCGCACGTCCGACAGGTTCAAGCCGTTGGCCGCCAGGGCCTCGGGGTTGACCTTGATACGCACGGCCTGGCGCTGGCCGCCGGCAATACTGACCATGCCGACGCCACTGATCTGCGCGATTTTCTGCGCCATGCGGGTGTCGACCAGGTCGTTGAGCTTGGGCAGCAGCATGGTCTTGGAGGTGACGGCCAGGGTCAGCACCGGGGTATCCGCCGGGTTGACCTTGTTGTACACCGGCGGCGCGGGCAAGTCCTTGGGCAACAGGTTGGTAGCGGCGTTGATCGCGGCCTGCACCTGTTGCTCGGCGACGTCCATGTTGACGTCGAGGTTGAAGCGCAGGGTCAGCACCGACGCACCACCGGAACTGGTGGACGCCATCTGCGTGAGGCCGGGCATCTGGCCGAACTGGCGCTCCAAAGGCGCGGTGACGGCACTGGTCATCACGTCCGGACTGGCGCCGGGGTACAGGGTCATCACGCGGATGGTCGGGTAATCCACCTGGGGCAGCGCCGAAACCGGCAGCAGGCGATACGCGATGATGCCGGCCAACACAATGGCCAGCATGCTCAGCGTGGTGGCGACCGGGCGAAGAATAAACAGCCGCGACAGGTTCATGAACCGACCTTTTGCGCCTTGCCGGCGGTGGTGCCGGTCTCCCCTTTCGCCGCAGGCTTGCCTTGCAGGTGTTCGGTCGGGGTGGTCAACACTTCGCTGCTGTCGTTGACCACTTCGATTTCACTGCCGTCCTTCAAGCGGTCGGTGCCTTCCAGTACCACGCGGTCACCCGCCACCAGGCCTTGCTTGATCACGGTGTTGTCGCCATCGGTGTCACCGACCACCAGCGGCTGGATCTTGACCTTCTTGTCGCCATCGAGCTTGTAGACAAAGGTGCCGTTGTTGCCGAACTGGATCGCCGCGGACGGCGCCAGCACAACGTTGTGCAGGGTGTCGGCGAGCAAGTGCACATTGACGAACTGGTTGGGAAACAGCGCCTGGTCCTTGTTATCGAAACGGCCCTTGAACTTCAGGGTGCCGGTGGTGACGTCGATCTGGTTGTCGAGGCTTTGCAGCACGCCGACCGCCTGCTTCTTGACGTCGCCACGGTCCCAGGCTTCCACCGGCAGCTTGTTGCCGGCGTGATAGCGGGCGAGCACCGTGTCGAGGGTGTTTTCCGGCAGGGTGAAGGCCACGTTGATCGGCTGGGTCTGGGTGATCACCGCCAGCGACGTGGTGTCATTGGCCGCTACCAGGTTGCCCACATCGACCTGGCGCAGGCCGACACGACCACCGATAGGCGCACGGATCTTGGTGAATTCAAGGTTGAGCTTGGCGTCGTCCACCGCGCCCTGGTTGGTCTTGACCGTGCCCTGGTATTGCAGGACCAGCGCTTCAGCGGTGTCCAGGGTCTGCTTGGCGATACTGTCCTGGGCATACAGGCCGCGATAACGCTCCACATCCACCTGGGCGTTCTTCAACTGCGCCTGGTTTTGCAGCAGCGTGCCCTGGGCCTGGAGCAAGGCGTTCTGGTAGCTGCGCGGGTCGATCTCTGCCAGCAGGTCGCCGGCCTTGACCATCTGCCCTTCTTCAAAGGCGATCTTGATCAGCTCGCCGCCCACCCGGCTGCGCACATTGATGGTGTTGAGCGCCGTCACGGTCCCCAGCGCCTTGTAATACACCGGGAAATCACCGACTACCGCAGGCGCGACACGCACCGGGATCGGCCCCGTGGAACCACCAAAGCCCGGGCGCATCATCCCCGACTTGCCAGCACGCCCGGCCGGCGCCTGTGCGGCGGCGTCCTTGTGGCTGGCGGGCCAGAATTTCCAGCACAGGCCGGCGATGACCAGCAGCACGAGCAGGCCGAACAGCCAGCGGCGGGACTTACGGGGGGAGGATTGCATGGATTGATCAACCATTGGGCGCGAGAGCTTCTTCTTCGGGAGGCTGAAAGATAAGCACTGGAGCGCGTTTAGAGAAGCGCCTTTACCGGCTATTTACCTTGGGCTTACAACTTTTGACTTCTGACTTTAGTCCATCCGCTAATTCGGCTAAGCGGTTGACCCTTAAATGAAAACGGCCTGGACTAGGCCAGGCCGCAATCATGTAGCACGCGTGTTACTGTCAAGCGACAGCAATGCGCCGAAACAGTTACTTCAATACAGCCAGGGCTGCATCGTAGTTTGGCTCTTGGCCGATTTCGGCGACCAGTTCGCTATGCAGCACGTTATCGTTTTCGTCCAGTACCACGACAGCGCGAGCGGTCAGGCCTTTCAGCGGGCCATCAGCAATCGCGACACCGTAGCCAACGGCGAACGCCGCGTCACGGAAGTCCGACAGGTTCTTCACGTTTTCCAGGCCTTCGGAGCCGCAGAAGCGCGCCTGGGCGAACGGCAGGTCGGTGGAGATGCACAGGACAACGGCGTTGTTCAGCTCGTTGGCCTGGGCGTTGAACTTGCGCACCGAGGTCGCGCAGGTCGGGGTGTCGACGCTTGGGAAGATGTTCAGCACTTTGCGCTTGCCGGCAAAGGTCGCCAGGGTTGCATCCGACAGATCGCCGGCAGTCAGGGTGAAGTCGGGCGCCTGGGTGCCAACTTGCGGCAATTGGCCTTCAACCTGGACAGGGTTACCACGGAGGGTGACTTGAGCCATGAACGGAATCCTTATGCTATTTGGGTTAAACGAATTCGAGAGGCCGAAGTTAACCACAAAGCGCGGTGGCTACCTACCGCCAGACACAAATTCTCATCGGTGGGGTTGTGGTTTAATTGCGCGCTTTTCGCCTGCCCTTCAAGAGAGTCGTTGTTGATGAATCAGCCCGCCACCAAAGTCCTGGTCATTGGTTATGTCTGGCCGGAGCCGCGCTCCTCGGCCGCTGGCGGACACATGATGCAAATATTGCAGAGTTTCCTTACGCAAGGCTGGGATATCACCTTCAGCAGCCCTGCCGCGCTTGGCGAACACAAGGCCGACCTGCAAATACTCGGCATCAGCGAATGCGCCATCGAACTCAATAACAGCAGCTTCGACGATTTTATCCGCGAACTGGCCCCGGACATCGTGCTGTTCGACCGTTTCATGATGGAGGAGCAATTCGGCTGGCGCGTTGAAAAACACTGCCCCGACGCCCTGCGCGTGCTGGAAACCAGCGACCTGCAAAGCCTGCGCGACGCGCGCCAGCAGCGCCTCAAGGACCACCTCAAGGCCCATCCCGACAGCGACGACTTCAGCGCCCTGTTCGCCCCGGCGCTGGAGGAAGAATTCCAGCTGATGGCCGACACCGATATCGCCAAGCGCGAGATCGCAGCGATTTACCGCTGCGACATCAGCCTGATGATCTCCGACGCGGAAATCCGCCTGCTCACCGAACACTTCAAGGTGCCGGCGGCCCTGCTGCACTGGTGCCCGTTGATGCTTGACGCACCGACCGCGCCCTTCACCCCGTTTGAAGACCGCGCGCATTTCCTCAGCATCGGCAACTTCCGCCACGCGCCCAACTGGGACGCGGTGCTGTGGATGAAGAACAGCCTGTGGCCGCTGATCCGCCAGCAGCTGCCGGGCGCCCAACTGCACATCTACGGCGCCTACACGCCGCCCAAGGCCACCGCGCTGCACAACCCGGCGCAGGGTTTTCATGTAATGAACTGGGCCGAAGACGCGCTGCAAGTGATGGGCGCAGCACGCATCTGCCTGGCGCCGCTGCGCTTTGGCGCGGGTATCAAGGGCAAGCTGGCGGATGCAATGCTCTGCGGCACGCCGAACATCACCACGCCGATTGGCGCCGAGGCCATGGGCGACAGGCAACCCTGGCCAGGCGTGATCGCCCACAGCGCACCTGCCCTGGCCGCTGCCGCCGTGGCGCTGTATCAGGACCGCGCACGTTGGACCGAGGCCCAGGAACAGGGGCGTCGATTGCTGGCAAGTCGCTACGACACCGCCCTCCACGCCCCGGCACTGGTGGCCTGCCTGGCGCAGTGCCGCAGCCGCCTCCAAGCCCATCGCCGCGACAACTTCACCGGCGGCATGCTGCGCCATCACGCCCATAAAAGTACCCAGTACATGTCCCAGTGGATCGAGGCGAAAAACCGCACCGTATAAACATCGGCGCTGGCAGGCTTACACGCATAGGGGCATTATTCGGGTCGCAACCAACAATAAAGCGACGGCAGCATGACCCGAGCAACGCGCATCACCGACCCTTCCTACGAGCTGATGGACGATCACAACGGTCTGTCCATCATCTATCGTCAGCACGGCTTCCCCTGCCCGCTGGTGCGCTGGCATTTCCACAAGGAATACGAGCTGCACCTGATCGTCGCCAGCTCCGGCAAGGTGTTTATCGGCGACTATATCGGCAATTTCTATCCGGAAAGCCTGTTCCTCACCGGCCCCAACCTGCCCCACAACTGGATCAGCCAGGTTGAAGAAGACGAAGTGGTGCCCAAGCGTGACATGCTGGTGAACTTCACCGATGAATTGCTGGAAAACGGTAGCCAGATCTTCGCCGAGCTCAAGAGCCTGGCGCCGCTGCTGGAGCGTGCCCAATACGGCATCGAGTTCCGCTGCAAAAAGACCATCGCCCAGGCCATGGCCTTGATGCAGCGCATCGAGGATGCCCAGGGCATGGCACGGTTGGGGCACTTTTTTATCCTGCTGGAAGTGCTCAGTGCTTGTGAGGATTACCAGTTGCTGTCTGGCGTGACCACGCCGCAACTGGCTGACGAACACAGCATCGACCGCACCAACCGCGCGGTGGACTACATCTTTGCCCACTACGCGCGGGAGTTGCCGCTGGAGGAAGTGGCGGATTACCTGGGGATGAAACCCACGTATTTCTCGCGGGTGTTCAAACAGGCCACGGGCCGCACGTTTATCGAATTTGTCAATCGCCTGCGCATCAGCAAATCCTGCGAATTGCTGGCCGATGGCGATAAAGCCGTCACGGATGTGTGCTTTGAGTCGGGCTTCAACAACATCTCCAATTTCAACCGACGCTTCCAACAGCTCAAGGGCATGACGCCCTCCCACTACCGACGCCTGGCGGTGCAGCGGCTCACTGAGCAAAACCTGGCCTGAAACCGCAACGCCGCAGCCATAGCCTTTCGGGGGTACAAAAAAGGAACCCATACACGGCCCGCCGCCACGCAATGAGGGAAGTTTCCAATACCGGTTTACGGGAAGTTCTTTCTCATATTCGCAGCTATCCAGGACCTCTATGATCAGACTTTCGCAGTCCACTCCCGCAGTGACCACTCCGCATTTTGACACGCAGCGCCCACCCGTCGAGCGCGCAACCCCCTCTGTCACCTCCAGCGTCATCGGACTTTTCAATCGGCGCACCGAACAAGATCCAACATCCTCCACCCCGTCCGTTGACGCGCCGGCCAGCACGCGTCTACCTATTGAATACCTGCTCAGATTTGCCGTGGCAAAAGGGCAACCCAGCCTGGCCGAGCAGATCAAACAACGCGTAATGAGCACCCCTGACCCGCTGAGCGCTTCTGCGGTACGGGCCGACGTAGAGAAACTTCTTGACCAGCCAAGTGCGCTCAATCCGCAAAAAAGCTACGCCCAGTTGATTAAAGAAATACTGGGGGGCACAGCGCACAGTGCGCCGAACATTCGTCCTATTTCATCGCGCTCACGTCGAGACCTGCAAAACACGCCCCCCACCCAAGACTCAGGCAAAGCCTTGTTGCGCAAATTCGCCGACACCCTGGTTAACAAAAGTGATGGGGAGATGGCGATCAATACCGCCTACACCCTCATCAACGCATTGCTTAACGCTGAACAACTTGCCTCAAAAAACCAGATGTATGTGGTGTCCGTCGAGCCCGACTCCACCTTTGGCATGGCCCTGGCCGAGCTGGATGATGCGCTGCGCTCGGAACCCTTCAAGTCGTTTGCCCAAACCCATGACATCGATATTGAATCTTTGGTGTTTGACCCCGCCGGGAGCATCTATATACAGCGGGAGGACGACGACATCGACATCCGCCATTACGATGAAAACAGTTTTATAAAAGCCACATCAGCGGTGTTCAAAGCCGTCACAAAGCTGGCAGACCCAGGGGGTGAACGCTTCGGATTTCACGGGCGGGATCAGGCACTTCCCGAGCAGGTTGCCAACTTCTATGGCATGCAACTGCCCAGTGATTATTCCCGCGACTTCAACGGCGATACATTGTTCAGGATTGGGCAGTTGATTCATGAAGGAACATTCCCTTCGCTGAGTAATTCCAATCCGCTCTACGAGAGCCAATTTGCCCCCGTCAAGCAACGTCAACGGGACGCCAAGCAACACATCGTCGATCTGCCAGCGCAACAACTGGATCAACCTCTCGCTCGCCATGCTCCATTGACAGCGGCCCAGACAGTGCAGGACGCAGACAAGGCGCTCGCGTGGCAGTGCAGCAAGATGCTGCTAAAACAAGTGCCAGAACTGAAGGGTGGACGTGATAGAACACCGCCTATCCTCGATACAATTCCAGAATATTCAACCTTCAATCAGGTCCGCCAACAGCTCCTGAATGCACTCACAGGCCCGGCTTTCAGCGATTTTGCGCAGAAGCATGGCATTGACCCCATGACTGCGCGCATCAACCCTAATGATGGAAGCCTGACTGCCAGCGTGAACCGGGTGGAAACCACCTTCACCGTCAACGATGTGTCGGAAGATTGGAGCAATGTCTGGAACGCGATAAAGGATGCGGTGCAACAGATGGCTGCGGGCTCCAATGCGGATGTGCATTACCCCACTGCGTCTAGCGCCACACTGGAAGAGGTGATGCGTTTCTACAACGAAGAAATGCCCGCTCGACCAGACACAAAACAACAAGAAGGGAACACCCCCCGACTCACGACGTTACTAAGCCACGGTTTGGAGCTGGTTCGAAAAAGCAGTTTCAAAGCACTGGTCGACCCATCATTGAACGATCCCAGGTCTGTTGCCGTACGCAAACACCAGGACACCGTAACGAAAATGCTGGCCTCTGCGCCGCTGGCTCTCTCGCCGATTCAAAACCTGGCCGCCGCCATCACCGCCAACCGCCCTACGCCAGTGGAAACTGCAGATAACCGCGAAGCACTTTTGGCGCGCGCCGAAGTTGAACTCGCAACCACTGTTCATCGCGCAATGCTTGAGCTCAAAGCCAAGCCGGAGCAAGCCGCGTCAAAAATCATCCAACCGATACCGGCCAACAGCCTGTTCGGTGAATGGCAGGCCTACCTGAATAAAGCCCTGCAGGGCCGCGGTTTCCAGGAATGGGCACGTAATCAAGGGGTTGACCTCGCCACCCTGCGCTATGACCCCACCGACAACGCGCTGGTTGGCAAAGTGCAGGGAGTGGACCAGCGCTTCACTACCCGCGACTTCGCGAAACAGTATCCCGAACACTTTGATGTGCTCGAGCCCGTGCTGACCGCGGCAAAGGCATTCGCGAACAATACGCACCCTATCGCACTGTTTAACGCCGAATCCAGCGGCGCACCTTACCAATGGGTGGCCAACTTTTATAACCTCAGCGACCTTCCAGGCAGCCCGGAATTCGAACAACAGGTTGCGCTGATGGGCCGTACCCAACAGTTCCCCGACCACCCTGATGATCCACAAAGCGTAGTGGCCTTTGTGGGCCGGCAAAAAACCGCACTGGGTGATAGCAACAACCGGTATGGGCTGATCAACGAACTGAAAAACTGGACGCCGGACAGCGGTTCCAAGGACTTTATGGTCGACCCGGACTCTTCTTACCCGCCTGACGGTACGACGTCGGTTGCAACCTTCATCTCGCAAAACGACTGGTACCCAGTGCGTTCAAGGTCAGACGCTGACAATTTGCTGGCTGCCTTGCAGACGCCGATGCCACAGTCCCCACCCCTGGGCAATCGCTGGGGGTTCCTGTCAACACAACTGCCGTTGAGTACCGAACAACGCAACGCACTGGTCAACGAGGTGAAAGAGGCGATAGGCCCCGACACCCTCCTCAACTACCTCGGCAACCAGGTGACCACACTCGACACCAACCCTGAACGCGCCTTGGAGCAACTGCTCACCAGCGGCAAGGCGCTTGATCTTGCCGAGCACCTGCAAACCCAGATGAAAGGCGCCTTGACCCCATCCAGCGCTAAACAATGGCTTTTGACCGCCTTGGTACTGGAGCTTGATCCAACGGCCGGCACTCAACACAAGACCGTCGCAGGTGCGGATTTAACCGGCCCCGATAACGTCGGGCGCGGCGTTTCATCGATCCGCGACCGATTTGACCAATACCTGACCGCCCAGAAAAATATACCTGCCCACCTTGCCCCCATAGCGTCATACGTGTTGCTGTCAGGGGCTGCGCCGCAGTTGTTGGTCAACGAGGTACCGAAACAAATAACGCTTGGCTCCCCCGAGTATTTCAACTTTACGGCAGCGGTAAACCTGGTCGAGTGGACCGCACCCGGCGCTAGCGCAAACATGACCTACCCGCAGGTCATGAGGCATTACAACATCCAGCCTGTTTCAGCACTGGAAACGCAGATACAAAGTTACGCACAGATGGCCCCCTTACTGGAATGGGCCTCCATCCATAACAAGATCGACAAGAACAACTACACCCTGGAACAGTTGAAAGACAGCCAGCAAAAACTCCAGACACAGATCAATAGCACGACTGAAGCGGTGCGCTGGCTGAACACAGCTGAAGCGCCCACTAGACGGGACATGGCGCTTAAGGTGCTAAGAGAAAAGTTCGGTGCCGATATTGACTATGAAAAACGCTTTATGGTGGAAAACGAATTCGCCGGCATAATCACCGGTAATCACTACAGCCTCGTAGAGATCTATGAAGCAGGCAGGCTGGATGAAAGCTGGATACAGGAAGGCAATCATGTGGACTTCAACAGCCTGCGTGAAAAAGCCAGAGAGCCTGGGTTTCCGGTCATCAACGATGAATTCGACAAGGCCATAAAAGAAGATTTCAACCTCCGTAGACAGCACACCACGACGTTGTTCGAAAACATGCTCAAAAAGATGCCTGTCGAGGAGCAAAAGAGCCTGCTCTATGGCGACGTAGAATTTTTGAATGTTGAAGGCCCCGGTGGTCGCAGCGGCATGGTGATAACGTCTATCTACAACGGGGTCAGAAGAGATTTTGCGGTTTATCCGACGTGGGGCCAGATCGTAAGAATTGCTGACATCGATCCCTCCACCCCGCAGGGCAAAGTGGTCAACCTCGAAATCGACGCCGAGGCGTTCAAAAGTGGCAAAGAGCCCAGGACGGGAGTTAAAACCAACGTCGTATTGCGCACCACTGACCAACACCTGCTGGATGACAACAATGAACCCTGGCCGTTGGAAGTGACCCTTCCAGCCCACAACGAAAATGACGCGCGCGCTCCCCACTATGTGGCCGGCAGAATTTCCACATTGGCCAAGGTCATGATCGACTCGACTTACCTGAATAAAAGCGAGTTTGTGAACCTTCACCGCAATTGGTCCAGCAATACACTCGAAACGGCCACCGAGCCCAGTGACTTCTTCAAAGCGCTGTGGCACGCCTTGCCCGGGGCCAGCACGCTGGAGGACCTCTATCATGGCCAGTTCCTCAAAGCAGCCGTAGACCTTGCCATTGATGTCGCGATCGTGATGGTCACAGAGGGCGCAGGCAAGCTGTGGGGCTTGGCAAAATCTGCGGCGTCCTGGGCGGCTGCCAAGGTATCTGCGGGGTTTATCGAGAAGTTTGGCGTTAAAGAAACGGAAGCGATTGCCCTCAAGGACTTCACGGCTGCCACGACCACGCAATCGACTCGCTCCCTGAGCCGGCTACAGAATGGCCAGCTCACTGAGCAGACAGCGGATATGGCAAATGGCAGCGTGTCACTTTCCGGGGCTCAGGGCAGGGTCGAACTCACAGCCATACGCCAGGGCGGCGAGTGGTATGCCTACGACGCGAAGACCGCGGCCGCTTACGGTCCTGCGCTTGAGGGTTTCGTGTCTGACACCTCATCGATCGTGAAACAGGAAACCTTTTCCGACGGCACCCAAGCCCTGGTTACCGAAAAACCTTTGGCCGCAGACGCGTACACCATCACGCGCACCCATGGCTTCGACTTGATCAATGAGGGCAAGGTTTATCGCTACGACTCCCGCAATCCAGGCTTGCTCCGCGATCTGGAGTCGGCCGATCACTATCAGCCACTGGAAGGCTTCGAAGCTTTCTGCCCGGCCCCCGGTATCGGCGGCCGCATCAAGCGCGGCGCCAACGACACGTGTTTTACCAAGGTCACCGAGGACGTATCCAGCGAGTTGAAACAGGAACTTCAGGCGCTTGAGCACGTGCGCTTGTTTCCCTCGGCACCGAAGTTCCTGCGAAAGAACCAGTTTGTGGTTTTCGAACGCCGCCGCTGGAAAATGAAAGACACAGCAACGGGGCCAGAATTGATTCCGGTGTCTGAGACCACGCACATCACCTACAAACCAACGATCACCGGCACGCTCAAAAACGAACCCCAATTCGGCTTTTTCGACGCACAAAGCAGTGAGGGGCTGGAGCGCGAAACACGTGTGGTCAAGCTCAACGGCATCACTGATGCCGTCGACGATAAACGTGAACTGCGTGGCGTGATCGTTAACGACCCGGCACGCGGCAGTACCGCCAAATACCTGGTGATCGAGGCGGATACCGCCGAGTTCTACTACGCGCGATTGGATAATGCACCCGGCGGCCAACTGACGTTCAACAAATGCACGAGTAGAGAGCTGCCGATGGTGGCGGCCTACCGGAATAAATTCAGCATTCGTCAAGGTGCTGCCAACGCACCGTTTGATGCCAATTTCATTGCGCTGCCGAAATTGAAATCTGCCTTTCAAAAACTGGAGCGCGCGGGCTACTTGAAAGAGGATATAGAGGCGTTAAAAGCAAAGTGCAAAGACCTGACCGAGGAACAGCAACGCGAGGTTGTCTATCAACTGCAGCGGGCCAAAGCGATCGATAAAGCGAATATCGCCTTGACACCCAACCAGGTTTCCGCGCTGGACAAACCCGCCAATTTCTCAGCGTGGACGGCCGAGCAGCAAAACAAATTCTACGCAGAACAAGCGCGAGACAACGTGAACCGTTCCATGAAAGGCACCGGCCTGGGACCGAGTAACCAACTGCGCTCACAAGCGGACCTAGCCCGCTCTGACGCCGCGAATATGACCATTAACTGGTTGCGCAGCACCGTACCGCCTGGCGCGCTAAACCGAGCAGACCTGATTCTGAAGTCCGGGGCCGGAAACTGTGGGGAAATGGCTATGCTGGCCGAAGACATCATCAAAAAAAGCGGAGGAAACGCACAAACCTGGTATGTGGAAGGAGGAGACCACGTGTTCACCGTTATCGGCGGACCGGCTTCAGGAGCTAAAGCCACCGTTGACTTTTCACAAGCCGAATGGAAAGACGCCTGGATCGTCGACCCCTGGGCCGAAATTTCATGCAAGGCATCCGAGTACACCGAGCTCGTGAAGAAGAAAATGGCTGAGTGGGACGCAAAAGGCCTGCAAATTCACACCCGTGGCGAATGGCGTAAGCCGGTGGACCCACAGTGGATCAAAGAGCTGACCACGTTTGAAAAAGAATCCTATTAAACCGTAGCGTCGCAACCTCCAAAGACCTGGCGCTGCCGCGCTATTCACGGCGCCAGGTTTTCGGTTGCAAGCCAGCTTCAAGCAGCCACCCGAACTGGAGTGCAAAAAAGTATCAGTCCCAGTGCTCCCAAGGATTTGTCACATCACCATTTCAAGGCTGTAATCGACGCACACTCTTCCTGACTCCCTGTAGGAAGACACAACAACAATAACTGTCCTTCTGTAGCCCCCCGGGCGCGGAAAAGGAGTGCGCGATGAAGTTCACAGCAAAAGTTCTGCTTGCCTCTACCTGCTTGACTATCAGCGCCGTCAGCCTTGGCGCGCAGACCCTGACCATTGCCACCGTCAACAACAGCGACATGATCCGCATGCAAAAGCTCTCGAAAACCTTCGAGGCCGAGCACCCGCAGATCAAGTTGAACTGGGTGGTACTCGAAGAAAACGTGCTGCGCCAACGCCTGACCACCGACATCGCCACCCAGGGCGGGCAGTTCGACGTACTGACCATCGGCATGTACGAAGCGGCACTGTGGGGCGCCAAGGGTTGGCTGGAACCAATGAAGGATCTGCCTGCATCCTACGACCTCGACGATGTGTTCCCTTCAGTGCGTGACGGTTTGTCGGTCAAGGGTTCGCTGTACGCCCTACCGTTCTATGCCGAAAGCTCGATCACCTACTACCGCACCGACCTGTTCAAGGACGCCGGGCTGACCATGCCCGAGCATCCGACCTGGACACAGATCGGCGAATTCGCCAGCAAACTCACCGACAAGACCAAAGAACAATATGGCTTGTGCCTGCGCGGCAAAGCCGGCTGGGGCGAGAACATGGCGCTGATCACCACCCTGGCCAACGGCTACGGCGCGCGCTGGTTCGATGAGAAATGGCAGCCACAATTCAACGGCCCCGAGTGGAAGGACGCGCTGAACTTCTACGTCGATAACATGAAGAAATCCGGCCCGCCGGGTGCGTCCAGCAACGGTTTCAACGAAAACCTTGCACTGTTCAACAGCGGCAAGTGCGCCATCTGGGTCGACGCCAGCGTGGCCGGCTCGTTTGTTACCGACAAGACCCAGAGCAAGGTGGCTGACCACGTCGGCTTCACCTTTGCTCCCCACGAAAAAACCGACAAAGGCACGTCGTGGCTGTACTCCTGGAGCCTGGCGATTCCCACCAGCTCCAAGGCCAAGGACGCCGCCAAGGTGTTCACCAGCTGGGCGACCTCCAAGGAATATGGCGAGTTGGTGGCCAAGACCGACGGTGTGGCCAACGTACCGCCAGGCACCCGTAAATCCACCTATAGCGATGAGTACATGAAGGCGGCGCCGTTTGCCAAGGTGACTCTGGAATCGCTGAAAGTTGCAGACCCAACCCAACCGACGCTCAAGCCGGTGCCCTATATCGGCATCCAGTTGGTGACCATTCCTGAGTTCCAGGCGATTGGGACGCAGGTCGGCAAGTTCTTCTCGGGGGCACTGACCGGCCAGCAAACCGTTGATGCCGCACTGACCGCCGCGCAGACCACCACCGAGCGCGAAATGAAGCGGGCCGGATATCCCAAATGAGGTAAGCCTTCCACTGTCAATGTGGGAGCGGGCTTGCTCGCGAAGGCGGTGCATCAGTCACAGTTTTATCAACTGGAAGACTGCATTCGCGAGCAAGCCCGCTCCCACATTGATCGCACTCCGATTCCTGCTTTGCATTGGTCTTGATCACCATGAATACACCCCCCAAAAACCGCCTGGCCAACCCCGGCTGGTTCCTCGTCAGCCCCTCCGTGGCCTTGCTGCTGTTGTGGATGATCGTGCCGCTGGGCATGACCCTGTACTTTTCGCTGATCCGCTACAACCTGCTCTACCCCGGCGAAAACCAGTTCGTCGGGCTGGAAAACTTCACCTACTTCATCACCGACTCAGGCTTCTTGCCCGGTGCCACCAACACCCTGTTACTGGTGGGCAGCGTGCTGCTGATCAGCGTGGTGTTCGGCGTATTGATCAGCGCCCTGCTGGAGGCCAGTGAGTTCCTCGGTCGCGGCCTGGTGCGGGTGTTGCTGATCTCGCCCTTCTTCATCATGCCCACCGTCGGTGCGCTGATCTGGAAGAACCTGATTTTCCACCCGGTGTCGGGGATTCTCGCCGCCGTGTGGAAGTTCTTCGGCGCAGAGCCGGTGGACTGGCTGGCGCACTACCCGTTGCTGTCGATCATCATCATCGTGTCGTGGCAATGGCTGCCCTTCGCCATCCTGCTGCTGATGACCGCCATGCAATCCCTCGACCAGGAACAAAAGGAAGCCGCGCGCCTGGACGGTGCCGGTGCTATCGCGATCTTCTGGCACCTGACCCTGCCCCACCTGGCCCGCCCGATTGCCGTGGTGGTGATGATCGAGACGATCTTTTTGCTCTCGGTTTTCGCCGAAATCTTCACCACCACCAACGGTGGCCCCGGCTATGCGTCAACCAACCTCGCCTACCTGATCTACAACCAGGCGCTGGTGCAGTTCGACGTGGGCATGGCCTCGGCCGGCGGCCTGATTGCCGTGGTCATCGCCAATATCGCGGCGATCATCCTGGTGCGGATGATCGGCAAAAACCTGACTGACAAGCCTTGAGGGCCGCGCCATGACGCTTCAACAATCCCGTCGCCTGCAAAGCCTGTTGCTTGGCACCCTGGCCTGGGCCATCGCAATCCTGATTTTCTTCCCGATCTTCTGGATGGTGCTGACCAGCTTCAAGACCGAAATCGACGCGTTCGCCACGCCGCCGCAGTTCATCTTCACACCGACGCTGGAGAACTACCTGCACATCAACGAGCGCAGCAATTACTTCAGCTACGCGTGGAACTCGGTGCTGATTTCCTTCAGCGCTACGGCCTTGTGCCTGCTGATCTCGGTGCCGGCGGCCTACTCCATGGCGTTCTACGAAACCCAGCGCACCAAGGGCACGCTGTTGTGGATGCTGTCCACCAAGATGCTGCCACCCGTGGGCGTGCTGATGCCGATCTACTTGCTGGCCAAGAGCTTTGGCCTGCTGGATACGCGCATTGCGCTGATCATCATCTACACCCTGATCAACCTGCCGATCGTGGTGTGGATGGTTTACACCTACTTCAAGGACATCCCCAAGGACATCCTCGAAGCCGCCCGCCTCGACGGCGCCACCCTGTGGCAGGAAATGGTCCGCGTGCTGCTGCCGATTGCCAAGGGTGGCCTGGCATCCACGGTACTGCTGTCGCTGATCCTGTGCTGGAACGAGGCGTTCTGGTCGCTGAACCTGACGTCGTCCGCGGCCGCGCCGCTGACTGCGTTGATCGCCTCCTACTCCAGCCCCGAAGGCTTGTTCTGGGCCAAATTGTCTGCCGTCTCGACCCTGGCCTGTGCGCCGATCCTGATCTTTGGCTGGATCAGCCAGAAGCAATTGGTGCGCGGCCTGTCCTTCGGCGCCGTCAAATAACAATTCCTAGCGGAGGCCCATCATGGCCAACCTGAAAATCAAGAATCTGCAAAAAGGCTTCGAAGGTTTCTCGATCATCAAAGGCATCGACCTGGAAGTGAACGACAAGGAATTCGTGGTCTTCGTCGGCCCCTCGGGCTGCGGTAAATCCACCCTGCTGCGCCTGATCGCCGGGCTGGAAGAAGTCAGCGATGGCACCATCGAACTGGACGGGCGCGACATCACCGAAGTGACCCCGGCCAAGCGTGACCTGGCGATGGTGTTCCAGACCTATGCGCTGTACCCGCACATGAGCGTGCGCAAAAACATGTCGTTTGCCCTGGACCTGGCCGGCGTCGACAAGCAGCTGGTGGAGAGCAAGGTCAGCGAAGCCGCACGCATCCTGGAACTGGGGCCGTTGCTGGAGCGCAAGCCCAAGCAATTGTCCGGCGGCCAACGCCAGCGTGTCGCCATCGGCCGTGCGATCGTACGCAACCCGAAGATCTTCCTGTTCGATGAACCGCTGTCCAACCTCGACGCCGCGCTGCGCGTACAGATGCGCCTGGAACTGGCGCGCCTGCATAAAGAGCTGCAAGCGACGATGATCTACGTGACCCACGACCAGGTCGAAGCCATGACCCTGGCCGACAAAGTGGTGGTGCTCAACAGCGGTCGCATCGAACAGGTCGGCTCGCCGCTGGAGCTCTATCACCAACCGGCCAACCTGTTTGTCGCGGGGTTCCTGGGCACGCCGAAGATGGGCTTCCTCAAGGGCAAGGTCACCCGCGTCGACAGCCAGAGTTGCGAAGTGCGACTGGACGCCGGCACCACCATCAACCTGCCGCTCAGCGCTGCCAGTCTGAGCGTCGGCAGCGCCGTGACCCTGGGTATCCGCCCGGAACACCTGGAAATCGCCACCCCCGGCCAGACCACCCTGACTGTCACCGCCGACGTCGGCGAACGCCTGGGCAGCGACACCTTCTGCCACGTCAATACGGCCAACGGCGAGCCGTTGACCATGCGGATTCGCGGGGACATGGCCAGCCAATACGGCGAAACCCTGCACCTGCACCTCGACCCGGCGCACTGTCACCTGTTCGACTCCGATGGCGTGGCCGTGGCACGTCCACTGCGCGCTGCCGCCTGATTTCGCGAGATTTGTGATGAAACTGAATAAGCAAAACCTCACCCGCTTGGCGCCAGACGTACAGCTGCCGACTTACCCCCATACCTCCCAGGGCATTGCCCACATCGGCGTCGGCGGTTTCCACCGGGCGCATCAGGCGTATTACACCGATGCGCTGATGAATACCGGCGAAGGCCTGGACTGGAGCATCTGCGGCGTCGGCCTGCGTGCCGAGGACCGCAAGGCCCGCGACGACCTCGCCGGCCAGGACTACCTGTTCACCCTGTATGAACTGGGCGACAGCGACGACACCCAAGTGCGCGTGATCGGCTCCCTCAGCCACATGCTGCTGGCCGAAGACGGCGCCCAGGCGCTGATCGACAAGCTCGCCAGCCCCGAGATCCGCATCGTCTCGTTGACCATCACCGAAGGCGGCTACTGCATCGATGACAGCAACGGCGAGTTCATGGCCCACCTGCCGCAGATCAGACATGACCTGGCGCATCCCAAGGCGCCGACGACCGTGTTCGGCTTTCTCTGCGCGGCCCTGACCCAACGCCGCGCCGCCGGCATCCCGGCGTTTACCGTGATGTCCTGCGATAACCTGCCGCACAACGGCGCCGTCACGCGCAAGGCGCTGCTGGCGTTCGCCGCGTTGCACAACGCCGAGCTGCGTGACTGGATCGCCGCCAATGTGAGCTTCCCCAATGCCATGGTCGACCGCATCACGCCGATGACCAGCACCACCCACCGCCTGCAATTGCACGATAAACATGGCATCGACGATGCCTGGCCGGTGGTGTGCGAGCCGTTTGTGCAGTGGGTGCTGGAAGACAAGTTCGTCAACGGCCGCCCGGCCTGGGAAAAGGTCGGCGTGCAGTTCACCCATGACGTCACGCCCTACGAAGAGATGAAGATCGGCCTGCTCAACGGCAGCCACCTGGCCCTCACGTACCTGGGGTTTCTCAAGGGTTACCGGTTTGTGCACGAGACCATGAATGACCCGCTGTTTGTCGCCTACATGCGCGCCTACATGGACCTGGACGTCACGCCCAACCTGGCGCCGGTGCCCGGCATCGACCTTACGCAGTACAAGCAGACCTTGGTGGACCGCTTCTCCAACCAGGCGATTGCCGACCAGCTGGAACGCGTGTGTTCCGATGGGTCGTCGAAGTTTCCCAAGTTCACCGTGCCGACCATCAACCGCTTGATCGCCGATGGCCGCGAGACGGAACGTGCGGCGCTGGTGGTTGCCGCGTGGGCCTTGTATTTGAAGGGCGTGGATGAAAATGGCGTGAGCTACAAGATCCCGGACCCGCGTGCGCAGTTTTGCCAGGGGCTGGTGCGTGACGAGGCCTTGATCAGCCAACGGTTGTTGGGCGTGGAGGAGATTTTCGGTACGGCTATTCCCAACTCGCCTGAGTTTGTGGCAGCGTTCGAGAAGTGTTATGCGAGCCTGCGCGACAATGGCGTGACTGCAACACTGAAGCAACTCCAGAAGAAACCGAAGTAAAAAATGTGAGAGCGGGCTTGTGTGGGAGCTGGCTTGCCTGCGATAGCGGTGGGTCAGCCAGCACTTTCATCAACTGACACGCCGCCTTCGCGGGCAAGCCCGCTCCCACACAAGCCCGCTGCCACATTTTGATCGGGTTAACACTCCAAACAATAAAACTGCTGAGCAAATCATCATGACCCAGCAAAACCTGTTCCTCGGCATCGACTGCGGCACCCAAGGCACCAAGGCCATCGTCCTCGACGCCACCAGCGGCAAAGTGCTGGGCCTTGGCGCGGCGGCCCACACCCTGATCAGCGGCGCCAATGGTCGCCGTGAACAGCACACCCAGGAGTGGCTCGACGCCTTTACCGAGGCCACCCACCGTGCCTTGCAACAGGCCGGCGTGGACGGCCAGGCCATCCTCGGCATCGGCGTTTCCGGGCAACAGCACGGCCTGGTGTTGCTCGATGAGCAGGGCCAGGTCCTGCGCCCGGCCAAGCTGTGGTGCGACACCGAAACCAGCGCGCAAAACGACCGCCTGTTGCAGCACCTGGGCGGCGAAAGCGGCTCGCTGGAACGGCTCGGCGTGGCGATCGCGCCGGGCTACACCGTGTCCAAACTGCTCTGGACCCGCGAGCAACACCCCGACCTGTTCGCACGCATCGCCCACATCCTGCTGCCCCACGACTACCTCAACTACTGGCTCACCGGGCGCGCCGTCGCGGAATACGGCGATGCATCGGGCACCGGTTATTTCAACGTGCGCAGCCGCGCATGGGATGTGGCGCTGCTGCAGCATATCGACCCCAGCGGGCGCCTGGTCAACGCGTTGCCGCAACTGATCGAGGCCGACCAGAGCGTCGGTACGATCCTGCCGCACATCGCCGAACGCCTGGGTATCAACCCCGGCGCCATCGTGTCCAGCGGCGGCGGCGACAACATGATGGGCGCCATCGGCACCGGCAATATCGCCCCTGGCGTAATCACCATGAGTCTCGGTTCTTCGGGCACGGTCTACGCCTTTGCCGATCAGCCCAACGTAAGCCCCCAGGCCTCGGTCGCGACCTTCTGCTCCTCCAGCGGCGGCTGGCTGCCGCTGATCTGCACGATGAACCTGACCAATGCCACCGGGGCGATCCGCGAACTGTTCGAGCTTGACCTCGCCGCCTTCAACGCACGGGTAGCCGAGGCACCGATTGGTGCCGATGGCGTGAGCATGCTGCCGTTCCTCAACGGCGAGCGCGTGCCCGCCCTGCCCCACGCCAGCGGCAGCCTGCACGGCTTGACCATGAGTAACCTGAGCCGCGCCAACCTGTGCCGCGCGGTGGTCGAGGGCACCACGTTCGGCTTGCGCTACGGCCTCGACCTGCTGCGCCAGACCGGCCTGCAAAGCCAGAGCATCCGCTTGATCGGCGGTGGTTCGAAAAGCCCGTTGTGGCGGCAGATGGTCGCCGACATCATGCACACCGAGGTGATCTGTACCGAACAAAGCGAAGCCGCCGCCCTGGGCGCGGCGATCCAGGCGGCCTGGTGCCAGTCCGGCGAATCCCTGGCCAGCCTGTGCGACAGATGCGTAAGTATCGACCCGGCCAGCCGTACCGTGCCGGTAGCGGCCAATGTGAGCGCCTATCAACAGGCTTACGAGCGCTACCAGCAGCTCGTGGCAACCCTTTAAGAGCGAATGACTATGTATCTGGTGTGTGGTGAAGCGCTGTTCGATTTTTTCAGCGAGGAAGATGCCAGTGGGCAGGCGTCCAAGGTCAATTACAAGGCGATTGCCGGCGGTTCACCGTTCAACGTGGCGGTGGGTTTGCGTCGGCTGGGGGTCGAGTCGGGATTGTTGGGCGGCGTGTCGAGCGACTTCCTCGGCAGGCGCCTGGTGCAAGTGCTCAGGGATGAAGGTGTGAGCGAGCAGTTCCTGGTGCAGTTTGCCGCGCCGACCACGTTGTCGATGGTCGCGGTGGGCACCGATGGTTCGCCGCAGTACAACTTCCGTGGCGAGGGCTGCGCCGACCGCCTGCTGGAGGCCCACCATCTGCCGCCACTCGGCGCTGACATCCGTGGCCTGCATATCGGTTCCTACTCCCTGGTGGTGCAGCCGGTTGGCGACACCTTGCTCAGCCTGGTCCGACGTGAAAGCGGCAAGCGCCTGATCAGCCTCGACCCCAACGTACGCCTCAACCCGCAGCCGGACATCCAGCTGTGGCGCGCCCGCATCGCCGAGCTGGTGCAGCATGCGGACCTGATCAAGGTCAGCGACGAAGACCTGCACCTGCTTTACCCAGACCAGTCGCCGGAGAGCGTCCTGCAAGGCTGGCTGCAACACCGTTGCCAACTGGTATTCCTGACCCGCGGTGGCGACGGCGCCAGCGTGTTCAGCCGCCAGCACGGCCATTGGTCCGCCCCTGCGGTCAAGGTGGTGATGGCCGACACCGTCGGTGCCGGGGATACTTTCCAGGCGGCGCTGATCACCTGGCTGACCGAGCATGGGATGGACTCGGTAGAGGGCCTGCAACAGCTGTCCCGTGAGCAGATCGATAGCATGCTGGGCTTTGCCATCCGGGCTGCGGCGATGACCTGCACCAAGACCGGTCCGGACCTGCCCTACCGTCATCAACTGGGCTAAATGCCACGAAGATGTCGGACAAAATCGGCGATCATGTAGGTAATCGCTTTTTAAACATGAAGCTTTTGTCAGCAACCTCCGGCATTAATCCATGGTTAATGCCGGGGGCCAACAGTGAGTTCGTCCGCCCATCAGCTCGATGGGCCAATGAACTGCTGTTGGAGAACTGTCATGAAAAGCCAATCCCTGCTGATCGCCCTTAGCCTCACGCTGGCCGCCGTTTCGGGCGTGGCACACGCCGATGCCGAACCCGTGCCGTATCGCTACGGCATGCCCATGGATGTGCAGAAAGTCATTTCGATGAACGAACCGCAGACCAGCGAATGCAAGGTGATCAAGGCCAACATCAAGTTCCTGGACAAGGCCGGCACAGAGCAATATGTGAGCTACAAAAAACTCTCCGATGCCTGCATGTCCCAGAATTGAACAGCGTGCTGACAAAGGGCGGCGTTAGCTGTGCCGACAGGTTATCCTTGCGCGCTGACCCCACGGCCGAAAGGACTCATCATGCCGCTGCGCTTTCATACGCTCGCCCTGTTTACCGCCCTGCTCTGCTTCGCCCTCGCATTGACGTGGGGCCTGCGCGCCGACTGGCTGCTGTGGTTGTGGAACGTCGAGTATTCAAGTGCCACGGGGCTGGTCTGCCGGCGTAACGCCGCGCTGTTCCTGGCCCTTGGCATCATGTTTTACCGCGTCCGTCACGCACCTGCGTCCAACACACGCCGCGCCATCACCACCGGTTTTATCTGCGGGTGCTTTGTGCTGGCCGCGTTGGGCCTGAGTGAGTGGATCAATGGCAATGCCGGCCCGGGTATCCTGCTGGCAGTGGTGACAGAAGTCGTGCTGGGCCTGGCGTTTATCCAGGCCCATAGATCCTCGGTGATTCACCCTCAAACCACAGCCTGATCAGTAGCCGCGCGCTGCCACCCGTTGCAGGGTGGGTGCGTGGCTGTGCTTGAGGTCTTCGCGCAACCCGGTGATCAGGTTGCAAATGGCGCGACTGCTGTCGAGCTTGTCGGCGTTGATGCCTTTGACTTCCAAATCCACCCGGTCACGGTCGCGGTCGTCATAGACCTTGATCGTCAGCGAAGCATCTTCGGCTTTGGTGCATTCGCACCGTTTGGGCAGGAAACTCGTTTCAATGATGCTGCGAAGTTCCAATTCCGAAAGCATGGTCAACCTCTCCTTTCATGAGACTGCCAATCGATTGTTGTGAGTCCGGCAGGCACTGGCCTGCCGCGTCTTGCCGACCCTGGCAGACGTTTACAGTCAATAAGCCTACTCGGCAAAATCCGACCTCGTTGTAACCTTTCCTCATAAGCGCGCAGCACGGTTATATAAGTTGGACGGTGCCGTTTAAAACATCGTCGAACCGCCGCAATTAAACGTTTAACCCGGCGCCCCAATCTAAGCCACAGCTTGCGCAGCCACTCTTTCTGCAACATGTCGCAAACTATCGAAGTTGATATTCGCCCCGGAATTCACCGCCACCAAGGTCTGCCCACGGACGCCGCTGCGCGCGACGTACTGGCAAATGCCTGCCACGGCCAATGCCCCCGAGGGTTCGGTGATCGAGCGCGTGTCGTCGTAGATCAGCTTGATGGCGCTGCACAGTTGGTCATTGCTGACGGTGATGACCTCGTCCACCCAGTCCCGGCAGACTTCAAAACCGTAGGCGCCGACCTGCGCCACCGCCGTGCCGTCGGCAAAACCGTCGACACCGGGCAACACCACCCGCTCCCCCGCGCGCAGGGCCGCCAGCAGGCAACTGGAACCTTCGGGCTCAACACCGATGATGCGCACCTCGGGGCGCAGGTATTTGACGTAGGCCGCAATCCCGGCGATCAGCCCGCCACCGCCCACCGGCACGAAGATCGCGTCCAACGGACCTTGCTGCTGGCGCAGGATTTCCATGGCGACCGTGCCCTGGCCGGCAATCACATCCGGATCATCGAACGGCGAAACAAAGGTGCACCCCGACGCTTCGGCCAGTTGCAACGCATGGGCCAGGGCCAACGGGAAACTCGTGCCGTGCAGCACCGCTTCGGCCCCCCGGGAGCGTACGCCGAGCACCTTCAGTTCCGGCGTGGTGGCCGGCATCACGATACGCGCCGCAATCCCCAACTCTCGCGCCGCCAGGGCCACGCCCTGGGCATGGTTGCCCGCCGACGCAGTCACCACGCCCCGGGCCTTTTGCTCGTCACTGAGCTGCACCAGCTTGTTGTAGGCGCCGCGGATCTTGAAGGAAAACGTCGGCTGCAGGTCTTCGCGCTTGAGCAGCAGGGTATTGCCGAGCAACGCCGACAAGGCCGGCGCTACTTGCAGGGGCGTGCGCACCGCCAGGTCGTACACCGGGGCGGCGAGGATCTTTTTCACGTAGTGCTCAAGCAAGGTGCTCATGGGTGTCTCCTGGCGTTGTGTCGAAGGCCCTGGAGACGGATAAACAAAACCCGCCTCTAGGGCGGGTTTGGGTACAGCCGTGCGCTATCCCGCCAAATGAGGAATGGCGGTAATAATCATGCTCGGCTGGGTACGGAAGGCTTGATAGGTCATGCGATGAAATTAACCGCCCGACGCCGGATGAGTCAACAAAAGGTTTACTCGCAATATACGAAACGTATACGCTTTGTACATTACTCAATCACAGTGAACCCCATGGGCATCGTCAAGATCACCGACCAACTGCACGAACAACTGCGCGTGGCCAGCGCCGCGATGGATCGCTCCATCAACGCCCAGGCCGAGTTCTGGATCAAGATCGGCCTGCTCGCCGAACTCAATCCCGACCTGCCCTACAACGCGCTGATCAACAAGCTGCTGCTGGATAAACCCGACCTGATCCGGGGGCGCAATTGATGATCAAGACCGCCGCACAACTGGCCGTGATGCGTGAATCCGGGCGCCTGCTGGCGCAAGTGTTCGACATGCTCGACGGTTTTGTCGCCGCTGGCCGCTCCACCCTGGAGCTGGACGCCGCCGTCGAAGCCTTCATCCGCAACGACCTGCAGGCCCGCCCGGCCAGCCTCGGTCAATACGACTATCCGTTCTCGATCAACACCTCGATCAACGAAGTGGTGTGCCACGGCATGCCCAGCGCCAAAGCCGTGTTGAAGGACGGCGACATCATCAATATCGACATCACCCTGGAAAAAGGCGGCTACATCGCCGATTCCAGCAAGATGTACATGATTGGCAGCGTCGCCCCCAAGGCCCGGCGCCTGGTCGAGCAGACCTTCGAAGCGATGTGGGCCGGCATCCGCCAGGTCAAGCCTGGCGCGCGCCTGGGCGACATCGGCCACGCGATCCAGAGCCACGCCCAGGCCAATGGCTACAGCGTGGTGCGCGAATATTGCGGGCACGGCATCGGCCGGCAGATGCATGAAGAACCGCAGGTTCTGCACTTCGGCCGCCCCGGCACCGGGCTGGAACTGCGCGAAGGCATGGTGTTTACCGTGGAGCCGATGCTCAACCAGGGCGGCGCCAAGACACGCAGCCTCAAGGATGGCTGGACGGTGGTGACCAAGGACAACAGCCTGTCGGCGCAATGGGAACACACCGTGGCCGTAACGGCGGACGGCTTCGAAGTCCTTACACTGCAAGCTCGCTCACTACATTGATCGCGGCGTTGGCTTCCAGCTCCCGCACCAGCGGCAACACGCGCTTGCCGAAGTATTCGACCTCTTCCTGGAAGTGCAGGAACCCGGCGAGCACCAAATCCACCCCCACGGCCTTGAGCGCGACGATGCGTTCGGCAATCTGCTGCGGGGTGCCGATCAGGTTTGTCTTGAAGCCGTCGTTGTACTGCACCAGGTCCTCAAAGCTGGACTTGGCCCAATTGCCCTCGCCTTCCGGCGACGCCTTGCCCGCCTGCCTGGCCCCGTCGCCAAAGGCATTCACCGCTTCCGGGTCGGCCTTGTCGATGATCTCGGCGAGCACGGCGCGGGCTTCTTCTTCGGTGTCGCGGGCGATCACAAAGGCGTTCACGCCGATTTTGACCGAATGGTTATTCGCCGCCGCCTTGGCGCGGATGTCATCGACCTGAGCCTTGATGCCTTGCGGGGTGTTGCCGTTGGTGAAATACCAGTCCGACACCCGCGCCGCCATGTCCCGCGCAGCCCGTGAGCTGCCGCCCTGGAACACTTCCGGCAGGCCCAATGGCTTTGGTTTGAGCGTGTAGTTGTTGAAACGGTAGAAATCGCCTTTAAAGGTGAAATCGTCCTCGGTCCAGATGCCTTTGAGCGCGCGGATAAATTCTTCGGAGCGGCGATAACGCTCATCGTGCTCCAGCCAGTGTTCGCCAATAGCCTGGAACTCGCCCTTGAACCAGCCGCTGACGATATTGACCGCGATACGGCCATTGGTGAGCTGGTCGATGGTCGCCAGTTGCTTGGCCGCCAACGCCGGTTGCCACGGGCCGGGCAGGATCGCGGCGATCACTTTGAGGGTGGTGGTCGCGGCCAGCAGCGCATGGCTGAACGCCACGGATTCATGCTGGTTCTCGGCACCGTAGCCGGCGGTAAAGCGGATCTGGGTCAAGCCATATTCAAAGCCGGCCGCTTCCGCCAGCTGCGCCAGTTTGCGGTTGTAGTCGATGCCCCAGTGGGTACGTTGCTCGATCTTGCTGACCACCAACCCGCCACTGACGTTGGGCACCCAGTAGGCAAATTTCACAGGCTTCTGACTCATCGAACACTACCTCGTACAAATGGGATGTACCCAAGGCTTGAGCAGCAAGCGTGCCAGCCAGGGCAAACGCCCGTGGCAAGGGGGTTGCGGCGCTTGGCGGGCAAAACCGTCACTGCACTGGATTACGCCGGTTTGTCGATTCGCTGTTGCCAGGGCAACAGTCACGGCGGCCTTGCCCCCGCAAACACGGGCCCGCGCACCCGGCACGGACTGTGCAATCGCCCTTGCATTGATCACAGCCCAGGAACCCTTGCCATGACCGAACACCACGTCATCAACCCGCTGTCCACCGGCGTCGATTACCCCACGCTGGCCGCCCGCTTCCGGCCGATCTTCGCGCGTATCGCCGCAGGCGCCGTGCAGCGCGAACAGGCCCGCACCCTGCCCCATGAGCCGATCCAATGGCTCAAGGAGGCGGGTTTCGGCGCAGTACGCGTGCCAGTGGAATACGGCGGCGGCGGCGCGTCCCTGCCGCAGCTGTTTGAACTGTTGATCGAACTGGCCGCCGCCGATTCCAACGTGCCCCAGGCCCTGCGCGGGCACTTCGCATTTGCCGAAGACCGCCTCAACGCGCCGCCGAGTGCCGGTCGCGACCTATGGTTCAAGCGTTTTGTCGACGGCGACATCGTTGGCTGCGCCTGGACCGAAATCGGTAACGTCGCCATTGGTGATGTGGTGACCCAGGTCAGCCCTGACGGCGACCAGTGGAAACTCAACGGTGAAAAGTTCTACAGCACCGGCAGCATTTTCGCCGACTGGATCGACGTGTATGCCCAGCGCAGCGACACAGGTGGCGATGTGATCGCCGCCACCCGCGCACGCCAGCCCGGTGTGGAGCACAGCGATGACTGGGACGGCTTTGGCCAGCGCACCACCGGCAGCGGCACCTCGCGGTTTACCGACGCGGTGGTAGAGGCTGAAAACGTCATCGACTTTGCCACGCGCTTCAAATACCAGACCGCGTTCTATCAGCTTGTGCTCTTAGCCAGCCTGGCCGGGATCGGCCGTGCCGCGCTGGTTGACGTGGCCGAGCAGGTGCGCAGCCGCAAGCGCATCTACAGCCATGGCAACGCGCCCCATGTCAGCGGGGATGCGCAGATCCAACAAGTGGTGGGCGAAGTCGCGGCACTGGTCTACGCCGCCGAGGCCAGCGCCTTGAAGGCCACGCTACCGGCACAACGGGCCTATGTGGCGCGGTTTGGCGGGGATGCTGCGGTGGAGCGCGAAGCCAATGTGGCGGCCGAGATTGAATCGGCGACCGCGCAGGTGGTGGTGTCGGACTTGATCCAGCGCGCCACCAGCCAATTATTCAATGCACTGGGGGCATCGGATGTCCGCCAGGGCAAGGCCCTGGATCGGCATTGGCGCAATGCGCGCACAGTGTCGTCGCACAATCCGGTGATCTACAAGGCGCGGATTGTCGGGGATTGGCAGATCAATGGAACTGAGCCGCCGTTTGTGTGGCAGATCGGCAACGGGCCGGCGAGAGCCTGAGGCCAGCCTCGGTGAAACCTGTGGGAGCGGTCTTAGAAGGCGAGTTTGTAGCCGATGGCCATCAGCATCACCGCCAGGCACGGGCGCAGTACGCCGTCCGGGAGTTTGCCGGTCATATGGCTGCCGACGTAAATCCCCGGCAGCGACCCCATCAACAGGAAGCCCAGCAACTGCCAATCCATGTTGCCCATGCTGGCGTGGCCCAGGCCCGCGACCAGCGTCAGCGGCACGGCGTGGGCGATCTCGGTGCCGACCAGGCGCCGCGTGGCAAGGAACGGATAGAGGATAAACAGCGCCACGGTGCCGAGGGCGCCAGCGCCGATGGACGTCAGTGCGACCATGGTGCCCAGGATAGCCCCGGTAACCACCGTCAACAGGTTCAGGTTGCGCGGGCTCATGTGGTAGCTGTCGCCGGCATGGCGCTGGGCGAAGGCCAACAGCTGCCTCTTGAACAGGATCGCCAGGGCGGTCAGCAACAGCACCACGCCGAGGGCCTGCTTGATCACCGCGTTCATCGAACTGGGGTCGGTGTGCAGGCTGGCGAGGAACCACAGGGTCAGCAACACCGCGGGCACGCTGCCCAGGGTCAGCCAGCCGGTGATGGTCCAGTCGATGTTCTTGTTCTTGCCATGCACCAGCACGCCACCGGACTTGGTGATTGCCGCGTACAACAGGTCGGTGCCCACGGCGGTGGCCGGGTTGATGCCGAACCACAACAGGATCGGGGTCATCAACGAGCCCCCGCCCACACCGGTCATGCCCACGATAAAACCCACGATCAGGCCGGCAACGACGAAACCAAAATTACCCACATCCATTACAGCTACCTGCGGCCATATAAATTTCTGGCCGCAGGATAGCGATTTTTCTTATAACCACTTATATCAATATGATCTGACTTTAGATCATTTTGCGCTTTACCCCCCGCATCCAACCGCCCTGCAACGCTTTGTAGTGAGCGGGCTTGCCCCGCGCTGGGTGGCGAAGCCGCCCTGAATCCAGGCACCTCGGTCTTTCAGACACACCGCGGCGTCCCGTTTGGGGCGGCTTCGCCCCCCAGCGCGGGGCAAGCCCGCTCACTACAACTTGGGGGATCGTGGGGTCAAGGCACGCTGGGCAACCACAGGCGAAAGCGCGCACCGCCCAGCGGCGAGGCCTGGGCGATCAACGTACCGCCCTGGGCCTGCATGGCGCGTCGGCTGATCGCCAACCCCAGGCCGAAACCGCCGGTGGCGCGGTCGCGGCTGCGGTCGAGGCGGTAGAACGGCTCGAAGATACGATCACGCTGGTCCAGTGGGATGCCGATGCCATCGTCGTCGACCCAGATCTCGCAGCCGTCGGCCCCGACCTTGACCCCCACTTGAATGCGTCCATCGCAGTAGCGCGTGGCATTGCGCAGCAGGTTTTGCAGCACGCGGGCGGTGAGACGCGGGTCGAGGTTGAAGCGTTCGACGGCGCAGTCCAGGGCCACATCGATGACGATGTCGGGGTTCTCCAGTTCGTCATCGACGCTGCCGAGCACGCTGTCGATAAACTCATCGAGCACCACGTCGACCCGCTCCGGCAACTGCGCCGGGTTTTGCAGGCGGCTGTAGGAAAGCAGTTCCAGCACCAGTTCATCCAGCTCGCGGATATGCGCCACCAGGCTTTGCAGGCGTGCGCGGCTGGCCTCGGGCAAGTCATCGGACAGCGCCAGGGCCAGGCCGAAATCCAGGCGCGTGAGCGGTGTGCGCAGTTCATGGGAGACGGCGTTGAGCAAATCGCGCTGCTGGTTGAGCAGGTGCTCGATGTCATCGGCCATGGTGTCGAACACCGCCGCGAGGCTGCCGATGTTGGAGCTGGATGGAATCCGCGTACGCTCCGCCAAATTGCCCCGCCCCAGTTGTGCGGCAGTGCTTTTCAGGCGCTCCAGGTCTCGCCAGTGCGGGCGCAGCCAGACCAGCAGGCACGCCAGCAGCGCGGCGCCGATCAGCACGTTCATCGACCAATACAGCAGGTTCATGTCCAGTGGGTCGGGCGGGATGGTCAGCTTGACCACAAACTGTTGGTTGATCGGCGAACTGATGTCCTCCATCCAACCCCATTCGCCCAGGCGGATCACCGGTTTGCCGGCCGCCAGTTGTTGCTCTTCTTCTGGTGTGTAGCTGGCGTCCTGGCGCAACAGCAATTGCACTTTGAGCGGCGCGAAATCGGCGTTGAGGTGTTCAGTGACCTGGGACCAGCGCTCCACCGGCGCGCGCAGGTATTGCTTGACGATCAGCTTCTGCATGCCCCGCGACTGCTCGACGTTGTAGTCCATGTAGCGGTGTTCGAACAGTTGGATCACCAGCTTGGGAATCAGGAACGTCGCTGCGCTGTAGGTGACGATGATGATCAGGTACAGCCTGAGGAGTACACGAAACATCGCTTAGCATTCCCACTCGGAACGGCTGAACAGGTAGCCCTTGCCCCACACCGTCTTGATCTTGCGCGCTTCGCCGGCGTGGTCGTCGAACTTGCGGCGCAGCTTGGAGATCGCCACGTCCACCGAGCGGTCGGTGCCGTTGAACTCGATGCCGCGCAGGCGTTGCAGGATCTGGTCGCGGCTGAGCACTTCACCGGCATGCCGGGCCAGCACCACCAGCAGGTTGTATTCGCCGCTGGACAGCTCCACCACCTGTTCGCGCCAGGTCACGGTGCGCTCCGACAGATCGATGCACAGGTTGCCCATGATGATCTGGTCGTTGGCCACCTGCGGCTCGGACAGGCTGCTGCGGCGCAGCAAGGTGCGCACACGGGCCAGCAGCACGCGAGGTTCGCAGGGTTTGGTGACGTAGTCGTCGGCGCCCATTTCCAGGCCCAGCACCTGATCGTGGCTGTCGTCGCGGGCGGTCAGCATCAGGATCGGCAGGCCCGCCGAGTCGGCGCGCAGCAGGCGGCACACTTGCAGGCCGTCGAGGCCGGGCAGCATCAGGTCGAGGATCACCAGGTCCGGCGGGTTCAGGCGTGCGCGTTCACGGACATGATCGCCACGGCTGAGCACACTGACGTGGTAGCCATTGCGTTCCAGGTAGCTGGCAATCAGCTCGGAAAGTGCGGCGTCGTCTTCCACCAGGAGGATGTTGGGCATGGTGTTTCCAGTAGATACGGTTAAAAGTCATACACAAATCCAATGTGGGAGCGGGCTTGCTCGCGAATGCGGTGGGCCAGCCAACGCATCAGGTGACTGACCCACCGCATTCGCGAGCAAGCCCGCTCCCACATTATTCGATCTTTGGTGTTTGCAGGATTGTGCAAGGATATACGTCCTCTGCCGACTATGGGCGGCACCTTACATTTCTTCACACACCCCCTACATAGCTTCACAGCACTCCCCCACCCGTGACCTTAGGATGCACCTCTCATTATTGGGATAAGAGCATGTCGAAGAATCTGTTTGCGCCATTTTGCCTGCTGGCCCTCACCCTGGCCCTGAGCGCGTGTGGCGACTCTGGCGCCGAAACGCCGCAAATGCCCCTGGCCAAAGTGCGCATCGAAACCCTGGAAGCCAAGCCCCTGTCGATCAGCAGCGAGCTGAGCGGGCGCATTGCCGCGCCGCGCATCGCTGAAGTGCGCGCACGGGTCGCCGGCGTGGTGATGCAGCGGGTGTTCAAGGAGGGCCATGACGTCAAACAGGGCGACGTGCTGTTTCGCATCGACCCCGCGCCGTTCAAGGCCGACCTCGACAGTGCCCTGGCCAACTTGAGCAAGGCCGAGGCAGACGCCTTCAAGGCGCGCCTGCAGGAGCAGCGCTACAGCCAATTGGTGGAAGGCAACGCCATCAGCGGCCAGGACTACGACAACGCCCGCGCCGCCGTGCGCCAGACCAACGCCGAAGTCGCCGCCAACAAGGCCGCCGTCGAGCGCGCCAGGTTGAACCTGGGCTACGCCACCGTGACCGCGCCGATTTCCGGGCGTATCGGCCGGGCGCTGGTCACCGAAGGCGCCCTGGTGGGCCAGAACGAAGCCACGCCGCTGGCGATCATCCAGCAGTTGGACCCGATCCACGCCGACCTGACCCAATCCACCCGTGAGCTGAATGATCTACGCCGCGCCTTCCGTGCCGGTAGCTTGAAGCAGGTTGGCCAGGACCAGGCCAAGGCCACGCTGGTCCAGGACGATGGCAGCCTTTACCCGTTGCCAGGCAAGTTGCTGTTCGCCGAGATCAGTGTCGACCCCGGCACCGGCCAGATCATCCTGCGCAGCGAGTTCCCCAACCCGGACCTCGACCTGTTGCCCGGCAGCTTTGTGCGGGTGCGCCTGGAGCAGGCCGTCGACAGCCAAGGCATCAGCGTTCCGCAACGCGCCATCACCCGTGACAGCGCGGGCATCCCCATGGTGTTGCTATTGGACGCCGAGCAGACCGTCAGCCAGCAACCTGTGGAGCTGGGTGCGGTGATCAACGATCGCTGGGTGGTCAGCCACGGCCTCAAGCCCGGTGACCGCATCATCGTCGAAGGCCTGCAACACGCCCGCCCCGGGGAAAAAGTCGAGGTGGACGACAGCCCAACCTCCGGCCAGCTCGCAAAGGAATAATCCGACATGCCGCAGTTCTTTATTGACCGCCCGATCTTCGCCTGGGTGGTCGCCCTGTTCATCCTGCTCGCCGGTTTGCTGGCGATCCCGCAGTTGCCGGTGGCGCAGTACCCCAACGTCGCGCCGCCCAAGGTGGAAATCTACGCGGTGTACCCCGGCGCCTCGGCGCAGACCCTGGATCAAAGCGTGGTCAGCTTGATCGAGCAGGAGCTCAACGGCGCCGATCACCTGCTGTATTTCGAGTCCCAGAGCAGCCTCGGTTCGGCCACTATCACCGCCACCTTCCAGCCGGGCACCAACCCGGAAATGGCCCAGGTCGATGTGCAAAACCGCCTCAAAGCGGTAGAGCCGCGCTTGCCGCAAGCCGTGACCCAGCAGGGTTTGCAGGTGGAGAAAGTTTCCGCTGGCTTCCTGCTGTTGGTGACCCTCACGTCTAACGACGGCAAGCTTGATGACGTGGCGCTCAGCGATTACCTGGCGCGCAACGTGATGAACGAGCTCAAGCGCCTGGACGGTGTGGGCAAGGCCCAGCTGTACGGCGCCGAACGCGCGATGCGCATCTGGGTCGACCCGCAGAAGCTGATCGGTTTCAACCTCACGCCCGCCGATGTGAATGCGGCGATCAGCGCGCAGAACGCCCAGGTTTCAGCGGGCAGCATCGGCGATCTGCCGGGAACAAACACCCAGGAAATCACGGCTGCGATCCTGGTCAAGGGCCAGCTGTCCACGCCGGCGGAGTTCGCCGACATCGTGCTCAAGGCCAACCCCGACGGCTCTACCGTGCGCATCGGCGATGTGGCACGGGTGGAAATCGGCAGCCAGGAATACCAGTTCTCCACGCGCCTGAACGGCAAGCCGTCCACCGCCGTCAGCGTGCAACTGGCGCCGGGCGCCAACGCGTTGAACACCGCGACCCTGGTGCGGGCAAAGATGGATGAGCTGTCGCGCTACTTCCCGGCGAACGTGGAGTACAAGATTCCGTACGACACCTCGCCGTTCGTCAAAGTCTCGATCACCAAGGTGGTCTACACCTTGCTCGAGGCCATGGCGCTGGTGTTCGCGGTGATGTTCCTGTTCCTGCAGAACGTGCGCTACACGCTGATCCCCACGCTGGTGGTGCCGATTGCGTTGATGGGTACCTTTGCCACCATGTTGCTGCTGGGGTTCTCGATCAACGTGCTGACCATGTTTGGCATGGTGCTAGCGATCGGCATCCTGGTGGACGATGCAATCGTGGTGGTGGAGAACGTCGAGCGGATCATGGTCACCGAAGGCCTGTCGCCCAAGGAAGCCACGCGTAAAGCCATGGGCCAGATCACCGGGGCCATTGTCGGCATCACCCTGGTGCTGGTGGCAGTGTTCCTGCCGATGGCGTTCATGGCCGGTTCGGTGGGGGTGATCTATCAGCAGTTCTCGCTGTCGATGGCCACCTCGATCCTGTTCTCGGCGTTCCTCGCCCTGACCTTGACGCCAGCGCTGTGCGCCACCTTGCTCAAACCGATTGCCAAGGATGAACACCACGCCAAGGGCGGGTTCTTCGGTTGGTTCAACCGCCGTTTTGAACAGCTCACCGACCGCTACGAAGGCTGGGTGGCCTATGCCCTCAAACGCAGCGGCCGCTACCTGTTGATCTATGCCGTGCTGCTGGTGGGCCTGGGGCTGATGTTCATGCGCCTGCCCTCCTCGTTCCTGCCGGTGGAAGACCAGGGCTACACCATCACCGACATCCAACTGCCGCCCGGCGCGAGCAAGAACCGCACGGTGCAGGTCGCCGAGCAGATCGAGGCGCATAACGCCGGGGAGCCCGGGGTGGGCGATACCACCATGATCATGGGCTTCAGTTTCTCCGGCTCGGGGCAGAACGCGGCGCTGGCGTTTACCACGCTCAAGGATTGGTCGCAGCGTGGCGGCGATGATTCGGCCCTGGCGATTGCCGACCGCGCCAACGCCGCTTTCAGCGAGCTCAAGGATGCGATTGCCTACGCGATCCTGCCGCCGCCGGTGGATGGTCTGGGCACGTCGAGCGGGTTTGAATTCCGCTTGCAGGACCGGGGTGGCGTCGGTCATGCGGGACTGATGGCGGCGCGCACCGAGTTGCTCGCGGCCGCCGCGAAAAGCCCGATCCTCGCCAACGTGCGTGAAAGTGCCCTGGCCGAAGCGCCGCAGGTGCAGTTGGTGGTGGACCGCAAGCAAGCGAATGCGCTGGGCGTGTCCTTCGCGGATGTGGGCAATGTGCTGTCGTCGGCCATCGGCTCGGCCTATATCAACGACTTCCCCAACCAGGGCCGCATGCAGCGCGTGGTGGTGCAGGCCGAAGGCGACCAACGCAGCCAGGTGGCGGACGTGATGAAGATCAACGTACGCAACAACGCCGGGAAGATGGTGCCGCTGTCGGCGTTTGTCGAAGCCAAGTGGACCCAGGGCCCGGCGCAGTTGACGCGGTATAACGGCTACCCGGCAATTGCGATCAGCGGTGAAGCAGCGCCAGGGCACAGCACGGGCGAGGCGATGGATGAAATCCAGCGTCTGGTCAGCCAGTTGCCCGCTGGCCTGGGTCAGGAATGGACCGGGCTGTCGTTGCAGGAACGCTTGTCCGGTGCCCAGGCGCCGTTGCTGCTGGGCCTGTCGTTGTTGATCGTGTTCCTGTGCCTGGCGGCGCTGTATGAAAGCTGGTCGATTCCAACGTCGGTGCTGCTGGTGGTGCCGCTGGGCGTGCTTGGCGCGGTGTTGGCAGTGACCTTGCGCGGCATGCCCAACGACGTGTTTTTCAAAGTGGGCTTGATCACCATCATCGGCCTGTCGGCGAAGAATGCGATTTTGATCATCGAGTTTGCCAAGGACTTGTACGACCAAGGTGAAGACTTGATCAGCGCGACATTGAAGGCCGCGCGCCTGCGTTTGCGGCCGATCATCATGACCTCGCTGGCGTTCATCCTTGGCGTGGTGCCGCTGGCGATTGCCACCGGGGCCAGCTCCGCGAGCCAGCAGGCGATTGGTACGGGGGTGATTGGCGGGATGATCACGGCGACGCTGGCGGTGGTGTTTGTGCCGGTGTTCTTTGTGGTCGTCATGAAACTGGTGAAGAAAAAACCTCGATAGCACGAACACCGCAGTTCCCCTTGTGGGAGCGGGCTTGTGTGGGAGCGGGCTTGCTCGCGAAGGCGGTGGGTCAGCCAATGAATGAGTTGACTGACACACCGCCTTCGCGAGCAAGCCCGCTCCCACAGGGGGTTAGTTGCTGCATTCACGATCCTGTACAGTCTGCTCACCCGCCGCCAGCTGTGAGTCCATATGCCCTTTCTCGCCCGCACCCACCCTCGCCTCTCCACCGCCGCCGTGCTGGGCCTTGCGGTGGGTATCCTGGTTCCCGCCGACAGTCTGATCAGCAAAATTCTCATCGGCTGGAACGCCGGCGTCTGGACCTACCTGATACTGATGCTGTGGCTGACCGTCCGCGCCAAAGCCCCGGACGTCAAACGCATCGCCGAAATAGAAGACGAAAACGCCGGCCTGGTGCTGTTCATGGTGTGCATCGCGGCCATCGCCAGCCTGGCGACCATCACCTTTGAACTGATCGGCAGCAAGGACCTGCCCACCACCGCAAGGCTGCTGCACTATGGCTTTACCGGGTTGACGGTCATGGGCTCGTGGCTGCTGATCGGGGTGATCTTCAGCGTGCATTACGCGCGCCTGTATTACACCTGGGACGGCAAGGAACCGGCGCTGCGCTTTGCCGAAGGCCTGACCACCCCCAATTACTGGGACTTCCTGTACTTCTCGTTCACCATCGGCGTGGCGGTGCAAACCTCCGATGTGGGGGTGGCCACGCGAGGCATGCGCAAGGTGGTGTTGGGGCAGTCGTTGATCGGGTTCCTGTTCAATACAGCGATCCTGGGGTTCTCGATCAACATTGCAGCAGGGCTCTTCGGCTAAGCGAAACACCCGTGCCGGGCACTTGTTTAAGCCTAAAAGAAATAAAAAGCCGACCTATTGAACTGTCAGATCTGACAGTAGATTTATTCCAGGAAACCCGTCTAATTGAAACCAAGGTAGGGCGCCTGATTCGAGGGCAGTTGTCGACAAAGCCAGGCACATGCCGCCGCGTTTTTGACCTATTCATCAGAGATGGAGACGCAATCATGCCTGCGCAAACTGCAACGCTGACCCCCCACCAACAGAGTGTATTGATCCCCCGGGCACGTGAGGCACAGGGAACCTTCTCTGTGTTCCTCAATAGCAATCCCCTCGGCATCCAAACCATCACTATTGTGAATGACCCCTCCCAACGCATTCTGGGTATTACCGGGCGCAACACCGAGGGCAGCGATACAGTGCGGGAAATCTACATTCAGTTTGCGGATCACACGCCGGCCGGCACAACGTACTCGTTGGCGGAAAGTGAATTCACCTCCACCAGAATTTGGCTCTCGGTCAAGACAGCGACCGAAAGCTATGCCGTTCGCGGCGTTCTCGGCACCTTGAACATTCAGCAAATCTCACCTCACCTTATCAAGGTCCAAGGCTCCGCTGTTGTTACCACCGATAGCGACCCGCACGGAAACGTACACAGCTTGATCATCAACTTCGACATTCATACCTGAACCGGTAAACAGGCAAAAAAAAGCCCGTATCTTTCGATACGGGCTTTTTTCATCGGCGAAACTTACCAGGTGTAACGAACCCCCACATTGGCGCCCCAAGGCTGCTCAACTTTACCGCCGCTGCTGTGCTCAAGGTCAGCATGCAATTGCAGGTTCTTCGACAGCTTCACCGCCACACCCGCTCCGAACTCGGCACGCGACCCAGACAGGTCGTTGTTGAACACATTGTTGTTCACCGACACCTTATTGTTGTTGGCAAACTCGTGCACCATTGCCGCCCGCAGGTAGGGCTGGAGCACGCTGCCACTGTCGAGCTGGATGTCACGTCCAACCGTTGCACCCGCCTTGGCCGTGATCGAACGAGTACGCTCGCCCTTGGCTTTCAGGCCATTGTCCAGGTTGTAATTGGCACCCTGGATCACCACGGTCGACACCTGGGCATACGGTTCGATAAAGAAGCCGTCATCCGACTTGATGTTGCGACCGAACTCGGCCGACAAACCAGCACCGGTGTTGTTGTACTTGCCTTTCGACGTGGTGCCGTCGCTCAAACCGACCTTGGACTCGTTGTGGAACCGGTTGACCTTGGCGACCGCATCGAAATACAGGCCGCTCTCATCGTCCAGCCAGGTGGCATAAGCGCCCAGGTAGTAGCTCTTCACGTTACCGGAGGTACCGCGCTTGAGGTTCAGGTCGGACGTGCTGTGACCGGCCATGACACCGGCCAACCATTGGCTATCGGCCAGCGGCATGTCGACACCCAGGGTAAAGCCCTGTTGGGTCTGGTCGTAGCCCACGCCCGTGCTCTCGGACACTTTGTATTTGTTGCCATAACCGCGAATCCACAGACCCGACTGGCCCGGTTCGAAGCGCAATTCACCCATACGGGTACGCAGTGAAGTTGCCTCGCCGTACCACACGGTCGGTGCAGTATTGAACAGTGCCATTACCGAGCGCGTGCCAGGGCTGATCACACGATTGTTCGGGTCAAGGAACCAGTCGGTCCCTTCTTTTTTCAGGCCGTAGGAGTAGGCGCCGACGTCGACCACATCGCCTACCAGGGAGAAACGCGCGTCGCCACCACCGGTGTGCACGATGCGAACTTCTTCAGGGTTGACCGGCTCCGCACCGCTGGCGGCAAGCAACAGGCTGTGATCGCCTTTAGCCTCGCCCTCGATGTTCAGGAAGTCGGTGACACCACGGGCAAAATCGGTGCCCATGACAAAGGTGCCGTTGCCTTCCAGAGTGTCCAGGTCCAACCGATAGAACGCATCAGTGGCACCAAACTTCACCGTGCCACCGGCCAGGCTCAAGGCACCCACCTGGCTGTCGCCGGTCAACTCCCAGGAAGAGGCGTCGCCCACGTTCAGGCTGGTGACATTCTTCAACTGGCCGGTAAGGCCCGCATTGTTCTGCAGGTTCAAATGCGCTTTGCTGCCATCCTCGACAATGACATTGCCATTCAAACGGCTGTTGTCGACATTCATGTTGGCGGTTGCGCCACTCTTGACTTCCAACAGCGTACCGTTGCCACCGACCAAGGTCGAACCATTGCGCACGTCGATGTCGACGGTCGGAACACGACCTGGCCGGCCTTCTACAAGAATCGCGGAACCTGTGCGCCCTTCGACATGAGCGTTGTCCAGCACCAGCTTGCCGGATTCGGCGCTGTTCAGCTGGTTTGTCATGAGCACACCGTTCTTGCCACCGATCAATGTACTTTGGCGGGCGGTCACGAGTGCGCCGCTGTCCAGCCGAACGCCGGCACTGTCGGCACCCGTGCCTTCAACCCAGGTGTTTTGGCTGAAATGCAGCTCGCTGTTACCTTGCGCAAGTGCACCGGCAGTAGCGCCTTTGATGACACTGCTGAATACATCGGCAACCCCGCCTTTAGCCGAACCGACACTCTGGAACGCCTGCAAGCCAAAATTGGTATGGCTGATCAGGGTACTGCCGGTGATGGTTGCGTTGCTGTCATCCAGGCGTACGGCACCAAACGACGCGTCGCTCGACTCCACATGTGCGCCAGTGAGCTTCACGGTCGAGCCCTGCGTTGCGCGGATTTCATTCACTCGGCTGCCGGCGTTAACGATCAAGGCCGAATCATTGACCAGGATGTTCTGTGCGGTGGCGCCGTTAAGGGTCAGTTCGGACTTATAATCCAGTTGCCAGTCTTTGGACGTTTCGCTGGAGTCAATGGTCTTTTTTTCGCCAATCAGTTGATCGGCGTGGGCGGCCCCATGAACAGCTGCAAACATAAGCAGAGTCATGGTCGGGGCCTTCATCATCACGCTCAGGGGCTTGAGCTTAAAGTTAGCAGGTACGTACATGGTCAATCACTCTCTGGGGGTAGAGCCAATGAAAACGGTTTGGCTCGTTCCCAAGGAATGGAGCCTTACCTGTGCGGCGCAGAGAGTACGGATCAAACAGCCCAAGCTCTGTAGGATTTATCTTATTGAGGCGAGTGAACAGACAGCGTTCATGGCGGGAAGAATAAATGCGCAAAGAACAGGGGCGCTGCGCTCCCCTGTTCTTCTTCAGGTTTGATCACGGTTAAGGAAAATTGGCCCCATCGCAGAAGTAGTGAGTGTTCGCCAGCGTGCTACGTATATCAGACAACTCACCATGGCCGGTCACGCCATTGCTCAAGACCGTTTCATAGGTCGCCACGCACGAGCCCCTCGGGGCCTGAGCCAGGTAAGGCCGGTAGTCAATTTCAAACGTGATCCCGTTGTCGATGTCCGATTGGCTCAGACTCGGGTGCGTAATCGTTAACGGGAAAGGCCCAGGTGGCAAGCCGGCGAATGTATTGGTAAGGCTCAACGTCAATGTCAGTGGCACGCCGACGGCCATCCGTGCATCGCCTGGCACATAAATCTCACCAAACAGCACGGGGGGAGTCCCGGGCGTCCGAGTGATCAAGTCCGAGCAGAACCAACGACCTGGGGTCGCAACCCTATATTGCGCTTTCGCCAACTCCACAACGACGGCGTCCTGCACATCGACCGTGGTGGGGGGCGACTCGTTTTCGTTGGTTGTGTCGGGGTCGAGGATCAGATACTTGATGGTCTTCAAGTCGTTGCCATGACGGGCGACGACTTCCCAGTCAATAAAGAACGAGATCGGATCGGCCGTCGCGCTGACAGGGAACGGTCCGACCCGCTCATTCTCCCAGACGAAGATGATCGACAACCCCGCATGCGGCAACACAGCAACGGTCCACGGCTCGATGTCCACGCGTACCTGTTGATCAGCATGGGCTTCCAGCAACACGTCCGGAATCGTCGAGCCAGCACCGAATACGTGGGCTTGGTTGAGGTTGGGGTTGGGTGACCCCGGGTCCCCAGGGTTGACAGCACCGCCTACCGACAAATCGAGCCGGACGGTTTTGTCGAGGGAGGGGAACCTGGCGCCGTTGCGGTCAACCCGATAGCGCACAGGCACCGACTGCGGCCCAACCGTGGTCTGGGTGTAAGCGGCCCTGATGGCCGCCTGCATGCCGTTGAATATTTGCGGAAACGTTGTGAATGGCATTCCCAGTGGGGTGAAATTTCCCGTACCCCACTGCACCTCCAACCGATCAAGTTGAGGCGAGTGATTATTGTAGGTCCGAACCCATACCTCAGGGTCCATCTTGTAATCTGCAATATTGATCAAGTCATCTGTACTACCGCCCTCGGGCGCAGGCGCCAGCGGTAGAAACGGGGTGCCGGGTTCCGGATCGGCGATCAAGGCAACACGGCGAGTTTCGACGAACGAAGGGCGACTGATGTTACCCGCCCGGTCCGTGATGGTGTAGAACGCGTAGTAGTCCCCACTCATATCAATCATTGCTGCCGGCAGGAAAAACGTATTGCCGGACTGCAGCATCGGAATCCCGCCGGGAGGGCTGACGATGTCCGCTGGGCGCGGAAACATCACCGTGCTCCAGTAGAAGGTAATAAAGTCCCCGGCAGCCCACCTGCCCGGAATCGGTACGAAGGTGTTATCGGGAATATCAAACTGCACCCCGCCATGCATGACCAAATACGCATTGTCGATCACGGCACCTGCAGGAAGCGTTGAAGGCCACGCTACTGCATTGGGCTGATCACGAAAGGTAGCATCGGAATACGGCGAAAGCAGGTCAACGGTAAAAAAGCCTGGCTCCGAGTGTTCTCCCGTCGCTGCCGGAACACCACCGAGGTTGAGGTATTGAACGCTACGTAGCTGATAGAAACCATGCCTGAAACCACCGGGTGGCGCGGCGACGGTGATATTGAACCTGTCAGGGATGGGGATAGGGGTCGGGCTAATTTGCATTGGCGCTGTCACAGCGACCCAGACCAGTACAGGTTGCGAAAGGTCCGCCATTTCGACGGCGATAAAATCATCGAAATCTGAAAAGTCGCCTGTTTTGCATCGTACGGTAAGGTCGGCCGTCGCATTAATGGCCAAAATCAGCCCGGAGGCATCATCAAGTGCCCCCACGATAGTGGGAGCAACTGGGGCTGCCCGGGGGGTCAATGGCACATTCGGATTGCTGCTCATTTTTGATGATCTCCACGTTCGCTCAACATAGGTTTCTTACAAAAAAACCACTTATCTGCCAGGTGGCGTTCGGGCTCCAATCCAGCGACGACGAACTCATTTCCCGGCAATACATCTCCCTACCGCTTCATGTGCGGCATAGCCAAAAACACTTAACGCTTGCAGTAAAATCCGCCTCGGTGCGCCGATAGCGCTAAACACACTGGATACCCGGGGTCAGGGCTCAGGCGCATTACCGTGGACCCAGCAATAGAGGGTGGGTGGCTTCGACGGCACGACGCGGTCAAAGTGTGCGAACCTGGCGCCAGATCGGCCTTGCAGCACGCCACCGCTATAAACCCTGTAGCTCGCCTTCCCACCCGCATGCTCTCGGAGCGGGCGGATCAGACGCTCAACATCCAAAATCCAGAAGGAGTAACCCAAGGCGTCCGCTACCGAGTCCCAAACGTGGCTTTGTGTATCGACGATGTCGGGAAGTGGATCCACATCAGGGGCCTGGCGGTAACCTTGAAAGTGCATGACAACCAACTCTCCATGCTGGATACCCGGGCCTGGTCCTGTATTGGGGTCAATACGAATCTCGACGCCGAACCAGATCCTGGGTGTACAGGCGCACGTCATATATCTGTTCGGATTCGCTATCGGTTCGGAATCAGCCTGCGGAAAGCGCGGCCGCAGGTAGGTCGGAGCGGGCAACCCCACCTGCAGCGCAGCTTGCGCCACCAGGGAAAAATCCGGGTTGAGATTGCCGGCGCGATCACGCAGACGGTAGAAGCAAAAAATAAAATCGGCACCCGGGAAGTTCTGGAAAACCGTATTGGGGACATCCACGAATATTTGCCCGGTAGCACTCACCAGCGGCGCGGATACCACGGTGGGTGCACCGGTCGGCAACGTGTTCATGTCCGAAAAATACATCAGTACTTGATCACCGATCTCACGCCCGAAATACCCTCCAGGGATTTGCATGGGCACCAGTGGCGTGACCCCCAAGTAAGGGTCAGTGATCGGATCAACCGGATATATCGCCGGTGGCAGCGGCCCTGGGCCCCCAGGCGCATCCCGGTCGATTCTGAGCAATGTGGGCTCAGACGTATCGAAATTAGGTGATGTTGGCGAATCGAGATGGACCCGGAAGTAGAGATCGACATTCGCACTGTTCAGCAGGAAAGACTGGGGAATGGCGAATTGAATAGGAAAATCGCCTGGGGTCAACGGGCCATCCAGTGCCAAGGCCGGTAGCACGTCGACGGGTGGGGCGATGTGGTCGTCCCATACGGGTACGACGTATTGAGTCTCGCCAGCTCCGGGCAGAAAGGTCCATGGCATAACGATTTCGCACTCAAGATCGGCGAAATAGTACTGCGCAGGCACTAATCCATCTGACAGCGCATGAACCACCCGGGGCCCATCAAAAGCCAGGACGTCCCCAGAATCAGCAGTAACGTTACCGGTCTTGGTTTTTATGGGCTTTGATTTGACGGGTTTTGGCTTACTCATGGCGCCCTCCTGTGGACCCAACATCCAATACGTTTGATGCGCTAATGCGGTTAACCTGAAGCCGATTGAACACCCGGAACCCATGCTTGGATACTGTCAGAACTCACAGGTGCAATTGCCGTCCGTCGGACTCATCCAGCAGAACACAGTGTGTGTTCTGCGAATTTCCTCTTGACTGCAAGCAATGGCTGGTGTCTTCTGAAACCGGTTTCAGAGCCACTCGAACTCCAAAATAAGAAAGGCGCTACCGTGACTTCATTTTCCGCCGCCCAGCGTAGCCGCGTAACCATGCTTGATGTGGCCGAGCGCGCCGGCGTGTCCAAGGCCAGCGTGTCACGCTTTATCGGCGACGACCGCGCCCTGCTCTCCGATGCCATTGCCCTGCGCATCGAGCAAGCCATCGAGCAACTTGGCTACCGCCCCAATCAAATGGCCCGTGGCCTCAAACGTGGGCGCACACGCCTGATCGGCATGCTCGTCGCCGACATCCGCAACCCCTATTCCATTGCCGTGATGCACGGCGTCGAAACTGCGTGCCGCCAGCACGGCTACAGCCTGGTGGTGTGCAACACCGACCGCGATGACGAGCAAGAGCGCCAACACCTGGCCGCGCTGCGTTCGTACAACATCGAAGGGCTGATCGTGAACACCCTCGGCCATCACCTTGACCAATTGCTGGAACTGCAACGGGAAATGCCCCTGGTGCTGGTGGACCGCAAGGTCGCGCCGTTGCACAGCGACCTGGTCGGGTTGGACAACCCGGCAGCGGTGCGCATCGCCGTTGAGCATCTGGAAAACCAGGGTTATCGCGATGTGTTGCTGGTGAGCGAAGCCACCGATGGCACCAGTTCGCGGTTGGAGCGCCTGGACAGCTTCAAGGCCGAGATTGCCGGCCGCCCGCAGTTGACCGGTGCGGTATTGGAACTGGACGTCGAACTGGAACAGCACCTGCAAAACTTTCTCGCCAAATCCGGCCCCAAGGCGCTGTTCTGTGCCAATGGCGTCGCCGCGCTGGCCTGCACCCGTGCACTCAAGAGCCTGGGCTGCAACCTGTTTGACGACGTTGGCCTGATCGCTCTGGATGACCTGGACTGGTACCCGCTGGTAGGGAATGGCATCACCGCCCTCGCCCAGCCCACCGAAGCCATCGGCGCCAGCGCCTTCGAGTGCCTGCTCAAGCGCCTGCGCGGCGACACCGAGCCCACGCGCACCCTGGATTTCCTGCCCCAACTGATTATCCGAGGCTCAACACAATCCATTGTGGGAGCTGGCTTGCCTGCGATAACGATGCAACAGGCGAAGGTCTAGCAAGCCAGCTCCCACAGGTCTAATTTTCGCTTAAAAATGAAACCGGTTTCAGAGGTAAACAATAATGCACAAATACCCCGTTTCCATCAGCCTTTCCAGCTACGGCGCCGACCTGGTCCGCCAGCAGGGCCAATTGAGTTTCGTCGAGCTGCTCGCCGCCGCCGGTGCCCAGCGCATCGAATGGCGCGAAGAGTTGCTGACCCACGAACACCCCGCCGAACTGGCCCAGGCCGCCGCGCAGCATGACTTGGAAGCGGTGTTCTCTTCGCCTCTGGAACTGTGGGTCGCCGGCCGCGCCCAGCCCAACGCCGAACTCGCCGCCACCCTGGACCGTGCCCAGACGTTTGGCGCGCGTTGGCTGAAGGTCTCGCTCGGCTACTTCACCGACACCAACGACCTGCAAAGCCTGCACGCCCTGCTCAGCCGCCATCCGGTGCAGTTGCTGGTGGAAAACGACCAGACCCTGCACGGCGGGCGCATCGAGCCGATGCAACGTTTCTTCAGCGAAGCCGAACGCCTGGGCCTGCCGGTAAAAATGACCTTCGATATCGGCAACTGGCAGTGGCAGGACCAATCTGCCCTGACTGCCGCGCGCCTGCTCGGGCGACATGTGGATTACCTGCACTGCAAAGCGGTGGCGCGCCGCCCGGACGGCAAACTCGTGGCCCTGCCACCCGGCGCCACCGACCTGCAACTGTGGGAACAACTGCTCAAGCACATGACCCAAGGAATTGCCCGGGCGGTGGAATTCCCGCTGCAAGGCGACGACCTGATCGCGGTCACCGCACACCAGGTCGCCACCCTCGCCCTGCTGGGCCAACCTCGCGTGGAGAACGCCCATGTCTGAGATCGATATTCTGTCGTTTGGCGAAACCATGGCGATGTTTGTCGCCGAGCAGACCGGCGACCTGGCCCAAGTGGCGCAGTTTCATAAACGCATCGCCGGGGCCGACAGCAACGTCGCCATCGGCCTGTCGCGCCTGGGTTTCAAGGTGGCGTGGCTGAGTCGGGTGGGCAACGATTGCCTTGGCCGCTTTGTGGTCGATACGTTGAAACACGAAGGGCTGGATTGCCGGCACGTGGCCGTCGATCCCCTGCATCCGACCGGCTTTCAGTTCAAGTCCCGCGAAGAAGCCGGTGCCGATCCTCAGGTGGAGTACTTCCGCAAGGGTTCGGCCGCCAGTCACCTGTCGGTGGCGGCGATCAGTCCTACATTGCTCAACGCCCGTCACTTGCACGCCACGGGGATTCCGCCGGCGTTGTCCGAGGCCACCCGCGAGTTGTCCGTCGAGTTGATGACACAGATGCGCAAAGCCGGGCGCAGCGTGTCGTTCGACCCCAACCTGCGCCCGTCGCTGTGGCCCAACCAGCAGACGATGATCCGTGAAATCAATGCCCTCGCCGGCCTGGCCGACTGGGTCTTGCCGGGCCTGGGCGAAGGCCGCCTGCTGACCGGTTTCGACGACCCGGCCGACATCGCCGCGTTTTATCTGGACCTGGGCGCCGAGGCCGTGGCGATCAAGCTAGGCCCGGACGGCGCCTATTACCGCACCCAGATGGACCAGGGCTTTGTGGCCGCAGTGCGTGTGGACAAGGTGGTCGACACCGTCGGCGCCGGCGATGGTTTTGCCGTCGGCATGATCAGCGCCCTGCTGGAAAACCTCAGCTTCCCCGAGGCGGTGCAGCGCGGCAACTGGATCGGCAGCCGTGCCGTACAGAGTCGCGGTGACATGGAGGGTTTGCCCACCCGTGAAGAGTTAACCGTCAAATCCGTTGCTTGACCCACAACCTGTTGCCACAACTACAACAAGCTCAGGAGCAACCCCATGGAAACCGTGAAACTCGCCACCCGCCGTTGGTGGTACATCATGCCCATCGTTTTTATCACCTACAGCCTGGCCTACCTGGACCGCGCCAACTACGGCTTCGCCGCTGCCTCCGGGATGGCCGAAGACCTGATGATCACCCCGGGCATGTCCTCGCTGCTGGGTGCATTGTTTTTCCTTGGCTACTTTTTCTTCCAGGTGCCAGGGGCGATCTATGCGCAAAAACGCAGCGTCAAAAAACTGATTTTTGTCAGCCTGATCCTCTGGGGCGGCCTGGCCACCCTGACCGGCGTGGTGTCCAACGCCTACATGCTGATCGTGATCCGCTTCACCCTCGGCGTGGTCGAAGCGGCAGTGATGCCGGCGATGCTGGTGTACCTGTGCCACTGGTTCACCCGTGCCGAACGCTCGCGGGCCAACACCTTCCTGATCCTTGGCAACCCGGTGACCATGCTGTGGATGTCGGTGGTGTCGGGCTACCTGGTGCAGCATTTCAGCTGGCGCTGGATGTTTATCATCGAAGGCCTGCCCGCCGTGTTGTGGGCCTTTATCTGGTGGCGCCTGGCCGATGAGCGACCAAACGATGCGAAATGGCTGAGCGACAGCGAAAAACACAGCCTGCAAAGCGCCCTCGCCGCCGAACAGGTGGGCATCAAGGCGGTGAAGAATTACGCCGAGGCGTTCCGCTCGCCGAAGGTGATCATCCTCGCGCTGCAGTTCTTTTGCTGGAGCATTGGCGTGTACGGTTTTGTGCTGTGGCTACCGTCAATCCTCAAGGCCGGTTTGCAGATGGACATGGTCGAGGCCGGCTGGCTGTCGGCGCTGCCTTATCTGGCAGCGGTGATTGGCATGCTCGTGGTGTCCTGGGGCTCGGACAAGCTGCAAAAACGCAAACGCTTCGTCTGGCCGCCGCTGCTGATCGCGTCCATCGCGTTCTACGCGTCCTACGTGCTCGGCGCCGAACATTTCTGGTGGTCCTACACCTTGCTGGTGATCGCCGGGGCCTGCATGTACGCGCCGTATGGGCCGTTTTTCGCCATCGTTCCGGAGATCCTGCCGGCCAACGTCGCCGGGGGCGCCATGGCGCTGATCAACAGCATGGGCGCCCTCGGCTCGTTCGGCGGTTCGTACCTGGTGGGTTACCTCAATAGCAGCACCGGCTCGCCCGGCGCCTCGTACCTGCTGATGAGCGGTGCGTTGCTGCTGTCGGTGGTGCTGACGATTTTCCTCAAGCCCGGCGCCAGCGATCGCGTGCCGGTGCCAACCCTGGATTTGGAGGTAAAGACCGCATGAAAAAGTCTGTCGTGTTGTACAAGAAACTCTCCGCTGCGCTGATGGCGCGCCTGCATGAACAGGCCGAGGTCACCCTGATCGACGCACTCGACGAACCAGGGCTGGCCAAGCTGCGCGAGGCTTTGCCGACCGCCCACGGTCTGCTCGGTGCCAGCCTGCGCCTGGACGCGCAACTGCTCGACCTCGCGCCGCACCTGGAAGCGGTGGCAAGCGTGTCCGTGGGGGTCGACAACTACGACATCGACTACCTCACCGCACGGGGCATCCTGCTGAGCAACACCCCTGATGTGCTCACCGAAACCACCGCCGACACCGGCTTCGCGCTGATCCTCGCCACCGCCCGGCGCGTGGTCGAACTGGCCGACATGGTGCGCGCCGGCCAATGGCACAAGAACATTGGCCCGGCGCACTTTGGCAGCGACGTGCACGGCAAGACCCTGGGTATCATCGGCATGGGTCGCATCGGCGAAGCCTTGGCCCAGCGCGGGCACTTCGGCTTTGGCATGCCGGTGCTCTATCACAGCCATTCGCCCAAGCCGCTGGTGCAAGCACGGTTTGGCGCGCAGTACCGCAGCTTGCAGGACCTGTTGCAGCAAGCCGACTTTGTCTGCCTGACATTGCCGCTCACCGCTGAAACCGAAAAGCTGATCGGCGCCGAGGAGTTCGCCTTGATGGGGCCGGACACGATCTTTATCAACATCTCGCGGGGCAAGGTGGTGGACGAAGCGGCGCTGGTGCAGGCGTTGCAACAACGCACGATTCGCGCGGCGGGGTTGGATGTGTTTGAGCGTGAGCCGCTGAGTCACGACTCACCGTTGCTGCGCCTGAACAATGTGGTGGCAACCCCGCATATCGGCTCGGCGACCCATGAGACACGGGAGGCGATGGCCAAGTGTGCGGTGGATAATCTGCTGCAGGCGTTGGCCGGGGAACGGCCAAAGAACCTGGTGAACCCCGCTGCCTGGCAGCAATACCCCTGACACCACACAAAACCAATGTGGGAGCGGGCTTGCTCGCGAATGCGGTGGATCAGTCAATACATCTGGTGACTGGCACACCGCATTCGCGAGCAAGCCCGCTCCCACATTTTTGTACGCATTACAGATCACATAAGCCTACCCCTGGCGTTGACCGCTGCACCTTGCCAATCAGACAACGGTGAACCTGACAGCGCGCGAGTTTCTACTTCTGTTCCCTGCCAGATCCATCAAGGCAAAGACAAACCAGAAAGTCCCTGTACCGGCAGCTTGTATAACAGCTGCCGTGAGAAAGTAGGTATTCCCTGTAGCGTGCCACGCAACAGTATCAATGCATTCACTGACCTCTGGGTTGGGATCAAGCGACCAGTAGATATACTGGGAATCGTCTTGCGCCCAGTCGGGGGAGTCTTCAAATGTAAATAGAACCCCTCCATATTGTTCAAGATAGCCAGGGGTAATTTGCGAACCTTCGGGAAGGTTTGCTGGCGGCGATGCGGCGGGTGGAAAAGAGAAGGAATAAGGCGCGGTAAAATCTACGATGTACTGCTTTTCGAGCGAGTCCTCCCCTACCCCAGCTACGTCGATAAGCCGCTGTTTGACATAGTGCACGCCTTCGCTAAGCCGTGATACAGGTAGCTCAAATTCAAACGGTTCACTGTCAGGCCCAATGACCTGATCGATGGTGAGAGTGAAGATGGGCGAAGGCCACGACCCAGGATAGCCTTCGTAAAATTCAAGGCGATAGCCCGGGTACGCCTCATTGACCTTGCAGAGACATTTAAAACCGCGCCGTGCATCCTCCACCGATATCACGCCCTGGTCGTTCAGCTCTACCGGGATCGTCGGTGTCGGTAAGGTTGTGTTTAGTTCGCCAACTTTAGTGTTCATAAAACCCACCTGTGCCAGATTGTTTGCCACATAGGCACAGGGTGTCGCTAACGATCTACTGGCGTCTACTGTCAAACTTGACAGGTCAAATAACAAACCGCGCCACCATCCCATTCAAATCCACCGCCAGGCGCGACAGCTCATGGCTGGCCGCGCTGGTCTGGTTGGCGCCCGCTGCCGACTGAGTTGCCAGGTCGCGGATGTTCACCAGGTTGCGGTCCACTTCACGGGACACCTGCGCCTGTTCTTCCGAAGCGCTGGCGATCACCAGGTTGCGTTCGTTGATCAGGCTGATGGACTGGGTAATCTGCTCCAGCGCCACACCGGCGGCGCGGGCCATTTCCAGGGTGTTTTGCGTGCGCTGGTTACTTTGCTGCATCGATTGCACCGCTTCACCTGTGCCGTTCTGGATGCCGGCGACCATCTTTTCGATTTCCTGGGTCGACTGCGCAGTGCGATGGGCCAGGGCGCGCACTTCGTCCGCCACTACGGCAAAACCGCGTCCGGCCTCACCGGCACGGGCGGCCTCGATGGCGGCGTTGAGCGCCAGCAGGTTGGTCTGCTCGGCAATGGCGCGGATCACGTCGAGCACTTTGCCGATGTCCCGGCCCTGGGTCGCCAGGCCTTCGATCAATACGGCCGTGTTTTGCACATCGTGGGTCATGGTCTGGATCGCCTCGACGGTTTCCACCACGCGGTCGCGGCCTTCCCGCGCCGCCTGGTTGGACTGGCCGGATGCCTCGGACGTGGACACCGCATTACGCGCCACCTCTTCCACGGCCGCCGTCATCTCGTTGACCGCCGTGGCAGCCTGATCGATTTCGTTGTTTTGTTGTTGCAGGCCTTTGGAGGCTTCTTCGGTGACCGCGCTCAGCTCTTCAGCGGCAGACGCCAACTGCGTGGCCGAACCGGCGATGTGCTGGATGGTCTGGCGCAGGTTGGCCTGCATCGTCGCCAGGGCGCTGAGCAGCCGGGCCGGTTCGTCCTTGCCGTCGTCCTCGATGGTTTTGCTGAGATTGCCGGCGGCGATGGTCTCGGCCACTTCCACAGCCTTGCGCAGCGGCGTGACGATGCTACGGGTCAACAGCCAGGCCAGCAGTACGGTGAGCAGCGCGGCGACGACCGCGACCACAATCACCCCCATGATTGCGCCTTGGTAACTCTGCCCGGCATCCGCGTCGGCTTGCTTGGCATTCGCCGCGTTCATCGCGATGAGCTTGTTCAACTGCTCGCCCATCTGGTCGGTGCCGTCCTTGATCCGCGTGTTGATCAGGGCGCGCATTTCCTCGACCTGGCCCTGTCGCGACAAGGCCAGCATGTCGGCCTGGGCCTTGCTGTAGTTGTCCAGGGTGGTCACAAAGGTCTTGTACAGCGCGGCCTCATCTGGGCTGGCAGGCAGCGCCGCATAACCCGCCTGGGCGGTTTTTACCTTGTCGGCCAGTACCGCCATGCGGGTTTCCGCTTCCTGCAGGCTGGCCGGCTCGCGGTTGACCAATACGCGAAATGACAGAATGCGCAAACGCAACACGTTTTCGGTGATGTTGCCCAGGTACGTCACGCTAGGCAGTTGGTTGGCGCTCATGTCCACCGAGGACTGGCGGATCTGCGTCATGCGGTTGACCGCGAACACCCCCAATAGGATCACTAACAACGCAATAAAGGCGAAACCGAGAAACGCGCGAGGGGCAATGTTCAGTTGGCGAAGTGACATAGAGGATGCTCTCAGATGGAATGTTTGCGCGCGTCCCTGCCGCGAAACGATCCGTCAGCGACAACGCGCTGCTCAGACCTTGGTCACCACTGTTGTAATTGATAGGTGGGCCTATCCACGTTATCGGCAAGCAACCGCGTTTTATGCAGGGTCTTTATAAATATTTTTTTACACTTCTGGCGTTGGGCAGTTTCTGGCATCCTGCGCCTCCATTTTCTGACCCGAGCCATCATTTTGTCTGACGCTCAAGCCCCGCGCCCCCGCTATAAATCCGACCTGATCTACGGCCTCGAAGACCGTCCGCACTTCACAGCCGCGATTTTTGCCGCATTGCAGCACGTGTTGGCGAGTTTTGTCGGGATCATCACGCCCACCCTGATTGTCGGCGGCGTACTGGGCCTGGAAAGCGAAGTGCCCTATCTCGTGAGCATGGCGTTGTTCGTGTCGGGCCTCGGCACCTTTGTGCAGGCGCGCAAGTTCGGCCCCATCGGCTCCGGCTTACTGTGCCTGCAAGGCACCAGTTTCTCGTTTATCAGCGTGATCCTCAGTGCGGGGTTCATGGTCAAGGCCCGGGGCGGCGGCACCGATGAGATTCTGTCGACAATCTTCGGCATCTGCTTTTTTGCGGCGTTTATCGAAGTGGTGCTCAGCCAGTTCATCGGCAAACTGCGCAAATTGATCACCCCGGTGGTCACCGGCACCATCATTACCTTGATGGGGTTGTCGCTGATCAAGGTAGCGGTCACCGACATGGCCGGCGGTTTTGGCGCACAGGACCTGGGCGCCGCCGGCAACATGGGCCTGGCGGCGCTGGTGCTGCTGACCATCGTGGTCCTCAACCGCTTCAGCAATCCGTTCCTGCGCCTGGGTTCCATCGTCATCGGCCTGACCCTGGGCTTCGTGGTGGCCTGGATGATGGGCCGCGTGGACCTGGCGGCGCTGCCCCTGGTGCCGTTGATCAGCGTGCCGGTGCCGTTCAAATACGGCTTCTCGTTCGACTGGGTGGCGTTTATCCCGGTGGCGGTGATCTTCCTGATTTCGCCGTTGGAGGCGGCCGGCGACCTGACGGCCAACTCGATGATTTCCCAACAGCCGGTCAAGGGTCCGCTGTACATCAAGCGCATCAAATCGGGCCTGCTGGCCGACGGTCTCAACTCGGCGATGGCCGCGACCTTCAACAGCCTGCCAATGGTGACCTTTGCCCAGAACAACGGCGTGATCCAGTTGACCGGCGTGGCCAGCCGCTACGTGGCGTACTTTATCGCCGGCCTGCTGGTGCTGTTGGGGCTGTTCCCGATGATCGGCGCGGTGCTGCAACTGATGCCCAAGCCGGTTCTGGGCGGCGCCACCCTGATCATGTTTGGCACTGTGGCCGTGGCCGGCATCAAGATCCTCGCCGAAGCCGGGCTGCACCGCCGCAATGTGCTGATCGTGGCGATCTCCCTCGGCATGGGCCTGGGCGTCGCTGCCGTACCGGAAGTACTGCGCGACCTGCCCAAGGCGCTGCACAACATCTTCGAATCGCCGATTACCGTGGGTGCGTTCTGTGCAATCGTGCTGAACATTTTCCTGCCGGAAGAGTTCATAGAGCTGGAAGAAGATGAATTTGATCCGGAGTCCTCTACCCTCAAGGTGATGCAAGACCCGGACGTCACGAAATAGGAGCACCTTTGTATGCGCAAGCTCATGGTTGTAACGCTAATGCTGCTGACCTTGAGCGCGTGCGCGCTGTTCCCGCACCGTGACCCGGTGACCATCAATGTGGTGGGCATCGAACCGCTGCAAAGCCAGGAGCTGGAAGTGCGGTTCTTGGTGAAGCTGCGGGTGCAGAACCCCAATGAAACGGCGATCGACTACAACGGCGTGGCCCTGGACCTGGAGGTCAATGGCCACCCGTTGGCATCGGGAGTGAGCGATCAGGCCGGAAGCATCCCACGCTTTTCCGAGACGGTGCTGAAGGTGCCGGTGAGTGTTTCGGCGTTCTCGGTGTTGCGCCAGACCCTGGGCCTGAGCCAGACCCAGAGTTTGAACAACCTGCCCTACGTGCTGCGGGGCAAACTGGCGGGCGGGCTGTTTGGCACCATGCGCTTCGTGGACCGTGGCACCCTGGACTTGTAGTGAGCGGGCTTGCCCGCGCTGGGCGGCGAAGCCGCCCCAAATCCAGGCACCTGGGTCTTCCTGACACACCGCGGCGGACCGTTTGGGGCGGCTTCGCCCCCCAGCGCGGGTGCAAGCCCGCTCACTACAGGTTATCAGCGGGTGCATGTCAGTCAGTGATAAAGCGCACCCCCGGCCTGGCCCGTTCATCCACGACCAACTCGAACACGTCCGGGCGGGCATAGTGCCCCACCACGTCGTAGTCATACCGCGCACGCACCAGCTCATCGGTATCGATCTGCGCCGTGAGCAACCCCGCCTCGCCCAGCAATGGCCCTGCCAGCACATCCCCCATCGGCCCGACAATCACGCTGCCACCGGCAATCAACGGCCGCTGCGCCGGCCAGTTGGCGATCTGCACACCTAACGCCTCGGGCGATGCCTGCACCTGACACGCACTGACCACAAAGCAGCGGCCCTCATGGGCGACATGACGCATGCTGACCTGCCACATCTCACGCTCGTCCACCGTCGGTGCGCACCACACCTCCACGCCCTTGGCGTACATCGCCGTGCGCAGCAGCGGCATCATGTTTTCCCAGCACACCGCACCGCCAACACGCCCGACGGCCGTGTCGATCACGGGTAACGTCGAGCCATCGCCCTTGCCCCAGATCAGCCGCTCGGTGCCGGTGGGCATCAGCTTGCGGTGCTTGGCCACCAGGCCGCCTGCCGGTTCGAAGTACAGCACGGTGCAATACAGGGTGTTGCCACTGCGCTCGATCACACCGAGGACCAGGCTGGCGCCGGTACGCGCCGACAAGCCCGCCAGCGCGTCAGTCTCGGCGCCGGGCACGTCGATGGCATTGGCAAAATAGCGCGCAAAGGCCTCGCGCCCCTCCGGCAGGCGGTAGCCCAGTTGCGTGCCGAAGCTTTCGCCCTTGGGATAGCCACCGAGCAACGCCTCGGGCATCACCACCAGTTGCGCGCCACTGCGCTGGATCTCGTCTTCGTAACCGAGGATTTGCGCAAGGGTGTCAGCCTTGCCGCCGGGCAAAGAACCGATTTGCAAAGCAGCTACAGTCGAAACAGGCATCACGATCACTCCGGAAAATGGGGTTGCCCATTCTCCCGCCAGCCTCGATCATGAATAAAGCCCAGTTCACTGCTGAATGATATGAGCCAAATGAATATCGCCAAGGTCGATCTGAACCTACTGAAAACCTTCGAAGCCCTGTACGACGAATCCAGCGCCAGCCGTGCGGCATTGCGCCTGGGCGTCACGCAATCGGCCGTCAGCGCCGGGCTGCGACGCTTGCGTGAGGTGTATGAGGATCAGTTATTCGTGCGCACCGGCCGCGGGTTGGCGCCGACCTTGCGCGCCAATCAACTGAAACCGCTGATCAGCGAGGCCCTGGAACGCTGCCGGCAAAGCCTGGCCATGGTCAACCCGGATAACCAGCAATATCAGGGGCGCTCGGTGGTGCTGGGTTTGTCCGATGACTTCGAAATCGCTTACGGCCGCCGGCTGATACAAGCCATCGCACAACGGGCGCCGAAACTGCGGGTGATTTTCCGTCAGACCCACAGCCAGATCGTCGCCGGCGCCCTGCTCGACCGCAGCCTGGACCTGGCGATCACGGCGGGCGGCTTTGCCCAGGGCAGGCTGAGCCGGCAGGTGTTGGGAGAAGGTGATTACCGCTGCCTGCTGGACTCGGACCAGGCGGGCATCAGCCTGGACGAGTTCGTCAGCCGCGAACATGTGCTGGTGTCATCCGGCGGGTTTATCGGGATTACCGACGAGGGCTTGGCGGCCCAGGGTTTGAGCCGCCAGGTGTGTGCGTCCACCAGCCACTTTGCCGCGCTGCCGTTTCTGCTCAAGGGCAGCCAGGCGGTAGCGACCATTCCGGGGCATGCGGCGCAGGCCATCGCGCAGATGAGCGGCCTGCGTATGCTGCCGTGCCCGCTGGCGTTGCCGCGCTACCCGGTGGAACTGGGCTGGCGCACCCAGGCACAGCTGGATCCGATGTTACTGAAAGTGCGTGAAGCCATCGTGGCGAGCTTTATTTAGCCGCTGCCATCAACTTGTTGACTTCACTGCGCACCATGTTGGAAAACTCCGGCGGCGACATGCCATCGAGTTCGGCGCGGACCCACTCGGCCCATTTACCCTTGCGCTTGGCACGCTCGCCGAACAAGCGCGCCGCTTCGCCCTTGGCCTTGCCCAGGTTGGTTTGCCACAGGTCGTAGAGGCGCGACTTTTCATCTTCCAGCTCGGCGCGTTCGGCGAGGGTCTTGTTGGCCAGATTGAAGCTCATGTTGAAATACCTGCTGCACAAATAGGCGACATCTTACACTGTAGGTCCAAATTTCCTGATTCGGATTTTGCCCAAGACCCGGCGGCGGCAAAAAAAACGCAACTTTTGCCGCCGCCCGATACTCCATTGCTCACTGTCACATTCACTCGCAAGGAGTCACACAATGGCCCGCAAAACCGCTGCCCAAGCCGTCGAAGACCAAATCAAGGACCAAGCCTTCAGCGAACTGACCGCGCTGATCGAAGAATCGGACAAACTGCTCAAAAGCAGCGCATCCCTGGTGGGCGAAGAAGGCGAAACCCTGCGCGAGCAGGTTGCCATCAAGCTCAAGCAGGCGCTGGACTCGGTGTCCAGCGTGCGTGAACGCAGCAAGCCGGTGGTCGATGCTACCGAAACCTACATCGGTGGCCACCCTTGGCAGACCGTGGCCATCTCCGCAGGCTTTGGCCTGGTGGTCGGCCTGTTGCTCGGTCGCCGCAACTGAGTACGCCGGGCTGCGCCACTGGCGCAGCCCGCTTTCACGCTTCGGCCAGCGCCTGCAACTCGTGCAATTGCTGCGCCTCGATCTCGATCCCCTGCTCCAGCGACTTCGCCCGCGTGCGATGGCGCCGATCCCCCGGCAACCGCCGCAACCCCGCCGCATGCATCTGCCGCACGAGTTCCTGGCTGCGCTCGGCGAACGCCTGGCCGCTGGTTTTGCTCGGGTCGATCACGATCAACAGTTGGCCGGTCCAGGGCGTACGTGCGCCGGGGTGATCGGACCAATCGAACTCGAAGGAAAAATTGCCGCCGGTCAACGCTGCCGCGAGCAACTCCACCATCATCGACAACGCCGAGCCCTTGTGGCCACCGAACGGCAGCAAGGCGCCGCCTTCAAGAATGGCTCTGGGGTCCTGGGTCGGCTGGCCAAGGCCATCCACGCCCATGCCCGGCGGCAGGCGTTCGCCCTTGCGTGCGGCGATCTGCACGTCGCCATGGGCGATCGCACTGGTGGCCAGGTCGAACACAATCGGCAGACCGTCGGCACGCGGCGCGGCAAAGGCGATGGGGTTGGTGCCGAACAGCGGACGGTCGGCGCCGTGGGGCACCACGCAGGTCATGCTGTTGACCACGCTCAATGCCACCAGGCCTTCTTCGGCGAACGGTTCGACGTCCGGCCACAAGGCCGCAAAGTGATGGGAGTTATGAATCGCCAGCAACGCGATCCCGGCACTGCGGGCCTTCGCCACCAGCAGTGCCCTCGCCGCTTCCAGCGCCGGCTGCGCAAACCCGTTGCCGGCGTCGACCCTGACAAACCCCGAGGCCACATCGGTAACGACGGGCTCGGCCTTGCCGTTCACCCAGCCGCTGGCCAGGGTACTGAGGTAGCCGGGGATACGGAAAATGCCGTGGCTGTGCGCGCCGTCGCGCTCGGCCATCGCGCAGTTGTGCGCCAGCACGGCCGCCACGTGGGGCGAGGTGCCATGGCGTTCAAAAATGCGTTGCAGCAGTGCCACCAGGTCGGTGAAGCGGATACGAGCATGGGAACTGCCAAGTTGCGAGGACTGCGCAGACATCTGTAGCTCCGATTTTATGATTGGAAGGGGCGACAAGACTGGAAACCCAGGCCTGGGATTAAACAACGCCGACAGCACAGGCTGTCAATCGCCGTTTGATAACCCATCGGGATTTGCAGCAGTTATCTACCGCCGTATGCCAAGCCGAGGCTCCTACCCTGCCGCTCCAGACGCAGACCGAGACGGAGCAAACGATGGCGCGCGTAACCCCACCCTATTTTTTCAACGAGTTCCTGCAACCAGTCAGGAGGAAACAGCCGACCGAGCGCGAACAAGCCCTGGGTTTGACACTCAACGACCTCGACTGGCTGCACACGCTGTACTACGCCACCGATCACGCCCGCCAGAACACCGAACTGCGCAAGTACCCCATGCAAGTGGAGAAATTGCAGGTCAGCATGAAGGACCAGCCCGCGCTCCCACTGGCCGGGGCATTCATCATGAGCCCCAGCCCCGATGGCCAGAAGGCATTGCTGTACACGCCCTATGGCGGGATTGAGGTGTTCGACAGCCGCGACGAGCTACTTTCAGAGTTAAACAAACGCATCAACACACCAAGTCAACGTACTGATTTAATTATATTTTTATCAATATCTCAGCGTGCCAAATTCACCCCAGACCAGCCCTGCACCCTGACATCTTCGATCATTGACGGCGCCGTCATGCAGGATCAGGAGCAGACCCTGCAGGCCTGCCAGCACCAGAATACGCAGGACATGCTGGCGCAATTGCGCACCACGCCAACCCTGTCATGGATGCTCGACACGCTGCTCGGCATCATGGCGCGCTCGTACTTCTCCGGCCTGGATCAGCGCGATACACGCGTCAACACACGCCACCAAGACGCTTCGCAGTGGGCCAGTTCTGTCCCTTTGAGTGAGGTGCTGTTGCAGTTCTACCTCAAGCAGGCGTGGCCCGGCAGCCAGACGCGCACATTCACCAACCCACGGCATGACACTCGCGCCTTCACCGCCGCGCAGCTGGCAGCCGATCAGCGGCAGTGGGAAAGCCTGATCGAACAAACCGCGGGGATTCTGTCCAAACTGCTGAGCAGCCTGTTGCTGACGTGGTGGCATGAAGACATCGGCGGCGGCCGCTCACGGCTGGGGCTGTTTGCCCAGGTGATGAGTGACAAGTTCCGCGTCGACCTGTTGCTCAAGCGCCAGAACGGCATCCTGTCGGCCGAGGAAAGCCACCAACTGCTCGCCACCTTTCTTCCCGACCAGGCTGCACGCAGCGCCTGGCACGCACACCTGAACATCGACAAGGTGAAGATCCACGCGCCTTATCAACATTACGTGGAACTGGCTGCCACGTTGTTGATCAATGACACCCACGCCTACCTGTACACCCAGTCGCGCGGGTTGCAGGTGCTCAAGGACCTCGCCGACCTCAACGATACGCTGCTCGAGATGCTCAAGGCCGCCGGGCATCAGGATGAACTGCTCAACTTTCTGTCGCTGGACGAACGCAGCGTGTACATCGGCATGGATCAAGTGCAGATCAGCGGCGTGCCGGTACTCGCAGACGTGTTCGGCGAAATGGTTCAGGACATCGCCGCCAAGCAATTGAGCAACCTGGAGCACGCCCTCGCGGTATATCGACGCAGTGAAGGGGCGGTGGACCTGGCGGCGTTGCTCGACTGTGCGCTGGACCTGCGCCACATGCTCGACAGTCGCTTGCTGGCGCTGGACACGCAGGGACGCTGGAGCACACACCCTGTCTCCAGCGACAACGGCCGCCCTTCCACGGTGCAAGCCGAACGTGCCAAACAACAGTTGCTCACTTTGCGCGCCGCCGACGCGGCACTGGCGATGCGCCGGCGCGAGCACCCCACGTTACGCACACTGGCGGCACAGGCGTTGGACAAAGAGTTGAACGAGCGCTCGCTGGCCTTGCACGCCGATGACGTCTACGTGAACACCTACGCCACCGAAGCCCGGCAAGAGGAAGACCGCAAGCCCCTGACCTCTGTGAGCATGGTCGATCACTTTATCCAGCGCTTGAGTCATGCAGCCCCACCTGTGGAAGAGACGCCGCAGTTGGGGTTCTATGGCAAACACCGCGCCGGCTTCTCCAGCCGCTGGAACAGCTTGAACGGTAAAACCTTCAATGCGGTGATCGAACACACCCTGGCGCCGTTCAGCAATCACGACATCCGCATGCTGCCGCGCCTGTTCCTGCGAAGCCATCGGGATGCCTTGAACGACGCGCTGATGCTGGGCTTGCGCAGTGAAGCCGAGCTGCGGCTGCTGAACAAAACCCTGAGCCCGGCGAGCCAGGCGATTGTCGACACGGTGTTGCGCCCGGACAGCATGACCCGAGTCAAACGGCACGGCCTCAAGGGCTTTCTCCCGGATGCGTTTGGCTTGACCCTCAAGGTCGGCACCGACGAGCGTGCGCACGCTCTGGCCAACTGCTTTGTACTCACTGAACGCGGTGGCCTGGACCCGGACCATTCGGGGCAAGCCGTGCTCTGGACCCCGCAACTGGGGCATGAAACGTTCGTATCGGTGCAGGCCCTGCGCGACAGTCTCGCGGTGCGCCTGTCAACCGCCGATGACCGTTTGATGCTGCTGGATAACCTGCCGATCGGCCTGCGCTGGCCTCATCAAACCTTCCAGCTCGGCCCGCTGCAACGTATCGACGAACACTTGCTGGACAATCGCCAGCAGAGCTACCTCGATTACAGCCTCAACGCCATCGACTACTGGCTCGCCGCGCCGCTGGGGCCCCGACAGTTACAGGACTGCCTGGACAACCAAATGCTGCGTGCAGCGCCTTCCAACCTGGGTCGCGCCACCGACATCGCCCGTGCGATGGTTCTGCAACAAGGGTTGCCCGTCTGGCTGGGCATGGCGTCAGCCCAGGAGCAACTGCGGCATGCCGAGCTGCTTGAGCAATACCGCCTCAGTGCCGCCGATGACCGGGATTACCTGCACGCCCTGCCGCCCTTGCGCGACCACGTGGCCAGCGCCTTGCGCGCCCTGCTCAACGCTCGGTTTGACGGCTTCGAGCTGGACCCGGATGACATCCTGATCCCCACGCGGGTCATGCTCAACGGCCATAGCCAGAGCCTCACCGATTTTGCCCAACGCCACCTGCCAAACCTGCTGGCCGACACGCTCAAACCGTTTTCGCGCACCCGCACACCCCTGCCCCCGACCCTGGACGGTGCGGCGCTGGTGCAGTTGATTCGCCAGTTGGACATCGCCAAGACTTACCGCGCCTTGCTCGATACCCACCTGAGCGCAGACACCGAAGATGCCCGTAAGCGCAAAGCGTTGTTCTGCCAGCAGCTACCGTGGCAGCTGTTGAGCCATGCCCACGAAGAAAAACTCGAAGAACGCTTGAGTGCGACGGCCTGGAGCTTTGTGCAACAGGTCTTTGATATGCCGGATGCCATAGCACGGGCGAGTGTCAGCGGGGTAACCGCGATGATTCGGCCACTGGAACTGGTGGCCACGCCTGGCGCGACGCCGGCCAGGGCCCGGGGCATCTACTTGATCGGCCCACACACCGGGGCCTCCGGGCCCCAGGTGCTGTACGCCCCCTACTGCCCGACGCAGACGTTGACAGAGTTCCCCCGCGAGGAGGACCTGCTTGAGCAACTCAACCGTCCGGGACCTTTGCAGGACTGGGTCATTCGCCAACTGGACGATCCCCAGCGCGCCACCTATCGGCATTTGATGCAGGCGCACCCGCGCAGCCCTTCCAGCGATCTGGGCCTGGCCTCTTCGCCAGTGCGCGGCAACCTGCTGCCGCTGCTGTTCGATGACAACACGCAACAGCTGGCAAGAATGCTTGGCAGCCAATTTGACCCCAACGGCAAGAGTGCCTGGGACGCTGTCACCAGCCTGTTCGGCAAGGGTATACCCATGGCCCTGCAATTTATCAGCGGCAAGCTTCAGTACCCGCTTGCGGTGTGGCGCAGCTACAAGCTGTTCAAGGCGTCAGCGGAAAGCTTGCAAAACCAACGCTGGGCCGAAGCCATGAGACCCTTCATCCAGGGCGTGGCGACCCTGGCCTCACTGCGCAGTCGCCTCGACCAGCCGTTCAAGCCACGCCATCCTCCCGCCAGCCCCACGCCCGAGATGCCGGATGAAGCCGGCCCTGGCGCAGCAACCACCCTGGCGACCCTGGACATCACCGACCCTTTGCGCACCCGATTGCGGCACTTTGAAAATGTCGATATTTCACTGATAGACCTGCAACGTCGCGCCCCGCAGCAACCGTACTCGCACCCTGTGAGCAAGCGGACCTACGTGCCAGTGGCGGGCAAGGTGTACCCGGTGACGAAAGCCGGCGCGCGTTGGCGGATTGTCCTCGGCGAAGAAATAGGCCCGTATGTCGAACGCAACGCACGAGGTGAATGGGTATTCGACCTATCCCAACACCATCCACGCCTCGGCCCGACGTTGTCGCGTTACATCGGCCGCAGGCAAACCCGTTCGGCTGAGCGCGATGCAATCAATATCGAGGCCGTCGGGCTACCGGCCATCACCGCGCTCTCGCCGTGGAAGGCCCAGTGCATCAACGAAGGCCTCAACGTCGCGACGTACTACGCGGTGACCTGCAAGCGCAATATCGTGCAGTTCGCCACGGACCGTAAACCGGGCTCGCGCGTCGGCTTGTTCCTGACCGAGATGTTCGGGGTGCTGAGCTTCAGCCCCTCGCAACTGCAAAAAATCGAGCAGCGCGTGGACGAGATACTCGATGCGCTGGTAGACCCGACCCTGACCAACCTCGACTCAGGTCGATTTGTCACCGGCACCGCACGCTGGAGCCCACAGGACACCTACGCATTCACCCTGCCAGATGATGTGCAGAAAAAAATCTACCTGCTGGATCGCTTTTTCGACCCGCACATGGACGTGTATGAGAACCTCCTGAAAACACCATTCAACGTCTCTGCCCACGCCCGCGCGGCGATCATCACGCATGAGATCTCGCACTTCAAATGCAACACCGAAGACCTGGCCTACCTGGACAGCATGCGTCCGTTCCACGACCTGATCAACGTCGGCACCCTGCGCGGCCAGTTGCTGTACACCGACCTGTCGGACTTGCGCACCACCGCCTTGTCGACGCTGACGCCGGCGAGCCTGTTATTCAAGACCTGGGACAGTCTGTCGCAACGCTGGGAAGACCTGGGTCGATTTGGCGGGGTGCACGGGCGCGACCGGGTGTTCAAACTGACCGGCGCGAAGACACTGGATGATGCGCGGCAAATCTTCATGAGTGACGCGGACAAGCGTATCGATACGATCCTGGCCAATGCCGATTCGCTGACGTACCTGATCAGTCACTTGGGGCGCGAGTTGGATCAGGGGGCCTGAAACGGCCCCCTGGAGGGAGTCAGTCTTTCTGGTCGCGCAGGATATTGCCGGAGGCGCCATCGATGCGCGCCTCATAGACGGTGCCATCGGATTTGCGGCCTTTGACTTCCCAGTAGCCATTGTCATCGGCTTCGGCCGCATAGACCTCGATATAACCGGCCTTTGTCTTGGCGACTTCGATCGCCTTTTCAATCGGGATCCAGCCCGCCCCCGGCTTGTCCGCCAGGGCGGCGCCAGCGCTGAGCAGCGCGGAGGTTGCACATAGGGCGACTAAGGTTTTCTTCAGCATATTCGTTCTCCATTGTAAGAATGTCCTGAGATTTTTTAGGCACCCCCAAACGAGAATAAGTTCCAATTGGCGTGCAATCACTATGATGGCAGTTCTCGGCCCATGCCTGGGAGGTTAGAATGTGGGAAATCAGGACGTTTAAATGACAGAAAAGTCTCTTTCAGAAGCCGAATATGACGCGATCACCGACGCCGCCGCGCATTGGTGCATGCGTTTGCACGCGCACGATTGCACGCCCGCCGAGCGTCAGGCTTTTGAACAGTGGCACGATGCTGATCCGCTGCACGCCTTTGAATACGCGGCCATGCTGGAGATCTGGGACGTTGCCGACCACCTGCCGCGCCACGAAGCCTTGGCAGCGGTAGTGCCGTTCAAGCCCCGCAGGCGCCTGCGCCAGTACGCGATAGCCGCGGCAATCTGCCTGGCGGCGCTGCCCGTGGCGGCGTTCACCGGCTGGGAAGCCGGCTGGCTGCCGAGTTCCTACGAACGCTTCGAGGCGTCCACCGGCTTGCGCCAAGTGACCTTGGGTGACGGCAGTCAGGTGGAATTGAACCTGGGCACCGAGCTGGTCTTCAGCAATTACAAGGATCAGCGCCGGGTCATCCTGAAAAAAGGCGAGGCGTTTTTCAAGGTCAGCCATGACAGCACCCATCCATTCATCGTACGCGCTGGCGAAGGTCAGGTACGCGTAACCGGCACACAGTTCAACGTCTGGAAGTACGAAGATCAGGTGCGGGTGATGCTACTCGAAGGCTCGGTACAGATCGCCAGCGATCAGGTGCACGGCAGCGTACCGCTGACGCCGGGCATGCAGGCCAGTTATCGCCTGGGCGACGCGACACCGCAGGTCCAGGCGTTCAACGCCAATGACACGGCCCTGGCCTGGCGCCAGGGCAAGCTGGTGCTCGACAACCTGGCGTTGGCCGACGCGTTGCCGCTGATCAACCGCTACCTCAACAAGGCGGTGATGCTGGCCGATGCCAACACTGGCGCGATCCGCATCGGCGGTATCTACAACATCAATGAAGTCAACAATCTCATCCCCTCGCTGCCCAAGGTCCTGCCGGTCTACCTGACCCAGAACCAGGACGGCAATCCCGTACTCAATTCCATCCCGCGTAAAGCGCCGAAAGGCTGAGCCCTGCCTGCAGGACCGGGCGCCCTTGCGTCTGCCGTGTCCATTTTTGAAACACCTCCCTGCCCTGAACCGCCCATGCAGCGCGGATTCACGGTTTTGTCATGTGTGCTGTTACAGCGCTGATACAGCTGGGTGAAACGTTTACGGTGTGGCCGGCGGTGGGCACCTGGCGGGCAGGTGTCTCATCCGTGAAACAGCGCCGATAGCACTCTGCTGCGTAAAAAACGCAAGCCATTGAATAACAACAACAATTAAAAAGCGGCACGGCTTCTGCTCTATCCCTTACAGCGCTGTTTAGGGTCAGCGCGAAGAACAAGGAATATCGCCGTGATCACATTCACTCAAGGTTCGATGAACGTTCTGCTGATCAGCTGTGTACTCAGCGTTGGTATCAGTGTTCCGAGCTATGCGGGTGACGGTGTGATCGTGACCGGCCGCGACGTCCAGGCGCACATGTATGGCCGCGCGTCCTTCGGGCCCGATCCGTATCCCAACACGGCGAATGCCAATCCCAGTAAAGACATCCTGAACGCCATGTCCGGCGAATTGACTGACCGTGACTTTGGCGGCGTCAACAGCGGCTTGGGCATCACTCGCACGGCACTGCAGCCAACCGGCAATTTCTCCGGTGTCAGTGCGACGCAGAACAGCATGTCCACCCTCGGCGCCGGCGCCTCCTCCGGCCACGGCTCGGGTAGCAGCATGGGCGGGCAGATCAGCGATTCGATCCAGCGCGGCATGGCGCCCTTGAACAATCTCGGCAACATGCTGGGGGGCAAACAATGAACCGTTCCCTGCTCCTTCTCGCGCTGCTGGGCAGCGCCTGCGCCATGGCCGACAACAGCGCCGTGATCAACAACAGCGGCACCGACTACACCGGCAACTTATCGGTCAACCAAGCGGCCGGTAATCAGCAGCAACAGGCCAACAACCGGGCGATCACGCTCGGTGGCCAGGCCAGCACGCTCAATATCCAGAGAACGGATGGCAGCGTCGACCCGTCCACGAACGCCAAGGCGGCGATTCAGGGCAACTCTTTTACCAACGGCAACGGTGTACTGGGCGTCAACCAGTCGGCCGGGGCCAATAACCAACAAGTCAATGCCGTGCGGATCAGCGTAAACCCTGCCCCGCAAAGCATCGACGACAGCGTCCTGGTGCAACAGAACACCACGACGCTGGCGACCGACTCAGGGCTCACCCCCACCACTGGCAGCCGCCAGGTCGTGACAAGCGACCAGGCCTTCACCGGCAGCCGAGGAGTGATACAGGTGAACCAGAGTGCCGGGGTGGGGAACCGAGTGGCTAACACCCTGGGCATCACTATCAAGTAACTGCTTGATAGCACTAGTTAGACCGTACCAACACTTAACCAACTAATTAGAAGCAAGGAGAAACACCATGAAACCTCAAATGGCTCTGAAACCAATGGTTTTCGCTCTCGCCGCACTGATGGCAGCAGCTGCTCAAGCAGGTGGTGGTGGCTGGCACCCAGCTCCGCAACCCACTGGCGTGGTTGCCTCCGTGGTGACCGATGTGCAAAACAGCATCGGTAACAAGTTTGACGACACCAAGACCGAAAACAACGCCTCTGCCGATAACTCGGTAAACGACAACAGCGGTAACGTCGGGGTTAACGTCCAGGCTGGCAGCGGCAACCAAGCAGACAACTCTGGCGCGATCTCCAGTGCCAAAGGTGACTTTGCCACCGTGTTCGCTGTAGTCGATGTGAACCAAAACAGCGGGTTGAACAACTTCGTCAACAAAGGCACGCAAAACAACACCTCGCTGGACAACGCCGTTAACCATAACTCCGGCAACGTGGGCTACAACGGTCAGTCCGGCCAAGGCAACCAAGGCAAAAACAACCTGGCAATCACCACAGCTGATGGCAAAAACATCGCTGCGGCTGCCAACACCGAGCAAAACTCGCTCGGCAACAACTACCTCAATGCTGCCGCTACCAGCCACGGGTACGGTTGGGGCAACAAGGCTCAATACGTATCTAACAACTCCAGTGCCGACAACTCGATCAACCGCAACTCCGGCAACGTGGGTGTGAACCTGCAATCGGGTGCGGGTAACCAAGGCAGCAACAGCCTGTCTGTTGGCCAAGGTTGCAGCGTCTGCCAAAGCGGCGTGCGCTTCTGATGCAACGGGGCCTTGGAAACAAGGCCCTTTTTTATTCCAGTGTCCAACAGGTCATACGATCATGCGCCTCGCGACCCTCACCCTCCTGATGTTGCTCACCGGCCCAGCCTGGGCAGGCAACATGGCGATTTCCGCCATGCCTGGCGGTGCAGTCATCTTCAAGAAGGTCGAGAGCATCCGTGAGCGCCGGTTCGCCAACCTGGTGGAACAGAAAACCGATTTCAGCTGCGGTGCCGCGGCACTCGCCACCATCCTGCGCCAGGGCTATTGGCTCGACGTAGACGAAGATCACGTCATCAAAGGCATGCTGGTCAACGCCGACCAGGATCTGGTCCGCACCCAGGGCTTTTCGATGCTGGACATGAAGCGCTACCTCGAAAGCATCGGCATGCGTGCGCGGGGCTACAAAATTGCACCAGAGACCCTGGTGACCGTGAAGATCCCCGTGGTGGTCCTGCTGGAAATTCGTGGCTACAAGCACTTTGTGGTGATGCAGCGGGCCGACAAGGACTGGGTCTACATCGGCGACCCGGTACTGGGCCACAAACGCTACTCACACGACGACTTCGTCAAAGGCTGGAACGGCATCGTCTTCGCCGTACTGGGCGAAGGTTACGACAAGGCCAACGTCTTGCTCGACCCGCCCCTGCCGCTGACCGCCAAGAACCAGTTGAATGAGTTCAGGCCTGTCGGCGACGCCGAGCTGATGGACTTCGGTTTCATCCAAAGCGACTTCTTTTAACGAAGCGCAATAAGGAGCAGGACGCTCCAGGAGCAAAAGATGAACACTTACCGTTGGCTGACGGTCATGTGCCTGGCAGCCTCAATGCCCGCTTATGCTTCATCGGGGTTCAAGCCTATTGAACTGAAGGATTCGGAGATGTCCGAACTTCGCGGCCGTTATGTGATGCCAGGGCGAATCATCAGCTTTGGCATTGTCATGAGCAGCACCTGGACCAACGCCATCGGTGACACCATCACCGGCAAGGCCAGCATGCAGATCGACAAAACCACCATTACCCCGCAATTTTATGTGCAAACCACTGGCTCGTCGGGCACGGGTACCAACCAGAACACCGGCACCGGCACGGTAACCGGCGGCGCTGGCCTGGGCAGCGGCCAAGGCGTGACGCAGAGCGTACGCTCGGCAGGTGATGGCAACACCGCCTACAACAACGTCGGCATCACCATCAGCGACAACGGCTTCGCCCCCGCCAACATGGCGCAATCCGGGCAAGTACTGGCGGCGGGCGGCACGGTGACAGGGGCCAGTGCAGCCGGTCAGGTGAGCGTCTCGGCCAACAATGGCGGCTTGCAGATGGCGATCCAGGCCAATCACAACCAGGGCAACAGCCTCCAGAGTATTGGTGGCGGCACTGTGCTGCAAGGCACGGTACTGACCGGCAATACCAACTTCGTCAACAACATGACCCAACTTAACGTCGTGATGAACAATAACAGCCTGAACAACCCAGCCTTGAACTGCAATCTTGAACAACTCAAAGGCCTACGCACGCTCGGTTATTGAACTACGCTGACCCTCGACACTTTAGCATTCAGAAAAGGACGGCTTTTTCATGCATCGATCGTTATCGCTACGTGCGGTGGTCTGCTTAAGTACGCTCTTGCCCGCATCCGTTTTGTATGCGGCGCCAGATGCCGATATCGAGACCCTCAAACAGGAGCTTCTGCAACTTAAACAGCGGTACGAAGTGCAACAAAAAGCCCTGGCCGTGCTCGAACAGCGCGTACGCCAAGTGGAGGATCAGCCGGCCACACCGGCACCGAGGCGCCTGGCCAAGTCCCCTGCGGACTTCCAGAAAGCCAGCGGCGCTACCGTGGCAGGCACGGGCGCGGCAGCCGCATCCGGTGGCGCGGGCGGCGGTGGCAGTTCCTATGGCCAGTCGCTCAAGGACGATTCGGCGCCCGCACAAAGTGTGAGCAACCTCTACAACGAAGCCAGTGGCTTCTTTGGCAATGGCAAGTTCAGCTTTGAAACCGGTGTCACCTATGCACGTTACGATGCGCGCCAGTTGACCCTCAACGGTTTCCTGGCGCTGGACTCGATCTTCCTCGGCAATATCAACCTGGACCGGATCAAGGCCGACAACTGGACGCTGGACCTGACCGGGCGCTACAACGTCGACAACCGTTGGCAGTTCGACATAAACGTACCTGTGGTGTACCGCGAGTCGACTTATCAGTCGGCCGGCGCAGGCAACAATGCCACCGCCACGTCGGAAGAGTCGGTGACCCGCGACCCAACCATCGGTGACGTCAACTTCGGCGTGGCCTACAAATTCCTCGACGAAACGCCCAGCCTGCCGGATGCGGTGGTGTCGTTGCGGGTCAAGGCGCCTACGGGCAAAGAGCCGTTCGGGATCAAGCTGGTCAAGTCGGCCAACAACGACAACCTGTATGTGCCGGAGAACCTGCCGACGGGTAACGGTGTCTGGTCGGTTACGCCGGGCATTTCCCTGGTCAAGACCTTCGACCCAGCCGTGTTGTTTGGCTCGTTGTCCTACACCCACAACTTCCAGGGCTCGTTTGACGACATCAGCAGTGACGTCAATCAGAAAGTCGGCGGCAAGGTCAGCCTTGGCGACAGCTTCCAACTCGGGGTTGGCGTAGCGTTTGCGTTGAACGAGAAGATGAGTATGTCGTTCTCGGTCTCCGACCTGATCCAGCGCAAGAGCAGGCTCAAGCCCAACGGTGGAGACTGGCAGTCGGTGGTGTCCAGCGATGCCAACGCCGGCTACTTCAACGTGGGGATGACGATTGCTGCGTCGGATAACCTGACGATCGTGCCGAACCTGGCAATCGGCATGACGGATGATGCACCGGACTTTACGTTCAGCCTGAAATTCCCGTACTACTTCTGACCGCTCACGACAAAAAAAGCCCCGCAACGATAAGGGTCGTTGCGGGGCTTTTCGTTTACCCGCCCTAGCGGATCTGGTGTTTGTGCAGCAACCGGTAGAACGTCGGCCGGGAAACCCCCAGCACACGGGCGGCGACACTTAGGTTGTCGCTGTGCCGGTTGAGCACATCGCACAGCGCCTGATGTTCGGCGCGGTGCTTGTAGTCCTCCAGTGTAGCCATCGGTGAAACAATTGCCTGCTCGCTTTGCAATCCCAGATCAGCGGCTTCGATCTGGCGCCCTTCGGCCAGTACCAGGCCGCGTCGCACGCGGTTGGCCAACTCGCGCACATTGCCCGGCCATGGGTGCTGGCCCAGTGCGACCAACGCGTTTTCGCTGAAGCTGCGCGGGCGGCGTCCGGTTTCCTGGCTGTAGAACCGGGAAAAATGGTTGGCCAGCATCGGCACATCACCGTGGCGTTCGCGCAATGGCGCGGTCACCACTTGCAGAACGTTGAGCCGGTAATACAAGTCTTCGCGGAAAGTGCCCTTCTCCACCGCCGCCTCCAGGTCGACGTGGGTAGCGGCCAAGACCCGCACATCCACGGGGATGGGCTGGCTGCCGCCGACACGTTCGATCTGTTTTTCCTGGAGAAAACGCAGCAGGTTGGCTTGCAGTTCCATCGGCAAATCACCGATCTCATCGAGAAACAGCGTGCCGCCATTCGCGGCTTCGATGCGCCCGACCTTGCGTTGATGGGCGCCGGTGAACGCACCTTTCTCGTGCCCGAACAACTCGGACTGGATCAGGTGCTCCGGGATCGCCCCGCAATTTATCGCGACAAACGGTTTGGCGTGACGTTGGGATTGACGGTGCAGGGTCTTGGCCGCGAGTTCCTTGCCTGTGCCGCTGTCGCCGCGGATCAGCACCGGAGACTCCGTGGGCGCCAGCTTGGCGAGCAATTTGCGCAACTCGCGTATGGGACGGCTGTCACCCAGCAGCTCATGTTCAGGCCCGTCCACCGGGGTGGTGGCCTGACCACGCAACCGCGCCATGCCAAACGCGCGCCCCAGCGTGACCTGCACCCTGGCCACGTCGAAAGGCAAGGTATGGAAGTCGAAAAACCATTCGCAGACAAAATCACCGACGTTTTGCAGGCGCAGCACGTCCTGGCTGAGCACGGCGATCCATTCAGTGCCGCTGCGACTGATCAGCTCCTTGACTGCCTCGGGCCGCTCCAGGTGATAAGGCTGCAAACGCAGCAAGCCGACATCACACGAGCGGTCTCCGACGGCTTCCAGGGCACAGCTGTCGACCTCCCACCCGGCCGTTCGTAAACCGGGCAACAACCCATGACAATCCTCACAAGGGTCAACCACCAGCAAGCGACGTTGCACAGGTGTAACAACCATGACTATTCCTTGACGCCAAAATTGTTAAAGTTATTTAGAAACAATGGTTTGTGGCTTCCGATAGCAACAGTAGCAAGATATTGACGCGCGCCTTGTACCGTTTCGCTATAAGTGTTGGCAAAAAGCCAGCCCCCCAACGCCAACGGCTAAAAAGTTACCACCCCGGAAAACTTTCATTGGGCTTTCAAAACAGCCGCTTACATGACACTCATCACGAAAGTTGGATTTTTCTTACACTAACATGTGACCCGTACCCCGCCATCGTGCATCAGTACAAGTAACTCGCCGTACGGCCCGCCCAACCGACGGCACTCCACTTGATTGGGCATTTAGAGAGACGACCCACATGAACGCCCCGCTCCGCATCAACGAAGCTCTTTTGATCGCAGACCGTGCCTTCCAACCCTTTCAATGCGTGGCCTGGCATGACGGCAATGGCGCCCTCAGCCTGAGCGTCATCGACCGCACCAACACGCGTATCGGCAGCAAGCAGCTGTCGTCCAGCGCCTATACCGACCCGGCGCAACTGGAAGACCTGCTGTTGCAAGCTCGCGCCGAACTCGACAAAAGTGGCTATCAGCTTCAGTCCTGGGCCATGCCGAAGTAATTACTGGTCGGCGGGGTTGACGTCCTCGCCAAAGAACACCGTTTCGGCAACTTCTCGATCAATGTTGGAACGTAAAACATTGATCAGAAGCTGGTTGTTCGAGGTGCGTTGTTTCAACTTGTGGTAGCTGGCATTTCGATCAGCATATCGAAGTAGCAGTCCTCGGGAAAAGTGGTAACCAATGTTGCGCGCACTCTGATCTTCATAGAAAAAACGTGCAAACCAGAGTTCGCGCCCTGAGGAACGCTCCCGCACCACAAATGGGCGAATCAACGGGTCATGGCTGTCCATTTCCACCACGTCGATCAACCACGCCTTGTACAACGTCAAAAGGCCCTCCGAGGTGGGGGCCCCGTGAAGGATCATGCGATTACGGGCCAGCGACGCCTGCTCCTGAAAGCGTATGACTTCGTCATACAGGGCACTGGGTGTGTTTTTGAAAAACTCCAGTAGTTCCTGATGCTTCGGCGAGTCAGCAGGTACTTTCAGTGCATCGATCAGCAAATCTCGTTGCCGGACCATCTTGTTCGCATAGTTCAACCACTCTCTGCGCACCAGTCGTGGTGAGAACCGAGCGAATGCCTCCATCTGGAGGAGCTGGGTAAACTGGTTTCCCGCGCCGCGCCACAAGCGATTGGCTTCACCGCCGATATTCGCCAGTTGCTCATGGGCAGCAAGCTCATCCGCAGCCTTCACAAGCGGCGCAGGCACTTCCCGCCACATCGGTTCCTCCTGCGTACCTTGCTGCTTGAAAGTCCAGATACTGCGGTGGTCAAAGGGTTCAAACACGTCGACATAGGCTTGTACTTCACCCTCCTCCACGACACTGCGACGGTTGCCTATCACTCGACCGACAAGAACATCGTCAATGATGCGCTTTGAGCCGCTCGCGAGCACCGCGTTAACATCCTGGATCCTGGCGGCCTCGTACCGATGATAAACATCAATCAGATCCTGCTCGGCGACCTGCAGCAAATCGCGCACAAAACTGCGGTAGTTGCCCAACGCCCAGCTCTTGATGTAGCGGGGAGGCCGATCCAGTTGATAGGACAACCGGCCGGAGGCCAGGGCCAGCGCGTCCAGCACATCGTTCAACACCTGCACCTGCTGGCTCAGGTTGAAATGACCGGGAGTGAGCAGCTCGCGCCAAGTCATCAGCTTCAGACTGCATAACGATGTGACGTCCTGGATCAGGTCCAATGTGGCGTCACTAAAACACGCCGCGCTGGCATCGAAGCACAGTAGCGCCAACGTCCGAAGTTGCAGTTCCTGCCACTTTAGCGAGTTTCTACGCCCGACCCAGGCACCGGACTGCAACGCCGCTACCGAGGTATCGGCGATGCGTCCATGGCGTTTCATCTCTTCGAATCGTTGCTCGGCATCGAGCACTGCGTCGATGGCCTTCTGTTGCAATGCCGCGTAGTCCGGCAACTTCGCCGCAACGCTACGCAAGGTCGCAGGCGTCAAAACCACGGCAGTCAGGTTGGGTGCATCGAATGAGGCGCTCTGGAGTTGGTGGTCCATCAACATCAAGCTTCGCTTGCCACTGTAAAGCACTGCCTGGTTTCGTCGCGCCCTCACCGCGCCGGCGGAAAACTTGTTGGACAATGCGTTGAAATCCCGCACCAGCACCCGTTGTCGGCGGCGGGTCAACGCGTCCATCAAGGTGATTGCACACCAGTGAGTCACATCGGCCTTGAACAACTCTTCATCGAGCAACTCTCGACTACCCGGCTCGAGATACCGATGCGTGATGCCTTGCAGGGTTTCAGGATCTGTAAGGACTTGAGCATCAAACATCATCGACAATCGGCTGTATTCCGCATCCAGATCCAGCCGCTGCCGTTCGTCGTCCTTGAGTTGAAACAGACGCCACTGCTCCTGTTTCAACGCCAGCTGAAGATCCTCAGGCTGGCTCGGCTCAGCAACGAAGCTCCATAGCCCGGCGCCGGTAGACCGGATTTGCGGCCCCTGACGCCCGGCCATGTCGTCGTTCACAATCCGGAAAACCCCGGCATGGTCTTCAACTTTGAACCAATCACCCTCCATGTCGACGTAAAGGTTGCCATTGGCGCTGTACAAACCACGATGAGAGCCGGTGTGAATACGCTGCGCGTAGGGCAGCATACGGACCTTGTACAACGCCAGTTCAGCCTGGCGAATGACCGAAAGCCGGTTGTACAGACCGCTCCAAGTCTGCTCCAGCGCCCAGTCGCCGCGCGCCAGCAACGAGGAGCCTTGTTCGGCGGGCAATTGCACCTGGGACGCCTTGGTGGAAGCCCCTCCCTCAAGCAGAACTTGCGGCGGTTCGTACCAGTTCATCTCGATGGACGCTTCCACATCGGCACCGTCGGCCATTTCGATCAATGTGTCGGCAGCGCCCAGTGCCGATGCGGGTCGGGAAACGCGCCCCCGACTCAGCAAGACCAAGCCAATGTCGAGCAGCAAGTTGATCACGCTCGACGTGGAACTATGGGCGGTATCGGTGGCGAGCCGGTAGATATCCTGGGTGGCCGACCATGCCACCAACAGCCAACCTGCCGCCCCGCCCAGAGGCCCGCCATATGCTGACAGCAGCAACATCAGGCCCAGGCCGAAGAAGCGCCGCACCCAATCCCAGAATCCAGCCATTGCATCCACCGACTGCGCTCCCGGCAGGCTGGACATGGCGGCAACAGCACTGTTGAACAGGTGCTCCAGATAGTCGCCTTCGACCTCCTCCCGGGACTGGGTGAGCGCAGCATCGGTCCACAGGCTGTCATTGAAATCCACCGACTGAAAGACCTGTGGTCCCGGCACCGTCACACCCGGCACTAGGTAGCGAGCGCGTGCATCCTCCGGCAACCAGGCCAGCACTTGGTACTGCACGGGGCCGGGGCGGCGAATATAGGCGAGGATGGCATCCCAAACCGGGAACTCGATCAGTTTCACCTGCGCCATGGGTCGGTACAGGACATGCGGCCCTGCATGAACATCCCGCGGACCAATGACAAACAGGTTGCGCACCCGGTCCACCGGGCCATCGCCGATCTTGAATGCCAGGGGCCGCAACACGATAGGCTGGCCGTCGACACGGCGCGCCGTCACGGCCGGCCGCAGCACAGCAACAACAGCGTCATAGGCCCAACGCGAGAACGCCTGGGGGAACTTGAGGTGGTATTCCAGCGCGAGCATCGGCAATTGCAGGCGCTGCTGTTCGATGAAGCGGGCCTTGCGCCAGGCGAGTTCCTCCGGGTTCTTGAATGTCTGCGCAAACAATTGACCATAGGTGCCGCTGATATTCGCGCGGTTGATCAGCGTGACAGCCTGCTCGGGGGTCAACCAGACCGGCTGGGCGTCATGGTCACCCAGGATCAGTTCCAACTGTTTGGTATCAACGCCAACGAGCCCCAGCAAGGCGAATCCCGGCAAGCTCCACACCGCATCTTTGAGCAACGGCGGCACATGCCAGAACGGCTTTTGCGCCGGCGGTTGCCCAGGCGCGTCAACGCTCATCCTGACGTTGATCTGCCCAGGCCGCAGCGGCGGCTTATCCGGATAGTCCTTGGCCCACTGCGCCGCCAGCGCCTGGTCGGCGAAATCATTCAGGGAAGGAATGCCCTCGTCAAACGGCTTCCAACCGGGCTGGCTGACGGCTCTTGCCAGTTCCATGGCGTATTGGGCCATCTCCATTTGCCGCTGAGGATCTGCCTGCACCAGCCATGTAGGCAACGCTGCACGCAGCCGAGCCAAGCGCGTCGAATCAATGGGCGTACTGTCAAAATCACTGGTAATCACGCGCAGGGCCCGCTCCAGCACGCGGCGCTCACTTGGATAGCGCCGCACCTGTGGCAGAACCGTACCGATATCTGCCAACTGCTTGGCCAGGAAGGTCAGGCTGAAACTATGGAAGATGTTGCCTTTGGGCTGGTTAAGCCGCCATTGCATGTGTTTGCCGGGGGCGATATCCGTCAACAGGTTGACCAGCCACTCACCCAGTTTTTCCAGGGATTCGAAGACCTGAATCCCCCTGGACAGCGTAAACAACAACACACAGGGAGCGTGTTCGTCCTCTTTGACCAGTACCAGCCCGCGCAGCATTTCCAGGTTGATCGCCCCAGACTCACCCCACTGGTCAACAATGTAGGCCTTGGTGCCATTGGTCAGCTCAGGATCGCTGACCACGCTGATCACCATATCCAATTGCTCGCCCGTGATGCCCGAGCGACCTGACGCAACCAGCAGCGCATTCTTGAGCGTATCCGCCAACCACAGAAAGCGCGCCTTGCCGTGGGTGCCTGATTCCATCCAATAGTTGACCAATGCCTCTTGATAGCGCTCGAGCAACTGCGGGCCACGCTCATTGATCACGGCTTCCACGTCACTGCTTTTGACATGCAGTGGAAGCGGTGAATTCGGCTCCGCACTTTGTGCCAGGAACGTCCCGTCGGAATAGTCGACGAATGTCCCGGTGGCACATCGTTCGATCAACGCATCGACCAATGTCAGGCTGTTGTGGCCGGCCAGCTTGAAGGCCTTGCCGTCAAAGACGTAGACCGGCTCCAGCAGCACCGGGTGAGACGGGTTGATAACCAACCACCGATATTGATTGCCCAAGCTTTGCTGCAAGACGGCAATTGCCACTTCTTGCAGCGTGGGGCAGGAAAGAAAATGGCGCCTGATTTGTTGTATCGGGTACAGCGAGAGCCCATTGAGGGCAGAGGATGCGTGCGTGGCCACGGGACGACTCCTTGTCGTGTCGTGGCGCCCCGTCGATCAGGGCGCCAAGGTCGGCCAGCAGTATCGAGGTATAACGCAGAGGGCCTGTGGTAGCTGTCTATCGCAGGCCGGCAGACAAGATGAAACGTTCGAAGGCTTCGGCAGCGCCATCCTCGACATGACTGCCGGTGACTACGCTGGCCTGACGCTTGACGGCCTCCTCGGCCTGCCCCATGGCAATCGAAAACCCGGCCACCTGGAACATCGCCGGGTCATTGCCGCCATCCCCAATCGCCGCCGTTTGCTCCAGCGGCACTCCGAGGTGGGCGGCCAGAGTCTTCAACGCCTCGCCTTTGTTGGCCAGCATCGCCGTCACGTCCAGGTACACCGGCTGTGAACGCGAGACCTGCGCCAGCCCTTGCACCCTGGGCTGCAACTGCGTTTCCAGTTCAATCAAGCGTTGCGTATCGAGGCTGGCGGCGACGATTTTGTCGATGCGGTCCAGGTACGGCTCGAAACTCTCCACTACGACCGGGCCATAACCCAAGCCATCGGTCTCGCGCTGCACCATCGGCCCTGGTGGGTCGCGGCGCAGCCAGTCACCGTCGGCAAACACCCAGGTTTCGACGTCCGGCGCGGCCGAAAACAGCGCCAGGGCAATCAGCGCCGCTTCAGCAGGCAGATGATGGGCGACAAGCACGCGGCCATCAGGACTGATCAACGTGCCGCCATTGAAGCCAGCCACCGGAATATCGATACCGAAAGTCTCGACCATATGCAGCATGGCCTTGGGCGGGCGCCCGCTGGCCAGGCTGAAAAACACCCCGGCGGCGCGCAACGCACGTACCGTATCAACGGTGCGTTGGCTGGGCCGGTGATCGGGATGCAGCAGGGTGCCGTCCAGGTCGCTGAGGATAAAGCGGATGGGATGAATCGCGGCATCACTCATCCGAGGGAGTGCCATGTGCGGCCATCACGGGCCAGCAACGCGTCTGCCGCGGCGGGGCCATCTTCGCCGGCCTTGTAGGGCTGGATGCCGTCGTCCTGCTTCCAGGCATCGAGGAACGGTTGCACCGCACGCCAGCCGTTTTCGATGTTGTCGGCACGCTGGAACAAGGTCTGGTCGCCGGTCATGCAGTCGTAGATCAAGGTTTCGTAGCCTGTCGACGGCTGCACTTCAAAGAAGTCCTTGTAGGCAAAGCCCAGCTGGATATTGGCCATGTCCAGGGTCGGCCCAGGCTTTTTGGCCAGCAGGTCGAACCACATGCCTTCGTTCGGCTGGATCTGGATCTTCAGGTAGGTGGGCTTGAGCTCATCCACCTCGGTATCGCGGAACTGCGCATAAGGCGCAGGCTTGAAGCAGATGACGATTTCGGTGTCGCGCACACTCATGCGCTTGCCGGTGCGCAGGTAGAACGGCACGCCAACCCAGCGCCAGTTGTCGATCATCACCTTGAGGGCGACAAAGGTCTCGGTACTGCTGTCGGGCGCGACGTTGGCTTCTTCGCGGTAACCGGGCAGTGGCTTGCCGCCGATTGCACCGGCGGTGTATTGCCCGCGTACCGAGTTGGCTCGCGCATCCTCCAGGGACCAGGGCCGCACAGCTCCAATCACCTTGGCTTTTTCACCGCGTACCGCGTCGGCACCAAACGCAGCGGGAGGTTCCATGGCCACCATCGCCAGCAACTGGAACAGGTGATTGGGCACCATGTCGCGCAAGGTGCCGGTTTTTTCGAAGAAATTACCCCGGGTTTCAACGCCGACGGTTTCGGCGGCGGTGATTTGCACGTGGTCAATGTAATGGTTGTTCCAGAATGCCTCGAACAACACATTGGAAAAACGGCTGATAAGGATGTTCTGGACGGTTTCCTTGCCCAGGTAATGGTCGATGCGATAGATCTGCTTCTCGCTCATCACCTTGAGCAGGCTGGCGTTCAACGCTTCGGCGGTGGCCAGGTCGGAGCCGAAGGGCTTTTCGATGACCACGCGGCGAAAGCCATCCTCGGTTTCCGACAATAGCCCCGCGCTGCCCAGGCGCTGCGCCACTTCACTGAAGAAGCGCGGCGCGGTGGCCAGGTAGAACACCGCATTGGCGGTGCCGCTGTCGGCGATCTTCTTGCCGATGTCCACGTAGGTGCTGTCGTCGAGGAAGTCGCCCTCGACGTAGCTGATGTTCTTGGCCAACTGGGCCCACAACTGTGGGTCCAGGGCATTGTCGGCATTGCCCTTGACCTTGCTGGCGGCCTCGGTGCGGATGAAGTCCTCGAGCTTCTTGGCAAAGTCGGCGTCGCTGATGGCGTTGTGATCAACGCCAACAATACGCAGGCCATCGCCCAGCAACCCATCTCGACTGAGGTTGTACAGCGCCGGCATCAGCAGGCGCTTGACCAGGTCACCATGGGCGCCAAACAGAAACAATATGGTGGGTGGAGCAGGTTCGGCCTTGGACTTCTTGCCGTTGGCGGTCATTTTTTGGACGTCTCCACATGGCCACCAAAGCCGAAGCGCATGGCGGAAAGCATTTTGTCACCGTAGGTGCTCTGCTGGCGCGAACGGAAACGGGCGAACAACGAAGTGGACAGCACCGGCACCGGCACGGCTTGTTCCATGGCCGCTTCGATGGTCCAGCGGCCTTCGCCACTGTCGGCCACGGAGCCGGAGTAGCCGTCGAGTTTCGGGTCGGTGGCCAGGGCGTCGGCGGTCAGGTCCAGCAGCCAGGACGACACCACGCTGCCACGGCGCCAGACTTCGGCGATGTCGGCGACGTTGAGATCAAAACGTTGATCTTCCGGGAGGTTGTCCGAGTTCTTGGTCTTGAGGATGTCGAAACCTTCGGCAAACGCCTGCATCATCCCGTATTCGATGCCGTTGTGGATCATCTTGACGAAGTGCCCGGAACCCGCGGGGCCGGCGTGGATGTAGCCCTGCTCGGCGCGCGGGTCAGCGCTGTCTTTGCGGTCTTTGGTACGCGGGATGTTGCCGATGCCCGGGGCCAGGGTCTTGAAGATCGGGTCCAGGCGCTGCACGGTTTCGGTGTCGCCGCCGATCATCATGCAATAGCCGCGCTCCAGGCCCCAGACGCCGCCGGACGTGCCGACGTCAACGTAGTGCAGGCCCTTTTCCGCCAGTGCCTTACCGCGACGCACGTCATCCTTATAGTTGGTGTTGCCGCCGTCGATGATCACATCGCCAGCCTCCAGCAGCGTGCTCAGCTCATTGATGGTGTCTTCGGTGGGCGCGCCTGCTGGCAGCATGACCCATACGGCACGCGGCTGTTGCAGCCCGGCGACCAGTTCCTTGAGGCCGCCGACGCCAGTGGCGCCCTCTTCGCTCAAGGTTTTGACAAATGCTTCGTTACGGTCGAAAACAACGGTGGTATGCCCATTGAGCATCAGGCGCCGTGCAATATTCCCGCCCATGCGGCCTAGTCCGATAATCCCCAGTTGCATGTGCTGATGCTCCTAACTACTAAAAAAATGTGTGACATAGTTTATAGCGCAATGCGCCTAATGAGGATCAGAACCGCACAGATCCATTCAGTTTCATGACAAAAAAATAGCCATCGTTTCAACATCACGGCAGCGAAAGTCACACGACCGCCAAAAATAAAAAAGTTCCCTTGCTGCAAAAAAGAATTCAGACTTGCTCCCGACTGATGCCGAGAACCTCGAATCAAGCGTTCTGGCACCGCGATCCACCGGCTATTTGCGAGGCAAGCAATGAGCACAGCACAGATGACCCGCCCTCCACAGACCCTCTACGTCACTGTCCGTCGCGATGAACTGCGCCAGTTGAAGGATGAGCGCGATCAATTGCAGCAGGAAGTGCTGCGCCTGCGTTCGCACCTGCAAGGCCAGCTCAGCCAAGCCCCAGCCCCGGCACTGAGCGCCTTGTAAGGTAATCCTTACAAATAACTCACAAAGTTTTCACACCCCCTTCTCGATACTCCAGCCCCCAAGGGCCACCCCATGCAAGGGTGGCTTGTGTTGCGTGCGTCCCTGCACACAGCTGAAAAATAACCGGGTTGGAGCGCTGGATGGCGATGTTCAAACGCAGCACTAAGTCTGCGAAAGGCTTTGATTGGGCTGGCCTGTGCTGGCTGTTCCTGTTTTTCTGGTACTTTTCGGGCATTACCCAACTTCTGATCCAATTGACCGGTGTTTCCGGTTTTGCGGGCTTTCGCCAGGCATTCTTCATGAGTGCGCTGTGGCTGGCCCCGTTGTTGATATTCCCGCGCCAAACCCGTTTGCTTTCCGCCTTGATTGGCGTGGTGCTGTGGGCCTGCTCCATGGCCAGCCTGGGTTATTTCTTCATCTACCAGCAGGAATTTTCCCAAAGCGTCATCTTCATCATGTTCGAGTCGAACATCTCTGAAGCCGGCGAATATGCCACCCAGTACTTCGCCTGGTGGATCGTGCTGGCGTTCATTGCCCACACCGCCGTGGCCATATTCCTCTGGACCCGTGTACGCCCGGTCTACCTGCCACGCGGACAGGCGTTGGTGGCGGCCGCCGCTATCGTGATTGCGATTGTCGGCTACCCACTGGTCAAGCAGATCGCTCGCAGCGACACCCTGGAAGACGCCTTCGACCGCTTCGAAGCCCGTATCGAACCGGCGGTGCCATGGCAGATGATCGTCGCCTATCACCGCTACACCCAGCAGTTGGACAACATGCAGGGCATGCTCGACAGCGCCAGCCAGATCCCGCCGCTGCGTAATCTGAAGGACAACATGGCCGGCCAACCGTCGACCCTGGTGCTGGTAATCGGCGAGTCCACCAACCGCCAGCGCATGAGCCTCTATGGTTACCCGCGCAACACCACACCGGAGCTGGACAAGCTGCGCGATCAGCTGGCGGTGTTCGACAACGTCATCACCCCGCGCCCCTACACCATCGAAGCGCTGCAACAGGTCCTCACCTTCGCCGACGAAGAGAACCCGGACCTGTACCTCAAGACCCCATCCATCGTCAGCGTGATGAAGCAGGCCGGTTACAAAACCTACTGGATCACCAACCAGCAGACCATGACCAAGCGCAACACCATGCTGACCACCTTCTCCGAACAAGCTGACGAGCAGGTGTACCTGAACAACAACCGCAACCAGAACGCCCGCCAGTACGACGGCGACGTGTTGCCACCGTTCGCCAAGGCCCTGGCCGACCCGGCCGAGCGCAAGTTCATCGTGGTGCACTTGCTCGGCACCCACATGAGCTACCAGTACCGTTACCCGCCGACCTTCGACAAGTTCACCGACCGCCAGGGCGTACCTGCCGGGATCAGCGACGACCAGTTGCCGACCTACAACAGCTACGACAATGCCGTGCTGTACAACGACTTCGTGGTGTCGAGCCTGATCAAGGACTACGCCAAGACCGACCCGAACGGCTTTTTGCTGTACCTCTCGGACCATGGCGAAGACGTATTCGACTCCGCCGGCCACACCACCCTGGGGCGCAACGAAGGCAAGCCGACGGCACCGATGTACACCATTCCGTTCATGGCCTACGCCTCGCCGAAATGGCGCGAAAGCCACGACTGGAGCTTTGCCGGCGACTTGCAGCGGCCCTACAGCAGCTCGCAGTTGATCCACACTTGGGCCGACCTGGCCGGGCTGAGTTTCGACGAACTGGACCATAGCAAGAGCCTGGTCAGCGACAGCTTCAAGGCGCGCCCACAGATGATCGGCAACCCGTACATGCGCCAGCAGAAGCCGTTGATTGATTTCAGTTTGATCAAACCGAAGAAGACCGAGCCTACGGATGTGGTGGCCAAGTAAACGACCGCTCGTAACAAAAAGATAACAATCATTCTCATCCAGCCCTAAAGTTCGGGCGCTCCTTTCGTCTTTGAGCCAAGGCCTTTTCTTACCGAGAAGGCCTCAAAGACGACAAGGAGTCTTCCGCGATGCTCGCGCCTTTTACCCGTTCCATGACCTTCTCCCTCGGCCTGTTCAGTGCCGCACTGAGCCCGCACCTGCTGGCTGAAACCGACCCCGACGCCACGCCGAGCAAGGCCCTGGAGCTGGGCAGCACCAGCATCACCGCCGAAGGCCTTGGCACCACCACCGAGCACACCGGGGCCTATACGACCGGCTCGATGAGCACCGCCACCCGGCTGAACCTGTCGATCAAGGAAACCCCGCAGTCGATCTCGGTGGTGACTCGCCAGCAGATGGATGATTTCAATCTCAATACACTGACTGATGTACTGCGCCAGACCACCGGGGTTACCGTCCAGCATCTGGATTCGGACCGGGCGGGCTACTCGTCGCGTGGCTACGGCATCGATAACTTCCAGATCGACGGCATGCTCAACACCTTCGGGCGCATGAAGTCAGACGCCGACACCATCATCTACGACCGTATCGAAGTGGTGCGGGGCGCCACCGGATTGACCACCGGCGCCGGCAACCCTTCGGCCACGGTCAACATGATCCGCAAACGCCCCACCGCCCAGTGGCAAGCCAAGACCGGCGTCAGCGGTGCCAGCCATGACAACTACTACAGCTACCTGGACGTCGGCGGCCCACTGGCATTTGACGGGCGCCTGCGCGGGCGTACGGTGCTGGCGTACCGCGACAGCAAGTCGTTTCGCGACAATTACGCGCTGCAACGGGAAGTCGGCTACGGCATTCTCGAAGGCGACCTGACAGACGACACCGTGGTCGCCGTAGGCTTCGATTACCAGAACAAACATGTGCAGGGCAGCTCCTGGGGCACCCTTCCCTATTGGAACAGCGACGGCAGCAAGGCACGACTCTCGCGCTCGGCCAACCTGGCGGCAGATTGGAGCTCCTGGCCACTCAAAGACAAGACCACCTTTGCCTCCATCGACCACAAGCTGTCGGCCGACTGGCGTCTCAAAGCCGCTTATACCCATCGACAAAGCGATACCGACGGCAAGGTGTATTACGGCGGCGCGGGCTTCCCCAATCCGGATGGCAGTGGCATGACCGCCTGGACCAACCAGATGGTCGGCACTTCGAAAATGGACGTGGTCGATTTGAATCTCAACGGCACCTATGCGCTGCTGGGTCGCGAGCATGAGCTGATGGTGGGTTACGGTGAGTCCCAGCAGCGCGATGCTTCGCCCTACCAGCGCTTCACCACGCCTGACGGCTACGAAACCATCGAGGACTGGAAGCACATGGGCGCCATCGCCAAGTTCCCCGACCGCACCACCCACCTTCAGGGCGAACACTCGCGCAAGAAACAGAAGGCCGGTTACCTCGCCACGCGCCTGAGCCTGACCGACAAACTGCACGCCGTGCTGGGCAGCCGTTATGGCAGTTGGGACATCGAAAGTGTGTCGCCGGAGTACGACGCCAGCTTCAACCTGACCAAAGCCACCAAAACCAGCCAGACCCACAACGACATGTGGACCCCCTACGCGGGCCTGCTGTACGACATCACGCCGCAGTACACCGTGTACGCCAGCTACACCGACATCTTCAACCCGCAAAGCGTACGTGATGTCAGCCGCAAATACCTTGAGCCCGTGGTCGGCAGCAACTATGAGCTCGGCATCAAGGGCAGCCTGCTCAATGAGCGCGTAAACCTGGCCGCTGCGTATTTCTGGAGCACCCAGGACAACGTCGCCGAGCTGGACAACGCAGCCGAACCAGACCCAGTGACCCGCGAACAGTTCTACACATCCAGCGGCAAAGGCAGCAAGGTCCAAGGGTTCGAGGCCGAGGTATCGGGCGAAGTGCTGCCCGACTGGAACCTCACGGCGGGCTACAGCTACACGCACTCGCTCAATGGTGATAAGCAACGCAACAACACCAACGTGCCGCTGAACATGCTCAAGGTGTCGACGTCCTACCGCCTGCCGGGCGAATGGCGCGGGCTGACAGTGGGCGGCGGAGTGAACTGGCAGAGTGATTTCTACCAGTTCGCCGACCGCCCCAGCGGTGGCCGGGACGATGAGGGCTACCTGAACACCGAACGCGCCAAGATCACCCAACAGGCCTACACCGTCGTCAACTTGATGTCGCGCTACCAGTTCGACGAGCACGTGTCGGCTTCGGTGAATGTGAATAATCTATTCGATAAAAAGTACTACGAACGCGTCGGCTTTTATAACGGCGTGTATTGGGGCGACCCACGTTCTATTACACTGGCGCTGGACTGGAAACTTTAATCCCCCTGCCCTGCGGCGCTTCGAAACTTAACAAAAATATTAAGTTTCGACGCCGCTCAGTTAAGCCTCTCTTAATAAAGCCTGCACATAATCGGCCCCACGAGTCTGGTCCAAGCGGACCGACACCCCTCAAAACCGACTGGGAATACCGACGATGAAACTCTCTACGCTGATGCTTGCAGGCTTGATGACCCTGACCTCTGCTGCCGCTTTTGCCGAAGGCGGCGCCGAGCGTTCGAAGGAGTTCTACGCCAACTTCAAGTTCATGCAAGAGCAGTCCAATGGCAAAGCCGAGCAAACTGCGGCCAATGACGCAAAACAACCAAAGCCTGAACAAGCGGCTCAACGTGGCGACGAGCAACAACCGAAGATTTAATCAACGCGCAACTTCCTTAGCCTTCCCGCTCCTTTGGCCAAGGTAAACTTGGCGCCAGATTCTGGCGCCTTTTTTTTGCACGCTTAACAACTCACTACTTACAACGGTTTATTCCAGAACAGCATACGGCCGTGCGCCGGATCAAACTTCGAATCGTCAAAACCAAACTTCCGATACGCCGATTGTGCGACTGCATTCCCCTCAAGTACTTCCAGGGTAATCTTGCAGCAACCACGCTGACGGGCGATTTCTTCGACCTTCTGCAGCATTTTCTGGCTGAGACCCAAGCCACGGAACTGTTGCATCACCACCACATCATGGATGTTGACCAAGGGACGGCACGCAAAGGTCGAGAACCCCTCGAAGCAGTTGACCAACCCCGCCGGCTCACCGCCGACAAATGCCAGCACGCTGAATGCGTGTGGGCGCTTGGCCAGCTCGCCAGGCAGTTGCTGCAACAGGTCGGCAGGCAAGCTGTGACCGCCCCCCATCGGGTCTTCGGCGTAATGGTTGAGTACCAGGCTGATGGCCTCGGCGTGCACGGTATTGGTGTAGCTGGCTTGCAGCACCAGAATGTCTGGAGTGTCCATTGCCTTCCTCGATCGCGACAACACGGGAATCGTCTCCCTTTGAGGCGAACGATTGTATGCGCGGTGCAGGCTATAGATGAAGGAGATTTACTACCAATACCCGACAGAAACGGCACAGGTTGTGCGCATCCACACGCACCAACAGGGCAGTGCGCGGATTTTTTCTCACATGCCAAAGCGCTGTAACTGCATCTCCTGCAAGCGGCTGAGCGTGCGACGAAATGCAAATTCCAGGTAGCCTTCGGTGTAAAGACACTCCAGAGGCACCGCCGCCTCGATGAACAACGGCACCTTGCGGTCGTAGCACTCATCCACCAGCGCAATGAAACGCCGCACGCTGTCATCGTGTACCGACAGTTCGGGTAACTCCCGATCCCCCGCCGCCACCCGCTGTGCACCGTCCTCAGTGCCACGTGCAATGCGTCCCGGACGCTTCTGCGCGCTCAGGTTGGGCACCTCGCCCACCAAGATCGCACGGTAACGATCGCACAACTGCATGAAATCCATCGCCGACAGCGGTTGCTCGCATAGGTCGGCATAACGGCACCAGAGCACGGTCTCGCTGGCCTGCACTGCCATGATCGAACGATAACCGACGCTGACCGCCCCCCTGCTAACGGCTTGCCCTTCACTCAAGTGCTTGAACACCTCGGCCAAGGCCTCGGGCCGATTCACCCAATAACGCTGCAGCCCGGTGCCAGGGTGTAGACGGTGATCCTCAGCGCCGTCCACTGCCACCACCTGCATATGCTGTTTGATCGCCGCGATACCCGGCAGGAAACGCTCGCGGTTGAACCCGCCGGCGTACAACTGGTCGGGCGGCTGGTTGGATGTGCAGACCATCACCACCCCCTCGTCAAACATCACCTGGAACAGGCGACCGAGGATGATGGCGTCACCAATATCATTGACGAACAGCTCGTCAAAACACAGCACGCGCACCTCCCGGGCCAACTCTCGGGCCAGGGCTTGCAAGGGATCGTGGATACCCGTGAGCTGAAACGAGCGCTGGTGCACCCAGCCCATGAAGTGATGAAAGTGCTGGCGCCGCGCCGGCACGCGCAGGCTTTGATAGAACTGGTCCATCAGCCAGGTCTTGCCACGCCCCACCGGCCCCCACAGGTAAACCCCGGCGATGGGTGAACGGCCTTGATGCAGCGCCTCGTGACACGCTTGCAACGCCTCCACCGCCCGACGCTGGGCCTCGTCGGTGACGAAACCCCGCTCGGCGATGGCGTGCTGATAGGCGGCCAGTGGCGAATCAAATGCCATGGGCTTTACGCAAGGCTCTTGCTGACCACCTCGAACACGTCGCTCGACAACTCGCCCGAGGCGCGAATGCGCTCCAGCTCTGCCTTCATCAGTGCCTGACGTGCGCTGTCATACTTGCGCCAGCGGGTCAGCGGCGCCAATTGACGCGAAGCAATCTGCGGGTTGAACCCGTTCAACTGGATCACCAGATCCGCCAGGAAGCGATAGCCCGAGCCATCTGCCGCGTGGAAGTTGATCAGGTTCTGCCCGGCAAACGCGCCAATCAATGCACGCACCTTGTTCGGGTTCTTCAGGGTGAACGCCGGGTGCTCCATCAACGCCCGCACCCGCGCCAACCCGCCGGGCAAGGTGCTGCCGGCCTGGACGCTGAACCACTGGTCCATGACCAGCGGGTTGTCCTTGAAGTTCTCGGCAAATACCGCCAATGCCTGGGCCTTCTCGGCGTCAAACGGCGAATTGACCAACACCGCCAGTGCGGTCAGGCGCTCGGTCATGTTGTCGCTGGCGTCGAACTGTTCCAACGTCGCAGCCAACACCTCGGGCTTGCTGCTGAGCATCAGGTAGGACAACGCAATGTTCTGCAACGCACGACGGGCAAAGTGCTCGGCCGCGGCCACGTAAGGGGTCTTCTTCGACAGCTCGCGATTGGCCTGGTAACGCAGCCACAAGGCGTCATGCAGCTTGTCCGCCAATTGTTTGCGGGCAAACTCGCGGGCAGCGTGGATGGCATCGACATCCGCCACTTCGCTGATTTCCGTCAGATAGGCTTCGCCTGGCAGCGCGAGCATTTCCGCAACCATTGCCTGGTCCAGCGATTCATCGCTGAGCACCGTGCCCAGCGCGTCGACCAGGCGCTGGTCCAGCTGCAGGGGCTGACCGGCCTGATGCTGGCCGATCAGTTCCTGCAACACCTGTACCGCCAACTGCTGGCCGGCGTCCCAGCGGTTGAAGCCGTCGCTGTCGTGCTGCATCAGGAACATCAGTTGATCGCGGTTGTACGGGAAGCTCAACTTCACCGGCGCCGAGAAGCCGCGCAGCAGCGAAGGCAGCGGCTGCTCGGGGATGTCGACGAACGTGAAGGTCTGCTCGGCCTCGGTCACCGAGATCACCCGTGACGTAGCACCAGCGCTGGCTTCGCCGGCCAGACGCAAGGCGATAGCCGCGCCCTGCGCGTCCAGCAAGCCCAACGCCACCGGAATCACGAACGGCAGTTTTTCCACCTTGTCCGGGGTTTGCGGACAGCTCTGGCGGAAGGTCAGGCTGTAGGTTTTTGCCACGGCATCGTAGGACTCGCTCACAGCCAGGCGTGGGGTGCCGGCCTGGCTGTACCAGCGCTTGAACTGGGTCAGGTCGGCACCGTTGGCGTCTTCCATGGCCTTGATGAAGTCGTCGCAGGTCACGGCCTGGCCGTCATGGCGTTCGAAATACAGGTCGCTGCCTTTGCGGAAGCCTTCGGCACCGAGCAAGGTATGGATCATACCGACCACTTCCGAACCCTTTTCGTACACGGTCAGGGTGTAGAAGTTGGATATCTCGATAAAGCTGTCCGGGCGCACCGCGTGAGCCATGGGGCCGGCGTCTTCAGCGAACTGGTGCGTGCGCAGGTACGCCACGTCCTGAATGCGCTTGACGGTGGCCGAGTTCATGTCGGCAGAGAATTGCGAGTCACGGTAGACGGTGAACCCTTCCTTGAGCGACAGCTGGAACCAGTCGCGGCAGGTCACGCGGTTGCCCGACCAGTTGTGGAAGTATTCGTGGGCGACAATCGCCTCGACCCGCTGGTGCGCGGCATCCGTGGCGGTTTCGGCACGGGCCAGCACGGCGCTGGAGTTGAAGATGTTGAGGCCCTTGTTTTCCATGGCGCCCATGTTGAAGTCGTTGACGCCAACGATCATGAAGATGTCGAGATCGTACTCACGGCCGTAGGTTTCTTCGTCCCAGCGCATGGATTTTTTCAGGCTGGTCATGGCGTGCTGGCATTTATCGATGTTTTCCGGCTCGACGTAGATGCGCAATGCCACTTCACGCCCGGTCATGGTGGTGAAGCTGTCTTCAACGCACCACAGGTCACCGGCTACCAGCGCAAACAGGTAGGCCGGTTTCTTGAACGGGTCTTCCCAGGTCGCCCAGTGGCGGCCGTCTTCGCCCGGGCCGCTGGCAATCGGGTTGCCGTTGGACAGCAGCACCGGGTAGCTGTGCTGTTCGGCGATCACCGTGGTGGTGAAGGTGCTCATCACGTCAGGGCGGTCGAGGTAGTAGGTGATCTTGCGGAAGCCTTCGGCTTCGCACTGGGTGCAGAACATGCCGCCGGATTTGTACAGGCCTTCAAGGGCGGTGTTGGTTTCCGGGTGGATTTTTACCGTGGTATCCAGGGTAAACGTCTCACTTTTCGGCTGCAGCGTGAGGTGACTGTCGGTCAACTGGTAATCGGCGCCAGTCAGTTGCTGGTCCGCCAGGTTCACGCTCAACAGCTCAAGTTGCTGCCCATCCAGCACCAGCGGCGGCAAACCCTGGCCGCGCTCAGGGTTACGGCGCATTACCAGTTGCGCGTGGACCAGGCTGTGGTCCTCGAACAACTCGAAGGTCAGGTGCGTCTCGTCGATCAGGTAGTCCGGCGCCTGATAGTCCTTGAGGTAAATCATCTTCGGTTGTTCGGTGCGCATGCTTGGTGTCCTTCTACTGATGCACGGCGAGCTGGTAGGCCGTGTACTTGCGGATATTGATGACGCCGGTATCGAAGATCAGGTATTGGCCCTTGACCCCCAGCAGCGTGCCTTCGGCAATCGGGTTCTTGTCCAGATTGAAGCTGACGATCTTGGCGGGATATTGCTCCACCGGGTAGCGGATTTCTATCGGCTCGATGTCGGTAACGGGTTGGATGGCTTGTAGGCCAAAGCGTTCCTGCAAGGCGCTGATGCCTTCGGCACAGGACGTGAACAGTTCATCGCGCACTTGCTTGAGGTCCACGGACGCGGCGTCGCCTTTGAGCAATGCGCGCCAATTGGTCTTGTCGGCCACTTGGCTACGGAACACATCTTCGACGAAACCGGACTGCTGGCGGGTCGCCACGCGCATGATCGGCAGCGCCTGGCTCGCGCCCTGGTCCAACCAACGGGTCGGCAACTGAGTGGCGCGGGTGATACCGACCTTGATCCCCGACGAGTTCGCCAGGTACACCACATGGTCGGTCATGCAGAATTTCTCGCCCCAGGACGGTTCACGGCAGGTGCCTGCGTCGTAATGGCAACGCTCGGGGCTCATGATGCACAGGTCACACTGCGCCAGCTTGGTCATGCACGGGTAGCAATACCCCTGGCTGAAGCTGGTCTTGGTCTTGCGGCCGCAATGGCTGCAATGGATGGCGCCAAGGTATTCCAGGCGGATATGGCTGCCGATCAACGGATTGACCGGCACCTCGGCATCGCCCAGGCGAAACGCGTATTGAACGGTCGGCTCACCGAGTTGCGCCGACATTTTGCTGACTGCACCACGACCGATTTCAATCAATGGATCGCATCCGACTTGAACAGGATGTTCGGTACGGTGGTCGACTTCGACTGGCATTCCTGCGGGCCCATGTAGCCGGTGCGCTGCTCTTCCGGCAGGTTCTGGATTTCCCAGGCAATCATCGCCTGCAACGACAGCTCGCGTTGCTCGGCACTGAGCTTGCGGCCATCGGACCATTTGCCGATTTCCACGGCAAGCTTGAGGCTCGCGTAGATGTCCGGGGTGATGTTTTCGATCATTTCAGCAAAAGAGGACATGAGCTCTTCCTTATCAAATAGAAGATTTGCGGCGATTGTACAAACCACCCAGCAATCCGGTCAGGCAACCGATAACCAAGCCACCGACGTGGGCCGCGTTGGCGATTTCGCCGAAACCGATCATCGAGACCAGCCCGGACATGCACAACACCAGCCACACCAGCATCATCGCCAGCACCCCACGGGGCAGACGATACGCCGGGTTGGGCGACAATAATTGAAAAATCCAGCAATGCCCGAGCAAGCCATACAACACGCCGGATAAACCGCCGAACAGGCTCGGACCGCCGTAAGCGTATTGCGCGTAGTTGGAGACCAGGCTGAACAACAGGGTCAGGCCCAGCAGGTTGATGCTGCCCTGGCGCACTTCGATGCGCCGGCCCAGCTCCCAGTACCACATGCCGTTCATGGCCAGGTGCAGGATGCCGAAGTGGATCAGCATCGGCGTGACCAGGCGCCACCACTGGCCCGACGCAAGGCTGTCGGCCAACGGCGTGAACTGGATGTATTCGCCCATGATGCGAAACGGCAGAAACGTCAGCCAGGCCATGGCCTGCAGGTTTTCACCAAGCAAGGTCACCGCACCAACGATGATGCTCGCCAGCAGCACCAACGCGGTCACCGGGCTGTGGCGCAGTTGCTGCACAAAGCTTGGGCGCGTCACCGGCGCCTGCTCGGGAATATCCAGTTGCTGGTCCGGGTCACCGGCAGGAAAGCGTTGATACAACACGCGCACGTCGTCACTGATGGTTTCCGGCACCCACAACACCTGCTCGCCCGCCTCCTCGCTGACGCGATGGGGCACCTGCATGCGTTGCAGCAGCTTGACGAAACCGCTCAGGTCAACGCTCAGGGGCAAGCGCAATACCGCCACGCTACTCATACAATCACCTCGGGTCGCTCAACGTCGACCCATACGAATTTACGTGGGTCCAGGCGGGTTTCCTGGTCCAGTCGATACGCCACCAACTTGCCGTACAGCACCGCGCTGTAGTCCAGGCAGGCCAGGTTCTCGCGGATCGGTGCCGGTTTACCGCTGCGCCAGTAATGCCCGACGAACAACATTGGCTCGTCGACGCCATAGCGCAGCAGGGAATTCTTTTCGGTGGACGACAACGGCGTACGCGCCACCGGTTCGGGCAGTGCGTCGGGCTGGAACACGATGTCGCCGTAGGTTTTCGGGTCGTCTTCCCAGAATTTGGTGCGAAAAAACGAGCGCGTCAGGCCATCACCGCCGGTCAGCGTCAAGCCGTCCGGCAAGCGCATGTCGGTACCGCGCAACAGGCGATCAAAGGCGTTGCAGGCAAAGCTGCCCGGCACGGCGGCGGCCTGCAGGAAATGCTGGTCGATGCAGCCATCCGGGAACGTCGCACGCAAAGGTTGGATGAAGCCGTCATCCCAACACGCATGCACCACACGAAAGCGCCCGGCGTCGACAAACAGCGGCATGTCGTAGAACCAGCCGAGGAAGTCATGCCAGTCGCCGGGGTGCTGTTCGAATTGGGTCAGCGTCTCGTGGAGCAACCGCGCATGCCGTGGGTTGTGTTCGCGCACGAACTGCTTGCCACTGCCCGGCGGCGCCGGTGTGCTCCAGCCCAGCGCATTGAATTCATGGTTACCCATGATGCACAGCGCCTGGCCTGCTTCGGTCATGTCGTGGACGATATGCAGCGCCTCGCGAATACGCGGACCGCGGTCGATGATATCGCCCAGGAACACCGCCATCCGCGACGGGTGGCGCCAGGTGCCACCCAGCTTGTGGTAGCCCATTTGGTCGAGCAAGTGCTCAAGGGTATGGGCGCAACCGTGCACGTCACCAATCAGGTCGTAGCTACGCGCGGGATCGAGCATCAGTCGCCTCCACCCCCCAAGCGGCTGCCCCAGCCCAACTTGGTGCGGCACACTTCGTAGTAGTTGTGGTCCAGCGGGTGGATCAACCGCAACTTCTGTGCCTTCTTGCTCACGGTGATGGTGTCACCGGGGGCGCAGGTGAAATGGTTCTGCCCGTCGCACGATACCTGCGGGTAGATCTGCATGTCTTTGGACACCACGATTTTCAGCTCACTGTTGCCATCGACCACAATCGGCCGGCTGGACAACATATGAGGGTACATCGGCACGATCACAATGGCATCCAGCTTGGGATGCATGATCGGACCACCGGCGGACAGCGCGTAGGCGGTGGAGCCGGTGGGCGTGGCGACGATCAGGCCGTCAGCCTTCTGGCTGCACACGAACTGGCCGTCGATATACAGCTCGAACTCGATCATCCGCGTGGATTTGCCGGGGTGCAGCACCACGTCATTGAGGGCATCGCCCTGGCCGATGGCTTCACCATGGCGGCGCACTTCGGCTTGCAGCAGGAAGCGGTTTTCCACCAGGTAGTGGCCGTCGAGCACCTTGGCCACTTCGACTTCCAGCTCATCCGGGCGGATGTCCGTCAGGAAACCCAAGCTCCCCCGGTTGATCCCCAGCACCGGCACGTTATGCCGCGCCAACGCCCGGGCAGCGCCAAGCAGGCTGCCGTCGCCCCCGACCACGATGACCATGTCACAGACTTCGCCGAGCATCTTGCGCGACGAGGTCTGCAGGCCATGGCCCGGCAGGATTTCGGCGATGGTGTCTTCGAGGATCACATGCAGGTGGCGTTCCAGCAGGAATTTTTTCAGCCGGCGGACGGTGTCCAGCACCTGGGTACTGCCCAGGCGACCGATAATGCCGATATTGCGAAACTGCTCCATGGGGCTCCTGCGGGGTGTGCGGCGTGGCGGAAACCGCGATTATGGGCGAAAGGCCGCCCCAGGCAAAATCCTTTGTCGCCGCGAAGCCTTGATGACAATGGTTCTCAGCCACCTGCACGGCGGTTATACGGCTATGCTCGGACCATGACTGTGTTCCCGGACCTGCACGACCTGCCCCGCCAGTTGCGCCGCCCTGAGGTGCGCGATCTCGCGTGGGTGATGCTCGCCCCGCCGATGCTCAGCCAGACGCCGTGGCCGCAACGCCATCCATTGGCGGGCAGCGATTGGGTGCAAGCGCCGCATTTGCTGGAAGGCTGGCTACGTCAACTCGATCAAGACAGCAGCGCACTGCAACAGTGGCTGAGTCTGTCCCGCACCCGACGCCTTGGCCTGTACTACGAGCGGTTGTGGCAGTTCGCCGTGCAGCACGCGCCCGGTGTGGAATTGCTGGCCGCCAACCTGCCGATCCGCCGTGCCGGACATACCCTCGGGGAGCTGGATATGCTACTGCGCGACCGCGACGGCGTGCATCATCTGGAATTGGCGATCAAACTGTACCTCGGGCCCCAAGCCGGCGACGGCAGAGACACCGCCTTGTGGCTGGGCCCTGGCTGCCATGATCGGCTGGACCGCAAGCTGACGCACCTGGCCCAACACCAATTGCCGATTTCTGCGCGGGCGGAGAGCCGCGAAGCACTGGACGCTCTGGATATTCAGCAGTTCGACGCGCATTTATGGCTGGGTGGCTACTTGCTCTACCCCTGGCCCGGCGAAGCCGACGAACCCCTTGGCGCCCACCCTCAACATTTGCGCGGGCGCTGGCTGCATCAGCGCGACTGGCAAGCATTCTCCAGCACCCGCCAACCCGGCCGCTGGCAACCCCTGCCCCGCCATGCCTGGCTGGCGCCAGCACATTACCCTGCGAGTGAGGTGTGGAGTGAAGCGCAGATGCAGGGGTGGCTGGAAGAACTCGACCCCATGGCGCCGGCGCAGTTGTTAGTGCGGATGGTGCAGATGGACGGGGATTGGGAAGAGGCGGAGCGGTTGTTTTTGGTGGCGGATCTTTGGCCGGATGTGCCGGGGGGTGGTTAGGCACATTGCGCACCGGAGCGTCCCAGCGAGGCGTCCAAGTCGTTAGCTCCTTGCTTCTAGCTTTTGTCTTCAACTTCCTACTCTTCTCGGAGGATTTGTGGCAGACGCTATTCAAGATAGGTAGCCAGATAGTGCTCAGATCGATGCACAGTCGAACCAACCGCAAAGGCTCAAATTAGATAAGAGGTTTCAGTTGCTGACTCAGAGTTTCAAACTGAACAGCATCAAAATCAAAAATTTTCTTTTTGAGAATCTCACGGCAACTATGTGCATTGTCAATATTCGGCGGGTCGCAGGCGATCAAATTTTCGAATGAAGTTTCTGGAGAGCCAGCAGGGACCGTCTACCCACTCAAATGAAAAAATCTTTTCATAACGTATTCTTCAATTGCTTATATCGCGGAGGGTTCAGGCACGCCGAGTTCGAGCGGCGTCTGAGCGATTTCAAGGACACTTCCCCACTGCTATATCTTTTAAATCCTGCTCCTCCATCCGCTGAAGCAACATAGGCTCTTCTGAACGCAGGACGTCAAGATATATGAAGCCCGATTCATTTTTATCGAGTAAGACCGGAAAGCCAACAGCTTCACGAAAGTTGAAACATCCCGAACGACTTCGAATAACTTTTTGAGGCAATGCATTTTCCAAAGCATCAGCAGACACGTATCTGTCAAAAATCTCAACCTCCCCTATCCTCCCCAACAAAAAGTCCCTGCCCTCGCCACTCTCAATTACCTCCCTAGTATCAAAAGAAAAGATTGAAGACCTCCATTCATTTGAGTAAACCTGGGCGATCTCATCATAATCACTATTCAGAGGCATACTTAGCCCACATACTCCGCCGGATGCCTTTGCTCCATTATAAGAATTTCGCACATCAAAATACGCACAATCGACTAGCACGCCCCCCTCCTCAACTACCAATGTATAGTAGTAGTCATACCTTGAACTCACATGCAGTGCAGAAGCCCCGTTAATACTTATCAACGAACGACCAAATCCTTCTCTATTTCCGATTACATTCTCATATATTTTTTCACGACCATTATCGTGCAACACGATACTTCCTGGACTCCCCCCCGGCAAAACCACTCCTAAAACAACATCGCACCAAGCATAGAAAAAAAACAAAAAAACTGAATGTTTAGACATATTAAAACTCCAACGACAGCCTAGAGGACTTTCGAAGAATAGCCTCAAATTTATTTGCATATGAAGCAATCAAACGCTGCTCATCAACACCATTAATAATCTTTCTGGCCGAGAGATAATCCACGCCTTGAGCATTAATATAGTGGGCCAACTTCCTACCCGGGCCAGAATCCCGGCCGTACGATGGCCGGATCCGCCTGGTACACCGCCCAGTCGCGCAAATGCATGTACAGGCTGTAGAACACCAGGCTTGGCGGGGTGTCTGGGCTACCCTCTATTTTTGGTACCTCAAGACGGTGACGCACCAACACGAAGTTGCGTGAAAACGGCTTTTTCACCGTCAGTTTTTCAAAGAAGTAGGTCGTGCCGGGCGAGTGCTGATCGATGCGATAAGCCACCACTTCACCATCGGCCAGGCAATGCACGCCGGATTGATCCAGAGTCCCCGCTGTGCCACCGTCGAAATGCACGCCACCGTGCCACAGGCCATTGCGTCCCACGGGGTAGTAACCTGCTGCAGCCTTGGCCATTTGGGTCAGTTGCAGAATCGGATGAGCTTTGTCCTTGAAGGGATGGCTCCAGTTCTTCAGTGGCAAAGGTGTTGGCGCAGGCGCAGTTGAATGAGCAGAGCGGCTCTGTGCCGTGGGCGAGTCGGGTAAGTAGATCGGCGTGTGTCGAGCGGGACTGAAGAGCTCGAAAAACCGAGAAAACAAGTTGGCCATGGCATAGTTCACTCCTGGTTTCGCAAGGGAAACAGCCAGAGAAACCCGGAGACCACGGACTTATGCTCGGTCAGTTGAGAGGGCTGAGTTTTGACCCTGGACGACGGCAGATTGAAGCTCGCGGCTCTGCCTAGGTTGAGATCAAAAAATAGTGCAGACAATACGCAGGAAATCATCCCTTCACTCCTGAGCGTGTAAAAACCCAGAGAGTAAAGAGTGGCTATCAACGATTAATGTCGGAATATTCGACTTTAAAAGAACGACCCTTCCCGATCGCGTATCAACACCTACAAGCCATCGATATGCCGGTAATCCAAATTCAGCCCCAACGCCAGGGCTTTCGCCCGCCCCAGTCTGATCGGACCACGCTCAATATCCACCAGCACTCCGGGACACTCCATCGCGGGCAACCCGGCGATGTCCCTGAGTCGCCCATCAGTAATCAGCAACAAGCGCTGTTGCTCAGCCGGATAGCGTTTACGCCGCGCCGCCAACCAATGTCCGGCCTCGGTCAGTGCGGCGAGCAGCGGCGTGCCTCCGCCAGCGCCGAATTGGGCCAGCCAGCCCGCCAAGCCTTTGGCGGCCTTCAGACCCTGCACTTGCCACGTGGGCGCGTGCCCACTGGCCGTCAGCAACGCCATGCGCGCACGCTGGCGATAGGCGTCGTCAAACAACTGGGCCAGTAAGCCCTTGGCGTCGGTCAATGCTTGATGGCGGCGGGTGGAGGCCGAGGCATCGACGATCACCAGCCACAGCTCATGGGCCGAGCGACTGCGCAGGTGAAACAGCAAGTCTTCCCGCGATTGCGGGCGGCCGCCGAGCAGGGTGCCCGGCCAGTTGATCGAGCCGTACTGCGCGCTACGTGCCTTGCCGTGCCGGCCTTTCTCCACGCGTCCTGCCTTGGGTCGGGCATCCGCCCCCGCGTCAGGTCGAGGGCGAATGCCTAGGGCTTTTTTGGCCAGGTGGGGACTTCCCGCCGGGCGCCCGTGGGTAAGGCGGCGGCGGGCATGTCGCCCCATTGGCCTTGGCCGGGAGAGGTGTCAGAGGACTTGGGGGATTGCCCTTGGTTCGGCGGGCTGGCCGGCGGAGATTGCTCTTGGCGGCGATGGCGCAAGGCAAAGTCGGCGACGGCCTCGATGTCCTCTTCGCCAATGGCGCTGGCACCACGCCAGGCCGCATGGGCCCTGGCGCCGCGCAGCCAGACCAGGTCCGCGCGCAAGCCGTCGACTCCGGCGGCGAAACAACGCTCGGTGATCTGCGCCAAGGTCTGGTCATCCAGCGCAATAGCCTCAAGCCGCGCTCGCGCCTCGGTGCAGCGCCTCTGTAGAGCGGCTTGCTGCTCGGCCCACTGCGCGCAGAACGCCGCGGGGTCAGTGTCAAAATCCAAGCGCCGACGGATGATCTGCCCGCGTTCCGTGGGCAAGGTCTGCCCGCTCAGCGCCACGTTGAAGCCGAAGCGATCAAGCAGTTGCGGGCGCAGTTCGCCCTCCTCCGGGTTCATCGTGCCGATCAGTACGAAACGCGCCGAATGGCGATGGGAAATGCCGTCACGCTCGATCAGATTGGTGCCGCTGGCAGCCACGTCCAGTAACAGATCCACCAGATGGTCGGACAGCAGATTGACTTCGTCGACATACAGCACGCCGCCATCAGCCTTGGCCAACACCCCCGGCGAAAACTGCGCCCGCCCCTCCCCCAATGCCGCGTCCAGATCCAGCGTGCCAACAAGACGCTCTTCCGTCGCGCCCAACGGCAAGGTGACAAACTGACCACTGACCAGCAGGTCCGCCAAGCCCCGCGCCAGGGTGGACTTGGCCATGCCACGCGGGCCTTCGATCAGCACACCGCCGATCTTCGGGTCGATGGCGGTGAGGCACAGCGCCAGTTTCAATGCGTCGGCGCCGACCACGGCGGACAGCGGGAAATGGGGAATATCAGTCATCAGCTGTCTTCTTCTATATCCAGCAACAGGTTTTCCAACGCCTCACGGTAAGCCCCCGGCTCCTGCCACATGCCGCGCTGCTGGGCTTCAAGCATGCGTTCGGCCATGTCGCGCAGGGCGGCGGGGTTGTGTTGCTGCACAAAGGCGCGGGTGTCGGGGTCGAGCAAATAAGCGTCGGCGAGCAGCGCGTATTGGTGATCGTCGATCAGCGCGGTGGTGGCGTCGAAAGCGAACAGGTTGTCCACGGTCGCAGCCATTTCAAACGCACCTTTATAGCCGTGGCGTTTCACGCCTTCGATCCACTTGGGATTGGCGGCGCGGGAGCGGATCACCCGGTTCAGCTCTTCCTTCAAGGTACGGATTTTCGGCAAGTCCGGCTGGCTGTGGTCGCCATGGTAACTGGCGGCCTTGTCGCCGCTCAGGGTTTCCACGGCAGCGAGCATGCCGCCCTGGAATTGGTAGTAGTCGTTGGAATCGAGCACGTCATGCTCGCGGTTGTCCTGGTTCTGCAACACCGCCTGTACCTGGCTCAGGCGCTGGGCAAACTGCCCACGGGCGGCGGTGCCCTCGTCGGAGCCGCCATATGCATAGCCACCCCAGTTCAGGTAGACCTCCGCCAGGTCCTCGCGGCTTTGCCACAGGCGGCCGTCAATCGCACCCTGCACGCCCGCGCCATAGGCTCCAGGCTTGGCGCCGAAGATGCGCCAGCCGGCCTGTTTCGCCGCAGCTTCTGCGTCCAGGCCAGACGCCAGCAACGCCTCGCGCTCACTGCGCACCTTGGCCGCCAACGGGTTCAGGTCGTCCGGCTCGTCCAACGCCGCCACCGCCTGCACCGCCGCATCGAACAGGCGGATCAGGTTGGCGAAGGCATCACGGAAGAACCCCGACACCCGCAGCGTGACGTCAACACGCGGGCGGTCCAGCAGGCTGATCGGCAGGATTTCAAAGTCATCCACCCGCTGGCTGCCCGTGGCCCAGACCGGGCGCACGCCCATCAGCGCCATGGCCTGGGCAATATCGTCGCCGCCGGTGCGCATGGTGGCCGTGCCCCACACCGACAAACCGAGCTGGCGTAGGTGGTCGCCGTGATCCTGCAAGTGCCGCTCAAGGATCAGGTTGGCGGATTGAAAACCGATGCGCCAGGCCGTGGTGGTCGGCAGGTTGCGCACGTCCACCGTGAAAAAGTTACGCCCGGTGGGCAGTACATCCAGGCGCCCGCGACTCGGCGCACCGCTGGGCCCCGCCGGCACGAACCGACCGCTCAAGGCATCCAGCAGGCCGCGCATTTCCGCCGGGCCGCAGGCATCCAGGCGCGGCGCAACGACGATGCGCAGGCTTTCAATGACGGCCTTCACGCCTTCCCAGCCAGGCTCCTCCAGTTGCTCAAGCGGGCCTTCCAGAGCCTGTTCGATCAAGCGCGCCGCGTAGAGCTCCAGGCGCTCGCGGGTATCCCCGGCGGTACGCCACAACTGCGGGTCGATCTTCTGCAACACCAGGGGACGGCGACCGGTCCAGGGTTCGGCGAGTGCACAATCCAACGGATCGAAGCCCAACTCGAAGGCCTTGGCCAATACCCGCAGCAAACTCGACTGCGCACCGCGCCCATCACCACGGGGGATACGCAGCAGCGCGAGCAAAGTGTCGATGCGCAAACGGCCGTCAGGCGACTGGCCAAAAATGTGCAGGCCGTCGCGGATCTGTGACTCCTTCAAGTCACACAGATAAGTGTCAAGGCGCGGGAGCCAGATGGCGGCGTCAGCTTCTTTATCCAGTTCAAGCTCTTGATCGATGCGGGTTTCGCGCACCAACTTGAGGATGTCCTTTTGCAGCTCGAGGGCGCGGCGAGGATCGAGCAGTTGCGCTTCGTAATACTCGTCTGCCAGCAGTTCCAGGTCACGCAATGGGCCGTAGGTTTCGGCACGGGTCAGCGGCGGCATCAGGTGGTCGATGATCACCGCCTGGGTGCGGCGTTTGGCCTGGGCACCCTCGCCCGGATCGTTGACGATAAACGGGTAGATATTCGGCAACGGCCCCAGCAGCGCATCGGGCCAGCAGTTTTCCGACAGGCCAACGCCCTTGCCCGGCAGCCATTCCAGGTTGCCGTGCTTGCCCACATGGATAACGCCGTGGGCGCCATAGGTGTGACGCAGCCAGAAGTAGAACGCCAGGTAGCCATGAGGCGGCACCAGATCGGGATCGTGGTACACCGCGCTGGCGTCAACCTGATAACCCCGCGCAGGCTGGATGCCGACGAAAGTCAGGCCCAGGCGCAGGCCGGCGATCATCATGCGGCCGTCGCGGAACATCGGATCGTTATGGGGCGTGCCCCACCGTTCAATAACCGCCTGGCGATTGGCTTCGGGCAGGCGTTTGAACATCGCCTCGTAGTCGTCCAGGCCCAGGCTTTGGTGACAGGGACGCAGATCAATACTGTCGAGGTCGTTGGTGACGCCACCGAGCAGGTCATGGATCAGGGCCGTTCCACTCGGAGGCAATTCGTCGGGCAGCGGATACCCTTCGGCTTGCAGGGCACGCAGGATGTTCAGCGCCGCCGCCGGTGTGTCCAGACCAACGCCGTTGCCGATACGGCCGTCGCGGGTCGGGTAGTTGGCGAGGATCAGCGCGATGCGTTTCTGCGCATTCGGTACCCGTGCCAATTCGACCCAACGGCGCGCCAGTTCGGCAACAAAATCCATGCGCTCGGGCGCGGCGCGGTAACACACCACATCCGACTGGCTGCGCTCACTGCGCCAGGCCAGATCCTTGAAGCTGATCGGCCGGCTGATGATGCGCCCGTCCAGCTCCGGCAAGGCAATATGCATCGCCAAGTCGCGCGGGCCCAGGCCTTGTTCACTGGCCTGCCAGCCCGGCTCGTTGTCTTGGGCGCAAATCGCCTGGATCACCGGGATATTGCGGCGAAACGGGCGCAAATGCGGCGCTTCCGGGCTGGATTGGGCAAACCCGGTGGTGTTCAGGATCAGCCCCGCGCCGACCTCATCGAGCAGGTCCTCGACGACCGTCAGGCAGCCGGGCTCTTTCAAACTGGCCACCGCTATCGGCAACGGGTTCAGGCCCGCAGCCTGCAAGCGTTGGCAAAACACATCGATAAAACCGGTATTGGCCGCCTGCAAGTGAGAGCGGTAGAACAGCACCGCCGCCACCGGAAACTCGGCCTGCCAATCCGCCTGCCAGTCATTCAAGCGGGGGTTGGCTTTGTGCGGGTGATAAATCGCCGTGCGCGGCAGGGTTTGCGGCTCGGCCCAGGCATAGTCGCGCCCCAGGTAAGCGCTGGCCAGGCAGCGATAGAAATCCAGCGCATTGCCCAAGCCACCCTGGCGCAGGAAGTGCCACAGGCGATCACGTTCTTGTGCGCCAACGGTGCTCAAACCGCTGAGTTCCGGGTCGGGGCGATCGTCGCCCGGCACCAGGATCAGTTGTACACCGCGTTCGGCCAGCTCCACCAGACGCTCGATGCCGTAACGCCAATAGCCGATGCCACCATGCAGCGAGATCAGGATGACCTTGGCGTGGCGCAACACCTCGTCGACATACAGGTCGACCGAGGCGTGGTTCTGCACCTGCATGGGGTTGGCCAGGCGCAGGCTCGGGTAATCGTCGGGCAACTGCTGGGCCGCTTCGGCCAGCAGCGCCAGGCTGGAGTCGCCGCTGCACAGGATCACCAGTTCAGCGGGGGTTTGGCCAAGGTCGGCAATATTGTCGTCCGAGACGAAACCACCGGGCTGGGTCCTGAGCAGGTGCATGGGTTAAACGCTGAGCGCAGCGCGCAGTTGCGCTTCGAGGCCCGCCGCATCGAGGTCCTGACCGATCAGTACCAGACGTGTGATGCGTGCTTCGTCGGCCGCCCAGGCGCGATCGAAGTGCTTATCGAAACGCGTGCCTACGCCCTGGATCAGCAGGCGCATCGGCTTGTTCGGGATCGCGGCGAAGCCTTTGACGCGCAGGATGCTGTGTTGCACCACCAGCTGGGTCAGGGCGTCGAGCAAAAGCGCCTCGTCGGCTTGCGGCAGGTCGATGGAAATCGAGTCGAAGGCGTCGTGGTCGTGGTCGTCTTCACCTTCGTGGTGATGATCGTGATGGCTGTGGCGAGCGTCGATATGCTCTTCGGAGCCCGCGCCCAGGCCAATCAACACGTCCAGCGGCAGACGGCCGCTGCTGGCTTCGACGATCTTCACGGCCGGCGGCAGTTCTTCGGCGACTTCCAGGCGCACACGGGCCAGGTCTTCCGGGCTGATCAGGTCGGATTTGTTGAGGATCACCAAGTCGGCGCTGGCCAGTTGGTCGGCGAACAACTCGTGCAGCGGCGATTCGTGGTCCAGGTTCGGGTCGAGTTTGCGCTGGGCGTCGACTTGGTCCGGGAATGCGGCGAAGGTGCCGGCGGCCACGGCTGGGCTATCGACCACGGTGATCACCGCGTCAACCGTGCAGGCGCTACGGATTTCCGGCCATTGGAAGGCTTGTACCAGGGGTTTTGGCAAAGCCAGGCCAGAGGTTTCAATGAGGATATGGTCGAGGTCGCCGCGCCGGGCAACCAGCTCGCGCATCACCGGGAAGAACTCTTCCTGCACGGTGCAGCACAGGCAGCCGTTGGCCAGCTCGTAGACACGGCCGTTGGCTTCTTCTTCGGTGCAACCGATGGAGCACTGCTTGAGGATTTCACCGTCAATGCCCAACTCGCCGAATTCGTTGACGATCACGGCGATGCGACGGCCCTGGGCGTTGTCGAGCATATGGCGCAGCAAGGTGGTCTTGCCCGAGCCAAGAAAGCCGGTAACGATGGTGACGGGGAGTTTGGCCAGTGTTTTCATCGGATGCCCTTGGGGGCGGGCATACGGGACGATAGGCCCTGCGACAGTGCGCAGCAGCGGATTTCGTCACCGGATCACCCCGCCCGGTTGAATTGAAAAATCGATTGCGAGGCAGGTCTCCTGGCTTGGGGCTTGCAGATCTTGCGACCGGCGCTGGCTGCGCCTTCCCGCCTTGTCGGCAGTGGCGTGGCAGTCAACTGGACCCTTTACAGTTGCGGGGGCAGCCGCGGCTTGAACCGCGTTCCCTTCTTAGCTTCGGCCTGGGCCGAAGAACCTCGAGGGTGCAAGGCTACGCAGTGCTTGGGGGATGGTCAATGATGGGGTTGGGTTCGTGTACATATCCGATATTTAGGTAACGGCGACTCCTTACGGCAGCTCACTTTAGGAAAGAGCCCAAAAGTAACCAAAGGGCTCTTGCCCCAATACTCGGCACCTCGCCCAGGCTCGGTGTGCCCTTAATCCGACATGGATTTGGGCGGCCTGACAGCCGGCCTGATCGAGAAAGCGGGCGGGCTCCCCTGTGGGAGCTGGCTTGCCTGCGATGGCATCAACTGGGTGTGCCTGATGTACCGAGGCGCCTGCATCGCAGGCCAGCCAGCTCCCAAAGTCGAGGGTGAACACCATAAAAAATACCGGTCGGCTCCAAGGCCGCCGCGCTCTGGCTTTTGATCTCACTTGCCCCGTTAAACACGCTGGCCGAACGCAGGCTTGAATCCGTGGGCAACCCGGCAGGACGCCGGGTTAGCCGTCCTGGGCCTGGGATGGCCCATGACGGCGGCCCACGGATTCAAGCCGGAGTGAGGGCACACCGAGCCTGGGCGAGGTGCCGAGTGTTGGGGCAAGAGCCCTTTGGTTACTTTGGGGCTTTTCCAAAGTGACCCGCTGTAAGAGCGGAACCATAAGCCGCCGTTACCGAAGAAACGGATATGTACCCCACCACCACCAAAAACCACATCCCAATTGACTCCCCTCCCACCCCCATGCTCTCCTACACATCTTGTTTCGGGTGCCCTGCAAAGGGTGAAACGGGAAACCGGTGACTCATGTGCGCATGACAGTCCGGTGCTGCCCCCGCAACGGTAAGCGAGCGAAACGTCATATCCACTGTGCCCAAGGCATGGGAAGGCGACGTTTTCAGGCATTGAGCCCCTCGCAAGCCCGGAGACCGGCCCGAAAAAATCAGATAACAAACCCGCGGTGGGCGGGCGCTGTTCAGAACCCTGCGTGCCTGGCTCGCGGGGTTTTCATGCGCTCGTTTCACCCAGACACCTGAAAGGGACGCGCCATGTCGATCATCAGCAGCACCTCGCACTCCGCCAGCCGCACTTCTACCCTGAGCCAACGCCTGACCGCCGCCATCGGTGCGTCGATCCTCGGCGCGTGCCTGGTGTATTTCGCCGGTTTCTCGCATATCGAGGCGGTGCACAACGCTGCCCACGATACCCGCCACAGCGCCGCGTTCCCGTGCCATTGAGACCTGCCGACATGATCAAGCGTATTGCGCAAACCGCAGGGTTCAGCGGACTTTTGGCCGCCCTGCTGCTGACCCTGCTGCAAAGCTTCTGGGTCGCCCCGCTGATTTTGCAGGCGGAAACCTTTGAAAAAGCCCCTGCCGAGGTGATGCACGAGCATACCGCCGGCACCGCTGCCCATACCCACGACGCCGAAGCCTGGGAGCCGGAAGACGGCTGGCAGCGCGTACTCTCTACCACAGGTGGCAACCTGGTAGTGGCGGTCGGTTTCGCACTGATGCTCGCCGGCCTGTACACCCTGCGCGCGCCAACCCGCACCGCCCAAGGACTGCTGTGGGGGCTGGCTGGTTACGCGACCTTCGTACTGGCGCCGACCCTGGGGCTGCCGCCTGAGCTGCCGGGCACGGCTGCCGCCGACCTCGCACTGCGCCAGACGTGGTGGATCGGTACCGCAGCGTCCACCGCGGCCGGTATCGCGCTGATCGTATTCGGGCGCAACTGGCTGCTCAAAGCACTGGGGGCGGCAATCCTGGTGGTTCCCCACGTGATTGGCGCACCGCAACCGCAGGTGCATTCGATGCTGGCCCCAGAAGCGCTGGAAGCGCAGTTCAAGATCGCATCGCAGTTGACCAACGTGGCGTTCTGGCTGGCCCTGGGCCTGATCAGCGCCTGGCTGTTCCGCCGCAACCGTGACGATCAATACTCGGCATGACCCTGGTGGCCGGCCTGGGCTGCCAGCGGGGTTGTGATGTTCACACCCTGCTGAGCCTGTTCGACGCCGCCCTCGCCGAGGGTGGTATCGAGCGCCGGCACGTTACGGCCTTGGCGAGTATTGATCGCAAACGCGATGAACCCGGATTACTCGCCCTGGCCGCGCTGCTGAATCTGCCACTGCACTGCTTCAGCGCGGCCGGGCTAGGGGCTTATGCCGACCGCCTGAGCCACAGATCCGCTGTCGCTTTCGCCCATACCGGCTGCTACGGCATCGCCGAAAGCGCCGCCCTGGCACTGGCCGAGCACCTCACTGGCGCCCCTGCGCGCCTGCTGATCACCCGCAAAAAAACCGCCCAGGCCACCTTTGCGTTGGCTTGCGCCGACTAAAATCCCGATAATCGCCCTTCCCGATCATGAGCAATCTTCATGCTCGCCCGCTTTTCAACAGGAATTCCCCATGACCGTCTACTTCATCGGCGCAGGCCCCGGCGACCCGGAATTGATCACCGTAAAAGGCCAGCGGCTGATCCGCAGTTGCCCGGTGATCATCTATGCCGGCTCCCTGGTGCCAGCGGCGGTTTTGGAAGGTCACCAGGCAGGAATCGTCGTCAACAGCGCTGAGTTGCATCTGGAACAGATCATCGAACTGATCAAAACCGCCCACGCCAAAGGCCAGGATGTGGCACGCGTGCACTCCGGCGATCCGAGCCTGTATGGCGCGATTGGCGAGCAGATCCGCTGTTTGCGCGAGCTGGGCATCCCTTTCCAGATCATCCCTGGCGTCACCGCCGTGGCCGCCTGCGCGGCGCTACTGGAGACCGAGCTGACCCTTCCGGACATCGCCCAGAGCGTCATCCTGACCCGCTATGCGGATAAGACCAGCATGCCCCCCGGCGAGGACTTCGACAGCCTGGCGCGGCACGGCACGACCATGGCGATTCACCTGGGGGTCAACCATCTGGAGAAAATCGTCGCTGAACTGCTGCCGCACTATGGCGCAGACTGCCCGATTGCGGTGGTGCACCGGGCGACGTGGCCGGATCAGGATTGGGCGGTCGGGACCTTGAGTGATATTGCCGAGAAGGTCGCAGCCAAGGGGTTTCGGCGTACCGCGCTGATTGTGGTGGGTCGGGTGTTGGCCAGTGACAGTTTCAGCGAGTCATCGCTGTACCGGGCAGGCCACGCACACCTTTACCGCCCATGAAGGAATGCGGGCAAGCCCACTCCCACACTTAAACCCATTTGTTAGAAAAACAGCGTAAGGCGTTGAAAAGCATGCATAAAAAAACGGCGCTCACGGGGCGCCGTTTTTTCTTCGCAGTGAACACCTTACTCAGTAGTAGGCGTTTTCTTTCTGCGTGTGGTCGGTCACGTCACGGACACCTTTAAGCTCTGGAATACGCTCCAGCAGGGTGCGCTCGATACCTTCGCGCAGGGTCACGTCCGCCTGGCCGCAGCCCTGGCAACCACCACCAAACTTGAGCACCGCGATGCCGTCGTCCACGACATCGATCAGGCTGACCTGGCCGCCGTGGCTGGCCAGCCCCGGGTTGATCTCGGTCTGCAGGTAGTAGTTGATACGCTCGTTCACCGGGCTGTCAGCGTTGACATTTGGCACCTTGGCGTTGGGCGCTTTGATGGTCAATTGGCCGCCCATGCGATCGGTGGCGTAGTCGACTACCGCGTCGTCGAGGAAGGCTTCGCTGAAGGCGTCGATATACGCGGTAAAGCTTTTCAGCCCCAGCGCGGTGTCTTCAGGCTTCTCTTCACCTGGCTTGCAGTAGGCAATGCACGTCTCGGCGTACTGGGTGCCAGGCTGGGTGATAAAGACGCGGATACCGATACCCGGGGTGTTCTGCTTGGACAGCAGGTCAGCCAGGTAATCGTGGGCGGCGTCGGTAATGGTTATGGCAGTCATGGAAACTCCTCACAGGCTTGCCGGCAGTTTACGCCAAAATATTACGCAGGTACAAAGTCCTAGTATTTTTGTCGGGAAAGGATGGGCGGCTGATCAATGCCCAACCACTGCTTGAGCCTGCTGTACGCCGCTTTTTCCAGCCAGTGGTAGCTGCCAAATGAGGCGAACGCCGTCACCAGGATGCAAACCGGCAGCATCACGTAGGGATCAACGCCCGTGCGCTCGGCAAACCATCGCCCGGCGCACAGCACCATGGTGTGGAGCAAATACACCGAGTAGGAGCAATCTCCGAGCATCTTCAAGACACGCGAATGACGAAAAAAAGGCTCCAGCGTGACAAAGCAGATGACCAATATCGCGCTGGGCACCCCCCACTCCAGCGCGCGCGGAACGTCCGCGCCGTGATAAATCGCGGCCAAGGCCGCCACGATACCCAGCAACGGCAACCACGCCGGGGCTCGGCACAGGCCACGGTGATACAGCATGCCGATGACGATGCCCATCAGAAATTCGAGGACAATGTCGTTGCGGTAAAAACCGCCAAACAGGTCAAAGGCGGGGCTGATGACGCCACACACCAGGTACAGCAGTGTGGCGACTATCCACAACCGGTAAGCCCTGCGAAAACACAAGGTCAGGGCGAACAGCCCATAAAACAGCATCTCGAAGTTAAGGGTCCAGCCGACATCCACTAGCGGATAACGCCCAAAGCCGCCGGGGTGTTCCGCCGGAATAAACAGCAGCGACTGCAGCACATGGCTGGGCACCACATACGTTTCTAGAAACATCGAAGGCACCGTCATGACCAGTAACGCCATGAGCAGCGTATAGAACCAATACGCGGGAGCGATCCTGGCCACGCGCATGAGCATGAAACGCCCTGGTGTCTGCGCCTTGTCGGCTGTTGCGAGAAAAATCACCAGGCCACTGATGACAAAGAACACGTCCACGCCGATGGCACCTTTATCGGCGAACAAATAGGCCAGCGGGGTATCGACCTCAAAGTTGAAAAACACCTGGATGAAGTGATGCCCCACCACAACCCAAGCCGCCAAGGCGCGTAGTGCCTGCACTGAAACCAGCATCTTCGGGGTACCTTTTCCATTGCTGCATGGTAGATATCCGACTGCTTCAGCACCCGCCTAGAGGGATGAGCGGATCACTGACACCCTTATAGGTTTTCATAGCGATTCATGTCCAGCACGCCCTCTTCCACCGGCGTGGTTTCGCGTATGTACTGCGATAAATCGTGGAAGTACTGCCAGAACAATGGATGACTGCGACGCACACCCCAATGATCGACAATTTTTTCAAAGCGATCGGCATCCTTGGCCCGCTCCATTTCGGCGACGAACTCAGGCACATCCTGCGCCGGAATATTGAACATGAAGTTCGGGTAGCTGCTCAGCACGCCGGGATAGATGGTCACGGTGTCCAGGCCCGGCTGGTAGCGATAGGCCTCACCCAGCAGGAACGCCACGTTACTGTGGGCACGGTTGCGCAGCATGCTATAGAACACGCGCTTGCCATTGCTGGTTTCGATGCGCAGCATCGTCGCTTCCGGCAATTGGTCGATAACCTTGAGCCCCGCCGCCGGGCGCGAGGTCAATCGGCTGAGGGCCTGCTCGGCATCCTGTAGTGCCGGATCGATGCCGTCACGCGAGCAGTAGGCGCCGTTGCAGCGGTTGATCGGGTCCGGGCTGGCGTTGAGGTCGCCGTAGCGGCTGAGCAATTGGTTGGCGAAGTCGCGTTTCGGGTCTTTGGCGTCCAGGTGCAAGCCGCTCGGCTTGTCGTCGTCAATAGCTTCGTAGTCCAGCCACAACTTGAGTTTGCCGCTGTTCTGGTACCAGTCATCGAGGAAATCGTCGCGGGAGTTCGCCGGCATCAACCGCAAGAAGTTCTGCTCGGCACCGTTGCGGATCAGGTCGAAATACAGGCGTGTCTGGGCTTGGTGCGAAACGTTGCCGAACACGTCGAAGTTCACCGCCAACTGGTAATAGGTGCGCTCCAGCAACGGATAGTCGAACAACCACATCGTTTGCGGCACTTCACCGATCAAGCCCTTGTTCACCGAGGCGCTGTCGAAGTGGCGGAAGATGCTCAGCAACGCGTTGTCATTACCGACCCACAGGCTCGACCAGCTCGGCGGCGGTACATCGGCATAACTGTCACGGCGCAGGGCCTCGTATTCGTTGCGCTTGTCGCGGTAGGCCAGCCACAGGCTGAGCACACTGCCGACGTCGTCGTTCTGCCCCGGCATGGCCAGCAGTGGCGTGGCCTGGCCACGATAGCGCGCATCGGTGATGTACAGGTCGTGGTCGGGGTCCTGGAACAGGGTCCAAAAGTTGTCGCGGATGACGTCCGTGGCGATTTGTCCACGGCAGACCGGCCCGCGGATAAAGGTGCGCACGAAGTATTCGGCGTTATCCAGCATGAACTGGTAACGCGCCTTGGCCGGTATGGCCTCGAACGTTTCGAACGGATTGGCGCGACGGCCCGGCCCGTAACCCGGCAAGGCGTTGACCTGCCAGTTGCCGGCGTAGAACAGCGCCTTGATCCGCGCCATTTTCTCGGCACTGAACGGGTACGTGATGTGGGTTTTATGCACGATCACCCCCTGCACCGGCCACAGGCGGTAGTACACGCGGGTGCCCGGGTCATCATTCGGGCGGCGAGTGGCGATCAGGTCAATCGGCTGACCACTGGGCGTGCGCGAACGCACCCACTGGAAGAAATGCCCCGGTTCGCCGTTCTCGAAATAGATATGAGCAAGGAACAAATGCTCGAATAACCAGCGCGCCACCAGGCTCTCACGGGCGCCTGGCTGGTTGAGCAGGTTCTCCCACTGCTGCACTTGCAGGGCTTCCCTGGCACTCGGCGCCAAGCCCTGCTCATCAATCGGCGCGCCGGACGCGAGCCAGCGCTGCAGGGTCTGGTATTGCTGATCGGTCAGGCCGGTGACAGCCAACGGCATGCCTTCCTTGGGATGGGCGCCGGCATAGGCATTGAACTCGCCGGGCATGGCGCACATGTTTTCGCGGTTGAGCCCCAGCACGATCTCTTCAGGCAATTTGGCATTGGGCTGCAGCGGCGCGTTGTGGCCCAGTTCGAGCATGCGCGCCATCAGCGCGGCCTGGCTGCCCTGGGCGTCCAGCACCGAATGGAAGCCTTTCTGCTGCCAGGCGGCTTTGCCAAAAGCGTCATAGAACAATCGGGTGGTCGGGGTGGCCTGGCTGCGCTCGCCGTCATACACCGGCACTTTGCTCGCCCCACGTGCCGCACCCTCGGCGCTGCCCAGGTTGAGCTGGCAGGCCGAGTCGTAGCAGGCATGGCACGCCACACATTTCTCGGTGAAGATCGGCTGGACATCACGGGTATAGGAAATCGCCGGGGCGGGCCCTTGAGCCTGGGCGGTACTGGCAATCAAGGCCAGAACGGCGCTGACGATAAGACGAAGTGACATGTATCCGGTCCCGATTCAATGCGTGCGATGAAAATTTGCCGGTGATTCTACCGGGCCACCCCCCCTGACAACATGAACGATATTCATGCAAAACCTGCACATGCTCCAAATCGGCACAGGTTTGCTATGATTCACGCCCTCCGTAATGCCTGACCTAGAGTAGTCCCATGTCCGATCGTAGCGTTCGTCTGCAAGCCCTTCATCAAGCCCTCAAGGAACGTATCCTGATCCTCGACGGCGGTATGGGCACGATGATCCAGAGCTACAAACTGGAAGAAGAAGACTACCGCGGCAAACGCTTCGCCGACTGGCCGAGCGACGTCAAGGGTAACAACGACCTATTGGTTCTCACCCGTCCGGACGTGATCGGCGGTATCGAAAAAGCCTACCTGGATGCCGGCGCCGACATCCTTGAGACCAATACCTTCAACGCCACGCGCATTTCCATGGCCGATTACGGCATGGAAGCACTGGCCTACGAGCTGAACGTAGAAGGCGCACGCCTGGCGAGAAAGATCGCCGACGCCAAAACCCTGGAAAACCCGGCCAAGCCGCGCTTCGTCGCCGGCGTGCTGGGCCCGACCAGCCGTACCTGCTCGTTGTCGCCGGACGTGAACAACCCCGGCTACCGCAACGTGACCTTTGATGAGCTGGTGGAAAACTACACCGAAGCCACCAAAGGCCTGATCGAGGGCGGCGCCGACCTGATCCTGATCGAAACCATCTTCGACACCCTCAACGCCAAAGCCGCGATCTTTGCCGTGCAAGGGGTGTACGAAGAACTGGGCCTCGAACTGCCGATCATGATTTCCGGCACTATCACCGACGCTTCCGGCCGCACCCTGTCGGGCCAGACCACCGAAGCGTTCTGGAACTCGGTGGCCCACGCCAAGCCGATCTCCGTGGGCCTCAACTGCGCCCTGGGCGCCAGCGAGCTGCGTCCGTACCTGGAAGAGCTGTCGAACAAAGCCAACACCCACGTTTCCGCGCACCCGAACGCCGGCCTGCCCAACGAGTTCGGCGAATACGACGAACTGCCATCGCAAACCGCCAAGGTCATCGAAGAATTCGCCCAGAGTGGCTTCCTCAATATCGTCGGCGGCTGCTGCGGCACCACGCCAGGCCATATTGAAGCCATCGCCCAGGCCGTGGCCGGTTATGCGCCGCGCCCGATTCCGGACATTCCCAAGGCCTGCCGCCTGTCGGGCCTGGAACCGTTCACCATCGATCGCAGCTCGTTGTTCGTCAACGTCGGCGAACGCACGAACATCACAGGTTCGGCCAAGTTCGCCCGGCTGATCCGGGAAGACAACTACACCGAAGCCCTCGAAGTCGCCCTGCAGCAGGTAGAAGCCGGCGCCCAGGTGATCGACATCAACATGGACGAGGGCATGCTCGATTCGAAGAAGGCCATGGTGACCTTCCTCAATCTGATCGCCGGCGAGCCAGACATCTCCCGCGTGCCGATCATGATCGACTCCTCCAAGTGGGACGTGATCGAAGCCGGCCTGAAGTGCATCCAGGGCAAGGGCATCGTCAACTCCATCAGCATGAAGGAAGGCGTCGAGCAGTTCATCCACCACGCCAAGCTGTGCAAGCGCTACGGCGCCGCGGTGGTGGTGATGGCCTTCGATGAAGCCGGCCAGGCCGACACCGAAGCGCGCAAGAAGGAAATCTGCAAACGCTCCTACGACATCCTGGTGAATGAAGTCGGCTTCCCGCCGGAAGACATCATCTTCGACCCGAATATCTTTGCGGTCGCCACCGGTATCGAAGAACACAACAACTACGCCGTCGACTTCATCAACGCTTGCGCCTACATCCGCGATGAGCTGCCGTATGCGCTGACCTCCGGTGGCGTGTCCAACGTGTCGTTCTCGTTCCGTGGCAACAACCCGGTGCGCGAAGCGATCCACTCGGTGTTCCTGCTGCATGCGATTCGCAACGGCCTGACCATGGGTATCGTCAACGCCGGCCAGCTGGAGATCTACGACCAGATCCCGGCCGAGCTGCGTGACGCCGTGGAAGACGTGGTGCTCAACCGCACCCCGGACGGCACCGATGCCCTCCTCGCCATCGCCGACAAGTACAAGGGCGACGGCAGCGTAAAAGAAGCCGAGACCGAGGAGTGGCGCGGCAGGGAAGTCAACAAGCGCCTGGAGCATGCACTGGTCAAGGGCATCACCACCCACATCGTCGAAGACACCGAGGAGTCGCGCCTGTCGTTCGCGCGCCCGATCGAAGTGATCGAAGGCCCGCTGATGTCCGGCATGAACATCGTCGGCGACCTGTTCGGCGCCGGTAAAATGTTCCTGCCGCAGGTGGTTAAATCCGCCCGCGTGATGAAACAGGCCGTGGCCCACTTGATCCCGTTCATCGAGCTGGAAAAAGGCGACAAGCCGGAAGCCAAGGGCAAGATCCTGATGGCCACGGTGAAGGGTGACGTACATGACATCGGCAAGAACATCGTTGGTGTGGTGCTCGGCTGCAACGGCTACGACATCGTCGACCTCGGCGTGATGGTGCCGGCGGAGAAGATCCTGCAGGTGGCCAAGGAGCAGAAGTGCGACATCATCGGCCTGTCCGGCCTGATCACGCCGTCCCTGGATGAGATGGTGCACGTGGCCCGTGAGATGCAGCGCCAGGACTTCCACCTGCCGCTGATGATCGGTGGCGCGACCACCTCCAAGGCGCACACGGCGGTGAAGATCGAGCCCAAGTACAGCAACGACGCCGTGGTGTACGTCACCGACGCCTCGCGTGCGGTGGGTGTGGCCACGCAGTTGCTGTCCAAGGAACTGAAGGCCGGTTTTGTCGAGCGCACCCGCGAAGAGTATGTGGAAGTGCGCGAACGCACCTCCAACCGCAGTGCCCGCACCGAACGCCTGAGCTACGCGGCGGCCATTGCCAAGAAGCCGCAGTTCGACTGGAGCAGCTACACCCCGGTGACGCCGACATTTACTGGCGCCAAGGTGCTGGACAACATCGACCTCAACGTTCTGGCCGAGTACATCGACTGGACGCCGTTCTTTATTTCCTGGGACCTGGCAGGCAAGTTCCCGCGCATCCTGACCGATGAAGTGGTAGGCGAAGCCGCTACCACGCTGTACGCCGACGCGCGGGAAATGCTCAAGAAGCTGATCGACAAAAAACTCATCAGCGCCCGTGCGGTGTTTGGTTTCTGGCCGGCCAACCAGGTCAAGGACGATGACCTGGAAGTCTACGGCGACGACGGCCAACCGCTGGCGACCCTGCATCACCTGCGCCAGCAGATCATCAAGACCGACGGCAAGCCGAACTTCTCTCTGGCCGATTTCGTGGCGCCAAAAGACAGCGGCGTGACCGACTACGTGGGTGGTTTTATCACCACCGCCGGCATCGGCGCCGAAGAAGTCGCCAAGGCTTACCAGGACGCGGGCGACGACTACAACTCGATCATGGTCAAGGCTCTGGCCGACCGCCTGGCCGAAGCCTGCGCCGAGTGGCTGCACCAGCAAGTGCGCAAGGACTATTGGGGTTACGCCAAGGATGAGCAACTGGACAACGAAGCGCTGATCAAGGAACAGTACAGCGGCATCCGCCCTGCCCCGGGCTACCCGGCGTGCCCGGATCACACCGAGAAAGGCACCTTGTTCCAATTGCTCGACCCAGAGGCACGTGAGATGGAGGCCGGCCGCAGCGGCGTGTTCCTCACCGAGCACTATGCGATGTTCCCGGCGGCGGCAGTCAGCGGCTGGTACTTCGCGCACCCGCAGGCGCAGTACTTTGCCGTGGGCAAGATCGACAAGGACCAAGTCACCAGCTACACCGCACGCAAAGGCCAGGACCTGGCCGTGACCGAGCGCTGGTTGGCGCCAAACCTGGGTTACGACAACTGATCCTGGGCACGCCCTTGTAGTGAGCGGGCTTGCCCGCGCTGGGTGGCGAAGCCGCCCCAAACCCAGGCAACTCGGTGTATCAGAAAGACCGAGGCGCCTGGATTTGGGGCGGCTTCGCCACCCAGCGCGGGTACATTCGCAGGATCGTCGGCTATGCTGTCCCTCACACACCTTGTGTCGAGGGATGTATGGACGATCCAGTCAACAACAAGCCTCCAACCTTCTGGCAGATGCTGCACAGCGTCATGGCGGCGGCCTTTGGCGTGCAGAGCGGCAAGAACCGCGCCCGCGACTTTACCCACGGCAAGCCCAGTCATTTTGTGCTGCTGGGTATCCTGTTCACGGCGGTGTTTGCACTGACGCTGTTTGGCATCGTCAAGCTGGTACTGCTACTGGCCGGGGTTTAATGCAGCAGCAGTTGCAGGCTGAACGGGTAGCGGTAGGACTCGGGCTTGCCCTTGGCCGACAGTGCGCGAAAATTCACCGCCGGCAACGGCCCCAACAGTTGCTGGGCCTGCACGCCATCGATCAACTGGAACAGCGCGGCCTGGCGATCGCGCCCGCCGTGGGCGGCCAGATCCACGCCCTTGGCATCGTCACTGATCAAGACCAGCGCCCATCCGCCCAGGGTGAAATGCCCGGCCACCAACGTCGTCAAACGCCCGTCCAGGCGTGCCCGCAATATCTCGGGTGAACTGTTTATCGCGCTGAACAACACGTCCTTTCCCGGCACCCGCCCGCTGCCTTGCAGCGCCTGCATCGCGCCCAGCGCCATCTGATCGTTGGCCGACCACACCAGCGCCGTCTGCGGGTAGCGCTTGAACAACTGAGTGGCTTGCTCGAAAGCCCGCTCACGGTTCCACTCGCCATAAACCAACTGACGCAGGCGCACTTGCGGATACTGCGCCAATGCACGGCGCAAACCTTGTTCACGCAACTGTGCGGACGGCGTGTTCTTCGCGCCGGAAAAGGCCAGCAGGTCGAGGGTCTGGCCGGGGGCTATCGGCCCATGCTTGCGCACCAGATCGACGAGCATCATATGGCCCGCTTCTTCGTCGTTGGGCACCAGGCTGCCGATCCAGTGAGCGTCGTTGCGCTCATTGAGCATCTGCACTTGGTCGGGGGTTGGCGTGCTGTTCACGATCAACAGCTTGACCCCGCTGCCTTGGGCCATGCGCAGAATCTGTGGGGCTACATATTGCTCGTTCACCAGCATCAGATAATCGGGTCGTACGGGGCCTTGCAGCGTGTCCCTGGCCTGCGCCAGGGTGTTGCCGGAATCACGTTCGGCATAACGCACACGCAAATCCAGGCCGAGGTCCTTGGCCGCGGCCTGCATGAATTGCGTGTAGCTGACCCAGAAGGTTTCCGTCGACGTACCAGGGTTGAGAAACACCACGGACGTCGCATGGGCCGCTGCGCCATACGCCGCCCCCAGCAACCACATGCACTTAATCAGAACCTTCAGCATCGTTATCCAAGCCTTGAAGAGTGGCCGCCATGATAGTGGCAATTAACCGCTCAATCGAGGCTCAATCAACGTCGTTTATTGGTGGCTCACCCAGAATACAGCGGTGCCGACCACCAGGATTATCAGAAACAGAATGGCCCAGGCATCAACGGTACTGTCGGGCTTACGGGCTTTGGTTGGATTGCTCATCGCATCGCCTCTTATCGGTTTTATTAGGTGACTGCATCAAGACTCGACCACAGTAAAGTTCAAGATTGCCCGCATGACAAATGTGGGTATAGCGATAACAGTTCTCATTAGTCGATTTGGTTATTTGCATATACTCAAACATCACTTTTGCGCATAAACGCAAACTGGTATCGTGCGGCGGCTCCGTTGGGAGTGCGCGGCCGTGCGCGCAGATTTGCCGAGAACAGGACCTATATGTACGTATACGACGAATACGATCAGCGCATCATCGAGGACCGCGTCAAGCAGTTCCGTGATCAGACCCGACGCTACCTAGCAGGTGAACTGAGCGAAGAAGAGTTCCGCCCTCTGCGCCTGCAAAATGGCCTTTATGTTCAGCGCTTTGCGCCGATGCTGCGGGTAGCCGTGCCTTATGGCCAACTGACCTCGCGTCAGGTGCGCATGATGGCCAAGATTGCCCGCGACTTCGACAAAGGCTACGCGCACATCAGTACGCGCCAGAACGTACAGTTCAACTGGCCGGCGCTGGAAGATGTGCCGGACATCCTGGCTGAACTGGCCACCGTGCAGATGCACGCCATTCAGACCAGCGGCAACTGCCTGCGCAACGTGACCACCGACCAATTCGCCGGCGTTGCCGCCGACGAACTGATCGACCCGCGCCCCTGGTGTGAAATCGTCCGCCAGTGGACCACCTTCCACCCGGAATTCGCCTACCTGCCGCGCAAGTTCAAGATCGCCATCAATGGCTCGACCTCGGACCGTGCCGCCATCGAAGTACACGATATCGGCCTGGAGCCGGTGTACAACGCCGCTGGCGAGTTGGGCTTCCGTGTCCTGGTCGGTGGCGGCCTGGGCCGTACCCCGGTGGTCGGCGCGTTCATCAACGAGTTCCTGCCGTGGCAGGACCTGTTGAGCTACCTCGACGCCATCCTGCGGGTCTACAACCGCTACGGCCGTCGTGACAACAAGTACAAGGCCCGGATCAAGATCCTGGTAAAAGCGCTGACCCCTGAGGTGTTCGCCCAGAAAGTCGACGCTGAAATGGAACACCTGCGCGGCGGCCAGACCACTCTGACCGAAGCCGAAGTACATCGCGTCGCCAAGCACTTCGTCGACCCCGAGTACAAGGCCCTGACCAATCAGGACGCCGAACTCGCCGCCCTCGACGCAGAGCACCCGGGTTTCGCCCGCTGGCGTGGCCGCAATACCCTGGCGCACAAGAAGCCGGGCTACGTTGCCGTGACCCTGTCGCTCAAACCTACGGGTGTTGCGCCGGGTGACATCACCGACAAGCAACTGGACGCCGTCGCCGACCTGGCCGAGCGCTACAGCTTCGGCCAACTGCGCACCTCCCACGAGCAGAACATCATTCTCGCGGACGTTGAGCAGAGCCAACTGTTCACCCTGTGGGGCGAACTGCGCGAAGGTGGTTTTGCCACGCCGAACATCGGCCTGTTGACCGACATCATCTGCTGCCCGGGTGGCGACTTCTGCTCCCTGGCCAACGCCAAGTCGATCCCGATTGCCGAATCTATCCAGCGCCGTTTCGACGACCTGGACTACCTGTTCGACATCGGCGAGCTGGACCTGAACATCTCCGGCTGCATGAATGCCTGTGGTCACCACCACGTCGGCCACATCGGCATCCTGGGCGTGGACAAGAAAGGCGAAGAATTCTACCAAGTGTCCCTGGGTGGCAGCGCCAGCCGCGACGCGAGCCTGGGCAAGATCCTCGGCCCGTCCTTCGCCCAGGAAGCCATGCCCGAGGTGATCGGCAAGCTGATCGACGTGTACATCGAACAGCGCACCGAAGATGAGCGTTTCATCGACACCTACCAGCGCATCGGCATTGACCTGTTCAAGGAGCGCGTCTATGCAGCGAATCATTAAGAACAACGAAGTCCTCGACGAAACCTGGCACCTGCTGCCCAAGGACGCGAGCTTCGACGGCATCTCCAACTGCGACGACCTGATCGTGCCGCTGGCCCTGTGGCGCGAGCACGCTCATGCGCTCAAGGCCCGCGACGGCGGCCTGGGTGTATGGTTGGACGCCGATGAAGAAGCTGAAGAAATCGGCGACGACGTGGAACACTTCCAGGTCATCGCCCTGAACTTCCCGGCCTTCACCGACGGGCGCAACTACTCCAACGCGCGCCTGCTGCGTGACCGCTACGGTTACAAAGGCGAGCTGCGTGCGATTGGCGACATCCTGCGCGATCAGTTGTTCTACCTGCACCGTTGCGGGTTCGATGCCTTCGCCTTGCGCGCCGACAAAGACCCGTACGAAGCGCTGGAAAGCCTCAAGGACTTCTCGGTGACGTACCAGGCTGCAACGGATGAACCGTTGCCACTGTTCCGTCGCCGCTGAGTTTCAGCGCATGATCAAGCCCTGGCCTGCCAGGGCTTTTTTTATCCATTGAATTGGATCGACGCCAGCACCTGCTTCTGCCCCATGGAGCACGGCACGCCTTCCGGCTGCGCCCGAACCGCTTCGATCACACCCAATAACTGGGCCTTGCTGTGGGCCAGTTGCGCCTGCATCTGCTCAATCTGCGCCACCTTGCGCTCCAATGCCTCGATCAGCTCTTCACGCTTGTGTTCGCCCGGCGTCGGCATCAACGCCTTGAGCTCCTGCAAGGTGAAGCCCGCCTGTTGTGCGCTCTGGATCAGTTGCAAGGTCTGCAACGCCTCGGCCGAATAACGTCGATAGCCGTTGGACTGGCGCCCCACCTGACTGATCAGGCCTTGCGCTTCATAAAAGCGGATGCGTGACGCCGCCAACCCACTCTGCTTTGCCAGCTCGCCAATATTCATCACCATCACCTGCTTGACATTAAAGTTAACTTTAAGCTTAGCCTGAGGCCTCCCCCGCTCAGGAGTCAACCCATGTCACCCTTTGAAGCCCTGCAACTGCCCAATGGCCAGATCATCTCCAACCGCATCGCCAAAGCCGCGATGGAAGAGAACATGGCCGATGCGCAACAGGCCCCGTCCCGCGAATTGAAGCAACTGTACAAGGCCTGGGCCGAGGGCGAGCCCGGCTTGCTGATCACCGGCAACGTGATGATCGACCGCCGCGCCATGACCGGCCCCGGTGGCGTGGCCCTGGAAGACGAGCAGCAACTGGACAGTTTTCGCGAATGGGCCGCTGTGGCACGCGACAGGGGCGTGCAGTTCTGGATGCAACTCAGCCATCCCGGGCGCCAGACCCCGGCCAACCTGCGCCAGCAAGCCATGGCACCGTCTGCAGTGGCCCTCGACCTGGGTGGATTCTCGAAGATGTTCGCCAAGCCACAGGCCATGACCGAAGACGACATCCAGGAGGTGATCAAGCGTTTTGCCACCAGCGCGCGCCTCGCCGAAAAGGCCGGGTTTACCGGGGTACAAATCCACGGCGCCCACGGCTACCTGTTGAGCCAATTTCTCTCCCCCTTGAGCAACCATCGCAACGACCGCTGGGGTGGCTCGCTGGAAAACCGTGCACGCCTGCTGCTGGAAGTGATCCACGCGGTGCGCGCCAGCGTCAGCCCGGCGTTTTGCGTGGCGCTCAAACTCAACTCGGCGGACTTCCAGCGCGGTGGTTTTGCAGAGGCCGATGCGCGCGCCGTGGTCGAGATGCTCAACCCGTTGCCCATCGACCTGCTGGAGTTGTCCGGCGGCAGCTATGAAGCGCCGGCGATGCAGGGCGAAGCGCGGGACGGGCGCACGCTGGCCCGTGAAGCGTATTTCCTGGACATGGCCACCGAACTGGCAAGCATCGCCAAGATGCCGGTAATGGTCACCGGCGGCATCCGCCGCCTGCCGATCGTGCAACAGGTGCTCGACAGCGGCATCGCCATGGCCGGCATCGCCACCGCCCTGACCCTGGAGCCGCAGTTGATCCAGCACTGGCGTGAAGGGCGCGACCCCAACCCGCAACTCGAGCCCATGAACTGGAAGCGCAAGCCTCTGGCGTCCCTGGCCATCCTTGCGGTGGTGCGTCACCAGATGCGCCGCCTCAGCCACGGTCGCGCGCCAAGCGCCAAGGTAGCGCCGTGCATGGCGCTGGTGCGTGACCAATGGTTTCTGGCCAGGCGCACCCGGCAGTACCGTGCGGCCATGGCGCAGTCTTCACAATAAAGGCGGAGCATTCGCCGTGATCGAACTGTCCCCTATTGATCAGCAGTTTTTAACCTCACTGACGATTGGAGTTTTTCATGGCGAAAATCAACCTGGCCCAGCAATTGGCGACCACGCTTGAACAGGCGGGTATCAAGCGCATCTGGGGCCTGACCGGTGACAGCCTCAATGGCCTCACCGACGCCCTGCGCACCATGGAGAGTATCGAGTGGATGCATGTGCGCCACGAGGAAGTCGCGGCCTTCGCGGCGGGTGCCGAGGCCGCTGCCACCGGCGAGTTGACGGTGTGTGCCGGCAGTTGCGGGCCCGGCAACCTGCATTTGATCAACGGCCTGTTCGACTGCCATCGCAACCACGTCCCAGTGCTGGCGATCGCGGCGCAGATTCCCTCCACCGAGATTGGCCTGAACTACTTCCAGGAAACCCATCCCCAGGAACTGTTCAAGGAATGCAGCCACTTTATCGAACTGGTGACCAGCCCCGAGCAGATGCCCCACGTGCTGCATCGCGCCATGCGCTCGGCGATCCTCAATCGCGGCGTCGCGGTGGTGGTGATTCCGGGCGACGTGTCGCTGCTAGAAGTGGAAGACAAACTCAAACCGTGGCCGGCCTTGCACGCACCGCGCACCTTGCCAGCGGAACAAGACCTGCTACGCCTCAGCGAAATCCTTCAAAGCAGTCAGAAAACCACCCTGCTGTGCGGCAGCGGCTGTGCCGGTGCCCATGATCAAGTGGTCGCCTTGGCCGACGCCCTTGGCGCCCCCGTGGTACACGCCCTGCGCGGCAAAGAGCATGTGGAATGGGACAACCCGTTCGACGTGGGCATGACCGGTCTGATCGGCTTCAGTTCCGGCTACCATGCGATGCTCGACTGCGACACCTTGATCATGCTCGGCACGGACTTCCCTTACCGTCAGTTCTACCCCACCGATGCGAAGATCATCCAGGTCGACCGCGACCCACAAGCGCTGGGGCGCCGCACCACCCTGGACCTGGGCATCTGCGCCGACGTCAGCGAAACCATCGCTGCCCTGCTGCCGCGCCTGACCCGCAAGGCCGACCGCAGCTTTCTCGAGACCTCGCTCAAGCATTACGAGAAAGCCCGCCAAGGCCTCGACGACCTGGCGCAACCGTCCAAGGCCAATCGGCCGATCCACCCACAATACGTGGCGCGCCTGCTCAGCGAATTGGCGGACGACGACGCGATCTTCACCGCCGACGTCGGCTCGCCCACCGTGTGGGCCGCGCGTTACTTGAAAATGAATGGCAAGCGTCGACTGATCGGCTCGTTCAACCACGGCTCGATGGCCAACGCCATGCCCCAGGCAATTGGCGCGCAGGCGGCGTTTCCAGGTCGGCAGGTTATTTCAATGTCCGGCGACGGTGGCTTTGCCATGCTGATGGGGGACTTCATTTCATTGGCCCAGTTGAAACTGCCGGTCAAGGTGGTGGTGTTCGACAACTCATCCCTGGGTTTTGTCGCCATGGAGATGAAAGCCGCAGGTTATCTGGATGCCGGCACCGAACTGAAAAACCCGGACTTTGCCGCCATGTCCAACGCCATGGGCATCCTCGGGATTCGTGTGGAGCAGTCCGAGGACCTGGAACCGGCCTTGCGCCGCGCCCTGGCCCATGACGGGCCGGTGCTGGTGGATGTGGTAACCGCGACTCAGGAACTGGTGATGCCACCGACGATCAAGCTGGAGCAGGCCAAGGGGTTCAGCCTGTACATGCTCAAGGCGGTCATGAGTGGCCGTGGCGATGAGGTCATTGAGCTGGCACGCACCAATTGGCTACGCTAGACCCAATAAGTAAGAAGGCTTGGCAGCGGACTCGTCTGCCAAGACTGCCACACATCCAAATGTGGGAGCGGGCTTGCCCGCGATGGCGGTGGGCCAGGCAACATTTCTGTCACTGGCACACCGTCTTCGCGGGCAAGCCCGCTCCCACACTTCGGTCTCATTACCAAGTCAGGACTTCTGTTTTTCTACCCAAGAACCATAGGCATCGATAAACGCCTGCAAGAACGGCCGGGTCTTTTCCGATAGCTTGCCAGCCTCATCAAACAAGCTTCCCGCACCGCCCACATAAGCTTCCGGCTGCTGCATGCACGGTACATCAAGGAACACCAGGGATTGGCGCAGGTGATGGTTGGCGCCAAAACCACCGACGGCCCCTGGCGATACACTGATGATCGCACCCGGCTTGCCACTCCAGGCGCTTTGGCCGTATGGACGGGAGCCCACGTCAATCGCGTTCTTCAACGGCGCAGGCACGGAACGGTTGTATTCCGGGGTCACGAACAACACCGCGTCGGATGAACTCACCTGCTGGCGGAAAGTGCTGTAGGCTGCCGGCGGTGTTGCACCGTCGATGTCCTCGTTGTAGAGCGGCAAATCGCCAATTTCGACAATCTTCAACCTGAGGTTGGCAGGGGCCAGTTCGGCCAGGGCCAGGGCGACCTTGCGGTTGATCGACTCTTTTCTCAAGCTGCCAACCAGGACGGCAATCGTGTAGACCTTGCTCATGGAGGTTTTCCCGACGTCTGAATAAAGGAGCTTGTAGTTATAGAGTCTTCGCGGCGGGTTCACCAGAAGGTTTTTGATAATCCTCCAAACGCCCCACCTTGTAGGATTCATCCGAAATCGCCAGAGAATAGTATTTTTTTAACGTAGGTAAACTACACCGCTCCATAACGGTCTACAGAACCGCAAATCGAGTGATTATCTCCAGAGGTTCTAAACAGATGGCAGCAGTACTAGTCGGACAGTTTCATGCCAGAGACGCAGAGGGACGCGTGTATTCGGTGCATGAGTTCCAGGAATCCAATCCGGCGCAGGGCGACCTGGCAGGCTCGACGCCCACCACTACCTACAAGCTGGCCATTGGCGACCGTGTAGAAAAGCTGGAAGGCGATGAGTTCAAGTTGATTCAGTCGGGCATCATTATCGTGCGCGAGTCGCAAACTACCATCGCTTCGTAAGACCTCGCCCTGCCTACCAGCCCAGTCCTGGCCATGCATGGCGTTGGCTGGGCTGGGGTGATCAGGGGCGGCGGATCTCCGTGACTTCGATTTCCCGGCCCCCCGCTGCCTCCTTCAGCGTCACCAGCAACTTGCCCCGCTCGCCCTCCACCGCATACATCGAACGCGTGTAGCCCGCTGCGTTATTGCTGGGGTGCGCGACCACCTGCCTGACCAGCGCAATATCCAGCACCGCGCCTACCTGCTCGATCACCTGCTCCTCAGAGCGGACAAACGCTTCAAGGGTCAGGTTGTCCGGCGCAGTGTCGTCATGATTGTTGAAGAGATAAGCAGCCACGCACCCCACGGTCACCAGGACCAGCAGTTGCTTGGCCGTTACCCCGAGGAATATCGAGGGTAGAGGCATATGAGACCAGACCTGTTCTTGTTGTAAGTGCCGCTAGCCGGCTTTGGTCGTTGTTGATCAGCGCAGCCATTCTATTGAATCCCCGGCGCGCTGCACATAGACTCCGGCGATGCGTTTACGTCATATCGAAGTGATTCAGGCCATCTTGCAGACCGGACACCTCGGCACGGCCGCCGAATGGTTGCAACTCTGCGTGGGCGATGTGGACGCAGCGCTCAAGGACGCCGAGCAACAGCTTGGTTTCATGTTGTTCGCCAGTGTGCGCGGACGCTTGCAGGCCACCCGGGAAACCCTGGAACTGCAAGCCGAAATCGCCCATGTGTACGAAGCGTTGGAGCCGCTGCAACGCCTGGCCAGCCGCTTGAAGCACCATCACGCCCCACCCCTGCGCGCCCTGTGCACGCCACCGCTGGCCAATCAGTTGTTGCCGCAAAGCATCGCGCTGCTGCGCCGACGCTTCCAGGACACCCCGTGCAACCTGTCCAGCCAGCCGACCCGCGACATCGTCCGCAGCCTGCTGTTGCACGAGGCCGAGGTCGGCCTGAGCCTGCATGACCCGGAACACCCGCAAATCCACAGCAGCGTGCTGGCCCAGGGCAAGTTGCAATTGCTCGCGCCCCACGGCTGGCTCAAGCCCAAGCAGAAGTACATCGCCCTGCAAGATCTGGCAGGCCAGTCAATGATCGGCCTGGAAGGCCAGGACCCGCTGAGCCGTCTGCTGGACGCCAAGCTGCAAGCCTTGCGCCCGCTGCCCGTGGTGCAGACCCGCGTGCAGACCTACCAGATGATGCGCAGCATGGTGGAAGCGGGAGAAGGATTGGCGATCGTCGACCCCTTCACCGCGTACGGCGCACGCGACACGGGCCTGGATGCGTGCCCGCTGTCACCGCCCGTGATGGTCAACCTGTATGCGCTGACCCTCAAGGACGGCGTGACGTCCCCAGCACTGAACGCACTGCTGGAGATCGTCACACAGAAGGCTGAAAGCCTGTTGGCCGGTTAAGGTTTGTCGACTTCGGTCTTGAACAGCCGATACCAGAAAATCGCCACCTCACGGGTCTGCGGATCAATGCCGCGATAGCGTAAGTGGTCGATCCCGCCCATTACATAGCCGCAACGCTCATACAAGCGGCAGGCCCCGAGGTTGTTGTTCTGGGTTTCCAGCATCATGCCCGGCAGGTTTTTCTTGCGACTCCAGAACTGCGCCACATCCAGCAACGCCTTGGCCACCCCGTGGCGCCGCGCAGGCAAGGCCACCGCCAGCTCATCGACATGGGCAAAACCATTCCAGTTGGTGCTGACCACGATATGCCCCACCGCCCGGTCGTCGAGGTACGCCATGAAGACCGCGCTGTCGGGCGCATCGCGGAAACTGGCGAACTCCTCCGGATCGATGCCATAACACTTGCGGTACGGCAGGATACGCTCCACACGCCATTGATCGACCCGCGCACCCATCTCGGGCACGCTGTAGCCGCTGACCTCAAAGCTGAAGTCATTGCCCCACACGTAGGCATCGAAGCCTTCGTCGGCGACCCGCACACTGAGCCCTGGATACTTCGGGTTCATTACAGCTTGCATAAACATCCTTAACCCTTGATGCAATCGACGGTGTAACAACGACCACTGCCGTCGTCTTCGTGTTGCAACCCGTGAACATCCGCGACAAAACCAGGAAAGCTGCTATCGAACGTGCGAGCAAACGCCAGGTAGTCGATGATCGACCGCGTCGACTCGGTAAAGCGCTCCCCCGGCATGATCAGCGGGATGCCCGGCGGGTAAGGCACCAGCATTACCGCTGCAATGCGTCCTGGCAAGGCGTCAATGGATACCGCTTCCACTTCACCTCTAACCAATTGGTCGTATGCGTCGGCCGGTTTCATCGCAATTTCCGGCAACACGGTGTACATGCGCTTGAGGTGTTTGGCGGTGGCGTTGCTGCGATAGCAGTTGTGCAATTGGTTGCACAGGTCGCGCAATCCCAGCCCTTGGTAGCGCGCCGTACCTTGGGCATAAACCGATGGCAGGCAACTGGCCAGGCTGATATTGGCGTCGTAGCTGCGCTTGAATTCGAGCAACTCGGTGAGCAAGGTGCTCCACTTGCCCTTGGTGATGCCCATGGAAAACAGCACGAGGAAGGAATACAATCCGGTCTTTTCCACCACCAGCCCACGCTCCCAGAGGAATTTGCTGACCACTGCAGCGGGAATCCCGCAATCGCTCAACGCGCCACCGGCATTGAGGCCGGGCATCACCAGCGTGACTTTGATCGGGTCAAGCAAGACGTAATCTTCGGCAACATCGCCAAAGCCGTGCCAATCATCCCCGGGATGCAACAACCAATCGGCGGTTGCAACCCGATCGATGCCCGCGACGGAGGGCGGCTGCCAGATGGAAAACCACCAGTCTTCGGCGGCGATATGCTGGCGCAGGTTGGCCAGGGCGCGACGAAAACTCAGGGCCTCATCGAACATCTCTTGCAGCAACGAACGCCCGGCCGGGCCTTCCATCATGGCCGAGGCCACGTCCAGCGAAGCGATGATGCTGTACTGCGGCGAAGTGGAGATATGCATCATGAACGCTTCATTGAAACGGTCGCGGTCCAGCTGCCGTGCACCGCCGTCCTGCACATGGATCATCGACGCCTGGCTGAATGCGGCCAGCAACTTGTGCGTTGAATGGGTGGTGAACACCAGAGGGCTGTCCGGCGTGCGCGAAGTGCCCATGCCGTAGCGCCCGGCGAAAAATTCGTGGAACGCCGCATAGGCATACCAGGCTTCGTCAAAGTGCAAGACCTCGACACTGTTGCCCAATTGCTGCTTGATCAGTTCGGCGTTGTAACACAGGCCGTCGTAGGTGGAGTTGGTAACCACTGCCATCTTCACTTTCGGCGCACGGCCACGGGTCAGCGGGCTGGCATCGATCTTCGCGCGGATCGACTCCGGGCTGAACTCACTCAAGGGAATCGGGCCGATGATCCCCAGTTCGTTGCGCTCGGGGCACAGGTACAGCGGGATCGCGCCGGTCATGATGATCGAATGCAGCACCGACTTGTGACAGTTGCGGTCCACCAGCACCAGATCGTCACGGCCGACCATGGAGTGCCAGACAATCTTGTTCGCGGTAGATGTGCCGTTGATCACAAAGAACGTATGGTCGGCGCCGAAGTTACGCGCAGCGCGGGCTTCGGCTTCGGCCAGGGGGCCGGTGTGGTCCAGCAGCGAGCCCAGCTCCGGGACGGAGACCGACAAGTCCGAGCGCAGCGTGTTTTCCCCGAAGAACTGATGAAACGCCTGCCCCACCGGACTCTTGCGATAAGCCACGCCGCCGCCATGGCCGGGAGTGTGCCAGGAATAGTTGGAGTCGGCCGTGTGCTGCACCAGCGCCTTGAAGAATGGCGGCAACAGGCCATCCAGGTAGCCACGGGCAGCACGGGCCACTTGGCGGGCCAGAAACGGTACGGTGTCTTCAAACAGGTAGAGAATGCCGCGCAACTGGTTGAGTTCGCTCATCGCATCGGCCGGAGCGTTTTCCAGGGTGACTTGCTCGCCCAAGGCAAAGATCGGCAGGTTGGGCGCACGCAGCCGTGCCAGGCGGATCAGTTCGACCATATTTTGCAGCAGGTGAGTGTTTTCCCCGGCGCCTTCGGCGGCGATCAGCATGCACGCCAGGCCATGATGGGTAGAAGCCACCAGCCGGCCTTCGGCGTAATCCATTGCAGAGAAAATACTGAAGCCTTCTTGTTCCAACTCCCGAGCAATGCCGCGGACCCGGTCACCGGCAACGGTATCGGCCTTGATGTCGCGGTGCACGATAAGGACAGGGAACTTCAGGTCTTTGTACATGAGTGCGGTTAGTCCAGGGGGCTATGCACTCAAGGGTAGAAGCTGGGAGCGGATGTAGCGAATGAAGATTTCGAAGCCGATATAGATCAAATGTGGGAGCGGGCTTGCTCGCGAATGCGGTGTGTCAGTTAACAACCCTGTAACTGATCCACCGCATTCGCGAGCAAGCCCGCTCCCACACAAGCCAGCTCCCACATGTTGGATGGCATTCCGCCTGGGCTTACTGTTCGCTCAGTTGGGTCCACAACGCCGGCGCACCCGCCGACTTGGCAATCGCTTCCAACCGTGCGGCATGCTCGGCCAGATCCTGCTCGCTGGCGCGAATGATGGTGGTCGGTTTGCGATCCGCCGGCAGGCGGCGGATTTCCGAAGGGCGGTTGCCCGAACCTTCCGCCGAACCACTGCCATCGGACGCGTTACCGGCCAGGGACAGGCTGGTCTGCCCGCCGGTCATGGTCAGGTAGACGTCGGCAAGAATCTCGGAGTCGAGCAAGGCGCCGTGGAGTTCACGGCCGGAGTTGTCGACGCCATAACGCTTGCACAATGCATCGAGGCTGTTGCGCTGGCCCGGGTGCCGCTCACGGGCCATCATCAGGGTGTCGAGGATCGAGCAGTGCTTGGAAATATCCGCACGATCCATCTGGCCCATGAGGGCGAATTCGTTGTTGATGAAGCCTACGTCGAACGCCGCGTTATGGATGATCAGCTGGGCGCCGTTGATGAATTCGAAGAACTCATCGGCCACTTCGGCAAAGCGCGGTTTGCCTTTGAGGAATTCGTCGGTGATGCCGTGGACGCCGATCGCGCCTTCGTCACTGTCACGGTCCGGTTGCAGGTAGACGTGGAAATGACGACCGGTCAGGCGTCGACCCATGAGTTCGACACAGCCGATTTCAATGATCCGGTGGCCGTCGGTCACCGGCATGCCGGTGGTTTCGGTATCGAGTACAACAGATCGGATGGACATCAGGGTTCAGCTCTCAACGGTGTGGTGTGTGTCAAAGGGCACGATGTTAACACGTGAGCCGGCATCAGCCCTGCTTGTAGCCCCGCACTTCGTCCACACCCCGGTTGGCCAGTTGGTCGGCGCGTTCGTTGCCGGGGTGACCGATGTGGCCGCGCACCCATTTCCAGGTAATGTCATGGCGATTGCATTGCTCGTCGAGCAACTGCCACAAGTCGGCATTTTTTACCGGTTCCTTGGCGGCGGTCTTCCAACCGCGTTTTTTCCAGTTGACCATCCACTCGTTGATGCCTTTCATCACGTATTGCGAGTCGGTCACCAGCAGCACGTTGCAACGGCGCTTGAGCTCCTCCAGGCCACGGATGGCACCCATCAGCTCCATGCGGTTGTTGGTGGTGTTCGGTTCACCGCCCCACAGTTCCTTCTCCACGCCTTTGCACACCAGCAACGCGCCCCAGCCGCCAGGGCCCGGGTTGCCTTTGCAGGCGCCATCGGTGAAGAGTTCTACGCTATCGGTCATCGGTTGCTCGGTCTGAAATCAAAAAAGGTTTACGGTTCGCTCTGCTTGCGGTTGACCTTGGCCATCGGCATCGGCACCAGCTTGCCCATGGGCTCGCGTCGCACTTGGCGCACCGGCCGCAGGCCCACCGCGATCTTGCGCGCGACCAGTAAATAGAAGCCGCCACCCGACAGTTGCCAGGTACCCGCACGGCGTTCCCAGCCGGCCAGGCGAGCCTGCCACTTGGTGGAGGCAAGCGGCGGACGATAGCACCCGAAGCGGCGTTTCTCCAGCGCGAAGCCCAGCAGGTTCAGCCAGTCGCCCACCCGTTGGGGCGAGATACAGCGCGCCTGGCGCAGCCCATCGTGGGCGAACACATGGCGCAGCCCCCAACTGCTCCAGGGATTGATGCCGACAATCAACAAATGCCCACCCGGGCGCACGCTGCTCGCCGCTTCACGCAACAGGCCGTGGGGCGACAGGCAGAAATCCAGGCCATGCTGCAACACCACCACATCGGCGGCATGCTCGCTCAGCGGCCAGGCCTGCTCCTCGCAGACAATCTCCACCCCCGGCAGTGGCGCGCCCAGGCGTACATTGCGTTGCACCTGCGGCGCCGAGGGCGGAGTCTCGGCCGACGGGCCGTAATGCACCAGGTAGCCACCAAAGAACCGGCCCAACTCGTCTTCGAGCATGCGCCGTTCTTCATCCAGCAAAAATTGCCCGATCGGCCCGGACAGCCATTCGCGGGCCGCGCTGATCAGTGCCAGCCACTCAGGATCGGCCTGGGCGAACGCTTTATCAGTCATTGCATTCTCCAACTCGCCTAGACGTTCTAAGATGCACCAATGTGTTCAGCTTGGCGAATCGAAGAATGATACAGATCAGTGCCCTGCCCGCCTTCACCGATAACTACATCTGGTTGTTACAAGACTCCCGGAGCCGACGCTGCGCCGTGGTCGATCCCGGCGATGCCGCGCCCGTGCTCGACTGGCTCGAACGCAACCCTGGCTGGGAGCTCAGCGACATCCTGATCACCCACCATCACCATGATCATGTCGGTGGTGTCGAGCAACTGAAAAATGTTACAGGGGCCAAGGTCTACGGCCCGGCCAACGAAAATATCCCGGCGCGGGATGTGGCCCTCCACGATAACGACCGCATCACGGCGCTGGGTTGGGACTTCGACGTTTATGCAGTGCCCGGCCACACCCTCGGCCATATCGCCTTTTATCACCAAGGCGTACTGTTCTGTGGCGACACCCTGTTCGCCGCCGGCTGCGGGCGCCTGTTCGAAGGCACGCCGGAGCAAATGCACACCTCTCTGGAACGCCTGGCCGCCCTGCCCGCCGATACATTGGTGTACTGCACCCACGAATACACCCAAAGCAACCTCAAGTTTGCCCAAGCGGTGGAACCGCACAACGCGGACATCGCCGAACGGGTGGAAAACGTCCGCCAATTGCGCGCTCGTGGCGAGATCACGCTGCCTTCCAACCTGGCGCTGGAAAAACGCACCAACCCTTTTCTGCGCACCGCTGAAACATCCGTTAAACAAAAAGCAGACGAACGGAACGGGCGCGACAACCGCTCTAGGGCCGAGGTGTTTGCTAGCTTGAGGGCTTGGAAAGATAAGTTCTAAGCCAACGCAATCTGATACGTAATTTCTGAATGGTTGACCGGAACCAAACGGGTTTCTAGAATCGCCCGACATTTTTGCCCGGAACTTACTTCCAGCCAATGTCGTCATCTATTCGTAAATCCAACCATTCAGACGCATTGACCCGCCTGGCTCAAGCTGTGGCGGTGGCTGTGTCCGCCACGCTGGCGGGCTGCCAATCAAGCAATTTCACCGCACAATCCACCGTGCAACCCAAGCCAAATCTTAGCGCCAAGATCAAACAGAAACCCGTCATCTGGCTTTCGGAAAAGCCGGCTCCCGAAGTGCCCCAGGATGTTTGGGAGCGTATGCGACGAGGCTTCCAACTGCAGGACGGCGTAGGTGTCAACCCGCGCATCGAGCAACAGCGCCTATGGTTCGCCAGCAATCCATCCTTCCTGGAAAGCGCCGGGGAACGCGGCAGCCTCTACATTCATTACATCGTCGAACGTCTTGAAGAACGCAACATGCCCCTGGAGCTGGCGCTGCTGCCAGTGATCGAAAGTGCCTACAACCCAATGGCCTATTCGCGCAGCGATGCGGTCGGCTTGTGGCAGTTCATCCCCTCCACCGGGCGCTACTTCAACCTGCGCCAGACCCGCGCCTACGATGGCCGCCGTGACATCACCGCCTCCACCACCGCCGCCCTCGACTATCTGACGCGTCTGCACGATATGTTCAACGGCGACTGGCTGCTGGCACTCGCCGCCTATAACGCTGGCGAAGGCACCGTGAGCCGGGCCATCGAGCGTAACGAGAAACTTGGCCTGCCGACCGACTACTGGAACCTGCCGCTGCCCCAGGAAACCAAGGACTACGTGCCCAAGTTCCTGGCACTGTCCCAAGTGGTGCTGGCGCCCGAAGCCTACGGCGTGAACCTGAACCCGATTGCCAACCAGCCGTACTTCGAAGTGGTTGAAGTCAAGCAGAGCATGGACCTGTCCCGGGTCGCGGCGCTGGCCGAGATCGACGAAGACGAACTGTTCCAGCTCAACCCCGCACTGAAACAACGCACCACCCTGGATGGCCCGCAGCATTTGCTGGTGCCGAGTTCCAAGGCGCAGTTGCTCACCAGCACCCTTTCGACGATGAAGCCAGAAGAGTTGCTGGCGATGCGGCCGAAAAAGCAGGTGTTCGACGAAGTCGAGACCGCGCGCGTTGCTGGCCGTACCCGCAGCTACAAGGTACGCAGTGGCGACAACCTGACGCTGATCGCGAAGGCGAACAAGGTCGACGTGCATGACCTGCAGCGCTGGAACAAGCTCAATGGCCAGCAGCTCAAGGTCGGCCAGACCCTGGTGATGCAGGACACCCGCAAGCTGGTGGCCAAGGCCGACGGCAAGAAACCGGTGCAATACAAGGTCAAGAAAGGCGATTCGCTGTACATCGTCGCCAAGCGCTTCAACGTCGAGATGCAACATCTCAAGCGTTGGAACCCGCGCACTGGCCAGGCGTTGAAGCCGGGGCAGATGCTGGTGGTTTCAGGCCCACGCTAAGCCCGCCTACTGACTATATGGAGGCTGGCTTGTGTGGGAGCTGGCTTGCCTGCGATGGCATCACCTCGGTGCTTCAGATGTGCCGTGCCGATGCCATCGCAGGCAAGCCAGCTCCCACATATGCTTTTCACATAGATCAAGCCCTCGGCTCGCCCTACCAACAACCTTTTTCCAACCGGAACAAGCTGTTACTGTACCGATCATAAAGCCCAAGCTGCCTGGATCGGATCCCTGATTTGAAGCGTCCCCTCCTTCTACTAATAAGTCTGGCCTTGAGCTTTGCCGCGAACGCGACGATTACCGAGAGCCACGGTTACACGCAGTTCGGCGTACTCAAATACCCGGCCAAATTCACCCACTTCGATTGGGTAAACCCCGCAGCGCCGAAAGGCGGAACCTTGCGGGTCATGGCCTTTGGCACCTTCGATACGCTCAACCCCTATACGTTCAAGGGTTCCAGCCCGGTTTCCACGCCCAACTTCCTGCAATACGGCGTCAATGAGCTGAACGAACCGTTGATGGTCGGCACCGGCCAATACGCGCCCTCCGGCGATGAGCCCACCTCCAGCTATGGGCTGATTGCCCAATCGGTGGAATACAGCGAAGACCGCAGTTGGGTGGTGTTCAACCTGCGCCCGGAAGCACGCTTCCACGATGGCCACCCGATTACCGCCTATGACGTGGCATTCTCCTATCGCACCCTGTTGACCGAAGGCCATCCGCAATACCGCACCAACCTGCAAGAGGTGGCGCGGGTCGACATCCTCAACCGCCATCGCATCCGTTTCGTGTTCAAGCGCGCCGGCAATCCGCTGCTGATCCTGCGCCTGGGCGAGTTGCCCGTACTGCCCCAGCATTACTGGAAAGACCGCGATTTCAAGGCCACCACCTTCGAGCCACCGCTGGGCAGCGGGCCATACCGCGTGACCAAAGTCACCCCGGGCCGGCAATTGGTGTTCGAACGGGTCAAGGATTATTGGGGCAAGGCCCTGCCGGTCAACCAGGGCTTGTATAACTACGACAAGGTCGAAGTCGAGTTCTACCGCGACAGCGATGTGGCCTTCGAAGCCTTCAAGGCCGGCGAATTCGACATCTATATCGAGCACCAGGCCAAGAACTGGGCGACCGGCTACAACTTCCCGGCGGTCAACCGTGGCGAGGTGATCAAGGCGCAGATCGCCCACCAGATCCCGACCCAGAGCCAGGGCCTGTTCATGAACACGCGGCGCCCGACCTTCAGCCAGGCCAAGGTCCGCGAAGCCCTTGGCCTGATGTTCGACTTTGAATGGACCAACCGCACGCTGTTCAGCAGCGCCTACAAGCGCACCCTGAGCTACTACCCCAACAGCGAATTCTCGGCGACGGGTGTACCGATCGGGCATGAATGGCTGCTGCTCTCGCCCTACCGCGACCAGTTGCCGCTTGACCTCTTCACCCAGCCGTTCAGCCTGCCGCAGACCGACGGGCGCGGCATCCCCCGCGACACCATGCGCCACGCCCTGACCCTGCTCGGCGAGGCTGGCTGGAAGCTGTCCGGCCAACGCCTGCTCAACGCGGACGGGCAACCGCTGCGCTTCGAGATCCTGCTGGTCAACCCGAACCTGGAACGCATCCTGCAACCCTATGTCGAGAACCTGATCAGCATCGGCATCGACGCGCGCCTGCGCACCGTCGATCGCGCCCAGTACAAGCAGCGCCTGGATCAATTCGACTACGACATGATCCTGATCACCCTCAACCAGACCTTGAGCCCGGGCCTTGAGCAGTGGCAGTACTTCCACTCCAGCCAGGCCACGATCAAGGGCAGCAAGAACTACGCAGGCATCGCCAACCCGATTGTCGATCACCTGCTGGAACAACTGCTGGCCGCGCAGACCCGCGACGCGCAACTGGCCGCCGGCCGCGCCCTGGACCGGGTGCTGCTGTGGCAGCACTACAGCATTCCCAACTGGTATCTCAACTATCATCGCCTGGCGTACCGCAACCGGTTCGCCTTTGTCACCACGCCGCCCTACAGCCTGGGCTTGAGCGCGTGGTGGCTGAAAGCTTCGGAGAAAGCCCAATGATGTCTTTGCGACCTGCACTGTTCGCCGGCCTGCTGCTCTGCAGCGCGGCCCACGCCGCCCCGCAACATGCGTTGACGCTCTACAATGAACCGCCCAAATACCCTGCAAACTTCAAGCACACCGACTACGTCAACCCCGACGCCCCCAAGGGCGGCACCTTCCGGGAATCCAGCCTGGCCGGCTTTGACAGCTTCAACCCGTTCATCAGCAAAGGCGTGCCTGCCGACAACATCGGCCTGATCTACGACACCCTCGCCACCCAAAGCCTTGACGAACCGTTCACCGAATACGGCCTGGTCGCCGGCAAGATCGAGAAGGCCCCGGACAACAGCTGGGTGCGTTTCTACCTGCGCCCCGAAGCGCGTTTCCACGACGGCCACCCGATGCGCGCCGATGACGTGGTGTTCAGCTTCCAGACCCTGATCAAGGACGGCACCCCGCTCTATCGCACCTACTACGCCGATGTCGACGAAGTGGTCGCCGAAGACCCGCTGCGTGTGCTGTTCAAGTTCAAGCGCACCAACAACCGAGAACTGCCGCTGATCCTCGGCCAATTGCCGGTATTGCCGAAACACTGGTGGGCCACCCGCGACTTCACCAAGGGCAACCTCGAATTCCCGCTGGGCAGCGGTCCTTACAAGGTGGCCGAGGTCAAGGCCGGGCGTTCCGTACGCTACGAGCGGGTCAAGGACTACTGGGGCAAGGACCTGCCGATCAACAAGGGCCTGTACAACTTCGACCAGCGCATCACCGACTATTACCGGGACGCCACCGTCGCACTGGAAGCGCTCAAGGCCGGGCAATTCGACTACTGGGCCGAGTTCAGCGCCAAGAACTGGGCGAACGCCTATAACGTCCCGGCCGTGACCGAAGGACGCCTGATCAAGGAACAGATCCCCAACGGCAACCCCACCGGCATGCAGGGCTTCGTATTCAACGTGCGCAAGCCAATGTTCCAGGACGTGCGCGTGCGCAAGGCCATCAGCCTGTTGCTGGATTTCGAGTGGAGCAACAAGCAGCTGTTCAACGGTGCCTATACGCGCACCCGCAGCTACTTCGAAAACTCCGACATGGCCGCCACCGGCCTGCCCGGCCCGGATGAGCTGGCGATCCTGGAACCGCTGCGCGACAAGATCCCGCCGCAAGTCTTCACCGAGGCCTTCGAACCGGCCAAGACCGATGGCAGCGGCATGATCCGTGCGCAGCAGCGCGAGGCTTACCAACTGTTACAGGAAGCCGGCTGGAAGATCGTAGAAGACAAGATGGTCGACACCAACGGCAAACCCGTGGTCATCGAGTTCTTGCTGGCCCAGACCGAATTCGAACGCATCCTGCTGCCGTTCAAGCGCAACCTGGCGGACTTGGGCATAGACCTGGTGATCCGCCGGGTCGACGTCTCCCAATTCGTCACCCGCCTGCGTTCGCGGGACTTCGACATGCTGGTGGGCAGTTTCCCGCAGTCCTCCTCGCCAGGTAACGAGCAGCGCGAGTTCTGGAAGTCGACCAGCGCCGACAAGCCCGGCAGCCGCAATTACATGGGCTTGAAAGATCCGGCCGTCGACCAGTTGGTGGAGCAACTGATCGATTCCGACACCCGCACCAGCCTGATCGCCCACGCCAAGTCCCTGGATCGCGTGCTGCAATTTGGCTACTACGTGATTCCCAACTGGCACATCAAGACCTTCCGCGTGGCCTACTGGAACAATCTCGGTCATCCAAAGGTTTCGCCGCTGTACGACGTCGGTATCTCCACATGGTGGAGCAAACCGAATGTGCAACCGCCCGTTCCCCCCCAGACGAGCGCCGATCCGGCGAGCGGAGGCGATTAAATGTTGGCCTATATCTTTCGCCGCCTGTTGCTGATCATCCCCACGCTGTTCGGCATCCTGCTGATCAACTTTGTCATCATCCAGGCCGCCCCCGGGGGCCCGGTGGAGCAAATGATCGCCAAGCTCGAAGGCTTTGACGGCGCCACCAGCCGCATCGCCGGTGGCGGTGCCGAAGTCGCCGTGGCCGGTTCCAGCTACCGCGGCGCCCAGGGCCTGGACCCGGCGCTGATCAAGGAAATCGAAAAGATGTACGGCTTCGACAAATCGGCGCCGGAACGTTTGTGGATCATGGTCAAGAATTACGCGCGCCTGGATTTCGGCGACAGTTTCTTCCGTGACGCCAAAGTCATCGACCTGATCAAGGAAAAGATGCCGGTGTCCATTTCCCTCGGGCTGTGGAGCACGCTGATCATGTACCTGGTGTCGATCCCCCTGGGGATCGCCAAGGCCACGCGCCACGGCAGCCACTTCGATGTGTGGACCAGCTCGGCGATCATCGTCGGCTATGCGATCCCGGCGTTCCTGTTTGCGATCCTGTTGATCGTGGTGTTTGCCGGTGGCAGTTATTTCGACTGGTTCCCGTTGCGCGGGCTGACCTCCAACAACTTCGACGAGTTGAGCTGGGGCGGCAAGATCCTCGACTACTTCTGGCACCTGGCCCTGCCGATCACTGCACTGGTGATCGGCAACTTCGCGACCATGACCCTGCTGACCAAAAACAGCTTTCTCGACGAGGTCAACAAGCAGTACGTGGTCACCGCCAAAGCCAAGGGCCTGACCAACCACCGCGTGCTCTACGGCCACGTGTTCCGCAACGCGATGCTGCTGGTGATCGCCGGTTTCCCTTCGGCGTTCATCGGCATCTTCTTCACCGGCTCGCTGCTGGTGGAAGTGATCTTCTCCCTCGACGGCCTCGGCCTGATGAGCTTTGAAGCCGCGATCAACCGCGACTACCCGGTGGTGTTCGGCACGCTGTTCATCTTCACCCTGCTGGGCTTGATCGTGAAACTGATCGGCGACCTCACCTACACCCTGGTCGATCCGCGTATCGACTTCTCCAGCCGGGAGCATTGAGATGAACCTATCCCCCCTCAATCGCCGCCGGTTCGAACGATTCAAGGCCAACAAGCGTGGCTGGTGGTCGCTGTGGCTGTTCCTGATCCTGTTCGTGCTGAGCCTGGGCGCGGAACTGATCGCCAACGACAAGCCGCTGGCGGTGCACTTCGACGGCGGCTGGTACTTCCCCGCGCTCAAGCGCTACCCGGAGACCACCTTTGGTGGCGAGTTCCCCCTGGAAGCCAACTACAAGAGCCCGTACATCCGGGAGCTGCTCAAGGCCAAGGACGCCTGGACCTTGTGGGCGCCGATCCCGTTCAGCTACCAGAGCATCAACTACGACCTGAAAGTGCCCGCGCCGGCGCCGCCATCCAGCGTCAACCTGCTGGGCACCGATGACCAGGGCCGCGATGTGCTGGCGCGGGTGATCTACGGCTTCCGCGTGTCGGTGCTGTTCGCCCTGACGCTGACCATCCTCAGCTCGATCATCGGCGTGATCGCCGGGGCCTTGCAGGGCTTTTACGGTGGCTGGGTCGACCTGGCCGGGCAGCGTTTCCTGGAGATCTGGTCGGGGTTGCCGGTGCTGTACCTGCTGATCATTCTCGCCAGTTTTGTGCAGCCCAACTTCTGGTGGCTGCTGGGGATCATGCTGCTGTTCTCCTGGATGAGCCTGGTGGACGTGGTACGGGCCGAGTTCCTGCGCGGGCGCAACCTTGAATACGTGCGGGCAGCCAGGGCGCTGGGCATGCAGAACGGCGCGATCATGTTCCGCCATATCCTGCCCAACGCCATGGTCTCGACCATGACCTTCATGCCGTTCATCCTCACCGGCGCCATCGGCACCCTGACTGCGCTGGACTTCCTCGGCTTCGGCTTGCCGGCCGGTTCGCCGTCCCTGGGCGAACTGGTAGCCCAGGGCAAATCCAACCTGCAAGCGCCGTGGCTGGGCATGAGTGCGTTCGCCGTGCTGGCGATCATGTTGAGTTTGCTGGTGTTTATCGGCGAGTCCGCTCGCGATGCCTTCGACCCGAGGAAATGAGATGAATCAGGACAATCTGATCGAAATCCGCGACCTCAGCGTCGAGTTCGTCACCGGCGAACACGCTCACTGCGTGGTGAACAACGTCAGCTTCGACATCAAGCGCGGCGAAACCCTGGCCCTGGTCGGCGAAAGCGGCTCCGGCAAATCGGTGACCGCCCACTCGATCCTGCGCTTGCTGCCCTACCCGCTGGCGCGGCATCCGTCTGGCACCATTGGGTATGCGGGGCAAGACCTGCTGACCCTGAAGGAAAAATCCCTGCGGCATATTCGCGGCAACCGCATCGCGATGATCTTCCAGGAGCCGATGACCTCGTTGAACCCGCTGCACTCGATCGAGAAGCAGATCAACGAAGTGCTCGGATTGCACAAGGGCCTGCAAGGCAAGGTCGCCACCCAGCGCACCCTGGAGTTGCTCGAGCTGGTCGGCATCCCCGAACCGCACAAGCGCCTCAAGGCCCTGCCCCACGAGCTGTCCGGCGGCCAGCGCCAGCGGGTGATGATTGCCATGGCACTGGCCAACGAGCCGGAGCTGTTGATCGCCGATGAACCGACCACTGCGCTGGATGTGACGGTGCAGTTGAAAATCCTGGAATTGCTCAAGGAGTTGCAGGCGCGCCTGGGCATGGCCTTGCTGCTGATCAGCCACGACCTCAACCTGGTACGGCGGATTGCCCACCGCGTGTGCGTGATGCAAAAAGGTTGCATCGTTGAACAGGCCGAGTGCGAAACGCTGTTCCAGTCGCCCCGGCATCCCTACACCCAGGAATTGCTGGCGGCTGAACCAAGTGGCGGCCCGGCCACCAATGTGGTCGGCCCACCCCTGCTGGAAGTGAATGACCTCAAGGTGTGGTTCCCGATCAAGAAAGGCTTTCTGCGCAGCACCGTGGATTACGTCAAGGCGGTGGATGGCATCAACTTCAGCCTGCCCCAAGGGCAAACCCTGGGCATCGTTGGCGAAAGCGGCTCGGGGAAATCCACCCTTGGCCTGGCGATCCTCCGGCTGATCGCCAGCAAGGGCGGCATTCGCTTCGAAGGCCAGCAACTGGACTCACTCACCCAACAGCAGGTACGCCCGCTGCGCCGGGAAATGCAGGTGGTGTTCCAGGACCCGTTCGGCAGCTTGAGCCCGCGTATGTGCGTGAGCGAGATCGTCGGTGAGGGCCTGCGCATTCACAAGATGGGCACGCCGGCCGAGCAGGAAGCGGCGATTATCGCGGCGCTCAAGGAGGTCGGGCTGGACCCGGAATCCCGGCATCGCTATCCCCACGAGTTCTCCGGCGGCCAGCGCCAACGCATCGCCATCGCCCGCGCCCTGGTGCTCAAGCCACGGTTGATCCTGCTGGACGAACCCACCTCGGCGCTGGACCGCACGGTGCAACGCCAGGTAGTGGAACTGCTGCGCAGCTTGCAGGCCAAGTACAACCTGACCTACCTGTTTATCAGCCATGATCTGGCGGTGGTGAAGGCATTGAGTCATCAGTTGATGGTAGTGAAACAAGGCCAGGTGGTGGAGCAAGGCGATGCAAAGGCAATCTTCGCCGACCCGCAACACCCCTACACCCGACAGTTGCTGGAAGCTGCGTTCCTCGTACCGGCCTGACCCGTACGGTTCAACATTTGGCAGCTGGCTTGTGTGGGAGCGGGCTTGCTCGCGATTGCAGTGTGTCATTCGACAGATTCGGCACTGACAGGACGCCATCGCGGGCAAGCCCGCTCCCACATTTGACCGTGCCCAACCCGAACGACAGCCTCAACGGCGGCGATTCGGCACGGGCTTCTATGGCGAGCCACGCAGCCTGCAACGGGCGACCAAATGGGACTTCTGACCTGAAGCCAATACCCCGGGGCCGACGACCTGCACCGGATGACACTCGCGCAATCTTGAAGCCTTGAACATTGCGCGATTTTGTATAACGCTGCCGGTCCGCCTATACGGTTCTTCGCCAGGGAATGCCCGCCATGACCCCTTCCACCGCCCCGCACTTCTGGCGTGACCCTGCGCTGGCGTTTATCGAAGCGCGCACCATCGCCGACGGGCGCAAGGTCACCTACGCGCGGCACGCTCACGAGCATTTTTCCATCGGCGCGATCACCAGCGGGCGCAGCTATTACCACTACGGCACGGACACCTTCGAGATCAGCGCCGGTACGGTGGTACTGATGAACCCTGGCGATGTGCACGCGTGCAATCCGATCCGTAACGAAGCCTGGTCCTATCAGATGCTGTACATCGATACGCCCTGGCTGACCGAATTGCAGCACCAACTGGGCTTCAGCACCGACCAGGGCTACCGGCCGTTCGACATCCCCTACGTGCGCGATGAAGCGCTCTACGCTGGGCTGTTGGAGCTGTACCGGGTCCTGGTGGATACCCAGGCCGAGCACCTGCACAAGCAAAGCGCGCTGGTGGGTTTCTTCACTGAGGTGCAGCAGCGCCTGAACCCGTCCGACGCACCGTTGCGCGAGGTCAACCACAAGCTGGAGCGCGCCGCCGAGTACATCCGCGCGCACTGCACCTGCGCCTTGAAACTGGAAGACATCTGCCTGGCCGCCGAACTGTCGCCGTCCTATCTGATCCGTGCGTTCAAGCAGTATTACGGGTTGACGCCCCATGCGTTCCTGATCAACCAGCGTATCCAGTTCGCCCGCACGCAACTGCGTCAGGGCGAACTGATCGCCGATGTGGCCCTGGCCGCAGGTTTCGCCGACCAGGCGCATTTCCAGCGGGCGTTCAAACAGCATTTTGCGGCGACGCCGGGGCAATACCGCGATGTGCTCAAGCCATCAGCAAATAACCCACACTGGCCACCAGCAACGCGGCCATTGAACGGTTGAACACGCGCACGCCCTGCGGGTTGCCCAGGTAGCGCCGCAAAAAGGTCCCGGCATACGCCCAGCACGCCACCGACAGGTAGCAGATCACCAGGTACAGCGCCGCAAACAGCCACACTTGAGCGGCGTCGCCATCCGCCACAAACAACCCCATCCCCGCCACGCAGGCCAGCCAGGCCTTGGGGTTGAGCCATTGCATAATGGCGCCGTACAGCATCGACGGCGCGGTGGCGGCGTTATCGGCTTGCAGGCGGCCATCGTCGCACGCCAGTTTCCAAGCCATCCACAGCAAGAAAACCACCCCGCCCCACTGGATCAACTGGGTCAGCAACGGCCAGCGCACCAGCACTTCGTGCAAACCCAGGCCGATCAACACCAGCAACAAGGTAAACCCTGCGGCGGCGCCGAATACATGCTTCTGGCTGGCGGCAAAGCCAAAGCGCGCACCGGAGCTGAGGGCCACCACGTTGACCGGGCCCGGTGTGATGGAGGTGGCCAGGGCGAAGGCGGCCATGGAAATGATCAAGCTCATTGCAATTCCCTTTTTCTGTGACGGTGAGGATGACGTCACGGTAAAGGGCGGCACGCGCCAGGTATTGAACAAAATGCCCCTCGGGGCGTTACGGCGCAGGCGCTTGGGTGACGACGTCGTCAACGCCCAGCACGCGGCCGTCCTCAGACACGATCTCGACCTTGCGCAGCGGCTTGAGCGAATGCGCATCCAGCAGCCGCGTGCCGAGCAGTTGCGGCTGAGTGTGGGCCTCACCCCATTGCGCCAGCGTCACCAGCACCGGCATCAGCGCGCGCCCCTTGTCGGTGAGTTGGTACTCGTTGCGCGCGCCGACTTGGTCATCGGCGTGCACCCCGCCTACATCGACACCGACATGGTCGCCGACGTGCAGGCCCCCAAAAGCACGCCCCAGGAAGTGGTCGCCCTCACGCTGCAAGCACTGGCCGAAGGCCGTGAAGAAGTGCTGGTCAGCGACACCAGCCACGGGGTGAAGGCGTCGCTGTCCACGGACAGCCCGGTGTATCTCAACCATTGATCACGGAAATGTGCGGGCTGCCTTAGCGCTGCGCCGGAATGCGGATGTCGCCCTCGCGGCATTGGCTTTTGACGCTGCGCGGGCAACCGGCGAACGCCAGATCCTTGGTCAGGCACACGCGCACTTCCGACAACACCTTGCCCTTGCAGATCACCGCCAGGCCATGGTTGCCCAGGCGCGGGTTGCTCTCGCGAAACAACGCCTCGATCTCGCGGGCCGGCAACGCCGGTGGCGTATTGAACGGTTGCAATTGCGGCGGAATCACCACCACGCCCAGCGCCTGGTCGGTCTTGGCCAGGTAGTCCAGCGGCTCAAGCCCGGAACAGGTGCCATGCTTGGCCCATTCGTGCTTGAGCAGCGCACGTGTGGGAAACAACGCCGCGCCCTTGTCCAATTCCTCGCGGCTCAAGCGCGACTGCGGCGCACACGACGCCGGCCAGCCGCCCCGCGCGTACTGCGGCCACAAACCGTGCAACACAAAGCCGTAGCCCTTGCCCGAACACTGCTCGTTGTCCGGGTGGGTCAGGCAAAACGTCGGCGACCACGACAGCGACAACACATAAAAATCAAACTCCCCAGGCGTGCCTTGGCTACGCGCCGCCGCGCCTGCGCTTGTGGCGATGGCCAGCCACAACAGCATCCAGTATTTCATCGGTGTGTATCCTTGAAAAAATAAACCCTATCGTGCTTACCCAGGGTGATGGGGGTTGCGTTGTAGCACCGCGTCCAGGATCCGGTCGGTTTTCAATGCCTCGATCGCCAACGATGGATGCAGCGCCTCACCGCGGATATGCGCGTTCATGGCCAGCACGTGGTGCCACTGGATATGTGCGTGGCACGGCACCTCCAGGACCTCGCACTCATCCCCCTCAAGCCGCAAGGGTTGGTCATCGAACACCGAGAACTCGATACGCCCCTGGCTGCCGATCAACACGACACGATCTTCACGTCGGTCCGCGACAAAATTCCAGCAGCCCATGCCCAATGCGCCCGAGGCAAAACGCCAGCTGGCGGTCACCGCATCCTCCGCGGCATAACGGCCGGCCTGGCGCGAGGTAAAACCGGCCACTTCGATGATGTCGCCGGCCAGGTACTGGAACAGGTCGAAGCCATGGCTGGCCAGGTCGGCAAAGTAGCCGCCACCGGCAATCGCCGGGTCGGTGCGCCAGTTGTCGGCGTGGGCGTCCGCAACGGCCTGCGGCTTGCACAGGGTCCAGGTGAGGTGACGCAACTCGCCGATGCGCCCTGCTTGCAGCCAATCGCGTACCTGCTGGAAACGCGGCAAGGAGCGGCGGTAGTACGACACAAACAGATGCAACCCGGCGCGCTCGAACGTGCGCTGCATCAACGCGCTCTGCTCGGCATTCATCGACATGGGCTTCTCGACGCAGCAGTGCTTGCCGGCCGCTGCCACCATCAGGCTGTATTCAAGGTGGCTGGCGGGCGGCGTGGCGATGTACACCGCGTCCACCTCAGGGTCGTCGATCAGCGCCTGGGCGTCGGTATAAAAACGCGCAATGCCGTGGCGTGTTGCATAATCGCGCACCGCCGCTTCACGGCGCCCCATCACGGCCACCAAGGCCGAACCTGGCGCTTTGTAGAAAGCGGGTCCACTCTTTAACTCAGTGACACTGCCGCAACCGATCATGCCCCACCGCACGGTGTTCATCTGTTTTCCTCGTCCGTTTTCATCAAGGGCGCAGTATCCACATACCCCGAGGCCCACGCCAGCCGGACTTAGCATGACAATTGCATTACACTTTTATGACAATCATCCACCTGCGGGGGCACAGACGATGAAAATTCGCGCAACGGTCATTTGCGAACACGAGGGGCACATCCTCTTCGTGCGCAAGGCCAGATCAAAATGGGCACTGCCTGGCGGCAAGGTCGAACGTGGCGAGCGCCCGGTCGGCGCAGCCGAGCGGGAGCTGGAAGAAGAGACCGGCTTGAACGTGGACGGGTTGCTGTACTTGCAGGAACTGAAGGCCCGCGACACCCTGCATCATGTGTTCGAGGCCTCGGTAGTCAACGTCGCCGATGCAAAACCTTGTAATGAAATAGTCGATTGCCTCTGGCACGCCTATGCCGCGATGGATCAACTGGACACCACCGACGCCACCCGCCATATCGTCAAATCCTTCTTGCGACGCCTGTAGTCTTCATTTCTGTTTGGCTTTGGCCTGCCCTCGCGAATACAGCGCTTCCACCAGTTTCTGCCGCTCGTCCTGGGGCAAATTGCCCGCGAACTCAGCCAGCGTGGCATCCACCAACGCCCGCAATGCCGCATCGGCCTCACGCGCCTTGGCCAACTCACTCACCAGCCTCTCGCGGTCCAACGTCGGCGCTTGCAGTTGCTGGATCACCCCCAGCCGTGCTTCGCGACCGGCCATGATCAATGGCTGGCTGTCGGCGCGGTTGTGCCGCAACAGTTGACGCAGCTCCCTGCGACGCTCCGGCGGCAGCTTGAACATCGCCTGGCGCAACCCATGCTGGTTGACCACGGCCTCGGCAGGTTTGGCCATGGCCATCCAATGGTAGAGGCCACCGCCCACCCCACCGAGCAAAAACACGTTGAGCAACACCGAGACCAGCAACCACGGTTTAAGCGACTTTGAGGTCATTGCTCGGCTTCCTCGGCGTTGACGGAAAACACCACTTCAGCATCGCCCTGATCGAACACGCTGGGCAGCACTTCCGAGGACAGCATCGGCAGCGGCACGCTCATCGACGCCACGAGCACGCCGGCGACGATGCCCGCGATACCCGCGCCCACCAGGCTGGCGGATGACCACCAGTTGGCGTAACGCGACAGCAATGATGCCCGTGGCGGTGCGGATCGGCGGATCTGCCGCGCCAGCGCCGGATCGGCAGGTGCCAGTTGATGGGCATCCAACTGCCCGTCGAGCCAGCTGGCTTCACGCAACACTGCGCGGGCGTGGGCGTTGCCACTGTCGAGCAGAGCCTGGGCGGCCGTTCGTTCAGCGAGCGGCCAGCGGTGCAGGCTGGCGCCGTAGGCGTCGGCCAAGTGGGCGAATCGTTCGGGCGTCATGGTTTTTCCCTTCCTGGGCGGGCAAGCCCTGGTGTGTCGGCAAGTCTATTGCGCAACTGACGGCGAGCCCGTGACAGCAGGCTCTCCAGTGCCTCGACGCTGATGTTCATCAGCGCGGCGGCGTCGATGTTCGACAGCTCCTGGTAATACTGCAACACAATCGCTTCGCGCTGCCGCTCGGGCAGCGCGGCCAACGCGGCGGCCATCTGCGTGCTGCGGTCGGCGGCTTCGAGTTGCTCGTCCGGCGACGGGGCGCTGTCGGCCACTTCCAGGGCCTCATCCGCCTCCAGCGGGCGCTCCTTGCGCCGGCGCAAGCGGTCCCGGCACAGGTTCAGCGCTACCCGGTGCAACCACGTGTCGAACCGCGCTTCGCCCACTCGCCAGTTGGCCGCCTGGCGCCAGATCCGCAGGAAACTCTCCTGGGCCACGTCCTTGGCCTCGTCGGCATCCCCCAGGATCCGGCTGGCGAGCGCAAGCAAACGCGGGAGTTTGCGCGTCACCATTTCGTTGACGGCCGCAGGTTCGTTGTTGCCGATACGCGCCAGCAGCTCTACGTCCGGATCAGTGTCTTTCAATCGGGTAATTCTCGGTCCGCAGGCTAAGTGGCAGGTTTCAACGCATCCAACGTCCTTCACGCCAGACCCAGTTCGGCCCGTGGGATTCCCAATGCCCCGGCTGCCAACGTGCGTTGCGCATCACCGGCTGCCAGTGGCCCGGCACCCAGGCGTAGGCGCCGCGTTCCCATCGCCAGTGGCCACGGTCCCAGGCATAACCGGGGCGCCCGGCGGGAATCACCTCGACCCGCTCCACCGGCGGCGCCTGGCGAATGATGATCTCGGTCTGGGCAAACGCCGGGGTGCTGACAAACGCGGCGAACGTCAGCGGGATCAGCAAGGCATAACGCAATCGGGCCAGTGTGCTCATGGCAACTCCTTCAGGTGACGAACGAAAATGTCCGCTGCTGATGGGTTGAACGGCACGTGCTGCAGAATCCGTCGCAGGACACGCAGGTTTTTTCCGCACAGTGCGTAAGAGGAAGTATTGCCCACGGGCCGGCAACGCTGGATGAAATGTTTGAAAGGTGTGCGACGGATGTGTGCCGGTGGCGACGTTCAATAGATGACGCACCCCACACCAAGAGGAAATGCCATGTCCCGTCGCCTTTACATGCTCGTTGCCGCCCTGTTGATCGCAAGCCTGAGCGGCTGCGTGATCGTGCCCGAGCACCGGCATTGCTGCTGGCGCTATTACGGCGCGGTGTCGACCACCACCGCCGGCGTCAACAGCTAACCCACCGCCGCAAAACCGCGGCGCCCGGCCTTGAGTTCAGTGCGCAGCTCACCGATAAGGTTTGAGATGGAACGGATGCTGTCCAGACCTTCGGGGGACACGCAGGTCAGCAGCAACTCGACGCGACCGGAGACCGGCTCGAACACGCTGATGCGCAGCGAGCCATCGCTATTGAGGGTGCACTCATTTTTTCCCGCCAAGCGCTGGCGGGCCGGCGCCAGAAAGCCAGCACGTGACCTCTCGTCTGTTGCCCTGACGAAAACTTGACTCCCACCCGCGATCGCCAGACGCTCTGGCTTTATGCCACTCCCCGAGCAGCCGACCATGAGCATCGATCCCCCGAGCCCGCCCGACAGCGACGTTTACAAAACCCTGCTGGAATCGACCAAGGCGATCCCTTGGCGGATCGACTGGCAGAGCATGACCTTCAGCTACATCGGTCCGCAGATCGAAACACTGCTGGGCTGGACGCCGCAAAGCTGGGTCAGTGTGGATGACTGGGTCGCGCGCATGCACCCGGACGATCGCGAGTACGTAGTGAATTTTTGCGTGTCGCAATCGCGCGCCGGCGTAGACCACGAGGCCGATTACCGTGCGCTGACGGTGAACGGCGACTATGTGTGGATCCGCGATGTGGTGCATGTGGTGCGCAAGGACGGCGAAGTGGAGGCGCTGATCGGGTTCATGTTCGACATCAGTGAGCGCAAGAAGACCGAGGAACACCTGATCCGCCTGCAAAAGCAATTGGAGGAATACTCCTTCCAGGACGGCCTCACCGGCATCGCCAACCGCCGCATGTTCGACACCGTGCTCGAACGCGAATGGACCAGCGCCCAACGCAGCCAGTTGCCGCTGTCGTTGATCATTCTCGATATCGACTTTTTCAAGCAGTACAACGACCACTACGGCCATATCAAGGGTGACGAATGCCTGCGCCAGGTGGCCAATACACTGGCGCAGGCGGCCAACCGCCCACGGGATTTCATCGCACGGATCGGCGGTGAAGAGTTTGTGTGGCTGTTGCCGGAGACCGATGCAACCTCGGCCAGGCTGGTGGCGCAACGCTGCCTGCACCTGATGCGTCAACGCCAGATCGAACACGGGTTTTCGCCGGTGTCCAGGCTGCTGACCTTGAGCCTCGGGGTTGGCACTCATATCGTCAGGCCTGCCAGTTCGATGCTGGGGTTTGTCGAGCAGGTCGACAAATTACTCTACAAGGCCAAACACAATGGACGGATGCGCGCAGAGTTCGCCGATATTGAAGTTTGACGCCGAGGTCAAATCGCGGGCAAAAAAAATCCCAAGTAGCTGATGGAAACTTGGGATTTAAAAATGCATAAACCGTGGGAGGTGAACGCCCGACTATAGTAGCGATTGTAAAAAGCTGTAACAAGACTGTTTTAATCCTTTCGTCGGATTAAAACAGTCGTAAGTCATTCAATAACCACACATTTTTTAAGGCGGCCGACATACAAATGCCACTTTTTGGTGCAAGTAAGCTTGATACTTGCGACCTATATTCCCCCTTATAAAAAATGGTTATTAACTAAGGCGCGGTGACACTCTCTGGCGCTTGTGCACCCAATTGCCTGCAACTGTCGCCCAGTTTGATAGCGTGGGTCGTCGTCGCGCTGGCGACTCGCTCCATTTGCCGACAAAGCAGCAGACGCTCGGCCGCCTCGGCCCGATGGCGATCGGCGCTGGCGTTGATATGCATAAAGTAGCCGCCCAACAGCACCGCGACACACAGCACGCCGACCGCATAGTGGCGCAAGCTGTTTGGCGATGAAGGTTCTGGCTGGTACATGGCCCCGTGACGACCTGTTCTATCTGCGACGAAGCGTGCAATTGTATGCAAATAGAAACACAGCAATTGTCGTGGTTTTGTAAAGCACCGGCCTTACACAGACACAGGCTTTTCGTTGGCGCTTGCACGCCCCTTCAACAGCCGATACACCGGCAGGCACGCGGCCTGGATCAGCAGCATTCGGATCACCTGCATCGCCGTCACCAATGTAACCGCCAGCCCCAGCGCCTCTGCGGTCAGGCTCATCTCCGGTGCGCTGCCGGGCATCATGCCCAGGGCCAGCGACAACCATGGCATCTGCAGCCACGTGCCCAACGCCCATGCGGCGGCTGCGGTCGCAACCAGCGAGCCAATCAACAACGCCAGCACCTTGACGAGAAACCCCGGTGCGCGGCGGAAAAAATCCCGCTCGAAGGCGGCGCCCAGCGCACACCCGATCAGCAACTGGCCGACACCACTGAGCCAACCGGGCATGCTCATCGACAAATTGTTACACCCTACCCCCACCGCACAGATCAGGAACGGCCCGAATGTCCAAGGGTTGGGCAGGTTGCAGCGCTTGAAGCCGATAGCGGCCAACAGGCTCATAGCCAGCAGAAAGATCAACCAGGGCCAGATCACCGGCAATGGCGCAGCCATCACAGGATGAGCCAGGCCAAGGCTGGCCAGCGCAGGCACGGCCAGCAGGATCAGCAGCAGCCGTAGACTGTGGGCGGCGGCGATAAAGCTGGTGTCCGCCTGGCGCTGACGACCGAGGTGAACCATCTCCGTAGAGTTGGCCGGCATCAGCGCGAAGAACGCCGTGCCGAAGGCGACGCCAGAGCGGTTCAACAGCCACACCGAGCTCAATGCCAGCACCAGCGTCAACAGCACCGCCGTGACAATCAGCCCCAGGTGCGCCGCCACCTGCTGCATCACCGGCAAGGTGAAATAACAGCCAATCGCCACCGCGACAATCAACTGGCCCGCTTGGCGCCCATGGGGAATTTGCGCCATCCTCGCGCCGCCGCAGCGGCCGATCAGCACAGCCAGCAAAGCACCTATCACCCAGGGCAGCGGCCAGCCGATCCACTGCGCAAAACTGCCGCCCAAGGTGCCCGCGATCAGGGTGACAAGCCAATACTGGCGAAGGTTGAAGGTCATGTTGAGATCCGGCATGGAGAAGTGTGCCGACAGGTTATAGACTCGCGCTCATCACAAAAAATATCCATTTGTGAACATCAACATCACATATTGTTATGCGAGAACCGATGAATCTTAAAGCCCTGGAATACTGCGTCGAGATCGCCCGCCAAGGCAGTTTTACCAAGGCCGCGCAGGCGTTGCATGTGGCGCAACCGGCGCTGAGCATGGCAGTCAGCCGTCTGGAAGATGAACTGGGGGTGGCGCTGTTCAACCGCGCCACACGGCAGATCAGTGTCACAGCGGAAGGCCAACTGTTCCTCACCCGCGCTGAAGCCTGCCTGCAAGGCTTGGCCGGGGCCCGCCGCGAGTTGCAGGACCTGACGCAATTGCACAGCGGTGAAATCCGCGTCGGCATCCCGCCGATGTACGGCATCCGGCATATCCCGGAGTTGCTGATGCAATTTCGCGCGCACTACCCCGGCATCGCCATGCATGTGGTGGAAGGCAGCGCCGATGACATCAGCGCACGCCTGGCAACGCGGGATATTGATGTAGCGTTGCTGGAGTCACGTCGCGTCGACCCGGACTGGAAGTCGGTCTTGCTGGGCAGCGATGAGATGGTGCTGTGCATGCATGAGCAGCATCCATTGGCGAGCGCGGCGTCGGTCACGGCCGAGGGTTTGCGTGGCGAGCAGTTGCTGGTGTTCGACAATACCTTCCTGCAACGGCACTTGCTCGACGCCTTTTGCGACGCTGCCCGCGTGCGCTTCAACATCGCCCTGGAAAGCAACTTCGTGCCGCTGGTGATTGCCGCCACCCGCAATGGCATGGGGGTTTCCACCCTGCTGCGCTCGGTGCAACAACAGGAACCGGGCGTGGCCGGGGTGTCGTTCGAGCCCGCGCAGTTCATGCACTTCAACCTGTGCTGGAGAGGCAGCGAATACCTGTCCCAGGCCAATCGACGGTTTATTGAAACGGCGAAGGTGTATTTCCAGGAAGACGTCAGCTCACCGCTGTCGCACTGAACCGGTCATTTGCGCGCCACTTTGTAGCGCACGCAATCCTGATAGAAGCTTTGGCGAATCGCTTCTGGCTTGAGCCGGGAGCGACTGTCGTAGGTCTGCTCGGTGATGCCCATGGCCATCATGCGCATCCACGACTTGTTGAATTTGAGGGTCTGGATTTTCTGCCGCGCCGCATACAGCGACACACCCGAGAGCTTCAACTCCTGGGCCCTGGCGGCCGTGCCCGCGCCCCAACTGCACATGTACTTGTCACCTTCACGCAGCTCCCGGGCCTGCACGGCAGCCGCGCCGCCGGCCAACGAGCAGGCGACAAGCATGATTCCAACAGTGCGCATTTGCATCCCCACCTAACCACCTGAAAATAAAAGCGATTCTGGCGAGGATTTGGTTACAGAGGGGCCATTAAATTGCCTTATCACCACTGATAAGTCGCACTCGCCTGTACCGTGCGCTGTGAGCCATACCAGCACCAGGAGTAGGAATAGCACGAGGCGACGTACTCCTTATTCGCCAGGTTGGTGGCGTTGAGCGCCAGGCGCAGGTTGTCCTTGAGGTTGGCGAGGTTCGGGATGTCGTAGTGCACCGCCGCGTCGAACAAGGTGTAGCCCGGGACTTTCAGGGTGTTGGCCGTGTCGCCCCAGGACGAGCCGACATAACGCGCCCCTGCCCCGACGCCGAAGCCCTTGAGGTGGCCGTCACGGAAGGTGTAATCCGCCCACGCCGACGCGGTATGGCGCGGTACACCGTAGGTGCTGGTGCCTTTGGCCGGTAGGGCCGGGCCTACACCGATGTCGGTGACGGGCGTGTATTGCACGGCGTTGTTGGACTGGCTGATGCGGTTATCCAGGTAGGCATATGCCGCGCTGATGTCCAGGTTATCGTTGAGGCTGGCCTTGCCTTCCAGCTCAAAGCCACGGGATTGCACTTCGCCGTCCTGGCTCTGGCAGCGGCCACTGCCACACAGGTGCGTGGGGTCCGGGTCGGTGGTCAGCACATTGGTCTGGCGCAGGTCGAAGATCGCGGCGGTGATAAAGCTGTTGCTGCCCGGCGGCTGGTATTTGATCCCGACTTCATACTGCTTGCCCTCGGTCGGTTTGAACACCGAACCGCCGTAGCCGGTACCCGACTGCGGGCTGAAGGACTCCGAATAACTGGCATAGGGTGCCAGGCCGTTGTCGAACAGGTAGACCAGGCCAATGCGGCCGGTGAACGCCTTGCTGTCCAGGGACGACTGGCTCTTGGCGCCGCTGCTCAGGGTCTTGGTAGTGCTGTCGGTACTGGCCCAGTCATAGCGGCCGCCCAGCAGCAGCACCCAGTTGTCCCACTTCATTTGCTCTTGCAGATAAACGCCGGTCTGCTCGCTGCGGGAGGTACCGTCGGTGGTGTAGGCCGGGGTCGCGACCGGACGGCCATACACCGGGTCGAAAATATCCTGGGTCGGCCCGGCACCGACACGTGTCGAGCCTTGCAGGGTGTCGGTGCTGGTGTTCTGGTAATCGACGCCCATCAACAAGGTGTGTTGCAGCGGGCCAGTGTCGAATCTGGCCTGGGCCTGGTTGTCGAGGGTGTAGGCGTCCAGGTTGACGTCGCTGGCGATGGTGGCGCGCTGCATGGTGCGGTAATCGCTCAGCAGGTTGTTGCTGTAGAGACTACGGTAGCGGCCCTCGCTGCGCAGGTAACGGGCGTTCTGGCGCACGGTCCACACATCGTTGAAGTGATGTTCGAAGGCGTAGCCGATGGAGTAGTACTCGCGATCGCTTTTCTCGAAGTCTTTTTCGCCGTCATAGAAATCCACATCGATCTTGCGCCCGGTGGGGCTGCGCAATACCGAGCCCCAGGCAGGTACCGAGCCGTAGGACGCGCCCTTGGGGTCCTTCTGGAAGTGCCCCAGCAGGGTCAGCGAAGTGGCGTCGTCCGGGCGCCAGGTAAAGGCCGTCGACAGCGACTGGCGACGCGTTTCGGTGTGTTCCACCTGCCCGTCGGCGTCGTCGAAAAGCCCGGCCACACGGTAGGAATACACGCCCTGATCATCAATCGGGCCGCTCAGATCGAAGGTGGTGCGCTTCTTGTTAAAGGTGCCGTATTCGACGCCGACCTCATGAAACGGCGTGTCCAACGGGCGCTTGCTGACCATGTTGATCACCCCGCTGGGTGTGCCCTGCCCGTACAGCACCGACGCCGGGCCGCGCAGCACTTCCACGCGCTCCAGATCGAAGGCGTCCTTTTGCGGCGAAGCGTCACGGCTGGAGGGCATGCGCAAGCCGTCGAGGTAGGTGGCCGGCGAGAAACCCCGGATCGTCAACTGGTCCAGCCGCGAAGCCGTAGCGCCACGGCTCTCCGGGACCACCGCGGCGCTGTAGCGCAGGATCTGGTTGAGGCTCTCGGCGTTCTGCGCGCGCATCTGGTCTTTGGTGACGATGGAGATCGACTGCGGGGTTTCGATCACGGCGGTGTCGGTCTTGGTGCCGGACAGGCTGCGGGTGGCCACATAACCCGCCACCGGACCCACGGGGCTCTGGGCCTGATAGCCGCCGCTGATCGTGGTGGCCTGCAACTCCACCGCCCCGCCGTTATCCGGGAGGGCCTCCAGGCGATAGCGGTCGTTGGCGATCTTCAGCGCCTGCAAGCCGCTGCCAGCGAGCAATCGGGTCAGCGCCACCTCAGTGTCGTACTGCCCGCTCAACGCAGCGCTGCGTTTACCACGGGTCAAGCCCGCATCGAACGCCAGCACCAGGCCTGCCTGCTCGGCCAAGCTGTTGAGCGCCTGGCTCAAATCACTGGCGGGAATCGAGAAGCTGCGCACGCTGCTGCGGCTGTCTGCGGCAAAGGCGGACGGGGTATTGAGCAGTGGCATAGCGGCAAAAGCCATCGCCACTGACAGGGCCAGTGGGTGCAAGGGACGAGCAAGCGACATGGGAGGTCCTGGGTAATAGAGGTTCTATTAACCATGACGGGCAGCTCGGCAAATCGGGCAAGAATGAGAGGCGTTTTTATTCGCCGGGTGCTGCCGCAAGCGCTTGGATCGCCTTTTTGCGTGGCCTTTCACCCCCACACAGCGCGATCACCCCCACGCAACGACCAACAACCCCAGCCCCAACACCAGACACAACGGCGAATAAACATAGGTATCCAACCTGGCAAACCGCGACCCGCCGACCTTTTTGAAAAAACCCACCAGCTCCGAATCCCCAATCGCCCGGGCAAACATGACCAGCGCTATCGCACTGATGCCCCATTGCAACGCGCCATGGGACACCGCGGAAAAGTACAAACCGGCGCGCAGGCACACGAGCAAGGCAATCGCCACCAGGCCCATCGCTACGAGGAATGTCATCAGTGCCGACGGTATGAAAGCCGGTCGCGGCCCGCTGGCGAATTCGCCGGGCAGCTCGGGAATGGCGGCCTGGAACCCGAGTTTGCCACCCGCCGCCCAGTACAGGTGCACCATACTGATACCCGTGAAAATACCGACGATCCATCGTGCAATGACAAAGCTCATGGCTGGCTCTCCCTGAAAATGTGCGAACAAGGATAGTCGCCCTGCGTTTTTTTGCAGGTATTTCGTCGGTGGCTGATGGTAAAGTGCCGCCCCATGAAATTCGCCCGCACCGACCGCTCGCTCATTGCCTGGATGCTCTATTGCTGCGTCCTGTTCAATGTGTTCGCCTGCAGTATCGGTCACGGGCAGATGGTCGGGATGCAACTCAACGGCATCGGCGGCCAGTTCTGCACGGTAGACCCGCGCACCCAGGCGCCCACGCCTGCCAACTCCACGGATGAGAGCCTGCCGACGCTGTCCAAAGCGTTCGGTTGCCCGCTGTGTTCCAGTGGAGGCATGGGCCCGGCGCTCAATTCCAGCCTGAATGTGGCGGTGTTGCCACAACCCCACGCGCCACCACCGGCCGTGGTACTCGCCGCTGACATCCCTGCCCGCTTTACCTGGCCCACGGCGCATCCCCGCGCGCCGCCCGCTATTGCCTGACACCTTCGCTATCTGATCGGCACTGACCACCGCATCCCCGAGGGGTGACGGACAGTCGTGCATTGTTTTCAAGCCAAGTTTTTCAGGATTCAACCATGAAACATTTACCCCTGTTGGCGGGCCTGTTCGGCTGCCTGCCCTTCTGCGCCTGGACCGTCGAGCTGGCACCGACCACTGTCACTGGCGAACCAAGCGCCGACCCCGGCCTGACCCTGGATCAATCCAGCGGCATGGCCTCGCGGCTCGGGCTGAGCGTCCGGGAAACTCCCGCGTCGGTGGCCATCGCCAAGCGCAACGACATCGAACGCCACGGTGCCAAGACGTTCCGCGATGCGGCCAACACCCTGCCTGGCGTCAATGCCAGTGCACCGCCGGGGTTTGGCGGGTTTGTCTCTTATCGTGGATTTACCAGCAGCCAGATCACCCAGATGTTCAACGGCATCAACGTCGCCACCGGCCTGGCACGCCCGGTGGATGCCTGGATCTATGACCGCGTGGAACTGGTCGGCGGCCCCTCCTCGCTGATCAACGGCGCCGGCTCCGTGGGCGGCTCGCTCAATTACGTGACCAAGCTCGCCGGCCGTGAAGAACAGGCCGCGCAAGGCCAACTCAGCTACGGCAGCTACGACACCGCTGGCATGGCCCTGGGCCTCAACCACGCCCTGACCGAGCCAGGCAGTGAGGTGCAGCACTACGCGCGCCTGGATGTAAGCCGCAACACCAACCACAGCTACATCGACCGCGATAAACGGGACGCCTGGAGCATGGCGTTTTCCCTGCTCAGTGACCTCACGCCGGACCTGTCCCACACCCTGGCGGTGGAATACCAGGACGAACATGAGGACAGCCCCTACTGGGGCACTCCGGTGCTCAACCCCAAGGCCGGCGAGTTGAAGATCGACAAGCACAACCGCTTCAACAACTACAACGTCGCCGACGGACGTTACGAGCAACGCACGGTGTGGCTGCGCTCGATCATCGACTACCGGCTCAACGACAGCACCACGCTGAAAAACACCCTTTATCACCTCGACAGCCAGCGCGATTACCGCAACCTGGAGACCTATCAGTACAACGCCGACAACAGCGCGGTAAACCGCTCGACCGCCTATCAGGTGCGCCATCAGGGCGAGCAGCAGGGCAACCAGTTCGAGTTGCGCCACGACGCCAGCGTCTTCGGCCTTTCCACCACCTGGTCTGGCGGTTTCGAGTACAAGCTCAACAGCACCACCAACAGCCCGCTGCGCGCGGCGGGCAACAGTGCGGTCGACCCGAACAACTTCGATCCCGGACATTTTTATGCCATCCCCGGCACCAGGCCCGGCTTCAACAAAGACAAGACCAACGAGGTCACCACCAAGGCGCTGTTCGTGGAAAACCGCCTGGGCCTCACCGACAAATTGTCGCTGCTCACCGGCCTGCGTTATGACGCCATCGACCTGGACGTGACCAACCACGGCACGCTGACTGCCACCAGTCCACGGCATTTCAAGCGCAGCTGGGAGCCGCTCACCGGGCGCGTCGGCCTGACCTACCAGTTCATCCCGTCAGCGAATGTGTACGTGCAATACAGCACCGCCGCCGAGCAGCCAAGCACCACGACCCAGGTGTTCGATGTGTCGACCGGCAAGCAATGGGAAGTGGGCAGCAAGTTCGACTATCTGGATGGACGTGGCGCGGCCACCGTTGCCGCCTACAGGATCGAACGCAAGGACTTCGCCGTCACCGACCCGCTGGACCCGACCAACAGCATCCCGGTGGGTGCGCAGTCGTCCAAGGGCATTGAGTTGGCCAGTTCGTTGCGCATCACTCCACGGCTGCTCGCCGAAGGCAATTTCGCCTGGGTGGACGCCGAATACGACGAGTTCAACGAGAAGCTCGCCAGCGGTGCCGTGGTGTCACGCAAGGGCAATACGCCGACCAACGTCCCCAAGCGCGTGGGCAACCTGTGGCTGACCTACGATATTGCCGAGGACTGGCAAGGGGGTGTGGACGCGCGGTATGTCGCCGAGGTTTATGCGGATAACGCCAACACCCAGACGGTGCCAGCCTACACGTTGTTCGGCACGTTCCTGCGCTACAAGGTGGATCAGCACACCACGGTGACGGCGCGGGTGCGCAACCTGACGAATGAGGTGTATGCCGAGTTTGCCCATGTGTCACCGGCGTATTACCTGGGGTCGCCAAGGACCTTCGAACTGGCTGTAAACACTCAGTTCTGAGCCCGGAACACAGGCCAATACGGGAGGGGGCCAGCCCCCTCCTACACTTACTTCAGGCTTGCCTCGACCTTCTGCGCCACCTCTTCGGTCAACCATGCCTTCCACACCTCAGGGTGCTCCTTGAGGAACGCCTGGGCCACGTCCCGTGCAGGCGTGTGGTTTTCGCTCATTTTCGCCAGCGCCTGATTGAGTGGCCCGATGGGAAACTCGACCTTGGTGAAAAACGCGGCAATCTGCGGATGCTCTTTCTGGAACGGCGTCGACACGCCAATACTCAGCTTGGACGCCAACGACCGTGTCGGTTTCGGCTCGGGATTGTCCGCATCCGTCAGCGTCTTCCATGCCTCGGCATCAAATGGCGGTTCTTCCAACTGGATCAACTTGTAGCGCCCCATCAACGGCGTCGGCGACCAATAGTAGAACAGCACCGGCTTGCCCCGGCGGATCGACGAAGCAATCTCGGCGTCCAGCGCCGCGCCTGAGCCACTGCGGAAGTTCACGTAGCTGTCGCTGAGCCCGTAGGCCTTGAGCTTCTGTGCATTGACCACCTCGGACGTCCAGCCGATCGGGCTGTTGAGGAAGCGCCCCTTGCCGGGAGACTCCGGGTCCTTGAACACGTCCTTGTAGCGCGCCAGGTCCTGCACGCGCTTGAGGTCCGGTGCCAGGGGCTTGAGGCCTTTGGCGGCGTCGCCCTTGACCACGTATTCCGGCACCCACCAGCCTTCGGTGGCGCCCTTGACCGTATCGCCCAGGCCCACCACCTTGCCTTCGGCCTCGGCCTTGACCCACACCGGACTGCGACCGGCCCACTCTTCGCCGATCACCTGGATGTCGTTCTTGGCCAGTGCGGTTTCCAGGGTAATGGTGGTGCCGGGCAAGGTGTCGGTAGGCAAGTCATACCCCTTCTCGACAATAACCCGAAGCACTTCGGTAATCAGGCTGCCGCTCTCCCAGTTCAGGTCGGCGAAATGAATCGGCGCCTGGGCCGCCGACACCGGCAATGCTGCAACTGACAGGCCCAGTGTCGCCAGCGACACGGCCAACAGCGATCTCAATCCTTTCATGCCTTCGCACCTCATGTTTAGCAGCCATAGCGGAGGGCTTTGCTGCCAACGCGCGAAGCCTCTGAATAGTTAAGTCAACTCAACTGTAGTAGAGGTTCCGGGAGAAACGGATTACACATTGCGTTTACAAACTACTCGCTGGCCTTGAAGGTCACCAGTTCACCCTTGCGCCACTTGGCGGCCTTGCCGGTCACGGCCTTGAGGGTTTTGGTCAGGCCTTCCTGCAATTGTTCATTGGCGGCAAACACCAGCATGACGCTATGGCCTTCCTTGAACACGATGCCCTGGCCTTCAGCCGACGAAACAAAGGCGTAATCGCCCAGGCCATATACCGTCAACTTAATGTCGCGGAACTTCAATTCAAACTTGCCGCCTTCACGGCTGGGCAGCACGGCCGCACGAAAATGGTCGCCGACCTTGAGTTCCAGGCGCGGTTTGTCATCGACAACCAATGCGGTTTCGGTATCGATTTCGGCGATGTAAATACCTTCCGGCGTTTGTTCAGTGATGTAAACAAAACGCGATTGAAACTGCTTGACCAACTTTGCGCGTAAATCACCCAGCACGAATAACGCGTGCATATCCAGATTACTGACTGCCAAGGAAACGCCCCCACATCAAAAGAAGTGCTGACCGCCACAGCGGGCAGCACAAAAATCCGGCCGTTACGGCACGATCACACAACACATTCATTGAAAAACTGAAGAAGATCCCGCTGCTGAGCCATACGGCTGGTACAGACGTACCCAATGAACCTCGGGCGAGGACACCATGTATCACAGCAGATCACAGGTTTGACGGCTCGAGAATAGAGACCGCACCGCTTCAGAGAATAACCCAAATAAAAAACGCGGTTTCCGACAGCCCACCTTAAACAAAACAACCAGGTGCGGAACCAGACATCGTTCGCCGACGACAATACTAAAACAGCAACACGGGTCAAAACCACCCGAAACGCTGCAGCTGCATCAACACAATCGATCGACAGGAGCTGACCATGCAACGACGTCAACACGATGCTACGTCTTGCCACACTCGCTCGACACTGCATGACGAGCGCCAATACTACTGCGTGCAAGGCCTATACGGGTACTCGAATTCGGTTCTTTACCAAGTTGTGCCGGCGGGGCGTAACTTCTTTCATATTCGCGAAGTCACCAGCGGCCGTGTGCTGGGGTTTCGCAGCGACCATATCAAGGCCTGCCAACTGGCCAAGGAACTGGAAGCCACACTGCAACAGGGTGGCCTCGTTTCGTCACCAGGATGACTTTACCGCGCCGCCACCCACCAACAACTGCCATACTGGCCCGTCGATTGAAGTTTGCCCCTCTGCGGGTCAGGTCTCATCTGTGCAGTTACCTTGAAGGGAAGGCTATACGTGACGGAATTTGATATTGGCGAGTTTTTCATCCATGGCGATGCGAGGGAAGTAGACGGAGAATTCCAGGCGGTCATCGTGATGCGCGCCAAGCCACCGCTGAAAACGGTCACCACGCATCAGGTGGAAAAGGACCGCTGGTTCAAGACTGCAGAAGCTGCCGCCGTCGCGGGCAAAGAATCCGCCCTGGCCCTCAAGACTGCCGTCGATTCAGGGGCATTGACCTCCTGAACCCCGCTCGACGGCCCCCTCCCCGCGCCTACACGCCTTCCGGCCTGTAGCCCAGCCGCAACCCACCCCAGTGCCGGCCCTTGACCATGATCGGCACTGACAAGTCATGCATCAATTCGCCGGTATCGCGGGTATATGTCTGTAGCAGCACCGCTTGCTGGTGGCTGCCACAGCGAATCCCGGTGCGGTCGTCAAACTTGCGCTTGGTGCGGTTCTGCACCGCATCCACCTGGGCATCCCCGGTCAAGTCCTGGGAAAACGCCTTGTTGTGCGTCGGCACATAGCCCTGGGGCGTGCAGGCTATAGCGAAGACCAACCCCTCGTGACGCGGCAACAACGCCTCCTGAATCCCCGGCAACACCTGATCGGTATAACCGTCAAACCGCGTGTGGTACTTACTCGGATGGGTATTCGGGATCAGCGTGTAACTGCGGTCGAACAGGTCGTCCAGGCTGATGCGGTTTTGCTCCACATCGGCCTCGAACTGCGCGGCAATGCGGCTGGCGCCTTCACGGGCCAGGTCGTAGACGCGCTGGTGATAGTCATCCAGCCCGACCTCGGCCAAGCGCTCACTGATGATTTCGGCCTGGCCTTCCATCTGGACGGCGGCGTCGGCCAGCTGACGGGTTTGCTGGTCACTCACGGTCAGGTCGCTGCGCATTTGTTCCACGGCATGGAACAGGCTGTCCAACTGGGCACGGTTGGTGTCGGTGCCCTGGGCGATCTCATTGACCTGCCCTTCCACATCCGCCGCCAGGCTGGCGATGCTCGACAGCTGTTCACCGGCATGCTCGACCTGCTCCACACCCGTATTGAGGTCGGTCGACAGTTGGCGAATCTGCTCCACCACCTGGGCGGTACGTTGTTGAATATCGGCGACCATCACCCCGACCTCATCGGTCGCGGTGGCGGTCCGCCCGGCCAGCCCGCGCACTTCATCGGCAACCACGGCAAACCCGCGCCCGTGCTCGCCGGCACGCGCGGCTTCAATGGCCGCGTTCAAGGCCAACAGGTTGGTCTGGCTGGCGATGGACTGAATCACCAACGTCACTCGCTGGATTTCCTCGCTGCGCTGGCTCAACGCTTCGATCAACTCGCGACTGGCGTTGGCCCGGTCGCTGAGCTGATGCATGCGCGTGATCGACTGCGCCAACACCTCACGCCCTTCGGTGCTGCGTTGATGGGCCTGGCTGGCTGCACCGAGCGCCTGACGGCTGAGCTGTGAGGTGACCTGCTCCGTGCCGATCATCACTTCGGCGCTGCTGACGATCTGCTTGGCCGCACTTAACTGCGATTGCAGGCGCGCAGCCAGTTGCTTGACCGCATAGGCCACGCCGGCGGCAGACAGCGCGTTATGGCTGGTGGTGTGGGACAGGTCACGCGTGAGCTCACCGATGGCGTCGCTGTCCGTGGAAGGTGCGACCGCAGGCGTGCGGGTTTTCAGGCGAGGCAGCCAGATCACCAGCAAGGCCAGCGGCAGGCAGAGGTATATCGACAGGCCGGCAAACGCCAGGCCCAGCAGGACCAGCACCAGGGCGGTGCTCTGCAAGAGCGGCGTCAGCCAACCGGGCAGCCCGCGCACCACCGTCTGCGGTGGTACTGCTGCGCCCATCAGAGATCCGTCTCCAGCCATCTTCGTCACCCCACTGCTTGTCATTATTGTCACTGCATTAGACGCCACTATCAGGCCATTATCCATGGGCCTTTAGTGGGGTGCGTTGCAGCAGATCAATAGACGGGGCGTAACGTGTATCGCCTGGAGGGACGCAGGCGCGCCCCCCAGCTTCAGCGCATCAGGCTTGGCGCTGGTGCTTGTCAATCTGCTCGTGGCGCTCTTGCGCTTCGATGCAGTACTTGGTGGTCGGGCTGATCAGCAGGCGCTTGAGGCCGATAGGCTCGCCGCTGTCGTCACACCAGCCAAAGGAGTCTTCCTTGATGCGTTCCAACGCGCGTTCGAGTTGCGGCAGCATGCGCTGGTCGCGGTCGATGGCGTTCACCAGCCAGGTACGCTCTTCTTCGACCGAAGCGGCGTCGGCCGGATCGGCCGGGGTGTCCAGGCTTTCAATGGCGATACGGTTCTGTTCAATGCGCTCGTGGTGTTCCACTTTCATGTCTTGCAGCAATTGCTCAAAAAAAGCGTGCTGTTCGGCATTCATGTAGTCATCCGCCGGCATGGCCAGCAACTTTTCCTTTGTCATTGATTTCTCTATAAAAAATACGTGCATTAAGGCGAATAAGGGAGCGTTCCGGCCGACCTCTGCAGGTCTCGGAAGGGCGCCGTCCATTTCAAGCGCCACCCGGCACTCAATTTACGAGGGGCGGCAGTCTAAGGCCGACTTGAGAGCGCAGCAACTGAAAAGACAGGCAATTTTTCCGAGATAACCCCTAAAAGCACCAGGACGGGCTTGGCGATTGGTTATCGGAGTGCGTTTATAGCAAGAAATTCAGTGTTGTGGAGCTATATAGAAGACAAACGGTTGGAACGGATCAGCGATAGACCCCATGTGGGAGCGGGCTTGCTCGCGAAAGCGGCGTGTCAGCCGGTACATTCTGTACTGAGACACCGCATTCGCGAGCAAGCCCGCTCCCCCATTTAACCCTGCATCCAGGTCAGCGTTTGAGCTTGCGCTTGTTGCGGTATTGGTCGATCACCACGGCCACCACGATGATCAGCCCCTTGATGATGTCCTGGATGTACGCATCCACACCGACAAAAGTAAACCCGCTGGCCATCACGCCCAGGATCAGCGCGCCGATCACCGTGCCGGTAATGCGCCCTACCCCGCCCGCCAGGCTGGTGCCGCCGATCACGGCGGCGGCAATCGCGTCCAGTTCATAGGACATGCCCATCCCGGCCTGCCCCGTCGCCGCACGTGCCGAGGCAACCACACCGGCCAGGCCCGCCAGCAGGCCGGCGATGCTGTAGACGATGACCAGATGACGCTTGACGTTGATCCCCGAAGTCCGCGCCGCCTGCATGTTGCCGCCGATGGCGTAGGTGTACTTGCCGTACTTGGTGTAACGCAGGGCGATATGGAAGATCACCGCAACCACCAGGAAGATGATCACCGGCATCGCACCATGGCCGATGGCCGTGTACGAGTCCGAGAGCATGCTCACCGGCTGGCCTTCGGTGTAGTAGCGCGCCAGCCCACGGGCCGACACCATCATGCCCAGGGTGGCAATGAACGGCGGGATACCGGTCACGGCGATGATGCTGCCGTTGATCGCCCCCGCCAGCAGCCCTACGCCCAGCCCCATCGCCACCGGGATCCACACCGGCAAATCCGTGAGACTTGGAAACACTGCCCGTGAAAAGTCTGAAGTTTGCGCCAAACTGGCGGCGATCATCGCCGACAGCGCCAACACCGAACCGGATGACAGGTCGATACCCGTGGTAATGATCACCTGGGTCACGCCAATCGCCAGCAGCCCAATGATCGACACTTGCAGGATCATCAGCACCAGGCGCTGGGAGTTCATCAGGAAGCTCTGGTCACGCACGATCCAGCCGAACAGTTCAAACACCAGGCCGATACCGATCAGCACCAGGAAGATGCTCAGCTCGGTCGGCATGCGCCGGCGTGTCTTGGTCGGCACAGTGGCCGGTTTGTTATCCGTTATTGCGTTCATAACCCATCACCTTTTTTATTCTGTACGTCAGTGGACTACGGTCATACCGGAAGCCAGCTGCATGACTTTTTCCTGGGTCGCCTCGGACCGATCCAGGGTGCCCATCAGTTCGCCCTCGTGCATCACCATCACCCGGTCGCTCATGCCCAGCACTTCGGGCAGCTCCGAGGAGATCATGATCACCGCCATGCCTTCGCTGGCGAGGAAGGAAATCAAACGGTAGATCTCGGCCTTGGCGCCCACATCGATGCCACGGGTCGGCTCATCGAGGATCAGCAAGCGTGGATTGGTCATCAACCAGCGCGCGAGCAAGGCTTTTTGCTGGTTGCCACCGGACAAGGTGTCGATGCACTGTTCAAGGGACGGGGTTTTCACCCGCAGCTTCTTGCACATGTCTTCGCACAGCGCACGCAGGGCTTTCTGCTGGATAAATCCGTTGCCGCTATAGTGCGGCAGCACGGCCATCTCCATGTTCTCCAGCACCGACAGGCACGGGAACAGGCCGCTGAGCTTGCGGTCCTCGGTCAACAGCGCAAAGCCCTTCTCGATCGCCATGTGCGGGTCGGTAATGCGCACCGCCTTGCCGTCGAGGGTGATCTGGCCGCTGCTGCTGGGGGTGATGCCAAAAATGGTTTCCGCCACATTGGTGCGGCCCGAGCCCATCAACCCGGCGATGCCGAGGATTTCACCGGCGTGCAGGTCGAACGAAACGTCCTTGAACACGCCATCCAGGCTCAGCTCGCGCACAGACATCAGCAGCGCACCGATGGGCGTCTCGCGCACCGGGAACAACTGGCTCAGCTCACGGCCGACCATCATCGAGATCAGGCTGTCGCTGTTCATGCTGTCGGCGCGTTGCAGGCCGATGTAATGGCCGTCGCGAAACACGGCCACTTCGTCGGCAATGGCAAACACTTCGTTCATTTTGTGCGTGATGTAGACGATGCCTTTGCCCTGGGCCTTGAGGTCGGCAATGATCGAAAACAGGTGGGCCACTTCCTTGTCGGTAATGGCCGAAGTCGGTTCATCCATGATCAGGATGTCAGAGTCGTAGGACACCGCCTTGGCAATCTCGACCATCTGCCGCTCGGCGATACTCAGGTTGCCGACGTGTTCTTCCGGGTCCAGGTTGATGCGCAGACGTGCCAGCAACTCGGCGGTGCAGCGGTGCATTTCGCGGTGGTTGACCATGTGCAGGCCGTTGAGCTGCTCGCGGCCGATCCAGATGTTCTCGGCGATGCTCATGTGCGGCATCAGGTTGAGCTCCTGGTGGATCATCGCGATCCCGGCCTTTTGTGCCGCCAGTGGGGTTTCAAACACAATCGGCTTGCCGCGCAGGCGGATTTCCCCGGCGTCGGGCTGGTAGATGCCGGCGATGATTTTCATCAGCGTCGACTTGCCCGCACCGTTCTCGCCCATCAGCGCCAGCACCGTGCCCGGGCGCACTCGCAGTTGCACATCGGCCAGGGCCACGACGCCGGGAAAGCCTTTGCTGATATTGCTGATTTCCAACAGGTAGGGTTCTTCCAGTTCTACTGGCTGGATACCGGGAGGCTGCGAGAGAGTGGCTTGAGCAAGCATAGGGAGGTACTCCATCGGCAGGGCAACCGCACAGCTGCCCTGCTGGCTTATTGTTGTTATTTGAAGTCTTTGACGTTTTCGGGGGTGATCAGCTGGAACGGGATCACCACGTTCTGCTCGATAGGCTCGTTCTTAGCCATCTTGCGCGCTGTTTCAACCGACTTGTCCGCTTGGCCCTTGGCATCCTGGAAAGCCGACACAGTCATGTCACCCTTAGTGATCGCATTCAAACCATCCGGCGTGCCATCGACACCGGCGATCAGCACGCCTTTCTTACCTGCCGACTTCAGGGCCATGGAAGCACCAATCGCCATCTCGTCGTTGTTCGAGAGCACCGCCTGGAAGTCGCGCCCTTGGGTCAGCCAATCGTTGACCAGGGTCATGCCCTTGTCACGCAGCCATATCCCGGTCTGCTCCTGTTCGATCTTGATGCCAGGGTATTTGGCCAGGACTTCCTTCACTCCTTTGGTACGGTTGGAAGTGGAGTTATTCGCCAAGTCACCCAGCAGGATCACAATATTGCCTTTGCCGTCGAGCTTCTCCGCGATGTACTGCATTTGCAGCTTGCCCGCCTCGACGTCGTCGGAGGTTACCGCCGCTACGCCGGGGGCCAATGTTGCGCTGTCAGGGCGACGGTTGACGAATACCAGCGGGATTTTCGCCGCAGTGGCAGCCTTGATAATGTTCGCAGTCGAGGCTGTATCAACCGGGTTAACGATGATTGCATCGACTTTTTGGCTGATAAAGTTCTCGACCTGACTGAGTTGCTTCACCACATCGGCGCGGGCATCTTCAAACTGCAGTTGCACGCCGTCACCCTTTGGGTAGGACTTGGCTTGTTTGTCCATGTCTTCGCGCAGGTAGGTAAGAAAGGTGTCGTCGAAGGCGGACATACTCACACCTATCTTGAGATCGGCAGCCGAAGCAGCACCACTGCCCAGCAACAGCGATAGGGCTAGCGCGGTAAAACGGATCGGGGTCTTCATGAACGGTCTGTCTCCACTTTCTTGTTGGTTTTTTGGACGTTGCGTTTATCAGAGCTCGGCAGGCAGCCGGACGACGGGCGCACCTGGAATGCAGCACACCAGCGCGCCTTGGTTTTCGACGCACAACACATTGAGGAAAGAGAAGTAGAACGGCCGGGCGCGGGGCAGACCGCGTGGCGTGGAGGCTGGGCGTAAAACTCGCAGTACAGCGTTGAAGATTTTCATCTGACGGTACCTGGTTGTTTTTGATCTTGTTTTTGTTGAGTCGCCGGGGTCGAGCCCAAGACGTACTTTATGCAACCTGGAAAAGACTTTATTGGAAAATAATTTCCATATCAACCTGTTTTAGAATTTTATTCTATTTTTGTTGAAACCACCTGCTGACGCCCCGCGCTAAGGCGTGCGGCGTCCAATATACGGGTGGTTTCCAGCGCGTCATAGACGTCCACCGGCAGTGCTTCCTGGCTGTCCACGGCACGTTGCAACTGGCGATAGAACTGCGTCCAGCAGCCCTTCTCCGATGGCACCCGCTCGCGCTCCTCGCCTTGTTCGAACCAGCCCCAGCGCCGATGTTCTTCGGCGCCCCAGTGCTCGCCTTCGGTCTTCGGCGATTTGCCGGCCAGCAGCGCCTCCTCCTGGCCGTCCAGCCCGTCGACGGTGTAGCAACCGAGGGTGCCACTCACGCGAAAACGCGGGGCCTGGCTGTTTTGCAGAGCGCTGCCCCACAAATGGGAAATCACCCCGTTGGCATGGGTCAGGGACACAAAGAAGCCGTGATCGACGGTCGGGTGTTCGTGGCTGAACTGCAATTGCGCAAACACCCGGTCCACCGGGCCGAACAGTTGCAGCGCCTGGTCCACCAGATGGCTGCCGAGGTCACGCAACCAACCGCCGCCGCTGGCATTGCCGACGGCGTGGGGGGCGTAGCGTTCCACGCGGGATTCAAAGCGGGTAATGGTGCCCAGGGCACCGGCGTCGATCAGTTTGCGCAGGGTCAGGTAGTCCGAGTCCCAGCGTCGGTTCTGATAAACGCTGAGCTTCACCCCATGGCGCTCGGCGGCAGTGATCAGCGCCTGGGCCTGTTCGGTATTGGCGGCGAAGGGTTTGTCGCTGACCACCGTCAGCCCGTGCTCGATGGCTTCCAGCACCAGCGCCGGGCGGCCCTTGAGGGTGGTGGAGATGACCAGGGTGTCGACGCCGGCTTCGACAATCTGGCCGATGGAGTCAAACGCCTTGAGGCCGGGATGATCACAAGCCAACTGCTGGCGGCGCTCGGGGGAGCGTGTGACGACGCCGACAAACGTGGCGCCGGGCAAGGTTGCAATCAGCGGCGCATGAAAAAAGCGCCCTCCGTGGCCGTAGCCCACTAGTCCGATTCGCATGCAAACACTCCTTTTTCAAAGTGAAAACCTAATCTAAATGTGGGAGCGGGCTTGCTCGCGAATGCGGTGTGTCAGCCAAAATTCTGTATCTGAGACACCGCATTCGCGAGCAAGCCCGCTCCCACATTTTTGACTGCATTCCACCTTTGGGGTTGGGGTTAGCCGTAGAAGTGCGGACGATCCGGCAAGCTGACTTTCACAATCTGCTCACTGCTCTGCGCTTCGATACACGCATCCGCCGCCACCGCCGCCGCAAAGCCATCCCACGCCGACGGCCCGCCGACCTGGCCGGCGCGCACGCTGTCGATGAACGCCTGCAATTCCACGTCGTATGCACCGATAAACCGATCCTTCCAGTCCATCAGGATCGCATTGGACAACTTCGCTTCACTGCGCAGCTGCACCTGGGATGGCTCCGGCAGCTTGGCAATGCCGGTCTCCCCCACCACTTCGCACTGGATGTCGTAGCCGTATTGGCAGTTCACAAACACTTCCACGTCGATGCGCGTGCCCTTGGCGGTTTCCAGCAGCACGATCTGCGGGTCGCGCAGGTGCGCGAGGGCCTTGCTCGACTTGCGCGGGAACACCACTTGCACCGACACGTAGTCGTCGTTGAGCAACCAGCGCAACACATCCAACTCGTGGATCAGGGTGTCGGTGATCGCCATGTCGGTCTTGTAGTTCTCGCCCACTGTCGGGTTGCGGTGCGCGCAGTGCAGCATCAGCGGCTCGCCGATCTGGCCGCTGTCGATCACCGCCTTGAGTGCGCGATAGCCTTCGTCATACGGACGCATGAACCCGACTTGCACCAGGCGCTTGCCGTAGGCGACTTCGGCGTCGACGATCTTGCGGCAGCCGGCAGCGGTGACTGCCAGGGGTTTTTCGCAGAACACCGGCTTGCCGGCGGCGATGGCGGCGAGCACGAATTCCTCGTGGCTCGGGCCCCAGGACGTGACAAGCACCGCCTCGACCTGCGGCGAGTTGATCAGCGCGTGGCCGTCGGGGTACACCTCGGCGTCCAGCTTCAAATCGGCCACCACCTTGGCGGCCTGCTCGAGATTGATGTCGGTCACCGCCACCACCTGGCTGTTGAGCAGGGTCTGGCTGCAACGACGGATATGGTCCCGACCAATGGCCCCGGTACCGATGACTCCAAGCTTCAACGACATGTAAAAACTCCTCTTGTTATTAGTACTGCCGGGCCTTCGCCAGCTGTTCATTGAGTTTCTTTGCCGCGGCATTCGTGCGTTCGCTGGTCGACACCTGCGCCACGCCGACCCGCCACCACGACAGGTAGCCGTGCACCATGGTTTTTGGCAGCACCTTGATGTCGATCAGCGTCGACACCGTTTGCGTACGCGCATCGGCCAGCGCCGCTTCAAGTTGCGCCACGGTGCTGACCTTGTAGGTCTTGCAGCCATAGGCCGCCGCGCTCATGGCAAAGTCCACCGGCACCAGGCCGCCGTCGAGCTTGCCGCTCTCGGGGTTGCGGTAGCGGAACTCGGTGCCGAAGCTGTCCATGCCATTGCCGATCTGCAAGTTGTTGATGCAACCAAAGGCCATGTTGTCCAGCAGCACCACGTTGATCTTGCGCCGCTCCTGGATCGAGGTGGCCAGCTCCGAGTGCAGCATCATGTAGGAGCCGTCGCCGACCAACGCATACACCTCCTTGCTCGGCTCGGCGAGTTTCACCCCCAGCGCGGCGTTGATCTCGTAGCCCATGCACGAATAGCCATATTCGACGTGGTAGGTGTTGACGCCCTTGCTGCGCCAGGCGCGTTGCAAGTCGCCGGGCAGGCTGCCGGCAGCGGCGACGATGATCGCGTCGTCGGCCAGGGTCTGGTTGAGTACACCGAGCACGCGGCTCTGGGTCAGGCACGAGCCGGTCAGCTCGATGAATTCACGCAGCACGGCGCGGTCGAGGTGGTCGTCGACTTCGGGCACGAAGCCGTCGCCGCTGTATTCCACCTGATGCACGCGCTCGACTTCGGCGTCGAGCTGCGCCTTGGCCTCGCGCACCTGTTCGCCCCAGCCGCTGCGGTAATCGCCCAACGCATCCGCCAAGGCTTCAAGGGCCAGTTGCGCATCGCCCAGCACTTGCACCGCGTCGAGTTTCAACACATCGCACGGGCTGATGTTGAGGTTGAGGAACTTGACATCGGCATGCTTGAACAGCGATTTGGACGAGGTGGTGAAGTCGGTATAACGCGTGCCGATGCCGATGATCAGGTCGGCCTGCGGTGCCAGCAGGTTGGCCGCCAGGCAACCGGTTTCGCCAATGCCGCCAACGTTCAGCGGGTGGCTGGAAACCACCGCACTCTTGCCCGCCTGGGTTTCGGCAAACGGAATCCCGAAGCGCTCGGCGAACGCCTGCAACGCAGCATTCGCGCCGGAGTACTTGACCCCGCCGCCGCAGATAATCAGCGGCTTGCGCTTGCCACGGAACGCGGCCAGTGCATCGCCGATCATTGCCGGGGTGGCCGGGCGACGGTCGATACGGTGCACGCGTTTTTGCAGGAAATAGTCGGGATAGTCCCAGGCTTCGGCCTGCACATCCTGGGGCAGCGCCAGGGTCACCGCGCCGGTTTCGGCGGGGTCGGTGAGCACGCGCATGGCGTGGATCGCCGCCGTCATCAATTGCTCGGGGCGGTTGATGCGGTCCCAGTATTTGCTCACGGAACGGAACGCGTCGTTGGTGCTGATGCTCAGGTCATGGAACTGTTCGATCTGTTGCAACACCGGGTCAGGCTGGCGGCTGGCGTAGACATCGCCGGGCAACAACAGCAGCGGGATGCGGTTGGCCGTGGCAGTGGCAGCGGCGGTCAGCATATTCGCCGCGCCGGGGCCGACCGACGCGGTGCACGCGTAGATCTTGCGCCGCAGGTGCTGCTTGGCAAAACCGATGGCGGCATGGGCCATGCCCTGCTCGTTGCGGCCCTGGTGCACCACCAGGTCGCCGCTGTCCTGCTCCAGCGCCTGGCCGAGGCCCAGCACGTTGCCGTGGCCGAAAATGGTGAACACACCGGCGACAAACTTGCTCTCTACGCCATCGACTTCGATGTATTGGTTGTCCAGGAACTTCACCAGGGCCTGGGCCATGGTCAGTCGGGTTGTGGTCATGTCGCGCCCCTTAAAGGTCCAGTAGCCAGCTGTGCTGCGGGTCGTTGTGGAAATGCCAGGCGCGCTTGGGGCCGGCCATCACGTTCAGGTAATAGGACTCGTAGCCGTACGGCACGCTGACCGGGTGATACCCCTTGGGCACCACCACCAGGTCGCTGTTTTCCACGGCCATGGCCTGGTCGATGCTGCGGTCGTCGGTGTACACGCGCTGGAACACAAAGCCCTGGGGCGGGTTGATCTGGTGGTAATAGGTCTCTTCCAGAAAGCTCTGGTGCGGCAAGTCGTCGGTGTCGTGCTTGTGCGGCGGGTAGCTCGACGAATGCCCGGACGGCGTACGCACCTCCACCACCAGCAGCGAATGGGCCGGCTCGCTGTCCGGCAGGATGTCGCACACGTAGCGGGTGTTGGCGCCCTTGCCACGCACACTGCGCTTGCACTGTTCGGGGCGGATCAGGCGCGGTTCGTAACCTTCGGCACCGGGGGCGGCGCACACGGCAATCTGCACATCGCTCAACGCGGTGACCTGGGCCACGGTGCCGGGTGGCAAGTAGGCGGCGAACGGCGATTTGTCTTCAAACACCGACTGGCGATCACCGAGGTTCTGCCAGTTGAAGCCCTCGCCCTGGATATTCACCCGGCCGCTGAGCAGCACCAGGCACAGCTCCTTGTCCCCGGCACTGACCGGCAGGGTTTCGCCCAGGCTCAAGCGGTAGGCTTTGAAACCCACGTACTCCAGGCGTCCGTCTTCGAGGGCGACCATGGTTTGCCCGCGTTTGTGGCTCTTGACCAACAGGCTCATGCTTTTGTCCTCTCGGTGAGCAGCGCACGCAGGGTGTCGTAGCCCTTTTTCGCATAGATATAGCTGGGCGCGACGGCCGGGTCCTGCTCGGCTTCGACCACCAGCCAACCTGCGTAGCGGGCGGCCAGCAGCACGTCGAGCAGCTCGCCAAACTCAATGTCGCCATCGCCGGGCACGGTAAAGGTGCCGTTGACGATGCAATCCGGGAAGCTCCACATCTGGTTGCGCGCCAGCTGCACCACCGGCTTGCGCACGTCCTTGAAGTGCACGTGGCAGACACGGTCGATGTGTTTTTTCAGGACTTCCAGCGGCTCGCCGCCCCCCATGTAGCAATGGCCCGAATCGAACAGCAGGCCGACTTCCGGGCCGGTGCGTTGCATCAGCTGGTCGATGTCTTCCGGGGATTCAACGTAAGCCCCCATATGGTGGTGGTACGCCAGGCGCACGCCCTGGGACAGGGTAAAACGCGCCAGCTCAGTGAGCTTGTCGGCGTAGTCCTGCCAGGCTTGTTCACTGTGGAACCGCGGGCGTTCGATCAAGCGGATACGTGACCCCTGGATCGAATCGGCGACTTCGCCGTACACCAGCACCGTGGCGCCGTTTTGTTTGAGCAACTCGACGTGCCCAGCGATGGCCTCGATTTCTTCTGCCATCGAGCGCCGCGCCAGGCGGCTGGAGTACCAGCCGGAGACCAGCGCCAGGTCATACGGGCGCAGCACATCGCCGACGCCCTTGGCGTCCTTGGGGAATTTGCCGTTGAGTTCAAAACCTTCGTAGCCGATTTCCTTGCCTTCGCTCAGCGCGGTGCTCAGGGGCGTTTCACCGCCGAGGGCCGGCAGGTCGTCGTTGCTCCAGGAAATCGGGTTGATGCCAATTCGGATTGCGGGCATGGCTGCACCTTTTGTTTTTATCTAACTTAAGCCGGGTGAGATTTGCTTTATGTGGGAGCGGGCTTGCTCGCGAATGCGGTGTGTCAGATAAAGATGCTGTGACTGATACACCGCTTTCGCGAGCAAGCCCGCTCCCACATTTGATTGCATTCCACATTTGAAACTGGGTTTAGGTTCGGGCACTGCGCCAGGCGTTAATGAGCTGTTCGAACGTCGCCTGGACGCGCTGAATCAATGTCTCATCATCAATATCCCCGGCCAGCCACGCGCGGCTCGGCTCCTGGAAGATCGTGCGACCCACGGCGAAACCACGGCAGGTGCTGCTCTGGCTGGCCTGCCGGAAGCCATCGGCGAGGCATTCGGCCGACGCATTCAGCCCCAGCAACACCACCCCACGGCAATACGGGTCGCGTTCCTGGATCAGTTCGTCGAGCTGTTTCCAGTCCTCGGCCGATTGCGCCTCGATCTTCCACCACGCCGGGTAGATGCCCAGGTTGTACAGGCGCTTGAGGCTGCGATACAGCACATCCGGGTAAGTGGACGGGTGATCCTTGGGCGGGATGACTTCCAGCAACAGCTCATGGCCGCTGACCACGGACGCGTCGTACACCGCCTTGAGTTGCGCTTCCTGCTCCAGGCGCAGCAACGGTTCGTCGTCCGGGTGGTATTGCACCAGGCACTTGATGATTTGTTCCTGGGGCCAGGCGATCAGGTTGCTGCCGAGCGAACGGCCGTGTTCCAGCGCGAGGGGCCGCGAGTTCTGCACTTCCACCGGACGCGCGATCCACCAGCCGCGACCGCTGGCGGCGTTGAGCGCATCCTGGCCGAAGCGTTGGTCTGCCAACAGGCCCACATCGGCGTCGACACCCTGCTCGGCGAGCTTGCGCTCCACGCGTTCGATGGCCTGGATAAACAGTTGCTTGATCGCACTGATGCGCGTGGTGTCCTGGCCGCCGCGTTGCGCCAGGTCGACCAATTGCCAGCGGTGATCGAAAGCAAAGATGAACAACTGCTTCCAGACCTTGCGCGGCACCGTGACGCGGTGCAGGCGTTGCAGGGTTTCGTCCTGGTCGGGACGGGTAATCGGCACCGGGCTGTTGAACAGGTATTCGAGTTCGGCCGGAGTCGGCATGGCCGGGGCGCAGGCGTGGCGCGACACCACGAGGCCGCCGCAGGCGTTGGCCAACTGGCTGCAACGTTCGTCGCTGGCGTCATTGATCCAGCCGCTGAGAAAGCCCGACATGAACGCATCGCCGGCGCCGAGGACATTGAGCACTTCAACGCGCACGCCGGGGTAGATCGCACCGTCTTCCAGGTGCGCAGGGATCGCCCCGTGGATCACCGTGCAGCCCTGCGGGCCAAGCTTGACCACCAGGGTCGCCGGGGTCAGTTCACGCACTCGGCGCAGCGCGGTGAGCAAATCCTCACTGCCGCCGGCGATCAGGAATTCTTCTTCAGTGCCGACGATCAGGTCGAACCGCGGCAGGATTTTCTGCACATGGGCGCTGACATTCTGGTCGGCAACAAACCGCGTCTCGCCATCGGCCTTGCCCGCCAGGCCCCACAGCACCGGGCGGTAGTCGATGTCGAGCACACGCTTGACGTTATGCTTGGCCGCGTAATCCAGGGCCTGGATGCTGGCCTTGTACACACTGTCGGTGGAGAAATGCGTGCCGGTGATCAGCAAGGCTTTGCTGGAGGCGATAAAGGCTTCGTTGATGTCTTCGGCGCGCAGGGCCATGTCGGCGCAGTTTTCGCGGTAGAACACCAGGGGGAAGGTCTCGCGATCCTTGAGCCCGAGCAACACCAGCGCGGTGAGACGTTCCGGGTCGACCTTGATGCCGCTGACATCGCAACCTTCACGGGCCAGGGACTCCACGAGGAAGCGACCCATATGGTCGTCCCCGACCCGGCTCAACATCGCTGACTTGAGCCCAAGCCGTGCGGTGCCGAACGCGATATTGGCGGAGGAACCGCCGAGGTACTTGGCGAAGCTGGACACGTCCTCAAGCCGCGCACCCACTTGCTGCGCATAGAGGTCGACGCCCAGGCGCCCGAGGCAAATCAGATCCAATTGACGCCCACTGGCAAAACGAGTCTGGCCCATGCTGGCTCCTGTTATTTTTATCAGCCTGCGTTGTGCCGCCGTGGCGACGGCAAACGCTCTTGGTGGGAGCAGACTAGAACGTCCGCCGGCAGCAATCAATATTTATTCTAGAATTATTTTTAGTGGAATATTTTTTCCAATACGTCAGCATAGGGGCACGCCAGCCACCGTGCATCGTTTCAGCAGGCCACGCGGGCCGTGATGCCGGGGTATTTTTTTGCGCCTACCCTGTAGACTTGCGCCACCCATCAGCGCAACAGACGAACAAGACAGAAGGATTGCCCATGCCCGAGACCCCTTCACAAGACGCTCTCGCCAGCCCTCCGATCAATGCCGAGCGCCTGTTGCAGCTGATCACCGACGAATACGAAAGCCTGCCGCGCCAGCTCAAGCGCATCGCCAGCTACATGAGCCAACAGAGCGACCGCATCATGGTCGACCGCATCAGCGACATCGCCCGCGAATGTGAAGTGCACCCTTCGGCCATCGTGCGTTTCTCCCAGCGCTTCGGCTTCAGTGGGTTCAGTGAGATGCAGGCGTTGTTCCGCGAGGCCTACACCCACAAGACCACGCCGGTGCAGAACTACCAGCAGCGCATCCGCAGCATGATCGCCAACAAATCCCAGAAGGCCAGCGGCGGCGACCTGGCGCGCGAGTGCGTCAACGCGACCTTGTCCGGCATCGAGCGCCTGGGGCTGGAACTGGACGATGCGGCCTTCGAAAAAGCCGTGGACCTGGTGGTGAATGCCGACAACATCTACGTGGTCGGCGTGCGCCGCTCGTTCGCGGTGGCCGACTATCTGGTCTACAACCTGCAGCACACCAACAAGCGCATCCACCTGATCTCGGGCCTGGGCGGCAGCTACCGCGAGCAGATGCGCAGCGTGCGCGCCAACGACCTGGTGATCGCCATCAGCTTTACGCCCTACGGCAAAGAGACCCAGCACTGCCTGCGCATCGCCCAGCACCATCAGGCCAAGACGTTGATCATCACCGACAGCAACCTGTCGCCCCTGGCCAAGCGGGCGAACGCGGTGCTGTTGGTCAATGAAGGATCGTCGTTTGCGTTTCGTTCGTTGAGCGCGACGTTATGCCTGTGCCAGGCGCTGTTTATTGCCGTGGCGTATCGCCTGGAACTCAAGGTGGATGAAATCCACGAGCAGGTTGGGTTTGACGACTGATACCCGGTACAACACCTGATTGTCGTGTTGTACGGGTCAAGCGGCCGTTAACAATTGCGCAAGTGCACGTCCGTGAAAGCGGATCTGCGCCAGGGTCAACGCGGTGTAGCCGATGATCACCGCCGAGGGCAGGCGCACCTGGGCGCAGAACTTGCCCAGCGGCTGCAACGTCAACCCGACGGCGGCGGCCCGTTGGCAAAAATCCGCTTCCTCGACGCCCGGCGGCAACCACAACACAAAATGCAACCCGGCCTGCTGGCCGCTGACCGTGGAACTGTCCGGCAGGCACGCAAGCAACCCATCGCGCCGTGCCTGATACGCCTGGCGTGAAGCGCGCAAATGCCGCACAAACCCGCCGCTGCGCAGAAACACCTGCAAGCCCAGTTGATCCGTAACACCCACCGAATGCCCGGTGAGTTGCAGCGTGCGCAGCAATGAGCGACGCAATGCCTTGGGCACCACCATGAACCCCACACGCAGGCCGGGGAACAGGTTCTTGTTGAAGCTGCCGCAATAGATCACGCGGTCGTTCGAATCCAGGGACTTGAGCGCGGCCAGTGGCGCGGCGTTGTAGTTGTATTCGCTGTCGTAGTCATCTTCAACCACCCAGGCGTCGGCACGGCTGGCCCAGTCCAACAGTGCCAGGCGCCGCGAAACTGACAGGGTCATGCCCAGCGGCGCCTGATGGGCAGGCGTAACGTAAGCCAGGCGCGCCGTCGGCGGTAGTTGTTCGGTGTCGAGGCCTTCGCCGGTGACGGCAATACTCTGGACCTGCGCCCCCGCCAGGCTGAACAAGCGTCGCGCCGGCAGATAACCGGGGTCTTCGACGCAAGCAATCTCGCCTGGCTTGAGCACGGTTCGCGCGATCAGATCAAGGGCATGGCGGATGCCCGTGGTGACAAGCACTTCATCCGCCTCGCACCTCATGCCGCGATAGCTGCGCAGGTAGTCGGCGATCTGCGCACGCAGTTCAGGCAGGCCCGCGGGATGAGAGGCTTCGAGCACGCCCGGCCCCACCGCCAGCAAGCCTCGGGAAATACAGCGGGCCCAGGTTTTCAGATCAAACAGGCTGGCATCCGGGCGTCGGGCGACAAAGGGGATGTGGCTCTGCACACCTGTGGCCGGCTGATCGGGCACGGCCTCGCGACGCGGCGCGGCATTTGCCGGCGCCGCAATGAACTGTTCCGGAATCACCGCACACACCCGCGTTCCGGAACCGGCCACCCGCTGCACATAGCCTTCGCTGTGTAACCGATCAAACGCTGCCTCCAGGGTGCCCCGGGACACCAGCCAGCGCTCGGCCAGGCTGCGGGTGGACGGCAAGCGACTGCCGGCCGGCAACTGTCGATTCAGGATAGCCCCACGCAGGGCGTCGTAGGCGCCCTGCTGCTTGCCTGTATCCAGGCTGTCGGGGCGCGGCAAATCCAGGGCGGATCCAGCTTTTCCTCGGCTCATAGTGGTCCAGTAAATCCATGGTCAAGTGGCCCTGCGAATTAAACCACAAAGGCAATAGAGTCCGAATCCTACCTACAGCGAAGAAATCTCCTATGACCCAACGCGCCCTTTCCACAGGTTTTTGGCTGGTGCTGCTGACCGTCCTGATCGCCTTGCCGCGCATCACCCTGGACCTGCACCTGCCCGCCTTGCCCGGCATGGCCGACTACTTCCACAGCAGCGACAGCCGGCTGCAACTGACCCTCACGCTGTACACCCTGGGTTCGGCAATCTCGCTGCTGGTCGCCGGCCCGCTCACTGACCGTTTCGGCCGCCGCCCGGTATTGCTCGCCGGACTGTTGCTGTATGTCATCGCCACGGCGGCCTGCGCCCTGGCTGACAGCCTCAGCGTGCTGATCATCGCCCGCCTGTTCCAGGCCCTGGGCGGTTGCTGCACCACGGTGATCGGCCGGGTGATCGTGCGCGACTACTTCGACCGCCACGAACAGGCACGCCTGCTTGGCCTGATTTCCATGGCCATGGCCGTGTCGCCAATGGCGGCACCGGTCCTGGGCAGCCTGATGTTGCCGCTGATCAACTGGCGTGGGCTGTTTGTGTTGCTCGCAGTGATTGGCGTGGCGCTGTGCCTGGTGGTGTATCGCCGCCTGCCGGAGACCCGTCCGCCGGAAGTTGCCGCGGCGCCGCCGAGCAACCTGTTGCGAATCTACGGCCAGTTGCTGTGTGAGCGCTATTTCCTGCGCTACTCCCTGGCCATCGGCTGCGTGTACAGCACCTACTTCCCGTTTATCAGCGAGTCATCGGCGTTGTTGCAGCGCAGTTTTCAGCTCTCTGCCACGGCGTATGCAGGGGTCTTTGCAGCGACTATCAGCGGCTACATGCTCGGCGCACATCTGTTCCGGCGCCTGGTGCTGCGGTTCGAGCCGGATCAATTGATCACAGCCGCCATCGCATTGAACGTGCTCGGCAGCCTGACGCTCGCGGCGACGACCACCGCGTTGCCGGGCGAGTGGCTGGCGATTGTATTGCCGATGGTGGTGATCATGGTGTCGGTGGGAATGGTGATTCCGGCCTGTCAGCTGGCGGTGTTGCAGCCCTACGGCGCGATTGCGGGGACGGCGTCGGGGTTATTCTTTTTTACCCAGATGTTGTTGACGGCAGTCAGCAGTTGGGCGACAGGGCTGTTGTCCGACGGCACCTCTGGGCCGTTGGTGGTGATGACGTCGCTGGCGAGCGCATTGCTGGTCATCAGTTGGCTGACACTACGCAAAACCCAATGTGGGAGCGGGCTTGCCCGCGATGGTGGTGTGCCAGTCAACTGATGAGTCATTGACAGACCGCCATCGCGAGCAAGCCCGCTCCCACATTTTGAGCCGAGCAAGGCTGAGGTTTAATGCATGAAGATAGCGATCAGGATGATGACCGGGATAGGCACACCGAGGAAAAAAAGCAGTATCGAGCGCATGATGTTCTCCTTGAATTAACGGACAAAGTGTTCAGTTTCGACATACACCACTGCATCGCGACGGCGACCGCCGTAGGTGGCAGCGAAGCTGGCAAAGAACGCACCGATCAGCAGGGCAATGAAGGTCCACAGCGACGTGTAGGCAGCGACTTTGGCGGCAGTATCAGCAGCCTGCTTGGCTTTGAGCTTGGCATCCTCGACGGCTTTACGGGCATCGCCATAGACCTTGTCGATGCGCGCTTCGGCGTCGGCCTGGCTGAGGTTGGTGCGCTGGCTGATCAACTGGGCCAGGTAGGCACGGTCTTCGGCGGCGAGCTGGCCGTCGTTGCTCAGGGTGCGGGCGAAGATGCGCGCCACCACGCCGTGGGCCGCGTCATCGCTGACGGCAACCGGGCGGTTGTCGCGGAACAGGCTGTCGACGTAGTAGCCGAAGTCTTCACCCTTGGCCGCAGTGCCAATGGCCTGGGCCGCACCCGACGCCACGCTGGCCGAGGCTTTTACGCCGCCACCGACCACACTGCTGACCGAGCCGACGACCAGCACCGCCGTCACCAACGTGGCCACGGCCCAGGCCAGGAAGCCGTGGGCGGTGTCGCGGAAATACACCTCATCGCCATGCACATTGGCCCACTTCACCCGCAATCGGCCGGCAATGTAACCGCCCAGGCCCGACGCGACGATCTGGGTGAACGCCAGCCAGACAATCGTGGAAATGCCCAGGCCCTTGGCGCTGATACCGCTGTCGGCCCACGGCGATACCGCCGAAAAGCCCAGGCCGAAGCCCAGCAGTACCAGGATCAGGGAAAACGCCGCCGCAGCGGCGGCCCCGGCAAAGATCGCGGCCCAGGAAACCCCGGACTGCGCGCTCGACGCTTCTTGTAGCGTGGATGAGGATGTGATCATTGTTGTTTTGCTCCCGGCAGGAAAAATGGTGTTACATGTCTCAGAAAGGACAAGTGCAGACGCCGTGCCAGTCGCAATAAAATTAAATATCCATAAATATCAACATGTTAAATAACTTGAACTTCCTAGGACCATGCAACTTGCAAGAACAGCCTCCTCCGGGCAGGCGTTATGCAACCTCCAGCCGAACTCGGTCAGTGTGGGAGCGGGCTTACTCGCGAATGCGGTCTATCTGTAACAAGTGTGTTGGCTGGCAGACCGCTCTCGCGAGCAAGCCCGCTCCCACATCGACCAGCGCCAGCCAGTGAAAAATCTGTTGGTTGGGTCAACATGAAGTTTAATTTAGGAAGCGTTCAGGCATTTCTTGGCAAAATGTCCGCACTTCTAGTGTGAATCGCTCACCAGGTAATCCTATGACCCGCATTTTGACCATCGAGGATGACGCCGTAACAGCCCGCGAGATCGTTGCCGAGCTGAGTAGCCATGGACTGGACGTAGATTGGGTAGATAACGGCCGCGAAGGCCTGGTCCGCGCCGTGAGCGGCGATTACGACCTGATCACCCTCGACCGTATGCTCCCGGAGCTCGATGGCCTGGCCATCGTCACCACCCTGCGCACCATCGGGGTGTCGACGCCGATCCTGATGATCAGCGCCCTCTCCGACGTCGACGAGCGCGTGCGCGGCTTGCGCGCCGGCGGTGATGACTACCTGACCAAACCTTTCGCCTCCGATGAAATGGCCGCCCGCGTCGAAGTGCTGCTGCGACGCAAGAGCACGGTCAAGGAATTCGAAACCGCCCTGCGCGTGGCCGACCTGGAGCTGAACCTGATCAGCCGCGAAGCCAGCCGCGCCGACCAGCCGTTGAGCCTGCTGCCCACCGAATACAAGTTGCTCGAATTCCTGATGCGCAATACCGGGCAGATCCTCTCGCGGATGATGATTTTCGAGGAAGTCTGGGGCTATCACTTCGACCCCGGCACCAACCTGATCGACGTGCACATCGGCCGTCTGCGCAAGAAGATCGATCCACCGGGCCTCACGCCGCTGATCCGCACGGTACGAGGTTCCGGTTATGTCATTGCTGAACCCCTCTAAGGGCTGGCGCTCGTCCAGCAGCCGCTTGCTGGCGCTGTACAGCTCACTGTTCGTGGCCTGGAGCTGCATCCTCATGGGGGTGCTGTATTACGAAGTGTCCGGTTACCTGAGCGACTTGTCGCGCCACTCGCTGATGCAACGCCAGCACCTGTTCCAGCGCTTCGACGGTGAGGAACTGGTGGAAGCGCTGACCACCAGCATGACCTTCGACATGAAGGGCGTGGACGCCTACGGCCTGTTCGACGAGCAATTCAACCCGCTCAGCGGCCCGATCCGCGCCGTGCCGCCCGACCTGCCGCTGGACGGCAAGATCCACACCCTGGCCAACTGCGTCGACTCCAACGACCCCAAGTTGCCCAAGGACAGCTGCGACGCCGTCGCCACCCACACCGACGACGGCCGCTGGCTGGTGCTGGTGCGCGCCAACGGTTCGCTGTTTGGCGTGACCCGGATCATCTGGCATGCGCTGCTATGGGCGCTGTCGTTGACCATCATCCCCGGCGCCGCCGGCTGGCACCTGTTGCGCCGTCGCCCGTTGCGGCGCATTCGCGGCATTCAGGCCAGCGCCGAGGCCATCGTCGCCGGCGACCTGACCCACCGCCTGCCGCTGTCGAATCGGCGGGACGAACTGGACATGCTCGCCGCCATCGTCAACGCCATGCTCGACCGCATCGAGAAGCTGATGAACGAGGTCAAGGGCGTGTGCGACAACATCGCCCACGACCTGCGCACCCCGCTGACCCGCCTGCGCGCGCAGCTCTATCGCATCCGCCAAGAGGCGGAACAGGACTCCAACTACGCGGTAAAACTGGACGATGCGATCACGGAAACCGACACCCTGATGGCGCGCTTTCGCGGTTTGCTGCGCATCTCGGAGCTGGAAGACCACCAGCGCCGCTCGGGCTTCCTGGTGATGGACCCGCTGCCGCTGCTGCGCGAACTGCATGACTTCTACCTGCCGCTGGCCGAAGAAGGCGAGCTGCAACTGGTGCTCGATACGCCGGAGTCGCTGCCGTGGATCACCGGCGACCGCGCCCTGTTGTTCGAAGCCCTGGCCAACCTGCTGAGCAACTCGATCAAGTTCTCCCCGCCAGGCGGCGAAGTGATCCTGCGTGCGCTGAACGACGCCGGCAGCACCCGCATCGAAGTGCACGACTCCGGGCCCGGCATCCCGATTGCCGAACGCAACGCGGTGTTCCAGCGCTTCTATCGCGTGGATGAAAACGACCAGCAAGGCGGGTTTGGCTTGGGCTTGTCGATTGTCGCGGCGATCATCAACCTGCACGGGTTCAAGCTGGAAGTGGGCAGCAGCGCGAGCGGTGGTGCGCGGTTGGTACTGGAGTGCCGGCAGCAGCTGATGCCCGAGTAACCCAGGCACCACAAAACCTTGTGGGAGCGGGCTTGCCCGCGATAGCGGTGTGTCAGTCAAAGATATATTCACTGAACCACCGCAATCGCGGGCAAGCCCGCTCCCACATTGGACTTGCAGCGCCAGCCAGATCAGGTCAGAAGTTCGCCCGCAGCGCCTCAACCCCACCCTTGTAGACACCGGCAAACAGCTCTTCCACCGCCGCATCCGTCACACCGTCCACCGGCGTGAACACACCCGACCAGGTGACTTTGGCCGACGCGTCAGTCAATGCTTCAACCTGCAACGTCGCCAGATACGCACTCACCGGAAACGGCGACTGTTCAATGGTGTAGCTGTAGGTGCGCACCACGTTGTCAAACGTCTGCATACGCTCCACGATCACACCACCGTCGGCGGTCGTCAGGTGACGCAGACGCCCGCCTTCACTCGGCTCACTCTTGACGATCAGCGGCAGCCATTTGGGCAGATCGTTGAAGCCACCGACCAATGCCCAGACCTTGTCAGCGGATACCGGGATTTCAATTACTGCGGATGCTGTTGGCACGTCAAATCTCCAAAAGTCATAGGAAAACCTCGCCCAGCCTGCCACGCCAAGCGCTTCAATGCATCAACTCCCGCAAGCGATACCACAACATGCCCAATGCCAACAGCGGCGAACGCAACACCTTGCCGCCGGGAAACGTCATGTGCGGCACCCGGCTGAAAACGTCTAGGCCCTGGCTGTGCCCGGCGTGGATGCCTTCGGCGAGCAGGCGCGCGCACCAGTGGGTCACGTTCAACCCGTGCCCCGAATAACCCTGGGCGTAAAACACATTGGGGTACTGCTGCAGGCGCCCAACCTGGGGGAAACGGTTGGCGGTGATGCCGATCTTGCCGCCCCACTGAAACTCGATGGTCGTGCCTGCCAGCTGCGGGAACACCTTGAGCATTTTCGGCTGCATATACGCGGCGATGTCAGCCGGATCGCGGCCGGAATAGTGGCAAGCGCCGCCAAACAACAGGCGCCGGTCGGCGGACAGACGGTAGTAATCCAGGCCGACCTTCTGGTCGCACAGCGCAAGGTTTTGCGGGATCAGTTCATTCGCCAATGCTTGCGACAACTGCTCGGTGGCGATGATGTAGCTGCCCGCCGGCAGCACCTTGCCGCTCAGGCGTGGCTCCAGCTCGTCGAGGTGCGCGTTGCAGGCCAATACCAGGCGGGTGGCGCGTACCGTGGCGCTGGCGCAACGCACTTGCACGGTGTCGCCATGGATCAGTTCCAGCACTTCGGTGTGCTCGAAAATCCGTACCCCGAGGGACTCGGCCACCTGCGCCTCGCCCAACACCAGGTTCAGCGGATGCAGATGCCCGGAGCCCATGTCCACCAGGCCACCGGCATACATGGTCGAACCCACGATCTGCGGCATATCCTTCGCGCCGACGAGGCGGGTTTCATGGGCATATCCCATCGCCGCCAAATGCTCCTGCTCACCCTTGAACGCAGCGAATTGCGCCGGCGTATTCGCCAGCTCACAAAAGCCCCAGCGCAGGTCGCAGTCGATACCATGCGCGCGGATGCGCTCGCCCACCAGCGCCACCGACTCGATCCCGGCGCGCTCCAGGTAACGCACGCCCTCCTCGCCCACATGCTTGGCGAACCCCGACACATCGTGGCCGATGCCGCGAATCAACTGCCCACCATTACGCCCGCTGGCGCCCCAGCCAATGCGCCGGGCCTCCAGCAGAATCACCGAGAGCCCGCGCTGGGCCAGTTCGATGGCGGTGTTCACCCCGGTGAAACCGCCGCCGATCACACACACGTCGGCACTCAGGTCGGCGTCCAACCGCCCACGCTCGGGCATGGCATGGGCACTTGCCTGGTAATACGAGCGGGCGTGACTCATTTGTTGGTCTTCACTTTGCTCCAGGCGCGGGTCATCAGGCGCATGGTCGTCGGGGTCGGCGTGGTGGAAATGTAAAGTTTGTCGAGCACCGCCTGGGACGGGTACACCTCAGGGTTGTTCACCAGCTCAGGGTCCATAAAGGCCTTGGCCGCCGGGTTGGCGTTGGCGTAGCCCACCGAGGCGCTGACCTTGGCGATCACTTCGGGGTCGAGCAGGTAGTTGATGAAGGCGTGGGCTTCTTTGGGGTTGCTCGCATCGGCGGGGATCGCCAGCAGGTCGAACCACAGGTTGGAGCCTTCCTTGGGAATCGAATAGGCGATGTTCACCCCGTTCTTGGCTTCCTTGGCGCGGTTGGCGGCCTGGAACACGTCGCCGGAATAACCGAACGCCACGCAGATGTCGCCGTTGGCCAGGTCCGAGATGTACTTGGACGAATGGAAATAGGTGATATACGGCCGCAGCGTCAGCAGCTTGGCCTCGGCCTGCTGGTAATCCGCGGCGTTTTCGCTGCGCGGGTCCTTGCCCATGTAATTGAGGATCGCCGGGAACAGCTCATCCGCCGAATCGAGAAAGGCCACGCCGCACTGATTGAGCTTCTTGAGGTTTTCCGGCTCGAACAGCACCGCCCACGAGTCGATATGGTCGATGCCCAGCACCTGCTTGACCTTGTCGACGTTGTAGCCGATGCCATTGGTGCCCCACAAATAAGGCACGGAGTGGGCGTTGCCCGGGTCGTTCTTCTCCAGCAGCGCGAGCAATTTGGGGTCGAGGTTCTTGAAGTTGGGCAGTTGCGCGCGGTCCAGCTTGAGGAACGCACCGGCCTTGACCTGGCGCGCCAGGAAGTGGTTGGACGGCACTACCACGTCATACCCGGTACGCCCGGCGAGCAGCTTGCCCTCCAGGGTTTCGTTGGAGTCGAACACGTCGTAGATCGGCTTGATCCCGGTCTTGGCCTGAAAATCCGCCAAGGAGGTCTCACCGATGTAGTCAGTCCAGTTGTAGATACTGACCGTCGGCGCCGCCTGGCTGGTGCTACAGAAGGCGGCCACCAAGGCCAGCGGAAGAAGCTTGTTCGCAAGACGCATATCAACACCCCTTTTGATGGATTTTTAGACGCTCAACAACAGGAACTCTCGCTCCCAGGAACTGATCACCCGCTTGAAATTCTCATGCTCGGCGCGCTTGACCGCGACGTAGCCACGCACAAATTTGTCGCCCAGGTACTGCCTGACCGTGGCGCATTCCTCCATGCGTGCCAGGGCGTCTTCGATGGTGATCGGCAGGCGCAGGTTGCGCCGCTCATAGGCACGGCCTTCCACGGGCGCGCTCGGTTCGAGCCGCTCAATCATCCCCAGGTAGCCACACAGCAGACTGGCGGCAATTGCCAGGTACGGATTGGCATCGGCGCCGGGCAGGCGGTTTTCCACGCGCATCGCGTCCGGGCTGGAGGTGGGCACGCGCAGGCCGACGGTGCGGTTTTCTTCGCCCCACTCGACGTTGACCGGTGCCGATGTGTCCGGCAGGAAGCGGCGGAACGAGTTGACGTTGGGCGCGAACATCGGCAGCAGCATGGGGATGTACCTTTGCAGGCCGCCGATATGGTGAAGGAACAGTGGGCTCATCTTGCCGTCGGCGTCGACAAACACCGGTGTGCCGGTGGCGATGTCCACCACGCTCTGGTGCAGGTGCATGGCGCTGCCCGGCTCGTCGGCCACCGGCTTGGCCATGAAGGTCGCGGCCACGTTGTGCTTGAGTGCGGCCTCACGCAGGGTGCGCTTGAACACGGTGATCTGGTCGGCGAGGTCAAGGGCGTCGCCGTGGCGGAAGTTGATTTCCATCTGCGCCGGGCCGTCTTCGTGGATCAGCGTATCGAGGTCCAGGCCCTGGGCTTCGCACCAGTCGTAGACATCTTCGAACAGCGGGTCGAATTCGTTGGCGGCGTCGATGGAAAACGACTGACGCCCGGTTTCGGCACGCCCGGAACGGCCCACCGGGGTTTTCAGCGGCAGGTCGGGGTCTTCGCAGCGCTGGGTCAGGTAGAACTCCATTTCCGGCGCGACAATCGGCTGCCAGCCCTGCTCGGTGTACAGCCGCAAGACCTTCTTGAGCACGTTGCGTGGCGACAGTTCGATAGGGTTGCCCTGCTTGTCGAAGGTGTCGTGGATCACGATGGCGGTGGGCTCGATGGCCCAGGGCACCACGTAGGTGGCGTTGGCCACCGGGCGGCAGACCATGTCGATGTCGGCAGGGTCGAGCAGGTCGTAGTAGATGTCGTCGTCGACAAAATCCCCGGTTACCGTTTGCAGCAGCACACTTTCCGGCAGGCGCATGCCGCGCTCATGCAGGAACTTGTTGGTGGGCGCAATCTTGCCGCGTGCGATACCAGTCAAGTCACTGATCACGCATTCGACTTCGGTAATCTTGTGTTCTTTCAGCCAGGCGGACAGCTGATCGAAGGGGGCGTTCATAAAGACCTCGGCATGGGTGGGGGGCATGCGCCGGCTTGTGTCGGCGGCGCATTGAGGTCTATCTTGGGCCGGCCTTCGAAACGCATCTATCCACTTTGCACGAACCACAACGCACCAATAGAGTGCGTACGGATCTCCCATGACCCAGGCAACCGCCGCTCGCGTACAGGCCTTCACCACCGCTGATGTGGTCGCCCAATGCAGTGCGACACCCGGTTGGGTGCAGCACTATCAGCAGATGTCCCCGGGGCATTTCTCCGGGCAGGTCCGCTACCTCGATCTGGATGGTGTGCAGGTGTACGAAGAGTGCATGAACACCCGTGTCGAGCAGCATTTCAACGCGCCGCCTGGCTCGCTGGCGTTCTGTTTCGATGGCAGCGACAACGCGCTGTACCTGCTCAATGGCGAAAGCCGCAACACCTGGATCACCCCGGAAAACTACCGCGAGGTAGCAGTAGTGTTCGGCCCGCAGTTTGTGCAACGCCATGGCCTGGATGTGGCGAAGTTGGAAGGCCTGTTCATGGCGCCGCTCAGTGGCCAGCAGAACGGGTTGTTTGCCCGCTGGCTCAGTGGCACGTTGACGCGCCTGCCCACGCAGATCGACCCACTGCCCCTCACCCGGCAACTGCTCGACGACTGCCTGTTCATCCTCGACAACGCCTGCGTGTGCCTGGACCGCAGTTCATTGCAACGGCGCAGTGAAGAGCGCCGCGTGATGGCCCGCATCGGCGAATGGGCGGCGGACGCACCGGATGCAACCGTCAACCTGCTGGAGCTTGCGCAGATTGCCGGCGTGCCGTTGCGTCAATTGCAGCAAGGATTCAAGACCTACACAGGGATGAGCCCGGCGCAGTGGTTGCGGTTGCGCAGGTTGAATGGGGCGCGGCGGGAGTTGTTGAGCGGCGCCGACACCACCGTGGCCGAGGTGGCGATGAACTGGTCGTTCTGGCATTTGGGGCGGTTTTCGAACAGTTATCGCGCGCTGTTCAAAGAGCTGCCCAGTGAAACCCTGAAGCGCCAAAGTTGAAATGCAGTCAAAAACTGTGGGAGCTGGCTTGCCTGCTCCCCCACACGCCAATTCCCACAGTTAGAGCCCGATCAGGCTTGGGATTTGAGGAAGGTTGCCATGCGTTGGTTGACCTGCTCTGCCGCTTCCAACTGCACCATGTGCGCCTGCCCCGGCAAGATCTCCACCTGGGCCTCCAGCCCCTGTGCATGCCGCACCGGGATGATGGCATCGTCACTGCCCCAGATCACCAGGCTCGGCTGGCGACCCACCACATGGCGCAAGTCCACCTTCTGCTGCCCGCCGTCAAACAGCGCGCTGTTGAGTTGGCGCAACGCTTGATCCACACCCTCCAGGCGCTTGAACTTGAGCATGTCCTCCAGCATCTGCCGCGTCACCAGTGCCGGATCGCTGAACAGTTGAGTCAGTTGCGGCTTGAGGGCATTGCGATTGTTCGCTTCGGCAAAGCCTTGCAGGTAATCCGCGTTGATGTCCGCGCCCAGGCCGGCGCTGGCGATCAGCGTCAGCGAAGCCACGCGCGCGGGCGCCTGGTCGGCAACCGTCAGCGAAACCAGCCCGCCCATGGAGTGGCCGGCCAGGTGCACCCGATCAAGGTTAAGGTGATCGAGCAAGGCCAATACGGCCTGGCTCAACTCCGCGGCATCACCACGCTGCAGTTGCTTGCCTGACTCGCCATGCCCCGGCAAGTCGAGGGCAATTACCCGGCGCTCGGCGGCCAACGCCGGTTGGTTGAACAGCCAGTTGTTCAGGTCGCCGCCAAAACCGTGCACCAGCACCAGCGGCGTGCCGCCCTCGCCCAGGTCGAGATAACGCAGCAGGCGCCCGCCGATCTCGACCTTCTGCGCACTCGGCCCCGACGCTTCGGCCTCGGCCGCATTGGACACAAACCCGGCATTGAAGCTGTCGATCACTGCGTCGATGTCCGCTTCACTGGCGTCACCGTCCACCACAATCCCCAGCAACGCGCCCACCGGCAAGGTCTCGTCGCTCAGCGCCAGGATCCGGCGCAACACGCCACTGAACGGCGCCTCGACGCTGCTGGAAATCTTGTCGGTCTCCACATCGAGCACTTCCTCGCCCTTCTCTACCCGGTCGCCGGGTTGCTTGAGCCAGACGTCGATACGCCCCTCGGTCATCGACAGCCCCCACTTGGGCATGGTCAAGGTATGGATCATGCGGCGTTCCTCTTGTCGGCGATCTTCAGCACGGCGGCTTCGATCTTCGCGGCGTTGGGGATGTACAGGTCTTCCAGCGCATCGGAGAACGGCACCGGCGTGTGCGGCGCGGTGACCATTTCAATCGGCGCACGCAGGGAAGAAAACGCGCGCTGCGCCACCAACGCGCTGATGTCGGTGGCAACGGAACAGCGTGGGTTGGACTCATCGATCACCACCAGTCGCCCGGTTTTTTCCACGCTTTCGAGGATGCTGTCTTCGTCCAACGGGCTGGTGGTGCGCAGGTCCAGCACTTCGCAGTCGATGCCCTGGCGCGCCAGGTTGGTCGCGGCTTCCAGGGCAACATGCAGCATGCGCCCGTAGGTCACCAGGGTGACATCCTTGCCCTCGCGTACAAAGTTGGCTTCGCCGAAGGGCACGGTGTAGAGCTCTTCCGGGACTTCACCTTGCAGGCTGTAGAGCATCTTGTGCTCAAGGAAGATCACCGGGTCGTTGTCGCGGATCGCCTGGATCAACATGCCCTTGGCGTCATACGGCGTGGCCGGGCACACCACCTTCAGGCCAGGGATGTGCGTCCACATCGAGGTGAGCATCTGCGAATGCTGGGCCGCCGCGCGCAGGCCGGCGCCGTACATAGCGCGGATCACCAGCGGCGTGGTGGTCTTGCCGCCGAACATGTAGCGGAATTTGGCCGCCTGGTTGAGCAGTTGGTCGAGGCAGCAGCCGATAAAGTCAACGAACATCAATTCGCACACCGGGCGCATGCCTCGGGTGGCGGCGCCGACCGCCATGCCAACGTAGCCGACCTCAGACAGCGGCGCGTCCAGCACGCGCTCGGGAAATTCCGGGTACAGGCCCTTGGTCACGCCGAGCACACCGCCCCAGGCGTCTTGTTCGCCGGGCGATCCGGTGCCGCCGGAAACGTCCTGGCCGATGATGAACACGCTGTTGTCACGGCGCATTTCCTGGGCCAGGGCTTCGTTGATTGCCTGCTGGTAGCTGATTTTGCGAGCCATAAGATTCTCTCCACGGATTATTGTTATTAGCGGTAGGCGACGTAGACATCACTGAGCAGGTCGGCGGCCTGGGGCTTGGGGTCGGACTTGGCGCGACGCACGGCGTCTTCGATCAGTTGCGCGACTTCGCTGTCGATGCGCTCCAATTGCGCTGCGTCCAGCCAGCCCTCGGCGGTGCAGCGTTGGCGGAACAGCGCCAGGCAGTCGGCGGTGTCGCGAAGGTTCTTCACTTCATCGGGGCCGCGATAGGTTTGCGCATCGCCTTCGAAGTGGCCGTAGAAGCGGCTCAGTTTCACTTCCACCAACGTTGGCCCCTCGCCCTTGCGCGCACGTTCGACGGCAACGCCGAGGGCGGCGTGCACGGCGAAAAAATCATTGCCATCGACAATCACCCCCGGCATGCCAAAGCCCACGGCACGCTCGGCGATGTCCTTGCACGCCACCGACCAACCAGAGCCGGTAGCCTCGGCATAACCGTTGTTTTCGGCAACGAACAGGCATGGCAACTTCATGATCGCAGCCAGGTTCATCGCTTCGAACACCGCGCCCTCGTTGGAGCCGCCGTCGCCAAAAAAGGCCACCGCCACGCCCTGGCTACCCTTGAGCTTGGACGCCAGCGCGGCACCGGCCGCCAGCGGCGCACCCGCGCCGACGATGCCGTTGGCGCCGAGCATGCCCTTCTCCTGGTCGGCAATGTGCATGGAGCCGCCCTTGCCGCCGCACACGCCGGTTTTCTTGCCGTAGATCTCGGCCATCATGCCGAACACGTCCACGCCCTTGGCGATGCAGTGACCGTGACCACGGTGGTTGGAGGCGATGCAATCTTCATCGTTGAGGTGGGCCATGACCCCGGCGGCACTGGCCTCCTGGCCGGCGTACAGGTGCACGAAACCGGGGATCTCGCCGGTGGCGAATTCCACGTGCAAGCGCTCTTCGAAATCACGGATGGTGCGCATCACGGTGTAGGCATGCAGCAATTGATCGGTGGACAGGTGAGTGGACATCTTGTTGTTCTCCAGGTTGTCTCGACACACAAAAGGCTGAGGGTATTCAGCTACAGGGCCTTCAGCACAGCCTGTGCCAAGGCGCGAAAAAACCTGGCAAAGCCTTGATCCAGAGCAGTTGTGACGGTGCGGCAAGCCACCGCAGAATGAGACGGCAGATTGCACCGCGCAGCTCGCGTCTCAGGCCTGCTGAGACGCCGCGTCTCATCCCGGGCTGTTGGTCAGGCCGCGCTTGTCCGACCCGACGCATGCGCGCTTAATGGCGGGCATAACAACAAAGATCGAGAACCGGAGGCCTTATGCTCGCCGCGAACTCCAGGGAACACGTCGACTGCGTCAGTCGCGTGGTCCGCAATGCCGACCGCCTGCCCCAGGCGCCGGTGCCGTCGCTGATCTTCGATTCGTGGCGGCGCTCCATGGAACAACATCACCTCGACCCCGGTTCCTTGCAGGGGCCACGCATCCTCAGTGAACCCTTGCTCAAGGAATGCCGCGAGCGCGCCGAACTGTTCATGCGCATCGCCGCTGAAGCCGTCGGCCAACTGCACCACCGTGTGCGCCAGGCCGATTATTGCGTGATGCTCACCGACGCCCAGGGCCAGACCATCGACCACCGCGTGGACACTTCGATCCGCACTGACTGCCGCAAGGCCGGCCTGTATCTGGGCACCTGCTGGTCGGAAGCCGAAGAAGGCACCTGCGGCGTGGCCACGGTGCTGACCAGCAAGGCGGCGGTGACGGTACACAAGCGCGATCACTTCCGCGCGGCCTTCATCGGCCTGACTTGCTCCGCCGCGCCAATCTTCGACCCCCAGGGCAACCTGCTCGGGGTCATGGACGCCTCGGCGCTGAAATCCCCCGATGACCGGCGCAGCCAGCACCTGGTGCGGCAGTTGGTGGCGCAAAGTGCCGAGGCCATCGAAAACGCCTTCTTCATGCACAGCGCCCGCGAGCATTGGGTGCTGCAAGCCCACAGCACGCCGGGGTATGTGGACAGCCAGCCCGACCTGTTGCTGGCCTGGGACCGCGACGGGCGCCTGCACGCCTTGAACAGCAAGGCGCGCCAGGCGTTGCGGCGACGCTTTGGCCAAGTGCCGGAACATATCGGCGAGGTGTTTGACCTGGATGCATTGCGCGCCGTCAGCGAGCAATCAACCCAACAACTGCAGCTGCTGGGGGAACGGGGCGCGCTGCACGTTCGCATCAACGCGCCGCGGCGCAAACCGACCCGGGCAGCGGTTGCCCCGCAGGTGGATGCGCGCGTGGAAGAACACCTGCGCCTGGCCGTACGGGTCAAGGACCGCAACCTGCCGGTGCTGGTGCAAGGCGAAACCGGCGCCGGCAAAGAGGTGTTCGCCCGCCAGTTGCATGAACGCAGCGCCCGGCGTCACGGGCCGTTCGTGGCGGTGAACTGCGCGGCGATTCCCGAGAACCTGATTGAAAGCGAGCTGTTCGGCTACGTCGCCGGGGCCTTCACCGGCGCATCCAGCAAGGGCATGCCGGGGCTGTTGGTGCAGGCCGACGGCGGCACCTTGTTCCTCGATGAAATCGGCGACATGCCCCTGGCGCTGCAAACGCGCCTGCTGCGGGTGATGGCCGAAGGCGAAGTGGCCCCACTGGGCGCGGCGAAAACCCGCGCGGTGGACATTCAGGTGATCTGCGCCAGCCACCGCGACCTGGCGGGGTTGGTGAGTGAGGGGCGCTTTCGTGAAGACCTGTACTTTCGCCTCGGCTGCGCGCGTTTCTGCCTGCCGCCCTTGCGTGAGCGTACCGACAAGCTGGCGTTGATCAATCGGTTGCTGGAGCAGCAAGCACACCCTGTGGGTATCGCCAGCACCGCGCTGGAGTTGCTGCTGGGCTACGCCTGGCCGGGCAATGTGCGGCAACTGCGGCACGTGTTGGCGTATGCCTGCGCGGTGTGTGACGGCGACACGCTGCAAGTGACGGACCTGCCAGTGGAAGTGCGTGGGGAACAGGCGGCGGTGGGGGTTGAAGAAAGCGTCAGCCCGCAGCGCCAGCTGGTGCTCGATGCGTTGATCCGCCATCGCTGGAAGCCGCTGCCGACGGCGCAAGCGCTGGGGATCTCCAGGGCAACCCTGTATCGCCGAGTCAACCAGCTGGGTATCGACATGCCCAACAAAACCACCTGACACAACGGGATCAAAATGTGGGAGCTGGCTTGCCTGCGATAGCGGTGTATCAGTGCCAAATGGGCGAGCTGACCCACCGCTTTCGCAGGCAAGCCAGCTCCCACATTAGACCTAGCCCACCTAGAGGTTCAGCGGCGCCTGGCCGGTCATGTAATCCGCGTCCGGCCCCGCCAGGCAGATTTCCAGGGCAACCCCGTATCGCCACGTCAACCGACTGGGTATCGACATGCCCAACAAAACCACCTGACACAACGGGATCAAAATGTGGGAGCTGGCTTGCCTGCGAAAGCGGTGTATCAGTGCCAAATGGGCAAGCTGACCCACCGCTATCGCAGGCAAGCCAGCTCCCACATTAGACCGAGCCCACCTTGAGACCGAGCCCAGCTAGAGGCTTAGCGGTAGACCAGACCGCCGTCGATCAGCGGCGCCTGGCCGGTCATGTAATCCGCATCCGGCCCCGCCAGGCAGATTTCCAGAGCAACCCCGTATCGCCACGTCAACCGACTGGGTATCGACATGCCCAACAAAACCACCTGACACAACGGGATCAAAATGTGGGAGCTGGCTTGCCTGCGAAAGCGGTGTATCAGTGCCAAATGGGCGAGCTGACCCACCGCTATCGCAGGCAAGCCAGCTCCCACATTAGACCGAGCCCACCTTGAGACCGAGCCCAGCTAGAGGCTTAGCGGTAGACCAGGCCGCCGTCGATCAGCGGCGCCTGGCCGGTCATGTAATCCGCGTCCGGCCCCGCCAGGCAGATTTCCAGGGCAACCCCGTATCGCCACGTCAACCGACTGGGTATCGACATGCCCAACAAAACCACCTGACACAATGGGATCAAAAAGTGGGAGCTGGCTTGCCTGCGATAGCGGTGTATCAGTGCCAAATGGGCAAGCTGACCCACCGCTTTCGCAGGCAAGCCAGCTCCCACATTAGACCGAGCCCACCTTGAGACCGAGCCCAGCTAGAGGCTTAGCGGTAGACCAGGCCGCCGTCGATCAGCGGCGCCTGGCCGGTCATGTAATCCGCGTCCGGCCCAGCCAGGTAGGAGACCAACCCCGCGACATCCTCTGGCGTTTGCGCCCGGCCCAATGCAATGCCATCCACATACTTCTTGTACGTCGCCCCGACTTCGGCGCCAGTGATCTGCGCCATGCGCTTGTCGATCTCCACCCACATGTCCGTGCCCACTACGCCGGGGCAATACGCATTCACGGTAATCCCCGCGCTCGCCAGTTCCTTGGCCGCCGCCTGGGTCAGCGCACGCACCGCGAACTTGGTCGCCGAGTACACGCCCAGCAGCGCGAACCCTTCATGGCCTGCGATGGAACAGGCATTGATGATCTTGCCCTTTTGCTTGAGTGCCTTGAATTTCTTGCCGGCGGCCTGGATGCCCCACAGCACGCCCTGCACGTTGATGCCCAAGGTGCGCTCGACCTGCTCCGGGCTGACCTCCAGCAGCGAATCAATCTGCGCCACCCCAGCGTTGTTGACGATGATGTCAAAGCCTCCCAGGGTCTGGTGCGCGTGTTCCACCGCGGCCACCACTTGCTCAAGCTTGGACACGTCGGCGACGAATACCGACGCCTTGCGGCCCAGGCCCACGACTTCAGCGGCAACGGCTTCGAGCTTGGCGCCGTTGATGTCCACCAGGGCGATGTCGGCCCCGTCCTGTGCCAGGCGCAGGGCAATGGCCCGGCCGATGCCCTGCCCGGCGCCGGTGACCAGCGCAACTTTTCCAGCGATACCCATGACAATCTCCTGCAACAGTGAGAGAAGCCTTGTCTATCGCAGCTGTGCACGCCCGCTGTCGAGGTGCAGCTGGATCGGCGTGAGGGCTGAGACGGGTTGTCTCAAGCCGCGAATCATTCTCGAAGCCTTGTAAAAGTGTGCACTTATGCCTAGCTTATGCGCCCCCCGCCCCGCGCTTTAAGGCCCTGCCCCCATGGTTTTGCGTTTTCGTCCCGTCGTCACTTCACGTTTCGCCCTCGGCCTGCTGCTCAGCGGCGGCATCGGCAGCAGCCTCGCGGCCGAGCTGGAACTGCCGGCGGTGAACGTTCTGGGCCAGGATGAAACCGGCTATCGCAGTGAAACCGCGTCGGTCAGCGGCTTCAGCGAAGCCGCTCTGCTCGATACGCCGGCGTCGATCGCGGTGATCAACGCGCAGTTGATCAAGGACCAGCAAGCACGCCTGCTCAGTGAGGTGTTGCGCAACGACGCGTCGGTGGGCGACAGCTACGCCCCCATCGGCTACTACGAAAACTTTGTGGTGCGCGGCTTCTCGCTGAACGCAGCGAGCAGCTACAAGATCAACGGGCGCACCATCACCGGCGAGCAGAACGTTGCCCTGGAAAACAAGCAGCAGGTCGAGGTGCTCAAGGGCCTGGCCGGTTTGCAGAGCGGCATTTCCGAGCCCAGCGGCGTGATCAACTACGTGACCAAGCGCCCGGAAGATGTGCGTTCGGTGACGGTGTCCACCGATGATCGCGGCAGCGGCTACATCGCCACCGACGTCGGCGGCTGGTTTGGCAGCGACAAGCAATTCGGCCTGCGTGCCAACGTCGCCCATGAAGACCTGCATTCCTATGTGGAACACGCCAATGGCCAGCGCGATTTCCTGTCCCTGGCCTTCGACTGGAACATCAGCCCCGACGCCGTGCTGCAACTGGATGCCGAATACCAGAACAAGCAACAGCGCTCGGTGCCGGGCTACCAGTTGCTCGGTGGCACTCAAGTGCCGAACGACGCCTCGCCGAAAAAGCTGCTGGGGCACCAGAGTGGCTCGAAGCCGGTGGGGATCGATTCGCTGAACCTCAACGGCAAGTTCGAGTACCGCTTCAGTGATCAGTGGAAAGGCAACGTCAGCGCGGCGCGCAGCAAGGTGGTGATTGACGATTACAGCTCGTTTGCCTACGGCTGCTTCTACGTGACCGATTGCGGCACCGCAACCTTCGGCCCCACCGGCGACTACGACGTCTACGACTACCGCAGCCCCGACGACACCCGTCGTGACGACGAAGTGCAGGCGGCCATGACCGGGCTGTTCGACACCGGCAGCCTGGGCCATGAACTGACCTTCGGCACCAGCGCCTTTCGCCGGGTGATCGACAAGCGCAAGTCAGTGAACGAATACATCGGCAGCTCCAACATCAATGTGGATGCCCCGACCTTCACCCCCACCGACGTACAGCTGAACGACAAGCACCGACGCCTCGACAGCCGCCAGTACGGCCTGTTCGTCACCGACCGCATTCGCCTGAACGAGCAATGGCAAACCATCCTCGGAGGCCGCGAAGTGCGCCTGGATGAAAAGGCGTTTGATGAGTTCGGCAACCAGCAACGCCACACCCAGACATACGAATTCCTGCCCCAGGCATCGTTGATCTACAAACCAGTGGAAAACCTGTCGTTGTACACCAGCTATAGCAAGGGCCTGTCCCTGGGCGGTGAAGCGCCTTGGACCACCACCAACGACGGCGAAACCCTGGCCCCCACCACCTCACGCCAGCTCGAAGCCGGGGTGAAATACGACTGGCGCCGCATCAGCTTCGCCGCCGCCGTGTTCCAGACCCGCCAGGCCTACCAGTACGCCAAGCCGGACGGCACCGGCGCGTTCAACTACGTGCAACAAGGCGAGCAGAAAAATACCGGGCTGGAACTGTCGGCCAATGGCTGGGCCACCGAACGCCTGCAGATTTCCAGCAGCGTGGCGGCGATACGTGCACGGGTCACCGGCAGCGGCACCGCGCAATACGAAGGCCACCAGGCAATCAATGTGCCCAAACTGCGCGCCAGCCTGTACGCCGACTACGCGCTGCCGTGGGTCAACGGCCTGGCGGTGCTTGGCGGTGTGCAATACAGCGCGAAGAAGGCCGCCAACCGTGACGGCAGCGTGGAAGTCGGGGATTACGCAGTGGTCAATGTAGGCAGCCGCTACACCACCAAGGTGGACGGCTATGAGACGGTGCTGCGCCTGAGCGTCGACAACCTGTTCGACAAGCGCTACTGGCGCGACGCAGGCGAATACCTGGGCGATGACTACCTGTTCCAGGGCGCGCCATTGACCGCGCGCCTGAGTGCCACGGTGAACTTCTGATCGAACGCGAGCGCGGGCCTAGAGCCCGCGCTTTTTCAGCCACTGCAAGAAGCCCTTCTTCACCGGCACCACGGGCGTTTCCTGGGTCAGGGCCTGCGCCGCGTGCAGGCGGAAATCCAACAGCGCTTTCATCGCCTCGCTGATGTCATGGCGCGCATCCAGGCACGGCTTGAGGTATTCCTTCTCGATGCGGTACAGGGTGCAGAAGGTCTTCGCCGAAAAGTCCGCCAGCGCCGCCTGATCCGACAGGATTCCCGCCTCGCCAATCGCCTCGCCCGGCCCCATGCGCCCGGCTTCGAACTTGTGCCCCCCCTTGGTCAACATCACCGAGACCACGCCGGACTCGATGATGAACAGATGATCACTGACCTCTCCTGCCGCCAGAATCATTTCGCCGGTGCGATAGGTGTGCAGAGTCATGTTCTGGCTGAAGGTGTCTTTTTCTTCCTGGCGCAGGGTCGAGAAAATCGACGAACGCTCCAACAGCGCCCGCGCCGCCGATGCAGTGGCTGGCGTGCTGCTTTCGGTGGCGGACAACAGGCTCACACCCGCCGATTGCAGGTGACGGAAAGCCAGGTCGTAAAGCTGGTTGCGTACCTCGCGCTTGAGGCTCATGGCCGGCACAAAGCCGCTGATTTCATACTCCACGCCCGCGCTGCCGCTGGTTTTGAACGCCACGCTGGGCGCCGGATTCGCCAGCAACGGCCGGCAGCCTTGCATCGCCCGCTCCAGGGCCTCGATCACCGTTTGCGGACGTGCATGGGGGCTGACTTGCAGGCTGACCGCCAGGCCGAACATATCCGCCGGGCGCGAAAAGTTGATGATCTTGGCCTTGGCCGCCAGGGAATTGGGGATCACCGCCAGGCTGCCCTGGGAGGTTTGCAGCCGCGTGGCACGCCAGTCGATGTCGGTGACACGGCCCTCGGTGCCGTCGATGGAGATCCAGTCATCCAGCTGGTAAGGCTTGGTGGTATTGAGCACGATCCCGGAAAACACGTCGCTCAAAGTACTTTGCAGCGCCAGGCCGACAATGATCGCCACTGCACCCGAGGTGGCCAGCACGCCCTTGACCGGCAGGTCGAGCACGTAGGCCAGGGCGGCGATGATCGCGATCAGGAAAATCACCGCACCGAGCAAATCCTGCAACAACCGCCCGGTGTGACCGACCCGCTGCATCATCAACGCGCCGAGCAACACCGTCAGCGTACGCGCCGCAAACAGCCACCAGCCGATCTGCAAGGCCGTCGCGGCCATGTGCAGTGCGGTGTTGTCGGCGTAGGGCGCAACCAGCATGGGGTTCATGCCATCGTTGAACAGCACGGCGCTGAACACCGCAAAAATCACCAGCCGCGCGGCGAGCTTCCAGTTGGCGAGGTCGGCGGAGATAAGACGCCAGACGGCGATGTCGATAAAGATCAGCCCCAGGGCACAGAGCATGGGGTGATCGGAGATAAATGAGGGCATCCAGGCGACTCCAGGGCGAATGGCGAGAAGATCGCATGAAATCGAGATGTGGGGTATAGCGCGGGGAAAAATGTGGGGCTAGGGTGCGACGTACCGACTTAGCCGTCCGATCATTGGACACTCAAGGCTGCAAGCACATGAGCGACTTATAAAAGGTCTCAGATTAGATATAGGAGCGATCTTTCGGAAAGTTCTGAAATTTGCTTCACTCTCGCAAACCTACCCAAACCATTCAGCAAATAGTTATAGCCGTATCCGTTGCCAAAAATTAATTACACCAGAAATGGACTACACATCTTTAGGAAGCTCAAGGTTTGATGCCAGTCAAACTTTGGATGAATTTGAAAACATACAGGAGAGCAATACCCATCAGACAAACAGAGAACTCATGATGACCAAGACAACAATTGAGGTCACAATTATAGGCGCGGGCCATATGGGAAGCGCCATTGCACTTGGTTTGAAACGTTCAAGCCTTGACATATCGATAACGACTATTGACCCTGATGCTGCACGCAGGGATGAAATGACTAAAATGGGTGTCAATACAGTAGAAGACCTGCCAAAACTTCTAAAGTCAGATTGTATAATCCTCGCAATTGCGCCTCAATCGTTCAAAGCGCTTTCAAAAAAAATATCGAAGCTTGAGAAAATTGACGGTGCAATAATATCAGTCATGGCCGGCATATCCACGCCCGAGCTCGCGGCCCAGCTCAATACAGTACAAGTCTGCAGAGCCATTCCGAACCTCGCATGCGCCATCAACCAAGGCTTGACCGCACTGACGTTCGCCCCTGAAGCAACAGAGAAAACCATCCGGCTGGCCGAGGTGATTTTTTCAAGCCTAGGGAAAGTCATGATGATAAAGGACGAAGCACTCATTGACTCCGCGACGGCTTTGATTGGCGGAGGCCCTGCATATATTTCCTATTTTGCGGCGGCCCTTATTGAGTATGCTGTTTTTGCCGGATTCAATAAAGAACAAGGTACTTCCATGGCAATTCAGTCACTGCGGGGAACTACATCTCTTCTTGAAGCCAATCAATCACCACCAATGACACTTTGTGAAAAAGTCACAACACCTGAAGGAACAACAATACAGGCGATAAATTTCTTTAACCATCAGAAACTTCGAGAAATTATTGTCTGCGGGTTAAAACAGGCTAGAGAGCGCTCAACAGCACTAGGCCGAGGAGACTGAAAATGCAAGGATTGATTGATCACGGACTAGCGAGCTACCACCTAACCCACGAACCCCCGAGCACATTGAAAAGCACATATAAATTATACTTCGGCCTAGGTCAAAGTTTGATACTGACTGATACCCCCGACGTTTTCAAAGTAAGTTTGGCAGGTGTCAGACTGGGCCATTACCTGGTGCAGTCATTGAGCTCTGGAGCACTCAATAGCAGTTTTTTGGATATGGGTACGGGGAGCGGTGTTCATGCGTTATTGGTACGCCAACTTGGCAATAAAGACATCACGGCCAGCGACATTTCCGCGAGATCAATTGAACAGGCAAAAATCAACGAACATTTAAACTTCAAGGACAGTAAAATATCTTTTTTTGCAAGCGACCTTTTCGCCAACCTCCCTGAAAGACAATACCAAACGATCGTATTCAACCCCCCCGGCTGGCGAACGCCCTCCCGCTCACTCGTTCAACGGTTGGAAACAAAAAATCAGACCGCACAATTGCCGATCCACGCGATGTTCTACGGTGACGCGGTCATCATGCGTTTCCTTGAAGATCTCCCGAGACATCTAGAGCCTACGGGAACAGCGATCGTCGGTCTCAACTCGCTGATGGGGATCCGTGATGTATTAGAACGATACAACCGCAGACATAACAACAACCCGCCGCTACTGCACAAACTTGTTGAGCGCCACACACTCCCACTTAACCACTACTCGAATCAGTGGCAAACACTAAGTGAACACTTGAAAAAAGAATTCGAAAACTGGGAAAGGCAAAACAAGGCCGCGTATTCCATTGACAACAACGGAAATATCTTTTGGTCATATGAAATCATTCAATTTACTCATAACCCGAAACACCCATCATGAACTCGCCACAAGAAAACATTAATCGTCAAGTACTACCGATCACTCTATCGGTGCTCGCAAACCTCATCCTAGGATCATCATCACTTTACTGGCGAGCGCTTGGCGACGTAACCCCCACAACTTTAGTCGCTTACAGAATAATACTCTCCGCATTTATCCTCAGTATTTGTATTTTAGTTTTTCGCCCCCCTCACCCGCTAAAGATCTTGAGGCCAAGAACAGTTCTTCGACATTTCTTTGCGTCACTCTTCATTGCCGCAAACTGGGCCACATTTATCTGGTCATCTATCAATGGATATATTCTGGAAACGGGGCTTGGCTATTTACTGGCTCCTTTCATTTCAATCGCACTAGGCATCGTAATTTATCAAGAGCCGATCAGCACACAAAAAACAGCATCCCTCCTGACCACACTTGGCTGCATCGCACTGTTTATTTCACTAACAGAAAATACAAACCACTCGACCTACCTATTGATAGCCATAACATGGGGACTTTATACATACACAAAAAAATCCACCCCACTAACCGCTGCAAATGGATTATTTATTGAAACCGTGCTTTTAACACTCTGCTTACCGCCAGCTTTTTTACTTTTCAATCTTACTATTCCATACCCCCACGAACTCCCCCCACAGTCATCAAATATAATCTGGCTGGCTGGCGCTGTTTCCACAGTTCCCCTATTCATGTTTTCTTACGCCACTGGAAAAATACCACTTTCACTCACTGGCGCTCTGCAACTCACACTACCACTTACACTCATAACGATATCACTCACTTCCGAAAAACAAAACATGCCGACAACCTCCCTGATTACTCTAATCACGACAATAATTATTCTCGGGGCACTTATCACATACGACACAATAGCCTCCCGACAACCAAAAAAGAGGAGCCGCACGTGAAACACATGCTTGATTTAATCGTTGTGGGACTTGGAATAATGGGCGCAGCCACTCTGTGGAGAGCCGCGCCAAAATGCACTAGCGTTCTAGGCATTGACGCTTCTGGCCCCACACATCGTTACGGTTCCTCACAAGGGGGGTCAAGAATCTTCCGACGCGCTTACTGGGAGGGCGAAAAATACCTCCCGCTACTTAATCATGCCAACTTGCTTTGGCACGAACTAGAAAAGCAGATAGGGCACCAAATTCTATTTGATACAGGAGGAGTTTTCATTGGCCCGACCTCTAGCAGCGTCGTGGCCGGAAGTATAAAAACTGCAATTCAAGGAAATATTGAGCACGAGATTTGGACATCATCAACAGCTAGGGCGCGCTTACCTGCATTTGCTTTTCGGAATAACATCCGCGTGGTATACGAACCGGGTGCGTATGCGATTTCAGCTAGCGACGCTAGACTGGGGATGTTGAACGAAGCCGTAAGACAGGGCGCGATGATTGAATTTGGTGACAGCGTCGTAAAAATCGAAAATCATGATGCCGGCATACGAGTAACAACAAAAAACGGACGCACACATCATGCAAAATCGATAATTTTAACTACGGGACCATGGATCAACAACAACTTTCTGCCGGAGCTCAACAATCGCATTGAACCACGTCGAATTCCGGTTTATTGGTTCAAGCCAAACATGGGCTTTGAGAAGCTATTCTCTAAAGAACACTTCCCTGTCTTCCTCTATGAACGTAACGACGGAGCTATTCTCTACGGTGTCCCTTCTATCATCAGTAATGAGCCCGGTGTAAAAATCGGCTTTCACAATCGACAACAAGACCCAGCCATTCCTGACTGGAAGAATGTTCCAGTCCAGCAGCAGTATATAGCCGAGATCTCCGATGTTGTTAAAACCCTATTCCCGAAACTTGAGCATTTGCCAGCACAAGCAAAGAACTGCTTCTATACAATGAGCCAGGATGAGTCTTTTCTGATCGGAAACTCTAAAACACTGACGGCAACTTATTTCGCGTCTGCCTGCTCAGGACATGGATATAAATTCGCACCATCAATCGGTGATGCGTTGGCCAACATGGCTGTCGGCCAACAACCCTGTCTTTCTCTATCAGAGTTCTCATCCGATCGTTTCAACATCGCATAACTTTTGAACGCTGATTAAGGGGCTGCCCTTTTAGCATGGACTTGCCCACAACAGCTATGCGATAGGTTATCAGCCCTACATCCGCCCAAACCGACCCGAGTGGAAATCCTCAAACGCCTGATGAATTTCCTGCTCAGTATTCATCACAAACGGGCCATGCCCCACGATCGGTTCGTCAATCGGTTCTCCACTGAGCAGTAACACCTTGGCATCGTCATTGGCCTCCAGGCTGATTTGGCGGCCATCGCGCTCAAACAATACCAACTGCCCCTGGCGTGCGACGTTTTCGCCGTTGACCAGCACCGTACCGCGCAGGATCACCAGCGCGCTGTTACGCCCGACGTGCAGGTCCAGGGTCACTGGTTTACCTGCATTGAGGCGCAAGTCCCACACATCAATCGGCGTAAAGGTCCGCGCCGGGCCTTTGGCCCCGGCGAATTCCCCGGCGATCAAGCGCAGTTGCCCGGCGTCATCCGCCAATGGCAGTAGCGGAATATCCATGTCGACGATGGTCTGGTAACCCGCGTCGGCCATTTTGTCCTTGGCGGGCAAGTTGACCCACAGTTGCACCATCTCCAGCGCGCCGCCTTTACGGGCGAAGGCTTCGGAGTGGAATTCTTCGTGGATGATGCCTTTGGCGGCCGTCATCCATTGCACATCGCCCGGGCCGATGATGCCGCCAGCGCCGGTGGAGTCGCGGTGTTCGACTTCGCCGTCGTAGACGATGGTCACGGTTTCGAAGCCGCGATGGGGGTGTTGGCCTACGCCGCGACGCTCAGTGGTCGGGGTGAAATCCACCGGGCCAGCGTGGTCCAGTAACAGGAATGGGCTGATGTGTTTGCCCAGGTTGTCGTAGGAAAACAGCGTGCGCACCGGAAAACCGTCGCCGACCCAATGGCCGCGTGGACTGGTGTAGATGCCGATGAGTTTTTTCATGGTGTTCCTCCAAAGTGGATACACCTTAAATCCGGTAGCAATTGAGCGCTAGACGGCAAAAACAACCTTTACTGTCCTACTGACAGAACGATAACCCCACTCTCACAGAGGACTGGACCAATTAATATTTCGAGCATAATATTTGTCGAAATATTACGGCCGTAATTTACAGCGATAATCCCCCGGAGCCCGCCATGAACTCTCCTCCCCTGCGCCCTCTCACCGCCCTGGCCCTGCTGATCGTGCTCAGCGGCTGCAACAGCCAGGCCGACACTGCCGCCCAAGTTCCCCAGCCCCGTCCGGTGCTCGCGGCCCAAGTCGAAGCCGCCAGCACTCAGCAAAGCGCCTACACCGGCGTGGTCGCCGCGCGGACGGAAAGCGACCTGGGCTTCCGGGTCAGCGGCAAGGTCATCGAGCGCAAAGTCGATCCCGGCCAACACGTGTCCCGTGGCGACACCCTGCTGGTGCTGGACATCGGCGACTTCGAACTGGCCCTGCGCTCGGCCAGGAACCGCGTCAACGCCGCCCAGGCCCAACTGCGCCAACGCCGTGACGATGCCAACCGCTACCAGCGCCTGGCCACCACTGGCGCGGTGTCGCGGCAGATCTTCGACCAAGCGGCGACCAACCTGCGCGTCGCCGAAGCCGAGTTGGCGTCGGCCCAATCCGACGCCAGCCAGATCGAGAACCGCCGCACCTACTCCGTGCTCAAGGCCGATGGCGACGGCATCCTCACCGACGTGCGGGTCGACCGCGGCCAAGTGGTCGCCGAAGGTCAGATCGTCGCACGCCTGGCCCATGACGGCGCCCGTGAAGCCATCGTCAACCTGCCGGAAAACAGGCGTGACCAAGCCTCCCAGCGCGCCCTGGCGTTCCCCTTCGGCGCGCCGGACCAGGCGGTCACCGCCACCCTGCGCGAGCTGTCCGCGAGTGCCGACCCGGCCACCCGCACCTACCGCGCCCGCTACGTGCTGCATGGCACCGTCGATCGTTTCGCCCTCGGCTCGACGATCACTCTGCGCCTGCAAGGCAACGACCAGGCCGTGCAAACCCGCGTGCCCATCGGCGCCTTGCACGACGCCGGGCAAGGCACCGGCGTGTGGCTGATCGGCGCGGACGACAGCGTCAGCTTCGCCCCGGTCAACGTTGTCAGTCTCGGCCAGGAAGACGCCCTGCTCGACAGTGGCGTGGCCCCCGGCCAACTCATCGTCGCCCTCGGCGCCCACCTGCTGCACAGCGGTGATGCGGTGCGCCTGCTACCCGCCCAGGCACTGGCCCTCAACCGCAAAAGGGACCACTGAGCATGCGCGGCATCAACCTCTCCGAACTGGCGGTCAAACACCGGGCCGTCACGCTGTTCCTGATCCTGGCGATTCTGGCCGCGGGGATCTTCTCGTTCGGCAAACTGGGTCGCGCCGAAGACCCATCGTTTACCGTCAAGGTCATGACCATCACCGCCGCCTGGCCGGGCGCCACTGCCGCGGAAATGCAGGAACAAGTCGCCGACCGCCTGGAAAAACGCCTGCAGGAACTCGACTACTACGACCGCGTCGAGACCATCGCCCAGCCGGGCTTTGTGTCAATGCGCATGACCTTCAAAGAGTCCACCCGCCCCGGCGAGATCCAGGACCTCTTCTACCAAACCCGCAAAAAGCTCAGCGACGAAGCCGCGAAGCTGCCCAAGGGCGTGATCGGCCCGTTGTTCAACGACGAATATTCCGACGTGTACTTCGCCTTGTACGCACTGGAAGCCGAACACCTGCCTCACCGGCAACAGGTGCAAATGGCTGAAGAACTGCGCCAGGGTTTGCTCAATCTGCCGGGGGTGAAGAAGGTCAATATTCTCGGCGAACAAGCGCAGCGGGTATTTGTCGAGTTTTCCTACGAGCGCCTGGCAACCCTGGGCATCAAACCGGATCAGATTTTTACCGCACTGGCCGCGCAAAACGCCGTGGCGCCGTCGGGGTTTGTCGAGACCGCCGGTGCGCGGGCCTACATCCGTATCGACGGCGCCTTCGACAGCCTGGCGCTGATCGAAAACGTGCCGCTGGAAGTCAACGGCCGCGTGCTGCGCATCGCCGATGTGGCCACCGTCAGCCGCGGCTACGAAGACCCGCCCAGCTACCGCATCCGCCACCAGGGCGACCCAGCGCTGATGCTCGGCGTGATCATGGAAAAACACTGGAACGGCCTGGAACTGGACAAGAGCCTCAAGGCCCAGGAAGCCAGAATCCAGGCAGACCTGCCCTTGGGCGTCAACTTCGCGAAAGTCTCCGACCAGGCAAAAAACATCAGCCTGGCGGTCAACGAATTCATGCTGAAATTCTTCGTCGCCCTGGCCGTGGTGATGCTGATCAGCCTGCTGGCGCTGGGCTTTCGCGTGGGTCTGGTGGTGGCCGCCGCGGTGCCGCTGACCCTGTCGGTGGTGTTTGTGATCATGCTGCTCACCGGCCGCGAATTTGATCGCATCACCCTTGGCGCGCTGATCATTTCCCTGGGCCTGCTGGTGGACGACGCGATCATCGCCATCGAAATGATGGTGGTGAAACTCGAAGAGGGCTTCGACCGGATCCACGCCGCAACCTTTGCCTGGAGCTCCACCGCCGCGCCGATGTTGACCGGTACATTGGTGACGATCATCGGCTTTCTGCCCGTGGGTTTTGCCCGCTCCGGCGCCGGGGAATACGCCGGCAACATCTTCTGGATCGTCGGTTTTGCATTGATTTCATCCTGGCTGGTGGCGGTGGTGTTCACCCCCTATCTGGGCGTGAAACTGCTGCCGAACATCACACCGGTACCCGGCGGGCACGACGCCATTTATGCCGGACGTTATTACCAGCGGCTGCGCGATTTGGTCGAGCGCTGCGTACGACATCGCTGGCTGGTCACTGGTTTGGTGGTGACGGCCTTTGTGTTGTGCGGGCTGGGCATGGGCGCGGTGAAAAAACAGTTCTTCCCCAACTCCGACCGCTCCGAACTGATCCTGGAGGTGTACATGCCGCCCGGCAGCGCATTCAAAAGCACCGAAGCGGTGGCCGCGCAGCTGGAAAAAGCCCTGTTGCAAGAACCGCAAACCCGCTTGGTCGACACCTACGTGGGCGGCGGTGCGCCAAGGTTCTTTCTGTCACTGAACCCGGAATTGCCTGACGCGGCATTTGCCAAGTTGATCGTACAGACGGCGGATTCCCACGCGCGCGATGCTTTGAAGCTACGCATGCGCGAGCGAATTGCGGCGGGCGAATTCCCTTCCGCCCGCGTTCGCGTGACGCAATTGCTGTTTGGCCCGCCGGTGCCGTTCCCGGTGGTGTTTCGTGTTTCCGGTCCCAACGTGGAGGTACTGCGCAGCGTGTCCGAAGACGTGCGCAAAGTCGTCGCGACCAACAAACTGACTAAAGACGCCTTCCTCGATTGGGGCGAGCGCAGCAGTGGCTACCGCCTGGTGCTCGATCAAGACCGTCTGCGCCTGCTGGGTTTCACCCCCAACGAGGTCAAGTCCCAGCTCAACGCCCTGCTCAGCGGCAACCCGATCACCGAAGTGCGCGAAGGCAACCGCACCGTGTCCGTGGTTGCCCGCGCCCAAGGCAGCCAGCGCGAAAACCTTGGCAACCTCAGCAACATGACGCTCACCAACAGCGCCGGCACCGCCGTGCCGCTGGCCCAGGTCGGGCATTTCCAGGCGGTGATGGAAGAGCCGATCCTCAAACGCCGCAACCGCATCACCACTGTCGAAGTTCGCGCCGACATCATTGACGGCGTACAACCGCCCGACGTGGAAATGGCCGTTTACAAAGACCTGCAACCGTTGATCGCCCAATTGCCTGCTGGTTACCACATCGACATCGGTGGCCCGGTGGAAGAAAGCGCCAAGGCCAACGTCGCCCTGGCCGCACTCTTCCCGATCATGATCCTGCTGACCCTCACCGTGATCATGTTCCAGGTGCGCTCGTTCGGCGTGATGTTCATGGTCTTCGCCACCGCACCGCTGGGCTTGATTGGCGCGGTGCCGACCTTGTTGCTGTTCAACCAGCCGTTCGGGTTCAACGCGATTCTGGGGCTGATCGGGATTGGCGGGATCTTGATGCGTAACACGTTGATCTTCACCGACCAGATTCGCCAGAACCAGCAACACGGTATGGCGATCCGCGAGGCGATTGTCGAAGCCACGGTGCGCCGTGCACGGCCGGTGATCCTCACCGCGCTGGCGGCGGCATTGGCGTTTATCCCGCTGACGTTGTCGGTGTTCTGGTCGTCCCTGGCCTACGTGCTGATCGGCGGGGTGCTGGTGGGTACCCTGTTGACGCTGTTGTTCCTGCCAGCGCTGTGCAGCCTGGTGCTGGGGCGACAGAAGACGCCAGTTGTCGAAACGTCCCACGCTAGCGCCGGATAAGCTCTACTCCCCCGCCCTGAAATCCTCTGCAAAGTCCCTCGCCTGATTTCACAGTGCGAGGGATTGCAGATGGAGTTTCATGTTGTAAGGGCCGTTTCATGAACCCGGCCATTGGCAGGCTGGCCCTGACCCCAATGGATGCGAAGACGGTCGATGTCGAGGCCGTCCTACACGATTTTCGCAAATGCCTGAACACCTTTGACGACTGGGCTGAAAGCTTCTGGAGCTTTTCGGCGCTGGAGGTCGAGCAGGTGTTCAAGGTCGGTGATGAAGTGGCGCTGGTTGCGCCGGCCAACCGCTCCATCATTCCCAGCAGCACCCTCGCCACATGCCAGGCCAACGGCACGTTGACCCTGGTGCACCTGTTCCAGAGCACACGGTTCGTGCCCATCGGCAATACGCCGGTGATGCTGCAACGCGTTGATCCCAATGGCGGCCCACTGGGCGAGCCGATTCACAAGACCATCGGCCCCAGCGGCATCCTCGAAATCACCGAGTGTGAGCGCAACCAGCAGTATCGGCTCAGTTTCTATCCCAATATTTCCAAGGATCATCTCAAGGCGCTGTATGCGTCCTACCAGGACGTGATCCACGACCTGGAAGCGCGCCTGCGCGAAGCGTGGACCAACACATTCGAAGCCCAGTGGAAGAACTACACGGATGCCAGCCCGCTTGCACGCCGCCGGCTGGAAGAAACGGCGTTTCTGACTGGCATGGGCAAGGCGCTTTACAACCTATGGGACAACATCCCACAGCTGTATGAGCTATTGGCCGACCTCAAGCCCAACAGCGAAAAACTGCTGCAATACCTCTCCCAAACTGAACTCGACGACCTGCTGGCACTGGGCCAAGACCGCATTGCCAAGGGTTTGCTGGTGCTCAGCGATGAACCACTGCTGTTCATCTACCTGTCGGCGATGGTCAGTTGGATGCGCCTGCTGCCGCCGCAAGAGATGAGCGAACTGATGGGCGAAATCACCAGCGAGGTGCTCATCGCCCTGCTGCTGATCCGGGTCGCCGGTGTGATGGGCGTTGTGGTGCGCCTGGGTGTTCAGGTACTCGGGCATGTCAAGTCTGGCCGGGCGCGCCAGTGGCTGGAGTTTTTGGCCAAGCAATTGGCAGGATCGAAGCTGGATACGCATGTCGAGGCAGCCAAGCCGGTGTTGCTGGGCAGTCCTGCGACGCCGATTTCGGGGGTGCCGAGTGCGCAGTTGAAGGCCGGGACCGAGCTGGTTTCCAACCCGGTGACGGCGGTGCGGAGCAAGTCCAGGCAGCACACGACGTTGGTGCGACAGGAACCTGTCGATGATGTGCCCGCTGCGGGCAAGAACCCCAACGGCGATGCCGCTGCGGCTGCGGATAAAACCGCGACCCATGGCTGCCCGGTGTCGATGGTCACCGGCGAAGAGTTGCTGACCCTCACCGACGGCGTGCTGGACGGGGTGTTGTCGTTCGAGTGGACGCGGCTGTATCGCACAAGTGCCGTGGAAATGGACTGCGGGCTGGGGTTTGGCTGGAGTCATGCGCTGGCCCACCGGCTGGTGGTTTCCGGTGATTCGGTGGTGTGGACCGATCATGAAAACCGCTCGACGCTGTTGCCCTTGC